>CAVYHA010000006.1:270000-1129115 GCA_963768195.1 uncultured Planctomycetaceae bacterium | reverse complement strand
CATGAACCTGACGCCACGTCTTGTCGCATTGAACGACAAGGGCTAGGGTCAAGACGGCGAACGAGGCCAGTTGCCAGGCGTAACGAAGCCGTGCCAGCCTTTTGAAGATGCCGGCCGCGACGACCGCCAGCGACAGTGCCACGACCGGTATGAGTTGCATGTGATAATAGTTGTGCGTGTGGATATGAAGCGTGAAGAGAAGGCCCATCAGGAAGTACCCGCTCCACATTCCGATGAGCAAGCCTTTCATCAATCGCAACGGCGCCAACGGGATGGCGAAGAGCCCCACCACAGGAGTGCCTCGTGGCCGACGACGTGCGCGGCCAACCGCCCCCAATCGCGCCAAAACTCCGACTCCAAGAGCAGGCGGGGCTGGAAGCTGGCGTCCGCCTGCCACCGCAAGAAATCCGCGATAAACAGACCGTAGCCGTAATAGAGGACCGTGGGCAAGAGACTCAGCGCGAGGTAGAGCCACGTCGGGACGCTTTTGAGCGTGGCCGGAATGCCGTTCTGGAAACACCGGTCGATAGAAACGTCAGCAAGACGATAAAAATGCAGACCGGCTTGACGAAGATTGCTGCGGCCGAAAACGCGATGGCCGCCGCGAGCCAATGTCGCGACGGGGTCTGTCGAAGTCGATAGATGCTCCACGTCGCGGCGACGAAGAGCATGATCATCAGGGGATCCCGCTGGAAAATCCGGCTGCAGAAGACGCTGAACGGCACGAACAGGAAAAAGAGGACGGCCAACACCGCCCCGTCCGGCGAGATGGCGCGCTTGGCCAGGAGATAGAGCACGACGGCGGCCAGCATCCACCAGACAATCGACATCGTGCGGGCCGCCACGAAGCTTTCCCGGCCGAGAATCGTGTAGACGGCCGCTGCCATCGCCTCGGTGATGGGCGGCTCCAAGATGAGCTGCCGGGAAGACGATAGTCCACGCCCGGTATAGATGGCCTGGGCGATCAGCGAGTTGCGATACTGCCGGGTGGGATGAAAGTTCACCGGCGGATGTGGGAGGCAGTGGGACCGCACGACCAAAGCGCCGGCAATGATGGCGGCAAACAGCAGATACCACGCGAAGCCCCGGGTGGGAAAGAACGTGCCTTCCTTATCGGGCCGGGGGATCGTCAATATCTTCATAGCGCGGCCTCCTTTCCGTGCCTGCCTGGCGATTGTCTCAATGGGACCTTCCGTCGTCGGGGTCTCGCCGCTACGGAAACATCCTCTTTCCCCGCCCCCTGACCCCCACAGCAGGCGGGAATCGTACCCAAATGGGGCAAGACCTGCAAGATCAAGTCATTTTTGAGGCCTGAAGCGTTCCGCCTCGGCGGCCGCCGTTCGCGAATTGACCCGCTACGGCCGCTTCAACTCCAGCCGGGCGTCGAGCACCTTGCGGATGCGGGCGGCCAGTTCGATCAAGTGCGAGCGAGTGTAGGTGTCGAGCTCGGCCTTGCCGGCGAGCACCTGCTTGATGCGGCCCTCCAGCGCTTCGAACTCGGCGTAGGCCACCGTTTGGCAATCGGCTGGGGGATGCGAATCGCCCATCGCCAGCGCAGCCAGCCGCTCGAAATAACCTCGTTGCAGGTTGCGGCGGAGACTGCTGATGGCCGGCGCGGTCGGTGAACTTCCCTTCTTGGAGTTTCTCGGTCTCGCGGAAGATCGAGGCCGTCAGCCGCCGCAAGAGTTCGGCCGCCGTGAAAGCATCCTGGTTGGCGGGCACTTTCAGTTCCGAATCGGTCAGCCGCGAAAGCGTGGTCGGCGCCAGCAGTTGCACGAGCACCGTTTCCTGCCAGTGCAGCATGGTCTCGTGAACGGGGAAGTCGGCCCGCATCGTGTCTTCCATTCCCCAGTGGTGCCAGAAGGTGGGGGCCAGGGAATTGTAGAGTTTCGTGGGGAACTCGTAGGCCTCGGGACCGAAGACTTGCTGTTCGAGGAAATCGAGCGCCTCGCGTTGTTTCTGCGGCTCGACGACCGCCAGCGGCGGCCGCGCGTTGGGGTCGCCGCGATGATCGCGGTGAACGTACATGCCGCCGACAAAGCGTGCCACGAAGATCATCGCCCGGCCGCGCTCGCCCAACAACACGTCGAAGGCCCGGCGGGCCCGCTGGTAACCATCGCCGGGTTGCACCATCTGGTTGACCAGCCCCGGCAGGATTTGATTGATCAACTCCACCCGCCGCTTGGCGAACTCGATCAGGTCTTTGCCCAGGTCGAAACGGTTCACCAACGGATCGGGTTGGGAGAGGTCGGCGTCTTCGTCGGTGGCGAATTGCAGGGCCGGCTCGGTGCCGCGGGCGGCGATTTTCGCCAGTTCCGCCGCTTCGCCCCGTGTGCCGCCGGAAAGCGGCTTGTAGGCGTATTCGATCGCCCAATAATCATAAGGTCCGATCGTTGTGCTGAAGTAGTCGCCCTGCTTCTTTCCCTTGGGCGAGATGTTCACCGGCACGTAGTCCATCACCGAGGCGGCCAGGCCCGTGTTGCGCGTCTTCTCGGGGTCGTTGATTTCGTCGAGCGTCAGCCAGCGCGCTGGCGATGAAATTGTGGCGCAGGCCCAGCGTGTGGCCCACCTCGTGGATCGTGATGGCCTTCACGCCGTCGATGACCAGCTTTTCGATTTGTTCTTTGGAAGCCGGCTTGTCGCCTGCGGCCATCGCCATCGCGCCGAAGGCCAACTGGTCGGCCATTCCCCGAGAACAATCGCAAATGGTCGCGTGGTTGTGCCGCCAACAGGCCGGAATGCGGTCGAGGCCTTCGAGGAACGGCTCCATGCCGGCTGGCGCGAACGGAATTGCGGCGGCGCCAGGCGTGTTGAACTGATAGGTGTCCTGCCAGTGCCGGACAAAATCGGCATCGAAGAGGATGTCGGCGTCGAGGATTTGGCCCGTCGTCGGATTCACGCGGCTCGGGCCAATGGCCATGGCGGCGCTGGAGGTGATCCAGCGGAATGTGTTGTAGTTGATGTCCTCCGGGTCCCACGTGGCGTCGTCGGGCTGCTGCCGGACCTCGATGGCGTTGGCAAAACCCGCCCGCTCAAAGGCCTTGTTCCATTCCAGGATTCCCGCACGCACGGGGGCTCGGTACTGGTACGGCACGGTCTTCTCGATCCAGAAGATGATCGGAGTCACCGGCGGCGAAACGGCGGCCGACGGCTCGGCCTTGCGCAGGTCCCAGCGGTTGATGTAACGCACGTACTGGTCGTCGCCCTCGGTCTTCGAGTAGTCCTTGAGGACCGTCAAGAAGTGGCCCAGGCGGTCGTCGGCCAGGCGGGGCTCATAGCCCGTCTCGACAAGCCGGCTGATCGAGTAGTGGATGTAAAGGGTGGCGCCGCGGCTGTCGGGCACGGTGTCGAGCGAATGCGATCCGCTGGAGCCATACGTGGCCGCCACCTGAATTTCGACGTTGTCCTTGAAGCCCTTCACGCTCGCCCAGCTCGAACGATCGGCGACAAAGGTGAAGCCATGCAGCACGTTGGAAATCTGCGGCAGGTCGCTCATGAAAACGGGCGTCAGGTTGACGACGTAATTCCCCTCCGGGCTCAATGTGGCGATGGGCAGGCTGAACAGAACGCTGTCGGTATAGGCCAGATAGACCGCCTTCTCTTGCGGCGTTCCCTTGGCGGCGCGAAACCGCACGTTGCGGCGCACGATCTGAATGCGATCGTCGGTCTTGCGGAACTGCCACACCCAATCGTTGCCGAAGCCCCACGACATGCCGCCCAGCAACGGCTTCTCGCCGATGCCGCGGGCGATGGCGATCACCACGATCAGGTCTTTGTTCAAGTCGCCCGACGAAAGCTCCCCATAGAGCTTCATGTCTTTTCGGTGGAGCTTGATGAGGCCCTCGATGGCCTGAGAATCGGCCAGCAGTTCCGTATACGGCGGGTACTTGGGCTTCGGTTGGGCGGCGGGCGTTGCCGCCGCGGCCGTCCCGCCGGTTGTGGCTGACCCTGCGGTTGCCGCTTGCGGATCGCTGGCTTTTACCTCCGGCTTGTCTTTCGGTTCGTCCGCCCGAGAATTCCATGCGAAGGTCAACCCAACAGCAATCGTGGTAAGATAGACAAGCAGCAGCCGAGTTTTCATGGTCGGATTCCGGGAAGCCAGTACAGTCATCGCATACACCCCAGCTTAACAATCTTAGGTCGCATTGTCGGCGGCTTGCCTATGTTTCGGGCATCGTTTACAATGCGCCCCGCACCGTCCGAATGGGGCATATTCCACCATGTTCGCTGTCTCTCGCATGCCGATGACGATGATTCGCTTTCTGATTGTATCGATTGTTCTGGCGGCAGCACCGCCTGTGTCGGCTCAGCCGCTTCCGAAGCCGAGCAATTCGGGCGGCAACACGTTTGGTCCGCCGTCTGCCGCAGCGGCTTATCCGGTCACGGTAAAGGCACAATTCACCACGCCGACGGCCGAAAAGCAGGCCAGATTGTTCATCACGGCAACGATCGAGCCCGAGTGGCACGTCAACTCGATCACGCAGGCGCCGGGCGGGCCACTGCCCACGAAGATCGAGATCAGTACGCCGCCCGGTGTTCGCGTCGTGGACGAATTCCGCTCGTCCGTCCTGCCGAAGACAGTGAAAGACCCCGACGCCTACGGCGATCTGCCGCTGGAAACCCACCAGGGAACCGTTACCTGGTATGCGCCGATCAACCTGGCCGCAGACATTGATCCGGCCAGGCTGAGGATCGACGGGAAGTTGACGATCCAAGCGTGCAACGACAGCAGCAAGTTCTGCCTGCCGCCGACGCCGATTGCATTTGCCGCGGCCTTGGGACCCGGCATCGCAGTGCCCCAGGCGGCTCAAGCGTCAGGTCCGCCGCCGGCTGCCCCGGCATCGTCTTGGCCGGCGGCTGCGCCGGTCTTCGATCCTTCGGCGCTGAAGATCGCCGAGAACGACCAGATCAAACAGACCTCGATGGGGTTGGCGATTGCCATGGGCTTCTTGGGCGGCCTGATTCTCAACATCATGCCGTGCGTGCTGCCGGTGATCGGGCTGAAGCTTCTTTCGTTCTTGGAACAGTCGGGCCACAACCGTTGGCATGCGTTCGCCCTGAACGTGTGGTACTCGCTGGGCTTGCTTTCGGTGTTTCTCGTGTTGGCCACGCTGGCCGTCACACTGGGCTTCGGTTGGGGACAGCTCTTCGGCTTTAGCGGGTTCAACATCGCGCTGGCGGCGGTTGTGTTTGCGATGGGGCTCAGCTTTTTGGGCGTGTGGGAAGTGCCGATTCCGGGATTCGTGGGTCGCGGCAAAACGGCGGAACTGGCCGAGCAAGAAGGTTTCGCCGGCGCGTTTTCCAAGGGCGTACTGACCACGATTCTGGCCACACCGTGCAGCGCCCGTTTCTGGCCCCCGCGCTGACGTGGGCCGTCAGCCGCCCGGCGCCCGAAACGTACGCGGTCTTCACGGCCGTGGGCGTAGGGATGGCCAGCCCCTATCTGCTGATCGGCGCGTTTCCCGCACTGATCGGCTTTCTGCCGAAGCCGGGCGCGTGGATGGACACATTCAAGCAGGTGATGGGGTTTGTGCTTTTGGCGACGGTGGTCTTCTTGTTGACGTTCACTCCGCCGGCACTGCTGGTTCCCACCGTCGGTTTTCTCTTCGGCCTGTGGGGCGCATGTTGGTGGATCGGCCGCACGCCGCCGACGGCCGACGGGCCGGCCAAGCTTTGGGCCTGGTTCTCGGCATTGGTCTTTATCGGCGCCGTGTGGGCCGTCACCTTTGTCTGGTTGGCCGGCATCATGCAGAAACGTCTCGACGATTTGGTTGACGCGGTGAATGCAAGCCGCGTTCAGGGGTTCGCGGGCAACGGCGCCGAGGAGGTCGTGCCCGGGCCAACGGCGAAGGGAGCCTTGGCGAAGGACAAGAAGCATCTGCCTTGGCAGCCGTTCACGCGCATGATGTTGGAGGAGGCCGTCGCGGCGAACGCCACGGTGCTGGTCGACTTCACCGCCGATTGGTGCCTGACCTGCAAGACGTTGGAAGCGACCGTCCTAAACAGCAGCGAAATCCGCGAACTGATCCAAGCCAACCAGGTTGTCACCTTACAGGCCGATTGGACGCACCTCCCGCCCGAGGTCACCACGATGTTGGAGCTTTTGGGCAGCAAGCAGGTGCCCGTGCTGGCGATTTTTCCAGCGGGCAATCCCAACGAGCCGACCGTGCTGCGCGGCGGCTATACGCGGCAAACGCTGTTGGAAGCGCTGAAGAAAGCGGGGCCGTCGAAGCCAACGCCCCGATCGCCCGTCGGAAGTCAGACCGTGCCACAAGCCGGCGGCGGTCGTGGAAGAATCGTCGGCCCCGCCGCCGTGAGCGCAGCGGCACCCTCTTGCGATTCACATCGTGATTGCCGGAGAAAAAGGCGCCCTTGCTGATTAGCGGCGGTCTATGTCGCCAAGACGGGTAACCGTTCACGGGGACTGTCCCGATTTTCGCGGCCGGCACGACTTTCGCACGGTAGGGTGTGGTTCCGATGGCCGCGAAAATGGGACTGTCCCCCTGACTGTGAACGGTTACCCAAGACGGTAATGTCACCTGGTGCCACGGTCACCGATTCCCCTTCGTATCCGCGTTCTTTGCGCCGATTCTCGTGCTCTTGTGAGGTCTGTTGCCGATTTTGCGTCCTCTCCGTTAATGGCAAATGGTACCCGGTATGGCAAAATAGTCTTGACGGAATTCGAGCAATGCGGATGTTATGAGTTTAGGAGGCAGCATCATGGCCTCGCTTTATGCAAGTCGTCGGCAACACGGCCAATTCCATTCTCGTCATGGGGGACTTGTTGGGAGAGATAAAAGGAGCCATAACTAAAGCCCACGACCGAGTCTGTTGCCTGTGACAAAGAGATCGTCGATGGCCTGCTATTTGATGTCCGTCGGTCCAACTTTGGGCCAAAACGACTTCCCACGGAGGTTCGAATCATGAGAGCAAGTCCACAAGTCCCTGTGTCTTGGGCGGCGAAGCGAGCATTGGCGAGTTTCTGTGCCGCGTCCTTGGTCCTGGCGTGGAGCACGCCCCTGCCGGCGGCAACGCCAGTTGACATCTACCAAAGTATGGAGAGCGGCAACGCCGGCGACCTGCTTACCTCCGCCATTATGAACGCCTCCAGCTATGGCGGCGGAACGGGGTGGAGCCTTTACACCGGCTCCAGCCTGTGGGTTTCCAACAGCTATGCCACGAACTTGCCGGGCCCGGTGGTTGTCGCGGGAACGACTTACCCCGGCACGAACGCCACCCGCACCTGGGTCTTCAATAATAACAATTGCAATGATTACACCCAGGTTGGCATCTCGATGACCGGTTATTCTGAAATCACCGTCGCTGGTTACTACACTACGCAGTCGACCATTTATCAGACGCTCGAATACGACCTCGTCGTTTTGCACGGCAACGAGACATTTGCCGTTATGCAGCAAATCAATGACGTCCACAACAACACCACTCAGTATCTTCTGCGCTCACAGCAACACAAACCCAGGACAGGTAACGACTTACGGTTCGACGATACCGATTGCCCCCGGCAAAACCTATTGGTTCAATTTGAAGTACGATAGTGCCGGGGCGGCGGCCTCTGTGGCCGTCTTTGATCCTGCCAATTCGTTTGCCCAAGTGGGGAGTACCTCAGTCGCCAACTCAACGGCCGGCGACAAGATGGCTTACACGATCGAGTTTGGCCGGTGCGACAATCACGGAAATGAACCCGCCGACACGAGCCAAGCCTGGTTCGGCCAGATCCTGGTTAACTATACCAACGCGGCATTCCCGCTGATTCCCAGCGGCGGGACGGACACGCCCACCGCGCCTCCGGCCGTTTACGACGGAACCACCACCGGCGTGGAAACCCCCTACACCACGTCGACCACGCAATTGTCGGCGAACTGGTCCGCGGCCAGTGATCCGCAGAGCGGCATTACCGGCTACCAGTACGCCGTCGGCACCACCGCGGGCGGCACCAATGTCGTCACTTGGACAGCGCTGGGCAACGTGCTGACGGTGACCAAGACCGGCTTGAGCCTGACCAACGGGCAGAAATACTATTTCAGCGTGAAAGCCGTCAACGGCGTGGGAACGGTAGGCCCCGCCGCGAATTCCCCCGGGCAGACGGTAGACACCACTCCGCCGAGGCGCCGCGGCGGTCTACGACGGAACCACCACCGGCGTGGAAACCTCGACCACCACCTCGACCACGCAGTTGTCGGCCAATTGGAGCGCCAGCACGGACTCGATCAGCGGCATCAGCGGCTACCAGTATGCCATCGGCACCACCGCCGGCGGCACCAACGTGGTCGGCTGGACCTCGGTGGGCAACGTGCTGTCGGTCACCAAGACCGGACTGAGCTTGACCGTAGGGACGACCTACTATTTCAGCGTGAAGGCCACGGACAACGCGGGCCTGGTCGGCAGCGCCACCAATTCCAGCGGCTGCACAGTGAGCAGCAGCGACATACCCACCGCGCCCCCGGCCGTCTACGACGGAACCACCACCGGCGTGGAAACCCCCTACACGACCTCGACCACGCAGTTGTCGGCCAACTGGTCCGCGGCCAGTGATCCGCAGAGCGGCATTACCGGCTACCAGTACGCCATCGGCACCACCGCCGGCGGCACGAATGTCGTCGCTTGGACAGCGCTGGGCAACGTGCTGACGGTGACCAAGACCGGCTTGAGCCTGACCAACGGGCAGAAATACTATTTCAGCGTGAAAGCCGTCAACGGCGTGGGAACGGTAGGCCCCGCCACGAATTCCCCCGGGCAGACGGTAGACACCACTCCGCCGAGCGCACCTCCGGCCGTCTACGACGGAACCACCACCGGCGTGGAAACCTCGACCACCACCTCGACCACGCAGTTGTCGGCCAATTGGAGCGCCAGCACGGACTCGATCAGCGGCATCAGCGGCTACCAGTACGCCATCGGCACCACGGCCGGCGGCACCAACGTGGTCGGCTGGACCTCGGTGGGCAACGTGCTGTCGGTCACCAAGACGGGCTTGAGCCTGACGGTGGGGACGACCTACTATTTCAGCGTGAAGGCCACGGATAACGCGGGCCTGGTGGGCAGCGCCACGAATTCTCCCGGGCAAACGGTGCAGACCGGTTCCACGATTTATTTTCAGGACAATTTCGAGAGTTGGAGCGTGTATGGCGGGGCGTGGAGCACGGTCAACGGCGTGTCGAGCGCTCATAGCCTGAGCACGAGCACCGATTTTGCCGCCGGCGGCGTCACCAGCATCAAGATTGTTGACACCGACGTAGTGGGCGGAGCCAACGGCGCCTCTTTGACGAAAAACTTCAGCCCCACGATCTCCACCGATATCCACGTTCGGTTCTTCGTGTATCTGCCGACCGGATACACCGCGGCCAACTCGGGCTGCTCGCGGAGGTTGCTCCACATCTGGTGTGGAAGCAACCGTGGGCAGATGTCGCTGGTGGGCGCGATCCCGAAGATGGAGGAAGTGGGGGCGTGGGGTGCGACGCAATGGCCGTCGGCGCTGTCGGAAAACACTTGGCACAGCATCGAGATGCACATCGCCCCCCCTTCGACGAGCACGCTGCTGGAGTTCTGGGTGGACGGCGTCAAGAATAGCACGTCGCTCACCGCCAATTTCAGCGGCAGCACCGCGTTCACATCGATCGATTTCGGCGATTGTTCCCTGGTGCCGGCACGAATGGAAACGGCTTCTTCTATCTCGATGAACTCGTGGTTTCCAACTCTTACGTGGGAACCACCATCCAAACGCCGGCACCCTATTTCAGCGATGGGTTTGAAAACTGGACCGTCTATGGCGGCGCATGGAGCAGCGTCACCGGGACCTCTGCTACGCTAAACACAACCACGGCCTATGCGGAGGCAGGCACGCACAGTCTTCAGGTCACGCTTCCGTCGCCTGCCGGATCCTTGACCTACAACATCAATCCCCTGGCCACCGGCGACGTCTACGCGCGTTGCTACTTCAATTTCGGTTCGCAGAATTGGTACGGCAACGATCCGGGTACGGTCCAGGTTCTGTACCTCAACTATGGAAACTACAACGCCCAGATCTGTCTGCACGGCGGGAACGTCTCGTCAAATGTCTTCATGCAGGAGTCAAAAACCTGGACGGGGGTCAGCGGCAACACGGTATTTGCCGCCAACACGTGGTATTGTGTTCAGATCCACGTGGCTCCTCCGTCAACCAGCACGCTGATAGAGCTGTGGGTGAATGGCACCAAGATGGGCTCAACGACGGCCGACTTCTCATCCGCCACGGGATGCAAAAGCGTCCAGATTGGCGACCTGTCGGGGGGCAGTACCGCAGTTTCGTTCTACATGGACCAACTTATCGTCAATAATGCGTACATCTTGCCGTGACATCCGGAGGATTCACGCCTCGGTTAGGGAACACGTAGCACGGCTCATCGGGTTTGCTCCGCCAGTCGATTTGCAACCGGCTGGCGGACGACCCGTTGCCGCTGGCGGGGCCTGCCGAATGTGTCGAAACGTGAAGGCAAACCTGCCAGGCACAGTGAGGAGCACTGTTGCGTCCTGTTCCACAACCCGCCAGCGCAGAACGCCCCAGCCGTTGAGGCGTGGAACGCGCATCGCCCCGACTACGCTTTCCCCCACACCACCCCCGTCGCACCTTTCTGCACGCGCCGATCAGCCAATTCTTCAAGCCGCCGCGGGCCAGTTGGTGGCGAATGCTCTCGGCATAGAAGGGAGCCACAATCAGCACTAGGCCCACGCCCATGTTGAACACCTGGTCCATTTCGGCCTGATCCACGTCGCCGAGCCGCTGCAACCACGTGAACACGGGCGGCACCGGCCAACTGCCGCGATCGATCACGACTTGAATCCCTTCGGGCAGGATGCGTTCCAGGTTCTCGTGCAAGCCGCCGCCCGTGACGTGGGCGATGCCGTGCACCACGTTCTTCACGCGATAGTAGCCGAGCACCTTGCGCACCGGGCGAACGTAGATTTGCGTGGGCGCCAACAACGCTTCGCCCACCGTCTGGCCGAGTTCTTCCACGTGATCGGCCACTTTAAGGCCGGCGATGTCGAAGGCGATTCTCCGCGCCAGGCTGAACCCGTTGGAATGCAGGCCGGTGGAAGCCACGCCGATTACGAGGTCGTCGGGCTCGATCGCCCGGCCATCGATCACCCGTTCCTTCTCGGCCACGCCGACGCAGAAGCCGGCCAGATCGTAATCGCCCGGGGCGTACATGTCGGGCAGGATGGCCGTTTCGCCGCCCAACAGGGCGCAGTCGGCCTGAATGCAGCCGGCCGTAATCCCCTCGACGATCTGCTCCAGCAACTCCGGATCGTCCTTCGGCATGGCCACGTAATCGAGAAAGAACAGCGGCTCGGCCCCGCAGCAAAGGGCGTCGTTGACGCTCATCGCCACCAGATCAATGCCCACCGTGTTGTGCCGGCCGATGGCCACGGCCACCTTGAGCTTCGTGCCCACGCCGTCGGTGCACGAGACCAGCACCGGGTCTTTGTAGTGGCGGGCGAAAAGGTGATCGCTGAAATCGAGCTGGAAGAGCCCGGCGAACCCGTCTTTCAGGGGGATAACCCGCGGCGTATACGTCCGCGACAGCAATCGCGGCAACCGGGCCATGGCCTGACGATAGACGTCCAGGTCCACTCCAGCGTCCTTGTACGTTGCTTTGGCCATAGTATGCCCGATCCGGGTTGCGACAATGAGCGTATTGTAACCGGGCGGATGGCCAGTGGAAGGGACTCTTGACAACCGTCCGGTGGGCTGGCAAGGTATGCGTTTTGTTCGAGCCCCTATTGCGCCTCAGATAAGTAATGCAGCGAGGCCGACCATCGGGAGGCCGGTATTGCGGGAAAAACGTTGGTTCGCCGTTGCGTTACTTTGCTGAACACCAATAAAGGAGAAGCCCCGTGGAATTGAAGAAACGCACCTTGGTACTCGTTGCCACGTTTTCCGCGTCGTGTTGGATGGTCGGCCCGCCGGCCTTGGCGGCCGAACCGCCGCCCACGCCGCCGAAGGTTTCGACTTTCGCCCCGGCCGACGATTTGGCCAGTCAAGTCGATCAGTACATCAAGGATTTGGAGAAGGTCGTTGCGACCGAGGACGAATACAAGGATTCCATCAGCGAGACGAACAGCAAGGTGGCCAACGACGCCAACACGCTGGTGGTGATCGCTCTGGCTTTGGGCCTGCACGACCAGGATAGCAAGTACAAAGCCCAGGCCGGCGCATTGATCGAAGCCGCGCAGGACCTGGCGGCCACGAAGGATTATGCCTCGGCCAAGAAGGGCGTTGCCGCGGTGAAAGACGCGGCCGCAGGCAAGGGCGCCGGCGGCGGCGCATTGAAGTGGCAGAAGGCGGCCTCCCTGCCCGAACTGATGAAAGAGGTTCCGCTGATCAACACGAAGCTGACGCGGTTGGTAAAGGGCGCCAACTTCCAGAAGAAGGCCAAGGATACGGCGGGTTATTCCGCGGCGATCGCCGCCATCGCCCAAGGCTCGATGGCCGACATCTCCGAGGCGAAGAACGCGGACCAGGTCAAGCAGTGGTATGGTTTCTCGGCGGCCATGCGCGACTCGGCCGGAAGCGTCAACGCCGCGATTCACAAGGCAGACGAGCCGGCCGCCGCCGCGGCGATGAAAAAGCTGGCCCAAAGCTGCGATGACTGCCACGCCGTGTTCCATCCGGGCGTGAAGGCGGATGCCGCGAAGTAACCGTTCGCGGGGCTGTCCCGATTTTTGCGGCGAAGTCCGCAAAAATGGGACTGTCCCCTCGGCCGGTCCAGACTTGCGAGGACGAAAGCATGTGCAAGCGTGGATTATTGTCCCGAAAGGTTGCGTTTCTCGGCATATTTGCGGTTGCCGGGCTTTCTGTTTCGTCGTTGGCGGCACAACAGCCGCCCGACGTGATTCACCAGCCATACGAACTCGACACGGGGCTCGTATCGCGATCGATTTCGTTCGAGAATCCGGGCGGAGCGCCGGGCGAAGGAGGCCAGACGGCGAGCAATCTCGGCGCCGGCCGCAAGGGCCAGCCATCAAAGCGAATCAAGCCCGGTGAAACGGTCCAACTCTGTAATATCGAAGGTCCGGGCACGATTCGGCATTTCTGGCTGACCGCCGACCATTCGCCGGAATTGCTCCGCGCGATGGTGGTTCGCGTTTGGTGGGATGATCAAGAGCATCCGAGCATCGAATGTCCGGTGGGCGACTTCTTCGGCACAGCCCAGGGCAGGATCAAGCCCTACTGCTCGGCGGTCCACTCCGTAGGGGCCGAGGCCGGCATGAACATCTGGCTGCCCATGCCTTTTCTGAAGCGGGCGAAGTTCGCCTTCAGCAACGAATCGAGCAAGGCCGTGCACTTGTACTACCAAATCACGTACACGCTGGGCGACAAGCACCCGGACGACGTGGGGCGGTTGCACGTGTTGTTCCGCCGGGAAAATCCCACGGCGCTGAAGAAGGATTTTGAGCTCTTGCCCGAGCGGCGGCAGAAAGGCCGTTACATCGGCGCGGTGATCGGGATTCGCAATCTCCATCCGGATCGCTGGTGGGGCGAGGGAGAGTTCAAGGTCTACATGGACGGCGACGAAGATCGCCCCACGATTTGCGGCACGGGGAGCGAAGATTACGTGGGGCTTTCGTGGGGCGTCCAGCAGACGCCGTTTTTCTACAACGGTTGTTCGCTGAATGAACGAGAGTTCGTGTCGATGTATCGCTGGCATCTGGCCGACCCGATTGCCTGGCAGAAGCAGGCGCGGATCACGATTCAGCAGATCGCCTACGGCAAGAAGGGGCTTGAAGAGACGCAGGACGACTGGTCGTGTGCGACGTTCTGGTACGAGCCGGTGCCCAGCGCGGCCTTGCCGCCGATGCCGGACGTCAAGGCCCGCACCGCCAATATCTGGCCCGAAAAGCCGGCGCCGACGCCGTGACAAGCCGGCGCCGGCCGGCAAAGTTGGGATCAGGGCGCCCCGAGCGGCGAGGAAATTCCGCCGCTACCCCCTGGAATTCGATGGTATGCTTGCCGAGTGGGGGGCGCGTCGCCGACCCGCATATAATTCCCTGCCGAAAGCCGAGTTTCCGGATCGCACCGTCGCAGGCCGGCGATGGCGACCGGTTTCTGGAACGGCGTGTATACGAGCAGACCTCCATGACGGTTCGTGCCTCCGCATTGCGATTCGCGCATCCGCTGCCGTACGGGGCCATCGTCCACGACGGCGGTATCCAGTTCGTCGTCTTCAGCCGCCGGGCGACGGCCATGCGGCTGCTGCTGTACAAGAGCGTCGAAGACCCCGATCCGGTCGACATCATCGACTTCGACCCCGACCGCAACCGCTGGGGCGACATCTGGAGCGTGTTCATCCCCGAGGTGGGGCCGGGCCAGCTCTACCACTTCCAAGCCGCAGGGCCGTTCGATCCGACCGGGGGCTGCGTTTCGACGGCAAGGCCCGGCTGATCGACCCTTATGCCAAGGCGCTGGCGGGCAATTTTCTGCCAGCCGAAGACGGGATCATCCGCCCGCCGAAGTGCGTCGTCGTGAGCGACGAGTTCGATTGGCAGGGCGACCGCCACTTGCGCCGCAGCCTCGACGAGACGGTGATCTACGAGTTGCACGTCCGCGGCTTCACCTGCGCCAAGTCGAGCGGCGTAAGCCAGCCGGGCACCTATCTGGGGCTGATGGAGAAGATTCCCTACCTCCAATCGCTGGGCGTAACGGCCGTCGAATTGATGCCGGTCTTCGAGTTCCCCACCGAACGATTGTCTCGGGCACGGCCTTCGAGCGGCCGAACTACTGGGGTTACGACCCGCTGGCGCTGTTCGCGCCGCATCGCGGCTATGCGGTCGGCGGCGGGCCCGGCTGCCAGGTCCGCGAGTTCAAGGAGATGGTGCTGGCCCTGCACCGGGCGGGCATCGAAGTGATCCTCGACGTCGTCTTCAACCACACGGCCGAAGGGCAACGAGAACGGCCCGACCTTGAGTTTCAAGGGCTTGGAGAACCGCGTCTACTACATGCTCGAAAACGGCGGCGGAAGTTATCGCAACTACTCGGGCTGCGGCAACACGCTCAACGGCAACCACCCGATCGTCCGCGAGATGATCTTCCATTGCCTCCGCTACTGGGTTCACAACTATCACGTCGACGGGTTCCGCTTCGATCTGGCGTCGATTCTCAGCCGCAACCGCGACGGCGAACTGGTGCCCAATCCGCCGGTGGTCGAGTCGATCGGCGAAGACCCGCTTGCTGGCCGACACGAAGATCATCGCCGAGGCGTGGGACGCCGCCGGCGGCTATCAGGTGGGCACGTTCGGCAGCCTCCGCTGGGCCGAATGGAACGGCCATTTCCGCGACGATCTCCGCCGCTTCTGGCGCGGCGACCCGAACATGGTCGGCCCGCTGGCCACGCGCCTGGCCGGCTCCAGCGATCTGTACCAGGCCGGCGGGCGGCAGCCCGTACCACAGCATCAACTTCGTCACCTCCCACGACGGCTTCACGCTCAACGACCTGGTCTCCTACAGCGAGAAACACAACGAGGCCAACGGCGAAAACAACGCCGACGGCGAGAAGAACAATTTCAGCTACAACTACGGCGTCGAAGGTCCCACCCGCCGCGCCGGCCGTCGAAGCCGTGCGGCTGCGGCAAATCAAGAACTTCATCGCCTCGCTGTTGTTGAGCCAGGGCGTGCCGATGCTGCTTTGCGGGCGACGAATGCCGCCGCACCCAGGCCGGCAACAACAACGCCTACTGCCAGGACAACGACATCTCCTGGTTCAACTGGAAACTGGCCGAGAAGCACGAGGAACTGCGACGGTTTTGCCAGGCGTTGGTGGCCTTTCGCAAGGCCGAGCCCACGGTGCGACAGACCGATTTTCTCCGCGGCCGCCCGCCGGCCCGGGCCGCCTGCCCGACGTGAGCTGGTTCAGCCCCAGCGGCGGGCAGATCGATTGGTCAAGCGACTCGCGGAGCCTCGTGTGTTTGTTGGCGGCAGCCCTGCCCGACGACCCCTCCTTGCCGCCGAACCATCACGTGCTCATGCTTTTCCACGCGGGCACCGAGGCGCGGCACTTTATCCTTCCGCTTTCGGCCCGCGGCATCTTCTGGCGGCTGTTCTTGAACACGGCGGCGGAGACTCCGGACGATATTTACCCTGCCCTCGACGGCCCGCCCCCGCCGGCCAACGGCTGTCACGCTGGAGGCGCGTTCCATGGCGGTTTACACGGCCCGCGACGTGAAGCCGCTGATCGAATGATCCGCGTGCTCTCATTCCTTCCCGTCCGCGGAGCCCACGGTCGACCAGCCGCGTTCGAGCACCCATTGAACCGCGCGGCGGTTTAGTTCCGCGCTGCTCTTGATGTTGAGCTTCTGCTTGATCTTTTCGCGGTGGGTCTCGACCGTCTTCGGGCTGAGGTGCAGGCGGATGGCGATCTGCTGGATCGTCAGGCCCTGGCCGATCATCTCGTAAACCTCGACCTCGCGATTGGAGAGGCCCTGCACCGGGTCCTCCTGGGGCGAAGTGCCGGAGGCCACGCGGCGCAGCAAGCGGCTTGTCATGCGCGGGCTGAGATACACTTCGCCGCCGAGCACCTGCCGGATGGCCTTGACCAGCGTCTCGGGAGGCTCTTGTTTGGTGATGTAGCCCATCGCGCCCGCCCGCAAGCACCGCGCTCGGCGAACAGCGTCTCGTCGTGCATCGACGAGACGAGCGTCTTGACCTGCGGATTCGCGGCTCTTGATCTTCTCGATCAACTCGATGCCATGGCCGGTCTTCAGCGAGAGGTCGACCACTACCAGGTCCGGATTGGTCCGCTCGACTTCGCGAAGGGCTTCCGACATGTCGCCGGCCTCGCCGCACAGTCTCGAGATCGGGCTCGCGGGCGATGACGTCGGCCACGCCGCGGCGCACCAGCGGATGATCGTCGACCAGCAGGATGCGGTGCTTTCGCACGTGGTTTGGGATTCTGTTTTCGTTTGCCATGATAATGGTCCTCGTCAGGTACTCGGGGGTTGCCGCGAATAGCGGCGATCAGCGCCTCCGGCGAGCCGCCCTTGGTCAGGTACGCCGCGGCCCCGGCGGCGCGCAGCGTCAGGGCCATCTCCTCCTTGTCATGTACGGATAAACCGATGACGCGTATGCCGGGCAGCGCCGCCGTCAGCCGGTAGGTCACTTCGACTCCGCTCAAATCGGGCATCGTCACGTTGACCACCGCCACGTCGGGCCGATGGTGGAAAGCCAATTCCAGGGCCGTCTGGCCGTCGCCGGCCATGCCCACTACTTCGATGTCGGCCTCCGCGCGGAGAATGCGGGCCAGCCCTTCGCGGACGATTTCGTCGTCGTCGGCCAACAGCACCCGGGTCTTGCCTTTCGGCGGATGCTTTCCCGCGCCGGCCTCCGCCCCATCGGCGGAAAATTGCGGCGACAGGTGCGACTCCAACGCCGACGGATCGGGCCGGCGGAAGGGGACCGTGATGGTCACGCGGGTGCCTCGGCCGGGCGCCCCGTCCAACAGCAGGCGGCCGCCCAGCAACTCCAGTCGCTCGCGAATGCTGAACAATCCGAAGCCCGACGCCATGGCCCGCTCTTCCTTCAGCCTGGCCGCATTCACGCCGCTGCCCTCGTCGGAAACGACGAGGATGATCTCATCCTTCGGAGCCGTCATGCTGATCCGCGCCGAACTGGTATGGGCGTGCTTCATGACGTTGAACAGCAGTTCGCGCGCCGCCTCGAACAGCAGAATGCGGAGGTCCTCGCCTTCCGGCTCCGCGCCGCAGTCGGCTTCCACCGTCGACGTCGAGCCCGCAATTCTCTTGCATGTGCCGTCCCAGCCACTCCATGCGCCGCCACCAGGCCGGCCTCGTAAAGGATGGGCGGGCTAAGCTGGCCGTCAGCGAACGCGATACGTCCAGCGATCGCCTCAGCAACTCGTCCATTCGCGCCAGCACCTCCTCCACCGCGGGCTCCGATTGGACGTGACCGCCGCAGCGAACCCAAGCTCAGACGGGCGGCATAGAGCAATTGCTGCAAATGATCGTGCAGGATTTGCGCCAGGCGACGACGCTCGCGATATTCCGTCCGCGTCAGCTCGGAGGCCAGCACTTGCAATTGCGGCGGCGCGGCGCGTGGCCACGGCCGTCCGTTCGGCCACCCGCTGCTCCAGCGTCTCGTTGAGCATCTTGAGTTGCTTGTTCCGCCTGCTTCCGCTCCATGGCGTAGCGGATCGAGCGGGCCAGCAACCGGCCGTCGCCGCGCCCCTTGATCAGGAAGTCCTGGGCGCCTTTGCGGACGGCTTCCAGAGCCATGGTCCTCGTCGTCCATCCCGGTCATCACCACGATCGGCAGGTGAGGGGCCGCCGCCATGGCGCTGCGCCAGCGTGCCGAGCGAAGAACTGTCCGGCAACGACAGGTCCAACAAGATCGCGTCGAACGACTCGTGCGACAGCCGGGTGTCCGCCTCCGACATCAACTCCACGTGGGTAACGTGAAATGAGTGGCCCTGCGCTTCGGCCAACAGGTGTTTCAGCAGCGTGGCGTCGGCCAAAGTGTCTTCTACCAGGAGTAAGCGAACGGGCTCGGTGCTCATGACGCCAGATCCGCCTTTCTCCCCCTAAGCTGTCCACTGGGGGTGCGTGAAACGCACCCCTGCTCGCTTGTTGTGGCGCATTTCATGTACCCTACGGCTACTTTTTCCCCCAAGATGCTTCTCACGCCTCTTCCGGCAGTTTGACCACGGTCAGCCAAAAGTCTTCGATTGATTTTACCACTTCCATGAAACGGTTAAAGTCCACCGGTTTCGTAATATAGCAGTTGGCGTGCAGATCGTACGCCCGGAGCACGTCCTCCTCGCTCTTGGAAGTCGTCAGTATCACCACGGGAATCCGCCTGAGCGAGTCGTCGGCCTTGATTTCCTTGAGCACCTGCCGGCCGTCCTTGCGGGGCAGATTCAAGTCGAGCAGGATCAGATCGGGCCGGGGCGCGTGGGCGTGCGGCCCTTCGCGGTGCAGGAATTCATGGCCTCGACGCCGTCCTCGACCACCGAGAGGCGGTTTTTCACCTTTGCCTCGTGCAGCGCTTCCTTCGTCAAACGCACGTCCGGCTCGCTGTCTTCCACCAGCAGCAACTCGATTGGGCGGACCATCATGCCGGTTCCTCCGAGATTATGAAAGTGTGAAATAGAAGGTGGTCCCTTGACCGGGTTGGGAATCCAGCCAGATTTTGCCGCCGTGCCGCTCCACGATGCGCTTGCAGACCGCCAGCCCGATGCCCGTGCCCGGATATTTTTGCCGCGTGTGCAGCCGCTGGAAAATCACGAAAATCTGCTCCCAGTACTGCGGCTCGATGCCGATGCCGTTGTCGCGAACGGCAAATACCCAGCCGTCGCCGTTGCGGCGGGCAGAAACGTGGATCTGCGGCGGGCGATCGCTGCGGAACTTGATGCCGTTGCCGATCAGGTTCTGAAACAACTGGGTCAACTGCGTCTCGTCGGCCTCGACCTCCGGCAGCGGGTCGGCATACGTGACCGCCGCGCCGCTGTCCTCGATCATCATCTTCAGGTTGGCCCGCACGCGATCCAGAACCGTCCGGATGCTGGTCGGCTGAAACGGCCGGCCGCGGGTGCCGACGCGCGAATACTCCAGCAGGTCGGTGATCAATTGCTGCATCCGCGTCACGCCGTCCACGATGTAGTCGAAGAACTGGTCGGCGTCGGCATCGAGGCTGGCCCCTGTACTTGCGCTCGATCAATTGCACGTAGCCCGTAACGACGCGCAGCGGCTCCTGCAGGTCGTGCGAAGCCACGTAGGCGAACTGCTCGAGCTCCTCGTTCGAGCGTGCCAACTGGTCGGCGGCCCGTTTCAGCCCCTCCTCGGCCTTCATGCGGTCGGTGATGTCCGCTCCATAAATGCGGACGCGATCGATCCCGGGGACGTAGTGCATGGTTTGCCGATAGCACCTCGCTCCCACGATGACCTCGCGATGGAGGACCCGGTTGGCGTCGTCCTGGAAATCTCTCGCCAGCGTCTCCCAATCGCCAAGCCACGGATGCCCGCGCCCCTTCTGGCGCAGCTCGGGCAGCAAGGCTTCGGCGGCCGGATTGACGAAAAGAACCTGGCCCGCCAGATCGACTTCGGCGATGGGATTGGGGTTGAGTCTGGGGAAAGAAGCCTGAATTTCCAGCGACTCGGCCGCCCGTTTGCGTTCGGCCACCTCGTCGGCCAACTGGCGATTGGCGGCTTCGAGCCGTTGCTGCGCGTCGCCGATGGCCACGCTCATTTGGTTGAATCCGGCGGCCAACTCGGCCAGTTCGCGAACGCCGGCCGGCTCGGTGTGATGGTTCAGGTCGCCCCGGGCGACCGCCTGGGCGTGCGCCTGCAACCGCCGCAGTTGGCCGATCAGGCTCCTGCTGGTGACGATGGCCAGGCCGCCCGAGCCCGCCGCCACCAGCAGATTCAAGCCGGCGGCGATCCACAGGCCGGAATAGACCTTCGCCATGGCCTCTTTGACGGGGCGACGCGCGCCGGCCACCCAGCCGATTTCGCGGATGGGAACCCGGGCGGCAATACAGGGCTGCGTCAGCCGGCAGGGTGAGCTCGCCCGACTGCTCCGTGTGGCTGTCGAGCGCGGCCGAAAGCAGCGGGTCGCGATCGCGCCAGTTCTCGGAACCCATCGGCGCTTTCCAACTGCTATAAACCAGCACGCCATTACTGTCAAAGATCGCCACGGCCGCTTGCTCGGCGAGATGTTGTACAACCTGCACCTCGAACGCGCCGGGCTCGATCGCGGCCGTCACCACGCCGTAGAGGTTCCCCTGGTTGTCGTCAATGCGGCAGGCGACGAAGAAGTTCGGCGTCCGGGTGGTCCTGTCGATGAGAATATCGCTGACGGCCCACGCCCGGCCGCCGCGCACTTCCTGAAAGTGCGGTCGGTCGGCGATATCCAGCCCGATCGCGCGAGGATCGCTGGAAGCGATGATCTTGCCCGCCGGGTTGACCCAGTGCCAGGCGCGGACCCGGGTGCCCAGACGCGCGTTGGCGGCGAGGAAAACATTGGCCTGTTCGGGCGTATACGGATTCACGCCGAGCAGCGCCTGCCCGATCGCCCATTGCTGGCGATGCACGTCTTCGACGAACTCGTCGAAGGTGGCCGCCACTCCCCATGCCGCGCGCAAGTTCTCCCGCTCGACTTCCGACCAACGACTGCGGTACCAGGCCAGGTAGATTCCCGCTTGCACGACCAACAGCGGCAAGATCGCCACCAGCGCCAGCAGCAGCAGCGCGCCGCGCATGTTGTCAGACAAATGACGGAGAAGGGGAAATCGAATCACGAACCGCTCCGGCCACGGCTACAACTGCCCCGTTTACACCTTCCAGTTTACCGGCGGCGACAAGCGTTGTCACCGGGGATATTGGCGTAACGGCCATGGTAAAGAGGGGCGTTCTGGCGAAGTGCAACGGAGACCGCGGATTTTAGCGTCCAGGCCTAAGGGATTTCCCGATGCCCTCTCCCGCAATCTCCTTAACGCCGGACCGTCTTACTCTGGATTCGCCTCATCGCCGCCGGGCCCTAGAATCGGTGACAGTGCTCGTCGCGAGAACGGACTCGCACAACGGGTACGTGAGAAGGTCTCTGTTGAGGAGTTGCGTGATGTCGAGCGATGGACGCCATGCGGCCCTGTTCGAACGGGCCAATCCATTTACCGCGCTGTTTCAAGAGATTGCCGAAATCGCCCAGACGAAATTGCGGCGATCGTCATACTGCGAGCTTCACAACGTATCGTGCGAGTTCTCCGGCGGCGTGCTGACGCTGCGGGGACGCGTGCCGAGCTACCATCTCCGGCAACTCGCCCAGGCGGACGTTGCCGAGGTGCCCGGCGTCCTCGAGGTCGACAACCTCGTGGAAGTCGTGCCCCCCGCGCCGCTCAAACCCAGGTTCGCAGGGAGCGCGAGGCGTTGCGCCGCGCAGGGCCACAGCCAGTGAAGGCAGACCTTTTCCAGGAGGGTTTCCCATGCTCGTGCTATCGCGCAAGAACGGCCAGTGCGTGCGAATCGGAGACACCATCGAGGTGAAGGTGCTGGAAATCAGCGGGAACCGCGTTAAGCTCGGTTTCACCGCGCCTGCGGATCTGAACATCCAGCGGGAAGAGATTTGCGACGTCTATCCGCACCGCGGCGAGCCGTCGCGGGAGTGCTGCGCGGTCGGATAGAGGCGTCCGCTTCGGGCTATTCCACGAGCACCGGAATGTGCCCTGCCGTGCAACCGCTCTGGAAAGCGGCGGTCGTCGATGCGGGCGGCTATTTCTTCTTGGCCGCCAGCACCAGGTCGGTGCTTTCCTGGCGATCATAGACCTCGTTGTGGTAGCCGCCGAACAGTGCTAGCTGTGCCGCGCCGGCGTCTTTCGCCATGGATTGCAGCTCCTCCGCTTCCAGCCCCAACAGCGGCAGCGACTCGTGCTGCATGCGGACCGACCCGGTCAAATCGGTGACCAGCAGTTCCACAAAGCCGCGCGTGCCGCAGCGATGGACACCTTTGTGAATGAGAATCTCGCGACCGGCCAAGGTCGTCCGGCGGCACTTCTGCCACAGGCACGGACCATCGGGCAGACGCCACAGGTTGAGCACGTGAATGACGACGATTCCTCCGCTTCGCACGGCGGAGAACATCTGCCGGACGGCCCGTTCCACGGCGGCCCGCTCGGGCGCCAGCGCCAGCGAATTGCCCACGCACACGGCGGCGTCGAACGGCTCGGCGGCCGCGATCGGCGCGTCGAAGCCGCGCACCGCCCAGCGCAGCTCGGGCGTCTCGCCGAAGGCGCTCCGCGCGCGGTCGATCATCGCGGGGCTCAGGTCGGCCCCCTCGACGCGCATCGACCAGGAGTGGAACATGGCCGCGTGGTGGCCCGTGCCGCAGGCGACGTCGATCACGCTGCGCGCCTGGCCGCTCTCGAACAAGCGCCGATAGAACGGGGCCTCGTGGGCCAGACGCTTCGGCCAGTCGATCATCGCCTCGTAGGCGTCCGTCAGGTCTGCAAACATTGCGGTGCCGCTGGTGCAGCCGATGACGCCGGCGGCTCTCTGGCGGGAATCGTGAAATAGAAGGCGGCGCCTTGGCCCCGCTGCGACTCGACCCAAATCCTTCCGCCGTGGCGCTCGACGATCTTCTTGCAAATGGCCAGGCCGATGCCCGTGCCCGGATAGTCTTTCCGCTTGTGCAGCCGCTGGAAGATCAGAAAGATGCGATCGGCGTCTTGCGGATCGATGCCGATGCCGTTGTCGCGGACGGAAAACAGCCAGGCGTCCGGTTCGCGCCGCGCAGCGACGTGGATTTCCGGGCGACGGTTGCCGCGGAACTTGATGGCGTTGGCGATCAGGTTCTGGAAGAGCTGCGTCAGTTGGCTCGGGTCGGCGGCAACGCTGGGCAAGGGGTCGGCCGTCACCACGGCCGCAGTCTCGCCGATGCTCGTCCGCAGGTTTTCCAGGGCGGCCTGGAACGATTCCCGAACGTCGGCAGGAGTCAGAGACTTGCCGCTGGCGCCCACCCGCGAGTAAGCCAGCAGGTCGTGGATCAGCGACTGCATCCGCTCCACGCCCTCGACGGCGGAATCGATGAAGCCGTTGGCCTCGTCGTCGAGTTGCCCCTGGCACTTCCTTTTCAACAGCGAGACAAATCCCTCCACGGCCCGCAACGGTTCCTGGAGATCGTGCGAAGCCACCGAGGCGAATTGCGCCAGGTCCTCGTTCGACCGGGCCAACTCCTGCGCCGCTCTTCGCAGCTCGTCGGTGCGGCGGAGCACCAGGTCCTCGAGATGGTCGTGGTACGCGCTGAGCTCGGCCTCGTCGCTAAAGCGATGAAGCGCTTCACCGATCAGCGGCGACATCGACTCGATAAAGCTTATCGTCTCCTCCGAGGCCATCCCCTTGCGCGGGTCGGCCAGATGAATCGCGCCCAACACCTGGCCGCGGTACACCACCGGCACCACCGCCAACGATGCGAAGCCATGATGGAAGCAAGCGGTGCGATAATAGGGGAGTTGTTCGGGCGTCAGCCTCGCGGCGAACGCCGGCACGTCATCGCAGCGGAACGAGCCGCCGGCAGTGCGCACCGGCCGGTCCGAGGGGAGTGATTCGCCGCCCACTGCCCGAGTGCAGAGGCAGGCATCTTGTTGCAGCGAGAGATGATTCTCCAGGCGGCAGAAGTCGTCGGCCAGTCCCACCTGCGACCGATACGGCACGTTGCCCTGCCCGTCGACGATCCGAATCCCTACCCCTTGACAGCCGCTCCACTTGCGAAGAATGTCAACAACCGAGTCGAGATACTCATCGCGGGAGTTCTTCCGTGCGAACAACTCCAGCAGAGAATTGGTCGCGCTCTGGCGGCGCTCCGCGGCGCCCTCGGGCACAATGCCGGCCGTGTGAACTTTCCTGGTCTGCACATGCCCCATAAGCCCGGCGCCTCCGAGAATCCGGAAATCAGACAAGGAACCGCTCGGGCGCGCCCATGCCCCGGCAATACGCCACCGAGTGGCGTTTCAAGGTTCTCCATTATCGGACTACCACGCGAAGCTAGCAATATCTTTCCACCCGGTGGTGGTATTATGTCCGCGGGATTTGCTTCCGCCCTCGGCGCCGACGGGCGGTCCCCCAAATTTCCCCTAGGGGACTCCCCCCCGCGCAAATTCTTGCTATCATAGGGGGTAGTAGACGATTTTCCTTAATCAGGGGGACGACCGACGGGGAACCGTGGAAGCCCCCAAGTTCTGCCAGCTGGGAGCATTCTATGACCAATAAGATCAGGCTGCTTGTGGCCGACGACCACGAGGTCGTTCGGAGCGGATTGAAGACAATGTTGGCGGGAACCGAGATCAAGGTGGTGGGCGAAGTGGCCACCGGCCCGGCGGCGGTAAAGTACGCCTTGGAGAACGACGTCGACGTCGTGTTGTTGGACATCCGCATGCCCGAAGGCGACGGCTTGGTCGCGTTGGGTCGCATCAAGCTCGACAAACCCAACCTGCCGATCTTGATTCTCTCCACCTTCGATAATCCGACGTACGTCGCCCGGGCGGTGGCCCTGGGCGCCGCCGGATACTTGTTGAAGGGCTGCACGCGCGACGAATTGCTGACGGCCATTCGCGCGGCCGCCGCCGGCGAGCAAACCTGGACCCGCGAGGAGTTGCGTCGCGTCACCGGCGCGCTGGCCACGCCGCGGTTGAGCGCCGATGTCGAAGTGCCGCTGACGCAACGCGAGAGCGAAGTCCTTCGTCAATTGGCTTACGGGCTGACGAACAAGGAAATCGCCAACACGCTGCACATCAGCTACGAAACGGTCAAGGAGCACGTGCAACACATCCTCCGCAAGATCGGCGTTACCGACCGTACGCAGGCGGCCGTCTGGGCCGTCCGCAAAGAACTGGTCTGATCACGGACCGGCGACGGATCAAACCGGCCGCGGTTCATGTGGCAATCCCGGCCGTCGGCATCGAGCGCATCACGAACCCATCGCCGAAGGTTCTCGGCCGTCGTCTCGCGTCGGACCGCACGCGGGCGATTGTTTGGGCGGTCCGGAAGGAGCTGGCTTCCATCATGTCCAACAACGGAACGAAACCGACCGACGTCCGCATCGTTGACGTCGTTACCGACACCGAGCATATCAAGTACCGAACGCCGATCAAGTTCGGCGGACGCGTGGTGACCGACGCCGTGCTCTTGAACGTCACGATGCAGGTGGAAACCCGCAACGGTCGCCGCGGCAAGGGGTTCGGCTCGATGCCGATGGGTTGTGTTTGGGCCTGGCCCACCGATCGAGTCAGCACCGACGACACGCTGGCCGCCATGCTGGCGTTCGGCCGGAAGGCGGCCGATCAGGCCGGCGCTACAAGGGTTGCGGCCATCCGCTGGAAATCACCCACGACCTGGCGGCCGGCCATGAGAGGATTGCCGAGGAGGTGGTGGCTGCGGCGGGATTGGTCGAGCCGATGCCCCGCCTGGCCCAACTCGTTTCCGCCAGCCCGGTCGAGGCGGCGATCCACGACGCCTATGGCAAAACCCTCGGCGAAAACTCCTATAATCTGCTGGGAAAGGCGTACGTCGGCCGCGATTTGGGCGCCTATCTGAACCGCGATTTCGCCGGCGAGTACCTCGACCGATATACGCTGCGGAAACCGAAGCCCTCGATGCCGCTCTATCACCTGATCGGCGCGCTCGATCCCTTGACCGACTCCGATGTGGCGACCCGTGTCAACGACGGCCTGCCCGAAACGCTCCCCGAGTGGATCGCCGCCGACGGGCTGACGCACCTGAAGATCAAGCTCAACGGCGACAATCTCCAGTGGGACGTGGATCGGGTGGTGGCCATCGAGCGCACGGCGGCCGAGGCCCAGGCGGCCCGCGGCTGCAAAACGTGGTGCTATTCGGCCGACTTCAATGAGAAATGCGCCAACGTGGACTACGTGCTCGATTTTCTGGCCCGGGTGGGCGAGCGCGCCCGGACGCGCTCGGCCGCCTCCAGTACATCGAGCAGCCCACCCACCGCAACCTCCGCGCCAATCCCGAAAACCGCATGCATCGCGCCGCCAAGATCAAGCCCGTGGTGATCGACGAATCGTTGGTGGATTTCGAGAGCCTGTTGCTGAGCCGCGAGCTGGGATACTCGGGCGTGGCGCTGAAGGCGTGCAAAGGCCACTCGGAAGCCCTCATGATGGGCGCCGCGGCGCAAAAGTACCAGATGTTCCTCTGCGTTCAGGACCTCACCTGCCCCGGCTATTCGTTCCTGCATTCGGCCAGCCTCTCGGCGCAGGATTCCCACCATCGCGGCCATTGAAGGCAACAGCCGGCAGTACTGTCCGGCCGGAAACCAGGGTTGGTGCGATCGCTTTCCGTCGATGTTCTGCGTCACGGACGGCACGTTGGGCACGTCGGCGCTGGACGGCCCCGGACTTGGATTCTAAAGAACGTGAATCCCCGCGCCCGCCGCCGATTCGACGAGCAATTGGAATGGGTGCTCGCGCGCCTGCCGCCGTTGGTGCATGAGCTGATCGAGCGGGTGCCGCTGCACGTCGAGGACTATCCCTCGGCGGAGACGATGCGGGAGTTGGGCGTCGCGTATATCGACGATCTTTGCGGGCTTTACACGGGCATCCCGCTGGGGCAGAAGAGCGTGCTGCACTCCGCCACCATGCCCGACGTCGTGACGATCTTCCGCGAGGGCATTCTCTCGGCCGCCGCCGATACCCGCGGCCGCATCCGCACCGACCGATTGCGAGAGGAAATCCGCATCACGATTCTTCACGAATTGGCCCATCACCACGGACTGACGGAAGATGACCTGAAGGGACTGGGCTATGGGTAGCTCGTTGGACATCGAGAGAGTCGTCGGCGAAACCTTCGTCGTGCAGGCCGAGCACCATCGCACGCTTGGCTCGACGAACGATCGCGCGGCCCAGCGGGCAGCGCAAGGAGTGACCACGCTGCCGTTGTTGGTCGTGGCGGACCAACAAACGGCCGGCCGGGGACGAGGCGCCAAGCGTTGGTGGAGCGGCCAGGGCGGCCTGACGTTCAGTTTGTTGATCGAAGCCGAGACGGCGGCCGCCCAGGCAAGCCGCTCGCCGCTGGTGGCTCTGGCGGTGGCGGTGGCGGCGGCCGAAACCGCGGCGCCGCTCTTGCCGGGGCATGAAGTGGGCATCCGTTGGCCCAACGACGTGCTGGCCGACGACCGCAAACTGGCCGGCATTCTCGTCGAAGTGCTGCCCGACCGGAGGCACGTGATCGGCGTGGGCCTGAACACGAACAACACGCTGGCCGACGCGCCCGCCGAGTTGCAGACAACGGCCGCCACGCTCCGCGATCTTACCGGGCGAGAGCAGGATCATACGGCCATTCTCCTCGAACTGTTGCGGCGGCTGGACGGCGCACTGAGCCAATTGCGATCGCAGCCGGAGGAACTTGCCGCCCGGGCCAATGCGCTCTGTCTGCAGCGCGACCGCACGGTGACGTTGCAATCGGGCGAGCGAACGATTACCGGCCGCTGCCGGGGAATCGCCGCCGACGGCGCGCTGCTGTTGGAAACGCCCGCCGGCGTGGAGCCGTTTCATTCAGGGATTGTCGCGGTCCGCTAGTTGCCCGCCACGCTGCGGCTGTCGGGCATCGGGCGCAGATAAGGTCGAATTTCGCTCGAGCGTCTTTGGGCCGATCCCCCGCACCCGCCGCAGATCGTCGTGATCGACAAACGGGCCGCGGGCGCGGCGCGATTCGACGATCCGCTGGGCCAGCGTCTGGCCGATGCCCGGCAGTTGCAAGAGTTCCGGCCAATCGGCCGAATTGATGTCGACCTCGAACCGCGCGGTCAGGGGCCTGGTCTGCTCGATCTCCACCAGCCGTCCCTGCCAGCCGCCTTGGGCGAGCCACCATCCGACCATCGCCACCAACGCGGTCGCCACCAGCCCGGCAACGGCGGCCTGGTCGGCCCGGCGCAGCAGCCATCGAGGATGACGCGTGGAATCGGACATAGATCACGTCATTATCGCGGATTCCCGCCGGATTGTCACGGCCCGCCGGCAAAACGGCGCTCCCCTTTGGACGACGAGCCATTACTGCACCGGCTGCCCCGGTGTGTGGACCGGTTCTGGATGGTATGTTATACGGTATGGCTCGCGATTTCCGACAAATCGTTTGGGACGACTGCCTGCGGCGGGATTGGGAAAACCTCCTGCGGCTGGCGATCGACGAAGACCTGGGCGCCCGCGGCGACTTGACCAGCCAGGCCGTGGTGCCTGAAGACGCGATGGGCCGGGCGTTGGTGGCGGCGCGGCAGCCGGGCGTCGTAGCCGGTTTGCCCTGCGTCGAGATCGCCTTGGCCGCGATGGATCCGCGCCTCCACTGGTCGCCTCGCAGCGATGACGGCCGGCAAGTGGAAAAAGGCGAGTGCGTCGGCGTCGTCGACGGGCCCGCGCGGGGATTGCTGGCCGCCGAGCGGATCGTGTTGAACGTGTTGGGGCGTTTGTCGGGCATCGCCAGCCTGACGCGCCGGTATGTGGACGCTGTGGCCGGCACGAAGGCCCGCATCTACGACACTCGAAAAACGACTCCCGGCTGGCGAAGGCTGGAAAAATACGCCGTGCGTTGCGGCGGCGGTTGGAACCACCGCGGTGGGCTCGACGAGGCGATCCTCATTAAGGACAACCATTTAGCGCTGGGCGCGAGCGCGCCGGCATCGGCTCAGCAATTCACGCCGGCCGAGGCAGTCAAGCGGGCAAGGAGGTTCGTCGACGGATGCGGCGTTGATTCCGTTTTGATCGAGGTCGAGATCGACACGCTTGCGCAACTCGATGCCGTGCTGCCGGCCCGGCCGGACGTCGTGCTGTTGGATAACATGAGCCCGGCGCAGCTCTGCCAGGCGGTGGCGCGGCGGAACGCCTTGAATCCGGCGATTGAACTGGAGGCGTCCGGCGGCATCGACCTGGCCACGGTTCGCACCGTGGCCCAGAGCGGCGTGGACCGCATTAGCGTGGGCGCTTTGACCCATTCGGCCGTCGCGTTGGACATCGGGCTGGATTGGGCCTGACGTTGCCGACGGCCGCGACTTTTCCACCGCCGTGACTTTTCAACTGCCGCGACCACTGGTCGCGGCTTGACAATGATGCCGAAACGCCACAGGGGCGTGGCCGAATCGCGCCGCCTGTTGCCCGCCGTCAACGTCGATTGCGCATCGGTTGACTGGCTCATGCCCCGGCCTATAGTTCTTTTGAACCCGCGCCTCTGGGGAGGGGCGTTGGTCTTTGGCCGAGCGGGGTAAGCTGGGAGAGGGCGGGGACCCCGCTGTGCCCCCTTGTTTCCGAAAGCCTCACGACATGGACCATCCGCGCTGGCGCCGACGATACCGTGGCAGCTTCACGCTGATCGAGGCGGTGGCGGCCATCGCCATCGCAGCCATTGCGGGCACCGTCTTGTTGTTGGGTTCGTCCGCCTCGCAGGAAACCACCAACTACGCCATGCAGCAAACCATCGCCTATGGCATGGCGCAACAGTTGATGGATGAAGTGGTTGGTTGCCAGTATATGGACCTGGGCGGCAATCCTTACGCCAACCCTATCGGGCCCAGTGCTTCGGAGGCCGCCGGCGGCACGCGGCAGAACTTCACAAACATCGGCGATTTCAACGGATACCGCTGCCAACCGCCCACCGATCTCTATGGCGTGCCCCTGGGCGCACGACAACGGCCAGGGCGGAACACGCAATCCGGCCTTTCAGTTCAGCGGCAGCTACTTTCAGAACTGGCAGCAAGCCGTCGACGTCACTTACGTCAGCAACACGAATCTGACCACCCCCTTGCCGGCCGGTCAGACGAGCGATTACCGCGCGGTGCAGGTCCGTATCCTGTACAACGATCCGGTTCGCGGCACTTCCCAGTTGGCAATGATTCGGCGAGTAGTTACCTATGTCATACCATTGCCGGCGAACTGATCGGGCCGCGCAAATTTCCGGCCAGCCGCGCCGCGGGATGACCCTCATGGAACTGCTGGCGGCCATGATGATCATGCTGATGGTCACCACGGCATTGGCGGGGTTGACGCGGACGGCCCAGCAAAGCTATGAGTACTGCGACGGCTACGGCGTGGCGACCCAATACGCCCGGGTGGTTCTCGATCGGATCGCCCAAAACGTTTCTCAGGCGACGGCCAACGCGCAGTTCCCCGGTTGCGTGGTGGTGGCCAGCACGGTCAACTCCTATACCTACCCGGATACGCTGGTGATCTGGCGGCCGACCGGCGCGCCCGCCAATCCGACCGGCCTGCCGTGCTTCAACGAATTGGTGATTTACTGTCCCAATCCGGCCTCTCCCGGACAGTTGCTGGAAATGACGGCACCCACGAATACGGGCACCGTGCCGGCGGCGTCCGACCAGGCGGGATGGCAAACGGCGCTGGCGACCTTGCAGACCAGTCCGACCACGAATTCACTCCTCCTGACCACGCTGATGCGGACGTGTTCGACGTCCACGTCGGGCTCGAGCGGAACCCAAAACTTGCGCGGCGCCGTGCGGTTTGTGATGCGGGTGCTGCCCTCCGCGACCGACTGGGCCAATTATCAAGCCGGTAGCGTAACGTGGATGAATCTGCCCTGGGCGCAAGGCATCTATGGAACGCAGACCGGTTTACGGCAGGTGTGGGTCCGCATGGAACTGCAACTCAACCCGGGCACCGACCTGATCGAAAACAGTGCCGCCGCCGTGCCCCCCATGCCGTTTTTCGGATCCGCGGCCCTCTACTACCAGATGAATCATCCATGAGACGTTTGCAGGAAGAAATCGGTTGTGCGCCGATGGCCGGCGGCGCGGGATGGCCCTGTTGATGGTGCTGTTGTTGCTGTCGTTGACGTTGGGGTTGGCCTATGCGGCGACCCGCAGCCAAACCATGGTCAGCATGATCCAACGCAATTCCGGTCGGTCCGCCGCCGCCCGGCAGGCGGCGATCACCGGCCTGAACATGGCCCTGAAAAATATGAGCACCACCGGCTGGACGGGCGTCGGCACGTCGTTGAACGGATCGATGTCGGCCACCGACACGTTTCTGGTCACCTACACCGCCGGCGACGCCAGCTTAAGCACCACCGACCCCAACCAGCCGTTTCGCGTAACGTTGCTCTCGACGGGCTATTCGGCGGATACCAATCAACCGCAGGCGATCTCCATTTACCGGGTTCGCGCCGTCGTTCGCTTGATCCCCCGGCAACTGGCGGCGGAGCCGTCCGATTGGCCCAAAATGCAGGGGTACACAGTCTACCAGACGGACACACAAGAAACGGACCTCGACGTGCCGTGTCAGTTCTCCGGACCTGCTCGGTTTCAAGCAGTGCTGAAGATCGCCTGCCACTTGCCGAACGACGACAACGCGCGGCGCAATATGTGTCCGACTTGAACGTGATGCGACTGGCGGGTTTGACCGACTACCGATGGCTCACCGGGCCGGTGAATCTGCCTTTCACCGGGCAAGATCCGAAGTACTTTTCCTACTTGACGCCCGACTTGGGCATCACGGTAACCAACACGACCGCCCAAAAAGCGGCCTCGGATTGGGTCAATCCAACGTCCTTGACGAGTTACCAAATCTATCCCGGTGGGCCGACCTACACGATCCAGGCCGCGCCGGCCACGCTCCAGAGCACCACGCTCCAGCCGGATCCACAACTCAACCCCTTGGGCCTTTTTTTCTCCAGCGGCAACGTCAACATCAACGGCAACGTCACCGTCAATGGGTCGCTGTTCTGCGACGGCAACATTCAGATCACGGGCACCAACAACGTTCTTCAAGCCGTCGCCCTTCCGTCTTTAGCCGGCACAACCGGCCCCGTACGCCTGGCGGCTGCGGGCTGCCAGAACTTCACCGTCAACACGGCGGCGGGGGGACAGGTCACCGGGCCGCTCATCGCCTTTAACAACTTCCAGATCCAGCAAGGATCGGTGAGCATGGCCTTTAATCTCGCCGGTGAATTGGTAGCTCGCACCCTGTGCATCCAGCAGCGCACGGAATGGAACCAGTTGAATTGGGGTTGGTGCAACTCGGCGTTTCAAACTGCAAAATGGTTGCATCCGTTGACTGTCAAATACTTTCCCGTCTGGATGAACCAGAACTACAACTTAAGCCCGGCGTCGAACCTGAACTTCGCGCCGGAGAGTCCTGCCGCGACCTATCATTGGGCCAGTTCCTACAGCCCGATTTTCGTGCCCAACCCCAGTGACGGCGGCTTGCGGTGGGACCTGTTGAGTTGGACGGAAAACGTGTAAACGTAACGAAGAGGCGTACCGATAGGGTCAGACGGTGATTAGAGACGAGCGGAGAATAGCGTGCCACGGTTCCGAGAATCACACGAAAGGAGCATGCGTTATGAGTCGCAAGAGTGGTTTCCTGCTGCTGGTGATGGCCGGTGTGCTGTGTTTCTGCGTGCTAAGCTTCCACCAGACGAGCGACGCCCAGAATTCGTCGCCGCGTCCGACGTTGGCCAACGCCGCCGACGAGCGGAAGGAGTTGATCTCCAATCTGGAGGAGATCAAGAATCTGCTGAAAGAGCAGAACGCGTTGCTGCGGTCGGGCCAAGTCAAAGTGATTGTTACCGAACTGCCCAAGAATTGACCACGCTTCCATGTCGCGCCATCGACGCACCGCCGGGCTGACGGCCTTGGAACTGCTCCTGGTGGTGGTGATCGTGGCCTTGCTGGCGGCCATGGTTTTGCCCAATGCGCAAGAGGCGTGCTACGACCAGTTGCGTACGACCGCCCAAATCGTGGCCGCCGACCTGGCCTACGCGCGGAGCCTGGCGGTGGCCAACAACGACAATTATCGGATTACGTTCGATTTGAACGGCAACACCTACACCTTGACGCACAGCGGCACGAACGCGGCCCTGAACACGCTGCCGTTTTCGCCGTTTTCGCCCGGTCCGCTGGCCACGCAGCATGTCGTCGGCCTGAACGACCTGCCGCACGTGGGGCCGGTGGTGCGGCTGTCGGCGGTGGCCACTACGGGTTCGGGAATGCAAGCGGTCGGCAACATCGAGTTTGGTCCGCTCGGGCAAACCACCTGCACGGCCCCCACGATGGTCTGGCTGATGGCCGGCAACGGCACGGAGCGGCGATACATCACGCTGCAAACGAACCCCGTGACGGGGCTCATTCAGGTGAACGGATATTCCAGCGTCGGGCCGCCGCAAGGCATAACCCAAGTCCAGTAGGCAGGTGACCGGCATGGTGAGTTGGCTGGCAAGACAGCGTTGCGGCCCGATCGGCGTCGATATCGGCAGCCGATCGGTGAAGCTGCTGCAATTTGACGCTGCGCAGGCGCAAGTGCGCGACGCCGTGCGCTGGGACTTGCCGCCGGAGCCGGCCGCCAACCCCGATCGCCAGGACGAGCGCGTGGTGGAAGCTCTTCGCCACGCCCGCGAAGGGCGCAACTTCCGCGGCCGCGAGGCCGTGCTCGCGGTGGGAGCCGGAAATCTCTTCGTGCAGAACATCCGCGTGGCCCAGGCCAGCGGCGACGAGTTGACGAAGATCGTGCACTTCGAAGCGGCCGGGCGCTTGCCGTTCGCCGCCGAAGAAGCCGACATCCGCTACATCGAGGCCGACGACGTCAAGCAAGGCGACACCGTCCGCCGCGAAGTGGTGCTGCTGGCCTGCTTTCGCCCCGCGATCGACCGGATGTTGTCGGTGGCGGAGCGAGCGGGGCTGCGCGTGGCGTCGATCGAACCCGAGCCGGCGGCGATCCTGCGCTGCTACCGCCGCCAATTCCGCCGCGACGAGGACCGCGACCGCCGGATCATGCTGGTGCACCTGGGCGCGTCGAACACCATGGCGGTCATTTCGCGAGGCTCCGATACCGTATTCGTCAAGTACATCGACATCGGCGGCCGCCATCTCGACGAGGCGGTGGCCCGGCACGTCAAGATGTCGTTGGGCAACGCCGTGGCGTTGCGCCGGCATAACGGCGACCGCCGGGCTCAGGAACGCGATCCCGAGATCGCCCGCGGCGTTGAAGAGTCCGTTCGTCCGGTGCTCGATCGGCTTGCGCACGAACTTTCGCTATGCCTGCGTTACTACAGCGTTACCTTCCGCGGTCAGCCCTTGTCGCAGATCGTGCTGGGAGGCGGCGAAGCCAGCGAGGCGCTGGCGCAATGGCTGGCGGCGCGGTTGGACCTGCCGTGCGCCTGCGGCGACCCGCTGCGGCCGTTTGAGAAGAGCCCCTCTTCCGGCCGCGCGGAACAGTGGGACGTCGCGGCCGGATTGGCCCTGAGGCAGGTGGACTAGTGAATCGCCGCCCCGGCGAACTGAAAGTACCGCAACCGTTTCATGATCCGCCACGGAATCAACAGCTATGAACGACGTTGACTTCCTGCCCCTCGAATATCGCAAGAAGCACGTGCAGCGGCAATCGCAGCCGTGGCAGGCGGCGGCGTCGGCGGCGATCATCATTCTGGTGGTGGCGGCGGCGCTTACCCAAGGTTACCGCCGGCACGCCGTGCAAGACCAACTGACGATCCTCTGCGCCCGCCTACGAAGCCGCCCTCAATGAGGAGAACCGGTTGGCCCAGATGCAAACGCAGCTCAAAGCGGCCAAGGCCGGCGCGGAGCTATACACCTATTTGCACCACCCTTGGCCGCGAAGCCAACTGCTGGCGGCGTTGGTCACGCCGCTGCCCAAGGAGATCACGCTTCAGCAGGTGCAAATTCTCCGCCGAGCAGCCCCGGCCGCGCCGTCCGCCGCCGAGGCGGCGCCGCTCGACAAGAAGGCCGAGGAAGACGCTCAAAAGACGCTCTCTCCGGCGGAGCGCGACCTGGCAAAATTCCGCGCCCGGTTCGACCCGATGCAGACCGTTGTGATCCTGACGGGCACGACCACGGAAATCGCCGTTTTGCACCGCTATATCGGCGACCTCGACGCCACCGATATCTTCGACAAGGCCGAGTTGGACTGTAGCAGCAGCGACCCCGGCAAAGGCGGCACGATCCATTTCCGCTCCGTGTTGCTGGTCCGGCCGGGGTATGGTCAGCCCGGCGGCCCGACAGACCCCGACAAGAAAGACCTGGCCCAGACCAACGTGCGGAAACCCTAGCGAACTGCGCCGACGCGGCCCCTTCGCCGTTACCGGGGGAAAGAGGAAAATCCAAATGAACGCCACCTTCCGCCAGAGCAGTTGGATCGTCACGCCGTGCCTGGGCGCCATTGCCGCCACCTACCTGATGCTGGTTTGGCTGCCTAGCCGTCGCGTCATCAAGCAGTGGCACGACGAGGTCGAGGCCAGACAGAAAGTTGTGACGGGAGCTACCGGCGTCGCGGCGACGTTGGCCGCCGTGGAGCAGGAACTCGATAAGAGCCGGGAAGCTGTGGCGGACTGGGAGAAAGTCGCCCCCGGCAAGAGAGATATTCCCGCACTCTATGGGGGAATCAATGCGCTGGCCAAAGAGACCGGGCTGACGATCACCCGCTTCGATCCCCAAGCGATTCAAGTCTACGAGAAGGTCCAGGTGATGCCCATTGCGGTCGTCGGCAACGGCACATTCGCCCAGCTATTTGAGTTCCTGCGACTGATCGAGGCACTGCCGGTGACCATCTGGGTCGATTCGCTGCGTTTGGAGAAGCAGAGTCAAAATGGGAAAGACATCCAGTGCGAGCTAAACTTCGCTGTCTTTTCCAATAATCAGCAGAGTTCCGATTACGTAAAACACATCGAATAGCCGATAAGGGGAGGAGTCGGGAAAAAGCGCAATGATCTCGCCGGTCCCCGGCGATAACCTCGTGAACCTGGCAAAGACAGTAAAAAAACTTCGCCGTGAGGCAGTGGCCAATCCCAAGAAAGCGGCCCTCTTGGGACTGGTGACCATCCTGGCGTTGTACTATTGGGCACCGTTGCTGAAGGGCTGGATCGCGGCCGACACGACAACCGTGGAGACGACAACCAGCCCGGCGGCCGTAGCGACTGTTGCTGTGCAGCCGTCAACTGCGGCACCCGTCGCTGCGACAACCGCGACTGCGAAACCTGTAGCTCCCCGACTGTCTTGGCAACAAATCACTGAGCGGATGAGTAAGGACCCGCGGACCATGATTGCTCCCGCATTGACGCAAACGCGTGATCCGTTTGAGGCCCAACACGACGAAGAGGCGGAGGCACCGGCTAAAGAGAAGCGCCGCCCAAGCCGCCGATCGTCGCGCCGGCCGCGGCCGGATTGGTATTGACCAGCACGATCATCAGCCCGCAACGCCGCGTGGCGCAAATTAGCGGTGAGATCTATTCCGTCGGCCAAATGATCGACGTCGTCAGCGACAAAGAGTCGCAGAGCGTGAAGTACAAACTGATTGAAGTCGAAGCCCGTCGGGCCGTACTGGAAGCCGAAGGGCAACAGTACGAGTTGACCATTCCCGAGCCGGGAAAATCCGGCAAGATCAAGTTCATTGGAACGACAAGCGCGGCACTAGGCACGGAGCCATTGTCGCAAACTCGCGCCGCCCTCAACCCTAATCCTCAATCGCATTTCCTTTCCTGGCGTCACGGAAGACCCATGAAAACGACCGGTCGTTTTGCGTTGTTTGCCGTGTTTGCCGCCGCCGGCGTGGGACTGGCGATCTGCATCGGCACCTCGGCGAACTTGTTCGAGCGAAAACAGCTCTCAAGCCCGGTCGAATCGGCGGCCATCGCGAAGGTCGTCGACCATTCGGCCTCTGCCGGCAAGCAAACGGCCGCAAAGGCGACGGAAACGGGCGTTGCCGCGCCGGTACTGCTGCCGCCCCCGCCCGATTCGATGCCGGTTGAGGCCCACGCGCCCTATGCACAGCAGGTCGCGCCGCCGGCCGATGGCGAATTGCCGCAAGAGGCGGTCGATACGATTCGCAACGGGCTGACCCCGGCACAGACCGCTCCACAACTTCCGCCGCCGACTCCGCCGCCGCCCACGGCACAGGCCATGCCGGTTCCGCCCTCCCCGCCGCAGCTTCCGGAGGCGATTCCCGCGCCGACCGGGGCCAAACCGCCGCCGGGCCAGGCGACCGTTGACACGGAAGGCGACGGAAAGCTGCGCATCCACATTAGCAATGCGGACATTCACGACGTATTGCAATTGCTCAGCGAGCAAGGCAATCTGAATATTCTGGCGAGCAAGAGCGTTCGACGGGAAAGTCTCCGCCTCGCTCAACGGCGTCGATGTTGACGCCGCGCTGGCGGCCATTCTGAAATCGACCGGCTTCGTATGCCGGCGCAACGGCAACTTCATCTTCGTCGGCACGTCCGAGGAGTTCAAGAACGTCGAGCAGGGGCTGGACCGCGTCGGAACGCGGGTATACCGCCCCAATTACATGACGGCGGCCGAACTGAAGGCGCTGGTTACGCCGCTGCTGACGGAGAAGATCGGCGTGGTGAGCGTTTCTTCGCCGGCCGAGGCGGGCATCCCCACCAACGATTCCGGGGCCGGCGGCGACAAGTTCTCCGGCGCCGAGGTGCTCGTGGCCCGCGACTACGAGGCCGTGCTTTCCCAGATCGACCAGATGGTGGCCGAAGTTGACGTTCGTCCCTTGCAAGTGATGATCGAGGCGATGATCCTCAGCGTGGAACTGGCGGACGAAGACAAGTTCGGCGTCAATTTTCAGTTGCTCCGCGCAATCCCGACATCGCCTTCGGCCTCGGTGCGCCGCCGGCCTCGCTGGCCGCTTTCCCACTCGACGGCGGCTTGAAGTTCGGCTTTCTCGACGGCAACCTCGGCGCCTTTCTCCAAGCGGTGGAACAGATCGGCGATACCAACGTGGTCGCCAACCCGCGGCTGATGGTCTTGAACAAGCAGCGGGCCGAAATCCAGATCGGCGAAAAACAAGGCTACGTCAACCAGACCGTCACCGAGACGAGCTCCACGCAAAGCATCGAGTTTCTCGACACGGGCACGCAATTGCGCGTGCGGCCCTTCATTTCCAGCGACGGCCTGATCCGCATGGAGATACACCCCGAAGTCTCCGACGGCACCGTGCAGATTGAAAGCGGTTTCACCTTGCCCAACAAAACCCTTACGCAAACCACCACCAACGTCATGGTCCGCGACGGTTGTACCGTGGTGATCGGCGGCTTGATCCACGAGCAACTCTCGAATACCGCGTCGCAAGTACCCGTGCTGGGCAATCTGCCGCTGGTCGGCTTCCTCTTTCGGCAGACCGACCAAAAAACCCAGCGCCAGGAAGTCATCGTGCTGATCACGCCGCGAATCGTCTACGAGCCGGGCAGTTGTCAACAGGGCCAGAAGGAGGCCTGCGAGTATATGCGCCGGGAGAGCACGTATGCCGACAAGATGAGCCCCCTCGGCAAGCGGTCGATCGCGCGGCGCGTACTATCGGCTGGCCGAAAACGCCTATGCCGCCGGCGATCAACACAAGGCACTGTGGTTCGCCGAAATGTCGGTACAGTTCGATCCGTTGAACCTGGCCGCCCTCGAGCTGCGCAGCAACATCTGGCTGGGCAAACCGGCCCAGCCGCGCGACATTACGCAGGCCTACAGCGTGGTGATGAATCCGCTGGAAGAGCCATCCGTACCGGATTGGCTCCTCAACGACCTGGCCAACGGTCCGCCGCAGCCGCCGACGCCGTTGCACCCGTTGGACCCCGGCATTCCCGGCCGGCATGTCGATCTCGTTCAACCCAGGGTGCTGCAATGAACACGTCTCGCCTGATCGCTCGTCAGCCGGCGCCGCCGTGGATATTCCTTTCGCTGCTGTTGGCGACGGCAATCGGCTGTGCGGGCGTCAACGTCGCCGAAGACGGTCACTCGCGACGACATCACGCCGGAAGCCAAGAAGCGCAACGAAGAGGCGGCCCGCGCATTTGACGAGAAGCGCGATTTCGCCGAATTTGAAGCGGCCAAATCGCGTTGGCAGCAGAACGATCGCCCCGGCTGCCAGGAAGCCTTGCAAAGACTCTTGGCCCGCAATCCGCGGCACCACGAGGCCCGCGTATTCCTGGCCGAGGTGCTGTTGAGCGAGGGCGATCCGCAGGCCGCGTATGCGCAAGCCAAGGCCGCCTTGGATCTCGCCCCGAACGATCCCCAGGTGCAGCACGCCATGGGCCTCGCCTTGGACGGCTTGGGACGCAGCAGCGAGGCCTTGGCTTATTATGAGCGGGCGACCAAGATGGAGCCGCTCAGCGAACTCTTCGCGGGGGCCTATCAAGCCGCAAGCGAGGCGGCCCGGGCGGATGCCCGCAACGGACCGAACTCGGTGGTCAATATTCACGGCGCCGGCGACGATACGCCCGATGACCTTATTCCGGTCGGCTATACCGCGCCGTTGGTCGCATCGCGGGGGCCTGCCTGCGCGGATCGATTCGTCGTTCTCTGCCAAATCTGCCGACTTTGCCGGCATTGCCGAGACTGATCCTGCGCTGGAGCCCTTGCGTGTGGGCCAGGCGGCGTTGCTCCAGGGAACCCTGCAAGCGGCGATGGAGCACTTCCGCCAGGCCGCCGCCACCAAACCGGACAATCCGCAAATCCCGATCTCGGCCGCCGCTGCCCTGCTCCGGGCGAACCGGCCCGAGTTGGCGATCGAGCTGCTGGCGCCGGCCGCCAAACAGTTTCCTACCTCTGCGACGGTCCACCGCATGCTGGGTGTAGCCTACTACCGCACGGGCGACTACAAATCGTCCGAAGTTGCGCTGCAGCAAGCACTTTCGTTGGACAAGTCGAATGCCCTATCCTACCTTTTAATGGGATATACGTTGGCCAAACTCGGACAGAAAGCGGCGGCGGAAGCCCACTTCCAGCAGGCTCGCACTCTTGATCCGAGATACGACTTTGTGCGGTAGCGCCAACGCGGTTCCCGTGTTCCCGTTTTGTTAGCGCCCAACACGGCAATGCTGTGTCCTTGGGAACCGACGACTTGGTGCGCGTGGACTTGCCATGGATCGCATGAACGGATTGAAGACTTACAACTTGCTGGCGGGTGCGGCGCTGACGCTTTCGGCCGGGCTGAGTCTGGCGTGGCTGGGCGGATGGCTGGTTGACGGCGGCCCGTGGTTGATGCGCATTCCCGTGCTGACGGTCGGCCTGGCGATTGCCGGCGGGGCGGCCATGTTGTTGATGCGAAGCCAGCGCCGCAATCGTCGCGACGTCGAGCGCCTCTTCGAGGCCCTCGGCCGGCTCGACACGCAGGCCACCCTGGCCGATCTCCACGCCGACAGCCTTCCCGTGCTGCCGCCCGACAGCCCCTGGAGCGGCGTTGCCCAGCGGATTCGCGAGGTCATACTCGCCTGGCACCAGCACCTGCAGGAGCTCGAACACGCCCGGGCGTCGTTGGAAGTCCGCTGCCGCCGGGCGACGCAGCAAGCCGATCAGATCAGGGAAATCCTTTACGGCCTTGCCGACCCCATTCTCGCCATCGACGATTACGATGAGTTGGTGCTGGCCAACCGCAGTGCCCGGCAATTGTTCCAGATGGAAGGCGAACCCTCCGAGACGAAGGCGCTCAAGCAACTGGTCCATTGCCAGCGGCTCGTGCAACTGCTCACTTCCACGCGTCAGCGGAAGGCGCCCGTTCATCGCACCGATGAAATCGAGATCGCCGATGCCGAGGGGCGCTCCCGCTGGTATCAGGCGACGGCCGTCAAGCTGGCCGCAGCCGACGACGGCCGGGAAGAAACCCTGGCCGAAGGTGCCGTGGCCGTGCTCCGCGACATCGGCGATCAAAAGGCCGTGCAGAAGCGGAACGCCGAGTTCGTTTCCTCCGTGAGCCACGAAATGAAAGCGCCCCTGGCCGGCATTAAGGCCTACGTCGAGCTTCTGGCCGACGGCGACGCCGAGGACGAAGAGACCCGCGAAGAGTTCCTCAACGTCATCAACGGCCAGGCCGACCGCTTGCAACGCCTGGTTGACAATCTGCTGAACCTGGCCCGGATCGAGGCCGGCGTGATCAACGTCAGCAAACAACAGCGGTCGCTCAATGAAATCCTCGAAGAGGCGCTACACGTCGTCCAGCCCTCGGCCGAGGCCAAGAACATCGAACTCGCCTCCGATCTCAGCCCCCTGTACCTGGGCGTGCTGGCCGACCGCGACACGATGCTCCAGGCGGCGATCAATTTGCTCTCGAACGCCATCAAGTACACCCGCAGCGGCGGGAAAGTCACGCTCCGCAGCCGCCTGGCCGACGACCAGGTGCGCTTCGAGGTGCAAGACACGGGCGTCGGCCTGAGTGAGGAAGACTGCCAACGCGTATTCGAAAAGTTCTATCGGGTCAAGAAAGACAAAGAGATGGCGGCCGGCACAGGACTCGGTTTGCCGTTGGCCAAGCACATCGTCGAAGACGTCCATGGCGGCAAGCTCACCGTCGAAAGCGTGCTCGACCAAGGCAGCACTTTCATCGTGGCCCTGCCCACCGCGGGCCACATGCTCAACGAAGGGTGAAGAGGATACCGAGGGATACGGCACGGGATGGTTGATACAACCACAAAGTACCGACCGCCGGCCATACCGCGAACCGGGGCACAACCATGACCAAACGCGTTTTGCTTTGCGACGACGAGATTCACATCTTGCGGGCGGCCGAGTTCAAGCTGAAAAAAGCCGGCTACGACGTACAGATCGCCGGCGACGGACAAGAAGGCTGGGAAGCGATCCAGAGCCAAAAGCCCGACATCTTGATCACCGACTGCCAAATGCCGCGGCTCGACGGCTTGGGCCTGATCCGTAAAGTGCGGGAAGCGCCCGAAACGGCCGACCTGCCGATCTTCATGCTCACCGCGAAGGGTTATGAACTTTCGCACGAGGAGTTGGCCCGGAAGTGGAACGTCCGTGCGGTGATCGCCAAGCCCTTCAGCCCGCGGGAGCTGCTGGAACGGGTCAACGGCGCGCTTCAGGAGCCGGCCGCGAAGGCGTGAGGGATCGAAAACGTGGACAATAGCGGCCCCCTATCAAACCTCTCCCCATGAACCTGCCCACCGAAATTTTTGGCGACGTCGTGGTGGTGCATACGCCCGAGGAACTGGGTGTCGACCAAGGCGAAGCCCTGGAAGGATATGTTGCCTCGCTGGAGCGGCCGAACGTGGTGCTCGACTTGGACGCCACCGAAACGATCGACAGCAAGGGGCTCGACGCCCTGTTGAACGTCCAGGACAAGCTTCGCGACGCCGGCGGCGAAGCCAAAGTGGCCACGACCAATGCGAACAACCGCAAGATCCTCGAAATCACCCGCCTCGACCAGCAATTGGAGGTGTTCGACAGCGTCGTCGACGCCGTCAAGAGTTTTCATGGATGATCGAAACCCAGCCCGCCTGAGAACACACCCCGTTAGCCGCCGGAGCGCCCGCCGCGGCCAAGAACATGGATCCTGCCACCCTCGTTTCGCGACGACTCGGTAGTCTGCTGATCGAGAAGGGCTATCTCGCCCCCGGCGATCTGCAGGCTGCGCTGGATCACCAGAAGCAGGAAGGACGCAAGAAGCTCCTGGGCGAGTTGCTGGTCGAATTGGAATATTGCACGGAGGACCAGGTCGTCGAGTGCCTGGCCACCGAGTACGGCGTGCCGCACGCGAAGCTCGACGCCCGGCTGTCCGACCCGAAGATCGTTGACATCCTGCCGCGCGAGTACATCGAGAAGAACCTGGTGCTGCCGCTGTTCGTGGTGCGGGGCGTGTTGACGATCGCGGTTTCCGAGCCGTCGAACCTGTTCTTGATCGACGAGATCCGCGGGCTGACCAACGTCCAGGTGCAGATTGTCGCCGCCAGTCCGAAGGACATCCGGCGGATGATCACCACGCTGCCCAACTCGAAGGTTTTCGTGATCGACGATATCATCGAGGATTCCGACAACGCCGACGTGACGCTGATCGAAGAGGCGGTGGAAGACATCGGCAACGTGGAGGAGATCGCCGGCCAGTCGCCCATCATCCGCCTGGTGAACTACATCATCTTCAACGCGGCGAAAGAGGGCGCCAGCGACATCCACATCGAGCCGGCCGAGCGTTGCATGCGGGTGCGCTACCGCATCGACGGCCGCCTGCACAAATCGCTGGAAGTGCCGCAGCACCTGTTGAACGCCGTCACCAGCCGCATCAAGATCATGGCCGCCATGGACATCAGCGAGCGGCGTTTGCCCCAGGACGGGCGCATTCACGTGATGTTGGAGGGACGCAAAATCGACCTCCGCGTAAGCACCTTCCCCGCCACCCACGGCGAAAAGACGGTGATTCGCGTGCTCGATACCCGCGCCGTCTCGCTGGACCTCGAAGACCTCGGTTTTGCCGAGGACGTGCTCACCACGTTCCGGCAGAACATCCAGGCCCCCAACGGCATCGTTCTGGTGACCGGGCCGACCGGCAGCGGCAAGTCCACCACGCTCTATGCGGCGCTCAATTCGATCAGTTCGATGGAGAACAACGTCTGCACCGTGGAAGACCCGATCGAATACTTCCTGCCGCTGATCAACCAGTTTCAGGTGCAAACGAAAATCGGGATGACGTTCTCGAAGGCCCTGCGGACGCTGCTGCGGCAAGACCCGGACGTGATTATGGTGGGCGAGGTTCGCGACGAAGAAACCGCGCGGACCGCCATCCAGGCCGCGCTGACCGGCCACCTCGTCTTCAGCACCCTGCACACCAACGACGCCTGTTCGGCCATCACGCGGCTGATCAATATGGGCATCGAGCCGTACTTGATCGGCGCAGCGCTCGAACATGGTGTTGGCGCAGCGGCTCGTGCGCCGCATCTGCGCGAAGTGCCGGGCGACCTACGAGCCCGCCCGGACGGTTCGCAAGGCCCTGGAACGCATGGGCTGCGACTTCTCCGCGTTCTACAAAGGCGTGGGCTGCCGAAGTTGCCGCAACACGGGCTACAAAGGCCGCATCGGCGTCCACGAGTTGATCGTGATCAGCGACCAGATGCGCGACGCGATCGTGGCCGATCCCACGATCGGCAACCTCCGCAAGATCGCCCAAATCGACCACATGATCACGCTCTGCCACGACGGCCTGCGGAAGGTCCGCGAGGGAATTACCACCGTGGAGGAAATCTTCCACATCGTGGGCGATGTTTCCAGTCCCGCGGCAGCGGAATAGGAGAAATGACGCGCCATGGCAATGACGAAGTATCAATACCACGTTCGCGACGCGATGGGCAACTCCCACCGGGGCTCCGTCGACGCCGCTTCCGTCGAAGACGCCACCCAGCAACTCCGTCGCGACGGCTTCCAGGTGCTGGAACTGAACGATGCCGGCGACGACGGCGACCTGTTCCCCCGGCGCGTCTCGAAGAATGACCTGATCTATGTCACCAGCCAGTTGGCCATCATGGTCGAGACGGGCATCACGCTCTCGGCGGCCTTGAGCGGAATCGTCGACCAGGAGAGCAATCCCACCCTGCGCAAAGTGCTCAAGGACCTGAAGGAGACCGTTGAGGGCGGCCAGGACTTCTCCGCCGCTCTGGCTTGCTATCCGAAATACTTTGACAAGACCTATCTTTCCCTGGTCAAAGCCAGCGAGGCCACCGGCACGCTCGGCCCGATGCTCGATCGCATTGCCACCTATTTGCGCAAGGAAGCGGATACCCGCAGCAAGGTCCGCGCGGCGATGGCCTATCCGGCCGTGATGATGGTCGTGGCCACGGGCGTGACGATCTTCTTGCTGACCTATATCCTGCCCAAGTTCACCCCCCTGTTCAAATCGCGGGGGACAAGCCTGCCGAAGCCGACGCTAATCCTGATGGCCCTTTCCGACACCATGTTGCACCACTGGTATTTCTGGCTCGCAGGGATCGCGGCTATCGTGGCCGGTTGGCTCTATGGCCGGCGCACCAGGCCCGGCCGCCAGGCAATCGATTGGGTGAAGATCCATGCCCCGATCATTGGCCCGATGGTCCGCAAGGTGACCATCAGCCGCAGCATCCGCACGCTGGGCACGATGCTGGCGAGTGGCGTGCCGATCATGGAGGCGCTCCGCCTGGCCGGCGCCGTCTCGTCAAATTACTATTACGAACACATGTGGGACAATGTCGTCGAACGAGGTCGCCGGCGGCAAACGCATCTGTGAAATCCTCCACGGCAATCCGCTTTTCCCCAAGATTCTCGTGCAGATGATCGCCGCGGGCGAGGACACCGGCAAGTTGGACGTCGTTCTGGAGAAGGTCAGCACCTATTATGACAGCGAGGTGGAAACGTCGCTGAAGGCCACGACCAGCCTGATCGAGCCCATTATGATCAGCATCATGGGCGCGGTCGTCGGCACGATCGGCCTGGCCCTGATGCTGCCGATCTTCAGCCTCAGCCGCCCGCACTGACGGCTGCAACGGCAAGCCTGAGCCGGCCGACTATTGGGTCTCAGAAAAGTGAAAATGGGGATTGGCTACGTCGCCTCGATCAAGCTTCATTGCGCAAAACAGCGTTTCTGGCGACGGTGCCTGTCCCCTTTGAGGCTGGTAAACAGGAGTTTTCGGCCAGGCACTTCCCGGCATTACTTGCCTGGGTATCAATAAACGTACGCGATCCCGAAGACGCCGCTTTGTCCCCCGTCGCTCCTAGGTTAAAATAAGGGTATGCACGAGCCGACGGCCGATAGTCTGCAAACCGCGGCGCCGCAGACGGCAACGGCGCCGGTCGATCCGCCGCCGCTGCCTGTCGAAGGGGCTTCTGCCGCACACGGCGCGGCCGCCCCGCAGCGGCAGCCCTCGATCGGACGGACAATTCTCGCCTTTTTCGGACGGGCGGCGAAGCGAATCGACGACTGGATGTGCGGCGAAGGACGCTGGTATCTCGGCAGCGCCGCGATCCACGCCGTGGCCATTCTCAGCCTGGGATTGATTGCCATTGCCGTCCCGCCGCGAATCAACCCGCAGGACGCCGTGTCGATGGAAGGGCGCAGGCCGATCAGACGCCGCCCGTGGAGATATCGCACTTCAAGGTCGGCGATCCGCCGTTGGACCCGAGCGTGCTGAACGCCGACGTGCTCGGCCAGATGAAGGCCTTGCCGCCGGCGGCAGAGGAGGCGCGCCACTACGACGACTCGGACCATTTCGAAGAAGCCGGCGGGGGAACGGTGACCGATCGGACCGGGCCGCTGCTGGGCGGTCGCGGCGGATTTAGCGTGAAAGGCCTCGGGCCCGGCGGTCCCGGCGGAGTGGGCGTGGGAGTGGGACTGGGCAAAAACCCTGGCTCGGGCGGCCCCGGCGAAGGCTTCGCCGGCCGTGGCAAGGGGCATCGCGACGCCATCCTCGGCGGCCAGGGAGGCACCAAAATCGGCGAACGCGCCGTCGGCGGCGGCCTCAACTGGCTCGCCCGCCACCAGGCAACCAACGGCCAATGGAGTCTCGACTTCCGCCGCCAGTGCAAAGGTGGCGTCTGCTCCGGCGCGAGTTCCATCCGGGCCAATACGGCGGCCACGGCCATGGCGCTGTTGCCTTTCTTCGGCGCCGGACAGACGCACAAGTCCAAGGGGCCCTACCAGGCAACCATCAGCAAGGGCATCGCCTGGCTCCTCTCGCGGCAAAGCGCCGATGGCAACCTGGCCGACGGCGCCGACAAGCCGATGTACGCCCACGGTTTGGCCACCATTCTGCTCTGCGAAGCTTACGGCATGACCAGAGACGAGCGGCTCGGCTACGCGGCGCGCGAGGCGGTCATGTTCATCGAAAGGGCCCAAAACCAGGAAAGCGGCGGCTGGCGCTATGTCCCGGGCTCTTACGGCGATACGTCCGTCTTTGGCTGGCAGGTGATGGCGCTGAAGAGCGCGCAAATGGCCGGTCTGCCCATCAGCACGTCCGCGCTCGACAAGGCGCAAAAGTGGCTGCAAATTGTGGCCACCGGGCCTTATTCGGGCTTGTACCGCTACCAGCCGTCGCGCGAAGCGACGCCCACGATGACCGCTGTCGGCATGCTCTGTCGCCAATACATGGGCGTCGGGCCCAAGGACCCGGGAATGTTGGAGGGGAAGAGTTACCTGCTGCAAAACATGCCCGACACCGGGCCGCTGCGCGACTGCTATTACTGGTACTACGCCACGCTGGTGATGCACAACTTTCTCGATGCCGACTGGGACACCTGGAATCGCAAGATGCGCCGCGTGCTCATCGACTCGCAGGCGCATGAGAACGAAGGCTGCGCCGAGGGAAGTTGGGACCCCGATCGGCCCACCATCGATGCCTGGGGCGGACAGGGCGGTCGGCTCATGATGACCAGCTTCAACACCCTGACGCTGGAAGTCTACTATCGCTACCTGCCCTTGTTCAACACGGACTTATCGCCGCTGGAGGCGGCGGCCAAGGCGGACGACGGGCCGGTCGAATCGAAGACCGAGCAGTAAGCCCGACGCGCGCAACCGGTGCGCTGCAATCTGATGGGCAAAAAAGAACGCCTTGGACCGGCTTCAGAGTCCGCGGCTCATGGTGCTGCCGCGTCGCGAACGGCGCTCGGCACGAAGGCGGGCGCGCCGCTTGATTTCGCTGGGCTTCTCATAGTATTCGCGGCGTCGCATTTCCTTCTTGATTCCGCTCCGCTCGACAAGCTTGCGGAAGCGACGCACTGCTTCTTGAATTGACTCACGCTCACGCAACGTCAATTTGACCACTCAGTTCTCCTTCGGGTTGAAGATTACCGCGATTTCGTCCGGACCGCCTGCCCCGCATCCCCATTTCCACTGCGGCGGCGAGTCTTTTACTTTACCGTTCCGCCGGTGGTCTGTCCACCCCTTATCGGCTACTCCCGCCTGGTTTTATCAGGATCGATCCCTTTTTCCTGCCGGGCTTGTTCAAATTGTAGCATTCTTTTTAACCCTCCCAACGGTCGGGCTTCGCGCTCTGGTACACGCGGCATAGCCGTAACATACTGCCCAGATTATACTTAGTTCAGCTTGGCCGAAACAACTCGACTGAGCGCGAGCCGGTTGCCCGGCCGATGGTGATCTGCATGGCGCCCACAGCCCAACTCGAACTGCTGCTGGATATCGATGCCCGTCAGGAGGACCTGCTGCGGCAACTCGAAGAGCTCGACAAGCGGGTGGAGACGGCTTTGGCTGAGTGCCAGAAGTATCGCAGCGCCGCGACGGCAGAATCCGCGGCGAAAAAATAGCCGTCCCTATCGTGCCTCGCAACCGTTGGTGTGGCAGTTGCACTGCCACCCCGCTGATCGACAAGCACGCCGTTGTGGCGGCAGTTCCGTAGACATCAATCGTCGAGCAGCCTCCTGCCCCGGCACATCAATAGCTAATGTCTAACGTCGGCCTGACCTCAAGGCCACCCGGAAACAGTTTTGCAATCTCCCCTCTCCTTTCGGGAGAGGGGCAGGGGGTGAGGGCTTCCGGTTACATTTTGCAATTTGCAATCCGTCTTCTGTGCGAAATGCCTTTCGGCATCAACGGATGGAACCTCCTCTGTCGCCTTTTGCTCCCGCGAAAGTGGCGAAACTGCCGCAGAGCGGCCAAACGTGAATAGCCAGGGGTGGAGCGCATCGCAACCCCTCGTCGCGGGCGAAAACCAACAAAAGCCGCATAGCGGCGCCACGATCGCGCGGGTCAGGCCACGATTACCACGCTGGGTGCTACGATACGGCAGCCCGGGAATCACAACTCGCGCCAGTCGAGCCATGCGACGAATCCAGCCAAATCGCTCCCTCCCGTCAAGAGTTGCGTATTCCGTCCCCCGAATTGCCCCGCAATTGTCTTTTGCATTTTTCATTTTGCAATTTACATTTTGCAATTTGCAATCCGTCTTCCGTGCGAAATGCCTTTCGGCATCAACGGATGGAACACTGGACAGCTAAGAGACAAGTCGAACAGCCTTTTGCCCCGGCAGTTCAATACCGAATGTCTGACGTCGCCCTGACCCTATCTCATCCGTTCGTCAATAAGCGCGCCTGTCCCCCTTCCTTTCAGGAATTACTAACCGTGCCAACCTTGCCATGGCGGCAGCTTACCAGGAGACCCCCTATCTTGTTAATACGGATATTATGTCCCCTGATTTGTGGGTGTCACTTCTTGTCCCCTTGATTTTCTTCTTCCGCCCGTGCGCAAAGCGCCGCAGAACTGCGAAAGTCAACGTACGTTCCATCGGCAAGGACCGCATCTTGCCAGCCGATAAATGGGAGCCAATGCATTCGGATCACATCCGGCACAGCAGCCAGAACCTCCTTCGTGCCCGGCTTCGCATTTGGATAGTAGAGCCACGGTCGATCGAATATCGAATCCACCCCGGCAGCAATCGGCATGCCTGGCTGGGCCACCGCCTCGTCTATGGTTGCCGGCCATCGCCCGTGGGTCTCGCGGTACTTGGATAGGGCAAAATAAACCCGTTCCAAGCTGAGCTTGTCGGCCACTGCCTTATGCTTTGTAAACCCAGAATCCAGAAAAAGGCACAAACCGAGGTAAAGGCCAACAGCTATGAGGACGGCCAAAACGATTAGCCAGAGACAACTGTTCTTAGTGTTCTTCGGGACGAAAAAGGGTAGAGTCGAGAGGTGGCGCGGTGGGGTAGGCTTCGACATAGTCTGTTTCGGGGTTTCCCCGGCTGTGCCTCAATAGTCGCATGCCGTGCTCCGTTTCCACCTCCCGCTCATCGAACCGGACGGGCGGATTTCCCGCATCCGGCTCTCGGACAAGGTTCATGATTTCGCCCACGAGTGACGACGTGGAAAGCGGGTGAGGTTCAGCAGTCCAAGCTCACGCTCTAGACGACTGTCAGGAAATTGGCCTATTCCCTGCCCATCGAGCTCCAGTTTCCGCCGCAGCCACCGACGGATCCGACGACAGGCGTGCCGATGCACGATCCCAAACGCCGGAGTGTAGGTTCCGTAGCAGAAGTAGTTGGCCCACCCTCGCAGCACCTCATTGACCTGGTAGACCAACGCTTCCGGTCGGATGAACGTCGGCAGCTTGCCCACCAACTCGTTGAGCCGACGGCAAACGCCCACGATCTTCTTCCGCGCCGGACGTGCGCCCAGATAGGCCCCGCCCGTTCGCGGTGAGTACATCCGGCCGAACGTATACCCAAGAAAGTCGAACGATTCGGCAGGCAGGCGACAGACGTGCGTTTTCGTTTCGTTGACGGTCAGCTTCAGCCGCGTCATCATGTTGCGCATCGCTGCCAAGGCTTTGTCCGCCCGAAAGCGACACAGGATCACGAAATCATCGGCGTAGTTGACGATCCGGGCCTGGAATCGCTTCTCATGCCCGAGGGTCTTCCAACCCAGCACGATACGTCGCATGTACAGATTCGCCAACAAGGGTGAAATCGGCGCGCCTTGCGGTGTGCCGCGTTTCGTGTCCTTGTTTCGCGTGGTACGTCGCACTCGGCCTCGCTCGTCGGTCTCTTCCACCGGCGCCACCAACCATTGCTTCATTAGATGCAGCATGGCTTTGTCGCTCACGCGACGGGCGACGCACAGCATTAGTTCGGCGTGCGGGATGCTGTCGAAGTATCCGCTCAGATCCGCATCCACCACCGCATGATAACCCTGGCCCAGCCAGCGATGCACTTCTTGCACTGCTTCCAAGGCGTTGCGGTTTTCGCGGTAGGCGTATTGCTCGGGTTGCAGGTCGGCCTCGAAAATCGGCTCCAAGATCAGCAATGCAGCGGTTTGCACCGTGCGATCGCGGATCGTGGGTATTCCCAAAGGCCTCTGCTTCCCGTCCGGTTTCGGCAGGTAAACCCGCCGCACCGGTTGCGGCTGATACCGTTTCGCTCGCAGTTCCTCCGTCAGTTCGTCCAACCACCGTTCCAGCCCATACCTCTCGATGTCCTCGAACGCTTGGCCGTCCACGCCAGGCGCTCCGCCGTTGGCACGGCATCGCGCGTAGGCCGCTTCCAGCACGTCGCGGCGATACACCTTGTCGTACAGGGAGTAAAAACGAAAGTTGGGCGCACTCTTCGCTTTGTCATGCAGGCCGCGCGGAGTTTCTGCAACGGATCGGTGTTGGTAGGCTTGTCGCCAATCATCCTCGGCCTTGCTCCTGCGCACGCTGATCCTTGAACTGAGGCCCCTTGGCTCCACCGGCATTACCCGGTTTCGACACTACTACGAGCCTCTCCGCCACCGACGCGACCGGGCCTGGCCCTCGCGGGTTGCCCGTTGCGGTTGCCTCCGCTGTCGTCGTCGGTTTCCCGTGCTTCATGTGCATTCCTTCGATACATGCCGTCGTCTCTACCCCGGTGGAATTGCAGAGTGCATCTATCGCTAACTTCCTCTGCACCGCTGGCCTTCCCCGAATGTCCGACGGGTCGGCTTCCACGTTAAAGGTTTCGGGGCCTCGTCGAGCGTTCACTTTCGTTACGGCCTGCATCTTCGCGGAGTCACCAAGTGACCCTTTCCATCGAAGGCTCCGGCGGATTCGTTGCCTCCTCCGCCGCTTCGATTGCTACTGGGCAAGCGACCCTTCCCAGACGGGACTTTCACCCGCTAAAATACACACGCATTCACGGCGCACGGACATCACTCATTGTTTCTCTTCTGTCCGTGTCTTCCCGGAATATTAGTGATGTCCCCTTTGCATGTTCCTACAGTCCCAGCAGCTTCGTTCCGGGCGGCAGATTGCCCAGGAGCGCATGCGCCTCGTCGGCAGCCTCGAACGCCACGAAGTCGCAGCCCGTTCGGCCGATGCCGGCAAACACTTCGCGCCTCACGTCCTGGGAGAGCATCGCCGGGCGAACGACGCAAAGCAGGACGGAACGCCCCCAGGTGGGGTCTCTTGCCCGTTCGATCTCACGGAAAGCGAACCGCAGCAATTCTTTGTGGCCTCCCTTCTGCCGGGCAACCGAGTCCGGCGAGACAAGCGGAACAAGAGCCTGAAAATAGGGAGAACAGATGTCGTCGGAAGCCAGCACGGCAAAAAGGGTGCTTACGGGGAATCGTGGAACGGCGTTGACGACGATCTTGGCGGGCGGCAGCAAGGGCTTCGGCAGGATCGACGAGAATTCTTGCGTCAGCTTCTCCTGCCTCGCCGCAGAGCATATCGAGGAGGGGGAACCTGTTAGCCTCGTGCCCCCAAGCGTGAACCAAACGTCTGACGTTCTGAATCACGTACTCAGGCACGTTCAGGCTCCATAGCTCCTTCCAGCACTGATCTTGCTTGTCCCTCAAACGTGCCGCTTGATCGAAATGCTGGCACGCCACCGCATCCTCTTTCCCCTTCTGAAGGGGCGCTACATCGTCCGCCAACTGCCGAACGCGGCATTTCGTATCCTCGTCGAGTGAACGCCCGCCGGATTCCGTCTTGCGCACCCCGTGGTATGCCGGATCGGGGCCAGATTACCTCGTGTTCGCCATGTCGAAGAATCGCTCGAACCTCTGCCCGCACCTCCTCCAGCCGCAGACCGAGGTTCGTCAGCACCTGGGCCGCCACACCCTCTTGCTCCCGCAGCAAGCCGACCAGGATGTGCTCGGTGCCGACGTGATCGTGATTGAGGTTGCGGGCCTCCTCCATGGAGTATTCGATCACCTTCTTGGCACGGGGCATGGTGACCGCGTAGGAGTTGCTTTCTACGAACTTCTCCACTTCGAGGCGGAGCTTGCGGAGGTCGATGTCGAGATTCGTCAGGACGTTCACCCCCACCCCGTTTCCCTCCTCGATCAGCCCCAACAGGATGTGCTCCGTGCCGATATATTCGTGGTTGAACCGCTGGGCTTCCTGGTTGGCGAGCTGCATGACCTTTCGGGCACGATCGGTGAAACGCTCGTACATCGGTGATAGGCTCCTGGCGACGACGGTAACCAGTCTACTCCTTGAGGGCTGTGCCGACAATCGGCAGCAAGGACACGCTTGGCGCGGCATCTGTTCGGCGCTTCAAGCGAGGTGCGGTCTCAACGGCTCTTATGCGCCTTGCACCACGCCTGCAACCGTTCAAGGTTCCGGGCGTTAGCGCTCGCATCCGATTGTCCGAATTTCCAGCACCGGCTGAAGGTGTCGCGGAACAACGGGTTTTCCTTCACGGTCTTTCGGACGCGAGGGAACACCAAATCGAAATGGTGCTCCAGCAGGTGCTCCAAGAGACAGCAAGCCACTGCATCCCGCACGTCTTCCTCCGTGCAACTCCCCCATTCACCCACGAAACGCCACACAGGCTCGGGGTCGGTCTCGACGTATTCGCCAATCCGCAGCATCGCCTGCCAGCGCGCATCCTCCTGCCCTTCCGGCAGCGGCGATCCGGGCAGCAGCGAGGTCGCAAACTCGATGGCCTCGGTCACGGACATGGGGGCTTCGGGGGACACGACCCGATTATGGGTGTTTGAGCAACTTCGGAGGCTTCCTGGACCGAAAAAGGGACCGACAAGCTGACATTCTACCTTTTCTTCGGGGGATGAAAACCGGCCAGGTCCAGAACCAGTGGCCGGCAGGAGCGGGAGAACTGGAATCAGTGGCCGGTGGCCAGACGGAGGCCGACGGCCAGCAGCCAGTGGTTGCCGCTCCGCCGAATTCATCATTCATCATTCGTCATTCATCCTTCATCATTCATTTCCCGCCCCCCGCACCCCAACCCTGAATGATAAGTGATGAATGATGAATGATGAATGTCCGGCCCCAATCCCCAATCCCGTCCCCTGCCAGGAAAAAAGTGAAGAATACAGACGTTTAACCGCGAGCCGGAGGCGATACGCGATGAGCGGTGCAAAGTGCAAATTTCTACCGCAAAAAAAACGGCCCGCTTCCTTAAGTCCGCAGCGAGAAATGTCCGTAAAGACCATATAGAGGAGTCAACGGGCAGTGGTCAACGGCCAGGCCGGGGCTCCAGCACAACACGACACCTGTTTTCGAGGCAGGCAAGGCGTTGGAACAGGAGCAAAACGGAGGAAACGGAGAGCTAATCTTCGGCACTCTGTTATCTCCGTTGTCTCATGTTGAATTGCGGCGAAAAACGGCCCGCCCCTTAAGTCCGCAGCGAAAAATGTCCGTAAAGAACATATAGAGGAGTCAACGGGCACTGGTCAACGGCCAGGCCGGGGCTCCAGCACAACACGACACCTGTTTTCGAGGCAGGCAAGGCGTTGGAACAGGAGCAAAACGGAGGAAACGGAGAGCTAATCTTCGGCACTCCGTTATCTCCGTTGTCTCATGTTGAATTGCGGCGAAAAACGGCCCGCCCCCTTAAGTCCGCAGCGAGAAATGTCCGTAAAGAACATATAGAGGAGTCAACGGGCAGTGGTCAACGGCCAGGCCGGGGCTCCAGCACGAAGCAGTCAGTGGGCAGTGGTCCGGTGGGTAACCGTGCGCGCCCTCACCCTGGCCCTCTCCCGAAGGCGAGGGGACGCGGGCTCACGGCCAAGCGGAGATGCCCTGCGCCGCAAAGACCCTACAAAAGATTCACAGCCTTCATACGAAGCCGCCGACCATGCCTTCCACACTCGCCACGCCCGCCAATCGCTGCAATTTCCTCTCATTTCTTCCCATTTTCTCTTACTACAAAACATTCCCTGTCATTCCCTGTCATTCCCTGTCATTTCCTCTCATTTCCTCTCATTTCCTCAAAATTCCCTGCAAAATCAGGCCTCCACCAGAACCAGAATCGGGCAGTTTATGCAGCAAACCGACAAATTTGTGTCGCAAACCGACGAATTCGGTCGGAATTCGTCACTGTTTCGACACCCCAATCTCCGCCAGCCCGATTCACCTTTTGGCGCAACTCGCGACTCTGCAATAGCTTCGGATACCCACTACCCACTGCCCACTACCGACTGGCCACTGCAACAGCTTGACATGTTAGTCTTTCCGCCTTTGATCGAGATGGCCCGACTTGTTGATCGCCCGCCACAGCCGCAGCCCCAGGGCGATGCTCACGATGCCGGCCGCCGCGCCGAAAAAGGAGACCTTCGGCAGCAGCGGCACGTCGATCACCGGGGGCACGGCAAAACTCAGCAGCAGCGATGAGCCGACGAACATCGCGCTGGCCAACAGGCCCAGCACCAGCCGGTTCACCGACGGCTCCAAGCCGCGATGATCGAGATGAATGTCGAACTTGCCGCCCTGCATTTGTTCGAGGATGTTGACGATTCCCTGCGGCAGGATGTCCAGCAGGTGTTCCAGCTCGGAATAGAGGCGGTGCAGCTTGCGGAAGCGCCGCTGCGGCGAGAACCGCCGCCAGAGCAGCCGCTTCCGGTAGGGGCGGATGGCCTCGACCAGGTTGAATTTCGGATTGAGCAGCCGGCCGGTGCCCTCCAGCGTCACCAGCGCCTTCAGCAGCATGACGATCCGCGCCGGCAGGATGATATGATAGCGGCGAATGTGCTCCATCATCTCGTTGAGTGCCCCGCTCAAATCGAACTTGTCCAACGATTGGCTGGCGTAGTAGGAGAGGAAGTCGGCCACGTTGACGCACAAGGCGGCTCGATCCAGGTCGGGAGGCGTCTTGCCCAGCCGCACGATCATCGTCGTCATCTGTTCGGCGTCGAGATCGCTGAGCGCCAGCAGCAGTTCGCTGACCGCTTCGTGCAGCCGTTCGTCGATTCTGCCGACCATGCCGCAATCGATTACTCCAATCTGGCCGCCGTCCAACACCATCAGGTTGCCGGGATGGGGATCGGCGTGATAGAAGCCGTGATCGAAGATCATCTTCAGGCAGATGGCCGCGCCGCGCCGGGCGACCTCGTCGGTGTCGATGTGCGCCGCCCTGAGCCGTTCCGACTCGGCGATCGTGATGCCGTCCAAGAACTCCATCGTCAAGATGCGGCGGTGGAGAAGGCCGGATAAGTGCGCGGAAAGCGAACGGTCGGGTCGTTCTGGAAATCGCGGGCGAACTGTTGGATGTTGCGCTCCTCGCGGCCGAAATCCAATTCCCGCCGCATCGTCCGCTGATACTCGGTGACGATCGCCACGGGGCGGTAGTTGCGGAACTCGGGAACCATCTCCGCCAATTGGGCCAGCCCGGCCAGGATTTCCATGTTGACCGCCACCTTCTTCTCGATGTCGGCATGCAGGACCTTGACCACCACCGCCTCGCCCGATTGCAGCCGCGCCCGATGCACCTGCCCGATCGAGGCCGAGGCCATCGCCTGCGGCTCGAACTCGGCGAACACCTCGCCGATCGGGTGACCGAGTTCAGCCTCGGCAAACTTGCGAACCGTGGCCGGCGGATCGGCGGGCACGTTCTCCTGAAGCTGCTCGAGCTCGGCGGCCAGTTTGACGCCCACCAGGTCGGGACGCGTGCTGACGAGCTGGCCGAGCTTGATGAAGGTCGGCCCCAGTTCGGTCAGAGCCATTCGCAGCCGGGTTTCCCAGGGAAGCCGGGCGATGGAAGGGCCGCCACGGGCTTTCAGCAGATCCTTGGCGTAATCGGGCCCCAGCCGGCCGATCCAAGTCGCCAGCCCATACTTGCTGAGCACGGCCAGGATTTCGTACCACCGCCCCAGGTGGCGGTAGCTTTGCGGAATCGAACTGATTTTCATGGCACGACCGCCTGTAGGTTATGCTTCAGCATAACAGCCGGGTCACAAACAGCAAGCCACAGGGGCATTGCGTTCACGCGTACCCAACACGATGTTATGCTAAGGCATAACCTACTCCATCGGCTTGCTCAGCAGCACCACGTCTTGCTCGTGCTCGTCGTCGATCTGAAAGCCGCGGTTGCGGACGGTGGCCAACATGCGCGCGTTCTCTTTCGAGACTTCGGCGACGACCCGTTTCACGCCCCAAAGCTTGGCGATGTCGAGGCAGTAGTCGGTGAGTATTCCGCCCAGCCCGTGGCCGTGCCAGCGGTCAACGACGATCGCCGCGTATTCGGCCACCTCGTGGTCGGTGTCGGCCACCAACTGGCCTACGCCGATCAGTTTCCGCTGCCCTGCTTCCTCCACCTCGGCCACGATGCCCAGCTCGCGATCGTAGTCGATGAAGCAGTGGCGGGCGGCCATCTCGTGTGTGGTCTGCTTGAACAGGTAGCTGAAGCGGGACCAGATCGTCTGGGTCGAACAGCTTGCCAGCAGCTCGTGCCACAGCGGCTCGTCTTCGGGCTTGATCGGCCGCAGGATAACCGGCGTGCCGTCCTTCATCTTGCGCTCGGTGACGTACTCCTCGGGATACGGCCGGATGGCCAGATGGGCGTACGGTCGGACCGTGCGGACCACCATCTCGCGGTCGATCACCACGCGGGCATCCAGCGCCACGACGTCCTCGGGCGTTACCAGCAAGGGGTTGATGTCGAACTCCTTGATCTCGGGATAATCGGCCACGAGGTACGAAAACCGCATGATGATCTCGATGAGGCGGTCGATGTTGGCGCCCGGTCTGCCGCGATAGCCGCGGAGCAAGGGCCACGACTTGAGCGATTCCAGCATCCGCCGGGTCAGCGTTTCGTTCAGCGGCGGCAGGCCCAAGGCGCGGTCGCGAAACACCTCCGCGGCAATTCCGCCCATCCCCACCATGATCACCGAGCCGAAGACGGGATCCTTCTTCGAGCCCATGATCAACTCGAAACTGTTGGGATAGGTGATCATCTTCTGCACGGTCACGCCGTAGATGGTCGCCTCGGGGAGTTTTTCCCTGGCCTGCGCCGTGATCGTCTCGAACGCGGCACGGACCTTCTCGTCGGAGGCCAGGTTCAGGACTACGCCGCCGACGTCGGTTTTGTGCGTGATCTGGGGCGAGTGAATTTTCAGCACCACGGGATAGCCCAACCGGTGCGACACTTCCACCGCCTCGTCGGCCGTGCGCGCCGCTTGCGGCTTGGTGACCGCAATTCCGTAAGCTTCCAGAAACGCCTTCGAGACGTTCTCGGAGAGGATCTCGCCACCCTCGGTGAGGATCGTGTCGAAAACGCCGCGGAGCTGGTGGCGGTCGAGCGAAAACTCCAGGGGGACGTCTTTGGGCGTCTCGTGCAGGATTTGCAGGTTCTTCGCGTAAGAAACCAGGTGCATGAACGCCCGCACCGCCTTCTCCGGCGTGTTGTAGGTGGGAATGCCGGCGTTGTTCAACAACTGCCTGCCCCTCGGAGACGGCTCTGCTGCCCATCCAGGCCGCCAGCACGGGCTTGTGGGCGTGGGCCGCCGTCTGTGCCAACGCCTCGGCCGTGGCGGTCGGATCGGTCATCGCCTGCGGCGTGAGAATCACCAGCACCGTGTGAACATTCTTGTCCTTCAAGACGAGTTCCACAGTCCGGGCGAAACGATCGGGCGGCGCATCGCCCAGCACGTCGATGGGGTTGCCGTGCGACCAGCAACTCGGCAGGAACTCGTTGAGCTTCTCCATCGTCTCGTCGGAGATGTCGGCCAGATGTCCGTTGCAATCGATCAAGGCGTCGGTGGTCATCACGCCCGGCCCGCCGGCATTGGTGATGATCGCCAGGCGGTCGCCCTTGGGCGGCTGCTGCCGCGCCAACAACTCGGCGCAGTCGAACATGTCTTCGACCTGGAAAATGCGTTCGATGCCGGCCCGCTGGAAGGCCGCCTCATAAACGGCGTCAACCCCCGCCATCGCGCCGGTGTGCGAAGCAGCCGCCTGAGCCGATTGGGTGAATCGCCCCGCCTTGTAGGCCACGATCGGCTTCGTGCGCGAAAACGCCCGCGCCGCCGACATGAACTCCCGCGCCTCGCTGATCGATTCGATATACAAGATGATCGACCGCGTCTCCGTAGCCGAGCCGAAATAGTCGATCAAGTCGCCCATGCTCACGTCGAGCATGTTGCCCACGGAAACGAAATAGGAAAAGCCGATGCCTTCGTCCAGCGCCCAGTCGAGCACCGACGTGCACAGCGCGCCGGATTGCGAGATGAAACCGATGTGTCCCTTGGCGGGCGTGGCCGCGGCGAAACTGGCATTGAGGCTGATCCTCGGCACGATCAGGCCCAGACAGTTGGGGCCCAGAATCCGCATCCCGTCAAACTTCCGCTGCTCCTGACGGACCAGCTCCTCCAGTTTTCGGCCTTCGGCCCCCACCTCGCGGAAGCCGGCGGAGATGATGACCAGGCCCCGCGTGCCCACCTCGCCGCACTGTCGCACCAAAGCGGGCACGCTGGGGGCCGGCGTGCAAATCACCGCCAGGTCGGGCGCATGGGGCAAACTGACGATGTCTTTGTGCGCCTGAACCCCCTGCACGGCCTCTCGTAGGGGGTTGATCGGATAAACCACGCCTCGAAAACCGGAGCCCACCAGGTTCCGCAGCACCGTGTAACCCACGCTGGTCGGCGTATCGCTGGCGCCAACCACGGCAATGCGTTGCGGCTCAAAGAGTTTGTCCAAGTTCCGAATGCTCACTTCTCGCTCCTCGTTTGGATTCACTCCATGGGAAGCTCAATCACACTGACAATGGCGGCAGTAAAGCATACGTCGGACGGAGTAGATTGGCATCTCTGCCAGCCGATGCGGCAACAGGGGATGGCCAACCTGCGAGGTCCACAACGAACACGCAGACGCTGCAGATTACGATGAATTTAACGACCGGTAGTCTACCAGGCCCTTCCCCGTTCCGGTAGGCTCCGGCCAGCTCTGCCGCGAGCCACGGACGCACTGATTGCTTTTGGTCACCTGACGATCAATTGACGTCCCGTCCTGTAACCGTTGTATACCACCGAGTTCGGGGGGGCGCGTGGGGCTGGCCCGCCGCAAGGCGTCAGGCCGAGCACCGCATTGTCTGCAAGCCGCAGGAGCGAATAATTTTGAGGGCAACCATCGCGCCATTCTCGTAGTTCAACGATCGGAACGCAGGATGACGAACATGCGAAATTCCATTGCCGCAAATCGACGCGACACTCCGCGCAACCTCGGTTTTACCCGGGTCGAATTGGCTGCCGTGATGGTGACTATGGGCGTTCTGCTCGCGCTGTTGTTTCCGTCGCTGCAATCGGCCCGCGAAATGACGCGGCGAACCGTGTGCCTCGACAATCTGGCCAAGATCGGCGTCGCCTTGCAGAACCATCAGTCGCTTTGGGACGTGCTTCCGCCGGGCACCGTCAATCCGCAGGGCCCCATCCACAACATCGCCCAAGGCGACCACATGAGTTGGATGGCGCAACTGTTGCCCTACCTCGGCGAGAACGCGGCATACCAGCAGATCGTCCTTGCCGCCGGCGCGTACGGCGAACAGAACGCCGCAGCGCGGGCCCAGCGGTTTCCGCTGTTCACCTGCCCTGACTACTCCGGGCCGATTGTCAATGGGACCGCCCCCAACACCTACACGGTCAGCAACTATGCCGGCTGCCACCATGACGTCGAGGCGCCGATCGACGTGAACAACCACGGCGTGTTGTTTCTCAACAGCGAGATCGGCGATCAGGATGTGCCCGACGGCCTGGCGCAGACGATCTTCGCAGGCGAGAAACTGGGCGACAGCGAAGACCTCGGCTGGATGTCGGGCACGCGCACCACGCTGCGCAATCCGGGCCACCCGCTCGATGCGATCATGCGGTGCGGACGGGAGATGCCGGCCCGCGACGCACCGCCCGAGCCGAGCGACCTTTACGTCGGCGGATTCGGAGCCGCGCATCCCACCGTGTGCAACTTCCTCTTCGGCGACTCCCGAGCGCAGTCGATCAACAGAAACATCGATCTGACAGTGCTCCGGCAACTCGGCAATCGAGCCGACAGAAAGCCCTTGGCGTTCGGTCCAGGACGAAACGGCCAGTGAGCGAGCCGTTCTTGTGCAACAGCCGGAATGCGGCGCACACCGCGGCTTGGCGATTACTTCTCGGCGGCTGTCAGCCGCCGGCCGTGTCTTTCGCGAAATTCCCTTTTCCGCCACTGCTCGCGCACAACCCGCCAGGAAAAGCGGATTGCCCACGAGATAGCGACGGGCCTTCAGACGCGGCTCCTGGCAGAGCCGCCAGAGCCATTCGTGTCCGGCGCACGCAGCCATTGCAGCGCACAGGCTGACGTTTCCCGCCCAGTAGTCGAACAATCCGCCGACGCCCACGCACACCGGCACGTTCAGCCGCGGCAGATTGCGCTGGATCCATTGTTCCTGGAGCGGATTGCCCATGCCGACCAGCAGCACATCGGGACGGGCGCGATTGACGGCGTCGATGGTGGCCGAGTTCGCCGTCTCGTCGGTGATGTAGCCGGGGAGATAGCCAACCTGTTTCCAGCCCGGAAACGCTTGCCGCGCATGCTTGGCCGCGACGGGGATCGTCTCGCATCGGCGCCAAGCAGAAAGTACGAGTAGCCGCTGTCCGCCGTGCGTTGGAACATTTCGGGAACGAAATCGGTGCCCACCATATTCGCCAGCATGCGAACGCCTTGGAGTCGGGCGGCCCAGCGAATGCCCGTGCCGTCGGCGAACACGTAATCGGCCGCGTTAAGCACCTCGCGGTACGAGGGATCGGCCACGGCGAGGTTCAAGGTGTGGGTGTTTGCCAGAAAGACGCTGACCGCGCGGCCGGCGCGGCGGCGGAAGGCCGCGTGCAGCAGGGCGATTGCCCGGCGGCGGCTGACATTGCACAGATGCACGCCCAAAACGGTGAACCGCATGGATCAGCTTCGAGTTTTCCGGCCGGAAGACAATGCCGCATGGCATTCCACGAGGCGCAAGCGGCCTTAGCAAAGGTAGCATCGCGCGGGCGGAGTGCAAACGGATGCTTTGGCGGCGACAGGCGGCTACCCCCCCATCCGGTTACATCGCCTTCCGCTGGCCTCGGCGCGCCACAGACGCGCCGGCTGGCAGGCTTACTCCGCCCGTCTCATGGGTGCTGCGGGGCCACTTGCGCAGTCGCCCCCACACCGCTTGGTTCCTTCGATTCCGCCGGTCGCGATCTCCATGTCTCAACGAGGCGCCGATGAATATCGCCACGCACGCCACCAAGAGAAAGTCGAAGGGCACTCGGAACCGGATTCGGTTAAAGAAGATCGCGGCCAGGAAGGCGTTCGCGAAGTAGATGCCGAAACATAGCCACTCGGTCTTTGACAAGGGATATCGACGCCATAGGAAACATCGCACAATGGCGGCGCCGAGCAGGAAATAGTAGGAGAGGAACATGACGGCGTCCCTCGAGAAACTGGATTCGGAGTCGTCGGCGAGCTTGTTTCGAAAGTTGAAGTAATTCACGACCTTGAGCACATACAATCTTGCCCAGTCGCCGGGGTTATTGATGATCCACGCCCATGCGGCGCACCGGTGATGGATGTCGGTCTGCACCTCGTCCATCCCCCTGGTTTCCGCTTCGTAAGGGGAAAGATCGACATTCGGGCCGATATTGACCCCGGCGTTCACGGAGTTGCCCAGCAGGAACGTCACGCCGCCGTTCGTAGAGACGGGGATGAACGTCTTCAGTACAATCGCGTTCCGGATCGTCCAGGGGCAGACCACCAGCGCCGGCACACAACACCAGCCAGAAGGCCGATTTACAGGCCCGCCAAGGCTCGTGCCTCTTGCTTATCAAGAGAAAAACGGCCAGCAGCGGCAGGATCAGCATAAAGGACGGGACGGTAAGGATCAGCACTCCGAAAATCAGCCCGCACACGGCCGTGGAAAAACGGGCGTCGGGGAATCGGACCAGGCAATAGAGGCAGGCGACAAACAGAAATGCGCCCACGATTTGCGGGAAAAGCGTGGTCGCCGTGTAGACAAAGACCGGATAGAGGAGAATCAGCAAGGGGGCAAAAACCTTGCCCTGCGGCGTCACCACCGAAACGATCTCACCCAGCAACCAGCCGATGCCCGCCAAGGCGAGAGCATTCAGGAGCTTGGCGGCCAACGGCCTGGGCCACACCTCGTAGACCGCGGAGAGCAGAAAAGGATAGCCCGGCGGTCGATAGGCGCTGGGCCGCCCCTCTCGGTCAACATATCCGTGTCCGGCCGCCAAAGACGCGGCGCCATCACGTAATCGTCCTCGTCGATATCGCGCAGCCGGTCTCCGCTTTTCAATGCGGCCAGCGCCGTGACCGTGAAAACCAGCGCGAAGAGAAGCAACGAGGTCAACGAGGTGGGCATTTTCCGTTGCGGAATTGTCATTTCTTCCTCCTTTCCGTCGCCGGACGGAGATTCTTGTCGAACGCGATCAACGCCGTCGCCTGCATCGGCACGTCTGCAAGAAATCGCGAACGCAGCGAATCACTTCCTGCGGACCTTGCCGGCGCGACGGCGGGTGGAAGGCGCACAATTCCTCCAGCCGCTGCGCAGCGCCTCGGTCTCGTAGGCCACGAGAATATCGCCCAGCGACTCGAAGGTGCGGGCCGTTCCCAACTGATGGTCGTTGACGTGCTCGCCGAACTGCTTGCGCCGCGGGACAACCAGCAGCGGCTTTTGCAGGTCGAGGCACTTGATGATCGTGCCCATGCCCGCGTGACTGATGACCGCCTCCGACTGCCGCAGACGCTCATCGAACGAGTCACGCTCCAAATCGGCGACCCAGTCCATGTTCCGGGGCCTGTAGCTCCCGCGGCCGATCTGCGCGAACACTTCCTGCCCGAATGCGTCGCCGCGCACAGATCGTCAACCGCCCGCACGAGGCGATCGAAGGGGAATTCCGAACCCACGGTGAGAAAGATCATATCACGGAACCTACATATTTCACGTTTCGATAGCGACTTTCCAGCGCGGGCCACTGCACCAGAAAGAGATCGGCAAACGGCCGCACCAGCCTTCCGGAGAGCGTCAGGCGGTCGGCCTGGGAGATGAAGTCCATCCACACGACCTTCCCGCGCGTCAGTTTCACGAGGAAGCAGAGAATGCAGCCGACGGCGGCTCCCGTGCTGACAACGACGTCGGGCCGTTCCCGAAACAGAATCGCGACGCACTGAAAGAACATCTTCAGCACGCGGAACGGATGTTGGCGGTTGGCGGTGCAGACCGCGTACGCTCCGGCGCCGCCGGTCATCCGAGGCGGAAGGGGCTTGCCCGGCGTGACGAAAAAGTGGGGCATCTGGCGCCACGCTTCCTCGATGCGGAGCAATTGCGTCAGATGGCCGCCGGTCGAGGCGGCCAGGCAAATCTTCGGCGGCTTTCCCTGCTTGTTACGATGGTTCATTCTTGATGTCCACAATGACGACGCGGCACTTTCCCGCCTCTGTCCGCTCAATATCGTCGACCAACTGCAATTCAATCTGAAAGTCCGGCCCAATCCACTGCTTCAAGTTCTGAAGGGCCTGGTCCCTGGTTTCCGAAGTGAATCCTTTGTCAGGCACGATGCGGACCAGCAAGGCGTCCGGCCGCGTTTGAACTGCTTGGTAAAACTTGATTTCGTTCACGTGCAGCGCAGCAACAAACTACGGTGGCCGGAATGCTGCGCCGCTGCGGCTCACGAGCATGTCGAGAATGCGCCCCTCGACGCGTTCGAACGCCGGCAATCCGCGGCCGCACGGACAGCGGCGCGTGGAGCTGACCGCCAGATCCTTCATCGCGTAGCGAATGAAGGGCATCGCCCGCCGCGTTAGATCGGTTACGACCACTTCTCCACGTTCCCCCGCGGGCACGCGCTGACCATCGCGCAACAGTTCCACGAAGGTATTTTCGGCGTTCGCATGGTACAGGTCCGTCTGCTCGCACTGCGCCATGAAGCTCATGTCCTCTCCGCCGTATTCATCGAGCGCGCGAACGGAGAACGCCCGTTCGATACGGCTGCGGTAGTGCGGGGTGAGAGATTCCGCCGTGGTCATGATGCCCTTCAGGTCCAGGCGGATCCCCCGTTCCAGGGCAAAGTTGGCCAAACACGCGACCCCGGAGGCGTAGCCGATGATACACTTCGGACGGAAGGCGGCGATTTCGTCGATATCCTCGGGCAACAGCGACTTCACCTGCATGAATTTCCGCCCCATCAGCAGCGACTCGCCGCTGCGAAGTAGTCCGTCCCGGGCGAACAGCGAATTGGGATTGCTGTACAAATGCACGTAGCGGACGCCAAAATCCCATCCGCCCCATCGCCAAAAGCGCGCCAACGCCGCGCGCTTCATGATTTTCTCCTGCTTGCTGACGTAAAAATAAAACGGCTCGCCCGTCGAGCCGCTCGTCTTCCGCGGCAAAAGCCGTTTCACGTCGTAGGCGGCGGAGACCGTCTTCTGCGGCGTGACGGCCTTCATCATCGCCTTGTTCACCACGGGCAGCTTCTGCAAGTCATCCGTTGTGCGGATGTCCTGCGGCGTCAGCTTCCTTTCGTCCATCAACTCCCGGTAGAACGGCACCGTCTCGTACGCGTGGGCGACGATCCCCCGCAGCTTCTCGTCTTGCAGCGCGACGAAGTTCCGCGGCGGAATACCACTGGCTCTTCTCCAGAGAGCGCAGATAGCGGGAAAGCTGCGTCCCGGAGACCGCATCCAGGGTCGGGATCACGACGCGATTGATCAGGAAACGCCGCATGATGAAGTCTCCGCCGCGGTGGGTTCAAGGCGATCCGCGGCCCGCTGCTCCGCCGCATCAACCGGCGCGACGGTCCCCGCCGCCGGCGCACCGGCGGTAAATGCTCGCCAACTGCGGACCGATCGCCTCGGAGGTGAAACGCTCCAAGAAGCGTTGTCGCCCGGCCGCGCCGTATTGCCGCCGTAGATTTGCGTCTTCGATCAGTTTCCGCAGTGCCGCCGCGAGGTGCTCCGGCGCCGGCGAAGGGGCAATGATTCCCGTTTCGCCGTCGGCCACTTGCGTCTCCACGCCCGGGCGAGCGACAGTGACCACGGGCATCGCCCGCTGCATGGCCTCCAGAATCGCCATGGGAAACGCCTCGACGGTTGAGGGCAGCACCATGATGTGGGCCTCGTCCAAGAGGCGCTCTTTCGTCTCGCCGTCAACCCAGCCGAGAAGTTCGACGGCCTCATGGAGATGGTTCTCTTCGATGAACCGGCGGGCCGCTTGCCACGTGGGCCCTTCGCCCGCCATGGTCAAACGGACATCCGCACCGCTGGAACGAATCGCCGAGAAGGCCGCCAACAGTTCGAGGCATCCCTTCAAGGGATCGAAGCGGCCCAGGTACAGAAGCCGCACCGGTCCGGGCTCGCCGCCGCGCTGCGGCGCCGGCCGCCGGCCCCCGCGCGGCTCGGGCAGCATGTTGTAAAGGACGCTCACGCGGTCGCGGCAACGCGCGTTGTCGAACATTTCGCGGAGGTGATCGTTCACGACGAGGATGGCCCCGCAGCGGTTCAAGACCGAAAGTTTCACGCCGCGAAACCGCCGCAGATAGCGGGGAAATCCGCCTCCATGAATTTGGATGACCACCGGCATTCGGAACAGGCGGGCGATGAGAATGCAGACGGACGCCCGCAGAAACGACTTTCCCGAACAGGTGTGGATGTGCACGACGTCCGCGCCGCGGCGCAGCCCGCAGATCGTCAGCCCGCAAATGGCTTTGAAGAAGTAGAGAAGTTTCCGCGGCACGCTCAGCCCGTGGTCGATGGGCAAAAAGCGAAGTTGCACGCCGGCGCCGGCGAAATCATAGTCGAGGAGGTGCTGGACGACGGTTCCCATGCCGCCGCCGCCGCGGGGCTCGGTGCCCAACATAAGCACGCGGACCCCGTGCCGCCGTCGGTTAACGACCGGCCGGCGAGCGCGGTGAAACCAGTCATGGATGCGTCCGAAGACGCCGCACGCCTGGCCGCAAAGAACGTTGATCGACGCATCGTCGTCGATGGGCATGGCCCGCAGCCGCAAGGGGTCGTTGCCGAGATCGTTCCAGCCGATGTCCCCCGTTCGGGCCGATTCGTAGGGCACCTCCGCCGCCAGGCGCCGCTCGCGATCGCCGCATTCGCCGTTGGTGTAGCTGAAGTGCACGACAGGGCCGCCCAGCATCGCTTCAAGTTGCTGCTTCGAGCGAAAGACCTCCTGCCGGCACATTTCATCCGGGCAATTGACGAGGATCGGGTGCCAACAGGTATGCGAGCCGAACTCGACGTCGGCCGCCATTTCGCGCATCTCATCGAGGCTTAGCGCCTGCCGCTGCGCATGCTCTTTGCGGGGTTCGTAGCCTGTTTCGCGGCGCAGCGTCTCGAGCAGCTCGCCGTGGCTGCGGCGCTTGACTCCGGGGAAACGTCGTACCCTGCCTTCCACCAGAACTGCCGTCGCGTGTTGACGATCTCGCTACAGAGGTAGATCGTGGGCCGAAGTTTCCAGCGGCGGATCGAGTCCAGCAGCCGGTAGTTTCCGCGATGGCCGTCGTCCAAGGTCACCACCAGTGGATCGGCCGGCATGTCCGACCAATCACCGGACTGGATGGCCCGCACTAGCTGCGGCAAAGAGATGAACGTGTAGCGCGAGGCGAGGTAGGCCAGATGTTTCTCCCATACTTCGGGCGCCGGGTCATGGTAGACAAGGATCGTCGCCCGCCGGCGGCACACAAAACGCCGTAGGAACCACGACGCGCCGCTGATGCGCAACAGCAAGCCCAGGGCCTCGCGGCACCAGTGGAGAAACGTTCCGTGCCGAGCCCGCGCCGGCGCGGTGGCACCGCCGGTCGTCGCCGGCTGCCGCGGCTCGATCACGTCCCTGTCGCTCGTAATGTTCTGTTCTTGTATGGCCATAGATGAAGTGCCGACGCCTAGGAGTTCAGCGTAAATGTCGATCGTTTGCCTGGCGATGGCGTCCCACGACAAGTGTTCTCGGCAGTAGGTTCGTGCGTTTCGCCCCATTTCGGTCCGCAGCCCTTCGTTGGAGAGAAGCGTCACCAGGGCATCGGCCAGCGATCGCTCGTCACCGGGCTCCACCAGCAATCCGGTGACGCCGTCGACAACCACGTCGGGCAAAGCGCCCACCCGCGTGGCAATCACCGGCTTGCCGAAGGAATACGCCAGCGGGATAATCCCCGACTGACTCGCCGACGTGTAGGGCAACACGACCACGGCCGCGTCGCGAAAGAAGCCGGGCAACTCCTGGTTGGAAATGAAGCGGTTGGTGACGTCGATCGGCGCCCCGGGCGTCATATAGGGGCCGAATCGCGAGAAATCGCCGCAAACGCCCGCCACCACGACCCGATAGTCCGGAACCCGCCCGCGCAGCAGCGGCTCGGCCTTCAGCAAGTAAGGCAATCCCTTGTTGGGCCGGGCCGAACCGAAGAAGAGGATGTTCTTCTCCGGGGTGCGGGCCGCCTGGCCGCCTTGGTCCCATCGCATGGCGATCGTCAAATCGCCGTGCGGCAACACCACGACGTCCTTGGCCGACTTGTGCGGATGCCGCTCCAGAAATTGCTCTTTCAGCACCCGGCCGTGCACGATGATCTTCCTCGCCCGCCGTACGCAGATCTTCTGCATCGCGTCCTGGTACAACGATTGGGCCAGCGGGATTCCCAGGTGCTGATAGGGATCATGGACCGTCATCACCAAGGGGATGTGTCGCAGCGCCCGCCAGAAGAACGTGATCCACGGGGGCGAAGACTCCTGGAAGTGAATGACGTCGTAGCGCCGATCGCGGAGCGTGCGACAAAGCCGGCGAAAGGAGGCGAGATTGCGCGGATCGCGGATGCGAAACGGTCCGAACTGTTCGACTCCGACGCGACCATCCAGGGCTTCCAACAGGGAAGGATCGCGATTCTGCATCGCATATTGGCCGCAATAGAAGTCGACGTCGCAGTGCGATGCCAGTGCATTGGTCAATGCCACCGCGTACTCGTAACAGCCAAATGCAACCATGCCCACTTTCATGTCTCTTGCCCCATGACCCCGCGCACAGGCCGGGATGACGGAACCGCGGGGACGATGCGGCCGGTGTCTTGGCAACAGCGCCCATCGCCGTCGCCGCGCGGAATGAAAGCCAATTTTCAGCAGCGCCGCGATGCTAAGGAAGACGAAAATCGCGCCATCAACTGGAGGAAGAGACGTGAAACGAGATTCCAACAGGATGTTCGCCGCCAGCGAGACCAACAGCGCCAGGGCAAACGAATCGCCCAGATCGCGGTAACGCCGCCAGCGACGTAAATACTCGCGCATCCCCAGCAGAAGCACCGCTACGAAGGCAACGGCGCCCACCAGGCCCAGATCCAACGCCATGTCAATGTAGCTGGAGTGGCTGTGGGTGACGATCCAGTCTTCGACGTCCTCGACGGCCAATACCCGCGCCGGCGTCCAAAAGCCGCCGTAACCGTGGCCCAACAACGGCCGTTCGGCCACCTGACCGCCGAATTCTTGCCACAAATGCGTACGGCCGGTCAGCGTCAGCGGAGAAGCTTCGTCTTCCTCTTCCTCGCGGTTCAGCAGCACGCCCTTGGCGATCGTCGACTCTCCGCCAAACAGCAGTGCCATGGCGAGACCTGCCGCCGCAAGCAAACCGAGTGAAACCAACCGCACCGGCGAGGTGCGAAGCGCGATGACCGTCAACAGGCCCGCCAACGTGCTGCCCAGCGCGGTCCGGGAGCCCGTCAGGATCAGCAATCCAAAGCCGGCTGCCGCGACGGTGTACAGCAGCCCGCGGCGACGGGGATCGCCAAGCGCCAGGCACATCGCGCAAAGGCAAAGGCCGCCGCAATTCCAGCCCTGGCTGTTGGGATGAATCGTTCCGCCAAAACGATAGCCGGCCGTCAGCGGCGTAAACGTGCCCAAGGCCAGTTCCGTGGCTAGCCCAAAGCCCAGGCAGGCGATCCCGTAACCGAGCCCCAGCCACATCATATCGCGAAAGGAAAAGCGGTCGGCGACCGCGAAGGCGGCCAGCAGGATCATGGCAAAGACCGCCACCCGCCGGAACACGCGCGTGTGGTCGTCGGCCCACAGCACGCTGGCACAGATCCAGATGATGAAAGCTGCCAGCAGCACGCCGTATGCGCCGCGGATTCCCAGGCGATGCCGATGCCTCCCGAAGAGCCATACGACGCCGTAGGCGAAAAAGCACAACTTGCCGACTTGAGTAACCGGATTCGTGTCGGCCAACGGATTGAGTTCTTGCGGAACCCCTCCCGCCCGAATCGCCTGAATCGCCGCATCGGCTTCGGCAACCACGACGACGCTCAGCAGGAAAAGGATCGCCGCCCAGGGTCTCGCCCGGTTTTCAATGATCGCGGCGTCAAGGTGTTGCTGGCGTTTCATGCGGCCGGACTCCGGACGGGGCCACAGAGAGAAAGGAAAGCGGCATACTTCGCCACGGCGATAACGGCGTTGGTCAACAGCATGCCCGCTGCCGCGCCGGCGGCGCCCCAGGACTGCACCAACCACAATCCCACCGTCAACAACAACACGACGGCCACGGCGTTGATGGCAAAATCCACGTCGGCCCGCTCCAGGGCCAACAGCCCTCGCGAAAGGGAAAAACCACAGGCGGTAACGACAAGATTCATGGCCAGGGCACACACCACAAGGCTGTTGCCGGCGTACTTCTCTCCATACACAAAGACCACCAGCCAGTTGGCGCAAACCATGAGAAACACCGAGAACACCAACACCAAGCCGCCGAAGGTGGCGCTGGAGCGCAACACGAAGCGGTAGAGCGCGCCGTTTCCGCCTTCGGCACGGCAGTGCATGATTTGCGGGCCGAGGTAGTTTTGCACGCCCAAGAAGGCCGGATTGCCCATCGACACGATGCCCAGGCAAGCGGCCCACACGCCGATGGCTTCGGCGCCGTGGAACCAGCCGAGAATCCAGGGATAGAGGCTCATGCCGACATCCCACAACAGACCGCTGGCGAGAATCCACTTTCCAAACGACCAATTGCGGGCGAAATCGGCCTTTGTGTGATCAAGCCGCACGACGAACGACCGCCGATTGCCCAGCAGCCACGCCAGCGAGCCGACCCCGCAGGCTGCGCCCAGGACCGCGAAGGCGCGGTCCGCGCTGAGGAGATGCAGCCACGCCAGCAGCAACAGCCCGCCCACTTGCACGACGCCGACGGCAAAATCAATCGCCAGCGCGCTTCGCATCCGCAACGCGGCGAAGCAAAGGCGGCGGATATAGTTCCGCGTCAAGATGAACACCAACACTACGGCCAAGGCGACCAGCACCGGCGCCAGCCGCGCCGGCGCGAACTCCAGGAACAACACTCCGCCGGCAACCCCCAAGCCGGCGGCGGCCAACAGCGAAAGCACCAACTGATGGATCAACGTGCTGCCGTTGTACCGGGCGCGGTGCTCCCCCTGAAGCCGCGGGCTAAAAACCATGTAGGGCGTCGTGACGAACATGTCTTGTACGGACGTCAGCAGCAAGACAAGGCTCAGCCCGAGCATGTAGAGGCCGAATTCGTCCTTCGTGCAAACCCGGCCAATGATGACGCCGGCGGAAAAGTTGGTAAGGCTGGCGATCGCCTGGTCCAACAGCGCGACGCCGCCGCGCCGGGCGACGACGTCTCGATTGCGGAGAAAAGCCATCATTGCTCTCATCGGCCGATTCCTTCGGTATGCCCGTCCCCTGCTCCGCCGCACACGAAGCTTCCGTTAGTAACCTCGATGAAATAGAATCGCCGGAATCGTGTGCAGCAGAAGTTTCAGATCGCCTACGAATTGGAATCGCGAACGGATGTAGCGGACATCCATTCTCATCCATTCCGCAAACGATACCTGCGAACGGCCCTCCGTCTGCCAGATGCAGGTCAAGCCGGGAGTCACTTCCAGGCGCTGGCGATACCAGGTCTGATATTGGACGACTTCCGAGTAGAGCGGCGGCCGCGGCCCGACCAGCGACATTTCGCCGCGCAGCACGTTCCAGAATTGCGGCAGCTCGTCGATGCTGGTCTGCCGCAGGAAACGGCCCAGTCGCGTGATCCGCGGATCGTCCTTGATTTTGAACGCCGGCCCGTCTTGCTCGTTCAACGCCATCAGCCGCGGCTTGTGCGATTCGGCGTCGGCCACCATCGTGCGGAATTTCAGCATCACGAACGGTCGGCCGCCCAGGCCGCTGCGCTTCTGGCGGAACAAGACGGGGCCCGGCGACGTCGCTTTGATCATCGCGGCCACAACGGCAAGCAGGGGCGATAGCATCAGCAACGCGAACGAGGCCCCCGCCACGTCGATGATCCGTTTCCAAGCGGGCAGCCGGCGGATGAAGAGCGATTCCAGCGCCCGAACGGGCCGATCGCCGGCCGTGCGCTCCACGTCGTCTCCGTCGCCCAAGCCGTCTTCCAGCGGCCAGAGCGTCGGATAACAGTAAACGGAGCAATCGGGCAAACGCAGTCCCGCCGGAATCGACATGCACACGTCGTCCACGACGGTCCAGGCCCCGTCGGGCGGCGTATCGGGTAGAACGACGCCCACCTGCCGCCGCTCCAATAGCCCCGCGTCGTCGGTCAATCGGAGCCGCCGCTGGAGAATCGCCGCCAAATGAGGCACGAGATCGGGTGACCCGTTGCCCTCAAGGTCGAAGATGATCAGCGAAAACGCCTCGCCCGTTCGATCACTGCGCGACCGCTCGCGGGCGAGAACCCGCGCGAATTGCTTCGCCGAGAGCAGGCCGTCGGATGTGGAACGCGATGCACGTTTAGTAAGCCGCCGCGCCATCAGGGCAAGTCGGGTTAAAATCATGGTGTTGACCCCTCCTGGGAATCTCACGGCAGGCGAGACAGCCACTCGGGTACGTCCTTTTGCCACTTGTTCAGCACGACCCCGAGTGGATGCGCACCCGCTCGAATCAGCAATTCGCTAAATCGTTGGGCGGCCGCGCGCTGCACTCGGCCGCACTCGACCACCAACAAAACGCCGTCCAGCCGGCCCGCCAATTGCAGCGCGGCGCTCGATTGGTCGCCGGCCGGCAAATCCACCACAACCAACTCGAATTCGGCGGAGAGCTCTTTCAACAGCCCCTCCCAACCCGCCGCGCCGTAGACGCGGGACGGACTGTCGGCCGGTCGGCCCGCCACCAACAACGAAAGTTTGTCGACCGCCGACGGCTGGATCGCTTTGGCCGGATCGCCGCCGTCTTGCAGCAGTTCGGCGAGGCCGGGCCGGCCCGGAACGCCGAAAATCCGCGGCACGCACGGCGCCGTAAAATTGGCGTCCAACAGCAGCACGCCGCGTTCGGCCAACGAGGCCGCCGTCACTGCCAAGTGGGCCGCCACCGTGCTCACGCCCTCGCTCTCGTGGCAACTGACCACCCCGAGCGTTTGCGTGCGCCGCCCGTTGCCCGCGCAGGCCAAGGTATCCGGTGCAGAAGGGCTTCGTAGTGTTGCCGCACTTCCGCACGCAGGCTTCGCGCCGGCGCCGGCGCGGTCTGCGCGCCCGCATCGGTCGATTCGACGGTCATGGTGCTATCCCTTTCCATTGACCACCAGTTGCTTCGCCTTCAGACGCGGAATGACGGCCAGTGTCGGCAAGTCCAGATTCGATTGGATATCTTCGGGCGTTCGCAGCGAACCGTCGAACTGGCACAGCACCAGCGGCAGCGCCAGGGCGCCCATCACGCCGGCACAGAGACCCAAGAGCAGGTTCAGCGTGGTTTTCGGGCTCACCGGGCGCGGCTCGTAGCTGGCCGTTTGCGCCACGCTGATGTTCGACATCCGCTGCGATTCCAACTGCTGATCGATGCGTCCCTGCTCGAGGTTGGCCGCGTACTTGCGATAGTCGGTGTCCAACAGGTTGACGTTGCGCTGGAGCACGGCCAGCCGCAACTCGTTCCCATTCAGCGTGGTCAACTCCTCGCGCGCCGAGGCCAACTGCGCCCGCAGTTGCTTCGCCGTGGCGTCCAACGCCGCCAACGACGGCTCCTCGGTCAAGAGGGCCAACTCAGCTTGCTGGACCAGGCGGCTGGGTTCCTTCGTGACCTGGCGGCGGTCGCGGTCCTCGTCGTCAAGAACCGCCTGGGCCTCGGCAACTTGCGCGTGAAGCTCTTGCATGTGGGGATGGTTCTCGGTGTACTTCGATTCGCCTTCCTTCTCTCGCAGTTGCAAGGTGTAGAACTGTTCGCGCATCAGGTCGGTGCCTTGATTGCCATAACCGCTGGTTTCGTTGGTGATCTCCGTTTCGGGGAGCGAGTCTCGCTTCCCGCGCAACTCGCGAACTTTGGCCTCGGCCACGGCGCGGTCCGCTTCGGCATGGAGCAGATCATCCTCGAGCCGCCCGATGCGCACCACCAGCAATTCGCGCTGAGCGGCTGGAGAGGCCAGCCCTGTTTGGCTCTTCAGATCGCGCAGCGCGCCTTCCTTCTTGGCCAGTTCCTCCTGAAGCCGTTTGGTCTGGGCGGCAAAGAACTCCAGCGAACCCTGTGCCCGGTTCAGGCGAAGATGCTCATCGAGATAGCACTCGATGAGTTTGGCGACCACGGCCTGACAACCGCGGGCTGAGGGGCCTCGATAGGCGATTTCGATCACGTTGGATTTCTTCGCGGCGCTCACGCTGAGCTTCTTCAGCGCCAGCAGAACGGCCCGCTCCCGATCGTCCAATCCGGCCGACGAGCTAAGCTGCCAGACGAGGCCTATTGCCCCCGCCAGCAGACCGCCGCTCGACGCAGAGGCCTCCGTGGCGCCCTTGCCGGCACCGGCAGTTCCGCCGGCCGATGACGCGGCTGCCGCCGCGGGATTCAAGATTGCGTCGGGCCCCAAGGCGTTGACCACCTTCTCCACCAGCGCCGGCTTTGCAGAATCTCCACCACCGAGTTGATTTCGTTCTCGCGCGACTGCGGCACCGTGATGGTCGCACTTTGGCCCAGCGTGGCCGTCGGATCCAGCGTCGCGTTCTCGCGGCCGATCCGGACGAACAACAGTCCCTCGGAACGGTATTCCTTCGGGCACAGGAAAGTGAACAACGCGACCGCTGTCACTACCGCAACAAAAAGAAAGACCGCTTTCCTCTTGTGGCGGAACAGCGTCGCGCACATGTCGCGTAACGTGTTTCCCGAAACATCACGATTGTTCACGGTTGGGCTCCTTGAAGCGATCTCAGGACAACGTGGATTGTGCTGTAGGCAATTTCCTTACGCGGCAAACGGCCGTAAACAGTCGGAGAGATTATAGCGCCGTTTGACAAACGGGCTACCAAAAACGGTCAACGTGTTTTCCAGCAACGCGCGGCGTCCGAACCGGCCGAAGCAAACTGTCCCCCAGCGACTTGGAACGATCCTCGTAACTTGCGCTCTTCCCAAACACTTACTAGTCACGGCGATGGCCTCCTCCGATTCAAACAGCCGGCGCAGGGCTGATCCTGCCTTCCCATTTTTCAAAAGCTGCGCACAGCAATCAGTCCTCAGGACACCCTGCTCACTAAGAAACGCCGGTTGCCGAACTGCGGTGCTCGAGAATCCAAACACGCTAGTGTTTGCACTCTGATCGAACGAGCTGCGTCGGCTACAAGCGGCAACTTAGACGAGTAGGTTGTGTAGATTGTATGGGTAGTATACATAGTATAATCACGGCAGGAAAAATCGGCAACATAGTGGATTTTCCTACTTACGCAACGCACAATCAGAAGCAATCCCTTGTCCTGCCGTTATCCTTACCAGCTCCTAGGATGTGCCTCCCCATTATGACTAGCTACGTATTATTCATAACGTGTTGTTCTATAAATAGTTATGGTTCCAGTCATTGGTCCGCAACAACGAGAGCAGCCTGACTGAGTTGCCAAATCTCAGGCGTCAGACGGGACGGTAGTTGGCGTGCCGCCGGATGGTTTCTATAATGGGTTGCTGGAGGCACCTGCTACCCGTGCGATGACTGCGGGCCACTGTGTCATGTCGTTGACCGCGCGGACGAATGAAGAGATTGAAGGCCGCCCGGCTGATCGGGCGGCCGCGGTGTCGCTTCGTGCCGAGATAACGGCGATGCCGTCGATCGACGCATTGCAGGCCGCCTTCGATCTGCTTCCCGAGCCCGTGCTGGTCGTCGATCGGCAAACCCAGCGGTTCCTCAGCGTCAATGGGGCGGCGTGCGCGGCGCTCGGTTACACGGCCGCCGAGTTGCTGGCCAACGGCGTGCCGCAGATTTGTTCGCTGGAGGACCTGGCGGCCGTGTCCGCGCGGCTTGATGCAGCCACGGCGGACAAACCCACCTCGGCGGTCGTCTCCGTGAGACAGCGGCGCAAGGACGGACTCGTGACGCCGGTCGAGTGGCACATCACTGGCGTTCGCCCTGCCGGCGCCGACTGCTGGATCGTGATGGCCAGCGAAGCATCGGCAGGCGGTTTAGAGTCGCGTGAGCTTGGCATCCCCGGCCATGACCCGCTGACCGGCCTGCCGGACCGCCGCCTCTTCGAGCGCCGCCTGGACCGGGCACTGGAGCGGGCGCGGCATCATGGCGACTACCAATTCGCCGTTTGCTTTATCGATCTGGATCATTTTAAGGCGGTCAACGATTGTTACGGGCATCTGGTCGGCGACCGCGTGCTATGCGAAGCGGCCCGGCGGCTGTCGGCCTGTGTTCGGCCGGGCGACATGGCGGCACGTTTCGGGGGCGACGAGTTCACCGTGCTGGTCGATGACTTGCACGACCGGGAAGAAGCGATGCTGGTGGCCCGGCGGATTCTCGATCAGTTGGAGACGCCGGTGGCGGTCGAAGACGCAGCCGTCAAGGTTCTTGCCAGCGTTGGAGTCGCCGCAGGTTCGCCGAACTATCGGCATATCGACGATTTGCTCCGCGACGCCGACCGCGCCATGTATCGCGTCAAGGGCCTTGGGGGAAGTGATTGCCTGCTGTTTGCGCAAGAGCCGCCTGCCGGCTCGGTCAAGCCGCGGTGAGGGGCCACGAGAGATCCGCCCCATGAAGATCGGCCCCGTGCGGCTTTCACACCCGATCACGTTGGCTCCGCTGGAAGAGCATAGCAATCTCTGCTTTCGCCGCCTTATGAGGCGGTTCGGGGCGAGCCTGGTGTGCACGGAGCGGGTGGATGCCGCGCGCGTGGTCCGCGGCGACCGTCGCGCACTCCGCACGTTCGCCACAACTCCAGCCGAGGCGCCGCGAGCGGCCCAAATCAGCGGCGCCGATGCGACGATCATGGCCGCCGCGGCACGGTTCGTCGAGCAAGCGGGCTTCGACATCGTCGATCTCAATTTCGAATGTCCGGTGCGGCGGTTGTTGGACCGCGGCGAAGGCGGGGCGTTGCTGGCCGATCCGCCGGCCATCGGGCGGATGGTCGCATCGGTCGCGCAGGCGGTGTCGATTCCCGTGACAATCAAGATTCGCACCGGCCCCGACGACGGCCGCGAAACAGCCGTCGAGGTGGCCCGGCGGGCCGAGGAGGCGGGCGCGGCGGCCGTCAGCATCCACGCCCGGAGTGTGGCCCAGGGTTATGTCGGCGGCCCCGATTGGACCGTCATCGGGCGGGTGAAGCAGGCGGTACGCATCCCGGTGATCGGCAGCGGCGGCATCCGGCAGGCTGCCGACGCGATGAACTTCCTCCGCGAAAGCGGCGCCGACGCGGTGGCCATCGGCCGCGGATGTCTCGGAAACCCCTGGATTTTTCAGCAGGCCAGCGCGCTGTGGTCCGGCGCCAAGGAACATTCGGCGCCGACGCCCAAACAACGCATCGACGTGATGTTGCAACTGGTGGAAGACGAGTTCCGCTTCTATGGTCCAACCGTGGCCCTGCGACGTCTGCCGCGCACCAGCGGCTATTTCGTCCGCTTCCTGCCGGACCATGCGGCCTTACGCGCGTCGGTTCAAAAGGTGCGATCGCTGCCCGAGTTTCGCCGCCTCGTGCGGGAACAGTTTCGCTGAAGCATGGTAGATTGGCAATATCCCTACAAACCGCTTATCTAAGACACTTGATGATAAGGTATTCTTATGATAAGATATCCTTATGAACATCGAGACGCTACGCATATTCTGCGATGTCGTTCAGCACCAGAGTTTCTCCCGCGGTGCGAAGATCAACGACGTCAGCCAGTCGGCGGCTACCCAATCGATCCATCGCGTCGAGGAGCATTTCGGCGTTCAATTGGTCGATCGCACCAAACGGCCGTTTGTCGTGACGCCTGAGGGACAGGCCTGTTACGAGGGCTTCCGCGAGGTGCTGGAACTCTACGATTCGGTCGAAGCCCGGGTGCGGTCGCTGCGGATGGAGATCAGCGGGCTGGTGCGGGTGGCGGCGATCTATTCCGTCGGTCTGCACGACATGAGCCGCTGCATGCAGGATTTCATGCGGCAATATCCCAAGGCCAAGGTGCGGCTGGAATACCTGCGGCCCAACAAGGTTTACGACGCCGTGCTCAATGCCGAGGTCGACTTGGGCATCATGTCGTATCCGGCCGCGTCGCCCGACTTGAACGTGATTCCCTTGCGTTCGGAGCGGATGGTGGTGGTTTGCCCGCCGGGACATCCGCTGGCCGACCACGAAGCGGTGACTGCCGAGCAACTGCAGGGCATGGACTTCGTCGGCTTCGACCGCGACCTGAGCATCCGCAAGGAGATCGACCGCCATTTTCGGCAGCGTGCGGTGAATGTCCGCGTGGTCATGGAGTTCGACAACATCGAGACGATCAAGCAAGCGGTGCAGATCGGCGCGGGCGTGAGCATTCTTGCCCGAGCCGACCGTGCGCGACGAGGTCGCGCAACGGTTCGTTGAAGGCGGTTCGTGCTGATCGATCCCGAATTGCACCGGCCGATCAGCATCATTCACCGCCAGCGCAAGGTGTTCACGCCCACCGCGGCCAAATTCGTCGAGCTATTGCTACAAGTGCAAAACCATCCGCCGGAGGAACATGTGATGCGCGATCCGGAAGTGCTGGTCAGCTTCCGGCCGTCGGGCAAGGAGGCCTATGTTCTGCCCGGCACGCGGTTGGTTGAAGCGGCGGCCGAAGCGGGCCTGGTGCTCGAAGCTGCCTTGCGGCGGCGAAGGGCTCTGCGGCCGCTGCCGGGTGATCGTCACCACCGGCGCCGGCCGAGCCGACGACCATCGAACGTCACTGGCTCTCGGCCGAGGAACTTGCACGCGGGCTGGCGGCTGGCGTGCCAATCGGCCGTGTACGGGCCCACCGAGGTCGAGATTCCGCCCGGTGTGCGGGCCGCGGCGGAACACAAAATCCTCGTCCACGCCAAGGGCGCCGACTGCCGTCCGACCGACGATCCGCCCGTGCGGAAGCATTACCTGGAACTTCCCGCTCCCTCGGCGCGGCGACGATTTGCCCGACGTGCTGCGGTTGGAGCGGGCCATTTCGGCCGCGTAACTGCCACGGCCGGCTTGTCCGGCAGTGCGGAAAACACGGTTGAACAGGCCCGCCATGGCACCCCCCTGGAAATCGGGCTCCCGCTGCTTCGCGAACTGTCCGGCCGGCTGCGCAAACTCGGCTTCCGCGGCACGGCCGTGCTGGCCGACCGACGGCTGTTGGACTTCGAGCCGGGCAATACCGAGGCCGACGCCTTCGCCGTGGCCGTCGACATCGGCACCACCACCGTGGTGGCCACCCTCTTGGACCTGGGCACGGGCAGCGAATGGGCGGTCGACGCGCGGCTGAATCCGCAAACCCGCTTCGGCGACGACGTGCTGACGCGCATTCTTCGCGCCCGCGAAGCGTCCGACGGTCTGCAGCGACTGCACGCCGCCATCACCACGGACCTCGACGAAATGATCGGCCAGTTGTGCCGGCAGGCGGGCATCGCACGCCAACGGATCTACGAAATCACCTTCGCCGGCAACACGACGATGCAGCAATTGCTGTGCGGAATCGACCCCAGTTCGTTGGGCGAGGTGCCGTTCGCGCCGGCGACGGCGCAGGGGGCTGGCGTTTCCCGCCGCCGAACTGGGCTTGCACATCCATCCCCGCGGCAGCGCCTACGTGATGCCGGTGATCGGCGGATTCGTCGGCGGCGACACCGTGGCCGGCATCCTGGCCACCGGCCTAGCCGACGCTGAATCGCCCGCCCTGCTCTTGGACATCGGCACCAATGGCGAGATCGTGTTGCTGGCCGACGGAAAGCTTTCGGCGGCATCGACCGCGGCGGGACCAGCCTTCGAGGGCGCCCGCATCTCCTGCGGTATGCGCGGCAGCACCGGTGCGATCGAAAAGGTGGTGGTCGATGGCCGCCTGCGGACCAACGTGATCGGCAACGTGCCGCCGGCCGGGCTGTGCGGCTCGGGCCTGATCGACGTGGCGGCCGAACTGCTCCGCCATCGAATCCTCACGCCGCAGGGCCGCCTGCAAACACCCGACCAACTGCTCGCCGACCTTTTGCCCGATCTGGCCCAACGGGTCGTGTTGCACGAGGGGCAAGTGTCGTTCGTCCTGGCTACGGAAGCGGAAACCGGCGGCCGGCCGATCGTGCTTACCCAACGCGACCTTCGCGAACTGCAACTGGCCGCCGGCGCGATCCGCGCCGGCATCGTGATCCTCCTGCAACGGGCCGGGCTGAAACCGAATGATCTCAAGCGGGTACTGATCGGTGGCGGCTTCGGCAATTTCATCCGCCGCAGCAACGCCCAACGCATCGGGCTGTTGCCCCACGAGATCGAGCACCGCCGGATTCGCTACATGGGCAATACGTCGTTGGCCGGCGCACGGTTGGCCGCCCTTTCGCTCGGTGCCCGGCAGATGGCCGAAGACCTGGCCCGCCGCACCGAGCACGTCGATCTCTCGGCCGACCCCGGTTTTCAGCGAGCCTTCGCCGAGTCGATGATCTTCCCCGAGGCGTAGAAGCGCAGGTCATGCTTCAGCATGACATCGTTCCCGCCAGCCGATTCTGTTATGCTGAAGCATAACCTACACGCCACGCACCGCTCGTTCGTCCAATGTCCGACTTCCTCTTCGTCACATGCCAGATCGGCGCTGAAGGGGCCGTGAAAGGGGAACTGGCTCGCCGCTGGCCGGCATTTCGCTTCGCCTTCTCGCGGCCCGGTTTCCTGACGTTCAAGCTGCCGGCGGAACATGGGCTGAAAGACGACTTCGACCTGGAATCGGTCTTCGCCCGGGCGTATGGCTTCTCGCTGGGAAAAGTGACGGGCGAGAGCCAAGAGGAACTGGCTCGGGCCGCCTGGGAAATCTACCGGCGGCGCACCATTCAGCGGGTCCACGTGTGGCAGCGCGATCGGGCCGTCTCGGGTGAGCACAGCTTCGAGCCGTCGATCACGCCCGCGGCCATCAAGGCGCACCGGTTGGTTGTGCAACGCTGCCCCAATCCACCCAGCCTGCCACGCAACGCCAACGAGTTGCTGCGCCCCGCCCGAGCGGGCGAGTTGGTCCTGGATTGCATCATCTTGGACGACCAACAGTGGTGGGTTGGATACCATCGGGCCAGTTCGGTTCCGTCCCGATATCCCGGGGGGATGATGCCGCTGGAGTTGCCGCGCCACGCGGTGTCGCGGGCATGGCTGAAGATGGAAGAGGCCCTGCGTTGGTCGCAGTTGCCGATCCCCCGCGGGGCGCATGTAGCCGAGATCGGCAGCGCGCCGGGCGGAGCCAGCCAAGCCTTGCTGGCTCGAGGATTCGTCGTCACGGGCATCGACCCGGCCGAAATGGCACCCGCCGTGCTCGGTGATCCACATTTCACCCACATCCGCCGGCGCAGCACACAGGTCCGACGGCGCGAGTTCCGCAAGATTCGTTGGCTCAGCGTGGACATGAACGTCGCGCCGAACTACACGTTGCAAGCCGTCGAGGCGATTGTCACATATCCGCAAGTGAATATTCGCGGTATGTTGCTGACGCTCAAGCTGACGCAGTGGTGCCTCGCCGAACGGGTGCCCGAGTACCTCGAACGGATCCAAAGCTGGGGCTACAACATCGTGCGGGCGAGGCAACTTGCCCACAACCATCGCGAGTTCTGCGTGGCCGCGCTCCAGCAGCCGTTTCGCCGCAAACCGCCCGCTAATCTGCAAAGAGAAAGAGACGCTTAGCCCACATTGTTCCTAGCGGCGGGGGGAGGCCTGGGACAGAGTGTGCACCTCGTTGGGGCGACAGTTGAACTGCCGCCCCCGTGTTCCGGCGATTCGGCGGGGTGGCAGTGCAACTGCCACCCCAGCAGAAAGGTAAGTCGTTTGCACCCCCTCGCTTGCGCGTCGGGCTAATGTCGGAGGGACCGGTCTAAAAGCCCTTCCCAGACTGCCTAGGCGTGATGCTTGGGAAGAGTTCAGTGAGACTGCGTTAACATGGGCGGGAATTGTCTGCCACGCTCAAGGAATCGGGAATATTACGCCGATTCACGCCCTTAAGCGGCTTCGCGCGACGCGGGTGATTGACTCGACCTAAAGCCCTCATTTAGAATATCCCTCTCTGACGACGCCATCTCTGAGGGTCACGGCAGGAGGTTCTGTGATGTTCACGATCTTGTCCCGCTGGACAGCCGGATATCCGTTGTTCGTAGTCGTTGTGGTTTTTGCAACGCTGGCCGTTCGGCCGGTGATCGGTGTCTCGGCCGACAAGCTTGCCGAGGCGGAAAACTTTGTGTTGCCGCCGCAGTCCGACGACGCAACGCCAACCGACAAGACCGCGCAGCCGGACAATCCGACGCAGACCGACAAGTCGGCCCAGTCGAATACTGCAACGCCATCGGTCGAGGGAGCTGCCGACGAGAACAAGGCGGCGCCCACCGGCGAAGCGGAGCCCGCCGCCGCATCGGACAGCGTTGCCTCTGGCCAACGAGCCGGCCAGGCCGACAAACCGTCCCCGCCGGAAAAGAAAACGGATGCTTCTCAAGAGCCGAAAGAAGAGAAGCCGGCGGCCGAGAAGAAAGACGCGACCGTCGGCGAGCCGCTGGCTCCCGGAATGATGAAGCTCATCCGAGACGAGATCGTCGCCGGCATCAAGGGCCGCGGCATCACCGACCGCTATGCCCGTTTCCAAAGCTACGCCATCGGAAAGGTAAACTCGTCGGCCGGCCGCTACACGGGCTCGGAGTTGACGGGCAATTGCCGCCTGAAGTGGTACGAACATCTGATGGGGAACATGCTGGCCGCCCCGGCCGAGGCCGAGCAGTTCACGCGCGAACTGCACACGGCGGCTTGCGACGGCCGCGAGGGGGTCGCCAGATTACTGGCCATGGCGTCGGCGAAGATGGACCTCGGCCCGCGGAAGTTTCCCATCGCCTTGGCGACTGCGACGCGGCAGCCCGAGCGACAGGTCGCCTCCGCCGAGCAAGCGATGGAAGTAATCAAGCAGGCGATCACGGACGCCCAGATTGCGTATTGCGCCGCCTTGGCGCCGTTGAGCAAGCCGGAGATCCAACAGCTTCAAAATTATCTGGTGCCCGTGCTCTGCACGCAGAACGTCGTCGGACACACGCTGAACGACCGCGGCACGGGCCGATTGCTGTGCGACTTGATGGAGAAGATGGATCGCGGCGCCCTCTATGCGGCGGCCGACGCGCTGGCGCCCCTGACCGACGTGCAGTTTCTGGAACAACTGAAGTCGCTTCCCCGTCAGGGCGATGTGCGGGTGGCCGGCGTCATGGGGCCCGTGGCCGCGCGGATCGACACGCCCAGCGGGGCGATCGTCGTCGGCAAGGGCGGCAACACCTATCAGCTCGACCAGATGCGCGACGTGGCTGTGGTGATCGACCTCGGCGACAACAACACCTACTACGAAGGCACGGTCGGGCTCGATCGGCCCGTGCTGGTGGTGATCAATCTGGGCGGCCATAACACGTTCCGCGGCAGCAGGCCGGGCATTCAGGGTGCAGCGGTCCTCGGCGTCTCGATGCTCTTGAATCTCGGCGGCAACAATACCTATGAGGCGCAGGATGTCGCCCAAGGCTCGGCCCTGGCCGGCGTAGGAATCCTCATCGATTACGCCGCCAACAACCGCTACCGCGGCATCCGCCGCGTGCAAGGCCAGGCCATCGGCGGCCTGGGCGTGCTCATCGGCCGCGGCGGCAAAAACGATTATCACGCCGCCATGTGGGCCCAAGGTTTCGGCGGCCCGTTGGGCTTCGGCCTGTTGGACAACGTCACCGGCGACAATCATTATTACTGCGGCGGCATGTGGCGCGACTCCTATCCCGAAACCCCCGGCTACGAGGGCTGGGGCCAGGGCGTCGGCGCCGGCATCCGCCAGGTGGCCGACGGCGGCATCGGCGTGATCCTCGACGGCGGCGGCGAGAACGTCTACGAGTTCGACTATCTCGCCCACGGCGGCGGATACTGGTGCGGCCTGGGCTTCGCCCGCGACTTCGGCGGCAACACGCAACGTCTCATTACACGGACCGCTTACAACGGCGGCCCGCGCACCCAACCCAGCTTCCAGCGCTTCGGCTGCGGCTGGGGCTGCCATTACTCGCTCGGCTTCTGCTTCGACGACGGCGGCGACAACGTCTACGAAGGCACGATCATGGGCACCGGTATGGCCTGGGATTGCTCGATGGGCGTGTTGTGCGACTTCGGCAACGGCAACGACCACTTCAAGGCCGACGGCGGAGACACCCAAGGAAGCGGCAACCAGATGGGCTTCGGCATCCTCTTCCACTATGGCGGCGACGACGTCTATGAGGGCTACAGCCAAGGTTACGCCTCACCCGGCATCTCCTACCACCACCTGCCGGCCTGCGGCGGAAACTTCAGCTTCTTGATCGACTACGGCGGCAACGACAAGTACGGCTGCGGCGCCGACAACAACTGCTATATTCAGCGCGGCGACGCGGGCGGATTCTTGATCGATCGTCCGCGGCGCGATGAAGTCGGGCCCACGGCCAAAGCGCCCGCGACCGATAGTTCGGCCGGTTCGTAACAGGAAGGTTTGCTCTTGCAGGAGGCATCGCCATGATTCGCGGATGTGGTTTTTTGGCGGCCGGCGCTTTGGCGGCCTGTTGGCTCATGCCGGCCGCCTTGCGGGCCAGGGCTGACGACACGCCGGCGGCGGCCGAGGCAAAACCGGCCGAAACCGCTCCGCCCCCGAAAGCGGAGAAAACCTTGAGCCCCGCCATCAGCGCGCTCCGCGATCGGGTCCGCGAGATTCTGGCGGCCCAGCAGAAGCAGGCCTTCAACACCCAGGACAACTCCGCCACCGAAATCATGAACTTCTGCGTCGCCTTCGGTTGCAGCACCGAAGTGTGGCTGGGCGGGCAAAACGGCCGGCAAATCAACGGCATCACCTCGCTGTGCTGGAACTATCCCTGCGCCGGCTTCGAGATCATGGGCCGAAGCCAAGGCCACATCGCCCCGCGCATCGGATACGGATATCAAGAGCATCCGGGCGAATTCCTCGCCATGCTGGCACTGGCGCAGCGTGCCGACCAACTATCCGGTGCGCTCCGGCAAGGAAGTCCGCACCGTAGCCGACCTCGTCGAGGCCGAAAAGCTCGCCTGCCGCGCGGGCGGCGATGCCTCGCTGCGGATGCTCGGTTTGGCGTACTACCTGGAAGAAACGGAGTGGCAGAACGACCTGGGCGAAAACTGGTCGCTGGAACGCATGGTTCGCGACGAGTTGGCCCGGCCGGCGGCCTCGGCGCCGGAGGGCGGGTTGAATCGCCTGATGGGGCTCAGCTTCGCCGTCTCCCGCCGCTTGAAGCACGGTCAACCCATCGACAGCCAGTTCCAGCGGGCGGAAAAGTACGTGACCGACTTCCAGCATTATGCGTTCCAGTTGCAAAACGCCGACGGCAGTTGGGGACCGAACTTCCTGGCCAACAAAAGTACGAGCCAGGATGCCGCCGCGCAGTTGCGCTCCAATGGCCGCGTGCTGGAATGGCTGGTCATCTCGCTGCCGGACAAGCAACTGGAAGACGCTCACGTGATTGCCGCCGTCGACTATCTGGCGCGTTTGCTGAGCAATCAGCGCTACCAGTGGAACACGGAGCAGCTTCCCACGCAGGAGATCGCCTCGGTCGGCCACGCCCTGCACGCCCTGGTGGTCTACGATCAGCGGGAATTCAAGCCTGCCGACGTGCCGGCAAAGCCGGCCGGCGATGCCCAATCGCCCGCTACCGCCAGCAGCGACGCCACGCCGTCGATGTCGCGGTAGCAAAGGGCGGCAACCGCGAATGGTGCTCGTCACGCTCCGCGCAACGTTCGGGCGCATTCCGCACTTGGCGGCATTCGTGGCTTAGCCCGCGCAACACGGCAGTTTTTTGCGGTCAAAAGGGGAAAGCCCCTTCTCCTGCAACCGCCATAATCCGTTACTGCGCCCGCGTTGCGCCTACGGTTGCGGGGGCGAATCATCCCGGTTAGACTGAAGGGGTAGCCGGCGTGGGCTCGGTTTCCCGCCATCCCGCGTACGCAGCGTCCCGCCCCTGCAACCTGCCTCACCGCCTCGAAAGGATGATTCAACATGCAACGCACCATGTCTGCGATTGCGCTGGCAGCGTCATTGATCTCGCCCGTGTTGGCGGCAGAGCCGAACGACGAGGGCTTTGTCTCGATCTTCGACGGCAAGACCCTCGACGGCTGGCACGTCAACGCGAAGACCGGCCACAGCAAGCGGAGCTTTCACACCTCGGGCGGCCGCTGGGTGGTCGAAGAGGGCGCGATCGTCGGCAGCCAGGACATGCCCGGCAACGGCGGCCTGCTGATGACCGACAAGGAATACGGCAACTACGAAATCGTCCTGGAGATGAACAACGACTTTGGCCCCGACAGCGGCCTGTTCCTCCGCAGCACCGAAAACGGCTCGGCCTATCAGGCGATGATCGACTATTACAAGGGGGGCAATTTGATGGGCCTCTACGGCGAAGCCGATCTTAAGGCCAACCCGAGCGTGCGCAATTTTTCCTTCCTCGACTCGCCCGATAAGATCAAGATCGTCACGGCCACCAAGCAAGGCCCGGTGCCGGTGCCGTTTCCGATGCCGGTCGAGGAGTGGTCGAAGTTCTGGCAGCACGGCCAGTGGAACCAACTGCGGGCGAGGATCGTCGGCAACCCGCCCCACATCACTACCTGGATCAAGGGCGTGAAGTTCATGGACTGGACCGACTCCGAGAAGCGGCACCCCGACGCCGGCATGATCGGCCTGCAAATGCACGGCGGCGGCAACTTCACCAAGCAGTTCGTCCGCTACCGCAACATCCGCATCAAGGTGCTGGATGAAGAGAAGTGAGGGGCGGGGGGCCCGGGACGGGACAGAAGACGAATCTCCCCTCTCCGGGCACCGACCGAAGGTTGGCCGGGAGAAGGGCAGGGGGTGAGGGCTGCCCGGCAGTTCGCCCTGGTAGCCGCGCGGCGGGGCGGGTAGACTGATTCAAGTAAACGCGGCATCTTGCCGCGTCACCTCGCGTTTGCCACCGCCGCCGACACAACCGCGAAGCGGCGAGACGCCGCTTCTACGACCCCATGCTTCCCGACACCCGCTTCCAACTCGTCGCCCCTTTCGAGCCGGCCGGCGATCAGCCGCAGGCCATCGAGGCGCTCACCGAGGGGCTACGCGGGGGCAAGAGAGAGCAGGTGTTGATGGGCGTGACCGGCTCCGGCAAGACCTTCACCATGGCCAACGTGATCCAGCAGGTGCAGCGGCCCGTGCTGGTCATGTCGCACAACAAAACGCTGGCCGCACAGCTCTACGCCGAGTTCAAGGAGTTCTTTCCGCACAACGCCGTTCACTACTTCGTGAGCTATTACGACTATTATCAGCCCGAGGCCTACATCCCGCAGCGCGACATTTACATCGAGAAGGACGCCTCGATCAATCAGCAGATCGAGCGGCTGCGGCTGGCGGCCACCAGCGCCCTGGTAAGCCGCCGCGACGTGATCATCGTGGCCAGCGTCTCGTGCATCTACGGCCTGGGCTCGCCCGACGATTATCGGGCGATGATGGTGGAGCTGGAGGTCGGCCAGGAGGTCGATCGCGACCGCGTGTTGGCCAAGCTGGTCGACATCCAATACGAGCGCAACGATATCGAGTTTCAGCCCGGCAAGTTCCGCGTGCGGGGCGATTGCGTCGAGGTCTGGCCGACCTACGAGCAGCAGGCCTTTCGCGTGGAGTTCTGGGGCGACGAAGTGGAGCAGCTTTCGATCATCGACGCCACGAGCGGCGAAGTCATCGACCGGCCGCACCAGCTCTACATTTATCCCTCCAAGCATTTCGTGCTGCCCGAGGAGCGGATCGAAGGCGCGGTGGCCGACATTCGCAAGGAGCTCGAACGCGCGCCTCAGGGAGTTCAAAGACCAGGGCAAGTTGCTGGAGGCGCAGCGCCTCAGCGCCCGCACGCGCTTCGATCTGGAGATGCTGCAAGAGGTGGGCTACTGTCCGGGCATCGAGAACTACAGCCGGCCGCTTTCGGGGCGTCCGGCCGGCTCGCCGCCCGACACGCTCTTCAGTTTCTTTCCCGACGACTATCTGCTGTTCGTCAACGAGTCGCACGTGAGCGTGCCGCAGGTCCGCGGCATGTATTTCGGCGACCACAACCGCAAGGTGACGCTGGTGGAGCACGGCTTCCGCCTCCCCAGTGCGTTGGACAACCGGCCGCTGCGGTTCGACGAATGGGAGGGCCGCATCGGCCAGGTGATTTACGTTTCGGCCACGCCCGGGCCGTACGAGTTGGAGAAGACCGGCGGAAAGTTCGTCGAACAGGTGATTCGGCCGACCGGCTTGTTGGACCCGGAGGTCGAAGTGGCGCCGGCCCGCTCTCAAGTGCCGCACCTGCTGGGACAGATTCGCGGCCGGGCGGCCGTCGGCGAACGCGTGTTGGTCACGACGCTCACCAAGCGGCTGGCGGAAGACCTGGCCGCCTATTTCAGCAAGCAGGACGTCCGCTGCAAGTGGCTGCACAGCGATTTGGACGCCTTCGAGCGGGTCGAGTTGCTGCGCGACCTTCGCCTGGGGCAATTCGACGTGCTGGTAGGCGTGAACCTGCTGCGCGAAGGGCTCGACCTGCCCGAAGTCTCGCTGGTGGCCATTCTCGATGCCGACAAGGAGGGGTTCCTGCGCAGCGAGACGTCGCTGATGCAGACGATCGGCCGTTCGGCGCGAAACGTCAACGCCAAGGTGATGCTGTATGCGGACAAGGTGACCGACTCGATGCAACGGGCGATCGAAGAGACCCGCCGCCGCCGGCAATTGCAGCGCCAGTACAATGCGGCCCACGGAATCACTCCGGAAACCATCCGCAAGGGCATCCGGGCGGGCATTGAGGCGGAAGCCGCCGCCCACGCCCAATCGTACGCCGCGGTGGGCCGCGCGGAGGAAAGCCAGTACATCACCGAAGAGTATCTGGCCGAGTTGGAAGCCGAGATGCTTGCCGCTGCCGACGAGCTGGAGTTCGAGCGGGCCGCCGCGATCCGCGACCGCATCGCCCAGATGCGCAAGCAGGTGGGCAAGCCGTTGGCCGAAGCGGAAGTCCATCACGCCACGCGCGGCGAGCGCCGCCGGCACTACCAACAAGAGCAGCACACCGGCCGAAAACCGAAATCCAAGGAGTCGCAGCCGCCGAAATGAGCCGTCTGCCAGCCTGATGAAAACGGGGACTGGCTCCGCAACGGCTCGTATCATTGCTCGATCCGAACCACTATTAGTTGCGGTGTCTGTCCCCGTTTTCATCCGCGCCGACCACTGGGCAGCCGTTGCCCGGGTGTTAGAATCAGACGAACATCTGGCAAGTGCCTCGATTTGCCGGCTGGCCGGGGAATAAGTTCGCCGCTGGCTGCCTCTAAAAAGAAGACGGAACATGGCCGACGAGCGGTTTGAGGCCGAGCGGGCCGACAAAATTGCCCAATTGGTGGCTGCCCATCATCAGGCAGTCTATCGATATGCCTTCCGTTTGGCCGGCACAGTCCAAGACGCGGAGGACCTGACCCAAAAGGTGTTTCTGGCGGCCCAGGGCAAGATAGAGCAAGTGCGGATTATGGGCAGCATGCGGAGCTGGCTGTTCGCCATCTTGAGGAACTGCTTCTTGAAGGACCGGCAGCGACGGAGCCCCTCCTTGGCAGTCGATTTGTCGTTGGACATGGACGGTGTCCCCGGGGTCGCGGCCAGCGATCCGGCCGACCGGGACCAACTTCAGCACGCGCTGAACCGGCTTCCTGAAATGTTCCGCCTTGTGGTTGTGATGGCGTACTTCGAGGGTTGTTCCTACCGAGAGATCGCCGATCGCTTGGAAATTCCGATCGGCACGGTGATGAGCCGGCTGGCCAGGGCCAGAGGCCACCTGCGATCGCTGCTGTTCGAGCCCGAACGAGCTGTTCGCAAGCGGCGGGCCAGCTCGGTTGCCGAATAAGGATGCGGTGATGGAAGACGCGATGGAAGATTACGTTGACGAAAAGCTGGCCACCGCATTCCACGACGTCCCCGTGCCGGCCGGGCTTGCCGATCGGCTCCTCGACCGGCTGGCTGCCCAACGGGCGGCCGAGAGCCGGTTGCCGTCCGGCTTGCCGGTCGTGTCGCAGGATCGGCGCGGCGGCTGGCGGTTCCGGTCTCGCCGATGGCTTTTGACAAGCGCGGCAGCGCTAGCGGCAACATGCGTTGCGAGGGCGATTTGGTTGGGCGCCCGTCGTGAGGAAACGGTCAGTCAACAGTATGTACTCGATGAGGCGATTCGCCTGTTCGGTGTAACGCATCAGGAGGAGGGGCATCTGCTGGCAAAACAGGCCTCTCCGTCAGATTATCGCATCAGCGGCATGGTGCAACACGGGCGCGGAACTCGGTGGCGGTCGGTTGATGACTTTCTGGGCCATGTGGCCTTGGTCTATGATCTTCCCGGCCGGCCGGGAACTCGCGCCGCGCTCTACGCGGTGGCCGACCTGGGCGTTGAAGGGCTAGACACTCGCCCGGCGCTCCGCCCCTTCACAACCGGGGGGTGTTGCGCCTCGGCATGGCAGGAGGGCTCGGTGCTGTATGTCCTTGTTGTGCAAGGAGATCCGGCCGCCTACGGCACCTATCTCAATCTGCCGCGCGGACCGCTCGCTTAAGAGATCGTCAAAAACTGCCTAATCTCGCGCAACGCTACGCGCCGAAAAGTCTAGAGGCGGCTTTGCCTGCGCGGGCGCCGCTCCCTACGCGGGCGATTCGTCCCGATTCCGTGACGCTCCTGGAGAGACAAGGGGGAAAGACATGAAACGGCTTGCGATTGCGTCGGCCCTAGCACTCATACTCTTGCCGGCCTCCGTGCGTGCCGAGCGGCCGCTTACACCCGCTCCGAGCCTCAGCACGGCGGTCTCGACCTCCGAACTGAAGGCGACGCCCGAAATGTGGTTCTACGACCAGGCCATGCGGCAATACAAGGACCCGAAAGCGGTGGTCCGCGCCAACGCCGAATATCGCAACGAGCAGCGGATGCGGCGGATCGAATCGCTCAAGTGGTTCGGCCTTTCCAATAGCCGCCCGGTCGTCTCCAGTGATCCATTCAACGGCGACTACGCGCCGAGGTGGGTTTCCAATCCGGGTTACTATCCGTATCGTTGGAACGGCGTCGGCCAGGCGTCCTATTAGACGCCGTGATTACCTGCGCAACAGGTTCAACAAGTACTGGCCGTAGGAATTCCGAAATCCCTTGGCCAAGGCTTCGAGTTGCTGTGCATTGATCAGTCCCTTGTAGTAGGCGACTTCTTCGATGCAGGCGATCTTTAATCCTTGCCGTTCTTCGATGGTTCGCACGAAGTTTGCCGCTTCCAACAGCGACGTTTCGGTGCCCGTGTCGAGCCAGGCGAAGCCGCGGCCGAGGTGCTCGACGTGGAGCTGGCCGCGCCGGAGATATTCGCGATTTACGTCGGTGATTTCCAGTTCGCCCCGTGCCGAGGGCGAAAGCCGGGCGGCGATGTTGACGACCTGGTTGTCGTAGAAGTAAAGCCCGGTGATGGCATAGTTCGAGCGCGGCTTCTTGGGCTTCTCCTCGATTGAGAGAGCCTTGCCGTCGCTGTCGAACTCCACGACGCCGTACCGCTCCGGGTCCTTCACCCAATAGGCGAAATTGGTGGCCCCGACCGCTGCGCCGACGGCCGCATCCAGGTTGGCCTGAAATCCATGGCCGTAAAAGATATTGTCGCCGAGGATCAGGGCGACATGGTCGCCGCCGATGAACTCCCGGCCGATCAGCAGCGCCTGGGCGAGCCCCTTCGGCTCCGGTTGAACGGCATAGGAAATGGAAATGCCCAGGGCACTGCCGTCGCCCAGCAGTTGCTCGAAGCCGCCGATATCGTGGGGCGTCGAGATCACCAGCACGTTGCGAATGCCGGCCAGCATCAGTACCGAAAGCGGGTAATAGACCATCGGCTTGTCGTAGACCGGCAGCAGTTGCTTGCTTACCACGCGGGTGATCGGAAACAAGCGCGTGCCTGACCCGCCGGCCAGGATGATCCCTTTGGAGAAAAACTGTGGCTGGTGCATGATTTCGACGGCCTCGCATCGAGGCGCAAGGAAAAGACGGTAAGCGATCAGCGGCCATCATATCGCGGCATGTCAAAGTGGGCAAGCCGGAGCGCGCGATTAATCATTTCTTGATTCACCGGTCCGTGGTGTTACAGGACCCAAAGGCTGCCGGCCAGACGACGCGCACCGCCGGCCTCGTCGACCGCTTGGATAACTCCCGGAAAAGCCTCTGCATAGTCGTGGCCCGCGATCACCGAGGCGCCGACGGCTCTTGCCCAAACGATGTCCTTGCGCGTTTCGGGATAATCGTGAATGGCATCGAGGAAAACAAGCGAAGGCGCCGGTCCGCGATAGCTTATGAAGAATTCGTTCTTGTCTTGATCGACGATTTGGACTCGCCCCGTTGCCGACAAATAAGCGAGGATTTTGGCGGCCAGGTCGCGATGCTCCTCGACCGACAGTCCCCATGGGTTCCAGCAGTAGTTGTTGACGGTGATGATGTTCCGTTGGCCCCAATCCGCGATCGCCATTTGCGTCGTGGTCAAGCCGACGAGGGTGCCGATCTCGACGATCGGTCCCGAAAGGGAACTGGTCCCGGCCACCAATTCCCTGAGGAGTGTGGGCTCTGGAGGCACCAACGAGCTGGCTGCAAAGTCGAACTGATGCACCACAGGGGCGACGGTCGGCACCGGCTCCGTCGGCACCGGTTCCGCCGGTGCGGCGTCAGCCTCGTGCGCCGGTTTTCCACCGATCCAGAGACGCAGGCGTGAGGGCGTCGACGCAGCCTGCGGAGCGAGCGCATCGCGGCCGCGGGAAACCGTATGACGAATGGCCTTCATTACCGCATTCATCGTTTCGTTCCTTATCGTTGTTTGCAAATAATTCGTGGCTTGGAGACGATATTCCGGGTCGTCCCGGTCATGCGGCGCACCGTCCAGAGTCGGCTGCCGGCCATCGCAGGACCGTGTCCTCGCGTGCCGTGGCGACGTACCCCGGAATCATCCGCAGACTGGCGATAAAGGCATCCCACGAGTGGCGTTCGGCAAGCAAACGCGACATCCGGCGATTCAATGGCTCGGGATCGGTGCGGCCGGTCAACAGGTCCAACAAGGCGCTGCGATACGCTTTGGGGTCGTCGTAGGGACTGGCCAGGAAGCCGGTCTCGCCGTGATGGATCAGTTCCGCGACGCCGCCAACGTCCGAAGCGATGATGGGAAGTCCGCTTGCCCCCGCCTCGAGCAGAACGTTTGGCAAGCCATCCCATTGAGACGTGTAGAGGAAGGCGTCGAACTGCTCCAGCGGCAGCGACGAAAAACCGTCGAAGGGCCCGTAGAAGCGGATGTTGGGCCCCGCCGGCACCGCGGCCTGGTCGCCCACCATTACGGTCGCCCCAAACACGTGAAAGCGGATCGGCAAATCTCGGCAAAGTCGAGCGACGGCATCGAGCAGATCGGGCCTTTTCTGGCGGTCCAGGCGGCCTGCCCAGAGCACGTCCATGGAATCACGGATCGGCCGCCGCTGAATCGGAGTCAGCTCGACGGGTTGATAATGCGTGAATAGCCTGGCCCGGTCGAATGCGAAGATCTCGGCGACGTCGTTCAATTCCGTCTCGTTGTCGGATAGTACCGCGGTCAAGTGCTGAATGCACGCGGGAATGTGAAATCGGTTGTAGCCTGCGGCTTGACCTTCAGGCTCGATGTTATCGCAGAACATGTGCGCATACAGTCGCGATCGTTGCGCCAACGCGTTCCCATGTTTGACGTAGACGTTGTACCCGACCAGCGAGTTGAGGTTGTGAATGACTTGCGGTTGCTTCTGCAGCAGGACGCGGAGCAACAGCAACTCCCGCTGGCTTGCGTCGAGGTGGGCAACCTGGCGGCCGAAGTCCAAGAACTGCACGGACGGAGACAGGCGGCCTGCCCAGGGGGAGTCCGTCGGCTCGGTGGCGATCACCAGAACGCCGTCGGCCAATTTCGCGTTGTGCAGCGCCTTGGCGTAGTTGACGACCGAACGGTCCGCGCCGCCGGTCTTCAACCACGGGGTCAGCAAGACATGGCTGAACGGCGCGGCGATTTGTTCGGCCAGTTTGAGATAGGCCGGGCCCAACCGCGATTCGGGAATACGGCTGTCCCAACGCATGGCGCCAGAGTGCGCCGGTCGGGATAGAGTTGGGGCTCCAAGGCGTGCATGGACCGCCACTGCTCCAACAGCCATCTTGGGAACTGCGTAATCAAGTCATCGGGAGGCGCCGCGTGGAGCGCCGCCGGGGACGCGACGATCGGCAGCATCCTGCGACGCACGACGGCCAACAGCCCGGCGGGCAAATGCCGAACCGTTGCCTTGATGCCGCGCCGAATCGTTGGTGGGAGGCACCGACGGGCGATTTTTCGGGGCCATTGCCGGGCCGGCGTCTGCAAGGCGCGAGTCCACCAGCCAGGCGATGCCGGGGCGGTTTGCGGGGACAGGCACGAAGAAGTCGCCTCCGTCGCGCTTCGCGACCTCTGCCGAGCATCCTGCGCGACGCGGCGGCGTAACACGTCGAGATCAAATAGCCGTGACGGCGGAATCACCGTGCCGTTGTGCCCGTTGCATCGGGAATTCTGCCGCTTCCGATAGAATAGGCACGTTTGCTCCACGGGAATGATCTCGGTGCCGCCCGCAATCAACTCGCAAAACCAGTGCCAATCCTCGTAGCCAAACCCCGAATCCTTGGGACACTCATGGAACGGATAACGCAACGCCAGATCTCGTTCCAGCAGGTTGGACGGTTGCCAATGCCAATACTCAAGCAAATTCAGCACGTTGAATTCCGGCTCCAACGTGGAAAGGTGCCGTCTGACCAGGTGCTCCGCTTCAAAGAACACCATGTATTCGGCATGAAATACGGCGTCCATGCCCACCCGGGCCTGGGCCTGCCGCCAGGCTCGATAGAGCCACTGCTGGCAGTACAGATCGTCGCCGTCGAGGAACGAAACGTATCGGCCGCGCGCCTCGCGGGCGCCGTGATTACGTGCCGGGCCCGTGTCGCCATAGTTGACCTCCAGCAGTCGAACGTCCGGTTGGTGCTTCACAAAATAGTCGCGGGTCGCCGAATCCGGTCGATCCAGAACGACCAGAACCTCGCAACTCAAACCACCTCCGACCGCGTGGCGGACCGATTGCCAGACGCTTCGCAGCGTGCGATGAGACAACCCGCCTTCATGGTGGGCGGTGACCACGACCGATACGTCCAGGGCTTTTCCGTCTGTGCTCATGTGTTGCCGAGCCAGATGTTATCGTTTGGACGCAGCACGTCAGTTGCGCAAGCGTCTGTCGTGCATCAACGGCAACCCGCCCGCAGACCGGACGGGAGTGCTTGTGAAGAGCAAAGGTAACCGTTCACGGGGATTGTCCCGATTTTTGTGGCGAGGTCCGCAAAAATGGGACTGGCCCCTACGGCCGGTAAGGGGACAAGCACATTTTCGGCTTCAAGAGGCCGAAAAATGAGCCAACTCCGTAAGCGTCCGTTTCATCCATACTTGTCAGGCGTGTTAGGCTGGAGGCGTGGAGTTTGTTCCTTCAGGGAGACATGGTATGGGTCGTCCGGCGAGCGGTTTGGATGAGTATTTGGACTGGCAAGAGCGGTTAGAAAGCTACAAGGCCAGTGGTTTGTCCGTGGATGAGTTCTGCCTCAGCGAAGGGATCGCAAAGTTGACTTACTATCGCTGGCTGGATCGGCTCAAGGATGGTCTTCCGGAGGAGATGGTCGAAGAATCCGCGGTGCGCAAGCGAATCGAATCCGGCGGCGCGGTGTTCGTGCCGATCTCTCTCAAAGCCTCTCCGGTGGAAATCGAATTGCCCAACGGCGGGGTGGTGCGGTTGCCGTTGGGAGTCGGCCAAGTGGTCCTGGTGGAAGTAATCCTCGCGGTTGGCGTCCTGCGTCCATGGAAGGCGCCCCGGCCATGAACGACTACGCTGACGTGCGGATCTTCCTATGCACGACGCCTACGGATATGCATTACAGTTTCGATCGCCTCATGGGGCGCGTGCAGGAGGTCTTTGAACAGGACCCGTTGTCGGGCCATCTGTTTCTCTTTCTCAATCGCACACGCGATCACCTCAAGATCCTCTTTTGGGATCAGGACGGCTTCTGCATCTGGTATAAGCGACTGGAACGTGGCACCTTCCCGATCGTGAAGCCTTTTGAGGGAAGCGAAGGGGTCGAATTGGACTACGCTCAACTGGTCCAGTTGCTAGGGGGTTTGGATCTGCGAACGGGACGTCGGCGGCGAAGGTATCGCCGCATCGGCTGAAGAAAAGGGAAGAAGAGGGCTTTTCTTGTTCGCGCGAGTTGTTACAATACTCGGCGACATGGATGGAGTTGACTTTCTTCCCACCGATCTCGCCGAATGCCAGCGGCTGCTGCTGGCTGCCTTCCAACAGGCCACGCACCTCGAACAGCGCGTGGCGGAACTGAACCGCGTCTTGGACGAGACGGCGACCTCGTACCAGGCTCTCCAGCAGGAGCACGCATCCACGCTGGACGAGTTGGCGTGGTACAAGCGTTGGGTCTATGGCCGCCGGCGGGAACGTTTGCCGGAAGACCAAGGGCAAGGCCACTTGTTCCCATTGGATGTGGATTTGCCAGTCCCAATCGATCCTTCACAACCGCAAACCCCAGACGATGTTGTGGAGGTGCGTGGCCATTGCCGGCAGCGCAAACGACGCGAGATTGACTGGGACAAGCTGCTGCAAATCCGCCATGAACACGACTTGCCGGCAGAAGAGAAGATTTGTTCATGCTGCGGCCGGCAGATGGACCGCATCGGCGAGGACGTCACGCGGGAACTGGAGTTGCAGCCAGCCAAGCTTGAAGCTCACATCCATGTCCGTCCGAAGTACGCGTGCCGCTGCTGCAAAGAGGGAGTTCATGCAGCTCCGCTTCCGCCGCGGCCAATTCCTGGCGGCATCGCCGGGCCGGGCCTGATCTCCGCGGTGATCGTCAGCAAGTTTGGCGACCATCTGCCGCTGTACCGTTTGGAAGACATCCTGGTGCGTTCCGGCGTCTACATCGCACGTAGCACGCTGTGTGATTGGGTGAAGTTCGCGGCCGAACTCTTCACGCCGCTGTACGAGTTGCAGCGCAAGCTGGTCCTTCAATCCACGGTGATGTGGACGGACGACACGCCGGTCACGGTCATCGGTGGTCTGCAGGGGAGTTTTCAAGGTCACTTCTGGACCTACATCGGACACGAGCAGCCCTACTCGGTGTATGACTTCACGAAGAGTCGCAGTCGCGATGGGCCGGCAAACTTCTTGCCGGGGTTCACGGGTTATCTGCATGCGGATGCTTTCACCGGTTATGACGCGATCTTTCTCGGTTCGCATGCGGCCATCCAGGAGGTGGCTTGTTGGGCGCATGCGCGGCGGAAATTCTTCGATGCGGTGAAGAGTTATCCACGGGAGTCGCATCAAGTGCTGGAATGGGTTCGGCAGTTGTACGACATCGAAGATCGGGCCCGCACGTGGTCCCCCGAGGCGCGTCTCCAGCTTCGTGTTGCCGAATCGATTCCCATCCTGGACAAGATCGAAGCCTACCTGACCGGGCTGGCGAGGACCGTGCTGCCCAAGAGCAGTTTGGCCAAGGCGGTCAACTATGCACGAAACCAATGGGCGGCGCTACGTCGCTACACCGAGGATGGTCGCTTGACGATCGACAACAATGTGAGCGAGCGGACCCTTCGGCACCAGGCCATCGGCAGAAAGAACTGGCTCTTCCTGGGTAGCGAAGCCGCGGGCCCACGGGCGGCGGTGTTATGCACGATCCTGGCCGGCGAGAAGCGTCATCGGATCGAACCCTGGTGTTACGTCCGTGACCTTCTCCTCCGCTTGCATGCGGACGATCCGCGGCTGGATGAGATGCTGCCCGACCGCTGGGCTGCGGCGCATCCCGGGGCCGTCCTCACCCATCGGCTCGACGAGTCCCGAGCCAAGGCGACTCGCACCCGAGCCCGTCGGGCTCATCGCCGCACCCACTGCCGCTGACGCCTCCCCCACGGTCCGCCACCATGGACAGGGCTGGCACTTACCCAACTCCCGGTTAAGTGCGAATTTTGCCACCGGGAACCTACTCACTTCGTCCGCGTTGCACGGCCTTCTCGTTGCATTTTGCAAGAAATCCCGCCTCCTATCTCGGTGGGATGGAACTCGGGCTGATGGATTGCGACTGCCGGGTTCGACGACTATATTGCTGGGAATGCCTCGCGTCAAATGGGGGGTATCATACAAATGGAACCGATTCTCGTCCTTTTGGTTCTCGGCATCGCTGCGGTGCCACTGGTGTTGTTGGGTCTGATGATCGCCGTTTTGCAGCGACAGAAGACAGATTCTGACGGGCTGCGGCGCAAATTAGATCGCGTCGAACTTAGGGTGATCCGGACGGAGGAGTTGGTCCGGGACCTGGCCGCGGGTCGGCCGGCGGTCCCGCCGGTGGAGACGGCCCCGCCCGCTGCCGCGCCGATCGCGCCGGCGCCGGCTCCCGCGCGCGAGCTGCCGGAGAAGTTGGTTGCCGCGGAGGTGATTCCGGAGCCGTCCGCGCCGCCGGCCATGCCCACTCTGCCTTCGGCGCCGGAGCCGTCGCCGCTGTTGCCGGTGGGGCCCGAGCACTTGCCGCCGTGGCTACGGACTTCTGAAGCGGAGCCGGCTGCGCAGGCCTACGAGCGACAACCGCCCTTGCCGCCGCACGTGCCCAACCGCTTCGAGACCGCGGCCGCGGAAATCCTGCAAAAGATATGGAACTGGATCATCGTCGGCGAAGAGTATGTTCCCGAGGGGGGCGTCGAAGGAATTGCCATCGCCAGCAACTGGCTGCTGCAGCGTCGGCGTGCTGATCCTGGTAATGGGCGGGTTCTTCTTCTTGAAGTACTCGATCGAGAATAGCCTGATCAGCCATCTTGCTCAGGTCGCGCTGGGCGCGGCAGCCGGCTTGGGCATGCTCGTGGCCGGAACCCAAATGCTCGGCCGAAAGTACCATCTCTTCGGCCAGGGAATGCTCGGCGGCGGCATCGCCATGCTCTTCGGCAGCGTCTTTGCCGCGACCAATTTCTATCACCTGATCGAGCCTTCCATTGCCTTTGTGCTGATGATCGTGGTGACCTGCATGGCTGGCTGGATCGCCGTCCGCTTCAACGCGATCCTGGTGGCCGTGCTCGGCATCCTCGGCGGCTACGGCACGCCGGTTATGCTTCAGACGAGCGAGGTGGACTACATCGGACTCTATAGCTACTTGTTGCTGCTGGGCATCGGCGTGTTCGGCATCAGCTACAGAAGAACTGGCGGTTGCTGAATTATCTGAGCTTCGTCGGCACCTACTCTCTGTTCTTCGGAACCCTGGGGCAATGGCATTACAACAGAACCACTTCTGGGAGGTCATGCCGCTCTTGATCGCGTTCTTTGTCCTCTTTTCGACGATGACTTTCGTTTTCAACCTGGTCAACCGGCACAAGTCGACGCTCTTGGAAGTGCTCGGATTGCTGATCAACGCCGGCGTGTTCTTTGCTGCAAGCTACGGACTGGTGACCGACGCCTATCCGGGCAAATGGGTGTCGCTGGTGAGCCTGGGGCTGGCCGCCTTTTATGTCGCCCACGTCTACTACTTCCTCGCTCGCCGTCTGCTCGACCGCGAACTGTTGCTGTCGTTTACCGGGCTGGCGGCCTTCTTCCTGGCGGTGACGATTCCCCTGGCAGCTTCTCGGCCGAGTGGATCACGGCCAGTTGGGCCTCCAGGCGCTGGTGATGCTCTGGATCGCCGGCAAGCTGGATAGCGAGTTTTTGCGGCAAGTGTCCTATCTCCTTTACGCCGTCGTGCTCGTGCACTTCGGGCTGGTCGATTTGCGGCACCAGTACTTCATGGCAGCCCCGGCAAATGTCCCCCCAGCGATTACTTGGTGCAGATGGTCCAGCGGCTGGTGGCGCTGGGATTCCGGTCACATCGTTTGCCGGCGCGGGTTGGCTGCTCAACCAGGCGCCGTCGAAGCCGGTCCTGGCGGTGGGACGCGAAAACGACGTCGGCCCGTGGCTCGGCCGCAATCACGCGGTTGCGGCCATGATCGCCGTGGTGGTCGGCATGTTGTTCCTTTCGCTCCACCTGGAGTTGAACCGCTCGCTGCTGTTCTTCTTCGCGCCGCTGCGGATGCCGATGCTCTCGCTACTGTGGATCGCCCTGTGCGGATTCCTGCTCTCTACGTATCGACGCCAGGCGAACGACGTGGTGTTGGGCTTGTTGGCCCTGTTCAGCATCGGGCTGGCGTTGAAGCTGCTCTGCTTCGACCTTGTCGCGTGGCACGTCGCGGTCAACGTAATGCGTTACGCGGGCGACGGCTATTCGCTCCTCGACGGCGCGATGCGGCTCTTGGATTTCGCCGCGGTGATCGCCTTTCTCGCCTGCGGCTACTACTTGCTGCGGCCCGGCGCGGAAAGCGCCGGTCGGTCGGCACGGTTTTCGGCATCGCCGCCGCGGCCCTGCTGTTCGTCTTCCTATCGCTCGAGGTCAACACGTTCCTCTATCATTTTCTGCCGGGAATGCGGGCGGGGGGCGTCTCGATCCTGTGGTCGATCTTCGCCTTGGCCCTGATCGGCGCCGGCATCTGGAAGGACGTTCGGGCGATTCGCTACGCGGGATTGGTGCTGTTCGCCGTTGTCGCCGGCAAGGTGCTCCTCTCGGATCTCGAACGCCTTGACCAACTCTATCGCATCGTCGCCTTCATCATCCTGGGAATGCTGGTTCTCAGCGGCGCGTTCGTCTATCTGAAGTATCGCCCCGCCTTGACTGCGGCCGAGACGGAGGAGGAGGAAGAGGCGTGACGCGCACTCTCTTTTGCTGCTTGTTGCTGGGATTGCCGCTCTCGGGCGCGGCCGCCGAGCCGGCCGCGTTCCGGTTCTCGAAGGACGTGGATCGGCACGCGGCCAAGAACGAGTGCATTCTCTCCGTGGCGTTCGATGGCGACATCTACGCCGCCACGCGCGCGGCGTTTCCCGATCTCCGCATTTTCGACGTCCAGGGCAAAGAGGTGCCGTGCCTCATCGAAAGAGCCACCGAAGCCCGGACGCACGCCGTGCGGAGACCGTGCACGAGCCGCGTCGTTTCGCTGCACGAACAGGAAGACGGCATCGAGGTGATCGTTCAACTCGGGGAGAAATCACCGCCGGCCGACGGTCTGACGATCTTCACGCCGCTCGCCAACTACGAGCGCCGCGTGCGCGTTTTTGGCAGCGCGGAGGGGAGCCAGTGGAAGCCGCTGACGGCCGATGGGCTGGTGTTCGACTATGCCCGCTACATGGACATCAGCAACCACGACGTCCCATTGCCCAAAAACGAAGATCGGCAGCTGAAGATCGAGATCGCCGGGATCACCGATGCCAAAGAGTCGCCGTTGTTGGAGCTGACGCGCAAATATCACGGCGGCGAGGAGGCGGAACGGGTCGAAAAAACGGTGCTCGAACGCCGGCCGTTCCGCATCGACCGCATCGAATTGTGGCATCTCGTAACCGAAACGCTGGCCGAGGAGGCGAAGCAGGCCGAATATCCGTTGGTCGCATTTCACGCCGCAGAGGACCAGGCAGAAAAGGCGACGATTATCGGCATCCAGACGCGCCGCGAACCGCTCACGGAGTTCACCCTTGAGACGTCGAGCCGCAACTTCAGCCGCTCGGCTTCCGTGCAAGTGCCGGTCGAGCATGGCAAGCGCACCGATTGGGTGGAGATCGGCCAGGGGAAGCTGTCGATTGTGGATTTCGGCGGCTACCATCGCCAGACCCTGAGCATTTCCTTCCCGGAGCATCGCGAAAGCCAGTACCGGTTGGTGATTCATGACGAAGACAATCCGCCGCTGACGGTCGCGGGCGTTCGCGCCGGGGCAACGTCTATCGCGTGGTTTTTCTGGCGGCCGAGAACGAAAAGTACCGCCTCAGCTACGGCTCGGACGAAGTCGAGCAACCCAACTACGACGCCGCGGCCGTCCTGGGCCCCCTCCGCCAGGGCCATGCCGCCAGCGAAGCCGGTCTGGGCCAAGAAACCGCGAATCAAGCCGTCGCCGCGCCTTCGGCCCATCCACTGCGCGACCTATTGAACAACGCGTGGTTCTTGGGCACGGTGGTCGTCGTGCTGGTCGCCCTGCTAGCTTGGGCCCTCTTCCGCGCCTCGCGGCGGATCGTTGATTTGCCTAAGGAGCCGTAAGCGGTCCCGATGCGGATCGCCTGTTATTCCCCGCCGAGCGATTTCATGAGCAAGTCGCAAAAACCATCGAGATCGTTCCAGGCCGTGGCCACCGACATCTGCCGGCCCTGGGGATCGACCACGGTATGGCCGTCGTCGGTCACTTTGATCGAGAGCGTCTCCAGCTTGAGCAAGGGCCTGTCGCCCGTGTTGGCCAGATAGACGGCCACCGTGTCGAACAAGATACTGCTCGCCTTGAGTTCATCGACGCTCAACTTGCCGGCCCAGATGCGGTAGTTTTCCAACAGCGCTTGGACCATGGGATCGCGGCTCTGCTTGAGCGTTTGGAAACGATCGCCCGACAGCCGCACCAGGCCGCACGTATCCAGCGGCGTGATGGTGATTTGCCGCCAAGGCGCGGAAAGGACGGTGCGGGCGGCGGCCGGATTGTTGGCTACGTTGTACTCGGCGTCGATTTTGTGGTCGCCGTAGCCCTTCCGAACACTGCCGAACATGCCGGCGAACCGGGCCTCGGCGGCGACGGTCGGATCGCGCTCCAAAACCTTGGCCATCGTGTGCAAGGGGCCCACGCAAATCACCGTCACGGTTTGCGGAGAGCGGCGAATCACGTCGATCACCGCGCCGGCGCCGTCCTCGATGATTTTGCCCGGATACTGGTCAAGCTTGTAACCCTCGACCCAGGCTTGCTGCTTCCCGGTGCCCTCGCGGCCGCCCTCGCCAAGCCCGACGGGAATGTCCGTGCGCCGCGCGACAGAGAGCAGCTTGGCGATAATCTTGGCGCGATATTCGGCCTTGCCGCAGGTGGTGGTCACAAGCTTGACGTCGAATTGCGGGCTCTTCAACAGAAGCGTGAGCGCCCACGTGTCGTCGCAATCGTCGCCGATGTCGGTATCGAAGATCACGGGAACGCGGCTCGGCAGGGCCTTGGCGGCATCTCCTTCGGCGGCAAGAGATGCCGCGGCACAAGCGGCCAACGCGCCGGCCAACAAGAAGTGATGGACTTTCATGCGTCGTTTCTCCGCGAAAACGTTGCCGATGGCAACATGCGCGAATGCTGTAATATACACGGCGACGCCGTCTCATGGAACACGCGCAGTAACGATAATGGTGGTTGCAGGAGGGGACGTTTTTCCCATTTTGACCACAACAGCGGGCGTCGCATCACTTCTCCGACGGCGGGATCGCCGTCATTGGCCCGAATCGGCTTCCTTCTCGACGACCTCCAGCAGCCGTCGGCGGATTTCCTCCAGCCAGCCGTCGTCGTTGATCTTTCGATCCTGCTTGTCGGTGACGTAGAACACGTCGACGACCTGGTCGAGGAAGGTGCCGATCTTCGCCCGGCCCACCGACAGGCCCAGCTCGAACAGCGTGCGGGTAATCGCGTAGAGCAGGCCGCGGCGGTCGTGGGTGAAGATGTCGATGATCGTGAAGCGCTGCGAGGTGCTGTTATCGGTACTGACCCGCGTGGGCAGCCGGGCACCCGCACCGGCGATGCCCGCCCATCTGCCACGTGCGGCGGAATGCCGGCGGCTGGCCGCTGGGACTGATCAACGACTGGACCAGCGATTGCTTGACTTCCTCCAACCGTTCCGGCCGGCGGCTCGCCCGCATAGTCCGGGTCGTGGACCCAGAAGCGGTCCAGCACCAGGCCGTCGGGCAGGGTGTGGATCTGGGCCGTGCGAATTTCCAGGCCGTGGCTGCGTCAGCGCCCCGGTGAGCTTGTGGAAGATGCCGGGGGTCATCTCGCTCGGAGGTGGCGATGGTGAATTGCACCGTGTCGGTTTCCGAGTGGTACTCAGCGGCTACGGCAACCGGGCCCTCACCCGGGCCCATTGCGGCGCCGATCGAAGGTTGGTCGGGAGAGGGGAAAGATCGTGGAGCAGCCGCAGGTCGGCGGCAGCCTGCTGGGGCGGCGTGGCGTTGAAATAGGCGGCCGGCAGGGCATCGAGGTGTTCGGCGAACCAGGCGTCGTCTTTCTGCGGGCCGAGCCACCTTGACCGCCTCGCGTCGCTGCCGGAGCAGGTCGTCGATGGTGGTTTCGGGGCTTTCGCCGGCCAGGTGCTGCATGGTGCGGTGGTAAAGGTCGGTGACGACCTCGGTTTTCCAGCCGTCCCACATGTCCGGCCCGACCGCTCCCAAGTCGGCGGCCGTCAGCACATACAGCATTTGCAGCAGCTCGGGCGAGCCGACCTGCACGGCAAACTGCACGGCCAATTGCTCGTCGGCCGTATCGCGGCGGAACGCCAGGTGGTTCATCAGCATGTGCTTGTGGACGAGGAACCTCGAGCGCCTCGGCTTTCGTGGGCGGGCAGGCCCAGTCGCCGGGCGGCATCGGCGGCGATCTTCACCCCCACCTCGCGATGGTCTTCCAGGCGGCCTTTGCCCAGGTCGTGGATCAGCAGCGCCAGGTGGAGCAGCCGCTTGTGCGGCCAAGGAGCGGTAGACGCGGCCCAGCGGGCCCACGTCCGAGCAGAGACTCGGTGGCAAACTCCACCGCCCGCAGGCAATGCTCGTCGACCGTGTACTTGTGATACTGGTTGAATTGCAGCAGGCCGCGGGCGTGACGGAACTCGGGAATGAACCGCTCCAAGAGGCGGGCGTCGTGCAGATCGCGCAGCAGCGGCCCGAGCCGGGCCGGATGACTCAGCAGCGAGAGGAAGTGGCGGCAGGCCTCCGGCGGCGGCATCGCCTTGCGGCAGCCGGCAAGGCCTCGCGGCGAATGGCCTCCCAGGTGGCGGCGGCGATCGGCTTGTCGTAGAGGTTCGCCAGGTCGACCAGCCGCATGATGGCCGTCAGGTCGCCGCGGAGCAATTCGCAGGCCGCGCCGCGTGGCCAACATGCCCGCCGGGCCGACGTGAATCCGTCTTCCACGCGATGGCCGAACAGCACCGTGACCAGCCGCGCCATGCGATCGTGCGACTGGGCCTTGGCCGACAAATCGCGTGGCAATGTGGCTGACGGCGTCGGTGTGGCGAAAATAATCCCGCATGAACTGCTCGACCGGCAGCAGTCCGGCCGTGGGCCGGTAGCCGCGCAGCTCGGCGATGCGGAGCTGCTCGGCCCGATCGAGCACGTCGGCCGCCTGCCCGGCGTGGAAGTGCAATTCGTTGCGCAACCGCAGCAGAAACTCGTTCGCCTGCACGAGCCAGTCGAGGTCCTCCGCGCCGAGCCGGCCCAAGGCGTGCAGCTCGTGCGGATTCGGCCGTTCCGTAGCGCACCAATCCGATCCAGCGGATCAACTGGATGTCGCGGAGCGTTCCCAGCGACCGCTTGATGTTCGGCTCGAGCAGGAAAACCGTCTCGCCGTAACGGCGGCTGTTCCTCCAAGCGGTCTTCGAGAATGCGGGCCATCAGCCAGCGGGCGCGGCGATGCACCTGGCGGCGGAATTGCCGCATGCTAGCGGGCGAACAACGGTTCGCTGCCGGCCAACAGCCGCGATTCGACCAGCGACGTGCAGATCATCGGCTCGCTGCAGGCCAGGCGGCAGGCCTGCTCCGGCGTCCGCACGCTATGGCCCAGACACAGGCCGGCGTCGAACACGTCGCGCAGCAGCCGCTCGGCCAGGCGGCGCGACGCGCTGGCCCACGCCCGGCCCGTGAAGGATCATCAGGTCCACGTCACTGAAAGGGGCCACGTCGCGGCGTCCGTAGCCGCCGTGGGCCACCAGGCGCGATCTCGGACCACAGTCCGCCGGGCCCGGCCTCGCCCAGATCGTCCAGGGCCGTCGCGGGTCAGATCCAGCAGGACTTCGTCGCGCAGGTCGCTCAGCGCGGCGCACAATTCGACCCCGGAAGCAACCGGCCTGGTGGCGGCGGAGAATTCCCGGCACCCTCGGCCAGCCGTCCTTTGGCAGCCAGCACGTTGGAGCGGAGCGAACACATAACCGCAGCCGAAATGGAACAGCCGGGATCAATCGGGCTGCCGACGGCTGGCGACTTCACAGGGCGATCTCGCCCGATTCGCCGGTGCGGATGCGGATCGCGTCGGCCAAGCTCGGTGACGAACATCTTGCCGTCGCCCACTTGCCCCGGTCTGGGCGGAACGCATGATCGTGTCCAACACGTTCTGCAGCTTGGCGTCCGGAATGACGACCTCGATCTTGATCTTGGGAACGAAATCGACTTCGTATTCCGTGCCGCGATACATCTCGGTGTGGCCCTTCTGGCGGCCGAAACCGCGGACCTCGGTGATGGTCATCCCGGCGATGCCGTGCTCGGTCAGGGCGTTCTTCACGTCTTCGAGCTTGAAATGCCGGATGATTGCTTCCACCTTCTTCATCGGAGAACTCCCGGGCGGCCGCAGCCGCAGCATGATTGATCCTACGGAAGTATACCTTCCGGCTAGATGAAAATGTACCCTTCTTCGCCGTGCTGGCTGAGGTCGAGGCCCTCGATCTCCGCCGCTCCGCGACACCCGCAGCCCCATCACGGCGTCGAGCACTTTGAGAATCAGACATACGTGGCCACGATGGCCAGAGACCCAGGTGATGACGACGGCGATCATCTGGGCGGAAAGAACCTTGCCGCCTTCCAGCAGGCCCAGGGTTTGTCGCCGGCAACGCCGCCCGTGGCCCGGGTGGCGAAGACTCCGGTCAGCATGCGCCCCCAACGTGCCGCCCACGCCGTGAACGCCGAAGGCGTCGAGCGAGTCGTCGTACTTGAATCGCGACTTCAGGCTCGTGCACGCCAGGAAGCAGACGATGCCCACGGCCACGCCCATCAGCAGCGCGGGCATCGGCGTGACGAAGCCGGCGGCGGGCGTAATGCAAACCAGCCCGGCCACCACGCCGGAGCACGTGCCCAGGATCGAGGGCTTGCCGCGGGTGATCCACTCCATCGCCGGCCCAGGTCAATCCGCCGGCCGCCGCGGCAAAGTGCGTGGCGCAGAAGGCGCTGGCAGCCAGCCCGCTGGCGTTCAGGGCGCTGCCGGCGTTGAAGCCAAACCAGCCCACCCACAGCATCGCGGCGCCGATGGCGGTGTAGGTCAACATTGTGCGGCGGCATCGGCTCGCTGCCGTAACCCAGCCGCTTGCCCAGCACCAAGGCGCAAATCAACGCCGACACGCCGGAGCTGATGTGCACGACCGTGCCGCCGGCGAAATCCAGCGCCCCGCCGGCGCAGCATCTCGGCGTTCTTGCTGCCGTATTGCAGAATCCCGCCGCCCCAAACGGCGTGGCACAATGGGCAATAGACGATCGTTCCCCACAAGATCATGAAAACGACCATCGTGCTGAACTTCATTCGCTCGGCAAATGCCCCGCAAATCAATGCCGGCGTAATGATGAAGAACATCCCTTGGAAGAGCATGTGGGTGAGGCGGTTGATCGTCAATCCGGGATACGACGGGAATCACCGATTTGCCGTCTTCCCACGTGGCCTGCACGCCCTTCATCATCAGATGGTCGAAGTTCCCCAGCAGTTTTGGCGGCGGGTCGAGCGCAGTCGCCGCCGAAGCCGAGCGTGTATCCCCACAGTCCCCAGATGACGGTCATCAGGCACATCAGGAAGACGCACTGCATCATCACGCTGAGGACGTTTTTCTTTCGGACCAGGCCGCTATAGAAGAGGGCCAATCCGGGGCCGGTCATCATTAGCACCAGGGCCGAACTGACCAGCATCCAGGCGTTGTCGCCCGTGTCGAGCTTGGCCGGCGTCGAGGCGGGAGCGGCGGCCACGGCCTCACTTTCGGCTGCGCGGGTGGTCCCCGCTAAAGAAACGGCCGTTATCGTACATGCCAGGGCCGTTACAGCAATCCATTTTTGTAGAGTACTTCCAACGTGTGTGCGATTGATCATCGTTCCTTTTCCGGCAGTCAACGGGAGCAGCAAACCCGGCCGGTCACCAGATACGACCAACAGCTTCTGTTTCCCGTGGAGATGGGACGCGGAGCAATCGTCGTGCCAAACAATGCGACAGTGCCGAAGTGGACGCGGAAGTCGTTATGCGACAATCGCCTGAATGACACAATTACTTGCGGGTGAAGCCCGCAGGCCACGTCATTGCCTATTCATTGTGCACACAGTGATTATGGCATTGGCATTACGCGGCGAATTATGGTGAGCTTTCCAGGACGTCGATCTGCAACCGTCCTGCCACCTGGACCACCGGCAGAAGCACGGCAAACGCCGACTTGAGGTTGCTCTGGGCGATTTTCAGATGGTCGGCCCCGATGCCGCCCAGCGCCAGCGTGCCATCGATCGGCACCCACCGTTGGCCGATATACACCTCAGTCCACATGTGATAGAAGAAGGCCTGCTTGCTCTCCAGGTAGACCAGGCCGACTGCCACTCGCGCGGGGATGCCGCGGGCCCGCGCCAGCGCGGCCAGGAAGACGGAATGCTCGGTGCAGTCCCCCTCGCGAGACTTCGCCACTTCGGCCGCCGTGGCAAAAGCCTGCGTATAGTCCTTGTTCTTCACCTCATCGTAAACGAATCGCTCCAAGGCTACGGCCGCCTTCCACGGGTCCTTTTCATCGCCCGCCGCCCGCCGGGCGTCGGCCACGATCAGCGGATCGTCGCTTTGGATATAGGTGTTCGGGCGGAGGTCGTCGTCGTTGGGCGGATCGGGCGGGGCGTCGCGGTTTCCATCCGATCGGCCGGGCCGGATCGCGTAGACCGTGATTTCGGCGCTGTGGGCGTCAATCGGCTTGACCGCCTGGGTTGGTCCCGTGGTGAACACGCTCGCCGGATCGCTCCCCTCCAACCGAACGCGATAGCGGACCTGCGTGGTCCGGCGAGCATGAGCCAAGGGCGGATCGACCTTGACCATCATGCTGGCAAACAGATCCGGTCCCGCCGTTTGCGATTCTTCCAGGGCCTCGGCCTTGGACGTGCGATAGGTGTCCATCGCCATGGCCGCAAAGTGGCCCTTGAGGATGTCGCCGGTATGGTCGGTCCACGCGGTTTCTTCGATCTTCTGCCCGTCCGCGAATCGCGTGACCACGTCAATATGCAAGAGGTCGTAGGTCCCGTGTCGCAGCGTGGTCGGCTCATAGTCCTTGGCCGCCAGGTCCACGTCGGTTTCCTGATTGAGTTCGATGGCGAATGCCTTGATCGAGCGTCGCTCGCCCGGCCGCATCGGACGGCGCAGCAGGCTCTGCTCGACGGCGAAAGGGCCGCCAAAATCGGCCCCCCAGGGGATCGAGGTTTTCGCCGGTGCGGCAGTTCCCACCGCCGTCTCCAAGTCGAGCCGGTTGCCGTGGACCGATCCGGTCGTGCGGATCGGGTCGGTGCCCAGGCGCAGTTCGTTATCGAAGCCAAGGAGATGGCCCGCCGGCGTTTCCCTGCTTTTGCCGCGGATTTCCTGGCTGCTGGTCTGGCCGCCCCGATTCATGCTCAAATGTTGAACCGTCTCGATATCGAGGAGGTCGCGACTGGCCTCAAGGACGCGGCGCACCGTGGTGTGCACATAGCCGATCCGGCCGCCCTGCAAGTAGCAGGTATCCCACGTGTCGCGAACCACGTTGGTTTGCGCAGCCTGACCCGTCGCGGCGGCAGGCCCTTCCTCGCCGGTCGCCGACGGGACCTTCGTACAGGCGGAGAGGCTCAACAACAACGCGGCAACGACGGCATGCCGCGCGACGGCGGCGAGAATGCGGCCCATGAAAACTTTCTCCGTGAAGCGTGGTTTGCCTTCTCCCAGAAGTGTACCGGCTCGGCGGTTTTTCGGCCATAGCCTGGCAAACTCTTCGCCAACCGACGCACTGTCCGCCCGTCGGCCGAAGTTCGTCGCGGAATCCGTTCAAGTCGCCCCCATCGCGCATTCCCGGTGCTACATTACCGTAATCGGGCTTTGTTCACAGTGGGGCGGCGAACGAAAAATGGCCCGGCGCGTCCGACAGTCGCCCTCGGCCGCGCGGCATGTTTCCCAACGGCAACGAGTGAATCAGCGGCGAAACACGATGCTCTGCCGAATATGGCGCGTGTGCCGGTTGTTCCAGCTTTGCTGAGGTGCAAACGGGTGCGGAAAGACAAGCTTGGCGGAGGCCGTTCGCTCTCGGCGAACCGTAACCTACGGTTGGATAGCGAGTTCCCAGCTGCGGCTCGGCCGTTCCCTTACTGCGAATATCGTCTGCCACAAGATTGAGAGCAGTGATGCGTTTTCTACAGCGATTTTTCGGTAACGCAGTTCCTGAAAGCCGGGCGCCGGCGGCCCCCAGCAGCTTCGCGCATCTTAGCGAAGAAGAGCTGGAAACGCACCTCGGCGTGTCGCGCTACGGGGACTTCGCCCTGACCGATGCCGTGCGCCCCTCCTACGATCTACAGGTCGTGCCCAGCCAAGGTTATCGGCACGACTATTACCGCGACGAGCAGAACCACGGCAGCGTGCCGGTGGTGATGGCGGCGGTTTCCCACGAACATCTGTTTGAGACGTTCATGGAATTGATCGACCCCTTGGGGTTCACCGTCAACGTGGTGCTGGAAACCAGCCATAGCCGCCACAATAAGGGCCACACCGACCTGTACCGCGAGCACATCGACATGCCGGTGCTCAAGAGCATCCTCTGGGACTACGAGGACATGTTGGTGAACGACGGCTGCACCGGGCTGGCCGTGCTCAACCCCGAGATTCCCCAGGAAGTGCAGTTTGACGAGCACAAGCTGCTGATTGTTTATGGCGAGCAATTGCGGGACTATGAGAGCATCTTCCGTGAGCACACCGTGAACTGCAACGAACAGATTCGCTTCATCACCGAGGCGGAACACGTCCATTCGTCCAGCGACGCCTACGCCCGCCAGTTCGACGAACTGCGGATGCGGCTGGGGATGGACGAGGACTATGCGCAGCAGCAGGGGGGGATGCTCTCGTAGCCGTGGCCTCCGTGGCTGGCGAAATGGCGGTGGCGACGGCACGGTTTGCCCCCGGGCGCGCGGCTGTTGCCAGACGCTCGCCTTTGGCTCGCGGTTAAACATCTGTTTGCCCCCGGGTGCACGGCTGTTGGACGGCTGCCCTTGTCATCGATACGCTGTTCGGCGTAAGCTAGTGGCGTTGCTGCCGATCTCGAATTCTTCCCTTGCTCGCTTATGATCCTGACCCTCATCGGCTATCGGGCCACAGGCAAAACCACGCTGGCGCGGCTCTTGGCCGAGCGGTTGGGGTGGGATTGGGTCGACGGCGACGTGGAAATCGAACGCCAGGCGGGCAAGTCGATCGCGCGGATCTTCGCCGATGATGGCGAACCGGTCTTCCGCGACGTCGAAGCCCAGGTGATCGCCGAACTATGCCGGGGCGACCGGCTGGTGTTGGCCGCCGGCGGTGCGCGCCCTTGCGCCTGGAAAGCCGCCGGGCGATGCGGCAGGCGGGTAAGGTGGTGTGGCTGACGGCGCGGCCGGAAACCATTTTGGCCCGCATGTCGGGCGACAGCACGACCGCCGCCCGTCGTCCCAACCTGACCGATCACGAGCCCCTGGAGGAAATTCTCCACCTGCTCGAGCGCCGCAAGCCGATGTACGAGGAGGCGGCCCACCTCGTTGTGGACACAGAAGGAAAGACGGCTGCCGAGTTGACCTCGGAGATCATCGAACGGCTGGAGTTGGCGCCGACGGTCTGATTGCAAATTCCCAATCCTCAATTTTCAATTCTCGATTCTCAATTTGCAATTGAGCCTATGAACCTGATTCTCTCGCTTCCGCTGCAAGCCCGTTTGTTCGCCTTGTTCGTGATCGGCGCCTGCGTCGGCGGGGCGATCAATCTGGCCGCCTACCAGTTGGCCTGGTACCCGCGACCGATCAGCCCCTGGTCGGGTCCCGATCCGTCGGCCCCACCGCGGCGATGGTGGGACCGGCTGCCGATCGTCGGCTGGCTGGGGCTGCGGCGCGAGGCCGCGCTTCATGGGATCGGCTTCTGGATTCGGCCGTTATGTGTCGAATTGCTCGCCGGCGTCGGCCTGGCATGGCTCTATTGGTGGGAGGTCGCGTCGGCCGGACTTTTGCCGGCAGGGGTCGTTCCGTTGTTGCCTGCGGATGTCAAAACCATCTTGCACCTTCAGTTCGCCGCCCATGCCCTGCTGATTGCGGTGATGCTGGTAGCGTCGTTGATCGACATCGACGAGAAGATCATTCCCGACGCCGTCGTGGTTCCCGGGACGCTGGTCGGCCTGCTGATTGCCGCTGTTTGGCCCTGGTCGTTGCTGCCGGACGTGGCGTCGGGCCTCGGCCAGGTGGACCTTCGTTTTCTGACTCTGACCGCGCCCATGGGTGGCCGGCGTGGCTAGGCGGCGCTCCGCAACGGGAATCGCTCGGCATCGGGTTGGCCTGCTGGTGGCTGTGGTGTTTTGCGATTTTGCCGCGGACGTGGTACACGCGCCACGGTTGGCTGCGCGCGCGGCGCTGGCTTGGGCCCGCGTGGTCCGCGAGCCCGGCACATACCGCATCTTCTCGATGGCCGTGATGGGCTCGCTGGCCATCGCCCTGGTATGGTTCCGCGGCGGGGAAGGTTGGGAAGCGCTCCTCGGCGCCCTGGCGGGCATGGCGGCCAGCGGCGGGTTGGTCTGGCTCGTGCGCGTCATCTGCTCCGCCGCGCTCCACCGCGAGGCGATGGGGTTCGGCGACGTGACGCTCATGGCCATGATGGGTGTCTACCTCGGTTGGCAGCCGTGCTTGATGATTTTTTTCTTGGCCCCCTTTGCGGGATTGATCGTGGGCGCGCTGCGTTTGATTCTCTTCCGCGACCGGGAGATCCCCTATGGCCCCTTCCTGTGTTTGGCGGCGATGTTCGTGATCGTCCGTTGGCATGCCGTCTGGAATTACGTCAATTACGACCTGCATATCTTTGATCTCGGCTGGCTCGTGCCGGCGGCGATGCTGGCCGTGATCGTGCTGTTGCCCGTCATGCTGGGGACCTGGCGGCTGATCCTCGGCATGTTTCGCTAGCGACCGGCAAAATCTCTTGACTTTGACGCTGCGCACGGTCAAACTGATTGTGCGCCTGCGCTTCGGCGCAGCGACCCGGGACCAATCATCGTATCAGGCAAATGGCAATCGGAGAATCCATCGTGAATACCAACGACAAGGCAGGCGCCACGCGGCGCGAATTTCTCAAAGATACAGCGGCGGTTGCCGCGGGCATCACCTTGGCGGGCGGGCTGAGCATCGCGCGAACCGCCTACGCCGCCGGCAGCGACCTGATCCGGATCGCGCTGGTCGGCTGCGGCGGACGTGGAACCGGAGCGGCCGTCAATGCCCTGAGCACCAAGGCGAACGTGAAACTGGTCGCCATGGCCGACGCCTTTCAAGATTCGTTGGACATGAGCCTGACGTCCATCCAGAAGAAGTTCAACGATCAGCCGGGACGCGTTAACGTGGCGGAGGATCGGATGTTCACCGGGTTGGACGCTTATCGAAAGGCGATCGACGCGGACGTGGACCTGGTGCTGTTGTGCACTCCGCCCGGTTTTCGGCCGGCACAGTTCGAGGCGGCGGTGAAGGCCGGCAAGCACGTCTTTCTGGAGAAGCCGGTGGCCACCGATGCGGTCGGCGTTCGCCGCGTGATGGCCGCCAACCAGGAAGCGAAGAAGAAAAACCTGGCGGTGGCGGTGGGACATCATTTGCGGCACGAGCCCAAGCACATCGAGGTCGTCAATCGCATCCACGACGGCGTCATTGGCGAGTTGCAGTTTCTCCGCGTGTACTTCGACTCGAACGGCGTTTGGATCCGCCCACGTAAACCGGACCAGACCGAAATGCAGTATCAAGTCCGCAACTGGTATTATTTCACCTGGCTCAGCGGCGACCATATCGTCGAGCAGCACGTTCATGACATTGACGTCGGCAACTGGATGGTCAACGACCATCCCGTGCAAGCCCAGGGCATGGGCGGCCGGCAGGTCCGCATCGGCAAAGACGTAGGCGAAATCTTCGACCACCACTCCGTCGAGTTCACCTATCCCAACGGCGTGAAAATGTTCAGCTACTGCCGGCACATCCCCGGCTGCTGGGACTCGTTCTCCCAGCATGCCCAGGGCACACGCGGCAAGGCCGACATCGAAGGCCACGGCAAGAGCGAACTGTTTCCCGTCGGCCAGGAGCCGATGCGCTGGAAGCGCGGCATCGACGGCCATCAGCTTGAGATGGACGATTTCCTGGCGGCGCTGGTGGCTGGCAGGCCCTACAACGAGGGCGATTGGGCTGCCGAAAGCACCATGACCGCCATTCTCGGCCGCATGGCCACGTATTCGGGCAAGGTCGTCAGTTGGGACACCGCGATCGGTTCCGAGTTGGATCTCTCGCCTGAGCGATTGGCGTGGGATGCCGAGCCGCGGTCGAGACCCAATGCCGACGGCTGCTACGATTGTGCCATTCCGGGCGTGACCAAGGCGTGGTAGGCGCGGCCGGGCGCCGAGTTGACGTGCCTTCGACCGCCAAACTAGCCCGCGTCAACCGGCACCAGCTTCGGCGACGGCACTTTGCAGCCGTACACCCGGCCGTGACGGGCGGCCAGCTCAAGAAACTCCAGCCGGAGGAAGGCGTACAGCGGTTCCGGCGGACCAAGGGCCAGCCAGCGGTCCAGCAGCACCTCGATGTGGGCATCGTACTGCTTTTGCGAGGAGCCGTGGGCGAAACAGCGGTCGCCCAAGCGACGCACGTCGCCGTCGAACTTCGGACTGACGTGCCACAGTTCGTGCAGCATCGTGGTGAGCTTCTCGCGGAAGGGCAGATCGAGAAACCGCGGCAGGTAGAAGTTGAGGATATAGAGCATCTCGCGACCGCCGGCGTCGTAGAGCCGCTGGATGCCCCAACGGCGCTTGCGGCGGATGGTGTGCATTTGGCCGCCGGCAAATCGCAGCGGCGTCAGCGAAGCGAACATCCCCTGGCTGCCGGCACGGCGGGTTTGGGCGAAGCTCACGGCCACCCGCGACATGTCGATGTGCCGAAGCTGGTCGAGCCGCGCGGCCATGTCGTCGCACAGCCGGCGCATGTGGAGCGTGAAATCGAAGCCCGTCTGGGGAAGACGGCGGCGGAACAGCGGCTGCGGCCGAGAGGGATCCATCCGCGATCCTCCACTTCCGAGTTTCCGAAATTCGCAAGTGCCGAGTTTCAGGAATCCAGCGCCATCAACCACAGCCGACGGCTGGCAGCCGCCGGCCACGGAACGACTCACTCCTGATTTTCGGTCGCGTCGGCCGGTTCGGCGGCGGTTGCCGCGGGCTCGGTCACGTCGGTATCGAAGGCCGGACGAGCGGCGACGCGGCGGACGCGATCGTTCTTGCCCACCAGTTCCAGGATCGCCCGGGTGCCGGCGTCGCCCAGTCGCGGCTTGGCGAGCCGCAGGACGCGGGTATAACCGCCGTTGCGATCTGTGTAGCGGGGGGCGATATCGTCGAAGAGAATCTTCACGGCTTGCTTATCGCCCAACAGCCGCAAAGCGCGGCGGCGGGCAGCCACCACCGGTGCGATCGTTTGGTTCCACTGCCGCCAGCGGTCGCTATGGCGCCACGCCCGCCACTGCTCGCTGTTGCGCTCGGCGCTGGGCTCCAAGTCGTCGGCCGCCTCCTGGTGGGGCAGCGCCTTCAAAGCGATCGCAATGCACCGTTCCACCAGCGGCCGGACTTCCTTGGCCTTCTCGATGGTGGTGATGATCCGCCCTTTGATCTTGGGCTTGTTGGCCTCGTCTTCGGCGTCGCGTTCGGTCAGGAACAGCGCGCTGGCCAGGCTCCGCAGCAGGGCTCGCTGATGACTGGGATGGCGGCCGAGTTTGCGGCCTTGTCGTCGATGTCGCATGGTCGTGATTCTGGGTTGCGCGACCGCCGGTCGCGGGTCGATGTCCTTATAACACGCCGGCCGGCGTCGATGCGAGGCGCATTCCCAATCGCAGGCCGATGTCGGAAAGCTTCTCGCGAACTTCGGCCAGCGTGGTCTCGCCGAAGTTGCGCACTTCCAACAACTGCTCCTCGGTGCGGGTCACCAGGTCGCGAACCGTGGTGATGTTCTCCGACTCCAGGCAGTTGCTGGCGCGCACCGACAGTTCCAACTCGGCGAGACTCATGGCCAACTTGGCCTCGGTGGCCTGATCGACGGTCACCGCGCCCAGCGGCCGGGTTTCGCTGTGCACCATCGGTCCCAACTCGTTGTACTGCACGAACGGATTGAGGTGCTTGCGGAGAATCTTGGCCGACTCGACCAGCGCCATCTCCGGCGTGACCGAGCCGTTGGTCCAAATCTCCAGAGTGAGCTTGTCGTAATTGGTCTTCTGGCCGACGCGCGTCTCCTCGACTTCGTAGCGAACGCGGGTCACGGGGCTGAAGGCGGCGTCGACGGGAATAATGCCGATCTCTTGGCTCTGCGGCGTGTGCTCGGTGGCCGGCACGTAGCCGCGGCCGTTCTCCACCACCATCTCCAGCAGGAAGGGCACGTCCTCGGTCAGGGTGGCGATGTGGTGGTCCTTGTTAATCACTTCGATCTGCTCGTCGGTGCGCACGTCGGCGCCCGTGATCGGTCCCTTGGTGTTCTTTTCGATGCGCACCACGCGCGTCTGCTCGCTGAAGTTCTTCACCACCAGCGACTTGACGTTCAGCACCAGGTCGGTCACGTCCTCGACCACGCCCGGCAACGAGCTGAACTCGTGCTGGGCGCCGTGCAGTTTGATTTGGGTAACGGCGCTGCCTTCCAGGCTGGAAAGCAGAATGCGGCGGAGACTGTTGCCGACGGTGACGCCGAAACCCCGCTCAAACGGCTCGGCAACAAACTTGCCGTAGGTGCCGGAAAGGGTTGAGCGGTCGGCAGTAATCAGGCTGGGCAACTCCAGGCCGCGCCATCGAATACGCATGTGAAGGCTCCGATCCAGTTACAAGACTTGGCGGCAATGGGTGGCTACTTGGAACAAAGCTCGACGATCAGGTGAGGCTGCACCGGGATCGAAACGTCGGCCGCTTCGGGCAGACGGAGGACATGTCCCTCGGGCTGCGGCCCCTCGACCCGGCTGAGAAACTCGGGCACCTCGCGGCGCGCCTCGGCCAGCACGGCTTGCACCAACTGCAAGCTCTTGGGGCGGTTCTTCACGCGGATCACGTCGCCGGGCCGCGTGAGGTAGCTGGGAATATCCACGCGGCGGCCGTTCACGGTCACGTGGCCGTGCCCCACCAGCAACCGGGCCTGCGACCGCGAGTGGGAAAACCCCAAGCGATAAACAATGTTGTCGAGCCGGCGCTCCAGCAGGCTCATCAGCGTCTCGCCCGTGTTGGTCGTCCCCTTTTCCGCCAAGGCAAACACCTTGCGGAATTGTCTCTCCATCAGGCCGTAGTGGTGCTTCACCTTCTGCTTTTCGCGAAGGTGCACGCCGTAATCGGTTTGCTTGCCGCGGCGGAAGGTGCTCATTCCCGGCGGCGACTCACGGCGTTCGAAGGCGCACTTCGGCGTATCACAACGGCTGCCCTTGAGGAACAGCTTCATTCCCTCGCGGCGGCACAAGCGGCAGACCGGTGAATGTTGACGAGCCATAACGATTTGCTTCAGGGTCAGGGTTTATTGGTTCCGTTTCTCCCTCATCTTCTTACACGCGGCGGCGCTTCTTGGGGCGGCAGCCGTTGTGCGGCAAGGGAGTCACGTCCTCGATCGACTTGATTTTCAGGCCCGCGGCCTGCAGCGCGGTGATGGCGCTCTCGCGGCCGCTGCCCGGCCCCTTCACCTTCACGTCAACCTCTTTCATGCCGAACTTGACGGCCTTCTCCGCCACCTGCTGCGCCGACATCTGGCCGGCAAACGGCGTGCTCTTGCGGCTGCCCTTGAATCCGCAGGTGCCGGCGCTCGCCCAACACAGCGTCTCGCCCTTGGTGTCGGTGATGGTAATGACGGTATTGTTGAACGTCGCCTTGATGTGGGCCACGCCCACCGTCACGCTGCAACGCGCCTTCTTTCGTACCGATGTCGCGGGCGTTGCCGCCGCCGCTGTCGTTGTCTTAGCCACCGCTAGAGAGCTCCAACCGTGAGATACGGGAAAACCGGCCTACGCATACCCGCCGCCGCTATCGCAAATCTTTCACACCCTTCTTGCCGGCAACGGTCTTTTTCGGTCCCTTGCGGGTTCGGGCGTTGGTGCGCGTTCGCTGCCCGCGAACCGGCAGTCCGCGGCGGTGCCGCAAACCTCGGTAGCACCCGATGTCTTTCAGCCGCGCGACGTTCTGGCTCCGTTGCCGGCGCAACTGCCCTTCCACCACATAGTCCTTGTCCAGCAACGCCGCCAGCCGCGCCAATTCGTCTTCGCGAAGCTCGCGCGCCCGAACGTGCGGATCGACGCCCGCCTTATGGCACAACTCGCGGGCGATCTTCGGACCTACGCCATACAGGTACGTCAACGAGATCAACGTCGGACGATCGTTCGGAATATCAACACCCAACAGACGCGGCATGCCTACCACTCCTGCCTAAACCGTGATCGCGAATCAACCCTGGCGCTGTTTGTGCCGGGGATTGCTGCAAACCACGTAGACGACGCCCCGGCGGCGGACGATCTTGCAGCTTTCGCAAATCCGCTTGACGCTCGCTCGCACTTTCATGGCCACTATACACAATCGAGTTGCGGGGACGGGGCAAAGCGCTCCAGTATAAGCGTCGCTGCGGAAATCAACAAGGCCCTCCGGCCAAGAAAATCGCGCTTTGGCCCGATTCGTGCACACATAACTCTCCAGGGTTGTCCGCACATACCTCTGTTTACCACGTTTCGCCGTTCGGACCGGCCGTCAGCAGCCACGGGCCAGACTCGGTGATGGCCACCGTATGCTCGAAATGGGCGCTGGGCCGGCCATCGACGGTCGCTTGCGTCCAATGATCGCCGCGGGTGCGGACCCGCTTCGTGCCCATGTTCACCATCGGCTCGATAGCGATGACCAGTCCCGGCACGAGGCGGAAATCGCCGCTGCCGCGGCGAAGTTGGCGGCTGACGAAGTTCGGCACTTGCGGGTCTTCGTGCATGTCCCGGCCGATGCCGTGCCCGACGAACGCTTCCACGACCGAAAACTTGTGTTTCTTGACATAGGCTTCCATTTCCGCCGCCACCTGGCTCCAACGTGCGCAACGGCCCACTAATTCGATCGACATCTCCAGGGTGTGGCGAGTGACGTCGAGCAGGCGGCGGATTTCGGGCTCGATCCGCCCCACCGGGTAAGTCGCGGCCGCGTCGCCGCACCAGCCGTTGAGTTTGCAGCCCGTGTCGATGCTGACGATGTCGCCTTCCACGAGCTGTCGCGGACCGGGGATTCCGTGAACCACTTCCTCGTTGATCGAGATGCACGTTGTGGCGGGGAAGGGAACCGTGCCGGGCACCCCTTTGAACAACGGCTTGGCATTGTGCTCGGCGAAGAAGCGGTCGATCACGGCGTCGATTTCCGCGGTGGTCACGCCCGGGCGGATCATCGCCGCCGCCAACTGATGCGCCTGCCAGACCAGGAGCCCGGCCTTCCGCATCTCCGCCATCTCTCGCGGCGAGCGTAGAATCTCCACGCCAGTTCGCTCCTCGCCTGCTAGGCAACCGCGTCCAAAACCGCTTTGGCCCGAGCAAAGATCTCCTCGACCGTGCCCAAGCCGTCAATGGCCTTCAGCATACCGCGGCGCCCGTAGTATTCCAGCAGCGGCTCGGTCTGCTTCCGGTAGGCTGCCAATCGCTGGCGGATGACTTCCGGGGAATCGTCGGCCCGGCCGCGGCCGGCCAGCCGGCGGAACAGCTCCTCTTCGGGAACTTGAAGCTCCAAAACGGCATCTAACGGCGTCCCCTTCGCCGCCAGCATCGTGTCCAGCGCTTCGGCCTGGGCAATGGTACGGGGAAACCGTCCAGAAGATATCCTTTTTGGCAGTCCGGCTGCCCCAGCCGCTCGGCGATGATCGCCACGATAATGTCGTCGGGAACCAAGGCGCCGGAGGACATGAATTTCTCGGCCTTGAACCCGACCTCGGTCTTGGCGTCGCGGGCCGCGCGAAGCATGTCGCCGGTCGAAAGGTGTGCCATGCGGTAGGTTTTGACCAGCCGCTCGGCCTGAGTGCCTTTGCCGGCCCCGGGCGGACCTATGAATACCATGCGCATCGCTGTCTGTCCTGTGCTGTTGGCAAAAAAGGGTTCAGGGTCCGGGGCTCGGCCTCCGCGGGCGATGCGCCGACGGCTGTTGAACCCTGAACGCTGAACCCTGACAACTCGAAGATCAACCTCTTTCCAAGAGACCTCGATAATTTCTCATGACCAGGTGGCTGTCGATTTTCTGCACGAGGTCGAAGGCCACGCTGACGGCGATCAGCAGGCTGGTGCCGCCGTAGAACGCGGCCAGGCCGGGCTGGATGCCCAACCAAGCCGACACCAGCGACGGCAGGATGGCCACAACGGCCAGGAAGCCGGCGCCCGACGTAAGTGATTCGCACCATCACCTTTTCCAGATAGTCGGCGGTCCGCCGGCCGGGACGATAGCCGGGGATGAACGTGCCGTAGTTCTTCAGGTTGTCCGACATGTCCTTGGGGTTGAAGGAGATGGCGGTCCAGAAGTAACAGAAGAAGTAGATCAAGGCGATGTAGAGGACGTTGTACGTCCACGAATCGCCCTTGTGGAACGCCTGCTCGATGGGCACCCAACTCGGATTGACCTGGGCGAGGTAGCGGAACAGCACCGTGGGGAACAACAACAAGCTGCTGGCGAAGATGATCGGCATCACGCCGGCCTGGTTGACTCGCAGCGGCAGGTATTGCCGCGTGCCGCCGTACACGCGGCGCCCGCGGACGTGCTTGGCGCTCTGCGTGGGGATGCGGCGTTGCCCCTGGGTGATGGCCACGACGCCGACCACCACGCACACGAAGAGCACGACCAGCACCAGCAGGGTTTCGACGCCGATGGTGCCGCGGCCGCCGCCCAAGCCGATGCCGCCCTCGCGGACGATTGGTTCGACGACATCTTTGTAGCCGGCGGGCAGCATGCGGGCGAGAATGCCCGCCATGATCAACAGACTGATGCCGTTGCCGATGCCGTATTCGTCGATTTGCTCGCCGAGCCACATCAGGAACACAGTGCCGGCGGTCATGGTCATCACGCCGGCAAGCTGCCAACTGAACGGCAGCGCCCCGTCCACCAGCAGCTTCTGATGGATCAGTCCGGCGGAAATGAGCCAGCGCACGTAGAACCAGCTTTGACCGAGGCACAGGACCACGGTCGCGTAGCGGGTGTATTCGTTGATCTTTTTCCGCCCGCTCTCGCCTTCCTTCTGCAATTTCTCCAGCGGCGGATAGACGCTGCCCAGCAACTGGAAGATGATCGAGGCCGAGATATAGGGCATGATGCCCAATCCGAAGATCGTCGCCTGGCTGAGCTGGCTGGCGCTGAACACGGCCACCTGGTTGAACAGATCGCTGAGGCTTTGCTCGCCCGCTTCATTGAAGAAGGCGGTCATGTGCTGCCGGTCGACGATGGGCAGGGTGATCCACCAGCCGACGCGATAGACGGCCAACAGCGCCAGCGTGAGCAGGATCTTTTGCCGCAGTTCCGGAATCGTGAAGACGACGCGAATCTTTTCCCACATGGCTCGGTCCTTCGCACAGGGCTTAGGTCTTGGGGCTGGGGGCTTGGATCCTGGCCAAAAAGCCCCAAGACCTGTGTCCGTCGCTTCCTAGGTTTGCTGACTCTTCACTTTCATCTTGTTCTTGACCACGGGGGCCTTGCCCGGCAAGACGACGGCCTGCCCGCCGGCCTTCTCGATCTTTTCCAAGGCCGAGCGGCTGAACTTGTGCGCCGCGATCTTCAAGTTCTTGGTCAGCTCGCCGTCGCCGAGAATCTTCAGCAGGTCGTAGCGGCCGCGAATAATTTCCTTGTCGCAGAGCGACTCGGCGTTGACTTATTCGCCGCCGGCGAAGTGTTTTTCCAGGACGCCGAGATTGACGGCGGCCACCGTGTCGGCAAAGCGGTTGTGGAAGCCGCGTTTGGGAATGCGCCGCACCAGCGGCATCTGCCCGCCCTCGAAGATCGGCGACGTGCTGGAGCCGGAACGGGAGCCTTGTCCCTTGTTTCCGCGGGTGGCCGTCTTGCCGTGGCCGGACCCCGGCCCGCGGCCGATGCGCTTCCGTGACTTGTTCTTATGGATTCCGTGATGGACGTCGTTGAGATTCATGTGAGCGAGACTCCCCGCAGCCGCTCGACTTCGCCTTGGGAGCGGAGCTGCTTGAGGGCTTCGATGGAGGCCTTGACGAGGTTGATCGGGTTGGTCGAGCCGAAGCTCTTGGTGAGGATGTCGCGAATGCCGCAGGCCTCGCACACGGCGCGGACGGCCGCCCCGGCGATCACTCCCGTGCCGGGCCCGGCAGGCACGAGAATCACTTGCGCCGAGCCGAAATGCCCCTTCACCGTGTGGGGAATGCTCGTTTTTTCCATGTGGATCGAGACTAGGCTGCGGGAGCCGTCCTTGACGGCTTTTTCCACCGCCGGCGGCACTTCGTTGGCCTTGCCGTAGCCCCAGCCGACGCGGCCCTGGCCGTCGCCGACGACCACCAGCGCCGTGAAGCTGAAGCGCCGGCCGCCCTTCACCACGGCGGCGCACCGCCGAATCTTGATCACCTTGTCGATCAGTTGACCTTGCGTCGTATCAGTTGACATTAAAACACCAATCCTGCTTCGCGTGCGGCGGCGGCCAGAGCGGCCACGCGGCCGTGATATTTGTACTCGCGGCGGTCGAACACGACTTCCTTGATGCCGGCTTCGAGGGCCTTTTGGGCGATCGCCTTGCCCACGGCAACGGCGGCGTTCTTGTTGCCGCCGTAGCGAACCGTCTCTTGCACCTGTTGGTCGCGCGTGCTGATGGCCGCCAGCGTCCGCCCCGCCTGGTCGTCGATAATCTGGGCGTAACAATTCTTGTGGCTGCGGAACACGCACAGCCGCGGCCGGGTAGCGCTTCGCTTCAGGTGATTGCGAACTCGCAGCCCCCGCCGGTGGCGCTGTCGGCCGATTTGCTTTTCATGTTTCATCGCGTATGCCTCCCCGCAACCCACCGGTCGCGGCTTTACTTCGCCATGGCCTTGCCTTGCTTGCGGCGGACGACCTCGCCCACGTAGCGGATGCCCTTGCCCTTGTATGGTTCCGGTTTTCGCAGAGCCCGAACCGACGCCGCGAAATGACCCACCTTCTGCTTGTCGATCCCTTGAATGACCACGTGCTGTTGATCCGGCACGGTGACCTTCAACCCGTCGGGAATGGGCACTTGGAATTCGTTGGCCAGGCCGACGCGGAGTTGCAGCACCTTGCCAAGGACGGCCGCCAGGTAGCCGACCCCTTGGATTTCCAGCCGCTTCTCGTAACCCTGGGTGACGCCGACGATCATGTTGACCAACAGTGCGCGGGTCAGTCCGTGCAGGGCGCGGCTTTGACGTTCGTCGTCGGAGCGAGTGACGGTGAGGCTTCCGGCCTTTTCGTCATACGCCACGCTCACGGCGGGATGATGTTCCCATTGGAGCTTGCCCTGCGGGCCTTCCACGCTGACGGTGTGGTCGGCGATCTGGATTTTCACCCCCGCGGGGACCTGCACCGGTTTCTTTCCGATCCGGGACATGCTAGTTTGCCTTTACGCTGATCTTCCGGCGCGACCGGCGGTCGCGGCTGTTTGTGGGATGGGGGTTACCAGATTTCGCAGAGCACTTCGCCGCCCAGTTTTCGCTGCCGCGCCTCGCGATCGCTGATCACGCCGCGGCTGGTGCTGATGATGCAGATTCCCAGCCCGCCGAGGACCGGCTTCAGGTCGGCGGCGCCGCTATACACGCGGCGGCCCGGTTTGCTGATGCGACGGATGCGGCGGATCACGCGCTCGCCGTTGGGGCCGTACTTCAGGTGCATGCGAAGCTGATTGGCCGGCTTCGCGTCCACTTCTTCCCAATCCCAAATGTAGCCTTCGCGCTTCAGCACTTCAGCCAATCCCCGCTTCACCTTGGAGACGGGCATTTCCACTTGGGGCCTTTCGACGCGCACCGCGTTGCGGATGCGGGTCAACATGTCGGCGATGGGGTCGGTCATCATCGGATTAGAGCCCCCTTGCAACCTGAAATCGATTCATTAGGCATACCAAAACCATTTACCAACTCGCTTTGCGGACGCCGGGAATCAAACCTTCGTCGGCGAGCTTTCGGAAGCAGATCCGGCAAATCCCGAACTTCCGATACACCGCCCGCGGACGCCCGCAAATCCGACACCGCCTCACCAGGCGGGTCGAAAACTTGGGCTTGCGAAGGGCCATCGCGATTTTTGATTTACTTGCCATGCAGTTCGTCCCATTCAAGTGGCGCGACCGGCGGTCGCGGCTCTGTGCTACGCCGCCCGCAACGGCATTCCAAACCCCCGCAACAATTCGCGGGCCTCGTCGTCGCTGTCGGTGCTCGTGACCAACGTAATGTTCATTCCCTGGGGAATGGTGAACTTGTCGGGGTTCAACTCGGGGAACACCATTTGTTCCGTCAGGCCCAGGTTGTAGTTTCCATGGCCGTCGAAGGCGTCGGGATCCAGCCCGCGAAAGTCGCGGCACCCGCGGCAACGCCAGCGAAATCAGCCGGTCGAGGAACTCGTACATCCGCTTGCCCCGCAGGGTCACCTTGCAGCCGATGGCCATGTTCTCGCGGAGCTTGAAGTTGGCGATCGACTTGCGGCTGAGCGTGATCACCGGCTTCTGGCCGGTGATCTGCTTCAGGGCGTCGAGCGCCTCGTCCATGTATTTCTTTTCGGCGATCGCCTTGCCCACGCCCATGTTGACGACGATCTTCTTCAATCGCGGCAGGGAAAGCCGGTTGCTGCGGCCGAGCTTTTCGGCCAGCCCGGGCAGAATCTCCTTCTCGTACTTCTCTTGCAGCCGCGGGGTCGGAATCGACTTCCTTTTCCGGCGGCGTTTTCGGCCTCGGTCGTCTTTTTCGCTTTGGCTGCGCTCATGTTCGGTTCGCGTTATTTCTTGGCGTAACGGGCCTTGGGAGGGGACACCTGGCCGTTGCTGGCGCCGCACTTCTTGCAGTAACGTTCCTTGGCGCCGTTGTCGAGGTACCGCACGCCCAGGCGCGTGGCGGCGCCGCACCCCTCGCACACCAACTGCACGTTGCCGACGGAAATCGGCATTTCCTTGGAGAGCCGGCCGCCCTGCGGATTCTTCTGGCTGCGGCGGACGTGCTTGTACACGCGGTTGACGCCCTCGACCACCAGCTTTCCCGCCTTGTGGTCGACGCGGAGCACCTTGCCGCTGGTGCCGCGGTCCTCGCCGCTGATCACTTTCACGGTGTCGTTCTGCTTAATCCACATCACACCACCTCGCTGGCCAGGCTGACGATTTTCATGAAGTTCCGATCTCGCAGCTCGCGGGCCACGGCCCCGAAAATGCGCGTGCCGCGGGGGTTCTGGTCGTTGTCGATGATCACCGCGGCGTTGCTGTCGAAGCGGACGTAGCTGCCGTCGGCGCGGCGGGTGGGCTGCCGGCAGCGGACGATCACCGCCTTGACCACCGCGCCTTTCTTGAAGTCGCTGCCGGCGATCACGCTCTTCACGCTGCACACGATGATGTCGCCGATGCGGGCGAACCGCTTCCGCGATCCGCCCAGCACCTTGATACACCCCAGTTCCTTGGCGCCGGTGTTGTCGGCGCCGACGAGCCGGGTCTGCATCTGAATCATGATCGGCACTCCTCCTTGGGCTTCTGGCGGCGGGCGGCGGCCGCATCGCGACCATGTCCACCATCCGCCCCTTCTCCACCACCCGCACCAACGCCCAACGCTTCGTCCGCGACATCGGCCGCGACTCGACGATCTCCACCAGGTCGCCCATGTGCGACTCGTTGTTCTCGTCGTGAACGTGGCAGACCGTCTTGCGGCGGACGTATTTGCCGTAGCGCGGATGCCGCACCAGCCGGGGAATCTCCACGCGGCGGGTCTTCGCCGTCTTGTCGCTGGTGACGATCCCGGTTTCTACTCGCTTAGGCATGGCTGGTTCCTGCTGCTCGACTTCCTGCGGGGCGGCGCCACCGGCGGCCGCGGCCTTCGCGGCGGCGGCTTCTGCCCGCCGATTCTGTATCGTCTTGATCCGCGCGATCGTCCGCCGCTGCTTGCGGAGCTCGCTGGGCGCGTCCAGCCGCTCCGTCTGCGCCTGCAGGCGCAGATGGAACAAGTTGCTGGTCGTCTCCTTCAGCGTCAACGCCAACTGCTCGTCGCTCATCTCTCGGAGTTCGGAGGCCTTGTCATCGCTGGGTTCCTCGCTGATTGTTCTACACCGGCCGGCGGCGGAGGAATCGCACCCTCACCGGCATTTTGTGGGCCAGGCGGGTGAAACACATCCGCGCGGCCTCCTCGGAAATTCCACTGATCTCGTACAACACCGCTGCCCGGCCTGACCACCGCGGCCCAGTATTCCGGCTCGCCTTTTCCCTTGCCCATGCGGGTTTCCAAGGGGAATCGAGGTGATCGGTTTGTGGGGGAACACGCGGATGTACAGCCGGCCCTCGGTGCGCAGGTACTGCTGCGCGGCGATACGGCCGGCTTCCAGCGTCGCGGCGCTGATCCAGCCGCCCTGCATCGCCTGCAAGCCGTAGTCGCCGAAGACGACCCGGTTGCCGCGGGAGGCGTCACCTCTTATACGCCCTCTTTGGCTTTTTCGGTGCTTGACCCGTTTTGGCATCAGCGCCATCGTTCTCGTCCTCGCTATACGTACCCTGGTTGATCCACACTTGCACGCCGATGTGCCCCTGGGCGATCAGCGCCTCGGCGAAGCCGTAGTCGATTTTCGCCCGCAGCGTGCTCAGCGGAATCGAGCCGGCGATCTGCTTCTCGCGGCGCGACATTTCCGCCCCGCCCAGCCGGCCCGAAAGTTGAATCTTGATTCCCTTGGCGCCGGCCTCCATCGTCTGCTCCATCGACCGCTTCATCGTGCGGCGGAAGCCGGCCCGCTTCTCCAACTGTTCGACGATGTCTTCGGCCACCAATTGGGCCACGATCTCGGGGCGATTGATTTCTTCGATCTTGAGGTTGATCCGCCGCCCCGTCTTCTCCTGAAGCTCCTTCTGCAATTCCTCGACGCGCTCGCCTTTGCGGCCGATCAAAATGCCGGGCCGCGCCGAAAACAACACCACCTTCACTTCGTCGCGGGTGCGCTCGATCTCGATCTTGCTGATCGCCGGATAGAGCGCCTTGCCGAATTTGTCCTTGCGCCCCTTGACATAGTGGCGGATCTTCTGGTCTTCGACCAGCAGATCGGCGAACTCCTGCTTCGAGGCGTACCACCGGCTCTTCCAGCCGATCATGATGCCGGTGCGAAACCCGACGGGATTGACTTTCTGGCCCATAGATTATTCCAACGCCACGTGAATGTGCGAAAATCGTTTCTTGAGGATCGAGGCCATGCCGCGGGCGTGGGGCCGCATCCGCTTGAACATCGGCCCGCCGTCCACGCGGCAATCGGTCACCACCAGGTGGTGCAGGTTCGTGGCGCGGCGGTCTTCCGCGTTGGCCAACGCGCTGCGGAGCACTTTTTCCAGCATCCGCGCCCCGCGATGGGGCTGGAAGCGGAGAATGTCCAGCGCGTCGTCGGCCAGCTTGCCGCGAACCAAGTCGGCCAGCGGGCGCACCTTGCGGGCGCTGATCCGTGCGAATCGGTAGGTCGCTTCGTAAGCCATCGCGGTGCTCCCTATCGCTTGCCTTTCCCGCCGTGGCCGCGGAACGTCCGCGTCGGCGCAAATTCGCCCAACCGGTGACCGACCATTTCTTCGGTCACGAACACTTTCAAGTGGACCTTGCCGTTGTGGACCATGAACGTGTGCCCGACAAACTCCGGCACGATCGGTGCAGGCCCGGGCCCAGGTCTTGATCGGATCCTTCGTGCCCATGTCATTCTGCTTCTGAACCTTCAGAAACAACTTGGGGTTGACGAAGGGGCCTTTCTTCAGTGATCTTCCCATAGCTTTCGGCTCGACCTATTTGATTTTCAATTGTCCGTAGCGCCGCGACTTTCGCCGCCGGACGATGGCCTTGTTCGAGGGTTTACGGCGTTTGCGCGTGGAGCCGCCCTTGGCCAGCACGCCGGTGGGGCTGACCGGATGCCGTCCGCCCTTGGTGCGGCCCTCGCCGCCGCCGTGCGGATGGTCGATGGGGTTCATGGCCGTGCCGCGGACGTGCGGGCGGCGGCCCAGCCACCGTTTCCGACCCGCTTTGCCCAGCACGATGCTCATGTGGTCGGGGTTGCCGACGATGCCGATCGTGGCCCGGCAGGCGGCGGGCACGCGGCGAATTTCACCGCTGGGCAAATTGATCTGGGCCCAGTCGGCGTCGCGGGCGGCCAGCGTGGCGCGGATGCCGGCCGAGCGGCACAGCACGCCGCCGCGCCGGGAAGCATCTCGATATTATGAACGTCCATGCCCGGCGGGATGGCCGACAGCGGCAGGCAATTGCCCACGGCGGCCGGCGCCTCGGCCCCACTGAGAACCTTGTCGCCCTTCTTCAGCCCTTCCGGGGCGAGGATATAACGCTTTTCGCCGTCCACGTAGTGCAACAAGGCGATCCGCGCGCTCCGATTGGGATCGTACTGGATCGAGGCGACCACGGCCGGAACGCCGTCTTTGTTGCGGCGGAAGTCGATCTGGCGAAACTGCCGTTTATGCCCGCCGCCACGGTGCCGGGCGGTGATCTTGCCCTGATTGTTCCGCCCGCCCTTGCGCCGTTTCGGCATCAGCAGACTCTTCGGCGGCCTGGCGTCGGGGGTCAACTCGGCGAAATCGCTCACGGTGGCGCCGCGGCGTCCGGGAGTCGTCGGATCGTATCTGCGAATGCCCATGGATATCAGTGGCTAGAAGAAGTTGATTCGGTGTTCCGGGTCCAACGTCACGATGGCCTTTTTCCAGGCGTTCGTGGTGCCGCCGCGAAAACGGCTCTTTCGCGGCTTGCCCTTGCGGTTCTGGATATTGACGCGGACGACTTTCACGTCGAACAGGTGCTCCACCGCCCGCCGCACGTCGTCCTTGCCGGCGGTCCGGGTGACCTCGAAAGCGTACGCGTTGTTGCGGCTCGCCTTGTGCATCCCCTTTTCGGTCACCAGAGGCCGCAACACGATCTGGTGCGGCTCTAATGCCAAGGTGGTCTTGGTGAGGTCTCGGGCCATGGTGGTTTCCTCTAGTCAACGCGGCCAACGGTCGCCGCTTTATGATCCTGTCGCTATTTTCTCGCGGAAGGCGTCCAAGGCGGAAGTGGTCATCAACAACCGCTTGGGGCTAAGCACGTTCAACGCGTTCAACTCGGCCACCGGCACCACCGACACGTTCGCCATGTTGCGAATCGTCTTGTAGGTGTTCACGTCGTAGCCCGGTACGGCCACCAACAGACTGGTGCCGGCCAACTTCAACGCCTTGAGGATGGCGGCCATGTCGCGGGTCTTCGGCTGCTCGAAGGCGAGGTTGTCGATCAGCGTCACTTCGTCGTCGGCGATGCGGGAGGCAACCGCCATCCGCGTGGCCATGTGGAGCGCCTTCTTCGGCAGCCGATATGACCAGTCGCGGGGGCTCTTGGCGTGGATATGTCCGCCGCCGCGCCGAATGCCGCTGCGGCGCGAGCCGGCCCGGGCGTTGCCCGTCCCCTTCTGCCGGTACATCTTCTTCGTGGTTCCGGCCACTTCGGAGCGGGTTTTGGTCTTGGCCGATCCTTGCCGCAAGTTGTTCTGGTACATGACCACGGCGTCGTGAAGCAGTTGCTTGCTGATCCGCGGCGCCAACTGGTCGGGGGCGATTTCGTACGTGCCCACCTCGGCCCCCGATCGATCGTAGACTGGCAATGTGGCCATGAGTGCTATCCCAACTTATTCGTTTGGCGAATGACGACATAGCCGCCGTTCGGACCTGGCACGGCCCCGCAAACCAGCAGCAGGTTGTTGTCGACGTCGACGCGGACAATCTTCAGATTGCGGGCGGTGCGGCGGGCGGCGCCATAATGGCCCGCCATCCGGTGCCCCTTGAAAACGTGGTGCGGATCGGTGTTGCAGCCGATCGAGCCGGGGTGGCGATGGACCTTCTTCACCCCGTGCGAGGCCCGCTGGCCGTGGAACTTGTGCCGCTTCATCACGCCCGCGGTGCCGCGGCCCTTGCTGGTGCCGATCACGTCCACCGCGGAAATCTGGGAGAAGATGTCGACCTTAAGCTCCTGGCCGACTTGAAGATCGCCCGGCGCCCGCGAAATTCGCGGACAAACCGCTTGGGCTCGCAATCGGCCTTGGGAGTCGCCTCCACCCCGGCCGAGGCGCGGCGCTTCTGCCGCTTGCTGTCGAGTTTGGCGACGTGACCGCGAACGGAGCGGCTGGCAAGGCGACGGGGCTTATTGAGATAGCCCACCTGGACCGCTTCGTATCCGTCCTTTTGCTCCGTCCGCAACTGGAGGACGTGGCACGGACCGGCCTGGATCACGGTGACCGGCATCACCTGGCCGGTCGGATCGAAAACTTGTGTCATCCCGACCTTGCGGCCGAGCAGTCCAACTGTCATCGTCGTTGCCTTTATGCTACGTCGCCGACGGGAACGGCCGGCTCAGGGCCGGGTTTACCCGCCAAGCTTCCGTTCCATAGTTCCTTCCCAGTCAACTAGTGTCGGCTCGTGGCCTTGATCTTGATGTCAACTCCGGCCGGCAAGCTTAACTTGTTGAGCGCCTCGATCGTCTTGGCCGTCGCCTGCATGATGTCGATCAGCCGCTTGTGCGTGCGGATCTCGAACTGCTGGCGGGCTTTCTTGTCCACGTGCGGACTAGATTGGACCGTGTATCGCTCGATGCGCGTCGGCAGGGGAATCGGTCCATGAACCACCGAGCCGGTCCGTTTCGCCGTATCCACAATGTCCACCGCACTTTGATCCAGAATCGCGTGATCGTACGCTTCCATCCGGATTCGAATGATCTCACTGGTGTGACCAGCCACGGACGTCCTCCGGGTAGTTCGCCTGCCAACTTGCCAAGCAACAGCCCCCGACTGAGCGGGAAACCTCAAATGCTATCATTGTCGTCCGGCGGCGTCAATGGCCCGTTGCCGAAAAATCGCGACCAATCTACCGCGCCGCGAGGCGGCCGTTGAACGGCCGGAAAAGCTTTTGTGGTTTCCCTGGATTAACACAACGGAACCACGCGTCCGGGGGGGGCAGCAGTTTCGGCCTCTTCGTAGCCCGTTGAAAAAGTGGAACGTTGGGGCACCAGTTGCACTGCCACCCCGACAATCTCGCCGAAGTGACTTTTTCCACGGGCTGTTACAGCCGTTTCAGCACGAAGCGTTCCGGCCCGCGCTTCAGGCGGGTGAACCACGGTTCTTCTTCCGGATGGATGGGCCGGACGAGGATCGTTCGCACGCCGGCCAGCCGGCCCGCCATGACGTCGGCAAACACCTGATCGCCGACGACTGCCGTCTCCTTGGCCGTGGAATGAAGTTTTCGCATGGCCGCTCGCACGCCCCGCGGCAACGGCTTCATCGCCTTGGCGACGCACGGCAGCCCGACCTGCGAGGCAAAATGGCGGATTCGCTTCCCCATGCCGTTGGAAAGCAAGCACAGGCCGACGCCGGCCGCCCGAAGGTCGTCCAGCCAGGCGGCCGTTTCGGGGAGCAACTCGGGTTGATGATAGCGCGTCAGCGTGCAATCCACATCCAACAGCAGCGCGCGAAGCCCCAACGGCTCAAGCCGCTCAGCGGTCAGTTCGCAAACGCTTTCGACGCGGATATCGGGCGTGACGATGCGGAGCATGAGTTTTGTGGTGCGGTTTTGGACCGGCCGAAGGGGACAGTCCCATTTTTGCGGCAAAAATCGGGACAGTCCCCGTCCGGCGCGTCGGCGTACACTCTTGCTGTATCAAGCCTCATCGGCCGGCTTGGCTCAAGTACTTCTGTTCTTGTTTCTTCATCGCCGCGCGCTTGCGTGGCGTAAGATCGTCGAATCCGACGATATGCAGCGCGCCGTGGATCACGTAACGAAGCAGTTCCTCCTGGGCCGTCGCTCCGAATCGCGGAGCTGCGACGGCTGCCGCATCGGCACTGACGACGATTTCCGCTTCCAGGCGGGCCGGCGAAGATTCCAGCACGAAACTTAGCACGTCTGTCGGCTCGGGATCGTGCAGAAAGTCCGCGTGCAATTGGGCGATCGCCGCGTCGTTGACGACCGCCACGCCGATTTCGGCATCTTCGATGCGGGCGTTTTGCAGGATGGCGGAAACCGACTGTCGCAGTTGCCGCCGGTTGACGGAAAGCCTCCTCTGGCGGTTGGCGATGGAAACGCGAATTCGCCCCTTCGCGCCGAGCATGGGAACGAGGCCGATTCACGCCGTTCGCTGCTCCGGATACTTGATGCGGCCGTGGTAGATCGAGGTGAGCGACATCACCATGCTCTTTTCGATGGTGCGGAGTTCGCGCAGCGTCAGGCCGCTTTCGTCGAACTGGCCGCCGTGCAGGCGTTGCTCGGCCAGCTCGCGAACGAGGTTCTCGATCCGCGCGGGGGTGGGATCGACCAGGGTGCGGCTGGCGCTTTCCACGGCGTCGGCCAGCATGAGCACCGCGGCCTCTTTGGTTTGCGGTTTTGGGCCGGGATAGCGGAAATTGCTCTCGTTGACCTCGCCGCCGTTGGGATCGGCCTGCCGCTGCTCGGTGGCCCGGCCGTAGAAAAACTCCACCCGCGTGGTGCCGTGATGTTGGGCGATCAGGTCGATGATCGGCTGCGGCAGGCGGTGCTGCCGGGCCAGGTCGGCACCGTCCTTGATATGGGCGATGATCACCAGCGTGCTCATGGCGGGCACGAGCGTCTCGTGGCGATTGTCGTCCGGGCCCTGGTTCTCCACGAAATAGCCCGGCTTGAGCATCTTGCCGATGTCGTGGAAATAGGCCCCGACGCGAACGAGCAGTCCTCGTGCGCCGATGCTCTCGGCCGCCGCCTCGGCGATCGAACCGACGGTGACCGAATGGTTGTACGTGCTCGGCGCGCGGCGGATGAGTTCTTGCAAGAGCGGATGGGCCACATCGCCCAATTCCAGCAGGCTCAGGTCGGTCAGCACGCCGAAGAGTCGCTCGATGAAATAGAGCAGACTGCCGGTGATCGCCCCGGCGGCCAGGGCCCAGAGTCCGTCGCGGAAGGCATCTTTCAGCAACGACAGATCGACCGGTTGGTCGTCGATCATTGCCAGGGTCAAGTACAGCGCAACGGCCGTGGCGCCGGTGGATAGCCCGACGTAAATCAGCTTGCCGCGGCTGCGGATGCGTCCCAGGCTGAGGACGGCCACGGTGGAAACGCCCAACAGCAAGAGGAACTCGGAGAAGCCGTGGTCAATGGCCAGCGCCACGATCAGGGCCACCATGCCAGACAGCAGCAGCGCCAGTTCGCGGCGGTAGGCGACCGCCATGGTCATGCCGAACAGGAGCACCGGGACCAATTCCGCGCGCCAGGCGTCGGTTGCCACCCAACGTGCCAAGCCAATCGTGGCGATGGCCAGCAGCAGCAGGACAACCAGTCGGGTCAGACTGGCCAGTGGTCCGCGCTGGCGATAGCGCATGTACATGCCGCACAGCAGCATGGCGGCGAAGATCGCCGCGGTGATCGCAGCGGAGCGGCCGGCCAATTGCCCGACCGTCCGTTGGGCCATGGCCGCATCATATTCGAGTTGCAGCAGATCGAGTTGGTCTTTTTCCAAGGGTTGGCCCGCCTTGGCGAGGACCTGGCCGGCCGCGTAGGGGACGGGGATTTCTTTGACCTCCTTGACGGCCTGCTCGATGGCGAGCATCGTCCGCTGGCTATCGACGCTGAGGGTGGGTTTCAGCCGCGGTTGCAGCCATGCATACAGCCGGTCGGCGACGGCGCTGAAGATCGGGGTCCCTGCGGAGGAGGTCGGGAATGGCCGTGCCATGGATGAGCACGTCGCTCACGTGGACCGGGCTCTGCAATTCAGGCTTGCCCTGCGGATAGACGTTGATTTCGTCCTGGTTGCCGGGGCCAAGCTCCTTGCTCAGAGTGTCCAACAGGCCGTGAGCCTGGACCTTGACGAACACCCGGTTCAGGGCGTTTTCAATGCGATCCAGGCGGTCGGGAGGCGTCAGCGCTGCGTGGAAATCGCGGAACTGCTCCTCTTGCTGGACAACGCCGGGCGGCTGCTGCCCTTCGATCAAAGGAAGTTGAAAATCCTTCCAAACCTTCGGGTCCAATTTCTCCAGTGACGGCGCGGCGGCGACTTGGACCAGCGAATTGAACAGCCCGGCCCGCAGTTGCACAACGGCTTCGGCATCCTGTTTGTAAACGTAGCGAAACTGCTGGTGCCGGGCCTTTTCCTGGGCGGCGGCGGTGGCCACCGGGTCGGCCTTGCTGAACGGCACCGCGGCCGCAATGTCCAGCGGCGGAACGTAGCCGCTGCGGTAGGGGAAAGGCGGGTCCCAGCCGCGGATCACCACGCACACCGTCACGGCCGCCAGCAGCCCTAGGGCGATCCGGCCCAGCACGTCGCGGCGGCGCAAGCTGGTCCACGCCAACTCCCATTGCCCCGGCGGCAATTCAAAAGAAGCGGTGCGCTCGAAGCGCTTACGTTTTCGCAGGCCGAAGGGCATGGCGTTCCGCGCGCTTCTTTAGCGACGCTTCCCCGGACGTTCCTCGTAGGCGTTGACGATCTTCTGCACCAAGGGATGGCGAACGATGTCGGAGGCGCTCAGCTTCACGGAGGCGATGCCGTCGATGCCCCGGAGCCGCGCCAGGGCGTCGATCAGCCCGCTCCGCGATTTCGGCGGCAGGTCGATCTGCGTCACGTCGCCGGAAACGACGATTTTCGAGGCCGTCCCCATGCGCGTCAAGAACATCTTCATCTGCGAGATCGTCGTATTCTGGGCTTCGTCGAGGATAATGAAGGCCTCGTTGAGGGTGCGGCCCCGCATGTAGGCCAGCGGAATGACCTCGATCAAGTCCTCTTCCGTGTAACGCTTGATCAGGTCGTGATCCATCATCTCGTGCAGCGCATCCAGCAGCGGCCGCAGGTAGGGATTGATCTTGGCCTGCAAATCGCCGGGCAGGAAGCCGAGGCTCTCGCCGGCTTCGACCGCAGGCCGCACCAGCACGATTTTGCGGATCGTTTCCCGCTTGAGCGCCGCCACCGCCATCGCCACCGCCAGGTAGGTCTTGCCCGTGCCGGCCGGTCCGTAACACAAGACGATGTCGTTATGTCCGATGGCATCGAGATAGCGGGCCTGGCCGGGAGTGCGGGCGCGAATTTGCCGCCCGGCGCGAAACACCTCCACCAGCGGATGCTCGCCGTCCGGTCCTTCGCCGTTCTGCACGCCCGCCAGCACCCGGCTTACGTCGTCCGACGACAGCGTGCCGCATCGGTTGCGCGCAGACCTGGAGCTGCTCCAAAACTGCGGTGGCCGAAGCCACCGCCGGCTCCGGCCCCATGATATGAATCCGGTCGTCGCGAGCGGTAATGCTCACTCCCAAGGCGTTGCGGACGCGCCGCAGGTGCTGGTCGCAGGTGCCGAAGAGCGTCAACAATGCCTTGGAACTGACAACCGAGATGGTTGATTCCATATCTGCTACATGTCTCGATCTGCTAGAAGTCCTGCACTGTGGCAATGTACGTGTGGCAGTAGGGGCAGATGTGAGTGCCGGAGGAGATTTCCTTGTTACAACGGTAGCAACTTTTCTTCGGTGTGGCCGAATCGCGGCCATGCGGCCCCTGCGCGAACTCCCTCCGCCCGCCGGCTGTCGGCTCCGGGACTTTCGGGGCGGGGGTCTGCGGCCCGAGGAAGTCGAGGATCGCCTGCTCCGATACGGACTGCGCCGCGCAAGAGGAACCTTCACCGCGCGCGGCACCGCGGACACAGGCCGGCTCTTCCGGCAAGCGACTCACTAACGGTAAGTGGATGCCCATTCGGGCACATGCACCGTATCGACATTGTAACCCCGCCCGTAGGATTTCTGTCGAACTACGGAAGACTTCCACACCCAAATCATAATGTATTTCCGGACTTGTGAATAGCTCCCACCACCTATTTTTGGAGAAAAAACTAACCAAATAGAGGGGGTGTGGCTAACGCCCGACCAGCCCCGACTCCCAGAAAAAACACGCCACGGGCGCCGAAAGAAGGAGCGAATCGACGATATCCAGCACGCCGCCGAAGCCCGGCACCCAAGTGCTCGAATCTTTGCAGCCGACGTCGCGCTTCAGAAGCGATTCGAACAAATCGCCGACCATGCCGGCCGCGCCGACCAGTAGGCCGAAGGCGATCCAACCCCACCACGGGCTCCCTTGAAGAGTAGCGTTCATCGGAAGACCGGGCAGCCAATGAAACGTCAACCATGACCCGAGACACGAGAACACGAGCGCACCCGCAGCGCCTTCAATCGTTTTGCCGGGGCTCAGAAGGGGGGCCATCTTGTGCCGGCCGATCAGGCGGCCGACCGTATATGCGCCGATGTCGCCCATCTTCACGACGACGATCCAGGAGACCAGCGCCTGATTCCCCACTGCGTCCGCAGTTGCACTGCGAAGCTGAGCATGAATCCGACATAGATCAGAGCGAAGACGGCCGCCGACAGGTTGGCGATGTTTCCGCCCGGCTTGCGATAGCGGCACATTTCGCCCACGAACGAAAGCAGCAAGGCAAGCACCAGGCACCAAACCGGCGCAAGAAGCACCACAAGAACGAGCCGCCCCTGATAGTTGGCCATTTCGAGCGTTAGGTACGCAATGATCCTGCTGACGAGCTCCCCGCCTACAATCAGAAGAGTGCCGGCGTACACTGGCCAGCGCAATGGCCGCATGTTTCCGGCCGCCGCGAGGTCCAACACCTCGCGCGTAGCCATGATCGCTACGAGCAGGGCTACCGGGAGCAAGATGGCTCCGCCAAGCTCTTCGGGCAATCGGGCATCCAGTGTGCACAGCACAACCAGTGCCGCAACAAGCAGTGTTCCCAGCAGCATTCGCCAGCGGAGCATGTTCGGCGGTTCCCTTTTCCGCACCGTTTGATGAATTCTTGGCGACCATTATAAGCCGTTTCCCCCCGCCGTCCATCGACCGCAACGAAGTAGACGCGGCGGCTTGCCCAGTGATATGATGACGGGCTGGGGAACTTGCGGATGAACTCGATCTGGCTGGTGATCACGGCAGTGGCGGCCTTTGTGGTCGCGTACCGGTTCTACGGGGCGTTTCTGGCCGCCCGAGTGGCCGTGCTGAATGACGCGAACGTCACGCCCGCCCACCGGCTTCGCGACGACGTCGATTATCATCCCACGCGGCGGTTGGTGCTGTTCGGGGTGCATTTTGCCGCCATCGCCGGCTCCGGGCCGCTGGTGGGGCCCGTCTTGGCCTCGCAATGGGGCTATTTCCCCGGCTTCTGCTGGATTGTGATCGGCTCCTGCCTAGCCGGCGGCGTTCACGATTTCGTGGTGCTGCTGGCTTCGGTGCGGCAGGACGGGCAGTCGCTGCCGAAAATCGCGCGAAACCTGCTCGGGCCGGTGGTGGGAATCGCCGCCACCGTGGCCGTGCTGTTCATCGTGGTGACCACGCTGGCGGCCACGGCCAAGGTGGTCGTCAACGCCCTCAACGAGAGCGCCTGGGGAATGTTCGCCATCGTCGTCACCATCCCGGCGGCGCTGTTGACCGGATTCTGGATGTACAAGATCCGCCCCGGCAAGATCGGCGAGGCTTCCGCGATCGGCGTGGCCCTTGTGGTCTTTGGAGTGGTCTTTGGAAAGACGTTCGACGATTCCGTCTACCGCGGCAGCTTGATCTTTTCCCCCGGTGAGCTCTCGCTGATCTTGCCGATCTATTCGGCCATCGTCTCGATCTTGCCGGTTTGGGTGCTGCTGAGCCCGCGCGGCTATTTGAGTTCCTACCTGAAAGTGGGCATGATCGTGCTGCTGGGCATCGGCATTTTGTGGCGCAGCCGACGCTGAAAATGCCCGCCGCCACCCCGTTCATTCACGGCGACGGGCCGATTGCCGGCACCGTCTGGCCCTTCGTGTGCATCGTGATCGCCTGCGGCGCGCTGTCGGGCTTTCATGCCTTGATCTCCTCCGGCACCACGCCCAAGATGCTCAACAAGGAAACCGACATGCGGGCGGTCGGCTACGGCGCGATGCTGGTCGAGGGTTTTGTGTCGCTTACGGCCCTGATCGCCGCCTGCGCCCTGGAGCCCGGCGATTACTTCAAGATCAACACCGAAAAAGCCCAGTATGAGCAACTGGTGCTCGACGCCAGGGAAAAGTACCAATGGGATTTGCGCCCCAAGGAGTTCGACCAGTTGAAGGTTGACGCGGGCGTCAAAGAAGACCTCTCCGGCCGCACGGCGGGCGCCGTCACGCTGGCCTTGGGCATGGCCAAGGTGCTGGCCAACTTGCCCTTGATGAAGACGCTGACGGCCTACTTGTATCACTTCGTCATCATGTTCGAGGCCCTCTTCATCCTCACGCTGCTGGAGACCGGCACGCGCGTGGCACGATTCATCTTCCAAGAGCTGGTGGAGTACGGCCGCAACGAAACGGGCTCCGCCCGGCAGCCGTCCTGGGCTTTCAACGTGGTCATCAGCATGCTGGTTTGCGGCCTGTGGGGAGGCTTGCTCTACACGTTCGAGATCGGCCGGCTGTGGCTGATGATGGGCATTGCCAACCAACTGCTGGCCTCGATCGGTTTGGCGGTGGGAACCACCTATTTGTTGAAGCATTCGCCCCGACGCATCTACGCCCTGTGCACGGCCATCCCGTTCGCGGTATCGGCCGTGACGGTGTTCACGGCGGGCGTGCTGAGCCTGCAAACCTGGTGGCTTCAGCAAGCCAGCCCCGCGGTGGCGCCGGCGGAGGTCTTCACCGACCGGCTGATGTGCGGATTGGTGTGTGTGATTCTCGCCCTCGTGGCGCTGATCGTGGTCGAGACGGTTCGCCGCTGGTACCTCCTGCTGGCCGGCGGGGCGAGCGACGCTGCGGCCGAACTGCAATCTCGCGAGCCGGCCTGAATTCCGCCGGATCGTTCGACACGGGCCTCGCTGGCCCGGTTTGCCGGCGAGCGCCTGGGCACCGAACGCAGGACGGTTGTTTCACGCGCCTTTGGACGTTCAATTTTACCCACCAGCACCCCACCTTACGGGTGTGGCCGCTTTTCGCAGCTTTGGGGAGCATTTTGGTTGAAATCTCACGGCCACCTGCGAATTGAGATCGTCCGAAGCTGTTGCACAGTCGCGAGTTGCGCGAAAGTCGAGCCTGGCTGGCGTAGATTCGGGCGTCGAAACAGTGACAAATTTCCGACCGAATTCGTCCGTTTGCGACACAAATGTGTCGGATTGCGGCACAAACGGCCCAATTCTGGTTCTCGTGGGGGGCCTGATTTTGCGGGGAATTTGGAGCAAATGAGAGCAAATGAGAGGAAATGAGAGGAGATTTTTTGTAGTAAGGGAAAATTGGCGGAAATGAGAAAAAATGAGAGCCATTGGCGCGTTGCGAGTGTGGAACGCATGGTCGGCGGTTTCGTCTGGATGGTTGTGAATCTTTGCAGTTGTCTGGTGGTGCGTTTCACGCCCCCTACCGTCTGGCCATGCGGCCGGCGACCGAAGTCGCATCGCGAATTGCAAATTGCAAAATGTAAATTGCAAAATGAAAAATGCAAAATCAAGAGTAACTGTTCACGCCGCGTACAGGTCTTTGCGGGGCAGGGTATCTCCGCTCGGCCGTTGGCCAACGGCCATGACGGGGACTGCGCTCGTTTTCGGCTGCGACCAACCTTCGGTCGGTGCCCCAACCTGAAAAGGCCTCTGTCCCCTGGCCCTTGCTTGCCGCAGGGATTGGGGACTATTGGTGTTCAGCAAAGTAATGCAACGGCGAACCAACGTTCCTTCCGGAAAGCGGGCCTCCCGATGGTCGGCCTTGCTTGGCCGTGAGCCGGCGTCCCCCCGCCTCCCGGAGAGGTTGGGTGAAGGTGCGGCACGGTTACCGGCCACTGCCCACTGGCTGCTTCGTTGCTGGAGCCCCGGCCTGGCCGTTGACCACTGCCCGTTGACTCCTCTATATGTTGTTTACGGCTATTTGTCGCTGCGGACTTAAGGGGCGGCCCGGTTTTTCGCCGCAAGTCACCATGAGACAACGGAGATAACGGAGTGCCGAAGGTTAGCTCTCCGTTTCCTCCGTTTGCTCCTGTTCCAACGCCCTGCCTGCCTCGAAAACACGTGTCGTGTTGTGCTGGAGCCCCGGCCTGGCCGTTGACCACTGCCCGTTGACTCCTCTATATGTTGTTTACGGCTATTTGTCGCTGCGGACTTAAGGGGCGGGCCGTTTTTTGTCCGATCTATCGGCGCTGCACCGTCATCACTTCAGGGGTCAGGGTTCAGGGGTCTTGGGCCTTGGGTCTTGGGCCTTGGGTCTTGGGGCGCGGGGCGGGGGTTTGGGGGCGAAGGATGAAGGATATTCGACAGTGGTCGGTGGCTAGTGGCTAGTGGCCGGTGGCCAGTGGGGCAGGAGGCGGTGTTCAGTGGGCCGGGAGCAGGGGACGGTGGATGGGCGTCGGGGGTCGGGAGAAGAGAGAGGAGTGAGGTTCTCGCGGAAATCACTCGCCGCACCACCGGCCACTGATTTCCGCCCCTGGTTCCGTGCAGTTCTAGGCACGGGCGGTGATCTTATCCATACCTCCCAGTTGTGCCAATACATGCGACTGTCACCTGGGGCGGAGGGCCGGAACTGGTGCACAATTAGCAACGGAATCAAAAAAAACCGCAGAGAGGGTGGCCGCCCAACAAAACTGCGCAAAATGCCATAACCAGTAATGCGTCCCCCGATTCGGCTCGCGAAGGCATTGAGCCCAGCGTCGAGAAGATTCAAGCGTTCCTTAACGCGCCGAACACGGTGTACAACGCGACCGGAAAGCGATACGTTACGGGCTGGCCTAGACACCCCGTGTACTCGATGAAGCCAACTCCGTCACCAGGAGGTCGGGATATTCTCGTGACTCTTTGAGGTACCTAGTCGTCTACGAGGAGAACCGCTATGTGCGCGTATGTGCTTTGGGCGCTGTTATTTAACGGTGGAGGAGATATGCCTACCGGCGAGGAGGCGGTCATTGCCGAAATCACGGACGCTGGCGGCATCGTCACGACCGACGAGTCGAAACCCGATAAGGTCGTCGTGGGAATGCGACTCACCGGTCCCCGGTTCGGCGATCCCTCGTTACAGCGTCTCCGTCTCTTCTCAGAAGTCCGAACACTCGAATTGCTGGACACGGAGGTCACGGATGCAGGTTTGATTTACCTTGAAGAACTCAAACATCTCCGATCGCTCACCATCAGGAGCGACAAGATCACGGGTGCGGGCTTCGCACATCTTAAGGAGTTGCAGCAATTCCGATCGCTCTATTTTGACATGGGAATTGCAAATGTTGACCTCAAATTCCTTTCGCTGATGCCACAACTTCGAGTGCTCGATCTATATGGGCCCGCTGTTAGGGACAGTGGTTTGGAAAATCTTAGGGGGCTGCGACAGCTTCAATGGCTTGGCCTCGGCTCGGAGGAGATCACGGACGCCGGACTTGGAAATCTTGAAGGGCTTCGGCAACTTGCGACGCTCGATCTCACCTGCACTGGGGTCACGGACGCCGGACTCGAGCATCTGGCGAGGTTAGATCAACTCCAGGTGATTGGTCTCCCGAGTGAGGTTACCGACGCTGGGCTGGAGCATCTCGAAACGCTGAAGCACCTGCAAATGGTTCTGCTACCGTCCGCGAAGATGACTGGCTCGGGACTACGCCACCTTGCGGGGCTGCAAAGTCTGCGAACACTTGGTTTACAAGGTAGCAAACTAACAGACTGTGGTTTCCAGCAGCTTAAGGCACTCAGACAGCTTAACAATCTCGATATCTCGTATACCGAGATCTCGGATGCCGCACTGTCCGGCCTCGAAGACCTTAAGAACCTACGTTCACTTGATCTCGATGGTGATACCGGCATCACAGACGCCGGAATAGCGCATCTCAAGGGGCTGCGGGGCGTGCAGTCACTGAGCCTGTTTGGCGTCCCTATAACTGACGCGGGACTGCAATATCTCGAAGGAATGGGCAAGCTACAGACGCTTATCGTTACCAGTTTGCGCGTTACGGATTCGGGGTTGAATTACCTTCGGGGAGCGAAAGAACTTTCGACGCTATGCTTGTGGTGCCCGGAGGTCACAGATGCAGGGCTTGACAATCTCGAGGGAATGCGGCGACTCCAGGAGTTGAATCTTGCGACGGTGGGAGTGACTGATCGAGGCTTGGCCCGTGTTGCAGAGTTCAAGGACATGAGATGGCTTAATCTTCAGGCTGCACATATTACGGACGACGGATTGGTGCATTTTGAAGGGCTTCATCACCTTACGGAGCTTCACCTTGATGATACGGGCGTTACTGATCTTGGCCTGCAACGACTCGCGGGCCTCAGCACGTTACGCGAGCTCAGCCTAGGGCACACGCGGATCACGAACGCCGGGTTGCGAAATCTCTCACGTCTAGAGATGCTGGAGTGCTCAGTCTTTGGGAGACCCGTATTACAGATCCTGGCTTGGCGGAACTGCTGGTGTTACGTCATTTGCGAACATTGGACCTTAGCGGGACAATGGTAACGGACGAGGGGCTGCGGCATCTCCGAGGGCTCCAGCAGTTGGAATGGATAACTCTTGATAGGACAAGAGTCACTGCGGCAGGGATTGACAAACTAAAGCAGGATTTGCCGGGTCTCAAAATTGGGTCGAGGCCCTTTGTGAGGTATTATAGGTGCCCTCGGCCGGATAAGGGGATAACTCCAATTATTGACACGATGTCCGGAATCTGGGAGAACGGCACCTACGACAACGACGAGGCCAAGTCGGGCGGAACGCGGACGAAAAGGGGACATCACTGATATTGACAGGATGGGCAAGGAATGATAATGTACCGTCATGCCGCGAACGGCCCGATCCACTGAAGCGGGGATGATTTACCACGTTCTCAATCGCGGGAACGGGCGGATGCGGATTTTTCGCACGGCGGGGGATTACGAGGCGTTCGAGCGCGTGTTGGCGGAGGGCCTGGAACGCTACGCGGTGGACCTGCTGACCTACTGCCTGATGCCGAACCATTGGCACCTCGTTGCCCGGCCGCGGACCGACGAGGCGTTGGGGCGATGGATGGGTTGGATGGGCGTGACGCACGTTCGCCGCTACCACGAGCAGCACCACAGCCGCGGCGGGGGGCATCTCTATCAAGGACGTTTCAAGAGTTTTCCCGTGGCGGAGGATGATTACTTCGTGGCGTTGTGCCGGTACGTGGAGGGCAACGCGCTGCGTGCGGGACTGGTGGAGCGGGCCGAGGAGTGGCAATGGTGCGGACTATGGCGACGGGCGCACGGCGCGGCGGACCTGCGGTTGAGTCCGTGGCCCCTGGAACGGTCGCGGAATTGGGTGGCGTGGGTCAATCGCGGGCTCAAGGATGAACAACTGGAACGGATACGAACCTGTGTGCAGCGGGGCCGTCCGTTGGGTCCCGAGGCGTGGGTGCGGCAGACGGCGGCGCGTCTGGGGCTTGAGTTCACCCTTCGCGGTCCCGGCCGGCCACGAAAAATACCGAATAATCAGTGATGTCCCCTTTTCAGTCCGCGGGGAAATGACTGCCAAGGAAGCCGCTAGGTTTGAGACGGAGCCTCGTGTGATTTCGCAGGAGTCAGTGTTGGGATACACGATTTACAACACTGAACGGGTGCTGTGTCGCTTCAACGGGAGACGGTAGCAAGCATGGCCGTCGACTGGGGGATAGTTCCCGAGCGTTTTCACTACTTACGGGAGGTCGTGGAGTTGTGTGGCGAGACGCAGATCCTGCCCTACGATCCACTTCTCAAGCGGCATATCTCGTTCACGGAGTGCATAGACGAAGGAGCAACTCGAATGCTTGGTGTCGGCTCACAGCGAGATTGTGAAGCGGGGCGATCTCTCGGACATTCACAAGTGGTGCAAGTCCGCTCTTCACGGCACCGAATCGGAAAGGGGAGCTTCATGGCAGATTGGTGGCATTTTGGCCGTCCTAGAGCGACTGGCCGACGAGGACGTGCCGCCATTTTCCGACACTCCACTGGTAGTCGTGGAAGACGATGCAGCTGGGGTACGTCAGGACTCGTCGGATTTGCCCGAGGACTTTAGGTATCTTGTCGGCCCGGCGATTCACTTCGGTGAGAGGTACAGCGATGATGTGCGAGCAAGTGCGTTTCTTGAAGAAGCGTCGGAACGTGAAAAGGAATGGCTCGCGACTGTTGCAGAGCGCGTCCGGGTCAACGACCAGTGGAGAGACATATTGCAGTGGCTCAAACATACGGGGGCTAAGCACATTGGCTACAACTGGGAAATCGCAACGCTGTTTGAACTCATGGACCTTTCTGGCTTCAACTTTGAGGGAAACGCATGAAAAGGGACCGGGTGGCCCCTTTGTGCGCCCGAGCGACGAAAAGGGGACATCACTGATATTGACAGGATGGGCAAGGAATGATACTGTATCGTCATGCCGCGAACGGCCCGATCCACTGAAGCGGGGATGATTTACCACGTTCTCAATCGCGGGAACGGGGGGATGCGGATTTTTCGCAAGGCGGGGGATTACGAGGCGTTCGAGCGCGTGTTGGGGGAGGGCCTGGAACGCTACGCGGTGGACCTGCTGACCTACTGCCTGATGCCGAACCATTGGCACCTCGTTGCCCGGCCGCGGACCGACGAGGCGTTGGGGCGATGGATGGGTTGGATGGGCGTGACGCACGTTCGCCGCTACCACGAGCAGCACCACAGCCGCGGCGGGGGGCATCTCTATCAAGGACGTTTCAAGAGTTTTCCCGTGGCGGAGGATGATTACTTCGTGGCGTTGTGCCGGTACGTGGAGGGCAACGCGCTGCGTGCGGGACTGGTGGAGCGGGCCGAGGAGTGGCAATGGTGCGGACTATGGCGACGGGCGCACGGCGCGGCGGACCTGCGGTTGAGTCCGTGGCCCGTGGAACGGTCGCGGAATTGGGTGGCGTGGGTCAATCGCGGGCTCAAGGATGAACAACTGAAACGGATACGAACCTGTGTGCAGCGGGGCCGTCCGTTGGGTCCCGAGGCGTGGGTGCGGCAGACGGCGGCGCGTCTGGGGCTTGAGTTCAGCCTTCGCGGTCCCGGCCGGCCACGAAAAATACCGAATAATCAGTGATGTCCCCTTTTCAGTCCCCGGCAATCTCAAACAGGGCAATCCCATGCTTCTCCAACTGCTCCGTCGTGCCCTCCCAGTCGGCGGAGGTCGCAAAGGTTTTCAGCCGACGGCCGTCCATGTTGAAAGAGTCAACCTGGTAGCGGCCGCTGGGGGAAGGGAGCCAAGGGGCCAGATTGCACCGAAAGGGAACCGCGCGGCGGTCGGATTGGTTGAGGATCAGGAGCAGGGCTTTGCGGGGACGAACGTAACCCGTGACGTGCGCGTCCGGGCAGTCGTGGGACAGCAGACATTCGCCCACGAGCGTGCCGGAGGTGAAATAGTCGAGGAACTGGGCCCGCCGCTCGGCGCACTGGTGCAACCGGGCGGCGAACTCCGGGTACTGGCTGATCGTGCCGGAGCCGTTGACCCCGTAGGGCGTCTTGCGCGGCATCACGTTCAGATACACGTTGTCCATGAAGCCTAGCGAGGCATCGGCGATGGAGTGGTTGATGTTGAGGTTCAGCCGCGGCGCGTCGAACACCGCGTTGAATGCCCGATAGTTGACGTAGGTAGGGATCCAATTCCATGTGTAATCGACCAGCTCGGACATCAGCTCGACGTTGCTGACGGCCTCGGCGGCGAAGGTGGATTGCGGGTCCTCTTGGCGGGCGTGGGCGCGGATCTTACGGGTAAGCATCATTCGCGCCCGCAGGTCCGGCTCCTGCCGGCCGTTTCTCCAGACATCCCAGCAGATCGAGGGCACGCCCGCGTCGGCCAGATGGCGGCAGCCGTCTAGGACCTCCTCCTGCCAGACGTCGTTGCCCGGGTCGGCTTTACCCGTATTGTGACCGGTGGCATAAAAGGCGCCGATCCGCGGCAGCAGCTCGGGGTGATAGGTCCAGGTGTTGGGAACCTCCAGCCCGTAGCGGGCGGCGGAGGGATTGGCCAGGTCGAGCACGGAAATGAAGGGGGCCACATTGACCCCGGCCTTGCGGCACTCGGCGACGGCCTTCAGCCACTCCGCTTGGCCGCCGAGATGGGCGAAGGCCGGCCGCAGGGGGAGCTGAAAATCTTCGTGCCAAAACCAGGGAACCATCTCCGTCAGACCATGTTGCTTCGCCTCCTCGGCCAACTTCGGCAGATCGGAAAACCGCCAGATCACGTCCCGGTCGCCGTCTTTCGGCTGCCAGTTGCACAAGAAGAGGGAGCGGAAGCCCAGGCCGTTGCGGACATGATCGGGCAGCGAGAACTCGCGCTTGCGGCTCTTTTGGACCCATTGCCGGAAGGGCTCGATACCGCGGGCCCAGCCGCCTTCGTGCGGCGTCCAGACATACTCGCGGCTCTCCCAGGTCCCGCCGGGCGGAATTCTGGGGGCGTGCATCCAGCCGATGCGGAGGCGGTTCTCGAACTCGTCCAGTTCGGTGCGGAAGGTGCAAAACGAGACGCCGGGCAGGTCGTCCGCGGCGTTGCCCCAGAAGCGTTGCCAGCAACTCAGCCCGCCTTGCAGGTTGCCGAAATCGAACCACCGCATCCACATATCGCCGCCGTAGCTGGGCTTGAAGGAAGCCTCCCGCTCGCCGCTTTCGCCTGGAAAGGCGTAGAAGTTGCCCCCCTCGGGCCGCTTGATGTCGCGGAAGGGGGCATAGACCATGCCGCCGCTGCGGATCTGGGTATCGGACGGGCCCGGCAACGGCAGCAGTCCGTGAAGGTCGGGAAAGACCACCTGCGGAATGGCCCGGGGCGACTTGTTGTCGATCGTGCATCGGAGCCCAATCGACCGCCCGTCCGGATCGGCCCTGAGCTTCACGACCGCCGAGACGGTGCCGGCCAACACGAAGGGGCGGCTCCCGCCGAGCGGTTGCCAGGTGATGGTCACGTGGTCCTTTGATGTTTCGATCTTCGCGCCGGTCGAATAGCGCAGAGCCGAGGCGGAAGGGCTCGAAGTCGTCAAGTGGATACGCCATGTCCAGAAGTCCCGCCTTTTCCGGCGGCGATTGCAGGACGGTCCCCACGCCGGGCAGCGACAGTTTCAGGATGCTGCCGCTGCGGGTGTCGATGTCGATCGCCAGCCGGTTGAGCACTGCATGGACGACGCCCGCCTCGGCGGCCGATTCGTCGGCGGGCCGGGCGGCGCGGGCAGCAAGGCACGGCAGCAGGAACGAGGCCAGGAGAGGTCCAATCAGTTTGCGGCATGAGATCATGTCAGCTACTCCGCGGTTGCCGTGTCGAATGCCGTACCAGTATACCACGGGGCGCGGCGAACCATCACCGGGCGCGGACCGCGCGTTCCTAGTCGCCAAGGGGCGGCGACCGGCGACCGCCAGACGGCAGGGACATCGCTGAACCACGAGGCTCACCGTGGGCAGCACATTGAACCACGGATTCACGGTGCGGTGACAGCACGAGCAAATGACAACTGGCTGCTATTGCCCGCACGATCGATGTTCATCGCCGTCAAGTTGTGAGTCCCGCTCGCCAGCGACCCGGTGGTAAAACTCCATTTACCCGAAATACGATCGGACTTCGTGGCGCCAATCAGTTTTCCACCGTCGTAAACATTTACCGTATTGTCTGATGCTCCTGTGCCTGTCAACGTCACCGCGTTTGTGGCGGTTATCACGACGCCGGTGATCTTCGGCACTGAGTACTGGAATATGAGTTCCATCATCTCTGCGCCTGTTCCGACGTTTGGACAGATCGACATGCGGCCGGAGGGAGCTTCTGAGGAGCGATTCATGCTGCTCGGATATGTGTAATTGCAGAAGAACCCCGAGATGCCGTTGGCTTGCATCGCATCAATGAAGTTCTTGAGCATCGGCTGCCAGCGTACGTCTTTGACTGGCACTCCGAACTCGCCGATGTCGCCCTGGTGGCCATGTTGCTTCAGCCATTGGACAAACGGCAGAAGCAGATTGACGCCGCGATTCGGCGTGTCGCCGGTGGGACCGTATATGAAGGTCTTGGTCGCCGGCGTCTCAAAGCCACTGTTGATGAACGTGGGACGGTTTGGCGCCCCGACAACCGCGACATCATCAATGAAAGTGCTCTTGTCACCGGTCTTGTCGGCGGCCTCAAGGGCAATCAGATGACTCCCGGCATTGACAGTGAATTTGGCGGTAGTGATTCGCTCGAAGGCCTTGGAGCCTCGGCGTGTAGGTTCCCACCGCGATGCCATCAACACTCACCTGAACGGGCAGGGGTGCATCCCAAGTTTGTGCCGCCTGGAAACTCAGTGCATATTCCCCGGCGGGGAAGGTCAGTCTCTGCGAGATGGAACCCAATATGCCATTGTCGTCGGGTTTGCCCTTCAGGAAGGCCGTCTGGACACCCTCCGGCGCATTGGCCCCTCCCCAATCCGAGCCATTCCTCTGCAACCCACTTCTGCCGGTGAAGTCCCAACCCACGCCATTCGGATCGAAGGGTTTGTAGTACATACCGCTGCCATCATCAAAATACTGATGAGCTGAATAGACTAACTTGTTCGCCGGATCTGTAATATCGAGCTTTCCATTAATCGCCGGCCAATTGCTTGCATTGGTCCACTCGTCACCCTCCACGTAAATGGTGCTAGTCATATCAACCGCTCTAATGGCCGTGACCGCGGCTTGTGCCGCCGACGGCCACACCGTCTTGTCGGGCATGTTAAAGGGCTCGTTCATGAGATCGTATCCGAGAAGCCCCGCTTTCCCCGCCAGTTCCGTCGCAAGTCGCTTCCAGAAATCGGCAAAGGAGGTGATCGGGACTGCGGCGGAGCCAATCCTCTGCGTTCCCGGATGATCCGCCTTGGACGACGTGAAGATACCGTCGGCAGCCTTCTCCTTCATCCAATCGGGGTCATAACGGCCATGATTGTGCACCTCTACAAGGACCTGCATGTCACGGTCCGCGGCAGTCTGCAAGAGGTTCTTGAGCCCTGCGAGAAACCCCGGATCAAGTGGCCCATTAAGCTTCGGCTGCATAAGTTCCCAGGCAATGGGGCAGCGAATGCGATTGACGCCGTGGTTCTTTAGGTAGTTGAGATCATCGGGTACGGGATAGCCGATCCAGGAATGCTCGGGGCCATCAATCATGACGCCAAGCTGTGCCGCCGCCGGTCGCCGCCTGTGTTGAAGTCGCCGATGCAATCAGGCAAAGCGACAGCAGCCCAGCCGCAGCCAGCCGCAAGGCGGGTTTCGCCATTTCGTGGAGAGCCGTCGTCCCTAGGGTCATGCGAAGATCTTTCGCCCGTGTTTCCCATTTGGACGCCGCTCGGACACGCTCCGAGCGATAACTCCTCCATCGTAACCAAGCGTTATGTAGAATCCCAGTAGGCCCGCCGATTTTCCCGCCGAGGGGCGGGGAAGGAGAGGGGTACAGGCCCGCTTATTGACGAAGGGATGAGATGGGGTCAGGCCGACGTTAGACATTAGGTATTGAGTTGCCAGGGCAGGAGGCTGTTCGACTTGTCTCTAGCTGTCCAGTGTTCCATCCGTTGATGCCGAAAGGCGTTGAGCAGGGAAGACGGATTGCAAATTGCAAAATGTAAAATGTAAATTGCAAAATGTAGCCGGAAGCCCTCACCCCCTGCCCCTCTCCCGAAAGGAGAGGGGAGATTGCAAAACTGTTTCCGCGGGGCGCAAGACGGTGGAGCAGGCGCGCTACTTTCGCGGGAGCGAAAGGCGACAGATGGCCGGATAGGGGCTGCACCTGACCGATTACTGAGCGAATGGTTGCCCACAAACTCGATGCTCAGACTCGCCGGCCCATTGACCCGCCCCCCCGCCCGCTGCTAGGATGCCTTTTTTGCAACCTTCCGCCGGGGAGCATCACATGGGCTGGAAACACCTGTTCGCCAAGAAAGACCTGGAAATGCTGATGGCCGAAATGGCCGGCGAGCACCGCTTGCACCGCGTCTGGGCCCGGTGGCGCTGACGACCATCGGCGTGGGCTGCATCATCGGGGCCGGCATCTTCGTGGTGACCGGCAAAGCCGCGGCGCTGGACGCCGGACCGGCCGTGATCGTCTCCTATCTGGTGTGCGCCGTGAGCTGCGTTCTGGCGGCGTTGTGCTATGCCGAGTTCGCCGCCATGGCCCCTGTGGCCGGCAGCGCCTATACCTACGCCTACACGACCCTCGGCGAGATTTTCGCCTGGATGATCGGTTGGGACCTGATTCTTGAATATGCCATGGCCTGCGCCACGGTGGCCTCGGCCTGGTCGAACTACTTCAATAAGTTCTTGCTGGCGCTGAACAGCAACTGGCAAATTCCCAAGCAACTCCTCTTCGACCCGTTCACCCACGTGGAAGGGTTGGCCGGCCATCCTTGGCTCAGCCTGCCGTCGGTCTGCATCACGCTGATCATCATGGCGATCCTGATCGTCGGCATTCGCGAGAGTGCCCGCACCAACGCCGTGCTGGTGGGCATCAAGGTGAGCGTCGTGCTATTGGTGATCGGCGTGGGGTGCGCCTACATCGAGCCGGCCAACTGGACCTCCATTCCGTATGCCGATCGCTCGTTGCCGGAAGAGCTTCAGATGATGCCCGATCTCGCCCGAAAACACCTCCTCGAAGAGAGTCAGGGCAAAGAGGTTTCCGCCGCCGAGATCGACGGCTTGACCCGGCAGATGCGGGCCGAGTATCGGATCGGCTGGATCAAACAGGAAACCGAACGGCTTCAGAAGGGGGGCCGCCTTTCGGCGACGGAAGCGGCCACGATGGTCGAACAATACGGTCGCCAAAGTTACCCCGAATCTGCCCAAGACGGACGAAGAGCGCCGGGCGGTCAACGCCCTGCTGCCGCAGATTCGCGAAGAGGCCCAAGCCAATGTCACCAAGTCCTGGGGCATCCTGGCCCTGTTCGGCATCGATCGCTGGCTGGTGCCCATCGACGATGCCATTCGCAGTCCCTTCATGCCTTACGGACTGTCGGGCATCATGTTGGGAGCGGCGATCGTCTTCTTCGCCTACATCGGCTTCGACTCGATCTCGACCCATGCCGAAGAGTCGCGCAACCCGGCCCGCGACATGCCCATCGCCATCCTTTCCTCCCTGGCCGTCTGCACCGTGCTCTACGTGGTGGTCACCGCGGTAATCACCGGCATGGTGCCTTATCCCAACATCGACATCCATGCGCCCATCGCCGCGGCCTTCGCCGACAAGGCGGTCCAGGAAAAGAGCACGTTGCTGCGGATCGCCACGGTGCTGATTGCCGCCGGCGGGCTGGCCGGCATGACCAGCGTGCTGCTGGTGATGTTGCAGAGCCAGGCGCGGATTTTCATGGCCATGTCGCGCGACGGCCTGCTGCCGAAAGTGTTTAGCGTCGTGCATCCCCGCTTCCGCACGCCGCACCTCTCCACCTTGATCACCGGCATCGCGATCTGCCTGGTGGCCGCATTCACGCCCATTCAAAGCCTCGAAGAAATGGTCAACATCGGCACCTTGATGGCGTTCGCGATCGTGTGTGCCGCCGTGCTCCTGTTGCGGTTCCAGCGTCCCGATGCGAAGCGGCCCTTCCGCTGTCCGATCATTCTTGTCGTGGCGCCGCTGGGCGTGCTAGTGAACTTTTCGATGATGTTGTTCCTCCCCGTCCTCACCTGGATCCGACTGTTGGGCTGGCTGTTGATCGGGCTGACGATCTACATCTGCTATAGCCACTGGCACAGCCACATGCGAAAAAACGACCTCATGAAGCACCTCATCCAGGAGATCAAAACCCCCGGCCCCGTGGATCAGGGGTTCGAGATGACGGACTAGCGCCCCACCCGATCTGACGTGACAGGTTGGGATTACGTCGGCCTTGGGTCTTTGGGCTTGGGTCTTGGGCTTGTCCAAGCCCCAAGTCCTAAGACCTAAGACCTCACCGATGCACCCGTCAATTCAGGTCGGTTGAGCCACCGGCGGGCCGAAGACGGTTGGTCGGTCACAGGCGTTGCGACGCCAGGTCCGGACAGTCGCCGGCAGAGACGATTTCGCTCAGTCGGAAGCCGAGTTGGTAAAAGCCGCCGCCGATGGGATTCAGGTGCCGGGCTTGCGCCCGAACGAAGGTCATATCGCCCCCGAGGCGAAAGCCCAGAATGACCTCGTCGAGCCCGCAAGGTTGGCCGAGCACCACCGCCACGCCCGTGTTCGAGAATTCTTTAGTCACCGCATTGAATGCCTGATCGCGCCGCGGCTGTTTGTTCTCTACCGGAATAATCCGCACAGGCATTACCATCTCCACGCGGCTATCGGCGCGGGGCCCCTCGGCCAGCGCCTTCACATCGTCGCAATTGTTGTTGACCAGTTTTAGGATAAAAGTCCGAACCGCGACGTCTTGGCGCTTGCGGAAGAGCAACATGGCGGCGATTCCTGGGATGAAAACGGGGACAGGCACCGCAACTAATAGTGGTTCGGATCGAGCAATGAGCCGTTGCGGAGCCAGTCCCCGTTTTCATCAGGGTGCTGGCCCCCCATTTTCGGGCCAAAATCGTATCGGTCGAAATACAAGCGCCCCACTGTAGTATAGCTTACCAATGGGGAGTAAGGGGATTTCCAAGCCACCCAGTTGACGCCATCGTTGCCATGCTATAATTTGTCCAATCCCTGGAGATTAGGACGCCCGAAGTTCCGTATGCCGATGACCTCTCGCGAACTGGTAATCAAGACGCTCAACCACGAACCAGTCCCTCGCGTGCCGCGGGATTTGTGGATTCCGCCCGGCGAAGACTCGGCCCGGGCGAGTGAGCTGGCGGAGATGAGCCTGCGGTTTCCCAGCGACATCGTCCAGCCGGAGGCGATGTCGAGTTCCGGCAAGAGGTCCCAGGGCAAGTTGAGCAAGCCGGGCGAGTACACCGACGCTTGGGGGTGCGTTTGGCACGTCGCCGACAAGGGCGCCGCCGCCGAGCTGAAAAGCTCGCCGCTGGCGGATGCCGGCAAGATCAGTTCCTTCCAGCCGCCGGCCGAGTTGTTGGACCGCTCCCGCTTCGCCAAGGTAAACAAGAATTGCCAGGCCACGGCGCGGTTCGTGTTGGCGTGGTCCGAAGTCCGTCCTTTCGACCGCTTGCGGTTTTTGCGCGGCCGCGAAACGGCGCTGGTGGACCTTGCACGCGGAACAAAGGACATCCGCGCGCTGCTGGCCGCGCTGCACGACTTTGCCTGCAAGGAGCTCGAGCTTTGGGCCGACACGGATGTGGACGGGGTGGCTTTTTGCGACGACTGGGGATCGGCCGACGGGCTGCTGGTGGCGCCGGAAATGTGGCGCGAGATCTTCCGCCCGTTGTATCGCGAGTATTGCAAGATTCTGCGCACCAAAGATAAGTTCGTCTTCTTCCATTCCAACGGCCACATCCTCGATGTCTTCGGCGACCTGGTGAAGCTCGGCGTCAACGCGATCCACTGCCAAATGGACGTGATGGGCGTGGAACGGCTGGCGAAGCGGTTCCGCGGGCGGGTGACGTTCTGGGGCGAGATGGATCGCCAGCGGCTTCACGACCCCGGCACGCCCGAGGAGTTTCGCGAGGCGGTGCTCGCGGTCCGCAAGGCGATGGATTTCGGCAGCGGCGGGGTGATCGCCCAATGTCAATGGGACCCCGGCGTGCGAATCCAAACGGTCGCCACGTTCTTCGAGCAGTGGCTCGTGCCGCTGCCGATGCACGGGTGAAATGTCGCCGCGGCCGGTGATTTCTTGTTACTGCTTCTCGACGAGGCGCCGGACCTGCTCGCGGAGATCCTGCATGTCGCGGTGCAATTGCTGGAGCTCGCTGCGGATGTCCGGGCTCGGGCCGGCCTCCACGGCGATGCTGCTGGCCAACCTACCGGTGTGCTCGCGCAGTGGCGCCGTCGCCGGCTGACTATGCCTGTCGTACTGCCCTGCCTCGACGTACTCGATCCGCTTGAGGACATGGCCGGCAAGATCGTTCATGCCGGCGGCCTGGAGGTTCCAGGCGGCACTCCGCAGCAGCGAGATTCTGCCGGGCAGGTCCCCGCGCGAATGCGCAGGGGTGGGCGCCGCGGGCCTCGGAAGGCGGCGGCAGCGTCTTGAGTTGCTCAGAGAGCTTCTGCACCCTTTCCTTCAGCTCCTGGCGCTCGGTGTCGGGGACGTCTCTCATCCTGTGATGCAGCGCCCTGATCTCTTGCAAGATCTGCTCGCGCTGTTTCAAGAGTTCCGGGGTTTGCGGACCGGCGGCGGCCGGCTGTGAGAGACCGGCCTGGATCGTCGCCGGCTGACGCTGGTCGCGCTGGTCGTCCACGGCCGGGGCGCAGGAGGCCAGCAGCATTACCCCAAGGGCGGCTGCTGCCAGCGAGCACTGCCTTAAGATCTTGCGCATGCGCATTATTGTTCCTCCCTTGATAGATAAGGTGGCCCCAACGGGACTAGCCATTTACTTTGTGACTTTCACGTTCGTGAACGTCCACACGCTTTTCGTCTGATTGCCGGCGGAAACAGCGGTCCCGATCTCGCCGCCGCCGTCGGGCGCCTGGCCTTTGAAACTCACGGCGTCCTTGCCGTTGACGCTGACCGTGACCTGAGCGCCGCGAATCGTCACCGTGAGAAGATTTGCTTGGCCGACGCCTTGCTTAATATCGGCGCAGGCACGGCCGCTGACCGGATACATCCAGTTACCATTATTAACGATGCGGCAGACGGAGACATATCCATTGGACGAAATCTGAGCGATGTAATAGTTGTTATAGTCCGTGGCCCAGAAGGCGATCCCCGCGACGTCGCCGGAGTCGCCCGACACCTTCTGCAGGTTGACCGAACAGGTCATGTCCTGGAACACCCACCCCTCGTGCAATTCGGTTTGCGACGTATTGGCATCGCTTGTTACCGTCATCGCGCCATCCTTGATCGACACTTGGGTGTTCGTGCCCCAACAAGGATCGGCCGTCTTGAAGTCGTCGGAGAAAAGCACGTCGTCGCCCCGGCACGCCGGGGCACCAAAGACAATCGCGATTGTCGCCAAGGCGAGCACAGCGAACACGCCACTTGCTGTCCTGGTGCGTCTCATAACATGGCTCCTCTCTTTTTTGGTGTTGAGGCTCCGATTCAGATGGTCCTGACGCTGTCGCGGCCACCGGGACCTCAGGCGGCGGGCCGACAGGCAACCGTTCAACTCCCGGCACACACCAGGAAATCAGGTCGAACAGTCGGGCGCCAATTCTATCTGGCCGCCCGAAAAATTAAAGCACCCCCCCAACACCTGCCAAGATTCTCGATGAAGCTACTCTGTCGGGAACGATGCCAGGACTTCGCCTGGTATTGGAAGCCGCGGTAGAACACCTTCGGTCGGCGCGAGGGCCGCCAGACCGGACACTTCGGCAGGTGCTCGATTTCCCGTTCCGAGACGGCATTGGCTTTCAGGCGGATCGCGTAACGGTAGCCCTCGGCTTACAGCAACGTCATCAGCTTGGGATCGGCGAAGGCCGCATCGGCCTTGTTCAACCGCTCGGCGAGACTGGCCAATTCCCAGTAGGACACCGAGAGGTCGCGCTGCTACTCGGTGTTGCCGGGACCGGCGGCCGCCAGCTTGTTGCGGATCGCCCGGCTCTCTCCATAGTACCGCGCGGCGTCCTCCAGCTTGCCTTGCTTCATCGCCAGGTTGCTAAGGTTGTTGTAGGCGTTAGAGAGGTCCCACTGCCACATGGTGTTGCTAGGGTCGGCGGCCGTCAGCTTCTTAGCGATCGCCAGGCCGTCACCGTAGGACCGCGCCGCATCTTCCAGCTTGCTTTGCGCCACCGCCACGTCGCCAAGGCTGTTGTAGGAGACAGAGAGGTCGCGCTGCCAAAGGGTGTTGCTGGGTTCGGCGGCCGCCAGCTTCTTGACCATCGCCAGGCCGTCGCCGTAGCACCGCGCGGCATCCTCCCACTTGTCTTCCTTCATCGCCACGTTGCCAAGCTTGTTGTAGGAGATGTAGAGGTCCCGCTGCCGCATGGTGTTGCGGGGGTCGGCAGACGCGAGCTTCTTGGCGATCGCCAGGTAGTTGCCGTAGTGCCGTGCCGCATCCTCCAGCTTGCCTTGCTCCACCGCTACGTCGCCAACCCTGCTGTAGGATACCAAAGGTCGTGCTGCCACTGGGTGTTGCGGGGTTCGGCGGCCGCCAGCTTCTGGGCGATCGTCAGGCCATCGCCGAAGTACCGCGCGGCATCCTCCCGCTTGCCTTGCTTCATCGCCACGTCGCCAAGGTTATCGCAGGAGATAGAGAGGTCGTGCTGCCATTGGGTGTTGCGGGGGTCGGCGGCCGCCAGCTTCTCGGCGATCGCCAGGCCGTCGCCGAAGTACCGCGCGGCATCGTCCCGCTTGCTTTGCCTCAGCGCAACGTTGCCAAGCCTGTCGCAGGACCACGAGAGATCGTGCTGCCACTGGGTGTTGCCGGGGTCAGCGGCCGTGAGGCGCTGGGCCAGGCGGTGGGCTTCTTCGTAGTCGCGGAGGGCATCGGTCAGCGTGGTATGGAACCGGGCGACGTCACCCTGATCAACGAAGAACCAGAAGCAGGCGTGCAGGGCCTCCGGCCAATCGGGCTCGGCCGCGAGGATCTGCGTGTACAGGCCCCGGGCAGCGGCGCATTGCCCCTTCGTCGCGTTCAGCGCGGCGGCCTTCAGCAGCGGCTGCAATTGATCGCGATTGGCCTTGTGGGCGGCCGACGAACGTGCGGCAACCGCCTTCAAAATGTCGGACTGCTGGCTTTCCACGTAGGCGATGGCCTCGTCCACCCCCTGCTCCGTGAGGATGCGGGTCATTTCCTGGAAAACGTTGGTGGCGTCGCCGCGGGCCTCGATCTCGTGAATCGAGGCCGTCAACTCCTCGATCCGGTCCAGCCGCGCCTTGTGCGCCGCGTCGGCCGCTTCGCGCAGTTGCTGCCGTTGCTTCCAATCCTTGGCCTTAGCGGCCTCGGCCAGCTCGCGGCGATGGGTCTCGGCGGCGGTCTCCAACAGGTGGGCGTGAATCTTCTCCGCGTTGACCTCGGCGGCCTCCCGCAGTTCCTTCTTGGTCTGCTGCACCTCCTTCCACACCTTCTGGACTTCTTCCGTGCCCAGTTGTACATTACGGTGCAGAAGGTGATAGCCCCACCAGACGCCGCCGCCCAAAACCACCAGCGCCAGCAGAATGGCGCCGAGGGCCCAACTCAGACGGCGATGCCGCCGTTCCGACCGCCGCCGCAACTCGCCCAATTCGTCGCGCAGCCGCAGAACCACGTTTTGCAGTTCGATGGGGTTGTCCGCCAGGTGCCAGAGGTGATTCTCGCGCTGCAAGCGGGCGAGGTAGTCTTGCTGGAGCTGCCGCCGTTGGGCCTGGTAGCCTGCCGGGTCCGCGTGGGCCGGATCGTCGGGAAGGTCAAGCTCGGCAGGCGGCCGGTCGCGCTGGCATTGCTCGCCGGCGACGATCAACCAGGTCTTCTTGCCCTGCCGCCGGGCGTAGAGAAACTCAAATTGGGTGTACGAAACCCGGCCCCACTCCGGATCAACCTCCGGCGGCTCCGCGCCGTGACCCTGGCCCACGATCTGCAACAGCCCCTGGCAGGAATCGATCTCGTGGCGGAGCCACTCGCGCAGCTTCGCCGTGGCCGGTGGGAAAGTCGTCCTGGGAAACGGGATCGTAGCCCAGCGTGCGGACGGTGGCGGCCACGGCGTTGCGGGCCGTGCGAAGTTCCTGGCTGACGGCGGAAAGAAAAAGCCGCGGGCGGTCCATGGCGAAGCAAGGTTTTGCCGGTCCTGGCGTCTGGGCAGCACGGCCGGCCGGAAGGCATCCCGCCGCCCCGGAACAATGATCGAGACAGACCGCTGCGGAGTCCGTTCCCTTGTCGAGCCCGCCGGCGCCCCTCAGCGGCAAGCCATCCGCCGTGATCTTGGTCCGCGGATTGCCGCTTGTCAGAGGGGCGGCTCAACGCAAGGGCCAGCATGCATTCACCGACGGCGCCGCGGTGGAGCAGTTCCCTATTGATAGCGGACGATGAAATCCACCAGGAGCAGCTTAGCAGGTCCGGCACAACATGCCCGACTTGCCTGGCTGGAGCAAGCCAAGACTACAGATCGATTAGCCGTCGCGTGCCCAACGGCAGCGTTGGATACATCAGATCGAGCGAATCCGAGTGCCCGAAACCCAATACGTGGCCCATCTCGTGCATCACGGCCGTCAACAGGTCGACCCGATTGGCGGCAGGACTGCCGTTGACCGCGGCCAGCGTGTAGGGACCAAGCGCGTCGGCAAACTCGGAATCGTCGGCCGGCGTCGGATCGACAAACCAGCCGTAGCCGGCGGCCGTGCGATCAATGAGAATCGTTTTGCCAACCTCCTCCCCCAACATTCCGCTGGGCAGATCGGCAATTTGAACCGTCACGCCCGACATGGCCGCCAGAACCTGGATGCCGTCGGCAGCGGCCCAGCGCTGCTCGGCTGCGGCGACGATCGGTTGGAGTTGGCTTTCCGTCAACGGCGCGGCCAGTCCCGAGGGAGCAGCGGACGCGTTGACCATCAATGCCGAAACGATGTTGAAGCTGCCCGTGTAAGGAGTCGCCGCATTGCCGCTGCCGTCGGCCGACTGGATGGTGAAGCTGTGCGTGCCCGCGGCAAGCGGTCCGAACAGTCCGCCCAAATACCACGTGTTGGCGCCGGCGGCATACGGGCCGTACATCGCCGTGACCGCCTTGCCGTTGACGCTCAACGACTCGTTGCCGACGCTCGTGGCGCCGCCCACCGCCCAGGTGATTTCCGTCTGGTCGCCCAGGTCCAAGATGGGGCTGTTGGTCTTGGCATCGACCACCATGACGCTGGAAATCGTCGGGCCTGTCGGCCCGAGTACAGTGAAGCTGCCCGCGTACGGAGTCGCGGCTTTGCCGTTGCCGTCGACCGACTGAATGCTGTAGTTGTGGCGCGCGCTGAGCGGTCCGAACACGCCGGCGAAATACCAGGTGTTGGCGCCGGCGGCATACGGGCCGTAAATCGGCGTGACCGCCTTGCCGTTGACGCTCAACGATTCAGTGCTCACGCTGGCCGCGCCGCCCACCGCCCAGGTGATTTCCGTCTGGTCGCCCAGGTCCAAGATGGGGCTGTTCGTCTTGACATCGACCACGACGACGTTGGAAATCGTCGGGCCTGTCGGCGCGAGTACAATTTGGAAGTAGCCCGTGTAGGGAGTCGCGGCGTTGCCGTTGCCGTCGGCCGACTGAATGCTGTAGTTGTGGGGGCCTGCGTAAGCGGCCCGACCACGCCGCCCAAATACCACGTGTTGGCGCCGGCGGCATACGGGCCGTAAATCGGCGTGACCGCCTTGCCGTTGACGCTCAACGATTCAGTGCTCACGCTGGCGGTGCCGCCCACCGCCCAGGTGATCTCCGTCTGGTCGCCCGACTGCAAGGTGCTGCTGTTGGTCTTGGCATCGACCACGACGACGCTGGAAATCGTCGGGCCTGTCGGTGCGAGTACAGTGAAGCTCTCCGCGTACGGAATCGCCACATTGCCGCTGTTGTCGCCCGAGTGAATGCTGAAGGTGTGCGTGCCTGCGGCAAGCGGCCCGACCACGCCGCCCAAATACCAGGTGTCGGCGCCGGCCGCGTACGGGCCGTACATCGTCGTGACCGCATTGCCGTTGACGCTCAGCGACTTGTTGCCCACGACGGCGACGCCGTTGACCTGCCAGGTGATCTCGATCGGGTCGGTCGATAGCAGAGTGCTGCCGTTGGTCGTGGCATCGACCACGACGACGCTGGAAATCGTGAAGCCTTGGCTCTCGAAGGCCCCGATGTCGACGGTGCCATTGACAATGCGGTCGGCGCCCCGCTGGTCGGTGGTCAACGGATTGCCGGAGGCGTCCACCGCGAGATTGTTGTTGCCGGCATCGATGGCCGGGCTGCCGGGCAGCAGCGGAAGGGTGTCGGTTAGCCCGCCGTAATTGCCCAGCGGGCCCAGCAACGGATCCAGGCCCGTGATGTTGTTGGCGGAACTGCCGCTCAAGGTCGCGCCGGTGGTGTTTCCAATCAGGCAATAGTTGGCAGTAACCGGGCCAGAGATATCGGGAGAGCCGCTGCACGTGTTGCCGGCGACGATCGTATTGGCGAGGGTTGCCGTGCTAGAGGAATAATAACTGTAGAGGCCGCCGCCGAAAGACTGGGCCGAGTTTCCTGAGAGGGTGCAGTCGGTCACGGAAAGGGCACCGTAGTTGAAGATGCCGCCGCCCTCAGTCTGGGCCGAGTTGCCCGAGAAAGTGCAGTCAGTGGTGGTGACCGTTGCAGTCCAATCGTTCTCGATACCGCCGCCGAACAAGGCCGTATTCTGGGAGAGGGTGCTGTCGGTCAGCGTCACCGTGCCACGGGCGTTGCAGATGCCGCCGCCGCCGTAAGTGGCCGTATTCTGGGAGAGGGTGCAGTCGGTCAATGTTACGGTGCCGTCGAGGTTGCAGATCCCGGCACCCACGCCGGTTGCCGAATTGCCGGACAGTGTGCTGTCGGTCAGCGTCACCGTACCACTGCTCTCGTTGCAGATGCCACCGCCGTTAAAGGCTGAATCTCCAGAAAGGGTGCAGTCGGTCAATGTTACGGCGCCGAAGTTGAAGATACCGCCTCCGAAGGCGCTGGGAGGGGGAGGAACGGCGTCTGGCAAATTGCCGGACAGCGCGCTGTCGGGCAGCGTCACCGTGCCACCCTTGTCGTTGGAGACCGTGCCGCCGTTGCCCGCCGTATCCTGGGAGAGAGTGCAGTCGGTCAGGGAAAGCGTGCCGCCGTTGGCGATGCCGCCGCCACCTTCCGAAGTGGTAGATCCGTGACTGATCGTCAGGCCCGAGATGTTGGCCGTCACGCCGCTGTCAACTTGAAAGATGGTCGTGGCGTTGTTGCCGTCGATGGTCAACTGGTTTGCGCCCAGGCCGGTGATCGTGGTCGTGCCGCTGGTGTCGCTGAGTTCCAGCGGGCCGTTGGCCAGCGTGATGGTCTGGCCGGCCAGGCTCGGGTCGAACGTGATCGTATCGTCGCCCGGGTGCGTGTTCGCATAGGCGATCGCCTCGCGGAGACTGGTGAGCCCATTGTTGCCATCGACGACGTCTTTGGCTGTGTTGACCAGGAGTCTCGGCGTTTCGGCATTGTCCAAATTGAACAAGTTGAAGCTGACCGGGCCGAGGGCGCCTGCCGCCGCGGCACTGACCGTATAGGGGCCAAGCGTGTCGTTGGCGGTGGCAATGAATTGCGCCAGTCCGCTGGAGTCGATCGTTGCGGTGTTCGAGCCGCCGGAGAAGGTGGCGCTGGCGCCGGTGGCGGGCGGCGTAAACGTGACCTGCCCACCCTCGACCGGCTCGCTGAACTCGCTGGTGACCTCGACCGCCAGCGGGTCGGCAAACCGCGTGCCGACGACCGTCTGCTGGTTATTGCCGCCGCTTAGGGACATCGTGAAGCCTCGACTCTCGAAGGCGCCGATGTCAACAATGCCATTGACGATGCGTTCGACGCCCCGCTGGTCGGTGGTCAACGGATTGCCGGAGGCGTCCAGCGCGAGACCGTTGTCGCCGGCGCCGATGGCCGGGCTGCCGGGCAGCAGCGGAAGGGTGTCGGTTGGCCCGCCGTAATTGCCCAGCGGGCCCAGGAGCGGATCCACGCCCGTGATGTTGTAGGTTGATTGGGTACTCAAAAGCGCGCCGGTCGGGTCTCCGATCAGGCAGTAGTTGGCGGTAACCGGGCCGGAGATATCGGGAGAGCCGCTGCATTTGTTGCCGGCGACGATGGTATTGGCGAGGGTTGCTGTGCCACGGCCATCAATATTGTAGAGGCCGCCGCCGTCCGACTGGGCCGAGTTTCCTGAGAGGGTGCAGTTGGTCACGGAAAGGGTGTCGAGGTTGAAGATGCCGCCGCAAGCATGGGCCGTATTACCAACGAAGGTGCTGTTGACGGCACTCAGCGTCGCGTACATATCGTTGTAGATGCCGCCGCCCTCGGCGATTTCACCGGTTGCCGAGTTGCCGGAGAGAGTGCAGTCAGTCACGGAAACGGCGCCGGCGTTGCCGATGCCGCCGCCGCCGTCGTAACCCTGGGCCGAGTTGCCCGAGAGAGTGCAGTTGACAAGGGTCAGCGTGCCGCCGCTGTCGTTAAAGATGCCACCACCACAATTCGAGGCCGAGTTTCCGGAGAACGTGGTGCCGGCAACCGTCGCCGTACCGGAGTTGTAGATGCCGCCACCCTCGCCCATTATGCCGGTTACCGAATTGCCCGAGAGAGTGCAGTCAGTCACGGAAAGGGCGCCGAAGTTGCAGATGCCGCCGCCGATGCCGCCGGCAAGGGTGGCCGTATTCTGGGAGAGAGTGCAGTCGGTCAGGGAAAGCGTGCCCCTGTTCCAGATGCCGCCGCTATAGTTCGAACTATATCCGTGGCTGATCGTCAGGCCGGAGATGTCGGCCGTCACGCCCCCGGCAACTTGAAAGACAGTCCCGTCGTTGTTGCCGTCGATGGTCAACTGGCTTGCGCCCGGGCCGGTGATCGTGGTCGTGCCGCTGGTGTCGCTGAGTTCCAGTGTGTAGTTGGTCAGAGTGATGGTCTGGCCGGCCAGGCTGGGGGCGAACGTGATCGTATCGGCGCCCGGGTTCTGGTCGGCCGCCTCGACGGCCGCCCGCAACGAAGGCAACGCGTAGGTATCCGGTTGGCCGGCAACCGGATTCGAGAACATCGCGCCCGACTGCAAGTGATCGTCGCCGGTGCTCTCGACGACAAACACCGACAACAGCCGGCGATCTTCCAGCGGCTCGCACTGGAGCCGCCGACTATAGATGTGGCCCAGAGCGGGCCCGTTCCGCAAGTTCGACGGGCGGCGACGCCCGATGGCAGCACTCTTTATGATGGAAGCGGTAGACATCGTGGCACCCCGGCGAGAAGAGTCGTTTCCAATCAGTAACCCCCATACTACTACTTTAAATACCCCAGCAGATGGCTTGTCAATAGCATACAACCTCACAGGGGGGGTAATTGCGGGGATAATTAGCCCACAAGATGCGCATTTTCCATCCGGGCTACTTGGAATTGCCATCGCCTATCGTCACCCGAACTCCCGCACCTACTATTTACTGGCCATGACGAGCCCGCGGCCTCGCCCTTCTCAAGGTGCATGACCGTCCAATCGCCTAGCAGGGCCTTGAGTTCGGCTGCGGGGTTGATCGCTGGGTTCGGCGGTGTCTGGCTTTCGCCGCTCTTCGGTTCGTCCGGCTTTGGACTGTCTGCCGGTTTCGCCTTTTCCAGTTCCAGCAGCGTTACGCCCGAGCCCGGTAGCGATTCGAACGTCTCCGGCGGCGAACCGTCCTTGCGGTAGGCCATGATGAGCCGTTGGCCGTCGAATTTGTAGATAACGTGGATCGCACTCTTTACCGGTTCCCCCGGCCCGCCGACTCCGACTAGAAGGAAGAAACGGCCGGGGCCGGGGGGCGATTGGAAGAACACGATCTGTTTTGGCTCGCTGCCTGCATCGAGAGCGAACGGCGTCGATTCAGTTACGCCACCGCGTTGGATGCGAGCCTTGAATAGGTCATGGGAAAAGGAAAGCGACGCAAGGTGTTCTGAGACGGCCTTCCCATTGCGCGTCTCACTGATGACTGTCCACTGCCCTTGGATTTGCTTCTCATCCGCCGGTGGCCGATATCGCTGGAGCGTGAAGAGGACGCTGGCGGAGCCGGGTTCGACGGCCAGATCTTTCGGCCGCTGCTCGGCCGCCAACGAGTCGTGATATTCGGCCAGGCAAAGCGTTAGCCGGTCGCCTTGGATTTCGTAAACGCCCAACGCGACTGTATCGTCGCCGAATTTGAGGTCGATTGTCTTGGGCGCAATCGTCGGATTGATGCGGAAGCCGACCACCACCCGCTTTCCCTGCTGGAAGTTCATCAAGACCAACGAGTTGACGCTGAAATCGAATCGCTCGATGGCCGCAGGATCAATGGGGCTTAATGGCCCGTGCCACCTATCCAACGGCCAGGACGAGCCCGCGAACTCGCCCTTCTCGACGTGCGCGACCGTCCAGTCGCCTTGCAGGGCCTTCAGTTCGGCGGCGGGGTTGACGGCAGGTGCCTTAGCTTCCGACTTACCCGGCGCAGCGGGAGGCAGGGCCTCATTCGGCGTGGGTTTCTCCGCAATGCCACGCGGTTGGAGGGCCACGTTGCGGAACTCGACCCATCGGTACGGGCGCGATTGCAGATGAAACGTCTTGACGTCCTTTAGCGAGAGCCCGGAGAACGTGGCGCTGACCTGCCACAACGTTCCACCGCCGGCGAACTGCTCTTGCGAGCCAACATGCTCCTTGCCATCAAGGCTGATGGCGATGACTCGCACCTCTTGATCCCCGAACCGGTGAGCGACTGAGATGACGACGTCTCCATCCTTTTCCGTGGCCGGTGAAAATATGGCATCGCCGGCCAGGGCATCGCCGCCGCGCGATTGGCTCTCCGCGATCGTTCGCCACTGGCCGCTCGCTACGCCGACTGCGCACCGTCGCCGTCTGCGTGCCGGCGGCCATCCGGACGGCAACCGCGCGGACGTTCGGCAAGCTCGTACCAAGGCCCGGCGGTTCGCGCGTGGCAGACGCCAGGCTCGGCTCGATCTGCCACTGGGTGGCGACCGATTCCGAAGGCAGATTGTGCAGGCGAATGGCGATTTCCCGGGCGATTTCGTCCTTGCCGGCGGCCGCCGAAGCGCCCAATCGGTTGTAGGGACGCTCAGCCAGCGGCGAACCGTCGGGCCGCCACCACGGCCGGTTTTGCGATGGATTCTCGGCAATGCCGAGCAACTCGACGCCGATGCCATCGGGCAATCGTGCTTCAAACGGCACGGCTGATTGCGTCTCCGCAACGGGCGAATGGCTTTGCACCAGTTTGTACCGAATCTTCACCGCCTTGGGTTTTTCGCTGAAGCCGACGATTTGCAGGATTCCCGTGCCGCCTTCGCGGGTTTGGAAGAGGAACGTGGCGGGGAACTCGCGGTCGGTCAGCATGTCGCCCTTTGCGTTGGGCAGTCCGCGGTATTCCAATTTTGCCTGGGCCAATCGCGATTCGATCTCCACGGGCGTTATGCGATCCCAGTCGGCGCTGTCGGCGTGAGTGGCGAACATGTCCAGTCCGCCGAGGCCGATTCGTCCCACGAAGGCGGGCTTCGGCTCACCGGGCGGCAGTTCTTCCGCGAACCAGACGACGCCTCCGGCATCGACGCCGTTGTCTCTTCCCCATTTCTCCCCAGCTTGCTTCTTCGACGCGGGCTGCTCCCCGGGTTTGGGCAGCAAATCCTCCGGCATCGAGAAGAGTTTCCCGGAATCCAGGTCGATGACGGAGTCCATGGGATTTTTGCGCCAGTCGTTGACCATTCGCTCGATCAGCGGGCCAAATGTCCGATCCCCCTCGGCCTTTCCAACCGGCTTCCCTACAGCCGTATCTACTGATTGCTTGGGCAGAGCAACGTGGCCGACGCTCCCGGCCGCTGGAGTAGCGCGTTCGAGGACCTCGAAAAAAGTGTCCGCTTCTTCATCCGCCGGCTCTCGAACGAACGACTTCGGCCGCTGCGGCGTCTTGGAGAAGTGGAACTGCAAGCGATCACCCTCCAACTCATAAATGCCCACCAGCACCAATCGTCCGTTGAGGAAAAGGTCGATCGTCTTGGGATTCTTCGAGGGATCGAGCGTGTAGTGGTAGAAGCCGAAAATCAAATCTTTCGTGATCACCGTCGGCTCGCGATCGGCCGCCGCTTTGGCTTCCTCGTGCGTCATTTGCACGCCGACTTCAGTTTTGCCATCTGCTGAGACGCCAACCTTCTTGAACAACTTGTCCCAGGACGATGAATCCACGGCCTTCCAGGTGCCTACAATTTGTTCACGGTCACGGTCGTCGCGATCAGGATGCCCCAAGTCCGTCTTACCTCTCGCGTGACTAGGGCCCCGGTCCGGCAGGTTTTCCGCACTCACCGCCTCCTGGTCCAATCGCTCCAGCGGTACGCCCTTGATCGTGACTTTCTCACCCCATATCTCCGTAACTTGTGAGAATTGGTCAACATGATTGGGGTTCGGCGTGAGCAGGAGTTGTGCCCGCTGTGCTGTGTCGCCTAGCCGATCAACAGTTGCCTCCAGGAGGTTGCCGCTCGAAGCGGAACCGCCCTTCTGTGGAACAATCCATACCGCGCCGAGGGGCACTGGCTCGGACAGGCCAGGGATGGCGATCGCCGCATCGTAGCTCACGGCGATTGTCGGCGGATTGGGATCGAGGCTTACCTCCATCACGATCTTCTTCTTGCCGTCGCGAGCCGGCTGCACCGCCAAACGATCGATCTTGATTCCACCATTCGGTCCGGGTGAGCGGCGTGCGTCGTTTACCAGCGCGACCACGGGTTCGCCGACGCGATACACCGACAGCGGCGAGGAAACCGACTGCGTCCACCGCTTTCGAGACGCAGGCCACAGCTCCTCCGGCAAATTATTGGCGTTTAGCCCGATCATCTTGTTCTCGTCAACGTAGGCGCACACGACCTTGATCGTGATCTCGTGCGATCCGGCTTTCAGTGTGCCGGGGCAGGCGCCCTGCCACGACCAGCCGAAGAACAGGTTCGCATTGCGGACGTCGATTGGTTTGCCATCGAAGCTGACCTGATCGACCCGCCAGAGCAATACTATGCCGAGCGCCCGTTGGTACATCGAGTCTCCAAGTGCCGCCATAGGTAATCTGGATTGGCAGGTCCCGCTTGTTCTCCCGCCATCGCGGCAATTCGAGAATTGGTTTTGGACCGTAGACAGCGTCGCACAGCTCCAGCAAGAGGGGTGAAGAAACCATGCCCTTTTTCGTGGCCTGGCTGAGAAAGAGATCGAACCAGGTGAGCGGCTGGTCCCAGCCTTTCGGCCGTTTGGTCGTCATGTGGTCAACGAGAATCCTTGCCGCGATGTTGACCTCCATCGGTGTCAGCGAACCGGAGGTCAGACGCTTCTCCAATTCCTGCCACACCCACGGTTCCTCCACATGCTCAGGCAGCCGTTGAAGGAGTTCCGCGGTGCTCAGCCTCTGAAGGTCGCTGGGATTGAAACTCCGCGTGCCGTTTGCAGAGAGGATCAACCAAATGCTGACGGCAGCCAACACGATCGCACCGATTGCAGTCCAGTGTTTCCGCCGTTTGCGCGGTTCCACGTGCCGGTTCTGTCCGAAAGCATTTCGCACGTCGCGCTGGCTCAACACGATCAACGCCCAGATGCCGATCGGCAGGCCGATCAGGCAGGCGGGCGAAAGGATGGCCAAGATGCTGGCGGCGATGGCCAGGCCATAGGCTCTCAACCGCTTCATCTTCAGCGCCGCGACAATCATCAAGGTACTGAGAACAGCGGGCACTAGAAAGATCGTTACAATCAATAGAATAATTACGGAAAAGTGGCTCGGTTCGGCGTGTGGCTCTCCGTGGCTGTGCGCTGCAACGACCGGAAGAATGATAGCGACCAGTGGAGGAGTCATCAGCCAATTCAGGATTCCCGTGACCAGCAGTCCGATGGCCGGGGCCTTGACCTCTTGCCGCGCCTGCTCGGTGGTAGCTTCGTCGGCCTCGCAGGGTGACGCACCGGGGGCGGCGGCCAGGTTGTCTTTCTCGGTGCGTTTTATGCTCCCTGCGGTTGCGCCAAGCGGACGATTCACCGCGCGCCATGCCCAGCGGACAATGAAGAAGTCAATGACAGACAACACCGCAAGCGTGAGGAGCAAGACGCCAGCCCCACGGCCACTCATCGAAACGCCGCTAATCGAAACGCCAATGCCGTTGCCAATTGGTTCGCCAAGGAAGTGCATTAGTGAGGCCAAACCGAGAATGGCATCGAGCAACAGCAGTGGAAACAGCAAGGCGTCGAATACGGCCAGCCCCAAGCCGTATAGTCGTCCTGCCGAATGACGAATTTGGATAATCGCAATTGCTCCCAAACTAGTGACGCCGAACGGAGCAGTGGTGCAGAGCACGATCAAGAACAGGATCGCCCAACCCAACGCGGCATCTTCCCATGAAACAGGTGACGCAGTAGTTGACTGCTCGATTTGTACCGAGGGAAGAACAAGAGCCATGAGGATGCCGGGAATAAGGAACGGCGCCCGACAAGCCTCCGAGGAGAGCGCTACGAGAAAGACGTGGTCGGACCGAAGGTGTGCCGCCGGCTTTGCCAATGCTTGGAGGAGACCTGTCAGGGCATTGTACGTCGTCTGATGGCGAAACACGGGCAGAGCCAGCGGCTCGCCCACCTGGCCCGCCGGGCGGCGGCTCATCCAGATCGACCAACTTGTCCACCGACCCTAAGAATTCGCCGATGATCTTGCCTCCTATGATCCCCATCGCAACGATCAGTGCGATACCAACGACCCGGTCGTCTACTCTCCCGATCCACAGCCACGACCCCAACGCCATGACGCCGACGACGATGGCAAAGCCGAGCAGAACACCGGGCCAGTGAATAACCGCCTTTCCACCGCGCCGCCCCACGACAATGAAGTGCCTCCGCCACGACGCTGGTCTCACGGGCCGTGGGCCTGTGCCAGCTTGCGGCGTGGTTGCGATCGTTTCTACCTGCGTCTTGATATCGCTAGCCTGCTGGTATCGACGTTCGGGTTCCTTTTCCAACGCGCGGAGCACCACCTCGTCCAACCGCACGTCGATCTGCACTTTTTGCGAGGGAGGGGCGAAGCGGCCGATCGGCAATTCGCCGGTGAGCATCTGGTAGAAGACCACGCCCAGCGAGTAGATATCGGCGCGGTGATCCACATCCTTCGGATGCTCGATCTGCTCGGGGGCCATGTATTGCGGCGTGCCCATCACCTGGCCCGCCCCCGTCAACGTCATGTCCTTCGCCTCGCGGCCCACCAGCTTCGCCAGGCCGAAATCGGCAATCTTCACCCGCCCGTTCTTGTCCATCAAGATGTTTTCCGGCTTGATGTCGCGGTGGACCACGCCCGCATCGTGGGCGTATTGCAGGGCGTCGCAGATTTGTGGAACGATGGCCAGGGCTTCCTGAGGCGAGAGCTTGCCCGCGTCCAACAGCCGCCGCAGGTTCACCCCGTCGACATACTCCATGAGGAAGAAGTACAGCCCATCGTTCTGACCGAAATCATGGACCGTGACGATATGGGGATGGTTGAGCATGGCCATCGCCCGGGCTTCGCGATGGAACCGCTCGGCAAACGCGGGGTCTTGGCCGATCTTCGGCGAGAGGATTTTCAGCGCCACCAGCCGATCGAGCCGCTTCTGCCGGGCCTTGTAGACCACGCCCATCCCGCCCCGACCCACCAGTTCCAGGATCTCCAGGTCGGGAAAATGGGGCGCAAGTTCGGCTGGCGTGGGCGGCACGAACTGGGCGTCGAAGGAACTGGCGGAGGCCGATTCCGCCCCCGCCGACAGTACACTGTCAGTCTGTTGCGTACCGAAAGCCGCCTTAAGTGCGCAGTTGGGACAAAGGCCTTCGGCCGCGTCGGTCGGCACTTCGGCCCCGCATTGGGGACAGCGGGTGGATTCCGCCATTTCGGGCTCCGTCATTACGGGTTGTGGTCCGCTTGGGGGCCGTTAGTCGCTCTTCTACCACTACCTGCGCCAAAAAATCAAAAAGGTTACAGAGCCCGGCATTATTATTTTGGTCTCAGCGCGGCCAACAGCTCCCGCAGTTCATCCTCCAGCCCGGCGGGGTCGGCGACGGTTCGGGCGACCTCTTCCTTAATCAGTTGACGGTATCGTCGGCGCAGCCGATGGGCAGCCACTTTTACCGCCCCTTCGCTCATTCCAAGCAGTTCACCCGCCTGGAGATAGGACTGTTCAACGGAGCCAGCGGTAACGAACTGCTTCAGGCCATCGAATAGCTGCTCTTTGCCGGACGCCCGAAACTCTTCCCTAAGGCGGTGGAGCACCAGGTCCAGCACCACCATTGCCCACCGTTTCTCGTAGAGCCGCTCCGGTGTCATGTTGTCCACCGGCTCCGCTCGACGGTACCGGCTTTCGCCCGCACTAAAATCGAAGGAGAAGGTGAGCTGGCCACCACCCCGTTTCTGCGCCGTTTGGGCTCGATTGTGACCGGCCAGGAAATGCTTCATCGCTCCAATAAGGAAGGAACGGAATCTGCCCCGCTCCCGGTTGACCGAGGCCAGGTAATTATTGGCTAACAAACGGAGGAAGAACTCTTGCGTTAAGTCCTGGGCGTCCTCCGGCCCATAGCCTGTGCGGCGTACAAAGGCATAGAGTGGGAACCAGTAGTTCTCGCACAACGTGGCCAGTGATCTATCGGCGTCCGCCGACCGGCTGCCGCCGGCGCTCACCACGATGCTCCAGTGCGTTGTCGCAAACCGGTCCCCACGGGCCGGCAACCGTTCTGATTTGCTTTCGTGGGCCGCCATAACCCCAATTCTAGAGCCGCCACAGCCCCGTCGCAATGAGGCCCATCGACCGATATCCGGCGGAGGCACGAGTTCTGAGCCGTTGCAGGCTGACCTGGGTGTGGTGCATTGTCCGTCAGTGCGCGGGCATGCGACCAAAGCTTTCACGTTCCGAAATCCGTTCCATTGATGGACCGCTTGCCGGCGCATCTCCACCAGATGAGATCATTTCCGTCCTGGATTGCTCGAAGGCACCGTTTGAGGGCAGCGAAAAACGCGTTCCGGAAAAGGGCGTCGCGGTGTGGCACGCGGTTTGAAAGAGAGCCACTTTCGCGGAGAAGAATACTCCATCCTCTGAGTGGCATCATCAACGGAACAGAGACGAGGAACCCGTACTTGCATTTCAGCAAGTGGCCCCCCTCTCGCCGCGAAACCGGCCGCCATTTTCGCCGCGACTGACAGCGCAGTTCTACGACGAGGCACAGTCAGGATCTCTAAATGAAACCGCGGAAAACCGACAGTGGTGCAGCCACGAGTCCCACGCCATTGGCCGGCGGTCTTCGCCCGCGGCCACTTTTGGTCTTGTGTGGACGTATTTAGCACTGCGCGCTCCTCCCTTCCCCCTTGTTGTGCCCGCTGCTACAATGCGCGGACCATGACCGACTCGCCGGAAACGCCCGTTGAAGAGAAGATCGACCTGAAAGACCCGGCGATGGCCGCCCTGCTGGCGTGGCTGATCCCCGGATTGGGTCACTGGTATCAGGGGCGTCGCGCCAAAGCGGTCCTCTACTTCGTCTGCATCATGGGGACTTTTGGATTCGGCGTTTATCTGGGCGGCGGCGACTACCGAGACGCCGACGGCCGCCAGCACCAGCTCGGCTATGGGCGGGCCGTCTATTTCTCGTGGCGGGAGGGCGATCGCCGGCTGCCGTATCTCTGCCAAGTATTTGTCGGGTTGCCCGCCTTGCCGGCGTTGCTCCAGGCAAACCGCATGAACAACCGCCAAGCGGTGTGGTGGAACGGGTTCATGGCGCCGCCGCGGTCGCCCAACGCCGGCGGCGATGACCCCAATATCGATCAGCCCACCTTGAACGATCTCCACTATCGGTTGCACCGCTACTACGAGTTGGCGACGTTCTTCACGATGGTCGGCGGCTTGTTGAACGTGCTGGCGATCTATGATGCGTTTGCCGGGCCTGTCCCGCCTCAACCACCGCCGAAGAAGAAAAAGGACGAAGAAGAGCCGTCCCAAGAGGATGAAACCGCGGAGGCGAAGCCTGATTAGTTCCGTTGTTGATTGTGGAACAGTTCCGGCCGTTTCTCCCGGGAAAACGTTCCGGTAGTAATGCAAGACTCATTAGGAATCCGGGTTATGTTCAACTTGCTGTTTGCCGGAGCCTTTCACCTGTGGAACCTCGAGGTGTGGTACGCCGTGCCGGTGATCATCGCGGTGAGCCTGGTGTATTCGGCGACGCGTCACGAGCGGATGGGGCCGATCCTGATCCACGCCGTCCGCGTGGCCCTGTGGATCGTGTGTTTCATGTTCCTGGTGTTCGCGGTGCTCGAAGTGCCCAACTGGCTTACGACGAGTTAGCGCCGCGGGTTCCATTGGGCCAGCCGCTCCTTGCGGCAGATTTGCAGCAGCACGCTTTCCGACTCCGTGCCCGGCAGCGGATAGGTCGTGAGCTTTCTGAGTGCCAACTCGTGCAGCAGGCCGTAATGCCGGGCTTCGCCCCGTTCGGCGATCCACGAAGGCCCCTTGAGGACCAGCATCCGGTCGAACGCCTTCCAATGCGGCCGGAACCATTCCAACAGCCGCCTGAGCGGCGCCACGGCCCGAACCACCAGCGTGTCGAAGCGGGCCGCGCCGAGAATCTCTTCGGCCCGGCCGTGAAGCATGGGCGTCTTCAGGCCCAACTTCTCCACGATTTCGGCCACGACGCGGGCCTTCTTGCCCACCGATTCGCAGAGCGAAATCCGCAGGTCGTCGCGGAGCACCGCCAGCACGATCCCCGGCACGCCGCCGCCGGTGCCCACGTCGAGCACTTTCTCGCCGGCTTCCAAAAACCGGGTAAACGTCAGGCTATCGACCAGATCGCGCGTGACGAACTTCTCGTAGTCGGTGTGCCGCGTGAGATTGAGCCTGGTGTTCCAATCCCAAAGCAGCTCGCAGTAACGCTCCAGCACGGCGACCTGCGACGGGGGCAACTCGATTTGATGCCGGGCCATTGCGGCCGCCAGCGTTTCGTCGGGGGGATTCACGGGCAACACGGGCTAAGGTTAGAATACGGTCCTGCCCTGAGTATACTTGCCCACGCGCCGCTGGGGGAGGCCCGCATCATGCCCTTGGATCGGGAAGAATACGTCGAACAGACGTATTTCTTTCAGACGCTGCGCCAGCGGATGCTCCAGAACATGTCGACGCAGGACCTCCTGGTGGCCATCCGGCAGGAGATTCTGGCCACGACGATGCTGCCGTTCGCGCTGGACTTCATGGCCGGCGAGTTGCGGTTGACCGGCGGATTCGCCACGGCCATGGCCCGGCTGCCCCATTACTTCACGCCGTTCCAGACCTATGTGATCGGCGAGGCGGAGAAGGCCGAGGGTCGCTTCGATTTCCGCATTGCCCTGGAAGTGCTCCAGCGCGAGGCCGAATATCGGGCGCGCGGCGCCTCGCCGCAGGGCCTTTTCCTCTACGAGTTTGAAACGCTCTGCCGCAATCGGCTCGGCTACGACCGCGGCCTGGAGGCCATGGCCGGCGACAACCTCTTCGACGAGAACTGGCGGGAGTGGATTCTCGCCGTCCGCCGCCAGGTCGGACTGATTGATCTTGGCGACATGATCTATGTGCGCAGCGAGTTCTATCGCAAGAGTCACGAAGAGGCGGAAAAGCCCGCGCTGTTCGGCGAGAAGGAAGGGCGGATCGCGCTGGCGAACCGCCGCAAGGACCCGCTCTACTTGTTCGCGGCGCTGCAGCGGCACCTGGGCCATCCGACCGTGCCGCGGCCGCAGTTGGAAGACACCAATCGCTATCTCATTCCCGCGCTTCAGCAACGCATCGAACGCCTGGAAACCCGGCTGAAGCTGGTCGAGGAGGAGCAGCGCGGCGGAATCGACCTCGCGCACTTCTACGCCGAGAAGGAGGAAAAGGGCGGCCAACGGCGCGAACCGCAGGGCGACCGCTGAATTCCCCCTTGAGGATTTCTGAGACCCCACGGGGGCCGCTACGCGGCTTGCCGCGGGCGTGATGGAAGCGCTCTTTTGTGGCATCAAGACATACCCCAGGCGCTCGCGCCACATCTTGGTGGCCCCCATCCAGCGAGATAGCCCGCCAAAGAGAGGATGCAGGGCCTGATCGCGGAGACTCGTCTATTTTGAAAAAAGTGTTTGACTAGGATGTAGCGGTGTGGTATTTTCGCCGTTATCTTTATCTTTATCTCGTACCAAGGAGTTGCTGTTATGTTTCGTCACTGGGCACTGATCGCGGGAGTTCTTGCCGTACCGTTTTTCGCCGCGGAGAGCGTCGCGGTAGCAAGCAATCCCAGCATTCTTTGGAGCCAAACATCGACCGCCTCGTCTTATAGCGACGGCTATGCCATAGCGATGGACAGCGCTGGCGATGTCTATGCGGCGGGCCAAACCAACGGTACCGCGTTCGGGCTCGGGGGCACAGCGTATAAGGGCTACGTTGTCGAGTACGCTCCCAATGGAAGTCTGTTATGGGACCAGGTTTGGACCGGCTCGGGCTGTTCAGGGATTGCACTGGATCAAAGCGGCGATGTGTTTGTCTCGACGTCAAGCGACGTTATGAAGTTCAGTCCGTCGGGCGGTTTGCTGTGGACTACACCTCTAGCATCCGGCGCGGCGGGTGGAGGGATCGCGGTTGACCAAAGCGGCAACGCGTACGTAACCGGAACAATTACCGGCAATGGTGCTAGTCAAGCGTATGTACCATATGTCAGCAAATTCAGTTCCTCCGGAAGCCTCACGTGGACGACAATGTTGAACACTCCCGCTCCCGCGTACAGCAATTCGATTGCCGTTGACGCATCGGGCAACCCGGTGATAGCGGGCACCTGCGACTACTTTGCCGTTCATCAGGGTATCAGTACAGGCTTTGCCGCGAAACTCAATTCCACTGGCCAAATTGTTTGGAATCCGACATACGGCCTGCCAAGCGGTGACGATTATGCGGGCTGCGTCGCGGTCAACGCGACGGGCGCAACATATATCACAATGGCCGCCGGATCGTCGTTGTTTGGCAACGGCGACAACGGGTGCTATTTGATGAAGTACGATGCGTCCAACAATCTGCAATGGTATCAGACGTTTGGGTATAATGGCGGTCCAGTGTCCCTGGCCCTCGATCCGGCGGGATTCGAGTATGTGGTCGGAAACGGCGGGATAGTCAGCTACAATTCGTCCGGTTCGCTCGTCAATTCATGGCAATGGAACAACGATGATTTATACCTGGCCTATGGAGACGGGGACCTTGGCGTTGCGGGTTGTAGTATTGTGAATGGGCTCCAGAGCGCCTACGTTAGCGACATGGCCACCCCCGAGCCCTCCACCCTCGTCCTCCTCGGCATCGGTGCGGTCAGCCTGCTCGCCTACGCTTGGCAACGACGCAGACGGACGGCATAGTGTAACCGTGTTCTTCGGACCGAGCGCTGGTGCCGTCTCGGCAAGTCGCAACCCGCTGATGCCAGCCCCCTTCGGCCTTGACGGGGCGAGTATGTTGGCCGCCGCAGTGCAGCGGGCTATACTGTTTTCATGCCCACGAAACGTCGCAAACGCTCCCAGCCTGGCGAGGATACGGCGGCGACTTCGCTGGGGAGGGATGTTCCGGCCGGCAGCGAGCACGCTGCGACTTCGGCCCGATCACCAGAACCCCGCCGAGCCTCCGTAAGCATGGCGCCGGCTTTCGGGCCCAAGGATTGGTTGTTCCTCGTGGCCTTGGTTGTCGCGGTTTTTGCGGTCTATCAGCCGGCGTGGCATGGCGGACTCCTCTGGGACGATGGCGCCGACATCACCCGCCCGGAATTGCGCTCCTGGCACGGTTTGTATCGCATCTGGTTCAACGTGGGAACGACGCAGCAATACTATCCGTTGTCGGAAAGCGCGTTTTGGCTGCAATACAAGCTGTGGGGCGATGCGATGCCAGGCTATCACCTGGTGAACATCGCCTTCCACGCCTTAACGGCCGTCTTGGCGGCGCTCGTGCTGCGGCAATTGGCCATTCCCGGGGCCTATCTGGCGGCGGCCGTCTTCGCCCTGCACCCGATCCACGCCGAATCGGTGGCCTGGATCACCGAACAGAAGAACACGCTTTCGGCCGTGTTCTATTTGGGCGCGGCCCTGGCGTACCTCCGCTTCGACCGGAACCGGAGCACCGCCTGGTACTTCGCCGCCCTGGGGCTCTTTGTGCTGGCGATGGCGAGCAAGATCGTCACCGTGACGCTGCCCGCCGCGCTGCTGGTGATCTTCTGGTGGCAGCGGGGAAAGCTGTCGTGGCGGCGCGACGTGCTGCCGCTGGCGCCGTTGTTCGCGATCGGCCTGGTGGCGGGCGTATTCGTCGCTTGGGTGGAACGGAAACTCGTGGCGCCGAGGGCCCCGACTTCGCACTCACCGTGGCCCAACGCTGTTTGTTGCCGGCCCGAGCGATCTGGTTTTATCTGGCCAAGCTCCTCTGGCCGGCCGAGTTGCACTTCATGTATCCGCGTTGGCAAGTCGATCCGGCGGCGTGGTGGCAATACCTGTTTCCCCTGGCGCTGCTGCTGTTGCTGGCCCTGTTGTGGCGCATCGGCCGGCGGTGGCGAGGGCCCTTGGCGGGGATGCTGTTCTTTGCCGGCACGCTGTTTCCGGTGCTCGGTTTCTTGAACGTGTATTGGTTCAACTTTTCATACGTGGCCGATCACTTTCAGTACCTGGCCAGTTTGGGGATCATCGTCCTGGCGTCGGCCGGAGCCGCCTTGATGGCCAACCGCGGCCGGCCGTGGCACACGCGCGCCGTGTCCGCGGGGTGCTTGGTGGCGTTGGCGACGTTGGCCGGCCTGACGTGGCGGCAAAGCCAAATCTATTCTGACGTGGAAACGCTCTATCGAACCGTGATCACCGAGAACCCCGATTGTTGGCTGGCCCACAACAATCTCGGGGTGTTTCTCGTCGGCCGCGGACGCCTCGACGAGGCGATCATCCACTACCAACGGGCGCTGGAAATCAAGACCGACTACGCCTATGGCGAGAACAATTTGGGCACGGCCTTGGCCCGCCTGAAACGGTTCGACGAGGCCGTGGTCCATTTTCGCAAGGCGTTGGAGATCCAGCCGGGCTTCGTGGCGGCCCACAACAACCTGAGCATCGCCCTGTGCCAGCAGGGCAAGATCGCGGAGGCGATTGCCCAGTGGGATCCGGCGCTCGGATTGCGGCCGGAAAATGCCGTGGCCGTCAACTTCCTGGCTTGGACCTTGGCGACCAGTCCGGATGCGTCGATTCGAGACGGCGCCAAGGCCGTTGCGCTTGCCGAGCGAGCGGCCCAAGTCACCGGCGGCCTGGAGCCGAACATTCTCGACACGCTGGCCGCGGCCTATGCCGAGGCGGGGCGTTTCGCCGACGCCATGCCGATCGCCGAGCGGGCGTTGGCCCTGGCCTCGGGCTCGGAGAACGCACACCTGGCCGAAACCGTTCGCTCCCGCATCAAACTTTACCAATCCGGTTCTCCCTACCACGAAACCGGGCCACCGACGACGCCTTGAAGATCTTTCACGTTGCCGCCGCTTACACAATGAAGTACAAATGGATCGATGAAACGCCGCAACCTTTCCACGCCATCGGCCCGACCACCAGGAGCCCGGCAGGGCGTCTGGAGCCGCGGTCCGCGCGCTGCAGCGGAAGGACTGGCTGTTCATCGCGGCCTTGCTGGCGGCCGTGGTGGTGGTTTACCTGCCGGCCATCAACGGCGGGATCCTCTGGGACGACGACATGCACGTGACCCAGCCGCATCTGCAATCGGCCGGGGGCCTGTACCGCATCTGGTTCGAGATCGGGGCCACGTTGCAATACTATCCGCTGCTGCACACGGTCTTCTGGATCGAGCACAAGTTGTGGGGCGATGCGACGCTGGGCTACCACCTGACGAACGTTCTGCTGCACACGGTGGACGCGCTGCTGGTGGCCTGGATCTTGCGGCGGCTGAAGATTCCCGGCGCCTATCTGGCCGCCGCCGTCTTCGCCCTGCACCCGATCCAGGCCGAATCGGTGGCCTGGATCACCGAGCAGAAAAACACGCTTTCGGGCCTGTTCTACCTGGGCTCGCTGCTGGCCTATCTCGATTTCGACCAATCGCGAAAGCGATCATCCTATGGCTGGGCGATCGGGTTGTTCCTGCTGGGCGTGCTGACCAAGACCGTCATTGCCACGCTTCCGGGCGCGCTGCTGGTGATCTTCTGGTGGCGGCGCGGCCGGTTGTCGTGGCGGCGCGACGTGCTGCCGCTGGCGCCTTTTTTTGTTCTGGGCGCGGGCGGCGGACTGATCACCGCCTGGTGGGAATTGCAAATCAACAAGTGTTTCGGGCCGGACTTCACCTTCACGCCGGTCGAACGGTGTTTGATCGCCGGGCGAACGGCGTGGTTCCTCCTGGGGAAACTGCTCTGGCCGACGCGATTGACCTTCATTTATCCCCGCTGGGAGATCAACGCGGCGGCGTGGTGGCAGTATGCGTTTCCGCTCGGGGCGGCCGCGCTCCTGGCCGCGCTGTGGTTGATCCGGCGGCGATCGCGCGCCCCGCTGGCGGCCGCGCTGTTCTACGGCGGAACGCTCTTCCCCATGCTGGGCTTCTTCAACCTGTACACCTTCGTTTTTTCTTTCGTGGCCAACCATTACCAGTATTTAGCCGGTCTGGGCCCGATTGTGCTCGCCTCCGCCGGCGCGGCCTTGCTGTTGACGCGTTGGCGGCTTTGGAATCGGCCCGGCGGATACGTCCTCTGTCTCGTGCCCTTGGCCATCTTGGCCGGCCTGACGCGGCAGCAGAGCGAAATGTACCGCGACGCCGAGACGCTCTATCGGCAAACGCTCGCCGAAAATCCCGACTGTTGGATGGCCTGCAACAACCTGGGCAAGATTCTCTTCGATCTCCGGCGGATTGACGAGGCGATGGTTTACCACCGCAAAGCTTTGCAAATCAAACCCGACGATGCATTGGCCCACCACAACCTTGGCATGTGTTTCGCGTGCAAGGGAGATTATGACGAGGCCATTGCTTGTTACCGGAGGGCGCTGGAGCTCGCTCCCAACTACGCCAATGCCCACAACGACCTGGGCGGACTTCTGCTTCGTCAAGGAGAGTTCGACGAGGCCGCCGTTCATTTCAGTAAGGCGATGGAACTGGCTCCCAAGGATCCGTCGGTGCGCCGCAATCGCGAGTTTGCCGTTGCCCACCGGGACGCCGCGCGGAAACTGCTGGCGCAACAGCGCGAAGCGATCCGCGCCCGACCGAACGACGTTGGCCTGCTGAACAGCGTCGCCTGGACGCGCGCCGCCAGCCCGATCGCTATGATGCGCGACGGCGCCGAATCGGTCGAATTGGCCGAGCGCGCGGCGCGGCTTTCCGAGCATCGCGAGCCGGCCGTGCTGGGCACCCTGGCCGCCGCCTATGCCGAAGCCGGGCGTTTCCCCGAGGCCGTCCAAACCGCCCGCCAGGCCCTGCAACTGGCCACCCGGCAGGACAAACAGTCGTTGGCCGATTCGATCGCAGCCAGGCTTTTGCGCTATGAAGCGGGCAAGCCGTTTCGCGACACGCGCTCGCCCTAGAAGAGCCTTCCCCGGCATCACCTCGCCGCGACGCGGCTCATTCTCAGCCCTGTTTTTGAAACCCCTTCTGCGGCGCCATCCGACGTGCTGGCGAGGAATCTGGGACCGGCGGTGCCCCTTACGAGGAAGTTCTCGAGTTTCGTTTTTGAAACATCGCTTTTGGCGTTCACTCGAAAGACGCGGTAGTTGCCGGCAAAGCTCACACGCAACTCGTCGCGGTCAATTCGGCGAAGTGATGTTTGAGAATTAAAATTTTGCTTGACGCATTTCATCCGTTGTGGTGAGATTACGTTACGGGCATAGCTCGTTGGTTTCCAGGTTCCTATTGTCTCCTAGCTTGAGGTTCTGTCATGCGTAATCCGAGAACGAGAAGAGGTATGTTTGAGGCGCTTGAATCCCGTGAGATGTTGTCGCACTGGCCGTTGATCCCGCCGCTTCCCGCGAATCCGACCCCGGTCGATACGGCCGCCTTCACGCTGGCCACAAACGACCTGGCCACCGTCCAGGCGGACCAGGCGGCCCTGTTGACCGCCGCCGTGAACGTCGGGACTGCGATCAAGGCTGCCCTTACCACCACGAACGTAACGAACGCCCAGGCGACGCTCACGGCTGCGATCACCACGGCCAAACCGCTGATCCAGGCCGATCTGACCGCCATCCTGGACGTGTATAAGGCGGACGAACCGGCGGTGGATGCCGCTCAACATCAGTTGTCGGTTGACATCCGCGACAAAGCGGCCGCCTCCGTGATCGCAACCGACAAGGCCAACTTGTTGACGGCCCAGACCACGCTCTCTAACGCCTTGAGTGCCCCCGAGGCCCAGTTGACGACGGACAAAGCGCCGGTCCAAGCAGCCGAGCAGGCAGTGCAAACCGCCATCAATACCGACCCCGGCGTTGTCGCGGCAAAGGCGACCTTTGCGACCGATCAGACCGCCCTTGGCACCGCCCAGACGCAGTTCCAAACGGATCTGGCTGCGTACATCGCCGACCTGAAGGCCGGAATCTGATCACCGGCAGCGTTATCGAATCAGGAGGGCCCCGAGACTCTCGGGGCCCTCCCTTTTTTTGCGCCGGTGCGGTGTGATTCTTCCGTTTTTCCACCGGAAGCTGAACCACCGGCTGTCCCGCCCGTTCCACGTCGTATAATTGCGCTGTTGATAGGACAATCCCGTAAACGGTTACTAGGAGAAAGAACATGTGCCGGCCGAGAATGAACAGGTACGTGCTTGCAGCCGTCGTATGTGCCGTGTGGTGTTTTGTAACCGGGGTGCAGGCTCAGACCGATCTGCTCCCATCCTGGAACGAAGGTCCGGCCAAGGAGGCCATCGTGGAGTTCGTGCGCACGACCACCGACGCCTCCAGCCCGCAGTTCGTGTCGAGGGAGCAACGCATCGCCACTTTTGACCAGGACGGCACGCTCTGGGTTGAGAAGCCGACGGTTCCACAACTGAGGTATTGCCTCGATCGCGTGTCGGCGGCGGCGGAGAAGAAGCCGGAAATCAAGAACGTCGAGCCGTTCAAGACCGTCCTGTCCGGCGACCAGGCGGCGATCGCAGGATTGACGATGCCCGATCTGAAGAAGATCTTCGTCGCCACGCTCACCGGCATCACGACGGATCAATATCAGGCCGAAGTGAAGCAGTGGCTCGCGACGGCCAAGGACCCGCGCTGGAGAAAGCCCTACGACGAGTTGACCTACCAACCGATGCAGGAGGCGCTGAGGTATCTTCGCGCCAACGGCTACAAGACGTACATCGTCAGCGGCAGTGACCAGGACTTCATTCGCGTCTACGCCGAGCAGACCTACGGCATCCCGCCGGAGCAGGTCGTCGGCACCATGAGCGGCACGACGTATGGATACGATCAGGACGGCAAGCCGATCCTGACCAGGGTGCCCGAGCTTCTCTTGAACGACGTCGAGGCCGGCAAGCCCGAAGGCATCCAACTGATGATCGGCCGCCGGCCTTACGCCGCGTTCGGCAATTCGACGGGTGACCGGCAGATGCTCGAATACACCAAGGCCGGCGCCGGCCCGCGGCTGGCGATGCTGGTGTTGCACGATGATGCGACGCGCGAATACGCCTATGGCCCCGCGCAAGGCCTGCCGGATACCAAGGAGGGCACCTTCACGCAGGCGCTCTACGACCAGGCGAAGAAGAGCGGCTGGATCGTCATCAGCATGAAGAAGGATTGGAAACGCATCTTCGCGTTCGAGCAGTAGCCGTCCGCGGATCCGCTAGCTGCACACTTTCAGTGTGTCAGACGACTATCGGCGATCCGCAATTGGCGATTTTCGCCTGCATCTGGGGCGTCAATTGTTTCACGAGTTCGGCATTGTAGGCGTGGGAAGTGGTATCGGCGAGGATGGCGGGCGTAGCGGCGAATATCCGCGCGACGCCGATTGCATAGCCCCGCGACTTTGCCGCCGGCGAACCCGCCGCAACCGCGGGATCGACATCGGTGGTAAGGATGGAAATGATCCCCTATCAGCTATCGGAAAGTTGCCGGGAAAGCACCCATCGGAAGGCGGCAGGAAAAGTCGCCTCTCGGAAAGCCGGAAGGAAAAGTCGACCGAACTTCGCCAGTTGACGCTACCGCGCCCGTTTCTTCCGGCAAACACTCGGGGGTTAGGCTTCGATCATTTCTACGGCAAGACTTCCGTCGTTCACCCGTTGTTGACATGCGGTGCCCACCCGCTACATTGAGGGTAACCTCGGCTCCCAAACAGTCCCCGGAGACGAACGTTCTTCGGTCTCCTTTCCCTCATCGAGGGCGCGCCATGCCCAACGACGGACAGAGTTCTTCTTCCGCCGGCGACGGCCAGTTTACGACGACCCATTGGAGTCTCGTACTGGCGGCAGCGGCGCCGAGGATGGCCGCGGCCGGGAGGCGTTGGCCAGGCTATGCCAGGTCTATTGGTATCCGCTTTACGCCTTCGTCCGCCGGCAGGGCCACGGCCCGCACGATGCCCAGGATTTGACGCAGGAGTTCTTCATGCGGCTCCTGGAGAAGGATTATCTGGGCGACGTTGACCGCTCGAAAGGCAAGTTTCGCTCGTTTCTCCTGGCGGCTTTGAAGCATTTCTTGTCCAAGCAGTGGGCCCGCGCAAAGACGCTGAAGCGCGGCGGCGGGCGCACGTTGCTTCCACTGGACGCCCTCTCCGCCGAAGATCGTTACCGCCGGGAACCGGAAGATCATGCCACACCGGAAAAACTCTTTGAGCGGCGTTGGGCCTTGACCCTGCTGGATCAGGTGTTGACGCGGTTGAGCGAGGAGTATGACAGCGACGGGCAAACGGGCGATGTTCGAGCAGTTGCAGGGATGCCTCACCGGCGACAGCGACTTGCTGCCCTATGCCGAGCTCGCGGCCAGACTGGGGATGACCGAAGGGGCGGTCAAGGTGGTCGTGCATCGCCTGCGCAGGGCGCTATCGGGCGGTGCTCCGCGACGAAATTGCGCAAACCGTGGCTGACCCGGCGGAAATTGATGACGAAATCCGTCAGCTCTTTTCCGCGGTGGGAAAATAAAGGCGTAATTCGCTGTAACCTTTGGCGTCGGTTTCTGTCTGTAAGGATGGGGGGCGGAACCTTCTGCGGGGAAACCGATGAACGCACCACGGAAAACGTGCGCGGAATGCGGCGCGGAACTGACCGACGACGCGGTGCGCGGCCTGTGTCCCCGCTGTCTGCTGCAAGCCGGCCTGGCCAGCCAAACGGACCCGAACGCGACGGTCGCTGTGGCTGGGGGCGCCGGACACCGGCGCACGCTGCCGCAGGTCGGCGAGCGGTTCGGCCCGTATCGCATCCTCCGCCTGCTGGGCCGGGGCGGCATGGGCGTGGTTTACGAAGCCGAAGAGCAGGAAACCGGGCGGCGGGTGGCGTTGAAGGTCCTCGGCCGGCAGTTCGATTCGCCCGTGGACCGCACCCGGTTTCTCCGCGAGGGGCGGCTGGCCGCCTCGATCAATCATCCGAACAGCGTTTACGTTTACGGCACCGAGGAAATCGACGGCACGCCGACCATCAGCCATGGAACTGGTGTCCGGCGGCACGCTCCAGGACCGGGTAAAGAACCAGGGCCCATGCCCGTCCCCCTCGCGGTGGACGCGATTCTGGAAATCGTTGCCGGCCTGGAAGCGGCGCAGGCGATCGGCATCTTGCACCGCGACATCAAGCCGGGAAACTGTTTCGAGGATGCCGACGGCACGGTCAAGATCGGCGACTTCGGCCTCTCGATTTCCACCGCTGCGCGGGCGGAAGCCAACATCACCGCGGAAGGCGCGATGGTGGGCACCCCGGCGTTCTGCTCGCCGGAGCAACTCCGCGGCGACGATCTGAACGCGCATTCCGACATGTATTCGGTGGGCGCGACGCTGTTCTTCCTGCTGACCGGCCACGTGCCATTCGAGGGACACAACCTCGTGCAACTGACCGCGAACGTGCTGGAGAAACCGCCGCCGTCGCCGCGCGACTTCCGCAAGGAAATCCCCAAGGGCCTGGCGGGCGTGATCCAGCGCTGCCTGGCAAAACAGCCGGCCGAGCGCTTCAAGAGCTACGGCGACCTCCGCCAAGCGTTGGCCCCTTACGGTTCAACCGCGCCCACGCCGGCCACTTTGAGCCTCCGCTTCCTGGCCGGCGCTGCTAGACCAAACCATCCTCGGTCTCGTCGGCACATGACGATTATGCTGTTGTGCTTTGGAAACCTGTGGGATTGGCTGAACGCCGTGGGTTCGCCCAAGGCATGGTTTCTATGGATGCTCGGGTTCTTTTCCGCAATCCTTCTCTACTACGCGGTGTTCGAGGGCCTTTGGGGCGCGGCCGCGGGCAAGGCCCTCTGCCGCCTGCGCGTCGTCAGGCTGGACAAGAATCCGCCGGGCTTCCTGCGGGCCTTGTGCGAGCCTTGTTCTATGTTGTGTTGCCGGCGTTGCCGTCGTTGCTGGCTTGGATCGTTTATGGCGGCGATCCAAAGGCCATCATGAACAGCCCCGATGGTCATTCAGCAATTGATCGGATTTTCGTTTTACCTCGTGCTGGCGTTGCTGTTCTGCACGGCCCGCCGGCGGAACGGCTTTGCCGCCGTGCAAGACCTTGGTCACGAAAACGCGGGTGATTTCCCGGGCGGCGCTCGAACTGCGGCCCGTGCTTTCGCCAGGCGAAACTGCCGCCGCCCGCCGTCGAGGGCAAGTCGACGGTCGGGCCGTATCACGTGCTGGAAACGCTGGAGACCGGCGCCGGTGGGCAGTGGCTGTTGGGCTACGACCTCCGCCTGCTGCGCAAGGTGTGGATCCGCACGGTGCCGCCCGGCACTCCGCCCGTTGCGGCGCCGTTGCGGAACATCGGCCGCGTGGGCCGGCTGCGCTGGCTCGCGGGGCGGCGCTCGCCGGAGGAGAACTGGGATGCGTTCGAAGGCGTCAGCGGCGAGCCGCTGCTGCGCCTGCTCCAGACCGCCAACCGTGGCGCCAGGTGCGGTTCTGGCTGTATGATCTGGCCAGAGAAATCAGCGCGGCGGAAAAGGACGGCACGCTGCCGCCCGTGCTGGCGCTGGATCGCGTGTGGATCACCGGCGAGGGCCGGGCCAAGCTGCTCGATTTTCCGGCGCCGGGCCTGGCAACGGCCGGCCTTGGCCAGGCCGCCGCACCGGCCGCGCCGCCCTCGCCGGAAACCAGGAAGAACGCAACGCTTTCTCGGCGAAGTTGCCGTGGCCGCGTTGGAAGGCCGGGGCGATGTTGCGGCCGGAACCGCCGGCGAGCCGGCCGTGCCCCTGCCGCTGCACGCCCGCAACCTCCTGACGAACCTGCCGCAGTTTTCCAACGCCGATGCGGTTGCCGGAGCGATCAAGCCGCTCCTGAAACGTGTGGCTTCGGTGTCGCGATTGCGGCGCGCGGCCGTGGTGGCCGCCTGCCTGGCCTTCCCCGTGTTGATCGGCGTCTTCATGACCGTGGGAATGCCATGATGCAACAGTGGAACCGCAGCAACCCGGGCATCATGGAGCTTCTCACGATGCTGCAGCTTCGGCATGGGAATCACTTGCTTAAGGAAACGGATCACCCGTCGGAGCCGCAACTTACCGCGGGTCACGACAAGGCGGCTAGGCATAAGGACGGCCCCCCCACCGAACGACAACTTGCCGTCTTCATTGCCAGCCATTACCGGGCGCTCATTGCCGACGACGCCTCTTGGAACGGCATATTTACGTTGTCGTTGATCAAAGGCGAAGACCGGGAGTTCGCCGAACAGTGCGTTGCCGAACACCCTGCGCCGACGGAAGAGGAAATCGCCGACGCCGACGCCGCTCTGAAACCGGAGCTAGCCATGTTCCAGACTTTCGCGTCGCATCAACTCCGGTTCATGGGGCTTGTGCAGGGAATTGGGACGCTGGTAATGTTTGTCTGCCTACCCGCATTGATCGCCGCAGTGCTGTTTCGCGGAGGGCTGGTGTTGCTCATGGCAGGCGTCACTTTCGTCCGGCGAGACGGTAAGCGGGCCTCCCGCCTCCGCGTGTTCTGGCGGGCCCTTGTGGCGTGGAGCCCCTTATGGCTAGTACTGCTCGGCCTCATCCTGCTCATCCCAATCTTCCCCAACGGGCCGCCCAAAGAGTTAAAGGATTTGCCGTTCTGGCTGCTAGGCGGGCTATATGGCGGACTGTATAGCGGGCTGGCGATCCTCTCCGGGGCTTTGCCAAAGCGCGGCCTGCCGGACCGCCTCGCCGGAACCTGGCCCGTGCCGCGGTAGTCAAAATAGAGCAGCAGAAGCACCAACCGATATCCCATCGTCGCGCGGCGACGCAACATTGGCCGGCAATGTGAACCGGGCTATACTGTTTTTTTAGCCCATGAAACGTCGCGAACGATCGAAACTTGACGGGAATACTCGGGCGGCTTCGCCCGGAAAAAGTGCGGCGCCCGGCAACGAGCAGTCCGCGCCGCTGCTGGCTCGGTGTACTGGGGCATCTTCTCGCTGGTCGATCATGCTGGCGGCAGGGCTGATCGTGCTGGCCGCGGCGGCGGCCTTCAGCAGTAGTTTCGCCGGCGCCTTCGTCTTCGACGACGCCGCCGCGATCGTGGAAAACCACACGATCCGACAACTCTGGCCCATCTGGCAAGTGCTGTTTCCACCAAACGTCCAAGTGATTGGCGGCCGGCCGGTGGTTAGCCTCACGCTGGCGATCAACTATGCCCTGGGAGGAATGAATGTCTGGGGCTATCACGCCATGAACCTCGCCATTCACGTCTTGGCGGCATGGTTGCTGTTCGGCGTCGTGCGACGGACGCTGATCTTGCCGCAGTTTAGGGAGCGGTTTGGCTCGGTTGCCACACCGTTGGCCCTGGCGGTGGCGATTCTCTGGATGATCCACCCCCTGCAAACGGAGTCGGTAACTTACGTCATCCAGCGCGCCGAAGCCCTGATGGGACTGTTCTATCTGCTGACGCTCTATTGCGTCATTCGGGGCGCAAGTGCAGAGGGGTCAGCGGTCAGGAGGCAGGGGTTGAAGAAGTTTTCAGTTTTCAGTTTTCAGTTTCGTCAAGCTCATCCTTCATCCTTCATCCTTCCGCCAGTCGCTTGGTATGTCGGCTCCGTGACAGCGTGTCTGTTGGGCATGGCTACCAAGGAGGTGACGGTTACGGTTCCCGTGATCGTATTGCTCTACGACCGGACGTTTCTGGCCGGCTCGTTTCGCGAGGCGTGGCGGCGAAGATATGGTTTGTATCTGGCCCTGGCCGCTACCTGGGGCGTGGTTGCGGCGTTGTTGATCTCCACCGGTTTTCACGGCGGCACCGCCGGCTTTGCGGCCGAGCGGTGCACCTGGTGGACGTACCTGTTGACGCAACCGGGCGTGATGGTTCATTACCTTCGGTTGGTTTTCTGGCCCACGGGCTTGTGCATCGACTACGGTTGGCCCCCGGCGCAGACGGTGGGCGAAATCGTTCTTCCGGGAATGTTCGTGGCGAGCTTGCTGGGGCTGACGGTCTGGGCGCTGGTGAAACGGCCCGCGTGGGGATTTCTGGGCGCGTGGTTCTTCGTAATCCTGGCGCCCACGTCGAGCTTCGTGCCCATCAACGATCTGGCCTTCGAGCATCGCATGTATTTGCCGCTGGCGGCGGTGGTGACAGGCGTAGTGGCAGGCGGATGGGTTGCCGGCCAGTGGCTTATTCGCCGGGGGGTAATTTCTTTGTTGGGATTGGAGGCGATGGGCGGCTTGCTGGTGATGTTTGCAAGTATTGCGCTCGGATTTCTCACTTCCTGGCGGAACGTGGACTACCAGAGCGAACTTTCCATCTGGGAAGACACGGTGACCAAAGCCCCCAACAACGCGCGGGCATACTACAACCTCGGCGCAGTTTTGACCAGCCGCCGACGCTTCGATGAGGCCATCACCCGTTATCGGAAGGCGCTGGAAATCAAGCCCGACTACGCCGACGCCCACAACAACCTCGGCATGATGCTGGCCGCCCTCGGACATACCGACGAAGCGATCAGCCATTACGGGCAATCGCTGACGATCAATCCCCGGTACGCGATCGCGTATTTCAATCTAGGCAACGCTTTGGCCGGCCAAGGACGGTTGGACGAGGCACTGGCCGAGTACCGGAAGGGGCTGGAAATCGACCCCGACCGCGCTGAAGCCCTCGACAACTTCGGCCTGTTTTTGGTCCGCGCCGGACACCTCGACGAGGCCATCGCCCAGTTCCACAAAGCCGTGAACCTCAAGCCTGACGATGCGGACGCCCACTACAATCTCGCCGGCGCTGGCCGGTTGTGGGCGGCTCGACGAGGCCATCCGCCATTATCGCAGTGCGCTGGAGATCCAGCCCGACTACGTGGCGGCCCGCAACAATCTCGCCGCGGCGCTGGCCAACAGCGGGCAGACCGACGAGGCCATCGCTCAATACCAGGCGGTACTGAAAGCCAAGCCCACGCTGGCCGAGGCGCACAACAACCTCGGCTTGGTTCTGGCCGCTTGCGGACGGTTCGACGAGGCCATCGCCCACTACTTGATGGCGCTGGAGATCAAACCCGACTACGCCGAGGCCCGCAACAACCTGAGCGTCGCTCGTTCGCGGCGCGAGCAACCAGCCCGCGAATCTCACTGACGCCGTCGAGGCCGTAAAAGGAAGTTGCCATCGGCAATAGAGAGGCAACATTGGCCATGACTGCGCAGCGGGCTATACTGTTTCTCAGCCCATGAAACGTCGTAATCGTCCATCCCGCTCGACCCGACCGCCCAAACCCAGGTCAGATTCCTCGTCGATGGCCCGCTTTTCTTGGGCCGAAGGACTGGTTCTTTGTTGTCGCTTTGGCGATTGCGGTATTCTGGGTCTACCAGCCGGCCTGGCAGGGCGGGCTCCTTTGGGACGACAACCGCCACGTCACCCGCCCCGAACTGTGCTCCTGGCACGGACTCTATCGCATCTGGTTTGAGATGGGGGCGACACTTCAATACTATCCGGTGCTGCACAGCGCTTTCTGGATCGAACACAAGCTCTGGGGCGATGCCACGCTCGGCTATCACCTGGTCAATATCCTTCTGCACGTCTCGGCTGCGCTCATGGTCGCGCTAATCCTACGGCGGCTGAAGATCCCAGGGGCATATCTGGCAGCAGCCATCTTTGCCCTCCATCCGATCCAGGTCGAATCGGTGGCCTGGATCTCGGAACAGAAGAACACGCTTTCCGGCGTGTTTTACCTGGGAGCCATGCTGAGCTACCTGCATTTCGACCAGACACGCAGGGCGGGTTGGTATCTGGGGGCCTTGGCGTTGTTCGTGCTGGGAGTAATGAGCAAGACGGTGATTGCAACGCTGCCGGGCGCGTTGCTGGTGATCTTGTGGTGGCAGCGTGGTCGGTTGCGATGGAAGGAAGACGTATGGCCGCTGTTGCCGTGGTTCTTGGTGGGGGCGGGCGGAGGTCTCATCACGGCATGGTGGGAACTGCGAATCAACCAGTGCGTTGGGCCGGACTTTACATTCACGGTCGTAGAGCGGTGTCTGATCGCCGGCCGGACGATGTGGTTTCTGTTGTGGAAGTTGTGCTGGCCCACGGACCTGACGTTTATCTATCCCCGTTGGTCGATCGACGCCGGGACGTGGTGGCAGTATGTCTTTCCGTTGGGAGCGGCGGTGTTGTTGGCCCTATTGTGGGCGATCCGGCGTCGGGCGCGGTGCGCCGCTGGCGGCTTTGTTGTTCTTTGGCGGGACCCTCTTCCCCGTGCTGGGCTTTTTCAACTTGTATACGTTCAAGTATTCCTTTGTGGCGAATCATTACCAATACTTGGCCGGCCTGGGGATCATCACCCTCGTGGCGGCCGGCCTGGCGTGGGTGCTGGATCGCTGGCGGCTGGGCGACCGCCCGGTCGGCCACGCAATAGGTTTGGTCCTATTGGCGATTTTGGCCGGCCTGAGTTGGCGGCAGAGTTGCCGGTATTCCGACATGGAAACGCTCTATCGAACGACGATCGCCGAGGATCCCGATTGCTGGCTGGCCCACAATAATCTTGCCAATGCTCTGACCACTCGTGGACAGTTTGATGACGCGATCGTCCATCTCCGAACCGCTTTGAAAATCAAACCCGACTACGCTAACGCCCACCACAGCCTCGGCAACGCCCTGGTAGGGCGAGGACAAGTTGACGAGGCCGTTGCCGAGTATCAGACGGCTCTGAAAATCAATCCCGATTACGCCGATGCCCATAACAACCTCGGCGCTGTCCTCAGCAACCGTGGGGATCTCGCCGGCGCGACCGTCCATTTCCAGGCGGCTTTGAGAATCAATCCTGATCACACCGACGCCCACAATAATCTCGGTATGGCTCTGGCTGCTCGCGGGCAGCGCGACGAGGCCATTGCCCAGTATCAGACGGCTCTGAAAATCGATCCCAATTTCGCCGATGCCCATAACAACCTCGGCGCTGCCCTGAGCGATCGGGGAGACCTCGATGACGCGGTCGTCCATTTCCAGACGGCTCTGAGAATCAATCCCGATTACGCCGCCGCCCACCATAACCTTGGTATGCTTCTGGCTGGTTGCGGACGGCTCGATGAGGCCATCTCCCATTTCCGTAGGGCGTTAGAAATCAAGCCCGACTATGCCGACGCCTGCCTCGGCCTTGGCAACGCCCTGGCAGGGCGAGGACAGTTCGACGAGGCGGTTGCCCATTTCCAGAAAGCGCTGCAAATCAACCCCGGCTTCACGAATGCGAGCCACAACCTGCGCATCGTCGAATCCCAGCGGGAACAGATTCGCAAGACGCTGGCCGAGAAGCGAGAATTGCTCCGCTCACAGCCCGATAATGTGGCGCTGTTAAACGACGTGGCGTGGATGTTGGCCACCAACCCGAACGCCTCCATCCGCAATGGTACGGACGCGGTCAGTTTTGCCGAGCGCGGGCGGAACTTGCCCGGGGGAAAGAACCGGCCGTTCTCGGCACCTTGGCCGCCGCCTATGCTGAAGCCGGCCGGTTTGCCAGGGCCCTACAAACGGCGAGCCAGGGTGTGGAACTGGCCACCCGACAATCCAACCCGTCATTGGCAGAATCGATCAGGGCCCGGATTCCGTTCTACAAAGCGGGAACTCCCTACCGGGAAATGCCGCCGCCCTCTCCTCCCGGTGCAGCCCCGCGCTAGGGGGCACTACGTTATCAGATTGCCCCGTCGGCGCCGCCGGGTTGCAGCCTCTCTTGGATCCTCATATACTCGTGGCAGAAGAGCGGTTTGCCGCGCGGGCTTCGCGGGCCGATGCGGCCGCGGTGAGGAGGCCATCCCTCGAATGGCGCGAAGTCGCTACTGGTTGCTGTTGCTCATCGTTTTCGCGCTCCTGCTCTACCGCGTGCTGGCATTGAGTTTCCAGCACGCGTTCGACACCGACGAGTTTGAGCACGTTCAGGCGGCGTGGCTGATCTCCCAGGGATTCTCGATCTACCGGGACTTCTTCGAGCATCACCCGCCGTTGCTCCACTTCCTCCTCTCGCCGCTATTGGCCTTTTTTCATGAGACGGGGATGCTCTTCGCGGCCAGGGCGATGATGCTGCCGTTTGCCGCGGGCATTATGGCGATGGTTTATCTGCTTGCCTCCAGGATTCGGGGGAAGTTGGGGGGGGCCATGGCCTGCGCCTTGTTGAGCACGGTCGTGGTCTTTCAGCACAAATCGATCGAGATTCGCCCGGACGTGCCGGGGTTGTTCTTCCTGCTGGCCGCGCTCTTTGCCGGATTCGCCGCGGAAGCGGGGCTACGTCGATCGGTTGCCGCCGGCGCCCTGTATGCGATCGCTCTCCTGTTCACCCCGAAGCTGATCTTCGCCGCGCCGGCCTTTCCGCTCATGATGATCGACCCGAGGCACGAGAGGCGTTGGCGCTGGTCCATCGGCGCGTGGATGGTTGCGGGATTTTTCCTGCCGCTGGGCCTGCTGGCCGCATTCCTCTCTTGGCACGATTCTCTACGCCAGGCGATCTTCTTCAATGTGAACTTCAATCTGGCCGTGCCGTTTACCAGTCGCGCGGCGATTCTGCGCGGGATTCTCGGCCAGTCGTTGATCGACAACTGGTTCTTCTGGTTCTTGGGCCTCGTTGCGATCGTAGCATCCCTTGCCGGAGCGATCCGGAAAGCGAAAGTGCGCGACACCCGCTGGCGGAATGAATTGGTCATCGCCGCGGCTGCACTGGGGCTGGCCATCGGGTACTTCACGATTCCGGTCCCCTTCCAACAACACCTGATGTCCGCGGCGGCAGTACTATCGATCTTGGCCGGGATTTGTGGGGCCAAAATCGCCCGCGGGCCCCGCAAGCTTCGCCGCTCCAAGGCCTCTTCCTTCGTAACGATGCTCCTGCTGACAGCCGTGATGCTTCATCCAACGCCGGCGTTGCTCCACGATCGGCTCAAGTCAAATCAACGACAGCTTCTTGATCTTCGCTACGTTTGGGCGACGGTGCCCGCCGATCAGTCGATGTTCGACTGCTGGACGGGATTCGCGATATTTCGCCGGCCGGTGTTTTTCTACCAGTTTCTGGGGCCCGATATTCTGGCGCCTTGAATCGGCTCGATCCCGACGTGCTCCGCAATGCGCTGCCGGAATGTCTGCGGGAAAAACGTCCGTTCGCGATCACCGATGACCCGAGGTTGGTCTATCTGCCCGAGGTCGCCACCAGCTACATCAAGGCCAACTATTCCCTCGACAACTGCAACATTTTGCTCTTGCGGAACACGGACATCGCCGGCAACGGCTTCAGACGTCTCGACGAGGCGATTGCCCATTACCAGAAGGCCCTGGAGATCAACCCCGATGACGCGCAGGACCACAACAACCTTGGCACCGTCATGGCCCTTAGCGGGCGGCTCGATGAGGCGATTGTCCAGTTCCGAAAGGCGTTGGAACTCAAGCCCGACTTCGTCGAAGCCCGTAAGAACCTCGGCGTCGTCCAGTCCAAGCGGGAAGAAATCCTGAAGGCGCTGGCCGGGCGGCGTGAATCGCTCCGTTCGCGGCCCGATGACGTCGCCCTGCTGAACGACACCGCCTGGACCTTGGCCACCAATCCCAACGCCGCCGTACGCAACGGCACAGAGGCCGTCGAACTGGCCCAGCGGGCGGTGCAACTCTCCGACGGGCGTGATCCGGCCGTTCTCGGCACCTTGGCCGCCGCCTATGCCGAGGCAGGCAAGTTTCCCGAGGCCGTCAAGACGGCCGAGCGGGCCCTGACCTTGGCTACCAGCCAGAACAACACGGCCTTGGCCGAGACCCTTCGGACCCGGATCAACCTTTACCAAGCCGGTTTTCCCTATCGCGATGCGCAACAATCGTCCGTCTCGAAGTCCATCGGACCTTAGCACGGTTCGCGTAAAGAGCTGAAATCCAATCGATGAAACGTCACAACCGTCAATCGTCATCGGTCGGATCGCAAGAACTCCACCGAGCCTCCGTAAGCACGACGCGGACTTTCGGGCCCAAGGACTGGCTGTTCGTCGTCGCCTTGGTGATCGCGGTTTTCCTGGTTTACCAGCCGGCCTGGCAGGGCGGGTTGATTTGGGACGATAACATGCACGTCACCCGCCCGGAACTGCAATCTTGGCATGGGCTGTATCGCATCTGGTTTGATGTGACGGCCACGGTTCAATACTATCCGCTCCTGCACAGCGCCTTTTGGATTGAGCACAAGCTCTGGGGCGACGCAACACTCGGCTATCACCTCCTGAACATTTTCCTCCACACCACGGCGGCCCTGATGGTGGCCCTGGTCTTGCGGCGGCTGAAGATTCCCGCGCCTACCTGGCCGCGGCCATCTTCGCCCTGCATCCGATTCAAGTGGAATCCGTGGCCTGGATCACGGAGCAGAAGAACACCCTCTCCGCCGTCTTTTATCTGGGCGCCCTGCTGGCCTATCTCCGTTTCGACCAGGCGCGGAAGACATCCTCCTATTGCTGGGCGTTGGGGCTGTTCCTCTTGGGGATCCTCACCAAAACCGTCATTGCCACGCTGCCCGGCGCACTGCTGGTGATCTTCTGGTGGCAGCGAGGACGCTTGTCGTGGAAGAACGACGTGCTGCCCCTGCTGCCATTCTTTCTCTTAGGGGCGGGCGGGGGAATGATCACGGCCTGGTGGGAATTGCAGGTCAACAAATGCGTCGGGCCGGAGTTCGCGCTGACGTTGGTCGAGCGCTGTCTGATCGCCGGCCGGACGGTGTGGTTTCTGTCGTGGAAGCTCTTCTGGCCGACGCAGCTTACCTTTATCTACCCGCGTTGGCAGATCGACGTTGGAATATGGTGGCAGTACATGTTTCCGCTGGGGGCGGTGGCTTTGTTGGCGGTGCTGTGGTCGATCCGGCGTTGGACGCGGGCCCCGCTGGCGGCCGTCCTGTTCTTCGGCGGAACCCTCTTCCCCACGCTCGGTTTCTTCAACCTCTACACGTTCTTATACTCGTTCGTAGCGAACCATTATCAATACTTGGCGGGCCTGGGGATCATCACCCTCGTCTCCGCCGGCGCGGCGTTGCTGTTGCATCGCTGGCGACTTTGGGGTCGCCCGGCCGGATACGCCTTGTGCCTTGTGCCCTTGGCCATCCTGGGCCACCTGACCTGGCGGCAGAGCCACATGTATTCGGACGTGGAAATGCTCTATCGAACCGTCATCGCCGAAAATCCCGATTGCTGGATGGCCCACGGCAACCTGGGCATGGCCCTAAAAGGGCGCGGTCAACTCGATGAGGCCATTGTCGAGTACCGGAAGGTGGTGGAACTCAATCCCAACAACGCTAAAGGCCACGGCAACCTCGGCGCGGCCCTGGCAGGCTGCGGTCAGCTCGACGAGGCCATTACCGAGTACCGGAAGGTGCTGGAACTCAATCCCGACGACGAGAAAACCCACTACAACCTGGGCGTGGCCCTGAAAGAGCTCGGTCAGCTCGACGAAGCCATTGCCGAGTACCGCAACGCACTGAAGATCAATCCCAACGACGCCGGAGCCCGCGGCAACCTGGGCTTGACGCTAAACGAGCGCGGACAGTTCGACGAGGCCATCGCCGAGTGCCAGAAGGTAGTGCAAATCAATCCCAACGACTCTAAAGCCCACAACAACCTCGGCTTGGTCCTAGCAGGCAGCGGACACTTCGACGAAGCCATCGCCGAGTACCGCGACGCACTGAAAATCAATCCCGACGACTTTAAAGCCCACGGCAACCTCGGCATAGTCCTAGCAAGCCGCAGACACTTCGACGAAGCCATCGCCGAGTACCGCGACGCACTGAAAATCAATCCCGACGACGCCGACGTCCACGGCAATCTGGCCTTGGCGCTGGCCAGCCGCGGTCAGCTCGATGAGGCCATTGCCGAGTACCGGAAGCTGCTGGAACTCAATCCCAACGACGAGAAAACCCACAACATCCTCGGCGCGGCCCTGGCGGGACGCGGACACTTCGACGAAGCCATCGCCGAGTACCGCGACGCACTGAAAATCAATCCCAACGACGCCAACGCCCACGCCAACCTGGGCTTGGCTCTAAGAGAGCGCGGTCTGCTCGATGAGGCCATCGCCGAGTACCAGAAGGTACTGCAAATCAATCCCAACGACGTCAACGCCCACGGCAACCTGGGCTTGGCCCTAAAACAGCGCGGTCAGCTCGATGAGGCCATTGCCGAGTACCAGAAGGTGCTGGAACTCAATCCTAAGGACGCTAAATCCTACAACAACATCGCCTGGATTCGCGCGACGCATCCCGACCCCAGGTTTCGCAATGCCGCCGAGGCGGTGGCACTGGCCACGCGTGCCGTCGAACTAGCCCGGGACGACGTGAATTCCTTGGATACTCTTGCGGCCGCCTATGCCGAAGCAGGCCGATTTTCCGAAGCCGTCCAAACGGCACACAAAGCCTTGGAACTGGCCACGCAACAGAACAACCAGTCAGTGGTAGAATCGATCAAGGCCAAGATTCCACTTTACGAAGCGGGAAATCCCTTCCGCGAGATGCGACCAGCCTCGCCCCATTCAGCCCGACCTTGACGGCGAGAGACCTTTTGGTCGCGAGAAAGAGGCGGGCTATACTGTTTTCATGCCCATGAATTGTAGCGCATCCAGCTTGACGACAAGCGCCTCCGCAGCATCGCCGGAAGAGGGCACACATCGCGGCAGCGGCCAGTCGGCCCCACCTCGGGGCTTAGGTACGAGGGTGCCCTCCGGATGGGCGGTCATCCTGGCGGCGGCGTGATCGTGCTGGCCACGGCGGCCGCCTTTAGCAGCAGCTTCGTTGGCGCCTTTGTCCGCGACGACCTCTTCGCGATCACGGGAAACCCCACGATCCGACAGCTCTGGCCCCTCTGGAATACACTCTGCCCCCCAAACACGTGCGGCGAGACCGTCAGCGGACGGCCGCTGCTGAATCTCTCCTTTGCCGTCAATTACGCCATCAGTGGGTACGAGGTCTGGAGTTACCACGCGACGAACCTGGCCATCCATATCCTTGCGCCCTGCTGTTGTTCGGCATCCTCCGGCGGACGTTCCTCCTGCCCACGATGCGCGACCGGTGGGCGGCGGCGACTGTTCCCCTAGCCCTTGCGATTGCCTTGCTTTGGGCGATCCATCCGCTGCAAACGGACTCGATAACGTATGTTGTCCAGCGGGCAGAGGCGCTGATGGCGATGTTCTATCTTCTGACGTTGTACTGTTTTGTGCGCGCCGTGAGTTCGGCCCGAGCGATCTATTGGTATTTGGGCTCGATCCTGGCCTGTCTGTTGGGCATGGCCGGCAAGGAGGTCATGGTTTCGGCCCCGCTGATGGTGTTGTTGTATGATCGGACTTTCTGTGCCGGTTCATTCCGCGAGGCCTGGCGACGACGGTACGGGGTGTACTTGGCCTTGGCTGGCACCTGGTTGCTGCTGGGCTGGCTGGTGGTCTTGTCGGGCAGCCGTGGGGGGACAGCCGGTTTTGCGATGCCCGCTTTCACTTGGTGGTCCTACCTGTTGACGCAGCCGGGCGTTATTACTCATTATCTTCGGCTGTCGTTGTGGCCTTCCGGGTTGTGCCTGGACTACAATTGGCCTGCGGCGCAAACGGTAAGTGAAGTCCTCTATCCGGGCCTTCTCGTGGTGGGCCTGCTCGGCTTGACGGCCTGGGCGTTGGTCAAGCGGCCGGCATGGGGGTTTCTTGCGCATGGTTCTTCGTGATCCTTGCGCCGACGTCGAGTTTCATGCCCATCAGTGACGCAGCCTACGAGCATCGCATGTACCTGCCGTTGGCGGTTGTGACGACGGCACTGGTAGTGGGGGGGCTCTCGCGGGCCGGTGGCTCGTCCACCGCGGGAAGATCAGTCGGCCCGTGTCACACGTTGTCGGCGGCTGTCTGGTGACGTTCACCGCTTTCGTTCTAGGGATTCTCACCTTCCAACGCAACTTGGATTACCGGAGCAATGTTTCCATCTGGGAAGACACACTGGCCAAGGCGCCGGCTAACACGCGAGCCCACGCCTACTACAGTTGGGCCCTGGCCGACTCCGGACGGGTTGACGAAGCCATTGCTCATTACCGGAAGACGTTGGAAATCGCTCCCAATTTCGCGCCGGCCCACAACGATATCGGCATCATTCTGGCCAACCGCGGGCAACTCGACGAGGCCATCGCCCACTACCAGAAGGCCTTGGAAATCAGTCCTGATTACGCGTCCGCCCACAACAACCTCGGCTCGGCTTTGGCCGCCTGCGGCCGAGTTGACGAAGCGATCGCCCATTACCAGAAAGCCCTGGAGATACAGCCCGCCTACCCGGAGGCCTGCCTCAACCTCGGCATCGCCCTAAAAAGCCAAGGACATGTCGTGGAGGCCATCGCCCAATATCAGAAGGCCCTGGAAATCAAGCCCGACTACGCCGCGGCGCACAACAATCTCGGCAACGCCTTGGTCGGTTGCGGGCGGGTTGAGGAGGCCATCCTCCATTTCCGAAAAGCACTCGAAATCAAACCGGACAATGCCGACTTCCATTACAACTTTGGTACCGTTCTCTATAACGAGGGACAGCTCGACGAGGCCATCGTGCATTACCAAAAGGTCTTGGAAATCTATCCCGGGCATACCAACGCCCGACGCAACCTCGGCATCGCCCAGTCCCAGCGGGAAGCGGTCCGCAAGGCGCTGGCCGGGCGGCGTGAATTGCTCCGCGCGCGGCCTGACGACATCGCCTTGCTAAACGATACCGCGTGGATGCTGGCCACCAACCCGAACGCCTCGATCCGCAACGGAGCGGAAGCCGTCGAACTGGCCCAACGGGCAGAGCAACTTTCCGAGGGGCGAGAACCGGCGATCCTCGGCACCTTGGCCGCCGCCTATGCCGAGGCGGGCCGATTCGCCCAGGCCATGCAAACGGGTGCAAGGCCCTGGAACTCGCCACCCAACAAAACAACCAGTCATTAGCAGAATCCATCAAGGCCAAGATTCCACTTTACGAAGCGCAAACGCCCTATCACGAGATGCAGCCGTTGGCCACCCCGCATTCCGACCACCCTTAGCACGCAACACGCAACATTGGCCGTGCCGGCGCGGTGGGCTATACTGTTTTCGAGCCCATGAAACGTCGCAAACGATCGAAAACTGGTGGCAATGCTGGGGCGGCTTCGCCCGGAAAAAGCGTGGCGTCCGGCAACGAGCAATCCGCGCCGCTGTTGGCTCGATGTTCTGGGGCATCTCCTCGTTGGTCGATCATGCTGGCGGCGGGGCTGCTCGTCCCGGCCGCAGTGGCCGCTTTCAGCAATGGCTTCACAGGCCCCTTTATCTTCGACGACGAACTGCGCGATCGTCGAGAACCCCACGATCCGCCGGCTTTGGCCCATCTGGGCGACACTCTGCCCGCCAAACACGTGCGGCGAGACCGTCAGCGGACGGCCGCTGCTGAATCTTTCCCTTGCCGTCAATTACGCCGTCAGTGGGTACCAGGTCTGGAGCTACCATGCGGCGAACCTGGCCATTCACATTCTCGGAGCCCTGCTGCTGTTCGGCGTCCTCCGCCGCACATTTCTGCTGCCGGTGATGCGCGACCGCTGGGCGCGGCGGCCCTGCCGTTGGCCTCCGTGATCGCCTTGCTCTGGGCGGTCCATCCGCTGCAAACCGAATCGGTGACATATACTGTCCAGCGCGCCGAGTCGCTGGTAGCCCTGTTCTATCTCCTCACGCTGTACTGTTTCATCCGCGGCGTCAGCTCGGCGAGAGCAACGTTCTGGCGCATGGGGACGGTGTTGGCCTGTTTGGCGGGCATGGCCACGAAGGAGGTGATGGTCTCTGCCCCGCTGATCGTGCTGCTGTACGACCGGACGTTTTGTGCCGGCTCGTTCCGCGAGGCCTGGCGCCGACGGTACGGCTTGTATTTGTGCCTCGCCGCTACCTGGTTACTGCTGGGATGGTTGGTGATCTCGACGGGCAACCGTGGCGGATCAGCCGGCTTTGGCGTCAGAATGAGTTGCTGGGCGTATCTTGGCACCCAGTTCGGGGCGATCGTTCATTATCTGAAGTTGTGTGTGTGGCCACACCCGCTGCTGTTCGACTACGGCCAGGGCACGGCCCAAGGCGCCATGGAGATCGCACCTTACGCGATCCTGGTCGGATTGCTCGTGGTGGCGACGGTCGTGGCGGTTTGGCGGTGGCCGAAGGTCGGTTTTCTGGGGGCGTGGTTCTTTACGATCTTGGCCCCGAGTTCCACCGTGGTCCCCGTGGCGACGCAGACCATCGCAGAGCATCGCATGTATCTGCCGCTGGCGGCGGTGATATGCGGCCTGGTGGCCGGCGGATTTCTCGCGGGCCGGTGGCTTGTCCGTCGCGGGAAGATTTCCCTGTTGGCATCGCAGGTCATGGGTGGTGCGCTAACACTGCTGGCAGGCGTGACACTCGGAATCCTCGCTTTTCAGCGCAACGTGGACTACCAGAGCGCGCTTTCTATCTGGAAAGATACGGTGGCTAAAGCCCCCGACAACGACCGAGCCCACTGCAATCTCGGCCTGGCTCTGACAACGCGCGGATCGTTCGATGAAGCGATTGCCCATTACCAGAAGGCCCTGGAGATCAAGCCTGACTATGCGCAAGCCCACAACAACCTCGGCATCGTCCTGGCGGGCCGCGGACAGTTCGATGAAGCCATTGCTCATTACCGGAAGGCGTTGGAAATCAACCCCGATTTCGTTGAAGCCTACAACAACCTCGGCTTCGTCCTGGCGGGCCGCGGACAGCCCGATGAAGCCACTGCTCGTTACCGGAAGGCGTTGGAAATCAACCCCGATTTCGTTGAAGCCCACAACAACCTCGGCATCATCCTGGCGGGCCGCGGACAGTTCGATGAAGCCAGTGCCCACTTCCAAAAGGCTCTGGGACTCAAGCCCGACTACGTCGCAGGCCCATTACAACCTCGGCATCGTCCTGGCGGGCCGCGGACAGTTCGATGCAGCCATCGACCATTACCAGAAGGCCCTGGAAATCAAGCCCGACTACGCGCAGGCCCACTACAACCTCGGCATCGTCCTGGCGGGCCGCGGACAGTCCGACGAAGCCATTGCCCATTACCAGAAGGCCCTGGAAATCAAACCCGACTTCGTTGAAGCCTATTACAACCTCGGCACCGTCCTGGCGGGCCGCGAACAGTTCGATGCCGCCATCGACCGTTTCCGCAAGGCCGTGGAAATCAAGGCGGACTACACCGACGCCCGACGCATGCTCGAAATCGTCCAGTCGCGGTGGGAAGAAATCCGCAAGGCGCTTGCCGGGCGGCGTGAATTGCTCCGCTCGCGGCCCGATGACGTCGCCTTGCTAAGCGATATCGCCTGGATGCTGGCCACCAACCCGAACGCCTCGATCCGCAACGGCACGGAAGCCGTCGAATTGGCCCAACGGGCAGAGCAACTTTCCCAGGGGCGAGAACCGGCGATCCTTGGCACCTTGGCCGCCGCCTATGCCGAGACAGCCCGATTTCCCGATGCCGTCCAAACGGCGCGCAAGGCCTTAGAACTGGCCACGCAACAGAACAACCGGTCATTGGCAGAATCCATCAAGACCAAGCTTCCGCTTTACGAAGCGGGAACTCCCTTCCGCGACATGCAGCAGCCCTCTGCTGCCGGTTCGATCCGACCTTGACGGGGAGAGAACGTTGGCCGCAAGAGGATGAGTCGGCTATACTGTCCTTGAGCCCATGAAATGTGATAAGCGATCGAAACTTGGCGGGAATACTCGGGCGGCTTCGCCCGGAGAAAGCGCGGCGTCCGGCAACGAGCAGTCCGCGCCGCTGCCGACTCGATTTACTGGGGCATCTTCTCGTTGGTCGATCATGCTTGCGGCGGGGCTGCTCGTGCTGGCCGCAGTGGCCGTCTTCAGCGATAGCTTCGCCGCCCCCTTTGTCTTCGACGGCACGAAGTTCATTGAACAGAACCCGGCAATCCGTACGCTCTGGCCTCCCTGGGCGCCGATGGTCGATACGAACCGGCCGGTCGGGTTGTGGTCGTTCGCCCTGAATTACGCCGTGGGCGGCCTGAACGTGTGGGGCTACCATGCGGCCAACCTGGTCATCCACCTGGCCGCGGCACTCGTGCTCTTTGCCGTTGTGCGTCGCACCCTCTCGCGGGGACGCCTGGCGGCTCGTTTCGGACCGGCGGCCTTTGGCCTTGCGCTCGCCGTGGCCCTGCTATGGCTGGTCCACCCCTTGCAGACCCAAAGCGTCACCTATATCTACCAGCGTTACGAATCCTTGATGGGGCTGTGGTTCCTGCTGACGCTGTATTGCTTCATTCGTGGCGCAAGTGCAGAGGGGTCAGGGGTCAGGGGTCAGGGGTTAGGGCCGGATTTTCGTCCTTCATCCTTCATCCTTCATCCTTCATCCTCCCGCCATCCTTCATCCTTCGTCCTTTCGCCACTTGCTTGGTATGCCGGCTCGGTGGCGTGCTGCCTGCTGGCCGTGGCGACCAAGGAAGTGGCGGCCGTGGCGCCGCTGTTGATCCTCTGGTACGACCGGGCGTTTGTGGCCGCTTCGTGGCGTGAGATCGTTCGCCGCCGCTGGGCATTTTATGTCGGGTTGGCCGGCACGTGGGCCGTTCTGGCGGCGATCATGCTCAACCAGGCGGGGAAATATTCCAAGGGGGTCGTGCTGGTGGTCGAAAACGTGAGCCCGTTGCAATACGGCGCTCAGCCAGCCCGGGGTCATCGCGCATTACTTGCGGCTTTGTTTCTGGCCGACGGGGTTGTGTTTGGACTACGGCTGGCCCGCGGCGCGTTCCTTAGACGCCATTCTCTTGCCGGGAGTCTTGGTGGCGGCGTTGCTCACTTTGACAATCTGGGCGTTGGTCAAGCGGCGGGAGTGGGGTTTCTTGGGCCTTTGGTTCTTCGTGATTCTTGCCCCGACCTCCAGCTTCGTGCCTATCCAGGATGCGGCGTACGAGCATCGCATGTACCTGCCGTTGGCAGCGGTGGCGACGGCCGTAGTGGTGGGCGGATGGGTTGCAGGCCAATGGCTTGTCCGTCGCGGGATGGTTCCCTTGCTGGTGTTGGAGACGACGGGCGGCTTGCTGGTGATGTTCGCAAGTATCGCATTCGGATTTCTCACTTTCCAGCGGAACGTGGACTACCAGAGCGAGCTTGCCATCTGGGAAGACACGGTGGCCAAGGCCCCGGCCAACGCGCGAGCCCGCAACAACCTCGGCGTGGCTTTGACCAAGTGCGGGCGGCTCGAGGAAGCCGTTGTGCAGTACCAGGAGGCGCTGAAAATCAATCCCGACCCCGCGAAGACGCTCAACAACTTCGGCCTGACTCTGACGCTCAACAACTTCGGCCTGACTCTCGCGCAATGTGGACGGCTCGACGAGGCCATTGCCCAATACGAGAAGGCGGTGAAGATTCGGCCTCGCTACGCCGAGGCGCTCGACAACCTCGGCAACGCGCTGGCCGGCTGCGGACGGATCGAGGAAGCCATCGCGTCCTACCAGAAAGCCGTGGAAATCAAGCCCGATTACGCGGATGCTCACTACAACCTTGGCACCGCTCTGGCGCGCCGCGGACAGTTCGACGAGGCCATTGTCGAGTACCGCGACGCACTGAAAATCAATCCCAACTACGCCAACGCCCACGGCAACCTGGGCTTGGCCCTAAAAGAGCGCGGTCAACTCGATGAGGCCATCGCCGAGTACCAGAAGGCAGTGCAAATCAATCCCAACGACGCCGGAGCCCACGGCAACCTGGGCTTGGCCCTAAAAGAGCGCGGTCAACTCGATGAGGCCATCGCCGAGTACCAGAAGGTGCTGGAACTCAATCCCAATGATGCTAAAGCCTACAACAACATCGCCTGGATTCGCGCGACGCATCCCGACCCCAGGTTTCGCAATGCCGCCCAGGCGGTGGCGCTGGCCACGCGTGCCGTCGAACTAGCCCGGGACGACGTGAATTCCTTGGATACTCTTGCGGCTGCCTATGCCGAGGCAGGCCGATTTCCCGAAGCCGTCCAAACGGCACACAAAGCCTTAGAACTGGCCACGCAACAGAACAACCCGTCATTGGCAGAATCGATCAAGGCCAAGATTCCACTTTACGAAGCGGGAACTCCCTTCCGTGCGATGCAGCAGCCCTCTGCTGCCGGTTCGATCCAACCTTGACGGGGAGAGAACGTTGGCCGCAAGAGGATGCGTCGGCTATACTGTCCTTGAGCCCATGAAATGTGATAAACGATCCAAGTTGGCTCAGAACACCCATGGGGGTTCGCCTGGAAAGAGCATTTCCGCCGGCAGCGGCCATTCTGATTCATCGGCGGCCGTCTCCGCCGGAAGGTTTTCCGGCTGGGCAATCCTAGCGGCTCTGGCGCTGATCTTGCTGGCGGCAGTCGCGGCCTATCACAACAGCCTCGCTGGGCCTTTTATCTTCGACGACGCGAGTTGGATCAAGGACAACTCGAACATTCAGCATCTTTGGCCAATCTGGCCCGTGCTGTTTCCGTCACACGCCACACTGGTCGGCGGCCGGCCGGTGGTCAGCCTGACGCTGGCCATCAATTACGCCTTGGGCGGGTTGAACGTCTGGGGCTATCACGCATTGAACCTCGCCATTCATGTTTTGGCAGCGTGGACCCTGCTGGGCGTCATACGGCGAACCCTGCTTCTGCCGCGGCTGCGCGAGCGGTTCGGCTCGGTCGCCACGCCCCTGGCGTTGGCGGCAGTGATTCTCTGGATGGTCCACCCCCTGCAAACGGAGTCGGTGACTTACATCATCCAGCGCACCGAGGCCCTGATGGGGCTGCTTTATCTGTTGACGCTGTACTGCTTCCTCCGCGGCGCTGAAGGGACAGTCCCATTTTCGCTAACGCGAAAATTGGGACAGTCCCCACCATCCGCGGCGCAAGCGCGGCGGGGTCAGGGGTCAGGGGTGAGGGGTCAGGGCCGGATTCTCATCCTTCATCCTTCATCCTTCCGCCAGTCGCTTGGTATGTCGGCTCCGTGACAGCGTGTCTGTTGGGCATGGCTACCAAGGAGGTGACGGCCACTGCCCCGGTGATCATCCTGCTCTACGATCGCACGTTTTTGGCCGGCTCATTTCGAGAAGCCTGGCGGCAACGTTACGGCTTCTATCTGGCCCTGGTTGCCACCTGGGGCGTGGTGGGATCGCTGTTGATCTCGACGCGCTTTTACGGCGGCTCCACCGGTTTCGCCGTGGAGAAGTTTAGTTGGTGGTCGTACCTGCTGACCCAACCGGGAGTGATCGTCCATTACCTGGGGCTGACGTTCTGGCCCAGCGGACTGTGTCTCGATTACGGCTGGCCCGCAGCGCATTCCTTCAACGCCATTCTCCTGCCGGGAATCTTGGTATCGGCGTTGCTTGCTTTGACAATCTGGGCGTCGGCCAACGGGCGGGAGTGGGGTTTCTTGGGCGTTTGGTTCTTCGTGATTCTCGCCCCGACCTCCAGCTTCGTGCCTATCCAGGACGCGGCTTTCGAGCACCGCATGTACCTGCCGTTGGCAGCGGTGGCGACGGGCGTCGTGGTGGGCGGATGGGTTGCAGGCCAATGGCTTGTCCGTCGCGGGATGGTTCCCTTGCTGGTGTTGGAGATCATGGGCAGTGCTCTAACACTGTTTACAGGCGTGGTGCTCGGAATCCTTACTTTTCAGCGCAACGTGGAGTACCAGAGCGAGCTTTCTATCTGGGAAGACACGGCGGCCAAGGTCCCAGCCAACGCGCGGGCCCACAACAACCTCGGTGCGGCTCTGTTTCGTTGCCAACGAGCGGACGAGGCCGTCGCTTATTTCCAAAAGGCCCTGGAGCTCAAACCCGATTATGCGGATGCCCACAACAACCTCGGCACAGCTTTGGAGCGCCGTGGACAGATCGACGAGGCGATCACGCACTATCAGAGGGCGTTGGAACTCAAGCCCGACTACGCCGAGGCCCACTACAATCTCGGTGTGGTCCTGGTCGGCCGTGGACGGTTGGATGAAGCCATCGCCCACTTCCAAAAGGCTCTGGGACTCAGGCCCGACTACGCGGAAGCCCGCAACAACCTCGGCAACGCCCTGGCCGGGAGCGGCCGGCTCGACGAGGCCATTGCCCATTATCAGAAGGTGCTGGAAATCAAGCCCGGTTACGCCGATGCACGCAACAATCTTGGCGTCACCCGGACCCAGCGGGATGGAATCCTAAAGGCACTGGCCGAGCGGCGTGAAGTGCTCCGCTCGCATCCCGACAACATCGCCTTGCTAAACGATACGGCCTGGGTGCTGGCCACCAACCCAAACGCCTCGATCCGCAACGGAGCGGAAGCCGTCGAATTGGCCCAACGGGCGGCACAACTCTCCAACGGACGAGAGCCGGCAGTCCTCGGCACCTTGGCCGCCGCCTATGCCGAGGCGGGGGGATTTCCCCAGGCCGTGCAAACGGCGCACAAGGCTCTCGATCTGGCCACCGAACAGAACAAGCAGTCATTAGCGGAATCCCTGAGAGCCGAGCTTCCACTTTACGAAGCGGGAACTCCCTTCCGCGCGATGCAGCAGCCCTCTGCTGCCGATTCGATCCAACCTTAACGGGGAGAGAACGTTAGCCACAAGAAGACGAGTCGGCTATACTGTTCTTAAACCCATGAAATGTGATAAACGATCCAAGTTGGCTCAGAACACCCATGGGGGTTCGCCTGGAAAGAGCATTTCCACCGACAGCGGCCATTCTGATTCATCGGCGGCCGTCTCCGCCGGAAGGTTTTCCGGCTGGGCAATCCTAGCGGCTTTGGCGCTGATCTTGCTCGCGGCGGTCGCGGCGTATCACAACAGCCTCAGTGGGCCTCTTATCTTCGACGACGCGATTTGGATCAAGGAAAACCCAAACATCCAACATCTTTGGCCAATCTGGCCCGTGCTGTTTCCATCAGACGCCACAATGGTCGGCGGCCGGCCGGTGGTCAGCCTGACGCTGGCCATCAATTACGCCTTGGGCGGGTTGAACGTCTGGGGCTATCACGCGTTGAACCTCGCCATTCATATTTTGGCAGCGTGGACCCTATTGGGCGTCATCCGGCGAACCTTGCTTCTGCCGCAGCTGCGGGAGCGGTTCGGCTCGGTCGCCACGCCCCTGGCGTTGGCGGCAGTGATTCTCTGGATGGTCCACCCCCTGCAAACGGAGTCGGTGACTTACATCATCCAGCGCACCGAGGCCCTGATGGGGCTGCTTTATCTGTTGGTGCTCTACGGCTTGATTCGCGGGGCAACTTCGGGTGGTTCGAGATGGTGGTACGTTGCGGCCGTAATGTCGTGTCTCCTCGGCATGGCTACTAAGGAGGTGACGGCCACCGCCCCGGTGATCATCCTGGTCTATGATCGCATATTCTTGGCCGGCTCATTTCGAGAAGCCTGGCGGCAACGTTACGGCTTCTATCTGGCTTTGGCTGCCACCTGGGGCATGGTGCCATTATTATTGATTTCGACCGGCTTTTACGGCGGCACCACCGGTTTCGCCGTGAAGACATTTAGTTGGTGGTCGTACCTGCTGACCCAACCGGGAGTGATCGTCCATTACCTTGGGCTGACGTTCTGGCCCAGCGGACTGTGTCTCGATTACGGCTGGCCCGCGGCGCGTTCCTTCGACGCCATTCTCTTGCCGGGAGTCTTGGTGGCGGCGCTGCTCGCTTTGACAATCTGGGCGTTGGTCAAGCGGCGGGAGTGGGGTTTCTTGGGCGTTTGGTTCTTTGCGATTCTTGCCCCCAGCTCCAGCTTCGTGCCTATCAGGGACGCGGCGTACGAGCATCGCATGTACCTGCCGTTGGCAGCGGTGGCGACGGGCGTCGTGGTGGGCGGATGGGTTGCAGGCCAGCAGCTCGTCCGTCGCGGGATCGTTCCCTTGCTGGTGTTGGAGGTCATGGGCGGTGCTCTGGTGTTGTTGGCAGGCGTGGCGCTTGGAATCCTCACCTTCCAGCGGAATGTGGACTACCAGAGCGAACTTTCCATCTGGGCGGACGCGGTGGCCAAGGCGCCGGGCAACGCGAGAGTCCACAACAACCTCGGCATCGCCTTGGCCGGCCGCAGTCAGATCGATGAGGCGATGGCCCATTATCGCAAGGCGCTGGAACTCAAGCCCGACTACGCGGAGGCCCACAGCAACCTCGGCAACGCCTTGACCGGCCGCGGTCAGATCGATGAGGCGATGGCCCATTATCGCAGGGCGCTGGAAGTCAAGCCCGACTACGCGGAGGCCCACAACAACCTCGGCAACGCACTGGTCGGTTGCGGCCGCTTCGACGAGGCCATCACGCAGTACCAGAAGGTGCTGGAAGTCAAGCGCGACTCCGCGGAGGTTCACAACAACCTCGGCAACGCACTGGCCGGTTGCCGCCGCTTCGACGAGGCCATCACGCAGTTCCAGAAGGCGCTGGAAGTCAAGCCCGACTACGTGGCGGCCCACTACGACCTCGGCAACGCACTGGTCGGTTGCGGCCGCTTCAACGAGGCCATCACGCATTTCCAGAAGGCGCTGGAAATCAAGCCCGACTACGTGACGGCCCGCAACAACCTCGGCAACGCATTGGTCGGTTGCGGCCGTTTCGACGAGGCCATCACGCAGTACCAGAAGGCGCTGGAAGTCAAGCCCGACTACGTGGCGGCCCACTACAACCTCGGCAACGCATTGGTCGGTTGCGGCCGCTTCGATGAGGCCATCACGCAGTACCAGAAGGCGCTGGAAGTCAAGCCCGACTATGCCGATGCCCGCAACACCCTCGGCAGCGTTCAATCGCAGCGGGAAGAAATCTTCAAGGGACTGGCCGAGCGGCGTGAATTGCTCCACTCGCGGCCCGATGACGTCGCCCTCCTAAACGATACGGCCTGGCTGTTGGCGACCAACCCGAACGCCTCGATCCGCAACGGCACGGAAGCCGTCGAATTGGCCCAACGGGCAGAGCGACTTTCCGAAGGGCGAGAACCGGCGATCCTTGGCACCTTGGCCGCCGCCTATGCCGAGGCGGGCCGATTCGCCGAGGCCCTGCAAACGGCGCGCAAAGCGATGGAACTGGCCACCCAACAAGACAAGCAACCGCTGGCCAAATCCATCAGGGCCAAGATTCCACTGTACGAAGCGGGAACTCCCTTCCACGCCATGCCGCAACCCGCTGCTGCCGGCCCCCTGCGGCCTTGACGGGGCGAGGATGTTGGCCGCCGCGGTGCAGCCGGCTATACTGTTGCTTTCATGCCCATGAAACGTCGCAAACGCTCCAAGCTCGGCGAGGATACGGCGGCGGCTTCGCTGGGGAGGGGTGTTCCTGGCGGCAGCAAGCACGCTGCGATTTCGGCCCGATCACCAGAAACCCGCCGAGCCTCCGTAAGCATAGCGCCGGCTTTCAGGCCCAAGGATTGGTTGTTCGTCGTCGCCCTGGTGGTCGCGGTTTTCCTGGTTTACCAGCCGGCCTGGCAGGGCGGGTTGATTTGGGACGACGACATGCACGTAACCCGCCCGGAACTGCAATCTTGGCATGGGCTGTATCGCATCTGGTTTGATGTGGCGACCACGGCTCAATACTATCCGCTCCTGCACAGCGCCTTTTGGATCGAGCACAAGCTCTGGGGCGATGCAACGCTCGGATATCACCTCCTGAACATCTTCCTCCACGCCACGGCGGCCCTGATGGTGGCCCTGGTCTTGCGGCGGCTGAAGATTCCCGGCGCCTACCTGGCCGCGGCCATCTTCGCCCTGCATCCGATTCAAGTGGAATCCGTGGCCTGGATTACGGAGCAGAAGAACACCCTCTCCGCCGTCTTTTATCTGGGCGCCCTGCTGGCCTATCTCCGTTTCGACCAGGCGCGGAAGACATCCTCCTATTGCTGGGCGTTGGGGCTGTTCCTCTTGGGGATCCTCACCAAAACCGTCATTGCCACGCTGCCCGGCGCACTGCTGGTGATCTTCTGGTGGCAGCGAGGACGCTTGTCGTGGAAGAACGACGTGCTGCCCCTGCTGCCATTCTTTCTCTTAGGGGCGGGCGGGGGAATGATCACGGCCTGGTGGGAATTGCAGGTCAACAAATGCGTCGGGCCGGAGTTCGCGCTGACGTTGGTCGAGCGCTGTCTGATCGCCGGCCGGACGGTGTGGTTTCTCTCCTGGAAACTTTTCTGGCCGATGCAGCTTACCTTTATCTACCCGCGTTGGCAGATCGACGTTGGAATATGGTGGCAGTACATGTTTCCGCTGGGGGCGGCGTTGTTGTTGGCCGCGTTGTGGTCGATCCGGCGTTGGACGCGGGCCCCGCTGGCGGCCGTCCTGTTCTTCGGCGGAACCCTCTTCCCCATGCTCGGTTTCTTCAACCTCTACACGTTCTTATACTCGTTCGTAGCGAACCATTATCAATACTTGGCGGGCCTGGGGATCATCACCCTCGTCTCCGCCGGCGCGGCGTTGCTGTTGCATCGCTGGCAACTTTGGGGTCGCCCGGCCGGATACGCCTTGTGCCTTGTGCCCTTGGCCATCTTGGGCCGCCTGACCTGGCAGCAGAGCCACATGTATTCGGACGTGGAAACGCTCTATCGAACCGTCATCGCCGAAAATCCCGATTGCTGGATGGCCCATATCAACCTCGGCCGGGTCCTGACCGAGTGCGGACGTGTCGACGAAGCCCTTGCCCACTGCCAACGGGCTGTGGAACTGGCGCCCGACAATGCAGAAGCCCACAACAACCTCGGCTTCTTCCTGGTGGGCCGCGGACAGTTCGATCAGGCCATTGCCCATTACCAGAAGGCCCTGGAAATCAAGCCCGATTACGCGGACCCCCACAACAACCTCGGCATCGTCCTGGCGGGCCGCGGACAGTTCGATGCAGCCGTCGCCCATTACCAGAAGGCCCTCGAAATCAACCCCGACTACGCCCTAGCCCACAACAACCTCGGCCTCGTCCTGGCGGATCGCGAACGGTTCGAGGAAGCTATTGCCCAGTACCAGAAGGCGTTGGAAAGCAAACCCGACTTCGTTGAAGCCTATTACAACCTCGGCGTCGTCCTGGCGGGCCGCGGACGGCTCGATGAAGCCATTGCCCATTACCAGAAGGCCCTGGAAATCAAGCCCGATTACGCGGATGCCCACTACAACCTCGGCGTCGTCCTGGCGCGCCGCGGAGATTTCGATGCAGCCGTTGCCCATTACCACAAGGCCCTGCAAATCAACCCCGACTACGCGCCAGCCTACAACAACCTCGGCATCGTCCTGGCGGACCACGGGCAGTTTGATGAAGCCATCGACCATTTCCGCAAGGCCGTGGAAATCAAGGCAGACTACACCGATGCCCGACGCAACCTCGGCATCGCCCAGTCCCAGCGGGAAGCAGCCCGCAAGGCGCTGGCCGGGCGGCGTGAATCGCTGCGCTCGCGGCCCGATGACGTCGCCTTGCTAAACGATACGGCCTGGGTGCTGGCCACCAACCCGAACGCCTCGATCCGCAACGGCCCTGAGGCCGTCGAACTTGCCCATCGGGCGGCCCGGCTTTCTGACGCACGAGAACCGGCAATCCTCGGCACCCTGGCCGCCGCCTATGCCGAGGCAGGCCGGTTCTCCGAGGCCGTGAAAACGGCCGAACAGGCCCTGGCCTTGGCCACCAGCCGGAACAACATGGCCATAGCCGACACCCTTCGGACCCGGATCAAGCTCTACCAAGCCGGTTCCCCTTACCGCGAAACGCAGCAACCGTCTCTCCCTCCGTCCAGCCACCCTTAGCACGGCTTGGGTAAAGGGCGAGAATGAGCCTGATTGACAAGGTCGGTTCATGGGACATTTCTTCTTTCTGTGAGTTGCGTGACGCATTATCGGAATTTTCTCTTCAACAGATTCGTCCCTTAGCGCAAATAGATGTTAGGGCCGCGGGGAGCAAACGCATGGAACCGCGCGATGACTCGGATGAGGGGTTGATGCAACAGGTGGCGCTCGGCAAGCCCGAGGCCGTCAGCGCCCTGGTGCGGCGCTATGCCGGTCCGCTGTTGACCTTCCTGGAAAGGACGGTGGGCCACCGGCACCGGGCGGAAGACCTTTTCCAGGAGGTCTTTCTGGCGGTTTGGGTGTGGCGTCGCCGCTATCGCTACCCGAGTCCGTTTCGGCCGTGGTTGTTCGGCATTGCCATGAACAAGTGCCGCGAGGACCTTCGGCAGCAGACCTATACACCGAGGTTGCTGGACGACTGTCCCGCGGCGTGCCCGGCGGCATCCGATCCGGCCTTAGCCGACTCGGCGGTCTCCGCGGAGACGGCCGCACTGGTTGCCGAAGCGGTAGGCCGATTGCCACCGGCACAACGAGCGGTGGTGACAATGCGAGTTTGGAACGGACTGTCATACGCCGAGATCGCCGAGGCCATCGGCCGCAGTGAAGCTACCGTCCGTTCGCACATGTTCCATGGGCTGGCTGCACTCCGCCGGCACCTGGAACCGCGTATGAAATGAATTGATGCTCCGCCCTTTGGATCTGGGAGGTCCAGCCATGTTGGATCCAAACGATCACGTCCTCGATTACGTTGACGCGTATCTCCATGAACTGCTGTCGAGAGAAGACGCCAGGACTCTGGAGAAGCATTGCACGACATGCAGGATTTGCCAGGCGGCGATGGAGGAGGCCCGTCGTCGATTCGAGGCCTTGCAAGCATTGCCGGCGGTCGAGGCGCCGGAGTCGCTCATTCGGGCCGCCGAGTCGAAGATCGACCGATATCGGCGGCGCCGGGTCACTCCGGCCCGCGTGGGATGGCTGGCTGCCGCGGTGTTCCTCATCGCGTTAGGCGGCTTGCACGTCTATTATCTGACATTATCTGCCTCGCCCTATGATTTGAAGCTGTTGGGGCAGAGCGAGTTGGTGGCCGAGAGCGGTGCTTCGCTTCGGGTGCTTTTAGTTAATCACGATAGCGGCCAGCCGGTCGAAGGCGTCCCCGTCCAGATCGACCTGGCCGATCGCAAGGCCGATCGCACGGTTCACCTGGTCAGTTTCACGACGGATCGATGGGGCAGCGGCAGCCCGCAATTCAAGGTCCCGAACTGGGGGGATGGCGAGTACGAGTTGCGCGTGTCGGCCCATCCGCAGCCCGCCCGCGGCGAAGAAAGCATCGCCAAAACGGTGAAGCTCAAGCGATCCTGGCAGGTGATGTTAACCAGTGACAAGCCCGTTTACCAACCCGGCCAGGTGATCCGCTTGCGCAGCCTGGCGCTTGCCAAGCCGGAATTGAAGCCGGTCGCTGGGCACGACGCCTCCTATGCCATCCGCGATCCCAAGGGCAATGTGATCTTCCGCAAGCAGGACGTCACCAGCCGCTTCGGCATCGCGTCGGCCGAATGTCCGCTGGCCGACGAAATCACCGAGGGGGCGTATCAGATCGAGTGTCAAGTGGGCGATACCGCGAGCACGATCACCGTCGAGGTGAAGAAATACGTGTTGCCCAAGTTCAAAATCGAGGTTTCGCTCGACCAGCCTTATTACCAGCCGGGCCAAAAAATCCACGGCACGGTCGAGGCCCGCTACTTCTTCGGCAAGCCCGTGGAAGACGCCGACGTGGAGATTGCGGTGGATGGCCGCGACGTCGGGGCCAACATAATCTCTCGATTCGTGCGCCGCACGGACGCCACCGGCCGTGCCGACTTCGCGTTCGCCGTACCGAACCGCCTTGTGGGGCGGGAACAGCTTTCCGGCGACGCCTCGATCTCGATTCTCGCGGCAATCACGGATTCGGCCGGCCAAAAGGGCTCCAAGACGCTCTCCCGGGTCGTCACAGCCCAGCCAATCCATATCGAGGTTCTTCCCGAGTCGGCCACTCTGGTCAAGGGCGTTGCCAACATCATCTATCTCTTCACCAGCTATCCCGACGGCCGGCCGGCCCCAACGCGGATCACCGTAAGCGGCATCCATCACGAGTTGGCGAGCAACCGGCTGGGAGTGGCCCGGGTGGAATTGACGCCCGAGGCTGACGAAGTTGCATGGACGATTCGCGCCACCGACGAGGAAGGAAAGAGCGGTCGCCGCGAGGTGGTTCTGGCGTGCGGAAAAGCCGATGACGACTTCTTGGTTCGCACCGATGCGGCCGTCTACGACGGCGGCCAAACGATGCACGTGCTGGCACTCGGCGGCGGCAACGGGCCCGTGTTTCTGGACCTGATCAAAGACGGCCAGACGATGCTCACCGATCTGATTCCCATCAAGGGCGGGCGTGGGCAGTACGACGTTGACCTCCCGCCCGAGCTTTTCGGCACCATCGAGTTGTCGGCCTATCGCTATGGGGAGGTGGGCCTGCCGGTGCGCAAAACGCAGGTGATTTACGTCCGGCCGTCGCGGGCGGTCAAGATCGAGACCACGCTCGACCGCAAGGAATACCGGCCGGGCGAGCGCGCCAAGCTCAGCTTCACGCTTACCGACGACCAGCATCGCCCCCTGCCGGGGCGCTGAGCCTGGCAGCGGTCGACGAAGCGGTTTTTTCGGTACTCGGCCAATCGCCGGGCATGGAGAAGACCTTCTTCACGTTGGAGCAGGAGTTGCTCAAGCCGGTCTATGCCATCTATCCCTGGTCGCCCGACATGCTGGCCGATGCGGCACCGGCGGATCGAGTGGGACTGGAGAAAGCCTTGTTCTCCCGCGCCGCACGCAAGCGGCCGGATGCGCTGCTGGCCGAGTTGGTCAAAAAATATGCCAACGGCGATATGCGATTGTTGAAGGTTTTGGAGCGGCCCGACCTCGATCAACTGATGGAGAACATCTTGATGCCGGAGGAACTCAAGGCCGCCTTGCGCGACAAGTCCGGCGCCTACACATTGGACGTCACCAGCTATCCGGCCAAGATACAGGAACTCGAACGCACTCGCACGGAGACACTGCGAATCATCACAGTGACTTGGGTATGCTTGGCGATTATCGGCGGCATTGCGTTCATGATTATCGTGCTGCGAATGGTGAAAATCGGCGTATTGGAGTGTCTGGTGGTGGTCGTGATGATCGGAATGCTTATCGCCCTGCTTTTGCCGGCGGTTCAGTCGGCGCGGGAGGCCGCGCGTCGTGCAAGCGCAACGAACGACCTCCGTCAACTCGGGCTTGCGGCGGAAAATGCGAAGGAAGCGGGCCAATTGCCCAGTCCCAAGGCCGAATCTCCCGGGGCTGAGCCGGTGCGGGTGCGGGAATGGTTCCCGGAAACACTGCTCTGGCGGCCAGAGCTGATCACCGACGACCAGGGACGCGCCACGCTCGATCTGGACCTGGCCGACTCGATCACCACGTGGCGGCTGTCGGCCAGCGCCGTTACAGCCGACGGACAACTCGGCGCCGACCAGGCGTCGATCCGCGTGTTTCAACCGTTCTTCGTCGACCTGAATCTGCCGGTCGCGCTGAGCCGGGGCGATGAAGTCACGGTGCCGGTGGTCGTTTACAACTATCTCGAAAAGCCGCAAACCGTGGAACTGACGCTGACCGACGCCGCATGGTTCAAGCTGCTGGGCGAATCGGCCCAGAAGGTCGAACTGGCGGCCGGTGAAGTGCGGAGCGTCGGCTATCGCATCCGCGCGGAAAAAGTCGGCCGTTTTGAGTTGGAGGTATCGGCCGAAGGCAGCGGCGTGGCCGACGCAATCAAGCGGTCGATCGAGGTCTCGCCCGACGGCCAGCGCGTCGAGCAGGTCGTCAATGGAACCTTGCAGCAGCCGGCCGAGGTGCCCTGTTCGATTCCGCAGGAGGCCATCGAGGGAAGCGTCAAGGCGATCGTGAAAATCTACCCCTCCAGTTTCAGCCAGGTCGTCGAAGGGCTGGACGCGATCTTCCAACGGCCCTACGGCTGCTTCGAGCAGACCTCCTCGACCACCTATCCCAATGTGCTGGCGCTGGGCTACTTGCGGCAGAGCAAGAAGAATCTGCCCGAGGTGGAGGCCAAGGCGCAGCAGTACATTCATCTCGGCTATCAGCGGCTGGTGAGCTTCGAGGTGGCCGGCGGGGGTTTCGACTGGTTCGGCCGTCCGCCGGCAAATCGGACCTTGACGGCCTATGGACTGATGGAGTTTGAGGACATGGCCCGGGTCCACGATGTCGATCCCAAGTTGATCGAGCGGACGCGGAAGTGGCTGCTCAGTCAGCGGCGGGCCGACGGATCGTGGGACGCGGAGGGCCACATGCTCCACGATGGTCTCGCTCGCGATATGGGCCAACTCGCCCGGCTCGGCGCGACGGCATACATCGGTTGGGCCGTTTTCGATGGCGGCAACGCACGGAACGAGTCGTGGGCCACGCGGCGATTCCTCGTGGCACAGCGGCCGGAGACGATCGAGGACCCCTACGCTTTGGCGCTGGTGGCCAATGCCTTGCTGGCGATGGACGCCAACGGCATGGACGCTGCGCCTTATCTCGATCGGCTGGACGGCGTGAAACGGTCTTCTGCCGACGGGAAGCTTGCTTGGTGGGATTCGCCCTCCGGCGGGACCATGTTCTACGGCGCCGGTCGCAGCGGCAACATCGAAACCACGTCGCTGGCCGCCCTGGCCATGTTGCGCGCCGGCCGCCATCCGGCCACTGCCCGGGCGGCGCTCCAGTGGATCGTCGGCCAGCGCGACGGCGGCGGCACTTGGCACTCCACGCAAGCGACCGTGCTGGCACTCAAGGCCCTGCTGGCAGGCACGGGCAAGCCGCTCGGCGACGGCCGGCCGCAGCACGTGGAAATTCGCTGCGATCAAGAACTCGTCCGCGACCTGGCGGTCCCGGCCAGCCAGGCCGACGTGGTGCAGCAGATCGATCTCTCGTCACTGGTGTCTGAAGGCAAGCATCTCCTGACCCTCACCGACCGCAGCGACACGGCGGCCGTTTACCAGGTGTCGCTCCGATACTACCTGCCGCAGCCCGTGGCGCCGGCCGAGAAAGAAGCGTTGTCCATCGAGCTTGGTTACTACAGGACGAATCTGGGCGTCAACGATACCATAGGCGTCACCTCGCGCGTGTTGAACAACACCAAGGAAGTGGCGCCGATGGTGATTCTCGACTTGCCCATTCCGGCCGGCTTTGCGATGGTATCGGAGGACTTCGAGAAATTGGTTGGCGCGGGGACGATTGCCAAGTACCAAATGACGCCGCGCAGCGCGGTGGTCTACTTGCGGCAATTGTCGCCGGCCGAGCCGCTCGTGCTGCATTACCGCTTGCGGGCGACGATGCCCGTGACGGCCACAGTTCCTCCGGCCCGGGCCTACGAGTACTACGATCCGGATAAGCAAGCCGCCAGCGCTGTTGCGTATTTGACAGTAACTGCCGCAAACTGACGGCGCCGACCGAAGGTTGGCCGGATGAAGGGACGAAACGCTCGGTGCCGCATCAACCGCCCGGCATCTGACGCAGCGTGGGAACCTTCGCGCCGGACGCCGCCGCGGCCTTCTTCGGCGTTTGGCTGGTGCCGGCCAGGTAGTTGTCGATCGTGGCCACCTCTTGCAGTTTCTCGAACTGCTCGGCCATCGCCAGCCGGCACTTCTTGTCGAACAGGTCTTGATAAATGTCGTCGCGAACCTTGGCGAAATCGACGCCGGCCACCGTCTTCGTGTAGCCCTCGCACCGCAGGATGACGAACTTGCCGCCCACCTGGATCACGCCGGAGATCTCGCCCGGTTTCAGCTTGAACGCCTCCTCTTCGAGCAACGGCTCACCGCCGTACTTCCTGATCGGCGGCACTTCGCCGCGCATTTCGCGGCTGCTCGCCTCAACCGAGTACTCCGCCGCCAGATCGCCGAAGTGCTTCGTCGTGTTGTCGCGGCGAGCCATCTCGAAGACTTGCTCCGCGCGGCGCTGCGTGTCCAGCACGATCGCCAGGCACCGCACGCGCGGCCCGTAATTCGACTCGTAGCCCTTGCGAAGGTCCTCGTCGTTGACCTGGACCTTGTCGCCAACCATTTTCTTCAGGACCACGCTCGGCCAGACCGCGTCGTTGCGATAGACATCCACCGAGATGCCCTGTTTCTTCGTCGCCAGTTCCAGCCAGGCGGCCACGTCCGGCGAGCCGTCCGGCTTCGATTTGACGTTGGCCGCCGCGGCCCGGGCAATCTCGCGATCGATTTCCTGCTCGCTGACGGCAATGCCCTGCTTCTGGCACGCCTGCTCCAGAATCTGGCGGCTGATCATTCCCTCCAGGATCTCCTGGCCGTGTCGGGCCACGCACTCGTCGGCCAGTTGGGCAACCGTGACCGGCTCGCCGTTCACCAGCGCGGCCACGCCGGGCATCTTCGCCCTCTTGGCCGGATCGTTCCATACGTTCTCGATCTTCGCGCCGCTCTGCAACTGATGGAAGACTTCCTGGGCGACCGATCGCAGCTTGCGGTCGCGGAGCGATTGCTCCAACTGGGGCTGAACCTGCTCGAACGACACTTGGCGGCCCGGCAACAATCCTTCGCGCTTCAGGATCACGTATTGCCCCCCGGCCGAGATCACCGGCGAAACCTCGCCGTCGCTCATGCGGAACACGGCATCCTCGATTTCCTTATAGTCCCCACGTCGGTGAATCGGCTGGACCACGCCGTTATAGGCCGCGCTGGCGCTTCGGAGTGGTCCTTGGCCAGATTGCCGAACTCCTCCGGTTTGGCGGCGGCTTCGGCCTGAAGCTTCTTGGCTTTCGCCAGGTCGGTCACGGCGATCAGCCGTGCCCGCACCGCCTCGCCAAATTGGGTCTCATATTCCCTGGCCAACTCGTCGCGCGAAACGGAAAGCCGTCCGCCCGCCAGTTTCCGCAAGGCCAGCGTCGGCCAAATGATGTCGTTTTCGTATTGCGACTGCGTGACGTTGCGCTCCTGCTTGAGCATCGTCAGCCACTGGTTGACGGGTATGCCGAACTGCTTGGCGAGGCGTGCGATCTCGGCATTCACTTCGGCCTTGGTGATCGTGATCCCCTGTTTCTGGCACTCCTGCATGATCAAGCGTTTGTTGACCATGCTCTCCAACACCTCTTTGCCGCTGTGGCGGAGGCATTCCCACTGAAAGTCGTCGCGCAGGATGCGCTTGGTGTTCACGGTCGCCACCACCTCGGGGAGTTGAGGCGCCGAGGCTCCCTCGGCGGCCGACGAGCCGGTGGACGAAGAACGATTTGCGGGCGCAGCGGCCGTATTGGATCGCGCCGGTTGACTGCCCTGGCGTTGCGGCGTGTTGGCGTTGTCGCCTGCCGAACTGGCGACCCAGCCGGGCGGATCGGCACTGGCCGTACCTGCCCCCCAGTAGTATCGAATGGCGATGCACGCGGCCACTAGAACGAGGCTGCCCAGCAAGAAACCGAGCCGTTTCTTGCCTGTCCGTGGGGCTGCGGAAAGACTCGCGGCGCAATCCGCGGTGTGTTGGGTCATGGCGGTTCCTCCTTAAACCGTTATTTCACATGAAGTTACGGGCGCGCACCTCCCGTGACGCGTCTGATGGCGGGTGTGGGAGTATAGACCGTTGGCGACCGGTGGAGCAAGAGCAGAATTTCAGCCGTCCGGGGCAGCGTAGACAGGTAGCCGCCAGCCGCGGGGCGGGCCGTCACAACTGGATCCGCCGGCCTTCCTCGTGACTCTGCCGGGCGGCTTGCACCACCCGCAACGCCTGGTAGGCGTCCTCAAGATCGCACGTCTTGCGAACCAGGCTGGTCACCGAGCGGAAGAAATGCGTCAGAAGTTGCTCGCCGACCGGTCGTTCGTCTTCCAGCGATTCCTGGTGTCGGCCTGCCTCGTCGAACCAAACCAGCGTGGCCGGAAGGTTGACAAACGCGATTCCCTTCATGCAAGACACCTGTAGCGCCGCCAAGGGCCGATAGGCGATTGCCTCCTGCCAGCCGAAGGGGATATAGCGGCCACAACTGATCTGCGCAACCGGTCCGGTGCCCGGTTGGCCCGGCGGCGAGAAGTCGAGACTCATCATCTGATAGTCCTCCGCCCCCGCTGCCTCGCCGGTGCGGTGAACCACGCCGACCACCGCCGTCGGCTCGCGGTCAGCCACATAACGGCACCAATCGACTTGCTCGATGAGATAGCGGAAGGTGGGATGCGCCGCAGGGCGGCCCGGTACGCTGGCGCCCGGCAAGTCGGCAACCGAGCGCGTATGGCAAAACAGCAGACGTGCGGCCCCGAGCCGGCTGGCCATCAGTTCCTTTAAGCGGATCGTGGCGGCCGCCTGACGCCGGGAGAACTCGGCAACAAAGGCGATCCCGGCGTCCTCCACCCGCTGTTTGATCGACTGGGCCTCGTCGGCCCCGAGGTCCAAACCGGCCGCACAGTAGACCGCTTTGCCCGACTCGCACGCCGCCAGGATCGGCAGGGCGCCGTACCACTGGGGCGAAAGAACCAGCACGGCGTCGATATCTTCTCGCTGCGCCAGCACGTGGTAGCCATCCACGGCTTCGGCCTGGAATTCGGACGCCGCCTGTTCCGCCCGGTGGCGGACCTGATCGCAGACGGCCCGCACCTCGAACCGATCGGCCAGCGCCCGCAGCGCCGGCGCATGCCGCACCTGCCACGCTTCTCCCAAACCGACCAGGCCCACTCGAAGTTTCATAGCACAGCGGTCCTCTTGCCGTCGCACCCCGATTATATCGTCGGCTTTGTCGGGGAACCAATCGACCCCTGCGGAGTGGTTTGGCCGGCCGTGCTGCCGAGCTGCCAGAAAATCATCCACCCAAATTGAATAAACCTCGCAGTATTCCCAGTCATCGTGCATGCGAGAGGGGTAAGAAAAAATACCCAAACTATGCAATTAGAAAATTCTCTACTGCCCCTACTTGCCATTGCAGCTTCTCCAAGTACACTAAGACGATCACCACGCCCGGAAGTCAGGAAGAATACGGACGGCCTTCCGGGCCATTCCTACCGAAGGAGGAGATTCCAATGACGACTACACTGTGTGCAACCATCGTTCAATTTGCGTTCGCTCTCACGGGAGCCGATCCCGGAGCAGTATCCCCCGACGTCTATCCTTATGCCGAGGCGCATCGGGCGACGCAGGAGACCGGCAAGCCGATGGTGGTGATGGTCAGCACCGATTGGTGCCAGCCTTGCCAAGTAATGAAGAAAACCATCTTACCACGGGTGCGTGAACGCGGAGCGCTCAGGAAAGTCGCCTTTGCCGTGGTCAACCCCGACCACGACAGTAAGTTGGCAGAGGACCTGACCGGCGGCGGTCCAATTCCCCAACTGGTCATGTTCCGCAAGACGGCCACCGGCTGGAAGCGTCAGAAGCTCGTCGGAGGTCAAACGGTTGAGACCGTCGAGAAGTTCATCAACGATGGTCTCGCCCAGGACGAGGAAGAGAAGAAGTCAGCGACCGAGGCAGACGATAATCGCTCGCCTGACGCCGACCAGACCGACAACGACGCCGCCGGGGCGGTGGAAGGCGAGCAGGTCGCGCAGGACTGCTAGCTCGCACCCTCACCCCACATGCCGACGTCTTCGATAGGGCCCGTCCGCGGTCAATGACCGTGATTTTACCCACACCGGGTACCCGCCGGGGGGGGCGACGGTTGCAAAGTCGTCATCGCTTTGCGACAATAAGCGGTGTTGATTGCGGACCGCGCAAGGCCGAGTCGCGATCCAAGAGCGAGCGTTAGGCGAGCCGGCCCTTTTGCCTCTCCGGGACGATGCCGCCCGTGCAATCCCGGACAGGGACCGAGGGCCTCCCACCACAAGCCGAGTCCTTCCTCGACATACCGCGGGTTTGAGGTGCCCAATCATGAGATTTCGGGCCCTTTGGCTTTGTATCCTCGTGTCGGTGGTTGCCGGCGCGATCGTCGTTGCCGCGGAGTCGAACGAGAACGCCGCTGCCCCGCCGCCGGAGAAAGACTCCCCGCCCGAGTCCGTCTATTTCGTCAATCGGGTGATGCCGTGGGTCGCGAAGGCCGGCTGCAACCAGGTGCAGTGCCATGGTTCGCAACGGGGCAAAGGCGGTTTTCGGCTCTCGATGTTCGGCGCCGAGCCCGACTTCGATTACGAGGCCATCACGCGCGGCGCCGACGGCCGACGCATCAACAAGGTTGAGCCGGCCAAGAGCCTGCTGTTGTTGAAAGCGACCGGCGGCATTCCCCACGCGGGAAAGCAGCCGCTCCAACTCGATTCGGCCGAATACAAGATGCTCGTGTCCTGGATCGCTCGAGGCGCGCCCTGGGCGATGAGAAGCTCGCGAAGGTGGTCTCCCTGAAGCTCAGTCCCGGCGAGCAGGTCATGCCAAAGGATCTCAGCCGGCAGCTTGTCGCCACGGCAACGTTCTCCGACGGCAGGCGGCAGGATGTGACTTCGTGGGCCGAGTTCCGCTCGTCGGATAAGACGGTTGCCAGCGTCGACAGCGGCGGAAACGTCAAGGCCGAAGGCTACGGGCAATGCTCGGTGGCCGCGGCGTATCTGCGGCACAGCGACGTGGCGATGATCGTCGTGCCGCAGCCGCTGGCGTTTCCCGCCATCGAGCCGAACAACAAGATCGACGAGTTGGTGTTGGCCAACTTGAAGAAGCTGGGCATTCCGCCGTCGGAGCGTCTGCTACGGACGAGGTGTTCCTGCGACGCGTCTATCTCGACGCCATCGGCACGCTGCCCACGGCCGACGAAGTCCGCGCGTTTGCTGGCGACGCCGACCCGCAGAAGCGGAGCAAGCTCATCGACCGGCTGCTGGAGCGCGAGGAGTTTGCCGACTTCTGGGCCCTGAAGTGGGGCGACCTGCTGCGGATCAAGAGCGAGTTTCCCATCAACCTCTGGCCCAGGGCCGTGGTGAGCTATTACCTCTGGGTCCGCGAGAGCATCGCCGAGAACAAGCCCTACGACCAGTTCGTCCGCGAGTTGCTGACGGCCAGCGGGAGCAATTTCCGCTACGGCCCGGCCAACTTCTGCCGGGCGGTCCCCAACAAGGACCCGCAGACCATCGCCGAGAGCGACGGCCCTGGTGTTCATGGGCGTGAGGATCGGCTGCGCCCGCTGCCACGGCCATCCCTTCGGAAAACTGGAGCCTGGACGACGATTTGGGCTTGGCGCGCATTCTTCGCCAAGGTGCGGTTCAAGCCCACCTCGGAGTGGAAAGAAGAGATCGTCTACTCCTCTCCCAAGGCGTCGCTGCGGCATCCGTTGAGCAAGGCGGTCGTCAAGCCGAAGTTCCTCGGCGGCGACGTGCTCGATTTGCCCGACGAGGAAGACCCGCGGGTGAAATTCGCCGCCTGGCTCACCGTCGCCGGAAAATCCCTGGTTCACCAGGAACATCGTGAACCGGATTTGGTATTGGCTCATGGGACGGGGCATCATTCACGAGCCGGACGATCTGCGGGCGACCAACCCGCCGAGCAACCGCGAGCTGCTCGATTTCCTCGTGCAGAACTGGTGGCCCACAAGTACGACTTGAAGCACATCTACCGCCTGATCCTGAACTCGAAGACCTATCAGCTTGCCAGCATGCCGAACGACGGAAACAAGGACGACGTCGCGCATTTTTCCCATTATTACCTGAAGCGATTGGGCGCCGAGCAGCTTCTCGACGCCGTTTCCCAGGTCACCGAGAACTGGGACACGTTTGGCAGTTGGATTCCCGCGCCGCGAACGCGCCTGCCGCGAGGCTACCGGGCGATGCAGTTGCCCGACGCCAACATCGAATCGCCCGTGCTCGAGTTGTTCGGACGGCCGGGCCGCGATACGCCCTACGAGAGCGAGCGGAGTTGCGAGCTTCGCGATGCGGCAAGCCCTCTACTTCGTCAACTCCGATCAACTCGAAAACAAGATCAACAACAGCGAGCGCGTGAAGCGGCTCTCGCAGGCGGGCAAGTCCGACGCCGAAGTCGTCGACGAAATCTACCTGGTCGCCGTTTCGCGCCTGCCGACCGACGACGAGAAGCGGAAGATGATCGTGTACCTCACGGGCAAAGACAAAGGGGCCCGCGTGCAATGCATCCGCGACATGGTCTGGGCCGTCGTGAACACCAAAGAGTTCATGTTTAACCATTGAGATTCGCCGACACTCGACCACCGCGAGAAGGACGATACGTCATGCTGGTTCACTCAAAGGCAGGGGGCCGCGGCTCGTCACGCCGCCGCCAGCCGTCGCGACTTTCTCCGGCTCGGAACGCTCGGCATGGCGGGCATGGGGCTGACGCTGGCCGGCTGGCCCCGGCTCGAAGCCGGCGAAGAGCCCGCCCCGCCGAAGGCCAGGTCGGTCATCGAGCTGTGGATGGCCGGCGGCCCGCCGCAGACCGACACCTTCGATCCCAAGCCGGAGGCGGGCGAAGATTATTGCGGGCCGTGGAAAAATCCCGTCCAAACCAACGTGCCGGGCATCAAGATCGGCGAAATGCTGCCTTTGCTGGCCAAGCAGGCCGACAAGTACTCGATCATCCGCAGCTTCACCCATAACAATGACGGCCATGAGACGGCCGCCTACATCGTCTTGACCGGCACGCTGCCGACGCCCGAGGTTGCCTATCCGGCCATCGGCGCCGTGGTCGGCATGAAGAAGAGTACGAAACCAGCTACAAGGGCAGCCTGCCGCCCTACATCATGCTCACTTCTCCCTTGGGCCGGTTCTCGGCCGAAGGTTTCCTGGGCGCCAGGTATCGGCCCTTTGTGACCGGCGGCGATCCGAACCAAAAAGAGTTCCGCGTGGCGGGCCTCATGCTGCCCAAAGGCGCGGAAAAGCATCTCGCAAGAGCGCCGCGCGTTGCTCGAATCGGTTGATTCGTCGGCCAAAGAGAACGGAAATCAGCCGCTCCTGCAGTCGGCCGACGCCTACCGCGACAAGGCGTACAACACTGATCCTCGGCGATGCGAAGAAGGCCTTCGATCTGTCGGAAGAGAAGAACGATCTGCGCGACCGCTACGGCCGCAACTGGTTTGGACAGTCTTGCCTGGCGGCGCGGCGGTTGGTGGAAAGCGGGTGCCTTTCATCACGGTCAACTACGGCGGCGGGAACTGGGACACGCACAACGACAACTTCGGCACCATGAAGAAAACGCTGCCGATGATGGATGCCGGCTTCGCCACGCTGTTGGACGACCTGGCCCAACGCGGGCTTCTCCAAAGCACGATCGTCGTCTGGTACGGCGAGTTCGGCAGAACGCCCAAGATTTCCAACGAGCCGCCCTGGTTCGGAGGACGCCATCACTATGGGCGGGTGTTTTCGGTCGTCGTTGCCGGCGGCGGCTTCAAGGGCGGCGTGGTCGTCGGCTCCAGCGACGAAAAAGGCGAAAAAGTCAAAGACCGGCCGGTCTACCCCTGGGACCTCGCCGCCAGCATGTACAAGCTGCTGGGCATCGACTACCACGGCCGACTTCCCCATCCGCAAGGTTGCGTGGCCTACGTCAGCCCCTGGCCAATGGCTCGCTGCAAGGCGGCGGACTGCTGACGGAGATTATGTGACGGGAAAATCATTCGTTCCGACCTGACAAAGGACATCTTCAATGAGTTCTAGAATTGCGATCATCGCCGCGATGTGGGCATGCTTAACAGTAGTTTTGCCGGGCGCCGGCCAGACGACTGCCTCCGAGGAAGCGCCCCCCTCCGGCATCGTCGGACAAAAACGGCTGCTGGCGCTGCCGATCATTCCGCCCGCGCGTCCCCAGAAGCCGCCCACCGGGCCGATGCTCGAATGCGTGGTGACCTGCGGCCCGTCGATCCCCATCTCCGCTCTGGCATTCAGCCCGGACGGAAAGACGCTTGTCGTGGGCGGCTACCAGGAGGTCCTCTTCTGGGACTTGAGCGAACCGAAGCTCGCCCGGCGCGTGGCCGTGGGCGGGTCGGACAGCGTGGTCCACGCCTTGGCATTCAGCAAGGACGGCAAATTGCTGTTTGTGGGCGCCGGAACTCCCTACGGACCGGGCGCGGTCAAAGCCTTGGACGTGGAGACGGGCCAGCCGGCTTTCACCTTCGAAGAGCCGAAGGACGTCATCTATGCCTTGGCCCTGAGCCCCGACGGAAAGCTTTTGGCGGCGGGTTGCGGCGACGGCAAGGCGTATGTTTGGAACTTGGAGGAGAAGAAACTCGTCGCCACGCTCAATGACCAGAGCGAATCGGTCGCGGGCGTGTCGTTCAGCGCCGACGGTAAATGGCTGGCCACCGCCAGCGCCGATCGAACCGCCGACATTTGGCAAACCGAGACCTGGAAATCCGTCAACAAGCTCTTCCAGAAGGAAGGCGTCCAGGGCGCCGTCTTCTCGCCCGACGGAAACCTCCTGATCATGGCAGTCGGCGGCGCAACGGATCGGGCGATCCGCTTCCGCAAAAGAGACGACGGCCAGGAGACGCGGGTGATCGAAACCGGCGCCGGCATGCCTTTGAGCGTCGCCTGGGCCCCGCCCGCGCCCAAAGCCAATGCGCCGAAAATGTTCGTTCCGTGCAGCGACAAAACCGTGCGGGTCTTCAACGCCAACGGCGGCCAGATTGCAACTCTCGCGGGGCACGAAGATTGGGTTTACGGCGTCGCAGCCAGCGCCGACGGCACGCGACTCGCCTCGGGCAGCGCCGACGGCACCGTCAAGCTGTGGACGATCGCCGGGCCGGGCAACCCCGAGCATCGCCTGCTGGCGACCCTCATTCAACTTGCCCCCGGCGCCGACCAGTGGTTGGCGATTGCGGCGGAGGGCTATTTCGCCACCTCCTCGCCCGAGGCCGTCGGCTGGAAGACCGCCAACCTTGCGACGGAGCCGGAGAAACTCACCGGCCTGCTTCAGAACGCGGATATGGTGCGCGACGCGATTGCCGCGACGAAGAAGATCACCCCTCCGGCAGTGAAGTGATGGGAGAAAAGGTGTCAGGAACCGTTTGCGAGGAGAAAGCCGCCGATGCTACAGGCAACCATGCTTCCTGACGCATTTTCCTTCTTGCCGTCTTCGCCCGCGCTGCGGCTGTCGATGGTGGTTGCGGCGCTATGGCTTGCGGGCCTCTCGCCCGCCGGCGCGGAGCAGCCCGCGGCCTCGTCGCACCCCTTCATCAATTTCGTCTTTCCCCGCGGCGGCCAACGCGGAAAGACGATCGAGGCCACGATCAGCGGCACTCAGCTTCAAGGGGCCGACGGCGTTCGCATCAGCGGCAACGGAGTGAAGGCAACCGTGGTCGAGGTGGCCAAAAACAATAATTCCGCCAAGATTTCCGTCGTCATCGACCCCGATGCGGAGCTGGGCGAGCGCGACATGAGGCTTACCACGCCGGTCGGCCTCTCGAACCGTACGCGCTTCTTCGTCGGAGAACTGCCCGAAGTCAACGAGGTCGAGCCGAACTCGGAGAAGGGCCAGGCCCAGCGCCTGGAATCGCTGCCCGTGTTGGTCAACGGCCAGATTCTCGAAGCCGATCGCGATTTCTTTCGTTTCCCCGCCAAGGCCGGACAGACGTTGGTCTTTGAGGCCCAAGCCCGCAAGCTGATGCCTTATATGGCCGACGCGGTGCCCGGCTGGCTCGACCCGTGCCTCACCCTCTACGACGGCAACGGCAAGCAGTTGAAGTTCGTCAAGGACTTCCGTTTCAATCCCGATCCCTTGATGATTCACAAGGTGGAGCAGGACGGAGAGTACCTGATCGAAATCCACGACATTCTCTATCGCGGCAGGGAGAACTTCATCTACCGGTTGGCAATCGGCGAATTGCCGTATATCACTCACATTTTTCCCCTCGGCGGGCGGCGGAATACGACCGTGGCCGTGGAACTGCATGGCGTCAACCTGCCGGTGCAGACGTTGAACGTCGCCATTCCGGCAGATTCTCCCCCGCTGCAATACGTCAAGGTGGCCCGCGAGGGGTTGACCTCGAACGAGCTGCCGCTGGCCGCGGACGATTCTCCGGAGGTCATGGAATCGGAGCCCAACGACTCGATCGAAAAGGCCAACCGGGTCGAGGCGCCGGTGACGATCAACGGCCGCATTCAGCAGCGCGGCGACGCCGATTACTTCATCTTTGCCGCCCAGGCGAAGCAGACGCTGGTGATGGAAGTCTTCGCGCGGCGTTTGGAATCGCCGTTGGATTCGATTCTTACGCTGTACAACGCGAAGGGGCAGGAATTGGCGGAGAACGACGATACCGTGGACCCCGCCGCCGCGCTGGTCACCCACCACGCCGATTCCCGCATCATGTACACGTTTCCGGCCGCCGGCGATTATGTGTTGAGGATCAAGGACGTTCAGGGCAACGGCGGCGAGGAATACGCCTACCGGATCATGATTGCCCCGCCGCGGCCCGACTATGGATTGCGCATCAGCCCCGACCTGCTGTTGATCGGTCAGGGCGACACGTCAATGGTCACCGTGGAGGCCCTGCGGCGCGACGGATTCGACGGCGAGATCCACCTGGCGATCCAGGACTTGCCCCCCGGGTTCGTCACCAGCGAGGCCATGATCCCGGCCAAGCAGAATCAGGCCCTCTTGACAATCACGGCCCCCGCCGATGCCCCGCTGGGCGTGGTTTCGCCCACCTTTACGGGGACCGCCAAGGTGGGTGAGCAATCGGTCGTGCGAACGGCTTCCGCCGCCGAGTCGATCATGCAAGCGTTCAGCCTCCCGCAGGTCGTGCCCACCAAGGAGTTTGCCCTCGCGGTGGTGGAACCCTCGGGGTTGACGCTCTCAACGAATGTCCCGGCCGAGGGGCTCCAGGTTCCCCAGGGCGGCCAGGCCCAAATCGTCGTCAAAGCCGCACGCAAGGAAGGGGTGAAGGGGCAGGTCGGGCTCGCTTCGGCCGGCCCAACGCCCGGTGTGACGGTCAAGCTGGCGCCGATCGTCGCCGACAAGGATGAAGTCGCCGTCACGGTTGCTGCCCCCAAAGGCACGGCCGTGGGAACCAGGCTCAGCCTCGTGCTCCGGGGGGAAATGCAAGCCGGAAAAGAGACTTTTGTCCGCGTCGCCCCGGCAATTCCGATCCAAGTTGTTGCCGCTGCGCCGCCCGCCGGCTCCAATTGAGGCCTGCATTTGTACCGCAACAAGGGCTCGTGAAACGAGCCCGTTTTCCCGGGAGAAAAGGCCGGAACTGTTCCACAATCAACAGCGGAACCAATAAATTTCACAGCCGCGGCGTGTCCAGCAACAGCCGCCAATAGCCGTCAACCGGCGGATGGACTTCCGCACCCGGCGACGATATTTGCCATCGCTCGCGCGATAAATAAATAGTGGATTGACCCGTGGCAGGACAAATAAATACCCGACCCGCCAATCAGGGCATTGCCGGGTCTGTGGGGTCAAACTAAACTAGTGATAGCTGGCCAGTTGAAAGGAAGGGCCGATACACCAGGTTCAACCGTTGGCTCCGTCTGATACATGGGCAACAGGTAACCGAGTTCGGCGTACCGCCTCTCCCTCGAAAAAACACGATCCGTGAAGAAGCTCGCCTCTCGGGTGCGGGCTTCTTCGTTTCTTGGGCCGTGTCGTGCCTCTCAAGGCAACCATTCACGCGGACTGTCCCCCTGACCACACCTACTCTTTTATCCACGAAGGACACGAAGAACACGAAGAAGGATGCTGTCGATTGTGGCGGAAAGACACCGGGCGGGATGTGACCGTGGTTTCGTCGCCACCTCCTTTACTCGTGTTCTTCGTGGAAATTTCTTTCTCACGAGCATTGCATTGAATTGGCCCTGGGACAAAACGTGCCCAGAACTATTCTTCATTGACTTCGGGCACTTGGGGCCGGGCGCTGCAAAAAGCGATGTCATTGCGGGGAAGTCCGCCCGCCGCTCCTTGGCGTCGCCGAGTTGCTGGGAGAAGCACGAGGTGATAGGATTGGAACCAGCGTTACACATTAGGTTGCCCTATCCCTTTCGGGAGAGAGCGAAGGCAGGGCAGGATGGCAAGGATCGCTGAAAACTCACTGTCCGGGCATTATCGCGATGACGATTCCCCGTAATTCTCGATCCCCGCGGGCTCGGCTCATTCTCCTCTTGGCCTTGGCAGCCATCATCGGTGGTCTTGTCGTGTCATGGGACATCGGGCTCTTTGCACATCGTTTCCGTAATGTGGTAAGGGTGGCCTTCTCGCACGATGGAGAGACACTGGGGGCGGTGGTATTCAGTGGTCGAATGGTCCAGCGATACAACCCGGACCCGAGTGTCACCTGCGAAGACCAAGAAATGGCGTTTTATGTGTGGAACCTGCATTCCCCCTCGCCCCCCTCGGCCTTCGAGCGAGAAGCTGTGCAAGGTTCCCTCAGTTCGTCTGACGGGGCGGCACATGCGTCGGGGCCAAGTATCGCCTTCTCGCCTGACGGGCAGATCTTTGCAACCGCGAACGGGGCCTACCAAGTGTCCCTTTGGAGCCTCGAAAACAAGAAACGTCTGGCGACGTTTCACGCGGACGACCAACTCCTATGCGCTGTCGCCTTCAGTCCCGACGGGCGTGACCTGATTGCTGGCGGAATGAATGGAGTTCATGTGTGGCACGTTGCTGAGCCCTCCCATGAGATTCTATGGATGCAGAACAAAGGCAGCGTTTTCTCAATCGCCCTCTCGCCGGACGGTCAGTATCTTTTGTCGAGCGACTGCGACGGCAACATTGATCTTTGGAGTCTCACGTCGAAGAAACATCTAACCCGCGTCGGCACAAGCGATAACGTCTTTCAATTGTCACCGGTCGCGTTCTCTTGCGATGGTCGCCTGTTTGCAGCCCCAACAGCTACTTACGAGGGAAATCATACTCACCCCCAACTCACGCTCTGGGATACGGCGACACAGACGAAAGCACGGTCTTTCGACACGGATCTGCGATTTCCATACAGTGCGGCTTTCGCTCCTGACGGAAGTTCGTTGTTCATAGATAATGGTGCGGGCGCCCTGCTTCTCAACGATCTCAGAACCGGCCAGCAGCGACGCGTAAGCTGCGATCCAAGCGTTAGGACCCTGGCAATTTCCCCCGACGGAAAGACGTTGGCAACCGGTGATCGGGAGGGTGCCGTGGTGCTTCGGGACATTCACACGATGCAAGAAATTGCCAATTCCAGCTTTCGGACCCCGTGCGGCCTTACTGGTTGATTCCCGTCGTAGCGTTCTTCCTCTGGACTTTCCTTTGGTTCAAGGTGCGGAAGAGGCTTCCTCCGAAACAGGAAACGGCCCAGACGGCTTCTTATTGAGTCCTGCATTACTGCCGGAACGAGGGCCCGTGAAACGAGCCCGTTTTCCCGGGAGGAAAGGCCGGAACGCTCCACAATCAACGACGGAACCAATAAACGGTGGATTGATGGGGCGTCCGAGCAAACGGTTGAAATAACGAGACAACGCAGCGGCAAGCCATACTTTTTTGCAAAGGTGGCCGCCTCAAGGGTCTTCACACTTTGCGGAATTGAGAACGGCGACCGCTCTCTATGGCAACGAATGGCTTGTTGCGATTATCTGCCGTTGCCGGCGCCGCCTCTGCGAAGATCCTCGATCGCTTTGCGAAGCTCTTGGATCTCCTTATTCTGTTCCTCGCTGGCCTTCTTGAGGTCGTCGATAGCCTTCTCGATCCGAGATATCTTGGACTCGGACTCGTCAACGTGAGGAGGACCGAACGTAAGGGGCGTCGCTTCCGGCGATACGACCCAACGGTAGGTGTCGCTGGTCTCGATCGGCTCGATACGGTAGGCGACGCCGGGAACCACCTTGTCCTTGTCTTCCCGCACGATCTGCGCACCGAACGCTTGGAATCTGCCGTCGCCGGAACTCAGGGTTAGACCGCTCAGACGCCCTCTGACACCGGCGTGTTGGGGGGCGGTCAGTAAGAAATCGTTCCCGGCGGCGCTTCCGGAAATCCTGCATGCTAGCGTCAGGAATCCATTCCTTGCCGGCAACGACAAAGTCGATTTTGTCGTTGGGCCGCTGGTCATTGATCTTTGCCACGCTATCCTTGGCCCATTGCGGCACTTCGCGTGCGCTGGGAAGGTACAGACCGATGATCGTCACCGTGCGATACTCCGGAACCGGCGGATTAGCCACCTTGGCGTTCTGGCCAAAATGGTCCTCAACGGAGATCAGGCGATAGGGGTTCATCGACGACAGCTTCGGCTGGCCGTCCGCGGGATACTTGAAGTAACGCATCCCCCAAGTCTCCGCCAGCGGCGCCTGGCTCAGGTCGGAGCAGGTGTACGTGTGGGTGAGGAGGCCAAAATACTGGCTGTCAAGGACCGGCTGCCCCAGTGTGGCGTAGTTGAGCCGCACCCAGCGACGGCCCACATAGACTTCGTCCATGAGATGGTTGTCGAAGCCATGGACGCCGCCCAGCGCACGCCGCACGGTTTCCCGCACCTGGTTGTGATGGATGTTGTCGTAAAACATCCGGGCCTGAGCGCCGTCGTTCGGGTCGAAGGGAGGAATGAAGAACACGATGCGGGTCGGAATCCCCAGGGCGCGGAGGATTGTCGCCAAGTAGACCGAGTACGAGGTGCAGGAACCGTGCACCTTGTTCCGAAACATGGACTGTCCCAGCGCCTCCTGATCAAACATTTGCTGGTCGCTCCAACTCGGGTCGGGCTTCTCCTTGTCAAAGGCCGCCCGTAGCGGCGGATAGACCGCCGGCTTGCCGTCCGGGTAATGGATCGCCCAAATGCCGAAGGTGTTGGTCGAGCGGGCCCTGTTCTTCGCCCAGCGTGAAACCTGTTCAACGAGTTCTCTGTCGGCCAGGCGGTCCGGGTCGATGCCGGCCTGGCGGAGTTCCGCTTCCAGATCTCGCTTCATCGCTTCGTCCCAATTGGCCGTTGGCATGGGGCGGAGATACTCGCTCATCTCGGCGTTGTCTTTGCGCCAGTTGCGATTCTCGCCCACCGCCGGACGATAAAGCGGATAATAGGTAATCTCGGCGGTGCAGGATTGATCGTCTTGCTCCAGCACTCGCACGTCCTGAAAGTCATCGTTCATGTCGGCCGGGTTGACGGGCTTCAGAATCTGAACAACCGACGTGATGGTGTAAGTGTCTTCTTTGTTAGGGTGACGATCCGTGAGTGCGGAGGCTTCGGGCGCCGCGGCATCGACCGCCCAGACTTGAGACTGGCTTCCCGGCCCACAGAAGCCGGCAAACAACAACCCGCCCAACATCGCGGCCGCGACCATCCGTCTGTGCGCACAGGCGAAGGTCGGTTGAAATGGAACTTCGAAACCCCAAGCATGACAACTATCCTTGAACCGACATTTTCCATTTGACACCTGCCTGGACACGCTGCCGATAATAGGAACCCGGTATCGTAACTACGACGTACGCAAGTCGCAAGATATCGCGCCCATGTTCCTGCTCAGATTCCATTGCCAGCGGTTCCATAGCAAAGCCTGCGGCAAGCGCAGCGCCGCCCCGGGTTGTGATTCAGGGCGGAATCTTGCCCTTCACCGACGCCGCTAGCGCGACTTGTGTTGTTGGGTGGCGAGTTCCAAGGCCTTTCGATAGTGCATCAGAGCTACGTGCGGCGCCTCGCTGCGAACCAAGGCGTCGCCGAGACTTTCGTGGGCCTCGGCACACCACGGATTGAAATCCAGCACGGCTTCATACTCTTCCACGGCATCGTCAAACTGACCGCAATCGGCCAAGGCCTTGCCCAGATTGTAGTGCGCAGTCACGTCGTTGGGTCTGATGCGGACGGCCTCCCGAAAATGTCTGATCGCTTCGTCAAGCTGACGCCGGGACGCCAAGGCGACGCCCAGCCTGTTATGGGCCTCGACGCACTCGGGATCGAGTTCCAGGGCCTGCTGAAATTGCTCCACTGCCTCATCGTATCGGCCTCTGACCTCCCAGACCGTGCCGAGTGCGCAATGGGCCTCGGCCGAGCGAGGATCGATCTCCAACGCCTTCCGGCACTCTCCGATCGCCTCGTCAAATCGGCCCTGGCCGAACAAGGCGCTCCCTAGATCGCTGTGGTTCTTCGCCAGGTCAGGCTCGAGGGTCAAGACCTTCCGGCATTGGGCGACCGCTTCGTCGAACCGTCCCAACTCGCGGAAAACGCCGCCCAGTTTCTTGTGGGCCTCGGCGTCGTCGGGCCTCAGTGTCAGCACCCGTTGCAACTCGGGGATCGCCAACAAGATCGGCCCTTCTTCAAGATAGATATTGCTCAGGGTCCAATGGGCCTCGGCATCTCCGGTCAAGTCGTAGACGTCGATCGATTCGGCGATCGTGGCGACGCGTGTGCGGGCCAGCAGCCACCAATACAGCTCTTTGTGACGAAGATACATGCCCTGAAGATTGGAAACGCTCACGGCCAGCATCTCGCGGTCCGCGTCGTCGGGAAGCGTGTCCGGCGGGGGCGGCTCAGTGCGCCCAAACCCCGGCGCATATTGGAAACGGATGCCGTAGTCTTCGGGCATGCCCGTGCCGAAGTACGACAGGCAGACCATCGCAATCCGCTCCCGATCCATATAGGCCTTCAGGCCGCGAAGGCCCTGGCCCCAATCGAGATTGGAGTCGCCCAGACAGTGCCGCCCTCCGGCCGGGCCGCCGGCCAGTTCGTTGAAATAGGAAAGCTCGTAGGGCGCTGCCCGCAGCGAAGAAATGGCGCTCAGCGCCGCCAGCAGACCGGTCAGCCAGGGTGCCATCCACGTCCGCCCGATGCGGACTGTCGCCATGCGGGCTGCGACGACATACAGGAACGGGTACACCAGCAGAATGTGCCGGACGCCGATATTGATCCGGGCGGTCATCGCCGCCGCCAAGACCAACAGCGCCGGGAACCAGGAGAAAAACCACGCCCCGCCGGCCCAGCGGGCTGCCCGCGCGCCACAGAACCAGGCTCGCGACGATGAGAATCAGCGTCGCCGCCGGAGTCTTGACCAACAACACGACCGGAAAATAGTACCACCAACCGGCGGTCGAATATTGTCCCAACAGAAACGCGCTGTGTCCCGACGTTTGGTGTCCCAGCAGGGTTGCCAGGCCGCGCAGGCAAGCCCTCAGATCGTGGAAAAAATAGGTTGACAAGAACACGGCAAAAGCCGCTCCGAACACAACTCCCAGCGCCGCGACGGCTTCGCTCACTCGGACCAGGGGCCGCTTGATTTTCGCGACCGCGCCCGCTCTTGCCGGCAATCGGAGAGGATGGCCGGAAAACATTTCGGCGCCCGCGACAACGGCGACGATGCCCAGCAGAAAAACGGCCGAATACTTGCTCGCCAGCCCCAGCCCCAAAGAAACGCCGACGGCAATCAGTTGCCGCCACGACGGAGACCTCCGCTCGGTGTATTCCCAGAGGAGATAAAGCGTGAGAAAGCTGAACAGCGCCAACCCCGCGTCGTTGGCGACCAGCGAAGCGTGGGCCACCAGGTTCGGATCGAAAGCCGCTAAGGCCATCCCCACCAGGCAGCCTCCTCGGCCCCAGAGCCGGTACGACCAGAGCCCGATCAGCCCCACCAGGCATGCGCCCAGCAGGAGGTTCGGAATCCGCGCCAGGTTGAGCACGTCGTCGACCGACGAGCCAGGCGGCGCGCCCTTGGAGAGAAAACTCTGTGAAAGCGGCCATTCGGCGTCTTCGTCTTCCTCCACCGCGGCCATGTCATCCGGAAGCGGCAGCCGGTACCACAACCAAATCGGCAGCGCAGCACAATTCCTTCATCAGCGGCGGGTGTTCCGGATTGAACCGGAAATTGCCGGTGGCCCAGTACGAACAGCCGGCGCACAGTTTGAGCGCCTCGTCATAGGTTTGCGAGTTCGCCGCGATGAACCAAGCGCCTTGGCCCAGAAAGATTGCCGGCAGCAGAACAATGGCCGCCCGCCACCATCGGCGGCCCCAAGGAGAGACCGGCGCAGCACCATCGCCGCCCTCACTTGCCCGGCCGCCGCCCGCCGACGGTGGTCGATGGTTGCGCCATAGGAACATGTGTCGCCCCCTAGTGCAAATTGGTCCCCTCTCCCGACCAACCTTCGGTCGGTGCCCGGAGAGGGTTAGGGTGAGGGCTGGCTGCTTTGTGCTCGGCGCATCGCGGCCAATACGTCCCAAACATCGATTCGTCCGTTCGTATCGCCCGTCACAAGTCGGCTGCCGTCGGCAAAGAAGGCAAGATGTTCCGTCTTTTTACCGCCCCAAGTCCTCAATGTGGCCACAACTTTGCACTGCTGTGTGTCGATGAGAACGGTGGCGCCACCTCTGGTACCGCAGGCAAGAATCGCGCCGTCGGGTGAGAAAGCGACCGACGTTATGGACCGATGAGCTCCCCACCCAATAACCCGAGCGGGTTTGTCGACTTCAGCCATATTGAAGACCAAAATTTCCCGGCCGCTGGGGCCGTCAAATGCGAGCAGATGTCCGTCCGGTGAGAAATCGAGAAAATAAGCACACCTTTCGAGTTGGATAACGTTTTTCTGTTTCGCGCTAGCAACATCCCAAATTTCAACTTCGGCTCCATTGGATCTGGCGGTCGAGCACGCCAGAACGCCGCATGAAGTCGTAACGGCCAAACCTACAATCATGCCGTCACCGCGAAAGACGTCTCCTTTGGCACGTTTCAGGTCCAGAGGAATCTCCGCCGTGACGCGTTGCGTCTTCAAATCGAACACCCGAACATGTCCGCCCTTGGCGACATACACAAACGAGTTGCCGTCGCGTGAGAAAACGGGCCGACAACGGCCTTCGTCTGGGTCATCGTCCCATCGAAACCGATCCCTGCCGCTCGTCGAATCCCAGACCTGCAAAACAAATCGCCCGTCGGGCTCATCCGTCTTTTGAGACGCAATTCCAAGCAATTCAGGGCCGCCGACGAACTGGAGGGCGAGACAATTTCGTGATTCGCCGCCATCGGATGGAGAGCGGTCCAGGAGGCAGCCGGTCGCCACGTCACGAAGGCTGACCAACCGATCGTTGTTACCCTGCGTTGCAATGGTTTTCATGTCCGGGGAGACTGCGACCGCCAGAGTGGGCGAATTGAAAGCCATAATCGGCCGGTCCTCCGTGAAAAACATGTACGCAAAGCCGATTGCGGCGTACCCGCCCGTGACAGCTAGCAAGATCGCAAGGCACCACGAAACCACTCCTCCTTGCGGCGGGCGCCCGTTGCGGCGGCAACCCAGGGCGAGCACCAATCCGCCAACCACTGCCGTAGAAAACCAGAAGAAGAGCATGATGTTCACGAAGAGCTGCACCTCGTAGTCCAAGGGCCAACCGTTGGAGCCCAACGGGGATCGGGTCATTTGCATGACGATGCACGCCGAGTAAAAGGCTGCGGCTCCCAGTTGGAAGTTCACAAACGCAACGGAACGCGGGTAGCGCCAAAAAATGATAATAAGACCGATCAAAGAGCCGTACCAGAAGGCTCTGCCCATCGCGAGGCTCGATTCGCTGATCGTATATTCCCCGCCCGCAGCCACGAGATATTCGCCGAAGAAAATAGTGACAGTGAAAATAGCAACAGCCCATAGGAGACCAACTCTAAGCAGCAACAGACGACTGGCGTCTGACCCCGGCTCTGGCTCGAGTTCTGCCAGAACCGGCCCTTCGGGCGTATCGTGCGGTGTTTGCTTTGGAGACATACCAGGTACCTTTTGGTTGTCCTTTGCTCGGCCGTTGGACGCTAATCAAGCCTGACCGGAGAGCGCCGGACGGCAAGCACTTCAGTTTACTGTGCGGGCGCGTTGGCCAACAATCCCCCATCGCGCTGGCTCGCCGGCGGATCGCAAGCCGTACAATCCGCCAGAGGTGGTGTAGGCGTCCGTCCGCAAGTCCCCACCCCCTCCCGGAAGAGGGCTGATGTGAGGGCTGGCTGCTTTGTGCTTGGTGCCGGCGCCGACCCGATGGAAGCTGCGGGCGGCGGTGCAGTGCGTGAACCAGCCCCAAATGTCTGCCGACGTGCCCGCCCCGCCGTGTCCTGGCAGCCGACCGGCTTTGCCGCCCGAGCATCCTGCAACGGCTTGTTTTTGCGAACGGAAAAGGGAAGATCATTCATTATGGCAAACTGGGGATCGCAAATGAGTGATCCCCTTTGTCCGTCCCTACACGACCTCTCGCCAGTGCCACCAAGCCGCCATGCCTGAATCAAGCCGAATCCACTTCTTGGATAACCTGAGGGCATTTGTCGTTCTGCTGGTGATTGCCCTCCACGGCCTCATCACCTATATGGCCTATGCGCCCGATTGGTACGTCGTGAATCGCGAGGATAGCAAATTCTTTACGCTGCTGGTGCTGTTGATGGACGTCCCCATCATGCCCATCATGTTCTTTATCGCCGGTTACTTCGCCTTGCCTTCTCTTCGCAAACGAGGGAGCAGCGCTTTCGTAATCGACAAGCTGCTGCGGATAGGACTTCCTTTTGCTGTTGGCGTCCTGTTCCTGGCCCCGCCCATTGGATACATGTACTACATCTCGCGGATGTTCCCATGGGCCTGATGGAATTCTGGAGAACCGAATTCTGGGGAGAAATGTACGGGCAATCGGCCTATTGGTTCCTGGGCGTGCTCCTGGTGATGTTTCTCGTTCTCGGTCTCGTGTATTCGCTGAGCAGTCGTCTGCGCTCGCTCACCCAGAGAGTTTCGGTTCCTTCCTGGAAAACGTTCGCCTCGTTTGCCGCGGTCACGTCGGCCGGACTGCTGCTGCTGAATCTGTGGTCGTCGCTGGATGATTGGACGACCGTGTATTATCTCGTTTCGTTTCAAACCGTGAGACTCCCGGTGTTCATCGGCTACTTCGTCTTGGGACTGTATGCCTATCAGCATGGCTGGTTTACCGCCGATGGCTACCGGCCTCGGGCGGGACCCTGGCTCTTGGGGTGCATCCTGTCCGGGTTGGCGTATCTCGGTTTCAGGGCGTGGAGCCTCGGCAGCGATCAGCCGGTGCTGTTGGCCGACGCCGGAACGGGAATCCTGTTCAATGTCTTCTGCCTGGCGTCCTTAATGGCTTGTGCGGCGATATTCCAGCGGAAGGTCAATGGCGCGGGTTTCATTTGGAAAAGCCTGGCCGCCAACTCGTATGGCATCTATTATGTACACCCGCTGGTTCTCTACCCGCTGGCGTACGATCTTCTCAAGGTTTCTCTCCCCGTGTTCCTCAAGGCGGTTCTGCTGATTGTGCCGGCAACCTTATTGTCGTGGGGATTGAGTGCCCTGGTGCTGAGACCTTGTCTCAAAAATCTCCCCTCTATCTTCGGAAAAGGGGCAGGGGGTGAGGGCTGCAGCACGAGAGTCGCGGAAAGCGGATGATTCGCAATCCGCTCGCCCTCACCCTAACCCTCTCCCGACCAACCTTCGGTCGGTGCCCGGAGAGGGGACCAATTTGCAGACACGGTCTAGAACGAATACTCCAGCCCGGCGGTGGCCCCGTGAAAAAAGATGCCCGAGTTGCAGTTGACGCCCATGGCTTCAAACGTGGTTACCGAAGTCTCATGCGTTTCCCAGATTTGGTTCGGCGCCAGGCAACGCCTTCGAGCCAGATCGCTTCGTAACCGGCCTTAAGCGCCAGTCTTTCGGCAACCTGGTATCGGCACTGTAAACCGGTTTCGCCGACGAAGGCGGCGTGGTTGGTCGAAGCGGACGACGGCCTTACGTGTTTGATGGTGCTGACTCCGGTTGACTCTTCGACGTTGTCGTCGGAAATCCCGGCTTTAACCAGCCCGCAAATGGAAAACCGACCGCGCTCGAAGATCTTTCCGTCCGCACCGATCTGGAAGCCGTAGAGATTGTTGGTCGTGGTCGTATTCCAGAAAGGCGGCTCTGTGGGATAGCTCAACGGCGTCAACGTTCCCAGAAGATTTTCGCGCAGGTTTACCCAACGGAATCCGGCCAACGTGGTTAGATTGCAGCAGGGATTCCATCGCACGTTCAACTCGGCATTATAGAGTCTGGTGGAATAGGTCCATGCCATGGATTGCTGTGGAGTATCGGTCAACTGCACAAAGCCGCCGGGCGACATGAACACCAGCCAGTTAGGCGGCGGGCCGACAGGTCCAGGAACATAATTGGGCGCGATGCTTGCGCCGCTGCCCCAACCGTCGATCTGAAAATACGAAAGCTCCAAGTCGTAGCCACTGTCATCGTGGCGAATCAAGCCCAACCTTGGTCCGCCGGCAAAGCCCCGGTTCAAGTCGTCGCTGTCAAGTCTTTCGACACCGGTGCCGGGGACCAGGGGTAGGTGCGGTGGGTAGTTGGTGACAAGCGATTGACCCGCATTGCCCAGCCGATCCAGGATGATGAAATCGGCCGATGCCGTCCATCGGCCGCGACAACACGACTGGCCGAGGCCCATGTCACAGCAACCGGCACACGGCGACTGGTCAACCGGGGCCGCGGAAAACGGCGATGCCGATTCTCCATCACCGTCTGCCGGCGAGCGCTCGGCCGACGGGGCGGTCTGCCCCAAGACACGGCCGCAACTTATCGCTCCCACAAGAATCAAACAAATGGTTGTTGCCAGTATCCTCCGTGTGTTCATCGGCTGCCCTCCTTGCCCGGCGAAAATGGGGACTGGCTCCGTCGCCTCGATGAAGCTTCGTTCCGCAAAACGGCGTTTTTGGCGACGGTGCCTGTCCCCTTTTTCGACCCATAATCTGCATCGACCGCAAAATCGTTGAAGTTTACAATTCCGGCGACGCGGCCCGATCGTGACACTTTGGGGAAGATTCGATAAGTTTCCGGCACGCCTCGGCCGGCAAGATTCGTTGTCCCCGGGTTTGCCGCATCACGTGAACCGGTGTGGCAATCCCCGGCAGCAGACGTTTTTTTGCGATGAAGGGTGGGCTGCTTACGTGGAACTGATGGCCAACTGGTGCACGCAACGCGGTGTCGAGATAGGGGCCTAATCGGGTCGTGTCCTGGGAACACCCAACACCCGTGTCGCCCTTTGTGGCAAAAAAATATAGGAGTAGGTTTCCTCAGTTCCGGCTTGCACGGTCCCTCGGCCGTTAAGTGCGAGAATCTGTTCACTATCGCGCAAGCCGACATTCTTCGCACCATTGGCCATCCGCCTTTGAAGCACAGGCCAAAGGATCGCCATCAGAGTCGGAGTCCAGCGGACTAGCGCCCCCATGAGGCCTTGTGGGCGTCCGTCACGTTCCTCGCCTCCGACCAGGCCCAGGACATGCGCCAAACAATTCAAGCATTGGGGCAGCCACTTGGTATTGCCATGCGGATGCATCCGGGAGAAAATCGAATCATCGGGGAGCAACCAGTTGAGCAAGGCACCCAGGTGTTCCTTGTTTGTCTTTGATACCGCCGCCTTTGGGTGGTCCTTGCTCTTGTTTGGTCTTGTAGTCCTTGATCGCTTCCTGCGGGACATGAGCCAGACTCCTTTCCGACTGAGACGTTATCAGTAGGGTTACAGGGGGAGTCTGGCTTTTTGCATCTTGCGGACGCTGTGGAAACCCCAATTTTCCCGAGAAAAAATCCTTCAGGGCGAAAAGAGCGATGCCAAGAAATCTCGCCACACCCCCTGCACCACTGTCGGTTTTCCGCCGTCTTATTTAAAATGGTGTTGGACAAGCAGAGAACCTGCGCCGATGTCGTGTTCGGTCCATTGGTAAAATGTGTTGAGAGGACCCGGGGATGCGAGTCAAGAAAGCGGTCATCACGGCGGCGGGGCCGAATCAGCACCGATTGCCCCTGCAACGTTTTGTGGACCTCAACGGGCAGGAAAAGACGGCCCTGCAGATCGTGGTCGAAGAAGTGGCCGCTGCCGGCGTGGAGGAAATTTGCATCGTCGTCTGCTGCGGGGATCAGCAGGCGTATGCCGAGGCGGCCGGCGAATATGCGCGGATGTTGGTCTTTGTCGAACAACCACAGCCGCGCGGGTACGGCGAGGCCCTGTATCGCGCGGCGGGCTTTGTGGGCGAGGAGCCGTTCGTGCATCTGGTGAGCGACCATCTTTACATCAGCGCCCAGGCGCGCCGCTGCGCTCGACAATTGGTGGAAGCGGCCCAGGCTGAAAAGTGCCCGGTTTCGGCCGTGCAGGCCACCCGGGAAGCATGCTGCGGTACTACGGGGCGGTGGGCGGCCGCCGCGTGGCCGGACGCACCGACCTCTATACCATCGAGCGGGTCCTGGAGAAGCCCACCCCCACCGAGGCCGAGCAGTCCTTGGTGGTCCCGGGCCTCCGCGCCGGCCATTACCTGTGCCTGTTCGGAATGCACGTGCTCTCGCCGAGGATCATGAGAATCCTGGGCGAGTCGGCCGGCGCAGCCTCCGCGGAAGGCAACGGAGAGCCGCTCCTGTTGTCTCCCGCCTTGGAGCAATTGGCAAAAGAAGAGCGATACCTGGCGTTGGAACTCCAGGGCTCGCGGTTCAACATCGGCGTGAAGTATGGCCTGCTGATCGCTCAATTGGCCTTGGCCCTGCAGGGGAAGGACCGCGAAGAGATTCTCGTGCGGCTGGTGGAACTCATGGCCGGCCATGGCCAGGTGGCGACGTGAGCGGCAAACAGCAGCCGTTGTCTACGGCGGGGTTAGCGATGCGACCCAACCTGATCGAAATCATCACCAGCGACGATCCGGCCCTTCGCAACCGGTCGCTGGACGGTTTCTGCCGGGATGCGACAAGCAGCGAGTTGCTGGAAACCTGCGCGGGGCTGGACCGTTTCCGCCGCGCGAGCGGGAATCTCTACCACCGGGTTCGCTCGCTGTTCTTCCTGAGCGAGATTTATCGCTACCATCTTCCGCCGAAGCTTCCGCCCGCCGCGCGAGGGTTGGTGCCCTACGACGGCAACGCGCATTTCCTCAGTCGCCGGTTCGACGAAGCGATCGACACCTTCTTGGCCTACGCCCAGCGGCAGCCCATCAGCGACACGATCGCCAGCGCCCTGGCGGCCGCCTATCGCGCCCTGGGTTTCCAAACGCTGGCCGACCAGGTACGACGGAGCGTCCGCTCGGTCCGCGGCAACCAGTGGATGTTTCGCATGGGTCATGCGGGCGACCACCCACTGGAGATTCGCCGGCAGCTCTTCGCGCGGACCCGCACAATCGTCTCCGTTTCCCATCCTTTGCGAACAGACCCCGGTGCGCATGGATCTGTCGCACAGCGGCTGGAGCGACATCTTCTTCCTGGGGATGGATTTCCCGGAGGGCGCCCGCGTGTTGAACGTCTCGGTGGACCTTGCGGTGCGGGGGCGCGACACGCGGCCGCGGCCGCCGATCGAGGTCTACCTGCGGGTGATCGATGCGCCCGTGCTTCGCCTGGCGAGCGTCGATCTGAAGAGCCAGGCCGACATCCGCGAGCTGGCCGAGGTGTTCGACTTCGCCAAAGATTATCTGGGGCTGCTGAAGGCCGCGGTGATCGCGGCGGGAATCGTGCCGCCGGGCCTGGAAAGCTCGGAGCAGAGCCTGGGCGACGTGCTGGCCCGCCTGGTGGGGCCGGGCCTCGGCCTGGAGATCGTCAGCAAGGTGAACGACATTCCCAAGGGGTCGCGTTTGGCCGTCTCGACCAATCTTCTGGCCGCGATCATCGCCGTCTGCATGCGGGCCACCGGACAGGTCCAATCGCTCACGGGGCAACTGACCGAATCCGAACGCCGGCTGGTCGCCGCCCGGGCGATCCTCGGCGAGTGGCTGGGCGGGTCGGGCGGAGGCTGGCAAGATTCCGGCGGCATTTGGCCGGGCATGAAGATGATTGCCGGCCGGATCGCCGGCCCCGGCGATCCCGAACAGGGCGTCAGCCGCGGCCGCCTCCTGCCCGATCATCGAGTCTACTCCCATGAAGAGGTCAGCCCGGCGACTCGACAGACGATCTGCGACAGCTTCGTCCTCGTTCATGGGGGCATGGCGCAGAATGTCGGGCCGATCCTGGAAATGGTCACCGAGAAGTACCTGGTGCGCGGCCAGCCGGAGTGGAAAGCGCGGCAGCAGGCCATGGCGATTTTCGATTCGATCGAAGGCGCACTGCGGCGCGGCGACGTCAAGCAGATGGCCGAACTGACGACTTCGAATTTCTTTGGTCCCCTCCAGACCATCATCCCCTGGGCCAGCAACCATTACACACAGACGCTCATCGAGCGGATGCGGGAACGCTTCGCGGCCGACTTCTGGGGCTTTCTGATGCTCGGCGGGATGTCGGGCGGCGGCATGGGCTTCATCTTCGATCCGGGCCGCAAGAGCCGAGGCCCAGGATTACCTCCAGGAATTGATGACCGCTGCCAAACGCCGGCTGCAAGATGCGCTGCCGTTTGCCATGGAACCGGTAGTGTATGATTTTTCGATCAACGATCACGGCTCGACGGCGACGCTTTGCGAGGGGGATGAGGCCTTTATGCCGCCGGCCTATTACGCGATGTGCATGCCGGAGTGGCTTCGCCGCGACGTCCGCGAGTTGACTGCGGCGGTGCGGAACGAAATCGGCCGTTTTGCCGCCGCCGTGCCGCACCCATCCCCGCCTGGCCGGATCGGTGGAATTGCTGCTGGGCCGTCTCTTCCCGCGCCCCCGCCAGCGAGGAGCTAAGCCACGTGCAGCCTCAAACGACTCCTGGAAGAAAACGGCTTCGATCCCGGCCTGCACGAACAGGTACGATCGGACCTGCGCGCCGGCCGGATCGGCCTTACCCAGAACCGGCTGCCGGCCCGGACGGTGATCGAAGACGTTCGCAACGACGAGGATGTGATCGACGCCGTCGGCAACGGGGCGGTCAACGACGATTGCCGCCGGTTAGGGCAACAGGCGCTGGCCGCGGGCGAAGTGGCGGTAATGACGCTGGCCGCCGGGGCGGGAAGTCGTTGGACTCAGGGAGCGGGCGTGGTCAAGGCGCTGCACCCGTTCTGTCGCTTCCACGGCCGTTACCGGGGGTTTCCTCGAGATTCACCTGGCGAAAAGCCGCCGTGTCAGCGGCGCCGTCGTGGCACCGACGTGCCCCATGTCATTTCCACCAGTTACCTGACCCACGAGCCCATCGAGCGGTTCCTGCGCGAGCATGCGGAATTACGGCTATGGCGGCCCGCTCTATTTGTCGCGAGGACGTTCCGTGGGGTTGCGGATGGTCCCCATGCCGCGTGATTTGCGGTTCGCGTGGGAGGAGTTGCCGCAGCAAGTTTTGGATGTGCAGGCGCAAAAGGTCCGCGAGAGTCTGCATGCGGCCCTGATTTCGTGGGCGGAAACGGTCCGCGGCGGAAGCGATTATACCGACAACTTGCCGCTTCAGTGCCTCCATCCCGTGGGCCATTGGTTCGAGGTCCCGAATATGCTGCGCAACGGCACGCTGGCCCGACTGTTGGCCCAGCGCCCGCAACTGAAATACCTCATGCTCCACAACGTCGATACGCTGGGAGCGGACCTTGACCCGGGGCTCTTGGGCCTGCATCTCCGCGAAGGAGCGTGCCTGACGTTCGAGGTGATCGGCCGGCGGATCGAAGATCGCGGCGGCGGGCTGGCGCGAGTGAACGGTCGGGCACAACTCATCGAAAGTCTTGCCATGCCCCGCGAGGAGGACGAGTTCAAACTGACCTATTACAACTCCATGACCACCTGGATAACCATCGACAAGCTTCTGGAGGTCTTCCGGCTGAACCGTGAGGATTTGGGCGACGAGCCGACGGTCACCGCGGCAATCCGCCAACTGAGCTTCAGGATGCCCACCTACATCACGCTGAAGGACGTGAAGAAACGTTGGGGATATGGCCAGGAGGATGTTTTTCCGGTGGCCCAATTCGAAAAACTGTGGAGTGACATGACCTCGCTGGCTGACGTGGCGTGTCGTTTTGTGGTTGTTCCTCGTCTGCGCGGCCAGCAACTCAAGGAACAGGCCCAACTCGACTCGTGGTTCCGCGACGGTTCGGCGGCGTACGTTGACAGCCTGTGCAAATGGGACTAATGTGTCCCAAGCGGGTAACCGTTCACGGGAGTGTCCCGATTTTTGCGGCGAAGTCCGCAAAAATGGGACTGTCCCCTTCCGCCGTTACAACAAGGATCAGATTCGCATGTCGGTAAATTTTGCCATCGTGCCCGTGGCCGGGCGGGGAACGCGGCTGCTGCCCCTGACGAAAAGCCAGCCCAAGGAAATGCTGCCGGTGGGCGCAAGCCGGTGGTGCAGTACGTGGTCGAAGAATTGGCTCGCTGCGGCATCGAACGCCTGTTGTTCGTCACCGGGCCCGGCAAGACGGCCATCGAGAACCATTTTGACATCGACGCCGAGCTGATCGCCAACCTCCGCGAGACGGGCAAGGAAGAGCTGCTGCTGGAATTGGCCTTCGAGCGCGAGGACCTGGAGTACTTCTACACCCGGCAGCGGCGCCAACTGGGACTGGGCCACGCCGTGCTCTGCGGCCGGCCGGTGGTGGGCAATCAGCCGTTCGCCGTGGCGCTGGGCGATTCGATCATCGGCCTGCACGCCCAGTCGCGAGTGATGCGCACGATGATCGAGCATTTCGAGTCGGGCGGCGTCGAGGGGGTGGTAGCCTTCGAGGAGGTCCCGCCCGAGGACGTGGTCCATTACGGCATCGCCCGCCCGCTCGACGGCCGGGCGGAAGACGTGTTCGAGCTGGCCGACCTGATCGAGAAGCCCGCCGCCGCCGAAGCGCCCAGCAATTTGGCCGTGGCGGCGCGCTACGTATTTGGCCCGTCGATCTTCGATTTCCTGGCGCGGACCAAACCCGGCAAAGGCAACGAGATTCAATTGACCGACGCCATCCGCATGCTCCTTCGCGACGGCGGGCGGGTGTTGGGAGTCCGTCTGCCCGCCGGCGAGCGGCGATTCGACATCGGCAACTTCGAAAGCTATTTTGCGGCCTTTGCCGAGTTTGCGCTGGCCGATCCGCACTGCGGGCGGGCGCTGCGCGACAGTTGGCCGCACTGTTGGAACGCATGGCGTAACGAACAACCGCGGGTGAACAGCTACTTATGTTGCTCCTTCATAAACGTGCCTATGCCCGCGCCGGCCTGGTCGGCAATCCGTCCGACGGTTACGGCGGCAAGACGCTGTCGGTGATCGTGCGCAACTTTTGGGCCGAGGTGACGCTCTACGAGTGGGACCAGATGGAACTGGTGCCCAGCGAGGAGGACAAGAGCCGCTTCGACTCGCTGCCGGAACTGGTCCGCGACGTGCGCCTGCACGGCTACTACGGCGGCCTGCGCCTTGTCAAGGCGACGATCAAGAAGTTCGCCGACTACTGCCGGCGCCGGGGCCACGCGCTGGACGATCGCAATTTCTCGATCCGCTACGAGAGCAATATCCCGCGGGCGGTGGGCCTGGCCGGATCCAGCGCGATCATCGTTGCCACCCTCCGTTGCCTGGCGGAATTCTACGACGTGAGTATTGCTCCACACGTGCAGCCGTCGCTGGCGCTTTCCGTGGAAACCGAGGAGTTGGGCATTGCCGCCGGGCTCCAGGATCGCGTGGCGCAGGTTTACGAGGGGCTGACCTACATGGACTTCGCGCCGGATACGATGCGCGAGCATGACGGGCTGGTGTGCGGCATGTACGAGCCGCTCGACCCCGCGTTGCTGCCGCCGCTTTACGTGGCCTACAGCGTGGAAGCGGGCGAACCGACCGAGGTCTTCCACAACAACCTGCGGGCCCGATTCAACCAGGGCGAGCCGGCGGTCGTGGAAGCCATGAGGCGGTTCGCCGAACTGACCGTCCAGGCACGGCAGGCCCTGCTGGATCACGATGCCGCCGGCTTCGGGCGGCTGCTGAACGCCAACTTCGACCTGCGGCGGTCGATTTGCCGGCTGCCTGCGGCGCACGTCGAAATGGTCGAAGCGGCGCGGCGTGCCGGGGCCACGGCCCAGTTCGCCGGCTCGGGCGGGGCCATTGTCGGCACCTGCGACGACGAGGCCCAGTTCGCCCGCCTGGCAGCCGATCTCAGCGCCATCGGCTGCCGCGTGCTGCAACCCGTCGTGGCGGCTGCGCCTGCTTCCACTTAGCGCCCGATTGCGTGCGGGAATCAAATCGTGACGAACAACAGGAAGCTCGCAAGCCTCTTAGCGACGCCCGCCGACCCGCCCCAGGAACCACTGGATGCGGCAATCGAAGAACCAGGCAACGCGTGGCGGCAACCGACGTGGCGGGGCGCCGTTGGGGCGTGCGTTTGGCTGTATCTCCTGGCCGTGCTGGCCGTGTGGCTGCTGATCTATTTCGGCGGCGACCGTTGGTGGCTCTGTACGGTGATGCTTTTCGGGCCGTGGTGGATCTATGGCCTGCCGCTGCTGGTGCTCGTTCCGGCCGCCGCACTGCTGCGGCGCCGGCTGCTGCTGCCGCTGGCGGCCAGTGCCATCGTGCTGGCCGGGCCGATCGCCGGATTCCGTCTCCCTTGGGGCCGGCTGTTCGCCCCGACCGGGCCCGCTCTCCGCGTGCTCACGTGCAACGTCAAGGGGAAGTGTACCGATAACAAACTGCTCGATGAACTGATCAACACGGCCCGGCCGGATGTGGTGGCCTTGCAGGGTTGTTGGGATGAAGTTCGCATCCGTTGGCCGTCGGGGTGGCATGTCGTCGCGGAAGGAGAACTCCTTATCGCCTCGGCGCTACCCTTTGCGGCACGCAGTGGGCCACGGCCGAGAGCATAACTGGTTTCACCGGGACATGTTCCATTGCATCGTCCAGACGCCCGAGCGAGACATTGATTTCTGTAGCGTCCACATGCTTAGTCCCCACGAAGGAATTGACGCCGTACTCGACCGCCAGACGGTGCTTCGGCCGTCCGAAGGACCGGTACTTGACGCCGAAATCGAACGGCGATCGGAGGAGTCGGCGGACGCCGCACGCTGGGTCGGCCGATTGCCCCATTCGTTCATTCTTGCCGGCGACTTCAACATGCCGATCGAGAGCCGCATTTATCGTCGCGATTGGGCGAACTACCGCAACGCCTTTTCGGACGCGGGTTTCGGCTTCGGTTACACGGAATGGCCGCAAATCCGCCGTGTTTCCTGGCTTTCGTGGGGCGTGCGAATCGACCACGTCGTGACCGCATCCGGCTGGCGATGTCGCTGCTGCCGGGTTGGGCCCGATATCGGTTCCGACCATCGTCCCTTGATTGCCGAGCTCGTATGGGACGTGCGTTGTGCGGAGCCGTAGGGTGCGTGAAACCAGCCTGCAAAAATTCCCAACCTCTACGCAATCAACGTTCGGTCAATCCTCTTGCCTTTTTCGTAGGAATGGTCATTATGAGGCTGTTTTCTTCGACCCCGTTTCCCACGCCGCAGGAGTTTACCATGTCCCGTACGAAGCTCGCCTTTGTCACGCTGTTGGTTGCCGTGATCGCCGCAAGGGCAATGGGTTTGGCGACAGCCGCGTTTGCGGCCGGTGATGAACTGTGGCTGGAAAAGACGGTCGACGTGAAGATGAACCCGGCCGACAAGAACTGGGTTCCGATGCAAACCTTCACGCTCGACCAGGCGGCTGCCGCGAGGACGATGACTCCCGCGAAGCGGGACAAGTTCGGCGGGCGTATGGATCGGCAAGGCAAGGCCACCGGCTTCTTTCGCGTTGAGGAAAGAGGCGACGGCTGGCAGATGGTTAACCCGGAAGGTTGCGACTTCATTTGCGTCGGGCTGAACGACGTGGCTTTGAGTGCCACGGAGAATGGGAAGAAAGCCATGGAGCAACGGTTCGGCACGCCCGAGAATTGGACGAAACGAACCACCGAACTGCTCATCTCCCACGGCTTCAATACCCTGGCCTGCGAATCGGATTTTTCCATGTTCCGCAACGCCGGATGCCCCTTGGCCTATACTCCCAACCTGTATTGGATGAGCGGTTACGGCAAGAAGCGCGGCGGAACGTACCAGCAGCCGGGGCATACCGGTTATCCGAAAGACTGCATCTTTGTGTTTGATCCGGGCTTTGAGGAATACTGCAACGAAGAGGCGAAGAAGCTTGTCGAGCTGAAGGACGACCCCTGGTTGCTGGGATATTTTTCCGATAATGAGCTGCCTTTGTCGGGCAAGATCCTGTCAGCTTATTTGAGTCTGCCGGAATCGGATCTGGGATATCAGGCGGCCAGAAAATGGTTCACCGAGCGCGTCGGCGGAAACGATCGCAAGCCGACGCAGGAAGATGAAGAGGCCTTTCTCGAAGTCGTGACCGACCGTTATCACGGCATCGTACGCGCCGCGATGAAGAAGTACGACCCCCATCATCTCTATCTCGGGTCTCGAACTCACGGTGAGTGCTACAAGTCACCGGCCGTTATGCGCACCTACGGACGGAACGTCAACATCATGTCGATTAATTACTACCGTGCTTGGAATCCCGACAAGGGACTGCTTGCGATGTGGCGCAGCGAAGGCAAGCGTCCCTTCATGATCACCGAGTGGTATGCCAAAGGCGCGGACACCGGCATGGCCAACACGACCGGCTGGGGTTGGCTGGTGAAGACGCAGCGCGAGCGGGGGTATTTCTACCAGACCTTTACGCGCGGGCTGCTTGCTGATCCCAACTGTGTGGGCTGGCACTGGTTCAAGTACCTGGATAATGATCCGACGGACACCACCATGGATCCGTCGAACCGGGACTCGAACAAGGGAATCCTCTCGATGGTGTACGAGCCGTATGGCGATCTTCTGGATGCCATGAAGGTTATGAACGCGTATGTTTATCCGCTGGCCGATCGCACGAGGAAATGAAAAGGCGGAGCGAGAAAGAGATTCCTCGCCCCTGCGGAGCTCGCGCGGTAGTGATTCCGAATCAAGGCGGGCAGTCCCATTATTGCGGGATTTCGCCGCAAAAATCGGGACAGTCACTGTGAACTGGCTCATTTTTCGGAGCGGGGCTAACCCAGCGCGGTTGAACCGAAAAAATGCGCCCCTCGCCTTTCCGACCGGGCGCAGGCCTCGACTACTTGTGGATCGAGTAAACGAGGGTTGGTTGGTAGCACGTGGGCCCCTCTTCGTACCACAAGTCGTATCTCGTGGGATCGCTGCTGTTCTGCCTGAATGTCAGCCAGTTGGGGTACCGCCTGCGGATCGACACCTCATCCACGTGAATTGCGACGCACTCTGGATCGAGCCGGCGGATCGCCTCGGGCAGCCTCGGGTCGGGTCCATAGTAGGGCCCGGCCTTTACGAGCTCGATGCGTTCCTGTACAGGCTTGGAGAGAATGCCAAGGCACGCCTCGGCGACCGTCTGATAGTCAACGCGCCGCAGGAGGAAATCGCGATCCCTGCGCAGGAGAATCTCCTGCCAGAGGCAGTAGCAGGCCGTGAGCAAGATGATTGCGATCCAAGCGGACAGCTCCTTGTGCCCAGCCATGAAGTAAAGCACGCGCCAGTGACCACGCGCCGCCCCTCTCGGCCCAGGACTCGGCGCCGTTCCGCCCGAGACGGCCGCGCGCTTGCATTCCGGCGGGCGTCCCCGCATCGGATCCGTGACGTCTCCGGCACTCGTCTGCCCAGCAAGCGCTGCGCGGCTCCGCTCGGCGTGCGAGGCGCGGTAGAGGCCATACACGAATCCCAGCAGCGTCCATTGCAGCACGATGGAGATGGGAATGATCACGAGGCCGGCGTCGCCGGCAGGAGCAAACCTTAAGCTGAACATCGCCGTCCAGAGCAGGCTTGCCGGGCCCACCAAAATAATGCCGATCAGGGGGTAGCGATCAAACCAATCCAAGCAAGGAAGGATAAGAAACCCAAGAGCCGTCCCGGCCGCGGTCCATATCACAATCCGAAGCAACCAACGAGCAGCCATTTCGATGTCCCGCGACCTCCCCAATCACCCCGATCAACCAACGCCCTGATCGCCAGAAGGTCTGCCAGGAGACTTCCAGCCTCCGGATGATCTTGAACGGTTACTGTTTGATCCCCATCTTTTCCAGGGCCGCTTTCGCCCGGCGGTGGCCTGTCTCGTAGCCGTACCAGGCGTCCACGATCTTGCCCTCGCGGTCGATGATGTAGTTCAGCGGCACGCCGGAGCCTCGATAATCCTGGAAAGAGACTTTTTCTGCGGCCTCGGACGAATCGAGGATATTGGGGAACGTGGCGCCGTTCTCCCGCATCAACTCCAGGGCGATCTTCTTGTCGTCCGAAGCGTTCAGCCCCAGGATCACCAACCCCTTGTCCTTGTACTTGCGTATACAGGTCTTGGAGATGACACATCTCCTCGCGGCAGGCCGGTCAGCCGGCCCTCCAGATGTAAAGCCAAACGACCTGGCCCGATAGTCGGAGAGCTTGATCGGCTTGCCGTCGGACGAGGCCAGTTCGAAGTCCGGGGCCTTGCTGCCGGGTTTCAGGAGCCGTTGCTCCGGCTCGGGCATTGTCCCACTGCCTCCATCCCTTGGGCGGCTTCCAGGCGAACATGCGTCGCGGGAATTTCGGCGTTCATGCGCCACCGACGACCACTCCTCCGTGATGATCAGGTCGAAGCTTACCCGCACGATTTGCCTGCAGTTTCCGCGGCAGGTGATCGCTCCGCGAGAGCCAAAGGTACCAGCTTCGCTGGTGCTTCATGATGCTGACTTCGATCTTGTCGCAATCCTCGTCGCCGAATTTTTCGCTTCCCAGGCTTTTGACGCCGTCGAGGTAGGGTTGCAGCGAGTCGGTGTAGCCGTGGAACGTGCTGGGATCGATGATGGGCATGCTCATCCCGCCAAGGTAACACACCTCGTGACCGATCGAGTGTGCGCCAACGGGGTGCGTTTCGTCATGTAGCAGGTCTGTCGGGCCTTCTCGTCGTCTTCCGACGCGTCGCTGCTCCACCGGGGACGCCCTTCGGGCCAGTAAATCCAGAGATTCTCGCCGTCGCCGACGAGGATTCCGCCCTTTTTCCGCTCAGCCGGCGAGCTGTCGCCCGCCCACCAGCTTCTCAGCCAGTCGAAAAGCGAGCCAATCACACGGCCACCCCACTCCTTCGAGATAAGTGAAGCAATCGCATTGCCATCCAGCCGTGCCGGGGGGATTTCCGTTTCCACGCGAAAGTAGTTCGGCTTTTTCAACCACACCCGATACGTGCAACCCATTGAAAAAGTCCGCCCGTGATGCTCCGACGACATCACATAGTGGCTGACGTAGGAAAGAGAGTCGGCTTGCCGCATCGCCTCGATCATTTTCCGGTAGAGTTCATAGCCTTCGGCGTCGCCCTCGGTGAGCTTGGGCACAGTGACGGCCACGGCTCTTTCCAGGGCTTTTGTGATCGCCGACAGGGCTGACGACGACCGGGACGGGGCGGACGCCGGCCCTTTGGCCGCTGGTTCTTTGCCGCCATCGGCAACCGGCTCGCCTGCGGCACCGTCGTAGGCACCCGCAGGTCGAATTGGTTGTTCTCGCTCAGGGTGACCGTGGTCAATTCGCCCCTCTTCACCTCAACCGGTATGCACCAGCAAACGGGTTTCCCGTCGATTTGCACGGTCTTCGTGACGATCCACCTCTTGCCGGCGGGCGTGTTCGACGACGACGTCCCGCCGGAGCGGGCGCCGGGACGCTTTGTCAGCAGCCCGACGCGATCTCCACTCACCTCCTTGAAGCCGATGTCCCAACTCCCGCTCATGTCAATGTCGCGCAATTGCTCCCGCCTGGCGTCGTTGTCCGCCTTTTCCAATTGCTGACGTCTGTAGGACTCCGTTTTCTTCACGTGGGCCGTGAAGGCTGCGACAGGGTCCTTGTCGAATATCGCGTACAGCACGGCTTGCGGCGCCAGACTGGGCACGTCCATGTCGATGCGCAATTGCCAGAATTCACTCTGCAAACGCTTCATATCCTCGTTTTCCGCCGGCGAGAGTGACGGCGCTTTGCTCTCGCCGCTGTCGGCGGGGGCCGCCGCGGCGGGCGATGACTGATCCGGCGCAGCCGCCGACGCCGCCGGAGCGGCAGGTTTCTCTTCAGTGCCCGGCTCGGCTGCGGCGAGCCGCGTGCCGGCGCTCCATAGAGCGAGCAAGCAAAACAAGGCCGCCGTGGCTGCGGCGGTCAGACGACTGGTTCGAATCATGGTCTTTCTCCTTATAGAAGGCGAGGTACTGAGACAATCGCCTACTGCTTCCCGATCACGATGGTGACATCCTTTAGCTCTTGGCCGGGCGTGGTATCGATGCCGCCCGATTCCATGTCGGCGCCCGATGTCATGGTGTTCTTGCCGTCATACATTATGTTCACGACATTCTGGCCTTCTTTGTTGGGGAGAAACGTGATGATCGTGTGCCCCGGCATCATGCCTTGAATCACGAAGGTGCTTTCGGTCGGGAAAATCATCTCGCCGCTGGCATACTCGCCTTCGCCGTCCAGAAAGGTTCCGGCCGAAGCTCGCTCAACACTTTGCGGCCGGTACTTGTTGCGGAAGTCGGTCAGGCTGAACTCTTCCATCATTCCTTGCTGCATCTCCTTGGTTGGCTCCTCCTTGGTCGGTGGCTCCTTGTAAACAAAGGCACGGCCGAAGCTTTGGCCGATCGGCCAGTCGTTGCCATGTTCGTCCACCAATTTGCCCGAAATCAGCACTCCCCGCAACAGCGTGAAGTCGTGTTGCGTTGTTTTCCGGCTGTCATCCAGGGTAATCTTGTGGCGCACTCTGAACCAATCCGCGCTGGACGGCATCGACGTGAAGGAGGAACTCGCCGTTGCCCAGTCCCTGAATCTGGTAATGCCCTTGCTCATCGGTGTAGGCCGTGTCGAAGTCGAAGAGCATGTCGGGCCGGTCGGCCACGACGAACGCCTGGGGCACAGGTCTGCCGGCCTCGTCGCGCACGGTGCCCTCGACCACCAGTCCGCCCTCATTCCGCAGCTTGATGTTGATGTTCTCGGCCGATCGCGCCTTGTCGAAGGCGATCAGCGTGGCGTCATTTCGGGAAAAAGTGCCCGGATAGTAGATCGGCGGGCAGGCGCGGCCTTGCTTCGCTGCACGCCAGTTGATCGCCATCACGTATGCCGGCTCGGCATCAATCCATCGATCAAGTAGGAACCGTCCGGCTTGACCATCGCTTGCCGGGAATCATATCCCTTGCCGTTGTCTTTCTTGAACCACGCCAAGACGGTGCACGTCGTGACGTCTTTCGGCACTTCTCCATTGACGTCCTCGATTTGGCCCGAAATCCGGCAGGCGGGCCTGGCCTTCAGGACAATGCCCGCGCGCTGCTCGCCGTTGGCGAGCGAAAAAGCGGGAAACTCGCCCAACGCGCCCTCGGGATCGTAGGGAGTGTCTTGGTATCCGGCCGTGTGCGACACTTGCAACGAAAACGGACCCTTGGGTATATCCTTGAATTCGAATGTGCCCTCGCCGCTGGTGTTGATGAAGATCGAACCATGCGTGACGTTGTAGTGCAGGTACATTTGGGCGTGATTGACCGGCTCGCCCGTCGCCTCCGAGACGACTTTCCCGCTGAGCGAGCAGTTGCCTTGAGGACGCACGCCCACTACCATTTCCTTTTCATTCTGGCTGACCGGGTAGGTCTTCGAGGGACATACACCGGTATCCATGTCTGCCTCCGCTTCGGTATCTTTCTCTTCGGGCAACGGATACAACTGACGGCGTTCACCGTGACTAACTTTTTCGCGGTCAGTGACCTCCACCAGATCATCATCGTTTCCGTAAATCCCGTCCGGACCGCAACTGCTGAGAATGTATCGGGTTCGCTGGGCCTCGTAGTGATAATCCTCGCCGGTCGGGCTATAGCAGTCTTTCGGCAGCGTTTTGTTCAGTTCTGCCAGGGTCTTAGGATAGCGGCGCTCCATGTTTCGGTATTCCCAGATCCAACGGTCGATCTTCATGAAGTCCGCCTTCACTCGCCCGCGTTTGCCCATGGTCGCCAAAAGCATTGCCTCAATTTCCTCTTGAGTGGGAATGCGCATAAATTGCGCCTTTGCTTGAACGACGACGCTATCGTCGCCCTGACGGGTTGCCTTGAGCTGAATCATGGACATGATGTTTTCGCCGTCCACGGGAAAGGGTGTGCCCAGCCCCGTGCTCGCCGGCACGTGAAAGGGAAACACCAATGAAGTTGTCCCGGTTCCTGGAACGGTCTTTCCGGCGGCGTCAACGCCCTTCAAGCCGTACTTTATCCCCTTCTCCGCGAAATGCGGCGTAATCAGTATTTCCGCCACGGGCGTGGCGTTCTTCTTGACCTTCATGTGGCCCGTCTCGCCCTCCTTGAGCGTCAGCGTCTCCTCGTCACTCCAGGTGTTCATTTGTTTTTTGACCACCTCGCCCAATTCCTTGATCTTGGGGTCGAGTCCCGGGAGTTCGTCGATCTTGCCGGCTTGCTGCGGCGCTGTCTTGGCAGTTTCCGGCGTGACGCCGGGATCGGCGGCCGCCGGCGTTTTGGCCGCCGGCTGCTCCTGAGCGCGCACGGGAATGCAGATCAGCGGGACCACAAGGATCGAAATCGCGAGGAATGTCCATCGCGAAAGCTTGTAGGAGAGATGCGTCTCACCGATCATCTCAAATCTTCGTAAGATCGTGGTCTTGGTCCCCATGCCCGCGGCCAGCACCGAGGCACGAGCGGCTCCGACTGAATGAACTCCAGCGCTTTCAGCAGCGTCGTGGCATAGTCGCGGCGATCGGCGCTACAGCGTTCGATGGCCATGGCGTCGCAACAGAGTTCTTGCGCCGCACGCAACTCGCGATCGGCCCACCATACCACCGGGTTCCACCACATGACCGCTTTGACAATGAACACGAAGGCGTTCACCCAGTGGTCGCGCCGCACGAGATGGGCCAACTCATGGGCGACGATGCTTCGCAATTGTTGCGGGTTGAGCTCGTCAAGCAATTGGCGCGGCATCACCACCAACGGCTCACACCATGCGCACAGCAGGGGAGTCGTTCGCACGTCAACCACGCAGCTTCGCACAAGGCCGCGGATTTTCAGGCCGGAGGCCACCTGGGCGCAGACTTCCGCCAGCCGGCCGTCTTCTGTCGCCGCGCGTCGTAGCCGCCGAAACAGCCGCAGTGCGCCCGTCCCGTGAACCGTCAAGAACACGCACGTGCCGGCAAGCGAGACCAACAGCAGACCGCCAAGCCATAGCGTCCGCCTGTCCGGTGCGGGCGGCGGCGCGTTGCGTCGGCGCCGCGACGGGAGTTGGCGCCGCGGAGATCGAATCCTCGTGGGCAAGCTTCGCCAGGCCACGCTCGATGGCCGCAAGCGGACTCCCCACAAGCTCCACTGGAGCCACCGTCGCGGCCGCGCCGTCCGTGCCCACCGCCGGCAGCAGCGGCACGGCGACCAGGGGCGGCGTGACCAGTTTGGCCAACAGCAGGAGCCACAACCAATGTTTAAGGGCCGGCCGCCGCCTCAGCGGCGGCAAGCAGCACAGCCCGGCCAACACGGCCGCTAGCCCGGCCGTCAACAGCAGGTTCCACAGCAGGGCAGCAAGCATCGGACGCTCCTGTTCTCCGCGGTCATTCGATCTTGTCGACGATCTTGCGGATCGCTTCGCGGTCTCCGCGGCTAAGCTTGACGTTTTCAACCAGCGTGTTCAGCAAGGGAGTCAGCGAGCCGCCAAAATTGCTGTCGGCCAGCGATTGCAACTGCTGGGCGACAAAACTCTCCCGGGCCACCGTCGCCGAGAAAAGATGGACCCCGCCGTGCCGCCGGCAAGCGACAAAACCTTTCTCGGCAAGCCGCTCCAACAGACTCTTCACGCTGGTGTGCAGCGAATGCGTGTGTTGCTCATAGATGGCTTCGACGATCCCCGGACCGTGCTCGGCCCCGCATCCCAAAGCACCTTGAGGATCGCAAATTCCGTTTCCGTAACATCTCGTGTCGGGCGTGACATGGTTCATCCTCCGGATGAATAAGACATAATGCCTTCATTCTAAGGTATTGTGTCTTAATGTCAAGGCCATTTTGGCTCGATTTCGGACGCCGATGCCGACTTTCGTTCCTGTCCCTGGAAACTAGGGGGCGTCTTTCAACAACCACTGAGCGACTGCGGTTTCCGCCTCCTGATCCTTCGCGGGCGGGATGGTCAAGTTCTCCGCATGCCCGGCGGCAAGGTAGGCGGCGGAAATCACGGTCGGCGGCGAGCCGTTTTCACCGGTCAGCCAAAGCCGATGCGGGGCCGCGAGCGGCAATCATCCCGGGCAGGTCGCCGTACTTCGCCCCCCCCGGCAGGAAGTCGGGGTCGTCGAGTGCCGTGAGGTCCGCGAAGCGAAAACCGGCCGTATCGACGGCAGCGCGGTCAATGGCATTTCCCGCGATCGCGCGGGCGGCGGCAACCCAGTGTCCGGCCCCATTGAGCCCGACCACGTCCACGCCCTCCGCGGCCGGATTGACGCTCCGCAGAAAGGCAACCAGAGAAAGAAGATCGTGCACCCTTTCCGAAAACAGCGGCCGGTTGTAGCCGAAGGTGAAGCCCGCATACGTCACCCGGCTCTCCTTGGTTCGGGCGTCTTTACTTTCGTTAAGTCGCGCCTTGGCCCACGGGCTGCCGTCAGCGGTGAACTCTCCCTGGCCCAACAGATCGACGCCGATGACGGCAAAGCCTCCTGCCAGAGCCTCGACGTGGCGACAGGGCGCCCCCGACGCGGCAAACAACGCCTGCTTGCCCCGCCGATCGATCCACACCACGACCCGGCGGTTCCAGTTCTTCGGATCGAGACGGATCACCGGCAGTTCCTCGTCTCGGGCCGGATTGCGCAGCAGGAATTTCGTCATCTGCCACGCGCCGAGCGGTTCTGATTGGTCATTGGCGGATTCCAGCGTCCCCGGCTCGGGCAAGCCGGGGCCACCATCACTTCGACAGCCCCGCCCACGATGCGGCGGTATTCTTGCAGCGACGCCTCGTCGCAGGGCGTGAGGGCTTCGATCTGCCGCCGCGTGTCGGCAGTCATCCGTTGGAGCAGGCGCCGTTCAAAGTTGTCGCCGCGAGGCGGCGCGGGATGGTCCGTGTCCCAGACGCTCATCTCCGCCACCGACAGCGGGCAGAAATCCTCTTCCAGAATCGGCTCTTCCAAGCCCAGTTTGAGCTGCTTGTTGAGCCAATGATACATCACCTCGCGGCTCACATAGTTGTAGTTGTGCGGAAACTGGAGCAACGGCTTGACCATCACGAGGTCCTCCGCACCCAGCAGCCGGTAGATCTGCCGCAGTTCGGGCCATCCTTTAGCGGCGATCTCCTTGGTCCAATCATCGGCGGCCGTCATCCCCAGCGGCTTCGGAGCCATCAGGCGCTGCCAACTCGACGTTGCCGGTGTCGATCCGCAGGTACGAGGCGTTCTCGCAGGTGCAGCCGCCCTGCATCGCCGTCGAGACCATCACTGCCGGAAAAGCCGCCGCCGGACGGGGATCGATCGCGCAAAGGATGAAGGTTTGCGTGCCGCCGCCGCTGGCCCCCGTGACCGCCACGCGGGTCGGATCGACTTCGGGCAACCCGCACAAGAAATCCAGCGCGCGAATCGAATTGTAGGTTTGCAGGCCAAAAATGGTTTGCAGCCGGGCCTCGGCCTGGGGGCTGAAAAAGCCCCACCGCTGCGGATCGTTCATTGTGGCGCGAATCCCCGCGCGATGGGCCAATTGCCGGCTGTCGGCATAGCCGACCATGTCGTAATGGAACACCACGCAGCCCATTCGCGCCAGTTGCACGCAGCGGGCTTGGAGCGGATACCGCCCGCTGATTTCGAACCGCTCGGCCCCTTGCACAATCTGCTGGCGGACTTCCTTGCTGCCCGCGTCGTAGAATCGTCCTTGCGACCAGTGTCCGTGCGGCGAGAGCACGGCCGGCAATTTGCCCACCCGGCCCAGGGGACGATACAAGTTCCCCGTAAGGTAAAGGCCGGGGTATGTCTCCAAGATCACCTTTTCGACGGTGTAGCCATCGCGATCGACCCTGCCATGGATAACCGGCTCGCCGCCGGTTTTCGCGGGCATCGGCCACAGGCCGGCGGCAACCAGCACTTGCCGCCGCAACTCGGCAGCCCGCCGTTGCCACTGTTCGCGCGTGGCAGGAGCGCAAAGGGAAAGTACCCGTCCAGGTTTCTCAGCGGGCCGAGGCGATGATCCTGCGGCAGTTGCCCGGCGGGAAGCACGCGGGGGTGTCTGCCCATGCGTCGCTGAGAATCCCACAACACAACAGCAACGGCCAGCCGAGACAAGCTCGCAGCGTGCGCAACATCGACGGTCCCGCGGAATAATGGTGATTGCCAGGTGGCTCGCCGCATTATCGGCGCACGCAGGCGCATTGTCAATTCAGCCGGCAAATCCGCTGCGGACAACGGACAAACCGACCAAGATACGGTTCTTCGCTCCGACGACAACCAGACGGCTTGTGGTCACCGATCCAGCCCTTCCAACCCGGATACTCGTTATACCCCCTCCTGCGATCACCCGTGCCGAAGGGGACAGTCCCATTTTTGCGGACTTCGCCGCAAAAATCGGGACAGTTCCCGTGAACGGGTCATGGATTCGCCGACCGTTTCAGCAACCTACCTTTTCACTGTGTGGGAGTGTGCGCTTTGCGGCGATGTTGGGCCAAGCGGTGGGACGGCCTGGCGGTCGATTTCCACAAAATTGCGCATTGGAAAGCGTGAACGATCTTTGAGACGGTCTGTCGCATGAGCGATGGGCGAGGCACCGGTGGGTTTTGACGGGAAAGAATCGATGGACGGCCGTATCCTTTCTAGAATGATCGCCTCGGGCATTGACTCGTTCATACCCGCCCACACCCGCGGCGGCGATGCGGACCTGCTCTATCGTGTCCGGCTCGTGGTAACGTTCGGCTCGACCCTCATCTCCCTGGCCATCATCTACGCTGCACTCTACTACTCGCTGCAGAGCCCGCTGAGCAGTGTCGGACTCGGCCTTGGCGCCGTCGCGGGCGTCGTTGCTCTTTGGATCGTGCGCCGGACGGAATCATGCTTTGTTGCCGGCAATTTGCTGGCTGTGGCCTTCTTCGCCGTGCTGACTACCGTGGCGTGCCGGACCGGGGGGGTTAGACCCATTGTGCTTTCGTGGTACGTGGCCGTGCCGCTGGTGGCCGTCGGCACCGCGGGCCAACGCTCGGCCGTCTTCTGGTTCGGTGTCACGACGTCGTCCCTGGTCGCGTTCTATACACTCGACCTCAGCGGCTACGCTTTCCCGAATGATCTTGCGCCCCAAGATCTCAAGTTGATCAATCTCTTGAGCTTGATCGGCCTTGGCGTGTTGTTGCTCGGGCTGATCTACCTCTATGAGACGGCCAAAAAACAGGCGTTGACCGAACTCGAGAGTACAGAGGTCTGTCTGCTGCAAGAGAAGGGCATCTCGACTTCGACAATTGCCAGTCTGCCCGGCATCTTCTACCTCTTCGACCACAAGGGGAGGTTCCTGCGGTGGAATGAGAATTTCGAGCGCGTCTCAGGATACTCACCCAAAGAGCTATCCCTGATGCGCCCGCTGGATTTCTTCCACGGCCAAGACCGAGAGGCCGTCAAACAGAGCATCAAGACCGCATTCAAACGGGGGCAGGCATCGACGGAGGCGTATCTGGTGTCAAAGCGGGGAACGGCGATTCCGCACGTATTCTCCGGCAGACGGATCATGATCGGCGGGATGCCGCACCTTCTCGGAATGGGATTTGACATCACCGAGCGCAGGCGGATCGAGGAAGCCTTGCGGGCCAGCGAACGACACTACCGACTGTTCACCGAAAACGTGACCGACATGGTTTGGACCGTCGACTTGACCGGCCGGTTCACCTACTTCAGCCCCTCGACCCGGCAGATGCTCGGTTATGTGCCGGACGAACTTGTGGGATCGTCCTTCGAACGGATCCTCGCGCCGTCGTCGCTGGATGTGGCCCTCAAGACCTTCGCGAAAGGCATTGCCAGGCTCAAGGCCGGCGCCCCGCCCCAACCCAGCACTTTGGAACTGGAACATGTGCGCAAAGACGGCGTCGCCAGGTGGGTCGAGGTGACCGTCAGCCGCGTGTGCGACGAATCAGGCCAGGTGATCGCTTTCCAGGGCGTCTCACGCGACATCACCGAGCGCCGGCGGATGGCCGACGAACTTCGCGCAGCCAAGGAGGCTGCCGAAGCGGCCAACCGTGTCAAAAGCGAGTTCCTGGCCAACATGAGCCATGAAATCCGCACACCCATGACGGCCATCCTCGGTTTCTCGGAAGTCCTCTTGCCAAGCATGACTGACCGAGATCAGCTCGAGGCGGTTGCGACCATCAAACGGAACGGCGAGTATCTCCTCAACCTCATCAACGACATCCTGGACCTGTCGAAGATTGAAGCCGGAAAGCTAGAGGCCGAGCGCATTCAGTGCTCGCCGTGCCAGGTGCTTTCCGAGGTTGTCTCGCTGATGCGCCCTCGGGCCATCGCGAAGGACCTGTCTCTGGAAATCGAGTACGATCAGCCGATACCGGAAAGCATTCAATCCGACCCTACTCGGCTGCGACAGATTCTCATCAACCTCATAGGAAACGCCGTCAAGTTCACCGAGGTCGGCGGAGTCCGGGTGGTGGCCCGCCTGGTGGATGCCGACTCCGACGAGCCGAAGATGCAATTCCAAGTGGTCGACTCGGGCATCGGCATGACCGAAGAGCAGATTGCCAGGCTGTTCAATCCGTTCACCCAATTGGACGCCTCGGCAACCCGCAAGCATGGCGGAACCGGGCTGGGACTGACGATCAGCAAGCGGCTGGCGGAGACGCTCGGTGGCAGCGTCACCGTTACGAGCACTCCTGGAAAGGGCAGCGCCTTCACCGTCACGGTGACAACCGGGCCGCTCCGCGGCGTGAGACTGCTCGACGACCCGACGGAAGCTCAAGTCTCCAGGGCTCCCGCAAAAATGCCAAACCAATTCGCTGCCAGGCTCGATTGTCGAGTGCTGCTTGCCGAAGATGGTCCGGATAATCAGCGGCTGATCGCGTTTCTGCTCAAAAGAGCCGGAGCCGAGGTCGCTGTGGCGGAAAACGGGCAGCTCGCCTGCGACCTGGCCCGGGCGGCACAGGACGAAGGGACCCCGTTCGACGTGATCCTGATGGACATGCAGATGCCGGTCATGGACGGCTACGATGCGACCGGCAAACTCCGAAAGCTGGGGTATGCAGGTCCAATCATCGCACTGACGGCACATGCCATGAACGCGGACCGGGACAAGTGCCTCGATGCCGGCTGCAACGACTACGTGACCAAGCCGATCGACCACAAGAAGTTGATTTCTGTAGTAGCCCAATACGCCTCCCGACAGGAACTCCACCAGGGCAACGATGCCTCGGTAGACGCCCGCAACTAAGGCAGCAGCGGTCAGGAGACGTCCCCTCACCTCTTATCGGCTTCAAACTTCTCCCCAAACGCATCGTTGCGCTCGAAAACGGTCGGCTTCTGGCTGTCTACAATCGCGCCGTAGCGACTTGGCCTGCGATAGGCGCCGCCCCAGATGGTCTCCATGCGGTGCTTTCGCATCTCGGCGATGTTAAAGGAAGCTAGGTTGATGCCTGGCTCGCTTTGCGGCTGAACGAGCATCTTGCCCTTGGCATCGAACGACACCGATTGACCGTTCGTGCCGTCATGCCCCTTCGGATAGTTGGCCATGGCGACCACCACCGCGTTTTCATAAGCGCGGGTTTTGAACTGGTCCAGCCGTAATTGGTCCAGAATGCATGCATTGGGCGTCAGGATCAGCTCGGCGCCCTTGAGCATCAGTACCCTCGCGCTTTCGGGCTGCTCACGGTCATAGCAGATCATCATCCCGACGGCAATCTTGCCCTTTGCCGTGTCCAACTCGCCGACGTAGAAGTCGTCACCCGGCGTGCAGGCTGCTTCCCGCTTGCTGAAGTCGCAAGTGTGAACCTTGGCGTACGTGAACAACTGCTTGCCGTAGCGGTCGATGAGGGTGGCGGAGTTCCTTGGAGCCTTGGGCCACCGCTCCAGATACGTCACCACGATGGCCATCTCCAGTTCTTTCGCCAGGGAGGCAAAATGCCGCACGTAATCGCTGTCGCGCGAGACGGCTTTGGCCGTCCACTTGTCGATATCCTTGCGGGTCTGGCCGGGATAATTGGCATAGCCGATGTTCCACATCTCCGGCATCAGCGCGATATCCGCTCCCCTTTGCGCGGCTTGCCGGCAGTAATCGTCCGCGATCCTCAGATTGGCGTCCTGGTCGTCGGCCTGAGACTCCATCTGCAACAGCGCAATCGTCAACAGGGGCTGACTGGCCTTGTCCGTCGTCTCTGCCGCGCCCGCCGCCAAGGCGAACACAAACACCGCCGGCAAAATCGCCGGACAATAGCTCATCGGTGATAGGGCTCTTGACATTTCCTTCTCTCCTCCACGAAAAACTCGGTCGGTTGCCGCGCCGCGCGCACACATCAGCGCGCGTCCAAAACCAGCAGCCAGTCGTTGGTCTTTGTTCCGTTGTCGCCCGGGGTGCGGAACACATGGGCGCCGCGGTTGGCGATCGGCGCGTCGTTGACGGTCGTCCAGCGGCCGTCCGTCGGGTTATACCACCGAGCAGACACCGGGCCGGCAAACTGGCCAAGGTCGAAGGTCAAGTCTTGCGCATCGGCGCCGGTCGAGGGAATGTAGCTGACCGACAGCTTTTTGTCCGCTGTCCGCGCGGTCACGACGCGGGCGATGCCCTCTCCATACCCCTTCGTCACGATGGCATGGTCCTCTTCGGGTATAAGCTGGTGCCACGGCAGCCCGGCGAAAACAGCGCGCAGTCGGGCCATGTCGCGCGACCCGGTTCCATCCAAGGCTTGCTGCCAGGTGATTTCCGTGGGAAAGAGCCCCGGCCCATCGAAATGCCAAAGCGGATTATTGCCGAAGAATTGGCCGCATGCCCCGCAGAGCATCGGCCAATAGGCCTGGCGGCGAATCTGCTCCGGCGGCGCGTTTTCTTTCTTGCCTTCGCTCCGTTCGCCCTCGTAGGTCGATTCGATCAGCACGAACGGGCGAGTCGGCCGGCGGTTGTATACCGCCAAGATCGACTCAGCCGACGTTGGCGCGTAGACCGTATCGAGCGTAAGCCACTTGTGGTCGCCAAAGCCGGCGACGGCCGAGAGGAACGTCGACGAGGCGTGGCCGGTGATCGGATGCGTGGAATCGGTCTCCCCAATGCCCTCGGCAAGCCTGGCGACGAGCCACTGGTCTTGCGGACGCGGAACGAAGTCACCGCCGACGACCCAGACGATGTTCGGCAGGTCTTTGAACCGCTTCCCGACGAACCGTCCATACTCGTGAAGCTTCTCTTCTCCGCCGGCGATCATTTCGCGGTACCATCCCTCGGTCATTGCCTCGCCGAAAAGGTTGCCCACGAACGCGGGCGTCATCCAAACGACGATGCCGTGGTCATTGGCCTTTTTCACGACGCGCCGGGCGAAGTCGAAGTAGGCGTCGTTGGGAGTCGAGAAATCGCCCGCCTTGTTGAACGGCGCGAGGCCCGCGCAGTCTTGGGCGGGTCCGTGCAAAACCGATGCTCGATCAGTTCGACGATGATGGAGTTGAAACCCTTCTTCTGCCGGTCCTCAAGGTAGCGGTCAACTTCGTCCTCGGCGGGTTGAACGATCACATCCCAAGCGGCGTCTCCGACTACCAGAAAGGGCTGTCCCTTCTGATCAACCAGAAACCGGCCATTCTCGGCCACTTTCAGCGGCAAGGCCCGATCGGCTGCCTGTGCGCGCCAGACGCAAGTGCCGGCCGCCAAAATGGCGACGAGAACTGCCTCCGACAGTGAGAGACGATCCATTCGTAGGCCAACGGATTGAGGCACGACCGTTTGAACTTCAGCAGATCGACACGCCAGCCCCGAATCAAGCAAATGGCACCAGCAAACGCAGCCTGAACTGGAAGAGGTCCGTGGCGTCCACATACCCGTCGTTATAGAAGTCCAAGTACCACTGGTAATTCGCCGGGGTCAACAACGACTGCCTGAAGTGGAAGAGGTCCACCGCGTCCACGGTGCGCTGGCCTTCAATATCTCCGTACAGGCGGAAGAAGTTGTCGGCTTGCTCGGCACCGAACACGTAATTGCTGCCGAATTGCCCCGTGTTGGCGCCGTCCAGGTTGGTCCCGCTGGCGGCGCTCTGGACCAGGTTGCCGAAAATCGTCAATTCGTACTCGCCGTCCATCAGCGACGCATACTGGGTGTAAGCGCCGCTAAAGGTGAGCGTGGCCACGGTCTCGTTGTTCACCACGGTCGAAGCCACGGCCACGGTGACCAGTCCGCCCGAACCTTTCTGCATCACCTGGAAGGCGCCGGTTTGCATGGTGACGATCTGGCTGAAGGTGACCGTAAGGTTGTCAACCATCGACCGCTGCACGCCGCCGCCAAGGGCGCCGCCATTGACCACCGTACTGACCACCGTAGCGGGCGTGGGGTCGAAGACGACCGAGTTATCGGTGCTGGTCGAGGCCACGTTGGCGTTGCCGGCCACGTCGTGGGCCACGCCGGCCGCGATGCTGGCCATGACCGTGCCGCTACCGGCCATGCTGGTGACGGCCACGTTGTAGGTCATCTGGTCGCCAGTTGGATTGGTGACCGTGCCCACCAACGTTCCGCCCGTGGTGCTGCTGCTTAAGGTCACGTCGCCGGTCGTGAAGTCAACGACCGGTTCACTGAAGACCACCGTGAAATTGACCGGCGGGGCGGTGGTCGGATCGGCCTGGGTGGCCGCCTGGTTGATCGTCACCGTGGGGGCCGTCGTATCGACGGTGATCGTCAGCGGGGACGAGTCGGCCGATTGGCTGTCGCCGGGCTGCGTTTGGCGTGCAGTAATGGAATGGCTGCCGTCCACGAGATCATAAGTGCCATTGGTTGTTACCGTGGTGGTGGCCCCGGTTGCCACGGCGCTGCCAATGGCCGTACCATCGGCATAGATGGTGACTGTGGCGCCGGTGATGGTGGGGTTGCCGGCGTTGCCGACCACGAACTGCAACGTTTTCAGCGGGGAGCTGTTGTTGAGGTTGGTGATGTCATCGCCGGGCACGCCCGTATCGCTGATCGCCGCCAGGATGGGCATGCGGGCACGGCACTGATGAGGGGAAAGTTTGCCAGCGACCGTAGCTCTGTCGGGCTGAGAAAAGCCCCCGCCGTATCGCCGAAGCCGCTGGGCGTTACCAAGGCGTTGGCGGCGGCCACGGCTGCCGCTGGGGTCGTGGCCACGATGGTGAAATACGCCAGCCGCGTCGTCTGGCCGGCCGGCACGGTGATGTTGTAGGTCCATTCGATGTTGCCGCCCGTGAGGCTCACCGAACTGGGCTGCAGGCCGCCCGTGCCATAGATGTAGTGGATGATCGCCGGCATGCCGCTGCCACTGACCGCGTCGTCCGTGCCTACCCAGTGGTCAGCCGTGGTCCAGACAGTGTCGCCGCTGGAGGTGCCGAAAATGTTGGTGGCGGCGTCGGAGCCGAGATTGCCCAGGATCGTCACCGTCGTGGTGATCGGCGAGCCGGTGGAGTTGGTGAAGGTGTCGACAGTGCGGGCGAAATCCTCGCCGCCCGTGTTGGGTACCGTCACTTTGCGGCTGACGGTCAGACCGGCGACCGTGCCGGAGGCGGTCACCACGCTTTGGCCGCTGTCGGCGGTGGTCGCATTCAGGAGCGTGGGGCGATACGGCGTGCCGCCGACGACGAGCCGGCCATCGCCATCGAAGGCGTTGTTGGTGCCCTGGATCAACTGTCCGGCGCCAAAACTGCCTGTGGCAACGTCGAACTTGGTCCCACTCGGTGAGACCAGCGTGGTCGGGGCAGGACCGAAGATGTTCGGCAACAAGGCGATCGTGCCGTCATAATAGTTCGCGACAACCAGATCGCTTCTGCCATCGCCGTTGAAGTCTCCCGCGGCGAGGGAGTAAGTAAACGGACCGCCCGTAGAAAACGCGACAGGAGCGGCGAGCCCGCCGCTCCCGTTGCCCAAGAGTATACCCACCGCATTGCAGTCCTCGCTGACCGCCATATCTTGAGTGCCGTCGCCGTTGAAGTCCGCTGTGGCGACGTCGTAAGGTTCTATCCCACCAATGTTGCGGAGCATTGTGGCAGGACCGAATCCGCCTGCACCGTTGCCCGCGAGCATGAGAATGCAGGAGTTAGAACTGCTGCACACGGCCAAGTCGGCCTTGCCATCGGCGTTGAAATCTCCCACCGCGATGGAACACGGTTGAGAATTGGCGATCGCGTATGTCGCGGCTGCCCCAAAACTGCCGTGGCCGTCGCCCAAGAGCACTCCCACGTTGATGCTGCCGCTGTTTGCCACCGCCAGGTCGAGTTTTCCGTCACCGTTGAAGTCGGCTGCTACGACGCCACACGGGGATGTTCCGCCGGTTGAGAACGTCGTCGCCGTGCCAAAACCTCCCGCGCCGTTGCCGAGCAGCAGGCTTACCGTGTTGCTGCTGCCGTTGGCCACGGCCAAATCGCTCTTGCCATCGCCGTTGAAGTCGCCGACGGCGATGCCACACGCGCTGCTGCCGCCCGTGGAATAGGTCGTTACCGATCCAAACCCGCCGCTGCCGTTGCCGAGAAGGATTCCTATCGTCGAGTAGTTAGCGACGGCCAGGTCGGGGATGCCATCGCCGTTGAAATCACCGACCGCCACAAAGTCGGCGCCTCCTCCGGTGCTGAATGTTGTCGCTGGCCCCAGCCCGCCGCTGGCGTTGGCCAACAAGACTACGACTCCGCTGCCGTTCGCCACGGCCACATCGCTCCTGCCATCACCGTTGAAATCTCCGGTCGCCACGGAGTTCGGGCTGCCTCCCACATAAGTTGTTGTGGTGGCAGCGAAAGAACCTTGGCCGACGGCGAGAAGAACACCCACGTTGGCGCTCCACTGGTTGGCCGAGGCGATATCGGGTAGTCCGTCGCCGTTGAAGTCAGCCACTGCGACACCCTCAGGTCCGCTCCCGCCGGCACTGAAGGTCGTAACAGGGGCAAAGCCACCGGCGCCCTGCCCCAGAAGCACGCCGATCGAGCCGGAGGTGTCGGCCACGGCCAGATCGACCCGCCCATCGCCGTTAAGGTCCGCCGCTGCCAGAGCATGGTCATCACCGCTGCCGGCCGAGTAGGTGGTGGCTCCGCCGAACCCGCCGCTACCGTTGTTTAGCAGCACGCCCACGCCACTGCCAATCGCAATCGCCAAGTCGGTCTTTCCATCGCCGTTGAAGTCGGCCGCCGTCAGGGCGTAGGCGCCAAGTCCACCGCTTGGATAGGTGACCGCCGCCGCAAACGCACCCGAGCCGGTGTTCATGAGAACCGACACACTGGCGGAATTGAGATTCGCAGCAGCGATGTCCGGGTACCCGTCGCCATTGAAATCACCCACCGTGACGGCAGCGGCGAAGTTCGCGGCGGTGCTATATGTCGTGACGGCGCCAAAGCCCCCGCTGCCGTTCCCCAGGAGCACGCCCACGCTGTTATGTGATCCGTTTGCCACAGCCAAGTCAAGCTTACCATCATGGTTAAAGTCGCCCACCGCCAGGGATTGCGACGACCATCCCTCACCGCCGGCGTAGAACTGCGTCGGCGCGGAGAATCCTCCCTTTCCATTGCCGAGCATGATTTCGACGTCGCCATCGCCGTCGGCCAGGGCTACGTCGCTCTTGCCATCGCCGTTGAAATCTCCCACGGCAAGAGAGAGAGGCGAATAACCGTTGCTGGTGGCAAATGTGGTAGCTGGCAGAAAGCCGCCATTGCCGTTGCCTAAGAGCAATCCGATGTGGCCGCCGTTGGCCACGACCACGTCGGTGATGCCATCGCCGTTGAAATCGCCGGTGGCCACCGCCGCGGAATCTGTTCCGCCGGTGGGATAGGAAGGCGTTCCGCCGAAAAGCCTGCTGCTCGGCGTGACGACGAAATCGCGGACGAAGTTGCCGCCCGCAACGCCATCACCGTCGCCGTCCAGCTTGACGCCGGTGACGCTAGTGATCGCGTCGCGGATCGTCAAGCGGTAGACATCCTCCGTCAGCAGCGGGAAGCTGAGGGTGGCCGCCGTGCCCTGGTAAGAGACCGTCAGTGGCATAATCACGTCGTCGGCCGTGCCGAGCTGACCGTCAGGCCCCGCCGCTTGCAACTCATAATTCGCAGTCGTCCCCGCGCCGACGACGACGGCGCTGAATTGTATGGCAAGGACTTGCGTGCCCGCTTCCAGCGTGCCACCGATCAATGCCGGAACAGAGACCGTCGGCGGCGCGGGGGTGTAAGTAACCGTGTTATCGGTGCTCGTCGAGGCGAGGTTGGCGTTTCCAGCCGCATCGTGGGCGGCGCCGGCGCCAATCGTGGCCACTACGGTGCCGGCGCTTGTCATGCCGCTGACGGCCACGTTGTACGTCTCATGGTCGCCGCTGGGATTGGTGACGGCGCCCAGCAGCGTGCCGCCGGCCGAACTGCCGGCGAAACTCACGTGGCCGGTCGTGAAATCGTTGACCGCCTTGCTGAAGACCACGGTGAAGTTGATGGGAGACACGCTCGTCGGATCGGGTTGTCCGGCGGCTTGGTTGATGGTGACCGTCGGGGCCGTCACATCGTAGGTCACGCTGTTGTCGGTGCTGGTTGAGGCAAAACTGGGGTTGCCGTACGCGTCATGTGCCGCACCGGCGGCAATGCTGGCGACCACCGTGCCAGTACCTGCCATCCCCGTAACGGCCACGTTGTAGGTCTCGTCGTCACCGCTGGGATTGGTGACCGCGCCCAGCAGCGTGCCCGCCACGGTACTGCCTGCGAAGCTCACTTCGCCGGTGGCGAAATCGCCGACCGGTTCACTAAAGATCGCAGTGAAGTTGATCGGCGAGGCATTGGTTGGGTCGCTCTGTCCAGCCGCCTGGTTGATGGTTACTGCCGGAACGATGCCCGTGTACGTTACAACGTCGTCGGTACTGGTCAACGCGAGGTTGGCATTGCCGGCCGCATCGTGGGCGGCGCCGCCGGCAATCGTGGCCACTACGGTGCCGTTGCTTGTCATGCCGCTGACGGCCACGTTGTACGTCTCATGGTCGCCGCTGGGGTTGGTGACGGCGCCCAGCAGCGTGCCGGCGGCCGAACTGCCGGTGAAACTCACGTGGCCGGTGGTGAAATCGCTGACCGCCTTGCTGAAGACCACGGTGAAGTTGATGGGAGACACGCTCGTCGGATCGGGTTGTGCAGCCGCCTGGTTGATGGTCACTGTCGGCGGCGTCACATCGTAGGTCACGCTGTTGTCGGTGCTCGTGGAAGCGATGTTGGGATTGCCGGCCGCGTCATGTGCGGCGCCGGCGGCAATGCTGGCGACCACCGTGCCGGTACCCGCCATCCCCGTAACGGCCACGCTGTAGGTCTCCTTGTCGCCGCTGGGGTTGCTGACCGTGCCGACCAGGGTACCGCCCGTCGTGCTGCCAGTGAAGTTCACGTCGCCGGTGACGAAGTCGATAACCGGCTTGCTGAAGATCACCGAAAAAGTGATCGGCGACGCATTGGTCGGATCGGGTTGTGCGGCGGCTTGGTTGATGGTGACCGTCGGGGCCGTGACATCGTAGGTGACCGTGTTGTCCGCGAATGTGCCAGGCTGGTTGGGATTGCCGGAACCATCGTGCGCCACCCCCGGGGGAATCGTTGCCACGATCGTGCCGCTGCCGGTCATGCCGGTGACGGCCACGTTGTAGGTCTCGTCGTCGCCGCTGGGATTGGTGACCGCGCCCAGCAGCGTGCCCGCCACGGTACTGCCCGCAAAGCTCACTTCGCCGGTCGCGAAATCGCTGACCGGCTCGTTAAAGACCACCGTGAAATTGACCGGCGACGTGTTGGTCGGGTCGGGTTGTCCGGCCGCCTGGTTGATCGTGACTGTCAGGGGTGATGTCAGGCTCGACATCGTGCCGCTGAGGAAATACTCCCCCACGGTGCTGTTGGCGCCCTGGACGCGGACATCATAGGTGCCGCCGGTGGAGGCGAAATAGCTGAGACTCTGATTGCGTCCATCGGCGCCGACGGTGCCGCTGGCCACCAGAGTGCCAGAGGAATTGTACAGTTGGAGCGTGGGCACAAGGTTATTGACAAACTCACCGCTGCCGTCACCAGGAGTTTTCGTCGCGACGGTCAGTGTGTTGCCCGCGCTAACGGAAACGCTGTAGTAGTCGCTTCCCGCGCCGCCGCTGCTCGGCTCAACGTAGCCCAACGCGCCGGTGGAACTGGAACCGGCAGGGACCGGAAGCGGTTGGGCCGTGGCCAACGTGTTGTTCGGCTCGGAATCCAGCGCGGCGTCGCGCGTAATTACCAGGTCATAGGTTGCCGCGGCGCTGCCGGTGACCAGGAGGTAGTACTTGCCGGCCGCCGGAATGCTGATGTTGCCGGCCACTTGATCGAGATTGGAGGGACCGGCGGCGCCCGACGCCAGCAGACCGCCCGAGGGATTCAGCACCGATAGGGAAGTGCCCGTGCCGGAGAGGTTCTTCAGCCCCACGCTGACGACATCGCCGGCGCTGAGATTGACGGAGTAATAGTCTTTCAAAGAGGCCGGAGTGCTCAAGCGGACGTCGTTGACATACCAGCCCTCATAGTCGTTGAGAATGTTGTCGATGGTATCAAAGATGAAGCGAATCTGGACGTTCTCGCCGCTGAAGGACGACACGTTGGCCGTAAACGTCGTCCAAGTGCTGCTGTTGGGAAGGTTCGTGCTGCGGCTGCCGACGGTCGTGTAGGTGGCGAAGCCGTTGGTGCTGACCTCCACGTAAGCTGTGTCATAGCTCGTTGACGATTCCGTCTGCAAGACATAGTTGAACGAGAGGCTGATCGAGGACGAGACGGGCAAGGCGATTACGGGCGAGGTGATCGATCCGGCATTGGCGGCGCCGGTGTCGTAGGTACCCGTCGATTCGCTGCCATAATAGAAGCTGGTGGTGGGGGAGTGGCCGGTTTGCGTGCCGCGACGTGTGGTGAGGTGCCACAGCCCGGCACTCGTGCCACTGCCGAGGATGTTGTTGTTAACGACATAACCCGCCTGACCGCTCTCGAAGTCGGTCGAACTGATGGTACCGCCGGAATCGTTCACATTGGAACCGATCACCGCTGCGCGCGTGGCCGGGTTCGGGGCCGCGAGCGTTGTGAAGGCACTATCCAACGCCTGTGCCGTTGCCAAGCTGTCGTCATTGACGCCGGAGAGGTACGATTCGTTTTCCATCGCCGCGTTCAGGGTGACTTGGACCGTGTAGTTGCCGGTGGTGGCGGCTGCGCCTGTGACGACGATCTGGTACGTGCCGGTGGCGGCGGCGGTGGTCGGGGTCGCCTGGATCAGGGCATTCTTGCCCGCCGCCGCGGCGGTGGCTGCGCCGATGACCGCATTGTTGGGATCGAGCAACTGAACACTCGGCTGCAAGCCTGGGCTGTTCGGCGTGACCAGCACGCTGACCGTCTGGCCGGGGTCTATCGCCATCGTAAAGGTGTCGGTGTCGCCGGACCAATTGATCAGGCCCGCCGCAGAGCCGCTGTAGACCAGGCTACCCAGCGGATTGGTCGCGGTAAGCGGCACAGGAAAAGCAATCGTGCCGATGTCCACTTGGTAGTTGGCCGAGAATGCCGCGTTGGGAAGACCATAGACATCGGTGATGGCGCCGGCGGCGATCGTCGCCGTGAGCGTTCCTTCCGTCGTGATGCCGCTGAGCGTAAACTGCGCTGTCGTATTGCCCGCAAGCAAGGACACGCCACTGACCGTAGCGCCCGAAATGCCCGAAAGCACGAGATCGCTGGTCTGCAGCGAGGCCGGCGCGATCGCTTCACTGAAGTTGACCGTATAGGTGAACGGAGCCGGCAGGGTGAAGGTGCCGCCGGAAGCGGGAACGGTTGAGGCGACCTGAAGCTGGTTTTTCACTGCGAACACGTTGCTTGTGCCGATGGCTCCCCCGATGGCGTTGGCCAAATGGAGCGTCACCGTCGGGTTGACCGCGTTGACGGCGACATTTCCCGTCCAAACGCCGGAAACAAATGTCGCCGACGTCGGATTGATCGATAGTGCGCCGCCAGCCCCGGAGCCGGTCAACGTCACCGTGCCGTCGTAGCCTGTGATCGGGTTGTTGCCGGAATCATAGGCGGTCGCGGTCACCGAAAACGGCAGACCCACCAACTCGTGGCTGCTGATGGTGGTGAACGTGTAATGATCTACACGAAAGGTCGTCGCGGTGTCGGTGACGGTGGCTGTATGTCCCGTGCCGTCGTTGGCGTCGTTGTAGGTAACGGTGATCGTGCCGCCCGGGACGGTCTCAAGGATGCTGTCGCCGGACACCACCGCAGCAGAGGAGGTCGGAATCGAGCCTTGGAAAACACCGCCACCGAGGGCGGGCAAGGAAACTGTCTCGCTGTCGCCCGCGCTCGAAGTGAAGGTCACCGGACAGGACGGATTGCCCAACAGATCGAGATCTCGAACGGTGGCGGTGGCGGAGGTGCCGATTTCATAGGCGTGTGTAGATAGCGCCACCGTGCCCTTCGAGGTAACGCCGACCAGGTCGGGCAGCAAGAGATTGGCCTTCGGAGTGCCGATGCCGGTCACCATGTCGTATCCGGGCCCCGCCGAATAACCATTGTTGCTTCCGACGGTGATGTCGTGGAAATCGGCTGCCGGCAGTTTATAGAGAGCGGGCAGGGCCGCTTGCCGCCCGTCGAGGGTGGCCAGGCCGTCGGAGACGCGCAGTTGATCGCTGATGGAAATCAGGCCGGCCCAGCAGGGCGACGATACGCTCGTGCCGCCGATTTCTTCCCACGGGGTCGAGCTGCCAAAGTCGTAGGAATCGTAAACGGCCACGCCGGTCAAAGGATCCGCGTCGAATGACACGTCGGGGATCTGGCGCCAGCCCGAGCTCTGCACGGAGTTCTGGTAGCTGGGTTCGGCCTCGTAACTGCTTTGACCGCCGCCGGTGCCCCAGCCATACGTAGGATTCCAGCTCCAGCCGGTTTCGCTGGCCCACACATTACCGGCACCGAGGGTCAAGGTTGTGCCGCCCACCGCGATCACATTGGGCGAGTATGCTGGAAATCCGCCCGGCGCCCCGCTGTCGCCGGTCGAGGCAAGGTAGGTGATGGGCGTGTGGCCAGTGGGCGTGGCAAAGAGCGGATCCAGAGCGGCATCGGCGCTGTCTTCGCCACGGCCAAAGCTCATCGAAACTACGGACACATTCGCCAAATTCGCCGACGTGCCGAGGCTGGCCATGACGTTGGAAATCAAGTCCGCGTCCGTCGTGTTGCTGCACTCGATCAGAATGATATTGGCCGCGGGGGCCATGGCGTGTGCCCACTCGACGTCCAGTGACTCCTCAACCGACCAGCCACTCGTGCCGGACGCCGCCGGCAAGGGAGACGTGTTCCCGTATTCGTTGACTTTCAGGAAGCTCGGAGGATCGGGCAGACCCATTGCCGCGTCGAACTTGCCGAAATCGCTGGCGGTAAAGGCAGGATCGGTGCCCGGATGAGTGCTGCTCACCAAGTTCGGGGCATCATAGGCATCGATCAGGGCGATGGTCTGGCCGGCGCCCCCGTTGAGGCCCACGCTAAGTTGGTCGATGCCGTATGCCGTCCGAATCTGCGCGGGGGCGAACCCGACCGGCGACGAAGAGGCCGACAGCGGAGTAATGCCTCCCATGTCCGACGTCGCGCAGTCCGAAGCGCTGAACAACGCGCCCACGGTGGCGGCGGCCTTGGCTGCTGCAAGCGTGGCCGTATCGCAGACAATATAATCAAAGTGCATCACCGCAGGCTGGTCGTTGGAGATGACGCTCAACAACCGCCGATCCTCCAGCGGCTCGACTCGCAACAATCGGTTCAGGGGACCAAGTCGCGGTGGCTGTGCAGCGGCCGACGACCGTCTGGAGGTTGGACTTCCTGATCGCCAACGAGACGCCGAACGTGGGCCGGAAATAAATCGCCCCATTACAGACCTCCCTCTGAGCTTGAAAAACAGCTTGCGATGGCGAAGGCCCCGGGCAGACACGACGAGAACACCCGTCGCGAGGCGGTCGCGTTAAGGCGTATTCTGCCACTTTGTGACAATTGTGTCAATATTCCGGGCCATCTAACCCCATCCTAACGGATGGCCTGATCCTATTGAGGGGAAAATGGCTCGCAGGGGGGGCAGAACAGAGGGGTGCTCTACGTGGTGGGCAGCACAAACGGTCGCGTTGCGACACGCCGGGCTCCGAGCGTCTGCCACAAGCAGGAAGTCAGTGCTGCTTCGACAGTAGGGAAATTTTTGGTATGGGATACTCGAGACAATCCGCCGGGCGTCCGGACTGAAGGCCGCGCTTGTGAATGATCGTCATGGAGACACTCACCATGAGCGATCGTGCGTCGCCCGCCTCACGTTGCCTTCTTCGGCGGCGGCGGCGCGTCGGAGGGCGGCAACTCGCGAATCCAGATGTTGCGGAAACGGACGGGATTGGTGTGGAATTGCAGTTGCAACGGCATCTTGGCCGGATGGGCCGCGTATTTCGGCTCTTTGTCCCACGACGTGGGGCCGAGTATCTCCGTGTGGTTTTGCACCAAAACGCCGTTCTGGAGCACGGTAACGTATGCCGGGCGGAGAAGTTTCCCCTCCGGGCTGAAACGCGGCGCCTCGAAGACGATGTCGTAGGACTGCCATTCGCCCGGCTTGCGGCAGACGTTCACCAACGGCGGGCGTTGCTTGTAGACCGCGGCAGCCTGGCCGTCGATATAAGTGGGGTTGTTGTAGGAGTCAAGGATTTGGATTTCATAGCGATCCATCATGATCACGCCGCTGTTGCCCCGACCCTGGCCGTGGCCTTCGACCTTCGCGGGCGTGGCCCATTCGACATGCAGTTGGCAGTCGCCGAAATGCTGCTTGGTGCGGATGTCGGCAACGGCGCCGGTGGCAACACCGTCGGCCACCTTCCACTTGTCGCCGCCGTCCCACAACGAGAGGTCTTTGCCGTCGAACAACACGATGGCGTCGGCGGGCGGTCCGCCCACGGGACCGGGATCCACTACCGGCACTTCAGGCCAGGGAATTCCGCTGCTCCACTCAGCCGCTCCCAGTGCACCGGCGACCAGGAGCGCCAATAACGAGCCGCCAATGATCATAGGGACGTTGGTCCAGCAACGGCCATGTGGCAATCCGACGAGTTTGGCAAAAAACGTTCTCATGAGGGCAATCTCCTTGAAGTGGTTGAAAAAGCGGTCGATTTTCAGGCGGCATCTCACCGGGGGCTCCCCGTTATTCGTCCAACGGGCACCCTCGGGACAGTACACATCCGGGATGTTCACCGATAAATACGTGCAAGTCAAGAGGCCGGGCCGATTTTCCGCCGGGTGGCCCCGCGTTGACGTGCAGGTGATTTTCGACAAGAGCCGGCGATAAGGCAGGACGCGATAAGGACTTTGCTGAACGGCGGTAAGGTGCGACAACGCGTGCCCACCCCGCGAAAATTATCGCCGCCGGAACTTGCCCGGCCAAAGTCGCCTTGGGCGGACGTCGAAAATTCTTCTCTCTTTGCCCCCGCGCCGTATACAATTTTTTAGTCGTTGAGGACCGCCAATCCATGCCCCGAAACCGAGGCTTCGTCCTATGTTCAGAGAGCTCTTGTGTTTTGCTGTTATCGATCGCGTTGTTTCCCGCCATCGCGGGAGCTGAACAATCCAAACTGTCCGCGCCGCCGTCTGCGGCTCCGTCCGCGGCTCCGTCCCCGGCGGCGAATCCATCGCGTGCGCTCTCTCAGCCGGCTCACGCACTGCCCGAGGCGACGCCGCCCGTGCCCCAACCGCAACGGAATCGGCGGCCGCCTGAGGAGTCCTCGCCCGGAATCGTCGCGATGCCCAACTCGAACTCCGCCTGGCGCTATCCGGCGGGCGGCGCCCTTGGCGTATTCCGCCAGCCGCAGCGAGACGGCCTTGCGGATCGAGGACTTGATGCGGGGTGCGGCCGCGCTCCGCACCCAGGGAAACCTCGCCAAAGCGATGGAGTTGTACAACGAGGCGCTCGACGCTTGCGCCCCAATATGGCGAGGGCTATCGGCAGCGGGCTTTGACGTTGGTCGCTCTGGGCAACCCCGTGCAGGCCCAAGCCGACTACAACCGCTTCTTGGCGCTCAATCCGCAGGCGCCGGACCAGGTGCAACAAGAGGTCACCTTGTTCGAGCAGAGCGGCCGCACGCCGATCGGCCAGGCCGAGGCCGCGTCGTATAGCTACGGAGCGACCGTCGAAGCGGGCGCCGTGCCGGTGCCGCCGGTAATCAGCTCGCCGGCGCAGCAATTTGCCGAGGCCCGTTTTGCGTGGGCGGAAGACGCCTTCCAGAACCGCAATTATGACGCGGCTTTTCGCTGGGCGCTGAACTCGTACCACGACGTGCCGCAGGCGCGCACCCGTGCCCTGATTGCACAAATCCTCTTTGCCAAAGGCGATTACCGCGGGGCGGCGGCCGAGGCCCGCGCGGCGGTCGCCATGGGAGCGGTAATGGACTGGCAAACCTTCTACAGCTACTACGGTTATGCGTCGCCCCGCTTCAGCCGGCAATTTGAGAGCCTCAAGGAATTCGTCCGCCAGAATCCTTCCTCGGCCGATGGACACTTCCTGCTGGGATACGAGCAGATGATCCTCGGCCACGCCGAGCCGGCCCACGCCGAACTGGCCATTGCGGCCGTGATCGAGCCGACCGACGTTGTCGCCACAAACCTGCTGGCGAAAGACGGCGTCGAGATCGTGCGCAGCCATCGTCCGCTGGCAGAGGCCGCCGCCGCACCCGGAAGCGACGCAGTCACCGCCAACCGGCCGACGCCGCCCGCCGGCGTGGTCCCACCGCCTTTGCCCCGGCGCGAGATTTTCCCCACAAACCTCCAGGCCCACAAGCTAACCGATCTGAGGTGATGCGATGAATACCCGTCGAACCAATCTCTGTAATTCCTGGGCGCTGATCTTGCTTCTCACTCTGGCCGCGTGGCCCCGTTCGTCGCCGGGCCAAGGGTGCGCTACGTGCGGCTTACCCTGTGGGCCGGCCGCGTGCGCGCTGCCGGCGCCGCCGGTCATCACGTACGAAACCAGAACAATCACTTGTTATCGGCCGGAAAGCCGCCAACGGATGGTCACCGTTTATCGCGATGTGCCCACCACCCAAACGATCGAGGAACAGTACACGGTGATGGTGCCGGAAACAAGGACGCGAACGGTCGCCGAGACGATCTATCGCCCCGTTTACGGCGACGTCGAGTTGCGCACCACGTCGATGGCGTCGGAGGTCGAGCCGCGTCAAGGGACCTATACGCTCACCCGCCTGGTCCCCATGCAAGAGGAGCGAACGACGTCTGACAGCGGCCCCCGCTGCATGACCTGTGGATGGAGCGCGCCGGTGACAACCGATCCCAACGCGCCTCCTCTGCCGCCGGATGCCGCTTCGTCCGGCGGCGCGTGCAGCTCGGGGTGCTGCAACGGTTGCTGCGCGCCGCAAAAGACGTGCGTAACCTGTTGGAAACCGGTCAGCCAGCAGGTTGCGGTCCCCTACGCGGTGACCGAGTTCACGCCCGAGGTGCGCCTCAGTACCGTCTCGTTCAGCGAGTACAAGCCGGAGACGCAACTCCGCGAAGAATCCTACGAGGTGATGGTGCCGGAAACGAGAACACGGACGCGGGACATCACCGTGATGCGGACGGTGGCCGAACAGCGACCGGAACAATACACGGTGATGGTCCCCTATGAGAAGCGGATCCAGGTTCCCGTGCTCACCTGCCCCTGATCCGGCCGAAAGCCCCGCCGGCGATGGTGTTCAATGCGATTCAGAACGGAGGGCCAGCCCGCGTTGGCGGTCGTCAAGCCTTCGCCCTTCGCCGCCGCAGATAAACTACCCCAAGTCCCAGCAGTGCCGAGCCCAGGAGCGTGAGGGTGGCGGGTTTGGGGGTTGGGGTAATGACAATGTCATCCGGAAAACTCAACCCCGTAGAGAACAGGGCGGAGGTGACGGTATCACCCGACGTGGTGTATTCGCCAATCGTGCGGCCGCTTTGATTCGCGACGAACAGGTTCGATCCGGACACGGCAATGCCAGCCGGTCCATTCAAACCGGTGAGGAGGGCGGCGTTGACCGTTGCCCCTGACGTGGTGTATTCGCCAATGGTGCCGAAATCACGACACGTGACGAACAGGTTCGATCCGGACACGGCAATGCGGTACGGATAATCCACCCCGGAGACCAGGGCGGCGTTGACCGTTGCCCCCGACGTGGTGTATTCGCCAATCGTGCCGCTGCCGTAATTCGCGACGAACAGGTTCGATCCGGACACGGCAATGCCAGCCGGCTCATTTAACCCGGAGACCAGGGCGGCGTTGACCGTTGCCCCCGACGTGGTGTATTCGCCAATCGTGCCGTTGCCCGTGACGAACAGGTTCGATCCGGACACGGCAATGCCATTCGGCTCATTCAAACCGGTGATGAGGGCGGCGTTGACCGTTGCCCCCGACGTGGTGTATTCGCCAATCGTGTTGGTGTTTAGATTCGCGACGAACAGGTTTGATCCGGACACGGCAATGCCCTCCGGCCAATTCAAACCGGCGATGAGGGCGGCGTTGACCGTTGCCCCCGACGTGGTGTATTCGCCAATCGTGCCTTCGATGGGGTATGTGACGTAGATATTATCCCCGCGCGCGGCCGCTGAGCCGAGCACCAGTGCCACTGCCACTAGAGGCGCGACTGCGATAACGATACGGAAAAACGCACGTTGCGGGGAAGGGGCGACAGCCAGAGCGGAACGCTCAGGGGACAGATGCGTAGTCATGAGGTTAGTCCTTCCGTAGCGGGGGGGCATAATGCAACCGATTTCAACCGCAATATAGAGGAAAATTACAACGATGTCCACGATTTTGCGCAGATTTTTCAAGCAGTGTCCCTCGTAGCCCTAATGTCTGCCAACGTGCCCGCCCCCGACTCCTGACGATGAAGAAACTACTGTTCCAAAATCCGCTCTCCAGAGTTCGCGCGGGGGGCCTCGATAGCTTGGCCATCGTGGTGCCGGAGGCACAGGAGGCGGCTTGCAGGCGTCAAGAACCTCCTGCGGCTTCGCCGCCCCGATAGACGAGCTATCGCGGCCACCCCGCGGCAGGCGTGGGCGTTTGCGCGGCCTCTTCGCCTTGCAGCGAGCCCTGCGTGGGGTAGACTTAAGGCACGCTGGGATGGGTGGCCGAGTGGTCTAAGGCGGCGGTCTTGAAAACCGCTGTGGGCGAGAGTCCACCGGGGGTTCGAATCCCTCCCCATCCGCTGCCGCTTCACGCCGCTGCGGATCGCTGCGGATGCTCGCGATCGACATGCCAGAACAAGCCGACGTGTTTTGTGGTTAACCACACCGCTAGCACTGCTAGCAGCACAACCCTTTGTGGTGCAACGGCTTCAGCGCCCACAAAATGCTGATTATGCTTGCGGCATCATCGACGCGTCTCTAAACTTTCCAGCGACTTGCACTTCAATCGACGGTGACACGTCGAAAGTCAAAGGAGTCTCCAGGCCGTTCGATAGGGACATCGCCCCGGTAGCGTGCCCAGGCCGGGTACGACGGACCGGTGGGAAAGGCTTGCGGAGGCCGCGTCCAGGCAGGAGCGTGGCATCCGTCTCCCGATACGGCATTAGGCCGTCCGTGCCGCAGGTTGCCTTGGCTTGCGGCGAATTCCTTCTCCCTCCTCCCGACTTGGCCAGGCCGGTTTTCCGGAGATGCCGCGGCCCGGTTTCCGTTTCCATCTCAAGAAGACACAGGACGTGTCTAGGAAGGAATGTACGATGGCTGCCAGACCGTTGATTGGAGTTAACGCCGATTATCGCTCCGCTCGAAAAGACTCATCCGCGTTTTGCTTCCTTCATGCAGGCTACTGTGATTCACTAAGCAAGGCGGGCGCGGTGCCCATGCTGATTCCGCCGCTTAGTGACGAGGCGGACATGCGGCGGGTGTTGGACCTATTGGAGGGTGTGCTCATGATCGGCGGCGCTGATCTCGACTGCCGCCACGACGGCTACATGCTTCATCCGTCGATGCGGCTGCTGGATCCGCGCCGCGAGGACTTCGACCGCCGGCTGATGCGTATGGTTGCCGAGCGGCGGATGCCCGTGATGGGCGTAGGCTGCGGCATGCAGTTGTTGAACGTCTCGCAGGGAGGAAATCTCTTCTTACATATCGCCGAGGACCTGCCGCGGGCGCTGCCGCACGTCAACGCGACGGACCCCAACCATCGCCACGCCCTGGAGATCGTGATGGGCACGCTGATGGAGCGCGTCTATGGCGAGGGAGAGATTCGCGTCAATAGCATGCACCACATGGCGATCGACGAGGTGGCGCCGGGCTTCGCCGTCACCGCCCGTTGCCCCGACGGCGTCGTCGAGGCCATTGAGAGCACGCAGGACGATTGGTTTGCCTTCGGCACCCAGTTCCACCCCGAGAGCGAGTCGGCTTCGGCCCTTGATCTGCGAATTTTCGAGGAATTCGTAGCGGGCATTACCGGCGAAGTAGTGGAAATGCGGATGGTTGCCTGAGACAATGGGCGAGTGTGTTTCCCCTCTCCCTACCGAAAATGGGGATTGGCTCGGTCGCCTCAATCAAGCTTCGTTCCGCAAAAGAGCGTTTTTGGCGACGGTGCCTGTCCCCTTTTTCGACGCCAAGGAGAGAGGGGACGAAGAAGGAGGCTTTCTTGCCGCCGGTTGTCTCGATTTCTACCATCCCGCGCGACGTCGATCGCGTGGCGATCCTGGTCAACCCGAAGGCCGGGGCCACCGACACCCGGCCCCGCGGATCGCCTGGCCGAGTTGCTCGGAAAGCAGGGCTTCAAGGCCGAGTTGTTCACCGACATGGCGGCGGCTGACCAGGCCAACCGCTGGCACGCCGAAGGTCAACTGCGGGCGTTGGTTGGAGTCGGCGGCGACGGCACGGCTGCCGAGTTGGTCAATCGCACCGACGACGGCGTGCCCTTGGCCCTGTTGCCGGCGGGCAACTCGAACCTTCTGGCCGGCTATTTCCGTTTGAGCCAAGACCCCGAGCTGTTTTGCCAGATGATCGCCGGCGGCGTTATCGCCCAACTCGACGCCGGAAAGGCAAACGACCGCATCTTCCTGCTGATGGCTAGTTGCGGCTTCGACGCCGACGTGGTGCATCGCGTCCATCGCGATCGGACCGGACATGTCAGCAATCGCACGTATCTCCAGCCGATCGCCGAAGCGATATGGAAGTACGACTATCCGGAGATTCAGATGCAGTGGGAGCACGATGATGGAAGCCCGCTGCAACTGCCGGTGCGATGGCTGTTCGTGTTCAACCTCCCCTGTTACGGCGGCGGCTTTCAGCTAGCGCCGCAGGCCGACGGCTCTGACGGCTTGCTCGACGTGTGCGGCTTCCGTCACGGTCAGTTGTGGCATGGATTGGGGTACCTGGCAAATGTGTTGCTCGGACGACACGAGCGCAGGGCCGATTGCATCACCGGCCGCGTGCGACGCTTGCGGGCCACTTCACCCCTGAAAGTGCCCTGCCAACTCGACGGCGATCCGGCGGGATTCCTGCCGCTAGACATTCAAGTGCTCCCCGGTCGTCTGCGGCTTGTCGTGCCGGAGGGGACAGCGAGAATTGGCGCAGATGATTCACCCCCGCGACAATAGTCCGACGTGCCGGCGAGGGAACGCGGGGCCACCCGCGAGGCACCTCTGACCCGATCGCGGGGGTTGCCAACCGCCCGCCGACGAATTAATCTCAACGATGCTGCTGTTCGCGCGATCTCTTTCGAGTTGCTCCGTTCGGAGTAGTCGTCGGCACACACCAACCCGCAGGGGAGGCAACGGCCATGCTCAAGCCCGAAGCGACAACGCCCGATCAAATCCTCCAAATCGCCCTGGCGAAGGAACGAGAAACACGAGAACTCTACGGCTCCCTGGCGATCAACTGCCGCGTGGACTCGGTGCGAGACCTGTTGGAAAGACTGCAAGGCGAAGAGGCCAAGCACGTCCACATGGTCCAGGACATGATCACCAAGCTCAACTTGGGAAGAGGTTTCGCGTGAGCCCCGTCAGCGGCGCGGGGTGGAAGTGATCGGCCTGCCGCGGAACGTCTTAAACGCCGTTGGGGCGGCAGTTGCGACGCCGCCCCGCTTCCTGGCCGAACGGTCGGAAACGGCAGTGCAACCGCCGCACCAACGGGCCGGTTATTCTCCTGTCCGCAACGCCGAAACGTCTTGGCGAGCAAGCGGTTAAGGCGTCTGGAAAAATCGACCTTGACGCGAATTCTCAAATCGCCTATTCTCGCCCCCTCAAGGATAAGTCCACGTGGCTGGGTCTGCACCTGGGAATTTCGCGACGACGAGATTCCTGCGGACCGCGAAGCGTTTGGCTGCTCGCACGGATGCAGGCAGCACGCTTCGGAAACACTGACGCCCGCTAAGCGGCCCACGCACGACCGCAGCGGAGCGGAGCGTCCAATCGCTCCCGGAAATGTGTCGTGTCCTTAGCCCCCCTGGGACACAGCTTTTCCGGGGGCCTTTTTTTTGCGCTGGCCGGGATTATTCAGGCGTTCCCTGGCCGGCCGCGGTCGTCACGGCGGCTTCCAACGCCTCGCGCAACTGGTCGGCGTATTGCGGTCCGCCGCCGATGAACAGGCGAGCCACCTTGCCATTGCCGTCGATGATCACCGTTTGCGGGATGGCAACCGCGGCATACTTCTCGGCGACGACCCCGCTACGGTCCAGCGCCACCGTCGTTTCCAATTCCAGACGCTCCAACATGGCCTTGATCGCTTCGGGACTCTCGTGCAGATTGACGGCGAGCAAGATCACGCTGTGGTCCTGGTACTTTCCCACGGCGCGGACGACCTGGGGCAGCGTCTGGACGCACGGTCCGCACCAGGTGGCCCAGAAGTCGAGCACGACGACCGTGCCTCGGTGGGCGCTGAGGCGAAACGGCTGGCCGTCAAGCGTCTCGATTTCGAAGTCCGGGGCGGGCTTGCCCACCAACTCCGATTCCATTCCCGCCCCGCCGCCTCCGAGAGCGAACTTGGGCTCCACCGCGGGCTGCAGCTTCCAACGCTGGTACGGCAGTGTCTGCGCCGTTCGCTCGATGGCCCCGCCGATCAGCACCTGGTCCATTTCGGCCATTTCGATTCGGCACGCGCCGAGCACGTCGCTGGTGCCCTGAAGGGTTGTGCCGGCAAGCTTCTCGGGCAAGAATGTGAGCCGAATCCCGTCGCCGCGGAGCACCTGCACTCGGGTTGCCGCCGGTGGTTTCGCGCCGGCCGCCGTGTCGTTGGCCGGATGCGATTTGCCCTTTTCTCCGCTCTCTTCCAGCCAAATAATCCTGGCGATGTGATCGCGAGGCAGTCGCCGGGTCTCCAGCCGCACCTCGACCGTCAATGTTTTGTCGTCCAACTCGATGAGCCGGCCCCGCAGATAGTCGCCGTCCGTCGAGCGGATCAGGTGGGTGGGAGGGTCGTCCTTTTCCATGCGCGGCAGCGTCAACAGTCGGTCGCGTTTCGCGACATCGATCTTCGTCGCCTGGCTTCGATTCTCCAGTTCCACCGCCTTGATCTTGTCGTGCGTTACCGACGTGGCATCAAACATGGACGAGTGGAACGTGACGCCTCGCTGGTCAATCCGTTTTACCTCACAAGGGATCGTGTCGCCGGTACGCAGGTAGAGGGCAGGGCCAAACCAGCGAGCGGGCGGCGACGAGACCGGAGCCGGTTGACGTCCCGCCATGACTCGCACGACACCCCCCAAGGCACCAATCAGCCCACCGCCGGCTGGCGCCGGCGCCGCGACGACTTGCGGTTGCGCGACCCCTGCCGTCGCATACGGCTGGGACGGAGACTGAAGCGGCGACGACTCGCGATACACGATTCGGCCGGAGACTCCGTGTTTCAGCGGGCTCGCCGTCGCACTGCCCAACGGATGCCAGACCAGGCAACTCGCCTCCGGCTGTTCGCGGCCTTCCACCAAACAGCCGTGCACTTTCAGCCCGTCGCTCTCCAACCGTCCGCGCCGTCCGCTGGGCTCCGACGGCGCCTTCTGGTCTTCGAGCACGATCAGGCTTCGTAGTTCCGACAGGCCTACGCCCAGCGGTTCGGCGATGCCGGGGCAACTCAGCGATAGTCGGCCGTTTTCCACCTTGCGCAGATTGGCGCTCAGCCGCGAGCCGTCGCGCAACAGCAGGCGAATATCGCACGGCGGCGGGCCGACCAACGGCGACAGCACGACACTTTCGACCGCGTCGGCCGGGATTCGCGTTTCCCGACCGTCTTGGGCAATGAGAAACTCCTTCGCCGCGGCATCGAATCCTTTGATCTCGCCGTTGACCGTCGCGCCGTCGAAGCGACGGAGCCGAGACTTGCCGGCCTGCACTTCGCGCGGCGGTTCGCCGTCCCAGGGCGTGATGCGGAGTTGTTCGAGCCGCACGTTGCCCCGATGGTTCACCAGCCGGAGGCCCGGTTTCGACTGCGAATTGGCATCGGATACCTTCAAATCCGCCAGGAGCTTGCCGTCCTCCGCGAAGGCGAAGGCTCGTTTACTTCGCTGGTCAAGATACAACAGAAAATGACAGCGGCCTGCGCCATCGGTGATGGGTTGAAGCGGAGCGAGGTCCGCTTGCTCCTTCGTTTCTCCCAGCAACACCAAATCACGATCCCATACTTCGAGGCGAAACGCCTGTTCGTCTCCTGCCCGGCCGGCGCCGAAGGCCAACGTGAAGTCGGGCTTCGACGTCCAGGACAGTTCGAACTCGATGCATGTTTGCGCGGGAATGTCAAAGTCGCCGAAGAGCGATGCCTCGTTTTGGGCGGAAACCAATTGGCCGGCTTCTTGCCGCCATGCCCCGTCAGGCGACGGCGCGTCCCATTCCGACAAGCCGTTGGGCCCCACGTAGATTCGATCGGCCCCCTCGCGCCAATGCAAGATGCGCCGGACGGCCGACCGCTGGACGTGGAGAAGGCCGAGGCCGGGCATGTCCAACTCGGCTTCCTGGGCGCCCAGCCCGACCAGCGCGCCGAACAACATGTCTCCTCCCGCGAGCTCGAAACAGTAGAGGCCGTTTGGCCGCGGTCGCTGTGCAGGCGTCGGAAAGTGGACGGCGCTCAGGCGCTGAGGGGGAAATCGAACGGAGCGACGAACGCCGAGCCCTGCCACCGCAGGATGCCGGGCTGGTCGCAGTCGCACAATTCGCCTGCGATGTAGTCGCCGACGGAGAAATGCAGCGTGGCGACCGCGGCGGGACTGGCAGACGTCTCCGCACCCGGCGCGGCGGCGCGGCCGGTGAACAGGAGCGTGACGGTCAACAACCCGGCGAAGAAGACTTTCATGATGATCGTGATCCTATCGCTCGTAGATCGGCAGCAGCCGGTAGTCCAGCGCCAGAGCCAACAGCGACAGCGAGGTGCTGACGGACGGCCCGAACTGCCCGGTAAAGCTGCCGTCGTCCTGCTGGCTGGCTTTCAACTGCCGGATCAATTGCTTGTTCCATTTTTCCCAGGCCTCGACATCGCCCTGGAACAAGGCCTGGGCCTGGTAGTAGCGGCCATATTCGAGATACGGCGACGATTCCCCTCCCGCGAACTGCGTGAGGCGCTTCAGCGCCGCCTTGAACTGAGGCAGATCCCGGCGGCGCGCCAGGGCATAGACGAGTGTCCCGATCGAGATTCGTGGAACCGATTCATCGAAGCCGCCGATTCCGGCGTAAGCGACCTGCCCGGAGTTGGAGGTCATGCTCTTGTAGAACCCGATGGCCTTGTCGATGGACGTATCCGGGACCTCGATGCCGGCGTTGCGAGCCGCGAGCAGTCCTACGAGCACAGCGCCGCTCACCGAGGTGTCGGCGTCGGTTGCCTCGGGGGAATACCGCCACGCGCCCAAGGGGTTCCTTTTCTGGGAAGTGACCGCCTCGCGCACGGCCAGTTCCAGCGCCGCGCCGATCGAGCGGCGATGCGACGCTTCCCCCGCGGGCCAAAGGTCGCGATCGTTGACGGCTCCGTACGACTCGGCCAGGGCGAGCATCGCGAAGCCATGATGGTACATGCTGTTGCCCATGTACCCGGTGCCGCCGTCCTGCGCCGAGATGATGCTGCGGAGCGCCTTTCTCACATTGTTCCGGTAGCGACCGAAATTCGGGTCCTCGCCCGATGCGAGAAAGGCCATCAGGCCCATTCCGGTCGTGCCGGGCCCCTGTTGGCCGTCGATCCAGTTGCCAGTTTCGGCCTGTTTGTTGGCCAGATACTGCAAGCCGCGATCATACATCTCTCGAACGTCGCGGGGAACGATCTCGCCATGGTGCGGCAGCGGGTCTTGCGCCACGGCCGTCCCGGCGCTTGCAACCACCCAGGCACAAGCCGCCAGCCAGAGCGGCAGAAGGGGGCAGTGCCATTTTCGCGGCGAAACGGGCTGGTTTACGTGATTGAGCCGTGACCGCCGCGAAAATGGGGACAGTCCCCGGGCCCCGACAGGAAACGCCATTTCGTTCATCGTGCTTTCGCTCCAATTCGAAGCCGCCTATCCCACCGGCGGTTCCCTATTATGGCAGGAATCCGTTCCTCCGCAGAAACTGTTCCATCCCTCGTGACTGATCGAGACTCCTCTTCAACGACTGCCACTGGGCATCGTCGAATATCGGCCTTAACTTCGCCTCCTCCAGCTTGCTCGCCTGGTAGAGCACAACGTAGTAATCGGAATGGCCGAACGCCTTCGGCGGTTCCGTCTCGTCCAAGAGGAGCTTGACCAGTCGCTGTCGCTGTTCAGTGCGGAACGGGATCGTGGTTCCCAACTGGGACATGGCCTGCTCGATAATTGCCTCATAGCGGAACTTTCGTCGCTCCCGCTCCTGCTGTTCGTAGCGGGCCGATTGCTCGGGATCGAGAGTCTGTTTGAGGATTTTCTGATACAGCGACGAATCGCCAAAGACCCCGCTTTGCATCTTTATCTGCAGCGGAGACACTTCGCGCAATTTCATTGAACTTCTGTTGGTCCTGTCCCACCTGGCGGAATTTCTCCCTGAATTGATCCAAACTGCGCGAGAAGCGTTTCACGTCGCCCTCGCCCGCCAGTTCGAGCTTCTTTCTTTGGGCATCGGAAAGCTCGCACGCACGCGCGACGGAATCCACCTGCAAGGCCAACAGCGACTCCAGCGTGCGTTCGACCTGGTTGCGAGTCTTCCCGCCGAGCACCCACTGATCAAAATTATCCGGCCCCATCACGCCTACCATCGCGACCTGTCCGGCCGGCTGGTTCGCCCCTTGCTTTCCGGCATCCCAATCGTCCTGTCCCCAGGCGAGCGGGCCGTGCAGCATGGCGGAAGAAACCATGCCGCCCATGACGACGAGGCGGAGAACCGATCGCCGCGCCGCAGGCCGAAGGCGGACGCACCATGCTGCGCGGCGCTGTTGGACGCGCCGTCAATTCCGAGACTACTGGTCATCAGAGGCCTCCTCGACGATGCGGGCGATTTCTCGGATCTCCTCCGCTTCACCCGGCATGTTGGCGCGAGCGAACTGAAAATTCCAGAAACTGCGAGGGTTCACCTTCTGAACCTGTTGCCAAACGCGTAGCTGTTTCTCATTGAGCACGGGGGCAATCGATTTGTCGGGGATCAAAGGCAGGTATTGGGCGTTCATGGCAAAGAACTGCCCCCACTGCTCCCACGAGTTCTGATAGGCCGAAGACAGCGACTGAACCAGTTTTGTCCGCTGTTCGGCGGTCAGGATGAGCCGCTCGTCGAGCGCCGCAACCACGTTCAAGACCGCGGCGTGCTTGCGGCCCTCGGCGCGATTGTCGCACTCCTGACGATAGCGATAAGCCTGTTCAGGGCCAAGTTTCGATTCGACCAACGGCGCCAACAATCGTTCCACCTGGGAGTGCGGGTCGATGGTGTCGGAGCGATCCGGGTTTCCCTGCCTCATCATCGCGTTCTGCGAGACGGCGTACTCGCGCACCGCCTCGCGAAGGCGTGGTTTGGCCGCCTGGGCGACTTCAACAAACGGTTTTTCATCCGCATTGCACACGCGTCGAAGAAACGCCAGTTCCACATACAACAACTGCTGGAACTGAGGACGGAACTGCGTTTCCAGGTTGCGAATGTTCGGATCCTCGTTGATTTCGAGACTGTCGGCCAGTTTCCCAAGCAGCGTTTTTTTGCCTGCCGCCGGTCTTGGGCGCACGGGGGCCGCGACTGGTCGAGTATACGTACCGTCTTGGGCAGCCTCGATACCGTCGGCCACTTTCTTAAGCAACGATGGCTTGCCTGCCGCCGGTTGAGGCGCCGGCGCCGCTTTGGGGGCTGGCGCGGGCCGCGGCGGCACCAACGGTTCTTCTTCGTCGTCAACTACGATCACTGGTGGAAACGCTTGATACGCGGCCGGCGCCGGCATAATCACCGGCGCCTCTAGTGTAAGGACGCCCCGCGCCGGCTGCCGTTGATCCCGCGGCGCGACTTGGGCAGCCTCAATGCCGTCGGAAAGCCGTTCCAGCAAGGATTTTTTGGCTGACGCCGGTTGCGGGACCGCAGGCGCCGCTTTGGGGGCCGGCGCGGCGTTTGGCTGAGCCTGCGGCACGTCTTGGGCAAGAACCGCCCCAGCGCCCCCCGGCATCATACCCACGCAGAGCAGCACGACCCAACTCGGCCAGTGGCATGAAAAGTTCACGTTATGTTCTCCTTGCCTCTTACTGCGAATCGCGCTGTTCAAGCCGACTGAAGTACTCGTCCAAGCCGGCGCGGAACTCTTCCGGGAGCGACCGTCCGGAAACGCCGACCGCCTGGGTTGCCGTGCCGTGATCGCGCACCTCCTTGTCATTGACGCCGATCCCCAACAGGGCGAGCGCGGAATCGACCGTAGTGCCGCCGCCGCCGCCCCCGGGCGTGGAACCTCCGCCGCCACCGCCGTGCGGATTGATGCGCCGCGACTGCAACAGCAGTTCGATGGCCTCGGTCTCGGCGCCGATGGCGGGCGGGCCCGTTTCGGGCCGAGCGAGGATTCCCGTGGTTTCGTTCATGACGGCGGCGACCGCTTGCAGCAACTTGATCTCGCGACCGAACTCCGCCTCGCCGTCGGGCAAATCGCAGATCTGGCCCGTCAGCTTTTCGACGCGCTGCTCCAAGCCGTCTTGCGTGCGGGACAGATCGCCGGCCCGCTTGCCGTACTCGTCTTTGGCCAAGGCCGGCCGCGCCTGCTCGGCCACGCGGGTCTCTTCGCGCAGATTGACTTCGCCTTCCAGGATTTCCAGGGCTTCGAGCACCAGCGACGGCGGCAGACTGGCCGGCGATCCGGAACACTGGCACGTTCCGCTGCCCGCCGGATCGACCAGATCCTCCGCCCAGCGGTCCATGGTGTCCCACCAGTATTCGCACTGGGCGATCGACAGGCCGGGTTCGCTGGGCAACTCGTCGCCGACTTGCCTCAGGCCGCCAATGACGTCTTGCTTCCTCATCTCGTCCAGGACCGTCTTGAACTTCGCGAACTTACGGCGCTCGAAATAGGCCTGCAGATCGTCCATGATCGTGGAGACGTTCTCACTGCTCTTGGTTTCGACCTCGGACAGTTTCGCGAAGGCCGTTTTTTGGGCCGCGTCGATGCGGCGCTCGCCCAAGCCGAAGGAACCCTCCAGCGAATCGCCGACGCGTCCGGCCACGCGATACTGTTCGCGGGAGGCCGCCTTGAGCCGTTTGACCAGGGTGCTTCCTTCGAGATTGGCGAGGATGTTGTTCAGCTCGTTGACGATCTTCTCGAATTCGGCCAAGAGGTCTTGCTGCTGGCGGACGGCCCCTTCCATCTTCTCGCCCGCCGGGTTTTGCGGGCCGGGCGGGTTTCCGGCGGCCTGGCCGATCAGCGTCGTCGTGGGCAGCCGGAGACTGGGCGACGACGGCTTCTTGCCAGGATCTTGCGGCGCGGGCATTCTTGCCCGGCGGTTGCAGCGAGGATTCGACGTCGGCGACCTGGGGAACGGGCGGCGTCTTCGTCTCCTTGCCGGGCGAGTCGGCGGAGGAGTTTCCACCAGCCGCCGCGCGCGCCAGGCCCGCCTTCGGCCCCGCGGCGTCCGGCTTGCCGGCGGCGGTGCGGGCTTTCGAGGCCTGCTCCAACAAATCCGCCACCGACGGCATGCGATTGGCCGCAATGTCCTTCAGAATCTGCAGCATCTCCGCCCAGCGATCCAGAGAACCGACGTCGAATTGCGGATTGCGGGCCGCCTGCCGGAGCAGATCTTCACCCGTCGCGGCCAGTCCCGTCAGTCGGCGGCTGTTTGCCCGTTCGGCGGCCGACTGATTCTCGATGCGCCGCCGCGTGTCGGGCCGATCCAACTCCTCGGGCGGAAGGTCGCGAAGCTGCTTGTTGGTTTCGTGCAACTGCATCTCGCGGTCGCGAACCTCCAATGCCTGGCGGTGCCACTTGTTGAGCTGCTCGGTAATCCACAGCGCGTGCTGTTCCGCATTCAGCACGTACAAGACGTGGTCGGGCGAGTAAACCCGTTGGCGGCCCGGAAAGTAGTCCTCGGCGAACACGCGCAAGTGGACCGGCTGCGGCTCGATTCCCAAGGATTGCGCCGAGAACGTGCCGGCGGCTTCGACCTCGCGTTTCTCGAATCCGCCTGCCGCCACGATGCGTTCGCCTTTGGCGGGAGTCGTAACGATGGCACTGTCGGCGCCCTGCCACTCGATGCCGATTTGTTTGACGCCGAAATCGTCGTCGGCCTTGACGCGGAAATTGAGCTGCTCCGAGTCGAGCACCACTTTCGAGCGCGGCAGGTCCTCGACCGCCAGCGCGGGGGCTTCGTCGTCGCAGGCCGTGACCGTCAGCGTGAACGGCTCCTTGCCCGCCAGCCCGAATTCATCTTGCCACTGAAATTGGATCTTGCACGGGCCGTCAACGTCGACCAGCGGGCTTTGGATCACGGCCGCGGCGGGCGTTTGCGGCCGGCCGTCCACGCTGGCGGCGGAGAGCTTGCGGCTTGCCGTGGCGGCGAACCGCGCACGACTTCCCTTGACCAACGTGACCGCCCCGCCGCGCACGTCTTTGCTGAACGGAGCGGGCTGCCCGAGATAGGCGGGCAGCGTCACCTCGGCGACGATCGAAGTCAGCTCGGGGCGGAGCATGGGCTTGATCCGCACGATTTGCCGGGCGTCGCCGATGCTCACTTGCAGCCGGCCCTCGGCAATCTGCGGCGGCAACTCGAATTGATACCGGCCGTCTTGAAGCGGCGAGAGCACCGGCCGCTGCGCGTCGAGTCGAGCCCGACCTTGCCCGGGATGCCAAAGCGCACCCGCCGCCAAACGCACGGCCACCTGGAACGGCTCTCCATGGGGAACGACGATCTCCCCGGGCAACGGCTCGAGGGCGGCGAAGGTGTATCGAGGCGTCCCGGCCCAAGGCGCGAGAAATCGTTGCCAGGCATTGACGGCCGCGGAGGGAAATGCCACGCCGAGGCCGACGGCCGCCGCCACACAGGTCGCGGCGAGCCAGCCCCAGGTGCGATGTCGCGAATTGGGCGCCGCGTCGTTGAGGTTGCATTTCTGGGCATCGTGAGCAACGCAGCGAACGGCCGCCTCACAAAGGGCGAGCGATCGCGCTTGCTCCCCCTCGCTGTGAACCAATTCGATGATGCCCAGCAACTGGTCGCCGAGACGGGGAAGCTTCGCGGTGAGCAGCCGGGCGAGTTGCTCCAAGCGGCGCTGTTGCCAGATCCAGCGATGCAAGTACAGCGGTACGAGCGCGCAGCCGCATAGGGCTCCCGCCCACACGCCTAGTCGCAGCCACGGCGGCGTCTCCCAGAGGCGATCCAGCGAAAAAACGCCGAGAAACGCCATCATCACGACGAAGACGGCCGCGCCTGCCGCCTCCGCCATTTTGATCGCCCATACCCGGCGACGAAACGCGTGCAACTGCGCCTCCAGCGTTGTGGGCAGACGCAGCGGTTCTCGTCGTTGTGCGATACTCATGACCTCCGCTCCTTTTGCATCAGATCAACCCGATCGCTTTTCGACCTATCCAAAAGACTCCCAGCAGGGCAATGAACAGCCCCGCCGTCAGTCGGATGACTCCAGAGTTGCAGGCGGCGTGTGGACGGGGCCGGATCGGGCAGGCTGGCCAGCGAAGACACGATTTCGTCGGGCCGGTCCACCCGCATCACTTTGCCCCGCGTCACCCGCGCAATCTCCTCGAGCACTTCCGGCCGGGCGGGCTGGCCAACCCGCTCCGTAGCGGCGCCCTGCACGAAGAACGCCGCTTCCAAGGTGGCGCCGGTTTGCTTGCACGTGAGAACGACTTGATGTTTGCCGGGCTCTCGGGCGACAACTTGCGCGGAGTACTCGCCCCACGGGTCTCCGGAGGACACAAAACCGATGGTTTCGGCTTTGCCCGAAGGAGCCGTGATCCGCGCCGCGAGATCGCCGCCTTGGAGGGGCTCGCCGCTTCGGTTCATCACGTTGGCAGTGAGGGTCAGGGTTCCGTCGATTTGCGGCTGGTCGGGCGAGTAGTAAAGCCGCATCGTTTCTCCTTTGGCCATATTGCGCTGGTAGGCCATCCAACGCACGACCTGGCCCCAGAACCGATAGTGGTACTTGTCTTCGACCCCTTTGCGCCAGCGCCACGCGCCGTCGGTTCCCATGAAAAGGACCTTTCCGGTTCCGTACGTGCGCGTAACCAGCAGCGGCATTCGGCCGAAGTTGTTCTCCATGTCTTTGTGCACGGCCAGCACTTCGACACCGGCCCTTGCCCGCACCACGGGGGCGTACCATTGAAACCCCGGCAGTCCTTCCCAAACTTCCGTATTCTCTTCCTCGCTGTCGGCCAGTTTCGTCAGAAGGCTGCGCCGTCCGAGTTCCGTGAGGACGAAATGGCAGGGAGTGCTCGATCCCCAACCGTCCGGTTTGGTCTCATCGAGCACCACGGGACAAAGGGCGTCGAGTTCGGTCTTTTGCAGCGAGAGCTGGAGCCCCCGCGGGCCCGGCATGAAGACGATGCCGCTTGCCTGGTGCTCGACGAGGCCCTTCAACCAGCCGCACTGCTCGACGGTGAGTTGGCCGTCGCCCAACCCCACGTCGCCCAGGAAAACCACGTCGAAGCGGGATAGCTCGTCCAGTCCGGCCGGGAACTGCTTGATGTAATCCTTGTTTCCCCCGCCCGGTTTGCTCAGACCGGGGTGGAACAACAAACACGACAGCTCGACGCCCGGATCGCGCGACAACGCGTTGCGGAGGTAGCGATACTCCCAGCGGGGATACGATTCCACGAGCAGCACCTGGAGCTTTTCCTGGCGAACCGAGACCGGCACGCTCAGGCGATTGTTGTCGGTCAGCGTTTCGTCGTGGTGCGGGGGCACTTCCAGCGTCAACGTCACGTCGCCCAAGACCGTCGGCTTCCACGCAATCCAGTCGTGAGTGACGCCCATGGCGGCAATGCGGACTTCTTTGGTCACCTCATCCCCGCCGGACGTGCGCAGCACAACGGTGGTGACGTAGTCGCGAGGCAGGGAACTCTCGACGGTGAAGGGGATGCGCAGCGACTTGCCGAGGACCGCGAAAGTCGGCGCATCGAGGCTGCGGAGGTCGATGTCGGGCAAGCGAACGGGTTTGCCCACGGGCACGGCAAGCACCGGCACCCCGCCCAGCCGCAGAAGCGTGGCAGCCTCCACCGGCGGCAAGCCCGTGTTCCAATCCCCGTCGGAAACCAGGACGATGCCGACCAGGTTCTTGTGCCTGGTTGGGGCGGCGGCCAGCGGCCCGTACAGATCGGTGCCGCCCCGGCCATTCGACCCGGAAAACGGTTCGACGACCACGTGGAACCGCTCGTCGAGCTTCTTCCAAAACGACGCGTCGCTGAGCGCGGCGATCGCCTGGCGCCGCGACACGGGCGCAGCCGCTGCCGGGTCGCCGGAGTCAGCGTCGCGGGTCTCCATGCTGGGAGACGCGTCCCACAGCACGGCAATCGACGGTTTTTCCTTGGGCCGGACCTCCTGGACGAACTCCGGCTGATTCAGCAGCAGCGCCGCCAGGACCACCAGGACGAACCGCAACAGTTCCAGCAGCCCCAGGGAAGTGCGGTATCCGCTCCGCCGCCAGGCGGCAAAACAGAACCCGGCCGCGGCCGCCACGACAACCACCGAGGCGAAAACCGACCAGGACGTCCACAGGAAGGTGAGTGTGTGCGTGGTGTTCACGAAGCGGCTCCTTCCTTGCGGCGCAGCTTCGGCAGGCAGAGTCCGGCTTCGCACACCATCGCCACAATCATCGCCTCCAGGAACAGCCGCCAGATCTCCTGCACCAACGTCTTGGCGCTTGCCCGCGCGATCATCCACGCGGGCGAAGTCCAGCCCGTGGAAAAGCTCGGCCACGCGCGAATCGTCCAGTACCGCCGCCTGGTCCTCGGCGACGGAACGATTGACGGCCAGCAACCGTTCGCCGGCCCGGTAAACTCCGGGTTGGAAGGGGTATTCGGTCGAACAGGGCATGTTCGGTCGCCTGCCAGACGCTCCCACGATCCGGGGATGTCGGCCGGCGGGCGGCCGGCGATCAGATTCCGGGTGTTGCCAAGGACCGCGGCTCCCGAGGCCATGGCTCGCTGCACCGCGACGTAAAGAACGACGGCATCGGCCGCCAGCGAGGAGTCGGCCGGGGCCGGCGTGGTCGCCCCAGAAATAGACGCCGCCACGGTCCGTCGTGACGCGAGCCAACAGCGGCGCGCCGCCGCGAAGGCGGCGAGCGTGGTAAACTCGCCCGACACCTGGCAATACCTTCTGACCTTCAGATCGCCGACGGGCAGCGCTTCGCCGCTCAGCGTGTGCGCCAGCAGATCCTGATCGCCGCGCCATGTTTCGACGGAAGCCTCCTCGCCGCAGTCCACCCATCGGCCCCAACGCATGCCGAGGAACTCTTCGGCGCCGGGGTGCCGGGGCGGAAGGAAGATCACCTGTCCGCCCCGCTCGACGAACGCTTGCACCAGCCTGGCATCGTTCGTCCTGCGGCAGCGGAGCCTGCCACAACAGCAGCGAGACCTGCTCCCAGGCAACGCTGGCCAGTTGTTCGGCCGGCACCACTTCCGCATCGCAAGCGAGGCCGGGTCGGGCGAAATCGCACGCCGCCAACTGCAGACGGCCACGCCGCCTGCGGGTCTTCGGCCACGATGATCGGCCTTCCGCGGCGCCGGCTTGTCGAAGACGAAGTAGAAATCGTTGTCGGCCGGATTCGCGTCGGCCGGGATCGAGACTCGCCCCCAACCCCGCTCTCGTTTGCCTTCCAAGGCGATGCGGTAGTCCTTCAGCTCGTACTGCGGTCCCGGCCATCTCGACATGTCACTTCGGATCGGGCCCCTTCGATCTCGAATTCGCACGGGAATCGTCACTTTGTCGTCCGCGTCGCCTTCGCGCAACAAGAGCAACGAAACCAACAACTCGGCACGCTCGCCGGACTGCTGCCGGCGGACGCCGGTGACGCGCACCGCCATATTGTCCGGCGCCGCCTGCGGATAGGCCAGCAGATGGAAGCGAACGCCCTGCGGCAGTTCCAGAAAGCTCTCGCGGAGCGTTCGCCACCGGCCGCTGTCGGCGTGCCAATCGTTTTCGCGAAGGTCCGAGCAGATCCAGATTTCCGTGCGCCCGGTCCGGTTGGCCTGGATGTAGTCGCGCGCGGCTTCGAGCATCGCGGGCAGGTCGGCCTCGGCGCCGACCGGTTCGGTGCAGGAGAGGTCCGGCAGCACGCCGGGCGAGGGAAGCTCGCGAGGCTGGTTGGTCGTGCTTTCGATCAGCACCCAGCGCGAGCGACCCCAAGCGTGGCCAGCGTGTCCGCCAGTTGCCGGCGTCCTGCCTCCAGTTTCGAGACGGCGCTGCCGGCCTCGCGCTGTTGCATGCTGGGCGAACGGTCCAGGAGGATGATCGTCGTGTCGGCTCGGCCCCCCGCCACCAGTCCGAGCCAGCCGCTGGCCAAGGGCCGGCCCACCGCGAGAATCAACCCCGCAATGGCAAGCATGCGAAACAAAAGAATCAACCATTGCCGCAGCCGAGCGTAACCGCGCGACATCCGATGGGCGGCCAGGAGGAACATCATGGCGGCCCACCGCGTCGTCTGGTATCGGCGCTGGTTGATCAGGTGGATGACGATCGGCAGCACGACCAGCGGCAAAGCCAACAACATCATCGGCTGCAAGAAGCTCATCGCAAGCCTCGCGTCCGCGTCCGTCCGACAAGGAATCGCATCAACGCTTTCTCATAGTCCTCGTCGAGGCTGACCCGGTGGTAGTCGATCGCCAATTCCAGCGTGAGGGCCTTGAGGCCGTCCAGGTACAGGCTCGAGCGCCTTGTGGTACCGGTCGGCGATGTCGTTCGGCTCGGCAAAGACGGACGGGCCGCCCTCCATGTCGAGAAACCGCATCGGCCGGTGGAAATCGAAACGGAGTTCGCGCGGATCCAGCAGGTGGAATACGGCCACGTCGTGCTTGCGAAACCGCAGGTGTTCGAGGCAGCGACGCAAGGCCTCGGGCTCGACGAACAGATCCGAGACGATAACGATCAGGGCCCGCTGGTCGATCGTTTCGGCCAGTTCGTGCAGCACGGGCACCAGTTGCGTCGGCCCGGCGGGCCGCGCCTGCTCCAGGACGTCGAAGACGTGCATCAGGTGGGCCGGGTTGCGGCGCGGCGGAATGTTCTGGATCACGCCGCCCGCTACGCAATACAAGCCCGACGGCATCTCCCTGCTGCACCGCCAGGTAGCTCAAGGTCGCCCGCGAGCCTGCGGGCGTACTGGATCTTCGTCGTGCCGTCGGAGCCGAAATCCATCGAGCCGCTCGTGTCCAGCACGATGCAGCACCGCAGGTTGGTGTCGGCCTCGAACTCCTTGAAGTAGAAACGGTCGGAGCGCGCCGTAGGCCCGCCAATCCAGCCGCCGCAGATCGTCGCCGGGAACGTACTTGCGGTACTCGGCGAACTCGACGCTGGCGCCGCGGTGCGGGCTGGGATGCCGCCCGGAGACGCTCCCCAGCATCGGCCAGCGCGCACACAAGGGGACGGCCGCCAGGCGGGCAATCGCCTGCGGATCGAGAAAACTGCGGCCGCGGCGGTCGGAGAACATCGCAAGCTCCGAAAGCTATCTGCCCCGGCGCGGGCATCACGCCACCGCGTCGGTTTCCTCCATCAACCGCTGCACGATCTCCTTGGCGCCGATCCCTTCGGCCTGGGCCGCGAACGTGGTGATCACGCGGTGCGTCAGCACGGGCGCCGCGACCTCCTGAACGTCCTCCAGTCGCACCATGTAGCTGCCCAACAGCGCCGCCCGCGCCTTGGCGCCCAGGATCAGGTTCTGCACGGCGCGCGGCCCGGCTCCCCATGCCACCAACGGCTTCAGCCACGACGGCGCGGTAGGATCCTTGGGCCGCGTCCGCCGCACCAGCCTGGCGGCGTACGTATAGATGTGGTCCGGAACCGGCACCCGCCGCACCAGACTTTGATGCTCGATGATCTGCTCGCCCGTCAAGAGATGCTTCAGCGCCGGAAGCGCGTCGCCGGTCGTCGTCCGCGCGATCTCGATCTCCTCGGCCTCCGACGGGTAGTCCAGCTCGATCAGGAACATGAAGCGATCCAGTTGCGCTTCGGGCAGCGGGTAGGTCCCTTCCTGCTCGATCGGGTTCTGCGTCGCCAGCACCAGAGAACGGCGGTTCCAGCCGCAGCGTCTTCCCCAGCACCGTGACCTTGTATTCCTGCATGGCTTCCAGCATCGCCGCCTGGGTCTTCGGCGGCGCCCGGTTGATCTCGTCGGCCAGCACGATGTTGGCGAACACCGGCCCGTGCACAAACTCGAAGTCGCGGCGTCCGTCGGCCCTCTCTTGAAGGATGTCCGTGCCGGTGATGTCCATCGGCATCAGGTCGGGCGTGAACTGGATGCGACTGAACCGCAGCGACATCGTCTCGGCCACCTTGCTGACCAGCAGGGTCTTGGCCAGTCCCGGCACGCCCATCAGCAGGGCGTGCCCGCGGGCGAAGAGGCAAATCGACAACCGTTCGATCACCTCGTGATGCCCGACGATCACCCGCCCAAGCTCCTGCCGCAGCCGTTCGTACACGTTGCGCAGTTGGTCGATGGCCTCGATGTCGTTGTCGTTGAGTTGCTGCTCGACTGACGCTACGGTTTCCAGCATAGCGCGATCCTCCTAGGTCGTATCCTGATTGCTCTTGTACTGGTCGATCAATCTCTGAATTTCGTTCAGTTCTTCCCTCGACAGCCGCGTCTGGCCGAGCAGGCCGGCGAACAGGCCGCTGGCCGAGCCTCCGAAGCCCCTCCGCAACAGGTCGCCGACCATCTGCCCGAGCGTTTTTCGCTTGCTTGCCGCCGCCCAGTAGACGAAGGCGCGGCCCTGCGGGCGGCGCTTCACCAGCCGCTTGTCGCACATCACCTCCAACAGGCTCATCACCGAGGTGTAGGCCCTGCGGCGGGTTTGATTGAGCACCTCCATCACGTCGCGGACGGTCGATGGCCCACTGTCCCAAAGAATCTTGAGCACTTCCAGTTCAGCGGGCGTCGCGTTTTCGTGTCGCGGTCTCGCCATAGGGCGTTTTCTCCCGAGATTCGCGAGCCGAACATTGCATTTCCGTCCATTCTACGGTTTTACCCGGAGCTGTCAATCGTCGAGGCGGAGGGAGTGGCAAACACGGTTTGTCTCGCGTATGATCGCCGTAGCGGCGGTGGCGGCGGGTGAGCGGGGGGGTTCGGTCGTGTTGTGGAGGATCCGTGATGACCGCCAAGCGAATCCTGGTGCTGGGGGGCGGTTTCGCCGGACTCTGGTGCGCGGTGGGCGCGGCCCGAAAGCTCGACGAGCTCGGCCAGGGCTCGGATGCGGTGGATGTGACCCTGGTAAACCGCGACGCCTTCCATAGCATCCGCGTGCGCAACTACGAGCCCGACCTGACGTCGATCAGGATACCCCTGGACGACGTTCTCGGCCCCGTCGGAGTTCATCGCGTTGAAGGGGAAGTCGCCGGCATCGACTTGGCCGGGATGGCTGTGAGCGTGCAAACGCCCAACGGACAACAAACCATTCCCTATGACCGCCTCGTGCTGGCACTCGGCAGCCAGCTTCTCCGGCCTGACGTCGCCGGCCTGGCAGAACACGCCTTCGACGTAGACACCTACAGCGGTGCGGCCAGGCTCAACCACCATCTTCAGTCGCTGCCGACCCGGCCCGAGTCGCCGGGACGGTTTACGGTCATCGTGGTCGGAGCCGGCTTGACCGGAATCGAGACCGCGGCCGAAATGCCGGGCCGACTGCGTTCGGTCTTGGCCCAGGCCGCGATCACGCGACCGTGCCGCGTCATTCTGGCCGATCACCGGCCGGTTGTCGGCTCGGACATGGGAGAATCTGCCCGGCCGGTCATCGAGGAGGCCCTGGTCGCGCTGGGGGTCGAGACCCGGTTGGGAAGCGATGTCGTTTCGATCGACCCGACCGGCCTCACCCTGGGGAGCGGCGAGGTCGTTCCCGCCGCGACGGTCGTCTGGTGCGCGGGCATGCGGGCCAATTCGCTCACGCGGCTACTGCCGGTGGAGCGCGACCGATTCGGCCGGATCGCGGTGGACGAGTTCATGCGGGCCAAGGCGGTGCCCGAAGTGTTCGCGGCCGGCGATGTGGCCTGGGCCATGATGGACGACCGCCATACCTCGGTCATGTCGCTGCCAACACGGCCGTCCCATGGGACGGTTCGCCGGGCACAACGTCGTCTGCGATTTGTTCGGCCTGCCGATGCTTCCGCTGCGGATCGCGTGGTACGTGACCGTGCTGGACCTGGGCGTCTGGGGGGCCGTCTACACGGAGGGATGGGACCGGCACGTCGTGCGAGTGGGCGAGGCGGCGAAGAAGACCAAGCGGATCATTAACTGCGAGCGCATTTATCCGCCGCTGAACCGCGACCGCGCAGCGATCCTCGCCGCGGCGGCGCCGATGGTTCAAGAGCCTCCCACGACGTATCGTTAGAGCCCGATTTCGCGAAGGACATCGTCGATCGTGGTTTGCCGAGTTCGGAAGCCCCCACGCGCGCTCACGACCGGCAGCCCAGTCGGACCGATCGCCATCACATCGAGCGGCTGACTGCGATCAAAACTGGGCACGACGTATTTGTGCAGTAGGTATTCGCGCTCTGCAGCCTTGTGGCACGACGAAATTGTTCAAACATTCTGATTGTTTCATCCGTATGCCGATCCACTATCCTCACGCAAGTTGCAGGTAGTTCGCATAGATCTGCGGCGCAATCCCGAAAATATAGTTATTCTCTGGGTCGCCACCGACTACTAGCGCGACAACGCGCCCCTTTGCATCCAAAATCGGTGATCCACTACAGCCTTTGTAATATTTATGGCCGGGATGGACGTGATTTAGCCGGAAAATACGCAGATCGTCTTCATTGCCAACGTAACGCAGATCGGGTTCGATTCTGGTGATTGGATCGAAGTAACCAGCCCCCTCGACGACATACCCACCTGCCTGTCCACAAAAACCATATACGCGGCGACTACATAGAGGCACATCAACCTCAAGAGGAAACACTATCCGTGGCTCGTCCCGTGTTATCCCTGCGTACGGCGTGATCTCTTGATACCGGGATTCAAAGTCGTTTGCCACCTTCGTGAACGCCAAGTCCACTTCTTGGATCGTACCATTCCCCAAGTCCGCGAGATACATAAAGGTGAGATCCCCAAGCTGGAGCATCTGCGTTTGGTCGTTCGCGATATCAACCGCTACTTCCGCCATCCATCGCTGCCCCACTGCCATCTGGTGAACCGGAGTCAACATGTACCGCGAACCTTCGTAATCAACCAGACACCCGCTCCTCGTATCGGTCGGTATATTGGCATCATTGATCAGGCGAATTGGCACATATGACAAAGCCAGTCGATCAAGCCGTTTTGCTCTCGATGTCATTCATATCCCTTTCGTCAGTCACGGTCCATGGCTCTATTCCAAGTGCATCCAGGAGTGCCTTTGCCCGCTCGAAAGCATCCCGGCGGGCAAACTCGTAATCCCCGCCGGCGGCCCGGACAACTTCACCGCCCAAACTGGCCCAATCGAGTCGATGGTCCGAAACTTCCCGCAAATCCTGGCGAGGGATTCCCGCACCAGGCCGTTGTCCATCAACGGCTGGAACTCCTTGATCAGCCCCTCGATCCCGTCCGGATAATTGGCCAAGCAGAAGTAGATATCGTAGGCGTCCTTCTCCTTCTTGCGGTCGTCCAACGCAAACCCTTTCATCACCAGAAAGGCCGTAATGACGGCAACGCGGACGCGCACCTCGTTGTCGCCGCCCTCCGGCAGGGTGCCAGCGACGACCATTTCCACGGAGTGGTCCAGAGCCACATCGACCCCACGCGATCGCCACACGGGGATCCCTTGAATGATCTCGTGTGTGCCGCCATCCGGTGGATGGCCGTATTCGCCCGTGATCAGATCGAGTCTGACCATAAAGGTTCTACCACCGACACGCACTTCCCGCTCAAACCGGTTGGGGAGGTCCGTTGACCGATAACCGGCCCGGCGCAGATCGCTGCCGATCGTTTCGTAAAGGTGAGGCGGAATCTGCCGCGAGTCAACCGCCAGATCCACGTCGATAGAACCGATGTGCCCGGCGCCAGGCATCATGAGTGGTGGAACCCAGCCGCCGACAAGGACGAGGTGCTTGCGATGCCTGCCGAGCACGGTGAACACTTCGACAAGCACCGACTTGCACGCCGTGATGGAATCGTCATTATAGTCGTCGAGCGTCACCATGTCGGCATGATCTGCTGCTTCAGGATTTCTTGGGCGGCTTCCTCGCCCCGGCCCGGCTGTTTCCGCAGGTCCAGATAGAGTTGCAGTGGCGAAACCACACCGATACCGTCAATCGTCCGCAACTGATAGAACACGAAAGAGTCCTTAGGGACAACCAACACCAGGTTTGCCCCGCTGTCCATGCGCCTTGCCTCAAGGTGCTCAACCAAGTCCTTGACGACATCCGCATCGTACTTCGATTCCACATAGACAGTGCTCTGCTGGTAGCGCACGCTTGGCGCGAACCGCCATGCCCCGGCCAGGTCGGTTAGAGCAAGACGCACTGCCCTTTCGTCGCACCAGCGGGCGATCTTCCGCTCCGCTTCGCCAGCCTTCTGCATCACGTAAAGCGATGCACGTTCCCCGCTCGGTTCGTAGGCGGTTGCCCATGCTTCGAGCAACCCCTTAGGATCGCGGAGGTGAAGGCGTCGATCACCATCCTCGACAAACGCTTCTTCCACGAGCGCTCGTTTGACCTTGGCAACCAAGCCGAGGCTCACCTGGGCTTCGTCCGCCAGTTCCTGAAGTCGCCAACCGCGTTTGGGGCTGCCGAGCAGAACCCGCGCGATGCGACTGGACTTGACTGCAAACGGATCAACCCCCGCTTGCCTTGCCGCTCGCACGGGCTTCCTGCCTTCCACTTCCAGGAAGAACCCGGGGGCGGACAGTCGGCAGTTGCCGGCCTCGTCAAGGTAACTGACCCCCCGGGACCGACAAAGCTCCGCCACCCGTTGGGAGACTACCCGAGTGCAAAGGGTCGGCACTCCCTTTGCCGAAGACTCGGCCATGCGTTGCAAAATCCCGATCGCCAGCAAAGGCGAGACCTGCGTTTTGGCTTCCACAAGGAGTCGAATCGCCCGGCCACCAGCCCTTGGTGCAAGCTCGATCACCAAATCGTATTTGGCGCCGCTCTTAGCAGACGCGGCATCGGAAATCGGCTGCACCTTGGCCACGCTATAGGCGCCCGTTCGGGCCGCGACGGCCCGGAACCATTCGACCACGGACTTGCTGAGGTTAGATCGCATGGTTTTCACTGGAAAGGCCATTTTCACTAGATAGTGAAGAATAGCATTTCATCCACCAGAGTCAAGGCCGGCAGGCGTTCTTCTCACCCCTGCCGTCCAACACCAGCCGAATGGGCCGTTCTGGTCGCTCCGCCGATCCAGCCGGCTCCTGGGGCACAGTGAGGGGGACAGTCCCATTTTCGCGGCTCTTGGAACCACGCTCAACCGTGCGAAAGTCGTGCTCGCCGCAAAAATCGGGACAGTCCCCGTGAACGGTTACCGTTCACGACACTGCCCGCCGATCAGAGATCGTTGGCCTCCAGCTTGGCGCTGAACACCTTCTCGATCTGTTCGTGCAATTCCTGCAAATGGGCCAACGAAGCGGGGTCGATCTTCTGGTCCTTCGCGCGAGAATGCGTTGAATCCGGGCGTCGATCTGGTGCAGGTGCTGACGGGCCAGACTGCGGGCATCGGGCGGCGCCGAAACGCCGAAATCGAAATCGTAAATCAACATCTCAAAGCTCATCCAAGCGTCCCGCTTCGGCCCGAGCACAAGCCGCGCCAGCCGCGAGACGTGCTCCCGCTGGAGGTTGCGCCGAATCGCCGAAATGGCGATCGCCTGTTCCTTCTTCACGTCGGCGTCGGTGGCCGGCAACTCCGTCCAGATCGAGTCGGTCAGGGCGTTGAACACCTCGGGCAGTCCCAGCACTTCCTGACCCGGGTCCGCGTGCAACGAAATCTCTTGCAGCGAACGCAACGTTTGGGCGTTCAAGAATCGCGACAAGACAATCCGCTGCACCGACAGCACCTGCTGAAGCAACGGGTATTGATAACCCCCCGATCCAAAGAAGAAGATGAAGCGATCGTCATACCAATGATCGGGAGCCAGGTAGCGGAGCAGTTCCGGCTTGAACTGGAACGCGTTGGCCGAGAGGATCTCGTCTTGCACGAGGCGGATCGCCTCGCGCTGCTTGGCGACGTCGATGGGTTTCATGGGCGGCCGGCCGTCGGGATCGCCGCGGTGGTCGCGGCTGGTGAACTCGCCGCCGACGTAGGCGACCGAAAGCATCGTGGCGTGGGCCATTTCGCCCAACAACACGGAGAACGCCGAGCGGGCCCTCTGCCAACCCTCGCCCTTGGAAACCACGCGCTCCTGAAGCTGGTCGAGGCTGGTGCGAGCCAGCTTGAGGCGGTTCTTGGCATAGTCCAGCGGATCGCCCAAGTCGAACAACTGGATTCGCGGGTCGGGATTCAGGAAGACGTCTTCGTCGGTCGCGTAAGTCAGGTCCGGGGTGGCGGCTTTGGCGGCGATTTTGGCAAGCTCTTCCTTCTCGTTGTCCTTCGGCTCGAAAGGTTTGTACGCATATTCGATGGCCCAGTAGTCATAGGCGCCGATCGTGGGCGAGAAGTAGTCGCCTTGTTTCTCGCCTTTGCAGGCGATATTGGCCGGCAGGTAATCCATGATCGATCCGGAGTTGCCTTTCTTGGCGGTCACTTCGGGGTTGTTGACCTCCTCCATGGAGAGCGCGGTGCTGGCTTTGAAATTGTGCCGCAAGCCCAAGGTATGTCCCACCTCGTGCATGACGACTTCCTTGACGGCCTGGGCGATGAGCTTTTCGGGCACTTTGCCGCCCGGCTCCAGCTCACCTTTGGCGGCCAGAACGGCCGCCAGCACGCCGAGCTGCCGCTGCATGCCCGGCCCCATCTGGCAACGCGCATAGCCCATCGGCCCCATGGCCAGAGGCTCGGTCAATCGCGGCGGCCGATTGAGCCGCTCCATGATGACGTCCTGCTTCTCGCGGAGGATTCGGTTCAGCACGGGTTCGGCGTCTTCCAGCAGGGGCAACTCGGAGGCGAAGAGCTTGAAGAACCCCTGCCGCTGGCCGGACAACAACAACGACATGGCCTCGGGGATGCCCGCCGTTTGCAGGTACTCCTGCCGCCAGTAGCGGATCATTCCTTCGTCGAAGACAATGCTGGCATCGAGGATTTCGCCCGTCTTGGGATCCGTCCGCGACGGTCCCGATGGCAAAGCCGGCGGAAGTGGTGATCCAGCGGAAGGTGTTGTAACGGATATCCTCCGGGTCAAATTCGTCGTCGCTCTGCTGGTCGCGCACCTGGATGGCATCGATAAAACCGACCTTCTCGAAGGCCTTGTTCCATTCCAGGATCCCCTCGCGCACGTACTGGCGGTACTCGCGCGGCACGGTTCGCTCGATCCAAAAGATGATGGGCTGTTTGGGCGGCGATTTGTCGGCCGCCGGTTTCTCTTTCTCCAGGTTCCAGCGGGTGACATAACGCATGCTGGGCGTCTCGTTGACGTCGCGGGTGAAGTCCTTGACGACGCTCAGGAAATGTCCCACCCGGTCGTCCGCCAAGCGCGGCTTGTAGCTGCTGGCCGGCAGCATCGACAAACCGTAGTGGATCACCACCTGCGCACCGCGCGAATCGGGAACGGCATCTCCGCCGAAAAGATAGAAGAACAAGTCGAAGGGCATCGAGAAAACGGCGCTCACTTCGATCTCGACATTCTTGGGAAACGCCTTGACCTTGGCCCACGTGCTGCGCGACACGTCGGGATGAATGCCGATCCTCGCCAGATCGGTCATGAAGAGATCGGCCAGGTCGATCAAGACGAGTTTGCCGTCGTTCTTTTCACTCTTGATGGGAAGGCCTTGAGCACGCTGTCGGTATACGAGACTTTGACCGAATCCGCCTGGGGCGAGCCGGCCTCGGCCTGAAAGCGGACGTTGCGGCGCACCACCAGCAAACGGTCGCCCGCGCGGTGAAGCGTGATCAGCCACTGGTCGCCGAAGTTCAGCGTATCGCCGCCGAGATACATCAATCCCGCCCGCGCGCGATGGCCATCGGCAGGATCAAGTCTTTGTCGTACTGTTCTTCCTTGATCTCCATGAACAGCTTCTGCTCTTTCTCGTTGAAGTACAAGGGAAAGAGCCCTTCGAGGCGTTTCGCCCCGTCCACTACCTTGTCCCACTCGGGGAGTTTTGGTTTTTCGTCGGCAGGTTTTTTTTCGGGAGTCTTGGCCGCTTCTTCCTTCGACTTTGCCGCGGGATCATCCGCCAGGCAGCAGCGGCGGCGTTCCGCCAAGGAGCGCCACGCACAGAAGAGCGGTTCCCGACATCCACAGGGCGCACAATCTGTCGCATCGCATAATGCACACCTCCAGTTCCGTAAGAGCGGTGAATGGGAAAGCCGGTTGAGCCGGCCGCGACGAGACAACCTCACGTGGTTCCGGGAGCCCGAAAGAACAACGACGTTTCATCTCGGGATCACGCGAGTCTATTTCGACCAAGCAACGGTTTTCAACCGCCAGATTTTTATCACATCACGGCTGGCGAGGCAACACCCCCTGTGTGGGTGACGACGCGTGTTCGATGCCCGGGCGAAAAAAGGGGACAGGCACCGTGGCGGCAACGTTTCCCTTTATGCGGCATCGGATTGCGCCATGGAGCTAGTCCCCATTTTCCGCGACGGGGCGGTTACGGCTTCCAGGTCGGCCGGAAAATCGCCATCGACGACAAACACGTTGCCTTGACGGACGTGGTCGAACCAGACACTCCGCAGGAGGAGACCCAGAGCGTGGCTCATGGCGCGGTCGTCGATGCGGTCGCTTCGCTGGTCGGCGGCGAACCAGGCCGCTTTGCACAGCATCTCGTGTGGGGCATCTTCGCGGGGCCGCAATCGTGCTCCGCTCGGGCAGCAAATCACCCTTCTCAGTGCGTTGCCGGTTGAGTCGGCTTCACGCTCGACTTGCTGCGCAGAATGGCCGCCGAGCAGGGCGCGAGCTCAAATTGCTTCTCGACAGGTCGGGGAAGGTGACCGTCGCTGTGCGCCGTGTCGACCAGCAATTCCCAGGACGAATCGTTTTCGGGCGGCGGCAGGGCGAATGGAATCGCGTTGGCATGATCGGCGTTGAACAGCAACAAGATGGTGTTGCCGTCGATTTGTTCCCCGTGCTGGTCCATGTCGATGCCTTGCCGTACGAGCAGCACGCCCAGGCAGCGCACGAACACTTCGTTCCATGCCTGGTCGGACATTTCCTTGCCGGAGGGATCGAGCCAGGCGATCTCGGGGGCCGCCGCGCCGCGAATCGCCTTGCCGTGAAAGAAGCGGCGGCGATGGAACACCGGCTGCTTCGTGAAAAATGCGCAATAATCCGGCGGACGAACTCCAGCAGCGCCTGCCGCTTGTCGTCGAGGTCCCAATCGAGCCACGAAATCTCATTGTCCTGGCAGTAGGCGTTGTTGTTGCCTTGCTGGGTGTGGCCGATTTCGTCGCCGGCCAGCAGCATCGGCACGCCCTGGGAAAGCAGCAGCGTGGCAAGAAGGCTCCGTTTCTTCCGTTCGCGCAGCGCCTCGATGGCCGGATCGTTCGGTCGGCCCCTTCGCGCCCGCAGTTCCAACTGATGTTGTTCGATTCGCCGTCGCGGTTGTCTTCGCCGTTGGCCTCGTTGTGCTTTTCGTTGTAGGAGACCAGGTCGTTCAGCGTGAAGCCGTCGTGGGCAGGTGATGAAATTGATGCTGGCGTGCGGCCGGCGGCTGCTCCATTCGTAGAGGTCGCTGGAGCCGCAGAACCGCGTGGCGAACTCGGAAACCATGCCCCCGTCGCCTTTCCAGAAGCTGGCGGATCGAGTCGCGGTACTTGCCGTTCCACTCCGACCACAAGGCGGGAAAGTTGCCGACCTGGTAGCCGCCTTCGCCCAAGTCCCACGGCTCGGCAATCAGCTTGACCTGGGAGAGCACCGGGTCCTGGTGGATGATGTCGAAGAACGCGCCCAGCGCGTTCACGTCGTGCAGTTCGCGGGCAAGGGTGCTCGCCAGATCGAAGCGAAACCCGTCGACGTGCATGTCGAAGCACCCAATAGCGCAGGCTGTCCATGATCAGTTGCAGCACGCGCGGATTGCGCATGTTGAAGGTGTTGCCGCAGCCGGTAAAGTCCATGTAGTATCGAGGGTCTTCCGGCGAGAGGCGGTAATAGGCGGCGTTGTCGATGCCGCGGAAGCGAGAGCGTCGGGCCCATCTGGTTGCCTTCGGCCGTGTGGTTGTAGACCACGTCGAGGATCACCTCGATGCCGGCGGCATGCAGGTTGCGGACCATCGTCTTGAACTCGCGCACGGTATCCAAGGCCGAAGTCGCGGAAGCGTATTCGATGTTCGGGGCGAAGAAGCAGAGCGTATTGTATCCCCAGTAGTTTCGCAGCCCGCGGTCAACCAGATGGCGGTCGTCGACGTGGTCATGGACGGGCAGCAATTCGACGGCGGTGATCGCCCAGATTCTTCAAAGTAGGCGACCGCCGCCTCGGAGCCGAGTCCGGCGTAAGTGCCGCGGAAGTTCTCCGGCACTTCGGGGTGCAGCTTGGTGAAGCCCTTGACGTGAACTTCGTAAATCATCGTTTTGCCCCACTGGGTTCGAAGGCGGTCGGTCGTCGCCCCAGGTGAAGGCGTCATCGACCACGGCCCCAGCGGAGCCAAATGCGCATTGTCACGCTCGTCAAACGAAAGATCCGCCTCGGGATCGCCCACCCGATAGGCCGAACATCTCGTCGGCCCATTTCGTGTCGCGGACGATCGCCTTGGCGTAAGGATCGAGCAGAACCTTGTTGGAGTTGAAGCGGTGCCCCTTTCGCGGCTCGTAGGGCCCGGAGACGCGGTACCCGTAGACCTGGCCCGGCAACACGTCGGGCAGATAGCCGTGCCAGACCAGGTCGGTGTTCTCCGGCAGGGTGATCCGAATCGCTTCCTGCCTCGGCGTCCGGCGGGTCAAAAAGGCATAACTCCACCTTCGTCGCGTTCTCGGAATACAGGGCGAAGTTCGTCCCCCTGCCGTCCCACGTGTGCCGAGGGGATACGACTGTCCTGGCCAGATTCTCATAGAAGGCTCCCTACGCGGTTCCGCCGAGCGTGACTCGGGCATTTTTTTACCCGTCGGGGGAAGAACGCCGAGTAGTGCCGCGTCGCCTCCCGCGGAAACGGCGCGGGCGGCACGGCAGTTGCACGCTGTGGTTATCCTATTTGATTATGTGGCAATGGGGAATAGTCCAGGCCGGCAACCAGCCGGAATTCGATCGAAAGGAGTCCGGGAATGATCAACCGCGAGATGTTGGAAGGTAATTGGAATCAGTTGAAGGGCTATCTTCAGCAGAAATGGGGGCAGTTGACCGACAACGATCTGGCCCAATTCCACGGCAGTGTCGATGAGTTGATCGGCATCATCCAGCAAAAGACAGGCGAAGGGCGCCAGACCGTCGAGAGCTTTCTGCAAGGGTTGACCGCCAGTGCGGGATCGCTCGCGGGCCAAACGGCGGAGGCCGCCCGCCAAACCGCGCATTGCGCGACCGACCGCCTTTCGCAGGGCGCCGCCGAGGCGAGGTGTTGGGTTCGCGATCGCCCTTGCCAAGCCCTGGCTGTGTGCTTCGGGCTCGGCCTGGCCGTCGGCCTGGTCATGGCTCTGAAGCGACATTGCAAGTGATTTGTGGCGATTCGGCGAACGTCGCGGCGTCAGCGGCAGATGCCAACGCGCTGCGGCCGCAAACGAAGATCTCGCTCGCCTACAACACGGGCGGTCCCCGTCGAAAACGACCGGACACCAGGCTCAGCACCAATAGCACCAGGAAGACGAAGAACAGAACCTTCGCGATTCCGGCTGCGGCGACATAGACCCCGGTGAACCCGAAGAACGCCGCAATCAAGGCAATCACCAGAAAGACTATCGTCCAATATAGCATGGTCGTTCCCCTCTGAACCTCTTACGGGCCAACAGATTGGCGCCCCCATTTCGACCGAAGCCGATACGAACACTGATGCGAGCATTTATCGTGCCAGCCCGCGGTGTTCGGCATGCGCCGATTGGAGGCGACAAACGGTAGCTTCTATTGCCGGGCTGCGCTCATGGTCGAATGAGGCGACCTGGTCGCCGACGAACCAGCCTGGACTGCCTCCGCCCGCCTGCCGAGGCAAGAAAGCGACCTCGCGACGTCCCTTTTTTTCGCACCTTTCCACCCTGCCGGCATGACTTCGCTTGCCGCGCTTCGCCAGAGTCCGGGCAGCCCGAGGGTTCTTCAAGGGAATTACCCATCCGGCAGACAGTGTCCGGCCGCTTGTCGGATCAAAACGGGCAGTTGTAGCATTCTGGTGGCACCGCGAGCAGGTTGATCTCGTCAAAGCCACCGTAAAATCGTGCGAATATTGGTCGCCGCGCGGGCGACCGGCTTCTCCCAGGAACACAAAGAAGAGGTGACGCAATGCCCTCGTTACTGGTTGTTGATAACGATCCTGCCGTCGTCCACACGTTCCGTCGAGGTCTCCAAGAAATGGAGGTGACGGTCTTATCGACGCAGACCGGCGCCGACGCCTTGGAACTCCTGGCTCGATACCGTCCGGACGTCGTCGTCTTGAGCAACTCGTTGCCGGATTGCTCCGCTTTGGATGTCATCGGCCAGGTTCATGACCGCGACGCCATGGTGCCGGTCATTCTGATCACGGCCAACGGATCGGCCAATGCGGCCATCGAGGCGATCGGCCGCGGGGCCTTCGACTACGTGCGTCAGCCGCTGCAAGTTGACGCCATGCGCGAGTTGGTGATTCGGGCGCTGCGGAATCGCCGGCTGCTTTCCTTACCCGACAGCGCGCCGGCCGTCGCGGGCGCCGAACCGCTGGCCGTCGAGTCGATCATCGGCGACAGTCCGGCGATGCAGGAGGTTTACAAGGCAATCGGACGCGTGGCCGCCAAGAAGGTCAATGTGCTGATTCTGGGTGAAAGCGGCACCGGCAAGGAGTTGGTCGCGCAGGCCATTCAGCGGCACAGTTCGCGATCGTCGGGGCCGTTTCTGGCCGTCAACTGCGCGGCAATCCCCGAGCCTTTGCTGGAGAGCGAACTTTTCGGCCACGAGAAAGGGGCGTTTACCGGGGCCGACAGCAAGCGCGTCGGGAAATTCGAACAGTGCTCGGGCGGCACGCTGTTTCTCGATGAAGTCGGCGACATGACGCCGCTCATGCAGAGCAAGGTTCTCCGCGTGCTCCAGGAGGGGCGCTTTGAACGGGTGGGCGGCAACAAGACGGTCGAAACCGACGTGCGGATCATCGCCGCTACGAATCGCAACCTCGAAGAGATGGTCGCCAGCGGTCAGTTTCGCGCCGACCTCTACTACCGGCTGAACATCTTCAGCGTCGCACTGCCGCCGCTGCGCGAGCGGAGGTCCGACATTCCGCTGTTGGTCGACTACTTCTTGAGCTTGTTTTGCCGGGAACTCGACCGGTCGCCGTGCAAGGCGTCGGCCGAGACGCTGGAGATGCTCTTGCGGCATTCGTGGCCGGGAAACGTTCGGCAACTACAGAGCGTGCTCAAGCGAGCCGTCCTGCAGGCCAGCGGACCGGTGCTTCTGCCCGAGTGTTTTCCCTCCGATCTGCTGAGCAGAAAAAGGCGCCGGTGGGCCTGGATGACTTCATCAACGAGCGTTTTCAGGCCGGCTCGACCTCTCTGTATGCCGAGACGTTGGCCTTCATGGAACGCTGCGCTGCTTGCCAAAGTGCTGAAGCATGCCGGCGGCAATCAATCCCAGGCCGCCAAGATCCTCAACATCACCCGCGGCACGCTGCGGAGCAAGATTCGCGAACTTGGCATCACCATTCATCAGGCCGTCGAGATCGATGCCGCAGAAGCCGGCATGGCCCCCGCGTCCGCCGAGGTCGTGCCGGCGGTCGCCGTGCCCTGATCCGCTAGACGGTGAAAGTGCCGCTTGACGTGCCGATAATGCGGAAATTGTCGGTGGCGCTGATGAGGTAGGTGTGGGTGCCGCGTCGTAGAGTGCCAAAACTTCCACTGAAGTTCACGCCGCCCGAGGGATCGGTAAAGGGGCCCGTGGTGGTTGCCAAGATGCCGTCGACCGTCAATAGACTTGAAGCCACGCCATTGGGCGACTGCACGTTCCACGTCATGAAACCCTTCGCCGCGACAATCACGATCTTGGAGATTGTCGGGCCGACCGTCGTGACGTTGAACGAGCCGGTAAACTGCGATGAGACGCCAAGATTATCGGTGGCGGTGATCGTAAAGCTGTGCGTCCCAGCCGCCACGGCGCCGAACGTCCCGCTGAAATCCACGCCGCCCGACGCGTCGGCGACGGGACCAAAAATGTTGATCACCGGGCTGCCGTCAACTGTCAGACTGCTGCTGGCCACGCCGGCGGCAGCCTGCACGTTCCACGACATCAGCCCCTGCCCGGAAAGCACCACCACCTTGGAGATCGTTGGGCCGGCCGAGGACACCACGAACGAACCACTTGACGTCGCCACGGTGCCCAGGTTGTCCGTGGCGGTGATGAGGAAAACGTGGGTTCCGCTCGAAAGGGTGCCGAACGTCCCGCTGAAGTTGACGCCCCCGGACGGAGCGGCAAAGGGACCGGAAACATTCGACACCAATTGGTTGTCGACCGACAGGGTGCTGCTTGCCACGCCGGCGGAAGCTTGCACGTTCCACGTCATAAACCCCTTCGCCGTGACAATCTCGATGTTGGAGATTGTTGGGCCGACCGCCGTGACGTTGAACGAGCCGGTAAGCTGCGACGAGACGCCAAGCTTATCGGTAGCGGTGATCGTAAAGCTGTGCGTCCCAGCCGCCACGGTGCCGAACGTCCCACTGAAGTTGACGCCCCCGGACGGATCGGTAAAAGGACCGGAAACCTTGGTCACCGGGCTGCCGTCAACCATCAGACTGCTGCTGGCCACGCCGGCGGCAGCTTGCACGTTCCACGACATCAGTCCCTGCCCGGAAAGCACCACCACCTTGGAAATCGTCGGGCCGGCCGAGGACACCACGAACGAACCACTTAACGTCGCCACGGTCCCCAGGTTGTCTGCGGCGGTGATGAGGTAATCGTGAGTTCCGGCCGAAAGCGCGCCGAACGTCCCGCTGAAGTTGACGCCCCCGGACGGATCGGCGACGGGACCAAAAATCTTGGTCACCTGGCTGCCGTCGACCGACAGAGTGCTGACTGCCACGCCGGCGGAAGCTTGCACGTTCCACGACATCAGGCCCTGCGCCGTAACCACCACCACGTTGGAGATCGTCGGGCCGACCGCGGGCGCCTGGAATACCGCGGTGCTCTGCGCCGCAGCCCCGGCTTTGTCGAAGACGGTAATGACATAGGTGTGGGGTCCTGCCGACAAGGTGCCGAACGTCCCACTGAAGTCCACTCCGCCCGAGGGATCGGTGACGGGACCGAAAAGGGTCGCCCTGATCGTGCCGTCAATGACCAGGCTGGTGCTTGCCACGCCGTTCTGCGCTTGGACATTCCAACTTATCAGGCCCTCTTGCGGGACTACCACGATCTTGGAAATGACGGGGCCGGTCACCGCAGGCGATGCCAGGGCGCCCACGGCAGGCGTTGTCGCGCCGCCGGCAGTCGTGGCGCCGGCGACGGCCAACGGCTTGGCGGCAGTGTCCGCGGTTTGGGCGGAGAAAAGGATTGCGGCAAGGGCCGGGTCGCCGCCCAAAGCGGCCAGGTTTCGCCCGGCGACGCCCACCGACAAGAGCCGCCGATCTTCCAACGGCTCGCACGCAAGGTGTCGGCAATAAGGGTTGCGGCGGCCAGCGTGCCCGGCCGCGCCTCGCTGGCTGGGCAGCCTTTCTTTACTGATTTTGGACATAACAGGCCTGCTTGATAAAGGGGGCGTGTTCGCAGAAAATTCTTTGCAATTGCCGGGCCGAAAAACACCCCCCCGCCGTGTGTTGGATTACGGCGGGCTTCGCCACCGGGACGAAGTGCCGGCCTCCCCAGGCCAGATTGGCCAATGACAAACCACGTTGCGCGGGAAAAGACCAGATTGCTCACGGCGCCGGGGGGACCGCTGTGGCCGCAAAGCTGTTGCCGGCGGCATGTGAACCGTTGGGGCGGCAGCGGTCCCGCCGGCGGCAGCACGACTGCCGCCCCAACGGCGTTTTCGCCCCCGATCACGCGGCTATTCAGGGAAGTTGTCTGTTGGCTAGTCTCGCTTGCCGCTGGGTCATGTAATATTGGTCGATCTCCACGTTCCAGCGGCGATCGGCGAAGTTGGGCCAATGTTCTCTCTCGAACACAGGAGCCCGTGCGATGACGTCCTGCGGCAAATCGAGGACAAAATGCGTTACCCCCGGCGTTCCCACGGGAGGCGCTGTCCCGCCCGCCAAGGTCAACTCGCCCCACGGGATTGCCGCCAGTTTCTCTCCCATTCCCACGCTATCGCCGAAACAGAGAATGGCGTAGGTGATCTTCCCCGACGTCGGAGCGACAATGAGGTTCTCGATGGTGCCGAGGCTCTCGTTCGCACCGTTGTAAACCTCCAGCCCAACCAGGTTGGTCACCCGCATGTCGGCCGTCTCGTGAATGCGCAGGGTGGGCGCCGGCACAATGCCCGACGGGGCGGCGACCACGATCCCCGGCGAAGGAACGACGAGGATACCTTCCGCGGGAGCAGGATGCCCTGGCTGCGCCGCGGAGCGCGATCGCCTTGCGGAGGAACCGCGGCGGACGGCGGGGCCGCGGGAGGAGGCGCAGGCGGTGCGGCGAAGCTCCAAGCCGGCGCGAGCGCGACCGCCAATGCCATGACAAGATACCATTTTCGCATAATTCGAACTCCTCTGTGAGCGGTGTGCCAAAAACTCCAGCGCGGCCTCCCGGCAGCGCGCTGCAACGCAACAAGTTGAGTGGAGCAAGTTATGTGCCGTTGCGCGGCAGAGAGACGACAGGCCGGCGCACTGAATCACGCGGGCTGGCCGTGCCGCATGTGCACGCTAGGCCGGCGGAAACGGCTCGTCCTTAATGTAGGCGCTGCCCTGAAAAAGCGCCACCAACTCGCCGCTTTCGTTGGTCACCCGAACCGTGCACGTGGAGATTCGCCGGCTGCGGGAAATTTCGGTCGCCTCGGCATAGAGCGTGCCCGATCGGGTCGCCTTGAAGAACGAGAGGTTCGTGCTGACGGCTACCGCGACTTTGCCGCCGGAATTCGACGCCGCGCCGAAGGCGAAATCGGCCAACGTAAAGACGGCCCCGCCTTGCACGATGCCGATGCTGTTCCAATGCCGTTCCTCCACCGCGAGGACCGCCTTGGCAAAGCCCGGGCGGAGTTCCACCAGCCGCATTCCGTTGGCCGCGGCGAAGCGGTCGTTTTGAAATTGGCGTCGAACGGCTTCGATGTCACTGCACACGGGCGCTCTCCAAACCAGGCTGCTACAGATCGACGCTGCTGACCATCGTCACCTCGGAATGCTCCAAGGCGCGGATCGCGTCGTCGGCATTCTCGAAGCGGATGATCAACACCGCCAGTTTGTTGCGTTTCTCGGCGAAGGCGTACATGTACTCGATGCTGATGCCGGCCTGCTCGATGACCCGCAGCACGTCGGCCAGCCCGCCCGGCCGGTCGGGAACTTCCACGGCCAGCACCTCGGTAACGTTGACCACGAAGCCGGCCGTTTCGAGCACGCCCTTCGCCCGCTGCCAGTCGCGGACGATCAGCCGCAGAATGCCGTACTGTTGCGTGTCGGCCAGGGAGAGCGTGGCCAGGTTGATGCCGGCGTCGGCCAGCACCTGGCAGGGGGCCCGCAAATGCCCCAGGCGGTTCTCCACGAAGACCGAAAGTTGGTGAATCTTCATGCTATAGCTCCCGTCGGTCGCTGACTCGTTTGGCCTTGCCCTCGCTGCGCACGATCGAATGCGGCTCGACCAGCCGCACCGCAGCGCGCAAGCCCACGGCGCGCTCGATCTGGCGCGTGAGTTGCGTTCTGCGAGGCGCTCCATCGCGCCGACCTTGTCGCTTAGGACCTCGGGCGTCACTTCGACGCACACTTCGAGCTGGTCCAGGTCTTTGCGGCGCGTGAGCACGATCTGGTAATGCGGCAGCGCGCCTTCGACGGCCAGGATCGCCGTTTCGATCTGCGAGGGAAACACGTTGACGCCGCGCACGATGAACATGTCGTCGCTGCGGTGCGAGATGCGGCGGATGCGGCGGAGCGTCCGCCCGCAGGCGCACGGCTCGGCGGCGATGCCGTGATGTCGCGCGTGCGGTAGCGGAGCATGCGGCATCGCCTGCTTGCTGAGCGTGGTCAGCACCAGTTCGCCCTCTTGGCCGTCGGGCAGAGGTTGCAACGACTCGGGGTCGATGATCTCGGGGTAGAAGTGGTCCTCGAAGATGTGCAAGCCGTTTTGGGCCGAGCATTCCGCGCCGACGCCGGGCCCGATAATCTCCGTCAGGCCGTAGATGTCGAAGGCCTTGATGCCCGCGGCCGCCTCGATGCGGCGGCGCATGGCGTCGGTCCATGGTTCGGCGCCGAAGCAGCCCGCCCGCAGCGGCAGCCCGCGCAGATCGATGCCCATCTCCTCGGCCCGGTCGACGATGTGGAGGAAGTAACTGGGCGTGCAGCAGATCGCCGAGACGCCGAAATCCTTCATCATCATGATCTGCCGATCGGTGTTGCCGCCGGAAATGGGGATCACGGTGGCCCCCAGCGCCTCGGCCCCGTAATGGAGGCCCAGCCCGCCGGTGAACAGTCCGTAGCCGTAGGCGTTTTGGATGATGTCGCCGGCGTGCAAACCGTACCCGACCAGGGAGCGCAGGATCACGCTGGTCCACACTTCGAGATCGGCCTGGGTATAGGCCACGACGATCGGTTTGCCGGTCGTGCCGCTGGAGGCGTGCAGCCGCACCACGTCGCTAAGCGGGCTGGCCAACAGTCCGAACGGATACGTGTCGCGCAGATCGTTTTTCACCGTCAACGGCAGCCGCGCGATATCGTCGATGCCGTGTATCGCCTGCGGCGCTACGCCCAAATCGTCCATGCGACGGCGATAGAAGTCGACCCGCTGACGTAGCGCCGCTCGACCACAGCCCGCAGACGCGACGATTGCAGTTCTCGCAACTCGCCCGCCGGGACGAAGTCCGGCTCGCTGCCGGGATTGCGCGGCGTCGGGGATTCGCAGTAATGATCGTATCATGGCTGGTTAACCCTGGGAGCAATGGTGCGGCCCAATCCGAATGCCTGCCGGTTGACCTCGACCAACTCGGGCTTGACGTTGTTGCCGATCGCCTGCCGCCAGGCCGTCTCGTCAATGTCCAGGTATCGGCTCAAGACGCCCAGAAGCGCGACATTCGGCGCTGCGGCGATGGGGCAGCGGCAACGTGCGGATTTCTGCCGGCGTGATCAATACCCCCCCCTGCGCGCAGCCGCCACCGGTTGTTATCGACCTGATCGTCGGCCAACACCAGCAGGAAGTCGGCTTCGCCCGGCGGAACCATGGGACTGAGCACGCTGGGGCCGAATCGCACGTCGGCGGCCACCGAGCCGCCGCGCTGGCTCATGCCGTGAACTTCGGCCTTTTTCACCTCGAAACCGGCCAGGACGGCCGCCTCGGCCAAAATGTCCGACGCCGTCAAAACGCCTTGCCCGCCCAGCCCGGCGACAACCACATTCAGCGGCGTGGAACGACCCGAAGTACGGCGGACGGCCGGGCCTGGACCGGCGGCCCGCGAACGACTCGTCGCTTCTCCGCCGTTCCCGCTCCTTTGCTGCTGCTGCGCTCGCCGCGCGTCCCTGGCCACAGCCAAGAGACATTGCCGGCGAACGATGATCACCGTCAGTGCGTCGCCGCGGAGCGCATCGCGCAGGAGCGGCTCCAATCGCCTCGGCTCCGCAATCGGATCGACGATCAGCACGTCGACTCCAAGCGATCGGATCACGTCTTCCAGCACCACTCGGCCCGTCGCGGCCCCGCCGAGCGTGCGGCCGGTGCCCGGATGGTCTTGCAGGCCGGTCATGGCGGTGGTCTGGTTATCGAGGATCAGCACCACGTGGCCGGTCGCCGGCGGATTGTAGATCATCTCCACCAGGCCGGGAATGCCGCTGTGGACGAAGGTGCTGTCGCCGATGACACTCACCACGCGGCGGGCGTCGGATTGCGGCAAGGCGTGCCGCAGCCCGAGCCCCATGCCGATGCTCGCGCCCATGCAGAGTTGCGAATCCATCGCCGCCAGCGGCGGCAGCGCGCCGAGCGTGTAGCAGCCGATGTCGCCGGCCACAATGCAGTCGAGTTCCTTGAGCACCTCGAAGACGGCCCGATGCGGACAGCCGGCACACAGCGACGGCGGTTTTCCGGGAGGCGGCGGCGTCTCGGCCGACGTGTCGCCGCGCAGAATCCGCCGCACGCGTCCGACATTCAGCTCGCCGAAGCGATACATCTCCGGTTTTTGCTCGACCGCGATGCCTGCCGCCCGAATCTGCTCAAACAGGTAGGGATCGTTCTCTTCGACGACCACGCATCGCTCGACGCTCCCCGCAAAGCGACGAATTCGATCCAACGGCAGGGGATACGTGACGCCCAGCTTCAGCACGCTGGCCTCGGGCGCCGCCTCGCGCACGTGCATGAACGTCACGCCGGCGGCGATGATGCCCAGGCGGCGGTCGCCCCCATCGACACGGTTGAGTTCGCAGGTTTCGTTCCAAGCGGCAATCTCGGCCAGTTTCCGGCGCAAGCGACGATGGGCGGGCCGGGCGTGCATCGGAACCATCACTTTACCCGCCACGTCGCGATCGAAGCGCGGCGCGGTGGCCGCCCGCGCCGGCGGTTGCGGCCGCACCAGCGCCTTCGAGTGGCATACCCGCGTGGTCATCCGCAGCATGACGGGCAAATGCCAGCGGGCGGAGATGTCGAAGGCGGCCAGCGTGAAATCGTAGGCCTCCTGCGAATCGGCCGGCTCGAGCATCGGCACGCCGGCCGCCACCGCATAACGACGATTGTCTTGCTCGTTCTGGCTGGAGGCCATGCCCGGATCGTCGGCCGAGACGACCACCAGCGGCCCGGCCACGCCGCTGTAAGCGGCCGTGAAGAAGGGATCGGCCGCCACGTTGAGTCCCACGTGCTTCATCGTCACCAGTGCGGCCGCCGAGGCGAAAGCCGCGCCCAAGGCCACCTCGAAGGCCACTTTTTCATTGGGCGCCCATTGTGCGCGGCCGCCCAGCGCATCGAGGCGTTCGAGGATTTCGCTCGACGGCGTGCCCGGATATCCGGTGCCCAGCGCAACGCCGGCATCGCGCGCCGCCAGGGCCACGGCCTCATTGCCGCTCAGCAAACAACCGGATGCCGTGGCCGGTGCCGCTTCGAGATTCCGCGTTTCGGTCTCCATGAGCGTCGATTATATTCCCTCGGCACACGTCTGCCAACAAGATGCACGCCGGGGTAGCAGACGCGGCATCCCGCCGCGTTTTTCACAGGCTGGCGCATTCACGGGGACTGTCCCGATTTTTGCTGCAAAAATGGGACTGTCCCCTTTGCGTGAAAACGGGGACAGTCGCCGCAACTGATAGTGGTTGGGATCGAACAATGATAAAAGCCGTTGCGGAGCCAGTCCCCGTTTTCATCAGGCCAGGGCCAGGGCGAAGGTCGTTACGCCAAACTTCCCAGCGGAGCGTCCGGCAATGGACCCGGCACGGCGAGATCGACATCGGTCACGACTTCCGGCGGCAGGGCCGCAATCGTTTCGCCGCGATCCAAGAAGGTGCGGTTCCGGCCGTTGCTCTTGGCCCGATACAGTGCGGCGTCAGCCCGGCGGAACAGCGAATCTGGCGTGTCGGCGTCGTTGGCCGATGCCACGCCGACGCTGACGGTAAAGGTCATCTTCTCCTCGACCTCCGCCCGAAGTCGGTCGGCAACCCTCCCAGCCTCCACAATGCCGGTCTGTGGCATGATCACCACCAGTTCGTCGCCGCCATAACGGGTCACGATGTCGACGGCCCGCGATGAGCCTGTCAACAACGCGGCCAGGTCGCGCAAGACTTCGTCGCCGTGCTGGTGCCCATGCTGATCGTTCATGACTTTGAAGTGGTCGATGTCGAGAATCGCCAGCGAGAAGGGCGTGTTGCAACGCTTCAGCAAGGCGAACTGGGTACTGGCCACGTAATCCAGTGCGCGGCGATTGCCCAGTTTCGTCAACGGATCGCTCCGCGACGCCGAGAACGACATCAGGTAGTTGCTCTGGTAGCGGATGCGCTCCTGGGTACTTGTGATCTCGTTTACCAGTTGAAGGGTTGGATCAAGGATCGTTTCGATCTCACGGCACAGTTCCTGCCACAAGGTGTCTTTGTCCCGACTGTTCAGTCTCGCCACCCGCCTTTCGAACCCTTTGAGGCGGGCATAGTGCTTGCTTGCGCTGGCGTGAATCGCAGAAACCGCCTTTTCGAGTTCCTTAACGGTCATTTGGGCGCGGCCCACGTCCTGCTGCGCCTGCCAGAGCAACGCGGTCGTGGCGGCCGCCCTGCGATCGCGCAGCGTCACGAAGACGTAACCCAGCGTGGCCATGATGGCCAACACCAGGGCATTGGAAACCTGGATCCCTTCAAGACTAATGTTCATGGGCGTTTTTGTGACTCGTCGCTCGCGGAGGTGGTTGGCCTCCCCAAATGCGACGGCTACCGTTGGGGCTGACAGTCATTCGATTAACGAGGGCAGCGCCATCCGCTGCGTCTTATTCAACTATAGGACATGCTTGCGGCACTGTGGACGAGTGCTGGAAAGCATGGCATCGTCCATCCGTCCGCTACACCCCGCATAGTCCGCAAAACAATCAGCGGCTGCGAGCATTGAGGAGGCGAGTGAGGGGATCATCACGCCGGGAGAGGGCCAAGGCCGGCGCGGTTGCGTTGTGGTGCGGCCGTCTTCAGTAGTTCCAATTCTCCCATTGAAAGACGCAAGGCCTCTCTGGATGCTGGGTTACCCCGACCGACACGCAAGTCGTTCCTGACCCGTGCAAGGTAAAGTTGTGTAGGAGAGCGGTAACCGTTCACGGGGACTGTCCCCTTTGGCCGGTAAAAGACGGGATATCCGTGTATGCTGTCCTCAGAACCTCAGGCAGAACAGCCCGTCGCACAAGAGTCTGTGTTCCAATTGGGCATCCAAGCCGGTCCCGGCAAGGCCACTTATGTTTCGGAACGTCGATCGCAGCAGCGAGCCGACCTGATTGTCGCGGTCTTCGTGGTCCCGATGGAGGGAGAATTCCCCGACATTTCCAGGGCGTTCACCGCCATCACCAGGGATTTAAGCGGCAAAGGTATTGGCGTCATTGCCCATCATTTCATTTTGACGCCGGAGGTACTGATTTGTCTAGGGAACGACGGTGAACTCAAACTGCTTCGTGCCGCGGTCCGCCACCGCAAAGAACTGGGCCGGGGATGGGTTCGATTTGGAGTGGAAGTCGTCGGCACGGTGGAGAAGAACGAGTATCCCGAAGTTCGTCGTTTCGTTCGGTCGCTGTTGTCCTGAGAGGTTACCAATTTGCGGTAACCGTTCACGGGGACTGTCCCGATTCTCGCGGCCAGCACGACTTTCGCACGGTGGGGCGTGGTTCCAATGGCCGCGAAAATGGGACTGTCCCCCTGACTGTGAACGGTTACCAATTTGCGGGACAGCTCTTCATTTCGGCCACGATTTTGACCGCCCCATTAGCTTGCTCTTCCGCCGCGCCGACCTAGGTTTTGGTAGATGCCGTTTGTGCAGGTCGTTCGGAATGGGCGGGATCGTTCGTCTTCCCGCCGGTTTTTTCCGCGTAAGGAGCAGGCATGCAGCGAATCATCGTCGCGGCAATACTCAGCGGAATCGTGTCGGCCACCGCCATACTGTTGATGTTGCCCGCCACGGCGACCGTGCAGCCGAACCATTGGGCGACGTCTCCGCTTGCGGCGAAAGCGGCGGAGCCCGCCCGGCAATCGTTCGAGGTGCTTCAGGACATGGTCCAACACTTCGCCGACGACTTGGGCCGGCTGAGGGAGCAGAACGAGACCGTCTCGCCCGCCGAGCTGGCAAGGCAGGCGGACGCCGAAAACGTCTATCCCGTTTCCACGCTGGGCGATTACGGCGAGGCGCATCGACGCCGCCACGCTCTACGCCCGCACCAAGCCGGGTGTGGTCGTGGTGGGCGGAATCTTCAAATGCAACAAATGCAATCGCTGGCACGCCCAATGCGCCAGCGGGTTCGTGGTCCGCCACGACGGCCTGATCGTCACGAACGTCCACGCCGTTGATGCATTCAAGAATCTCGATGCCGTGGGGGTCATGACCGACCAGGGCCGGGTCTTCCCCGTGAAAGCGGTGCTCGCCTCGAGCCGGTTGAACGACCTGGCTCTGTTGAAAGTTCGACGCCGAGCATCTTCAGGCGCTGCCCTTGGCCGACAATGTGCCCGTAGGAGCCACCGTCTACTGCCTCTCCCACCCGGTTCTCTCCAACGGCAAGGTCAATTGCTTTTATTCCTTCAGCCAGGGCATCGTCTCGGGCAAGTTCACGCTGCACAACGACAAGGGCCAACCGCTGAGCGTGCTGGCGATCTCCGCCGACTACGGTTCCGGTTCGAGCGGCGGCCCGATCCTCAACAACCACGGGGCGGTCGTCGCCGTGGCCTGCCAGGCCATCCCGCTGTTTCACGACGAGCATGAAAAAGAGCCGCAGATGGTGTGGAAACTTAGCCGGCCGTCGTGCAGCATCTTGGCGATGCTCAGCTCGGCGACGGCCGGGCACGCTCTGGCCGTCGTGAAAAATCCCTCGGCCGCCGGGCGATCCGAGCCTGGCGCCGCGAAGGTCGCCACGCCGGCCCGGAGCTCGCCGTCGCGACCGGCGACCGACGGCGCGGTCGCGTTCGATCTTCATCCGAGCCATGAGCCCGTTACCTCGCCGTATCGGCCGATCCAGATAACGCTCAGCCAACAGCCGCCCATCCCGCCCGTGGGCGAGCCCGCCTACAGGTCGAAAAAGCCGCTCTATGGGCTGCTGCAACTGGGCGACGCCGACGAAAACCGTTTCCTCGTGGCGATTGACGAGCCCGACGGCGGCAAGCCCAAGCTGTACATCGCTCGGCACGGCGGGGGAGACTTAAGCGACGCCGGCCCGGGCGATTGGGACCGAAACGATCGCGACATGTTGTCCGCCGGCAATGTGACGATCGACGTGCCTTACCAAACCGGCGCCGTTCCCTATCCGTTCTGCTTCTATCGCTTCAAGACCCGCTTCACCGATCGCCTGTTCTACTACCGCAAGTCGGGCCGCGAAGGTGAAGTCGTTCTCGACGGCAACCGCTACCGCGTGCTCGTGCTCGATGACAATTCCGACGGCCGCTTCGACGACCTGCAAAACGGCAGCCTGATCATCGACCTGAACCAGGACGGCGTTTTGGACGGCGCCGCCGATTCGGCCGAATACTACTCGCTGAACGAGCCGGTCAACGTGCATGGAAAAGTCTGGGAAGTGGCGTCGCTTTCGCCGGACGGGCTGCATATCACGTTGCGGCCGTCGCGGGCCAGCGTGCCCCCAAAACCCTATCTGACCCCCGGCAACCCGGCGCCGGAGTTCACCGGCAAGGGGCTCGACGGCCTGCCGATCGATCTGAAGGCGGAGGCCGCCGACAGCAAATACATCCTCCTCGACTTTTGGGCCTCGTGGTGCGGTCCGTGCCGGGCCGAGTTCCCCAACGTGTGCGCGCCTACGCCCGTTACAAGGACCAAGGGCTGACGGTCATCGGAGTGAATCTCGACTCCGACATCAAACTGGCCGTCGAAGCCGCCGATCGGGCCAGGCTAACCTATCCGCACGTCTTCGACGGCCAGGGATGGAAAAATGCCGTGGCGCTGCTCTATCGCATCCGCGGCATTCCGCAGATTTATTTGCTCGACAGCGACCTGAAGATTATCGCCAAAAACCTCCGCGGCCCGGAGCTCGAACGGAGGCTGCGCGACCTGCTCGGCCAGGGCGACGACCAGGCCGCCATGGAAGTCGAGAAGCTCATCCAAGCGGAGAAGAAGTAGCCCAAGCTTCTCCCTTCTGTCGCCTTTCGCTCCGCGAAAGCGGCCGATGTTTAACCGCGAGTCCGTAGGCGAGCGTTCTATGGTCTCAATCCAAGCTCGCAAGCGGGCGACCCGTCCGCTTCGATGCGCGGGAGGTGGAAACGGAGCACGGCAGACGGATATTGTTGACCCGTTTGAGCGTCCTCGTTGTCGATGACGGATGGGATCATTGCAGGGCCCGGTTCTGCTTTTCAGATTCGCCATGTTCCGACTGTGAGAGCCAATAGCAAGCAAGCGGGGCAGGAATCTTTAAGACTGCCGGCTGAGAATCGCTATCTGACTTGCTCCGCTGGCCAGCCAGGGGCAAGACGTCAAAGTCTGCCATGTCGCCCGTGATGACGTATGCCCGAGTAACGTCCTTTTCCTCGCATAGTTGCTTGAGTCCCCTCAGGTCTTCCGGCCGAACAGCGCTCTGTGTGTACTTAACTTCGAAAGGGACAATCGCACTTCGAACGTTCGCAACGATGTTGACTTCGTAGTCCTGCTTGCCGCGCCAATAGGAGAAGCCGATACTCATGGCGTAGTAGCGGGTAAAGACATGCTTGAACAGCGCGGTTTCGACAGCCGCCCCGAGTTTTGCACGGTCCTCCAACAGCAGTTTACCCCTCAATAAGACGCTCCCGGCAATCGCCGCATCGGCGAGGTAAATCTTGTATCGGTGCGGAGAATTTCCTTGCCATAACCGTACGGTGGTAGTTTGTAAATCAGGTGGGCCGCTTCAAGCACGTCCAGAAAACTGTTCGCAGTGGCTTTCTTGACTTCCAGGGCGGAGCAGAGGCTTGGCATGTCAAGAATCCCGCCGTTGTGCAGGCACAAATAGAGAAACGTCTTCTCCAGTTCCAGTATGCGACGCACGCCGAACAGGGCGGTCATGTCGCGCTTCAGCGCTTTGTCTACGATGTCCTCTCGCAGCAACTTCTGAGCCATAGGGATGTTCTCCACGAGCGCTGTCTGCGGAAAACCACCCCGTAACAGGTATTCGTGGAAATGAGCCACCAGCGGGGGCGCGGCTTCCCCCGTCCGAATCCGGTCTGGCTGCGACCAGGAGAAGATCTCGACCAGCGAGGAAACGCTGGGAATCTTGGGCAGTTCGATGCTCTTGATTTGCAGATACTCGAAGAAAGAGAGCGTGGCAAGCTTAATGGTATGCCACCGCCCCACACCGGATTCAAGACTATCGCTTTGCAGCGGCATTGCCGAGCCGGTCACTGCGATCCTTCGTCCTTTCTCGAAATCGACCTGATGTTTCAGCCACGTCTGCCAATCCTTCGTGTATTGGATTTCGTCCAACAGCAGGAACTCGGGCCCCGCTGTCGGCGGCTGCAATTCACGCCACACCTTAAGCAACCCGTCCAGCCCGATCAGTTTCAACAGAGGGTGATCGAACGTGGCGTACAGGATGTCCTCAGGTGGCATCCCGTCATCCAAGAGGCTTTGGACGGCCTGCAACAACAGGGTCGTTTTGCCCACTTGCCGTGCGCCGGTCAACAGCACCGCGCGGGGGGCCGGCGGGCTGCTCAGCCACATTTGTAACTCGGTAAAAGCGGCCCTTTTCCAAAGGGGGATGTCCGGCACGGAGCCTTTGTCCCACCATGGGTTGTACTGACGCAGGACCGCGAAAATCTCTTGCGGCGTGGCTATCATCATACAGATAAAAATACCACAAGATGCGAAACAAGGCAAGTATACATGCCCTATTATATGCAAATAGGCCGTTTCTCGTGCAAACGGGCCGTTTCTGCGTCTCTTCCCCCTACTCCGGCGTTTTCACTCGCCTTTTGCTCCCGCGAAAGTACCGTTTGTCTGTCGCCTTTCGCTCCCGCGAAAGTAGCGTTCGCTCCCCGCAACTTTCGCAAAGCGAAAGGCGACCCTGGGCCGACGCCCTGGTTGTTCCACACATCTTTTGCGTCGCAACCGCGAAGCGGTTGAATAACGTAGCCCCGGGTTGCTGCGCAGCAGCTACACGGGGTGAAAAAATGGATAGGCAAGGAAACCCTGAAAGTGGTTTCGTAATCGCATCTTGGGTGCCCCGTCATGTTGCATAAGGGTAAGCGTCAAAAAATCGCCAGTGTCTTCCGTAGCCCAAATCCCGGTGCCCGGCCAAGTTGCGAACCACAACAAGCAAGGCGGGGCAAGACCGGGGCGCGGCGTGGTCGCCAGGCTCGCGTGACTTCTTGTCGGAGTCTCTGCGCTACGAGGCCGCCTGTCGGTCCACTTGTTTCAGCACTTCGTCGGTGAAGAAGATTGGGCGGTCGAAAAGGGCAGCGAGAACAAACGCATCGCTGGGTCGAACATCAAGGGGCAGCAGGTCGCCCTGTCTTTTGATACGCACATCGGAATGATATGTTTGGTTCTCCAGGCGGTTCACAACGACATCCTCGACCTCACCGCCGAGCAAGCGAATAGCCGCCGCCATCGCATCGTGCGTCAGGGGACGAGGCGACTCGTACCCCTTCAATACCCGATCAAGCGACGTTGCCTCAAAACTACCGATCAGAACCGGGACTCGCTGAGGTCCGTCCACCTCCCGGAGGTAAACCACTGGCTTGTGGTAGATTTCCTCGATGACAACCAAGAAGATTTCAAACTGCCTTGCCCGGTCTAGTAGGTGGCGCGTTCCTGTGAACTCCGAGGCGGGCGGAGGGTAGGGAGTCAACGTGGCGCGGGCGTGTTCCTCGCACAAATGTTCCTCCTTGATACAACGCCGATTCTGAATCCACGACAAGTGGAAGGTCGCGTGCTCGTTACATTGCGGGGAAGTGCATTGTGTGTAATCTTGTGACTGTTGGCTCATAGAGTTCCCCCGTTGCGGGAGATGGCCCTTACGCACGACGCCGGCGGCTGCCAACGCCTCGCCGGATTACAGGATAGCCTACCGGCGGTTCTTGTTGGCGTCAACCACGTGTGTGACCAGCGTTCTGGGCGAGCCTAAGTCGTGGCGGGGCGGGCGGTTGGCCAGACTTGCTGCCATTGGCCGTTTCTGTCGAGTCTGTCCAAGGCCGCGACGGCCGTGGCGTTGGGCCGGTCCCAGCGGCGGCCGTAACACCCCGCCTATTCGCGGCGTTGAACTTCGATTTTGAACCGATGTGCAAGCTGCGACCTGAACTGAATCACGCCATTTGTCTCGTTAGGCACAACAAGAGTCCCGCGGACAGCATCGTAAAAGAGTCCTTTTATGCCAATCTCGCACGGCACAAAACGCTCTGCCAAGTAATCGCCGAGCTGCTCCGGTTGTCTCTGGTCATCCGCTGTCAGACGCCCCTTCGCCGCGATTACTTTGCTCGCATCGGCAGCGTGGTATCCACGCGGACCATACTCAAATACCGCACTGCCGCGAGGCACGAGGGCTTCCATTTTGTGCGCCTGCGATAAGAGTTGCCTCCGGTCCTTTGCCTCAACCTTCTTGGCCTGAAATAGGAGGCCCTTATTGAAATTCCTTCCAGTCACCCTATCCTCGACTTCGATCTGGAAGATGCCATCCGCACCTATGATCTTCTCCGTGGCTCCCGCACCCCTACCGCGAAATTTCTTGTACGTCAACTTCCATCGCCAACGTTCGTAGTTATCGACCATTGTTTCCGACCAGCCGCTCCGTAGAGACCCACCAAGATCGCCGGTAAGAGTGTCCTCTTCCTCGCTCCCAGCAGTCCAGCCATGCTCGGCTCGTTCGCAGCCAGCTCGCAGATGTTCCATGATTTTGGCGACGACCACGGCCGGGATTACGTCAAGCATTTTCCCCTCGAATCCGCTGCTCAATCTTCTCGATGTCAGTTAGTTTCAAGGATACCTCGAACGGATCGGCCAGCGACAAATAGGACTCGTGGATAACGTGCTTGTCGCCCTGCCACTTGAGTAAGGCGTTCGCCGCTCCGGACCGGGCCGGGGCCACCCGGTCCGGAACATCCCGCGGACCTATTCCTGTTCAAGCGAAGGCTTCACCGATCTTCGCCGGGACGGCGTGCGTTTCTTCGCCTCAAGGCAACGATCCATGATTCGTTCCATCATGTGCGGCAACTCCCTGAACAGCGTGCGTTGTTCCCTGCCGCCCAGGCCCAGTTCCTTCCTCATGGGGCCGTGCACGACGAAATCTCCGAGGCGGCTAATACGATTGAGCTGTCTCTCGGCGGCGGCACGGTCGCCAGCCTTGATAGCGTGGTATCCTTCGACAGCCACTTCATAGAACCACGGCAAGTCATCGCGCACCGTCGAGGCCAACATCAGAAGTCCTATTGGATCGTCTGCATCGCCCGTCATGTGCATGATTTCTTCAAACATCATTGGATGAAACCGGCGCAGGCGACGGCGACGCACCGGCTCGCCAGCTTCCGTGACAGCTTCGACGACTTTCGCGGGAAGGTCACGAACCGTGCCCTTCATTTCCTCAAGGAATTTGGCAAGAGGGTCGTCAGTGAAACCATCCTCCTTCGCGCCTTTACCGGACGACTTTTTCAGGATCACGTCAACCTCGGTTTTGAAGGAGTTGACCTGGCTCCTTACGACATCAGACTCAGGCTCGCAGCCGGGAATCCGTTGTGCTAGTTGAAGCACCAGCTTCGCCAGTGACGCTTCGCTGTCGTCGAGGTTCTGGAACTGATAGAACGGCCCCGTGGAAATCCGGTTGAGCGGGACACCCAAGGCAATTCCGTGTACCGGGGTGTCCAACTTCCCTTTTGCCACCCCAGCTTCAAAAAGAATCCACGGCCGGTCGAGACTACGTTCCGTAAGCAGGCATACCACGTCCGACGCCGCCTGCAAATTCTCCATCAACCTCTTGTACCACTCGGCTCCGAATTCAATCCCTTCCTTGCCCTTCTTATCGCTCGATCTGAACGACTTCAGCATCCCGGCAGTCACGGTCCTCAGCAGCTTGCTGAAAGCCTCCGCTAATTCAGCATCTCTGTTGTCATGGCTGATGAACACCAACGGCCCAGGAGCGACGGGGACGATGGATTCGCTTGCCGTTGTGTGCGTCTTGGTTTTTTCGGTCTCTGGCATCGAGAACCTCCCTCACGGCATTACGACTTCCTCGCATTGCGGCTTATCGTACCCCTTCCGGAACGGGGTAACAAGTAGCGGTCGTAAGGAGACAGGCTCAGCGGTACGGTACAATCGAGGGATGGACGGGACGCACAAAGGGCAGAGTCGAGGTGTGGCGCGGTGGTTTAGGCTTCGGCTTACTTCCGTGTCGGGGTTGCCACGTGCGTGTTTCGCCGGCCGCAGGCCGTCCCCCGTTTCCACCTCCCGCCCTTTTTCTCCCTCCCAACGGGCGAGGGGACGCGGATTCCAGTTCCTCGGCCACTGGAAAGGGGCGAGAGGAGAGGGGAGAGGGGCCGGCGCTCGAGTTTTGCCGAATTCATCCTTCGCCCCCTGTCACCTGTCACCTGTCACCCGCCCCCTGAACCCTGACCCCCGACCCCTGTGCCATGTCCAACATCGACGAAGGGGGTGCCGGATGAAAGAAAGATGGTGGAAAGGACAATGCAAAAAGGGCACGTTTTCAGCACGTCTTTTCACCCTCTCAGCACCTTCTGTCACATTTTCAGTGCGTTTTGGCACGTTTACAGCGCCAATTTGCTACGGTTTTCGGCCCTGGATCTGCACTGGCCATGTTCGTCTTCCATCGTAACCTACAACGCCGTAAGGACTTCGGACGATCCGACTCGCCAAAATGCTCAAAAACGTGATTGTGGATTTTCATCTATATGTTTCAAAAAACCGTCTTCAATAACGCAACTGCTCACCGCTCCTAACCACTGTGCCGAAGCCAACTTCGCTCGCCGTTGGCTCGCGGTGAAACGGAAAAACGCTAATCCCTAATCCCCAATGCCTAATCCCTTGCCAGAGCCTACCGTGATTCGATCTTGCGTCGCCTGCCACCGATCGCTATTGTTCAGCCTCTTTGTGTTCCTATTTCCGGCGGCCACTCCCGGCTGCGCCGGCGGTTTCGGCCTGTGGCAGTCCTGCAAGGCGAGGCGAAAGCCATGGCTATATCGATTCGAACGCGCTGATCGCCCACTTCATCTCCCGTCGTTGGGCATCGCGGGATTTCTTGCGGCCGGAATGCTCGTGACGCTGACCGGCTGCGGTGAGATCGCCGCGCAGGGACGAAACACCGAAGGCGTCCGGCTCTTCCAGCAGGGCCACTACCCGGAGGCGATCCACGAGTTCCAAGAGGCCAGTTACGCCGATCCCAACAGTGCCGACGCGTACTACAACATCGCCGCCACCTACCACCGCACCGGCCGGCTCGAACATCGCCAGGCCGACCTGGAACAGGCCGAAAGTTACTACAATCTTTGCCTCGATCGCGACCCCAATCATACGGAGTGCTACCGTGGTCTGGCCGTCCTCCTGGCCGAACAAGGCCGGAAGGAGGAGGCTTTCCGGTTGATCGAAGGCTGGGTCCAGCGTCAGCCCGCTTCGGCCGAAGCCAAGATCGAGTTGGCGCGATTGAACGACGAGTTCGGCAACCGCCAGGCGGCCAAGGAGTATTTGATCGAGGCCCTGGTCGCACAGCCCGACAATCCGCGGGCACTGACCGCGCTGGGCAAGATTCGCGAGGACTCCGGCGACACGGCCCAGGCTTTGGCCAACTATCAGCGATCGCTGATGCAGGACAATCGCCAATCGCAGGTGGCTGCGAGGATGGCCGCCTTGCAGACGGGCACTGCCGTGGCGGCGGCACCGGCCGGCACGGCGCCCACCAGGGTTGTCGATCGCGACACCACGCCGCTACGGTGAGTGCGCCATGCAACTCGCCAGCGCAGCGGTGTAGACACGGCATCTCTTGCCGCGGGTGCTTGCTCGTGGCACACGTGGTTTCGCAACGGAAAACGAAGCGGCAAGATGCCGCTTCTAATTTCACTTCAAGTCGATGTCGTAGGTCATTCGGCCCGCGGCCACGGTACAAACGATCCCGGAGTCCTCCGGGTTCTCGAAGTTGCGTGGGATCGCAAACCAGCCGGCGACGGTCGCCGTTTGCGAACCGGCCGGTTTCTTGTCCGTCCTGGCCGAGCGAGCCTTCGCCGGATCGCGACTGATGACGCCGATCTTCGCCTTGCCCGCCGCGACCGCCTCGACCGTGTACGAGCCGTCCGGTTGGATGACTCCGAAGCAAGCCATGTTCTTGTCGCAAAGGAAGATCACCGAGCCGTAGGTGACCGCCCGTCCTTGGTACGTCACTTTGCCTGTCACCTTCGCCGTATTGCCGCAACCGGCGATGCCGGTCAGAAGGATCGGCAACCAGAGTCGGCGCATCCATTTCGCTTTCGTCGAGATGTTCTGTCGCATAACTTGATACTCCTGCCAAAAATGTGAATTCTCTGCTAATCCGGCGGGTTGACGACCTCGCCGCCGGCCCTTGTGCCCAGTGCCCACCAGACTTGCGGGCTGATGTAGTTGTTGATATTTCGGACCGCTCCGTTGACAAACAGGAAGTTGACGCCCTGCGGGTGAAAGCTCCAGAAGTCGTTGACGTGGTTGACGGGACTGTTGGGCGTGTGCGGCGGCACATCAGACGCATCACCGGTATGGCCGAGGATCAACACGGGGCGCCCTTCGGCGGATAGTTGTTGGGGTTGGGCGACGTGGGCGGCACCTGCCCACCAGTGACCGATCCGGTCCATGTGGCGTAGGCGAGATTGCTGCTCCGCTCTCCCACAAAGAGCGTGTTGCTCGTGCCGTCCCTGACGTCGGCGATGCTGATCGGCGTATTGCGGCAGAACATGCCGCGATGAACGAGGCTGCGGCTGTCGTCGGTTGACAGAAAGCCTGGATCGGGGGTAATCTCAGGATTGCCAAAGACGCCCACATAATTGCTGTGGGCCACCGACACCGGGTTGCCGTTCGAATCCTTTAGCGGCGTCGAGTAATTCGGCGTTGGGTCGTTGAGTTGATCCACCTGGAACGTGGGGTTGCCGCCGTCCGAAGGACAACGATAGACCGAAAGACTGGTTACCCCCATCGTCGAGTTGCTCGGGTCGGCAATGCTTTTGTCGAAGTGCAGTTGATTGTAAAGATTGCCTTGTTCAAGGTGAGGCAGAATCATCGCAGCCCATCCCCACCCCGGTCCCGTGTCGTTGTTCAAGACATTGGGGTTGCTCGTGTCGTAGCCCGAGATATAGCCGGGCGGGAAACAGCCCTGCATCGAGTGATAACTGTGCATGGCCAGGCCAATTTGCTTGAGATTGTTGCCGCACTGCATCCGCCGCGCCGCCTCCCTCGCCGATTGAACGGCCGGGAGCAAGAGCGAAGTCAAAATGCCCATAATCGTAATCACCACGAGAAGTTCTACCAACGTAAAGCCGCATCTTCGTCGCGCAAACATGAACGAACCTCCTGTCGCAAGGAAGGGGACCGCGCGACGTCGAACGTCGATCGCGCACGCGCGCGCACGCGCCCCCCAAAGAGAGATCAAACCAAAGGAGAGAAGTTCAGGCGACGACCGGCGGGCGCGGCTCTGCCAAGCCGTGAAAACGCCCGCTACGGCGCACTCCGCCGCGGGCGAAGCAACCTCTTCGACCGTCGCCGTTGCCGCCTTCGGGCTTTACTTCGGCCGTCGGCGCCGGCTTCTGGGCCAGGAATTGGCAGACCGGGCAGTCGTGGTTGCAAGGGGCGTGCGGCGCCCTGCCGTCCGAGCCGGACCGATGCTCGCCGCACGTTCCGTGGTGACAGTCGGTTGCTTCCTCCCCGACCGCAACCGCGTGTGAAGCACCATGGTCGCAACAATCCGGCAAGCTGCTGTAACCGTGATCATGGAACCGCGCAGCGGCGGTAACAGCCAGCAAGTAACCGGCAGTCACCAACACCGACAAACTGCGACGCGACATTCGCATAGCAAATCCCATCCCCCGGACAACGCCGTGTATGCTACCTGACATGGCAGCCCGCGTCAAGGAATTCTGCTTCCACCCCCCGCATGCTTGCAGTATGCTAACAATCGAGTTGGCTCGCCCGTTGCATTCGGGTTGCGGGCCAGCAGCCGGTGCAACCGCTGCGGCGAGCCGCCCTCGTGGGCCGGGCGTTCGTAGTGCCACTGTTCGTGCGTGGGCACAAGCGAATCGCAGTATGGCCACGGGTCGAACGGGTCGCAGCCCAGCGTGTCGATGAGCTTGCTGCAATCCATACACACGTTGCCGGCCCGCGGCGGGATCGGCCCGGCCTGGCGGCGCGGGATGCCCATCAAGCACCTGGGCTGGTAGCCGCCCACCCGGTTGATGACCTGGGCGATCTGATAGAGACTAAGCCGCCGCCGTGCGCCGGCATGGAAAATGCCGTCGAGATCGTTGGCCAGCATTTGCTCGCAGAGGCGGTTGAGGCAATCGGTGTAGGTGGGCGTGCGGATTTCGTCGAAGTACAAGGTGGCAGGCCGCCCCTTCTTGAACCGCGAGGTGATCCAGTCGATGGCGCCGGCATGGCCGCTGAAACTCACGCCCATCGGCAGCGAGATGCGGAGAATGCACGCCGAGGGATCGGCCGCCAGGATTGCTTCTTCGCCGGCCGCCATCGTCTTGCCGTACACGGTGACCGGATCGGTAGGATCGGTTTCCACGTAACCGCCGCGGCCGTTGGCGCCCGAGTAGACCAGATCGCAGGAAAGATGCACCAGCCGGGCACCGCGCGGCACGGTCTGCGAAAGCAAGTTCTGCACCCCTTCGACATTGATCCGCCAGGCCAACTGGGGGACCAATTCGCACTGTTTCAGCGCGAATTGCCGGCGCAGTCCAGCACCGAAGCGAAGCGATGTTCGTCGAACAGCCGGGCCAAGCCAGCTTGATCCTCGGCGTTACAGGCGACGATGCCCGGCCCTACCAGGCGAAAGTTGTCGATTTGCCGAATGCCGACGACGCGGCCCGGATATTTTGCGGCAAAATAGGCCATCGCATTGTAGCCCGGCACGCCGGCCACGCCGGTGATCAGAAGCGGCAGCGGCACCTCGGTTTCGGCAGCAATGCGACGGATCATCGTGTGTGTGGGAAAACGCGGCGGCGGGGAAAGCAGGTCAAACGGCGGCACGCGCCGCTTAACCCAACGCGAGGCCCCTCACGGCGAGGGGAGCGGCGCTGTTGCTCGCGCCAAGGGCTTCTATACTACTGGAGGCGCCACAGCCAAGTCAAGTTCTCACTCTGAGCACTATCGATTCCATTGCCTGCCAAGGTGTGCCGCGTCGAGCATGACCCTGCCCCTCCGTACGTTGCCCATCGTCGAACAGTGGGACTGCAACGGCTGTTGCCACTGTTGCCGAGCGACGGTTATTCGTCTCAATGACGATGATCTCAGGCGGCTGCGGCAGCAGCGTTGGGAGCACAATCCCGACTATCGCGGTCAGAAAATCGTCATCCGTCGCGGATTGTGGAGGCGGCGTCACTTCCTGGCCAAGCGGAAAGACGGCACCTGCGTTTTTCTCACTGCCGACGGTCGTTGCCGCATCCATCGCGACTTCGGCATGGCCGCCAAGCCGTTTGTGTGCCAAATGTTTCCCTTCCAGTTGGTGCCGCTGGCAGAGTTCGCTTATCTGACTTCACGGCGTTTGTGTCCTTCGGCGGCGGCCGATCGAGGCCGAAAGCTGGCGGATCATCTGGACGATGCGCGGCGGATGGCCGAGGAGGGCGGATTGGCGGCCGCGCCGGGCGAGCCGCCGCCGGTAGCCCGCCGCCAGCCGGCCTCCTGGCAACGTACGCTGCCCGTGGCCGACTGCATCGAGCGAATCAATGCGCGACGAACGTTATCCGCTGGTTCGACGGCTGGTGCACGGGCTGGCCTTCTGCGATCACGTGGAACAGTGCCGCCTCGACAATCTCACGGACGAGCAGCTTGTACAGCTTTTCTCGATGTTGGAAACCTCGGCGATCCAAGAGGCGGCGGCGCTGATTCGAGCAGCGGCGGCAGCCGTCCCGCGAGGCCGGCCGGCTGTTCCGGCAGGCCGCCATGCAGTACCTTCGGCTGCACCCGAAGTTTCTGATCGAACCATCGTGGCGCGAGCGGTGGTGGCTGGTGCGGGCGGCGGTGGCCTTCACTCGCGGCCGCGGTCGGCTGCCGCCGATGCACGCCTGTTTTCCGCCCACCAGCTTCGAGGCCCTCGAACGTCCGTTGGGCCCGCTCGATGCCGGCACGCTGCGGCCGTTGACGGCGCTGTTCGAGGCCGCCGCGGCGTCGAAGTACTATGCCGTGCCGGGCCGGCCGGGTTGGTCGCTTGTCGACAGTTTTCGTGCGCGGCGCTCGCCCATGCGCAAGCGATGTGGCTGCTGCGATTGACCAACGGAGAGCGCCGGCCGCAAGTCGAGGACGTGATCGGCGTGGTCGAGGCCATCGATCGTGGGCGAAGCGGTCCCGCGCTGCTTGGCCGCAACCACCGCCGCCGCATCAAATCGCTCGTCCGGTGGCACGAATTGGCCCGACTGGTGATTTGGTATGCCCGCTGAAGGCAACCAACCCCATTGTCTCTTGCCCGCCGCCGTTATGTTATAATGAATGCCGCACGATCCGCTAAAAGTTCTATTTCGACCGCCACAAGGAGTTCGCACGATGAGAATTCTCACAGCAGTTGCCTTTGTACTCTTGTCGGCAAGTTCGTGTTACGCCGAACAGATCCGCGCCGGCTACGCCAAAGAAGACATCACGCCGACCGAGCCGGTGCGATTGGGCGGCTATTCGCTGCGGACCGGACTCTCCGAAGGCGTGCATGACGGTGATCGGCTGTTCGTTCGGGCAGTTTGCTTCAACGATGGAACCGCGTCCATCCTGTTTGTCGAGGGCGATTTGATCGGCTCGCACGGCCGCGAGGCGTTTCGCGAGAAAATCGCCGCCGCGACGGGCATTCCCAAAGATCACATACTCTTCGGCGACGTGCACAACCACGCCGCCCCCATGCCGAAACCCGACGGCCAGTCGGCGTTCGACCAACGCTATGCCGAGGCAATCGTGGCGGCGGCCAAACGCGCCGTGGCCAACCTCCAGCCGGTCCGCATCGCCGCGGGCGACGGGCGGTCGAGAGTGGCCATGAATCGGCGTCAGGTGCAGCCGGCGGACGGCTACTTCGAGCGGACGTTCGACGAAAACCACATCAGCCAAAATTTCGGCAAGGCCAAGACCGACAACCCGATCAAGGTGCGGGAGTTCGGCGGCGTCGTTCGGCTCGGGGCCAATCCCACCGGGCCGATCGATGACGCGGTCCAACTGGTGCGCATCGACGACATGGCCGGAAAACCGCTGGCCCTGATGATCCATTACGCCTGCCACGGAACCTCGTTGGGCGGGCGGAACGCGAAAATCTCCGGCGAATGGATGGGCCGCATGGAAGCCTACGCCGAGAAGCAAATCCCCGGCCTCGGCACGATCTTCGTGCAGGGCGCCGCCGGCGACATCAATCCCCGCCTGGTCGGCGGACTCGACGGTCATAAAGACGATATCCACGCCACCTGGGCGCTGGGCGACGAGATCGGCGCCGAAGTCGTCCGCGTCTACCGGCAACTGGCCCCCGAACCGATCGACGCCCGAATCGAGCTGGCGGCGAAAGATATCGAATTGCCCCGCGCGTATCGCGAACTGTCCGACGATTTCCGAAACACGACAGTCCGGGCGCCGACGACGATCGTACGCATCGGGCCGCTGATGTGGGTCACTTTTCCCGGCGAAATGTTCAGCACGATCGGCAAACAGGTGAAAGCGGCCTGCCCCGCGCCGCATGCGCACCTGATGGGCTACACCAACGGCAGCATCGGCTATTTTCCCACGCAGCGGGCGTTTTCCGAGGGCGGCTATGAGCCGGCAAACAGCCGCCTCGACCCGACGGCCGAGCCGATCTACATGCGCGAAATCGCCGCCATGCTGAAGGACTTCCCGTAACAGACGACGCTGTCACGCCAAATCGACGGTGACGGACGGCTGGCTTGTTGTCACCGGCAACACGCAAGGCGGCGGCGCCGTGTCGCTTCCCGCCGCCATAATGGCTTCGATGTTGGGCGAGCAGGAACGGCAGCGGGTGACGTGCTCGATGGCATCGTCGAGGTTCCAGGCCAGCTTCCAGTGCAAGTAGGCAATGACCGCGCCTGGGCGACCGGCCCGTGCCGACGTTGCAATGGATGTAGACCGTGCGGCCGTCCCGCAGCAGTTCGTCCAAGGTCCGCACGCAGTCCGGCAGCCTCTTGCGCAAGTCCAGGCCGTCGAAATCTCGCACCGGAATCCGCCGCACATCGATCCCCAGGGCCCGGCAGCGGGCCTCGATGCGATTCCAATCCAGGTCCCAGTAATCGAAGTCGTGGTCGGTTTGCAAGTTCAGGATGGCGGTGATGCCGTAATCGGCCTTCAGATGGTCGATATCATCGGCGCTGGTAGGGCACGATCCGACGAAGAGTTGCGGCAGAATTTGGTTCAGATGCATGACCAGTCTCCCGGAGTTGCAAGGAAGAGGGAGCAAGGGGGCGGCAATCGTACAAGGGGCCAGCCGGGCCGTCAATGCAGGTTCCACAGGAAGCGGGGGCTCTGCCGAAGTACGGGATGCAGGAACGCGGTTCCACGCGCCGTTGGAGCACCTTTTTTGAAATTCCCCTATTGTTTTTGGCGAAATCCATCTCAAATTTCAGCAACCTTGGGCGATGTGGATCGTCCGAAGTCGTTACGACGTTGTAGCTTACGGCGGAAGGCAAACATGGCAAATGGGATCGAGTCATCGAAAACCATAGCAAATTGGCGCTGTAAACGTGACAGAAAGTGCTCTAAACGGGACAGAATGTGCTCAAACCGGGACAGAACGTGCTGAAACTGTGACAATTGGTGTGGTTTTGGGTCTTGGGGCTTGGGTCTTCGGTCTTGGGTCTTCGGTCTTCGGTCTTGCGTCGGGGGGAGGGGTCGGGGGGCAGGGGCGAATGATGAAGGATGAAGGATGAATGCGTGCGAAAACTGAGCACTCTCCTCTCTCGTCTCTCCCCTATCCAATGGCCGAGGAACTGAAATCCACGTCCCCTCGCCCGGCGGGAGGGAGAGAAAAGACATCACTCGTTTGCGATCCCCAGTTTGCCATAATGAGTGATGTCGCCTCTTGCGTTTGGTGCTCCGGTTCGCGGCGGCAGAATTGGATAATCCCTGTCATGGCCGAAACGATGGTCGTCGCGGCCTTTTCCCCGGGGCACCAACACACCTGTGCCGACGCAGGTTACCGGATTGCGGACAACCTCGTTGACCAGGATCGTATTCGTAGTGGAATCGTTGGGAGACCGAGCTGCATTAAGGAGCACCTGCCGGTTGCGCCATCCGGGCAGAGAGTTGTCGATAAAGTTACGCAAGACCCCTACCGGCTTGCCTGTCGCCGTCCTCCGTTCCTTTTCGAGATTGGCCCCGAGATCCATCAGTTCTTTCTCCTCCTCCTGCTGTGCCGATTTGATTTTTGCCAAGCTTTCTTCCTGGTCGGCCGCAGCCTGCTTGGGCAATGACGATGACGATTTCTGAGCTTGCAGTACTAGCAAGAGGTCTCTGCTCGGCCCTCTTGCGGCTGTGGTAGTAATAGTCAGCCAGCAAACGAGTTCGGTCGGGGGTTGTGGCGCTATGTTTGACAAGCATTTTGTCGAGGTTGGCATAGTCACCGTCGTTGAACGTTGCCGACGCTTTCATGTCGGCGGCAAGATGACTGTGCAACCAATCACGCTGCTGCTCGGCGCTCCCAGACGGCGCGTCGTCGGCCCGAACACTTGGGTTGAGTTGAAACACGAGAACTAACACCAGAGTTTTTGCGACGCTTCTCATCAGGCACCTCCGCAGGTAAGAATTTTGGTTTCTGCTGACCGTTGTCTACCCTGGTAATCCCCGTTCGATCCGCCAACCCATCATTAGTCAACGAAAGATTCGCCGGTGATTACTTTCCACGCGTCGGTCAATCAGCGAGTGACCCGTAGATTAGATGCCACCACAGGGGGTGGGGGGGGTAGTTGCTGACATATTCACATGGTTATAATCGCAGCTTGGTGTAGTCCGCCTGCGGTGGGGTGCTGTAATTTCATCCTTACAGGAGATCGTCGCCATGTCCGGTATGGACGAGTCGGTCAGTCAGTGGATCGACGGGCTCCGGGCCGGCGACGAGGCGGCGGCGGCCAAACTCTGGCAGCGTTATTACCGGCGGCTGGTAGGGCTGGCCTGCAAGAAGCTTGGGAGCGCCCCGCGGCGGGTAGCCGACGAGGAAGATGTCGTCCTCAGTGCCTTCCAAAGTTTTTGCCGACGTGCCCAGAAGAACCTGTTCCCCAATTTGCACGATCGCAACGATCTGTGGCATCTGATCGTCCGCATTACCGAGCGGAAAGCGTACGATCAATTGAGGGCTCAGAGGCGCAAAAAGCGAGGTTCTGGATTAGTGGAGGGCGAATCGGCCTTGATCGACCACCATGCCTCGGACGGTGGGATCGGTATTAACGGCGTGGCCGGCCCGGAGCCGACGCCCGAGTTTGCCGCTGAGATGGTCGAAGCGGTCGATCGGCTCTTCAATCTGCTGGATGACGAGGAACTGCGGCAGATCGCTTCATTGAAGCTGGAAGGCTACCCAAGCCAATGGACGAGGCACTAAGGATGACTGCCTCAGACCTAAGCTACCGGCTTGTGTACATCTTGTCGGACGAGAAGGGCGAAGAGGTTATAAGAACGAATCAGCATGTTGCGTTGGCTCGCAACGAAGGTACGCAAGCGGGCGACAAGACGGTTTGGTCGAAGGCTGCAATGTTCCAACTTGTCGCCCAAGATGTGCCGGCGCCGTGCGCGATACTGTTGATGCGCCCGCGTCAAAGCGCAACGCTGTTGAGTTGAACGTACTGACACACCAGTCTCTCGATCCGTTGGAGTTAATATGGTGGATTGGCCCAGTGTGGCATTCGTCACGACTGTTTCTTCCCGTATTGGAGAGGGACATTACGATTTCGCTTTCACAGAAAGACCTTGCCAAGGTCGTCAAAACGGCCGTATTTCTTGAGGCGGACGCGAGGCACGAAACACGATCCGGTGCAACTGGACGATTTAACGGCTCTGACACCCACAAGAAGGTAAAGTAACATAAAGGGAATAGCTATGTTCTCACGGTTGAACAGGCTATGTGTTTTGCTGGCTGGGCTGTTGTTGCTCACTGGGCTGCGCGGTGCGCTGGGGCAAGACGCCTCAGCAAAGCGGCCGAGTGGCCGCAACGTCGTCGAGATCAATCCCTCAGGCAGCAAGAAACCATCGACCGCCGTTGTGCAGCCGAAGGAAATCGTCGTCAGCGGCATCGGCATCGACCCAGATAAGGCCGTGCAGAACGCCTTTAGCCAAGCGATCGAGCAAACCGTCGGCGTGCTGGTCGATGCCGAAAGCATAGTCAAGAATGACCAACTTATCCGGGATGAGGTGCTCACACATAGCCGCGGCTATATGGAAAAGTACGAGGTTGTCAAGCGGTGGGAAGAGGACGGTCTGCACCATGCGACGATTCGAGCGGTTGTCGCCCGAGATAAGCTCGTTGAGAAATTGAAGGGAATCAAGATCGCTATGCGGGATGTCCCTGGCGATCTCACATCCCGCCAGATCGAGTTTGACGCGAAGAACGAGGAGCAAGCCGCGGAGATGTTCAAGAAGGCCCTGGCCGATTTTGACATGTCGAAGCTCACGAAGGTGGAGATCATGGGCAAACCGGAGATTACCAGGGATAGGGTTCGAGACATTGCCAAGTGCGTGGCGCACATTAAGGAGCGAAACCCTCTCGACGCGGAACCAAAGTGGGAAGACCGCTCACGGAAGTGAAGGAGCAATGTCTATGGGACGTGTGACTGAACTTGTTGCAAGGGTCACCAGCATGTCTGCACGTCTTCAAAAGCTAGGTGTCTTGGTCGCTGGATTGTTCTTCCTCGCTGCACTTCAGCAGGCGGTGTCGGCGAAGATGCGCCGGCAAAGCGGTCGAGCGGCCGGAACGTCGCCGACATCAATCCCTCAGACAGCAAGAAAACGCCGGCCGTTTCGGAGGCCAAGGAAGTCGTCGTCACCGGCGTCGGTACCGACCCCGAGAAGGCCCTTCAGAATGCCTTCAGCCAGGCGATCGAACAGACGGTGGGTGTGCTGGTCGATGCTCAAGCCGTGGTCAAGAATGACCAACTCATCCATGACGAAATCTTGACTTTCAGCCGCGGCTACGTCGAGAAGTACGAGGTTGTCAAGCGGTGGGAAGAAGATGGATCGCACCACGCGACCATTCGCGCGGTTGTCGCGCGAGACAAACTCGTCGCGAAGTTGAAAGGGATGAAGATTGCCGTAAAGGAACTGGGCGGTGATCTCGCAGCGCGGCAGATCGACTTTGACGCTAAGAATGAAGAGCAGGCCGCGGACATGTTCAAGAAAGCGTTGGCCGGATTTGACATGGCGAAGCTGGCGACTCAAGACGAAGGGATTGGGGCCAGTGGTCGGTGGGACGCGCGACAGGGGAGAGAGGAGAGGGGAGAGAGGAGAGGGGAGAGGGGAGAGAGGATAGGGGCGGAATCGCCCTCACCCCCTGCCCCTCTCCCGGAACGGGCGAGGGGACGAGGCCCGGAGCGAATGGGATACATCAGATGACACAAGATCGCTCGCGGATCTACCTCCGTCCCTAATGCGCGGCTACTGTACGCGGCCGCATGTCTGGCCATCCTGGTTGCCGCTGCGGGAGTGCGCGTTGCCGGCGCTCTGAATGACCTGTGGCTTGACGAAATCTGGTCGCTCAAGCTGGCTGCAAAGTTGTCATCGTGGTGGGACATTTTTACCAAGCTCCACCACGACAACAACCACTACCTGAATACGCTGTACATTTATCTGGCGGGACCTCGCGGCAATTGGCCCGGCTATCGGATTCCGTCGCTGCTGGCGGGCGTAGCCACCGTGGCCGTCGCGGCAATGATCGGTCGCCGACGCCACGCGGCTTGCATGCTGCCGGCGATGATCCTGGTCGGCTTCTCGTACGTTTTGGTCCTGTATTCGTCCGAAGCGAGAGGCTATGCCGAGGCCGTGCTCTTTTCGTTCCTGTCGTTCTATCTGCTCGATTCGTACTGGGAAACGCGAAGCTGGCGGATCGGGTTGATGTTCTCGCTCTGCGCGATACTCGGCTTCCTGTCGCACCTGGTCTTTGCGTGCTTCTATGTCGCGGCACTAACCTGGTCGGCGTATCGCCTCGTCGTGTCCCGTTCCGGATGGAAACAAGTCGTCGCCTGCGCACTCTCGTGCCATGCACTACCGATTCTCTTCGCGGGGCTGATTTATTTCGTCGATGTTCGCCACGGCGGAATCGGTGGCGGAACGCCTTCCAGCCTGCTCCACGGCTACGGGGCGGCTCTCGCCTGGGGACTGGGAACTCCCTCGGCGCCCTTCGCGGTGGTGGCAACAGCGATCGTTGCCCTTCTCGTCCTCGTCGCAGGGCTGCGCGTGCTCTGCGCGAGAGGCGGGATTTGGTCGTCTTCTTTCTCGGGGTGGTCGTCGCCTTCCCCCTGTTGTTGGGCATCGTCAACGGTCGCGATCTGTTTTACGTACGATACTTCATCGTCAGCATTGCCTTCTTCTTGATCCTGTTCAGCTTCGTCCTGGCCGACTTGTATCGGCGAGGATCGCGAGGCAAAGCGGCGTGCGTCGGATTGCTCCTCGCGTTCCTTATCGGCAACGGCTGGCATATCGCCAGCCTGATCCGATACGGCCGGGGGCAGTACGTCGAGGCCGTTCGCTTTATGGCCGAGCACTCGGCCCAGTCGCCTGTCAGGATCGGCGGCGATCACGATCTTCGCGTCGGCGGGGTGGTGGACTTTTACTTGCCGCTGGCGGGCGAGCGCCAAGACATGCAATACTGCCCGTGGGGACCTAAGCCGCAGAATGATCCCGAGTGGTTCATCTGTCACAGCGAATCGTACGGAGCGAAGCTGCTTGCGGCGCCCCTGCTGGAACTGCTCGCCGAGAACAAGTACGAATTGGCGACGACGTTTCCGACCGCGCCGCTGTCAGGCTTCTATTGGTTCCTCTATCAGATGCGCGGGACGCGAGGCGAGGATCGACCGGGAACGGTGCTTGCCAGCCTGGCCTTGATGAGCGAGCCGGACTCCCCGGCAGCTCATTACAATCTGGGCCTGGCTTTGGCGAGCAAGGGATCGTTCGACAAGGCAATTCTCCATTACCAGAGAGCGCTGGAGATCGAGCCCGACTACGCGGCAGCCCACCACAACCTGGGCCTGGCCTTGGCCAGCCGCCAACGAATCGACGAGGCGATTTTCCATTTCCAGAAAGCGTTGGACATCGACCCCAAGCTGAGGCAGGCCCACAACAACCTTGGCAGTGCTCTGGCCCGGCAAGGACGAATGGATGAAGCCATCGTCCATTTCGCGAAGGCCTTGGAACTCGATCCCGACTACGCGCAAGCGCGAGCAACCTCGACATGACCCGCGCCCAGCAGGAAGAAGCCCGCAAGGCGCTGACGGAACGGCGGGAGTTGGTTCGCTCGCGGCCCGATGACGTCGCCGCGCTGAACGACCTTGCCTGGACACTGGCCACCGACCCCGACAGCTCGATGCGCAGCGGCGCCGAGGCGGTGGCGACGGCCCGGCGAGCAGCGCAACTTTCCAAGGGCCAGGAGCCGGCCATTCTTGCCACTCTCGCTGCCGCCTATGCCGAAGCGGGGCAATTTTTCGAGGCCGTAGAAACAGCGCGTAAGGCCCTGCGCTTGGCCACGCAACAGAACAACCAGGGCCTGGCCGAATCGATCAAGGCCGAGATTCCGTTTTACGAAGCAAAGATTCCCTTCCGCGCCCTGCCCGAGCGAGTTACGAGACCCTAAGAGATTTTTCGGAAGGATAAGGACTTTGACGCCCTCGAACGAGTCGTGGAAGTTACCTGCCATCCGCCGATGCCTTCATCGCGGCAGTCCCTACGGCAACGCCACCTGGGCGGAACAGGCGGCCGAGCAACTTGGCCTGCAATCCACGCTCTGCCATCGTGGTCGTCCGCACAAAGAACAGCCATGATTCAATCATTATGCGCATATTACCCAATATGTGCGTCTGTTCCCTTTACCTCTCTTAGTGGAGACCCGTCGTGAGACTTTCGTCCGGTGACGCACCGAACAGGGCCACTCACGCCGCACGAGCCGTCGTTTCGGATCAGGTCGAGTCGGCACTGCGTAAGTTACTCTCAGAAGAGGTGGCCAAACTGACCAAAGAGGGCAAGGGCGGCCAAAAGTGCTGGCCGGCGGTCCTGTTGGAAATTGCGGCCAGACCGTCACGAACCCACGACGCGCCACACCATGCTGTGGCCCATCTTATCGCCCAAGTTCTCGATCTCCGTCACGCGGTTCCAGACGAACACCGCACGGAGGTCATCCGTTTTTGCCGACGAATCGTCGAGCAGACGCACAGTCTCGGTTTCGGGCGCCTTCACCACCTGAGAAAGACAGTCAAACCTTTTGTCGAAGCCGCGTTGAAGCCTTTGGGCGAGGACCGGACGCCGGCGAATGTGGGTTCAACCGTTGGGCGACATCTGACTTTACAGCAACTCATTTCACGTTTGGACCCCCATCAGTCGTTTGAAGTGCAGGCGCTGGCGGTCAAGGTGCTGCCCGACATCGTAAATCTCGAACTACGCAACGCCCCGAGAGTCGTAAAAGAACGTCAAGAGGCGTTGCAATCGCTGAACCGGGCAATCGGCATGGTCGGTGGCACAAAGTATTTCGAGAGCCTCACGCCGAAGATGCGCGAAGCGTGCGAGTCGCAAATGGAAGGTCTAAAGCATAGAATCGAGAGAGCAGGCAGGCAGCACGGGTAAGAACAACTGCGACCCCTGAACCCTCGGTTGTTACACACAAGTCGGCGATGGGTTTGATCATTACCGCAAAGCGGTTACACAGGTTAGCCCAGGGTTGCCGCAGCGGCTACCCTGGGAGAGAGTTTAGATGGATCGGTGAACCCTGAAAGGGTTCCGGAGCGATTTCGTGTCAGCCTTTCCATCGGAACGCCCTTTCGCGACATGACGGGCTGCCCAAGATGCGATTACGAAACCCTTTCAGGGTTTCCTTTTCTATCCATTTTGTCACCCAGGGTAGCTGCTGCGCAGCAACCCTGGGCTATTTTATTCAACCGCGTTGCGGTTGCGACGCAAAAGATGTGTGTAACAACGAGCCCCTGAACCGTCGGTTGCCCTCACGCGCCGCAAGTCGGCGTCGTACAGGGCCAGGTCGTCCGGCGCAAGCGTGAAGGAGCCCCTTCATCACTTCTTGTTCGAGGATTTGGCTGCCAGCTTCTTGCTGCCCTGCTTGACCTTCTTGTTCTTCTTGTCGTTTCTCTGACTGTTGTTGCCTTTACCCATGCTTCTTTCTCCTTCGTTGAGATGACTTGACGGCCCTGCGGCGCAGGACGCGAAAGCGGCGAAACGGGGCATCGCCAACCGCGATCCACGAGGTTGTAGGGATACCACGAGGCACCAGTGTACCACAAAATGAGGCGTTCGTCAGCGTGTCTTCTTAACCTGCCGGTAATCCTCGACAAGGGCAACGGTAACCGTTCACAGTCAGGGGGACAGTCCCCGTGAACGGTTACAGGGCAACGGGACAACGGTTCCGTGGAACGACTCTGCGGCCAGAATCCGTTTCTTGTCTTTCGACTCATTGCAATTGATTTTGCGGCGTGTGGCGGGGCATGCTTGCCGGAATGCCGCTTCTTTCGGATAATGATCTCCGAGAGGGAAACCATGCATTGAACAGAAAGGATAAGCCCAATGTCGGAAGAGCCGTTGATCGCCGTTTTCGTGGACTTTGAGAACCTGGCCATCGGGGTTCGGGACATGAAGGCCGGGCGGTTCCAGATCGAGTTGGTCCTGAAACGTCTGCTGGAGAAGGGCCGCATTGTCTTCAAGCGGGCCTATTGCGACTGGAGGCATTATGAAGACTCGGTACGGGAATTCCACTGCCAGGGCGTTGAATTGATCGACATCCCCCAGAGCAAGATGAGCGGGAAGAACAGTGCCGACATTCGCATGGTCGTTGATGCGGTCGATCTGTGCTACTCGAAGGAACACATCGACACCTTCGCCTTGCTTTCCGGCGACAGCGACTTCTCGCCGCTGGTCTCCAAGTTGAAGGAGAACAACCGGCGAGTCATCGGATGCGGAGTGAAGAGGCTCTACGTCAGACCTGCTCATCGCCAACTGTGATGAGTTCATTTACTACGACGACCTGATCCGCACAGCCAAGAAGTCGCCCAAGACATCCAGGACATCCAAGAAAGACACGGAGGTGGACAAGAAGCAGGAGGCGGTGGATCGGGTTCTGGAGGTCGTTCATTCTGTGGAACAAGACTACGATCCTCTGTGGGGTTCGACGCTTAAGCAGGCGATTCGCCGTTTGTATCCTGGTTTCAACGAGGGCTACTATGGCTATGGGAGCTTCTCGGACCTGCTCGAAGACATCAAGGCCAAGGGGCTGATCGATCTCGAATACGACGACAGACGTGGAAACTACAAGGTGCGGCCAAGGAAACGATGAGCATTCCTCATCGAGGGAGAATGCGTCGGTGAGGCCGTTGGACTTGGCGCGGTTCATGTCGCAGGCGAGTAATCATGGCCTATAAAATCAGCGACGACGTGATGTTTATGACCGCCGCCGGCCCGAGGTCGGCATGAACACCATAAGACGCTCTGCCGGATTGGGAATGACCATCGTGGCGTCGGCCGGTCTCGTGCTGTGCCTCGCAGGGATCGTTGGCGTTTGGATCACGAAAAGGCATGTGGATGCACTCGGGGACAAGGTATTCGAGGCGGCTGAGGACTCGCTTGCTTTTGTGGACAAGAAGCTGGATCGGGTCGAGACGGCGTTCAGGGATGTTCACAGCCGAATCGGCGTTCTGTCGAAGGCCGTGGATCGCTTCCCGCAGAAACAAGCCGAGGCCGAGACGGAAACCAGATCACTGTTGAAGACTCTCGATGAGGAGGTCTTCGAGCCGCTGAAGTCCGCTCAGACGTGGCTCGATTCAACGCATGCTGTTGCCGTGGGCGTAGGGAAGGTTTCGGAGGCTGTGGTCTCATCCAAATATGCAGCCTCCCACGAGGATTCCGTTGGTCTGGCGATCGCCGAGCGACTCCAGGACGCTTCTGAATCGGTCGTTGACATACTGACGACCCTCAAGGACGCCCGGCAGGGACTCCTTGACCTTCGTGACGACGTGCTTTCAGCCCGCAGGGTCGCCGTGGCGGTTGTGGCTCACCTTACCCAAGCCGAAACCAGAATAGCGAACCTCTGTGAACGGACTGAAAGGCTCCATGTCGGGGTGGTGAAAATGAAGGAGGGAATTGCCGATGTGAGGGCAAGCTTCCAGTGGTGGACAATGCTGGTAGCCGTCTTGCTTACCCTGCTTCTTGCTTGGTTTGCTGCATCACAGATCGGCATGATGCTGCACGGATGGACGTTGGCCCGCCGTTCAACGCCGTTCGCAATTCACAGATCCCCTTGCCAAACCATGACGACTGAGCGATTGCGATGCAGGACATCAAAGGCGACCGGCTGTACGTAAACCTCAGTGCTGCCCAGGCCAGACGACGACTGCAAGGGCATGATTTCGGTGCTCAGGAAGAGCCGCCACAACTGCCTCTCGTGCCGGTTTTCCAAGCGGAGGAACTCGTCAATGCGGTCACCCACGGGATCGGCCTGGTGCTGAGCATTGTGGGTGCAATCGTCTTGATCGCCCGCTCGTATTCTCAAGGAAGACGCTTATCTCGTTGCGGGCTGCACGATATTCTCGATGGCCCTGGTTGGCGTGTACGCCGCTTCCACCTTATCGCACACTCCCCTGGGGCCACGACTGCGACATTTGTTTCGACGCCTGGACCAGGGCTCTATTTACTTGCTTATCGTAGGAACGTGTATGCCCTTTGCCCTGGTCTACTTGCGAACCGGATGGTGGTTCCTGTTCTTTGGCGTGATGTGGATCGTGGCCTTGTGCGGCTTCGTCTCCAAGACCCTGTTCTCGCACAGAGTGGATGGCGTGGCGATTTGGATCTATGTCCTGCTGGGGTGGATGCCGATTGCCACGGTCCCTTCGCTCCTGGAAGTGGTTCCCGCAGCCGCATTATGGTGGATGTTGGTCGGCGGGCTTTGCTATACCTGTGGAACGCTGTTCCTGGTCTACGACAATAAGTATCCCCTATTCCACGGACTCTGGCACATGTCGGTCATGGCGGGCAGCACATGCCACTTCTTGACCATCCTCTTCTTCGTGGTTGATTAACGCAATCCAACAACATAATCTTCAGGAAATCACAGTTTTGTTGGCTGCGGGGCCAGCAATTCGGGGATAGAAAGGGGCTAAGTCCAATTCGCTCACCGGCACTTTGGCGGAGCGAAAGGCGACATTCATTTTACCCGGAACTCGCCGCTGAGGCGGATGTCGTCGGACGAGGCGCCGACCAGCACGCGGAATCGGCCCGGCTCGACCACGCGCCGCAAATCGGCGTCGTACAGGGCCAGGTCGTCCGGAGTGAGCGTGAAGGAGCAGGCCTTCTCCTCGCCCGGCTCCAGGGCCAACTTGGCAAAGCCACGAAGCTGTTTGACGGGAGTGGAAACGCTGCTTATCACGTCGTCGATGTAGAGCTGAACCGTCTCTTTGCCCGGTCGGTCGCCGACATTCTTCACCCGAAGCTGCACCTCGATCGCGTCGGCCGCCGTGATTTCTGCGGCACTGAGCTTGAGATCGGAATATTCGAACTTCGTGTAGCTCAGCCCGTAGCCGAAAAGATAGAGCGGCGTGGCGGGCAGGTTAACGTACTGGCGGCCGTTTTCCCGCAGCCAGGCCCGCTTCGACTTCTTATAGTTGTAATAGACGGGCAGTTGGCCGACGTGACGAGGAACCGTCACGGAAAGCCTTCCGCTGGGATTGGTATCGCCGAAGAGAACTTCGGCCACTGCCGTGCCTCCTTTTTCGCCCGGCAGCCAGGCTTCGACAATCGCCGGGCAGTGCTCGGCAGCCCATCGCACGGCCAGGGCGCGGCCGTTAATGAGCACGACCACGGTGGGCGTGCCGGTGGATTGCACCGCCTGGACGAGTTGTTCTTGCAGGCCGGTCAATTCGAGGGTGGCCGAGTCGTGGCCTTCACCGTCGGTGGAAGGTTGCCCGCCGCCCTGGCGCTCGCCCACGACGACAATGGCCGCCTCGGCGCCGGCCGCGGCTTCCTTGGCGGCCGTGATGGCGTTGGGCTCGGCGCCGGTCGCGCCGCAGCCCTGCACGTAGGTGACTTTCGTATCGGGCGAAACGATCTGCTTGACGCCTTCGAGGACCGAAACCAGCGGCTGGAGAATCTTCTTGGGGGCATAGTCGCCGAGTTGGCTCTGCGGCGCGTCGGCGATAGGACCGATCACGGCCACCGAGCGCAGCGTCTTCTTCAAGGGAAGCAGATTGTTCTCGTTCTTTAGCAGAGACAATCGCCTCGCGCGCGGCCGCCAGGCTGAGGTCCTGGTGGGCCTGCTGGTGGACGGTCCGCACGGCGCGCTCGACGTCTACCAGCGGCTTTTCGAACAGGCCGAGGCGGAACTTCTGCTTGAGAATGCGACTCACGCTGCGGTCGATAAGGCTTATGGGCACTCGGCCGTCGCGGACGCCGGCCAGCAGGTCGCGCATATAGCCCGACTCGTAGGAGATGCCGACGTCGACGCCGGCGGCCAGGGCGATTTCGCCGGCTTCCTTCTGTGTGGCTGCCAATCCTTCGTAAACGATGGTGCCGATTCCGCCCCCTTCGGACAAGACGAGGCCGTCGAAGCCGAGTTCCTGGCGGAGGATGCGGGTGAGCAATTTTTGCGAGGCGTGGGTGGGCACGCCGTCGATGGCCGGATAGGTGGCCATGACGCCCAGCGCGCCCCCCTTCCGGATGCCCGCCTCCCACGGCGGCAGGAACACTTCGCGCAGGGTGCGTTCGGAAATCTCCATGGCCCCGCGTTCCAGGCCGCTTGTGGGCTGGCTTTGCCCCGGATAATGGCAGAGGCCGGAGACCACATGATCGTCGGCCGACACGTCGTCGCCTTGCATGGACCGGGCGATGGTTTCGGCGATTCGCGCGCACAAGAAGGGGTCTTCGCTGAATGCCTCTTCATTGCGTCCCAGTCGCGGATCGCGGATCGGCTCGACCACGAGCGTGAAGTTCTGGTGCACGCCGATCGAGCGGGCTTCCCTGGCCACCGCGGCATAGACGCGGCCGATCAGGTCGATGTTCCACGTGCTGCCCAGCGAAGGGCCTTCGGGGAAGATCGTCGCGCCGGGGGCCATCAGGCCGTGCGTGCCCTCTTCGGTCTCCAGCAGCGGGATGCCCAGCCGCGTCTGCTCGATCGCGATCCGCTGGAGCTTGTTGAGAAACTCGGCTTGCTGCCGCGGGCCTTCGTGGAGGATGGTGTTCGAGAGCGTGAAGAACCCGCCGCCGGGCCCGAAATCCTGGAGTTGCGTGCCGGCCGCGAACTTCTCGACGCCGTCAGTCTTTTCGGCGATCGAGCGGCCCAGGCCGCCCACGTAGACGCAAGGCATGTTCATCTGGCCGACTTTTTCTTCGAGCGTCATGCGCCCCAACAAGTCGGCAACGCGCCGCTCGATGGGCTGCGAGGCGTCGCGATAGAGCGGCTCGGCGGCGGCGTGCGCGGCAAGGGCACAGAACGCCGTGCAGAACAAAACGGGAAGTCGGCAAGTGGATTTCATATTGTTTCTCCCGACTCTGTTGGGCATGACGCGGCAAGATGCCGCGTCTACTAGGCCAGCCTGATTGTGGTGGCGACCCGAGGGCATGTCAAGTCCCGCCAGTCGCCGCGCTTCCAAGCCTTTCCAGGGGGTGATAAGATGATCAGCATGATCGAGATGAAGATATGCGAGGCAGTCACGCCACACCAAATCGCCCTATCGCGCACATTGTTCCAGGGATATGCTGACTGGCTTGGCATAGACCTGTCGTTTCAGGCGTTCGTCGCAGAGTTGTCTGGTCTGCCGGGACCCTACGCCCCACCGCGCGGACGGCTGCTCCTTGCTCTGGCAAGTAGCGAAGCCGCCGGCTGTGTCGCGCTGCGGCCTCTGGAGGAGGGTGTCTGCGAGATGAAGCGACTGTTTGTTCGCTCAAGGTTTCGCGGGCAGGGCATTGGGAAGGCACTCGCGGAGCGAATTGTGGCGGAAGCACGCACCATCGGCTACTTGACGATGCGATTGGATACCTTGCCTTCCATGCAGGCTGCGATTCGGCTATATGAGATCCTGGGATTTGACCGATGCGCTGCCTATTATGAGACGCCGTTGCCAGATACCATATTTATGACATTAAAGTTATGACCGCGGTCTTGCCTGCCTTCATTACAAGGGCAAACAACTTGGTCCGGCAGCTAAGTTGGGGCTGCAACAAACGATGGCGATACTTTGACGTTAACGTTGAAAGGACAACCTCAATGAAACCCGCCGCGAAGAAAATCATGTTGTTGCTGGCGTCGTTGCTGGTCGCCGCGGCGACCGCATCGGCCCAGCAAGCGGAATTCCCGGTCAAAGTCGGCCCGAACGGGCGGTACTTCGTCGACCAGAACGGTACGCCCTTCTTCTGGCTCGGCACCACGCAATGGGAACTCTTCCACGGCTATACCCAGGAACAGGCCAGGCTGATTCTCGACAAGTCGAAGAGCCACGGCTTCAGCGTCGTCCAGGTGATGCTCACCGGCGACGGCGACGGCACGCAGCCCAACGTTTACGGCCAGAAGCCCTGGCTCACGAACGATCCGCTGACGCCGAACGAGGCCTACTTCAAGAACGTCGATACCGTGCTCCGCATGGCCGGCGAAGACAATCTGCTCGTGCTGGTGACGATCTACCACCAATCGTGCCGCAAGTACATCACCACAGAGAAGGCACAAGGTTGGGCGAAGTGGTTGGGCCAGCGGTACAAGAAGACGCCGAACATCGCTTGGTCGTTGGTGCCCGAGGCCAAGGAGTCGTATCTGCCGATTGTGCGCGAACTGGCCGCGGGGCTGCGCAGCGGCGACGGCCTCCATCTGATCACCGTTCACCCCGATCCGTCGCCCTACTCTTCGAGCTTCCTTCACAACGAGGATTGGCTCGACTTCAACACGATCCAAACGTGGAACGCCGTCAAGCTGATCTACCCCATGGTGACGTACGACTACAACCTCAAGCCGGTCAAGCCGGTCGTCATGGCCGAAGGGGCCTATGAAGCGGGCACCGAGTACAGCTTCGACGTGACGCCGCTCTGGGCCCGGCGGCAGGCCTATTACTCGTATCTCGCCGGCGGCCACCATGCCTATGGGCACAACGACAGTTGGCGAATCCTGCCCACATGGGAAAAGGCCCTCGATGCGCCTGCGGCAGTCCAGATGAGCGTGCTCAAGAAGATCTTCCTCGCCCGCAAGGAGTGGTGGCTGCTGGCGCCGACCAGTCGATCTTCGAGTCGGGAGGGCGCACGAGCGATGCGCCGCTTCCTGCCGCGATTGCCAACGAGAAGCAACGGAACGCTTATGTCCGAAGCCTGGGACCGTACGCATCGGGCGGAAAGCCGGGGCCCGACGACCTGCTTCATCTGGCTGCGCGGCATCAGGACGGCAAATGGGCCATGATCTATCTGGCCGAGCCGGCGTCGTTTTCCATCAACATGAGCAAGTTGAACGGGCCAAAGGTCAACGTGTCGTGGATCAACCCGGTCACGGGCGAGCCGGCGCCGGTGGGGCAGGAAACAAATACCGGCGTGAAGTCGTTCTCGACACCCGAGGGTTGGGAAGACTCGCTGTTGATTTTGGAGGCCGCTGAGGGGTCGTGAGCGCGGTGGGCGTCACGAGGCTCACCTCTGCCGGACACCGAACAACTGTGCCGCTCGCCTGCGGCATCGCGGCTAAACTCTGTGCCTGTGCCGCTCGCCTGCGGCATCGCGGCTAAACTCTGTGCCTGTGCCGCTCGCCTGCGGCATCGCGGCTAAACTCTGTGCCTGTGCCGCTCGCCTGCGGCATCGCGGCTAAACTCTTCATCCTTTCTCACCCTCATGCCGCTCGCTTCCGCCCGCGTGAAACGGGTCGCCCGGTGGCGCCGTTGATTTCTAGGACGTGCTCCGGCAACGGCCGGCTGGGGCCGCGCACCAACGCCCGCGGATTGGTTACCAACACACGATCGTTCGGCAGCTCTTGTCCGGGGGCCATGTTGAGGCCGGCTCCCAGGAACGCGCGGTCGCCCAAGCATCCGCCCATCAACTGAGAGCCGCAGGGAACCGGCGACTGGTCCACGTCGACGGAAACGCTGTTTCGGAAGGAGAAATCAAAAATTGCGCTCGTCGGGCATAACACGGCGCCGCTCCCCAACACGGCCAACTGCGTGAAAAAGCTTCCCAGATTGGCTTCCGGGCCGAGCACACAGCAGCGGGCGACCACGTTGGGATTGATCGTCGCGCCGGGACCGATCGTGCAACCTTCGAGCGACGCGCCCGGCCCAATCGTGGCCCCTTCGCCGATCACGCAACCGCGTATCACCGCATTGGGACCGATCTTCACATGGTCGGCCAGAATGGCGGCCTCGAGATGCGCGGAAGGATCGATGCCGCATCTTCGCCCGGCCAGGTAGAGCTTGCCGAGCCATCGTGCGGGGCGGAGACTGCCCGAACGCCACATCATGCGGAGGGGCAAACTCACAGCGGCCGCCATGCGTTGCCGCAAGCTGTGCAAGAAGAAGCCCGGCATTCCGAGCACGTTGGCGGCCATCAGGCACGACCAGTGTTGAATCGGCGCCATGTACACCGCCGAGGCCGGAAGCACGAATCGCCCCGACGGCTCGAAATAACGATTGGCTGCCGAGCGCACCTTCGCCACGCGATGCGGGACGGGCACGATCTCCGCTTGGCGATCCAACGGCAGGCGTGAATCAAGTTGCCGCAGCCAATAGCAGTCGTACGCCCGATGCGGCGTGCCGTCGGGACCATCGACTTGCGGGCCTTGAAATGCGGGGGCGAAACGCTCGGTCAGAATCGAGCTGGCCAAAGCGGCCCGACAGTTGACGGCGGCCGAGTTCCTCGCGGCCTTCAGGAAGCCCGATAACGCCTGATGCGTGAAGTAGAGGTCGTCGGCAATCAGCAGCGACGGCAGGCAGCGGATGTCCTCGACGCGGTCGATGAACTCGACCGAGCATCCGTGCGCTTCGAGCGCTTCAACCTGAAGCTCCCGCAGCGGGCGGTTGTGAATCCGCATTTCGCCCACCGGACGGTTGAACGGGGAAATCGAGCGGCCGGTCGATAGGATGTACGCGTGCATGCGCATCGCTCTTATTACGCATCGATCCCCCTGCTTAATCTCGATTCAGAATGCCTCTATCATCGGCCCAAGCGGCACAAAGATTGAGGATAATAGCGACAGGGTAAGCTGCGTAAGGCGGGAAGGGTCTTTGGCCTTAGGACTTGGGTCTTGGACAAGGCCAAAGACCCAAGACCTCACCAATGCACCCGCCAATTCAGGTCGGTTGAGCCGCCGCTGCCAGCTCAGAACATCCCCAATTCGTCCCGGGCCTCCTCGCTCATGCGGTCCGGCGTCCAAGGCGGGCTGAGCGTGATCTCGACGTCAACCTTGCCTGCGCCCTCCAGCTTGCCTACTGCGTCTTTGACTTCCTGGATCAATTCCGGCCCGAAGGGGCACGCCGGCGTGGTCATCGTCATAATGACCTTGATGTTCGTCTTCCCCTCCACCTCATCAACGCCGATCCCATAGATCAGTCCCAGGTCAACCACGTTGACCATCAGTTCCGGGTCGCGGACCTGACGCATCGCGGCGAGAATCGATTCTTCGGAAATGGGCATGGCCTTGCCTCTTATTCACGATGCGTTGCTACCGGTTCTACTCGATAATTCTCACAAATAGATCCTCACCCTCGATCTTGACCTCGTGGGCGGACGTTCCCTGGACGGCGGGCATTGTCAGCGCCTGGCCGGTGCGAATGTCGAATCGGGCCCCGTGCCGGGGGCAAATGATCTGGAAGCCGTCGAGAATCCCTTCGCCCAACGGCCCGCCGTCGTGCGTGCAGCAGTCATCCAACGCATAGAAACCGCCGTCCATGTGAAACAGGGCCACGAAGCGGTCGCCGACCTCGAATACGGCCTGGCCCGGATCGGGGATGTCGGAAGTCTTGCAAACGCGAACGAAGTTGGCCATGGACCGGCGCCTTTTGCCGCCGTGCCGGCGGCGGCTAAACCTAATCGTATTCGCGGACCCGTCGCCCGATGGCCTCGGCCAATGCCTGCCGAACGCTGGCGATGGTGATCCGATCGAATACCTGCTGAAAGAACCCGGTCACGATCATACGGACCGCTTCCTTGCGCGTCAATCCGCGGCAGCGGGCGTAGAACACCTGCTCGTCGTCAACGCGGCCGGCCGTGGCGCCGTGCGAGCACTTCACATCGTCGGCCTCGATCTCCAGGCCGGGGATCGAATCGGCCCGGGCTTCCTCGGAGAGGATCAAGTTGTCGTCGCGCTGATAGCCGTCGGTCTTCTGGGCGTCGCGGTCCACTTTGATCATGCCCCGCCACACCAGCCGCGACTTGTCTTGCAGGGCGCCCTTGTAGAGCAGGTCGCTCGTGCAATGCGGCGCCTGGTGATGTTGCAGGGTGTGGTAGGAGAGGTGCTGCTTGCCTTCGGTAAACATCACGCCGTTGACTTCCGCGTCGGCGCCCGGCCCGACGAGGGCCACGTGCTGGTTCACTTTGGCCAACCGGCTGCCGAGAGCGCCGATCGTCCATTGCAAGTTGGCATCTTGTCCGACCAGGGCCCGCTGGTGGGCGAAGTGCCAAACGCCGGGGCCCCAGTTTTGCAGATTCACATAGCGGAGCTTCGCCCGCGGGCCGACGTGAATTTCGATGGCCCCGCAATGCAAACCGGCCGCCGCGGCGTCCGTGCTTGCGGTCTCGGCCAGGACGGTCGCTTCCGCGCCCTCTTCCAACACGATCAGGGCGTGCCCGAGATCGACGCCGCCGGGGGAAAGCGACGAAAGCATGTGCAAGGGGCGATCGATCACGACGCCCTTGGGCACATAGAGCACGGTTCCGCCCGACCAGCAGGCGGCGTGCAACGCGGCGAACTTGTCGGCGCGATAATCCACTGCCGAGAAGAGGTACGGACGCAGCCGATCGCCGTGCTCGCACACCAACTGGTCCAGGCTGCCGAACAACACGCCGCGGCCGCACAATTGCGGATCGCAAGTCGTTTCGAGCGGCCGGCTATCGACGGCGGCAACGCGGCCGGAAAGGCCGACGCCTTCACTCAGCAGCGCGTGCCGTTGATCGTGCCGGTCACTCGAATCGCCGCGCTGGCCCCCTGTCCCTCTCCCGACCAAGCTCCGATCGGCGCCCGGAGAGGGGAGACTGAATTGATCGAGGCGGAACGCGCGGATGTCGGTCCGCATCCACTCTTCCAGCTTCCGGTCGGGGAGCGGCAATCTCTCGAACGTCGTCCAAGCTTCCCGCCGCAGGGCGACGAGCCACTCGGGCTCCCGCCGATCGCCCAGGAACGATTCGAACGAGTCTTGGGTAAAGCCGCGTTGAACGACGGATGCGGTCACGATAGGTTTTTCGCCCAGCGCGACCCCCGGTCGCGGCTTTGTGAATTGTTGATCTTACCGCTACCCCACGGTTCCTTCCATTTGCAGCTCGATCAGCCGGTTCATCTCGATGGCGTACTCCATCGGCAGCTCCTTGACCAGCGGCTCGATGAACCCGCTGACGATCATGGTGGCCGCCTCCGCCTCGGTCAATCCGCGGCTGGTGAGGTAGAACAACTGTTCTTCGCCGATCCGCGAAACGCTGGCTTCATGGCCGACCATCACGTCCTGCTCTTCGATCTCGATATAAGGATAGGTGTCGCTGCGGCTGCGTGGATCGAGGATCAAGGCGTCGCAAACGACGTTCGCCTTCGAGCGGCGAGCCGCCCTTGCACATCCGCACCAGGCCGCGGTAGCTGGTGCGTCCGCCGCTTTTGGAGATCGACTTCGAGACGATCCGTCCCGAGGTGTGCGGGGCGCAATGGACCAGCTTCGCGCCGGCGTCCTGATGCTGGCCGGCCGAAGCGAAGGCCACCGAAAGCACCTCGCCGCGGGCGCCGGGCTCCATCATGTAGATGGAAGGGTATTTCATCGTCAGCCGGCTGCCGAGATTGCCGTCGACCCATTCCACCAGCGAATCGCCGTAGGCCATCGCCCGCTTGGTGACCAGGTTGTAGATGTTGTTGGCCCAGTTTTGGATGGTCGTGTAGCGGACGCGGGAGCCGCGCTTGGCGATCACCTCGACCACGGCCGAGTGGAGGCTTTCGGTGCTGTACATCGGCGCGGTGCAGCCCTCGACATAGTGGACCTGCGCGCCCTCGTCGACAATGATCAGGGTGCGTTCGAACTGGCCCATGTTCGCCGCATTGATGCGGAAATAAGCCTGCAAGGGGAACTCGACCTTCACGCCCTGCGGCACATAGATGAACGATCCGCCCGACCACACGGCCGAGTTCAAGGCGGCGAACTTGTTGTCGGTGGGCGGGATGACCGTGGCAAAATACTGGCGCAGCAGGTCGGAATGCTCGCGCAGCGCCGAATCGGTGTCGGTGAAGATCACGCCCTGCCGCGACATCTCGGCCTTCAACGAGCCGTAGACGACTTCGCTTTCGTATTGGGCCTTCACGCCGGCGAGGAACTTCTTTTCGGCTTCGGGGATGCCCAGCTTGTCGAAGGTGCTGCGGATTTCGGCCGGCACTTCGTCCCACGACTTCACCTGGTGGTCGGTGGGCTTCAGGTAGTAGTAAATGTCCTCGAACTTGATGGGAATATCGCCGCCCCATTGGGGCACCGGCTTCGAGTAGAAGATTTCCAGGCTCTTCAGGCGGAAGTCCCGCATCCAGGCGGGCTCGTTCTTCATTTCCGAGATTTCCGCCACGACGTTGCGGTCCAAGCCCTTGCGGCTCTTGAACACGTACCGCTCGTCGTTGCGGAAATCGTACTTGTTGATTTCGCCGACGGGGTCGGAACGAATATCGGTAGCCATACGAGCGCTTTCAGTTTTTTGCGGCCGCCAGCAATGCCTCTTCGTCGGCGGCGGCTTCGGGATGGGCCGCCCGAACGCGGTCGTACCCTTGCTTGTGCAGTTCCATCGCCAGTTCCGGCCCCCCGGTTTCGACGATTCGCCCGCCCAGCATCACGTGGGTGACTTGGGGGTGGTTATATTCGAGCAATTGCTCGTGGTGCGTGATGATGAGGATGCCCATCTCATGCCCGCCAATCTCGGCGATGCTCTGGCTGGCCAGCCGGACGGCATCGACGTCCAAGCCGCTGTCGGTCTCGTCGAGGATGGCGAACCGCGGCCGGAGCATGGCCATCTGGAGGATTTCGGCCCGCTTCATCTCGCCGCCGGAAAAGCCGTCGTTGACATAGCGCCGGGCGAACTCGGGATCGATCCGCAATTGCTGCATTTTCTCGTTCAGTTCCTTGCGAAATTGCCGCATCGGGATCAGTTCTTCGCCCTCCTTGCGGTCAGGGTTGCGGACGTTCGTGGCGGCGTGGCGGAGAAAATCGGCCATCTTCACGCCGGGAATGGCAACGGGCCGCTGGAAGGCCAGGAACAAACCGGCCCGGGCCCGTTGCTGCGGCTCCATCGCCAGCACGTTCTGCCCGTTCAGTTCCACGCGGCCCCGCGTGACCTGGTAACCGGGGTGGCCCATGATGGCGAAGCCCAACGTGCTCTTGCCCGAGCCGTTCGGCCCCATCAACGCATGGACCTCTCCCCGGCGTATCTCCAAACTGACTCCCTTGAGGATCGGCTTCTCGCTGACGCTCACGTGGAGATCGATAATCGAAAGTATGTCGGTCATGTGGATTTCGTGCGGCGCCAATTCGTCGCCTGCGTCACGCTGTCTTGGCCTTCCCCTTCACCTTCTGATGGTCGAAAACCGGCTGGATATCCTCGACCCGCACGAAGCCGCTCTGCTCGGGCACGGGCAATTCGTCCTCGACCTTCTTGCCCGAGCGGAAGAGATGGCTCAGCCAACCGCCGCCGTCGGTCTCGCGCTGCCGCGCAATCCGTTGGCCGCGAATCTTGTCCTGTAAACGCATCAGACCTTCCAGCACCGATTCGGGCCGCGGCGGACAACCGGGAATGTACACGTTGACCGGGACGACCAAATCGACCCCGCGGACGACGTGATATCCATATTCGTAGTACGGGCCGCCGGCCACCGTGCACGCCCCCATGGCAATGACGTACTTCGGCTCGGCCATCTGTTCATAGAGCCGGCGGACGCGGCTGGCCATTTTGTAGGTCAGAGTGCCGGCCACGATCATCAGATCGGACTGCCGCGGGCTGGCACGAAACGCGCCCGCTCCGAAGCGATCGAGATCGAACCGCCCCGCCCCCGCCGACATCATCTCGATGGCACAACAGGCGATGCCGAAAGTCATCGGCCAAAGACTGCCCTGGCGGGCCCAGTTAATTGCCTGCTCCAACGTGGTGGTGACCACGCCTTCTTCCAAACGTCCTTCAATCCAGGGTTGCGTCATGTTCTGGTTCCGTCCCGGTTGTAATCCGCAATTCCGCCCCCCCCGCGGCATTCTCCGACGGGCTGCCCGACGCCCCTCCTGCCCGAGAGAAGCCGGGGACGGCTACGGTGCCGACCTTCGAGCCCTCTAGTATATCCAACGCTCAGCTTGCTTGGAACCGGCACTCGCTGGCCCCGTGCAGGCGACACTGGGTCAACTCCACGTCCTGGCCAAGCAACTCCGAGAACATCATCCGTTCCATGTTGCAAATGGACGGGTCCTGCTCGGAAACGTTTGGATAAGGGCACGCGTGCTCGGTCAGCGTGGTTCCGTGGACCGACTCATCGACCGAAACGGGGATGCGTCGCTGCGCCAGCAGATCGGCCAACGATTGCATCCGTTCGGCCGTGGTATCGCCTTGAACCTGATCGGCGTAGCCGGCGGCCAAGGCCCGGGCGACTCGGCGCATGAACTCCCGCTGGGCCGTGACGTCTCCCGCCTGGCAGGTCTCTTTCCAAAGTGCCACTGCCAAGTCGGTGAAGTTGGAGCCGGTGAGTCGCAACCCGTTATCTGTCAACCAGTAACGGTGCTTTGGGCGGCCCCGGCCATGTCGTGTCGCCTCCCGTTGAATGGCCTTTCGGGCCATTAGCCGCATTAGACGCTGCCTGATGGCTGTCGGCGTAACCTCCATCGCGTCAGCCAGTTCCGACACGCCCAATGGACCCGTAATCCGTAGCAGATCCAACAGGCCGCTGTCAGATGTCGGTGCTTGAACGCTCATAGAATAGTCCTCCGTATTGAGCGAAGCCGAACGGTTTCTGCTTACAAGTGCATTGTATGCGAAATCCTCCTTTACGACAATTATATCTGCATGATGTGTTTAAATACATGGTCAACCGCCTTGCCGGACAGTTAGCGAAATCGTGAAAACCGAAAGACCCATGTGGATCGTGGCGTGTACTCGGGCCGAAGCGTGCGACGAAATAGTCGGCAATGGTGGTCCATTACCACCCGACGGATCAATGCTCGACGAATAGCGTGGATGTCGGGTGGCAATTGCCGCCCGAACGAAACGCACATGATTGGGTCTGGCCGCCTGCCAGTGGCTCAACCGACCTGAATTGACGGGTGCATTGGCGAGGTCTTAGGTCTTGGGTCTTGGACAAGCCCAAGACCCAAGCCCAAAGCCCCAAGGCCGACGTAATCCCAACCTGTCACGTCAGATTGGGTGGGGCACTAACCTACTTCTTCGCCTTGATGGCTGCCTGGGCGGCCGCCAGCCGGGCGATCGGCACCCGGTAGGGGCTGCAACTGACGTAGTTCAGCCCGGTGCGGAAACAGAACTCGACGCTCGCCGGATCGCCTCCCTGCTCGCCGCAGATGCCGATTTTCAGATCGTTCCGCGTTGAACGGCCCTTGATCGCCGCCATCTGGATCAACTGGCCCACGCCGTTCTGGTCGATGGTTTGGAAGGGGTCCGCCTCGAGGATGTTGTCTTCGAGGTAGTCGTGCAAGAAGCCGCCGATGTCGTCGCGGCTGAAGCCGAAGCTCATTTGCGTCAGGTCGTTCGTGCCAAACGAGAAGAACTGGGCTGTCTTCGCCATCTTGTCGGCCAGCAGGCAGGCGCGCGGAATCTCGATCATCGTGCCGTACAGGCAGTGCACCTCGACGCCCGTCTGTTGTTGAACTTCCCGCTTGACGCGATCGAAGACCACCTTGGTGATGTCGAGTTCTTTGACGTCGCAAGTCACCGGCACCATCAACTCGGGTTTGGGCGACTTGCCGTCTTTCTTCAGTTCGCTGGCCGCTTCGAAGATCGCCCGGATTTGCATCTCGGTCACTTCGGGATAGGTGATGCCCAGCCGCACGCCGCGGTGGCCCATCATGGGGTTCGTCTCATGCAGGGCCTCGCCGCGCTTCTTGATCTCAAAGGGCCGGATGCCGAGCGACGCGGCCAGTTCCTTCTGCCGGCTCGGGTCCTGCGGGACGAACTCGTGCAGCGGCGGATCGAGCAAGCGGATCGTGACCGGCAGGCCGTCCATCGCTTCCAGCGTGGCCTTGATGTCGTGCTTGACGAAGGGGAAGAGCTCGGCCAGCGCGGCCTTCCGCTCTTCGACCGTTTTGCTGAGGATCATCTTCCGCAGCAGGAAAAGCGGCTGATCGGAGCCCGTGCCGTAGAACATGTGCTCGGTGCGAAAAAGTCCGATGCCCTCGGCGCCGAACTGGCGGGCGACTTTGGCGTCGTCGGGCGTGTCGGCATTCGTGCGTACGCCCATCTTGCGGAACTTGTCGACCAGCGCCATGAAGCCCTGGAAGCGCGGGTTCTCGGTGGCGTCGATCATCGCCAACGCGCCGGCATAGACTTTGCCCTTGGTGCCGTTGAGGGTGATCAGTTCGCCTTCCTTGAGTTTCACCTCGCCCACGGTGAGCCGCTTGGCGCCGAGGTCGATTTTCAGGTCGCCGGCGCCGACGATGCAGCATTTGCCCCAGCCGCGAGCCACCAGGGCCGCATGGCTGGTCATGCCGCCGCGGGCGGTCAAAATGCCCTCGGCTGCGCGCATGCCTTCCACATCCTCGGGATTGGTCTCTTCGCGCACCAGGATCACGGTTTCGCCGCGTTTCGCCCACTCGACCGCGTCGACCGAGGTGAACACGACCTTGCCGCAGGCGCCGCCCGGTCCCGCCGGCAGACCGGAAAGGAACGCCTCGGCTGTCTTCTCGGCGGCCGGGTCGATGATCGGGTGCAAAAGTTCGTCGAGCTGCGCCGGCTGGACGCGGGTGACGGCGATCTGCTCGTCGATCAGACCCTCTTGCAACATGTCCATCGCCATGTTCAAGGCGGCGGTGCCGGTCCGCTTGCCGTTGCGGCACTGGAGCATGTAGAGCTTGCCCTCTTGGATCGTGAACTCGATGTCCTGCATGTCGTGGTAGTGCTGTTCCAGCTTGCTGCGGATGTCGTCGAGCTGCTTGTACAACTCGGGCCACTCGGTTTGCAGCGAGGGCAGGTGCTGGTTCTGCGGGTTCTTCGTTCCTTCGTTGAGCGGGTTGGGCGTGCGGATGCCGGCCACGACGTCCTCGCCCTGGGCGTTCACCAGCCACTCGCCGTAGAACTTGTTCTCGCCGGTGGCCGGGTTGCGCGAGAAGGCCACGCCGGTGGCCGAGGTGTTGCCCAGGTTGCCGAACACCATGCTCTGCACGTTGCAGGCGGTGCCCCACTCGCCGGGAATGCCTTCGATCTTGCGATAGGAAACGGCCCGGCGCCCTTCCCAACTCTTGAACACCGCGCCGACCGCGCCCCAAAGCTGCTCCTCGGGATCGTCGGGGAACTCGCGGCCGAGCACTTCCTGCACCTTCTTCTTGAAGCTCGTGCAGAGCTTCTTCAGATCGGCGGCCGTCAGGTCGGTATCGGAGGTCGTACGTCTTCGACTTCTTCATTCTTGGCCATGATGTGCTCGAGCTGGACGCGGATGCCCTTGCCCTCGGCCGGCTCGATGTCTTCGGCCTTCTCCATGACCACGTCGGAATACATCATGATCAAGCGGCGGTAGGCGTCGTAGACGAACCGCTCGTTGCCCGACTTCTTGATCAGCCCGGGGATCGTCTTCGGGCAGAGCCCCACGTTGAGCACGGTTTCCATCATGCCGGGCATCGAGGTCCGGGCGCCGCTGCGGCAACTGACCAACAACGGGTTGTCCGGATCGCCGAACTTCATGCCCATCGCCTCTTCCGTCTTCTGCAAGGCGGCAGCCGCCTTCGTCGCGGAGCGATTGGCGGAAACTGCCGCCCCTCGGCGAAATAGACCGTGCAGAACTCGGTGCTGATCGTAAAGCCGGCGGGCACGGGCAGGCCCAGCTTGGCCATCTCGGCCAGGTTGGCGCCCTTGCCGCCCAGCGCGTTCTTCATCGTCGCATCGCCTTCGGTTCCCTGGGGGCCGAAGTAGTAAACATATTTCGCAGTCATGTGTGCCTTCCTTTGTGAGATGTCACAAAAAAATTACTGTTTGTGCTCGATTTTCGATCGGACATCGTCCCCTCGCCCTTCGGGAGAGGGGCAGGGGGTGAGGGCATTCGATCGTCGCCGCATGTCCGACCGCAACGACGCCCCGAACTCCGCTTGGCGTCCGCCGCCAAGAAACGAATCAAAAAGTTTATCAGCCGGCCAAAAGGGCGTCAAGCATGGGGGAATCTGCCGATTCTGCGCGATTGGGAGCACAATTTCGACCCTCACACGCACGGAAAACCACAAAAAACGGGAAGTAAGAACCGCAGAGGACGCAGAGGGGAGAAATGCAAATTGAAAATTGAGAATTGACCGCAGCCTCTGCGTCCTCTGCGGTCAAATTCCCCTTGGTTTTTCTACGTGTTCTCCGTGCCTCTGTGGTGAACCTGTCGCCGCGTTTTACAACCACCCTGCTTGCCGTGTCGCCCCGGGAAGGACTATCATGCCCGCATGATTCGCTGGATTGGCCACGTACGAGCGGGCGTCGGCCGAATGGCCCAAGGCGGAGCCCACCTGCTTTTCCCGCCGCGCTGTCTGAGTTGCACGGCCGATCTGGACGATGCGGCGCGCGATCAATACCTCTGCGAGCCGTGTATAAAGCGGTTGGCGCCGGCGACGTGGGCCGGCTGCCGGCGCTGCGGGAGTCAGCTTCTCGAAGGCGGTCCGCCACCCGACCACTGCCCGCGATGCCGGAACGTGACGCTGCGGTTCGATACGGTGGTAACGCTGGGCGGCTACCACGCGGGCCTTCGCGACATGATACTCCGCATGAAGCGGCCGGCGCACAACGGGCTTTCGATGGCCATCGGCAGGCTGCTGGCCGAGCGCCGCCGCGAGCAGTTGGCGGAAGTCGGAGCCGACGTGGTGATTCCGATTCCCATGTTTTGGTTTCGCCGGTTCCATCGCGGCACGAACAACACCGAGGTTCTGGCGGGCTGCGTGGCCCGCTCGTTGGCGATTCCGGTCGGGCGGCGGATTTTGGTTCGCCGTCGCAACACGCTGCCGCAGGCGGACCTGCCGCCCACGCGCCGTTTCGAGAACATGCGAGGCGCGTTTCGCGTCCGCCAGGGTGATGTGCTGAAAGACGCCCGCGTTCTGCTGGTTGACGACGTTTTAACGACCGGCGCCACGTGCAGCGAGGCGGCCAAGACGCTCAAGCGGGCCGGCGCAGCATGGGTCGGCGTGGCCGTGGTCGCCCGGCGCAAGGAAAGTGATATTGGGGTCACCGGTTGCATATTTCACGGACGAAGTTGGGGCGGCAGTTGCACTGCCGCCCCTTTCCGGGTCCGGCAAGTTTTCTTGGCGGTGGTTATTAGGGCCAAAGGCCCTGGCGTTCGCTCAGCCCAGGGGCAACGCCCTGGGGACGGAGGCAATCTCGCCCATTCATCGGCCCAACGGGCCAATCATTCGACGAACGATTGGCCCGTTGGGCCGACAAGATGAGTTCAATGGGCTCAATTCCCCAGGGCGTTGCCCGTGGGCTGGGCGAACCAAGGCCCCTTCAGGGCGAACGGAGCAATGCCGAGAAATCCCGCCACACCGGTTGTACTGCCACCCCTTTCCGGTGGTTTGGGAAAGGGCGTACAATACGGCCATGCTCGCAAAACTGAAAACCTTCTCGCTCCTGGGTATTGACGCCTTGCCCGTTGAGGTCGAGGTGGATGTCTCGCCAGCGGGGCTGCCGAAAACCGTGCTCTTGGGTACTGAATTGATCCTGGCGACAGCCAATGGTAATGACGAATTGTTGATACAAGCCAGGCCTTCCCGGCGCAACTTCACCATTTCGCCATTGCTGGTTCGAAGGAACGCTATGAACCGAATTTTGGCGATCATTCTGATGCTGTCGTTTGCCGTTGTTGTCTCGGGCTATGCAGCGGAAGTGAATCCGAAGGAGGCAAAGGCGGTTGCCGAGATTGAGAAACTCGGCGGCAAAGTCAACATTGACGAAAGGAGTCCAGGGAAATCAGTTGTGGGCGTGGTCCTGTGCGACAGCGAGGCGACCGACGCCGGGCTGGAACACCTCAAAGGGTTGACCAAGCTCCAATCGCTGGAGCTGGGACACAGCGAGGTGACCGATGCCGGCCTGCAACACCTCAAAGGGTTGACCAACCTCCAAAAACTGGACCTCGCTATGACGGAGGTGACCGATGCCGGGCTAGAACACCTTAAAGGGCTGGCACGACTTCAGTCGCTGATCCTGTCTGACACCAACGTGACCGATGCGGGACTGCAACGCCTCAAAGGGTTGACCAACCTCCAATCGTTAGATCTGGGATACGCCTCGGTGACCGATGCGGGGCTGGAACACCTTAAAGGGCTGGCACAACTCCAGTCGCTGAACCTATATCACACCGAGGTGACCGATGCAGGGCTGGAACACCTCAAAGGGTTGGCCGAACTGCAAGTGCTCGACCTGAACAGGACCGAGGTGACCGATGCGGGGCTGGAACACCTCGAAGGGTTGACCAACCTTCGCACGCTGAGGCTGTTTGCTACCGAGGTGACCGATGCCGGGCTGGAACACCTTAAGGGGTTGACCAACCTCCAATCGCTGCACCTATCGAGCACCAAAGTGACCGATGCCGGGCTGCAACGTCTCAAAGGGTTGACTAACCTCCAAGAGTTGGACCTGGCGGTCACCGAGGTGACCGATGCGGGGCTGCGACACCTCAAAGGGTTGACCAACCTCCAATCGCTGAGCCTGATGAGTACCAACGTGACGGATGCCGGGCTGGAAAATATCAAAGGGTTGACCAACCTCCGATGGCTGGACCTCTCGAACACCAAGGTTACTGACGAGGGCGTGAAGAACTTGGAGCAAGCATTACCGAAGTGCAAGATTCAGCATTGAAATGGTCGGTTAGCGGATACAGGATTCAGGTAACGTGCAGGGTGGCTTGAATACTCGCCAAACTGAAAACCTTCTCGCTCCTGGGTATCGACGCCTTGCCGGTTGCGGTCGAGGTGGATGTGTCGCCGGCGGGGCTGCCGAAAACCGGAGGCGTGAAGGGGACATCACTGATATTGACGGGTTCGGGCTTGAGTTCACGCTTCGTGGTCCCGGCCGGCCACGCACTTAAGCGAATAATCAGTGATGTGCCTTTTTCATGTCCCCACGGTTAAAGCCCGCCTTGGCAAAGGTGGGGCAGAGTGAAACAGCTTCAAAGCATTAGTAGACGGAGCATGTGTATGCCAATTCGACCGCTTACAGTTCTGCGGCTAAAGAAGCTTTGGCCTCACGCTCGGAAACGGGGACACGAAGTTGGGCAAGTCTACCGCGTGGGGTATTACTGCAAGCATTGTGGGGTGGACGTTATCTGGCTGGTTGATAGCGATGGGGGTTACAGATGGTCCGTCGATCAAGAATTCGTTGACAGGTTCTTCGAGATAGTGCGGCCATCGGAAGAGCGTTCGCTTTATGGAAAGAACCGACCAGGGCTTGGGAAATATACCAAGGGCATGAAACGGCGACACCCATAACCGTCGCTGAGTCAAGGCCCCATTTCGTAAGGCATGAAAAGAATTCGTAGAGAACCTGGGGAACAACAATGAGCCGTTCGTGCTCGGCCAACAGCGAGTGAATTGCCTGACGCGCCGCCGCATACTGCGGGTCGGTCGCGTCCGTCATGCGCCCCAGCACGTTGGTGTCCAGGAGGATCATTCGCCTTCGATGCGGCTGTAGAGCGCCTCACGCGAGTAGTCCGCGCCGCCGGCACTTGCCGTCAAAGGCTCCATCTCCGTGAAGATATCCTCGGCGGAGTCCCCCGCGGTATCCGACGGCCCTTCAACGAAAACGATGGCTTCGCGGACTTCACCGCGGATTTGTGAGACGCTCTCGGCGATCTCTTGCTTTGAACCTTTCAGGATTCGGGCATTCATCGTCTCACCTCATTACCTCATAATTCTAGCCGACTGGCAGTCGAGTCACCTGTCGCCATCGTGCAAGAACTCCGTCCAAACTGCCGCCACCGACGGAGTGTGCAAATGTAAACGCATATTGCCAGAACTCCCGCTGACCCTTTGGGACGTTTCGATTACGCCGGAGCAAGAAAATATGCAATGGGTTGTCCCGGCTCTTGGACTCCTCCCAGTACGTAATCATGGCGGAGCCAAGGCTATCGTGTCTGTGATACCCGGCACGATCCGACGCCAACTGGAACAGAATCTTCTGACTCCGATCCGAAAACACGTCTGGGTCCCATTTGGAGAGAAGCCAAAGAACGTCATCCAAGTGATAGGTAAGGTCGGAACCACGTAACCGAATGATTGAGTCCACGGCGTTAGCACCGAGAATCATCGCATCGCGCCATTCGTCGCGTTGCTGCTCATGGAACTCTGCTCCATCGCACTCGTATGCGACTCGTCGGCCTGCCACGGCAGTAGCGACAAAATCGAGCCGAAAGTCCCCGCAGATGGTTTTCACCTCCACCTGCTTCTCGAGCATCGTCCCTGGGCGCAGGACCTTTGACAGCCCCCACGCGAAGGCGTCTTCCAGCGGACTCTCGTAGGGCGGGTCGTACATCGAGGACCATAAGACCAAACCGGCTTGACTCATCGAACACCTCCGGCCGGACTAGTTCCCGGGACGCGCTACGCAATTCCTGTCAACGCGGAGTGGACTTCTTCGTGCGGATCCGAACACGTGATTCATCGACGATTGCAAGACCGCTTTGCAGGCGGTCAAGCAGACCGGATTCGATCAGCCGGCGGGCGGGCGGTTCAAGCACCGCCCAACGCTGATCGTGCAGGCGAAACACCACAATTCCCCCGTGGCTGCCGATGGGATACCGACGAATATCGGCAAAATCCAGATCGAACGTCAAAAGCGTTCGACCCTCTGATGTGGCGACCTGCAACAACTTGGGATCCTTGCTGCCGCCGAGAGCCTCGTCCGCGACCGTCAGCGCGTCGTGGCCCGCTGCCCGAAGCAGTTCCGTCAGCGCGGTAGGCAAGTTCTCGTCGAGTTTGATCTTCATTCCGCCGCGATCGTGTGCAACGGCTGCTCTTCTTCCTCGTGCGCCAGCCATGCCGCATAACTAAGCGCCGCGCGGATGTCATCCGCCGCGAGCGTGGGATACTGGCGCAGGATCGTTTCGATCGTCTCGCCCGCTTTGAGGTAATCAAGAACGACGGAGACCATGATGCGCGTACCCCTGATACACGGCTTCCCGTGGCAGACTTGTGCGTCTACCGAAATCCGACTCTCCCAATCCCTGCTGTCCATACGAAAACCCTTCCCTTTGTGCAGAACGCTGTAATGATACCCAACTGGTCTAAGTGTGCCAAGGCCCGAATGGGCGACGTGTCGCTCACCACAATCGCCAAGGCTAGGCTCCCAGCCGGTCAAGATTGGTCAGCTCTTCTTCGAGATCCTCTGGCGACGGACGGTAGATCGGGATCTTCCTTTGCAGCAGGGCATCTTCTATCGCTCCCCGATCCAGCCCCGCCAGGCGGGCCGCGGACCAGAGCGTCAGCCGTCCCGCATCGAACAAGCGGCAGGCGAGCTCTGTGAGCGCCTCGCGCTGACTCAGGCCCGTTTCGCTCCAAACTTCATCGGGAATGTTGAGTATGGGCATCGTTGTCCTCGAAAGCCTTCTTGCACTGGCTTTCCTGTATGATTATACCCTCTTTCGGCCGGGTTGAGAAGCGATTAGAATGATGGCGGTTGGACGGTTCGCCGCGCGCCCTCAACTTAGTCCTCTCCGAGCAGCGACCGAAGGTTGGTCGTGGAGAGGGGACCGGATCTGCGCCATGCTCGCCAAACTGAAAACCTTCTCGCTCCTGGGCATTGACGCCTTGCCGGTTGAGGTCGAGGTGGATGTGTCGCCGGCGGGGCTGCCGAAAACCGTGCTGGTCGGGCTGCCGGAGGCGGCCGTTAAGGAGAGCACGCACCGCGTCGAACGGGCGATGGTGAACTCGGGCTTCCAACGGCCGCAGAACCGCGTGGTCATCAACATGGCGCCGGCCGACCTGCCGAAGGAGGCCGCTTCCTTCGATCTGCCTATCGCGATGGGCATTCTGGCCGGCAGCGGGCAGATCGGCACCGATCGGTTCGCGGAGTATGCCGTGGTGGGCGAATTGGCACTCGATGGCACGGCCCGGCCTACCAAGGGCGCGCTCTCGATGGCCATTGCCGCGGCCGAACAGCAGGGGCTTCGCGGGATGCTCGTGCCCAGCCCCAGCGCGGCCGAGGCGGCCGTGGTCGAAGGCGTCGAGATCATTCCCGTGGCCAGCCTGGCCCAGGCCGTCGGCTTCTCTGACCGGCGAAATCGAGATCGAGCCGCAGCCCTCGCGCCTGGAAGAGCTGTTCCGCACGTTGTCCAGCTACGAGGTCGATTTCTCGGACGTCCGCGGCCAGGAGATGGCGAAGCGGGCCCTGACCGTGGCGGCCGCCGGCGGACACAATATCCTGATGCTCGGCCCGCCCGGCTCGGGCAAGACGATGCTGGCCAAGCGGATGCCCACGATCCTGCCCGACCTGACCACGGGCGAGTCGATCGAAACCACGCGCATTTATAGTGCCGTCGGCCGGCTGAAACCGGGCCAGCCGCTGCTGGCGGTCCGGCCGTTCCGCTCGCCGCACCACACCATCAGCAACGCGGGCCTGGTGGGCGGCGGATCGACGCCCTCGCCGGGCGAAATCTCGTTGGCCCACAACGGCGTTCTCTTCCTCGACGAATTGCCGGAGTTCACCCGGCAGACGCTCGAAGTGCTGCGCCAGCCGCTGGAGGACGGCACGGTGACGATCTCGCGGGCCTTGAACAGCACGACCTTTCCGGCCAACTTTACGCTGATTGCGGCCTTGAATCCTTGTCCCTGCGGCTATCGCGGCGATTCGCGACGAAGCTGCCACTGCACGCCGCCCCAGATTGAAAGGTACATGAGCAAGATTTCCGGCCCGCTGTTGGACCGGATCGACATTCACATCGAAGTGCCGTCGGTTGCGTTTCGCGATCTCTCCGGCGGAACGCCCGGCACGTCGAGCGCGGAGATGCGCGGACACGTGGCCGCGGCCCGGTCGGCGCAATTGGCCCGCTTCGACGGCGGCTCGACCCGGCACAACGCCGACATGTCGCATCGTCAGACGCGCCAGTTCTGCAAGCTCGACGACCAGTGCCAGAACCTCTTGAAGGGCGCGATGACCGAGCTAGGTCTTTCCGCCCGGGCCCACGACAAGGTTCTCCGCGTCGCCCGCACGATCGCCGATCTCGACGGCAGCGAGCCGATTCGGCCGCAGCATTTGAACGAGGCGATCAACTACCGGATGCTCGACCGGCATTTGTGGACGTGAGGCGTAACCGTAGGTCAGGCACTCCGTGCCTGACAACCGCCTTGGACCACGAGCAGGTGTCAGGCACGGAGTGCCTGACCTACGCGGCTGAGGAGGCAGCGGCTTTAAGGTCGCAAATTGCGACCTTAAAAGGCCGGACGCTGCCAGCAACTGCCAGACCGGGTATAATGATTCTCGGGATCATCGGCCGCATCAAAGCCTCGAAGCCACAGGGAATCAACGCGGCGGGACGTCGCGTCTACTGGGTGCCATCGTGAACCAGACTTTTACACTCCACGTCAACGGCGAGAAGAAAACGGTGACTACCGAGGCCGACCGGCCGCTGCTGGCCGTGCTTCGCGAAGACCTGCAACTGACCGGCACGAAGTACGGTTGCGGCGAAGGGCGATGCGGCTCGTGCACCGTGCTGATCGACGGCAAGCGGCACGCACTCCTGTCTGACGACCGTGGCCGACGCGGCCGACAAGAAAATCACCACGATCGAAGGGCTGGCCAGGGACGGCGCATTGCACCCGGTGCAGGAGGCCTTCCTCGCCGAAGGCGCAATGCAGTGCGGCTACTGCACGCCAGGCATGATCATGACCACGGTGGCCCTGCTGGAGGCCAAGCCGCACCCCAGTGATGAAGAGATTCTCGATTGGGTCAACGGCAACCTCTGCCGCTGTAACGGATATCCCAAAATCATTCGCGCGGTTCGATCGCGCCGCCGGAAAGGTGTAGGCCTAGCGCCAACTCGATTCTTATGGAGAACCGCTCATGGCCGACGGAATATCCACTTTCAGGAAACGATCGACCCGGAAGGCGTTCTGCGCGAACAGCCGACCGACGACGTTCGGTTGGAGCCGGCGGGAGTTCGTGCAGGTCCTCGGCGCCGGGCTGCTGCTCACGGTGACCGGCGACGTCGCCCTCGGCGCAGCGCCGCGGAGGCCGGGGTTTTGGCGGAAGCGGCCCCACGAACATCGCCGCCCGCATTCATCTTGGGCAGTCGACGGCAAATTACCGTGATGGCCGGCAAAGTCGAGTTGGGCCAGGGCACTCGCACGGAACTGACACAAGCCGCCGCGGAAGAACTGCGTGTGGCGGCGGACCAAATCCACGTCATCATGGCCGATACGGTCCGTGGTTCCCAACGACGGAGTCACCGCGGGCAGCGGCACGACGCCGCGGACGGTTCCCGCCATCCGCAAGGCTGCCGCCGCCGCCCGCGAACTGCTGGTCGACCTGGCCTGCAAGCATTGGCAGGTGGAGCATGACACGGCGACGTGGAAAACGGCGTCGTGACTACCACAAAGCGGCCAACCGACAGTTGTCCTATGCCGAACTGGCTCAAGATGCGGAACTTCGCCAAGACATTTGCGCAGACGGTCCCGTCCGATGTCGCCTTGACGCCGGTCAACCAGCTGGAAGGTGCTGGGAACGCCGCTGCCTCGGCCGAATCGGCGGGATATCGTTACCGGCGCGTATCGCTATGCCTTCCGATATCGTGCGGCCGGGCATGCTTTACGGGAAAGTGCTGCGTCCGCCGAGTTACGGCGCGACGCTGAAATCGATCGATCTTGCACCGGCGAAGGCCATGGCGGGAGTGGTTGTGGTACACGAGGGAGCGTTCGTGGGCTGCGCTGCCCCTACCTCGCGTTCGGCCGAGCAGGCCTTGGCGGCGATTGCGAGACGGCCACCTGGCAGACCGTGCCAGCATGTTTCGAGCAAGCATTTGTACTCGTATCTGAAAGAGCATGCCCAGCCGGGTCGCGGCGGCGGCAAGCGGCTCGGCAACCGCCGCGGACGCTGCTCGCAGCCGCGACGCGCATCCGCCGCCGGAGCGGAAACGGTGCTGCAACATGACTACGACGGTCGCCTACATCCAGCACGCGCCGATGGAGACCCGCTCGGCTGCCACCGCCGAATTTGAACGACGGAAGATCTGACCGTGTGGACCGTGCACCGTCGGGGCCCTTCGGCGTCCGCGGCGAGTTGGCCGGCGCGTGCCAGTTGCTGCGGAAGACAGGTGCGGGTGATCGCGCCCGACGTCGGCGGCGCGTTCGGCGGCAAACACAAGGGCGAGGCGGCGGTCGAAGCGGCGCGGCTGGCCAAGGCGGCCGGCCGCCCGTAGCCGTGCGATGGACCCGCGAAGAAGAGTTCACGTGGGCCTATTTTCGGCCCGCCGGGGTGATCGAGATGCGCGGCGAGTTGGACGCGACGCGTTCGATCGCCGCCTGGGAGCAAACGAACATCAATTCGGGCCGATCGGCCGTCGACACGCCTTATGACGTGCCACGGAAGTCTGCCGATCGGCGGACAGCATCTCGCCGCTGCGATCGGGCTCCTATCGCGCGCTGGCGGCCACCGCCAACACCTTCGCCCGCGAGTCATTCATGGACGAGTTGGCCCGTGCGGCCGGAGCCGATCCGCTGAGTTTTCGGCTCGCCCACCTGAAGAATCCCCGACTGCGCGCGGTGCTGGAAATGGCCGCCGACAAATTCGGCTGGAACGAGCGTCGACGAGAATCGCCCGGACACGTCGGCTTCGGGCTGGCGTGCGGCACGGAAAAGGGTTCCTATGTGGCCGCATGCGCGGAAGTGGCGGTCGACCGGAACGAAGGCCGGGTTCGGGTCCGCCGGATCTGTCAGGTGTTCGAGTGCGGCGCGATCCAAAATCCGGCCGGTCTGCTCTCGCAAGTGCAGGGTTGCATCATCATGGGCCTGGGCGGAGCGCTGAGCGAGGAGATTCGTTTTGCCGACGGCAAGATACTCAACGCCAGCTTTCTTCGCTACCAGGTGCCGCGGTTCAAGGACGTGCCCGAGCTGGACATTCACCTGCTGAACCGTCCCGACATCGACTCGGCCGGCGCCGGCGAAACGCCGATTATTGCCGTAGCTCCGGCCGTTGCCAACGCGGTATGTCAGGCCACCGGCGTGCGGCTCCGTTCGATGCCGCTCCGCGTGGCGGAGTTGAAGGCAACGTAGGCTTCTTGCTGCGTCAAATTCGATGGACATGCACGCCGGACCAATCGACATTCATCGACAGATCGTGGATCTGATCGACGAGGGCCGGCCCCTGGCGGCCGCGTTGGTTCTTGGCACGCAGGGTTCCGCGCCGCAACGGCCCGGGGCGACGGCTCTGATCGACGCGACCGGCCGGATATGGGGGACGGTCGGCGGAGGCGCGGTCGAGGCGGAAACTCGGTGCATTGCCGTCGAGGCGTGCCGAAGCCAACGCCCTGTGGTCTTTGACTTCAATCTCGACAGTGCTGAGGCCGCCGGCGACGCCGCGATCTGCGGCGGGCGAATGCGGATTCTGGTCGATCCAACGGTCGCCAGGCATCGGGCCGCCTATGCCGCGGCAGCCGACGCCCTCGCGCAGCGAGAACGCGGCGCACTGGCGACGACCCTCCGCGCCGGCTCGGGCCTTTTGGATGTGCAGCGTCGAGTGGCTGGCCGGTGACGATATCGCTGGTGGATCGGTTTTCCGGATGCGACGGCCATTCAGTCGTGCCTGGAGCATGGTCGGCCGCAGCGGTTTGTCGAAGAGTCGCCGGCGAACGTGCCTTCCGCGGAGGTTTTCGTGGAGCCGGTCGTTCCGCGGCCGTTGCTGCTGATTGCCGGCGGCGGGCACGTGGGTCAGGCTTTGGCGGTCCAGGCGGCGCAGATCGGCTTTTCCGTGACCGTGATCGACGACCGGCCGGAGTTTACCGATCGGGCCCTGTTCCCGCCGGGCGTCAATGTTCTTTGCGGTCCGGTGCCGCAGCAGATCGCCGCGCAGCCGATGAGCGCGGACACCTACGTGGTGATCGTTACGCGCGGTCACCGGCATGATGCCGAGGCGCTGGCGGCTTGCATTGATCAGCGGCCCGCCTATATCGGCATGATCGGCAGCCGCCGCAAGGTGGCGTTGATGCGCAAGAGCTTTATCGAGAGCGGCCTGGCCACGGAGGAGCAGTGGGATCGCATTCACGCGCCGGTCGGGCTCGCGATCGGGGCGGTCACGGTGCCGGAAATTGCGGTCAGCATCGCCGCCCAACTTATTGCCGTGCGTCGGAAGGCGGATATCGGATGATTTGTGCCATCATACCGGCCGCCGGCCAGTCGATCCGGATGGGCCGGCAAAAGCATCTGCTGCCGTTCGGAGCAAGCACCGTCATTGCACACATCGTCGACCAGCTTCTGTCGGGCGGCGTTGATGACGTCTGCGTTGTGGTGGGCCATCAGGCGGATCAGATTGCCCAAGCACTTTCCGGTCGGAGAGTGCCGCATCGTGCCCAATCCCGACTATCGGCGGACGGACATGCTTTCGTCGGTCCGCTGCGGGATTGGCGGCTTGCCGCCGGACTGCGAGGCGATCGTGGTGGCGTTAGGCGATCAGCCGGCCATCACGACCGAATTGGTGCGGCTGATGATCACGTCGTTTTCGGCGTCCGGGAAGGGCCTGGTGGTGCCCATGCACGCCGGCCGTCGGGGCCACCCGCTGCTGCTTGCCAAGCGGTATTGCGGCGAGATTCTCACCGCCCATGATCGGGTCGGCTTGCGAGGTCTTCTTGCGGCTCACGCGGAGGATCTGTTGGAGCTGTCCGTGCCTACGTCGGCCGTACTGTCCAACATGAATTACCCCGATGACTATCGTCGCGAAGTCGCCCGCTTTGCCAAGGAAAAACGCCCCTTTGACCATGCGGATGGAGACTAGCGCGCAGCCCGATGTATAGAATAGGTAAGCGAAGGGCACCAGTGAAGGGCTGCGCGGTCATGAAAACCGTCCTTTTCGCGGACGACAACGAGGCGTTTCGACAACTGTGCCGGCAGATCTTCGAGGACGAGGGATATCGTGTCGTGCTCGCCGAGGACGGTAATGAGGCCCTCCGTGCCGTAGAGACCGAGAACCCCGACGTGGCGATTCTCGACGTGCATATGCCAGGCAAGGGCGGCCTCGAAGTGGCCGAGCAGGTTCACGCCATGGATCCCGAAATTCCCGTCATCCTCTACACCTCCTTCGACGACGTCTGCCTCGGCGACCGGCGTTCGCAATTCGCGGCCGCGTGCATCGGCAAGAGTTCCGACTTCACGGAGTTGACACTCGCTGTGTACCGGCTGCTTTCTCCGAGGAGGCGGGCGGGACCGTTCCGTTTCGGGTTGCCGCCAAAGGCCGACTGAGTTTGCCTGCGGCCAGGGAGCTGGCGGCCATCTGCGCGGCGATTCACGCCGCTGGACTTGCCAGGCGGGGGCGCTAGAATTAGCAGGGCCTAACGACTGTATGTATAGCACCCGTCGGAGCCAGATGGTCCTAGTCGGCCGGACACGCTGAGCAGCACTTGCGAATGTTGTTGGCTGGGAAGGGGCGCAGCCGGCAGATCTGCGTTTGTTGTCGCTTTTGCTGAAACGGTGTGAACGGTCGTGAGCACGCCTTCCCTTTTAATCTGTCCCGACAGGTACGCGCTGGCGGCCGCGGCCGCCGATTTCGTCACGGAGTGTGCCCAGGTGGCTATTCAGAAGAGGCGGCGATTCTTGTTCGTGCTTTGCGGCGGTTCGACGCCGGAGGTGACCTATTCCTTGCTGGCCGAGCCCGATTGGCGTGCGGCGATCGATTGGTCCCGGACGCACGTTTTTTTCACCGATGAGCGGTTCGTTCCGCCGGGAGATGAGCGCAACAACTATGCGATGGCCCGAAGAACGCTGCTATCGCGGGTGCCTGTGCCGCCGCTTCAAGTCTTTCCCGTTCCCACGCAGGCACGAACGGCAGCCGTGGTTGCGGAGAGATATGGTGTCGAGTTGGCACGGTTCTTTCACGCGGACGCCGTGGGCGAACCTCCGCCGAAGTTCGATCTGATTCTGCTGGGACTGGGCGAGGACGGCCACACGGCTTCGCTGCTGCCCGGCTCGCCCGCGCTCGACGAGGAGCGAGCTTGGGTCACGTGGAGCAAGCCCGGGACTGTTCCTCCGCTGGTGGACCGCATCACGATGACCTATCCCATCCTCAACGCCGCCCGGCACGTGGCGTTCCTGGTGGCGGGGGCCGAAAAGGCGCCGGCGTTGCGCGACGTCCTCGAAGGCGGTCTCAGCCGCGACAGCCGTCCGGCAGCGGGTGTCCGCCCGGTCGAGGGCAGCGTCACGTGGTTCGTCAACGAGAACGCGGCAAGACTGCTGGCTCGCAAGGACGACATCGGAAAGGGTGTCCACGAACAATCGAACCATTGGCGATCTCGCGGGTGATATGTGGAACCGGCTCGCTGCAGCCGCGTCGCCCTTGCGTAACCGAGCGGTCGCACCATCGAATATTGGATAGTGAAGTCGCCGGAATGTCGATGCGGAACGATCCCCAAACCTCTAACCTGCTGGCCGAGGCCGCTCTGGACTTGATTCGCCAGGGCTCGATTGTCGGATTGGGCTCCGGCCGCGCGGCAACCGCCTTTGTGCGGGCGCTGGGCAAACGCGTTGAGGCGGGCCTCCGCGTTCGCGCGATTCCCACGTCGCACGAAACCGCGCTACTTGCCAAGGAGTTGGCAATTCCGTTGGTCTCGCTCGACGACGTCGAGTCGATCGACGTGGCCATCGATGGAGCCGACGAGGTGGATCCGAACTTGGATCTCATCAAAGGCCTGGGCGGGGCCCTGGTGCGAGAGAAGATCGTCGCCGCGGCGTCCCAACGCCTGGTGATCCTGGCAGGCGCCGAGAAGCTCGTCTCCGTCCTGGGAGAACGCCGCGTGCTGCCCATCGAGGTCATGCCGTTCGGATTTACCTGCTGTCGCCGGCACTGGCCGACGTCGGCTTTCCGGCGGCGCCGCGGCAGGTCGCCGGCAGGCTCTTCGTGACCGACAACGGCAACTACATTCTCGACTGCCAGACGCCGCCGCTGCGAAATCCGGCGGAAACCGAGCAATTATTGCGGTCCGTGCCCGGTGTGGTGGGGACCGGTCTGTTTCTGGGAATGGCCCATACCGTTTTGGTCGGCGGCGACGCCGGAATCGAGGTTCGGCAACGACCGTCGGCCAGAGGCAAAGCTTGAACCGAACGCGGGAGCATTCGGCAATGCTTCCGCCTGCGGGGCGGCCCGTAAGGATTCCAACCGACATTCCAACCGAGAGGAGAACCGCATGGCACGCCTACTCCACATCCTGGCCAGTCCGCGGGTCGAATCGTATTCGACGCGGGTGGCGAACGCGTTTCTTCGATTCGTACCGGAACGTGCGGCCCGACGACCCAATCGAGGTCTTGGATGTGACCGAGGCCGAGATTCCGCCGTTTCATGCCCCGCAAGCCAAGGCGAAATATGCCGTGGCAGCCGGCCAGGCGCCTCGCGACGAAGCGGAGGCCGCGTGGCAGCCCGTCATCAAGACCATCAATCATTTCAAACAGTTCGACAAGTATGTCCTGTCGAGCCCCATGTGGAACTTCGGGGTGCCGTATCGGCTGAAGCAATACATCGACGTGATCGTTCAGCCGTCGCTGACGGTCTCGTATTCGCCCGCCACGGGCTACACGGGGCTGGTTGTCGGCAAGCCGTTGATGCTCATTCTCGCCCGCGGAGGCGTCTATCCTTCGGGCAATCCATCCCAGACGTTCGACTTCCAGGAACCGTACTTGCGGACGATCTTCGGCTTCATCGGTTTCCGCGACATTCGCACGATCTACATCCAGAACACCATGCAAAGCGACCGCCAGCAGATCGAGGCCGATCTCCGCAAGGCCGTCGCCGAATGCGGCGAGGCGGCGAAGCAATTCGCCGGCGCCTGACCCAAGCGATACGGAAAAGTTGACGATGGATTCCCGCCTACAACTCGGCGCCGAACGGCAGCGGTTGGCGGAAGACGCCCGGCGCGAGAAGAATTGGAAACGCTGGGGACCGTATCTCGCCGAGCGTCAATGGGGAACCGTTCGTGAGGACTATTCGCCAGACGGGTCGTGCTGGACCTATTTCCCCCGCGAGCAAGCGGGCAGTCGCGCGTACCGCTGGGGAGAGGACGGACTTCTGGGCATTACCGACCGGGAGTGCCGCCTTTGCTTCGCGCCGGCTCTCTGGAACGGCCGCGACCCGATCCTCAAAGAGCGACTGTTCGGGCTGAGCAACAGCGAAGGCAACCACGGCGAAGACGTGAAGGAGTGCTACTTCTACCTCGACGCAACGCCCACCTCCTCGTATTTGCAGGCCCTTTACAAATACCCTCAAGCCGAGTTCCCCTATCGACGGATTGTGGATGAAAACCGCCGCCGCGGCCGAAAGGAGCCTGAGTTTGAATTGCCGGATACGGGCGTTTTTGATGACCACCGCTATTTCGACGTTTTCGTGGAGTATGCCAAGTCGTCGCCGAACAACATTCTCATCCGGATCACTGCGGCCAACCGCGGTCCGGAGCCGGCGGCGATCCACCTGCTGCCGACGCTCTGGTTTCGCAACACCTGGTCGTGGGGCTGCACACACGAAGGCTGCACGCTGAAACCTCGCATGTGGCAGAGCGGCGAAGGCGAATTGCTCTGTCAACACGAGACCTTGGGGCGATTTCGTTTTCGCGCCGCAGCGGATGCCGAGTCGCATATCCCCTCCCTGATGTTTACGGAAAACGAAACGAATGCGGAAAGGCTTTTTCATAGTTCCAACGAGAGTCCTTACGTCAAGGATGCGTTTGACGCCTTCATCGTCCATCACCGGAGCGACGCGGTGAATCCCCGCGCCGCGGGAACGAAGGCGGCGGCACTCTACCGCCTGCAGATCGCCGCCCGGCAGAGCGCGACCGTCCGCTTGCGGCTTTCCGCCGAAGACGAGGGGCCTGCGGAACCCGCCGGCGAAGAGTTTGAGCAGGTGTTCGCCGACCGGATCGCCGAGGCGGAGGAGTTCTACGGCCGCCACATTTCGCCCGGGCAGTCGGAAGAAGATCGCCGCATCAGTCGTCAGGCGTACGCCGGGCTTCTGTGGTCGAAACAGTTCTATCATTACGTGGTCAAAGACTGGCTTGACGGCGATCCGAGCCAGCCGACCCCGCCTGAAGATCGCAAGCGGGGGCGCAATGCCGATTGGGGCCATCTGTTCAACCGCGACGTGATCTCCATGCCTGACAAGTGGGAGTACCCCTGGTACGCGGCTTGGGACCTGGCGTTCCACGCGGTTGCCTTGGCCCGCATCGATGCACAATTTGCCAAGGAGCAATTGCTTCTGTTGCTGCGCGAATGGTACATGCACCCCAACGGCGAGCTGCCGGCCTACGAGTTTGCCCTGAGGGACGTGAATCCGCCGGTCCACGCGTGGGCCTGCTGGCGCGTTTACAAGATGACGGGACGACGCGGCGCCCGGGATCGGGTCTTCTTGGCTCGCGCCTTTCAAAAGCTGCTGATCAATTTCACCTGGTGGGTAAATTGCAAGGACGTGCGGGGCAAACACCTTTTCGCCGGCGGTTTCTTGGGACTCGACAACATCAGCCTTTTTGATCGCTCCAAACCCTTGCCCGACGGCGTCTTCCTGGAACAGGCCGACGGGACGGCGTGGATGGCCTTCTACTGTGTCACCATGCTGGCCATGGCCCTGGAACTGGCCCGGCAAGAGCCGGCCTACGAGGACGTGGCCTCGAAATTCTTCGAGCACTTCGTCGCGATCGCCGACGCCATGAACACGCTGGGCGGCAGCGGTCTGTGGGACGAGCAGGACGGCTTCTACTACGATCACATTCAGACCGGGCAGAAATCGGTACGGTTGCCGATCCGGTCGCTGGTCGGCATCGTTCCCTTGTTTGCCGTCGAGGTTTTGGACGACCGCCTCATGGCGCGCCTGCCCGGCTTTCGGAAACGCTTGCAGTGGTTCCTCCAATACCGGCAGGACCTGGCCCGACATATCTCGTATCTGGAGTGCGGCCAGGGCGGCGGCCGGCGCCTCCTGGCCATCCCCTCCCGTCCCCGACTCGAGCGCGTGCTTCGCTATCTGCTCGACGAAAAGGAGTTCCTCTCTCCTTTTGGCATCCGTTCGCTCTCCCGGGTCTATAAAGATCGACCCTTTAGCTGCTCGCTCGGCGGCATCCAACAGCGCATCGATTACGAGCCGGGCGACTCTTCGTCGGGGCTATTCGGCGGGAACTCCAACTGGCGGGGGCCAATCTGGTTTCCTGTGAACTTCCTGTTGGTCGAGGCCCTGGAGCGATACCACCACTTCTACGGCGACAGCTTGCAAGTCGAATGTCCCACCGGCTCGGGCCGGCTGCTGAATCTGCGCGAAGTCGCCCGCGACCTGGCGGCGCGGTTGGTGCAGATCTTTCGGCCCGACGAACACGGCCGCCGCATCTGCCATGGCTTCGACACGCGATTCGCCACCGATCCCCTGTGGCGGGACCTTATTCTCTTTTACGAGTGCTTCGACGGCGACACAGGGCGGGGCTCGGAGCCAGCCACCAAACGGGCTGGACCGCGCTGGTGACACGGTTGATGGAGGATTGCTGCCGGCAAAACGAGAAGCTCGCCACGCCAGCCGGCGGCGCGCGCCAATTGCAGCGGGCATGACCGCCCGGAAGGGAGCCTCGCGATGCACCCTAGTTCGCCGCCAGGGCCTCGAGGCATGCGGCATACTTCTTGTCTTCGCCCTGAATGTGCTCCAGCCACCAATCTCTGAGCAAAACGAGCACGTCGCGGGCGGTGACGATGTTCAAATTACCCCTCAGCGCCATGCTGCGCCGCCGCATGTTGTCGTGGAGCTGCTTGTGGGCCTCGAAATCGGGAAAGGCGATTTGCTTCAACACCCGCTCCTCATGTTCAAAGTGCGTATAGGTGTAACGCACCAATTGATCCAGGGCCCGCTTTGTCACCTCGGCGGCGTTGGCCCCGTTCATGGCGGAGTGAAGACTGCTGATGGTTTCGATGATCTGTTTGTGTTCGGCATCCAACGCCGGATCATTCACCGTGTAGCACGGCTTCCAGGCGACAAAAGCGGCCATTTTCATACCCCCTACTATAGTTATTTGAGGCGCGATCGAGGCGCCGCTCGACAACCAAGCATAGCTCAGCGTCTTGCCGCTTACGGGTAGATCGCCGACGACTCCAGCCTGTGGAAAGGCGGCTTATGGGCAACACGGCGAGGCGGCAGGGTTTGACAGCCTTTGCTAATCGGAAAAACCGTTAAGTTCAACCCATATATGCCCGATTCTTACAGAGACGCCTCGCCGTACAGGTTGCGCGACGTGACGCGCAGCGCCGCGGCAGTTTTCTGCTGCGGCGAGTGGTTGGCGAGGGTCAGAAGATTGGTGAAGATGGCTGGCATGCATAGAATGCGGCAAAGATGCTCGCCGTGCCTCGCGGTAGTCCTCCTCGCCTCCTGCGCGGTCATAGCGGGCTGCGCATGGGTTCGGGCCGTTCCATCGCAATGTGGCGGCCACGGAAGCATCGCCCGCACAGAATCCCGTACGGAATAATGATGCCGCTGTTGCGAGCGGCGTTGTGCCGGCAGGCTATCAAACCATCGAGTCACCGACGAATCTCTCCTTCTCCGCCTCCGGGGCCCTATGCGGAGATCGATGTTATTGACCCCGCCAAGCCGCAGTCGTCGGAGGTGCCGGCGCCGGTCGTAAAGCCGCCGGCGCAAGCCGCTGAAGTGGCGTCGCCACCAGCTACCTTGCCGGCTGAACCGCCGCCGCCGCCCGCAAAGTCGCCCGCGCAGGCCGCGGCGCCGGCGCCTGAAGTAGTGCCGCCACCGACCGGGTCGCCGTCGGCGCCGTCTCCTTCGGCGACAACGTTGGCGCAGCCGTCGACGCGTCCGGGCGAAACCCCGTCGGTCGGCTTGAACGCCGACAATCTGGACGTTCGCAAGGCGTTGGAAGTGCTCGGACGTCAGGCCAACGTGAACATCCTCGTTTCGTCGGCTGTCTCCGGCAAGGTCACGTTGAACCTTAAAGACAAGAGCCTGGATGAGGTTCTGGCGGCGATTATGCGACTGTGCCACCTGACGATGCGGCGGGAAAACGGCGTAATCTACGTCACTACCCTCGCCGATCTCCGGCAGAGCGAGGAGGACGAATTGCCGGTGCGGGTGTACCGCTTGAACTACGTCAAGAGCAGCGACGTGGAGACGATGATCAAGCCGTTGCTGAGTCCGCGAGGCTCCTTATCGTCATCGCCGGACACCGAGATGGGCATCGCCTCGAACGCAACGGCGGCCGGCGGCAACTCGATGGCGAGCGGCGAAATCATCGTCGTCCAGGACTACGACCAGATACTGAAGATGTTGGATCGCGTGATTGCCGAAATCGACGTGCTGCCGACGCAGGTGGTGGTCGAGGCGGTGATCGTTCAAGTCCAGTTGCAGAAGGATTTTGATCTGGGCATCGACTACGCGATTCTCGACGGCGCCGGGAAAACCCTGGGCGTCGTCGGCAACGGCGTGAACATCAACGCTGCGGCCGGATTTGTCCCTGCCTCGGTGTTGACCACCGCCGGAGCGCTGGCTAGCGGCTTTGCCGACGGCACCAACGGAGTGAAGATCGGCTGGGTCGGCGGCAGCACCAGTTCGTTTATTCACGCCCTGGAGACATACGGCAAAGTCAAGGTGCTCGCCTCGCCGCGGTTAATGGTTCTCGATAAGCAGCGGGCGGAAATCCAATTGGGCGATCGCCTGGGCTACCAGACATCCAGCCAGACCCAGACGAGCACGGTGCAGCAGGTGCAGTTCGTCGATGTGGGCACGTTGTTGCGGTTCCGGCCTTTCGTCTCCAACGACGGCTACATCCGTATGGAGATTCACCCGGAGCGCAGCTCCGGCCAGCTCAACGATCAGGGCGTTCCCCAAACGCACAACGCTCAGGTCACCAGCAACGTGATGGTTCCCGACGGCGCGACGATCGTGATTGGCGGCCTGATCGACAACGAAACCGATAAGGACTGGGAAGGCATCCCTTTCCTCAGCCGGCTTCCATGGCTCGGTTACCTGTTTCGCCACACGACCGAAACGACGACCAAGAAGGAACTGATCGTCATCTTGACGCCGCACATCTGGCGGCCGCAGTGTCCCGAGGCGTTGAACTATCTTGGCCGGCCGCGCAGCCTGGGGCTCGATCAGCACACGAGCCAGCGTCCGCACGCGGAACAATGCGACGGACCGAGCACCTACGAGTTGCTGAGGCCGGAGCCGACCTGTCCCGAAAACGCACCGCCGGCCGAACCCCTGCCGCCGCAAACCGGCCGTGCGACGCCCGCGGATCAAAGGAAATCGCTCTGATCGCGGCGGTTCTGTGCCGACGGGCGGGGGGGGCGGCATCCACGGCCACAAGCAACGCCGAACCAACGCGCGCTCGCCGCCGGCAGTTTCTGCCGAGGGGGTAAAAATCGCGTGCGGACGTTCCGCGGCGCCGCGTGGCGTTGACTCGCAAGTCATTGCCAGCACGTGAGTTGCGGCTCTTCTTGCTGCTTGAAAGGCGGCGTCGCGGGCGCTCGATTCCGATCTGCCCGGCGGCGGCCTCGAATCCCAATTTGACAGCCTCCAATTCCCAACCTATTGGTTTCTATAGAAGGGCTCAGAACGGGCCGGCTCGCAAAGGCTGACCGCTTGCAGAGCTTGTAACGTAGATTGTTAATTCCTTTCCACTGCGCCGCAGAGGCGCAACCCAAGCAAGGGAGGTATCGTATGTGTCGATCGTCTGACGTCGGAGCCCGCAAGGGGTTCACCCTGGTCGAGCTGGCCGTGGTCATCGTGATCATCGGCGTGTTGGCCGCCTTCGGCGTGCCGCGATTCCTGAAGTCGGTAGAACGCTCCAAGGCTGCGGAAGCGTTCAACTACCTGTCGGCCGTTCGTGACGCCGAGGAGCGTTACATCGCCCGCGAAGGCATCTACACCAGCAGCCAGACCGACTTGGACATTACGCAGGTCGCCCCCGTCTACTTCAGCGTAACGTCGCTGAGTAGCAACGCCGGCACGTCCGGAACTGATTCGACGTGGTCCATGGTGCTGACGCGCGTGAGCGGTTCGAGCAGCTACGCGTACAACGTGAAGTACAATCAGGACGGCTACGATTCGTCGAGCAGTATCCCGTCGGAAATCAGCCCGATGGGCACGCCCACGGGTAACTAAGACCGCTGTTGCGGACCGAAAACAGCACTGGGCGGCCGGTTTCCTGGCCGCCCGCTTTTTTGGTCGGGGCAAAAACTCGCCGGCGTGGCGACTCTTTGCCAGAGCGGACGGCCGACGCCGAAGACACTTCTTCGAGCCGGAGAAGTGGCGGCCCGTCGTTGGGGCGATAGAACGCCTGTCGCCTCAACCACGGGCCTCATGGATGTCCCAAAGGGACGGATGGCGATGCTGTGAGATCACTGCTTGTCAAAACCTCGCTTCGCAAAGCGGTTGGTCTTTACCTGGGCGAGCATGAGGTCACCGTCAGCAAAGTGGCCGCCACGCCCCTGGGACCAGTCGAGATCGCTTCGTCAACCGAGCCTTACACGGCCGCCACCATGGGCGAGGTGCTGGAGCGCCTGCTTGTGCCGCTGCTGGGCCGCAAGCGTCGCGTGCCGGTGGCCGTGGGCGTGCCAAGCTCGCGGTTGTTCTACCACACCCGGCCGATTCCGAACGCGGCTTCGGTGACCGCCGAGGGCGTGTTGGAAAAGGCTTTCCGTTCGTCGACCATCTCTACCGACGATCTGACCACCGATCTGCTTCGGAGCAACGTGAATAAGAAGCCGATTGCCACGGTGGCGGCGTGCCGGAAGAAATACATGTCGAATCTCGTCACGACGCTCAGTTCCTTGGGCGTGCGACCGCTTCGTGCGGAGCCGTCGCCCTGTGCTCTGGTGCGGTCGGCCTTGCATCAGCACGGGCTTCCGCGCCGGTCGAAGATCGTGGCGTGCGTGTTCCTGGGCGATGGCCACGGGCTGGTCGTCGTGGTTAGCCGCTCGGTGCCCGTGGCCTGGAAGACCTTTCTCCTGCCGCCCGGCGCCGAAGGGGTCACGATCCCTTCGGCGATCCGTACTTTGCAGACGCAACAAGCGCACTACGGCGTGGAGAGGTCGTTGGACTACGCCATCATCCACGGCCGCCCCGATTTGCACGACCGTCTTCAGCAGGCGGAGTTCGCTTCGAAAGTAGGAACGCGCGTGATTTGGCGCGAGGGGCCGGCGTTCGACGGGACAGCCGCCGCTTTCGGGCTGGCGTTGGGTGGTCTCACACAAAACATCAGGGCGTTCGACCTTTCCCAATCCTTGAAGGCGCTTCCTTCCCTGTGGGAAATATTTCCCTGGTGGGATCTGGTGTTCACCGGTGCGCTGGTTGGCTTTATGGGGCTGGTGCTCGGAGCCTGGTCGATGAAACTGGATGAATCGCACGCCGCGTTGCAGGCCCAAGTCGGCCAGCGCAGAGGCCTGCTCTCGGCGGAACCGGCGAAGTTGGAAAATGACAAGAAAGACTTGTCGCAAAAGGTGGAGTCTGTGCAGAAGTTCCTGGAAACCCGCATTCTTTGGACCGCCTACACCCGCGACATCGCCGCCCAGCTCCCGGCCAATGTGGTGCTTAGCAGTTTTGACGGACAATGCGACCTGGACTGCGGCGGCAGAGGCGGCAACGCGAACAAATCGTTCCAAGTTCGGGCGACCGTACCCAGTGCCGCGGACGGCTCGACGCCCCGGGAAATCGACGCCTTCCTGGACGCGCTCCGGAAGGATCCCCTCTTGAAACGCGACTTCGCGTCGGTGCAGATGCCGGGTATTTCCCAATCCACGGGCAAGGGCGAGGCCTTCGCCGCGTTCAGCGTCATTTGTTTGCCCAAGGGCAAGGCCGCCGGCCCGGCCCCCGGCGGCAAGAAGGAGGCAAAATGACGGCCCCCGCAACTGGCGAACGCCGAGGCGGCAGCGCCCTGAAACGCGGCCTGCTCAAACACCTGCACGACCCGCTCGAGTTCCGCCTCTGCGTGATCGCGGTGGTGTTGACGACCGGCTATTTCGCCGTCTATAGCCCTCTGAACGACCAGATCACCGCGACGACGAACAAGCTCAAGCGTGACGCGAAGTTGCTCGAACTGGCGGAAAGCATTGAGCGCTTGCAGAAACAGTATCATTCGTTCGGAGACCGCGTGCCTCAACAAACCGACACCAAAGAATGGATGGAATACCTGTTGAACGGCATTCGTCAACTGCCGCTGAAAATGGCCAAGATCGATTGTATCGACCCGAAGGCGTTTGGTCCTTATAGGGTCGTGGTTTTTCAGATCGAACTCGAGGGGTCGTTTTACGATGCCGACAAGTTCCTCGCCTGGTTGGAATCGAATTCTCGGTTGCTGCGGGTGGACGCGGTGCGAATCTCGCCGTCGCGTTCGGGCAATGACAGCGTGACAATGCACCTGAACGTTTTAGGATTGACGAGTTGACATGGTAATATCTCCCGCCAAACTGGTGCCTCGAGTGGTTGCGGCCGCGGTGATGGGCTATTGTGTTTGGCCCACGCTGGCTGACTTCATATCGGGAGCCCAGACCAAGCCGCAGGAGGCGCTTCCGGAGGTGAGGGCTTCGCTACTGACGCCCGCGACGCCGTCCCCTCTGACGCGGAATCCGCTCCAAAAACCGGTCGTGGTTCAGGCGAAGGGAGACCCCGCGAAGTCCGCCAAGGCGGCAGGCAAGACGGGCAGTTCCGCGGCAGCCAAGGCCGACAGCAAACCGGTGGATCCGCTCAGCGGTTTGATGCTCAACGCCATCTTCTCCGTCGGCCAGCAACGACTGGCCGTAATCAACGGCCGTTCCTACGCCGCCGGAGACAAGCTGCCGGTGTCCACGGCCGCCTCGACGGCGCTGACGGTCGGCAGCGTGCTGCCGTACAGCGTGTTGTTAGAGCGCGACGGAAGCACGCTGGAGTTGAAGTATTCCGATACTGTCTCATCGGGCGGTTCCTCCCCCGCTGCCAGCGGCGCGGGGCCCTCCGCGCAAAAAGAGGATCCGGCGGCGCGAAATCCGGCCATGCGAAATCCGGTGGGGGCGGCAAGGGAAAGAAGTGATCGATGAACGATACCACCGAATTGACTAGTTCGCTTCCCCTGCTGATCCAGCTCTTGCTGGAGAAGGAGATGCTCACCCCGAAGCAAGTCGAAAAGATCAATACGATCCATACCAAGGAGGGCGGCCTGCTGGAAAGAATCCTCGTTCAAGAAGGGATCATTACCGACCGCGGCGTCGCCGAGGCATACGCCGACTATTTGATGCTGCCGCTGCTGGATGCCGATCCTGGCGAGGCGGACTCGCAGTTTACCGGTTTGCTGCCCGAAAAGCTCTGTCGCGAGTACATGTTGGCGCCGGTGCGATTTGCCGACGACACGCTGGATGTGGCTTTCGCGTCGTTCGACGCCTTGTTGATGACCGATGAGGTGCAACTGTTGGCCAACCTGGATATCCGGCCGTTGATTGCTCCACTATCGGTGGTTGACGGAATCCTCCACAAGCTGTACAACGAACAAGGCGGGTATGACCAGGCGCAATCGGGATTTTCAGGCAATCAAGACGACTTCGCCAAAGGCGAAGAGACGCCGGACGAGGAGCACGACGAAAACGTGCTGCAGTTGGACGAGCCGCCTCCGCCCGGACCTGACGGCAACATCATCCGCATGGTCAACCAGATCCTCGAACAGGCGTTGCGCACGGGGGCCAGCGACATCCATCTCGAGCCGTTTGAAGATTCCTGCGCCATCCGGCTGCGGGTGGACGGCGCGCTGCGCGAGCTGATTCCGCCGCCTCGACCGTTGTTCGTGCCGATCATCTCGCGTTTCAAGATTTTGGCGCGGATGGACATCGCCGAGAAGCGCGTGCCACAGGACGGAGCCATCGCCTTGAAATCGGGCGAGAAGCGGGTTGACCTCCGCGTCAGCACCGTCCCCACCGTCTATGGCGAGAAGATGGTGATGCGTATTCTCGACAAGGGCGCCATTCCCATCGAGTTGACCCAGCTTGGCTTCGACGAGCGGCAATCGAAAGACTTGATCGAGTCCATTCAGATGCCGCACGGGTTGATGCTCGTGACCGGGCCCACCGGCAGCGGCAAGAGCACCACGCTCTACGCCTGCTTGAACCTGTTGAACGAGCCCGACACCAACATCTGCACGGTGGAGGACCCCGTCGAATACAAGTTCCGGGGGATGAACCAGGTGCAGGTGAAAACCCAAGTGGGATTGACTTTTGCCGGCGCGTTGCGGGCCTTCCTGCGGCAAGACCCCGACGTCATCATGGTGGGCGAAGTGCGCGATCCGGAAACGGCCGGCATTTGTCTGCGGGCGGCGCTCACCGGGCACTTCGTCCTTTCCACGATCCACACCAACGACTCGCTATCGGCCATCAATCGTTTGGAAGACATGGGCATCGAGCCTTTCTTGCTTTCCTCCACGCTGCGGGTGCTGGAGGCCCAGCGACTCATTCGCCGGCTTTGCAAAGAGTGCAAGACGCCCTTCGAGTGCGACGTCGAGACGTCCAAACAGCACAACCTGGAAGCGGGACAAACTTTGTACCGACCCAAGGGTTGCGATTTTTGCCGCGGCTCCGGCTATAAAGGCCGTATCGGCATCTTCGAGGTCGTCCGCATCACGCCGCGCATGGCCGGCTTGATTCAGACCAAGGCGGCATTGACCGAGCTTCGCGTCGCGGCGCGCGAGCAGGGCATGAAATTGCTTCTGGATAGCGGCATGGACAAGGTGCGGCAAGGATTGACGAGCTTGGAGGAAGTGCTCACCGTGGCCATGAGCGAGGAGGAATAGATGACGCTCGGTATCGAGTTCCTGGAACTGATTCAGGCGTCGACACACCCGTTGTTCAGCACAATGGTCCGGGCATTGGGGCCCCGCGTGAGGGCGGAGCGGAGCGTCAAGGAGACACGTTATGGCGTTTGAAGACTGGTTCATCGCCCATGCCCGCGTGTCGAGCAAACCGCACCGGCGGACCACGCTGGACGACAAGATGTGTTTCTTTCAGCAGTTGGCGACGCTCGTCTCGTCGGGCACTCCGCTGTTGCAGGCTCTGGAGATCAGCGCTGCGCAGAGCCAGAGCCTCAAGCTGCAAGCGGTGCTGGCGCAGGTCGCGGGACGCGTCGCCGGCGGCAGCTCGGTTCATTCGGCGATCGCTGCGTTTCCGTCCGTCTTTAAGCACCATTGGGTGGAAGTCGTCCGCACGGGGGAAGTCACCGGCCAGATGGCCATGGTCCTCGAAGAGTTGAACAAACAGATCCACGAGTCGCGAGAAACTCGCCGCAAGGTCATGGGGGCACTGACCTATCCGATGATTCTCATTTGCGTTGCCATCCTCGCCGTGACCGCCATGTTGTGGTTGGTCGTGCCGACCTTCGCCAAAATGTTCAAAGACATGGGGGCACAATTGCCGGCCATAACGCAGTACGTCGTTGACGCGTCGAACTTCCTTTGCGCCTACGGGTTGTACATTCTGGCAGGCGTGATCGTCGTGATCGTGGCGATCCGGCAATATGCCAAGACCGAGACGGGACGCCGTCAGATTCTTGGCGTCGGCGTGGGCCTTCCCATGTTCGGCGAACTCATCGTCCAAGCCGCCATGTACCAGTTCGCTTCCAACATCGCCCTGTTGCTCAAGAGCGGCGTCCCCATGTTGGAAACGCTGGGCATCTTGGAGGGCGTATTCTATACAACCCCCCCCTATCGCGACGCGCTGGCGCGCGTGCAGACCCGCGTGTCCGCCGGGCGGCCCCTGGCGGCGTCGCTGGAAGAGACCGGCTTGTTTACCACGATGATCAGCAATATGGTCCACGTCGGCGAGGAGTCGGGCCAACTCGCCTTGGTCATGGAGCAAATGGCCCCCTACTACAAAGAACGCATGGAAACGATGATCGCCCGCGTCACCAAACTCCTCGAGCCGATCATCATCATGGGCATGGGAATTACGGTGGCGGGGCTAATGCTGTCGATTTACATGCCGATGTTCGAGATGGCGGGGAAGGTCCACTAGCAGCGTCCCCGCCGCTGGGGAAAGGAAAGAGCGAGCCGTCATGAAAATCACGCGACCCGCCGTCGATCGCGACGCCGGCCCCGCCGGGCGGCTCGGCTACTCGCTCATTGAGATCATGGTGGTGTTGTCGTTGATCAGCATCCTCATCGCCATGGGCGTTCCTTCCTATCAGCGTGCGGTCGAGCAATCTCGGGCCGACGCCGCGGGCGCCGATCTTCGCGCCATCTGGTCGGCAGAACGCCTTTATTGGCTCGATTACCAGACCTACACCTCCGATCTGAACGGCTTGAAATCACTGGGAGTGCTCGATCCGGCAATCACGGCCCCCACCACGGGCTATGTCTACAGCCTGCCGTCGGCAACCACCAGCACTTTCCAAGCGATGGCGACGCGGACGGGCAGCCCGGCGTGGAACGGTTCATTCAGCATCGATGAAACCGGTTCGGTCACGGGCAATGTCACGGCGCTCAACCAAACCAGCATCACCCCCGGATTCCAATAAAGGGCCGCCCGCATGACGACATTTCCAGGCGGAAACGCGTGCCCCAAAAGCCAATCGTCGTTGGCTGGAATCGGCCGCGTCGCGCGCCGCGGCTTCTCGCTGCTGGAACTTGAAGTTTCGTTGATCGTGCTGGGGGTTGCGTTTGCCGGTCTCTTTCCCACGATGGTGATGCAGTCGCGAGGACTTCGGTTGTTGGAAACTCGCTACGCAGTCCAAGGCACATGGTACTTCGCGCCCGCGATTTATCCGTCTGACCCATCGGCATCGGTCGGCCAATGGGCTCGCAAGCTGGGCGCCGCCGCCGCGCTCGTTGCGCCGACGTCGGGGATTCCCGGCCCGCTTCCTACGCCGCCGAGTTGGCTCGTGGATGACGGCGACAGCGGCTTTAGCAACGTGGGCGGCACTTGGAGTCGCGAGGAGAATCCGTTGGCGTACGAGGGCGCCGAGTATCGACATCCCGAGCCGCCCGCAAACTCGCCGACAACGCCCGCCACGGATCATGCCGCGTGGCAGTTTACGAACGTCATTCCTGGATGGTACTACATCGAGGCGACGTGGGCGGCATCGCCCGACCAGGCGCCGGATGCGCAGTATGTATTTTACGACGGCACGAATGTTGTGGGCCAGGCATCGGCGAATCAGCAGCCCGCCCCCAGCGGGCCGACCTACAATGGGCAAACGTGGCAGTGCCTGGCCACGCAGTATTTTTTCAGCAGCAGTGCCTGCGTGCAACTCAATGGGCAAGCCACCGGTTATGTGGTTGCCGACGCCGTGCGGCTGGTGCCGGTCGCGAACGACGTGGAGATCACTTCCTTCCAACGGTGGCTTAATCTCGACAAACTGACCGTTCAGGTTACCGTCAATCCCGCGGTGCCCCAATGAGATTGATATCCCGCCATCGCCGAGGTTTCACGCTGCTGGAATTCACGCTGGTGAGCGGGCTGATGGTGATTATGGCGTGGGTGATTTCGTCGGCGTGGGCCGGTTTGGGGCACCCCACCGTCGATTTGATGGCGAGGAGCCAACTCTTGCAGGAAACGGACATGGTGGTGACGGCGCTCAGCCGCGACCTCGGCGGCGCGCTGGCGGATCCCACGGGTCGGATCGGGGGAAAGAAGGTGGGCCAATGGGTGGGATGGATGGTGCCCAGCCCCACCCAGTTATGGCTCTGTTTCGACGGCGGACCCAACCCCGATGGTCAAGCCGAATGGGAACCGCCCGACACGGTGATCATCTACCAGTGGAACTCCGACGGCACACTGACGAGAACTGACCGGACGACCAACACGACGTTTACCGTGGCCAAGAATATCAGCAGCATGTCGGTTACGTCGGATTCGACCTTCATCTACATCCAGCTTACCTTCAACTATCGCGATTTGACGCGCACATGCACGCTCGCCGCCAGATTTCCCTGAAAAGAAAACGGTCCACCCGGCGCGGCTTTGCCCTGCTGCTGGTGATGATCTTCGTCGTGTTGTTCCTGGCCGTGCTGGGCGTGGCATGGCGTCGGATGGCCTCGGCGCTGCGAATTGCATCCGTGCGCACCGTGCAGACCCAGCGCGACCAGGGAAGCACCGTGGCGATGGCGCTGGCCATGCACTTATTGGAAACCGGTGTGCCACCGGGCAGCCCCTACGCCTGCGGCGTAACGATTCCCACCTCGACCGGCCTGCGCTGCTACACCGTCACCTTCACGGCGGTGGGAGAAACGGGCTGGACCGTGGACGTCGAGGTCACCCAACCCAATGTGACCCCGCAGCCCATGCCGAACACCTTTGCCGTTATTCCTCCCCCGCCGTAAGAATGGCGAACAACGCATGAATCCTCAGCCGCAATTCCCAACGATATCCGCAGACGTGCCTGGCCAACCCGGCATGGAGAGACGCAGCCAGTCCGATCGGCGGCAACAGCCGACCAGCCCATGGAGCGCTTTCTCGTCGGCCGGGAAGCGCATGCACAGCCGCCGCCGCAGGGAACATCGGCAGCCCTATTTTGTTAACCGATTCTCCTTGCCCACGCTGACCTTCGTGGTGATGCTCGTCGGCGCCTCGATGGTTGACGCGATCTTGACGCTGTACATATTGGCCACCGGCGGCAATGAGATCAATCCCCTGATGGATCATCTCTTGAACCGGGGAATTCTGCCGTTTCTGTTGGGCAAGTACCTGCTCACCGTGGCCGGGCTGCCGCTGCTGCTGATCTTCAAGAATCACTACCTGTTCGGCACGCGGCTTCGCGTGGGATACCTGATCCCCGTGATCGTCGTGCTGTACCTGGTCTTGATTGGGTACCAACTGGCGCTGGTCCATCCCCTGACCGTATGGTAAGAGCGTCGCCGCGGCCCTACGGCTTCGCGGGATTGATGACGACCGTCACTCTCGCCGTGCCCGTGCGGAACATGCCGTTGATCTCTTTCAATTGGGCCTTGATCTCTTTGAGCTGTTCGACGCTTTGAGTCTCCTCGTTTTCGGTGTCGCCCGCGACGGCGGAAGCCGTCCATATGCCGGTGTTGGTCCGCTGATAGGAACCTAACGCAAAGCCTATCGCGATGCCCACGGCTACGAGCATGGCCCATCCAAAACGACGGTTCATAGTTCTTCCTTTCTCGAAGTGGAGGATGTTGAAGGTTCGCATTCCGGTTCTCACGCCCTGCGTGGGAACGAGAGCACAGATTCACAGTCCCAAGGCGTTGCCTTGACCTAAATATCGTGCCGCATCTGGGCTGCGGACAACAGGGGGACCGGCGACCGAAAAGGGTCGAAAAATCGGCCGTCGCTCTGTAGCGATGCTAGCGGTTCTCCGACGATCCCCGATGGCCCAATCTGCGGGCCGCCCTATCTCCGATGTTCTCTTGCGGCCATTGACCTTGGTGGCCAACGGCGCGACAATATGGGTTGTACTGACACCCCGGAGAGAGAACGGGAGGCCAGGCTGTGACGTTGCAGCCGGCGATCTTCCTCCGCCCACGCTCTCTCCTACCCAGCGTCTTCGATCCCACCGACGAGGGCATTTATGCAAGCATTCAACCGGCGCGACTTTCTGCACGGATCCTTGACCGCCGGCGCAGCCGCCGCCGCTTCCACTTTGAGCGGCGCTTCGGCGCTGGCCCAGGCCGGACAGGCTGCCGCAAAGACGAGCGACCTTGCGCCGCTGAAAGTATCCATTTTGTCGTTCTCGTTCCTGGGACTGTTGAAGGCCGGCATGATGGATGTATTCGGCTACTTGGAGAGTTGCAAGTACCGGTACGACCTCGGGGCCGCCAATATTTGGAATGGCTTTCTGACCAGCACGGACGACGATTACCTGAAGAAGGTGAAGGAGGCGCTCGATGAGCGTGAGCTGGCGCTGGCCGTCTTAACCTGCGACAAATGCCATATTTGGGATTCCGATCCCGAGGTGCGCAAGGCGAATTATGCCAATGCCATGGCGCACTTGAAGGCGGGCAAGATCCTCGGCGCGGAGTTCCTGCGAATCGACGCCGGCAGCGACCGGACCACGCCCCCGCCCAAACAGTGGAGCGACGAGGCGTTCGAGACGATTGTGAAACGGTACCGCCAGTACGCTCAATATGCCAGTGACAACGGTTTCATGATGGGGCCGGAGAACCACTGGGGACCGGAAGGTATATGGCCCAACATGCAAAGGCTCTTCAAGGCCATGGACGGCCAGCCCGGCTTTGGGCTTTCGGTCCACATGTCGCAGTGGCAGGGGACTGCGGAGGAGAAGGACCTGGCCGACAAGGAGTCGGCCCCCTTGGTGCGTGCGGTCCACTTCGACTACAACACGTGCGTAACCCGCCTGCTCGAGAAGATGACTCTGCTGCGCGATGCCGGCTACAACGGCTACTGGGTCGTGGAGCACCACGGCGAGAAGAACGAATACGCCGAAGTCGCCGTTCAGGTGGCCCATGTCCGCGCCGTGCTCGAAGGCTGGCGGACCGGCGCAGCGGGAACTCCGGGCGGAATGGGTGCTCGAACCCGTGCCGCGGCCGGCACCGCAAGCAAGGATGCGAAGACCAACTGAGGCAGACGCTAAGAAAGGAAAGTCGATGACGACGCACACACCGTTGAGCGACTCGGGCTGCGGGAGACGCGATTTTCTTAAAGCCGGCGCTATCGGCGGATTGGGATTCGCCCTGCACCACCTGTCGTTAGCGGGCAGTGCCGCGGCAGCCGAGCCGGAAGCAAGTGTCGGCCTCCCCAAGGTTCCACCCTTGGATCCGGTGCGGCTCGGCGTGGTCGGCGTCGGCGGCCAAGGCACCAGCCACGTACGCAACCTGCTGAAGATCGAAGGGGTCGAAATACGCGCGGTCTGCGACATTGTCGAAAGCAAAGTGGCACGCGCCCAGGAGATGGTCGTGAAGGCCGGCCAGCCGAAGCCCGACGGCTATAGCCGCGGCGCTACCGATTTCCGCCGCCTCTGCCAACAGGAAGATATCGACCTGGTAGTGACGGCCACGCCCTGGGAATGGCACGTGCCTGTTTGCCTGGCGGCCATGACCAGCGGGAAGCACGCCGCCACGGAGGTCCCCGCCGCCGTCACGCTGGAAGAATGCTGGCAGTTGGTGGAAACCGCGGAACACTCCGGCCGGCATTGCGTGATGCTGGAGAACTGCTGCTATGACCGAACGGAGTTGATGATCCTGAACATGGTCCGCCAAGGCTTGCTGGGCGAGCTGATCCACGCCGAGTGCGGCTACCTGCACGACCTCCGTGGGGTGAAGTTCAGCAAGACGGGCGAAGGACTTTGGCGGCTCGCCCATGCCGTGAAGCGCAACGGCGATCTCTATCCGACGCACGGCTTGGGCCCGGTCGCCCAGTGCATGAACGTCAATCGGGGCAACCAGTTCGTCCGCCTCGTCTCGATGGGCAGCCAGTCGCGGGGCTTGCAGCTTTTCGCCGCCGAAGCTTTTGGGCCGGAGAGCCCGAAAGCCCGGCAACCGTATGCCCTGAGCGACGTGGTGACCACGCTGGTGCAAACGGCCGCAGGTCAAACGATCACGATCAACCACAATACGGATTCGCCGCGGCCCTACAGCCGCGACATTTTCGTCCAGGGAACGAAGGGATTGGTTCGCAAGTATCCCGAAGAGAAAATCCACATCGAAGGCCGCACCAAGGGACATGAGTGGGAACCGCTCGATGCCTATCGCGAAGAATTCGAGCATCCGTTGTGGAAGGCGATGACGGATCAATCGGCGGGCGCCGGCCATGGCGGAATGGATTTCATCGAGGACTACCGGCTGATTCAGGCGTTGCGCACCGGCGCCGCAACCGATTACGACGTGTACGATGCGGCGGCCTGGAGCGCGGTTTCGGCGTTGAGCGAGAAGTCGATCGCCGAGAAGAGTGCGCCGGTCGATTTCCCCGATTTCACCCGCGGCCAATGGAAGAATCGCCTGCCGCTGGGCATCGTGTCGGGATAAGTGAGTAGCAGCGGCGTCTCGCCGCTGTCGCGGGCAAAGGGGTCAGAACTCCCCCTTTATGCGACCCGCGGCAATGCGTTACTCACTGGTCGGTCTCGTTCCGCAAACGGCCTTCCAATTCGATGGTCTGTCGTTCCCGTTGCAACTCAGCCGCCAGTTCAGATTCCGTGGGCAGGTAGAGCTTGTAGCGGGAGGCAAAAATCTGCTGATTGTCCTCGGGCAACGTGTAACGCACGACGGCTTCGCTCTTGTCGGTGCAGAGCACGATCCCGATGGGCGGGTTCTCGTCGGGCGCAGTGATCTCGCGCTGGTAGTAGTTGACGTACATCTGCATCTGCCCGAGGTCTTGATGCGTCAGCGATCCGACCTTGAGGTCGATCAACACGAACGAGCGGGTGAGCCGATTGTAGAAAACCAGGTCGATCCAGTAGTGCTGACCGTCAAGCGTAATGCGTTGCTGCCGGGCCATGAAGGCGAAGCCCTTGCCGAGTTCCAGAAGGAACTCGCGGAGCTTGTCGATAAGGGCCTGTTCGAGGTCCGATTCCAGGTATCGCTCGCTCTGCGGCAGTCCCGTGAACTCCAGCACGTAGGGATCTTTGATGAGGTCGCCGGGCTGTTGGACCTCGTGTCCCTTCTTCGCCAGGGCTAGCACTCCTTCCCGATCCCGGCTCAGGGCCAGCCGCTCGAACAGCAAGGAGTGAATCTGCCGCTCCAATTCGCGGGTAGACCAGCGGGCGTTGACGGCCTCGGCCTCATAGAAAGCCCGAGCTTCGGGCTTCTCCACCCGAAGGAGGAGGCGGTAATGAGTCCAGGACAATTCGGGACGCAGTGCGTCGCAAATTGAGTAGGCCAGGTAGAACGCCCGCATGTGTTGGAGGGTGCTACGGTCGAAACCCCTTCCAAATTCAGCACTTAGGCGTTCGGAAAGTTCGGCCAGCAACCCCCTGCCGTACTCGGCCCGCTGCTGTCCCTGCTGCTCCTGCTCGACGATAACCCGACCAATCTCCCAATAGGCTGCGACCATTGCCGTGTTGACGGCGCTGTAAGCGCGGGCGCGGGCCTCGCTCAGGATCGTCCTGATCCGCTCGTAGGTCTGCTGAAAGCCGGTCGGCGTGGGCGAGAGTTCGCTCATTCCTTTGAGTGTAGTCGGTGGCTGGCTTCAGGTTAAGGCCGGCAGGGCACATGTGACTTCTACCGCAAAGGTCGGCACATGGGGCTTCGCCGGCATCACGCGCCCAGCTCTTTTTCCAGCACCACGTGGTTGCCGCCGTTGAGGAACTCGACGCGCGACATGAAGGCCCGCATCAGCATCACGCCGCGGCCGCAGGGACGCGCGAGGTGGGCCGTATCGGTGGGGTCGGGAAGCTTGTCGGGGTCGAAACCGGCGCCTTCGTCGGTAATCTCCACCTTCACCTTCCTCGGCGAAACGCGACAGCAGAAGCGGATGTGCTTGCTCTCATCCATCGCGTTGCCGTGGCGCATGGCGTTGACCAGGGCTTCGTTGACGGCCAGGTGAACGCCGAAAATCTCGTGCCCGCCCCAACGCACGGCCTTCAAGTGCTCCAGCAATTGGTCCAACAACTGCCGGGCAAGCGCGTCGTTGTTCGGGATCACCTGGTCGCACTGCCAGGTCCAATTGTCGTCGGGCTTGAGCATAAGCTCGAATAGGACCCTTTTGTCCTGCGCCGGCGATGCGCAGTTAGGGGTTCCGTGGTGGTTTGTGGGACAATTCCGGCGTCTTCTCCCGCGAAACAGGCTCTTTTCACCAGCCCGCGCTGCGGCGGCCGCGCAGGTTCAATTGAAGTCCGCCAGGGCGTCGGCCTCGTCATCGCAGATGTCGAACAGCCGATTGAGCTTGGTGATCGCGAACACTTCGTAGATTTCCGGTCGGATATTCGACAACTTCAGCGTCCCGCCGTGGGCTTTCATCTTCTTGTCCAGCGTGATTAGCTTCCCCAACGCCGCACTCGAGAGAAAATCGACCGATGAAAAATTTCAGCAGCAGCTTGCTCCGGCCGTCCACCTCCACGAGCTGGAACATCTCTTGTCCCAACTCCTGGATATTGATGTCTTCGATGATTTTATGGTCGTGGAAACGGACTACCGTCACGTCGCCTACTTCACTGGCATTGATGCGCCGGTATGGGGCCATCGCAAGACTCCTTCGCCGGAATCGATGATTGCTGAACGAACTCTAGCGCCATCATAACCCCACTATCTTGGGTGGTCAAGGCCGGCGCGGTTGCCTTTCCGCCACAGTGCGTTGTGTTGGCGCATCAACGCTCAGCGCTCCCGAATCGGCCCGTCGCCGTTCGGACCTCGTAACCTTCGATGCGGCAATCGGTTACAAGATGTGGGTCGCTGCCACGTTTGTTTGGGGCGCGCGGTTTGCCTTGCTGCATCGCAGGCCGACTCCGGTCATTCCAACTGCACCACCGCCTTCTCCGCCCATGCGAAACCATCTCGGATTAAGCCTCGCTTGTACGGCGTGCATGTCGCTTTCGGCCCTCGCCGCCGCCTTGGCCGATGGTCGGGCCCTTGCCGACGAGGTGCCACCGGCGCCGTTGCCGGCCTCCCATGCTGAAATTACCTTCCATTTAGCCAGCGGCCGGACCTTTGCCGCGGCACTCGACGCCCGCACCGATGCCACGCAACTTTGGCTCCGTTTCGAGCGGCCGGGGGCCGAAATCCTGCGTCCCATCGGGTGGGATTGCGTGGCCTCGGCCGAGCTGGCCGGCCAACAGATTTCCGGCCAGCAATTCCGCCGCGCGGTCGAGCGGTTGCGGCAAGAGATTCCCGCCCAAGCTGTTGAGCCCATCGCCGGCACCGATTTCGTGCTGGTCGGCTCGCCGCAGGTTGAGCCATCGCCGGGAAGCCATGCTGCCGCCGGCGTCAGTCGCTCCGACGAATTGCCGAGAGTCACCTCGCTGGTGGTTGACGCGGCCGCCGGTCGCTGGGACGAGAATTGCGATACCGACGGCATCGTTGTTCACGTCTATCCGTTGGCCGCCGACGGAACCGTGGTGCCGGTCCGCGGCACCCTGAATGTCGATCTTACGGTCCAGCGGAACGATCGCTACCGGTTGTGCGAGCCGTTTGTCAATGCGGGCCATTGGGCGGAACCGGTCCAGCCCGCCGATTTTGGCCCGATGGGTGCGGTCTACCGGTTGCGATTTCTGAGCGTTGATCCCGAATTCAATCACTGGGTGGCGGAACTCGGCGCCGTCCACGCCACGCTAGCCATCCCCGGCCAGGGCACCTTCGAGGGCACCGCCGACATGACCTACGTCCGGCCGTATAGCGCGGTCCGCAACCGCTTGGAGCAATCCACCGGCCACCGCTACTTCCCCAACGAACGGACGGACGACGGCCGCCACTAGACGAGCATCGCGAGGCACAAGACGGCTGCGGCCAGGACCAGAAGCAGATCGCAGTTGTCGAGGCCGAATAGGATGCCCCGCAAGCCTTTATGCCACGGCATGAGGTTCACAAGTTTCGCCACCATAAGCACCCCCACGGTTCCTGACGTATCGCCCCCGCCCGGTGACTTCAGCAACAGCGCGCTTTCCCATCGACAAACGGACGCAGAATATAAGTAAATAGTCTGCCAATCCATTGTTACGGGAGGATTAGCGTTTCGTCAGAAATCGGTCAATTTGCGCACCGCTGCGTCCATTCACCCCCCGCCGCGTTTCCCTTATAATGCGGGCTAGCGAGGTTTCCCTGATGGCAAGTCCGGCAGCGGTGTCGCCCGAATCGTTTCTGCCCCGGTTCGGCCTCAGCGCGTTCCGCCACGGGCAAAAAGAGGTGATTTCCACGGTGCTGGCCGGGCGCGATTGCCTGTGCGTCATGCCCACCGGCGGGGGAAAAAGCCTCTGCTACCAACTGCCGGCCGTAGCCCTGGACGGCCTGACGTTGGTCGTCTCGCCGCTGATTGCCCTGATGAAAGACCAGGTTGACCAGCTCCAATCGCTCGGCTTGCCGGTGAGCTTCATCAACAGCACGTTGCCGCTGGCCGAGCAGTCTGCCCGGCTGGAGCGCATCGCGGCCGGCGAGTTCCGCCTGGTCTACGTCGTGCCCGAACGATTCCGCAGCGGGCGATTCTGCGATGCCGTTCGGGCGGTGGGCATCCAACTGCTGGCGGTTAACGAAGCCCACTGCATCAGCGAGTGGGGACACGACTTTCGCCCCGATTACGCCCGCCTGGGCTACTTCCGCCGCCTGCTGGGCAACCCGACCACCATCGCCCTGACGGCCACGGCCACCGACCGCGTCCGCCGCGACATCATCGAGCAACTGGCCCTCCACGAGCCGGAAACCTTCATCACCGGCTTTGCGCGGCCCAACCTCTTCTACGAAGTTCAATCGCCTACGCGCGAGCGGCAAAAACCGGAGGCGCTGGCGGCGTTCCTTCGCCAGACGCCCGGCGCCGGCATCATCTACACTTCCACGCGCAAGCGGGCGGAGGAGGTTGCCGCGGACGTCACCGAGCAGACCAAGCGCCGCACGGCCGTCTACCATGCCGGCATGTTGCCGGAACAGCGCCGCGCCGCCCAAGACGACTTCATGGAAGGCCGCTGCGAGATCGTCGTGGCCACCAACGCCTTCGGCATGGGCATCGACAAGGCCGATGTCCGTTTTGTCGTCCACTACAACATCCCCGGCAGCCTGGAGGCGTATTACCAGGAGGCGGGCCGGGCGGGACGCGACGGTCAGCCCTCCCGCTGTCTGATGCTCTACCACGCCGCCGACCGCTACATCCAGGAGTTCTTCATCGAGAGCGCCTATCCGGGCCGTGCCAATGTCCAGGCGGTCTACGAGTTCCTCAGCGGTCTCGAGCAAAACCCGATCGAGTTGACGCAGGAGGAAATCAAGGCAACCCTCAGCCTGCCGATCGGCAACGACGGCATCGGCAATTGCGAGCAACTGCTGGAAAGCGCCGGCGTGTTGGAACGCCTGATCGCCTCGCAAAACATGGCCACGGTGCGGATCGACAGCGACCTGCCGACGTTAGTGGACCTGCTGCCGAAACAGGCCAAGACACAGCGCAAAGTGCTCCAGGCCGTGGAGCGGCTCGTCGGATCGCGGCGGCAGGAATTGGTGCTGTTCAATTTCCGCGAGCTGGGGGTCCGCGACGAGTTCGACCAGACCGCTATCACCCACGCCCTGCGAGAACTGAACCGGCTGGAGGCGTTCACCTACGTGCCGCCGTTCCGCGGCCGGGCCATCCGCATGATCAGCCGCGATCGGCCGTTCGACCAGTTGGAGATCGACTTCGAGGCCCTCGAACGCCGCAAGGCGCAGGAATACGAAAAGCTCGAACGCGTGATTCGCTTCGCGCTGGGCGGCTCGTGCCGGCAACGGGAAATCCTCCGCTACTTCGGCGAAAGAGATGCCAAGCCCTGCGGCCACTGCGACAACTGCCGGCTGCAAGGCCGTCAACAACTCTCCCCTCTTGCGCCGGGAGACGGGCAGGGGGTAGAAGGGCAGGGGATGAGGGCTGCCGGCAATCCATCGACCGAATCCGACGACGAGCAGGTCACCGGCAAAGTCCTGGAAACGGTCCGCATGGTTCTCAGCGGCGTCGCCCGCGCCCAGGCCCGCTTTCGCTGCGGCAAGAATCTTATCGCCCAGATGCTCTGCGGCTCCGGCAATGCCAGGGTAACCAAGCTGCGGTTGAACCAATTGAGCACCTTCGGGCTGTTGAAGCACCTGAAGCAGCCGGAAGTTTTGTTGTTGATCGAGGCCCTGATCGCTCGGCGGTGCCTCTTGCAGATCGACCTGGAGCAATTTCGCCCCGTGCTGGAACTCACGGAGTTCGGCAAGGAAGTAATGAAGGGCGAAGCCGCGCTGCCCGGCCCGTTGCCGGTGCCCCTTGAGTTGCTGTGGAAGCTGAAGGGAAAGGCGGAGGGCGGAAGGCGGAAGGCGGAAGTGGACGTTGGGCAGCCATCTCCGCCTTCCGCCGTCAGCCCTCCGCCCTCCGACGCCGCGCCCGATCCCGAACTCTTCAACGCCTTAAAGCAATGGCGGGCAGAAATTGCCGACGAAGCGGGCGTGCCCCGGTTCCAGATTCTCAGCGATGCGGTTCTCACCGAAATTGCACGACGTCGCCCCAAGACGCGCGAAGACGTACTGGCCATCAAGGGCGTCGGCCCAGTGAAGGCGGAACGCTACGGCCGGGCGCTGCTGGAAATCGTGGGCGACGAAGGGGAGAGAGGAGAGGGGAGTGGGAAGAGGGATGCAGCGGCTGCGCCGGCCATGTCCGACTCCGTGGGGGCTTGTTCCGTCGCTTGCCCCCCGCCGTCGGCTCTCTCCTCTCTCCCCTCTCCTCTCTCCTCTGCTTACTGGACCAAGCGGCTATTGTCCGCCGGCTTCACGATCGACGAGTGCGCCGCGATCCGCGGCCTGAGCCGCGAGGTCATTCTGGAGCACGCCCGGCAGGCGGAGTGACGTATGAACACGGTCACGAAATACGGAAAACGCGAAACCACGGAAGAAATACGAGACTGCCGTCGTTGTCGAACTTTCCTCCTTTCACGAATTCGTTTTCTCACTTATTGATCTTCGCAAAAGCTAGTGACACGCCGGAGCCTGAAAACAAGGCGGATTTGTGTCACTACGATATGCGAAGATCAATAGATGCCGCTCTTGGCATTGCCAAGTGCAGTTCTACTTCGACTCGTTCTCTTGCTCAACAAAAAGGCGCAGTGGCAAATGCAATCGGACGTCGCCCACCATTTCCTTCTTTGTTTGTATCGTCTTGCCGGTTGAATCGATAACCGAAAGTTCGTCCCATCTGTCTACCGACAGAAAGAAATCCGATTCAGCAAGATAGTCGGTAGACACCGAGAATGTGAATAGAACGCTCGACGCATCCTCAGACGGCAGCATTGGGCAGGAAGCCACTTGGCAATCGCCTTTGCGAATGACGAGTTTCCCGGAATAATGACGTCCTTCGCGGACGCTGTGCCTCACTTTGAAATGGACGCTCCCGTCCCGCGTGGCCGTCTGAACCTGAAAGTCCTTGCTCTGGTCCAGCCCCTGCTTTGAGTGAATCTCGATATCTATAACGATTCCAAACGCCGTTGACGACATCGCGGCCAAAGCAATCCAGGCGATCATCATTGTCCGTCTCGACAACATCGCGTGCTCCTTTGCGTTTCGTGGCCCAAGGATACAACAGCCTCCACCTCCACGACGCACTCACGACAACCACCAAGGATCGGCATCCGAGTTCTCGGAAGACCGCCTCACTGGCGCCGATATTCTATGCTCCGTGGTGGTTTGCAGCAATCGCATACTGAAGACCCCACCTGGCCGGAAGCTCGCAGATGCACGCCGCGAAAGGGGGCCGCGCCGCGGCGCGTTCCACGCATCCTGAGTCAGATACCTGCGTCCGCCTATTTGTCCGGCGGCGGGAAACGACGGACGCGATAGTTCGGACCGCGGACGGTTTTGACCTGAGCGAAATCGCAAAGGCGAATCTTTTCGCCGTCCGCCGATTCGATCGTCACCTCGGCAAGCGGCCCGCCGGCGCCTCGGGCCTCCCGCACTGTGTCCCACGCCGTTCTGACGCTGATGCCCAACTCGCGGGCCTTCGAGGCGTCGATGTTGACGTATTGCTCCTCCGTGTCGCGGACCTCCGGCAGGGGAGGGATCGGCCGGTCCGAGATGTCGACCACTTCGCCAACCCGTACCGCATGAGGAAGGATCGGCGCCGCCAGTTGGATTCGGTTGGCGACAAGATTGGCAAACCTGGCCGGATCGACGGTCGGCCGGCTGCGGATGTAGACATCACAATGACCGCCGCCGCAGATGCTCGTCATAGCCGAGAGCCCCTCCACGCCCGAGACCTGTTGTTCCACGGGCACGGCGATCGTCTCTTCGATCACCTGGGGCGAAGCCTCGGGGTATTCGATCGTCAGCTTTAGGGCCGTCTCGCGGCGGGTGCATCCTGTTGCCGCAAGGCCGACGATCACAAGTCCCACCAAAGCAAGATGCTTTCTCATCGCCATTCTCCAATTGAAGCGTTGTAGTCCCAAGTAATTATAGGCAGGGCCGGCTGCGGGGCAGGGGGGTGAATGACGCAATTTCGAACGTCGCTTCGGGCTAATCGAGAAGAATCGGAGCCCGAGATGTGCAGGGGGTGTCAAAGACTTCGGCTGGAGGCGGCGAAAACGGCGCGCGTGCCGCCTACTTGTCCAACTCGTCGAGTTGGGCGACCGTGTTGACAATGGGTTGGGCGAATCCCTGCGGATTGCGGCTGATGCGAATTCGGGCCAGGGAAATCTTGCCGAGTTGGATCATCGCCTCGGCGATCTGCCGCTTGACGGCCGAGCCGCCTGCGTTTTGCCCGCCCGCGGCGTCTCTTTCGTGTGCTGCAAGAATGGCGCCCAAGTGGTCGATGTGTGAATAAATGCCCGCCAGTCCCGCCCGGTACACGCCGCTTTGGTACACCTCTCGGCCCAAGGTCTCATACAACGCCCGGCGAACGGTTTTGCTCCGCATTGCCGACTTGATGATCTTTGCGAGCGGGCGACCGGCATCGCGGAGGTTGCCCGCGAGGCGATGGAACGATCCCTTCACTTTCGCCATCAAGCCCGGCTTGCCGGCTGCGGGATCGGCCGGCGCGGGTCGTTCGCCCGACTTGGCGGCGGTTGCTGACGGCGCGGAAGCCTTGGCCGCGATCGCCGGCACATCGAAAACGATCTCCGGCCCCGCCTGAAGAAGACGAATCGCATCGCCCGGTTTCAACCACAACGCCCGGCCCGGCGTGCCGCCGCCGACCTGCAACAGCCAATCGCCCGGCGACTCGATCATCCACTTGTCGCGGAGCTTCATGATCGTGGCATGAATCGGCCGGATGCCCGGCACGCCGGCGATCGCCAGATCGCAACTCCGATCTTGGCCGATGGTGGCCGTGTCGCGTTGGACGGTGACCTGCTGCCCGGTAGCAAGTCGAAGGACAATGGCCATGACGAGACCTCGGGGCTGGACCCGTTCATCATACCCATAGGCGGAGGGGGGCACAAGAGAAGTCGCCTGGTGCCCCACTCGATCTGACGTGACAGGTTGGGATTTCGTCGGCCTTGGGTCTTTGGGCTTGGGTCTTGGGCTTGTCCAAGACCGAAGTCCTAAGACCTAAGACCTCACCAATGCACCCGTCAATTCAGGTCCGTTGAGCCACTCGGAATGCACGGCCGTCAAGCGCCGCGCGCTCAGTCGGCCAGCGGCCAAGACTTGCCGAGCGCCTTGCGCTGGGCGGCCAGATCTGGCGGATGCCGCGGCGGGCCAATTCGATCATGGCAGCCAGCTCGTCGCTCGGTGAACGTGGCCTCTTCGCCCGTGCCTTGCACCTCGACAAAACGGCCGCCGCCGGTCATGACCACGTTCATGTCGACCGCGGCGGCCGAATCTTCCGCAGTAGTCGAGATCGAGGATCGGCCGGCCGTCGAGAATGCCCACGCTCACCGCCGCCACGCTGTCGCGCAGCGGAAGCTTGGCGCCCCTGGGCAACACGGCGTGGAGGGCATCGACCAGCGCGATCAACGCGCCGGTGATGCTCAAAGTGCGCGTGCCGCCGTCGGCTTCAAGCACGTCGCAATCGAGCGTGACCGTGCGCTCGCCGAGGGCCGTCCAGGTCGACGACGGCGCGCAGGCTGCGGCCCACCAGGCGTTGGATCTCGGTGGTCCGGCCGTCGATCTTGGCGCCGCGATCGCGATCCTTCCGCGGACTGGTGCTGCCGGGCAACATGGCATACTCGGCGGTGACCCAGCCGCGTCCCTGGCCGGCCATCCACGGCGGAACCTGCTCGGCCACGCTGGCCGTGCAGAGCACGGTGGTCCGCCCGGCCTGGATCAGCACGCTGCCCGGCGCGGCCGGGTGAAATGCCGCTTGATCCTCAGCGGACGAAGCTCGGTCGGGCTGGCGATTGTCGTGACGCATGGATTGGAGAAAATCAGGGATCAGTATACGGCCACGGCCCGGTGGGCCGGTACGAGGACAGGCAAATTTCTCGGCCGCAAGCGGCCAAAAATCATGCCAGTCTCCGCTTCACGTCGTCACGCCTTGGCCGCCAGCAGCCAGGCCAGGATGCCCTTCTGCACGTGCATGCGGTTGGCGGCCTGCTGGATGACGACGCTTTGCGGGCCGTCGATCACCTCGTCGGTGACTTCCTCGCCGCGATGGGCGGGCAGGCAGTGCATGAAGAACGCCCCTTTCTGGGCGCACGCCATCAACTCCGCATTGACCTGGTAGGGGGCGAACTCCTGCCGGCGGGCCTCCTTCTCGCTCTCCTGGCCCATGCTCGCCCACACGTCGGTGTACATCGCCACGGCGTCGCGCACCGCCTCGACCGGATCGGTGGTGACCGGTAAGATCCAGCTCCGGCACTTGCTGCCGGATCCAGGCGAGCGATTTTTCGTCGAACTGGTGCTTCTTGGGCGTGGCCATGACCAGGCGCATGCCCATCTTGCCGCAGCCGATGGCCAGGCTGCGGGCCACGTTGTTGGCGTCGCCGATCCAGGCCAGCGTGTGCCCTGCCGAGCTTGCCGACCAACTCGCGGATCGTGTACAGATCGGCCAAGGCCTGGCAGGGATGGCCGAAGTCGGTCAGCCCGTTGATCACCGAGCAGGTGCAATGCTTGGCCATTTCGACCACCGTCTGGTGGCGGTTGGCGCGGACCACGACCACGTCGGCATACTCGCCCAGCACGCGGGCGAAATCGGCGATGCTCTCGCGGCGGCCGAAGCCGACCTCGTTGCCCAGGAACATCGAGCTGCCGCCGAGGTGGGCCATGCCGGCCTCGAAGCTCACGCGGGTCCGCAGCGAGGGCTTCTCGAACAGCAGGGCCATCACCCGGCCCGGCAAGCAGCGGCTCGCGCAGCCCCTGCTCGAACTTGGTCTTCAGGTCCTCCGTGATGGAGAAGATGCGTTCGATTTCCGCCGCGGTCAAGTCGGCCAAGCGTAAGCAGGTGTCGCATCATGTCGCTCCTGGGCACGGTCGGCATTGAGCATCAGGGTTCGGCTCTCGTCCATGTTGTCGATCAGCCGTCGGCCAATCCCGTCAATCCCTTCCTTACTGCACCGGCAAATGTTGCCGGCCTGTTTCTTCAACACCTCGGCCAGGATGTCGCAGCCTTCGTGGGCCTGCTGTTCGGTGAGATTCATCGCCGGCAGCAGGCGGATCACCGTTCCGTGCGTGCAGTTGACCAGCAGTTGCCGCTCCAGGCAGCCCTGCACGGTGGCCGCGCCTTCGATCGACAACTCGATGCCGATCATCACGCCGCGCACGCGGACCTCGCGGACCAGGCCGCACTCCTGCTGAAGCTGCTCCAGGCGCTGGCGGAACATCTCGCCCAGCCGCCTGGCATGCTGCAACAGCTTCTCGCGCTCGACCGTTTCGATGAAGGCCAGGCCGGCCCGGGCGGCGATCGGGATTGCCGCCGAAAGTGCAGGCGTGCATGCCCGGCCGCAGGCTCGGGGCGATCTCGGCGGTGGTCAGCATGGCCCCGCCGGCCAGGCCGCCGCACAGGGCCTTCGACAGCGTCATCACGTCGGGCGTGACGCCGAAGCCCTGGTAGGCGAACCAATCGCCGGTCCGGCCGCAGCCGGTCTGCACTTCGTCGAAGATCAACAGCAGCTCGTGCTCGTCGGCCAGCTTGCGCAGGCCGGCCAGGAAGCCGTCGGGCGGAATGCGGACGCCGCCTTCGCCTTGGATCGGCTCGATCATGATGGCCGCCGTCTCGTCGTCGATCAGCCGGGCCACGGCGTCCAGGTCGCCGAACGGGGCGTAGACGAAGCCGGCCATCAGCGGCCCGAGCCCCTCGTGGTACTTCGGCTGCGCGGTGGCCGAGGTCGAGCCCAGCGTGCGGCCGTGGAAGCCGCCCTCGAAGGTGATGATCTTGTAGCGCTGCTTGGGCGCGTGCAGCCGGGCGAGCTTGATGGCCGCCTCGTTGGCCTCGGTGCCCGAGTTGCAGAAGAACGCCTGGCCGCCGAAACTCCGCTCCGACAGCGCCTTGGCCCACAGGCCTTGCAGTTCGGTGTGCCAGGTGTTGGGCACGTGGATCAGCTGGCCCAACTGCTCGCGGACGGCCTCGACCACCGCCGGCGGACAATGGCCCAGCAGATTGCAGCCCCAGCCGCAGAACAAGTCGAGATAGCGGTTCCCCTCGGCGTCCCAGACGTACGATCCTTCGCCCGCGCACCAACGCGACCGGAAAGCGGCCGTAGTTGGGAATCACGTAACGCTCGAACAGTCTTCAGCGTCTCTTCGGAACTCATGGGTGCCTCGATGTCACGTCCGTTGTACTCGGCGGTTGATCACTCGCAGCTCGAATCCGCGCTGGCGCGGCGTTTATTCATGATACTGCCCGTCTCTCCCTCGCCATCCTGACGATTTGCGTTCCCACGCCCTTGCTGGTATACACCTCCAAGCAGCAGCGAGTGCCGCAGCCGGCCGTCGATGATGTGGACCTTGTCGCACGCCTCGCTCCAGCGTTTCCAGGCAGGCCTGGACCTTGGGAATCATGCCCGAGTCGATCGCGCCGTTGGCGATCAACTGCCTGGCCTCGTCGGCCGTGAGCGAATGGATCAGCGAGTCGGGGTCGTTCTTGTCGCGGCGCACGCCGTTGACGTCGCTGAGATAGACCAGCTTTTCGGCCTGCCAGCGCCTGGGCCACGGCCGTGGCGGCCGTATCGGCGTTGACGTTGAGCTTCTGGCCGTCTTCGCGTCACGCACATCGAGGGAATCACCGGCACGATGCCGGCCTGGCAAAGCTCCTCGATTGTCGCCCGATCGACGCGGGTCACGTTCCCGACGTAACCCAGGTCGACGCGGCTCGCCGTTACCGTCGGGCAGCAGCATGCGCTCGCCGAACAGGACGTTGCTCGGTGCGGAAGTTCAGCGGCTTGGCCTGGCCGCCAAGTTCCTCGATGCGGCGGGCGAGTTGCTCGTTGACCTCGCCGGCCAGCACCCGTTCGACGATGGCCAAGGTGGCGGCGTCGGTGTAGCGGCGGCCCTGGACGAATCGCGGTTCCAGCCCGGCCTCGGCCATGGCCCGGCTGATGGCCGCCCCGCCCCCGTGAACGACCACCGGCCGCATGCCGACGGTCTCCATGAAGACGACGTCCAAGCAGCAGGTGGATCATCGCCCGATCGTCCTCCATCACGCTGCCGCCCAGCTTGATCACGGTGACCTTGCCGCGGAACTGGCGAATCCACTGGAGGGCCTCGATCAGGACGTCGGCTTTCTGAATGGCTTCTTCCAACGGCAAACTCCCAAGCAGGGCGGCGATGCGGCCAGGCGGCAGTTTCCAGGGCGAAGGCTTTCACACCGGGAAAACCCCCCATTTTAGCCGCGTTCCCGAGTATGTCAACCGTGCTTTCGCCCTGATTTTCGGGGCGAGCACGGCCGCGTCGAATCCGCAAGGAGACTTCCGTGATTCACAACGGCTGCCACGGGCCGGATGCAGGCCACGCCATCTCCAGTAGTCCGCCAGCGGCGACGGCCTTGGCCGGAGGCATCAGGAAGCCCCGCAGCGCATCCAAGATATCGTTCAATCCCGCCCCGCCGGTGTCCAGTTTCCCCTTGCTGATGAAACCCCGCCATTGGGCCTGCTTCCCTTGATCGTTGGAGAAGTCCGCTGACAACCCCAAAGGCACCTCGGCAGGAACGGGCGTGCTTCTTCTCTCGAAGGTCGCGCGATCGCCTGGCACAGTATCGGCCCTTGGAACTCGAACTGCCGGGCCAGCACCCACAGGTCGAAAAAGTCCTTCATGCGGCTGTTGGCGATGCCCAGCATCACCATTGCCTGGAACTTTTCGGCCACCACCGATTCTCGCGAATACGCCGCCAGGATGGGAGCTGGAAAATCGAGCAGCACGGGATAGGTCAATTCAGAGGCGGCAGGCGTTACCACGTCGCCGAAGCCGATGTCGACCTGGATCGGAATTCGCGCGTTCTCCAATCTGCAATCGAGGGTCAGACGCAATCCCTCATATTCCTGATCCTCCTTGATTGTCTCGCCACGCACGGATTCGGCTTTGAACACAAGGCCGTCTTTTTGAACCGCCAGATCGCATATTTCTTGGAAAATGCGCTCGAATCTCGGAATGGAGTTCTCGCCCCGACCGAGGAGATCCAAGTCACGCGTCGGCCGATGAGGTTGATCGCCCCACAACTGGAAGAGCATCGCACCTTTGAGGACAAACACGTCACGGTATTCGGACTGGCTCAAACGATACAGCAGGCGTTCAAGGGCGTAGCGAGTGAGGATGAGCTGGAAGTCTTCTTTCTGCGCTCGCGCAACGTTCATCAACCGTTGCCGAACCGACGCCGCCAGGTTGCGAGGCTTTTGCTTGGTCACGTCAGGGACTCCAGGTAGGGTCGCATGACGTTCGCTACACGGCACGTCTTGGCAGCCTGCCAAAGCTCATCCATCGTCGCTCGCTGCTTCTTCCAGCAGTCCCGCAGTGCTTCCAGGGCTACGTCGAGGCCGATCTTGTTGCGGTACTTGAAGCAGTCTGCCACCGTCTTTGCCGGGGTGTAGACCTTCACCGCCACGCCTTCGATACGATGTTCCTTGATCCCATTTTCAAGCGCCGGGCCGGAGAATCGCACGACTCGTAGCGGGGGGTACTCCACCTTGGGCAGCCGAGCCTTCTCGTCGATGGCCAGCCAGACCTCGAACGGAGCCTGAGTGGTTAGCTCGTGGAATTGGAGGGCGGAGAGCAGACAGACGACACCATGAGGAACCCGCTTGCAGGCTTCCGCCAGAGTGTGGTTGGGGGTTGGCTTCAGATCAGCCGCGACGTAGATACCCCACCCTGGGCGATCCAGAAGGCCCTCGGCGAGAAGTCGCCGCAGATACACGCGGGGGATGCCTTCGGCGTCCAGGTCTCGGGGCCGAAACACCCCGGCCTGGCGAACCAGATCAAGAACCCGGTCCTTCCTTGATTTCGTCTGTTTCTGCGGTGTTCCGACTTGTCGGGACATATTAACAACTCCCGACGAAGTGTAACACACAGGGCGACGCGGGTCAAGGCGAGCCGGCCAACTGGGCACGCCGATGGCGTCGGCGCGTAGAGGGGCGTCACAGTTTGCGGCGGCCCGTGGTCGGCTCGCCGTACTGCCGCCCCAACGGTTCAATTGCCGCCGGCAACAACTTCGTGAAAGACGCGCTAAGTCGCCGCCTCACCCTGTGTCCTTTTCTCCGGCAGGCGAATGCTGAAGGTGCTTCCCTCGCCCACCTTGCTTTTGACCGAGATCGATCCGCCATGGGCCAGGGCGATGTGCTTGGCGATGGCCAGACCGAGGCCGGTGCCGCCGAGTTGGCGGCTGCGACCCGGGTCCGCGCGGTAGAAGCGTTCGAACAGCCGCGAAAGGTGCCGGGGCTCGATGCCGGCGCCATGATCGACCACGCGGATCACGACGTCGCCGTTTTCTTCTACGGCAGTCACCTCCACCGAGGCGCCCTCCGGGCTGTATTTCACGGCGTTGTCGATCAGATTCGTGACCGCCTGCTCCAGCAAGCTCGGATTGATGTCGGCGGCCAACTGCGGATCGCAATCAACCGCCAGGGCGATCGATTTGGCCGCGGCCTGGCGTTGACACATTCCGACCGCCGCGTCGAGCACCTGCCGGATCGGCCCGCGCTCGAGAACGACGCTCTGGTCGGCCGATTCCTTCTCGACGCGGGCGAGGCTGAGGATGTCGTTGATGATCGCGCCCAGGCGATTCGCCTGATCGAGAATGATCCGCAGAAATCGCTCGGCGTTGGCACGGTCTTCCAGGCCGCCTTCCAGCAACGTCTCGACGAAACCCTTGATCGAAGTGACGGGCGAGCGGAGTTCGTGGCTGGCATTGGCCACGAAATCGCGGCGGACGTTCTCCAAGTGGCGGAGCCGCGTCACGTCGCGAAACACGACCAACACGCCGATCTGCTCCTCCAGCGCGTTGCGAAGCACGTTGCCGTAGGCCGTCAGGAATCGCTTGTCCTTGTCGTAAATCACGATGTCTTCCTGAAGCGGCAGGGCACGAGAGAGCACGCTGTCGACAAACCCGAGACGTCGGCTTTGCGCAGCACTTCGTGGATGGGACGGCCGCGGACCCTGGCCGGATCGAGCTGGAACATCTGGCCCGCGGCATGGTTCAAATTGAGGATTCTTCCCTGGTTGTCGAGCGTCAATACGCCTTCTTCCATGCTGAAGAGCACGGCTTCCTGCTCGTTGCGCTGCACCACGCCGGCCTGGATTTGCTCGCGGAGGCGGACGGCCATGGCGTTCATCGTTTCGGCCAGCGTGGCGATTTCCCGCGATCCGCCCACGGGCAGCCGGTAATCGAGTTCCCCGCCGCCGAACCGCTCGGCGCCCAGGATCATGGCTTCAATCGGACGGCTGATACGGCGGGCAATCAGCCAACTGATGGCGATGATCACGACGGCCGCCACGACGGCGCCGTAGACGATCCGCCATTCGAAGGCCCGCAGGGCTTCATCGACCTCGATAATCGGGACGGAGACGCGCACGACCATCCACGGCTCGCCGTTGCGCAACAGTGGAACAGCCTCGTAGAAGAAATCCTGCTGGAGCGTGTCGCTATGACGCACGTCGTAAGCGGGGGCCCGCGAGTCCAAGGCGGCGGCGATCTCCGGCCGCTTGCGATGGTTTTCCATCAGCGCCGCCTTGACCCGCTCGTCCGACTCGGCCACGACCTCGCCCGAGGGCGACACGACGGTGATGCGCAATTGGCTCGCCTTGCCGAACCGAACGGCCAGGGCGTCGGCTTCGGCGTACTGGCCGCGCTGCAGGGGAACTTTGGCCGCTTCGGCAAACATGGCGGCGGAGGCGGCCAGGTTGGAAGCGGTCCCCTCGTCGTAGAATTCCCGCAGGCCGCCCCTGCTTTCCAGAAGAAGCAACAGCAACAAACCAACCGTCAACACGACGTAGGCCGGAAAAATCTGCCAGAAAAGTCTTCTTCTCCCCATCGCTGAATCCTCTCGATTCTGGCCGACGACTTCACTCGCCGGCTCCGGGAATTATCCGTAGCGCCCGCGAACGTACATTTCGGTCTCGGGCTGTTTGGGTTTGAGAAACATGTCGAGCGTGGCGCCGTGCTCGACGATCCGGCCCATCAGCATGAAAATGCACTCGTGGCTGGCGCGCGGGCCTGCGCCATGTTGTGCGTGACGATGACGATCGTGTATTTCTCCCGCAGGCCGTCGATCAGCTCTTCGATGCGTTCGATCCCTTCGGCGTCGAGCGCCGAACAGGGCTCGTCCATGAGGATCACCCGCGGCTTCAGCGGCAGCAGCCGGGCGATGCACAGCTTCTGCTGCTGCTCGAGCGTCAGTCGGGTGGCCTTGTGGCGCAGCCGATCCTTGACTTCGTCCCACAATTGCACGTCGCGGAGGGCCGTTTCGACCATCTCCGCTTGCCGCCGCCGTTGGAACGTGCCGCGCGGCGTGTGAACGCGCACGCCGAAGAGCACGTTCTCGTAGATCGAGATGGGCAGCGGGTTGGGCCGCTGAAAGACCATGCCCACCGACTTGCGCAGCTCGCTCAGCGAGACGTCGCCGTCGTAGATGTTCTTGCCGAGGATCGTGACCTCGCCGGTGGTGGTCACGTTGCCGTAGCGCTCGTTGATGCGGTTGAAACAGCGCAGCAGCGTGGTCTTGCCGCAGCCCGAGGGACCGATCAGCGACGTGATCACGTCCGGGCTTGATGTGCACCGCGACGTCGTTGAGGGCCTGGAAATCGCCGTACCAGAGGTTCAGGCCCCGGGTCTGGATGCTGTACGGCGGGCGGTGTTCGTCGTCGGGGCGCCGATCATCCGAAATCTCCCGTCACGTAGCGTTCGGTCAGCTGGTGGGCCGCCTTGGTGAAGATGGTTTCCGTTTCGTCCACCTCGATCAGCCGCGCTCGCTGAAGAAGGCCGTGCGGTCGGCCAGCCGCCGGGCCTGCTGCACCAGATTGGTCACCAGCACGATCGTCATCTCGGCTCTTCAGCTCGCGGAGGATGTCTTCGATCCGCATCGTGGTGACCGGGTCGATGGCGATGGAGAACTCGTCGAGGCAGAGGATTTCCGGCCGCAGCGGAAAGCGCCCGGCCAGGGTGAGCCGCTGCTGCTGGCCGCCGGAAAGCCGCGTGCCCAGCATCTTCAGGCGATCCTTGACCTCGTCCCAAAGCATCGCCTGGCGGAGGCACGTCTCCACGAGCATGTCGAGTTCGTAGCGGTCGTGGATGCCCGCGCAGCGAGGCGCATAGGCCACGTTCTCGTAGACCGAAAGCGGCAGGCCCACCGGCAGCGGAAACACCATGCCCACCCGGCGGCGCAGCTCGTAGACGTTGCGGAGGCTGGAAGACGTCCTCGCCGTCGACCAACACCGGCCGCGCACCTTGGCCGGCGGAAACGAAGTCGATCGTGCGGTTGATGCACTTCAGCAGCGTGGTCTTGCCCGAGTTGGCCGGCCCGATGATGCCGAAGATCTGCCTCGGGGGAATCTCCAGCGATACATCTCGCAGCGCGGTCTTCGCGCCGTAGCTGACCGTGACGTTCTCGAAGCGGATATGGGCGGTCATCGACATGGTTGTGGTTGGGGCGGCAGTCGGACGGCCGTCCCTTCTTGTCGGTGCGGCAGTGCAACCGCCGCATCAACGCTGACCCTCAGCATGCTACCATTTCTTCCGCACGCGCAGATAGACCCGCAGGCCGATCGACAGGCTGTTGACGGCCAACACCAGGCCGATCAGCACCACGGCCGTGCCGTACTAGAGTTCGTCGGAGACGCCGCGGACCTGGGTGGCCAGCGTGAACAAGTGCATCGACAGGGCCATGCAGCGGTCGCCCAGGCCGTAGGGAAAGAACGATCCCAGCCGTGGTCGGCCACCGGCACGAAGAACACGGCGCCGGTGAACAGGATGGGGGCCGTTTCGCCGGCCGCCCGCGAAACCTGGAGGATCACGCCGGTGAGGATGCCGCTGATGGAGTTGGGCAGCACGATGGTGCGGATCGTCTGCCAGCGGGTGGCGCCCATGTTCCAGCAGGCCTCGCGGAACGCCATGGGCACGGCGGCCAGCGCCTCCCGCGTGCTGGTGATGATCACCGGCAGGGTCATCACGGCCAGCGTGCACGAGGCGGCCAGCAGCGAGCGGCCCATGCCGGCGAACAGCACGAAGGCCCCCACGCCGAACAGCGCCGTGCACGATGCTCGGCACGCCCGCCAGGTTCATCACGGCCAGGTTGATGACCCGCGTGACCCAGTTGTCGCGGGCGTACTCGTTGAGGTAGACGCCGGCCAGGATGCCGATCGGGCGCCGCCGCCAACAGCGAAATCAGCACCAGGAAGAACGTGCCCACCAGCGGCGCCCAGATGCCGCCGGCGGTCATGTAGTTCTTCGGGTTCTCCAAGAGGAAGGAGAGCCCCAAGGCGGGCCACGCCTTGACCAGCAAGAAGCCAGGATCGCCACCAGGGGCACGACAGCAACAGCGTGATCGCCGCCAGCACCACCTGGCGGCCGTCTCCTTGGTCTTCTTGCGTTTTTCCAGGGCGAGGGGGCGAAGGGATTGGGCCCGGCCCGGACGTCACTCGCGGTGCTCATGGCCGACCCCTTTGACGATCAGGTCGGCAATCAGATTGACGACGAACGTCACGGCGAACAGCACCAGGCCGATGACGAACAGCACGCGATAATGCGGGCCGCCCGCCACCGCTTCGCCGAGTTCCGAGGCGATGGTGGCCGTCAGCGTGCGGATCGGGATCCAACAGGCTGTGGGGAATCTGCACGGCGTGGCCGGTGGCCATCAGCACGGCCATGGTTTCGCCGATGGCGCGGCCGACGCCCAGCAGCACGGCCGCCAGCAGCCCGTTCTTCGCCGCCGGAAACAACACGCGATAGACGATCTCCCAACGGCTGGCGCCCAGCGACAGGGCCGCCTCGCGATAGGAGTCGGGCACGGCCTTCAGCGCGTCCTCGCCCACCGAAACGATGATCGGCACGCTCATCAGGGCCAAGATCACGCCGCCGTTGAGCAGGTTCACGCCCACCGGCGGCGCCGGTCGTGTCGATGATCAGCGGGGCCGAGCACCATGTAAGCGATAAAGCCCCACACGATCGAAGGAATGGCCGCCAGCAACTCGATCACGATCTTGAGCGTCTCCTTGAGCTTGCCGCGGCAAAACTCGGAGATGTAGACGGCCGCGCCCAGTCCCAGCGGCACGGCCAACACCATCGCCACCGCGGTTACCGACAGCGAGCCCGCCAGCAAGGCCAGGGTGCCGTATTCGGGCTGAACGTCGGACGAAGGCTGCCAGCGGGCGCTGGTGAAGAACTCGAATCAGACTCAGCTTTCCGCCCAGCACGGGCGCGGCTTCGCGACACAAACGAAGAAGAAAATCGAGAACACGAAGAGGATCGCGCTCCAGCCGCATAAACGGATGATCCACTTCGATGACCGGCTCGGCGCAGCCGGCGGCGGTTTGCAGCATTCGCCCCAGCCAGCGCGAAGCGGAGATGCCGGCGGATGTGGTTCTCGCGTCACTCATGGAGTTTGGCGGGCACGTAGCCCAATTCGAGCACGATCTGCTGTCCTTCCGGCGACAGAATCCAGTCGAGATATTCCTTCACCGCTCCGGCGGGCTCGCCGACCGTATAGATTTGCAGCGGCCGGGTGATGGGATAGGAGCCGTTGCGGGCGTTTTCGACCGTGGGGGCCACGCCCGGCTCGCCGCGCCGCTTCGATATCTTCAGCGTCTTCACGTCGGCGGTCGTGTATCCCATGCCGCTGTAGCCGATGGCGGAAGGCGTGCGGGACACCAGGCTCACCGCATCCTTCGAGCCGTTGGCATCGATCGAGGCCAGCTTCAGGTCTTTGCCCTTGCCCAGCACGGCCTCGCGAAAATAGGCGTAGGTGCCCGATCCGCTCTGCCGGTTGATCCGCGTCACTTTGTCGGTCCCCAGCGTGCCTTCCGGCACGCCGAGTTGCGACCAACGCGTGGTATCGCCTTGCTTCGCCGTAGAGGTCGGCCAGTTCCTCCAGCGAGATGGAGTCCAAGGGGTTTCGCTTGTGGACGTAGATCGCCAAGGCATCGTAGCCGACGACGAATTTCCTTGGGCTCGGCGCCACGTTTGTTTCGGGCGGCCTCGATTTCATCCTTCTTCATCTTGCGGCTGGTGTTGGCCATGTCGCAATTGCCGTCGATCAGGCTGGCGATGCCGACGCCCGAACCGCCGCCGAGCACCTGGACGCTGACGTTGGGATGTTCCTTGTGATACTGTTCGGCCCAGGCTTCGGCCACATTGACCATGGTGTCGGAGCCTTCGTTGCGGACGGCCGCCTTGCCGTCGGCCGTCCTTCCGCACCCACTCGCCGGGACCAACAGCGGGCCGAGCATCAAAATCAGACAGAACCTCGGCAACATCGCGGATCCCTGGCGGCCGGGGGCTGTCCCAATTTTCGCGGCAGCGAAAATGGGACGGTCCCCTTTACGCCCACCCCTGGCTGTGAACAGTTACGGTTCTCCTTTGTTAGCAGAGGATATGATCGTCGTCAAGGAACCCCCCTGCCAGGCTAGTTAGTCAGTTTGAATCGTCCCAATAATTGGGGTGGGTGCGGATTGACTGACTTTGTGTTGACGGCGACAATCAACCGGAACATCTCACCTCCCTAACCGTCAACGAGAAGGGGTTTGTATGGCTCGGTTGGAAAGCATTTTCCGGGTGCTTCGAGACTTGGGCATTTTCCTCTTGGGACTTGCTGCAATCGCCGTGGCCGTTGACTATCTTTTTGTCCGCCCTGACCCTATGCGCGACATGCAGAGGGTGTTGAATAAATCCTTCATCGAGGGCATGGAGAAAAGACTGAGACAGCCGGATGTCACTAGCCATGATGGCACCAGCCCAAACGCACCTGCTGCACCAACTGACTTGGGTCAATAAAGGGCTACAATTCGAGTCTGTAGCATCATTACCGGGTATTGTTGTTGACACCATGAACGTTTTGCGGTATTTTCCCGGCCCCAAGCTTGCCAAGGAGGGTAACCATGCTGGGACCGGGAGAATATCGGGCGGATCGGACGGAAGGAATCACGCGTGTTGAAGACCTGCCGAAAGCCAGGATCGTGCATCGTCGTCGGAGCTTTTCCCGCCGGCCATGTCCAAAGTGCGGTCGAAGTTGCTACCGCGACCGGACTTTCGAGCGGACGCTGCACGACCTCGGAGACTTGGTGCAGGAACGCCCTCGCGATATTCTCGTTACGTACTCGCAACATTATTGCTGTAAGTGCAAGAGCTATTTCAACGTGGACATATCGGACCTGGCTTTGTCCAAGAGCCACTACACCCATCGCGTCGTTGCGATGGCCGTGCGCCTGGTGGTGGAGGACGGATTGCCCTACCGCGCAACCAGTTGGCATCTCTGGCGGGACCATCGCGTCTTTGTGCCCTACGCCACGATTCAGAACTGGGTGGAGGCCGGGGGAAAAAGGGCGGAACAACGCATCCGCGGCGAGTATCTGGACGGCGCGTTGGATAACTTCTCGGGGTACATCGCGGCCGACGAGTTGTACGACGGACCGTTTTGCGTCCTCTCGATTGTCAACAACCGCACCTTCCGTCGCCTCACCTACGAAGTGCTGGACCATGATCCGGATCATGCGGACATCGAGCGATTCTTCCGCACGTTCCAGGCCTCGCTCCAGAGACGCGAGTTGCTGTTGCAGGGCATCACAACCGATGGCTCGAACCTGTATCCCGAGCCCATTTTGCAGGTATTTGGCAACGTTCCTCACCAACTCTGCGAGTTTCACGTCATCAAGGAACTGACCAAGGCGGTGCTGCACGCCGGCGCCAAGGTCCGCAGGGAATTGGCTGCCACGAGGCCCAAGCTTAGCCGTGGACGTCCGTCTTCGGCCACGGCTCGCAAGGCGGCGCGACAGGCCAAGCGAATCGAGCAGAAGGTTGGAGACCTGTTTGAGCATCGCTATCTGTTCGTGCAGCACGTTCTGACTCCGGTCCAACGGCGCACCCTGTTGCGCGTCACTCGGGGGCGGCCCGAATTGCGGACGCTTCGCGGCATCATGGATGAAGTCTATCGTCTCTTTGATCGTCGCTGCTGTACGGACACCGCCTTGGAAAAACTGGCCCGGCTGCGCGGTCGCGTACGGCGTTTCAAACGGATCGGCAAGACGTTGCAAAAACTATTCTCCCCCAACCTGGAAAAAGCACTGACCTTCTTGGATGACAAATTCCTTCCTTCCACGTCCAACGCGGTGGAGCGAGGGAACCGCCGTCATCGCAAGATGCAGAAGACCGTGTATCGTGTTCGCACCAGATCACACATTGCATCGCGGATTGCCCTGGATATGCAACGCGAGGAACGGGCCACGCAGCGTCTACTGACCACTCAAGCACTGCATTGGGCTCGTGAGCGAGCAGCAGCATAATACCCGGTAATGATGCTACAGACTCTACAATTCGGCGATTTCAAACTGACCCGCTACCCCAGTCAGGTTGCCACTGCCCCGCTTCGGCCGATAGGCCAAGACCCAAGCGGGAACAGCCGCGGGGGCGCTTGTTGTTACACACATCTCTTGCGTCGCAACCGCGATGCGGTTGAATAACATAGCGACAAAATGGATAGACAAGGAAACCCTGAAAGGGTTTCGTAATCGCATCTTGGGCGACCCGTCATGTTGCGAAAGGGCGTTCTGAAGGAAAGGTTGACACGAAATCGCTGCGGAACCCTTTCAGGGTTCACCGATCCATCTAAACTCTCTCTCGGGGTAGCCGCTGCGCGGCAACCCCGGGCTGACCTATGTAACCGCTTCGCGGTAATGATCAAACCCATCGCCGACTTATGTGTAACAACCGCCGCGGGGGCACTTGCGAATATTGGGAGCGTAAATCGCTTGCCCGGGCTGCGCGTACCGGCCGAAGGGGACAGTCCCCGTGAACGGTTAACAGGAGTGCGGCGCCGATGGGCTGTCCGCTATTTGCTTCCAACCGTGGGCTGGCTGACGAAAGCGGTGCTCGACCCCATGGGCGCCCGAAGGTCGGTCGCGTGGGGGCCGCTTTCTTGGCGGTGGGCAGTTTCAAGGTGAAGGCGGTGCCTTTGCCCACCGTGCTTTCGACGCGTATCCGGCCATGATGGGATTCGAGAATGTCGTGACACATCGAGAGCCCCAAGCCCGTGCCGCCCTTGCCGCTGGCGTCCGGGCCGCTCTTGGTCGTATAGAACGAATCGAAGATTCGCGGCAGCTTGTCGGCGGGGATGCCACAGCCGTTGTCGCGCACGACCAGGTCGATCATGTCGTTCTGGGTATCATAGAGAAGCTTGATCCAAAGCCGGCCGCCGCTGGGCATCGCCTGCCGGGCGTTGATCAGCAGGTTCAACAACACCTGCTGAATCTGGTTGCCGTTGACATACGCCTGCGGAATCGCCTGGTAGCTCTTTTCCACGATGACGCGGTACTTGTTCATCTCCCGTTCGAGCAACAAGAGCGTGTCGTCAACGAGTTTCGTCAGATCGGTCGGCTCCAGACCGGCCGATCGGTTGCGGGCCATCCCTAATACCGTGTTGGTGATGGTCGCCGCTCGATTGGCCGAAGCGAGGATTTTGTCGAAGCACTTGTCGCGGGTGGCGGCGTCCTTATGCCGCATGCCCATCTTCGCATAGTTGAGAATGGTCATCAGCACATTGTTGAACTCGTGGGTTGTTGTGCTGACCAGTTCGCCAAGGGCGGTAAGCCGCTGGGCCTGGGCAAGCTGCTGCTTGAGGATTTCAAGCTGCTGATGAACGTTAGGAGTTTCCATTTTCCATGCCCTCACAACTTCGCGTAGATCGCCGTACCCGCGCCGTCGCCCCAGTATTGATGTTGTTGCTCTTTTCCCGAGACGGCGTGGCTTAACTCTAGGCGGGAGAAGCACTTATCCGGATGGGCGTATCGTCGAACTCGACTCGCCAACTGTAGCTGAAGCGGCTATAATCTCCGCGCCGAGCATGGAGGATGGTGGTCTGGAGAAGCTGGGATGCACACGCTAGAGTTGCTGAAGCAGTCGCTCGATCTGGCCGGCCGATTGGGCTATACGATCCGCCAGGAATGGCTCGCCGGCAGTGGCGGGGGATGGTGTGAGTTGAAAGGGCGAAAGCTTCTCTTTCTCGACCTCGACCTGAGCCCTCCCGACCAGCTCGATCTGGTGCTGGAGGCGCTCCGTCGTGAGCCCGACGCACCCAATCTGCCCATGCCGCACGAATTGCGAGAGCTGCTGAAACTGCGGCTCAGTGCGTAGCTTCATTGACACGCTTCGCCCTGAGGCGTGCGATATAGCCCGTGCGTCTGGATGTATATCTCCACGGCCCGCGGCACTTGATAGCGGATGCTTTGACCGGCCCGAACTCGGCGGCGGAGTTGGCTGCCGCTGATGGCGACTTCCGGCATTTCGACCTGGCTGCGGCGAATCAGATCGATCCGCTCGGGGCTGGCGATCCCGCGTAAGCAGTCGAAGTCGATGGGGCCGGAACCGGGGCGACGGGCCACGATCGGCAGCGCCAACTCGCAAACCCTCGGCACTGCGCCAATGGGGAAGGTCCAAGAACATGTCGGCGCCCAGCAAGAAGAACAACTCGCGGGCGGGGTCCTCGTCGTGGAAGTGCGAGAGGGTGTCAACCGTATAGCAAACGCTGCCGCGATCGGTTTCATAGCGGCACACCGAGAATGCCGCGTTTCCAGCGATGGCCAGCTTCAGCATCTCGATCCGCTGGGCGGCCGGGGTGAGTTCCCGTTGCTGTTTGTGCGGCGGCACGGCGGCCGGCAGAAACCAAATCGCGTCGAGTCAACGCTGCTCCCGGCAGCATTCCGCCAAGAGCAGATGGCCGAAGTGGATCGGGTCAAAGGTGCCGCCGAAGATGCCGAGACGCAAGATAGTCGTTAGGGGATGGATATCCGGTAGTGGAGAGCGGCTCCCGCCTCGTTGTTACACACAAGTCGGCGATGGGTTTGGTCATTACTGCGAAGCGGTTACACAGGTCAGCCCAGGTCAGGGAGAGAGTTTAGATGGATCGGCGAACCCTGAGAGGGTTCCGCAGCAGTTTCGTGTCAGCCTTTCTTTCGGAACACCCTTTCGCACCGTGAGGGGTCGCCCAAAATGCGATTACGAAACCCTTCCAGAGTTTCCTTGTCTATCCATTTTGTCGCTATGTTATTCAACCGCATCGTGGTTGCGACGCAAAAGATGTGTGTAACAACCAGGAATTTGCGGCGGTTCCAGGGGTGGCGGTACAACTGCCACTCCAACAACGTTTCCTCCCAAGATCACGCAAGGTTATTTAGCTTCGCTCGTGCAACAGTCGGACGATTCCCGGCCGCGGGGCGCCGTTGCGGAACACCCAATGCTCTTTCTTGATGGCGAAGGTACGGATGCCGCTGAACACGTCGCGGCAGAAGTTCGTATCTTGCCCCATCAAGAGGGCAATTCGCTGCGCCCGGGTCATACTCCTACCAGAAGTACCAGTAGATGGAGAACCAGACCGCGGCCATGATGCCATACCAGAACTTGACTTGCTTGTACCACGGCCGGCGAACACCCTCGTCGTAGGCTTGGAGGAGTTTCGGCGACCAAATGTAGGGCGCAATCTTGCTGTAGTCGGGCGGATTGGTGGCCAAGGTGACGATGACCATGCCGATGATGATGATCACCTCTCCAATGCCGCCGATGTAGAAGAAGTGCAGTTTGGGAAGGCCCAAGTGTTGGAACGAGCCGCTGAAGACGATCCCCAGGATCACCTCGATAATGAATCCACCCACCAGGCCGAAGAGGCCCGCGGCGTAGTTGACGCGTTTCCAGAGGATGCCCATCAACACGGTTGCCATGAAGGGGCAGGCGATATAGGTCAGCGCATTCTGGAAGAACTTGAAGACGCCCCCCAATTCGCCCACGATCGGCGAAACGCAGGCCGCGATCAACAAGGCTGCAAAGGATGCGATCCGTCCAATGCGCACCATTTCGTGATCACTGGCCCCCTTGTGGATAAGCTTTTTGTACAGGTCCGTGGAGAACATCGTGGAGGTGGAGTTGACCAGGCCGCTCAACGTGGCCATCACGGCGGCAATCAGGCCAGCCAGCACGACCCCGCGCACGCCCACGGGGGCAAACCTCTCTAATGCGAAGGTAAAGGCCAAGTCTTTGTTGTCAGCTAGCTTGCTTGCCATCCCCGGGTCGTTGTGCATCACATTGATCCAATGCCAGACCACTAATCCGAGGAAACAGGTCACCATCGGTCGCAGGAAGTTGATGAACTGGGCGAGGATCAATCCCATCAGAGCGTCCCAAGTGCTGCGGGCAGCCAGCATGCGCTGGATCATCGACTGGTTGCCCACCTGGTAGAAGGTGAAGGCGCCAAAGGTGGCGATGAGCATGCCCGCGAACGGCGCCATCGGATGCCAGGGTTCTTGGTAAAGGTGCATGCGTTCGGGCACCCCGTGAGCGTTCGCGCCCGCGACGAGTGCGCCCCACCTCGTACCGGTTGTCGGATCCGGCGTAATATAGCTGAACGCGACTAAGAATAGCGTGATCCCGCCCACCATGAGCAGGATGCACTGAAACAGGTCGGCCCACATCACGGAGGTCAGTCCGCCGTGGATCGTGTACGCCCCTACGCCGACCGCAATCAACAGAAGCACAAGATAGGTTTGCCACCTGGTCACGTCATCTCCGAAAAACGCGTGGGAAAAAGCCAGGCTGCCGGCGTACAACACCATCGACATGTAAATGAACACGTACAAGAACAGCAGCAGGCACGAGTAGGCCGTGCCGACCGCGGGCCCGAAACGATCGGCCAGGAACCCGGGCACGGTGGCCACCTTGTTTCTCAAGTAGATCGGTATGAAGAACAAGAGCACGAGGGTGTAGCCGGGCAGGCCAAACCATTCCCAATTGCCGATGCCCATGCCATAGTCGTACGTAATGCCCACGGTGCCGATCATTTGCTCGCTGGAGATGCCCGTGGCCACGAAGGCCGTGCCGATCAACCACCAGGGCATGCGATTACCGCCCAAGAAGTAGCCGTGGGCCGTGTCGCCGCGCTTGCGGCCGGCAAACGCCCCCACGCCGATAACGAACAACATGGAAGCCACGATGATGACTACGTCGATTGTTGTGAGCATGGGACGCGCCTTGCAAAGAGAGTGAATCTTTCAGACACCAAGGTTAATAGTCATGGGATCGATCAATCCCCGGAGCGATTTCCTACCAGAACCAAAAATAGATGCCGAACCAAATGACGGCCACCGTGCCCCAGAGCACTTTGAGTTGCTGGTACCAGGGCCGGGGCACGCCCTCGTCGTAGGCCTTCAGCAATCCTACCGACCAGAGCCGCGGCTCGACCTTGCTGTAATCGGGCGGAGCGGTGCATAAGGCGATGATGGCGATGCCGATGCCGATGATCACCTGGGCGATGGCGCCGACATATTGGAAATGCAGGTAGGGAATGCCGGCGATCTGGCCGCTGAAGATCACGGCCACGATGATCTGGATGATGATCCCGCCCACCAATCCGAACATGGCGGCCGGATAATTGACCCGCTTCCAGAACATGCCCATCAACATGGTGATCATGAAGGGGCAGGCCACGAAGTTCAGGGCGTTTTGGAAAAAGTTGAAGATGCCGAATTTTCCCACGATCGGCGAAATGCAGGCGGCCAACAGCAAGGCGACGAACGAGGCCGTGCGGCCGATGTGGACCATTTGCCGGTCGGAGGCGTCTTTATTGATGAATTTCTTGTAAATGTCGGTGGAAAACAGGGTAGAAGTCGAGTTTACCAGCCCGCTCAAGGTGGCCATCACGGCGGCAATCAGACCCGCCAACACCACGCCGCGCACACCCCATTCGGGCGCGAAGTGTTTCAGAGCGAAAACGTAGGCCAAGTCGCTCTTCTCCAACGGCGGTGCGTTGTGCATCACCTTGATCCACTGAAACACGACCAGGCCGAGGAAGCAGGTGACCATTGGTCGGAAGAAATTGATGCACTGGGCCAGCACTAGTCCGACCAGGGCGTCCCAGGTGGTGCGGGCCGACAACATGCGTTGCGCCATCGCCTGGTTGCCCACCTGGTAGAACGTGAACGCGCCGAAGGTCGCGAGGCAGACTCCCAAAAAGGGCGCTTTGGGGTGGTTGTACGGCTGGTAAATGTGCATCCGCTGCGGATCTCCAATCTCCTTGGCGCCTGCAATCAGGCCGGCCCAACCATTGGGGATGTGGCTCAGGGCAATCCAATACAAAGTGATGCCGCCGACCATCAACAGGACGCACTGGAAGAGGTCGGCCCACATCACCGAGGTCAGCCCGCCGTGGATCGTGTACGCTCCTACGCCGACGGCGATCAGCAGCAGCACGAGGAGGGTCTTCCACCAGGTCACGTCGGTGAACACGACGTTGGAGAACGCCAGGCTGCCCGCATAGAGCACGGTCACCATGTAGACGCTCACGTAGAGCAGCAGAAGGATGCACGAGTAAGTGGTTCCCACTGCCGGCCCGAAGCGATCGCTCATGAAGCCGGAGACCGTGGTCACCTTGTTCTTCAAATAGATCGGTATGAAGAACACCAGCACCATCGTGTAGCACGGCAGGGCGAACCATTCCCAATTGCCGATGGCCATGCCGTAATCGTAGGTGATTCCGACGGTGCCGATCATCTGCTCGCTGGAGATGCCCGTGGCCACGAAAGCCGTGCCGATCAGCCACCAGGGCATTTTGTTGCCGCCCAGGAAGTAGCCGTGGGCCGTCTCGCCCCGCTTGCGGCCCGCGATCGCGCCCACGCTGATCACCAGCAACATCGAGGCCACGATGATTGCGACGTCGATCGTCGAGAGCATTCGGCTGCCTTTCGAAAAGCGGTGAGTCGCCAGCGCCATCGGGCGCAGCAGGGCCGCGGCATGTGCCTGCTGCTGCTCGGTGTTGCAAAGTCGGTGATTATACTAACCCGCTTGGCGGCCCGCAACCCAAGGGGGGTAAGATTTTCTTCGCGATCTTTAGCCGACAAGAATCACGACTAGTCGCTTCGGCCCGTGGACGCCGAGAATGAGCGTTTTTTCGATGTCGGACGTGCGGCTGGGACCGGTGACAACGATGAACTCGCCCCGCAGGGTCGGATCGGCTGCGCGGGCTGCAATGGTCGCCCAGGCCGCCGGAAGATGCTCGGCCAACCGGTTCACCCTGGCCATCACCACGCACGCCGGCGGCAGGAAACACAGCAACCGGTCGGAGGCGGTCGGGCAGGCAATCAGGCAGGAGCCGGTGTCGGCCAGCAGCACTTCCGCTTCGACCAGGCTGGCCGATAGCTCGGCCATGCGTTGAGAGGGCCACTCGGCCGTCGGCCAGCTCACTTGGCTCGCCGGCAGCTCGGCGGCGGCCTCGCGAACCAGTGGGCGATCCATCGCGCCGAGCGAGGTCCACTGGGCCTCGTTGGCCAGTTGGGCCAACGCCCGCCGCGCGTCCTCCATCGTCGCACAGCGGACTGCACTCGCCTTGGACCACGGCCAATTCCGCGGCAAATCGTTCAGCCATAGCCGCCGGCGGGGGATTTTCCCGCGGCCAGACCTCGACGGCCGCAGGCGGCGGAACCTGTGGCCCCGTGCGGAGATTGCTGCGCACTCGGTGCAAAATCGCGTCGACGCGCGGTCATGGTTGCTCGTACTTCTCTTTGGTTCCTCCGCCACCAACGGCGGAAAGCAGGGCCGGGCACTTTGGGCAGCTCACGGCCGCGGGTCCACGCGCCCAGCTTGCCGGGGTGCCACGGAAGAAACTTCGCCAGCCGCACGCCGATCCGCACGGCGGTCATCGCCAACGCGTAGCGCATCGGTCCGCTCATGAACCAGGCCCAAATGGCCCACGTCAGCCGCTCGCTGGCCGACTTCATCGGCGAAGGCTCGTTCACCGCCCGATGACGCAGGTGAACCAACTGGTGAGCGATGTCGATCTTCACGGGGCAGATTTCGGCGCAGCGCCCCGCACAACGAGGAGGCGAACGGCAACTCGCCCGCCTTGTCCAGGCCGACCAGGTGCGGCGTGAGGATCGAGCCGATGGGACCGGGATAGACCCAACCGTAGGCCCAACCGCCCACGCGGCGATAGACGGGGCAGGCGTTCAGGCACGCCCCGCAGCGGATGCAGTGCAGCGACGACCAGGTCGCCGGGTCTTCCAACACGTTGCTCCGCCCGTTGTCCAGCAGGATGACGTAGAGCTTTTGGCCCGGCGTGGCGCCGTGGATCAAGTGCGTATAGGTGGTGAGCTTCTGGCCGGTGCCGCTGCGGGGGAGCAAGTTCAACAGCAAGGGCAGATCGTCGAGCCGGGGCATCATCTTTTCGATGCCGATCAGGGCGACGTGCACCGGCGGGGTGGCCATCGACAGGCCCGCGTTGCCCTCGTTCTCGATCACCACCAGCGTGCCCGTGTCGGCCACGGCGAAGTTGCAGCCGGAAATGCCCATGCCCGCCTGAAGATACTCTTCGCGCAGGTGCCGCCGGGCGATGTCGGTCAGCTTTCGGTGCTCGGCGCTGAACGGCTCGCCCAGTTTTTCGGCGAACAGCCGGCCCACGTCCGCCGCCGACATGTGAATGGCCGGCGTAACGATGTGGACGGGACGTTGCCCGGCCAACTGCACGATGTACTCGCCCAGGTCGGTCTCCACCGCGCGGATTCCCGCCGCCTCCAACACCCGGTTCAGCTCCAACTCCTCGCTCAGCATCGACTTCGACTTGACCACGCTCCGAACGTTATGTTCGCGGGCGATTCGCAGCACGTGCCCGTTGGCCTCGGCGGCATCCCCGGCCCAGAGCACGGTGGCGCCCCCGGGCGGCGATGTTCCGCTCGAACTCCACCAGCAGCTTGTCGAGGTTGGCGATGGCGTAGGTTTTGAGCCGGTGGGCCGCCTCGCGCCAATCCTGAAAATACGGAACGGCATCGGTGATCGCGCGGTTATTCTTGCTCGACCGTTCGGCCGTTTCGCCCAGTGATTTCGGCCCCGCCGGTTCGTACAGACCTTCGGTCTTGTCCGTGAGGAACTCGGCGCCGGCAAGGTTGATTGGCTCGTTGGACATCGGCTATTGAGAAGAACGGCTGGTTTGCTCCGCGGATTCCTTATGCCCTCGACGCCAAAATCTCCCCACTTCCTTCTCGCACAGGTCGGCATGTTCGCCGAGCTTCATGCGGCGTTTGGCTAGCCGCTTGGGGACCACGTCGATGGCGTCATGGGGGATGTTGTAATCGGCAAACCGCGTGCCCACGCCCAGGCTGCGGAAAAACTGCTCGGTGCGGTCGATGGCCCGATCCAGGCGGGCCTCTTCCTCGCCGTCGCGGAGGTTCCACACGCGCCGGGCATATTGCAGCAATTTGGCCCGCTTCCGTTCCTTTTGGTGCCGCAGCACGCCGGGCAGCATCAGGGCCAGCGATTGACCGTGATCGATGCCGTACAAGGCGGTCAATTCGTGGCCGACCATGTGCGAGGTCCAGTCTTGCGGCACGCCGCAGCCGATCAGCCCATTGAGCGCCTGCGTGGCGCACCACATCAAGTTCGCCCGCACCGTGTAGTTCCGCGGATCGCCCAGCACCTTCGGGCCCTCTTCGATCAGGGTCAGCAGGATTGCCTCGGCCTGGCGATCCTGAAGCGGCGCATCGGCCGGATAGGTGAGATACTGTTCGGTGGTGTGGACGAACGCATCGACGATGCCGTTGGCCGTCTGCCGCGGCGGCAAAGTGTAGGTCGCTTCGGGATCGAGGATCGAAAATCGCGGATAGGTGTCTCGGACTGACGAAATACAGTTTTTCCTGGAGCGATTGCGCGGCTGATCACGGCCCCGCCGTTCATTTCCGAGCCGGTCGCCGGGAGCGTCAGCACGCAGCCCAGCGGCAGCGGATCGCCGGAATGCGGACCCAATTGATCGACCAAGTCCCAGGGGTCTTTGCCTTTGTAAGCAGCGGCCGCGGCGATGAACTTCGTGCCGTCCAACACCGAGCCGCCGCCGACGGCCAGCAGGAAGTCGACGCCTTCCGTCCGAACCAGCTCGACCGCCTTCATGCACGTTTCGTAGCGCGGGTTCGGTTCGATGCCGGCGAACTCGACCAGGGGGCGGCCCTGCATGGCGCGGATCACCTGGTCGTATACGCCGTTTGCCTTGATGCTCCCGCCGCCGTAGGTCAGCAGTATCTTCGCCTCGGCGGGCACGAGCTTCGGCAGTTCGGCGATCGAACCCTTGCCGAAGACGATTTGCACCGGATTGTGATACGTGAAGTTCAACATGGCTGCTTTCCTCTTTGTTCCGCTAGGGGCCACTGACGCCCGCCGCGAGCACTTCGGCGATGTGCATGGTGCGGACGTGTCGTGTCTGGGGATTACGCTGGAGGATGCCGCCGATGTGCATCAGACAGCTAACGTCGTTGGAGACGACTACCTCGGCCCCGCTGCGAACGATGTTCTCGACCTTCGTCCCGCCCATCGCCAGCGAGGTGCCGGGCATTTTCACGCTGAATGTGCCGCCGAAGCCGCAACATTCTTCGATCTTCGGCAGCTCGCAGTAGGTCAAGCCCCGAACGTTCTGAAGCAGGCGCAGCGGCGGCTCGACCACGCCCAACTGGCGCCGCCCGTGGCAGCCGACGTGCAGGGTCACTTTGTGCCGGAAGGTGGCGCCCGTGTCGGTCACGCCCAGCACGTCGTGGAGAAACTCGGTCAGTTCGAACACCCGCCGCCCGATGCCGATGATCCGCGGGTCGGGGTCGGCCTGGCCGAAGAACACTCTGCACATCGCCGTGCACGAGCCCGAGGGACAGACGATCCACCGGTGCGCCTCGAAGACGTCGCAGAAGTGGCGGATCACCCGCCGGGCTTCTTCCCAGTAGCCCGAGTTGAATGCCGGCTGGCCGCAACAGGTTTGCTCGGCGGGGTAGACCAGCGGCACACCGTATCGCTTCAGCAGTTCCACGGTGGCCCGGCCAGTTTGCGGATAGAACTGGTCGATATAACACGGGATGAACAGCGCGACCGGATCGCCCTTGCAATACGGCGGATCGTCCTGCCGCGGCGCCACGCTCTGTGCTGGTTGAGTCATCGCTGGGACAAAGCCAATTTTTGCAGTTCAGACTGCGTATCTTACACCGCCGGGAGGGACCTTGACCAGTGGTCGGCTGGCGGGTCCGGGCGGGGCAACGTATAATCCAAGCGCGGACGATGTTGGAGCGATCACGTGGTCGGTTGCCTGCTGCTGGTTGGTTCTCTGCTGGTCGGGCAGGGCGCCGCCGCGAGTACCGAAGAGTTGAAGGCCGAAGTCGGCCGGCTGGTCCGGCAACTCGATTCGCCGAAGCTCGACCAGCGCGAGGCCGCCGAGGCCGAATTGCTCCGCCGCGGGCCGGCCGTGCTCGATCTTCTGCCGCCGCCGACCGACCGCACGCCGGCCGAAGTCCAACAGCGCCTCGGTCGCATCCGGCAGAAGCTCGAACGATTGGCGGCCGACGCGGTTGCCGAGGCTTCGACGATCACGCTCCACGCCGCCGCCATGCCGATCGAGAAAGTATTGAAAGAGTTTGAGGCGCAATCGGGCAACACGATCATCTACCAACCCCCGCGTTCTTCGCCGCCGCTTGCCGAGGCAATACAGGGTGTTCGTCTCGAGAAGACGCCTTTTTGGCTCGCTTTCGACCAATTCTTGGGTCAAGCCGGACTAACGCTCGCTCCCTGTTCCCAGCCACGGGCCCTGGGCGTGGTTACGACACCGATCGTACGATCGGGTCGCGCCGCCTACAGCGGACCGTTCCGTTTCGAGCCGATTGCCGTCGCGCGACGCGGCGCACCGCCGAACGGCAATCCGTCGCTCTTGATCACGCTGAGTGCCGAGTGGGAGCCGCGACTGCGGGTCATCAGCCTCGTGCAACGCCTGGCCGATTTTCGTGCCGCCGATGACGAAGGCAACCTCCTGCCGGTCGTGGATAGCGAGGTGCAACAAGAGGTGCCGGTCGCAAAGGACATGATCGCCGTGAAGCTTGACGTGCCGTTGCGTCTGCCGGACCGCCCGCCGCGGCAAATCGCCAGTCTCAAGGGAAGGCTGCTGGCCACTATTGCCGGCAAGGTCGAAACCTTCCACTTCGAGAAGTTGGCCGCGGCGAAAAATGTCGAACGGCGGATCGCGGGCGTCACCGTAACGCTGGAGCAGGTGCGAAAGGACAATCAGGCATGGGACGTTTGCGTGCGGGCGCGATACGACGATGCCGGCGACGCCCTGGCGTCGCACCGCCAATGGATCTTCGAAAATGAGGCGTTCTTGGAAACCGCCGACGGAAAACCGATCGCCTATGACAGCTTCGAGACGACGGCCCAAGAGAAGAACGAGGTGGGCGTGGCCTATCGGTTCCGCACCGACGAGCCGCTCGATCAGTTGAGCTTCGTCTACAAGACGCCCGGCACGATCATCACCCGCGGCTTTGATTATCAACTCCGCGACATCGCGATCCCTAAGTAAATTCGCAAGCGGCCGGGCGCCATGGCTGCGCTCGCGTGGCCATGACGCCGAAGCCGGTCGCCGGGTATTTGAGTAATAACCCGATCAGGGCTCATGGCCGTTTCGGCGGCTGCCGCCAAAGAAAAGATTCCTCTACCGGCGGCAACTGTTCTCCTAGTGATTCGGTGTCTAGAATTCACTGGATAAACCTGCCGGGCGGTTGGATGGGCGGCAGGTTGGTTGTTCGCCCCTTCGCCGCGAGGCAGCAGTTCGATTGAGCGCCGGCAGTAGCCGCTGGGCAATTCACGGAGCATTGCACGCTATTGCCGATTCATCGAAGCACGCGCTGTGCAGGAGGCCGCAACGACGCTTCTTGACGGCCGGGCGCCGTCGCGATGGCGTGCTTCTTTTGGCTGTCGCAAGAAGGGCGAAAACATGTTTCCCAAATGTCGAGTAGCAATCGTTTCGCTGCTCACTGCCGCGATGGTGGCAGTATTCTCTCCAGCGCTGGCCGAAGCCCATGGCGGCGGCGGTGGCGGCGGTCGTGGTGGATTTGGCGGCGGCGGATTTAGCGGCGGCCACTACGGCGGCGGATTTAGCGGCGCCCACTACGGCGGCGGATTTAGCGGCGCCCACTACGGCGGATTTGGCGGCGGCAACTATGGCCGTACGTATTCAGGAAGCCAATTCGCCGCGCCCTATCGTGGCGGCGCAGTCGTACGCCTATCGCGGCGGCACGCAGTCGTTCGCGAATCGGGCGGGCACTTGGAACACGGGGAATTGGAACCGCGCCATGACCGCCAATAATGGCGTTTGGAACCGCGGCAACGGGTGGTGGGGCCAACATGAACCGAATCGCGGCGACTTCTACCGGTACGGCATTTTCGGTTGGCCGTGGTACGCCTTCGGTTGGGGATTGGGTGGATGGTGGCCGGACTACTATAACTACGCCTATGCCCCATACGGCGATTGGTACGGCGGTTATTATGACACGGGCGTGACGACTCCTTACGTGAGCTATAGCCCGACGACCGCCACCACTGTCGAGACCAACCCCGAGGACATTTACCCGCTAAACACGGACACGGGGACGTCCGATTTCTACACGCAGGCCGTGGCCGCCTTCCGCCAAGGCGACTATGGCAACGCCACGCGTCTAGCCGGCCATGCCGCGATCGATGATCCGCGAAGCCAGAATGTTCACATCCTGGCCATGTTAGGCCTGTTCGCCATGGGCGAGTACCGCGGCGCAGCCATCGAGGCGCACGCATTGGCGGCAACCGGACAGGTGCCGACCTGGCAGACGATCTACGCCTTCTACGGCGACGTGGGCCCGTTCACCGAGCAGTTGCGGAAACTGGAGAAGTTCGTCAACGCGAACCCATCGGCGGGTGAAGGGCGATTCTTGTTGGGCAGCGTCTATCTGATGGAAGGCCACAAGGCGGCCGCCAGGGCCGAACTGGCGGAGGCCCTCAAGTTGACGCCACACGATACGTTGGCAACGAAGTTGCTCAAAGAGGCAGGTGATTAGCGCCTCGGCCGTGTGCCACTTCGATCTGCAAATTGCTCCCCTCTCCGGGCACCGACCGAAGGTTGGTCGGAGAGGGTCAGGGTGAGGACGGGTGATCGTTCACGGTGCCTGTCCCCTTTCCGGCCTTTCGCCCAGCAGTACAAGTCGGCGCCTCTCAGTCGGCTTCGCCAGTGCGCGGCTCGGTCCGCTCTGTGCTTTGGCGATCAGGCTGCGTTCAAAGAGCGAGGCGGGCGTGATTGTGCAGGCCCGTGGTCAGAGTATAATTGACTCGTCAAAACGGCCTCAATTCGCCCGCGAAGCGACCTCATGACTACGCACATTGTTAGCGTCCGTGCGCGGTTTCTTACGATGATCACGCTCGCTGCGATCGTCACGGGCGCCACTTTGGCATGCGGTGCCGAGGACGCGGCGAGTCCGGCATCAACCGTTCATGTTGCGGCCATCCAGTTCATTTCCCATTGGGCCCGGCCGGCGGAGAACCGCACGGAATTGGAGAGACTGATCCGTGAGGCTGCCAATCACGGGGCGAAAATCGTGGTCCTACCGGAAACCGCCATCCCGGCGTACATGAGCCACGACATCCGGCTGACGTGGCAGGTCGCCGGGCAGGAGGTCACCCGCGGGCTTCAGGGCGTCTCGCCCGAGGCCGTGGCGGAAACCGTACCGGGCGAGTCAACTCGCACATTCGGCGAACTGGCCAAAGAACTGGGCATCTACCTGACCGTTCCGCTCCTGGAAGTCGTCGCCGAGCCGAAGGCATATTACAACGCGCTCGTGCTGGTCGGGCCGGACGGAAAGATGGCGCTCCATTACCGCAAACTCAATCCGTGGCCCTGGGCCGAGCGGGGCTGGTCAACGCCGGGCGACCGCGGCCAGCAGTTCTTGGACACTCCCTATGGCCGTCTGGGACTGCTGATCTGCTACGACATCAATTTCGAGCCGCCGAAGTTGAAAGAGAACCACGTGGATCATCTGCTGTATGCGATTGCTTGGGTGGATAACCCGGACAGCACATGGTTTGCCAAGCAACTTCCCGACATCGCGCGCAAGTCCGAGATCAACATCATTGGCGCCAACTGGTCGGTGCCCGATCCGGTCGGATGGCACGGCTATGGCCAGAGCGAGATCATCGCGCGAACCGGCAAGGTGCTCGCCCGGGCGAAGAACGATCTCGGCAACGAGATCATCTATGCGGACCTACCGATTCCCTAGACGAATCGAAAAGGGGCCGCGGCTAGTGTTTGGGCCTCGCCTTCGGGCGCCCTTCCCCACGCAGCGTGTGCAGCAACCCTAATCGCTGGGCTTGCTCTTCCTGCCAGGCCTCGTCGCCATAGGGACGGTTTCTATCCACTGGCCCTGGCCACTGACCACTGGCCAGTTCAGTTGGGTGCGACTGCCAGTTGCTTGAGCGATTCGAGCGCCGCCAAGACATCCGCGCGGGAAATCTCCCGCCAGCCGGAGACCTTGTGGTTAAGGATCGCCAGCCGCATCAGATCGAAGGCCTCGTTGAGGTCCGGCGGCAAGGGCGGCAACGACTCGAAGGGACGCAGCGGCTCGGCGGCCGGCGCCCGGCCCCGGAAGACGCGGCATGGGCCATTTCGCTCTGGTCGGCGTCGCTCGGCCACGCTTCCGATGCGTCGTCGAAATCGTTCGTGCCGCGCACTTCGCCTACCGAGCCGGAGATCACCTCGGGCAACCGGCCATCGTCGGCCGGCGGCGTCCTCGTCCAACTCGCCCGCCATCATTTCGGCATCGTCCGGCCCGGCCTCGGGTTGGCCGCCCATGGCCTCCCAACGTTGTTCGCGCATCTGCGAGACCGACCAACGGTTTTCGACGGCGCCCTGGAGATACATTTCGGCGTCGGGCCAATCGAGGGCCGCCTGGAAATGGCTCCAGTAAAGCCCGGCGTACTCTGCGAAGACCTCGCCGAAGCGCTCGAACACGCGGCGCAACCGGCCGACGTGCTGCGGCGTGACGTTGCCCACCTGGCGGCTCCAGGCATCGTCGCTCGAGGCGGCCGGCGGGGCGCCCGCCTCGCGCAAGGCCTCGCGCCACTGGCAAATGATGCGGCCCTTCTCCCAATTCGTGGTGCTGACAAGCAGGTTCCAACGGCCGACGTATTGCCTCGACGCTTCGACAATCACGGTTGCGTGCTCTTCCATGCAGAATCGATTCCTTCGGCAAGCTTTTGGCGTTGGGCGTTCACACGAGGCGCGACCACCGGTCGCGGCTTTATGCTAGCCGCAAAACGCTCGTAGGCTGGGCGTCCTGGCTTCGCTCGGCTGTGGAGAAGTCAGGACAGCGTTGGGATGGCAGTTGAACTGCCACCCCAACAGCAACACCAGCCTACGAACTACGACGTGGGTGACCGACGGCGATTGTACCGCGCCCGAGGGCGGCTGCTCCAGCGACTGCCAGGGGCGGAGCCGTCACGGGGCTCGCGAAGGTGGAGAAATGCGGGCGAAATCGACATTTTTCGTCGCGCAGGTCGATAGCACGGATGACGCGCCGCGTGGAAAACATGTTAACGGCGCGGCGGCAGAAAAGCGCAGAGCTACGGCGGGCTTTCCGCTGCTGGTGCCGCGGTCACCCTCGTCGCCGGCGTTCTGCCGACGAGCTTGCCGCCAGCGATCAAAGCGACGCCGACTAATCCGATCACCACGGCGACGCCCAACCCGACGTGGTTCGCCAGCAGATCGCGGGAGTACTTCGTGTCGGTCCGTAGGTCGATTCCCGTTTTTTTCATTCTTTGCCACTCTGTCCAGGCCATCGAGGGGGACATGCGTTGGGCCGATCGCCAGACTTCGTAGGGGTCGATCTCGAAGTTCGAATGGGGACGCTTAAAGTCGAGCCATATCCCGGCGACGACCGCTGCCGCGGTCAAGAGCGTGCCCAGCAGAACGACTCGATCGCGCGTCTGCCAAGCCGCCGGGGCCGGTTCGCCGACCGCTTCTTGGCCCGCGGTTTCAAGCGAGGTCATTTCGAGCAGAGTTGGGATTTGCAGCGGCAATCCACAGGCGCACAGGACGGTTTCGCCCGCTTGACGGGGCTCGACGACCGTTTCGCGGCCGCAAGAACATGGCAAAAGGTACTTAACGCCCACCGGCTGACTCCGAAGACATGCGGGACTGCTGATTTTTCTTCAGTATACCACTGGCGAGGGCTTTCGGCGAGCTTCAGCGATTGCCGAGCGGTCGCGGATGGCGTCCATACGCCGCCATTTACCTATTTTAACACCCGTCGCTGGTGTGGTAGGCGGGAACGGGTGAACATTTCCATTTTTTGTCGCGCAAATACTGGACGCGTGGAATGGAGCGATTAGAATGAGTAGCTGAGGGAGCGACGCGAGGACAGTATGCGCATCAAGTGGCCTGCGGGCACAAGGGTGGATCTGGCAGCGTGACGAGCCCACGCACACGGTTCGGGCGGCCGGATTAGCCATCATTTGGATTGATGCCCTGTCATCGTACCGGGGTTCCGTCGGTTGGGCGAGTAGTTCGATCGCTAATGGCGTACGCTCTTGCATTGCGCGGGTGATTCTGGAACGTTTGGGGTTTCTAGGAAGCGCAATCAAATTCTCACCGCAGGCCGAATCCCTTACCAAATGGCTCGGAGCCATCGCGGCGCAGAAATTCGGTGGTAGAATTTTTTGGCTTTTGCCTGCCGTTTGTAGGATAATAAAGTTCCTGTGCCGGCATGGACACACACTGGCAGCATCGAGGGCGCGGAGGAGCACGCACTTTGTACGACGCATTGCTTGAAGGGCTGGAGGACGATTCGCTTCCGCGCAGGATGAGGCGCTCGATCTGGTGGAGGACCCGGTCGAGGCGTTGGACGTGGAAGACGATCTCGACCGCGCGGTTTTGGACGACGATGAAGAACACGATCCCGAGTTGGACGTCAACGCCGACGAGTTGTTGGCGGGGGTGGAAGACGACGAAACGTGGTCCGACGATCCCGTGCGCATGTACCTGACGCAGATGGGCGAGATCCCGTTGCTCACGCGTCAAGAAGAAGTCACGTTGGCCAAGCAGATCGAGGTGACCCGGGCGCGGTTCCGCCACAAGGTGCTGGAATGCGACTACGTCATGCAAACGGCGGTAAAGGTGCTGCGGCGCGTCCATGAGGGGGAGCTGCCCTTTGATCGCACCGTGCAGGTGTCCGTCACCGATCAATTGGAAAAGCACCAGATTCTCGGCCGGCTGCCGCACAACCTGCGCACGTTGGAAACTTTGCTCAAGCGGAACCATCGCGACTACAACATCGCTACCAGCCGGTCGCGGGCGGCAGCCCAGCGCCGCTTGTCGTGGCGGCGGTTGGGTCGGCGTCGTCGGCGCGCGGTGCGGCTGCTCGAAGAGCTCGGCCTTCGCACCCAGCGGATCGAGCCGATGATCAAGACCCTCGACGAGTTCAGCCGCCGGGTCGATGAGCTGCGCGAGCGGATTCGTCAATCCAATCTTGAGAATCTCGGCGGCAAGGGACACCATAAGCAGCGCGAACCATGGATCGCCGAGTATCGGAACATCCTCCGCGCAACGCAAGAATCGCCCAGCAGCCTGCGGGAGCGAGTGGCGTACCTCAAGCAAATCTACGCCCAGTATCAAGAGGCCAAGCGGGGCCTCTCGGAGGGCAATCTGCGGCTGGTCGTTTCCATCGCCAAGAAGTACCGCAACCGCGGCTTGAGCTTCTTGGACCTCATCCAGGAAGGCAACGCGGGCCTGATGCGGGCGGTCGACAAATTCGAATATCGCCGCGGCTTCAAGTTCTGCACTTACGCCACGTGGTGGATCCGCCAGGCCATCACGCGGGCCGTGGCCGATCAGAGCCGCACCATTCGCATTCCTGTCCACATGGTCGAGACGATGTCGCGGGTGCGGAATGTGTCGCGGAAGCTGTTGCAGCGGCTGGGCCGCGAGCCGACGATCGAGGAAACCGCCCACGCCAGCAACACGTGTGTCAACGAGGCGCGGCGGGTGTTGGCCATGAGCCGCTACCCGATCAGCCTGGACCGGCCCGTGGGCAACAGCGAGGATAGCCACTTCGGCGACCTGCTGCCCGACGGCGCCGCCAAGAGCCCCTCGATCGGCGCCACGCAGGGAATGCTCCGCAACCGCATCGCCAAGGTGCTGAAAACGCTCAGCTACCGCGAGCGCGAAATCATCAAGCTCCGCTACGGACTCGGCGATGGCTACAGTTACACGTTGGAGGAGGTCGGGCACATCTTCAAGGTCACCCGCGAGCGAATCCGTCAGATCGAAGCCAAGGCGGTCCGCAAACTCCAACAGCCGTCGCGAAGCCAGGAACTGGTCGGTTTCCTCGACTAGTAACTCAACCGACCTGAGTTGACGGGTGCATTGCTTAGGTCTTGGGTCTTGGACAAGACTGCCACCCGAGCCAGTGCTAATCGCCGCGGCGGGCCAGCGGGTCGGCATCCTTTTCGCTAAAGCACCAAAACTGTCTTTTTAGCGCATTCTCGCCAGATTTCTGCAAAAAATCCTTGGCAACCCTTGACTGCGGCTCGCCGCGGGTCCAAAATACGCCCGTTGATCGTCGGGCTCAACGCGGCAGATGGGGCCCGACGCCCAGCGACGCCAGTTCGAACGACATGGGTGCCCCGCGATGTTAACGGGTGCTCACCTGCCGGATTTACTTCGCCCCACGTGGTAATTCGTGGGGAGTCCAAGCCGAAGGAGGAGGCCATGCGACTCGGCAACCGAGCGTCGGTCGAAGAGTTCCAGATTGTGGGCCACTTTGAAGGGCTGCGGAAATTGCTGCTGTCGGGGGGGCATGCCGACCATTTGGAGAAGTCACTGGCCTGCTGGGCACTGCCGAGTGACCGCCGTCTGCCGCTGGCCTTGCTCGGCCGGTCGCTGCGCGATTTGCTGAGCACATCGTTCGAGGAGTTGTCGGCCACGCCTGGGATCGGGCGAAAGAAGACCGCATCGCTGGTCATGTTGTTGGCCCGCGCCGCCAATACCGACCCCGCGGCGTTGCCGCTAGAGGCCCTCGACTTGCAGAGCAACGGGGCGTCGACCGGAACCGCCGGCGCATCCGCCGACGGCAACGGCTTCGATGTGACGAACATCTCCGAGATAACGTGGTCGCAGTGGCGGGCGAGCATCGGCCGCCATGGCCTGGGCCAAGAGTCGCTGGGTCGTTTCGCGCCCAGCCTACGAGGCATGACTCGCGTGATCTGGAACACGCCGCTAGGCGCGTACACGAGTTCCAGCCTGGCCGAGATTCGCGCCATGAAGACCCATGGCGAGAAACGGGTCCGCGCCATTCTCGAAACCTTTCACGCCGTGCACACGCTGGTATCGGGGATGGGCACGCAGGAGCATCTCGTGGTGCGGATCATGCCGCGGACGATCGATCGCGTCGAACGGTGGTCCGGCCGTGCTTTGCAGCGGGCGGGAATCCCCAGCGAGCAGGAGATCTTTGCCAACTTCGTCAACCCTCTGCTCGAACAAATCCGGTTCGACGCCACACAGCAGATTGCCGTCCTGGCGGAGAACCGCCTGGGCGTCGGCGGCTCGATCAGCAGTGTGCGGCAGGCCGCCCGAAACATGGGACTGACCCGCGCCCGGGTCTATCAACTCCTCAACGAAATCAACGACATTATGACCGTGCGTTGGCCCACGGGGCGGCACCAGTCGCACGAGCTCCGCGAGAAGTTCCAGGCGGAGGCGGCCGCTCTGAACGAGTCGCCCGATCTGGAGCAGTTCCTGGCGGCCGTTGAGTTGTTCTATCCCGGCGCTCGCCGCGGCGCGGCGGGAGCACTGGAACAAGCCGGCGATGTGGCGGCGCCGGAAGATGATCTGGTGGAAGTGTCGTAGCGGGCGATTCACGCCGTGGCGGCGACCTGTGGTTCCGCATTCCGGACCTTGTCCCCGAACCCAGACTCTCAGACCACGGTTCGGTACGGCTCCCGTTGCCGGCGGCCGACCAAGAGGTTGGCCTCGGCGTCGTCGCCGAACTGCTGCTTTTGGGGATTCCACTGCACCCTGCGCCCCACCAGCATGGCGATATTGGCGAGATGGCAGGCGTTGACTGCGCGGATGTGATCGGGCACATTGGCGACCGGTTGCTTGCCGCTTTTGATGCAGTCGAAGAAGTTCTGCATGTGGCCCAACTTCTCGGCCGGAAGGCTGCCGCCGTAGATCTCGGCCATGAGTGCCTCGATCTCTTCGGTCGCCTTCGGATCGGCGTCGATTTCCTCGACCGGTTTGCCGGTCAGCTTGCCCTCGTTCTTTTTGCCGCGGTTGACGCGAATCCGGCCGTCCTCTCCTTCAATCAACAACTCGTTCGTGCCGCTGATCAGCTTGATCGTGTTGCCCGTAGAGAGCTTGATATCGACGTCGAACTTGCTGGCGACGTTATAGGCGACCGGCATGTCTTTCGCCGGGATCTTGCCCAAGAGGAAGTCGAGCACCTGCTGACGATCAACATACATGAACTTGCAGCTCTGGACTTCGGCCTCGACCGCCTGTCCGTCCTTCCCGGCCAGTGCCCAGAAGGCGATGTCGGTGTGGTGGACGCCCCAGTCGCTCACCTGGCCGCCGGAATACTCGAACCACCAGCGGAAGTTCCAGCCGATGCGCTGAGCGCAGAAGGGGACCTCCGGGGCCTGTCCCAGCCACAAGTCCCAGGCCAGATCCTTGGGCGGCTCCTCGATTGGGAACGGGCCGAAGGGCTTATTCTTGTCCGGGCTCGCGAGGCCGCCTTGCCCACGGAGCTTGTGGCGTGCAGATTCTTGCCCAGCCGGCCGCTGCGGGCGATCGCCACCGCCTTGAGGAAAGCGCGGCCGAATTCGCTGCGCTGCTGCGTACCGACCTGGAAGACTTTCTGGTACTTCGCGACCGCCTCGCGCATCAGGCGCACCCTCCTCAAGGGTCAACGTCAGCGGCTTCTCGCTGTAGACGTGCTTGCCCGCCTTCATGGCATCGATGGCGATCTTCACGTGCCAGTGGTCGGGCGTGCCGATGGTGACCGCATCGATGTCTTTTTCCGCTGCGAGCATTTCGCGATAGTCGGTGTAGACACGGCAATCGCCCCCTTTCTTCTTGATCTCCTCGGCGAACTTTTGGGCATTGCCGCGATGCACGTCGCAGCAGACGGCCACCCGGCCGAGTTCGGCCGCCTGCTTGCCGATCGCCGAGCCTCGTGCGCCACGCCGATGCAGGCAACGTTCAGCTTGTTGCTGTCGTCCTCCGCCTTGGCGGAGGCGCTGGTCCAGATGTAGGGCGCCGCCGCACCGAGGGCGAGGATTCCGCCGGAGGTCTTCGAGAAGTCGCGGCGCGTCGAATTCGGCTGGTTCACGCGTAAGATCCTTTACTTCAGTTACTGTGGCGGGTCGATTGCACGGCAGGGCCTAAGCGGTGCATTCCGGTTGGAAACACGTATTATATTGACACCGAGGAAAGTAATGCAACACGACGGGCTCGGCGCTGCTGCTTCACTCGTGCTTTTCCGCCCACACTTGGCCGAGCGCGATAAGCCACTCGACCGATTCGGCCATTTCTTCGAGGCACGCCCATTCCAGGGGCGAATGGGGGTTGTGGCCGCCGCAGGAGAGGTTCGGCGTGGGCAGGCCGAACTCCGTCAATCGCGAGCCGTCGGTTCCGCCACGGACGATGGTTTGCTTCGCGGTGCGGCCGAGCCGCCGCAGGGCCTCTTCGGCGTAGGCCACCGCGCGCGGTTCGCGGGCCAGTCCTTCCGCCATGTTGCGATATTGGCGCTGGATGGCCACGTCGATCTTCGCCGCCGGAAAACTGCTGGTCACCCCGCCGGCCGCTTCTTGCAAGCGGTCGGCCAGGCCGGCCAGGGCGGCCGCCTCGAAGTCGCGGAGCAGAATCTTGATTTTCACTTCGGCCACTCCGCCGCTGATTTCATAAGGATGCAGGAAACCGTCCCGGCCTTCGGTCGCCTCCGGCGCCAGGCGGTCGCGCGGCAAGCGGGCCAAAAAATCGGCCGCCACCCGCAAGGCATTCGTCATCCGCCCCTTGGCGATCGACGGATGGATGTTCACTCCGGCGACGGTTACCACGGCGAGGTCGGCGGAGAACGTCTCCACGTCGATCTCGCCGCTGGCGTGACCGTCGAGCGTGTAGCAGACCGCCGCGCCGATTTCCGTGAGGTCGAGTTTGTCCACGCCGCGGCCGATCTCCTCGTCGCACGTGAAACAGAGCCGCAGCGGCCCGTGGGGCAGTTCGGGATGCTCGACCAACCAGGCGGCGGCTTCCATAATGACGGCCACGCCCGCCTTGTCGTCGGCCCCCAGCAGCGTTGTGCCATCGGTCGTGATCAGCGTACGGCCGCGGAGCAAATCCAGCTCCGGATCGTCGGCCACGCGGATCACGCGGTTGCGATCGCCAGGCAGAACGACGTCGCCGCCCGGATAGTTCTCGATCACCTGCGGCCGTACGCCGGCGCCGGTGGTTTCGGGCGAGGTGTCGAGATGGGCGCAGAACGCGATCGTCGGCAGGTCGGAAAGAGGGGATAGTTCCCGACCGGTCCCCCTTTCCCGAGACGCAGGGATGGTAGCCAAGACGATGCCATGTTGGTTTTGCCGGGCGTCGCTGAGGCCCAAGGCTTGCAGTTCGCCCAACAGCAGGCGGCCCAATTCAAGCTGGCCCGGCGAACTGGGATAGACGTCGGCGTCGGACCGGGCCATGGTGTCGACCTGGACATAACGCAAAAAACGCTGCAAGAGGCGGTTTCGGTTCATGGCAGGGGCAGGGGTCAGGGATTAGGAAACCAGCGCTAAGACGTATGTGGCCATATCTTCCCCGAAACGGGGCGGTTTTGGTAGGCTATGGGCGATCCTGAAAAGACCTCGGTTGTGAAGCCGCAAGCGGCCAATCCCAATCCCTAACCCCCAATCCTTCTTGCTCCCATGTCCAACTCCGTTCGCTACCTGGTTTTTGATGTCGAGAGCGTGGCCGATCCTTTGCTGGTGGCCAAGCTTCGTTACGCCGGCCAATCGCTCGACCCGGCCGCCGCCGTGCGACGCTATCGCGACGAACTGATGGAGAAGTATGAAAGCGACTTCATCCCCTACAGTTTTCAGGTGCCCATCTCGGTCGTGGTCGGCAAGGTGACGGCCGATTTCCGCCTGGAAGACGTGGTGCTCCTCGACGAGCCGCAGTTCCGGCCGCACGTCATTACCGAGAACTTCTGGCGCGGCTGGGAGAAATACCGCCGGCCGACGCTGGTGAGCTTTAACGGGCGAGGGTTCGATTTGCCCCTGTTGGAGCTGGCCGCGTTCCGCTACGGCGTGAGCGTGCCCGGCTGGTTCCAGGCGGGCAAGTCGTTCGAGCAGCCCCGCAACCGCTATAACGTCACGGCCCATATCGACCTGTGCGAGCTGTTGACCAACTTCGGCTCGACGCGGTTCACCGGCGGGCTGAACTTGGCGGCGAACCTGCTGGGCAAGCCCGGCAAAATGGACGTCCAGGGCGACATGGTCCAGGACATGTTCGAGGCGGGCCGGCTCGCCGAGATCAACGATTACTGCCGCTGCGACGTGCTCGACACCTACTTCGTGTTCCTCCGCAGCCGTGTGTTGATGGGCCAACTCACGCTGGAGGCGGAGCAGCAGTTGATCGCCCAGACGAAGCAATGGCTGGAGGGCAAGGCCGACGGTTCGGCCGCCTACCGCACGTATCTCGCCCACTGGGGCGACTGGTCGAATCCGTGGGCGGGCGAGTCGTAAGAGGCTATCTGGAAACTTGGGTCATTTTTTGTGGATTTGTTAAGCCGCAATGCGGTAGTGGAACGCGGGCTGACTATGACGGGTCAACCTTCGGAGCATCAAGTGGACGCTACTGATTTGGATCATGGCGGCGCTCAATTCGGGCCGCCGTTCATAGTCTTTGCTGTGACGCCGACAACGCCCATTCCAGGCATTGGTACGCTCCACAACCCAGCGTTTTTTCAATGGCGTGAATCCTTGGGTCCCTTCCGGACGCGTCTTCACTTCCACATGCCAGGTCGGGCGATATTCCGCCAACCACGCCTCCAAGGCGTAGTTATGGTACTTGCTGTCACCAAAAATCGTAATCAATCTCGGAAAATCTTGCGACGTGATCGAGCCCAACAATTGCGGTGCGGCGACACCATCATCGACTCCCGCGCTGGTGACCAACACGGCCACCAAAAGACCCAGAGTATCGACCAACAAATGCCGTTTGCGACCCTTGATTTTTTTGCCTCCATCGTAACCGCGATCCTCGCCGCCGACCTCCGTGGTTTTGACCGATTGACTGTCGATACAGATCGCGCTGGGCGTGGGCTCGCGCCCTGCGTCCGTCCGAATCTGAACTCGCAACGCCGTAACCAGTCGGGTCCAGGTGCCATCATCTCGCCACTGGGCAAAGTAGTCGTAGACAGTGCTCTTGGGAAGGAGATCGTGGGGCAGCATGTCCCATTGGCAACCGCTACGATTGAGGTAAAGGATCGTGTTGACGACCTCCCGCATATCAACTTCCCTCGGCCGCCCGCCTTGCCCAGTCTTTTCAGCCGGGATCAGCGGGCCCAAAATCGCCCATTGTTCGTCCGTCAAATCCGAAGGATACGCATTCCGTGGCTGTGTCCCATTCAACATCTTCGCGCACTCCTTTGTGTATGAGGTGTGCGCTAACTGTCTGAAAAATCAAATCTTACGACAAGATCAGTTTCCGGATAGCCTCTAACAGCCAAGGCGATAAGCACCCGTGAAGCAGACGTGTTGGCCCAGGAGATCGTGGACGAAATGCAAACGGCGTTGGATCAGTTCAGTGCGGTAGTGGAGGGGTTGAAGGGGTAGACGGACAATGAAAGGCGGGCAGGTTATGGGCTCATACTGCTACACAACGGTCATTGAAGACAGCTCGAAACTGGATATGACCTGGCTAGTCGGACGCACGGTCAGAAAAGTTGAGAAGCTCGACTATTCATGGTTTTTCTTCCTCGATGACGGCAGCAGCGTCGGCACAGAGTCGCCGTGGCGACTCATCACGGCCGATGGGATTGTCGTTACATCAGAAGATGACGGCCATCCGTTCGGCCTGCCAGCCCCCGTAAATGCGGCTGATAGAGTAACCAGCACAGTAGGTCACAACCCGATCAATCGTTTTGAGTTGAGGGAAGGCACAAATGACCTCGTGCTCCACTTCGTCGGTGATGCTGCGATTGAGTTTTTGAACCTCTCTTGTGGTTACCACGGCTGGCGAACCGTCCACGGCCAGCAAGAAATCAATTGCCTGGGCGGCGGCAGATTGGCAGAGGTGAGTAAGGCCGTCTCCGCTGTCGTGGCCCTTGCAAAGATAGCTTCAAGGACGAAGGACGCCATCCCTGCTGTCATGGAATCGCTCAAAGACGAGGATCGGGACGTTCGGCGGTACGCTGCCGAATGTCTGGGGGAGTTCGGTTCCGAGGCGAACACAGCTATTCCTGCCCTCACGGAATCGTTAAAAGACAAAGACCGGTCGGTTCGGCAGGCTGCTGTCGAGGCCCTGGGGAAGATCGGCCCCGAGGCGAAGTCAGCCATCCCAGCCCTCACAGAATTGCTGCACGACAAGGATCGGTGGGTTCGGGAGGCGGCTGCGGAGGCCCTGCAGAAGATCCAGGAGGAGAAGAAGTAGGAACTGCCATGCCATGAAACGTCTCGGCCTCCCACTTATTCTGCTCCTTCTCGTCTCCCTCTCTTCCTGTCAGGCTCGGGAGCCGCCGAAGGCTTTGCAATCCCTTCCGCCCATCGACGTTTATTTCTCTGCCGGCGGCGGCACCGAGGCCGTGGTCAAGGAGATTGACGCCGCCGAGAGCTTGATCCTGGTTCAGGCGGGCAGCTTTACCTCGGCTCCCATCGCCAAAGCGCTCGTCGAGGCCGATCAACGCGAGGTCCAAGTCGAGGTCATCCTGGACAAGTCCCAACTGGGTGAGAATGGCTCTTTGGCTGATTTCTTCTTCCACGCTGGTATTCCCGTCTCCATTGACGCCAAGCACCAGATCGCCCACAACACGAGCATTATTGTCAACGGCGAGACCGTCATCACCGGCAGCTTCAACTGCACTCGAAACGGCGAGGAGAACAACGCCCAAGAAGTGCTGGTCATTCGCTCCCCGGAAATGGCGGCCCAATACACGGCGAATTGGAAGGCGCACCTGGAGCATGCGGAAATGTACGAGGGGAAGGACGGCGTGAAACCGAGTGAGTCGCTTCCATCCGAAAGCGGGAAGCCCCGATGATTGCCCATCGGAGCCGGATCGGGTGGCTTCAACCAGGAGCGGGCAAGGACTATCATGGAGGACGAGTTGGGGACGATGGAGTCTTCGATTACGGTGAGGATGGTGGTGTTTCGCAGCGAATGAAGACAAAACACAGTAGCGATGGGTCACAGGACGGAAACGAACATGCTCAAAGCAGGCAAGAACTCCGCGTGTCAGACCGCCACCATGCGATGGCTTCCTCTTTCTATCGGTGTGATGGCCCTTATCGCTGCATCAGCACAGCGGTTGGCGGCGGCTGATGGCAACGCCGTCCGCAATCGGATCAACGACCTATCCGCTCCAAACGTAATGACACGGGCCGGCGCCTGCACATCGCTTGGTTGTGTGGACGCCAAGGACGAAGATGTGGCTGTCGATGCTCTCATTGGGGCCCTTGGTGACATCTCGGGATCGGTTCGGAACGCTGCGGTCGTTGCGATGGGCAAGATTGGTCCCGGTGCAAAGAAGGCCGTTCCGCGCATCATCGAGTGCTATCAAAAAGAGACTGCATCTAAGGTCGAAATCATCAGAACATTGGGACGTATCGGCCCGGAATCCCCTGATGCCATCGAGTTCTTGACCGACGTGGTGCGAGGTGGAAAGGGCGGTGCGATTCACCCTTTCGATAGTGAGAAACCTCCACTAGCTCTTCGTCAAGAGGCCATCGTGGCGCTCGGCAACGTCGGCCCGAAAGCCTCGAAGTGCATTCCGGTCCTCTTGGATATCTTGAACGTTGCCGCTGCGGATGTCGCTCACCGTGAGCAGATATTTCAAGCGACGGCGGATACCCTTACCATCGTCGGGGTTGGGGACAAGCGTGTTGTCTCCGCACTGAAGCGATTTCAGCAGGGCAAGGGATTTCCTGCCAAGAGCAAAGGCTCCCAGGCAGCGGACCAAGCGATCATCACGGCAGACACGGCCGTCAAGCGGCTCGAACGGGCGGAGAAAGCGTCTGCCGCCGAACCAAAGAAGGAGGATCCGAAATAGGACGGGATGGGGAGGCTCGCCGAGGCCGGGAGGGTGCCAAGTGGCGGTCCGGATAGGGGCCGTGGTGGGAACAGCGGTGTCTTTGTTGGCGACATGATGTTCAAGCAGACTGACATCCGAAAAGCACGCCGCCATCTCCGGGCAGCCGATCCGGTGATGCGGGCGGTGATCGACGCCGTGGGGCCATTCACGCTGCGGCTTGAGCGTGACCGCTTCGCCACGTTGGTTCGGTCCATCATTTCTCAGCAGATCGCCACGAGTGCCGCCCGCTCCATCCGTAAGCGGTTGCAGGAACTTGCCCCGGACCTGACGGCGGCGAATGTCGCTCAGTTCACCGTGGAACAACTGCGGTCGGTCGGCTTGTCGCCGCAGAAGGCATCCTATCTTGCCGACTTGGCACGCAAGGTGAACGACGGGACGGTTGATCTTCGGCGGATCGGGCGGTTGTCGGACGAGCGGGTCGTGGAGCAACTCACGCAGGTGAAAGGGATCGGTCGTTGGACGGCACAGATGTTCCTGATCATGTCGCTGGGCCGGCTGGACGTGTTTCCGTACAATGACCTAGGGGTGCGGATGGTCATTCGTGATCGCTACGGACTGGCGAATCTGCCCGACAAACAGACGGCCCATGCCATTGCCGCCCCCTGGCATCCCTATGCCTCGGTGGCAAGCTGGTATTGTTGGCGAGCGCTGGATCTCAAGCGGAGAGCGGAGGCTGTGGCGAAACGATAGCCTCGTGACAAATCGGCCCACTTTGGCTAGTTTGGACCCTTATGGAAAACGAATACGCCAATTTCGGCCTGCCCACTGAGCCGACCACTCCACCTCGACGGCGGCCACGAGGTTGGCTCTTTCGTAATTTGTGGTGGTTGCTGCCGACCTCAGTTCTGGTTGTAGTATTGCCCATCGGCTGCTGTGCAGGCATCTTCGTCTGGCTGATCGGCTCCGTCAAGTCGAGCGAACCCTACCAGATGGCGTTGAAACGAGTGTGTACCGACCGGCAGGTGATTGAGGCCCTGGGTGAACCTGTCGAAGAGAAAAGCTGGATGCCGACTGGGAACTTTTTTTACCACATCAACAACGGGGTGGCTTCAGGTGAAGCGGACTTCAGTTTCACGGTGTCTGGTTCGAAAGACACGGCTCTAGTTCACGTCGAAGCGTCCTGCCGAGACGGGAAGTGGGAATTTCGTTTGCTTCAGGCGACAGCAACGGATAGTGGAAAGGTAATGTCGCTGCTGGCGGATGAAAATCAGACGATTGGGATATAGAACGAGGCGTTGCCTTCGGCCTGCAAGGGAGAAACAAACCGTGAAACTGTTCAGCCTGTTCCTGACGTTCACGCTTGCTGGCGTTTGTCTTGCGGCCGGGCAAGAGCCTGCGTCAAAGCCCCAAGACAAAGAACCGAGCTTCCAGGGGAAGACCCCCAGCGAATGGATGAGTTTGGCGAAAGACAAAGACCCGAAGTTGCGAATTGGGGCTATTCGAGCCTTGGGGATGATCGGCCCCGAGGCGAAGACCGCCGTCCCCGCCCTCACGGAATTGCTCAAGGACAAGGAGGCGAGGGTTCGCATGGCCAGTGCTGAAGCCCTGGTGAAGATCGGTCCCGAGGCAAAGGCCGCCATCCCCGTCGTTACGGAATTGCTCAAGGACAAGGATTCTGACGTTCGGTCGTGGGCCGCCGAGGTCCTTGGGGAGATGATGTCTGAGGCGAAAGGAGCCATCCCGGCCCTGACAGAATTGAGCAGGGACGAGGACCGGTTTGATTGCTTCGCCGCCACCTACGCGATCCTGGGCTTGCAGGAAACGACCGGCGTTCAAGTTGGATCGAAGGTGGTCGTCACGGGTGGTTACAACCCTCCGCCGCCGTTCCCAACCCTTGCCACGTCATAACCGTACTACAGCGAAGGAGAATTCCCATGTCGCGCTCATTCCAAATCGGCCTCGCATTGCTGTTGGCTGTGCAGGCGGTGCCGCCGCATGCCGTTGCCGCCGATGACGGCCCCTTAAAGAACATCGCGTCGAGATTACGTTGATGATGACGGATGATGGTCTTCTCGGTATGGCTAAAGTTGAGGAGCCCATAACCGCGAAGCCATCAGGACCGCCGCCTCCGAAGTTTTACTACATCAACTATTTTTGGGACGGGACGTACGTGCGGGTTCATCCTGGGGATGGTGACGCAAGGGAATGGTCAAAGGAAGCCCTTGAGAAGGACGGCTGGTACGTGACGGCTGACTACACCACCGATCCGCCTCGCGTGATTCTTACGAAGGAGCCCACCGAGAATTCGCAATGGCGCTTCGTCCCAGGGTCAAAGCGGCCACGGTACTACATTAAGAATGAAAACGGCCGCGAGAAAGACGCCTGGCTGAACACGGTGGACACAGGCAAACGTTACTCGTACGCTGGGATCGACGGCCGCTATCGTGATGCTCGTGTCTACATGGCGGTTATCTCCTTCAGCAAAAAAAGGGAATACGGTGTCATCAGTGCCAAGGCGGATGGCGCAAAATAAGGTGACAACAGTCGGAAGGAAGGGGGAGAACTTCGGGTGCGGGCATACGAGGATGATTTCAATGGCAATCTCGTGTATTCGCTGCCTGCGACCAAAACACAGCCAACAGGGGCGTGGCCCAATGCGCCGACCGGTCTGACGGCCACCGCTGCGTCCGATACCGAGATCGACTTGACTTGGGCGGAGAGCGCCGGCTCCGGTGGCGCCAGCAACGTCGATCACTGCGAAGTCTGGCGAAGCCCCGATGATGGAGGAACTACGGATAATTGGACCGAGGTGGGGACGGCCATCGGGCAAGAGCAAACGGACCCGATTACTGGTGCTTCGTTCTACGCCTTCACCTACGACGACAAGACGGTGACAACTGGGGAAGAGACGCCTTGCTATTACGAGGTGCGGGCCGTAGATGGCAGCGGCCATGCTTCAGGCTACAGCGCTGCCGCCAGCGCCACCACGTTGCCGGCCACGCCCACCGGCCTTACCGCCAGCTTTGTCGATGGCAGCACGGTCACCCTGACTTGGAACAACAGGTCCAACCTGGAAACGGGCTACTCCATCCAAGAACTGGAGTCGGACGGCGTCACGTGGCAGGAAATCCAGACGACGACCAACACCGGCTCGGACACCATAGGCCCAATGTCCGTGTCGGTTATCGGCGCGTTCGACCCGAGCACGACGCCCTATAAGTTCCGGGTGGAGGCGTATGATGACTCCAACGACGTCTATTCCGCGGCGTCGAACGAGGCGCAGGCAACTGCACAGGCGTGGGCGGTCACCCCCGACCTGACAGCCATTCCGGACACCACGGATCCCACGGCAGGAATCGACCTGAGTTGGGTGGACTCCGATACCAGCGTAACAGGTTATAATGTCTTCCGGAGCACGGACGGGACCACCTGGACAGCGATCGCAACGATTCCCGAGATAACCAACCCGATTACGACGAATTACAATTACCCGGATATGGGCCTGACGGAAGGCGCAACTTATTACTATCGCGTGCAGGCCGTCAATGCGGTTGGCGATTCCGGCTACGCCACCGCGACTGCCGCGCCGATGCTGCTGCCGCCGACCGATGTTCACGCCACCGTCTATAGCGGGCACGAAATCGAGGTTACATGGGGCGACCAATCTGCCAATGCCACGGAATACTCGGTCGAGCAGAACATCGACGGCAGTTGGGTCGACGTGGACTGGGAAGACGGGGAGCGCGACGCAGCGCGTTTCTTACCGGGCCGTTCGAGCCGGGCACTTCCTATAGCTTCCAGGTGGTCGCCTGGTCCGATTCGAGCCAATCGCAGCCCGTTGCGGCGGCTGAAAATCCCGTGCCGACGCTCGCCTGGCCGGAGGCCCCGGCCCTTAATAACCCAACCGTGGTCTCCGGCACCGAGATCGACTTGTCGTGGACGCCCTCGGCCAGCGCCACAACCTACAACGTGTACGAGCAGTCGCCCGAAACGGGCGAGTGGACCCCGGCCCAGGGCGTGCTCTCCGGTACGACGTTCCGTGCCACGGGGCTGGAGCCTGGAGGCTTCGACTACGCGTTCTGCGTGACTGCGGTCAATTCGGCGGGCGAATCGGGATATTCCGACCCGGCCACCGCCACGACACAGGACATGCCGCCGGTTGTAGTTGCCTCTGCGACCGAGACCACGGTCACCGGCACGACAACCACCCTAAACGCCCAGGCCACGGATGTCGGCGGCGCCGGCGACCTTACCTACGAGTGGTCCGTCGTTTCGGCCCCACAAAACGCCTCTGCCTCGTTTGACGACGAAACGGCGGTCAGCCCCAACGTCACCTTCACCGCCGCGGGCCCGTATGAATTCTCCGTCACCGTCACCGACGCCGACGGCGTGAGCACGACCAGCGATACGGTGCAAGTGACCGTGCAGCAAACGCTCGCCAGCATCGCAGTCACACCCGGTTCCATTTGCGTCTTGCCGAACGGAACTTGCCAGTTTAGCGCCACCGCATACGACCAGTTTGGTGCTCAGATGGCGAACCAGCCCAACTTCTCGTGGTCGCTCCTCGATATTTTTGGGGTGTCGGTGAATTCACCAGCGGCGGGGCCGCCAGAGATCGTGGGGCACGTATCGCAGAGCGGCTATTTTCAGGCTCCTACCGAAAATGGCGGAAGGTATTTCGTCACCGCGTCGGCCGACGGCATATTGGGCGAGTCGAACGCAGTTGCAATTTGGCCCGAGTTCGTTCAAGTTACGGGTCCCGTCACGTCGCATAGCGGGACAACGTACCAAGTTATTAGCTCATCCCTCGCAGTCAGCAATACGGGGTGGATTCAGACAGGTCCCACCGACGTGGTAGCAGCTCCCGCCGACGCGGTAGTGGCATCTCTCACCGGCTCGGTAACACTTCAGTGGACTTCGACATCCGGCGACACCTGTACGGAGATTATTGCTTTCGGTCCCACACCGCCAAGCTCGGACCCGACCGGGCCGCCGACGTATTCGTTTAGCTATGACTGGGCGACGTATGGCGAATCGACCAATAGCTGTGAGTATGACCCAAACACCTCTTCATGCACGGTGAGCTTGCTGCTAGCGGGTAGCTATGACTCCCCCACGCCCGTCCCCTCGAACCCGGACGCCACCTACTTAAATGTCACCGTAAAGGTTGCTGCGCTCGAAGGATTGACCGTCACCGACCATAACGATCCGACCAACAAGGTGACGGCGGTCCCGGTTGGACCTGAATACGTCTATGGTGACCCTCCAATTCTACCTCCCGTTGGAAGCGACACATTGTATGTGCCGGCCGATGCCAACGGCAACGCCGAGGTCAATATCGCGGCGGCGTTCCTTTCCACAAATAATAGGGCGGAGATGTGCTGGGACGTCGAAGAAGGCACCAAGACGATCCTCTCCGGCACCTTCGCCAATTCCGGCTCCGCGACGGATATTCCGCTGCATGGCTTCGGGGATTACGTTATCGACGCGTACGACAGCAACAACCCCAGCGATAAGCTAACGGTCGATGTAAATGTGTTCACATTTAATAGCCTGACCGTTTCCCAATACAATGATCCAAGCAACGACGTGACGACGACCAACAGCAATACGCCGAGCTTGTGTGTCGAGCCAGACGTGAACGGGAATCTCGATCTCAATCTGACAACGGTTTTCGGCTCGATGGCAGCCGGTACAGGGAAATGGGTCGATTACGAGATTATGCAAGGCAGTTCCATTCTAAGAAAAGGCAACCTCTCCGACAGCAATACGCTGACCGACATACAGATCAATGCAAATGGAAGCACAGCGCCGATCCAGTTGGTCGTGTTCCTCGACGCAAACGGAGATAGTCAGCCAAGCAGCGGCGAAAAGGAGGTGAAGGTCAATATCGACAGCGTTGCAATAAACTTGTCCGCCCCAACGATGGCAGCCGCGGGCGTCGGTGCCCCGTGGAAAGCCACGTTCAGCTTTACCGGTAAGGTGACGGGATATCTGATTCAAAAAGTCACTGACGACTGGGCATATACGCTGGAGGGGGACAATTTCTTGGGCTCTTCGACCACACGCACGAACAAATGGATGCCCGAGCGGTTCCCGTTCCCCTACATGACTAACAACCGATTTAGCGGCACGACTGCCACTAAGCCGCTTGTATATTACGAGGTCTGGTTCGTAAAAGATGGAGTGGCGTACACCGACCCAGAATACACGACTCCGGCTCCCTACGACGACTTTTCGCCGTCTATTCCGACTCAGAAGTTGCTTGGATGCAAGTACTATCAGTCCGCCGAATTGAGGTGGGTGACTGCCGACAACGATAACTGGTCGTTAGCTAACGTGGTAGGGTCATTTACTAAACCAATAGCGGGCGAAGGCGGCCCTTGGGCGGGGTTGTATTACAGTATCCAGGCGCCAAATGCCTGGAAAGCGGGTGCTAACGTAGCTAGTCGTGCCTGGGGCTACAATATGGCTGAACCATCCAACGACGTGCCCGCCTTGCCAAGGGTAACGACCCTTAAGGATGGTGGCACTGGATGGACGGTTAGCGGAAGTTACAATGTGCTTAAGCCGAAGTCCGACTAGTCCGTCAAATTCCGATGAAAAAAGCCCTTGCATTCGAGGACGATATCAATGCGTCGATTCCGAATAATTGTCTCCTTAATTATCGTTCTCTCGTGGCTGTCCATCAATTGCACGGCTCGCGCCGATCAACCGTCGGACAATCTTCTCGTCGATAGACTGACGTGGCAGCTAATGCACTTGCCTAGCCGAGACCTGCGCCCCTGAAGGGGACACTCCACGAGTTGCTTGGCGATTCGGATCAGGCACAACTGGTTGAGTTGGCGGATCACGCGAGCTGGAACGTCGCGATGTGGGCGAGGTGGGAGTTACGGCGGACTCAATTCACCGAAGCGTATGACGTGCAAAACCGTTACTATCCAACTCGATTCCTGGAACTGAAGGGAATCGAGGTCCCTTCTGTATGGGCCAGGGAGTTCGCGTCACAGTTCTTTCTGAATGATTTGGTAGAAGTCAAGAAACCTGGTGGATTTTTTGTCCTAGAGAATGATCGACGTGACGCACGATTCAAGGAGCTCTACCGGCGCGCCGTCGAGCATTACGAGACACAGACGACGAGTCCCTCGGCGATTTCATTCATCGATATGAATCCGCAGACCTATGTTCACTACACGGTGGCAGACGTTCCAACGGGAACAACGGTTCACGAATCGAAATCTGATTTAGTCATAACCCAGGCCGGGACAACAGTACGGTTGAAAAAACCACTTACGAAGAATTTGTTCTCCATGCTTGCAGCGGTCAAGGGCAAAGATGTGTTCTTGCCGCTAGTTACAAAGGAGAAGACGTTTATCCTCCATAGCCGCGGCGCACACATGATACCGTACGAGCTTACAGCGTTCGACACCAAATCAGGTGAGCGACTCTGGGAGACTGTCGGGTGGAGTGCGTGGCCGATTAAGGTTGAAGTGTTTCTGGGGAACATGCTTACACCGGGCGAGGAAGAAACCCTTTGGAGAACGCTTGTCGGAGAGATAAAGGTGCCCGGTCCAGATAATGATCCGGGCCGAGGTGACGGCTGGATGGGGAGAGCTTCCGGTGCGTGTTGTTGGTATCTCACAGCGACCGAGCGGACTGTGAGCGTATTTGGGTCGGAAGGAGTGCTACTGTCTGTCGAGACGTTTGACAACAAGACCGGCAGGAATGTGCTTCGCTTCGCGACAGACTACCACGGCGACGAAGCGCAGGCAGCGCGACGACTCTGGCGGGATGGTTCATCGGCCAATGAGACAATGGAGGGGTCCGAAAACGGGACAGGTGAAAGCGCCGGGATAAACCGGTAGAGGGTAGCGGATGAAAGAGCCGTACAGGAAAGGACCAGCGATCCACCCTGACCCCGAGTAATGCGCCGGCGGTGGTGACACCACGGGTGAAGCGTTGACAGGGGCACTGAGCTGGTTCAGCGAGTCTTGATTGCAGAAATGGAGGATGAGCGTTCCCCACGCAGGACGGGAACAAACGAACGGAACGCCGGTGACTTACGGGCGGTTTGGCGCGAAGAAGCGTTCGCATTAAGAAGCTCTTTGACAATTCGGCAGAAACGTTGCCTTCGGCGGCCCTTGATGCGCGCGGAAGCAGCGCGGCACGCGTGAATGCGTGCGCCGCGCTGCTTCACGCCGCGCGCCGGAGCGTGACGGTGGGCAGGTGCTTTCGCCCGGCATGGAAGGTGACTTCCAGTTCGAGCCGAGAGCCCGGCCCGTTACGCGCCAAGGCCCACGGCTTGGCGCACGGCGAACCGCGCGGCCAGCGAGACCGCGGTTCGAAACGCGGGCGTCGGTTGGCGGGGAAGCGGTCGTTATACACCTCGTCGGGCGTTTTGCCGCCGAGCCAAGTGTGTGGCCGATGATGGTTATACCAGTGGAGGATCGCGTCAGGCTCCCGCTGGAAGGCGTCTCGACGATACGGTACCAACAGCAAGCGTGACAACAGGCATTTCAGCGTCAAGATGAATCGCTCGACGGTGGCAGCCTTGCGCTGGCCGGCGACCTGGCCATCAACGGCAGCGGCATCCTGGACCTCAACGGAAACAACCTCTCCGTTGCGGGCAGTTTCACCAACGCGGGAACGCTCAGGTTGCAGGGCGGGGAGAGCGTGTCGCTCACCATGGACACGAGCGAAGGCACAGTCGAGTACACGGGCACAGGCGCCTACGCGACCCTTGCCGCGGGTTACAACTACCACACGCTGCAACTGGATGCCGGCACCTGGAATCTCAGCGGGCAGACCATTATGGGCAATGTGACGAACGACGCCACGATCGGCGGCGGCGCGTTCGACGGAACGGTGAACAACACGCAGGGGACGATCGACGTCGCCTTCGGGCAGACCCTGTCCGGCACCGGCACGATCAACGGAAACGTAACGGTCGAGCCCGGCGGCACGGTCAACCCGTCACTCACGATCACCGGCACGCAAACTGTAGTGCCCAGCAGCGTCGATGAGGGTTCGCCATACACGTTGAACCTGACTCCGCCGTCCGCGGGCGGAACGGCGCGAATGGGTCGTCAATTGGGGCGACGGCTGGAGCAATACCTACACCACGCCCGGACCGGAAACGCACGCCTACGCCTATGGTCCGAAGACGTACACGATCACGACCACCGTGACGGGAACCAACACGGCCGGCGGTTTGGATACCAACTTCGGCAACGGCGGCATCGCGGTCCCAGCCGCTTTTACCAATTCCTCCCATTACCCCGAAGACGACAATGTCCTCTGTAACGTAACCGGCATGGCCATCCAGCCCAACGGGAAAATCGTAATTGCCGCTAGCGTGGTTAACGAGAGAGACGGCGGTGAACTGATCCTGATGCGTTGCAACCCCAATGGATCTCTGGACACCAGTTTCGGCACGTCGGGGGGTGTCATCATCAGTGGTCTTGAGTCCCCCCCTGCCGTCGAGAACAACGTGGCGGTCGATCCGCAGGGCAACATACTTGTTGCCGACGGCAATGGGGACGTTTTGTGCTACAAGGCGTCGGACGGGAGTCTTTACAATTCGTTCCAGTGCTCGGCATCGAACGTTCTATGCGGGCAAGTAACCAGCGTCACCGTTCAACCGCTCGGCAGTAGCTACGAGATCGTCGTCACAAACGCTACGGCCGGAACGGTATGGTTCAACAGCACGGGGACGTATCTCCAGCAAAGCTCCAGCACGGCTGCTCCTAGTTTCAACACGGCGACCCAGTCCGACGGCAAGACCGTGGCCGCGGACACTGCCTGCTCCCCGACTAGCGATGATGAATTTGTCCTGACGCGTTATACTACCAGCGGCCAACCGGACCCCACTTTCGGCACAAACGGCCAAGCAACCGCCGACCTCAGTTGGCCTGATAATGAGGGGTCTTACGGCTCCACGGGAGTGCGCGTTCAGTCGAACGGCGGGATTCTCGTGGTCGGAATGGTATCCGAGGAGATTGGCGTTAATCCATTGGGGGAGCCTGAGTACTGCAGCCAGATTGACCTTGCGCGTTATCTGCCTACGGGGAGCCATTACAGCCTCCCGCCGGTGTCTCAGACGGTTACCGTCAACGACGTGCCGCCGACAGTGACCCTCACCAGCGACAGCCCCGTGGATGAGGCACAGCCTCTATACCTCACGGGCACAATTACGGATCCGGGCTTTGACAATCCGCTGGCCTCGCCTCCGACCTACGAGACATTCCCCTACACAATCGACTGGGGCGACGGTTCAACTCTGATCAGCGGGTCTGCCACAATCACCACGAAGGGTTCGCCAGATGTCCTTACCATAGGCTCCTTTGATGAGAGTCATACCTACGCCGATTACGGCCAGTATCCGGTAAAAGTGACCGTGACCGACAGCGGCGGTGCCCGCACCGAAGAAACCTATCAGGTGACGGTCACCGCCCCTGCACTTCCGGCCCCCACCGCGTTGACCGCCACAGCAATGCCCGATACCGAGATCGACCTAACTTGGGCCGACGACAACGCCAGCAACGTAAACCACTACGAAATCTGGCGGAGCCCGGATGATGGAAGCGCGGATTGGACGCTGGTTGGGACGAGCACCACCACCTCCTACGACGACAAAGCGGTGACAGGAGGGGAAGGGACGATTTGCTACTACCAAGTGCGGGCCATAAGCAGTGGTGGAGGCACCTCCGACTTTAGCAACGTTGCGAGCACCACCACGTTACTGGCCACGCCCGACAGTCTTGTTGTGACCAGCTTCGTAAATGGCAGCGAAGTGGATCTGGCGTGGAACAACAATTCCACGATCGAAACCGGCTACTCCATCCAAGAACTGGAGTCGGACGGCGTCACGTGGCAGGAAATTCAGGCGACGACAAACACCGGCACGGACACCATAGGCCCAATGTCCGTGGCGGTTATCGGCGCATTTGACCCGAGCGCGACGCCCTATAATTTCCGGGTGGAGGCGGAAGTTACCGATCCTAATGACGGCTCCTGCGTCTATTCCGCGCCGTCCAACGTGGCGTCGGCGACGGCCCTCGCTTGGGCAAAAACCCCGACCGAGCTGACAGCCACCACTCCCTTGCCGACAGAAATCGATCTGAGCTGGGTGGACACCGACCTCAGCGTGACGGATTATTATGTCTTCCGGAGCACCGATGGCATCACTTGGCCTTCCGCGCCGACCGAGACGATAGCCGAGGTAACCGACCCGAGCACGACGAGTTACAGTTGCCGGGACACCGGCCTGAAGGAAGGCACGACCTATTACTATCGCGTGCAAGCCGTCAACGGCGTTGGCGATTCCGGCTACGCCACCGCGACTGCCGCGACGGTGATGACGCCGACCGATGTTCACGCCAAAGTCGTCAGCGGTAGCGAGATTGACCTCACCTGGACCGACAATTCCGGCGATGCCACGGGCTACTCGATCGAAGAATTGGATTCGAGCGGCGATTGGGACGAGGTTCAATGGGTAGATGCCCCCGCCGCTGGCGGAACCGTCACCGGCCCGTTCGAGCCGAACACCACTTACAGCTTCCAGGTCGTGGCGTGTTCCGATTCGGGCCAATCCCAGCCTGCTCCGGCGATTGAAAATCCCGTTACGACGTTCGACTGGCCGGAGGCCCCGACCGCTCTTAACGCAACGGTGATCTCCAGCAGCGAGATCGACTTGTCGTGGACGGCCTCGACCTCGACCAGTGCCACAAGCTACAACATCGCAGAGCAATCGGCCGATACGGGCGATTGGACCGTCATCGGCAACACCTCCGGTACGACATTCCCTGTCACGACGGGGCTCATAGGCGGTACCGCCTACACCTTCGGCGTGGCCGCCGTCAACGCGGCGGGGCAGGCCTCGGGATATTGCGACGGGGCCATGGCCACGACGCAAGAACGTGCCGCCTGTCGTGGTCGCCTCCGCGAGCGAAAGCACGGTCACCGGCACGACAACAACCCTAAGCGCCCAGGCCACGGATGTCGGCGGCGCCGGCAACCTTACCTACCAGTGGTTGCTTGTTTCGGCCCCACAGGACGCCTCTGCCTGGTTTGACGACGACACGGCGGTCAGCCCCAACGTCACCTTCACCGCCGCGGGCCCATATGAATTCTCGGTCACCGTCACCGACGCCAGCGGCGTGAGCACGACCAGCGCCCCGGGGCAAGTATTGGAAGTGAAAGTCGATCAGACGCTCACCAGCATCGCAGTCACGCCGGGTGCCGTTGGTGTTCTGCCAGGCGGAACTTGCCAGTTTAGTGCCATCGCGTATGACCAGTTTGAAGACGAGATGGCGAACCAGCCTACGTTCTCGTGGTCGGACTCCGGACCGGGTCAGATATCTTCCAGCGGCCTTTATACGGCGCCCGGCGTAAGCGGCATGCTCTTCTCCGTCACCGCGTCGGCCGAGGGCATATCGGGCTGGGTAGCGGGCTCGGCAGATGTTGCTGTCAATGACGTTTTCTACCAGGTTACAAACAACATCACGTCAAATAACGGCCCGGATGGCACGATAGTTAGTTCGACGCTCGCAGTCACAAATGCAGGCTGGATTCAGACGCAGTGGCCCGAAAGTGCGGTCGAGGCGGCAGTCAGTGGCACGGTAACATTCTCAGACTCCGTTGCTACCTACACCGCAACGCTTCCGCAAGATTTTAATCTCCCCAATCCTTCCCCTTATGGTTGGCCTGCCTACTTCGTGCAGTTTGGAGGCGCCACTTATGATCCGAGCACATCATTGTATACCGTCGGGCTCTCTTTTTGGGGCGTGGTTCCGGGCAATCGCGCGGGGCTCCAGGCTGCCGCTTGCCCTGGTTACCAGGAGGATGCATACTGTACTTTCACGGTGAAGGCCGAATCGCTCCAAGCATTGACCGTCACTGACCACAACGACCCGACCGACAAGGTGACGGTGGTCACAAGTCCACCTTTTGTTGGAAGCAACGACTTGTATATAGCTGCCGATGCCAACGGCAATGCCGAAGTGAACCTCTCGGCGGCGTTTCTTTCCTGCGACAACGGGGCCGACATGTGCTGGGAGGTCGAGGGCACGAACCTCAAGGGCACCTTCGCCGATCCGAGTTCCGCAACCGACATTCCGCTGCATGGTGCCGGCGATTATACTATTGACGCGTACGACAGCAACAACCCCAGCGACAAGCTGTACGTCAGCGTGCAACTCGTTACTCTTACGAGCCTTTTCATCGACGATGCTAGTAATCTGTCGAATAATATGGTGATAGAACTGTCTGGCAAGAACGGAAACCAGTCGACCACTACGACATTTAATGTTAGCGGCGAAGACGTCAATGGTAACATAACAATCAATTTTACTATCGGTTACGAGGGCTCTGGCCCGGGAAGCGCAGACTTGCTACAGTGGGAAATATATCAGCCAAACAACATGAAGATAAAGGAACCGGCATGGGGCAACTTCGCCAAAAGCGATTCCGTTAACGGCCTGAAGCTTGCGCTGACGCAGACGGGCCCAACATATCTCATCGTGTGGGTCAACACGGACGGCAATCACATGCCCGACGAGGACGAACAGCAACTAAAGGTATTGATCGGAGGGGTGAACGGTGGCCTTAATATCACGCAGCCTCTCGAATGGGGACGCGTTTGCGTGGCAACCCAGTTTGCAAGTCTATCAAGCTATGAGAAGTTGGAATTGGCCGACCAGCTAGTGGATCCCGTCGGCGGGGCCGATCATTGGGGGGATATAGTGTCGTTAAAGGGAGACAACCCTGTAAAGCGCAGTATCTGCTTGCCCGGGGCGGGCATAAACCTAGTGGCGCCTTTTCCACGTTGCAACGGTCACTGACGGTAGCGGCAATGGGGAGGTGTACTCGACCGATTGTATCAACTACTATTTTTACGGGGTCCTTATGAGTTTGTGCCAAAATTACCTAGAATCAATCGGCCGGTCGGCATTCGGAGTGGACCTGTGGACGCAAGGGTGCACCGAGACTTTAGTGACCATCTGGCGTACGTGCAATCCGAGCAGCCGTTTGGACGGCGGGGGCGTCAAGGCGGCCGTCGCATTTGCGGATGCAGGCTACACCGACAATTGGAACTGCATCAACCAATGCGGCTTGCCGTCTGCCACTCCCGACCCGGCTCATTTCAGTGGCCAGCTGACGTGGGACGCAGGTGCCAGCCTTGTTATAAATCCTAGTGGCGTTTTAAGTGGTGAACCTTTGGTTCTGGTGGATCCCCTAATCTCCTTTGAGGAGAGCGCTTTTGGTCAAACCACTTATGTGGATCTCAGGCACCCCAAGACACCATAGCTGACGTTACCTATATGTGTAGCTCAATCACGCGAAAAGTATCGCGGCGCCCATGAGGAAGTGTCAACTGGCATTATCATCATCATCAACGTTCTCGGGGAGGCGGGCAAGAATCGCGATACTGACCGCGGTGCTCGCGTTCACGCTTTCATGGCTGGTTGAAGCCACGATCGGGCGCGGGTCGATGGTGGGCGGCTTGTACCGTGGTCTTCCTCCAGGAATGCTGCGCGCACTCAGCGAGGACTTCGCTTTGTTTGCCGATGAGAATCAACGCTACCCGCAATCGCTAGAGGAACTGGGCAAATGGGAAAAGCAGGAGAAACGCGTTCCTTCCGTTGATGAATCTGGCCATGTCTCTTTCGGATGCGTCGCGGAGGAAGAGCACTTCGAGTACGAATCAACCAACCGAACCTATCGGCTATACAGCGTCGGCCGCGACGGCCATGTCGGTGGGCTCGAACTTGTGGGCGATTTGGATCGGGATCCCAGGGTCACCGTCCATCAGGCCACGACCCTGCACGAGTTCTTTTACGAATCGCCGCCGCGTGACCTCTTGTTCTTCTTCTTCATTACCGTCGTTTCGAGCAGCCTTGCTGGTGTCGGATATTTGTATTTGTCACGGCAGCCAGAGTTGCAGGGAGCCTGGAGAATAATGAAGTGTGCCGCGGTGGTGACCACCCTCGTAACTGTTGGCTTCGCCATCGTTGAGGGACTATCCCAAATAGGCTGTGCCCTTTCTTTTTGGTACCTGATTCCTCTGGGTTATGCTCTTTACCTTTGGTACCTGATCCCTCTAATTATTGCTTCCACGTTCATGGGCGGCGTGCTAGGGGGGCTTGCTGCAATTGGATACCAGATGCTAATCGGACGCCTCGGCGTCCGTCGATTTCCGACACAAACCGAAGTGATGGCGATTGTCGTACTGGCCACCTCGTGCGCCCTTATGTCCCCATTCCTGGTTTGCTTGCGTCAGCTCATGATACACGGCTGAAATCCGCCAGCCCGGGGAAGCGGAGAAAAACGCAGTTAGGGCATGAAAAGGGGACATCACTGATATTGACAGGATGGGCAAGGAATGATAATGTATCGTCATGCCGCGAACGGCCCGATCCACTGAAGCGGGGATGATTTACCACGTTCTCAATCGCGGGAACGGGCGGATGCGGATTTTTCACAAGGCAGGGGATTACGAGGCGTTCGAGCGCGTGTTGGCGGAGGGCCTGGAACGCTACGCGGTGGACCTGCTGACCTACTGCCTGATGCCGAACCATTGGCACCTCGTTGCCCGGCCGCGGACCGACGAGGCGTTGGGGCGATGGATGGGTTGGATGGGCGTGACGCACGTTCGCCGCTACCACGAGCACCAGCCGCGGCGGGGGGCATCTCTATCAAGGACGTTTCAAGAGTTTTCCCGTGGCGGAGGACGATTACTTCGTGGCGTTGTGCCGGTACGTGGAGGCCAATCGCGCTGCGTGCGGGACTGGTGGAACGGGCCGAGGAGTGGCAATGGTGCGGACTATGGCGACGGGCGCACGGCGCGGCGGACCTGCGGTTGAGTCCGTGGCCCGTGGAACGGTCGCGGAATTGGGTGGCGTGGGTCAATCGGGGGCTCAAGGATGAACAACTGGAAGGCATACGAACCTGTGTGCAGCGGGGCCGTCCGTTGGGGCCCGAGGCGTGGGTGCGGCAGACGGCGGCGCGTCTGGGGCTTGAGTTCACCCTTCGCGGTCCCGGCCGGCCACGAAGAAGATCGAATAATCAGTGATGTCCCCTTTTTAGACCCTAGAATCGGCCTACCGCTCTCCAGGTCGGCCGCGTATAGCGCGGCGGGATGTGGAAGTCCCGTAGCCGTAACGAACCGATGCTTCCCTATTTTCCCAATATCGGACCTGTCCCGTTTTTTCGTCCCGTTCGGAAAGCGGTCAACGGATACTACTACGATCTTTTCGCAGGAAGGTTGGTGGTCTAATGTCGGATTTGGTTGAGCACGCACCCCAGGTCGCTGGCCATCGTGTAGTAGTCTTGGGTACCCTCGCAGGAACGATCATTGCGGTTGAAGGTCCGAGATACATTGTGCTACTGCCCGGCTGCGGGAGTTGGGGTGGGGCTCTTACGGCGATTTCGCACTTGCTAATGGTGACCGTCCCATTCGCAATCGCTTGGGCAGTCCCGAATGTCGCCTCCTTCGATAGGCAGTGGATTCCGCGCTCAGCGTGGCATTGGATTTGGTTCTTCGGCATGGTCGTTACACTGCTCGGTGTTGGGCGGTTATCACAGTGGCTGATATCTCTGCGTGGCGACTGGTTTATCTTAGTATGCCTCTCTCGGGTCAGGGTTGACATAAGTCCGGCTGCCGTAGTGATATCCGGTGTTCTGTCTATCGTCTTGGCACCGATCGCCGAAGAAGTATTCTGGCGAGGCTATGCCCTTACGCAGTTGCGGAAGCTCGCAGGCGAGGCAACTTCCCTGTCCATTCACTCTCTGCTTTTCACCATTGCACACGTACCCTCTTACTGGCCTCACCTCCTCGACGTTTTTGTTACTGGCGCGGTATTGGGGTTGTGGCGACTACGGTTTCAGCCTTCTCCCCCTCGTGCTGGCCCATGTTATCGTGAACGGAGTGGCCCTCGGCCCCAGACTGATTGCCGAGTACGACAGTGCCGTAAGGTCGTACCCCAAGTGTCGGGAAATTGATTCGTTGGTGGCAGATCCGCCCGGAAAAGCGATTCCTGCGGTTGTTGGCTTCCTTTCTGACGCTGATGAAACTGTGGCCGCACACGCAGTTTCCGTACTAGAGAGCCGCTATCGAGACCAGGCGGAACCCTACTTGAAGTCAGCTCTTTCCTCGTCTGATCCGCTCGCCATTGACAGAACCCTGTTTGCTATCGAACGACTCAATTGTTCGCGTCTCACAACGGACGTGCGCAAGATCGCGTGGTCGTCCGACAGCAGAATGCCGCGAGTGAAAGCGGCCATGACACTGCGTGAACTGGGCGACACGTGCGGGCTGCAAGCCATTGCGAGTTCGCACCCAGATGGCGATATGCGACGCGTGGGAATGAAGCTACTTGGCGACCTTCTGGACGAAGAGCCAGGGGGCAGTCGCTCACCGAAGTCGCCCGGCACAGTTGGCGAAGACGATGCCGCTCCTTACGGGACATGAAAAGGGGACATTACTGATATTGACAGGATGGGCAAGGAATGATAATGTATCGTCATGCCGCGAACGGCCCGATCCACTGAAGCGGGGATGATTTACCACGTTCTCAATCGCGGGAACGGGCGGATGCGGATTTTTCACAAGGCGGGGGATTACGAGGCGTTCGAGCGCGTGTTGGGGGAGGGCCTGGAACGCTACGCGGTGGACCTGCTGACCTACTGCCTGATGCCGAACCATTGGCACCTCGTTGCCCGGCCGCGGACCGACGAGGCGTTGGGGCGATGGATGGGTTGGATGGGCGTGACGCACGTTCGCCGCCACCACGAGCAGCACCACAGCCGCGGCGGGGGGCATCTCTATCAAGGACGTTTCAAGAGTTTTCCCGTGGCGGAGGACGATTACTTCGTGGCGTTGTGCCGGTACGTGGAGGGCAACGCGCTGCGTGCGGGACTGGTGGAACGGGCCGAGGAGTGGCAATGGTGCGGACTATGGCGACGGGCGCATGGCCGCGGCGGACCTGCGGTTGAGCCCGTGGCCGCTGGAACGGTCGCGGAATTGGGTGGCGTGGGTCAATCGCGGGCTCAAGGATGAACAACTGGAAGGCATACGAACCTGTGTGCAGCGGGGCCGTCCGTTGGGTCCCGAGGCGTGGGTGCGGCAGACGGCGGCGCGTCTGGGGCTTGAGTTCACCCTTCGCGGCCCCGGCCGGCCACGAAAAAGATCGAATAATCAGTGATGTCCCCACGTCTGTTCGGCACGGAATTTGCGCCATGATCTGGCCATTGCCGGGAACTGTCAAGATGGCAGGGAGGCTGGTATGGCAGACGGGACGTCGGGGCTCCGCGGACGGGACATTCAGGGACTGAAATACGTTAACAGACTGCTGCCGCTGCTGGAGCGGTTGCACGATGTCGGCTGCCGACGCGACAAAGCCGGCAATCGCAAGCTGCACTACGACCAGTACTGCATGCTGGTCTTGCTGTTTCTCTTCAATCCGACCTTGCGCTCGCTTCGCGCTCTACAGCAGGCAAGCCGGCTGAAGAAAGTGCAGCGAAAGCTGGGCTGCCCGCGAACTTCGCTGGGTTCACTTTCGGAGGCCACCGACGTATTCGATTCGCAACGGTTGGAGGGCATTCTCGGCCAGTTGTTGGCCCAGGTTCCAGCCCGCGGTAGCGTCGGTCGCGGGGCCGTGCCGCACGTTCTGACCGCCGTGGACGGTAGCGTCGTGAAGACGCTGGCCTCGCTGGCGGAGGCGGCCTACCTGAGCGACAAGAACGGCGGGTCGCACAGTGCATGGCGGTTTCACACTCACTTCGACATCGATCGCCACGTGCCCACGCGGATGGAGGTGACGACTGCGATCAACAGCGGCAAGAGCGAGGAGAAATACAAACTGCGGCAGCGAATCGCGGCGGATCACTGCTACGTCATGGATCGCTGGTACGCGCAATTCAGCCTGTTCAACGATATCGTGGCGGCGGGAAGCAGCTATGTCTGCCGCATTCGTGACAATAGCAACTTCAGCGACGTTGTCGAAGAGCGGCCACTGAGTGAAGCGGCTCGTAAGGCCCAGGTGCTTAGTGATATGGTGGTGACGCTGGGCGCAACTACCAAGGCCCACTTGCGTCCGGATCATCGCATCCGCGTGGTTTTGGTGCAGGCCACTCCACACCAGAAGACTGGCGGACGAAAAGGTGGCACTGCTGGCCCACCAAGCGACGGTGTCTTGCGCATCGCCACCAACCTGTTGGACGTGCCGGCGGAAATCATCGCCGATATCTATCGCCATCGCTGGGCGATCGAACTGTTCTTCCGCTTCTTCAAGCACGTGCTGGGGTGCCGACACTTGTTGAGCACCGATCCCGTCGGCATTCAGATTCAGGCGTATTGCGCGATCATCGCCTGCCTGCTGATCAGCCTTTGGACTGGCGGGCGCCCCACGCTTCGCAGCTACGAGATGGTCTGCCTCTATCTGCAAGGCTGGGCCGACCTGGACGAACTGACGGCCCACCTGGAATCGTTGCCGCCGCAGACCGCGGTGTAGCACCCAGGCCGGCCCCGCACGGCGGAGCGCGGCTCGGTTGGTGCTGCGCCAGCACGGGGACAATCCACGGCCATATCGAATCTCGCCGCCTCTAAGCGCCGCCCGAGTCCACACTCTCGCCGCCACCACCGCCGTTAGCTACAATAGGCATTCGTCGTGCCGAACAGACGTGTGATGTCCCCTTTTCATTCAGGGGAGAAACATTTTTGATTGACAGCCGGGCCGTGTGACCTATAATTGAATTGTCAGGGCGTTTGGTGCGACTGCCTCGTCAACGGCGCCTTGACAGGGACACCGCACGAGGCGTCAGGTGGTTACCCGCGGTGTGAGCCCGTTGCCGGCCGAGACCTGACAGGCAAGCAGCGGGCTTTTATTATGCGCCGATGGCGCGGCCGGTAAGGGGACAGGCACATTTTTTCGGACTTCGCCGCAAAAGATTGGGACAGTCCCCGCGAACAGTTACTCCGAACCGGACACGCGCTCGATCTCGGCGACGGTGCGGTCGAGCTCCTCCACAAGCGGATTGACGCCGGCGTGTTTCAAGCTCTCGACGACCGCGCGGTAATACCACCGCGTGCCGTCGCGTCCGCCGCGAAAGCCGCTCCACAGCGACTCGCCGCGGCGGCGATATTCGCGAAGGACGGCCCTCGCGTTGTGCAGCTTGTCGGCGGCCGAAACCAACCGCACCGACGCGGGGGCATTGCCCAATCGCACGAGATAGGCTTCTTTGCGCTGCCGCCAGGGCGGTTTCGGCATCACCGCCGTGTCGCTGCAGCCCTCGACGATTTCGGCCACGACCGGCCCAAAGCGCCGGCGAATTTCCGCGAGCGTGGCCAGGCCGCCTTGGTCCTCGACGGCATCATGGAGCAAGCCGGCAATGGCCTCGTCTTCGTTGCCGCCATGCTCCAGCACCAGCGAGGCGACGCCCAGCAGGTGGGCCAGGTAGGGCTCGCCGGAAACCTTGCGTGCTGCTGCGCGTGCAGCGCCGCGGCGTAGGAAAAAGCGTCGTTGAAGCGGGAGGAAAGCAACATCGCTTGAGCTTTCTCGTTCCCCGTACCGGCCGAAGGGGACAGTCCACGCTACTTTCGCGGAGCGAAAGGCGACATTTAGGTTTCAATTTGGATTATGCGAAGGGCGTCCCGGCTGTCCGCCTTCATAGACGCTGAATTCGGCCCACACCGGCAGGTGTTCCGAGACTTCGAGCGCTTCGGGCATCGTGAGGTCGAACTCGCGCATCATGTCGAGCACTTCCACGCGACCGTCGAATTCCGAAGTCGCCCGGCGGTCCAAGAGAATATTGTCCAACTGGTGCGTGCCACGGGTGGTGGTAGGTATGCCCGAAATGAGCGCCGAGACGCCCAGCAGCTTGCCCAACTGGCCGAGATTTTGGTCGTCGCTCTCCAGGTCGCCCAAGAGGATGATGTCGTCTTCACCGCGGCCGTCGTCGCGCACGGCTCGGTAGACGTCGGCCAGCACATCCAGCTCCGTGGCCGTGTGTTCGGGGTCGGTCTCGACGTTGATCAAGGTGAAGGTGAACGCTTCGGCCGGGTCGGGCCCGCGGACACGAAACGAGCCGGTCAACGGTTTAATGCGCAGTCGGCCCGAGCGGTCCTCGACGAAGTGGACGGTGGTTTGATCGATGTCGATCCGCTGGCGATCGTAGACGAACGCGCTATAATGCTCCAGCCCGTCGCGTTTTTGCGTCGGGCAGGTGGCGAAATTGTAGTTCCGTCCGCTCTTGGCATTGATCTGCTCGACGAGGCGGTCGAGCACGCCTTGATTCTTGCCGCGGATGCCCTGAACGGCCACCAGTTCGAATCGCGGGAAGAGGTTCACCAGCACGTCGCTCACCCGGGTGTTGGCCAGCTTGGCCTCGTCGAGCCGCCCGAGCTGGAAGGTGGCAATGCGGATCGTCGGCCGGAGTTGGTCGGGCGTGAGGTCGCCCGCCGCTCCGCGGCCGGCGGCCGCGTTCGTCTTGGGCACGATCTTCCAATAGGCCGGCTTGCCGTTCTCGTAACACGTCTGAATCTCGTAGTTTACGAAGAAGTAAATTCCGCCGGCCACGGCGGCTGCCAACAACAGGAAGAGCGATTGTTTGATCATGCGATGCTCCGGGAGACGAGCCGACGTAACCGACGGGCTTAAGGGGACAGTCCCATTTTGCGGGCTTCGCCGCAAAATTGGGACAGTCCCCGGATCGGCCGAAGGGGACAGTCCCCGTGAACGGTTACGAGCCGACGCGGCGTGCGGCCCGTATCTGAGTTCTGGTAGCGTACCGATTGCGCGAAGTTGGCTCTATGCCAATTTGGGGGTATCGGCGGAAAAACCGGCAGAAACGAGCCCTTGTGAGGATTTGCATTGCCCGCGGTTGCCTCCGATTCGTATACTAGGGGGAGGACCGGCCGAAGGGGACAGTCCCATTTTTGCGGACTTCGCCGCAAAAATCGGGACAGTCCCCGTGAACGGTTACGGTTGTCATCGAGAACGCTGATCTTCGCGAATCAACACTAATGGCAAGAAGTCAGTGACCATTAGTGCAAATCAGGGCTCTCGTTTTGTCGTTGTCGATTTTTCAAAGGCGGCCGGCGGTTGCCCATGAAGCCGATTTTCGTTCTAGTGGCTTCGCTTTCGCTGTTGGCGGCCGCGGCGCGTCCCGCCTTGGGCGACGTGTTCGTATTGGTCGGCGGCGGCCGCGTGGTGGGCGATCTGGTGAATAGCGAGGAAAAGCCCCGGCACAAATATGTCATCCAGGTGTCCGATGCCGCCCAGGTGACGCTCGACGCCACGGAGGTCGAAAAGGTTCTCCATCCGCGGAGCGACGAGGCCGAATACGAGCGGATTCGGCCCACCTATGCCGACACGGCCGAGGCCCAGTGGGAATTGGCCCAGTGGTGCCTGAAACATAAGCTGACGGCCCAGCGCGAAGTTCATCTACGGCGGGTGATCGAACTCGATCCGGATCACGTGGAGGCCCGCCGGGCGTTGGGCTACAGTCAGATCGGCGGCAAGTGGGAAATGCGCGATGATGTGATGACCCAACGCGGTTACCGGTGGTACAAGGGCAAATGGCTGCTGCCGCAGGAGATCGAGATCCTCGAAAAGAAGCGGAATGTGGATGCCGCCCAGCAGGAGTGGTGCGTCAAGATGAAGTTGTGGCGCGGTTGGCTCGGGGGTGGCCGCGATCAGCAAGCCCGCGAGAATATTCTGGTATTACCGATCCGAACGCGGTGAAGGCGCTGGCACTGGGATTGCACGATGACGCGGATGCGCGGGCACGATTGCTCTTCGTTGACGCGCTGGGCAAGATTGATACTCCTGAGGCGGGTATGTCGCTGGCCTGGGCGGCGATTGCCGACGAAGTGGAAGAAGTGCGGTCGGCGTGTCTCGATCGCTTGCAGCCGAGGAAGCAACCGGAGGTGATCGCCTACTTCGTCACGAAGTTGAACCCCAAGAAGAACGGCAATGACGTCGTGAACCTGGCGGGGGTCGCGTTGGGCCGGATGCGAGCCCGTTCGGCCATCGGCCCGTTGATCGACGCCCTGGTTACGGTCCACAAGATCACGGTGCACAAGGCGGCTGGCGATCAATCGATGAGCACCACCTTCGGCACGGGGCCCGGCGGCTCGTTCGGCATCGGGCCCGGCGGCAAGTCGATGGGCAGCGGGATGGTGACCGGCGGCGGACCAACAGTTATCTACCAAAGTATCTCGAACCAGGCCGTGCTCGACGTGCTGGTGGCCATTACCGGACAGAGTTTCGGCTTCGACAAGGAGCTTTGGCACCGGTGGTTTGTGAGCCAAAAGAAGCCGTCGGAAGGCCTGGACGCCCGGCGAAACTGATCGGGCAGGCGCCATGCCCGCGCCGGCGGTCTGCCGATTTCCGCTTGACTCCCTGCCTATTTGTGGTCTAATTTAAGGCGGGTGGCGCCGTGCGAGGGCGGCGGCGAAATCCCGATTCTGCGACCACAGGAGGGGCATCATGTCCCGGAACACGGCGGGGCGGCGAGCGTTTACATTGGTCGAATTGTTGGTGGTTATCACCATCATCGGCATTCTTACCGGGCTGCTGCTGCCCGCCGTCCAAATGGCCCGCGAAGCGGCGCGGCGCAGCCAGTGCGCCAACCATATCAAGCAACTCGGCTTGGGGCTGTTGGAATACGAGGAGCAGTACAAGCTCTTCCCGCCCGGCAGCATTGTTACGCCGCCGATGTACTATACGCCGCCGAACTCATTGACAGCCGACGCGTGGGGCGAAGCGGCCAGCACCAGCGGCACTCCCGCCGGCACCGGCGGCGGCCTGCACGGCACCAGTTGGTTGCTCCGCATCCTGCCCTACATCGAAATGGGGACCCTCTACAATCAGTGGAACTTCAGCACCAATGTCTACGGCAATTTCTCGCCCGTCGCGGCCAGCGCGTCGCCGGCCAGTTTCGACGTCAAGACGTTCTATTGCCCGTCGCGCCGGTCGGGCGTTCGGGCGGGCACTGACGACCCGATGTTTCCCCAGCCCCAGACGTCAGGCGGCCCGGCGCTGCTGAAGGTCAACAATACGACGTATTCCGGCGGAACCGACTATGGGGCGTGCGCGGGCCGCGTCTACGGCTGGAACTGGCCCCAGCCGGGGACTCCGAATAATCACACCCTGGTGGATTACAACACGTCAAGTACTCCGCCCATTGTGCCGCCTTACACGGTCAATTCTGCGAAATTCAACCTCGGCATCGACAGCTCCGCCAAACAGGCCGGCATGTTCTATCTGCCCAACGTCGGCATCTCTTCGGCGGCGATTCGCGACGGCCTGTCGAACACCATCATGATCGGCGAGTTGCAACGCTTATCGCAGTTGACCTCGACGTCGAACGTTCCGCCGTTGATTATTGGGCCGAGCCACGATGGCTGGGCCATCGGCGGCGACGCGACGTTGTTCAGTACGGCGGTGGGCACCCCAACCTGGTCCGGAAGCGGCGCCGCGCCAAGCAGCAGCTCCACCATTATTCTGCCGCTGCTGAACAACCACGACTTCCGCGCCGGGCAGCGACCATATGAGCGGGGCCAATTTCGGTCTGGCCGATGGCTCGGTGAAGTTCATCCAAAACGCGATCGACCCGGACATTTTTGCCCTCCTGGGCAGCATTGCCGACGCGATGCCCGCCGAGCGCCGGAGTAGTCGCTTGGCTCTGATCGGCGACAGCAAGCTTTTTTTCCAGGATGACGCAACGTCAATACTGGCGGGAATCGCGCGACTGGCGGACCAGTTCAGCGGCCCCCTCCGCCAGCAATGCGGCAGCCACCTTGCCGCCCAGCGCCAGCGGCTCGTCGGCGGGGCCGTCTTGCGCGTGCTCCAGCAGATGATCGCCGTCGCGGCTGAGGACGCGGCCGGTAAGCATTAGCTGCTGGTTTTCAAGGCGGGCCAGCCCGGCCACCGGCGCCATACAGCCGCCTTGCAGCGCCGCGAGCATGGCCCGCTCAGCCAGTATGGCCGCGTGCGTAGCCGAATGGTCCAGGGGGGCGATCATGCGGCGCGCCGCCTGATCGTCGAGGCGAATTTCCAGTCCCAACGCTCCCTGTCCAATCGCCGGCAGCATGAGTTGAAGCGGCAGCCGCTGGGCGATGTGCTTGGCGAGTCCCAGGCGGCGAAGGCCCGCTTCGGCCAGGATGATGGCGTCGAAATTTCCCTCGTCGAGCTTGCGCAATCGCGTGTCGAGATTGCCGCGGATGTCCTGCACTTGCAAATCGCGGCGAAAGTGGAGCAATTGCGAGCGGCGCCGCACGCTGCTTGTGCCCACGGTCGCACCGGCAGGCAACTTGTCGATCGAGGCATATCGGGCCGAAACCAACACGTCGGCGGGCGGCGCCCGTTGCGGCACAGCCGCCAGGCAGAGTCCCGGCGTTTCGACCGTGGGCAGGTCCTTGAGACTGTGCACGGCCAGATCAACCCGGCCATCCAGCAAGCGCGCTAATTTCCTTGGTAAAAACTCCCTGTCCGCCGATCGCCTCGATCGCCCCCTGGCGGCGATCTCCGGCGGTGACGATCGGCACCAGGCCGACTTCCACGCCGCGCTTTCGCAATTGGGCCGCGACCCACTCGGCTTGCCATCGAGCCAATTCGCTGCCGCGCGTGCCGATGCGGAGAGTCATGGCCACTATCCGCCGCTGCCCGTGTGCAGGTGCTGGAGCTGTTGCGGCGGGACCACCACGCCGCAACTGACGATGAACTGGCATGCCTGGTCGAAGGTGATGTTCAGGTCGATGCACTCGCTCTTTCGCACCGTGATCGCGCAGCCGGTCACCGGCAGCGGGGAATAGGGGACCAGCACGGCCAGCACCGGCTCGCCGGCCACTTCGTGAATCGCCGTCAGGCTTTCGCTGGTAACGAAGCCGATCGACCAGATGCCCTTGCGTGGAAACTCGACGGCCACGATGCGCGTGAACTTCAATTCGCGCTCCGAGAAGATAAAGTCGCTGACCTGCTTGACCGCGGAGTAAATCGCCCGCACGCCGGGCACTGCGCAACGCCGTCCGGTTGACAAGGGCGACGAAGAATCGGCCCATCCCGGCCGCCATGAACTTGCCGAGCGAATAGAGGAAGAAGACGAAAACGATCAGGAAAAAGGGAACGGTGAAATAGGGCCGCAGGTAGGTAAGATCGACGTAGCGGCGATAATAGGCTTCCGCACCGATCGGCGGCGGCTCGCCCGGCTGTTTCTGCACGCGCTCGTAGACCGGTTCCGGGATGAACTGGCCCGTGTCAAGCTCCTGGTAGATGCGATGGTCGGCCATGACCGTCTTGGCGGGAGGCGTCGGCGCCGGCAGGTTGTCGCGAATGTCGGCCAGGCACCACACGAGCCCCTCCCGCGCCCAGCCGGTCAACGGCTCAAGAAAGTAGCTCTTGGTGGTGTTGATGGCCCAGACGATGATCAGCACCGTCAGCAACGGCGGGCAGAGCACTCCAAGCCCCCGCAACATGACCCCCCGAAACGGATGCGCTGCCGCGGGGACTCGCGGCGTGAGCGGCTGAATGTCGTAGGCCATATCCCGTATTGTTCTGATTTCCACGACCAGAGCAAGATCGCATCTCCGCTTCCCCTTTGGGACAGCGGCGGGGATGAAGGTCGCCACCTACTCATGAAAACGGGGACAGGCACCGCAACGAATCGTGGTTCGGATCGAGCAATGATACAAGCCGTTGCGGAGCCAGTCCCCGTTTTCATCAGGCCACCATAGCCCTCACTTGGAGGGAGAGGGAACCGGCCTTTTCATTGCCTCAAATGTCGGCGAAACGTGTTTTGCCGACACGTCTTACCGTTCTTGCGTGCCCCGGCTCGCCACGACCGGTCTCATCCTTGACAATACAAGAGGGGGGTTGCATACTGACAATGGCAAGCCATCTGCAAGCATTGAGGAGACGGGCCCTTTTGGCCATGCCGGAAACAGGTCCTCGGCGGCGGATCGGTCTTTCGTGGCAGCACGACGCGGGCGCCACACCTGCCTAGCCGGTCACTTCCGGACGGAACAAGACCGCGTCACAGAGAAGGGCGAGTTGTTATGAGCATCCAGTGCAGTGTTGCGCCGGCGGACGTGGTTCGTCTTGGGGCTGACGTTGTGTGCGTCGCTGGCCATGACCGCATGGCCGCGTCCCTCAGCGGCCCAAAATGATAAAGCGGCGCCCGAGGAAAAGCCGGCGGCCGAGAAGGCCCCGCTGGCCGAGAAGGTCCCTGCGGCCGAAAAAGCCCCCGCGGAAAAGCCGGCCGCCCCGCCCCAAAGCAAGGCGACGGAGAAGAGCTTTCTCGTCTGGGTCATTACCTGCTCGGGTTTTATCGGCCTGGTGATCTTGTTGCTTTCGATCTACTTTGTCTCCACGGTGGGGCGGCTGTTCTGGGAGATGCGCGTCGAGACGGCGGCCCCGCCCCTGGTCGTGGCGCAATGTGAGAACCTGCTGGAGCAGCGCGACTTCAAGGGAATCTTCGCCCTGGTGCGCGAAGACGACTCGTTCTTCAGCCGCGTGCTGACGACCGGCATTTCGGAGCTCCCCAACGGGTTGGCCGAGGCCCGCGAGGCCATGGAACGGGTCGGCGAGGCCATCACCGCCGAAATGGAAAAGAAGATCAGCATGCTGGCCGTACTCGGCACGCTCGGGCCGATGATCGGCCTGTTGGGCACGCTGAAGGGGATGATTTCCAGCTTCAGCGCCATCGCCATGATGGGCGTGGAAATGAATGCCAGCAAGGTGGCCAACGCCATTTCCGAGGCCTTGCTGCTGACGTTCGAAGGCGTGGCCTTGTCGGTGCCGGCGATCTTCTTCTTCGCGCTGTTTCGCAACCGCGTGATCTACATCGCCACCAGCGTGATGCTGACGGCCGACCAATTTCTGCGGCACTTCTCTCACGCCGGCCGGGCGAAGGCTTCGGCCGCCGCCCCGGTCGCCGCCAAGATCACCAAGTAAGCGGAGCCGATGCATGGCGGGCGTCCTGTCGCAAGAACTCAAGGCCGAGCCGAACCTCACGCCCATGCTGGACATGGTCTTCCAGTTGATCACCTTCTTCGTGTTGGTGATCAACTTCAAGTCGGCCGAGCTGGACTTGAGTTTGAAGCTGCCGGTGGTGGGCTCCGCCCGCCCCGTCGATTCGACGGCCCGCGATCTGCTGGTGCTGAATATCGACAACACGGGCACTTTGAAACTGTACGGCCGGCCGGTCGAGGACGTCGAGAACTATATCCGCAGCGAGTCGGTGCGGAGCCAGATGTCGGCCGGCATGACCGCGGCCGACCTCGAAGCAGGGGAGGAACTGCCCACCACGGTGGTGATCCGCGCCGATTGCGCCACGCCGTTCAAGATGATCAACCGGGTGATCAGGGCTTGTCAGGATAACGGCTTTCGCCAGTACGACTTCAAGGCGATGGATAAACCGCCCAGGGAACGATGACGCGGGGCTTGCGCGATGAGCAGGCGACGGAAGAGGCACAACCAGACGGAGGTGACGTTGAACCTGGCGGCCATGCTCGACATGGCCTTCCAGTTATTGACGTTCTTCATCCTCACCTTCCGGCCGGCTCCGATCGAAGGGCAAATCTCCTTGCGGCTGCCGCCGCCGCAGCCGGTGGTCGTCGTCAAGGACGGCCAGCACGCGGGCTCCGATCTGGACAACAAGAATCCCGTCCAAGGTGTCAACACGCTGACGATCTCGGTGTTTGCCGATCCGCAGACGGGTTTGATTTCCAGCTTGGGTTTGGGAGCGAATAATGTGACCGGCGGCCTCAGCGGCCTGGATCAGCGGCTTTCCGAGGTGTTTGCCGATCCCGGCAACCCCTTCGACCAGGTGATCATCCAAGTCACCGATGTCTGTCGTTACGACGAGTTGATGAAGGTCGTCGATGTGTGCACGCACCAAACCCTGCCCGACGGAAAGAAACCGAAACTGAATTTTGTGGAAGTGCCCAGCGGCATATAAAGCCGCCACCGGCGGTTGCGCCGGGCTCGGCCGCTGCGGCTTTGTCTAGTCAGAAAGTCTTCTATGCGCCGCATTTGGCGAGAACAATCTCCGGCTCGCGGCTTTCGCAGCACCGATCTGCTGCGGCTGACGACGGGCATTGTGATGCTGGCGGTGCTGGGCATGCTCTTCGCGCGGATGCGCGACCCCGATATGTGGCGCTGGCTGGCCGGCGACAACGGCAAGCAAGCGGCGCAACCGTCGCCGGCAGCCCCCGCGCCCATGCCCGAGGCCACCGGCCCCACCGACGAGGACCCGGACGAGGCCGCCGCCGCGCGCGAGGATTACCAAGTGCTGGTCGACGGCGGTCCGACGCTCGCTCCCGACGAGATGGTGCCCTACGATCGGGTCGTCCGCTGGGTTGACCACCAGTCCTTCGTGCGCCTCCTGCAACGGGCGCGGGCCGATCTGTTTTTCACCAATTTTCACGACGAGCCGGACAAGTATCGCGGCCAGGTGGTGACCTTGGAACTGAACGTCCGCCGCGTTCTCGACGCCGGCAAGACCCGCGACGGCATCCCTTTGCACGAGCTGGGCGGATTTACCGCGGAGTCGGGCGATCGCCTGTACTACGCCATCGTGGTCGGCCTGCCCAAGGATATGCCGTTGGGGCAGCCGGTGTCGGAGAAGGTGCAGTTTGCCGGCTACTTCTTCAAGCTCCAGGGATATCTTCCTTTCGGGGCGGCGGCGGGCGCCGTCCCTTACCGCGCGCCGCTGCTGATCGGCCGGGTGGAACGGGAGACGGTCGCCATGCCCTCCTCTGACAATACGCAGGAATTGAAATGGGGCGCAGCCGTGCTGGCCGTTCTCGGCGCGGCATGGGCGATCCTCTGGGTGTTCTTCCGGCACAGGCGCAAGCAAGCGGCGGTTCCCTCGCCCGCAATCCGCACGGTCACCGGCGAGGGGATTACGTTGGATGCATGGCTGGAGCGAGCGAGCCTCGGCGCCAACGAAACGGAGAGCACTTCCGAAAGCCAACAGCCATGACGAAGCAAGAGGCAGCCGACAAGGCGATCAACGGCGCATCCGCGGCAACGCCGCCGGTGCTTCCTGGCGACAATGCGCCGCCGCCGGAACGGCTGGGCTTCGTCGTCCTGGCGACGGCGTGGATCCAGGAAGAAGGGCCTTGGTGGCTGTGCAGCTTCGTGTTTCACATGGTCTTGATCTGTTCGTTGGCGCTGATCGGCACCACGGCGGTGGTGGCCGTGGTCAACGATGCCCCGTCGTTCGACGAGGCCACGGCCGATAGTGCCCAGCATTTGCCCCCGGAACTTGAGCGATTCGAGATCGGCGAGACTCCGGAAATGCCCACGGAACTGAACACCGAGACCCTGACGCTGGAAAAGCCGGGCGGCATCACCCAGGAAGCGGAGCACAGCAACGACTCCGGTCTTTACGCGAGAAGCGGCGGCGGCATGGCGATGGCCAGCGACCAGCCCAACTTGGGCGGCTTGGCTTTCGATCTGAAGGCGATCGGCCCGGGGCCGGCGTTAAGGGCAAGGGGGGCGTCGGCATCGGCGTCGGCTCCGGCACTCATCCCGGCATCGGCGGCAACGGCTCTGGCTTCGAGGCGGCCGCGGCACCGGCTATCGCAAGGCCATGCTCGGCACGCGGCGGCACGCGGCTATCGGAACGGGCCGTGGCCGGCGCCCTGAACTGGCTCGCCCGGCACCAAATGCTCGATGGCAGCTGGAGCCTGTCGAGCTACAACAGCCGCTGCAAAGATTCCACGTTGCACGGGAACCGGCATGCCCGGCGTCGGATATCTCCGGCACCGCCTTCGGTCTGCTGCCCTTCCTGGCGGCCGGACAAACACACGAGACAGGGGCCTACAAAAAAATCATCAACGCCGGCCTTTACTACTCGATGGAAGCAGAAACCCGATGGCAGCTCTGCCGGATGGCGCCGACGATGTATGAGCACGGCCTGGCCTCGATCGCCTTGTGCGAATGTTATGGCATGACGGGCGACTAGCGGGTGCGCCGGGCCGCCCAGGCCGCCTTGGACTTTATCATGCCGACGCGCAAGACCCGCCGGCGGCGGCTGGCGTATACGCCCGCGAGCCGCCGGCGATACGTCCGTGACCGGCTGGCAGATCATGGCCCTGAAGAGCGGCCAGATGGCCGGCCTGAACGTCAGCACGCTGGTGCTGGAGAGGGCCAAGAGGTTTCTCGAGTCGGTGTCGTCGCGGGGCGATAGCGCCAAGGGTGCGGCGGCACTTCGCGCTATACGCCGGGCAGCGTGTCATGCCCAACCCCGGCCTTACCGCGGTCGGTCTGCTGTGCTAGCCATACCTGGGCGTGCCGAGGACCGACCCGGCAGATGGTCGAAGGCACGGCATTCCTGATGCAGAACCAACGCACTAGCGGCGGCAGGCCGGGACCTCGTATATTGGTACTACGCCACCCAGGTGATGCACAACCAGCCCGGCCCCGATTGGGACGCGTGGAACCGGAAGATGCGGCCGCCTGCTGATCGACTCGCAGTGCAAGGACAGCTCAACTGTGCCGCGGAAGCTGGGACCCCGCGTGCAGGATTTATTGGGGAACGCGCGGCGGCCGGGTGATGCAGACCAGCCTGTCGGCGTTGACCCTGGAAGTGTATTATCGCTATCTGCCGCTCTACAAACTCGACCAGGCGGAAGTCGCGGGTGCAGACAAACCGGACGCCGACAAACCGGAGAAAGAATAGAACGAGCGTCATCCCCTCTGGGACGCCCCACGGAACGAACAATCTCCCATGAAACCGGTCCGCTTCGTCGTTATCCTGTTGGTGTTGAGTGTCGCGGCGTGGGCGGCCGGCGCGGCTTCCGATCAGGACGCGCCCTTGCCGTTCCTGCACGCCTTGCAGGACAACGGCTATGGCGACGTGGCGATCCAGTACATGAAGAGCCTGGAAAAACAGCGCGAGCTGCCGGCCGAGCTGCGCGAAATCTGGGACCTGGAGCTGTCGAAGAGCTATCGGGCGGCGGCGCTCAGCGACGCCTTCGACGCCAACGATTATGAACAGTTGATGAAAGAGTCGCAGAAGTACCTGGAGAAGTTCATCAAGGAGAAGCCCGAGCATCCGGAAGCGATCACGGCCATGGCCGACTGGGCCGGCTTCCTGGCCACCCGCGCCACGCAACTGATCGCCCAGGCGAAGGGCTTCGAGGCCACCGACAAGCAGCAGCGCGACAGCGATCTGGCCGACGCCCGCGCCATCCTGGCCGAGGCCGCGAGAGAACCTCGAACAGGCGCAGAAGGCGTTCAAGGCCCGGCTGGCCGAGCCGGCGCCGGCCGGCAAGTCGCCGGCGAAGAAAACGAGCCGTCGCGACAGCGGCGCCGACGCGCGGCAGCGGATCCAGGCAAGCGTGCAAGACATCCAATATCAGCTCGCCTTGATCGACTACTATGTGGCCCAAACCTACCCCGATCCCAAGGGCGCCGATCACCTGGCGGCGCTGCGGAAAGCCGCCAAATCGTTGGATGCCATCTATCAACAGGATCGCAGCCATTCCGCCGGCTTGACGGCCGTCGGCCTGTACGCCCACATGTGGACCGGCAAGGCGGTCGAGGAGCTCGGCGACTTGCAAACCGCGGCCGACATCCTTGACGAAGTGCTGGCCGCCGCCCCCGAACCGGCCGAAACCAGCCAGACGACGGGCCTGGAACCGCTGTTTGCCCAGGCGGAGTATTTCCGCCTCATGGTGATGCTCAGACAGGAACCGAAGAAGTTCTTGTTGGAAGCCACCACATGGTTGAAAGAATACAGCCGTTTCAAGCAGACCGCCGGCTACCAGGGCGTCTCCCTGGAAGTGGCCAAGGCCGACCTGGCCAGGGCCGCGAAGGCGCCGACCAGCGAGAAGACGCGACTCACTCGCGACGCGACAAAAATCCTCGGCGACGTCGTCAAGGTCCACAACCCGTACCAGACCGAAGCCCGGCGCCTGCTGCACGAACTGCGGCTGACGTCCGGCCAAGGCGAAGGCGACCAGGAAAAGCTCGATGCCAAGAGCTTTGAAGAAGCCAAGGGCATGGGCGACGACCGGATGGAGACCCACGAGTGGAGCCGGGCCCTGGAGTGGTATGGCCTGGCGTTGAAACTGGCGGCAAAAACCACCGGCAAGGACCCGCCGCGCGTTGACGTTGTGCAAGAGCAAATCAACAGGGCCCAACTCATGCTCGTCCGGGAATTGTTCAACAGCGGCAAGTTGACCCAATGCATCGAGGCGGTCGACAAGATCGTTCACGACGATGCCGGCAAAGTGAGGCAAAACAGCGCTGCGGCGGCGCAGGCGTCGGCGGTGGCCGTGACCGCGGCGCTGAACCTCTACGCCGACGCGTCCGGCGAGGACAAGAAGGCGGCCGCGGCGGAGAAACTCGTAAAGCTGGCCGAGTTCACCGAGAAGTATTGGCCCGACAGCCCCGAGGCCGATGACGCCCGCATGGCCCGCGGTCAGGCGAAGCTCGTCGCCGGCCAGATCGGCGATGCCATCGCCATCTTCGAGCGGGTCAATCCGAAGTCGGATCGTTTTCCCATGGCGACGTACATGGCCGGGAAGGCCTACGCCCTGCGTTACCTGGCCGAAAAAGCCAAGCCCGAGAGCACGCGCAACAGCGAGCAAATGGCCGCCGACCGCGCCAAGGCCGTCGAGTGCATCAGCACCGGCCTGGCGGCGCTCAAATCGCAAGTCGAGTCGGGCAAGCCGCTGCCGAAATACTATCTCGAAATGCAACTCCTGCTGGCTGAAATCTACAACGAAGGCGGCCAATTCAAGGAGGCCGCCGCCATCTACCAGCCGTTGGTCGACATGATCGAGGCCGAGAAGCCGCTGACGCTCGACGCCACCACGCTCCGCGTCTTTCTGGGCGCCGTGCGGGCCTATTCGGCCCCCGCCCTCGGCCGATTTGCCGATGCGGGCAAAGTGAGCAACGTGCTGATCGACCTCGGCCCCGATACGCGCGAAGTCAACACGGAACTCGTCAAGTTCGCCCGACTGCTGGAAGGCGAATGGGAGAAGGCCAGCGCGGGTCACGGAACTGGAGAGCACCACGAAGGACCAGGAACTCGATGCCGCCAAGGTGCAATTGGCGTTGACCCAGGAACTGCTGGGCAAAATCGCCGTGAAGCTGGCGCCGCGGCAGGAAATGTCGCTGCCGGGCATGATGTTCCTCGGCGAAACGCTCAACGCCATCGGCATGACCGCCGAAGCCCGCGACGTCTTCCAAAAAATCCTCGACCGCATGAAGACCGACAACGAGTTCGGCAAGGCCGACGAGACGGCCATGATTCGCATCCGCACCGAACTGCTCAAGGCGCTTCGCGAGCGGGGCGACTACGCGGAAGCCCTGAAACAGGTGAATCAGCTCATCAAGGAACATCCCAACGCGCTCGATCCGCTGATGAAGAAAGGGGAGATCCTCGAGGCCTGGGCCGAAAAAGACCCGAGCAAGTTCGACGAGGCGGCGGCACATTGGGCCATGGTGCGCAACCGCTTGCAGCCGCTGGCCAATCGCCCCGGCTGCCCGCCCGAATACTTCCAAGTGATGTATAACGTCGCCAAGTGCCTGGTGCGCGAGGCGGAAACCAGTAAAGACAAAGCCGTTTCGCTCGACCGGGCGAAGAAGGCCGAACAGGTGCTCAAGGCGCCTTTGATTCTCAATCCCTCGCTCAACGGTCCCGCCACGGTTGCCAAGTACAAGGTCCTGTTGAACCAGGCGCTGGCCCTTCAGGGCCGGTCGACCGGCGGAACCGCCGCCAAGAAAGACGATCCGAAGCCGTGAACGGTCTTGATCAATCCGGTTCTCACGCGTCTCAACGGCCTGATGCCCGCGCTGTGGGTGGGAACCCGCCTTCGCCGACGCTCGGCGCCGGTGCACGTGCCCTCGCCCTCGGGGTCTTGCTGCTGCTAACCGCGCTGGACAGCGGCGCCGCGGGGGACGATCCGGCCGAGAAGTCCCCGCCGCCCGAACCTTCGCCGCAAAAACAACTGGAAGGGCTCGGTTTCTCGGTCGCGCCCGAAGGAAGGCGGCAAAGCCCGCACCAGCTTCTTCGGCCTGGTGGGCGAAGGATACAAGTTCGTCTACGTTTTCGATCGCTCGGGCAGCATGGGCGGCCCGCGGCAAAGCTCGTTGCGAGCCGTGAAGGCGGAACTGTTGGAAAGCCTCAAGAATCTCGACACGGTCCACCAGTTCCAAATCATTTACTACAACGAGCACGCCAAGCTTTTCAATCCCAGCGGCATGCCGGGCCACCTGGCCTTCGCCAGCGACCAAAACAAGGAGCAGGCGGCCCGATTCGTCGAGTCGATCCAGGCCGACGGCGGCACAGACCATGAAGAGGCCCTGCGACTGGCAATCAAACTGAAACCCGACGTGATCTTCTTCCTCACCGATGGCGATGATCCGAAGCTCACGGCCGGCCAATTGGAGAAGATCCGCTACCTGGCGGCGGGCATCACGATCAACACCATTCAGTTTGCCCCCGGCCCCAAGCCGGCCGAGCCCAGCTTTCTCGAAGAGCTGGCTCATCAAAACGCCGGCAGCTACGTCTACGTTGACCAGTTGAAATACGCTCCGCCAAAGTAGTGTCGCGGCCGATCTGCTTCGCTGACGCTGGCTGATGTCCCCGTTGTTCCCGGTCTCTGACCCCTTTGTGCGTCCTTATCGGCCAATGGGAAGCAACCGCACGCGAATCCGACGCGCGGTGACGGAGACCACGGCCCCAACTTCGAGTTCAGCGCGAGCGACAGACAATACTTGTGCGAGCAGCGCCGCTGTCTCCTCTCCCTTCAATCCCTCAATGCGGATACGCACGACTGATGGGCTGGTCGCGTGCGATGTCACTAACAAGGCATGGAAGTCGGCGTCGAGAGTGACCACGACGGCTTGACGCTGGCAGGCCACATTCAGAATGCTCGCATCGGCTGCCCTCGCCATGCCCAAGTCGCCTACGTGCTCCGCGACAATGCCCATGCCCGCCAAGTGCCGAACCGTGGAACGCGGAAGGCCCTGATCCAAAAGCAGTTTCATGGGACCGTCCGCAACTCGACCACCTTGTCGTCAAGGTTCGCCGCTGCATATTCGAGCGCCTGGCGGATGTCTTCGTCTTCGACCTCCGGGTACTCGGCCCGGAACTGTTCGCGATCGGGGTATGTCGCCAACGCTTCCAGCACCCGCCGCACCGTAAGCCGCATCCCACGGATGCACGGCTGGCCGTTCATCATCGCCGGATCGGACGTGATTCGGTCAAAAACCATCATTGTTCAGACTCCAAGCTCGGGTAATCGCCTTTGTGCTATTCTACCCCCTTCTGGCCGGGTTGGAAGATCGGATCGGCAACTGGACGGCCAATCGTTTTCCGGGTGCAGCTATTGCCAGAGGCGTCTAATTATGAGATAATATAATAGTCGCCATTGGTTTTGCTTAATTCACTCGATTCAAGACCACCAAGGTGAGGGATTTATGCGACAAGCCGAAATCACCAGCCCGTCATCGCAGCTAACCCGCTCCATGCCCGACAAGGTCGCCGAGTTCATGTCCTATATGGTGGCCAGGAACCCCGGCGAACCTGAGTTTCACCAGGCCGTCCACGAGGTGGTCGAGTCGGTCATGCCCGTGGTCGAGGCCAATCCGGCGTATCGCGAGGCGAAGATTCTGGAGCGACTGGTCGAGCCGGAGCGGGTGATCATCTTTCGCGTGCCCTGGGTCGACGATCGCGGCGAGGTGCAGGTCAACCGGGGCTTCCGCGTGCAAATGAACAGTGCCATCGGCCCATACAAGGGCGGGCTGCGGTTCCATCCCACGGTCTACCTCGGCCTGCTGAAGTTTCTGGCGTTCGAGCAGGTCTTGAAGAACAGCCTCACCACGCTTTCGATGGGCGGCGCGAAGGGCGGTTCCGATTTCGACCCCAAGGGCAAGACCGACAACGAGGTGATGCGCTTCTGTCACGCCTTCATGAACGAGCTGCACCGCCACATCGGGCCCGACATCGACGTGCCCGCCGGCGACATCGGCGTCGGGGCCCGCGAGATCGGATATCTGTTCGGCCAGTACAAAAAGATCACCAATCGCTTCTGCGGCGTGCTGACGGGCAAGGGCCTGGCCTACGGCGGTTCGTTGATCCGGCCCGAGGCGACGGGCTACGGTTCGGTCTATTTTGCCCAGGAGATGCTCGCCACGCGCCGCGACAGCGTGCGCGGCAAAGTGGCCGTCGTTTCCGGTTCCGGCAACGTGGCCCAGTTCTGCGTCGAGAAGCTGCTCCAGTTGGGCGCCAAAGTGGTCACTCTCTCCGACTCGAGCGGCACGATCGTCGACCATGACGGCTTCGACGTGGACAAGCTCGATTGGGTCATGGAGCTCAAAAACGTGCGACGCGGCCGGATATCCGAGTATGCCGAGCATTTCAAGGGCACGAAGTTCCTGCCCCATCAGAAGCCGTGGGGCGTGCCGTGCCAACTGGCTTTTCCCGCGGCCACGCAGAACGAGATCAGCGCGGACGACGCGAAGAAGCTCGTGGCCAACGGTTGCTTTTGCGTGGCCGAGGGGGCGAACATGCCCACCACGCCCGAAGGCGTCGATGTGTTCCTTCAGGCAAAGATCCTCTATGGGCCGGGCAAGGCGGCCAACGCGGGCGGCGTGGCCGTTTCGGGCCTGGAAATGACCCAGAACAGCGGCGTGGTGAAGTGGCCCCGCGAGGAGGTCGATCGCCGCCTCCGCGAGATCATGCAATCGATCCACGCCGAGTGCGTCAAATACGGCCGCAACGGCCAGGCGGCGGTCAACTATGTCCGCGGCGCGAACGTGGCCGGGTTTGTGAAAGTGGCCGACGCCATGTTGGCCCAGGGAGTAGTGTGAGGCCGACATCCCCTCTCCCGCCGGGAGAGGGCAGGGTGAGGGCGACCGGCGACAGACCACAGGTTTCCCGGCTCGCGATCCTCTTACTGCAGCCACAAAGGGGAAGATGCTTGCTCTTGGAGGCAGTGGGTCAGTTTGAAATCAGCGTTTCGATCGGTATCGGCTGATGACTCCCAGCCCACCGGCGATCATGAGGCACGCGCCTATGCAGGCTTGCCCTAATCCTCCTCCTGACAATCCGGGAACTGACATTCTCCCGACGGCATCCACGGCGATAATGAATCCGACGACGATGAGGGCCCAACCGATTCTCATGTTGTCGCTCCTCATGAAATATGGCATATAGCGTTGAATGGGCCTCGGGTTCACCGTAGTTTGACAACCCCAGCTTGACCAGTCAAGGAATGCCACTAAGAACACGAAAACGGGACAGATGGGAGCGGTTTTCGCCGACGGGCCGTTCAATTCGCCGCCACGCGGCGGGCCAGCACCCACTGGGCGTCGTGGCCGATCGGGAACTGCTCGACCAGCCGGTACTCGATGCCGTGAACCGAGAACCGCTGGCGCGTTCCGCCTCCCTGCGCGGCGATATAGTCGATGATCGGGCCGTCTTCGAGAATGTAGTCGGGCGCGCGATCGCGCCAGACCGCGGCCAGCGCGGGATCGGTGGGCGTATCGAAGTGATGCCTTTGACCGGCCACCAGGCGGGCCACCTGCCGGTCGGGCAGGCCGTAGGCATAGTCGAACACGGGCTGATGCGAATAGTAGGCCAACGCCCCGATCCGCCGTGTGGCGATCGTCGAGCCTTCGGGCAGGTGGTTGCGGAGCCACATCGCCGGCTCGACCAGATTCTTGGCGCTGAGCACGTAGCCGGGAAACTCTTCCATGTGTGCCATCTTGCCCTTGCCGTCAAAAACACTCGTCAGCACCATCAACACCATGATGGCCGCGCCGGTCAATTGGCGATTTCGCGGCGCGGCGATGACCCGTCGGAGGGCCTCGTTCAGGCCGGCCCAAAACAGGATTAGCGCCGCCGGCAGATAGGGGGCGAAATAGCGGGGCAGGGAGGTCCAGTCGGGCAGGCTGTAGACGGCCAGCGCCAGGCCGGCGACACACGTGGCGGCCAACATGTCGGCCGCCGCCGGCGTCCAGCGCCGCAGCCGCAGATAGCCCAACAGCAACAGCGGCACCGCTAGCCAACCGGTCAACGGGAAGGGCACGTTCGTGTTGTGGCCCATCAGAAAGCCATAGATGTTCTGCACGGCCAGTTGCATGTCGCTCGGCTTCGAATAGAACGTATTGGGCAGGATGTCGCCGAAATAGCCGAACCGCGCCACCGTGATGCCGGCCACGAGACCGGCCAAGACCAAATTGCCGCCAAGAAGTTGTTGCCGATCCTGCTTCGACCGCAGCCAGCAGAGCGCCGAGTAGAGCGGATAGACCACAACCGCCTCGGGATGCACCAGGAAAGCGGCCGCGCCGAGCACGGGCAGCGTTCCCGCGTGCGGGCGATGCGAAGCGACGCAGCACATCAACAGCAAGATCGTCGCCAGCAAAGCCGTTTCCATCCCGGCCGTTGAAAAGTAAACGAACTCGAAGCTGGAAACCAGCATCAACACCGGAGGAAACACCAGGCCGAAGGAGTCCTCGGCCGAACCGGTCTTCATGGCCAGACGCTGGCCGAGACACGCCGTCAGAATCGTCGCCAGCAACACCAGCGCCAGGCCGATCAGCTTTGCCAGCACCATCGGCTCGGCCAGGTCGGAAAACGGCGCCAGCAGGAGCAGCCAGCCGATGTTGGTCACGCCCTCGATCGGCGCCTGGCCGGCGCGGAACACGAAACCATGACCGGCCAGCAGGTTGCCGAGATATTGGAAGCCGATGAAGGCGTCGTTAACGAAGTAGTTTCGAGTGCGAAAGACGAAACCCACCATGCACGCGCTCAAGACGACCAACACGCCCCAAACCAGGCCGAGGTCGGGAGCCTTTTGCGTCGTGATAGGATCGCTCGAGTCGGCGGCGGCGTTCATCGGATCGGGGCTCTCGGTTGCCTGACAATGTGCTTACCCCAAATTTACGTCACGGATCGAGCCCCGGAGCGGCAGCAGGCGCAAGACACAACATCCAGTCCAACAAGGACTTACGCTCGTGCGGAAGGTCATGTCCAAGCGGGTCTGGCCAGTGGCGGTTCTTTTTCACAACTACGCCTTCTGCAATGGACTGCTCGCAGGCTGGACCGGCTGTCTCGCTCGTGGCGGGAGTTGCTTTTCCCACCCAGCGGGAGTAACGTATCCGATGAGAATGGATCGTCGCCGGGGCTCAGACAGCGACGACAACAACAACAGTCCCACACCGAGCCGACCGCGGCCCAAGCGGCTGAGCGGATCGACGGCTAAGCGGCATGGAACCTGAGTCTCATCTTGCCAGCACGCTCTGAGAAAGGCAAACGATCCGTGAAAATGGGATGCCACGATCGTTTGACGTTTGTGATCGTTGTGGTCCGAACCATGACTTGGGTCGTGATTGCGGCGGGGTTGTTGTCGGCCTTGGGCGCAGGCAGCCCGGCGCGCGCCGCGGATACCGAGGTGAAGCCGGCCCGAATGAATCTCGTGCCGGATCACGCCGCCGAATCCTCGCTGAACTATTGGTGTACCTGGAATGCACAGCATCCGATGTGGTACATCAAGACCGACGAAGAGCTTGAGACGTTCGATCATCTGAAGGCCACCGAAGGCGGCAACGCCGCGCGACGGCGGATGGATCAGGCCGCACTGCTGGAAGACCCCGGCTGGGCAAAGCGGTTCTGGCCTCAGGTTCGTGGCGATTTATATCTTTGTATCGACGACGGCTGGGACGTGCCCTACGGAGTGGACGCCAAAGCGGAGCGGTGGCGGTTCGGCTCCCTCGTTGTGAATGAGGAGCGGTTTCCCGATTTCACGGGGACGCCTGCCGAACGTCTGCGCCGCCTGAATGCGGAGGTGAAGAGCCTCGGCTGGCGCGGCCTGGCCTTGTGGGTGGCCGCTCAGTGCGAAGGCGACAAGCGAGACGGTCGGTACCTCACCGCGGATGCGTGCGAGGCCTACTGGCGCGAGCGTGCCCGCTGGTCTGCCCAGGCCGGGATCGAATATTGGAAGGTGGACTGGGGCGCCCGCGATCATAACACGGCTTTTCGCCGCATGCTCACGAAAGTGGCCCGCGAGGAAGCGCCGAAACTGGTCGTGGAACACGCCTTTTGCATGGCGCCGGTCAATAACGCGAAGGGGAACGGGCGTTTCCGCGACTGGGCCGGCGTGGCGAAGCCGTCGCTGGAGAATCTGGCCTTCAGCGACGCCTTTCGCTCCTATGACGTCATGGACGGATTGGGCAGCGCCAGCACGCTCGACCGGATCGCCACCTGGCTGGAACAGACGCACATGGAACCGCCGGCCCGCGGCATCATCAACTGCGAAGACAATCCGTACCTGGGCGCGGCGATGGGTTTTTCCCTCGGCGTCATGCGCATGCCGGTGCGAGGTCCGTACACGAAATGGCAATGGCCGCGAATCGACGAAGCGTCGCGGGCGATTCGATGGCAGCGACTCGCACCGGCATTCGGCGTCGCGGTGAACAAAACGTACAGCAGCGAGCGAACGCTGACGGATTCAAAGCTGGTCGGAAGCGACTATTGGTTCCGGGAGATCGCCGGGAAAATGGTTGGCCAGCATGCGCCTGCCGTGATCAGTCGAGGCGTCGATTTGCCGATTGTCGCCTGTGAAGGCGAGCCGCCCTTTGTGGTCGCATCAGGAAATCCCAGCGGCACGACCGCCGTCGCCACCCTGCCCCGCTGCGTGGACGACAAGACGCAGTATCCGTTGGCCGACGTGACGCTTGACGTTCAGGACCCGGACCGCCCGATCGGCGTCTTCGGCAAGTTTCGCACGTTGACGTTGCGTTTTTCACATGCCCTCGCGTCCCCGCGAGTCTGGGCTCAGGACTTGCTGGCCGATGAGGCTCAGGACGTGACCGCTCGCGTCCGATTCACGGATCGCTCGCTGATTTTGGACGGGGCTTTGATCGACGAAATCGGTCTGGCGGCCGCGACGGCGCACGATCCATCCGATCCGGGGCTGATTCTTAGAGTTGAAACGCGGCTTCCCTGACGCGATGGCGGGCGGCTGGTCGCGGAAAGAAGCGGCGGCCCCTTTCTTCTTCCGGCCCTGGCTACGCCCTCTCCCTTGTTCTAGAGAAAGGACGGTCGCCCCGTTCCCGCCCAGCCGTAGCGGCCAGACAACATTGGCTGTCCTTGCGAACTGGGCTATACTTTTTGAGCCCATGAAACATCGCAACGGCTCCGAACGTGGTGGGAGTACTTCGGCGGCTTCGCCCGGAAAAAGTGTGGTTGGCGGCGACGAGCAGTCCGCGCCGCTGCCGACTCGATTTACGGGAGCGACTTCTCGTTGGATGATCATGCTGGCGGCGGGGCTGATCGTGTTGGCCGCAATGGCGGCTTACAGCAGTAGTTTCACGGGCGCCTTGGTCTACGATGACGTCCCTGCAATCGTCGAGAACCCGACGATCCGGCAGCTCTGGCCCATCTGGAAGCCGCTCTGCCCACCAAACGCCAGGGGGGAGACTGTTGGAGGCCGCCCGGTCCTGAATCTCTCCCTGGCTGTCAACTATAGGATCAGCGGTGACGAGGTCTGGAGTTATCATGCGGCGAACCTGGCCATTCACATTCTGGCGGCCCTTGTGCTGTTCGGCATCGTCCGGCGGACGTTTCTGCTGCCGACAATGCGCGACCGCTGGGGCACCGTAGCTCTGCCGCTGGCCGCGGTAATCGCCTTGCTCTGGGCGGTCCATCCGTTGCAAACCGAGTCGGTGACATACATCGTGCAGCGGGCCGAGTCGTTGATGGGATTGTTCTATCTGCTGACGCTGTATTGTTTCATCCGCGGCGCGGAAGGGGACAGTCCCATTTTCGCTGACGCGAAAATTGGGACAGTCCCCACCATTCGCGGTGCAAGTGTAGAGGGGTCAGGGGATGAGGAAGTTTTCAGTTTTCAGTTTTCAGTGTTCAGTTTCGTCGAAATTCATCCTTCATCCTTCATCCTTCATCCTTCCGCCCGTCGCTTGGTATGCCGCCTCGGTGTTGGCCTGCCTGCTGGGGATGGCGACCAAGGAAGTGATGATCTCGGCCCCGTTGATCGTGCTGCTGTACGACCGGACGTTTTGTGCCGGATCGTTCCGCGAGGCGTTGCGGCGACGGTACGGCTTCTATCTGGCCTTGGCCAGCGCCTGGTTGCTGCTAGGCTGGCTGGTGCTGTCGATGAGCACACTTGGCACCGCGATAGGGCCGGGCACTCAGCAGTTCACCTGGTGGTCGTATTTGCTGACGCAGCCAGGCGTGATCGTCCATTACTTGCGGCTGGCCGTGTGGCCGTCAGAGTTGTGCTTGGACTACGACTGGCCCCCCGCATCGACCGTGGCGGAAGTTCTCCTTCCGGCGACTGTTGTGGCGGGCCTGCTTGCCGCGACGGTTTGGGCCTTGCTGAAACGGTCTGCATGGGGTTTCTTGGGTGCGTGGTTCTTCGCGATTCTCGCGCCGACGTCGAGTGTTGTGCCTATTGGTCAAGCGGCCTTCGACCATCGCATGTATCTGCCGCTGGCGGCGGTGATGGCGGGCGTGGTGGTGGGTGGATGGCTCGCGGGCCAATGGCTTCTCCGTCGCGGCACGATTCCCTTGCTGGCGTTGCAGACCACCGGCGGCTTGCTGGTGATGTTGGCAAGTATCGCATTCGGATTTCTTACTGTCCACCGGAACGTGGACTACCAGAGCGAGCTTTCCATCTGGGAAGACACGCTGGCCAAGGCGCCGAATCAGCGCGGGTCCACAACAACCTGGGCAAAGCTCTAGCCATCTGCGGACGGCTCGATGAGGCGATGGCCCATTATCGGAAGGCCTTGGAAATCAAGCCCGAGTACCCGCACGCCCACTTCAACCTCGGCATCGCCCTGGTGCAAATGGGACAGCTCGATGAGGCGATGGCCCATTATCGGAAGGCGCTGGAAATCAAGCCCGATTACGCGGATGCCTCTAACAACTTGGGCGCTGCCCTGGCCCGCCGCGGACAGCTCGACGAGGCGATCGCCCATTACCGGAAGGCCCTGGAGATCCAGGCTGACCATGTAGCTGCACACTACGATCTTGGCCTTGCTCTGGCGCAAAAGGGACAGCTCGATGAAGCTATTTCACATTATCAAAAGGCGCTGGAAATCAAACCCGACTACGCTGAAGCCCACAACGACCTCGGCATCGCCCTGGGGAGGTGCGGATGGTTCGACGAGGCCGCGACCCAATTCCAAGAGGCCCTGAAGATCAGGCCGGACTACAAGGCAGCCCACAACAACCTCGATGTCGCCCAGTCCCAGCGGGAAGCACTTCTGAGGACACTGGCCCAGCGGCGTGAATCGCTCCGTTCGCATCCTGACGACTTCGCCCTGTTGAACGACATTGCCTGGATGTTGGCGACCAACCCGAACGCCTCGATACGCAATGGCACGGAAGCCGTCGAGTTGGCCCAACGGGCGGTGCAACTCTCCGGCAGCCGAGAACCGGCCGTGCTCGACGTTTTGGCCGCCGCCTACGCCGAGGGAGGCCGGTTTACCGAAGCCGTGCAAACGGCGCGCAAGGCCGTGGAACTGGCCACCCAACAAGACAAGCAGCCGCTGGTCGAATCCATCAGGGCCAAGATTCGGCTTTACGAGGCGGGAACGCCCTATCGCGAGATGCCGCAATCCTCTCCCAGCGGTTCAACGCCGCGCTAAGAGGTCTCCTCGGTTGCGGTCGGCGTCGGAAAGCCGCAGTTCGGCCATGTTTTCCAGCTTCCAGGCAGCCGGCAACCACGTCTTCGCCGCTACCGCCCCATTCGCCGCGCCTTCTCCAAAATCGCCGGCCGCGCGCCTTCCATCATGTCTCGCACGTCTTCGTAACGCATGGTGCGCTGCTCGAAGGTCCGTTTGCGGATCGCGCCCAAAAAACGGGCCTCGAACTCGGCCAGATTCGACCCATAAATGTGAAAACTGTCGGCCATGTGACAGTATCGCCCCAAGGCGAGCGGCTTGCCTGATAGCTCGCTGATGCGCGCTGCAATCTGCGCTTGCAGACGGGTCAACGCGAACATGTTCATGAAGGCCGCCTTGTAGGCGTCGTTCGAGCGGAAGCGGACGTTCATGTTCAGCAGCCGGCGGTCGCCCTGGTCGATGATCCGGCACCAAACGCTTTGCAGACAGGCCGGATCGTAACAGGTGTTGTCTTCCCAAACCTTCCACGTGATGGCCTGCGCCCGGCGGGTGTAGGGCGTTTCGGCCAACCGCCGACAGATGTGCTCGATTTGGTCGGTTGGGGCCAGCGTGGGCACCTGATACTGGAACAGCCGCTGGTGGTAGGTGTATTCCCAACGGGTGTCGTTGGGGTCGTTCGGATCGCGTACACAGTGGTCCTTGATGCCCTCGCAGACCTCCATGACGTATTCCTGGAGTTCCTCGAACCCGCCGGGAAAATCGCGGTGGATCATCGGCTCGGCCAGCGGCTCGGCCACCGTGATGACCATCGTGGCGTCCTTGCTGGGCGGATCGTCGGGCTTGTCGTATTGGGTCTTGATGTTGCAGCCCGAGTTGTACAGCAGCACCAGGGCGTTTTCCCACGCCCGGGCGATGCAATCGCCTTCGGCCATCAATACGGGGATTCCAGCCATGCCGGTTCCTTTCCAGCCAGGGTTCCGAGGGAGGACTATTGTTGGCCGCCATGCCGGTTTCTGCAAGGGGGCCGCGGCGGCGCGTGCGAGCGACGCATCAGCGCGGTTGCGAGGGGGGCGGTTATCCGCAAAGCTTGTCGGCGACCGACCTCTGCGTAGAATTACCGCAGGGCAGGGGGGAGCGCGAAATGCGGGGAGCCGCAGGACACGACGTTAACGCTCGTCCCGTGCGCCGGTTATATGCCCGATTGGGGGGGTGCTCTGCAAACAGCACTCCAAGGGATGATCCAAATCTGGTACCTTGTCAGCACATGAAGGCCCGCGACAGGCCAAGAAGGCGAGGCCGCCCTTGAGCATCTATCACCCTTGCGCGATCCGCGGCGACGCGGCGAGAGAGCTTTCGCCCGAATTGTACGAAAGTTGGGGCCGCGTCCTGGGCCGGCAGTTGCCGCCGGCGGCCAAGTTCTTAGTCGGCGGCGACGTCCGCCAGTCGACCCCTGGGCTGCTGAAGGCGCTGGTCGAGGGGCTGTGCCAATCGAGCATCGACGTGGTCGAATTGGGCATGCTGCCCACGCCGATGATCTACTACGCCCGGCATCGGGTGGCGGCCGACGGCTGCGCCATCGTCACCGGTTCGCACGAGGCGGCGGGCATCAACGGGTTGAAATGGATGCTGGGCGACCGGCCGCCGATGCCCGACGACGTGGCCACCTTCGAGGAGAGCGTAAAAACCGCCTCGGTCAACGGCCAGCGCCTGGGCGGCGGCACGCCGCGATCGCTCGATGTTTCGTTCGATTACGTGGCCACGATGCAGGAGACGTTCGTCGAGTCGATGGCCGCCCAACAGCACGTGGTGTTGGACCCGATGCACGGTTGCTGGGCCGGCAAGGGGCGGCGCTATCTGCACGCGGTCTTTCCGCAATGCCTGTTTTCCACCGTCGGCGATACGGTCGATCCGCTGTTTAACGGCCGCGTGCCCGACTGTTGCCGGCCGGCCGAGCTGCACGAACTGTGCGATGCCGTGTATCGCGAGCGGGCCCACCTGGGCATCGCCTTCGACGGCGACGGCGACCGCATCGCCCTGGCCGACAACGAAGGAGTCGCGTTAAACGCCGAGGAAACGACGTGGGTGTTGTTGCAATGCCTCGGCGACGAGCTGCGCGGGCAGCGATTCATCTGCGATGTGGAGTTTTCCGATCGTATCGCCGAAGCGGCCAGGAAACTCGGCGCCGAGCCGATCGTGGAACGCAGCGGCCATGCCTTCCTCCGCGCCGAATGGCCGAGACGGGCGCCGTGTTCGGTGCCAAGCTGACCGGCCACTACTTCTACCGGGCCATCGGCGGCGGCGACGACGCTCTGTATACCGCTTGCCGGCTGATCGCCTATCTCGCCTGCTCGGGACGATCGTTGGCCGAGCTCCGCCGGGCCTGCCCGCCGGTCTACATGACGCCCGAGCTGCGGCTTTCCGTGCCGCCGGGAGTCCAGCGGCAGGTGATTGAACAGGTTCGGGCGGCGTGGTCCCAGTTCCCGCAGCAAACGGTTGACGGCGTACGGGTCGATACTCCGGGCGGCTGGGCGCTGGTGCGGCGCTCGTTGAGCGAACCGGCCTTGACGTTCCGCTTCGAGGGACTCGACGACCATGCCTTGGACGACCTGGTCGAGCGATTCTGCCACTCGCTGCCGGAGTGGGGCGACGAGTTGTGGGGGCGCTACCGAATGGCCATCGGCACGGAGGAACAATACACTTAAGGGCTTTTGGAACGCGGCCATGCCGCCTGCCACGGCCAACAGGCGCCCTTATCGGCAGCGAAGAGCGAGACAGCGCGGGCGGCACTTTTCTGAGATCGCATCGTGACGCAAAAAGCAGAGCAATTGACCTGTTTCCTGTGCGGCGGCACGATGTCCGCCGCCAAGGAGCAGATCGGCCAGCGGGTCCTTTGTCCCAATTGCCAGGTGCCGATGGTCGTCCACCGGCCGACCGGCGCCGCGGCGAAGGAGCAAGCCGCGCCCCGCCGCCAAAATCGACGACCAGGCGCCGACCGCAGCACGGGATCGCCATGCCGACACGCCGCCGGAGGCGAAACGCGACGTTGCCCAGGCGTGGTGTCCGCTGTGCTACACGCAGATCGAAGCCCGCGAAGACCAGATCGGCAGCAAGGTTGCGTGTCCCAACTGCGGCAAGCCGGTGGCCGTTTATCCGCCGTCGCCGTCGCTGGCGTCGCCGTCGCAAGAGGCCAAACCTGTCAACGCGTGGGGTGGGATGGCGGGCTGGGGCGACCCAAGCATTTGGGGAGCGGGGCCGACGATCGCTCCGCGTGCTGCCGCCACCACGGTGCCGCACGTGCCGCTGCGGCCGGTGGAAGCAGAAGAGCCCAAGTCGGCGTTGCCTCCCTGGCCCTTCGTGGCGGGAACGTTCACTTTTCCCCTCTCCCTGGGGCGCTGCCGTTCACTTTTGTGCTGGCGGCCTGGGCCATGTTGCCTTGCGGACTCGCCGAAGAGTCGCTCCGTTTCGCCACCGCGACGGTTGACAGCGAATTGAACATGATGGCCAGCGCACTGTTCGGCACGGGGGCGCTGGTTCTGGGGGTGCTGTGGTTCGTTCTCGCCGCGGCTTGCGGGCTGGCCGTGGTGCGCGATACGGCCGCCGGATGCGACAAGATCGAGAATTGGCCGGATATGGCCTTTTTCGATTGGATGCTCGAACCATTGTACGTGTTCGGCAGCGCCTGTTTGGCCTTGCTGCCAACCGCAGGCCTGATGTGCTGGTTCGAGTCGTCGCGCGAGATGACCTTTGCGCTGGCGCTGGGCGGCCTTTTCTTTCTCTTTCCCATCCTGTTGCTGACGACGCTCGAAAACGGTTCGCCGTTTGCCGCCGTCTCGCTGCCCGTCTACCGAACGTTCGTGACGGCGTGGAAGGGGTGGGTGAGGTTCTACCTGCTCAGCGCTGCCATGCTGACGGTGAGCGCCGTGCTGGTGCTGAAGACGTTCAGCGTAAGCGTGCTTTGGGGGATGATCGTCGGCGTGACGGCCCTGGCCTTGGTCTGGCTGTTTTACTTCCGCCTGTTGGGCCGGCTCGCCTGGTATTGCACCGATCACTCGATGGTCTTCCTGCCGGAAGAAGAAGCGTCCGAGCGGGACTCCGATCTCGATGCGGTGAGGCGGCTGGACGGCGAACGGCCGCCGCGCGCGGCCAACCGCAGGCTGGGGCAGGGCAGGGCGGAAGACGGCAATCGCTCTCCGCCGACCGCGCCAAGACCGGCCAGCCGGGCGCGGCTCGGGCCGCCGGCCCGCTGGTATCCGCCCGCCGCAAGAATAGGTAGAATAACCTATACTTGCTTCCGGACGCAAAGGAGCCTCGCATGAGCCCGGTAGAATGGTACTACGCCCGTGGAAACAAGCAGATGGGGCCGGTTCCGGCCGCCGATCTGAAGCGTCTGGCCTCGGCAGGCGAGCTTCGGCCCGAAGACCTCGTCTGGCGTGAAGGCATGACGGAGTGGTCGCCGGCGCGGAACGTGCGCGGGCTATTCGAGAATGAGGACAAAGCGGCAGCGGCCGTGGCCGAGGTGCTTTCCGGAGCCGCCAATTCTCCGTCGCCCTTGGCGCGTGCCGCGACGCAAGGCGCAGCGGTCAAGTCCGTGGCGTCGCGCGCTCCGCACGCCGCGGGTCGGCACCCCTTCGACGCGTTGCTCGACGGGCTCCGCGCACGCTTCGGCGCCGCCTTCATCGAGAAGACGGCCAAAATCTTTCGGGCGTGCGGGTCGTACGGACTGCTGGCGGCGATCGTATTGGTCGCGGCGCTGGCCGTCATCGCGGCCGCGAAGACCCGCCGAGTTCGACAATCTGCCGTCAGCCGTCTTTCTGTTGTTCGTGCTGATGGGGCTGCAATATGTGGCCGGCAGATTGTGCGACGTCCTGGAGCAACTCAACCGCACCACCAACAGCAACCTGTCGTCAACGGCCTTCCCCGACTGCTGTGCGCTGATGAACCTTGCGATGGCCGTGGCGGCGATCGTTGGATCGTTGGTCGTGGCCGTGGGCCTCGTGATGCACTCGCTGATCCTGCCCGGCGTGGCGACGCTTGTGGCCGGGGCGGTGGCTTTCTTCATTTGCGGGTATCTGGCGATCGTCTGCGTCAATTTGGCGGCGCTGAATATTTCGATTACGCCCGAGGTCCGCGCCGGCGAAGAGGCGATCGGGGTTGCCACCTACTCGCTGAAGGTCTTCCTCCGCCTGGTGCCGGTGGCGTTTGGGGCAGGCGTGATCTGCGGCGTCGTCATGCTGGGATACGCCTGCTATCAGGTGATCGCCGGCGAGCCGGCTGCCAGCGGGGCAATCGCTGCGCTTATGCCGTCGGAATCCATCGCCGACGGGGCCGGGTACACCCTTCTTTGGTCCGCCGCGCTGCCGCTGGCCGCCTATCTGCTGTTCCTGCTGTACTGCCTTCTGATCGAGGTCTGCCGTGCATTTCTAATCCTGCCCGGGAAGATCGACAAACTGGCGGCGACCAGCGAAGAGAAAAAGACCGGGCAGTAGGCCGCAGCAGCCAACGGAGGGTAGGCAACACCAGCCCGCCGCGCCGGAGAGCGTAAGTCGCTGGCGCTCCATCACTTGCGCGTTGGCTGAGGTTCCAGGGGTGAATCGTCCCGGCTAGTGGACGGCGACCGTCGGGACTGATAAACTGTACCTGAATTGCTGCGTTATCACGTCGTCACCGCCCGCCAGATCGCGTTTGCGACAACTGCCAAAGCTTTCAAACCAGACCTCACAGGAAGGATTGCCCATGACCAGCGTGGTTCGTCTTCGATGCTTGCTTCGCACGGCGAGTTGTTTCCCGGCCCTGTTGGTACTGGCCGCGCTCGGCTGTCAGACGGCTATGGCAGCGGAGCCGGCCGCCGCCGAGCCCTCGGGGGTTCCCACGCTCGAAGTGACGGTCAAGTGGTTGCCCAAACCGGTGCCGAACCCGGACTCCGAGGCCAAGGATCAGGCCGGCATGAAGCCCTACACGGAGAGGATTCGCCACACCGACGTGAAGTTCGACATGGTGCCGATCCCGGGCGGCACATTCAAGATGGGCAGCCCGGCCGGCGAGAAGGGCCGCAAGGACGACGAGGGGCCGCAGGTCGAAGTGAAGCTGGAGCCGTTCTGGATGGAGAAGTGCGAAGTCACCTGGGAGGAATATGAGCTGTGGGGATTGGGTCTGGACAAGCAGCGGCGGAAGCCAAGAACACGCGACGCCCACCGATTGGGACAAGTCGGCCGACGCGCTGGCCATTCCCACCAAGCCGTATGCCGACATGACGTTCGGCATGGGCAAGCAAGGCTATCCGGCCGTCTGCATGACCCAGTTTGCCGCCAAGATGTATTGCAAGTGGCTTTCGGCCAAGACGGGCCGCTACTATCGCCTGCCGACCGAGGCCGAATGGGAATACGCCTGCCGGGCCGGCACGACCACCGCCTATTCGTTCGGCGACGATCCGAAGAAGCTCGGCGATTACGCCTGGTTCGACGACAACAGCGACGAGAAGTACCACAAGGTCGGCCAGAAGAAGCCGAATCCCTGGGGCCTGTACGACATGCACGGCAACGTGGCCGAGTGGTGCCTCGATCAGTACGTCGCCGACCGCTACAAGCAGTTGGCCGGCAAGCGCGGTCGACAACCCGTGTGGTTCCGGTCACCAAGGAGTATCCGCAGGTGGTCCGCGGCGGGGCCTGGACCGACGAGGCGCCGCTGTTGCGGAGCGCCGCCCGGCGCGGCTCGAACAAGGATTGGAAGGCGCAGGACCCGCAGATTCCGCAAAGCATCTGGTACTTCACCGACGCGAACTTTGTGGGTTTCCGCGTGGTGCGTCCGCTGCGCATGCCGACGGCCGGAAGAGGCCGTGCGTTACGATGTTACCGAGTTTGAGAAGGAAGATTACCTCGACTATAAGAAAGCCCAAGCGGGCAAACAGTAAGATGGTCAAACGGACAGGCGATGCAGTCCATGAGCCACGACTTGCCGAACCGATCGCAACCCCTAATCGCGATTTCGAGCAGACATCTCGTCGAGATTTGCAAGCAGCACGGCCGCTGCGGCAGGCTTGCCCTGGCCGGCGGACTGAACATTGCGCGGACGGCCCATGCCGCCGGCAGCGACGAGTTGAAGATCGCCCTGATCGGCTGCGGCGGCCGCGGCACCGGGGCCGCCGGCGACTGCCTCGATCGTGCGAGAACGTCAAGCTGATCGCCGTGGCCGACGCCTTCGACGACAAGGCCAAGGACGTGCCTGCAGCCAGTCTGCAAGAAGGAACCAAGGACGCCGCGGCGAAGATCGACGTGCCCGCAGGAGCGGATTTTCGTCGGGCTTCGACGCCTATCAGAAGGCGATCGCCTGCGGAGCCCGACATCGTGCTGCTGGCCACGCCGCCGGGCTTTCGGCCGATCCATTACGCCGCCGCCATCGCGGCCGGCAAGCACGTCTTCATGGAGAAGCCGTGCTGCGTCGACGCCCCCGGCTTCCGCACGGTGATGGAAACCAACAAGCTGGCCGACGAGAAGGGCCTGAAAGTGGTCGTCGGCCTGCAGCGCCGCCACAGCAAGGAGTATCGTCGGCAAATCAAGGCGATCCAAGACGGGTCGCTGGGCGACCTGATCGCTGATGCGGGCCTACTGGAACGGCGGTCCGATCTGGATTCGCAAACGCGCGACCCGGCGACACGGAGATGGAGTACCAGATGCGCAACTGGTATCATTTCGTGTGGCTCTCGCGGCGACCACATCGTCGAGCAGCACGTCCACAACATCGACGTCTGCAATTGGGCCAAGAACGACCATCCGGTCAAGGCCAACGGCATGGGAAGTTGCCACGTGCCGCAACAATCGCGGGCATCGGCCAGATTTACGACAATCACTTCGTCGAGTTTACCTACGACGACGGCACGAAGCTCTACAGCCAGTGCCGCCAGCAGCCGAGCATGTGGAACGATGTCACGCAGTTCGTCCACGGCACGAAGGGCGATGCCGACGTGCAGCTGGCCGGCAACGGCAGCGACGGCTACCAGGCAGGAGCACGTCGATCTTGTCAACGCGATCCGCAACAACGAGAAGCTCAACGACGGCTGGCACGGCGCCACCAGCAGCTTGACGGCCGTTTTGGGCCGCATGGCGACGTACTCGGGCCAGGAGGTCAAGTGGGACGAGGCCGTGGCCAAGGGGCCGAACGAAATGCCCGCGAAGTTCGCCTTCGACGCCGATCCGCCGGCGATGCCCGACAAGGACGGCAACTACCCGATGCCGATCCCCGGCCGCTACAAGCCGTACTAGGATCGCTAAAGTCCATCGAGGGTGATCGGGCACGGGCAGCCTGCCTGCCCGCGCCAAGCCGCAGGCAAAGCGCGGCGGCACTACATTCTTGCAAGGAGTTATGCCATGAACGTCACGCGACGTGGATTCCTGGTTAGCGGCGCCGCGGCGGCCGCCGGCGTGGCCCTGGTTCCCCACCCGGCTCCGGCCGCCGAACCGACGGCCAGGCCCGAGGCGGTGCTGAAACTCTCGGCCCAGATCAACGTCATCCCCGGCAAGGAGTTGCCGGAGAAGCTCGCCACCATGGAGCAATGGGGCTTCGACGGCGTCGAGTTCTTCGGCGACGTTGTCGACAACGAAAAGAAGTACGAAGACGCGCTCCGCAATTCGAAGCTCAAGATGAGCGCCGTCTGCTGGGGCTCCTGCAACGGCGATTTGGTCTCCGACGTTGTCGAGAAACGGGCCGGCGGTGTTGAAAAGTTCAAACGCGTGCTCACCGCCGCCGGCGCCCTGGGCTCGACCGGCGTGGTTTACGTGCCGGCGTTCAACGGTCAGACCACACTCACCAACCAGGAAATCCGCAAGATTCTCTTGGACACGCTGCCCGAAATCGGCGAACATGCCGTGCAGGCGGGCACCCGCGTGGTGATGGAGCCGCTGAACCGCAAGGAGGCCTTCTTCATGCGTCTGGTTGCCGATGCCGCTGCGATCGCCCGCGAATGCAAAAGCCCCGGTATCTGCGTGATGGGCGACTTCTACCACATGGCCATCGAAGAGACGAGCGACCTGGGGGCATTCATTTCGGGCGGACCCTATGTCCATCATGTCCACCTGGCATCGCGCGCCGGGTGCTGCCCGGCCAGGACGAACGCTCGTTCGTCAACGGTTTCCGCGGACTGAAATGGATCGGCTACCACGACTTTTGCAGCTTCGAATGCGGTGTGCGCGGCGACCGTGCCGTGGAAATCCCCAAGTCGATGGCGTTCCTCCGCGATCAGTCGGCGCAGGCGTAAGATTCGTCGCCGTTTAGCAGCCGCCGCAGCGGCGGCTTTCAACGAAGCGAGAAATCCCGATGAGACGTCGCAGCTTCTTGCAGCTCGCCGGCGGGGCTTGCCTGGCAGCGCTGGGCGGACCGCTTTCGGCGCGGCGCAGAAATCCGTCGAGCCCCGAGCCGCTGCCGCTCAGCCGCGGCACTGTTGAGCAACCGCAACCAGAACCGCTCCACGGTGGCGTGCCGGCACGGAATCGTCTGCTCCAGCCAACCGCTGGCGGCCATGGCCGGCGTCGACATCCTCAAGGCGGGCGGCAATGCCGTCGACGCGGCCATCGCCGCCAACGCCATGCTCAGCCTGACCGAGCCGATGATGTGCGGGCCGGGCGGCGACCTGTTCGCCATCATCTGGAGCGAAAAAGAGCAGAAGACTCTCGGCCCTCAACGCCAGCGGCCGGGCCCCTTACGATTGGACGCTGGAGAAGGCCGGGGCCCAAGGCCTCAAGCAGCTTCCCGCTACGGGTCCGCTCTCATGGAGCGTGCCCGGCTGCATCAGCGGCTGGGAAGCGCTGCTGAAGAAGTTCGGAAAGTTGAGCCTCGCGAAGATTCTGGAGCCCACCATAGCCGCGGCCCGCGAAGGTTTTCTCGTGGCCCCGGTGACGGCCTCCGTCTGGACGGTCGATCCGCAGCAGAGACCGTTACCTGGCGAAAACCTTTCTTCCCGGCGGTCAGCCGATCCGCTTCGGCGACATCTTCAAGAACCCCGACCTGGCCCGGGTTTACGAGACGCTCGGCCGCGACGGAGCCGAGGCCTTCTACCAGGGCGAGATCGCCGAGCGGATCGTGAAGTTCTCGCAAGCGGTCGGCGGCCGGTTCTCGCTGCGCGATTTCCACGACCACAAGGCCAATTGGGTCGAGCCGGTCAGCAGCAGCTACCGCGGCTACGACGTGTGGGAGATTCCGCCCAACGGCCAGGGCATCGTCACGCTCCAGATTCTCAACATGCTGGAAACGTTCGACATCGGCTCGCTCCAGCCGAACTCGGCCGAACACCTGCACCTGCTGATCGAGGCGAAGAAGCTGGCCTACGAAGATCGGGCCGTGTACTACGCCGACGTGGATTTTGCCAAGGTACCGATCCAGGAACTGATCTCGAAGGACTACGCCCGCCAGCGCGCAAGCTGATCGACCCGAAGCGCGCCGCGCAGCACGTCGCGCCGGGCCGGCTCAAAAGCGGCGCCGAAACCACCTACCTCACCGCGGCCGACGGCGAAGGGAACATGGTCTCGCTGATCCAGAGCAACTTCAACAATTTCGGTTCGCGCTACGCCGTCGAGGGCCTCGGTTTCTGCCTGCAAAACCGCGGCAGCCTGTTCTCGTTGAACCCGGGCGACGTGAATCGGCTGGAGCCTCACAAGCGGCCGTTCCACACGATCATTCCCGCCTTCATGACCCGCGGCGGCCGGCCGGTCTTCTCTTTCGGCTGCGTGGGCGGCGACTTCCAGCCGCAAGGGCAATGTCAGGTCTTGATGAACCTCCTGGATTTCGGCATGTCGGTCCAACAGGCCGGCGAACAACCGCGGGTGTCCCACGACGAGAGTTCCACGCCGACGGGCAAGAGAATGGCGGGCGGGGGCGTCGTCACGCTCGAACTTCACATCCCCGATGCCGCTGGCCAGAAACTGGCCGACATGGGCCACACGATCCGCAAGGGCGTGAACCATTTCGGCATTTACGAAGGCATCTGGCGCAAGGACGGGCCGCTGCGCTACTTCGGCGCCTCCGATCCCCGCGGCGACGGCGAGGCGATAGGGTACTGAAAAGCCCTGATGAAAACGGGGACAGGCACCGCAACTAATAGTGGTTCGGATCGAGCAAGGATACAAGCCGTTGCCGAGCCAGTCTCCGTTTTCATCAGGGGAGGGCCGTTCGCGCGACGCAGAGCATCGCGGACGGTGCGTTCCCACGCCGAGCGTGGGAACGAGTGGGATCCCCAATCCCTAATCCCTAATCCCTCCTTCCAAACGCAATCCCCGATCGTCGATCGAGTAGGGAATGATCTCGTCGGTGCAGGCGCTGCCGCGATGCTTGGTCACGTACATCGCGCGGCGGAATCGCGTGCCCTCGCGAATCTTGCCCAGATGAATCACCGTGTTGGCGTTGCTCAGCACGTCGCCCTCGTCCAACGGCCGCTCGATCAGGCCATCGAGCGTCGTCTCCGACGAGGTGATCAGCAACATGCAGCCGATCCGGGCCGGATCGTAGACGTGCCGGGCGACTTCTTCGGCGTTCTGCCGGTAACGCTCGCGGAAGAGATCCCTCGCGACCCACTCGGCGTCCTTCCGCAAGATTTGGTGGTAGATGTAATCGAACAACTCGAATTGCACCGAGTCGCTTGGGCGATCGACCGGCTCGACGCCGTCGACCACCGCCCGCCGCACGCCGCTGACAAAACTGCCGTAGAAGAAGGCGATCGAGGCGCCCAGCCGCCGGGCCAGCTCGGCCTGCCAGCGGTGCCAGGAGTCGAAATCGAGGTCGCCCCGGGTCACGCGGCGGCCGTGCTGGTCGAAGATGTGCAGATAGTCGCCGCGGGGCAGGGCAGGGGAGTAGAAGCGTTCCAGATCGAGATGCGCCTCGGGATCGACCTCCTGCAATTCCCAGCCGAACATCCGCCGGGCGTAGGCGGCGTGGTTCTGCGAATCGCCGCGCCACACATGTCGAAGAGGATGCCGCGATGGCCTTCCTGCTTCAAACCGGCCTGGGCGAATTGCAGGCCGAATTGCGTCTTGCCGATGCCGGTCGATCCGACGACGGCGGTGAGCGTGCCCGGCAGCAGACCGCCGCCGAGCAACTCGTCGAGTCCGTCGATGCCGGTGGAAAGGCGGGGAGTGTCAGTCATAGCAACACGCAAGATAGCCGTGCACGGGGGCTGTCCCCTTGACTGTCAAAACACGCGTGCCAGCGTCTCCGCCATCGACCACCAGCACCGTGCCGGTAATGTAGCTGCCGGCTTCGCTGGCCAGCAGCAGGGCGGGGCCCGCCAACTCGTCGGGCCGGGCCCAGCGGTTGAACGCCGTGCGGGCGGCCAGGGCATCCTGCTGCTCGGGGCTGAGGATCGACATCGGCATGTCGGTGGCGATCGGTCCCGGGGCGAGGCAATTGACCGTGATGCCGTACGGTCCCAGGTCGAGCGCCATCGCCCGGGCCAGGCCGAGCAGGGCCGACTTCGTGGCCGAATAGGCGTTGCGCATGGGCGTGCTGCCCAGACCCATGATCGACGACATGTGGATGATGCGGCCCCAGCGGCGCTGCTTCATGCCGGGGGCGACCGCCCGCGACAGGGCCATGCAACTGCTCAAGTTCAATTCCACCAGCCGGTCCCAGTCTTCGTCGCGGACGCTGTCGATGGCTTGGGGCAGGTTGGCCCCCGCGTTGTTCACAAGGATGTCGATGGTGCCGAGGGTGGCCGCGGCGTCCTTGGCCAAGCGGACGACGTCGCTGCGGCAAGTCATGTCGGCCACGGCATATTCGATACGCGCTCCGGTGGCGCGGCGGATTTCCTCGGCGGCGGCCTGTAACTGGTTTTCATGCCGAGCGGCGAGCATTACGTCGGCGCCGGCTTTTGCGAAGATGTCGGCGATGGCCCGGCCAATTCCCTTGCTGCCGCCGGTCACCAGATGCACGCGCCCGGAAAGATCGAAGATGGTGCCCTTCATGGTAACCTCGCGGGGATAGGGTTTTGGTTGGTGTTATGGTTTTCCGGCGTCGGGACAGGTGCAGACGAATCGGCCGCAGCCGGGGCAGCCGGAACCGTATTTGGCCTGGATCGCCGCTGTGAGATCGACGCCCGCCACGTTGGCGATCGTGGCCAGCCACGCCAGCACGTCGGCGAACTCGGCCGACCGCTGCTGGTGCGTTCCGTTGCGGAGCGCGGCCGCCAGCTCGCCCACCTCTTCCATCAGCCACATGAACGTGCCGTCGATGCCGCGAGCGATGTCCTTCTCGATGTACATGCGGCGGATCAATTGCTGGAACTCGGCCAAGGTGATTTCCGGCCGAGGCTGTTCGTTGCTGGTCACGGCGGCGGTTGCCTCCTTCCACGAAGGACATCAACGGCAGGGGACTACGAATCCTCTACATTACCGCAATCGGGCGCTCGGTTCAACCGGCCCACCCCCTTTGACAGCGGCCGGCAATGGCCGTAATATGCCGCAAGATGCGGCCGCATCGGCGGCTAATCCCCAATCCCTGATCTCCCATCCCTACCCATGAAACCCGAAATCAGTTACGACGATTTTGCCAAACTCGATTTGCGGATTGCCACCGTGTTGGCAGCCAAAGAACACCCCAATGCCGACAGATTGATGCTGCTCCAGATCAAAGTGGACGACACAGAGAAACAGATTGTGGCCGGCATCCGCGGCCACTACACGCCCGAGCAGTTGGTCGGCCGGCAGATCGTGGTTCTCAACAATCTGCAAGAGGCCGTGCTGCGGGGCGAAGAGTCGCAAGGCATGCTGCTGGCGGCCAGCGACGCCAACGGAGTCGTCTTGCTGCGGCCCGACCGGGAATGCGAAGTTGGGGCGACGGTGAAGTAGACGCGGCATCCTGCCGCGTTCGTGGCGGGCAGGGTTAAATTCACAGTGGTGAGCATCCATGACGCCTGAGAAAACCACGACGACTGAGTCGCCCACGTCCCAAGGCAAGCCGTTTCCGTGGCGCTGCCCGGAATGCGGCAAGCGGGAAGTGCGGCCTGCCACGGTGCGGCACACCTCCGAGATCAAGCACGATGGCCGACACTACACCGTTGAAGTCCCCAGGCTCCGCGTCCCAAGATGCAGCGCGTGCGGCGAGTTGGTCTTCGATAACGAGGCCGACGATCAGATTGCCCAGGCATTACGGCAGCAGCTTGGACTGCTTTCGGGCGAACAGATTCGCAAGAACCGCGAGGACTTGGGCCTGAGCCAACGAAAGCCGTAATGGGTTCGGACGAGTCGAATTGTCATGATGGTGGACTATTCCAAGAGCCATTCCACCACCTGGGCCAGGCCGTCCTCATCGTGGCTGGGGGCGACACGGTCGGCGGCCGCTTTGACGCTGGCCAAGGCGTTGCCCATCGCCACGCCCAGGCCCGCCTCGCGAATCATGGAAATGTCGTTCACGTCGTCGCCGACGGCGCAGATTTCGGCGTCGTCGATTCCCCAATCGCGGGCGAGCCGCTGAATGGCCGACCATTTGGTCACGCCCACCGGCGCAATCTCGGTGAAGAATCCGACGTATTTCGGCGGACGCAGCACGTGCATGTGCAATCGGCGGGGCAGGGCGGCGTGCAAGGTCGTTTCCAGACCTTGCATTTGCTCTTCGCTGCCGGTGGAGAACACCGAGAATATGCCCGGCGGCGGACAGGCGAGCAACTCGGGCCAAAGCCGCCCGCGGCCCGGATTCTTGTCCAAATAATACGCCAGTTCCGGCGTGCGAACATCCAGGCTGACGAGGTAATAGTCGAAACCCTCGCCGAACGTGTCGGCACAGACGACCGGGTCGAAGCCGCACCGGTCGACAATCGCCAGCGCGTCGCGCAGCACCTGCGGGTCGAAGGTCGCCCGAAAAAGCGTGCGGTGGTCCGACGGGTCTTTGATCAAGGCGCCGCTGGCGGTGACCAGCGGCACGTCGATTTCCAGCGTCTCGACCAACGGCAGGGCGTGGCTGTAGCGGCGACCGGTGGCCAGCACCACGTGGATGCCCGCCTCGCCCGCCCGCGCCAGCGCCGCGCGGACCACCGGCGTCAGCTCGTGGCGGCTGTTGATGAGCGTTCCGTCAATGTCGATGGCCAGCAGGCGGTACATGGGGACGAGTGGTCACCGGATAGGTGGATAATTGCGCCTGGATTCGCCCAGCCCAAGGAGTCAGCCAACGCGCTCACGGAAATTATGGTAGCGGATCGACTTTATCCAACGGTCTCTGGTTGCGGGCCTCGTCCCAGATGTGTCGTAATTCGTCCTGGTGTTCCGATGCCCACTCCATCACCAAACCAGTGGCGCGTGGCTGGAGCTTGCCGGCGATGATCGCCAGCGTTTCAACAGCAACGAGCATCTCGGCGCCACTGTATTCCGCATGAAAATGGGGCGGCTGATGGTCGTTGTGGAACATCTTGATGACGATGCCGTAAAACCGGCTGATCTCAGGCATGGGACGGCGTCTTGCTGAGGCTGGGAAATACTTCCTCGGGTGTTTTCCCGGTAATTTCCATGTATAGCGCGTCAGCACACAGATCGACCTCGTCGCTCCAGCGGACCTCGCTGCCGCTTCCGATGGTCACGTGTTGAAACGCGTCCGGGTCGTCCCATAAACTGAAGACGCCCTTGCCAACCAGCGGCGACAGGTCCACCTCTCCGGCGACACCGTCGGCGTATCGGAGGCGGAGCCTGTAGCCGGCAAGCGGTTGCACTTCGATGAGCTTCAGCACCTTTTTTCTCCTCGGACTGCCACCCCGATCTCGACATTCAGAATGAAACCCGGTTGGCCATTCACACCTACTATACACCATCCACGCACCACGATCCAGTAATCCCCTGTTCCGCCGCCCGTTGGTGCTCGCGCTCAAGATACTCGCGGCCCTGGCGAACGTTGATGTGATCCCAGGGCAGGGGCGCGTCGGCGGGGCAGGGGAGGTGGAGCAGAGTTTCGACGTCGATGCCCGCGTCGCTGAGCGCCGGCCACCACACTTGCGGCTGCAACTGCTCGGCCCAGCCGTCGAAGCGGGCTCCGCGCCGCCACGCCAGTTCGATCGCTTCGCCCAAGCGCCGATCGCCGCGGCACATCACGCCTTCCAGCAGGCTCGCCTCCACGTCGTGGCAGCGCAACTGCACGCTCCGCAGCCGCTTGCAGCGGCGCAAAAACGCGTGCGCCCATTGGAAGTACTCGCGCCGCTGCATGCCGTGCCATTGATAGGGCGTTTGCGGCTTGGGCACGAAGTTCGACACGTTGGCCACCACCTCGACCGGTCGGCCGCTCACCTCGCGCCCCAGCCGCGAGATGGTTTCCGACATCTCGACGATGCCCTCCAGGTCGGTTTCGCGTTCGCCGGGCAGGCCGCACATGAAATACAGCTTCACCCGCGAAAAGCCGTTCTCGAACGCCCGCCGGCAACCGGCATAGAGGTCCTCGTTGCTGATCGGCTTGCCCACTTGCCGGCGCATATCGTCGCGGGCGGCTTCCGGCGCCAGGGTCAGACCCGAATGACGGTCGGTGTTCATCAAATCACCCACCGTTGGCAACTGCTCGTTGATCCGCAAGCTGGGCAACGACACGGCGACGCCCAACGGGCGGAACGCCTCTTGCAGCCGCCGCATCAGCTCGTCGAACTGGGGATAGTCGCTCGTGGAAAGCGACAGCAGCGACACCTCGTTGTAGCCTGTGGTGCGATACTGCTGGAGCGCGGCCTGAAGGATCGATTCGACCTTGCGGAATCGCAACGGCCGCTTGATCGTGGTGCTCTGGCAGAAGCGGCATTTGCCCGGGCACCCGCGCATGATCTCGATGGTAATCCGGTCCTGCACGCATTCGACGTACGGCACGACCGGCGCGGCGGGCGGCGGAAACGCCTCCAGGTCGGCCGCCACGGCCGGCTCGATCTGTACCGGCACGTCGCCGCGCGTGGGGCGAACAGCCGGCGGCCGGCCGTCGCCGCGATCTTCCGGCTGGTAGAAGCGCGGCACGTAAACGTAGGGCAGTCGGGCGGCCATCGCCGCCAGCATGGCCTCGCGATCCTGGGACGACCGTTTCAACTCCGTCCACAGGTCGCATAGCTCGGGCAATGCCTGTTCGCCGTCGCCGATCACGAACAGGTCGATGAAGCGGGCCATCGGTTCGGGGTTCATCGCGCACGGCCCGCCGGCGATCACCAGCGGATGCGCGAGCGTGCGGTCCCCGGCCCGGAGCGGGATGCCGCCCAGGTCGAGCATCGTCAAAACGTTGCTGTAGCAGAGGTCGTATTGCAGCGTGAAACCGAGGACGTCGAAGTCGCGAAGCGGCGTGAACGTTTCCAGACTGTAGAGCGGCAGGCCGTGTTGGCGAAGCAACTGCTCCATGTCGGTCATCGGCGCGAAGGCTCGCTCGCACGCCCAATCGCCGCGGCGGTTCATCACGTCGTACAGGACTTGCAGCCCGTAGTGGCTCATGCCGATCGAGTACGTGTCGGGAAAGGCGAGGCACAGCGTGCCGCGAAGCGCGCGGTGGTCTTTGGCGATGGCATTCCATTCGCCGCCGATATACTGGGCCGGCGTTTGCACCCGCGGCAGCAAGCGATCGACGATCTGATTCTTCAGCGTTTGGTTGAGCATGGGATCGACGATCGGGAGAGCGCCGTTGCTACAATCGCAAAATCCCGCAGACTTTGCCACTGTGACTGATTATTGCAGAGGGGGCAGGCGAAAAACAGGGCTACCGACTTGGGGGCCGGTTCTGCGGCATCTATAATACGGTTATGAACGCAAACGGCGGTTCGCGAGGGTTGGCGTGCGGCTTGGCGCTGGCGATTGCCATGGCCACCACAGCCGCGTGGGCGCAGTCACGCGCCTTCGAGTCGGACCGCAACAAGATGGTCAACTTGGAGATCGTCGGCGCGGGCGTGAAGAACAAGCGGGTGATCGAGGCCATGCGGAACACGCCCCGGCACGAGTTCGTGCCGTTGATCCATCGAAACGCAACGGCCTATTACGACATGGCCCTGCCGATCGGCGAAGGGCAGACCATCTCGCCGCCGTTCATCGTCGCCTACATGACCGAGGCCCTCGATCCGCAGCCCGGCGACCGGGTGCTGGAGATCGGCACCGGCAGCGGCTACCAGGCGGCCGTTCTGTCCAAATTGGTCGATGAAGTGTACACGATCGAAATCGTCGAGAAGCTGGGCCACACGGCCGAACAGACGCTCAAGCGCCTGCACTACGACAACGTCCACGTGAAGGTGGGCGACGGCTATAAAGGCTGGCCGGAAAACGCGCCCTTCGACAAGATCATCGTCACCTGCTCACCGGAAAAAGTGCCGCCGGAGTTGGCGGCCGAGTTGAAGGAAGGCGGGCGGATGGTGATTCCCGTGGGTGAGCGGTATCAGCAGATGCTCTATTTGTTGACGAAGACCGACGGCAAGCTGGTTTCCGAGGCGTTGCAGGCGACGTTGTTCGTGCCGATGACCGGCAAAGCCGAGGCCGGCCGCAAGGTGCTGCCCGACCCCGCCAACCCGACCATCGAGAACGGCGGGTTCGAGAGCCTCGCGGGCGAACCGCCCGTGCCAAGCGGTTGGCACTATCAGCGGCAACTCACGGTCGTCGAGGCTCAGGATGCCCCCGAGGGCGAGCGCTACGTCACCTTCAGCAACACTCTGCCGGGACGCGCCAGTACGGCCTTGCAGGGATTTGCCGTCGATGGGCGGAAAGTGCCCGCCTTGCAGCTTTCCATGCAGGTGAAGGCCACGGACGTTCGGGCCGGGCAAACGCCGCAGCAATTGCCGACCGCGATCATCAGCTTCTACGACGAAAACCGCGCCCCGGTGGGCGAGGCCGGGCTGGGGCCGTGGCGAGGCACGTTCGCCTGGCAACTGGAAAGCAAGCGGATCAACGTGCCGCTGAAGGCTCGCGAAGCGATTCTCCGCATCGGGCTGCTCGGCGCGGTGGGCGAGATTTCGTTCGATGCCGTGGAATTGAAGGCGGTGAAGAAGTAGCGGATTCGTGGCCGCTGACCACTGGCCACTAATTCACTACATAACGAAACGGCTCGTTGGTCAGTTCGTAGCCGGGACGAAGGCCGACATTCAGCAGCAGGCCCAGCGCCGCGGCGTGCGCGAGCAGGCCCGAGCCGCCGTGGCTCACCAAGGGGAGCGACAGCCCGGTGATCGGCAGCAGGCCGACGTTCATGCCGGTGTTGATGAGCACCTCGACGGTAAAGAGCGTTACCACGCCCGCCGCCAAGAGCCGTCCGAACGGTTCCCGCGTTTCTGTGGCGATGGCCAGCCCGCGCCATGCCAACAGCGCGAAGAGCCCCAACGCCATAGCCATGCCCGGCAGTCCGAAACGCTCGCCCACCACGCAGAAGATGAAATCGCTGCGGGCCTCGGGCAACTGGTAAGCCCCCAGATCGTCGGTCAGTTGGCCGGTGAAGAAACTGCCCCAAACGCCACCCAGCGCCCGCACTCGCTTGGCCTGATACAACTGGTAAGCCTTGTCGCTGGGCTGGCGGCCCGGCGGCGGTTGGTCCATCAATGCCGCGACGCGCGATTTCTGATCGCGGCTCATTTGCGTCCACAGCAACGGCAGCACGAGCAAGCCTGCCAAGACGACGCAAGCCAGGTCGCGGCGCTTGGCCCCCGCAACAAACAGCATCACAAAGAACACCGGCAGGAAGACCAATGCCGTGCCAAGATCGGGTTCCTTCAGGATCAACAGCACGGGCACGAGCGTCAGGGCCAGCGGCGCCAGCAGTCCCCGCAACCGCCGATAGTTGTCGCGATACATCAGATACCGCGCCAACGCCAGCACAAACGCCACCTTGGCCAACTCCGACGGCTGAAACCCGATCGAACCGATCCGAATCCAACGATGGGCGTTGTTGATCGGGGTGAAGAAGTACACCGTCGCCAACAGCAGGATCGCCACGCCGAAAATCGGATAGCTAAAGCGACAGAGCACGCGGTAACTAGGAATCGTGGCCACCAGCATGACGACCATCGCGATCAGCGAGTACGCCATCTGCTGCTGGAGAAGTCGTCCGCTGCCCTCGGTGAGCTCTTCGACGCGGGCAATGCCCAGCCAACCCACTCCGACCAGCAAGGTCGCGGCGGCCACAATCGACCAAGGCAGTTGTCGGGCCCAGGCAGCCGGTTTCACAGAATCTCCATCGCTGTTGCGCCCAGCGGAAAGCAACGCCTTCGGCCAACAGAGTGGCAACGGCAGGTGCGGATGAAAACGGGGACAGGCACCGCAACGAATAGTGGTTCAGATCGAGCAATGATACAAGCCGTTGCGGAGCCAGACCCCGTTTTCATCAGGTCGGCCGCGCTCACCGGGCCGAACTTCACACTGCGCAACTTACTATCTTTATTGCGGTTATGTCAATTGCGCCGGCGGCGAACGGTGTGCCGCGGCAAGTCTCAAACAAACTGTCCATCCTGGCAGGAAAAACCGTCCAAACTATGCGATTTTTGTATGCTACGGAACCGACCACACCCTCCCAAACTACTTGATTTTTCGCCTGGGGCTGCTATCTTTTCGTGTTGAGGATTGGGTATTTCGTCTATTTTATTGAAAGGGAGCGAGAAAACCATGGTTCGACCAAGCTGGAGGTGCTCGTTGATTGGGGTGGTGATCGCCTTGACTCTTTTGGCCGCGATTCCGCAAGCGGACGCCCAATGCTGGGGCTGCGGCGGGTACCGCGCCGCGTGGGGCTGCGGCTGCTGCTTCTCGCCGTGCCACTCGTGGTGCGCGGGAGGCTGCGGCTCGTTCTGCGGCGGTGATTGTGGATGCTACTTGGGCTGGCGGCCTGGCCCAATCCGACGCCTGTTGTTCGGACCCTATCGGTGGTACGGCGGATGCGGTTATTGGGGCGGCTATTGCGGCGGTTGCTATGGCGGCTGCGATAGCGGTTCCTGTGGCTGCGGTTTGAGCGGCTGCGGTTTGGGCTGCCAGAGCTGCGGTGGCGGCGCCATGCCGGCAGTTCCGGCCATGCCGACCCCGGCCCAGAAGCCTGTCATGCCGACGGAGCCGACCCCGGCGGCGCCCGCTCCCACTGAGCCAGTGCCCCCGAAAACAACCGGGACGTCTGCTGACGAGAGCGGCATCTTGACCGTATGGGTGCCGTACGAAGCCAAGGTAACGATCAACGGCCAGGAGACCCAGTGCAAGGGCAGCCAGCGCCATTTCGTTTCCTACGGTCTTGTGCCCGGCTTGAGCTACAAGTACGTCGTCCGCGCTCAGTTGGTCCGCAATGGCCAAACGCAGGAAGAAACCCAGACGATCATCCTTACGGCCGGCCAGGTTTCCGCCGTGGCGTTCGGGTTCAACACCAACCCGACCGAGCAAGTGGCGATGAGCCATTAATCGAGCGAGCGATCGGTTCCCGGCCGTGGCCGGGAATCACGTAATCCATGATGCGAAAAAGAGGCCCTCGCGACCGGTCGCCGCCGGCGCGAGGGCTTTTTGTTCGGTCCCGCACTCTCCGTTTGGTGTTGAGATTCCCGGCGGGGCGTGCGATAATAGGTAGTTTGTCGGACTTTGGCTGGCCGAAATAGGTTGAGCCGTCGCATTGGCAATGCATAGCAGGAGACGATCCGTGTTCGATTGTGTTGCGGTTGTAGGGGCCACCGGCGCCGTTGGGACGATCATTCGCGAATTGCTGGAAGCGCGCAAGTTCCCCTTCAAGAAGCTGAAGTTCGTTGCCTCGGGCCGATCCGCCGGGCGGCGAATCCCCTTCGGCGGGCGGGAGATTGTGGTCGAGGAGTTCAAGGGTGCGGTCTTCGACGGCGTCAACCTTGCCATCAGCAGCACGCCCGACGAGGTGGCCCGCGACTTCATCCCCGATGCAGTGCGACGCGGTTGCGTGGTGATTGACGAGAGCGGGTACTGGCGGATGGACCCCAATGTGCCGCTGGTGATTCCGGAGGTCAACCCGCACGCCATCCGCCGGCACAAGGGCATTATCTCCAGTCCGAACTGCTCGACCACGCAGATGGTGCAGGCGCTGAAGCCGCTGCACGATGCCGGACGGGTCCGCCGCGTGGTGGTCAGCACCTATCAAGCGGTGAGCGGGGCCGGACTGGCGGGCACCCGTGATCTGTTGGGCGGCACCAAAGCGCGGTTGGCCGACGAAGAGTACCAATACGAGTGCTTCCCTTATCCGATCGCCTTCAATTGCATTCCGCAGATCGGCTCGCCGAAACACAAAGGTTACACGTCGGAAGAGATGAAGATGGTCTATGAGACGCGGAAGATGCTGGAGGACGACTCGATCCAGGTTTGCCCGACGTGCGTCCGCGTGCCGGTGAGCAACTGCCATAGCGAAAGCGTCCTGGTCGAAACCCAACGAAAGATCACGGTCGAGGAAGCCCGGCGGTTGTTTGCCGCCACGCCGGGATTGGTGGTCATGGACGAACTGGAGAAGAAGGTTTATCCGATGCCCCTTAACGGCGATCGTCGCGACGAGACGTTCATCGGTCGGATTCGCGAGGACCTTTCCTGCGAGAACGGCCTGGCGTTTTGGTGCGTCAGCGACAACCTGCGGAAGGGCGCGGCCACGAACGCCGTGCAGATTGCGGAGTTGCTGGTGCGAGAGGCAAGATGACGAAGACCAGGCTGGGAATCGGCGTTGCAGTCGTGATTGTGGAGGTGCGATTATGAGACTTCAGAGCCAACGTGAAGTCGAAAATACTCGCGAAAAGCTCCGCTCGCTTGAAGAGCACTACGAAGAAACTGCCAAAAGTCCCTGTGACAACGAGCACGTTCGGGAACTCACGCTGCGATCGCTCAAACGCATCATGAATCAGATGAAAGAGGAGATCGCGGTTTTCGAGTGCCACTCCGTCGTCGCGCCGACGCGCAGCCATTAGCGTCAAGTCGCCTCTCTCGTGCCGTCCGCGGATCGTGCGAACCCTCAAACTCACCATCGCCTACGACGGCACGAACTACGCTGGCTGGCAATTTCAGCAGGGCCGGGTGACGGTGCAGGAAACGCTGGAGAAAGCCGTCGCGCAAGTCACCGGCCAGGCGGCCAGCGTGCTGGCCAGCGGGCGGACCGATGCCGGCGTCCATGCACGCGGCCAGGTGGTCGGCCTCCGCACCGATTCGACTCTGGCGCCGGACGTGCTCTGCCGAGCGCTCAACGCCGTTTTGCCGCACGACATTGCCGTGCTCGACGCGGTCGAAACGCCCGACGGATTTCATCCCACGCACGACGCGGTGCGTAAGCGTTATCGCTACGTGATCCACGACGGCCCGGTCCGCGATGTCTTTCAGCGGGATTTTGTGTGGCACTACCGTCATGGCCGGCTGGACGACGAGGCCATGCAGCGAGCGGCCGCCGCCCTGGTGGGCACGCATGATTTCAGCAGCTTCGAGAGCAGCGGGGCCCAACGCAAGAGCAGCGTGCGAACGGTGTTCGATTTGGTCGTAGAACGGGGCAGGGGAGGGCGGGAGGATTTCATCACCATCGAGGTCGAGTCGAACGGATTTCTCTACAACATGGTCCGCGCGATCGTCGGCACGCTGGTCGAAGTGGGCCGGGGCAAGCAGCCCGAAAGTTGGCCCGCCGAAGTGCTTCAGGCGAAGGATCGCCGGCTGGCCGGCCCCACCGCGCCGCCACAAGGGCTATGCTTGATCAAGGTGGAGTACGGAGAGGTCTGATTCTCCGTCGGTGTCGCCGACCGGCCACAGCGCCGCAGCGAGAGGAGGCAACGAGAAGTTTCACTTGCCTTGGCGAGGCCGGCATGGTATCTTCATTGTAGATACATCCTTTCCAAGTTCCCAAGGAGATTTCCGTGAACGCCACAATTCAGAAATGGGGGAACAGCCTGGCGCTGCGGATTCCCAAGGCGGTCGCCCGCGATACGCATTTGGAAAACGGAAGCATCGTCCGCCTCGCCGTCCGCCAGGGGAAAGTGGTCATCGAGCCGGCGCGAAAGAGCAAGTACCGGCTCGACGACCTGCTGAAAGACGTGTCGAAGAAGAACATCCACAAGAGCGTCGACACCGGGCCCGCGGTCGGGCGGGAGGCCTGGTGATGGCCGCCTCCTACTGTCCTCGCCAAGGGGATGTCGTTTGGATCAGTTTCGATCCTCAGACCGGCCACGAGCAGGCCGGGCACCGCCCCGCGCTGGTCCTGTCGCCGGAGCGATACAACCGCAAGGTGGGATTGGCCCTGTTTTGTCCCATCACCGCGCAAGCGAAAGGCTATCCGTTCGAGGTGGCCGTCCCGTCGGGACTGGAAGTCTCGGGCGTGATCTTGTCGGACCAAATAAAGAGCCTGGACTGGAAGGCGAGGAAAACGCGGTTTGGATGCACATTGCCCGTAGGGACGCTTCAAGAAGTGGTGGCGAAACTGGGCACGCTGCTTGAGGCATGAGGACTTTGAACATCCAATGCGCATCGCCCACATCATCACGCGATTGATCATTGGCGGGGCGCAGGAAAATACCGTGCTCTGCTGCGAGGACCTCCTGCGGCGCGGCGATGACGTGCTGCTGGTGACCGGACCCGCCTTGGGCCCCGAAGGGAGTCTGCTGGAACGGGCAAGGGCAGGGGGGGTGCCGCTGGAAATCATCCCCCAACTCCGCCGGCCCATCCATCTGTGGCGCGATGCGGTCGCCTATCGGCGGATCCACGAGGCGATCCGCCGCTTCCGGCCCGACGTGGTGCATACCCACAGCGCCAAGGGCGGAATCCTCGGCCGCGCCGCCGCGTGGTCGTTGGGAGTGCCGGCCATCGTCCACACCGTTCACGGCGCGCCGTTCCATCCGTGGCAGGGCAGGGGGGCGCGACGGTTCTGTCAGGCCTGCGAACGTTGGGCCGCCAGGCGATGCCATGCGATGGTCAGCGTGGCCGACGCGATGACCGAGTTGATGGTGGCTGCCGGCGTGGCGCCGCGCGAAAAGTTCACCACGGTCTATAGCGGCATGGAGGTCGAGCCTTTCCTGCGATCTGCGGAACATCGAGAGCACATGCGGCGCGAGTTGGGCTACGGACCCGAACACCTTGTGATCGGCAAGGTCGCTCGGCTGTTCCGTCTCAAAGGCCATGACGACGTGATCCGGGCGGCAGAGAGCGTTGTGACGGCGGAGCCGAAGGCGCGATTTCTCTTCGTCGGCGATGGATTGCTCCGCGACCGGCTCGAGCGCCAAATCGCGGCCGCGGGGCTGGCCGGGCATTTTCAGTTCGTCGGCTTGGTGCCGCCCGAGCAAATCCCCGCCTTGATCGCCGCGATGGACATCGTCGTTCATGCCAGCCTGCGCGAGGGACTCGCCCGGGTCCTGCCGCAAGCGTTGATCGCCGGCAAGCCGGTGGTGAGTTACGACGTGGACGGCGCCCGGGAAGTGGTGATCCCCGAGCAAACGGGCTATCTGGCGGCGGCTCGTGATGTCGCGGCGCTGGCGGCGGCGCTGAAACGCCTTGCGGCCGACGCCGACTTGCGCGACCGCCTGGGCCAGGAAGGCCGCCGGCGATTTGTCGATACCTTTCGTTACCAGCACATGACGGATCAGGTAAGGGCTCTCTACCAGCGGCTACTCAGGTTGCGGAATGCGGCCCCGCCAGCTACACTAAATGGGGATGGATAAGATAATCTAGTCGAGTGGGCGTATTTCCCCCGCCCATCGACTCCGCTCGGCCATCGCACAGCGGTCGGGCAAAGCAAGTTGGCAATCCACAAGAGGCGTTCTCGTGCCACGCGCTCCGATCAACCTCGGCCCGTACCGACTGCTCAACGTGGTTCACACGGGCCACGCCTGCCAGCTCTGGCAGGCCTACGACGATGGCCGGCAGAGAATGGTCGCCGTGAAAACGCCGCTCGAAAATTCCATAAGGACCGCGAGCAACTGGGTTTCTTGCGGTGGGAATACAACGTCGGGCAAAAGATCAAAGATCCGCGTATCGTCGAGATGCTCGATTTCGGTTGGGACCACGGTCAGCCGTATCTCGCGTTGGAGTGGTTTCCCTCGCAGAACCTGAAGCATCACATCTTGCAGGGCGTGGCGAAGCTTGCTCCGCTGGTCCCGACGATCATCACGCAATCGGGCGAAGCCTTGGACCACTTCAACAGCCGAGGTTGGGTCCATCGCGACGTCAAGCCGGACAATTTTCTGCTATCCGACGGCGGCGAGGTAAAACTCATCGACTTCGCACTGGCATATCCGTGCCGGCGGGGCCTGCTGAAGTTTCTGACGCCCCGGGCGAAAGTGCAAGGCACGAGGAGCTACATGTCGCCGGAGCAGATCCGCGGGGGGGTAATCGACCAGCGTGCCGACCTGTATGGGTTTGCCTGCATGATCGCCGAGTTGGTATCGGGTAAGCCGCTGTTTACGGGCACCAGCTCGAATGACCTGCTGATGAAGCATCTCCGATCGACGCCTCCCCCATTGGAGGCGTTAAATCCCAATGTCACGCCGGAATTTTCGAAACTCATCCGCCGATGCCTCGCGAAGAAGCCCGACGGACGCCCCGGAACGGTGGCTGATTTTCTCGCGGAATTTCGTACAATGCGCGTCTTCAAAATGACGTCAGGCGGCAATTCCTGAAAAACACACTCCACCGAAACCGACAAAGTAGAAGATGGCAGCAACCGATCACCGACTGGCGTTTGAGCGCGAAATCTACGAGCTGGAGGCCCGGCTGGGAAAGCTGGACACCAAGAGCGAGCAAACGCCCGAGGTTCGCGGCGAAATCCGTCGCCTGCGACGCGAACTCGTCGAAAAGACGAAGCGAATCTACGCCAATCTCAAGCCGTGGGAAACGGTCGAGGTCGCCCGGCACCCCGATCGGCCCATGACGACCGACTACCTCGAACTGGTGTTCGACGACTTCACCGAGTTGCACGGCGATAAGTTTTTCGGCGACGATCGGGCCATCCGCACCGGCTGGGCTAAACTTGACGCCTACCGCGTGCTGGTCGTCGGACATCAAAAGGGAAAGACGCTCAAAGAGCGGAACCTCTGCAACTACGGTTATGCCCATCCGGAAGGCTATCGCAAGGCGATGGCCAAGATGCGGATGGCGGCCAAGTTCCACATGCCGGTGATCTGCCTGATCGACACCGGCGGAGCTTATCCGGGCATCGGCGCCGAAGAGCGCGGCCAGGCCCAGGTGATTGCCAGCTCGATGTTCGAAATGTCGCGGCTGCCCACGCCCATCATCTGCGTGGTGATTGGCGAAGGGGGCTCGGGCGGGGCCTTGGGCATCGGCGTCGGCGACCGCGTGGCCATGCTCGAACACGCCTACTATTCGGTCATCAGCCCCGAGGGATGCGCCGGCATCCTCTGGAAGAGCCACACCTTCAAGGAACATGCGGCCGAGGCCCTGCGGATGACCTCGAAGGACCTGAGCCGCTTGGGAGTGGTCAACCACGTCATTCAAGAGCCGCTTGGCGGCGCCCACCGCGACCACCATTTGGCCGCCGCCCGCCTGAAAGCCTATCTCCGTCAGACGCTCCGCGAGTTGGCCGCCAAGCCGATCGATCGGCTGGTGGAGGAGCGCTATCAGAAGTTCCGGCGGATGGGCGTGTACCTGGAAGGCGGGCAGGCCAACGGCCATTCGCTGCCGGAAAGTGAGGCCGTCTCCGCTAATGCATCCCCAACAACCGCTTCCGGCGATTTGCCGCACAGACCCCATATGGCAGTGGAGCGGTCTCGCGGGGCAGGAACTTAAGCGCAATTTCGGACCGTTGTTCTCGCGTGCGCAGCGATCATATTGCCGATGGACGATACGCGCCCTGGCAGGGGTACGGACGTGTCAACAAGAAAGCACAACGGGTACCGCTCTGCTTCTCGACTGGCGAGATGGACTTCGGCCCTCTATGTTGCGCATGCAACTGCTGCTGTTGTGGCCGCGCTATTGAATGCCTACCAACTCGCGTTGCTGAGCGTCTTTCGATACGGGGGGACAATTCCACTCGCGCTGGCAGAGGCGCAAGAACGCCGGCAGCGCATCGTCTCTTCGCTGGAATTCGGCCTCGAACTGACGGGACTGGTCTTGTTGTTGACGTGGGTCCACCGGATTAGCCGGAACACGTGGTCCTTGGGCACTGAAGGTCTGCAATATACACCCGGCTGGAGTGTGGGCTGGTTCTTCGTGCCCGTCGCCAACCTCGTTGTGCCGTACAACGTCCTGAACGAACTATGGCGGGCCAACAGCCATACCACGGCCGGAGAATGGCGTAAGGCCAGAGTGCCGCCTGTCTTGGTCCTTTGGTGGGCAGCCGTTGTGGCAAGCGCCGTTGTCCATTATTCACCTTTGGAAGTCGCGAGCGGAAGAAATAGACTGGTCAACTTGTTCTCATTTGCGGGTGCTTATTGGCTCAGTCACCTTTGGGAGTTCTTTTGGGGTCGCCTGCTCGTCAACATCGTCGGGATTACCACGAGCCTGCTCACCGTGATTGTGGTTGAACGTCTCACCGGCTTGCAGAAGGGCCGACACGCTGCCGTCGCATCGGAAATTGCCGACACCGAGTTGGGTGTGCCGCTTCCCGCTTGGCGTCGGCGTGGGGCGGCCGAGGAGCCGGAAGCTTCTTAGGATGCCCGATCGTCCGCATGAGTCGGTGACGTAAAGCGACGGCGATTCATTGGTCTCTTGGGCAAACGAATTCTCTGCCCGTTGGGCATCAGGTGAAGCGATAGCGGGCGGCGCCAAGCCGGCGGTCTGGCGTCCATCTTCGGAAAAGGCGATCCCCAAGGACTCGCGCAACGTCCGATAATGTTTCTTATGTTCGGTCGGGAACCGGGTTTTTCGCGGGAATAACAGGGGCCGGCCCGGCCTTGCCCCGCCGGCAAGCATCGGATCGGGGCCGATCGCCGGCCATCGGCCAGGGCGTGGCTCGCCCGCCTCACGGACTGACCAGCGGCCGGGCGGCACCCGTCGCCAATGGCTCGGCGGTGTGCTATCGGGCAACCGGTCCCACACGCTGACCGGTGATTGCGCCGCTGGTGTCATCTCCGCGCACCGGCACGTCCTCCCCCCTGCTTTCGCCAAGCTGTGCGCCGTGGACATCGGTTGGCGATACCTCTTTCGGAGGGGCATGGAGCTTCTCGTCAAGTTCGTCGATGTACTTGCCCAACACCTTGCGGACGTCTTCCGGCAGGAGGGGATCGGCCTCGCGGATTCCTCTGGCGATGACGTTGCCCGACTTCGACTGGAGCACCGTTTGCCGGGCGGTCTCGGAAAGCGTAACGGCGAAGAAGGTGATAATGACGCAATACAGAACGCCCTTGGCCAGCCCGAAGATGATCCCCAGTTGGCGATCGAACTCTTTGAGTTGCACGCGGTTGATAATCCCTTTGACAAACCGGAAGACAAGCCAAATGGCCAGTGCCGTCAGGATGTAGAGCACGAGCATGGCGAGAAAGCGGTTCCAGGGCGCTTGCTGGCCGAACAGCGGGGCCAGCACGGGACTGCTGTGCACAGCCACCGCAGCACTGACCAACACCGAAGCCAAAGCGGCGATCTGCCAGGCCATGCCTCGCCACGCCCCATAGAGCGTCGTACCTGCCAGCACTGCTAGCATCAGGAAGTCATACGGGCTGAGAACCTGGCTCATAGGGCCGGAGTATAGCGAGAAGCCCCAATCGTGCGAAGAGCAACGCTGGGGTGGAGAGTGATTGGGATTAGGGATTAGAAATGGAGAATTGGGGCAGCGAGCAGAGAGCACCAGAGTGCCGGCTTGTTGATTGCTCTTGCCACACGGTGCGCCTTCGATTACAAGCCGCTTATCGCCAATCCCTAACCCCCAATCCGTTCACGAGGGAAAAAGGGGACCCTTTTTCCCTCTATCATCATGCCCGGTTTCAAGACACACATCACGGCCAGCACCATCCTTGGCGCCGGATACGGCGGCGCCGCGTACTTCATGTACGGCGTGCCTTGGCCCACCTGCGTTCTGGCCGGCGGCCTGTGCAGTGTCTCGGGAATGCTGCCCGACGTCGACAGCGATTCCGGCACGCCGCAACGGGAGAGCATCGCTTTTGCCGCCGCCGTGGTCCCGCTGATGCTGCTGCACCGTTTCCAGCAGGCCGGCATGTCGCACGAACTGATGATTCTCAGCGGCGCAGCAGTCTATCTGCTGATTCGTTTTGGACTGGCGGCACTGTTGAAGCGATTTACGGTGCACCGGGGCATGTTTCACAGTCTGCCGGCGGCCGCCACGTTTGGCGGAATCGCCTTCTTGTTGGCCTCGGGCGACGACTGGCGGCTTCGGGCGTACAAGGCCGCCGCCGTGGTGATCGGCTATCTCTCGCATTTGGTGCTGGATGAAATCTGGAGCATCGAGTGGCATCATGGGCCGCATCTGAAACAGTCCTTCGGTACGGCGCTGAAATTCTTCGGGCACGACCGCTGGGCGAACGTGTCGGCGTATGCCAAATTGCTGATCGTCGCGGCCGTCATCCTTTTCGAGCCGCAAGGCCCGCAGTCGTCGATCGTGCCGGGCGGTTCCACGGTTCAGCAACAGGCCGGTCGCCTAATCGATCGCGTGCTGCATCGGTGACGCGCGACCGCCGGCTTTCTCAGAGGGCTTTGCTCTCTACGATGAGCGTCACCGGGCCATCGTTGACGAGTTCCACTTCCATGTGTTGGCGGAAGCGGCCTGTGGCCACGGGGATTCCCTGGCCCATTACCGCGTCGATAAAGAGTTGATAGAGCCGTTCGGCCAAGTCGGGCGGAGCCGCGGCGGTGAAGTCGGGCCGGCGTCCCTTGCGGCAATCGCCCAGCAGCGTGAATTGGCTGACCACCAGCATGGCCCCGTGCACGTCGGCCAGCGAGAGGTTCATTTTCTCCTGCGGGTCTTCGAAAATCCGCAGGCCGGCGATTTTTTGGGCCAACTGTCGCGCGTCGGCTTCCGTGTCGCCCGCCGCCACGCCCAACAGCACCAACATCCCCGGACCGATCCGGCCGCACGTTTCGCCGGCCACGCGGACTTCCGCCCGACAAACGCGTTGAATGCAAGCTCGCATCGTGAGAGGCCCGATGTCGGAAATCAGGGATCGGCCAGCCAGCGGCACGCCATCATAAGCGAGTTCTTTTGCCGGCACAATTGGGCTTTGGCTTGGCAACGGTGGTGGCGTACAATGGATTGGGCGGCGGCAGCGCGGAGCAACTTCATGACGAATTCCAAGCCTCGGATTGCCGTGACATTGGGCGACCCGGCGGGCATCGGGCCGGAAATCATCGTCGGCGCCTGGACCGAAACGGTCGTCCACGAATGGTGCCGGCCGGTGGTCGTCGGCCATCCCGCCATCGTGCGCCGGGCCATCGAGCTTTGGCAAACGGGGTTGCGCGTGGTCGAAATCAAGTCGCCCGACGAAGTCGAGCCGTCCGCCGGCGTGATCCCCTGCATCGCGTGCGGGTCGAACGACGCGTTGGAGGTGGCGCCGGGCACGCTCGACGCCCGGGCCGGCCAGGCGGCCTACGACGCCCTGATGGCGGCCATCCCCTTGGCGCTGGCCGGCAAGGTTGACGCCGTCACCACCGCGCCGCTGCACAAAGAGGCGCTGCATCGGGCGGGGCACGATTATCCCGGCCACACCGAGCTCTTGGCCCACGCGTGCGGCGTCGACGATTACGCGATGATGTTGTACCTCGGGCCCGGCGATGATCTGCTTTCACCGTTCGGTCTGGCCGTGGTCCACGTCACGCTGCACGTGGCGATGCGGAAGGTGCCCGCCCAACTGACTGAGGAGGCCGTCTTGGCCAAAGCCCGACTGGCCGATCGGTTCATGTCGCGGCTGATGCGGCCGGCGGGCGGCACGCGGTCAGCCCGCCATCGCGGCGGCAAGTCGGTGGCCGATGAAACGCGGCCGCAGATCGGCGTCTGCGCGTTGAATCCGCATTCGGGCGAGGGTGGACTGTTCGGCGATGAGGAGCTGACGGTCATCCGTCCCGCCGTGGAAAAGGGTCAAGCCGAGGGCTTGCGGATCGAAGGTCCGCTGCCGGCCGATACGCTGATGCTTCGGGCCCGCAACGGACATTTCGATGCCGTCGTGGCGATGTACCACGATCAAGGCCACATCGCCTTCAAACTGCTGGGCATGCAGCGGGCGGTGAACGTGACGCTCGGGCTGCCCATCATTCGCACCAGCGTGGCCCACGGCACGGCCTTCGACATCGCCTGGCAGCGCCAGGCGGAAACCGGCAGCATGATCGAGGCATTGCGCGTGGCCAGCCGGCTGGCGATGGAAAGGAAGGACCCAAAAGATGAATGATGAGCGATGATTGGCGGACCTTGCGCACGCATTCAGCATTCATCAATCATCATTCATCATTGCGTTTCTTCTCCCCTGCCCTCCCCTGCCCTGCCGCAGAAGAAAACTATCCGCTATCCCTCGACCACGTAGGGCGGCCGCGGCTGCCGCTTCAGCATTGCGTTGGCTTCATCGTCGCCGACGATCTGCTCGGCTACGGGATCCCAGGCGATCTTTCGTTTCAGGCGGATCGAGATGTTCGTCAAGTGGCACACCGTTACCGCGCGATGCTCGATTTGCACGGGCGTGCAGGGCTGCTTGCGCGAGCGGGCGCACTCGAAGAAGTTCAGCATGTGGTCGTGGCTCGGATAGACTTGCCAGGCGTTGTCGGGCAAAGGATTGTCGCCCAGTTCCTCAACCGCCTTGCCGCGGGCGCCGGACCTGTTGCAGAGCACCCGCCCCTCCTCGCCGATGAACATAATGCCGTTGCGATTGAGCGTCCTGGCATCCTCGGGCGCGTCCTTGCCAAACAGCTCGTCGGTCTGCTCGGGCGTGGTGTCCAGCGGTTTGCCGGGCTTGTCGGGTTCCTTCGGCGCGACGAAGAACAGCACTTCGAGCCCATCGGGATAGAACATGCGGCAGAAGAAGCGGTTGGGCGTGTTGAAGTATTGGGGGCCTTCGGGATTGGGGAACTGGCCGCGGGCCTCGACGGAGAGCGGGCCGCTCAGCTCGCAGTCCATGCCCCAGTGGGCGATGTCGATGTGGTGGTTGCCCCAGTCGGCCACCAGGCCGCCGGCATATTCCTGCCAATGCCGGAAACTGCCGTGCGTGCGCTGCCGGCAGTAGTCGTGCAGCGGCGCCTGGCCCTGGTACATGTCCCAATTCAGCTCCCGCGGCACCGGCGTGGCGGCAAACGGCCCGCCCTTGCTCGAGTAATGCGGAATTGCCACCCAAACTTGCTTTAGCCTGCCGATGCGGCCGTTGCGCACAAGCCCGACGACCCTTTGGAACGGCCTTTCGCTGCGTTGCATGGTGCCGACCTGCACGATGCGGCCCGTCTGTTCGACCACCTTGCAGAGAATCTTCCCCTCGTCGATCGTCAGCGTGAGCGGTTTTTCGGTGTACACGTCTTTGCCCGCCTTGCAGGCGGCGATCGTGATGGCCGTATGCCAATGGTCGGGCGTGGCATTGATCACCAGCTCGATTTCCTTGCAGTCCAACAGCTTGCGATAGTCGTCGAAGAGTCGGGGATTGCCGGCGAGTTCTCCCGCGGCCGTCTCGGCCTGCCGGCGGTCAACGTCGCAAATGGCGACGATCCGGCCGCCGACCTTGGCCGCCCATTTGGCGTCGTACGTGCCTCGCGAGCCGGCGCCGATCAGCCCGATGGTCGGCCGATCCGCGGGCGTTTCGGCGTCATCCCCCGCGCTTTCTCACCGGCAAACCAATAAGGCACTGCGGCGCCCGCCACAGCCGCCAGCGCGGTGGACCGGAGAAACTCGCGACGGTTCGAGACAGAACGTGACACGATTGACTCCTTCGATCGCAGCGGATTGTCGCGGACGGCTGCCAGCTCCGCGTCAGGTCGTAGGTCGTAGATTGTGCTTCCGCGTAACAGAAAACGGGGTAGGCCAACGTGTTATGCTAAAGCATAACCGGCGTGAGGCGCGTCATTTTGGGCTGGTCGAGGCGGCAGGTGTGTTCGGTGGGCAACCGTGGTGTCAATTGGCGACGGAGTCGACGCCCGCCCGGCGCATCTTGTTGCGGGCTCGGCTGAGGATGGGGCCAATGCTGTTCTCCGGCATGCCGACCACGCTGCTAATCTCCTGATAGCTTCGGCCCTCCAGGTGGAACATGCGCACCACTTGGGCTTCGGTGCCTTGCAGGCCGCCCAGCAACCGTTGCGACTTCTTCCTGGTCGCCGAGCCGTTCCTCGACGCCTATGGCTGCGGGTCGGGCGACGATTTGGACCGAATAGACGCCCGCGACTGTCGCCGAGCCGGGCGGCCGACATCCGCGATAACAATTCCTTAACAACGATCCGCCGCGCCACGACGGTCAGATAGGTAGCCAAGCTGCTATGGCCGCGGAAGTTGCGCAGGACCCCGAAATCGTTCCGGATCGTCGCTAAGAACACTTCGGCGCAAAGATCATCGCGGTCGGCCGGCGTCAAGCGGACGCTGCGTGCCCGGGCCGTGTGGTTGACCACGTGTACGACCAGGCCCATGAACCGGTCAACGAAATCCTCCCACGCCCTCGGCTTTTGTTGAAGACAACGATCCAGCAAGTTGCGGTCGATCTCGGAGAGTGCCACTCGGTTTCCCTCTTGGCAGGAAAAGTGGGCAATTGCGACGAAGCGAGGCGAAAACTGCACCCTACTCATCCGATTGTAAATCGAATGCGCAAAGAAACAAGGCTTATTAACAAGTGAAATGCACCACGGTTGCGGCCTGGACACCAACGGTCAACGGCCATGCACAACGCCTCGGAACCAACCGCAACCCCAAGGGAGGCAGCGAATGCAACTGCTTGGGGGAGAAGCACTTGCTGAGACGGCCCGCACAACCAACGAGCTGGCGTTGCTGGCCGCTTATAGTCGTCGATCGATCGGCCGCTTGCCCTTTATTCCTTGGCCCCCACCTCCCAGTGCGCGCTGTCGAGCCAGGTCCGCCAGCTCTCGTACTTGGGATTGTTGAGCTTCTGTAGCAGCAACGGGATTGCGGCTGGGGCGGACGGGGGTTGTGACCAGCTTCATGCGGGCTTCGTGCGGGGTGCGACCACCTTTACGGACGTTGCACGCCAGACAGGCGCAAACCACGTTTTCCCACGTAGTTTCGCCGCCGCGGCTCCGCGGGACCACGTGGTCGATGCTGAGCAAGTGCGTGGGAAAATGCCGGCCGCAATACTGACAGATATGGCCGTCACGTGCCAGTACGTTGCGGCGGTTCAGGTGGACCTTCTGCTTCGGCAGCCGATCGAACATCAACAGCCGGATCACCCGGGGCACCTGAATCTCGAAGTTGACCGCCCGGATCCAATCGTCGTTGGAGTCCTTCGATTCGGCACGCAGCTCGCTGATCTCGCGCCACGAATCGAAGGAATAGGTGGCGAACTTCCGTCTTCCAGATGGATGATTTCGGCCAATTCGCAGCAGAGCAGTCCGAACGCACGCCGCACGTTCACCACGTGTACGGCCATGTAGAGCCGGTTAAGCACCAGGACGCTACAGGCTAACGCGGTGCTGGGGGGGGTGGAAGGGGTGTGGGAAGCAACAACGGCCCCTCGCCGTGCGCCGTGCGCCCGCGGAAGATGTGGGTCGGCCGTGGGAACGACGCGTGCACGTGCTAACCCCCGTGTTAGGCCGGTGTCGGAATGCCCCAAGCTGGTTCGGGTGCCTGTTCCGCCTCTCTCCCTCTGACACCTGAATTGTAAGCCGAATTTCTCCCTTGTGCCGCCATGCACTCATTTTTCTTGGTCCGCCAAGCACGAGAAGAAATTTCGGCAAAACAGCTTGTCAGGCCCCAAGCTTTGGCATTAGGATAACGGCTGTCCGTTGTGGGGACGACCTTTCGCACGTCGGCACTCGCCGACTTCTAATCGGGAGCGGAGCCATGATCCGGTACTCATGCGACCTGTGCAAGCGGGAACTTGATCCACAAGACGATCTCCGTTACGTCGTGAAGATTGAAGTCTTCGCCGCGTTCGATCCTGCATCGACCGACAGCGAGGAAGACGACCGCGATCATCTCGAAGAAATCCAAGACATCTTGGAACGATTGGAAGACTCGGCCGGACGAGCAAATCGGCGACGATGTTTATCAGCAGTTGCGATTCGATCTGTGCCCCGAGTGCCGCAAGCGGTTCGTGAAGAACCCGCTAGGGCGCGAGACCGCCAAGGCGTTCGGCTTCAGCAGCAACTGAGCGGCGGCTCGCCCTTTCTGCACCGGCTCTTGATGTCGCGCAGATCGTGGCACACGGCACGGCCGGTCGCACCGGTCTTCCCGCCGGCCGGACGATGAAGAAGTGACGATCGCTTCGTCTGTCGTTCACGCTGAAGTCCCCGCGTTTTACGCGGTCTGCGCTGCTCTGCGGCTTCTCTTCGGCGACTTGTGAACGTGCCGGCCGCTTGGTAAAATACGGAGTTTCGTATCGGCAATTTTGGCATAGCGAGCAAGCACGACGATGAACAGCAGCATTCTCCGCGTGGCGGTGATCGGCGGCGACGGCACGGGGCCGGAAGTGGCGGCCGAAGGCGTCAAGGTTCTCAAGGCGGTGGCCGACCTGGAGGGCATCAAGTACGAATTGAAGGATTTCGATTTCGGCGGCGAGCGCTATCTGCGGACCGGCGAGATTCTTCCGCCCGGCGCGGCGGACGAACTGCGCACCGTTCCCGACCATCTTGCTCGGCGCGGTGGGCCATCCCGACGTGCCGCCCGGCATCCTCGAAAAAGGCCTGCTGCTGGAACTGCGATTCCGCTTCGACCAGTACATCAATCTGCGGCCGGTGAAGCTGTTTCCCGGCGTGGAAACGCCGCTGGCCGGCAAGGGGCCCAAGGACATCGATTTCGTCGTGGTCCGCGAGAACACCGAAGACATGTACGTCGGCATGGGCGGGTTCCTCAAGAAGAACACGCCCGACGAAGTGGCCATGCAGACCGCCGTCTATACCCGCAAGGGCTGCGAACGCTGCATCCGCTGGGCCTTCAACTACACCCGCAAGCGAAACCAGAAGAAACGGCTCACGCTGGTGGCCAAGACGAACGTGTTGACCTACGGCCACGACCTCTGGTGGCGCACCTTCCAGGACGTGGCCAAGGAATATCCCGACATCCAGACCGACTACAACCACGTCGACGCCTGCTGCATGTGGATGGTCAAGAACCCCGAGTTCTACGACGTGATCGTCACCACGAACATGTTCGGCGACATCATCACCGACCTGGCCGGCATTTTGCAGGGCGGGATGGGCGTGGCCGCCGGCGGCAACATCAACCCCGAGCCCGGCGGCACCAGCATGTTCGAGCCGATGGGCGGCAGCGCACCGAAATACACCGGCACCGGCAAGATCAACCCCATCGCCGCCATCAACGCCGCGGCCATGTTGCTGGAGCACGCCGGCTACGAAAAGGCCGCCGCCCGCGTGGCAAAGGCCATCCAGACCGTCACCGGCACGAAGATGAAGAGCCAGGCCGCCGGCAAAATGGGCTATACCACCAGCCAGGTCGGCGATTTGGTGTGCGAGGCGCTATAGACGCGGTGGCGATGGGGTGCGATCGATGCCTGCGAAGTCATGCGTGCGAATCCCGAACCGGCCTGCGATCGTCGCACTTCTGGGGCTTTGCCTGCTTCCTTTGGCCGCTGGGGCGGAGCCGAGCGATACGCCCCGGATCATCGGCGTGCGTGTCGGCCTGGCCGATCGCTACAAGGCCGGGATGTGGACGCAAGTGGAGATCACGCTGCGTGGCGGCGGCGAGCCGCTCTCTGGCGAGCTTTCGGTGATCGCCCCCGACGGGGACGGCGTGCCGGGCCGAATGTCCACCCCTCCCGGCGAGCCCTGCCGGCTCTCGCCCGGCAAAGAAACCACCGTTCGACTGCTGACTCGCTTCGGCCGCGTGCGGGACGCGCTGACGGCCGAACTTCGCGTCGATGGAAAGGTCGTCGCCGGCGAGACGTTCGAGACGGCGCCGCAAGCCGACCACCAGCATTTCCTGCCCGCCCTGGAACTCCAGAACCTGATCGTCGTCGTCGGCAGTGCGGCGATGGGTGTGGAGGAGATGGGCAGGCTTGTCGGCGGCAAGGCGGAGCAGCGCCCCGTCGCGGCATACGTGGACGACCTGGATCGCCTGCCGACGCATTGGTGCGGCTATGAGGGCATCAACGCGGTGATTCTCTCCACCAGCCACCCGGAAATCTATCGCCGGCTGGCCGCCGACAGTGCGCAAATCAAGGCGCTCGACGAGTGGATTCAAATGGGCGGGCGGTTGGTGCTCTGCGTCGGATCGCACGCCGACGAGGTTCTGGCCGGCGATTCGCCCTTGCGGCAATTTGCCCCGGGAAAGTTGGAAAAGACCGTTCCGCTCCGCTATTTGAGTCGCCCTGGAAACGTATTGCGGAAGCCGCTCTCCGATCCCGCAGGCGGAGCGCGCCCTGAAGCCTCTTCGCGCCCCATGGCTGACCGACGTGCGCGGAACGGTCGAGGCCCGCGAGGCCGACTTGCCGCTGGTGATCCGCACCATGCGGGGCTTCGGCCAGATCGTTTTCCTGGCCGTCGATCTCGACGAGCCGCCGCTGAGCAAGTGGTTCGACCGGCCGCTGTTGATGGCCACGCTGTTGGACGTTCCGACCGGCGAGATGGACGAGTCGCAACACGCCGGCACGATGCACTTCGGCTATAACGATCTTTCCGGCCAGTTGCGCAGCGCGCTGGATCGTTTCACGGGCGTGTGGCTCGTGCCGTTCTGGTTGGTGGCTGGACTGATCGTGATCTACCTTCTGCTGATCGGGCCGGGCGATTACTTCGTTCTTCGCAAGCTGGCCCGCCACATGGCGTGGACCTGGTTGACGTTCCCCTTGATCGTGGTGCTGGTGGGAGTAGGCGCCTACGGGCTGGCCGCGCGGCTGAAGGGCAGCGGGCTCAAAGTGAATCAAGTCGATCTGGTCAACGTCAACGCGGCCTCGGGCCGGTTGCGCGGCACAACCTGGCTGAACATCTACAGCCCGCGGATGGAATCGTTCAACCTCTCGGTGCGGCCGCTGTTGTCCGAGGCCGAGGCGGCGCGACCCGATCTTCGGCCGGGCGGCGACGAGAGTGCATCGCCCCAAACGGACCACTCCCCTGCCCTGCCCCGCCGCGAGCGGACGTGGTTCGCCTGGATGGGATTGCCGGGCGCGGCGCTGGGCGGCATGAACCCGCGCCCGGCGGCCCCACGATTTGGACCGATCAATTCCGCTACTCGCCCGAACTCGACGCGCTGTTCGACGTGCCGATTCAAGTCTGGTGAACCAAGAGCTTCACCGCCCGATGGAATGTGCCGCGCATCGAGCCCCCGCCGGCCGAGTTGGTCGAAGCCGGCCAAATGCTCTCCGGCTCGATCACCAATACGCTGGCTTGTCCGTTGCGCAATTGCATTCTGGCGCACGGAGTGTTGGTCTATGAGCTTGGCACAATCGGCCCCGGCGAAACGGCCCGCGTGGGTCCCACGAACAAGCGGAGCGAGTTGAAGACGCTCTTGACCGGCCGACGATTCGTCGCCAACGAGGGTGTGGGCGTGACGGAACAGAAGTTCCACGAGGAAGCCACGCCCTACGACCAATCGAGCGCAGAGCTGCCCTACATCCTTCGCACGATGATGTTCTACGGCGCCGCCGGCGGCTACCGCTACACCGGACTATGGAACGCCTATCAAGACTTCGTCGATTTCAGCAGCCTGTTGAAAACCGATTGTGCGATCCTGGTGGCGGAGGGGCCCGATCTGCCCGGCGACGACTGCCATGGCAGCCGGTTGTTCCGCGACGGCCAGGCGATTTCCGGCCTGCAAGATCGACATTTCACCATGTATCGGTTCGTTTTCCCGGTAAAGAAGGAATAGAGGAGCGAGTGGCTGGTGGCTGGTGGCTGGTGACGACCATCGTTCACCGACCACTGAACACTGAAAACTGAAAACTAAAATGATCCAAACCCAAGACCTCACCAAAGTCTACGGCCACCTGCACGCCATCCACAATCTCACCTTGGATTTGGTCGAGGGCGACTTGTTCGGCTTCATCGGGCCCAACGGCTCGGGCAAAACCACCACGATGAAGATTCTGGCCACGCTCTTGCAGCCCACCTGGGGCGAGGCCCGCGTGTGCGGCTATTCGATCTACACGCATCCCAAGGAAATCCGCCGCATGATCGGCTACATGCCCGATTTCTTCGGCGTCTACGACGACATGAAGGTGATCGAGTACTTGGAGTTCTTCGCCGCCGCCTATCGCATCACGGGCCCGGCGCGGCGCAAGGTGTGCAACGATACGTTGGAACTGGTCGAACTGGGCTACAAGCGCGACGCGTTCGTGACCAGCCTTTCGCGCGGCATGACGCAGCGGCTTGGCCTGGCCCGCGTGTTGCTGCACGATCCCAAGGTGCTGCTGCTGGACGAGCCGGCCAGCGGGCTCGACCCCCGGGCGAGAATCGAAATTCGCGGGCTGTTGAAAGAGCTCGGGAAGATGGGCAAAACGATCATGGTTTCCAGCCACATCCTGCCCGAGTTGGCCGACATCTGCAATAAGGTGGGCATCATCGAGCGCGGCGTGATTCAATTCAACGGGACGGTAGCCGATTTGATGAAGCAGATCCGTCGGCGGACGTTGTTGAACGTCGGCGTGGTGGGCAATCCCGAGCCGGTTGCCCGACTATTCGAGAACAGCCCGTTGGTCGAAAGCGTGGAGATTCGCGACGGCCAGATTCGCCTCACCCTGGCCGCCAGCGTGACCGACTACAGCGAGCTGCCCAGCCTGGTAATCGACGCCGGCTACAAGCTGACGCTCTTCCGAGAGGACGAGTTGAACCTGGAAACGGCGTTCATGGCGCTTACCAAGGGAATTACGGCGTGAGGGGGAAGAGGGATTGGGGATTAGGGATTAGAAGCCGGCGGCTAACAGCCGCCGGGGGAGCGATCTTGCCATGCGTGTTTGGCTGCAAGTCGCCGTGCTCGTTCTGCTGATCGCAGGGTCGTCGCTTGTTCTTTTCGGCGATGTGTGGCTTAGTGTCCAAGTTCTAATCCTGATGGTGGCCGCAATCTTGCGCACGAGGCCAAGCCTCGATTGGGCAATAGGGCTGATTGTCCTCGGGATCCTCGTCGCGCTGCTGCTTCTCCTGCCCCTACAAGCTGCCCGCGAGGCCGCCCGCCGCGTCTCTTGCTCGAACAACCTCAAGCAAATAGGCCTGGCCCTACACAACTACGCCGACGTGTACCACTGCTTTCCTCCGCCGTACATTCCCGACAAGAACGGCAAACCGATGCACAGTTGGCGGGTGTTGATCCTGCCGTTTCTGAATTACAGCCCCGTGTTCGATGTGTATGATCTCAATGAACCGTGGGACGGACCCCATAATCGAGAGCTGCTGGCGTGTCGGCCGCCAGAGTTCGTTTGCCCAGGTGATAAGGACGCTGCCGCCGAGGGCGTCACGACAACAAGTTATCTGGCTGTCGTTGGGAAGGACGCGATGTGGCAGCCCGGCAAGCCGACCAGCGCCGCAGAACTCTCCAGCCGCCGGGGCGACGACCATACGGTGATGGTTGTCGAGGTTCCCAATTCGGGTATCAACTGGACCGAGCCAAGAGACTTTTCTCTTGACGAGCTCACGTCTGATAGAAACGGGTCGTCGGCTGTGCGAGCGTCGATCCGCCACATCTCTTCAAGCGGATTCTTCTGGCGGCACACCGTTGCGCGGGATGCCCACGTGCTATTGGCCGACGGAAGCGTGGGATCCCTGCCTGCCGCCGCGGTGCTATCTGGCAAGCTGCACCACTGGCTTTCGGTCGGTGGCTACAACGCCGGCGAAGTCGATCAGGAAGCAGCCAAGTCCGATGCACCGGACCGAATTCCCGGCAGCGATGAGATAGTCATCAACTGGATGAACTGCATCGCCTTGGCCGTTTGGAGTGTGTCGGTCGGGCTGCTCTTCTATCGGGCCTGGCGAAGCGGAACAGAGGCCAACCAAATGCCGCCCGGAAGCCGTTAGGTCCCGGCTGTTTCTAATCCCCAATCCCTAATCCCTTCCTCCTCATCCCCGCAAAATGGCCGCCATGTTCTTTTTGTACGCTTCGACGCCCGGCTGGCCGTAGGGGTTGATGCCGACCAGCCGGCCTTCGACCACCGTGGCCAGCATGAGCATCTGGAACAACTGGCCGAGCGAGCCCTCGTCGAGCCGGGGCAAGGTGATGGCGGCCGTGCGGCGAAGATCGTCGGCATAGGCCTTGTTGGTGCCGGCAATGGCCGCGCCGAGCAGCTCCGGCAACGTCTTGCCCGAATACGCGTTCAGCCGATCCTGGTCAAACTCGGAGGGTTCGATGGCGATCCAATCGCGGTGCGTTTTCTCGACGACGAGATTGGTGATGAGTTTGTCGCGGCGGCCTTCCTGGTGCTGCTGGCCGCGGCTGTGCAGGTCGCGGGTGTTGACGACCGTCAGCGGCGTGGCCCCTTGACCATTCTTGCCCAGGCTTTCCGAGAGCAATTGGTCGTACCACAGTCCAACCGCTTCCAGACCCTTGCCCCAGGTGGAGAGCACGCGGATGGTGGCCCCGCGGCGGGTCTCCATCAGCCGCGTCATGCCTACGTAATCCAACACCGGGTTTTGCGAGGGCGGCGCGGTGCGGAACCGCTCGTTCATGGCCAGTGCGCCTTCCAACAGGTGGATCACGTCGAGGCCCGCTACGGCCGCCGGCAGCAGCCCCACGGCGCTGAGGACCGAAAAGCGTCCGCCCACGCCTTCGGGTATCGGAAAAACTTCCTCGCAGCCGAGGGCTTGGGCCAGTTCGCGGAGCCGGCCCGACTCGCCGGTGACGGGAATCACACGGCGGCGGAACTTCTCCTGGTCGCCGCCGCACGACTTGCGGAGGGCCTCCAGGAATACGCGGAAGGCCACGGCCGTTTCCAGCGTGCCGCCGCTCTTGCTGATGACGATGATCCCCCAATCGTCGTCGCCTTCGACCAGGTCGAGCAAGCCTTGCACGGCGTCGTTGTCGAGATTGTTGCCCTCGAAGTAAATCCGCGGCCGTCCGCCGCGCCGCTGGCGAGAAAGCTCGTTGTGGTAGGGATGGCAGCAGGCCTCCATCAGCGCCCGGGCGCCCATGTAGGAGCCGCCGATGCCCAGCACCAAAACTCGGTCGACGTCGTTGGCTAATCGGTCGCCGGCGGCGATGATTCGATCCAGCAGCGCCTGATCTTCGTCCATCAACCGATCGGGCAGGTCGAAGAAAGCCGCATCCAGCGGCCGCATTTCCTCGGGCACAGGTCCGCCACGCTCGTAGAGGGCCAGGTTGTCGAGCACGTCTTGGCGTGCGGCCGCCAATCGCGGCGCCAGCCACTTCAGGTCGGCATCGACCAGGCCCGTCTGCCGTACAAACGGCGGGGCATCCTTCGCGGCCATCAGCCCGGAATAGTCGTACGTGATCGGATCGAGTGGTTTCATGGCAGACAGCGGGGCTGGGGAATGATGAAAGGGGAGTGATGAGTGATGAATGCTGAATGATGAATTCCGATTCATTCAGCACTGATCATTCATCGTTCATCACTGGTCCTCTTCCCTCCCCTTCCACCCTCCGCCGCGATTTGTTACCGTGAAACATTCTATCGAGCCATCCTAGAAAATAAAGGAGCCCGACATGGATATCCAACAACTGGTTTCGCAGTTGAAAGTCGCCAACAAATCAAAAATCGTGATGCTGGTGGCCGACGGGTTGGGCGGACTTCCGATCGAGCCGGGCGGGCCGACGGAATTGGAGGCTGCCAAGACCCCCAATTTGGACGCCCTGGCAAAACGCGGGGTCCAGGGAAGCATGAATCCGATCGCCCCGGGCATTACCCCCGGCAGCGGACCGGGCCACTTGGGACTTTTCGGCTACGATCCGGTCAAGCACCTGATCGGCCGCGGGGCCCTCGAGGCCACCGGCGTGGGCTTCAAGCTCGGCCCGAAGGACGTGGCCGTCCGCTGCAACTTCTGCACTCTCGATGCGGCCGGCAACATCTCCGACCGCCGCGCCGGCCGTATTCCCAGCGAGGAGAGCGCCCCGCTGGCCATCAAGCTCCGCCAGGTGAAGATTCCCGGCGTCGAGGTCTTCGTCGAACCGGTCAAGGAGCACCGCTTCGTGGTGATCTTTCGCGGCGAGGGGCTCGGCGGCAATGTGGCCGACACCGATCCGCAGCAGACGGGCGTGCCGCCGCTGGACCCCGTGGCCCACGATGCCAAGAGCCAACGCACGGCCGAGACGGCCAAGCAGTTCGTCGCCCAGGCCCAAAAACTCCTGGCCGGCCAGCCGAAGGCCAACGGGCTGACGCTCCGCGGCTTCGCCGCAGCCCCGGTGATCTCCAGCTATGAAGACGTCTATGGGCTGAAGGCCGCCGCGATCGCCGTCTATCCGATGTACAAGGGCCTGGCCCAACTGGTCGGCATGGAGGTGGTCGGCTACGCCGACGACGCTCAGCGAGGAGATCGACGTGCTGGAAAAGGAGTGGAACAACTACGACTTCTTCTTCGTCCACTTCAAGTACACCGACAGCCGCGGCGAGGACGGCAACTTCGAAGAGAAGGTGCGGATGATCGAGCAGTTCGACGCGATCGTGCCGCGTGTGGCCGCTTTGAAGCCGATGGTGCTGATCGTGACCGGCGACCACAGCACGCCCGCCCGGCTGGCCAGCCACAGTTGGCATCCGGTGCCGACGCTGTTGGTATCCGACACCTGCCGGCCCGACGGGTTGACGGCCTTTGGCGAGCGGCAAGCCCTTCACGGCGGGCTGGGCCAATTCCCGGCGGCCTATCTCATGCCCCTGGCCATGGCGCACGCGGAACGGCTGGGAAAGTTCGGGGCGTAAAACAAAGGGAAAACAGACCGGCCGAAGGGGACAGTCCCATTTTTGCGGACTTCGCCGCAAAAATCGGGACAGTCCCCGTGAACGGTTACCCTTCTCTCCTTCTATCTGATCAACCGCGCATTGAGCCAGTCGGCATGGTCGAGCACGTCGGCGCGGTCGGCGTAATCGACGAGCAATTCCAGTTTGTTGGCATCGCTTAAGCCGATGGAAATCGGCGCCGGCGGGCCGCCGCCGCGGAGGATCGGACTGGCGTACTTCTCTTGGCCGTCGACCAGCACGCGGAATCGCACACTTCCCTGCCCTGCCGTCGAATCGTCGACGCCGAGTTCGGCCTCGAAGCGTTTCGCCCTCACCCCCTGCCCCAGCGTGTATTCCAGCCGGGCGGCACTGTGAACGCCAAGGCCTTTGAGATACGGATGACCGTGGCAACGCAGGAAGCCGCCCGTCACGTTCCGGTCGTTGTGATAGGGCCAGGGAAGATCGAGATAGGGCGTTTGGCGATACTCGGCAGGCTTGAGGTCGGAGAGATAGACAGCCCGACCGCCGAGCGGCTGGAGGAAGACGATTGCGGAACGGGCAAGCGTGAACGGTTGGCCGACCGAGATGATCTTGGCTGCCTGGCCTTCGACCGACAACTGCGTGGCCAACAGCCGGCTGCCATCGCTGAGGCCCACCCAGGTTTGGAAACGCCGCTTATCGTCGGACGGCGCGACCGCCGGTCGCGGCTTGACAAGCAGCGCCGTGATGCGGTCGGTGGGAATGTCGATCGGCCCGAGGTCGGCGTCGAGTTTTACCGCGTCGTTGGCAAGGCCGCGGAAGGTCCCGCTGAGTTGGTCGCCGTTGTCCAAGAGGAGTTGATCGGACGGGCCGGAGGCGGCAGCCTCGGGCTCTCTCAATCGCTGCGCCCTCACCCCCTGCCCCTCTCCCGGCGGGAGAGGGGAGTTTCCGCGACCTGCCGCCCCGGCAACACGATCGAACAGTGTGTCGCGGTCCGCCGGGTCCGAGGGCGCATGGAAGATGAGGCCGGAAAGTGATTCCAACGGGAGTTTCAGCGCGTCCCAAGAGATCGGAGTCGGCGGTGAGCCACTGCTGGTCGGCGGCCGTGATTTCGGCGGCGATCCATCCGCCGTTGGCCAACACCACTCCCCCTGCCCTGCCCTGCTCGACGAGACGTCCCCAATAGACCAGGTCGGCCGCCGGCACGGCGCGTTGCTTCTGGCCGACGGCGAAAGTGACTTGCCCGTCCGCACTGACGGCCGTTAGCTCCCCACGAAACGGCTCGCCCGAAGCGGGCACAGCCAGCGGCGCTTCGGCGCGAGCAAGCATTGCCTGCCCAAAGAGGACAAGTGCGAACGACAAATTGCAGATTGCAAATTGAAAACTGCAAATTGCAAATCGCAAATTGCCCATACGATTCACATCTCTCTTCTATCCACTAGCCACTAACCACTGTTCCACTCACCTCTGAAAGATCGGCAGATAGTTATTGGGGATTTGCAGGGCGATCAACGCCATCGCGGTAGCGCAATCATTTCCTTCGCTGCCGTTGGGCGATATCCATGAGCCGTCGTCGCGTTGCCGGCCGATCAGATCGTCGCGCACCGCCGGATACCAGCGGGCCCAGCGCTGGCCGCCCTCCTGCCACATCGCCTGGGCCGCGTAGTACTGGCCATAGTAATAGTAGGTCTCGTGGCGCGTGACGCCCTCGGCAGGGATCGACTTCACCAGGTAGTCGAGGCCCTTCTCGATTTCCGGTCCCTTGTAGATGCCGGCGCTGTACATTGCGGCCACTGCCGCCGCCGAGCGGGGAAAGGCGCTGTCGCGGGCGCCCTGGAGCATGTACGTGAAGCCGCCGTCGGCATTCTGGCTGCGTTTGATATAGTCGATCGCGCGATCGATCGTATCGTTGGGCACGAAGAGGCCGGCGTTCCGCGTCGCTCGCAGGGCCATCACCTCGCACGCGGTGACCGAGATATCGGCGTCGGCCCGGATGGGCTGATACCGCCACCCCCCCTCCTTGTTCTGGCTGTTGATGATGATCTGCACGGCCTTGGCGAGCTTTTCGCGGAGCTCGGGCCGGGGCGACATGCCGCAGCACTCGGCCAGAAACATCGTGGCAAAGCCGTGGCCATACATCGGGCCGTGGCTGGCGTCGGGGCCGGAAATAAACCCGCTCGGCTGCGTGTTGGCCAGAAGATAGCCGACGCAGCGATTTACCCGGCCGCCGTAGGGTCCTTGGCCGGGCGTGCTGCCGCCGGACATCATCGCCATGCCTGCCAGGCGCAGACGGCCACGTTGCCCCGCGATTGGCCCGCGCCGAAATCGCCCTCCTCATGCTGTTGGGCAGCGAGCCACTTCAGGCCGCGCTCGATCGACCGATCGGCTGCCGGCGTAATCAGCTTGCCGGCCGGCTTCTCCGCGTCGCTTTCCTGGGCCCTTGCCGCCGCGGCACAACCGCACAGGACCAGAGCGAGGCAGACGAAACGGTGCATGGTTGGTACTTTCTCGTTCCCACTCAGAGCGTGGGAACGCGGTGTAATGATAGATCATAACGAACGGCGACTTTCCATCAACTATCGCTTTCCGTCGCCCGCTTCCGGCCCCTCGGACAGCTTTCTAAAGTACTCCTCGATCAGCAATTCGTACTTCGGCGGAAAATCCTCGGCCGGCAACTGCTGCATCTGTTGGCGGACGTGCTCGGGCAACTCGCCCCAGTGTCGTCCCATCGCGGCGCGGATTTTGTCCATGTTCGGCTTGCCAACGCGGGCCTCGCCCGCCGGACGGGAACCCGCGCCCGGGGTTTTGCCGGGCGCCGCCTGGCCGGACCGACTTGCCTGTGACGGCGATGCGCCCTCGGGGAGTTGCTCGGCCACCGCCTGCGGCTGGCTTTCGCCAGGCGAAGGGGATTTTGCCGACTTGCGGGCTTCCTCGACCAGTCGATCCAGGCCGGCACCCTCTGGTGGGCGGCGATTGGCGAGAATATCGAGAACGGCCTGCAACTGTTCGACAATTTGCTTTTGCGCGACGGCCGCCTTGCCGAACTGGTTCTGCTGAACTTCTCCGCCGGCGGCGCGCATTTCGGCGCTGAGGCCCGAACGGATCGCTTCGTCCAGCGCCTCGGCAACCGTTTTGGCGGCCGAAGGATCGTTCTTCCGCAGATCGTCGCCGACCTGGTCCATCTCCTGCAACAGGCGGTCCAAGAGCCGGGCGAGTTCCAGTTGGCGGCCGCCCACGATCCTCACATCGGCCGCCTCCTGGGGCGTAAGATCGCCGAGACTTCGGGTCAAGGTGTGCCGGCCTATCTCCGACGTGCGGCGCGTCACGTCCTCCTGATCGCGGAACAACTGGCCAATCTCCCGCTGGAAGCGGCGATAGCTGTCCCAGCGCATCGCGCGACCGAGCAACCGCTCCAGCGATTCGATGACCGCCTCTTGGTGCCTGGCGATGGCTGTAAGGGACGCCGCGATCGTCTTTTCCGGCGGCCCTGCCCTGCCCTGCCCTTCGAGTTCCACTTGCGCCGTCTTCACCGCGGCGGTGAACTCGCGCTGCATCGCCGGCAGCTCTTTTTCCTCGAGCCGCTCGATCTCGGCCAGAAAAGCCGACATTCGCTCCTGGATATCCTCGGCGCCGATGCGGTTATCCTCCACGTCGGCCAGCAAGGCCAGCACGTGCATGGGCACGCCCTCGCTGCGGCTGCCGAGCACGCGGCTGGCGTCTCGCTGGTTGTTCTCGGCGGCTTGCAGATTGTCAACGTCGCGTTGCTCCAGCCGCGGCAACCCGCTGAAGCGGTCTTGCATCGCCTCGACCTGCGATCGGCACCGGCTTTCCATCTTCAATGCCCGCTCCAATTCGGCCAGGATCAGCTTCTCGCGGCCGGCAATGCGATCCTGCAACTCGTCGGGCGTGATGATCGTCAGCCGGCGCGGCTCGCTCTTGCCGGTCTGCGGCCGATAGTCGGCGGCCGTGGCGTAGAAGGTCAACTGCGTGCCGGGCTTCAAGTCCAGCGGGCCGAGTTCCCAGCGGTAGTCGACCACGCGACGGTCGCCCGCGGAGATCGCGTCCGCATCGACCGGGATGGGACTGCCGGCGGGCCGTGCGGCCACGTGTTCGGGGCCCTCGAAAAGCGGCACCACGCCTTCCCCTTCCGACTCGGCGCGCTGGAAAACCAAAGCGACGCTACGAAGAGCGATGTCGTCTCGGGCCGTCACGCGAATCGGCGCCGCCGCCTGCGGAGTGACGAACAGATTTGCAACCGGCCGATCCATGGTCACCGTCGGCGGCGCGTCGGCAACGGCCCGAATCTCCCAGCGGTCATCGCTGCCGCCGCGAAGTCCCTCCCGATCGGTCAGCTCGAACCAATACGAACCCGACTTTTCAATCACGAAGTCGACGGTGAAGGTAGAACCGTCGCGGCCGATCAGGGCGGGCGTTTTCTTGCCGTCTTCAAACGAGAGAATCGCCGATCGCAGCGGCCGGGTCGCCTTGCCCGAGAAGTGCGCGCTGGTGCCCACCAGCGCGCGGATGTGCCGCTCGGCGGGGACGGACGGCCAGCCCGTGTACGCCGGCGGGATCAGCCGGCCGCTGAGCGTTTCGATCGCCGGCGGCTCGACCACTTCCACGTCGATCCAGGCCATCGACTGGTCGTCGCCGCCTTCGACGCGGTAGGAAAACGGCCGCCGCACGTTTTCCTGCCGCGCGATCATCGCCCCGCCGACCAGGCGCATTCGCTCGCTTTCCTCAACCGTGCCTTCGTCGGGGCCTTCAAATTGATAATGGATGCGGACCTCGGCCGGCAGCGGCGCCCCGTAGAGGTCGAACGCCTCGACCTGAAAGGCCTGTCCGCGTGCGACCCGATCCACGGGCCGGCGAAGCGCCAGGTGCGTCGCGCGCGGCCAGGCGGCATTACCGAAGGGATTCGCCAGCCGAGCCACGGCGATCTGCGACGCCTGCGGATCGACGGCCACCAGCACCCCCGCAAGGCAGCAGGCCGCCAACAGAAGCGTGACGGCGCGGGCGGTCGGACGCGGGTCGAGCACTCGGCAGAAGTCAAGTTGTTCGGTTTCTGCCGCGGCCTGCGCAACGACCGCCCGGCGAAGTGCAGCCGAGCCCGCTGCCGGGTCGTCCTCCGGTTGGTGCAGGAATTCCACGGCGCTCGTTAATCGGTCCTTCAGGTCGGGAAATTGCCGTTGGACGCGGAGGGTCAAATCGGTGTCGTCAAGGCGCGCGGAGCGTCGCGTACAGCCAGCGGTAGCAACTCCACCCGGCCACACCCAGCAGCAACAGCGACGCGATGATCCGCAGGCCACGATCCTGGAGCCGCAGCAGATAGTCGATCAGTCCCAGCGCCGCGATCGTGCCCAAAACCATGGCGGCCAGAATGCTCAATCCGTAGACCGCCGCCATTCGCCGCACGCGGCGACGCAAGGCAACGAGCTTTTGTTCCAGCGGATGGAGCATGGGATGGCAGACGATTGGGGTCAGGGCCTAGGGACCAGGGGCCAGGAATGGGAACTCAACGTTGACATTTTACGGCATCCCACGGCGCTTTCGTAAGATCCACTCGGTGATCAGCAGCACGATGAACAACGTCAGGACGGGCCACTTGTTCCACAGCGGCGCCGGCGGCAGCGATTCGATGGGAACCTGCTGGCCGGCGGGCAAGTCTCTGCGGCAACCGGGGGGCCGTCTCAAACGTGTAGAAGCGGCCGCCCGTTTGCTCCGCGGCGCGACGCAGCTCAGCAACATCGGTGCGCACCTGGGCGAACTCGTCGGCCGGGGGAGCCACCGAAAAATCGACCGCCGGAGTCGGACCTTCCAGGGTGGGCGTGGCGATCCAGGCATGATAGCTGCCCGGCGCGGGGCGACTCAGCGCACCCTCGAAGATGCCCCGTCCCGCGGCGGCGCGGTGCAGCTCGACGCGTTGCGTTTGCCGGCCGGAAAGTTGCGCCACGACCGTCACGCCGGCGTCTTCGGCCGGCGCCAGTCGCTCGTCGGCAAACCGTGCCCGCAACCGCACCGGCTCGCCCTGCGAATACTCGCGGCGGTCGGTCGTGAGCGCCACGGGCTGGCCGGCGTCGCTCAGTTTGGCGCGGCATAGATAGCGAATGGTCTGGATCCAATAGCGGGCGAAAAAGACGTCGCCCACCCGATATCGCCATCGCCACGTCTCGTCGGTGGCGTGGAAAAGCACCTTGCCCGCCCCGACGTACTGAAGGCAGATGACCGGCAAGCGGCGACCGTCGGCGCCCTGATCGCGCGGAGTGCTCGGCCAGGACCCGTGCGCCCGGTTTCAATTCGGGCATTTCCAACAGCCAGTAAAGCGGCGCCAAGTGCTGCCAGATGGCCTGCGTTTCTTCGGGGCTGTCGCCCAATTGCAAGGCCGGGCCGGCCAGCCCGACGTCGGTCGGCTGCACGACGAATCCCTGATCGAGCACGGCTGCCGGATCGGGATAGCGCACCGTCTGCGGCCCGAACGGCAATAGGCGGGCCAACGGGGTGTCGCGGTACGCCCCCGGCATGTACGACGGGCCGGCAATCAGAATCAGCGCCCCGCCTTTGCTCGGCTGATCGACAAAATCGGCCAGGTTCTGCAATGCCACGGGACTCACGAGCGCCGGATCGGCGTCGCCGAGGATCACCACGTCATAGGCAAACAACTCGTCGCGGCGAAGCGGAAAGGCCCGCAGGGCCGAGGCGTCTTGCTCGGCATGTTCCAGATCGGCGTCTTGCAGCACCGTGTGTAACTCGATGGTTTCGTCGCGCTGAAGCATGTTACGAAGATAACGGAACTCGAAGCGGGGGTAGCCGTTGACCAAGAGGACGCGAAGTTTCTCCTTGCGGACTTGGATCGTTCGCGTCAGGCGGTTGTTCTCCGAAGAAAGCTGGCCGTCTGGAGGCTCCGCTTCCACGACGAATTCGAACTGGCCGACCTCGGTGGGACGCAGCGAGAGGCGAACCTGTTGCGGCTGGCCGTCGAGGCCGACAGTAATCTCGGTTTTGGCCAGAACGCCCGTCTTGCCTTGCTGGCGGAGCACGACCGGCACCTTCTGGCCTTCAAAGCCGGTGGCCGTCAACCGGCACTCGAAAGTCACGATGTCATCGACGAAGGCCACCTCGTCTACCAACAGGTCGGAGAGCTTCAGATCGCGGATCGGCCGGTCGCTGCCCAGGGCAATCGGAAACAGCGGCACGCCGCGGCGCCGGGCATATTCGGCGGCGTCGGCCAGCGGCGGCCCCTCGGTATTGATGCCGTCGGTCAACAGCACGACGCCCGCCGGCGTTGTGCCGCGAAGCTCGTCGAGCACGGCCCGCACGCCGCCGCCGAGACGCGTGCTCTCGCCGGCGGGCTGCAACGAGCGAACTTCCGCCACAATGCCCGTCGTGTCTTTCTGCCGGCTCGGGCGGACGCCGGTCAGGAAATAGACCCGCAATTGGTGGTTTTCCGCCATGCCTCGGAGCAACGCCGCGTTGTGCTCGGCGAGCAACGTGCGCGCCAGGTTCCAGCGGCTCAACTGGCCGTCTCCGGCGCCGGCTTGCTTCACCCGTTCGGCCATTGCCGTGCGCGGTCTTTCGGCATATCGGTTGACAATTGTCATGCTCAGCGAGTCGTCGACCAGCACGGCCACATAGGGCAGACCCGTCCGCTTCAACGAGAACGTCACTTGAGCAATCATCAACAGCACGATAGCCACAAGGCTCAGACGGACGGCCGCCAACATCAGCCGGTACGACGAGAAACCGGGCGTGCCCTGCCGCCAGTACACGGCCGCCACGAAAATGACCGCGAACACGACAAACAGAAGCGTCAGCCATGGCGCCCAACCCCAGGCGTACTCGATGCCCCAGGCGGTGCCCTCGCCCGCCTCGGTGCGGATGCCCAGCAGATGTTCAATCCAGACCATTAGTCGCTACGATGTGCCAGTTTCCAACCCAAGAATGTTTCCACGAACAACAATCCCAGGACGACATACAAGATGTCGATGGGAAGGCGGCTGCGGCCGGATGCCGCGCCGCCGGCGCGGCGGCGCCGAGGTCTTCCCAGGTCGTTTGGTGTACGAACGGGATGCCCGGCCATACTTTCTCGCGCAACTCCTCCGCATCGATCGGCGTCAGGTCGCTTTCCGCCGTGTCAACGTTGGCCGCAAACATCTGATCGCGATTGACCGGCGGGCCAAAGTGGGCGACGTAAATGCCGCTCAACGCGGTGTCGGCGTAGCGCATCGCCGAGTGGTCGCCGGCCGGCTGGAATCGAGCGGAATGGCGGCCGCCATCCGGCGTCTCGATCCTCACCGGCACAGCCCCGTCGGACGGGGCGATCGACGCCTCGAGCGGCTCGCCCACCAGGAGGTTGCGATGCTGAAGCTGCCCGCCCGCACACCACGCCACGGTTTCCTGAACCAGCGGCACAAAGCTCGGCCAGAGCGGCAGCGCAGTCCACGAGGGATCGGCGGAGGTGGCCACCAGGACCACGCGACCGCGGCCGATCGCCTCCGCCACGATCAACGGATCGCCGCCGGCCATGGCCAACACGGTTTCCGTGCGGCTGCCGTCGGGCAGCTCGAGCTTGTAGCGTTTGGCGATAGGCGTGGTCAGCAGACCCGCCTGACCTCGGCCGCGGAACGCCTGCACGATCGGATGCCGATAGCCGAGCGGATCGAGGCGGGACGCCGACTGCTCAACGATCGGGCCAAGTCGGGCGGGCAAGATGTGCGGCTCGGCTCCCCTGCCCTGCCCTGTCGGACCCAATTCCCGGTTGTAACGATCCGCCAACACTTGATCGCCGAGAAAGAAAATCAGGCTGCCGCCCGCCTGAAGATAGGCGTCCATCGCCCGAGCTTCGCTGGCCGTGAATTGGGCCACGTTGCACAGAAAAATGCAGTCGTATCCGCGGAGGTTGCGTTCCAACAGCGCGCTTTTCGGAAACCACCTCCGCCTGCACCAGCGCGTGGTCCGCCTCCCGGCCCTCGGGAGCGAGAGCCAAGGCCAGGTAGTCGGCCGCGCCGCCGAACGGAGTGCCCGCCGGCCGCCCGTCGATGCACAGTGCGCGGACCGACTGCCGCACCGGCGCGGCCAGAAAGCGGTGATTGTCGACATCCAGGGCGTCGCCCGAGGCACGGACCTCGATGGCATGATCGCCCGGCGAATCAAACCGATACGAGAATCCCACCGTAGCCGTCGCTTCGGGCGGAACCTCCGTCTCCTTCTGGTTCACCCGCCGGCCGTCGACCAGCAATTCGACCGGCTGATGACCACGGGCCTGGCGGCCGTAGTTCTTCAACTCGACCTCCAGTTGCACATCGCGGCCCACCGTCATGAGCGGGTCGATGGCGCGGAGATTGGTCACCGCCAAGTTGTCGGCCTGCGACTGGCCCAGGTCGATCAGAAACAGGGTGGCCGCATCGGCCAACTCGCCCGTTTGTTGCAGGAACCCGGCGGCCGCGGCTTCCGACAGCTTCGGCATCCAACTCACGCGTTGCAGGTCGGTGAGAAAGTAGACCTCGTGCCGTGTCAAGTGAAGATTCGCCCGCTCGGCACCGTGGATGACCTGGCGAACCGCCCCGATCGTTGCCGGCAAGTCGGCGGTGGCGTGCGTCAGCTCGAGATTGCCGATCTCCGTGACCATCGTGCCCGGTTGCAGCGTGGGCGCTGCCACGACGACCCGGGGCGGCGACGACATCAGCACCAGCGTAAAAGCATCGTCCCGCGGACTCTGCTCGACGATCTGCCGGGCGAGCTCCTTGGCCCGCTCGAATCGCGACTGATCGGTCGGCTTGTAGGCCATGGAGTACGAGCCGTCGATTACCAGCACGCGATGGCTGTGCCCTCCGGCCGTCAAGGCCGAGCGGGCCGGCTCGACGTAGGGCTCGGCAACGGCCAAGACCAGCAGCACCACCAGCAGCGTGCGCACCGCCAGCAGCAGCCATTGCTCGATCCAGAGCCTGCGCCTCTGCCGCCGGACGGCCGCCAGCAGGTATTCCATCGCGGCCCAGGACGTTTGCCGGTGCTTGCTCCGACTCCAGAGATGAATCACGATCGGCGCCGCCGCCGCCGCCAGCCAGCCGAGCATCGGCAGGTTGGCGATTCCGAAGGCGAACAACGGCGGCAGGAAAGCCATGGATGATCACCCGCGCGACGCCAGGTAACTCGACAACACCACTTCCAACGACTGATCGGTTCGCAGCAACAGGTAGTCGATGCTCTGGGCCCGGCAGCCGGTCTTCAGCTTGTACAGGTAACGGTTGAACTCTCGGCGATAGGCGGCGCGGGCGCTCGCGGCTCGACCAGCACTTCCGGCAATCGCTCCAGGCCGCGGAAGAGCGTGACTTGCTCGAAGGGAAAATCGACCTCGGCCGGGTCGAGGACGTGCATCAGGACGACCTCGTGCCGCCGATGCCGCAGATGCTTCAGCCCGATCATCATCGCCTCGACATCGTCGAACAAATCACTCAGGACAACCACAATTCCTCGTTTCTTCAATCGCTCGGCCAGGTCATGGAAGATCGGCCCGGCGGAAGTCTTTCGCTCGGCCGAGGCCTCTTCCATCACCTGCAAGATGTCTTTCAGTCGCGAAGGGTTGCTGCTGGGACGGACCAGGGTGCGGATTTCGCTGTCGAAAGTGACCAGGCCCACGCTGTCTTGCTGGTGGAGAACCAGAAACGCCAAGGCGGCAGCCGCGCGCTGGGCGTATTCCAGCTTCGACGTCGGCGCGCGGCGCTCCGATAGCTCATGCTCTCGCTGGTGTCCAAGAGCAGATGGCAGACGAGATTGGTCTCCTCTTCGAATTGCTTGAGGTAATACTTGTCCGTCCGCCCGAACACTTTCCAGTCGAGGTAGCGGAGGTCGTCGCCGGGGGCGTATTCGCGGTGCTCGGCGAACTCGATCGAGAAGCCGTGGAAGGGGCTGCGATGGACGCCCGACACATAGCCCTCGACCAGCCATCGCGCGCGGAGCGGCAGCGCCTGCAATCGGGCGAGCATCCGCGCGTCGAGCAACCGTTGGCCGTTTTCCATCGTATCTCTTCCGCCTCCCTCGAAGCGCAGCCTCATCACGCGTGTCACGACTGCTGCCTGACCGACCGGAACACGGGCGGGAGCTTCTCGTCCGTAGCGACGCCTTGCCCGTCGACCGCGTCGAGCAGGCGGCGGATGACGTCGTCCGGCTTGACGCCCTCGGCCTCGGCGTTGAAATTGGTGACGATGCGGTGGCGAAGCACGGGAAAGGCCACGGCGCGGACGTCGTCGGCGCCGGCATAGAAACGGCCTTGCAGCACGGCCCGGGCCTTCGCCCCCAACACCAGATATTGGCTTGCCCGCGGCCCCGCGCCCCAACTCACATAGTCGCGAATGAACGGCGGCGCGTCTGCCCGCTTGGGGCCTGGTCAAACGCGCCAACTTCATGGCATAGCGGACCACGTGGTCGGCCACCGGCACGCGGCGGACGATCTTCTGCAACTGCAAAATCTTCTCGCCCGAAAGGGTCGGCGTCGCGGCGGCCGTCACGTCGGCTGTCGTGCGGCGCACGATATCGAACTCTTCCTCCTCGGCCGGATAGTCGACGTACGTGTTGAACATGAAGCGGTCGAGTTGGGCCTCGGGCAGCGGATACGTGCCTTCGTGCTCGATCGGGTTCTGCGTGGCCAGCACGAAGAACGGCTGACTGAGCGGATGCCGTTGCCCGCCGACGGTGATCTGGTACTCTTGCATCGCTTCCAACAGGGCCGCCTGGGTCTTCGGCGGCGTGCGGTTGATTTCGTCGGCGAGGATCACGTTGCCGAAGATCGGGCCCTTGAGGAATCGCAATTCGCGGAGGCCCAGGTTCCGGTCTTCTTGAATCACTTCGGTGCCGGTGATGTCGGCGGGCATCAGGTCGGGCGTAAACTGAATGCGGCGGAACTCCAACGAGAGCGTATCGGCCAGCGTGCGAATCATCAGCGTCTTCGCCAGCCCCGGCACGCCCACCAAGAGGCAATGGCCTCGGGCAAACATGGCCACCAGCAGTTCTTCGATCACCTGTTGCTGGCCGACGATCACGCGGCCGAGCTGGTCGGTGATCAGTCGGTAAGCTTCGTTCAGTTCGCGTACGGCGGCGATGTCGTCATGTTCAGGCATGGCACGATGTCCGAGAGGTTGTTCATGGCCAATGGCAATTCGTTGTTTTTCTGCTTGCCCGCCGCCATGGGGTCCGATGGCGATTAACTCGGTGGCGGTGGCGATCAGGAGCCGGCCACCGGCCGCCAGGAGATTGCCGCCGGAGGCGCCGCGGTCGGTCAAGTCGATCACGTTTCGCGGTTGGGCGGTCCGCCGGTCGAAGACGAACAACTGGCCGGGCGTCGTCCAAAGCACGCCGTCGCCGGCCAAGATCCCGCGGCCATAGCCCGGTCGCTCGGCGCCCTCGGGCCAAACGTGCTTCACCCGGCCGCGGTCTTCGTCGTTCAGACTGATCCAGTAGAGCTTCTGTCCGCCGGCGATAAGCCACGAGCCGGCCACGCCCAGCAGGTCGGTGGCGTCTTCCGCCTCCGCGCCGATCGGCCAGAGCGGCTGGCCGGTGGCCGCATCGAACGCGAAGATTCGCGAACTGTCGGCCGGAGCGACGTAAAGCGTGCCATGGTCGAACAGGCACGGACTCAACTCGCGCCGCCAGTGCGGAGCAAGCCCCGCCACGCTGCCGCGACGGTCGCGCGGATAAAGGCTGACCCACAAGAGCCGACCATCCTCGGCGGCCACCGCCGCCACGGCGCCGAGATTCGTGTTGAAGTAGAGCGTGCCGCCGGCCAGCGTCAGCAAGTTGTGCGTGATCTCGGGAAAAATGCCGCGGGCGGGCGTTTCCGCGTTACAGATGTTCCGCCGCCAGCGCAGCCGGCCCGTCTCGGCATCGAGACAAGCCACCGCCACTTGCGGCCGAATGTCGTTGCGACGCATGGCCACGTAAACGCCGCGGCTGTCGGCAAGCGGAGCCCCTTCCATCGCCCAACCCTCGTCCGGCTCGGCCTTCCACAGCAGCCGGCCTTCGGCCGCCAGATCCAGACAGACCAGGTAACCGGGCCGGACGCCGACCGTCGCGTCGCGGGGCAGACCGGTCACCGGCGACCCCATCCGGGCGAAGAGCTTGTCCTGGAAAACGGTCATCGTGAACCGCGGCGTTCCGAGCGTCTCGGGCGGCAGCGACGGCGTGAGCGCGCCGGCAAGCTGGCTTTCGTAAATCGCGTGGCCCCGGCCCCATGCCGGCTTGCCGTCGTCCAAACGGGCCGCCACGATGCGTTCCTGGTCGTTCACCAGCACCGTGTTGCCGATCACCAACGGATAGAAGCTCAGCGGCTGGCGAGCATTCTCGCCGGCAACCGACAAATCGGCCGGCTCCCGGGCGACGGCAGACGCCGGCCGCAACGGCATTCGCCACGCCACGGCGCCGAAGTCGACTGGCCGCGGCGCGATCTTGTTCCGCCTAGAATCGCCGGCCAGCGTGGACCAGTCGGGATCGGGCGGGACCGGCGGCCACGCGGCGCTCTCCGTCAACAGCGCCGCCAAGAGCTCGGAATACTTCCCTTCACGGCCGCCCAACCGCCCGCGCGCGTCGGGGTGCAGCCGCACCAGTTGCGCCAGCTCTTCCCGCGCCCGATCGGCAGAGCCTTCGAGAATCGACACGAGAACCAAGCGCACGAACGGCAGCCAGGTCGAGGTGTGTGTCGGGATAACCGGGCCAGGTGGAAAAAAGGGGCGGGTACGTCTTTGGTGCGGCTGCCTCCGGGCCGTTCTGGAAAAGCCGTTCTGCCTCCTTATTCTCCGTCGGCACGATGCGCTGCCAGCACCACCGCGCCTCGGCATAGTCGGCCGACTCGAGCGCCAGCTCGCCCAAGGCCATCAGGGCCCTGTCGCCGTAGCTGCTGGCGAACGCCTGCTGGACGACGTTCCGCAACAAGGCGCGATTTCGGCCGGCAAGGCCCTCGTCGTACCATCGTTTTGCCAACGGGTCGATGCGGCCGCGGTAACGCTTCAGCGCCTCGGGCGGGAGCGCCGCCAGACGAAGTTGGCACCAGTCGCCGACTCCGACGTACCGCCGGTTCGTTACCGCCAACAGTTTTCCTTCCGACGATTCGGCCAGTTGGCGGAGGATTTCGACGGCTTCATCCCATTGCCGGTCGCCAAGCAGCGCGTTGAACGCGCTCCAACTGGGCGAGAACCGCGTTGTCGGCTTGATCGAGTTGGACCGTGTCGGCCAGCTCGAACTGACCGGCGGCGCCGAATCCGCCGACCTGAGCATGGGCCGCCCCGCCCTCGGCGCTGATCAGCGCCGCGGCGACCAGCAGCAATCCTGACGCGAGCCGACCTGCTGGGCGGAGCAAATGCATGGGACGATTGACGATCAGAGAATCCGGCTGCGCCTAGCCGGCGACGAACAGCCGCCGGCCATTATTTGTCTTGTGTTGTCAATGGCCAGGGTGCGCTCGGCGCAGTTCCTGCCAATCCCTAAGTATAAGGGAGAACCCGGTTTCCGAGAAGGCGAGGGGCGAGCGCAGCCCGGAGGAAAGCCAATGGCAATGCAGAAATCAAAGCGAAACCAAAGCCGCTGGCCCGTGGCTTCCTGCCCACGATCCACTGCCCACTACTTGATTCCCGGCCCGGGCTTCACGGCGTCGCGGAGGATTTCGCCCGGGTGCCGGGCGATCTTGTCGCTGATGACGCGCGCGTCGTCCACAATCGGCTTCAGCCGCTGGCTGATTTCTTCGAGGTTCCGCGCGGTGTGGTTGAGGCGGTCGTAGAGTTGACGGTCGTTCAACAGCGCGCCCAGGGATCCTTCGCCTTGATCGATGCGCGAGACGACCGATCGGACCAACGAGGCGACTTCGCCCAGGTCGTCCATGGCCTTGGCGATCTGGTCGACGGGGGCCGGTTTGCCGTGGGCGGGCTGGCTGAACCTGCTCAGTGTCTGCTCGGTCATCTCGATCGTGCCGATGATGCGTTCCACCGGCGTCTTTCCATCGACCGACGACGGTTTGCTGAACTTCCGCAAGGTCTCGTCGGTGGTCTGGAAAGTGTGGTTCATGTTCTCGAGCGTGTCGGGCAGTTGCTTGAGGGCCTTGGTGAACTTCGCCCGTGTCTCTTCGTCGCCGAGCACGCCCTGAATGACCTTGAGCGACTCGGCGGCATCGTGGAGGACCTCCTGGAAGTCTTTCTGCGCGTCGGGGTTCAGGATGTCTTCAACCCGCTTGGCGGCCTTGCCGAGTTCTTGGCTGGCCAAGGTGAGCGCTTCGCCGGTTTCTTTGACGGTGTCGATCGGGCCCTGAAGCGCGTCTTCAGCCCCGTCGGATCGTCGGAAACCACTCCAACGAGGGTCGAACCGGGCGCGACGGGCTTGTCGCGGAGAGCTTCTTTCCTGCGATCGGGAATGAACACAACGGCCGTGTCGCCCAGCACTTCCCGCATGATGTAGCAATCCTCGTTCTGATAGATGGTTTTGTCCGACTGGATATTCAGCGTCACGAGGACCTTCGTGTCGTGGTCGGTCAGGCGGAGATCGCGGACGCGGCCGATGAGGATGCCGCTCTTGCGGACCGGCGTGTCGGCGGCCACTCCGCCGACAGACTCGAAGCGGACTTGGATGGTGTAGTAGCTGCCGGTCAGGCTTGGCAGCTTGCCGAACATCGCCACCACGATGCCCGTGATGATCAGCGCCCAGAAAGAACACTCCCACGCGGAAGTGCATCACGCGTTCGTCCATATCTCACCTCCCGTTCTGCCGGCGCATTTCCATCAGCCGTTCGCCCGCCTCGCCGCGAACGAACTGCGACACGCGGCTGTCGTGGGCCTGCTCGATTCGCTCGGGCGGGCCGTCGTAAAGCACCTGCGGCTCGTCCGCCGCCAACCGTGACAACGGATAAAGCATCACCACCCGGTCGGCCACTTTCTGGGCCGTGCGCATGTCATGGGTAACGACGATGCTGGTGACCGGATGTTGCCGGCGGGTGCCGAGAATCGACTCGTTGATCACGTCGCTCATGATCGGGTCCAGCCCCGTGGTGGGCTCGTCGTAGAGCATGATTTCCGGCTCCAAAGCCAGCGCCCGGGCCAATCCCACCCGCTTTCGCATGCCGCCGGAAAGTTCGGCCGGCTTCTTGTCGAGGATGTCTTCCGGCAGGCCCACCTCGGCCAGCCGGGCCGAGATGATGTGCTCGATCTCCTGCGGCCCCTTCTGCGAATGCTGCCGCAAGGGAAACGCCACGTTCTGGGCGATGGTCATGCTGTCGAACAACGCCGCCTGCTGGAAGAGAAACCCAAAGCGGATTCGCTGCCGGGTGAGTTCCCGGTCGCTCAGCTCGGCCAGATTCTGGTCGTCGAAATAGACGGCGCCCCGCGTGGGGCGCAGCAGTCCGATGATCGTTTTCAGGAGGACCGTCTTCCCGCAGCCGCTCTCGCCGATCACGGCCAACGTCTGGCCGCGGAAAACCTCCAGGTGAATCTGGTGCAGCACGCGTTGCCGCGCAAAATCCACGCCCACGCCTTCGAGGCGAATCAGCGGCTTTCGAGAATCGGCGTTGGTGGATGCGGTGACCATGATTTCAATTCCCTCTCCCGACCAACCTTCGGTCGGTGCCCGGAGAGGGCCGGGATGAGGGTATCCGGCCTCGCACGCAACGCGCCCTCACCCTAACCCTCTCCCGGAGGGAGAGCGGACCAAGTCTTCCTCAGAACAATTTTGGGGCCTCCGGCCACAGGGTAAAGTAAATTCCTTCCAAGGCGATGCCCAACAACAAGTCCAACAGCAAAATCACGACGAAGGAGTACACGAAAGCGGCGGTGGCGGCCCGGCCGACGCCTTCCGCGCCCGGGTCGCAGTGGAAGCCGCGGTAGGTGGCGATCAGCGCAATGGCGGCGCCGAAGAACAGGCTCTTGAAGATGCCCGCGAACAAATCGAAATTGCTCACGAAATGCCGCGAGTTCTCCAGGTACTGGTGATAGTCAATGCCGTACTCCAGAACGGCGTAGCACAGCGCGCCGACGATGCCCATGAAATCGGCGACCATCGTCAGTGCCGGGATCAGCAGCAGACAGCCGAGGAAACGCGGTACGACGAGGTAATGAATCGGGTTGGCGCCCATCGTGGCCAGGGCGTCGATTTGCTCGGTAACCCGCATGGTGCCCAATTCGGCCGCCATGGCGCTGCCCACGCGGCCGGCCAACATGGTGGCCGCCAACACGGGCCCCAGCTCGCGAACCAACGACATGTTGATGACCGCCCCGAGTTTCGCTTCAAGGTGCAGATTGCGAAACTGCACGTAGCTTTGCACCACCAACACCATGCCGATAAACGTGCCGGTCAAGGCGATCACCGGAAAGCTCAAAACGCCGATCTGATAGAAGCTCGACCAGATCGTCTCGCTCCGCGGCAGGCGGGTCAGCAGCCAGCGAAAGGTCCGCAAGGAAAACAGCGCGATGCTCCCCAAGCCGACGACCCATTCCTTCGCGAATCCAAACATCTCGAACGCGAACACGCCGACCTCGGCAATCGCGTCGACAATCGCCCGCATCGGCCAACTACCGCCGGCAGAATCAGGGATCGGACTTGGGGTATCTTGCTGAGCCATTCGACTGCCTAAGCCGCACCAACCAAACGAGGCACGCTGCCTCGATCACGACCTACGTCCAGACCGCCCGCGCGGTTCGGACCAGGCCTTCTCCTCATACTTCGTCGCAACGAGGCTGCCGCTTGAGCAAACTCTCCCGATTAGCTAAGCTGGCTAGGCGGGGATGGCTGGGAGGTTTTTGGTTGCAGGAGAGCATAGGGCTCGGCAATTGCAATCGAGGGGCGCGGCATTCTACAATGACGGCACAGCCGCTTTTTAAGAGCGCGCCCGTCGGCGCGGCTCACCAATTAAAGGCACAACCTCCCATGCGATTCGGCCGCATCGTGTTGGGAACTTTGGCGGGAGCGTTTCTCGCGACGTTCTTCGCTCACACCTCCATTACTGACTGCCCGACGCTGGATGTGTTGTACGCGGAACGATGGTTCGCTGGGGCCGCCGTCGGCGCGTGTCTTGTTATCGTGCTTCGAACGGTCCCCGCCCTCTATCGAGGGCACTTTCGTGCCTGCCTCAGCAAGTCGCTGGTTGTCGAGCTTGTGGTCGTCTGTCTGATAATGGGCGGGCTTGCTCAGAACTGGCGCGACGCACAATTGCGTCTTGACGACCGCCACGAACGGCTTCTGCGGTATACGGAATCGCGTGCTCGCGGCGATAGTCCGAACGCTGCCGGCATTGATTTCTCAGCCGCTGAGACGGAGCGGAGTTTGGCTTCGTCCGCGATCCACTACCTCGGTATTGCGGCAGCCGCCGCTGGCAGTTTGATCGTGGTGTATCGGTTATTCGCAGACCTGGCGAGTTTAGACGTGCGGCTGCCGGTGCCAGTTCGCAATGCTGTCGCGATGGCATTGGTCGGCCTGATTCTATTCGTGGGGCTGGGCCTTTATTTTGTGGCAACCGCGTGCCTGCGTTAGCAACGACTTCGGCCGTTCTCGCACGGCGTCGCGCGCCCCGTCAATAGAAAACGCAGAACGGAGAAACCACCGTTCTGCGTTGGTTGTTGTGCGCGCCTTGTCTGGGCGAATACAGTTGTCGCTACGACGTTGCACCCGCTTCGCCGCCCGCCCCGGCTCCGACGGCATGCGGCTCGGTGGTTTCTTCGCCCTTGGTGCCGTGGAAGGAGAGTTGCTTCTTCTCGGCCACTTCGCGGACCTCGATGTGGATCGTGTCCATGCCGGCGAACTCGCCCTTGAGCAATTCTTCGGAAAGCGGGTCTTCGACGAAGTTCTCGATCGCCCGACGCAGCGGCCGGGCGCCGAAGTCGAGGTTGCTCCCCTTCTTCACCAGGAACGACTTGGCTTCGGGCGTAAGCACCAGTTTCAGGCCGCGCTCGGCCAGCCGCTCGCGGACCTTGCCCAACTCCATCTCGACCACGTCGGCCAGGTCCTCGTTGGTAAGGTGGCGGAACACGATCACGTCGTCCATGCGGCCGAGGAACTCGGGCCGGAAGACCTTTTCGATCTGCTCCTGCACGCGGCCTTTCATGTTCTCGTAGGAGGCGTCGTCGTCGGGTTTCTGGAAACCGAAGGCCGACTCGTTCTTGATCGCCTCGGCGCCCGCGTTGGTGGTCATGATGAGGATCGTGTTGCGGAAGTCGACGTTGCGGCCGAAGCTGTCTGTAAGCCGGCCCTCCTCCATAATCTGCAAGAGCATGTTGAAGACGTCGGGATGGGCCTTCTCGATCTCATCCAGGAGCACGACGGCATACGGCCGGCGGCGGATCTTTTCGGTCAATTGGCCGCCTTCTTCGTAGCCCACATAGCCCGGCGGGGCGCCGATCAGGCGGCTGATGTTGTGTTTCTCCATGTATTCGCTCATGTCGATCTGCACGAGCGCTTCGGCGTCGCCGAACATGAACTCGGCGAGGGCCTTGGCCAGCAGGGTCTTGCCCACGCCCGTGGGGCCGGCGAAGATGAAGCAGCCGGTGGGCCGCTTGGGGTCCTTCAATCCGCTACGGCTGCGGCGAACCGCTTTCGCGACCGACTTGATGGCCTCGTCCTGGCTCACCACGCGCTTGTGCAACTCGCCTTCCATCTTCATCAGGCGCATCGAGTCTTCCAGCGTCATCCGCGTCAGCGGCACGCCGGTAATCTTCGAGATCACCTCGGCAATGACTTCCTCGTCGACCACGCCGTCGGTTTCGCGGGATTTCTCCCGCCATTCGTGGGTGATGTTCTGTTTCTTCTTCTTGAGTTTGTCGGCCTGATCGCGGAGCGCGGCCGCCTTCTCGAAGTCCTGGTTGGCCACCGCTTCTTCTTTTTCCTTGTTGAGCTTTTCGACCTCTTCGTCGATCTCCTTGAGGTCCGGCGGACGGGTCATCGACTTCAGGTGCACGCGGGCGCCCGCTTCGTCGATCACGTCGATCGCCTTGTCGGGCAGGCACCGGCCGGTGATGTAACGGTTGGAAAGCTCGACGGCCGCCTCGACGGCATCGTCGGTAATCCGCACGTGATGGTGCTGTTCGTAGCGGTCGCGGAGCCCCTTGAGAATATCGATCGTCTCCGTCTTCGACGAAGGCTCGACCATGACCACCTGGAAGCGGCGGTCCAGCGCGCTGTCTTTTTCGATGTATTTGCGGTACTCGTCGAGCGTGGTGGCGCCGATGCACTGGATTTCGCCGCGCGAGAGGGCGGGCTTCAGCACGTTGCTGGCATCGATCGCGCCTTCCGCCCCGCCGGCGCCCACCAGGGTGTGCAACTCGTCGATGAACAAGATCGTGTTCTTGGCGCGGCGGACTTCATTCATCACGGCCTTGATGCGCTCTTCGAACTGGCCGCGGTACTTCGTCCCGGCGACCATCATCGCCAGGTCGAGCACCACGATGCGGCGATCCATCAGCAGTTCGGGCACGTTGCCTTCGACCACGCGTTGGGCAAACCCTTCGACAATGGCCGTTTTGCCCACGCCCGCCTCGCCCAGCAGCACGGGATTGTTCTTCGTGCGCCGGCCGAGAATCTGCATGGTGCGTTCGATTTCTTTCTCGCGGCCGATGACCGGGTCGAGTTTGCCCTGCCGGGCCAGTTCGGTCAAGTCGCGGCCGAAGCTGTCCAAGGCCGGCGTTTTCGACTTTCCGGCGCGGGCGCCTCGCCGCTGGGAGCGCCGGGCAGCCCGCCGGGCCGCTCCGAGCTTTCCATGCCTTCCGCGCCGTGACCGAGGAGGTTCAAGACTTCTTCGCGAACCTCTTCCAGCTTCAGGCCGAGGTTCATGAGCACTTGCGCCGCCACGCCCTCTTGCTCGCGCAGCAGGCCCAGCAAGATGTGTTCGGTGCCGACATAATTGTGGTTGAGGTTGCGGGCCTCTTCCATCGAGTATTCGACGACTTTCTTGGCGCGCGGCGTTTGGGGCAGCTTGCCCATGGTGACCATGTCGGGCCCGCTCTGCACGAGCTTCTCGACTTCAAGCCGGATCTTGCGGAGATCGACGTCGAGGTTCTTCAAGACGTTCGCCGCCACCCCGCTTCCCTCTTTGATCAGCCCCAGCAGGATGTGCTCCGTGCCGATGTATTCATGGTTGAACCGCTGTGCTTCCTGGTTAGCCAGTTGCATGACCTTCCGGGCGCGGTCGGTAAATCGCTCGTACATAGCCTTCTCCGTTCGTACTGATCAGGCCGCATGGCCAACGGCGGTTGATGTTTCGTCACCGGCAGCAGCGATCCGATCGGGTTCGGTCGTCGCTGCGTGTTGCGTTTTTGCTTTGGCCAGCAATTCCCGCTCTTTTCGTATCTCCAGTTCCCACTTGCCGGCGCCTTCCCATCGCGCCAGCACGTCCAACTGATGCGTTGCCTCGTCGGGCCGGCCCGTCCGCCGCCACATGGTGGCCAGCATCAACCGAGCATCAACATCGCGGATGTTCCGCCGCAATAACCCTTCGAGAATCTGTTCCGTTTGGTAGTAATCGCCTCTCAGGTAGTGGTCGACGGCCTCGGCAAAGCGGTCTGATTCTCGCTCCGCTGCTCCGGTCGGCGATCGAGTCGCCGACCAGATTGCCGCACCCACCCACGCCACTCCCATTGCCACCCACAGGCTGATACGCAAGCTACTGCCGATTAGTTCAGTCCAGCCGCAAGTGATCAGCAACAGCACGTTGAGGATCGCGGCCGCGCCGATCGCCATGGCCAATCCGGCCCAGCTTCCGCACGACCAAACGTACGGAAGCCCCGGCCATAAATACATTGCCCACGGCATCCTGCGCATAGCAACGATCCTTCGGCTACCTCGGCCAGGGAATTGTAACTTCCAAAACAGGGTGAATCAAGGCAACAAATGGCGCCGCCGGCAGTTAGGGTTGTCAGGGCGCGGCCGTTCTGTAACACTAAAGAACATGAATTATCATTTCACGCCAGGCGCCGAGCGCGCTTTGACTTACGCTTGTTCTTGGTCCAGTCGCAACGGCTGTGACGAGTTGGAGGTCCAGGAACTGCTGTTGGGACTGCTGGCCGAACCGGAATGTCGGGCGGCCATGATGCTCTCCCGAGCCGCGATCGATGTTCAGGCCGTTCGACAGCGCTGGCCGGAGATAACGGAAAAGATATCTCGACCCGATGGGGGGGTAAGGCAATTCTCTGTGGATGTCGAGCTTTCGCTGCGAAATGCGGTCGCCCGTTCGACAGCTTTTCCGCGGCCCGTGGAACTGGCGACCGAACACCTCCTGCTGGGACTGGCGGCGGCGGACCACGAAGTGTCAACCTGGTTGCGGCAGAAGGGCCTCGATCCGGACGCGCTCGAGGCCGAGATTTGCAAATTGCACGGTTACCCGTACCGAACGGTGGAGTTCCAAAACGAAGACTATTTGCCCTTGCCCGTGGAAATGGAAGACCGCAAAGAAGAGGCGACCAGTCGTTCCGCGGCAGATCCGGGGGCGATCGCTGCGGAGCCCGCGGGCAAGGAAAGCGTCGCAGCAAGCCCCCGCACGGACGAGGCGAGCCGCGCTGCCGCGACCGCGGAGGGTGTTGCCGTCCTGCGCGTTCTGGATGCGGCTGCCAACCGTGCCCGCGAGGGGTTGCGCGTCGTCGAGGATTATGTTCGCTTCGTGCTGGACGACCGGCACCTGACCGAGTTGTGCAAGCAGTTGCGTCACGATCTGACGGATGCCTTGGGGCGAATTTCGCCGCCGCAGCGGCTTGCCGCTCGGGAGACGCAGGCCGATATCGGCACGCAGCTTTCCACCGCGGCGGAGCAAAGTCGCGGCCAGGCGGCGGCCGTGTTGGCGGCCAATTTCGCCCGCTTGCAGGAATCGCTCCGTAGCCTGGAGGAATACGCCAAGCTGGGCGACGCCGATTTGTCGGCGACTTTCAAACAATTGCGTTATCGCGCGTACACGCTGCAACGGTCGGTCGAGCTCACCCGCGGCAACGTCGAGCGGCTCGCCGCGTCGCGGCTCTACGTGCTGATCGATGGCCGCTCCAGCGCCGCGGAATTTGAGCGGCTGGCGGGCGAGCTGATCGCGGCCGGCACGCATCTGCTCCAACTTCGCGATAAGCGGCTGGGCGACCGGGAGTTGCTCGATCGTGCGCGGCGGTTGCGCCGCTTGACCCGAGGCGCCGCGACGCTGTTTGTGATGAACGATCGGCCCGACGTGGCGGCGCTGGCTCAGGCCGACGGCGTCCACCTGGGGCAAGAGGACGTTTCGGTGAAGGATGCCCGATCGATCGTCGGTCCCGAGGCGTTGGTGGGCGTATCGACGCACGGTATCGAGCAGGCCCGGCAGGCCGTGCTCGATGGGGCCAGCTACATCGGGGTGGGGCCCACGTTTCCGTCGGTCACCAAGCAGTTTTCGCACTATCCGGGCGCGGAGTTGCTGCGCGCGGTGGCGGCGGAGATTCGCCTGCCCGCTTTCGCGATCGGCGGCATCTGCCGCGAGAATGTCGCCGCCGTTCTGGAGACCGGCTTCACCCGGATCGCCGTCAGCAGTGCGGTCGTCGAGGCTGCCGATCCGATGGGCGCCGTGCGAGAACTACTCGACGCGCTCGCGTCGCGCTCCGTCTGATCGGCGGGAAGGCCTCTTTTTTCACCTTCCGATGGCGCACGCCGTCGCGGCGCACACGGGTGGCTGGGCATCCGGGCTCCCCTCTTCGATGCATTGCCGCTTCCCGGGCGATGCGGACCATTCTGGTGAACACTCGTCGCCTCCGCGAACGGTTGATTTCGGACGCAGCCCGCGGAACGAGCCGCGAGTCGTTCGCAAAAGGCGTGATTCTGACTTTTCTTTTCGCATATCGCGGCGATCGTCGCAACGTCCGGGGGAAGGACCACCCCATGAGCACCTCGAAGAACTTTTTGTGGGAAGCAACTCGCACCAATCGTTCCTCGCATCGCACCTGGTCGGAGCGAGGTCGGCGGACTGCCGCAAGCGAGAACGGCAGAATGGCGCAATCGACGGCCGTATTGGCGGCGGCGCCGGACCGCGCACAAGTCGGCGGCTCGCCGTGTCGGCGCCGGCCTCCTCGGCGCCGCCCGATCAGCGACTGCTGTCGATCGACGCCCTGCGCGGTTTTGCCATGTTCTGGATCATCGGCGGACGCGAGTTGGCGTTGGCCTTGTGCGCATGCTTGTTTCCGTGGTGGGTGGATGCCTTGGAGACGCAAGTGACGCATCCCCGATGGCAAGGATTCGTCGCCTGGGACCTGGTGATGCCGGTATTCCTTTTCCTGGTCGGCACTTCGATGCCCTTTGCGATGGCCAAGCGGGCGGAGCGAGGCGGCAGCCTGAGGCCCGTTTATTGGCGGATCGCCCGCCGCGTGGCCGTGCTGTGGTTTCTGGGCATCTTGGCCCAAGGTTGCCTGCTGAAATATCAGTGGGAAGGGATGGAATTATACAGCAACACCCTGCAAGCCATTGCCGTCGGTTATCTGGTGACGTCGATGGCGATAATTCACTTGTCGCTGATCGGCCAGATTGGGCTTCTGGCGGCATTGGTGGTGGGTTATTGGGGGCTGCTGGTGTTCGTCCCGTTTGCCGGCCATCCCGCCGGGACCCTGGAACAGACGGCCAATTTCGCCCGCTATGTCGATGAATTGGTGTTGGGCAGTTTTCGCCGAGCACACGACTTCACGTGGATCGTTACGAGCCTCGGCTTTGCCGCCAGTGTGCTGCTCGGGGCGATGGCGGGGCACCTGCTGCGTTGGCGGTTGCCGCCGCTGCGAAAAATCGCCCTGCTGATCACCATCGGAGCGGCCTGCATGGCGAGCGGGTGGCTCTGGAGCTATTGGCTCCCGCTGAATCGCCACCTCTGGACCAGCTCGATGATCCTCTGGGGCGGCGGCTTCAGTTTTCTGCTCTTGGCGCTGTTTTACTCGGTGATCGACATCGCCGGAATCAAGGCCTGGGCCTTTCCCTTCGTGGTGATCGGGGCCAACGCCTTGCTGGCCTATGTGTTCGATCATGTCTTCGATCGGACCATCAGCGACACGTTCGTGCTGAACCTGGCCAAGCAATGGCCGGCCCCCTACGACGAGTTACTTCGCTCGATTGGCGAGGTGGGCGTGCTGTGGCTCATCCTATGGTATCTCTATCGCAACCGGACATTCTTGCGTGCGTAGGCGTTTTGCCCAAGTGGCCGTCCATTGAGCAACCCCAGCCGGGGTAGGGTATATCCTTGTATCTTTTCTGCCCGGGCTGTACAATGAGAGTTGGGTGGGGGACGATCCGAGTCGCCTCCGTCAGCCCTCCCAAGAGCAAGCCTGGGACGCCGTGTTTGTTCCCGCCTGTCCCGCCTGGAGGTTTCATGTTCGACGACCTGCTGGGTTTTGACCGCAGCGCGAAGCGGCCGATCGCTACGCGTCGGCAATTTTTGAAGACGGTTGCCATCGGCCTCGGAGCGTTAACCGCCGTTGGCTACTCGGCCCGGACTCTGCTTGCGGCGGCGCCGCAACCTTCCGTTTCGGGTTTGCCGACCGCCTTGGTCTGCGACGAGATCTGCGAGTGCCACGCTCGCGGCGGCAACCCGCCCGAGTGCCCCGAACGGTACGACGTCGTATTGAGTGCGCTATCCAAGAGCAATTACTTCCCGGCGTTAAAGCTCTTCGAATCTCGACCGGCCACCGACGCGGAGGTGCTTTCCTGCCATCGGGAGAGCTACCTGACGTTGGCGCGGAAAGAGATTGAATCGGGTGCCGCGAAGCTCAGCACGGGCGACACTTGGGTATGCCGCGACTCGCTCACGGCGGCCTACTATGCAGCCGGCGCGGCGTGCGTCGGCGTCGACGCCGTGCTCGGCGGCGAGGCGAACAATGCCTTCTGCCTGGTGCGTCCGCCGGGACATCATGCCACGTCCGAACGCGGCATGGGCTTTTGCATTTTCAACAACGCCGGCATCGCCGCCCGATATGCGCAGCGGAAGCACGGCGTCGGCAAGGTGCTGATCGTCGACTGGGACGTGCACCACGGCAACGGCACCCAGGAGATCTTCTACGAGGACGGTTCCGTCTTCTATTTCAGCACGCACCAGTGGCCTTGGTATCCGGGGACGGGAAGCAGGCAGGAAACCGGCCGCGGCCCGGGGCTCGGAACCACGATGAATTGGCCGATGACGGCCGGCGCCGGCAGGCGGGAATTCCTGCCCGCGTTCCATGCCTTGGCGGATGCCATGAACCGTTACAAGCCGGAGTTGGTGATGATCTCGGCCGGCTTCGACGCGCGCCAGGGCGACCCGCTCGGTCGATTCAAACTGACCGACGAAGACTACGTGGAATTCACGGGCTTGATGCTCGATCTGGCCCGCCAGCATGCCAACAGCCACCTCGTCTCGGTGATGGAAGGCGGCTACAGCCTGACGGGCCTGGCCCATGCGGCCGCCGCGCATTGCGGCCGCTTGCAGCAGGGGTACCCACATCGCTCACTCGTATTGCAGGGCGATGAGCAAACGGAGGCGGGCGGCGCGCTCTGCCGGCAACCACGCCGCGGCCACGATCACCGCCAGCCCGATGCCGAAACAGGCGGCCAGCAGCGACGGATGCAGGGCAAAGGCCGGCGCATGGCCCAACAGCGGCAGCGAGCTGAGGTTCATCACATAGGCGCCGATCATTCCGCCGACGACGCCCATGCTCAGCCCGATGAAGCCGATGATGATCGCTTGCGCAAGGATCGTTTTGCGGACCTGCCAGCGGGTCATCGCCACCACGCGCAACAGCGCCAGTTCGCGGGTTTGCTCCAACACGTTCATCGTCAGCGTGTTGGCGATGGCGAACGCCCCGACGATCAATCCCAAGACCAGCAATGCCCACAGCCCGGCGATCACGCCCTTGGTAAGGTCGTCGACCCTTTTCCGCAAATCGGCAAACGATTGCAAGATCAAGCCATTTTGATCGCAGAGCGATCGGAGCTTTGCGCCGACCTCTGCGCGGGCCTCGGGGCGGGTGTTGATAATGAAGTAGTCGACGCCTTCCACATTCAGCAGGCGTCGGGCTGTCGCGCCTTCCATGTAGACCACGTTGCCGCCCACCCAATAGGCGGTGGCCATGGCGGCCACGCGAAGCTGCGCCGGGCCCGACAGGGTTTCCAACGTGATCTCGTCGCCCACATTGACGCCGATATGATGGGCCAAGACGGTGCCCAACACGACTTCCCCCTGGGCCAAGCGCTTGGCGGACCCGCTTCGGATCGCCCGCGCGGATGTCCAGCGGCAGAGACGCCCTTGTCGGTGAAGTCGCGGACAAAGACCAGGACTTGCTGTTTGCCTCCGTTAAGACCGTCCGAGTGGACGGCGGCCGGGATTGCCCGGATCGAATCGACGTTGGCAACACCCTCGACCGCCCGAATATCATTGACCAACGATTCGGGCATTTTTGCCGATTGTCCGTTGGACATGTCCTGGTTCATCAAGCGGATGAAGAAGTCGCCCTGCAGCGTGCTGTCCATCCAGACGTAGATGTCCTGGACGTTGTCGAGGATGTTGGTCCCCAGGCCGATGGCCGTGCTGACGGCAATGTAGAGGATGCCGACGGTCAGCGTGGTTCGCACGCGGCGGCGGAGGATTTGCCGATGGGCAATCCGTCCTTCCGTGCGCAGCAGCGGATACAACACCGTGGCCACGATCCACGCCAACAGGCCCAGCATGAACGGGATCAGCAGCAAGAAGGCGGCCGTAAAAATCACGCCGGCGACGATCATGATCTGCACCGGCAGATAGCCGAGAATGCACGCCGCCATCACCGAACCGGTGGCGAGGAAAACGCGTGGCGCAACAGCGCGTAGAGCAGCGAGACGCGGCTGCGCCCTTCGGTGGCAATAAACCGCATGCCTTCCAGCGGCGAGACGCGGCCGGCAATCCAGGCCGGAATGAACATCGCCAGCAGCGACACGATCGGCCCGAGAATCCCGGCGGTGATAAACGGCGCCGGCGTGATCTGCAGCACCGGCATGGGCGTGGAATAGACGCGGCCCACCGACTGCGTCAGCAGGAAGGCCCCGCCGAGGCCCGCCGCGGAACCGAGGATCGTGCCGGCCACGCCCATGTCGAGGCCTTCCCAGAGCAACATGCGGATGAGTTGCCGCCGGGTGGCGCCGATCGCCCGCAGCACGGCCAAATGCCGCCGCCGTTCGCCCACGTTCATCAGGAAGGTGTTGAGGATCGTGAAGAACGCCAGGGCCATAATGGCCACGTAGGAAAAATCGAGCCCCTTCTGCACTTTGTCGATGGTTTCCTTGGAAAGCTGCGACCGTTCGGCCGGCGAACGGACGCTGAGCCCCTGGGGCAACTGCTGGCGAATCGCCTCGGCCACGGCCTTTTCGTCGGCGCCGTCGGCCAAGACGATGCTGATCAGGTTGATGCTGCCGGACTTGTAGAACAGGCGTTCCGCGGTTTCCAGCGGCAGAAAGACGATGCCGCCCTGCTTGAAGCCGGCGGCCCCGTGCGGCGAGAGCAGCCCGGCGACCTTGAACTTCGTCAGCGCCGCCCGAGTCCGCCGCGCATCGTGGCCAGCGTGACTTCGTCGCCCACATCGATACCCCAGCCGTGGGCCAGCCCGGCCTCCAACAGCACCTCGTGCGGCTTTCGGAAAAACCCGCCCTTCTGCAAATCGTAGTCGCGCACCGCCTTATCGCGCTCGGGATCGATGCCGACGCACCAACAGTCCGAGTTTGTTTCCCGCGTGGCTTAGAGACGCGTACTTCTGCGCGGTCGGGACAGCGGCCTTCACGCCCGGGATCTGTTCAAGCTGGTCGGCCAGGGCCTCGTCGAAGAAGCCGTCGGCCTCGGCCGCAACTTCCAAGGCTGCCCGGCCCGCCACGGCCACGTACATGTCCTGGCAGGCCTGGTTCGTCGTGGCGGTGCTCACGGTGACGGCCACGACGGCGGCCACGCCGATCACGATGCTCAACAACGTGAGCGCGCGCGCCCGGGACGGCTCTTCAGTTCGCGGATGGTAAATTTCCAGAGAATCATAAAATCCCCGAGCGAAAGGCGGATCGCGGAAGGCCCATGGCGGCCGGAAGGAGGACGCACATGATCAACCCGTCGCGGCCCTTCGCATTCCGCCCTCCCCTTTCCGCCCCTTTACCCGGTTCCCTTGAACAAACACGAGCGAGCCAGTCCCGAGGCAGCCCGCGACGCGGAATCGCCGACATCGGCGTCGGAATCCACCAGCCCGTCGCGGACGCGCACCAGGCGGTCGGCTTGCGAGGCCACGTTCGCGTCGTGCGTCACCATGACGATCGTCTGCTCCTCTTGCGTGGCCAGCCGCCGCAGCAAGGCGGTCACTTGGCGGCCGTTGGCGCTATCCAGGTTGCCGGTCGGCTCATCGGCCAGCAGCAGGGCGGGCCGCATCACCAGCGCTCGGGCGATGGCTACGCGCTGTTGCTCGCCGCCCGACAGCGCGCTGGGCACATGATCGCGGCGGTGCGACATGCCCACCAACCTGAGGGTATCGGCCGCGCGGCGACGGGCTTCCGACGAAGCCGTGCCCCCGAGTTCCAGCGGCAGGGCCACGTTCTCCTCGGCCGTAAAGGCGGGCAGAAGGTTGAACGACTGGAAGATGAAACCCATTCGCTCGCGGCGGATGATCGTGCGTTGATCGTCATTGAGCGTGGCCAAGTCGACGCCTTCCAGCAGAAACTTGGCCCGAGGTGGGGGTTTCCACGCCGCCGAGGATGTGCAACAGCGTGCTCTTGCCCGACCCCGAGGGGCCCATGATGGCCAGCAACTCGCCCTTGCGGACCTGAAGATCGATGCCGCGCAGGGCGTGTACGCACACCTCGCCTTCGGCCCCATAGTCCTTTCGCAAACCGCGGGTTTCGAGCACGTACATAGGCAATTTCTTGACGGGACCCGAGCGGCTGAACCCCTCGCGCACGATTTCGTCCGCTTTCGGGGCTTTACTGCGAATGCCGCCTCCGTCTCCTCGACGAGAAGGCTCGAACAAGGGACGTCAACGGGCCACGACCGCGGTTTCGCGGGTTTCGCGTGGCGCGCCATGGGATCGCTGGTTTGATTATTTATCATAGTGTCGCTACGCCTTACCGACAAGCCGCTGCTCGTCTAATGGGGGGTTTGTCCGCGTCGCTGCCATCGATCCACGGGGACTGGCGGCTCAAGTGGGGCAAAGGGCCGCCATGAGGAAGGCCAAGTCCCGCCGGCCCAAATCACCGTCCATTGCCAAGTTCGCATCGGCCGTGCGGACTGGTCCTATGGTTGTTGTCGGTTGTAGCAGGGGCGAAATTCGAGACGGTCGCTCGCGATTCCCGTCGGCGCGTTAAGCTGTGCCGCTCGCGCGATCTCTACCGGCTCTTTGGCGCCGTCGGCCGGCGCAGAACCGCTCCAGAGTCCCCCGCCTTTTGCCGATGGAATGAGAAGAGACTCGCCAGGACGGCGGGACGTCGCGGATCCCGTTTCAAGCAGTACGATCATGGTAACGAAGGATCGCTTACCATGATCTTTATTCTTTGTTGTACTGCTCCTTGTTGAGCTTTTCCAACAGCGCGGTGGCCTCGGGTCGCATGGCGAAGGGCCCCGTCTCTTTCAGCGCCCGCTCCAGCAGCAGCCTTGCCTCGATCGCCTGGCCGCGATCGGCGTCAACCTGGGCCAGATAATAGGCCGTCTCGGGGTTGAACGCCGCCCCCGTGATCGCGGCGCACAGCGCGTTGATCGCCTCTTCCAGGTGGCCCGTCTTGTAGAGAACCCAACCGTAGGTCGAACATGACGTCGAGCGACTTCGGGAACTTCCGCATGTTCTCTTCGGCATATTGCAGCGCAGGCGCTTCTTCGTATCGTCTTTCTGCTCGACCAGCGCAAGAGCCAGGTCGTTTGTAGCTTGGAAGCTGTCCGGCGATTGCAGTTTCGCATCCTCGAAATAATGCTCGGCAGTCCGGTAGTCCTTCTGAAAGGCGGCGATGATGCCGCGCAGGATCTTGGCTTCGAGCATCTTGGGATCGAGTTTCAAGGCGGCATTCACTTGGATCAGGGCATCGTCCATTTGTCCGATGTCAAACGCCCATCGTGCGGCGACCAGGCGCGTGCGGGGGTCCTTCGGCGCCGCTGCCAACGCGGCTTCCATGTATTTCTTGGCGTTTTCGCGATCGCCCGCCTCCTCGCAAAAGTTGGCCAGAACGGCCTCGGGAGCGAGCATCGCCGCGTCGATTTTTGCGGCCTTCTTCAGCTCCTCCAGCGCCTCGGCCGGCTTCTTTTGCCGCACCAGGCAACGGGCCAGCCGCTGCAAGGTGGCCGCATTGCCCGGATCGAGCTTCAACAAGGCCTCCAGTTGTTTTTGAGCCTCCTCCCAATTCTCGCGGTCTTCGGCGACCGACGCCAAACCGCTGCAAATCTCCAATTGAAGCCGGCTCTTCTGCTTGGCACTCTTGTCGTAGGTGGAAAGGAGGCTATCGGCCTTTCGGAGTATCAATTCGGCCTCCGTGACGCGCCCGTCGCGCACGGCGAGTTGACCCAGCATCACGTAGGCGGCAGGGTCGGCAGGGTCTTCCACGACGGCGCACTCCAACGCCTTCCGCGCCGGCGCCAGCATGCCCTGCTGCAAATACAGTTGCGACATGAGCACTTGGGCCGGTGGAAGGTTGGCGTCTTTCTTGGCCGCCTCCCGCAACAGCGCCAGCGCCCCCTCGACGTCGCTCACGTAAAACTTATTGCTGGCCTCGGCGACTTCCTTCGCCGCGGGGCTGGTGGCCGGCGCACCGGCCGGTGCGGCCGCCGGCGCAGCTTTTCCCGGTCGGTTCGGCCGCCGGCGCCGATATCATCCAAACGGAACAACCGGCCAGAATCGCGACGATTGCCAAGGGACCCGCATAACTTCGTCTCATGAGCGATTTTCCTTTCTCAGCAGGGAGGGCGACGGATGGCCGTTGGCGCCTGCATCTTTGCCTGCGCACAACTACCAATTTTAGCGTATAGCGGCTGACCGTGCGCGGCAAGCAGCGGCACGGCGGACGATTCCCCGCCAAATCGGCGCGTCAAAATCACCGCCGCACCTACGGCCGGCCCCCAGACAGCCGCTCCGAGCTCTCACGCACGCAGCGAAACCTTCCGGTTGCGGCCTTCGTCGTCAATATTGACTTTCTCCTCGCGGGCGAGCCAGCCAAGGGCCAACATCACCGTGTCGCGAGGCTCGTCAACCGCCTTTACCAGTTTCGTCGTGGTTATCGGACCGTTCTCGGAAAGGATTCTCCAAATCACCCCAGCTACGTCGCCAATGTGCGGAACACATGAAACAGGCGTTGCTTCCATAAAGACACCTCGATTCGACCGTTGTATGTGGTAGATTCGGCTTCAGGGTAACGTCGTCACTGTTTGCGACAATTATAGCTCGCGCCCAGCGGCTTCCTCAATATGGTGGTAGTCGATTCCGTTCCGGTTCCCACGTTGGGCGTGGCAGCGAGCTATCCGCGACGCTGTGCGCCGCCCGCCGGGCGTCGCAACCTCCGCAGGGCCCCCATGTTACGATCCGGCGTAATGGGCCGACGCGACCTCTTGCGGCACGGATTGGGCCGCGACTTGCCAGGTTTATCGCCGCCGGAGCACCTGCCTCGCCATGTCGCGCTGGGCCTCGGCCTTCTTCACGGCCTCGCGTTTGTCGTGGCGCTGTTTGCCCCGGCAGATGCCCAAGACGACCTTCGCCAGCCCGCGTCGGAAGTGCATCTCCAGCGGCACCAGCGTCAGGCCTTTTTCATAGGCCCGATGGGCGAAACGCTTGACCTCCCGCCGGTGCATCAGCAGCTTGCGGGGCCGCCGCGGATTGTGATTGAAGTGGCTCGCTTCGATGTACTCCGCGATGTCGCAGCCGATCAGCCAGACTTCGTCGTCCTTGATCCGCGCGTAGGCCTCGTCCAACGACACCCGGCCGTTGCGCAGGCTCTTCACCTCGCTGCCGACCAACACGATGCCGCATTCGAGCGTGTCGAGCACCGTGTAGTTATGGCGGGCCTTGCGGTTTTGGCTGATGACCCGATCGTTCGCGTGCCCCTCGGTCGAGCCCTTCTTCTTGGTGGGTTGCTTGCTCGTGGCCGGCGTTCTCCTCAAAGCATCTTCTGCGGCATCAGACCTCCTTCTTCTAGCCTTTCCGTCGGCTAAACTCAAGGGGTAGAATCAACGTTGCGGCGGCGGCCATCTCGTTCCGGGGAGTTTCCCATGACATCCGACAACCTGAAACTGTTGATACAGGCCGGCAATCCCATCATCTCCATGGAGACGCCCGACGAACCCCGGGCGCTAGCCCTGGTTCGGCAAGTTGCCGAAGCGATGAAGTTACCCCTGATCCACTGGTCGGTAACCCGGGGACTATGCACCACGGCCCCGGAGGGAATCAAGACGCTGGTGAAACCCGACAAAGTGGTGGCGGCGCTGGACTACGTTCGCGAAACGTCGTATCCAGCGATCTTCTTGTTCAAGGACCTCGGCCCCCACTGCAAGGACCCGAGCGTCGTGCGGAGCCTCCGCGACCTGTATTTTTCGCCCGACACGCGGTGGTGGACGCTGGTGCTGACCGACGCCGTCACGTTGCCGCCCGAGGTGCGCCGCCTGACGGTCCCCTTCGCCGTCGGTTGGCCGGACGAAGAAGAACTGATGGACATCGTTCGCACGACGTTTCAGGCGGTTCAGCAGCGCACGCTTCATCCGGTCGAATCGAAGTTGAACAAGCGAGAGCTGGAAATCCTGGTGCAAACGTTGCGCGGGCTTACCAGCGACGAGGCGGCCCGGGTCGTCGCCGGAGCCATCCATGTGGATAACGTCTTGGACGCCGCCGACCTGCCGCGCATCGTGGATGCGAAGCGGAACCTCCTGGGCACAACCGGTTGCCTCGAATCGATCGCCGCCGATGTCTTGCCCGATGAAATCGGCGGGCTGAACAACCTGAAACGGTGGTTGAACTTGCGGCACGGCGGCTTTACGGCCCGTGCCCGCGAGTTCGGTCTCGACCCGCCGCGCGGCATTTTGCTGCTCGGGGTCCAAGGTTGCGGCAAGAGCCTCTGCGCCAAAGTGGTCGCCTCGGCCTGGCGAATGCCCCTGTTGCGGATGGACCCGGGCGTACTCTATCAGAAATACATCGGCGAGAGCGAGTCGCGGCTCCGCGAGTCCCTCCGCCAGGCCGAGTCGATGGCGCCGGTCGTTCTCTGGATCGACGAGATCGAGAAAGCCTTCGCCTCGGCCAGCAGCGACTCGGCTGATGGCGGCCTCTCGCAACGGATGTTCGGCACGCTGTTGTCGTGGATGCAGGATCACCGTCATCCCATCTTCCTGATCGCCACGGCGAATAACCTCTCCCAGTTGCCGCCAGAGTTGATGCGCAAGGGCCGATTCGACGAGATTTTCTTCGTCGATTTGCCCGGCGCCCAGGAGCGCGAGGCGATCTTCTCGGTCCATCTGAAGAAGCGGCGCCGCGACAAGGCCAGGTTCGACATGCCGCGATTGGTGGCCGGCTCGGAAGGATTTACAGGGGCCGAGATCGAGCAGGCCGTCATTTCCGGACTGTTCACCGCGTTCGCCGCGCAGGCGGAGTGCACCACGGAGCACATCCTGGCGGCCATGCAGGCCACCCAACCCCTGTCGGTCGTCATGCGCGAAGATGTCGAACCGTCTGCGGGCCTGGGCCCACGGCCGCTGCGTGATGGCCGACTGAGCCCGCGCCCCTCGGCGGCCCCGGCCAAAGGGAAAATCTGAAAAAAGTCCTCTTGACACGTTCCTCCCATCTGTACTATGATTACTAGTACAGTTAGTGAGGTGCCTGTGGAATTCTTCATCGATCCCGCCAGCCGGTCGCCCATTTGCCGGCAATTGACCACGCAAATCCGCGAGGCCGTCGCGCGGGGGAGGCTCCAGCCCGAAGAGCGGCTCCCCTCGGTCCGCGAGCTTTCGCGCTTGTTGGTGGTCAATCCGAACACGATCGCGCGGGTGTACACCGACCTGGAGCGGGACGGCATTTTGAACACGCGGCCCGGACTGGGTGTCTTTGTGGCCCATCCCCGCGCCGATTTGACCCGCAAGGTGCGCAAAGAGCGGCTCCAAGATGCGTTGGACGGCTTTCTCACCGAAGCCGTGCACTTGGGCTTCACGGCCGAAGACGTCTTGGCGTTGGCATCGGAGCGGGCGAAACAATTCCAGTGGTCTGCAAAGGATTCGACGTGACCCCGCGTCCACCGGTCGCGGCAGTACAGGAAGATCCGACTATGCCCGACGTGATTGTCACTGATCGCCTGACGAAGTACTACAACGGCCATTGCGCGGTCGATAGCCTCAACCTGCGGGTGGCCCAGGGAACGGTCTACGGGCTGTTGGGCCGCAACGGCGCCGGCAAAACGACCGCCATCAAGATGCTCATGGGCATGGCCCACCCCAGTTACGGCCGGGCCGAAGTGCTGGGCGAAGATTCCCTGCACTTGCGGCCGGAAACGCGGGCCCGCATCGCCTATCTGGCCGAGGGCCATCCGCTCTACCGCTGGATGACCATCCGCCAGGCGGTCAGTTTCACCCGTCCCTTCTACGAGCGATGGAACCAGCATCTGCTGGAGCAGATTCTCGATCACTTCGAGCTTTCGCCCAAGCGGCGCATCCGCCGGCTTTCGCGCGGCCAGCAGGCGCAGGTCGCCCTGGCGTTGGCCGTGGCCGCCGACCCCGAAGTGCTGATCCTCGACGATCCTACCCTCGGCCTCGACACGGTCGTCCGCCGCGACTTTCTCGAATCGCTCATTCAGATCATTCAGCGCCGCGGGCGGACGATCCTTTTCAGCTCGCACATCCTCGGCGACGTGGAGCGCGTGGCCGATCGGATCGGGATTATCGTCGACGGCGTGCTGCGGGTCGATTGCCCCACCGATCACTTCAAGCAATCGGTTCGCAAGGTGCTCTTGGAGTTCGACGGCGGGCCGCCGGAGCAGGTCGATTGCCCGGGCCTGGTGAATCGCCGCCAGGTGGGCCGCAAATTGGAACTGGTTGTCGTCGGCTTTGGCGACTCGCACCGGCAGTTGTTTGAGTCGTTGCATCCGCGCGGGATCGAGGTGGTCGAGTTCAACTTGGAAGACGCCTTCATCGAGTACACCCGCGGCCCGCGCCGCAGCCTGCCGATTTTCGCGACCGAGGAGGAGGTGGCCCATGTTTAGAGCCATGGCGTTGAAAGAATTTCGGGAGATTCGCGGCATCGCTCTGATCGCCCTGCTTCTATTCTGTTGGTTTGTCCTTCACGCGATGAATACCGCATTTTCCATGAACTTCCTCCCCACCTTCTTCTCCTCTCCGCTCGGTTATGGGGAAGTGCCGTTTATCAACGACAGTTTCACGGGCAAGTTCTGCTGGCTTGCCGCGGGACTGGCCATCGCCCTGGGCTTGCGGCAGACCATTGGCGAATCGGTCCGCGGCACCTATCCGTTTTTGTTCCACCGGCCGGCCGAGCGCCGTTGGCTGATCGGCGTGAAGCTGCTAGTGGGAGCGGGCGTCTATCTGATTTGCGCGGTTGTCCCCTTGGCAATCTATTGCCTTTGGGCGGCAACGCCCGGCACCCATGCCAGCCCGTTTCAGTGGTCGATGACGTGGCCAAGTTGGCTGGGCTGGTTCGTCATGATGACTTTCTATTTTGGCGCGTTTCTGACCGGCATTCAGCCCGGCCGGTGGTATCGACGGCTGCTGTCGCTGGCGGCTGCGGTCATCCCGGTGGTCATTCCGCTGGCGATAGCAAGCCAACTCGACTGGGGCCTAGTGTCGTGGCTCATCCCCGCGGCCTTTGATGCCTGGCTGATTGCCATGATCCTCTTCGTCGCTCGAACCCGCGATTATTCCTGACCTACGTAGAGAAAACACGATGTCGACGCGAAGCGATCGATTCCAATCATTGGCGTTGGGCGCGATGCTGGCAATGGGCGCCGGCGTGGCATGGGCAATTGTATGCGGTTGGGCAACAGATGTTGTCCACGGTATCGTCACCCCCCCTGACGCGTTCGAAAGCGTGGTGTTCCTCCCCGACGGCACCCCGATCATCGAATCGCAGGTCGGCGGCAACAACGCGGTTCGATCATTCCGTTCGCTCGACGGCAAGCCTCTAACCGTCAACGACTCGCATCTCCAATCCTTCACAATGCTGGTGGGACCGCCGCGCAAGGAAGAGGAGTTCCGCAACTTGCAGTGGCCGCAACGAATAACCTATCTGTATGGCGATTGGCTCGCCCCAGAGAATTGGTACTTCGTCCACGATGGCCAACTCAAAGGCCATGGCTACTTTGTGGGCTACGACAAGTCAGCAAGGCTCAGGGTGGGATACCTGGGATGCCACGGATTCCGTCTCGACGAGCCGCCTCTGGAAGACCAATTTCCCGTTGACGGCCGCAGAGTTCGCTGGGGAGCCACAGGTGCAATTCTCAATCAGTACGGCGCCGGCAGTTGGCCCCAAGTACCAAAATATCTCCTGGCTGACGACGGCCTGATGCAAATTGACACGAAGAATCGGGCGGTGAAGGCGGTCTGGACGGGGACCGATGCCATCTCCGCGGCGCTCACGCAACGGCACGAGCAAACCGCCGAGGAAACGGCGTCCCAGATCGAAGCCTCGCGAGCAATTCTGATCCGCTTGGCAGACCGTGTACTCGTCCTGGACCGCAGCGGCAAAGAAGCCGCGTCCTATCCTCTTCCCGAAGAATTCCGCAAGGATATTCTCTCCTGGCTCCTGCTTCCCGACAACGTCGTTGCGGTTGAGAAGGACAAAGACCTGTTGTGGATCAAGATGGCGGGCGAGATCGTTCGGCGCACACATGTCGACTTACACGAAATGCGCAAGGAATCAGCCGCCGCGGCAGCCACAATGGGATCCATCATCGCGCCGGTTCCAAGTCTGGTCGTCGGCGTCTACGTTTGTTATCCGTGGGCGGCAAACGTTCCGGATTGGGTGTCCTATTCTGATGCGTTGCCCAGGGCGCTGCACAACGCGTGGCCTGCCTTCGTCATCTCGCCGATGCTGAGCGTGGTCTTGGCCTGGTTGTGTTATCGCCGGCAACGCAAGTTTGGGCTGCCGTGGACGCCCGCGTGGGTAGTCCTTGTCCTGTTGTTCGGCTTGCCAGTGTATTTCGGCTATCTGGCCCATCGTATCTGGCCCGGGCGGCTGCCGTGTCCGCATTGCGGGCGGCTTGCCCCGCGCGATCGGTCGGCGTGCTTTGCCTGCGGCCAGGAGTTCCCCGTGCCGGCGATGAAGGGAACCGAAGTGTTCGCGTGAAACGCGGCGAGGCGGTTCCATGCGTCTGCCGCCCTTGGCAGGGCTCAACCATTCGTACCCGTTCACTGGGACTGTCCCCCTGACGGTGAACGGCTACAATCCATCGCTATGCCTCGTGATACGCTGGTACTGTTCAGCACCCGCGTGGTGCGGCTGTTCGCCTACGGCTCATTGTCGGTCATCCTGGCCTTGTATCTGGCGGCCGTCGGGCTCAGCGACCCGCAAATCGGCCTGTTGCTGACGCTCACCCTGGTAGGCGACACGGCCGTCTCCTTGTGGCTGACCACGCGAGCCGACCGCTTCGGGCGGCGACGAACGCTGATGATCGGGGCCGTCCTCATGGCGGCAGCCGGAGCCGTATTCGCTCTCTGCGACGGCTTCCTGGTCTTGCTGCTGGCGGCCACCATCGGGGTCATCAGCCCCAGCGGCAACGAGGTGGGCCCCTTCCTGCCGATCGAGCAAGCGGCCCTTTCGCACGTGGTGTCCGACCGCGATCGCACCAGAATCTTCGCTTGGTACACGCTGGTCGGCGCTTTGGCCACCGCGCTGGGCTCGCTGGCCGGCGGACTGCTGATCGGGGCCCTGCAACGTGCGGCCGTGCCGGCGGTGGCCAGCTATCGCGTCGACGTGGCCGGTTACGCGTTGCTGGGCGTTGTGCTCTTGGCGCTGTTTACGCGGCTGTCGCCGGCGACGGAAGTCGTTAATCACGGCGATGCGCGGCCGACCACGGGAAACGGACCGGCGGCCGGACTGGCCCACTATTTCGGCCTGGCCCGATCGCAAGGCGTGATTCTCCGGCTCTCCGCGTTGTTTTCCATCGACGCCTTCGGCGGCGGATTCGTGATCCAAAGCCTGGCGGCGTATTGGTTCCACCTCCGTTTCGGCGTGCAGCCCTCGATGCTGGGCGGAATCTTTTTCGGCGCCAATCTGCTGGCCGGGCTGTCGGCGTTGGCCGCTGCGCGGCTGGCAGGGCGTTTCGGTCTGATCAACACCATGGTCTTCACCCACCTGCCGTCGAACATTCTGCTGATCCTCGTGCCGCTGATGCCGAACCTGCCGCTGGCGGTGATCGTGTTGTTCCTGCGGTTCAGCATTTCGCAGATGGACGTTCCCACGCGGCAATCGTACGTGATGGCGGTCGTGCCGCCGGAAGAACGGTCGGCCGCGGCCGGCGTGACGGGCGTGGCGCGGACCACCGGCGCGGCGATTTCACCCGTGCTGGCGGGCTTCTTGCTGGCAAATCCCGCCACACGCGACGTGCTGTTCTACGCCGCCGGCGGGCTGAAGATCGTCTACGACCTGCTGTTGTATCGCAGCTTCATCAAGATCCGCCCGCCGGAAGAGACGCCCTCGTGACTACTCCACCGTCACGCTCTTCGCCAGGTTGCGGGGCTTGTCGACGTCGCAACCGCGAGCCACCGCGATGTGGTAAGCCAACAGTTGCAGCGGAATGACGCTCACGATCGGCTGCAAGTAATCCTCGACCGCGGGAATCTCGATCGTTTCGTCGGCCAGCCGCGACACCTCGTTGTCGCCCTGGCCGACGACGGCGATCACCGGCCCGCCGCGCGCCTTGATCTCCTGAAGGTTCGACATCACCTTGTCGTAAACATGGCTTTGCGGCATTAAGAACACGCTGGGCGTAGACGGATCGACCAAGGCGATCGGACCATGTTTCATCTCGGCGGCCGGGTAGCCCTCGGCGTGGATGTAGCTGATCTCCTTCAGCTTCAGCGCGCCTTCCAGGGCCGTAGGAAAATTGAACTGCCGGCCGAGATAAAGGAAATTGTTGCAGTGGGCGTACTTGGCGGCGATTTCCTGGACGTGCCCGCTGCATTGCAGCGACTGCTCGACCTTCTCGGGGAGCTCTTGCAATTGGTCGATCATCCGCATGCCGGTCGAGTAACTCATGTGGCGGAGGCGGCCGAAATAGAGGGCCAGCATCGCCAGCAGCGTGCATTGCGAAGTGAAGGCTTTGGTCGAAGCCACGCCGATCTCCGGTCCGGCACAAGTAGAAGCCGCCGTCGGATTCCTGGGCGATCGTGCTGCCCACGACATTGCAGATGCCCAGGGTGGGGCAGCCCTTCCGCTTCATCTCCCGCAAGGCGGCCAGCGTGTCGGCCGTCTCGCCGCTCTGGGTGATGGCAAACACCAACGTGTTGTTGTCCAAGGGCGGATTGCGATACCTAAGCTCGCTGGCATATTCCACTTCCACCGGCAAACGCGCCAGGGCCTCGATCTGATACTCGCCCACCAACCCGGCATGCCAACTGGTGCCGCACGCGGTCATGATGATCCGGCTGACGGCGCGGAGCTGCTGGGGGGTGAGGTTGAAGCCGCCGAACTTCGCCGTGGCGGCATCGCGATCGAGCCGGCCCCGCAGGGCATTCCCAATCGCCTCGGGCTGCTCGAAAATCTCTTTGAGCATGAAATGCTCGAAGCCGCCCTTGGCGATGTCGCCGGACTGAAAATCCAAGACATGAACGCTGTGGCTCACGAAACCCTGGTCGCGGTGAATCACCCGCAGGTTCTTGGCCGTGACCACCGCCAACTCGTGATCGGCCAGGTAGACGATCTGATCGGTGTAGCCGGCCAGGGGCGAGGCGTCGCTGGCCACAAAGTGCTCGCCCGCGCCCACGCCGACCACCAGCGGGCTGCCCAGCCGCGCGGCGATCATCACCTCGGGCCATTGGCGGAAGATGATGGCCAGACCATACGTGCCTTGGAGTTGGGCCAGCGCCGCCTGAACGGCGCTGACCAGCGGCTGATAGTCGACCGCCGCCATGTCGGCCACCGCCGGCTGCCGCCTCAGGCAACTGTCGATCAGGTGGGCCACGACTTCGCTGTCGGTGGCCGAGAGGAACGTGTAACCCTCGGTTTGAAGTCGCTGCTTCAGCGGCTGAAAGTTTTCAATCACCCCGTTGTGCACCAGCGCCAGGGCGCCGTTGCCGCCGAGGTGCGGGTGCGAATTGACATCGCTCGGCGCGCCGTGCGTGGCCCAGCGGGTATGCCCGATGCCGATTCGACCCGGAGCCGGGTTCTCCGCCAGCAAGGCATCAAGCCGCTCGATCCGGCCAACCGTCTTGACCAAAGCGAACTGGCCCTCGGGCGTGATCGTGGCCACGCCGGCACTATCGTAGCCGCGATATTCCAGGCGATGGAGTCCAGCCAGGAGAAACTCTGCCGCCTCGCGCGGCCCGATGTATCCTACAATCCCGCACATGGTTTCTGTCCTTATCCCGTGACTTTTCTCAAGCGAGCGGAAACTGCCGCTGCCGGCGAACTCGAATACTCCGTTGGATGAGGTGCATAAGTATAGCACGCCCCATTGGCGCGAACCAATGCCAACAATGGCCGCGAGAATGCCCATTTTCGCCGGTAAACCGCGGCAGGGGGACCAAGGGGACAGGCACACTTTTCGGCCTTCGGGCGTACCCAAAGGAGATGACGAAAAAGGCCGAAAAGTGAGCCAGTCCCCGGCCGTGGCACGCCGGGATGAGAAATGCGTCAGGTTTCGGCGACCGGCACATTCCGCGGTCTTGCGCAGCGATAGGAGACCAACTCCCGCCAGCAGTACGCAGATCGCCAGACACGTGCCCGCGAACCAATCGCCGTGTTCGAGATACCAACTGCGGCGGCGATCGAGACGCACGTCGGCGATGACGACGCCACGGTCCCGCCGCGGACCTTGCTCGAGGATGCGGCCGTCGCCGTCGATCCACGCCGAAAAACCCGTGTTGGCGGCGATCAGAAACGGCTTGCGGCACTCTACCGCACGGAACACGCCGCACGCCAGGTGCATGTCCAATTCGCTGGAGCCCCAGAACCAGCCGTCGTTGGTTACGTTCAGGAGCACATCAGGCTCGTTGCCTTCGGCCGCCAGCGTGTTGACCTGGCCGCGGATGACGTGCGACAGCACGCTCTCGTAGCAGATATTCGGCGCGAGGCGAATGCCTTTTAGATCGAAGGCCACCGGCCGCTCACCCGGCATGGCACTTTCCGGCAAGGGGGTAAGTTGTTGCAGCCAGGGGAAATAGCCGGCCAACGGCACGTACTCGCCGAACATCACCAGGTGTATCTTGTCGTAGCAACCCAGCAGGTGGCCGTCGCGGGCCACATTGGCCGCCGAACCAAATCCCCGCACCCCGTCAGGCCCCACGTACTTCCGATTGACACCGACCACCATCGGCACATGGAGCGACTGCGCTACCGACGCCATCAATGGCGGAGCCATGTGTGACTCGCTCAACTCTCTATACTGCTCCACCAACTTGTGAAACTCGGCCTCGTCGCCCGGGTATTCGGGCGGTTGCCGAGCGTCGGCCGCAAATTCCATCAGCGGCGAAGGGAACATCGACTCCGGCCAAACAACCAGATCGATTTTGGCGTCACTCTGCACGGCCGTTCGCGACAGGTCGAAGTATTCCTTGAGGATGCGGTCGGAAAAGTCAGGGGCAGGCTCCAACTCGACGTCGATCGAGCCCTGGATCAGCGCGATCCGGGGGCCGGGCAAAGTGTCGACGCCGGCCGTTCGCAAGTAACCATAGCTAAGCGTTGCAGCGATCATGGTGGCAGCCGGCGCCAAGGGCCAAATGGCCCAGCGACGCCCGTCGCAGGGCAGCATCCGCGCCAACGCAGCCGCCGTGAACATCACCACGAAACTCACGCCGTACGCGCCGGCCAGGTCGCTCACTTGAATTAGCCAGATCTGGCGGTATTGCGTGTGGCAAAGGTTGCCCATCGACATGCCGGTCAGCAGATGCGCTTGGGCCAGTTCCAGGCCCGTCCAAACGACCGGCGCGGCAAGGATGACCGGCACGTGGAGCCGGTGCACGGCCACACGTGAAAGGCCCACGAACACCGGCAGGTAAAAAGCGAAGTAGAACGACAAGGCGATCCAGCCGAAGCTCGTGGCCCAATGCGGCAGCCGCAGCCAGTGCAAGGCGGCCATCCAAAACGCAAAGCCCGCCACGGTCAGCACGCGATAAGGCCGCCGGCCGCCCAGTTCCCCGCGCCGGATCAGGAGCACCCACGGGATCGGAGCGATCCAAGCCAGCGGCCAGAGGTTCAGCGGCGGCAGCGCGGCCCACAGCAAAACGGCGCCGCCAAAGGCCGGTATCCACAAAGGACACGAAGACCACGAAGAGAACAGTGATGGCCGAGAAGAACTGGGCGAAACGCGGCCGGCTTGATGTGCGTCGCCATGACTGCGTTCAGCTTTTCTCATGCCGTTGGCGCCCTTGGTGACCTTCGTAGCTAGCCGCCTCTGTCATCCCTTAACCTTGAGGAACCGTTCAAGGATGACGGTGCCGCACTCCGTCAAGAAGCTCTCCGGATGAAACTGCACGCCCCACAGCGGGAAGCTCTTGTGGCGGATGCCCATGATCTCGCGGCTGCCGTCGGGCGCATTGCTCCAGGCACACAGGTCGAACTCGGCCGGCAGCGTGTCGGGCTGGATCACCAGGCTGTGGTAGCGGGTGGCCGTGAACGGGTTCTCCAGGCCCGCATAGAGATCGCGGCCGTCGTGGTGAATCTGGTCGGTCTTGCCGTGCATCAGTCGGCCGGCGCGGACGATGGTGGCCCCAAACGCCTGGCCGATCGCCTGGTGCCCGAGGCACACGCCCAAAAGCGGAATCCGCCCCGCGAAGCGCTGGATGCAGGGCACCGAGATCCCCGCCTCGTCGGGCGTGCAGGGGCCGGGAGAAACGATCAGATGCGAAGGCCGCCGGGTTTCGATCTCTTCCAGCGTGATCTGGTCGTTGCGATACACGGCCAAGTCGAGCGAGGGATCAATCTCGCCCAGCCGCTGCACGAGGTTGTAAGTGAACGAATCGTAATTGTCGATCAAGAGGATCATGGTCCGGTCCGCATGCGGAAAAAGGGCGAGTACGTGTAGTTTACCCGGTGGCTTGCGGGGCTGCCAGACGGCCGGGTGGGTAGTTTCCGGCCGTCGCGGACGGTACACTGTAGGTAGTTTCGGGGTTTCATTTGTTCGAGTGCCGATCAACGGCCACCAAGGATGAGGTTTATCGTGGTCGTCAGCGAATCGTCTGCCCGCCGATATGCCCTCGATCCTGATGTCCGCCTGATGCTGGCGGTGCGCGACGACAGCGCCGCGGCCTTCGAGGAATTGGTCACCCGCTACCAGGGCCGGCTGCTGACGGTGTTGCGGCACCTGGTGGGCAGCCCCGAACAGGCCGAAGACCTGGCGCAGGAAGTCTTCTTGCGGGTCTATCGGGCGCGGAAGACGTACACGCCGGGGGCGAAGTTTTCCACCTGGCTGTATACGATCGCGAATCACGTGGCGGCCAACGCCCTGCGGAGCCAGTCGCGCCGCCATGAGGTGACGCTCCAGACCCGCGATAGCGGACCCATCGGCGCCCGGCCGCTTGACCACATCTTGAAGGCCAGCAGCAGCCAGATGCCCGCCCGGCAGGTCGACAAGATGGAAATGGGCGAGATTGTGCGGATGTCGCTCGATGCCCTGAACGAGCGCCAGCGGCTGGCGATCCTGCTGAGCAAGTTTGAGGGCATGAGCTACGGCGAAATTGCGGAAGCGATGGAGCTTTCGCCCCAGGCGGTGAAGTCGTTGCTTTCGCGGGCGCGCGAGAACCTCCGCGAAGTGCTGCAACCGTATATCGAGCACGGCGAACGTCCCTCGCCGGAGGTCCACGACCATGACGACTAGCGATTCCTCCAACATGGCCACGCCGCTGGACGAACAACTGGTAGCCTATCTCGACGGCGAACTCGACCCGGAGGGCAGCCGGCGGATCGAGGAGTTGCTGGCCAACGACCCGGAGGCCCGCCGACGCCTGCAATCGCTGGAGCGCACCTGGGAAATGCTCGACCATTTGGACGAGGCGCCCGGGGGCGAACAGTTCACCCACACCACCTTGGAAATGGTGGCCGTGGCGGCGCAAGGACGTGGAAGAGAATCTGGTCGAGGCCCCGCGCCGGCGAAGGCGGCGGCTGTGGATCATCGGCGGCAGTCTGCTGGCGGCGGTTGCGGCCGGCTTCTTCGCGGTCGCCTCGCCGGTCATCCTTTCCAACCGGCAACTACTCCGTGATTTGCCGCTGCTGGAAAACCTCGATGAGTACCGGCAGGTGGGCAGCATCGATTTTCTCCGCGTGCTCGATAAAGAGAAGTTGTTTTCCGGCGAGAACTACGCGGCGCCGCACGATTCGATCGTCAAGCCGGAGACCCCCTTCGACCAACGGCGCGAATACCTCGAAAGCCTCAGCCAGGACAAGAAGGAGGTCCTTTCGCGGGCGGAAGAACAGTTCCAGAGCCTCGATGCGGAACAGAAGGAGCAATTGCGGCAGTTGCACCAGGCGTTGCAAAGCGCGCCCGACGCGCAGCGCCTCCGCGAGGTCATGCAGCATTATTGCGATTGGACGAACGGGCTCTCGCCGTATAGCCGGGTGGAGGCGATCGGATTGGCGCCCGCCGCCCGCCTCGATTGGGTCAAGAAACAACTGCAAGAGCAGCAGGCCCGCGAAGGAGGCCGGCGCCCCGGCGGCCGCGACATGGAGGCCTTGCTCAAATGGATGAACGATACTGCCACCCGTCACGAGGCCGAGGTCGTGGCCAACTTGACCGAGGCGCAAAAAAAGCGGTGGAACGAACTCGGCCTGCCCACCCACAGGCTGGTTTCGCTAGAGATTTGGCAGCGGTGGCTGGCGGCAGGCCGACCGGGCATGAAAGGGCCGGCCGCGATTGGCCCCCCGCCGATCGTGACCGATGCGGATCGGAAGCAGTTGCTGGCGGCGTTGAGTCCCGAAGCCCGCAGCCGCTTGGAGAAACTCACGCCAGCCGAGCAATGGCCGGTGGTCGCCGATTGGGCCCGCCAGGCCCGTCAGACGGTGCGCGTGCGCGACGCTCGGCCGATAGGGAACCAGCGCGGCCGACTCGACGACGATCGGTTGGCCCGCTTCTTCGAAGACGGCGTATCGGCCGAAGACCGCGATCGGCTGATGGACCTGCCGGCGGAAGAGATGCAACGGCAATTGTTGCAGCTTTATCTGCGACAAACCCGGCCGCCGGATGGCGTGGGGAACCGTTTCGACGGCAAGAAAAGGGGGCCGTTCGGCCCGCCGAGCGGCAAGCGGCTGCCGTCGGACAAGTCGGCAGCGGAGCCGTCGTCGAGCAATCCGTAGTCGCTGCGAACCCCAGGGGACGTTCTGGCTGGCCATTGGCGACGGGTATGCCGCCGAACTGACGCAGAATGTATCAATTCGAGCTGCCAAAATCGGCTTCGCGACACGCTGTCGTGTAAGCGACGGCAAGACTTTCACGCCTGCGGTAACTTTTCCTAGGTCGAACGGGCGGTGCGTGGCGGTCAGGTCAAAAATCGCAAGTTGTTTTCACACAATCTCTTGCGCCGATTCGACCCTTTCCAGCGTCGTCCGAATCCACCGATTGAATCGATTAGGCACGCGGGTTGCTCAACAGCGAGTCGTCCAACACCGCAAAGGTTGGGAGTCTCTTCTCTGGTACGGAGCGCGTCGTTACGCGTTTTTGCCAAAACGGATACAATGTTCTGGTCGGAAAGGCCCCGATGCCGCGACCAGCCGTATCCTGAGACGGTGTTGGCGGTGAGGAACGAACCCTTTCCGCAAAGGACGCGTAGGATGGATGGCACGATAGAACAGGTCCGAGTGCGTGGCCGGTGCCCGAACCCGCTGCTTTCGCGGAGCGATGAGCAGTTGTTGCTGGGTTATCGCCAAGATCGCGACAGCCGCATGTTCGAGGAGTTGGTCCACCGTTACGAGAAGGAGTTGTACGGCTATTTGCGCCACTACCTGGGCGATGCCGAAATGGCGGAGGATGTGTTCCAACACACCTTCCTCCAGGTGCATTTGAAGTGCGACCAGTTCGAGCCGGGGCGCAAGGTTCGCCCCTGGCTTTATACGGTGGCAACCAATCAGGCGATCGACTATCAGCGGCGCAACCGGCGGCACCGGATGACGAGTTTGAATCGTGCCATGCGAAGCGATCCGGAGGAAGAAGGAGGGGCGTTGGTCGAGTTGCTCGGCGGGACGGAATCGGCGCCGGGCGACAACGCCGAATCGGCGGAACAATATGACGAACTCCGCCGGGCAGTCGATGCACTGCCCGAGCCATCCCGGCAGGTGGTCATCTTGGTGTACTTCCAAGGACTGAAGTACCGCGAGGCAGCGACGATCCTGGACGTTCCGGTGGGAACGGTCAAGAGCCGGCTGCATGCCGCCATGCTGAGGCTTACTGAATCGCTCTCCCACGTGAACCTGCCGAAATAGAGTGAAATCGGAACGGGTCCGCAACCTATCGCCTACCGCGCAACCTATCGCCTGCCGTATGACTGATCCGATGCCTCAGCAACTGCTCGGCCACTTGCTCGGCGCGCTCGACGACGCCGAGGAAGAATGCGTTGACCAACGGTTGGAGCACGACGGGGCATGGCGCCGGGAATTGGCGCAGTGGCGGCGTCGGCTGACGCCGTTGGAGATGATGCGGCCCGATGTCGAGCCGCCGCCGGGATTGGCCGCGCGCACGTGCCGTTTCGTCGCGGCGTGCATGCCCTCGCCGGGAGATGCGTTGGCGCCGCGGCGGTGGAGGATGAGCCCGGACTTTACGCCTCCCAGTTGGGTGGGCCGGCTCGGGTGGAGCGATATCGCGGCCGTGGCGTTGTTGCTGGTCACCGCCGGCGCGCTGCTTTTGCCGGCTGTTTACGACAGCCGCTTTCATGCGCGCGTCGCCGCGTGTCAGGATGGCATGCAGCAGTTTGGCGCCGCGCTAACCCACTACAGCGGCCAGCGCGGCGATACGCTCGGTCGGCTTGCCAACAGCGGTCAATTGAGCCCGGCGGGCGTACTGGCCGCCAGGCGGCTGGACGACAATTCTCTCCTCGACCGCCGGCAGTCGATCTGGTTGGCCGCGCAGGGTGTGCTGCCCGCCGTGTCCCATGGTGCCGGTCCGATCAATGCGTTTCGACCGCCGCCGACCGTGATTTCGTGGATGGTCTCCCGGCCATCCGCACCACCGCAAGCATGGAGCGTCAGTTATGCCCCCGCGCCTGGCATAACGGGTTCGCCGACGAACCCCCGGCGCTCCCATCACCCGCCGAGGCGCCGTTCCTGGCCGACTGCGCCCGGTGGCGATCTACTGGCCCCATCGCTTGGGAGCCACGGCGGACTCGGGCGAAACGTCCTCTTTCAGGATGGCCATGCAGTTTTCGTCCCCAGCCGCGCCCCGCACGATGCGGCGGCACCGGTTCTCTCGGCTGGCAACGCCCCTTCTGCCACCGGCACCGTGGCTCCGATCGTGTTTGTCAGCGGGCACTAGACTTGCCGGGGCATCGTTTGGTCGGCAGTGTGGCATTGGCTTGATCGCCCTCCCGGGGCGCTTCCCCCGATTGAGCCAGCCCCTACAGAAACCCCCTTTATCCAATCCTTCCAAATTGGTAGAATCTCTCCCGCCGAAATTGCCTTGCGCGCAACTGTGCTATAGTCGCCGGAAGCCCTCTATAAGCAACAGAAAACTCGCCATAAGGGATTAGCAATGAAGGATGTGCTGGCCTTGATCCTCGCGGGGGGGAAGGGATCCCGACTGGAACCGCTGACTCGCGATCGAGCGAAACCGGCAGTTCCTTTTGGCGGCGCCTATCGAATCATCGACTTCACGCTCTCGAACTGCCTGAATAGCGGCGTGAGGAAGAACCTCGTGCTCACCCAGTACAAGGCGATGAGCCTTGACCGGCACATCAATCTCGGCTGGCAATCGTATTTCTGCCGAGAACTGGGCGAGTTCTTCGACGTCGTCCCGCCCCAGCAACGCATCGACGAGCACTGGTATCAGGGCACGGCCGACGCCGTCTACCAGAACATCTATACGATCGAGAAGGAGCGGCCGAAGTACGTCGTGATCCTGGCGGGCGACCACATCTATAAAATGAACTACGCCAAGTTGGTCGAACGCCACAAGGAAACCAACGCCGATCTCACGATCGCCACACTCCGCCTGCCCGTGGCCGCGGCCGCCAGGCAACTCGGCGTGCTGGAAACCGATGCCGAGAGCCGGGTGGTGGGCTTCGAGGAGAAGCCCTTGCAGCCGAAGTCGATTCCCGGCGATGCGGAACATTCCCTGGTTTCGTTGGGCGTCTACGTGTTCATCGCCCGCTTTCTCTTCGAGCAGCTTTGCCTCGATGCCACGCGGCATGGCAGCCACCATGATTTTGGCCACGACCTGATTCCGTCGGTGATTCACACCCACCGCGTGTTCGCCTATCCGTTCAGGGACGAGAATCGCAAACAGGAAGCTTATTGGCGCGACGTGGGCACGCTGGACGCCTATTACGACGCCAACATGGACCTGATCTCCGTCGATCCGCAACTGAACATGTATGATGCCGATTGGCCGATCCGCACGTACCAGCCGAACTTCCCGCCGCCGAAGTTCGTGTTCGCCGAACAAGGCCCCAACGCCCGGCGAGGGCAGGCCCTCGACAGCATCATCTGTCTGGGTTGCATCGTCTCCGGCGGCCAATTGGAGCGCTCGATCCTGGGCCCCGACTCGCGCGTGAACAGCTACGCCCAAATCGAGGATGCGATTCTCTTCGAGGGCGTCAACGTGGGTCGCCATGCCAAGATTCGCCGGGCGATCATCGACAAAGGCGTTCACATTCCCGCCGGCATCGAGATCGGTTACGACCACGACTTGGATCGCCGCCACGGCTTCACGGTGACCGAGGGAGGCGTTACCGTGATCGCCAAGACCCATGGCATCGAACACTTTGCCGAGAAGGCCGGCTAAGCGGCGCCGACCGCCCGAAGCCATCCCTATGCCAGCCACTTTCGACAGCCTGGGCATCTCTTTCCAATACCCCGAGAACTGGACGCTGGACGACTCCGACGCCCTGCTGGGCCGCAAGTCCGTAACGGTCTACAGCCCCGGCGGGGCATTTTGGTCGGTGGCCATCCATTCCGGCTCGACCGATCCGGACGAACTGGCCAAGGCCGTCGTCGAGGGCATGAAACAAACCTACGAAGGGCTGGAAGCCGAACCCGCGGAAGAGATCGTGGCTGGGCGACGGCTGGCCGGCTACGATCTGGCGTTCTATTGCCTCGACCTGACCAACACGGCCCGGGTGCGCAGCCTTCATGTCGGCCACACTTCGTATGCCGTCTATTGCCAGGGGGAGGACCGCGAATTCGAGCGGATCGAAAAGGTGTTTCAGGCGATGACCATCAGCCTGCTGGCCAGCTTGACCGATCCGACCGACTAACCCGCCGGGCGCCCTGGACGAAGCTTGCGGGCGACAGGCCCTCTCTGCGCGGAAAGGGTCATGGCAAGGATGATTCGCAGACGACTCAACCGCCCGTAAGGTTGTTCACTTGCGCCAGTCGCTCCTCCGCCGTTCGCCACAGGGTTTGAATGGACGACTCGGAGATCACCCGATATCCGCGGATTTGTTTCACGGGGATCGCGTAACGATCGACGATGTCGTTAAGTCCCGTGTTTCCGATCGGCCAGAGGTCTAAGGGAATTCCGTGGACCAAAGCCTCCAGGAAACCAAGATACGGCTCGGGTTTGATCGCATACGCGCCGGCGCGTTCATCGGCATTATGCCGGAGATTCGGGATACTTATCTTCACCTCCCAAATCTTGCCGCTGGCTTGGTAACATTCAAGGACGCGGCGATAGCCGTCGAGGATGTCCTTTTCGGCCGGGGTTTTGGCCTTTTTGGCGGCGATGTCAAGCTCGCCGGAGAAACTGCCCACACGTGCTTCAAAGTCCACTCGATCGCCGGCAGCATCCGTGACGTCCCGCACTTCAGCAACGGCCCGCTTGACCGGATCAAAGATGGCCAGATTCACTTTGGTCTCGGCCCGCTGTAGTGCCCCTTCTGAACTTCCTCCGTCGACCGCCGAGGGCGGCGCCGAATCCAACGGCGACGATCGGTGCGTAACCACCAATGTCGCCGCCGCCACGATACCGACAAATAGGACGCCGGCGATGCCGAAGCGAACCAGCCGGCGCGTCGTGTCGCGGGGCTCGTCTCTGCTTTGGAAACGTGGGCTCAGGAAGATTAGCCCAATCCGGGGGCGTCGCCACGGCTGCCGTCTCCGCGCTCGCGCCGTGCGAACGCTCGGACGACGTGCGGCGACTGGCCGCGGCAAGCGGCACCGTGATCGCAGCCCCGCATTTGGGGCACTTCGTTTGCTTTCCGGCGGCCTTGTCGTCCGCCTGATACCCCGTCCGGCACATTGGGCAGGCAAATCGAAGCATGGCGTCCTCCCTCGAACGACCGGGCATCCTGCCTTTGAGCGATTCCCCCCTTCAGCGGAGAAACGTGAAAGGACGGTTGGGCAAATTTCAATTATCTTGGCGGCAGGCAAGGAACGTCAAGCTGTTTTGGTTACGTTTCCGGGTTAGCCGAGTGCCCGTTCTGCCGCCCACAGAGCCATCGGCCAGCCAGAAGCTGCAAGGAGCCCGCCAGTGCATCGGCTCTTGCAGGGAGGGCTTGCTAGCGGTCCGTTGTTCTGATAACCTAGCTGGTTTCGGTAGTCGGCAGGGTGATGCTGTCTTGCCCGGCAAGGTACTCGCGTTGACACGGTTGGCAATGACTGGCGGCAATGGCCGCTGGCAAGCGATACGATCTTCCGCTGAGCCTCCATCAACCATTCGCCAGCGTAGCTTCAATCGGCAGAGCACCGCATTCGTAATGCGGGGGTTAAGGGTTCGACTCCCTTCGCTGGCTCTTGTGGGCAATGCACATTTCAGGAGCAGTTGACGATGGCACAAACCGTCGAATTCGATCTGAAACAATCCGTTCTGCGCAACGACACCTTCGGCCCGCGCGAAGTGCGGCAGATGCAAGAGAGCATCTCCCGCGACTTCACCCAGTATGGCATCCTCCGCGACGCGGTGGGCGAGCTGCAAGCCCGCGAAGATCAGACGCCCGCCAGCAACGTCCGGCTCGGCGTCTGCCTGTATTTGCTGGGCCGGTACTACCGGGCGATCGAGGCGCTCAAGCAGGGCGACGGCGGGGCCATGGCGCACTACTATCTGGCCAAGTGCCATTTCGCCCGCCAAGAGTACAACGAGGCCGTCGAAAGCTACAAGGCGGCCGAGCGGGCCGGCTACGACGCCGGCGATTGCGCCCTGGGCCGAGCCGAAGCGTTGCGCGATGGCGGCGCCCCGGCGGCAGCGCTGGCCGTGCTCGATTCGCTTTCGGGCGCCGTGGAACAGACCGCCGAATACCTTACCCAGCGCGGCGCTACCGTGGCTGCCTTGGGGGGCAATCCTCGCGAGGTGGTCGCGCTGTTCGAGCGCGCCGTCGAAGCCGATCAAAGCCATCCCGGCGCGCTGTTCGGCCTGGCCCTGGAAAACGACCGCCGCGGCAACGACGACACGGCCATGGAGTTGTACCGCCGCGCCGTGGGCCGCTTTCCCGCCCACGTCGGCTCGCTGCTGAACCTCGGCCTGCTGCACGAAGACCGCGAACAGTTCGACAAAGCGGCCCAATGCTACCAGCGCGTATTGGACGTGTTTCCCGACCATGCGCGGGCGAAGCTCTTCTTCAAAGACACCGAAGCCTCGCACGAGCAGTACTATGACGAAGACGCGCAAAAGAAGCGCGATCGGATGGGCCAGGTGTTGAACATCCCGGTCACCGATTTCGAGCTCTCCGTCCGCAGCCGCAACTGCCTGCAAAAGATGGGCATCATGACCCTCGGCGACCTCTGCCGCTGCACCGAGCAAGAACTGCTGGCCAGCAAGAACTTCGGCGAAACCAGCCTCATCGAGATCAAAGAGATGCTCGCCACGAAGGGCCTCCGGCTCGGGCAATACGCACAGGAACGTCAGGCCGCCGAAGCCTACGAGCCCGAACCGCTTTCGGCCGACGAGCAGGCGCTCCTGGCCCGGCCCATCTCCGAATTGAATCTCTCCGTGCGGGCCCGCAAGTGCATGATCCGCTTGGGCATCAATATCCTGGCCGACCTCATCCGGCGAACCGGCGACGATCTGCTGGAGTGCAAGAACTTCGGCGTCACCAGCCTCAACGAGGTCCGTGAAAAACTCACCACGATGGGTCTGAAGCTCCGCGGCGAATAACCCCGGCGCTCGCCGCGTTTACGGCGGCTGGCGAACTCGCGCTGCGAGATCACACCAAATTGGTGATTGACGGCGCCCGGGGGAAGGCATAGACTTGAGAAACGAGCCACGTTCGTAGCGAAAGGCTGCACTCTGATGGCCACCGCCAGCCTCACAATTCAGGTCAGTGTAGAAGCGGCGAGGGCCTTTGCGGCAGGTTTCGCCGGAAGATCAACGCAAAATCCAATTGCTGCTGGATCTACGGTTGCGAGACCTGACCGCTTCGCCTGTTGCGCAAAAATCTCTTTCGGGCGTCATGGACGAGATCGGCAAGAACGCCGCTTCGCGCGGGCTCACGCCGGACATGGTGGAGTCGCTGCTGAATGACGCCTGATTTGCGAGTGGTGTGTGACACCAATGTCGTCGTCAGCGCCATGCTCTTGCCCCTTTCGATCCCCCGCCGAGGGCTCGACCGAGCCATGCGGGAGGGCCGGCTCCTGATTTCCCCCGCCACAATTACCGAATTGGCCGAGGTAATTCACCGTCCCGGATTCGACAAATATCTCTCGGAAGAAGAACGCATCGAATTTCTGACAGCGCTCGTGCGTGAAGCGGAATTGGTGAACGTCATGGAAATCGTGACTGCCTGTCGGGATCCGCGTGACAACAAGTTCTGGAGCTGGCCGTTTCTGGCCGGGCGACGCATCTCATTACCGGCGATGCGGACCTGCTCGTGCTTCACCCCTTTCGCGGCATTGTCGTCGTTTCGCCGAACGAGTTCGTAACGTCCGCATGAGTTGTCCCAACAACACAACCTTCTCTTTCCTCCTGTTGCATACCGACGCCCACTGCCCGGCGCGGCGGGGCGTTTTCTCCACGCCCCACGGCAATGTGCAGATGCCCGCCTTCATGCCCGTCGGCACCCAAGCCAGCGTCAAAGGCCTGGAGATCGAGCAACTCCGCGCTACGGGGCGGAGATGATCCTCGGCAACACCTATCATCTCACTTTACGGCCTGGCGAAGCGGTCGTTGCCGCCCTTGGCGGACTGCACCGTTTCATGGGCTGGGGCGGCCCCATCCTGACCGACAGCGGCGGATTCCAACTTTTCAGCCTCGCCCACCGCATCGAAGTGACCGAGGAACACGCGGTCTTCCGCTCGCACATCGACGGCCGTCTGCTGGCCGTCTCGCCGGAACGGGCGGTGGCCATTCAAGAGCAACTGGGAAGCGATGTGGCGATGGTCCTCGATCACGTGGTGGGCCTGCCCAATGAGCCGCACGTCGTCCGCGATGCCGCTGAGCGCACCATCCGCTGGGCTCGGCGCTGTCGCGACGCCGCCGTTCGGCCCGAGCAAACGCTCTTCGCCATCGTCCAGGGCGGACTTGACCCGGAACTCCGCGTTGCCTGCGCCCGGCAGCTTCGCGAGTCCGACTTCGCCGGCTATGCGGTCGGCGGATTGAGCGTCGGCGAGGAGCCAGCCGAAATGCTGCAAATCCTCGACGCCACGGTCCCCGAACTCCCGGCCGATCGCCCGCGATATCTGATGGGCGTGGGCCGGCCGGAAGATTTGTTGGAGGCCATCCGCCGGGGCATTGACCTGTTCGACTGCGTCATGCCCACCCGAAACGGCCGCAATGCGATGGCCTTTACCGACGAGGGGACGTTGCGGCTCCGCAACCTTCAGTACCAAGAGGATGCCCGGCCGCTACAGGAGGGCTGCCCGTGCGCGGCCTGCCGCCGCAGCCGGGGATATATCCGGCACCTGTTCATGGCCGGAGAAATGCTTGGGCCGACCCTGCTGTCGATCCACAATCTCACCTATTACCAACGGCTGCTGGCCGCCGCCCGCCAAGCGATCGAGAGGGACCAATTCGAGCAGTTTCGGCTGGAAAAGTTGCGAAACTGGCGGCCCGCGCCGGATAGCGATCGGTAAGCGACAGGGGGCCCTATTCGGCCTGATGAGAACGGGGACTGGCTCCGCAACGGCTTGTATCATTGCTCGATCCGAACCACTATTAGCTGCGGTGCCTGTCCCCGTTTTCATCCACGCCCGCATCCTTGGCTTCGGAGGCCTCGCGCCGCCGGATGAGCCGTTGCCATACTGGCTGGCGGCTGAAATTTCTCTTTTGGCATAGCGTTTGCATTAAGCTTGTTTGCCTCCGATGGCCAATCGGAAGGCGTTACTAAGAAGAGTGTGTACTGGGGCTAGAACAGAGAAGAGGCTAGACCCAACGGAGAAGGAAGGCAGGCGACGCTTCCTCGATGCGTCGCGAGAACGAGAGGGGCGTCGGTTTCCGCGGAACGGAGAAGAAAGGCACCCCGACGGATCGGAAGCAAAGCTTCCGAGCAGTGACTGGCGAGCTGGGAAGTGGTTTGCCCGAGCCACTTCCAGCTCGCCTGTTCTATTTTGCTACAGCAAAATTGAACACCTGTTGCAGGATGGGGCAGTGCCTTAACAGTGTGTTGCTAATTCATCCAGCGCCTTTTCGACGCGACAAAATCCCCGTATAAGTCCCAAGAATACCTTGCCGGCAGAGCCGCTCTTGGGTAGTCTGCAAGCATCAGCCAGGCGGGTGCCTATTTTACGGGGACTGCGATGCCGATACGTTTTCATCCGAAGGTGGGCAGCGTTCTAATATGTGACTTCACAACGGGCTTTAAGCCGCCGGAAATTGTAAAAAAACGTCCCGTTGTCGTAATCTCAAAGGCCAGTCAGCAACTCGTTACGGTCGTTCCGCTATCGACGACCGAGCCCAAACCATTTCGAGAGTGGCACCACGAAATGGACCAGGCATCATTCCCCGCCTCATTGCAGGCCAGGGGGAGACATTGGGCGAAGTGTGACATCATTATGACGGTCGGATTCGAGCGTCTAGACCGAATCAAGCTAGGAAAAGACAAGACGACAGGAAAACGCTTCTACCATGACTATCCCGTTACACCGGAAGACCTTAGGGCAATCCAAAAGGCCGTCCTTCATGTTCTCGGGCTATCTTTCGCTTGACTTTTTTCCGGTAAAATGCGATACTCCAAATGTTCCCCGCGAGGGGCTTGTGAGACTAGGTTGAATAGGCCTAGCAGGCGACGGAGACGGTGATTGCAAACTATCCGTCGCCTTGTAAAAGGCCCCGGTCATGCCGGGGCCTTCTGCTTTCCGTGGCGGCTATTCCGCGGCAATTTCGTCCAGCATCCGCTCAACCGACCATTTCTCGGTCGCAATGCCCGCCGCCACGGCCGGCGTAGTCTTTAGGGTGATGTGAACCCGACAAAAGTCGTAGTAGAGGAAGTACAGGGCCAAGTGGTATTCGTGGTTCTCCCACTTCTTGCTGAAAGCGTTGGTTAGCCGCGTCATGCGTCGGATGGCCATGCGGATGTTGAGGTTCTGCCGTTCCACGAACGACGTAGAAACCATGCTGATGTCGGGATGGCCGCAAACGGAGCGCATCCGCAAGCCGATTATGTCGGCCGGCGAATAGCGGACGCTCGGCCCGTCGGGCTGCTTGCCGTATATCTTGATGAGTTGGGCGAAGTCCACTTGGCCACCAAAGGCCGCGGGGATGAGTTCTCGGTAGGGGCCGAATCCATCCGTGGTTAGCTGGCAACGGCCGGTGACGGCGTGCCGCAGCCGATCCGCAAACAGGGCCGTATCGCTGGGCGTGCGACGGCCAAGGTGCCAAGCCAACATTAGCTTGGTTGTCCGCTCAATCGCCGTGAAGCAGTAGGCGTCCCCGCAGCCGTCGCCATACTGCTGGCGATTCCGGGTCTTTTCCTTGCAGCCCACAAAGCCCCAAATCTCATCGACTTCCACGTCTGTAGCGGGGAGGTTCTGCATTTTGGTCTGCCAGTACCGCACGGCCCGCCGGCCGACGGTTTCAAGCAGGGCCATAATGGTGTTCTGGTGGACCCGCGTAATCCGCTCGACGCTGCGGATGCTGTTGCCTTCCAAGAGCAGCCGGAGGCAGAGAACGGCCTTATCCTTGGCCAGCCGCATTTCCCCAAGGGGCTTGGGCTGCTGCTGAATCCACGTCGCGCCACAGAGAAGGCAGCGATAACGCTGGTTGCCGTACCGATCGCGGCCGTGTTTCTTGCGGTGCAGGTGCGTGCAGGCTGGAGCGATCATTTGACCGGCCTTTGCAGTTGCGGCCGGTCGGCGATAGAATACTGTTGCTGAGACGGTATTCGGGCCAACGGCCTGAGTACAAAGTCGCCCCGTCGGTGTTAGCGCATCGGCGGGGTTTCTTGTTGGTTTCCATGTTCAATCTCTGTGATTTATTATACCCATAATAAATATGGTGTCAAGGGTTTGGCGTGATCTTGACGGAATATTTTTTAGGGGTATAATTAAAGCATTATGGCCGAACGTGGTAGACCACCCAAAGAACCGGACGAGCGGAAGACCGCAAGCATGAAAATCCCCCTTTCGGCGGAAGAAAAGGGGATGATCGCTCAGGCCGCCATAGCTAGCGGCGCAAAGCCAGTCACATGGGCAAGAAAAGTCTTGCTACGTACCGCCAAACGTGGTATAAAATAGAGACGGAAGGCGTGGGAGTCGAACCCCATCGGCTATGCCGAGCCCTACGACGGCTTATAAGGCCGTTGCACCGACCAAGATGCGGGACGCCTTCCTGCTCTAAGAGATGGTCGCCTTGCCCCAGCGGGTCCAGGACTCGCAATCATGAGCCCGCTGGGACTTGGCCCTCCGGCCCTCTTCGCCCCGCCTACGGCGACCGCATCAGACGGGGCTTCAGCTTCTTCTCATTTGTGCGACCTCCATGTTTGGGAATACACTGATTCTATAGCGCAATCGGCTCCTGTCAATAGGTAATCGGCGATTGCCTACGGATTTTATCGACAGATAAAATGCGCGTAATCGCTTGACAGTCGGCCGATGAAATGGTAAGGTACCTAGAGAAAGGAAGGTGCATCATGCCATCTGTAGGACAGAAAATCCCCAAGTTACGTAGCCCCAACTATCCTGGAATCGATCTCGGAGTCGCCGTAGAGCGGACCAAGCGACTGTTCGCGGCAATCAATCGACACACTGTTGGAGTCGAAGTTGCTTTCAAGAGCATGGGCTATTCCCCTAAAAGTAGTTCTGGCCTGGTCGCTATGGGTGCCCTGAGGGCTTTCGGATTGATTGATGACGTAAAGGGGAGCAAAGAGTCCATGGTCAAACTTTCAGACCGTGGACTCGATATTGCAGTTGATTTCTCGGAGGGATCAACCGAGTGGTGGGATGCTGTGAAGAAGGCCGCCGTAAGTCCCAAAATTCACAATGAACTGTGGGTCCGGTACGGGCCGATATTGCCTCCCCAGGATGAATTACGCCGCTTTCTGATCCGTGAAAAGGCGTTTATCGACAACGGTGCCACAGCCTTTATCGCAGAATACAGGAAGACAATCGAGTTTGCAAAACTCACTAATGATGATACAATCGAGGAGGGCAACGAGCCAGACAACGAAGAAGTTGAGGCCGACACGATGGACAAGCCTGACGCAAAACAGGACCGGACAAAGAGTCTCCAAGACAACCCCCGAGGTGGCGGGTTCTCGGCTCCGAAGCCACCCTCAGGGACACGCGACTTCCCCCTCTATACCTCAAGGTCTAGGGGAGCCCTCTACGTTCCAGAAGAAATGACCAAAGAAGACTTCGAGCTTCTCGAAGTGCAAATCAAGAATAGCTTGGCGGTCATTAAGGCCACCGCTGTTGTCGCTGGCGAGAGCGAGTAGCGTGGTTGGCGATCCATAATGTGAAACCGTATGGAAGACAGCCAACCACGCTGCTGTCTATTCTCCGCCAACCCGTGCTGCCAAACCAGCAACACAATGTTGCCCCAGTGCCGAGCGGTCAGTCCATAGGCGCAAAAAAAGCGCCACCCGTGTCATCGGGTGGCGCAGACGTTGCGGGCTGGATAACCAACCCTGTAACGGTAATGCGCTATTATCTTAGCAGAGTTCCGACAAGAATCAAGGCAAACTGGATAAAATACATGCGGGGGACGGGGCTCGAACCCGCACAACGCATTACCGTTACAGGGATGACAACCCTGCGTGTCTGCCAATTCCACCACCCCCGCAGACGTGGCGCCCTCCTATATCTGGCTGCCTCCAAACGCTCTGGTGGTGTGAAACATTCCCGGCAATACGTTGTGCACTGGGTCAGTTCAAGTATCCGCAGCGTCAACCGTCATTAAACACCTTGGAGCTACCCTGTCAAGCAGCCCGCCGAGAAATTTTCTGGTCAAAAATGATCCACCATTTCCCCGCAAAAGTGTTGGCCTAATGCCCACCCTCCGCCGGGTGGTGCGTCAGCAACACAGTCGTAAGGCAGTACCCAGGATGGCCCAGTGGTGCTCCAGTGTGTTGCTGAATGCAACCGTCCTTCGCCGGCCCGTGTTTGCGTTTGACGAAATTCGCTTGATTCGCCATCGCTTTCTGCCAATAATAGGCGTGCCCGTCGGGGGCCTCGTCTAAATAGGAAGACGCCAGGCTTCGGTCTGGAAATCGGGGTGCAAGTCCCTGGGCTTCCACTTAATCGACTGCCGCCAGCTCATTCAGCAGCCGCTCAACCGACCATTTTTCGGTCGCAATCCCCGCCGCGACGGCCGGCGTAGTCTTTAGGGTGATGTGAACCCGACAGAAGTTGTAGTACAGGAAGTAGGCAGTTTCCTAACAGTGTGTTGCTCTCATCAATCGTCGCAAGATTGCACATTTTCTAGCAACAGCCGCGCAACGCGCTCCGAAATGCGAGCCCCTAGGCCGGACGGCTCCCATTCCATCCCGAGAATAGGCGGGAGCGCCGAACTACGGTCGGATGACCGTCGCCCCGCTCAATCGCCGAATTAGCCGCCGCATCTCCAACACGCTAATGGTCGACAGCACCTGCGGCGATGGGCAGGCCCGTTTCGGAGACGATCTGGTCGATCGGCGTGGCCTCGCCGCGAACCACCGCCAGCACCTGCTGCTCCAATTCGTTCAAGAGCAGCTCGGCCGGATGGTGAATCACCTGGCCATCGTCGCGCGGCGCGGCCTCGACCAGCGGGCCGAGCTCCTCCAGCACGTCGTCGGCCGACTCGACCAGCCTCGCCCCATCGCGGATCAAGTGGTGGCAGCCGCGCGAGGCGCGGCCGTCGACGTTGCCGGGCACGGCGAACACCTCGCGGCCCTGTTCCATGGCATGCCGGGCCGTAATCAGCGCCCCGCTGCGGTCGGCCGCCTCGACCACGATCACACCCAGCGACAGGCCGCTGATCAAGCGGTTCCGCTGCGGGAACGTGCCCGCCAAGGGCTCCGATCGGGGCGGCGACTCGCTCAGCAAGGTCCCTTGGGCAGCCACTTCGTCGGCCAATTTGGCATGTTCGGGCGGATAGATGTTCATCACGCCGCTGGCCAGCACGGCGATGGTTCGCCCTCCGGCCGCCAACGCACCGCGATGGGCCGCGGCGTCGATGCCGCGGGCCAATCCGCTTACGATGGTCAGCCCCGCCCGGGCCAACGCGCCGGCCAACCGCTCGGCCTGCCGCAGGCCGTAGGGCGTGGCGTGCCGCGTGCCGACGATGCCGACGGCCAGGGCGTCGCCGGGCCGCAGCGTTCCGCGCACGAACAACACGCCCGGCGGGTCGTGAATCTCGCGCAGCGCGCCGCGGATAGGCGGGCGAATTCTCCGTGAGGATATCGATGCCATGCTCGCGGCACAGGGCGATCTCGGCTTCGATGTCGATATCGTGGTCGGCATTGACGATCTTTCCCGTAAGCTTGGGACCAACGCCCGGCACACTGCGAAGTTCACTCGGCGCCGCCGCCAGCACGGCCCGCGCAGTGCCGAATCGTTCCAAGAGCGCCTTTCGGGTGCGCGGCCCCACGCCGGAAATCAGCGCCAGCCGCATCGTATCGACCAGATCATCCTGCAAGCCGTCGCTTTCGGAACGTTCAGGCTCGCTCATGAGAATTATCTTGCTTGTTTTTCCCGGTGCGCTGCTTGTTCTTAGCGCCGCACGGACGTCGGCCGGGGCGATCTCGCCGACCAGTTCCACATGGCCCATGCGGCTCGGCAGGACGAAACGGAGTTGCCCGTGCTGCACCTTCTTGTCGTGCATCATCGAATCGAGGATTTCCTGATGATCCAGCTTGGGCACGTCGACCGGCAAACCGAATGCTTGCAAGAGCGACTTCACCCGGGCGGTGAACGGGGCATCCACGCGGCCAAGCCGTTCCGCCAGCCGGGCGGCGCAGACCATGCCGATGGCCACCGCGTCGCCGTGCAGCAGCTTGCCGTAGCCGGCAAGCGCCTCGAAGGCGTGGCCGAACGTATGGCCGAAGTTCAGCACGGCCCGCAGCCCGCTTTGCTCGCGTTCGTCCTTTTCGACCACGCCGGCTTTCAGCCGGCAGCAGCGGGCGATCACCGGAACCAACACGCTGTTGTCGCGCTGGCGCAAGGCGGCCGCGTTGTTCTCAAGATAGCGGAAGAACTTGGCGTCGAGAATCACGCCGTACTTGACCACTTCCGCCAGGCCGGCGCGGTACTCGTTGGCGGGCAAGGTGGCCAGGCTGTCCGTGTCGATCAGCACGCCCAGCGGTTGCAGGAACGCACCGACCATGTTCTTCGCTTCGGGCAGGTTGACGCCCACCTTGCCGCCCACCGAGCTATCGACTTGGGCCAACAGCGTCGTGGGGACCTGAAGGAAACGAAGCCCGCGGGCGTAGGTGGCGGCCACGAATCCGGCGATGTCGCCGACGACTCCGCCGCCGACGGCCGCCACGACCGTCTTGCGGTCCGCGCCCAGATCGAGCAGGCCCTGCCACAGTCCCGCCACCAGCCCCACCGACTTGCTCTCCTCGCCGGGATCGATGGAGACGACGTCAACCTCGATGTCCTCTCCGCCGAGGCTTTCGGCCGCTTGCATGGCGTGGGGCTTCACGTGGTCGTCGGTGATGAGCACCACGTGCGTCACTTTGGCCCGATCGGCGAGAAAGCGGCCCGTCTCGGCCAGATTGCCCGAGCCGATTTGGATATCGTAGCTGCGCTCGCCAAGGTTGACGCGGACGGCTTCGATCGGGCTGCTCGCGCTCACATCGTGCTCCTGAGGCGCTCAAGGTCGGCCGCCGTGACGGTGATTTTGCGGATGAAACCGACGGGGAGGCGGACATATTCCAATTCAGCGGCCCGGGCCGGATCGGCGTGCAGTCGGGCCGCCAGCGGCTCTCGCTCGGACGCGTCCCGCGGCCCGTTGGGCAAATCCTCGGGCCAGACGGTCTGTTTCTCGACTACCAGTGCTTCGCGATAGGCGTCAAACGTGTTCGGCATAGTGGACTATTTTATGCTCGATCGAAGGGGAACGCCATGACCTCGGCGATGCTTTTGGCGCCGGCGGCCAGCATCACCAGCCGGTCGAAGCCCAGCGCCACGCCCACCGCCGACGGCAGGCCGGCGTCCATCGCGAGCAAGAGCCGGCTTTCTTCGGGCAAGGCCGCCTTGCCTTCCGCCTGCCGTTGGCCGTTGACACGGGCATTGCGCCGCCGCAACTCGGCGGGATCCAGCAGTTCGTGGTAGCCGTTGGCCAGTTCGATCCCGGCGACAAACAACTCGAAGCGCTCGGCCACCGGGGGATCGTCTTGGCGGACGCGGGCCAGCGCCGCCTGGCTGGCCGGATAATCGTAAAGCAGCACAGGCCGCTGGAGGCCCAAGTGCGGCTGCACGCGTTCGACCATCAGCAGATCGAGCCAGCCGTCGCGATCATCCGGCGCGAGGCTGGCCGGCGGCTCGATGCCGCACGCCCGGGTGACGGCCGCCAGCTTCTCGCCGTCGGCCGCGTGCGGGTCGACGCCCACGTGCCGCAGGAACGCCTCGCCGTAGCGGATTCGCTCGGCCGGACCTGCTGAGGTGAGCAACGCTTGACAAAGATCGCTGGTAAACGCCATGCCCTCGTTCATCCCATCGCCGAGTTGATACCACTCGACCAGCGTGAATTCGGGATTGTGCAGCGGGCCAAGCTCGTCGAGGCGGAAGACGTGTGCGACCTGATAGATGGGCCCGCTCCCGGCGGCCAGCAGACGTTTCATGGCGAACTCGGGCGAGGTTTGCAGCCACATGCGGCGCGAGGCAACCACGGTCCCCTCTCCGGGCACCGACCGAAGGTTGGTCAGGAGAGGGGAGACGGAAAACGGATCGAGGTGCCGATCGACCACCGTATCTGCCGAAAGGATGGGCGTATCGACTTCGAGAAATCCGCGTTCATCGAAGAACTGCCGCAGCCGGCGGAGCAACTCGGCCCGCAGCCGAAGGTTTTCCCAACCGGCCGTGGGGCGAAAATCGTCGAGTGTGTTACGCTGGTTGACCATTGACCCGAAGGCGGAATCTTGATCCGGTTAGGTCCACTTCGCAGGACGGTGCAGAACGAACCCGTCGGATTTGGCAACTTGATCGGGCAATTGGCTGGCTGCCAACGCATCGCGGCCAATCGAGAAATAGGCCGACGCGACCTGCTTGAGACGTTCCGAGAAGCGGTTGGGAGGAAAGGCGAGAACCACCCGTTTTCCCGGAAACCTCTTCCGCACCACCTCGACGGGACGGGTTAGGTCACTGTCCGCAGTAATAAGCGGCGCCTGTCAAACCGGTCGTCAAACGCATCAGTCAGCAGTTCGGTGGCCAGGTTGACGTCGGTCATCTTCTCGTCATGGCTCATCCAAGTTGCGCCGCACCGCCGACAGCAGATCGGGTTTTCCAAGTAGTGGCCGAAGAAGATTCTGACGCCAGGCAGCGTTTGCAAAGCTTCGAGGTACGCCACTTGTTGACGGGCTTTCTGGGGGTCGGCGACGGGTGCCGAGATCCGAGACGTGAAGTACTTCGTTTCAACAAGAACCTGATCTGGCCGCAACAGGTTCTGGACAAGACGGTTGAGATCGAGCCAGTAATAGCGGCGCCACCGCCGGCTTCTCAGGCCAAAGTAAAGATTGAATCCGTCCACGTAAGCAATAAGCCGATTCATGCCGGAATTTCTTCCTTGCGGACGGGGAACAAAGAAAGCCCTTGACAAATGTAGCAGACTGATCGATACTTTTCCTAGAGCCCCCCCGGAGATAGCATCTCCGGGCCGACGCCCCGTAAGGGGCGTCTCTTTTTGTCTTTGGGACCGCTCGCCTTGGCCTTCGCCGTTCTGCTTGGCCGATTCCAATTCCTCGCAGTATCTCCGGCGACCCAACGGAGGCTCGTCATCGTTCCGTCGGCTCACGTGGCCAGTGTCGGAGCAAAGGTCGCGGCGACTAACGCGCTGCGCAGCGACTGCTGTGGGAGGAACAGGATGAGAGCCACAAGCAACCCCAATGCGGCTATGTCGAACACGAGACGCCGGGGCGAACCTATTGTCTGCATCGTTCGTAACGCGACAGAGTCGGCGGTTATTCCTTCACCCGCTCCAGATATTCTCCGGTGCGGGTGTCGATCTTGATGAGGTCGCCCATGTTGACGAACGCCGGGCAGGGGAACTCGGCGCCCGTGTCGACCTTGCAGGGCTTCGTGACGTTGGTGGCCGTGTTGCCCTTCGCGCCCGGCTCGCAGTATTCCACCCGCAACACCACGTGGTTGGGCGGCGTCATGCTGATCGGCTGGTTGTTGTGCAATACGATGTTGCACACCATGCCTTCCTTGAGATACTTCCAGGCGTCGTCCACCTGCGCGGCGGTCAATTCGTACTGCTCATAAGATTCGTTGTCCATGAAGACGAAGTGGTCCTGCTGGCGGTAGAGGAATTGGGCCTCGATTTCGTCGATTTCGGCGGCATCCAAGGAATCGCCGCTCTTGTAGGTGCGATCGAGCACCGTGCCGCGCAGCAGGTTCCTCAACTTGCACTTGTAGAGGGCCTGCCCCTTGCCCGGCTTGACGAAATTACACTCGATCATGATGTACGGATCGCCTTCCAACTGGACCTTCAGGCCTTTGCGGAACTCGCTGGTGTTGTAGCTAGCCACGTTCGTTCTTCCCGTTTTACTTTCTGTGAGGGGCTGGTGGTGATAGAATGTGCCGTGATGGTGAATTGTACTCGCACTCCCGATGCGGCGCCGACGCGCGGCGCCGGTTGGCAAACGGTCTTGGCCGAGGCGGTTCGCAGCCCGGTCGAGCTTTGCCGGCGGCTTGGCTTGGACCCTGCGTTGGCGGCAGAGGCCCGCCGGGCGGCCGGCGGCTTCTCATGTCTGGTGCCGGAGCCCTACCTGGCCCGCATCCGTCCCCGCGACCCGGCCGATCCGCTTCTGTTGCAGGTCCTGCCGCAGGCCGCGGAAACCGTCCCCGTGGCCGGCTTCGGCGCCGATCCGGTCGGCGAGGCTGAGGCCTTGTATGGCCACAGCTTGCTACGGAAGTACCGAGGCCGAATCCTGATAGTAACAAGTGGGGCGTGCGGCGTCCATTGCCGGTATTGTTTCCGGCGACACTTTCCCTATCGGGAAACACCCCGGGCGGCGGCTGATTGGGAGCCGGCGATCCGGAATATCGCCGCCGATCCGTCGATTGACGAGGTAATCCTCAGTGGCGGCGACCCGCTCACACTGCCAGACGACCAACTTGCCGGGCTGGTAGTGCGGTTGGCCGAGATTCCCCATTTGAGCCGGGTGCGAATCCATACTCGGCTGCCGGTTGTAATTCCCCGGCGAGTGACGGACGACCTGATCTCTGGGCTGCGAGGGACGCGGCTTTCACCCATAATGGTGGTCCAGGTAAACCATCCGGCCGAGATCGACGAGTTGGTAGCGGACGCTCTGCGGCGGCTGGTCGATGCCGGCATCCCTGTGCTGAACCAGTCGGTGCTGCTGCGAGGCATCAACGATCGGGCCGACGTGTTGGCAGAACTGAGTCGCCGACTGGTCGACCTGCGGGTGATGCCCTATTATTTGCACCACCTGGACCCGGTGGCCGGAGCGGCCCATTTCGAGGTGCCGATGGCGACCGGCCGCGCCATGATCGCCGAATTGCGGTCGCTGCTGCCCGGTTATGCCGTGCCACGGTATGTCCGGGAGGCGCCGGGGGGAACCAACAAAGAGCTGTTGGCGTGAACCGTAGGCTCGCGGTGGACTTTCAGTGAGCATGAAAGACGAATGGGCTCGACGCTAGGCGGGGTCCATTTCGAGTTGACCGGCGAGAACGTCACCGAGTGCATCGGCGGCGCGCGGGGCCTGACCGAAGCCGATCTTACCAACGCATATCAGAGCGAGATCGATCCGCGATTGAATTATGAGCAGGCGTTGGAAATGGCGCTCTTGATCGCCCGCCGCATGGGGAAGCAGCGGCAAGCCATGGCGTGAGACCGCGAGGTTCGACGTCGCGACTCGACTTCTGGCGTGAGGCGGGCGGAAGTGGTATGCTACGTGGGATTGTACGATGGCGGCCGGCGGAAGCCGCCGCCTATTGATCACCAACGCCCCTTGCCCACCATGCACACCTTCTCGTTTCGATTGCCAGTGCTCGTTGCTGTCACCGCGATTGCGATGCTTATCGGTAAGGCCTCGCCGTTGCCAGCCGAGAACTGGCCGCAGTGGCGCGGGCCGGAAGGCAACGGCGCAAGCCGCGAAACCGATCTGCCCATCGCCTGGAACGAAACCACGGGCATCGTCTGGCAATGCCGGCTGCCCGAGTGGGGCAACAGCACGCCGGCCATCTGGAAAAATGCGATCTTCGTCACCGCCCAAGTCGATAACGAGAAGCTCCTGCTGCTGAAGATCGACAAACAGACGGGGCAGATCGAGTGGACCCGCGAAGTCGGCGCTGAAACGGTCACTCACATCCCCATGCAGCAGAGGCAGGGCGAGCAACGCCGGCATCAGTCGTTTCACAACACCAACAATTTCGCCAGTCCCTCGCCCGCGACCGACGGCCAGCGGGTGGTGGTCCATTTCGGCAACGGCGTGCTGGCCGCCTACGATTTCGACGGCAACCAACTGTGGCAGCACAACTTGCAAAAAGAGTACGGCGATTACACGAACTGGTGGGGCCATGCCAGTAGCCCGCTGCTCTGCGACGATCTGGTAATCTCGATCTGTCTTCAGGACTCGTGCGCCGATTTGCCGGGCGAGTTGGCTCCCAGCTACGTGGTGGCCCACGACCTCCGCACCGGCCAAGAACGATGGAAAGCATCGCGTATGACGGGCGTGAAGAAGGAGGACGGCGATTCGTATACCACGCCGCTTTTGTGGCAGAACGACGACCGGCGAGAAGTGGTCCTCATGGGCGGGCAAGTGCTCGACGCCTACGATCCGCCCACCGGCAAACGGCTATGGTACCTGCCGGACCTGATCGGCAGCCGCACCATCACGGGGCCGGTTGCCGCCGACGGCGTGATCTATATCACGCAGGGAATGCGCAAACCGCTATTGGCCGTCCGGCCGGGCGGCGACGGCAAACGCACGCGGCAAGACATCGTCTGGCAGTTCGACCAGGGCACGCCCGATAGCCCCACGCCGACGGTTTGGGGCCAATCGTTGTTCCTGGTGACCAACGACGGGGTGGCCCGCTGCCTGGACCTCGCCTCGGGCCGGCTGCAATGGAAGGAGCGCCTCAAGGGCGAATACCGCGCCTCGCCGCTGGCCGCCGATGGGCGGGTCTATTTTCTCAACACCAAGGGGCTGACCACGGTGATGGCCGCGTCAACCCGGATGAGCCACCTGACCGAAAACCCGTTGGACGACGAGACCATCGCCTCGCCGATCGTCTCGGATCGCCACATTTTCATTCGAGGGCGAAAGGCCCTCTATTGCCTGGGCAAGTAGGGAGAAAACAGCGGCGTGCCCATAGTGTTCCTCTCGTTTCCGTTGGGCTATAATGCGGTTTTCCGCAAGGAGTTTTGCCGATGACGCGTTGGAAATCGATGTGGCGCAGCGGCGCGATCGCCCTGGCCTGGTGGTTGACCCTCCCCGGCTATGCGCTGGCCCAAAAGGTTGTGCCGGGGTCAGAGGCGGCGGAGCCCGGCGGCGCCATGTCCTATCTCCTGCCCTACTTCCTGGTGATTTTGTCTGTCGGGCTGGGCGTGTTTTTGGTTTGCCGCCCGAGCCATCGTCGCGATCGCGCCCGGCCGGAAGACTACACGTCGCTCCACCCGGACGGCACGCCCCAGTAGTAGCGGCGGTCTGAACTTCTGCCTCCGACGGGCCGGCGGGCATGTCGGCCGCATCGCCGGTTCTTCCTCTTCCTGCGTTTCACGAGGACAATTCGATGAGCCTACGCCACTCGGTTGTTTGGTGTCTGATGACCTTTTTGCCGCTCTCCCCTGCCCTGGCAGCCAACTCGCTGCTGCCGTACCCGTATCGGCAAGAGAAGCTGCCCAACGGGCTGACGGCCGTCATGATTCCGATGCCCAGCCCGGGGCTGGTTTCCTATTTCACCGTGGTGCGGACCGGCAGCCGCGATGAAATCGAGCCGGGCCGCTCGGGCTACGCCCACTTCTTCGAGCACATGATGTTCCGCGGCACGAAGAAGTATCCCGGCCCCGTCTACGACCGCATCGTCGCAGGCATCGGCGCCCGGGCGAACGCCTTCACCAGCGACGATCTGACCATCTTCCATCTGACTTTCGCCAAGGAGGACCTGGAGAAGGTGATCGAGATCGAAAGCGACCGCTTCCAGAACCTTACCTATGCGAAGCCGGCGTTTCAGACCGAGGCCGGCGCGATCTACGGCGAGTATCGCATCGCCGCGGCCCAGCCGATGTTCGCCGTTGACGAAAAGATGCAGGACCTGGCCTACGACGTTCACACCTACAAGCACACGACGATGGGCTTCGAGGCCGACATCAAGGCAATGCCCGAGGGATATGATTACAGCCTGGCGTTTCACCGCCGTTTCTATCGGCCGGAGAACGTGGTGCTCTTGATCGTCGGCGACGTCGATCCGGCAGCGACGCTGCCGTTGATCAAAAAGTATTACGGGGCGTGGGAGAAGGGCTACGAGCCGGCGCCGATTACGCCCGAGCCGCCGCAAACCGCGCCCGCGAGGCCGCGATCCGCTTTCCCGGCCGCACGCTGCCGATCCTGTTGCGTGGCCTACAAGGGCGACGCCTTCGATCCGGCCAATCGCGACTACGTGGCGGCCCGCCTGCTGGGCGAGCTGGCCTTCGGCCCGCAGAGCGAACTGTACAAGAAGCTCGTGCTGCGCGAGCAGCGGGTCGAGATGCTCTCCTGCGACATTCCCATCAACCGCGATCAGCCGCTGTTCACGATCACGGCGATGGTCAAGAATGGCGACGACTCGACGCGGTGCGCAAGGAAATCTACGGCACGCTGGAGGAATGCAAGACCAAGCCGGTCGATGCGCAGAGGCTCGACGATCTGAAACGCCGCGATCGCTACGCGTTCCTGATGGGACCTCGACACGCCCGACAAAGTTGCCAATCGATTGACCCGCTTCGTGGCGGTCACCGGCGGCATCGAGGCGGTGGAACAGTTGTTCTGCCGCCTGCGAGAAAGTCACGCCGCAAGAGATCATGCATGCCGCGGCGAAGTATTTCGTAGCCCGAGCGGCGCACGGTGGTCGTGTTGACCGGCACAGCGGCCGAAAGCGAAGGCGGAAGGCGGAGGGCGGAAGGCAGAAAACGCCGTCGGCCGGCGGCTTCAGCCGGCGGGCAGCCCATCCCCAAAAACGAAAACTCGGCCGCATCGTCAACTCCGCCCTCGAGCCCTCCGTTGTCCGCCTTCCCCTCCGGTGCTTCTGCCGGTCGAAAGCGACCCGACCATCTCGTTCCGCATCTGGTTCAAGGTCGGCTCGCAGGACGATCCGCCGGGCAAGGAAGGACTGGCCGCCATCACCGCCTCGATGCTCACCGAAGCGCGCCACCCGCTCGAACAGCTACGAGCAAATCCTCGACAAGCTGTTTCCCTTGGCCGCCGGCTACTCCGCATCGGCCTCGGACGAGATGACCGTCATCTCCGGCCGCGTCCACAAGGACAACCTTGACGGCTTCTATCCGTTGCTGCTGCGAAGCCATCCGCGAGCCGGCCTTCAAGCAAGAGGATCTCGATCGGCATCAAGAGCCAAACGCTCAACTACCTGGAAAACACGCTCCGCTATTCCAGCGACGAGGAGTTGGGCAAGGCCGTGCTTTACAACACGATCTTCGCCGGGACGCCTTACGGCCATCTCCCGGCCGGAACCATCGCAAGCGTGCGCGGCATCACGCTCGACGACGTGCGGGAGTTCTACCAGAAGCACTACACCCGCGAAAACGTCGTCGTCGGCCTCGGCGGCGGATACGAGCAGCGGCTGCTGGACCGGTTGCGGCCGATCTGGCGGCGTTGCCGGCCGGGCGCGCTCCGGTGCCGCACCGCCGCCGAAACCCGCGCCGATCGGCGGGCGGCAGGTGACGATCGTCGAGAAGGACTGCGCGGCCACGGCCATCAGCCTCGGCTTTCCGATCGACGTGCTCCGCGGCTCGAAGGATTGGTACGCCCTGGCGGTGGCCAATTCCTGGCTCGGCCAGCACCGCAACCAGAACAGCCATCTCTACCAGGTGATCCGCGAGGCCCGCGGCCTGAACTACGGCGACTACACCTACATCGAGCATTTTCCCGGCGGATCAGGGCTGCTGGTGCCGCCGGCCAACGTCTGCCGCCGCCAGCAGATTTTCGAGATCTGGATTCGCCCGGTGCCGAATCCCGCCCGGCACTTCGCCCTGCGGGCGGCCCTGCGCGAATTGCAGAAGCTCGTCGATCACGGCCTGACGGAAGACGAGTTCGAGCAGACCAGGAAGTTCCTCCGCAAGTACGTGCTGCAACTCGCCCCCACAACCATGGATCGGCTCGGCTACGCGATGGACGATCGCTTCTACGGCATCCAAGGCTCGCACTTGGAAAACTTCCGCCGCATGATGGATGAGCTGACGCTGGCCGACGTGAACGCGGCGATCTATAAGCACCTTCACTACGGGCGAATGGAGATCGTCTTTGTGACCAACGGGGCGGAGGCGTTGCGCGAAGCGCTGGTCAACGATTCCCCCAGCCCGATCACCTATCCGACTCCAAGGCCCGAGTCGATCGTGGCCGAAGACCGCCAGATCAGCGTCTTTCCGCTGAAGATCAAGGCGAAAGACGTGCGGATCGTGCCGGTTTCCGACTTGTTCGCGAAATAGCCGACCTGCTCGGGGTTTCCTTTCTCCCCGTTGGTGGCGAACAGTTCGGCCTTGTTTCCATCGGCGTACTGGGATACTATACACTGGTTGCTGGCCCGCCAGGGTTGGTCTTCCCCCCTACTTTTCCGTCTTTTGAGGGTTTCGGAATGACTTGTCGGACTATTTTCGTCGCCCGTTCGCAGTGTCTTCGTTGGTTCTCGGTTGCGGCCATGTGGGCTGCGCTTTGCCCGATTGCCTGGGCCGATCCGACCCCCCCCGGTGCGAATGAGCGGCAGATCACGTTAAGTGTCACCAAACTGGTGAAGATGGAGCACCTCTCGCGTCATCCGTTCGATAAGACGATCTCGGAGCGGTGTCTGAAGGAGTTCCTTAAAGCGCTGGACCCGATGAAGGTCTACTTCTACCAGTCCGACGTTAACAAGTTCGCCGAGCACAAGGACGATCTGAGCGATTGGATCCGCAAGGGCGACTTTGATACTTTCCTGAATTTCGGTTACATGGTGTTCCGCACGTTTTTGCAGCGGGTGGACGAGCGGGTGAAGGTGGTCGATGAACTGTTGGCTCTGCCCCACGACTTCACGGTGGACGAAGAGATGGTGGTTGACCGCGACGCCCTCCAGTATCCCCGCGATCCGGTCGAGGCCTACGAGCGCTGGCGGAAACGGATCAAGTACGACCTGCTGGTGATGAAGGCCACCAAGAAGGACGATAGGAAGGAAGCCGGCGCGGATCAGAAGTCGGGGGCCGGCGCCGCCAAGCCGGAGCCGGTAAAGACGGAGAAAGAAGAGGCCAAGGAGGCCATCGACCGGCTGACGCGCCGTTACCACAGCTTCGCCAAGCGGATGCACCAGTACGACAGCGACGAGTTGTTGGAGATGTATCTGAACTCCTTCACCACCTCGTTCGATCCGCACACCGATTACATGTCGCCGAAGTCGCAGAAAAACTTCGACATCGCCATGAGCCTGAAGCTGGAGGGAATCGGCGCTTCGCTGCAAAGCGAGGACGGCTACACGGTGGTAAAACGCGTCATTGCCGGCGGCGCCGCCGACAAGGATGGCCGGCTGAAGATGGAAGATAAGATCACCGGCGTCGGGCAAAGCAGCGAAGGCGAGATCGTCGACGTCGTTGACATGAAGCTCAGCGACGTGGTCGAACTGATCCGCGGCAAGCGGGGAACGGTTGTCCGGCTGGAAGTGATGCCTGCCGACGGCTCGGCACGCAAGGTTTACGCCATCACCCGCGAACAGATCGAACTGAAAGACAGCGAGGCGCAAAGCAGGGTGTTCACCGGCGGGCAGAACCCCGACGGTACGCCGCACAACGGCGACGGCTCGGCTTCGGCCAAGGTGTTCGACGCCAGCCGGAAGCCGGACGGCACGCCCTATCGCGTCGGCGTCATTGACCTGCCCAGCTTCTACCGCGACATCGACGCCGAGCGGAGCGGCGATCCCAATTTCAAAAGCGCCACTCGCGACGTGCGCGTGATCCTCGACGCCTTTCGCCGGCAGGGCGTTGACGCGGTGATCCTCGACCTGCGCTGACGACGGCGGCGGTTCGTTGAGCGAGGCCGTCAGCCTGACGGGGCTCTTTATCAACGACGGGCCGGTGGTCCAGGTGAAAGATGGCGAGAACCACGCCCAGCAATTGGACGTTTTGGACCCCGGCACGGCGTGGTCCGGACCGCTGGTGGTGCTGACCAGCAAGTTCAGCGCCAGCGCCAGCGAAATCCTCGCCGGCGCCATTCAGGACTACAGCCGCGGCCTGATCGTCGGCGACCACTCCACCCACGGCAAAGGAACCGTGCAAAGTCTGCTCGATCTGGGCCAGACATTGTACCGTCGGCCCAACGCCCTGGGTGCGCTGAAAATCACCACCCAGCAGTTCTATCGTCCCGATGGCGACAGCACCCAAAAGCGCGGCGTGTTGGCCGACATCGAGTTGCCTTCGCTCACCACGCATCTCGATGTGGGCGAGGCCGACCTCGATTACCCCGTCGACTTCGACAAGGTCGATGCCGCTCAGGCACAAGCACTTCGTCTACGTCACGGCCCCCCTCTGCGAGCAATTGCGCCGGCTTTCGGATCAGCGCGTGCAGAGCTCGGAGAGCTTCCAGAAGGTCACCCGCAACATCGCCCGCTTTCAGGAGCAAAAAGCCAGGAAAAGTGTCACTCTTAACGAGGAGAAGTTCTTGAAGGAACGGGCGGATCTCAACGCCGACCGGGAAGAAGAAAAGGCCTTCGAGAAACACAGCGACGGGAGCAGCACGACGATCGAACGCGATTACTATCTGGATGAAGTCCTGGCCATCACCGTCGATTTTGTGAACGACCAGCAACGAATCGCCAAGAGCGATCGAACGCTGGGGGCCCAGAATTAGCGAGTCTCTCAGCCGGAGAGGATTAGCACCAACAGGGCGATGAAGCACCATCGCCCGAAGGACGAGCCTGCCTTGCGTTCTTCTTCGGCGCTGGTCAGCCGCTCGGCGGCGTCGGTCGGTTGACAGGCATTCGATTCATTCACGGCTGAACTTTTCGACCGGAAAAGGCCCAGACTTTAGCGATTACCCCGTCAGGGGGTTGGCTGAGGCGCCATAACCGCCAAATCTTGATGGTTGCGCAGTCTAGGAAGTCGGGGCAGATGCTTGACGCCTGCCCCTTTCCTGACTATTATCAAGGTTCAGGGAGTGCCCTGGAGCAGCCGCATGAGCATCGCGAACAAGGTTCTGGCTTCGTTGGTTGCCGTTACGGCGCTGGTCTTCTTCTACTTGGCCGCGCGGACGCTGCAAACCCACGTCTATTGGCAGAAAAGCGTCCAGAATTTCGAGCAGGCACTCAAAAAAGCCAAAGACAAGAACGAGAAACTGATCGACGGCGAGCCGGGGAAGATGGGCATTCGCCAGGTCCAAATGGAGTTGGACAGGCTTCTGCTGGACCGCCGCCGCACGTGGGCCGACTGCGAGCCGAAAGTGAAGATCGACCGCAACGCCGGCACGGCCGAAGTCACGCTGACGATCGAGAAGCCCGATCCCAACGGCATCGCCGACAACACGGTGCTCTATGCCTTTGATCAGGCCGAAGTGCAAAAGCGCGGGCGTTACTTGGGCCAGTTCAAAGTGACCAAGGTGGCCGGCAAAGACGTCATTCTGGTGCCCACCTCCGCCTTATCGACTCGCGAGCTCGATCGCCTGGCAGTTGCCAAGCAGCCATGGATGCTTTACGAGATCATGCCGCAGGACAGCCACGAGGCGTTTGCCGGTCTGAGCGACGAGGAGAAGAAGGCGGTTCTGCCGCCCGCCACGTTGCAGGAGTATCTCAAGGACGGCAAGCCGGCGGCCAAAGACGATCCGCCCCAGCGGGTTGAAGACGGCAAGTATGTTCGGCAGCTCCGCGACTACCAGGTGGCCTTCGACGCCGACACGGACAACCGCACCCTGATGGATCAACAGTTGAAGGAAACCACGCAAGATACGGCTCTTGTCAAGACGGCGTTGGACCAGGCGCAACAACAGGAAGCGGCCTGCAAAACGGACGTCGCCGCAGCAGAGCAGGAGAAGGCCAGAATCTGCCGCGAGCGCGATGTCGTTGGCGAACTGGCCAAGAAGGTGTCGGAGAAGTTGGCGGTGGTCCAGGCCGCGATTTCAAAATTGCTCGTAAACAACCAGGCCATGGCCGGCCAGATTGCCCAACAGCAATTGGAGGCTGCGCGACGCATCGATCAGCGCACCCGTGCCATGGCGCAGACCGGTACGGGAGGCGGATAACGGAGTGGGCATTTACGATCGCGATTACTACCGCCAAGAGCGGTCCGATCCGCCTTTTCCCTACATCCCTCGCACCATCGTCGGTTGGATCATCGTCGTCAACGTGGCCGTCTGGCTGGCCGATTTCATCTCGCCGGCCACGGCGGTTGCTCGCAACGGCGACGTCGTCGCTCGCTGGCTCAGCGATCAGATGGCCGTCCACGTCGACACGCTCATGCGGCCCTGGCTGTGGTGGCAGTATTTGACCGCCGGCTTTGCCCACGCCCCCGGCCGCATCGACCACATCCTCTTCAACATGTTGGCGTTGTTCTTCCTCGGCCGGGAGGTCGAACGCCTCTATGGGCCCAAGGAGTTCCTGCGGCTCTATCTGGCGATGATCGTGTTTGCCAACTTCGTGTGGAATGTGGTCAACGCGATCGCGCATGCGCCACCTGAGATCGGCGCCTACGGGGCCTCCGGCGCCATCACCGGCGTGGTGCTCCTGTTTGCCTTGAACTTCCCCCGCGTGACGATCTTGCTGTTCTTCGTTCTGCCGGTCCCCGCATGGGTGCTTGGCGCGTTGGTGGTCGTCGGGGACCTTTGGGGGGCGGTAAGCCGCGAGCCTTCCAATATCGCCTACTCCGTGCACCTGGCGGGCGCGGCGTTCGCGTTCGCCTATTTCCGGCGGGGATGGAACCTGACCCGGTTGACGGACCGCCTGTGGACCTGGCCCAAGCTGCGCCGCCGACCCCCCTTGCGCATCCACAGACCCGAGGAGCCAACGCACCCCGATCTGAGCGCCGAGGTGGATCGCATTCTCGAGAAGATCTACCAGGAAGGCGAGTCAAGCCTCACCGCCAATGAGCGCAAGATCCTCGAGACGGCCAGCCGCCAATACCAGCAGCGAAGAGTGACGCGGGATCAGTGATATCCGACGTTCCTGGCCGTCATCATCCGGCGTTCACATTTCCTCTTCACCCGCCCAAGCGCTGCCACCATTGGCCGCGAAGGTCGGACGCGAAACCGGGCCCTCTGGTCGGCGCCGTCGGTTCCACGGCCAACAGCTCTTCGATCATCCCTTGCGTATCGTCGGTGATGTTCGATAGCCGCATCATCCACAGCGAACGCAGCAGGCCCGTCGAATCGAACACTTCCGGCGGAAAGAAGGAAAGGATGGCGGCAGCGATGCGGCCATTGAGATCGGCGTTTGGACTGTTGGGACTCACACTTCGTCGAAAGGCGGCCCGCAACGACATCATCACCAGCGGCCAGGCCTGGCGGCCGAAGGGCCGGCCGCCGCGGCACCGCGCGTCGTCGGCGAAATCGCGGGCCCGCTGCGGATCGGCGGCGAACTCGGCGATCGGGCACGCCCCGGCCAGCCGCGCCAGCAGCATGTCGGTCCAGCGCTCTGCGCGGCGACGAAGGCGATTGAGCTTCATTGCCGCCGCGGCGTTGATGCCCCGTTGGCCGACCATCAGGGTGAGCACGCGATGCCGGGCCTCCATGTGTCCGATCAAGACGCTCCGCGCCACCGGCTCCACTTCGTCGGTGCCATGGCGGCGGTCGTAGCCGCAGAGCACGGCCGTCCACACCCGCGTGAGCACCTCGCTGATGAGGATCTCCTCCAGCACATCGAGGTTTTTTTCCGGCCCCTCCTTCAGGCTCCGCCCCCAGCGGTCCAAGCGAACTTTCGACGCCGTCCAGTACTGCTCGGCGGCGCCGGCCGGGACTCGCTGGCCGCTCTGGATCAGTTGCGGCCCATGAGCGGAGACGATGGCGGCCAGTTCGAGAAGATCACAGGCGTGCATGTCCTCTCTGGAGAGCAAAGCGAGTGCCGGAGTTCGCTGGAATCGCCCGAGGAAGAACCGGAAGCCGCAACCGCTTGTGGCTGAGGAGGTTGCGAAAAGCGTCGCCACGGCTCGAATCTGCACTACTTGGCCAAGGTGTTGCCTATCCGCAACGTCGATTACGCCAATCCACATCAGCTCTGCGCGAGTTGACTTATGCTACCACGGATGGTAACATATCGCCCATGAAAATTAGGACCGTCAGTCCGAACAATCACCGCAGGGCGTTCGAGGTCGTCACCAGCAGCCATCGATACTGGTTTCCCTACGCGCATCTCCAGGTGCAGCCGTCGCGTCAAGACCCGGTGAAGAGGGTCTCTATCGACCGGGAACTCGGCCGGGAAGCCTTCACCTACGAGTTGGCGTCGGGCCGCCAGGATACGGTCCACATTGACCACGTCCTCGATTACAACCGTGATCCGCGTTATCTGCGAGATCAGTTGCTCTATCGGATTACCTTGGTGGCGCAGGAGCGGGTCAAAGCCAGTCCGCTTAGCAAGCGCGAAATGATTCGCCGACTGGGCACGTCTGCCGCGCAATTCTATCGCCTGCTCGATCAGACGAACTATGCCAAGTCGATCAACCAATTGATTTCGTTACTCAGCATCCTCGACTGCGATCTGGACGTGGTGGTGACCGAGAAGCCGCGGCGAACTGGCCGGCCGTGCGAGCGAGGGATCAACTCGGCCACCCCCTCGGCGAAAGCGACGCAATAGCACTATGACGCCGCTTGCCGGTTCGCCCGGCGGCGGTCGCTTTCTTTCAAGAGGATCTTTCGCAAGCGGATGATCCGCGGTGTCACCTCGACCAGCTCATCCTCGGCGATGAACTCCAATGCCTCTTCCAGCGACATTCGCCGGGGCGGCTTCAAGAGGATGTTGCGGTCGTGGCCCACCGCCCGGATGTTGGTAAGCTTTTTTTCCTTGGTCGGATTGACGTTCATGTCTTCGGGCCGGCTGTTCTCGCCGACGATCATCCCTTCGTAGACCGCATCGCCGGGAGCGACGTGCAATTCGGCCCGCTGTTGAAGGCTGTCCAGCCCGAAAGCCACCGCCTTGCCCGCCGCGATCGACACCAGCACGCCGGTCGCCCGGCCGGGAATGGCCTCGGCCATCGGCCGATAGCCTTCGAAGCGGTGATGGATCACGGCCGTGCCCTGGGTGGCGTTGAGCAGCCGGGTGCGCAGGCCGATCAATCCCCGCGCCGGGATCGAAAAGATCATGAACGTGTAGTCGTTGTGGCTGCTCATCTCGACCAACTGGCCGCGCCGCTCGCCCACGAGTTCCATCACCGGCCCGGTGCGGTCGGCAGGCGCCTCGACCACCAGCGATTCGAACGGCTCGTGCAGCTTGCCGTCGACCTCGCGAAAGATCACCTGCGGCTTGCCGACCGACAGTTCATATCCTTCGCGGCGCATGGTTTCGATCAAGATCGAAAGGTGCAGCACGCCGCGGCCGGAAACCGAGAACAGCTCGGTGCCCACAATCGGCTCGACGCGCATCGCCACGTTCCGCTCCAGCTCGCGCAACAGCCGCTCGCGGAGATGGCGGCTGGTAAGGTACTTGCCGTCGCGGCCGGCTAGCGGCGAGGTGTTCACGCCAAAGGTCATTTTCAGGGTCGGCTCATCGACTTTCAGCCGGGGCAGCGCTCGCGGCGCCGTGGGCAAGGCCACGGTGTCGCCGATTTCCACTCCTTCGAGCCCGACGATCGCACAGATGTCGCCGGCGTCGACTTCATGGACTTCCACGCGGCCGAGGTCCTCGAAGATGTGGACGGAAACCACTTTGGTCGGCGTGATGCGCTCGTCGGATTGCATCAAGACCACGCTTTGACCCTTGCGAACCGTGCCCGCCTGCACCCTTCCGATGGCGATTCGCCCCACGTAGTCGGACCAGTCGAGCGTGGTCACCAGCATTTGCAGCGGCTCGCCGAGATCCACGTCCGGGCCGGGGATCTTTTCCAGGATCATGTCCATCAGCGGCTGGATGCTGCCGGTGGGCTCAGCCGGGTCGGAGGTGGCGTAGCCCAGCTTCGCGCTGGTGAACATGTAGGGGAAGTCGGCCAAGACGTCGTCCGCGCCAAGCTGGAGGAACAGTTCGAGGACTTCGTCGACCACCTCGTGCGAGCGGGCGTCGGGGCGGTCGATCTTGTTGATGACCACCACCGGCTGGAGGCCGCACTCGAAGGCCTTTTTCACGACGAAGCGGGTTTGCGGCATCGGCCCCTCGGCCGCATCGACCAGCACCAAGGCCCCGTCGGCCATCCGCAGCACGCGTTCCACCTCGCCGCCGAAGTCGGCGTGGCCGGGCGTGTCGATGATGTTGATCTTCACGCCCCGATAGGGAACGGCGATGTTCTTGGCCAGAATCGTAATGCCGCGCTCGCGCTCCAACTCGTTGGTATCGAGGATTTGCTCGCCGACCAACTGCGTCTCGCGATAGCGCCCGCTCTGGCGCAGCATGCAGTCGACCAGGCTCGTCTTGCCGTGGTCAACGTGCGCAATAATGGCCACATTGCGGATGTCGGTGCGACGCATAAGATCAAAACGCTCTGCGAGTGTCGCCTGCGGGCGGGCGAAACCATTCAGGTTAACATGTAGGGCGGAACCGTGCAACCACTCGCCGCAAGGGGGGATTGGCGTCGTGGAAAAGCGAATCCGGAGTTCAGGACACCTTGACTCGCGTCCGCCAGACGGGATGATAACTGTGCTCATGGGGATAAGGAGATCACAATGAATTGCAGGTGGTGTACGTGGATCGCCGTTGTGGCGGTGGCGGCCGGCGGCGCACAAGCGGCCGAGGAAGCTCGCCTTGTCTATCCCCAAACGCCGCGCGGGGATCAGGTTGACGTCTATCACGGCGTCCAAGTGGCCGATCCCTATCGCTGGCTCGAAGCCGACGTGCGCGGCTCGCGCGAGGTGGCCGATTGGGTGGCCGCCGAGAACAAAATCACCGAAGCCTACTTGGCGGCAATCCCCCAACGGCGAACTATCCTGCGCCGCTTGACGGAACTCTGGAACTTCGCCCAATACTCCTCGCCGATGAAAGAGGGAGGCCGGTACTATTACCTCAAGAACGACGGCCTTCAAAACCAGGCGGTGCTCTACGTGATGGACTCGCCGGAGGGCAAGCCGCGCATGCTGCTGGACCCGAACCAGTGGTCGAAGGACGGCACGATCGCGCCTGACGGGCCTGGGGTTCAGCGATGATGGAAAGTACATGGCCTACGCCCGGGCCGAGGCCGGCTCCGATTGGTCCACCTGGCGCATCATGGAGATCGCCAGTGGAGAATTGCTGCCCGACGAGCTGAAATGGACCAAGTTCTCACTGGCCTCGTGGACGAAGGACGGCAAGGGTTTCTTCTACACGCGATTTGACGAGCCCAAGCCGGGGGCCGAGTTCCAGGCCCTGAACTTCAACAACAAGCTCTGCTACCACCGCGTGGGCACGCCACAATCGGCTGACGTGCTGGTCTACTGGCGGCCCGAACATCCCGAGTGGCGCTACGAGGGCATCGCCAGCGACGATGGCCGCTATCTGGTGATCTCGGTTGCCAAGGGAACCGACGAGCGGCAGCGAATCCTGGTCCGCGATCTGGCCGAGCCGTATGCCATGCCCGTGGAACTGATCGACAATTTCGATCACGAGTTCACGTTTGTCGGCAACGACGGGCCGCGGTTGTTCTTCAAGACCGATTTCGACGCGCCGCGGCGACGCCTGGCGGCCATCGATCTTCGAAAGCCCAAGAGCCCGGATTGGAAGGAGATCATTCCGCAGGTCGAAGCGACCCTGACGCAAGTCAGTTTTGTGGGCGATCGGTTCATCGCTTGCTACTTGAAGGACGTCGTCACGCAGGCCAAGGTCTTCGCCATCGACGGCCAATTCGTGCGGGACATCGGCCTGCCGGGCATCGGCGCCGCCGCCGGCTTTGGCGGCAAGAGGACGGATACGGAAACCTTCTACAGTTTCGCCAGCTTCGCCACCCCGCCGAGCATTTATCACTACGATATGACCACCGGCGCGAGCCGGTTGATGCATCGGCCGGAAGTGAAGTTCAATCCGGACGACTACGAAGTCAAGCAGGTTTTCTACCACAGCAAAGACGGCACGCGCGTGCCCATGTTCTTGGCCTACAAGAAAGGAATCGAGCCCAACGGCGCAAATCCGACGCTCTTGTACGGCTACGGCGGGTTTAACATCTCCTTGCCGCCGGTCTTCTCCGTCGGCCGGCTGGAATGGATGGAAATGGGTGGAATCTACGCCCAGCCAAACCTCCGCGGCGGCGGAGAGTACGGCGAGGCCTGGCACGAAGCGGGCAAGAAACTCGAAGAAACAAAATGTCTTCGACGATTTCATCGCCGCCGCCGAGTGGCTCATCCACGAGAGATACACTCGGCCCGAGAAGTTGGCCATCCAGGGCGGCAGCAACGGTGGGCTGTTGGTGGGGGCCGTGATGACCCAGCGGCCCGATCTGTTCGGGGCCTGCCTGCCTGCCGTCGGCGTGATGGACATGCTCAGGTTCCAGAAGTTCACCGAGGGCCGCGAGTGGGTTGACGATTACGGATCGTCGGACGATCCCGAGCAGTTCAAAGCCCTGTTCGCCTATTCGCCCTATCACAACATCAAGCCGGCAGTGCATTATCCGGCCACGCTGGTGACCACGGCCGACACCGACGACCGTGTCGTGCCCGGCCATAGCTTCAAATTCATCGCCGAATTGCAAGCGGCGCAGGCCTGGCAGTGCGCCCGTGCTGATCCGCATTGAAACCCGGGCCGGACATGGCGGCGGAAAGCCGCTGGGCAAACGGATTGAGGAGACGGCCGACGCGTGGGCCTTTTTGGCAAAGAACCTTGGCATGCGGCTGCCGTAGGAAGTAGGTTATGCTTCAGCACAATGGCAACATTTCGGTATGCGGAAGCATAACCTGCGTGATTGCCAAAGTCCTGCCGAGGGCTTAGGTGGACCTTATGAAGCGATTCTCGCCGGAAACGGGCTGGTTGCTCGGTAGCGTCGCGCTGCGATATCGATTCCCCTGGGCAATCGGCGCGAGGCTCACGCCCATGTCGAGGGGGATTGCGAGGTCGCGGCCGCTGATTTTCCCAGAGAAACCCCACCCAGAGAGGGGGGCCGTTGCACGCGACGAGCAATTGGCCGGGTTGGAGGCCGTGCTTTTCCTTTCGCAGCAGCCCTTAAGCAGCCGAAAACTAGCCCAGTTGGCTGCCTTGGCGGATGGCACGAAAGCGCGTACACTAGTTCGGACCTTGAACCGGCGATACGATGCCGAAGGAAGTGCATTTCGCGTGGAGGAGGTGGCGGGCGGTTTTCAATTGATGACGCGGTCGAAGTTCGCCCCCTGGCTGCGGCGGTTGCACTCGACATCGACGGAAGTCCGCTTGTCGGCCCCGGCCATGGAAACCCTGGCGGTGGTCGCGTATCGGCAGCCCGTGTTGAGAGCGGAAATCGATGCCATTCGCGGCGTGCAGTCGGGGGAAGTCCTTCGCCAACTCATCGAGCGAGACCTGGTGCGAATCGTGGGGCGATCCGGCGACCTCGGCCGGCCTTTCCTCTACGGAACCACAAAACAGTTTCTGCAAGTCTTCGGACTGCGACAACTTGACGAACTCCCAAACCAATTCAACCAATCCCTAGTAGCGGAAGAGGAGAAGAACGTGAAAACCCTCATCACCACCAACCCGCGGCAGAAGTTGCTGGACGAGGACCAGATCGCCACCGTGGTCGAGCCCCGGCATGACGATCGGCCCGGCAACCAGGGCGTCTTCGACCAGCGCGACGATGACGACGACGTTGACGATGATGATGGCGACGACGAGGACTTCGAAGAAGAAGATTTCGAGGACGACGAAGAGGAAGATGAGAAAGAGGAAGAAGAAGACGACGAAGACGAGGACCTCGACGACGAGCCGTGGGAAGAAGTCGAAGACGATGAAGAAGAAGAGGAGGAAGACGAAGACGAGGACTGGGACGAAGATTGGGAAGACGAGGACTGGGACGAAGACGAAGACGAAGATTGGGAAGACGATGAAGAAGAGGAGGAAGAGGAAGAAGAAGAGGAAGGGGAGTAGCGCCGCGATCTTCGCATCCTCATGAGATTCCTCGATAAGTTGCAGCGCCGTTTTGGCCGCTTTGCCGTCCCGCACCTCACCGAAGGGCTGATCGTCTGCCAGGTGGTGACGTACTTTCTGCTGCAGGGGCGGCCCGACTTGCGCGATATGATTGCCCTGGTGCCGGGCCGCGTGTTGCAAGGCGAAGTCTGGAGATTGGTGACGTTCGTCTGCCAGCCGCCGATCACTAACCTGTTGTTCGCCGTTTTCGCCTGGTATCTGTTCTACCTGATGGGCACGGCATTGGAGACCACTTGGGGCACGTTCCGCTATAACGTGTATCTGCTGGTGGGTTGGCTGGCCACCATCGGCGTTTCGTTCCTCCAGCCCGCCAGTCCCGCTTCGATCGGCTTCCTGCAAGGATCGGTGTTCCTGGCCTTCGCCTACCTCTATCCCGATTTTCAGCTATTGCTGTTCTTTATCCTGCCGGTGAAAGTGAAATGGCTGGCCATGTTCGCGTGGGCGGGCTACATCTTCACAATGCTCTTCGGCAGCCCGATGACGCAATTGTTGGTGGCAGCCTCCGTGTGCAATTTCGTGCTCTTCTTCTGGCACGACATTTTTCTGCGCGTCAAGGCGGCCGAGCGCCGCATCGAGCGGAAGGCCCAGGCAACGCATTCGGCCCATGTGCCCCGTCACACGTGCACCGTCTGCGGCGTGACGAGCCTCAGCGATCCGAAGATGAGTTTCCGCTACTGCTCGAAATGCGCCGGCACGCCGTGCTACTGCGCGGAACACCTCCACAATCACCCGCACCTGATCGCGGAGAAAGCCGAAGACATCCCAACCAACGGGCCGTGAAACGGCTCTTCAGCGGCGCTCCCCCCTGCCCCGCTTCGACTCGGCGTTCTCCGTGCCTCCCGGATAGACCGTCCCTTTGGCGAAAGCCGTTCCTTTCGGCTGCCGGAGGATGTAGACCCAAAGTGCGGCCGCACAGAGCAGCAACAACAGGCTCACGTTCTGGGCGATGCTCAGTCCCGTGCCGAGCACGGCCGCCTCGTCGCTGCGCAAGCTTTCGACCCAGAATCGCGTCACCGGGTAGATCGACATCATCAGCGCCAGAATCTCGCCATCGCGCCGGCGGAAGGGATCGTAGGCCAGCAGCAAGCAACAAAGCAGCAACGCGTTGACGACGCTGTAGAGCTGCGTGGGATGCACCGCCAGGCTCCGTTGCGGAGGCGCGACCGCCGGCACGATGATCTCCGGCCGCTTGTCCACCCGGATATGCAGCGGCTGCTCCAGGCGGAAGGCGTCGTACAACAGGCCGAAGGCATCCTTCGCGGTTGCGATTTCAATCCCGTTGATCGATTGCAGTCGATCGCCGGGCTTCAAGCCGGCGTGATCGGCTGGCCAGTGGGGAGCAACCGCCAGAAGCCGCGGCTCGGCATCCGGATCTTCGCTGAGCGTGAATCCGTACATCTGACCGCGGATGACCTGGCTGTGATAGGGCGGGCTGTAGGGCGGACTGTTCGCCGGAAAAGTGATGGCCCAGGGCCGATCGCACACGGCCCCAAAACAGCAGCCATTCAGCAGGCAGCCGATCCGCCCGATGGCCAAACCCAATAGCATGCTGGGGCCGATCAGATCGCACAGCGCCAGAGTCGGCAAGCGATATTTGCGGGCGAAGGCGATGATTCCGGCCACGCCGCCGAAATACGCCCCATAGACGACCAGGCCTCCCTTGGCGACGTTGGCCACGTTGCCCAACAGCGATCCCAGCCCGCCGCCGGGCTCGGTGAGGTACGGCTGATACTCGGGCCAGTAGCGGATGACGTAGAACGCCCGGGCGCCGATGATGCCCGGCACCATCATCCAGAAGAGCAGCGAAAAAATCGCATCCGTGTCGATCCCGACGCGTTTGGCCCGCCACGCCGCCAGCCACGTGCCGGCCACTACCGCCAGCAGCATCATCATGCCGTAGCTGCGGATCGGCAAGCCGTGCGGCGGTTCGCACAGCGCCGGAAATACCCACCAGATCACGGCCCCGAGGACCAGCAAGATGGGAACATAGCCCCAGGTGTCGGCGTTGAACCCCTGCCGCCATACAAGCCACGCCAACATGCCGACGCCGACCACGGCCCAAATGGCCAGCAGGATTCCGAAGCCAAACAACGGATAGCCGGCGACTTCGGCGGGGATGTAGAAGAGCGTTTGAAGCATCGATCCTTACGGTTTCGGTTCCAAAATGCAATTGTCGATCAGCCGGGTGTTCTCAATTTTCACAGCCAAGGCGGCCAACGTGCGGCCGACGATGGTCTCCGCCGGCTCAAGCGTGTCGGGATCGGCCAGCGCCACGTAGTCGATCCGGGCGTCCTTGGCGGTTTGGATCAGTTCGCGCATCCGCGAACCGACCACACTCGCGTTGCGCTGGCCGTCGGCCACCAACTGCGCGGCCAACTGGAGGCTCTTCCATAGTACCACCGCCCGCTGCCGGGCGGCAGGGCTCAAGTAGCGATTTCGCGAACTCATCGCCAGGCCGTCCGGCTCGCGCACGATAGGGCAAACGCGGATCGTCACCGGCACGTTCAGGTCGGCCACCATGCGGCGGATGACCAGCGCCTGCTGAAAATCCTTCTGCCCGAAAAAGGCCACGTCCGGCTGGACCATGTTGAGCAGCTTTAAGACGACGGTGGCCACGCCGCGGAAATGGCCCGGCCGGCAGACGCCTTCCAGCGGCTCGGCCACCGAACCGACGTTGACCCACGTGGCGTGGCCCGACGGGTACATCTCCTGATCCGCGGGAGCAAACGCCAAATCCGTGCCGCAGCCAGCCAGCAGGGCCAAATCAGCGTCCAGCGTCCGGGGATACTTGGCCAGATCCTCGCTCGGGCCGAACTGGCTCGGGTTCACATAGATCGACACCACGGCGCAGTCGCACTGGCTTCGGGCCGCGCGGACCAGGCTTAAATGTCCCTCATGCAGCGCACCCATCGTGGGCACCAGTCCGATTCGCTTGCCCGCCCGGCGCACGGCATCCAACTGGGCTCGCAGATCGGCCGGCGTGGCGACGAGTTTTGGGGACGCGTTGCTCATGTTGGTTCCATGGCTTGCAGGGCCGCCAGTACTTCGGCGAAGGTCGCCTCGGCATCCGCGCCGCCGGGCCGCAACACCGGACCGATCTCCGGCCTGCCTGCCTGCCGGCGCACGGCCTGGCGAATGCGATCGAGTTGTTCGCGCAGTCAAAGGCCGTTCGCATTTCCGCCCGCGGCGGCGCACACCGCGAAGGAGTTGCTCGGCAGGCACGTCCAGCAACACGATCAGTTTCGGTTGCACCACATCGCGCCGCAGTTGCTCATATTGTTCGAGAAAGGCGGGCAATTGTTGTTCGGAAAGCCACGCTCGGGCGAAGGCCGCCGATTGGTCGAACCAAAAGTCGCTCACCACCCAGCCCGGTTCCGACCAGACGGGCGCCGCCGTGCTCAACAACCGCGCGCCTCCGCCACGAATTGTAACTCCGTCCGCCAAGCGCTGCCAGCCGGATCGGCGTAGAAGTCGGCCAACCGCGTCCAGTCGGGCCGCTCCACGATCAGCCGCGCGGAAATCGCCGCTGCCAGGCGCTCAGCCAACCGCGTCTTGCCGGCGGCGATCGGGCCGGTGATCGCCACGTAGCGATGCGTCGAATTGAGATGTTCGAGCAGTTGGGCGACCGTCCGACGGATCGTGGGATGCAGCATGTTGCCGGCCACTTCCGCCGCCGGTTCAAGCACAAACCGCCGCCACGCCATGCGAGGGTGCGGGATCACCAGCGACGGCGTGTCGAGCGTCAACTCGTCGTCGAGCAACAGATCCAGGTCGATGGTGCGAGGTCCCCATCGTGCCCTGCGTCGCGCCCGAGCGCGTCCTCCACTTGCTGCATGTGCGCCAGCAAATCGTGCGGCGCGAGCGTGGTTCGCAACGTCAGCGCACCGTTGAGGAATTTCGGCTGACCGGGTGGACCACCCACCGGCGTGGTTTCATGCCAGGCGCTGCGGGCAATGATCTCGACTTCCCGATGCGCAGCCAACCGGGCAACCGCCGCCTCCAGAATCGCCCGTCGGTCTCCTTGGTTCGATCCGAGACCGATCAGGCAGACGGGCATAGTCGTTTCGCCGGCGGTTATTGCCGGCAGGTGCATCGTGGGGAGCGGTTCCGAGCGAAAACGTCCATCCATGCGCCGAATTCACACCGCCAGCAGCAAAAAAAACGCGAAAGCATTGGGGGGGGCCCTCCGGGCCGCGACCAACCGCCGCCGACTGTCGTTCCCTGCGGTTTTCCGCCCTCCCAAGCTTTCGCAATCGTCATTCTCTGCAAAGCTTCAGAATTGTCAAGCCAAGGTCAATTCGCCACGATCTTGGAGCCGAAGGAAAAAAAATAGCAAGGGCCCATCCTTGTGATCCTGGGCAGATTGACTAAAATGAAAGGATTGTACCGATTGAAAGGGCCCCCATGAAATCGACCACATCATACATTTCCCTGACCCTGACCGTCAGCATTCTGCTTGCTAGCTTACTGTTGCTGATGGCCGGCCGTCCCGAATACTGTGGCCAGCCCGAAGCCTTGCCGCCCTGCATCGAGGCCCCCGTGGCGGCCGGTGCGCCCGGCCGACTCTCGCGCTCCCGCAGAAAGTGGTCTTCGTCCACGTCGAGACCGACAAGTCCGACATCGAAGTCGGCTGGCTGACGAACTAGGTGGCGGCTCCCTTCTTTGCCGACCACTCGTGCGGGCTGGCGGGGAAAAGCGGCTCGTAGCGGACGCCCTTTCGTGGCTCGGCCATCCACGGCGCCACGGTTGCCGCCCAGCGGGCGTAATGCTGCGTGTCTTTGTGGGCCTTCATGCCCGCCTCGTCGCCGTAGACCTCCAACAGCACAAAACGGTTGGTGTCTTCGGCCTGTTGGAGCACGTCGAACCGCAGGTTGCCGGCCTCCCGAATCGTGTTTCGGGCGTTCTCCAAGGTGGCTTCGATGAACGCCTCGCGGTGCTCCGCTTTGACGTGAACGTGAACGCAAACGACGTGCATGCCGGAGCCTCCTTATGGCGATGGTTTCTTCTTAAGGGCTTCAGCCAATTGCTGTTCGAGTTCCGCCACGCGGCGTTCCAACTCGTCCACGCGGCGTTGGAGTTGCTCAAGGCGGGCCGCGTCCGTCAACTGATGATCGGCGGCCCCGGGCGGTTGCAACTGCGGCCCAGCCGGCTGATCCACTTCTCGCCCCAGGGGAAACGGCTCCGGCGGCGGCGGGATGGATGCCGGCCCCTCGGCTGCTCCCGCCCGCTTTTCCGGCGGTTCGGCGGTCGCCTCGGGAGGCGGCGGGGGCACGGTTTCCGGCCGCACGGCAGATTGTCCCGCCGCCGGAGCTTGTGCCAAGGTGGCCCGCAACTTCTGCTGCCGTCCGTCCCGCAGCACCTCCAACTCCACGCCCTGGCCGGGAGCAAGAGTTTCGAGGATTTCCGACAGCTCGGTGATCTGCCGCACGCGGATTCCCGCCACGGCGGTGATCAGGTCCTGCCGGCGGAGGCCGGCCCTTTCGGCCGGGCTGCCGTGGTAGACATCCAGCACCCGCACGCCGCGACCGCGTTCTCTCTGATCGTCCACCCTCACGCCCAGGTAACCCCGTTCGAGCTTCTTGGATGTCGGCGGCGTTTCCGTCGGCGGCGCGACGGCCGGCTGGTCGCCGACGGCCGGCGGGTTCGGTCCCCCGACCCGTTGGCGGATTTGCTCCTCCAGCCGCTCTAAGGTCGAACTGGGCCCAAGCGGGGGACGGCGCGAGTCGCGCACCCCAGCAGCAGGACGGATAGAACCAGAGCACGCTTTCTTTTCATATTGCACCTCGTGATCGGCTGCCTCATTATACCGGGAACAACGGCCTCCGACCTCACCGGGTGGCCAAAATTGGTGTATTCTCATAGCATGAGCGGCAGCAGCCAGGGTCTTCGAATCGCCGACGTTCCCCAGCAACAGCGAGGCCACGCGCTGGAGCTGGTCTTCGGATACGTGGAGCCGGCAGATCGGCAGCGGCAAATCGACGAAATCTTCGCGTTCCAGCGGGATGGAGCGACGCTCGGCGGTCTGATCGGAGCCTGGCGTGGCGATCGGCTGGTCGGCGCGATGTTTTCGCAAACTCAACCAGGCAAAACTGCCGTCGTCTGGCTGCCGCGGCTGGTGGATGGCGAGACGGCCTCGACGGCGCCGGCGTTGCTGGCCGCCAGTTGGAAGTTTTTGGAGAGCCAACGGGTCGTTCTCGCCCACGTTCTGCTGGAGAATGTCGATCCGGCCGACGAAGCGCTCGTGCGGCAGGCCGGTTTTGACTTTTTGGCCGACTTGCTCTACCTGGTCAGCACGAGCGACGTCTTCCCAACGACGCTTTCGGCCACGGGGCTCGATTTCGAGCCTTATCGGGAGACCGAGCACGCGCGGCTGGCGCGGATCGTCGAGGCCACGTACGAAGCCACGCTCGATTGCCCGGGGCTTGAAGGTGTGCGGAATGCAGACGATGCACTGGCTGGCTACCGCGCCACCGGCGTCTTCGATCCGAGCCGTTGGCTGATTGCGCGGCATGGGCAAGGTGACGTGGGCTGTTTGTTGTTGGCCGACCAACCCCGACAAGAGAACATGGAATTGGTCTACATGGGGGTAATCGCCACGGCACGGGGACAAGGTTGGGGAAAGCAACTTGCCCATCATGCCCAATGGCTTGCCCGATTGGCGGGCCGGGCGCGATTGGTGCTGGCCGTCGATTCGCGCAACATGCCCGCCATTCAAACCTATGCGGCCGTAGGTTTTCGGGCGTGGCAGCGGCGGCGGCTCTACGTGCGGCAATTCTCCAATGCCTGATGTGTTTTCCACAGCATGGTTTTGCAGAACGCGGATCGGGGCCGCTCAAATTCTTCCTTGGCGCGGCGATGTTGCCGGCGGAACGGCCAATGACGCGCCCTATCTTCTATCGGTGAACCGAGAAACGCCAAGCGGTCGAGGATTGGCACGCATCGTTCCAACAGGTTTTCCACGCTTACGGTCGATCGCCGGCCCAAAAATTCCTCCGCGGCGCCAACTGCGACTTGGCGGCATTTCCCGACGATTGGACGCGCGTCAAGTGGGGCCGAAAAATTTCTTTCCATTGACGCCGCGCGAATGGTTTGACAGCAATGCCAGCATCGCTAGAATCAAGACTTCGCACTTGACACAAACCAGCCCGGGGAAGCAGGCGACTTTCCGCGGGCTGATAGGAAGGGAAGCCGAGGATCCGTGGCAGTGACCAGAGACGATATGGAGATCGCGTCGGCCGTGCGGGCGGCACTGGCTGGCAAGGTCGGACCAGAACGATTCGAATTGTGGTTCGGCGCGGGCACGCGACTGAGCTACGACGGCCGTGCCTTGCGGATCGGCGCACCAACCGGTTTTTCCTGGAATGGATTCGCACCAATTTCCGGCGGCACATTGAGAACGCGTGTTCGGAGGTGATCGGTGGGTCTCCCACGGTGGAGTTCCACCTGGACTCCGTGGGGGCGGAAGGCGATAACCAGTCCATGCAACCGGCTGCCAGCAACGGCAAAACGGAGGCTGTGCTCGCGACTGCGCAAACGGCGGCGCCGGCGCCGCTGCCCCGCCGCCCCCCGCCGATGCCGCCGCGCCGCGCCGCCGCTTCGCCAGTCTCGAGACCTTTGTGGCCGGCGAAACCAATCGCCTCGCCGTCACCTCCGCCGAGATGGTTGTTCGCCAGCCGGGCCGGCTCACGCCGCTGATGTTCCACGGGCCCACGAGCGTCGGCAAAACCCACCTCTTGGAAGGCATCTGGTCGGCGGCCCGAAAATCGCGGCAGTATGCCAGCGTCGTCTATCTCTCGGCGGAGCAGTTCACCAGCTACTTCCTCGAAGCCTTGCGCGGCAGCGGATTGCCCAGCTTCCGGCGAAAGTACCGCGGCGTCGGCTTGCTGCTGATCGACGACCTGCAATTTCTCGTGGGCAAGCGGGCTACGCAGGTCGAACTGCTGCACACGGTCGAACGCCTTCCTCCGCGAAGGACGGCAGCTTGTTTTCGCCGCCGACCGCTCGCCGGCCGAACTGCCCGAGTTGGGTCCGGAATTGACCACGCGGCTGACTGGCGGGTTGGTGTGCCGGCTTGATCCGCCCGACTACGCGACCCGCCTGGGCATCGTCAACCAAATGGCGCGACGGATGAAGTTGCAGGTGCCGCCTGAGGTGCAGCAGTTCGTCGCCACCCGGCTGACCAACCATCCCCGCGAACTTTCCGGCGCGCTATGCCGATTGCAGGCCACCGCCCACTCGCGCGGCCGACCGATCGGCCTGGCGATGGCCGAGGAAGCGCTGGCCGACATGATCCGTCAGGCCGGCCGCGCCGTGCGGTTGGCCGACATCGAGAAGGCCGTCTGCGACGTTTTCGGCCTGGAGCCAGCCTCCCTGCAATCGGACGCGAAGGGGCAACGCGTGAGCCATCCGCGGATGCTCGCCATGTGGCTTGCCCGCAAACACACCCGCGCCGCGCTGAGCGAAATCGGCCACTACTTCGGACGCCGCAGTCACAGCACGGTAATCTCGGCCCAGAAGCGGGTCAACGGCTGGATGTCGGCCGGCCAACCGCTGGCGTTGGCCGAGCGCGCCTGGCCCGTCAACGACGCGATCCGCCAGGTGGAACGCCGCCTTGCCGCCGGGTAGCCGCGCCTCGTAACCGTTCACAGTCAGAAGGACAGTCCCCGTGAACGGTCTCACAGCGGCAGATCATCCGGGCGAGCATGCCCACGGCAAGCGCGGGCATGCCACCCGCAATTCAAATCATTTGCCAGGCTAATAGATGTAGCCATAGCGGTACGCGAGGCCCGGGCCCCAATAATAGGAGCCGTAAGGCCCGCTGTAGTATCCGCCGTACGGAGCGGCTCCGTAGTAATTACGGCCCCCAGGCGTACGGGCGGTACGTGTAATAGCGCGGTGCAGGCCCGTACCAGTACCTGCCCGGATAACGATAGCCACCGTACCAGCGCACCGGTGTCACGGCGAATTGGTCGGTTGCCGTCGCCGAATAGATGGCCGGGGTGGCGCAGGCGCCCCCTGGTCAGAAAGAGCAGGCGTTGCCGACAGGGACAGCCCGCCCAACATGATCGCTGCAAACACTGCGTGGATCATCACAATCCCTCCTTTCGTGCGGCCCGAAGGCCGCAAGAGAAAAGAGCCAAACCTCTACTATTGAATCCTACGCTGCCGACAAGCACCGCGCTGGTCTGACGGCCGGGCGGATGCAGCCACGTGGGGGTGCGTTTGCAGACGCCTCCTCAGGCAATCCCCGGCCGGCGCGTTCAGTTGGCGGTTGCACCGCCATCCTGGCCGCGGAGAGTACAGTTTGCCACACGCCAAATCGGCCGCGGATTGTGGACACGTACTAAACCGCCACTTTTCACGGCCCCTGCGGCGGCAGCGGAGGATTTGCCGGGGGCGATTCGGGAACCTTCGCGGCTTCGGCGTTCGGACCGAAGGTGGCCGGCGGCTTTTTCGGCGGCGCCGACTGCGATTGCTGCTGGGCGATATCGGCCGGCACCGTCCCGCCCGCCTTCGTCAGCAGTTGGGCCGCCAGCGGGTCGCGCGGCGTCAGTTTCAAGGCCTCCAAGAGCTCGGCTTTCGACGCATCGCGGTGATCCAGCATCAAGTACTGGAAACCCAACAGGAACCGGCCTTCAGGAGCCGTCTGATTGCCATGTACGAACTTCTCGAGCTTCCGGAGCTGCTCGGTATATGGATCGAGCTTCCCGTAGAAGGCGTACACTTTCGGCCAATCGGGAATTGGACCCAAGGCGGCCACCGCATGGGCCTCCATCGCGGCCCCGCGATATTCGCCCATGGCGAACAGTCCCAGCATGGCCAGCACGTGAACGTTTTGGTTCCGCGGATCATCGACTGCCGCATGACCGGCCAGACGCGTGGCATTGCCATAATCGCCCTCGCGAAAGGCGTTGACGCCCTGCATATAGTATTCCGAACCTTGGTTGCCGGTCTGTGGCGGAGGCGGCGCGGCGGCCGAGTCGTTTGGCGGGTAAGCGCTTTGGTACGGCACGGCCGACGAAGCGCCGTACGGAGCATAACCGTAATAGTCGCCGTAAACACCGTACGGCCCACAGTAGTAATCGTAATAATATGGCCACCAGTAGCCGGGCCACCAATCGAAGGCAAGCCAGGGCCAGCCAAAAAAGCCGTAGCCGTAGTAGTTGTGATGCCACCACCCTTGACCGTGGTCCCACGAGCCATGGTTCCATTCGCCGTGGTTCCATTCACCGTGATTCGACGCCGAACTCCAATTCTCATGTTGCCCCGACTGGCCGTGACTGAAATTGCCACCGGCGGACGGGCTGAACGATTGGCCGGAATAGCCGCGGCCCGCACTGCTCCAACCGCCGCCCATGCTGCCGCCCGACCAGCCGCCTCCGCCCATGTGGCCGCCGCTCATGCCACCCATTCCACCGCCGCCTCCTCCACCGCCGTGTCCCGCCCCAACCGCCGACGAAGCGGCTGCCAAGAGAGCGACGCTCAGCAGCCAGGGGAAAGCAATGCGACAATTGACGGACATGCTCTGCCTCCTTTCCAGACAAGCAAACGGGGCACGTGCCTACGGTCTTCCTCGGTTCTTCATCGTGGCCTGCGTCTCCCGCGAATCACGCAATCCTTCGCACGGACCATTGTGACCAATTTGCCCGACAACAGAAGGTTGCGGGGTGGAACGATTCTGACGATTGCGCTTACCTGCACGAGGCCGGCCCCCTTGCAAACCCCTCAAAGTCAATTATACGTCCGCTCGACTTCAGAAGAACCCCCTTTGCGCCATCCGTAAGCCGCCGGGCGCAGAAAAAAACTCGCCCGGAGGGAAGCCCGGCGAGTTCTTCAAACGTTCAGTCGTTCGCCGGCCCGCCAGGCCGGCGATTGCTTATCCGACTCATCTTTGGCGCGAGGCCGGTCAGAGCCCCAACAGGCGGCGTCGATTGGTCTTCGCATAACTGGCGCCGGTCGCGGCCGGCGCGATGCCGGCATGCGCCGGCTCGTCCAACGTATAGCCGTCGCGGAAGGTCGGCTTGACGATCGACTGCAGGCCGGGGATGTTGACGCACCGCATGTTCTTGGCGTCCCAAAGCACCTTAGGGCCCTCGCCGGAGGCAGCCACCCAAACAGCGAGGTTGCCCAACAGAATGGTTTCGGTCAGGCCGCCGGAGTAGTTGGGGAAGTTCGACATGGGCTCCTCGCCCCCCTTGATTGCGAGGGCCCATTCGAGGAAATGGCCGGGCGATTTCTTCCAGGTCACTTCGGGCGCCTCGGTGCCACGGAGCAGTTCCAGACCCTTCTCGGCGTAGTCGCCCGCTCCAAACAGCGTGTCTTTTTCGCCGATTACCAGGGCCCCGGTCTTCGACCGCTTCTTGCCCATGAACAACTCCTCATTGGGCAGCTTGCCGCCGTCGTACCAGAACAGCTTCACGCCCGGGCGCTCGAGGGTGGGCGGGAAATCGAAAGTGATCGTCAACCACTTCGGATAGCTGTCCTTGTTGTGGCCGGAACACTTGGCCTGAACGGACATCGGGTCGCGGAGGTTCAGGGCCATGTAGGGCATGTTCACCGTGTGGCAGGCCATGTCGCCCAACGCGCCGGTGCCGAAGTCCCACCAGCCGCGCCATGCAAAGGGATGATAGACACCGCGGGCGCAGCAGGGCCGCTCGGGCGCCGGGCCCAGCCACAACTGCCAGTCCAGACCGGGACAATCGGCCGGCTCCGGCCGGCTGCCGCCTTGCGCCCAGATCGGCCGATCGGTCCAAACGTGTACTTCCTTGACCGGGCCCAGGGCGCCGGCCTTGATCACCGCCACCGACTTCCGCAGCGCATCGTAGGAAGTGCCCTGGTTGCCCATCTGCGTGACGACCTTCATCTCGCGGGCCACATTGGCCATCAGCCGCGCTTCGTAGATCGTGTGCGTCAGCGGCTTCTGGCAGAAGCAGTGCTTGCCCATCCGCATCGCCATCAGGCTGGCCGCGGCGTGGCAGTGGTCGGCCGTGCTCACGGTCACCGCGTCGATGCTCTTGCCCATCTCATCGAGCATCTTGCGGAAGTCGGTGTAGCGCTTGGCCTTGGGAAACTTCTTATCGTTGTCGGGCTTGTTGAGCGTGCCCTCGTCAACGTCGCAGATAGCGACCACGTCGCCGTGCTTGGCCGCATCCCCGAGTCGCTCGATCCCTTGCCGCCGATGCCGATGCAGGCGAACGCGATTCGCTCATTCGGCGAAGCCTCCTTTTTCTCTTCCTCGCCGCCGGCTCCGGCGGCCACCCAAAACCCGACGCCCGTTGCGGCGGTTGTCTGCAAGAATCGACGACGGTTGGTGCGGTGCGACATACGCGAAGGCTCCTTTAGTACGAGAGACAAATCGAGGCGGGAATGGCAATCCTGCTGCGGCGTGCAGCCCGTGGTGGGGCAAAGGATGACGGCCGCCAGAACGGCCGCCCACCCTCCGCATTCTCCAGCGCTTCAGACTACCGAATCTGCGCGACGGTTGCAAGCCGGCCGACGCGAGACCAAATACTATAGGGGGTAAAATGCCACCACAAGCCGCAGGTCCCGCTTCATTGCACCTGCTCCGGCCATTCGCTAAGCTGGTGAGAGGCTGCCCACCGACGTCCTTTGCTTCCAGAGGAGAACTAGCCATAATGAGACTTCGGATTGCTTCGCTCTTGACCATCGGCGCTTTCTGCGTGACCGCTCTGCCAGCGACCGCGGCCGACCAGCCGGGCCCCACCGCCGGCAACGCCGCCGTAAAACGCGTGACCGAGCTGGGCGGCAAAATCAAGTACGATGCCGACAAGGCCGTCATCGGCGTCGATCTCTTGGATCGTGCCGCCACCGATGCCGACGTGAAAACGCTCACCTCGCTTGCCGAATTGCAAGAACTGAAGCTCTGGGGCGCGGGCATCACCGACTCCGGCATTGCCTTGCTGGCCGCGCTGACGAAGCTCAACACGCTGGCGCTGGAGAACACCGAGGTGCGAAACGACGGCTTGGCGGTACTGGCCAGGTTGCCGCAACTGAAGTCGTTGGATCTTCGCCGCAGTACTTATCTGACCGACGCCGCGCTGGTGCACGTCAAGGGCCTGCCCAATCTCCAGTACCTCTTGCTCTTGTACAACAATTTTTCCAACGCCGGGATGGTTGAATTGAAGGGGCTCGCCAAACTCCGCTTGCTGGACCTTCGCGGTTGCACCCAGGTGGGTGATGCCGGGCTGAAGCAACTCGCCGTGCTCACCAATCTGCGAGCCCTGAAACTACGCAGCCCGGCAGTGACCGACGCCGGCTTAGCCCATCTGGCCGGCATGTCCGAGCTGACGGGCCTGGCCCTGGAAGACTCCCAAATCACCGACGGCGGCTTGAAAGTTTTGGAAAGATTCCCCAAGCTCGACGACCTCGACCTCATGCGATGCTACAACATTAGCGACGCCTGCTGCCAGTCGATGAAGGGTTTGACCCGCTTGCGGCGTCTGAACCTGCGCGATACGCCGCTGAGCGGCGCCGGACTGGCCAACTTGCAGGCCGACACGGCACTGATAACCCTCGATCTGGCGGAAACCCAAACCAATGACGACGCCATGCCGTACGTGGCCGGTTTCCCCAACTTGCAGTCGCTCAATCTCTGGCACACCCGCGCCACCGATGCCGGCCTGAAGCAACTCGCGGCGCTCAAGAATCTCAAGACGCTGAACCTCTCCGACACGGAAACGAGCGACGCCGGCCTGGAAACCATCGGCAAGCTCAAGAGCCTGGAGAGCCTGAACCTCACGCTGGTGAAGATTACCGACACCGGTCTGGCCCGACTGACCGGACTGAGCAACCTGAAGTCGCTCAGCGTGGGGCAAACCGACGTGACCGACGCTGGCGTCAAGCGGCTGCTGAAGGCCCTGCCCAACTGCAAGCTTACGGAGGAGGAGCAGGAGTAGAATCGCCACACGCGTCGGCCAGTTGGCGAAGGTAATCGAGGGCCTCCCGAACATCCGGCACCTGCCTGCCGACCGTCCGGCCTTGCCGGTCGCATTGGGCCAACAACAGCAGTTCGTCGAAGTCCTGCGAGGCTTCGAGCCGTCGGCGGAGCCGCATGCCGACCGTGCCCGCGCCCAGCGAGGCCGCCTCGACATGGTGTTCGATCAACCATGCGGTGCGGGTCGTGATCACGCCGTCGAGCGCTTCCAAACCGGCCGCCACGTGATCGCGCCGGTCGATCGCCTTGCCCACGTCGTGCAGCAGGGCCGCCAGCAGAAACTCCTCGTCATAGGGCAATTCCTGCCGGGCCAACTCGAAAACCTGCAAGCTGTGATAGAGCACGTCCCCCTCGGGATGCGACTCGGGCGGCTGCATCACATGCTCCAACGGCAGCAGCAGAAGCTCGTACGTGCGGAAGCAGTCGGCCGTGTCTTGGTTGGCGGCGGTCGGCCCGCCCGCGCGGTCCTCCGTGAAAAGCCGCTCTTGTTCGTCGCGGTCGCACCGCTCGATCGCGCGAATGCAGCGGCGGATCTCGCGGTTGTGCGGCAGATCGGCGGTTTGAATTTCGCCGCAGGAGAGCCGCCGGGCCGCTTTCATCTTCGCCCGACCGAACTGAGTTTCCTCGCGGGCGCAGATCAGCTTGGCGGCTTCCATCGCCACGCGGCGACGCCATCGGTCGATCGACATTTTCCCGTGCGCCGAAACCAAGCCCATCGACGCGGCGCGGGGCATCACGGATTGCCGTAACACGGCAATTCTACGAAAAATCCGCCGCGGAATCCAGACGCCAGGCTTCTCACACCACGCGGCAAATAAAACACTTCAGATATTCGCTCTCCAGGCAGGCGGCGCTGATGGGGTGGTCGGGCGAGGCGCCGCGCTGTTCGAGAACCTGGATCGCCCGGCCCGTCTGCTGCGACACGCCCACCAGCATGTAGAGAAAATCCTCGCGGCTGACATGGCCCGAGCAACTGCAGGTGACAAGGATGCCGCCCGGCTCCAAAACGCCGACCGCCAGGCGGTTCAACCAATGGTAGGCGCGAAGGGCCTCGTCGAGCGCCCGGCGGCTGTGGGCGAACTTCGGCGGATCGAGCACCACCGCGTCGAACCGCCGCCCCTCTTGCACCAGCGACTCGAGCGTCTCGAAACCGTCGCCGGTCTGGAATCGCACGTTTTCCAGCCCGTTCCGCCGGGCGTTGGCCCATGCCAGCGTTACGGCCTTTTGGCTGGTGTCAACGCCGAGCACCTCGCGGGCGCCGCCGAGGGCCGCCGCGGCCAGGCTGAACCCGCCGCTGTAGCAAAACATGTCCAGCACGCGGCGGTCGCGGAAATAGCGGGCGGCCGCCGCACGGTTCTCGCGCTGGTCGAGATAGAAGCCCGTCTTCTGCCCTTCCACCAGGTCCAACTCGTATTGCAGCCCATGATCGACGATCAACAGCGGTCCCTCGGGCCAGTGGCCCCAATACGGTCCGTCGCGAAGTTCGATCCCTTCCGCCCGGCTGACGCCGCGCTCGGTGCGGATCATGATGCCGCGCGGATGAGCCAGCTCGACGAGCATGGGCACGATCTGCGGCAGCCGCTCGGCCATCGCCAGGGCCGTGACCTGAACGGCCAGAAAATCGGCATAACGATCCACCACCAATCCGCTCAGTCCATCCCCCTCGCTAAAGACCAATCGGGCGGCTCCGCGAGTATCGCCATAGCCGAGTTGTTCACGGAAACGAATTGCCGCTGCCAGACGCTCGTGCCAAAACGCTTCGTCCAGTGTTTCTGCCGCATCCCACGTGTAGAGCCGCACACGAATCCGGCTGCGGCTATTGAAAATGCCGCGGGCGATGAACTTGCCTTTCTCCGACGACAAATCGACCACCTCGCCGTCGGCCGGCTCGCCTTCGACCCGATCAATGGCCGAGTCGAGCACCCAAGGGTGCCGGCCGTAGAAGGGACGAGCCTTGCGAGGTTTCAGAATGACTTGGGGCACGTTGTGACGAGTCCGGATAAAAGATGATCAAGAGTGAAGCGTGGGCGACGCGTTCCAATCCCTGATCCCCAATCCCTCGTAGTCTAGGACATCGCGCCGCCGCTGGCAATGACCTTGCATGTGGCTACGGCGGCGGTCACAATGTTTTCTTCCCATGTCTGACGCGACGAACCAGCACGACCCCTACGCCCCCTGGCGCAGCCGCAACTATCGGTATTTTGCCTGCAGTTGGTTCGCGATGACGTTCTCCAAGCAGGTGGAGCGGCTGGCTGTCGCCATCTACTTCGTGAGCGTCTACCAACGCAGCGAAGCTCCCCTGGCGCTGGGCGCGATGGGACTCGTCCAGGCGCTGCCGTTCATCGCGCTGGCCGTCGCGGGCGGGCAACTGGCCGACCGTTTCAACCGCCGCCGCCTGATGTTGAGCACTTTCTCGCTGAGCGTGTTTTCGGCGGCCGGCCTGCTGGCGATAGCCTTGCTGCACGGCTCGGAACTGTGGATTTATGTGTTCTTGGGCATCGGGGCCATCGGACAAGCGCTCGGCACGCCCGCCCGCGCGGCAATGTTGCCCGGGCTGGTGCCTCCGCGGATCTTCTCCAAGACAGTGATGTGGAACAGTTCCGTGTTCTACGTGGCCTCGGTGACCGGCCCCGTGGCTGGCGGCGTCATCATGCAGTTGTCGAAAGATACGGCCACTCTGGCGGAGAATCCTGCGCCGGCCTTCGCCGTGGTCCTGGCCTGCCGCCTGATTGCCGTGGCCGGCATTGCCTTGATACGTTACCGTCAACAGGAGCGCTCCAGCCAATCGATCTCCTGGCAAAGCGTGATGGCTGGCATCCGCTTCGTCTGGAACACGAAACTGATCCTCGCCACGATCACGTTGGACCTGTTCGCCGTGCTGTTAGGCGGGGCAACCTATCTGCTGCCGATCTACGCCAAAGATATTCTTCACGTCGACTCCACGGGTTTGGGAGCCCTCCAAGGGGCCGATTCCGTGGGCGCCGTGTGCATGGCCATGATGTTGGCCCATCGGCGGCCCCTGCGCCGGGCCGGACCGACGTTGCTGTGGGCGGTGGCCGGCTTCGGCGTGGCCACCATCATCTTCGGCCTGTCGCAGTGGTTTTGGCTGTCGCTGCTGATGATGTTTCTGGTGGGCGCGCTGGACAACATCAGCGTGGTGGTGCGCCATACGCTGGTGCAAATGCTCACGCCCGACGAAATGCGCGGCCGCGTCTCCGCCGTCAACAGCGTCTTCATCGTGGCCTCGAACGACTTGGGCGGACTGGAGTCGGGCCTGACCGCCTGGCTGTTCACGCCCATGATCTCCGTGGTCGGCGGCGGCGTGGGCACGATCCTCGTCGTCCTGGCGGCCATGCGGCTCTGGCCGCAAATTCTCCGCATCGGCCCGCTCGACGCCATTCAACCGGTAGACGTCGCCGAGTCTGCCGAAACCGTTTAACTCGCCTTGCCATGATGCGGCGGAATCTGTTACGATACCCAGAGAGCATGGAGGAAATGGAAAAAGCAGAAGGTGTGGGGTGTCTATGGTGATTAAGTAGACTCTCTGTCTGCCTTCCGCGATATAAGATCGTACAAGGTCGGGGCCCGGCAATGGACGCTGCCAACAGTGCAAAGGTCAACGAACAACAACAAACCGGCTACAAGGACCGCTTCTGGATACCCCGCTTTTGGGATGGAATGTGCATCCGGGGCTGGTTCTCGGTCCTCGCGCGCAATCGATTTGCGATCTCGCCCATCTGCATTGGGATGGCGCTGATCATCAGCGCGCTGAGTGTCATCAACTTCGTGCTCTGGCTCATCGAGGTTGCCCTTGTTGGCGGCAAGTCGCGGCGCACGAAAATCGAGTGCGATCCGATCTTCGTGATTGGCCACTGGCGTTCGGGCACCACCTTGTTGCACGAGTTGCTCGTGCTCGACCGGCGGCACACCTTTCCCGACACGTACGCCTGTTTCGCGCCGAATCATTTTCTGGCTTCCGGCTGGATCATGCGGCCGTGCCTGCAATTTCTCCTGCCGTCGCGGCGGCCGATGGACAACATGCCGGCCGGTTGGAGCCATCCGCAAGAGGACGAGTTCGCCTTGTGCAACATGGGCGTCCCCTCGCCCTATCTGACGATCCTCTTTCCCAACCATCCGCCGCAGGACCAGGACTATCTCGACTTTCGCAACGTGCCGGCCACCGCCTTGGATCGCTGGCGGCGGAAGTTTCTGTGGTTTCTCAAACGCGTCAGCCTGCGGAGCGGCAAGCGGATCGTGCTGAAATCGCCGCCCCACACGGCCCGCATCCGCGTCTTGTTGGACATATTTCCCAAGGCGAAGTTCGTTCACATCGTGCGCGACCCCTACGTGATTTTCCCCTCGACAATGAACTTGTGGAAGCGGCTGTATCGGGACGAAGGCTTGCAGACGCCGAACTATGCGGGCTTGGAAGAGCACGTCTTTGCCACCTTGACGCGGATGTACGAAGCCTTCGACCGCGATCGCGCGCTGCTCGGCCGCGGGCAGCTCTGCGAGATCCGCTACGAAGAACTCATTGCCGATCCCGTGGGCCAGATGCGGCGGGTTTACCATCAGTTGGAACTGGGCGAATTCGAGGCGGTTCAACCGGAAATCGAGAAGTTCGTCGCCGGCCAGAAAGACTATAAGACCAACCGTTACCAGATCACGCCGGAGGCGCATGCCGAGATCGCCCGCCGCTGGGGCAAGTATCTGAAGAATTACGGTTACGCCGGCGAGGCCGGCTGCTGTAAGCAATCGCCCGCGGGCGGCCGGCAATCGGTCGTGGGCAGCGCCCAGTAGGCGAGCCCCTGATTATGCCGACGGCTATCCGCCGCGACATGGCTTCCTGACACTCAATCGCGGCCGAGCGGCTCGAGTTTCTCGATCGGCCGGGCGTGCGCCGCACCGCGCCTGCATTTGCTTGCGGCGGGCGATGACCTGCGGATTGCCTTCGAGATTCCGCATTTCTTCCGCCAGTTCTTGCGGGGTCATCTTCAGGTCTTGCTCGTGCCGCCACCATTGGTAAGCGAAATCCAACAGCGCCAGGACCAGCAGGGCCCCGCCGACTTTGAGTGCGGTCCAGAAGACGATCTCGACGGCGTACTGGGCGATCGCCGCCGGAGCCAGGCCCGTCAGCCCGAGAATCGCGTCGCGCTGGCCGTAGAGCACTGTGCCCGCCACGCCCAGCGCAGCGGCCAGCTTGACGATGCCGAACCCCAATTGCACCAGGTTGGCCGTCGAAAAAATGCGTCGGACACCTTGCAGCGGATCCAGCCGCGCAACATCGAACGCCAACCGTTGCGGCAGGAACAGAAAACCAAACTGAAGCACATTGACCGCCACGCCGGCCAGGCAAAGCAGCCCGAGAATCGGCAACAAGCAGCGCCCCAATGCCCAAAGGGTTGTTGTCCAGTGCTGAACCACGGTCTCGGCGTCAAGCGTAAGCCACAGCTGGCCACCCCATTGGTTACGGCAATAGTCGGCCAGGAATCCGATCAATCGGCCGCCGAACATCGCCAGCAGTCCCAGCCCTGCCAAAAGCATGGCGCCCGAGGCGAGGTCGTGGCTCTTGGCCACGTGTCCCTCGCGCCGCGCCTGCTGGCGGCGGTGCGGCGTCGGTTCTAATGTTTTTTCGCCGGCGTAGTCTGGCATAGGGACCGATCCTTCAAGACATCCACTGCGTTCCGAGCGTGGTCTTCAGCGCGTCAAGGATGGTCTCCAGCGCCGGCTGGAACTGGTCATGAAAGGCCCAGGCGGCGGCGCCGAGCGTCAGCCCGAGCACGGCAAACGCCAAGAGCGCGTTCAGACCGAAGCCCAACGTGAGGATGTTCAGTTGCGGCAGCGTGCGGCCGATCAAGCCCAGGGTCAACGTCGCCAACAACAGCGCCGCCACGCGCCGGCGCGGCCGCGCGGACGCCCAACTCAAAGCTCTGGCTGACTAACACCCGGAACATGTCGGCCAGCGGGCCGGGCATGCCGCCGCTGCCGGGTGGAATCGTCCGAAATGTCTCCAGCAGGCCGGCCATCACCATCCGATGCCCGCCCAGACATACGAAGACGCTGGCCGTCACCAGGAACATCAACCGTGAAAACTGCGGCACGTTCTCGTTCAGCGTCGGGTCGAAGACGTCGGAAAGCGTCAGTCCGCTGGCCTGTCCGACCAGTTCGCCGGCCAGCGTCATGCCGTGGACCAGGATCAATACGCCCAAGCCCAGGCTGGCGCCGATCAGGGCTTCGCCGCCCATCAGCAGCAGGTATTGGATCGCACTGCCGGGCACGGCGATTCCGGCGTGCCATTGCGAGGGCACCACCAGCAGCGCCACCGCCGCCGCCAGAATCGCCCGCACTTGCAGCGGCACGTCGCCGGTGCCATAGACCGGCGCGGTCATCGTCAACCCGCCCACCCGCGCCAGCACGAGCGTAAACAGGATGAACTTCGCGTCCATCATCGCTTGCGTTCCCTGCGGCTGATTCGTCAGAGCCTGCCCGGAATGCCGGCGATCAGGTTGGTCGTGTAGTGCACCATTTGGGCGATCAACCAGGGCAACGTAACGCTCAACACCAGCAGCATGACGACAAGCTTGGGGACGAAGACCACGCTCTGCTCTTGGATCTGCGTGAGCGCCTGAAACAGCCCGATCACCAGTCCCACGATCATCCCGGCCACCAGGATGGGCGAGCCGATGATCAACGCGGTCCACAGCGCTTCGCGGCCGAGATCGATTGCTTCTTGGGGTCCATGTGAGGGATTGGGGATTAGGGATTCCCCTGTCTAATCCCTTTCTGTCACGTAAACGGTTGAAAACTCTGCAACAACATGCCCACGACCAGTCGCCAGCCGTCGACCAGCACGAACAACAGGAGTTTCAGCGGCAGCGAGATCAACACCGGCGGCAACATCAACATGCCCATCGACACCGTCACGCTGGCCACGACCATGTCGAGGATCAGAAACGGCAAATAGATCCAGAAACCGATCAAGAACGCGGTCTTTAGCTCGCTGAGCATGAAGGCCGGCAGCAGCGCCTGCAATGGCACGTCGTCGTAGCTGGTCGGCTTGGGATGATCGCGGCAGATAGCTCATAAAGAGCCACACGTCTTCCGTGTTGTGCGTGTTCTCGATCTGCTTGCTCATGAAACGGCGAACCGGCGCCACGCCCGCGTTCCATGCCTGCTCGGCCCCGATCTGGTGTTGCGTGTAGGGCAACACGGCGTCGTCGTACACCTGTTTCCAGACGGGCGTCATGATCAGCAGCGTGAGGAACAGCGACAGCGTCGTGATGACTTGCGTCGGCGGCAAGTTTTGGGTGCCGATCGCCTGACGCAGCAGGCTCAACACGACCACGATGCGGACGAAGCACGTGGTCATCAACAGCACGGCCGGCGCCAGGCTCAGCACGGCCAGCAACAACATCACTTGCAACGACGAGCTGAGCCCCTCGGGACTGGTCCATGCCTTGGGTCCGGCGGTCAGTCCTTCGGGCAGCCCCAGCGAGAGCGGCGATTGGCCGGCGGGCCGAGCGGCTCCTGAGCTGCGGCCAGGCCCGCCGAACCCGAGAACAGGCCGTCAACATTACAGCGCGTGGAGCAGGCGTTTAGGCATCGCTGTTCCTCCACTTGCCGAAACACGCTGGCGGAACTGGCCGTGGCGGGACCGCCGGAACGCGTCTGCCGACAGAGGCTCGACCAGCCGATCGACTTCCGCCGGATCGGTGATCTCGGTGAGCGTTTCCGTCGCCGTGGCGACTGACGCAGACCAGCAGCAGCTTGTTGCCGCAGCGGAGCAGATGGACCTGCTGGCGGTTGGCCAGCGCCGCCCGGCCGAGCACTTCAAACGCCTCGCCCGGCAATGCGCCGAACCATAGGGCGACGCCCGGCGAAGCACCCATGCGACCAGGAAGAAGATTCCCAGCACCACGGCCAGACTGCCGCCGACGGTCAGGGGCGATGGGAGTCCGCCGGGCCGCTTTGCCGGTTCCGGGTTGCGAGTCGTTTTGCGGCGAGAGCGAAATCGCGGCGTCGGCCGGCGCGGTGCGGCCCGCCGGCGGCATCTGCGGTAGTCGGCGATCGGCATTCGGACTTGCAGGCGGGGCCGCCGGCTCCTGATAGGCCGTCGCTACGACGCCGTTCTCGGCAATTCAGGCACGGCGTAACGCACCATCTGCGCCGACAATCCGACCGGATACGCCGACAGCAGACCCAGTCCGATCATGCCTATCATCCAACGCATCGGTGCGATTCCTGACTTTTTCAGTTCTTCCGACTCCCCGCAATCAGTTGCGACGACGCGGACGCCGAGGTCGCCGTCGAGCACGACCACTTCGCCCCGCGCCGATCAGCCGGCCGGCGGCATAAACTGTCGACCGGGTCGCCGGCCGGATTGTCCAGTGGAACGACCGCTCCGCTGCGCAGCTCGGCGGCCTGGCCCGCATCGAGGCGAGCCCGGCCAAGTTCGATCCGCAAGGTGACCGTGGCATTCGTGCACTTCCTCCGGCGCTGCGGACCGGTTCCGGGCCGCTCGGCCGTGCGGCGGATCCCGTCGAAACGTTTTCGCAGCCGGCGGCGACACGTCGGCCGGCGGCAGGGCGATCGGCGCCAGCGCCTGCTCCGCCTCGGTCGCCAGACTGCTCAAGGGTTCGGCTGCCATGGGATTGTTCCTTCGCGGGCTATCGTTCGACCGTTTGCAAGCGCGGCCTCGTCAAGCTGCTTGGCCTCTTGGCGATTTTCTTCCTGGCGATGGGCCTCAATTGGTTCTCGCGGAGTTTTTCCAACGTCCGCACGTCGCGGTCGGCCTCGAGCAGGGCTCTGGCGCCGCCGCTCGATTTCGACCGCCAGCGTCCGGCGCCGCTTGCCGCAACTGTTCCTCTTGCGATCGCAATGCGGCCGCGTATCGACGGGCTTCGATCAGCCGGGCAACGTCGACCTGGCCCGGAGCAGCCGCCGCGCGGTACTCGCTTTGCAATTGCATCTGTTGCTCGTCAAGCCGCGCCAATTGGCCTGCAATTCGGCATCGGCCCGCTGCGCTTCGGCCAATTCCACGCGGCGCTCGTCGCGCGCGACTCGGCGGAGCCGCAGCAGCGTGGCCAATCGGAAGTTGAACCTGGGCATATTTCGCTGGACGGCCGAAGCCGCTTTCTATGTTTTCTCACGCGGCCGCGAGCCGCCGGCCGTATTGCCGGTGGAGCTCGAGCAGTCGTTGCCGGGCGTCGGCCAACGTGGAGGGCTGCTCCACCGGCTGCTGCAAGTAACGGTTCATCTCGTCCTGCATGTCGATCGCCGCGTCGACGCTCGGGTTGCTGCCGCGGCGATACGCGCCGATCGAAATCAGGTCCTCGATGGTCGCGGTACGCGCCCAGCAGGTCGCGCATGGCGTAGATCGCCTGGCGATGTTCCTCGTCGGTCACCTCGGGCATCAGGCGGCTGATGCTTTCCAGCACGTCGATCGCCGGATAATGGCCGCGCGAGCTGAGCTTGCGCGATAGCCACGTGTGCCCGTCCAGCAGGCCGCGCACCGCGTCGCTGATCGGCTCGTTCGGGTCGTCGGCCTCGACCAGCACCGAGTAGAAGGCGGTGATGCTGCCCTGCGGACTCCGCCCGGCCCGCTCGACCAGCTTGGGCAACAAGGCGAACACCGAGGGCGTGAAGCCGCGGGTGGTGGGCGGCTCGCCCGCCGCCAGGCCGATCTCGCGCTGGGCCAACGCGAACCGCGTCAGCGAGTCCATCAACAGCAGCACGTCCTTGCCCTGATCGCGGAAATATTCGGCGATGGCGGTGGCGGTCGAGCCGCCGCTTGGGTCCGCACCACGGCCGGCTGGTTGCTCGTGGCCACGACGACCACGCTTTTGGCCAGTCCGGCCGGGCCCAGGTCGCGCTCGATGAATTGGTTGACCTCGCGGCCGCGCTCGCCGATCAGGGCGATGACGATCACGTCGGCGGCCGTGTAACGGGCCATCATTCCCAGCAGCACGCTCTTGCCCACGCCGGAGCCCGAAAAGATGCCCATCCGCTGGCCTTTGCCGCAGGTCAACAGGCCGTCGATCGCGCGGACGCCGGTCGGCAGCGGCTGGTCGATGCGGGGGCGGGTGCACGGTTCGCGGCGGCTTGCGGTTCAACGAGGTGCGGTCGGCCAAGCACCGGCTGCGGCTTGCCGTCGATGGCGTTGCCCTCGGCGTCGATCACGCGGCCCAGCAAGTCCGTGCCCACGCGCAGCCAGCGCGTCGTGCGAATCAGCCGCACGCGATTGCCGCGGCGCACGCCGCTCAGGTCGCTCAGCGGATAGAGCACCGTCAGGTCGTCGCGGAAGCCGACCACTTCGGCCCGCAGCGGCGCGCCCGACTGCCGGTGGATTTCGGCCACGGCCCCCACCGGCGCCGGAAAGCCGGCCGCCGAAACCGTCGTGCCCACCGTCCGCGCGACGCTGCCCGTCAGCGCCGTGGGCATGATCCGTGTCGAGTTGTTCGACAAGGTCGGGCATGGGGAATCCGATCAACTCTTCTTCGATGCGGGCCACTTGCGATTCGAACTGTTGGTCGATCGTGCCGAAGCGGGTTTCCACGCGGCAGCCGCCGCGGCTGATCGCGGCATCGGCCGTGATCTCGGCGCCGCCGAGGGCCGACATCGTGTCGACCAGGGTTCGCACCTGGGCCCCCAGCAATTGGTGATCTTCGGGATTCAGCCGCAAGCGAATGCCGGGGCTGCCGGCGGCCAGCTCCAACGCCTCGCGGACCAGCGTCAGGGTGATTTCCGGCTGCCGGGCGAGTTCCTGCCGGATGATCCGCGCGGCGATCGCGCCGGCCACGCGCACCGCGCTGGCTTCCCAATGCGAGAGCCACGCCTGCTTGGCTTGTTGCAGATCGGCGGCCGCCTGCTGCAGCGCCGCGATGGCCGGGACCAATTGCCGCGCCACCATCTGCTCCGTGTCGCGGAGGCCCGCCTGCCGGCCTTCCTCGGCCGCCTGCCGACGAACCGCGTCGGCCTGGTTCTCCGCGTCGGCGATGATCTCGCCCGCTTCGGCGCGCACTTCCTCCACGTACTGGCTGGCCTTCGCCAACAGATCATCGAAGTTGAAGGCCACCGCAGGCGGGTCGTGGGGAGCGTCGGTGGCTCGGATGATCGTAGCCATGGGTGGGCGATTCGTTCTCCGGATTAGGCGGCCAGTGCGGGTCGGCGCGGTTGCCCGTCGACAACCGTTGTGCCGACGCGGCCATCTGCCGCCGTGCCTCTTCAATGTCGCAGAGACAAAACGGGCCGGGGTGACCGAGGCTGGAACGCAACACCTTCGCTTCTTCGGGAGCCATGCCGTGGAGCAGCCGTTCGACCAGTTCCGGCGCGGCGCCGAGCAGCGCCGCTTGGACCACTTGCGGTTCGGCGTCCCGAAAAGCCGCCAGCAGTTCCGCGTCGTCCAGCTCGGCGAGATCGTCGAACTGGAGAGGCCGGCAGCCAAGCTGTTCGGCCAGCGGCCCGTCGTGAGCCGCCAGATTGTCCAGAATTCGCCCGGCAACCTGAGCATCGCACGCCGCGAGGATGCGGGCGACGATGCCTGGTCCAGCCGCGCCAGTCGGCTCGATGGCGAACTGCTGCGAGAACCGCGTCTCCAGCGCCCGCTCCACTTCCCGGAGGACTTCCGGATCCGTATTGTCGAGATCGACCAACCGGCGCACGACTTCCACTTGCTGGGCCGGCGCGAATCGTGCCAGCACGTCGCCGGCCCGGCCCGCTTCGAGGTGCGAAAGTACCAGGGCGATCGTCTGCGGACGTTCGCTGCCAAGCAATTGGGCCAATCTCTCCTCTTCCGCTTCGCGCAGAAAGTCGAATGGCCGCTTGCTGTCTTTTGCGTGATCTTGAGGTTCGTCTTCGACCGGCGCACGGGCGCGGAAACGAACTGCTGTGCCATGGGCCCGTCGAGTTCGATGCCCGCCGGGCTCTGGCCGGGAAGCATGGGACCGATGCGGCGGAACTCCTCGATCACCCGCTGTTGCTCGCGATCGTCGATTTCGTCAAGGCTCATGACCGCTTCGCGAACCAACTGTGCGCGCTCGGAGCCCAACTGATCGAACAGCACGTCGGCCGCAAACTGATCGAGGCTGGCCACGAGGATGGCCGCTTTGCGGATTCCCGCTTCGGCGTTGTTCGGTGCGGCTTTCATTGGCTAAACACCTTCTCCGATCCAACTGCGGAGCACATGGGCGGCCGTTTCCGGATCGCCCTCGACGATCGCCGAAAGCTCCTCGCGGAATGACGGATTCGCAGCGTGCAGGTGTGGCCGTCGCGGTGCGCCGGCCGGTTCAGCCTCGTCGCCGGCCGCCTCGGCGTCCGGTTGACGGGCATCGCCCGCCGCGCGCCAGCCGCCGTCGCGGAGCGAACGACCGACCGCAACCCCAAAAGCGCGACCAGGGCCAGGCCGATCATGCTCAGCGTGCCCCGCGACCGGTTGATCCAATCCAGCGCCGCCTCGCGGAGATCGACCGCGGGCTGTTCGGAAGGAATGAGTGTTCCGGCTTTCGGTTCCTGCCCATCGGCCGGCCTCGGGGAAATATTGCGGTTCTCGCCGCCGGCGGCCTCATCGGCGTCTCGGCACCAAGTGGGGCCATTGAGATCGGCCACGGTGACGTCTTCGGGCTTCAATCCGGCGACGGCCCCGGCCACCAGGCGGCGGATCGCCACCACCTCGGCCTTGTCGAGTTGTCTGCTGCCGGCCGGTTTGACCGACGCCAGCGCCGTGATCACTTTCTCGCGAAATCCGCCCGGTTTGTCGATGTCCAGGTGCACGGAGGCGGTCTCAATGCCGGGCCGCTTGCAAATTTCCGCCGCCAGGTCGTCTCTGCTTGGCAATCATCATCCTTTCGCGATCGCGCTGCGTGCCGACATCCCAGGGCGAACCGGCGCTGGCAGCCTCGCGCTCACGGGCGCCGAGTTCGGGCGGCAAGGCCTTGGCTTTGGCCAACGCCGCCATGTACTCGGCCTCCTGGCCGCGGGGCACGTAAATCGCCAGCCCGCGCGCCTCCTCGCGGACCTGGTATCCCTTCAAGTTCGCCGCGGCCAGCGCGGCGTGCATGGCCGGCAACTGGCTGGCGGCGATCGGCACTCCGTGCATCAGGTCGACGTCGGGTGTGGTGATCGGGTGGGCGAACAGATAGCCCAAGCCCAGCAATGCCGCCGCCGACAGGATGACCATCAGCCGGCCGCCGGGCGTCATCGCGCGGAGCCGTTCGTTCAGTTGTAAGAATGCCCGATTGAGCAAATCCATTCGTCGACCCTGAGCAAGACCGATAACAGTGTGCCACGGCTCCACACGAACAGTGCTTTCGATAACCACGGCGCACTGCTCGGCTTGGGCCGAGCCGTGGCCTGATGAAAACGGGGACTGGCTCCGCAACGGCTTGTATCATTGCTCGATCCGAACCACTATTCGTTGCGGTGCCTGTCCCCGTTTTCATCCGGGCTCGCAATGACCGGCTGTCAACACGGTGTTTCATGCGGCGGCCTCTCGTGCCGGCGGGCGAGGAATCCGCAGCGTGAACGCCACGCCGCCGTCCGGGCAGTTCACCGCCGTAACGCTGCCGCCGTGCAACCTGGCGATGTGGTTGACGGCCGCCAGCCCCCATCCAGACCCGGCCGACTGCGCGGTCGGAAGCTGCTCGAAGGCCTGTTTTCGTTCTTCATCGGAGAGGCGAGGGCCGGTGTGGGCGATCTCCAACTCCACCCCATGCGGCGCGGCGGCGGAAGTGGCCACCAGCGAGCCGCCATCGGGCATTGACTCGATCGCATGGAGCACCAACTTCTCAGCCGCCTGGCTCAAGAGGTTCCGGTCCGCGAAAACGGTTTCGCCCGGCGGGATGTCGATTACCAATTCGATTGCCTGTGCCGAGAACTGCGACTCCAGCGGCCGGCACACGTCCTCAACCAGGTTCCGCAAGGGAATGCTCTCGCGGCGACGAATGGCGGAATTGAGCGGCATGGAACAACTCCCCGTACGGAGCGCGCGGCGGCAAAACCGTACGGCGCCCGCACCGATTTGGGAACGGGAAAACTGGAGAAAAGCGGGCGGTTTGTACCCGAAACCGGCCGCGAATGTCAATGCACGTTCCGGCGAATCGCAGGCTGCACTTGCCGCGCGACGTTCGTTTTGATAATCTGCTCTAAGTTCGCCAATTGATCCAAATTAGCCCTCCATCCGTAATGGCTTCCGACCTCTTCGATAGCAGTGACAGCGTCCGTTCTGGACAGCCGTTGAAATATGCTCAGTCCGTGACCTTCCGCAAGCCGCTGGAATTGGAGCGCGGCGGGCGATTGCCGGAAGTGACCGTGGCATTTGAGACTTACGGCCGACTGAGCCCGCAGGCCGACAACGCCGTGCTGATTTGCCACGCGCTGTCGGGCGATTCGCATGTCGCCCGGCACGACGACGACGACGATCCCGGCTGGTGGGATATCGTGGTGGGGCCCGGCAAGCCGATCGACACCGATCGTTATTTCGTCATCTGTCCCAACATTCTCGGCGGCTGCCGCGGCACGACGGGCCCCAACACGGTCGATCCCGGCACGGGCCGGCGGTATGCCACGCAATTTCCGGCGGTCACGATCAATGACATTGTCGAAGTGCAGCGGCGGCTGATTGACCATTTGGGCATCAAGCGGCTGCGGGCGGTGCTGGGCGGGTCGTTGGGCGGACACATGGTTTTGGCTTGGGCTACGCACTTGCCCGATCGCGTGGCAGGCGCGGTCGCCATTGCCACCTCCGCGCGGCTGACGAGCCAGGCGCTGGCCTTCGACGTCGTCGGCCGCAACGCCATCCTCCGCGATCCGGCCTATCAAAACGGCGAATACTACGATCAGGGCCCCGGGCCGATGGTCGGGCTGGCCATCGCCAGGATGCTCGGGCACATCACCTATCTCTCGCGTGAGGCGATGACGCAGAAGTTCGGCGCAGCGACTGCAACCCCGCGACGTGCACACTGCCTTCGAAACGAAGTTCGCTGTCGGCTCCTATCTCGCTTACCAGGGTGATCGCTTCGGCGAACGTTTCGATCCCAACAGTTACCTCACGCTGACCATGGCGATCGACCTGTTCGATTTGGGCGACACGCCCGAGAAGCTCGCCAAGGTTCTGTGCGGCTCGTCGTGCCGCTGGCTGGTGCTGAGCTTTACGAGCGACTGGCTGTTTCCGCCCTTCCAGTCGCAGGAGATCGTCGACGGACTGATTGCCGGCGACCGGCCCGTCAGCTACTGCAACGTGGAAACGGACTGCGGACACGACGCGTTCCTGCTGCCGAACCAGGTGGACGTGTACGGCGAGTTGATCCGGGCATTTCTGGCCAATCTCGACACGGACCATGTTCCCGCCCTGCCGGAAATCGCCGCTGCCGATTTGCCGATCGCCGACAGGGAAACGTCTTTAGCGGCCGACGGCTTGCGGCAGCCCGGCGCGCACCAGCATCTTTCAGCATAACCGGCTCGATTATGAAACGATCCTGGAACTCATCCCGCCGGCCGCCGATGTGCTCGACCTCGGTTGCGGCACGGGCGGGTTGCTCGCCCGGCTGCGGGCCCGCGGCCACCGGCGCATCATGGGCGTCGAATGGGACGAGCAAGCCATCGTGTCTTGTGTTCGTCGCGGCCTCGATGTGGTTCAGGCCGACTTGAACAAGGGCCTGGCCGCCTTCGCCGACGGCCAATTCGACTTCGTCGTGCTCTCCCAAACGCTGCAGACCGTGCTGGACGTGCCGCGCGTGCTCCGCGACATGCTGCGGGTCGGCCGGCGCGGGATCGTCAGTTTCCCCAACGTCGCCTATCGCAATTTGCGGGCGGAACTGGCCCAACAGGGCCGGGCGCCGCGGGTCCACGCCGAACTCGGTTTCCGGTGGCACAACACGCCCTATCTGCGATTCCTCTCCATCGCCGATTTCGAGGAGTTCTGCCGCCAGCAGGGCTTCACGATCCACCAGCAGATCGCGCTGAACACCGAAGCCGACAGCCGTGTGCTCGACGATCCCAACCTGAATGCCGACGTGGCCGTGGTGGTGCTGAGCTCGTAATTCTCCGCTGGCAGGGTCGCGACGCAGGTTTGGCTGGACGCCATGCCTGTGCTCGCTGTGGGGCGTTTCCGCATGGCCGTGTGAAGATAGCCAAGCTGCTCCGGACCGATACCTTCAAAAACCGTGCAACCGGCATTCGAAGTGTGCCGATACTGGAAGTGTGCGCCCGCCCGCGGTGCTGCGCAGCCAACCCCTCCAAACTAGGGGAATTGGGTCGCGAATTCGCCATCGCCCAGGAGCCATCTACCATGCAGATCAAGGTTTACGTCCCCAAGACAATCGAGATTCCGAGCGAATACCTGCCGGCGCTGGCCAAACGGGCGGCCGACAGCTTGGGCGACCGGTCGCACGAAGTCTCGGCCACTCGGGGGCATCTCGTTCGCCAGGCAGTTCAGGATGGCCTGCTCCGCGAGTTTGACCCCCTAATCGGCCAGGATGGCACCGTCGATTTGGTGTGTGATCCGGGTGTGGAAATCCCCTTGGAGTTCGAGAATCGGACGCTTAGCCTCGCCGAACTGCTCGACGCCCTCCAGTACCGGCGGAACTTTACCGACATGCAGACGTCTTCCGAGGCGGCCTGATCGCCGAAAACGGTCCCGGAACGTCCCTAACCGATCGTCAACCTCAAGCGTGCCGACACGCCCGCAGCGTTGGACGCCAACGGCCTCGCCCACACTCCTCGTGGCCGGCGGATTTGTGGCACCCGAGCGGCCGAAGCAAACCGATTTCAGGCCGCGGCGTCCTCCGCTGGCCGCCCCTTCGTGAATAGGCTAGTGGGATGGATGGCTTTCTTGCCCAATTTGTGCCATACTGCTAGAGTCCGGGAGATGTGCGTTTGACCGAGGGTTCGCTCGCGGTCACGTTTTTGGTGGAGGCGATCCGATGGCCGAGAACGAGAAGAAATCTTCCCCTCGCCGAGCCAATAGCACGAGTAAGATCAAAAAGGGAAACAGCCCTTGGGAATCGGAGAACTTCGCGAAAAATCCCATGCTTATCGGAGGCGCGGCGGGCGGCGCAATTCTCATTATCTTGCTGGTTCTCGCTTGGCAGTTGGGCTGGTTCGGCGGGTCATCGGCGTCGGGTGTAGTAGCGCGGGCAACCCAGCCGGAAGAACCGGAGGTGGCACAAACACCTCCTCGACCGCAACCCCAGCCGCCACAACCGCAACCCCAGCCGCCACAACCACAACCCCAACCGCCGCAACCACAACCTCAACCACAGCCACGGCCTCAGCCTGCCGCGCAAGGGCCGCCGCCGGGGGTAGCGCGGGGAGGCCTCCTGGGGTTGGGGGCCCCGAGTTCCGAGGCCCGCCGGCGCCGTTGAACAACGACGTGACCCGATGGACGAAGGAAGACTACTCCCGCGCCCGCAACGAGAACTCTCCGTTGTTGCTGAAGGGCATGGAGTACCTGGGACAGATAGCACCCGGCGACGAACCGACGGCCAAAGCGTTGACCGAGATGCTGAAGCGGTCGTCCGATGAGCCGCCGCCGGCAGCGGCTCAAGTGCCGCCGATGGGGTTTCAGCAGCGCAATGCGACCGATGCCGCGAAACTGATCGAAACGATTGTGATCGCGCTGGGCAACAACGGCAGCGACTTGGCATGGCAGACGATCGAACAAATTGTGGAAGGAAAGTTTTCCACCGACGACGACCGAGCGGCTGTCGATGCGGCGTTCAGGGCTTTGGCCGCCCATCCCAGTCCGCAGAACGACGCCCTGTTGCTGCGCGCGATGACGGTTCCGGAGACGCTGCGGCCGTCCGATCGCCAGGGCCAATGGTCCGTCAAGGACTTGCGCGCGAAGGCGCTCGAGATGCTCAAACCGGCAGCTGCCGTCGGGCGCCCGGCATGCCCCCGGACGCGCGCCCGCTGCCGGTCATTTCCAGCGCGTTTCGCACAAAACTTGCCGAGGCCGTGGCGACGCGTTTTGAGAAATTCGATCCGCGCGACCCGGTTCGCGAGTTCCTCATGGCCGCCGATCCGGTCAATTGCGGCGCCCAAATCGTGCTTTACGAGAATCCCAACACGTCGCGCGATACGAGGAGCAAGCTCGAGCAGCAGTTTGCCGGTTACAGTTCCCTTGCCCTGTACCGGTTGATCGGGCTGGCGGACGACGCCTCGACGAGCGCCGCCAGTCCCGGCTTCTATGGCGGTCCGCCCCCATTCTTCCCTGGCGGTGCGATTGTTGCTGCTGTCCCGGCCGCCGATTTTACCCCGCAACTCGTCACCGCCTTGTGGTCGCCGCAGTTCCGCACATTGTTCGATCCGCAACTGGACGATGCGCGCCCCTGGGACAAACAACCGCAATCGGCGCTGCTGGCCGGCACGATCCCCGAGGAATCGACACGCGTCGCCCTGTGCAAGGCGTTTCGCAAGCATTGGAGCGACGGTCCCAAGGCGTTGGAAGCCGCCGGATGGATCGACCGGATGACCACCGATCCGGCGTTGCTGGTCTTTCTGAAGATGAACCCGCGGAAAGACGTCAAGACGCAGCCCGGCCGCCCGCCCGTTGAGCCGCCGCGACCGCCTGCGGTTGGCGGAAACAGCAAGGTGGAAGCCGCCCGGGCGAAAAAGGCGTCGCAAGCGCAAGCCGAAGTGGACTGGATGGCCGTTTCTTCCAAGCTGGTAACTACCTGGTGCAGGCGGCTGAACACGATGATCGTGGCCAAGGAGAAAGCGGCCGCCGAGGCCGGTCAGACCATCGAAGACGAGGCCTCCAAGCTTCCTCCCGACATCAAGCTCGATCCGGGCGCCAAAGTCATTGTCGCTTGCCACATCGTCTGGCCCGACCAGGCGTCCCCGGCCTTCTCCGAGTCCAAGCCCGGTTCCTTGGACTTATATTACGTGCGGGCCCAGCAAGCCGGCAAAATGAAAAACGTGGTTACCTCCTACTCCCGGCAGGCAAAGGCCAAAGCGAGCGAAGCCCACACGATCGACAAAGGCACGTGGATCGATAGCCTGCGGCCGCCCCAAAACGATCGTCGGCGATCGATCGACGTGCTCATCATGCGCCCCGGCGAAGGTGGGGCATCGCCCGCCGTCGGCCCACCGCCCGGCCAACCTGGCGGGGCTGATTCCGCGAAGGATGAGGAAGAAACGGACCTCACCGTGGAAATCCTCTCCATCGAGATTAAAGACCCGCTGGCCCGCGAGTAACCGTCCCAACGTCGCATGCTCGTCCAACCCGGCAAAACCCGCATCGGCTGGATCGGCACGGGCGTGATGGGCACGAGCATGTGCGGGCATCTGCTCCGCGCCGGTTTCGCCGCCACGGTCTTCAATCGCACGGCGTCCAGGGCCGAACCGCTGCTGGCCGCCGGCGCCGCGTGGGCCGATGGTCCGCGGGCCGTCGCCGCCGCCTCCGAAGTCGTCTTCACGATGGTCGGGTATCCGGCCGATGTGCCGCCAGGTGAGCTTCGGCCCCGACGGCGTGCTGGCCGGTTGCCGGCCGGGCAGCGTGATCGTCAACATGACGACCAGCGAGCCGTCGCTGGCGGTGGAAATCGCCGCGGCCGCGGCCAGGTCGGGCGTTCATGCCCTTGATGCGCCCGTCTCGGGCGGCGACGTCGGCGCCCGCGAGGCCCGCTTGTCAATCATGATCGGCGGCCCGGCGGAGATTATCGAGAGCCTGCGGCCCTGCTGGCAGGCGATGGGCAAGACCTTCGTTCGCCAGGGCGGGCCCGGCGCCGGCCAACACGCCAAGCTGGTCAACCAGGTGTTGATCGCCGGCAACATGATCGGCGTCTGCGAGGGCCTGCTCTACGCCTACAAGGCCGGGCTGGACCTGGACACCGTAATGCAATCCGTGGCCGGCGGCGCGGCCGGAAGCTGGTCGTTGTCGAACCTCGGCCCGCGAATCATCGCCAACAACTTCGCCCCCGGCTTCTTCGTTGAACACTTCATCAAAGATTTGGGCATCGCCCTGGCCGAAGCCAAGCGGATGGGCCTGTGCCTGCCCGGCCTGGCCCTGGCCAATCAGTTGTACATCTCCCTGGCGGCCCACGGCCAAGGTCGCGCCGGCACCCAGGCCCTGCAACTGGCCCTGGCAGCCATGTCGAACATCGATTGGTCGAATCGGTAGGTTATGCGTCAGCATAACTTACCAGCAACGGTCTTACTTCTTCCGTCTCCAGGCGAAGATCGCCATAGCCAAGCCGCTGAGGATCAAGATGATGGTGCTCGGCTCGGGAACCGCGGCCAGATCAACCACGCCGCCGGTACCGGTCAAGTTGGCCCACACGGCGCCGCCGTAGTAGCCGAAGTCACCCGGGGTGGCGTCGGGGGCGACGTTGCCCACGTTGTTCGTGCCGGCCGTAACCCAAGCGGAACCGTTCCACTTGTCCAATTGGGCAGACGGGCCTCCATACAGACTGCTGAGCAGCGACGCGCTGTAAGTCAAGCTTACCGTGTAGACGTCGCCGGAGTTCATGCCGCCCAACTCAAGCACGTCGCTAACCAACCCGGTGCCGACGCCGGTTTCCGTAGGACCGTTGGGGGCACGCCACTTCATGGTCACCGTAGTGCCACTGGTGGTGGTGCCGGCGAGAATGGTCCCCGTTGTGCCGACCACGGCGCCTCCGGCATTGGTCTGCGAGGCTAAGCCGGCAACGCTGCCGCCGGGGCCGATGGCCTGGCTCGTCAGGGTCGTGGCGCCCGCGAACGTGCCGCCACTACCGACAACGGTGGCTACGCCCACGTTGATCGTGACCGAAGTCGTCGTTAGATCCTGAGTGGCGGGGCCACCGAGAGTGGAGTTGGTGGCGTTGACCGTCGGGGTGAGTGTGGCGTTGCCGAACGCCGAGCCGGTGTACGCGACCGTGCCCGATCCTGACTGGCCAAAGATCAACGGGCCACCGCTCGCCGGGGTCACCGGCAAACCGGCCCCGTTTGCAGTCAACGCGGTGTAGCTCAGCGAGTCCCCCCCCGGTCCGGAATTGGTGATGGTCGTCGTGACCGTCGTGGTGGCGCCCTTCAGAAGGTTGAGGATGCCAGCCGTTGCGCCCAAGAGATAGTGGGCCGGGTTGGGAGGGGGCGGAGCTCGCCGCCGTAGGTCAGATAAATGTCATGGGCATCGGAACTGATGCTGAATCCGACGCCGGCGCCGTTGATGATCGTGCCGGCGAACCCGCTCGTATTAATGCTGATCATGTTGCTGGTAAACGTGCCTCCCGTGACCCCATTAGTAAAGGTAGCGATGGTCCACGTGTAGTTACCAGTGCTACTCCAACCGATCGGCGCGCCGCCATTGGTGCCGTTCAGGCTCGCGAGCTTAAGCGTCATATAACCAGGGTTGGTGCCGCCGGTAGTGCCCAAATAGGCCACATTGAGGCTGCCATTGATGACCAACTCGGAGCCGCCCAGGTAGCTGTCGCCCCCGTTTGCGGCGGCTTGGGTTCCGGAGCCGGTAACGGCGTTAAGAGTCCAAAGGTATGTGCCGTCACCCCCGTACGCACCAAACCAAGCTTCGGAGCCGGTTGTCAACGTGCCCGCACCGGTCAGCGCGTTGCCCGGTCGGAGTGTCGGGGCACCATAGGCTGCCCTGCCCCATTGTTGGCTGTATAGCGAAACTGTGCCATAGGCGGTGGTGCTGCCGGCAATGACAGTGCCATTACCCTCGAGTCCATCCCGACGGTCGTATAGTAGGGGCGCTTGTGCTCGCTTCCAACACCAGATTTCGAGCGGAGGAGCCGCCACCGTTGATGTCGAGATACGTGCCGGCTTGGACGTCAAAGGTAGGAACGATGGTTGTCTGAGACGGAGAGCCCGACAGGTAGAAAGTCATATCGGGGCCGACTGCCGACGAGCTCAATTTGAGCGTGCCCTGTTGGATGGTAACAGGACCAGAGAACGCCATCCCGGTTTGCGTCGGGATGGTCCATGTACCGGGGCCCGTCTTGAGCATCTGCAAGTACGAGCCTGCAACGTTCGACACCGAAGTGTCTTGCCAGCCGCAATAAGCACCGTTGACGATCTTACCGCTGCCGGAAGCGAATACGGCGTTGGTGTCCGTCCCACCGAGGATGAGCGTACTCGTGCCGACGTAGTTACTCCACAGAATGCCGCTAAACCTGACAGCGGCTCCCGAAGGACAGTTGTCGATAATCGAGAACGTCGGGGCGGACAATGCTCCCGCATCGTTGAGACTGACGTTCTTAAAGCCGAAGTTATACGTCAGGTTTGTGGTGGTGAGGCCGGATTCAAGGGTTAGCATGTGACCGTTGTCGGTCGATCCATCGGGAGACAAAGCGAGATAACCGTAGCCACCGCCCGAACCATACGTACCAATGGAGATACTGCCGCTGGTCTGGCCGGCTATGTAAGACGCGCTGCCAGTGAAATCCATGCCCCCTAAATAAAGGGTACTCGAGGTCGGTGTGCTCAAGTTACCTCCAGAATTGCCGGTCGCGATCGGGCTGTTGAAGATGGCCAGATCGCCAAAGGTTCCCGGGGGGATGCCGGTGTTCCAGTTAGCGGGATTTGTCCAAGAAGGATAGGCTGTGCCTGTGGCGGTAATCCACGTTGCATCCTCTGCCGTGGCGATTTGGCTGCACGCCAAAACCACACCCAGGACGGCGAACGTCAGCCATCGAGACTTACCCGAATATCTCTTCAGGCGGTTCATCACAAGTCACCTTACAATGGAAGAAGGGAAGGACAAATTGACACGTCCGGCAGCGCTTCGATCCATGCCGACGGGTGGCCAGGCCAACTGCACATACGGCAGAAACTCCAGCCACAAAACTCGGTAAATTCCCTAAATCCATCAGGGAGAACGATCGCCAATCTAGTCTGCAGGTGCTCGCTGTGTCAAGCATTTTGTCGAAATTTCAAAGATGTTTTTGCCGGTCGTTTCCCGCGGGATACCCCTCCAATGCTCCGTACGGGGGGTTTGAGTCGTGGATTGGCCTCGATTTGCTCCCGCGTGTTGTCAATCCAGGACAGCCGCCAGGGCGAAGCAAAGGGGTCGGAACTATTTTTCATTGACTTCGGGCTGTTGGGGCCGGCCGCGAGGCCGAATGGTCAACTCATGCGGAGACGCGGAGACGCGGAGCGGGAAGGGACTTATAAGCCGCATCAACAATCTCGCCCGTTCACTGAACACTGAAAACTTCACACTGTCTCAAACTCGTGACGCCCTTGGTCTTGAGGATTTGCACGTCTGCCGCAAGGACACAGTCGCTCTGGCAGGAGCGCAAAAAGAAGGGCGGTGTTGGACCGACCGTGGCTTGTCAACCCAACACCGCCTATTGGCATCCGCTGGCAATTTGCGTTGCGACGGATGCTAACAATCGACGGTCATCCTTTTTCCGTCTCCCTACTTCTTCTTTCTCCAGGCGAAGATCGCCATGGCCAGGCCGCTCAGCATCAAGATGATGGTGCTCGGCTCGGGAACCGCGGCCAGATCAACCGTGCCGCTGGTACCGGTCAAGTTGGCCCACACGGCGCCGCCGAAGTAGCCGAAGTCACCCGGGGTGCTGTCGGGGGCAACGTTGCCCACGTTGTTCGTGCCGGCCGTAACCCAGTTACCGGCGACCAACTCGTCCAATTGGGCAGACGGGCCTCCATACAGGCTGCTGAGCAGCGACGCGCTGTAAGTCAAGCTTACCGTGTACACGTCGCCGGAGTTCATGCCGCCCAACCTAAGCACGTCGCTAATCAACCCGGTGCCGACGCCGGTTTCCGTAGGACCGTTGGGGGCACGCCACTGCATGGTCACCGTAGTGCCACTGGTGGTGGTGCCGGCGAGAATGGTCCCCGTTGTGCCGACCACGGCGCCTCCGGCATTGGTCTGCGAGGCTAAGTTCGCAACGCTGCCGCCAGCGCCGATGGCCTGGCTGGTAAGGGTCGTGGCGCCCGTGAAGGTGCCGCCACTACCGACAACGGTGGCTACGCCCACGTTAATCGTGACCGAAGTCGTCCCATCCAGAGTGGCAGCGCCACCGATATTGGTGCTGGTGGCCGAGGAGACCGACGGGGTGATTGTGGCGTTGCCGAACGACGAGCCGCTACTGTTGAACGTGCCCGTGTTCTGTCCTGTCGCGCCAAAACCCAACCCGCTACCGCTCGGCGGGGTATTCATCGTCAAGGACGCCGGCACGTTTGTGGCGGTTGCGGTCAACGAGTTGTAGCTCAACTGGTCGTTGGTCCCGCTTCCGGAATTGGTGATGGTCGCCGTGACCGTCGTGGTGGCACCCTTCAGAAGGTTGAGGATGCCAGCCGTCGCGCCCAAGGTATAGTGCGCCGCGGTGGTGACAGGCGCCGTACTGCCGACGTAGGTCAGATAGATGTCATTGGCATCGGTACTGAGACTGAACCCGAGGCCGGCGCCGGTCTTGATCGTGCCGCCGAACCCGCTGGTATTAATACTCAGCATGTTCGTGGTGAACGTGCCTCCCGTGACCCCACTGGTGAAGGTCGCGATCGTCCACGTGTAGTTACCGGTGCTACTCCAACCGATAGGCGCACCGCCGTTGGTGCCGTTTAGGCTCGCGAGCTTAAGCGTCATATAACCGGGGTTGGCGCCGCCGGTAGTACCCAAATAGGCCACATTGAGACTGCCATTCATGACCAATTCGGAGCCGCCCAGGTAGCTGTCGCCACCGTTTGCGGCGGCTTGGGTTCCGGAGCCGGTGACGGCGTTAAGAGTCCAAAGGTATTCGCCGTCGCCCCCGTACGCACCAAACCAAGCCTCGGAGCCGGTCGTCAACGTGCCCGCACCGGTCAGCGCGTCGCCAGGTGCGAGGATAGGCTGGCCATGGGCTGCCCTGCCCCATTGTTGGCTGTACAGCGAAACCGTGCCATAGGCGCCGGTGCTGCCGGCAATGACAGTGCCATTACCCTCGAGCTCCATCCCGACGGTCGTATAGTTGGGGGCGCTTGTGCTGGCTTCCAACACCAGATTTCGAGCGGAGGCGCCGCCACCGTTGATGTCGAGATACGTGCCGGCTTGGACGTCAAAGGTAGGAACGATGGTTGTCTGAGACGAGGAACCCGACAGGTAGAAAGTCATATCGGGGCCGGACGCCGACGAGCTCAATTTGAGCGTACCCTGTTGGATGGTAACAGGGCCGGAGAACGTCATCCCGGTTTGCGTGGGGATGGTCCATGTACCGGGGCCCGTCTTGAGCATCTGCAAGTACGAGCCTGCAACGTTCGACAGCGAAGTGTCTCGATAGCCGACATAAGCACCCTCGATGATCTGACCGCTGCCGGAAGCGTATACGGCGCTGGTGCACGTCCCACCTAGGACGAGCGTGCTCGTGCCGACGTAGTTAGTCCACAGAACGCCGCTAAACCTGACAGCGGCCGCCGCAGGAGCGTTGTCGATAATCGAGAACGTCGGGGCGGACAGTGCTCCCGCGCCGTTGAGATTGACGTTCTTCCAGCCAAGATTAAACGTCAGGTTTGCAGTGGTGAGGCCCGATTCAATGGTGATCATGTGACCGTTGTCGGTCGTTCCATCGGGAGACAAAGCGAGAAAACCGTAGCTATAGGCCGCACCATACGCACCAAGGGAGACACTGCCAGCGGTCTGGCCGGGTGTGTAAGACGCGCTGCCAGTGAAATCCAGACCGCCCAAATAAAATGGGGTGTTCGGGGTCGATATGCCCAGGTTACCCGCACTGTTGCTGGTCGCGATCGGGGCGTTGAAGATGGCCAGATCGCTGTCAAATCCCACCTGAGTGGCGAAGGTTCCGGGGAGCATGCCGGTGTTCCAGTAGCCCTGATAGGTCCCCGTACTCGACGTGTTGATATTCGTGGCGGTGGCACCGGTACCAACCATTTCCCAAGCGGGATAGGTTGAGCCCGTGGCGGTAACCCACGAGGCATCCATTGCCATGGCGGTTTGGCTGCACGCCAAAACCACACCCAGGACGGCGAACGCCAGCCATCCAGACTTACCCGAACATCTCTTCACGCGGTTCATCATAACGCACCTCACAGTGAAAGAAGGAAGGAAAAAGTGACACGACCGGCAGCGCTTCGATCCATGCCGACTGGTGGCCAAGCCAACTGCACATACGACAAACACTCCAGCCAGGAAACTCGGTAAATTCTCCAAGTCCTTCGCAGAGAACGATCGCCAATGTACTCTGCGGGTGCTCGCCGTGTCAAGCATTTTGTCGATGTTTCAAAATTTTTTTTGTCGCTCGCTTCCCGCGTGGACACAAAGGGGTCTGGACGCAAAGGGGTCGGAACTATTTTTCCTCGACTTCGGGCTGTTGGGGCCGGCCGCGAGAGCGGATGGTCAACTCATAGGGAGACGTAGAGCCGCGCGCGCGGAAGCACATTGTCATTGACAATGCGGTGCAACCCTTCCTTCATCGTGGCCGCTCCGAAGTCGGGCAATAGACCGACCGGCAAGCGGAGATGAGTGAGGGCTTGCTTGGAATGGACGGGAACGAAATTGTCAACGGATTTTCGCCCTACGACGACAATTCCTGGCACCAACAAGTCCCCGCGAAAACCATCGTCATGTTCTTTCTCCGCGTCTGGGCGACTCCGCGTGAGCCTTTTCCCGCAGGATATCGGCCGATAGGCCTGATTGCGGCGGGGCTGGGGCGGCTCTCGATAAAACCGCGGAAAACCGACAGTGGTGCAGGCACGAGTCCCACGCCATTGGCCGGCGGTCTTCGCCCGCGGCCACTTTCGGTCTTGTGTGGACGGATCTATTGGTTCCGTTGTTGATTGTGCGACAGTTCGGGCCCTTTCTCCCGGGAAAACGGGCTCGTTTCACGAGCCCTTGTTGCGGTAGTAATGCAAAACCCAATAGAATTGGGGCTATGGCGGCCCACGATAGCAAACGAAAACATGCGAAAAAGGGGACAGGCGCCGTCGCCAAAAACAGCCTGTTTTGCGGAGCGAAGCTCGATCGAGGCGACGGAGCCGGTCCCCGTTTTCGACTGCCATCTGAGCGCTGTAGTGTTCATTGCAGGCAAAACACGAGTTGGTCATGGGATGAAAAACGACGGGCAAAAACCAAAAGAAGTGCAGCTGTCGAAGGGTGAAACGCACAGCCCGGCGACAACCCGCGTCGTGTCGATCGATGCGCTGCGGGGATTTGTAATGTTCTGGATTGTGGGGGGCGGGGCAGTGTTCATCGCGCTGGCAAAGGTCTGGCCGAATCCGCTGACGGAGATGCTGAGCGGCCAAATGCGACACGCAAAGTGGGACGAGGCATTTCACCTCGAGGATTTGATTATGCCCGTGTTTATCTTTGTTGTGGGACTGGTGCTTCCTTTTTCAGTCCTACGGCGTGTAGAGCGCGGCGAAAGCAGGTGAAAACTCTACCTGCACATTGTCAGGCGGACGGTTTTGCTTTTTGTGCCGGGGATCATGGTGGAGAATCACGGGTTGCGGTTTGACCTTTCTGAAATGCACTGGGCTGGGGTCTTGCAGAGGATAGGAATCTGTTATTTGTTTGCGGCACTACTGGTGATACATACAAGCCGGCGGACGCAGGCAATCGTGATGGGAACGATTTTGGTTCTCGGCTGGGCGGCGATGACGCTGATTCCCGTGCCGGGATACGGGGCGGGCATGATCACTCCCCAGGGCTGCCTGGCAGCGTATATCGACCAGCAGTTCCTTCCGGGCAGATTTCAGAGCGAGTATTACGGCTACGGGGACAGCAATGGAATCCTGCCCACGCTGATGTCGGCGGCGACGGCGATTCTGGGCGTGTTGGCCGGATACTGGCTGCGCACAAACCGGTCGGGCAATTCCAAGACGGCAGGGCTGACGATCGCGGGAATATTCTGCCTGTGCGCGGGATACGTCTGGGGGCTGATCTTTCCCATGGTGCGGCTTCTCTGGACCAGCTCCATGGTTTTGTACGCCGGCGGATACAGCCTGTTGTCACTGGCACTGTTCTACTGGGCGATTGACGTGAAAATGATCAAGCGATGGGCTTTTTTCTTCATCGTTATCGGGATGAACGCGATAACAATCTTCTTCATTCGCAACTTTGTGCGCTTCGACGAGATTGCGGCTTTCTTCCTTAAGGGCATCGCTCATTATAGCCCTTCGTTTGAGCCGCTGATTTTGTCGATCGGCGCGGTAGCGGCCGAGTGGCTGCTCCTGTGGTTCCTTTACCGACGCGGAATATTCCTCAAGGTGTGACGCAAATCAGCAAGCCGCAGTCGATTGCCGTTTCGCGGTCGGAAGACGGCCTGGCGCAGGCATCGGGGAGACTCACCGACGTGCTACGCGGGGGATCAACTTCCGCGAGAAATGGCGCGGCTACCTGAAAACGGGGCCGCCCCTCGAAACGGCTCCAACGGCCATCATCGGTCCATCTGCCCGGAACAGGCTACCCTGCGAAACGGGCGGCCAGCAGGGCGATGTTCTGACCGCCGAAGCCGAAACTGTTGCTGAGCGCGACGTCGCAACGATGCTGCCTCGCGGTGTTGGGAATGTAGTCCAGATCGCACTCGGGGTCGGGCGTCTCGTAATTCGTGGTCGGTGGAACCACGTTGTCGCGAATGGCCAACAGGCAGATGATCAGCTCGGTGGCGCCCGCCGCGGCAATCAGGTGGCCCATCATGCTCTTGGTGCTGGAGACGGGAATCTTGTACGCCTGATCGCCGAAGACCTTCTTGATGGCCAGCGTTTCCACCTTGTCGTTGACGGCGGTGCTGGTGCCGTGGGCGTTGATGTAGTGGACGTCGTCGAGGCCCAAGCCGGCGTCCTGCATCGCCATCTGGATGCAACGGATGGCGCCGCGGCCCTCGGGATGCGTGTCGGTGATGCGGAAGGCGTCGGCCGTGGAGCCGTAGCCGATGATTTCGCCGTGGATGTGTGCGCCGCGGGCCTGGGCGTGTTCGAGCGATTCGAGGATCACCATGCCGGCCCCTTCGCCCAGCACAAAACCGTCACGGTCGCGGTCGAAGGGGCGCGAGGCCCGGGTGGGCTCGTCGTTGCGGGTGCTCAGCGCCGTCAGCAGGTTAAAACCGGTCACGCCGAAGGGGTGGATCATCGTGTGCGCGCCGCCGGCGAGCATCAAGTCGGCCTCGCCGCGGCGAATGATCTCGACGGCCTCGCCCACCGCCTGGCTGCTGGCGGCGCAGGCCGTCAGGCAGTTCACATTCGGACCCTGGGCGTTGAAGAGGCTGGCCAAATGGCCGACGGGCATGTTCGGTTCCTGCTCCAACTCGCTCATGGGATGGAGCGTTTCCAGCGCCTTTGCGGACGAACTTCACCACATCGAGCTTGTCGCCTCCTTCCAGCCCGGCCATCATCATTTGGGCAAACCGGGGGAAATCCTGCTGCCCCTCGCCGCTGCCGGTGTAGACGCCGAAGCGGGTCGCATCGACCTTGGCCGGATCGAGGCCCGAGTCGGCGACCGCCTTCTTGGCGGCGCCGACGGCGAAATGGGTGTGCCGGCCCTGGTACTTCCAGTCGGCAGGGTCTTCGCCCACGTCGGAGAGGTCCCAGTTTCGCACTTCGGCCGCTATTTTGGTGGGAAAGTTGCTGGCGTCGAAGAGGGTGGTATAGCCGACGCCCGACTCGCCGTTGAGCAACCGCCGCCACATGATTTCCACGTCGGCGCCCAAAGGCGTCACGCAGCCGATGCCGGTAACCACAACGCGTCGTCTCATGTTTCCATTCCTTGGGCAGCTTCCAGCAAGCGGCGCGGCGGGGTCAAGCGGCTGCCGTCGGCGGCGTGGCCCACGTCGAACGCCCGCAACAGCCGCATCATCCGCAAAAACGTCTCCGGCTCGAAGAGGCTTCCCATGTGGGCGTCGTTGAGGTGGGCGAAAACGATCTCCGCCTCGGCGTGCAACTCGTTGCCTTTGTGGCTGGTCGCCGTGACCATGGCCCCTTCTTCGCGAATGTACTCGACCTTCGTGGTGTAGATCAGCGTGTCGCCGGGCACGGCGGCCGAATAGAACACGGCCTTGGGCAGCTTGGCCAGCACCACCTTCTCGGTGAACTGGTTGGCTCGCACACCAACAGTCCGCCGGTTTGCGCCATGCCCTCGATCACCAGCGAGTTAGGAATCATCGGGTAGTAGGGAAAGTGGTCGTGCAGATAATCCTCGGCCAGCGACAGATTCTTGACGGCCTTGGCATACCGCCCGCTTTCGAACTCCAGGAACCGATCGATCCAGTACCAGCGCATGGCGAAGTTTTCTGCAGCCGTTCCGTTTCTCAGCCCGTCACTTCCATCTTGCTTTCCACGAAGCGGCACATGTCGGCCACGGTCAGGAGGCTGCCGAAATCCTGCACTACGGGATTCTTCGCGAAATCGTCGAGATTGGCAAACGGCATTCTTTTCCGCAACTCGACCAGGCCCACTTCGGTAACCTTGCCGTCCTGCACGTACTTCGAATCGGTGAGAATGTCTTCGGGAAACAACTCGCCGCGGGGAATCTTGATGTCGAAGGACTTTTCCAGACGGAAAACGATGTCCAGGAAGTCGATCGACTCGGCGCCGAGATCGCCCACGAGCGTGGCGGATGGGGTCACGTCCTCTTCATCGACCCCCAGGGCGTCGACCAGCGCGGAGCGAATCTTCTCGAAGACTTCTTCCTTGGTTGGCATTGGATTGAACCTCCAGGATCTTGAAAAATAAACCTTGATTTGTGTCAATGGCTGCCCAAACTCAAGCCGCCGTCGACCAAGAGCACCTGGCCGGTAAGATAGGCGGCATCGTCGCTGGCCAAGAAGGCCACGGCCGCGGCGATCTCCGCTGGCTGGCCGATGCGCTTCATGGGGATCATTTTCTTGATTTGGTCGCCGGCGACGCCGCGGACCACCTGGCTCATGTCGGTCTCGATCATGCCCGGGGCCACGGCGTTGACGCGGACGTTCCGCGGGGCGAGTTCCTTGGCCAGGGCGTGGGTCAGTCCGTTAATGCCCCCTTTGCTGGCGGCGTAATTGACCTGTCCGCGGCCGGCATAGTGGGCGGCCGTGCTGGAAATGTTCACGATGCTCCCCCGCCGCATCATCATCATCGGCTGGGTGACGGCGCGGCAGAAATGGAAGGTGCCGCCGAGGTTGGTGTCGATCACGTCCCGCCATTGTTCGAGGGTCATCGCGCCGAGGAGCCCGTCGCGGACGATCCCCGCCGAGTTGACCAGCACGTCGATGTGCCCCCATTGCTCGAAAAGTTGATCGACGATCTGGCGGGCGCGGTCGGCGTCGCGAACGTCGGCCTGCATCGCCGAAACCCCGCCCCCGGCCGACTTCAACTCGGCCAGCAGCGTCTCCGCGGCTTGCTGGTTGCTCTGGTAAACCAGCACGACCGTGCCCCTTCCGCGGCCAGGCGGGCCACGCAGGCGCGGCCAATACCGCGGCTGCCGCCGGTCACGATTGCTGTCTTGCCTTCGAATCGCATGCTGTGCCGCTACGAGGTTGAAGCCGTGGGGATTTCCAGGCGGGGTTGGTAAAGGACGCGCATTTGCTTGCGAAAGTCTTCCCGCGTCTTTTCGTCGGTGTTCTTGTGTTGCGGATTGGTGTCGGCCAGGTTGTAGCACGCCAGCGCCAGCCGCGCGCTGAGAATGATCCGCCCTCCCACCGTCGCGTAGGCCTTCAGCTTCACCTCGCCCTCGTCAAACTTGAGAACTTCGGCCGTGATGGTGAGGGTCTGGCCCGGCTCGACGAACTGCCCGTACTTCACGTTGTTGGCCTGGCGCAACACCACGATGCTATGGGCGAAGTCTTCGCTGATCCGCACCAGCCACGCGCACGTCTGCGTAAGTGCCTCGAGCATCAATACGCCCGGCATCACGGGGAAGTGCGGGAAGTGGTCGGCCAAGTACTCCTCGGTCATCGTCAACGTCTTGATGGCCGTAATACGCACGCACGGCTCCAACTCGACAATGCGATCGATCAGGGAGAAGCGCATGGGGGTCTTCGGGAAGATAATCGGCTTGGGTAAAGTGTCAGGCGCAGAAATTAAGACCATCCAATATACCGGCTGGGATATTTGTCCACAACCGCAGCCTGCCGGTTCAATCCCTACGTCGTAACCGACGGCAGCGAAAGAGGTTAGCACAAGACGGGCAGTCGTGCCAGGGCACTCTGCGCAGAAAAAAGCGGCCGCCGCCGAAGAGAAAACCTGCCAATTTGGCAGTTTTCACCTGCTTCGAGCGATACTCAATTCGACAGAACCCCTTGCCAATAAAGACTTAGTGACGAGAGATCGCCAGAGGCGCAGTTGCGGCACGGTCTTTGCATCAATGTAGTTTCCGTAGGATTCAGTTTACCGGGCGGCAAATCAAGGTGACGGAAAAGGAGGAACGATTATGGTATTTCGCTATCCGAGTACGCAGCATCCGTTTTACCAACTTCGCGACGGGATGGACCGCCTGTTGAGCGGAGTTTTGGGGCCAACCGTCGAGTGTATGCTCCCGCCGGCGTTCCGCAGCCAACCGGCCGTGAACGTCTGGGAGCAGGACGAGGCGCTGTTGGTGGAAATGGAGCTGCCGGGCATCAAGAGCGAGCAGGTCGATATATCGGTGGCCGGCGGCGAGCTGTCGGTCAAAATCGACCGTCCCGAGGTGGAACAAGCGAACGTCAAATATCATCGGCGCGAGCGGCCGGTGGGTTCTTTCACTCGCGTTTTGCGGCTGCCGGTCGAGGTGGACGCCAATCGAGTCGAGGCGGAGCTCCGCGAGGGGGTGCTTACGATCACCTTGCCCAAGGCGGAAGCCGCCAAGCCGAGGAAGATCAACGTTGCGGGCGGGTGAGCCGCTCTTTGGCCATCGAGCAGTCCGGCCGAGTGCGGCTGTGCCGCTCCAGTCGAATACGAAAGGAGCAATACCCATGGAGAACACGAACACGGTGAACAAACCTGAGGTCGAACAAATCAAGACGGCCGAGCGCACCCGCAGCGGGTGTTGTTATCGTCCGAACGTTGACATCCTGGAGGAGGCGGACGAGTTGTTGGTCTTGGCCGACATGCCCGGCGCCCATAGCGACTCGATCGACGTGAGATTTGAAGACGGCATGTTGGAGATTCATGCGGCCGTGTCGCCGCGTCATAGCGACGGCGAGGAGAGCTTGCTGCACGAGTATGGCGTGGGCGATTACTACCGCAGCTTCCAGGTGAGCGAGGACATCGACTCGACGAAGATCGCGGCCGAATATGCCAATGGCGTGCTGACCTTGCACCTGCCGAAGACGGAGGCCCGCAAGCCGCGGAAGATCGCCGTCAACACCGCGTGACGGGGGATTCGGCTGCGCGAAGCAGGAAAAAACGATGTGGTTGCGGCAGTTGCACTGCCGCGCCAACGGACCATCCGATAAGGAGGAATCGACAATGAACTTGATACCGTGGAGAAACAAACAACGAGAGAGCGACGGCGGGCAACTGATGCCGTTGGTCGCGTTGCGCGGCGAAATGGATCGGCTCTTCGATTCGTTCTTCCGCGAGCCTTTCGGGGCCCTGGACTGGACGCCATGGGGCTCGGGCAAGTGGTCGCCGGCCATCGACGTGGCCGAGAACGAGAAGGAAGTGACGGTGCGGGCGGAGTTGCCCGGCATCGATCCGAAGGACCTCGACATCAGCGTCTGCGGCAACCAGTTGGTCCTCAGCGGCGAGAAGAAGGAGTCGAGCGAAACGGAGGAAAAGGACTTCTTCCATAGCGAAACCCGCTATGGCCAGTTCCGTCGCGTTCTGCCGCTGCCGGAAGGGATCGACACGGAGAACGTTGACGCCCAGTACGCAAACGGCGTGCTGACGTTGCGGTTGAAGAAGATCGCGCCGGCGGCCGCCAAGCGGATCGAAGTCAAGGTGAAGTAGTTCAATCCCACTTCAACACGGCGCCCGTGTCGGCGCTGGTGGCCAGGGCGGTGTACTTGCCGAGACAGCCGGTCTTGTAGCGGGGCGGAGGGGGTTTCCAGAGCTTCGCCCGCCGGGCCAATTCGGCGTCGCTGAGGCGGACGTTGAGGGTGTGGGCGGGGACGTCGATCTCGACGATGTCGCCGGGCTCGAGCAGCGCGATGGGCCCGCCGGTGGCGGCCTCCGGGCTGATGTGGCCGATGCACGCGCCGGCCGTGCCGCCGGAAAAGCGGCCGTCGGTGATCAGCGCCACCGTATCGTCCAGCCTCATGCCTTTGATGGCGGTGGTGGGGGCGAGCATTTCCTGCATTCCCGGCCCGCCGCGCGGTCCTTCGTAGCGGATCACGACCACGTCGCCCGCCTTCACCTTGCCGTTGACGATGCCCTCGTAGGCCTCGGTTTCGGCCTCGAAGATCACGGCCGGCCCGGTGTGCTTGAGCATTTCGGGCGCGGACGCCGGCCGCTTTAATGACGGCGCCCTTCGGCGCCAGGTTGCCGTAGAGGATCACCAGTCCGCCTTCTTGGCTGTAGGCGTTGTCCACCTCGCGGATGCAATCGGCCGGATCGAAGCCCAGTTCGGCCGGCGAGAGGTCGCGGATCGAGCGGGCCTTGCGCGCGCACGGACATGCCTTCGTTGGTGTGGCCGCCGCCGGCGGTGACGGCGGCCAATTCCAACGCCTCTTGGTTGACGGCGTCGCCGCGAATGTCGAAGGCGGCGATGTTCTCGCCCAAGGTCCGGCCGGTGACCGTGGCGCAATCGAACTTCAGCAAGCCCGGCCGGCCGCGGTTGATCGCGCCGAGGATGGTATGCACGCCGCCGGAGTTGTGTACGTCCTCGACGTGGTACTTGCTGCTGGGCGCCACCTTGCAAATGTTGGGCGTGCTGCGGCTCAGCGCGTTGATGCGTGCGATGTCGTACTTGACGCCCGCCTCGTGGGCGATCGCCAGGATGTGCAGCACGGTGTTGGTGCTGCCGCCCATGGCCATGTCGAGCACCATCGAGTTGTCGATCGAGTCGGCGGTGACGATCTCGCGTGGCAAGAGGCCGTGCCCTGCGCCCTTCTTCTCCAGTTCCAGCACCATTTGCACGACCCGTTGGGCCGCGCGGCGGAAGAGCTTTTTCCGCTCTTCGCTGGTGGCCAGAAGGGTGCCGTTGGTGGGCAGCGCCATGCCCAGCGCCTCGCAAAGGCAGTTCATGCTGTTGGCGGTGAACATGCCGGAGCACGAGCCGCAGGTGGGACATCCGGCCTGCTCGATGGCCAGCAAATCGGCGGCGCTGATGGCTTGCCGTCCTGCCTGGCGGCGGCCGCGACGAAAACGTCGATCAGGTCGACCGCTTTGCCGTCGGACGTCTTGCCGGCCTCCATCGGCCCGCCGCTGACGAAAACCGTGGGGATGTTGCTGCGCAGTGCGCCCATCAACATGCCGGGCACGATCTTGTCGCAGTTGGGGATGCAGATCATGCCGTCGAAGCAATGGGCGCGGATCATCGTCTCGACCGAATCGGCGATCAGCTCGCGGCTGGGCAGCGAGAACTTCATCCCCTCGTGGCCCATGGCGATGCCGTCGTCGACGCCGATGGTGTGGAAAACAAACGGCGTGCCGCCCGCCTCGCGGACGCATTGCTTGACGAATTGGCCCACCTTGTCGAGATGCACGTGGCCGGGGATGATGTCCACGTGGCTGTTGCAGATGGCAATGAACGGTTTCTTGAAATCATCGTCGCCGATGCCGGTGGCCCGCAACAGGCTGCGGTGCGGGGCCCGGGCATCGCCCAGCTTGACCATGTCGGATCGCATGCTGTCAGTCCTTGGAGTGGTAAGAAGTCAACATTCCGTTATTGTAAGCCACGGAAGCCGCGTCGTGTAGCGGGGCGTGCCACGCCGCGAGAAATGCCGGCCGGCGCGTCGGGTTCGTGTTGCGCACCCTGTCTGGCCGCTTCCCCCGCGTCGCGGATAACGCGGGCTATTGCGAGATTGCCGCGGGCGATGCGGCTGCGAGGGGCCCGGCGGACTGCGGCTGCCACATGGCCGGTTGAATTTGATAGAGCGAGTACTCGCCCTTAGGGGTCTTGTAGCAGAGCCGAAACCACGACTTGTGTTCGTCAACCTGCCGCCGCAAAGCGGGAGGCGCGTCATCCTCGCTCAGCAGCACGTAACGGACGCCCGCCTGCCGGTAAGCGGCGGGAAGGTCCCGACTCATTTGCTCGTATCGCAATTTTTGTTCCGACTTGGAGCCCCGGTAATAGAACTGGCACCACTGCCGATCGGGACCGAAGTAAATGCCATAAGGGTCGTTGTCGTGCCAAAGGCTGACGCAGCGGCGGCCCGTCAGCAAAAACAGGCCGGCCGACTCGTTGGATGCCACCACATCCGATTCGGACGTGTGGGTTCGGATGTAGTCGACAATCTCTTCCTTATCGAGCAGTGCCGGGCAGAATATGCGCTGCATGTTGAACTCTTCGCCCGTGCTGGTCACGAGGCACTGATCGTCGTCGAGAAAAAACACCAACAGCATCGCGGCGCACGCCGTTACCGCGGCGGCCGAAGCCCAGCGGCGCCGCACGGACGACGCCAGCAAGTCCGGCAAGAAACCGCCCACTTGCTCGGTGCCGAGAAGAAAGAAGGCAATCAGAAAAGGCGACCAGGGCGTGAGAAACCGCGACGGGTCAAACGGCCAAACCAATACCAAGGCGCCGTAGAGCAAAGCGTAGACGTGCATCACACGCCAGCCGGCGCGGGCGGTTTGAAAGAAGCCGATAAGCGCGACCGGCGCCATGGTATAAGCCACGCCGTGGGCGAGCAGGGCCTCCCAAGAAAACTCCGCCGACCATCGCAACAGCATTAGCCAGAAAAAGGCAAACTCGTAGTGCGCCAGGCACAAAACGACGCCAAACAAGTTGTGCCACGTCACCCGCAACGTCTGGCTCAAGTGGTGCGGAATCCACAATCCATAATCGAGGTCGCTGGCAAGCAAGATGGAGGTTTGCATGTCACCGTTGGCGCGGGCCGCCCACGCCTGATACAACCACCACGGCGTCATGCAGACGACAATGAGCGCGGCCAGGACGGCGGCGTCCTTGAGCCGACGGCGCAGTACGAGGCTGAGGATGGCCGCGGCGGCCAAGGCGATGCCGATGCTGCGCGTGAGCATTGCCGCCGCAATCAGCAACCCGGCCGCCGCCAGCCACTTCCACCGGCCACGCCCGGAAGCCGCGGCGTCGTACTTCCCGTCCAGGCACAACAGGGCCCCCACCGCCAGTGCCGCATAGGGCAAATCGCTCATCGTGAAACGCACGAGCGACAAAATCGCCGGGCTCAGCGCCGCCAGAATCGCCACTACCGCCGTCATCGCGCGTGAAACCTTGAGCACCGTTCGCAGGTAAACGATCGCCAGCGCGACGAACGCCGCCGTGGCGATCACGCCGGGCAACAAGAGCGCACCGAGGTTTTCCGGGTACTGCGGCCAGAGGGCAAAGATGCCCGCCAGCGCGGCCGGATAGAGGATCGGATACTTGGTCTGCCACGGCTCGCCCGGCAACTCCAGATGGCGATAACCGTTGCCGGCGGCCAACGACTTCGCCGTCGAAAGATAGATGGCGTCATCTTGCCAGAGCCCCGGCGCATGACAGACGATCGCGTTGTAGCCGCCATAGAAGCACACCAACAGAAACAGAATCGCCGTCCATCGCATCGGAGAATTGCGGATTGCTGGCAAGAGGATCTCCCGATTATATTCGCCCGGTCAAGAGCCGGCAACCATCGCTCCCCATGACCGCCTGCCCGAAGCGGAAGCGACGGCGGAGGAACCTCTGGTCAACCGGAGCGGACAACGCTATTCTATGCGTTCGTGCATCCGAAATTCCTCTATTTCGATCTTGGTAAAGTGTTGGTCAACTTCAGCGTTGACCGGATGCTCAGCCAAATCGCCGTCGTGGCGGGTTTGACGGTGGATGCGGTCCGGGCAACCATGTTTGCCGACGGACTTATGCGGCAGCACGAGACGGGGCGGCTCTCCAGCCGGGCGTTTTACGAGGCCTTTTGCGCAGCCACCGGCGCCCGGTGCGACTACGAGACGATGCGCCGAGCGGCGGCCGAGATCTTTTCGTTGCACCTGCCCACGCTGCCCATCGCGGCCCAACTGCGCCAGGCGGGCTACCCGATGGGCATCCTCTCCAACACGTGCGAAACGCACTGGGAGTATTGTCTCCGCCAATACCGGATCGTGTCAGAAGGGTTTGCTGTTGCCGCGTTGAGCTATCGCATCGGCGTGATGAAGCCGGATGCGGGCATTTTCCGCGCCGCGGCCGAGTTGGCCGGGCGCCGCCCGGAGGAAATCTTCTTCGTCGACGATTTGCCCCAGCACGTGGCCGGCGCCGAGCGGTCGGCTTCGACGCCGTGCAATACACCACGGCGGAATCCCTGGCAGCCGAGTTGCGGCAACGAGGAATCCGGTTCAACTATTAACCCATGACGGCGCACGGCTGAGAGCGGGACATCTTTCCCTCCGCTGCCCGCCCGAGTTATTCTCCCGTCTTCCGCAGCACGATCCGATCGCCCAAGCTGGGCCAGAGTTGAGAGATCGCGAACAACAGCCGGGCCTTGCCGGGCACGACCAGCTCCGGCCGCCGGAGCTGGCACGCGCGAAGGATCCGGCCGGCCAGTTCCTGGGCGCGATGGCCCGCAATCGCACGCCGGCGCCGGGCCGCCGGGCCGCCTCGGGCACATCTTCCAGACCGGCCAGCGGGTAGAGGCGGGCGTCTTTTCGCTCGATCGGCCCGGGGCAGACCAACAACACGTGCAACCCGCGGGAAGCGAGTTCCAGCCGCAACTGCTGGCTGTAGGCGGCCACGGCGAACTTCGTGGCCGGATAAGCACCCACCCAGCGGGCGGCCGACTTGGCCGCCAGCGAGCCGATGTTGACCACGTGTCCGCGCCGTTCGAGCAAGTGCGGCAGGGCCGCCCGCGTGCAGCGCACCAGCGCGATCAGGTTCAACTCCATCAGGTCGCGGAATTGCTCCGGCGTGGTGTCGAGCACGGTACCGCGCATCGACCGGCCGGCATTGTTTACCAGCACGTCCAGCCGGCCGAATCGTTCGATGGTCTTCGCAAAAAGTCGGTCGACGTCCTCCTGCCGGGTAATGTCGACGTGGACGCCGAGCGCCTCGTGGCCCGCCGCTTGCATCTCGCCGGTCGTTTGGCGAACAGCATCGGCCTCCAAGCCGCCGACGACCACCTTGGCTTGGGCGGCGGCAAAGGCCTCGGCGATGACGCGTCCCAGGCCGCTCGAACCGCCGGTGACCAGGACAACCTTGTTCTGCCAGAAGGACATGTCAGCGCAACGAGCCGGGCCAGGGATCCGCAACGGCCGTTAGGATACCGCCAACAGCGCCCGCGTGCCAGGGGCGCAGCTCAAGCTCGGACAGCCGAACGACGGCGAGCAAATCCGGCCAGGCACACTCCGGCCGCCAGGAGAAGCAGCAGCGAGCTGGGCTCGGGAATCGTGTTGATAATCGGCGGGGAGTCGTTCAACAACATCCGCTTCGAGAGCAAGGAGATGGGATATGCCGACAGGCCGAAATTATAGTAAGTGCCGACATAACCTCCGTCCAGGGCAATCCCGGAAATGGAATCCTGGCCTGCCGCGCCCATTCCGTCCGGCACTACGTTTCCGCTGCCATCGTAAAGATAACCGACTTGGGCACTACCAGGCTGAGAGGCCGTCGTAAGCAGGGTGAGCGTGTACCGACCGGCGCCTAGGTTGCTGAACGTGTACGAACCAGTGGCGTTTGTGGCCACCGTCAAGAGCGGGTTGCTGTTGCCGATCATCGAGAGCTGCACTTCCGCATCGGCGATCGCCAAGTCGCTAGTCTCCATCATGCCGTTATTGTTCAAGTCGAGATACACGTATCCCGACAGGCTGGCGGTCCCGCTGTCGGCAGACGCGATGCCGGTCGGCGAAGATTGATTCGAACTGACCACGGGCGCGGTTAACGCATTCAGCGTTACGGGGGACGACGTGGCGGGCAATACGGTGGTCGCATTGACGGGGCCGGAGCGGGAATACCCGCTCCATTGCCACGCGTTGTAGTTGCCGACGGTGCTCGTGCTTCCAACGGTCGTCGCGGCAGTGTAGTTAAGCGACGACGCGGCGGGAGAAACCGCAGCGGGCGCCGGCGACACCGACGGCATGGAAAGCGGCAATTGGTACGCCGCGTTCAAGTTGGCCGAAGAGTACGGGTTCGTCGAAGTCGCCGCGGACGAACCGGCAGGAGATGACGATCGCTGATATCCGCCCCACTGCCAAATATTCCATTGCCACAGGCCAAAGTCATCGTCAGTGATCGCGCTGTCGAGATTTGACGCACGTGCTGCCGAGTCGCCCAGGCTCAGCGCCGCAATTGAAAAGATAAGCGCCGCCGCAACGATCCCTGCATTTTGTTCGAGGTGCGCAAACACCCCCAATACCTGCCGGTATTTTACTACCACAGTCGTTCGCCTCTTCTAATGAATGGGTTGCCACGGTCCCGTTCGATAGTGTCGTTCCAATTCTTCATAATAGTCCAAACCTTTGGTATTGCAAATAGAACTACAATTATTGCACCAAGAGGCATAACCGCCAGAAACCACCTATCCTAACTAAGAGTTAGAGTTAGAATTAGGCCTCTGGGACGGCTTTTCGGCAGCCGGTTTGCGGCAATTCCCCGGCGCAATCAAAGAGGGCCCCCATGTTAGGGGAGCCGGCGACAGGGGCCATCTGTCAGGTGGTGGGATGGAGGGGTGGGGCGAGAGGCCGCCCGCTTACCACCTTGGCTTGAGCGGCGGCAAAGGCCTCGGCGATGACGCGTCCCAGGCCGCTCGAACCGCCGGTGACCAGGACAACCTTGTTCTGCCAGAAGGACATGTCGGCGCAACGAGCCGGGCCAGGGATCCGCAACGGCCGTTAGGATACCGCCAACAGCGCCCGCGTGCCAGGGCGCCGCCTCAAGCTCGGACAGCCGAACGACGGCGAGCAAATCCGGCCAGGCACACTCCGGCCGCCAGGAGAAGCAGCAGCGAGCTGGGCTCGGGAATCGTGTTGATAATCGGCGGGGAGTCGTTCAACAACATCCGCTTCGAGAGCAAGGAGATGGGATATGCCGACAGGCCGAAATTATAGTAAGTGCCGACATAACCTCCGTCCAGGGCAATCCCGGAAATGGAATCCTGGCCTGCCGCGCCGATTCCGTCCGGCACTACGTTTCCGCTGCCATCGTAAAGATAACCGACTTGGGCGCTACCAGGCTGAGAGGCCGTCGTAAGCAGGGTGAGCGTGTACCGACCGGCGCCTAGGTTGCTGAACGTGTACGAACCAGTGGCGTTTGTGGCCACCGTCAAGAGCGGGTTGCTGTTGCCGATCATCGAGAGCTGCACTTCCGCATCGGCGATCGCCAAGTCGCTAGTCTCCATCATGCCGTTATTGTTCAAGTCGAGATACACGTATCCCGACAGGCTGGCGGTCCCGCTGTCGGCAGACGCGATGCCGGTCGGCGAAGATTGATTCGAACTGACCACGGGCGCGGTTAACGCATTCAGCGTTACGGGGGACGACGTGGCGGGCAATACGGTGGTCGCATTGACGGGGCCGGAGCGGGAATACCCGCTCCATTGCCACGCGTTGTAGTTGCCGACGGTGCTCGTGCTTCCAACGGTCGTCGCGGCAGTGTAGTTAAGCGACGACGCGGCGGGAGAAACCGCAGCGGGCGCCGGCGACACCGACGGCATGGAAAGCGGCAATTGGTACGCCGCGTTCAAGTTGGCCGAAGAGTACGGGTTCGTCGAAGTCGCCGCGGACGAACCGGCAGGAGATGACGATCGCTGATATCCGCCCCACTGCCAAATATTCCATTGCCACAGGCCAAAGTCATCGTCAGTGATCGCGCTGTCGAGATTTGACGCACGTGCTGCCGAGTCGCCCAGGCTGAGCGCCGCAATTGAAAAGATAAGCGCCGCCGCAACGATCCCTGCATTTTGTTCGAGGTGCGCAAACACCCCCAATACCTGCCGGTATTTTACTACCACAGTCGTTCGCCTCTTCTAATGAATGGGTTGCCACGGTCCCGTTCGATAGTGTCGTTCCAATTCTTCATAATAGTCCAAACCTTTGGTATTGCAAATAGAACTACAATTATTGCACCAAGAGGCATAACCGCCAGAAACCACCTATCCTAACTAAGAGTTAGAATTAGGCCTCTGGGACGGCTTTTCGGCAGCCGGTTTGCGGCAATTCCCCGGCGCAATCAAAGAGGGCCCCCATGTTAGGGGAGCCGGCGACAGGGGCCATCTGTCAGGTGGTGGGATGGAGGGGTGGGGCGAGAGCGCACCCGCTTACCACATCCACTCCAGACTAAGCGACAAACCCTGGAGGAACATGCTGCCGTTGGTGTTGACCTTGTCAACCGGACTAGTCGTGAACTGGACTTGTTCGGGCGCCAGGGCCAGGCCGGTGACCCACATCAAGTCCCAGCCGGCCCGTCCCATCAAGTTGGGCTGGAACTTGTAGGTTGCCTCGAACCCCACTTCGCCGATCAATGAGGCGACGTGCTTGGCGGCGGCAATATCGTTGCTCAGGAGAACGTCTGCATTGGTGACGTCAACAGCCCGAACGGTGCTCGTCTGATCGGCGAAGTTGATGTAGGGCCCGATCTTCGACGTGATGCCCCAACTCCAGCGGCAGTGGCGAAACGTCATGTCGGCGCCGACCTGAATTCCGAGCAGATTATTGTGCGTCACCACGTCGTAGTCGCCGGTGTAGAAGTCGGGAGTAGCACCGCCGGACGTGTCAAAGGTAGTTGTCGTTCCCTGGCTGTGGAAGCGGAAGGTCTCGTCAATCTGCATGAACCTCAGCCCGTAGAGATACGATATGTAGGTGCCCGGCTGGCACTCGCGCCGCCACCGGCCGTTGGGCTCCAAGACGAGGCGATCGTTCTCGCCGCGCGGGACGATGCGGCCGTTGATCTCGAAGTTATTGGTGTAGGACGCATAGGCGGTGGTCTGCGTGTCGGCCCGGTCGAACCCGTTCACCATTTGGCCTGTAAACGGGTTAAAGAATCCGCTGAACAAGCTGCCATACTGGAGGACATTGGGGGCCTCCGAAGTCGTGTCAGTGATCAGGTGGCCAGTGATCTGTGCTTGGTCTTGCCAGTTATTCAAACCCCAGAAGCTGAACTCGATGAAGTTGTCACGGTTGAAAACGTCGCGGGCGAAGTAGTGGCCGATTGTCATGGCGTAGGCCCCCGAAACGTCCGGATTTGCCGACCGACTGGTCAACAGATCGTTGAACACCTCGGCCGCGACGATCGTGCTGAACACGGTTCCCTGCAGGTCGATTCCGTAGACCATGGTGCGCGGCCGGCTGCGGCCCAGGATTCGCACGCCCTGCTCGGTGTACCAATCGGGCGGGCAACTGGCGCCGCCGCCGCAAATCGAACAGCAGGGTCCCGTCTCGGCACCTTCCCACAAACCGTTGTCAACCATCAGCGAAGGATCCGCAACGCCACCGGGCATCGCCGCTGGCGGCCCGCCGGCCACTTGAGGCGGCTGGCCGGCCGGAGCCTCGTTCTGGGGCGCAGAGGGAGCCGACTGTTGAACCGCCGAGACCGCGGGCGTGCTCGACGATGACTGCGCCACCGCCTGCGCGCTGGTCAGTGCGGCTAGGCACCCGATAGTGAACACGGCCAAAACCGATGATATTTTCACCACATTGTCCTCCTTACCCAACCGTCCCCGAAGATAGGCTCGGTGCACCGGCAGGGGATGTCCGCAAACACGCACCAGAAAAAATCGGCCAAAGCCGGCCCGTAAAACAGGAATAAGCGGTAAATTCAGGAAATAGTCCGCAGCCCGCTTGACCAGCAAACGTTATCGCATCATCGCAGATTGCCCATTTTACCTGGATTAGTGTCTCGCCCACGGTCGCCGACATTTCAGCCAGCGTCCGTGCAAACCTTTCGCACGCCACGCCGCACGGCCCCCCGGCCAAACCCTGGCCGGATGACAACGGGGACTGGCTCCGCAACGGCTTGTATCATTGCTCGATCCGAACCACTATTCGTTGCGGTGCCTGTCCCCGTTTTCATCCGGCACGCCACGTCGGGCCACTTTTGATTTTCGCCGAGTTGCTGCAAGAATTGGATGGGTAGTTGTCGCGCGAACACGTCGCGCGGAGGTAGCTGCTATGCCAAAACCGATTGAATCCCTCTTGGCCTCCGGCACCAAGCTGTGGCTCGACTCGATCGATCCTGACTTGATTCAGTCGAATCGGGCGATGGGCGCCACCGGAGCGACTTCCAATCCGATCATCATCGCCGACCTGTTGGCCGGCGGCCGATTTGACGCCGAAATCGAGACGCTGATGCATCAGGGTCTCGACAATGGCCAAATCGCCTGGCAGATGACCGACGGATTGGTGCGCAACGCGCAGCAAGTCTTCTTGCCCGTTTGGGAAGAGACTCGCGGCAACGACGGCTATGTGAGCTTCGAAGTGGATCCGCTCCTCGAGGACCCGGCGCAGAATCTGTCGCACGCCAAGCGGGTGAGCCAGTACGTGCGTCTCGGGCGATCGTGGTCGGCGGGCCACCGCAACCGTATGATCAAGGTTCCGGCCACGCCCGCCGGTCTCGATGCCTTGGAAGAACTGGTGGCTGGCGGGGTGACAGTCAACGTGACGTTGGTGTTCACCGCCCGGCAATATCGCCTGGCCCGCGACGCGGTATGGCGAGGGCGCAGCGGCGAGGGGACCTGCGAAGTTTCAAGAGCGTCTACAGCATTTTCGTCTCCCGCTTGGATGTGTACACGGAGAAGGCCGTGCCCCGACTTTCTCCGGCTTCGCAGGGAATGGTCGGCATCCTGAATGCGAAGCGGATTTGGGCCGAAAACCGGCGGTATTGGGCCGAGCACGCCACGCCGCTGGCGCAGGAGATTGTCTTTGCCAGCACGGGCACGAAGCGGCCCGGCGATCCGCCATGGAAGTATGTCGAGGCCTTTGCCGGCAGTGACATTCAGACCAACCCGCCCGCCACGAACGAGGCCGTCGCCCGCAGCCATCGCACCTTCACCCGCCAGGTCGACCAACTGCCGCCCGCGGTGGTGATCGAAGAAATCGACCGGCTGGTGGACATGGAGAAACTGGAATCCACGTTGATGGCCGAAGGGATCGCCAAATTCGCCGATCCGCAGAAGGCGCTGCTGGCGCTGGTGGCCGACAAGCGGGCCGCCTGTTTGACGTGACGAGCCGGCCGCGATAGACTCAGGCAGTGTGCCGAGGTGACCGTAGCGGAATGGCGGCGGCCCGTATGAAACCAGTTCTCCCCACCGCGCATGCTGGCGGCAATCCTAATTCGCTGTCTGGTTGCAGCCGCCGCGCCGGTCAATGACGCCCGCGCGGCGGCGGCGGGCATTCACAAGCTGGCCGGCAAACGGCTCACGCTCTACACGGACCTGGCGGGGGCGGAAATCGACGAGTTGCGCGAAGTCTTCGAGCAGGCCTTTCCACAATGGTGCCGGTATTTCGGCGTCGATGAAAAGGAGCATGCCGAGTGGCGGCTCACCGGCGTGCTGATGAAGGACAAGGCCCGCTTCGTCGAGTGCGGCCTGCTGCCCGGCGATCTGCCGGGGTTTCTGCACGGTTATCACGCGGTACGACACGTTCTGGGTTTATGAGCAGCCCAGCGCCTACTATCGCCGCCATCTGGTTGCTGCACGAGGGCACGCACGGGTTCATGTACACGCTGCTGGGCAATTGCGGGCCGCCGTGGTACATGGAGGGGACTGGCCGAGTATCTGGGAACGCACCGCTGGCACGACGGCCGGCTCACGCTCGGCTACATGCCGCAAAACCGCGATGAAGTGCCCGAGTGGGGGCGGGTTCGCATCCTGCAAGACGCGGCGGCCCGGCACCAATCGCTTCCTTTGAAGGCCGTGATCGAGTTCCCGCCCAGCGCGTACCTGGAGACCGGTCCTTACGGTGGAGTTGGGCGGCGGTCACTTTGCTCGACCGCGATCCGCGCTTCCAGGAGCGATTCCGCCAACTCATCCCGCTGGTGCAACAGCGCCGACTTCAATCAGCGGTTCTATCGCCTCTTCGACGCCGACTGGGAAGAGCTGTGCGAGCAGTGGCAATTGATGACGGCCAACATGGAATATGGCTACGACGTCGTTCGTTCGGCGGTCGATTTCACGCCGGGCAAACCGTTGCCAGACTCGCCTCTCACGGCGGGAGAGGGAGCGGGGCAGAGCGCCGTCGCCGTTGCCGCCGATCGCGGCTGGCAGAACAGCGGCCTGCAATTGGAGGCCGCCGAGAAGTATCGGCTCACCGCCACAGGCCGCTTCCAAGTGGCCCGCGACCCGAAGTGGCAATGCGAGCCGGGCGGCATTTCGATCCGCTACTATCAAGGCCGGCCGTTGGGCATTCTGCTGGCGGCCGTACGCCCCGACCATCCCCCGCCCGATTCCACTTCGGCCTTGCTGGAGCCGGTCGTCATCGGACTGGGTGGGCCGCTGTCGCCCGCCCAAACCGGCACCCTGTTTCTGAAGATCAACCACTCGCCGGGCGAGTTGAAGGACAACGCGGGGGAGTTGAAGGTGCAGATCAGACGGGATTGAAACTTCCGTTGCCGGCGGTAACCGATTCGGCGCGAGCAAGCGCGCTTACTCGCGGCCGGTGTTCCAAGCAGCTATTTTCGCGGCCACCCTTTCCCCCAGCAAATCTCGCCCGTTGCCGGGCTCATCCTTGGCGAACAGAATCAAGTCGTTCGGCCCCTCGTGGAAGAACCAGCGGGCGGGCGCGATCGTCTTCTGCGCGGCGCTCTGGTAGGAGGTGAGTTCCAAGTGCGACCCGTCGAGGGTCCACGTGCCGCCGGGACCATCGACCACCTCGCCGCGATTGCCGACGATATGTTGGGTGTAATGCCCGGCGGCTTGCAAGTCGATCGTCACCGTGCTGGCGGCCGCATCGACGTAAAACCGCCAGGGCCCGAGCACGTCTTCGGGCAGCACGGAACGGGTCGCCGGGGTGGGCTCGACCAACGTCGCCCACAACGCCTCGGACGACCGCTTGGCCGACGGCTTGCGCTGCACCTTGAAGCCGGCCCAGGCCAGGCAAACCGACGCGGCTACGCCGACCACCAAGAAGCCCGTGCCGGGACCATCCACCCGGACCGACAGCATCGTGGTGAGCGCAAACACCAGCACGCCGAGAAATATCAGAGCCGCGCCGGAAAACCGCGCCCCGTGCCCGCGGAAAACCAATACACCATGGCCGCCAGGCGCAAAAGCTCCGATCGCCAGACAGAGCGCGCTCGGATCGTCGGAGGCCGGCCAACCTGGCGGCCGAGAAACGCCTCAGCCGGCCTCGGCCGAGGGGACGATCACCAGCAGAGCCAATGCCAGGACAAATAGAATCCGTGCAAGCCGCTTCGACATGACCGATCCCCCCTTTGCTAGCTGTCCCACCCGCAAGGGGCCGTCGACCGCCGGCCCCGCCAGTGACAGAACGACCATTTGAATTGTACCGCCGGCCGAAGTTGGCGTGCAAGAGATAAGGTAGTATTGAAAGCCGGCCGAAACGTCTCGCCGGCCAACCCCAACGCGCATGCCGCCTTGCAGAAAATGTTGAACAGATGGTCGTGGTGCCTAGTAGGTTGCGTCGTGACGGCGGCCGCGATCGGCTCCGTTGCGGCCGGCTTTACCGTCGCGGGGGCCGCCAAGGTGACGGGCTTTGGTATTCTGCTGGCGGCCGCGGCGGTCTACTTCCGACGCGAAGAGACCTTTATCCTCTCGCTGACCACGCTGCTCCAAGTGGTGCTGTTTTCATCGGGCTTTGTGCTGCTGACGTATCTCGGCGCCATCACCGCCCGGCCGTTTGCCGACGATTTGCTGGCCGGGTGGGATGCGGCGCTGGGCTTCCATCTGCCGGATGTGGTGGCATGGCAGGCGCACCATCCGGCGATCGGCGCGGTCCTCGGCGCAAGCTACGACACGCTGCTGCCCCAGACGGCGGCGCTGGTGATCATCCTCGGACTGGCCGGCCATCGAAAGCCGCTGGAACTGTTCGTCCTGCGAATGATCGTGGCCGGCCTGGCAACGCTGGCCTTCTTCCTGATGATGCCGGCCGAAGGGCCATTCAGCCACTACGGTTTTGCCCCGTCGGCCGAACAGGCCCATTACCTCGACCACCTGCACACGCTGCGAAGCGGCGCGCGGACCTGCTTCAGTTTCAACGATGCCGAAGGGCTGATCACCTTCCCCTCGTTCCACGCGATTTGGGCGATCCTGCTGACGGTGGCCTGCATCGGCCGCCGCGGGGTGTGCCTGTTCTTCGCGGCACTCAACGCTGCCGTGATCCTCTCCACCCTCACCACCGGCTGGCACTATCTGTGCGACGTGTTGGCAGGAATCGTCGTGGCGGCGGTGATCTGTCTGGCCACCAGCGAAAAAACGATTTGCCTCGCGCGGAACATGCGTTGGAAGAGACTGACGCCAACGGTCCCCTCTCCCGACCACCCTTCGGTCGGGATGAAAACGGGGACAGGCCCCGCAACGAATAGTGGTTCGGATCGAGCCATGATGCAAGCCGTTGCGGAGCCAGTCCCCGTTTTCATCAGGCCAGGGCAAGGGTGAGGGCAATCGCCGAGAAACCGAATCTTTCGCGGCCGTCACCCCTGCCCCACTCCAAGCAACCTCCGCGCCGACATTGACGCACCGCCCCCTTCCGCCGACAATGGTGGCTTATCGGGGCTTCGCATTACGGCGGGCCGGCCATCTCTCTAACACCATTCTCCCCCATGAACTACCTCGAACGACAAGACCCGGAACTCTGGACCGCTATCGCCGGCGAGATCGACCGGCAGCGGAGCGGCTTGGAGATGATCGCCTCGGAAAACTATACCAGCCCGGCCGTGATGGAGGCCGTCGGCAGCGTGCTGACGAACAAATATGCCGAGGGCTATCCGGCCCATCGCTACTATGGCGGTTGCGAGTTCGTCGACGTGGCCGAAGACCTCGCCCGCAATCGCGCCAAACAAATCTTCGGCGCCGAGCACGTCAACGTGCAGCCGCATTCCGGCGCCCAGGCGAACATGGCCGTCTATTTTTCCACCTTGCAGCCGGGCGATACCGTGCTCGGGCTCGATCTGGCCCACGGCGGGCACCTCTCGCATGGCATGAAGTTGAACAGCTCCGGCAAGCTGTACCATTTCCTCAGCTACGGCGTGCGGCCCGACACGCACCGGATCGACTTCGACCAGGTTGCCTCGTTGGCCCGGCAGCACAAGCCGAAGATGATCGTGGCCGGAGCCAGCGCGTATCCGCGCGAGATTCCACACGCGAAGTTTGCCGAGATCGCCCGGGAGTGCGGGGCGAAGCTGTTTGTCGATATGGCCCACTATGCCGGGCTGGTGGCGGCCAGGCTCCACGATGATCCTGTTCCGCTGGCCGATTATGTGAGCACCACTACGCACAAGACGCTCCGCGGCCCGCGCGGCGGCATGATTCTCTGCAAGGAGGCCTACGCGAAGGACATCGATCGGGCCGTTTTCCCGGCATTCAGGGCGGCCCGCTGATGCACGTCATCGCCGGCAAGGCGGTCTGTTTCGGCGAAATCCTCGCGCCGGCGTTCCGGCAATACGCCCGGCAGGTCATCGAAAACGCCCAGGCCCTGGCCGGCGTGCTCTTGGGCGGAGGCGTGAAACTCGTCAGCGGCGGCACCGACAACCACTTGCTGCTCGCCGACGTCACCACCCTCGGCGTCACCGGCCGCCAGGCCGAACAGGCCTTGGATCGCTGCGGCATCACGGTCAACAAGAACATGATCCCCTTCGACCAGCGGAAGCCGATGGACCCGTCGGGCATTCGCATCGGCACGCCGGCCCTGACCACTCGCGGCATGGGCTGCGACGAGATGTGCCGCATCGGCGGCTGGATCTTGGAGGCGCTCCGTCGCCCCGGACGATGAAGAACTGACCCGCGACATCCGCGGCCGAGTGGCCGAGATGTGCCGCCAGTTCCCCGTGCCGGGAGAAAGGCCGAGCGAACGGTGAGCCGGCGCGGGACTTGAAAAGGCGACACAGGTTAGCCCCGGGATGATGAAAACGGGGACTGGCTCTGCAAGGGCTTGTATCATTGCTGGATCCGAACCACTATTACTTGCGGTGCCCCGTTCTCATCCGGGTGTCGGTGGTATGGTCAAAGACCTGACGTTGCTGATGGCGTTGCTTGGCGGCGGCGTCTTCGTAACCGCCGCGCTCGCCGACGACCCTCCCCAATCCATCGCCGCCGACCTCTACGTCGATATGGAGGCCAGCAACCCGGGCGACCCCATCACCATCGACCTGCTGGATGCGATGACGCACGGCACGGGCGGAAGATGGAGTTGCGCCACGGCCAGGACAAAGATTGGAAAGACCCGTTGGCCGAGTTCACCGTTTCCTCGCACGCGACGCCGCTGCCCGCGCCCGTGGTCGTCGGAGGCGTCACCTATAAGGACGCCGGCACGCGCGGCTGGGCGTGCGACATGTTGACGCCGATGCGGGCCGTGGTCTATACCTTCAGCAAGCCCCATCCCTCGGTCAGCATCGGTTTCTTTCTCGAATATCACGCCACGAAGAAATACACGCCCATCGATCTGGCGGCCATCAATGCCCGCAGCGGCGATTATGTGGTGATGAACACCACCGAGCATCCGCGCAACTTGGGCGCGCGGGTGCATACGCAGGGCAAGGAAACATCGCTGGTGGGCACGCTCATCCCCATGGAAGACGGCAAGCTCTACTGGGTGTCGATGCGGTTCGTGCAGCACGGCGAGTCGTCGCTGGCCCTTTTCGACCCGGTTACGTTCGAGCAGCTCGGGCCGACATCGAGTCTGACGCTGGTCTCCGATAGCCCGGCGCACAACATCATCATCGGCCGGACGGATGCCCACGGAGTGATTGCTCCGGTCACGGTGTACTGGGACAATCTCCTGGTGGACTGGTCCAAGGCCGTTTTCCCCTTGCTGCCATGACCTTTGTGCCAGCGGCGATCCGGGTATAATCATGGGCGTTTCCATCGTTCAACGAGCCGTGTCCTGATCGCTGGTCCCGATTATGCCCAACAGCAAAATTCTCATCGCCGACGACAACCTCACCAACGTCGAGTTGTTGGAGGCCTATCTCGACGGGGTCGATTGCGAGACGGCCGTGGCGGTCGATGGCCGCGATACGCTGGCCAAAGTGGCCGAGTTCCAGCCCGACCTCATCCTCCTGGACATCATGATGCCGAAGCTGAGCGGCTTCGAGGTCTGCAAGACGCTCAAACGCGACCCCGCCACGCGGCAAATCATGATCCTGATGGTCACCGCCTTGAACGAGTCGGGCGACATCGAACGGGCCGTGGCCGCCGGCTGCGACGACTTCTTGAGCAAGCCGGTCAACAAGCTGGAACTGGTCAAACGGGTGGAGATCATGCTCAAGCTCCGCCACGTGACGGACGAACTCGAACGGCTCCGCCGCTACATCGACGGCATGGACGAGCGGCCGGCGCGCGACCAGGCCGCGGCCGGCGAAACCAAAGGGCCCGAAGACATGTCAGAGCGGTAGGACGGAGCCGTTGCCGCAGCAAGATCGCGGTTTAGCGGCCGACGGCGCGTCGGCCTGGCACGGAGTTCGCCCGCCAATGTTCGCTGCGAATCAGGGCGATTTCCGGGGGGCCGTCTTGGCCGCTCCGCCCGACGCGGCCGCGCTTCGCTTGGCGTCCGGTTTTGCCGCCGATCCGTTACCGGGGCGCTTCGTGTTCGGCGGCGGCGACGGCTCTTCCTCCTCGTCGAGCAACTGAAAGTCGGGCGTCTCGTCAACGGCTGCGGATTTCTTCGGGCGCCGCGTCCGGTTTTTTCTTCGTAGTCGGCGCCGTTTTCTTGGCGGGCATCTGAACCGTCTTCTTGGCGACCATTTCCGTGGTTTGCTTCGCCGCCGCGTCAGAAGAGGCCTTCTTCGCTTCGTCCTGCTTCGCCAACCGCGCGCGGCAACGCGTCCAAGTCGCCCGTGTACTTGTACTTCGTGCGGAACATCAACGGCCCGACGTTGAACTCGGTCGCCGGCAGCAGCGGCGCCTCCTCGACCCGCACGCCGCCCACGATCGTGCCGTTGAGAGATCCCAGGTCGCGGATCATCAGCAATCCGCCGGTCTCGAAGAGTTTACAATGGTGCCGGCTGACCATGGGGTGGGAGATCGACAACGTCGAATCCCGGCTGCGGCCAATGGTGGCGGGCAGCTTCAGGGTGATTTCCTTCTTGGTGACTTTGCTGCCGACAATGACCAATTGGACTTCCACAGGAACCCCTTCGCCATGTGCTGCATTACCGCTGCCGGCAAGATGTCGCGTCGTCAACTTATGGTAATCTGGGGAATTATACGCAACAATACGCCGGGTGCGCCCATGCAAATAGCCCCGCAGAGGGGAGCCAACAGCCGCTCCGGCCACTCTTTCGGGGTCACTTCCCGACAATTGCCCTTGAACGCGATTTTCGGGAACCTATAATTTCGGGATTCGCCACGGGGCGAGCAAGTCGATCGCCACCGCCCCTTGACGTGTGCGCTGGGTTTGCCCCTGCGGGGGCCGAAGTCCCATGCGGGTGTAGCTCAGTTGGTAGAGCACGACGTTGCCAACGTCGTTGTCGTGGGTTCGAATCCCATCACCCGCTCCTTGCACTGGACGACCTTTCATCTCATCCCCACACGATCATGCCCGACACCGAGAAGGACAAACTCTCCAAGGCCGCGGCGGACTCCGACCAACCCGCCGATGCCGAGGAGAAGGAAGAGCAACAGCCGCTGGCGCTGGAGGTGAAAGTGGACACCCGCAGCACGTGCGAGCGCCATGTGACGGTAACCATTCCCCGCGCCGACATCGAGCGCTATTTCGACAAGGACTTTTCCGAGTTGATGCCGACGGCCCATGTACCGGGATTTCGGGCGGGCAGGGCGCCGCGGAAACTGGTGGAAGCCCGCTTCCGCAAGGAAGTCGCCGAGAAGGTCAAGGGCGAGCTGTTGATGGATAGCCTGGCACAGGTGAACGAGGATCAGAAGCTGTCGGCCATCAGCGAGCCGGACCTCGACTTTGAGGCCGTGGAGATTCCCGCCGAGGGGCCGTTGACGTTCGAGTTCGACCTTGAGGTTCGCCCCGATTTCGAGCTGCCGAAGTGGAAGGGATTGTCGATCGAGAAGCCAGAGCGGGAGTTCAGCGACGCCGACGTGGATCAGACGCTGCAAGGCATTCTGGCGCGTCGCGGCCGACTTGTGCCGCACGCCGGCCCGGCCGAAAGCGGCGACTATGTGACCACGAATCTGACCTTCAAGCACAATGGCAACGTGCTGGCCAGCGCCAGCGAGGAAGTCATCCGCATCCGACCGGTGCTGAGCTTCCGCGACGGCAAGATCGCGGATTTCGAGGGGTTGATGGTCGGTGTCCGCGCCGGCGAGACCCGCGAAGGCGAGGCCCAACTGAGCGACGACGCTCCCAATGTGGAGCTGCGCGGGCAAAAAGTGACGGCGATCTTCGAGGTGCTGGAAGTCAAGAAGCTGGAAATGCCCGAGCTGACGCCCGAGTTGCTCGACGAGTTGGGCGGCTTCCGGGACGAGGCGGAGCTGCGCGACGCCATTCGCGACCAGCTTGCCCGGCAGATGGAATACGATCAGCGCCGGCGGGCCCGCGAGCAAATCACGGCCGCGCTGACCGTGGCCGCCAATTGGGAGTTGCCCCCGACGATGTTGCAGCGGCAGAGCCGGCGCGAATTGCAGCGGGCCGTCATGGAGCTGCAACGCAGCGGCTTCAGCGACGAAGAAATCCGCGCCCACGAGAACGCCCTGCGGCAGAACAGCACGGTCTCGACGGCCCGGGCGCTGAAGGAACATTTCATCCTCGAACGCATCGCCGAAGAGCAAGAGATTGACGCCAACGAGGCGGATTACGAAGAGGAAATCCGCCTGATCGCCTCCCAGGGCGACGAGTCGCCGCGGCGCAGTGCGGGCCCGCATCGAAAAAAGCGGCACCATGGACGTGTTGCGGAACCAGATCATCGAGCGCAAGGTGATCGACTTGATCCTGGAGCATGCCAAGTTCAAGAAGGTGCCCTACGACTTCCGCCGCACCGACGAGGAGGCCATCGATCACGCGGCCGGCGGCGGCGAGCAGGCCGACATCCCCGAAGCCAAGTACGACGAAGGCGAGGAAGTGCCCGAAGCCAAACGCGAAGGGCGGGGCGAACGGGAAGCGGAAAGGGAAGGCCGGCCGTAACGCGGCCATGACACGGAAGCCTGTTGAAAACCGGGAGTTTGCAATTTTCCATTTGCGATCTCTTCCCCTGATGAAGGACCATCCATGCGCGACTCTTCGCGGCCGATGATTGTGGACCCCCTGCTGGCCTACCGCGACTACCAGCGCCAGCGGCAGATGACGCTCGGCGACCTGTTGCTGGAGAATCGGATCATCCTGCTGCAAGGCGAGATCCACGACGGCAACGCCAACGAGCTGGTGATGAAGCTCTTGTACTTGCAGAGCGAAAATCGCCGCAAGGACATCCACTTCTACATCAATTCGCCCGGCGGAAGCGTCAGCGCCACGCTGGCCATCTATGACACGATGCAGATTCTCAGTTGCCCGGTGGCCACCTACTGCGTGGGCCTGGCGGCCAGCGGCGGGGCAGTGCTCCTCGGCGGCGGCGCCAAGGGCAAACGCTTCGCCCTGCCCCATGCCAAGGTGATGATCCATCAGCCCTACGGGCAAGTGGGCGGCCAGATCTCCGACATCGAGATCCAAGCCAACGAGATTCTCCATACCCGCGACGTTCTCAACACCATCCTGGCCCAGCACACGGGCCAACCGATCGAACGCATCTCCAAAGACACCGACCGCGATTTCTACATGACCGCCGAGCAGGCCAAGGACTACGGCATCGTCGACGATATCCTCACCAAGCAAAAGGCGGAGTTGGACGACGACGAAAAGTGATCGCAGGTGGACGGCTAATCCGCAATCCCTAATCCCCAATCCCTACTGATGACTTTAATCCCCTATGTGATCGAGAAGAGCGGCCGCGAAGAGCGGGCGATGGATATCTACAGCCGCCTGCTGAAGGACCGCATCGTCTTCATCGGCTCGCAAATCACCGACGACGTGGCCAACGCCGTGGTCGCCCAATTGCTCTTTCTGCAATCGGAAGACCCCAAGGCCGACGTCCACATGTACCTCAATTCGCCGGGCGGAAGCATCTCCGCCGGGCTCGCCATCTACGACACCATGCAGTTTGTGAACTGCGACGTGGCCACCTATTGTGTCGGGCAGGCCGCTTCGATGGGCGCCGTTCTGCTGGCCGCCGGCGCCGCCGGCAAACGCAAGGCGCTGCCCAATTCCCGCATCATGATCCACCAGCCATTGGCCGGCGCCGAAGGCACCGCCGAAGAAATCATCATTCACGCCAAGGAATTCATCAAAGTCAAGGAACGGCTCAATCGCATCCTGATCAAGCACACGGGCCATCCCTTGGAAAAAATCGAGCAAGACACCGACCGCGACCGCTTCATGTCGGCCGAGGAGGCTTTGGAATACGGATTGATCGACCACGTTATCGAACACGCGGGACAAGCATCGTGAGAAGCGGCTCGCGAGAGTCAGGAATCTCATGTTGTAGAAGATAGCCGCCGGCGGCTGCTTCTGATACGACAGTTTAGCGTCTTATCATCGCAAGAGTATCGAGCTTTCACGGGCATGGCCAAGGATGGTCGCGTCCCAGACGGCTTTCCAGCCGTCACAATGCAAGGAAGCAAGATCATGAAACGTTGGCAGTTTGCCGTCGTCGGCCTCGTTTTACTGGCCGCCACCGGGTGCCGTACCGATCCCTATGTCGCCCTGCGCGAGCGGCAGCTTCGCCTGCAGGAAGATGAAATCTATCGCCTTCGCGAAACGATCCGCGAGCTGCGCGAATGCGGGCAATGCGAAGACCGGCCCGTCCGCCCTCCCCGCTCGTCGGGGGCGGATCGCGACGAAGAGTCGTCTCGCGGGAAGACAAACGGGGCCGGCCCACTGAATATCGAAATGCCGTCGCAGGCGTCGCCGGACGTTCCCGATTCGCTGAAGACGCCCGGTGGCTCGCGGCCGCCGAATGCTCCTGACGGGCGCGACCTATCGCAACCTCCGTCGAAATCCTCCGGGCCCGCGCTGGATGGTCCGTCGTTGGAACGGACGCCGGGCGAAGTCTCTTCGCGGCCGCGAGGCGTCACGATGGCTTCGCGGGCGGCGGCGGCCGAGCCGTTCACCCCCTCGGGCAACAGCCGGCAGGTGGCCTCGATCGTGCTGAATCACGCGCTCACCGGCGGTATCAACAGCGACGGCCGATCCGGCGATCAAGGGTTGCTGGTGGTCGTCGAGCCGCGCGACCGCGCCGGACGATCGATCGACGCCCCCGCCGAAATGAGCATCGTGGCCCTCGATCCTGCGCTTCGCGACGAGGACGGCATGGCCACCTGCGTGGCGCGATGGGATTTCTCCGCCGCCGAGACGGCCGCCATGTTCCGCCGCACCGGCGCCGCCCGCGAAATTCACCTGACGACGGCCTGGCCGGGCGAGCCGCCCGTCCACAGCAAGCTGCGGCTGTTCGTGCGCTACGTCACGGCCGACGGCCGAAAGCTCGAAGCCAATCAGGCGATCGAGGTGGCGTTGGCGGGCGAGAAGACGACCCGCTGGGACCCGGCCGACGCACCCCCGCGATACCAACGGCACGTGGAACGGGAGGCGATGCGCGAAGCGTGGCGATCCGATGAAACGCCCACGGCGCGCGTGCCCGGCCCGTCGCCCTACATGGCCGGCCGCAGCGAGGCCGAAGCAGCGGCGCGGCCCCTGTGGTCGCCCGAGCGGCAATAAGCGTACTGCTTAACGCCGGTCGTGTTGGGGCGGCAGTGGCACTGCCGACCCTCCGCGGCAACTAATCAACCACGCCCGTAGGGCGTGGGTTTGGCTTGCCCCGCAAAGCGGGGCGGACACGCAGGGAAGGCCCCGTTGGGGCCGCCTGCACTACACGTGGGGAAAGCCCCGCTGGGGCTTTGCTGGTGTTAATGGTTACTCAAACAACTGACCCTGTTGATGATCCCTTTCTTCCTGCTCCCGAATGTACTTCCGCACCGTGGCTTCATCACTCCCCACTGTGCTCACCCAGTACCCGGTCGCCCAAAAGTGCAGCCCGGCCATCCGGCGCTCATGCATCAGTTCCCGATGTATCCGCACCGCACTCTTGCCCTTCAGGAACCCCACCGTGTACGCCACGCTGTACTTTGGTGGGATGCTCAGGCACAGGTGGACATGGTCACTCATGGCATGTCCCTCCAGCAGCCCGATCCCTTTCTGCTTACACAAATCCCGCAGGATTCCGCCTACGGAAACCCGAAACTTCCCGTACATCACTTTCCGGCGGTATTTCGGAATGAAAATCACGTGATACTTGCATTCCCAACGAACATGTGCCAGACTCTCAAAATCCTTCATACGCTCTTTCTCCTGCCCAACAGGGCTTTCCCCGGAGGAAGAGCGTATGCTATTTCAGGGCACGCCGGAACGGCTTAGCCCCCAGGGTCGCACGGCCGTAGGCCGTGGGTTTATGACGTACTAAGGGACGGCAGTACAACCGCCATCCCGACGAGCCGCCTGCTGCGTGGCAGCCAACTCAACGCAACATATTGCACAGGAACAACTTATACCCCACGCCGAGGGTTCGTAAACTGCCCTTGGGGTGGCCGGTCGTTTCTTGTTACAATCCCCGCCCGACCGAAAAGGGACTGTCCCCTTTGGATACCAACGGGAGAGAACTCATGAAGCTACGTCTTGGTTGCCTTGCGCTGTTTGGGATTGCGATGGTCGTGGTTCCTGCCTTGGGCCAATCGAACCCGTTGCGCGGGCAGCCGCCGAGCGGCGGAACGGCCGCGGCGCCCGATCAGCCGGTGCAGCCGCAAACGCCGGTTCTGGTGCCGCGCATCCGCCAGATACCGGCCGAGCCGCCGGCGCCTCAGCCGCCGCAAACGCAACCGCTGCCGGCCCCTTTCACCTTGACCCCGCCGGAAGAGGCTCAAGTGGATCAGGTGCTCCGTCAATGGGAGCAGCGAAACAAGAAGGTGACGTCTTTTGATTGCAGCTTCAGACGATGGATTTATGACTCCGTATTCAACCCTCCCGAGCCGGGCAAGGATGCTACGCCCAAGTTCACCGAGGACGGAATCATCAAATACGCGGCGCCCGATCGGGGTTTGTTCCAAGTGGAGCAGTCGATCCAGAATGGCAAGGCGGCGCCGATCGACGACTCCCGCGCCGACCACTGGATGTGCGACGGCAAGGCGATCTACGAGTACAGCCCGACGAAGAAACAAGTTATCGAGCACAAGCTGCCGCCGGAGTTACAGGGCAAGGCGATTGCGAACACCCCTCTGCCGTTTCTCTTCAGCGCCGAAGCCAAGCAACTTAAGGAACGGTACTACATCCGCATCGCCACGCCGGCGAACGTGAAAGATCAAATATGGCTGGAAGCCTATCCTCGTGACCAGAAGGTCGCGGCCGAATGGCACCATGCCCTGTTCATCGTCAAGACGGAGGACATGACGCCCTATTACCTGAAGCTCGTCCAGCCCAACCAGAAGGATTGGACGTCGTACCAGTTCTTCAACGTCGTCGAAAACGATCCGTTGAAGTTCTGGAAATTTAATCCGTTCCGTCCCTACACGCCGTTGGGCTGGCAGTTGGTTCCCGACAGCGCGGCGCAACCGCCGGCGTCGCAAGCCCGCCGCCCGGCGGAGGGCGGCAGAAAATAGCAGGTGTTGCTCGCAGGGGTTGGTTGCATGACGCGACGTATTGCCGGCCAGATGTTGCTCGGATTGTTGGCGGCCAGCTCGCTGGCGTGCATTCTCGGTCCGAACTCCCTCGGCGGCGAGCCATTTCGATTGGGCACAGAGGAGCAGGCCGAGGTCGATCGGGTCTTGGACCGCTGGGAGCAGTTGAACTCACAGGTCAAGACATTTGAATGCCGCTTCAGACGATGGATTTATGACTCCGTATTCAACCCTCCCGAGCCGGGCAAGGATGCTACGCCCAAGTTCACCGAGGACGGAATCATCAAATATGCCGCCCCTAATCGTCTCTTGGTCAAAGTGGAAAAATCGTTGAAGGGCAGCGATGAAATGCCCATCGAAGAGAGCCGCGCCGAAAGCTGGAGCTTCGACGGCAAGTCGGTCTTCGAGTTCCGTGTCGCGAATAGACAATTTGTGAAGCATGATCTGCCGCCGGAGGTTCAGGGCAGCGCAGTGATCGACGGTCCGTTGGCATTTGGTTTTCCCGCATGGGTCGTCCTGACCATGTTCGGTGGCACGCCGTCTGGCATCACGCCGTTTCCACTGGGGGCAACGGCCGCACAAATCAAGGGGTCTTACTTCATCCGTAAGGTTCCATCGACGGACGCGAGAAAGGAAATCCGGCTTGAAGCGTATCCCCGCTCTCAGGCGATTGCCAAGCTGTGCGAGCAGTTGATGATAGTCTTCGACGATCGAGACATGTCACCGCTCTACTTGAAGGTGATTGGACCCGGGCGGAAAAGCTGGGCGTCTTATCAGTTTTTCGACCTCAAAATAAACCGGCCGTCGTCGGCCCAGGAAGGTGATCCGTTCTAGCCCGGCAGTGCCGACCGGCCGGCGGTTGGTGCCCGACACGACACGGCCGGCGAGACAGTCACCCCCTACCGCTCGCCGCGGAAGAAGCTATACTACTGATACTGACCGGGCGTTCAGCGCATCGGGACTCTTAGCGAAGTTCACCGGCACCTGCGGTGCTGTCCGCCGCAGAGGCCTTCTGTGCCAAGGATCTCTGCCGCCGCGCGCCCCGTGGTGCGTTTCACGCGCCCTACCGTACAACCCCCTTTGTTGCGATCGGATTTCATGCAAAACGTTGAAGAAGCGGTTTTCCAACTGGTAAGTTCCGCTGGCTACCGGCCGGTCAAGCCGCGGGTGATCGCCCAGCGGCTGAAGCTGCCCAAAGATGGGGCGGCCGACGTAAAACGGGCGATCAAGCGGCTCGTGCAAAGCGGGCGGCTGTGCTATGGCTCCAACCACTTGGTGATGCCCGCCACGCCGGTCAAGGCGCCGCGGAGCAATCGCCTGATGGGCGTCTTTCAGCGGGCGCAGAAAGGTTTCGGCTTCGTTCGCCTCCGCGGCGAAGGCGTCCCCGCCGACGCCAAGGACATCTACATTCCCGAGGACCGCACGGGCGATGCGGCCACCGGCGACGTGGTTTTGGTCGAAGTGCGCAAGCCCCGCCGCGGCGAGCCCGGCCCCCGCGGCGAAATCATCGAAGTCATCGAACGGCAGACGCAGCAATTCGTGGGCACGTATCTCGAATCGGCGGGCGCGGCCTACGTGAAGATCGACGGCCCGCTGTTCGTCCGGCCGATCTACGTCGGCGATCCGGGCGCCAAAAACGCCCAAGTCGACGACAAGGTCGTGATCGAGATGGTCCGCTTCCCTTCGCCCTTGCACGACGGCGAGGGAGTGATCGTCGAGGTGCTCGGCCCGCGGGGCAAACCGGGCGTCAACACGCTCTCGATCATCCGCGAGTTCAACCTGCCCGACCAGTTCGCCGCCGACGCCTTGGACGAGGCCCGCCGCCAGGCCGAGAGGTTCGACGAATCGATCGGCCATCGGCGTGATTTCACCGCCGAGACGATCGTCACGATCGATCCGGTGAACGCCCGCGATTTCGACGATGCCATTTCGCTGGAGCAGCTCGAAGGCGGCCATTGGCGCCTCGGCGTCCACATCGCCGACGTGTCGCATTTCATCCGCCCCAAGACGGCACTGGATCGCGAGGCCCTGGAGCGGGCCACCAGCGTTTATCTGCCCGATCGCGTGCTGCCGATGCTGCCGGAGTTGATTTCCAACGGCCTGGCCAGCCTTCAGCCGGGCAAGGTCCGCTACACGAAATCGGCCGTCATGGAGTTCACCGCCGACGGGCTGCGCGTGGCGACCGAACTGCATTCGGCGGCCATTCGCAGCAGCAAGCGTCTCACCTACGAACAGGTGGACGGCTTCCTGCAAGACCGCGAGACCTGGCGCCGCAAGCTGGGCGGCAAAGTGACCGACCTGCTGGGCCGCATGCACACCCTGGCCATGATCCTTCGCAAACGGCGGCTGGTCAAAGGCGCTCTCGAACTGAATATGCCGGAAGTCAAAGTGGAGCTCGACAAGCAGGGCCGCGTGTCCGGGGCGCACGTCGTCGAGAACACCGAGAGCCATCAGATCATCGAGGAGTTCATGCTGGCCGCCAACGAGGCCGTGGCCGAAACGCTCCGCGATCACGGGCTGCCTTTCCTCCGCCGCGTCCACCAATCGCCCAGTCCGGAAAAACTCCGCGTGCTCACCGAGTTCATGACCGAGCTGGGCTACAAGACCGACGGTCTGCAGAGCCGCTTCGCGTTGCAAAAACTGCTGGCGGCGGCCACTGGCCGGCCGGAACAGCACGCCGTCCACTTCGCCGTATTGCGCTCGCTGCAACGGGCGATCTACAGTCCGCAGGAGGAAGGCCACTACGCCCTGGCCAGTGATTGCTATTGCCATTTCACTTCGCCCATCCGCCGCTATCCCGATCTGACGGTGCACCGGTTGATCGACGCGATCCTCGCCCGCGCGAAGCCGCGCCGCGACTACGAAGAACTGGTCGTGCTAGGCCGCCACTGTTCCGATCGCGAGCAGCGGGCCGAGGCGGCCGAACGCAACCTGACAAAGCTCAAATTGCTGGCCTATCTCAGCAGCCGCATCGGCCAGGAAATGGAAGCCGTGGTGACGGGCGTGGAAAGCTACGGCATTTTTGTGGCGGGCATCGAGCTGCCGGCCGAAGGGCTGGTCCGCGTCGAGACCCTCCGCGAGGATTATTACCGCTTCGACCGCGCCTCGCACACGCTTTGCGGCCACCGCGCCGGCAATACCTATCGCCTCGGCGATCTGCTGCGCGTGGCGGTGGCCCGGGTCGATCTCGACCGGCGCGAGCTTGATTTCCGCGTGGTAGAACGGGGAAAAAAGAGATTGCCGGTAGCCGAAAAACGCGTCAAGAAGCCGCCGAGCGCCAAAATCAGGGGGGGCCGAGCACGCCCGAAACGCCGATAGTATAATAATGGCGAGCTGGCCATTGCCGGGTTGGGCGCGGCGATTGGAGTGCGAACATGGGCAGAAACGTCAAGAAGCTCACCCGCCAAGACCACCAGTGGGTGGCCTCTCAGCTTCGGGCCGCCATCACCTTCGTCAACACCCACTCTCCCGACGACGCCAACAAGCCGCTCGACCTGCATGCCTTCGATCGCGCCTTCGCCGGTTGGTTGGCCACCAACGAGGAAAACGCCAAGCGAATCCACGAGGCCATGAATTGCGTCGGCATCGCGTTCGGGCAGTTCCTCGTCGACGGGCTCGGCCTCGATTGGGTCACGGTCACCAACGAGCAAGGCTCGAACCTCGCCGTTTACGGCCTGCCCGACCAAGGCGACGTGCTCATCTATCCGGTCAAAGTCGTGACCAAGCGATGGGAAGCCCGGGAAACGAACTTCCTCAACGAGACGTACAACCAGATCAGCCGGCAGGTGACGAGAATCGCCCGCACCACGGAAAAGAAGAAACCGTGGTGGAAGGTTTGGTGACGCCTGACCGCCGTCTCCTGCGGGCGACGATGGCGTTCCCTTTTTTCTGAAGCCGCAACCCCCGCTTCGCTGGTCACCCTCTGGTTGACCGGCACGCTCTTGCTAGAATAACGTCTTTGTCGCCGGCCCGGCCGGCTGCCGAATTGCCGGCGTGTCGCATCGTGGAGGTAGCTAAAAGGTCATGGATGAATCGTTGTTGCGGACCCCTCTTTATGATTGGCATGTTTCCCGTGGCGGACGGATGGTCGAGTTCGCCGGCTGGTCCATGCCGATCCAATACACGTCGATCATCGAAGAACATCGGACGATCCGTTCGGCGGTGGGCATCGCCGACATTTCCCACATGGGCCGGCTCCGTTTCGAGGGTCCCGGCGCGGCGGTGTTCCTGGCCGAGCTGCTTACTCGCCGCGTGGCCGACATGGAGTTGGGCCAAATCCGTTACTCGCTGGTGACCAACGACGAGGGGGGCATCCTCGACGACGTCCTGGTCGGCTACTACCACAACTCCCACGGCCAGCCGTTCTTCCTGGTGGTGGTCAACGCCGGCAATCGCACCAAGATCGTCGATTGGGTCCGCGCCCACCTGCCGCCCGAGCGCGCCGAGCGGCCCGGCCACGAGATCATCTGGGCCGACGTCAGCCGGCTTTGGGCGATGATCGCCGTGCAAGGACCGCAATCGGTCGAGTTGTTGCAGCCGCTGGTGGACGTCGACCTGCACTCGATGCGGTATTACCGCGGCGCGCAGGTGGGCATCCTTCATCCGGCCGCAAAGCGCCAAGGCGGCATCATCAGCCGCACCGGCTACACGGGCGAAGACGGCTTCGAGTTGAGTCTCGGGGCGAGCATCGCCCCCGGCGTTTGGGAAGTGTTGATGGAGCTCGGCAAGCCGCTGGGCGTGGTGCCCGCCGGACTCGGCGCCCGCGACACGCTGCGGTTGGAAGCGGGCATGCCGCTTTACGGCCACGAACTATCGGAACAGATCAATCCGTTCCAGGCCGGCCTCGGCTTCGCTTGCCACCTGGTGGGCTACGATTTTCCCGGCCGCGACGCCCTGCTGCGAATCCAGCGCCAGCCGCCGGCTTTCGTTCGCGCGGGGATGGAGCTTTCAGGCAAGCGGGTGGCACGCCAGGGCTGCGCGATCCTCGTCGGCGGCGAGCCGATCGGCGCGGTCACCAGCGGAAGCTATTCGCCCACGCTCGACAAGCCGATTGCCATGGGCTACATCCCGCCCGCGTTGGCCCAGCCCGGCGCCGACGTGCAAGTCGATATTCGCGGCCGCCTCGAGCCGGCCCGCTTGGTAGAGCTTCCGTTTTATAGTCGCCACAAAAAACCCGCGACGGCAGGACGCGCCAAAGCATAAAAGCGCGACCGGTGGTCGCGCCCAAGAAGAAAGGACCCCAAATCATGTCCCCCAATCTGCTCTACGCCAAAACGCACGAATGGACCCGCGTCGAGGCCGGTCCGGGCGGCATGCAGATCGCCACCGTAGGCCTCACCGCCTTCGCCCTCGAATCGCTCACCGATCTGGTGCACATCGAATTGCCCGAGGTCGGCCGCCAGGTGAAGGCCGGCCAGCCGTTCGGCGAGATCGAATCGGTCAAAGCGGTCAGCGATCTCTATAGTCCCGTTGACGGCGAAGTGATCGACGTCAACTCGGCCGTGGCGGCCAACCTCGAACACCTGTCCGACGATCCCTATCAGGCAGGCTGGATGATCAAGATCAAGATCAGCAACCCGGCGGGCTTGACCCAACTGCTCGACGAAGCCGCCTACAAGAAACAGTGTGAAGCAGAACCGCATTAGATAGAATGATGAAGTCTGAATGCTGAATGATGAATTGCAGGGCCTTCTCCTGCGTTCATCACGCATCATTCATCACTCATCATTCATCATTTACCTCATGCCCTACTTTCCCAATACCGAATCCGACCGCCAGGCGATGCTCGCAACGATCGGGCTGCGATCGATCGACGATTTGTTTGCCATGATCCCGGCTGAGCTGCGCATGAAGCGCGAGCTGTGCGTGCCGCCGGGCCTGGGCGAGTTGGAACTGACGGCCCACCTCGGGCAGCTTGCGGCGCAGAACACGCCGGCCGCGGCCGCCGCCTGCTTCCTCGGCGGCGGCAGCTACGACCATTTCATTCCCGCGGTGGTCAACATGGTGGCCGCACGCAGCGAGTTCTACACGGCCTACACGCCCTACCAGCCCGAGGCCAGCCAGGGCAGCCTGCAGGCCTTCTTCGAATACCAAACGCTGATCGCCCAACTAACCGGCATGGACGTCTCGAACGCCAGCCTCTACGACGGCGGCAGCGCCGTGGCCGAGGCCGCGCTGATGGCCATTCACGCTACCGGCCGCAGCCAGGTCGTCACGGCCGGCAGCGTGCATCCCGAGTACCGCCAGGTCTTGGACACCTATCTGGCCAATTTGAACGTCGAGTTGATCACGGCCGGCACGCCCGAGGGCACGATTTCGCCGGCGGAAATGGCCGGCCTGGTCGGCAACCAGACGGCCTGCGTGCTGGTGCAGCATCCCAACTTCTTCGGCTGCCTGGAAGAAGTCGAAGCGTTGGTCGAGATCGCCCACAAGGCCGGGGCGTTGTTCGTCGTCTCGGTCGATCCGATCAGCCTCGGCCTGCTGAAGCGGCCGGGCGACTACGGGGCCGATATCGTCGTGGCCGAGGGGCAATCGCTGGGCAACCCAATGGCTTTCGGCGGCCCGTACCTGGGCATCATGGCCTGCCGCGAACCGTTCTTGCGCCGCATGCCCGGCCGGCTGGTCGGCCAAACGGTCGATCGCCGCGGCAAGCGCTGCTGGGTGCTGACGCTGCAAACTCGCGAGCAACACATCCGCCGCGAAAAGGCCACCAGCAACATCTGCACCAACCAGGGCCTCTACGCCCTGCGGGCAACCGTTTACCTGTCGTTGATGGGCCCCGCCGGCATGCGCGACGTGGCCGAGCTATGCCTGCAAAAGTCGCGCTACGCCGCCGAGCGGTTGGCCGCCGCGCCGTCGTTGTCGTTGGCGTTCGACCGGCCGACGTTCAAGGAATTCGTCGTCCGTGTGGAAGGCGAATCGGTCGAACAGTCTGATCGAGCGTGCCCGCCACCAGCGTATCTTTGCCGGCGTGCCGCTTCGCCCCTGGTATCCGCAGTGGGACGATTGTCTGTTGGTGGCGGTTACCGAGAAACGCACCAAGGAGGAGATCGACCGGCTCGCGAGCGTGGCGGGTTGAGATCGTCGGTGGATGATGCCCTGAATGTCAGGCCCGTTGACGGGCTTGCTGGAATTACGTCAATGGAGCACGGCGGCGCCCGCCTTCGCTTTGGTCTTCCTCAGCAAGAACACCACGGGAACGCAGCATAAACACAGCAGCGTCAACACGCGAAAAGTGTGAACGTATGCGAAGAGGTTGGCCTGCTGTTGCATCGTGCCGTAGAGCAACCCATAGGCTTGCTGCTGGGCCCCGGCGGGATCGGTAATCCGGGCCAGCGCGCCGGTCGCCTGTTGCAGGTACTGCTGAAATTCCGGCCGAAAGGGGCTGAGCTGCCCGACCATCATGGCCTGATGGGCTTGCGTTCCGCGGGCCACCAGGGTGGTGGTCATCGAGATGCCCACGCCGCCGCCGATGTTCCGCGCGAGGTTGAAGATTCCCGCCGCATTGCCCATTTCTTCATTCGGCAGGCTGCCCATGCTGGCGGTCGTCAGCGGCACAAACACGCAGGCCATTGCGATGCCGGAGAGAATGTTGGGCCACATGACGTTGATGGTGGCCATCTCCAGGTTGATGCGGCCGAACACCCAGCAGGCGTAACTCAAGAGACAGAAACCGGTGGCGATCAGAAAACGCGTATCCACGACGCCCACCAGCCGGCCGACAACCAGCAAGGTGACAATGGCGCCCATCCCCCGCGGGCTCATTGCCATTCCGCTGTTGAGCGCCGGATAGCCCATCAGCGACTGGAGAAACAACGGCAGCAGCGCCGTCGTGCTATAGAGCACGATGCCGACAACCGTGATCAACAACGTGCCGGTGGCAAAGTTGCGGTTGCGCAGGACGCGAAGGTTCACCAGCGGGTGCGGCGTTCGCAATTCCCAGGCGATGAAGGCGATCATAGACACCAACGAGATGCCGGAAGCCCAGCGGAGCCAGGCGGCGTTGAACCAGTCGTCCTGCTGACCGCGGTCGAGGATGATCTGCAGCGTGGCGAGCCAAATCGCCATCACGCCGAAGCCGATGTAGTCGATCTGACCGCCGCGGCGTTCGTGCGCGGCGCGGAGGTAGGGCGGGTCTTCCAAAAAAGCCTGCGACATCAACACCGCGAGGATGCCGGTCGGGACGTTGATGTAGAAGATCCATCGCCAGGAGTAATTGTCGGTGATCCAACCGCCCAGCACGGGCCCGATAATCGGCGCCACGACCACGCCCAGGCCGAAGACGGCCATCGCCATGCCGCGTTTGGCCGGCGGAAAGCTTTCCATGAGGATGGCTTGCGATAAGGGCTGAAGCGCCCCGCCGGCGGCCCCTTGCAGCACGCGCGCGAAGATGAGAAAACCCAACGTGTTGGCCATGCCGCACGCCGCCGAGGCCAACGTGAAGGCGGCAATGCAGCCGATCAAGAACCGCTTGCGGCCCAAGAACGTGCTCAGCCACCCCGTCATCGGCAACACGATGGCATTGGCGACCAGGTAGCTGGTCAAGACCCAGGTGGCTTCATCCGTGCTGGCCGCCAGGTTGCCGGCAATGTGCGGCAGGGCCACGTTGGCCACCGAAGTGTCCAGAACCTCCAAGATGGTCGCCAGCATCACGGCCGCGGCAATCAGCCACGGATTCACGCGAGGCTTCCAGGCAGTCATTTCGGCGGGAATATTCGCTTGCGACATAAGCGGTTCACGCGATGACGACGAACGAACGTCCTGCTTCTGGCAATGCGGCCCTTTCGGCGCGCGCGGCGACCCCGGAGAAGTCGGCGGCGAAAAAGTTTCAGCGCGGTGTGGAATCCCCCGTGGCGGCGACGGCGATTCGGCCGGGGTCATCAACCTTGACGGTGGGCACCACCGACATCCCCGGTCCCAAGGCGCACCGTTCGATCTGCCGGAGATCGTCAAAGACGATTTTCACGGGCACGCGCTGCACCACCTTCACGTAGTTGCCCGTCGCGTTTTCGGGCGGCAGCAGGCTGAACCTCGCGCCGCTGCCGCGCTGGATGCTGTCAACATGGGCTGCGAACTTCATCTCCGTGTTCGTATCAACGGTCACGACGACCGGCTGACCCGGCCGCATCTTGGCCAACTGGGTTTCCTTGAAATTGGCAATCACCCACACCTGGGGATCGACCAGCGCCAGCAGGGGCTGGCCGACTTGAACGAAGGCCCCGGCCTCGACGCTCTTGCGCGTCACCAGCCCGGAAATCGGGGCATACACCTTCGTGTAGGAGTGATTCAACGAGGCCTGTTTCCGTTCGGCTTCAGCTTGGCGCACGCTGCTTTCCGCCGCCGTGGCGGCAGATTTCGCTTGCTCGACCGCCGATTGCCTGGCGTTGATCTTTTCTCGCATGGCCGCCACGTCGGCATGGGCCACGTGGGCGGCCGCCGTCGCTTCATCCAAACTGTCTTGTGATGCCGCATGTTCCGGAACCAGCGACTCGATCCGTTTCAAGCGGGCTTCGGCCCGCTGCTGGCGCGCCTCGGCGGCAACCAGGTCGGCCTTGCTCTGTTGCCAGTCGGCCTCCGCCGCGACAACTCCCGTGGCCCGGGCCTGGCTTGTTGCTTGTGCCGCTTGCAGGGCGGCCGCGGCCGCGGCCAGCCGGGTCTCGAAATCAAGCGGGTCCAACTCGGCCAGCAAATCCCCCTTGGCGACCTGCTGATTGTCCGTCACATAGACCTTGGCCACGTGCCCCGGAACCCGCGAGCTGACCGGCACCACGTGACCGTCGATAAAGGCGTCATCCGTGGTTTCGTAGGAGAGGCTGTAGACGTAATAGGCGGTACCGGCTCCGGCCGCGGCAATAGCCGCCGCGCTCATCAAGCCCAAACCCAGGGCCGCCGGGCCGGCTTGGCCGGCGGCGCACTCTTGGCATCAGACATCTGCGGCTCCCACACCTCCTCCGACTTCGTATCCGATGGTCTCGCCGGACGTTCGTCGTAAACTTCCACGTGGCTTCCAGTCGCTTTCGGAGCGATTTCTCGGACGTGCGGGCACTGCTCATCGTTGGCATCCTCTCGCAGAAGTCCCACGGTAATCAAGCCACACTCGACCGCCCCGCGTCGCTGGAAAGCCGCTTGAAGGCCAGGTCGATCAGCGCCCCAACGTAGTCATTCACTTCCTCGCTCGATGCTCCTTCCGCCTGCAACTCGAACAACTCCGACAGACACCCGAGAAACATGCGGCCCGTATGCGCGGGGTTGTGCGGCGGAAACGACCCCTCTCGAATGCCCTGCTCAAAAATCGCCGTGAGCAGCCGCAAGAATCGCGGCCGGTTGCCCTTCTCTTAATCTGCGGTTCTTGACCGGACACGGCCAGCAACCGCATGATGCTTTTGTCCTTGACGACGTGCTCCAACGCCGTAGCGAGTATCCTTTCCAGTTTCTCCGCCGCCGGCAACTCCGCATTGACGATTTCCTCCATCGCCTGGAAAAACGGCTCCACCAGTCGCGTGTTGAAGAATCGCAGCAGATCGTCCTTGCTTTCGAAGTAGTTGTACAAACTTCCTTTGGCCACGCCGGCCGTCGTCGCCACCCGGTCCATCGTGGTCCGGCCACTCCATGCTCTTCGAGCACCGAGTCGGCGGCCTCGAAGATCGTGTCCTTCATCATGCCGTGACGAACTGTCGTCTGGCCTTGCTCAGTCGCATGGGAAGTCTTCCGTAATGGCGAACTACTCAAGTATAATGACCATACGGTCATAATGCAATACCCAGAAGTCATTTTCGGCTCACGCTGCGGAGATTTTCGGTCGAATCGAATTTAACGGAGGCACGGATTAGCGACGTGAGAATGCCCGTTTTGAGGGGTGTCATGGCTGACTCACTCAAGATGGCCGCCGAAATGCGCTTCGTTTCGGGGCCGCCCCAGAGAAGGCCGGGGGTTGGCATGCGCCCAGGGCGAGGCGAGGCCTTGCCGCTGGCTATTGCTCGTCGGGGTGATCGGGTCGATGTTGCCTCCGCTGGCCGGGTGCGGCCTGTCCCAGTGGTACAGCAACGGATTGAAGGTTGGACCAAACTACTGCCACTCCCCCGGCCACGACTGCCGAACACTGGATCGACGCCGACAACCCCCGGCTGAAAAGCCTGGAAATGCGACAACGCCCGTTGGTGGACGCGCTTTCAACGATCCGGCCCTGGATTACCTGGTTGCGTCGGCCGCCGATGAAAACCTGACGCTCAAGACGGCCGGTTGCCGCATCCTGGAAGCCCGCGCGGAACGGGGCGTCGCCGAAGGCAATCTGTTTCCCCAGCAACAAGGGACCAGCGGCAGCTATTCCCGCAACGCGATGGGAGAACGCCTATCCGTTCAACCTCTTCGACTTGCCGCAACACTATTACGACAACTGGTCCGGTCGGCTTCAACGCCGCGTGGGAGCTGGATTTCTGGGGACGATTTCGCCGCGCCATCGAGGCGGCCGACGCCAATCTCGACGCCCAGTGCGCCAACTACAACAACGTCCTGGTGCTTCTGCAAGCCGAAGTGGCCGCGAACTACATCCAGATGCGGGCCTACGAAGAACGTCTCCAACTCGCGCAGAAGAACGTCGATCTTCAGAAGGAAACGCTGCGAATCATCAGCCTGCGCGAGCAAGCCGGGATTGGTCACGGAGTTGGATGTCCAGCAAGCGACCTACAATCTTGGCCAGACGGAATCCATGATTCCCATCTTGGATGCCGGCCGCCGCAGCGCGCAGAACCGCCTCTGCATTCTCATGGCGAAGCCGCCTCAAGACTTGAATCAGATGATCCATTCGCCCGGCACGATCCCGATTCCGCCGGCGGAAATCGTCGTGGGCATCCCCGCCGAATTGCTCCGCCGCCGGCCCGACGTGCAACAGGCCGAGCGGGTGGCCGCGCTGCAATCCGCACGAATCGGCATTGCCGAGGCCGAGTTCTATCCGCACATCGCCATTACCGGCACCATCGGTCGTGCAGGCCGAGTATTTCAGCCAACTGTTCAATTCGCAAAGCCTTGCCGGCCAAATTGGCCCGGGGTTCACTTGGAATCTCCTGAACTACGGACGCATCAAGAACAATGTGCGGGCTCAAGATGCGCGATTCCAGCAGGCCGTGCTTACCTACCGCGATACGGTGCTGCGCGCCAACGAGGAAGTCGAAAACGGCATTGTCTCCTTCCTCCGCGAGCAAGACCGCGTGGCATCGCTCGCCGGAAGCACCAACGCCGCCGCACGATCCGTCGCCATCGCCACGCAGCAATATGAAAAGGGCATGATCGACTATCAGCCGCTCTTGGATTCCGAGCGAGTGCTCGTGCAACAGCAAGACACGTTGGCCGAAAGCCGCGGATTGGTCGGCATCAATCTGGTCGCCGTTTACAAGGCCCTGGGCGGCGGCTGGCAAACACAATCGTACGCCGGTCCGCCAGTGGCGGCGGCGATCCCCATGCCGGTCCCCATGCCGGTTCCCGCTCCGGCACCGAGCGGCCGCGGTCGCCATGACCCGCCGCCTGGCGGCGGGTGGCCGCGATAGCTTGCTATCGGGGTGGCGAAGCCAGGAGAGGTTACGCCGCGTCCTCTTGCCGCCGACACAATCCGTTACCGCGCCCCTCTGGTCGGGCAGGTAAATCCCTATGGCCAAAATCGGCAATTTAACATGTTTAGCAGCCGCCGGCTCGGCGGCTGGATAGAGGGCCGACGTTCCGTCGGCCGCTAAACGGTCACGGCCATTTGCCATCGTTTGCCACACCGCCATAACCCGTTACTGCGCCCCCCTGCCCTTGATAACCGGCACCGCCGGACGCTACGATGGACGTTCTCGACAGCCCGCCTGATACACCGGCGCGTTGACTCCCGGAACATCGCCACCTGATGACCATCATGCAGAACGACCAATCGACGCAACTTCTCTTTGAACTTTCCAAAGCGGGCTGCTCGCGCGGTGCGGATGCCGAAATGCGATGTGCCGCAAAAGCCGCTGGCCGATTTGCTGCCCGAGCGGGGCCGTCAGCGACACACCCGCTGCCGCTGCCGGAGCTTTCCGAGCCCGACATCGTGCGGCATTTCGTCAACCTCTCGACGCGCAACATGTCGGTCGACACGCACTTCTATCCGTTGGGCTCGTGCACGATGAAGTACAACCCCAAGCGGAACGAGCGGCTGGCCGCCCTGCCGGGCCTGGCCGATCTGCATCCCTATCAGCCCGAATCGACCCTGCAAGGCATGCTGGCCATTTTGCACCTGGCCCAGCACAATGCTGGCCGAGATCGCGGGGCTGCCGGCCGTGTCGCTCCAGCCGGCCGCCGGGGCCCATGGCGAAATGACTTCGCTGCTGGTGGCCGCCGCCTATTTCCGCGATCGGGCCAGAAACGCGACGGTGGTCCTGATCCCCGACGCGGCCCACGGCACGAACCCCGCCAGCGCCGCCATGGCCGGCTTCAAGATCGTGCCCGTCAAGAGCACGCCGGAGGGCTTCGTCGATCTCGACGAGTTGGCCGCCAGGCTCGACGAGCAAGTCGCCGTGTTCATGATCACCAACCCCAACACGCTGGGTCGCTTCGAGCCGCAAATCGAGCGGATCGCCTGGATGGTGCACCAGGTGGGCGGGCTGATGTATCTTGACGGGGCCAACATGAACGCCATCCTGGGCATCACTCGGCCCGGCGATTTCGGCGTGGACCTGATGCACTTCAACCCGCACAAGACCTTCAGCGGCCCGCACGGCGGCGGCGGACCGGTGCGGGCCCGATCGCCGTCTCCGACGAACTGACCCCCTTCCTGCCGGTGCCGATCGTGGTCAAAGACGGCCGCGGCTACCACCTCGATTACAACCGCCCCAAGTCGATCGGCCGGGTGCGAAGCTTCTTCGGCAACGTCGGCGTGCTGCTGCGGATGTACTGTTATCTCCGCTCGCACGGGCCGGACGGCCTGCGGCGCATCGCCGAAGACGCCGTGCTCAACGCCAACTACCTCCTGGCCGCGGGTGAAAAAGCTGATCTGACGTGCCGCATGGCGACCGCTGCATGCACGAGTTCGTGGCCTCGGCCGCCGGGTTGAAGGCCGATCGCGGCATCTCGGCGATGGACATTGCCAAGCGGCTGTTGGATTACGGTTTTCATGCCCCGACGGTCTATTTCCCGCTGATCGTCCGCGAGGCGATCATGATCGAGCCGACGGAAACGGAGAGCAAGGCCACGCTCGATGCGTTTGCCGAGGCGCTTGAGCAGATCTCTGGCCGAGCCGCCGGAGTTGTTGCACGAAGCGCCGCACAGCACGGCGATCTGTCATCCCGACGAAGTGGCGGCCGCCCGTCAGCCGGTGCTGAGGTGGAAGCCGACGAAGAATGCTGAATGATGAACGATGAATGTCCGACGCCGCTAGTCATTGAGAAGGGCTCGTCGCCTGGGCGCAGCAGTTCATTCTTCATTTTTCATCCTTCATCATTTCGTCGATCCCCCTGCATCCGGGGCGTGGAACATGGCGGTTGACGAGGCCTTGTTGGAAGCGGCGGCGTCGGAGGGCCAATGTTCGTTGCGGTTCTATCAATGGGAGGAGCCGACGCTTTCGCTGGGCTACTTCCAGTGCTATGCCGATCGCTGGCAGCACGCGGCCAGCCGGCAGTGTGCGGCGGTCCGCCGGGCCAGCGGCGGCGGGGCCATCCTGCACGATCGGGAACTGACCTACAGCCTGGCGATCCCGGACGATTACGCGTTGGCCGTCGACCGCCTGCGATTTTATCGGGCGGTTCACGAGGCCCTGCTCGGGTGCTGGCCCGCTGGGGCGTCGAAGCGAGCGATGGTCGAGCGGCCGCGGGCGAAGCAATTCTCGCAATGCCGGCCCTGATCGAGCCGTTCCTCTGTTTTCAACGACGTTCGCCGGGCGATGTAGTAATAGGCGAGACGAAAGTTGCCGGCAGCGCGCAGCGGCGCTGTCAGGGCGCCGTGCTCGCAACATGGCAGCGTGCTCTTGGCCCGGTCCGCCGCGGCCCCCGAACTGGACGGCCTGCGAGAATTGACAGGCAAGGCGTTTCTCGCCGACCAATTGCTGGAAACGTGGCGCGAAAAGCTGGCCGAAACGCTGGCCACCGCGGGACGAAGAGGGTAAACTTTCCGAGGAGCGACGCCGCCGCATCGCCCAGTTGGCCAGGGAGAAATACGCCTCGCCCGCTTGGACGGAGAAATGGAGGAAACAGCATCAGTTTGACTCCCACGACGAAAACTGCTAACATCGAGGATGGACGGGGATAGGCTGCGTACGTCGGCTAACACTTGTTAGGGGTGAATCATCCTACAAACTCATCGATGACACAGGCGTTGGCCACATCAGGCAGTTGTCTTGTTCAACCGGCGGAGAGGTCCGTCGTTGGGGGAAGCAGGCAATGGAAGTCAAGTTGATCGTGGTGGGAGGCAAGCTGGCGGGGAAGGAGATCGTCATTCGGGGACCGGAGTTTGTGATCGGGCGCGGACAAGAGTGCCACCTTCGGCCCCAGAGCAGTGCGGTCAGCCGCAAGCATTGCGCGATTGTCGTTGACGAGGACGCGGCGGCCATCGAGGATTTTGCCAGCACCAATGGCACGTTCGTCAACGGAGAACGCGTCGAAAAGCGGCACGAGCTGAAGAACGGCGACCGGCTAAAGATTGGCGCGCTGGAGTTCGAGGTCCTGTTGGCCATCAGCGTGGCCGCCAAGATGAAGCCCAAAGTCCATAGTGTCCAAGAGGCCGCCGCCCGCACCGTCGCCTCGGCTGCCTCGGGCGAGAGCGACTTGGACATCAGCGGTTGGCTTGAAGAAGGCGCCCCCAAGGAGCCGGCGGTCTGGAGCGTCAAGCCGTCGGCAAAGGCCGACGAGACGGTCGTGGGCAAGGGGCTGCACGACACGACCGCCATTCCGGCCCCGGCGACACAAGCGGCGCCGAAGCCCAAGGAAAAAACACCGCCGAAAGCCGCCGCTCGACATACGCCTCCTCCCAAGCCGAAAGCAGAAAGAAGCGGCGCCGCCGCCAATGACGTTTTGAAGCAGTTCTTCGCCCGCAAGAAATGACGATGAGATAGCACCGTGAGAGCTGCCAGCGACTCGCAAGTCGGCCGCCTTGCTGGGGTTGGCCTTCGACAACGACGACGGGCACACGCGTTTGACCCGCGGCAAGAATTTTCTCCTGTTCGGCGGATGCCAGGATACGCATGCCGTAATGCAGGAAACGGCAGTCAAGCTGAACGAACAGCTCGATAAGCGCGGCAAACGGATAAAAGACGTGTCTGCGGGCGAACTGCGTGAAATCTGCCGCGACGTGACACAATCTCTGGGCCGCGCGTCTTAGCCGCCGGCGGCAGCCAAGGTGCGAAGTTCGTTGGCCCAGGTGTGAAGTTCGTCGGGGCGCCAGTTGAACTGCCGCCCACCGTGTCCCGGCCATTCAGCCCCCGCGACCTCCCTTTCGTGCGACCCGCCGCCAACGGCGCAATCGGCACAATTGGACCGATTGGCAGACGCTAAGGCTTGCTCCATCCGCTTTTCGCGGCACATCCGCACGGTTTTCCTAATCGTATGCGCTTTCCCACGCCGTTTTTTGATGTCTTTTGTCAACCATGGTGTATCCTTCCTACATTGACACCCAGTCAAGTGATCCATTCCCGACAGCAGCGGAGCTTTCTTCCATGGTTGCCACTAAGAAATCCGGGGCCCGACACGTCAAGGCAAAACGGAACGTAGCGGAACGGAAGGCGGCAAAACCAGACGCAGCGCTGAAACGGAAACCGGCGTAACCATCGACCGCCGCACAAACCGGGACCGTCGGGTGATGTCCGATCGCCGGAACCAAAGCATGCCGGTGGCCGTCGAACGCCGATCGCTCGAGCGGCGCGTGAAGGTGAACCGTCGCCGGCAAATTGACCCGACCACCTGCGAGCGCGACTACAGCTCGGAGGAAATCGAGTTCATGAGCGCGATGGACGAGTACAAGCGTCGCAACGGGCGGATGTTCCCTACTTGCAGCGAAGTGCTGGAAGTTGTGCGGTCATTGGGCTACGAAAGACGCCCCAAGACCGGAGAAGCCGCTTTGCCCGCCATCGAAATGCCCTCCTCGATGACTTCCGAACCCGTGGCTGTCTGAGTGTGGCCACGCCGGCGACCCGCAGGAGGTCACCAGCGACCGGGAGTCCGAAAACCGTGTCGCAATGGTCGGCGGCTAACGAGCCGCCGGAATGCTCGCGGATTCTCGATTCTCCCCGGCGGTTGTTAGCCGCCGGCTGCTCTCAACGACGCCGTGATACGCACCGGAAGAGGGGGTTGCGGAGGGAAGCCGGCCTTGCCCTCGATCTTTGCACGGCTACCATTAGCTGAGGTGTTCTAGTAGACTCCAGCTCGCGCAATCGCCTTCCCATGGCCAAATATCAGGTGGCAATCGTCCGCCGTCCCGAGAATTGGAAGCCCGAGTGTGCCGACGACGTGCCCTTGGAGGCTCAGCGGTCCGGTGGGCATGGCTGCCGAATCGGATGACCTGTTCGAGGCGGTTAGCTTGGCGATGACCCACAACGAGACGGCCGAAGCCCAGCGCCGTGCTCGTTGGGCAGTGGTCGTCGAGCGGGGCAGCCACGGTCGCGTTTTGCCCAATGCGCGGCTCTGCACACCGATTACCTACGTCGTAACTTGCATTTGGTGGCCCGATGGCTGGGAACCCCATTCGCCCTTGGACGTGCCCAACTGTGTGTGGCAAACCCAGGGGCGGGCAGGTGGCGAGTGGTCCAGCTTTCCCCAGGCCGAAGCCACGGTTCTCGGCTTGAACCGGCAGTGCATGGACCATCCCGGGAAGAAACTGGCACGTTGTCATGGCGGTCGAGAGCGAGCCGGTCTCGCGGACGGTGACCTACGACCCGGCCGGCACCGAAACCATGACCGAGGTCCGTCGCATCCACGTGATCCGGCCCGAGCGTGGCGGCCGGGGCGACTGCTCGCACTGTCCGGCCCATCATTTCCGCTGTGCCCAGGCCGATTGGTCGAGCCAGGCTCAGACGATCACCGCCACCAACAGCCGGGCTTTCAGCGCCGCCAGCGACTGAAGCGGCCGGAGTTTCACCGTGCCGACAGGCCCACGAACGGATTGCTCCGCTTCTCTTCGCCGACGGTCGTCGGGCGACCGTGGCCGGGCAGCAGGATCGTGTCGTCGGGCAGCGTAAAGAGTTTCGAGCGAATGCCGAGCACCAGTTGCCGGGCGTTGCCATCGGGGAAGTCGGTGCGGCCCACGCTGCCGGCGAAAATCACGTCGCCCACGAACACCAGCGGCGGCTCTGCTCCCTCCCACAGATAAACGACGTGACCGGCGGTATGTCCCGGAATGGCCCGGACGCGAACTCGAATCCCGCCGCCTTGTAGGCTTCGTCGTCGTTGACCAATACGTCGGCCGGCGGGCTTACCAGCGGCACCCCGAAGTTGGCCGAGAGGTTCTGCCACGGATCAGTCAGTTTCGCCTCGTCGCCCGCCCCGATCACCAGCGGGCAGTCGGGCCATCGCTTCTTCAGGGCCGCATTACCCCCAATATGGTCGCTGTGGCCGTGCGTGTTAAGGATGGCCGCTGGAACAAGCCCCTCCTCGTTCCAGGTGGCGCCACGATCTTCTCCGGCTCCAAGCCCGGATCGACGATCACGCAGTCGCCCCGATCAGCGAGCCTGGCAACATAGGTATTCTGCTCGAAGGGCTGCGAGACGATCGTGGCAAGCTGAAAATCCGGCCGCTTCACAAAACTGGACTCCTCTCGGTGGCTACGACTGGGTAAAATACGACGATTGGCACCGTGGATTCGCCGGGTGCGTACTTCAACGATTGGGTAAGGCGGCCCCTGAGAAACGAATCATTGTAATTCTCGACTTGGAGAATTTGCGATAAGGTCGAAGAGGGGCTAGGCTCGGCAACGGCAAGTTTGCGGTCATTCCAGGCGAACAAGCCGTTTTTTCCCGCGTAGTCTTCCTGTATTAACACGGCGAGAATCAATAGGCAGCTTGGTGCGCGGTTTGCACCTCGCGTTGATTCGGTTTCATGGAAGGACTTAATGGTTGCCGCCCGCCGCCCGTCCAGCGGTCGTCGCTACCAGCCCTGGTGCGGCATACCACAAGGAGGTATCTCATGGCGTGTAGTTCTCGAACAACGGGGCGTTGGCTGCCGGCCGGGTTGGCCTGCGTCTGCGCTGATAGGCGTGGTGTGGGTGACGGCAGCAATCGCGGCGAACCCCGAGGGCGGACATCCCCTCTCCCGCCGAGAGGCGGCTCCGCCGCCGGCGAATCCGACGCGCACCCGCCTATCAGGTTGCCGAGCGGTCGGAAGCGGCCCAAGCCGCCTCGATGGCCACCCCCTTGGCCCCGGGCCAAGCCAACGAGCACCCCTTGATGCCCGCCTTGCGCTGGGCCTACTCGGGCATGGGCAACATCGAGAAGCTGCAAGATTATTCCGCCACGCTGGCCAAGCGGGAACGGATCGGCGGCAAGTTGCTCGATTACGAGTACATGTTTGTCAAAGTGCGGCATCACCCCTTCAGCGTCTACATGTGCTTCCTCGGCCCGGCCGACGTGAAAGGCCAGGAAGTGATCTACGTGCAGGGCCAGAACAATGGGAACATGATGGCGCACGGCGTGGGCCTGAAGAACACCATGTTCGGCACCGTGCCCTTGAAGCCCGATGGCCCGATCGCCATGCGGAACGAGCGGTATCCCTTGACGGAACTGGGAATTTTCAACTTGACCAAACGGCTGGTGGAAGTTGCCGAGCAGGATGTCAAGTACGGCGAGTGCGAAGTGAAGTTCTACAAGGGCGCGAAGATCAACAGCGGCAATAGTTACCGCGTCTGCACCTGCATCGAAGTGGTTCACCCGGTGCCGCGGCGGAACTTCCTCTTCCACTTAGCCCAGATTTTCGTCGACGACGAATTGAATCTGCCCATCCGCTACGCGTCCTACGATTGGCCGAAGGAACCGGGTGCCAAGGTCGGCCTCGAACAGTTGGGCGAGGAGTATACCTATCTGAATCTCAAACTCAATAACGGCTTCACCGACGCCGATTTCGACACGAAGAACCCCAACTACAAGTTCCGCTGATGCGCAACGAAACCTGGCAGTCACGACCGACCTCGCGCCGCCCCGGTGCGAGGTCGGTGTTTTTTGAGTGGTAGAAGGCGGTCACGGCGACGGAAACTGTCTCCCCAGGCCGAGAGATCGCCATGACCGGCAGCTCGACAGGCGCAGTGGACGATCGGAGCCGCCGCCGGCCGCTCTGGCGGATCGGCCGCGCGGTCTTGGTCGCCTATCTCATCGTCGTGCTCATTGTGATGTTCCTGGAAAACTCGCTGATTTACTTCCCTTCTCCGTATCCGGAAGGCGATTGGCACCCGCGGGGCCTCGACTTCGAGGACGCCTGGTTTCCCTCGGCCGACGGCACGCGGTTGCACGGCTGGTACGTGCCGCGACCCGGCGCACAGGCGGCGGTCCTCTTCTGCCACGGCAACGGCGGCAACATTACCCATCGCGTGAGCATCCTCAAGATGCTCCATGACCGCGTGGGCGTCTCGGTGTTGATTTTCGACTACCGCGGCTATGGGCGGAGCCAGGGAAAACCCAACGAGGCCGGCGTCCTGGCCGATGCCCGGGCCGCCCGCCATTGGTTGGCCGATCGCGAGAAAATCACCGATCGCGACGTGGTGTTGATGGGCGAATCGATCGGTGGGGCCGTGGCCGTCGATCTGGCCGCCCACGACGGCGCCCGGGCGCTGATCTTGGAGAGCACCTTCACCTCGGCGCCCGACATGGCTGCATACCACTATCCCTGGCTGCCGGTGCGTTGGGCGATGCAAACGCGGTTCGATTCGCTGGGCAAGATCGGCGACTATCACGGCCCGTTGTTCATGGTCCACGGCAGCGCCGACGCCATCGTGCCGGTTCAGATGGCGCACCGTCTGTTCGCCGCCGCCAACGAGCCGAAGAAGTTGGAGATTCTCCGCGGGCACGACCACAACGATGCCATGCCTTTGGACTACTACGACGAATTGGCGGAGTTCCTCCGCGGCATAGGCGCTCGCTGAGCAATGGGGACTGTCCCCTGCGACGCCGCTATGCGGCCTGGTCCTCGGCGACTTCTCCCAGCAACCGCTCGAAGTGGCGACCCACGCGATACAGGATCACGTCAGAACACTGCGGATCGCAGACCGAGAAATGGAACTGGGTTCCGCAGTTGCGGATCGCGAAGCGGTGCCCGCGGAAGGCAAAATCGAGCCACGCCGCGGCAAGTTGCGGCCCGATGAGATTGACCACCTCCACACCGGGTAAGAGCTGGAGGTGGTCACAGAGCGACCGCCCACGTGACCGCACGCGGCCAGCGGGCGAAATGGCGGGAGCCGTCGGCGGTTCGCTCGTCGAGCAGTTTCATGGCATCCGCTACGATAGCGGATGCCAGTGACACCAGTTTGTCACCGCGGGTGGAAGTAGTGCGAAAAATCCCCGGATTTTGCCCGTGGCGATCGCAGAAATGCCAAGGGTGTGCCACCGCACCGCAGCAACAGTGGCCGACAACAACATCGCACTGCTCGGCTTGAGCCGAACAGGGGCACAACTTGGCGAGGAATGAGGAGTGGCTCGACGGAAGCACGCCGGCCGACGGGGACGAAACCAGCGGGCATGGGCAATAACAGTTGCCCATGGGGTGCGCATCCCGACAGCATCGCCTCGAAAGAAGCGTACTTCGGATAAGCGATTAGCGATGCCGGCAACTACCACTCGTCGCGCCGACCGCCGCCACCGCCGCCGCGTCCGCCATGGCCGCCGCCGCGTCCGCCACGGCCACCGCCGCCGCCATAGCCGCCGCGCCCGCCGCCGCCGCCGCCAGTGCGGGCCGGCTTGTCTTGGGCCTCGTTGACCTTGATCGTGCGGCCGTCCAATTCAGTGCCGTCCATGCCCGTAATTGCCTTGCTGGCGCCTTCGTCATTGGCGAAGGTGACGAACCCGAAGCCGCGCGAGCGGCCCGTCTCACGATCCGTGATTACTTTCGCTTCGACGATTTCGCCGAATTGCGAAAACGCACTGTGCAAAGCGTCATCCGTCGTGCCCCAGCTCAACCCACCGACAAACAGTTTCTTCGACATCCCTCAGGTCACTCCTTCCGCGGCGCCGCCGTCACCGACGGCAGCGCACCTCATGGTTAAACGGGATTCGTGGGTTTGAGGCCCTCGCTCCCCGAGGGCAGCCCCGACGGCCGCCACTGGTCCCTCGTAGCATACCAGCTTCGCCGTTCGATGCAACAGCAGACGTAAGGAAATCCGACAAGAAATTGCGGCCTTCTGGCGAAGTCACCCCACTGCGTGGGGGACGAGGTGAGAGACAGCCTGCCAACGATTAACGCACACTGCGATAAAGCGTCGCGTGGATGAAAACGGGGACAGGCACCGCAACTAATAGTGGTTCGGATCGAGCAATGATACAAGCCGTTGCGGAGCCAGTCCCCGTTTTCATCAGGCCACGGCGCGGCCGTTGGGTGATTGCTATGAGGCGAACGGATTCTCCGGCTCGGGCTTCTTTTCTGGGGCGGCCGGCGTCTCGGGTTTCGCCGGCGTGACCGCCGGTTGTTCTGTCGCCGGAGTCGCCGGTTTCTCTACCGCCTGTTCGGAGACATTCGCATCGGCCGGGCCCTTCGTCGAATCCGGGGCCGGAGCGGGAATCACGGTCTGATCGCGCAATACGCGCTCCTCGTCGCGTCGGATCGCTTCATAGCGGGCCTTACGCATCCGCTCGACCTCGTTGAGCCAGGCCATGCGGGCATTGACGCGGTAGTTCTCCAGCGCGAGCCGGGCCGCTCCTTGCACGCGCTCCAACGACTTCGCCACGTTGTAGAACTTGTTGAAATCGCGGCTCTCCAGCGTGGCGCCGATCTTGAAATCCTGGGCCGCCTCTTGCGGACGTCCGAGTTGCAGGTACGTCAGTCCGCGGAAATAATAGGCCCGCGGATCTTGGAACGAGCGGGTCCAGCACCGCGGCATCGATCGCCGCGGTGAGTTGCTCAAAGGCGCACCGATAGTCGCAAGCAAAATAGGCTTGCACGCCCAGCCCGTACTTTTGTCCAATCACAGCATCCTGCGCGGAAAGCGAAGCGGCCCACAGCGAAGCCATCCCCCCGACCAGCAACACAATATTGCGAAGCATTGGACCTTCACTCCTGCCTAGACAGTAAAGTTGGCTTTTGGGGCGAACTGGGCCCCATACGTCAAATGGCGATACCTCCGATGTTAATTACTAGCCGCCCAAATAGCAAGCATTAGTCGGCTAGCCGCATCAGTTTGGAAGCCAAAAACGTTGTTGGTTCTTTCGGGGGGGTAATCTGCTTGACGTCAGTGGACCGAGCTAACTATACTAGATGGTAAGCAGTGCAATCTGCACGAACTGGGCATTGGCACGCCCCGGTCGTATTCCTAAGAAGCAGAAAGAGTCTCCCCATGAATCGTTCCATGTTTGCGGGGGCGTGGCTGACCGTCTTGATCGTTGTTATGGCGGGCGCCCGCGGATATGGCCAGGACACCGCTGCTGACGAACCGGCCGCCGAAACGGTCGCCAAACCGGCGTCCAACCAACCTACGGCAGCCCTGCCCAGCCTCAAGTCGCCCTATCGGCCGTTGGCCCCGGGCGTGATGCAAACCATCGACCCCATGCGGTCGCTCGATGAAACCGAAGGCCGCCACGACGTGGTCGAACTGACGGCCGTCAACTCGAAGTTCGATTGGGCCAAGGACATCGCCTTCCGCCGCGACGTTTGGGCACTCGAGTTCCGGTTCAAGCCGATGCGCATGCTTTGGATCGACATTCCGCAAGCCGACGGCTTCATGCAGCGGAAGTTGATCTGGTACATGGTCTACTCCGTCACCAATCCCGGCAAAACCATGCATCCGGTCGAGGATGTCAAGCTGCCCTATTCGACCGTCGAAAACAAGCAGCTTTACGAGATCAAAACGGTCGATACCCCGGTGCGGTTCGTGCCCGAGTTCCTGCTGGAAGCCCATCCGCACATGAAAATCGACCCGAAGACCACGAAGTACTATCCCGATCGCGTGATCCCCGTGGCCATGGGGCCCATTCGCGTGCGCGAAGATCCCCAACGGAGGTTCCTCAACACGGTCCAGATGTGCCGCGACATCGCCGTGGGCGAAACCCTGTGGGGCATCGCGACCTGGGAAGATGTCGATCCGAAAACGGTGCGATTCTCGGTCTATGTGTCCGGACTGACCAATGCCTATAAGTGGGTCGACGCCCCGGGCGCTACAAACCGGGCGACCCGATCCTCACCGGCCGCACGCTCTACCGCAAAACGCTGAAGCTCAACTTCTGGCGTCCCGCCGACATCTACTACGAGCGGGAAGAAGAAATCCGCTACGGGTGCCCCGGAGATGTTGACTACGAGTGGGTTTACCGCTAAAAAGAAGGATTCGTAGTCGATCGCCGATGGCCGACAGCCGCCGGTGACCCGCGGCGACGCCCTCCGGCTTGCCTGAACGCGCCGGCCGGCTCTGCCGACGTAAACCCTTTGCAGAAAATACGTTCCGCCTCCGCTCGGGCGATGTTCCGGCGGACCATTTCCTCCGGGAGAATCCCATGGCACACAAAAAAGGACAAGGCTCCAGCCGAAACGGCCGTGACTCCAACGCCCAACGCCGCGGAGTAAAACGATTCGGCGGCGAGCAGGTGCGGGCCGGCAACATCCTTATTCGCCAAGTAGGCACGAAGTTTCACCCCGGACGGGGCGTCGGACAGGGTAGCGACTATACGCTCTACGCCCTGGTGGACGGCTTCGTGAAGTTCGACCGCGGCGGCCGCCGCATCCATGTGGTCGAGGCCGTCTAGCGTCTGCGCCGATTCCCGCCGCACCCGCGGCATCTAATCAACCACGCCCGTAGGGCGTGGGTTTGGCTTGCCCCGCAAAGCGGGGCGGACACGCAGGGAAGGCCCCGTTGGGGCCGCCTGCACTACACGTGGGGAAAGCCCCGCTGGGGCTTTGCTGGTGTTAATGGTTACTCAAACAACTGACCCTGTTGATGATCCCTTTCTTCCTGCTCCCGAATGTACTTCCGCACCGTGGCTTCATCACTCCCCACCGTGCTCACCCAGTACCCGGTCGCCCAAAAGTGCAGCCCGGCCATCCGGCGCTCATGCATCAGTTCCCGATGTATCCGCACCGCACTCTTGCCCTTCAGGAACCCCACCGTGTACGCCACGCTGTACTTTGGTGGGATGCTCAGGCACAGGTGGACATGGTCACTCATGGCATGTCCCTCCAGCAGCCCGATCCCTTTCTGCTTACACAAATCCCGCAGGATTCCGCCTACGGAAACCCGAAACTTCCCGTACATCACTTTCCGGCGGTATTTCGGAATGAAAATCACGTGATACTTGCATTCCCAACGAACATGTGCCAGACTCTCAAAATCCTTCATACGCTCTTTCTCCTGCCCAACAGGGCTTTCCCCGGAGGAAGAGCGTATGCTATTTCAGGGCACGCCGGAACGGCTTAGCCCCCAGGGTCGCACGGCCGTAGGCCGTGGGTTTATGACGTACTAAACGATCGCCGCTCTGCAACAGAAGTCGCCAAAGCCTTCGCCCGGCTCGCGCTCGTGCGCGAAACGCGCGAAAACAGCGGAACGAGCGTCGCCACAATCTCACTGAGCGGCACGGCCTCTTTGTAGAGCCGTGCCAGGCGGTCGCCCAACAACCGGCCGCCCAAGTAGACGGCGTACACCCCCGGCCGGCGGCCCACCAGACCCACGTCAGCCAACCACGGCCGGACGCAACTGTTCGAGCAGCCCGTCATCCGCACGGAAAACTCCTCGTCGGAGAGTTGCAACCGCGCGAGTTCCGTTTCGAGCACGTCGAGCGCGCCCGGCAGCGCCCGCTCGCTCTCGGCCAGCGCCAAAGGGCAGGTGGGCAGCACTACACAGGCCATCGACCATCGCCGCAGATGAGAAACGGTTTCCGCCGGCGGAGCGCCGTGCCGCCGGAACACGTCCTCGATTGCCGCGCGGTTCTCGCCGGCCACGTCCGTCAGCAACAGGTTCTGTTGCGGCGTGAGTCGAATGCCCGGCTGCCAGGTGCGGCAGATTTCGCGAAGCGCCGACTTCGCGCACGGGCTGGCGGTCGCAAATCCGGCCGCTTTCGACCTTCAGCCCATAGAACCAACGGCCGTCGCCCTGGTCGTGCCAACCGAGATGGTGATCCACCCGCCAGACCTTTTCCGGCCGCGGCGGCGCCAGCGGCAAACCGAAATACGCCTCCACTTGACGGCGAAACCGTCCGAGTCCCCACTCGGCCAACAAGTACTTCAGCCGGGCCCGTTTGCGATCGCCGCGGTTGCCGAAATCGCGAAAGACGCGGACAACGGCCGTGGCCGCATCCACGACCTGCTCTGGCACAACAAACGCCAGCGGCTGGGCGAGCATGGAAATGTGTTGCGGTTGCCCGGCGTCGAGCCCAGTCCGCCGCCCACCAGCAGATTGTAGCCGACGACGTTGAACGTCTCGCAGATCGCCAGCAGGCCCAGGTCGTGGCCGAAAATGTCGAACGCAGTTATCGCCCGGCAGCCCGAGGGCCATCTTGAACTTCCGCGGCAGATAAGCCTCGCCGTAAAACGGCTCGTCGACCCCCGAGCCGCCCGCGCTTGCCGGCAACGCATTCGCTGCGGCGCCGCCCAACCATATCTCGCTGTACGCCCGGCTGCGGGGGGCGAACTGGGCCGTGAGCCGCTCGGCCATCTCCCGCATCTGCTGGTGAACCGGGTCTTGCCGGTGCGGCACCGGGCAGCACATCACGTTTCGCGTCACATCGCCACAAGCACGAACGTCGTTAACCCCGCCGCATGGATCCGCCGCACGGCTGCAACAGCATCCGCCTTCTTCACCCCATGCAGTTGAAGGTCTTGCCGTGAAGTGATCCGCAACGTCCCATTGCCCAACTCGTCGCCCAAATCCAAATGGGCCAAGAAACTGCGGAGCGGTGAGCCGCCCACCGGGTATCTTCGTGCGTACAAACAGCGTGGCTGCGACGGCGCCCGGCCCGGCCTGCGATTTTGCCGCCTTGCGAAGGTCGCGGTCTTGTTGCTGGTACAGCCCATGATGTTTCACCAACTCGGCCGTCTCCTTGGTGAAGGGAACATCGACGGCGCCGAGTTCAGCGGCAATGCGGCCCCGAAGGCCGCGGCTGTTGCACTTCACCGTCTCGGTCGGGCTGGCATGCGAATCTTGTTCGTTCATGGCAGCGGAATACGCCTTTCGTTGGCATGATACCTTATTATGCTTATCGTGGTACTTATATTAGCGGGTCCAGCTAATTCCGTCAAGCGGCCGTGCCAACAGCTTTCGCGGCTGCTAGAATGTGCCTTTCTCCGGAGGGATGCCCATGACTGCCACGATACTCGCCGGTAAGGAGTTGTCGGAACAAATTCGCGCGGAAATCGGCCAGGAAGTGGCCGCGTTCGTCGCGCAAGCGGCGTAACGCCTTGCTTGGCCGCCGTCCTGGTGGGCGAAGACCCGGGCAGCCAAGTCTACGTGCGGAACAAGCAGAAGGCCTGTCAGCAGGCGGGCATCGCCAGCCGACTGATCCGCCCCTCGGCCGAAACGACCACCGACGAACTGCTGGCCCTGATTGACCAACTCAACCGCGATCCGGCGGTCCACGGCATCCTGGTGCAGTTGCCGCTGCCAAAGCAGATCGACGAGCATCGTGTGCTGCAGGCCGTCAGCCCGATCAAGGACGTCGACGCATTCCACCCGGAAAACGTGGGCCGGATCGTGCAGGGACGGCCGCGATTCCTGCCTTGTACGCCACACGGCATTCAGCAGATGCTGCTGCGCAACAACATCCAGATCGCCGGGGCCCACGTCGTGGTGGTCGGCCGCAGCGACATCGTCGGCAAGCCGATGGCTGTGATGCTCATGCAGCGCGGCCAGGGCGGCGACGCCACGGTGACGGTTTGCCACAGCCGCACCCGCAATTTGCCCGGCGTCACCCGTTCGGCCGACATCCTCATCGTGGCCATCGGCCGGCCGAAGTTCATCACGGCCGACATGGTCAAGCCCGGGCGCGGTGGTGATCGACGTGGGCATGAACCGCACGGAGGACGGGCTTGTGGGCGACGTGGATTTTGCCGCGCGTCAAGGAAGTGGCCGGCCGAATCACGCCGGTTCCCGGCGGCGTCGGGCTGTTGACCGTGACCATGCTCTTGCACAACACGCTCACCGCCGCCCAGTTGCAGCAAGATGCTCAGCGCGTTTGACCTAGCCAGGCGATATGACCCTTTAGCGGCCCACCGGAAAGAGCATTGACCAAACGCCGGTCGTTGCTGATCATCACGCTTTTGATGCGTAGGGCCAGCGTCAGGTAGAGGCAATCATACACGGTCCGGCCTGTCCGCAGGGCCAACTCCAATGCCGGGCCGACGAGTTGTTCAGAGGGCGTGATATCCAGCGGCAGCCCCATCACGTCGCTCAGAAGATCGGCGGCCTCCTTGGCGTCGATTTCTCTCCGCCTGTGGCGTTTCCAGATGACATTGGCAAGTTCGGCGTAAACCAGATCCAGAGCGCAGAACCCCTGGCCAGACGCCAGAATCGCCTTCGCCGCGGCGCTGTGTGGCTCGGGAAACAATGCCGCCGCGATTACACTGGCGTCGATGACAACCGCCTTCATCGCTTGCGGTCCTCGCGAATCAATCGCACGCTGCCAGTCAACTTCCGACCGGCAAATCTCTGCTGCCACCGCTCGAAAATGGCGGCGATCTGCCGGCCGCCGGAACCGGCTGCTTGCTCCACGAGTTGTTTTACCTCGCTTTGTAGCGAGCGCTTGTGCCGTTTCGCACGGGCCTTTAGCCGCCGGACCGTCTCCGGCTCCAAGCCTCGGATCAGAATGTCGGGCATGACAAAGCCTCCTCTGCCACCCCTAAATGATAGCATTATGCTATCGTCTGGGCAAGAACGGCCAAAACGCGGCAGCGAAGGCATTCCTCACGCTCCGCATCGCGTAAAGCACTCCTGACGCTTCGCGGGAGGTAAGAGTGCTTCCCTCGCTCCGTTCGGGCTATCGGACGTCACGGGGAGTGTGACGCGTACTATTTTCTATTGCGACGAGATGTCGATCACCGCCTTGACGACGCCGTCCCGGTAGCCCGCCACCAGATCGAAGGCCTCGCCGATTCGTTCCAAGGGGAAGCGATGCGTCAGCAGCGGCCGCGGATCGACCCGCCCTTGGTCGATCATCTCGATCACCGGCGCCATGCAGCCCCGCTGGCGGCGGACGTTCTTGAACGTCAACTCTTTCCGCCGCATGCGATGGATGTCGAAAGTGACGGCGTCGCCGGGCGGGATGCCCACCAGCACGAGCGTTCCGCCGGGCGTGAGCAATTTTTGCGCTTGATCGATGCAGCGCGGTTCGCCGGAGCACTCAAACACCAGGCCCAGGCCGCACGGCTGCCGGCTGAGAATCGCGGCCGTCGCGTCGCCTTGGGCCGCACTGCCGATCCAATCGGCACCGCACCGCCGGGCGACTTCCAGCCGCTCGTCCAACAAATCGGTTACATAAACCGTGCACGCGGCGACGGCCTTCGCACACAACAGCACGCTCAGGCCGATGGGCCCCGCGCCGAGGATGGCGATTCGCGAGCCGGGCGCCGCGTCGGCAAGGCGCACGGCGTGCAGACCGATCGTCAGCGGCTCCACCAACGCCGCCTCGTCGAGCGTCATGCGGTCGGGAATGGGCAGGCAGTTTTCGGCGGGCACGACGCGATATTCGGCCACGGCGCCGAGGGCCTCGCCCGGACAACCCATGAATTGCAGATGGCGGCACGTGTTCGCTCGCCCGGAACGACACTGATCGCACCGGCCGCAGGCCATGGCCGGATCGACCGCCACACGATCGCCCGGCCGCAACCGATCGACCTCCGCACCGACGGCGACCACCGTGCCGGCGCACTCATGGCCCAAGGTGGCCGGATAGGTGAGCGTTTGCTGGCCGATCCGCCCGTTCAGATAATAGTGAACGTCGGAGCCGCACACTCCCACCCGATCGATCCGCACCAGGGCATGGTCGGGCTCGCTGAGTTTCGGCGGCGGCAGATCGACGATTTCCAGCGTTCGGAGGGCAACGAAGTGGGCGACTTTCATAAAGATCCCCCTCTCCGGGCACCGACCGAAGGTCGGTCGGGAGACGGTCGGGGTGAGGGCTGTTGGCTCATCACTTGCGACGCGCTGATTGCCGCCAGGGCGATGCCGGCCAGCGTCAGGTGCGGCACGTGGCGGGCAGCGGGGCCCAGCAGTTCGGCCACGGTTGCTCCCGCGCCGCCGGTCGAGAAGAAGATCTGCGGCTCTTCGGCGCACGATCCACCGGCCGCGGCTTTATGGAGTTGATCAACTACTTCTCGGATCGCGCCGACCGCGCCCCAAAACAGCCCCGACTGTATGGCCGGTTCCGTGGCGGTGCCGAGGGCGGGCGGGGGCGAATCCAACTCGGCCACGTCCACCAGCGGCAAAAGTTCGGTGAACTCGTGCATCGCCCGGGCCGACATGGCCAGGCCCGGCAGGATGGCCCCGCCCAGAAAAGCCCCGTCGGCCGAGACCAGATCCACGGTGATGGCCGAGCCGACGTCAACAATCACGGCCGGCCGACCGGCATCGCGGAGCCGATTGGCGGCCACCGCATCGACCAGCCGATCAACGCCCACCATGTCCGGGCGGTCAAGCCGCACTTCCAGCGGCAGGTCGCCCGCCGCCAGCAGCGTCGACGCGGTCCCCGGGCCGACGTTCGTGCAACCAATCCACCAGCCGCGTTGCCGCCGGCCAGTTCACGCTGGCGATCCACCACGAAAGTTGCCGGCCCGCATCGTCGCCAAGCCAGGAGGCGATTTGTTCGAGCTCCGGCGCATCGTCCAGAAGCGGCAGCGTTCGCACCGGCTCCGGCAAGGCCGCCGAACAGCCGCCGCCGAACAGCCCGAGTTTGATCCGGGCGTTGCCGATATCGACGGCCACAAAGGAGGGTGACGGCTCTCGTTGTGGAGGTCTCATTGGATCAACGGATAAGCGTGTTCCGTTCCTTCCGTTACGCATTCTACATCCTCTGGGGGTGATTCGGCAACGGCGGCGAAGTTTGCCTCTCCTCCTCCGCGCTTCGGGCCGGTTTTGTTATGATGGAGGGGATGTTTGGCCCCGTATTCACGCGCGAGGCGGCGATTGCCCCGCGACGGATCAGGACGTATGTCGCCCGGTCGACCTACGTGCTGGCGCTGGCTGGTGTTGATGAGCACGGCCTGGCTGGTGTTGACCGGCACGCAATTGGTGCGCGACGTGGGCGACCTGGCTCGCTTCGGCATGGTGTTGTTCCAGATTCTCGCCCCCCTGCAATTGGCGCTGGCGACCTTCTTTTGCGGCCTGCTGGCGGCCAGCGAAGTGGCCCACGAAAAAGACCGCCGCACGCTGGTCCTGCTGCTGCTGACCAACCTTTCCAACACGCGAGTTGGTGTTGGGCAAGCTGCTGGCCAGCCTGTTGAGCGTGCTGGTGATGCTGGCGGCGGCCCTGCCCGTGTTCTTGCTGGCGGCCCTGCTGGGCGGCGTGTCGTACGGGCAGATCGCCCGGGCGTTCGCCGTCACGCTGGCCACGGTGCTGGCTTGCGGCAGCCTGGGCTCGATGCTGGCCCTGTGGCGCGAAAAAACCTTCCAGGCGCTTGGCGATGACCGTGCTGGTGCTGGTGCTGTGGTTGGCGGTGGGCGAGATCGTGGCCGCCGGCGCGTTGGGCGAGACGCTGCGGCGGGCTGTCGTGCCGGGCGTTGGCGGCCGGCGATCAGCCCCTGGCAGGCGATCCTGGAGGCCACCCGGCCCTACGTTCAGGCCCAGCCGGCGCTCGGGCTGTTGGGCACGCCGGTCAACTTGTTTCGTCGCGGTGGCCGCGGCCATCACCGTGCTCATCAACGGCGTGGCGATGGCGATGGTGCGGGTGTGGAACCCGTCGCGGGAAACCATGGCGGTGGCGGCGGAAGAGGAGAACGAGCGAGACGGAGAGGCATGGCGGAAGGCGGAGAAGCATCGGTTGGCGAGGCAGTTCAACTGCCGCGCAACATGCAGCTTCGGCTGCGTGATTTCCTCTCCGCCCCTTCACCACGCCGGCACGTGTGGGACAATCCCGTGATCTGGCGCGAGATCCGCACCTGGGCCTACGGGCGGAAAATCATCGTCGTGCGGCTGGCCTATCTGGCGCTGTTCGGCCTGGCGGCCGGCCGGTCTGTATGGCATGATCCGGCGGGCGATTGCGGCCGCGCACGCCGACGGCGCGCTGGCGCTGGTGCCGCTGGTGCTGCTGAGCCTGGTGCTGGTCAACGCCCAGGCGGTCACTTCGTTGACCAGCGAGCGCGACGCCAGGGCGCTGGACCTGCTGCTGGTGACCGACCTGACGCCGAAGGAGATCGTCTACGGCAAGCTCGGCGGCGTGTTTTACAACACCAAGGAAATGGTGCTGCTGCCGATGCTGCTGTGCGTCGGCCTGTGGCTGGCCGGGTCGCTGAGCCTGGAGAACCTGCTGTATCTGCTGGGCGGGCTGGCCGTGCTGTACGTCTTCGCCGCCATGGTCGGGCTGCACGCCGGCATGACCTACGCCAACTCGGGTGCGGCCGTGGCGACCAGCTTGGGAACCGTGTTTTTCCTCTTCGTCGGCGTGGCCGTGTGCATGCGGATCATGATGGCCTTCAGCGGCTCGTTCCAGGCCCAGTTCCTGCCGTTCTTCGCCTTCATGGTGTTCGGCGGCGTGGGGCTGTATGCCGTGCTGGGCGTCCGCAACCCGTCGGCGGCCATCGGCGTGGCCTCGTTGCTCTGCCCGCTGGCCACGTTCTACGCCATCACCAGCTATCTGCTCGAATCGACGCTGGCGGCGTTCTTGGTCACGGTCGCCGCGTATGGGTTCACCACGGCGGCGATGCTGGTGCCGGCCATCTACGAGTTCGACGTGGCGACCGGACGAACCACCGCCGACGAGTGACTAGCGGCTGTAGCCCAGCGACTTCATGATCGCCAGCATCTCCTCGAACGTGATGAAGCGGCGGCGATGGCAGAGCTTGTACTGATCGATGGCTTGGGCCAGTTCGGCGGCGTCGGGCGAAAGACCATCGTGTGAATTGCCAAACTGCCGGCGCTCGCAAATCGCCATCCGCTCCACGGCCGCGGGATTACGCCGATCGACGAACGTGCCGGGCGACTGCAATGTCGGAGATTCCAATAGCTGGGACATTCATGAACTCCTTCGTAGACGCACCATGATCCCGAACAGGTCACACCCTAAGTAAATCCTAGCTTGAAAACCCGGCCCGAGCGGCCGTGGGGGAAGGTCGAGATATGGCAGCCGTTCACCGCCCCGCATGGGGGGGTTCCGTTGTGTCGCCCATGATGTGGAATACCACGATTTCAGGGGCTCGCCGCCTCTGTTGCCGCTGGCAAACGCCGCGCGTCTGAGCATGCCGGCGTCACTTGGGCAAGGCGTGCAGGACGCACAGCAGCGGCCGGCCCGCGTAATCGAAGAACGTTTGCCGCAGCAACCTTCGGCCCTCCAGTTGCGATTCGATCTGCCGCAGGGCGTCGGTGTCGCAAAACTCGACGAACCACACGCGGCCCTCGTCGAGCGCCCGCCGATAGTCGTCCGGCGAGCCGATCTCCTTGGGCCTTAGCACGCCAGCGCCGTCTTGAGCGCTTGCCAAATAGCGAATCGGCCAATAGTTCCACCACTCCGAACAGACGATCCAAAGTGGCGGCCGTTTACTCCCCTGCCCCGCCGTCACCCGGTTCTCGATCGCCGACGACATGTCCAGGATGTACAAGAGCGCGGCTTGCTTTGGTTCCACCGCGCCGGTACGGAACGTGAGGTGGGCCTGGCCGCCGGTTCGCTCGATGAAGCGGAAATAGTGGGTGTGAAAATCGGCCAGCACCAACCACCCCGCCAAGACGGCCAATGCCGGAACCCATCGCGCCCGCGACCCCGCGACTTCCCACGCCAGCACACTCCCGCGGGTGACCAGCAGCACGGTGGGGCCGATCAAACAGATGGCGAACCGCTCTTGGCCGGGCATCATCGCGCGCGGCCCGGCAGCCGCCAAAAATGCGGCGATTTCCAGAATCCAAGCCACCAGCAACACGCCGTCTGTGCCGCCCAACCGCGAGCGGCCCTCTTCATGCCTTCGTCGCCATGACCGCCAAAGCATCCATGCCGACCCGAAGACGGCGGCCCAAAACAGTCCGACGTCGAGGCCCCAGCCGTCCGAGTCCGCAGGCAACGGCCACTCGAACCACGATCGGGAACCGCCAATGTAACGATAGATGGTTCCGCCGCTAAACAATCGCGGCAGCCCGATGATGGCCGAGGGCCACTCCTGCACGTTGCCCCACCATCGAATCAGGAGCTCCGGCAGTCGCCCCTGCGCGAGAGACACGCCGCCGGCGCGAGCGGCCATCAGCAGGCCGGCCGCGAACAGAATCACCAGACCTGTCAGGCCAGCGAGCAAAACCGCCGCTTTGCCTGTCCCCGTTTTCATCCTTTGGGAAGACTCGCCGCCACAACACGCGACGCCGGCATTCTTCTTCGTCCTGCGGCAGTGTGCCGCACAGGCCACGGCGATCGCCACGCTGGCGAAGACGTTCGTGGGATGTACCCAGACCGCAATCACAAGTGCGAAGACCGACGCGGCCATCCACCGCCCAAATCGATGGGGAAATTGCACCGCCGCCAGGGCCAGGTAGATCACACACAGCGTGGCCGCCAACGACTGGCTGGCATCCCAGGCGAACCGGCTGTAGGCGATGTTGATCGGCAGCACGGCCAGGGCCAGGGTCGAGACCAGCGCGGTCCGGCGGTCGAACACCCAGCGGCAGCAAACCCAATTGATCGCCAGGGCCGCCAGGCCGCTGGCCACCGCCACCGAGCGCAAGAGCACAATCGAGGGCGGAAAGCATCGTTGAAGCAGCGTGATCGGGCCAAGAAAGAGCATGTTCAGCGGGTTGCCCGTGGGGGTGCGCCATGGGCCGTCCAATCCCCCGTGCAGCAAGCTCCACGCTTGCACGCCATACCATGCTTCGTCGCCGTTGATGCCGGGCATGTTCGCCAACGACCGCCCGCGGAGCCACACCGCCGCCAGCAACAACAACAGCAAGTTCAGCCACAGCAGCATCCCTGTCGTTCGGTCGGCACGGGCAGCTTGCCCGCCCGTTTTCATCTTCCCCGAGCCGGCCGATAGGCAGCCATCGGCGCCCGGAGGGCAACGGGAAGCTTGGGTTTGGCGAGCCGACATTCCATCCTCTCCGGGCTCGACGACTATCGCACTGCTCCTTGCGGCCGCTGGGCGAGTTCAATTCGCTCCAGCAGCTCGCGGCTCGGCTGGTGTTGCGGCTGAATGGCGAGCGCTCGTCGGGCCGCCGCGGCCGCCTCGACGGGGTGACCCGCCGCCAATTGGGCCTCGCCGAGGCTATCGAGCATTTCGGGCGTCGGTCTTCCGCGCCCCACGGCCGCCTTCAGGCTTTCCAGGCTGTCGTCGTCGCGTCCCAGGCCGCGATAGGCCAGCGCCATGAGGTACAGCACCTGGCCCGGCTCTTCGCCCGGTGAATAGGTGTCGGCAAGGGTTTGCAAGGTATGCAGCGCCCGCTCCGGCTGGTTCAATTGGCGGTGCAACTCGGCGATTTCCAGCAGAATGGCGCGGTCGCCGGGGGCGTAGCCGAAAGCGCGAAGGTAGTCGGCCAAAGCCTGCTGCGGCTGTCCAGAGGCCCGCATCACTCCCCCGCGAATCGCCCAAGCCCCCGGCAGCTTCGGATCGAGCTGGAGCGCCTGCTCGGCATTTTGCCGGGCCAGTTGCGGCTGGCCGTCGGCCAACTGCATTTCGGCCAGCCGGACCGAGAGTGAGGCGTCGTCGCCCAGCAAGCGGCGCGCCTCCTGCAATTGGGCGATCGCCTCTTTGCGGGCGCCGCGGCGCCACAAGGCTTCGGCATAATTGCGGCGGGCTTCGGCGTCAGCCGGGCAGGCGGCGACGGCCTTGGCCAGCAGCGTCTCGGCATTCGCCTGCTGACCCCGTTCCAACGCCGCCACCCCTTGCTGCGAAAGCCGGCGGCAGTCGGTGACCGACTGCGGCACCGATCCGTCGCGGAACGGCAGCCGGCAGCCCGACAGCATGAGGGCCGACAGCAGAACCACGTTCGTCCGTGAACGCAAGTATTGCATGGGCGCATTCCAAGCGGGCATCGCCGCGCGGCGGTGGAAACCAACCCGGGAGGCTACCAAAATGGGCCAAACGCCACCATCCCGATTTGCCGCGAATCGCCCGGAAAATCGACCCGATCGGGCCCCGCCCGGCTCGAAACCCCGGTTGCAGCGGCGGTCGCATCGCCGCGCCCTTCCGAATTTTCGCTGTCTTTTGGCCCCCCTTGCCAGTTGCCGAGAATCGCCTTATAACCATTCGCGTTTCCGCCTCCGTTCTCAGCCTCGATCACGAATTTGCAAGGAGTAGGGCATGGCAACGATCAATGTGGCGCTCATTGGGCAAGGCTTCATGGGACGATCGCACTCCAACGCGTGGGGCCAGGTGGCCAAGTTCTTCAAGCCGCCGCTTACGCCCGTGATGCACACGGTCTACGGCCAACCGGAAGAGAATCCCCGCGTTTTTGCCGACAACTGGGGTTGGAAAAATGCTTCCACCGACTGGCAGCAGCTTGTCCGCTCGCCGGAGATCGGGTTGGTTGACGTCGTGACGCCGAACTACATGCACGCCCCGGTGGCCCGGGCGGCTATCGCCGCCGGCAAGCCCGTTTCGTGCGAGAAGCCCATCGCCGGCTCGCTCTCCGACGCCCGCGAGATGGTCGAGGCGGCCAGGGCCGCCAAGGTGAAAACCTTCGTCTGGTTCAACTATCGCCGCGTTCCCGCCGTGGCGCTTTCGCACCAGATGGTCAAGGCCGGCAAACTCGGCACGATCCGGCACGTTCGGGCGAGCTATCTGCAAGATTGGGCCGACGAGAAAGTGCCCCTGCTTTGGCGGTTCGACAAGAACCTCGCGGGCTCCGGCGCCCACGGCGACCTGAACGCCCACATCGTCGACATGACCCGCTTTGTCACCGGCCAGGAGATCACGGAAGTCGTCGGCGCGATCGCCGAAACGTTTATCAAGGAACGGACGATTCCGACGGGCGTGGCGGCGGGCGGAATCGCGGCCGGCCGTGAAGGCGCCGCCGCCAAGGGCAAAGTCACCGTGGACGACGCGGTGCTGTTTCTCGCCCGCTTCTCCGGCGGCGCGGTGGCCAGCTTCGAGGCGGCCCGCCAGGCCACCGGCAATCAGAACCGCAACGGTTTCGAGATCAACGGCACGAAGGGCTCGTTGAAATTCGATTTCGAGCGGATGAACGAGCTGCAATACTACGACGCCACGCTGCCCCGCGCCGTGCAAGGTTGGAGCACGATCATGTGCACGCATGGCGGCGACCATCCCTACGTGGCCAATTGGTGGCCCGACGCCCACATTATCGGCTACGAGCACGGATTCACCAACGAGGCGTACGATATTCTCAAGGTCCTGGCGGGCCAGGAGCCGACGGTGCCGATCCCCGATTTCGAAGACGCCTATCAAACGCAACGCGTGTTGGAAGCGGCGCTGATTTCGGCCGACCAGCGGCGGCCGGTAAAGCTGGATGAGGTGACGTGATTTTGGGCGGGCTGCAGGCATCCCCCTTGCGGCCCGTTTGGTTCGTCGCGTGACGACGGGCGTCAAGGGCAGAAGGACTCTGCCCTTGACGCCTATCTCATTTCAATCCCTGCGCCCGGTAACCCGCGTCACAAGGTACAGCAGCGTGAGAATCGCCTGGAGCGTGGCGGCCACGTAGGTCAACGCGGCCGCGTTGAGCACCTTGTTGACGTACACCAACTCCTGGTCATTGATGATGCCCAGGCTCACCAGTTGGACTTTCGCCCGCGAGCTGGCGTTGAACTCGACCGGCAGGTTGATCACCTGGAAAATGACCACCGTGGCGAACAACCCGATGCCCAGCAAGATCAGCGCTTGGTTCATGTGCAACAGTACGCCGAGGAAGATCAAGATCATGCTCACGTTGCTGCCGAAACCGGCTACCGGCACCACGGCATTGCGGACCACCAAGGGGGCGTAACCATGCGCGTCCTGAATCGCGTGGCCCGACTCGTGCGCTGCAATCCCCACCGCCGCCAGCGTTCGACTCTGGTAGACTTCCGGGCTCAATCGCAACACCTTCCCGCGCGGATCATAGTGGTCGGTGAGTTGCCCGGGAATCTGCTCGATGTGAACGTCATTCAGTCCGGCCGAGTCGAGAATGTGCCGCGCGGCCGCCGCACCGCTCAACGGCGCCGCCAGTTGTTGCGCCTTGCTGTAGGCGGAATGAATTCGCGCCTGGGCCCACATCGCCAGCAGCAGTGCGGGGGCGATATAGAGGAAGTACATCGGGTCGAAGAACATCGTATTGCGTCTCCAAGGTTCACCTGGTCATCCGCCGGCGCCTCTACCCAAGGTATTGTACGCGCCTTGCCGGAAGGATAAGGATAATACGCGGGCTGCGGCGAAAACGTTCTTGCCGCGTCGTCCACGCTTGCACCAATTCTACCCCACTGGTGGGCAGATCGTTCGACGCGAAGCTTTGCCGATCGTACTGATTTTGCGGTCTTGGTAAGGTTTTTCGGTTGGGTAGCCGATAATCCGATGCAGCCCTTTGGGCCGCCGTGTACCACTGCGCATCCAGCCCGGCCGAACGCGGTCCGGAAATGTCGGCAAGGGAACGCGTTAGTCCTTTTGACAAAAGGACTTAAGTGCGCGGGGCGGAGCCTGGAGCCAGGCCGCAGAACGTAAGTTCTTTGAAAATAAGCGGTTACGATTAGACGACGCCGGCGCCGTCTGCCGGAGCTGTTGCAATCGACGTCCTGGCTGCTTCCGCCTGCGGGATACGGTTGGGGAGATTGGCCTTGACACTAGTCGTTGTGGCACCTACACTTGGAGCATCGCAGCAGCACCGATGTGGCGCCTGCTATCCAGGCTGCGACGACCCTTCTCAGAGGAGAATTGAGTCGTGACCAAGAAAGAAATCGTTCGGACCATCTCCGAGGAAATTGGCCTGACCCAATTGCAGACCAAGGAGATCGTCCAGAAGACCTTCGACGCCATCGTCGAGGCGTTGGTAGCGGAGCGACGGATTGAGCTCCGCAATTTTGGCGTGTTCGAGGTGAAGCGTCGGGCCCCCCGCAAGGCCCGCAACCCGCGCACCGGCGACAAGGTCTTTGTGCCCGAAAAATACGTGGTCACGTTCAAACCAGGCAAGGAGATGGAAAAACGGGTGAAGGAGTTGGAGCGGCAGGCTGCGGCAGCCGCCCGGACTGGCCGTGGAAAGGCCCCCGGCAAGGACGCATCGCCCAAACCTGTGCCCCAACCGCTTGGTGCGGCAACGACTTACGACGTCAATCATCGCGAGCCGTAAGGAACCCTTCCGCCTCGGAGTCCGGCGCCTGCGCCGGCAGTGAGGCGTGCCCATGCGGTCCCTCGACGGCCCACGCAATTGCTCTCGTCTCGATCTTTTCTTTTTCAACAGAACACGCGTTAGGAAGGTGCGTTTCCGGCAAGCTTGCGCTGGCCTCTTCGAGGCCGCAGCCACAGCCGGGGTCAATCGAATTCTGCTTGGATTGCAGGGGAGTTTTGTTTCACGGAGGAATGTTCGATGCGTAGCCTGCTATTGGCGTTGTCGTGTGGAGCGCTGTTGAGCACGGCGGCGGGGTGCCTGATCCCGGCCTACTCGGCCGATCCGGTACGCCGCACCCAAGAGTTGATGTTCACCTCGGAGAACCTGCGCCTGCTCTTGGACGAATGGGAGCGGCTCTGGTTTCTCGACCAGCCTGACCACCAGACGCCTTACCGCACGCACGGCGGGCTGATCTAGCCTGCGGTCGGCCGGCGGAAATTGACACTTGACAGAGCGGAACGCTACACTAGCGTTTCGGCATGCTCGGGATGACAGTCCGTCTGTCGCCCCGGGTGATGCGCGATTGCACCTTAGCCGCCGTCCGAGCAACGCCCGTGAATCCCGGCGACGTCCATCTTGAAGTTCAATTGGGCCGCCTCCGCCTGGCCAATCCGGTGGCCGTGGCGTCGGGCACGTTTGGCTACGCCCGCGAGATGGCCGGGTTGCTCGACCTGGCGCGGTTGGGCGCCATCCTGCCCAAGACGATCACGCAGCAGCCGCGACCAGGCAACGCGCCGCCCCGCACCGTCGAAACCACCGGCGGCATGCTCAATTCCATCGGGCTCGACAACGACGGCATCGAGGCCTTCCTGGCGCGGCAACTGCCCTACCTGGCTTCGCTCGGCACGGCGATCATTGTCAGCATTGCGGGAAAGAGTTGCGAGGAGTTCGTAGCAATGGCTGCCCGGCTCGAAGGCACGGCCGGCATCAACGCGCTGGAACTGAACATGTCCTGCCCGAACGTGAGCGGCGGGATCGACTTCGGCACGAACCCCCTGACCTGTGAGAAAGTGGTGTCCGGCGTGCGGAAAGCGTGTTCCTTTCCGATCCTGGCAAAACTGACGCCCAATGTGACCGATATCACGGTGATCGCCAAGGCGGCCGAGACCGCGGGGGCCGACGCCCTCTCGTTGATCAACACCTGCCTGGGCATGTCGGTCGATTGGCGCCGCCGCCGGCCCGTTCTGGGCAACGTCCTGGGCGGCCTGAGCGGACCGGCCATCAAGCCCATCGCCCTGCGAATCGTTTACCAGGCGGCCCGGGCGGTCAAAACTCCCATCATGGCCATCGGCGGCATCGCCACCGTGGACGACGCGATGGAGTTCTTTGTCACCGGCGCCACCGCCGTGCAGATCGGCACCGCGAACTTCTACAATCCCACCGCATCGATCCAACTTCTCGACGCCCTGCCCGCCGCCTTGACCCAACTCGGCGCAACGTCGGTGACCGAAGTGGTGGGAACGTTGAAGTTGTCAATGTAAATGCTGAATGATGAATGATGAATGATGAAGGGAAGACAACTGCTTGGGAATCCAACCTACTACCTGCGATGAGCCTATATCCGGCATTCATCACTCATCATTCAGCATTCATCATTTTTCCGCCCCCTAACCCCTGACCCCTATCCGCTCCCATGCGAGTTCTCTCCGGCATTCAACCTACAGGACGATTTCACTGGGGCAATTATTTTGCGCGATCCGCCAATACATCGAGTTGCAAGGCCAACAGCAGAACGCCTTCTATTTCATCGCCAACCTGCACGCCCTGACGACCGTCCGCGATCGGCAGACCCTCGCGGAATACACGCTCGACGCCGCCACCGACCTGCTGGCGCTGGGCCTCGATCCCGAGCGGGCCACCCTGTTCGTGCAGTCGGACGTGCCCGAGGTTTCCGAACTCTGTTGGCTGCTGATGACCGGCGCGCCGATGGGGCTTCTGGAGCGGTGTCATGCCTTCAAGGACAAGAAGGCCAAGGGGCTTTCGTCCGATGCCGGCCTGTTCGCCTATCCCGTGCTGATGGCGGCCGACATCCTCATCTACGACTCCGAAATCGTGCCCGTGGGCGACGACCAGGTGCAGCACATCGAAGTCTGCCGCGACCTGGCCGCCAGTTTCAATTACCTCTTCGGCGAGACGTTTGTGATGCCGAGGTCGAAGCTCTTGGACGCCTCGGCCTGTGTGCCGGGCGTGGACGGCGAAAAGATGTCGAAAAGCTACGGCAACACGCTGGAGGTTTTTGAGGAGCCCAAGGCCTTGCGCAAGCAGATCATGCGGATCGTGACCGACTCGCGGCCGATGGAGCAGCCCAAGGAGCCGGGCACCGATCATCTGTTCCAACTCTATTCGCTGTTCGCCAGCGACCAGCAGCGGGAGGCGATGGCCGCCAAGTATCGCAGCGGCGGTTTCGGCTATGGCGAAGTGAAGAAGGCGTTGGCCGACATGGCCGTCAACTATTTTGCCGAAGCCCGCGAGCGCCGCCGCCAATTCGAGGCCCATCCCGAGCGGGTCCGGGCGATTCTGGCCGAGGGCGCCGCCGCGCCGAGCCAAGGCCGCCGAAGTGCTGCTGCGGGCGCAGCGGGCCTGCGGCGTGAAATAGCGGTGGCCGACGGCGCGGCCGGCACCGGCAACTCGCCCCTTTCCGAGGTGGGGCTTCCCCCGGCGGCCGCTTCCTTTTAGCATGAAGGCATGGCCCTGCCCCAGGAACGCGACCGGCCCGACACTCCGCCCGCAGGCGGCGGAGCGTTTTCGTGGCGAGGCTTCGCCTGGACAATACTGGCCGCGCCGGTGACGGGGCTGGCTCTGGCGTGGGTGGCTACCGTGGTCCGAGGCTATTTCGCCCCCCTGATCCTGTTCCCGGTCTTGATGGGCATTCTCTGCGGCATGGCCGTCGTCGGGCTCGCGCGAGTGGCCCAAATCGGAAACCGGACCACGATTGTCCTGGCGACCGTCCTCACCGCGGCTCTGACGGGCGGCGCCGAGCACTATTTCACCTATCTGTCGGCCTACTCCGGGCAGCATCCGGCAGTTAGCGCGAGCCCGGCGGCCGCGCAGGACCTCTCGGCACTGGTGCGCGAAGCGGCGCCCAGCTTCGGCCGGTACATGGAGGCGCAGGCCGCTCGCGGCCGGCCGCTGTTGTTCGATTATGTGGCCCAAGGCTGGCTGGCATGGCTGAGCTGGGCGGTCGACGCGCTGTTGGTCGTGGCGGCGGCGCTGGCCGTGGTCATGCCCGCCCTCCGCGTGCCCTACTGCGACCGTTGCCGCACCTGGTATCGGACGATCCGCAGCGGCCGGATCGACCCATTGACGGCGCAGCGTCTTGCCGCCTTGGTTGGCGTCGAGGAGATCGGCCGCCCCCGCTCGCATCGCTATCGCCTGTCGAACTGCCTGGGCGGCTGCGCTCCCACGCGGCTGGAGCTTTCGTGGGAAGAAGCCGACGGCGCCGTGGACCTCGTGCGCCTGTGGCTCGACCCGGCAACACGGAACCAGGTCGCCGCGATCCTCGACGGACTGACCGAAGAGAATCAGGAACCCGTTGATTCCGCCCCCTGAACCCTGACCCCTGTCATCTCCCCCATGGCCGACATCATTGGCATCGGAATCGACATCACGGAATGTCTGCGGATCGCACGGATGATCGAGCGGCACGGCGAACTGTTCATCGATCGGGTGTACACACCGGTCGAGAGCAAATATTGCCAGAGCCGCAAGCAGGCCACGCAGCACTTCACGGGCCGGTGGGCCGCCAAGGAGGCGATTCTGAAAGCTTTGGGCACCGGTTGGCGGCGAGGCATCTCCTGGCGCGATATGGAAATCCGCAACGAACCCGGCGGTAAACCTTCGGTGGCCCTGCGCGGCGGCGCCAAAGAGGTCGTCGAACAACTCGGCATCACCGAGATCCAGATTACCATCTCGCACTGCCGCACCTACGCTACGGCCTGCGCCATCGCCGTGGGAAAGGCCAAGAAAGCCAAGAAGTGAACACCATCACCTTGAGCGCGCTGGTATGGCTGGCCTCGCTGGCCGCGGGCTTTCTCGGCGCGCTCACCGGATTGGGCGGCGGCGTAGTCATCATTCCCGCGCTGACCTTGTTGTTCGGCATCGATATCCGCTATGCCATCGGCGCGTCGCTGGTCTCGGTCATCGCCACGTCCTCGGGCGCGGCTGCGGCCTACGTCAAAGAAGGCTACTCGAACATCCGCATCGGCATGTTCTTGGAGATGGCCACCACGCTGGGCGCCTTGGCGGGCGCCGCGACGGCCGCGCGGCTGCCCACGCATGTGATCGCCGTGATCTTCGGCGCGGTTCTCATGCTGGCTGCCTATCTGGCGAGCCGGCCGCGACGGCAGCGCACCGATGACGGCCGGCCCGACCCGTTGGCCACCCGCTTAAGGCTCGACGGCAGCTATCCGGGCCCGCAAGGGCCCGTCAGCTACCATGTGCGCGGCGTGCCGGGGGGCATGGGCCTGATGTTCATCGCCGGCACGATCTCCGGTCTGCTGGGAATCGGCTCGGGAGCCCTGAAAGTGCTGGCCATGGACCAGGCGATGCGCATTCCCTTCAAAGTTTCGACCACCACCAGCAATTTCATGATCGGAGTGACGGCGGCTGCCAGCGCCGGCGTGTATCTCAACCGCGGCTATATTGATCCGGGCCTGGCCATGCCCGTGATGCTGGGCGTTCTGCCCGGCGCCCTGCTGGGCGCCCGCATCCTCGCCCGGGCCCGGACCAAAGTGTTGCGGATCGTTTTCAGCGTGGTCATCGCGTTGTTGGCCCTCGAAATGATTTATAATGGCCTGACGGGGAAAATCTGACATGGGCGAACCGCGCAAATCCACGGGCCCCACCCAACGGCAGATGGAAACCGTGATCGGCAATCTGCTGCGGACCGGCGTGACGGCGGCGGCGGCGGTCGTGCTCTGCGGCGGCGTTGTTTTTCTGGCGCGCCACGGCACGGCTACGCCCGATTATCACCTCTTCCACGGCGAGCCCACCGATCTCTGCTCGATCGGGGGAATCGTTGCCGACGTCTTCCGCCTGAGCAGCCGCGGCCTCATTCAGTTCGGCTTTCTGCTGCTGATTGCCACGCCCGTGCTGCGGGTGGCCGCCTGTTCGGTGGCCTTCGCCCGCCAGCGCGACCGGCTCTATCTCATCGTCAGCCTGATCGTGCTGAGCCTCTTGACGTACAGCCTGGTTATCGGATCGGTCTAGCTCGAAGCCGATCTTGTTCCCACGTTCTGCGCGGGAAGATCGCTGGATTCCGGCCGCCGGCGCCGCCCCTTGCTGCTTGCTGCCGTCAGTAGGATCGAGTAGGCTACGGGGCTGAGGAACGAGGAATAGACTCGGCGTTGCCGGAGGTGAAAACTACCGGCTCCAGTCCACGAAAGGGCGCTCGAATGAAACGTCGCTGCAGCACTCTTTTCACCTGTGCCGTTGTCTTGGCCCTGGTCGGCCGCTTCGGTGCGGCGGAGGCGCCATTGGCGCGCGGCGATGATCTGGTTCTGGATCTGCGTTACAGCCCGCCGCAATGGCAGACGGCCATCTGTCTGCCGGACGACCCCTGCAAGAGCCTGGTTAACCAACAGGGCGTGTTGCTCTATCACCATCACAAATATACGAAGTTTGGGGACGACACGAACATATACAAAGACCAATTCGGCACGAGCGTCCGTCTCACCACGGCCGACGACGCCGAGTGGATCGAACAACGCCTGTACTCGCCGCGCGTGCCCATTGTGCAGACCCATCGCCGATCGGCCGCGTTGGACATTGTGGAGGAGGCGTTCGCCGTGACGGACGTCCGTTCGGGCGGCCCCGGCGACGCCGCGCCGATCGTTTCCAGTCGCGCAACGATCTGATCCTGGTTCGCGCGGCCAACCGTACGGACGAGCCGCAAACCGTTCGGCCGACGATCACGATCGACACGCTGCTGGGTTTTTCCTGCGACCTCCCGACGCAGCGAGCCGAGATCAATCGGCACGAATTGGTCACTTCCTCGCTGCGGATCACGGGCGTCGGCGACGAGAAAGGCACGCGGCACGTCTTGCAGTTGGAGGCGTTGACGATCCCGGCCAAAGGGACAGAGATATTTTTCGTCCTCTATAGCGGCGGCGGGCGGACGGTTGTCGATCCCACCAAGGCCGACGGGCGCTGGAACGCCGGGTGAGTGCGATCGCTTTCTGGGAAAAAGCGCCGCTGCCCTACGGCCGCATCCAGGTGCCCGATCCGCTCGTGCAAGGGCTCTTGGACTCCTCGGTTCGCAACATCTGGCAGGCGCGGGAGATCAAGGATGGGCTGCCCGCATTTCAGGTCGGCCCGACCGTGTACCGCAATCTGTGGATTGTGGACGGCGCGTTTCTGCTCGAGGCCGCCACGATCTTGGGCGCCGGCGATGAGGCCCGCAACGGAATTCGCTACACGCTCAAGCAGCAGAAGCCAAGCGGGGCCTTCGAAGTGCTCAGCCCCACCTATTTCAAGGAAAACGGGATCGTCCTCTGGACGTGCATCCGCCACGCCAGGCTGACGCAGGACAAGGCGTGGCTGGAATCGGTCTGGCCGCAGTTGGAGAAGGCCGTGCGTTACATTCAAACGCTCCGCCAACGTGCTCGCGAAAGCGCCGATCCGCTGGTTGACGGCCTGCTGCCGGCGGGCGAAATCGACGGGGGACTGGACGGCAAGGGCCGCGACGAATACTCGAATACGTACTGGAACTTGCTCGGACTCAAGGCGGCCATCGGCGCGGCCCGCTGGCTGGGAAAAATCCCCCAGGCCGACCAGTGGCAGGTCGAATATGACGACTTCCTGGCCGCCTTCCGTGGCTGCGCAACGTGATTTGCAGAAAGATTCCCAAGGCAGCGCCTATCTGCCCACGCTGATGGCCAACCGGGATCATGAGTTGCCGCAGCGTGCCCAATGGGCGTTTTGCCACGCCGTCTATCCGGGCCAGGTCTTCCTTCGCGACGATCCGTTGGTGGCCGGCAATCTGGCCATGCTGGCCGCCACCGAGCGCGAGGGCATGGTCTACGGAACCGGCTGGGACGCCACGGGGATCTGGAACTATTTCGCCTCGTTCTACGGCCACGCCTGGCTCTGGCAGGGCAACGGGCCCAAGGCCGCCCGCACGCTCTATGCCTTCGGCAACCATGCGGCCCCCACGTTGGTCTGGCGCGAAGAGCAATCGTTGCGGGGCGAGCCGTTTCGCAAGGTGGGCGACATGCCGCACAATTGGGCCAGTGCCGAGTTCATCCGCCTGGCGGTGCATCTGTTGGCCCTCGACCGCGGCGACGAACTGCACCTGCTGGAAGGTTTGCCCGCCGTTTGGGTCCAAGCGGGAATGGTCACGCGGTTGGATCGCGTCTGCACTCCCTTCGGCCCGCTCTCGTTGGATTTGTCCGTGTCGGCCGACGGTCGCCAGGCCAGGCTGAAGCTCGCCGCGCTTTGCGGCAGCCCGCCCGTACGAATCGTGCTGCATCGCGACGGATGGTCGGCCGAAAAGGGCGAACTCGAATTGCCCGTGAGCCAAACGCCGGTGGAACGAACGATCCGCCTGACGGGCGCGGCGGGCAGCGGCCCAGCGGAATGAACGCGGCCGTGTTTCGGATATGGAGACTCGGGAGTCCTCGCGGTCGGCCAGGGAACACGTAGGACGCCCAACGATTTTTCAATTGTTCTGTTGGCAATCAAACAAAAGGGGTATAGGAACATGCTGCGAGTTGCGTTACTGTCTCTCTCAGTTTTAATCGTCATTCTGCTCTCTGGGTGTGACACGGGCTTCAAAGTGGTGGATGGCAAGGCTGCCTATGTGACGTGGGACGAATCCAACGGAAGGCTTGTCCACTACGGTGAGAGCGCCGATGCAAAGACCTTCCAGCCGATCGACCACGACCGAACTGCTCGTGTCATTTACGCTCGCGATGCCCGTCATGTTTTCGTGGTGGTCGGCAACCCCCTGATCGTCGAGGCGGCCGACCCGGCGTCATTCACGATTCTCACACGCGATGGCCTTTATGCCAAAGACAACGACCGCGGTATTTCTACGGTGTTGAACTCGAGGGAGCAGATCCAGGCACATTTCGCGTGCTTCAGACACCATTCTCCAGAGACTCGAAAAGAGTCTTCCTTGGAGCCAGCGAACTTCCTGTGCATCGGATTGAGTCTTTTGAAGTCGTTCAAAACGACGGTGTGTACGATATGCCGTGGAAGTACCCCCCGCAAGAACGCAACGGGCCTGGCATCACCAAAAAGACATTACTGATACCTGATCCTCATGCGGACGCGCTGGGATGGTCGCGTGATGGAACTGCTTATTACGTATTTGGAAAAGAAGTCAAAGGAGCCGACTACAAGTCGTTCAAAATACTCAACTGGTGGTACGCCAAAGACGACAACTTCGTATACTTCCGTGGTGATCGCATCAAAGGCGCAGGATTCAGCATCATTTGAAGTGGGCGTCCCTCTAACCTGCGGTCGCGACAAGAATTATGAGTATGAGGAGATAGACACCCAGCGTAGGCCGCATGCCTTGTCGAGACGGCCTGCTCGTAAGGGGCTTGCTCAACCCGCCGCGACGGATGCGGCTCCCGTTGGGCGAATGAGTAACGCGCAAAACGACCAATGAACTGTCCCGCTGGCCACAATGTCTGCTGGAGTTTGCCGATGATATTCACTCGAACATCATCGTGATCCCGAGGGGGAAGGAGTTTGTCGGGACGGCCCCAGATGAGAAAGCCGGGTTGAATCGCGTGCCGCCGAGCGGTCGCCGGCGTGCGGGCCCCTGCCCTTCACTTCCCCGGCTTGCAGTTCAGCCCGCGGAGGATCGCCTCGACGATGGCGTCCTTCTGCATATCGACGGCCACTTCCATGTTGTGGCGCCAGGCGGGCACGCGGCGGCGATCGAAGACGGTTGCCCCGAGCGTCAACTCGCCTTGCGTCTCCACGTCGCCGGCCATCGCCTTCATGGTGAACAGCTCCGGGCAAATCAGGGCCATCAGCGTCACCGTGTCGTGAACGTGGATTCCCTCCAATCCGAACTGCTGGCGGTAGCCGCGGAAGACCGGCGGCAAGATCTGGCGCAGCAGCCGGCCGACGCCCGTCGATTCGTCGGGCAACTTGTGGAACAGATCGTAGCTCAGCTCGATGCGATTGGTCACATCGAGCGGGATCAGTGTCTTCGTGGAAGGCGAGCGGAAAACCACTTGCGCCGCCAGCGGATCGCAGTACATGTTGAACTCGGCGGCGGGCGTGATGTTGCCCGGCCCGGCCACCGTTCCGCCCATGATCACGATGCTGCCGACCAGGGCCGGCAACTCGGGGTCGCGGATGAACGCCCGCGCGATGTTCGTCAGCGGGCCCAGCGCTACGATGGTCACGGCGTGAGGCGCGTCGCGCACCTGGTCGCAGATCACTTTTTCCGAGGGCAACAAGTGCTGGCGCTCGGCGACGACGAAACTCGCCCCGCCCAGACCGTCGCTGCCATAGAGATTACGGCGGTCGACGGAGAGCCGGCGATCGGGATCGGAGGCGGCGCCCAAGCGGGGCCAACGCGGCGGGTCGAGCTGCTCGACGATCGCCTGGGCGTTTCGCGTGGCCTGGCCGGGCGACACGTTGCCGCCGACGGCCGTGACCGCTACGACCTCCAGATCGGGGTTCGATAGCGCCAGAGCAGATCGCCATCGCGTCGTCGATGCCCGGGTCGACGTCGAGAATTACCTTCCTGGCCATATTGCCTCGCATCTGGAGTCGGCAAGCGACTTTACGTCAGCGGCCGGAATTCTACGCGGCCCGGAGCGGGAACGCAAGGGGAGGGCCGAGGCGACGGCCTGGCGGCGAGCCTACACGACCGTTTCGTAGCGGTAGGTCGGCCGCGGCCGCCGAGGCGCGAAACTTTGCAGGTCGGCGATGTCAGGCTGGATGGAATGCCTGGCCGCAACCGAGCGCAAGCGGGCTTCGACCACCCGCCGCAGTTGGTCCGGACGGCAGTGGACCCGCGCGTTCAGCAGGAGACGGGCGTCGCGGATGCGGCGGGAATTTCGCCCTGCCAGGAAACGACCGCCTCGTTGCCCGTCAAGCTGCCGGAGATATGGCCCCCGTCCGCGCCGAGGTACGACTTCACGTGCGCGATCTCTGCCGCCGCGGCACGCAGGTCGGCACGGATTGCTTCGACCAGTTCGCGGAGAAAGGCGGCCCAATCCGGCCCGCGTCGCTGCGGAGCGTTACGGAGGCGTTCATCCAGCCCAGCGCCGCTTCGCCCGCCGCATACGTGTCGTAATCGACCGCCGTGATTTTTCGGCCCGCCCGGCGATCCGCTTCGAGTTACTCGAGCCAGGCATCGACGCCGTCGCCGCCGAGCGCCGACATCACGATCAAACGCGTATCGGGAAACCACTCCACGAGCGACGCCCTCAACTCGGCCAGATCGGCCGCCGAGAGGAGATCCGCCTTGTTCAGCACGATCACGTCGGCCTCTTCAAGCTGCTTCTGGTAGATGTAGAGCACGTTGTCGGGAAAGCGGGCCGCGGCGGCGCTCCGCCGCCTGCCGCAGACGATTCAAAATGCGCACCTGGTTGCCGTCGACCAGGACGGAGAAGGGCGCCAGATCGAAACTGACGCCCGAAGCGGTCCTTCAGCGGCTGGAGCACCGTGGCCGACAGATCGGTGCAACTTCCCACCGGCTCGCCGATGAGCACGTCCGCCTTGGCATCGCAAACCAATTTTTCCATGGCGGCGATCATATCGGGGAATCGGCAGCAGAAGCAGCCGCCGGCGACTTCTGCCACGGCGGAGCCGGTCGTCTTGAGCAGCTCGGCATCCACGAGGTTGGCGGCCTGGTCGTTGGCCACCAGCCCCACGCGTCGGCCGCGGCGCGAAAGGCGCTCGGCCGCCTGGAGCAACAGCGTGGTCTTTCCTGCACCGAGGAAACCGCCCACCAGAATCAATCGCGTCGCTGCCATGCTGGTTACGGCCTGTTGTTCGGCCGTTCGGGGCTGGCGATGCCGTGGAGATATTCGCGCATCGGCTCGGCCCACTCGGGAGGAGGCGGGAACCGGCCGGCGTCGTGGAGGTCGCGGAGTTGGTCGCGGGATGCGCCGCTGGGGCCCAATTCGGTGCCTCGGGGACGCAGGCCAAGACTCTTCAACGCAGCGCGGTACTGTTTTTGGGCGGTTTCCTCCGTCGCGCCCTTTTGTGCCGCATCTCGCTTCATCTCCTCCCATCGTTCGAGGAACTTCCGCGCATCCTCCTTGGTCCATCCGAGGCGATCGAGGATCGCGGGCTTCTCCTGGGCCAACTGGTCGCGGAGATATTCCAAGGCCAATTCGGTTTGCCGCCGGCTATATTCGAGATTCGCTTCGTCGGCGGGATTGTCGATGGCTTCCGGCGGCGTGGCGGATTCGGGTTGCGTGCCGGCCTGACCACCGGCCGGTATGCCGCCCGCCCCGCGGGAACCCGATCCCGCCGAGGCTGTCTGGCCGGGCGTTCCGCCGTCGGGCGAATTCTCTTTCTCTTGCGATGTGCTTCCCTGCGCGGAATTGTCCGGCTGCGCCGGGTTCTTTCCGGGGCCTTGAGCGGCCGCGTCGTTCCGGCCGGCGGCTGTACCTTGATCGGTTTGTTGCTTCGCGTTGCTGCCGGTGGTTTTTTTCGAAGCGGTCTGATCGCCCGCCTTGGAGCCGGTTTCGCCTCCACCTTGCTCGGTGGCCTGCGAACCGCCCTCGTCGGATGGCGTGTGGGCGCCTGGTCCGCCGATGCCCTGCTGATTGGCCTGCTGGCCGCCGCCCTGTTCGCCCCCGCCCGAGCGGTCGCCGGCCGAATCGCCCTTCGAGTCGGATTGTTTGTTGCTGATGCTGGGCGATTGCTGCTGGTCGCCGCGGCGTTGGCCCGGTGCCTGGCCCGAATCGCCGGCTTTTTTCTCGCGCGGCTTGTTCTCGCCTCCGGGGATCGGGCTGGCCGTATTGTCGCCGGTTTTCTTGGCATCGTCAGGCGACTGTTTATCGTCCGGCTGCAGCAGGCCTGTGCCCCTTGGGCTTGGCGGTTGCTCGGCCGAGGGTTGTTCTGCTTGTTGCCGCCGGCTTTGCTTCCCGACTTCTGGCCGCCCGAGGCGTCGCCGTCGCGAGCCTTTTGTGAAGAATTGTTTTGGTCCACCTTCTTGGCGTCTGCGCCTTGATCCGTTCCTGCCTGGCCGTTGGTCTTGTCGCCGGGCGATTTGTCCGCGCCGAGAGTTGTCCCGTGCCGTTCTGTTCGTCCGTTTTCACGGCGGGAGGTGTAGTACCGTCTTGCGCCGCGGCGGATTGTGAGTTGCCGGAGCCCTGGGCGTTGGTTTTGCCGCCGGGAGGCTGTTTCGCGTTCGACGGGTTGCCGCCGGTCGCTTGATCGCCTGGCTTTGCCGTGTCGGAGTTGCCGCCCCCGCCTGGTTGCTTGTCGGCCTGTTGACCGCCGCTACCCTGGCTGCCGCCTTGCGGGCCGGCCGACTGCTGGCCGGATGGTTGATCTTTGCCGGGCGGTTGCTTATCGCCTGGCGGCTGCTTGCCGGACTGCTGGCCGCCCGATTTCCCCTGATCTCCGGTTCCTTGATCCCCCTTCCCTTGGTCTCCGGACGACTGGTTTTGCTGTTGACGATCTTTGAGGATTTGTTGAAAGGCGTCGCCAGGCTGGGTGTCGGGGTCGATGGGCGCTGGTTGGTCTTGTCGGCGTCGCCGCCGCCCTGCTGAGCTTTATCCTGGCCCGATTTGGCGGAAGAGGAGTCGCCGCCGGTCTGGCCCGATTTCGACGATTCCGATTGCCCCGATGTCGAGGAATCGGGCTGCCCGGCCGAATCCTTTTGCTCGGAGGAACTGCCCTGCTGATCGGTCTTTACCTCTTTTTGCGTCTGACCGCTCGATGAGGGTTGTTTGTCGGCCGCGCCGTCTTTCGACTGCTGGTCCGAACCGGATTGCTCGTCGGAATTGCCCGGGCGCGAACTCGATTTGTCGGTCTGCTGACGATCACCCTGGCCTTCGGGCGTCTGCTGAGGTTGACGACGGCTGTCAGAAGCGACCACGGTAATCCATTGTTTGTCGGTGGTCGAGCGGTTAGCCTCGGGCTCCTTATTGTCTTCCGCCTCGGCCCAGTACTGCACGCGATCGCCGGCTTTCAGCCCCAGCCGCCGCGGCTCGAAGTTGTACGCGCTCGAGAACTCGCCCGGCCACGGTTTGTCGGGCGCTTTTCTTTCGAGCAGCGGCGGAATGGGCAAGTCGCTGCCGCCGGGCGACCGCTGGGCTCGCAACGTTACGCGTCGCAAGCCGGAAAAGGCAGAATCCGAGTCTTCGGCGCGAACGCGGATCGCCAGCTTGCCATTTTCTGTGACCTTCACGTCGCTCTCCTGCGGCTCGAGCAGTTGAACTTCCGGCGGCAGGTCGCGAAGCACGTCGATGCGGTATCGGATGGGGCGGGTGTTCTGGCGGCCGCCAAGATCAGCGAAGCGAAGCTGGTAGCAGTCGAACTCCGGACTGTCGGAACCTTTGCACGCCATCCGAAGGGTGAAATGCCCGATGGCCGTGCGGCGGTCGCTGTTCATTTTCACGGCCTGTCGCCCATTGCAGCCGAGATCGACTTCCGCCGTGCCAGGCTTAATGTCGGTGTTGGCGGTGGCACGGATCGTGACTTCCGTTCCTTCGATCGCCTGCAGATCGCCCTGCCGCTCGATGGTCTGATCGGCGATGCCCGTATACGCGGGATAATGGTAGGAAACCTGGTCAACGGCCAGGGCCGGGGCGATTTGCACGTCGATTCGAAAAGTGGGCGTGCGGTAATCGCCGGCCGTCAAGTAGTAGCGGTAGTCTTGTTGCAGGCCCAGGTTGCCCGGCGGCAGTTGGCACTCGTAGCGATAGCCGCCCTCGGGCCGCTTCAGAGGCGCCTTCTGATCGACGGTCTCGCCGTCGGCCGTGCTGTAGATCAGCAAGGCGGGCTCGTCCTTGCGCAGACCGGAAATCTCGGCGGAAACCGTCAGGGAATCGCCGTAGAGGGCGACCGCGTCGCCCGGCTGCACGTCGCGGATGGTTACGCGCGTGGGGGCCTCGATCGACGACCAGGGCCAAAGAACCCGGGCAGCCGAAGGGAGCGGATTCCTCGCCGAGAACACGAAATACAAGATACACACGGCCACGACGCCAAGCAGGACGTAGCCGCGCCGGATCACGTGCGATCGGTCGATGGCCGTGTTGGGCTGCACGCGTGACAGGTCGACGGCGGCGCGGTACTCCATGGCGTGGTAGACAGGCGCGGCGACTTCCCGCCGCCGGTCGCGGAGGAGCAGGAAATTGATCAGGCTGTTCTTCAGCGACGGTTGGCTTTTCTCGATCGCGGCGGCGGCGAAAACCGGATTGATGCGATGCACCAACGGCGGCAACAACTGGAGCGTGAAATACACGCCCACCGCGCCGACGAGCACCAGCCACAGCAACATCCGCCCCCAGAAGCCCAATCCGCCGGCGAACACCCAGTGATCGAACATTGTGGCCGCCAGGAGAAAAGCGAGCACTCCGATCGCCAGTGTGATCAATCCGGCGGCCAGATCGACGCCACTGACGTGACGGCGCGTCTGCCGGAGCCGTTGTTCAATGACGACTTCGTACTCGGTCGGGGGCGCGACCGGCGCTTGGGGCGGCGATGGAGGGGTTACTGTTCCACTCGACATGGGGGGCTCCGAGACGCTTCCGTCACTCTCTACATTATAGACGCAATCGGGCGGCCCCGGATTCCCATTGCCCGGCAGTTCCCGGCCAATTTGACAGATATCAGGCTTTGGCCCGGCACAACTGGGCGAACCGCCCGAGAATCTGCCCCGCCAACGCCCGGAGTTGGGGCAACTCGCCGGGCGTCTCCCGGCGGATTTGCACCGGATCGATGTAAGGCAGCTCGGCAAGCTCGCCGCAGTTGCCCGGCTCGCCGAGCCAGGAGTCGATCATGGGGGCCGTCATTTCCACGTGAAATTGCAGCCCGTAGGCCGTCCGCCCATAACGGAACGCCTGATTCTCGCACTGCGGGCTGCGGGCCAAATGGACCGCGCCGGCGGGCAGATCGAACGTATCGCCATGCCATTGAAAGACGCGTTTTGTGCCGCTCTGGGCCAAAACCGGATCGCCGGCCGCGGCCGGTGTCATCTCGATCGAGTACCAGCCGATCTCCTTGACGCCGTTCGGATAGACTCGCGCGAGCGACTTGGCCAGCAATTCGGCGCCGAGGCAGATGCCCAGCAGCGGCAGCCCGGTGTCCACGGCCTGCCGCATCCATCGCACGTCGGCCGCGAGAAACGGATACTGATCGACCTGATCGGCGTTCATCGCGCCGCCAAGCACGACCAGCCCGGCCGCCTGATCGAGTGGCAGCCGAGGGGGGATTTCGCGGTGCACGTTGACGTAGTGGCACGCCAGCCCGGCGCCGGCAAGCGCGTTTTCGAGGGTTCCCCCCGATTCATGGGGAGCGTGACGAACGACGAGAACGGTGTGTTTCACGGGGTTTGGCCCACGGCGGTCTTTCGATGTGCCCGTAGCATACCCGGGTTTGCCCACGGGCGGGAGTCGGGGGGCATTCGCACTTTGCGATATTCGTTCCACGGATGCGGTGACAGTTGCTTCCACGGAAGAAGTTACGTCGCATCGCCTCCGGTCGTCCGGGGCCAATGCGCAGACAGTGCTGCGCTATTGCCCTTGGACCACTCGCCACCAACGAGATGCGTCAATAAGCGGTCGCGGTAGGGACCGCCCTTGCGGGCGGCCCCCCGCACAGATCCGTACTTGAAGCACTACCTCATACGGCTCTTACCTTGGGTTGTTGACGACAAGGCGCTCATTGGGGTAGGGATGCAAGATTTTGGGTTTCGGTAGCCAACGAGCGATCAAGCTCGGGAACCACTCCCAGATGCGCTTGCGCCGTTTCTGGCTGCGCCGTCGCAGGACTTGCAGCCATAGGCGTGCAACATGGGTGCGGAATTGGTCGAGGCTGCGGATGTTCCCTGGTACGGCATGGTAGTTCATCCAGCCTTGGACCACGGATCGCAGCCATTTGCCTGATTCGGCCACCGGTCGGTGCATGCACCGGACAAGTTGCACTTTGATGTCCTGCAACTTGGCCCGGAGCCGCTTGGCAATCGACTTACGCTTGACCGTAAACGCCCCGTTCCTTGTCCTGCCGCAACAGTGCGTGAACCCAAGGAAGTTGAACGTTTCCGGCGTGCCTTCGCCCCGCTTCTCGCGACGCTCGGCCGCAAAGCGACCGAACTCGATCAAGCGGGTCTTTTCCGGGTGTAATTCCAGGCCGAAGTCGGCCAAGCGTTTCCGGAGTGTCCGGAGACATTGCTCGGCGTCGTCGCGGTGCTGGAAACCCATGACGAAGTCGTCGGCGTAACGCACGATGATAACCTCGCCTCGGGCATGCCGTCTGCGCCACTGATTCACCCAAAGATCGAGAACGTAGTGTAGAAAGACATTCGCAAGGAGCGGTGAAATCACCGAGCCTTGAGGCGTCCCCACCGTCGTCCGCGACCACTGACCGTCTTCGGATACTCCTGCCCGCAACCATTTGCGGATCAGGCGGAGAACCCGTCGATCGGCGATCCGGTGCTCAAGGAACTTCATCATCCACTCATGGTCAATGGCATCGAAGAAACCACGAATGTCTGCATCGAGCACCCAGCTTACCTTCCGCTGCATGATGCCCACCCACAGTGCATCCAGTGCGTTGTGGCAGCTCCGGCCGGATCGAAACCCATAGCTGAAACCGAGGAAGTCCTCCTCGTAGATTTGTTCGAGCACGGTCTTGACGGCCTGCTGGACGATTTTGTCCTCCAGGGCAGCGATGCCCAGGGGGCGCTGTCGTCCGTCGGCTTTGGGTATCCATGCTCGTTTGGAGGGCTTTGCCCAGTAGACACCCCGATGAACGCGATCGTGGATGTCGAGTATTCGTTCCTCCAGATTACGTCCATACTCGCGCCATGTCATCCCGTCCACCCCGGGCGCCGCCGAGCGTTTTAGCTCGAAGTAGCTCGCCCAGAGCAGTTCAGGACAAACGTGGTGCAGCAGCGCGGTAAACCGCATCTTCTTATCCCGCTTCGCTGCCTCTCGTACGCCCCACAATCCCATGCCACGCTTTCCCGGCTCTGAGTCCGGCGCGAGTAAGGTTTCTGTGGCGTTTCCCTTGGTCGATCCCCTTCCCTCCGCGGGCTCCGCAGCCGCCGGTGCCATGCGAAGCATGGTCCGGCCGGCTTTGTTCGCCCGCTTCTTGGGTACTATGGGACCGTCCGACTCCCTGGAAACGTGCATGTCCGTCGTGCGGCAAGAAGCCTTTTCGGACCGTCCCTCGCCGCCATTGGACGAGGGAATTTCCAGGGTCTCCCGGTTCCCGCGCATAGAGCTTCCACACATGCTCAGGTTCTTCGACTCCGCGGCGTCGGCTGGCAACTTGCGAATACCGCTGCCCGCCGTGTGGCCTTCCCCTTCAGGCGACAAGGTCGGCACGCCGATTGAGGTGATTTCGGAGCTCGATGGCTGGCCTGCGTGTGCCCCTGTCAACGCCTCGCCCGCAACGTTACCGCCGCCGGCGCATGACTCGGGGTTAGAACGGTTCGCTACTCCTTTTCTATGCGGCTCTTTCATCCGCTACTCCATGCCGGTTTTGCCCGGCGCTTTCCGCCTGTCCCCCTTCCTTCCCCCGCTGACACCGTGCCGTCGCGGGCGAACTGGATTGTCGCCTTTCGCTCCGCGAAAGTGGCGTAAATTGATCGCTGCTTTCGCGGAGCGAAAGGCGACAGAAAGCTTTCCGCAACAGAAACTATTGAACAGAAGGAAGCAAAGGAAACGGAGGCCAACGAATCTCTGTTTGCTTCGTTACCTCCTGTAAAATAGAAATCTGCTGGATATCAGAAAGATCCCCGCGATCAACAGTCTGATCGGCCCGGTGGAAGGGATTAGGGATTAGATGATTGGGGATTAGATTCAATTGGAACTGCAGCCGCTCGCCCGCGGAAACAGTTTTGCAATCTTCATTTTGCAATTTGCATTTTGCAAACGGTGTCGGCGAAGACCGGCTTCATCGTTTGGGCGTCCCGTACAAGTAGTGATCGTGCTGAAGCCCCGCATCGTCGGGCAGGGCGACCGCCCGCCCAGCGTACTTCATCAGCTTTTGGCCCAGCGTCCGGCCCTGTTCGTCCAGCAGCGGCCCTTCGCTTTCCGCAGGCACAATCTCCACGCGGACTTCGACACCTTCAGGCAACTCGCTGGCTGTGTCCAGCACCACAACGCCGTTCTTAACGTGTCCACGATAAACCATCTTTCATTCCTCCTCGCTCAGAAAACCTCGTTGAGTATCCCTCGTCTTGCCCCGCTCGGCAAGGGCAAGTCGAGTGAAAACTGGAAATCCTACGGCCCCCCTCACTCTCAGGATGGCCGGTTCTCAAGCGCTCATAGGTGGCCGGTTGTCAGCGCCCGCTGACACGGAAACAGTTTTGCAATCTCCCCTCTCCTTTCGGGAGAGGGGCAGGGGGTGAGGGCTTCCGGTTGCAGTTTTCAATTTGCATTTTGCAATTTTCAATTTGCAATCCGTCTTCCGTGCGAAACGCCTTTCGGCATCACTGGACAGCTAGAGACAAGTCGAACAGCCTTTTGCCCCGGCGGCTCAATACCTAATGTCTAACGTCGGCCTGACCCCATACCACCCTCTTCGTCAATAAGCGGTCGCGGTAGGGACCGCCCTTGCGGGCGGCCCCCCGCACAGATCCGTACTTGAAGCACTACCTCATACGGCTCTTACCTTGGGTTGTTGACGACAAGGCGCTCATTGGGGTAGGGATGCAAGATTTTGGGTTTCGGTAGCCAACGAGCGATCAAGCTCGGGAACCACTCCCAGATGCGCTTGCGCCGTTTCTGGCTGCGCCGTCGCAGGACTTGCAGCCATAGGCGTGCAACATGGGTGCGGAATTGGTCGAGGCTGCGGATGTTCCCTGGTACGGCATGGTAGTTCATCCAGCCTTGGACCACGGATCGCAGCCATTTGCCTGATTCGGCCACCGGTCGGTGCATGCACCGGACAAGTTGCACTTTGATGTCCTGCAACTTGGCCCGGAGCCGCTTGGCAATCGACTTACGCTTGACCGTAAACGCCCCGTTCCTTGTCCTGCCGCAACAGTGCGTGAACCCAAGGAAGTTGAACGTTTCCGGCGTGCCTTCGCCCCGCTTCTCGCGACGCTCGGCCGCAAAGCGACCGAACTCGATCAAGCGGGTCTTTTCCGGGTGTAATTCCAGGCCGAAGTCGGCCAAGCGTTTCCGGAGTGTCCGGAGACATTGCTCGGCGTCGTCGCGGTGCTGGAAACCCATGACGAAGTCGTCGGCGTAACGCACGATGATAACCTCGCCTCGGGCATGCCGTCTGCGCCACTGATTCACCCAAAGATCGAGAACGTAGTGTAGAAAGACATTCGCAAGGAGCGGTGAAATCACCGAGCCTTGAGGCGTCCCCACCGTCGTCCGCGACCACTGACCGTCTTCGGATACTCCTGCCCGCAACCATTTGCGGATCAGGCGGAGAACCCGTCGATCGGCGATCCGGTGCTCAAGGAACTTCATCATCCACTCATGGTCAATGGCATCGAAGAAACCACGAATGTCTGCATCGAGCACCCAGCTTACCTTCCGCTGCATGATGCCCACCCACAGTGCATCCAGTGCGTTGTGGCAGCTCCGGCCGGATCGAAACCCATAGCTGAAACCGAGGAAGTCCTCCTCGTAGATTTGTTCGAGCACGGTCTTGACGGCCTGCTGGACGATTTTGTCCTCCAGGGCAGCGATGCCCAGGGGGCGCTGTCGTCCGTCGGCTTTGGGTATCCATGCTCGTTTGGAGGGCTTTGCCCAGTAGACACCCCGATGAACGCGATCGTGGATGTCGAGTATTCGTTCCTCCAGATTACGTCCATACTCGCGCCATGTCATCCCGTCCACCCCGGGCGCCGCCGAGCGTTTTAGCTCGAAGTAGCTCGCCCAGAGCAGTTCAGGACAAACGTGGTGCAGCAGCGCGGTAAACCGCATCTTCTTATCCCGCTTCGCTGCCTCTCGTACGCCCCACAATCCCATGCCACGCTTTCCCGGCTCTGAGTCCGGCGCGAGTAAGGTTTCTGTGGCGTTTCCCTTGGTCGATCCCCTTCCCTCCGCGGGCTCCGCAGCCGCCGGTGCCATGCGAAGCATGGTCCGGCCGGCTTTGTTCGCCCGCTTCTTGGGTACTATGGGACCGTCCGACTCCCTGGAAACGTGCATGTCCGTCGTGCGGCAAGAAGCCTTTTCGGACCGTCCCTCGCCGCCATTGGACGAGGGAATTTCCAGGGTCTCCCGGTTCCCGCGCATAGAGCTTCCACACATGCTCAGGTTCTTCGACTCCGCGGCGTCGGCTGGCAACTTGCGAATACCGCTGCCCGCCGTGTGGCCTTCCCCTTCAGGCGACAAGGTCGGCACGCCGATTGAGGTGATTTCGGAGCTCGATGGCTGGCCTGCGTGTGCCCCTGTCAACGCCTCGCCCGCAACGTTACCGCCGCCGGCGCATGACTCGGGGTTAGAACGGTTCGCTACTCCTTTTCTATGCGGCTCTTTCATCCGCTACTCCATGCCGGTTTTGCCCGGCGCTTTCCGCCTGTCCCCCTTCCTTCCCCTCAAGCTTTCTTGGCACAATCCCCCTTTCTACCCCGGATCAAGAATCCGATAGGCGAGCAGTTTCACGCGGTCATTTACGAGGAACCAGGCCAGAGCATAGCCCCAAACGAAAAGTGCCCACCACCAGCCGAGGGGCGTCATAAGCAGCCCATAAACCGCAATCAACGTCGCCAAAATTTGCGTGCCAAGTACGGCCACCCATAAAATCCCCGCGGGACGTATGGACCAGAACGGGCCCCGCGTGCGCGTGAGGAAGATCGTGAGATGTCCCGCCACGGACAGCTTCAAATACATCAGCGTCTGGATGTGCGCACGGTCGAGGTGAAAGACGCACTCACCGAGATAAAACAAGCCAAAGGCGGAGACGACTCCAATAACGCCTAGCACCGTGGAGATCCCCAGGACCATGCGCATGTTCCATGCCTCGGGCTGATCCTTGTAATGAACATTGTCATAGGCGATGGACAGGATGGCGCCGTCGTTGAGCACCGCCAGCATCACGATCATCACCGCGGTTACCGGATAAAACTTGAAGAACAGGATCGCCAGCGTCATCAATAACAGCACTCGCAGCGTCTCGGCGATGCGGTAAATCGCGTAGCTGTTCATCCGCTGGAAGATCTTCCGGCTCTCCTTGATCGCGTCGATGATGACCGACAGGCCGGGCGCCACCAGCACAATGGACGCCGCCGCGCGTGCCGCGTCCGTAGCACCCGAAACGGCGATCCCGCAATCGGCCTTCTTCAGCGCGGGCGCGTCATTCACCCCGTCGCCTGTCATGCCGACGATATGGCCGCGTTGCTGGAGGACATCGACAATGTGAAACTTGTGTTCGGGGAACACCTGAGCGAAACCGTCGGCCTTCTCGACGGAATCCGCCACCGCTGCGGTCTCTTGTTTTTTTGAGTCGCCCAAACTGCTGGCATCGAGGATATTCGTGCCCATGTCTAACTTTTCGGCGGTCTCCTTGGCGATGGCCAGTGCATCGCCCGTCACCATCTTGATCTTTACGCCCATCTGCGCGCGGTCGCGATGGTTGCCTTGGCGTCTTCCCGCGGCGGATCGAACAAGGGCAACACGCCAACAAACTGCCATTGCCCGTCGCCCTCGGCCCGCGCCACGCCCAACGAGCGAAAGCCGCGTGCCGCGAATTCGTTGACCGCCGTCTCGACGGCGGGCTTCACCTGCTCGGCATTGGCTGACAATGCCAAGATCACCTGCGGCGCCCCCTTGGTCACCTTGAACGTCTTCCCGTCTTTGGCTTTGACGGTGGCCTCGGTGCGCTTATGCACCGGGTCGAACGGCTGGAAATGAACCACCTCATAACCCTTCAGCGCATCCTTGTCCTTCAGTCCGCCCAGCACAGCCAGATCGATGGTGTCGTTATTGTCCGCGCGCGATGCCAGCGCGGCGTCGAGGATGACTTGATCGGCGGGGAGATTGTTCACGCCGAACGGATCGCCCAGCGTCAGCTTGTTCTGGGTCAGGGTGCCGGTCTTGTCCGAGCACAGCACGTCCGCGCCCGCCAATTCCTCGATGGCCACCAACTTGCTCACAATCGCTTGCTTCTTGGCGAGCAGGCGCGCGCCGACCGCCATTGTCACCGACAACACCGTAGGCATGGCCACTGGAATGGCCGCGACCGTGAGGATCAGCGCGAATAGGAGGACAGGGTCCTTGGGAGGTTTCGCGTAGAGCATCGGTTCGCCGCGGAAGATACCGACCGTAATAATTACCGCCACTAGAGCCACCGCGAGGATGATCAGGTACTTGCCGATCTTCAGTACGGCCTGTTGAAAATGGCTGACAGTGTGCGCCTCCTGCACCAGTTGCGCCGTCTTGCCGAAGTAGGTTTTATCGCCCGTGGCATAGACCATTGCGCCAATTTCTCCCTGGCGGATTATTGAACCGGAAAACACCGCTTCGCCCGACTTACGCTCGGCAGGCAACGACTCTCCCGTCAGCGCGGATTGATCCACCTCCACCGGGTCGCCATCTAGCAGGCGCGCATCGGCCGGGACAATGTCGCCCAGACGCACGCGAATGACGTCGCCTGGCACCAACTCCCGCGCCGCCGGGTTGACCCACTTCCCATCACGTTTCACCCGAGCCTTGATCGCCAGCCTGGCCTTCAAGGCGTCGATGGCGTTGCCCGCCTGGCGTTCTTCCCAGAATCCGACCACGGCGTTGCAAAGAAGCAGAAAGAGGATGATGCCAAAATCCTCCCAGTGGCCGACCACGCCCGACAGGATCACCGCCACTTCGATCATCCACGGGATGGGCCCCCAAAAATAGGTAAGAAATTTCAGGAATGGATTGGTCTTCTCTTCTTTAATCTCGTTAGGCCCATATTGGGTCAGGCGTTTCTGCGCCTCGGCTTGAGTGAGGCCGTCCGGCGACGACCTCAATCGTTTCTCCACCTCCGGCATGGGAAGGGATTTCAAATCGTCCTTGGCATCAGGCTTTGCATCGGGTTTCGGTCCCGGCTTCGCTTCGGGTGCCTTGGGCTGGTCGGTATTTGGCTTCATAATGTGTATCCTTTCACGGTTGTGAATTCCCGAAATCCGGCACGTTACACCTTTGCTTCCGGCGGATCGGCGACTCCCCCCGGTGGTAAGAACTCCGGAGGAAGGAAGGGGGACGAGCGCGCTTATTGACGAAGTGAGACGGTTATGGTAGTCCCGTAGGTCAGGTACGCCGCACCTGACATCAATCGTCGAACAGCCTTTTGCCCCGGCGCGTCAATACCTAATGTCTAATCAACCACGCCCGTAGGGCGTGGGTTTGGCTTGCCCCGCAAAGCGGGGCGGACACGCAGGGAAGGCCCCGTTGGGGCCGCCTGCACTACACGTGGGGAAAGCCCCGCTGGGGCTTTGCTGGTGTTAATGGTTACTCAAACAACTGACCCTGTTGATGATCCCTTTCTTCCTGCTCCCGAATGTACTTCCGCACCGTGGCTTCATCACTCCCCACTGTGCTCACCCAGTACCCGGTCGCCCAAAAGTGCAGCCCGGCCATCCGGCGCTCATGCATCAGTTCCCGATGTATCCGCACCGCACTCTTGCCCTTCAGGAACCCCACCGTGTACGCCACGCTGTACTTTGGTGGGATGCTCAGGCACAGGTGGACATGGTCACTCATGGCATGTCCCTCCAGCAGCCCGATCCCTTTCTGCTTACACAAATCCCGCAGGATTCCGCCTACGGAAACCCGAAACTTCCCGTACATCACTTTCCGGCGGTATTTCGGAATGAAAATCACGTGATACTTGCATTCCCAACGAACATGTGCCAGACTCTCAAAATCCTTCATACGCTCTTTCTCCTGCCCAACAGGGCTTTCCCCGGAGGAAGAGCGTATGCTATTTCAGGGCACGCCGGAACGGCTTAGCCCCCAGGGTCGCACGGCCGTAGGCCGTGGGTTTATGACGTACTAATCAACCACGCCCGTAGGGCGTGGGTTTGGCTTGCCCCGCAAAGCGGGGCGGACACGCAGGGAAGGCCCCGTTGGGGCCGCCTGCACTACACGTGGGGAAAGCCCCGCTGGGGCTTTGCTGGTGTTAATGGTTACTCAAACAACTGACCCTGTTGATGATCCCTTTCTTCCTGCTCCCGAATGTACTTCCGCACCGTGGCTTCATCACTCCCCACTGTGCTCACCCAGTACCCGGTCGCCCAAAAGTGCAGCCCGGCCATCCGGCGCTCATGCATCAGTTCCCGATGTATCCGCACCGCACTCTTGCCCTTCAGGAACCCCACCGTGTACGCCACGCTGTACTTTGGTGGGATGCTCAGGCACAGGTGGACATGGTCACTCATGGCATGTCCCTCCAGCAGCCCGATCCCTTTCTGCTTACACAAATCCCGCAGGATTCCGCCTACGGAAACCCGAAACTTCCCGTACATCACTTTCCGGCGGTATTTCGGAATGAAAATCACGTGATACTTGCATTCCCAACGAACATGTGCCAGACTCTCAAAATCCTTCATACGCTCTTTCTCCTGCCCAACAGGGCTTTCCCCGGAGGAAGAGCGTATGCTATTTCAGGGCACGCCGGAACGGCTTAGCCCCCAGGGTCGCACGGCCGTAGGCCGTGGGTTTATGACGTACTAAAGGCGCCGCCGGATGATGCCCGCTATTTGGGCTCGGTCAAAGTCGAGTATCTCTTCCATCCGCTGTTTGGTCAAGCGGTCCGCGCCCTTCAGTGCGATGCCAAAGGTCGAAGGGTCAACTTCTCGTCGAGAACTCGCAAGATCGGCAGTGCTTGCCTTCGTGGGTGGCCAGTGGTCAGACGAAGGAGAGTGGGCAGTGATCTCCGCGTGACCCTCTCTCTTATCCACGGGAGAGACGGAAGGATGAAGGCCCCCAAACGCGGCGGGACGCCGCGTCCACTTTCCCCCGCGGCTTCGCGGCTCCGCGTGAATCCTCCCCCCGCTCTTTTTTTTCTACCGCGTGGAACGCGCCCTTAAGTCCGCAGCGACAAATAGCCGTAAACAACCTATAGAGGAGTCAACGGGCAGTGGTCAACGGCCAGGCCGGGGCTCCAGCACGAAGCAGCCAGTGGGCAGTGGCCGGCAAGAGAACAGGGGAACAAGAGACCAGGGGAACAGGTGCGCAGGCGGGACGCCGCGTCCACTTGCCCCCGACCCCGTTCTGGAATGATGAAGGATGATTGATGAATGATGAACGTCCGTCCCTGAACCCTGAAGAAAAAACGGCCCGCCCCCTTAAGTCCGCAGCGAGAAATGTCCGTAAAGAACATATAGAGGAGTCAACGGGCAGGGCATGAAAACGGGACACTGATATTGGGGCATGAAAAGGGGACATCACTGATATTGGCAGGATGGGCAAGCGCCTACGGGACGAACAAAGGGTAGCGTCGAGAAGCGGCGCGGCGGGGCAGGCTGCGGCATAATTCCCTGTCGGGGCTGCCCCGTGCGTGTTTCGCCGGCCGCAGGCCGTCCCCCGCTTCCACCTCCCGCCGGAAAGGCTGGTCGTCGAGGACATCTTGACCAAAGAAGGGCGGATCATTGAAATCATGGGCGAGATCAAGAAGGTGTTGGCCCAGGAGGATCGGCAATGAGTTCCCATCATGCGGGCGACCTCGTTTCGGTCGAGCAGATTGAACCCCGAATCCTGCTGGTTCGTGGGCAGCGGGTCATCCTCGACGCCGACCTGGCCGAACTCTACGGAACCAGCACCAAAGCGTTCAATCAGGCGGTCAAGCGAAACCGTGAGCGATTTCCGGCAGACTTTCATGTTCCAGCTTACCGCCGAGGAGGGGAAATCTTTAAGGTCACAGATTGTGACCACATCGGACTCGCCCCTCGCTATGCGGTCACAATTTGTGACCGCATCCAAACGCAATATCCGCTACGCCCCCAGGGCCTTCACCGAGCATGGGGCGTTGATGGCGGCCAGCGTACTGAACACGCCCAGGGCGATGGAGGTAAGTGTTTACGTGATCAGGGCCTTCGTCCGACTGCGGGACTTGCTGGCCACGCACAAGGAACTGGCCGGCAAGCTGGCCGAGTTGGAGCGGAAGGTGTCTTCGCACGACACGGCCATTCAATCCTTGGTGGCCGCCATTCGCCGTCTGATGGCGCCGCCGCCGGCGCCCCCGAGGCCGCAGATTGGTTTCCATGCCCAGCCGGAGGGCCGGAAATGAGCCAAGGTTGGCCGATGGTGCCGCTGGGGGATTTGCTGCCCATTGCCTCCAATCCTAGGCCGCCGCAATCCGAGTGTCTCGCAGGTTATGCTCGCGCATAACGCTTGGCCGGCCGCAGTATTCATTATGCGGACACCGTACAGTGGCCAGTGGTCGGTGGCCAGTGGCCGGCAGGAGCAGGAGAACTGGCGAACAGGGGAGAGCGGACAGGCTGACGGGCCGCCCTCACCCTGCCCTCTCCCGGCGGGAGAGGGGACGTGGATTTCAGTTCCTGGGCGTGAGTAGTTGGCAGTGGTCAGTTGGCAGTGGGCAGACGGAGGACGATGGCCAGCAGCCAGTGGTTGCCGCTTCGCCGAATTCATCATTCATCCTTCATCCTTCATCATTCATTTCCCTCCCCCCGCTTTTTTTTCCACCGCGTAGAACGCGCCCCTTAAGTCCGTAGCGACAAATAGCCGTAAACAACCTATAGAGGAGTCAACGGGCAGCGGTCAACGGCCAAGCCGGGGCTCCAGCACAACACGACACCTGTTTTCGGGGCAGGCAGGGCGTTGGAACAGGAGCAAACGGAGGAAACGGAGAGCTAACGTTCGGCACTCCGTTATCTCCGTTGTCTCATGTTGAATTGCGGCGAAAAACGGCCCGTCCCCTTAAGTCCGCAGCGATAAATGTCCGTAAAGAACATACAGAGGAGTCAACGGGCAGTGGTCAACGGCCAGGCCGGGGCTCCAGCACGAAGCAGCCAGTGGGCAGCGGCCGGTAACCGTGCGCGCCTTCACCCAACCTCTACGGGAGGCGGGGGGACGCCGGCTCACGACAGCCGTTGGCGGATCGCCCTCACCCTGCCCTCTCCCGGAGGGCGAGGGGACGCGGGCTAACGGCCAAGCGGAGATACCCTGCGCCGAAAAGACCATGGAAATGCACCATCGACGATGGATTGTGGTGCGTTTCACGCACGCGACAAAAATGGGTCCGGCAAGTTTTCTTGGCGATGGTTATGAGGGCCAAGGGCCCGGGCGTTCACTAAGCCCAGGGCAACGCCCTGGGCTTGGCGAACCAACGCCCCTTCAGGGCAAACAGAGAGATGCCAAGAAATCTCGCCACACCCTGCAAAAATTCACAGCCTCCAGGCAAAGCCGCCGACCATGCCTTCCACACTCGCCACGCCTGCCAATCGCTGCGATTTCCTCGCATTTCGGAGTCTGTAGCATCATTACCGGGTATTATGCTGCTGCTCGCTCACGAGCCCAATGCAGTGCTTGAGTGGTCAGTAGACGCTGCGTGGCCCGTTCCTCGCGTTGCATATCCAGGGCAATCCGCGATGCAATGTGTGATCTGGTGCGAACACGATACACGGTCTTCTGCATCTTGCGATGACGGCGGTTCCCTCGCTCCACCGCGTTGGACGTGGAAGGAAGGAATTTGTCATCCAAGAAGGTCAGTGCTTTTTCCAGGTTGGGGGAGAATAGTTTTTGCAACGTCTTGCCGATCCGTTTGAAACGCCGTACGCGACCGCGCAGCCGGGCCAGTTTTTCCAAGGCGGTGTCCGTACAGCAGCGACGATCAAAGAGACGATAGACTTCATCCATGATGCCGCGAAGCGTCCGCAATTCGGGCCGCCCCCGAGTGACGCGCAACAGGGTGCGCCGTTGGACCGGAGTCAGAACGTGCTGCACGAACAGATAGCGATGCTCAAACAGGTCTCCAACCTTCTGCTCGATTCGCTTGGCCTGTCGCGCCGCCTTGCGAGCCGTGGCCGAAGACGGACGTCCACGGCTAAGCTTGGGCCTCGTGGCAGCCAATTCCCTGCGGACCTTGGCGCCGGCGTGCAGCACCGCCTTGGTCAGTTCCTTGATGACGTGAAACTCGCAGAGTTGGTGAGGAACGTTGCCAAATACCTGCAAAATGGGCTCGGGATACAGGTTCGAGCCATCGGTTGTGATGCCCTGCAACAGCAACTCGCGTCTCTGGAGCGAGGCCTGGAACGTGCGGAAGAATCGCTCGATGTCCGCATGATCCGGATCATGGTCCAGCACTTCGTAGGTGAGGCGACGGAAGGTGCGGTTGTTGACAATCGAGAGGACGCAAAACGGTCCGTCGTACAACTCGTCGGCCGCGATGTACCCCGAGAAGTTATCCAACGCGCCGTCCAGATACTCGCCGCGGATGCGTTGTTCCGCCCTTTTTCCCCCCGGCCTCCACCCAGTTCTGAATCGTGGCGTAGGGCACAAAGACGCGATGGTCCCGCCAGAGATGCCAACTGGTTGCGCGGTAGGGCAATCCGTCCTCCACCACCAGGCGCACGGCCATCGCAACGACGCGATGGGTGTAGTGGCTCTTGGACAAAGCCAGGTCCGATATGTCCACGTTGAAATAGCTCTTGCACTTACAGCAATAATGTTGCGAGTACGTAACGAGAATATCGCGAGGGCGTTCCTGCACCAAGTCTCCGAGGTCGTGCAGCGTCCGCTCGAAAGTCCGGTCGCGGTAGCAACTTCGACCGCACTTTGGACATGGCCGGCGGGAAAAGCTCCGACGACGATGCACGATCCTGGCTTTCGGCAGGTCTTCAACACGCGTGATTCCTTCCGTCCGATCCGCCCGATATTCTCCCGGTCCCAGCATGGTTACCCTCCTTGGCAAGCTTGGGGCCGGGAAAATACCGCAAAACGTTCATGGTGTCAACAACAATACCCGGTAATGATGCTACAGACTCGCATTTCGTCCAATTTTCCCTTACTACAAAAAATTTCCTCTCATTTCCTCTCATTTGCTCTCATTTCCTCCAAATTCCCTGCGAAATCAGGCCCCCCACTAGAACCAGAATTGGGCCGTTTGTGCAGCAAACCGACGAAATTTGTGCCGCAAACGGACGAATTCGGTCGGAGTTTGTCACTGTTTCGACGCCTCGAATCTTCGCCACCCGTTGCACTACTTTGCTGAACATCAATAAACCCCAACAAACCCCGAGCGAAGAAAATGACAGGCCACAAAACCATCCGCCAAAAGGGCGAACCCGCCTTCACCCTCGCGCTGGCCGGCGGAGCGACGATCTGCCAAGCAGCCAAGCAAGCCGGCATCTCCGAACGCACCGCCCACCGCAGACTCGAATCGGCCGCCTTCCGCCGTCGCGTACAACGAGTACGATCGGAACTGATCGAACGAGCCAGCGGCGTCCTCGCCAACGCCACCAGCGAAGCATCCGCCACGATCTGGCGACTGGTGCGCTCGACCGACCAGCGCGTCGCCCTGGCAGCCGCTCGTGCCGCTGGCGGATTATGCGGCCCACGCCCACCCGTTTTCATCGCGTTTTCATCAGGCCACCCCGCGGGAGTCCCCTTTTCCGCCCCGGCGCGGTCTGTTACTCTGGGATAGCGCAACGCGGGCTTCGTATCACGATTTGAGGCAACTGGTGGCTGAATCCCAACGCATTACTCCTCGAACGCTCAAAGGTTTCCGCGATTATCTCCCGGACGTGATGATCCCGCGCGAAGGGCTGATCGAGACGGCCCGGCGGGTCTACCGCTCGTACGGTTTCAGCCCGATCGACACTCCGGCATTGGAATACTTGGAAATCCTCGCCGGCAAAGGGAGCGAGGAAACCGACAAGCAGCTCTACAAGTTCCAGGATCAGGGGGGACGTTGGGTGGGGTTGCGGTTCGACTTGACGGTGCCGTTGGCCCGTTTCGCGGCCGAGCACTTCAATGAATTGGGCATCCCTTTCAAGCGATACCACATCGCTACGGTTTGGCGGGGCGAAAACACGCAGCGCGGCCGCTACCGCGAGTTCATGCAGTGCGATTTTGATACGATCGGCACCCGTTCCGTCGCGGCCGACATCGAAACTGCCTTGGTGATCCACGATTTGTTCCGCGCGATCGGATTTGCCGACTTCACGATCCGCATCAACAACCGCATGGTGTTGACGGGACTCTTGGAGCGGCTCGGTTTGGGCGACCGTGCCACGGCGGTGCTCCGCGCATTGGACAAGCTTGGCAAGATCGGCGCCGAGGCGGTGGCCGAAGAGATGGTGTCCGCCGCCGGCGCCACGGCCGAACAGGCTCGACAAGTTTTGCGACTCTCCGAAATCTCGGGCGGCAATGACGAAGTATTGCGGCAGCTCGATCCCCTGGTGGCCGGCAGCGAGACCGGTCAAGCCGGGGTGGCGAAGCTCAAGGCGGTGCTCGATGGCGTAACCGCGGCCGGCGTGCCGGCGGAGAGAGTGCGGCTCGATGCCTCGATCGCCCGTGGATTGGACTATTATACGGGCACGGTTTTCGAGACGTTCCTCGACGCCCTGCCCGGCATCGGCAGCGTCTGCTCCGGCGGGCGCTACGATAACCTGGCCGGGTTGTTCACCTCGCAGGAGTTGCCGGGCATTGGGGCCTCGCTCGGGCTGGATCGCCTGCTGGCGGCGATGGAAGAGTTGGGCATGATCGAGAAGATTTCCACGCCGGCGGCCGTGTTCATCCCCTTCTTCGACAAAGACCATCTGCACGATTATCTGCGATTGGCGGCCGCGTTGCGTGCCGCGGGCATCGGAGTGGAAGTCTTTCCCGATCCGAAGAAACTCGGCCAGCAACTGAAATATGCCGACCGCCGCGGTTTCCGCATCGCCTTGATCGCCGGCGCCGACGAGTTCCAGGCCGGGGTTTGCCAGGTAAAAGACCTGCAAACGGGCGAGAAGCAGGAAGCATCGCTGGAGAACAACTTTGCCGCCGTGATCGCCGCCGTGCAAATGATATCGGGTCGATCGTAGTTGACGAACCGCCGGAGAACCGCAATGACTGCTCAGCGGCTCGCCTACGACCGAAAACATCACGCGGCCGTGCGGACGTCGGAGTACCTCTTCAACCAATTGATCCCCTATATCGGCAACAAGCGCAAGTTGCTGAGGCTGATTCATCAGGGCGTGGAGAGCACTGCTGCGCCGGCGGGCACGTTTGTCGATTTCTTTGCCGGCAGCGGCGTCGTGTCGCGCTTGGCCAAGCGGCTCGGATATCGCGTCATCGCCAACGATTGGGAGCCCTACGCACAGGCCATCAACCGGTGCTACGTCGCCTGCAATCAACCGCCGCCGTTGGCGTCTCTGGGCGGGTATCAGGCGGCCGTCGATCGGCTCAACGCTCTGCCGGGGAAAGTCGGTTGGGTGACGGAACACCTCTGTCCACGGGATGACGCGGCATACGACGTCCGGCGCGACCGCATGTTCTATATGCGGAAGAACGGCATGAGGATTGACGCCATTCGGGAGCAAATCGCTTCCTGGAAGGATGCCGGTAAGATTGACGGGCGGGAGGAAGCGTGTCTTCTGGCGCCGCTGGTTTATCAGGCCTGTTACCGAAGCAACACCAGCGGCGTATTCAAAGGGTTTCACAACGGCTGGGGAGGACGGACGGGGACCGCCCTGTATCGAATCGCCACCGATTTGAAGCTTGAAGTGCCGGTGTTTTGGGACAACGGGCAGGAAAACCTTGTCTTTTGTGAAGACGCCGAGACTCTCGCTCGGCGGCTTTCGTCGCAAGAGGTCGAGATCGCGTACCTCGACCCGCCCTACAATCAACATCCGTACGGCAGCAATTATCACGTGCTCAACAGCGTGGTCTTGTGGGACAAGCCGGCGCTGAGCAAGCAGATCACGCGGGGGACCAAGGCCGCCATTCGCCTCGATTGGCGTACCGAGCGGCGCAGCGCGTACAACTACAAGGAGGAAGCGGGCAAGGCGTACCGGCGACTGCTCGGCTCGATTGCGGCGCGATATATTCTCACCAGTTACAGCACCGACGGCATGATTCCCTTGGCGGATCTGTTGGAAAGCAACGTCCAACGGGGGCACGTCGCCGCGGTGATGCAAGGCTACAAACGCTACCGGGTCAGCTCGCAGCGCTTTTCGAAGAAGCCGATGAACGTGGAGTTCGTTGTGGTGGTCGATACGCGCCGTAAGAGCGAGGCATCGGTGGACGAGCTGGAAACGGCCGTCAGGAATCACGAGGCGGCGGTTCTGGTGGCTCATCCTGAAAGCCGGGAATCGAACGAGGAGCGGAATGGCGCGTTCTGATCGGCGCGCAGCGGCGCGAACGCACGACTTGCAACGGCTCTGCCATGGCCAATCGCGACAACCACTATGAGGCGGCGTTTGAGGAATTCCTTCGCGCTCGCGGCGTGCCCTACGTGGCGGTGGATGAGGCCAGGCGGAGCTTGCTGAGCGACGGGGCTTCGATCAAGAGCCTCGACTTCATCGTGTCGGCGCCGGGCCCGACAACGTGGCTGGTCGACGTCAAGGGCCGCCGCTTCCCGTCGGGCGATGTGCAGAGACAATACTGGAAGAACTGGTTGACGCGAGACGACCTGAGGAGCCTGGCCAAGTGGGAGGAACTGTTCGGGGAGGACTTCCGCGGCTTGTTCGTGTTCGCCTATGACGTGTTAGGCAACCGCTCGCCGTTGCCGGCGGAAGAGCTCTTCGAGTGCCGCGGCAGTTTGTACGGCTTTGTGGCGGTGCCGCTGGCGGATTATGCGGCCCACGCCCACCCGATTTCGCCGCGTTGGGACACCTGGGCGATGCCGACCGGCGACTTCCGCCGTTTGGCGCGGCCCCTGGCGGAACTATTGAAACTCGGCGGCGCGTAGCCTGTCGGGCACAACAACAAGGGGCGACAGCTACGTCGCCCCCGGCATGAAGGATCGTTCGCGCGATCTTGGCGCGGCTGGCATCGCCGTTGCTAGAACCGGCACTCCATGCCGATGCTGCCGCCGTAGTAGAAGATGTTGCCGCTGGTATCGCAAGCGGCGGCGCCGGTCGTAAAGTTGGTCATATTGATCTGTTCCGGCGCCAGGGCCACGCCGGTCAACCATGCCGCCTCGGCCGCGGCGCGGAGGCCTACGTGGCAGGTCAAGGCATAGGTGAGCACCACGTCGGCCTCGCCGAAGAACGCTGCGTCGTTGCGTGTTGCGGCCAACTGCTGGGTTAGCTCGATGTTCTGGCTGGCCGCGTTGCCATAGATGCCGCCTTTGCAGAGAGCGTGAATTTCCAGCGGGCCGCCCCGGTTGTAGACCTGCACGTCACCGCCTACCTGGAAACCGTAGAGATGATTGAAGGTATTCGTGCGCATCGTGATGGAGAAGGGGATGACGGCGCCGGCCTGGTACTGCTCGTCCAATTCGATCGCGCGGAATCCGATCATCAAGTTCAGCCAATCGGTCCACTGGCGGCCCAAGTTGATTTCGCCCGAATACAGCGACGAGAAGTAACTGGCGTTGACATTGGTCAAGGGCACCCTGAACGGATCGGTGGAATCAAACACAAGGAACGAGGCGCCGGGCACGGTTGTGTCAGCGGCATAACCGCGTACCTGGTTGAGTTGGAAATACGCTATCTCGAGGTCCCAGCCACAAGGGAGGCGGCGAATGCCGTCGATCCGAAAGGCGGGCGTAACGGGAAAGTTCAGGTCGTTGGCGCTCAACAGCACGGGGTCTGTGGAGCTTGGGCCGGCCCGCAATAGGGGCTGGCTCCGCGCGGACGTGCGTTGCCACTCCACGAATTCGCTGGAGAAGAGCCAGCGCGGGCCACAATCACCCGGGTCGAGAATGCCCGGGAAGAAGTACGGCGACTCTTGGGCCTGATCCTGACCCGCGTAGCCGTCGGCACACGGACACGGTCCGCCGGACGGATCTTGTCCCATCTCCGGGTTCTGGGCCATCATGTACGCGTTTTGGCCCGCGTACGGGTTCTGGGCCATCATGTACGCATTTTGGCCCATGTACGGGCTCTGGCCCATCATGTAGGGGTTCTGAGCCATGTTTGGGTATGCGTACTGGCCCTGGCCCGCACCGGGTATGACGCCCTGGTATTGGGGCGGCCCGGAGAATTGGGCTTCCGCTGGAGCGGCCGACCAGCCGACCCACGTCAGCGTTGTTGCCAGCAATAAGGACGTGGTTGACGGGGAAAGACGCATTTTCAAATCTCCTTGCGTGGACGAAAAATCAGCGGAAGATGAAGTGACTCCAGCCCTCCAAGTCCCGTATCGGCCCGTATAAGCGGTAGGATTGGCACAATTGGAATGCGCGGAAATATCGCCATGTTTTATCCATGCTGGTCATTTTGCGCATCTTCACGCTAACTGAGGCAGCGGACGTCGTAGCGCATTCGGGCGCAATTGGACCTCTCTCGGCGGGGTTGCCCCACGATGAACCTGATGAAAACGGGGACCGGCTCCGCAGCGGCTTGCATCATTGCGCGATCCGAACCACGATTCGTTGCGGTGCCTGTCCCCGTTTTTCAGGCAAGGTCCGAAGATATTCAGCCGCCCGTTGCTGGCAATGTGAGCGCCGCGACGTAAAATCATAGGAATGGACGGGTTGGGAGGCTGGGGGTAAGGAGCGGAGAAGATGGTCTTATCGCGCGAGGAGAGCGGGCGTCCTGCACGCATTGGCCTGGGACGTAGACCGCAATCTCATATCTCCGCGGGGATTGTTGCCGCCGCGCTCCCGTTGTTGACCACGATTCTCGCAGCGGCGGCCGTAGCGGCGGCACCCGGCGCCTCGGCTACGACTACCACGCCGGCGCCCAACCTCGGTGTCGATCACACCGTGCCGACGGCCGGCTATTTCAACGCCTTCGGCATGTTGTATGACGGCGATTACGATCTCGCGCTGAAGGCATTTGAAGCGGACAGTCGCGGCGGCATCCGAACCGTGCTGACGCCGTGGATCGATTCGATTTGCTACGAGACGATGTGTGGCGAAGCGCTCTTCAACATGGGCATGCTCAAAGAGTCGTTGGTCCACTATACGGCCGCGCTGAATATCTTCAAAACGTTCTCCGATTGGATGGTTCACGTCTATTTCGATCCGCCTCGAGCGGCCGGGATGGGAGCGCGGAAGGCCGTGCCCTGGGGCGTGAGCAAACGCCAGGTTCAGTTGGCCACCTTTCCCCGTACTCAGAGGCTGTTGCAGGGGCAAATCGACCAGACAAACGTCATCCAGCAGGGAGGCATCGTGCAGCAAGCCAACTTCTTCCCTGTGACGCCGCAGGAGATCGTCCGCTGCACTGCGCTGGCGATGCAGCGCCGCGCGACGCTGTTGGGACCGGCGTGCAAGTACGATTCGCTCACCGCCGACCTGCTGCAGACGATGAACAAGCCCATCAGCCAGGCGAATCACTGGTCGGATGCGTGGGCGAACCTCGAACGCGGCATGGCATTGTTGGCGGCAGGAAAAGAATCACAGGGCATCCGGCTTGTGCAGAGCGCCGTGCTGGTGGGTAACGAGTTCGACCATCCCATGACGCCCTTCGCGTTGTTGGTATTGGGGCGGCACTCGCTCACCCAGGGCGACTATCCCACCGCCGCGCAGTACTTCGAGGAGGCCACCTACGCCGCGGTGAACACTTACACTCCCATCGGCTATCCCGACTATGCCGTTTTGGAGGAGGCCTTCCGCGGCGGCATGCTTACGCATATTCTGTCCAACCGCAAGGGCATGTATCCGCCCTTGGAAACGGCGATCCAGTGGGCCAAAGAGAAGAACTTGCGGCAGCTTCGCGTGTCGTTGTTGCTCCTGGCCGCGGAGAATTACGCGCTCTTGGCGGAGAGCCGGCCGGCGGGCGCCATGCTGGACGAGGCCCGCGCCACCATCGGCAGGCGGACCCTGGGCTTGGGCTGGCTCGGCGCGCGTTTGAGCTACTTAAGCGCGCTCGTTTCGTATCAGCAGAAGCGGAGTTCCGACGGCGACAAGGCGTTGGCGGCGGCAATGAACTATATGCAGCACGGTTCCCTGTGGCTGTTCCACATCGGATGGGCTGACAAGTTGTACCTCGAGCACGTCACCACCTCGCAAGGGGCGTTGGAACTGTTCGCCGACGTGCTTCGCGAACCGCAGCCCGCCGATTGGGCCGCCGACCCCATGGAATCGCTGGCGGCGCTGATGACGCCGCACTCTTTGGAAATCGAGCACTGGTTCGATGCGGCCCTGGCGCGCGGCGGAGGCAGCGAGGTCCAGGTGGCGATGGAGATTTCCGAGCGCGCCCGGCGGCACCGCTTCTTCAGTTCGCTGGAGTTTGGCGGACGGGTGGAGTCGCTGCGATGGATTCTCGAGGCTTCGCCGGCGTCGCTGCCGCAGCAAACGCTGTTGCAGAGGCAAGAGATACTGATTCGCTACCCGGCCTATCAAAAGCTCTCGCAGCAGGCGCAGGCCATCCACGCCGCGCTGGTGAAGCTGCCGCTGGTGGTCGAAGATCCGTTGACCGCGAAGGAGCAATCGCGGCAATTGGCCGAGTTGGCGGCCGTCAGCGCTCAACAGGAGGCGATTTTGCGCGAGATTGGCCTGAGCCGCGAGCCGGCCGGCCTGGTGTTTCCCCCGCTGCGCACCGTGGCCGACGTGCAGAAGTCGCTGCCGCCGAAAACTGCGGTGCTGTCTTTCTTCGCCACGGAAAAACAACTCTATGGATTCCTGATGAACAAGGACAGGTTCGCCACGCCCTGGCGAATCGGCACGCCTTCGTCGGTGTTCAAGCCGATACAGACCATGCTCCATGAGATGGGGCTGTTCCAGCAGAACCACGAGTTCACCGTCAAGGAGCTTGGCGAGACGAAATGGAGACAGGCGGGGCAGCAAGTTTTGGAGATGCTGCTGAAGGGTTCCTCGGCCGACTTTTCGCAGCCTTTCGAGGAATTGGCGATCGTGCCCGACGGCGCACTGTGGTATGTGCCCTTCGAGGCATTGCAGGTGGTGGTAAATAAGGAGCCGCAGTCGCTGATCTCGCGGTTTCGCATCCGCTACGCTCCCACCTTGTCGCTGGCATCGTGGGAGGGTCCCGGCCGCGGCTCGGCAGACGTCACGGCGGTCGTGTTGGGCAAGCTCTTTCCGCGCGATGACGACAAGGTGGCCCGAGCGGCGTTCGATCAGCTCGCTGCGGTCGTGCCGGGCGCCGTGGCGCTTCGCTCGCCGCCGCCGGCTGCGTCGTCGATCTACGGCACCTTGTTCCAACGACTGGTTGTGCTGGACGACGTGCTGCCGCCCGATCAAGACGCCTACGGGTGGTCGCCGGTGCCGGACCGCGGCAAGCCGGGCGGGTCGTTGCGCGACTGGATGGCGCTGCCATGGGGCGGGCCCGACGTGATCGTGCTGCCCGGCTACCATACGTCGGCCGAGGACGGGCTGAAACACGAAGACACGTCGAAGCGTGAAGAGCCGCCCAAACATGCCCACCACGGCCCGCCCGGCAATGACATGTTCCTTTCCGTCTGCGGGCTGATGGCCAGCGGCGCCAGAACGATCCTGATCAGTCGCTGGCGGACGGGCGGTCAGACGAGCTTCGATCTGGTGCGCGAGTTTACCCAAGAGCTTCCGCGCACTTCGCCCGCCGACGCCTGGCAGCGCGCGGTGATGGTGGTGACGGACTCGCGATTGAATCTCGATGCCGAGCCGCGCGTAAAGCGCCCGACCGCCGACGAGGTGCCCAAGGGAACCCATCCCTTCTTCTGGGCCGGCTACATGCTGGTGGATTGCGGCACGGTGGCGGAGAAAGCGGAGGAAAAGGCCGAAGAGCCGGTCATCAAGATCAAGAAAGCGGATCTACCGCCGCAAAGACGCGAGGTCAAGCCCGAAGAGCCGGCGGCCAAAGTGAAGAACGCAGATCAGCCGCCGAAGAAAGCGGAAGCAGACGAGAAATAAAACACCCGCGACAATTCGGTTTCGGAAGAAGTCGCCGGCGCATGGCGCAAGATTCGCTCTTCTCTGCCGTCACAGTTTGCTTATAATAGGGGCGCGCGGGCCGGGCGTTTACAGGCGGAGTTTTCCATCCCGCCTGAATTATCCAGCTTGCGCGTATCGGAACAGAAAGGACCTGCTTCCATGGTCAGACGGATTCCATTGCTTGTGCCGGTGCTGATGCTACTTATCGCCGGTCCTTTGTACGCCGCAGGCGAGGGGCAAGAAGACCTGGACAAAGCCACCGAGGCCAAGTTCAGCGCCGAAACGGTGGGCGATCTCAGTGAGGTGATCCGCCTGGCCGACAGCGCGCTGAAGAAGGGGCTTGACGAGTCCAACACCGAGTTCGCTCGGAAGATCCTTTCGTCAACTCTCGTGCAGCGCGGGCCGCGCTGTCGAAGCGCCTCGGCGATAAGGTGACAACGGTTGACGAACTCCGCCAGCGTCGCAACTCGGTGATGGCCGATTTGGAAAAGGCCGTGAAGCTCGATCCGAAGCAGTTGCAGGCATATCTCCTGATCGCACAGTTGAATCTAAGCCTGGCTCACGTCATCGAAATAGATGTCAAGCAAACGCGAGAGGCCCTCGACAAGGCGCTGGAATTGGGAATCGACGAGGGGCCTGCCCGGGAGAAGGCTTTAGTGTTGCGTTCCATCGTCCAGGAGCAGCTGGAAAAAAAACTTGCCGATCTTGATGAGGCCGTCCGGCTCGTGCCGGACGACGCCGCTGCGATTCGTGCCCGTGGTGCTCGTCCTGGCCGACATGGACAAGCCGGAGGCGGCGTTGGCCGATCTGGACAAGGCGATTGAATTGAACCCGAACGACGCGGAAACCTACCGGACCAAGGCGATCATCCTGGTGCGGTTGAAGAAATACGATGAATCGTTGGCGATGCTGGAAAAGGCCCGGCAGCTTAGCCCCAATTCGGCCACGACGTTGATGGAAGAGGCCAGCGTGCATGACAAGCAGCAGAAGCCTGAGGCCGCGCTCAATGACCTGAACCAGGCGCTGGAACTGGAGCCGAACAACCCGAAGGTGTTGTTGTTGCGGGCGGTCGTGTATCAACAGAAAGGCGAGGATGAAAAAGCGCTGGCCGATATCAACCGTGCGCTGCAGTTGCAACCGGACCTTCCGCTCTTTCGGACCGCGATTCGGATGCGCGCGTCGCTGCTGGCCGCTATGGACAAGCTCGAAGCGGCGTTGGCCGATATCGACAAGGCGCTCGAGTTGGACCCCAACGACGCACCCACGCGCGAGGCCAGGGGCCAGGTCTTGGCCCGCCTGAAGAGATATGACGAGGCGTTGGCGGAGTTGGAGAAATCGCTCGAGTTGGATCCGGACAACCTCACCGTGTTGCTCTATCGAGCGGCCGTGTATGAAGAAAAAGGAGAGAAGGCGAAGGCCCTGGCCGACGTGGATCGCGTGTTGAAGATTAACCCCGACTTTCCCGCAGCGATTCGCATGCGCGGTCGTTGCTGCCCGTCAACGAGGCGATTGCCGAACTGGAGAACCGCCGCAAGCTCAATCCGAAGGACTCGGGCACGCTCTTGCTGCTGGGGATGCTCTACAGTGCCCAGAAGAAGTCGGCGCAAGCCATCGAGGCCTACTCCGCCGTGCTGACCGAGGACCCCGACGAGTGGCAAGCCCTTGAGGGTCGCGCCGACACGTACCTGAACCTCGGCAAACATGCCGAAGCCGTCGCCGACTATGAAAAAGCGATCAAGCTCCATCCCAAGAACGAGAGCATGCTGAACAACTTCGCCTGGGTGCTGGCCACCTCTCCGGACGACAATCTCCGCGACGGCAAGCGGGCGATTCAGTTGGCTACCGAGGCCTGCGAACTGACTCACTACAAGGTCGCCTACATCCTCAGCACGCTGGCTGCCGCGTACGCCGAAACGGGCGATTTCGACACGGCCATCAAGTGGTCGAGCAAGGCGGTGGAGATCGGCGACCCGAAGCACGACGATTCGCTCAAGAAGGAACTGGAATCGTACAAGGCCAACAAGCCGATGCGCGAGCGGCTCTCGGAAGGCGCCGCGGAAGGGCCCGCCGACAACGCGAAGAAGAATCCGTAATCGGCGGCGGATGGGAGCGGAAACGGACGAAAACGGCTTCGCCCTCCTCTCCCGACCAACCTTCGGTCGGTGCCCGGAGAGGGACGCAGTCTGAAGACTGCGCACTCAGACGTCTTCCCCGTACAGCCGCGAGCGGCTCCAGGGTATGCTATTTACGCCGGGCCGGGCGAACACCACTTGGAACAGTTGCAGCCCGCCGGCGGCAAAGGCGGCGCACGAACCGGCCAGGTACAGCCGCCACATCCGCACGAATCGGTCGTCGAACATGCGGGCCACCGTTGCCGACGAGGCCTCGAAGCGTCGCAGCCAGTGCCCAAGGGTCTTGGCGTAGTGCAGCCGCAGGTTCTCGACGTCGAGGACGGAGAAGCCCGACGGTTCGAACAGGTCGGTCAACTGCCGCAAGGTGGGCGGATACGGCGCCGGGGAAAATGCGGCGCTCGATCCAGGGGTTGATCCGAGCCGGCCAATCCTGCCCGATCACCTGGATTAGTCCCCGCCCCGTCGGGGTGAGACAACGGTCCATCACGCGACTAAATTCACGGTAGTAGCGGGCGCCGACGTGCTCCAACATGCCCAACGAAACGAGCGCGTCGAAATGGCCCGTGATGTTGCGATAGTCGTCTTCGATGAACTCCACCTGGTGGTGGAGGCCTTCGGCCTTCGCCCGCCGGCGAGCATAAAGAAGCTGGGATTTCGAGATATTGAACGACTTGACGATGACGCCGAAATGGCGGGCCATCCAGAGGGCCAGACCGCCCCAGCCGCCGCCCACCTCGACCACGATTTCGCCCCGCTTCAGCCACAGCTTCCGGCACACATAGTCCAGTTTGGCCCGTTGTGCCTCTTCCAACGTCATCGCCGGGTCGGGAAAATACGCCCCACTATAGACCATTTCCTCGTCAAGCCACAGATTGTAGAAGTCATTGCCGATGTCGTAGTGCTCGTGAATGTTCTCGCGGGCGCCGCCAAGCGAGTTGACGCGTGCAGGGTGCAAGTGGCGATACAAGGCTGCCGGCAGGAGGCCGCCGGATCGCTTTGGCGCCAGCCGAGCGTGCGATACGGTTTCCAACAAGGCCACCAGATCGCCTTCCACTTCGAGCCGGCGGTCGCTGTAGGCGTCGCCGAACTGAAGATCGGGATCAAACAAGAGTTTCCAGAACGTCGGCCGGTCGTGGAACACGATGCGGGCCACCGGGGCCGAGTCCGACTCGCCGATCACTTCGCCGGTCCACAACACAAGATGCGCCGGAGGGCTGCCGAGCGCCTGAAGGACGCGATGAGCGAGCCAGCGTTCAAGCCCCAGCACCTGTTCGCCTTCGGCTGGGCGGGGTACCGAGAGGACCGGATCGGCCGCTGCTACGGACTGGTGCCGAGTTGGCGGTTCCAGCGTGCCTCGCGGTTGGCGCACGCCGTGCGGGTGCAGACTCGAAACAGACATGGGGAGTACCTCCTACCGATCAACAGCGGGAAATGTCCAACCCAAATCTCAAACTCGAGCGGTGCGGGATTCTACCCCACCGCTTCCTAAAATCAATCCCCCCGTTTCATCCGTGGTTATTCCCCCATAACCGTCGAATCGCCGAAATCCTGCCTGACACGACCCCTCGGCGTTTGATAGGTTGCCGCCTGCTTGCTCGGCGGCCACGGCCCGTGATGGGCGCAGTGAATTCTCATGGCCAAAATGGGCAATTTAATTTGTTTAGCAGCCGCCGGTACGGCGGCTGGATAGAGGGCCGACGTTCCGTTGGCCGCTAAACGGTCACGGCCGTTTGCGATCGTATGCCACACCGCCATAATCCGTGACTGCGCCCCGCGTGATGGGGCTATTCCCCTCTCCGTGATTGTTGACTAGACTTAGAGCAGCACGCGTCAGGCAGTCTTGAGGTTTTCTCTGCTGACGCCCGAGGTTCGCGTATGAAAGAGACTGTGACGTTGGTGCTTGGCGGCGGACAAGGCACGCGTCTGTATCCGTTGACCAAGCATCGTTCCAAGCCCGCGGTCCCGGTGGCCGGCAAGTATCGACTGATCGACATTCCGCTCTCGAATTGCATCAACAGCGGCCTGAATCGGTGCTACGTATTGACGCAGTTCAACTCGGTCAGCCTGCACCGCCACATCCGCTCCACGTACACCTTCGATCCGTTTGACGGCGGTTTCGTCGAGGTGCTGGCCGCGCAGCAGACGCTCGACAATGTGAATTGGTATCAGGGCACGGCCGATGCCGTTCGTCAGAATCTCCGCTACATCGAGCAGCCGGACATCAAGTACGTGCTGATCCTCTCGGGCGATCAACTCTACCGGATGAATTTTCAGGACATGATCATCTCGCACATCCAGGCGGCCGCCGATGTGACGATTGCGGCGGTGCCGGTGTACAGCGAGGCGGCGTCGGGGTTGGGAATCATGCGGCTGGACGATAGCGGACGCGTGGTCGGCTTTCTGGAAAAGCCGAAAACCGAGCAGGAGGTCCAGCACGTCCGCACTTCGCCGGCCTGGATCGACGCCTGCGGCGTTCCCAGTCGCGGCCGCGATTGTCTGGCCAACATGGGCATCTACCTGTTCAAGCGCAAGGCGCTGATCGACGTGCTCCGCAAAACCGATTATCGCGATTTTGGCAAAGAGGTGTTTCCGGCGTCGATCCGATCGCGGCACGTGCAGGTCCACTTGTTCGACGGCTATTGGGAAGATATCGGAACGATTAAGTCGTTCTACCAGGCGAATCTCGACCTGGCCAAGCCGAACGCCTCGTTCGATTTGGCGTCGGTCGAGTCGCCGATTTACTCGCACGCTCGATTTTTGCCGCCCACGCGGCTGGACGGGGCCACGATTCGCGGCAGCCTGGTGGCCGACGGTTCGATGATCGAAGAAGGAGCCGTGATCGAAAACAGCGTGATCGGGCTGCGCTGCCGCATCGGCCGCAACGTAACCGTGCGCGATTCGGTTCTGATGGGCGCCGACTTCTACGAGACACCCGACATGCTTACGCTGCGGCAAGCCAACGGCGAACCGCCGCTGGGCATCGGCGAGGGCTGCCACATCGAAGGCGCCATCCTCGACAAGAATTGCCGCATCGGCCGCAACGTGCGCATCGTCAACCAGCAGGGCCTCGAAGACACCGAGGAGACTCCCTTCGGCATGATTCGCGACGGCATTGTCGTCATGCCCAAAAACACGATCCTGCCGGATGGCTGGTCAGGCCTGCCGTAGAAGGCCGAGCACCTCGCGCGTGACCAGCCCGTTGGTGGCGACGCCTTCGCCGCCGTGGATCGTGCGGTTGCCGCGCCAATCGGTGAAGACGCCGCCGGCCTCTTCGATTACCGGCAGCAGGGCTGCGGCATCCCAGAGAGCCATCAGCGGATCGATCATCACGTCGGCCCGGCCCGTGGCTACCATCAGATACCCATAGCCGTCGCCCCAGGTGCGGGTGAGCCGAGCGGCGGCTTGGATACGATCATAGGCTCCGCGGCGGCCCGTTCTGTCGAAATTGACGACCTCGCTGGTGACAAACAACGACTGGGAGAGTGTTCTTTTCGACGAAACCTGCGCGCGGCGCGGCGGCCGATCGGCATGGACGTACCATGCGCCCAGCCCACATGCCGCATAAACGCACTCGTCCAACGCGGGCACGCGAATCACACCTAACACGCTCTCTCCTTCGCATTCCAAGCCCACCAGCGTCGAGTAGAGCGGCACGCCGTGGATGAACGACTTCGTGCCGTCGATGGGATCGAGAATCCAGCGGAAACCGCTGGTTCCCGCCTGCTCGGGCATTTCCTCCCCGAGAATGGCATCGCTGGGGAACGCGGCCGCGATTCGCTTACGAAGATGTTGTTCCGCGCTGCGATCGGCGACGGTAACTGGCGTGTCGTCCGGCTTCAACTCGATGTTGAGGTCGTCGCGGCGGAAGTATTCGAGGGTAATGCGGCCGGCTTCTTGGGCGGCCTCGATGGCCAACGCGAGTCGCGGCTGTAGGTCGGCAGACTGGGCAGACATGGGAATCGGTCAAGGAAAACCGCAGGCTGAAAATCGTGGAGTGCCCATTGTCGGCTAACGAGGAACACTTCGTCAAGCTCCCGTGTGCCGTCTGCAATCTGCGCCTCAATCGGCAATCGCCGCGCGGTGCCGATGCCCGCCAGCGCTCGGCAGCAAGTCAGCCAATTTGGTGGATTGGAGTTCGCGCCGGACGAGATCGGTGATGTCGGCGACGACGGATTCCAGCTTCATCCTGCACGCCGGCGGCAGGCCCTCGATCATGGGCAGAGCGGAGTTCATCGGGCCATCGATGGCCTCGATCACGTCGAGCAGAGAAATCTCCTCCGCGCTGCGTTCGAGGCGATAGCCCCCTTCCACGCCGCGCGTAGAACCCAGAATGCCGCGGGTGACCAAGCTGCGGAGGATTTGCAGCAAGAAGCGTTCCGGCATGCCGCCCTCGGCGGCCAGGCGACTGCACGGAATGGGCGTTTCTCCCTTTGCTTCGGCCAGTTGCAGGGTTGCTTGTACGGCGTACGAGACCGTTCGCGATAACTTCATTAATGGCTCCCCCTCTCCGTAAGTCCCTCGTTATGGGGAACTAGTATAAGCGTCCTGCCAGGGATGTCAAGGGAGGGCGATGAGCCGCTCGCGGAATGGCGGAAAAAATTGGGCCAATCTGTGCCAACGATCTACCGCTTGGCGGCTTCGGTGATCTCGAATTCCGCCTGAGCCGCTTTGCTTTCGCCCTTGGTGAAGAAGGCGTGCCAAAGCAACATCGCGGCGCCGCAGACCAAAGAACTGTCGGCAAGGTTGAAGGTCGGCCAGGGCCACTGGCCGATCATCACGTGGATGAAGTCGCGGACGGCATGGACTGGCGAGCCGGGCAGGTGGCCTGGATCGCCCATGGGCCAGGCGAGCTGCGGCAGCCCCAGCCGGTCGTACAGATTGCCGAGAATTCCAGCCGTGACGCAGGCCAGCGCGATGGTCAACAGCCAATCGCGGGCGGCACCGGCCACAAAAAGCCAGATTAGGATACCGAGCGCGGCGGCGAATGATAGCGCGGCAAACAGGGGCCACATGCCCGGCCCGAAGCCGAACAGCGCCCCCTCGTTGAGACTGGTCTGGAAGCCAAAAACGTTATTCCAGAGCCAGCAGGGGTCACGCCGCTCGCCCGGCATGCCCAGCGATGCGAACATGCAGGTTTTCGTCGCCAGATCGACCGCGCAGCCACCGACCGCCACCGAAAAGAACACGAGATAGCGGCTAAGCGGGACCGCTGGTTTCAAAGCCGTTGTTCCTGCTGCTCGGCGCAACGCACGCACAGGTTGGCATAAGGGATGGCATTCAGTCGGCTCTTCGGTATCTTTACGCCGCATTCCTCACACTGGCCGTAGGTGCCATCTTCGATGCGCTCCAGCGAGGCCTCGATTTGGGCCAGGGTTCCGCCGTCGTTTTCCATCAAACTGAGAGTGAACTCTTGCTCGAAGTTGTCGCTGCCGATGTCGGCCATGTGGATCGGCATGCTGGAAAGGTCCCCGTTGGCCTCGCTGCGGCTCTTTCTCAGGGCCGAATCGGCCATCTGGCTGACGTCGCCGCGAAGCCGCGCCCGCAGGGCCAGGAGCTGTTCCTTGTAAACCGTCATTTCAGGTTTCTTCATCGCGCCTCTCCGTGTGAGACTAGCTCAATGCAGGCACTTCTCAGTCCCCACAAACTTCTGATTGTAGACAACGAAGAAACGGTTGTCAAACTGCGGCGTGGGGCGGACGCAACCGCACCCCCCAAGCGACGGACCGCCCTTGATCGACCGCCTCGTTTGACCTAGAGTGGTGGGATATCTCATTGCAAGATTCCTCATTTTGAGCAAACAAAGATTCCTATAACTACCCCCGTATATCAGCAGTGTATTTCGCCTGCCTGCCGGGCCACGTACGCTGTCGAAGAGGTTCGCACCGCGTGCGACCACTGCGGCAGTCTGTTGGACGTGGCGTACGAGTGGGAACGGCTGCGCCTGCCCGCGGCACTAGCCGACTTCGAGCAGAAGTGGGCGCGACGCAACGATCCCTACTGTTTCAGCGGCGTATGGCGTTTTCATGACCTGCTGCCGTTCGCGCCTTTGCGCCAGTGTGTCACCATCGGCGAAGGGCAGACGCTGCTGCACGCCTCCGATGGCGTTGGGCAGTACGTCGGCGTGGCGCCGGGCCACTTCTACTTACAGTATGAGGGGATGAACCCCTCCGGCAGTTTCAAAGACAACGGGATGGCGGCGGCGTTTAGCCATGGCCGGCTGGTTGGCGCCACCCGGGCCGCCTGCGCCTCGACCGGCAATACCAGCGCCTCGCTGGCCCTCTATAGCTCTGTCACCCGGCTGATGAAAGCCGTGATTTTTATCGGTTCCGGAAAAATCTCTTACGGCAAGCTCTCGCAGGCACTCGACTACGGGGCGCTTACCGTGCAGATTGCCGGCGATTTCGACGACGCCATGGCCCGCGTCCAGGAAACCAGCAAACAACTGGGCATCTACCTGGTCAACAGTGTCAACCCCTTCCGGCTGGAAGGGCAGAAGACGATCATGTTCCGCGTGCTGGAGGCGCTCGGCTGGGAGCCGCCCGACTGGATCGTCGTGCCCGGCGGGAATTTGGGCAACTCCAGTGCCTTCGGCAAGGCGTTCCACGAGTTGCACGAACTGGGGCTGATCGACCGTATCCCGCGGCTGGCCGTGATCAACGCCGCCGGAGCCAATACGCTCTATGACCTGGTCGAAAAACAAGGACTGCGTTGGAATGGGGGCAAGCCGAACATGGAAATCGCGAGTCGGCATTATCGCCAGCTGGATGCCCAAACTCGCCGCGCTTCGACCATTGCCAGCGCGATCGAAATCAACCGGCCCGTGAACCTCACCAAGTGCCTCCGCGCGATCGAGTGGTGCGACGGGGTGGTCCGCGAAGTAACCGACCAGCAAATCCTCAACGCCAAGGCCCGGGTGGGCGCCGCCGGCATGGGTTGCGAGCCGGCCAGCGCCGCCAGCGTGGCGGGCGCCAAGCATTTGGTCGCCGAGGGCGTCATCGGCCCCGATCAGCGCGTGGTTTGCATCCTCACCGGACATCAACTCAAGGACCCGACTGCTACGGTGGCTTATCACACAACCGACCAGGAACAGTTTAACGAGGTCCTCGGCAGCCGCGGCGTCGGCAGCGCCGCCTATGCCAACCACGCGGTGGCTGTGCCGAACGACCTCGACGAAATCGTCAAGGTAATTCAAGCGGCACAGATTAGAGTGCAGAGACGGCAAACCGTCCATATTCCTCCTCGTTATCCACGCTCATGCCAGTTCGCATTGCCATTCATGGTGCCGCCGGTCGGATGGGACAGAAGTTGGTTGCCCTCGCGGCCGCCGATCCAGAGCTTTCGCTGGTTGCCGCCATCGACTCGCCCAGTCATCCGCGGTTGGGCGAAGACGCGGGGACGATTGCCGGCATCCAAGCCTTGGGCGTGCCGTTGGCGGCCGGTTCGAGACGGCCGTTGACGCCGTCGTTGATTTCTCCACGCCTGCCGCCGCGGCGAAGATCGTCGAGGTTTGCCGGCAGCAGAAGACTCCGCTCGTGGTGGCCACCACCGGTTTCGACGGGCCCCAGACGGAGAGACTGCGGGCCGCCGCCCAAGACATCCCCCTGCTCTGGTCGCCGAACATGAGTTTGGCGGTGAACCTGACCATGAAACTCGCGGAAGTGGCGGCCAACGCCCTGAAGGATCGCGATGCCGACGTGGAAATCATCGAGCGGCATCATCGCTTCAAGGAAGACTCGCCCAGCGGCACGGCGCTGAAACTCGGCCACATCATCGCCGCCGCGATGGGACAAACGGCCCATCGCCACGGTCGCGAAGGCCGGCCCGGCAAGCGGCCTCATGGGGAAATCGGCTACCACGCCATTCGCGTCGGCGATAACCCGGGCGAGCACACCGTGGTCTTCGGCATGTTGGGCGAGTCGATCGAGTTGACCGTCCGCGCCAACCGCGAGTGCTACGCCGCCGGCGCCCTTGCCGCCGCCAAGTTCCTCGCCGGCAAGAAGCCGGGCTTGTACGGTATGAACGATGTGCTGGGACTCTAGAAAGAAGTCGGTCCCCTGAGAGGGTCAAGGTGAGGCCGATCGGGGGCTGACGAGTGCCACCGCACGGCCCTCACCCCCTGCCCCCTCTCTCGACCGACCTTCGGTCGGTGCCCGGAGAGGGGAGACTGTTTTGCCTAAAACTTCCCGTCGCGGGCCTGGAAATTCGTCGGCTTGTTCGATGTGGGGCCGCCGCGCTTCTGCCAGTCGGCCACCCAGCGGATCAATTGCTCCTCGCTCACCGTTGGCCGGCCGAAGAGCCCGCAGGCCTTCGACGCATTGCTCAGCAGAGCGTCCGGCGCTTCGCTCCCGCTGAACCGGACCGGCTTTCCCAGAAGCCGGCCCAGTTGCTCGGCAACGCTGCGAACGCTCAATGTCTGCGGTCCGGTCACGTTAAGCACCACCGGCGGCGACGCCGCCTCTCCGAACGCCTGGAGCGTCATCGCGTTGTTGTCGCCCTGCCAGATGGCGTTGAAATGGCCCATGCTGAGGTCGATCGACTCGCCGGCCATCAATTTTTGGGCCAGATCGACCAGCGTGCCATAGCGCATCTCGTTGGCGTAGTTCAAGCGGATCAACGCCACGCGGATTCCCAGCGTTTGGCTGAAATAGGCGAAGATTCGTTCACGGCCCAGGCAACTCATGGCGTATTCGCCCACCGGGCCGGGCGGATCGCTCTCGACCGAGCCGCCGCCGGCCACCGGGACCAAGGGATAGACGTTGCCGGTGGAATAGGCCACGATCCGGCCGTGGCGATATCGCTGGCAGATCATGCCGGGCAGGAAGACGTTGCGGGCCCAAGTGGTCGCCTCCTGGCCCGAGGTGCCGAACTTCATGGCTGCCAGGTAAAGCACGTTCGGCGCGTTGGGCAGCGCCGCCAATTGATCGCGCTCCAACAGATCGCTGCGCACCGCGTCGATGCCCAGTGCCTGAAGCTCCTCCTGAAGGCCGGCGGTCGAGAAGCGGGCCACGGCGATAATTCGTCGCTGCTTTCCGGCCGCGTCGCTGGCCCGTTTGGCCATCCGCGCCAGGCTCGGCCCGATCTTGCCGCCCGCGCCCAGCACAATGACGTCTCCATCCAGCCGGCGGAACGTTTCGATAACCCCCGGCGTCGGCCGGCTCAGTAATTCTTCGAGTTGCTCGACGTCGCGGATCGTTTCGGGGAGCGATTCTGCAAACGTGGATTCCATGGCCGCCCAGCTTACCACAACGATTTCCTTGGCAACAGCGGCGAGACTGTCGGCCTCAGGCCGTGTCTGCAAGTTAGTCCCCTCTCCCGCCGGGAGAGGGCAGGGTGAGGGCGATTGGCGAGGCGACGAGGTTTGGCAGCTTGATTCTCGCCGCGGCCCTCACCCCCTGCCCCTCTCCCGACCAACCTTCGGTCGGTGCCCGGAGAGGGGAGATCTTTAAGACAACCTCTCAGGCCGTCTCATCGGCGAAGACTTTCACGTCGCGCGGCGTGACGAAGACCGTGTTGCCGGTGACGATCTGGAGCGAGCGGTAGCGGTCCTGAGTCAGCTCCGCGTAGAGCCGCTCGCCCGACTCGGCCACCAATTCCAGCCGCACGTTGGGGCCGGCCGAGTGGATGCGGGTGACAACGGCCTGGAGGGCGGGATGGCCGTTGCGGGTCACGTTGACTTCGAGTTCGTGCGGGCGGATGAACACCCGGGCCGCCTGCGTCGGACTTCCCGCATGTTGCGGCGAGTCGAGGGCCAGCGTCGAAAAATGGACCTTTCCCCCTTCCAGCCGCCCGCGGAAGACATTCACCTGGCCGAGGAATTTCACCACGAATTCGGTGCTGGGGTGATGGAACACTTCGTCGGGCGTGCCGATCTGCTCGATGCGGCCCTCATTCATCACCAGCACGCGATCGGCCAGCTCGAGGGCCTCGTCCTGGTCGTGCGTCACGAAAACGCTGGTCAGGTGAATTTCATCGTGCAAGCGGCGGAGCCATTGCCGCAGCTCCTGGCGCACGCGGGCGTCGAGCGCGCCGAACGGCTCGTCCAACAGCAGCACCTTCGGTTCGATGGCCAGGGCCCGGGCCAGGGCCACGCGCTGCCGCTGGCCGCCGGAGAGTTGGTGCGAATAGCGGTTGGCCATGCTCTCCAGTTGCACGAGTTTCAAGAGCCGCATCACTTTGAACTTGATGAGGTTGCGGGCGGGCCGCTGCGCCCGCGGCCGCACGCGCAGGCCGAAGGCCACGTTCTCGAACACCGTCATGTGGCGGAACAGGGCGTAGTGCTGGAAGACGAAGCCCACCTTCCGGCTGCCCACGTTGCGCCGGGCGACGTCCTCCTCGTGAAAGAGGATCGCCCCGCTGCCTTCATCCGGATCTTCCAGCCCGGCGATGATCCGCAGCAGGGTGGTCTTGCCCGAGCCGGACGGGCCCAACAAAGCCACCAGCTCGCCGGTGGCCACGCTAAGACTCACATCGCGGAGCGCCGTGAACTCGCCGAATGTCTTGGTAATGTTGCGGACTTCGATGCCCATGTGTCAGTCTCCCGTGTAACCAACCAATTCATCGGGCACGACCTGCTCGGCCGTCTTCCACTGCAACAGCGACTTCAGCACCAGCGTCAGCAGCGCGAGCATTGCCAAGAGCGAAGCCACGGCAAAGGCCGGCGCGAGGTCGCTTCCGCCTTCATACAGCACTTGGACGTGCAGCGGCATGGTGTTCGTGCCGGCGCGATGACCTGCCACGACCGACACGGCCCCGAACTCGCCCATCGCCCGGGCGTTGCACAAGATCACGCCGTACAAGAGGCCCCACTTGATGTTGGGCAGCGTCACTCGCCAGAACGTTTGCAGCCCGCCGGCGCCCAGCAACCGCGCCGCCTCCTCTTCCTCGATCCCTTGGGCCTGCATCAAGGGAATCAGCTCGCGGGCCACGAAGGGGAAGGTGACGAACAACGTGGCCAGCACGATCCCGAAGGTCGAGAAGACGATGCGAATGTCGTGCGCCTCCAGCCAGGGCCACAAGTAGCCCTGCCTTCCGAACAAGAGCACGAAGAGCATGCCGGCAATCACCGGCGAAACGCTGTACGGCAGATCGATGAGCGTAATCAGCACGCTCTTGCCGGCGAAGCGAAACTTGGCGATGGCCCACGCCGCCACCACGCCGAAGACGGTGTTGACGGGCACGACAATCGCCGCGACCAGCAACGTCAGGCGAATGGCCGACCAGGTCGCGCCGTCAGACAGCGAACGGAAATAGGCTTTCCAGCCCTCTTCCAGCGCATAGGCAAACACGGCCAGCAGCGGAAGGAGCAGGAAAAGCGAGAGGAAGGTCAAGGTGATGCCGATCAGCAGCCAGCGGACCAAGCGCGGTTCGGTCGTGGCCGCCGGGGCTCGTGGCCGCGAGGCGGCCGTTCGTCGCATCAGCACCGTTCCCGCCATGATCGATCACGCGGCGTAGCGCCGGCTCCACCATTGCAACAGATTGATGAAGAACAACACCAGGAACGACGCCGCCAAGGTGACCACGGCAATCGCCGCCGCCTCGGCATAGTGATACTGTTCGAGCTTCGTGTAGATCAGCATCGGCACGACCTTCTCCCACTTGCTGGAGATGAACACCACCGAGCCGTACTCGCCCAGGGCGCGGGCGAAGGCCAACGCGAACCCCGTCAACAGGGCGGGCAAGATGCCGGGAAAAATGACGTAGAGAAAGCTCTGCAACCGCGTCGCCCCGAGGCTCGCCGCCGCTTCCTCCACTTCCAGGTCCATATCTTCCAGGGCGGGCTGCAAGGTGCGGACGACGAACGGCAGGCCGATGAACGTCAAGGCCACCATCACGCCCAAGCGGCTGTAGGCGACCTCGATCCCCAGCGGCGCCAGCCATCGGCCGATCCAGCCGTGCGTCGAATACAGGGCCGCCAAAGCAATGCCGGAAACGGCCGTAGGCATGGCAAACGGCAGATCGACCATGGCGTCAACCAGCTTCTTGCCGGGAAACGAATATCGCACCAGCGCCCAGGCCACGATCAGTCCGAACACCGCGTTGATCGCGGCGGCAAGCAGCGAAGCCCCGAACGACAGCTTGTACGAGGCCACCACTTGGGGATCGGTGACCGTGGCATAGAACGCCGCCCAGCCGATGGTGCCCGACTTCAAAAGCAGCCCGGCCAGCGGGATCAGCACGATGAGGCTCAAATAGGTCATCGTGCAGCCCATGGTCAGGCCAAAACCGGGCAACACGCTTCGTTCTTTCAGCGACATCCGCATGGCTTTCAGGCGCCGCGGCGGCGATTCCGTGTTCAGTCGGGCTTGCTTAATTGATCGTAGATGCCGCCGTCGGCGAAATGCTCGGCCTGGACCTTCTGCCACCCGCCGAACACGTCGTTGATCGTAAACAGCGCCAATTGGGAAAAAGGCCTCAAGTACGCTTCCGGCACCGATTTCTCGTTGCGCGGGCGATAATAGCACTTCGCCACGATGGTTTGCCCTTCCGGCGAGTAAAGATACCTCAAGTACGCCTCGGCCACTTCCCGCGTGCCGCGTTTCTCGGCGATCTTTTCCACAACCGCCACCGGCGGCTCAGCCAGGATGCTCACCGAGGGAACGACGATTTCGCACTCGGCGCCTCTTCTTCATGCGGTTGACCGAATAGAAGGCCTCGTTCTCCCAGGCCAACAGGGCATCGCCCCGGCCGTTCTGAACGAACGTTAATGTCGCTCCGCGGGCCCCCGAATCGAGCACCTTCACGTGACCGTACAACTCCTTGACAAACTCTCGCGCCTTCGCCTGCGCCTTGGCCACCGTCGCCGATTGGCCGGCGCCGTGCAGCCGGGACAGGTCGCCCAGTTCGCGTCGCAGCGCATATCCCCAGGCCGCCAGATAATTCCACCGCGCACCGCCCGATGTCTTGGGATCGGGCGTCACGACTTCAATGCCCGGCTTCACGAGGTCGTCCCAGTCCTTGATCCCCTTCGGGTTGCCCTTGCGAACCAGGAAGATGATCGTCGAGGTATACGGACAACTGTTGTCGGGCAACTTGCCTTGCCAGTCCTTCGGCAAGAGGTCCGCCTGCGCCGCGATGTTGTCGATGTCGTAGGCCAATGCCAGCGTGACCACGTCGGCGACCTGGCCGTCGATTACGCTCCGCGCCTGGATGCTCGATCCGCCGTGCGACGGCTCGACGGTAACCTTCTGCCCCGTTTCCTGCTCCCAATGTTTGGCAAACGCCGAATTGAACTCCTCGTAGAGCTCGCGCGTGGGATCGTAAGACACATTGAGAATTTGAATCGCGGCCGGTTTTGCTTTCGCTCCTCCGCGCCGACTCGGTCGGCTGCGAGCAGCCGTGGGCGAGCCATCCCACCGGCAACAGAGCGAGCACGAACAGTACCCGGCAGCGAGACAGCATCCGCATTCCTACCCCTCGGAGAAGTGGCGTCTTAGGTTCCAGACCATCGATGGCACGCCGTGTGCATTTATCGGCAATCTGTAGGGCTTGCAACTCCCATACCGGGCTGCGCAGACCCCATTTTCGTTCGCTTTACACAGAATGTGGGGCATACCGGGGCGCAATTCAACAAAAACCGTGTAATATGATGGACTCAATCCATCTTATGTGATAGTATGTCCGTGATATACGATGGAACGCCTGGGCTGTGGCGACTATGGAACAACTCCAATCGGTGCTCTTAAACGTCTGGCAAGAGGCCTGCCGGCACATCGAGATCGGCCACTCGACCGCCACCATCACGGCCCTGCTCGTCAAGCATCTCCCCGTTCACCAGTTGCTGGTGCGACGGATCGACGCGGCTCGCTCGTGCCTGGAGACGGTGGCGGTTGGACTGGCGGGGTCGAAACAGCCGCTTCGCGACGCCCGAACGAATTGCTCGGCGACCGATTTGCAATCGCTGCTGGCCTGGTGCCGGGGCGGCAAAGTCAGCCATCGCCGCGGCGACGACCCTTCGGCGGTCAAGCCGCTTGAAATCGTGGCCGACCATTTCGAGGGCGACGTCTTGGCCGGTCCGCTGGGTGATCCGGCGGGGCATTGCGGCGTGCTGGCACTGTTGCGCCCGCCGGCCGCATCTTTCATCCCAAGCACGTCGAGCTGGCCCAATTGCTCTTGGAGCCTTTCTCCACGGCTTTAGAGAATGATCTCCATTTGCGGGAGGTGGCCGCGCTGCGCGAAGCCGCCGAGGCCGACAAGCGGTCGTTGCTCACGCGGCTGGGCCGCACGACTTTGGACGACACGATTGTCGGCGTCGAATCGGGCCTGCGCGCCGTCATGGATCGCGTCGAACTGGTAGCGCCGCTCCAACGCCCCCGTGTTGATCTTCGGCGAAACGGGAACGGGCAAGGAACTGGTGGCCCGGGCGATTCACAACCGCTCGGCCCGCCGGAGCGGCCCGTTCGATCGCGTCAACTGCGGCGCGATTCCTCCCGAGTTGATCGACTCCCAGTTATTCGGTCACGAACGGGGCGCGTTTACCGGCGCCGTCGAGTCGCGCCGCGGCTGGTTCGAGCGTGCCGACGGCGGCACGCTGTTTCTCGACGAAATCGGCGAGTTGCCGCTGGCCGCCCAGGTGCGCATGCTGCGCATTCTGCAAGACGGCTGGATGGAGCGCGTGGGCGGAGAGACACCGATCAACGTTAACGTGCGGATCATCGCGGCCACGCATCGCGACCTGACCTCGATGGTGGCCGAAGGACGGTTCCGCGAGGATCTTTGGTATCGGATCGCCGTGTTTCCGATCGTGCTGCCGCCGCTGCGCGAGCGTCGCGAGGACATTGCCCGCCTGGCCCTGCATTTCGCCGAGCGGGCGGCAACGCGGTTTGGCCTGGTCCCGGCCTCGCCCACCGCCCAGGACCTGGCATTGTTGACGTCCTACGCCTGGCCGGGAAACGTCCGCGAATTGGGGGCGGTGATCGACCGTGCGGCGATCCTTGGCGACGGCAAAGGACTGGAAGTGGCCAAGGCGCTGGGCGTCGATACGGGCGGGCCGGCGGCGCCGCGGGAGCCCGATCACCCGTTGGGTTGGCACGGCGGCGCCACGGCGTCTCCCACGAAGCCGCCGCAGCGGCCGGGCGCGGCGATCGAGCCGCTCAATGTGGCCATAAGGCGGCATATCGAAGCCGCATTGACGGCCACCCAGGGGCGCATCGAGGGGCGGAAAGGCGCCGCCGCGCTGTTGGAAATCAATCCCCACACGTTGCGGGCGAAGATGCGGAAACTGGGCATCGAGTGGTCCCGCTTCCGCGAAACGGCCTAGCGCTCGCCGGCCGAGGCCCTTGATCTCGCCGCGAACCAACATGGGCTCGGAGCCCCTGCCCTCCACTGCCCGTTGGTCTCAAGGCCAATCCGGGACTGTGCCTTCGGCCCTGGTCACCAACTGCCGCAACGTGAGCGGAGACGTGTCTTCGCCCAGAAACCGCACGCTGCCGTCGAGCATCACGGCCTGGCACCCGCCCGGATGGAACGCGAACGGCTCTTCGTTGGGTCCGCAGTTTGTCGTGGTCCAGGGGCATCCCTTCTCGCCCACCGGATACAGACCTTTCGTGTTCCCCCCGGCATTCACGGACGTGGCCGCCGGGCAACCGCCGATGGGGGAAGCGTTGGCATTGATCACTTTCCCCATGTAATTCCCATTGGCGTCGAGGAAGCCGCGGGCGTTGGCAACGCCGGAAATCCCGGCGGCGCCCGCGGCAGGATCGGCCCATCGCCAGATGGCCCGCAGACTGCCGGTCTGGGCAGGCGGGGCGTCGGTGACGTCGCCGTTGGTCAAGGTGCCGCCTTGGCTGACAAAGGTATCGTAAAACGTGGAGAGCGTGTAGTAGGCGCGCCGCCGCAGGCGGGGCTGATACGGCCGGAATCTTCAATCACCGCGATGGTATTGGTGGTGCCGTCGGTCACGGCCGACAGCGGCACGCCCGTCAGCGAAAGGCCGTCCACGGTGCCATTAACGGGATCGTTGCTGCCGTCGATGGTGACCAGCGCGCCTTCCATGCGGGTGGACCGGTTGCGAAACCCGGTGACCGGGTCGATGTCGGTCCAGGCGGTGGCGAAGTAATCCAATCCGCCGAAGCCCGCCGGATCTTTCAGCGAGCCGAACCGATTGCTCGGGCAGAGGTAGAGGCTGATACTGGTCTTGGCCACGGCGACGTTCTGCGGGACGGTGGAGTCGCGGTAGCTCCGCGTCACATCGTACGAGTTGTACAGGTCGCCTCTCTCGATGAACGGCAATAGAATCGTGAACAGCGACTGATGGGAGAACTTCGAGGCCGCTGGCGTTGACATCCAATCGGATCCCTGGCCGCCGGCCGGCAGCTTCCGTTGCGCCGACTCGAAGTTCAGAATCGCCAGACCGATTTGCTTCAGGTTGTTCGCGCAGGCGGATCGCCGCGACGACTCGCGAGCGCTCTGCACGGCGGGCAGCAACAAGGCGATGAGGAGCCCGATGACGGCAATGACCACCAACAACTCGACGAGCGTGAACCCCCTCCTGACAGCGTGTGCAGCGGATGGCGGAGTGCGTCTCATAATGTGCTGCGCAGAGTTCCCCGAATTTCGAAACGGCGGACAGGCAGGGGAAGAATCGCCCGGATCGGAGGGCGTCTCCGTCCGCGTTCTGCTTCCCGATACCCGATATTGCCGCTACTTCCGCTTTAGGCCGGCGTAGGCCAACAGGCCACACAAGCCACAAGCCAGCATTGCCAAGGTGCTGGGTTCTGGCGCCGCCTGGAACTGGATCGTCTCATACGATCCATCCGGGTGATAGCAAATTCCAGCCTTGCTGTCGTCCGCGGTGAGGAACGCCAGTCCTGTGAGCGTCCCATTGGCGGCCACCGAGAACGGATCGGAGGCACTTGGCACCACGAGTGCCAGCAACGGCAACGACGAGGTCCACCCGACGACGCCGCCGCCTTGGTCATAGATGCCACCGCTAACCGCAGCGATGACCGCAGTTAGGTCGTCCGAATCGACGGACGCTCCTTGTGCGTTGACGTCGGTTACCACGTTTGGCTTGGTCCCGTGACTCAGTTGCAGGAGGAACTGTGTGTTTCCGTCCGGTGTGCTTGTGCCTTTCGAAGTGCCGAAGGGCAACCCATTGTTCTGGAAGGGACCGGTCCCGGCAGTGTCATACAGATCGAGGTTGAAACCCGCCATGACTACGCCGGGACCAGGTGTCACGGTGAGGGTCCAGCGGTCCAAACCCGAACCAGCGTTGCTCTCGGTCCACACGCCGATCACCTCGGCAATCGCCGCGCGCGGTGTCAATGATGCCACAAGGATGAGAACCCAAAGAACCTTTTTCATTTTCGCCGACTCCTTAGGACGAATGTTCACAGAAACGAGTAAAGAGTAAAACCGTTACGAGCAGGCCGCAGTCTTGATTCGTGGCGCCGCCGCCCCGCGCGGCAGCTTTTGTATTTGTTTTTGTGCCTGCCGAAACCCGAGCCGAGCCGCTAAAGCCAGAGCGGCGGTAGCGAGCAGGGCAAGGGTTCCTGGTTCGGGTGTCGCCGCAAAGTCGGCCGCCATGGCCTCGGAAAACGGCATACCGGCGATGCTGCTGTTCCAGTGCTGCGACAAGATGACCAGATCACTGCCGTCCACCTGGCCGTCGTAGTTGAAATCTCCCGTTGTCCAAGTGCCGGCCGAGTTCCAGTGCTGCGACAAGATGACCAGATCGCTGCCGTCCACTTTGCCGTCCAGATTGGCGTCACCGTAAAGCGCAGGCATAATCGTGACCTGCTTGGTCGCGGTGTTGTCCACCCAGGCCAAGCCGACAGAGGAAGTCGCGCTGGTGTCGCGGATCTGACCCGTCAGGAAACCATTGTTGTGGCTCGTGGTCAGTAACGATTGGACCTCGCTGGCCGGGTCAACGCCATTGTTGTAGTCCAAAATCAACTCGCCGCCGGTGATGTTCACGCCGCCGGCGTCGGTAAGCACGTTGGTCGTCAAGCTGGCGTTGTTGATCTCCAGAGTGCCGGCGCTAATCGTGGTGACGCCGGTGTAGTTGGTGGCTCCGGCGAGGGTCAACTGGCCGCTACCGGCTTTCGTCAGTCCGGCCCCGGTTACTGCGCCGGTGAACGTGAGCGACGCGGCGGCGTTTTGTACGTTGATGGTGCCTCCGGCCGTGCCAAGCGTACATCCCCGGTTGCTCGATGCGCCGGTACCGGTATACAACAGGGTGCCGCCGTTGAGCGTTAGGCCGCCGGTGGCCGTGCCGTCGCCGCGGCCGAGGTTGCAGGCCTGACCCTTGTTGGCAATCGTGGCAATGCTGACCGTACCTTGGTTGACGCTTATCGGCCCGGAGAATGCATTGTTGCCGCTGAGGGTCAGCGTGCCGGCGCCTGTCTTAACAAAACCCGGCGAATTGCTCTCACCGTCGTCCCAGAGGACTGCGCTGACCACTAGATTACCGGTCAGCGACCACTGTTGAGTATCGCCCAGTTGAATGGTCGCACCGCTGCTGCCCGCAACAGGCGCAATAGTATAGACGCCCGTCTGAGCCACGCTGATCGTCGTCGCGCCTGAGCTTGACGGGTCGAGATAGAAGGTGCTGCCGGACCCGAGTTGAATCGTACAGGGGACGCTGGCATTGCTGTTGAACGTCAGGCTATTCACGTCGGGGTATCCTCCGCTATCGACGACGGCTGTGCTCTGTGCCGTGTTCCAGCCGCTTGCGGTGAAGACGTAGTCGTTTGGCTGATCGTCAGACGGGGCGGCGCCGCCCCAGTTGCCGGACGAATACCAAGAGTCCGAGGATCCATTGCCGGTCCAGCTATAGCTGGCGGCGCGGGCTGGCGCGACAAGCGACACGAAAGCCAAACCCATCGCCGTAATAATCAAACGCTTTTTCATGGTGGATCGTTACCTGGCAAAACGAGGTGCAAAACGGTCGTCACACGTTCGAAAACGGTCGCAACACGTTTGGAAAATAGAAGCTACTGGCAGTTGGTTAGCAAATGATTAGATAGCAGCTAGTTTTGCATTTACACACGACCAATAATGGTATTTCTGATTAGGGAAGCAATAGTCATGAGACAAGGGGCCACTTACGTAAAGTATTATGCTACACGGTGTTGGGGCTTGCAAAATGTGGAAAATCACGACGAGTTGCCGGGCCCCGCGTGGAATCGTCGGTTCACCGGACGGCTGGGGCTCCCCGCCTTTTTCAAGTGGTTGAAACGAAAAATTCTGATTGACATGTCGCGATATTCCGATATATTGACTATTGGGAGAAGAAATATGACCGCAAAGGCCAAGTTACCTAACCTGACATCCTTGGACGCCTTGGAGCGGGCGGCGGAATGCCTCAAGACGCTGGCCCATCCCCACAGGCTAAGGATGGTTCAGATGCTCCTCCGGGGCCGCTATACGGTCGGAGAACTAGCCGACGCATGCGGTATTCCCAGCCACATGGCGTCGGAACATTTGCGGCTAATGCAACGATGCGGCTTCCTGACCAACGAGAAAGACGGTCGCAAGGCGTACTACCAGATCGTGGAAACCCATTTGGCGCACATCATGACCTGCATCGAAGCACGGTTCGGCAACCAGGGATGACGTTTTTTTTGCAGAAACAGATCGTACTGTCGGGACATAACAATCAATAAGGCAACGACTACGAGGAGACGATGATGGACGCTTCCGGCATTTCGGCCGCCCAACTTGCAGAACTCTGCCAGGAAGGCAAGACGATTGAACTGATCGACGTTCGCACGCCCGTCGAGTTTCGGGAGGTCCACGTCGAGATCGCACGCAATATCCCCTTGGATCAACTCGACGCGGCAGCGTTGATGCAGGCCCACAATGGGTCGGCGAGTGAGCCGCTGTACGTCATCTGTCGTTCTGGCGGTCGTGGCCGGCAGGCTTGCGAGAAATTGCTCAAGGGAGGCTTCCCCAATGTGGTCAACGTCGAGGGCGGTACGATGGCTTGCGTGGAGGCTGGTGTGCCGGTCGTCCGTGGCAAGAAATCCATCTCGCTTGAGCGGCAAGTACGTATCGCAGCCGGATCACTGGTACTACTGGGGGCCGTACTCGGTTGGTTCGTGAATCCTGCGTTGATCGGGTTATCGGCCTTCGTCGGAGCCGGGCTGGTCTTCGCTGGAATTACCGACACCTGTGGCATGGGCATGGTCCTGGCACAAATGCCCTGGAACCAATGCAGCCAGAATGCAAAGTCCTGTTGCACACGCTGATAGCCCAGGCAAGGAATGGGAATCCAGGCTAAAGCTGCTTAAATGAGACTATCTTGGTCTGCTCGCCCCGCTTCAGACTGACGGCAACGTCTTTGTCGCCGGCGGTCACTCGATACTTGCCGAAGAACGCCCGGATCTCGCAACGGCCTTCGGCATCGGTACTCCCTCGCCAATTGGTCCACCATTGTCGGAACACCAGATCCCGGTAGGCCTCCGCCGCCGGCGTTGCGGCCCAGCTCGCGCCGGTAAAGGGAAGAGACGGGAATCCAGTTCGCTCCCTCCCAGAATCCCCACATCAGAATACCCTCCACCGCCGGATTGGCGAAGCAGATGCGATAGTAGTCCACCAGGGCTTCGGCCTTGGCCTGTTCCTCCTCGTCGGTCAGGCGGGCCCCGCGATCGCCATAGTATTTGGACTGCTGGCCGGGGAAATTGAACTCCGTGACCCGGATCGGCAGCTTGAACTGGGCGAGTCGGTCCAGTGCGCTTTTTAGGGCATCCGGATCGAAGGAGTCACCGTGGAAATGCCCTTGCACCCCAATCCCGCCGACCGGCACGCCCTGGTCGAGGAGTCTCTGGATTTGGACAACGTAGTCGTTCAACCGCTTTCCGGTGAGAATATCGTAGTCGTTCAGGAAGAGCACGGCAGCCGGGTCCTCCTGCCGCACCCAGAGCGCCATGTCCCGGGTGATCTCTGGGCCGAGGCGATCGGCATAGTAGTTGCCGTGCAGCATCTCGTTGTTCAAGTCGTACTCGGCGAACCGCCCCCGGTAGCGCCTTGCGACGTCCAGCGCCCTGCGCCTTGAGCGTCGCGCGGAGGTCGGTGTCGTCGAGGTCCTTCAGCCAGGGTTGGACCATGTCGGGCACTCCCCAAAAGATGTTGTGGCCGCGCAGGGGAATGTCGTGCTCTTTGGTCCACTGGAGAATCGCGTTCGACGGTGGAATAGTCCACCTCTCCCCGCCGGCGCTCCATGTTGCGCCATTTGAGGGCGTTCTCGGTCACGGCGGCGTTGAAGTTCTCCAGGAACGCTTTCTTGTATCGAGCGGCATCTTCCGTTTTCGCCCTGCGGCCGCTAAAGAACTGACTCACCAGCGCGGCGCCGAACCAGAACTCGTGGCGGAGTTGCTCCACGTGGACCTTGACGCCCGGAGCCGCCTCAACCACCAGCACGCTCGTGCGGACCTTTTCGATGGACGGCTCCAGTTCCGATCCCGGGGCATCGGGACGGAGGTCTTTACCAAGTTCGACCAGGTCGGTCCCGCTCTTGACTTTGGCCTGGCTTTCGGCGGCCCGAGTGAGAGGCGTAGCCAACGTCGCCGCGCCGGCCGCAGCGGTCAGCCCGGCGAGAAAATCGCGACGGGTTATCGTGGACATAAGAATCTCCCTCGTATCAAGATTGCTTCACTATGGTACACCGGGTGGACTATGATTGCCATCGGTAATGGGCTACAATCGATCGCTGGGCAAACACGAACACTCACTCCCTTTTTGTCGAATGAAGAACATGACTACGAATCGCCTCACGGCGCTCTTGGCAAGTGTCTTGTTGATCCCCGGCGTACTGGCGGCGGCCGACGCCGGAAATGATCGTTGGATCAGGCTGTCCGACGACCTTGCGGCGTTTCAGCAGCCCACGGGCGACTGGTTTATCGCCGGCAATGCCCGCATGGCCCCCGACAATGAGAAGCGGCTCGCGGGCGAACCGGGCGAAGGCGTGCTGATCAACGGCCCCAAGGGCAATACCAAGAACCTCATTACCCGGCAACAATGGGGCGACGTTGACGTGTCGCTGGAGTTCATGATTCCGCGGCTCGAACTCCGGGGTGAAGTTGCACGCCGTCTACGAAATCCAGATCTTCGACAGTTGGCAAACGAAGAATAAGCTCACGGGAAGCGACTGCGGAGGGATTTATCCGCGCCGAGCACAACAGCACGGGCTACCACCATCTCGACGAGGGAACCGCGCCGCGCGTGAACGCCTGCAAAGCGCCCGGCGAGTGGCAAACGCTGGAAATCGTGTTTCGTGCGCCGCGCTTCGATGCGGAGGGCAACAAGACCGTCAATGCGCGGTTCGAGAAAGTGGTGCTCAATGGCACGCTGATCCACGACAACGTCGAAGTGGCCCACCCCACGGGCGACAACTGGACGAAGAAGGAGCACGCGACCGGACCGCTGTATTTCCAGGCCGACCACGGGCCCGTGGCCTTCCGCAATGTGCGGGTACGAGCGCTGGCGGCGGAATGAGCGCGGCGGTTCCAATGCGTGTTTTCTGCGAGGAGCGCGTCCCGGCGGACGTCAAAGGGAAAATGGCGGCTTCATTTGCAGCGCGATGTGCCCCGCCAACACAGCAGCCGGGATCCGACGTTAGGCATCTTGACCGTGAATAGGCATTGGCGATTCGTTGACGGGATATAGTCCCAGTCCGACACTGGTCAGCACGACAATTCCCCCCGCCCCTTGCAGTCCGCGTTCAATGCGCATGATCGACCTCGTCGCGCACTGACATGAAAATTCTTGAGAGGGACGCATGGCAGAATCGGGCCAGGCGACCCAAGCGATTGCCGCGTCTAGAGTTGCGGCAACAGCTATGCCGCCATCCGCCGCGGCCGCGGAATGTCGAGCGTGAACGGACGGCAGCCGCCGACGGTGTCGCACGAGGTTGACCACCCGCAGCAGGTCTTCCTCGGCAAGATTCGAGCCGCTCGGCAGGCACAGCCCTTGCTCGAAGATGTGCTCGGCCACGGCCCCGCCGCGCACTCGGCAAGCGGCGAACGCCGGCTGGAGATGCATGGGCTTCCAGGTCGGGCGGGCTTCGATGTTCTCGGCCTCCAAGGCCAGACGAATGTCTTCCCGCGCGGCCCCGAACGCGTCGGGATCGACCGTGATGCACGTCAGCCAGCGGGTGGACCGGCAGCGACGGGGTTCGGGCATAAAGGCGATTCCGGGCAGGTCGCTGAGCGCGTGACGGTAGAGCAGGAAGTTCGCCCGCCGTTGCTCGACGCGCTCCGCCAGCGCCCGCAACTGCCCGCGGCCCACGGCCGCCAGCAGATTGCTCATACGATAGTTGTAGCCGATTTCGGAATGTTGGTAGTGGGGCGCCGGATCGCGGGCCTGGGCAGCCAGGAAGCGGGCCCGCCGCGCCGTTTCGCGGTCGTCGCAAACGAGCATGCCGCCGCTGCTGGTGGTAATGATCTTGTTGCCGTTGAACGAAAAGACGCCGATCGCGCCGAAGGTTCCGGCCGATCGGCCGTTGTAGGTGGCTCCCAGCGCTTCGGCAGCGTCTTCGATCAACGGCACGCCATAGCGCGCGCAGGCCGCGACGATCGGCTCGTAGTCGGCGCATTGGCCGTAGAGATCGACGGCGACGACCGCCTTGGGCAGTTTCTTCCGCCGCGCACACGCCTGCAACTCGTCGGTCAGCAATCCGGGGTCCATGTTCCAGGTGGCCCGATCGCTATCGACGAACACGGCGCGGCGCCACGTAGGTGATGGCGTTGGCGGTGGCGGCGAAGGTCAGGGTCGACGTGAGCACCTCATCGCCGGGGCCGACGCCTTGCAAAATCAAGGCCAGATGCAGCGCCGCCGTGCCGCAGGATAGCGCCACGGACTCCTCCGTGCCGACCATTTCGGCGAACTCCCGCTCGAAGGCGTCCACATGCGGCCCCAAGGGCGCGATCCAGTTCGAGTCGAAGGCGTCCAGCAGGAATTCCCGGGCCCGCGGCGACATGTGAGGCGAAGAGAGATAGATGCGATCCATCGTTACGATCCGAAAAGAGAGGGAATGTCACGGAGGTCTTCCACAACCCGATCAACGGAAACCGAACCGATCGACTCCGCGTGGAGGCCCCCTGCCCTCCGTACGCGGACCGTGCGCCAGCCGAGGCCGAGCGGGGCCTGAAAATCCTTGTGCGGGTTGTCGGCGACGTACAGGCACTGGGAGCCGGCACACTGAAAAGTCTCTTGGATCCGCAAAAACGCCCGGGGGCAAGGTTTTTCATGGCCCGGACCGAGAGCGCTGGTGAGCACGATGGCATCCATCCACCGATCGAGCCCGAGGCGTCGCGCCTTGGCCTGCTGGCTGCTCAACGGGCCGTCGGAGATGGCGGCCAACTTCACGCAGCGCCGAAGCCGGGCGAGACACTCCGCGGCATCCGGCAGCAAGTCGATTTGCGGATCGTGGTTGCGATAGACGGCCACGAGTTGGTCCACGAGAGACGGTTCGCCCGGCAGGCCCCACTGTCGCAGCACTCGGTCGAAGATATCGCCCCGCGCCCCTTGTTCGAAGGTCTGCCAGGCCAAATCGCCGAAGCCGGTCCGGCCGAGACGTTCCACGCACCAACCATCGACGGCGCGGAAACCGCTGCGAACGTAGTCTCGTTCGAGGTACAGCGTGTCGTCGATATCAAAGGCTACGACCGCCAGAGGAGACACAGTTTATCGGTTCTGTCGTTGGTTCTAGAGTCCTGCCGCGACGGCGGGGAGGAAGACGGCGTCGTCAAATCGCAGCATCAAGAGGCGATCACTCCAGTTTTCCGTAAGGGTGGCCGCCGATCGGCCGAGGATTTCTTCGATAATCCAGCGCGGATAGTGTCCACCCGCCTGCCATGTCAGTGGGAAGCCGCCGCCGAAGCGAGGATTGATCTCGATCACGTTGACGGCTCCGCCGGCGCGATCCCAAAACACTTGGACGTTCAATGCCCCGTAGGCCCCCGGCAAGGTTTCGGCGAGGCCGCGACCCAAGCGGACCAACGATTCCTCCCGCTCCGTCACCGCCTTGCTCACTTCGCCGCCACGGACTTCCAGCCGTTTGCGCGGAACGGGGCAGAGGCCGCGTCCTTGCCGGTTGACCAACACGTCCACCGTGTACTCGTCGCCGGGGGCGACGGCCTGCACGACGTACTCGATATCCTGGGGCAGCATCGCCAGTTGCGCCAGGCTTTCGATCCGCTGCACGCCGATCGAAGCGCTGCCGAAGCGGGGCTTGGCGATCAGCGGCAACGACCAGCCACGGCCGCCGCAGCCCAGCAAGCTGCTCGACCGACTGCTGGCGCACGGTCGGAAAGCCATGCTCGCGCAGCCAGGCATGTGTGCGGACCTTGTCATTGCCGATCGCAATCACTTCCGGCGAGGAGACGGCCACAACCGCGCCTTGAGCGGCAAAGGCATCACGGTGGTCCGCATAGACGGGCAATTCCGTGTCGATCGTGGGCACAACGAGTCGAATCTGCTGCCGGCGGCACAACTCCAACATTTGCGGAACGAACTCGGGACTCGTGCAGCGGGGCACCTTCCAGCTTTCATCGGCCTCGTGAAAAGCTCCGGAGACCGCCGACATGTCGGCCGCCAGAACCTTTCCCGCGAGGCCCAGTTCGCTCAGGGTTTCGCGGAAGAGCCTTAGCAGGGCCACGCGGCGGCCCGCCGACGAAATCAGCACGTTGAAGGGTTCCATCATCGTTGGCCCGCCGTCAGCCGAGGCATCGTCGCGTGCCGGGAGGCGCTGATCCCTGTACGCCACAGCACCTGAAACACGGTGGCCGCCAGAATCCTCGCGTCCAGCAGCAGGCTCCAGGAAGTGACGTACCAACAATCCAAAGCGAACTTCTCTTCCCAGGTGATGGCGTTGCGGCCGTGGATCTGGGCCCAGCCGGTGATGCCCGGCTTGACATCGTGGCGGCGGGCCTGTTCCGGCGTGTAATAATCAAGGTATTCCATCAACAAGGGCCGCGGCCCGACCAGGCTCATGTCGCCGCGCAGAACGTTCCACAACTGCGGCAGCTCGTCCAGGCTGGTGCGACGAAGAAACTTTCCCAAGGCCGTCAGCCGTGCGCCGTCCGGCAACAAGTGACCTTCGGCGTCGTGCGCCTCGTTCATGGTGCGAAACTTGTAGAGGACGAAGGGACGGCCGTGCCAGCCCGGGCGTTGCTGGCGGAAGATTGCCGGCCTTCCCATCTTCCATCGCACGAAGAGCCAGACGATCGTCAACACCGGGCCGAATACCAGCAACAGCAGGCCGGATACGCCCACGTCCAGCGATCGTTTCACGGCCCCTTGGCATCGTTGACCGTTCATGCGGCATGCCGATCCTGTGCGTCATGCGGGGTGGCCGACGTTGTTGCGAAGTCGGGCGCGGCGGCCCGACTCGCGTGCCGCTCGTCCACCCCGGCCTGGAAAACTCTTTCAAAATTCTCCACGCCCACGCGCAACGACAAATGCCGGTCGTAGAAGGCTCTGCCGTTGGCGCCGAGTTGCTCTCGCTGCGGCCTGGCCATCGACCGCAGCCGTTTCACGGCTTCCGCCAAGGCAAGAGGGTTTTCCGGCGGGCAGGCGATGCCGCTTCGCGATTGCTCGATCAGCTTTGCCGCGTCGCCGGCCACCGCCATGAGAATCGGCCGCCCCACGGCCAAATAGGCTTGCGTTTTGGAAGGAATCGTGATGCGGAACAGCGGGTCATCCTTGAGGTGGACCAACAGCACGTCGGCCCGCGACATGACGGCCCCGACAGCCTCGACCGGCAGACGCGGGAGAAATCGCGTATTGGGCAACCGCATTCTGCCGGCCCGCTGTTCCAGGCGGGCTTTGTCGACTCCGCCGCCGACGAAAACGAATTGGACGTCGCTTGCCGTGGCGGCACAGAGTTGCGCGGCTTCCAGAACCGCGTCCAGTCTCTGCACGATTCCCATCGTGCCGGCGAACACCACATTGAAGCGTCCGGCCAGGCCGAGCTCCCGCATCCGATGCTCATCGCAGCCGGCGCAGCGCAGGCTGGTCTCGTCGGCCCAGTTGTAAATCACGTCGATCTTTTCCGCCGCCACGCCCCGAGCGATCAAGGTCTGCCGAAAGCCGGGCGAAAGAACCACGATGCGATCGACGTGAGAGTAAACGAAGCGGCACCACCGATCGAGCGCCGATGCGATCCATCGTCGCTGGACCATGCCCGACGAGAAAATCGTGTCCGGCCAGAGATCTTGAATGTCGTAGACCAAAGGACAACCGCGCAAGGCTCGCAGCACGATTGCGGGAAGGCCGACCGTGGCCGGCGGGTGATACACGTAAACCACGTCCGGCTTGTTGACCAGGCAGGGGCCGACGGCCGCGGCGCTGAGGGCAAAGCTGGCGTAGTTGGCTATCCGCCGCAAGGCCGATCGATCGTGGCTGGGGTAAAGCGCGACGCGACTGACGGTGATTCCTTCCATGATTTCCCGCTGCCAAGGCCGCACGCGGTAGCCGGGATAGAGTTTCCCGCCCGGGTAGTTGGGAAAGCCGGTCAGCACTTCGACCTCATGTCCGCGGCGAGTCAATTCGCGTGCGAACGGCAAGCCCTTGAAATGGGGCTCGGCGAAAAACTGACTGAGCATCAAGATTCGCATGACTTCCGCCAGACCGACCGATTCACGTAATCCGTGTAACTGAGGATGATGCGCACCACTTTTTCGGAAACGTTCGGCACGGCGTAGTCGCCGACGATGCGCAGCGTCCGCTGGGGACCGCGGCCTTGCCGTTCGAGAATCCGCAATGCTTCCTGGATTCGCTCCCACCGCAGGCCCGTCATCATGACCGACGCCTCTTCCATGCCCTCGGGGCGTTCGTGGGCGTCGCGGATGTTCAGCGCGGGGAAGTTGAGGATCGACGATTCTTCGGTGATCGTTCCGCTATCGCTCAGCGTTGCCTTGGCGTGCATCTGGAGGTGGACATAATCGCACAAGCTCAACGGCCGCAGCAATCGCACCAAGGGATGAACCTGCATGCGTTCGGCGTCCATCCGTTTGCGGGTCCGCGGATGCGTGGAAACAATCACCGGCAGTCCGTAGCTCCCGGCCAGTCCGTCCAGAACGCCGCACAGTCGGGCGAACTGATCGGGCGACTCGATGTTCTCTTCGCGATGGGAGCTGACCACGAAATACGCCCGCTCTTTCAGCCCCAGACGTTGCAGCGCGTCGCTCCGCCCGATCTTCGGCAGATAATGGTGGAGCACTTCGTGCATCGGACTGCCGGTCTTGATGACGCGATCCGGCGGCAGACCCTCGCGGAGCAGGTACTCGCGCGAAATATTGCTGTAGGGCAGATTGACGTCGGCGATGTGGTCCACGATTTTGCGGTTGATTTCCTCGGGCACGCGCTGGTCGAAGCAGCGATTGCCCGCCTCCATGTGAAACAGGGGAATCTTCTGCCGCTTGGCCGGGATGGCGGCCAGGCACGAGTTCGTATCGCCGAGGATGAGCACGGCGTCGGGCCGAATCTCCCGCAGAAGCGCATCAACCTTGGCAATCACCAGGCCGATGGTTTCGGCGGCCGTCGCGCCCGCCGCATTGAGGAAATAGTCCGGCTTGCGAATCTCCAAATCATCGAAGAATATCTCGTTCAGCTCATAGTCGTAGTTCTGTCCCGTGTGAATGATCGCCTGCTCGACGCAGCGATCGAGCGCAGCCATGACGCGGCTGAGGCGGATGATCTCAGGCCGCGTGCCGACGATGGTGGCGACTTTCATGGGAGGTCGGGGCTCAAAACCGGCAGTTCGTGCGTATCGGGCCGCTGGGGATCGAAAATCTCGCTGGCCCAGAACAGCGTGATCAATTCCGCGGCACCGACGTTGGTGATGGAATGGGTATAGCCGGGCAGGATGTCCACTACCCGGTAATGCTCGCCGCGCACGCGAAACTCGTGAATTTCCCCGCCCTCGATCGACCGCAAGCGAATCAGCCCTTCGCCCGAAACGACCAGGAACTTCTCGGCCTTCGCATGGTGGAAGTGATTGCCGCGGGTGGCGCCGGGCCGGGTTCGCGACACGAAAATCTGCCCGAACCAAGGCGACTTGATGAATTCAGCCAGGCTACCGCGGGCATCACTCTTCACGCCGAGCCCATAATCGGCCTGCGGCGGCTCGACGTGAGAAAGATAGACGCCATAAAGCTGCCGGTTGAAGGCAGCGGAGAAATCGGGCGTGCCGAGCGATTGCCGCATCGCGCGGAATGACTGAATCCGAGCCGCCAGGTCGCCGAGAGTCAGCCGGTACGAGGGAACGGGATCCGGCGCGACGATGCCCCGCTGGCGGCGCTGCGGTCGTTCCATCTCGCCCAGCATGGCGGAAATCACGTCGTCGACGTGCACCAACTCCAATTCGCGGTTCGGATCGGAAACCTGGATCGGCAGGTCGTGGGCCACATGGTGACAGAACGTGGCGACCACCGAGTTGTAGTTGGGCCGACACCATTTCCCGAAAACATTTTTCAAGCGGAAGATGGCGATCGTCGCACCGCTATCGGCCGCGAAATGTTGCAGGGCCGCCTCGGCATGGCGCTTGCTCACCCCGTAGGGATTGTCGAGTTCCGCTTGGATCGAGGAGCTGAGAATGACCAGCGGAGCGCGGCCGCATCGGCCGAGAATGCGGCAGAGTTGTTCGGTCGATCCGGCGTTGCCCGTCTCGAATTCCGCCGGGTCTTGCGGGCGGTTGACGCCGGCGAGGTGGAAAATCACATCCGCCTGGGACGCCCCGTCGCGCAGTTCCGTTTCGGTGTTGTCCAAATCGTAACCGAGCAGCCGCACGTCGTCGCGAAGCCTCAGGTGCGCCGCAAGGTTGCGGCCGATGAAGCCTCTGCTGCCGGTAATCAGGACCGTTTTCACGATTCTCTTTCGCGCCCTCGGCGATGCCGCCTTGACAAGGTGCTTGGTGCTCACGCGGCCTTTCGTCCCGCGCGGCGGCTTGTGGCAGGCGCGACCTGCGCAGGGGATTCCGCGGCTAACTGTTCCTGAATGTAGGGGAGCGTCAACAGCAACTCGACCAGCTCGTCGACGTTCAGTCGCCGTACGTTGTGCGAGTGGTAATCCTCCGTTGCCGCCAGGTGGCTCTCGCCATCGGAAAAGTAGCGGGCGTAGTTGAGGTCGCGGACGTCGGCCGGCACGCGGTAGTAGCAGCCCAGGTCGACGGCCCGGACCATCTCCTCGCGGGTGAGCAATGTCTCATACAGCTTTTCGCCATGCCGGGTGCCAATGACGCGGATCCGATTGTCGGCCCGGAACACGCGTTTGACGGCTTCGGCCAGCGTGCCGATGGTTGCTGCCGAAGCCTTTTCGATGTACAAATCGCCCGCCGCGGCGTTCTGGAAGGCATACACCACCAGGTCCACGGCGTCGTCCAGCGACATCATGAATCGGGTCATGTTCGGATCGGTGACTGTCAAGGGCAGGCCCCGGCGAATCTGGTCGACGAACAGAGGGATGACCGACCGCGCGAGGCCATCACGTTGCCGTAGCGAGTGACACAGAGCGTGCAGCCCTTTTCGGATGCGACCCGGGCGCGGGCGATCGTGACCTTCTCCATCAGTCCCTTCGACATGCCCATGGCGTTGACCGGATAGGCCGCTTTGTCGGTGCTGAGCACGACGACGTTCCGCACGCCGGCTTGGATCGCGGCGGTCAACATGTTCGCGGCGCCCAAGACGTTCGTCTGCACGGCTTCGAGCGGATAGAATTCGCAGGAGGGCACCTGTTTGAGCGCGGCGGCATGAAAGACGTAGTCGGCCCCTTCCATCGCGTCGCGAAGGCCGTCGGGGCTGCGGACGTCGCCGATGTAGAACTTGAGCTTGTCGCTGCGGTACTGGCGCCGCATGTCGTCCTGTTTTTTCTCGTCGCGGCTAAAAATGCGGATTTCGGCGACCTCGGTTTCCAGGAACCGCCGGAGCACGGCGTTGCCGAAGGAGCCGGTGCCCCCGGTGATCACGAGCGTCTTGTTGGCAAACACCTTCTTATTCCTTTTCCAGGGAGAAGTTTTCCATGATTTGCGACGTTGCCGATTTATGCGGCCCTCGCCGCATCGCGCCGGGCGACGAGCTGCCGGAACGCGGCGCGGTAAGTGTCGGCGATCCGTCCGTCGGCGGTGAGCCTGGCCGCCCGTTTGCGGGCACCCTCCGACCAGGGCAACCATTGCTCAGGGGTCATGGCGACGCAGTCGCGCAGAACTCGGCGGAAACCTTCGACGTCGTCAAGCGGCAAGTCCCAGCCGGCCGTTTCTCGTTCCAGGTTGCGGAAGGCGGTCCGATTGGAGATCAGCGCGGGGCAACCCTCGCGCAGGCGCCTCGGCGATGACGTGGCCGAAGTTCTCGCCGCGGGTGGGCAGGAAGAACACATCGTGCGACCGCATCACCGCGGCCACTTTGCCGTGCGCGATCGGACCGCAATAGGTCGCCGAAATGTGGGCGGGCAACTTCCGCATCTCTTGCTCGCACAGATTCCAATACGCTTTATCCTCCGCCGGTCCGTAGATGTGGAAGTCGATCGGCGCAGCCACGCCCTGAAGGACGCGCAGTGCGCCGTCGAGATTCTTCATGGGGCAAATCCGCGAGAGGAAGACCACCTGCAACCGGCCTGATGATTTATGCCGTGACGACCGCGAGTCGGCTGCCCCGGTGGTGATATCCGGCGCCACGACCACGAAATGCGGCCTGCCCGTCAAGAGCAACGCTCTCCGCACGTCGCGCTTCTCAAAGATGGTCGAGACGTGCCATGTGAGGCCATCGTACAGTCCGATCGTTCGGGCGAGCGCAGAAAGGGCTTCTTCTTGTAGGCCTTGAGGCGGAGCGCGCCCTGGGAAAACACGCCTTGCGGCGCCAACATCACCGATGGCATCTCGACCAGCCCCAGCCGGTGCAGCAGGAGAGCGCGCAACACGAAAGTCGGATCAAAGCCGCCGCCAAGATAGATGATGTCGTGCGGCGTCTCGCGGATGATTGCGGCCAGCGAACCTAGCCGGATGCGGCGGCGCGGCAGATACATGACTTGTGCTTTGCCCACCGGCGTCCACGTGCCGCGGGCGATACCCGGATATGGCTCTTTGTCGCCCAGGTCGCGATCCAACGTGAGGACGCGGAAATCGAACTCGTCGCCGAGCGATTCGATCATGCCGGAAACGGAACGGATCGGGCCGCCGGCCTTGTAGCCGGGCAGATAGCAAGCCGACAGCACCAGAATTCCAATTCGATCGTCCATCTTATGCAGCCCGCCGGCGGTTCCAAGGCGGCAAGGGACGCGGCTTGCCCTGGTAGACGTGGTCCAGGATGTCGAGAAGATATTGGGCAACCGCCCGGCCCTCGATGGCTTGCGACCATTGGCGAATCCGGTTGGTCAACGCTTCGCTCCGGCGCCCGCGCCGGATCCATTCGGCCAGCAGCCGCGTCAGATCGTCGGCATCGCCGGAGCGAAAGACGCCGCCGCGCCAGGGTTCACCCAGCAGATCGGCTGCGCCACAGCGGTCGGAGCAGACGACGGGAACGCCGCGCAGCAGGGCCTCGTTCACCACCGCCCCCCAACCGTCTTTCCGCGTGCTGGGGAGGATAAGCAGATCATGATCGCAGAGTTCGCGCATGGCCGCATCGTTCGGCAACATCCCTCGCCAGGTGATTTGCTTTGCGAGGCCACAGCCGTCCGCCAAACGCTCCAAGCCTCCGCGATCGGGGCCATCGCCGATCACGGTCAAGCTCCACGGCCGGCCCTCCAGATTGCACAGCGAACGGATCAGCAGATCGAGCCCTTTGCCAGTCGCCGTGCGTCCGACGTACGCCAGGCGGACGTGATCGCCCGGCGCCGGGTGAGGCTCGCAAAGGGTGGGAGCCTCGGTCACGTAGCCGTAGGGGAAAATCTTCCGCGAGGGGTAGCCGCACTGCCGGTACCAAGCGACGCCGACATGACCGATGGCCAGAATGAAATCGAACCTGCGACCGACGAGAAGGCGCATCCGCAGTCCACTTCAACCGACGCGCTGCCCCTTTCCAACCGTCCGGATCCGCGGTTTCCGAGAGGAGACCGAAGCGAAGTCGGCCGGGCAGGCACTGACGCATCGCCGCAAACCCGAGACGAGTCCAATGCGCTCCACCCAGGATGTGCACGCTTTCCTTGGCCTGTCGGCTGCAGATATCAACGACTTCCGCGGAATTAGGGGACACGAAGAGGCGGGTTTGCCCGAAATCGGGTCGTTTCCATCCCATGCGGTCCCGGTCCGCGCTCAGTTCCTCGCACGCGACAAGCTCGACCTCGTGACCCATTTGGGCGAGCCTGCGGATGAGGGCCGATACGTGGGGGCTTAAGATGTTTTGCCAGAAGACGATCCGCATGGTCGGCGTCTCATTTCACTCAAGGCATAACAGAAACCCACCAGAAGCCACATTTGCAATCCCAGCCCACCGGTGGCGGTGAAGATCATTTCCCCGATGTTCACCGACAGTGCAGTCCCCAAGATGAGGATTTCCTCAGGGGAGCCGCGTTTGACGATGGGGTGCAGGAGCACTGCCAGAAATATGACGATGGGAACGAGCCCGATCACGCCCAGTTGTGCCGTGAGCGCCAGCGGCAGAAAGCCCATCTCCGTCGGAGCGCTCACGGTCAGTCCGAACAGCTCATCCTTGGTGACGCCTTCACTCACTTCCTCTTTTGTTGACAGGCCGAACCCGACACCCATCAGCGGGTTGTCCTTAATCACATCGATGGTGTTTTGAATCTGATCCCAACGCGAAGCCTCCAACGATTCGCGGACGTCAGTCAAGCCAAGGTCGCCAAGCAAGTCGCTTTTTGCGAGGAAGCGCATGAAGTAGTCGGAGGCGCCGCTCCCAGGCCACGCCAGCAGGGCGACGCCACCGAAGATGATCGCCGCAACGCATGCCATGACGCGGTCGCGGAGAAACGTGCGTCGCAGTTCGGGGCGGAGCCACAGCGCACATGCGGCAAGTCCCGCCAGGCCCAGAGCCATCGCGCACAATGCCGTGCGACAACCGGACAAAAGCAACTCGGCGCAACCGAGAATGGCTGCGCCTTTTCCCAGGCGGGATAACGGCATGCCGGTCGCCAGGCGGAGCCCCAATACGGCAGTCAGTGGCGCCAAGTACACGCCGAAGGTCTGCGAATGCCAGAGAACGCCCATAAAGAGCCGGCTCTCTGCCTTGTATCCCTGGGGAACGAACATCAGCGGAACGCTTCCGACGATGACTACACAGTAGATCGTGAACCACCAGTTCCACCAATAGCCGCTCGATTTTCGACTGGCGGAAAATGCGAACAGCGGGGCCGTCACTCCCATGCTGAACGTGCATAGTTTCAGCAGCGACGTGTTCCGGACCGGCGCGACATTACTCAACGTGAACGCAGCGGCTGCCAAGACGAATACGGCGAAAGGAAACGCCCATAGCGGCATCGGAATGCGGCGGACCGACCATCCCTGATAGATGCGAACCCAGGCGATAAAAAGCAGCCCCCACCGGGCTGTCAAAATGGACGTGTGCTCCTCCCCGATTTGGTTATTGGCAAAGACGGCCAACATCAAGAGCGACAACGATTGGATCGCGCCGTCCACGTCGCGGATTGCCCACAGCGTCAAGGCAATAACGCCCGCCAGGCTCAGCGTGTTGTTTCCCCACTGCGACGCGAGAATGGCAGCCGCTGCAAGTGCCTCCTTCCACAGAATAGTGAAACCGATCTGCTCGTGCGAGACCCGGCCGCTGTGGGTTCGGCAAACGGCCGGAATGCCAAAACCTGCTCCGCTGGAACTGCCGCAAATCGCCGGCATCATTGGCTCGCAACGCTCGTTAGGGCATGGGCGCGGACAGGTACGCCGACACGCAGGGGGAATTGTCGGGGGAAAGCCGCTTCTTTACGACGGCCGGCACTCCCGCCAAGAAGCTGTTGGGGGGATACTCGCCGGCCAGCACGACCGAGCCCGCCGCAACGACGGAGCCGGGACCAATCCGCGCCCCGCCCACAATCACCGCGCGGCGCAAATCCAACTCCCCGCGCCGATGAGGATGTCATGCCCCGTGCCGGGACCTGCGCGAAGGTCGGCACTGCCCAGGCGATGGCTTCCGCTGACCAGCATCACGCCCGGACCGACGGCTACGCGATCTCCGACCGTGACGGCGCCGTGCCGGCAACTCAAAATGCTGGTTTCCGGCCCGATCCAGGCGCGATCGCCGATGGTAATGAAGCGGTCGTAGAGGCGAGCCCCGGCGGCAATACAGGCGTGCTTGCCGATCCGAATTCCCGCCAGCCGAAGCCACGCCCGGCGCAGGCCGTAACATGGCCGGTCCGGCAGAAGCAAGTTCACGCAATTGAAGGCGGTCAGCAGCAGTCCCATGGCTTCAATTTGCAGCGGCGACTTTCCTTGGCGATGTTGCCGGGATGATCGTCCGGTCAGGCCGCTCTCGAACGCCAGGCCACATTATTTCGGTCGAATTGTGGCGAGGCCATCGAAACGGAATTGGATACATTGTCTCCTGGTCCGGTCTGCAACTCGCCGCGATCGATTCCCAATAGTTGGGCGAAACGGTCCAGCATCACGTGCCGGCCCAACTCGTCGGCAAGGGCCGCCTGACGGGCTGCCGCCGCGCGTGCCAGGAATTCCCGGTCGCCCGCCAAGCGCTCCAGGCATGCCAGGATCGGCGAACTCTCCAAGGAATCGCACTCCAGCCCGACCGGATAATCGCGGAGGAACTCGCTGACCGAGGAATTCCCGGGGCCGTGATAGAAGACTGGAACTCCCGCCGCCACATACGTCGAGAGCTTGCTGGGGAACGCCGTTTTCACCACGTACGACCATTTCGGAGCAAGCCAATAAGGCAGATACGCGATATCCATCGATGTCAGCAGTTCCAGCGTTTGATCGGCCGTCTGCATTCCGTGCTCCAGGACCCGTTCGTGCCGCCTGGCGAAGAGCCGGGGAAAACGGCCGATGAAATGGACGCGCACCGTCCTGCCGCCCACCGTCCAGCGGGCACGGTCCAGCGCGCCGAGCAAGGCGTTCCACTCGCGTTTCGAGTAGAGGCTCCCGGCAAACCCGATGCGGAGATCGTTTTCTCGGCCCCGCGACGCGGCGCTCGAAACCCGGCGCGGTTCGCCGACGCCATGCCTCCAAGGAATTCCCTCCGCGCGATATTGCTCGCGAACGATTCGGCGGCCGGTCTCCGACATGACCGACACGCGGACCGCTCGTTGCATCAACCACTTGTATTCGGCGAAAATCGAGCGCCAGGGAAGCAGGCTCAGCGGCAGGCAGAGTGCAAAGTATTGCGGCGAGTCCCATTCGGTGCAGACCAGCGGCACGTCGATTCGATGGAGCGCACGGTGTGCGAGATGGATCGTCGAGACGGAGTTGAGAACCACCCAAACCAGTTCGACCGACTCCCGGCAGACGATCTCCTCGATTTCGCGAGAGTATTCGCCCAACGCGCGCCTTGTGAACTTCCAGTCGAGATACCCCGCGCAGCCGGGCCATCGCGAAAACGGCACGTGCCTGACGCGGGTGCGGCAACCGCAGACCGTCGTCTCCCGCGGATTCCGGCCCGACGAAACGGTCGTGTAGCACGACATGCGGCCCGCGGGATAATGCGAGATCACGTCGCGGAGAAAGACCGAGCCGATCCCGCCGCCGGTGAGGTCGCAATTGGCAATCAGCAGCACTTGGGGGACGCTCATCGGTGAACTTTTTCGCCTATGGGAACTGCGGCGAGGGATTGGTGCAGCAACCAGGGAAAGACGATGCCGGTGAACGCCGCCGTCGAGAGACATAGTCCGGCAAATGCCGCGTAATCGGCGCCGCCCCGAATCAGCCAGAAAATGAGGGCGACCGAAATGCCGGCGCGTGCCACGGAAAGGACCGACGGCAGGCCGACGCCTCGCAGGGCGACAAGCATCATGTAATGAACGTATTCCCACACCAGCAGAAGAAGGTAAATGCCGAGAAACACAAAGTAGAGATCGCTGGGATGCAGCGCGTCGCCCAGCCAGGCCCGGAAGATGGCCTTGCCGAACAGCGCCAGGGCCAAGCCGATCACGGCGCCGTACGCCGTGCAGAGTGTGAGGAGGCGGCGGCAGGCCCCTCGCGCCCAGACGGCATCGCCCCGGGAGAGACTGTCGGCCAGCGCCGGCCAAAGCGGGATGCAGATCATCGAGACCACGCCGATGGCCATGACCGCGAGGCTCATCCCGGCCGCGAACAATGCCGAGGCGTTCGCACCGAGTGCTCGCTCCAGGATCATCACGGGAAACTGCTGAGACAGATAGGCCGACGCCGTGCTGGCCAGCGAAAACCACAGCCCATCGCCGACCAACGATCGGCAGTCGCGCCACCGGAAACTCGCCGGGCGGGGCAGCAAGAACGCCCGTTTCAGGAAGAACCAAAGGCTGTTCGTCAGCCGGCTGAGGAACTGCGGCCCCTGCATGGCGATGACCATGTAGATCACCGTGGGCCAACGAGGAATCAACATCAGCAACGCCAGAGAGCCCGCGTTGCCCAACACGCCGCGAAGGTTGAGGAGGTATTGTTCCTGGTAACCGGCTTGTGCGGCTTCGACCACCGCAAACAGCGGCTGAATCAATTGCATCGTGCCCATCATCCACAAGCCGGCATAGATCGTGTGCTCCAGGCCTGCGAATTCCGAGTTGAACAAGCGCGTCATCGGATACCATGACATTAGCGCCAGAACGCCCGCCGAGAGCACGATCACGTTGACGACGACCGGAAAGAACACCGAGGTGAACAGCCGGCGTTGCGCAGGCGGGTCTTCCCGAGCCGCGGCGGCGGCCATTTGCACCACGAACGCCGGCCCAACGCTGATCGACCCTAGATTAAGCCACCCGACAACGGCAGAAATTCCGGCAAAGAGAGCATAGCCTTGCACGCCCAGTGTGCGAATGGCGATGGGGATCGCGAGCAGTTGCAACAGCGCGGTTCCGCCCTTGGACAACAGGGCCGTGACCACGGCATACTTCAGCCGCTGCACTCGGAATCGCGCGGCATGTCCATTGCGGTCAACGCCATGGCCGGCGTCGTTGCCGGCCTTATCCCATGCCACGCCTGGCGTTGGCCGCCGGCGGCCGAAGGGGCGAAAACTCGCGGGAGAATCGCTTTTTGCACTCACGCTTTGCCGCATGTCAGGAGAAGATTGGCGACGGGATTACCCTCCGCTTCCAACCAAGGCATGGTCGCCGGCCGGATGCGATGCGCCGTCACTTCGTACATGTGATACTCGGGGTTGAACTGCAAGAGCATTTTCGCGGCGTCGTATCGCGCCAAGCCAAACGCCGCCGCCGCTTTCTCGTTGACCTCGATGAGAATTGGCGGGCGATAACGTTGCAGCACGGCCCGGCCGCCTTCCAGAACCATCGCCTCCGCCCCCTCGACATCGATCTTGATGAAGTCGATGCGGTGAACGTCGCGAGGCAAAATCTCATCAAGCCGGACGGCCCGTACCCGCGTCTCGACGGTGCGGCGACCGTCCCAACGGCGACATGCTGGCCTCACCGTGACAACTCTCGGGCGAATAGAGCGTAACAAGCTCCTCTCGGTTCGACAACGCCACCTCGAACAGCTCGATCTGCGCACCGTTGAGCTCCAGGTTGCGCCGCAGCTTTACCAGCGTGCCGGGATTTGGCTCAAAGGCGATCACGCGTCCTCCCGGCCCCACGCGGTTTCGCGCCAAGAGCGAATAGAACCCGACGCTGGCTCCAATATCCACGAACACGGCGCCCCGGCTCAGGTGACTGAGGATCAAGGATCGGCACAGCGGCTCGAAGGCGTGGTAGTAAATGCACTCCTCCAGCAATTCGGTCATGTCCAGCTCCATCAGAACGCCGGACTCGATGGAATACACGCCGCTCCGGGGCCGTCCGACGAATTGATCGGCCATCGCCATGAGCAACTGACGGCCGTGGGTCGTCGGATTGAGGCGATTGACCGTTCGCGCCAATGAATACAAGAGCGAGATCATGCTTGGCCCCAGCGCAGCGTACGAAACGAGGGGGGCGTGCAAGCAGCCGGCGGCCGTTCACAGCATAACCATCCACTGATAGTCATCTGCCGGCGCCGCCGGCCGGGCCTTCGCGGCGCCGCCCATCTCCACGGCCGGCGGCGCCGGCTGGTCCGTGGCGGGGAACAACGTGTCCTGGTCGACCGGATTGCCACTGGGCGGCAACGGCTCGGGTTGCCGATGCGGACGTCTTTCGCTCGGCGTCATCATGTGATCTCTCTCGGATTGTGTGTTAGGGCACGGCCACGTCGGGGCGCACTCCGTTCCCTTGGGTGACCATCACCCTGGCGAACTCGGCAGTATTCGCCGGACGCCGGACCAGAGCGCCCTTTGCGAGACTCAGGCGGCGGCCCGACCGGACAACCGCGACGAATGTCCCTGGTGATACCCTCGCACGATTTCCTGCAACTTGCCGACGATGGCTTCGGGGGCGTCGCCGACGAGTCGTTCCAGGCCGGCGATCGCGGCGCGAATGTCATCCACGCGTGGCGGTGCGCGATCCGCTACGATGATCTTCGGATGGGCCGTCGGCAGCAGTTGCTCGCCCGGAATATGCAATTCCTCCAGCAGTTTTTCGCCGGGGCGCAAGCCCGTGTACTCGATGGCGATGTCGTCGCCCACGCGCAGCCCGGAAAGTCGAATCATGTCGGCGGCGAGTTCGGTGATGCGGACGGGCTGGCCCATATCGAGCAGGAGAATCTGCCCGCTTTTGCCGATGGCCCCCGCCTGGATCACCAAGCGCGCCGCTTCGGGAATTGTCATGAAGTAGCGGCGCATTTCCGGATCGGTGACGGTGACCGGGCCGCCGGCGGCGATCTGCTGGCGGAACAACTGCACCACGCTGCCCGCCGAATCCAGCACGTTGCCGAATCGCACGGTGACGAAGCGGCCCGGCGAACGGTCGGCCAACGATTGCACGTACAACTCCGCCACGCGTTTGCAGGCCCCCATCACGCTCGTGGGATTGACCGCCTTGTCGGTCGAAACCATCACGAACGAGTCGGTGTGGTAGTCGAGGGCCAGGTCGGCCAACCGCCGCGTGGCGATGACGATGTTCTTGACGGCTTCCTGCGGGTGGCTTTCCATCAGCGGCACGTGCTTGTACGCGGCAGCGTGAAAAATCACGTGCGGCCGGCTTTGCATCAGCACTCGCCGCATCCGCGGCTCGTCCAGCACATCGGCGATGCAAATATCGATTTGATTGTCGTTCGCCACGCGTCGCAATTCCTGGTCGAGGAAGAATTGGCCTGTCTCCGCGCGGTCCACCAGCATGATGCGCTGCGGGAGAAAATTGCAGGAGCTGCCGGCAAATCTCGGCGCCGATGCTGCCGGCGCTGCCGGTGACCAGTATCACCCGGCCATCGATCCACCCGCGGATGTCCTCGATGTTCCATTGCACCGGTTTGCGTTGCAGGAGGTCCTCGATCGAGACCGGCCGGGGCTGGACGGTCACGCTTCCCTCGATCAATTGCCGGTAGTTGGGCAACACGCGGACCTCGCAGGCGCCGTGGCGGACATCGTCGATAAGCGTTCGCAAGGAGGCTCCGCCGAGTTCCCCCTGCATGACCATGATCTGCTGGATTCGATGGCGTTCGACCAGTGGGCCGGCGTGGTTGCAGGTTCCCAGCACGGGTACGCCTTCGATGCGTGTTCCCACCAGTTCGGCATCGGGGTCGAGGAAGCCGACGACCTGGTATCGCGGCCGGCCGATGCGGCCGATCATGCGCAAAGTGGCGGCCCCCATGTCGCCCGCCCCCGCGATCAGCACGCGCACCTGGCGGGCGGAAGAAAACAGCGACCAGCGTGCCTCGCGCACTCCGCGCAACAGCGAGCGCGCTCCGCCCAGCACGACGATCGTTGCGCCCCAGTCCAGCAGGAACACGCTGCGAGGAATTGGGGGAAGCGGGCCGAGAAGGAACTGGATCAGCGCCATCGTTGCCAAACCGCCGGTGGCCGCCTTCAAGAGAACGACCAAGTCGTAGAAGGTGACCGATCGGAGCCACCCCTGACACGCCCGCAATCCCACGAACCACGCCAATTGGACCAGCGTCACCCAGGCCGCCGTGGCGGCAAAGCATCGGCATTCGGCCTCGCCAAGTTGACCCTCGAAGCGCAGCCAGTAGCTGAGGAAGTAGATGCCCACCAGCGCCGGCAGCAGCGATCCAGCCACGAACAGGTGGAGATAATGTCGCCAATAGGCCGGCTGATGATGGATCATCATGCGCCCGTTTCTTGATCACGCCACGCGTCGTGGAACCAGCAACGTCTGCGGTTCGTCGCGGTCGGCGCCCGATTGGGCGTCGGCGAACGGCATGCAGCCCTGGTCGCCGGCAATGCTCGCCGCCGCCTGGTCGTCGTGCCGTGGGTCTTCGTTGTATTCGTATCCGTAGCCGTAGCCATAGCCATAGCCGTAACCGTCGTAGCCGTAGTAACCGCCGCGTTCCTCGCCGGCGCCGGTATGGTTGACGATCAGGCCGAGTACGGGAATTTTCAGGAAGCCGAGGCGGTCCACAACGCGTGTGACCAGCCGCCGCCGGTTCTTGGCTGGCTGCACCACCAGAAGCACGCCGTCCACCAGTCGGCCGATGATCGCCGTGTCGGTCGTGGCCAGGGTGGGCGGGCTGTCGATGAGCACCACGTCGTAGCGGGTTTCCGCCCAGGCCAACAGTTGCGAGAATCGCGGATTGCCGAGGAGTTCCGCTGGATCGCTGGGGCGAGGGCCCGACGGCAGGATGTCCAAGCCCTTCATCCCCGAAGGCCCAATATGCATCACCGCGGTTTGCCCGATCTCGTTGGCCGAGCGGAGGATTTCGCTCAGGCCCAGCGGGCCGCGCATATTCAACAAGTTCGTCAGGCCGGGGCGCCGCAGATCGGCGTCGATCAGCAACGTTCGCTTGTCGGCTTGGGCGTAGCACACGGCCAGGTTGGCCAGCACCGTCGTCTTGCCGTCGCCCGGCTCGGCGCTGGTGACCACGATTTGCCGGGCGTCGGGGTGCGTCAACGTCAACGCGGTCCGCAAGGTGCGGAAACTCTCGCTGGCGGCCGACGCGGGCGCGGCATGGCTCACCAACGCCTGCGGCCCGGTTCGCTCCGGCACCTGCTGCCTTTGCACCATGGTCAATAGCGGCAACCCGAGCCGACTCTGCAACTCCTCGACCGAACGGAAGCGGTCATCCAGTGCGTCCAGCAGCGTCACCAACGAGAGGGACACGACGAATCCCCCCAGCAAGGCGAAGAAGGCAACGTCCGGCAAACGCGGTGACACCGGCTTGGCGGTCATGACCGGCTCTTCGATCACGGCCACGCGCACTTCCTGCCCGTTTTGCTTCAAGTCGAGCGAGGCGATCTGGTTGAGCAGCACGTCGTTCATGTCGCTCAGGCGTTTGACGTCATGCTCGAGCAGCTCAATCTGCGCGATCTGGCCGGTGTAGTTGATGGCTTCGTCGCGGGCCTCTTCGAAGCGGACCCTCAACAGTTCCTCCTTGTTCCGCACCTCCATCAGCCGTTGCTGGACCATCTCCGCCAACCACGGGCCCAGTTGGCTGTTGCGAAGCTGGGCCACCCGCTCATTAAGCCGATTCTGCTGGGCAGCCAGAAACTGCTCCGTGGCGCGGATTTTCTCCACCAATGCCTGCACCTCGGGGTGCAGAGGACCGAAATTCTGCTTGCGCCGCCTGCAGGTCGGCGCGGGCGGAAACCAGGCTCTGCTCAAGGCTGCTTTCGGTGTAAATGTCGCGGCCCGCCAGGCCGAGGCTGCTGAGGACCAATTCCCTGCCGACGGAATCGCCGATCGAGAGGAAGAATTGCCCCAGGTCGTCACCGTTGCGGATCGCCGTCTGCAGTGTCGTCGAGAGCGGCCTCGCATTCCATCCGCTGTTTCTGTGCCGCTGTCAGCGCCTCGTTGAACGCAATTGCCGTTTGCACTGCCGGATGAGTCTCCTTGCCATCGGCATGGAACCCCATGTCGGTGAAACGGCGGCGCGTTTCCAACAATTCTTCCTGCTTGCGGCTGAGCTTCTCTTCGACCTGACTCCTCTCTTGGGTCAACACCCGGCTAATCTCGCCGGCCGTTCCCTTCCGCATCTTGTCCATAAAATCGAGATAGGACTGGACGATCGCCCGCACCACGTTTACCGCCACCTGCGGGTCCGTGGAACGATAGTCCACTTCCAAGATGGTCGTCGATCGAAGCGTCTTGACCGTGAGAAACTCCTGCAACCGTGCGGCCCACCGGTCCGCCGCCGCCCCGGCCAGGTCGATGCGATCCTCGGGCGACAGGCTCCTCACCGCTCCCTCCAGCACCTCGGTGCTGCTGATGATCTTCTCGAAGGTGGGCATCGTGTTCTGCCGTTGCGACTCCTCGTTGGTAATGGAAGTGTCGAGGCGGTCACGGCCGGTTTGCGTCACCAACAACTGAGCCTTGGCCGCATAGCGGCGGGTCGCCGTGGCGAAATACAAGGCACCCAGCAGCACCGCCGCCGCCATAATGGCCGCCACCAAGTTCTTCCGGTATCGAATCGCCAGCACCAGCCGAAACAAGGCGTGCGCAATCTCCGCCCCGGGGCGAGATTCGATGTCCGGACCAGCCGGCGCGACGACAGTTGGCTGTTCCATAGGTGAATTGCGGAGGGCAAGAGACGCCTTGGGAATAGGGGGCGGAGCATACCGGGCCATCTCGGATCAGGTCAAGGCATATTTCGCCCCAGCAGAATGGGTGCGCATTGCGGCGTGTGTGAGAATGGAAGAGATAGGGAAAGTGCGAGACTTGCCATACCATACGCCCTGGTGGCTATGCTCTCTACTACCTTGCGGGGACGATGGCCGCCTAACACCAACGGCAAGCAACGCTGCCGCGTGCCCGGCCAGTCCTCCGTTTTTGTGCGAGGCCTGCTTGTGGCCTGGCAAGAAAATGCCTATACTGAGTTGCTTGTCGGCCGAGGGAAGCAGCCAGCAAAGATGCCCCGTTACGGGATGGCATCGAAGGAGGAAATCAGCAGCATGACGATGGACAAAAGCCTCAAGGTGCGGTTGGGACTGACCCGTGCGCGGAGCGTCCTGAGCCGTGCCGAACGAATTCAGCGATTGAAGGCGGCCGACCGCTGGCAGGAGGGCGATAGCCCCTTCGGACTGGCGAAAGTGCGAGTTTACAAGCTGGCCATGAAGAAGAAAAAGAAGAAGAAGGAAGAAGAAGAGGAAGGCGCCGAGGGAACCGAGGCGGCAGTCGCGGGCACGGCCGCGCCCGACGCCGCAAAGAAGGAGGCCTCTAAGAAGGAGGCCGCCAAGAAGGAAAAAGAAGGCGGCAAGAAGTACGCGCCTTGCCCTGGAGTGATCGCTCGACCGCCTGCGCTCACTCCGACGCCTTTCCGGCGGCCACGGGACTTGCACTGCTCGCCGATCCTTCTTTCGGGCTTCCATCCGACGGCGCACTCGTTGCCGGGGCGAGCTGCTCCTTCTCGTAGGCGTCGATGATGTCCTGAAGGAGGAATTTTTCCGGGAAGGGCTCGTCCATCTGACTGAGGATGCGCCGGTAGCGCTTGATCATCTCCATCAGATCGTAGCCGGCTGCCCGGTCCTCGCCCATCATCGGATGCTTGTCGAGCACTTTGCGCCATAAAGTCAAGCCCAGGTCGTAGGCGCCGCGAGCTGCCACGAGGTCGTTTTCGTGGTACGCCCGATCGCCCAAGAAGAGTTGCTTCCGAGCGCTCAGCAGGTCATCGCCCTGCTCCACCTCGGCGCAGGTGCGCCAGTATTCGAAGTTCACGATTTCGCGCTGGCTCCCGATATGGTCGGCAGTCAACTCGGCACGCACGATTTCGTGGGCAAGCTGGACCGCTCCTTTGTGTTTGGCGCCGGTGATCTTTGCGGCAACGTCATCGGGCGTCACTTCGCACAGTTGCTTGGCCACCAGGGCAGGGCCGATCTGAGCCGCGGAACGCTTCTCGGCCGGGGTGTCGAGGGCCTCGCGCTGGGCATCGGTCAAGGCGTCCCGTTTCTGCTTCATGAGCTTTTCCCGCAGTCCGGGCTGGAGGACATCGAGTTGGGTCCAGAGCTTCTTCGCCGTTTCTTCGCAGTTCTCCTTTTCGTTCAAACGGATGATCAGCGGTTCCCGGCTGATGGGATCGGTGAACGAGGTCTCGATGTCCATATTGCCGTAGCGGTGCCAATCCTTGGCGGCGGCGTCCCACGCCCGCTTGGCAACTTCGCCGAAGGTGCCGTCGGTCTCCAGATTGTCGGCGTAGCTCATCTGGCACATTGCGGCGTTGGAGCGGTAGATCAGTGGGCCTTTGCCCATCACGGGCACGCCCAAGTCATCCACCATTTCCACCGCCCGCTCAAACCATTCCTTGCCCACCAACCAGTTGTCGCGCAGCGCGACCGGCCGTGATTGGTGGAAATCTTCGTCCTCCTTGAACAGCTTGCGGAACTGCTTCTTGTCGTCGGAGCGACCGATCTTTTGCGAGATCATCCAGCCCAGTTCCCAAGGCAGCCGCGGCTGCCGCTCGTTGTATTGGATGCCCTCTTTGAGGAAGTCGAAGCCTTTGACGACCCACCGATACCGCTCGCGGTAGTCGTCGATCTGAACGGACGTGTTGTAGGAGACGTCCCAGGCCTGGTTGAGCCAGACGTTGACGAAATTCGGTTGGAGCTTGGTGATCTGGTTCAACGTGGCGCTGCGGTTGACCCAGTCCTGTTTCATTTTGTAATCGTTGGCCTTGTCCCACAGGATATTGGCGGCCACGCCGCGCATGCCCAAGGTGGCCAGCTTGATCGTGACGCTCGTCGGGTCGATCTGGCCGAGCCGCGACTGGCTGAGGTGGTAACTGTCGCGGAGCTGGGACAGTTTTCCGCCGGGTGACGGCTGCATTCCCTTGGCGGCATTGATGGCCGGATGGCTCAGCATATACAGCGGGATCAGCAGCACGCCGATCGCCACCACATAGGTGATTTTCCGCACGAACGGCCGATGCGAACTCATTTCCCCACCTCCCGCGTTTTCAAGCACAAGTAGCCGACCACAAATACCGGCACCACGAACGCTAGGGCGCGGCATGTGAATGTCAGGATCGTGTCGCCGGAAACGTTGAACCCGTTGGCAACATAGTCGGCGAAACTAAAGCGGCTGAAGTCGGGCAAAACCATCGACATCTTCTGCAACACGAACTCGGCCCCCTGGTCGAGCGTTTGGGCCACCGTCGTCGGCAGGCCCGGTTCCATTTCGCCCGTGATGCTCGCTTGGGTGCCCAGCCGCAAGAGCGATTCGAAGGGGCCGCCGCCGTACGTCGTTCCGCTCCCCAGGCGGTACATGAAGTCGCTGAAGAAACCGCCCGCCAGCGTGCCCAGCGTGGCCATCACGGCGACCGAGCCGCTGAGAAACGTGCTGAACATCACGCCCAGGGCGATCACCACGGTCATCTGCAACCAAATCCCCAGGTAACCCTTGGCGAAGTTCATCGCGAACGAGGCGTTACGGGCCAGCAGATACATGTCGGCCTGGCCCGCCCCCAAGTACTGTTCCCCTTGCACGCATTGCAGCCAGATCTCGACGTTGCCGTTATCGACGAGGTCTTTGAAGAGGTCGATCTTGGTTCCGTCGGACGCCTGCAGCTCGCGGGGGATGAACTGTTTGTCAATCACATATTCCTTGGCCTCGAAGACCCGGACTTCCACTTTCTTGCCGGTCCGCGGATTCCGCACGCTCAAACTGCCCGGGATCCCTTTCTCGATCGTTCCGGTAAAGGTGCGGAAAACGGAGATGTTCAATTCCACCGGCAAGCCGTCGGGAAAGGCCGCTTCGGTGATTCCCGTAAAGGTCCAGATGGCGGCGGCCGCCGTCGCGCCGGCCACAAAGCTGCGGTACGTCCACTCGTAGCCCACGTTGGCGCCCCGCTCTTGGGGCTGGCCTCTAGAGTCTCGGAAGGCGAGCTTGCCATAGACGGGCACGCGGGCCAGGAGCATTCCTTCGGCGGGCCCGAGTTGGTACGTCGTCTTGCCGCCTTCCTTCTTCACCGTCAGCGAGTGCCAGTGCCCCTGCTCAATTTCCACGCGGCCGGCACCGGTGGCCGGATTGACGGTGACGCGGTGGCGGTGCTCGTTGACGCGGCTGGTAGTGCCGCGCAGGGCCACCGGTTGTCCAGCCTGTGAACCTTCGACCGGCTGAAGATCGTCGGCCGTCAGTTCGTGGGTGTGCGCGAGTCCCTTGACGACGAAGCCGTAGCTGATCACGCCCATCAACGCCAGCAACAGGGTTCCCACGGCGGTGAAGCCCAAGATGCGTCCCAACACGATTTCGCTCGCCCGCACCGGCTTGGTCACCACCGTGTGCAGCGTGCGGTTCTTGATGTCGGTGGGCAGGCTAAGCGAGCTGAGAATCAACGCCAGCAGCAACACCAGGTAGCTGGTGGCCGTCAACACGAAACCGATATAAAGACGAGCCGGGTCGATGCTGCCGGGATCGAGAAACCAGCCGGCGAACAGCAAAAACAAGATAAATATCGCGAACACGACCACCACCCGCCGGCGGATCGATTCCTGGATGGCCAGGCGAGTCAACGCCCATACCCGCCGCGGCGAGGGGCAGGCAATATCCACCACGGCGTCTCGCAGCATGCTGGCTGCGCCCTTCGTGGCTCGCACCGGCCCGTGGCGCAGCGCCGCGGTGATCCACGCGGCCGCCGCGGCCAGCACCGCCACGCACGCCGCCACGGCCAGCCACGTAGCAAAGGCGGTTGGCAACCAAGTCCAAAACGGCACCAGGTCGTTGAGTTCGAGATACATGGAAAGGAATAAGGGGTTGGTGACGACACACTCAGGCCAAAGGCCGGACGTTGGGAATCAGTCCTCAGCGGCCCGCGCCCTTAGTTGTCCTCTACGCCGCGCACCCTTCGGCCGGGATGCTCCTGACTTTCGCGGATGATCTTCAGGAATAACTCTTCGAGCGTCGTGGTGGGGTTGCCGATGTTCAACACGTGCCCGTTGTTCCGCTCGATGACCTGCTTGACCTCTTCCTGGGCCAGGCGCTGAGGCCGGTGGCGCGGATTTCCGTCACGTCGCGAACTTGCAACAAGCTGCCGACGCGGCCCATTTCTTTCAGTTCGCCTTGATACAAGATGGCGATGCGATCGCAAACGTCTTGAACGTCGGCCAGCAGGTGGCTGCACATGAGGATCGTCTTGCCCTCGTCGCGAAGCCGCAAGATCAGGTCCTTCATCTCCCGCGTGCCGATCGGGTCGAGCCCGGTGGTCGGCTCGTCCAAGACGATCAATTCGGGGTCGTTGATCAGCGCCTGGGCCAGGCCGATGCGGCGGGTCATGCCCTTGCTGTATTCCTTCAACTGCCGCCGCTTGGCCGAATCCAGCCCCACCATCTCGATCAAGTCGGCCACCCGCTGACGACGCACCGCCCGCCGCATGTTGAACAGCCGCCCGTAAAAATCGAGCGTCTCCTCGGCGTTGAGGAAGCGGTAGAGATACGATTCTTCGGGCAGGTAGCCGATCCGCTCGTTCTTGGTCACCTCGCTGGCGTCGCGGCCGAAAACCAGGGCCTGGCCGCTGGTGGGAAACAACAGGCCGAGAACCAGCTTGATCGTCGTCGTCTTGCCCGATCCGTTCGGTCCGAGCAATCCAAAGACCTCGCCGCGGCGGACCTCCAAGTCGAGCGCCTTCAGCGCCTGCACCTTTTTGCGCCCCCAGAAATCGCGATAAACCTTGCTCAAACTCCGGGTTTCGATGACGACTTCAGTTTCCGATGGCATGGACGACCTTTCCGCGGCACCCGCATTGTTGCAATCAGTCGCGAGACGACGGGGGCGCCTCGCTTTATGTAAGGATACGATGACAAGCCCCAATGAGTTCGGCTGTTCTCCACTATAAACGAGGAAAAAACCGATTTCAAGCCGCGGGGCTGCCCCGGCGCAAGCGGGGTATCTTCCCACGCTCAGGCCGCTCGTCTCGTCCGGCAGCAGCGCGGCTCATACCGCCGCGAAACGATCTTTCACGGTCCTTTTTTTATCGCCCCGATGGCCGGCGGCGCGGCGGCATAACCGCTCCAACCGGCACTTGCTTCTCGGTCAAAGCAGCTCGGGCTCGATCACTCGCATTTGCCGCCAATGCCCCTGGAGGAACCGGCCGCCAAAGACCAGGCCCAGCGCAGAGACCCAGATCGTCACGACCACCCAGCAGGCGGTCAATCCCCATTGGCCGAAATGGATTCCCGCCCACACGATCGCCAGGGGCGGCGGCGAGATCGCCAAGTAGCTCCACAAGACAAAGCGCGTATCGCCGGCCCCTTTCAAGACGGCGGCAAAAACCACGGTCAGGGCGTCGAACAGGCAGTAGGCCGCCACGAAGCGAAGCAGCACGATGGTCGTGCGCGCAGCGCGCCGAACTGTTCGGGCGAAGTTCCGGCGGCGTGACCCATCAGCAGCACGTCGGGCAGAAAGAGATAAACGGTCGCCATCATGCCCATGTAAATTTCGGCCATCCACAGCGATGTCCAGGTGGCCCGGGCCGCCAGATGGGGGCGGTTGCCGCCCAGTTGCTGCCCGACAATCGTGCTCAACGCGATTCCCAGGCCGAGCATCGGCACGAAGGCCAGCGTGTTGACATTGAATGCCAGCGTGGTGGCGGCCAACGCCTGCGGGCCAAGGGTTCCGACCAGGAGGAGAAACACGGTGAAGCCGGCGACGTCAACCAGCAGTTGCAGGCCGTTGGGGCCGCCGTACCACAACAATCGCCGCAGCAAGGGGGCGTGAAACGCCTGCCCGCCCCAGAAGCCATAGGTCCGCCGATATCGCGGCAGCATCAGCAGGCCCGCGTAGACGAGCACGCGGAACCAGAGCGCTGTGACGGTTGCCCAGCCGGCGCCTTCGAGGCCCAAGGCGGGCAGGCCGAAATGGCCGAAAATCCAGCCGTAATCGAGCACGGCGTTCAGCAGCGAGGCCGACGTGTCAACGACCATCACCACGGCGTTTTTGCCCAAGCCCGTGAAGAACGCCGAGAGGGCCGCGGCCATGACTTCCGCGCCCGCTCCCCAGGCGACGGTCTGAAAATAGAGGGCCTCGAGTTTGGCCAGTTCGGGCGCGTGCCCGGCCAGGCGGAAGATCCACGGCGCCAAGGGGATGAGGCCCAAAAACAAGGGCACGCAGAACAAGCCGACCCACGCGCCCCGCCACACGGCCGGCCCAACCCGCTCGGGATGTCCGGCGCCCTGGTATTGGGCCACGAACGTATTGACGTACGATGCCACGCCCAGCGGAAAACAGACCAGCACGAAATGGACCATTCCCGCCGGCATCGCCGCGGCCATCTCGTCGGTGGAATGCCACAGCAGGAACATCCGGTCGATGAAGTTCATTACGGTCCACGAGCCGGTGGACACGACCAGCGGAATCGCCAGTCGCAGCACGTCGCGTCCGCCGCAGGGACGTGCCCACCAGCCCGCCGCACCCTCAGACCGCGTCTTCCCACTGGTCATCATCATTAGCCGGCGTCGTCGGGACGGCAGTTGTGGGGGATGGAGAAAGGCCGTTCCACGCGCCGTTGGAGCATCTTATCGTTTCCGAAAAACGCCTATTGATTTTGGCGTAATCTCACACGAATTTCGAGACCTCTAGTCGATTTGGATCGTCCGAAGTCCTTACGGCGTTGTAGGTTACGCTGGAAGACGAACGTGGCGAATGCGGATCGAGGGTCGAAAACCATAGCAAATTGGCGCTGTAAACGGAGTCTGTAGCATCATTACCGGGTATTGTTGTTGACACCATGAACGTTTTGCGGTATTTTCCCGGCCCCAAGCTTGCCAAGGAGGGTAACCATGCTGGGACCGGGAGAATATCGGGCGGATCGGACGGAAGGAATCACGCGTGTTGAAGACCTGCCGAAAGCCAGGATCGTGCATCGTCGTCGGAGCTTTTCCCGCCGGCCATGTCCAAAGTGCGGTCGAAGTTGCTACCGCGACCGGACTTTCGAGCGGACGCTGCACGACCTCGGAGACTTGGTGCAGGAACGCCCTCGCGATATTCTCGTTACGTACTCGCAACATTATTGCTGTAAGTGCAAGAGCTATTTCAACGTGGACATATCGGACCTGGCTTTGTCCAAGAGCCACTACACCCATCGCGTCGTTGCGATGGCCGTGCGCCTGGTGGTGGAGGACGGATTGCCCTACCGCGCAACCAGTTGGCATCTCTGGCGGGACCATCGCGTCTTTGTGCCCTACGCCACGATTCAGAACTGGGTGGAGGCCGGGGGGAAAAAGGGCGGAACAACGCATCCGCGGCGAGTATCTGGACGGCGCGTTGGATAACTTCTCGGGGTACATCGCGGCCGACGAGTTGTACGACGGACCGTTTTGCGTCCTCTCGATTGTCGACAACCGCACCTTCCGTCGCCTCACCTACGAAGTGCTGGACCATGATCCGGATCATGCGGACATCGAGCGATTCTTCCGCACGTTCCAGGCCTCGCTCCAGAGACGCGAGTTGCTGTTGCAGGGCATCACAACCGATGGCTCGAACCTGTATCCCGAGCCCATTTTGCAGGTATTTGGCAACGTTCCTCACCAACTCTGCGAGTTTCACGTCATCAAGGAACTGACCAAGGCGGTGCTGCACGCCGGCGCCAAGGTCCGCAGGGAATTGGCTGCCACGAGGCCCAAGCTTAGCCGTGGACGTCCGTCTTCGGCCACGGCTCGCAAGGCGGCGCGACAGGCCAAGCGAATCGAGCAGAAGGTTGGAGACCTGTTTGAGCATCGCTATCTGTTCGTGCAGCACGTTCTGACTCCGGTCCAACGGCGCACCCTGTTGCGCGTCACTCGGGGGCGGCCCGAATTGCGGACGCTTCGCGGCATCATGGATGAAGTCTATCGTCTCTTTGATCGTCGCTGCTGTACGGACACCGCCTTGGAAAAACTGGCCCGGCTGCGCGGTCGCGTACGGCGTTTCAAACGGATCGGCAAAACGTTGCAAAAACTATTCTCCCCCAACCTGGAAAAAGCACTGACCTTCTTGGATGACAAATTCCTTCCTTCCACGTCCAACGCGGTGGAGCGAGGGAACCGCCGTCATCGCAAGATGCAGAAGACCGTGTATCGTGTTCGCACCAGATCACACATTGCATCGCGGATTGCCCTGGATATGCAACGCGAGGAACGGGCCACGCAGCGTCTACTGACCACTCAAGCACTGCATTGGGCTCGTGAGCGAGCAGCAGCATAATACCCGGTAATGATGCTACAGACTCTGTAAACGTGACAAAACGCGCTGAAAGTGTGACAGAACGTGCTGAAATCGCGACATTAAGTGCTGATACCGGGCCACTGGTTTGCGGCGCGACAAAACAGGCAATCTCGGCTGAGTTTGTCGTCCGCCTTTCGGGAAGCGTTCTCGTGGTAGGTTATGCGTCAGCATAGTGAATACTTCGGCCGGCCAAACGTTATGGGCAAGCATAATCTGCGAGGCTCGACTGCCGCAGCCAGGGCTCTCCTCTCTCGTCTCTCCCCTCTCCACCGGCCACTGTCCGCCGTCCCGTTATCGCCCCAGACTTAGTAGCAGTCGTTACGGGCCGTGGTGTTTTTTGGTTGTTGCGGCGTTCGGCAATAGAATGCTCAACCAAATCGAGCGACTATTGCCGGAACTCGTCTCCGCGGGGCGGCACCGACACCCACCGAAAGGTCACCCGGATGCTAGCCACGAGGGTAAAGCATTGCTAAGCTGATTGGGTAAACGAACTTGGTTCGGTTCCAAGCTCGCTGCAAAGGAGATACCGGTTCGATATGCATGAAGACAGACAATCCGCCGTCGCCGAATTCACGGACTGCTACCTCTCCTAAAATAGATTGCCCAATATGACTCGAAGCGATCGCTGGTTGCCATCCACGCTGGATGCGATTGGAAACACGCCGCTGGTGGAGTTGGCACGTATCACGCGCCATCTTGACGGCCGAATTCTTGCCAAGTTGGAGTATCTCAGCTGTCAACGCTTGGCCTCCTGAATCCCTCGGTGGTTCTCTCGCAACATTGTTGGTGCCCCCGAACGCCCGAAACTTGCCGTTCCCCTAAATCCAGGGGGTCCCCCGCGGAGTCAAGAACGGTTCCATTGACAGACCACTTGCCGGCGCATCTCCCCCACATGAGGCCGCGGCAGTTTCAGATTGCTCACGGATACCCAGGAAGAGCCAGTTCTTTCTGCCGATGGCCTGGTGCCGAAGGGTCCGCTCGCTCACATTGTTGTCGATCGTCAAGCGACCATCCTCGGTGTAGCGACGTAGCGCCGCCCATTGGTTTCGTGCATAGTTGACCGCCTTGGCCAAACTGCTCTTGGGCAGCACGGTCCTCGCCAGCCCGGTCAGGTAGGCTTCGATCTTGTCCAGGATGGGAATCGATTCGGCAACACGAAGCTGGAGACGCGCCTCGGGGGACCACGTGCGGGCCCGATCTTCGATGTCGTACAACTGCCGAACCCATTCCAGCACTTGATGCGACTCCCGTGGATAACTCTTCACCGCATCGAAGAATTTCCGCCGCGCATGCGCCCAACAAGCCACCTCCTGGATGGCCGCATGCGAACCGAGAAAGATCGCGTCATAACCGGTGAAAGCATCCGCATGCAGATAACCCGTGAACCCCGGCAAGAAGTTTGCCGGCCCATCGCGACTGCGACTCTTCGTGAAGTCATACACCGAGTAGGGCTGCTCGTGTCCGATGTAGGTCCAGAAGTGACCTTGAAAACTCCCCTGCAGACCACCGATGACCGTGACCGGCGTGTCGTCCGTCCACATCACCGTGGATTGAAGGACCAGCTTGCGCTGCAACTCGTACAGCGGCGTGAAGAGTTCGGCCGCGAACTTCACCCAATCACACAGCGTGCTACGTGCGATGTAGACGCCGGAACGCACCAGGATGTCTTCCAAACGGTACAGCGGCAGATGGTCGCCAAACTTGCTGACGATCACCGCGGAGATCAGGCCCGGCCCGGCGATGCCGCCAGGAATTGGCCGCGGCGGAAGCGGAGCTGCATGAACTCCCTCTTTGCAGCAGCGGCACGCGTACTTCGGACGGACATGGATGTGAGCTTCAAGCTTGGCTGGCTGCAACTCCAGTTCCCGCGTGACGTCCTCGCCGATGCGGTCCATCTGCCGGCCGCAGCATGAACAAATCTTCTCTTCTGCCGGCAAGTCGTGTTCATGGCGGATTTGCAGCAGCTTGTCCCAGTCAATCTCGCGTCGTTTGCGCTGCCGGCAATGGCCACGCACCTCCACAACATCGTCTGGGGTTTGCGGTTGTGAAGGATCGATTGGGACTGGCAAATCCACATCCAATGGGAACAAGTGGCCTTGCCCTTGGTCTTCCGGCAAACGTTCCCGCCGGCGGCCATAGACCCAACGCTTGTACCACGCCAACTCGTCCAGCGTGGATGCGTGCTCCTGCTGGAGAGCCTGGTACGAGGTCGCCGTCTCGTCCAAGACGCGGTTCAGTTCCGCCACGCGCTGTTCGAGGTGCGTGGCCTGTTGGAAGGCAGCCAGCAGCAGCCGCTGGCATTCGGCGAGATCGGTGGGAAGAAAGTCAACTCCATCCATGTCGCCGAGTATTGTAACAACTCGCGCGAACAAGAAAAGCCCTCTTCTTCCCTTTTCTTCAGCCGATGCGGCGATACCTTCGCCGCCGACGTCCCGTTCGCAGATCCAAACCCCCTAGCAACTGGACCAGTTGAGCGTAGTCCAATTCGACCCCTTCGCTTCCCTCAAAAGGCTTCACGATCGGGAAGGTGCCACGTTCCAGTCGCTTATACCAGATGCAGAAGCCGTCCTGATCCCAAAAGAGGATCTTGAGGTGATCGCGTGTGCGATTGAGAAAGAGAAACAGATGGCCCGACAACGGGTCCTGTTCAAAGACCTCCTGCATGCGCCCCATGAGGCGATCGAAACTGTAATGCATATCCGTAGGCGTCGTGCATAGGAAGATCCGCACGTCAGCGTAGTCGTTCATGGCCGGGGCGCCTTCCATGGACGCAGGACGCCAACCGCGCGGATTACTTCCACCAGGACCACTTGGCCGACTCCCAACGGCAACCGCACCACCCCGCCGTTGGGCAATTCGATTTCCACCGGAGAGGCTTTGAGAGAGATCGGCACGAACACCGCGCCGCCGGATTCGATTCGCTTGCGCGCCGCGGATTCTTCGACCATCTCCTCCGGAAGACCATCCTTGAGCCGATCCAGCCAGCGATAGTAAGTTGACTTTGCGATCCCTTCGCTGAGGCAGAACTCATCCACGGACAAACCACTGGCCTTGTAGCTTTCTAACCGCTCTTGCCAGTCCAAATACTCATCCAAACCGCTCGCCGGACGACCCATACCATGTCTCCCTGAAGGAACAAACTCCACGCCTCCAGCCTAACACGCCTGACAAGTATGGATGAAACGGACGCTTACGAAAGGGTCGATTTCTAGCACGTCCGAGAAAACGCTTAAATAGACGGGACGGCGGCCTCCTTCCCCGCCGCGGATCAAGGGGCAGCCTCGTCGTGGCTCGCGTTCCTGTCTAATCAACCACGCCCGTAGGGCGTGGGTTTGGCTTGCCCCGCAAAGCGGGGCGGACACGCAGGGAAGGCCCCGTTGGGGCCGCCTGCACTACACGTGGGGAAAGCCCCGCTGGGGCTTTGCTGGTGTTAATGGTTACTCAAACAACTGACCCTGTTGATGATCCCTTTCTTCCTGCTCCCGAATGTACTTCCGCACCGTGGCTTCATCACTCCCCACCGTGCTCACCCAGTACCCGGTCGCCCAAAAGTGCAGCCCGGCCATCCGGCGCTCATGCATCAGTTCCCGATGTATCCGCACCGCACTCTTGCCCTTCAGGAACCCCACCGTGTACGCCACGCTGTACTTTGGTGGGATGCTCAGGCACAGGTGGACATGGTCACTCATGGCATGTCCCTCCAGCAGCCCGATCCCTTTCTGCTTACACAAATCCCGCAGGATTCCGCCTACGGAAACCCGAAACTTCCCGTACATCACTTTCCGGCGGTATTTCGGAATGAAAATCACGTGATACTTGCATTCCCAACGAACATGTGCCAGACTCTCAAAATCCTTCATACGCTCTTTCTCCTGCCCAACAGGGCTTTCCCCGGAGGAAGAGCGTATGCTATTTCAGGGCACGCCGGAACGGCTTAGCCCCCAGGGTCGCACGGCCGTAGGCCGTGGGTTTATGACGTACTAATGTCAGCGTGGTCAAAAACACCACTCCACGCGATGGCAAGGCAATTGCCAAGCCGCGATCCAGGTCCACGTTTGACATTGACTCCTTGGGCAACGGGAAACCGTCGGCATCGGCAGGTCGGTCACCGTCGAAGAAGTGGTATCGCTTGAGGTCCTTGACCCCCGCGCCCGGCACACGAACTTGGATCGTGCGCGGCTGGTCATAATTGTTGACCAACATGATGCTCACTTCATGCCGCGCGGGATCAGTCCCGGCCATTACTCGCAGTTGCGGCACACCGGGACCGTCGGCCTGGACAATTCGTGAGCCCTTCGGAAATAGCCGTGACATGAGAGTCCAGGTGTAGAACCAGGGACGCCTCTGGTTATCCTCCGGCTTGCCCATCTCGATGGCCTGGGAGTTCCAGAATCCCCAGATTTTCAAGGTCAGATCTCCCGGAACGGGTGGCGCCGGCCCTTTGACGACGAGGTGCATGGCGTCATCCAAGTCCCATGCGCTCGCGCTCATCCAACCGGCGCGGGCAACTTGGGCCACGTAGTCGGCCATGAGCACGCCGTATTCGAAGAGCTTCACCCGCGGCTGCTGGTCGCCGTTGATTTTTCCGGTGAGCATGCCCGACTCACCGATAAAGATCGGCTTGGTTCGCGCTTGCGGGTCGGTTTGCAGCAAGAGTTCACGCTTCTCACGTAGGAGCTGTTCAATCAGTCCGTCCCGGACGTCGTCATCGTTGGCATACCAGTGCAAGTCATATGCGCCGATGACCTGCGGGATGTCCTTGGCGGCCCGATTGAGCCAAGTGAACGCCGCGAACTTATCCCGCGACATGCTCCCATCGGGCATAGGCTCGGTGCTGCAAAACGCATCCGGACCGATGATGCAGACGTCCTTGGCGAGCCCCCGCGACTCGAACTCCTTGTGCAGATTTCTCATGCCGACGACCCAGGTTTCATATGCCTTGGGCCCCGGTCGCCGGAAAGGTTCGGCTCGTTGCAGTAGTTGTAATACCGGATCACAGTGTAGTGCTTGCTGTTGCGCAGGTGGTCGACAAATCCGGCGATCATCCCCGCCCAGCGCGGATCGGCCGCACCGATCGACGTTGTGCCTTCGCCCGCTTTCATCGTCCGGGCGCACCCCACTCGCCCAAGACCACGTTGACGCCGCGCGACTGGGCGTAGTCGAGGATGGCGTAGATCTGCTCCAACGCGTCGCGCTGCTTCGCATCTTCCTGCGCCGGAGCATCCCACACGTAGATCGGCTTATCCGACGCGTCCAGCCCAAGACAGTAGGCGGAAACCCGATGGCACATCCGGAAGAGGCCCGGCCGGCAGTCGTCGATGCGGGCGGTGATCTCGGCCCACTTCTTCGCGTCGGGGCGGTAGACGTCGTAGGGATCCAACTGGATGCCCAGGCCCATGAACGAATCCACCACCGTAGCACGCAGGTCAACGACGACAGTGGCGGGAGCCACATCGCCTTCTGCGTTAGCCTTCTGCTGAGGCGCGGCCAAAGTGGAGGCAGCCAACAACCCAAGGCCAATCAATACGCGGCAAGCCGCCCCGCGCCATGAACGAATTTGACTCTTAGGATGTTGTTGCGAAACCATAGGTCCAGTCTCCTTTACACCAAGCGTTAGTGTTGACACAACAGTTGACACAACAGTTGACACAACAAATGCCATTCGTAAGCGTCTGGCGGAGCCCATTGCATAGCGGCGGCCGACTGGTGGCGGAACAGGGGGCCGTAGGAAAGTTTCAGGCTGGCTTGCTTTTCCGGGCTACCCACCGGGGCTTCTTCGACCGGCAAGGTCGCTTCCGTCCCAGATTGCTCGGCGGCACCCTTTACTCTAGCGGGTGCTCCCAGAGTGTCAACATAGGTTCCTTTTCCGACGCTCGGCCGGCGATTAAATAATGCAACGAGGCCGACCATCGGGAGGCCGGTTTTGCGGAAAGAACGTTGGTTCGCCGTTGCATTGCTTTGCTGAACATCAATAAAAGAGGCGCACAACCCCTAGAGCTTTCCGTTTTTTCAGACGGAGGGACCTGGGCCGGCAGCGAAGGCGAAATACTTGCCAACCAACGTGAGTGCGGGCAGAATAACGTGTACAGAGTTTTTGTGAGAGACAGGGGGCACTTTGGTAAGACGGGCGACCGTGTGAGCCTGGATCGGTTCCAGGCTCACTGTAACCGGGAAATGTCGGTTCAACAATCTCCGCGGCTCTGCAAGCCATGAAATACAAAGGGGCGATCTATGCGTTGTTCTTCGGTACGGGAATCAGCGGTTTGATCTACGAGGTGGTCTGGCTGAGGATGTTGTCAAGGATCACCGGCGTTACCCTATACGCAACGGCAACCGTATTGACCGCCTTCATGGCCGGCCTGGCCTTGGGCAGTTTCGTCCTGGGCCGAGTCGTGGACAAGCGCGAGGACAACCTCAGGCTCTATGCGGTGCTGGAACTACTCGCGGCTTGCACTGCACTGCTCGTTCCCGTGTTGTTCGCCGCATCGGTCCCCATTTACCAATACGTGTACGAAGCTACAGGGGGAAATGCGGTCGCCGTTGCGGTCGTGAGGGGGCTCCTGACATTCCTGACCCTGCTGATTCCCACCACGATGATGGGCGGCACGCTTCCCGTCCTCACGGCCTGCCTGGTCAAGAGAGACTGTCTCTTCGGCAAGAACTTCAGCCTATTGTACGGCATCAACACGCTGGGCGCCGTGATGGGTGTCCTTCTCAGCGGTTTCGTCACGATTGGGGCCGTGGGGGAAATCGCCACCTTGGGCCTGGGCGCGACGATCAATCTCTTCGTGGCGACCACCGCGTACCTGATCTATCGAGTCGATCGCCGGTCCGCCCCTGCCGACAGGGCTGTGCAAGCGGGCCCGAACCTCGCGGGCAGCAGGCCCATTTCCCCCTACTCTGACCGTGTGCGCACTGTCGTTCTCGTAGTATTTGCCATCAGCGGACTGACGGCGCTGGCCTACGAGGTGATTTGGACGCGGCAGTTGATTCTGTTTCTGTACACCTCGATCTATGCTTTTTCCGCCATGCTGGCCGTTTTCCTGTCGGGAATCGCCCTGGGGAGCATGTCGATGAGCGGTAGACTGGACCGGCTGAAAAGGCCCCTGGTTTTTTTTGCCTTTCTCGAACTGATCGTCGGGCTTCTGTCGGTCGCGAATCTCTACTTGTTTTCTCCCTTGGACAGCTCTGCCCTGCGCAACTTTGCCCCGCAAGGCCCGCTCGGCCTGCTCGGGCTGCTCCTCCCCCTCCTCTCCACGGTGGTTCTGGTGTTTCCCATCACCTTCGTCTTCGGAATGATATTTCCCGTGGCCGGACTGTGTTTCGCCAAGGAGATCGGCAGGACCGGCTCTTCCGTGGGATCCCTGTACGGCGCCAACACCATCGGTGGCGTCCTCGGATCGTTGTTGGCGGGTTTTTTGCTGGTCCCTGCGATGGGCTCCACCAACACCGTGATTCTGTTGGCCTGTCTGAACGTGGTCCTGGGACTGATCGTCCTGAGGCTCGCGTCGGGAACGCCTCTGGTCTGGAAATCGGCGTGTTTTGTCCTTGTACTCGGCTTCCTGGCGATGGTCGCCGGCGCGATGGGAAAGGACCCATTCCTGAGCACCATTGAAAAAAGGGTCTTCTCTGGTGCGGCGAATGAACCCTCTTCGGTCAAGACGGAAATCTACCTGAACAAAGAGGGCCTCGAGGGAACGGTCACTGCGTTTACCGCGCACGGTCGGAAACAACTGTGGATCAACGGGGTGGGCATGACAACCCTCTCCACTGAGACCAAGCTCATGGCCCATCTTCCTCTTGCGTTCGCCGCCCATGCCAAGGAGATGCTGGTCATCTGTTTCGGCATGGGCACCACCGTGCGGTCCGCTGCGCTCTATCCGGACCTGAACATCACCGCCGTGGATCTCGTGCCCGAAACGTTCGAGGCCTTCTCGTATTACCATGCGGATGCCGAGAAGATCAAGAAGAACGCGAGGGTTCGTTTGGTACGCAACGATGGCCGAAACACGCTTTTGCTTTCGAGCAAGAAGTACGACGTGATTACCGTCGATCCCGCTCCACCCCTCTGGAGCGCCGGCACGGTAAACCTCTACTCACTGGAGTTTCTGCGATTGTGCAGGTCGAGACTGACCCCGGAGGGTGCGATGTGTCTCTGGTTTCCCAGAGCGTTTGAGGCGGAGACTTTGGCAATCGTCAAGACTTTCGCCACAGTCTTTGACAACACAACCGTCTGGAATGGTCCGCACCATTGGGGAATTTATCTGATTGGCACGATACGAGAAACCTCTCGGGAAGAGGTCGAAGCCGCCGCGGATCGCATCGTCGCACGCCCCGGCGTCGTCAACGACCTCCTGGAATACGACCGGTCCTGCGCCACGTCGAAACAGCTTCGCGATTTGCTATGGTTGGACAGGTCATCCGTCCACGAGGTCAGCGCGTATGGTGTCTTGATCACGGACAATGATCCTTTCACCGAGTTTTTCCTCTGGAGGTACCTGCGCAACAAAGAAGGCTATTGACCGTTCTTGGCAAACTGCATGGGCGCGGATCCTATTGGAAAGAGGGGTCTCAGGACGCACAAAGGGTAGAGTCGAGAGACGAAGGGATTAGGGATTCGAGCCAGTGGTCGGATGGCCGAGCAACCCCTGGAAGCCAGTGATCGCGCGGCGCACTTCGTCGCGGTTGGCTTCGCTGAGTAGCTCGACACGGAAATGCCGCACGCCGCGATTGCGCAATTCGCCGACGAGCGGGGCGAGGCTCTCGGCCTCGGCGTGGAAAATCGTATTGCCGCATTGGCCATCGACCAACAGCGGATGCTCGACGCCCATCCGATCGCGGAGCCGAAGCTCATGCCGCAGGCAGGGCCGGCCGCAATCATCGCGATTGCCGCCCCGACTTAGCGCTCGGCAGAATAGACAATGCTCCGAGTGGAACAGCGGCACGTGCCGGCGCACCACGACCTCCAGCCGCTCCGGCGGAACGCGGGCCGCCAGGTCGAGCAGCCGCGGTTGGTTCAAATCATAGGCCGCGGTGACGCGCCGGCGCCCTGCCGGCACAGCCACGCCACGCTCAGCTCGTTCACCGCGCCTAGCGAAAAATCGGCGACCACGGGGATGCCGGCCCGGCAAAAAAAGGCCAAGCTCGCCAGATTTCGCACCAGGATGCCGTCAGCCTGATCTCCGGCCAATCGTTCCCAGGCGGCCGAATCGGCCGGTTTGTGAATCCGCGGCGCCGCCAAGGCGATCTTCGCGCCGCTCCCGTGCGCCATCGGCACCGCATCGCGCGATTGGTCGAGTTCGCGGAACTCGCCGATCACGCTCGAAACGCCGCAAGCCAGCGCCGCCTCCAGTTGCTCCAGCGTTCGGCAGAGAACGTGCAGGTGCGGCGGGTGACCGTTCACGGGGACTGTCCCGATTTTCACTTCGAAAATGGGACTGTCCCCTTCGGCCGGTTCTTGCCCCTTCGCACTCTGCCCTGAGGGCGGCCAGCACCGACCCTTCGGCCGTCGCTCGCGCGGGCGGGCGGGCGGCGGCCACATCCAATAGCCGCACCATCTCGTGCCGCAGCTTGCCCAAAACGCTCAACGGGATCATCGGCCGTCCGTCGATCCGGGCGTCCAGCCTGCGCAACTGGTAGGGCGTTGCGCCGAGCCGGCCAAACTGCTCGGCGAGCATTTCCACCGTCAAGGGATGTTTGACGGCTTCCGGCAAGGGTTCGGGCGACTCGAGATGACAGACCGGGCCGGTGGCCGCTCGGGCGGTCGCCCGCAGAGGGCTTCCGACGGCCGCTTCGACGGTCAGATCGAGTGGGACGCGGCGCGCCGGCCGCCGGCCCCTCCGCGCCGAGCCGGCGCGGCGCGCGAATTGCGGATCGTCGGTCTTCCACAGTTTCTGGCCGGCATATGTCTTTGCGGGGTCGATCGCACCGTAGCGGAAGGCAAGCTCGATCGTTGCGCCCGCGGCGGCCTCGACGACGGATCGCCGATCGTCGAACACCTCGTACACGCGTCCGCCTTGTTCCCCTTCGCGGCCGCGGTCGCCCTCGAAGACCACGCCGTCGCCGCGGCGAACGGGGCCGGCCAGTTCCACGGCAATCCGCTCGCCGCGCACGCCCCGCACCATGCCCAAGAGCGTGCCCCGCTTGGCCGAGCCTCCGGCCGGAGACCAACGCCTGGTGATCGGGGCCCATAAGCCAGCCATGACAGAAGCCGCGGGAAAACGCGACCTCCATCTCGGCAAGTTCTTCCGGCCCGACGAGATCAGTGGTTTGTCCGTGCGCGACGCGGTCGATGGCCGCGCCATAATGCCGCGTCACACTGGCTACATATTCGGCCGGCTTCAACCGCCCCTCGATTTTCAGGCGCGGAAACGCCGGCGGTAATCAACTCCGACAGCCGGTCGTAGGCGGCCAGATCGTGCGGACTTAGCGGATAGGGCCGCTCGACATCGCCATGCAGGGGCCGGCCGTCGCAGATCAGTTCGTAGGGCAACCGGCACGGCTGCGCACATTGGCCGCGATTGGCGCTCCGCCCGCCAAACGCCAGGCTGGCCAGGCACTGGCCCGAGTAGCTGATGCACAGCGCCCCGTGTACGAACGCTTCCAGTTCCACATCGGTCTGCCGGTGAATGGCGGCGATTTGGGCGATCGACAATTCCCGCGGCAACACCACCCGCCGTACGCCAAGCGACTCGACTTCGCGGATGCACTCCGCGCTGCTTAGGGTCATTTGGGTCGAGGCGTGCAGCGGCAGTTCAGGGCAGATCCGGCTGATCAGCCGCAGCACGCCGATGTCCTGCACCAGCACGGCATCGACACCGGCCGCGACGGCCAGCCGCGCGGTCCGCTCGGCTTCCTCCAATTCATCGGTGAAAACGAGCGTGTTGAGCGTCAGATATCCCTTGACGCCGCGGGTGCGGAGAAAGGTCATCAGCTCGGGCAGTTCGGCGGCGGCGAAATTGACCGCCCTGGCCCGGGCGTTCAACCCGCTTTGGAGCCCGAAATAGACGGCATCGGCCCCGTTTTCGACCGCGGCCTTTGCGCAATCCCAGTCACCCGCCGGCGCCATCAACTCCGGCAGCGCACGCAAGTCGATCGTTGCAGCCGACGGCTGTTCTCGCTCCATTTTTCACTCTTCGTGGTAACCGTTCAGACCGGCCGAAGGGGACAGTCCCATTTTTGCGGACTTCGCCGCAAAAATTTGGACAGTCCCCGTGAACGTACCTCTTCGTGCGTTCACTGCCAGCGGTGATTCATTGTATCACCGGCGGGTGGTTCCGGCAGGAGGACGGGCTCCCCTTGTCGCGTCGCGGAGAGTCGGCTAGACTTCAATATTGATTGTCAACGAATCGAAATCGAAAGAGGATGATCATGAGAAAGCGTCCGCGCACCGCTCACGTCATGAAGCTGAAGGAACGCCGCTGTCCGAAATGCGGCGGGAAGATCAATTCGCAGCAGATTCGCTGCAAACGGTGCCACGAGCCGCAGAGCCGGCCGAAGAAGAAGCCGAAGAAGTAGCGGGCTCACGGCGGGACGCCGCTTCTACGGGGCCGCGATCGCAATCAGGTGCGTGGAGGTGGACACGTAGAGCACTCCGTTGGCCACTACCGGCGTGCTGTAGACGGCATCGCCCATGGCATTTTTCGCCAGCAAATTGAGCTTCGACGAGAGCTCGAAAACGGCCACGTCGCCGTCCTGGTCGCCGATGAAAACCTTGCCGTCGGCCAGGCAGGGCGAGCCCCAAATCTGCGACATCAGGTCGTAGGTCCAATGGACCTTGCCGGTCTTCGCGTCCAGACAATGAACCACCCCGGCAATGTCGGCGATCACCAACAGGTCGTTCTTGACGGCGGCCATGCTCAGCGTGCGGTGCATGGTGTGGGCGAAATCGGAGGCGGCATCGCCGCTTGTCGCGGAGGTTCCGTAGTGCCATAGGGCCGCCGAGTTCGGATTGGGTCGAACCGTTTCGCCGGCCGACGCGTCGACCGCTTGGAGCCGCCGGGCCGGGGCCGGCTTGCCCTGGCGATCGATGACCAACTCGGAGCTCACGTCCCCTCGTCGCGTCGGATCAATGCACCAGAAGTGCCCAGGGCCCTCGCCGAACTCGGGGTCCTCTCCCGTGCCAAGGTAGACTCGGCCCTGGTAGATCACGGGCGTGGCGACCAGATTGCCGCGGTCGCCCGCCCCGTCAGCTCTCCAAATCGACGCCTTGGGGTTGCAGTCGAACTTCCAGAGCAACTCCGGCCGGCCGCCGGCGCCCGCTTCCGCCCGAAAACTATAGAGCCAGCCGTCGCCGCCGGGAAAAATCGCCTGCGGCACGCCGCCCAGCACGGCAAACGCCGGCGATGACCATTGGCCGTCGAGGATATTCGGGCCGGGCGAACTGTCGGCCCACACCAGCGTGCCGGTGCGCTTGTTCAAGGCGATGAAACTGGGCGCTTGGGGAGCCGGCACCCGCTTGCCTGCTTCGTCGGCCCCGTTGCCGGTGTTGACCAGCAGCAGGTCGCCGGCAGCCGTAACGGAACAGGCGCTCATGTTGTGCGGCTTCACGCCAAGCCGCCCGATCATGTCGAAAATCCACTCGATGTGGGCCTCGTCGCGAGGGGTGGTCGGCTCCGTCGCGGTGGGACCATCGCCCTTGCGGCCGTCAAAGCTTTCCGTGTCAACGCAGACAACCTCGCAACGATTCGTGACGACCCAGAGCCGCTTTCCTTCGACCAGCGGCACGCTGCAGATGCCTTGGTCCGGATAGTCCACGGCCCGGCCTTCGGGGAGTTTTTCTCGCGAAAGTTGCCAAGCGAAACGCCCGTCGCGCTCGGCAAAGCAGAGCAGGCAACCCAGATCAACCGCGGGCGGATAGCGTTTGACCCAGCCTGCGCCGTTGTTGGTGGCACAGAAGACCCGTCCCTCGGCCACGACCGGCGAACCGTAGGTCGTGGTTCCCAAGCGTGCGACCCAGCGAATGTTGTTGGCCGACTCGCGGAGCCACTCGCCCGTGTCGGGGTCGAACTTGCCGACGTTCCAACGGCAGGGAATGTTCTTATCGTCGGGCGTATTGTTGCGGACGGGCGAGCCGCCCCACTGCGGCCAGTCGGCGGCCGCGCAACATGCGGCGAGCAACAGGACGAGCACGTGCGGAGTCCGCATTTTATTGGTTCCGTTGTTGTGGGCCGGTAAGGGGACAGGCACATTTTTCGGCCGCAAGCGGCCGAGAGAATGAGCCAGTCCCCGGGCCGTGGGTCATCGTTGGTAATGCGTGCTGCATCTGCGGTGCGTGATCTTCGCCGTCTGCTTCGCCTTATTCGCCGTAGGCGGCGGGACGACAGCTCCCACTGAACCTTACCAGAAGCGCCGATGCCGGTCCACCTTGGGGTCGGTGACCGGCGGAGAAGGTATTCCGCATGGGGAGAGTTTGACGACGGCAGAAAGATTAGGGCACTGTGTAAAGCGATTTTGGGCCGCTAGAACCGGTAGACTTTCACTGTCTTACGTGTCCGGAAAGTCTTGCGCAGGAGGAGCACTAAGCCTTTTGCTAGAAAAGCGTTGCGTTCGCTCAAGCGCCCTTTGCGGCGCGTCCGATACGGTAATTGACCCGGAACCAATGGCGCGTGCCATCGCGGCACGCTTGGAGGGTGCGTCAGGCAACCGGATCGGGTAAAAATCGGGCCAAGGACTGGCTCGACGGCCCTGGCGCAGTACACCGTACGAACTGTGAGTCACGACTCAGATTCTCGACTCGCAGTTCACTGTAAAGGAGTTGTGCCCAATGAAAGGCAAGATGATTTTTGGAGCGCTCCTGGTGAGCGCAGCCCTGTGCAGCCAAGGGTTCGGTTTTGAACTCCTGGATCGCATGCTTGGGCTGAACGACGGTGGCTGCGGCGAGTGCAATGCTTGTGGCAAGGTCGCCTGCTGCCAGCCCGCCTGCAAGGCTTGCTGCGAAAAGCCCGCCTGCTGCGAAAAGGCCTGCTGTGAGAAGCCCTGCTGCGAGAAGTGCTGCCGCCCGACCCCGGTCCGCGACCTGTTTGCCGGCCTGAAGGAGATGTTCGAGGCCAAGGGTTGCGCATGCGAGACTTGCGGCTGCTGCCAATGCGCCAAGGCTTGCTGCCCGGAACCGGCTTGCTGCTGTGCAAAGCCTGCTTGCTGCGAGAAGTGCTGTGCGAAGCCTGCTTGCTGCGAGAAGTGCTGTGCGAAGCCCGCTTGCTGCGAGAAGTGCTGTGCGAAGCCTGCTTGCTGCGAGAAGTGCTGTGCACAGCCTGCTTGCTGTGAGAAGTGCTGTGCGAAGCCCGCTTGCTGCGAGAAGTGCTGTGCGAAGCCCGCTTGCTGCGAGAAGTGCTGTGCGAAGCCCGCTTGCTGCGAGAAGTGCTGTGCGAAGCCTGCTTGCTGCGAGAAGGCCTGCTGCCAGCCGACTTGTGAAACCAAGTGCCATAAGCTCTACCGCCGCCCGGTGCTGGAGCTGTTGGAAGAGTTGTTCGGCACGGAGAAGTGCTGCACGAAGTGCGAAACCTGCGGTTGCCAAGCTTGTGCGACTGGCTGTGGTTGTGGTTGTGGTGGCACCACCACCACGGCTCCGGCTGCCGCCCCGGCCAAGGCTCCGCCGAAAACCGAGAGCGCTCCGTTGCCCGCGGCTCCGAAGGCTGATCCCTCGGCTTCCCTTGATGGCCAAGGGGCCTATGAGGCCGCCCGCAGTGTGGTCCGCAACTAGGATCAGGTGCTAACTGGGATAGTCGCCAGGTCTGCCCGGGAGTGATCTCGGGCAGACCTGTTCGTTTCTTGACGGGGTGGTTGCATACTCCACGCTGGTTCGTCAAAATACGGATGAACCACCTTGGGGAGACCATTGTGTCCAGTTCTGCCGTGCAACCGCTGCTGGCCCTGTTGGCGCATCCTGTGGGCGGAAACCCCACTCAGTACATGATCGAGAAGGCGTTCGCCCATCACGATCTCGACTGGCGCTACCTGACCTTCGAGGTTGGCCCCGAGAGCCTCGGCGACGCGATGCGCGGGTTGCGTGCCCTGGGGTTTCGCGGCGGCCAGTGCGCCGATCCGCACCAAGAGGCCGTCATTCCGCTGTTGGACCGCACCACGGACGTCGCGGCGATGGTCGGCGCGGTGAATCTGATTTTTCGCGAAGCCGATGCCCTGGTGGGCGACAACACCGAGGGCAAGGGCGTGCTGAACACGATTTGCGCCGCCGTCGATCCCTCGGGAAAACAGGTAGTTCTGCTCGGCGCAGGCCGGGTTGCCCGGGCGGCGGCGGTCGAACTTGCCGCGGCCAAGGTCGCCGGGCTGACGATCGTCAATCGCGACGAGGCGCCGGCCGCCGACCTGGCCGCCCTGTTGATCGAGAAGTTCAACGTGCCGGCCGCGGCAGTGGCCTGGCAGGGCGAGTTTACCGTGCCGCCCGAGGCCGAAATCGTGGTTCACGCCACGAGCTCCAGCCAGGCAGGCGGCGGCGCGACGTTGCCGGTGGCGCGCGAGAGCCTGCGGCCCGGCCTGCTGGTGGCCGACGTAACGCCCAATCTGCCGCAAACGCAACTGCTCCTCGATGCGGCTGCCCGCGGTTGCAAAACCGTCGATGGCCTGAGCATGTTCATCGAGCAAGTCGCCACGAGTTTCCAATTGTGGACGGGCGTCGAGCCCGACACCCAAGTGCTGCGCGAGGCCGTGGAAGAATTCTAGGGCTGTGACCGTCCACGGCCCCTTATCCGGTTCATCGCCCCCCATCTTGTGCGCACTTGTCGGAGCGGCGTGCGACTTCCGCTACTGGCTCAACCGACCTGAATTGACGGGGGCATTGGTGAGGTCTTCGGTCTTCGGTCTTAGGTCTTGGGTCTTAGGACTTGGGTCTTGGACAAGCCCAAGACCTAACCCCAAAGACCCAAGGCCGACGTAATCCCAACCTGTCACGTCAGATCGGGTGGGGCACTACGGTGGCAAGGTGATCGCCAGGCAGAATCTACCCAACCTTCTCTTCTTGCCCTCGCTGCCAGGACCGCGCAAACCGATATTGACACGACAATCGAGTCCTTCTATAGGTAGCAACTCGCTCAGGCGGCAGAACCGCGGGCCTTGCTCAATTTGCCAAATCTGCGAGGCATGATCGCTCGGCTGGCGAGAATTGAGGAATTGGGGCCAGTTTGCCGATGATTGAGGTTGGGAAAAAACACTTTCAGAGAGAATCGATAATGCGTTACATCGTTCGCCCGACTGTTGTGTGTCTTTTTGCCATCCTGATCTTCGCACCGGGTTGCGCAACGTCTAATGGAACGTCCGATCATACGGCAGAAGGCGGCATATTCGGCGGACTGCTTGGCGCGGGAACCGGTGCTATTATCGGCCATGCGGCAGGCAACACGGCCGCCGGCGCCGCCATTGGCGCAGGCGCGGGCGCACTGACCGGCGCCGCGATCGGCGCAGGGCAGGATAAGGTCGAGAATGAGAATCGCGCCGCAGTCCAACAGCAGGTCAACGCGCAGATGGCCCAGGCGGTTCGCGTTGAGGACGTCATTAATATGACGCGGGCCGGCGTCGATCCGAACCTGATTGCCAATCAGGTCCGCGCCCACGGCGTGGCGGCGCCCTTGCAGTCATCCGACGTGATTCTCTTGCAGCAACAAGGAGTTGCGCCGCAGGTGATCGCCGCGATGCAAAGCACGCCTGTTCCGTGCGTCGCGGGGGCGGTGGTCGTACCTGGCGGACCGCCGCCGGTGGTTGTGGAGGGATATTACGGCCGACCTTACTGGCACCACCCGCACCCGTACTGGTGGTAGAGCCGCCTGCCGAGTGACTCTGACGACCTTTCTACGGGAGGAGTTGCGATGAACATCAGAAGAACGGTTCTGCTTGCCGCCCTGCTGGCGCTGGCGGCTTTTCCGTGGTCGTCGGTCCACGCAGGAGGCGTATGCATCGGCATCGGCCTGGGCTACCCGGGCTATTATTATCACCCGCGACCGTATTACTACTATCCGCCGTCGGTCTATGTGGGTCCGGGACCGTACTATTATCCGCCGCCGGCGTATGCGGTGCCGGCCCCCGTGTATGCCGCGCCGCCTCCTGGGTATGCCGTTCCGGCTCCGGGGTACGCCGCGCCGGCTCCGGTTTACGCGCAGCCCGTTCCTGGGGCTGCCCAACCGGCTCCGAGCTACAACCAAGCCGTGCCAGCCTATCCGCAACAGCCTCCCGCTGCTGGGCAACCGGCTCCAGCCGGTCAGCAGTATTACGCTCCGCCCGCTCCCGCGCCGGCGACCACGGCCACTCAGCCGGTCGAGCAAGGGCCGTCGGCAATGCCGAGCCTTCCGGCACAGCCGAAGGCCGGGGCGTATTAGTGGACCGACCGGTCTGAATTGGCGGGTGCATTGGTGAGGTTTTGGGTCTTAGGTCTTAGGACTTGGGTCTTGGACAAGCCCAAAGACCCAAGGCCGACGTAATCCCAATCTGTCACGTCAGATCAGTTGGGGCGCTAGCACTGCGGTGACGTGCGCGCTCGGAGGGCGTTTTCGTGCAAAGCCGGGCGGTGCGCGGTGTCGGTGCGCCGCCCGCGCTGTTTCCTGGCCTCGGCCAACGCTACAATAGGACGCGGATTCGGTCCTTTCTTGAAGCGGGGTCAACATGGAAACGCCGCGCTGCGTTTTCGATCGCGTCGAAGTCCTGTTGACGCAGCACGGCACGGCTTTCAACGTGCTGCGGCACGAGCCGGTCTACACGAGCGAAGAGGCCGCCCGGGTTCGCGGCACACCGCTTTCGAGCGGCGCCAAGGCGCTGGTGTGCAAGGGGGACGAGACGTTCGTGATGTTCGTCCTGCCGGCCGATCGAAAGCTGGACAGCCGCGCAGCTCGTCAGGCGAAGGGCTGGCGGAAGCTGCGGTTTGCCAGCCGCGAAGAAGTCCGCGCGTTGACCGGGCTGGCGCCCGGCTCGATCCCGCCGCTGGGCAGCCTTTTCCACCTGCCCACGTTATGCGACCGGCGACTAGGCGAGAACGAGGTTATCAATTTCAACGCCGGCGATCACCGCATCTCGGTGAGCATGCGCTACGCCGATTACCTCGCAGTGGAACGGCCCGAGGTGGGCCTGTTCGCCGAGTAGACGCGCCGCCGGCGGCGGTGCTCAACCTGGCTTCACTTGCGAATGCAATAGAGCGCGGCCGAACTGCGGATCAACAACCGATCGCCGGCCATCGCCGGCGTGGCCATGAACATTTCGTCTTCGGCCAACTGGTTCGTTCGCAGAATTTCGAACTCGTCGCCCGCTGTGACGACGAACGTCAGGCCGTCTTCGTTTTGGCAGAACACTTCGCCGTTGCAGGCCCAGGGCGAGGTGGTGAAATGCTCGCCCTTGGGCAGCTCCTTCTGCTCGTAAAGCGGCTTGCCTGTTTGCGAGTCGAAGGCGCTGAGCGTCCCGCGATCGTAGAGCACGTAGAGCCGTCGCTGATAGACCAGCGTGGTCGGATTGTAGGGCGCGGCCGTCGGATGGCTCCACACGATCGAAGCGTTGCTCGTCTCCTCGCCTTCCAGACCGACGTTGCCTTCGCCGCCGGGCCGAATCGCATAGAGCGGCTTCTTCTTGTCGGCCACAAAACCGGAACTGATATAGAGCAAACCGCGATCCGAGTAGGGCGTGGCGATGGTGATGCCCGACATCCCGTGGAACCACCACAAGAGCTTCCCGTCCAGGTCGTAGGAGCGGTTTTTGAGGCTGCCGACGGTGACGATTTCGGTGCGCTGCTCGTTCTTCCACACGTAGGGCGTTGACCAGTTGCTCTTCTCGTCTCGCTCGACGCGCCACGCCTCATTGCCCGTCCGCTTGTCCAGCGCCAACAAGCAGGACTGCTCTTCATTGTCGTCAACGATATAGAGCCGATCGCCGTACAGGACGGGCGAAGCGGCCGTACCCCAGCCCAACCGCCGTTTGTGCGGGGCAATTTCCTTCTGCCAGAGCGGATTCCCGTCGAGATCGTAACAGTAAACACCCACGTTGCCGAACAGGGCATAGACGCGTTGGCCGTCGGTCGTCGGCGTTTCCGAGGCGTAGCTGTTCTTGGAATGCGTCGGGCCGGGCGGCGGACCGTGGTGCGCCAGCCGCTGCCAAAGCACGTCGCCCGAGCGCAAGTCGAGGCAGAACACCTTGAATTGGAAATCGGTCGCAGCGACTTCCGCCTTCTCGCCGCCGCGATAGAGTCCCTTCTTAGGGAGTTCGGGATTGCCCGGGTCGATCGCGGTGGTGAGAAACACGCGCTGGCCCCAGACGATCGGCGACGACCAGCCGCGGCCCGGGACCTCCGTCTTCCACGCCACGTTCTCGGTGGGCGACCAGCGATCGGGCAGATTGACGTTGTCGGCCACAGCCCGCGAGCCCGGGCCGAGGAATTGCGGCCAGTTTTCATCCGCCGCGCGACAAGTCGGAAGCCACGGGGCGGCCAGAAGGATCGCCATCAGAATCGGGACAACGAATTGTCGTCTCATCGTGAGGAACTCCAGGGAGCTTGCGGTGTTACTATTGGGCGCAGCGAAGCGGCCGAACGCTCGATTATCGTCGCCGAGCGAGCCGATGACAAGTCTTGCGCCGGGCGGGAAACCGGCCCAATCCGGGTGTCGTCGATTGATTGATGGGGCCCGTTGCGACAGTGATAATTACTCGCGGTGGGCCACCACCGAGGGACATCAATGGCTATAATGAGGGTAAGAATTAGACCACCCTTTGTCGAGGAGAATCAAAATGGGTCGCTCTCTGATCACCGTGGCCGTGGCGTTGTGGTTCGGTACGTGCGTCGTTCTGGCTGACGAGCCGGAGCAGACCTCGCCGCCCGTGCGGCCGAGGGAACGGGCTGCCTCTCCTGCCCCCGCCCAGGCCCGCGCCTGCCGCGGAAAGAAGCTTGCCGCAGAGAAGTCGCGGCGGCGTGGCGGTATCTTCAGACGCGGCGACAATGCCTGCCGCGCCGCCGGCGCCGATAACGGCCGAGGCGGTTCCCGTCGTGCCGGAAAAAAACGGCAGTCGTCAGCACACGCGGGCCGTGCTCCGGTTGAGTAACGTGCCCGCCGCGCAACTGGCCAATACGATTACCGCATTGCTTCGTGCCGAAGGGCAAGGCGCCGGCGACGACTCACTGCCCACGGTGGTGATCGTGCCCGACACGATCAACAACAGCCTTGTGGTTGCCGGTGCGACGGAAGCGGTAGACGTGGTGCGGCAATTGGCCGCCCAGTTGGACCACGCCGCGGCGATGATTCGGCTGGAACTGGTCATGGGAGACGTGCCCGCGGCAAAGGTGGCCCACGGCGCGGATGCGGTTCGCAACGAGATGGAGGTTCTCGTTCAGACCGAATTGACCACGTTGGAAAACCAGCCGGCCTTCGTTCAAGTTGGCCGGCTCGAGCCGCACATCACCGCCGTCACGGGCACCAAAGAGGGGCGGATAAACAGCACCACGCTTGACAACGTGGGCACGATCGTGAAGTTCACGCCGCGAGTGGCCCCCGATCGTTCGGTGACCCTGCAACTCGACGTGGTGGATTCGCGCCGCGGGCCGATGGAGGAAGGAGTGATCATCTTCGCTCCGACCAACGGCGATCCGGTTCGCACCCCGACCATTGAGAATTCCGAGACCAATACGACGCTCCACATCGCCGACGGCGAAACGGTCGTCGTGTCGTCGGACACGGTCCGGGCGCCGAAAACCGACAAGCAGCGAGTGCTTCTGTTGACCGTACACGTGTCGGCGATCGGCGGCGACGCGAAGGGGGCGAAGTGAGGCATTCGCGCCCGAGGAACCGCTGGCCCGTTGGGCCGACGCGAGAATTGTTGCCTCACCGCTCCCCTGGGCGTTGCCCAGGGCTGAGCGAACGGCTGGGCCTTCGGCCCGGCAGACGTTGCGGCCGCTGGAACGAAACCGACCTCGACATTGACTCGCGTTTCGGATCCAGGGAGAATTTGTCGCCAGCCCGTTCGTCCTTGCTCGCCCGCTGCGCCCGACCTAGAGTTGCACAACAGATTTGCGGCGCACGAGCGCTTTCTCCGCGCGGCGTCGCAACTTCCGACGACAGTTCCATAAGGGCACAGAGATGAAAACCAACAGAATCACGATTGTGTCGATTAGAACGATTGTTCTGGCATCGATGCTGGGCGGGCTTGCTTCGGGCGCCGACCGCCGAGGCCTGCACCGGCATCCGCCTGGTGGCCAAGGACGGCACGATCATTTACGCTCGCACGATGGAGTGCGGCGCCGACCTGAAATCGAACCTGATCGTCGTTCCGCGGGGCAGGCCGTACGCCGGCACGACGCCGACCGGCGCGCCGGGCCTCCGCTGGACCACCCAATACGGCTTCGTCGGGCCAAACATCTACGACCAGCCCTACGTGTGCGACGGCCTGAACGAAAAGGGCCTCGCCCTGGGCAATTTTGTCTTCACCGGAAGCGTCGGCTATCAAAAGCCGGACGAGGACCACGCCGGCCGGGCCATCGCCTGTTACGAAGTGGCCGTGTATCTGCTGGGCACGTGCGCCAACGTGCAGGAAGCGATCGCCGCGCTGGACGCCGTCCGCGTCTGCGCGGTCGATATGGAGCCCTACAACTACCTCGGGGCGCTGCACTACATCATTCACGACGCCGAGGGGAACTGCGCGGTGATCGAGTACGTCGGCGGCCGATTGAACGTTCACCGAAATCCGCTGGGCGTGATCACCAACGCGCCGACGTTCGATTGGCACATGACCAATCTTCGCAACTACATTCATCTCAGCGCCGAAAACGCCCCGCCCGTCGTGCTCGCGGGCGAAACGTTCGCCGGTTTCGGCCAGGGCACGGGCATGCTGGGCCTGCCCGGCGATTTCACCCCGCCCTCGCGGTTCATCCGCGCGGTCGTGTTCACCCAAGTAATGCTCCCCAGCGACACGGTGCAGAGTGTCTGCGCCAGGCGTTCCACCTGTTGAACCAGTTCGACGTGCCCAAGGGCGCGACGCGCGACGTCCAAAACGGCAAGCTCTACACCGACTACGCCAACTGGACCACGGCCGCCGACATGAAGCACCTGCGCTACTACTTCCACACCTTCCAGAATCGCCACGTCAAAATGGTCGATCTCGGCAAGCTCGATCTGGCGGCCAAGGACATCAAGACGATCTCGATGCAGACGGAAGAATCGCCCGAGGACGTTTCGGGCGAGGCGAAGTGACACACTCAATCCCTTCTCCCGACCAACCTTCGGTCGGTGCCGGGAGAGGGACCGGGGGTGAGGGCTTTGACGGGCAGGCAGGAACGTCTCTTTTCCCGATGGTTACGGTTTCGCCTTGCTCTCCTCCGGCCGGATGATGTGCGGCGTGACGACGATCACCAGTTCCTTGCCCGACTTCTCGTCGCGGGCGAGATCATCGCGGGCGAGGCTGCCGAGAACCACCGTCTGACCGTCAGGAACTTGAACGGTCGTGTAAACCTCCGTGTTGGTGATCTTCGGCGTACGGGCCAGCACGCCGTCCTTGCCGGTGGCGATGGGCACGCCTTCGCTTTCGGGTCCCAGTTGGGAATTGACGGCGTCCACCAGCATGGTGACCGTGCCGTCAGGCGAAATGCGCGGCGTCACTTTGAAGATCAGGCCCACATTCTCCAGCGTAACGTTGTTGACCCGCCCGGTATTGGTCGTCGTGGTGCTGGTGATTCGCGGAATGCGTCCGCTCAGTTGGGCAAACGCGGCTTGATTATCCATGGTTGTAAGGCAAAGCCGTCCGATCGATCCCATGTTCGCGGGCTTTTCGATGAGCCGGAACCGGCCGCCTTCGGCGGCAGGCGCGGCATCGGACTTGGCGCCCGCCTCGGCTGCCTTCGTCGCCCCGGCCGGCACTTCGCCGATCTCCATTTCGAGCATGATCTGTCCGGGGCGTCGATCGAGTTCGGTCACCAGCTTCTGCACTTCCTCCACGGCGTCGGGCGCGCCGCTGATAATCAGACAGTTTGTGATGGAATCGGGGACGATAATCACATTCCGCCGGGGCTCCTTCGCCGTCGCTTCACCGGCCGGTCGCAGTTGCCTTTCGGCGAGAAACAAGTTTGTGAGGATGTTGTTGACTTGTAGGGCGGGGAGATGTTTCAGACGACAGACCACCCGCGCGTGCTCGGCGGTGCCGCTCTTCAGCGCCGTCATCGCCTCCGGCGGCGAGGCCGTCGTCAACGACGACTGGTTGGTTGAGCTCGTGCTGACAACCCGGCTGCGATTTCCTCGAAAGACGTTCCCCGGCGTCATCTCGTCATAAGTCTTCGGGACGTCGGCTGCGGCCGCCGGTTTGGTCGTTTCCGCTGCTTTTTTGTCCGCGTCCTGAGCGAAAGCCGTGCTCAGCGCAAGTCCCATTCCTGCGGCCAATCCAATCCACATTCGCAACATGGTCGTACTCCTTCCGGGATAAGTGCCAATAGTTGAGTTTGTTCGTCGCCCCGCGATTGCAGGGCCGTCGTGATTTCTTCCTGCAGACCGGGATCCGGCTCGTCGTGGGCAAGCCACGCCAGCGTGCCCGCGTCGGCGATTCCCAGCAGTGCGCGGACGGCCGGCAGATGGACGGCCGGCGTGAGGCTTTCATACACCAGCCGCGGCACCGACGCCTCGCTGCCGATCCCGCCCAACACCTCGACGGCGGCCAATTGCTGGCGGCCGGCGAACGTGTCGAACCGAGCGAGCAACAGCCGTTCGTATTCGGCCCGATGGGCCAAGAGCGGCTGCACCAGTTGCTCCAGATTTCCGTCGGGCTCGATCATGCGTTGGGCCACCGTGCGGTCGAGCACTTCGTCCTCGGGCGTTTGCCACGTCGCCTCGCTTTGGGCCAGGATCATCTCCAGGCGAAGCCGCTGGCGGGCTGTCGCGGCAGAGAGAACCGCACGGTTGCCATCCGCTGGAAGATCGGGCGCGGCGACAATACTCGCGAGGACCTTCGGTCCGATTTTCGCGGGCATGCCGGGGGCCGACGCAATGCGGAGCGTATGCCAACCCCGCAAGCCGATCGCCACCAGCAAACAGACCGCAGCGGCAGCCGTCACGGCGACGACGGTTCTGGCCGGCAACCGCCGGCCAACACGCGGCAAATCGGTTCTCGATCGTTCTTCGACAGCGCGGCGCAGTTCCTCTCCTGCCCGCGCGGAGAGCGACCTGGCAAATTCCTCGCCGGCCGGTGGCGTTTGGCAGAATTGCTTGATCAACTGTCCGAATTCGTCGCGATCTTCGTGCGCGGCCATCACACTCTCTCCCCCGCTAAGGCGCGTCGCCAAGGCGACTGCCCATGATAGTACGGAACGACCGTCGGGCACGGTACAGCACCGACTCGACCGCCTTTTCCGTTCGCCCCAGTCGGCCGGCAATCTCTCCGACCGACAGTTCCTCGATATACTTCCACTCCAGCACCAATCGCTCCTCGCCCGGCAAACGGTCGAGCGCGGCCAGGATCTGCTCGCGCCTTTCAGCGGCTTCGAGCGAATCCTCGGGCGCAGCGGCCGGACTCGTACCTTCGCCGACGGCCTTGGTGGCAAGTGCTCTGCGGGCCACGCTTCGCCGGTGGTCGCCGAGCTTGTTTCGGGCGACCGCGATCAGCCAGCCCGCCAGGTTGCCGTCGCCGGGGTTCAATTCGGAAACCTGGCGAACCAAGGCGAGGATCGTCTCGCCGACCACGTCCTCGGCCAGGTGGCGGTCGCCGTCGGCGTGCAGATAGACATAGCGCCAGAGCGTCGGCAGGTAGCGATCATACAACCGCTCCCACGCCGAAAGATCGCCCGCCTGCACGCCGCGCAGCAGTTCGGCATCCGTCAAGGCCTGCTCCCACGAGTCGCTGTGGCCCCGCAAAGCGCCCGAGGCCCGGCATTCTCCCAGGCACCAATATAACTCGCTCGGGGGCAAAAAATCACGCAGGGAAATCAATATCTTGGCGCGAATCGCCGTTTTGCCCGGCCGGGGCAACGAATAATCGGGCCCGTGCGGAATGGGCGAGCCGATCTTGCTCATTCCGCACAAACGGCCGTGGTGACGACCAGGTAAAGCTGTTTCTTCTGCTCTTCTTTGCTTTCGCCCGATTGCAAGGGGGACGGATTGAGCGTAACCCCCCCCACCAGAACCGGCCGGCCCAGCGGCACGCGGAGCGTGGTGGCCAACTGCTGAGTGGGCATCCGCAGGCGATCGACTTGCGGGCTCGATTCGGCGATCTCGCCTTCGGCGGCCTTGCTTCCGGTGGCTTTGTCGGTCCAGCCCGTCACAAGGCTGTTGACGTCGATCAGGCCGCGATCTTTGCCGGGCAGCACCGACGGGGTGACTTGCAGCACCGCGCCGATGTTCGGCATGGCCGTCAGGTTCTGGTAGGCGATGGCGCGGTCGCCGACCACCGGAATCGCGCCGAGCACCACGGTCCGGCGCTCGCCGGCGGCAATATAGACCGTCTGCCCGCTGAAACAGGTGATCTGCCCGCGATAACCGGGCGCTGACCGCGCGAGTTCTTCAAGCGCCTTGGGATCAACCGTGCTGCGCGTTGCCGCATCGGATCCCTTGTTGCGGCCCATGAGGGTTTGCAGTTGCGACGAATCGAGAAGCAGCCAATAGGCATCGACCGTCATCATCGGCAGGCTGGTGGCGGGCAGCAGTTCCGGCAGCAGCTTCTCCAATTCGTGGTGAACTGCCTCCGTTTGGTTAACGATGAACATCCCGTTGTAATACGTGATCGTGCCGGCCCCGCCCGTATCATCCCAACTGGTGGGAGCGACCTCGCCCTTGATGATATCCATCAAGGCTTCGACGCACTCCTGAGCCTCGCTATTGGGTTTTCTTGCTTCGGCTAATGCCTCTTTATCTTTCGATTGTTTCGCCGCGTCGATCCGCTGCTGCCTAGTGCTGTCGATCAACAACGGCTGCCCGCCCGAGGGCGCGGCATTCGACGAAGCGGCCTCCTTCGCACCTCGGCCGCCGTCCGGGCCCAGCCCGCCCAAGTCGATGCCCGCCGTCCCCGGGTTAATCGCGGGGAGGTTCTCATCGGAATACGGCTTGGGCAGCGCGACGCGCAGGCTCGCAAGGGGTACATGATACACCTTGATCACCAGCGGCGGCTCCTCTTCTTCGCCGTCGGCCGCCGCCTTCGGGGCGTTTTCGGCCGGTTTCGCCGGCGGCGACGACGGCTGCTCCGCGGCACGCAGCGAGGCCGGCAACGGACAGAGCGCCAACACGGCGATCCAAACCAGAGAGTTCTTGCATTGCATCGGATGGTCTCCCAAAAACTTAGAGTGATCGGACAAGTGATTGATAGCGTGAGTTGGCCGCGGAAAGCACGCCGGCCAACAAGAGATTCTGCCGCGCGTTCTGGACGAACTGCGTTGCTTCTTCGTTCGACGAGGCCAGCAGGGCGACCATCGCCTCTTGGTGCGTCGCACCGCCGCCGGCCAGCCGGATCAAGCGCTGGGTAATCGCCGGGCCATCCAGTCGGCCCAAGACCACGGCCGCGGCCAGCCGCCGCGAGACCTGCGGTCCTTCGAGGAATTGAAAGAGCATTTCCACCGGAGGCCGCTCCACCCGCGACAGGGCCGCAAGCGGCCGGCCGTTGAGACCCGGCCTGGTGACCAGGTCGAGATAGGCAGCCACCGCGCGGCACTCGCCGCGAGCCAAGAGCGCCGCCAACAGCTCTTCTTGCAACTGGCCGTCGGTCTCCTTGGGCGCCAGCCGGGCCAGGGTCTCCGCGTCGCCGACCTCCGCCAACGCCTGAACCGCCGGCCGATGCAATCGCGGATTGAGGCTGGCGTACAGCGCCAGCGGCATCGACGCCTCGCTCCCGATGCGGCCCAGAATATCGAGAGCGGCCGTTTGCTGCGGCACACTGAAGGCGACGAAACGGTCGAGCAGAACGCGTTCATATTGCGCGCGCTGGCCCAAGAGCGGCTTGGTCAATTCCCCGAGATCGCCGCGCGGCTCGGCCACGCGCCCAGCCAGTGTGCGGTCAAGCAATTCCGCGTCTTCCGACGGCGGCGGCGCCGTCCTGCCCGGTTGCGGTCTTGCCGAGGCGCTCGCGCGGCCTTGGCAGTGTGGTTCGATGGGGTCTTGGCCGTTTTTCGCGCTGCCAGGGCACGTGCTAAGAGCATTTCCGACGGCGTCGCCGGGCGGCAGATCGAATCGCGCGCGTCCGCCAATAGGTCTCCCGGCACGCCGGGCGGCGCGACGCTCTCTTGAGCGGTTGTCACCGGCGCTTCTGGCTCTCTCGGTGCAGACCGTCCGAAAGGCGTTGTTGCTGCGATCTCTGCATCGTCGCTGGGCGCCGGCACACGACGCGACCCGGGCCAATTCCACGCGGTCACGGCCGCCAACAAACCGGCCGCCACAGCAACGGCGAAGGCCAGCGCCCGATTGCGCTTCTTTCGGGACAACGAAACCCGCGCGAGAGACCGCCGGCAACGCGCGAGACTGTCGGCCTGGGGCGCCGGCCACCGGGCTTCATCAAGACAACGCGACAGCGGATCAGCGGCCGTGTCCGGCCAACGGGCCGAGTGAAGCAACTCGTCGAGACTTTGGGCGCGATTGGCGCGATCGGCAGAGGCTTCCGGCCATCGGGCCCGTTGCAGCAGATCGTCCAGCGGATCGATGCCGCGATCCGCCGCCCGACGCTCAGGATCGTGGTTCATGGCAATTCTCCGCCAGAAAGGGGGCCAACTCCACACGCAACCGCTGCCGCGCTTCGTACAACGTGGCATAGACGTTCGCCACCTGGATGTCCAGCACGCGGGCCGCTTCTTCGGCCGACAGACCCTCATATGTCAACAGGATCATCACCTCGCGCTGCCGCGGCGGCAACGCCGAGACGCGCTCGGCAACGTACCGGCCCAACTCCTCGGCCATCGCGCAGGCGGGCGGGTCGGCGTAGCGCAGGTCGGGCAGGTCCTCCAATGGCGATGATTTCTGCTGTTTCGAGAGCCAATCGCGAAACACATTGACGACGATCCGCGTCGCCCAAGTCTTGAAATTCGCCTCCGCGCGAAAGCCGCTCCAACTCCGGGCGATCCGTAGCATGGCCTCTTGGATGATCTCTTCGGCCGTCTCCAGACGGCCCGTCAGGCGCGTGGCCAAGCGGAGCATCGGGCACATGATGTTCCACGACGAGGCGATCCAGGGTCTCTCGGTCGTCAGGGCCCATGCTGCGTTTGCTCGCGTAAGCGTCCCGCTCCCCTGCGGGTCGCGGCTTAACGTTTCTCCCGCGCCACTCTATTAGACCGTGCGGCCGAGAGAATCTCAAAAAGAAAAGCAAAAATCCCCAACCGGGTGGGTCGCCGGTGAGCGATGGGCGGCTGGTCTTGAGATTTGCCGCCGGCCAGCCACCCCGTGACTGACATTTCGCTCCGGGTCTCGACATAATGGTAGGGACTCAAGCGGATTGCACCGGGGGCCGGCATGGTCGACTGGAACAGCCTCGTTCGCGAGCAGAGCCCTGCCTTGTTCGGCATCGCATGGCGGATCCTGGGCCATGCGCAGGATGCCGAGGACGTGGTGCAAGAGGTATTCGGCGAGGCCCACCGGCAGTCGAACGGGACGCCGCCCACCTGTTGGCCGGCCTTGCTGCGGCGGATGGCCACGTGCCGGGCGTTGGACGCCCTGCGGCGCCGGCGGACCGTAGTGCCTCTGGACGCCGCCCAGCCGACGGCCGCCAGGGATGATCCGGCGGCGATTTGTGCGGGCCGGGAATTGGAGGCCCGGCTGCGTGCGGCGCTGGCCGAGTTGGCGCCCCGCGAGTCGGAAGTTTTTTGTTTGCGGTATTTCGAGGAGTTTTCCTATCGCCAGATCGCCGAGACGTTGGGCATTTCGCCCACGGCCGTCTCGACCGCGCTTTACGAGGCGCGGGCACGATTGGAAAAGCTGCTCATCGAACCAAACCCATGAGGTGTGCCATGAACGCGATCGACTTCGATGCCCCGCCCGAGCGCGAGGAGTTGCAAGGCGTGCTGCGAAGTGCCGTTGACGCGGTTCGAGCCATCCCGCCGCCGAATGTCGCACTTCATCGATGGGAGCCCGACAGGGCTGTCCGTCCAGCACGGGCGGGCCAAACGTGGCGGCGGATCGTTGCACTTACCGCCGCGGCCGCGGTGTTGGTCGGCGTTTGGCTGGGCGTCTCGAACTTCACGGCCACAGGGCCGGGCGCGAACGCCTTCGCTCAGACTTTGGAGCAGATCCAGAAGGCGAAGACCATCACGTGGACGGACACCCTATACTGTCGCATCACGAGCAAGGATGGCCAACGGTATTGGTATGAAGCCAACGTCTTCAAATTCGCCTACAAGGCGCCCGGTCTATACCGAGAAACCCGGCTCGATCGACAAGGAAACGTCGAGTCGGTCGAGATTACCGACGTGGCGGCAATGAAGGTGCTGACGCTCTATCCGGCTACCAAGACCGCGACGCTCAGTGAGGAGCGGCCCAAGTGGGATATGGAGGGGCCATTCCGCGACGCTCGGCAGGCCTTTAAGGATCCGGATCTGCAATTCCTCGAGAAACGGAAGACGTCCGCGGGCGAGGTCAACGTATTCCGCCTGGTCGAAGGCCAATGCTTCTTTGACTATTGGGTTAACCAGAAAAGTAAACAATTGATTGAGTATCACATCAACCAAAACGAAAGAGTCACCCTGGCGGATTACGAGAACGATCCGCGCCGCGACGCCCCGCCGGAGAAGGAGACATCGGGAGGGACGATCGTGGGTTCGATCGAGAACCAAATCAACTATGACGCCGAGTTGGACGACTCGCTCTTTCGCCTTGACGTGCCGGAGGGCTACACGGTCGAGACCTGCAAGCGTCATCGTGTCACTGAGGAAGAGATGCTCGATTTCGTTCGCATGATCGTCGAAGCCAACGCGGGGGTGTTCCCCGACCACGTCGTCGATATTCCCAGCGAACTGTACAACAAATATGACAAGATGCCGAAAGCTGATCGTTCGCCGGAGGGGCAAAAGCTCCTCGATACGGCCCGTCACTATGACCGAATCCGTCTGCGTTCGGGGCCCGTCAGAGAGTTTTTCGAAGAAATCGCCGATTGGGACAGTTTCCGCTACTTCGGCAACGGCGCCAAGCTGGGCGACAAGGACCGCATCGTCTGCTGGTACAAGCTGAAGCACGCCAAGGCCCCGAGGACCTACCGCGTGGTTTACGGCGACCTGAGCGTAAAAGACGTTGCCCCGGAAGACCTGCCGCTGCCGGTCCAGCCGTAGGCGGCCCGGACCATACGAACTCGATATTGGTGAGCCTGCGGCCATTTGGTAAGCTACCGGCGCTTCGGTCGTTCAACCGCCGAGATCGGTTTTCCTATGGCCAACGCCCTTGCCGGCCAAGATCGACAACGCTGGCTCGCCTTTTGCGGGTTGGCGATCGTGGCGACTGTCTCTCTCGGGCCGCTCTTGATCGAGCCGACGTGCAGCGAGAAGCCGCTGCACTTGGACTTCCTGCCGCCCTACAGTTCGGCATGGGCTGCCTGGGCCGGTAAAAGCGGCGTCGCGCTGGCCATGCTGCTTTCGATCATTGTTTACGTGCGGCATCGTCCCGGCGCCGAGTTGTGGCTGATCGGCATTTGCATCGGGCTGGCCGGCGCGATGACCGCGCTGCACTGGCTTCAGATCGACAGCAATCCCACCATTGCCGACTGGCAGAGGAATCTGTATCTGAAAATCATCAATCATCGGGCCGCGGTTCCGCACCATCTGCGTCCCCTGCCCTACGGCTTTACGCGCTTTCTGGAATGGATCACCCACGACTGGGTCTTTTCGTTCCTGGCCTATCGTTGGTTCTTCAGTTTTTGGTTCCTGCTTTTCAGCTACCAGTTTGCGCGGTTCTGGCTCTCGCCGAAGTTGTCGTTTGTGACCGTGGGCGTCATGTGGATGCTCTACCACTATTCGATCCAAACGTACTGGGGCCAATTGACCGATCCGCTCAGTCATTGGCTGTTGGTGATGGCGCTGGTCTTCGTCGTCGAGGATCAATGGCTGCTGCTGGCTGTGACGCTGGGCCTTGGGGTCGTTGCCAAGGAGACGGCGGTGTTGATCGTGCCGGCCTACGGGGCGTGCTGGTGGCGGAACGGATGGCCCGCCGTCCGAAAGACCGCGGCGCTGGGCGCCGTTTGTGTGGCGGCGTTCCTGGCCGCGCGTTTGCCCTATGGCTGGTGGCCGCAGTACGAACAGATCAACGGCACGCACGGCTCGATGATTTGGGCCAATTTGGGCATTCCCCACGACGGCATCCAGCCATGGATTCCGATCCGTCACCAGTACTTTCATCTCACGCTCTTCTTTTTCGTCTTCATTCCCGGCATTGTTCTCGGCTGGCGCCATCTCGATCACCGGCTGAAAGCCTTGTGCTTGACGGTGGCCCCGCTGGTGCTGATGAGCAATCTCTGGTTCGGCTGGGTGCACGAATCGCGCAATTACATGCCGCTGGCGCCGCTGTTGGCCACATCGGCGTTGATGGTGTTTCAACGGGCCGACCAACGGCGGCGCCAACCTGCCGGTCTTGCCGCTTCCGAGTTTGCCCACGTCTCCGCCCAGGCTCTGTTGGATCGCGGCAACACTACGTCCGCTTCGTCTCGTTGATCTCCGGCCGGCTCGCCGCTATGCTTACTTCACGGTGAGCAAGGCGTCATTTGCGATGAAACCATGCCGGAGCCACTATGGGAATTACCATCTCTTACCGTGGATCGCTCGACGATCTGGATCGGGTTGAGGATTTCGAGGACCGCGTGCTCGACTTGGCCCTCGAACTCGAAGGGCAGGCCAGAATCTGGCGGTCCGCAAAAGACGATCCCCGACGCATGGTTCGCGGCCTCATGCTGAACCTTTTTCCCGGCCAAGAGACGACCAGCCTGCTACTCTCGCCCGAGGGCTGGCTGATCAATCCCTGCGAGATCGAAGAGGCCGAAAAGGGAGAACTCGCCGGGCCGCCGTGGTGCTTTGTGAAAACCCAGTTTGGCCCCATCGAAGGACACGTGGCCCTGATCGAACTATTGACCGTCTTGAAGCGGGAGTTCTTTCCCAATCTGGAGGTTCGTGACGAAGGCCGTTACTGGGAGACTCGCAACCTACCGGGCTTGGCCAGGAAGATCAAGCACGTGCAGGCAGCAATCGACGGGCTGGCCGAGGGGCTCGACCGCTTTGGACTCAGCCGCGAAGCAGCCGAGGATTCGGAAATCCTGCTCCGGCGGATTGAACGGATCGCCGGGCTTGTGCATCGCACCTTGACGCGGCCGGTGGAACATCCGCCGGTGACCTGCAACGATGAAGAGTCGGCTTTTGGACACGATCACCTCACTGACGAGTCGCGGTGGGATGCATCGTATAAGGAGAACCGACGTCGGCAGGAGCGCATCGAGCGCGCGATCGAGGAACGCGTTGCGCAAGGCGCGGACGTAGAAGAGGCATTCGAGGCGGCGATGCGCGAGGAAACGGCCTTCGGCCTGCCCGATGAATCGCCCGAATCGGAGGCGTCCGACGATGGGGAAGAAGACATCGACGCGGAGGCGGACGAACCGTGGCGGGAAAGCCTGGGCCTGGTGGCGTGCGAAAGCGGCGAGGGTGAACGCCCCAGCGGAGGTCGGCGTCATCCGCTCCAGCAACGGGTGACAACTCTGTTGCTGCGGTTGCACAAGCTGTTTGGCGACGACATAAAAGAGGAAACGAAATCGGCCGGCGGCCACTTGGACGTCTTGTTCCACGGCGCCTGTGAAACCGGCGGTGGGCTGGCCCAGGCGCTCGGCGACCTGCCTCCCGCATCGTGCGACGAATCCGACCGCATCCCCTTCCCGTCGTCCGATGACGAGGCCGCTTTCGGTCTCGCGGTGGTGCAACTCAAACGGGCGTTGCGCGGCATCGCCTTCGCTCTGGGAGCCCTGTTCTCCTTGCGAGCCGCCAAAGCCTTCGACGACGCAACCTTCGATGAACTTCACGCCACGTTCGAGCAACTACAATCCGATGTGTACGCGGAGCTTGCCCGCTGCCGCCAACGACATGCGGGCGAATTGTAAAGGCATGTGCTCACCACCCGTCACCCGGCGGCGCTTCGAGCCTCAATCGGTTCGATTCGAGTGATGTGAAGCGGGTCACAAGACACGCAACGGCGGGCAATCTCCTGGCCCGGTTTGGGCAAGGCGATGATTACCTCGCGCTCCAGGACGGGTGCCATTTCTGCCTGCCGTACGTCGTATGTCGCGCCGTCGGAAAGGTAGACCCGAAACGGCTGAAACGGCCGATGGAGGAGGCGCTTTTGGATTGATTGTGGCGTCACGGAATTTCACGCGACTCGACGGCTCACGTCCCCCGCTATAAGTATACCCGGCGGAACCGCTCCCCACAAAAAAAGAATCGGCCCGGCCGGAGGTTTTCGATTTGACCGATTACCCTCCCAGCTTCTTTTCCAACGACGAGCGATCTATGGTCGGCTCCTTGCGGCGGGCAGAAATCAACTTCCAAAACTCGTCACTGGCGCCGAGTTGGGCTTGTTCCTCGTCGAGGCCCTGGACGCCGACCACCAGCGCGACGGGATTTCCGCCGCGGGTCACGACGACGCGATCCGATTGGGCGGCGAGGACACAGGCGTCCAGGTTCGTTTCCTGGATGTCAACGGTTTTCATGAGAATTTCCTCCGTCGTTTTGTGGGGCGGCTTGCGGCGCACAGCCCTGATCACGA
>CAVYHA010000006.1:0-267500 GCA_963768195.1 uncultured Planctomycetaceae bacterium | reverse complement strand
CAGCCGGCTTTGTTGCGGCCATACGACCCTACTCCCCGGGCAAGATTATCGCTCATAATGTATGTTTCATAGGCTGGGTCGAGTTCCCTCGCTCAACCTGAACGAGGCATGGTCCGCCCAACCCGTCCTTCGAGAAACCGATCCATGCGACGTCTCGCCACACGAGTGCTGCCCATCTTGTTGCTTGCCCTCTGTGCGCGGGCCGTGCCGGCCCAGCGGCCCGTTCAAGAGGCGCCAAAGGCCCGCGCAACGACCAACTCGATCGGCATGAAGTTGGCGCCGATTCCCGCCGGCGAGTTCATGATGGGCGGCGAACAACCGGCCGACGAGATGCTCAAGTCGTTCGCCGCGTACCATCGCAAGCCCGATTTCTTCAAGGACGAATATCCGCGCCACCGCGTGCGGATCACCAAGCCCTTCGATCTCGGGCAGACCGAAGTCACCGTCGGCCAGTTCCGCCAGTTCGTCGACCAGACCGGCTACAAGACCGAGCCCGAGAGGGACGGCTGCGGCGGTTGGGGCTATAACGCGGAACTCGGCAAGTGCGAAGGACGCGACACGAAATACAGTTGGCGCAATCCGGGCTTCGCCCAAACCGACGACCATCCCGTGCTCAACGTGACCTGGAACGACGCGGTGGCTTTCTGCCAGTGGCTCAGTCGCAAGGAAGGCACGACCTACCGCTTGCCGACCGAAGCCGAGTGGGAGTACGCCTGCCGGGGCGGCACCACGACGCGCTATAACAACGGCGACGATCCGGACAATCTGGCCAAGGTGGCCAACGTTCAGGACTCCCGCGGCCGAACCACGTTTCCGCACGTGCAAGAGATCGAGATGGCCAAAGAGGGCCTGACGCGGTTCACCGTGCCCGTGGCCGGCTTCACGCCAAACGCGTTTGGGCTTTACGACATGCACGGCAACGTGTGGGAGTGGTGTTCCGATTGGTACGGCGAGGACTATTACGCCCACTCGCCGGTCGACGATCCGCAGGGGCCCGACGAGGGCCAAGAGCGCGTGCGGCGCGGCGGGGCATGGAACAGCTTTCCGCTGTGGGCCCGTTGCTCCTTCCGCAATTGGAACACGCCCACGAGCCGCTGCGTCAATCTCGGCTTCCGCGCCGTCCGCGAAGATCCCGAACCGCAGGCGGTCCGAATCGTCTTTGCCGGCGACGTGATGCTCGATGGCGGGCCCGGCCATAGGATCGTTCACGGCGGCGATCCTTTCCAGGACTTCGGTCCCCTTCTCCGCCAGGCCGACATTGCCGTCTGCAACCTGGAGTGCGTGCTGGCCGAAGGCGGCCAACAAGTGCTCAAGCCGTACACGTTCCGTGCCCCGCAGGAATCGCTTCCGCTGTTGCAGAAATACTTCACCGCGATCGGCCTGGCCAACAATCACACGGGCGATTTCGGCAAGGACGCCTTCGCCCGGCAATTGACCACGCTGGACAACGCCAAACTGCCGTACTTCGGCGGCGGACGGAATCGCCAGGAGGCCCGGCGTCCCCTGATCCTCGAACGCCACGGGATGCGCGTCGCGCTTTTGGGCTACAGCGGCATTCCGCCCGCGTCGTTCCAGGCGGGCGAAGACGCGCCGGGCACCGCCTGGCTGAACGAGGACGACGTGTTGCAAGACGTCAAACGGGCCCGCGAGCGTGCCGACGTGGTGATCCCTTTCTTGCACTGGGGCCGCGAGATGTCGCCGGAGCCGACCAACTGGCAGCACGATTTCGCCCGCCAGGTGATCGACGCCGGGGCCAGCGCCGTGGTGGGCGGCCACGCCCACGTCACGCAAACGGTCGAACGTCTACAAGGGCCGGCCGATCGTCTACAGCCTGGGCAATTTCGTGTTCGACTATTATCCGGTCGATCCCGAGGTGTGGACCGGCTGGCTGGTGCGGCTCACGTTTCGCCGCGGGGGCGAAGTGGAGTTGGAGACGTTCGTTTTCCAGATCGACGAGGCCGGCACGCCCCACCTGCTGCCTTCGTCAAAAGAGACGCTGTCCAAGGAGGTTCCATGAATCGCCATCGGATTTCCGGCCGGTCCGGCCGACGACCAGTGCCGGCCTCGTTCGCGATTACCGGCATGACGGTCCTGATGATGGGTATGGCCGTTCTCTTGTCAACCTGCGACGCGCGCGCCGCCGAGGGGCCGGCTTACGACCGCGAGCCGACGACTCGCCGGCCGAGTCGCCTGACGTATCATGTTCATCGCCTGCCTCATGCCGACATCCACATCGACGGCCGGCTCGACGAATCTGAATGGTCGCGGGCCAATGTCGAGCGGCACTTCATCTTCCCCTGGAAAACGGACCCTGCCCCGGCGACCGCCTTCCTCGCCTTTTGCGACGACCAATACCTGTACTTCGCCTTTCGCGTCGAAGATCCGGACATCGTCTCGCTCGACAAGCTCCGCGACAAGCAGAGACGTGGTGTTCGAGGATCGCGTGGAGATCTGCTTTAGCCGCGACCCGCAGATGAAAGAGTATTACTGCATCGAGATCGACAGCCGCGGCCGCGCCTACGATTATCGTGCCGCCTACTACCGGCAGTTCGACCGGACTTGGCACTGCGAGGGCCTGGAGACGGCCGCTACCGCAGGCGAGAAGAGCTATGTCGTCGAAGGACGCATCCCGCTGGCCACCTTCGTCGCCCTGGGGTTTCCCCAGTTTTCGCCGGGCGCAAGAATTCCGTTGGGGCTCTATCGGGCCGAGTTCAGCCACGACCCCGGCGGCAAGTCGGTCGAGCAAAGCGGATCGATCCACACGGGCGGTCGCAAGCTCGACGGGCCTCCGTTGATCCAGCAGTGGATAAGCTGGGTGAATCCCAAAACGCCCGAGCCCGATTTCCACGTCCCCTCGTCGCTGGGCTGGCTGGAGATTGAGGAATGATGAATTATGAATGCTGAATGATGAATTACGGGCATTCATCAATCAGCATTCTGCATTCATCATTTTGCTTCACCGCTCGCTCTGGGCGATCTTCATCGCCAGCAGATCGAGCTGGCTCTTCAGATCGGTCAGCAGCAGTTGCGGCCCGGCGCCGCCGGCAAAGTGCGTGTAGAACGTGCTGCCGGCCGCGCCCTGACTGGTGCCCAACAGCGTCGTGGTGGTCTTCAGCTCGTGCAGTTGCTGGTCCACGTCGTCGAGCTTGGCGGCCGCTTCGCGGTTGTCGTGCCGGAGGCGATCGAGCTGCAGCACCAATCCGATCAGCAAAGCGACCTGGCCAACCAAGGCCACCGGCAAGCCGATGTGCCAAAGCTCCTGGCGGCCGGCCGTCAGCGACCAGCCCAACAAAACCCCGCCGCACACGAAACTGGTTGTGCCCAACGATAGTGCCAGCCAAGTGAGGAAACCCTGCACCGAGCCGCGGCCGCGGCTGACATGCCGCGTTTCGTCCGACGGGTGTTCGTGGGCAGCGTGCCAGGCGGGCGCCTTGGCGTGCGATAGGTCGAACCGCGTGGCCTCTTTGCGATAAACGGCCGCCGCCTCGCCGCGCGGCTCCTTGCCGCCGTGCAGCACGCCACCGATGTGCCGCAACTCTTCGTCCGCTTCCCAGCCGTCGTAGCCGGGCGGATGGTCGCCTGGCCCGGCGGTCGCCGCGGCTGGTGCGTCGTTCTCGCCCAGATCGGTTTTCAGACTGCCGGGGGTTTGGTGCGCCCAAACAGATTGTCTCGCCGCATCGGGGACAACAGTATCCGCGATCCGTCATTGAGAGCGCAGGAACATCCTGGCGGCACAGTTTGCACCACATGGTGTTCTTAGAATCGACCCCGAACCTGGTAAACTGTACCGATTCCGCAGCTTTTTCCGCCTGAAAGAACTGCTGCCAGGCAAAGTGGCGACTCGGGGCAATATAGGAAGACAGGGAGCAGGGGAACAGGTGAGCTGGAACCAGGGGACAGAGGAGAGAGGAGTGGGGAGAGGGGCCGGCGCTCAGTTCGCCGAAATTCATCATTCATCATTCATCATTCATCATTCATCATTCATCATTCATCATTCATCATTCGCCCCCGACCCCCGACCCCTGGCCCCCGACCCCTTCGTAAAGCAACGCCGCTCGCCGTTGGCTCGCGGCTTAACAGAGACTCACTAATGCCTTCCGCGCAAATCTCCTACTCCTGCTCCCTCATCCCCGGCCCTCCCTCATACCATTGGCCGCGGAGCCAATCGACCAGCAGTTTGAGCTGCTCGCTGCTGAGCGTGTTTTGGGTGGGATCGGTCGAGGCCGCATAGGCCGGCATCCGGTCGTTCAGCTTGCCGTAGAACCGCGGCGACGCCGGATTGCTGATCGCGCCGGTGGTCCACTCCGTCGAGCCGTAGCCGGTCAGATTCGGAGCGTCGCCGGAGGTGCCCTTATCGTGGAACCTGTGGCAGTTGGTGCAACCGAAATCTCCGACGATGAAGGTCCGGCCTTCTTCGATGGCCTGGGCGTCTTTCGCGTCGAGTTCTCGTTGCGAGGGGAGTTTCGCCTCGGCCGAGAGGGCCATGATCGCCTTTGCCAGGTCCTTCTTCGCGTCGTCATCGAGATCGGCGAGCGTTTCCTTCACAAAGCCCACCATCTTGCTCGAACGGAGCTTCGTATTGCCGAAGTATTGCGGACCGACAATCTGCTTCGGGTCCAGCAGGCCGGCCAACCAGCGGCGGCTGGCGAAACCGGCGAGATTCGGCGCCGACGATTGCTCGATCCAAATATCGTCGCCGATCTCGGCCGCCGCATCGCCGCTGCCATGATTGTGACAGCCGGCACAATACTGCGTGAACAATCGCCGGCCCTCGGTTTTCGGGTCGGTGCGCAACAATGTCAACGCGCCGGTGGGCGGAATGCCCTCACGCCTGGCCAGTTCGCACACCCGCCGGCCCTGCCACGCTTCCAGGGCGATCGCCTTCTGATGCGCGGGGTCGGCGCGATCCTTGGCCAGCGAGTAATAGCTCATGGCCACCAGGCCGATCAAGAGCGCGGCCGTGAACGCCACGTTGAACACCTGCCCCGCCGTGCGTTTGGCCAGAAACGGCATCGCCAACACGATGCACAACACCACGCCGGGGACGAGGAAGATCGGCACGATTTGCCACTCGCCCGGGAAGAGGTGCGAGAACTCGAACACGCCCACCAAGAACCATTCGGGCCGGGCGGCGTTGTAGGCATTGGCGGGATTGGTGTCGGCCGGCGAGAACAGGGGCAGGCCCGCCTTGGGCGGCGTCACACCGTGTTGGCACGAGAGGGCCAGGGTCATCGCCAACAGCAACAGCGACGCCACGGCAGCGCGCACAGGCATAGGCCGGCCAGTAGGGCACGGCCGGCCGCCCGGCCGCAACATCCGCCGCATTGGCGCGGCGGGCGAGAACGCCGCGAATCACCAACAGCAGCGCGAAAGCGGCGGCGAACACGCCCACGTGCAGCGCGAAGAACCGGGTGAGCGTGAGATGTCCCAGCGAGGGCCCCGGTCCGCCGATGGCGATGCGCAGCAGCCCGTTGCCCACAAGCGGCAGGAAGGTGAGGAAGCCGGTGCGGGTTTTGGTGGCCGCGTACCCGCTCTGGTCCCAGGAGAGCAGATCGCCGGTGAGCACGGCCGCCAGCGCACAAAGCCCCAAGCCCACCGTGGTCCAGAAGACAAGTTCGCGCAGAGCGCGATACGCGCCGCTGAGAATGCTTTGCAGAACCTGGACCATCAGCAGCGCCAGCAGTACGTGGGCCGAGTAGTGGTGCATCGCCCGCAGCAGCCAGCCGCCGGCCACTTCGGTTTGCAGAAAGTAGAGGCTTTCCCAGGCGGTTTGCGCGCTCGGGCTGTAATAGGTCCAAAGGAAGAAGCCCGTGACGGCCTGGACGCAGAACGCGAAGACGACGGCGCAAGGCAGGACCTTGCACCAGCACGCCCGGCCTGGAATGGGCGAGTCGGCCAACCGGCCGCACCAATCGCCAAGCCCCGTCCGATCATTCAACCAAGTCAGTAGCTTCATCATCAAGCCGCGACCACCGGTCGCGTTTCACCCCTGTGCGACTTTCCGCGAAGTGCCGATCGAAAACGTCTGGAACTTCACCCAGACTTCGCTGTTGTTCCGGATTTCCACATCGAGCGTATCCATATTGCGAGGGCTGGGCGAGGTCGAATCGGTGCGGTTGCCGGCCAGGTCAAAACTCGCCAGATGGCAGGGGCAGAAGAACTTCCCGCCGCCGGCCGAGGGCTCGAAGTTGATCGAACAGCCTGCGTGAGGACACACCACTTGCAGCGCGGTCACCTGCCGGCCAACCCGCCGCAGGAAGACGGCCCCGATCGGTTCGCGGGGATAGCGATTCCAGGCGTCCGTGCGATCGGCAATCACCAGGACCTTCTGGGGCGTCCCGTTTTCGGGCAGCACGTCGAGCGACGCCAACCGCACGAACCGGCCGCTTGCGCTCTTCTGCCGGAGCGGATTCAAGAAGGCCGCGATGCCGGCGGCCGTAGGAACCAGCAGGGCCGCGGCGGCGCCGCGCCAGCGCGATCACTTGGCGCACGAAGCCGCGGCGACTGTCGCCCTCGGCGGGCGTTTGGCGCCCGCAGCAGCCGACTTTGGATTCCGGGTCTTGCATGGTTCTTGCACCGGGTTGTTCAATCGACTCCCGACGACAGCATGGCCGCGCGGACCGCGTCGAGGACCTTCTGACGGGCCGGTTCGAGCGGCTCATTCACGAATGCGCCGGCGGCCTTGCGGTGTCCACCGCCGCCGAATTGTTCAGCCACCGCGCTGCAATCCACGTGGCAACGACTTCGAAAGCTGACCTTAAAGCCGCCGTCGGGTTGTTCGACGAGGATTACCGCCGCCTCGCTGCCGCCGACGGAGAGCATCATGTTAATGATGTCCTCGCTGTCGGACGGCACGGCCCCGGCGGCGGCAAAATCCGCCAGGCCGATCCAACTGTAAACCAGCCGCCCGTCCAAGTCGGTCCGGCTGCGGGCCAGCGTATGACCGATCAGTTGCAGCCGCGCGTGGGATTCGTTCTCGTACAGCTCTTTGTAGAGCTGGTCGGGCCGGGCGCCGGCATCGACCAGCCGTGCGGCAAGCCGGAGCGTCGCGGAGGTGGTCGACGAGAAGCGGAACCAGCCCGTGTCGGTGGCCAGGGCGACGAAGGCGGGCCGGGCGATCTCCGGCGTCAGCCGCACGCCCAACCGATCGGCCGCCTCGATCACCAACGCGCCGGTGGCCTCGGCGTCCGTGTCTTTGAACAGTTCGGCGCCAGATCGTCGCCGCTGACATGATGATCGAGCACGGCCTTGACGGCCTTGCTCGTCTTGATCACCTCGGCCATCGCCCCCAACTGGGCCCACGCCGTCGTGTCCAGCACGATCAACACCTCGCGGTCGGCCAGTTGCGCCGAGGGTATCTCGACGCCGAGTTGTCGAGCTCTCCGCCGGGGATCGAGAAACTGGAGGTTCGGCGGCACGGCAAAGGCGTTGCACGCCAACACGTCTTTGCCGAGCGATTCGAGAATCGCCGCCAGCGCCAACTTCCGAGCCGAGTGCATCGCCGTCCGGCCGGACGTGCGTCGTCAGCAGGAACCGCCGGTGACCGCCAATGATTTCGAGGAAACGGGGCCAGGCTATCATGAGACGATCTCGATGGTTCTCGCCACGTCGCGGTTCATTTGAGCCACCAATTCCTGGGCCGAGGCGAATCGCTTAATTTCCCTTAAGCGGCTGAGAAAGTCAACCTCGATGGGCTGCTGATAGATGATGGCGTCAAATCCGATCAAGTGGGCCTCGACTTTCAGCCCCCCTTCGCCGAAGGTCGGATTGGGGCCCAAACTGACCGCTGCCGGATGCCAGGCGTCGGCGGCGCGGGCGCGGGCGGCGTAAATCCCCTCGCCCGGCAAGAGCGTGTCGATCCGGGCCACATTGGCCGTGGGATAGCCCAGCCCCGCGCCCCGCCCCGCCCCGCGCACTACGGTGCCGCGGATGCGATACGGGCGGCCCAGCATCCATCGCGCCTCGTCCACGTTTCCCGCCAAAATTGAGGAGCGGATTCGCGAGCTGGAGACAATTTGCCCGTCGACCGCCACCGGTTCGGCCACTTCGAAGGGCATGTTCGCTTGGCCGCAGAAGCGCGTGAGCACTTCCACGTTGCCCGACCGATTGCGGCCGAAGAAGAAGTTCGGACCCTCGACCATCGCCCGGGCCGCCAGCCGATGGCGAACGATGCGGTCGAAGAACGCGCGGGCTTCCAGTTCGAGAAGACTGCGATCGGTGGGATAGACCACGACGGCATCGACGCCCATTTCGCCCAGGATTTCGGCCTTGCGCTCGACCCAGAGCAGGGGCTCCGGAGCGGCCTCGGGCCGGAGGATTCGCGTCGGCGAGGGATCGAAGGTGAACACCAGGGACGGCCCGCCCACGCGGCGGGCCATCGCCCGCAGCCGCTCCACCAACCGCGCATGGCCGAGATGGACGCCGTCGAAGTTGCCCACCGACACGACGCCGCCGCGAAACGCTTCGGGAAAATCTTCCAAACTACGCAATAACTTCACGGGGGTGACGCGAGGGAATGGAACTCAACAGTTCGATGTCCGGCAAATGCCGGTATACCTGATCGCACGTCTTGTTTTCTTGCAGTGCCTTGACCACTTCGGGCAACGGTTCCGGCCAAATCTCGGGAAGATCGCTCTCGCCCGGAGCGGAAACGGGAAAGGCCAGTTTCTCGATGGGCGGGCAGAACGCCGCGTTGACTCCCGCCTTATTCCCCCTGCGCGTCGATGCGATACCAACCATGCTCGCTCAGGTGCACGGCGTTCAGCCCGTGCAACGAGTAGCGGGCGCTGCCGGTCTCGACGGCAAGTCGCTGATAGCACAGCCCGGCGGGGATGCCGTTGGCCCGAAGCAATGCGGCCAGCAAATGGCTCTTGGCATAGCAATAGCCGGTGCCGTAGCGCAGCACATCGGAGGCCTTGCACGTGACGGGGTCTAGCCGGTGGTCCCAACTGTGGCGGATTTGGTCCCGCACGAACTCGAAGCAGCGTTTCACCACTTCATTTTCGCGGGCGTCGCCCTGGGCCAACTCGACGGCCTTGGCAACCACCTCGGGATGGGCCGAATCAATGAACTCGCTCTGTGCCAGAAATTGCTGCATCGCCGATTCCGTCACGTCTGCACCCTTCGCCCCGCGGCGGGAGCTACTGTTGGTTCGGTTTTTGCGACTGCTCGCCCAACTTGCGGATTTGGTCGCGAAGCCGGGCCGCTTGTTCAAACTCCTCGGCCGCGATGGCCTTTTCGAGCTGCGAACGGAGGAGTTCCGTGGTGCTTTTCGGCCGGGCGGCGGCCGCCCGCTTTTCCCGGCTGAGAATCTCCTCGCGCCACCGCTCCAAGCCGACCAACTCGGCGCATTCCTCGCGCGCTCGCTTTGGTTGTACTCGTCGAGAAACTCGCGGATCGAATCGATGCCGCCTTCAATCGTCCGCAACGCCTGCTCATAATGCCGCTTTTGGAGCAAGGGCGTAGCCACGGCGCGGGTGTGCATCATCTGCACGTAGGGCCGCCATTGATCGAACTGGAGCTTGTGGCGATCGTCCTGGGCATGGGCCCGCACAAACGCGAACAGCCGCAGGTTTCGGGCCGTGTCGCGGGCGCACAACTCGTACAACTCGAGGTGCCAGAAGCTCAGGTAACGGTGGTAATACTGAATCCCTTCGCGCCACAGCCGCAGGCAATCTTCCTCGCCCAACCGGAACGGCAAATCGGAAGGCACGTCGTCGTGCATCTGCTGCCGCGATTCGTAATAATCCAGCCACGAATCGAAGCCTTCGGGGCGGAAGCCGTCGGGCCGGCCGTCCATCTCCATTTGCAGAATGCCCAAGTCCACCCGCAGTTGGACCTTGCCCCGCCCATCGTCGCCGGGCACAATCCGCACCAGCACTTCGTCGGGCTGGAATCGCCAGTCGTTCAGCAGTCGCGTCAGGTCATTGGACATGCCGGCATTGTACGCAAGAAAACCGGCTCTGCCAACGACAGCGCGCCCGATCCTGACTCCCCCGGATCGCGGGTCACCGGCTCCATGACCTTCGTATTGCGGTCGACCGCCAGCACAATGGTGCGCTGTTCGGCGCCGTCGCCGCTGCTGGCGACCATCGGCAGAACATGGCGGCGGTCGGGCAAATTGAAACGCACGGCAAACGTACCGTCGCTGCGGATTTTCACCGGCTCGCCGTGCAGCGTCACGTGGGCGTCGGGATGCGTAACGCCATGAACGATCAGTTCGGTATCGACCTGGAAATCAAATCCGGACGCCTTGGCGGGCATCCCGGCCGCCCCGCGGCCAAATTGGGTGCTCAACGAATTGCCGATCGGCCGCTGCAGCCGCTCTTCGAGGACCTCCTTCAGATCGCCGTTCACCTCCGGCTCGCTATACCCCCCGCTCAGGGCGAAAATCCGCTCGAAGTCCTTGGCCACTTCCGCCCAGTTCCGATCGAACGTTTTCGCCCGCAGCCCTGCGGAGTGCTCACCACGTTGCTCCGCGCCAGGCAGTGGAACCGGCCCATCGGCGTCAGATAGCCGATATCCAGTTGATAGCTCTTCGGCGGATTGTGAACGTCGATATACCAGTTGTTCACGCCGCCGTGGATTTCCACGTCGCGGACCGATTGCCGGGTCGAGGTGGTGGTGCCGTCGCGGAGGACCTCGCACACGCCGCAGCACGGGCCGGGCGGAATGCCAATATTGCCCCAACGCAACCCTCGCCCGCTCAACGCTCTTGCGGCTCGAGTTCCCAATAGGCGTGCAGCCAATAGGGATCGCGAACCATGACCACCAGCCGGTCTTTCGTCTGCTCGTTCTCGTCGCCGATAGCCCGAATAGCCAGGTTCTTCGCTTCGGCGAGCTTCGCCTTCACCTGTGCCAGAGGCTGCCGGGACGCTGCTGCCTTGTGATGATTGTTGTGATGTTGAGTGCCCGCTCGACGACCTGCCTCCGCGCCGTGCCCGCTGCAAAAGGGCCTTGACCAACTGGTCTTTCGTCATACCGTGCCAGCCGGGGACCTTCTTCCGCTTTGCCATCGACGCCAAGTCCTTGACCGTCCGGTTCTTCAGGTCTGCTGTGGTCATAACGACTCAATTCTCCGCTCTTTTCCGACGCGCAGGTGTGTGGGAACACGACTCGGTCAGGTTTCAGGTCGTCCGTGACAAAGGTTCTCTTGTCACTGGGCTGAGCGGGCAGTCCATGGCCATCTCAGACTACTGCCCGTTAGGGTAGGCACCCGGCCCTTCGGCCGAGCAAAGCAGGCAGGATCGCTAACTTTGATTGTAACCAGAGCACGAGAAAAACGCAAGGATTTTTGCACGTCACCGCGTTGATTAGGCCGGGCAATCAAGATCATAATAGGCTATTGCATAAGCATTTATGAATAAACTCATGATATTCTGATATGAGTCGGTACGGCGTATTTAGACACCCCACTGATTGGTGTTTCACAATGGTGGGCTAAGGCCTGTGCCGCGGGCATGAGCAGAATGTCGTGCTCGCAGATGCGGCCGCTGCCCGAGCCCGGTGGCACAGGTCGAGCGACCACGTTCCGCGGTCGTTGACATCGCAATGACGGGCGGCGAGGCTGTCTATTTTGCCAGTCCGTGCCGGGGCGACCACCCGTGGTTGACCGTCGTGACGATCGTTCGCCGTTGGCGGTGGCCATGGAATGGTCGTCGCGAATCACGACGATCGCCGGGGAGATGGCGGTGCCTATCCTGATTGGGGCTTGGATTGACAGGCAAGGGAACACTAGAGGCCTTTTTGCGATCCTTGGCGGCGCAATAGGCATGACGGCCGGGATTTGGTCGCTGCTACAATTGGTCAAGCCGTTGCGCAGACAGCAGCCCAAAGAAGCCGCAAGTAGCGCGAACACCCTCCCGAACTGCCCCCATGAGCCTCGGTTGCCGGATTGATGATTTGCCGAGCCGAAGTTTGACTGCCCGGATGGTCTCGCTGGCCGCCGTGGTTGTATCGGTCTACGGCTGTGTGGCGTGTGTGCTGGTTGGCCGAGGGAACTGGCCCGGCCTTGCTGTGGCGTCGTTGGCGGCCGCAGTGTGCCTGGTTTCGGCTGCCGTGGCTCTGTGGATGAGCGACTCGCTGAGCCGTGCCACTTACGGACTCGCAGGCATCCTGTCGCCGATGATCGTCAGGACCGGCATGCCGCTGGCGCTTGTGGTCATCGTCCGCATTACGCGGCCGGGCGCTTGTCGAAGCGGGCTTCGTCTATTATCTTGTGGGGTTTCTATCTGCTGGCGTTGGCGGTGGAAGTGCCGATGTCGCTGCCTCGTGCCGAGCGATCCCAGCACGTTCGGAAGGCCGGAGAGAAAGGGCTGGAAGGTCAATGGCTGACTCCGACTGAACTGATCGAGCACGTGAAGGACAGCGATGTCTTCCATCTTCCCGTTCGGGCTGGAGATCCACGTTCCCTCAGCCCTTCGAGGCGATCGGCCTGCACCTGACCGAAGTTCATGATCGTGGAGTTGGTCGTGGCTTTGTTGATGGTGGCGATTTTCATCCCGTTGGGGCGAAATTGGCCTCCGGGCGGCCGCCGCGGGGACGGTTGTGGAACCTCTTCGAGATGATCGTCGTGTTCATCCGTGACGAAGTGGCCCGGCCGGCCATCGGCAGCCACGACGCCGACCGCTTCCTGCCGTTCCTGTGGAGTCAGTTCTTCTTCCTTCTGTTCCTCAACGTGTTCGGCCTGGTTCCTTGGGTCGGCTCGCCCACCGGCGCGTTGGGCGTCACCGGGGCGATGGCCCTGGTCACCTTGGGGTGGTGGTGGGGGCGGGCATGGCCGCTTCGGGCCCCTGGGCTTCTGGCTGGGACAGGTGCCGCACATGGACGTGCCCTTGGGTGCTTGGCCGTCTTCGTCAAACCGATGATTTTCGGCATCGAAGTGCTGGGCATCTCGTCAAGCACCTCATCTTGGCGGTGCGGTCTGTTCGCCAACATGTTCGCCGGCCACCTGGTGTTGGCGGTGATCATGGGCTTTATCGCCGGCAGCGGCGCCCTCGCTGCTTTGGTACGGCGTGACGCCCATCAGCATGACCGGCGCGATCGCCTTGAATCTCTTGGAAGTTGCTAGTGGCTTGCTTGCAAGCCTACGTTTTCACGTTTTTGTCGGCCTTGTTTATCGGCATGGCGGTTCACCAGCATTGAGCGAGCCCGCCCCGCCCTAACGGTCAATTTTTGCGAAGGAGACGTTTCACGTGAATAGGTTGTTGAGAATTGCCATGTTGTGTTGTGGTGTTGTTGTCGGTGGCCGCGCCGGTCCTGGCTCAAGAGAAGGACGCTGACCGGAACTGCCGCTGCGGCCAGCCAGCAAGGACTTCTCGATCTTCTTCGGCGGCGCGTTTGGAGCCGGCCTGGTCATCATCGGCGCCGGATTGGGCATCGGACGGATCGGGGCGACGGCCGTGGAAAGCATGGCCCGTCAGCCCGAAGTCGCCGGGAACATCCAGGGCGCCATGATTATCGCGGCGGCGCTGATCGAAGGCGTGACCTTCCTCGCGCTGATCGTTTGCATGTTCTTCCCGTGAGTCCTCGATGCTCCTGCGAAAGGGGTGCGCACGATGATCGCGTCTCGATTTGCATGGGCGTTGGTCCTGGCCGCCGGCGAAGCGGCGCCGGCCGCAATCCGCTGGAGTGGAAGAGCGATCTGGCCCTCTGGACCGCCGTGGTCTTCCTCGCTCTGCTGGCCGTCCTCTGGAAGTTCGCTTGGAAGCCGATCGCCGAGGGGCTCGACAAGCGCGAGCAGAACGTCGCCGGCCAGATCGCCGAGGCCGAGGCGGCCAACCAGAAGGCCAAGGATATCCTGGCCGACTACCAGCAGAACTTGGCCGCCGCCGAGGAGCAGGTCCGCGGCATCCTCGACCAGGGCCGCCGCGACGCCGAACAGGCTCGGCCGCGAGTTGATCGACAAGGCCAGGGAAGAAGCAAAGAGCCGAACATCAGCGGGCCGTGCAGCAGATCGACGCCGCCACCGCCGCGGCCATCGAAGAGTTGGCCGATCGCAGCGCCGACGCTGGCCGTCGAGCTGGCCGGCAAGATCGTCCGCACCAAGCTCAATCCGGCCGACCACGCCCGCCTGATCGAGCAGGCCGTGGCCGGGTTCGTACAGGGAGAAGCCGATGGAAGTGGAGTGAGTCGAAATTGAAGGGAAGTGATGAATTGTCATTATGGCTGAATCCCGCGACATCACCGCCGAAGACGCCCGGGCCGCCGCCCAAATCGAGGCCGACGTGAGCGTCGAGCACATCGCCGACGTGTATGCGAAGGCGCTGTTGGACGCCGGACAAGGGCCAAGGCGACCGCCGCGGTGGTCGAGGAGTTCGACGCCGCTGATGACCGAGGTCTTGGACCGCTTCCCCAGGTACGAAACGCCGTGCTGGCCTCGGCGCTGGTCTCGCCGGAAGAGAAATCGGCCATGATCGACCGGCTGCTTAAAGGCCGCGTGTCGGCGCTGCTGGTGAACTTTCTCAAGGTGACGGCGAGCCATGGCCGGCTCGACTGCCTGCGGGCCATCCATCGCCAGGCGCACGCCATCTACGACACGCTGCGAAACCGCGTCCTCGTGCAGCTTACCACAGCCACCCCGCTGAGCGCCGGCGTCGTTGGAAAACATCGCCGAAAGTCTGCGTGGCCGGCTGGGCGGCGAGCCCGTTTTCCAACAGGAGACCGACTCCCGCCTGATCGGCGGCGCCGTGCTCCGCGTCGGCGACACGATCTACGACGGCTCGGTCGCCAACCAATTGCAGAACCTTCGTCAACAGATTCGATCATAGGACCGCCCATGAAATTCAAAGCCGACGAGATCGCTTCCGTTATCCAGCAGGAAATTGAGCAGTTCGAATCGCGCGTCGACGTTCGCGAGGTCGGCCGCGTGATCGAATTGGGCGACGGCATTGCGCGCGTTTACGGACTGGCCGGCGTGATGTCGGGCGAGATGGTCGAGTTCCCCAGCGGCGTTCACGGGCTGGCCTTCAACCTGGACGAGAACTCCGTCGGGGTGATCATTCTCGGCGACTTCCTCTCGATCAACGAAGGCGACGAGGTCCGCAGCACGGGCCAGTTGCTCTCCGTGCCCGTGGGCGAAGGCGTGCTGGGCCGCGTCATCAATCCGCTGGGCCTTCCGTTGGACGGCGGCGGACCGATCGCCGCCAGCGAACGCCGGTTGGTCGAGTCGAACGCCCCGGGCGTCGCCGAGCGGCAACCGGTCAACCAGCCGCTTCAGACGGGCATCAAGGCCATCGATTCGATGACGCCCATCGGCCGCGGACAGCGCGAATTGATCATCGGCGACCGCAAGACGGGCAAAACGGCCATCTGCATCGACACCATCCTCAATCAGAAAGACGCCGGCGTAAAGTGTTTTTACGTGGCCATCGGGCAGAAAGAGTCGACCGTGGCCGGCCTGATCGAGGTGCTCCGCACGCATGGGGCGATGGCCTACACCACGGTGATCGTGGCCGGCGCCAGCGACCCGGCCCCGCTGCAATACGTGGCCCCCTACGCCGGCTGCGCCATGGCCGAGTATTTCACCTACAAGGGGCAAGACGCGCTGATCATTTACGACGACCTCTCGAAGCAGGCCACCGCCTACCGGCAACTGTCGCTTCTGATGCGCCGCCCGCCGGGACGCGAGGCCTATCCGGGCGACATCTTCTATTGCCATAGCCGGCTTTTGGAGCGGGCGGCCAAGCTGAGCGACGCGCTGGGCGGCGGCTCGTTGACCGCCCTGCCGATCGTGGAAACCCTCGAAGGCGAAGTCTCGGCGTACATTCCCACCAACGTGATTTCCATTACCGACGGGCAGATTTACCTCCAGCCCGACCTGTTTTTCGCCGGTCAGCGGCCGGCGATGAACGTGGGCATTTCTGTGTCGCGCGTGGGCGGGGCCGCCCAAGTCGGCGCCATGAAAAAAGTGGCCGGCGGATTGCGGCTCGACCTGGCCGCCTTCCGCGAGCTCGAAGCCTTCGCCCAATTGGGCACCGATCTGGACGCCGCCACCCAGGCCCGCCTCGACCGCGGCTATCGCATGACCGAGCTGTTGAAGCAAGGCGTCTATCGTCCCATGCACGTGACCGACCAGGTGCTGAGCATTTATGCCGGCACCAACGGCCATCTCGACAAGATTCCGCTGAAAGAGGTCCACGCCTGGGAGGAAGGCTTTTTGAAGTTCATCCAAGAGAACAAGAAACCGCTGTGGCAGAAGATCACCGATACCCGCAAGCTCGAAGACGCGGATGCCGCGGCCATTGATCAGGCGATTGCGGAGTTTCAGAAGCAGTATGGAGGGAAGAAGGAAACGGTGATGGTGTAGGATTGCAAAATGCAAAATGCAAATTGCAAATTGAGGGACATCAACGAGGCAAACTTACCAGGATCGAATGAATAGCACGGTCGTTTACGACCGTTTCCGCCGGAGGCGGTGTTAGGCCCGACGTTCACTGAGGTGAGAACGATGAATCCACGGGTCAAAGCGGTAAAGCCAGGCGCAGACTACCAACTGCGAATCACGTTCAGCAACGGCGAACGGGGAACCTACGATTGTCGTCCCTTGTTGGATTTCGGCGTGTTTCGCGAACTTCGAGACGAAGCCTATTTTCGACAAGTTCGTGCCGAAAACGGCACCGTTGTCTGGCCGCACGAACAAGACATCTGCCCCGACACCGTATACCTGGATTCGCGGCGGACCAAGAAGAGCGAGCCGCGGAAGCAGCCGTCGAAGAGAACAAAACACGAGAGAACGTAGGGCCTTTGGCCCGAAAAACAAATTCCCAAGAAGCGACGATTGACGACCTTTCATGGCTAAAGCCCGCACTCTCGATCGCCGCCGCCACTCCATCCGCAGCATCCGCAAGATCACGCGGACGATGGAGTTGATCTCCACTGCGCAATTCCGCCGCGCGATGGATCGGGCGGTCGCCGCTACGGCCTACACCCGGCGGATCGCCAAATTGGTGGCCGATCTGGCCCAAAGCGGCCTGGAAGTCACCCATCCGCTGCTCCAACCGCGGCCGGAGGTGCATCGGGCCGTGCTGCTGGTGCTGACAGCCAACCGCGGGCTGTGCGGCGGCTATAACGCCAGCATCCTGCGTCTGGCCAACGCCCGCTACCGTGAATTGCGCGACGCCGGAGTGGAACTCCGCCTGGAAGTGGCCGGCAAGCGCGGCATCTCGGCCTTCCGCTTCCGCAAAATCAAGACGGACGAGGCATTTACCCACTTCAACGACAAGCCGAGCTTTGCCGAGATCGACGTGCTGGCCAGCCGTTATCTGGCCGACTTCACCGCCGGGGCGATCGACCGGCTCGACGTGGTTTACACAAAATACGAGAGCGCCAGCCATCAACAGGCGGTGGTGGAAACGCTGCTGCCGCTGGCGGGCCTGGAAGAAGGCGCGGAGCCGCCGCCCGTGCCGACGCAGTACGAATTTTTGCCCTCGGCCGCGAGCATCCTCGAGGAAGTGGTGCCGATGAGCTTTCGAGCGAGGTTGTTCAAGTGTTTCCTCGACGCGGCCGTCAGCGAGCAGATTGCCCGGATGGTGGCCATGAAAGCGGCCACCGAAAACGCCGACAGCATGATCTCGGAACTTTCGATGGCCTACAACCGCGCCCGTCAAGGGCAGATCACCAGCGAGTTGTTGGAGATCATCGGCGGGGCGGAAGCGTTGAATGAGTAAGAATGTAAAATGAAAAATGCAAATTGTAAAATGCAAAATAGGCGAGGCAACATGCAATGATCGAGCGGGAGAAGGAGGGTGAAGATTGCCCGGCGGTAATGGCACGTGTTCCTCGCGATCTTTCGGAGCGGCTCTTACGTTTCGCGGTTCGTGTGGGAAAGGCGATCAATGCTTTACCAGCAACGCGGCTTGGCCGTCATGTCGCCTCGCAATTGGTTCGTTCGGGCACGTCGGCCGCCGCAAACTACGAAGAAGCGTGCGCAGCCGAAAGCCGGGCCGATTTTGTCCACAAGCTCAGTATATGTTTGAGGGAGTTGCGGGAATCTCGATTCTGGATTCGCTTGATTGTGGACAGCGAACTGCTTCCCAAGAAGAAAATAGCTGAACTACAGGACGAATGCACACAATTGTGCAAGATTGTCGCCCAATCGATTGTTACCGCCAAGAGAAGGTCAAAGAAGGAGAAGGCATAGTACCATCGTTTTTCTCGTGCAATTTGCATTTTGTAATTTTCATTTGGCATTTTTCATTTTTGATTTTTCATTACTTTGCGAAGGAACGATTCATGTCTGCCGCAACAGTTAATCCTGCTGCAAAACCGGCTCCCGCCCAGAACATGGGCCACGTGACTCAGGTCATCGGCTCGACCTTCGACGTGGAGTTTCCCGAAAACCGCCTGCCGGCCATCTACAACGCCGTAAAGATCGAGAGCCAGCAGAAGGGCATCACCGTGAAGCTCACCGGCGAAGTGCAGCAGCATCTTGGCGGCGGCCGGGTCCGCTGCGTGGCCCTCGGCAACACCGACGGCATGGTCCGCGGCATGGAATGCTTCGACACCGGCTCGGCGGTCAAGGTGCCGGTGGGCAAAGCCACGCTCGGCCGCGTGTTCAATCTCACCGGCGACGTGATCGACGGACGCGGACCGATCGAGGCCGAAGACTACTGGCCCATCCACCGCGATTCTCCCGAGGTGACCGACCTGTCAACCCGCACCGAGATCTTCGAGACGGGCATCAAGGTGATCGACCTTTTGACGCCGTTCGTGCGCGGCGGCAAGGCGGGCCTGTTCGGCGGGGCCGGGCTGGGAAAAACGGTGATCCTCACCGAACTGATCGCTCGAATCGCCAGCGCCCACGGCGGCTACTCGGTGTTCGCCGGCGTCGGCGAGCGGACCCGCGAAGGCAACGACCTGTGGTTGGAAATGCAGAAATCGCAGATCGGCAACACGGGCCGCCACGTGATCGAGCAGACGTGCATGGTATTCGGGCAGATGAACGAGCCGCCCGGCGCGGCTGCGGGTGGGCCTTTCCGCGCTGACCATGGCCGAATACTTCCGCGACACGACCGGCACCGACGTGTTGCTGTTCATCGACAACATTTTCCGTTTCTCCCAGGCGGGCAGCGAGGTGTCGGCCCTGTTGGGACGCATGCCTTCGGCGGTCGGCTATCAGCCCACGCTGGCCACCGAGATGGGCCAGTTGCAGGAGCGGATCGCCTCGACCAGCAAGGGGGCGATCACTTCGGTGCAAGCGGTGTACGTGCCGGCCGACGATCCGACCGATCCGGCCCCCGCTGCCGCCTTCGCCCAGCTCGACGCGTTCATCTACCTGGAGCGGGCCATCAGCGCCAAGGGCATCTATCCGGCCGTCGATCCGCTGGCCAGTTCGAGCCGGATCCTCGACCCGCAATACGTCGGCGAGCGCCATTACGCCGTCGCCCGCCGCGTGCAGATGACTTTGCAGCGGTACCGCGAATTGCAGGACATCATCGCCATCCTCGGCGTCGACGAGTTGAGCGAGGCCGACAAGCTGGTGGTCCATCGGGCGCGGCGGATGGAGCGGTTCCTTTCCCAGCCGTTCCTGGTGGCCGAGGTGTTCACCGGCAAGCCGGGCGAAATCACGCCCCTGGCCGACACCATCCGCAGCTTCGAGGAAATCGCCGACGGCAAGTGGGACCACCTGCCGGAGAACGCCTTCATGTACGTCGGCCCCATCGAGCAAGCGGAACAGCAGGCAAAGAAGTTGGAAGGCAAATAGCGCATGAGGCTCTCGTTCCCACGGTCCGCCGCGGGAACCAGGAGGCAACTGATTTATGCTTCAATGCACCGTCGTCACGCCTGAGCGGACCATCTTCGACCAACCGTCGGACTTTGTCGCCTTGACGCTGTTCGACGGCGAGATCGGCATCGCGCCGGGACATACGCCGATGATCGGCCGGTTGGGTTGCGGCGAAATGCGGATTCACCACGAAGAGGGCATGGATCGCTATTACGTGGAAGGCGGCTTTGTCGAGGTTCTCAACAACGTCGTGTCGGTGTTGACCCATCGCGCGGTGCCGGCTGCGGAGATCGAAGAGGAGGTTGCCGAGGAACGGCTTTCCTCGGCCCGGTCGGCGCGGCGACCACCCCGGAGGCCACAGCGGCTCGCGATCGGGCGATCGAGCAAAGTCGCGGCCAGTTGCGCGTCGCCCGCCGAACACGCCAGACGTGAAGACCTGGCCGCCGCCGCGCCGGCGAAGTAGCACAAAATGAACCATCAGCACACGCGCCGTGAGTTTTTGGCCGCGGCCGCACTCGGTGCCGGCGCTATCGTTCCGGCCGTGCTCGCAGGCCGCAGCCTGGCCCAAACCGGCCCGCCGGAAGCGCCGGGCACGCCGGCGGCGAGTTCCGCCGGTCCGCAGCCCGCGCCGCAACCGCCCGCGACGGCTGCGCCCACTTGCAGCGGCGGACGTCCCACAACCTACGTCAACATCAATCAAGCCTCGTGGGAGACCATTCTGTCCGAGGGCCCCTTCGAGTACATTCCGCCCCTGACGGTGCATCTTCCCCTTCAGCCGGTGCATAGCCGCGATTTCCTTTACGTGGATTCGGCCCTCAACGCGTGCCGCCGGCGGGTGTATCCCGGAGTGTCGAGCCGCGACAAGGCCTCCCGCCAGAACGCGCGGAAGGAGGAACTGCTGCTGGTGCAGTTTGCCTTGGACAATCCGCCGTTTGTACCCGACTTCCGGCTGAGCCGGTTGTCGTTGGCGGAGGGAAAGTACCCACTGGCCCATGCCACCTACTATGCCTGGGAGCGATTCTACGAGTTCGACTACTTCTGTTGCGCCGTGGACGACCAACAGGGCATTTTGTGGGTGAGCGTGAGCGTGACCAACCAGAGTGGCAAGCCGCAGCCGGCCCACGTTCGCGTCAAAGTGAATTTGCAGCGGGAATGCGACCTCTTCGACGACACGTTCGACGAAACCTATACGCCGTTCTACTGGGACCAGAACAAGTGGCGGCCCTGCACGCGGGTCAAGCTGAAAGACGATGCGATCCTGTTGGATTCCGCGCCGATCGGCAAAATCGTCGCCAACGACTGGACCGGGCAATGGGAAGATTCCGTCCAGTCAACCGACAAGCAATACAATCTGAAGTACGGCTACGATCACCCCTACTTCGTGCCGCCCAACATGCGGTTGAAGGACCTTCAGGACGTCGTCCATTTCAGCGCGGCTGGCGCCGGGCGAGAAACAGACGTTTGCCCTGGCCCTGCTGACGAATTACGAGGGCGCGACGGCCGAACACCGGGCGTCGCTGGGCGCTCCGAACCGCAACAAGCACGCGCCGCCGCGCTAAGGCAATTCCAATTGCAGTGCGCCGACGAGCACACGCGATTGGCGTTTCCGCTGGGCAATTGGGACAAAATCTTCACCGAATTGCAGCTCTCCACCCTCCAACTGCTGGTCCAATTTCCGGGGAAGAAGGACTTCATGCCCTCGCAGGGCGGAAGCCTCGATCGCCATTTTGTCTGGGTCTGGGAAGCCGCGTTCATGCTCCTGCCCATGCTGCGGCTGGGCCATTTCGGACCGGTGCGCCGCGCCTTGGACTTCATCTTCAGTCTTCAGGACGGCGGTTCGCCCCCGGAGGGAAAATTGACGACCACCGAAGGCGCCGTCGGCACGACCGGTCCCCGCTGGCTCAATTCCACCGGCTCGGCCCTGGCGCTGGCGGCCGACTATTGCCTCTACTCGCAAGACGAGGATTTCCTGGGCGAGTACCTGGAGAAGATCGTCAAGGCCATGGGCTGGATCGTCGGCGAGATTCGCGCCACGCGGAAACTCGACGCCGACGGCACGCGCCCGCCCTATTATGGACTGATGCCCTTCGGCCGCGGCACCGACGCCGACATGGGCTACATCGTGGCATTCACGGATGCCTACACGTTCTGGGGATTCGAGAAGGCCGTCACGCTTTTGGAGCGCCGGCAGCATCCCGGCGCCGCCGAGTTCCGCAAGGAACTGGAGACTTACCGCGACGACCTTGCGCGGGCCATTCAGGCGATGACCCGGCCCGACGGATTCATCGAGCGGCAGCTCATCGTCGGCCCGGGAACCCGCCGCTATCCGCCCTTCGACGCGATCTGCGGTGCGGCCAACCTGGCTTACGTGGGCTGTCTCGACGTCCACGGCGAGCGGTTCCGCCGCTACATGGCCTACGTCGAGGAGAACATGATGGACGGCTTCTTTGCCGGCCACATCAATCAGGACACCGTCTACATCGGCGTCGGCGAGTTCAATTGGCAGCATGCCTACCTGCGGTTGGGCGAGTGGAAGAAGGCCTTCGCCGCGCTGCGCACGAATCTCCGCTACGGGATGACGCAAGACACGTTCCAAGTGCAAGAGCGGTTCTCGCGCCGCGATCCGGCCTTCACCCCGTGGCAGCCCAACGGCAGCGGCAACGGCCGCATGTTGGAAATGATGCTCAACGCGATCTACTTCGAGCACGACGGCATGGCGACGCTGCTGGGCGGCGTGCCGTTCGCCTGGCTGGCGGGCAATTGCCTCACCTCGCTCAGCGACCTGTACACCACGCGCGGCAAGCTCTCGATCGACGCCCGCATGGTGGACGAGGAGCGTTGCCGGTTGACGGTGTCGGCCTCGGCAGGCGACGTGCTGCCGCGGAAAATTCGCTTGCCCGGTCATTTCGAACTAGGCGATGTGCCGCCGAGTTTGGTGCGGGAAGAAGGCGGAACGCTCCGCGCCGGCGGCGCGCTGCGCGAGTTCAGCCTGATGTTGCGCAAGAGCCCGCTCGCGTCGCAACATGGCGGTTGATCCGCCGCGGGCGGCAAACCGCTGCAAGGAAGAAGAGAATCACGAAAGCACGACAGAACGAAATCCCGAAACAGAACGCCCGGCGGTGCGCACCCATTCTGCTAAACCACTCTAATGACCGATACAATCATCTGCCCCAAGTGTAAGTATGAAATAGAAGTTACCGAGGTTCTCTCCTCGCAGCTTCGTGAGCAGATTCGCAAGGAGTACGACGCCGATCTGCGTAAGAGGGAGCAGGAGTTTCAGGGTAAGGAGGAAGGCCTCCGCAAGCGCGAGCAGGCTGTTGAGCTGTCCAAGCAGGCGATCGACGCCGAGCTTCAGACGCGTCTCACCAGGGAGTGCGCCCGAGTGGACCAGGAGGCGCGACGAAGGCAAAGGAAGCCGTGGCCCTTGAAATCAGAGACAAGGACCTACAGCTTTCCCAAGCCAAAACCAAGCTCGAAGAAGCCCAGAGGGCCGAGATTGAAGTGCGCTCAAAGGCCCGGGAATTGGAGGAGCAAAAGCGGGAGTTCGACTTGACCCTCGCCCGGAAGATGGACGAGGAGCGCGACAAGATCCGCGAGCAGGCGAAGAAGGAAGTGGTGGAAGAGCGAGCCCTGAAAGAGGCGGACAAGGACAATCTTATCGATGTCCTCCGCAAGCAGATTGCCGAACTCCAGGCAAGTCCGAACAGGGTTCCCAGCAGACGCAGGGCGAGGTCATGGAGTTGGAACTTGAGGATTTGCTCCGCCGTCACTTCCCCTACGACGAGATTATCCCGGTCCCAAAAGGTGTCCACGGCGGTGACACGCTTCAAAACGTCCGCGATACCGCTGGCTGTCTTTGCGGCAGCATCCTATGGGAGTCCAAACGCACGAAGGCATGGAGCGATGCATGGCTTCCGAAGCTCCGTGACGACCAGCGCGCCGCAAAGGCACAGATTGCCGCGATCGTCACGCTCGAAATGCCGAAGGGGCTGACGACCTTCGCCTCTATCGACGGAGTATGGGTCACCAGCCGAGCGTGCCTCTTCGGACTCGCGAGTGCCTTGCGTGCCGGTCTCATCGAGGTGGCCGCTGCTAAGCGTGCCACTGAAGGGCGGCAAGAGAAGATGGACCTCCTCTACAACTACCTCTCCGGCCCCGAATTCCGGCATCGTGTCGAAGGCATTGTCGAGGCATTCATGACCCTCAGGCAAGACCTCGAAATCGAGAAACGCGCCATTCAGAAAATCTGGGCGAAACGCGAGAAGCAACTTGACCGCGCGATCGCGAACACCGCCGGCCTTCATGGCGACCTCCGCGGCATCGTAGGTGCCAGTCTCCCACAGATTGAGACACTCGAACTGCCCGCACTTTCCGATGAGTCGGACAAAGCCGCTGATGACCTTTCGGCAGGCTGACCGGCCGTACGATACGTTTAGGAACAATCTATGAACGTTATTCAGGAAATCGCAGCGTGGGCCAAAAAGTTGCCCGTCTGGCAGAGTGACGCCCTCCGTCGAGTCTTCACGAGCGACACGCTAGCTCCGTGTGATGAGGAGGAAATCCTCACCATGCTGCTTGCGGCGCACAAGATACCCCTCGGATCCACAACGGTTCCGCATCCCGTCCCCTTCTCTGAGGTGATCCAGGAGTCCGCTGTTCCAACTCGCAACATCCTGCTTCGGGAACTTCACAGCCTTGTCGGTGTAAACGCACTAGTGCCGGCACAGTCTATCAAGTTTGCGCTCAATGGCCTCACTGTCATCTACGGTGAGAACGGTGCAGGGAAGTCTGGATACGCTCGCGTTCTCAAGCATGCCTGCCACGCCCGTGAAAAGGGTGGTCCAATTCTTCCGAACGTCACCCAACAGAAAAAAGTACCAGCGAGCGCGGTCATCGAACTTTCCGTGGGCGAAGAGGAGGTCGCGGTGCAGTGGAGGGCTGGCACTCCCCCATCCGATCTTCTCGCTGAGATTGCAGTGTTCGACGCTCATTGCGCACGTGTATTTATCGACGAAGCGAATGAGGTCAATTACCTACCGTACGGCCTTGATGTGTTTGGCAAACTCGCCGCCATCTGTAAGTCTCTCAAGGAGAAGATTGTTGCTCGCCTTGCCCAGATTCCCGAACGGCTCACGTTCGCCGATGAGTTCAAGACGACCACGAATGCGGGCCGTTTTCTAGCCAACCTCACGGCAACTTCCGACGTCACCAAATTGGATACCCTGTCGCGACTCGACGATTCGCAACTTCACCGCCTCCAGGACCTCCGTGCCTTGGTCGCCACGGCCAAGACTAATCCCCCCAAACAGCAGGCAGCACGGCTCCGGAGAATCAAGAGTCGATTCGAGCAACTTCAAGAGAAGGTCACGGCTATCTCCGCCGCCCTATCCGACGACTCGCTCAAGAACCTGAAACTGGCCAAGGAATTGAGCGACGCAGCCGCCAAAGCGGCGGACTTGGCGTTGACTCAGGCTTTCGTTAATGAACCCCTCCCGGGGACAGGCTCCGATCCCTGGCGTATCTTGTTCGATGCCGCGAAGGCGTTCTCGGAGCAGACCGCCTACCGAGGCGAGGAGTTTCCAGTCACCCGGGATGACGCCGTCTGCGTACTCTGTCAGCAGCCATTATCCCGGAATGCTGCTGGGCGTCTGCAACGATTTAAGGAGTTCGTTCTCGCCGATGCCGCCGAGAAGAAGACCCTTGCGGCCACGGCCTTCCACAAGGCACTTCAGGACTTTACCAATGCCGACACCGACTACTTTACGCGAGATAAGACGCTGGGTGATGAGCTGCGGGCCTACGACTCAGATCTGGCGGCGGCGACAGAGGCATACTTCTCCGCTGCTGCGAAACGAAACCAATCCGCGGCCAAAGCTGTCGTTGACGGCACTTGGGATGCCATCCCCACCATGCCCACCTGCGTTGCTGAAAACCTTAAGTGTGCAGTCGCTGCCCTCGAAGCCTCAGCCGTGGAGTTCGATAAAGCGGACAAGCCCGAAGAATTGCTCAAACTTCAAGAAGAACTTAGCGAGCTTGAAGATCGAGAACTGCTCGGGAAAAAAGCCGCCGACGTAAGGGCATTCATTGACAAAAAGAAGCTAGAGCTCGCATTACGATCTTGCGAAAAAGCCGTCGATACTACGGCGATAACCCGCGCCGGTTCCGAGTTGATGGAGCGGGCCGTTACCGAGCAACTCACGAACGCTCTCCGTACTGAGTTGAACTACTTTGACGTGCAATCCGTTCCTTTGAACGTGCGCACATCGGGCGAGAAAGGAAAGACGAAGCGCCAACTCACCATACCAGCGGGAGTTCGTCCTTCGGGCGTCCTCAGCGAGGGTGAACAGCGAGTTGTTGCAATCGCATCCTTTCTTGCCGAACTCTCCACTTCACCCACACGCTCGCCTATCATCTTCGACGACCCTGTCAGTTCACTCGACCATCTGTTTCGTGAACGCGTTGCCAAGCGATTCGTGGCCGAAGCGAAGGAACGTCAGGTCGTCATATTTACGCACGACATCGTTATGCTGCTCGCATTGGAACGCGAGTGCGCAGAACAGCGTGTTGCCCCTCTCGTCCACACGATCCGAAGGTCTGCCAACGGGCCGGGCGAGTGCCCACCCTTGGGATCGCGTCCATGGCATGCAAGCTCCACAAAAGACAGGCTCGGCATCCTCAGACAGACGATGGCCCCATTCAAGAAACTTCAGGCCCAATCACAGCAGCAGTACGAACTCGCTGGCGCCGAGTTCTACGGCAAGTTGCGCGAAGCATGGGAGCGAGCCATCGAAGAAGTTCTCTTGCAAGACGTCATTCAGCGGTTTCGTCCCAGCGTCGAAACGCTACGCTTGAAGAAAGTGCTCATAGAGACCGCAGACTATCCGATCGTTGAACGCGAGATGACGAAATGCTCGACGTGGATGACCGGCCATGACGCGGCGGCTGCCCTTGGGGCGCCTTTTCCTTCACCCCAAGACGTGGAACAGGACCTGAATGCCCTCGATACATTTGTGAAGACACTTCGTGACCGTGCGAAGAAGGCCGAAGGAAACGCGAATGCATTGATCGACCCGCCCAAGGCCCAAGTTTCGCAGAAGAGGGCCACGAGGATCATCGACAGCGCCACAGTAACAGCGTTGACATGAAGGTCTATTCTTGAGGCCCTATCCTAGCCAGCTATCTCAAGGCGTAACTTCACTTCCTTTCCCCCATATTCCTTTCAGCATCTAACCTCGGAGTTCCATGTCCGCTGTCGGCTCCACGACTGTGAGAAGGGCGGGATGAGCGAAAGGAAGATAGGGGAAAGGAAAATGAGCAATGAAGAAGTTAGCGTGATCGTTTTGCCCCGCTTTTCGTGCTGTCGCGATTCCCCAACAACGCTGCTAGCTAGTGTGTCCTCGGCCCCCCCCGAAGAATGTCCGGCAGTTTGACCGGCTCAATGCAAGTCCAGCGTGTGTCGCAGAGCGGCATTGACTGCGTTCATGTCGTTACAATGCCCGATCCGTCGATCGATCTCCACGTTCGAGACTGTCGCCAAATTGTCGGTCACCACGATCGAATCGGAGAGGAGCCCCATCTCGCGCCCTGCGGCGACGAGCGCGGCACAACCACCCGGCTTGGGTGGCCGGCCCGGGAAGGATTGCTCGTAATCATTGCCACAATCGTCTGAACGAGCCCCGTGTTCAGGTCGCTCGCCTGAACAACAAGCGCGGGCCGTCGCTTCGCAGTGACGAGATTGGAATCGGGGAAGAGCACGAGGACGACGTCGCCGCGACTATAGGGCATCGTAGGCGTCCATTTCAGGGCGTTGCCAATCCTCGGCAAATGTCGCCAGCCGCCTGCGCAGGTCGGCCGCTTGTTGGCGATCCACGCCGCGGTCCGCAAGATCAACGACGCTGTCAGGCGGGGATACGAGCGTGACGATCACGCGCCCCGTTGCTCCTTCGGGCAACGGTTCGAGCAATTCGATTCGGCCGTCGCGGACCACGCCTTCCAACGATTTGAGCATCGTCTTCCTCCTCCTATACCATTTTAGCTCGTTTGAGCATTTCCGCCAGATGCACTTCCACGCAATCGGCCAAGATCTCGGGATTGTAGCCGCCTTCCAACACGCTCACCAGCCGGCCGCCTGCGTAAGTGTCGGCCACGTCGAGCACCATGTTGCTCAGTGGGATGAAATCCTCGGTTTCCAGGCCCAGGTCGCCTACCGGGTCGAGGCGATGGCTGTCGAAGCCGGCGCTTAAGAGCACCAGTTGCGGATTGATCTTGGCGGCGAACGCCTCCAGGTTCGTGCTGAAGGCATTGAGGTAATCCTTGCGCCGCGTGCCGTACGCGATGGGCAAATTGAGCGTGGCGCCCAGCCCGCTGCGGCCGCCGGTCTCATCGGCGGCGCCGGTGCCCGGATAGAACGGAAAGCGGTGGATCGAGAGGAATCCAACTTGCCCATCATCCCAAAATGTGGCCTGCGTGCCGTTGCCGTGATGGACGTCCCAGTTGACGATCAGCACGCGGCTCAGGTCGAGCGCATCGACGGCCAGTCGGGCGGCCACCGCCACGTTGTTGAACAGGCAGAAGCCCATCGCGCAGTTGGCCAGCGCGTGGTGACCCGGCGGGCGCACCAGACAGAGACCCTGCGTATCCTCGCCGCGAATGATCCGCTCGACCGCGTCGCACACGCTGCCGGCGGCCATCAACGCCACATGGTAGCTGGCGGGACTGACGATCGTGTCGGCATCGATGTATCCGCCGCCCGACTTCGCGTAGGCCCAGATCCCATCGACGTAGGCGGGCGAATGCACCCGGCCGAGCTGCTGCCGCGTGGCCGGGTTGAACTCCGGCCGGCGGCATTGCGCCGCCAGCCCGGCTTTCTCCAGACGCTCGGGGAGTTGCCGAATCCGGTCGGCCCGCTCCGGATGTTGCCCCGTCTCGTGATCCAAGAAGCACGGCGACCAATAGAGAAGCGTCATCTGCCGGCCCTCCCGTCCCAGCGCCGCCGGACGGCGGTTTCCACGTGCGGCAAGCCGAGTGATTATAGCAAGCCAGGGGGGAAAGGCCAGGGGCCGCGGCAACCGTCTACCGCAGTGCCTCGAGCGGTTTCAACCGCATGGCGCGAGTCGCCGGCAGCAGCCCGCCCAACAGCCCCATCAACAGCGTCAAGAGGATCCCGCCGGCGATGATGTCGGCGTTGACGGCCAGTTGCAGGACGATCATTTTTCCTCCTCCGCCGGCGCCGGCGGCCATGCTGGTGGCGTTCCAGCCGTCGCTGAGCGATCCGAGGAAACAGCCCAGCAAACCGCCGACCAAGGCAATCACCAAGGACTCGAGCAGGAAGGAGACGAGGATTTGCCAGCGGGCGTAGCCCAGCAGCCGCAGCACGCCGATGTCGTTGATCCGCTGGCTTACGGCGGCGAACATCGTGTTCATCACGCCGAACACGCCGCCCACCGACATCACCAGGGCCAAGAAGCCGATGGCCCAGGAGAACTGGGCCGTCGTCTCCGAAAGGCTCTCGTAGTATTTTGTCTCGAGCATCGCGTTGACGGCCGCCTTCTTGTAATCCTCGCTGAGAAACTTCTTCAGCCGCTCGGCCGTCTCGGCATCCTTGGTTTGCAGCACCAGGGTGGTGTAAGTAGTCCTTGCCGAACAGGGTGCCCATCAGCGACCGCTTGGCCCAAACCTCGGAATTGAATGTCATTTCGGATGACTTTAAGATGCCTACGATCAACCACTGCCGATCGCGCAGGAGGAAGGTTTCGCCGACGTCGAGCCGGTCGCGGTTCTTGGCTTTTGCGGATTCCTGCGGGCTGCGGTTGCGTGCCAATTCGTGAGCGACCCCCTCGCCGAGAACCGCCTGAACCAGCGGCTCCGGCTTGCCGCCGCCCTGGCCGCCGGCCGGCGCTTCCTGAACCCCCGCCGCCGAGAACCAACTCCCGCCCGGCAGCAGTTCGAGGCCGTGGATGCGGGCCGTAAGCTCGGCATCTTCGACGCCGCGGACTTGCAAGAGGCGGCGTTTCGGCCGCCCTTCGACCAGCCCGGGAACCGGCTGGTTGGCCACCAAAAACGTCTCGCGACTGGCCATCGGCCGGCCGTTTTCGCGCAGCACCTCGGGCAGGTTCTCGATCTCCGACAGGTCGCCGACCGTCAGGTTGCTGATGATTTCGTCCGTGGCGCCGTCGGAAAGCACCAACACGTTGCCCGGCCGGCCGGTGCCGTTGGTAAGTCGCTGCATGCCGTTGACGAAGGCCATCATCACCGTCAACAAGGCGATGACGGCCGTAAACGCCAGCGCCGTCAAGATCGTCGTTTTCCAGCGAACGGTCAGATTGCGAACGTTGTACCGCAAGGGCACTTTGCCGACGGCCAAGAGCCCTGCCAGAATAACGCCGGCGATAATCAACAGGGTCAGAACCATCACGCCACCTTGGAAAACACCTCGGCCACCCGGACATTTCGCGCCGACCAGGCCGGCAGAAAGCTGCCCAACAGCGCGGCCAGTCCGCCCAGTGCCGGTCCCCACCACAGTGCGTCGGCGGGAATCATGAACCGCGCGAAGAACCCGATCGGAAAAGCGATGCCGCCGAAGGCCCAATTGATCACGCCGTAGGTCAGCCCGGCACTCAGCATGCCCGCCCCCGCGCCCAGCAGCACCGACTCGCCGAGCACCAGAATGAGGATCTGATAGGGCCGAAAGCCGAGGACTTTCAGCACGGCCAGTTCCAGCCGCCGTTCGCGGACGCTGATGCTGATGGCGTTGGCGATGACCAGCAGGATGGTTGCCAGGCAGGCCGGCGTCAGCATCCATCGCATGCCCCAGATCAGATCGCGGAACGGTTCCAGCATCGACGAGATTCCCGAGGCCATGGTTTCGCAGCGCACCGCCGGATTGGTAAACTCGGGCGACTGCTCGATTTGCTGCGCCACGCGGGCGAAGGCCTCCGAGTCGGCCACTTTCAGCAGCATCAGGGTCAGGTTTCGCTCGGCCCAGGGATGCTTTTGCCCGTGGTGCTGGGCCGGATAGGCGTCCAAGGCGTTGACAAAGTAGTCGCGGTTGAAGGCGGCCAGCGTGTCGTAACGGCCGGCCGGAAAGGCGCCGACGATCTCGAACTCCAGATCGAGCCCGGCCGAGATGCTGATTCCCGTCAGCGTAAAACGATCGCCGATGCGCTTGTTGGTGTTGCGGAGGTGGTTTTGGCCGAGGATGATTCCCTGCCTGGTAGCTTTCAGCTTGACGATGTCGGCGTGCAACCGGGCTTGTTCGTCGGCGGGCAGCGAGTCGAGGCCGTCCATCATGGTTTCGATCTTGTCCGGGTTGCAGGCGATGGCGAAGACCATGTTTTCGCGGGTCAACTTGGCCGGATCGAGTGTGCCGATGAAGAACTGCCAGGTCATCGAGTCCAGCGGCAGCACATCGTCGGGCCGTCGCGCCGCCCCGCGGCTCAACGGCTCGGAATAGGCGTACGGCAGCCGGCTGGTGCCGCCCAACGCTCCGTGACCATGGCATGAAAGTTTTGGCTTTTTTCCATGGTGACCATGTCCAACAACCACAGGATCGACCACACCATCGTCACCACGAACACCAGCACGATGGTCACCAGCGCCGCCAGCGCCGAGCGCAGCGGATTGCGGCCGATGTTGCGAAAGATCAGCAAGAGGTATTTCATGCGGCCGGTTGCTCGACGAGCAATCCCTTTTCGAGGTGCAACAGGCGGTGGGCCCGCCGGGCGGCGCGGGGATCGTGCGTCACCATCAGAATGGTCTTTTGCAGCGACGTGCGCAGCTCGCAGAGGATGTTGAGGATTTCTTCAGCCGCGCGGGCGTCCAGGTCGCCGGTGGGCTCGTCGGCCACGATTAACGTGGGATCGGTGACGATCGCCCGGGCGATGCCCACTCGCTGCTGCTGGCCGCCGGAAAGTTGGCCCGGCCGGTGGTAGAGGCGGTCACCCAGGCCCACCAGTTCCAGGGCCGTCATCACCTGCTGCTTCCGCTGTGCGGCCGAAAGCGGCAACAGCAGCAACGGCAATTCCACATTCTCGTAGGCCGTCAGCACGGGCAGCAGATGATAGAACTGGAAGATAAAGCCGATGTGCCGCGTCCGCCAGCCGGCCAGTTGACCCTCGGACATTTGTGAAATGACCTGATCGCCCACCCAGATGTCGCCTTCGCTGGGCGAATCGAGGCCGGCGATCAAGTTCAGCAGCGTCGTCTTGCCCGAGCCGCTCGGGCCCATCAGGCATAAGAACTCGCCCTCGGGCACGTCGAGGGTGATGCCGTTGAGCACGTCCAGCCGCTCGCTGCCGCGGCGGAAGAACTTGTGGACACCCTCCACGCGAACGATCGCACCGTTCTGTGTTGCATTATCCATCACTTTGCCGTGGTAACGATATAGAAGTTGTCGTCCGTGCCCAGCGGGAAATGACGGGAATCAACCGTGACGACACCGTCTTGTCGGTTCAGCAATCCTGGTCGTGTCGGGTTTTTCGGGACGAGCCCTACTTGTTCAGAAACGACACCAGCGCCTCCCATCTCGGGCTTCAGATAGACTCCTTCCTCGTCGGCGGGCACGACCACCTTCACGCGGACGGGGATCGCCCCCTTCGAGCGATCGGCGGTCGGCATCAACCGAGATACCTTTCCTTGATACGTGCGGTCGGGAAACGCTTCGGCCCGAATTTCGCACCGCTGCCCCTGCGAAATCTTGCTGATGTCGCGCTCCTGAATCGTCAGATCCACTTCCAGGTCGGAAAGATCGGCCATCTCGCACAGACTGTAAAATCCCTGCATGGCTGCCGGGTTCACCAGGCTTCCTTCCTCGGCGTTCTTCTTCAAGATCGTGCCGGAAATCGGTGCGCGGATGATGCAGTTGTCCAACCGCCATTCGGCTTTGGCCAACTCGGCCTCCGCCTGGCGAACCTGCGCGGGCGGCGTCGATGCGCTCGACGCGGGGCCCCTCCTCCATCAGTTTCAGCGCCAGCTTCAACCGCTGTACGTGACGATCCTTCGCCTGAAACGCGCTCAGGGCGGCGTCGTATTGCTCTCGCGACTGCACCTTCTTCGCCACCAACTCGGCGCTCCGCTTGAAGTCGGCCTCGAACTGGACGCGCTGGGCCTCGGCTTCGGCCAACTCTGCCCGGGCCTCATCGATCTCCTCCGGACGATAGCCGCGCTCCAGTTCCGAGAGATTCTGGTGGGCCGATTCCAACATGGCCTTGGCCCGATCCCGATCGGCACGGAACTCGGTGTCCTCCAGTTCGGCGAGCACTTCGTCCTTGGCCACGCGTTGCGATTCGATGATCCGCAGCTTCACGACCATGCCGCCGACCTTCGGGCTGACCAGGATTTGGTGGGCCGGAATGATGTAGCCTTTGGCCTCGAGCGCCAGGGCGCCCGACGAAGCTGCGGTCGGCGGCGTGGGACGCGACGCCTCGGCCGACACCGCCTTGCTCTTGGCCACGGTTTTTTCCGAGGCTGCCGGCTTCGCCGGCTGCACGAACTGGCGGTAGCCGAGCACGGTTGTGCTGCCCGCCAGCAGCAGGCACACCATCCACAGCAACCAGCGGCCGCCCGAGCCGCCCGCGCTCACCTCGCGAGGCAGGCGAAGCGAGCGAACCCGTTGGCTGAGTTCTTCGTGGCCGTTCTCCGAGCCCACGCTGCTCAGATGGGGCTTGGGTGCGACGCGTTCGTTTGCGTTGCTCATCAGAGGCCCTTTCCGACGGGCATGCCGATGGTCGCCGGGCTCTTCTGGCGGCCGGGATTTTCTTGGGCTGCCCCCGCCAAGGGCGGCGCCAGCCCCAACGCGGCCAACGAAAAGCTGCGCGACATGCTCGCTCAGCTCATCCACACGGTAGTGTTGCTCCAACTCGGTCGGATCGATCACCAAAGGAAGGATCTTGCCCAGCCCGCGGTAAATGGAGCACTGACCCATGATGCTCAAGCCAATCTGGTGCCGCTTGTAATCGGGCATATCCGGCGGCAGAATTTCGTCGAGGATCGTTTGCAGTCGCTGAAAGCCTTCGCGGAAATGGTCGCGAAGCAATCGCTTTCCGGCCGGCGTCGGGCTGATGATCTCGCGAGTCATCAACCGCACCTGCCACGGCTCATCCTTCGGCAGCAACATGTGGTTGAACACGAGCCGGATAAAATGTCGCAGTTTGGTCGCGGTAGGCGTGTCTGCCGGCCATTCGGGCAAGCTCTCGTGTTCGTCGTGGCAGTCATGGGCGAGTTCCAGCGCCTGGATGTATAGCGGCTCTTTGCCGCCGAAGTAGTAGTTCACCGCGGCTACGTTGACGCCCGCCTTCTCGCAAATTTCGCGGACCGTCGCCTCCTGGTAGCCCTTCTCGGCAAACACCTCTCCCGCCGCCTCCAGGATTCGCGCCCGTGCGCCGTCGCCCGCCATAGATCACTCCCGTTTGTCATGCGACCCTGTGGAATTCGTCTGCTGCGTCTCATTATATCAAACAGTCATTTCAAGTCAACGTATCAAACAAGCGTTTGACAACTGCTGAACAAGGGCATTTTCCCGCAAAGTCCGCCCCGTCCGCAATATTTCGCCAATTCGCTCGATGTGCTTGATGGGTGCGTATATACTCAAGGATGCTCGGCGTCAGAGAACGCATGCTCTTCCGGGGGGATCGGAGCGGCGCGGCGGACGACCCGCCGCGGGTTCACGCGAAAAATGCTGATCCAACTGCGCGAAATCAACAAGACCTATACGCTCGGCGAAGTCGAGGTCAACGCCCTGTGCGGCGTGTCGCTGGACATCGACCACGGCGAGTACGTGGCCTTGATGGGGGCGTCGGGCTCCGGCAAGACAACGCTGATGAACACGCTCGGCTGTCTCGATCGTCCCACCAGCGGCAGTTACCTGCTGGACGGCCTCGAGGTGGTCGAGATGTCGCGTGACGAGCGGGCCCGGCTGCGGAACCGGAAGATCGGCTTCGTGTTCCAGAACTTCAATTTGCTCTCGCGCACCAGTGCCATGGAGAATGTTGAGCTACCGCTGCTCTACTCGCGACGGCTGCACGGCGGGCAGCGCCGCGAGCGGGTGCGGAAGCTGCTCGAAAAGGTGGGCCTGGGCTCGCGCATGCGATCATCGTCCGCGCAGCTTTCCGGCGGCGAGCAGCAGCGCGTGGCCATCGCTCGGGCGCTGGCCAACGAGCCGGCGATTCTGTTGGCCGACGAGCCCACCGGCAACCTCGACTCGCACACCAGCCGCGAGGTGATGGAGCTGTTCGGGCAGTTGAACCGCAACGACGGCATCACGATTATTGTGGTCACGCATGACGCCGGCGTGGCCCGGCACGCCCGCCGCACGATCGCCATTCGCGACGGCAAGGTCATTTGCGATGCCGCCGATTTCTCTCGCGCCGACGAGCGCCTGCGCGTGCCGGCGGAGGCATCCGAACAGGAAGGAACGGAACCGTGAGGCGGCTACTATTCTGGTTGATTGTCGTGGGGGTCGTTGGCGGCGCGGGGGCCTCCGCCTACAGCTATTTCTACGCCTCGAAGTCGGGCGGCGCCGCCGGCAAATATCGAACGGGCGTCGTCGGGCGAGGAGACATCATCTTCACCGTTCCCTCCACCGGTACGGTGCAGGCGGTGCAGAGCGTGCAAGTGGGCGCGTTTGTGTCCGGTCCCATCCAGACGGTCCACGTCGATTTCAACGCTAAGGTGGAGAAGGGGCAGTTGATGGCGGAGATCGACCCGCTGTTGTTCGACGCCCAGTGCAGCCAGGCGAAGGCCCAGTTGGACTGCTCCGAAGCCAATCGTTTGCAGGCCGAGGCCAAATTGACGCAGGCCGACCACGATTGGAAGCGCGCCGAACGCCTGTGGCCCGAGAAAGCCATTTCCGAGTCCGACTACGACCTGGCGAGGGCGAACTACGACGCGGCGGTGGCCGCCGTGGCCGTTGCCCAGTGCAAATCGAGCAGAATCGGGCGGCCCTGGAGCTGGCGCAAACCAATCTCGGCTACACCAAGATTCGATCGCCGGTTGACGGCGTGGTGACCGACCGGAAGGTTGACTCGGGTCAGACGATGGCCTCGCAGTTCCAAACGCCGGTGATGTTCGTCGTGGCCGCGGACCTGGAAAAGCGGGTGTTCGTCAGCGCGTCGGTCGACGAGGCCGACATCGGTATGATCCGCGACGCGCAGTTGCGCGGCCAGCCGGTGCTGTTCACCGTTGACGCCTATCCCAAAGACCTGTTCCAGGGGACGATCAACCAGGTGCGGCTCAACTTCACCACCACGCAGAACGTCGTGACGTATCCGGTGATCGTCGAGGCGGCCAACCCCGAGATGAAGCTCCTGCCGGGCATGACGGCCAGTTTGTCATTTCAGATCGACGAGCACAAAGCTGTTCTGCGCGTACCCAACGCGGCGCTTCGGTTCTATCCCAAGCCGGAACAGGTGCGGCCCGAGGACCGCAAGCTCCTCGAGGGGGATGATCAGCCGCCGCCGACGCTGGACGACGGAACCGAGCAGCCCACGCAGGTGGAACGTTCGGCCGGCGAGCGGGCCGAGGCGGGGCGCATGCGCAATCGTCGCCAGGTGTGGATCGTCGATGGCGACTTCCTCAAGGCGGTCGAAGTCGTCACCGGCCTGAGCGACAGCAAGTATTCCGAAGTTCTTTCCGGCGGATTGGAAGATGGTCAAAGCGTGGTGACGGGGCTCGCCGCGCCGAAATCCTGACGCCATTTGCCCGACCAATAGAGGGAGCATGCCCGTAGTGGCCGACCGGAGATTCTCGCCGTGAACCTGTTGCTGACACTTCGCGTGGCCCTGCGGGCCCTGCGGAAGAACAAGATGCGGGCCGGGCTGACCGTCCTCGGCGTGGTGATCGGCATCGCCGCGGTGACCACGATGGTCTCTGTGGGACAGAGCGCCAGCGACCTGGTGCAGGGCGAACTCCAGAGCTTTGGCACGAACTTCATCGTCGTGTTTTCCAACAGCCGCCGGGCGGCCGGCGTGCACCAGGGGCGCGGCACTGTCGTGACCCTCACCGCCGCCGACTGCGACGCGATCAACCGCGAATGCCACAGTGTCCTGGCCGCGTCGCCCGTCGTGTTCTTCAACGGGCAGGTGATCTACGGAAATATGAACTGGTATCCGCGGGAGATGGACGGCGTCGGCACGGGCTACCTTACGGTCCGCAATTGGCAGCTTCGCCGCGGCGGCTTCTTCACCGATCGCGACATCACTTCAGCCGCCAAGGTTTGCGTCGTCGGTCAAACCATCGTCGAGAAGCTGTTTCAAACCGGCGATCCGCTGGGCCGGACCATTCGCATCAAGAATATCCCCTTCCAGATCATCGGCGTACTGGAGAAGAAAGGGGCCGACGCCGTCGGCAACGACCAGGACAATGTGATCATCGCTCCCTTCACCACCGTGCGCAAGCGGTTGCAAGGATCGAGCTTCACCAACGTCGATCTGATCGTCGTTTCGGGCCGGTCGGCGTTACAGATGCCCGATGCCGAGGAAGAAATCAAGCAACTGCTCTACGAACGGCACCGCATCCGCCTGGGTGATCCGCCCGATTTTGGCATTCAAGACATGACCGAGGTGGCCCACATGCTGGGTAACGTCACCGGCATCATGACCTTGCTGCTGGCTTCGATCGCCGGCATCTCGCTGATGGTAGGCGGAGTGGGCATCATGAACATCATGCTCGTCTCGGTCACCGAGCGGACCCGCGAAATCGGGATTCGCATGGCGGTGGGGGCCCGCGGCCGCGACATCCTCCGCCAGTTTCTTGTCGAGGCGGTCGTGCTGTCGAGCATCGGCGGCGCGGTCGGCGTGGTGTTTGGCGCCGGGGCGTCGGCCGCGGTGACCATGGTCATCAACCGGCTTACCAGCGGCGCCCATTGGCCCACGGTCATCTCCTTGCAGGCCGCCGTGATCGCGATGCTGTTTGCCGCGGCCGTAGGCGTGTTTTTCGGCTATTATCCCGCCCGCAAAGCCAGCCGCCTCGATCCCATCGAATCGCTGCGCTACGAATAAAAAACGGGCTGTGCCCGTTGGCCGATTCGGCTAGAATGGCGCCCATCCGACATACAGGTGAACGGAGAAGAAAGGCGATCTTCCATGAGCGAAGCGAAGCGACCGCGCCGGCGGACCCGTTGGTGGTTTCTGGGCGGGTTCCTACTTCTGGGCGCGGTGCTGATTTTCTACGTGCGGGCGGTCCTGGCGGTCGAGCAGCCGGTCAAGAACGTTGCCACCTTCGGCAGCGTGGTCTTAACATTCCTGTTGTTGCTCGTTTGGCTCCTGTTTCTCAGCGGTCTGCGATGGCGCATGCGCTTGCTGAGTTTCGCCGTCGTGGTGGGCATCCCCGTCGGCATCGGCGCCGTCGTCGGGATTGACGGCTTTTCCGGCGACATGGTGCCGAGGTTCCGATGGCGCTGGATGCCGGCCAAGGATGTCCTGCTGGGTGAGGCGGTTCCGGTGAAGGAATCCGACGCGGGAACGGCCGAACCCATTGATCTGGCCGCCGTTACGCCGCGCGATTACCCGCGGTTCCTTGGCGCCGACGGCCGGGCCGTGGTGGAAGGACTCGCGCTGGATCCCGACTGGACGGCCTCGCCGCCACGGAAGCTCTGGCGGCAGCCGATCGGCGTCGGCTGGTCCTCCTTCTCGATCGTCGGCAAGTACGCCGTCACGCAGGAGCAGCGCGGCGAGCTGGAAGAGGTCACTTGCTATGAAGTGGCCACGGGGCGGTTGCGCTGGACCCATCAAGACCGCGTTCGTTTTTGCGAGACGATGGGCGGAGACGGCCCGCGCGCCACGCCCACCGTGGCCGACGACCGGGTCTATGCCCTCGGGGCCACCGGCGTACTGAACTGTCTCGACGGCCGCACCGGCGCGGTAGTGTGGTCGCGCGATACTCTGGCGGAGCACCGGCAAAAGAATCTCCAGTGGGGCAAAAGCGCCTCGCCGCTGCTGGTTGACAATCTCGTCGTGGTCAGCCTGGGCAAATCGGCTGAGCCCTCGCTGGTCGCTTACGACAAGCAATCCGGCGCGCCTGTCTGGCAGGCCGGCAACGACAAGGCGAGCTACGCTTCGCCTGTCTTGGCCACGTTGGCGGGCCGGCGGCAGATTCTCAGCGTCAACGCGGGCAGCCTCAGCAGCCACGACCCGGCCGACGGGCATCTGCTGTGGCAATACCATTGGCCCGGCGAACAGGCCAAGTGCTCCCAGCCCGTGCCGCTGGAAGGCGACCGGGTGTTCATTTCGGCCGGCTATGGCCTCGGCTGCACGTTGCTTCAGGTGGCTGCCGACGGCGATCGGTTCACCGCGACGAAAGTCTGGAGCAATTCTCATCTGCGAACGCGGTTTACCAACGTCGTCGTCACCGGCGGATTCGTGTACGGCCTCGACGACGGCGTCCTGGAGTGCGTCGAACTCTCCACCGGCGAGCGGAAATGGAGAAGCGGCCGCTATGGCCACGGCCAGGTGCTGTTGGTCGGCCGCACGTTGCTGGTGACGGCCGAGTTCGGGGATATCGCGCTGGTCGATGCCAGCCCGGCCGCGCACCGCGAACTGGCCCGCTTTCCTGCCTTGACGGGCAAGACCTGGAACAACCCGGCGATCTCCGGCCACTATCTGTTGGTCCGCAACGACCAGGAAGCGGCCTGCTATCAATTGCCGACACGGCCGGCGGAGGCGGTCGCCTCGGCGCCGGCGAGCGAGTGAAGGCCTTCGCAATCGCAGACGGATTGTCGAAGGAGGAAGAACATGGAACAATTAGGCCCCCGCGTCCGCGTTTGTGCCGTTAAGCCGCTTCAGGGCTTCAGGGTGCTGGTGACATTCGATAACAACTCCGAGAGGGAAATCGATCTTGAACCTTATCTGCATGGTCCGGTGTTTGAGCCGATACGGAACGGACCGGCTTTGTTCCGCGCCATGCACATCGAGGGGGGCACGATCGCCTGGCCTAACGGAGCCGACATCGACCCGGACGTCTTGTTCTACGGACTGAAACCGGCGTGGATGGAGCGGTCCCAAGCGGCTCGAACGTAGACTTCCACGCAGTATTCCCTGAAGTGGCCACATCGACGCAAAAGGCAAGAGTTACAGCGTCTTGTGGAACCGCCGGACGGCCAAGAACAGCAGCAGCGTGCCGATGCCGCCAGCGGCAGCATCTGCGGCCACAACACTTCGACGCCCACGCCCTTGAGGAAAATGCTCCGCACCAACACCAGAAAATAGCGCAACGGGTTCACCGTCGTCAGCCACTGCACGGGTTCGGGCATGTTGGCGATGGGGAACGCAAAGCCCGATAGCAGCATCGCCGGAAAAAACGCGAAGAAGGTGGTCATCATCGCCTGCTGCTGCGTCTGGCTGATGGTGGAGATCAGCAGCCCGCCGCCGAGCGTGTTCATCAAGAACAACGCGGTCCCAAAGAACAGGAGCGCCAGGCTACCGTTGATCGGCACCTCGAACCAGAACACGCCGATCAGTGTGACCAGCGTCACGTCGGCGAAACCGATCAAGGCGAACGGGACCGTCTTGCCGAGGATGAACTCGGCGGGCGTGATCGGCGTAACCATGATCTGCTCGATCGTGCCGATCTCTTTTTCCCGCACCACGGCCATCGCCGTCAAGAGCAGTGTTTGCAGCGCCACGACCACAACGAGCACACCAGGCACGAAGAAATTGCGGCTCTCCAGGTTCTCGTTAAACCACGCCCGGATGCGCAGATCGGGTTGGCCGGGCACGCCCGCCGGCCCCGCGATCCGCTCCTCCCGTTGGGTAAGAACCTGCGCCGAGTAGGCCGTGGCGATTTTTTGGGCGTAGCTGGCCGCGATGGAGGCCGTGTTCGAGTCAGTCCCGTTGACGATAATCTGAAATGGGGCCGTTCGGCCGGCGTTGAGGTTCTCGGCGAAGCCGTGGTTGAATCGCAGCACGGCCGTGACGTCGTTGCGATCCAACACGTTGCGGGCCTCTTCGTCGTTGTCGACGCGCGTGACGACGTCGAAGTAGCCCGAACCGGTGAAGCGCGCCGCCAGATCGCGGCTATCCTGGCTGTTGTCGAGGTCGAACAGCGCCGTCCGCACGTGCTTCACGTCGGTCGACACGGCGTAGCCGATCACCAGCACCTGTACGCAGGGGATGACAAAGATCACGATCCTCATCCGCGGGTCGCGAAAGACCTGGATGAACTCCTTGATCAGCATGTGCTTGACACGTTCGAACATTCGTTTCACCTCCCCTCTCCTGGCAGAGGGGCCCCATTCTCCTAGGTCAGTTTCTTCTTGAATTTCACTCTCGCCAGCAGCAGCATCACCGCGGCGTAGACCAGCAGGAAGCCGGCCTGACTGGCGAGGAACTCCAGGCCCACGCCCTTCAAATAAATGCCTTTCAGGATCGTCACGAAATATCGCGCCGGCACCAGGTAGGTCACGGCTTGAATCGGTCGCGGCATGTTGGAAATCGTGAAAATGAATCCCGACAGCAGGAACGCCGGCAAGAATGTGGCCACCACGGCGATCTGGCTGGAGATCAGTTGGCTCTTGGTGACGATGCTAATGAGCATGCCCATCGCCAAGGCCCCGGTCAAGAAAATGGCTGCCGTGCCGAACAACAGCGCCACGCTGCCGCGGAGCGGCACGACGAACGCGTATTTCGCCATCAGCACGGCCATCAGTACGTCGCACATGCCGATGGCAAAATAGGGAATCAGCTTGCCGAGAATCAACTCGGAGGTCTTCACCGGCGTGGAGATCAACTGTTCCATCGTACCGCGCTCCCACTCGCGGGCGATCGTCAGCGAGGTGAGCATCGCCGCAATCACCATCATGATCACCGCGATCAGGCCGGGGATGATGTAGTTTCGCGATTCAAGCTCCTCGTTGAACCACACCCGCGGGCGCACGTCCAAGGGGATTTGCGGCGGCTTTCCGCCGCGGCGGGCGCTTTGCTCCTGCGTCATTTGCAAAGCGTAGCTCTGGGCAATCACGTCGGCGTAACCGATGGCGATCGTGGCCGTGTTCGAGTCGGTGCCGTCCACCAGCAGTTGCACGGGCGCGTCGCGGCCGGCATCCAGTTTTTGGGCGAAATCGCGGGGCACCACCAGGCCCATCATCACTTGCCCCGTGTCGATCATCCGTTCCAGGTCCGGGTAGTTGTCCACATAGCGCGGATGGAAAAGTATCGGGAGCCCGTGGGGCCCTCCCGCCAGGGAAGATGCATGCCGCCGAAAAGACCGACCAACTCGCGGCTGCGCGCCGTGCCGCTTTGGTCCCACACGGCCAGCGGCACGTTGTCCACGTCGAGCGTCAGGGCGTAGCCGAACAACGTCAACAGCAATACGGGCGTGGCCAGCGCCATCAACAGGCTGCGGAAATCGCGGACCACGTGGAGCGATTCTTTGCGGGCTACCGCCCACACCCGGCGCACGTTCATCGCCTCACCTCCTCTTGCGGCTGCTCGGCGCGGTCGCGGGCTTCGATCAGCGAAACGAACACGTCTTCCAGCGAAGGCACGATCTTTTCGATCCGTTCGATCGCCTGGCCGGAGGAGGCCAACAGCTGCCGCACGTCGGCCTCCGCGCGCGGCCGTCGTCGCAAACCAGGTGCAGCCCCTTGCCGAACAGGGCCGCCTCTTTGACGCTCGACAGCCGGGTGATTTCGGCCAGCGCGGCTTCGGGCCGGTCGCAGAGCACCTCCAGCACGTCTTCCTTCATTCGTTGGGTCTTGAGCGCGCGCGGCGTGCCCAGCGCGATCAACTCGCCGCGGTAGATCAGTCCCAGCCGGTCGCAATACTCGGCCTCGTCCATGTAATGCGTGGTCACGAACACCGTGACCCCCTGGCCCGACAGCTCGTAGATCAGATGCCAAAACTGGCGGCGGCTGATCGGATCGACGCCCGAGGTGGGCTCGTCGAGAAAGATGATCGGCGGCTCGTGGAGGATCGCGCAGCCGAGGGCCAGCCGCTGCTTCCAGCCGCCGGAAAGGATGGCCGTGGACTGGCGCCGATGGGCGGCCAGGCCCGACATCTCCAGCACCCACTGCTTTCGCAGTTGCTTCTTCTCGAGCGGGATGCAGTAGATGCCGCTGTAGAAGTCGATGTTTTCTTCGACCGTGAGGTCTTGATAGAGCGAGAACTTCTGGCTCATGTAGCCGATATTGGTCTTGATGCGTTCGGGCTGGGTGCGGATGTCGAGGCCGGCGACCGTGCCCGATCCGCCGCTGGGGGCGAGAATGCCGCAGAGCATGCGGATCGTGGTGGACTTGCCTGCCCCATTCGGCCCGAGGAAGCCGAACACCTCGCCCTTGGCGACCTGGAAGGTGACGCGGTTGACGGCCACGAAGCCGCCGAAGCGTTTTTCCAGGTTTTCGACCGCCACGGCAGGCGAATTGGCGGCGTTGTTGTTCATGAAACCTTCACCTCGCGCCCGACAGAAACCGCTCCTTCCCACGCAGAGCGTGGGAACGAGGACTATTTCTCCTTTTCCGCCAGCACCGAAATAAATACGTCTTCCAGCGAGGGCTCGATCGGCCGGATCTCGACCACGTCCAGGCCGGCCTGGCGGATGCGCCGTTTCGGCTTCGGCGGTGGTCCGATCCGGCTCGGTGCTGACGACGTGCACGCGATCACCGAACAAACCTACGGAAGTGCCCGCCAGACCCTCCCTGAGCACAGCCACCGCTCGCCGCGGCTGGTGGGTGCGCATTTCCAGGATCGTGCCGCGCATCAGCTTTTTGACTTCGGCGGGGGTGCCGCAGGCCAACAGCCCGCCGTGATGTATCAGCCCCACGCGGTTGCAGCGCTCGGCCTCGTCGAGGTAAGCCGTAGAAATGAAAATCGTCACCTTCTCGCGCAGAAGCTGATAAAGGATGCGCCAGAAATCGCGACGCGAGACCGGGTTGACGCCGTTGGTCGGCTCGTCGAGGAACAGTACCTTCGGCGTATGCACCAGCGCGCAGGCGAGGCCGAGTTTCTGCTTCATCCCGCCCGACAGGTTGCCGGCCAGGCGCCGCTTGAACGGCGTGAGGTTGCTGAAGCTCAACAGCCGCTCGACTTTTTCTTTGCGGCCGCGCGGCGGCTGGTTGTAGATGTCGGCGTAGAAATCGAGGTTCTCCATCACGGTCAGGTCGGGATACAGCCCGAACCGTTGGCTCATGTAGCCGATGTTCTCTTTGATTTGTTCGGCCTGGCGGACGACGTGGAAGCCGGCCACCCACGCCTCGCCGCTGGTGGGCTCCATGATCGAGGCTCAACAGCCGCATGGTGGTGGTTTTGCCGGCGCCGTCGGGTCCCACCAGGCCGAAGATTTCGCCCTCGGCCACGGTGAGCGTCAGCTGGTCCACCGCGCTGAAATCGCCGAACCGCTTCGTCAGTCGATCGGTCTGGATGGCATGCACGAGCGATGGACCGTGGATTGTGGCCGGTGGCGCGTCCCCATGCCATTCTAGCTATTTTGGCGACCCGAACAACCGGTTGACTTGCTGGCCCAGTTCGCTTTCGATCAAGCTGCCCGCCGCTTTTTGGACGAATTGCCGCGTGAGGTTTTGCATGACCGCTTGATCGAGCTTCGGCTGGCTCAGCGTTCCGGCGATGGGCACGTTGAGAACCTGGTTGCGCATGCTTTGCGTGGCCAGCGGATTGTTGGCCAGCCACTTCGGCGGCACGGGCAGCTCCACCATGATCTTCACCGACTGGTCTTCTAACCCCACGTAGCCCTTCGATCGCAGAGTGAAATCGGGGAAGATCAGTTCCAAGCCCTGATGATAGATCTTGCCGTCGGTCATGCGGAACTGCACGACCGACTCCTGCCGCAACTGGGCGGGCGCCTGGCGGGCGAGGAACACGGCCAGCTCGTTGGTCATCGGTCCCGGCCCAAGTTCCACCGAATGGATGGTCAAGCGGCCCGCCATTTCGCCCTTGGCCACCGGAGCGCTGAGCGGAATGCTGCAGCCGTCCAGGTCGATCGAGAACGCGCCCTTTGCCGAGGTGGCGTTGGCCATGACCGGCGCGATGAACTTCAAGGCCGCACCGCACATCGCCGTATCGATTTGAATCTTCCGGGCCAACGGCCCGGCGGGCAAAGTCAACTCGAGCGGATCTGTCAGCCGCAGCCGTGTGCGCAGGTGAATACTGCCTTGGCTAACGGACACGTCGAGCGGCTCGGTTTGCAGCACGCCGTCGGCCATCTTGGCCTTCAACTGGCCGCGCCGATCTGGATGCCGTACACGTTGATCGAATCCCATTGCAGGCCGGCGGCCGCCTGGGCCGTTGCCAGCGCGAACGGCCCGCGGTAGGAGGCGGCCGTAGTGCCGCGGCCGGTCGCGTGGATGTTCGCGCCCAGCCAGGGCCGCGCCAAGCCGCAGAGACGCTCCAGGTCGTAGCCGATCTGCCCGTTGACTTGGGCCTGGCTGACGCCGCTGGCTGGCGCGAGCTGTCCGGCCGCCGTGGTGCTCAGGGCATCGGAGGCGAGCTGGAATTGCTCGATTTGCAGCGTGTCCATTTTGCTGTTGTAGTTGCCGCGCGCCGCCAGATGGATGCTCGGCTCTTGGAACTGCTGTCCGGTGGAGTTGACCACCGCCAGGTTGAGTACGTCGGCCGCCGCCTCGCCCTGGATGGCGCCGGCGGTGGAGTGCAACTGGGTCGAGCCGCGCAGTTGGCCCGCCGCTTGCCAGCCGAGCGGCTTACCCGGGCTGCTGAACCATTGCCGCAGCCGGGCCACGTCGCCCTGGAAGCTGAGGGTGCCGCCCAGTTCCGTCGCGCCGCCGTTGGGCATCGCCATCGCCACGTTGTTCGCCTGGACCGCCACCGTAGCGCTGGTAAGGCTAGCCGAATCGACTTGCAATTGCCTTTGCTGGTTCCACGAACCGGCAACCGCGGCGTCCACGCGGGGCTCATTTACGTTCACCCAGGGCGAAACCGCGATCAGCGGAGCGGCGGCCAGCTTCGCGCTATGCAGCTCCACACGTTCGGTTGAGGCCGTAACATCGGCTTCCAGCGCGTAGCCGCCGGCAAGCTGCCAATTGTTCACGGGCAACCAGGCGGCCAGTCGGCCGGGCCAATTCTGCAACTGCCCCTGCACCTGCACGTGGACCGGCCACGCCCCGCCGTTACGGAGACCCTTGACCGGCTGCCCGAGTTGCGCGCTGAACTGATCGGCCCCCGCCGTAACCTTCACCGCGGCCGTGTCGATTTGCGTGTCCAGGCTAAGGTCCGATTGCCCCTTGGCCGAAACCGTCGCTGCGATGTCGTCTTCGCGCCACGGCTGCCGGCCGGGCAATGCCAGTTGGAAATTGCGGAGACGGATATCGGCGTCGGCGTCGAATTGCGGCGCCGGCGCGCGTCGCCAGTTGAGAGTCCCCTGCCCATCCCCGGCCAGTTGAATGGCGCCGAGATCAACGAACTGGCCCAGTTGATCGGAAAACTGCTTGAGACTGAAACTCCACGAGGCGGCCATCGCATCGGGTGTGCCGTTGGCGTGAAGTTTCAGGAAGTCGGAGTCGCAGGTCAGGGCGTTCAACGACCGGGCCGGCGTGAGTCTCGTGAACCTTCAAGACCAGCGACATCGGCTGTTGCCAGGCGAGTTGCCGTCCCGCCGCGGTGGCCGTGATGTTGGCGGCGCTTAACTGTCCATCCCATGCCGTGCCCTCTTGCCCCGGCCGGCTGCTCAACGCGGCCTTCATCTCGCCCGAGTTGACTTGCATCTGCTGGCGGAGGTGGAGCGTCGCGGGCAACGCCCGGGCTAACCGCGCCAGGTCGATCCGGCCGTTGATTGCGTACTGCTGGTGGAGCAACGATGTTGACGAGAAGGCGTCCTTTCCGCCCAGTTGCACGGTGCTTGTGAGCGAAACATTGCCCAGGTCGCAATCGACGGAAGTCTTTTGGATATCCACCTGGTCGGCCTGCCACGCGACCTGGCTGCCGGCGTGGAAGTGGTCGAGCTGCACCACGTCGCCCTGGAGCAGCGGCGAGCTGAACGAGAAGCCGTCAATGCTGATGTCGGCTTGCCCGCCGTTCTTGGCGTCTGTGCCGCCCCACGACGCGCCGAGATCGGACGAGAACTGCCCGGACAGTTTCGTTCCCGGCGACACGCGCACAACAACGGCTGGAACATGGCCAGTGGAATCTGCTGCACGCTGAGCTCGGCCTTGCCCGCGCCGGAGGCCATCGTTGCACTCGCCTTGAGCTTGCCGGGGTGATGGGCGTCGGGCAGATCAGCGGCCAGTTCCGCCTTCAACGGTCCGTCGGTGCCGTCGCGCATATCGACGCTCACATTCAGTGTTTCGATCCGCCAGCCCAAGCCCAAGGGTTCCTCGCTGACCGAGATGCTGGCGTCGTTGATTTTGATGGCAAGCCCGATCTTCGTCGACGATTGCGACGACGAGGGTGGAGCGGCCAGATATTTTGCCAGCAAGTCTTCGACGTTGCTGCCGTCCTCGCGGAGCACGATCGACAGCTTCGGATGGTCGAGGGTGAACTGGCCGAGGTTCGAGTAGTTGCACAAGATGGCCGCCAGCGGCCGATCGCCGCACGCCGCCGGCAATGCCAAAATGCTCTTTCCCTTGGCATCCTTGATTTCGACGTTTTCGACCGCGATCGGCGAAAACCAACCCAGCGAAGCGGAGCCGACGGTGACGCTGCCGTTGAGGTTGGCGGTGGCCTTGCCCAGAATCCAGTTCAGAAGCGGCGTGTGGACCACGATGCCCGGCAGCAACCACACGATCACCAACAGGACCGCCGACACGATCATCAATCGGCGACGGCGGTATTTCCGCGGCGGCGAAACGCCGTTTGCTGGTGATCGCTGCGCAGCTTGATTTCGCTCTCGGCGTATGAAGGGAGTGGCCATGATCGGTCTCCGAAGACTAGGGAACTTGGGCGGCAGATTGTAGCCGCGGAGGCACGGCATCGCCAGAGTGAAAATCGGGCGATTGCCACCATATTGGGGGAGCGGCAAGGGAACTCCACCGGCCTGCGACAGTCCCTAACGGCTGGAGAGCGCACGCTGGCCGTGCCTGAAAATCACTCAGGCTCGCCGGCGCCGTGCCAAGATCAGCACCAACCAGGCCCCACTGACCAACAGCACGAGCGCCACCCGGTTCAGGAACGAGCGTCAACTGCTCGCCCGTCATCTGCGCGTCGAGTTGGGCGGCGTAATAAGGCACAAAGCTGTCGCCGGAGTAATCTGGCGAGCCGCCCGAGAAGGTGGCATCGACGTAATGGATGCCCACCAGGGCCAACTTACCGTTCTGAACAAGGAAGGACGGCCCGCCCGAGTCGCCCCCCTCTAAGAAGGCGTCGTACTGGATGCTCGGATTGTAGTCGTACTCCATCAACTGCGTGACATGACCGCTGTAGCTTAGAGGATAGATGTCGGCGATCGTATTCGTGCCCACCTTATTGGGAACGCCGTAGACGTAAAGCTGCCGGCCGAAGTAATTGCTGTCGGCGCCCAGCATGTCGATCGGATAATTAGCAATGTTGTCGCTGGCGGGGATCGGCGCCGTCAACTCACCCATATAAAGATCCGAAGGACCCATACCGGGGATGCTCGTCTCGTAGCTCCAACTGCCCACGGTGAAGGTATACGATTGGGCCGTGCTGTTACCGATGTAAAACGTGACCGTGGTGCCGGGGGCCGGATGATAATGCTCGGCCGAAAGGAAATAGGACGGCGAGACCATGGTGACCCAGTGGCCGTCGCTGGTGTAACCCACTCCCGAGAAATCCAACGGCGGCGTCACGGCGTCGCCGATGAACGCCTTGTCGCTGCCCGTGTAGAAGCGATCATTGACCGCCGGGTTGTACTGCGCCACCAGCAAGTCGGCCCGGGCCGCGGAAACACAGCTTAGAGCGGCTGCGAACACCAGGCAAGCGATTCGTCCGGTCTTAGTCATGATTTCGCCCCTCCTTGTTCACAACGTGCACAGTTCAGCCCCGGAAAAACGGCTTGCCGAGTCCCTTTCGGGCACAAATTCACTATAGTCCAGTATAGTCAACCGCCCTGCTGCGTGGCAAGCCATTTGCCGACCACGCCGGCGGTCAGGGGGCGAATTTCGACGCCCAGCGGTCTCGGGCAACCGCCCGGCCTCCAACCGCCAGGCTCTATTTCTCCCCCCCAGGGGGATTGTCGGCCGCCGGAAATCGTGTATCAAGGACATCGAATACGGGTGAGGGCAATTGGGCGAGAAACATATCAGCCAGGGAGGTTCTCGTGAGCCGGATTCAATCCGCCGTTCTGTTCGTGCTGTCGCTTACCGTGCAAACCTCTGCCCTTGCGCAAGGCACGTTGAAGGGCGGGCTGCAGACGCTGCCCGGACCTCTGCCCCTCCTCCGCCCGCACGATCCGGAGCTTGCTTGGGACTTCGACCTTGCCCAAGAGAGGTTCTTTATTTCCGTGCCGAAGAACTACACGGGCGGCCAACCGTTCGGGCTGCTGGTGTTTCTCAGCCCGGTTGACCAGTGGGCCGCGCTGCCACCCGACTGGGCCGGCGTGCTCGAAGACCGCAAGCTGATCTTCGTTGCTCCTCAGAAGATCGGCAACGAGCAACAGCTCGCCCGTCGCGCCGGGCTGGCTGTGGCGGCCGCGGCCAAAATATCGGAAATCGCGAAGATCGATCCGGGCCGCATTTACGCGGCAGGTCTCTCCGGAGGCGCCCGTGTGGCCTGCTACGTCGCCTTTCTGCGGCCCACAATGTTCTCCGGCGTGGTGGCCGTCTGCGGCGCTCAGTTCTGCGCAAAGGTGCCACGGGTCGAGGCGACCCGAACCGACGAGTATGGCTACTTTGCTCGACCCGCGGCGGGCCGACGAAGCCAAACAAAAAGTGAAGTTCGTGTTCGTCACCGGCCCCGACGATTTCCGGCACGGCAACATTCTCGACATCTACAAGGGCGGTTTCCTCAAGGACGGCTATCAGGTGAAGCTGCTGGACGTCCCCGGCATGGGCCACGCGATATGTTCGGCGGAGTCGCTCAGCGAAGGGCTGGGCTTCCTGGAGAAGAGGAAGCGGTAGACGCGGCAATTCCTTGCGGTCAAAAAATGCGGGGCAGGCCCGAGGGCTTCCTAAACCTTTTCCGGCACAACCCACGGCTTGCGGTATGTCCGCGTCAGCAAGGCGCAGGCTTCCGGGTTGTCGGCGAACTGCTCGGTCTTGGGATCGACCCGCAGCTTCTGTCCGCCCACGCGGTAGCTGATGTTCGCGTAATGCGACAGCAGCGCGCTGCGATGCCCCGTCTCCACGTCGGCGTTGGGCAACTCGCGGCTGCGAATGCACTGGATGAAGTTCTCCTTATGCGGAGGATCGGGCATCGGCCCCTTCTGCTGGGCCTTGAGCACCGGCTTCTCCGCTTTCGGGCGGATGTATACCTGCCAGCCGCCGCCGTGCCGGCCGACGTACATCAGCCCCTCGCTGCCGTAAATCTCCGTCCGCGTGGCGCACTGTGGCCAGTAGGGAAAATCGGTTTCCGATTGCCGAATCGGCGGCGAGACCTTCAGCATGTAGGGCGTGTAGAGCGTCATTTCGAGGGTCATGATCAGGTTGTCGAAATCGTAGCTGACGATCTGGGTTTCCGGCGTCTCGGCCGCGCCTTGCTGGCCGTAAGGCAGACCCGTGCAGTAGACCGCCTTAGGATACTCGACGCCCATCAGCCAGCGGGCCAAATCGAGTTGGTGGCTGGCGTCGTTGCAGATGTCGCCGCCCGAATAGCGCCACAGGCTATGCCAGTGGTTGATGCTGTTGGTGTTGTAGCGCCCCTGGGGCGCCGGCCCGTTCCACATGTCCCAGTCGAAGCCCTCGGGCGGATCGCCATCGGGCGCGGCGGGAAAGTTGTTCAGCGATTCGCCGCCGCCCTTCTGGTCGTAGACGCGGCAGAGTTGGATTCGACCCAGCCGGCCCTCGTCGAGATACCGCCTGGCGGCCATCAGGTACGGCCCGCTGCGGTTCTGCGTGCCCACCTGAACGATCCGCTGGTATTTCCGCGCGGCCTCGACCGCCTTGCGGCCTTCCCAGGGGCTATGGCTCAGCGGCTTCTCGACGTAGACGTCCTTGCCGGCCTGGCAGCCCCAGATCGTCGCCAGACAATGCCAATGATCGGGCGTGGCCACGACGATGGCATCGATCGTCTTGTCGTCCAGGGCCCGCCGGAAGTCCTGCACGCCGACCGGCTCCTTGCCGCCTTGCAAAGGAGCGATTTTCTTCACGAACGCGGAAAAAAGATTGCTGTCAACATCGCAGACGTAGGCGATGCGGCAGTCCGGTCTTTCGGCGAAACCGGTGGCCAGCGCGGTGCCGCGACCACGGACGCCGACGGAAGCCAACAGCACGCGGTCGTTGGCCGGCGCCACCCACACCGATTTGGCATTGTTCAGGATGGTCCATCCGGCGGCCACACCGATGGCTGTCTTGGCGGATCGTTTCACAAAATCACGGCGGTTCATGGCAGCACCTCGCGCGAATGTGGCACAGCCGCCCGCGGCTGTGCGCGACGGGATCTCATTGCCGGATAGTCTCGCCTGGCGACGAGGGGAAGTCAAGTGTTGTGGTGCGGCCGTCTCACTCGCAGGCAGGACGCCTGCACCACAATCCCGCTAGCGGAACATGCCGTGCGTGAATCACCACAATCCATTACTGCGCTCGCGCTTCTTGACCGCTCGCCATGGCGCAGATACAGTCAGCGCGGATCGAATTGCTCGGATTTCCGCATCCATCGCACAACTGACCGGCTTTTTTAAATGCATGCCGCTTCGTCCAGGTTTCCGTCGATTTTTCGCATCCGCCAGACGTTCGACGCCACCCGCGTCAACGACGTGCCGGCGGAAGTCCAATCGCAGCTTGCCCGGCTCGACTTAGGCCAGAAAGTCCGGCCGGGCCAAAGCGTGGCGGTTACCGCCGGAAGCCGCGGCATCGCTAATTTGGCCGCGATCGTCCGGGCGATCGTCGAGCATCTAAAAGGCCTGGGGGCCAATCCATTCCTTGTGCCGGCGATGGGCAGCCACGGCGGCGGCACGGCCGAAGGTCAGCGGAAACTGATCGAGTCGTACGGCATGACGGAAGAGTTTGCCGGCTGCCCGATCCGCTCCGGTATGGAAACGGTCGTTCTGGGCCGCGCCGCCGAAGGCTTTCCGATCCACTTCGACCGCCTGGCCTTCGAAGCCGACCACGTCGTGGTTTGCAACCGCGTCAAGCCGCACACGGGCTTTGCCGGCCCGATCGAAAGCGGCCTGATGAAAATGCTCCTGATCGGCCTGGGCAACTGCGAAGGGGCGAAGATCTACCACGGCGCCATCCAGGATTTCAGTTTCGAGCAGATCATCCGCAGCGTGGCCGGCGAAGTGTTCAGCCGCTGCCACATCCTGGCCGGCCTGGCGGTGGTGGAAAACGCTTACGATCAAACGGCGCGCATCGAGGCCGTTGTGCCCGCCGAGTTCGAGGCCCGCGAGAGGGATTTGCTGGTGCTGGCCAAGCGCTGGCTGCCGCGGCTGCCGTTTGCAAGGGCCGACGTGCTCTTGATCGACCGCATCGGCAAGGACATCAGCGGCACGGGCATGGACCCGAACGTGGTGGGCCGCAAGTTCAATGACCACAAGGCGGTCGCCGACGAGTGGCCGAAGGTGAAACGGATCGCCGTCCGCCGGCTCAGCCGCCGCCACGCACGGCAACGCCATCGGCCTGGGTATGGCCGAGTTCTGCCGGAGCGAAGTCTTGGGGCAGATCGACCCCACCGCCACGCGGCTCAACGGCCTGGTGTCGGGCCACATTTCGGCCGTGATGACGCCCTTGGATTACGCCGCCGACCGCGAAATGCTCACCGCCGCGCTTGGGCACGATCGGCCTGGCCGAGCCGCCCGACGCGCGGACTGCTGTGGATCGCCGACACGCTGCACCTGGGCGAAGTGGAATGTTCGGCCGCGTATCTCGGCGAAGCGCGGCAGCGCAGCGACCTGGCGATTCTCTCCGCAACGAGGGAGATGCCCTTTGATGCCGCCGGCAATCTGCCGGAGGACGTCGGTTCCGGCGTACATCTTGAAATTAAAGGTGTGGTTCACCAGCCGCCACAGGCGGGCGCCGATCGAAAGCCAGTCGGTATAAACGCGGGCCTGGCCGCGCGTCCCCAGCCGGACATCTCCCTCCGGATCGTCGATCGGGGCGCGGGCCTGATAGGAAGTGCTCGACGGCTTTTCCACGCCGGTCTGCGGGTCCGCTTTCGACGGCAGCTCGCCGCCATTCTTGGTCAACAGCCGCGGCGGCGTGCCTTCCAACTCCTTCTCGGCAATCTCCTTGATCCGCGTGTGCAGCGTCGTCGAGGGGAAGCCCTCCAGCTTGATGTCAACGGCTTGATCCTCGCGAATGATGCTCCGGTCCGATTGGTCGATCACCAGCATGGCTTCGAGGCGTTTCGGATCGCCGATCTGGCAGAACAAGTCGCTCCGTTCCAAGTAGGCGCCCAGGTTCTCGGGATCCAGCGGCGTGCCGCTCCACGGGGGCAGCAACTCGTCGTTGTCTTCGCGGCGCGGCTTCAGGGTGGGCGGCAGAACCGTGCCTGCCACGGGCGCCAAGAGTCGCAGCCGCTCCTGGTCTTTGCGCTTTTCTTCCAGCTCCTTGCGGAGGGCGTGCAGCCCCTTTTCCACTTCGGCGATCTGCCCGGCGGCACGGCGGTCGCGCACTGCCTGCTGCATCAGACTTTTCAGCCGCGCTTCATAGTCGTTGACGGTGCCTTGAAGCTCGGCCGTTTTCACGTCGATCTCGATGTTCTCGAGTTGGGCGAGTTGCTGCCCCTCGGCCACTTGCTGGCCGGCTCGCACGTCGAGCGAAACGAGCCTGCCGGGCACGTAAACGTAACACGGCGTGGCGTCGCGGGCCTGGATTTCCAAGGTGCAGAGCACGCTGTGCGGCAGCGGCAGAAAGAACACCGCCAGCACCACGACCGTCAGCACGCCCAGAGTGGCGTAGAGGCGGGGTTTTTTCACTTGGTCTAACCTCCCGGGCACGTAGAAGAACTTGCCCATCTGGTACAGCGGCAGCACCAGCAGCCCCCACAGCGATGCCGCCACCATGATCTGGCCCAAGAACTTCAGATGATACGAATCGAACAGCCTGTAAAGGAACCAGCAGATCGAGCACGCCACCACCCACCGATACGCCGCCGCCGCGACGGAATAAATCGCGAACAGCGCCTGGTTGCGTTGCGGCAGGAACGGATCCTCGGCCGGCTCCAGCCCCAGGCAGAACTCCGCCATCGTGCGGCTGAGAATCGAGGTGGCTTTTTGGCGAAGGTTGGGAATCTCCAGCAAGTCGGCGAGGATGTAGTAGCCGTCGTAGCGCAGCAGCGGATTGGCGTTGAAGATCACCGTGCTCACCGACGAGACGAACATCACGTTGAGGCAAAGATTGTGGAACAGGCCCGGCTCGGAGTTCCACCACAGGAACGTGCAGACCGAGGCCAGCAGGAGTTCGACGTACATGCCGGCCAGGCCGATGGCCGCCCGCTGCCACTTGCTCGGCAGCAGCCACGAATCGGAGACGTTGCAGTAGAGGCAGGGCGTGAGCACGAGGACCATGATGCCCATTTCGTGGCATTCCCCCCCGAAATGTTTGCACGACAGCCCGTGGCCGAACTCGTGGAGAACCTTCGTCACCCCCAGCACGACCGCCAGCAGGAAGGCGTTGTGCATGTTGAAGAACTGGTAGTACTCGGGCAGCTTGGAGCGAAAGACGTCGAACTCGGTGACTACCAGCGTCAACGCGGAGAGACCCAGCAGGCAGCACAGCAGGACGGCGATCGGCGAAAAGAACCAAAAGACGTACGGATAGATCCAATTCAGCAGCCGCTCCGGGTCGAAACCCTTGAAACGGATGCAGAGGACGTTGGACGCCGCGCTGAAGAACTCCTTGCGCTTGCGTTCGTCGCGGCGTTTGCGGAGTTGGTGGCCCTGGCCGGGCACGTCGGCCACCACCAACCCGTTGCGGTGCAACATGCCCAGGAACTGCTGCAACTCCTCCAGCGTGATCTTCTGCGGAGGAAATTCGGCCTCGAAGCGATCCTTGATCTCGTCCAGGCTGATTTCACCGTCGAGCATTTGCAGGATGGCAAACTCTTCGTCCTGGAAACGGAAATAGTTCAGCCCGATCGGGTCTTTCACCACCCAATAGCTGCGGCCAAGGTAATGCTGCCGCCGCGCCACCAGGTCCGGCCGCCGACGGATCGACAACGCCCGGGCGGAACTCGACAACAGGCTGTCGCGAAGAGTAACCATTAGGAGATGAAGGATGAGGGATGAAGGAGGAAGGATGAGGGGCGATTTGTCAATCACTCATCGCTTACCCCGGTGTCACATCTTCCTCATTGTAACTGGATTGTCATCTTAATGGGCAGGCCGGCCGTGAGCACCCAGAAGCCGTTCTCTTTGCGATTTTGCACTTCGGCCCGCACCAGGAAAGTTCCGTTCGTGATCACCGGGGCGACGAACACGATCTTTCCGGGGAAGGTCTCGGTCTGTCCGCGGGCGAATTCCACGCGAACGCTTACCGGCCGGCCGTAGATTTCCGAGGGCCGATAGTCCTTGGCGTTCAGGTAACCTTCCGCGCGAAGCAGGTCGAACGCGCACCAGTCGCATGACCGTCTCGCCCTGTTGCACCCATTCGCCCACGTGGCGTGAAAGCTCGGAGACGACCGCGTCGAACGGTGCGATGATTTTGCGCCGCTTGATGTCTTCTTCCGTCGCCCGCAACTCGGCGTCGCTCACCTGCATCTGGAACCCGGCGACATCCAGGTCCTTTTGGGCTTTTTCGATGGCGAGCACGAACTTGTCCCGCTCCAGCCGCTGTTCGTTCACTTCGACGATGGAAACCGTCCTCGGGTTTTCCCGGTTGGCCTCGATCGACTTGTCGAGCTTGACCTGGGCCACGTCGGCCCCCGCCTTGGCGTACCGCTTGTCAACGTCGTCGAGGGCCTGTTTCTTGGCCACTTCCAGCTTGAAGGTGGCCACGTTTTGCTTGAGCTGCGGCACGGCGTCGTCGATCTGGGCCAGCAACTCGCCCTTCGACACCGCGTCCCCGTCGCGCACCGGCACGTCCTTCAGCACGCCCGCCTCTTGCGCCGGCACCTGGGCCTCGAGGTCCAGGGAGAGCACGCATTCGGTGGGCTCGGCGACCGCGCCGGCCGCCCGCGCCGGCGGCGACGTGGCAAGAAACCCCAGGCCGGTCAAGACGATGGCAAGAAACCGCATCAGCAGACTCCCGTCGTTGAGAACTATCGGAAATATCGGAACAAGATTCTCGACTGGATAAAGGCAATCACATCCTGCAAGAGGACGTAGCCCAGCGGGCGGCGGCCGCAGTAGACTTTGGCCGTCACGCCGACCCCGAGCCGCGGGGCGGACAGGTCCGCCTTGTCGATCTTCACTTTGACGAGCACCGTGTTGCCCTCGTCGCCGCGCAGCTCCGCGCTGCGTCGATCTCTTGCACCGTGCCGTAGCGCGTGGTTCCCGGCTCGCTGGCCAGGATGTACGACACTTCCAACTGATCATCGAGCTTTTCGTGCGGCAGGCTCCGCAGCCGCGCTGCCAGCTCGCTGTCGGTCACGGTGTCGGCGATCTCGTCCAGCGTCGCCAGCGCGTCGTCGTACGACGGCTGGCGGACCACTTCCGCCAACTGGTTGCGAGTCGCTTCGTCGGTCACGTCATGAAGAATCGTCCCCAGTTGCTCGTCGAGCTGCTGCTTGAAAATCGAGAAAATCTTCTCATGAAGCTTTTCGTCCGGCACGCCGACCAGCGTCGTTGCCACGGTCTTTTCGATCTCTTCCGGCGTCGCGGCTTCGCCCAGTTTGGCGGCGGTCTCGGCCCGCAGCAGTTCGGCCAGCTTGTCCCGGGAGGCGGCGTACTTGGCCTGTTGTTCCTGCACGATGTGGCCGATGCGGTTCTCCGGCACGCGCAATTTCAGGATCCACGCTCCGGCGGGATCGGCCAATCGCAACAACTCCTGGCCCTGTTTCACGGGCCGGTTGATCAGGTGGTTGCGAATATCGTAGGTGACCACCAGGCCGTCGATCGGGCTGGTGATATCCAGTTCCGCCCGCTCCTTTTCATAGAGATCCCGCTGCGCCCTCAGCGTCCGCACGTTTTCCTTCAGTTCCGCCTGTTCGCCTTGCAGCCGCGTCCGTTCCTCGGGCTTGGGACCCTCGGAAAGCGCCTGGTTCACGGAGGCTAACCGCTGGGCCTTCGTCATCAGGTTCCCCTCGACCTCTTGGATTTTCAACCCCAGGTCGTTATTGCGGAGCTTCAGCAGCAACTGGCCTTTCTTGACCATCTCACCGTGATCGATGCCGTGGGGGATTTCTTCCACCTCGCCGTCGATGCCGGCAAACACGTTTCGCTGCAACGCGGGCTCCAGTGCGCCCTTCGACTCCAAGGTGAATTTCGCCGGCCAGAGCACCAGCACCAACAGCAGCGTCAGCACGCCGCCGGCAATGCTGAGCGTCTTGGGCAAGGTCCGCGATTGCACCACCCAGCGGGTTTTGCCCAAGGCCCGCCACACGGGCATGAGGAACAAGTTCTGGTGTTCCATGGCGTTGGCCAAGGCCAACGAACTGTGGCGCCCGACCACCTCCGCCCGCTGCACCAGGCTTGCCGCCAGCCGGCTGTCTTCGATCTGCTCGACGATCAGCGCGCCGATGGGCGGCTCCGGCTCGGGCCGCTTCTTGGGATCGTCCTCCTCGGCCGGCAGCGGCCGCGCCAGCGGTAGCACGGCCACGGTCTTCGAGTGCGCTTCGTCGACGTACTCCTGCACGGCGTCCTCGACCTGCGGCGGCAAATCGCGGGTGTCGCCCGTGTACCACAACGGCTCGCCGGTGGCGACCACGGCCGTGGCCAGCTTGCCCAGCAAGCGAACCGTGTTCGACCGCTTGTCGAACACGTCCTGGCCGCTGACCGCCTCGATGGTGCACTTCTTCCCGCGGCGGATCGCCACGCTCACCCGATCGCACTCGATCAGCCGGCGGCCTTCGTTGGCGATCGTGTAGGCGGCCTCGCGCGGATCCAACGTGGCGTGCACCCCGCGGGTAAAATCTTCCAATTGGGTCCACAGCGTTTGCCGATGGGAGAAGTGCCGAAGCTGGTGGCTCTTGAGAAAGTCGCCGGCCAGTTCGCACATTTGCAGCAGAAACTTCAGATAGCCGCGCTGGGTGCTGGCCCCGGCCTCGGGCCGTTGGAAGATCTCGATCAGGCCCATCGTTTCCAGCTCGGTCTTCAGCAGGCCGAAGATCAGCAGGAAATCGGTGGGATTGGTCGCCGGCGTTTCGTCGACCAACTGTGCGACATCGCCCGGCCCGGAGTGCGGCGGCACGAGCATTCCATCGGGAACGGAAAGGGCCTTGTAGAGCAGCCGGGCGTGCTGGTTTTGCCGCTCTTCGCTCTCGCCGAGCTTGGTTTCCTGGATGTTGATTTGATACTGAAGCGCGAGTTGTCCCTCGGGATTGAGCATCCAGACGGCCCCGCCCGCCGCCGCCAGCGCCGAAACGACGCGCGGCAGAAACTCGCTGAAAAACGCCTCCGGCGCAACGTCGGCCTTCGTCAATTGCGCAATTTCCGCTACCAACGAGCGAATTTGCTGCTTCGTCCGTTCGATCAGTTGGGCGTCGGCAGATTGTTCGATGCTCATATATTCGGTTTACTCGGTTTCCATCCTATTCTCAAGGGTAGCATGCACTTATGGCACCAGAAGGTAATGAAAAGCGGCTCTCGACGCTTGCGCAGACCGCGCAACCGACGCGCATTTGATACCGCGACTCCCCTCTTGACATCCAGCGGGGGGGCGCGTCAGGATAGTGGACTTTCGTTTTGCAAAACTGTCGTCCCACAGTGTACCCCCGATTTCTCGACCTGAGGAGCCCCATGAAACGCGCCAATAATTTTGGACGAACGGGCCACCAGCCACGCAGCAGCCGCCTGAAGAGCCGGTTGTACGTGACCTGGTTGGCGTTGATGGCTGTCGGTTTTTCCGCCGCGATCGCCTGGAGGTGCATGGCTGCTGAGCCGAGCACGGAAGGTGCGCTGGCGACGGCCACTTCTGCGATTTCGGACACCGTGGAGCAAGCCAAAGAGGGCGCGTTCCAGTTGTTTGAGCCGCTGCGGAACCAGGCGAAGTTCCCCATGGGCGAGCAAATCGCCTTGTTCGCCGTGCTGGCAGTCGCGATCGCCGGGCTTGCGTACGCCCGAATGCTGGTCAAGCAAGTGCGGGAGGCGGAGCAAGGCACGGCACGAATGCAGGAGATTGCGGCCGCCGTGCGCGAAGGCGCCAACGCCTATTTGACCGCCCAGGCGCGCAAAATCGGCCCCTTGATTGTCGTCATCACGATCGCCCTGTTCATGACGAAGTGGGGTGACTGGCCCTTCGCGTTCGGCCGGGCCGGCGCCTTCCTTGTCGGCTCGTTGTTCAGCTTTGCGGTTGGTTGGAACGGCATGAAGTTGGCCACCACCGGCAACCTCCGCGTGGCGGCCGCTGCCCGGCACAGCTACGGCGAGGCCATGCAGCTCGGCTACCGCACCGGCACCATCACCGGCATGTTGACCGACGGCCTGGGGCTGTTGGGCGGCACCTGCATCTTCATGATCTACGGCGAGCAAGCCTACGAGGCCCTTTTGGGCTTCGGTTTCGGCGGCACGCTGTTGGCGCTGTTCATGCGCGTCGGCGGCGGCATCTACACCAAGGCGGCCGACGTCGGCGCCGACCTGGTCGGCAAGGTCGAGGCCGGCATCCCCGAAGACGATCCCCGCAACGCCGCCACCATCGCCGACAACGTGGGCGATAACGTGGGCGACTGCGCCGGCATGGCGGCCGATATTTTCGAGAGCTACGAAGTCACCATCGTAGCCGCCATGATCCTCGGCCTGGCCAGCTTCGGACACAAGGGCGTCATTTTCCCCTTGCTGGTGCGCGGCGTCGGCGTCTTGGGCTCGATCATCAGCACCTACACCGTCAAGGCCGGCGCCAACGACACCTCCGACACGGCCCTGAAGAGCGTCCATCGCGGCTTCTGGATCGGGTCGCTCATCTCCATCGCGGGCTTCTTCTTGATCGGCATTTGCTACTTGTACTTTCCCGCGTCGTACCTCGAGCAATATCGCATGGCGGCGGCCGGCTTCCCCGACGGAGTCGCTGCAAACTTGCCACATTGGGCCAACCTGTGGCTGTCGCAACTAAGCAGCACGTTTACCGGCCTCGACATGCGGCCGGCGCTGACCTGCTTGATCGGCGTGTTCCTGGCCGTGGCCCTCAACAAGGTCACGAGCTACTACACGCACACCTCGCACAATCCGGTCAAGTCGCTGGCCCGCGCCTGCCAGACGGGCCACGCCACGAACATCATCCAGGGCTTCGCCGTCGGTTATGAGAGCACGGTGGCCTCCCTGCTGGTGATCGCCGGCGCGATCATGCTCTCGGTCCTCTGCTACTGGGGCACGCCGCCGGTGTTCGTCGCCTTCGGCGTGGCCATGACCGGCATCGGCATGTTGACCCTCACCGGCAACACGATCTCGATGGACGTGTTTGGCCCCGTGGCCGACAACGCCAACGGCATCGGCGAGATGGGCTACAACCGCGGCAGCACCGGCCAAGACCTCACTGCCGGCGATCCCGACTACATGCCGCCCGAAGAGTACAAGCGGGCCCGGCAAATCCTGGCCGACCTCGACGCCGTGGGCAACACCACGAAGGCCGAAACCAAGGGCATCGCCATCGGCTCGGCCGTGATCGCCGCCGTCTCGCTGTTCGCCAGCTTTATCGCCGTGATTGCCGTCGGCAGCGAAGACAAGCTGAGCTCGATGACCGAGGCCCAGTACAAGTTCTTCTCCGGCTTCCTCACGGTGGCCGATCCGAAGGTTTTGATCGGCATGTTGATCGGCGGCGCCGTGCCCTTCCTGTTCAGCTCGATGCTGATTCGGGCGGTGGGCCGGGCGGCCTTCTTCATCGTCAAGGAGTGCCGCGTGCAGTTCAAAGACCCCGCCATCATGGCCGGCACGAAGAAGCCGAATTACGGCCGCGTGGTCAACATCTGCACCAGCACGGCCCAGAAAGAACTGATCGGCCCCGGCCTGCTGGCCATTACGGCCCCCTTCGCCGTCGGCTTCCTCTTGGGCCCCTACGCGCTGGGCGGCTTCCTGGCGGGCATGATCCTCGTCGGGCAACTCCTGGCCGTCTTCATGGCCAACGCCGGCGGCGCTTGGGACAACGCCAAGAAGATGATCGAGGACGAGCCCAGAACCGCAACCACGGGCAAAGGCAGCGAGAAACACAAGGCGGCAGTCACCGGCGACACGGTCGGCGATCCGTTGAAGGACACGGCCGGCCCGGCCATCAACCCGATGGTCAAGGTGATGAACATGGTCAGCCTTTTAGGGCTAAGCCTTGTGTTGGCCTACAACGTGGCGGGAATTAGGCCCGACGTGGCCAAGTTCAATCCCGAAATGCCGGTCACCGGCGTCTTGCCCAACCTGCCGACCAATTGGCACGTGGGCCTGATTGTGGTGGTGGTCTGTATCTTGTTGACCATCTGGGCCGTGTGGCGCAGCAAGAGCGAAAGCGCCGAGATGAAAGAGATCGTCGGCGAGCTGGATTAGGCCCGGATAAAGCGAACGACTCTATGCCATGCCCAACCAGCAATCCACACCGCCGCGGTCCGACCGTGCCGGCTTCGCCGCCACGCGGTGGACCTTGGTTTTGGCGGCCGGCGGCGGCGAGCCCTCGCCCCGCGCCGCCGAGGCGATGGCCGAGCTTTGCCACATCTATTGGTATCCGCTGTATGCCTACGTCCGCCGCCGTGGGCATGAAAGCCACGAGGCCGAGGACCTCACCCAGGAGTTCTTCTTGCAACTCTTGGCCAAGAACTATCTGGCCGACGTCGACCGCCGGAAGGGCAAGTTCCGGTCCTTCCTGCTGGCCGCGCTGAAGCACTTTCTGGCCAACCAGTGGGATCGCTCCCAGGCCCGAAAACGCGGCGGGCAAAAGGGGAAGAAGGCGGACAAGGTGTCGAACGGCGATCCCCAGAAAAGGTTCCTGACACCTTCTCCGACCCTCGAAAGCCGTTATCGCCGCGAACCGGCCCATGACCTTACGCCCGAAAAGCTCTTCGAGCGGCAATGGGCCCTGACCGTGCTCGAGGCAGGTCTTGGCCCGGCTGCAAGCCGAGTATTTTGCGCTGCGCGGAGAGCAAGCCACCTTCGGCGTCTTGAAGCAGTTTCTCGCTGGCAGCCGCGACGCGATCCCTTATGCCGAGGCCGCCGCCGAACTGGGAATGACCGAAGGCGCGGTCAAGGTGGCCGTCCACCGCATGCGCCGGCGATACCGGAAGCTGCTGAAGGACGAGATCGCTCAGACCGTCGCCAGCCCGGAAGAAGTCGGCGACGAAATCCGTTATCTACTGGCTTGCCTCTGAAATAAAGAACCACAAAGGCACAGAGACACAAAGTCTGTGCGTGCAAGGACTTGCAGCCATGCGACCTCTCTGCTTCGTGCCTTCGTGTCGTTGTGGTGAGAAATTTCGTGTAACCTTTCCGCTGTTTTGCTTCTGTAACTGGTAGAGGCAAATCACCGAGGGGACTGCCACGATGAGCCAACAGGATCGCTGTGCCCAGTGCGGGGTCGAGTTGGCTGCCGACGCGCCCCAAGGGCTGTGCCCGGCCTGCTTGCTCAAACGGGGGCTGGAATCGCAAACCGGCGTGTCCGGGCCGACGGGGACGGTCGCCTTTTCCGACGACTACCCCCCGCCGACGCCGGCCGAACTGGCGCCTTATTTCCCCGAACTGGAAATCCTGGAACTGGTGGGCCGCGGCGGCATGGGCGTGGTCTACAAGGCCCGACAAAAACGCCTCGAACGGCTGGTGGCCCTGAAAATCCTCTCGCCCAAGATCGGGCAAGAACCGGCCTTTGCCGAGCGATTCAAGGCCGAAGCCCGGGCGATGGCCATGCTCAATCATCCGCACATCGTCACCGTCCATGAGTTCGGCGAGACCGACGGCCTCTATTACTTGCTCATGGAGTTTGTCGACGGCGTGAATCTCCGCCAACTCCTCGACACCGGCAAGCTCTCGCCGCAAGAGGCCCTGGCCATCGTTCCACAAATCTGCGACGCCCTGCAATACGCCCACGACGCGGGCGTGGTCCATCGCGACATCAAGCCCGAAAACATCCTGCTGGACCGGCGCGGCCGGGTCAAAATCGCCGACTTTGGCCTGGCCAAATTGATGGGCCGCGAGGCGAAGGATTTCACGCTTACCGGCGCGGGCCAGGTGATGGGCACGCCCCAATACATGGCTCCCGAGCAGATCGAGCATCCGAAGGAGGTCGATCATCGGGCCGACATCTATTCGTTGGGCGTGGTGTTCTACCAAATGCTCACCGGCGAACTGCCGATCGGCCGCTTCGCCCCGCCCTCGCAAAAAGTGCAGATCGACGTACGGCTGGACGAAGTGGTGCTCCGGCGCTGGAAAAGGAGCCCAATCGCCGCTATCAGCAGGCCAGCGAGATCAAGACGCACGTGGAAACGATCATCACCGAGCCGTTGGCCAGTAGCAGCGGTAGGTCGGGCACCCCCGTGCCTGACGATGGTATATCGCCGCTGGAGAATGTCAGGCACGGAGTGCCTGACCTACGAGGCGCCCTCCCTGCCGATGATGCTGCGACGGAAGAAGCCCGACGGCAAGTCCGAGGCCCGGCGATTGGCCTTCTGGTCACGGGCGTTCTGAGTTGGGTGGCGGGGGTGCCGATTGCATTGATCGTGTCTTCTATTTTCGCGGCTGAAAAAGGCGGTCCTGGCGGCGTTGTTCTGCTTGCGCCGTTGTTTCTGATGGTGTTCAGCGCCCTGGTCCTGGTCGCTGCGCTGAAGATGAAGCGGCTGCAAGCCTACTGGCTCGCCGTCGTTGCCAGCTTGCTGGCCGTCATCATTTCGCCGAGCAATCTGATCGGCTTGCCGATCGGCATTTGGGCGCTGGTGGTGTTGAGTCAGCGCGAGGTGCGGGCCGCATTCGGGCGCGTGCGTGCCACCGGTTCTGCACTTGGTGGCACTTCTGGCTTGTCCACCAGTGAATCGGGCGCGGGCAGTCAAGCCGCCCCGGCCATCCAGGAGGAGGTGGCTGACGATGCCGCCATTGCCGACGCCCGCCGGCAGGTGCATGGCCCGGCCTTTGGCCTGCTGTTGACGGGAGTCATCAATGTGGTGGTCGCTTTCGCAATTCCTTTGATCGATGTCTCCTTGTACAGTAGTTCCCCACTCGGCCCGCACGCTCCCCAGAGTAGCGCCGGCATTGGGTTTGCTATGGCTCATGCCGCGATTCTCTGCTTTATTTGCTACGGCCTGATCATTTTCGCGGCGTTCAAGATGCAACGGCTAAGAGCGTATCCCCTGGCGATCGTCGCCAGTGTCCTAGCCATCCTTTCGCCGGCCCTCCTGATCGGTTTGCCGATCGGCATCTGGGCGCTAGTGGTGTTGAGCCAGCGCGAAGTGCGGGCCGCATTTCAGCGCGTGCGGGCCAATGGATCGCGTGTCGCTGCCGACTTGTCCCCACGGGCCGCCGGCGTTGCTGCATCGCGCGAATATCGCCCGAAAACTGGGTATCGTGGCCCTCATTCCTTGCGTCGCGGGTCTTGTGCCAGGCCTGTTTGCCAGCGTGTGTCTGAGTGGGGCGGTGGCGTGTGGGCCCGGCGACGTGCCGACCCTGCTGGTCGTTTTTATCTGCATCGAACTCCTCGCGCTCGTGTGCGGAATCGCCGGCCGGCGATCGGCCGCCGGGAAAGCCGCCGTGATCACCTCGACGCTTGTATTGCTGACCATCGGTCCGCTGCTGGTTTACGGCGCGCGCGAGTCTATCGCGATTTTGCCGGCTGGCCGAGTGTCGCGCGTTTGTTGCCGCAATCGCTCACCAAGCCGGCGGGGCCCGTTTTGCTCTACGAGGTCGATTCGCCAACAACCTTGACGGAGACCTTCAAGGCGGCGGCGGCAGCCAAACGCCGCGTTGGCGAGGGTGGCGAAAAGCTGGCCGACGTGATACCGGTCTGTCAGGATCCCACCGACCGCCGGATAGCCGTCACTTTGTACGGCCGTAGCGACAAGGACCAGCAGCGAGTGGAGCGGCTGCTTGCGGGCTTGGGGAACTTGGAATTCCGCGTTCTCGCCGACAGCCGCCGCGATCGGGCAATCGTCGAGCAGGCCCGGAAAGAGCCGGAGAAGAACGAAGTGCTCGACCCATCGGGCAAGAAACTCGCCTGGTGGCGCCGGTGAATGCCGCCCATGCGCACGGATACGGCGAAGGTCCGGGTATCGTCACACGCGCCCGACAGACCGATCAAGGCGAACTGGGCGAGGTCCTGGTGATGGCCGACGCGTACAATCTCACGGGCGGTTATCTGATCCATAGCGAGGTGGCCAACGACCATGGCCAGCCTTGTTTGAAATTCAAGTTCTGCGACGCGGGCGGGCAATTCCTCGCCAAGCTGACCGGGGAGCATCTGCCCGATAGGGCCACCGGGGTCTACTCCAGGCTGGGTGTCATCCTTGACGGCGAACTCTGGTCCGCGGCGACGATCAATTCGGCGCTGTCAGACGATGTCGTGTTGACCGGCGGCTTGCGGCAACAGGAGTTATCCGACCTGGCACGGATTCTCAACACCGGTCCCCTGCCCTATCGGCTCCGTCTGTTGCAGGTCTTTCCGCCGGGCGCGGGGTCGGACAAGGTGTCAGGAACCTTTTTCCCGACGGGCCCGAACGGCGATCCTCAGAAAAGGTTCCTGACACCTTTTCTGGAAGAACGCAAGCGGCTTGTCGGCACGTGGATCGTGGTTAACGTCTCGCCGTGGAACAAGCTGTTCAGAAATGTGGGCACTTCGGCGGACGGGAAGAACGAATCGGGCGAGCCCATGACGCGCGAGCAAGCGTTGGCAGCGGCGCGTCTCGTGCCGGTAGTCATCACGGAAGAGAGATACTCGCTGGCCAGGTACGCAATTGATCCGACAAAGGATCCCAAGACAATCGATCTGTTCATGGAAGGCGAGGCAGTGATGATGTCGGGCATCTACGAGTTCGAGGGGGAGCGGTTGCGAATCAAATTCGGTTCGCAGCCGGGGCAACGGCCCACGACTTTCGCGGCAAACGCAGATGACGATTCGGGCGAGCTAATAGTCCTGGAACGCGCAAGCGGCGCTCCCAAGCAGGGCGCTCGTGACGAGAAGCCGCTCGACCGGGCTAAGCCGATGGCCGTCGAGCGCACGCCGAAGGGACCTGTTCTGACCTACGAGATCGTCCCCGAAGACATCCAACGCGGCTTCACGACCGCCGACATGGAAAAGGTCCTGAAGTTGGTCGAGAAGCGGCTGAATCCGGCGGCGGAAGATCACGCCCTGGTGCGGCCGGCCGATTCGGGGCCCAGGTATTGGCGAATTGAAATCGCGCTGATGTGCCAGGATGAGGCCGACAAGCGGCGGGTCGAGCGGCTCTTGGCTCGCCCCGGCACGCTGGAGTTCCGCGTTCTGGCGAACAAGCAGCATGACAAGGAACTCATCGAACCGGCGGAGAAGGACGAGTCAAAGACCGAGGTGCTCGATTCCTCGGGCAAGCGGCTGGCGTGGTGGGTCCCGATCAAGGCGGGCCAAGAGCGGAGTCTCGGCGGTCGCGACGTTGTTCGCCGCACGCGCGCAAAGGGCGACCGGGAGATCACCGAAACTCTTGTCGTCGCCGATCCCTACAATGTGACTGGCGACTATCTCACAAAGGCGGTTGCCGACACCGACGCGAGAGGCCGGCCCGAAGTGGCCCTCACGTTCAACGAGGCGGGCGGCCAACTCTTCGAGAAGCTGACCGGCGACCACCTGCCCGATCCGGCGATGAACCTCCGCTATCGGCTGGGCATTATCCTTGATGGCAAGCTCTGCTCGGCCCCGATAATCAACAGCCGGATCAGCGACAAGGGCACCATCACGGGCGTGTTCACCAAGGAAGAAGTCTCCGATCTGGTTGACATTTTGAACGCCGGCAGCCTGCCCGTTCGGCTTCGCCTGCTGCCGGGCCGCCCGTAGCGCGGCGCTCTGTGGGAAAGCTGACGCGGCAAGATGCCGCGTCTACTTCAGTACCTCGCCCCGCAGAGTCCACCCGATCGTGGCCAAAGCACCGACGTCACCACAGTGGGGGATACGTCTCTGGCGGCGTCTCCGGTTTTGCGATTGTGGACGAACCCCGGGCAACCGATTACAATGAGAAACAACCTGGGCATCGACATGAAAACCACGGCCAACGTCAAGTGGGTGGCCAGGCTCGGCTCGGAACACGTGCCATGAATACGCCCCAAGACGAAGTCGCCGCCAGAGCCGTTTCACGTCGCGCCTTGTTGAAAGATTCGCTGGCCGCGGCCGCAGTCGGCTCGCTCTTGGCCGGGCTCGACATGACGCGTTTCGCCCATGCCGCCGGAAACGAACTGATCAAGATCGGCTTTATCGGCTGCGGCAATCGGGGCTCGGGGGCCTGCAAAGAGGCCCTCAGCACCAAGGCGCCCGTGAAGCTCGTGGCCATGGGCGATCTCTTCGCCGACAAGCTGGAAATCAGCCTGAAGAACCTGTCGAAGTACAAAGAGCTGCCGATCGACGTGCCGCCCGAGCGGCGCTTCAGCGGTTTCGACGCCTACCAGAGGGTAATTGATTCGGGCGTCGACCTGGTGCTGCTGTGTGCGCCGCCGCATTTCCGGCCGATCCACTACGCCGCCGCGGTGAAGGCCGGCAAGCACGTCTTTCTGGAGAAGCCCTTCTGCGTTGATGCACCCGGCTATCGCGCGCTCGTGGCCGCCAACGAAGAGGCCAGGCGGAAGAAGCTCTCGGTGGTGGCCGGATTGCAGCGCCGCCACCAGAAGAATTATCTGGAGGGCATCGAGAAGATTCGCGGCGGGCGCGGTAGGCGACGTGGTCTTACATCCGCACCTACTACAACGCGCTGGGCGGCCGCGAGGGCGCAGCCGAAGCCCGCCGCCATGAGCGAAATGGAATATCAGATCCGCCACTGGAACCTGTTCTGCTGGCTCTGCGGCGATCACATCGTCGAGCAGGCGTGCCACGAAATCGACGTGGCCAATTGGGTCATGGAGGGGCATCCGGAAAGGGCCAACGGCATGGGCGGCCGCCAGGTCCGCGTGGGTCCCAACACGGGCGACATCTTCGATCACCATTGCGTCGAGTTCGAGTACCAAGGCGGCGTGCGACACTTCTGCCAGGCCCGCCAACAGCCCGATACCTGGGAGCACGTTTCCGACAACATCCACGGCACCAAAGGCTCGATGACCATCGGCACCGGAGCGTGGGGATGGGGCACGAAAGTCGATTCGCGGGCGGTCCGGGCCAACCCCGAAATGAACTCGTACCAGCAGGAGCACAACGACCTGGCAGCCAGCATCCTCGGCACGGGCCCGCATCATTTCGAAGGCGATTACGCCGCCACCAGCGGCATGACGGCCGTGATGGGTCGGATGGCCACCTATTCCGGCCAGATGGTCAAGTGGGACGATGCGGTCAATTCCGAAGTCGCGTTGGCCCCGGCACGTTACGCCTTCGACGCCGATCCGCCCACCCGACCGGACGCCGCCGGCCTCTATCCTGCAGCCATTCCCGGCGTGACGAGAGCCTTCTAAGCGGGCGTAGAAGTAGAAGCGGCATCTTGCTGCTTCACAGCGCCTCTGTGGAAAACCTGACGCGGCATCTTGCCGCGTCTACATGGCGAGCGTTGTTACCCGGCCGGCTGGCTGGCCTCATAGGCCAGACTCTCCAAGAACCGCTTCGCCGTCATGTACTGATCGGGCGCCACGTCGCGGATCTTCAGTTTCAGGCTGGCCAGCATGTCGTCCGTCAGATCGGTCACCATGTGGAAGCCTTCGGCGCCGATGACGCCATGATAGGCCCGATCGGCAAACACTTTTTCCAGAAACGCCCGCTGACCGTTGTACTCCGCGGCCGTCAGCAGCATGGGCCAGTGGATTTTGCCGGTCACTGCGTCCAGATCGCTGTTGCTCAACAGTCTGGGTTTGCCGGCCTGGGCGTAGCGGATCCAATCTTCAGGACTCGCCCGCGAGCGCCTTGATTTCCGCCTCGCGCACCTGCTGATTGATCGCGCGGACATCGAAGTAGGTTTGCACCCACAGCTTGTTGTTCTCGATTTCCCGCCGGCGAGCCTCGCTGAAGTTGACCGCCGCGGCCGAGGTCGACAAGTTGTAGTCGCCTGCGGCGCGGATTACCTCGCCGATGCCGCGCGAATCCCTCGGCAGCCGTTAACGAGACCGAATAGCCGTAGGCATAGTTGTACGGAGGAGCGGCGTAAGGCGGATAGTTGCCGCTGCCGGGCATGTACGGCGACTGCACCGCGGTCTGACCTTGGGCCGACGACGCCGCCACCAAAATCAACGCCACCGCAAAACCAAGTTTGGCGTTCATGGGATTTCTCCTGTTCGCGATCGACGCTTCCCCACCTGCACTTTTCGGATCGAACACGTGCTTCCGGCGCCATCCCCTCGGGAGAGTGCATCACCGGCACCGGCCGCCACGAAAAACTCCCTCTTGCTATCCACTGGTATAATATGCAGGACACTTCGCAGGTCAATTCTGCCACGGGAAGTCGCGGCTGCGGGTCTCCCGAGAACATAAAGGGACGCGAATATGTCAAGAATCTTCTTCGCCGGCGTCGTTTCGGGTGTCGTCTTGGCTACCGCTGTGGCGTTGGCCGACAACCAGGGCACGAAAGACTTGATCAGAAGCCTGAGCGCGGGCGACGAGGCGGCCCGCCTCCGCGCCATAGACACGTTGGGCGAGGAGGGCGAAACAACGCCCGAGGCCGTCGCGGCATTGACGGCCCAATTGAAAGATCGATCGGCAACGATCCGGCGCACGCCGCCCACGCTCTGGGCCACTTTGGCCCGGCCGCTCGCCCCGCCGTCGAAGCCTTGGCGCCATTGATCGTTGACCCCGACGTGAAAGTCCAACGCGAGGCGATCCGGGCCTGGTCCCGCATTCATCCGGGTCCCGGCGTGTCGGTTCCCGTGTTGGGCAAGGTGCTGAAGGATGCCGATCCCGCGGTTCGCGCCGGCGCGTTGCATCTCTTGGCCGAAGCGGGCAAGCCGGCCGTGCCGGCTTTGATCGAGGCCCTGAAACATGAGAAAGCCGGTTACTGGGCTTGCCTCGTGCTGGCCGAAATTGGTCCCGACGCGGCCGATGCCGTGCCCGCCTTGACCGACGTGCTTACCACCGACACGCGGCCCGAAGTGCAACGCGAGGCAGCGCTGGCCCTGGGCTCCATCGGCCCGGCGGCGGCCAAGGCTTCGCGGGCGTTGACCGCACTGTTGGCGGATAGCGATAACTCCCTGAGCGCCGCCGGCGCCTGACGCGCTGGGACGCATTGGGCCGGATGCCAAGGCCGCCGTGCCGGCGTTGAACCAGTGCGTCGAAGGCTCCGACCCGTTCGCGCAGGCGGTTGCCGCCTGGCGCTCGCCAAGATCGAACCGAACAGCACAACCCGGCGGCAGGAGGCGATCAGCCTGCTCACGGCGGCGCTGAAGAGCAAACAGCCGAAACTCCGCGCGGTGGCGGCCCGCGGCCTGGCCGACCTGCACCCAGCCCCCGAAACGATCCTTCCGACCATCAAAGAGATGTTGGAAGGAAGCGACCGCGAGAGCAGCAACCAGGCTTTAGAGGCCTTGGCTTCGCTGGGCGAGGCCGCGGTTCCCACGGCGATCGACGAACTGAAGCATGAAGAGCTTCGTCCCGCATTGGAGTCCATCCTCGGCCACATCGGCCCGGCGGCCGGCCGCGCCGTGCCGGCACTGGTCGACGTTCTCAAGAGCGACAGGCACGTGCGGGCCCGCTGCGAGGCGCTGATCGCGCTGGGGGCCATCGGCGCGGGCGCGGCCGACGCCGTGCCGGCCGTCGCGGAGTGCTTGAACGATCCGAACGAAAAAGTCTGCTACAGCGCGTGCTACGCTCTGGGCCGCATCGGGCCGACCGCAATCGGCGCCAAGCTGGAATTGCAGAAGAAACTCGGCGACAGCGACGATTTCGTCGCCTTGGCCGCCGCTTGGGCCCTGGCGCAAATCGATCCGCAATGTTCGCAGGTGGCGGCCAAGTCGGTCCCGCTGCTAATCAAGGGGCTGGCCGATCCCGAGCCGAAGGTCCGCATCGAAGCTGCGGCGGCGCTGCGGAACATCGGACCGCTGGCCAAAGACGCCGTCCCCGCCCTGAAGATGGCGTTGAACGACAAGGATGAATCGGTGCGCGACACGGCCTCCGCGGCGCTGAAGGCCATCGAGAAGTAGGGGTGCGATCCTGGTTGCTTCTCGCGGCGGACCGCATAGGCAAGGCGGTTTGCCAGGGCAATGGGGCGCGGCCACCCGGCTCGCCATCTAGCGTCTACCCCGAACGCGGCACGGGTTTGCGGTGAACCCCCCTTGGCTGCCGGGGGCACTGCCTTTATACTACTTGGTTTGTCCAACTTGCCCCCGGCGTCGCCGCGGCGAGCACCGCTTTTTATGCCTTGAAGTCATGACACGGATCGCTATCCTCGGAGCTACCGGCTACACGGCGCTGGAACTGGTTAAAATTCTGCTCCGTCACCCGGACGCGGAAATCGTGGCCGTCACCAGCCGGCAGGAGGGCCAGCCGCACATCGCCATGATCCATCCGGCCCTGACCGGCCGGCTCGACCTGCAACTGGAGGACCTCAGCCCGGCGGAGGTTTCCGCTCGGGCCGAATGCGTCTTTAGTTGCCTGCCCCACGGGGCCAGCGCCGCGGTGATTCCCAGCCTGTTGGACGCCGGCCGCCGCGTCGTCGATTTCAGCGCCGACTATCGGCTCAACGATCCCGAGGTCTACGCCCGATGGTACGGGGTCTGCGCATGTCGACCCCCAACGGCTCGGCAAAGTGGTCTACGGACTGCCCGAACTGTATCGCAGCAGATTCCGTCGTCGCCACTCGTAGCCAATCCGGGCTGCTATCCCACCTCGGCCATCCTCGCCCTGGCGCCCCTGCTGAAGGCGTCGATGATTGATCCGCGGACGATCATCGTCAACTCGAAAAGCGGTGTTTCCGGGGGCGGCCGCACGCCGAAACTCACCTACCACTACCCCGAGTGCAACGAGAGCATCTCGGCGTACAACGTCGGCCGGCACCGGCACACGCCCGAGATCGACCAGGTCCTTAGCGCGGTGGCCGGCGCTACGGTGGAGGTGGTTTTTTCGCCCCACCTGGTGCCGATGGATCGCGGCATCCTCACCACGACCTATTCGCAGCCGACCGGCGAAGTGAACGAAGAAAAAGTGCTGCAAACGATTCGCGACTTCTACGCCGACGAGCCGTTTGTCCGCGTGGTCGATCATCTTCCCGGCACAAAGGACTCGATGGGCACGAACTTTTGCGACGTCACGGCGCGGGTGGTCCGCGGCCGGGTGCTCACGTTCAGTTGCCTCGACAACTTGATCAAAGGCGCCTCGGGGGCCGCCGTGCAAAACTTCAACCTCATGTACGGCTATCCCGAAACAACCGCGCTGTAAAGGCGAGTGCGCTGTTGGGGCGGCAATTCGGTGTTGTTGGGGTGGCGGTGCAACGGCCACCCCCACCGTGAAGCGGAAAGCTGACGGCTGATAGCCGCAGAATCCAGTTACGGAGAAACAGGGCAATGTCGATTTGTGTTCCCAAGGGCTATTTGCTGGCCGGCGTGCACTGTCGGATCAAGCGGGATCGGCATAAGCACGACTTGACGCTGGTGAAGTCGGAAACGCCGGCCGCCGCCGCCGGCGTTTATACGCAGAATCTGGTGCAGGCCGCGCCCGTGGCCCTCGACCGCAGCCGTACGCCCAGCGACCGGATGCGGGCGGTGGTGATTTGCTCGGGGGTGGCCAATGCCTGCACCGGCGAGCGCGGCCTGCGCGACGCCGAGGAGATGGCCCGCCTGGCCGCCGTCGCTTGCGAGGCTGACGCCGACCAGGCGCTGGTGCTTTCCACCGGCGTGATCGGCGCGTTCCTGCCGATGGACCGGATCGCGCAGGGCATCTCCGACGCGGCCAGCAAGCTTGGCCGTAGCGAATCGTCGTTGATCGCGGCCGCCAGCGGCATGTTGACCACCGATACGATTTACAAACTGGCCGGCCGAAGCGTCACCATCGGCGGCCGCGACATTCAAATCACCGGCATGGCCAAGGGAGCGGCGATGATGGGCCCGAACATGGCCACCATGCTGGCCCTGATCATGACCGACGCTGCGCTCGCGCCGGCCGCGGCCCAAGCGGCCCTGTCCGCCGCCACCCAGGAGAGCTTCAACTGCATGAGCGTCAACGGCCACATGAGCACCAACGATACGGTGCTGCTGCTGGCCAACGGCGCCACGGGCGGCGAACCGCTTTCCAGCGGCGATCTGGCCGGCTTCCAGTCCGCACTCAACGAAGTGTGCGTCGATCTGGCCAAGGCCATTGCCGGCGACGGCGAAGGCGCCACCCACCTGGTCACCATTGACGTCACCGGCTGCGCCGATCGCCTGGCGGCCCTGGAAATCGCCAAGACCGTGGCCAACAGCCCGTTGGTCAAGACAGCCCTGCACGGGGCTGATCCCAATTGGGGGCGAATCGTGTCGGCGGCCGGCTACGCGGGCGTGCCCTTCGATCCCCAAGGCGTCAGCCTGTGGCTGAACGGCTTCCTGTTGTATCAGAAGGGGGCGCCGGTCGAGTTCGACGGCAAGGAGGTTTCCGCCTCGATCCGCGACAACCGCGACACGCTCGTGCAGTTGGAGTTCAGCGAAGGCACCGCGGCGCGGCGTTTCTGGACCGCCGACCTGACCGCCGAATACGTGCGCCTCAACGCGGATTATCACACGTAAGCCCGATAGCCTGTTGGGGCAAATCGGCGAGGCAGCCGCAGGGGCCCCGCATCAAGCATTTGCGGCCGCCAGCTCGGCCCCGCAGGCATTGGAGAGGATTGCCGTTGCCAGGCGGTTGCTCTCGTCCGGGTTCTCCTGCACAATCGCGCGCATCTCGTCGAAATGCGCCAGGAACGTCGCCAGCAGGGCGGCGTCGAATTGCGTGCCGGTCTCGCTTTGCATGATGGTCAGAACCTCGTCTTCCGGCATCGCCGGACGATACACCCGGTCGTGGCTCAACGCATCATAGACGTCGACGATGCTGAGGATGCGGGCCGCCTCGGGAATTGCCTGGCCCGACAATCCCTGCGGATAGCCCGTGCCGTCCCATCGCTCGTGATGGCTCAGGGCGATCTGCTGCGCCATCATGAGGATCGCGGAATTCGAGCCGGCCAGCATCTTGGCCCCGATGGTGGTGTGGGTCTTCATGACGTCGAACTCGTCGGGCGTCAGCTTGCCCGGCTTCTGCAAAATCGCATCGGGGATGCCGATCTTGCCCACGTCGTGCATCGGCGCGGCCAGCCGGATGACGTCGGCGTCGGCCGTCGACCAGCCGGCCGCCCTGGCGAGCGCTTCACTCAACAAGCCCGTCCGCCGGATGTGCATACCGGTCTCTTCGTCGCGGCACAGCGAGGCGGTCACCAACCGGTGGATCGTCTCCTCGTGCGCCCGGCGAATTTCCAGCGTCTGTTCGCGCACTTTTTCTTCGAGGTCGCGCGTATAATTCTGACGCTGCTGGAGCAACTGTCGCCGCTCCAAGATCCTGTTGACCTGGAAGACAAGTTCCTCGCGCTCCACGGGCTTGATCAGATAGCCCCAGGCCCCGTGCGTCAATGCCTGGATCGCCGTTGCGCCTTCGCCCATCGCGCTCATCATCAGCACGGCGGTGTCGGGATAGGTCTTCTTGATGTCGGCCAACAATTCCAAACCGGAGCGGCCCGGCATGTTGATGTCCAGCACAGCCAGGTCCACCGGATTGGCGAGCAGATGCTGCCATGCGGCGTCGGCGTTTGCCGCTTGGCGCAACTGTGGCCGGCCCCCTTCAGCCAGCGACTTACCAGGTCGCGGACGTAGGGTTCGTCGTCGACCGCGAGGATCTGAGCCGCGCCGACGGCCGGCGCTTCCGTGTTCAATGTGTGAGACATGGTTCCTCCGCATCCAGCACTTCGCGCAGCGTGCGCAGCAACGTGCCGGGATCATAGGGTTTCTCGACCATTCGCAAATGTTCGTCGCCGACGAATTTCGACTGGGCCGTCTCGGGGTCATAGCCGCTGCAAAAGATGATCCGCGTCCCGGGACACTCGTCCTTGATGCGCCGATACACTTCATGCCCGGTGAGCTTGGGCATGACGGCATCCAAGAGCACCGCGGCGATCTCCTGCCGGCGGGCCTCGAACTGCGTGAGGGCCTGTTGGCCGTCGGCGGCCAGCAGGACCGTGTAGCCTGCCTTCTCCAGGATCCGCCGGGCGATGTCGCGGACCATCGGGTCGTCCTCGGCCACCAGGATCGTCTCTTTTCCGCCGAACAACGCCGGCGCCGGCCCGTTGTCGGCCGCATCGGCGGCCGCCTCAATCGCCGGCAGATAGATTTTGAACGTCGTCCCGCGGCCCGGCTCGCTGTAGACGTGAATCGCCCCTTCGTGTTGTTGGATGATCCCATAGACGACCGACAGGCCGAGGCCCGTGCCCTGGCCGACCGGCTTCGTGGTAAAGAAGGGCTCGAAGATGTGCTCGCGTACTTCCGCCGGCATGCCCTGGCCCGTGTCGGCCACGCTCAGCTCGACGTAGCGGCCCGGCTTCAGATCGGTATACAGCGCGGAGAATTCCGTGCTGACGCTGATGCTCTCCGTCTTCACGACGATCTCTCCGCCGGAAGGCATGGCATCGCGGGCGTTCAGGCACAGGTTCAGCAACACCTGCTGAAAGCTACCGGCGTCGGCAAACACCGTGCCCACGCCCTCGCCCAGGATCACGCGGACCTGAATCCGCTCGCCCAACAGCGGGCGGAGCATCTTCGTCAGGTCGCCGACCATCTGGTTGGCTTGCAGGTTCTTCCGCTCGACTTCCTGGCGGCGGCTGAAGCTCAGCAATTGCCGCGTCAGCGACCGCGCCCGGTCGCCCGCCTGGAGCACGTTTTGCAAGTCCTGATAGGGCTGCCCCCCGGGCTTGAGCCCTTCCATTGCGTAACGCGTGTAGCCGCCAATGGCCTGCAAGAGGTTGTTGAACTCATGGGCGATTCCGCCCGCCAGCGCGCCGACGGCCTCGAGCTTTTGCGATTGCCGCAACTCGTTGTCTTTTTTCCGCAGTTCGGCCGTTCGCTCATCGACGAGCCGCTGAATGCGTTCGTTGCGAGTGGCGGCGGCCAAGGCGTATCCCGCCGCCACGCCGCTGACGATCAGCCCGATCGCCAACACGGCCCACGAGCGCCAGCTCGCGTGGGCGGCGAAGAACTCCGGTGCGGGCGTGCAAACCAACGACCAGCGATGCCCGCCGAAGTCGAGCGTCTCGGCGTGACGAATGTCTGAAGATCCCGCGTCCTCCACAGCGGCTGCGTCCGCGCCCGATCGTGCCCGCGAGGCATGATGATAGAGCAGTTGATGGCGGAGGGGCCTTGACGGGTCGAGAAGCGACACGTCGACCTCTTGCGGACCAGCGGTGTACGCCAACGCCCTCTCTACGAGGTCGTCGAGCTGGCACAGGCCTACCAGCAGGCCCTCGAAATGCGTGCGACGATCGGCAACCGTGCGCACCGCCTCGAAGTCTCGATACATGGGCAAAAACGTCTGTACCAGGGGGTGGCGGATGCCGATCCTGCTGAGATCGATCACGTCGCTGACGACGAACTTGTCGGTGTCGCGGCACTGGTCGATCGCCTTCCGCAGCACCGGATCGGCGGCAAAATCCCAGCCGAACTTCGCTTCGAAGCCGGTGGTCGAGGCGGCGTACCAGATCGGAAAAGAATCGTCGCGCGGCGCCGCGGGAATCAATCGACCTTTCGCGTCGGGCTCAACGATCCGATAGTCGGTCAGACCCTCGCGCTGCGCGGTCTGCTCGAATCGGGCACGTTCGTCGCGGCCCACTCGCGGGGCCCATTGCAGCACCTTCAACGACGGCACCCGGGCCAAGATCGGTTCGCACAGCAAGGAGAACTCCCTCCGCGATACGCTCTGCGAACCGTAATAGTCCTGACGCACGACCTCGTGCGCCAACAGCATCCGCTCGGTGGCCAGGCGGACCGCCTGCACGTAGTGCTGCGAAGAGTAGTCGAACTCCTTTTGCTGCTCGCGATGTTCCCAGTGGCGCGCGGCGATCAAGAGCCCGATCGTCAATCCCAGGCCGACGCCGAGCGTCAGCAGCATCGGGACGTAGCGGCGGGGGGAAAAGCAGTCAGGTCCAGTTTGTGCACAGCCGGGCACCGACCGCAGGTTGGTCGCGGATCGTTCCGGCGGGCACTGATCGAAGCTTGGTCGGGCCCCGTCTGCTTTTTCTCCGGACAAGAAACGGAAACGCAGCGCCTCGCGGAGTTTGCCCAGCATGGTCCGGTCGCCTCAGGGGTTGCCGTCAAAAGCCACCGCCGCCGACAGATTCCGCGGCGCGCACCCTACGATGGGTGGGTACTCAAGACTAGCATGTAATCGGACCGATCAAAGGCCGATTTCGGCGGGCAAAACGCCGTTCCGAACCCGTTGGCCGGCTGGGAGTTACATCGCCGCAATTTCGTCCCAGGCGTGAAACGCCCGGGCGAGAGAAAAGGCGATGACGCATCAAGTCGATAGGGCGCATGGCAGAGCGCGGAGACTCCCTGATCCCTGGCCCCTGAATCCTTCTCCCTACTCGTAGCGCAGCGCTTCGATGGGGTCCAGCCGCGAGGCTTTCCAGGCCGGATAGAAGCCGAAGATCACGCCTACGCCGGCGGAGACCGCCACCGCGGCGATAATCGCCGACACCGAGGCTTGCGTCGGCCAATGCATGATCGACCGAACGAGCGCTGACATGCTGCGGCCCAAGACGATGCCCAGGAAGCCGCCGCACAGGCACAGCACCACCGCCTCGACCAGGAACTGGCGGAGGATGTGATGGCTGCGGGCGCCGACCGCCATGCGGAGACCGATTTCCCGCGTCCGCTCGGTGACCGACACCAGCATGATGTTCATGATGCCCACGCCGCCGACGACCAGCGAGATGGCGGCCACGATCAACAGCAGCATGCCCATCAGTTCCGAGGTGGACGACAGCGTCTTGGTGATCTCGGTCATGTCGCGAATGTTGAAGTCGTCGTCCTGATCGGGCTGAATGTGATGCCGCTCATGAAGCAGCTTGGTAACCTGGTCGATTGCCAGGGGGATTTGTTCGGCGCTGACGCCTTTGACGAGGATTTGGTTGACCGTGGTGAAGCGGACCGGCTGCGGGGCGTCGGCGGCCTGGATCGCCGACAGGGTCGCATACAAGGCGACAGTGCCGGGATAGAGGTTGTTGAGCGTATTGACGGCGCTGGTGCTCGTGGACGAAGCCGCCAGTGTGGAGCCCGCTCCCTGTCCGCTGACGAGGAACTTGATCGAAGTCCAGGGAGCCAGCACGATGTCGTCCTGGTCCATGCCCATCATGTTGGCGCCTTTGCGGCTGAGGACGCCGATCACGCGGAAGTTGACGTTCTGGATGCGGACGTCCTTGCCGATGGGCGACTCATCCTGAAACAGCTCGCGGCGCAGCGTGGTGCCGACGACGCAGACGTGGCTGCGGTTGCGCACGTCGCTGTCGCTGAAGATATCGCCCTCATCCATGTTTTCCCAATCGCGCACCACAAGGTAGGAAGGCGTGGTGCCATACAAACTGGCCGGTTTCCAGTTGCGATTGCCATACACGACTTGCGAGCTGATGCGAACGATGGGAGCCACGGCGCTGACGGCCGGACATTGGGCGAGGATCTCGTCGGCGTCCTGGGGCGTCAGTTTTTGCGTTGTGCCGACACCCCAACTGATGCCGCCGCTGGTGGCCGCACCGGGCAACACCAGGATGTTGTTCGCGCCGATGCTGGCGATCGTCTTTTGCAGGGCCGCCTTCGAGCCCTGGCCGATTTCCATCATGGCGATCACGGCGCCGACGGCGATAATGACGCCGAGGGCCGACAGCGCCGACCGCATTTTATTTCGCCGCAGCGCGCCGAAGGCGGTGACGAAAGTGGGCGGCATCAACGCCGGCAGGGCCCGCCCGCGTGCCTTGGGCAACGAGTCGCCGTACAGCGAGCCTTGGCCGTTGCCGCCGGGCAAGGACGGGACGGGCGTCGCCGACATTCCGGCCACCATGCCCGTCTCTGCTCCCTTGCCCTCGGCGTTCACGGGAACGTGGGTCTCGTCGCCTTCCACCAGACCGTCGGCGATGTGGATCGTGCGGTGGGCAAAGCCGGCCACCTTGGGATCGTGCGTCACCAGGACGACGGTAATGCCCTCGGCGTTGAGTTGCTGGAACATCTGCAGGATCTCGACGCTGGTGTGCGAGTCGAGATTGCCGGTGGGCTCGTCGGCCAGTACCAGCGTGGGCCGGTTCACCAGGGAGCGGGCGATGGCCACCCGCTGCTGTTGTCCCCCCGACATCTGCGACGGTTCATGTTCCGTCCGCTCGGCCAATCCGACTCGATCGAGGAGGATGTGGGCCAGGCGGGTGGCCTCGGCGCCGGGGCGCGACGCGGCGCATAGTCCAACGGCATCATGACGTTGTGCAGGGCCGTGGTCCGGGCCAGGAGATTGAAGCTTTGGAAAACGAAGCCGAGCTTTTCGGTTCGCACCAAGGCCCGCTGGTTGGGCGTCAAGCGGCTCATTTCCTGGCCGTCGAACCAATACTGGCCCGAACTGGGGCGATCCAAGCAGCCGAGGATGTTCATCAGCGTGGTCTTGCCCGAGCCGGAGGCGCCGATCAAGGCTACCATCTCCCCCCGGTCGATCGTAAGCGAGATGCCACGAAGCACGGGCACGTCCACCTCGCCGAGGTGATACGTCTTGTGGAGATCTTCGATTCGAATCAGTTCCATAGGAGGCCGGCGCTCCGAAGACTATCACGTGCCCTTCTTCGTGCCGCCCTTGAACAACTTGGGCGCGAAGGGATTGGTGGTATCGGTGTCTTGCGCACCGACGACCTCGCCGATCACCACGACCATGCCCTCACTGACGTCATCGCCGCTGATTTCGGTATTGGACCCGTCGGTAACCCCGACCCTCACGTTGACCGGCCGAACATAGTCGCCGTCAACCGCCCAAATGCGGCCGCGTTGAGAGGGTTGCTTGGCGGGCTTGGCGGAGGTGGCGGAGGTGGCGGGCGTGGCGGGCGTGGCGGGCGTGGCGGGCGTGGCGGAGGTGGCGGACGCGGCGGTCGTGGCGGGCGTGGCGGCCGCCTCGCCGCCGCCGTTTGCCGCGGCGCGCCCTCTTTGCTGCTCCGCTTTTTCGGCGTCGCGGCCGCATTGCGGGCGTCAGGCGCTACCTGTGACGTCTTCGACGGCTTCCAACGCAGCGCGGCGTTGGGCACCTGCAAGACGTTCTTGTGCCCTTCCAGCTCGAACTGAAGGTTTGTCGTCAAGTAAGGATAAAGACGCCGGTCGGAGTTGTTGACCTGCACCACCACCGTGTAGTTGACGACGTTCTGCGTTGACTGGGCATTGAAGCGGATTTGGATCACGCTGCCGCGGAAGGTTTCGCCCGGATGAGCGTTAACCGTGAATCGCACCGGCATTCCGACCTTGATGCGACCGATGTCGGCCTCGTTGACCTGGGCCCAGGCCTGGATTCGCCGCAAATCCTTGGCGATCAAGAACAGGCTGGAGACGTTCATGTTGGAGACCACGGTTTGGCCGAGGTTGACGCGGCGGTCGATGATCTCGCCGTCCACCGGCGAATCGATGGTCGTATAATCGAGGTTGGTTTTTGCCATGTCCCTGGTCGCCTCGGCTTGTTTGATGGCGGCCTCGTTGACCGCCACGTTGGACTCCGCCACCCGGTAGTTGGCCTCGTCCATGTCATAATCGGTGTCCGAGATGGCCTTCGTGGGGTGCAGGGTCTGCGCCCGCTCCCACTCCCGCTTCGTCTGATCGCGCTTGGCCACGCTCTGCAATAAATTGGCCTTGGCGTTTTCCAGCGCCGCCACGGCCTGGTCATATTGCGCCTTGAACACGATAGGGTCGATCTTGGCCAGCAACTGACCTTCCACCACCACGGTGCGGTAGTCGACCGGCTTCTTTTTCTGCGGATCGCTCTGGTCGATGCCAAACTCGATGATCCGGCCCGTCACCTGGGCGCCGACGTCGATGGTGTCTTCCGGCTCCAAGGTGCCGGTGGCGCTGATGGTAGGCATGAGGTCGCCCAATTTGACCTCCGCTGTGCGATAATTGGCGGGCGGATCGACCGCCACGTACTTGATGTAATAGGCGCCGCCGCCGACCGCCAGTGCGACCACAATCAGAGCGAAAAATGCGGTTTTCATCGTAGCCCTTTGGATGGTGAGGAGTAATAACGTGTCACTCGGAATGTCCGTCTCGTTCGCGCACGGCCACGCACGCCAGCGTCAGCCGCTGTAGCGTGCCCAGCACTTCTTTTCTGGTCTTCGCAGGCAAATGCCGCAATACGACCGACACTCGCCGGACGCGGTCGCTCTCGCGGACCCGCATGATTCTCTTCCCGTGTGGCGTCAATTGCAGGCAGCGGATGCGGCGATCGTCTCCCTGGGAGACGCGTTTGACCATCCGGGTGCGTTCCAGGCGGTCGGCGATTTGCGTCATGGCGCTGAGCGAGACGCCCAGTTCGCGACTCATCGCCGACATGGGGCGCGGCCCGCCGTAGAGCATGCCGCACACCCGCAACTGCGCCAGCGGCAGCTCCGAGGCCAAATCATCGTCCACGGCAAAAAGCTGCCGCATGATCGCCGGCAGCAATGAGGCAATCGTCTTGGCTTCCGCCAAAGCGCCGTTCCCGTTTCTGCGCGGTGATGGATGGTTCATGGCCCGGGTCATCTTCCGGCAGCCGAAACGGTTCCGGCCGTCCAGTTCCTTAACGGTCCTTTACTATTAATGTATATAAATCATCCGGGCAGCGTCAAGGGCATTGCGGCCGACCGGCTACCTGCGGCCTCCCAACGAGTGGGGAAAGAGAAATCGTGCAGAGGGGCTGCGCGTTCGACGGCTCGGCCGCCCGCGTAAAGGATAAGGTGGCAGTGCAACTGCCACGCCAACAGAGAATTGCTCCCCCGAGCCGGCCCGAGCCGTTACCGCGGTGACTGCGGTGTCGCCGGCGGGGTCTCCGGCGGAGCAACAGGCGGGGCGGGCGAAACCAGCGGCGCAGGCGCGGGAGCCGGCACATTGGGCCGCGGCGCATCGGGGGCCGCTAGCGGCCCGGCAGCCGGCGCGGGAATTTGTTCGTGGTTGTCGGGCGCCATCACCGGGCCTGCCGGTGGTGCGCCGGGTCCCGCCGCCTGCGGCGGCTCCTCTTCGAGCCGCATTTCCCAGCCGCCGCCCAGCGCCTCGTACACCGCGATCAGCCCTTGAGGGATGTTGCCAGAGGTCTTCGCCCAAGCCAACTCCTGTGCCACCAGGTTCTGCGCGGTCAGCGACCAGGCATTGCCGTCGATCACCCCCGCCCCTTTGCGAAGCGTCATATACGCCACGGCGTCGGTGTATGCCTTCACGCTCTCCTCCGACAACGCCACGGACTGGTACGATTTGAGGAAACTCACGAGGCCGTCCTCAACCTCTTGGTTCGCCGTCAACACGGTGTTCTGGTAGGTGTATACCAATTGCTGAAACAGGGCATCTTGCAGACGGACGCCGTTGACGAGCACGCCGTAATTGAGGATTGCCCAGTTGAAACTCGGTCCGACGCTGCCGGTGAACGACTCGTAACGGAAAAGGTCGGGGAACTGTTGGGCCGAATAGCCCAGGCTGCCGTTGATCTTGAAGGCTGGATAGAGAGCGGCCTCGGCGATGCCGATCTGCTCGCTCTGCGCGGCGGCAGCGCGCTCTGCCGCAAGAACATCAGGCCGGCGCCGAAGCAGGTCGGCGGGGATGCCGAAGCCCACCTCACACGGCTTGGGAACGACGGGAATATAGATCAAGTCGATGACTGTCGAGACCCTCTGCAGATCTTCAGCACTCAAGGGACCCGCCTGGTTCAACAATTGTTGCCAAAATGCCCGTTCCTCCTCTTCGATTCTGGCTTTCGGCTCGTCCACCGATTTCCAGAGAGGCATCGCTTCCCGCAAGTCCATGGTCGGCAGCCCGAGTACGACGCAGAGTGCATCGTTGCCCTGGCGGAGGTCGATTTCCGTTTGGGGAATTTGTGATTCGGTATTCTTCAAGAGGCCCAGGGCCTGGTCCCTGCTGACGCGCACGTCGGTGCCGTAGCCGGGCAGAAATCGCTTCTGGAAATACTCATACACCCATTTTTGCGAGACCACGTTGAGCTTGAGCATTCGAAGCTGTTCCTGGTCGGTGCGGATTTGCACGTAGTACTTGGCGGTGTCGGCAAGGAGAGTAACCAATGCGGCATCGTAATTCTCGACCGATTCATCCAGTGAGGCGTCGGCGGATAGGATGGCGCGGCGGAACTGGCCCCAAAAATCGAGTTCCCAGTTCAGATTGAAACCGAAGTTCCAATTGCTGAGGAATTTGGCGGCAGCGCTGCCCGGGGGCACAGAGATCGCACTTCTCGTATACGCCCCGGCGAACTCCTGCGTTTGCGGGAACCAGTCGCCGCGTGCAATAGCCAGTTTGGCCCGCGCCTGAAGAATCTGGGTGCCGGCCTGCCGCAGCGTCAGATTTTGCCGGTAGGCCGTTTGGATCAGGCAGTTCAAAACTGGGTCCGGCTCGTGCGTCGTCGGGTCGCGGAACACGAGCCACCACTTGCTCAGGTCGTCGCGTCCTTCGCGGAAACTCGCGCAGTCGATCCAATTTGGGGCCACCGGCGCCGCCGGTTTGCAGTAGTTGGGGCCTACCTTGAAACCGTTGTTGACGTAGTCGTGGAAGCTCGTGCAGCCGGTCATGCAAACCGTCAAGGCGGCGACCGCCATCGTGGCGACCCCCACCGGTCGAAGTATCCGTGCCATCGCTCTCCCCCTCAAAAAAGGAAAAATCCTTTCGTCGTCATCGTCAAAACCGTTGCGACCGGAACATCCGAAATGTTTTCGCTGAGTGGGACGGCAGGGATTGCCGGAAAACCCTTTGCAGGCTACCCAGGTTTTCACACTGTGGGGGGGCTGCGCCATTCTTGCGGCCGGGCGGCAGCACGTGGGCTGGCATCTTGCGAGCCGATCGCCCTCAGCCGACAATGGCGCCAACCGCAAGGAGCCCTCCCATGCTCGTTCTCTCATTGCTGACGGTGTCGTTGCTGGGCGGCCAGCAGACCCTTGATGAGTTCCGCTACGCCGATGCGTCATCGGCCCGGTCAGCATGGGTTGTCGAAGGCACGTCTACCGTTAACGTGGTCAGCGACGGAGACCGGCCGGTGATGAGGCTGGCCGCACCGTTTGCAACTCAGCCGGCTCTTCGCCGGGCCGTTGCCGACCGCCGCGTGCAGCTCGATCTGACGAGTGCCGGCGGATTCTCGCTGGAACTGGCCAGCGACGATCCGCAGAGCCTAGGCAGTCTGACCCTCTACTTCCGCAGCGGCGATGGTTGGTATGCCGCCGGCTCACCTGCCGGCACGAAGGGATGGCAGACGCTCCGCTTTACCAAATCGTCGTTTGGCGTCGAAGGCACTCCGGCGGGCTGGGACAAGATCGACGGAATTCGACTGTCGTGCTGGCGGCCGCCCGGCACGGCGGCGCGCGATACGGCCGTTCGCTTCCGCCGGCTGGCTGCCACCTGGCAAGCAGTGGCTTTGATTTTGCCGGAGAAGAACGCAAACCATCGCGAAAGCGAGTTTCGCGCGTCGCGCGAGGCGGCTCGCCCGATCGCCGCACTATTGGAAGAGCTTGGCTTGGGGGCGGACGAAATCGGGGAAGAGGCGGTGGAAAGGAAATCGCTGGAACCGCGCGGCATGGCCATTCTGCCGAATAACTCGACGATGAGCAGCGATTGCGCCGAGAGGCTGGCGCGGTTTGTTGAATCGGGCGGCAAGGTGATCGCGTGCTATGCACTTCCGCCGCGGCTCGGCGCAGTCGCTGGGATTCGGCAATCCGAAATGGACAGGCCAGCAACGCCCGGGGGAGTTTGCCGAGATGCGTTTCGACGCCGGTGACATCGCCGGCCTGCCGAAAGTTGTCCGTCAGGCCTCATGGAACATCGCCGCGGCCGAGCCGGTCAACCACGGCGCCCGCGTTATCGGGCGTTGGTTCGACGACGGCGGCAATCCGACGGGCCAACCCGCCATGTTGCTCAGCGATCGCGGCGCAGTTTCTGAGCCACGTCTTGCTCCCCGACGACCACGAGGGCAAGAAGCGGCTCTTGGCCGCCGTGTTGGGGCGACTGGAGCCTGCGCTATGGAAAACGATGGCCCAAGCCGAACTGGATCGCGCCGGCCGCGTCGGACACTGTGCAAGTACCGAGGAATTGGCGACCTGCATCCGCGGTGCGGCTCCTCCGGTCGTGGCGCAGCTCGAAGATGCCCGGCACACGTTGCAACAAGCCGACCAGCAATTTGCCGAAGGGAAATACGCGGACGCGAGCGGTCTGGCGCGAGCGGCCCACGAGACGTTGGCACGGGCATACCTCCTGGCCGCGCCGAGCGTGCCGCGCGAGGGGCGAGCGATGTGGAACCACTCTGGCACCGGCGCCTACCCCGGCGATTGGGATCGCTCGGCGAAGCTGCTGGCCGAAAACGGATTCAACATGATTCTGCCCAACATGCTGTGGGGCGGATCGGCCCATTACGCCAGCGATTTCTTGCCGCGCAGCGCAACGTTCGCCCAATATGGCGACCAGGTCGAGCCGTGCTGCGCCGCGGCGAAAAAGTACGGCTTGGAAGTCCACGTGTGGAAGGTGAATTACAACCTTGCCAACGCGCCGAAGGACTTCGTCGAGAAACTCCGCCGCCAGGGCCGCACCCAAATGAGTTTCCGGGGCGAACCCTACGACTGGCTCTGTCCCTCGCATCCCGAGAACCGAAAACTCGAGTTGGAAAGCATGTTGGAGGTTGCCCGCAAGTATCCGGTTGACGGTCTGCACTTCGATTACATCCGCTATCCGAACTCCGAGTGCTGTTATTGCGAGGGCTGTCGCCGCCGCTTCGAGACGGAAAGCGGCCGCAAGGTGACCGACTGGCCGAAAGACTGCCACTCCGGCCCGCGGAAAGAAGAGTACAACCATTGGCGCTGCCGGCAGATCACCGCGCTGGTCGAGGCGGTCAGCCGCGAGGCGAGGCAGATTCGGCCGGGGCTGAAGATTTCCGCCGCCGTATTCGGCGCCTATCCCGGCTGCCGCGACTCCGTGGCCCAGGACTGGGTGGCGTGGGTGAAGGCGGGATACGTCAACTTCCTTTGCCCGATGGATTATAGCGCCAGCGATGCGGAGTTCGGCTCCCTGGTGAGCAGCCAATTGAAGCTGGTCGAGGGGCGCATCCCGCTGTATCCGGGCATTGGCGCCACGGCCAGCGGCATGGGGCTGACGGCGGACCGCGTCGTCGGACAGATTCACGAGGCCCGTGCGCTCGGGGCGGCCGGCTTCACGATCTTCAACTTGGAGCCCGGGACGGCGGCTTCCGTTGTGCCCGGCGTCGGCCTAGGCGCCGGCGCCCGCGCGCCACGGCGCCGCATCGGAATCCGTAAAGAACGCCGGAATCGCATTCTGGCGGCTTTGCGGCCCCTCCCAGGCGTCCTCGTCGCCCTCGTGGTCCCTGCGCTCCGCCGGCGACGGGACTACCGGTCTTGCCGACGTTTCACTGGTAGGGACGCTTGCGTTCTCGCCACACCCAATCTTTCGACTCGTCGCTCTTCACCAGCCGGCGCTGGAGAAACTCGGCGATGAGGTCTTGGACTTGGAACTTCGGATCGAGCAAATTTGTCCCCTGCAGGCTGGTGTCCAAGGGGACGAAGAAGAGAGACTTCTTGCTCTTGTTTTCGCCGCTGGGTTCGAGATGGTACTTTTGCAAGAGGCCGTCGATTCCCTTCGCCTCTTCCATCGCTTTGCTGTCCTTGCTGCCCACGAGGATCAGCACGGAGATGTCGTGCTGCACCGTGGGGTGTTTCAGGGCCGGCAACACCGAAACACCGTGGAAGGTCCGTTCCGGCGAGAGCAGCACCAGCGCCTTGACGAAGCGGCCGAGCTTATACTCGCGGTCGGGCGCCAGCACGTGATTTTCGTCCTGTTGCATGGCGTCGGCCAGGGCGAACTTCAGGCGCTACGGAGGCCCCTAGTTCCGCCCCCACGATGCACAGCTTGTCGATGTTCAACTCGCCCTTATTGTTCCGCTCCCAGAGGAACTGTTTGACGGCCATCATGTCTTCGGTGGCCATCAGCGGCAACTGCTGAGGCGACATCTTTTCGGCGTTGAGAGTTTCGTCGCGGCGGTCGCCTTTCAGACGCTTGCTGTCGCCGTGGCCACGGAGGTCCGGCACCAGAACCGCGTAGCCCTGCTTCTGCAAAAAGGGAGCCAACTCCTTGAAATCGTGGCGGCTTTGCTTCCACATGTGCAGCAGCACAACGGGGATGATCTGTTTGTCCTTGGTGTCCGGGTAGGTCGGGCCGGCATAGTACGTCATCGCCAATTGCAGCCCGTCGCTGGTGGGCAGGATGTAGTCCTCGGGCTCGGGAATCACCTTTTCCTTCTTCTCGCTGTTTCCGGTCTTCTTGTCGGCCGTATCGGCCTTCTTCTCGACCGCGGCGGACTTGTCGGGATTGGCGTCTGGCGAGGACGCCGCGACGGCAAACGGCAGCAGAGCGACGGCCAGGAACCAGGCCGGCCGCCGCAATGCAGCAAGAGGGAACAACCATGTCGCCGCAGAGGGACATCGTCTGGCTCGCATGTTGCGCTCCTCATGGTGGAGGTTTCACGCCGCTCTCTTTATACTAAATACGCGGCTATCCCCCGTCAACTTTCTCCGAAACCGGCGCCATGAGGGCTGGCAAGATTCCACGCGGCGCCATGCGAACAGCGTCGCCCGGTTGGGCCGCGATAGGTGGACTGCGGACGTCGTGGCATCGGTCGGGCGATTCGCCGCGGTTACTTCAGCGCAGTCGGCATCCATGCCCACATCCTCGTTCGGATCGTGGCCATAGAAGTGCCGGGCGAGTTGGTTGGCGATGACCGCAATGAACTCCTGGCGGAACTGGGCCTCGCCGCGCTCCCATGTGGAAATTGGAACATTCGGCGGGTAAACCGTTTGCAGCAGCGGTTTGTCGAACACCAGCTTGCTCCCGTTGCGGCAATCGAAGACTTTCGAGCGCCGCGTTGGCCTTGCCCTGGTATAGCGTCTGGCCCTGATAGATGCTGAAACTCTCCAGATCGATGCCCACGACCATCTCGGCTTTCACGGCCTTGCCCACTTCCGGATAGTCCTCCCAGGTGTTCTCGTCCGTCCAGCGGTTGATCTTCCGTTGGTCGATCAACTGAATCTTGGGAACCTGCTTTTGGAGGAGAGCGGCGACTTGCTGGGCCAGGTCGCGGCCGACGCTCGAGTCGCGATACTGCAGCGTGACCAACGGCCGGCAGACAACGGCCACTTTCCTTCCCTTCAAGTCCTTGAACTCCGCGTCAACGTCGGTGCCGTTGATGAGAATCGCGGCAGTTGTCAGGAGGTTGCGGCAGCCGATGGCCGGCAATGTCGCTACCGCCAAGGCCACAAGCAGGGCAATTCCGTGCCGAACAGAGGGACGATCCATCGTACCACCTCGTGCGTAATGTGTTTGCTGTGTTGGCGAGTCATCCGTTCAACAGACGGATGGCCCAACTGATAAGAATCACCGCTAAAATTGTCGTCGATATGCAGGCTGCCGCAGTGCCGGTGGGCGAAACACCGATCCAACGTCCGCGCCCTGCCGACCCCAGCAGCCAGGGCACGGCCACGATGGCCAGCAGTCCCAGCAGCGTGCCGCCGACGTTCGCCCGAAGGGCACTGACGAACTCTCCTCGCACCAGATGGGCCCAAGACGTCGTCATTCCACACGTCGGACACGGCCGGCCGAACAATACCCAAAACGTGCAGGGCGGAAGGCCCAGTTGCTGATGCGTGCCGTAGCCCAACGGGCTCGGCTTGAGCCACGCCGCTACGGCCAGCAGCCCCAGCAAGATGATGGCCGCCGTTGCCAGCAACCACCGGTCGCGCCGGGAAAAGGTCGTCGGTTCAACCTCGTCCGAAGGTGTCAAGGGAATCTGGAAAAGAGGGGTTGAAGGATAGCCGGAACTTCGAGGGCTCGCAAGAGCGATTTCGAACAAGAAAGTAAAGTGGAGGCGGAAGCGGCAGGCCGGCAGAACACCACACGCAACCTCCAACGGGCTAACGACTTGCTGAAACCGTGCGACGGCGCAACTCGAGCCGGCCCCGGCTCAGGCTTCTGCCTTTCGCCGGTCGGTCTCGGCTTTTGCCTCGGCTGCCGCCGTTTTCCCCCCTGCCCCTGCAAGGCGATTTGCCGCCGCTTGGTCAACGCAGATCCGGCGAATCCCTGTGGCCCGGCCGGTCTGCGGATCGACGTCGACGATCGTGCCGTTGAGACGCACGTCGCCGGTGGCGACCTCGTAATGGGTGGGCCGGAAGGTACGCGTGGTCTCCATCACGCGGTCGATCCGCCGGCCGAGAATGCTTTCGTGGGGGCCGGTCATGCCCACGTCGCACTGGAAGGCCGTGCCGCCGGGCAAGAATCTGCTCGTCGGCGGTGGGCACGTGGGTATGGGTGCCCAGCACGGCGCTGACGCGCCCGTCGAGGTGCCGGCCCATGAGTTGCTTGTCGCTGGTGGCCTCGGCATGGAAGTCGACCAGGATCACGCGGACATCGCGGGGCAAGGCGGCCAACACGCGGTCGGCGGCCTGAAAGGGACAATCCACGGGCGGCATGAACACGCGGCCCGAGCAGCGTGAAGATCGCCACGTTCACCTGCTGCCGCGTGCGACAAGACGGAAAAATCGCGGCCCGGGGCGATCGGCCGGAAAGTTCGCCGGCCGGACGATCTTGCGTTCCGCTCTGCAGGATCGAAAAGATCTCCCGGCGGCGGTAGACGTGGTCGCCCATCGTGATGCCGTCGATGCCGGCGGCCATCAACTCGTGATAGATCTCCGGGCGTCAGCCCCGACCCGCCGGCGGCGTTCTCGGCGTTGGCAACCACCAAATCGAGGTTCTCCTCGACGCGCAGTCCGCGCAGGCCTGCGTGCAGATGTGCCGGCCGGGCTTGCCCACGATGTCGCCGATGAAGAGGATTCGCATGAGAGGGCTCTCAGATTAATGAGGAAGATGACGCGGCAAGATGCCGACCTCTATCTACCTTGCCATTTCCACGTGCGCGTTTCGCGGAGCACGGTGACTTTGATCTCGCCGGGATAGCGTCAGTTGTTGCTCGAAGGCCGTGACGATGTCGTGGCAGATCTTGGCGGCCGATTCGTCGGTCGTGTCCTTGGCGCTGACGATCACGCGCAGTTCGCGGCCGGCCTGGATGGCATAGGCCTGCTCGACGCCGGTAAACTTGTTGGCGATCGATCTCCAGTTCCTCCATCCGCTTGACGTAGCGTTCGAGGGTTTCGCGGCGGGCACCGGGCCGCGAGGCGCTGCAGGCGTCGGCCGCCGACACCAGCACGGTATACGGATTTTCCACGCGCAGGTCGTCGTGGTGCCCCAGTGGCGGCGTGGATCACCTCGGGCCGCTCGCCGTAGCGCTTCAGCAGATCGCCGCCGATCTTCGGATGCCCGCCCTCGGCTTCGTGGTCGGCCGCTTTGCCGATGTCGTGCAGCAAGCCGCAGCGGCGGGCCAGCTTGCCGTCGAAGCCCATCTCGTCGGCCAGCATGCCGGCAATGAAGGCCACTTCGACGCTGTGCCGCAGCACGTTCTGGCTGTAGCTGGTGCGGAAATGGAGCCGGCCCAGCAGGTTCACCAGCCGCTCGTGCAGCCCGTGCACCTCGGCCTCCAGGCAGGCCTGCTCGCCCAGCTTTTGGATGTGCCGTTCCAACTCGCGCTGCGTGCTGGCCACGATCTCCTCGATCCGCGTGGGATGGATGCGGCCGTCGGCGATGAGTTTTTCCAGGGACATGCGGGCGACCTCGCGGCGGATCATGTCGAAGGCGCTGACGATCACCACGCCGGGCGTGTCGTCGATGATCACGTCGACGCCGGTGGCCTTTTCGAAGGCGCGGATGTTGCGCCCCTCGCGGCCGATGATTCGCCCTTTCATTTCGTCGTTGGGGATGCCGACCGTGCTGGTGGTGGTTTCGGCGGTGTGCGCGGCCGCGTAGCGCTGGATCGAAGTCAACAGCACTTCGCGCGTCTTCTGCTCGCAGATTTCCGCCAGTTTCTTCTCGTGGGCGACAATCACCGCCCCGGTTTCCTTCTGCAGCTGGCCGTCGAGAATTTCCAGCAGGCGCTGGGTGGCCTCGTCCTGGCTCAGCCCGCTTAGCTCGTGCAGCGTCTGCCGCTGCAAATCGAGCAGTTTGGAGAGTTCGTCCTTGCGGCGGTTGGCGTCCTGGATCCGCTCGGTCAGCTTGCGCTGCGTGCTCTCCACCATCTTTTCCTGCTTGCGCACCAACTCGGCCTGCTCTTCCAAGGCGTCTTGGCGCTTGTCCAAGAGCCGCTCGCGTTCGTGCAACTCGCCGCGCAGGCGGCGCAGCTCCTTTTCGCTTTCGGCCTGCTGCTGAAGGGCCATTTCCTTGATTTCCAGTTCGGCCTCGCGGCGGCGGTTCTCCACCTCCGACTTGGGCCTTGCGCGACGATCTCGCGGGCCTCCGACTCGGCGTCGCGGCGCCGCAGGCGATCCAGCAGCCGCACAAGCAGGAACGTCATCGCCGACGCCAATCAGCAGCCATCAGGATGATATGTACAACGAATGTTCCAGTACACGACTATAGTCCTTTGGCAAATCGGCGGGACCGAATCGCCCGGCAGATCGTCGGCGGCAGCGGCCGACTCTTCGAACCGACACCACGTCGCGACAACCGAGCGACGAAGCGACACAAAAGCCGAGAGAACAGCTTACGCCCCGCCGCGGGCATCAGACGTGAATCTGTCGCCGAACACCGCGGCACGAAGCGCACGATCGAGACCACACGTATACCGGGAGGACTGGATCAAGCCGCATCGTCATCCAACCGATGCCGGGGAACCTGGCCGGGCAATACTCTGCCCGGCTGCGGAGCGAAATCCGCTCGGACCGGGACCAAGATGCTCTTGGCGGGACGGTTTGCGATCATCGCCGCCAAGAAGCCATCGCCAGCCACCGGACGATGATCATCAACAGGTCGATCATCGTTTCGGCCCCGAACATCGGTTGGTTCTTGCTGCCTAATACACCGCTGGTCAAAAAACGCTGTTTGCTGTTCGTCGGCTTCGGTCGCCTCTTCGGCCCACCGAAGACATTTGTTCTTATTCAACCCAATCTTAACAGAGTCGCGGGAAACTGCAACCGGCAACCGGTTTCGGCTGCCGAGATAACCCAGAATCGGCGTGGGTTATGGCGATCATGCCGTAGAGACTGGGGGGATTGGGCGGTTTTTGCGTTGCGGCATGACGCCCAACCCGCTCCGGCGATGCGCAGAAACAGCATCAGAGCGAAGATGGGGTGGCGTTTCGCCGGGGAAGGTGGCATAACGATGTGATCCAAGAGGCGGCCGGCGGAGACATCTCCGCGCCATGCTTCCGACTCCGCACCTCATGGATTTGCAAGCATGCCCCATCCGCTCGAATCGAAGCTGGCGGCAGCGTGGCCGCCGTCCGATTGGGCCGACGTGACGGTCTTGGTGGCCGTTTCCGGCGGGGGCGACAGCGTGGCCCTGCTGCGGGCGATGACTGGCCGTGAGAGCCCGCGGCGCGGGACGCATCTGCGTCGCCCATCTGAATCACCAGTTGCGGCCCGACTGCGGACGACGATCGAGCGGTTCGTCATCGAGTTCAGCCGCTCGCTGGGCTTGAGTTGCGAGGTGAAGCGGGCCGACGTGCGGCACGGCTGGCTGCAGCGGCGGGCGACGGCCTGGAAGCCGCCGCCCGCTCGGCGCGATACCAATTTCTCGAAGAGACCGCCGGCCGGCTCGGGGCTCGCTTCGTCGCCACGGCCCACACGGCCGACGATCAGGCCGAAACCATTTTGCACCGGATCGTTCGCGGTACGGGCATTCGCGGACTGGCAGGCATGGCGCGGGTTCGGCCGCTGGGGCACGCCACGCTGATCCGGCCGTTGTTGGGCATTCGCCGCGCCGAGCTGCGGGCCTATCTCGACGCCATCGGCCAGCCCTATCGCGAGGACGCGAGCAATGCCGACCCACGCTTCACCCGCAACCGCATTCGGCATGAATTGCTGCCCCGGTTGTGCCGGCAATTCAATCCCGGCGCGGTGGAGCGCCCTGCTGCGGCTGGGAACCCTGGCCGGCGAGGTGCAAGCCGTCGTCGACGCCCTGGTTGACGAGTGGTTCGACCGGTGCGTGGTCATCGAAGATCGTATGGCGGCGCGCATCGAGCTTGCGGGACTGGCCGAGCAACCGCGCTATCTGCTTTGCGAGTTGCTGATGGCCGTGTGGCGGCGGCAAGGCTGGCCCATGCAGTCGATGGGCTGGCAGAAGTGGGACGAACTGGGCGAACTGGCCGCTTTGGCCAACGCCCCGCGACGCGTCTTTCCCGGCGGCGTAAGCGTGGAAGTGGCCGCAGGGCGGATGCGGTTGACAACCATGTAGCGCACATTCCGGCGGCCGTTAGCCGCCGGCTAGCGCCCCGCCCGATCTGACGTGACAGGTTGGGATTACATCGGCCTTGGGTCTTGGGCTTGTCCAAGACCCAAGTCCTAAGACCTCACCAATGCACCCGTCAATTCAGGTCGGTTGAGCCACTAGGGCGTTACCGGCTTTTCGAGTTCCTGGGTAACGCGAGCGGAACTATGCCGCGCGCTCTTTATGCCGGCCGACCAACCACAGCAGGATGGGCGCGGCCACATAAATCGAACTGTACGTACCGGTTGCCACGCCGATGATCAAAGCGAAGGCGAAACCGTGGATGGCATCGCCGCCGTGGAGATAGAGCACAATCACCACCAAGAAGACCGTGAACGACGTCAGCAACGTCCGGCTCAGGGTTTGATTGGTGCTGTCGTTGACCATCTTGCGCGTGAGGCTCGGGTCTTTGCCGCGCACTTCGCGGATTCGGTCGAAGACCACGATCGTGTCGTTGACCGAGTAGCCGATGATCGTCAAAAAGGCCGCCACGATCGGCAGATTGATCTTGAAAGGCTCGATCATCAGAAAACCGAGGTAGGGGGCGATGTAAATGCTGATGGCGATGCCGCCGAGCATGACGAACACGTCATGGATCAAGGCGATGACGGCCGCCAGGCCGAACGCCACGCCCTGGAACCGCACCCACAAGTAAATGATGATGCAGACCCAACTGGAGACCAAGGCGTAGACCGCGACCAGGCGGGTATTGCCCGCCACGGCGGCGCCGATCTGGCTGGAGGCCGGGAACATCGGGCTGTCGGTGATGTGCTGCTGGAGGGCCGTCAAAACGGCTTGGGTTTTCTCCGGCGGCAGCATGATCTTCAGGTCCCATTCCTTGTACGCCTTCGTGTCGCCCTCGGTGTACTCCGCATTCGAGAGGCGGAAGGAAACCGACTCGCTGCTGAGGTTGGCGGCGTCGATCGCCCCCTTGATCAACTCCTCGACGGACCCGTAGTTCACATCCAACTTGAACGTCAAGTGGGCGAGCGAGCCACCTGCAAAGGGATCGGGGGCCGCAACCTCTGCGGGAGTTTCGGGGCCGGGGCCTTTGCCCTTTTCGGTGGTTTCCGGCGGCGAAGGCCGTCGCGGGGCGGTCTTCGTCCGCGGCACCGCCACGGGTTCCGCGGGCGCGGGCGCTTCAGCCGCCTTTTCCTTGGCGACAGGCTGAGCCTCGGTGGCCTGGCTGGCAGAGCGCGCTTTTCGGCGGGCGGCGCTTCCGCTGCCGCCTTGTCGTCGGCCATCGCCAACACGACGGCCTCAGGTCCGACTGCCGCCAAGAGCGTGCGCGGCAGATCGTTCCGCGATTGGTCGCCGGATTTCGGTTCCGCCCCCTCCTTCTTCGCTGGTTCCTTCGCCGGTTCCTTCGCTGGTTCCTTCGCTGGTTCCGTCTTGGGCATTTCCGCGGCGGGCTCCGCCTTCGACGTCTCCTTGGCGGGCCCGGTTTCCTTCCCAGGGGGACTTGGCTCGGGCGGCGCGGTCTTACCGGGCGTCGCCGGCGGCGTGGCAGCCGCCTCGATCACCGCCGGCGGCGTGAACTCCACCGAATTACGTGCCAGCTTGTCGCTCGAACACGTCCGACAACGTCTCGACCACCTTCTTGATGTCGCGTTCCGAGGTGTTGATGTCGAATTGCAGGCCCCGCTTGTCCGTTTCGGCCCCCGCACGTCGCTCATCGGCCAAGTCGGGCAGGCGGTCGCTGAGCATTTCGCGCACCTTGCCGGTGTCCTGCGGCTCGGTGAACATCGCCTGCACCGACACGCCGCCGGTGAAGTCGATGTCGAACAGGCCCTGGCCGCGGATGACGAAACGACGATGGCCATGACCGTGATCAGCCGTTCGATGCCGTGGCGCACAAGGGGAACCAGCCCATGAAGTCGATGTTCGTGTGGCCGATCATGTGCATCATCTTCAGCTCGTGTGATCCACTGCCGCTTGTCGGCGATTTCGAAGATCACCCGGGCGACGAACACCGAGGTGTACATGCTGATGGCCATGCCCAGCCAGAGGGTCACGGCGAAGCCGCGGAGTCTGGTCGGAGCCGACCATGTAGAGCACGCGTGGCGGCGATCAAGTGGGTCAGATTGCAGTCGATGATCGTGGTGCTGGCCCGATGGAAGGCGTTGCGGATGGCCATGCGCAGCGTGGCCCCGCGTTCAGCTCTTCGCGGAGTCGTTCGTACACCAGCACGTTGTTGTCGACCGCCATGCCCACCGTCAGCGCCAGACCGGCCAAGCCGGTCAGGGTGAAGGCCGCCTTGATCGTCACCATCATGGCCATCAACATCAGCATGTTCAACATCAAGGCGATGTCGGCCACGACGCCCGCGAAGCGGTAGTACCAGAGCATGAACAGCGGCACGAGAATCGAGGCGATGAGCATGGCGCTGGGTGCTCTTGTTGATCGTGTCGTTTCCCAGGGTGGCGCCGCTGTAGAGCTTGCTGATGGGCTCCTTGGTGAGCGCGGCGGGCAGGCTGCCGGCGTTGAGCACGTTGACCTGGTCCCTGCACCTCCTTGATGGGTGAAGTCGCCGGTGATGATGCCGCGGTCGGTAGATCGGTGCTATTGATCTGCGGAGCGGAATACATCTCGTTGTCGAGGATGATGCCCAGCTGGTAGTAGAAGTTCGTCGCCAGTTCGGGCAGGTTATCGCCGGTCAGCTGGCCGAACAGTTCGCCGCCCTCACTGTTGAAATTGAAATGCACGCAGGGCTGCCCCTTGTCTGTCGCCGACCGAGGCGGAAGTAAGGTATTGGCCCGGTGACGTTGTAAGGATCGTTGACCACCAGGACTTCCGGTCGCGGCGCCAGCTTGGTGGTGCGGCGGACGATGTCGCCGACAAAATGGGTCTCCTGCCCTTCCTTCACTGGCACCCACCAGGCCAGCAGATTGCCTTTGGCGTCGTCGATCCGCCGTCTTCGAGGGGTCGGCTTCGGCCAGCTCGATGAGGTCCTTGTCGTCGCGATTGTTGGCCAGGATGCGGAACTCCAGGTTGCCGGTGGTGCTGATGATCCTCTCGATGCGCTGCACTTCGGCCTCATCGACCTCGGGCACGATGATCTTCGACCTGCTCGGCGCCGTACTTGCGGATGGTCACTTCCTTTTGGCCGCCGGGATTCACGCGCGCTGGTCACGGCGGCCATGAGCCTGTCCATGTCGACCTCTTGCCCGGATCTTCTTCGCCTGATCGACTTCGTAGACCAGGATCACGCCGCCGCTGAGGTCGACGCCCAACTTCAGCGGCGGCCCCAGCACGAGGATGGCCACGCTGGCCAGCAAGGTGAACAGGCAGAGGCCGATCTTCCAGCCGTGATCGGGCATGCGAAGCTTCTTGCCCAGGTATCCGCCCAGGAAGAACGAGACTGCCACGACGGCCAGGGCCACCAACAGGTGAATGTACCAGGGGAAGGACGACAGACGCGCGGCTTCCGCGGCGAACAAGGGACTTGCGTGCCAAGGCATGATTGTCGGCTAACGTGGTAGGGTGGGACGAGCCAGGCGATGTTCCACCGCAGTAGGTCGATGCGTCTTTGATCCGATCCTGGCGGGTCATCGCGTGCTCGACCCGCCCGACAATAATTTATGCTTTTTAGGGCTGGTCCGACGGCTCATCGCCCAACACACGGGCGATCGAACTGAGCGTGATGCGGAGCTTCGTGTTGGTGGCCTCGTCAACTTTGATGGTGGCTTCGTCGATCTCGCGATGCACGTTGGTCACCACGCCGAAGATGCCGGAGGCGGTCACCACGCGGTCGTTCTTCTTCACTTCGGCGAGCATCGCTTGACGCTTCGACTGCTCCCGCCGCTGGGGACGGATCAGCAGGAAGTAGAACAAGACGAAGATGGCGATGAAGGGAGCCATGCTCCACAGCAGGCCTCGGGAATCGTCGCCCCCCGCGGGGGCCTCTTGGGCGAACAGCGCCGCCGCGCCGGCTAGTCGTAAGAGCATGGATTCCACGGTAATCTCCCCATGTCGGACAATCGTAAGCTCGTTATCTTAAACTCTTACGCCGCAAGCGACAAGGGGAAGGTGGGGGGAGTAAACGATTGGGGCGACCGACGAATTTGCTTAGCCGGGGACTTGCCCGCCGTGTCGTTCGCCCGTTCATCGCGGCAGGCAAGCCCGGCGAACCGTCCTTGTGGGGGTATGTGTTGCACAGGGAAGGTCGGCAAGGCCTGCGTCCCACAAGGTCAGCCGCGGTCCGCGCAGGTTTTCCGCACAGGCGACGGTTCTGCAACTCCGCCCTACCCTTCACGCCGTCTGCCGCAGATCCTCGAAGTGGATCTGGTATAGCCGGCGGTAGAAGGCCGCAGCGGGCCAGCAATTCGTCGTGCCGGCCGATGTCGAGCATCCGGCCCCCTTGCATCACCACAATCCGGTCGGCCAGCGACAAGACGGCCAGCCGATGGGTAATCAAGACGGTGGTTCGGCCCTGGGTGAACTTCTCCAACACCTGCTGGATGGCCTGCTCGCTCTCCAGGTCGACCTGGCTGGTGGCCTCGTCGAGGATCAGCATGGGCCGGGTCGCGGAGGATGGCCCGGGCCAGGGCGATCCGCTGCCGCTGCCCGCCGGAAAGCCGGTTGCCCAGGCGCCGGCCGAGGTCTCGTACCCGTCGGGCAGATCGTGTTCGATGAAGCGGTGGGCGTGGGCCCGCTTGGCGGCCTCGATCACCTCGCTCAGCGAGGCGTCCGGCGAGCCGTAGCGGATGTTATTGAAGATCGTATCGTCGAAGAGCATCGTCTCCTGAGTGACCAGTCCGATCTGGCGGCGGAGGTCGCGGAGCCGCATGTCGGGCAGCGGCACGCCGTCCAGTTTGACCACGCCGGTGGTGGGATCGGCGAAGCGGAGGATCAGATTGGCCAAGGTGCTCTTGCCGCAGCCGTTGGGGCCGACAATGGCGATCGTTTCGCCGAAGCCGATCCGCAGATTGACCTCCTCCAGCACCGGATTGCCCGGCGTGTAGGCGAAGCCGACGTTCTCGAACACCAGATCGCGGCAGTGACGCCGGACGGCGACCGGCAAACGTCGGCTCGCGCACTTGCGGTTGGCGATCGAGCCGCGAGTAGATCCGGTCGGCGGCCGCGCCGGCCGCTTGCAGGCGGCTGAAAATGTCGGACATCTTCCGCAACGGATCGGCGGCGCGCGGCCAGCAAGGCATAGAACAAGAGCAGTTGGCCCCAGTCCAGCGCCGGGCGGCACATCCGCACGCCCAGCAGGTGCGTGTTCTGCGTCAACACGAGCCAGGCCCCCGCCAGCATGGCCAGCGAAATGGCCACCATGCCCACGACTTCGGTCATCGGATGGCTGAGCGAGTCGTAGCCGGCGATGCGCATCGCCTTCTTGTAATAGCCCTTGCTGTTGTCGTGGAATCGCCGCCGCTCTTGCTGTTCATTGGTGAAGGCCTTGACGATCTTGATGCTGCGGAAGGTCTCTTCAAGGGTGGTGTAGATGACTGCCATCTCTTCCATCGCCCGGCGATTGGCCCGCTTCAGCGACCGCGCCAGCCAGTTCGGACCAGATATCCGGCCAAGGGCGCAACGACGAGCGTCAGCAGCAGCAGCCGCCAGCAGACCCAGCCCGCGAGGATCAGGCAGGCGAACATTTTCAACGGCTCGCGGATCAGCTTGCCGAACAGCGACTCCAGCCCCAGGGCGAGTTGATTCATGTCGTTGGTGAAGCGGCTCATCAAGTCGGCCGTGCCGTCTTCGCTGAACGTGGCCAGGTCCATCCGCAGAGTGCGGCGATAGAACAGTTTGCGCAGGTCGAAGGTGGCCTGCTGCGCCAGCCGCGCCACCAGCACGTTGTTTGCCACCAGGAACACGTTTTTGACAACCGTGCCCGCCAGCAACAGCACGATCACCAGCGTGATCATCAAAAACGCGTCGCGGGGAAGATAGCGTTCGATGTAGGGTTGCAGATAGCGGCATTTCTGGAGCGCCAACTGCCTGGCCGACAATTCGCCCTCGACATACGTTAATTTGACGCGGAGCTCTCCCTGCTTTTCCGCGGGCGCAGGCCGCCAATTCGCCCTGCAAGCGGTCGCGCTTGGCAGACTGATCGGCAATCGCCTTTTCGCAGTCCTCGATCTGCTCCGCGACCCATTCTGCGGCGACCGGCCGAACAGGCCCACCTCGACAAACGGATAGACCGTGGCGGCGTCCGCTCCCCATAGCACGGCCACCATCAACGCCGAGAGAATCGAAGCCGCGAAGGTGAACTTGTAGCGGATGGCCATCCGCACGGCTCGGCCGAAATTCATGGTGGGCAATCCCCCGGTGGATCAGCGTGGTCGCGCAACTTGTAGCAGATTCGGCCGTTTTGGCCAAGAGCGGAAGCCAGCTGCGGCCGCCGACGGGGAACGCGCCGCCAGATAGCGGGACGCAGGTGTAGAGTGGGTAATTTGGGAAGTCTTTTCGGCCGCGCTCTTTCGACCAGCGACGATTGCTCTCGCCCCAGATCGGTCTATCGGCCGGTTGTCAGCCGTCGGGGTCGTTACGCGCGGCGACGACGATCAGGCCGCAAACTCGGGGCAGTTTTCCTGTCCTGTTGCACGCGGCGAAGAATCGGGCGGTGGCATCGTTGCAAGTATGCCGAAAACAACGGTTCTGACGATTTTCTGGACTCTGCGGAATGTCGGGCCGATGTCTGTTGAAGGCAGCGGCGGGTTCCCGCACGAGCATCGTTCCGCCCTGCACGAGCCAGAATAAGGAATCCTCCGACATGAAACGCGCGATGTATTCAGTGCTGGCGGTGGTCGTCTTGGCCGGACTGACCGGCTGTATTACGCAATACGGGCCGCGGCCCACGGCGTGCATGGGGGGCAGTTGCGCCCAGCGCCCGAGAACTGCCAATCCTGCAACGACCCTTGTGACAATTGTCGGGCCTGCGAAGGCAGAGACCCCGGCCCGTTGGCCCGCGGATTCGCCAACGTCAAACATGCTTGCCAAGAATGGTCCTACAATTCCTGCCTCAGCAATTGTGGTCGTTGCCGCGGGGGAAACGCCCCGGAGAATGCGGATGCCGGGCCGCCGAGCGAAACCATTACGTATCCCTATTACACGATCCGTGGCCCGCGCGATTTCCTGGCCAACAATCCGCCCAGCATCGGGCCGTGAGAAGGTCGGCGTTTCGGCAAATGGATAGCCGGCGGCTGTCAGCCGCCGGCCATTTTTTTTGCGCATTCACTTGAGCGCGTCGCCGCTTCCATCGCGCAGCACTCGGGCCCAAAGGCATAGGTCGCCATCGACCTGCTGAACGTTCAGCTTTTCCAACGGCAGCGCCTCGGAGACGGCGGCAATTCCCTGGCCGGCAATCGGTGTGCCGGCCGTCGCGCCGCCGAGCAGCTTCGGCGCGATCCATACGCAGACTTCGTCGATCTGTCGAGCATCCATCAAGCTGCCTAACAAACGTCCGCCCCCTTCGACCAAGACGTTGGTCAGACGCCGGCGGCCCAGTTCCCGCAGCAAGGCTTCGAGCCGCTCCGCCGGCCTCTCGCCCTCGCATGGAAACACTTCGCAGCCGGCGTCGCTCAGTCGCAAGCGGTCGGCCGCGGACGATTCCTCACCAACCGCTACCAACAGCGGTGTTTCGCGTGCCGTGCGTACAAGTTGGCTGTCACTGGCCAACGTCGCGCGGGTGTCGAGAACGACGCGGAGGGCCGTGCGCGGGCCGGGCGGCCGGGCCGTCAAGAGCGGATCGTCGTGCCCCGCCGTCTCGCGCCCCACCATGATCGCGTTGACCCGACCGCGCAGCGCGTGAACCAACTGCCGCGATTCGGGGCCGGAGATCCAGCGGCTTTGGCCGGCGCGGGTGGCGATTTTGCCGTCGAGCGTCATGGCCCATTTGGCGATGATCCACGGCCGGCCTGTAGTAACCAGCTTCAAGTAGGGCGCGTTCAGCCGCCGGGCTTCGGGTTCGAGCAAGCCGACTTCGGCCGTCACGCCACCGGCACGCAGTTCGGCAATGCCGCCGCCTTGGACTGGTGGAAAGGGATCGAGTTGCGCAACCACCACGCGGCGCACGCCGGCGGCGAGCACGGCCCGCGTGCAGGGCGGCGTCTTGCCGAAATGGCAACACGGTTCGAGCGTGACGTAGAGCGTCGCGCCGGTCGCCCGATCGCCGGCCATGCCGAGGGCTTCGACTTCCGCATGGGGCTGGCCGAACCGCCGATGCCAGCCTTCGCCGATGATCTCGGTCCCCTGGACGATGACGCAGCCAACCATCGGATTTGGCTCGACGAACCCCTGGCCGCGAAAGGCCAAATCCAGGGCCCGACGCATGTGCCAGAGGTCGATCTCGTGTTGGTCCATAGCGGCAAGCGTCCGGGGAGAGAGCAACCGTCAATGTACACCAAGGGCGAAGGCTTCGCAAAGCCGGGGGTTGATGTGCACGCCGATGCCGGTTACCAGTGGGCAATCACCAAATTGGGCACCGCTTTTTCGAGCTCTTCGATTCCGGCGTCCGTGACCTGGCTTCCCTCCAGTTCGAGCGATTGAAGTTTGCCGAACTCCTTGAGTTGCGCCAGCCCGGCATCGGTGATCTGGGTGAAGGAAAGGTTCAACGCTTGGAGTTGTTTCAATTCGGCGAGGGAGCCGAGCCCCGCATCGGTAACGTTCGTTCCGTCAAGGCGCAGGCCTTGGAGTTGCTTGAGTCCGCCCAGATGATCCAGGCCGGGGTCCCCAATTGCCGTGTAGCTCAGCTTCAGCGTTTGGAGTTCGGATAATGCTTTGAGATGTGCCAGTCCGTCGTCGCTCACTGCGGTATAACTCAGGTCGAGCGACTGGAGTTGCGATAGCCCTTTGAGCGATTCCAGGCCGGCATCGGTGATTGCCGTGTCGCGAAGGACCAGCGACCGCAGCTTCGTCAACGTCTTCAGGCGTTCCAGTCCGGCGTCGCTGACCGCCGTGCCGTACAGATTCAGCGTCTGAAGCTCGGCCAACTCGGCGAGATACGCCAAGCCGGCGTCGGTGACCCTGGCTCCTTCGAGGTCGAGCGATTGGAGGTGCGGCAACTTCGTGAGAACCTCCAAGCCGGCATCGGCAATCTTGGCGGCCCGGAGATTCACCGAGATCACCGGGCGGTCGGGGCTGTCCTCATCGAAAGCGACTTTTCCGCCGAGCCGTTCAATTTCGGCAACCGCTTTATCCTGCTCTGTCGGTTGTTCTTCCGCCCAGGCCGAGGCGACGGCGACGACGAGCAACCCCAACGCCAATGTCGGCATGGTGATGCGGCTCATTTTGTTCGCGCCTCCCCTTGTCGGCCGCTTCGCGTCAGGGTGGCTTGACGAGCCAGGGCACGCGGCGGCGAACATCACAAAGCTACGACATGCGATGGGCCGGGCACGGAAGATGCTTCGGCTTCGAGCGAGCTGCAGTGTGGTGGGAAAGTCCCCCCCGAGGACGAGTTCAGTTTAGCATCTGATATCCGGGCGTCAAGAGCTGCGGCGGAACGGGCGCAGTAACGGATTGTGATGATTCACGCACGGCGTGTTCCGCTAGCGGGATTGTGGTGCAGGCATCCCGCCGGCGAGTACAGCCGAGACGGCCGCACCACAACACGGCGACAGGGCGACGGCCGCCCTACGTGCCAGCCACCCGGCGCGGAATCGTGAACGAGTAGAGGCACATCACCGCGCCGCCGGCCATCAGGCTATAGGGCGCCCAGGGGGGCGGAAGGAACTGGATCGGCGCGCCCTCTTTTGGCTCGCTGTCTAGGAATGAGGGGGGCGGCGGCTCTTCGCGCAACTTCAGGCTTACCTTATCCACGCCGAGGCACTCCACCCCCAAGATGATCACGAAGAACCCAATTGCCAGGAACATCGCACGCCACATTGCGTTGGCCTCCGAAGACCGATGATCGAGCGGGGCGGTTTTCGCGACGGGGCATTCGGCCGCCGCTTCCGGCTGCCGCCATCACCGCACAGAATTTCATCGACGTTCGACTTCGGTTTTTTGCAGCGTAGGACGGTCCAGGCGCCGACTAGAGCCGCTTCTTGGGCACGTTTTAATGGTCCTGCCGGATGGACGGCGTGACTGGCAGGGAAACTCCACATCCCCCACCGCGGCGTTAACGTTCGCCCCTTGCCCGCCCGCGCCGAAGATGCACGCCGTGCCGGCCGTGCCGGATGCGAAACATCGAACGACGGCAAAAAAGGCGGGTTCCACGCAAACGGCAATCCGTGCGAAGAGCGTAGCGAACCGATCGAAAACAAGGGGAATGCCCTTGTCAGAAAGGACGTTGTTTGCTACCAGTAATTCACCTATAATAGAGCGGTTGACGGGCCAGTGGGGCGAAAGAGGGGTGGGATGGCTCAAACCTGCGGTTGACGGAGTACCTTCGATTGACAGCCAAGCCCAAGATTCTCTTCGTGTGCGACTCGCGCGAAGACGCCGAACAGCTCTTGGAACGCGCGATCGACTCCCATGAGGTCGTGGTCGCCGACGATCCGTTGCGGGCGCTGGCCCACCTGACGCAAGAACGCTTTGCCGGCGTTTACGTCTCCTCGGAGTACCTTCAGGAAGCCCTTTCCATCGCCAAACTGCTTCAGAACGAGCAGATTTTGGAGGGCATGGCCGACGGCGTGGTGCTGTTGGATAGCGACAACTCGATCATCTGGGCCAATGCTCGGCTGGGAGAATGGTCGGGGCGTGATTCGGTGGTCGGCGCCAACTTCTACTCCGTGTTGGGAAGTCCGGAAATCCTGGGACCCGATTTTTGCCCCTTCCACACGGCGTTGGCCACCGGTCAGGCCACCAGTTCCACGCTTCGCAGCGGCGACAACCGCTACTATCACGTTCACGCCGCGCCGGTGCGCGAGGCCGGCGGCCCGTCGCGGCGGCTGATCGTTACGGTTCGCGAGGTCACTAACGAGGTCCATCAGCAGCAGAAGATGGCCGCGATTCACCAGGCCGGCATGGAGTTGGCCGACCTTGCCCCCACCGAAATCGCTCACATGGCCGTGGGCGACCGCATCGAGCTGCTGAAATCGAACATTCTCCATTTCACCCGCGACCTGTTGCGATTCAATGTGGTCGAGATCCGCCTGCTCGACCAGAAGACCGGGCGGCTGGAACCGCTGTTGGAAATGGGCATGGACCCGGAAGCGTCGGCACGGGTACTGTATGCCCAGCCGCAGAATAACGGTGTGACGGGCTTCGTGGCGGCGACGGGCAAGAGTTACCTTTGCGAAGACACGGCCGAGGATCCTCTCTACCTGCCGGGCGTTAAAGACGCCAAGAGCTCGTTGACGGTCCCCTTGTTGCTGCACGACGCCGTGATCGGCACCTTCAACGTCGAGAGCACCGAGCCGCGGGCGTTTACCGAGAGCGACCTGCAATTTCTGGAAATCTTCTGCCGCGACGTGGCCGGGGCGCTCAACACGCTGGAGCTGCTCGTGGCCGAGAAGGCCACTACCGCCGCCGAGAGCGTCGAAGCGATCCACAGCGCCGTGGCGCTGCCGGTCGATGAAATTCTCAACGACGCGGTGAACGTGATGGAGAGCTACATCGGGCACGAGCCGGTCGTGATCGAGCGATTGCAGCGCATCCTCCGCAACGCCCGCGACATCAAGCAGGTGATCCAGCGGGTGGGCCAGAAGATGGCGCCGGCCCAAGCCTTGCCGCCGACGCTGCAAGTCGAGGAGCGGCCGGCGCTGCGGGGCCGGCGGATTTTGGTGGTCGATGCCGACGAGAACGTCCGCGGCGCCGCCCACAACCTGTTGGAACGCTACGGCTGCGTCGTCGAGACGGCTCACGACGGGGCCGAAGCCCTCTACATGGTCCGGGCGCTGACGGACGGTGAATACGACGCCGTGATTTCCGACATCCGCCTGCCCGACATGACCGGCTACGAGTTCATGTTGAAGCTTCAGGAGGCGATGGAACCGGCGCCGCTGGTGCTGATGACGGGTTTCGGCTGGGACCCCGGCCACTCGCTGGTCAAAGCCCGCCAGGCCGGCCTCCAGGCCGTGCTCTACAAACCGTTCCGTCTCGATCAACTGATCAGCGCCGTGGAACTGATCATCAACACGCCGAAGCCGGTCACGCAGGGATAGAAGAAAACCAGAGAGAAGTGATGAACTTTCTTTGCATCCTTCTCGCGATTCTCGGCCACGGTTTTCTTTGGATCGGCCTGGCGAACCGGTTGCATGCCCTGGGAATCCGGCGGCGGCTTATTGCGATCCTCACGGCGGTGTGCTTCTTCGCGGGCGGCGCGATTCCGCTGGTGATCGTCTGGTGGTTGAGGCAGTCGGACGCCGCGTTTTCCCCCGCAAACCAGCGCGCCGTGTTCGGGCTCCTCGTGGATACCTACTTGGTGGTCTGCTGGATCGTCGCGCCGGTGACGCTGCTGCGCCTGGTGTGGTTGCGAGTGTTTTGCCGTCCCCCGGCAGTGCTGCGTTTTCACCGCCGGCGCCCCGCGGTGATCAACCCGGCGTCGGCGGCCGTCACCGCCGCCGAGAACAAACATCACTTCCTCGCCCATCTGCCGCTGAACGAGATCCTCCGCTTGCAAGTGGCCGATTGCGTGCTCGACGTGCCCCGCTTGGCCCCGGCGTCGGATGGCCTGTCGATCGTGCATCTGTCCGACTTGCACTTCACCGGCCGCGTGGGCAAGGCGTATTTTCGCGAGGTCGTTCGCACGAGCAATGAACTTCGGCCCGATCTGGTCTTATTGACCGGCGATCTGGTGGACAACGCGGCCTGCGTCGAGTGGCTGGCGGATACGTTGGGCCGACTTTCGGCCCGGGCAGGCGTCTATTTCATCCTCGGCAATCACGATCTGCGCGTCGATCGCGGCCTGATCCGCCGTGAATTGGAGCGATGCGGCCTGATTTACCTCGGCAGCCGCTGGCGGCAGATCGCCATCGACGGCGCGCCCATCGTGCTCTTGGGCAATGAACGGCCGTGGATCAAGCCGGCCGCCGATACGACGGGTTGTCCGCCGCCGGCGCCGAGCGGGCCGTTGCGGATCGCGGCCGCCCATAGCCCCGATCAGTTCGCCTGGGCCAGGGCTCATAGCGCCGATCTGCTGTTGACCGGCCACACGCACGGCGGCCAGATTCGCGTTCCGCCGCTGGGCGCCATTGTTTCGCCCACGATGTCGGGCGTGAAGTACATCTCGGGCGCCTTTTATATCCCGCCCACCATCCTCCATGTGACCCGCGGCGTTTCCGGCGATATTCCCCTGCGATGGAACTGCCCGCCCGAAATCGCCTGCCTGCGATTGCGGGCGGGGAGAGCCGGCAGCGGCTAAGCGAGCAAGCAGGGCGGCTTGCCCTTCGGCGTTATTTCGGTCACCATCAGAGGTGCAAGCAAGCAAGTAGGTTCCGCCTGCCGGCCGGGGCCCGCAGCGGCCATATATGCCTTCCCCTCCTCACACGATCGCCAAGCGTTCCAGCCTACGAACGGCCGTGTGCTCGTGCGTGTACTTCCTGCTGGCGATCGGGCTTGTGCAAACATGCTTCCTCGACGGGCTGGTGGTCTCCTATCGGATCGCCGGCGGCTCGATGGCCGGCGCGATTTTGGGCCGTCACCGCAATGTCGTCTGCGCCGACTGCGGCTACACGTTCGCCTGCGACGCCGAGACCCTGCCGGTGGCGCCGCGGGCCGTCTGCCCGAATTGCGGCTATGCCGACAACGACTTGGAGTCACTGCCCGACATGCCGGGCGATCGCGTGTTGATGGATCGCGCCGCTCTGGCTCTTCGTCCGCCGCGGCGGTGGGAAATCGTCGCTTTCCGATCGCCTCGACCGGCCGATGCGATTCTGGTGAAGCGCGTGGTTGGTCTGCCCGGCGAGTCGATCGCGATTCGCAGCGGCGATGTCTACGTCAACGGCCGAATTCAGCGCAAAAGCCTGGCGCAGCAGTGCGCCGCTGCCATCTTGGTGCACGACGCGAACTTCGAGCCGACGCGGGAACCAAAACCGCCGCCGCGCTGGCGGTCGGAGGGCGCCGATACGCGCTGGAGTTCCAGCGGCGGCCATTTTGTCCACGCTGCCGGCTCGGAGAAGGAACCGATCGACTGGCTCGGATATCACCATTGGCAACGGCTGATGGGGACCGCCGGTGAGGTTCGCGAGTCGCCGATAACCGACCTGTACAGCTACAATCCGTCGCAGCCTCGCCGCGAGGAAGATGTCCATGCCGTGGCCGACGTCATGTTGTCGTTTCGGTTGGCCGAGGTGACCGGCCGCGGGTTGTTAGCGGTCCGGGCAAGCGACGGTCGCGAGCCGTTCGAGGCCCGCCTGCAATTCGACGAGAATCCGCCGCGTTATCAGATTCTCCATGGAGACCGGCGGCTGCCCGATATGGTGGGCGGGATTCCCGGCAGACGCAATTCGTGGCTGGTCGAGGTTTCGCTGATTGACCAGCAGTTCCTGCTGGCCATCGACGGCAAGACGCTGGCGGTGTGGCCCTTCGAGCGGTCGCAGCCGGCTTCGCCGCCGTCGTCTCCGCTGGCGATCGGGATGCAAGGGCTAGGGGCAACGATCGCCGACTTGCGGGTATATCGCGACGTCTACTACACCGAGCCCGTCGGGCGGGAGACAGGTCCGGCGGGCAACCGGTCGTCATGCCTGTCAGCCGGCCAATATTTCGTGCTCGGCGACAACAGCCCGATCTCGGAAGACAGCCGCGCGTGGCCGGAAGGGGGGGCGGTTGAGGCTAAGTTGTTAGTAGGCAAGCCGTTAGTGGCGATTCCTTCCCTGCTGCTATCGCCATGGAGGGGGTGGGATTTTCAAGTTCCGAATCCGGTCCAAATCCGGTATATTCGGTAGTTTGTAGCCAGGCGACCAATAGCGGCGGTAGTTGTTGAAGCAACGCAGACCGCCGCTGCGCAGAACGAACCCGGCCGGCGGAAGAAGCCTTGTGGAAAACTGAACACAGATCGCGGACTGCTGGCCTGAAAACCCGACTTCCATGACGAAACGCAATCTCCCGAGCACGAAGCCCCGTTCCGCTGCCGACGCCTCCGGCCGGGGCAGCCGGCAGCCCGAAGCGTCGGCCGATGGCCTGCGCCGCTATTTGCCTTCTCCGGCGGCCATCCGCGAAACGATCGAATCGGTAGCCATCGCTCTGGTGCTGGCATTCTTGTTTCGCACCTTCGAGGCCGAGGCGTTTGTCATTCCCACCGGCTCGATGGCGCCCACCTTGATGGGACGCCACAAGGACCTGGTTTGTCCGAAGTGCGGTTGTCCCTACCAGGTCGGCGATAGCGAGGAAGTGGACAGGAACGGCGTGGCGACGCCGAATCAGCACGAGACGCAGTTTGGCACCTGCCCGATGTGCCGCTACACGGCCCGCATGGGCCCCGATAACCCGTCGTACAACGGCGATCGCATCCTCGTGGGCAAGTTCGTCTACGAGTTCGCTAATCCCCAGCGTTGGGACGTGATGGTCTTCAAGTATCCCAACGATGCACCGACAAACTTCATCAAGCGATTGGTCGGGCTGCCGGGCGAAACGGTCCGCATCCAGCATGGCGATATCTGGATCCGCGACGCGAAGGACGGCGACGCCGATTTCCACATCGCCCGCAAACCGCCCGAAAAACTCCTCGCCATGCTCCAGCCGGTGTTCGACAACGACTATATGCCGCGGATCGCCAAGTACGGCTGGCCCGCGCGCTGGTCTCCCGATGCGAGCTCGTCGGCCGGCCAGGGGACATGGACGTCCGACGACTATACGACCTTCTCCACCGAAGGGACCGCCACCGGCGAAAACTGGCTCCGCTATCATCACCTCGTTCCCTCGTACCGACAGTGGGAGAGCCTGGAGCAGCAGAAACCGCCCGCGGCCGGCGAACTGCGACCGCAATTGATCACCGACTTCACCGCTTATGACACCAACCAGGCGTTCCAGCAGGATCCCTCAGCCGATGCGGGGAGTCTTGGACGCATCGGCAACAAACTGGGCATCAACTGGGTGGGCGATCTGGCCGTCGCGCTGACGGCGAACGTCGAGAGCCCCGATGGCCAGCTAATCTTGGAACTCCGCAAGGGCGGACGGCGGTTTCAGTGCCGGTTCGATCTGGCCACGGGACGCGCCGTGTTGTCGATCGGCGGGCCGCCGGTCGAGCAGTTTCATCCCGCCGCGCAGACCGGCGTGCGTGGTCCCGGGCGGCATGACATCCGCTTCTCCAACTGCGACGACGAAATGCTGCTGTGGGTCGATGGCCGCGTGGTTTCATTCGATGCCCCCACCCGCTATGACGATTTGGGGAACGACCGGCCGGATGCTTCCGATCTGACGCCTGTCGGCGTGGCCTCGGCGGGTGCGCGGGTGCAGATCAGCCACTTGCGCGTCTTTCGCGACATTTTTTACGGGGCCGATCGCGCCCTGGACGGCGGCGTCGAGTCGCACGATGTTGCCTACGAAGCCGGCAATGCGCTGCCCAACAGGCCGATCGCGTCGCCATCGCGAGAGCCAAATGTCGATTTTTCATTGCGGGCCGACCAGTTCTTCGTGCTCGGCGACAATAGCGAGTGCAGCAAGGACGGTCGGCTGTGGGGACCCGAGTATTGGGTCAGCCGCGATTTGCTGATCGGCAAGGCGCTGTTCATCTATTGGCCCCATTCCTGGGATAAAATTCCCTACGTCAACGTTCCCTTTCCCTACTTTCCCAATTTCGCCCGTATGGGTTTAGTGAGATGAACTGGAAAGGGTTCAGGGTTCAGTGAACCCTAAACCCGGAGACCCGCCCCCTCAACCCCGGCCCCTGCCCATGCTCGAAGCCCAAGGACTGGTAAAGATCTACGGAACTCGGCGGGTGGTCGACGGCGTCGATTTCCGCGTTGACAGCGGAGAAATTGTCGGCCTGCTGGGGCCCAACGGCGCCGGCAAGACCACCAGCTTCCGCATGACGTGCGGCATGATTGTCCCCAACGCCGGCAAGGTGAGGCTCAACGGGGTCGACATCACCGATTGGCCCATGTATCGCCGCGCCCGCGACGGCGGCATGGGCTATCTCGCCCAGGAATCGAGCGTCTTTCGCAAGCTCACGGTCGAAAACAACCTGCTGGGCGTCATGGAGCTTCTGGGTTTCGACCGCAAAACCCGCAACCGTCGTTGCAAAGAGCTGCTCGAACAATTCGATATCGCCAAACTGCGGAAGGCGTGGGCGCTGTCGCTCTCCGGCGGCGAGCGGCGGCGGCTCGAAATCGCCCGCTGCCTCGTCTCCAATCCCAAAATCATCCTCTTGGACGAACCCTTCACCGGCATCGACCCGGTCACGATTGACAGCATCCAGAGGATCATCAAGCGGCTGCGCTCGGAGGGGATCGCCATTCTGATCACCGACCACCAGGTCCGCGAGACGCTGCAGATCACCGACCGCAGCTACGTGGTCGATCAGGGCAAAGTGCTCTGTCATGGCACCCCGCCGGAGGTGCTGTCCAATCCCCAAGCCCGGAAACGCTACTTCGGCGAAGATATCAATATCTAAGATCCCATCACTTGGCGATATCTTCGCCCACCAGCACATCGCCCGCCGCGGCGATGGTCGCGTCGATGTCGGCCTCGGTGTGGGCCGTCGAAACGAACAGCGCCTCGAACTGGCTGCACGGCAGATACACGCCGCGGTGGAGCATGCCCCAGAAATACGAGGCGTAACGCTTCGTATCGCAGCCGGCGGCCGTATCCCAATCCACCACCGGCCGATCGCTAAAGAAGAGTGTCATCATTGAGCCTTGCCGGCCGAGATGGTGCGCAATGCGGGCACGCTTCGCCGCCGCGTCGAGTCCCTCAGCTAGCCGGGCGGAGAGCCGTTCGAGCAGTGGATAGGGATTCGTGTCGCGAAGGACCGTGAGCGTGGCAATTCCCGCGGCCGTTGCCAGCGGGTTGCCGCTGAGCGTGCCGGCCTGAAACACCTTGCCGGCGGGCAGAATGTGATCCATGATGTCGGCCCGCCCGCCGTAGGCGCCCACCGGCAGACCGCCGCCGATGATCTTGCCCAGCGTGGTCAGGTCGGGCTCGATGCCCCAGAGCGATTGCGCCCCGCCATAGGCCACGCGGAAGCCCGTCATCACCTCGTCGAGAATCAGCAGCGCCCCGTGCTTGTACGTCAGTTCGCGCAACGTTTCGCGGAACTCGGCCGAGGCGGCCACGCAGCCCATGTTGCCCACTACCGGCTCGACGATCACGCCGGCGATCCGCGGGCCGTGCTTGGCGAATGCTTCTTCCAGAACTTGCGGATCGTTGTAACGCAACACGAGCGTATCTTTGGCGGTGCCCTCGGTCACGCCCGGCGAATTGGGCACGCCGAGCGTGGCGGCCGAACTGCCGGCGGCCACCAGCAGGCTATCGACGTGGCCGTGGTAGCAGCCGGCAAACTTGACGATCATCGGCCGGCCGGTGAATCCCCGGGCCAGGCGGATGGCGCTCATCGTGGCCTCGGTGCCCGAGTTCACCAGCCTTACCTTTTCGATCGACGGCACAGCCGCCACGATCAGCTCGGCCAATTCGTTCTCGGCCAGAGTCGGCGCGCCGAAACTCGTGCCGCGCTTTAGAGCGGCTTCGATGGCCGCGACGACGGCCGGATGGCCGTGGCCGAGGATCATCGGTCCCCACGAGCCGACGTAATCGACATAGCGATGGCCATCGACGTTGACGAGATAAGCCCCTTCGGCCCGATCGATGAAGATCGGCGCGCCGCCCACGCCGCCGAAGGCCCGGGCAGGGCTGTTGACCCCGCCCGGCATGAGCTGTTTGGCCCGATCGAAAGCAAGCTGGCTCTTGTCGTGCGTCATTCATCACCCATCATTCAGCATTCCTCATTATTCTTCCCGGCGGCCGGATTACAAGGTCAAGAATGGAACCGGTCGGCCTGCCGCGCCGACGTGGATGGAGCACTGATCGACACGGATGTACGCTAATCGGGCAGTTGCGTTTGTGGTGTCTTACTGTGCAGCCACGAATTCCAGTTTGGGGCAGTTTAGGGTCTGCATCCGACCAACTTTCGATTAGGCCTCGACCGAGGCGGACGCCAAGCCCCCACTTGTGGCGAGGCGCACGCGCGGTTATGTTGCGGGAAGATAGAAGTCGGGCTCGGAGGAAAGTAAGAGTCCACCCGTGTACATCCGGTTCGTCGTACACAAGAACGATAGCGCCGTTTCGAGAAGCCGCCGCATGAAGCACATAAGCTCTAGCCGTCGCATCAACATATTGCGGTCGCCAGACGGGACGATATCGACAGCCGGAGCGTTCCGGCTTCTCTGCTGCGCCGCCATCGTTGCGGCGTGCCTGGAGGCTGCGGCGGCGCAGGCGGCGATCCCTTCCGATGCGCTGCTGCAACGACTGGAGCCGCAAGGCTATGTGAACGATTTTGCCGAATTGCTTGCACCCGCCGACCGCGCAGCCATCGAACAGCGACTGGCCGAGTTGCAGCAGAAGACTTCGGCCGAGTTTGCCTTGGTCACGCTCAAATCGTTGGAGGGGGGCCAGATTGACGACTTCGCCAACAAGTTGTTCAAGAAATGGGGAGTCGGCAAGAAAGGAAAAGACAACGGCGTGCTGCTGTTGGTAGCTGTCGAGGATCGCAAAGCACGAGTCGAGGTGGGCTATGGCCTGGAGCCGATTCTGCCCGACGCCTTGGCTGGGCGCGTGCTCGACGAGCAGCTCTTTCCCGCCTTCAAGCAGCAGCGCTATGGCCAAGGGCTGACGGCAGCGGTCAATCGGATTGCCGAGATCATCGAACGCGGCGAACCAGGGCGGCCCGCCCCGTCGCATGATTTCGCCGTTCCGCAACCGCGACAGGTTAACATGCAGCCCGGGATAGATCCCACCGGGCCGCTTGGCTTTATTGCGATGGCTGTGATCGTGATGGTCATTTACTGGTTCATTTCGCAAATCACCGGGCTCAACCAGTTTCGCAGAAGAGGAGGCTCCAGTTGGAACTGGATGCCGCCCATGTGGACTGGTGGCAGCGGTTTTGGCAGCGGAGCGTTTGGCGGCGGTGGTTTCGGTGGTGGTGGCTTTGGAGGCGGTGGTTTTGGCGGAGGTGGTTTTGGCGGCTTTGGCGGCGGAAGCTCCGGCGGTGGAGGGGCAAGCGGAGGTTGGTAAACACAACCTCAGTGGCCGGGGTGGCTCGGCCATCCGGTAAACATAAGGACGAACTCATGAGCCCGGAAGAACTGGTCGAAGAATTGAAAACGGCTTTGTCCGGCAAGCTGCGATCGGTCGTGCTCTATGGCTCGGCCGCGGCCGGCGATTTTGTGCCGGGAACCTCGAATTACAACGTGCTCTTGGTGGTTGACCGCTTGGGCCTGGCGGAGTTGGAAGTGCTAACGAAGCCGGCGGTCCGGTGGGCGAAGGATGGCCATCGGCCGCCGCTATTGTTCACCGCCGGCCAACTGCAAGCCTATGTCGACGTATTCCCCATCGAACTGCTCGATATGCGGCAGTCGCGGCGCGTGCTGTTCGGCGAAGACCCGTTGGACGGTCTGACCGTCTCGCACGAGCACCTGCGGCTGCAACTCGAACGCGAGCTGGCCGCCAAGCTCCTGGCCCTGAGGGAAGGATATCTGTTGACCGGCGGGAAGCCGTCGCGGGTGCTCAGCCTGCTTACCGCGTCGGTGGCCGGATTCTTGGTCCTGTTTCGCGCCGCCTTGCGTTTGTTCCAGGAAGAGGTGCCTGCGGCCAAGACCGAGGCGCTGGCCCAACTCGCCAAGCACATCCCCTTTGATCCGCAGGCGCTCTTGCACGTCAACGACTTGAAGCACGGGCGTCGCCGCGCGAAGGATTTCACTCCACCGGTGCTGTTTGCATCGTACCTCAAAACCATCGAACACGTGGCCGACGGCATCGGCCGTCACCTTCATCCCCAATCGTAAGGAAACTTGTCATGAAAAAGGCCCTGCTGATTCTGGTGGGCGTGCTGGTTGCGCTGGGCGTCGTGGCGGTCATGTTGGTGGCCGGCTTCGTTTCGCTGAACAACCGGCTTGTGGCCGTGCGCGAAAACGTGCATTCCGCGTGGGGCCAGGTGGAAACCGTCCTCCAGCGACGATTCGATCTGATACCGAATCTGGTCAACACGGTGAAAGGCTACGCGGCGCACGAGAAAGACGTGCTGGAGGAGGTGACCCGGCTGCGAAGCCAGTGGGGCAACGCCAAAACGACCGACGAGAAGGCGCAAGTGGCCGGCCAGTTGGAGGGAAGCCTCGCCCGACTGCTGCTGGTGGTGGAACGCTATCCGGAATTGAAGGCCGACGAGCGATTTCGCGATCTTCAATACGAGTTGTCGGGCACGGAGAACCGTATTGCCGTCGAGCGGCAGCGCTACAACGACGCTGTCCGCACCTACAACACGTCGATCGGCCAGTTTCCCGGCAGTTTCGTGGCCGCCATGCGCGGTTTCACGGCCGCGACCTACTTTGAAGCAGCCGCAGCAGCCAAGGAAGCACCGAAGGTCGATTTTGGCACCGAGAAGTAGGCGGGCTCTTGGGTGCGCGGGCGCAGCAATTTCTCGTGGCCAAAAGATGGAAAAACTGTTTAGCCGGCGGGCTTGCCCGCCGTGCTAGATCGCCGGACGACAGGCTGGGCGAGCCCGCCGGCTAAACGTCCCCTCCCGCAACCGCTGTTACCACCTCGGCGACGCCCGGGCATTCTTGACATCACAGGGCGTGTCTGCCATATTGGCGAACAACCGGGCTCCCGCCGCGTAGGAAAGGCGGCGGTCGTTGCCGCGCGCCTTGCAGACTCCCCACTCACGGGTTGAATCACCATGCCTTCGGAGATGGAAACGCGATACCAGCAGCGGCTCCAACGCTATGTGACCGCAATGCGGAACGAGAAGCCGGATCGGGTGCCGATTCGCCCCTTCGTGGCCGAGTTCACGGCGAAATATGCCGGATTGACCATTCAGGAAGTGACCCAGGACTACCAGAAGGCGTTCGTGGCCGCGCGGAAATGTGCGGCCGATTTCGACTGGGACGCCGTCGTCGGCAACATGGTCTATCTGTGGAGCGGGCTGACGCAGGCCATCGGGCTTCGCTATTATGCCATGCCGGGCGTGGAGATTCCGCCCGACACGGCCTTCCAATATATGGAACCGCCCGAGGACGGCGCCTGGATGCGGCCCGACGAGTACGACGCGCTGGCCGAAGACCCGACCGGCTACCTGTTCAACGTATGGCTGCCGCGGGTATCGCGCGACGTGAGCCCGATGGGCCAGCCGACCAGCTTCCGCAACAACATGTCGTTCCTGAAGGGCGGGATGGCGTTGCTCGGCTACTTTGGCAGCTTTGGCACACAGGCCGCTCTGCTGCGGAGCGAATCGGGCACGCCGGGGGCCATCTCCGGCATCCTCAAAGCGCCGTTCGACATCCTGGCCGACAAGCTCCGCGGCTACAAGGGGCTGTGCATGGACATGTTCCGGCAGCCGGCCAAGGTGCTGACGGCCTGCGAGGCCTTGGCCCCGCACCTGTTGCACGTGGCCCTCAGCGGCGCCGATCCCGACAAGAATGTGCCCATTGGCCTGTGGCTGCACCGCGGCTGCGTGCCCTTCCTCTCGCCGGCCCAATTCGACCGCTATTACTGGCCCACGCTGAAATGGATCATTGAGGAGCTTTGGGCCCGCGGGCATCAAACGCTCTTCTACGCCGAGGGCGAGTGGAACCCGAACCTCAAGTGGATCGCCCAACTGCCCGATCTGAGCATTGTCTACCACGTGGATCGCGGCGATATTTTTGAAGTTCACAAGGCGGTGGGGCACAAGTTCTGCTTGAGCGGCGGAGTGCCCAACGATCTGCTGGCCTTCGGCACGCCGGACGACGTGCGGGCCTGCTGCAAGAAAATCATCGACGGGGTCGCCCGCGACGGCGGCTATGTGATGGACGCCAGCGCCATCATGCAGGACGACACGAAGGCCGAGAACCTGCGGGCGATGACCGATTTCACCCGAGAGTACGGAGTCTATTGACATGAACGAACAACCGCAAGCCAAGCGTCCGCCGGGAACGTGCATTCCCTGGGACGAGAAGCGGCCCGAGTTCCCCAAGATCACCGGCGACGAGAAGATCGTGCGCCGGGTGTGGGAAGAGGTTGACGCCTTGGGTTATATGTACATCTGGCAGTGCTTGTTGTCGTTCTAACGCCGCAAGAAGGATTTCCACCTATGGATCAAGCCGACAGGCTCTTTGAGGCGATTGCCAACGTGCGCGAAACCGAGGCGCTGACAATTCTCCGGCAACAGATTGCCGCCGGCGTGGCGCCGGTCGATATCCTGGCCGAGTGCAACCGCGGGATGGTCGAACTGGGCAACCGTTTTGCCAGCGGCGAATGCTTTCTGCCCGACCTGATGTTCGGCGGCATGATCATGAAGGGCGTGACGGCCGAACTGACGCCGTTGTTGGAAAAAGGGCACAAGGCCAGGTCGTGCGGCACGGTGGTCATCGGCTCGGTGCAGCACGACGTCCACGACATCGGCAAAGACATCGTCACGACGATGCTCCGCGGCGTGGGATTTGAAGTGGTCGATCTGGGCGTGGACGTGCCGCCTGAAAAGTTCGTGGTGGCCGTCAAAGAGCACAAGCCGCAGGTGATGGGCATGAGCGTGTTGTTGACCACCTGCTATAAATCGGTGATCGCCACCGTCGAGGCGATCCAACAAGCAGGCCTCCGCAAGGGACTTTCCATTATGGTGGGCGGAGCGGCCGCCAGCGACCGCTTGCGGGAAAGCGCCGGCTGCGATTTCTATGGAAAAACCGCGGTTGACGGGGTGAAGTTTGCCAGCAGTGTGGCGGGAGCAGCGTGAACGATGCGAATGCGAAACGGAATTCGGTGTGGGGTGACGATCGTCGGCCTGCTGTTGTCGGCGGCCACGAGTCAGGCCCAGGATTGGGCCACCAAGATGTTCGACAACACGAGCTTCGACTTCGGCGTCGTGGCACGCGGGGCGAAGGTGGAGCACCGCTTCACCGTCGAGAACATCTACGAAGAGGACATGCGGCTCAGTTTGGCCGCGCCGAGTTGCGGATGCGTCACGGCGCACGCCAGCCAGGATCTCCTGAAGACCTGGGAGAAGGCCGAAATCCTGGTCACGGTCGATACGAAATTGCTCGGGCGCAAGGACGCCACGATCGAAGTCACCTGCACGCCGACCCCGCCCATGCTTTTCAGGGTGGTTCAGCTGCACACCCACGTCTACATCCGCAGCGACATTGTCGTGCAGCCGGGCGCCGTGCTGCTGGGCACCGTCAATCAGGGCGCCGGCGCCAACCAGAGCGTCTCGATCAGCTATGCCGGGCGCGACGATTGGCGGATCGATCGCGTCGAATGCAGCAATCCCTACCTCGAAGCCCACCTGGTGGAAACCAATCGCAAGCCGGCCCCGATCGCAGCACTGGGCCAGACGAAGCCGTTCTCGCAAATCGCCTATAGCCTGACGGTGCGGCTGAAGGACGACGCGCCGCCCGGCTATGTCCACGACCAGTTGGTGCTCGTCACCAACGACTACGACACTCGTGCCGGGCGCGTGCCGGTAAGCGTCGAAGGGCTGGTGGTTTCGGCGCTGAGCGTCCGGCCGTCGGCGCTGTTGATGTACGTGACGGAGACGGACCAGCCCGTGACCCGCAACGTCGTGGTTCAGGGCCGGCAGCCGTTTCGGATTGTTTCAGCCCGGTCGAGCGACGATCGCTTTCAATGCAAGGTGCCGACCGACAGCAAGACCGCGCACGTTCTGCCGGTCACCTTCACGGCCAAGCCGGGCGAAACGTCGCCGGCAACGATCAGCGCCACGATCCGCATCGAAACCGACTTAAGCGGCGCCGGCGCGGTCGAGGTGGGCGTGTCGGTGCAAATGAAGCCCGCCGCCGCTCCCGACGCAAACGCCGGGCGCACGTTCTGATTCGCGCGGGATTGCCAGTGGTAGGATCCGCCACGCGGACCATATCACGCCGGGCCCTGCTATCAACAACGGTCCGCACGGCGGATCCTACGGGCTGAAGCATAACCCGCAGATTTCCCAGAACACCGATTCGACTGATCTTGATCCGTCGCGAGCGCCTGGAGTATACTACGCCCCCGAGAATCCCGCCCCATGGGGGGTGTTGGTTCTGCACTCATTACGCGTTTCTCTCTCAGGCAAGCCGTTGTGATGGGGCCACTCGCGTTGTTCTCGCCGGCCTTGGCCGACTATCCGAATCATCTGGCTGCATCGCAACCAGAACGATTGCCGCTGCCATCCAGACGTTGGCTGCTGGCGTTGTTGGTGTTGCTGTGTCTGATGCCGCGCGATCACGGCGCTGCGGATCACGAGCGTCTGTCCTGACGGCGTGCTGTACATCCATTCGGCGCAAGCGATCGATGCCGGCGACCTGCGGGCCAGTTTCCGCGGGATCGTGCCGAACATCTATCCGATGGTGCTGGTGGCCTTGCACCGCATGGGGCTGGAGTGGGAATTGGCCGCCGGGCTGTGGGGCATCGCCATCTCCAGCCTCGTCGTGTTGCCGTTGTGGGGCTGGGCGCGGCGGCAATTCGACGATCGCGTGGCGCTGGCGGCCTGTCTGCTCTACGCGGTGCATCCAAAATTCATCGAATGGAGTCCGGAGGTGATGCGTGACCCGACCTTCTGGTTCCTCTTCATGCTGGCGATCTATTGGCTGTGGCGCGCGGTGACGGAAGTGCGGCTGGGCTATTTCGCGGCTGCCGGAGCGGCCGTAACCGTGGCCGCGCTGACGCGGATCGAGGGCGCGTTCCTGGTGATTCCGGCGGTGCTGTGGACGTTTTGGCGGTGGCGATCGCTGGAAACGGGGCGAAGGCGATTGATCGTGGGGGCCATCTTGTGCCTGTTGGCGTTTCCGGCGCTCTTTGCCGGGGTCGGCCTCGGATGGTTGCGGGGCAACATCGAATGGGAGTCGGTCATTTGCCTCAGCCCCTTGGCTCGCATCGAGCCGTGGCTGCAATGGATCGTCGGCCGTACTTCGGCGTCCAGCGCCGGCGGCGGCTTGGATTCGCCCATGACGGTAGGCCGGATGATCTGGATCTTCATTCCCACGCTTACGCGGGGCCTCTCGCCGGTGTTCGCCCTGCTGATGCTGGGTGGTCTCTGGGGTTGGCGGCGCATTTGGGCGCGCCGCGACCAGCAACCGCTGTTCTATGCGGCGGTGGTGATCATGTGCGGCATCTGGGTGCAGTTGTGGTACGGCAAGGCCATCTGTCCGCGCTACGCCTTGCCGATCGCGCTGATGGCCGCGGTGTACGCCGGCCTGGGACTTTTGGGATTGATCTCGCGGCTGGTTCGCGTGGCGCAGTGGCTGCAATGGAGCGGCCGCCGTCAAATGGCCGTGGCCGCTACGGCGGTCGCGCTGGCGATGATCATCAGCCTGGGCGACGCCCTGACCAGCAATACCAAATACTTCGAGACCCGGCGCATGGCGGCCGATGTGGGCCGCTGGTTGCGACAAGAGTACCCTTCTCGCCCGATGGTCGTCGGGCCGGTGGGCATCACGCCGATTGTGAGCTACTACGCCCGGAACTGCCCTTCCGCGGCGTTTCCCTGGGAAGCCGACGACGGGGCGATCATGACCATGGTCGAGCAAAGCCGCGCCGACGTGGTGCTGCTGCGGCCGACGAAACAGCTCACGGCCGACCGCGTCTCCGCACTCACCGAGCGGCTGCGGCAACTAAAGCTCGAGCCCGTGCCTGCCCGCGTGCTCGCTGCGATGGGATGCGATTTCTCAATCCTGGTGCGGTCGGGCAGGCCCGAAGTCGCCCAGCGGCCTCGGGACAAACGATGAGGCGATCATGTCGGCCGAAGCACGTAAAGCACCTGCGAGTTGAGCACCGGGCCGATCCCGGGCAGCGGAGACCATGCCCGCCGCACAATCCTGAAACCGGCCGACGAAAGCAGCGGAAGCAAGTCTTGGTGGCGAAAGCCGATGTGTCTTCGGATATAACCTTCTTTCGCTTCGCGAGGGCCGCGCAGGCCGAACAGGGCTCTGACGATCTTCTTGACGCTGGTTTCCTCGCCCGGCTGGCGGATCGCGATGCGTGCCAGGTTCTTCGCCAGCGAAGCCACGCCGACCTCGATGGGCACGCTCATGACGGCGAGCCCCAACGGATTGAGCAAGCGGCGGATATCGGCCAACACGCGACGCTGATCCAACTCCAGCAAATGTTCGAGTACCTCGCAGCAGGCGACGCGGTCGAAGCTGCCGTCCGGCTGGCCGGAGGTATCGGAAATCCACTGAATCCGCGTGCCGCGCATGCGCTGTTGCAATTCGGCGAGTTGCGGCCCGGGAGGCTCGTAGCCGACAAGCTCGCAATGCACCGGCCGGCTGGCAATCAGGGTCAACAGATAGCCGTCGCCCGATCCATAGTCCAACAGTCTTTGCCCGTCGGCCAGCGACAGCAAATCGGCGGTTTTCAAGAAGCGGCGCCGATGGCTGAATCGCTTCAGCGGCGACCGGTTCTCGGCGGTAGATTGGCGGTAGGACATGTTGGCTCCGGCCCAGAACATACCAGAATCGGCGGTTGCGGGGGACGGGGACTGTCCCGATTTTTGCGGCCGCAAAAATGGGACTGTCCCCTTCGGCCACGCCATTTCGCCGTCGCCTCATAGAAATTAGCCGGTGTGCGATTATAATCTACTTCTCATGTCGTCCACCGCATTGACTGTCGCTCTCGTATCGACCCAGCGTGGCTGGCACGGGGGCGAGGAACAATCGCGATTGCTGGCCGCCGGCCTGCGGCAGCGAGGCCACCGCTGTGTTTTTCTCGCTCGCCGCGGGGGGGCGTGGCCCAACGCGCGGCAGCCGAAAGGTTCGAGGTCTTTTCGTTCGGCGGCAGCGGGCGATCGCCTCGCGCCTCTTGGGGATTCGCCGCCACCTGTGCCGCATTGCCCCCGACGTGCTGCACTACAACGATTCGCACGCCATGCGAAGCGCCGGGCTGGCGTCGCTCGGGCTGCCCACTGCGGCGCGAATCGCCGCGCGACGAGTCGATTTCCCCCTGCGTCGCCACGGCCCTATCGCTGGTTTTGCGATCGCGTGATCTGCGTGTCGCGGGCCGTCGCGGAAGTTTGCCGAGCGGGTGGACTGCCGGCCGAAATGCTCCGCGTGGTTCACGACGGCGTCGATCCGGCGCGGGTCCGCGCCGGCGACCGCGGCCGCGGCCGCCGGTCGCTGGCATTGACCGACGATCAAGCGCTGCTGCTCACCGTCGCCAAACTGACCGATCACAAGGGACACCGCTTCCTCTTGGACGCCTTGCCGGCGGTGATCCAAAAAGTGCCCAACGTCGTGGTCGCGCTGGCGGGCGATGGCGAATTGCGCGAAACGCTCCAGCAGCAAGCCGAACAGCTTGGCGTCGCATCGCACGTGCGTTTCCTCGGCTATCGCGACGACGTGCCCGACCTGATCCAGGCGGCCGATCTGTTCGTCCTGCCCTCGCACATGGAAGGGCTCTGCTCGACGCTGATCGACGTGATGCTGGCCGGCTGCCCGATCGTCACCACCACCGCCGGGGGCATTCCCGATTTGGTGGGCGGCGAATCGGCAACGGAGCCTGTGGCGTGGACAGTCCCCCCGCGATCCCAAGGCATTGGCCGGTGCGATTCTTGCCGCCTTCGCTTCGCCGGAGAAGTGTGCGGCGATGCGGCAACTCGCTCGTCATCGCGCCGAGGAGCGATTTACGGCCGATTGCATGGTCGAGGCCACCCTGGCCGTGTATCGGGAGATGCGGGAGGAATGAGGCTCGTGCCCTCGTCCCTTAACAATTCCACCACAGCCGCGAACACGGCCTCCACCGTCAAATCGCGCATGCAGCGATGATGTCCCAGCGGACAGACCCGTTTGTGGCAGCCGATGCAGGGCAGGTCGAGCACCAGGTTGACGGCCCGTTGCGTGGGATTCTCGCTCCAGACGGGCAGCATCGGGCCGAACATCGTCACTACCGGCAAACCCAATGCGGCCGCCACGTGCCGCGGGCCGCTGTCGGTCGAAACCATCAACCGGCAGCGGCGAATGCACGCCTTCGCCGTGCCGAGGTCCATCGGCTGATCGGCCATCGAAACCGCGCGAGACCTCTCGGCCAGTTGGACGACCTGCCGGGCGATGTCGCGATCTTTCGGCCCGCACGTGACCAACACGTCGTGGTCCAACTCATCGACGATCCGCCGCGCGAGCTGGCCGAAGTATTCGACCGGCCAGAGTTTCGACGCGCCGTAGGCGCCGCTCGAATTGAGCGCCACCACGCGGCCGTCACTGCGAATACCGAGCCGCTGAAAAGCGGCGTCGGCCGACCGTTCCTCAGCCTCGACGGTGGTCAGTTCCAGTCGTGGCGACTCGTCGCCGCATCCCAGCGCGCGCGCAAGTTCCAGATAGCTTTCGACCATCGGCATGGGAATGATCGTACGTCCGATGCGGCGGGGATAGAGCTTTCCGGTCAAGAGCGGCCCGCGGCCATAGCACACGTAGCCGATCCGTTGGTTGGCCCGGCCCAGCCACGCCACCATCGCCGTGCGGAGCGAGTTGGGCAGGAGCACGGCCATGTCGAACCGCTCGGCCCGCATTTGCCGCGCCACGGCCCACGCGTGCAGACGCCGATCTTTCGCGCGGGGATCGAAGAACCATTGCTCGTCGAGCCAGCCGGTGCCCGCCAGCACGTCGGCCAGGTAGGGCCGCAAGATGCCCACCAGATGTGCCTGGCGGCCGAAGTGCCGCCGCATGGCCCGCAGCGCCGGCGTGGCCATCGCCAGATCGCCCAACCAATTCGGCAGAAACAGGGCAATTCTCATAGGGAGCCAGGATAACCGATGGGCAGCAGCGCCCGCAACCGCGATTCCAATTCGGCCTGGCCCGTGACGAACTCCGCGGCGACGCGGAGGGCCCAAAGCGGCCGGCCGCCGAGACTGTCGACCGAGAGCTTCACGAGGTCCTTGCGGGTACACACGATGGCCGACGCGCCGAGTTGTCGGGCCCAGGCCGCCAGCGCGTCGAGATCGGCTGGCGCATAATGGTGATGGTCGGCAAACTCGCGGAATCCGGCCACGTGACAGCCGCAAGCGGCCAGCGTGTGCCGGAATCCGGCCGGATTGCCGATGCCGCAGAAGGCGGCCACCGATCGGCCGCCAACGAAGTCTAAGGGAGCTTGCCCGCCCGATCCAGAAATCAGGCCGCGCGGCGCGTGGATCATTTCCGCATAGACCGCGCGGGGAGCGTGGCGATCGATCGTCTTGCGGAGCTCGGCTCGGCCGGCGTCATCGAGCAGATCGGCGCGGGAGACGGCCACCACGTCGGCGCGGCGCAATCCTTCGATCGGCTCGCGGAGGGTTCCACGCGGAAAGACGTGGCCGAAGCCAAACGGTTCCGAGGCGTCCAGCAGCACAATGTCCAGGTCACGGCCCAGGCGGCGATGCTGAAAGCCGTCGTCCAACAGGATCGTCTGGCAACCGAACGTCCGAATCGCTTCCTCCGCGGCCGCCACACGATCGGGATTCTGGACGTGCGGCACGTCGGGCAGCGACAGCCGCAACTCGAGGGCCTCGTCGTTAGGCCGGTTGGCTCTTGCCCCGTAACCGCGACTCACGACAGCCACGCGAACGCCTTGACGGCCGAGAAAGCCGGCCAGCCACTCCACCAGCGGCGTCTTGCCAGTGCCGCCCAGCGTGAGATTGCCTACGCTCACCACCGGCACGGCGACGCGATGCACCTTGGCCGCGCGGCGATCAAAGCGACGATTCCGCCAGCGCACGGCGGCCGTATAGAACAACTCGCCCACTCGCAGTGCCCCGCGAAGCGCAGCCGCGCCAACGCCGCGTTGGCGGCCGCTGACAGCGTCGCGAAATCGGGAGGGGGAAAGCAACTGGCGATTTCCGGGGTTGCCGAAGGATGCCGCCTGGGCGATAATCCTACCATGAACGTCGCCCAAGCAGCAATGGCGCGAATCTGGGCGGTCGCGGCCGCGTTATGGCTCGGTTTGGCGGCGGCCGCGATGGGCTCCGACGAGGCCGACCGTGCCTTTCAACAAGCGCGGCACGCCTTGGAACACGGCGATTACGACGCCGCTATCGCGCAGCTCGACCAGGCGATCCGCCTGGAGCCGAAGCAGGCGAAGTTTCCGGGGATGCGCGGCGTGGCCTGGCTCCGCAAAGGGCAATATGCCAAGGGCGCGGCGGATCTGAAAGCGGCCATCGCGCTCACGCCCGGTGACGCCGGCGCGCAATATCAGCCCACCTCGGAAAAGCAGCTCGCCGCCGCGGCGCTGAAGCACGGCCAGCACCAGGTTGCCAAGATGCTCGACGACCGCCCGGCGATGGCCCAGTTCTTTTCGCAGACCGATTTTCTCCGCGATTGGGCGGCACGCAAGTTTGCCGGCGAGGATCTCGGCGACCTGATCGATTGGGATCCGTCGGCGCCGCTGCACTCCGACGCCGAGCACGTGGCGCCGGCCGACGGCGACAACGCGGCGATCCTCGTCGCGGCCGTTTATACCGAAGGGCCCCGCAAAGGCCAGCCCCGATCCTTCGAGGAGCTCTGGGCCGGCGCCGTCTATGAGTTGCACAACGTGGTCTACGCCCGCGAGTTCGTGCGACTGAACGACGAAGCCGATCAAGGGCGGGTGTCGAAGGAGGCCTTCGTCGCCGGCATTGTGAAATACGAGCTGCGCGCCGCCCAGCAGGCGAGGGCCTTTTACCTTCAGGTCTACCTTCCCTGGGCCGAAAACAGCGGGCAGCCGACCGACCCCTCGCTCTGGTTTTGCGATTGGTGGGAAACGCCCGAGACGGTGCTGAAAAACTTCACCGACAAGTCGGCCTACCCTTGGCAGCCGTACTCACGAACCTACGATTGGGCGACCGTTCACCGCCAGTGGCGACACGGCAAGTTCCACCGCGCGCTCAATCTCTTGAAGCAAATGCAAGGCGAGCGGGGCTATGACGAGGACCAGGCCGATCTGCAATACTGGATCGGCCGCTGCCTGGCCCGCTTGGATCGGCCGCAGGAGGCCATCGAGGCCCTCACCGAATCGATCCGCCTCGATCCGGAGAACTCGGCGGCGTACCAGGCCCGGGGACGACTCTATCAAGACGGCGGCGAGGAGTCGAAGGCCGAGGCCGATTTCGCCAAGGCGAAAAAACTGAAGGCCCGCCAGTAGCGATTCGGCATCGGGCGGCCCCGAGAGCTTGCACCTTATGAGGTTGACCGCATAAAGCGCGTTAGTTTCTGTTGCGGAAAGCCTTCTGTCGCCTTTCGTCCCACGAAAGGAGCGATCAATCCACGCCACTTTCGCGGAGCGAAAGGCGACAATCCAGCCAACCTGCTCTTTCCGCAACAGAAACGCAATAGGTGGTCAACTTCGTTATGTGGCGTCGCCTTGGTTTTCCTCGGCGGATTGCCGTCGGCGTGCCGGCCGGAGGCCACATAATGGCTCGCGAAAGGTGGGAGAGAGGTAGAGATGAGACCCGGTTCTTGGCTATTTGCGTTCTGCTTTGGTCAGCATCCCAGTGTCAGAAAGGGGTCGTATATCGACAAGTCTCGGAATACAAATGAGATAATAGGACGACCCCAAGAATAACGCCCAGGCTCTTGCTACCGCCGCTGGTCGTGAGACGTGGAGCCCTCGAACGTCGCAATGCCGCTGCGGTCCGGTGCAGCAGCGGGTTACACATTATTGGATCCCGGGGAGCGCCCCAGGCCCCGGCGGAGGCAAGTCGATCGGCTCGACTTCCAATTCCTGCTGGCCCGGTTTCACGGTGATGGTCTTCGGGACGTTTTGCGTACCCTCGCCGCGGGCGTCCACTGTGTACGTGCCCGGCGGAAGGTAGAAATGGTACTCGCCTTTGTCCGACATGAACTCCATCGGACGTTCCATTGGGTTGTCCAAGCAAACATCGACCCAGGTCCGGATGTTCTTCCGATTGCCTGTCTGCGGGTCTTTCGCGGCCACTTTTCCGAACACCTTGCACTGCGGCTGCATCGTCAGCGTGATCGTGTTCTTTCTGCTCACTTGTTCCGGCGCGACGCTCTGAATCGTGACCAGCTTTCTCTCGACGTGCCGTGCGACGACGCAATTGACGCGATGTTGATCGGCAAGGCGAGCCTTGCCGTCGTCGTCGGAGACCACATTGCGAAAATAATTCCAGGCTGATTCATTGTCTCCAAGGTAGTTATATTGAGCCCGGAAGGAGGCGGACGTCGCCACGTTGGCGCCTTCGACCGGCTTGCCCTCCAAGTCAACGATCCGCACGGCGAGAGTCTGTGTGTCGCTGGGGAGGCCGAACCCTCATTATAGTTGATCTGTTTTCGTTGGATTAGGATGCTTTGATTCTCGGCCGTCCAGGGCGCGATGCGAACGGTCGGCGTTTCCGCGAACTGCTTCTCGTCGAGCACCACGTGGCCCCGATCATGAAGAACGATGAGATAGAACGGTTCGACTTCCGGCGGGAACTCGAATCGTCCCTGCGCATCGGTCTTAGCCATCCGGCTGGTCCTCCGCGCGTTGGCGTCCGGCTTGCGGTTATTGACAAAGAACTGCTTGGTCGCCCGGTAGACCTCGGCGCCCGCCAGTGGTTTGTCGTCCAGACCGAGAACGGTTCCGGACATCGGTCCGGCCTTGGTCATCTTGAAGTCGTAAGTCACGGTGCCGCGATCGGGATTGTAAGGCTTGAAGAGCCTCGAAACGGCGGGCATGTACCCGTCGGCGTCCACGCGAATCCGAGTCAACCATTGTTCATTGTTAAGCACGATGTCGTATCGCCCGTTGGTAATCGTCTTGGCGGGGAACCCAATGTCCGTCTCCCATTCCGGAGCCCGGTTGTCGGGGTCCCAACCTTTCGTTAGCTTGCATTCTGCCAGCGGTTGGTTCGTCTCGGCATCCACGATCGCCCCGACGATTTTTACCGGAGGTCGTAGCATGATCTGGTAATCGTTCGTCGTGGGCGGCAATGGTTTGCGGACGGCGATGTAACCCTTCTTCTCGAAATCGTACTCCGTGCGATCGAACGGCGCGTCGTTGATGCGGAATTTCCCCTCGGCGCCCGTCATTGTCTTCAGATAGAATTGGCGGGGTCGTCCCATCCAATAATCAAGCTTGATCGACACGCCTTCGAGCGGCTTGCCGTCTTCGTCGACGACTTGCCCTTGCACGGCCTGCCCGCGTTCGAGTTTGATTTTGGCCGGCACTCCAATGTTCGCATCGCTAACTGTGACAAGAACAGGCGCATAGCCGGCAGCTTGGACGGTGAAGGAGTAATCCCAATTGTCGCGATGACTAAGGCCCGCTAAACGGAAATGTCCTTCGCTATCTGTGGTTGCGGTGATCTTCAAAGGGTCTGGACTATAGCATTCATTTACATTGCAGATCAAAGCCGCCCGAAACAGGTTTGCCTGACTCATCGCTCACCCCGCCTTCGATGGTTGTTCCCTTGCTCATCACCATCACCGCAGTCTGCTCGCAGAGCGCCTTGATCGCCGGTCTTTCTGTGACCGGCCAGGGAGTAATGCCGCGCTGCAAATGATCGCTGACGTAGTCCGGATGCATCAAGAATATCCACACCTCGTCGACGTCGTCGATCTTGGCCGGCATGACATCCATCCGCCAACGTCCATCCTTGTCGGTGGTGACGGAGTCCTCCTCACAGATGTTCGCGCGGACGTGCGGCTTGGTGCCGAAACCCTTTGCCCAATAATGCACCGAGACCTTCACGTTCGGAATCGGATCGCCTTGCTCATTCTGGACGACGCCGCCCCAGACCGTCCCGGGCTCCAAGGGCACGGTCGTGGTGTGCTGAAGAACGTCGGGGCCGGGCGTGCTGCCCCAATAGACGCGAATCGGCACAAAGCCCGCCTTGCTCGGATAAACCCGGACCGTACTCGGTTTCCGGTCCGGCAGCCGGATCTTGGATCGCCCGTCGGCGTCGGTCGTTTGAATCTTGATGTCTTGGAAGTTGATCCCCTTGCCCTCGAACTGCACTTCCAGCGTCACGTCCGGCAGCGGCTCTTTCGTTCGAGCGCTGATCACACGAAAGTCGAGCACCTGGCCAGGTTTCCAAGTGTTGGTGTCGGTAGCGGCGGACACCGGCTTGTCCTTTCCTTCACCCGCAGCATCACTCGTAGGCTGGGTTGGAGGTATTGGCTGTGACGCACTCACCGGTTGTTGATCGGCCGCCCCACCGTGAGCCGTCAAAACCAGCGCCGTAGGCACGGCGCACGCGGCCAGGAGCAAGACCGTCGTCACGGCCACCCACGTCGGCCGACGGTAAAATCTCCGGCTGGGGTGCAGAATTGTCTGGATGCGTTCCTCGATGTTCTTTAGCCGACCGGCCACCGCCAGCGACGGAATCGACTGGCTCGCTTCATACTCGGCCACAAGCGCGTTGACGATGGCTTGGCCGTACTGCTTGGGGTCGGCGTCCAAACCGGCGATGACGATCTCGTCGCAGCACTTCTCGCGCTCCCGCCGGATTTGCCGGTTCGTCCACCAGATCAGCGGATGGAAGAAGAACGCAGCCTGCGCGATGATCTGTACGAAGTTCACCGCCGCATCCCACCGTGCGACGTGGGCAAGCTCATGGGTCAGAATCGCCTGCTGCTGCTCTCGCGTGCCCGTGCCTACGAACTGCTCCGGAAGATAGATGCTTCCACGGAGCCATCCCCACACAAACGGCTGCGCGACTGGCGTTGACCATGTAGACGGTCGGGACCATCTTCAGCCCCAGCCGCTCGGCCAACGCCGCGACGGTCGCTTGTATCTCTCGGCCTGCCACTCGGCGCATCCGTTTGAGCCGGCGATGCGTCGCCAACGCCCTGATCGAAATGTAGGTGAGACATGTCGCGACTCCCGAGCACCATACCGCCGCCAGCCACCCCCGCCAATTCAGCTCCACCATCCAGATTGTCCTTGCCACGTGAACGTCGGACTGCGCGACGGTTGCTGGCCGTGTGGTCCTCTTTCGCGTGGCAACCGGCTCAGGACTTACGAGTGCCATCTCAGATTCGGCCGCCGCCACCGGCGAAGGCATTGCAACCGGTGAGCCCAACATGTCCCGCGAGTGCATCGCGTCCGTCCGCGTCGGTTGCGGTTCGGTCGTCGGCGGTAACACGGGCAACGGCACGCTGATTAGCCCCGGGGCCAAGCACTTGGCCAGCACAACCAGCCACAGCAAATATCGCCAATGGGCACTGGTCTTTCGCAGTCCCCAGCAGACCACGGCCACCAACAAGAACACGGCCGCGATCTGCAAGCTCTGACGCATCAGAAAGTCTGCCACTGCGGTCAACAGCGATGCCATGATGGCCTCCTATTTTGTGGCTATTCGCGCCTATTTCTGGCCGTCCTCAATCAGTTTTTTCAACCGTCTGATGTCCTCGCCCTTCAACTTGCTGTGATCGGCCAGGTGGATCAGCAACGGCACCGGGTCTCCGCCGAACAGCCGATCCACAAAGTCGCTCACCGTCCGCTTGATCACATCCTCGCGTTTGGCCGCGGGGGAGAACAGATGGGCCTTGCCTTTCACGGCATGCCTTATGTACCCCTTTTTCTCCAGACGGCGCAACAACGTCTGCACCGTGGCATACGTTACGGACCGTTCCTTGGGCATGCGCGATGCAGACATCTTGGACCGTCGCGGACCCGAGCCGCCAGACGAGTCGCAGGATCTCGGTCTCCGCAGGGCTGAGTGCAGCCAATGCTTTGCTAGTCATGATGGTGTCCTCGTACGAGTGTACAAGGAGTATTATCGTACATTTGTACGACTTGTCAAGCCCGAGTCCGAAAGTTCTTTAACTGCCCGTAGAGCGGGAAGTTCCGTTCACAACGCCGCCTGCGGAATTGCGGCGGTTTGCCTGTCAGAATTTCGTTCCCTTTCCGGCACAACCGCGACAGGTCCACGTTACAACCGACTTTCCCCCCGACGAGAAGTCCCGAATTGCCATCAGCGAATTCAAAGCACTGGAAAGCCGTCAGGAATTATGTGGCTTTCAGCGCGGCAGCGACCCTAGAAATCGCCGGCGAATCGTGTTTGGCGCCACATAACGGATTGCGCCACAGAATGCTATCGGGGCGGCGAAACCACGAGAGGCTCCACCGTGGACTCTTGCCGCTAATTTCGACGCTAGTCGCTGGCCCGATTTTTGTGCTTGCAACGCAATGGCCGTTCGGCATAATATACGTATGTATACTTTTCGTGGATGAGCAAGCTGAACACTATTGGACCTGTTGCAAGTCACTTCCCAACATTACTCTAATGCGGCGAGATGGCTTTCTTAGGAGTGCGTATCACGAAGGGGCAGGCTGGTGAATCGTCTTCAGCGGTACAATCAGCGGTTGATGTGCAGAGCGATTGGCCAACCAAGGTTGATCACTTCCCTCTACATTTCCAGGGGAAATGTTGTTCAGGTGGAGAGCTTGACGTGGGAGCAATACTGGAGGGATTCCGACTTATCGGCAAGTGAGTTGGAGCAACTCCGGGTTGCCTGGACCGCTTTCATAGAACGAGATTGCTCGCCCGATCGACGAGTTCGACTTCGTGCGAACTTACTTCGCATTGTTGCATGCGTGCTTGAATCGTTTTTCCCGGGCCGAAGCGGAACTTCGCTTGCTGAAGAAGGTGGTTGGGTTTGAGACGTTCCACATATCCGGCGAAGAAGGCACGCTTCTGGCGGGAGTATTCAACGTGAGGAACCCCGCTTACCTTTTGAGCAAGCTCGCCCAGCCGAACTCCACTGAGAACCCGAAGTACTTGCCACTCGTATGCCCTCTTGTCCCTTCTGCTGAACGAAGCCGTCTCTACTGCCATTATCGAAGAATTCCGGTTGCCGGGACTCGTCGCGTCCAATTGTTTGTTTATCCACCCGTAGATGTGCGCGATTGGCCGTTGAGCTATTCGCTCATGGGGCGAGTGTTCGCCTCTCTTACCCCAAGGTCGGATCCCTGGGTGCAAGAGCGAAGCCGGGCCCTGTTTAGGGGCGCGTTCGACAAGTTGACAGCCCGTGTTACGGCTGATCGAATCCGCTTGCTTGACATCGCGTGCGGCTCCGCAAAGACAGCGATGACGCTGTGCAAGAAGGCATTCGCCCGTGGCGGAAAACCATTCGATCTGACGTTGGTGGATGTTGTCCGGGGGAGCAGGTCCATCGCCAACATGTTCTTTCGCAATCTTCGCGTCTTGGAGAACGTAACCTTCCGTCGGCAGAACCTGTTCGATTGGGCGGACACCTGCTGTGCGAACGCTTCAACCCGTTTTGATATCGCTCTGATGCTGCGAATCTGCGATGTCTTCAGCCGTTTCCATATCGAAAGAATATCGCCTTATGAAGCAAGCTGGCTGCTTCAGCGAAACGGAGCAGGCGGTTTTGTAGAGACGGTCGGGTTGCGCCCGGACAAATTGATTGCGGAAAACCGCCTCGACCTCATCCAGCACAATCTCAAGCGACTCGCATTCAAACACGGTACGGCTTTCCATCAGTTCTCTCTGTCTCTATATTTCCGGGCAATCGATGCCGTCTTGGGCGGCGAGTCGGGGCAGGATGAAGCGGTCTTTATTCCTGTCCGGTACTTCGACGACAACGCTCTTCTGTTGCCAAGTGGTCGCTCCTTGATTGCCCAATTGATGACTCTGGCGGACCGAATCGTTATTGAGGACGCAGATCTATCGCCACGTCACTTGCGGGAACACTGTGAGAAATTCGGCCTAAGTACTTTGCGCATAACGGATGTTACTCGCTACGCGAGGATGCGAGGGGCATCGGTTTCCGTTGTTGACAGAAGAGACGGATGACAATTAAATGAGAGGCGGCTTGGTCACTCGTACGGCAAGAATTGGAATCCTTCAGGCAAGCGTCAAGGGTGAAACACATGAACTTGTTTGATACAGAAGATTACGTCGAACGGGGACTCTCGCTGGCCAACCGCGTCGATCCCAAGTATCGGCCGGTCTTTGACAACCAGCCGGCTCGTCAGTGCGCCGCGTTGGCCCTGTACTTCTTGCCGCACGATTCGAAAAAGGATCTCCTGGACGTCAGTCGGCCGCGGCTGTTGAAATGGTACTGCCCGTTCGCCGACCAAATGCAGTTCCCCTCGGGCCATCGGTATTGCATCAACGTGTATGCGGGCTGCGAGCATCGGTGTGAATACTGTTACGCGGCCGGCTATGTCGCCCGGGAGGTGCGCTGCAAGAGTCGCTTCCGAACGGACCTGATCAAGGATCTGGACGCGCTGGACATCTATGACGTTCCGGCGGCTCCAGTTCACTTGTCTAACAGCACGGACGCCTTGCAGCCGTTGGAGCAAGAGCATCGCGACTGTTTGTTCGTGCTGGAGAGGCTGGCTGAACGGAGACATCGCTTCACGACGGTCACCCTGCTGACCAAGAATCCGGCCACGCTGCTGGGCGAGCGGTACGTTGACGTTTTGCATCGGCTCCATACGCTGGCGAGTAATCATCCGCGAAACGAGTGGTTCAAGAGACATGGATATCCGCCGTTGCGGATTGAAGTGTCTCTGGCGTTTTGGGGAGACAACCATCGTCAGTTGTTCGATCCCGCTGCGCCGAGCGTCGGAAGTCGAATGGAGGCGATTCGATTCCTGCGGAAAGAGAATCTGCCCGTGCACCTGCGGATCGACCCGTTATTCCCGCGAGACCTGTTACCCGGCGGCAAGAGGATGGAAGATTTCGGCCTGCCGGACGTGCAACCACTTTCGGACTTGGAATCGTTGATCCGTTTCGGTGGCGAGGTGGGCACAGGGCAGCTCATTTACTCTGTGGCAAAAATCACGCAACCGCGAGATGGGTGGCTTTCGACAGTGATGGGGCGGATCAAGCAGGTGTATGAGCACTTGTCGCCGAAGGGCTCTCTCCTCTTCCGGGGTGGTTCCTGGCGGCTGCCCGAGAGCACGGCCACGGAACTCATCGCCGCTCCTTTCGTCGCCCTCTGTCATCAGCACGCAGTGGCCGTGCAGGCGTGTAAGGCCAACTTGATTTCAACTCCCTAACGCCATCCGATGCGGTCACGGCCCTCGTCGCGCATCACGAATTGACAGAATGTTGCGAACACACCTGTTTCGACTGGAAATCAGATTATCGTAGTTTCTGGATTCCGAGGACACAATACTAAACTATTGACAAGAATCGAGGAGCTTGGCAACCTCTGGGCATGGCAAGATTGGCACGGCTGGTGACTCCTGGTTTGCCGCATCGCATTACGCAGCGCGGCAACCGCCCAACAAGGTTCAAAACCACGCAAGCGGCGAACAAGAAAAGGTAGGAAAAAGGCTCACGCGGAGTCGCGGCGACGCGGAGAGAGAACCTGACCATTGGAGAATCTTGTTGGTCGCGTCTTGAAACGGCAGAAACCCAGGCCCAAGCCAAAACCACCCAAGCCGCGAACAAAAAAAGGCATCAATTCGATAATGCGCCCCCGAACGTCCACTTCACATGCCACGACCGGCAAGGACTCCGCCCGGCAATCATTGAGAAGGATTCGCGATCACTAGCTCCGGATGCTTCGCTGTGAACCAAGCGATCAGGTCGTTGCGAAGCTCATTGGCCAAGCCAACGACTTCGTTGGCTTCTTGCTGCGAGACGCCCCCTGCGCGTTCGTAGTCGCTGATGTTGCGCTTCTTCCGAAAGCTCTGCAATTGGGCTATCCGCTGCGCACCTACATTCATGGTATAGGCTAGCGACTCAATGACGCGAAAATGTTGCGCATCGCGAGTGGCGCGATAACCGGTGGCGGCCAACGCAGCCGTAGCGACCTGGAGGATGGCATTGTATGCAATGTTCAGTTGCCAATCTGGACTCAGAGCGTCGATCTGACACTGGGCCGCGTCGCGATCAATGACCCCCAGCAGGTCGGTAATCTCCTGCCGGCTCGTTTGATATTCAGTCAGCCAGCCGTTTTTCAGCCAGTCTCGCAAGTCCACGTTCGTCCCCAATGAAAAACACCTTGTCGCCCTCGATGACCCTCTTGAGAAAATGATGGCGTGCCGCAAGTTTCGCACGGAACTCGTCGGGTGGATACACGCTCGGATTAACCTCTCGCCGGAGCTGCTCTTGCGCCGGCCCGATCGCGGTTACCACGTCGGCAAAACTCGCGTTGCCGACGACAAGGAGGTCAACATCACTCTGCCGTCGCTCCTTCCCCTGGGCCATAGAACCGAAGACAAAGGCAATCTCGATGTGGTCGGCCAGCGGCGCCAAGGCTTTTCGCAAGACGTCAGCCAGCCCCGCCGTTTTCAGCAACAGGCTCTTCAGTTCGGCGAAGGCCGGGCACTCCGGATTAGCCTGGAAATAGACCTCTTTACCTCGGGCCGTGCGACGCAGAATGCCGCACGCGACAAGTTGGCGAAGTTCCCGCTGAATTGCGCCCACCCCGCCGCCCGAAGCGCGGACGATCTGCCGCAAGTAGAACGCCTGGTCCGCGTGTCCTAACAATAAAGACAGGACCATGCGGCGATTCTTGCTAAACAGTGTCTCGGCCAAGCTATTCGTCGCGAGTTTTGTACCCATAAGTAGTACAAATGTACCTTTTTCTGTCACGCCTGTCAAGTGGCCTCTGATGAAGGAGCGGTCCTCCTGCTGGTATAGAGTAGGTAATGGAACGACAATCTCCAATACCAAAGGCGTCACCAGCTTCAAGACGGATTATGGCGATTGCAGGACGGGATGTTTATTCTCTACGCAAACCGAGCTAAGGTCGGATGGACTTCGACGCAGCCGGTTGTGGCGTATCGCGATAGGGGAGACCGGTTTGGTAGAGCTTGATTCGGGCCTGAAGGGTCTCGGCCAGGACCGAGTCGTTTTGGCCGATTGCCAAGTTCAGGGCCCGCTCGACCGTCTTGACGGCTTCGGAAAATCTTCCTGCCCCGGCATAAGCGGCGGCCAACGTGCCGAGAACCGCCGGTTCCCGCCCGTCAGACAGTTGCACTGCTCGCTCGGCCAACTCGACGGCTTCGGCAGCGTTGCGGATCGAGGCGTTCGGGTTAGTGGCCAGCACCGAGGCCGTATCGTTCAGCAAGGCGACGTCATCGGGCCGCGCGGAGCAGGTCACGCTGTCCCGCCAAGGTCTTCAGCGCCTCCTTCCCGCTGCGACTGGACAATGCCCAGAGCGCAGTCGGGAGTTTGTGTGCCCGGGCTTGATTTCCAGGGCCTTCTCGTATTCGGCGATGGCCTCGTCGAACCGTCCGCACCCCGCTAAAGCGATGCCCAGGTTGTAGTGCAAGTCGGCAACCTGTGGCCTGATCTCCAAAGCCTTCCGGTACTCCGCGATGGCCTCGTCGATCTGTCCGCGACTGACCAGGGCGTTGCCGAGGTCGGCGTGCGCTTCAAAGGAATCGGGATCGATTTCAAGCGCCTTGCGGTACTCGGTGATCGCTTCGTCGATCTGTCCGCGGCCGACCAGGGCGTTGCCGAGGTTGTTGTGCGCCATCGCATAGTCGGGCTTGATTTTCAGGACCTTCTCGTACTGAGTGATCGCCTCGTCAACCCGGCCACATTTGGCCAGGGCATCGCCGAGGTTGTTGCAGGCCTCCGCGAACTCGGGATTGAGTTCCAGCGCCGTGCGGTAATGGACCATCGCCTCATCGGTCTGACCGCGGCCGGCTAGGGCGACGCCGAGGTTGTTGTGGGCCTCGGCGTAGCCTGGCTTGAGTTCTAGCGCCGTGCGGTAATGGGCCATCGCCTCATCGGTCTGACCGCGACCGGCCAGGGCGACGCCGAAATCGTTGTGGGCCTCCGCGTAGTCGGGCCTGAGTTCTAGCGCCGTGCGATAATGGGCCATCGCCTCATCGATCTGACCGCGGCCGGCCAAGGCGAAACCGAGGTTGTTGTGGGAATCGGCAAAGTCGGGGCAGATCTCCATCGCTTTGCGGTAATGGGCCATCGCCTCATCGATCTTGCCGCGGTTGGCCAGGGCGTTGCCGAGGTTGTTGTGGGCTCCCGCGTTGCCTGGTGCCTTGGCCACCGTGTCCTCCCAGATGGAAAGTTCGCTCTGGTAGTCCACATTCCGCTGAAACGTGAGGATTCCGAGTGCCGCGCCTGCAAACAACACCAGAGCACCGCCCAGGAACCGGGACGCCAGCACGGGAATGAAGCCGCGACGGACAAGCCATTGGCCCGCAACCCATCCGCCCACCACTACCCCGGTCACCACCGCCGCCAGCGACAGGTACATGCGATGCTCGAAAGCCGCTTGTCCCAGGGCCACCACGCTCGATGTCAGCGCCAAGATGCCGAAGAACCACGTGCCGAGAAAGCCCCAGGCCGGCCGCTTGACCAGGGCCCAAACCGTGGCGGCCAACAGGCCTGCCGCCACGATCGCCGGCCAAAGCACGTCCGCCACGCTCCGCGCAGCCGGCCAGCCGTAGTCCAAGCACAACGGCCAAGGCCATACGGACAGCCGAAGATAATGGACGATCACCCCCGGCTGGGTCAACAGATACGACCACCACGTGAAGACCTTTGTGCCTGGCCCCGTGCCGGTGCCGAGAGGACTCATCGACAACACCAGCCACCCCAGCAGCAACCAGGTGCCGGCCAATGCCAGGTATACGCCGTACCGTTGCCGCCAGGCCTCGCGGAACGAGCCGGCGCAAAACGTCCGATCGTACAACAACACCATCAGCGGCGCAGAGATCATCACCTCCTTGCTGGCCATGCCCAAGAGACACGCTGTCACCGACCCGACATACCAAGCGACTGGCGGAAGGATGAAGGATGAAGGATTGCGGGATGATGAATGACGAATGATGAATGATGAATGATGAACATCCGGCCCTGACCCCTGACCCCTGACCCCTGACCCCTCTAAACTTGCGCCGCGGACGAAGCAGTAGAGCGTCAGAAAGTAGAACAGTCCCATCAGCGACTCAGCCCGCTGGACGATGTAGGTGACCGACTCCGTTTGCAGCGGATGGATCGCCCACAACAGGGCAACCACCAGTGCCAGCGGCAGGGCAGCCGTGCCCCACCGGTCGCGCATCGTTGGCAGCAGGAACGTCCGTCGGAGGATGCCGAACAGCAGCAGAGCCGCGAAAACGTGAATGGCCAGGTTTGCCGCATGGTAGCTCCAGACCCGCTTGCCGCTGATGGCATAATTGATCGCCAGGGAGAGGTTCAGCTGTGGCCGACCGGCGACCGTCTCGCCGTGGCGGGGTGGGCAGAGAGTCGGCCAAAGGGGCCAAAGCCGACGAATCGTGGCGTTTTGCGAGATGGATGAGTTGTCGTCGAAGATGAAGGGGCCGGCGAAACTACTGTGGTAGGCCGCCACGGTAGCCAGTACGATCAGGCCCGCCGCCGACATATTCGCCCACTGGGCAGACACTCTGATGGCTCGGGCTGGAGGCGTGGCAGAATGTCCGCTGTCTGTGGGCATGCCTTTCCCCGGCGAAGTGGTCGAGGGATTCAGCGTCGACTTGGATTGGTTGCGATGTTTCATGGGACCAAAAAAAGTATAGCCCACGGCGCTGTTGTGACCAACGTTCTTTCCGCGTTAAAGCTGGATAGAACCGGCAGCAGGGGGCTACGGCATCGCGAAAAAGGGAGTTCCCGCTTCGTAGCGCGGAATCTTGGCCTTGATCAATTCTTGACGGTTGCGGTGACACAATTGTGAACTATTGACAAGAATCGAGGGGTTGGTAGCCTCTGGGCATGGCAAGATTGGCGCGGCTGGTGATTCCTGGTTTGCCGCATCAGATGACGCAGCCGTAGCGACCTGCAGGATGGCATTGTATGCAATGTTCAGTTGCCAATCTGGACTCAGAGCGTCGATCTGACACTGCGCCGCGTCGCGATCGATGACCCCCAGCAGGTCGGTAATCTCCTGCCGGCTCGTTTGATGTTCAGTCAGCCAGCCGTTTTTCAGCCAATCTCGCAAGTCCACGTTCGTCCCCAATGAGAAAGACCTTGTCGCCCTCGGTGACCCTCTTGAGAAAATGATGGCGTGCCGCCAGTTTCGCTTCGCTTTGAGGACGGTTCAAGGCGTGCGCCGGATTAACCGCAGAGGCCACGGAGAATCACGGCGCTTTCACTCGACCGCCGTGAGGCTGTTCGTCTTCAATAGGCAGACGACCTCGGCGCCCGGTTTGAGGTCCAATTCGGCGGCTGCGGCCGTGGTGACCTCGACCCAAATGATTTGCCCGATATCGATGGCCACGAAGACGCCTCGCGCGTATGGGCGATCCGACAGACGCGGCCGCGGAGATGATTTCGCGCGCTGACGCCGGAGATGTCCTGCCGGCTGAGGATCACGTTGGTGGGCGAAAACTGCACGAAGCGCGGAGCGGGGCCGGCGGGCGGCAAGGGCGGCAGCGACAAGCGTTGCGGCCCGATCCACGCATGGGCCTGGCCTTCCGTGCGTTCCACGCGGTCCAAGCGGAGAAGATTCATCGGGCCGGTGGAATCGCCCCAGCCCAGCGGCTCCGGTTGGCCCAAGGCGTCGTCGGGCGAGCCGGCGGCCACGACGCGCCCCGCGGCGAGCACGATCACCCCCTCGGCCGCCCGCCGGACTTCCGCCTGCGAATGCGTAACGAACAAAGTGGGAATGTCCCATTCGGCGACAATGCGTTCGAGGTAAACGAGGATTCGGTTTCTCAAGGGAGCGTCAAGTGAAGCCAACGGCTCGTCCATGAGGAGAAGCTCCGGCCCGCTGAGCAGGGCTCGCCCCAGGGCCACGCGCTGCCGCTCGCCGCCCGAGAGGTTGCGCGGCCGACGCGGCAGCAGTCCGCCGATCTCCAGCACTTCAACGACCCGCGAGAGTGCCACGGTGCGCCGCCTGGCTTTGCGATGGCGCTGCCCATAGCGAAGATTTCCATCGACCGTCAGATGGGGGAACAGCAGGGCATCTTGAAACACCATGCCAACGGCCCGCCGGGCGATGGGGAGGGAAATGCCGCGGGCCGTATCCAGCAGCGTGCGATCGCCGAGTTGCACGCGGCCTTCCTGCGGCGCCACGAAGCCGGCAATGATCGACAGCACCGTCGTCTTTCCGGCCCCGGAAGGCCCGAAAAGCACGTTGAAACGCCGGTCCAGCTCGAAGCCGACGTCGAGCTGAAAACCATTCGGAAAATGGCGCCGGCATTGGAATTCAAGAAGAGGCATCGACCGCTCGCCTCCGTTCCAGCCACTCGCCGGCGGCCAGCGCCCCGCAGGCGAGAACGACGGCCATGCCCACCAACCGCCACGATTGATCCATGCCGCCGGGCTGGTTGGCCAAGGTGTAGATCGCCAAAGGAATGGTTCGGGTCTGGCCTTCGATGTTGCCGGCGACCATGATCGTCGCCCCGAACTCGCCGAGGCTGCGAGCGAATCCGAGAACACATCCGGCAATCAGTCCCCGCCGGGCCAAAGGCAGACTTACTGTCAGAAAACTCCGCAGCCGCCCGGTGCCCAGACTCTGCGCGGCCATCTCCAGCCGAGGATCGACTTCCTGGAACGCAAGTCGAATGGGTCGGACCATCAACGGGAAGCTCACCACGAACGACGCCAGCACCGCGGCCCACCAGGTGAAGACGATCTTCACGCCGAACCAATCCAGGAGCAGCGATCCGGCCGGCCCTCGGGGACTGAAGCAGACCAGCAACAGGTAACCAACCACGACCGGCGGCATCACCAGCGGCAGATTGACGAGCACTTCGACCAGCCATTTGCCGCGAACCCGGCTGCGAGCCAACCAGTAGCCGATGGCCACGGCCAACGGCAGTCCAAGCAGCGCCGAGCAGCAGGCCACCTGAAAGCTCAGCCGCAGGGCGTGCCATTCCGCCGCCGTCAGGAGGTTGGCCAGTTGTCCCATCACGACGGTCTCGGAGATCGAGTGAGGAACCATGAATCTGCTTCATTCTCGGAGGATGATGAACCCATACTTCTCGAAGACCGCAGTCGCCTCGGGAGAGCCGAGGCAGTTGTAGAAGTCTTCCGCCGACAGCCGGTTCGTCGTACGCTTCAACAAGAGGAGCGGATAGAGCACCGGCCCGGTGGCCTCGGCGGGGATCTCGACGGCGAGGCGGACTTTCTTGCTGACGGCCGCATCGGTGGCGTAGACGATCCCGGCTTCCGCGGCGCCCGTTTCCACATAGCTGAGGGCTTGGCGAACGTCGGCGGCCGGAACGACTCGGCCGCCGAGCCCTTCCCAGAGCCCCAGCCCGGTCAGGGCCTGCTTGGCATACCTGCCCGCCGGAACGGAGTCCGGATCGCCGAGGGCCAGGTGCTTCACGTCATCGGAAACCAGATCGGCGGGTCTGTTGATTTCAAGTTTCGAGTCCGACGGGACGACGATCACCAGGCGGTTGCCGAGCAGGTTCCGACGCCTGGCCACCGGCGCCTTGGATTGAACGTAATCGGCCCATTTCAAGTCGGCCGACAGAAACAGGTCTGCGTCGGCGCCGCTGGCGATCTGCTGCGCCAAAGCCGACGAAGCGGCGTAGCTGGTCCGAACCTCGGTGCCCGTGCTCTTCGTGTAGGCCGCGGCGATCTCATCCAACGCATTGGTCGCACTGGCGGCAGCGAAGAGGGTGAGAGGGCCGTCGGCCGCCGCCCGCCCGCCCACATCACCAGCTTTCCGAGGCGAATCGGTCCCGCAGCCGGTTATCGACGCAATCAGGATGAGGAAGCAAGCGAGAGCTGCGGACTTGCTCATGGCAGTTCTCCGATCGAGGCGGTCGCGATGCGAGCGCCAAGACTTATTTTTATTTACCGTGTCGCCTCGTCGTGCTGATCGCCGTGCTCGCGCTTGCGGAGATAGAGCTTGATCGGCACCTCGGCGAACTTCAATTGGTCGCGGAAGACCTTCAGCAGGTAGCGCTGGTATTGGAGGGTGATGCCGCGAGGGTGGTTGCAGAAAAGGACAATCGTGGGCGGTTGCACGGCCGCCTGGGTGGCGAAATAGACTTTCGGATGGCGGCCCTGATAGGCGGGCGGCGGATTCAGTTCGAAGGCCGCCTGCACCACTTTGTTCAACTGGCCGGTGGACACCCGTTTGAGCGACTGCCGGAACAGCATTTGCGAGTGGTTGAGCATCGCCTTGACGTTCTTGCCGCTCTGTCCGGTGATAAAGGCGATCGGGGTGTACCACATGGTGCGGAAGTTGTCGCGGAGATAGCCTACCCATTTTTCCGTGGGCATGCTGCCGCCGGTGAGGTCCCACTTGTTGACCACGAAGATGCACGGTTTGTATTGGCCGGCGACGTAGTCGCAGAGTTGCCGGTCAACCTTACTGATGCGCTGCGTGGCGTCGAAGAACAGCAGCACCACGTCGGCGCGGCGGATGCTCCGTTGGGCGCGATGCGTGCTGTAGAAGTCCACGTCGGTCGAGATGCTCTTGTTGCGGCGGAAACCGGGCGTGTCAATGGCGATAAACGCCTTGCCGTCGAGGTCGAAATGCACGTCGACACTATCGCGCGTCGTGCCCGGCACCTCGCTGACGATCATCCGCTCGGCCTCGGCCAGCGTATTGACGAGCGTGCTCTTGCCTACGTTGCGGCGGCCCACGATCGCCAGTTTCATCACCGGCTCGGGGGGCGGCGCCTCGGCGAGCGAACCCGCGGGCAAGTGTTCGTAAATCGCATCCAGCAGTTCGCTCTTGCCGCGGTTCTCGCGCGTGCTCACGCGGAGGATTTTGCGGCCGAAACGATAGAACTCGTCGGCCTGAGACTCCAGCACGGGCGTGTCGGCCTTGTTGGCCACGACGAACACCGGCGCGGTCACATAACGCAGCCGCTTGGCCACTTCCTGATCCAGCGGCATCGAGCCCTCGCGGCAATCCACCACGAACAGCACCACCTGGGCCGTGTCGATCGCCACCTGGATCTGGCTTTCGATCTGGTCGGTCAGGTCGTCGATGTCCTCGATGCCCATACCGCCCGTATCGACCAACTCGGCAAAGCGGTCGCGAATCTCGATCAAATGGGTAAGGCGGTCGCGGGTGACTCCGGCCGTCCGATCGACAATCGCCAGCCGCTTGCCGGCGAGCCAATTGAAGATGCTCGATTTGCCGACGTTCGGCCGGCCGACAATGACAACTTGTGGAACGCCCATAACGCCTTATGATAGTTGACGAAGGCCGCGGGTTCTAGTTGTGCGGGATCGCCTTTCCCCCAAAAAGTCGTAGTTGCAGGTTGTGCTTTCGCATCACGAAAGGCGTTGCAGACAAGGACGTTAGGCTGAAGTATAACCTACCGGATCGGAGCATCCATGACAGAGCGAAACATTCGGGCTGTGGTTCAGCGTTTGGAAAGCCTTCAGCGGGCGGGGATAACGCACGTGAAACGGCGGCCGGCGGGCGCGGCGTCCGCCGGTGTGACAGGTGAATCGCCCGGGGCCTGCCCGGCGACTGCCGGCGAGCCGGGCGACCCACGCCGGGCAGCCTTGGCGGCGGTGGCCCGGGAGGTGGCGGCTTGCACTCGCTGCCGCGAGTTGGCCCGAACGCGCACACAAACGGTCTTCGGCGTGGGAAACCCTTATGCCCGGCTGGTCTTTTGCGGCGAGGCCCCCGGCGCCGACGAAGACCGGCAGGGCGAGCCGTTCGTGGGCCGGGCCGGCCAGTTGCTGACCGACATTATCGTCAAAGGGATGAAGATGCGGCGCGAGGACGTGTACATCCTCAATATCCTCCGCTGCCGCCCGCCCGGCAATCGCAACCCCGTCGCCGGTCGAAGCCGCCAATTGCCGCGAGTATCTGGACCGCCAGTTGGCGATCATCCAGCCGGAGTTCATTTGCTGTTTGGGGGCCGTGGCCGCGCAAAATCTGCTCGGCGTTGACGAGCCGATCGGTCGGCTTCGCGGTCGATGGTTCGATTACCACGGGATCAAGGTGGTTTGCACGTACCATCCGGCCTATCTTCTGCGGAATCCGCAGGCCAAGCGTCCCGTCTGGGACGACATCCAAACGCTGCTGGCGGAAATGGAGAAGAAGGCGGTTTAGCGCTGGAGCCCATTACGGCGCCGTTTCGGCAGCCGTCGCTGCCGGTCGATACAAGGGGGGGCCGATCACTTTCTCGACGTCATCCTCGTCCAGCGTTTCGGCCTCTTCCAGCCTCTTGGCCAACGTGTCAAGCTTGTCGCGGTTCTCGGTGAGCATGGCGGTGGCCTTGTCCGAGGCGTCGCACAGCAGGCGGGAAACCTCCTCGTCGATCACCTGCGCGGTGTGCTCGCTGAAGCGGCGCGGCTCGGCCATCTCGCGGCCGAGAAAGGGATGGTCTTCGCTGTCGCGGAAGGCGACCGGCCCGAGGCGCTCGCTCATGCCCCAGTGGGTGACCATCCGCCGGGCCAACTGCGTGGCCTTGTTCAGATCGCTCTCGGCGCCGGCGCTGTATTCCTTGAAGACGAGTTTCTCCGTGGCACGCCCTGCCAGCGCGATGACGAGTTGCGTGCGGAGCTCGGTTTCGCTGATGTTCACGCGGTCTTCCTCGGGCAGCAGTTGGGTCACTCCCAACGAGCGGCCGCGTGGAATGATCGACACCCGGTGAAGTCGGTCCGAGCTAGGCAGAAGCCAAGCGACCAGCGCGTGCCCCGACTCGTGATAGGCGCACATCGACTTCTCCTTGCCGGTGAGCACTTCCTCGCGTTTGGCGCCCATCAGGACGCGATCGCGGGCGTATTCGAAGTCGGACATGTCCACGCAATTTTTGTCGTGGCGGCTGGCCCAAAGGGCGGCTTCGTTCACCAGGTTGCGGATGTCGGCGCCGGTCAGGCCGACGGTGCCGGCGGCGAGGTGTTCCAAGTTGACATCGCTGGCCAGGGGGACTTCGCGGGTGTGGACCTCGAAGATCGCCCGGCGACCCTTGAGCGTGGGCCGATCGACGGTGATGTGGCGGTCGAAGCGGCCGGGGCGCAACAAGGCCGGATCGAGCACGTCCGGCCGGTTGGTGGCGGCCATGACGATCACCGATTCGGTTTGCGTGAAGCCGTCCATCTCACTGAGGATCTGGTTTAGGGTCTGTTCGCGTTCGTCGTGGCCGCCGCCGATGCCGGCACCGCGATGCCGGCCCACGGCGTCGATTTCGTCAATGAAGAGGATGGCCGGCGCGCTTTCCTTGGCCGTGCTGAACAGATCGCGGACCCGCCCGGCGCCCACGCCCACGAACATCTGGATGAACTCGGAGCCATTGATCGAGAAGAAGGGGACGCGGGCCTCGCCGGCCACCGCGCGTCCGAGCAAGGTCTTGCCGGTTCCCGGCGGACCCATCAGCAGAACGCCCTTGGGCACGCGGGCCCCCAGTCGCTGGAACTTGGCCGGATCGCGGAGAAAATCGACGATCTCCTGCAACTCGTTCTTGACGCCCTCCAAGCCGGCGACATCGGCGAAGGTGATCGGTCGGTCGCCTCCTTCATAGCGGCGGGCGCCACTTTTGGTGAAGCCGCCCGTGAGCCCGCCGGTGAAGAACGAATCGCGGGCCTTGCGCAGGATAAACCACAGTCCGACGATCAGTCCCACCGAAAGCAGCACGGGAAAGGCCATCACCCAAAACGTGTTGTCGCTTGGCTCGGAGACCTTGTATCTCCCATCGAGCCGCTCACGGAGAAGGGTATCCAATGCGGGATCGGAGCGGGCCATCGGCGGCAAGGTGGTCTCGAACTGCTTCTTCAGCAGCGGCCGGGCGCCCTCGGCGGTCGGCTTGGCGTCGGGATCGGGCAGCTCCTTCTTGAACTCCCCGGTTACCCGCGACTCTTGGACCTCCACGCTCTCGATGTTGTTCTCTTCCAACTGGCTGCGGAACATGCCGTAGCTGATTTCGGAGCGGTTCCCCCCCCTATTGGATAGAAAAAAGAAGCCTAGCACGATAACCACGGCCAACAGCAGCCACCATGTAGACTGGTTGGGCATTGGCGAGGGGCGGGGGATTTTCGGCAGCGGCGGCTTGTTGTCGGGATTGGTTGCCATGTGTTTTTGGGTTGGACCGCTTGGCCTGCGGTGGTCAAACGCGCAATTATATAGCACGGAACGGGGGTTGACGACGGGGCGGGACCGTTCGGATAAGACGAAAAACGACGCTTCGCCTGGCATTCGATCATTGCCGATTTCTATTGCTCGGCTAACGAGCGGCTAACGTTGGCACTCTAGACTCACTTGTTCCCATCCCAGGGAGCCGCCATGGACGCCGAACAAGAGCAGGAAAATCGTGCGAAACGCGAGCATTCGGCGTCTCGATTCCGCAAGTGGGCGATGGCGCTGTTGCTGCTGATCCTGTTGCCGGTGCTGGCCGTCAACTTGTGGGCGAGCGGCCGCATACTGTGGGCCAAGTACGCCACGTCGAAGATCGAAAGCCTGGGCGGATCCGTGACTTTCATTCCCGAAGGCCGCGTCAACACGGGGTTCTTCGAGCTCGAGTTGGTGGTGCTCGGGCTACAGTTGCGTGTGGGTGAGAATGACCGGTCCCAAGTTCGGCGACGACAATTTGCACTACCTCGATGCTTTCAGCAAGGTCTACTACCTGGTCCTCGACGACAGCAAGATCACGGATGCAGGGCTGCGAGCGCTCAAGTCGCGAGACGAAATCCAGACGTTATTCCTGAAGAATACGGCCGTCACCGACGCGGGGCTCAAGGAGCTTCGAGACATGCCCCGGCTGTACTTGTTGGACGTTAGCGGCACGAAAGTGACGGACGGCGGAGTGGCGATTCTCGAAGGGATGGAGACGCTCACGGAGTTACATCTTGCGCAAACCGCGGTCACGGAGGCGGTCCTGCCGGAACTCGAAAAGATCCCGAAACTCCAAGTGATTGACCTCAACGAAACCGGGGTGAGCGAGGCGGGACGGCGCCGGATTGAAGCAATCGGTGCCAGCCGAGTCGATGAGACCTCGGAGGACTTTTAGGAATCGCGGGGGGCGGGGATGCCACCGGCTTCGCAACCGATTCCTAACGGAAAGCTCATCGAAAATTCTTATCTCGCACATCACGTGCTTGCATGGTTTGGCGATGATCTTTCCGTCCTGGTGATCGTGGACGATCCCAGGGGGTATTTCCCATTCTTTTCTAGGAGGTGCGTGATGAGATTGCGTAGCGAAAACAGGAAGTCGCAGGCCGATGCTTGCGCCCGACGCGGCTTTACGCTCGTCGAGTTGTTGGTGGTGATCGCCATCATCGGTATTTTGGTCGCTTTGTTGCTGCCGGCCATCCAGTCGGCCCGCGAAACCGCCCGGCGTTCGTCCTGTGCGAACAACATGAAGCAGATCGCTCTGGGGATCCACGAGTTCGAGTCATCGCAGAAGTTGCTGCCCACCGGCGGCGAAGGAACCGATTACAGCCTGATCAACGACGGGACGGCGACGGGCTACATCGGTCGCTCGAAGTTTGCCAGGACGGGTCTCTTTGTGGTGCTGCTGCCCTACGTTGAACGGCAGGACCTCTGGAACCAGTTTGACGTCACGCAGAGCTACCGATCCACTTTGCCCAATCCCTCGGGCTCCACCAACCGCGCGGTTTGCTCGCACAATATCAACACCTACGTGTGCCCGAGCAACCCGTACACGGCATCGGTAGATCCGTGCGGCTACGGCGGCCTGGATTACTTTGCCACGGTCTACACCGACATCGCCGACGGACTCCCGCATGCCGACCCGTTTAATCCCGGCAATATGATCGCAACCCCCACGTACCCCGGCATTCGCGACGTTCGCTATCGCGCAGACGGTGCTCTGACGGTCTCCGACGGTTCGCATTCGACGATGAACAAGACGGACAACAGCTTCGTTGAGGGCCAGAAGATCACGAGCGTTCCGATGGCGGCCATCAGCGATGGCACGAGCAACACGATTGCCATCATCGAGGATGCCGGACGCTGCTGCCCGAGGAGCACGGTTGCCTCCTACGGCGGAACGGAAGGCAGCTATATCGATCCCAATGCGGCATTGGGAGTAATTGCGGCCGACGACATGGCGGCGACGACCCCCCCCGGCAAGGCTTGCATGCGCGGCGTGTGGCGGTGGGCTGATCCGGACGCCTGGCGGAAGCGGCATTTCCGGTCCGACCAACAACTCCTCGAGCGATCCGTATGGCCCGGGCACCGACGCCTGTACGGCTTATTACAACACGGCCGCCCAGGGTGGTTACCTTCTGAAGGTGATCAACCAGAACAACTTCCCCGTCGGCGGACCAACGGGGTTTAGCGGTACCACTCCGCCCTTCAACCACCCCTGGTCGAGCAACAACCAAGGGCTTAACGACGAACCGTTCTCGTTCCATCCGGGCGGTTGCAACTGCGCGATGATGGACGGCAGCGTGCGATTCCTCTCGGAGAACACGCACCCGGTCACGCTGCGGTACCTGGTGACCCGTTCGGAAGCCAAGACCACTGCCGACGATCTGGCTATCGGCACGCCGCTGGCTCCGGGCGCCACCAGTTGGTAAACCCCTTGGCGGGAACATCCGCCACGGTTTGATAACCGAGCAGCGCCGGCTAATCCGGCGCCTGCTCTCTCGCTGGTGAGGGGCAAGAATCGCCATGGATCAAAGTACCGGAGCTGAGACAAACTGTACACGTCGCCGGCGGCGATGGTTGGCGGCGGTATGCGCGGCGCTGCTCGTGGCGGTGACGATCGTTTTCAGCCAAACTCCGGCGTACGACTTTGTCAACTTCGACGACGACGTGTACGTGTACTTCAACAGCGCCTTGGAGCGGGGATTCGGCGGCGACGGCCTCACGTGGGCCTTCACCACGTTTCACGCCGGCAACTGGCATCCCGTGACGTGGCTTTCGCTGATGTTGGATTGGCAGCTCTGCGGCGGGGAACCGTGGGGATATCATTTGACCAACGTGGCGCTGCACGCCGCGGCGGTCGCCCTGTTATTCTTGGTCCTGGAGCGGATGACCGGCGATCTCTGGCCCAGCGCACTGGCGGCCGCGCTGTTCGCCGTCCATCCGTTGCGCGTTGAATCCGTGGCCTGGGTGGCCGAACGCAAGGACGTGTTAAGCGGACTGTTCTTCATGCTCACCCTGGGACGTACGCGGCCTACTGCCGCCATCCGTTCTCCTGGCTGCGCTACCTGGCAGTGGTGGCCTTCTTTGCCCTGGGGCTCATGGCCAAGCCGATGCTGGTGACGCTGCCGCTGGTGCTGCTGCTGTTGGATTATTGGCCGTTGGGGCGATGGAACGCCGCGGCGGCGGCACAAGCGCTGCCGCAAGCCTCACCGCGACGTGGGTCGCCTGGTCCGGCACGACTGGTGATCGAGAAATTGCCGCTCCTGGCGCTCTCGGCCGCCTCGTGCGTGGTGACATCCTTCGCCCAAAGGTCGGCCGTCGAAACCATCGAGCACGTGCCGGTGGCTTTCCGGATTGCCAATGCGTTAACTGCCTGCGCCGCGTACATGGGAAAGTTGTTCTTTCCGGCAGGGCTCTCCGTTTTCTATCCCCATCCCAAAGCCGACATTTCCCCGGCGAAGGTCGTCCTTGCCGTTTTGCTGCTGGCAAGCATTTCGGTCGCCTCCGTGGCTTGGCGGCGCAGCCGTCCTTATCTGCTCGTCGGCTGGTTGTGGTACTTGGGAATGCTCGTGCCGGTGATCGGCCTAGTGCAGGTGGGCGGGCAATCCATGGCCGACCGCTATACCTACTTGCCGCAGATCGGCCTGGTGATCGCCTTGACGTGGAGCGCCAAGGAAGTCCTCAAAGCCTGGTCTTTGCGAGCGTGGATGTATGGGGCCGCGGCGGGACTGGTCGTTGCCGCGTTGATGGCCAGCGCAGCGGACCAGGCATCGAACTGGCGCGACAACGAGACGTTATGGTCGCACGCCCTGTTGTGCGACCCGAACAACGCCGTGGCCCACCTGAACCTGGGCGTGACGGTGGAGAAGGCAGGCCGCGTTGCCGAGGCCGTCGGCCATTATCGGAAGGTGATCGAAATTGATCCCACCTTCGCCGAAGCATACAACGATCTGGGCGGCGTCTTGTTGCAGGAGGGCCGGGCGGAGGAAGCGGCGGCCGAATATCAGAAGGCCTTGCAGATCGACCCCGAATACGCCAACGCCCACAGCAACTACGGCGTGGTCCTGCTTCGGCTGGACTACGTCGCGGAGGCAGTGGCGCATTTCCACAAGGCGCTCGAAATCGACCCGCACCTGGTGCCGGCCCACTACAACCTGGGCAATGCGTTGGCCGGACAGGGAGAACTCGATGAGGCCGTGGCCGAATATCGCAAGGCCCTGGAGTGTCAGCGCAACTATGCTCAAGCCCACCACAAATTGGGGCTGGCGCTGTACCAGCGCGGGGAAATTGAGGAGGCGATGACCCAATGGGCGGCGGCTATCCGCTTACAGCCGGAAAACGCGCTGTTCGTTGACGATCTGGCCTGGGCCTTGGCCACGTGTCGCGAGGCCTCGGCGCGAAACGGGGCCAAGGCGGTCACGCTGGCCGAAGGAGCGGTGAAGATCACGGCCGGCAAAGACCCACGGGCCCTGGACGTCTTGGCGGCCGCATACGCGGAAGCGGGCCGGTTTCCCGAGGCTGTCGAGACCGCGCAGCGGGCCTTGGCACTGCCGCAACGCCGGGAGAAAGCCGCAGACACCGATACCCTTCGTGCCCGGCTGAAGCTCTATCAGTCCGGCTTCCCTTACCACCCAAGCGTGCAGGGCGGCCGGCCCAATTCAGGCCAATCGTAAGCTGAGCTTACGTCGTTCTAACACGTTACTCGCGCAACGCTAATTGTAATTGCGTAGGATGCGAGTTGACCGTCTGACGCGTTGAGTTGACAATCGTTTGGCTCCGCGAGGCATGGATTAGTCTCACTCTCACCCGCAGACGAGGAGCGAATCGGTGTCGATAGTTGGTGCGATCGAAAACGCCCAGGAGACGGACTTGCGTTGCCCCGCCTGCGATGCAGCGAATCAACCGCAACGGCGGTTCTGCGCGAACTGTGGAGGCCCGCTTCGGGAAGCGTGCCTTCAATGCGGGGAAATTTGTGCGGCGGGCGAGAACTTTTGCGGCGTCTGCGGCGCCGATCTTGCCGCAGTTGCTGCCAAGGAGCGGGAACAGTTGGAGGCGGAGTTCGTCGCGATTGCCCAGATGCAGGCGGAGTGCCGCTACGACGAAGCTGCTCACTCGGCTGGTCCCCATCACGAAGGTTGACCATCCCCGCCTGTCCGACTGCGGCCGGCGGGCGAAACAACTCGTGCATCAACTTACCGCCGAGCGCAATGAGCGGCGGAACACCTGCGGCGAGGCCTACAAGCGCGCCCGGCAGTGTTTCGAGGCGTTCGACTTCGACGGCGCGGCCGCCGCGATGGCCGAGGTGCCGCCGGCGCTTCAACACGAGTCGGCCGAGGAACTGCGGGCCGCGGTCGCGTCGCGGCGCGAGGAAATCGCCAAATTGACCGAGGAAGTCCGCGAAGCCGTGCGCCAAAGGCGGCTGCTCGAATTGCCCGAAAAGATCGAGCGACTGTTGAGCCTGAAGCCCGACCACGCCATGGCCAAAAAACTGGCCGAGCAGGTGCATGACAGCTTTCTCCGGGCGGCGGAAAAACACCTGGCAGCACGTCAATATCAAGACGCGCATGCCCTGCTGAGCCAGATTGATCCGCACGTTCGTACGCCGCAGACCCAGGAACTCTTCCAGCGGGCAGCCGAATTGGCCTGGCTCGATTGGGACCTCCGCAAATCGCCGGTGATCGATAAGACGTTGCTGGGGGTGGCGGAGCGGTTGCGGCGATTGGCGCCCGACGATGCGCGGGTTGTCAAGCTGTTGAAGGAACTTCATCGCCGCAGCGGAGGCGATGGTCCATCGCGCGGTGGGCCGCTGACGTGGGCCCGCCCGCCGCAACCAACGGCCCTCGGCCTGCCCGTCGAATGGCTCGCCGGATTGGGACGCCTGACGTGTGCGGCCGGCATGGACCAGATCGATCTCTTGCGTTACCCCGGCCGCTTTGTCGTCGCCGGCGGCTTGGCGCTGGCCGGCATCAAGCAGGACGCCCTGCGGATCAATCTCTTTTCCGACGAACAGCGGGGAATGCTGCGGCGAGTCACCCGGCTGGTGCGGCCCCGCTCGACGCGGCGGGCGTGGGGAATCGACGTCGGCGCCAGCGGCCTGAAAGCGGTCAAGTTGGCCTGGGACGAAGCCGAAGAACAGGCAGTCGTCGAAGTTGCCGTGTCCGTCGACCATGCCAAGTCGCTCCGCCATGCCGCCAATGAGGAAGAGGAAGAAACCCTGGTGAAGCAAACCGTCCAAGCGTTCCTGGACCGCCACCAAACCCAGGGCGAACGCGTGTGCGTGGGCTTACCCGGACGAATGGCCCTCTGTCGTCAACTCGAACTGCCCCCGACCGATCAGGGCAAGGTCTCGAGACTCGTCCATTACGAGGCCCAACAACAGTTTCCCTTCGCTCTGGACCAGATGGCCTGGGACTTTGACCTCCTCCGTTGCGACGGCGGACAGTCGAACGATGCGGCGAACGGGCCGGGCATTCGCGCCTATTGATTGGGGTGAAACGCCTCACCGCCGAATGCTTCCTGGCCCCCTTTAGTCAATTGGACGTGCAGGTCGACGTGCTCCAGACCGACTTCATCGCCCTGCACAACTTTCTGGCCTACCAATATTTCTCTGATCCGGAGGATCCGTCGCCGGACGAGCCGGCTCCGGTCGTGGCGGCGCTGGACGTCGGCTGGGATGTTACCAACGTGGTGGTCAGCTCGCCGCAGTCGCTCTGGTTTCGCACCTGCGGCGTGGCTGGGCACAGCTTCACCCGGGCCTTGCTGAGCGACTTTCAGTTGAGCATCGCCAAGGCCGAGCAACTGAAGCGAGCGCCCGAGGCCGCCGACCGCCTCGCGGACGTCTACGAGGCCCTCGCGCCGGTGTTCGCCGATTTTCTCAAGGAGGTGCGGGAGTCGCTGGCGATCTACGAGCGGGTCGACCCGGCGCGGCCCGTGCAACGCGTCGTCGGGCTAGGCGGCGGCTTCGCCCAGCACGGCCTGCTGCGATTCCTGCAATGGGGACGGTGAGCCCGCAAGCATGGGCGGGCCGAGTCAGGGTTGATCTGCGGGCGGTTCCTTGTTCGAGCCGCGGCCTCTGGTCCATTTCCGGCGCCGGAATCTTCCGACGGCTCCGCCGATGAATGTTCCAACGCAAGCGAAGAACCATAACTCAGCGAACGAAACAAGACCTCCCGCCGAAATGCCGTCGTTCGGCGCGAGGAACCGGTCGGCCACGATGTCGGCCACGGCGAAGAGAATGCCGACCACGCAACCCTCGGCGGCACCCTGACATGCAGCGATCAACAAGACGACCGCAATCGGAATTACGATCGTCACGAAGAAACAAATAAAGCCGCCCAAATCGTTACCCACACGTTGTCCTCGCTAGGTTCGCGGGTGGCCTCGATAGCTTGGCTATCGGGGTGCCGGAAGCACAGGAGGCGACTTGCAGGGCGTCAAGAACCTCCTGCGGCTTCGCCGCCCCATGGGCGGGCCGAGTCAGGGTTGATCTGCGGACGGTTCGTCGTTCGAGCCGCGGTCTCTCGTTCATCTCCGACGCCGGAATCTTCCGACCGCCGCGCCGATGAACGTTCCAATACATGCAAAGAAGAACAACTCGACGACGTAAACAACGTCGGCGTTCGAATCGTGGTCGTTCGGGAACAGGAACCGATCAGCCACGATATCGGCCGCCGCGAATAATATGCCTACGATGAAGCCCTCACCCGCCCCTGGTACGTTGCGATCAAGAAAACGGCGCCGACCGGCATTACGAGCGTCGCGAAGCAACAAACGAACCCGCCCACATAGTCGCCCATACGTTGTCCTCGCTAGGGTCACTAAAAGAACAATTCGGATCGGCACGCGCGAATTATTCCCTCAAAAGCGAAAACACCCAGCCAGGGGAGGGTGTCATTCCGATGAATGGGAGACGGGCGGCAATGGCTCGTGCGTGTCGGCCTCGACCACCTTGTGCGCTCCGGTTGCGGCGGTGTCTTGCCGCAGGAGCGCAGGCAGCTCGAGGATGAAGCGGCAGCCGCGACCGAGTTCGCTTTGGACGTCGATTCGGCCGCCGTGCTCGCGGAGGATTTTTTGGCTCACCGGCAGCCCCAGGCCCGTGCCGCGGCTCTTCTTCGAGGCCACGAAGGGGCTGAAGAGATATTCCATTTGATCGGCGGGGATGCCCGGCCCGTTGTCGTCCACGGTGACCTGCACGAGCCCCTCGGCGGCCAGATAACGGGAGGCGACCTCGACGCGGCCCGCAACGTCGCACTCGCTCAAGGCGTCGATGGCGTTGGCCACCACGTTGAGCACCGCGCGATGGATGCCTTCGGGATCGAACAGCAGCGAGGGCATCGAGGCTGTCGGGCCGCCAGTCGATCGCGACCTTCGCCTCGTCGGCCCGCACGCGCATCAGCTCGACCACCTCGGCGACGACCTCGTTGAGGTCGGCGGCGGTCAGTTCGGGCTCGCGTTCCTTGCTGAAGGTGAGCATGTCCAGCACCAGGGAGGAGATGCGGTTCTGGTTCCGGTCGACGATCGTCCAGCCCTTGCGGGTGACCTCGTCGTCGTGGTCCTTCAGTCCCATTTCGATCAAGTAGCTGCCGCCGCGAATGCCTTGCAGGATGTTCTTGATGTGGTGCGAGAGCATGGCGATCGTCTGGCCGATGGCCGCCAGCCGCTCGGCCTGAACCATGGCCGAATAATAGCGGGTGTCCTCCACGGCCAGGGCCGCCTGGTGGCCGATGGCGATCATCAGCTTCAGATGGTCCTCGGTGAACTTGTTGGCGCCGCCCTGCTGAAGCACCTCGTGGGGCGGAGGTGGAGGTGTCGATGTAGATCACGCCGACGACGTCATAGCGGCCTTGCATGGGCACGCAAATCGCCTCGCGCACGCCCATCTGCACGATGCTGCCCGCCGGATTCCAGCGATCGTCCTGGCGGGCGTCGCTGGTGAGCACGCCCTCGTTCCGCTCGATGACGTAGTCGAGAATCGTCTTGCTGATGCTGATGCGGTCGTCGGCGCGGACGCCTTTCCGCGTACGGTGCACTTTCGGCTGGAGGTTCTTGGTGACCGGGTCGACCAGCATGATGCAACCGCGGTCGGCCTCGACCCATTCGAAGATCAACTCCATAATGCGCTGCAAGAACTGGTCGATGTCCAACGTGTGGCTGACGGCCAGCGCCGTGCGATACATCACCTGCAAATTGCTCCGCGCCCGGGCGAGCCACGAGTTCTGCGGCATCTCGGCCTGGAAGTCGAAGATGCGGCTTCCTTCCTCCTGCGTCACCGAGCGAACGATCCGCGAGCGTTCGCCCTGATCGGCCGGAGGCCGAATGCTGATGATCTGGGCCAGCTCTTCGGGCGATTCTTCGGCCGGGCCCGTGTAGAGCATCAACGTGTTGCCCAACTGGACCTGATCGCCGCTGGCCAGGCGGTGCTCGCTGACGCGCTGGCCGTTGATGAACGTGCCGTTGGAACTGTTCAGGTCGGCGATGGTCAAGCCGAACTCGATCGCGATGCAGTTTCAGCATGGCGGCGGGAGACTTCCGTGTCGTGAAGCTGAATCGTGCACGAGGAGTCGCGCCCGAGCTGGATTTTCGGCTCGATCAACTCGAAGCGGCTGCCCTGATCGGCTCCGCGAATGACAAACAGCGTCGGCACGGCCCAAATTCCCGCCTTGGGAGGCAACGGATCCGCAATCTTTCGATTTTACGGATCAAGGGGCCGAAAGATAGGGGGCCGGCGGTGACCGGGGTCAGACTGTGATTGGTCATCAGCGGTCCATGCCTCGGGAAAAGGGGCGAACTGGCTGCCGTTGATCACCAGTCACGGTCCGGCCCCGACGCGAGCCGGTGCGAAGATCAACATAACATCTTGTGCCGTCAGCAGTTGCGATCGTCGGTGGCCTGTGCAAATATCTGCTCTTTACCCAAACGCGGTTAGTCGGCAGAATACCGCCTCCCTGCGAACCGATTTTTCGCGCGAAAGATCCAGATCCAGTCGGTAGGACGTCCTGTGGGGAGAGGTCGTTTCGTACGGAAGACCGACGCAACAGCAAAGGAGTGCTGACGTGAAGAAGCCGTATCATTGGGCCGTGCCGGCCACCGCTTTGTTATTGGGCAGCTATCTTGTCTCGCTCGCCGTGGCCCAGGGGCCGGCGAGGCCCGTCGCCGGGCAGCCCATGCCGGGACAACCCGCCAGGGGCAAACCATCGCCCTGCTGGATGTCAACTACATCTTCAAGAACCACGTAGGCTTCAAGACCCAGATGGAGGAGATGAAGGGGCAGTATCAGCGGGCCGACGCCGAGTTCAAGGCCGAGCGCGACCAAATCGCCAAGCTCGCCGAAGACCTCCAGAATTACGGCAAGGGAACGGCCGATTACAAGGCCCGTGAGGAGGCCCTGGCCAACCGGCAGGCGAAACTCCAGGTCGATGTGAACCGCAAGAAGCGAGGAGTTCGTTCAGAGCGAGGCCAAGATTCACTACGGCGTCTACCAGCAAATCTGCAAAGCGACCGACTATTACTGCAAGCAGAACGGCATCGACATCGTTCTGAAGTTCAACGGCGACGCGGCCGACGTGGACAACCCGGACAGCGTGCTGGCCTACATCAGCAGGCCGACCGTTTGGTATCAGGATCGGGTCGACATCACGCCGGCCGTCTTGGAATTGCTGAAGCGAACGGCGCCCAATCCGACGGCCGCCCGACCCGGCGTCCAATTGCCGCCGCGCGTAATTCGCCCGACGACCGACCAAGGATGGCCGGCGCGACGGCGGGCAACGTTCCCCTTCCCTTTTTGTCACGGATGACTGGCGCCTCGGGATGCATGCCACAAGAAATCAGCGAACGATAGCCGCCCCGGCCTTGATCGAAGGGGTGGGTTACTGGAGCGGGCGCGACGTGCGGGTGGAGTTCCGGCCGGCGCCGGCCGACGCGGGCATGGTGTTTGTCCGCGCCGACATGAAGGGCTGTCCGCGGATTCCCGCCACGGTTCGCTATCGCGTGGAAATGCCGCGGCGGACCACGCTCCAGAACGGCGGGGCGAGCGTGGAGATGATCGAGCACGTCATGGCGGCGCTGGCCGGTTTGCAGATCGACAACTGCGAAATCCGGGTCGATCAGGCGGAGATGCCCGGCTGCGACGGTTCCTGTTTGCCGTTCGTCGAGGCGCTGTGCGCGGCGGGGACCGCCGAGCAAAACGCCGTGCGCCGCCGGGAGGTGATTCGCCGCACGATTCGCGTGGGCAACGGCGAAAGCTGGATCGAGGCCCGCCCCTGCCACTCGTCGAAGACCATTCTCCGCTATGAGTTGGATTATGGAAGCGGCAACCCCATCGGGCGGCAGTCGCTGGAAGTTTCGCTCTCGCCGCGCCACTTCCACATGAACCTGGCCCCCAGCCGCACCTTCATGCTGGAATCGGAAGCGGCGGCGATGCAAGCCCAAGGATTGGGCCGGCGGGCGACGACCAAAGACCTGCTGATCTTCGGCCGCCAGGGACCGATCGACAATCCGCTTCGTTTTCCCGATGAGTGCGTGCGCCACAAGTTGGCCGACATGGTGGGCGACCTGGCCTTGGCCGGTTGCGACCTCGTGGGCCGTTTCGTTGCCTTCCGCAGCGGCCACCGGCTCAACGCCGACTTGGTTCGCGAGATCGTCGCCCCAGAGGTTGTTCAGGAAGAACTAAAACGTTGTGCCTAAGTCCACTACCGTGAAGGAGTCACGGCCATGGCTACCTGCTTTGCCGACAACGCGTCCATCGATCCCCGCGCCGAAATCGACGATGAGGTCGAAATCGGGCCCTTTTGCGTCATCGGACCCAAGGTGCGGATCGGACGCGGAACGCGACTGGAGAACAACGTCACCCTGATGGGCAACGTCGCCATCGGCTGCTTCAACCACATCTATCCCAACGCGGTGATCGGCGGCGATCCCCAGGATATCAGCTACACCGGCCGCGACACCAGGGTCGTGATCGGCGACCACAACATCATCCGGGAGTGCGTCACCGTCAATCGGGCCTCGGAGAAGGAGGAGGGCGTGACCCGCGTCGGCGACCACAACTTCCTGATGGCCTGCTCGCACGTGGCCCACGACTGCCAGTTGGGCAACCACATCATCATGGCCAACGGTTCCTTGCTGGCCGGACACGTCCACATGCACGACTACGCCTCGCTTTCGGGCGCCGTGGCGGTGCACCAGTTCGTCACCGTGGGCAGTTACAGCTTTGTAGCTGGCGTGAGCGCCGTGCGCCACGACGTGCCGCCGTACATGCTCATGGAGGGCTATCCCGCCCGGCCGCGCTGCATCAACTCCGTCGGCCTGAAACGCCACAATTTCTCGCCCCAGATCATTCTGGCCCTGTCCGAAGCGCACCGCCTGCTTTACCGCTCGAAAGTCGGCTTGGAGAACGCCTGGGAAATCCTTCGCGCCAACGGCCAACTCGTGCCGCAGGTAAACCATTTGCTCAGCTTTATCCAAGGTCAGCACGAAGGCATGCACGGCCGCGGCCGCGAGCGGCAAAAAGCCGCCTGAGTCGAGCGGAGAGACGAGAGTTGAGAAGACAGCGTCCCATCTTGAAAGTGGATAGCCGCCGGCGGAAGCCGGCGGTTTGCGTAGCAGAAAGCTTGCCGCCATGAAAAAACTGCGGATGGCCGTCATCGGTGCGGGACGCCTGGGCGGGTTCCACGCCCAAAAACTCGCTTGCCGCGACGACGTGGAATTGCTGGCGGTGGTCGATCCGCTGCCGGCCAGCCGCCATCGCGTGGCCACCGAGTGTCGCACGCAAGCGCTGGCCGATTACGGCGGCCTCTTGCCCGAACTCGACGCGGCGGTGATCGCCACGCCCACGAGTCTCCATTACGGCGTCGCCCGGGAGTTTCTCGACGCGGGCGTTTCGCTGCTGGTCGAAAAACCGCTTTGCACTACCCGCGCCGAAGCCGATGCACTGCTGGCCGCGGCGCGGCGCCGCAAGGTGGTGCTCCAAGTGGGACACGTCGAGCGGTTCAATCCGGCCTTCCGTGCGGCCGTGCCGCATCTCCGTAGTCCGAAGTACATTGAGGCCGTCCGGGCCAGCGCCTTTACCTTCCGCTCGACCGACGTAGGCGTGGTGCTGGACGTGATGATTCACGACATCGATCTGGTGTTGTCGCTGGTGCAGAGCCCGGTTCGCAATGTCGACGCCCTGGGGATTTCCGTGGTGGGCGGTCACGAGGACGTGGCCAACGCCCGCTTGGAGTTCCAGTGCGGCTGTGTGGCCGCACTTTCGGCGTCGCGAGTGAACGACGGCCAGGTGCGGCGGATGCAGGTCTGGTCGGCCAGGGGGTTGGCGGAGATCGACTTTGCCGGCCGGACCACGACGCTCGTCCGTCCCAGCGAGACGCTCCGCCGCCGCCGATTCCGGGTGGATGCGCTGACGCCCGAGCAGGTTGAGCATTGTCGCGCGCATTTTTCCGAGGAGCATTTGCCGCGGGAGCGGTTGAGCTTCGAGCCGTTCGATGCGCTGAGTTTGGAGCAAGACGATTTCATCGAGTCGATTCGGACGTCACGACAGCCGGTGGTCAATGGCGAGGCGGGCCGCGACGCCCTGGCGGTGGCCGAGCAGATTCTGGCCCGCATCAACGCCCATTGCTGGGACGCTTCTCTCGACGGTCCCACCGGCCCGCTGGCCTTTCCCCGGCGCCACGTCATTCCCGACCCGCGCCGCGATCTTTCCGCGGAGCCCTTGTTTCGCGAGAAAGCCGGTTGACGGTGGTCGCCGGCGCGGGAAAGCTCCCACTGCCGCGGCCGGCATGACATGGCGCCAGCGGCTTCGACAAGGCAGCCCGCAAGCGCCCCACATACCCGTCGGATTGACCGGTTCCAGCAGCCGGCTTACAATCAGGCCGCCGTTGCGTCGACGGTCGTGTGCCATCGGCATCCGCGGCATCATGGAGCCTTCGCATGCAATACGTGCTGCTGATCTATTCCACCGAGGACGGCTGGTCGAAGCTGACGCCGGCCGAACAGGAAACATGGATGGCCGCCTATCAGGCCTTCAACGAGGCGCTCACGACAAGCGGCGTCCTGCGCGGCGCGAATCGCCTTCAGCCCAGCTCGACGGCCGCGACCGTTCGAGTCACGCTGGGCAAGCCGCAGGTGGCGGATGGCCCTTGCACCGACTCGAAGGAGCAGTTGGGCGGCTTCTACGTGATCGACGTGCCCGATCGCGAGGCGGCCCTGGCCTGGGCCGCCCGCTGCCCGGGCGCAAGTCACGGCGTCGTCGAGGTGCGGCCAAGCCTGTGCGGGTAATGAGCCAGTGGCGAATCCCAGGCAATTCGCCAATTGCACCGGCACCGGCGGCGCGAATCGGTCCTATAATTCAGAGGAAGGAAGACGGAGCGTGCTCAACGGTTTTTCGCACCCCATAAGGTCCGCATCGTGAAGCTGCAATTCTTGGGGGCCACCGGCCAGGTCACCGGCTCGCAATATTATCTCGAAGCCGACGGCGCACACCTGCTGGTGGACTGCGGCATGTATCAGGAGCGGGCTTTCCTGGACCGCAACTGGGCGCCCAGCCCGATTCGCGTCCGCGAGCTGGACGCGATGCTTCTGACCCACGCCCACGTGGACCACTGCGGCCTGGCGCCGAAGCTGGTGCAGGAGGGCTTCCGCGGCCCGATCATCACGACCTCGGCCTCCGCCGATCTGGTGGAATTGGTGCTCCACGACGCGGCCGAGATCCAGATGGAGGATGCGGCGTTCAAGGAAAAGCGCCACCGCAAAGAGGGCCGGCTCGGCCAGTATCCGACCAAGCCGCTCTACACGCTGCGCGACGTCGATCGCACGCTGCCGCTGCTGGAGCCCGTGGCCTACGATCGGCCGGTCCGCGTCAACCATCACGTGCAGGCCATTTTTCACGACGCCGGCCACATCCTCGGCTCGGCCATGATCGAGCTCCGCGTGAGCGACCATGGCCAGCCGCGGCGGATCGTCTTCACCGGCGACCTCGGTCAATGGGACCGGCCCATCGTCCGCAACCCGACGGTCATCACCGAGGCCGATTACGTGGTCATGGAATCGACCTACGGCGACCGCAACCATGAGGACCACGGCACGGTCGATTCGCAGTTGGAGCGGGTGATCTTGGAAACCGTGGCGGCGGGCGGGAAGGTGATCGTGCCGATTTTCGCCATCGAGCGCGCCCAGGAGTTGATCTACCATCTCAGCCATTTGCTGCGCGAGGGACGGATACCCGTACTGCCGGTGTTTCTCGACAGCCCGATGGCCGCCGACGTCAACGAGGTCTTCCGCCGGCACCGCGAATGTTTCGACAGCGAAGCCGAGCAGATCGTGGCGGCGGGCGGATCGCTGCTGAAGTTCCCTTCGCTCAAGGTGGTCCGCACGCAGGAGGAATCGATCGCCATCAACGGGCTGAAGGGGCCGGCGCTGATCATGTCGACCTCGGGCATGTGCACGGCCGGCCGCATCAAGCACCACCTGGCCCATCACATCGGTGATCCGGCCTGCACGATCCTCTTCGTCGGCTACCAGTCGCGCGGCACCCTGGGCCGGCAGATCCTCGACGGCAACCGCGAAGTCCGCATCCACGGCATCTCGCGGCTCGTGCGCGCACGGGTCGAGCAGATTCAGGGCATCTCGGGCCATGCCGACCGCGCGGGGTTATTGAAGTGGCTGAGCCATTTCGCCCGCCCGCCCCGCCGCTTGTTCATCACCCACGGCGAACCGCACGCGTCGCTCTCGCTGGCCGAGGAGGTCCGCCGGCAGATGGGCTGGAACGTGAGTGTGCCCGAGTATCGGGAAACGTTCCAATTGAACTCGAACCCGTAACGGCACCGTAACCGTGAACGGTTACCGTCCCCTCTCCGGGCACCGACCGAAGGTTGGTCGGGAGAGGGCAGGGTGAGGGCCATTCGGGAACAGCCAACACACCATAGCCACGGAGCCAACCTGAAGCGGCAAGATGCCGCTTCTACTTACGGCTGCCCGCGGAGGTGCTTATCGAAGAATGCCTGCACGGCCGGCCGGTACTCGCGACGGCCGGGGCCGTCGTGACCGCCGCCTTCGATCTTTATGAGCGTGGCCTCTACACCGGCCGCCTTCAACGCGTCGCAGAACATTGTCGCCTGTTCGATGGGCACCAGCCTGTCGGCCGTGCCATGGACGATCAAGAACGGCGGACAATCTTTGTTCACGAAGGCCAGCGGGGAAGCCGACTTCGCCGCGGCGGGCCTTTCAGCGGGCGTCCCGCCAAGCAGCTTCGAGAGCAACCCCTCGACGCTCTTTTCCTCCGGCTGGATGTTTTGCAGATCGGTCGGGCCGCAGAAATCGACCACGCACGCCACGCGCGACGACTGGCCCTGCGAGCCGACATCGCCTTCCAGTTCCGGCACACCCGCGGTGGTTCCTAACATGTTCACCAAATGTCCGCCGGCCGACACACCCCACACGCCGATGCGATCGGGGTTGATGTGGTATTTGTCGGCGTTGGCCCGGAGCCACCGAATGGCCGCTTTACAATCGTAGATTTGGGCGGGCCAAATGGCTTCTTGCGACAAGCGGTAGTTCAGCGTGACGCCGACGTAGTTGCCGGAAGCCACAAAGGGCACAAGATTCATGATGCCGTCGAGCTTGTCGCCGCCGGTCCAGCCGCCGCCGTGGATGAAGACGACCGCCGGCAGCGGCGATTTCGGCGGCTGCTTGGGAGTGAGCATGTCGAGCTTCAACTGAAGCTTGCCCACCTTGCCGTATTCGATGTCGCGTTCCAGGACTACGCCCGGCGGCATGGTCAATTGCGGCGGGATCTGGACGTCGCGGCCGCGAAGCTGCTTGTCGAGGAAGGCTCGCACCTGCGGAGCGGCTTCGATGAAATACGAGTGGTGCTTGCCCCCTTCGATCTTGACCAGCGTCGCATCCGCGCCGGCCGCCTTCAGGGCCGCACAGAAGGCGACGGATTGCTCGAAGGGAACCTGCGTGTCCCGGTCGCCGTGGACCAACAGAAACGCGGGCATACCCTTGCCGACGTAGGTGATCGCTGAGGCCGACCGGGCCGCTTCCATCCGTTGGGCCAACGGTCCGCCCAACAGTCGATCCATCATGCCATAGACCTTCTGCTCCTCCGGCCGCATGTTGGGCAGGTTGACCGGTCCGCAAACATCGACCACGCACGAGACGCGGCTCGACTGGCCGGGAGTGCCGCTTTCGCCTTCCAGTTCCTCGCGGTCGCCGGTGGTGCCCAAGACGCTGACGAGGTGTCCGCCGGCCGAAACGCCCCACGCGGCGATCCGTTGGGGATCGAAGTCATACTTCTTCGCATTGGCGCGGAGCCAGCGGATGGCCGCTTTGCAGTCGTAGATTTGGGCGGGCCAAGGGGCCACATTGCTGAAGCGATATTCGACCGTTGCGCCGACGTAGTTGCCTGAAGCCACCAGCGGGCCCAGCGGCTCGTAGCCTTCGGTCTTGTCGTGGCCATTCCAGCCGCCGCCGTGAATGTAGACCACCAGCGGCAAGGGCCCTTGGACGGGCTTCTTGGGCAGGAGCATGTCGAGCTTCAACGAGCGGCCGTTCGACCTTGCCATACTCGACGTCACGCTCGAGCGTCACGCCGTCCGGTACGCTCGGCGGCTGGGCCAGAGCCTTCGTGCCCGAGAAAATCACGCATGTCGCAGCCAAAAACAGCCAGTAACGATGCCGCATGGCGGGCTCCTTTTCACTTGTGGTGCGGGCCTCTGGCCTGCATTCTGTTTTCAAGGCAGGCGAGCCGCCTGCGCCGCGATTTCTTCCGCTGCTGCGCCTTACTTTCCGCGGAGGCGACTATCGAGGAATTCCAACACCACGGGGTGCATGGCTTCGTTCAAGACGCTGTTGTGTCCGCCGCCTTCGATCCAGAACATCGTGGCGTTGACGCCGGCCGCTTTCAGGGCGTCATAGAACAGGCCGGCCTGGGTCGGCTCGACGTTGTCGTCGGCCGTGCCGTGCACGATCAGGAAAGGCGGCGTGTCCTTGTTGACCCATGCGATGGCCGAAGCCTGCTTGTAGGCCTCGGGCATTTCGGCCGCGTTTCCGCCGAAGAGGAACTTCGCGCCGCCGCCCCACAGGCGCCGCATGTCGCTCGGGCCGCAGAAATCGACGCAGGCCTGCACGCGGGTCGAATAGCCCGGCGAGCCGCTGTGGCCTTCCATTTCCTTCACGTCGCCGGTGGTGGCCAGCACCGCGGCCAGTTGCCCGCCCGACGAATCACCCCAGGTGGCGATGCGGTCGGGATCGATGTTGTACTTCTTCGCGTTCGCCCGCAGCCAGCGGATCGAGGCCTTGGCATCATCGATTTGCGCCGGCCAGAGGGCCTCGCGGGTGAAGCGATAGCCGACGGTCACGCAGAAGTAGTTGCCCGTAGCGGCCAGCGCCTGGCAGCGTCCGGTGCCGGTTGACTTGTCGTACTTGTTCCAGCCGCCGCCGTGGAAGTAGGCTACCGCCGGCAGCGGTCCGACGGCCGGCTCGCGCGGCCGGACGATGTCCAACACCAACGACCGGTCGCCCACCTTGCCGTACTCGATGTTGCGCTCGACGATCACTTTGTCGCGGAACTCGACCGTCTTGCCGCGAAGAACCTTGTTCAAGAACGCTTCGACCGTCGGTTCCACGTCCTTGTTGAAGGGGCTGTTGTGCGTGCCTCCCTCGATGCGGATCAGTTGCGCCTCGGCGCCGGCCACCTTCATCGCCACGTAGAGCCGCTCGGCCTGGATCAACGGAACGTTCGGATCCTTGGTCCCATGAACGATCAGCAGTGGCGGCATGTCCTTCTTCACATAGACGATCGGCGAGGCCGCCTTCACTACGTCGGGCACTTCTTCGGTGCGCTTGCCGAAGAGAAACTTGAAATGCCCGTTGTCGGGCTGCGTGCGCATGTCGCTGGGGCCGCAAAAATCAATGCAGCAGGCCACGCGGGTCGATTGTTGGGGCGTGCCGCTGTCGCCTTCGAGTTCCTTCACGTCGCCGGTGGCGGCCAGCAGATTTGCCAGGTGTCCGCCCGACGAACCGCCCCACACGGCGATCCGCTCGGGGTCGATGTTGTATTTCTTGGCGTTGGCCTTCAGCCAGCGGATGGCCGCCTTGCAGTCGTAGAACTGGGCCGGCCAGCGGGCCACCTTGGCAAGCCGATAGTCGAGGCTCGCACCGAGATAGTTGCCCGTGGCCACCAACTGCGGCAGGTGCCGCTGCGCGTCGTCTTTGTTGCGGGCATTCCAGCCGCCGCCGTGGATGAACACCACCATCGGCAACGGTTCCTTCGGCGGGTCCTTCAACAGGAACAGATCGAGCTTCAACGAGATGTCGCCCGCCTTGCCGTATTCGACGTCGCGCTGGAGGATCACGTTGTCGGGCATTGGCGAAAGGGGTTCCTCGACGTACGGCCGCGATGGGGCCGGTTTCTCGTCGGCGAGAACTGCCGCACCGGCAATGACGGCCAACAACAGGGCGAGGAAGAAGGCTCGACGAAGCGACATGGGAAGCTCCTTTCGTGGGGGCGATTTCAGGAGGGACGTATCGCGGACTTCCGGTAGTGTAGCCGCACCCACGGCGCCAGTCAATTATTACTACCGGCTCAAGCGACCTGAATTGGCGGGTGCATTGGTGAGTTCTTAGGTCTTAGGACTTGGGTCTTGGACAAGCCCAAGACCAAAGCCCAAAGACCCGAGGCCGACGTAATCCCAACCTGTCACGTCAGATCGGTTGGGGCACTACAGTGCTAGGCTCAAATCAGGCGGCACTAACTGGCCTTGCACGGCCATCGGCCATATGCCGGGCATCGTAAGGAGGAGCCGAAGCAGCGGAGATCGTCACGCGTCCAGAGAATCAGATCCCAGGAAAGCCGTTACTTCGCCCGCCGGTATTGCCCGCTTTCGCCGACCGATTACAATGGCGGTTTCGCCCCTCGGCAATCTGTCATCGGAGGCGTCCTATGATCGTCGGTGTACCGAAAGAAACCAAACGGGATGAGTATCGCGTTGGCTTGCTGCCGGTCGGCGCTGAAGAGCTGACTCGCGCCGGGCACAAGGTCCTGATCGAAATCGGCGCCGGGCTGGGCTCGGGAGTCGCCGATCAACATTATGCCAGACACGGGGCCGAACTGGTTGACAGCCCCAACGAACTCTACCGCCGGGCCGAAATGATCGTCAAGGTCAAGGAGCCGCAACCCGCCGAAATCTCCTTGCTCCGCCGAGGGCAGATCGTCTTCACCTATTTCCATCTGGCGGCCGACCGGCAACTCACCGAATCGCTGCTGGCCACCGGCTGCATCGCGGTGGCCTACGAGACCCTCAGCGACGATCACGGGCGTTTGCCGCTGCTGACGCCCATGAGCGAGGTGGCCGGGCGAATGAGCATTCAGGAAGGGGCCAAGTATCTCGAACGCCCGCAGATGGGACGCGGCATTCTGCTGGCCGGCGTGCCGGGCGTCGAGCCGGCGCACATCACGATCCTCGGCGGCGGCGTGGTCGGGGCGAACGCGGCCCGCGTTGCCGCCGGCTTTCGGGCGTCGATCGGGCTGCTGGACATCAACATGGACCGCCTCCGCTATCTCGACGACATCATGCCGCCGAACGTGACCGTGCTGTTCAGCGATCGGCACACCGTGCGCGAGCAGCTTCGCCGGGCCGACCTAGTGATCGGCGCGGTGCTGGTGCCCGGCGCCAAAGCGCCGCGCCTGGTCGAGCGCGACGACCTCAAGCTGATGAAGCCGGGCAGCGTGATCATCGACGTGGCCGTCGATCAGGGCGGCTGCGTGGAAACCACTCACCCCACCACGCACAGCAATCCGACCTTCGTCGTGGACGACGTACTGCACTACTGCGTGGCCAACATGCCCGGCGCGGTGGGGCGAACCAGCACCTTCGCCTTGTGCAATGTGACGCTGCCCTGGGCCATGCAGATCGCCAACCGCGGCCTGCTGGCCGCGGCAAAGGCCTTGCCCCCGGTCGCCCGGGCGATCAACCTTTTTGAAGGCGCGGTGACCAATCGGGCCGTGGCCGAAACGTTCGGCATCGCCTTCGATCCGCGCTTTGCCGCCTGACCTGCAATCGGCCGACCGTCGGCGCCATGGAAAGACTGCCGTGATTCTCGATCCGATCACCGTGCTGGAAGAACTGGTGGCGATTCCCAGCGTCAATTCGATGGGCGGCCTGGTTACGGGTCCGGCGGTGGGCGAAGCCCGTTTGACCGCCCACTTGGAGAAGTTGTTCCGGCGGCTGGGGTTGGCCGTCGAACGGCAAGCCGCGGCGGGCCAGGAGAACATCCTCGCCCGGCTCGACGGCCAGCGGCCCGTCGTCATCCTCGACGCCCATCAAGACACCGTGCCCGCGGAAGGCATGACGATCGAGCCCTTTCGGCCGTTGCGGCGGGAGGGGCGTTTGTACGGGCGCGGTGCGTGCGACACGAAAGGCGGCATGGCCGCCATGCTCGCCGCGCTCGCCCGGCTGGCCCAGGAGCGGCCCGCCGCACATCCCACGATCGTCGCCGTGTGCACCGTCAATGAAGAGCACGGCTTTAGCGGCGCAGAAGCGCTTACCAAATCGTGGTCGGAAGGCCGCGGCACGATCTTACCGCGCCGCCCGGATGCGGCCGTGGTCCTCGAACCGACCGGGCTGGAGGTGGTGGTCGCCCACCAGGGCGTGATCCGCTGGCGGTGCCAGACGCATGGCCGCGCCGCTCATAGTTCCACGCCCGAGGCCGGCGACAATGCGATCTACAAGATGGCCCGAGCGCTGACGGCGCTCCAGCGCTATGCCGACGAGGTCCTTCCTCTCGCCAGGCCGCATCCACGGTGCGGACGGCCCACCTTGAGCGTCGGCACGATCCACGGCGGCGTCGGCGCCAACGTTGTGCCCGACCGCTGCACGGTCGAAATCGACCTCCGCGTACCGGTCGGCAAAGAGCCCGAGGCGGCGCGACGCGAGGTGCTCGACTACCTGGCACAAGCCGCGGAAATCGATTTCCCTCTCGATCACCAACCGCCGATGATGCAGGGATATCCGTTGGACGACCGCGACAACGGTCCGCTGGCCGAGCGGCTTGCGGCGGCTGTTCGCCACGTTACGGGCGACGCGCGGCAGGCCGGCGCACGATATGCAACCGACGGAGGGCACTTTTCGGCGGCGGGAATCCCCACCGTCGTCTTCGGTCCCGGGTCAACCGCCCAAGCCCACACGGCCGACGAATGGGTGGCGATCGATCAGGTGCGGCACGCGGCCGAGGTGCTCTATCGTTTCTGTTGCGAGGGAGTTCCAGCGAAGTGAATAACGAGGTACAGTAGCAGTAGCATCTGAAGTCCTTTACCTGTTGCAAAAGTCCTTCAAGGAGAATCTCATGCCGGAAGCAGCATCGCCCCTGGTGGGCATCGTGATGGGCAGCGACAGCGATTGGTCGAAGATCAAAGCGGCCGCGGCAGCGCTCGACGAGTTCGCCGTGCTCTACGAGGTCCACGTCATGAGCGCCCATCGCACGCCGGAGATCGTCCGCCAATACGCCACCATGGCGGCGGCGCGGGGCCTGAAGGTGATCATCGCGGCAGCCGGCGGAGCGGCTCACCTGGCCGGTGTCGTCGCCTCGCACACCACCTTGCCGGTAATCGGCCTGCCCGTGCCCACCGAACTCTCCGGCGGGCTCGACTCGCTGCTATCGGTGGTGCAGATGCCGGGCGACGTGCCCGTGGCCACCGTCGGCGTGGGTGGCGGCGGACCGCGCAACGCGGGCCTGCTGGCCGTCGAAATCCTCGCGCTGAGCAACGTCGGCCTCCAACAAAAGCTCGCCGCCTTCAAACACGACCTCGTCGACAAGGTCAGCGACAAGAACGACTCTCTGCAAGAATCGCTCCGCAATAAGAGGGGATCATAGCCGCGTCCATGAAAAGCGTGCAAACTCTCCACTGGGTGGGCGGCGTTGACGGGCATTTGCGGCTGATCGACCAGACGCGGCTGCCGACCGAGTTCGTCGAAATCGACTGCCGCGATGCCGCGGCCGTCTGGGAAGCCATCAAGACGCTGCGCGTGCGCGGCGCCGGCCATCGGCGTCGCGGCCGCCTACGGCGTGTGCGTCGGCATTCGGGACACCGTCGGCCGGGACAAAGCCGCGCTGCTGCGCCGATTGGACGAAGTCGTCGAGTATCTGGCCACGAGTCGGCCCACCGCCGTCAATCTTTTCTGGGCGCTGCGGCGGATGAAGGACAAAGCCCACGAGCTTCGCGGCCGGCCGACCGCCGAAATCGCCAGCGCGCTGCTGGCCGAAGCCCAAGCCATCCACGAGGAAGATCGGCAGATGTGCCGGGCGATCGGCCGGCACGGCGCCCCGCTGCTCGGCCACCAGCAGGGCGTGCTGACGCACTGCAACGCCGGCGGACTGGCGACTTCCGACTACGGCACCGCGCTGGCCGTGGTGTTTGCCGCCGTGGAATCGGGCAAGACGCTCCACGTTTATGTCGACGAGACGCGGCCCCTGCTCCAGGGCGCCCGGCTCACGGCCTGGGAGTTGCAGCAGCGGGCGATCGACGCGACCTTGATCTGCGACAACATGGCCGCCCAAGTCATGCGCGAGGGGCGCGTGCAAGCCGTGATCACCGGCGCCGACCGCATCGCCGCCAACGGCGACACGGCGAACAAGATCGGCACCTACAGCGTGGCCGTGCTGGCCGCCGCCCATCGGATTCCGTTCTACGTGGCCGCTCCCAGCAGCACCTTCGACCTGTCGATCGCCGGCGGGGCCGAAATCCCGATCGAGAATCGCGATCCACGGGAAGTGACCCACAGCTTCGGCCGGCAGATCGCGCCGGAAGGAATCGCCGTCTACAACCCGGCCTTCGACGTGACGCCGGCTGAGCTGATCGCCGCCATTATCTGCGAGCGGGGCGTGATCCGGCCCGTCAATCGGCAAGCGATCGCTGCCATGCTGGCGTAAAACAAGGCAGTTTACGCAGAACGGGTCACCCGCCGCCGCAGCGAACTGGCCTGGACAATTCTTGCCCTTTTTGCGACACTCCCGCCCCAAACCGGCGTCCGAGCCGAGCGGCCCGACGCATTGTCGTCTCTGGTCTTCCGGGTACATCGAAGCAGGTGGTAACTATGGTCATAAGAACTACGCGGGTCCTGTCGGCCGTTGTGGCAATGCTGGCGTTTTTTGTCGGTGTGCAACCGACCGCGTGCCAGGCGTGGTCGATCTTGCATCCGTTGACATTCGATAACTCGCCGGATACGAAGACGAAGAAACCCGCACCGAAACCTCCCGCACAGCCGTTAACGTTCGACAAAGTTGTCAATACGATCACCGGCAAGAAGCCGGCCCCCAAGCCGACGGCATCGACGTACGCCTATGCGAAGCCGCCGACCATCCAGCCGCCGAAGAACGAATCGAAGTCTTGGTTCGGCTCCATGTTCCAGCCCGAGGACAAGAAGCCGAAGACCGTCAACGACTGGTTGGCGCAGGAGCATAGCGGCAGCAGCAGCATTCATTAGCCTGTTTCTCAGGTCCTTGGGACAAAGGTACGTTGCACGTGACGACCGCACGGACAGGCATGGCAAGGATCGGGCGACTGCTGCGCGCAGCGATCGTCGTCGCACCGGCGGTGCTGTTTCTAGGATGCAGCGCCGCGCCGGGCCCTCTGACCAGCCTGTTCCCCTTCGGCAGCTCGCACGACGCCCAACTGCGCAGGCAGGTCGAAGCCGACTCGTTCCCGAACGCGAAAAGCGTTGGGCTGTAGGCGTCGTCATCAGGTTCTCGCGGGTGGTTGACACGCGCGGCGCGGGGGGCAATACTTCAGGCGGATGCCTTCAAAAAAACGGGCGCTGACTATGTCCCCCAATCCGCTCCGCAATCTGCCCACGGTTCACGAGTTGTTGGAGAGTCCGCCGCTGCGGACGCTGGTCGAGCGAATCAGCCGTAGCACCGTGGTTTCGACGGTGCGGACCGTGCTCGAGGAAGTGGGCCGCGAGGTGCAGTCGGCCGCCGCAGATCGTACGCTGCCGAGCGTGAGTGATTTGGCCGAGCGGATCGCCCGGCGCGTGGCCGAGGGGCAGTCGGCCGGGTTGCGGCCGGTTATCAATGCCTGCGGGTCGTTGCTGCACGCCGGCCTGGGCCGTGCGCCGTTGGCCGACGATGCCATTGCCGAGATGGCGGCGGTTGCCCGCGGCTACGCCAATCTCGATTTTGACCTCGCCAGCGGCCGCGCGGCGCGGCGGCAGGAAGACGTCGAGAGCTTGCTGCGGGAACTCACCGGGGCCGAGGCCGCGCTGGTGGTGGGTAGCGACAGCGGGGCCACGCTGTTGACCCTGGCCGCGCTGGCGGCCGGCCGCGAAGTGATCGTCTCCCGCGGGCAATTGATCGAGACCGACGACAACTATCGACTGCCGGAAATGGTAGCCTCCAGCGGCGCATTGCTCCGCGAGGTGGGCGCCACGAACAACACCCGTCTGGACGACTACGCGCAAGCGATTGGCCCGCCCACGGCCGCGCTGATGCTGGTGCACGCGGGCGACTTCGCGCCGGCCGGCCATGCCGCCGGCGTCCCGCTCGAAGCGCTGGTCGAGCTTGCCCGGCCGCGTCAACTGCCGGTGATCCACGCCGTCGATGCGGGCTCGATGATCGACTTGGGCCCCTTTGGCCTCACCGGCGAGCCGACGCTGCCGCAGAGCATCAAGGGCGGCGCGGACGTTGTCCTCTCCAGCGGCGACAAGCTCCTCGGCGGGCCGCCCTGCGGCATTATCTTGGGGCGAAAAGCACTCGTCGAAAAGATCGAGCGCCACGCCTTGGCCCGGACGCTCCGCGCCGACAAGCTGACGCTGGCGGCGCTGGCCGCCACCTTGCGGCTCTATCGCGATGCGGAGACGGTTCGCTTTCGCGTGCCGCTTCTGCAATTGCTGGGCACCTCGACCGACAACTTGAAGAATCGGGCCGAGCGATTGGCCCCGCAAGCTGCCGCAACCGCAGTGGTCGGCCAGGCGGAAGCGATTGCGGAGGTGACTCACCTGGGCGGCGCGGCGGCGCGGACATTGCCCACCTGGTGCGTCGCCGTCAAGCCGGCCGCCATCAGCGTCGAGCGGCTGGCGGCCAATCTGCGCGGCGGAGTGCCGCCGGTAATTGTCCGAACGAGCGATGATCGCGTGTTGCTCGATTTGCGAAGCGTCTTTCCACGGCAAGACTCGCAACTGATCGCGGCCCTGGAAGCGTTAAGCCAATCGGCCGCCGCGCCCGCCCACGCGTAGCGGGAGCGGAACAACGCGGTGAAGTGGGGCCGCCAAGTCCGTAGGGGCCGCCGTGCGGACCGTTGTTGATGGCAAGGCCCGGCGTGATATGGTCCGCGTGGCGGGCCCCCTTTTTCGACGCCAACGCGGTGAAGTGTCGGCACACCAGCTTGCCCAATGCAAATAACCAGAAGTCTCGGCACCCGTTGGATGGGTGCCGGGGGTTCGCCGCGGGCCGTTTTCCGCCGTCCGAGTGGCTGATTGTCGCGGTCGGTTCGACTATAATAAGGGCCGCACCATGGCAGGACGCTTACGACCGGCACAGATCGTTTTGTCGGACCGCCGCGCGATGTTGCGGCAAGGTAGATTGGGATAATGCGGCGGAAAATTGGCCGCCCCGGATCCGTCCCTTGGAGCGAATACGTATGCCATCTTTGGTCGGCCGGACTCTCGCGCTCGTTCTGAGCCTGGCGGCGCTGTGCGCCGGCTTGGTCGCAGCAGTGCGGCGTCACCGCCCGTTGTCATCCCTGGGGGAGGTTTGATCCGGCGCCTGGCAGACGGTTCACGTGACCACCGAGACACTCAACGAGCAGGGGCAAGTCGTCAGCACGAGCACCACCGACACCAAGACGACGTTGCTGGATATCGACAACGACGGCGTCACGCTGGAAATCCAGGCTTGCATGGAAGTGGCCGGCAAACGCTTCGAGGCGGAGCCGCAGACCATGAAACAAGGATTTCACGGCGAACTGGCTGCGCCCAACCTGACGCTCAAACCGGCGGCCAACAGCCAGGTGACTGTCGAGGACCGGAACATCGACTGCCTAGTGCAGCAACTCGAATCGGCCGGTTCCGACAGCAAGACGGTGACCACCATTTACTACTCCGCCGGCCTGTCCCCCTATGTGCTCAAGCGGGAAAGCGTCACCACCGACGCGGAAGGCAAAGAACTGAGCAAGACGAACGTCAACGTGATTTCGCTGAATATGCCGCTGGAGTTGCGCGGCGAGACCAAGAACGGAACGTACGTGCGGACCGTGCACACTAACGGCAAAGGCACCGTAACTACGCTGGCGATGGTTCTGTCCGAGGTGCCGGGCGGCGTGGTCAGCAGCAGCACGAAGGAAGTCGACAAGTCGGGCCGAGTTGTGCGGCGGAGCACCTTGAAGCTGGTCGACTTCAACGACGATCCCGAAAAGGATCGCACGGGCCTGTTCGGCCGCAAGCGTCCTCCTCGCCCGCACCACACAAAGCCGCCCACGCGCTGACGCGAGTCGAGACGCCAATTCACGGTTTCTGCGCCTGCCTGTTTTGGACTCTCACGCCAAGAAGTTATCGGGCCCCTGAAGGTTGGGCATGGTTTGCCTGGAGAGGACGACGCGAAAGCCCTTGGCCTCGCCGTCGTGGTGCACGGCGGCAATTTCCGGGCCATCTGCCGTGTCGCCTCGGAAGCAAATCCACTGGCCGTCCGGCGACCAACTGATGCCGTACCAAACTTGCCAGTAGTCTCGTTCGAGCAGGTTGCGAGTATCCCACTTTGACCGCGAGAAGGAGCCGTGGTGGCGGTCGGCGATTACCCGATCTCGATCTTGCTGATCTTCACACGGGTATAGAGTTGGCGGTGGCCCGTCTTGCGGCGATAGGTCTTGCGGCGGCGGGCCTTTTGGACCACCAACTTCGGCCCCTGCTGGAGCGAAAGCACTTCGGCCGTCACGCTGGCGCCTTCCAGCACGGGTGTGCCCACCTTGAGCGTTTCGTCGTCCCGCCAGGCTAAGACGCGATCGAATTTGACTTGCTCGCCGGCCGGCAGGTCGCGGTAATCGATATCGAGTCCCTGGCCCTCTTCGACTTTGAACTGCCGTCCGCCTTCCGAGATGATCGCGTACATGGGAGATTCCTGTCTGCGGGTCGCGTCCTTATGGGGAACCACTGAGTTTAGCACATATCGGCCGGTTCGTTCAAGAGGCATAGCACCCAAGCCCGCCGGCTTTTGAGAGGTTGCCTAGCGGAGCCGCCCTCACCCTAACCCCTCCGGGCACCGAACAAAGGTTGGTCGGGAGAGGGGACCAATTTTACGGGAACCTCACCTCCCGGTCGTCGGCATCGCGGCATTCGACGAGCAGGTGCTCCGGCGCAACTCCTTCTGCGCCGACGATTTGGATCGAGATTTCACCTTCCTCTTCGAGCCGGGCCAACTCGTGGCGCTTGCGGTTGTTGAGGTAATCGGCCACGTCCTCGGAGACGGTAATCGTCACCCGTGCGACCGCCTCGCGTTGGCTGGCCAGGATCAACAGCCGCACCACGTCGATGGCCATGCTTTCCGGCGTTTTCACCACGCCCGAACCGCCGCAACTCGGACACTCCGTGTAGGCGCTCCGTTTCGGGTTGGTGCGGATGCGTTGCCGCGTCATTTCGATCAGTCCGAAGGGGCTGGTCCGCAGGATTTTGGTCCGCGCCCGATCGCGTTTGACGGCGTCGCGCAGCGCCCGCTCGACGGCGCGGCGGTGCTTTTCCTTGCGCATGTCGATGAAGTCGTTGACGATCACCCCGCCCAGGTCGCGGAGGCGGATTTGGCGGGCGATCTCTTTGGCCGCGAGAATGTTCATCTGGTGGGCCGTTTCTTCCGCCGAATCTTCGGCGCGGAAGCTGCCGCTATTGACGTCGATGGCCACTAGGGCCTCGGTCTGGTCGATGACGATCGATCCGCCCGATGCAGGGCCACGCGGCGGCGGTGGATTTTGGCGATTTCCTCGTCCAGGTTGTATTTGCAGAACAAGGGCTCCTTGCCTTCGTAGAAGTGCAGGCGGTGGACGTAGCGGGGCATCACGAGCTGGAGAAACTCCTTCGCCCGCTCGTAGGCCCCGGGCTCGTCGATGTAGATCGCGTTGACGTCCGCGGTGAAGATGTCGCGGATGGTGCGGGTGATCATGTCGCTTTCTTCGTAGATGCCCGCCGGCCCGGGCAGCTTCTTGATTCGCCGGGCGATGACTTTCCAGAGTCGCAGCAGGTAGGCCATGTCGCGGGAGAGTTCGCGCTTGGTGCGGTCGCTGCCGGCGGTGCGCACGATGAAGCCCACGCCCTTGGGCGGGTTCAACTCGAGCATAATGTCGCGCAGACGGCGGCGGGTGGCTTCGTCCTCGATCTTGCGCGAAACGCCGATGCGGCCCAGGGCCGGCATGAGAACCAGGTAACGGCCGGGAATGCTGATGTACGTCGAGAGCGTCGGCCCCTTGGAGCCGATGCCTTCCTTGATCACTTGGACGAGCACTTCGTCGCCGCGGCGGAAGATTTCCTGGATGGGCGGCTTGAAGCGGGGCCGGCCGCCGAAGCGCGCGTTCCGCGGCCGCCGGGCTTCGTCTTCCACGCCTTCGTCAAACTCATCGCCCACGGCCGACTCGCCGCTCCGTGACGGCGCACGGCGCGGGGCGGGCGATCGCATCAGCTTCTCCAGATCGTGGCCGCCCTGGCGGAAGTATTGCAGCTCGACGTCGCTGATGTGCAGGAAGCCGTTGCGGCCCACGCCGAAATCGACGAACGCCGCCTGGATGCTCGGCTCCAGGTTGACGATCACACCGCGGTAGATGTTGCCGACGTAATTGTCTTGTCCGGCTCGTTCGACGTAAAGCTCTTCCAGGGTTCCATCCTCAACGATCGCGATCCGGCATTCTTCCGGCTGGGCGACGTTGATCAACATTTCCTGTTTCATAATGCAGCTTTCTTGTTCGGCAATACCGACCAGTACGCATCGGCAGCAGGTCGCGGCGGCGAGAGTGCGGCGAAATCATGCGCAAATCTCCACGGCCGTGCGGCGCAGACGGACGCCCTGCGACTCGAGTTCGGCCAGGCCCAGCGCGGCCAAGACGTCGCGCGGCCCAACGCTGCCGCGGCGGTCGTCCACGCGAAGCCGCATCTGAAGCACGCCCTCGCACAACGCCAGCTCCGACAAGAGCGGACGCATGTCGATCGGCGCCCGCCCATGCGAACGCTCGATCGGGCACGAGGCCGCGGCCAGCAGACGCTTGATCCGCTCGCCCAGGCCCGTTTGGCTCGACGAGGGGATGGCCGCTTCGTAGCACGCGCTTCGGGGCCGGGCCTTCGGGCTGCCCTCGGGGAGGACTTCGAGGGGCGCGGAACGTCGAGCCCCGCCGGAGCCTGCGGCGCCAATCGCCGCAACAACTCCTCCGCGGTGTAGCTTTCGGCCAACTCGACTTCCATCACTTCCTCGACTCCCTCGATCCCCACCGCCAGCGCCAGGGGAAACGTCATCCGCGGTTTCGGATGGAACCCCTGGCTGAAGCCCAGCGCCAACCCGGCGCGGCGCATCAGCCGCTCCAGGCACCGCATCAAGTCGCGGTGCCCGATCAGCCGCAGGTCGCCCTGCTTGGAAAAACGAATACGTACTCGTAATCGAACCACAAGTCCGATTTTCCCCGCCACTGCCGTTGTCGGCGGGGAACCTTTTGCTTGTTACCCTTCGTCGGGACGGCAGTTGCGGCCGTCCCGTTTTTTGTCACGGGGCGGCAGTACAACTACCGCCCCAACATGTGGCCGACGTTCCGTCGGCCGCTATACGCCGATGACGTTGCTTACTCGTTAACTTCTTGAACGCGTTTTCGTGCTTCCTCCTTGAGATAACTCTTCACGTCGCGGGCGTTCTCCATCGACATCACCCGGGCGGCGATGGCCTGGCACTCGGCGATCGTCACGTTGCGACAGACATTTTTCACCTCGGGAATGGCGCTGGGAGTGACGCTCAGCTGCCGCAGCCCCAGCCCCAACAGCAGCATCGTGTACAGCGAGCTGCCGCTCATCTGCCCGCACATGTTGATCGGCACCTGCTTCCGGTCGGCCGCTTGAATGGCCATTGCAATCAGCCGCAGCACGGCCGGATCGGCCGGATTGTACAACCCCACGACGTCCTTGTTGCTGCGATCGACGGCCAGCGTGTATTGGATCAGGTCGTTCGTGCCGATGCTGAGGAAATCGACCTCTTCGACGAAATGGTCGATCATCATCACGGCGGCCGGCGTTTCCACCATCATGCCCACCGGCACGTCGCGGTTGAACGCCACCTGATGCTCCTGGAGGTCTTCCATGACGTCGGCCAGCACCATTTTCGCCTGGGAGCTCGAGCACGGTGGAGACCAGGGGGAACATAATCTGGATGTTGCCCAGCACCGTGGCCCGCAGCGCCGCCCGCAACTGGGTGCGGAATATGGGCAGATTGCGCACCGCCAGGCGAATGCTCCGCAGCCCGAGGCACGGATTGCGCTCATCGTCGGGGCGGGCCATCGCCGGCATCTTGTCGGCGCCCAGGTCGAAAGTGCGGATCACCACCGGCCGGTCGCCCATCGCCCGCACCACGCGGGAATAGGCCTCGAAATGGACCTCTTCGGTGGGCTCGTGCTCGGCGCCCAGATAGAGAAACTCGGTACGATACAAGCCCACGCCGTCCGCCCCGCGGTCGAACGCAGTGGTTCACCTCGTAGGGGAACTCGATGTTGCCCATCAGTTGCACGCGGACGCCGTCGCGGGTTTCGGCGGGCAGGTCGCGGAGCGGCTCGAGTTTGGCGGCAATCGTGCGCAGCTCTTCGGCCTCGTGCCGATAGCGTTCGAGCGTTTCCTCGTCGGGCTGGAGAATCACCAGTCCCTTGTCGCCGTCGATGATGACCGTTTCGCCGCCGGAAACATCGGTGAGAAACGGTCCGGTGCCGACGACGGCGGGGATTTCCAGGGCCTCGGCCACGATCGCCGTATGGCTGCCCGGACCGCCGATCTCGGTCACAAAGCCGCGCACGAACTCGCGATCGAGGTTCGAGGTTTCGCTGGGCGTGAGATTGTGGGCCAACACGAGCACCGGCGAGGTAAGGTGCGCGATGCCTTCGCGGCGGCGGCCCAGCAGGTGGCGGAGCAAGCGTTTTTCGATGTCGAAGATGTCGCTGGCCCGCTCGGCCAGATAAGAGCTTTCCAGCCGCTGAAACACTTGGGCGTAACGGCGCAGGGTGCGGCTGACCGCATATTCGGGCGAGTAGTGCCGCTGACGGATCATCTCCTCCAGTTGGCTGCGGAGCGACGCGTCCTGAAGCATTTGCAGATGGGCTTCGAAGATCGCCCCATATTTCTCGCCCAATTCGGCGGCGACCATCTCGCGGTGGTGGCCGATTTCCGCGGCGGCGGCGGCAATGGCCTTGTCCAGCCGCTCGATCTCGTTGACCACCGCATCGCGCGCGACGAACCGCCGAGGAATGCGAAATCCCTCGTTGTCCATCACCAGCGCCTCGCCGATGGCCACGCCGGGCGAGACGGCAATCCCTTGAAGTTTCTGCATCGGCGATTATTTCGATTCTTCGGCTTCGTCGCCAAACAAGCCGGCGAACAACGGCTCCAGCGCTTCCAACACGGCCGCGGCGTCGGGTCCGACCGCCTCCAGCCGCAAGGTTGTGCCCGGCTCCGCCACCAGCGTCAGGATCTGCAACACGTCGGTGCCCCCCACCGCGCGCTGCTCCTTGATCAATCGCACCTGGGAGCCGCTGCGGCGCACAACGTCGGCGATGGCCACAGCGGTCCGAGCGTGAACCCCGGCCGGATCCGTGACAACCACCGTGCGGGTTGCGGAAGTCTCCGACATGGCGCGATCACGATCCGAACTGGTTGTTGTCGGCTTCGTTCAATAGTGTCTTGATATCCTCCACCGTCTTGGCCTGCTTGAGGAAGCGGCAAAACGTGTCGTCGCGGAGTTGACGCGAAATGTTCTCCAACGCACGCAAGTGGTCGCCCGGCCTGTCGGGCGGCGAAACCAGGAGGAAGAACAAGTGGACCACCTCGCCGTCGAGACTGGCGAAATCGACTCCTTGACTGCTGACGGCCACGGTGCCCACCAGGCGGTCAACGCTGGGGTGCTTCGTGTGGGGAACGGCGATTCCCCGGCCGATGCCGGTGCTGCCGAGTTCCTCCCGCTTGAGGATGGCCTTGACGATGCCCTCCGACTCACCGATGTCAACCTTCCCCGCCTTGCCCAGCGCCTCGACCATTTCTCGAATCGCGCCCTCTTTGTCCATGGCGGCTAATTGAGCAATGATCGCGTCGCCACAAATAAAGTCCGCAAACCTCATGCGTGTATTCTCCCTTTCCGAAACCACTCAAACCTTGATGGGGGCAGCACTTCAGCGGGACAGCACCGTAACCACGCTGCCCGCCCAGTGGCCGCCTCGTCTGTTATTCCCGGTGCCCGCGCCACGATGGCGGTCTTGAACCTTCTCCTTGTGCTTGCGCAACTGCTGCTCCATCTTGTCAACCGCAATGTCGATTGCAGCCAACAGATTCTCCGCCTGGCCGACGGCCACAAAATCGTGCTTCTTGACCGAAACTTTCGAGATCGACCGCAGGCAGGTCGCGATGTTCCAAGTCGATGGTGACTTCGATGGCACTAATGCGGTCGTAGAGGCGGGTAAGCTTGTCCAGTTTTTCCCGAATCGTGGCCTGGGTCTCGTCACTGACATGCCCATGCCGGATCGGAAATGTTCATCTGCACCGAATCGGCTCCTTGCTCGTTAAATTGATCGGGCGGCGATATCGACCGCAGCCGCACCCCCAAGCCGGGCGGAACGGATCGAAACCCCGTCGCCCCTTCCTACCTCGTGATTCTAGCGACTCGCCCTCAGCGATACAAACGCAAAGAGACCGGCACGGTGCTGAGCCGCGCCCGATCATTCTCCCAGTTTAACTTATCGGAAACTTTGCGTAAGGGGGGGAGTCAGAATCCCATCTTGCGGCGGGGAAGACGGCGGCCAATTCTGTGCCCCAAGAGTTCGTAGGGGCCGCCGTGCGGACCGTTGTTGATGGCAAGGCCCGGCGTGATATGGTCCGCGTGGCGGACCCTACCACTACCTGCACACGCCGATGGTTGCCGCACCCCTCGTGGTCTCAGGATGAAAAGGGGGACAGGCACCGCAACGAATAGTGGTTCGGATCGAGCGATGATACAAGCTGTTGCGGAGCCAGTCCCCGTTTTCATCAGGCCACGGCTATGGTTGGCGCCCGCGATCAGTTGGGCCGCCAGTTCTCCGGTGGCGGCTGACCGCCGGCAGAAATCCGGGCGGGGTTGAATCCAGACGACGGAGGGGGAGGCCCTGCCAGATCCACCGCCGGCGCACCCGGGTAGCTCGGCAGCGTCCATAACGTCGGACAATCGGCCGGGAGACGATTGATCTGCACGTTGCCCAACTCGATTCGCATCGACAATTGAGCCGGCGGACAGGTGATCTGTACGGTCGTCGGCATGACCAGCCCGCTCAGTGGATCGCGGCGATGCCCAGAGGCCACCGAACTGGCCAGCAACCGGCGGCGGGCGTCGAAGATCTGTTGCTCCAGAATCCAACCTTGGGAGCCATCGACGATGGTGACCTTCGTTGCCGGCCCGTCCCGCGTGTTGCGGATGGTGTCGATCCGCCACCGGTCGTTCGGCAACGGCACCGGTGGCTGGTGCGGCAAGGCCGGATCGAACTCGGCCACCCCCAGCGCCTCGATCAGCCAGCCCGGTTCAAAAGGCAGCGTCTGCCGCGCCGGACTGAACGCGAACTGGTCATGTCGGCAGAAATAAACGGCCGGCGGCTGCTCGCGTCGCCGCCAGAACCAGAACAGGTCATCGTTGCTGCCCAAATCGAGTTCGGTGCCGGTCAGGCCGGTTTCCGCCCGCAGTCGGAACCGCTGCGGCCGCTGGAAGGCAATGTCGGCCCGCAATGTGGGAAAGCCCCATCCGCTGATCGACGCCTGATTGGTCGAAAACGACTGAATCTGGGAGTTGTTCCGGTTCACGACGTCGATGATCTGCTCCAAGGTCGGCGACGGGGGCAGCACGCGCGGCAGCGGCGGACTCACGTAGGGGGCGAGAAAATCCGAGCACGTGGCCCCGCTGAAGGCGAACAGCCCCAAGCCCAGCAGCAACAACCAGCGACGTTGGTAAGCGGTCGTAGGGAGAAGGAGGAAGGATGTCATCATTGCAGTAAGGCCGCAAGCTCTTTTTGAATTTGATCCACTCGCGCCGGCTCCGGCGTCACGGCCGGTACCTGGTACGTCGCGTCGCGGCGCGGGCAATACACTACTAGCACCTCTCGTCGCTGCTCGTCCCGTTTCTCCTCTTCCAAGCGGAACACGCGGCGCCGGACCAACAGCAGCGTCAGCACGTAACGCATGTCCTGCTTGTCGGGCTGCTCGGCCAACTCGTCCCAAAAGTTGAGCATCACGTCGTTCGGGGCCCAACGCTTCCGCGCGGCCACCTGATCGGGCACCTGCGATTTCCACCAGCCGACGGCCTCCGCCGGCGGTCCGGTCCACGCTTCCGTCGTGTAATCGTAGCGCTTCAGCTCGGCCCCTTCAGCGATCAGCACCGAATAATAAAACTCGCCCGGCGCGAACTCCCGCCCGGTGACCCTGCAATGTTTCGTGCTGCGTTGAACGTCGTAGTCCATGGCGCCGCGTCGATCCCAACGCACCCGGGTTGCTCGAAGAGCCGATAATGGGGTGGCAAAAGGTAGCCGAAACGGGTGTTCGACGCAAGGCGACCGCAACTGGCATCCGGCCAGGCGCATTCCTACAAGAAGGCTCCGAATTGCTTGACATAACATATTGCGGAAACACATGTTACGTTCGATCGTGCGTGACCGCGAACCACCGACGCGTTCCCACGCGCGCGGCGCAACGAGGGTGAAGTTTGCCTTTTCTTGCCCTTTCGTTACATTTCTTTGCTGTTTCGGCCGAACTTGACCCGTATCCACATGTCATGTAAAGTAGCGTTATGATCGCTCTGCGAAACCTGCTGGCCTTGTTATTACGGGCGCTCTTGGAGCGTCGGCCCTAGGGTTCGCGCAGAACCGTCAACCTGCTGCAAAAATCGAACCCCAAGGCCGGCCCGGTCTTGGGGTTTTTTTGTTTGCGTTCGTTGGGGTGGCAGTGACCTTGTGTTGGGGTGGCAGTTGAACTGCCGCCTCGACCGAAAAGGTGCATTTCATCGTGACACCGTTTGAGCAAAAACGAGGGCGCCGCTGCGGCCCGTCGAGGGCATGGCTGGTGTTGCGCGGCCGACCAAGGGTCGGCACCCAGGCGTTCATCACTAGTCAAGCTTCTAACCCTCGTTCTTCGGAAAGCAATCCCATGACAGACATTAACTCATCGACATCCCGACAGATCGTCATCTTTGACACCACGCTCCGCGACGGCGAGCAATCACCGGGGGCCAGCATGAACCTGGCCGAAAAGATGGAGGTCGCCCAGGCCCTGGTCGAGCTGGGCGTGGACGTGATCGAAGCCGGCTTCCCCATCGCCTCGCCCGGCGATTTCGAGGCCGTCCGCGAGATCGCCCGCCAGGTCCGCGGCGCGGTGATCTGCGGGCTGGCCCGCTGCCGCGAGGCCGACATCGACCGCGCGTGGGAAGCGGTTCGCCATGCGCCGCAGCCGCGAATCCACGTCTTTCTCGCCACCAGCGCCATGCACCGCGAGCACAAGCTGCGAATGAGCAAGGAGGAGGTGCTCGCCGGGGCCGTCGCCGGCGTGAAACGGGCGAGAAGCTACTGCGACGACGTCGAGTTCTCGCCCGAGGACGCCTTGCGCACCGAAGACGACTTCCTCTGCCAGGTGGTCGAGGCGGCCATCGCCGCCGGCGCCACCACGGTCAACATCCCCGACACGGTCGGCTACGCCACGCCCGTTCACATGGGCAATGTGATCCGCACGCTCCGCAATCGCGTGCCCAACATCGACAAGGCCATGATCAGCATCCACTGCCACAACGATCTGGGCATGGCCGTGGCCAACAGCCTGGCGGCGGTCGAGGCCGGCGCCGGCCAGATCGAGTGTACGATCAACGGGCTGGGCGAGCGGGCGGGTAACTGCTCGCTGGAAGAAGTGGTGATGGGGCTTCGCACGCGGAACGACTATTTCCACGCCCAGACCCGCATCAACACCCGCCGGCTCGTGCCCACCAGTCGTCTGGTGGCCAACATCACCGGCATTCAGGTGCAGCGCAACAAGGCGATCGTGGGCCAAAACGCCTTCGCCCACGAGGCGGGCATCCATCAGGACGGCATGCTCAAAGAACGCACCACCTACGAGATCATGCGGCCCGAGGACGTCGGCTTCGCGATCAGCGACCTCGTGCTGGGCAAGCACAGCGGCCGGGCCGCCCTGGCCGATCGCGCCAAAGCCATGGGCTATAGCCTCAGCGGCGACCATCTCGACATGGTCTTCGAGCAGTTCAAGGTCCTGGCCGACAAGAAGAAAGAAATCTACGACGCCGACATCGCCGCCCTGATCGAGCAGCAAATCCACGCCGTGCACGAGAGATGGACGCTCGATTCGTACAAGGTCGTCTGCGGCACGGGCCAGGTGCCCGAGGTGACGCTCCGCCTCCGCCGCGGCGATGACAAACACACGGCCAGCGTGGCTTGCGGCGATGGTCCGATCGATGCCGTGTTCCTGGCGATCGAACAGATCACCGGCTACACGGTCGCCTGTCGCGACTTCAACGTCCACAGCGTCACGGTGGGCAAAGACGCCCAGGGCGAAGTGATGGTCCAAGTGGAGCACGAGGGCCAGGTGTATCGCGGCCGGGCCGTGTCGACCGACAGCGTCGAGGCCAGCGCGAAGGCGTTCCTCAACGCCATCAACCGGATCGCCGCGGTGAGCAACGGAGGAACGCCGTAGTGTCGCCTCTCCCGGCCGAGCTTCGGTCGGTGCCCGGAGAGGGCTGAGTGAGTGCGGATTAGCAAGAAAAACGCCGCGGGCGCCATGGCCACGCTCGCGTGGCCAGGTTGCGGACTTCGCGGGAAACCATGCCCGCGGCAAGCGTGGGCATGGCATCCACGGCGCTCGCGGATCGCGCGATGGGCCGAGTGGCGGAATCGGCAGACGCTCGGGACTTAAAATCCCGTGGGGAGTAATCCCCGTATGGGTTCAAATCCCATCTCGGCCATAGACTTCGGGCGATTTGGTGAGGCGCGCGCGGGCGCGCCTCACCAGCGCCTCAGTAACACAAACACTCGTGTGGGTGGTGCTTGTTCGGCTAAAGGGTAGAATGGCAGCGACACCTCGTGCGCGTCAAAAGGGGAAATCGTGTCCGGTCAACATCTTTTGGCGGCGATCGTTGGGTTGAACCTCATGGCGGCCGCTTCGTCGGCTCTCGATCTGACGAAGATCGACCGTACAATCGGCAAGGAGCCGGTCTACGAGTCCGAGGAGCCGCAGTATTGCTTGCTGGTGTTCGGGCCGGAAGCGAAGGTGCGGATCTGGGTAGTGCTCGACGGAGATGTACTCTACGTGGATCGCAACGGCAACGGCGATCTGACCGATCCAGGGGATCGCGTTGCTGCCGAGAACGTCTGGCGTCAATCCGATGAGCGTCCCACCATAGAGGTCATACGAACATTCTTCTTGCCCTCGCATCACAAGCAGTCCGAGGGCGTCAACAAGGCCCCCCTGCTTTCCGGCGTACCGGAGGTGAACTGGTTCCACGTGGAGCAGTTCGTCCCGCGAGACGATTTTCCGAATAAGGCCCAGTTGGAGATGTATCGGAAGACGCCGTTCCGCGTCGCGATGGCCATGACGAACGATTGGCAACAAGACGCTTGGGTGGCCTTCGCCGCACGGCCCGAGGAAGCGCCGATTCTCCACTTCTTTGGGCCACAGCAAGTGACCCTGGACTCGCCGTTAGGACTGCCGCGAGGCGAATTCGTGGGGTTTCTCGTTGGCTTGGCTACGCGGGGAATCGACAGCGTAGTCTACACCAAACAAGGCATTCCGAGCGGTGCCAGAGCCATCCTCGATATCGAGTTTCCGGCAGGTCCCCTGGGCGGAGGTTTGATCCGTCGCCACGTCGAGCTGCCGCAACCAGGCGGCTGACTCGTGGGGCGTTTCTGGGGCTCGTGTCGAGTCCCGCTCAGCGCTGGCGATGGGGTAGCTCGTGTTTCCATTTCTGTCACCGGGTGGGAGGATGCGAGCATAACGCCGCTGACTCTCGAAGCCCCCGTCCAAGAGGCGAGATGGTCAACGGTGTGGTTGTGGTTTGGGGGATGGACTTCGGGCGTACTGGTGCTGTTGGCTCTCACCTGGTTCGCCGTACGCAAACGTATGTGGTTTTGGCTTAACCGCCGAAGAACGATCGTCCGCTAAGACGCGACACCGGCACAACGGGCGGCGCGGCGACGGCGAAAGACGAAGCAGTCACCGCGATGGTGGAACCACCAACGGGTCACCTTTCGGGCTGACCCGTTTTCGTTTCGCGGCCAGGCAACATTGGCCATGACAGCGCCATGGGCTATACTGTACTGTTCTTAAGTTCATGGACCCCAGCAACCAACCCCAGCCGACGCCGAATGGCGGGCGGGCCGCGTAATGAGCATTCCCGCCGGCGGCACGAATTCCGCCACCCCCAACCCGATCGGCGAGAACGTTTTCAGGGCCGGCCGTGATGCCGGTGGCCGTCATCCTGCTCGCAGCGGGAATCCTGGCCTACCTTGACAGTTTCTCGGGGCCATTTGTCTTTGACGGCGCGGAGAACATCCAACAGAACCTGGCCATACGCAAACTCTGGCCGCCCTGGGCGCCGATGGCCGGCACCAACCGGCCACTGGGACTCTGGTCGTTCGCGCTGAACTATGCCCTCGGCGGCCTTAACGTCTGGGGCTACCACGCCGCCAACCTGGCCATCCATCTTGCCGCGGCGATGGTGCTGTGGGGCATCGTCCGCCGCACCCTCTCGCACGGACGGCTGGCGGCCCGTTTCGCCGCAGCGGCCGACGGCCTGGCCCTGGTCGTGGCATTGCTCTGGCTGCTTCACCCGCTCCAGACACAAAGCGTAACTTATATTTATCAGCGATTCGAATCGTTGATGGGGCTATGGTTCTTGCTGACGCTCTATTGCTTCATCCGCGGCGCTGAATGGGACAGTCCCATTTTCGCTAACGCGAAAATTGGGACAGTCACCGCTATCCGCGGCGCAAGTGCAGAGGGGTCAGGGGTCAGGGGTCAGGGGTCAGGGCCGGATTCTCATCCTTCATCCTTCATCCTTCCGCCACTTGCTTGGTATGCCGGCTCGGTGGCGTGCTGCCTGCTGGCGGTGATGACCAAAGAAGTGGCGGCCGTGGCGCCGCTGCTGGTCCTTTGGTACGACCGGGCATTCGTGGCTTCTTCGTGGCGTGAGATATTTCGCCGCCGCTGGGCGTTTTATGGCGGGCTGGCCGGCACCTGGCCCGTTCTGGCGGCAATCATATTCAGCCAGGCGGGGAAGTATCCCAAGGCGGGCCTCCTGGTGGTCGAAAACCTGAGCCCGCTGCAATACGCGCTCAGCCAGCCCGCGGTGATTGCGCACTACTTGCGGCTATGTTTCTGGCCGACGGGGCTGTGTCTGGACTATGGCTGGCCGGTGGCCGAAAGGGCGGCCGAAATTCTCCCGCCCCTGTTGCTGATCGGGGCCCTGCTGGCACTGACCGTGTGGGCTGTCTTCCGCTGGCCTGCGTGGGGCTTCTTGGGGGGATGGTTTTTTCTGATCCTTGCACCCACGTCGAGTGTGTTTCCGATCAAGAATCTCGCCTTCGAACATCGCATGTACCTGCCGCTGGCGGCGGTGGCGACGGGCGTCGTGTTGGGCGGATGGGTGGCGGGCCAATGGCTTGTCCGTCGCGCGACAATCTCGCTGCTGGCGTCACAGATCATCGCCGCTGCCCTGGTACCCCTGGCAGCCGTCGCACTCGGAGTTCTCACCTTTCGTCGCAACCTGGATTACCGCAGTGATCTTTCCATCTGGGAGGACACGGTGGCGAAGGCACCAAATAACGCGGGGGCCCGCTACAACCTCGCCAAGGCCCTGGCCTGGCGTGGACAATTCGACCGCGCCCTCACTCAATATCAGAAGATCCTGGAGATCAAGCCCGACTACGCGGAAGCCCACAACAACCTTGCCACGATCTTCGTCCAGTTCGGTCGAGTTAACGAGGCGATCGACCACTACCGGAAGTCCCTGCAAATCAGGCCCGCTTACGCGAAGGCGCACAACAATCTCGGCGTGGCCTTGATGCGCAGCGGAGGGTTCGACGAGGCAATCGTCCATTTCGAAGAGGCCCTGAAGATCAAGGAGGACGACCCCGAAGCCCGCGACCATCTCGACATGGCCCGGTCCCAGCGGGACGGATTCCTGACGGCCCTGGCCAGGCGGTGCGATTCGCTCCGCGCACGGCCCGATGACGTCGCTTCGCTAAACGATACAGCCCGGCTTTTGGCAACCAACCCCAACGCCTCGATCCGCAACGGCCCCCAAGCCGTCGAGTTTGCCGAGCGAGCGGCACAACTCTCCGACCGGCGAGATCCGACGATTCTCGACACCTTGGCTGCCGCCTATGCCGAGGCGGGGCGATTCCCCGAAGCCGTGGAAACGGCGCCAAGGCCGTCGAACTGGCCATCCGACAAAACAAGCCGCCGCTGGCCGAATCCCTCAAGACCAGGATTCACCTCTACGAATCGCAAACGCCCTATCACGAGATGTAACCGCCGGCCACCCCCCCACGGAAAATTCTTCGCGTCTCGGGCGAATTCCCCTTGACGACATCCGTCGGCTCGGCATAGAATTGCTGCCGACATGTGTCGTCTGAAGCCTGCACAACCAACCTGTTTCACGGAGCCACCCATGCCCAAACCGCGAGGAAGCCTTACTTCGGTCCAGTACGAGATCATGGACGTGATTTGGCATCGCGCCCGCAAGGGGCCACCGTGGCCGAAATCTGGGAGGCGATCGCCGCCCGGCGGCCGGTGGGCCGCACCACGATCCTGAACCTGGTCGATCGGCTGGAAAAACGCGGCTGGTTGGTCCGCCGCGACCGCCAAAAACCATGCCATTATCTGGCCGCGCTCAGTTGCGAAGAGACGAACGCCCTGTTGGCCCGGGGCTTCATCGACGACTTCTTCGCCGGTTCGGCCAGCAATCTGGTGATGAGTCTGCTGGGCTCGCGGCGTCTGAAACCGCAGGAGATCGAGCGATTGCGGCAGATGCTCGATTCGGCGTCGAAGCCATCCCCTTCGTCGAAGGAGAAATAGCCATGCGTCACCTTGCCCTGCTTCTGGGATCGTCGGAATTTGTCGCGTACATGGTCAACTTGGGCGTCGCGGTGATGCCGATTTGCGGCCTGGGCCTGTTGATCGTCCGGGCGTGGCGGCGCGGCTCGGCCCCGTTGCGCCATGCGATTCTGGTTTGGGCGCTGGTGCTCAGCCTGCTTTCACCCGCCGCCGTATGGCTGGCCGGGCGGCACGGGCTGGCGCTGGTTCGGCTGACACTGCCCAGCGCCGACGCCCCTTCGCGGTCACGGTCGGCAGCCGTCTCGGCAATGGCCGGCCCGGCGTTGCGTGCGGATGCCGGCCGATCCGATTTCGATTCTGCCAGCGCCGACTCGGCCCGAAGGTCGAGCGATGTCTTTTCGGAAAACGTGCCGCTGCCGGCCTCCTCCCAGCCGTCGCCCTCGATGGTCGATGAAAGGGTGGGCGGGGCCGACGAAGGGACGCCCCACATTGCCTGGTGGCAGGCGATCGCCGCTCTGGCCGCTATGGTTTGGGCCGCCGGAATCTGTTTGGGGTTGGTGCGGCTGGCCTGGGGCTATGTGGCGTTGGCCCGCTTTTGCCGCCGGCTCGATCCGTCGCTCGAGGCGTCGGAAAGGCGGCTTGTGGACAAAGCGGTCGCGGCCGTGGGCCTGGCGAAACCGCCTGCCGTGTTCCTCTCCCCCTTGGCGAGCGTGCCGCTTTCGATCGGGCTGTTGCATCCGGCGGTCGTCTTGCCTCAAGCGATGCGCGGCGGCATGGATGCGGCGCAATGGCACGCGGTGTTGCTGCACGAGATGGCGCACATTGCCCGCCGCGATCATTGCGTGGGCGTGGGACAGAGCATGGCGGCGGTGATGTTCTGGTGGAATCCACCGGTCCACTGGCTGTGCGATGCGATCTCCGAGGTGCGCGAGGAGATCTGCGACAACCATGTTGTGCGGGTACAGGGCGAGGGCCAACGGTTGGCTCAAATCCTGGTGGATTTGGCGGCACGCGCACGGCCGCACCGCTCTTGCCCTCCACTGTCGGCGTTTTGGAACCCAGGCTGGCTGGACTGGCCGGCCGTGTCACTCGACTCTTAGACAAGGAGCGTGGTATGGAAACCCGGATGAATTTCAGGTCGAAAGTGTTCGTGTCCGCCTGCGGTCTGGCGGCACTGGTCGGATTGGCCACGATCGGCGGCTTGCGATTGGCGTATGCCCAGCCGCCGTCACAACCCGCGGCCGCGGGTGAGCAAGGGGCGCAGAACAGTCCTGGCCCCGTGGCGACGATTGGGGCAAAGCTTGGGGCAGCGCTGGGCGCTGCCGTCGGAGAACTTCGCAGAACGCTGCCGGTCAGCCGCCCGCCGCATCTCCGGCCACGCAAGGGCCGGATCGCCGACAGGCCACCGGGCGATCGCTGCCTCGCGAAATGGGCGGGCTATATCAGGAGGCTTATCTCAAGGGCTTCTGGTATGGGTTGAGCAGCCAAGACGAGGAAGAAGCCGGCCGCCGTTTATCTGAGAAGGCGATGGAACGGCACTTCGAGCATCCGCAAGATGCCAAGCTCAATAAACTGCAGCGATTGATGCGCAACATGACCGAAGAAACCGTCCTCCAAGGATTCCTGGATGCAGTCGCGTGGCAAGACCTTGCCCCGGAGGCAAAGGCAGATGAATCGCGATGGCTGAAGCAGCTCTCCAGCGACAGCGAGGGGCGCAGGATGTTGGCCATCTATGCGCATGGCGAATTTGAAAAGCCGAAAGGCGGTGCCCGGCCTCCTGCGAATCGCCGCCGAGCGGACGGAGAAAGACAACGCCGACCGCTCGTTTGCCTGCCGCGCCCTGGGCATCATCGGCGACCCCAGCGCGATCCCCGACCTGGTTCACCTGACGTATCATTACAACGAGGACACGCGGTTGTGGGCACAAATCTCCCTGGTCCGGCTGACCGGCGAGAATTTCGGCCGCGACGTGGCCGCCTGGCGGCAGTGGTGGGAGAAGCAAGGTGGAAAGCCGCCCATCGTCGAGCAAACCGTCGCCTGGGCGACCAGCCCGCAGATGCTCGCGTTGGCCGATCCGAAGGAAATCGACGACGCGGACCGGCAGTTGGCCGAGCAGGGCGACGAGCTGGCCGCCGCGCCGTCGGATCGCGCTCCGACGGCACCAGACCTCAAGAGCGCATGGCGCGTCAGCAACGTCCACGACACGGGCAAGAAGTGGATCAGCCTCGGCGGCACCGGCTTCGCCGAGCACTTTGTGCGGCCCGAGAAGGGCAAGTACGTGGTGGCCGTGCAAATCTTCGCCAGCCGCTACGGGACGGCGCAGCCGCCGCAAGAGGATTTCCACGTTTACCTGCTCGATCAGAACAAGAAGCTCATCCGGGACGTTCCCTGCCCTTATGCCATGATCGAGCGCCGGCAATCGCCCGTGAAATGGTACACGATCGCGGTGCCCAACGTCGAAGTGCCCGTCGATTTTTACGTCGCCCTCAATTTCAACGCCCATCAGACGAAGGGCGTGTACCTGGGCAAGGACACCGATGTCGGGCAGTCGCACTCGTTCACTGGTCTGCCCGACAACGGCTACGAGCCGGTCGCGGAGAAGTTCGACTGGATGATCCGCGCATACCTCGTGGAGACACCCGACGCGACGGTGAAAGAATCCGGCATGCCCGCGGCGGCCTCGAATGGCGAGGCGCCGGCATGTACCGAAAGCACGACGGACGACGTTCAACCGGACGGCACGATCCGCTTCACCGTCAGGGGCGAGCTTGGGAATTACACCGGCTCGACCATGACGACTTACGATTTCATAAGCAGCGACTTCTGCAAAATCGAGAAGATCACCGACGACAAGGGGCGGCCCGTCGAGTTCACCAGGCGGCATCAGGGCGATCACTTCCAGTACGCCGCCACCTTGAACGAGCCGGTTCCAGTGGGAGCGAAGCTCATTCTCGAAGACCAAGGCGTGGTGACCGGCTTGATCAAGCCGACGGGCCAGCCGGGCGAATTGAAGTATCACATGATACATTCGCCCAACGCGCCGTTCAGCGTGCGGCGAATCGAAGTGCACCGCTTGCCGCCCGGCGCCGCACTGTTGGAGAAGACCCCGGCCGACATGGTCGAAGCTCGCAAGGACGGCCAGATCGAGTTGCGCCGTTGAGCGGACGATTCCGGCCGGCGGCGTCATCGAGGTTTCCTACCGTTACCGGCTCGCGAAAGGCGACAGGGCCGAGGCCGATCGCAAGTGACGCGGCTTCATTGTGCGCCATGGGGGTGCCATGGCCACGCTGGCGCGGCCATGCCGCGTCTGATGTGGAATCATGCCCACGACGAGCGTGGGCATGGCGACCCGGACGCTCCATGCCGGGTGGGCGTCCAGCCACTCCGCATTGATCCGAACTTGGAAAATCGGATATACTGCGCGGCGGCCCATGGAACGTCACGATCAGTCCGCGTTGAGGCAGGATCGCGCAGCAGCTTCACCCGCACCAACAGGGCTGCCGGCAGCGGGGCGATCGCGCTGGCCGCGGGCGCCATCGTGCTGGCTACGGCCGCGGCCTTTAGCAGCAGTTTTCGCGGGGCCTGGATCTACGATGACATGCCGGCGATTGTGGAGAATCCCACGATCCGCCAGCTCTGGCCGGTCTGGAAGCCGCTCTGCCCGCCATTGGGTGGCAAGGCCGTCAGCGGCCGGCCGCTGCTGAATCTGTCGCTGGCAATCAACTACGCGATTAGCGGCAACGAGGTCTGGAGCTATCACGCCGCGAACCTCGTCATTCACGTTTTGGCGGCCCTGACGCTGTTCGGCATTCTCCGGCGGACGCTTCTGCTGCCGACGGTGCGAGACCGCTTGGGATCAGCCGCCGTAGCCGTGCCGCTGGCCGCCGTAATCGCCTTGCTCTGGGCGCTTCATCCGCTGCAAACCGAGTCGGTGACATACATCACCCAGCGGGCCGAGTCGCTCATGGGCCTGTTCTATCTCTTGACGTTGTATTGTTTCATCCGCGGCAGCAGGGGACATCCCATTTTCGCTAGCGCGAAAATCGGGACAGTCCCCACTATCCGCGGCGAGTGTAGGGGGTCGGGGGTCAGGGGTCAGGGGACAGGGCGGGATTCTCGTCCTTCATCCTCCATCCTTCCGCCCGTCGCTTGGTATGCCGCCTCGGTGACAGCCTGCCTGCTGGGGATGGCCACGAAGGAGGTGATGATCTCCGCCCCACTGATCGTGTTGTTGTACGATCGGACATTCTGTGCCGGCTCGTTTCGCCAGGCCTGGCGGCGACGCCCGGGCTTCTACGCGGCCTTGGCCTGCACGTGGTTGTTGTTGGGGTGGCTGGTGTTGTCGATGATGCACCTGCTGGGCGAAAACGGACCGGGCACGGCGAGTTTGCCTGGCGGTCGTACTTGTTGACGCAGCCGGGCGTGATCGTCCATTACCTTCGGCTGTCCGTATGGCCTTGGCCGTTATGCCTGGACTACGAATGGCCGATGGCCCGGACCGCGGCGAACGTGCTGCTCCCCGCGATTCCGCTGGTGGGCTTGCTGTTGGCAATCCTCTGGGCGCTGGCAAAGCGGCTCGCCTGGGGGTTCCTCGGCGCATGGTTCTTCGCCATTCTGGCCATCACGTCGAGCATCCTGCCGCTCGGACAGGCGGCCGTCGAGCATCGCATGTACCTGCCGTTGGCCGCGGTGGTGGCGGGCGTTGTGCTGGGCGCATGGGCGGCAGGCCGGCGGCTTGTCGGCGGCGGGGCAATTTCACGGCCCGCATCGCGGGTGATCGGCGGCGTGCTGGCGACGGCCGCATGCATCGCCTTGGGCATTCTGACCTTTCAACGCAACACGGATTACCGCACGCCGCGATTGCGATCTGGCGGGACACGGTGGCCAAGGCGCCCACAGCTCGCGGGCACACGCCAATTTGGCATTGGCTCTGGCCGGCGACCAGCAGTTCGACGACGCGATTGCCGAGTTCGACGCGGCGATCAAGATCAAGCCGAGCTTTGCCGAGGTTGACAACTTGACGCCCTGCTGGCCCGCCGCGGACGGATCGACGAAGCCATCGCGCAGTTTCAGGCTGCCCTGAAGATCAAGCCCGATTATGCCGAGGCCTGCAACAATTTCGGCCGGGCTCTGGCCGGCTGCGGACGAGTCGAGGAGGGCATCGCCCAGTTTCACAAGGCACTGGAAATCAAACCCGACTACACCCGGGCCCGCAACAACCTCATCTCGGTCCTGAATCAGTGGGCCTGGACGCTGGCGACCAGTCCCGAGGTCTCGGTCCGCGACGGCGCCAAGGCCGTAGAGTTGGCCCGGCAGGCGGACCAACTCAGCGGCGGCCGCGAGCCGGTCATCCTCGGCACTCTGGCTGCGGCCTACGCAGAGGCGGGCCGGTTCGCCGAGGCCGCCGCGACGGCACGCCAGGCGCTGGGGCTGGCGACCCAACCGGACAACCCGTCGCTGGCGGAATCGATCGAGGCCCAGATTCGATTGTACGAAGCGGAGACTCCCTTTCGGCAGTCGCTGCAGCCGGACCAACGCGAACTGGTCCCACGCTGATTGCGTCTTGCCTTGCTGCCGGCATGTTTTCCCGGGAGAAAAGGCCGAAACCGTTCCATCGACAACACCGGAACCGAAAAGCATGGACGCCCGACACATGGCCGACAACATCCACGGCGACGAAGATTTCGAACTGCCGATCGCCGGCTTTCAAGGGCACGCCCGAAGAGATCGAGCGGCAGTGGTTCGAACAGGTCTACAAGGGCCGCGGCGACAGCATGCCCCAATTGACCTGGCGGGCCGTGCTGATGGGCTCGCTCCTGGGCGGCGTCCTCTCGCTGACCAATCTCTACATCGGGCTGAAGGCGGGCTGGGGGTTCGGCGTGGCCATCACCGCCTGCATCCTCTCCTACGCCTTTTGGACCGGCCTTTACAAGATCGGCCTGGCCAGAACCAAGATGACCATCCTCGAAAACAACTGCATGCAGTCGACCGCCAGTTCGGCCGGTTATTCGACCGGCGGCACGCTGATCTCGGCCTTCGCCGCCTACATGATGCTCAACGGCCACCCGCTGCCGCTTCCGCTTGATGCTGGCCTGGGTGTTCTTCCTGGCGGTGCTCGGCGTCACCATGGCCATCCCCATGAAGCGGCAGATGATCAACGTCGAGCAGCTCCGCTTCCCCAGCGGCATTGCCGCCGCGGAAACGCTGCGGGCGCTGCACTCGCACGGCGACAAGGGCGTGCGGGCCGCCAAGGCGCTGGGAATCGCCGGCGTGCTGGCCGCGGTCAACCAGTTCTGGGCCGACGGGACTGACGCTCATCAGCGCCAGGCTCGAGCCGCTATTCGCTCAGCGCGTTGGTGGACAAGCTGAACGACGCGGTCTTCGGCAGAGACTGGATGGAGCGCACGGTGATGTTCCTGATTGGGACCCGATCTTCCTCGCGGCCGGTGCCCTGACCGGCCTGCGCGTCTCGGCCAGCATGATGCTCGGCGGCACGCTCTGCTGGGCGGTCTTCGTGCCGATCCTCCAGCACCAGGGCGTCATCACCGGAGCCGGTTACAGCGACATCGTGCAATGGACCCTCTGGGGCGGCGTCGCCTGCATGGTCACCTCCGGCCTGCTCTCCTTCGCGCTGCAATGGCGGAGCGTGCTGCGGGCGTTCGCAAGCCTGGGCAAAGTGCTCTTCGGGTCAGGGCAGACCGCGCAGACCAGCGACATGGACGCCATCGAAGCGCCCGACCTCCTGGTTCCTCGCCGGGCAGATCGTTTCGCTGGTTGCCCTGGCCTGGCTGGCGAAAGCCACCTTCGGCAATGCCCTTTGGCAGAGCACCGTGGCCGTGCTGCTCACCTTTCTCCTCGCCCTGGTGGCCTGCCGGGTGACGGGCGAAACCGACACCACGCCGATCGGCGCGATGGGGAAGGTCACGCAGCTGATCTTCGGCGTCCTCAACCCGGGCAACATGAACATCAATCTGATGAGCGCCAACATCACGGCCGGGGCCGCGTCGTCGTCGGCCGACCTGCTGACCGACCTGAAGAGCGGCTATCTGCTCGGCGCCAATCCGCGCAAGCAATTCCTCGCGCAGTTTGCCGGCATCTTCTCGGGCACGTTGGTGACGGTGCTCTGTTTTCAACTCATGGTGCCCGACGCTTCGAGCTCGGCTCGGAGCAATTCCCCGCTCCGGCCGCCCAGGTTTGGAAGGCCGTGGCGGTCGTGCTCAGCAAAGGCATCGAGTACCTCGAACCGCTGAAGATATGGTCGCTGCTGATCGGCGGGTTAGTGGGCATCGTCCTGCCCTTGTTGGCGAAGTGGTTTCCCAAGTACGACAAGTGGATTCCCTCCGCCGCCGGCCTCGGCCTGGCCTGGACGTTCCACTGGTACTACAGCCTGCTGTTCTTCCTCGGCGCGGTGATTGGCTACGGCTTCGAGAAGAAGCGCGCCCGAGCAGTCGCAGGAGTTTACCTTCCCCGTGGCCTCGGGCATTGTCGCCGGCGGCTCGCTGATGGGCGTGATCCTCATCTTTGCCGAGAACGGGCCGGAGATGGTCAGATCGATAATCCATCAACTCTTCGGCGGTTGACGTGCCGGACGATGGCCGAGCCTGGCCGCGGCGGCGTATCGTTCTGAGACGTTGGGGCGCTTCGTTGCAGGCGGACGGCGCCAATCAGGAACTCGGACCGGCGGGAACGGCTTGACGTCAACCGCGGGGCGGAGAAGAACCACGGTCACCGGGGGGCTGCCCAGCTTTGCGCAGCGGCCCGCCGCAATGTGCCGAAGACAGGACTTGAACCTGCACTCCCTTAACGGGAACTAGGTCCTGAACCTAGCGCGTCTGCCAATTCCGCCACTTCGGCCTACCTTCTATTTGTAGGACACGCCGCCGGGCAATGCAAGAGGGGGCTGTTTCGCTGGCGGGCTTGCCCGCCGCGTTTAAGGTCACATTGGGCATTTGGCCCGGGACTTCCCGCTACACAATCTCGAAATAGGGTGCTATGATAAGGCGTCCTAGCAAACGGTTGGGATTTCGGGACAACGCCCCGCACAGTCGGGCGGGTGCCTGCGGCAAGCGAAAGCGTAGTCAACGCAAAGGAAGGACCATCATGGATAAGAAGCCGGTGTTGCTGCGTGCTAAGGGTGGTCGGAATGCGGGGCGGCCGATGGTTGCATCTCGTGATAGGGCGTTTGCGATTCGTAAAGTGGAAGCGTGGCCTTGATGGATTTGGCCAGCGGTTGCTTGTTTTGTTGGGTGGCCAGTTCCACGGCCTTGCGCGCCGTTTGCACGGCCTCGGCAAACCGGCCCGCTTCCGCGTAGGCGGCGGCCAGGGTGTCGAGAATGTCCGGATCGCGGTTGTTGGTCAGCGTTGCCGCCCGCTGGGCGAGTTCGACGGCCCTGCGGCCGTCGCGCAGAGATGCCTCGCCGCTGGTCGCCAACGCCCGGGCCAACTGATTCAGCCCCATGACGTTATCCGGCTGCAAACGGACTAATTCGCCACACTGGGCAATCGCCTCGGCGATTCTTCCTTGCCGGTACAAAGCGCCGCCCAAATTGTAACGCGCTTTCGCATAATCGGGCGCGATTTCCAGCGTCTTTTCATACTCGGCCGTCGCCTCGGTGAGGTGTCCGCCCCGCGCCAAGGCATTGCCCAGGTTGTAGTGCAAGTCGGCACGTTGGGGATCAATTCCCAATGCCTTCCGGTACTGGGCGATGCCCTCGTCCAGTTGCCCGTTTTGCACCAAAGCAACGCCCAGGTTGCTGTACGCCCTGATCTCACGGGGATTGAGCGCGAGGGCCTTGCGGTACTCGCCCACCGCTTCGTTGACCCGTCCGCAAGCGACCAAAGCCGCACCGAGGTTGTTATGAAACTCGGCTTCGTCGGGCTTGATTTCCAGGGCCTTTTGATAATGGGCGATGGCTTCGGAGAGCCGTCCGTGGCCGGCTAAGGCCAAACCGAGGTTACCGTGTGTCTCTGCGTCGTCGGGGTCGATTTCCACCGCCTTCCGGAAACAGGCAATGGCTTCGTCGAGCTGTCCTTGGCCGGTCAGAATGGCGCCGAGGTTGTTGTACACCTTGGTCTGGCGGGGGTTGAGCTCGAGGGCCTTGCGGTACTCGGCGATCGCTTCGTCGCCCCGACCGCAAGCGACCAAAGCCGCGCCGAGCTTGTTATGAAACTCGGCTTCGTCGGGCTTGATTTCCAGGGCCTTTTGATAATGGGTGATTGCTTCGGAGAGCCGTCCGCGGCCAGCTAAGATCGAACCGAGGTTGCTGTGCGCCTCCGCGTAGTTGGGGTTGATTTCCAGCGCCTTTTTGTACAGAGCAACGGCTTCGTCCCTTCGCCCATCGATGCCAGCGCGACGCCGAGGTTATTGTAGGCCTTCTCATCGTCGGGCTTGACTTTCAGGGCCATCTGATAGGAAGCCATTGCGTCGGCGCTCTGACCGAGCCCGCCGAGCGCCAGCCCGAGATTCAACCGGGCCTGCACGAAGTCGGGCCTGAGTTCCAGGGCCTTCCGGCAGTGAGCCGCCGCTTCGGCGAACCGTTCGTACTTCCACAACGCGAAGCCGAGGTTGCTTTGGGCACGGGCGTTGTCCGGCGCTTTGTTGACCGTATCTTGCCAGATCGAAAGATCGCTCTCGTAATCGAAGTTGCGTTGGAACGTGAACATTCCCAGTACGAGAGCGGCAAAGATCGCCAACGATCCACCCAGGACCTGCACCGCCGTCGGCGAAGTTATCTTGCGGCGGCTGAGCCCGTGGCCGGCCAGAAATCCGCCAACCACCAAGCCGGATATCACCGCCGCCAGCGGCAAGTACATACGATGCTCGAAGGCCGCTTGACCGATAGGCACAAAACTGGACGTCGGCGCAGAACCGCGAAGAACCACGCACCGAAGAAACCCCAGGCAGACCGTTTCAGCAAGGCCCAAACCGTCGCGGCAAACAGTCCCGCCACAACAGTCGCCGGAAGGAGAACTTCCGCCACGGTTGATGCGGGGGGCCAGTCGTAGTCCAGGCACAACTCTGACGGCCACACGGCCAGCCGCAAGTAATGGACGATCACGCCGGGCTGCGTCAGCAAATACGACCACCAGGTGAACTGCTGGGTGCCCGGCCCTATCGCGGTGCCAAGTGTGCTCGTCGACAGCACCAGCCAGCCCAGCAGCAACCAGGTGCCGGCCAAGGCCAGATAGAAGCCGTACCGTCGGCGCCAGGCCTCGCGGAACGAACCGGCACAGAACGTCCGGTCGTACAGCAGTACGACCAACGGCGCGGAGATCATCACCTCTTTGCTGGCCATGCCCAGCAAGCAGGCCAACACCGAGCCGGCATACCAAGCGACTGGCGGAAGGATGAGAATCCGGCCCTGACCCCTGACCCCTGACCCCGCTACACTTGCACCGCGGATAAAAAGATATAGCGTCAAGAAATAGAATAGTCCTACCAGCGACTCGGCCCGCTGGACGATGTACGTGACCGACTCGGTTTGCAGTGGATGGATCGCCCAAAGCAGGGCCACCACAAAAGCCAGCGGGAGGGCCGCCGCACCCCAACGGTCGCGCATTGTCGGCAGCAGCAGCGTCCGCCGGAGGATACCAAACAGCAGCAGGGCTCCGAGAATGTGAATGGCCAGGTTCGCCACGTGATAGCTCCAGACCTTGCAACCGCTGATCGCGTAGTTGATCGCAAAGGAGAGGTTCAGAAGCGGACGGCCGGTAACGGTCTCACCGTGTCGTGGCGGGCAGAGTGGCTGCCAGATCACCCAGAGGTGGTGGATCGTGGGGTTATCGACAACGGAAGTCTGGTCGTCGAAGACGAAGGGACCGGCGAAGCTGCTGCTAAAGGCCGCGACAGTGGCCAGAACGATCAGCGCCGCCGCCAGGATGACCGCCCATCCGGCCGGTACTCTCATGGCCCAGCCTGGAGGCGTGGCAGCATGCTCGCTGTCCACGGCCATGCTGTTCCCCGGCGAAGCGACCGAGGGATTTAACGTCGACTTGGATTGGTTGCCACGTCTCACGGGCTCAAGAACAGTATAAGCCGACACTTCCCATTTGACACCTGCCTGGACACGCTCCCGCCAGGAAATGCCCCCTATTGTAACTACGACGTACGCAAGTCGCAAGATTCCGCACGGTTTTCCTGGTCACATTCCATTGCCAAAGGCCGTCCCGATGCCTGACGTGCCCTCCGTAGAGTCGCTCGGCGTCGTTGACATCCTCTGCCCTCTAAGGTCCGCTGGACTGAGGGACAGGCGGTGGTTGGGGGTCACGATAGGCGAAACCAGCTTCGTATTGCCTGAGCTGGCTGTGAAGGGTCTCGGCTAAGGCCGAGTTGTTCTGGCCGGTTGCCAAGGCCAGGGCTTGCTCGGCCGCCCTGACGGCGTCGGAAACTCGCCCCTGCTCGGCATAGGCGGCGGCCAGAGTGCCGAGGACGTTCGGATCCCGCCCGCCGGTAAGCTTCACCGCCCGTTGGGCCAGCTCGACCGCTTGCGTGCCGTCGCGGATTGAGGCGTTCGGGGTGGTTGCCAACGTCCAAGCGACGTCGCTGAGCAGCGTAACGTCATCCGGCTGCGAGCAGAGCGACTGGCGCCGTTGGGCAAGTGTCCTCAGCAGTGCTTCCCGCCGGGACTCGACCAGGCCCAGCTTGCCGCGGGCACCCGCGTCATCCGGCTGGAGTTCCACCGCCTTCTGGAAATGGGCGATGGCCTCATCAAGCCGCCCGCGAGCGGCCAACGCGTCGCCAAAACCGCTGTAAGCCAGGGCCTTATCGGGGGCAATCTTCAACGCCCTCTGGAGATGGTCGATGGCCACGTCGAAACTGAGGTTGTGAAAGGCTTCCGCCTCTGCGGGCTTGACTTCCACGCCTTTCTGATAGTGCGCGACGGCTTCCTCGATCCGTCCGCACGCCGCCAAAGCGATGGCGAGGTTGTAATGGGCGTCGGTACTGCCGGGATCGACTTCGAGGGCCTTCTGGAAAACGCGGATGGCCTCGTCGGGCTGTCCGAGGTCCGTTAACGCGGAGCCAAGGTTGACGTAGGCGTTCACGTAGTCGGGTTTGATTTCGATCGCCTTCCGATAATGGGAAACGGCGTCGTCGTTTTGTCCGCGAGTGACCAAAGCGATGGCGAGGTTATTGTGGGCCATCCAGCAAACGGGATTCCTTTCGATCGCGGTGCGATAAAGGGTGTCGATGTCGGTGTACATCCCGCACTGCCGCCAGGTCAAACCGGCCAGAATCGCCAACAAGACCAAACAGGCCGCAGAGCCGGCGGGGCGATTCCACAGCCGCCAGCGACTCATCGCCAGGGCCGCGCCGGCCGACGCCAGAGAGATGATCCCCAAGCTGGCCAAATACTGGAAGTGATCGGCCACGTACGAAAACGTGAACCAATAGACGTTCAAAAAACCTAAGACCGGAAACAGCGTGCCGACAAAGAACAACAGCCCCGCCAGAGGCCCACGCCACCGCCGCCGCAGCCCCCACAACAGGGCCAACAGCGCCAGCAGCGCCAACGGGAACAAATATTGCCACCACGCGCCGGGATCGATCTGCCAGCGCGGATAGAGGAACGCCAAATTCGCCGGCCAAAAGAGCTTGCCCAGGTAGAACCAGATTACCCGTCCCGGCAGCAAACATCGCTGGAGCACGCTCAGTTCGAAATCGCGCCCCACCGCCCCGACGTGGCTTCGCTCCAACCCGGTGAGGAACAGTCCGGCTGCGATGCTGATCGCGAACCATGGCGCCAACGGCAGCACGTCGCGCCGCCACGACAGCCTGCCGCGCTGCCACCAAAACACGATCAGCAGCGCCGCCGGAAGCGTCACCGTGACGATTTTGCTCGCAAACGACAGCACGAACAATACGGTCGCCGCCAGGTACCAAGCCGCGCCGCGGTCTCGGTCGAAGCGCAGGTAGGCCATGGCTGCGGCCAGGTAGAAGACGGCCGAAAGCGTGTTCTTTTGCTCGGTGATCCAGGCGACCGATTCCACCTGCACCGGGTGAAGTGCGAAAATGGCTGCCGCGAGCAAGGCCCCCGGGATCGCCAATCGCCGCAAGACCATCGCCACCATCACGCCCGCCGCCGCGTGCAGCAGGATGCTCACCAGGTGATAGCCCAACACCGCCTCGCCCCACAGTTTGTACTGCGCCCAATAACCGGTCTCGGTCAAGGGATAGTATTGCTGGGTGGCGCTGACGTCGAACCAGATGCGATACAGTCCGTGCCAGGATCGCAATCCCGGCGCGGTAATATGCGCGTCGTCATCCCAGAGCAGCGCACCATGCCAGACCGGTTGATACGCCAGGAAGACCGCGATTGCCAAGGCAGCCGCGAACAGCCAATCTTTGCCCCCAAACGTTCGCTGCGCCGGCGGCGAGCCGTCATCTCGGCCGGCGGCCGATTCGGTCTGGGAAGTTGACCAAGGGCGGCGCGTCATCGATGCGATAACCACCTTCCGAGTGCCGAAGAAAAAACCGCCACCCCCAAGTGAAAGGGGAGGCGGTTGAGTTGTGCAAGTCAAGCAAACGCTCACACCGCGCGATCAATAACTGTAGTCATAGGGGTCGGCGCCGTGGGCGGTAATCAGGAAGTAATACACCGCCACGTCGATGTTCTTGTCGATGCTCTTCACCGACCCGTTGACCATCAGGTGGTTGTTCACCGTCGGGTGGCCCGACTGCGGCCCGTAGTTCTGACCAACGCTTGTGTTTGGGGGCGGGGGGTACTGGGGCTCTATCATGAAGTCTTCATTACTAGCAAAGGCGGTGCAGTAACCGTTCCAGTCAAACCCGGGTTGCCAGCTCGAGAAAACGTTGCCCGACCGGAGCCAGTTGTTTTTGTACGGCGCCTTGGTAAAGTCCCACGACAGATAGGTGGTCCAGTTCTGATAGTTGGTATCGCTGTTGTTGACGCCATATTTCCCCGGCGAGTAGCCCTCCGGGCAACAGTACATGAGGTTTCCGGTAGCCGTGTAGTTGGGGGCCCCTGCATTGGGATACCCGCAAAACACGGTCGCGACGATGTTCTTCGGGTTAGGGGGGGTGCTAGGCGGGCTAGCGACGCCCTGGGTTGACATCGCGTCCGGAAAACCGACGGTCAGACAACACGTGGGCATCATCCAACTGCTAAACGGGGTGTTGTCGATCGTCTCGTTGACCCAGAAGGTGTGAGCGGTCCCATCCGTGTAATAGGACATCTTGGGCGCCAAGTTCAACGGCATCGCGCCATCGGCGTGATAGCGGGAGCCATCCGCCGGCGGGAGGTAGGTGGCCTTCAGCCCCCCGCCATACATGCTCGATACTCGATATCCCACGGTGGCGCTCGATAGGGTCGAGGCGACCATGCCCTTGTAGTTGGTTAGCCCGAACAAGGTCCCTTGAGCACTGTCGCCGGCGTACCCGGTCGGGAAGGCGATGTTCTTTCCGAAGGGGTTGCTCGGGCAGTTGAACTCGGGAAACGCCATATCGTCGGCCTCCATCATGGCTACTCTAAAATTAGCAGCATCTTGGTAGGCCCCATAATTGGGGATGCTAATCCCCGTGTTGTCCGTCAGGCAGCTATACGCATCAATCCTGTTCATCGGCAGGGTGTCGTAGATCGTGCTGTAGTTCAAGTAGGGCAGGATCTGCGCCAGAAAACTCCAGCCCCCGTAATGCCCGCTTACCGCGGCCGCGGCCCAGTTGCCGGCGGGAACGCTGATCGCCGCCGCCGGGAATTGGCCTTTCGCGTCATGGTGGTTGTGAAGCGCCAGTCCGATCTGTTTCAAATTGTTGCTGCACGCCGAGCGGCGGGCCGCTTCACGTGCCGCCTGGATCGCCGGCAGCAGCAAGGCAATCAGGATGCCGATGATGGCGATCACCACCAGCAATTCCACGAGAGTAAACCCCCTCCTCCTCGTACGAGTGATCATGAGACCACCTCCATCCAGAAAAAAGTATGATCAACGATAACAGGTTACGCTTCGTCCACTCTGGTTATACTGAAGAGGCGGCGGGTCAAGCGCCGCCCCCACCTACATCACGGCAAAGGCGGTGACGGATCGTGATTCGCCCGGGTGATCAAGAAGAAATACGTGCAGACATCGATATTCTTGTCGAGGCACTTCACGGAACCGTCGCCCATAAGGTGATTCACGCCACCGGGATGGCCGGAGGACGGGCCGCATGCGGGATTCTCTCCATAAACCCCTCCACCGGCGACCGGCGGCCAGGACGTGCAGTTAATCATGCTAAAATTGCCGTTAGTGTACGACGTTGCCGTGAAGCCGGACGCGCCGTCGGCATACAGGGCGTATCGGCCCGCGTCGGCGACGAGGAAATCAAACCCCACAAACGCCCGAACCTTCGAGATGTCGTACAGACCGCTGGCGACCTGGGCCGGGGGAAGATTATAGCCGCAGGGAATCCAGAAGAGGTTCCAATTGACGGTTCCGCCTTGGCCGGTATTGAAATTGGGCAACGGCGGGTTGGGCGGCATAGTCGTGCTGTCATAGGGGTATTGGACGATGGAGAAGGCGTCCGGCTCCAGCAAACCGCCGTAGGTCGGAGGAGTGGCAGTAAGGTTTTGCTGGCTGCTGACCGCTCCCCCCGCGCGGTCCGCGCACGTGCCATACATCACGCAGCCGGGCGGGAAAACCCATCCGCCCGGATTTAGATTATTGTTGCCCTGCTCATTGTTGGCGCCGCCGATCGTGCTCGAGGTCCAGCCCTGCGTGGCGCAGAAATCGTCCATCGTTTCGCAGCAAAGAATCGTATGCGCCTGGCCGTCGGTAATGTCTTTGAAGGCCAGCGGCCCATAACCGGGCCTGCCGACGATCATTGCGCCGTCGGGGTGGCGGAATTGACCTTGGTTCGGCTCATTGTCCCGGTAGTACACCTGTCGAGTGCCCATGGCCGTCTTGCCCCCATAGCCGAAGACCATGCTCGTTACGGCCGTGGCGCACATGCCCCGGTAGTTCGACTGCCCGTAGAGGACGCCATACGTCTGATTCTGGCCGTAATGTCCGTCGACGAAATCGTAGTTCGCGCCATACCTAAAATGATCCAAAGGGCTGCTGGGGCAAAAAAGCTCGGAAGGAGGATGGTTCAAGGCGGCCGCGACGGCCGGGTTCACGCCCCCACCGGTTGGCGCAGTAGCCGAGTCGATCGTAAGCGCCTGCGAGTTGCCGCAACCTTGCTGAATCGGCAGACGATTGTACATGCCGCTATATTCCATGTAGGGCAGGCACATCACCAGGAAGCTCCAACTTTGCGGGCCCCAGCATTGACAAACGCACCACGGTGACGCATTCTGCGTGACCGCCTGGCCGTTGGGCGGCAGAAAGCCCTTGGCGTCGTGGAAATTGTGGATCGCCAAACCGATCTGTTTAAGGTTGTTGCTGCACGCGGCGCGGCGGGCCGCTTCACGCGCCGCCTGGATCGCAGGCAACAGCAGGGCAATCAGGATGCCGATGATGGCGATCACCACCAGCAATTCCACCAGGGTAAACCCTCTCCTCCTCGTACGAGTGATCATGAGACCACCTCCATCCAGAAAAAAGAATAATGAAGAAGGGCACTTCCGCGGCGACCATCGCCGCAACCAACAAACGACTCCTCCGCAGAGGAGGAACGAGGGAACACGGAATTGGCAACGTCCGGGCATAACATTACGAGTAGCGCGAAAAACATAATTGCAACGTGATGGTTAGCTCTTTCGCACGCCAACTCCCGGCGCGGCCCTCAAACGCCTCGTCGTCCTTATCGTTGCGCAACGGCCTTCGCCGCGCTCGAAAACCGCGCAATCTCGATCGTCAATCTCGGGTTTCACTCGCCTTTCGCCGCTCTGCTCGACACGTCGCATCCGCCCGCCGGCGGTCGTCTGCGTTTCGCGCCGCCGCAAGCGCGGCAGAAAGCGCCCCCCCTTGGGCAAGGGGGGGCCACTTCCTTTTCTATCCTACGAAATCAAGTTGGCTCCCACTCACAGTCCCGTCAGTGCAAACGGGTCGCCGCCCGCACGCGTGATGAGGAACATGTACGTCGCCACGTCAATCGACTTGTCGATACTCCGCACCGAACCGTCCACGAACAGATGGTTCACGACCGACGGATGCGCGGCCGACGGACCAAATTCCGGTGCGTTGTAAAAGTAACCGCTGTACGATTCATCATCCGAAAACACCGGATAGCTCAGCCGATCCTTCTTTAAGAAGTCGAAACCCAAAAACGTTCTGAATATAGGGTACATCCCGGTCGTGTTTTGCGGGCTGTACGTTCCGCCGTCACCATTGTTTTCCCAGTTGATGGGCGCCCAGAAGCCGCCGGTGGTCTGCGTCGATTGGAACTCAACCGCACCCCCTACCGTTTGCGGTGTGTTCAAGGTGGGGGCCGTGCCGATGCTTCCGTTGCCGTAGGTAGCTACGGTACTGCCACCGCCAACAGGCGTGTAGCCCGTAGTCGGCAGGCCCACCAAGGTGCAATCCGTAGCGAAGAGCCAGCGGCTCTCGCCGCCGGGGCCGTAGTTTCCACCGGGGTTGGCATTGCCGAATTGGATGAAGTCCATCGTTTCTACGCACATGATCGTATGGGCTGTTCCATCGGTGATCATTGCCAACGTCTTAGCCGGTCCCGGCGGGAGCGCGCCGTCAGGGGCTGTGCCCTGGGAACCGTTGGTGCCGGACCCCGGCCCGCCGTTCGCCAGGTTCACGCTGGCGGGCTGTAGGCACGCGTACAAGCTCTGCCAGCACGTGGCGCCCATGGTCTTGTAGTTGGTAAGCGCCGTTTTCGGGCGCCGTTAATCGCGCCGGCGGCGTTCGGATTTACGAGTCGCGAGTTCGGGTTGCTCGGGCAGCCCAATTCGGAAAGCGCCTGATCGTTGGCGATCAGCGTGGGCGCGTGGGCCGAGCCCCCGAGCGTGAACTCCGTAAGAGGATCGCTCATCTTCACCGGCAAGCTGTTGTAAATCGACTCGTATTCCATGTAGGGCAAGATCCGCACGATGAAGCTCCAGCCGTACACGCGCCACGGAGGCCCTATGGTCGTGTTGATCAGGCCTTGCGTCGGCAATTGCCGCTGCGAGTCATGGAACGTGTGAATCCCCAGACCGATCTGCTTCATGTTGTTGGTGCAGGACGCCCGGCGAGCTGCTTCCCGCGCCGCTTGAATCGCCGGCAATAGCAGGGCGATCAAGATCCCGATGATGGCAATCACCACCAACAACTCCACGAGGGTAAACCCTCTCCTGTTCGTACGAGTGATCATGAGACCACCTCCATCAAAAAAAGAATGAAAAAGAAGAAAACTTCCGCGGCGACCACCGCCGCAACGCCCGACTCCTCCCGAAGACACAAGGGGGCGACGCAAAACAACTCGGAGCCAAGGTCACGAAGAAAAGAAGATACAATGAATTGCGGGCCGTCACCAGGTTTGCCTGAACCACCCTGCCTAGCACTGCTCCACCGTTTTCGTGCCTTTGCTACTCCGCGGTCTCGCGTCCTCCCATACTGCCGACCATGTCATGATAACGCACGCGCATAGTGGGACTCGCCCACACAAACGCGATTCTAACCGTTTCGTGGCCGGGTTGTCAATTAGTTTAACAAATTCAATTTAATGCTTTCTACCTAAGTAGGGTGGCACACCAGCGGTGGAACGCATCCTTACGGGTGGCAAGCAGCGAAGGAAATGCCCCCCCACCGGCCGATTTATTGACAAAATTCGCCCGATCGCCAGAATGGCGGACGGGGAACCATCGGGAAAAATCCGACGGAGAGCGCCCGGCACGCGACGGAACAGTGCGCTGGTGCCGATTCTCTGGAACGCTGAAAAGGGACCGAAGATTCCGGACGCACCGCGATTTCCGAACACGCCCGGCCGCCTTGTGCTCTGTTGCGGCCCCGCCCGCTGTGGCAAGACCGAACGCTTGCTTGTCCGCTATCGCGCCGCACTCGTGCCAGCGGCGGGGGATTGCGCCAGTTTACGTGCCGACGAAAAGGGGACTGCCCTTTTCGGCGCAGCGGCGCTCTGGTTGGCGCCGACGTGCGCGCAGCGGCGGAGGTGCGCCTGCGGCTGTTCGATGAAACCTTCGCCGGCTGCTTCCGTCCGCGGGTGACCACCTTCGAGCAGTTCGCCGAAGGCGTGCTACGCGCAGCCGGCGCGCCGCTGCGCCCCCTTAGTCCTTTGATGAAACGCCAGTTGGTGCGGCAGATCCTCGGCGAGCAATCCGCGCGGCCGCGTGAAGCACTTCCAGCCGATCCTTGCTGCCGGCGGCCTGGTGGACATGGTCTGCGAGTTGATCGGCGAGTTGAAGCGGTCGGAAATCTGGCCCGAAGAATTTCATCGCGCCTGCACGGCCCGCGGCATCGGCGAGAAAGACCGCGAGCTGTTCGAAATCTACGAAGCGTATCAACAGCGGTTGCGCGAACACGGCCTGTTCGACGCCGAAGGTCGGTTCTGGTCGGCGCGAGACGAATTGCGGAAGGCGGAACACTCGGCCCTGTTCGCCAGGTTGGTCGTTGTCCACGGCTTTACCGACTTCACGCGAACGCAGCACGAGATCATCGAGTTGCTGGCGGCCCGCGCCGCCGAGACGATCATTACCCTGCCGCTGGAATCGGAGCCGCGGCGCGGCGATCTGTTTGCCAAGCCGTTGAAGACCCTGGCCGAGTTGCGCCGCCGTCACGGCGACCGGCTGGCAATCGAGGAGTTGCCCCGCCGGCCGCGCTCCCAGTGGCCGGCGATGGCGCAATTGGAACGAAACCTACTGGTCAACCCGCGGGCGCAGCGGAGAGACGGTCCCGCTTTTCCCGTCGCGGAAAAGGGCGCCGACCCCTTGGACGCGCCCTCGAACATCGAAATCCTGGCGGCCGCGCGGCAGGTGGGCGAAATCGAGTTGATCGCCGCCCGCGTCAAGCGGCTGCTGGTCGACGGCGTGGCGCGGCCGGGCCAGATTGCCGTCGTTTTCCGCTCGCCAAACGGCGTCGAAGGACTGGTGACCGAGGTCTTCGGCCGATGGGGCGTCCCCTTCCGCTGCGAATGGGGACAGCCGCTCGACCGGGCCCCCGCGCTTCGAGTGTTGGCCCTGTTGCTGAAGCTGGACCTCGACGACTGGCCGTTCGACCAACTGTTGGCCGTGCTGGGAAGCAACTACTTCGACCCCGAGGGCATTGGCCGTCGGGAAGACCGTATCGCGGCCCAGATCGAGCGAACGCTGCGCCGCTTGCAGATTCCCCGCGGACGCCAGGAACTGATGGCCGAACTCGCCGGACGGCCGGCCGCCGCTGCCGGCTTGTCCGGCAGTGCGGCAAACACGGTCGAGCGCGCCGCCAGGACGACCGTGGATTTCAGCGGACGTTGACCTTGGTGCGCCGCCTGGCCGATGCGCTCGACGCCTTGCCCCAACGGGCGACGCTGCCCGACTGGGCCAACGCCTGGCAACAGTTGGCCGCCGCAACGGGCCTCAGGCGCGCGATCGAAGCGGCGGATGCTCCGGCCGATTCTTCGCCTGGTGCGCCGTGGTGGGATCGTCAGGCCTGGCATCGGCTCATGGAAGTGCTGGCGGCCGGCGACACCCTGGCCGACTGGCTCCGTCGCCGTCCCCCGGAGCTGGACCGCCGCGCCGCCTGCGAGGCCTTGCTCGATATTCTCCGCAGCGAGCGCGTCGGCCATGCCGGCGACGAGGCCGGTTTCGTCCGCGTGCTCTCGGCGGCCAGCGTCCGCTCGCTGCGTATCCCTTATCTCTTCCTGGCCGGGCTCTCCGAGAAGGCCTTCCCCCCGCCCGCCCGCGAAGATCGAATGTATAGCGAAAGCGAGTACGCGCGGTTGATCGAAGCCGGTCTGCCGCTGGCGGCACGCACCGAACGCGCCCGCGACGAGATGCTGCTGTTCTACGAAGCGATCACCCGGGCGACCGAGCGGCTCTATCTCAGCTATCCGGCCCTCGACGAGTCGGCCCAGCCCCTGCTGCCCAGCCCGTTTCTCAGCGAAGTCGAGCAGGCGCTGGCCCCGGCGAAAATTCCCCGCGCCGAGCAGACCGATCTCTCGCCCATCCCGCCGGAGGATGAGCCGCTCTGCGAAGCCGAGCTTCGCATCAAGGCGGTGGCCACGGCGTTGGACGGAAACGTGGCCCTGATGGCCGGCCTGATGGCGCACGAGCGGAGAGAGAAAAAGGCGGAAGGCGGAACGCGAGCGCGGAAAGAGACACAGTTGGTGCGGCAGTTGAACTGCCGCACCAACTCGGCGTTGATCCTCCTTCCTCCTTCCTTCTTCCTTCGCTGGCCGACAACCTCGCGGCCGGCCTGGAGATGATCTACCTCCGGCAGGACCGGCAAGGCTTCGGCCCGGCCGAGGGGCTGTTGCAGAGCCCTGAGGCGCACGATTACATGGAGGCCCGCTTCCCGCGGAATCGCACCTTCGCCGCCACCGAGCTGGAAAGCTACGCCTCCTGCCCCTTCCGGTACTTTCTGGAACGGGTGTTAAAGATCGGGCCGGTCGAGGACCTGGCCCTGGAGTTCGACGTTCTCAACCGTGGCCGCGTGGTCCACGAGGTGCTGGCCACCTTTCATCGGCGGGTGAACCAACGGCTGGGCCGGCCCGGCTCGCCCTTGCGACTCGATCCGCCCGAGTTCGACGCCCTACTGGCGGCCGCCGTTTCCGCTGCGTTTTCCCAGCAGCCGCAGAATCCCGTGCAGGCTGCGCTCCACGAGGTCGATCGCCGGCTGGTTGTCCAATGGCTCTCGGAATATCGCCGGCAGTGGGAAAAATACGACGCCCTGTGGGCCGGCTTCGACGCGCCGCTGGCGCCCGAGCTGCTCGAAGTTTCCTTCGGCCGCGGCGACCAGCAACCGCCTTCGACGGCCGCGCCGCTGGAGTTCGTCCGCGACGGCATGGCCGTGCGCATCTCCGGCCGCATCGATCGCATCGACACGGGCGTTGCGGCAGGCAAGGCGGTCTGCAACGTCGTGGACTACAAGACGGGCAAATCGATCCCTTTGGGCAGCGAAAGTATCCGTGCCGGTCTCACGTTGCAACTGCCGATCTACGCCCTGGCGGCAGTCGAGTTGCTGCTGATCGACCGCGACGTCTGCCCCTGGCAGGCCGGCTACTGGTACGTTCGCGAGGGCGGCTTCAAGCCGCGACAAGCCCTGCGGATGTATCGCAACGACGAGGGCCGGCTGGAGTTGGAACCGCAGTGGGAGGAGCTCCGCGATGGCCTGGGCGACACGGTCCTCGCCTTGGTTCGCGCCATCCGCGGCGGACAGTTCCCCGTTTGCAGCGCCGATCAGCATTGCACGGGCCGCTGCCCCTTTAGCACGATTTGCCGCATCAATCAGGTTCGCTCGCTGGAGAAGACATGGCAGTCAACCGCGGAACAGCCATAGGCCTGACGGGGCTTACCGACCAACAGGAGCGGGCCGTCAGCGCCCGCGGCACGTCGGTCGCGCTGTCGGCCGGCGCCGGTTGCGGCAAGACGTTCGTTCTCACCGAACGGTTCCTCCGCGAGTTGGAGCCGCCCGAAAAAGCGGACGCGGCCGGTTTTCCGCCCCGCTTGAGCCAACTGGTCGCGATCACCTTTACCGAACGGGCTGCCCGCGAAATGCGCGATCGAATCCGCGCCGCCTGCCAGCGCCGCTTGTTGGCCTGCTCCGATCATCAGGTGGACTATTGGCTCGCCCTGATGCGCGAACTCGATTCGGCGCGGATCAGCACCATCCATTCGTTCTGCGTTTCGCTGCTTCGCGCCCACGCCGTCGAAACGGGCCTCGACCCGCGATTCCGCGTCCTCGACGGCGCCCAGGCCGGTACGCTGTTGTTCGAGTTGACCAACGACGTGCTCCGCCGGCACTGGCCGAGCGCAACGAGACGGCCCTTGCGCTGGTGGTGCGATTCGGTCTCGATCGGCTCCGCGACATGATCGACCGGCTGCTGGCCGTGCGGCAGGAAATCGACGCCGCGGCGTGGCGCGAAGAAACGGCCGAGGCGCTCGTGGCGCGGTGGGAGGCGTTTTGGCGCCGCGACACGGTCCCACGCGCCTTGCGCCGCATCAGCGAATCGCCTGCCGCTCGAACCCTTATTGACGTGGCCATGCGCAGTCCGCCCGCTCCACCGAAAATGCGCGAGCGGTGCGATTTCCTGCTGGAAAGCCTTCCCAAGCTGCCTAAGAGCGAACAGCCGGCCGACCTGCTCACGGCAATTCACGATGCGGCCAAGGTGCAGGGTGGCGCCACGAAAAACACGTGGGGAAACGAGAAGGCGTTCGAGCACTTCCGCGACGCCGCCAAGGAATTGCGTGAAGCCATCGACGGGCTGGAGAACAGTTTGCGCTTCGACGCGGCTGCCGCGCGGCCCGCCGCGGAAATGGCCTTGCAACTGCTCGCCTTGGCCGGCGACGTGGCCGGGCAATACGCCCAGCGCAAGCAGGAGTTGGCCGTGCTGGACTTCAACGATCTGCTGATCGGCGCCCGCGATCTGCTGGTCGGTCCCCGGCGCCGCGATCTGCGGAAGCGGCTGGCCGCCCAAATCCGCCTGCTGCTGGTCGATGAGTTTCAAGACACCGATCCGCTGCAAGTCGAATTGGTCAAGGCGCTCTGCGACAACGAGCATCTCCGCGGCAAACTGTTCTTCGTGGGCGACTTCAAGCAGTCGATCTATCGCTTTCGCAACGCCCAGCCGCACGTGTTCCGCGATCTGCGCAAGAAATCCCGCGGGAGGGGCGGCTGCCGCTGTCGCTGAACTTTCGCAGCCAGCCGGCCGTGCTGGAGTTCGTCAACGCGTTGTTTTGCGACGATTTGGGCCCCGACTACGAGCCGCTGCGGCCGCACCGCCCGCAAGTCGGCCCAACCCCGGCCGTCGAATTCCTCTGGGCGATCCCGCAACCCGCGGCCGAGCATGAAGGCGCGACCGGCGCTCGCGCCGACGCGCTTGCCGCGGTATCCGATTCTCGTCAGGGGGACATGTCGCCCAGCGAGCGAACGCGCCGCCGCGAGGCCGACTGGATCGCGCGACGCATTCGCGCCATGCTCGACGTGGGCGAAAAGATCGTCTGGGACAACGAATCGGCCCGGCAGGCCCGGCCCGCGGTCCGCGCCGTCCGCCCGGGCGACATCGCCGTCCTCTTCCGCGCACTGACGAACGTCGAATACTACGAAGAAGCCCTGCGGCGCTACGACATCCCCTATTATCTCGTCGGCGGCCAGGCCTTCTACGCCCAGCAGGAAATCTATGACCTGCTGAATCTGCTCCGGGCGATCGACAGTCCGTGCGACGAAGTCAGCCTGGTCGGCGTGCTCCGCAGTCCGATGTTCGGACTGCTCGACGAATCGCTGCTGTGGCTTGCCGGGCATCCGGAAGGGTTGGCGGGCGGATTGTTCGCCGCCGAGCTGCCCGACGGGCTCGCGCCCCCGCAACGGCGGCGCGGGCGTATGCCGCGGCCACGCTCGGCACGCTGCGGGCCCTGAAGGACCGACTTCCCGTGGCCCAGTTGATCCACGAATCGCTCGATCGCACCGGCTACGACGCCTTGCTGCTGGCCGAGTTCCTCGGCCAACGGAAGTTGGCCAATCTGCACAAGCTCGTGGAGCAGGCGCGGAGTTTCGACGGCGCCGGCATCTTCAGCCTCTCCGATTTCATCACGCAGCTTTCGGAGTTCGTCGCCCGGCAGCCCGACGAGGCCTTGGCCGCCACGCATCCGATGTCGACCGACGTGGTGAAGCTGATGTCGATCCATCAGGCCAAGGGGCTGGAGTTTCCGGTGGTGATCGTGCCCGACGTGGACCGGCCGCGGCGCGTGGTCGGGCCGTCGGTGGCGTTTACGCCCGAGTTGGGGCCGAGCTTCAAAGAGCCCGATGTCGTCACCGGCTACGACCTGTACTTGCTGGCGGAAAATGAGGAAGATTTGGCCGAGCTCGATCGCTTGCTTTATGTGGCGACCACGCGCGCCGCCGATTACCTGGTCCTTTCCGCCGGCATGGAAAAGTTGGACAAGCCCGGCGGCCCGTGGATGGATCTGCTCGCCAGGCGGTTCGATCTGGCGACGGGCGCTCCTCGAAGCAGCGCCCGGGCGCGGCACAAGCAGCATCGTCAAAGTTACCACGACCCTTCCTGCGATCCGCTCGAAGCCCGTCGACCTCCGGCAGCGGCGCGACCTGATGAAGATTGTGGAAAAGGCCCGGCAAATGGCCCGTGACGGCGCCGGCCGCCGCCCGCGATACTTGGGGCCCGTCCCCTGCGACGCCGCCGCCCGGCGGCAGTACTCGTTTTCGCGCTTGAGCGGCCAGCTTCACGCCTCGCTCGGCCGGCATCGAGATCGGCGAAATGGAGGGCGACGCTTCGGCCCAGCCGCCGCTGGATGCCCGCGGCCTCGGCACGCTCGTCCACACCGTGTTGGCGGAGATCGACTTTGCGCGGCCGGGCGACGTGAAGGCGCTGGTCGAGCGCCATGCCGAGCAGCATCTGGCGGCCGCCCAGCGCCGGCTGGAAGAACCGATCGCCATGATCGAGCGGTTCCTGGACTCGCCGCGCGGCGCGAGCTGGCCGCAGCGCAAGAGGTGCAAAGCGAGTTGGAGTTTCTGCTGGCCTGGCCCCCCGCAGATCATCAAGCCGCAATCGGCGACGGCGCCCCGCAACCGCAAAGGCGTTGCCTGCAAGGTTTCATCGATTGTCTCTATCGCGATGCGGGCGGTCAGTGGCGGCTGATCGACTACAAGACCAATCGCGTCACGGCCGACACGCTGGTCGCGGTGGCGGCGGGCTACGAGATGCAGATGCTCGTCTATGCGTTGGCGGTCGAGCGAATCCTGCACTGCCCGCCGGCCGAGTTGGCGCTCTGTTTCCTCCGGCCCGGCCTGGAATATCATTTTTCCTGGGACGCCGCCGCCCGGCGGCGGGTGGTGGAACTCGTCAACGGCGCGTTGGCGGAATACGCTGCGCGACCTTGACCTTTGCCAGTAACCGGTCGCGGGGACTGTCCCGATTTTCGCGGCCCGCACGAATTTCGCACGGTAGGGCGTGGTTCCAATGGCCGCGAAAATGGGGCTGTCCCCCTGATTGTGAACGGTTATGTGCTTGTCAATTGGACCGGCGGCGTTCACAATGCACCGTAACCGTTCACGGGGACTGTCCCGATTTTCGCGGCCCGCACGACTTTCGCACGGTAGGGCGTGGTTCCAATGGCCGCGAAAATGGGACTGTCCCCTTGCTGTGAACGGTTACAATCATGACGCTCGCTGCCGAACAACAACGCCGTTTTGCCGAAGAGGTGGTTCGCCGGCTGCGGGAAGGGGGTTTCGAAGCCTATTGGGCCGGCGGCTGCGTCCGCGATCAATTGCTCGGCCGCACGCCCAAGGACTACGACGTGGCCACCAGCGCGACGCCCGACCAGGTTCGCGCCCTTTTCGGCCGCCGTCGCACGCTGGCCATCGGCGCCGCCTTCGGGGTCATTGCCGTGATGGGCCGGAAAGCCGCCGGCACGGTCGAAGTCACCACCTTCCGCCGCGATGCGCCCTACAGCGACGGCCGCCATCCCGACAGCGTCGCCTTCAGCTCGGCCGAGGAGGACGCTTCGCGCCGCGATTTCACCATCAACGGCCTGTTCTTCGATCCGGTGGAACAACGGGTGATCGACTTTGTCGGCGGGCAGGATGACCTGGCCGCCAAGCGCATCCGCGCCATCGGACAGGCCCGGCATCGTTTCGCCGAGGACAAGCTGCGGATGCTGCGGGCCGTGCGGTTCGCGGCCACTTTCGCCTTCGCTCTCGATGACGACGCCCGGGCGGCGATCGCCGAGATGGCGTCCCAAATTCACGTGGTCAGTCCCGAACGCATCGCCATGGAAATGCGGCGACTCTTGGCCGATCCGAGCCGGGCGGCCGGAGTGCGACTGATGCTGGAAACGAAGCTGGCCGCGGAACTGCTGCCCGAGATCGTCCCGCACGACGCCGCGCAACAGCGCCGGCTCGACGAAACCCTGGCCGTGCTGGCGCGGCTGGGCGACGACTGCGGCTTTCCGCTGGCGCTGGCCGCGCTGTTGTATCCGCGGGCGGATGCCCAGGCGGCTGCGGCCGTTTGCCGCCGATGGCGGTTATCGAACAAGGAAAGCCAACGCGTCGGCTGGCTGGTGGAACATCACGCCGCACTGCAAAACCCGCAGGCGATGCGCTGCTCGGTGCGACAGCCGTTGTTGCTGGCCGAGGGGATCGACGACCTGCTGACGCTCATGGAAGCGCGTGGGCCGGCGGAGGCCGCCGCGGCGGCCCATTGCCGGTCGCTCTTGGCGCAGCCCCGCGAAGTGCTCGATCCGCCGCCCCTGTTGACCGGCGACGACTTGTTGGACCAAGGGATTCCCTCCGGGCCGGAGTATCGAATGTTGCTCGATCGCCTCCGCATCGCCCAGTTGGACCAAGAGGTTCGCACCAAGGACGAGGCCCTGGCGATGGTGAAGCAGTGGAGGAAAGTGGATCGTGGATAGTGGTTAGCGGCCGAGGAAAATGGACGGATCAAATGGACAAGAAAGCGAAAAAGAAGACGCAGGTGCTTCAGCAGCGCATTCAGACGCTCCGGCAGCAATTGGCCGGCACGAAGAAGCAGCAGGACGATCCCCGCGAGTTGCGGGCGGTCGAGCAGCAGCTTGCCGCCGCCGAGGGGGAACTGGCTAAGCTCAAAGAGTCATAATGTCCTGAATGTTTCGGCCTGCTTCGCCATCTCAATCAGGAACAGCCGGCGGATCGCGTCGTAGCCGCGGACGTTCGGATCTGTGAGGTTGTCGGCATACCAATAATGCGGGTCGTCAACATGATAGTGCTTCCGCCAGAACTGGGTGCAGTGGATCCCATGCCCCAAAAACGCGTCATGTATCGGCACCACGCGCACCACCGCGTGCCGCTGTGCGCAGCGGCAGATCGCCGCGTTGTATGCCTGGTGGATGGCGATGCCGTCGGGCCAGTCGGGTAACCAAACGCTCGCTGCATCGCCCACTCCGTCGCTGGGATCATAGATATCGGCCAGATAGATCATGCAGCCCCCGGGGAAGCGGGCTTGCAAGAGTTCGATCATTTCATCGAGACGCTTTTCGAAGTTCTCGATCCACGGCCGTGCCTGCTCGAGGGTCGATCCGTACATCGCTCCCTCGCGTGGCGCCGACCGGCCATAGAAATGCATGATATCGTTGCCCCCCGAGGTCATGACCACCAATCCAAAGACGTCAGTATCTTGTGTCTCCAGCCGGTCGCGAATTGTCTCCAGATGCATGAGCGAGTTGCTGTCGGAGACCGCCATGTTCTTTGCATAAAGGTTCGGCAGCACGGCGGACAAACACACGCCCCGCATGTTCTCGAACTCGTCGTCCGGGTTTCTGATCAATCGCTCAAAGTAGCAGTACTTCGACTCAACACCAAATCCGGCGGTTACGCTGTCGCCCAGCCCGAACAACAGCACCTTGCGGGCGGTCCACGGTTTGGCGAACCGTTCGCTTGGCACAGGAGGACCCGCCGGTCCGTGGCCGACGGGCTTCGCATAAACGAGATAGACGTAGGCCAGTGACGCGAGAACCAGCGCCAAGCCGCCGCACAACATCCACACCCAACGATGTTTTCTGGCGAAAGCCATGTCAGCCGCCCCCCAACCGCGACGCCGCGCCCATCAACGCAGCAGCCGCGCGCCGCGCGTGATCGGATCCGCGGCACCAGCAACAACGGGCCACGAACCATTTTATTATAGGGTGTCGAGGGCACTTGTATATCATCGGGCGGCTATTTTGCAAATCGCGCCCGTGCGGGCCGTCGGGCCGGCCCCCGCATCGTATAGTTGTCGGAGGGATGATCATGCCTGTCGCAAGTCGCCTGGTCCGCTGGTCGCGCGTCGCGGCGATTGCCGCTGCGCTGGTCTGCGGCGAGCGGCCGGCTTGGGCAATTGTTCCCCCGGAAGCGATGATCGAGCTGAGTCTCCGGGGACAGAAGATCGACGGATCGCCAATCTCCTGGAGCGCCCGCGAAGTCCACTTGCTCGGACGCGACGGCCGCTTGTGGACGTTCGATCCCGCCGAGGTGGGCGATTTTGCCCGGATCGCCGCCGAGTTCCGCCCTTATTCGCCTTCCGAATTTCGGGCGGTCCTGCTCCGCGAGTTGGGCGACGGCTACGAAGTCAGCGGCACCAGTCACTATCTGGTTGCCCATCCGCGCGGCCAGGGCGAGAAGTGGGCCGATCGCTTTGAAGACCTGTACCGCTCGTTCGTCCATTACTTTTCCGTGCGCGGGCTGGAACCGGCGATGCCCCCATTCCCGTTGGCCGGCATCGTCTGCCGAAATCGGGCCGAAATTTACGCGGCTGGCCGCCGCGCAAGGCGACGACTTGCCCAGCAACGTGTTGGGATACTACAACCTCCAGTCGAACCGAATCACGCTCTACGACATGGGCGGCAAAACAGATTCGGCCAACTGGCGCCAGAACGCCGGCGTGCTGATCCACGAAGCCACGCACCAGATGGCCTTCAACACGGGCCTGAACAGCCGCTACTGCCGGCCGCCGCTGTGGCTGGCCGAGGGACTGGCCATGCTCTTCGAGGCCCCCGGTGTCTACGACTGGCGCGAGCTACACCCGGCCCAGCGATCGGGTGAACCGCGACCGGTTGCAAGTCTTCCGCAAGGCAGTCCTGCCGCGTCATCAACCGGAACTGCTGGCCGCGATGGTCGGTTCCGACGATCTCTTCCGCGCCAACCCCGGCGAAGCCTATGCCGAGGCCTGGGCGTTGAGCTTCTTCCTGATCGAAACGGAGCCGCGCCGGTACATGGATTTCCTGCGGCGAACCGCGGCCCGGCCGCCGTTCCAGGAATATACGGCGGCCGAGCGAACGGCCGATTTTACGGCCGTCTTCGGCAGCGATTGGCGAATGCTGGAAGCCCGGTTTCTGCGCTTTACGGCGGAAGTGCAGTAGGGCGTCGTCCAGAGTCGAACCGATTACGGGGGATGTGCGAAAAATCGGTTTTATGGCGTTTTTGCACCGTGCCATGGCGTGACGTATAGATTGAGTATGGAAACAGCGTCTCCTTCCGTGCCGGACCCGCAGGCGGAGTCCAAACGGTTTCTCGCTGCGCTGCACGCCCAGCGGAGCCGCGCCGACGAGTTGCTTGCCTCCCAGCAAACGCGGCTGGAGCACGCCGAACTTCTTGTGCAGGAGCAGCTCCAGCAGCTTGAGGAGCAAGTGGCCGCCCAAGGGGGCGAAGCCGAGCGGCTCCGCCGCGAGCGCAACGCGCTGAGGGAACAACTGGCTCATGCCGACGGCCAGCCGGCACAACGCGCGCGGCGGCTCGGCGAGCCTGGCCGCGAGTGCGACGACGGCGCGTCTGGCGGCGACTATCAGCGCCTCTATCAAATGACGTTGGAAGACCTTCGCGATCTGAAACATAAGAACAGCGAGCTCCAGCAGCAGCTTGCCAAGGCCCACACCGCGGCGAACCTGGCTCCGCCGGGCCAGGTCTCGCCCGGCCACCTCGATTGGGAGGCGGAAAAGCGGCGCATTCTCGCTGCCTTGGAGGCCGACTTCAACGAGAACGACGCCGCCGAGCGACTGAACATCGACAGCGTCCTCCGTTCCACCGAGCGAGTCATCGCCGAAAAGGATTCCCAGATCGAGGACCTTAAGCGGCAGTTGGAGCAGCGATCCCGCAATTTGGAAGCGGCCACCTCGAACGCGGCCGCGCTCAACGGCGACGCGGCGATCCACGAAGAACGGGAGCGACTCAAGCAATTGCAAAACCAGTGGCGGGAAAACCTCCGCCACGCGGAGATCGAGCTTTCGCTGGAAAGGGCGAAACTCGCGCGCCAGCGCCATGTTGGAGGAGCAATTTCACCTCACCGGCAAGGAATCGCCGCAACCGCCGCCCGCCGGCACAACCGACCACGAGGAACGGCCGACCCACCGACGCTGGTTGGCCCAATTGGGCCTGACCGAGGCCGACAAGGAACGCAGCCGACATTGATGCCCGGCGGGCGGGGGACTGTCCCGATTTTTGCGTCAAAAATGGGACTGTCCCCTTCGGCCGGTAAGGGGCCAGGCGGCGTTGGCAGGGAACAAGCCCTCGAAAAACGCCGGCCACCCGCGCCTGGTACTCTTGACGCGCTGAGCGCAAATCGCGCAGCCATCGGAAGTTCCGGCGAGCAGCGCCCACCCGGCATGGTGGGCGTCTTGTGAAAAACACGCCGCTGGGCCAAAATAATGGGTTGCACTAAACCCGCGGCTGGCGATTACGACCAGTCGCGCCGGCCGGGCTTTTCCGAAAGGACAGTCCATCCATGAAAATCGAGCCTCTGGGCGCGAACCTCGTCGTCAAGCGGTTGGCCGGCGACGAAGTGACCGCCGGCGGCATCGTGCTGCCCGATAACGCCAAAGAGAAACCGCGGCAGGGACGCGTGTTGTCGGTCGGCGATGGCCGCCTGTTGGCCAACGGCACCCGGGCGCCGCACCAACTGAGCGAAGGCGACCGCGTCTTGTTCGACAGTTACGCCGGCACCGAGGTATTGATCGACGGCCAGGAATTCCTCATTATGCGCGAGGACGAGATCCTGGCCGTTGTGACATAACGCCCCGGCCGCCGGTCGCGCCGTATGACTCCCCGCCACTTCCCTCCCCGACGCACGAGGTTTGCCATGTTCAAGCGATCGATAGGTTCCGCCGCGTTGTTGATGGCGATCATTGCCGCATGGGCCGTCGCCGAGGAAAAACCGGCCCCCTCCGCCGACGCCAAGGCCTGCGCCGATATGGTCGCCCGGGCGATCGGTTTTCTGGAACAAGCCCAGGCGGCCGACGGCTCCTACGTGGCCGCCAGCGGGCCGGGCGTGACCGCCGTGGTGACCACCGCCCTGCTGCGCCAGGGCCGCAGCCCCGGCGATCCCCTGGTGGCCAAGAGCCTGCAATATCTGGAAGGCTTCGTGCAGCCCGACGGCGCGATCTCGCTGCCGGCCAGCGATTACCGCAACTACGAAACCTCGCTGGGCCTGATGTGCTTCGCCGCGGCCAATCGCCACGGCCGCTATGACAAGCTGATCCAAGGCGCCGAGAAATTCCTCAAAGACAACCAATGGGGCGGCAGCGAGCAAGAAGCCGACAGGTCGAATCCGGCCTACGGCGGCGCCGGCTACGGCAGGCACAAGCGGCCCGACCTGTCGAACACCCATTTCCTGGTCAACGCCCTGCGGGCCGCCGGCGCCGGCCCCGACGACGAAGCCATGAAGAAGGCCCTCGTGTTCGTCTCGCGCTGCCAAAACCTGGAGAGCGAATATAACACGATGCCCTTTGCGGCGAAGAATCCGGACGGCGGCTTCTATTACACCGCCGCGGCCGGCGGCGAGAGCCCCGCCGGAAAAACCGCCGACGGCGGGCTTCGCAGCTACGCCTCGATGACCTACGCCGGGCTGAAAAGCATGCTCTACGCCGGCGTCAAGGCCGACGATCCCCGCGTCAAAGCCGCCATGAAGTGGATTCAGCAGCACTACGACGTCGCCAGCAATCCCGGCATGGGCACCTCCGGCCTCTATTACTACTATCACGTCTTCGCCAAGGCGCTCGATGCGGCCGGCGTGAAAGATCTCGTCGATGCCGACGGCAAACCGCACGATTGGCGGCACGATCTGGTGGTCGAACTGGCCAGGCGGCAGCGGCCCGACGGCGCCTGGGTCAACACCGATCCACGCTGGATGGAAGGCGACCCGACCCTGGTCACCGGCTACGGCCTGCTGGCCCTGTCCTACTGCAAACCGGCGGCCGAAAAGTAACATGGACCTTTTCGACGCCGTCAACAACCGTTTCAGCTATCGCGGCCAATTCACTGCCGCCCCCGTGCCGCGAGCGGATCTGGAAAAAATCGTCCAGGCGGGCATTCAAGCTCCGTCGGCCTGCAACGAGCAAGTGGCCACGTTCGTGATCGTCGACGACCCGTCGCTGCTGGCCCAAATCGCCCAGGTCGTCGCCAAGCCGGTTTGCCACGCGGCAAAGGCCATGATCGCGGTGGTGGCCGATCCGAGGCCCGTCTATGCCAACCTCTCCTTCGCCGCCGAAGACTGTGCGGCGGCCGTGGAGAACATGCTTCTGGCCATCACGGCCCTCGGCTATGCCACCGTCTGGATCGACGGCGCGCTGCGGGTCGAGGACCGCGCCCGGCGGATCGGCCAACTGCTGGATGTTCCGCCCGAGCGAATGGTCCGCATCCTCTTGCCGTTGGGCGTGCCGGTCGAGCCGGGCAAGCAGCGGGAGAAACGCCCGTTCAACCAGCGCGCGTCGTTCAACCGGCACGGCGGCGAGCCCAGAACGCCCACCGACCGCTGGAATCCCAAGTAACTACGTCCGCACAAGACCGACAGTGGCCGCGGGCGAAGACCGCCGGCCAATGGCGTGGGGCTCATGCCTGCACCACTGTCGGTTTTCCGCGGTTTTATTTCGACTCGCCGCCCGGCCGCACCTCGACGTCGATGTGCCCGGCTTTCTCGTCGGCCTTCTTTTTCGCTTCGACGTCCACCTTGGCCCCGCCGGCATCAATGTGAACGTCAAGACCCTTATCCTTCTCTTTTGGCGGCTCCCGGTTCTGCTGGCAGCCGGCGATCGGCGCTGCCAGCATCGAGGCAAGAACAACGGTCGCCAGGCAATTCAATACTTTCGGCATGGTTATACCTCCTCTTCCTTCGATCAGCAATGATTTCTATGCGCGTTGCCAGGCCGAGGCAGAACGGCCTTGCGGAAAGGTCGAAGTGGGAAGGAGGAGAAGAGCCAGAGGAGGCGGCAATTCCCTTCCCCGTCGAACTGGGCTTATTCCTGATGGTGTTTCCGAGATCGGGCGGCGAGACGCTGCTGTCGGACGTGCCACTTGTGCCTCGTAGGCAACGGCGACTCATTGACTGTCTGGCAGCCGGCTGGTTGTTGACGAGTAGGCAAAAATGCAATACAACCGAACGCAATGGCAAATTGGGTCACTCTCGGATGGGGATTGGACGTGTTGATTCACGATTATGCTGAAGACGGCAACATCGCGGGCGTTGCCGATGAACTCGCCAGGAATGTCGATATTGAGGTCCAAGATAAGCGACGCGGCAGGCGCTCCCGCTACACACCGCTGATGTATGCCGTCACCAGCGCGAAGGCGGGCCCCGAGATGGTGCGGTTCTTGCTCAAAAGGGGCGCAACCCGAACGCTGTTCACAACTGGTCCGATCGTATTCAAGAGAATGTTCTGAGCCTCGCGGCGCAAACAGGAAACCTTGACAAGATCACTCTCCTTCTCGACGCCGGAGCTGACATCCGATATGAGCGCACGAGCCGATGCGATGTTCTAATTGATGTCATGCATGGGCGAAACGTCGCCCGAAATCCCGAACTGGTGTCAATCATCCGGCTATTGATCGATCGTGGCGCGAAACTGAATACCGAGAGCGAGTACGGTGCATCTGCGCTGAGTGTTGCCTTACACATGTTCAATGGCCGGTTCGATGCCGTGCAAGTGCTGTTGGATGCGGGCTCGGACCCCAGCCCGCTGGAATGGACGCCGCTGATGCGGGCCATTGCGATAGGGACGCTGGAGGACGTGCAAGCGGAACTCGACCGAGGGACCGATCTTGCAGCGACGGACTGCTGGAGCAGAACCCCCTGGTTGCTTAGCCTCCAGGTTGGCGATCTGTCCAAGGCCAAACTCTTGCTGGCAGCCGGGGCCAGCCGCGAGGACCGGGGACATTGCGGCGCAGTGCCCCTGATGTATCCAATTGCCAACGGCCATGTCGATATGCTGCGATGGCTGCTGTCGGAAGGAGTCAACCCGGAGGACACAGATGAATTCGGGGGCACGCCCTTGATGTACGCTGCCGAGATGGCGGCAGCGGAGTGCGTGGAGGTTCTGATGGAAGCCGCCGCCGATATCCACCACGCAAAGAATGATCTGCACTTTCTGAAGAGACGACTTACATTACACGGCCAAGGTCATAAGACGCTTGGTCAGTTGGAGGATTTTCCGTGGCAGCCGACGGACGGCGGCAAGCGTTGATAATTCGTGTTCCATGATCTGTCGCCGCAAGGCTTTGCGGCGATCGGCATGGGACGGACGGCGTTCGGCATCGTCCCACGGCGACAGGCTGCGATCGCTCAGTTCGTCGTGGCAGCGGTTCCAACACCAGAGTTCCACCAGCGTATGTATCCAGAGATTCAAGTGGTAGACGGCCAGGTTGCACCAAATGTTGCGCACCTGCTGTTGGCCAGCGCCCCAGACTTCCTTCACATCGTGAAAGTCCTGTTCGATCGTGGCGCGGTCGGCGAAGGCTTCGATAATCTCCACGGCGGTGGCGTTCGGATCGGTCGAGAAGAACGGATACCAATCGTGATCCTCCTCGACAATCACGACGCGAATCACCCCGCCGGTCGGCCGATAGGTCGCCAGAAAGGTCTTGTAGAGTTTGGTGACCGTCTTGCCGTAGACGACGCACTTGGCCGTCTCCCAGCCATCGCGATGGGCGGCTCGCTTGGCCAAGCTGATCTTGTTCTTGCCGTACTTGGGCGGACGGCCCCGCCCACGCCGCTTTCCGCGTCGGGGCTTTCGCGGCAGATCCCGCAACGCCGCGTCTTTGCGCAGCCGCCCAATGATCGTCACTCCGACACGCAGGGCACGTTTCAGGAAGGGTGCCTTCACGTAGCCGCCATCGACCACGATCCACAGCGTTTTTCCGGCCTGTTTGATGATCGGAGCGATCCACTCGACCAGCCGGGCGGCCAGTACGAGCTTGGTGGCAAACGTCCAGCCACGCCACTTGGGAATCTTGACCATCGTTTTCCGGCGAACGTAAAGCATGGCCCGCAACGGCAAAGCCAAAGCGCCGAAGCAGGGATGCCGCACGGCCAACGAGAGCGTCACCCAGATGTGTCCGTAGAGATACTTTTGGTCGGCCGGCCCCGGCGTGGGGTTGCGATGGATGTCGGCCCCTTCGACCTGCGGACCGTACCGTTTGGTGGGCGTGTCGTCGATGACCGCCACAATTCGATCGGGAAGGGGCAAGGTACGAAGCACCAGAACCAGCAACTGGGTGGCGACGGATTTGGTCTTGCGTCCGAGTGCTGCCAGGAAGTAATAATAGTCTTGGAAGTCGTCGCTGACTCCGGCGGCCCGAAGCCAAGTGGTCACGGTCCGTCGTCCGTGCGCGAAAAGGATGCCTACAAGCAAGACGGGCAGTCGCCAGCGGTTTCGGGCGTGCAATCCTGCCGCCAGCCACTGGCCCCACTGATCCCAATCTTCCGGACACGGCCAACCACATATCGAATTCGCCATCCTTGGCTCTCCTGTCACTTGCGTCCTGGAAAACGCCTTGTGATGGAAGAGCCTTTTTCATTGCAAGATCAATTTTGAAAATCCAAACGGCCTACGGCCGTTTTCTCAGAAAGTGCAGGAATGATTGCGAAGCTATTAAAATAGCTTCCCGTCTCGACGTTGTTCGCCTTCTCGTCAGTGGTGGGGCCGACCTCAATGACATTGGCGACGATGTGCGGGCTGCACTCACCAAACTACCCAACGACGGCAGGCTCTACGTTTCGCGCGAGGAGTATCTGGCGACGAAGAACCGTCGCTTCGGCACCAGCAACCCGGAGAAGATGAACTTCCCGTTCTGGAAGGCGATGGTCACGGCCGGCGTAACTGCGTGGACCGCCAAAGACCACTTCGACGACCTGGAAATGAGCGATGGCCTCATCAAGCCGCCCGCGAGCGGCCAACGCGTTGCCAAAAAGGAATTCAAACGCGACGAGATCTTTTGTTTCCGACGATTCGGAAAGTCGATCAACGAACTTTCCGACGGCCGAATCATCGAGATTGCAGGTGAACACGAAGATCATTACGATCCGAATTTCTGCATCTACAATGATGTAATTGTTCATCACGGCGATGGGACGTTCGATATCTTCGGGTACCCGAAAGAGGTCTTTCCTCCGACAGACTTCCACACCGCAACTCTCGTGGGAAGGTTCATCTACATCATCGGCGGCCTTGGTTACTTTGGTGAGCGACGGTATGGTGCAACACAGGTTTACCGCCTCAATACTGAAACCCTGGCCATCGAAGAAGTGCAAACCTCGGGCGATAATCCGGGGTGGATCAGTGGCCACAAGGCAACGTTGCGAGACGGCCATGACATCCACATCCGGGGCGGAAAGGTCTGCGTACGGAACTCCGACGGAGAGGATTACGTCGATAATCCGTCCGAGTACGTCTTGAACTTAGACACTTTGGCGTGGCACAAGGTGACCGACTTCGGTTGAAACAACAGGCCGTCCTGGCAACAGCGGGTTCCGTCCTCGCGAGCCGTGGTGATTCTCTGACGGATACCCTTGCGGAAAGGTCGAAGTGAGAAGAAGGGGAAGAGCACGACGAGGCAGCAATTCCCTTCCCCGTCGATTGGGCTTATTCCTGATGGTGCCTCCGAGATCGGACTTCGGCGAGACGCTGCTGCGGACGTGCTGCGTCGGATTGCGGCCATCGCTCCAGGCAACACGGCTACCCTGGAAGCCCTGCTGCCCGACCGCTGGGTGGCCGCCCACCCCGAGCACCGGCTTGAGCAGCGGGAAGAAGAATCCCGTGAACCCCAGGCCCGCCGTCGCCGCAAACGGGCCGCCCGCCGCACCGCCATCGCGTCGTAAAAGACGGCGATTCTTCGCTCGCCTCTGTAATAAAAGCCCGGCTGCTGCTACTAATCAACCACGCCCGTAGGGCGTGGGTTTGGCTTGCCCCGCAAAGCGGGGCGGACACGCAGGGAAGGCCCCGTTGGGGCCGCCTGCACTACACGTGGGGAAAGCCCCGCTGGGGCTTTGCTGGTGTTAATGGTTACTCAAACAACTGACCCTGTTGATGATCCCTTTCTTCCTGCTCCCGAATGTACTTCCGCACCGTGGCTTCATCACTCCCCACCGTGCTCACCCAGTACCCGGTCGCCCAAAAGTGCAGCCCGGCCATCCGGCGCTCATGCATCAGTTCCCGATGTATCCGCACCGCACTCTTGCCCTTCAGGAACCCCACCGTGTACGCCACGCTGTACTTTGGTGGGATGCTCAGGCACAGGTGGACATGGTCACTCATGGCATGTCCCTCCAGCAGCCCGATCCCTTTCTGCTTACACAAATCCCGCAGGATTCCGCCTACGGAAACCCGAAACTTCCCGTACATCACTTTCCGGCGGTATTTCGGAATGAAAATCACGTGATACTTGCATTCCCAACGAACATGTGCCAGACTCTCAAAATCCTTCATACGCTCTTTCTCCTGCCCAACAGGGCTTTCCCCGGAGGAAGAGCGTATGCTATTTCAGGGCACGCCGGAACGGCTTAGCCCCCAGGGTCGCACGGCCGTAGGCCGTGGGTTTATGACGTACTAATTATCTTGGAAGGAGACAGTTTGGGTGTCGCCGAGCGAACGAGAACAACTGTTCAAGACATGGCTGGAGCAGCACAAGGCGATTATCTTTCGGATCGCGGAGCTCAGGCGGTTGCCGCCGAAGACCAGGCCGATCTATGCCAGGACATACTTTTGCAGTTATGGTTGTCGATTCCACGATTCCAAGGCAAGTCAAGCGTATCGACGTGGGTTTACCGAGTGGCGCTGAACGCTTCGGTTGCCTGGAACCGCACGGAGAAGAAGCGCCGCCGTCGCCACCAGTCGCTGTCGGCATTCAGCGAAATCCCCGACCTGGGCAGTGAATCCTGCTCTACCGCTCAGAACGACGGAATGGTGGAGAGGCTCTACGTGGAGGTGCGCAAACTGGCCCCCCCTGACCGCTCCTTGGTGCTCCTTTACTTGGACCAACTGAGCTACCGAGAGATGGCTGAAATCCTCGGGATTTCGCCCGACAACGTGGGAGTGCGGTTGAACCGTATCAAGAAACGGCTGTGCGAGTCATTGGGAGGAGTTGCCGATGGAAGCTGACGAATTGCAGAGAGTGTGGCAATCCCAGGAGCGCGGGCGGCAAATTGCCGTAGACGCAGACCTGGTGTTGCAATTAGTGCGCCGGAACTATCGGCACTTTCGACGCGAGATCTTCTGGCCGGACATGCGCGAGGTGGGAGTACTCATGATTCTGGCCGCGCTCTTTGCCTATTGGGGAGCGTTTACGCCTTGGGGAGCGTTTCCGCACGCCTGGCCGTGGTTTGCAATGGCCGTCATCTGCATGTTTGTGGGACTGTTCGAGTTAGGCGACTACGTTCGCCAGAAATGGAAGAGCCCGACGCCGGGCGAGACACTTGTCGCATGGACGGAAAGTTCACTGGCTAGCGTGGAGCACCGGACATGGCTGCTCAAGACCGTATGGTGGTCGAGCCTCCTGCCCATCTGGATTGGACTTGTGCTCGTTTTCGGTGACTTCGGATTCCGGGTATGGGGAGTTCCAGATTTCGGATGGCGCTGGCAAATCGAAATGTTCCTTGTGGGCTGTGTGTTCTTCGTCACCGCGTGTTTCTACGGCACCTACCGGTGGAACCTGCGTACTATCCGGACCAAATTGCAGCCGTGGAAGGAGGAATTGCAGAAGCTCTTGGAGAACTTGAAAGCGAGCGGCTGATGACCGGCGATGTACGAACGGGAAAATGCCTATCGCCCTAGCCGCTGCCCAGGGAGTCGGTGCTGGCGATTCATTGACGGTAACCGTCAGCCGCCGGAAGGCTTCTCGAAGTTCAGCGTGAACGCCAGACGGTTCCCGAAGAACTCTTTCTCTCGGAAGCCCGCCGCGCCGGCCAGCCGCGTTGCCTTGGCGCGGTTCTGAAAATGCGGGTCGAAAATGAACTCCGTCACCGAGAGGATGCCGCCCGGCTTCAGCGCGCCGTAAATCTCTTGCAGGGCCGCTTCCCGATTCGGAATCTCGCCCAACACGGTCACCAGCACGGCCCGATCCGCCAGGCCAGCCTCCAACTTGCCCGCGCCGCGCCGGCCTCGAGAAAGCGGATGTTCGTCAGGTTCGCCGCCTCCGCTTTTGCCCGGGCGCGGCGAAGCATCCCCGGCTGGCTATGGGTGTTGTCGCTTGTTATTGAAAGGCGGGCTAATACCACGCCAAAAACGCAAACTATAACGCAAAATGTAGGCAGCAAGTGCCACACCGACCATCACTGCAAACCATCGTCGCCCTATTGCCCTGTTGCGAGAACCTGAACCCCCGGTTTGTTGTTTTTTGTGTCTTCCCATTGTATTGCCCCATAGGTTGCCAGTGGCGGTAGGCATCCTCACTCCAGAGGCAATTGTCCCTGACTCAAGTTCCCCTTTGAGCCTCCCTGAATCAAGTGTGTTCCTTCCCTTTAGTGGCTACCGCCACCAGTAGTTGATGTATGCGATAGAGCAGTATAAGCCCGAGAATTGCAAGATAGATCAAGAACTTGTACTCGTTCATGCCCCACTTGAAAACCCATTGGTACACAACGTCGTGTGCGGCTGCTGTAAGTGGTGTCGGTGATAATCTATCGCCAAACCATTGGCCTCCGAATCCAAAAGGAATCAGAAGTAGCACAGGGAATAGGTCGTAGAGCGTGGAAACTCTATGTGTGATTGCTCCTCTTGCAATCAGGATGTCTTCCACTCGTCTAAAAATGCGGATCACCAGCGCGATCGCGAGAATGATCGAAAGCAAGATGCCGTTGCCAAAGCCGTCAAAAAAGAACTTGCCGCCGTCTTCCCAATTTCGCTCGTAATAGACGACGGTCAAGACAGCCACAAGGAACCACACGACCGGAAGCCACTCCGTAAGTTTGGTTTTCATAAATCCTCCTCAGTAATGGCCAAAGCTCAGTCGCAGCCGCCGCAGCGGGATACCGCACGCCTCAGAACGATTCACACACGCCTTCCGAAGGGACAGCTTCAGCACTTGCTCGATGGTGAGCGGGTGTGCTCCGGTTGGGCGGCCTGCCTGCCACGACTCATTATCAGCAATGCCACTGCACCAGCAGTTATCGCCACATCCGCCACATTGAAAATCCCTGTCCGAACCGGCCCGATACCAAGATTGAGAAAATCGGTGACAAACCCATCGTGAAGTGTGCGGTCGATCAAGTTTCCGCAGCCGCCCGCAACGAAAAGGACAACGGCGACGAACTTGACCATGTGCATATCCCATTTGGTAGCAAGCACATAAACGCTTCCAGCAAGGAGCACCAGGTTCAGCACGGCGAACACCCAAAAGCGAACCTGCGGTGTAAGATTGGCGCCCAGGCTGAGAAAACCCCCCGGATTCAAGGCATATTCAAGGCGGAAGATATTAGAGAAATATGACTGCGGTGGCTTGCCGGAAAGCGTTTCTGTGGCGATGTGCTTGGTCGCTTGGTCACACCCGACGCAGCAAGTCAAAAGGGCCAATGCAAGTATCAACCGCATCCGTTTATTGGTGGGGCGTGTCATCGAACTTCACTCCTTTGATTGTCCCAACGAAGCGCCTCTCGTCACCGGTGCCCACTATGCCCGTTTCATTTGGCCCATTTGTGGGGCTCCGCCAGTTAGTCTACCCTTCGACCAGGTACGCTGCAATCGCAGAACTATCCCTAATCCCTGATCCCTTCGTCCTCGGCTCCTACCGTGTCTCGATCGGTCTGTCTTCCAGCCGGACCTTCAACAGACCGGCGGCCACGTGCAAGGTGATTTCTGCGCCGTCGCGGAGCAGCACCAGTTCCCTCGGTTCCGTACCGGGCTCGGTCACCGCCAAGATAAATGCCCGATAGCTGGTGATTGTGTGGCCCGCATCGCGCAGGAAGACGTCGCCGACGCGGACGCCCTTGGCCGCGGCCTCGCCGTCGGGAAGCACCTGGGTGACCGTCACGTGCTTCGGAGTTTCGGGGCCTGTGGGCGACGTTGGCGGCCGCCGCCCGGATGGTTTCCGCGTACGTCAACGGCTTGTCTTCGGCATCGAAGTATTCTTCTCCGAGCAACTTTCCATTCGGGTCGTACTTCCTGACGATGCGATGGTATCCGAGTTTCGGGGCGACAACAGGCTCCCCTTTCGCGCCGACGAAGGTCATGCTGGTCTGGTTTCCCCGTTGGTCAAACGTGGACTGCCATCCGGCAACGCCATTGGCGTTCAGGCAAGGCTTGCCGTCCATGTTGAACAAAGGACGAGCTTGTCTTGTTTCCTCGTTGGTCGAAGGTGGCTTTCCATCCGGCATTCCCCTCCTTGTTCAAGCAAGGCTTGCCGTCGGCGTCGAAGTAGGACTCGCTGGTCTCGTTTCCCCGCTGGTCGAACGTGGCGTTCCATCCGGCGATGCCATTGAAGTTCAGGTAGGGCTTCCCATCGGTGCCGAAGTAGGACACGCGTGTCCGGTTTCCGCGCTCGTCGTACTCGGCCGTCACTTCGGCAAACGCGTTTCCTCGCAGACAGGGTTTCCCGTCGGCGCCGAAGTAGAACTCCCCGGTGCGGTTTCCCCGTTGGTCGAAAGTGAACTTCACCTCCGCGTACCCGTCGGCAACCAGACATGGCTTGCCGTCAACGCCGAAGTAGGACCGGCTGGTCCGGTTTCCCCGCTCGTAGGTCGCCGTCCATCCGGCACATCCATCCTTGTTCAGGCAGGGCTTGCCGTCGACGCCGAAGAAGGACATGCTCGTCTCGTTTCCCCATTGGTCGAACTGGGTCTCCCATCCGGCAACCTGTTGATCGGTGAGGCAGGGTTTCCCGTCGGTGCCGAAATAGGACACCCTGGTCTCGTTTCTCCGCTGGTCGAAGGTGGAGTTCCAGCCGGCGTACCCTTCCCAGAACATGCGGAGCTTGCCATCGGTCCCGAAGAACGACCTGCTGGTCTGGTTTCCTCGGTCGTCGTAAGTGGCCTTCCATGCGGCGATGTTCTCGGCATTCACGCACGGCTTGCCATCGGTCCCGAAGAACGAATAGCTGGTCTGGTTTCCCCGCTCGTCGAAGTTGGCCTTGGCCTCGGCAAACCCGTACTTGCTCAGGCAAGGCTTGCCGTCGCCGCCGAAGTAGGACATCTTCGTCTTGTTATCGCAATCGTCGAACTGGGCTTTCCATCCGGCATATCCTTCGTTGAGCACGCACAGTTTGCCGTCGGTGCCAAAGTAGAACTCGCTTGTCGGGTTCCCCCGCTGGTCGTAGGTCCGCCTCACTTCGGCATTCCCGTCCTTGTGCATGCACGGCTTGCCATCGATTCCGAACCAGGCCACGCTCGTCTCGTTCCCCTGTTGGTCGAACGTGGCCTTTCCTACGGAATACCCGTCCTTCGTAAGGCACGGTTTGCCGTCGGCGTCGAAGTAGGACTGACTTGTCTGGTTTCCCCGCTCGTCGAAAGTGCATTTCACTGCGGCATAGCCGTCCTTCACCAGGCAGGGCTTGCCGTCGGTGTCGAAGTAGGATTCGCTGGTCTTGTTTCCACGCTGGTCATAGGTCAACTTCCTTTCGGCACACCCGTCCGTGAGCAGGCACAACTTGCCGTTGACGCCGAAGAACGATTCGCTGGTCTGGTTTCCCCGCCCGTCGTAAGTGGCCTTCCATGCGGCATTCCCCTCCTTAAACAGGCAGGGTTTTCCGTCGGCGCCAAAATACGACTCGCCTGTCTCATTTCCCTGTTCGTCAAATGTGCGCCTGAATTCTGCGAACCGCTCCTTGCTCAAGCAAGGTTTGCCGTCGGTTCCAAAGTAGCATATTCTCGTGCCGTTTCCCTGTTGGTCGAACTCGGTCGTCCATCGGGCGACGTAGTCGTCGTTCAGGCACGGTTTGCCATCCGCGCCGAAGTAGGATACGTCGGTGATGTTTCCCTGTTGGTCATACGCGATCGTCCATCGGGCGTACCCGCCCTTGCTCAAGCAGGGCTCGCCATCGGCGCCGAAGTACGACACGTCGATCTGATATCCCCGCGAGTCGAACTGGGCCTTCCAGCAGGCATACCCGTCCTTGTGCAAGCTCGGCTTGCCGTCGGCGTCAACGCAGGCCGCGCTGGTTCGGTTTCCGTGCTCGTCGTAGGTGGCCTTCCACTCGGCACAGCCGTTCTTTTGCACGCAAGGTTTGTCGTCGGCGCCGAGGTAGGCGATATCAACCACATTCCCGTCCGCGTCGTACTTCATTTTCGCCGTGGCATAACCGTCCTCATTGAGTACCGGAGAGCCCGTTGCGTCGGTCGATGCCTGGCGGATGCGGTTCCCTTGGGCGTCATATTCATATTGCTTGCCGGCGATTCCGCGCTTGCCTGCACAGGGCTGGCCGCCCATATCGAGATAACGGACGGATGCCACCTTGCCCGCCGAAGTGTAGGTGAACTCCTGGGCATAAACCCCAGTGGCGTCGGAAGTCGGATATCCGCTTTGGTTCAAGTAGGTTCGCCGCACGACGCGTCCCAGGTCGTCATACTTCAGTTCCCAGGCGGCGATTTCCGACCGCGCGGCCGTATCGGGCATCCCCGGCTTGGTCGTGGGCCGGCTCGTATCAGCCGCTTGAAACCTGGCCTGCATCTGCAACCGCCCCTTGCTGCCCCCCTTGAACTCGACGATCGACAAGTCCGGGGCATAAACCGATTCCCGCAGCTCCTTTCCGGTCGGCGTGAATTCGATCGTGTACTCCAACGCGCCATTATCACGGTAATGAAAAGTTCGATCGGCCGGGCGGCCGGATTCGTCCGGCGTGGTGGGCAGGCGGCTGCCGTTGATGCTGCAAACGCGATTGACGCGATGCTGCGAAGACTCGAATCTCCACAAGGCATTACGGTGCTCGACCTGCGCAGCGGTCAGTTCGCCGATGCCCTGGGGCACGCCGCGGCATTCGACATAATCGGCATAGAAGGCGATCTTCTTGCGGTTGTAGTCCCAATAGGCGAAGCTGCTGCCGGCCGCCACGAGAAACAGCACGGCCGCCATCAACCCGCGGGCAATGCGCTGTCGCCGCTGGCGGCGGCGATGCCGGTCCCAGAGTTGATCGAACTTCAATCCCAGCAGCCGGGCCACCACTTTGACAAAGGCCTTCTCTTTGCCGAGCTCCGGCACGCTGACGCCGAGCATCGCCCGCTGTTCGCCGCGGAGGATGGCGGGAAAACACTCTTCCTCCGGATTGGCGGCGTTCGGCGTGCCCGCCACCACGAAGGGAATGATCCGCTCCTCCCGACCCATGTCGATGAAGTGCTGCACCTCGCGGTTCACCCACTCCGACTTGGCCGCGGCGGGCGAACAGAGCACGATCAGATAGCGGGAATCCTGCAACTCCTGGCGGAGGTTTTGCAGCAGTGGGCCGGTACTGATGTCGGTCTGATCGCGAAACACCGGCCGAATTTGCTTCGGAAGGTGCGGGGCCTGCTTGCGGATGATGGCGGGCAGCCGATAGGTCTCGATTTGCTGCTGAAGCCAGCGGGCCCAGCGCATGTCCTCATGCTTGTAGCTGATGAAGGCAAAATAAGTGTATCGTTCACCGCCGGACGAGCCCTGTGTTGTGTCCGTAGTGGAAGCCATGTTCCGCCTATTCCACGCGTTGCGGCGGTGTCACGTTGGGGCGGCAGTTGCACTGCCGCCCCGCCATTCAGGTTGCTCACGCTCCGACTGCCGCGATTACAAGAATATATGGATCGTACTTCTAGTGGACAACGCCCGGGCAACACGCATCTTGAAAAACCGCGACTTGAGTAGCTGCTGCTTGCCTGGAAAGATGGGCAGACGCAGTTGACATTTCCGAGGCTGTAGAGGTATTATGAGTGGAACGGTTGTATCGGCTACGTCCATCTTGCCGACCATGTAAAAGGGTTTCATATCGCAGGGATAATTCTCTGTCGATTGGGGGGTAAGGGGTGGGGATGGATGGCCCCGAAGTGTGGCATGGGTTTTTCGTTGCAAACTCTACACGATGTGCGGTCCCCGAACGTAGTCTTCCGGCTATGTCTCTGGGCTATTGCCGTCGGTTTCGTGCTTGCGTGCGTCGGGTGTGCCGCCAGTCGGTGCACCTGTCCTCCTGACACAATGGGTCGGGAGGCGTATGCGCCTGGGCCTGACGTGTCTGGTGGCGAAGGGATCAACGTGAAGCCATGGGCCGCGGATTCGTCATCGTTGCCCCAATCCGCCGCAGCGGTCATCCAGCAGGTTCAGTATTCGGCGCCGCAAGGACCGTCCGAACCGGGCACTGAAGCACCGCTCTCAGAGGCGTTGCCAACTCCGCAGGGGGCTCCGGTGGCGACCTTCACCATTGACCAGGCGATTAGCCTTACCTTGCAGGCCGATCCCAAGATTCGTGCCGGGTTGGAAGTGATCCACCAGGCCAATGCCGATTGGCTGACCAGCTCGTTGCCTCCCAATCCGACGCTCACTGTGGATGGGCAATACTTGCCGTTCGGACCGATTACGCCGGCCAGCCCGGGCGGCCCGACGGAAATGGATGTCCAGGTAGGATACTCTATCGACTGGTTCCTGTTCGGGAAGCGGGCGGCGGCGATGGCCAGCGCCTGCCTGGGCGTGCGCCAGTCCGAGTCCGATTACGCCGATCTGGTTCGGCAGCGCGCGACTGCGACCGCCACGGCCTTCTACGATGTTCTGGAGGCAAAATCCCTGCTCGAGCTGGCGCGCCAGGACACGGAAAATTTGAGACGACTTGAGACCAGCACCAAGAAAGCCGTTGACGCCGGAGGTCGCCCAACCGTCGAGTTCAACCGTGTTCGTTTGGACCTGCTGAAGAGTCAGCAAGACCTGCTCGACGCGGAATCGGCCCTTGCGATCGCCAAGGCCAAACTGCGAGCGCAGTTCGGCAGCATCGATCCCGATCCAAACTTCGACGTGGCCGGCGATCTCGACGCGCCCCTGACTGCGGAACCGCTTCCGGTGGAACAGGCATTTGCGATCGCCCAACAGAACCGCCCGGATATTCAGTCCTTGCGAGTCCAGGTCTCCAAGGCCCAAGCCGATTCCGTCGTCGAACGGCGGAAGGCATTCCCGCAGATCACGCCCCAATTCGGCTACAGCCATCAGTATCAGATCCCGAATGGTTCGCCAGACTTCGATTCCTGGGAAGCACAGCTCACCGCCACCGTGCCCTTGTTCGACCGCAATCAAGGCGGCCGGGCGAAGGCCCAATCCGTCGCGGCACAAAACTGTTACAACTTGCAGGCCGGGCTGGTGGATCTGCGGGCCGAGATCGAGCAGTCCGTCCAGAACTTCAGCACGGCCTGCCAGAAGGCAGGTTCCGTCGCGCAGGAGCAGGTGAAATTGGCGGCAGAGGTCCGTGACAGCATCACCAAGGCCTACGACGCCGGCGGTCGCCCCTTGATCGACGTGCTCGACGCCGAGCGAAGCTACCGCGACACCTACCGGCTTTACGTTTCCAGCCGGGCCGACTATTGGCGGGCCGTTTACACATACAATTCCGCGATTGGCGAACAGATTGCTCGATGACAGGCGGCTTTCCCCCATGACGAACTCTCGGACCGATCACCCAGCCCCGGATAAAGCGCATCCGTCGCCTGCGAACGCGCGTCGTCGCGTGTTGTGGGAGCGCGCCAATCTGGCAGTTCAATTGCTCTTGTCGCTGGCCGTGGCGGTCGGCGTACTTATCTACCTGATATACGGAGGCAAGAACGCTTCCGTCGAGGAGGGGAAACGCGCCGCCCGGCCGGAAGAAGTCGTTCAGGTGGTCGGCCCGAGGTCGATCCGCATCCGACCGGGCACGGGACTGGACAGCGAACTTCACGTCGCCACGGCAAAGGCCGCCTGGCTCACCGCTCCCATCCTGCCTGTTACCGGAGCTGCTTTGGCCAGCCTGCGTCCCGGCACAGAAGTGGCCTTTGACGCCTGGCAATTCGCAACTCCCGACCTGCTGAGCGCCTTTACCGATTGGCAGAAAGCGGTGACGGACATCCAGTATCAGGAGACCCAACTCAAAGCGATCCGCGATCTGAACGAGTCGCGGATCAGCGCCCAAAAAGAGGTGGTGGCTCGGATGGAGAAGCTAGTCGCCGCCGGCACGGATACCGTGAAAGACTTAGTTGCCGAACGGACGAACCTCATCCAGTTCGAGATTCAAGGCCGCAAGGATATTCGCGATCAGGAGGAGGCCGTCAGGTTGGCCCATCGCACCGAGGCCGCGTTGTCGCGCCAGCTTCAGCAGGCCGGCCTGGAACCGGCCATGCTCCGCTCCGCCGCCGCCGAGGGCGACATCGTGGTCGCCGAAGTGCCCGAGCGACTCATGGACCTCGTGAAGCTCGGCATGACGTGCGAGGTGCGATTCTACGCCCTGCCAAGCCGTGTTTTCACCGGGAAGGTGTCGGGCATTTCGCCCGTGGTCTCCAAGGACAAGCGCGTCCTCAATGTGCAGTTCATCGTCAAGGACTCCGAAAATCTGATTCGCCCAGGCATGTTCGCGCAGGTGGGGCTGGGAACGGACAAGCGGCAGTCGCTACTGATCCCGGCAGACGGCGTGTTGCACGTCGGCGAGAAAGACTACATCCTCGTCGAGACCGAACCACAAACGTGGGAGATTACGGAGGTGCAAATCGGCGAGTTACGGGGCTCGGATGTCGAAGTCCTCTCCGGGGTGAAGGCCGATGACCGCGTGTTGGGCAAGGGCGCGATCCTGATCAAACCGGTCGTCGTCCGCTGCCTTCAAGCAACCGACTCCGCTGCCAAAGCCGCAGTGGTCGGGCGGGGTACGATCCGCAGGATGGTCGTGCTGGATGGTCGCGGCCAGGGAGGCAGCGACCGATGAACCATGTCATTGAAGCCGCGTTGCGCCTGCGGTGGGTGGTGTTGCTCTTAGCGCTGGGAGTCGTGGGCTGGGGCGTTTGGGCGTTCCGACAGCAGCCCATCGACGCCTACCCCGACATTTCAGCGCAGATGGTGCAGATCATCACCATGTATCCCGGCCGCGCGCCCGAGGAGGTCGAGCGCCAGGTCACGATCCCTATCGAGAACGCGATGCTGGGAGTTCCCCGCGTCGAGACGGTGCGCTCGCGGACCATCTTCGGCCTGTCTCTGGTCCAGATGGAGTTCGAGGAGGGAACCGAAGGATATTGGGCGAGGCAGCGGGTCACCGAACAGATCGGAGGCATTGACTTGCCCGAAGGGGTCCAGCCGCAGCTCGGATCGTACTCGACCGGCTATGGGGAGATATTCCGCTACGAACTGGTTTCCAATGGAACGCATGACCTTATTGCGCTGCGGACGCTCAATGATTGGGTCGTGATCCGCCGGCTCCTGCGCGTTCCGGGGGTGGCGGAGGTGGCGAATTTCGGCGGCCTCCAAAAACAATTTGCCGTCACCTTCAACCAGGCGCAACTGAACCGCTACGGGCTCTCGCTGGGCGACGTAGAGGACGCGATCACGAAGAACAATGCCGCGGGCGGCGGAAGCGTCGTTTCGCGCGGCAGCATGTCGATGGTCGTGCGCGGCAAGGGCCAGATCGAGAACCTCGACCAAATCCAGAACATCTTTATCAAGTCCATCGGCGGAACGCCTGTTTATCTCAAGGACATGGCCTCCGTTACGATCGACACCAAAACGCCCAACAGCATCTTCAGCAAGGACTATCAGGAGCCTTCGGTGGAGGGCATCGTGGTCATGCGCAAGGGGGAGAATCCTTCGCGGGTGTTGGTCCAAGTCCAAGATGCCGTCGAGGAACTGAACGAGACGGAGATGCCGCCTGGAGTGCGGATCGTCCCTTACTACGATCGGACGCAATTGATCGAGGCGACGCTGCACACGGTCACCCACAGCGTTTGTATGGGAATCACGCTGGTCGTGCTGGTGTTGATCTTCTTCCTCGGTCGCCCGTCGATGGCGTTGTTGGTGGCGATGACGATTCCCTTTGCGCTGGTCTTTGCCCTGGTGCTGCTCTATCTGACGAACATCCCCATCGGGCTGCTTTCCATCGGGGCCATAGATTTTGGCATCATCGTGGACGGGGCGGTCATCATGGCCGAAAACCTTGCCCGTCGGCTCGGCGAGTCCGGCCGACACGACGCCCGTGGAGCGTTGGCCATCATCCGGGCGCTTCCCAGGACATGCAGCGGCCGGTTTTCATTTCCGTCTCTCTGATCATGATGGCGTTCCTACCGCTCTTGACCCTGACCCGAATCGAGGGGCTTCTCTTTCGGCCAATGGCCCTGACCATCTTGTATGCCTTGTTGGGAGGCTTGATCTATGCGCTGATCCTTGTACCGGTTCTAGCGTCGTTTCTCTTCCGGCATGGCTACCGCGAGTGGGAGAATCCGCTCTTGCGCTGGTTTACCCCGATTTATGCCGGAATCATTCGAGGATTGCTCAAGGCTCGCTGGCTGGTTGCCACGATCGCCGTCACCGCCCTGGCGATGATTCTCGTCGTGTTGGTTCCGCGCCTAGGGACCGAATTCCTGCCCTATCTGGACGAAGGGGTGCTCTGGGTGCGCGGCGAATTTTCCCGAGGGCACGTCCCTGGAGCAGACCAGCGAGTACGGCCGGCGGCTGCGCGAAATGGCGCTGGATTTCGCCGACGTGAAGTTTGCCATGGTGCAGGCGGGCCGCAACGACGACGGCACCGACCCCTTTCCGCCCAGCCGGATCGAGATGATGATCGGCCCCAGGCCACGCGACGAGTGGAAGCAATTTCGGACGAAGCAGGAATTGATCGCCGCGCTGGGGGCACGCTATCGGGAGCAATTCCCCACGACCCGCTTCAACTTCACACAGCCGATCATCGACATGGTTGTCGAGGACAGCAACGGCACCTCGGCTAACTTGGCGGTCGAATTCACCGGCCCCGATTCAAGCCTGTTGCTCGACTTGAGCCGGCAGACCATCGAACTGCTGAAGCGGATTCGCGGCGCCACCGACGTGAGCATCGAGCAGGAAGGGCCGCAACCGCAATTGCTGATCCAACCCGACCGCGCGCTCTGTGCGCGCTATAACGTCCACATCGAGGACGTGATGAAACTGATCAACATGGCCATCGGCGGTGATCCGGTCAGCACGCTGTACGAAGGCGACCGGCGGTTCGACATCGTCGCCCGCCTCGACAAACAGTCGAGAAAATCGCCGGAAGCGATCGGACGATTGCCCGTTTACACAAGTGACGGCGTTCCCATTCCGCTAGCCCAAGTGGCCACCATCGCCGTGCGGGACGGCCAGACCTTGATCGGCCGTGTGAACAGTCGCCGCTGCATGACGGTTCGGTGCGACATTGTGGGGCGCGACCAAGGCGGCTTCGTCGAAGAAGCGCAGGAGAGTTTCAACCGCGAGATTACACTTCCCGGCGGCTATCACGTCGAATGGCTGGGGATGTTCGAGAACCTCGAACGCGCCTCCAAGCACTTCATGGTCTTGATCCCCACCACCATCGCAATCATCTTTATCGTCCTCGTCGTGGCTTATAGCTCATTTCGGGCCGCATTCATCCTGCTGTTGCCCATCCCCTTCGCCTTCGCCAGCGGAGCGGTGGCCCTGTACCTCCGCCACATGAACCTCAATGTCTCCACGGGAGTCGGCTTCGCCACGCTCTTCGGCATCGCCATTATGGACGGCATCTTGATGTTCAAGGGGGTCAGCAAGTACCGCCTGGAGGGCGAGTCGGTGGATGAAGCGATCATTCGCGGGCGAACCGACCGGCTGCGGTCGGGCTTGATGACCTCGCTGGTGCCCATCCTCGGACTGTTGCCGGCGGCCCTGGCGACGAGCCTGGGGTCCGACGTGCAACGCCCCCTGGCGACCGTCATCACCTGCGGGCTGAGCGGCTCCGCTCTGATTACCTTATTTATCACTCCGGTGTTCTATCGCATCTTCGTGCCGCCACTTCCCGAATCGCCGCCCGCCACCGGTGTCCCACCCGGACCCGCTGAGCCGTTGCCCGACGTGTCCGCTGCTGAAGTGATTGAATTGCTGGAGTACCTGCACCAGCACGGAGACGAGGTGGCGACTGCCCGCATTGCCGACGACACGAATCGGGAGTTCGCGCGCGTCGTCTTCATCGTCAAGGCAGCCGAGTTGCTGGGCTTTGCCAGCACCCCACTGCACATGGTTGTCCTGACGCCGGAAGGAAGACGCTTCGTCGAGGCGACAGCGGACCAGCGCAAGACCTTGTGGCGCGAGCGGCTCCTCACGCTCCGCCTCTTCCGAGACGTCTATGAACTCCTCCAACAGCAACCTGACCATGCGGTAGACTCGGATTTTGTTCTCGAAACGATCGTCCTCTCGATGCCCTACGAGAACTATGAGAGAGTTTTCAACACGTTCATCCGTTGGGCCCGTTTTGGAGGACTGTTCCTCTACGATGAGGCAACGCAGCGTATCTCTCTTGCATGATGGCCGCACCATGGTGCCGCAGCGTCGGGAAGACCGGCGTTGCCCGGTTGCAGCACTTTCCAGCGCCATGCGTGACGCGTGTTGAGAAAAACCCTCTGCCGGCTGGCGGGCAACTGGTCAAAAATGAACAGTCTGCTCGCCAGTCGGCATCGGCCAGGGCCACGGCCCTGCTTGGCAACCAACACATTCACAGAAGTGGGTTGCCGGAACTTGATTAACAGATCGGACTGCTGCGACTTCCGACGACATCAGGACGGCATCGCGCCGGAGACGTCGGTGAACGTCGTGCTGGCCTTTGTGCCGAGCGCTGCGATCGCACCCAAACAAACCACGACGATCAGTGCCAGCATCACAGCATACTCCACGGCCGTTGGTCCGTCTTCGGAAACGAGGATCCGTTGCACCTTCTTCGCAAGCGACTTCATAGTAATCCTCCATTCCGCTTAGCTCTCTCGGGAGGGCCTGCCGGAACAAAAGACCATTTCGGCTCCGTCGAGTGATACGTTGGCTTTACTCAAAACCGGCGTCGGCCTGCGGTTCACTCTCGGGATTCCAGGTTTAGTAAATACAAACCTCTCCCTCGTCACTTGCCGAAGCGATCAAACATCCTTTCGGTAGCCAGGCGTCCGCCGGAGGCAATCCGTCGGCCCTTGGCTTTGCGTCCCGGTCTTGCGACCGGTTTGCCTTTGTCGAGGATAAAGAGGCTGCAGGCCTTTCTGACGCAGAAGCCCCGCCCGTTTGACGAGTCGAAACACACCTCGGGCAGAGAAACCACTGCGCCGGGATCGCCGCGGGGCGACCCCGCTGAGGCTCACGCCTACGCGTTCCCCCTCTAATAAAAGGGTATGCTAGTTTTTCGGTTTGTCAATTTCCATGTAACCGTTCACGGAGACTGTCCCGATTTTCGCGGCCAGCACGATTTTCGCACGGCAGGGCGTGGTTCCAATGGCCGCGAAAATGGGACTGTCCCCCCGACTGTGAACGGTTACATTTCCATGCCCAGGACGGCCGGATATTGAAGATGGTTGCTTTTTTGCCGGCCGCGAGCGGGTGATTTGCCTGCGGCTTACGCACCGATGCGTCCGAATCGACCATCGAGGAATATATTGGTTCCGTCTCTCGCTCCGTGTCTCTTACCCCTCTCCTTTCTCCGCTCTCTTTCCGTTACACTGGGACCATGTTTATCGACGAAGCGGAAATCGAGATCGAGGCCGGCAAAGGGGGTGACGGCTGCGTCAGCTTCCGCCGCGAGAAGTACATTCCCCATGGCGGGCCGGATGGCGGCGACGGCGGCGACGGCGGCAGCGTCATTCTGGTGGCCGAAGAGGGCGTCGACAGCCTGGCCCCGTTGGCCCATCGCCGACGCTGGAAGGCCGCCGACGGCGAGCGTGGCGGCAGCGCCAACTGCCACGGCCGCTCGTCCGCCGATCTGCTGATTCCCGTTCCGCCCGGCACCGTGGTGATCGACGCCGCCCACGGCCACGTGCTGAAAGACCTGGCCGTCGCGGGTGATCGCGTCATCGCCGCTCAGGGCGGTAAAGGGGGCAAAGGCAACGTGCGTTTTAAGTCGGCCACCAACCGCGCACCGCGGCAATCCACTCCTGGCGATCCGGGCGAAGGCCGCACGCTGCGGCTGGAGCTGAAGGTGATCGCCGACGTGGGGCTGGTGGGAAAACCGAACGCCGGAAAGAGCACGCTCCTCAGCCGGCTCTCCCGCGCCCGGCCGGAGATCGCCTCCTATCCGTTCACGACGAAATATCCCAATCTGGGCCGCGTGCAGATCGACATGGATCACTCCTTCATCATGGCCGACATCCCGGGGCTGATCGAAGGCGCACACGCCGGCGTGGGACTGGGCCACGAGTTCCTGCGGCACATCGAGCGGGCGGGCATCCTTGTCCACCTCGTCGAGCCCGAGCCCAGCGACGGCACCGAGCCGGTGGCCAACTATCGAACCATCCGGGCCGAATTGGAAATGCACGATGCCGAGCTGGGCCGCCGGCCGGAAATCGTCGTGGTCACCAAGGCCGACTTGCCCGCCGGCCCCGCGGTGCAGCAACAATTGGCCGACACGCTCGGCCGCGAGGTGCTATTGATCTCGGCCGTTACCGGGCGAGGGCTGAACGAGCTGGTGGGCCGGATCGCCGGGCTGCTGAAAGAAGAGCCGGCCTGGCCAGCTCGCTCGTAAGCCCATCGGCCTTGCGCCGCATCCAAGAAAAAACGATGGGGTGGCAGTCGAACCGCCACCCCACCGATGCCTTTCCAATGACCGCGTCTACATTCCCGGGCCAGGCGACGATTGCGAATAGCTGGCCGGTGTGACGGGCGAAGTGGTCAGCGGAGCCGACGGGACGCTCGGGCTGGCGGTGCTCGCCCGCCGCGAATAGTCGCTGGTGCTGCCTGGTCGATAGGCGGGCGGGTCGCTCGTGCTGCCAGTCGGCGGAGCGGAGAAGCCGCCCGGCGGCGCGTACAAATTGGCGGCCGGAGCCGGTGCCGTGTCGCTCGGAATGGCAGGAGGCGGATACGCCGACCCGTTTGCGGCAGGCGGATTGTAGGGCGTAGCGCCGACGCCCGCGGTGGATGCCGCGCTCGGCGATGCGTAGCGGTCGGCCGTCGACGGCGCAGCGCCGACGCCCGCGGCAGGTGGATTGTAGGCCGCAGCGCCGACGCCCGTGGTGGGCGCCGCGCTCGGCGACGCGTAGCGGTCGGCCATCAACGCCGCAGCCCCGCCGCTTGGCGGCGCATAGCGGTCGCTGGACGGCGCCGCAGCGGCAGCCGGCACGCCGGACGCGCTCGCAGCGGAATCGCCATAACGTGAAACGGGGCTGGCCGCATAGCCGGTGCCGCCGCCGGCGCCCGTTGCCGGAATCGAGCCGGCGGCCGGGCTGCTGTAGCGGTCGCCGCCGCTGGCATACCGATCCGTGCCGGCGGCGCTGCCGCCTGCGCCGTGGCGCCATAACGATCGACACTATTGTTCGGGAGCGTCGAAGCCTGCCGAACCGGGTTCGCAGAGCCGATCGCCGGCGACGCCACTCGGTGGATAGTTGCTCGGCATGCCGCCCGTCGGGTTATACGCGGACGGGGCTGGCGTGTTGTAGGAAGGCGGAGCCGCAGCCGTGTTATACGGACCATTGGGCGGGCTGCCGTAGGGGTTCGCCGTGCCGCGAGATGCCGGCAAACCGCCGGACGGCGTTCCATAACCTGAGCCAAGACCGCTTGCCGATGAGCCGTAGGGCCCTGCGCCGGGCACACTGGCCGCGCCGGTAGCATAGGAGTTTGACGCGTACGGCGACCCGCCGACACCGTTCGCTGCGGCGTAGGGATTCTGGCTGGTCGGATAACCGGAACTCGGCGCCGTGTAGCCGACCGGCGTGCCCTGAGCGACAGTGGCCGGCGTTGGATTTGCATAGTTGGACATCGGAGCGGTTGTGTTACTCGTGGCGACAAGGCCCGACGGTTTTGCCGGATCGCCGACCTTGTCCGGCGTCGCGCCCGGCGCTGGCTGGAACGGACTGCTCTTCCAGAAGGCAAAGTTCGGGGTCCATCCGCTGCTTGAACAGCCGGACAGAATGACCGCCGTCAAAACCAGAGACGCACCGCGTGCTAGGTTGGCTCGCATGGCTTCGGCATCCTTCCGAAGTAGTGAGAGGAGATTTTGGGAAATTCCCTATGAGATTCCCTATAAGAGAATCGAACCATCAAATCCTTTTGATGATTCCTTTTTCGCAAAGTTTACCGTTTAGGCAAGAAACTCGGGCGGATTATAGATACCTTGGCGGGTGGATCAAGGGCAGAATGCCGCGATTTGTGGAGAGATGGGAGGTCTAGATAGCCTGTAGAGACGAGACAAGAACCCTGGCCGCGTGCGGCACGCGCTTCGCGGCACGATGTGACCGCCATATGGCCTTGGGTCTCGGGCTTGTCCAAGACCCAAGTCCTAAGACCTCACCAATGCACCCGTCATGCCAGGTCGGTTGAGCCACTAAGCAAGCGTCAGGAGCGGATCGGCGCTGCTGTCGGCAGCCGGTGTGGTTTCACTGTGATCGGAGCACACGTGATTTCGGCCGTTCCCCTTGGCGCGGTACATTGCGGCGTCTGCGCGATGAAAGAGCGATTCGGGCGCGTCGCTGTCGCCGGCCGTGGCCACGCCGGCGCCTCACGGTGAAAGGCATAGCCTGCTGAACTTTCGCCCGCACGCGTTCGGCAAGCGTCTCGGCGCCGGGGAGGTCGGTCTGAGGCATCACGACCACGAACTCGTCGCCGCCGTAGCGCGCGACAATGTTAACCGTTCGTAAAGTCTCGACCAGCAATCCGGTCAGCTCTCGAAGCATGCGGTCACCATACAAGTGTCCCTTCTTGTCGTTGAGACCCTTGAAGTGGTCGATGTCGATAACCACCAGCGAAAAAGGCGTGCCGTAGCGCCGCAGCAAGGCGAACTGCGTGCCCAACACGCAGTCGAGGGCGCGGCGATTGCCAAGCCCTGTCAGCGGATCGGTCTGCGACTCGGAGAACTGCATCAAGTATGTGCTCTGGTAGCGAATGTGTTCCTGGGCGGCGGCGATGTCGCTGACAAGCTGGAGCGTGGGAGCAAGAATCTTCTCGACCTCGGCGCAGAGTTCGTGCCAAAGCGTCTCTCTCTCTTCGCTGCCGAGTTTGGCGACGCGGTTCTTGAAGCCGCGGAGGCGAACGTAATGTTCGGCCGTGCTCGCGTGAACCGTGGCCACCACTTTTTCCAGCTCGCTGACGGCCAACTGGGCCCGGTTCAGCTCGCGCTGCATGCTGAGAAGCGCCCTCTTGCGTCGCAGCGGCAGCACGGCAAACACATAACCCAGCAAGGCCATCATGGCCAGGGCCATCGTCGTCGAAATCTCGATGAATGACGGATCGATCCTCATGGGGTATCCCCGCGTCGATGCCCCACAAGTTGCTGAAACGTCCCCGGCAGCGACGGAACAACGGCGATGACGCCGCCCGCAGTCCCAAGCCTCTGTCGCATGTCGCTTCCCGCCGGGCAATTGACCTTGGCCGCGGGCGAATGGCGAAGTTCATTCGCTTCCCCATTCCGCGGTCAGACTCTGCAAATGTGGCACACAATCTGCGACTGCGGTAGATAAAAATTTACCCGTGGGAAGAGAAGAATTTCGGAGCATTTCGTTCTCTAGCGGTTCTTCCGAAAAAATCGAATGCGCCGGCTCGAATCGTCTGGCCGCCCTACGCGGCGTTGTCCGCGGCAATCGCCACCACCGCGCGGCCGGTCACGCGCCCCTTGAGAATGTCGTTGACGTACCCAGGCAAGTCGGCCAGTTGGATAAAGCGGGCCATCAACTCGAGTTGCGATGGCTTCCATGGGCCGGCCAGCCGCTGCCAGATTTCGTGGCGCAGGGCAACGTCGCACCACGCCGCGTCGATCCCCGCCAGCGTGACGGCACGCAAGATGAAAGGAAAGACCGTGACCGGCAGTTCGTTGCCGGCCGCCAGTCCGCAGGCCGCCACACAACCGCTGTGCCGCATGCTGCGAAGGATCGTCGAGAGGATATTGCCGCCGACCGTGTCAACGCCGCCCGCCCAATGAGCCGATAGAAGCGGCTTGCCGCTCTGGTCGTCAACCTGTTGGCGGGCAAGAATTTCTGCGGCACCGAGACTTTGCAAATAGTCGCGGGCGGCCGGCTTGCCGGTGACGGCCGACACGTGATAGCCCAGGCTCGCCAAAATCGAAACCGCCATGCCGCCCACGCCGCCGCTTGCGCCGGTGACAACCAACGGACCGCGATCAGGCGAAACCTGGTGCTTCTGCAAGGCGTCGATACAGAGTCCCGCGGTGAACCCCGCCGTGCCCAGGATCATGCTCTCGCGGAGCGTCAGCCCGGCGGGCAGAGGCACAACCCACAGCCAAGGCACACGGATGTACTCGCCGTAGCCGCCCCAGCGATTGGCGCCCATATCGAAGCCGGTGACGATCACGCGGTCGCCCTCGGCGAACTGCGGTGCGCTGCTGGCGGCAACCACTCCTGCCGCATCGACCCCCGGCACATGGGGAAAAACCTTGTTGACGCCCGGATGACCGGTCACGGCCAAGGCGTCTTTGTAATTCAGCGACGAGTAGGCCACGCGCACCAGCACGTCGCCGGCCGGCAATTCGTCAAGCGACCGCCGGGCGATCTCGCCAGAGACGTGTCCGCTGGCGTCTTTCCTGACCAGGTAGCACTGGAAGGTTTCGGGGAGCATGACAGTACCGTAGCAGGTGCGGGCTGGTTCGCCCAGGCGGGTATCTATCCGTTGGGATCGAAGCGCCTTCTAATCCGCTTCGTCCCTCTATTCATCGACAACGTCCGACGCGTAGCGGCCCGGTTGCTGTGCGGCCAGTTCCTTGAGATGCTCCGCCGCCTCTTCGGCCGCGGCCCGAACGGCCGGGTCTGGGTCGTGGAGCAATTGGGCCAGCAGTTCTTGATGCTGTGCGCTCGGCAACGCCTTCAGCGCGCCCATCACCATCAGCCGCAACTCGGGATTCTCGGCCTTGGCCAACATGCCCACCAGCGGCGAGTCGGGCTCGGTGTGCTCAAGCCAGAGCGGCACGTTCTTCCGAAGGGCATCGTTGCGTGCGCCGCGGCCCGCCTGCAACTCCGCGGACAGTTTCGACAACAAAGAGTTGGTAGTGCGCGAGGGGGGCTCGCCGAGCCCCGCCTGCAACTCCGCGAATATTTCCTCCGCCTGGGCCTGCTTGTCGTGGCTGGTGATCTGCGAGACGAGGTCGTCCAGTGAACGATAGGTTCTCGATAGATCTTCGGGCACTTTAGCACTGTCGCGAAGTCTCCGCACCAGTGCGTCGATCACCTCCCGCTGAAGCGCCGGCTTCAGTTCGTCGAGCACATTGAGCGCGCCGTAAAAATCACTCAGCGAAATATTGACGTTCCAGGCCTCCATGAACATGTTGACGGTCGCCCTGTCGCCCATGCGGGCGAGATACTCCCACTCCGCTTGCACCGGCTTCGTGGCGGTCTTCTGCCAAACCAAGCGGGCGAACCGCGGCCAATACTCCTTGGCCAACCAGGGGTCCATAAAAATGAAGTCAAGGCTGCCCTGCCACATGCCCAGATAGCCGGGGTAGACCCGGTCGGCCAGATCCATGAACAGATCGGCATGGCGGCGGCGGAGGTTGCGGCCGGCATCGTCGTTTAAATAGGCCAACGAATAAAGCCATTTGTTGACTGGCTGGCTTGCCCCCACGTACAGGACGTCCGCCGGATGTGACAGATCGGGCGCGGTTCCCCATGATTGCCGGACCAGAATTTGTCCATGACCGGACCGCCGAGATAGGCGGCCAGCCTCATCGACAGTTCCGAAAAATCCTTGTAGTGCCAACGGACAATCTCCGGGACAATGCGTTGCTGAATGATGTTTGGCTGCGGTTCGCCGGACCGGCGAAGCTGTTCATCGAGCATCCATACGGCATGCGCCACGGGAAACCCGCCCACCGATAGTTGCGGTTTATTGCCCGATGAACCAATGCCGCCCGTCGTGCTGGCGGCGCCCGTGTACACACTTCCCGGTTGTCCGCGAAAGCCGAACTGCTGGCGGTCGTTGATGCGCCAGAACAAGTAACTGAATGTGCTCGTGTCGCGAATTAACCGCACGGCTTCGTCCATGAGCCGTTCCTGCGGCAGCTTGGGCACGAGCAGTTCCACGGCCCGACCCGCCACGCTATCGGTCAGATATTGCTGCTGCGCGTCGGCTTCTTCGCGGATTTGCTGGAAGACGGTCCATGCCGATTCGGGACTGCCGACCTTGTCGAGACCATATTTCCAAGTGGCCCACGCTGCGCGGAGCTGCCACAACTGCGGCTCGTCGGCGGCCGCCTTGCCCAGGGCGAGCCACGCGTCACCGTTATAGCTTTCGGCCGTCTGAAACCAGTCCGCGCGACGCGGTATTTGGCCAAGCGCAAGATTCAAGAGCTCGATCAAGGCGCTGCTGTCGTTGCGGGAGGATAACCCCCGGAGAGGCTCTCGATGTGCCACCCTGCGTCGTTACACAAAGCGATGCCGCTGCTGCTCGTTCCCGCCAGCGCCCACTGGCCCGCGTAGCGGACCTTGGCGTAATAGATGGCCATCTCATCGCGGTTCGGATGCGTGCCCTTCTCCGGGAGTCGATCGGTATACGACGAGTAACACTGCGAACGCGTGAATCGGATCCAGCGATATCGCAGTTCGAAACCCGGTGCGCGCGGCCCGTAGTGCGTTCCGGTCTTCGTCGCCTTATAGTCCGCTGGCGGGGCGGGCCAATAGGGCACCTTCGCCTCGAAGTCGCTGAGCGTTGTCGTGTACGGCGTCTTGCCCAGGTAGACGCTGTTGACCCACAGATCTGCGCCTTTTGCGTTCGTGCCGCCGAGGTCGATGGTGTACGTGACGGTAGGATTTTCGGCGGGAAGCGGCGGCGACCAAGCAGCCGAATTGCCGACTTGGGCCATCCCATAGATACCCACCAAGACGGCCAAGAGAGAAGCGCCGGCACGGGTGCGTCCCCGAATCGCCAGCAGCACTGCGATGCCGGCGCCGATCGCGACGCAAACGAATAGGACCTGGCTGGACGTCGATTGCGCCGCGCCGGGCAACTGGCCGACGAGCACTCGCCATCCGACGAGGATGACCAGCGCGGCAACGCCCAGCACCGTTGCTTCCACGGTGCGGGCGACGCCGCCAGCCGCGGGCGCCGAGGCGGGCAGAAAGGTCGCCGCCCCGCGACGCGGCCGCGCGCTCACCCAACCTCGGCGCGCGGCGACGGCAAACCCAACGGCAATCGCCAAAAGCATGAGAAGCGGCAGGATAAGCGCCAGTCCGAGGAAGTTCATGCTCGCACCTCCACACTGCGGTGTAAAACCCGCCCGCCCAGGAGAAGCACAACCAGCACCACTCCATACGACGCGCCGGCCAACCAGACCATGGAACCCGAGAGGAAGTTGGGCGTGACGAAAACCAGGAACAACGCCAAGAACAGTTCCGTCGCCAGACCAATGCCGCTTTCTCCGCCCTTGGTCGGCTGGACGAGGCGAATCCAGACGTAGTGAAACGCCGGCATCAGCAACACGCCCACGGCGAGCCAGACGCACGACACATACGTCTCGAACGGGGCCATCACGGGGAAGTAGGGGCTTTGGAACAAATGGTCGTGAATGACGCTCCGCAGGCCCGACCACACGACCAATGCGGCCGGCAGCCAACCGACCAGGATCGACAAGGCGCTGATCAACATCACGTGACGCCAGAGCGCATCGCGCGAATAGCCGCGCGAATAGATGAAGGCAAACGCCGGCGATTTGAACGACCCCAGCAGCCCGGCCAAAAAAAAGCACTGCACGAAAACTACCATCTCCGGCCAGGGATCCTTGAGCGTCATCAGGGCCGGCCAGATGAGCACATACGCGACCAAGCCGAGCATTCCCAACAGCGTTGCCGGCAGCGCCCGACGCCAGAGAATCCGCAGAAGTCCGCGTTCGACCATCATGGGCTCACCTCCTCTGCCGGTTCTGTCTCGGCCGTCGGCCGGTGCTCGGCGACGGCCAGGTACAACGTTTCCAGGTTCACATTGCGAATCGTCGCACGCGGCCCGAGCCGGCGCGAAAGCTCCTCGTCGCCGAGATTGTTTTGCGTAATCCAGAAGATCGCCGTGGCGCCCTGCTGCCTCTGGCCCACGATCGACACCCCGTCGCCCAGGTAGGGCAGCGTTTCGCCGCCGGCCACTTCCACCTGCCGCACATAGTCCCGCAGATCCTCCAGCGGTGCGTGAAGAAGCAACCGCCCGCGATCGATGATGGCCACCTCGTCGCCGATCCGCTCGACATCGGCAATGACGTGCGTTGTGACGATCGCGGTGGCCTCATGCTGGTTGACGTGGTCGCGCAGCGCGTCGTAGAGGGCTCGCCGCGCCGCGGGATCGAGCCCGTCGGCGGGCTCGTCGAGCAGAATCAATTGCGGCCGACACGCCAGCGCGAGGCTCACCAACGCCCACCGTCGCTGGCCCTTGCTCAGCGAACCGTACGACCGAGTGGGCGAAAGCTCGTGCCGGTGGCACAATTCGCGGAAGATGGCCGGGTCAAACAGCGGCGAAGCGCCCGCCTGGAGGTCCTCCAAAAGTTCCAAGGACGCCCAACCTGGCGGCTCGTAGCGGTCGCCCACGTAGGCCACGCGCCCCGCCACGTCGGCCGGCTGAGAACGGACGGGCGCGCCGAGAACGTAAGCCTGCCCATCGGTCGGCTCGATCAGGCCCATGAGAATGCGCAAGAGCGTGGTCTTTCCGGCCCCGTTGGGGCCCAACAGCAGCAGGATCGAACCGCCGGCGACTTCCAGGCTGAGCCCGTCAAGGGCGGTAGTGAAGCCGAAATCGCGCCGCAGTCCGACGGTTCGCACGACAGGATCGCTCATGACGGGGACTCCATTTTGCCGGCTTCAGATTGGATGACTTTGAGGACTTCCTCGCGGTCGGCCCCCAGGCGGAAGGCTTCGGCCAGCATCCGCCGAGCGAGCTGCCCGATCGCCTTGCGGCGCACGGATTCGGACGTCGTGCCGTGATTGGGGGCGACAAACACGCCCTGCCCGTGCCGCATCACGACCAGCCCGGCGTGCTCCAGTTCCTCATACGCCTTTACCACGGTGCGGGAGTTGATTTCGAGCTCCTCGGCCAACGAACGGATGCTCGGCAGCCGCTGGTCCACGGCCAACTGCCCGGACGCGACGCGGTACTTGATCGCCTCGACGATTTGGCGATAGATGGGCTCGCCGCTGTGGTGGTCGAGGTAGAGGTACATGGGGCACCTGAGTATCAACTGTTGTAGATCATATACATCAGTTGCCAAACCGTCAAGGACGCTTTGCGGGAATCTTGCGGAGCCGGTGGGCCATGCGTTGGGGCTTGCTCACCGCGTCTTCAGACGCCGAACCGCCGCCAACTGGCCGGCAGCGGGGCCTCGAACTCCAACCGCGCCGGTCGTCGGATGCGAGATGACCAGCCGATAGGCGTGCAGCGCGATGCCGGCGGGAAAGGGCACGCCGCTGCCGTACTTCCGATCGCCGATGATCGGATGGCCATGGTTGGCCAACTGGAGCCGAATTTGATGCTTCCTGCCGGTCTCCAACTCGACCTCGAGGCACGTATGGCCCTGAACCACCGCCAACCGCCGATAGGAGAGGCGGGCTTCTTTCGCCGGCCAGTGTCGGGCCGACGATGTGCATACGGCGGTGGCGCTCGTCCTGGCCCAGCCAATCCATCAGATTGCCGGCGGCCGGCTCGACGAGCCCTTCGGCGATGGCCCAATACTTCTTCTCCACGGCACGACCGCGAAATTGTTCCGTGAGGCGCGCGGCGGCCTTCGAGGTGCGGGCCAAGAGCACGATGCCGGTCACCGGCGCGTCGAGCCGGCTCATCACGCCGAGGTAGACATTGCCCGGCTTACGATAGCGCCGTTTCACATGCTCTTTGGCCAGCGTCAGCAGCGTGGGGTGTCCGCCCGGCGTGCCCATCGTGGGCAGACCCGCCGGCTTGACCACGGCCAGAAGGTGGTTGTCCTCGTACAGGACTTGCAACGGCGGGGGATTCATGGCGACAATAGAGTGCTTTACACTGGGCGCCGCACTGTACCGGCCGAAGGAGACAGTCCCATTTTTGCGGCAAAGATCGGGACAGTCCCCCCGGCGTCCGGAATACCAGCCAGTGTACCAAACGCCGGCGTGTCCCACGAGTTGTATGGAAGAGCACAAACCGAAACTGATCCTGGCCAGCCGATCGCCGCGGCGGCGCGAGTTGCTGGCGGCGGCCGGCTACGAGTTCGACGTCGTGCCGCCCTCGGAGGCGGCCGAGTGCGGCGTATGCAGCGGCGAGAACCCGGCGCAATTCGTCGCCCGGCTCGCTTTTCAGAAGGCGGCCGACGTCGCCCCACGCGTGAAGCGCACCCTGCTGCTCGCCTGCGACACGCTGGTGGAGTGCCACGGACAGATTCTCGGCAAGCCCGCCGATCAAGACCACGCCCGGGCAATGCTGACGACGCTCAGCGGACGGGAGCACCGCGTTCTCAGCGGCCTGTGCCTGTGGTCCGTCCCCGACCGTAAGCCGACGGTTGACGTGGCCGTCACGACGTTGCGAATGGACGAACTGACGCCGCAGCAACTCGATGCGTATCTGGCCGGCGATCAGTGGTCGGGCAAGGCGGGGGCGTTCGGCTACCAGGACGGCCTCGACTGGGTTCACATCATCGAGGGCAGCCCGTCCAACGTCGTGGGCTTGCCGATGGAACTGCTGGCGGAGATGTTGGCGCGCTACCTCGCATGAAAGAAGCGCGGAAGCGTGCATTGACGCGGCGGTGCAACTGCCATCGCAGCGTCGAGAACTCGCTGCGACCCGCAAACGCCCCCTCTCCCACGAGCGGGAGAGGGGGGTGCAAAATCATCCGATGCGGGTTGAGGCGGCCGCTTACTTTGAGGCCATGTCCTTCAGGTTCCGCAGGGCGCGAACTTTGACCTTATTGTAGGCCGGCTTCGCGGGGCGATCTTGAAGTTCGCCGGTAAACGGATTGCGGACGCCCTTTTGGGCCGGCCGCGCGGGAACCTTCTTCTTCTCGATCTTCAGCAGACCCGGCAGGGTGAACACGCCGGGGCCGCGGTTGCCAAGGCTCTTCGCAATTTCCTTGGTAAGCGCCTCCAGAACGGCGGCCACTTGCTTCTTGTTCAAGTCGGTCGCGGCAGCGATGTTCTGGGTGACTTCGGTCTTCGTCGGTGCTTTCTTACCTGGCTTCGCCATAATGGATTTCCCTCCGTGCGAGGTCTATAGGGGTGAAAGGTGAGTGCAAGTTGATACGGCGGACGTGATGATTAAAGATTGTTTGTCGGAAAATGCAACCCGTAAAACCCTGAAAATCACCGGAATTTCGCAAATTTTTCCCGGCGATCCTCGTTTTCCCCCTGTTTTTGACCCGTTTTCGGCCCGGCGAGCCGTCCCAACCCCGTTATCGGGCCGCGAACCGCCGATTCACGGCTCCACTCTATCGACGGGTACGTACCCCAGGAACCGCCGAAATACTTGCCGCAAGATCGGTGTTCACCTAGCATAATTTAGAGTGGGTGGGACGCGCCCAGGGGGAAGAGGAGATACTCGCTTCTTCTCGGTCCGCCGGCGCGCATGTCGGAAATGAGAGCGGCGAGAACGCAGGATACGCGGGATCACAATGGCAGGGACTCGGCTGGACCGGACATCGCTGACCAAGACGCTGTGCTTGGCGGCTCTGGTCGTGTTCGCAGCGGCCGCCGAGGTGCACGGGCAAAAAGTGCGGACCGTTGCCGATCCCCGCGACGGCGCCGCCAAAGCGGATCTCGAAGACAACGTCTTTATGCGCGCCGACCGCCTCACCCTGCAAAGGCTGGAGGACGCGCAGCGATTGCTGTCGGAACACCGCATCGGCGAGGCGGTCCGCTACGAGGGCGACATCCTCGAGGGGAAGGAAGATTTCTTCCTCCAACCCGACAAGAACTCCCCCGTCTATCGCAGCCTCAAGACGGAGGTGCAGCGGCTGATCATGCAGATGCCGCCCGAGGGACGCGAGCTCTACGAGTTGCAATACGGCGCCCGAGCGCGGAGCGCGCTGGAAGAGGCGTTGCACAACGGCGACGCGGCGCGACTGGCCGAGGTGTCGCGACAATTCTTCTGCACGCGCAGCGGCCAGCAGGCCGCGTTTCTGCTGGGGCTCGACCACTTCGACCACGGCCGCTTCCTGGCCGCGGCGCTCAGCTTGCGGCGCCTGCGTGATGCGGCACAATCGGCCGCCGAAGACTTCGAGCCGGCCTTGTCGTTAACGATGGCCGCTTCCTGGCTCCGGCTGGGCATGACGGAGAAAACGCAGGAGAGCCTCGCCTCGCTGCGGCAGCGGCTTCCGGCGGCCCGCCTGATGGTTGCCGGCCGGGAAGTTCCCATGTTCTCCGGCGACGCCGACGGCGTGGAGTGGTTGAAGGGGCTGACGGGATACGCGTCGCCTGCCGCAGCGCCGGAATCGGAAGATTGGCGGATGTTCCGCGGCGACCCGGCCCGCAACGCGACTGCCGACGGCGGCACGCCGTTGTTGAATCTTCGCTGGCGAGTCCCTCTGACCGACGACGCGTCCGTGGGAAGCGACCTCGATCAGTGGGAGCGATGGCACGCCGGGATCGCGGCGCCGGCGCTGCCCGCCTTCCATCCGCTGGCCGTCGGCGACGTGCTGTTGATGCGCACATTACAAGAGCTGCTGGCCATCGACTTTGCGACCGGCAAGCGAATTTGGGCGGCGCCGCGCGATCAGTTCGCGGAAACCGCCGGCAACGATCATACCGGGCGCCAGCCCATGCAGTTGACTCCCACCGAACGACGCCTGTGGAACGACCTGACCTACGGCACGCTCAGCAGTGACGGCCGACGCGTGTTCAGCATCGAGGACTCTGGGAATGCAAATGCTCAGGGCGCGACCGGCAGACAGCCCATGAACCCCTTTCTACGGGGAGGCATCGGCTGGCCGGTCGCGATGAACGATCAACCGCCGCCCGCCAATCGGTTGGTGGCCTGCGAGTTGCGATCGGGCAAAGTGAAGTGGCACTTGGAAGGAGGCGCCGACCAGGGCAATCCCTTGCCCGCGGGAACTTTCTTTCTCGGTCCGCCGCTGCCGCTGATGGGCCAACTCTACGTGTTGACGGAAGTCGCCGGAGAAATCCAGTTGCTGGCGCTCGATGCGGCCAGCGGCAAGATCCTCTGGTCGCAACAACTGGCCGTGCCCGAGCAGGGCATTCTCGCCGATCCGCTGCGCGGCTTGTCGGGAGCCTCGCCTTCGTATGCCGACGGCGTGCTGGTGTGCCCCACCTCCGCCGGCGCACTGGTGGCCGTCAACTTGGCATCGCAGTCGCTGCTGTGGGGTTACCAGTTTTCGCCATACGCCACTCGCGGTGGCCGGCGTATGGCGCCCATGCTGGCAGCCCGCGCGGGACGTTACGGCGGCAGCGGTGTGCCGGGATGGAGTGATGCCGAGGTGTGCATCGTCAACGGCCATGTGCTGGCGACTCCGCTGGAATCCGATTCGCTGCACTGCCTGCGCCTCAGCGACGGCGAGCCGCTCTGGAAATGCGCCCGCCAAGATGATCTGTACGTCGCCTGCGCCGATCGGGAAAAAGTGGTGTTGGTCGGCCGCCGCGCAGTCCGGGCCGTGCGTCTGGCTGACGGCAAGCCGGCCTGGGACGGTCGCACCGTCGAGCTGCCGGCCACGCCCAGCGGCCGCGGTTTTCTTGCCGACAAGCGGTATTTCCTGCCGCTGAGCAGTGCCGAGGTGGCGAGCATTGATCTGGCCGCCGGAAAGATCGTGCAGGTCTCGAAATCGCGCAAGGGCGACGTGCCGGGCAACCTCATCTGCTACCGCGGAAAAGTGATTTCGTTGGGAGCGCAAGGCATGGAGGCCTACTACCAATTGGACGCCGCCCTGGCCGAGATCGGCCGCCGCCTCGACGCCGATCCGAACGACGCCGAGGCGCTGTCGCTCCGCGGCGAAACGCGCCTCGATGCCGGCAAGCCCCTGGAGGCCATCGCCGACTTTCGCCGCGCGTATCAATTGAAAGCCGATCTGAAGACCCGCGGACTGCTGCGCGACACGCTGCTGGAGGGCCTGCAAGCCGATTTCGCCGCCTATCGCGACCGCCACGACGAGATCCAGCGGCTGCTGGACGATCCGGTTCAACAGGCGACGTTTCTGCGCTTGATGGTTCGCGGCTTGCAGACGGAAGGGGAGTCGGCTTCCGCGTTCGATTATTGTCAGAAGCTCATCGACTTGGACCCGCAGCGGCTGCCGCTGGACCAAATCAGCAAAGTTCTCTTCGTGCGGCGCGACCGCTGGATTCAGAACCAGCTCGCCCTGCTGCGCGGCGAAGGCAACGACGACGCAGTGGTCCTGATCAATGCGGCGGCGGAGGCGCGGCTGAAGGCGGCCGCGGCCTCCGCTTCCATCGACCGCTTGCAGCAGTATCTCAGTTACTTCGGCAACCTGCCCGTCGCCGCGCCCGCCCGTAGCGAATTGATCTCGCGCTCAAAGGCGCCGACCGGCTTCTGGAGGCCGAGCTCTTGCTGTGGGGCGACGCGTCGTCCACCGACGCCGCCGATCGGGCGACGGCCACGGCCCGGGTGGCCGAGTTGCTGGGCCAGGCGGGCCGCGCCGACGCCGCCGCACGGTGCTACGCCTATCTCGGCCGGCACTTCGCCGCCGTCAAGTGCAGCGATGGCCGGACCGGCCAGCAATGGCTCGAAGCCCACGCCAAGGACGATGCGGTTCGCCCCTTGCTCGCGCCGCGACCCGTTTGGCCTGCCGGCAACGTCGAGGCCAACCCTCGCGCACTGAAGAGCGTGCGCAGCGACGGCACCGGCCAGTCGTTCGTCGAAGTTCGCGGCGACGCCGGTCCTTTCTTCTCCGACTTGTTGTTGAGCGCCGACGGGAACGGCCGGACGATCGTCGGCCACGACGCCTGGGGACGCGAGCCGTGGCGGCTCTCGCTGTCGCCGGAGAACACGACTTATCTCAATCCGACTTGGACCCAAGCCCGCGCCAACGGCCACCTGCTGTTGGTCTCGCTCGGCGGGAAGATTGTGGCCATCGACGGCTCGTCGATCGGCGCCAAAGGTGGGGCGCGATTGTTGTGGTCGCGCAACATTCTCGGCCCCGACAACGACCTGACCGATCCCTTCGCCATGCCCGCCGCGCTCGCCAATCAGGCCGCCCCGTGGATCGCCGGGCAAAACTTCCCCTTCTACGGCAAGTGGGCGCCGATGGGACCGTTGACCGCTCGCTATGTGTGCTTCCAACGATCGCATAGCGTGGTGGCCGTGGAGTCGCAAACCGGGGCCGTCCTGTGGGGGCGACAGGACGTGTCGGCCGGCAGCGAGTTGTTCGGCGACGACGAGTACGTGTTTGCCGTTTCGCCGCAGCGGGAGGAGGCCATGCTGATGCGGGCGGCCGACGGCGAACTGCTGGGCGCCGGAAAATTCCCCGCTCGAGCAGCCAGGCGGTGTCCCCCGACGGCGAGGAGAGAACCACCTTCGGCCGGCTGGAAGACGCGTGCCTATGCAGCCTCGGCCGGCGGCTTCTTTTTTGGCAGACGCAGGGAGACTGCCGCGAACTGGCGCTGTTCGACGCGTTGGAAGGTCGGGACGTATGGCCGCGGCAGCGATTCGCCCTCACCGCCCATGCCTGCATGGTGGGCGAGGAAGCGGTGGGCATTTTCGAGCCCGGCGGCCGGTTCGTGCTGCTGTCGCTGCCCGATGGCCGCACCATCGCCGACATTAAAAAGCTCGGTCGCGAGCCGTCGTTGATCGATATGACGGTGCTTTCGCTCGGCGATCAATACTTTTTGCTGACCAGCGGCAGTGTCGCGAGTCCGCTGACTATCAGTGCCATTGCCAATCCCGCCGTGAAACGAATCCAGAAGGGCCGCCTCTACGCGATCGACAAACAAGGCCGGCTCCAGTGGAAATCTCCCGCCGTGATTGAGAACCAGTGCTTGCCATGGCATCAGCCGGCGAACCTGCCCATCTTGACCTTCGCCTGCATCAAGTACAGCGCAGCCCAACGGGCGGATCCCGCCCAAGACGTCCGTATTGTGTATCGACCGGCACAACGGGCGGACCGTCTATCAGCACAACTTCGATGCCGTCACGCAAACCTTCGATGTCGTCGGCGACGTCGACAAGAAAACCGTCAACTTGACAATGCAGCGGCACGCCGTTACCTTGACCTTTACTGATAATCCCATTGTGCCCCTGTCGACAGCCGGGAATTCCGCGGAGTCGCCGGTCGGCGGCAAAACGATCCACGCCATTTGGGACTCCCTGCGGAAAACCATCGGCCGAATCATGGACGACTCCGGCCAGGACGAAGAGCAATAGGGCGCGGCGAGCCGCCGCATCACGCCATGCCCGCGGAAAACCAGTGGCCGTGTGCCGCGGCTTCGCAGAAGCAGTGCCCGATGGAAAGCGACATTCACGGCTCGACTTCCGTCCAACGGCGGCACACCCGGTGGGAATCGGCGACGGAGAGGAAGGCCCTCATGCAAGCGGCGGCGCGTCGATGGATGATTTTGGCGGCGGCGGCAGCGGCGCTGGTTTCCAGTGCGCCGCTGGCGGCCGCTGAAAACGACGTCGATCGGGCTGTCTCGCGCGGGCTGCAATGGCTGGCCAGTCACCAATCGCGGCTGGGACATTGGACCGCCAACAACGACTTCTATCCGACCCCCATGACGGCCCTGGCCGGCACGGCGCTGCTCTGCGAGGGCTCGACAACCACCCAGGGCAAGTACGCCCTCAACATCAGCAAGGCGGTGGACTACCTCGTCAGCCACAGCCGCAGCAACGGTTTGATCGGCGATCCGACCCGCGACGACAAATATACGTACGGGCACGGCTACGCCATGCTCTTCCTGTCGCAAGTGTTGGGCGAGGAAGAAGACGTTGCGCGGCGCGAGCAACTCGTCGACGTGCTTACCCGCGCCGTGCAATTCACCGGCCGCGCAGACGCCCGCCGGCGGCTGGGGCTACGTCAGCGCGAAGGACGGCGGCGGGTTCGACGAGGGCTCGACCACGATCACGCAAGTCCAAGGATTGCGCGGCTGCCGGAACGCCGGAATCCCGGTTCCCAAGGAAATCATCGATAAGGCGGTCAAGTACATCAAGGACGGCACCGGCACCGACGGCGGCGTCCGCTACAGTTCTCAAAGCGGCGGAGGCGGCGGCCGCCCGCCGATCACCGCCGCCGCCGTCGCCTGCCTGTTCAACGCCGGCGATTACGACAGCAGCTATGTCCCGAAACTGCTGAAATACTGCTCCAAGAATATCTTCGACGCCGAGTCGAACAATCAACTGCTTTCCGGCCACTGGCACTACGCACATTATTACTATTCCCAGGTCATGTATCGCGAGGGAGGCATTTCGTGGGAGAAATACCGCGATAAGTTCTTCGCGCACATCGTCTCCGAGGCCCGCGAGGACGGCTCCTGGGATCAGGGCTACATCGGCCCCGTCTACTACACAGCCATTAACCTCACCATCCTGCAACTTCCCAAGGGAACGTTGCCCATCTACCAGCGCTGACCGCTGCCCCTCGGGGAGCAAGCCACAAGGAATCCACATGAACGATCACCAAGGGAATCATCACGATGGCGCCGCCGTCGATAAACTCGGCGCGCGCAGCGGAAGATCATGGAGCAATTGAGCCGGGTAATCGTCGGCCAGACCGAAGTGATCGAAGAATTGCTGATTGCCTTGTTCAGCCGCGGCCACTGCCTGCTGGAAGGCGTGCCGGGCCTGGCCAAAACGCTGATGATCAGCACGCTGAGCCGCACGTTGAACCTCTCCTTCAGCCGCATCCAGTTCACGCCCGACCTCATGCCGGCCGACATCACGGGCACCGACGTGATCGAGGAGAACCGCAGCACGGGCACGCGCGACTTCCGCTTCATTGAGGGACCGCTGTTCAGCAACGTGATCCTGGCCGACGAGATCAATCGCACGCCGCCGAAAACCCAGGCCGCCCTCTTGGAAGCCATGCAGGAGCGGCAAGCGACCGTGGGACGCGTGCGGCACAAGCTGGCCGACCCGTTCTTCGTGCTGGCCACGCAGAACCCCATCGAGCAGGAAGGGACCTACCCGCTGCCCGAGGCGCAGCAAGATCGTTTCATGTTCAAGGTGTTCGTGCGGTATCCGAGCTTCGAGGAAGAATTCGAGGTGGCCCGGCGCACGACCTCCACGATGGCCGACGCGGTGCAGCAAGTGCTCACGGCCGAGGAGATTCTGGATTTGCAGCGGATCGTGCGCGAGGTGCCCGTTTCCGACCACATCATCCGCTACGCCTTAGCTTTGGTGCGGCAAACCCGGCCGCGCGAGCCCGGCGTGGTCGGCTTCGTCGAGGAGCAATTGACGTGGGGCGCGGGGCCGCGAGCCGTGCAATTCCTGATCCTCGGCGCGAAGGCCCGGGCGCTGGTGCAAGGCCGGACGCACGTCACCTGCGACGACATCCAAGCCCTCGCCAAGCCCGTGTTGCGGCACCGCCTGGTGTTGAGTTTCACCGCCGAGAGCGAAGGCGTCGCGCCCGACGATCTGATCGACCGGCTGCTGGCATCCACTCCCACCCGCGAAGACGAGCTCACCAACGATGCACGATTCCAAAAGATTTTTGCATCCTGAGGCGATCAAGCGGATCGCGCGGTTGGAGTTGCGCCCCGGCACGTCGTCGAGGGGTTTCTCTCGGGCATGCACCGCAGCCCGTATTTTGGCCAATCGGTGGAATTCCGCCAGCATCGTGAATACACCTACGGCGACGACTTTCGCAACGTCGATTGGAAAGTCTGGGCGAAGCAGGACCGCTACTACGTCAAACAATTCGAGGAAGACACGAATCTGCGCTGCACCCTCTTGTGCGACGTTTCCGGCAGCATGCAGTATGGCCGCGGGCCGATGACCAAGTACGAGTACGGCTGCACGGTGGCGGCGAGCCTCGCCTATCTGTTGCTGCAACAACAGGACGCCGTCGGCTGCGTGGCCTTCGACGACGACGCCCGCGCGACCGTGCCGCTGCGCACCAAGCGGAACCACCTGGCCTCGATCGTCCAGGCGCTCGACCAGAGCAGCCCCCGCAACAAGACGAGCCTCTATCAAGTGCTCCGCAGCGTGGCCGAGAGCTATCCGCGGCGCGGCTTGATGGTCCTGGTGTCCGACTTGCTGGTGGAGCGGCCGGGCTTGTTCCGCGGCTTGCGGCTGCTGCGCAGCCGGGGGCATGACGTGATGGTGTTTCACGTCCTTGACGACGACGAGTTGGATTTTCCCTTCAGCGGGCCCACGCGTTTCGACGGCCTCGAACTGCCCGAACAACTCCGCTGCAATCCGCGGGCGCTGCGGGAAGGCTATCTGGCCGCAATGGGCGCCTACTTGGAGGAAGTCCGCCGCGGTTGCTCCCGCCACAACGTCAACTACGCCCTGCTGCGCACCAGCCAACCGCTGGATGCCGCCTTGGCCGCCTACCTGAGCAATCGCTTGGGAATGCATCATAAGAACTAGCCATGCCGTCCTTCCTCCATCCAACCCTGTTCTGGATGTTCGGCCTGCCGACGCTCGGCGTGGTGGCAATCCCCGTGTTGATCCACCTGATCAACATGATGCGCCACCGGCGGGTGGAGTGGGCGGCCATGGAGTTTCTGCTGCAAAGCCAAAAGAAGAATCGCACCTGGATAATGCTCAAGCAGTTGTTGCTGCTGTTGCTGCGGATGCTGGCCATGGCCGCCGTGGTGCTGCTGGTTGCCCAGCCGCTCTTGCGGAACCAATGGGGCAATTGGTTGGGCGGCACGCGAGTGCACCACATCGTGCTGTTGGACGACAGCTTGTCCATGTCGGACCGCTGGAACAACACCAGCGCCTTCGCCGAAGCCACGAAGGTAATCCAACGGATCGGCGCAGGCGCCGCGCGGCAAAGCCATCCCCAGGAGTTCACCCTCTTGCGGTTTTCGCAGGTGGGGCGATTTCAACGAGCCACCGAGCCCGACCTGCTCAAACAGCCCGTCACCGCCGATTTCGCCGACACGTTGGAACAACGGTTGTCGAAACTGAACGTCACGCAGCTTTCCGTCGGGCCCCTGCCCGCGCTTCAGGCGGTGGCCCATCTCTTGGGCGATAGCGACGGCCAACAGCGAATCGTCTATCTCGTCTCCGACTTCCGCGCCCGCCAATGGAACGCGCCCGCCGATCTGCGTCGCGAGCTGCGCAAACTGAACGCCGGCGGCGCGGAAATCCACCTGATCAATTGCGTCAACCGCACGCGTCCCAATCTGGCGATCACCTCGTTGGTGCCGTCGGAAGGCATTCGGGCGGCGGGCATCCCCTGGTTCATGGAAGTGGCCGTCGCGAACTTCGGTTCCGAGCCGGCCCGCGACGTGACCGTCATTTTGGGCGAGGACGGCCACGGGCGCGCCGCGGTCACGCTGCCGGAAATCCCCCCGGGCCGAATCGCCAAGGAACGGTTCCTGGTACATTTTCCCGCGGCCGGCCCGCATAAAATCACCGCCCGCCTGGAAAGCGACGCCGTCGAAGACGACAACTATCGCTACTGCGTAGCCGACGTGCCGGCCGACGTTCCTGTGGCCGTGATCGACGGCGATCCGCAAGCCCGCGACGCCGATTACTTGAGCATCGCCTTGGCCCCCGGCGGATCGGTGCGGACCGGCGTCCGGCCGACGTTGGAGTCGCTCCCGCGCTTGAGCCTCAAACCGCTGGCCGAGTATGCGGCCGTCAACCTGGCCGACATCGAGCGGCTCGATCCCTTGGCCGTCGAATCGCTGGAAAAATATGTGACGGCAGGCGGCGGCCTGGCCTTTTTTCTCGGCGAGCGCTGCGACGTGAAGTTCTTCAACGACGTTCTCTACCGCGGCGGCAAGGGGCTGTTCCCGTTGCCCCTTTCGCACGTGGCCGAATTGCCGGTCGATCGTCTCGAGCCGGCCCCCGACATCCAGGTCGAGCCGCACTTCATCTTCCGCGTGTTCGGCGCCCGGGCCTAAGCGGAACACCTTTCTGCAAACGGTGGCCGTGGAGCGGTACTTCGCCGCGCCGGCCGATTGGCGACCTTCGCCCGACTCGACGGTCCGCGTCGTCGCCTCCTTGCGCAACGGCGCCCCGTTGGTGGTGGAACGACGCTTCGGCAACGGCCGCGTCATCGCTTTTCTGACCACGGCGGCCCCCACCTGGAACAACTGGGCCCGCAATCCGAGCTTCGTCGTGGCCATGCAAAACCTTCAGGCCTACCTCGGCGCAACGAGCCGTCGATACGTCGCGGGAAGTCGGCACGCCGCTGGAGTTGGAGTTGGACGGGAACGTCTATCAGCCGCAGGTCCGCTTCGCGCCGGAGACGGGCCAGCGGCCGGCTACCGCCGCCAACGCAGTGGTCACGCCGCAGGGCAATCTGGCCATTTCGCTCGGCGGCGCCGATACCAAAGGCTTCTATGAAGTGCAGCTTACTCGCACCAACGGAAATGCGGAAACCCGCTGGTATGCCTTCAATGTCGATCCGACCGCGGGCGACCTCGCCGCGCTGGGGGCCGAACAACTCGCCCCGCGCCTGGAAGGGGTGAAGTACCAGTACGACCAGGCGGCCGCATTCCAATCGACGGCCAACGAGGCGACTGGCTACAACCTCGGCGAAGCCATCCTCTACGGGCTGATTCTCCTGCTCTTGGCCGAGCAGGCCCTGGCGTGGTCGGCCAGCTACCACGTCCGCCGGCCAGCGGCCCTGGCCCCGGGAGGTCCCGCATGATGCACGCTCCCTGGCTGCTGTGGGCCGATAGCGGCGCCACCCGCACGACGTTCGAGTGGGGCCGCATCCAGTCGAATGCCGATTGGGTCCTGCCGATCGCGGCCTGCATCGGCGTCTGGTTGTTCGTCCGATATTTGTATCGCCGCGATGCGGTCGAGTTGCATCCGGCGCTGGGCTGGTTCCTCACGGTATTGCGAGCCGCCGTCTTTCTCGGCCTCTTGGTGCTCTACTTGCAGCCGCAATGGCGCGCCGAACGCGAAGAGGTGCGAAACTCACGAGTTCTGTTGCTGGTTGACACGAGCCTGAGCATGGGGTTCAACGACAGCCCGTCGCTATCCTCTTCCGCGGCGCCCAGCCGCGAGCAGCAAGTCGTCCAAGCCTTGAAGGAAAGCGATTTCCTCGCGCGGCTGCGCCAAACGCACGACGTGTCGGTATTTCCCTTCGCCGAGGAGTTGAAAACGGATCACGCGGTATCGCTCGGCAAGCTCGACGCGGCCGCCGAGCAGAAAGACGCCGAAGCCGCGCCCGCCGATCCAGCCAGACCGGCCGAGCCAAGCCCCGATTGGGCCAGGCTCTTGGCTCCCACCGGCGCCGAAACGCGGATCGGCCAGGCGCTCCGGCAGTTGATCCAAACGGAGCGGGGAACGCCCGTCTCCGGCGTGATCCTGTTGAGCGATGGCGGCCAGAACGCGGGCGTGTCGCCCGACGCGGCTGTCGAGCTGGCCCAAGACGCCAGGATCCCCGTCTTCACGGTCGGCCTCGGCTCCGACCAGCAGCCCACCAGCGTCGTCGTCTCCGATCTGGTCGTGCCGACGCGGGCTTACCCGGGCGACCACTACGCCATCACCGGCTACGTTCGCGCCCAGGGGCTTGCCGGAAAGTCGGTCACGGTACAAGTGCTGTCGCGGCCTTCCGGCGAAGGCGCCGCCGCCGCGCAAGGCACGGGACAACTGGTGGATAGCCGGCAAATCACCTTGGGCGGCGACGGCGAGGTCGTGCCGGTGAAGTTCGAGTTGACGCCCCAGACGCCCGGCCGCCACACCTTGTGCTTCCGTATCCAGTCGCCTGAAACGGCCCGCAATCCGGCCGACAGCCTGCGCGAGGCCGACGTCGAGATCGTCGATCGCAAGAACCACGTGCTGCTTTTGGCTGGCGGGCCCACCCGCGACTACCAGTTCCTTCGCACTCTCCTTTACCGTGACCGCTCGACTATCGTCAACGTGCTGTTGCAGACCGGCAAGGCGGGCATGTCGCAGGAGGCGCAAAAGATCCTGGACGACTTCCCCGCCACGCGCGAGGAAATGTACGCTTATGACTGCGTGGTGGGCTTCGATCCGGACTGGCGGGCGCTGAGCGCCGCACAAGTTGAACCTGTTGGAGAAATGGGTGGCCGAGCAGGGCGGCGGATTGATCGTCATCGCGGGGCCCGTGTATGTCGGCCGAGGCGTGGACGGCTGGACGCAAACTCCGGCCATGGCGCCGATGCGCAATCTCTACCCGGTGGAGTTTCCCGGCCGGCTGGTGGCCATCGACGACAACACCTACGCCACGCGCGATCCCTGGCCGCTGGAGTTGACGCGGGAAGGGCGGGAAGCCGATTTCCTCTGGCTGGGCGACACGGCCGCCGCCAGCCGGCGGGCCTGGGCCGATTTTCCCGGCGTCTACAGCTATTATCCCCTGCGCAGGCCGAAGCCGGGCGCCACCGTCTACGCCCGCTTCTCCGATCCGGCCACCGCCCAAGGCAACGTGCAGCCCGTCTATTGGGCCGGCCAGTTCTACGGCTCCGGCAGCGTGTTCTACCTGGGCAGCGGCGAAATGTGGCGGCTCCGCGCGATCGACACGTCGCTGTTCGACGAGTTTTACACCAAGCTCATTCGCCACGTCTCGCAAGGCCGGCTGCTGCGCGGCTCCAGCCGCGGCGTGCTGCTGGTTTCGCAGGACCACTACATGCTCGGCAACACGGTGGAGGTCCGCGCCCAACTGACCAATGCGCGGCTGGATCCGCTGGACGTGCCAAGTGTCGCGCTCGAAACCATCCTGCCCGGCGGCGCAGGCGCAGACGGTGACCATACGCCCCGATCCGAGCCGGGCCGGGGCCTACTTCGGGCAATTCCCGGTCCTCCAAGAGGGTACCTACCGCCTGGAACTGCCCGTGCCCGAAAGCGCCAACGAACGGCTTAGCCGCCGCATCCAGGTGAAAGTTCCCGATCTGGAAAGAGAAAATCCCCGACGCAACAGCCCGCTGCTGAGCATGATTGCCCAGAACACCGGCGGGCGGTATTACCGGGGCATGGAAGCGGCCCTCGACGCAAACTCCGCCGCCCCCCTGGTGGTACAATTAAAAGACCGAACCAGCACGACCATCGTCCCCGTCGCGCCGAACCCCAAGCGCGACGAAATTTGGCTCCGCTGGGTGATGATCGGCCTGTGCGGCGCGCTTTGTTTGGAGTGGTTGATCCGGCGACTGGTGAAACTGGCATAAACCATGGCGACCGCAGACCTCGACGACCGGCCGACGCTTGCCCCCGCGGTGACCGCGCTGCTGGGTACGCTGCGGCACCGCATCCGCCAATACGTTTGGCTGGAAGGATGCGCCGCCGCGGTCGCCTGGCTGGGCATCGCGTTCTGGGCCACGCTGGCGATCGACTGGTTCTTCGAGCCGCCGGCGGCGATCCGCGCGGCGATGCTGGCGGCGAGCGGCGTCGTGCTGGCGGCCGTCGTGGTCGAGTTGATCGGTCGCCGGGCCTTCGTCCGTATTACCGACAGCAACACGGCCACGCTGTTGGAGCGGCAATTTTCCGAATTCAACGACAGCCTGCTAACGGCCGTCGTGCTGAGCCGTCGCGCGGAGGGGACGAAGGCCCGTGCAATCCCCAGATGCTCGCCCGAACCTGCCGCAAGGCGGCCGCCCACGTGCCGGGCGTCAAGCTCCGCAAGGTCTTCAACCTCCGTCCCTTGCAGCGCAACGGCGGTGCGGCCCTCTTGGCGGTCGCCAGCGTCGCGCTCTTTGCCGCGCTTTGCGGCGAGAGTTTCGCGGTCTGGCAACGCCGCATGTTCGCCCTCTCCGAGGAACTTTGGCCGCGGAACACGCGGCTCGATGTGGTGGGGTTCCCCAACCACGTGCGCAAGGTGGCCAAGGGCGCCGACGTCGAGGTGATCGCCACGGCCGACACGACGATGCCCAACGTGCCTGAGGTGGTGGAAGTCCGCTATCAGACCGAGGGCGGCGGCCGGGGCCGCGAGGCCATGGCCCGCCGCGGCAGCGCGCGAGAGTCGCAACAACGCTACCAGGAATACGCCCACACGTTCCGCAGTGTGCTGACCGACGTGCATTTCGATCTGGTGGGCGGCGACTGCCGCCTCAACGATCTGTGGATTCAGGCGGTCGATAGTCCCACCGTGCCGCCGATGACGTTGGATTGCGAGTTGCCGGCCTACATCGGCGCAAGCCGGAGACGCTGCCGGTGACCGGCGTGATGCAGATTCCCATGGGCAGCCTCGTGACCGTCCGGGCCGGCGGCGCCAACAAGGAGCTTGTCCGGGTGCAGATCAGCAGCATCGTCGGCGACCGGGCCGAACCGGCCCAAGTGCTCGAAGCCAAGGCCTTGGCCGCCAACCGCCGCGGTTTTTCCTACAAGCTGCCGCCGCTGCTGAAAGACAGCACGCTGCAATTCACGCTCACCGACGTCAACGGCATCAAGAGCCGCGAACCGGTGCGATTGGTCCTGGTGGCGTTGGCCGACCAGCCGCCGCAGGTGGACGCCCACTTGGACAGATCAAAGGGCTGGGCGCATATGCGGCAATTTACGTTGCGACGATAGTCCAAGAGGCCGCAAAGGACACTTGGAAGAATCGCAGTAAAATCATATCGGCGGCGGCTGGGGCCGGAGACCGGTCAAGCAATTTGCCGCCGCGCTCGCAAGCTTGCGCAAGCGTCTCGCCCCGAAAACGCGCATCGAAATTGCCCTGCCCTTTCCCGATGATTACGATGGCACAATTCTTGAAGTTGTCGGTAGCGACGTGGACGAGCTAGCGGTCCAGCTTGCTGTGTTTGTGCATTACCTTCCCGCACTTGTGGCTCTCATTCGCAAGGAAGGTCTCACTCGCGGCACCGTTGCTACGGGCATCCAGCTTTTCATGTTCCCGACCTCTCACTCAAAGTGTCGTGGCAGGACGCTTCGTTAAAGCGGCAAACACGAGTGCTCACAATTCTTGAATAGCCAAACATCCTTTATGTTCGGATATCGACGGATGCTCGACACGGATGCCTTCGACTGGAAATGCCATCAATACCTTGCCGTGGAATCACCCACTCCGAGGGGGAATCCGCCCTCAAGGACCAGACGCGTCGCGCAATAGGAATGAAGAGGCCGGAGGGGGTCTGCTTTTGAGATTGTGTTTTCACCCCGGCACATAGGTTCTTCAGTGCGTCACCGAGAGTGACGATCCGAGGTTCTTGGCTCATTTGTGCATCCGCCAATTCCGCATTTCGGCAGCCGCTGCGCGGAGGGC
>CAVYHA010000005.1:0-571319 GCA_963768195.1 uncultured Planctomycetaceae bacterium | reverse complement strand
CGAACGCAAGAAATTTAAGCCGCGCGGACGGGAAAGGCCAAAGCCGCCGTCGAAAAAATAGCCCAACTACTCGGCCTTGCCGCCGTGGCGCTTGCACTCGCGACCTGAAGTGCTTGCGCGCTTTGCCGTGCAGCCCCTTGGCATTGGCCTGATCGGAGCAGGACTTCGAAATGGCTTTCTTCTCAGCGCTCATCTTGGACGGCGCGGCGGCATCTTCGCCCAGGCCGCTCCGTCCCGAGCGTGAACGACACGAGTATCGCGGCAACGACAGACGATTTCATCAGCATGTTTCTCCCCCACTTTCTGCTGCCAATCGAGCTTGAAACCCATCATCGGGTCGGAAATCGAAAAGAGCAATGGGGTTTGTTTCAGTCAAGCCATCTTGCGGTCGCGCAGTCGCCGTAGGGTCGGCAAAGGCGCGGGACGCACCGTGCCCAGCTGCAACGGCTCCCCTACGCCGACGCAATCTCGAAGGTCGGTTTGTGCTCTACCTTGAACGACACCGAGCGCGCGATAAAGCATTTCTCGGCGGCGGCATCGTGCAGGCGGCGCGCGATGTTCTCATCAGAGCCGGCCGCGAGCTTGGCGTGCGGCCGCAACGTGACGCTTTCGAATTGCCCAGCGCCGTCCGCCTGCTCGATCTCCACGCCGGAGGCGTCGTCGCTGTATGCTACGACCACGATACCGGCGTCGGCGCAAAGGTGCAGGTACCAGAGCTGATGACAGGCGGAAAGCGCGGCGATAAGCAGCTCCGCCGGATTCCATCGCGCCGCATCGCCGCGGAACACCGGGTCGGACGAGCCGGCTATGGCCGTTTTGCCCTGCGCGCTGATCTCGTGCGCACGCGAATAGGCGCGGTACGCCGACGTGCCGGTGCCCTGATTGCCAGTCCAGTCGACACAGAATCGAATAGGTGTGACGCTTGTCTGCCACGGATTACTCCGGCCTGCGGCATGGGGCTATCGCAGAAGGTTAAGCTATCGGGCTTTAGAAGCCTAGCCAACGGCTGATCCCGGATTTCGCTGCCGCTCAATCCGGGCTACGCCTGCTTTCGCAAAACTCAGCGATCCAACTCTTCAAGCATTGTTCGACCGAACTCGTCGATAGTAACGTAATCCGCTACAAGCTGCGAGTGAAAGACTACCGAGGAACCTTTTCAAACTGCGAGTGTGTCATCCAAGGGCGAAATAGGCCGAGCTTCTTTTGCTCTGATTGGAGACGGTCATCTTCCTGAAAGTCCGCGCGTTGCAATGCCTCGCCTGATGCTCGCTCTAGCCGGTTGCACTCATCCACGGTGGCTGGCGTCACGATGTATGGCGGGATGTAAAGGGGAATTCTGTGTGCCAAGGAATCCCCAAAGTCCTTGAGATTTTCCAACCATTTCTGACGGCTGTCGAGATAAGCACGGAACTCACGGGTAAATGATACACGTACCTCCTTGCTGCCAAGCCCGACCCTTTTGGGATCGAGCTCATTGCCGTCCATTCCCTTGATGTCTTTCTCATACACCCAAATCCACGCCAGGTTGTCGAGACACCCAAACGTATTGAGCACGAACGACTGAATGGCAATCGTTGCGTCTACTACCTCGTCGCGTTCGGGGATGTCCTTGCGCTCCGGCGGCAAAATTTGGTACCCCTGATCGATAGCGCGGACGAGTGTTCCGAGCCGCCTACCAAATCCGTGTGTGGCATACTCACGGGCGCGGTCGCTTTTGTACTTTCGTGTGATGTAACGCTGCCGTAGTTCCACTTTTTGATGAACCTGCTGGTGGCCCCGTTGTAATTTCGCAAGGTCCTCTGCAGAAAAGTATGGTGCCATTTTACGTTGCTCTTTCGATCTATGATCTCACCGCGACTTTTACCAATGCGAGTTCGATACCGACCAGCGCGCAGCGTGGCGCTAGTCGTTTCGCCAGTCGTAAGGTCGACTTCTGTATGCGGGATCATGGCGACCTGCCGACCCCGCGACGGCGTTGCCATCCGGATGCTGACCGTCTCGCACAGACCCGCCCCGGACGGCCCGACGAGCGCCACCAGCTGGCCGGGCTCGGCACGAAAGCTCACGTCGTAGAGAACCTGGCTGGACGGCGTCTGGTCCAGGACGGCGACCGACTCGAGCGAGGCGAGCGACACCTCCTCCGCCGTGGGGTAGCTGAAGTCGACGTGGTCGAACTCGACTGCGACAGGCCACGGGCTATGTCGACGGCGTCAGGCTGTTCCGCGATCAGCGGAGGGAGGTCCAGCACCTCGAAGACCCTGTCGAAAGAGACCAGTGCGGTCATCACGTCGACGTTCACGTTCGACAGCGCGGTGAGCGGGCCGTAGAGACGGGTGAGCAGTGCGGCGAGCGCGACGACGGTGCCGACCTTGAAACGGCCGTTCACCGCGAGCACGCCTCCCCAGCCGTACACGAGTGCCGTCGCCAGCGACGAGGTGAGGATGAGCGACAGGAAGAAGACCCGGCCGTACATCGCCGTCTGCACGCCGATGTTACGGACGCGGGCGGCGCGGCCGGCGAACTGATCGTGCTCGATGTCCGGCCGGTTGAACAGCTTGACGAGCAGAGCGCCCGAGACGTTGAAGCGCTCCGTCATCATGTTGTTCATCTGGGCGTTGAGGTTGTAGGCCTCCCTGGTAAGCAGTTGCAGCTTGCGACCTATGCGGCGCGCCGGGTAAGACGAATGCCGGGAGCAGCAACAGAGCCACGACGGTGATCTGCCACGAGAGGAACGCCATGACCGCAACGGTGAGGACCACCGTGATGAGGTTGCTGACGATCCAGGAGAGCGTGTCGGTGAAAGCCTGCTGTTGTTGTTCCAGACGTCGGTGTTGTCGTTGGCGTCGGGCGAGTCGATCATGCCAGCATCGGCGGCAAAGCGGGCCGAGCGCACGCCGGGCGCTCCGGAGAGCGCATCGGTCTCAAGGCCGGAGTCGTCGGCGATGACGAGCTCGCCCGGAGCGAAGCGCGAGTAGTAGACGGCCTTGAGCGTGGCATTGGCGGCGAAGGTCGATCCGTCTTCGGCGGGAGCGGGGATGTTCTCGATGCCGGAAAGGGGTTCGATGGCGACGTTATAGGCCTGGGCTGCGGTGCGGAAGTCGCGCAGCTTCCCGGCGCTGGTGGTGGCGGCGTAGAGGCAAAGGGCCATGGACTGAGTGTAAGAGACAGGGATCAGGGAACAGGGAACAGAAAACGCGGGACGATGAGCGGGGGAGCGAGGGAGCCAGCTTGTGCGGGTCTGGAGACCCGCACGACAGCCGGCCAGGAGGTCGGCGGCACGATATGTGGGCCCGCGGTACGATGCGATTCGACGAGATTGACAATGCTTAGAACGGTTTCTTAAGGTTGTTTCGCCCGAGAAATCCTTCCTTATGAAAAATCCTGTGTTTGGTTCGATCGCGTGGGGAGTTGTTTTGAGCGTGGCGGCGGCAGGCCTGGCTGCGCAAAAACCGGCAGAAACCGCTGGTCCGGTCAATCTGCTGGTGGATAACCTGAAGACGCCGCTGGGAATCGACGACCCGGCGCCGAAGTTTTCGTGGCAGTTGCGCGATCCGGCGCGGGGCGCGAAGCAGACGGCGTACGAAGTCGAGGTGGCGACGAGCGGCGAGTTGCTGCGGGCGGGAAAGCCCGACGTGTGGGACTCGGGGCGCGTCAAGTCGGACCGGTCGATCCATGTTCCGTATGGCGGACCGGAGCTGAAGACGTCGACACGGTACGCGTGGCGGGTGAAGGTGTGGGATGCGGCGGGCAAGCCGTATCCGGCGAGCGAGGCGAGTTGGTGGGAGACCGGCCTGATGACACAGGACGGCTGGCGCGCGCAATGGATCGGATACGAGACGCCGGAGGAGGCCACGGTGCGGCAGGCGCCGGCGGAGTGGATCGCGAATCCGGATGCCAAGTCGCCGGAGCTGAAGGGCAAAAATGAACAGCGATTCGACTACCGAACCACAGTGACGCTCACGAAGCCGGTGCAGTTCGCGGCACTCTACGCTACGGGCCAGGACTCGGTGGCTGCATGGATCGACGGTGCGCAGGTGCTGAGCGAGGACCCGCTTCCGCCTTACAAGCAGTTGCCGTGGAAGAAGTTCGTGCGCGCCGAGGTGACGGCGAAGTTGAGTGCGGGCGCGAACACGATCGCGATTGAAGGGCTGCATTATGTCGTGAATCCGAACGGAATGGCGACCGACGATGCGCCGCCCATCATCGCGACGCTGGTTGTGGGATTTACGGATGGGAGCTGGACGAGCTTTGCAAGCGGGACGGAGTGGAAGACGGCGATCGACGCGGGGGAAGGCTGGCAAAAGACTGGGTTCGACGACAGCGGATGGAAGAAGGCGCCGATCTGGACGCCGCTCTCGTCGCAACGGCCAGGATCGCTCGGTGAGCCGTGGATTCCCGATTCGGTGAAGGCACTGCGGCATGAGTTTGCGGTAAGCGCGCCGGTGAAGTCGGCGCGGCTCTATGCAACGGCGCTGGGCGCGTACGAGATGTTCCTGAACGGCAAGCGCGTGGGCGACCAGGTGCTAGCGCCGGGATGGACGGACTATCGCGAGCGGGTCGTGTATCAGACCTACGACGTGACGGACCTGATTTCACAAGGACAAAACGCTATTGGGGCGATGCTCGCGCCGGGGTGGTACGAGACTTCGCTCGAGTGGTACCAGCAGCCAAACAATTATGGGAAGACGCCGCCGGCGCTTCGGGCCGAGTTGCGCATCGAGCATACGGACGGGAGCGTGGAGTGGGTGACGACGGATCCAAGTTGGCAGGCAAACACGGCGCACATTCTGCATTCAGAAATCTACGACGGCGAAAGCCAGGATGCACGTGAGGCTTTTCGGACGCTGGGGTCTTTCGTCAACAGCGTCATCGCAGATAAATGGCCCCTGGCGACCGCAATCGCCCCCAAACCCGCAGAAATCGTCGCGCAGAGCTTTGAGCCGATCCGTGTGGAGCGCGAATTGAAGGCCGAGTCGCTAACGGAGCCGAAGCCGGGGGTCTTCGTCTACGACTTCGGGCAGAACTTCTCCGGCGTGGAGAGCTTGCGTTTGAAGGGACCGGAGGGGAGCGGTCTGCAACTGCGCTTCGCCGAGGTGCTGAACGCCGACGGAACTGTCTATACCGACAATCTGCGCACAGCGAAGGCGACGGATCACTTCATCTTCGACGGCACAAGAATCGAGGGGTTCACGCCGCAGTTCACGTTCCATGGCTTCCGCTATGCCGAACTGACCGGGCTGAAGGAGGCGCCGGGCAAGGATGCAGTGACGGGGCTGGTGTTTCACACCGATGCGGCGTTCACGGCGAAGCTCGATACCGGAAGCGCGATGATCAACCAGCTCTGGAGCAACATTCTGTGGGGGCAGCGGTCGAACTTTGTCGGAGTGCCGACGGATTGCCCGCAGAGGGACGAGCGGCTGGGGTGGATGGGCGATGCGGAGGTGTTCTGGCGCGCGGCCGGCGACAACATGGACCTGGCGGCGTTCTCGCGCAAGTTCGCCGCGGACATGCGCGGAACACAGGCCGGGGTCCCCGGCGACAGGTCCATGTCGCCGGGGTCGGAGGCAGGAACGCCGTACTACGGGATCTACTCGCCGGGCACGGCGCAGCAGAATGCGGGCTGGGCCGCGGGGTGGAGCGACGCGGGCGTGATTGTGCCGTGGACTTCATGGCTCGAAACCGGCGACACAGCGATCGTCGATGAGAACTGGGCGGCGATGACGAAGTACCTCGACGCGATCGAAGCGGCGAATCCCGATGGATTGTGGAAGAACGAGTCGGGGACGCCGTTCGGCGACTGGCTTTCGCCGGAGGGCAAGACCGACTACGCGCTGATCGCGACGGCGTACTGGGCATACGACACGACGCTGATGCGGGAGATGGCCCACGCCACGGGGCGCACGGCGGAGGAGCAGAAGTACGCGGCGTTGTTCGAGAAGATTCGCGCAGCGTTTGAGAAGCAATTCGTTCATGCGGACGGATTCGTGGCCGGGGCCGACAACAGCCCGTCGGTGTTCGGGGTGATCAACAATCCGAACGCCAAGAGCGCGGGCGGCGACACGCAGACCGGATACGTGCTGGCCCTGCACATGAACCTGGTGCCCGAAGAGCTGCGGGCCGCGGCGGCCAAGCGGCTGGCGGACAAGATCGAAGCCAATGGCGAACGGTTGGGCACGGGCTTTCTGGGCACGCCGTATTTGCTCGAGGAGCTAACCAAGGCAGGGTACACGACGCTCGCCTACACGCTTCTGCTCAACACGCAGTATCCGTCATGGGGATACATGGTGGAGCACGGGGCCACGACGATGTGGGAGCGGTGGAACGGCGACCAGATGCGCGGCGACCCGAGCATGAACTCGTACAACCACTACGCGTACGGAGCGGTGGCCGACTGGATTTACCGCTACGCAGCGGGTGTGGATGCGACGCCGATCGATGCGGGGTTCCATACGATCCTGTTGCATCCGGTGTTCGACGAGCGGCTAGGGCACATCGCATTCGACTACGAGTCGGCGTATGGGCGGATTCACTCGGATTGGACGGTGAAGGACGGAACGGTGGAGTGGCACGTGACGATCCCGGCGAATACGACGGGGTGGCTGCCGCTCAAAGCGGCTCAGGCACTGAAGTACAGGCTCGATGGCGCGCCGCTGGCGGGCAGCCCCCATGCGATGTTCACGAAGCGTGGTGATGAAGACGGCTTTGAGATTCAGCCTGGAAGTTATGTGTTCGAGGCTGAGTTGTATCCGGCGGTCTGGTTTCACAGCTCGTGAGCTGGGGCAGCTAGACGCCATGCTGGCGGCTCACCCGACCAAGAACGCGAGAAAAAGAGAGGGTTGAACAATGAACGCTGTGAATGCCTCGAATCCGATGCTCGGCATCCTGCTTTTCATGCTGGGAGGGCTGGCCGGCGCGGTTTTTTATCTGCCATTTTCGAGAGTCAAAAAGTGGGCGTGGGAGAGCTACTGGCTGATTTATGCGCTGGCGGGGCTGGTGATCGTGCCGTGGATTCTGGCGCTGGCGACGTCGCCGAATACGATTGCGGTGCTCGCAGCCGCGCCGCGCAAGGAGATCGTCTACTGCCTGGTGTGCGGAATGCTGTGGGGATTCGGCGGGCTGACGTGGGGGCTGATGATCCGCTACCTCGGCGTGGGGCTGGGGCTGGCGATGGGCGCGGGGCTGACCTCGGCGGCGGGGACGTTGATTCCGCCGATGCTGAAGGGGCGCGAGGCCACGGCGGCGATGTTCTCGACGGCGGGCGGGCAGGTTTCGGTTTTGGCCGCGGCGGTGTCGCTCATCGGCATCGTTTGCGTGGGGCTTGCCGGGCGGTCGAAGGAGCAGGAGCTGCCCGAGGAGGCGAAGAAGAAGGCGGTCGCCGAGTTCAACTTCCGCAAAGGGATCATGGCGGCGATTTTTTCGGGCCTGATGAGCTCGGCGATGAGCTTCGGATTGCAGGGCGGGCCGGAGATCGAGAAGCTGGCGCTCAAGACGCAGCCGGCGACGAGCGTGATCTGGGCGGGGATTCCGGTGCTGGTGGTGGTGCTGATGGGTGGGTTCCTGATCAACGGCGGATGGTGCGTGGTTCTGGGATTGAAGAATCGCACGCTCGGCAATTTCGTGAGCGGCGGCGCGCCGATCGGGAACAACCTGTTCTTCGCGGCGATCGCGGGCGTCATCTGGTGCATGCAGTTCGTCTGCTTCAAGACCGGCGAGCCGCGGATGGGCAGCACGTCGTACATCGGATGGGCGGTGCTGATGGCAGCCTCGATTCTCTTCAGCCAGTTGCTGGGGATTCTGCTGGGCGAGTGGAAAGGGACGGGCGCGAAGACACGAGGTCTGCTGGCCTCGGGGCTGATGCTGCTGATCGCTTCGTCGGCGCTGGCCGGGGTTGCGGGGTCGCTGTAGTCTTTGACCGATTCGGTCCGACTTCATAATGCCGGCGATTCTAGCGGTTTTTTCGACAGAGGACGGCAAGTTGGTGTGCGCTGGTGCGCACGTTCGCAAGTTCGCAGGTTCGCGGGTTCCCTGAGCCCCCGGCTGGAGCGCATTCGCGGGCGCATGGGAAACCTGCAAAGTGCGTGCAGCAATTGCAGGGTTAGGAGAGTGAATGACATCGGTCGTGGCGGGGATCGGCTGGCATGTGCTGGGCGCGGCGATGGCCGCGAGCTTTTATGTGCCCATTGAGAAAGTGAAGAGGTGGTCGTGGGAGACGACGTGGGCGTTTTCCGGCTTGTTTTCGTGGATTCTGCTGCCCACCTGCGTCACTCTGGCGCTATTGCCCGACTTTCGCGGGTTCTATGCCGCGATGGGCTGGCCATTGCTGATTCGAGTGGCGCTGTTTGGCGCGCTGTGGGGCGTAGGCAGCATCACCTACGGGCTGACGATGCGTCACCTGGGGCTGTCGCTGGGGATCGGAATGGCGATCGGGCTCACGCTGATGGTGGGCACGTTGCTTCCGCCGCTGGTGGCGGGACAGGCGGGCGTGCTCTTCGCGACGCGGAGCGGCCTCATCACGATGGCCGGCGTCGGGGTAGCGCTGGTGGGCGTGGCGGTGGTGAGCTTCGCCGGCCATCTGAAAGAAGTGAAACGGAGAGGCCATCTGGAGGAGTTCAACGTGAAGCTGGGCGTCGCGCTGGCGATCCTGTGCGGCTTTTCGTCGTCGGGGATGTCGTTTGGCATCGCCGCGGCCAAGCCGATGGAACGGGCGGCGCTCGACCTGGGCGTGAACCCGCTCTACGCCGCACTGCCCGCTTACGTGCTGATCATGGGCGGCGGAGCGTTCGTGAATTGGGCTTACTGCGGTTTTCGGTTGTGGACACTCAAGCACAACCCGCTCGACGATCTGCGCCTGCCCGGTTCGGCTCTGGGCAGAAACGCCGCGCTGGCCGCGACCGGCGGCGTGATGTGGTACCTGCAGTTCTTCTTTTACGCGTGGGGCGCAGCCAATATTCCGCAGCAGCTCTCGTACGTGAACTGGATGCTGCACATGAGCCTCTACGTGTTGTGCGGCGGGCTGGTTGGCCTGGTGCTGGGCGAGTGGGCCGGGGTAGGTAGCCGGCCGGTGCGCGTGCTGTGGGCGGGGATTCTGATCATCATTGCCGCGGCGAACCTGGTGGGGCTGGGGATGGCGACGTAAAGACAGGGAGCAAGGGAGCGAGGGAGCAAGGGAACAAGAAAGCTGGGCGCGAGGAGCGAGGAAGCGGGATCAGAAGCGCGCGGGGATGGGACGATCCCGGTCAGGCGGGCAGCGGAAGCTCCGAATCGAGTTTGAGGGCGATGAGGTCGGCGCGCAGATTGCCGATGGTGGAGAAGACGAGGGTCTCATGCCGAGCGTAGCGGCAGCTTCAACGTTCTCGGGCTTGTCGTCGAGGAAGAGCGCCTCTTCGGCGCGGATGCCGAGGCGGTCGAGAGCGTGGCGATAGATGACGGGATTGGGCTTGACGACGCGAAGCTGGTAGCTCCAGACGAGCAGGTCGAAGCGGTTGAGCCAGTCCAGTTGGCGCGCGATGTACTCGTAGACGTCGTCGCCCATGTTGGAGAGGATGGCGGTGAGAAGGCCGCGCTGCTTGAGCTGGAGCTGCCAAGCCAGCATGGCCCGATCTTCGCCGGCCCACATGCGCACGTCCCACTGGTTGAGCTGTTCGATGGCGGAGGGCGGCAGGGAAAGCCCGGCGGCGCGAGCGAACCGGCGCCAGAACTCGAGGCCGGTGAACTGTCCCGCGTCGTAACCCGGCCTGTCTGCCCAGTAGAGGCTTTCGAAGCGCTCGACGGGCAGGCCGGCGATGCGAACCAGCGCTGCGTGCGCCGCCGGGTCCGGCGGGCCGGTGAGGACCCGTCCATAGTCGAAGACCACCGCGCGCAGAGCCAATATCCCTCCGAGTGACGCCCGTGTATGGTTGGAATGGGCGCTGCTTCTATTGTGCACGACGGAGCGCGCCGACCAATTGAGCGGCGATGAACCGGGAATGGCGGCAGGGATGCGTTTTTCGCAAAGGACGGAATGGAATACGGAGGAGAGCGAGCTGGCGCGGGCGCACCGGCTGCGGCAGGAAGCCGGACTGCCGATCGCCGATCTGACAGCGGCGAATCCGACGCGCTGCGGGTTCGCGTACCCCGCTTCCCTGCTGGATGCCCTCGCCGATCCGCGCGCGCTGGACTACGATCCGCAGCCGAAGGGGCTGAAGGCGGCGCGAGAGGCGGTGTGCGAGTACTACGCGGGGCACGGGGTGAAGCTCGATCCGGGGCAGATTGTGCTGACGACCAGCACCAGCGAGGCGTACAGCTTTCTGTTCCGGCTGCTGTGCGATCCGGGGAGCGAGATTCTGACCTTGCAGCCCGGCTACCCGCTCTTCGACTTTCTTGCGGACCTGGACGACGTGCGCCTGAAGGCCGTGCCGCTGGTGTATGAGAACGGATGGCAGATCGATCTGGAAGGCGTCCGGCAGGCGACGAGGGCGAGCACGCGCGCGATCGTAGCGGTGCATCCGAACAACCCGACGGGACACTTCATCAAGGCGCGGGAGGTCGAGGAACTGGGCCAACTGTGCAGCGAGCACGATCTCTCGCTCATCGTGGACGAGGTGTTTCTGGACTATGCGACAGGGAGCGAGGGAACAAGGGAGCAAGGGGGCGAGAAGGCCGGAAGCTTTGCCGCGGGGCTGGCGGGAGTTCCGGTGTTCGTGGTGAGCGGGCTGAGCAAGATCGCCGGGCTGCCGCAGATGAAGGCGGCGTGGATCGCTGTGACCGGGCCGGAGCGGCAGCAATCGCTGGCCCGGCTGGAGGTGATCGCGGATACGTTCCTCTCGATGAACGCACCGGTGCAATGGGCGCTGCCGAAGTGGCTGAAGGACTGCGGGCCGATCCAGAAGCAGATCCGGGAGCGCGTAGCCGCGAACCTGGCGACGCTCGACCAGAGGCTGAAGGCAGTTCCGGCGGTGCGGCGGCTGGCGCTGGAGGGAGGCTGGTACGCAGTGCTGCGGATTCCGGCGTTGAAGCCGGACGAGCAGACCGTACTCGAGCTCCTTGCGCGCGGCGTGTGGGTGCACCCAGGCTACTTCTTCGGGATGCCGGAATCGGGCTGGCTGGTGGTGAGTCTGCTCGCGCCGGAGACGGAGTTTGTTGCCGGAGTAACCACCCTCATTAATCTTCTGGGAACGAATCACGGAGGTAACATTTCCGGGAGATTCGTTTAACTTCCCCTTAAAAGAGATTCCGCTTCTATCTCACAAAGAACGAGTTGCCGCGAATGGTGCGGCTTGAGTCACGGCCTGTGCAAAAATGGGTTGGTCGCGCGCTCCTCGCCGATGGTGGTTTCGGGGCCGTGTCCGGTCAGGACGCGGGTGTCGTCGGGAAGGGCGAGAAGCCGCGTGTGCAGCGAGTCGATGATCTGATCGAAGTCGCCTCCGGGCAGATCGGTTCTACCGATGCCGCCGGCGAAGAGCGTGTCGCCAGCGATGAGCAGCTTGAGCGGGGCAAAGTAGAGGCAGACCGAGCCTTGGGTATGGCCGCAGAAACAAGGTTGGCCTGGTCGCTGACCGAAACGGCAATCTATGGCTCGTCCAGCCGCAAGGCCGATTGTTGGTGCACACGGATGGCGCTTGGCACGATACTAATGAAGCTCTTATCGAGGGCGGTGCGACGGAAGGGCTTGTGGGCACCCTGGGATTGGTTGGCGACGGACGCGCCGTGCTCGTCGTCGAACTCGGGCTGCATCGCACCGACGGGAGAAGGGCCTTCTTCGGTCGCGTGGCCGACGGCAAGCCGCGTTTCGTCAAGGCGCCGGAGAACTGTCGGTGCGGGGATAGAGCCCGTAACATCGCCTCACCCGACGGCACGGTTTGGATGACCACCTTCACTGCCGGTCAGTACGGAGTTGCCCGGGCAGACGAGACCGGGGTTCGCCAGGATCTGAGAAATGTCGGCTACCCGCTTCTCCTGGACGAAGCCGGAAGTCTCTGGACGGTGGAACTGCGTAGCACAGCCCGAGATCAACTCAATGTGTGCCGCGACGGTAAATTCGTCCAACATCTGCAGATTCCCCAGTTGACGGACGCCGGTTTTCTGATTTCGGACCGGCCTGGCTCGGTTTACGCTCGGACGACGCTCGGATTACAGCACCTCATAGCCGACGGGCCGAAGTTTGAACAGTATCGTTTGGGCAAGCTCTATGCACTCGAGGGAATCGCCGGGGATCGTTACGGCCAACTGCTTCGCCCCTATCCCTGGTACGGCTATAGCAAGCACGGCTATCTCGCCGTTCTAATTCATTTGTCATCGGCCGTGACCCAGTACATAAGCTGTTCCTGGTCAAACTGCCAGCAGCGGAATCGCAATAGGCGTGAAAAGGGCACATCACCGATATTGACAGGATGAGCAAGCGCCTACGGGACGCACAAAGGGTAGAGTCGCGCGGTGGGGTAGGCCTCGGCATAATTCCCTGTCGGGGTTGCCCGGTGCGTGTCTCACTGGCCATTGACCCCTCTCCTCTCTCCCCTCTCCTCTCTACCCTCTCCTCTCTCCTCTCTCCCGTGTCCACCGGCCACCGACCACTGACGCTGCCGCCCTCATGTCCAAACGGCTCGCACGGACCGATAAGTGATTTTCAAAACACGTTCGAAGACGCGTCGGTGTGTCGCACCTCCGTCTCCAAAGGTAAGCTGCCAAGGCGCGGCGGTGTGCACACCGACGCACGCTGTGGGTTATCCAAAAGTGCGTTCGGTGTGTCGACCAACCCACTCTGGAGGAAGTTGCGGTCTGGATCAGGATCTATGGGCTGAGGGACGCCATCTCTGGGAGCCGGCAGCACGCAGGCCAAAGGGGGACGCCTGGGTCCGGATGCGAGAATCCAGTAGAATTTAGATGACGGCGCGGGGAGGTGAGCGAAATCGCGATTGTAGGAGCGGTCCCGATGTTTGGCTGGCTCAAGCGTTGGATATATGGATCGCCAGCGGTGGCGGACGAGAATCCGGTGCCGGACGGACCCAATCTGCAGCAGCAAGAGCCCGAGCCGCAGGTGGCAGAGGTCGCTCCGCCACCCCCAGCGTTGACTCCGCTGATGCAGCGCGTGAAGGCTGCCCAAGACGCAAACGACATCAACGAGTTGAGGCGGCTCAGGTGGTGCTTTCACGAGGCCGCACATGCAATCGTGGCGCATTACTACAAGGCGGCCGTCGAAAAGATTGTCGTCAATAATGCAAATGGACGGCCCTACGCGTCCATCAACAAGAAGCTTCTGCAAGACCTAGCTGAAGCTGTTAAGGTGCATGGCGCGGGCTCGCCGCAAGCTCTGGCGGCGGTGCTGCCCTTCTTTGCGCAGTACACCAGCGGCGAACTGCTTGAACAGGAGGCTCAGATTGTCCAACCGATCCTGAGCATACGGGTTGACGAAGTGGGCTGGGCCGCCCAGTTCGATGACCCGACCAAGTTTGACATCCGGATGATTATCGTTATGGGGCGAGATGCGGGCTTCAACAACAGGACCGACTTGGTGAAGGCTGGCGAAGATAAGGCGATGGAGATCATCACCGAAAAACGCGCCGCCTTTGAGGCTCTCATCAACCACCTGCTCGACAATGGCAATATTGAAAGCCAGCCTCTCCAGGCTATTCTGGACATGTGATTTCCATCATCGTTCCCCAGACCAGTTCCCAGCACCCGATCGTGGCAACTGCAAGAAGGCCTCCGTGCCCGGGACGTCTTATCCCGAAGGCAAGGCGTTTGGGGCGTCAATCACATCGACCTAGGGTCGCTACCGAAGTGCCTGCCGGCTCCTGATCCACCGCAGCGTTGGCGGACACTAATCACACGATCATCACCGCGGCGTTGACGAGAGCCGATGAGAGAGGCGCCGGCGGCCGGCCGCTGCGTGGTGCTGGTCCAGGCGAGCTTGGCACCCGTTTACTTTAGCCGCTTGTTAGTCCGCAGATGCCAATCTGCCATCACTGTCTTGGCACTCCCGTCGCTTTCCAGCTATACATGTAAGTGTCCAGGTCCACTTTGATTTTGAAACCATCGGGACGTTGGTCAACAACTTCGGGGCTGTCGGCCGTTCGAGCGCTGCTCACTTCTCGGTGAATTCCAGATGTGGTGCCGTTTTGTACGGAATCGCGTAGTACACTTCCTGCATGCCGCGGGCGGCGTTGCGAAGCGAGCCAACCTGTTCAAGCGTCGTGATTTGCGCTTCAGCCCAATCGATAGAAAGACTAGCAACAGCGCCGCAACGAGCGACCACGCGACGAATTGCCGTACCTGCTTTCGTCTAGAGCTTGCCGTCCTAGGGGAGCCGCGCCAGGTGTGGACTAGGTACAAGAAATAGGCCGCCACCGAGGCGACTACCCCAATCGCGTTCGCGACGATCCAGACGTTTTGGTTCATTTGTTACGAACACCCTTCCGGACTGCGCGTTCGGCGAGAAGAACGGACGAACTCCCAGATTTTTGCGGGTTTTCCGCTGCCAGTCAAGACTATGCGAACATTGTGTGATTTTCGCGACAAGGTTATCTGGGTTATTTGGTGGCCGCCTATCGCCGTCGAGCCTATTGGCCTTCACGCCCCGGTCACATCGTCCGTTCTCACGAGGCGTCAGCGAATGGCCGCCTGCAACACGGGCATTCGCCGTCGTACCCTCTGACAAGGCCTGAGAATGCGGTCGGCTGCGGCAGGGTCATGATCGCTTTGAACGCGAGCGGAGCACGATGCGCGTAGTGGCGGTAGGTGATCCCTCCGACGGAATGGCCAAGGATCTCGACGGACGACTCGGGCATGTGCTCGTCGTAATACGTGGCGCACGTCTTGCGGAGGTCCTTCAGTTCCCAGGGCTCGGGCTGTCCGGTCTCCACGTCCGCCTTCTGCTTGATCCCGGCGAGGTCGCACAGTTCCTGGAATCGAGCATTAGGCCGCGATCCGCCGCCTAGAAAGACAGTATCATCTGGAGCCGGATTCTCTGGCATGATGCTCTTGATGTGGGCGTGAACGACTCGATTCATTGGTCGGTAAAACGCCTTGCCCGTCTTCACCCGCCGGTAGAAGAGCCAGCCCCAAGGAGATTGTTCCTTGATTTCCCGATCTGGCGACTGCCGGACCCACGACACGTGCCGCCAGAGGATCGGCTCGTGGAATGGAGCCGATTTCCATATGGTCCCGGTATCAACGCCATAGTTGAAGAACACGACTAGTGCAGCTTCGCCAGTATCGCCCGATCGCCATTGCACCGTTCCAACCTCGTGGCCTTTCCATTTCATGTGTTGCAAAGTAGATCGCATTGATTTCGGCCTTGGTCAGGTAGTGTCGGCCCGCGACGTCGCGCTGCGGCCTCGGCTTCGGAAATCGCGGTAGCGAGCCGATGAGGTCTTGTTCCCAAGCCCATGCAACAACGGCGCGCAAGTGCTCGCGGGCCTTGTTCGCGGTCCGACCCGGATTGGTTCCCTCTTGCCAACCGCACGCTCGTAGACCCAATCCAAGAAATCGCGGATCTCCTTGCGCCCGAGGTTCTCGATTGGGACTCCACCACCCCATTGCCTCCACTTCCGAAGGGTTGTGTGATACTCGTCCTGCGTTCCGCGTGCGACGTTTCCGGCACGAAGGTACTTCGCTACAACCATGTTGAGAGTCGTCGGCATTTCCAGGTCTCCAGCGCCGCCGGCGCTGGCTCCAATGCCCAGTCCTTTCGGCCGGTGGCGTTCTATTGCACTTCATGCTGTTTCTGACCTCCCGGTCACGAAGATTGCTTGCTTTTGTATTGTTCTTATTTCACGCAATATCGCTTGGCAAGCCAGGCAATCAGATATATCGCGCAGAAGCCTGCTGATTCAATCGCCGAGGGGCAAGGTGGCCACCGCGATCGCATGGAAGCTCCGCCGGATCGCACGGCAGCGTGCTTCGAGGTGCGCCACCGACGTACGGAACGGTGAATCGCGCTGCTGTCGCCAGAGCGCAAGACCACGGGCGTCAACGAACACAGGTGGCGCCGACGGCGACGCGTCAGGAGCCTCGATCTGCACGACGTCTCCTCGCTTGAATCATGAAATATGTTCTCCCGATACGCCGACGCAAGTCATCAATGGACTTAAAGACACGACAGATGTGCGACGGAACGGAACGATGCTTGACATCCGGCAATCACCCGTTAAATTGGGGCTGGCGTGTGAGTTCCTTTCGACGTTCACAACAGGGCCGCCCCTCAATCCAACGGCTGGTGACAGCGGCCCTGTAAAGTAAGGAAGGAAGCGATGCTTGACTACATCGTACGGAATAAGGAATGGATATTCTGAGTCTGTAGCATCATTACCGGGTATTATGCTGCCGCTCGCCTCGCGAGCCGCAATGCAGTGCTTGAGTGGTCAGTAGACGCTGCGTGGCCCGTTCCTCGCGTTGCATATCCAGGGCAATCCGCGATGCAATGTGTGATCTGGTGCGAACACGATACACGGTCTTCTGCATCTTGCGATGACGGCGGTTCCCTCGCTCCACCGCGTTGGATGTGGAAGGAAGGAGTTTGTCATCCAAGAAGGTCAGTGCTTTTTCCAGGTTGGGGGAGAATAGTTTTTGCAACGTCTTGCCGATCCGTTTGAAACGCCGTACGCGACCGCGCAGCCGGGCCAGTTTTTCCAAGGCGGTGTCCGTACAGCAGCGACGATCAAAGAGACGATAGACTTCATCCATGATGCCGCGAAGCGTCCGCAATTCGGGCCGCCCCCGAGTGACGCGCAACAGGGTGCGCCGTTGGGCCGGAGTCAGAACGTGCTGCACGAACAGATAGCGATGCTCAAACAGGTCTCCAACCTTCTGCTCGATTCGCTTGGCCTGTCGCGCCGCCTTGCGAGCCGTGGCCGAAGACGGACGTCCACGGCTAAGCTTGGGCCTCGTGGCAGCCAATTCCCTGCGGACCTTGGCGCCGGCGTGCAGCACCGCCTTGGTCAGTTCCTTGATGACGTGAAACTCGCAGAGTTGGTGAGGAACGTTACCAAATACCTGCAAAATGGGCTCGGGATACAGGTTCGAGCCATCGGTTGTGATGCCCTGCAACAGCAACTCGCGTCTCTGGAGCAAGGCCTGGAACGTGCGGAAGAATCGCTCGATGTCCGCATGGTCCGGATCATGGTCCAGCACTTCGTAGGTGAGGCGGCGGAAGGTGCGGTTGTCGACAATCGAGAGGACGCAAAACGGTCCGTCGTACAACTCGTCGGCCGCGATGTACCCCGAGAAGTTATCCAACGCGCCGTCCAGATACTCGCCGCGGATGCGTTGTTCCGCCCTTTTTCCCCGCGCCTCCACCCAGTTCTGAATCGTGGCGTAGGGCACAAAGACGCGATGGTCCCGCCAGAGATGCCAACTGGCTGCGCGGTAGGGCAATCCGTCCTCCACCACCAGGCGCACGGCCATCGCAACGACGCGATGGGTGTAGTGGCTCTTGGACAGAGCCAGGTCCGACATGTCCACGTTGAAATAGCTCTCGCACTTACAGCAATAATGTTGCGAGTACGTAACGAGAATATCGCGAGGGCGTTCCTGCACCAAGTCTCCGAGGTCGTGCAGCGTCCGCTCGAAAGTCCGGTCGCGGTAGCAACTTCGACCGCACTTTGGACATGGCCGGCGGGAAAAGTTCCGACGACGATGCACGATCCTGGCTTTCGGTAGGTCTTCAACACGCGTGATTCCTTCCGTCCGATCCGCCCGATATTCTCCCGGTCCCAGCATGGTTACCCTCCTTGGCAAGCTTGGGGCCGGGAAAATACCGCAAAACGTCCATGGTGTCAACAACAATACCCGGTAATAATGCTACAGACTCGATATTCTCCGGAATTGGAGTTGCGGCGTTGGTGGGCTTGATATCATTCATCATCAGTCGCGAAACTCTTGCAGACGAGGGTGAAGCGTCACATCGCGTTGTCCGACACTGAACTGACCATCATAACGCCACGGGACACGCAATGGTTTCTTAAGGACATTGATATTGCGGTTGATTTGGTCTTCTTTAATGGATCGGACTCCGCGATCAGCCTCGACCGACTGCGAATCGAATTTACTGAGGGCAGCACCATCGCACTCGCCGATGCACCATTACTGACAAAGAACGGTGAGCCTTTTCACTCGTATCGACGTAGCTGCCCACTCACAAGCAACCTGCTCTCTTTTGGTAGATGTCGGTACAGGGCAGAGGCGAAAGGATATACTGTCCGACATGTTCGAATGCCAACAGGCGTGGCTAATAGGCAGATCTGTAACCCATATGGAGGCCATTCGGCTTCCAATAACTGAGAAGCTAAACGAGATTGTTCGAGCCGGTTCAAACGCAACTCATGAGCCACATACATAGTTATCTTGAGGAAGATCGCGTGTGGTTAACATCCCTGCGGGAGAGTGACCCAAAGATGTTCGAAGAAATAATCCAGGTTAAGAATCAAGACAGCCATGAGCGGTTCCGACAAGTAGAGCGACGCATCGAAGCGAGAAATAAAAAACGTCGAGCCAGCAGTGAAGGCGATAAGTAATTCGCTTGCGTGCTGTATTAGGCCATTATGCGGGTTGAGGGGCATCGCGAGCATTCGCATCGCAAGATCTCGATCATGCCATCCGCCTTCTCGGATGTGCCGGAGTGTATCCCATTTTCGGAGCGAGTTGTCAGCTCTGGGGTGCGGCTCGAACTTGCTTCGGTCGCCCCCACCGAAGCAGCCAAGGAGCCTTGGCCAAGATGCTTCGCTCACATCGACCTCGTTGGTAACGCGCTGTATCGCACCAACGCACCGGAGGAGCGGCTCGCAAGAGTAGCTCCCGCATCGGACGGGCTTTGCATGACCGCCTTCGCGTTAACTCGCCAGCTTCCCATGAAAAGGGCAGAGTCGAAGTAGCGCGGTCGGGTAGGCCTCGGCATAATTCCCTGTCGGGGTTGCCCCGTGCGTGTCTCACTGGCCATTGACCCCTCTCCTCTCTCCCCTCTCCTCTCTCCCCTAACCCGTGTCCACCGACCACCGGCCACTGACGCTGCCGCCCTCATGTCCAAACGGCTCGCACGGACCGATAATGGCACTCTCGGACTGGATGTGCCCGGAAAAGTACGGGCGGCCGTGAATTGCCGGCCGAGCGTCGGAAAAGCAACCTATTCCAGGACTGTGGCTAACCTGTTTTCGGGGTGCGCCACCACCGCGCGTTCGGTATCTTGACGCCAACAGCGGGGCCGCTAGACTGAGGGGCTGGTGGGGCCTGGACCTGAGGAATCGAGCCGGCACCGAGCGCTCGGCCGCGGCTTGCCGAACTAGGCGGCAATCGGTATTCGGCCCTTCCGAAGATGTGCGAGAAGATGGACCGCGCATGAGCATCCGGCGATTTCTTTCCCACAATCATCTACCGGTGTTCCTCGCCATCGGCGCGGTGCTGGTAATGTTGCCCGCATTGAAAATGGGGTTAGTGTTGGACGATCTGCCTGAGCGCGCGGTGGCGCTGAGGCCAGACCAATTGCCACCACGGATGCATAAAACGGGCAATCCTGCCGACTCCGGCAGTTTCCAGACGGTCCTCCGCGATTTCTTCTTGAACCGCAGTTCGGAAGAGAGGGCATTGATGAAGAACTACGGGGCGCTTGCCGTGGTGGACGCCGGGTGATTTCAATTTGGGCATGTACCGGCCGGTTACCGCGCTAACCCACTGGCTCGATTACCAGCTCTTTCCCGATTGGCCCGTGCTGATGCACGCGGGGAACATCGCCTGTTTCGCCGCCAGCGTATTTCTCGTCACGGTGATCTACAGGAAATTGATCGGACCGGGATGGGCGGCAGGACTGGCAGCAGTGCTGTTCCTGCTGGATGCCTACACGTATCTTCCGGTGGCATTTGTCGCCAACCGCGGCTTCATGCTGGCGCTCCTGTTCGGTCTGTTGTGTTTATACGAGCATCATCAATGGCGTTTCACAAAGTCCCGTTCCGGATTGGTGTTGTCCGCGCTGCTGTTCGCGCTTGCCCTTTTCTCGGAGGAAAACGGGGCGGGGACGCTTGCCTTCATACTCGCCTATGCCCTGGTGCTCGATACGGGTTCTTTTCGCGTCCGGGCGCTGACGGTTTTGCCTTCGATCCTGGTGATGGTCGTGTGGCAGATCATTTATCGAGGTCTCGGTTTCGGCCTAAGCGGCGTGGGGGCCTATATTGATCCTGTCAACCACCCACTTCAGTTTGCATGGGCTGTCATCCCCAAAGTTATGGTTGTGCTGGGCAGCCAGCTTAGCACCGTGCCACCGGAGCTCTTAGCCGCATTGAATCCTGCTTTGCAGCCAAGGGCTATTGCGATTTATGGCCTGGTCGCGGTCGCGGCATTGGCGGTTTTCCTCCCCTTGGTGCGCAGGGACAAAACCGCCGCGTTTTGGCTGGCCGTGATGTTGCTGGCGGCCATCCCTGCGGCCGTGATGCCGGTGTCAAAGAACTTCGGCTTCGTCGCTGTTGGAGCTTACGGACTGATTGCCTGTTTTGCGGAAAGCCTGATTGCCCGGCCAGTTCCGGGTCCTTCCCATGCCCGGCAGGACGGCGCAAGGAACCGTTTACCGGCAAGGTTGGCCTACCGGATCCCGGCATGGATTGCCTGCATCCTGCTAATCTTCGCGCACGTTCCGGGAGCAATTGCCGAAAGGGTCGGAACAGTCAAAGTAACGTCTCGCTTCTTCCGGGTGATGCGCGATTTCATCGACGTTGGCGACCCCTCACCGGACGCGGAGAACCGCGACGTGGTTATCGTCAACTCGCCCTGCCCATTCATATTATTTCACGGCCCTGCCTATAAGGCATATTACCACCAAAGCCTGCCCAAGACGCTCCGCGCACTGGTGCCGTGCTGCACGAGCTTCGACATCCGACGGGCCGATGACAAGACGTTGGTGATCGAGTCCAAAGGGCCGGACATATTTTCCTGCGACGACGTTGGGCGGATGCACGTGGCATATGCTCTCAAAACGCTCAACATGGCTGTGGGCGGCACGAACCTTGGAAAAGGAGAGTGCACGGTGTTGCGACGGTCTGACGGCAGAGGTTCAAGCGGTGAGTGAAGATGGGCTACCCAGGCGAGTGTCCGTTTCAGTTCGACACCTCGCTGGATTCGCCCGATTTCCACTGGCTCCGGTTCGACTGGCCGACGTCTTCCTACCAGCACTTTCAGATTCCGGCTGTCGGCGAGAGCGTAACACTATCCGGCCCCGTCGCGTCTGGCACATAACGAATAACAAGACGCTTGTCCCCTTCGGTCGGATCGAGAACTCACTCAATGCCGAGACCGCGAAGCGCCAGGTGAAGACGTTCCATCCAGCCAGCGCAGGCGTTCACATGGTCCGAGATGCCCCAACGGCAATTTCCTTGCGCCACCGGCCACCTCGACCGCCGCCAGTCCCAACAAACGTATGGCTGAACTGGGACAGGTCAAGAATGGACCGTTTCCTGGGAACGAGTACACCCTGGCTAACCTGCTTCGGCCACATCGACCTCGTTGGTAACGCGCTGTGTCGCAGCAACGCACCGGAGGGGCGGCTCGCAAGAGTAGCTCACTGATCGGACGGGCTTTGCATGACCGCCTTCGCGTTAACTCGCCAGCCTCCCATGAAAAGGGCAGAGTCACGAGGTGGCAGGGTTCAGAGGTGCGTCCCGCTCATTCATCAATCATCATTCATCATTCGCTCAATGTCCCCTCTCCCTCCGGGAGAGGGCAGGGTGAGGGCGAATGTGCCCCTCTCCTCTCTCCCCTCTCCCCTCTCCCGTGTCCACCGGCCACTGACGTTGCCACCCTCATGTCCAAACGGCTCGCACGGACCGATAAGTGATTTTCAAAACACGTTCTAGGACGCGTCGGTGTGTCGCTCCGATAAGCGAACCAACTCCGCCAACCCGCACGCGGTTCGCCATGTTAGCGGAGTCATATTAAACCCGCCCGTGAATACCCGTCTGCAGGCGGGCTACCTGGGGCTATAATTGACGATTTTCTTCTGTGCTGGTATCATGGGCGTTAAAAGAAGGGGGCATCTATTCGTCCGGCGTTTGGTCCTGCACGACGGGGGTGGCAAATGAAGCTTGCCAAGATGCGAGTGCGGAACTTTCGGTGCTTCAGGGACGAGATCTCGATCGACTTCGACGACCTGACTGCTCTGATAGGAAAGAACGATGCTGGGAAGTCGTCGATCATGGACGCTCTCAACATCTTCCTGAATGACGAATCTCCCGACCGACACGATGGAACCAAGGATGGTGAGCCTAAGGATCTGGCCATCATCTGCGAGTTCGAAGACCTGCCGAGCAAAGTCGTTATCGACGAGGACTATGAAACCAGCTTGGCAAGTGAATACCTCCTCAACAAAGATGGCCGGCTGGAAATTCACAAGACCTATAGCGGCCACATAGCGAACCCGAAGTGTACTGGGGTCTTCGCGTTCGCCATCCATCCTACTGCCGATGGTGCCGCCGACCTACTTCAACTTAAGAACACAGATCTTAAGAAGCGGGCCAAGCAACTCAGAGTTGATCTTACGAATGTGGATCAAAAGGTCAACGCCCAGCTCCGCGCGAAGATACGCTCGCATATCCAAGACCTGACGCCGACGGGCGTACAAATACCGCTCAACGACGCCAACGCGAGGAGCGTTTGGGATGGCCTCAAGGAGTACGTGCCGGCATTCGCCCTTTTCAAGGCGGACCGCCAGAGCACCGACCAGGACCCGGAGGCTCAGGATCCGCTGAAAATGGCGATCAAGGAGGCATTGAAGGCCAAGGAGAAAGAACTCGGCGCGATCACGGAATACGTCGAGAAGGAAGTAAGAAAGATCGCCGACGCGACGCTTCGGAAACTCCAGGAGATGGACGCCACGCTCGCGTCCCAATTGAAGCCAGAGTTCTCCTCCCCGAAATGGGACAGCCTCTTCAAGGCGAGCATTACTGGCGACGGCGAGATTCCCATTAACAAACGTGGTAGCGGCGTCAAGCGGCTCATCCTGTTGAACTTCTTCCGTGCGAAAGCAGAGCAAAAATTGAAGGAATCGACGAAATCGTGCATGATCTATGGCATCGAGGAGCCCGAGACGAGCCAGCACCCGAACAACCAGCGGATGCTGATGCGTGCTCTGTGCGACCTCTCCACCGAAGGCCAGGTCGTGATCAGCACCCACACACCGATGCTCGTACGAAGCCTCCCGGACAGCAACCTCCGGTACATCCACGTCAAAGACGACAAGACGCGGGAAATCCTCGTCGGAAGCGCGAGCACTAATGAGGTGTTCGCCAAGGCGCTCGGCGTTCTACCGGACAATGGCGTGAAGCTGTTCATCGGCGTTGAGGGCAAACACGATATCAATCTCCTGCTCGGCATGTCGGAGATTCTTCGCCGGGACGGGGTGGATGTGCTTGACCTGCAAAAGATGGAACTGGACGGTGAACTGATCTTTTTCCCGCTCGGCGGATCCACCTTGGCAATCTGGACGAGCCGCCTCGCAAGTCTCCGTCGGCCTGAATTCCACCTGTTCGATCGGGACACCGAGCCACCTGCGAAGCCGAAGTATCACGACGCGATGAAAGAAATCAACGCCCGGGAGAACTGCAAGGCACGAAGCACTGAGAAAAGGGAAATGGAGAACTACCTCCACAAGGACGCCATCACGCAGGCGTATGCCAAGAACGGACTCGCCATCACAATTCGTGCCAATTTTACTGCTTTCGCAGACGTTCCGATCAAGGTCGCCGAAATCGTTCATTGCGCTCGGAAAGCGAGAAGAAGTGGGCAGAACTTTCGGAGAAGGACGTTTCAGACAAGCAATCGAAGGCAAAGAAGATCCTCGACGGTTTCGCAGTGCGGTGCATGACGAAGGCAATGCTTGACGAGATGGACCCCAATGGCGAAGTCCTAGCATGGTTCGACGACATGAAGCAACTCATCGCCCTGCCGTAATCACTACCGTCGGAGGCACGCGTTAGAGAACAAGGGCCTCGCCATGCCGAAAAAGAAAAAGAAACCGGCCAAGAAGCCCGAAACCCGCAGCCGGATCGTTGGGCCGGTAAAGTGGGAAAAGGGGACATCACTCATTTGCGATACCCGCTTTGCCATCCCTTTTCCGTTCCCTGCCCAGGCTAGTTCCGTTTGAACCCGTGCTCCAGGGAGACCCATCATGGCAAAGAAGCGAGCCTCGCGGTCAACGGCAGAACGAGCGGCCCGAAAGTCGATCGCGGCCAGCACCGACCGAAGGGGACGCGTGCGGAGACTCCGCGCGGCTTCGGCCGACCGCGGGGCCGCCGCGCGCACGGTGGTCGTGTATATCCACGGCATCGGGGCAAAACCGGCGCCGGACACTTTGAAGGGTGAATGGGATCTCGCCCTGTTCGGAAAGGACATGGGCGATCTTACCCGAATGGCCTATTGGGCCGACATCCTGCACGATCCAAAACGGCCGCTGGCCGAGTCCGTCCGCAAAGCCGTAGCAGCTTTCGACGACGACCCCATTGGTAAAGCCCTCCACGACGCCGGCTTCGCGCCGGACGATCCCAAGGTGCGGCCGTTCCTCGAGCGGCTTTCGGTTTCGCTCGGCCGGGGTGTTCCCGCGGCGCCGGCGCCCTCCGGAAAGCCGTGGTCCCGCTTCCACGGCCCTTCCGTGATCCGTTGGCGCGGGCGTTCATGCAGTTCTTTCTCCAGGATTGCGCGGCCTACTTCTTCGACAAGACGGTTCGCGAGAAAATCAAACAGCGCCTCATCGACGCGATTCCGGCTCGCGGCGAACCGTTCGTCCTCGTCTCGCACAGTCAAGGAACCGTCGCCGCGTTTGAGGTTCTGAGCGAGCTGACTGCTCGGCCGAACGCATGTCTCTTCGTAACCTTGGGCTCGCCGCTTGGATTACAGGAGGTGGAAGACCAATTGGAGGATCGCAAATTCAAGCTGGAGGTGCCGAAAGGCGTCGACGATTGGCAGAACTTCTCCGATCCTCTCGACCCGGTGGCCTTGGATCATACCTTGGCCAACGACTACGCCGCGCGGGTAGTGTGAGCGTCCGCGACCATTTGGTCATGAACCGATCGTTGCGAGAGGTGTTTGAGGCCAATCCGCACAGCGCCGCTGGCTACCTGGCGCATCCGGACGTGCGCCAAGTGGTTCATCACGTGATGCGGTTCGAACAGCGCGGGACGTTTCGTTGTCGCCCGTGACGTGGCCGAGCGATTTGCTGCAATAACAACGCGTCATCCCGTCTTGATCGAAGTGCTGGAACCGCGTTATTGGGCGGTGGATGAGGACCGTGAGGAAGTGGAAAAACGCGAAGCGAAACAGCCGGAGCACTTGCGGACGCTGGAAGGCCGGGTCAAACACTTGGCCAATGAGTTGCGCAGCCTGGTCAGGAAGCACCATAACGGCAAATCCGCCGGGGACGCCGTCAAGGCTGCGTGCGTCCAGGAGCTTCGCAAGTACGTCGCCGCTCATTTGACCCCTGCGCAAATCCAGGAGATCGGCCGCCGGCCGACGCAGTTGCACGTCTATGCCGTGTGGCGAAGCGCGAAGAAACGGAAGCTCCTGTTTCGCTCGCACATCCCGTTGAGCGCGGATGCCGCTCGAGAAAGCTATAAGGCGGACGGGCGGGGGATTCGCTGGGCAGTGCTCGACACGGGTTGTCGCGCGAATCATCCGCACTTCCTCTCCTCCGATTTTGGGAACACGGTCGAGGACGTGCTCGATTGCACCACCACGGAACCGCGGCCAGTTTCCATCAAGGGCGCGGGCAACCAAGACCCGGACGGCCACGGCACTCACGTGTCGGGCATCATTGCGGGCGCGGGTACCGAGGGCAAGCACGTGTATTCCGGATTGGCTCCCCGGGCGAAGTTGATCGTGTACAAAGTCCTCGACGATCACGGAGAAGGCGAAGATGCCTGGATCATCAAGGCCATCGACGACATTCTCCGCCGCAACAAGGACGAACGCTGCACGATGATCCACGGCGTCAACTTGAGCTTGGGCGGACCATTTGACGCGACGGTCTACGGCTGCGGGTTCTCGCCGATTTGTCAGGATCTGCGCGAGCTGTGGCGAAGCGGTGTTATCGTATGCGTCGCCGCCGGAAACGAAGGTCAAATCGAGGTGTTCGACCGCGGACGGCACGTACGACCTGAACACCCAGCTTTCGATCGGCGATCCCGCCAATCTGGAGGAGTGCATCGCTGTGGGATCGGTCCACACCGACCAGCCGCACTTCTACGGCGTTTCCTACTTCTCGTCGCGCGGTCCCACGGCCGACGGACGCAAGAAGCCCGACGTGGTTGCTCCCGGCGAACGGATTCGCTCATGCAACTCCAACTACAAGCGGGGCGGAAAAGGGACCACAGGCCCCTATCGCGAGGACAGCGGCACCAGCATGGCATGTCCCCACGTGTCAGGCTTGTTGGCGGCGTTCCTCTCGGTGCGGCGCGAATTCATCGGCCGGCCCGATGAACTCAAGGAGGTGTTGTTGCGGACTTGCATCGACATCAACCGTGACCGCTACCATCAGGGGCACGGGGTTCCGAACTTGATGCGCATGCTGCTGGACGTGTAACGAAGCGACCTGTCCCGTTTCATGGACGTGGAAATCGCAAGTGGCGGGGGAACGCTCAACACCTCCGGAACGGGCCCAAATAAGGGATAACCGCCATGAGCCATAACGATCGACCGACGCGGGTGTGGCTTGTCGGGGCAGGATTCTCTGCAGGCCTGGGGTACCCGGTCGGTCAGCAACTTCTGTCGCACCTGATCCAATACCTTCAGGGAAGTTCTTCGCTGCACGGCAGGAGGTACCGCTTCAAAAATACCACAAAGAAAGTCGAGAACGCGGCGGAAGCGGAGCGGATCGTGGGATCGATTGGGAGGTTTCTTCGGACCTACTTCGACACGGAGTTGGCTCGGTCCCACGAAGTCAATGTCTCCGAGTTCTTCACGGTGGCCCACGCGATTGCCGATACGCCTACCTTATTCGGCTCAGCCCACGCCCGAAAACCAAGCGGAAGGAACGCCGCAAAAGCAAAAGCGGGCGAAGAGCCGGCATTGTACCACCGCCTAGCTGCGGCTACTCGGACCTTCTTCCTTGACATCACTCGTACGGCCGAGACGAAGGACCAACCGGCTGATTTCCGTGAAGTCCTTAAGCTCTTTCGGCCGCGCCGTGATGCGATTATCAGTTTCAATTGGGACGAGGAACTGGATTACAGCTTGACGACCATGAACAAGTCCAGCGACATCGCTTTCAACCTGCGCGACTGGTCCGCGGAGGGCGGCTTTCTGGTCCTCAAGCCGCATGGATCAATCGGGTGGTATGACGTGGTGCAGGGTATCCACAACGACGACGCCTACTTCATCGCGGCCAACGATGATCGGGTCGAACGCGCAAAGCGGAGGATTATCGGATATTTGGAACTCGATCCCCCGGTGGATATCGACGGTCATAAACATCCGGCGTTTTCGTGCGTCCGCTGATCATGCCGCCGACGTTTGCCAAGCGTTTTGAGTATCCCGAGCAGCAGAACGTTTGGCGCGACGTGCTGGAGGTCTGCCGCGGCGCACGCGAATTTGTCCTGCTGGGCTATTCGCTCCCGCCGGACGATTTTTTGACGCGTGCCGCCCTCCGCAGCGCGCTCAGGCAAACTTCGTTCAAAGATCTGCGTTGCCTGATCGTGGGAAAGACGTGCGACGCACTAGCCAACGCTCAGACCGTATTCCGGGAAGGACTGAGTCGGCGGCGCAATCTTCTTGAGTTCACCTTCGGGTCGGACGATAGGTCACTGGCGCAAAAAATCCGTACACGGCTGCCGTGGGCTCGGATCGTGCCTTAACGCATAACGTTCCGGCTGTCTCTTGATTGTTGGTCGTTTCGAGCGTCCGCGGCGCGATTGTGCCACTTCGTCCTATAGTTGGCGTGCGGAGGTGTGTCGCATCGAAGCGCGAGGGTACTTGACCCATTTCGCGCGAATACGAGAATCAGCACTGTTGGGGACGCACGGGCGTTTGCACGGCAGAGCCTACACGCATGTAATGAATGGGGGTGGTCATGGAGTTCGCAGACCGGCCGACATGGCTGTCCAGACCGCGGCGCCCCGGGGGCTACACGGAATCCGCCTAACGCACTTTCCGATCAGCCGAGACGGTGTAAGCCATGAATGAAGACGGGGTTGTGGCACGCTCGACAGTGCGCGTTAGGCTGCAAGCATGCTGTATACAGGTGTTATAGGGATGAGTCTAAGATCATGTTCCGCCAAGAGGTGACAGGTGATTCAAGTCATACATGGCAGCATATTCGATGCAAAATGCGATCTCCTGATTGTACCATGCGATAGTGCCGGCGGAGTAACGCGATCTGTTTTCACGAACTTGGATGAACGTGGTTTGCCTACGCATGTCGGCCGCATCCCCTACGGGAAGGTCCACTTTCGAGAATCACGCTACGAATTCGCAGCCACAATAGGGTATGCCGCGTCCGTAAACGTCAAAACCATCACAGCGCAATCCGACGCGGTCAGAAGCATTGCTCGGGATATCCTTGCATATTCGGCAGAAAACCAGATCAGAATCGTCAATGTTCCCCTCTTGGGCTCCGGTGCCGGCGGGATGACTCCCGTTGATTCGTTTGAGTCCCTCCGATCAGTTTTTGCCGAAGCCGATAGCATCACGTTCAATGTATTCTGCTTTACCCGAGAGGCTTATCGGAACCTCTCGTCTATGCGCGACCTTGCGGCTGAAGAACTCCCGACAACACGGCCGCGCGTATTCATTAGCTACACAGGAACTGACAAAGACAATGCAGCATGGGTCAAATCGCTGGCTACCGTATTGCGGGAGAATGGGGTGGATGCCCGACTCGACGCGTTTCACCTGAAGCCGGGCTTTGACCTGCCTCAATGGATGACGAACGAAGTTATTATGGCAGATAAGGTTTTGCTCGTCTGTGACAAGCACTACATGGAGAAGGCCGATTTCAGAAAGGGCGGTGTTGGCTGGGAGACCATGATTATTCAAGGGGACATGCTCGCGCAAGGGGACAGCAAGCAGAAATACATTGCGATCATCCGGGAAGACACTGCCGACAAAGCACTCCCTATCGACATAAAGTCGAAATACGCGTTCAACTGGGGCAAGGGACCAAGAATCGACGGAGAACGGCTGAAGGAGCTTATGTTCTGTATCTTCGACTGTGATGTGGAACCCGACCTTGGTTCAATTTCGGCCTACATCAAGGAGAGACTCGCAAGACTCAGAAGGCGGAACCAGCGCCTGCAAAACTTCGGCGTGTTCCGCGCCGAGGTTGAGGAACGCCGTTCGACGCCAAACCTGCTTCGGTCGCCGCCACCGATGCAGCCAAGCGAAGACGGCCACCCTGCTTCGGTCACATCGACCTCGTTGGCAACGCCGTGTGTCGCACGAACTGCGCCGGAGGAGCGGCTCGCAAGAGTAGCCACTCATCGGACGGGCTTTGCATGACCGCCTTCGCGTTAACTCGCCAGCTTCCCATGAAAAGGGCAGAGTCGAAGTAGGCGCGCCGGGTAGGCCTCGGCATAATTCCCTGTCGGGGTTGCCGGTGTGTGTCTGACTGGCCACGGACCTCTCCCCTCCCTCTCCTCCCCCCCCTCCCCCATCCCGTGTCCACCGACCATGGCCACGACCCCTGGCCACCGACCCCTGCCCACTGACCGGCAGGTGCCAGCCGGATAGATCGGCTACCATGCCCTATCCCTCCCACAATCGGTACCGAGATACTTCAAGCCGGAATCATAGATCAGCGTGGCGATCGTTTTTCCCCGATACGGGCCGCCGAGCAGTTGCAGAGCGGCGGCCAGGTTGGCCCCGGACGAATACCCGGCAAAGATCCCTTCCTCACGCGCCAAGCGGCGGGCCGCGGCGATCGCCTGCTCGTCGCTCACCTGCAAATAGCCGTCGATGTGGGCCGGTTCCAGCATGGGCAGGCTGGCCATGGCGTAGCCGCCCCCTTGGATGCGGTGGTTCGGGCGGGTTACCGGTTGACCAGCGAGAATCGCTGCCCCCACGGCTCGACGACGTAGCACTGAATCGACGCATTGTGCTTTTTCAGGCGGCGGCGCAGCCGGCAAACGACCCGCCCGTTCCGACGAAATCGCAGAAGCATCCACGGCCCCGCCCGACTGTGCGAGGATTTCCGGCCCGGTGTGCAGCAGGTGCGCGCGGTAGTTGCCGCGGTGTCGGAATTGGTCGGCCCGGAACGCGCCGCGCTGGGCCACGATCCGCTCGGTTTCCCTTTCCACCCGTTCCAGGTCCCCGCCTGAAACCCGGCCTGGCTGCGAGTTGGACAACTGGTCAACCAGGATGACCTCTGCCCCCAGGGCGGCCATCATCCGCACCTTTTCCACCGAGTTGCCCTTCGACATCACGGCCACGAACGGATAACCTTGGACAGCACATACGATGGCCAGCCCGGTCCCCGTGTTGCCGCTGGTCAATTCGACGACCGTCTGGCCCGGCCGCAGTGCGCCTTCCGCTTCGGCATCTTCGACGATTTGCAGGGCGATGCGATCCTTCTTCGATGAGCCGATTCGCTCAGAGACGCGAGCATCATCTGCGGCTGCCTCCCATCCCTGACCTTCGGGTTATTCTTGCCGCTGTCTCGTAATCTCATTCCGTACTCCGAGACGTATTCCGAATGCGACCTTTTCTTCGGAGCGACCTATGCGGCCCCATCAAACGGTGCCCGCCAATGGATAAAGAGAAGAAGGAAAGAGGCACCAGGGGAACGTCTCTGTCGGCAAGCATGACCCCACCCGCACCGGAGCGGGAAGCTCCGGACGCGCGGGTACGGCCCATCGCGAGCAGTCCGAGTCGCGGCGTTACCGCCGTCGGCCTTTGCGCGGGCGGATCTCGCCGCTGTACAGCGACACGCCGATCAACATCGCGGCGGCCATGACGAAGACGGTCCATGAGCCGGCCAGGGCACCGACGATGGCAGCCAAACCAATGGCAGCCGAAAACGTGGTGCTCGTTCAGCTCATCTCGTGCTCCCACACGTAATCTCCTGTTTTGCTTGTTGAAACTTGGAAGCAGATCGGGGGCTTGCTACTCGGGTCCACGAGAGCATTTCTCGCGGCAATCGGAAGTCCGGAGGGACTCGGCCCTGGGGGCATTCGGAAGGGGGATCCGTTCGGGGCCGACACAAAGAGGCAATGGCTGACCTATTCGGCACCACTTGCCGAGACAGAGCGATGGTTTCCAGCCAAGAGCGAACCTCGCCCTCCGGGTCGCGCTCGGCGAGGCGAGTGAGGCGTCATACGCTCGGCCACTTGGCTATTCAACCAGGCCTTGGCTTTATCTCGCCGCCGCTTTCGTGCCCGGGCTGGAATCGCCTCCCAGAGTAGGTGCTCGGGGTGCTGCTCGTAGGCCTTCCGAACGACCGAGCTCAGCCACGTCATCGTCGCCGGAGAACTCCACCCGCAGCCCGCTGACCTCGAAGAACGGCCTCCGGGTGGAGATGGTTTTTCCGAGGCGCGGAGGCCGGTAAGCACGGCACGGCACCGCGGCCGTGCGTCGACGATCTCGGCTGTTTGCCGCCGGGCCTCGGTGGCCGGTGGGCAGCGTCCCGATCGAGAAGGTGAAACTCGGCCGCACCTAGTCCGGCCAGGCGGCAGGCCCACGAGCGCGAGTACGCCGCCCCCGCAAGGCACGAAGAATCAGTTCCCGCCGCTGCTCCATCGCGGCAAGGTCGGGCAGGCGATGGTCCACGGCGTGGAACATGGTGCTCATGTGGCGGAGGAACTCGATGTCGTTCTTGCCCTCCGCGACGACGAAGATCCAAGGCAGACGAGGCGAACGTTGGGAAAAGAATACCCGTGAAGAATGAAACGGCCGGCCGCAGGCATGCGTGCAGTGGCGGCCAGAGCTTGGCGAAGTGCATGGCAGAGAGTCTCTCCATGAGAAGAGATATGCGACCGGGCATCGAACCAGCGAGAAGCATGGCTGAAAGCACGGGTTGCTATTACGCCGGCACGGCCGCAGCTTCCGGCGATTCCGCTTCACCATGGAATCGCTGCCAGGCTCTGTGCAACTCGGCGCGCAATTGTGAAACCCGGCCGGCCGACAAGTGGAACATCTTGGCCACGCGGCTGGTCGGCTCGCCCGAAGCCAATTTCAACGCGACTTTGCGGTTGCGGGGTTTCAGCGTGCCGAGCCACGACGGGAAGTCGATCCTGCTGGCGGCCAATTCGGCCGGGGTGCAGGTCCGGTCAGGGATAAGGATTTCCTTCCAGCATGCCTCGGTTTCGTCGTACTCGTCGAGTCGTTCGAGGCAGATGTTCTTCTTTTGCTGGGCGTAAGTCGAACTGACATCGTTGACGCACAAGTGACTGCCGGTGATGCGGCCCTCTCTTGTTTTGCGCGACGGCGTAGCGCGACAAAGGCCCGGGGTAGGCCAAATCGACCTTGCCCAACGCGTAGAGCCGCGAGTAGGCGATCATGGCGTTGGCGATGCAATTCTGCACCGCCTCCGCGCGGCTTTCGGGATCGAGATGCCGGAACGAGAGGCGGGCGTGCGTGGCGATGGCGGGGAGCATCTGCAAAAAACCTTGGTGCCAACCAGGCGTTGGTCTTCGGGAACGACGCTTGATGGGAGCGATCATGGGACAGCCTCCAAGAGCTAAGGCCGCCCCGCAGGGCAGCCGTGTTGGGAAACACGTACCGCCCCGCACGCGCGAGGCACAAAAAGCAGTCGAACAGATACATCGCCCCCGCCCCGTGCGAGGGCATCACGAAAAGAACCAGGATCGCCGCCTGGTAGGCAGCGAAATGGGCGATGCAAACGTTTTCATCTGGCCGCTGATAGCTAACGGTGAGTTACGGGCAACTCACGCCGCGCCAGATGAGGCGGGCACGGTCAGCAACCTGGTCCGGGCAGATTTTCCGGGCGCCCGGAAAATCTTTGCCGTGACCGCCCCGACCTGCCAGGCGTCGAGACGGTCATCCACCTGCCGAAAGGCCGCTGGAAACGGCCCCCGGCAGGTAACGCCGGCGCGACCATAGATGATGGTACTATAACCGCCACCGTAGGACACGTTTGTAGGAGAGGTAGACTTGCGTGGCGTTCCAACAAGTCAGAACCTGAAAAGGAGTCCTACCATGTGGCACATTGGCATTGACCTTCATCGCAAGAGCCTCGTGATCGCGGCGGTCCACGACTCGGGTGAGGTTCGCCCTCCCGCCAGTTTCGACTGCTCAGACGTCCAAGGTATCGTGGAATGCGTGAAGAAGCTACAGCCGTTTCGAGCGGTCGTGGAAGCAACGGGAACCTATCGATGGTTGTACCGACTGCTGCGACCGTTGGGGACCGTGCTGTTGGCGCATCCATTGATGCTTCGGGCGATGGTCCAGCGGCGATGCAAAACCGACAGGCTTGATGCACAACTGCTGGCGAATCTGCTGCGAATCAACCAAATCCCGCTGGCCTACATCCCATCGGACGAATACCAACTACTCCGCGACATCACCCGGCATCGCGCTCGCATGGGGCGCGGGTTGGCCCTGGTGAAGACCAGCCTACGGGCCATGCTGGCTCGACACAACATGGAAGCGATCTACAAATTTCCGTTCGGCCCCCGGGGATTGTACTGGTTCTCCAAACAGGACTTCGGCCTGGTAGACAATGCCGTCCGCGACGAACTGCTGGAGCGTTTCCGGCATTACAGCAGGCAAATCGAGGCGATTGATGCCCATCTGACGGAGCTGCGGCCGAAATATCCCCAGGTCGAGATCCTAGTGGAGTTATACGGGATCGGCCTGTTCTCGGCGTTGTTGATCATTGGAGAACTCGGCGAAGTGGAGAGATTCCGCAATGCCAAGCAGGCGGGCGCCTATACAGGCTTGACTCCTCGGGTAAGTCAATCCGGCGAGCACAATCATCACGGCCATGTCTCTCGACAGGGATCGGCCTGGCTGCGCTGGATCCTGATCGAGGCGGCCATGAAGTTGGTGCGTCGGGACGTGGCGCTAGCCAACTTCTACGCGCGGATCCGCAAACGCTCCAGCGCCAAGATCGCCCGTGTAGCGGCAGCGAGGAAGTTGGCGGAAATCTGCTGGAAGCGGTTGAGACACTGGCATCGACAACATAACAACCAAGTGGCTGCGTAGGCCAAGCCAATAAGAGGGAAGCAAACTGCGGGCACAGCAGAAGGCGGGATCGGCCCGGAAAGTTTTGTGTCTGGTGAGGCTTTGGCCTGCACCGTGATTATGAATGGGCGTCCCCCGCCGATGAACTGAACAATGTGCGACGGCGAAAGCCGGACGGCACGAATGGGTGAGTATGATTGCGCGTTCCGCGAAGATTCCCAAGCAGAGAAATTACCGTCAGGATTGGGCCGGCAATACCTAATTCGTCCCGTATATCTTGACGCAAAACCCATGAAAATTTAGCATCCATGCACGCGTTTCGGCGGCTCCGTCCGCCGAGCAGGGCGCTTATCGCCGCCCCCTGCACCCCCGGCTAGCCTTTCTCTGTTCCGGTTTCGGAAAATCGGAGAAAGAGGCCTTGACGGTGGCGGTTATGGGTGACACAAAAAACCCATTTCTTTAGCGCGCCAGTGCTTGGCCGAGAGCGAACAGCCAGCCTCTCACCGTTTTCACGACGTGTCTTGTGGGGTAGAATCACTGCGTCTGGCAGGAATAGCCGAATCTGAGGAAGGCGGGATGTTCGCACCGGGCCCAAATCACTTCGATCGCAGCAAGCCGTTCTATCCGTTGGTGATGAACTACGTCGTCCAACTACTCGGCTTCAAGGAACTCGCGATTCGTGGTGTAACAGGCCCGAGGGAGTTTCTCGACGTCGTCAAGCAGATACCCGCGCTTGGCCAGATTCCTCCAGGGAGAGAGGCTGATGCAGCAGCGGTTCACGACAACCTGCGTAAGTTGATGGGGCCGCTGCAACTACGGTCCGAGTTCTTAGACGCCACCATCGAGGTGGACGTGGACGAAATGGCGCGAGAGGTCACCTCGAATAGCCACTATCTCGCTGGGCAGCTCATGCGTTCCGCAGGGAGTCTGCTGATCCTCGCCCATGAACTGAACAAGGATGAGCCTTGGCACGATCAAGGCCCCCTCTGGGAGTTTTTACGGCACTGCCGAAACGGGGCCGCGCACGGCGGGCGATTTCACTTCCTCCGGCGAGAGCCAAGGCGGCCGGCGTGCTGGGGCCGCTTTCAGATCACGCCTGACGTAGAGAGCACGCCTGTCTTCAAGGGGGGCGACGGGGTTGGGCTGTTGTCCCCTGGAGATCCGATTCGACTGCTGTGGGATATCGAAGAGGCATATCAAGGAATGAAGGTATGAAACTGATGTAGGGACCGGCTAGCCCATGGCGCAATCTTCCAACTCCGTTGATAAGCGATTAGCTGACTTGACGGCCTTGAAGCAACAACTGGAAGACATGGTCACCGCGGACAAGCGTGACGATGGCAAGTAGCCCTGCGTTCTGATCCGCCCTTGCCGGCAAATCGACTTCGAGGCGATCTACGCCATCATCAACGACGCCGCCGAGGCGTACCGGGGCGTCATCCCCGCCGACTGCTGGAAGGTCCCGTACATGTCGCAGGAAGAGTTGCGGCACGAGATCGCTGCGGGGGTAGTGTTTTGGGGCTGCGAGAAAGACGCGGAACTGGTCGGGGTGATGGGTATCCAGGACATCATGGATGTTACTCTCATCCGGCACGCCTACGTCCGCACCGCCGCGCAGAACCAGGGCATCGGCGGAAAGGTGCTGGCCGAGCTAATGGGGCACACGACGCGCCCGACGCTTGTTGGCACCTGGGCGGCGGCCGAGTGGGCAGTCCGGTTCTACCAGCGGCACGGCTTCCGCTTGGTGTCGCCCGCAGAGAAGGACCGGCTGTTGCGGACGTACTGGTCGATCTCCGATCGCCAGATCGAGACCTCCGTGGTGCTGGCGGACGAGCGGTGGTGGGCGCTGCAAAGGGCGGCAGATAAACTATGCCTCCCTGAACAGCGACCAGGGACACCACAAACTCGGACGCCGACCCGAGGGCCAGCCGGGCCGTGAAGAAAATGCTGGGGATCGGCGAGGATTCCCGGCATGCCCCACTGGCTGATGGGCCTGTCGGCGATTATCATGAGTCCGCGAGTTCGGGGAGGCCCAACATGGCAGTATTGCCCATCGTGATCGCATGCCTCTTAGGAACGGACCCGGTCAGGTTCCAGCGTCACCTCATTGACAACTTTCCTGCCGGTTACCAGGTCGCCGTGGCCGACATCAACGGTGACGGCCGCCCGGACGTGATCGCCCTGTCCACTGATGCCGACCGCGTGGACTGGTACGAGAATCCGGGTTGGCAGCCGCATCCGATCGCACGGACCGCCAAGAACATCGACCTGGCCGTGCGCGACCTGGACGGCAACGGCCACCCGGTCATCGCCCTCGCCAGCGGCTTCTACTTCAACGAATCGACCCGTGGTGGCGAGATCCAGCTTTTGCGGCAGCCAGCGAAAGCCGACGAACTTTGGCTGCGGCAGCCCATCGCCGCGGACCCCGTCGTCCATCGGCTCCGTTGGGGTGATCTGGACGGCAGTGGCCGGCCGGTGCTCGTTCATGCCCCGATCTTCGGTCGTGGCTCGCAGGGGACGCAGGCCCCGAAGCCCGCACACCTTTGGGCATTTCGTCCACCGCAACACCCCGATCAGCCGTGGGAGGTCTGGAAGATCGACGAATCGCTTACCGTGCTGCACGGCATCCAGGTCATCGACCTTAATGGCGACGGGCGGGACGAGATCCTTACCGCGAGCTTCGAGGGCATTCATCGCTTCGACTTCAAGGGGCAGGGCAAAACCGCAAGCTGGCGGAAGGTCCAATTGGCGGCTGGTGCACCGCCATCCAGCGACAAGCCCGGCGCGGCGAGTGGCAGCAGCGAGGTGGCGGCCTTTCGGCTGACCAAGGACCGGCTGCTTTTGGCGGCCATCGAGCCCTGGCACGGTAACCAAGTGGTGGTCTACTCACCAGCGGAAGGCGAAGGGCTCTGGCATCGCCACGTGATCGACGACACGCTACGCGAGGGGCACGCCTTAGTGACGGGTGACTTCGACGGCGACGGGATGGACGAAATTGTGGTCGGCTGGCGCGCCGGCGGGGGCGGGCTACGGCTCTACAAGGCCACCGACGCGACCGGCCAGCAATTCAAGGCATTCGAGATCGACCCCGCCATGCCCGCCGAAGGTGCCGTCGCCGCGGACATCAACGGCGATGGCAAGCTGGATTTGGTGGTCATCGCCGGCCGTACAAACCAGCTTGTCTGGTACGAGAACTGTACGCCGGCGCCAGCCACTCGATCGAAGTAAAGAACGTATCCTTGCTTCAGGGCAAGGTGACGCTGCTGGCCAACGTCGTCGTAATGTTGGGCAGCAATTGCTAGATCGGCGGTCAGACGATCGACATCAACGGCGGCGGGCACATGAGTTGAGGGACGGATGAAAACGTTTGCATTCGTGAGTACAATCTCGAAGATCGACCAGTCCCAGGGAACGGCGCCTGCGTTTCTTGGGTCGTCGCTGGCGGCCTCGGCGGGCAGGGGCGGTCTTGGGGGCCGGCCGACCACGGAACGCAACAGCGACGTTCTTGGGGGCTGTGGCAGGCTGCGTGGGCGTCAGCGGCACGAACGATGCTGAATGATCGTGGGGCGCAGACTCGGCCGAAAGCAGCGTCCGGAGCAAAACCGGCCGTGAAGTGCAGAGCGATTGCATACTACGTCTCGTAATCGTGTCACGGGTCAACTATTCACACATCAACTGGATGAAGATCCAGCGCGTCTGTCGCAACTGAAGAACGAAGAAGGCGGTGCCTCAAAAGTGCCTCCATGTTGCACGTTTTGCCGCCACTCCGTAGAATACGAGTGCCACACGGTGACACATGGCCCTTTGGCACAAGGTCCAGTGGCGAAACAACTTGGAGTCGTAAACGGAAGCCTTGAAAGAAGTTGCGGCTGGGCCTTACATTACGCTTAGGATCCAGTCCCGAAAGGGATCGGGGTTCGAATCCCCGCTCTCGCATTCTTCTTTCTCCAAAAGGACTTGCGGCGAGTGGCCGCAAGCCCTTTCTTCGAAATCGGGCCGTCCCGTTATTTTCCCAACATGGCCGTTACGCCTTCCTTTCGCCCGAGGTCTGCTCTCCCTCGTTCTTCGGCAGGGCCGAAACATGCAGGTTTTGGATTGTCGGGTTGAGCTAAAGTAACTGATTTTCAGAGGATTTTCCCCCCGAGGGGGTTAGGGAAGATTCTCGACACCCTCCGAAACGCTAAAAAAACTTCGAAGTTCCGTTTTTGTGCGCAAATTGCTTGACGCTGGGACTGCTATCGTGTTATAACAAGGTATGGCACATGACCCCCCCACATGGGGACTTACAGTGAGTGGTGGCCGAGTTTTGAGAATGCTGTCCAGAACTTGTATGGGGTAGGACAACGAGCTATGAAAGCGCTCAGCCATAGTAGTCCTGATCGTGACGTTGGCCCTGGTTGTCCAGACCGCCAACGCGGATACCATTAGTTGCGATTTCGCCAACGTGTCGGGCGCAACGATCACGTTCACCGGCACGGGTGACATCGAGTTCCCCAACACGGGCACGTATGATTTCGTCATCACCGATACGACCTCGCCGAGCTTGGGTGGCCTTTACGGTAATATCGGCGGAACGTTCGTCGCGGGAACGATCACGAGCCCCTTTCCGGGCGCGGAGCAAGCAAGCGTTACGACAACGGATGGCACATTTAGTGTGTACGATGGAGTCGCCGCAACGCTGACGGCGAATCTGGACTGGGAGAACATCACGGTCTACAACGGTCTGGTCGGGTCCCTGAACGGTACGGGCATTTTCAACCTCAGCAACATCAGCTACTCCGGGGCCAACAGCGGTTTGCTCGGCATTTTGAATGGGACAAATCAGGCGGTCGTTATGACGTTCCAGTTCTCGCCGCTCGCGGAGAAGTCGCTGACGCAACTGATGACGGACGGCCAGGTGGACAGCACCAGTTACTCCGGGTCTCTGTCGGCGGTTCCGGAGCCATCGACCGTGGTGCTGTTGGGCATGGGATTGGTGGGTCTGCTAGTTTGGCGCAAGCGGGCGGCGTAGAACATCACCGCGATGGCAAAACCACCAACGGGTCATCCTTCGGGTGGCCCGTTTTCGTTTGGCAACCAGAGCCCAGCGACCTGCTCAACAATGGAGAACTGCAATTTCCGGAGCGGAGGCCCTGTCTCTCGCCGCAGAAAGTGCGAAGGTTATCCTAAGTGCTTATCCAGTAATTTCGGTGCCGTTGCCGTGTAATTGCGGTTGGCATCGTCTTGTGGCCGACGACCCACGACACGTCCCGGTGAAACTACACCGGCTTGACGTTCTCGGCCTGCGGGCCTTTCTGGCCCTGGACTTCCGTGAAGGAGACCTTTTGTCCTTCACGCAGTTCCTCGAAAGTGACGCCTTGGAGGCTCGATGAGTGGAAAAACAGGTCCTTCTCCTTCCCCGTGCTGATGAATCCGAATCCCTTGCCCGTCAACTTCTTGATAGTGCCTTCAGCCATTTGTGCGTTTCCCGTAGTGATTGCTGGGACTGTTCGCCGCCCGGCTGAGTTGCCGAGTGGTCGCCGTCCGTTGAAGGCAGTGTACTCCTTTAGCGTGCCATTAGGCAAGTGGGGTGCCAACCTGATTGTTGGAATGGAATGGAGGGGGCAGCAAGGCCCGACGATCCTCGCTGGGCCGCAAGGGCGGCCACAGACGCCACAAACGAGGGTGTGTTGTGCGGCTTTGAACTATTCGCCCGTCTGCCTCGGAGCATGGAGAGGCGATTTCGTCTGCGGTATCTCCCTTTCCAACCAATGGTGTAGCCGAACGTAGAACTGGCCCGAGGTTTCGCCTTCGATTCGTTTGTACTCGCCGAAGAGTTTTCTTCGACGTTGAAGCTCAGCGGCTCCGGTAGGCGTTTGGTCGAGTCGGCTAATGGACGCCAGTAATTGCGTCAGCTTGTCCTCGCCGAGTTCTTCTTCAAGCAGTATCTCTTGCCTGGTTTTGTATTGCAGGGTTATCTCGTTATCCTTACGATTTGCTTTTCGGCTTTTATCCATGCTGCTGCTCCTTCTGCCGCCTATTGTGCCGCAGACAAATAATGCAACGAGGCTGACCATCGGGAGGCCCGTTTTGCGGAAAGAACGTTGGTTCGCCGTTGCATTACTTTGCTGAACATCAATAAATTGATTTCACTCGGGACATTGTAGCAGATTTTCACGCCCATCGCCCCGATCCATCAGCACGAACACCTTTGGCCCGGCCCTCGCCTTTCTGGATGGCTACTGCGATCTCCGCCGCCTCCAACATCTTCTTCAGCGACTCCTCATCGTCCAGCCGATGCTCGGTGCCGACCACGATCAGCGATGACTCAGGCAGGCCGCTGTTGCGAAGAAGCTCCTGACTTTCGGCGAAAGGGACGGTCTCGTCGGTCTCGGAATGGAGGATCAAAGTGTTGGGTTTCACCGTCCTGGCCTTGCCCCAACGTTTCCACGCCGGGGAGAGCAATACGAGTGGCGTCTGCCCCGACTCGATGTTCATGGCGATGGCTCCACCTCGGGACGAGCCGACCACAACATTCGGATGATGCTGGTCGAACTCCGCCTGGGCGATGCGAACGGCTTCGTCGAAATCGTCGTCGGGCAAGGCCGGGTTCAAGACCGTGTGGCCGTGGGTCTTGAGGAACGTCGGCTTCAAACCGCCTGGTGTCGAGTTCCAGCCGTGGAGGAAGAGGATGGTCATGGGTATCGGTCGGGCGATCAGACCTACTTCTCCTTGTACCCGAGCTTCTTGGCCTGTGCGAAATCCACCTCCGCCTTGGTTTCGTCGCCCTTCTTCTTGTAGGCGATGGCTCGGCCGTAGTAGGCAATAGCGAGCGTTGGGGCAAGTCGGATGGCCTCCGAGACGTCTGCAATCGCCTTGTCGTGCTCGCCTTTCTGCTCGTACGCTTTGGCCCGGCCGTAGTACGTGTCGGCATTGTTTGGGTTTAGTCGAATGGCCTCCGTGTAGTCGGCGATGGCTTTGTCGTTGTCGCCCTTTTTGTCATAAGCATAGGCCCGGCCAAAGTACCTCGTTGCGTTCTTTGGATCGAGTCGAATGGCCTCCGTGTAATCGGCAATGGCTTTATCGGTGTCATCCCTTTTTTCGTAGGCATAGGCCCGGCCGTAGTAAGCTTCAGCAAGCTTCGCGTTGAGGCGAATCGCTTCCGTGCAATCGGCGATGGCTTTGTCAAGTTCGCCTTTTGCCTCGTAGGCCCAGCCTCGACCCCAGTATGTCTCGGCATGTTGTGGATCGAGACGAATCGACTCAGTAAAGTCCGCTATAGCCTTGTCGAGATCGCCGATTCGTAGGTAAGCGTTGCCTCGATTGTAGTATCCGTGGGGCGATTTCTGATCAAGCCGAACGGCCTCCGTGCAATCAGCGATGGCGTTATCAAGATCCCCCTTCTTTGCATAGACGATTCCTCGACCACAGTATGCATCGGCAAATTGTGGGTTGAGCCGAATTGCCTCCGTGCAATCAGCGATGGCTTTGTCAAGATCCCCCTTCTTTCCGTGGACGTTTCCTCGACCATAGTATGCCTCGGCAAATTGTGGGTTGAGCCGAATTGCCGCCGTGAGGTCGGTGATGGCCTTGTCGAAGTCACGTTGATCCGTATAAACGCTAGCCCTACGCGACAGTACCTCCGCATCTTCGGGGTTGAGTCGAAGGGCTTCGGTGTAGTCGGTCACCGCCTTGGCGTAGTCCCCTTTTTTCCGCCATGCAAAAGCTCGGTATCGGTAAGCCTTGGCAAGTGTCGGGTCGAGCCGAATGGCCTCCGTGAGGTCGGTGATGGCCTTGCCGAAGTCACCCTGGTCCAAGGAGGTTTTGCCCTCCTGAAGTGCTTCGGCTGCCGACTTGGAATCATCTGCCACCGACGACCGCACCATCAGCGGCCGGACCAGCACCGCCATCAGCCATTTTCGAGTGTTCATGACGAGTTTCCCGTTCGAAGGTTCAAATCCCGCCTCTGGCACTTTCTTTGCCGCGATGCTTACTCCCGCCACTTCACGAGCCAGCTTTGCGCGGCGATGGTCATGGGCTTGCCGTCCAACTCGACGTTGACCGGTTCATCGTTGAAGTTCTCGACGACCCAGCTTCCGTCGCCGAACAGGTAGAGGCCGACGCGATTCGGTGCGCGACACGCATGTCCCAGGGGACGCAGGAGCGCCTGCGCGGCAATCGTCGAGTTCCTTCTGCGGAAGCTGCAACAGGTTCTTCGAAATCGCCGTTGACCGGGAGGATGCGAACGTTGGGCGCGTCGAGATTCACCTTGCCTGCCAGTTGCCCGGCCAATCCGTCGGTCACCAGCGCGGTTTTGCCCGCGGCCAGGAAAGTCGCCAGTTTGGAGACGAAATCGGCGTCCTTCAGGGCATGGACGGAAAAGAAGGCCGCTTTGGCGTCGGCGGGGAACTCGTGGCAGGGCGCCAGGGGCAAGCCCATCATGCCCACGAAGTTGAACACCCATTTTTCCTTTTCGCCGTGGCTGTTGGCCGGTTTATAGGCGGCGATTCCCACGGGCTGGCGACGCTGCACCTCTTGGGCCACCGCGAGCAACTCGGCCACGTTCGACCGCAGCGATTCGACGTCTTTCGCATTGGTGCCGCGCAGGAGCGAACCATAGCAGAACAGCATCGACTCGCGGGCCCCGGCCAGCACGGTCTGGCGGGCCTGTTCGATGTAGGTGGGCGGTGACGTGCCGAGCGAGTCGTACCAGCCGCCGCCGCATTTATCGCCGCCGATGCCGCCGAGCCAGCGCATGATGAAGTAAGCCGAGTACTGCGGCGTGCCGCCCCAGCGCGGACCATCGTAATCGCGGGTTTCGGTGCCCACCCAGGTCCGGTCGAAGTCGGCCGTCTCCCGCAACACCTCGTAGCCCCGGTCCGGGAAATCGTCGTACCACAAGGGATACTTGATGATCAGCCTCGCCTTCGGGTTCACCCGCTTTGCCGCCGCCAGCAGGTTTTGGTGCGACAGGCGGACCATCAACTCGCAACGGTAGTCTTCCCAGGTGTCGCCGGCCACGGGATAGGTGCGATCGCCGATCGTCACCGTCTTGGCCTTGCGCCGCATCGCACTCCGGGCAAGAGCAGTCGGTAAACCAGAAATCGTCGATCATGATCTCGTCGAACAGGCTGGCCGCATACTCGAAGATCGCGCGGAGCTTCTCCTGCGTCGGCAGATCGGTGTAGCAGTTGACAATGTTCCAGCCGGTCGAAGGCTTGCCGATCCGGGTGGTCGTCACGCAACCGGAAACGTCGAAACGGGCCTCCTGAAACCGCCGCTTGCGCGCTTAAGCGTCTCGCGTTCCGCCTGGTAGCCGTCACGGAAAGCTTCGATGTACACCTTGGTCACTCCCGTCTTCTTGCACCAGTCGATGGCCGCGGCGAGGCCTTCGTCGCTCGACAGGCGCTGTGCACGTCCTGGGCGGTGAAGAGTGTTGAGAATTGGTGTATCTGTCGCTTGCTGTCGGCCAGGTCCCACACACTTTGCGTTTCGGGGGCAGGGGCTGACGGCTGGGCCGGCGCCCGTCCGCCGGTCAGAGCGGCAATCGCGGCGGCGATGCACAAGCAACCATTCAAGAATCGACCGGTCATTGTTCTGCTGCGTTGGCGAAGCATGTTCATCTTCCTCAGGTCAGGTGCTTGCGTGATCCCTTATTTTACTGGATCTTAACCCGGATGTCGGCGGCGGGGACCGGCCCGAACGACTCGATGCGGTCCCGGATCCTCAAGAGCCGCCCGAAATCGGCGGCCGGCGGCGTGGTGTCTGAAATGCCCAGGATCAAACGGTCGCCGCGGCCGATCTGCTGAAAGAAATCGTCAAGATATTCGTCGAACTGTCGATCGGACATGGAATCCTTCACGAGCGCCACGGAGGGGAATCCGCCCATGATCGTGATCCGGCCGCCAAAGGTGCGCCGCGTCTCGGCCAGGGTGAGCTTTGTCATCGGCAGGGGGCAGACGGAATCGGCAATATCGAATCCGGCAGCCAGGTAGTGGTCCAACAGCCCGCGGTTCTCGCCATCCGTGTGTGTGAGCAGGTATTTTCCCCGCCCGTGAAGCATGGCGGCGAATTCCGCCATCCAGGGCGTGATGTGCCGGGCAAAGAATCTCGGATGCTGGATGAGCGAGTGGTAGTTCGCGCCCAAGAGGAAGACCTCGGCGGGGGCCGCGGCCGCAACGGCGTACATCTGCCGCCAGTAAGGGGCAATGCTTTCGGCCAGCCGCTCGACCTGCTCCGGGCGATCGGTCAGCTCGAAGAAGAACACGTCCATCGGCATCAGTTCGCGCTGGATCAAGTGCATCGGCGACGCCGCCGAACTCAGGTAGGCCGTGGCGAACCCGCGATCGCCGATCTCGCCGGCGAAGGCGGCGTAGCCCTCATAGTTGGGTTCCACGTGCGCGTGCTCGAAAAGGTAGCACAGCGGTTCGTAATCGCGGGGTCCGTTGAAGGCATAACGCGCGACGTGGGTGATGGTGATGCCGCCGGTCCGCATCGCCTCGTCGTAGACCGTCACCGTGCTGAGAGGCCCCATGGGCGTGCGATATTCGACGATCTGCCGGTCTCCGTCCTGGGTGATCGTCCACTCGACGTCGTCGAACACCGTGCGAACGGGCATGCAGGGCAGGTTGTAGATCCCCAGCGCCCGATGCGCCTCGTCGTACGGAGATCGCAAGTCCTTGAAATCGGGGATCACGGCGTGGTAGCCGAAGCCCAGATCGTTGACCATCTCCACGAGCGACAAATCGGCGTAGCGGCGGGGCAAGGTCCCCGCGCGGCGATTGGCCCGATGCCACAAGTCCAGCCGCGGAACCCAGGGAATGCGATCGAGGGCGCGGCCTTCGAGCACGGCGAGCATCTGCTGTTTGTGTGTCATGCCGTTTCCTCAGGGCATCGAATGGATCGGACGGATGTTGCGAATCGTCAGCAGTATCCAGAGGAACCCGATGGCGTGAAAGGTGCTGCCGATCGCGAACACCAGGGGATAGCCGCTCGGCCGACCCATAGCGTCGATCAGGTAACCGGCGGCCGCGTTGAACAGCACTCCCCCCATCGAACCGCCAAAACCGACCAATCCCACCACCGAGCCGACGATGCGGGCGGGAAACACGTCGGCCGGCAAGGTGATGACCATCGTCGAGAACGAGAGGTGGGCGAACAAGGCCAGGCTAAACAGCGCGATTTCTGCACCGACCGGCACGCGCGTGACCAGGCACATGCACGGCATCAGCGCGGCGCTCGCCCCCAGCACGGCCTTGCGGGAGAAATTCAACGAGTATCCGCGGAGCAACAAGCGGCTGGAGATCCAGCCGCCGGCGAAACTTCCTAAGCCCGATGCGGCGTACGGAATCCAGGCCACATAGCCGATCTGTGCGTTGCTAAAGTTGTGCATGTCGAGCAGGTACTTTGGCAACCAGCCTACGTAGGTGAACCACACGGCGTCGCAGCAGCACTTGGCCAGCACCATGCCCCACACCTGCGGCAGCAACAGCAGACTGAACCACGAAATCCGTTGGCTGGAATGCTGCGTGGAGGCCGAGGCCTCGCGGATTTCCTGGGCTTCCTGGGGGCTGAGCCGCGGGTGCCGGGCCGGCGGGAAGTATTCCCACAGCCACCAGACCGTCCACAGCAATCCGAGTGCGCCGGCGACATAGAAGACCCAAGGCCAAGGGCACACGCCAGCACCAAGGCGATCAGCGGCGGAGCCAATACGGCGCCGACCGAACTGCCGCCGTTGAGCATTCCCATGGCCGTCGCCCGCTCGTGCGTCGGGAACCACTCGGCGACGGCCTTGGCGGAAGCGGGGAATATGCCGCCTTGGGCCAGTCCCAGCATCAGCCGTCCGAACCCCAACATCAAGACGCCGGTCGCCAGGCCGTGGCTCGCGCAGGCCAGTGACGAGAAGACCATGATCAACACCAGGCCTCGCCGCGCGCCCAGAATGTCGCTCAGTTTTCCGCCTCCAATGTACATGAAGGCGTAGGCGAAATAGAAAAGCGACTGCAGATACCCGAAGTCTTTGTCCGAAATCGGGATACTAGCCTGGATGGCCTTGATCGCTACCGCCAGGGTTTGCCGATCGAGGTAACCCAGAGCGATGCCCACCGACAGGAGAATCGCGATGAGCCAACGTGTGGAACGCAACATGACCTCCGTCGTGTCGCCTGAATCGTGCAGCCGTCAATCTAGCGGCTGGTTCCGACGTGTCAAGGCGCGTGCCGCCTGCGCCGCGGCGATCCTGCCCCCTGGCCCGCGCTCGCCGAGCCCGTTATACTGAGCCGTTTATCCGATTCCAAACTCCAACCTGGCGGCGTGACTTCTATGGAAATGGATCAATTGGTGTCCCTCTGCAAGCGGCGGGGATTCCTCTTTCAGTCGAGCGAAATCTACGGCGGTTTGCAGGGCTTTTGGGACTACGGCCCGCTGGGCGTGGAACTGAAGCGGAATGTGCGCGAGGCCTGGTGGCGCGACATGGTCACGGCCCACAACGAGCTGGAAGTTTCGCCCGGGGCGCCGTCGGCCTACGAAATGACCGGCCTCGATTGCGCGATCATCATGCACCCGCAAGTGTGGAAGTGCTCGGGCCACTATGATCTGTTTCACGACTACATGGTCGATTGCCGGGAATCGAAGAAGCGCTATCGGCATGACCAGGTTTACGGCCGCTGGGTCGCGTGCAAAGGGCAGCGAATCTTCATCGCCGCCGATCTGGCCGGCAACGAGGGCATGGAACTCGTGCAGCACAAGGCCATGAAGTTCTTCAACCTTCGCGGCAAAGACGCCGACGAGCTGGTCTGGGACGGGCCGCTGGTGCTCTTGACGAGCGTCGGCGACATGTCGGTGGTGCTCGGCCCGGATGCCAAAACGCTGGGCACGCTGACCGAGCCCCGCGAGTTCAACCTGATGTTCAAGACGATCGCCGGGCGCTGGGCGGCGAAGAGGACGCCGTGTTTCTGCGTCCCGAAACGGCCCAGGGCATTTTCGTCAACTTCAAGAATATCTGCGACAGCACGCGGGTGCGGATTCCCTTCGGTATCGCCCAGATCGGCAAGAGCTTTCGCAACGAGATCACACCGCGGAACTTCACCTTCCGCTCGCGCGAGTTCGAGCAGATGGAGATCGAGTTCTTTTGCCATCCGGGCACGTCGCCCGACTGGTACAAGTATTGGCGTGATCGGCGCTATCAATGGTATCTTAACCTGGGGCTGGCGAGCCAACGGCTGCGGCTCCGCGATCATGCAAAAGACGAGTTGAGCCACTATTCGTGCGGCACGGCCGACATCGAATACGCCTTTCCGTTCCTCTCGGCGGGCGAGTTCGGCGAGCTGGAGGGAGTGGCCCATCGCGGCGATTTCGACCTCCGCAGCCACATGGAAGGCAAGTTGGTGCGGCAGGGCGACCAGTTGGTCGTCGAGACCGATGCCGACGGCAAGCCGCGCCATCGCGGCAGCGGCAAGGACCTGAGCTACTTCGACGACCAGACCAAGGAGCGGTTCATTCCGCACGTGATCGAGCCGTCGGCCGGGGCCGATCGGGCCACGCTGGCCTTCCTCTGCGAGGCCTACAACGAAGACGAGGCGCCCGACGAGAACGGCAAGCCGACCAAGCGAGTCTTCCTGAAGCTGCATCCGCGGCTGGCGCCGGTCAAGGCGGCCGTCTTCCCCTTGGTCAAAAAAGACGGCATGCCGGAGATCGCCCGCGAGATTTACAAGACGCTCAAGCCGCATCTGACCGTTTTTTACGACGAGAAGAGCGCCGTGGGCCGCCGCTATCGCCGGCAGGACGAGGTGGGCACGCCGTTCTGCATCACGGTCGACAGCCAGACGCTTCAGGACGGAACAGTGACCATCCGCGACCGCGACACCCTGCGGCAATGGCGGGTCCACAAGAGCGAGTGCCTGGCCGAATTGAAGGGCCGGTTGAGCGTGTGAAAGGCTGCCGGCCATCTCGAACGCACCGGTCGGCCGATTGACAACCCCCGGCGCGATTGTATACTAAAAAGTTTGGTTCCCGCAGTGCGGGGACCGGGGGACAGGTAGCTCAGGTAGTAGAGCAGCGGACTGAAAATCCGCGTGTCGTGAGTGCGACTCTCACCCTGTCCACTTAAAAGCAGTCGCAGCAACACCAATCTTACAAAAGGCTTCCGTCGATTGACCGACGGCGGCCTTTTCTGATTTCTAGGCCCCATTGGGGTTAGTGTTACCTAAAGTGTTACCTTGGGCTTCGGTGTTGCTTTCGGTTGCCCCCCAACCGGCCCATAGCTGGTCGGCCACTTCGGCCGAATCAAGGTCAACGTAGTAGGCCATCGTGGTCTGAATACTCGAATGCCTCATCAGCCGCCGTAGAACCGCCGGCATGACCCGCTTGGCCCAGCGCGTACCGAAACCCCGGCGTAGGTCGTGGGCACTCGCAAACTTACCATCGGCCTTGTTGACAATCACGCCGGCTTTCTTCCCGATCTTGCCGACGATCTGGCCTACTCGATGGCCATCAAGCTCCCGGTGGAACCGCTGGTCAATCAACTGGAAAACCTTGCCCACCCGCTCGGCCTCCGGTGTTTGCAGGAGATACTGGGCGAAGTCGGGCGTCATGGGCAAAACCTCATCCCGGCCGCTCTTCTGTGCTTCGCCGTAGATTCGGAAGGCGGGCCGCTTGCCAGTCAGGTCGGCATGGAATGGGGCGTCTTGTTCCCACGATAGGGCAAGAGACTCTTCCAACCGCAAACCCGACAGCCATAAGCCGGTGATATAGCGAACCCACGCCGGCGCGTCATGCGGCCGAACCTTGGGGACCGCGGCAATCATGCGGTCAAACTCTTCCGCCGTGATCGGCCGACCACGCATCATGGTTTGCCCTTTGATTCTTCGCGGCGGATGCATGTCGGGCACGTTTGGCAACATGCCCAATGAAACGGCCCAACTCAGTGCCGCGCGGAGATGACGGAGATTTCGGGCAAGGGTTGTGTCTCGCATTTTCTCTTCGCGTAGCTTCGCTTGAAACTGGCTCATTACGGCCGATGTCAGCTTCGCCAGACGGTCGGGATTGATGACCCGTTCAAGATGGTTTAACGCCGTGACAGCCGTTCTCTGGGTGGACTCCGCCAAGCTGGAGAGCTTTTCGGTTTCGTACTGCTCGCGAAAGTCAGCCCAAGAGATTCTTTGGGGCGGCTGGTAGCGACCCTCTTGCAGTTGCTGCTCCCATTTGGCGGCGATCCGGTCCGCCTCGCGGCGAACTGTGGTGCCCGTGGAACGGGCTCTTCTTTTGCCGGTGATCGGGTCGATGTACCTCATCATGAGGTACCGTCGATCCGGGTATTTGACGACAATGACTTTGATTTGGTTCTCAGACATGGTGAGTATGGATGCTGGCTACCAGCACCGTTTGTTGACTAATGTGCATCAGACAGAAAGCGAGGATCATGGGAGCACTGGCGCCAGGCGAACCCATCGGAAGGCCGGACTAGACTGGAGGCGAAGCGTCATCCTGTTGGGCCTCGAGGAAGCGAATGACCTCGCGGCCAGTGACGTAGCGACGCTTGCCGCAGATCAGAACACGTAACCCACGTCGCTTCGCGGCCCGAAACGCCGCGGTTGTCCAGCCCAGTCGCTGCTTGGCCTCTTCAATGCCGTAGGCTTCCAAGACCGAAATGACTGCCGGGTGTCCCGGTGATCCGCCTTTGCGTTTTGCCTTGGGCGGCTTGTTGTCGTCCGTTCTGACCTCCATGGCCTGCTCTCCCGTCTCCTTGGCTTGTGTTCCACTACAAGCTGAGGGAAAGCCGGACGAAAAGGCCGTGTTTGAAACGGCGAGACATCGCGGCCAAAGCGAACGCCACGTGACGTAACCGCTTAATTCGATATGACTTGCGTCCAGGATACAAAAGTGGGGAGTGTGGTTCCGCCCGGATTGCCCGCTCGGCGATAGTCATAGGTAGACGCGGAAATGCTCGGGAAAAGAGCAGTGACCCGGGTGTGGACAGAACCGCGAGCGGCGGTGACACCGCAATAGAGTGTCAGATGGCCACCGCGGGCAAGGACGAACATTACCGCCCAGTCCGGCCGACCAAACACACAGGCAAACGTCTCCTCGACGATCATGCTCGGCTCGGACGAACTGCCCGGCTGCGTGTGCAGCCATAGTCACCTGCCGGTCAAAGAAGTCCGCCACGGCCTAGTCGTCGAAGGCCACGGAAACCCCGGTGCATGGTTGAGGTGTTGCCATCGTCGAACAGCAGAGCACTTGTTGATGGCCGCCTTGACGCGGCTGGGAATCAGCCGCTCGGCCCCCCGCCCCCCGCTCTGTCCGCGTCCCGCCCGCCACCTAAGGCGAGCGGGACGCGGACAGAGCGAGAGAGCTGGTGGGCCGAGGAGAGCTACACGTGAATGAACCGAGTCGATGGCCGACGACGGGACTACGGCGGACGAAGTGTACGCCATCATCGTCCTCTGGTAAGGGACGACTGGCGGGCGGGGAGGAGTAGTGCCCGTCCTCGGCACTTATGCCACGGCCAAGGCGGGCTCATCGCCCTGGAATCGATGCCAGGCCAGGAACAACTCCTTGCGGATTTGTGAGATCCGGCCCTGCGAGACGCGGAACTTTTTGGCCGCGGTGGTGGTGGTTTCGCCGTTGGCCAGGAAGGTGGCGATCTTTCGCAAGCGGTGGGGCAGGAACTGCAACCAGGCGGAGAAATCAATGCGCGTCGTTGCTACCTCGGCGGGTCCGCATGCCGGTCTTCCACCACGACCTCCTGCCAGCACTCTTCTTCAGCGTTATACTCGTCCAAGGACTCGACAACAACATGCTTCTGCTGCTGGCAGTGCGTGCTCATGACATCATGAATGTTCAAGCGACCGCCGACCTTTCTGCCCTCTCTCGCTTGCGCAACGCCGAATCTGGCGAGCACACTGGGGTAAGCTAGGTCGGTCTTGCCCAGTTCGACAAGCCTTGCGTAGGCGCAGCAACTGTTACAGACAACCTCTTGCACCATTTCCTCGCGAGCCTCGGCACGCAGGTACCGAAATGCGACCTTGGCGTGCGTTTCGATGATTGGAATCATCGCCTCGAAATTGGCCTGCCAAGCGGGCGGATTCTTCCTGCAGCGAACGAATCTCTTCGACGTTTTCATAGGGAACGACCTCCAGGAAAGGGCCGCCCCCGAACGGGGGCGGCCATGTTGAAAAAAACACGGCCACCCCACGCCAAGTGGAGAGGCAAAACACACGATCAAACGACTGCGGCGCCGCGTGGCGACGCCAAGGATGATCGCAACAAGAGCGACTTGACAGAGGCCGAAGCGAGTCGGCGGTCGTGGAGCCGATCCGAGAACCGACGAGCGTGAAAAGACTAGCGGCCTACTATTTGGTCAGAGGCAACGGAAGGGATGACGGCTTGAAGTTACCGATCATGAATTGCGGTCTTCCCGCTGCGGCGGAGCCGGCCGATCCACACTGCTATCTGGCGCGACAACCTGCTTCCGCGTCGCGTTCCTGCGGTCCGCCTCGCAGCCGGCCCTTGGTGGTTTACGTGCTCGCAGCCACCGGTTAGCCAAAGCTTGGCCGACCAGCTTGGCAAGTTCCTCGAATCCTTGGTCCATAGAGACTTCCTTTCATGCGCAACAAAAAAGGCCCGACACAAGGTCGGGCCATAGAACTGTGGTTAACGTTTTGAACTACGCAACTAGGCTACCGCGGGCCCATCGTCCAGTTCTTCTTCGGAAGACTCGTCGGACGACTCATTCGGCTTCTCGTCCGAATCACCGCCCTGGGAATCTACGAACCGCTTCCATGCAACATAAGCGGGCCCACTGCCCATGCCGGTGATCTTCCAAATCTCCTTCCAGGGCACGCCACGGGCTCGCATATCGGCAATCTTCGGGGCCCACTCATCCATGCGGCTCGGGCCGCCCAAGTCGATCTGGAACTCGTCGGACACCCCCTCCTTGCCTTCAGGATTGGGGATCAGCAACGCCATGATCCCATCGGGAATCTGGCCGTTCAGGACGGCACGCAACACTTCCCAGCTATTGACTTTGAAGCGGAGGTACGCGTAGCCGCGCTCCTTGCCCGGCGGCAGTACCCGGAAGGCGTACACCTTACCGAGGAGCTTCCGCAGCAGGATGGCCGCCCGGCGCATGATCCTGGCGGATTAACGAGGCAAGGTCCTTGAGCTGTGCTGCAATCCAGGCATCGTCGGGCATTTCTACCGGCACCGCCAACATCTGGCGGGCGTGCTCGATCCGCTTTCGCAGGCCCTCGACATCCACTTCGGCCGCAGCCAAGCGGCTGGCGATCGTCTGGCTCCGCACCTCGGCCAGGGAATCGGCCCAGTTCTCGATCTGCTTCTCCAACCGAGCCAGCTGCTTTTCGTCGGCCGCGACCTCGGCCGGCATTCGGGTTGCCGTCTCTTGGATCACCCGCCGCATCTCGGCCAGCGCCTTGGACACCCACTCGGGCCACGACAGCAGGATGCCGTCGAGGAAATCGAGAATGGCCTTCTCGGCCTTCTTGACCGAGATGGTGGTCGTCATCTTGCAGGCATCAGCACCCTCGCCACGGTTGGGGCAGGCGAGGTAGTGGCGCTGGCCGCTACGGTGATACCACAGCCGCCGGCCACAAAGGCCGCAGAACAGCAAACCACCCAGCAGGCTGCCGGGGTAAACCTGCAAGTGATGGACCTTCGGGCCGCGGGGTTTCTGACCGACCTTCTGGCCGAACAACTCCTTCAGCTCGCGGAGACGCTGCTGAGTTTTGTCCCAGACACTCTGCTCGATAAGGCGGAGGTCCGGCCGTAGGTGAGTTGCACCCTGTCCGGCAGGGACAGGATCCTGCCGCTTGCGACCCTTTGAATTCCGGAGGGTCGTGGTCTGCCCCCACCTCCAGATGCCAATGTATTTCTCATTGTCCAAGATACTTCGGACGTGTTGGGCGGCCCAGTGGCGTTTGCGGCGGCGGCCCTTGGGGGCCCCAAGCCGGTTCAACTCCCGAGCGATTGCGCCGATAGACCAGCCCTCGTTGAAGCGGTCGAAAATCCACCGCACCCACTTGGCCTCGGCCTCATAGATGCGGATACCCTTCTCCGGTTTCGGGCCACGGCGGTCCGGCCTAACCTGTTCGGGATGGAGGAAGTAAGCCTCGTAGCCGTACGGGAAGTCACCGGCGCTCAAGCCTGCCAGGACGCGTCCCAACTGGCCGCGACGCACGCGACGACCCAACTCGAGGATCGTGGTGCTGTTGTGCAGTTCCATCACCTTGACCCGCAGCTCCCAGCCTTGTTGGCAGGTGTCGATACCTTCACCCGTCGAGATGAAGCGACCACCCGCGAACACCAGGTCGGTGATGAACGCGAAGGCGTTGTCGGCCAGTGAGAGACGAGCTTGGTCGTCCACTGCCAAGTTACGGATTTGTTGGCGTCTCACCATTTCCTCCAGACGGGCGAACTCGTCGCGGAACGTTTTCGTTCCGCTCTCCGCCTCATCGTGGATCACGATGGCCTCAGAGTGCTCAATCCCCATCCTTGTTAGGGCATCACGAACCTCCCGCTCCTGGTCCTCGCAGCTTTTGTCATTCTGCATGTCGGACGAAAAGCGGGTGTAAATCACGTCTTTTTTCTGTACGATCATATGAGAACCTCCTTGGGTTTGTCACCGGTCGAATAGACCGTTGGATCGCGCGGAACCGCTTCATGCGGTCATGCCACGATCCAATTGGGAGGCCGGGCATCAAATGTCCCTGACAGCCTCGTCATTAGGCTGTGGGAAAGCCGGACGAACTTTTGCAGTCTGAAGAGCCAGGTTGTACCTCTGCCGGACGCAGGAAATGCGGTAACCGAAGGCTGACAACAGGCCAACTGAAACCGATTCGGCACCAGGGCCAAAGACTGGGAAAAGATCAGGCCCGCCGAAAACGTTGCTGCACAAGTTGCACGGGCGGCAATGGTAGGTGGCTTATCCTGCTATGGCTGAAGGCGTTTTCCCGCGGTGGTAGACGCCTGGGGCGGGAACGATCGGCTGGAAGGGAACCAGAGGGCAACGAAAGGTTATGGGATTCTTCATCACCGGGGCAAACAAAGGGCCTACCGGTACGCCGACAAAGCGATGCACCGGCAGGCCATGGATGAGCATTCATCGATCCCGCCCAGCTAGCTGCGGCGGACCCGTTTTCTTAGGTTACGGATCGTAGTACGGTTAATCATTTCCAGCACCTTAACCCTCAGCTCCGAGCCTGGCCTGGTGGTATCGGTGCCGTCGCGCGTCGAGACGAAGCGACCACCCAAGTTGACCAGCTCGGTGATGAACGCAAAGGCCTTGTCGCGTAGGAAGTGGGCTTGATCGTCCAGCCGATGGGTATCAGACAGACACGCGATCTTCCGGCACGGTTGGAGGAGCTTGGCGGCGGTTCGACCATTGCTGTCGCGAATTCCGAAGACGGTGCTCGGATCCGTTCTCCAAAAAGGCAGTGGATACCCCGATGCCGCCGTCCGCGCTTTCGCGGCGATGGCTCTTTCGACCCTTGCCCCGAAGTGACAGGGGGGGCGTGTCCCAACACCTGTCGTTTGCAGCTAGGGGTTCAAAACAGCCATCACCTTCATTTGAGTTGCGATGCGACGTCCCGCCACTCTTGTACGGACCAGACCCGTCTTCTCGTCACCTGACACTTCTTGCAGCAGAAGGTAAGCCGAAACTTGTGATTCTCCTCGACTTCCTCTGTCTTCTTGCTCTCCCAGCTAGGCTTAGCAGTTGCACGTGATGTTCTGATCTTGGCCAGCTGTCGAATAACTGCATTTAGTTTGTCGTGATCTACGGCCTGTTCTATTTCTTCTGAAGCCCAAGAATCTTCAATTTCCGGCACGCCATCTGTGCTGAAGCACCTACGAGTGCCCTTTGTGGTCTTCTTGATCTGGATGTCAGCCTTTCGGCGATCAGATACCATTATGGAGTAGAATCCCAGAAGTCGATGGAACACTTGAATCGGCCAATCCTCACCAGGGTGATCGACAATGTCCTGGAGTACAGTGTCAACAAATTGGAGCTTCTCCGCCAACAGAATCAACGGAATCCCGCCGAACTCGGGCCGGCAGAAGTATAGCAATTCGAATGCGCGCCGTTCGCATTCTGACAACGGCTCGGGCATAGCATTCAGCATGTCCTGCGCCCAGGCGTGAACGCAGTGCCCAACGTACTCGTACGCCTCCCAACCCCTTTGAAGTAGATACTGTTCAACAACGTCCGGATCCAGTTCGCCACCAGGGCTCTTCTTCTGCTGGGCCACCTGCTTGACAAACGAGTTATGCCGCCCCCAGAACCAGTCGTTGAATATGGCGGCGGTCTCGTCGTTAAGATGTGGCCAGATCGTCGTTAGCACCCGTTCTTCCAGAATCCCCCAGATCTCCGGCGCAATCGGCTTCCAGTTCGGATCGATGTCAAAGAGGACGGATTTGATTACGTGTACAACAGTTTCAGGCTTCTGTGGCTGCGGATCCAATCGCGCCACCTTGGCCAAACCAAAGTGGATTTTCTGGCCCGCGTCGGGTTGGATATTCCTGCCCTGTGCGCGACTCCGCTCCAAGTTCCATCAGCGCATCCACCGACTGCGGATACCCCGCTTCTTGCGTCATCGAGTTGAATTGCCAGGGCAAGATGTGCTGCTCATTTCTACCCTTGCCGCGCCAGCCTGACTTGGCGACGATGAGGTCCTTCCTCCTGATGAAGACCCGCTTGATATGCTCGCGCATCTTCTGAGCACGCTGAAACAGGAAGAACATCGCCCGATAGGAGTATCGCTGTTGGCCCGTCATCTTATTGGACTTGATACGAATAGCAAGTCCGCATGAGAATGCGAAAGCGTAAAAGGGTGAGAACGGATCGTGGGATCGCTTCCCAGTACCGATCGGCGAGAAATGCCTTTCACCGTCATGAGTGGTTTCACAACGGAGTATAACGACGGAGCCGTCAACCACTTCTCCTTTTAGATCCTCGCCCGGCCACCACGTGTAGTGATTAAGTGTCGCACCTTTCTTCGGACAATTGACGTAAATCAAAGGCTGATGCCCGAGGTCTTCCTTGATCTTGACGTATCCCCATGTCGTGGATGGGGGTGGTGTGGACGACGACGGAACCTGAACACACTTGGTGTTTTCTTTTTCTTTTTTGGCCATGGCTGATCGCCTTGAGAAGTGCGCTCGCTTGACTTGCCGATCGTGGAAACGGGATTACGGGCCCCGGATTCCCCACCTATTGTGGGGTTTTCCAGAAATCGAGTCAATCCTGCCCTTACGGAATATCCGACTGCTGGAAAAATGCGCCGCCGGCAGCAGTTGCACCATTTCCAAAATAATCAAGACACGGCGGTCGGCGCAGCTGCCCAAGGTAAGTTGGCGATTGTCGACCGGAAAGAAACGTTCCGCAGGCGTCGCCCTAAGATTGGCAGTCAGTGCTGGCGCAAGTGCTCGGCCGGCTGCTGGTCAATGGGTTGTCACCGTGACACTTTTTGTGGCAGCTTCGTGGCACCATCGCACAGCTGGCACTATAGTCCCGCCATTCGGATCTCGCGCCCCCAAGCCGCCGGCCGGAAACCGAAGGGAGTGAGGCACCAGACGACAGGTATCAGCGGCGGACGATCAGGCGCCGGACCGTCGCCATCGGTGAAATAGACGATCACGTCGGGACGAATCTTGGCCAAGAACTGGGCCTCGAACGGCGGCCGTAGATCCGTCCCACCGCGGCCATGGACCACCTTGAGACTGCCGTGGTAGGAATAGTAGGTCTGAACCACCGCGTCACACTCGACAATCGTCACCTGGTAGTCACGGGCCAACCGCTTCAGTTCAGCGTCGATGATCTCAAGGAGTGCGACTACCATCGAGTCACTGGTGTCGATGATCGCCATGACGACGGGCTTTATGGCCAGCCGGCACTGGGCGGGAAGGATCCCAATCAAGTCCGGCATTCGTCTTGGGGGACGATGAAAGGCGGGGTGTGGCACGGCGGATTGAGCGATGTAACGGCGCAGTTGTTTGCGCCAGTCGATTGAGCCGCCGATTCCAGCGTCAAGTAGCTTCTCGGTATTGGTTCCGGGCGATTGTCCCGCGGTCAGTTCTTCGACTCTCTGCTGGAGTTCGCCGGGTAGAGCTTGCCACTGGGAATCGTCCAGGGCCTCACGGGCCTCATGGACCGCCGCCGCAATGACCAACTTTCCGAGTACAGGGTTCTCGCAGGCTTCTCCCCAAATGTCGTGGTTGTCCAACGGCGCGAAGTCGTCCATTCCAGGAGGAACTGGCGGAGATTCGGGCCCAACCGGGCCAGATTTCGGTGCAGGAGGCCCAGATTTTGGTCCCGAAGGGACCGTTTTCGTCCCGCCGGGCCCATTTTTCGTGCCTTATCTGCCGTTTTTCGGGCCAGATAGGCGTATCGCGTCTTGGTGTTTTCGAGCGGCTTCAGCGCGGGGAACTGTTCGAGCGTCAACGGCCGACCGGGCAATGGTGCCACGACCCATTCGTTGACAGTCACTTCCGCGGCAATGATGCGGGCTTGGGCATCCGGGTATTCCTCGGGGCCGGCTAGGACGTGGCCGAAGAGTAGGTGGTTGACCTCATGCTGGAACACACCGATCAATTCATCATAGCTGCACCGCAGTACGAATTCCGGTGCATAAGGAAACTGGATCCTCCCGTTACAGATCGTCACACCCATTGTTCTCACCCCCGGGTTACAAACCAGGCTGTCCGGCGACAACAGGTGAGCGTGGAATGGATGCTCTTTGACCATCCGCTGGATCGCAATTTGCAGCATCCCGTTCGCCAACGCGGATTCCGCCTCATTCATGGTTGGGCCTTTCTGGGGGCCTTGAGTTTGCCAAAACCCCTCTCCTTAAGCCACGCACGAAGCATGCGTTTCAGGTCGCCGGGCAGATCGGAGAAGAACGCTTCCGTGTTTCGCTTGCCCTCGGGATCATTGGCCGCAGCTTCGTAGTCCCCTTGACGCTGCAGGTGTCGCTTCAGCAGCTCAAGCGTGACGACGACAAGATCCAACTGGCCAGACCGCAACCACTGTTGGACCAGAGGCCGATGGTTTGCGTAGCTCTGGACGATCTGCTGCGGCGTCAGGGGACGAGCCGAGCCGACACCATAAAATTGGAGAAAGGCCACCGCCCAATGCTCGCCCACCACGCCGGCCAGTGCGGTCGCAATCAGATCCTGATCCCGGGCGCCGACCTCCCACTGCTTCAGCAGATTTGACGTATAGGCCCAGGCCCGAGGGTTTGCGTCTGGATCTTCAAACACGTCGGGCGTTTGCGCGATGAACTCGACTACCTTGGCATGGACGTTGCCCTGGCTTCGGGCCCACTCAAGCCATTGAACGACGTCGGGCTGGATACGCGCTTCAGGAATCGCGACAGAAGAGCAGGATCCAAAAGGTCCACCTGGTACTCATCGCCATCATTGATCGCAGCGCAGGGGAGCCATTTCTTGGGAAATGCAAAATCGTTGAGCCGTCGCGCCGTCAGGAGTTGCAGAGCGGGCACCTGCACATGACGGGGAGCTGCGATTCAGTTCTTCGAGAACGAATAAGCCTTCGCCCTTTGTCGGTAGAAATGCGGGCGGGGCGTAGATCGTTCGTCCTTCAGGGTTGACTTTAGGGATTCCGATCAGGTCAACAGATTCCATCAGCGACAAGTCGCAGACGATCAGGCCAATGCCGAGTCGTTCCGCAGCGTCTTCAAAGAAGCTGCTCTTCCCCACGCCGTGGCGGCCGACGAGAAGGACCGGCTGATCGGCGGCGTGGGCAAGCTCGATCAGGTCTACGACGGCATTACCGGCTTTGATGGTCATCATCGCCAACATCCTCAGAATCACTTGCGTCATGGGGCAGACTTTGAACGATTTCGAGCCCCTTTGGAGTAATGCCGCGTCCCGGGCGAGACGTCGGGGCGACGTACCCTTGTTCGATCAAGTAGACTTCCACCTCCTGGCGAACATTGACCACGTCGCAGCCCAGTTTCACAGCCAATCGCTCGACATTACACTGTCCCTTTGGCATGGCGGCCAAAGCCGTGAGGTACTTGCGCCTGGTGGGGCGTGAAACCGTGTTCGTCGATTCCTTCACTGTCCAGGAAGGCCCGAACGTGGTCCTTCGTTAACGCCTTCACCCCCGACCAATAGTGGCGGAGGTCTAGGATGCGACGTTTGATAGAGCGCGGAGAGCCCTGAGAGGTCGCTGCCAACAAATTTGCGGCCTGGGGCGAGATGCTGATGTCGAATGGCTGGGCAATCCGCTCGGCGATTGTTCTTAGTTCCTTCTGGCTATAGGGGTCGAGTTCGACGCGAGTGAGACGACTTCGGAGGGCCTGCTTGATACGCCCTGGTTCAGTCGTCGCCGCAATCAGCGTGAACTTTGAAATACTCTCTAGCGTGGACCTGTCGATGCCCCGCTCTGTGAGGCTCGGCATTTTCCATTGGTCCAAAGCAGTGAAGAAAACCTGCTGGGCATCGGCAAGTAAGCTGTGAATTTCGTCGACCAGGAATACGTCGCCGTGCTTCAATTCGCAAAGGATGCGACAGATGTCCACCGGCTTCGTGTCAGTTCCCGCGAGGAGCGTGTGCAACTGGCTGCCGTAGGCAGTGGCGATGGCCGCCGCCATGGTGGACTTGCCAGATCCGGCCGGCCCTGTCAGCAACATCGATGTACAGGGATCGCCGGCTTTCTTCGCTCCTTCGATGAGACGCTCGATGTGCCCAACGACACGGCGCTGACCAATAAACTGGTGAAAGTCGGCTGGTGGTCTTCCCATTTTCCGGCCTGCGTAGAGTTCTTCGGAAATCTCCAGCCGATGCACCCGATGTCTCCGCTGACGTTCAGCACCGACGACGGTACAACGGCGCCTCTGTCATTAGTGGGAACGCCGGACGATGTGAAGCCGGTTGGCTGAGTTCACTCCGGCACGGCTACATCGGTGAGATAAGCGGTTGCGGCGGCAAGCAGCGTGGGCCGGGCAAGGAAACACTCCGGCTTAACCCCAGATGAGAGGTAAGCCGGGTTACATGGAATTATGACATACAATCCTGTTTAATTTAGATGATTCCGGTCGTTATAGGGCATCCAACGAACGACCGAACCAGACTCGATACCAAGATGTCCGGCACGGAGCGTAAGACAGACAGTCGGTATATATATTATCGAGAGCGGCTGACATCGACGTCCGTGGCCCGCGGACCGAATAGAGATACGAAAGGAGGCCGACACCTCGAAAAGTGGCCAACCAGAATAGTTAACACACCCCTCACTAGATTATGCCACTAAATGGGGGTATTATTTAGATGGTTGTCCTGGCCGGGCAACCGCCTGCATTTTGGGGTTGGTCTTCATACGAGAGCGTCCCTGCCTACGCTTTGAGGACTCAAAGCGTAGGCGCGCACTTTGCAGTAAACGCTTGAGAGAATCAGGCTTTATAGCCTGTCCCCCCGGGCCGCAGGATTATCGCCACCGTCCATCGCTTACACTCAGCATCAAGCACATTTTGGGCTGGTGTATGATGCGTGTTTTGCAGAGACCGGCTGGCTGGAGAGTGAGTCCAGGCTATCTGAGAGCCGTGTCCGAGTGTCCGCCATTTCATCGAATCCAGGGACCGTTGCACACAGTAATGGAAGCAGCAGGATTACGGGACATTCGCTCTTGTCCCACCGATGACATCCACGCCGCCCGGCTGAAGAGTTGCTCCCTGGCAAAGAGGTTAAGTATCCGGGCGGAACACCCCTTTATCCTGATCAGCATTCAGGGCCAGCGCAGCACTTTTGAGTAGTTTTGGCAAGACAGGCTGACTTGCGCTTTAGCGTGCAATGTGGTACACCATCGTCCTTGTGTTCGAGTGTTATCCAACACGGAGGACGAGCCATGGGCAAGAGTGTGCGGCTGGATGTCGGGGAGGTGTTGCGGCATTTTCAAGATTTGGAGGACCCGCGGTCGTCGGTCAATTTGCGGCATCCGCTCGTCAGCGTAGTTGTCATTGCGATCATGGCCGTGCTCGCCGGAGCCGGTGGGCCGACGGCCATCGCGAAGTGGGCCAATCTGAAGGCTGAATTGTTGTTGAAGGTGTTGAAACTTCCCCACGGCATTCCGCAGAAAGATGTCTTCCGCCGCGTCTTGGCCGCCTTGAAGCCGGATGCCTTTCAAGCTTGCTTTGCCACATGGCTGACGGCCTTGCGTGACGCGGCGGCCGAGGCCACCGGCGTAGAGCGACCGACGCTGGCCATCGACGGAAAGACGTTGCGGCGCAGCCACGATCGCCGCCGGAACCTGGGGGCGCTGCACTCCGTGAGTGTTTGGGCCAGCGAGTTCGGCTTGTCGCTCGCGCAGGTGGCGACGGCCGAGAAATCGAACGAAATCACGGCGATTCCTACACTGTTGTCGCTCGTCGACATCAAGGGAGCCATTATCACCATCGACGCGATGGGGACACAAACTGCCATCGCGGAGCAGATCGTGAAAGACGGCGGGGATTACGTCCTGACTCTGAAGGGAAACCAGGGGACGCTGCACGACGCTACCATCGACTATATCCACGAGCAGACCAAGACCGACTTCCGCGGGATCGGTGCCCGCCGCCTGGACACGGTGGAACAGAAGCACGGCCGCATCGAGCGGCGGACTTACCTCCAGATGCCCGCCCCAAGAGCCTGCCGGGCTTCGCGCAGTGGAAGGGGCTGCTCTCGATCGGGATCGCGTTTCTCTGGAGCCTCCGCGATGGCAAAGAGACCAGCGAGGTGCGTTACTTCATCAGCAGTCTGCCGGTGAAGGTGAAGCAGTTTGCCCACGCGGTCCGCAGCCACTGGGGCATCGAGAACAGTTGTCATTGGTGCCTCGACGTGACGTACCGCGAGGATGAGTCACGCATCCGTGACGAGCGTCTGCGAGAGAACTTCGCTTGGCTGAATCGTCTCACGCTCTCCCTGTTGAAGCAACATCCCGAGAGGGACAGCATTGCCATGAAGCGCCGCGCGTGTGGCTGGAACGACGAGTATCTACTCCAAGTCCTTACCGGAACAAGCTGTTAGTGAGCGCTGGCCCTGGATCAGCATTTAGCCGTGTCCTCATAGCAATTGATACCATCGTCTGGTATCCTTCAATGTCGCTTGCTAAGGAGATACGGACCGGCGGCCGGCGTGATGTACAACGCTGGCGACCCGTTGCTTAGGCGATGGTGCATGTGGCGGCAGGTACCTCGGGTGAACGCAACGCCGACGAGGCGATGGCTTCCCAACCCGAATGTTCCCATCGGCGGGGCGCGAATAGAACGAGCCGAGCCACCGCGGAGGTGGCTCGGCCCAAAGGGCAGCATGGCCTTCGTCCCGCTCGCTATGTCGCAGGCGACTTCGGTGCAGGCGCCGGAGCCGGCGGAGCTTGGAATGGTGCCGGCTGCGGAGCGTCATAATAGACCTCTTGGCCAGCGCCATGCCTCTTGAAATGGCTCACAAGCCGAACGATGCGATCTTGCAGATCCACACGGTTCGTGTGGGCGTCCACGCCTTCGCACGATTTGACCGGCTTGCAAACCTCGGGAGGCGGCAACGGCTTCACCGGCTTGCAGACCGGCACCGCCGACGCCGCTTTCACGGGCTCGCAAGCGTTGGAGCCAGCGATCGCCTTGTTGGCAACTCCGTTGGCTAGCAGAACAACGGCAATTGCTACCCCAATCAAACAACTTCTTCGACTCATGGAACACTCCTTCCAAAACGGTACTTGGTAACAAAACGGCCTAAAACCCTACTTGGTCCGTTGTACCCCCCATACCAGCAGACACAAAAAGCAAGTGCCGTGCCAAATCTTCGGAGGCCGCGCCGAAACGCTCGCTGCAAGGCAAGAAACGGCGGGAGGATCGCGCCGCCTGCAAGAAGTTCATCGTAAGTTGCTCCAATCGTCGTTCGACATTTGTCGATGATCGCTTCTCGTTGCCCGTTCGGATCTTACGACAATCGATTGCGTCCGCGACGGCGGCGATCGTCGTTCGCTTGCAACGGCGAGGACGCTAGCGTATGCGGAAGATGCCGGTTTTGTCGGGCGATTTCGTCGCGAAATTTGCGGGACGTCGCTCCATCACACGCGCTTCGCCGGCCAGTGCGAACAGACAACGGATGGCCGTCGTCCGCTCGTGGCCAGCCAGCAAGGAAGAGGGAATTGGCGCGCGGGACGCTAAACAAATCTCGCGCTCCGACCGGCTGGAGTGGAGCGTTCGCCGGGACCACCTGGCGGCGGGTTGATCTGCGGACGGGTCAGCCCTTCAACCGAACACGGGAACACGATTTGCACATCAACATATGGTTCCACGCGTTACCGCTCGACCCGTGAGCAATTTCCGGGAAACTCATGGTTTGCTGATCGAGGCAGTGCGCGGCGCCGGTTACCGGCTCAGGGGGGCAATTCGTAGTCCATTCGGCGATCAAGGATTGTGTGCCCTCGCTGTTCCTTGAAGAGGCGTCCGCAATTGGCACACGACTTGCATATTTACAATCGCTGCGTCCCACGAGTTTTCGAGCGGATGCCACGCCCCCGAGGTGCGACCCACAGAAACTGTTCGAGGGAATATCCCATGATGCTGTTCGATAACCGCTGTTTTTCGACAGGCAAGAGTGTCCACCGCTTGCAGATGCTGTCGGCAAGCTGTCGTTGGACGTTGGAAAGCCACGTCGGAGGCCTGCGGCAATCGGAAATGGGAGTCAAAACCAATGATCACTCAGAACAGCGTCACCGAACCCGTGCGGACGGTCGTCATCGACTCGTTGGATGACAACGATCAGGAGAAGCGGATCCGGAAGGCCCTTGGGCTTGCAGGCGGTCCACTTCCCGACGTGCAGAGCCAATGGCTGCGTCGGTATCACGACTATCTATCCGCTAACTTGTCGTTGCCGTTTGATGCAGAGTATGCCGAAGACATTCCTGGCTATCGACAAGCACTTTCCCGCGTTACCGTAGAAGCGCTGGTCGATCCGGAGGAGCACGGAAGGCATGAAGAGTTCGGACTTTACTGCCGAGCCCGTCGAGGAACAGACGCAATTGAAGTTCCGCTGGCAGATGTCGAACTCCGGACGAGATCCGCCAACCTCCAACTCATCGAGGATTATTGGTACTGGTTCTGGAACTGGCGATTTGACCCCTCGATTTGATGGGCTTCGCGGAGTCCAGTGTGCGTAAGCGGCCATAATCTTCCCCTGGGCGATCCTGATGCGGCCCCGCGGCCGCTTGCCACTTTCCGCGCGCCGACGTTTGCTTCGTGCCGAAAGATCAGTTGTAGATGTAGCATTCGTGTGTTGGCGTAAGGGTTTTCCATATAATGCGTTGTGGGCTGGCATGCACTTTCAGCTTGCTTAACATGACTGCCACGCTTATAATGTGCGAGGTTATCTGTGCCGTCCACTGAAATCAAAGCCGTCGCACGTCAACTTTCGCAGCACGAGATCCGCGGGACCGGAAATGCTCGCTCCAGATCGTTCAAAACCACGGTCCCGCTTGTCCTTTGGCACACGGGCCATTCACGCCGGGCAGGAATTCGATCCGGCGACGGATGCCGTGATGATGCCGATCTATGTCAGCAGCACTTATGCGCAGCAGGCGCCGGGGGTCAACAAGGGTTTTGATTACGGGCGGACGCAAAACCCGACGCGATTCGCCTTCGAACGCTGTGTGGCCGATCTGGAAGACGGCAGGGCGGCATTTGCTTTCGCCTCGGGTTTGGCGGCCATCTCCACGACGCTGGAACTGCTGGACCACGGTGCGCATGTGCTGGTCTGCGACGACTTGTACGGCGGCTCGTACCGGCTGTTCGAGAAAGTCCGGCGACGAAGCGCCGGCCTGGACTTCACTTATCACGACCCCAATGATCCGGTTGGGCTGGAGGCGGCGATCAGGCCTAACACGCGTCTGATTTGGATGGAAAGTCCCTCCAATCCGCTGCTGCGACTGGTCGATTTACCGGCAATCGCTGCGTTGGCGAAACGGCACGGTCTACTGGCGGCCATCGACAACACTTTCGCCTCACCCTACTGTCAGCGACCGCTCAGTCTGGGTTTCGATATCGTTGTCCATTCGGTCACGAAGTACCTCAATGGCCACTCGGATATGATCGGCGGGATCGCGGTGGTCGGCGACAACGAGGAGTTGGTGGAGCGGTTGCGGTTCCTGCAAAACGCCGTGGGCGGAATTAGCGGACCGTTCGATAGCTTCCTCGCCCTTCGCGGCTTGAAAACCCTCGATCTGCGCATGGAGCGGCATTGCCACAACGCCTTGCGGATCGCCGAGTGGCTGGAGCGTCAGCCGGGGGTGATCCGTGTAATCTATCCCGGTTTGCCAAGTCATCCGCAGCATGAGTTGGCACGACGACAGATGCACGGTTTCGGAGGAATGGTCTCGGCGGTGCTGGACGGCGGGCTGGAACGGACGCTGCGGTTCCTGAAAGGGTGCCGAATTTTCACGTTGGCGGAGAGCCTGGGCGGGGTGGAAAGCCTGATCGAGCATCCTGCTTTGATGACCCACGTTTGGTTGCCGCCGGATAAGCGGGCCGCCCTGGGCATCGACGACGGCTTGGTCCGCCTCTCGGTCGGCGTTGAGAACGTTGACGACTTGATTGCCGATCTCGATCAGGCACTGCGTCAGGAGCGTTGAGAAATTGAACCCGTTGAAATGGAATGGAGTGCCCATGAATCCTCAGGCAACCAATTCGCGCCTTGCTGCGGACCCCGCCTTGCGGCGCTATTTGGACGTTCGCGAGTTGATCGCCAACCCGGCGAACCCCACGCCGCTGGTTCGGTTGAATCGGGTCGTTTCGCCCGAGCAATCCGAGCTCTACCTCAAATTGGAGTGGTACAACCCTTTCGGTTCGATCAAGGATCGCACAGCCTTTTATTTGCTGAAAGGCATGGCCGAGCGTGGCAAACTGGACGGGAAGCAGTTGGTTGAGCCCAGCTCGGGCAACACGGGGATCGCCTTGGCCGCCTTGGCGGCTTTGATGGGCAAGAAGCTTACGGTGACGATTCCCGACGGCGTGCCGGAGGAAAAGAAACTGCTGCTCCGCATGTTGGGCGCCGAGGTATGGGCCACACCGGATGACCTTTGCCCGGTCGCACATCCCAAGGATGGCGCCATCGCCCTGGCCCAATCGTTCGTTCAAGGTGCGGCCACCAAGGATCGATACGCGATGCCGTACCAGTACGAGAACCCGGACAACGTCAGGGCGCATTACGAAACGACGGGCCCTGAAATTTGGCAGCAGACAGAGGGAAAGATACGGTATTTCTTTGCGGGCTACGGCACCTGCGGGACGATCACCGGCACCGCGCGCTACCTGAAAGAGCAGAATCCGGACGTCCGGGTGGTCGCCATTGAGCCTCAAAAAGGCCATAAGCTTCCCGGATTGAAGAACCTGCAAGAATCCAAGCCGCCGGGAATCCTCGACCGAAGCGTGATCGACGAAGTCATCCGGGTCAACGACGAGCCCGCCTACGCGATGACCAAGCGCCTCTTCCGCGAAGAGGGATTGATCGTCGGGCCATCCACCGGCGCGCTGGTGCACGCCGCCGCTGAGTTCGGCAAGGAGCACCCCGGGCTGGCGGTTGCCATTTCGCCCGACAACGGCTTCAAGTACACCTCGTTCTTCGGCGACGTGCTTGGCGACGAGGGCCTGCCGCGCACGTGAGAGTGGCCGGACAAATGCTCTAGCCGCTTCCGGGCAATGATGCCATGCAAACAACTTACCAACTTCCGGACGATCTGCGTGACGACTTGGAGCTGTTCGCCGGCGAGGCGGCGAAGTTTCAGCGCGGCGAGATTTCCGCGGCCGAATTCCGCGTTTCGGGTGCCTCGCGGCATCTACGAACAACGGGAAGCGGACACCTATATGCTTAGGGTCCGGTTTCCGGCCGGGGTCGTCCTGCCGCACCAGATGCGCGCGTTGGCCAAAGTTGCCCGGCGGTATGCCAAGGGGCCGCTTCACGTCACGACTCGCCAGGATATCCAGCTTCATGGGCTGCTGCTGGTCAACCTTCATCCGGCATTGGTGGAACTCTATCATGCCGGTTTGACCGCCAAAGGCGGCGGAGGCAACACGGTCCGTAACATCACCGGCTGCTGCGACGCCGGCGTGTGCAGCCGCGAGGTGTTCGATCCCACACCTTGGGTGTTGGCCACGACCGAGTTCCTGCTGCCCGATCCGCTCTCCTACCAGCTTCCCCGGAAATACAAAATCGCGTTTTCCGCGTGCTCGACCGACTGCGCCGGGGCCACGGTGAACGATCTGGGGTTCATCGCCAAGCGACGCGAAGGCGAATTGGGGTTCGCCGTCTATGTCGGCGGCGGGCTGGGGGCCTCGGCCCGCGTCGGCAATCTGCTCGAGGACTTCGTCCCGGCCGACGCGGTCCCCTTGGTGGCCGAGGCCGTCAAACGGGTGTTCGATCAGCACGGGAATCGCCGCAACCGGAACAAGGCACGCCTGCGATTTCTCGTGGAACAAATCGGGTTGGCTCGCTTCCGCGAGTTGTACCAGTCGCAGCTCAAGGATTTGCGAAGCGTTGTTCCGCCGCGGACGGCCCCGCGCCAGCCCGCGCACTGCTGCCGATTCTCGCACTCGGCCGACCGCGAAACCATTGCCCGATTTCTCTGCGTGGCAGAATCGCCACGTTGTACCGCAGAAGCAGGAAGAGTTCTCTCTGGTACACATTCCGTTGACGCTTGGCGACATTGATGCTGAAACGCTCGATCAAGCGGCCGAGATTGTGGAACGTCACGGAGAAGGAAGCGTCCGAGCCACGCAACGGCAGAACCTCGTCATCCGCTGGGTGCATCAGGACGAGCTGCCCGAACTGCATCGAGAACTTGATGCGCTCGGCCTGGCCGGCAGGGAGCCGCCGGTGTTGGCCAATCTGGTGGCCTGCACCGGCGCCGCCACGTGCCGATTAGGAATCTGCCTGTCGCGCGGGTTGGCCAAGGCAATCGGCCGCGAGCTTGCCGCCAGTGCGTTGGACCTGGACGGATTGCGCGAGTTGAAGATCAACGTCAGCGGTTGCCCGAACGCGTGCGGCCGGCATCCCGTTGCCGACATCGGCTTGTTCGGCGCAGCGCGGCGGATCGGCGGCCGATTGGCGCCGCACTACGTGCTCCAACTCGGCGGCACAGCGGCGGAAGGCCAAACCCGCCTGGCTGCCGGTGAGCAAGCGGTGCCCGCCAAAAACGTACCAGCCCTGCTGGTCGAATTGCTCGCCGCCTTCGCGCAGTCTCCACAGTACCCCGATTTCTCTGGCTTCTTGGAAGCTCAGAACGGCCCGTTCGATGCGGCGCTCGCGGCCCGGCACTGGAAGGTTCCGGAGTTTGCAGAAAGTCAGTCGGCTTACGTCGATTGGGACGCCACGGAGCTTTTCTCGCTGGCGGGTCGAGGGCCCGGAGAGTGCGGCGCCGGGGTGTTTGATCTGATCGAAGTGGATCTGGCGAACGCCCGCGACGCCCTGCAACGGGGGCCTCTTGGAAGCCACCGTGCTGGCTGCCCGCGCTCTGCTGGTCACGCAAGGGCAACAAGCCCGCGACGATGGGGACGCGCTGGATCTCTTCACGCGGCATTTCCTTGCCGGGGGCTTGCTTCCGCCGTCATTCGTAGCCATCATTGGAATGGCCCACGCGGCGGTGCAGACGCGGCCCCAAGGTGAGTTCCCTGCCAAGGCCGAAGATGTCGGGCGGTTTGTCGTAGCGATCGGCACACTCTACGAAAACATGGACGCTTCGCTGCGGTTCAAGTCGCCTGCCTCGGAGCCGCCGCGCAGCGACGAGAAGGCGGCCGAACGCTCGCCGGTTGCGAGCCGTGAGGCCGACTTTCGCGGTGTTGTGTGCCCGTTGAATTACGTGAGAACCAAGATGCTGTTGGACGGCATGGCCAGCGGCGCCGTCCTATCGGTGGTGCTGGACGAAGCCGGGGCCCGGAACGTGCCGGCAAGTGTGGAGAAGGACGGCCACGAAGTGCTCTCGGTCCAGCAGGAAGCGGAGCAGTGGCGAATCTTGATCCGGAGGGCGTGACAGTGGCCAACGACGATTCTTCCAAAAACAACGAACCTTCTCCACGGTGGTCCACCCTTTCGGTCCATGGCGGAGAAGAGCGTGAGAAAGCCTCCTCGGCCCTGACCGACCCGATCTTCCTGGCTTCCACCTACAGCTTTGCCGACACGCAGTCGCTGATCGATTACATCGTCGAAAAGCAGCCTCGCGAGGAATATGCCCGCTACGGCAACCCGACGGAAAAGGCGGTCGAACGGAAGCTGGCCGTGCTGGAGGGCGCCGAGGATGCCGTCCTCTATTCGGCCGGAATGACGGCGATCGCCGGATTGCTCTTGGGGCGGCTTTCCTCGGGCGACGAGCTCGTGCTGGTCAACGAGTGCTATCTGCGAACGCGCGATTTTCTGCCTGCAGGAACTCTCGCGGTACGGCATTGCCACACGGCTGGTCCCGCCGTGCGACTACAAGGCGCTGGAAGATGCGATCACGCCCGCCACGCGATTGCTGTTCTGCGAATTGCCCACGAATCCGCACTTGAGCGTGATCGACCTGGAGCGGTTTACGGCAATTGCGAAGCGGCGCGGCGTGGAGACCGTGGTTGACGCCACGCTGGCCACTCCCTACAACGTGCGGCCCTTGACGTTTGGGATCGACTACGTGCTCCATTCCTGCACGAAGTACCTCGGCGGGCATAACGACCTGCTGGCCGGCGTCGTGCTCGGCACGCGGGAACGGCTGGAGCCGCTCCGCAAGTTCCGCGGATTGTTGGGCCTGATCAATGGTCCGCACAACGAGCATGCTTTGCTGCGAGGACTAAAAACATTCGAGCTGCGCATGCATCGGCACAACGAGAATGGCCAGCGCGTGGCCGAGTTCCTCGTCGGCCATCCGCGGATCGAGCGAGTTTACTATCCGGGGTTACCCAGTCATCCACAGCATGACATCGCCCGGCGCATGATGCAGGGATTTGGCGGCGTGGTCACGTTCACGGTGAAGGGCGCCGACTGGCGACAAACGGCTAACATCGTCGATGCGGTTCGGATTCCGCGGATCGCGGCCAGCCTGGGCGGCGCGGAATCGCTGATCGAGCAGCCGCTGATCTTGAGCTACTACGAGGTCGCACCTGAGCAGCGCCGTGCCTGGGGCATCCCGGACAACATGATCCGCCTCTCGTGCGGGATCGAGAATCCAGAAGACCTGATCGCCGACCTGACTCAAGCTTTGAAGGCTTATTGATTCAGTGTAATGAACTTTGAGTTTGGTCAGCGCCCAAATGCGATGGCCGCGCCTTGATATATGATGGCACTGTCGTTGGCTGCCACTTGCCGAAAGATCGAGATTAGAAGTTTTGCAAGAATTTGGAGGTTACCATCGCGGCCGTCGCCCGCCAATTTCTTTTCACGGGACTTGAAAGCCACCGCCGGCCGGTTCATAATCTCAGGCTGATTCTTATCTCCGTTGTTGGGCTGAGGGCAAAAAGCACCAGGCCAGGCTAGAACAGACGATGCGCCGCTGACCGAGAATACCGGAGGCGATGCGTGTAGACGGGATTTGGTCCGGCATGTCGCCGCCCGATCGAGCAGCATCGACCCTTCGTGACGGCTCGGCCGTGCCAGTCGCAGTTGGCTTGGCCACCGCATTGCGGTGCTTCCCGAGCATTGGCTTGCTACGCCCCGGCAAGCATCCACCGGTCAATGCGCCACGCCAGAGCGGCACTCGGCTGCCTACGGTTTTTCCCTATCCAAGGCCAACTGACCTTGATGATAATGATCGACGATTGCTGCCGCAATTCGTGGTGCGGCCGCGTGACGCCCTGTCGCGTAGCAATGCACTTGTGCCAGCAATCGCAGTCCCCATTCCAGCATAACCGAGGAGATCCCTGATGCCCGCCGCACTGCCAGAAAGCGTTCATGGAGACATCACCCAGTGCATTGGCCGCACACCGCTGGTGCGGCTCAACCATCTTTCCGCCAACACGGGCGCGACGATCGCCGTGAAGATGGAGAATCTCAATCCACTATGGAGCGTCAAGGACCGCATCGGACTCGCCATGATCGACGCCGCCGAACGGGATGGGAAGATCCAGTCGGATACCATCATCATTGAGCCAACCAGCGGCAACACGGGCATTGCCTTGGCGTTTGTCTGCGCGGCGCGGGGATACAAGCTTCAGGTGACCATGCCCGAGAGCATGAGCCTGGAGCGGCGGCGGCTGCTCAAAGCACTGGGAGCGGAACTGATTCTCGCGCCCGCAAGCGAAGGCATGGCGGGCGCCGTGCGGCGGGCGGAAGAACTGGCTGCCAGCGACAAGCGATACTTTATCCCTCAGCAATTCAAGAACCCCGCCAATCCCGAAGTTCATCGCAAAACCACGGCTGAAGAAATCTGGCGGGATACGGCGGGACAAGTTGACCTCTTCGTGGCAGGGGTGGGCACGGGCGGCACCATCACCGGTGTGGGCGAGGTCTTGAAGAACGCAGGCCCGGTGTGCGGATCGTCGCGGTCGAACCGGCCGTCAGTCCGGTCATCACCCAGCGACGCGCCGGCCAGGCGATCAAGCCCGGCAAGCACGGAATTCAAGGGATTGGCGCCGGGTTCATCCCCGACATCTTGAACCTGCAAGTCATCGATGAAGTCGTGACCGTGGCGGATGAGGACGCCTTGGAGACATCCAGACAGCTCGCGCGCCTTGAAGGATTGATGTGCGGGATCAGTTCCGGAGCCGCGGCCTGGGCGGCCCTCCAGGTTGCACAGCGGCCGGAAAACAATGGAAAACTGGTCGTCGTCATCCTGCCGGACCTTGGTGAACGTTACCTCTCCACCAAGCTGTTTCCCGAGTGATGCTGATGGAAGGAACCGATCGGCTGATGCAATTGAAGTGACATCGTCGAATTGATCGCGTATACCGACCCGCAAACAGAGGAACCACACATGTCGAGCGCCGTACTACAGCGAAGCGTGACCACGTCGGTCGCCAGGAACCTGACGACAACGACAAAGACCCGGCCGATGATGACGTCGATCACTCCGCGGCTGCTGCTGAGCCAGTTGCCGTGGGTGCAGGCCGAAGGGGGCGTCTATCGCGTCAACCGCACCAAGGTCGAACTGCCCAAGGCCGAACGAATCCAAGTCGATGTGTCAACGGGGACTGCCTCCTTCTCGCCCGAGTCGCTACGAAACGTCCCCATCTTCTCCGCGCTGCCGGAAGCGATCGTCGCCCGCATGGCCGGCAGCTTCAAGACCGAGGAGGTTCCTTTGGGGAACAAGGTAATCGTCGAGGGCGAGCCGGAGACCAAGTTCTCCATTATTGCCCAGGGACAAGTGGAGGTCCTCTACAAGGGCGCCCACGGCAGCGACATCCGTATCGCCTTGCTCACGAATGGGGAGTACTTCGGGGAAACGGAGTTTGTCTCCGATCAGGCCTCGGACGTGACGGTCCGGACCCTGACCCCTTGCATCTTGCTAAGCCTGTCGCGCACGGACCTCAACTCCGCGGTGAGCGAAGTGCCCAACTGGAAGGAAGAATTCAAGAAGGCCACTGTCGAGTACCTGGAACGGCGTTCGATGGTCAATCGGTATGGGGAGCGGAACATCGACCTGGTGTCGGGCTTCGCCGAGAACATCGAGATCCCCGAGACGTTCGTCGACTATGCGACGAAACCCCGTGAGTACGCCCTTTCACCGGTGCAGACCATTGTCCGGGTACACACGCGCGTCTCGGACCTGTACAACAATCCCTACGATCAACTCGAAGAGCAGATGCGGCTGACGATCGAAGGGATCAAGGAGCGGCAGGAATGGGAGTTGGTCAACGGCCAGAAGTTTGGATTGTTGCATTCGGTGGACCCGTCGATGCGAATTAGCGCCCGCTATGGGACGCCGACGCCCGACGACCTGGACGAGTTGCTGTCGCTGGTGTGGAAGAAACCGGCGTTCTTCTTGGCGCATCCCAAGGCGATCGCCGCCTTTGGTCGGGAGTGCACGTGGCGTGGAGTCCCGCCACCGACGGTGTTTGTGGCGGGCATGCCGGTGATCACTTGGCGCGGGATTCCGCTGATTCCCTGCGACAAGCTGGAATTGACCGGGCGGCGATCAGGCACGACGAGCATCCTGCTGATGCGCGTGGGCGAAGCGGACCAGGGCGTAGTGGGTCTGCACCAGACGGGCATTCCCGGCGAGATCATGCCGAGTCTGTCGGCCCGGCTGATGGGCATTGACAGCATGGGTGTGGCCACATACCTGCTGACGCTCTACTTTTCGCTAGCCGTGCTGACCGACGACGCCCTGGGCGTGCTGGAAAATGTCGAGGTCGGATACTACCACGATTATCAACACAGGGGAACCGGCGGCTTTGACAACGGGCTAGGCATCTGAGCAAGTCGAACGTCGGTCGTAGGGGCCTTGGATTCGCCCCGCGTATCACCAATCCTCACAACGAAGAAGAACAACTACCACACACAACACCGCACAAGAAAGGCAGCGCACACATGTCGAGCGCCGTACTACAGCGAAGTGTGACCACGTCGGTCGCCAGGAACCTGACGACGACGACAAAGACCCGGCCGATGATGACGTCGATCACTCCGCGGCTGCTGCTGAGCCAGTTGCCGTGGGTGCAGGCCGAAGGGGGCGTCTATCGCGTCAACCGCACCAAAGTCGAATTGCCCAAGGCCGAGCGAATCCAAATCGATGTGTCGGCGGGGGCTGCCTCATTCTCGCCCGAATCGCTACGGAACGTTCCGATCTTCTCCGCACTGCCGGAAGCGATCGTCGCCCGCATGGCCGGCAGCTTCAAGACCGAGGAGGTTCCTCTGGGGAACAAGGTAATCGTCGAGGGCGAGCCCGAGAGCAAGTTCTTCATCATCGCGCAGGGACAAGTGGAGGTCCTCTATAAGGGCGCCCACGGTAGCGACATCCGCATCGCCTTGCTCACGAATGGGGAGTACTTCGGGGAAACGGAGTTTGTCTCCGATCAGGCCTCGGACGTGACGGTCCGGACCCTGACCCCTTGCATCTTGCTAAGCCTGTCGTGCATGGACCTCAACTCCGCGGTGAGCGAAGTGCCCAACTGGAAGGAAGAATTCAAGAAGGCCACTGTCGAGTACCTGGAACGGCGTTCGATGGTCAATCGGTATGGGGAGCGGAACATCGACCTGGTGTCGGGCTTCGCCGAGAACATCGAGATCCCCGAGACGTTCGTTGACTATGCGACGAAACCCCGTGAGTACGCCCTTTCACCGGTGCAGACCATTGTCCGGGTACACACGCGCGTCTCGGACCTGTACAACAATCCCTACGATCAACTCGAAGAGCAGATGCGGCTGACGATCGAAGGGATCAAGGAGCGGCAGGAATGGGAGTTGGTCAACGGCCAGAAGTTTGGATTGTTGCATTCGGTGGACCCGTCGATGCGAATCAGCGCCCGCTATGGGACGCCGACGCCCGACGACCTGGACGAGTTGCTGTCGCTGGTGTGGAAGAAACCGGCGTTCTTCTGGCGCATCCCAAGGCGATCGCCGCCTTTGGTCGGGAGTGCACGTGGCGTGGAGTCCCGCCACCGACGGTGTTTGTGGCGGGCATGCCGGTGATCACTTGGCGCGGGATTCCGCTGATTCCCTGCGACAAGCTGGAATTGACCGGGCGGCGGTCAGGCACGACGAGCATCCTGCTGATGCGCGTGGGCGAAGCAGACCAGGGCGTAGTGGGTCTGCACCAGACGGGCATTCCCGGCGAGATCATGCCGAGTCTCTCGGCCCGGCTGATGGGCATCGACAGCATGGGCGTGGCCACATACCTGCTGACGCTCTACTTTTCGCTAGCCGTGCTGACCGACGACGCCCTGGGCGTGCTGGAAAACGTCGAGGTCGGATACTACCACGATTACGAGCACCGAAAACAGACCCCCAAGTAACGCATGGGACAAAGGCAGGCCAGACCTATGAACGAAGTCACGCCCGACCTGATTACGAGAATCGCGACTCGACTGTACAACGAGCTTCCGGGTGTAAGCCGCATCCCAACAACGGAAGCGGAGGCGTCAGATGCCGTGTCCGAGATAGCCGGTGGGCTGACCGGTATTGCGGAAGGTCTCGGAGATGGAAGCCCGCTGCCGGTCAGTCCCGAGAGCGGCGGCGCCGGTCCCGGGCCAATCGCGACAAAGCCCCCTACGGACGGCCTGAGCCAGTTCGTGCAAAGCCTCCGTTCACCGTTTCGATCGGATGACGGCCGGTGCGCCGAGGGGCTCGATCGGGACCTGCACCTCCGGCTGTTTTCGGGAAATCGTCCGCCGGTTGAGCGCGTGCGTCCTTTCGACGTGCCTGCCATTCGCAAGGACTTCCCGATCCTGCATCAGGAGGTCCACGGGAAACCGCTAGTTTGGCTGGACAACGCTGCCACAACCCAAAAACCGCAGAGCGTGATCGACGCGCTGTCGCGCTTCTACGCGAGCGACAACTCGAACATCCACCGCGGGGCACATACCCTGGCGGCACGGTTGACCGATGCATTTGAACAGGCCCGGCAAAAAGTTCAAACATTTCTGGGGGCGGCGTCTTCCAAGGAAATCATCTTCGTGCGCGGCAGCACGGAGGGCATCAACCTGGTCGCACAGACGTATGGTCGGAAGTTCCTGCAACCGGGCGACGAGATCGTCCTGTCCACGCTCGAACACCATGCGAACATCGTCCCTTGGCAGATGGCGGCGAAGGAAAAAGGGGCTGTCCTGCGAGTCATCCCCGTGACGGACCGCGGCGAAATCATGCTCGAACAGTACGAAGCCATTCTCGGGCCGAAAACGAGGCTGGTGGCGCTGACGCACGCGTCGAATAGTTTGGGCACGATCCTCCCGGTGGCCGAAATGACGCAAATGGCCAAGCGCTACGATGCCCGCGTGTTGATCGACGGGGCGCAGTCGGTGCCGCACATTCCCGTGAATGTTCAGCAACTGGGCGCCGATTTCTTCGTCTTCTCCGGGCACAAGATCTTCGGTCCCACCGGAATCGGCGTCGTCTTCACCAAGGAAGAGCTGTTGGAGATCATGCCGCCCTGGCAAGGCGGCGGCAACATGATTCGCAACGTGACCTTCGAAGAAACCACCTATGCCGACGCCCCGGCAAAGTTTGAGGCCGGCACGCCGAACGTTGCCGACGCGGTTGGGCTAGGAGCGGCCCTGGATTACGTCAATCAACTCGGGCGGCCGGCCATCGCGAAATACGAACAGGAGTTGCTGCAATATGCCACCGAGCAGCTTTCCCGGATCAACGGCCTTCGCCTGATCGGAACGGCTCGCGAGAAGGTGGGCGTGCTGTCGTTCGTCCTGCGGGACCGGCCCACCGAAGAAGCCGGCCGGGCCTTGGACCTGGAGGGCATCGCCGTTCGCGCCGGCCATCACTGCGCCCAGCCGTCGCTGCGGCGATTCGGGCTTGAGGCCACCGTCCGGCCATCGCTGGCCTTCTACAACACGCGCGAGGAGATCGACCGCCTCGTCGACGCGGTGAAGCGGATTCTACGCAACTGACGCCCGGCACGCAGTTTCATCGGCCGCTCACGCCTTGCGAACGAGCACGTGGTGCACGCCGCCTTCCTGGCGAATCGAGAGCACTTCGTGCCCTTGCTCGGTGACGGTGCGCGGCACATTGTTGAGCGGCTCGCCTTCGTTCAGAGCGATGTCGAGTTCCTCGCCACTCTGCATCTTCGCCAGCGTAAGTTTCACCTTGACGAACGTCATCGGGCAGCAGTCGCCCGTAATATCAAGTGTCTTAGCCATGATGGATTCCTCAGAGCCAATCCCTATCGATCTAGACGTTCAAATGAAAATGATCTTGGCGTCCCGCGACTGATCGAGGAAGGTCGATACGCCGATCACTTCCGTCACCTGGTTGACTAGGTCCTCCTTCTTCAACTCCAGGATGTGCATGGCCATTTCGCAGGCGACGAACCCTACGCCCAGTTCGGTGGCCGCCGCGAACAGTTCTTCGAGCGTCGCCACGTTTGGACTTCATCATCCCGGTCATGAGCCTCGGGCTGATGCCGCCGAAGTTCAGTCGGCTTAAAGGCAGGTTGTTGCGGCCGCCCATCAAGAAATTGAAGAAACGGGCGAGGATTCCCGTGCCGGTCCAACGGTGACCGCCCCGTTTCTTAACGATGTTCAGCCCCCAAAAAGTAAAGAAGACGGTGACCTCGCGATTGGTGGCCGCGGCGCCCGTGGCAAGCGTCAGGGCCGCGACCGCGCGGTCGAATTCGCCGCTAAAGCAGACGATCGAGAGTTTCTCTTTCGGGTCCATAAGGATTCCGAGGTCAGAGCATGGGTGGCATTGTAACCGCTTGTGTCGGCAGAATGAAGGCGAGTTCCTTGCCCGAAGTGAATTTGATCGTGGGTGGTGTAAATTGTGCCTCGGAATCCAGCGTTTGCCGGCCGGTGTCATATTGACCAGTCCGAGGAGAACTCGTGAGTCCGGCTGGTGCGTATTTGTAGTTTTGGCCTTTCCAGGCTCACTACGGTGTGCGGATCGACGGAAGTGGTAATCCAGACATTGGAGCCGATCACAGAATCATGGCCGATCACCGTTCGACCTCCCAACACCGTGGCATTAGCGTAAAGGACGACTCGGTCCTCGACCGTCGGATGGCGTTTCGTTCCATGCGCCAGGTGGCCGTCGCCATCGGTCGGAAGGCTGATTGCGCCGAGGGTTACGCCTTGATACAGCTTGACCCACTCTCCGACCTCGCAGGTTTCGCCGATGACCACGCCGGTGCCGTGGTCGATGAAGAAATGCGTGCCGATTTCTGCCCCGGGATGAATATCAATGCCCGTCTTGCTGTGGGCCCATTCGGACATCATCCGCGGAATCAGCGGGATATCGAGCTTATGGAGCAAATGCGCCAAACGATAAACGACGACCGCTTCAAAGCCTGGGTAGCAGAAAATGACCTCGTCCAATGACCGGCAAGCGGGGTCGCCCGCGAGGGCAGCCTCTGCGTCGAGCGAGAGGGTCGTGCGCAGCGTGGAAAGCTGTTCCAGGAAGGCCATCGTCTTCGTTTGCGCGGTCGCTTCGAGGTCAACGCGCTCGCGACCATCGCCCGGACGGCAGCGATTTCCCTCGTGCCCCAAGGCCCGGACAATCTGCTCACCCAGCGTGTTATGTAGACGGTCCAAAAGACTGCCAATGTGATAGGTCAGGTTTCCCAGGTGAAGCCCGTCACGGCGGCGGTAGCCCGGGAAAAGGACCCCTTTCAGATCTTCCGTTATCGAAATTACGGCGTCATAGTTTGGCAGTGGAGAACGCCCCAGGTGCACCGTCGCGCCAACTTCCGCGTAGGTATCAACAAGCCGTTCCGTCAGCAAGGGCAGACGTTCCTTACGCTCAGACGGCATACAAGAAATCATGTTGCCTGCTCCCGCGGTAGGTAACGGTTCGAGCAATAACGGGGCAAACAGGATGTCAACACGCAGCCGGGATGCAACAACCCGCGGCTCCGGAAACTGGCGACAGCGCGTTTGCCATGCGAGTCACACGCCGCGACCGGCCGTCGTGGCAGCAGTCTCCACCTTGCCACCGTTGGTGGGAGCGGGCGAGGCCGGCACCGCCTCCCTGCCGAGCCCCTGAAACAATGGGGTCGAGAGGTACCGTTCGCCGAAACTGGCCGCCACGGTCACGATTACCTTGCCGCGATTCTCGGGCTTGGCCGCCAGACGGGCAGCGGCCGCGATGTTGGCCCCCGTGCTGATCCCGCCTAGAATGCCCTCTTCGCTGGCCAGGCGACGCGCCCAGGCGAACGCCTCTTCGTTGGTTACGGTTTCCACGCCGCTCAACAGGCTGGTGTCCAGATTCTTCGGAATGAAGCCGGCGCCGATGCCTTGAATCTTATGTGGGCCGGGCTTGCCGCCGGAAATGACCGGTGAGTCGGCCGGCTCGACGGCGTAGGCGCGAAAGGCGGGATTCTTCGCCCGAATATATCGCGTTACACCCGTGATTGTCCCGCCCGTGCCCACGCCGGCAACAATCAGATCAACCCTGCCGGCCGTATCCTCCCAGATTTCTTTGCCAGTGGTTCGCTCGTGGACTGCGGGGTTTGCCGGGTTGTCAAACTGCTGAGGCACCCAACTATTGGGCGTCGAGGCGGCCAACTCCTGGGCGCTGGCAATGGCGCCTTTCATGCCGTCCTTAGCGGGCGTCAACACCAGATTGGCGCCCAGCGCCCGCAGCAGCGCACGGCGTTCGAGGCTCATTGACTCCGGCATCGTCAACGTGAGATGGTAGTGCTTGGCCGCGGCCACGAACGCCAAGGCAATGCCCGTGTTGCCGCTGGTTGGTTCGATGATCTGGGTGTCCGCAGTGACAATGCCCGCTTCTTCCGCCGCCTCGATCATTGCTCGGCCGATTCGATCTTTGACGCTGGAGAACGGATTGAAGAACTCCAATTTCAGCAGCACGGTGGCTTGGCCTGCCGGAATGAGCCGGCCCAAACGCACCAAAGGCGTGTCGAACGTGGTTTCGACGATGTTGGAATAAGTCTGTTGACGCGACATGGATTTTCCTTTCTTGGATTTGTGTGTTTGTCTCGCACAAGTGTTTGTTGCTGACCCGCCCACTGGAGAGCTAATCGAGTGGCGGCCGGGTGTCCGCTTGTCTTTCGGGCCGGCGCGAGTTCGGCTGGAGTCTCCGTTTCTCGGTGCGGTCGATCTGCACCACAACGCCGTCTTGCACAATGATTGTCACCGATCCGAATCGCAAACCTTTCAAGGCTCCACGAATGTGTGTCAGCACGTCCTCCGTGGCAGACTCCGTGTCGGGGCGCGACCGTTGATCATGGCCCGTGTGCGCGTCAGACATCGATGGCAATCTCGCTGATTTGCTTGTCCGCCGCTTTCGCTTCTTGCGATGGATGCGGCTGGCAGGAGCTGCTCCGCAACTTATGTGCCAAGGTCAGTTAGACCAACTTCGCGGCCGTTTGACAGGTGTTTCGTCGCACGCCACCGCGTCTGTTGCCTGTCTGGCCACCACGCATCACGGATGCGCCGCATAAGGTGCTAGCCAATCCGTGGCATTGCCCAGAAATACATCACAGGAACCATAAACATTGCAGGCGGTGTGCTCGCAATCCGCACCACCACTTACATCGACTCGGCTAGGGTAAGTGAATTGAGGAAAAGCGTGTCGGGAATAACAACATCACAACGGTAGTCGTGTTTGAATTTTGACTATTCCCATTAAGTGCTGATGGTTTCGCTCCGATGATGCCAAATAGACTCGATTTGACGAATGTAAGGGAACAGCCATGCACGTGTCTCAGAAGTGTCAATACACTTTGCGGGCGTTGTTTGAGTTGGCCAAGCGGCAGGGCAGAGAGCCTGTTACGGTGGCCGAGATCGCCGACGCCCAGGCCATTCCGCCGCGATTCCTGGAGTTGATTCTCCAAGGCTTGCGAGTTGATGGAATGGTCGAATCTCGCCGCGGAGCCAGCGGCGGTTACGTATTGGCGGGGTCACTGGGAAGAATCACCGTTGGAGACATTATTCGTGCCGTCGATGGTTCGTTGGCGCCCGTGAAGTGCGTGGTGGGCCGGAGCGACGAACATTGCCAGTTGAAAAATCGGTGTGCTTTCATGGGAGTCTGGCAAAAAGCTCAGAGGGCCATGGAAGAGGTCTATGACAATACCTCCCTGCAGGACCTAATCGACGACGAGCGGACTGCAGTTCAACCGAGTGGTCCGCTAGAGTACGCCGTTTGATTAGTAATCCAGTTCTTGTTGAGCATCTCACAATACAGGGGGATCAAGACGTGAAAACTTCACGAGTTCCAATGTTGTGCGTTATGGCCGCCATTGCGGCGATTTCATTCGGAGTGAGCGCCTCCGCCCAGGATGCGGCGGAGCAAGCATCGCCTCCACCCGCGGACGAAAAGGCGCCGCCGCTGCCCTTCATCACCATTGAAGGTCAGGGCGGCGGCGCGATCACGCCCATGGCTTACCTCGTGAATCCGGCCGGAGAGTGTGATGTGTGGGGCAAGCCTTCTGTGGCAATGGATTACATCGGGCTTGGCCGAAAGAACCTCGATACGCTGCTGGCCACCGAGAATCTGTTGGGCCGAATCGAGTTCGGTTTTGCAGCCGATCGTCTCGGGCTCGGCACGCTGCCGACTAACATCAACACCACGCTTGGTAACCCGGGGCTGATCGACAACAGCGATGTGTGGCTGTATAACTTCAGCGCCCGTGCTTTGCTGATCAAAGAGAATAGCGACGACCTCAAGTGGTTGCCGGCCGTTACGTTCGGCACCAACTTCAAGTACAATGGCGACATCGCCGCGATCAACGATAAGTTGACTGGCGCCCTGACCGCAATCGGCTACGCCCGGGATTACGGCGTGGACTTCACCCTCACCGCAACCAAGACTTTGCGCACAGCGTTCTTTGGCCGGCCGCTGATCCTCACGGCCGGTCTGCGCGGGAGCGAGGCGGCCGACCTGGGATTCCTGGGTTTCAGCGACAAATACACGGCCAGCTTTGAAGGCAGTATCGCCGTTCTCCCGTACGACAAGCTCCTGTTGGCCTACGAATTCCGCCAAAAGAGCAGTCCGTACGGCACGATTGGTCCGGGCGGCACGATTAACGTGCCCAACCTGTTGATCGGCGGCGAGAACAACTGGCACGGCTTCGACATTGCCTTCATTGCCAGCAAGCACACCACGTTGGTGGCCGGTCTCGGTATCTTCGGCAACCTGGCCAACACCGATGCCAACGACGCCTGGTGGCTGCAGCTAAAGTATGAGTTCTGACCTTCGGTCAGCTTATGGCACCCTTGTCTCACCACTACGAAGGAGGACTCATACTGGCACAATCTAAAAGAAACAGCGCTTAATACACACGTATGCCACCGGCAGGCCAAGACGCGGTGGCATGCGTCGTTTCTTGAGGCGCGCGGCCGCATTAGGACGATTCTGCAGACCGTACTCGGCCACTAATGTATCCCGTTCTATTTCCCATCCTGGCCATCATTCATGCTGCCCGCGAGGATATTTGCTGGCCTCGTGTCGTATCGATGATTGTGAGCGGCGAACGCATTCCATGAAACCGGACCGGCAAGTGGTGGATTTCTCGGGGCTCGGGCGTCATGCCGCTCTCCGGAAGCCCCAATGGATGACATGATCGTTCGCTCGTTGGGCTTGCCAGTCTGATGGCATAGAACTTGCTCCCTCTTGCGAAGCCCATTGATCCGCGCCCAGGCGATCGTCCTGCGGGGATTGGGGCGAGATGTTTGCAGGGTGGCATCATGAGCATCGAGGTATGCCACGTTTCCAAGACGTTCGCCGGATATGCTGCGCTGTCCGACGTCAGTCTGAAGGTCCGCGCCGGTGAGCTGGTGGCGCTGCTGGGGCCGTCGGGCTCGGGCAAAACCACGTTGCTGCGGATCGTTGCCGGCCTGGAAACGGCCGATCGCGGCAGCGGCGCCATCTTCTTCCACAACTGCGACGTGGCCTTAACGGCCGTCGGCCAACGCGGCGTAGGCTTCGTATTCCAGCACTACGCGCTGTTCCGTCACATGACGGTGTTTGAGAACATCGCGTTTGGGCTTCGAGTGCGACCGCGCAGGCTGCGTCCGCCACGGAATCACATTCGAGCGAAAGTGCAACACTTGCTGAAGCTGGTTCAGCTTGAGCAATTGGAGGGCCGTTATCCATCGCAACTATCCGGGGGCCAGCGGCAACGCGTCGCCTTGGCTCGGGCGCTCGCCATTGAGCCGAAAGTGCTGCTCCTTGACGAGCCCTTCGGCGCCCTCGACGCCAAAGTCCGGCGGGGATTGCGACGCTGGCTCCGCAAGCTGCACGATGAGATCCACGTGACGAGCATCTTCGTGACGCACGATCAGGAAGAAGCCCTGGAGGTAGCCGACCGGATCGTGGTGATGAATCACGGTCGGATCGAGCAGATCGGCACGCCGACGGAAGTCTTCCAACGGCCGGCCAATGCCTTTGTGATGGACTTCCTGGGCAACGTCAATCTGTTCCACGGCCGCGTGGAGGGGGGCAAGGCCGTATTCGGTTCGTTAGTTCTTGACTATCCGCAAGGGGATAGGGCCGACGGCCGCCCCGCCAGGCTGTTGGTGCGCCCTCACGACCTGGAAATTCACACCCGCCCCAATGGACGTCCCGCTCTGTTCGCTCGTATCTCGCGCATTCACACCGCGGGACCGCAAACAAAAATCGAATTGCTCAGCAGGGCGGGCGAGCTCATCAATGTGGAAATGGCCCATGATCGGTTCCAAAACATGCATATTGATACGGGGGCCGAGGTTTACGTCAGCCCGCGCGACGCACGAGTGTTCATGGAGCCGCTGGACTACATCATCTAGAGCGTGCGCAGGACGGTAGCGGGGTGTCTTTCACCAGTATTCGACGGCCTCGGCAATGTGTCCTCGCTAATCAGGAGAACGTCCGGAATTGTCACGGTCAGTGCGAGCGCCGATGCTCTCGGCTGCGCAGGGGACGATTGGCCCGCAATTTGCGTTTATCCCCGTCAGTTCCGTGTCCCGTTACCGTCGCGATTGGTCCCATGCTGGAAGTTGCTGCTTGTTTGACGGAAAAGATCTGTCGGCGCAACTCATTATATATCAGTATGTTTAGAAACTTACATGCGTAATAGTTGGTCTGGCGGGTTTGGCGTGGACGTGCCTTCGGCAGCGGCGATTGGAGGCGGGAACGAAGAGCATCCTAGCACTATTGCTGGACAACCCTTGGTATATGCTGGATCAGCCATGACAAATGATAACCTGCACGTCGTAGACGGGTTTCAGCCGACACTGACAAACCTGTGGCGAGAGACCTGCCGTCATATCGAGATTGGCGAGTCAGCGACTACCGTCGGCAAGATTCTGACCAACCACATGCCCATCGCACAGCTACTGGTGCGCCGGGTGGATAGCACTCGCTCTTGCGTGGAGACGGTGGCGGTAGCCTTTTCCGCTCCCGATTACCTCCTGCCGGACTCGCGATCGATGTGCTCGCCGGCCCAAATCGCGGAGGTCGTTCAATGGTGCGGTCGGGGAGAGGTCGCGCATCGCGGAAGTCCCGGTTGGGCGGATGCCCCGATGGAGGCTCTTGTTCCGCTGGGCGTCCGCGGTGACGTTCTCGTCGGCCCCCTGGCCGACTCGGGCGGTCCTGGCGGCGTGGTGGTCCTGGTGGCGGCGGACGACGCGAGGTTCGACAGCCACCACGTGGAAATCATGGACGCGCTGCTGGAACCACTTTCCACGGCTCTGGAGAACGACCGCCGTGTGCGCGAGATGGCCGCATTGCGGGCCGCGGCGGAGGCGGAAAAGCGTTCCCTGCTTAGCCGCCTGGGACGCAAGGAAACGGGAGACGACCGTGTCGTCGGCGCCGATTCCGGCTTGCGTCCGGTCCTGGAACGGGTCAATTTGGTGGCTCGCTCCAACGCGCCGGTTCTCATCCTTGGCGAGACGGGGACCGGCAAAGAAGTGATTGCCAGGATGATTCATAATCGCTCGCCCCGTGCTGCCGGTCCGTTTATGCGGGTCAACTGCGGAGCGATTCCTTCGGAACTCGTCGATTCACAGCTGTTCGGGCATGAACGCGGCGCGTTCACCGGAGCCGTGGACACGCGGCAAGGCTGGTTCGAACGCGCCGACGGTGGTACCCTGTTGTTGGACGAAGTCGGCGAATTGCCGCTGGCGGCCCAAGTGCGCCTCTTGCGGATTCTGCAGGACGGCTGGCTGGAGAAGGTTGGCGGCGAACAACCCGTTCACGTTGACGTGCGGATCGTGGCCGCGACGCACCGCGATCTGGCGGCGATGGTCAACGCAGGGAAGTTCCGGGAGGACCTGTGGTATCGCATTGCCGTGTTTCCTCTTAGTCTGCCTCCGTTGCGCGAACGCGTTGGCGACATCGCCGAGCTTGCACGGCATTTCGCCGAACGCGCCGCGGCCCGTTTTGTGCTGCCGCGGGCGCTCCCCACTCCCGAGGACATCGAGTTATTGGCCGCGTACCCTTGGCCCGGCAACATCCGCGAGCTGGCGGCAGTGATCGATCGTGCGGCCATTCTTGGCGACGGGAAGCGGCTGGAGGTGGCAAAGGCCTTGGGAGTGAGCACCGACCTGCCTGCCGCCCGGCCCGAGAGTGATGTCCATCAGCCGATGAAGCCGACCCAGCCGATTCGCTTTCAGACGCTCGACGAGGCAATGACGCAGCACATCGAGGCGGCGCTGGCGCTCGCTCACGGACGCATCGAGGGCCGGCGCGGCGCCGCGAAGCTGCTGCATATCAACCCCCACACGCTGCGCGCCCGGATGCGGAAGCTGAAGATCGACTGGGCCCGATTCCGGCGATCCGAAGAAGAGTCGCTTCTATGAATGGGAGCTGACGATGCCTCCGGTGCTGCCCGTTTCAGTCCACCGCCGTGTGCAATCCGCACTCGGTTTTTTCTGTGCCTGTCCAACGCCCGGCGCGTTCGTCCTCTCCTGTCATGATGGCGCGCGTGCAGGGCTGGCAGCCGATACTGGAATATCCCTGGTCGTGCAAGGGATTATACGGAATGCCGTCATGAAGGATTCGGCGCCACACGTCGCTCTTGGTCCACGTCGCCAGGGGACTGATTTTGACCATTCCAAACTTTCTGTCCCAACGAACGATTGGCGTATCCGCGCGCGTCGGACTTTGGTCGCGGCGAATTCCCGTTGCCCATGCATCAAAATGCCGCGCCACTCGCCTGAGGACACGGATCTTTCGATCGTCGCAGCATTTGTCGGGATCAGTCTGGTGAACCGGACCGCCGTGAAGAGCTTCATAGGCCGCGACCGACAACTCGGGCCGTTGAAGATCGATGCCGATCCCATATTTCTCGACAATGCGATCGCGAAGTTCGAGCGTCTCTCGAAACTGATAGCCCGTGTCGAGATTGAAGATATAGACGCGTGGATCAATCCTCGCGAGCATCGAGATGATGATACAACCTTCTGGTCCGAGACCGGTGGCCATTGTGAATCGGGGGGAAAACGTCTCGACGGCCCACGCGAGAATCTCCTCGGCAGCGGCATTTTCCAGAAGGATGTTCTGTCGCTCAACCCATTCCAGCGTCGCTTCGGAAAGGGCGCGATTGCAAGGTCGCTGGGGAGTGATCGACTCGCACGCGGGTGGGTTCCCAGCAGGGAAAGTCGGGACAGCCTCCTCGGCAACCAAGTAGCTCATTGGCATTACACTCTCTTGGGAGTTTGCTTTGAACGACGATGGCCATTATAGTGTAGGTGTCCCCGACATGTCAATAGTATGTTTATCAACATAATAATGTATACAAGCGGAAAAAGGAGGAATCGCCCATGAGTGGCTGGGTGGATATCAGTTTCCAATGTATGCCTCTACGTTCCGTCGGGCTGTTGTCTCCTCCCCCGGATGAGCCGGAGGAAGTGGCTGCCGTGTTCCGCAGGCTTCGTGCGGCCGGACAGAAGCATGGGTTTCACAATTCTTATTACTTGCATGACGGCAAATGCATCTACCACCTGACCAACCATGAACAGTTGGGCACATTAGAGTTTCGTTTTGAGGGGACGGTGTTAACTGACGCGGACGACATGGAGACCCTGCAAAGCGACCTGCGCGTGGAATTGACGGGTGATGTCTGCCCGTGGTTGGTTGCTCCGGTCGCGGACTGGTTTGTCGATACAGTCCGTGAAGCGGTGAAAGTCGAGTTCGATCGCTTCATCGCGGCAGGGGATCTCAGTAAGACAATCAAACGGATGGAAGAACTTCGAGCCGCCAGCGACGCCCAGGGGGGATTCTTGGGAATTGGACTCTGAGCGACAGCGGAATGGCATTGAGGCTGCGCGGGCGCTTGGCTAGGTCGTTTTGTGTCGCGGTCGCATCGAGTCACCCGTTTCTTCGGACTGCCAACAAAGGACCGGGCTTGTTGAAAAAGTCTTGCCACCGCGAGAGTTGGTTTTGGTATTGAACTGCCCCTGCTCGCGGATGTAGGTGTCGGATTCCGACTCGGCCACTCCAGAGCGGAATGTAGGTCGCAGTTCCTGCCTCTTGCACAGTCCTGATGATGGTTGCCGAGCCATAACCCCGACCGACGCGGCCTGATCCGGGGGAGATGCGCCGGCAAGCGGCCCATCAATGGAAGGATTTCTGACTTGTGAATCTGCCCCAGCGCCGGTGAGCCGAACGACACTGCTGGACAAGCCAGCAGTGGCACCCAATCTCATAGTTTGGCTTTGCCGGGCTACGACCCGCCGGCAGCAGTTTGCAAAGCAGCCAGTTTCTCCCCCATCATACCGAATGCGGCAAGTGCTCAAACGTACGAGGCCGATCCGTGATCGGCAAGGGAGAGCCGTGACCAGCGATGCCGGCAGCCCGTGATCCGTGCGGGAAACGATGGCGATGAAAGGGAAAAGCTTCGGCTGAGAGAAACAGAGCGAGTCAACCCAATGCGATTGCACAAGCGTCAGATGCGACGATTATCGGCACGGAGGGCCGGTTATTTGGAAGCGGAGGAATATTCCGAAAGAATTGGCACAAAGGTTGCGTATGACTGCAAACTGTCGTTCAAATCGCGCGGTCACGACGTTAGCCCTGCAACACTCAACACTTTTAGGAAAGAGGTACTGAAATGAACGTGCAAATCAGGAAGCGGAGTGCGTTTACGCTCATCGAGCTATTAGTCGTAGTGTCGATCATCGGCATTTTGGTGGCGATGTTGCTTCCGGCGGTGCAGTCGGCCCGTGAGGCGGCCCGTCGCTCCAGTTGCCAGAATAACTTGAAACAGCTTGCCGTGGCGGTTCACAACTTCAACGACACGTTTGGGTATTTGCCTTCCGCAGTTCGGCCGGTCAGTACCGGCGTGCGGGTCGGCGTGTTCACGTTCCTGCTGCCTTATATTGAGAAGCAGAATCTCTACAACAACTATGATCAAACGCTGAACTGGGATGCGAACACCACCAACACTGGTTTTACAGATGCCAATGTGACGCTCGCCAAGACGGTGCTTCCGACGTTTATCTGCCCGTCGTCCGACACCCCCACGCGGTTGGACGGCGACCCGGATTTGAGCGCTTGGCAGCCCACGGAGGTGGCGATCACCGATTACGGGGCTACGCTCGGCATCGACGTGGCGCTGATCCAGAACAGTCTGGTGGCCGGAAACCCGTTGAGCGACGCGACGACCAAGCCCACCAACATCGGTAACAATACGGGCAGTACGTCGGCTCCGACCATCGTCCCTTCGGCCGTAGTGGGGATTCTCGACCGTAACTCGACCCCCCGGTTCGCCGACGTAAAGGATGGCCTTTCCAACACGATTCTGTTCGCCGAGTCGGCGGGAAGGCCCTCCCAATACATTCGCGGCAAGCTGACCGTGGATGCAACATTGTTGGCCGGCGCTACGGCCCCGGGCATTCACGTCAACGGCGGCGGCTGGGTTCGCCCGGCCAGCGACATCATCGTCCGCGGCGCGACGGCCAACGGCCTGCAAATCGGGGCCGTCAGTCCCACCGACGTGTTGTATGCCGTCAACCGCACCAACGGGGCGTTGGTGCTCGATACGACGGGCAACGGCACGCGCGGCTCGAACACGGGCAAGGACACGGGCGCGTCGGCGGAGTCGAAATTTTCCCGTCGGGTTAACGCAGGCGGCGGCCAACTATTCGAGCGATCCGACCGGCGAAGTCTACGCCTTCCATCCCGGCGGGGCGGATGTGGCCCTGGGTGACGGCTCGGTCCGCTTCATCAACGAGAAGATCAGCATCGCCGTGTTTGCCGCGCTGGTGACCCGCGCCGGCTCGGAAAAAAGCGCTAACGTGGATGTGTACTGACCGGCATTTCTCGCCGCACGAGGAAAGCCGACCGTGTGCCACTGCTCCGTAGCAGCAGTGGCACACGGTGGTACGCTGGGGTGTTCGCCGAGGCGAGACAGAATCACTGTTTGTCGCGGGCCAGGTATCGTGGCAGGCCGAAAGTACAGATTCAAGCCTATCTCAGCGCAATGGCGCAGAACCTGAATCGCCTCGTCTTCCTGCTTTATCTCTGGCTGGTTAAGGATACAAGTTGTAGAGCTATGGCATCGCTGAGGAACTACCAAAATCGGTCCCATTGCGATTGGCACACTGTGCCAAACACCAGGGATAAGTCTGAGAGTCTTTGACCAGGGCTGACCAACTCTGACAGACCACAAGTCCAAATCCAACCCAGACTTACTTCCCTAAGCGCAGTTCTGGCATGGACTTACGAAGGGGCACAACTGGTTTCCTCGTATACTCTGCAGGATGGATCCAATGGTACTAAACAGAACCATCCACAAGAGTAGTATCAAGATTATCACGAGGCTGATACGACCAAAAGTGCCATATCAGACGGGCCCTCGAACTTGCTTCGGTTACGAGCCCCACGAGGCGGTGTTCAGTGAACCGCTGCCTCGCCGGGCCTCCAAGACCGACATCCTCGCCCTGCTCGACAAGGCCGGCGGCTTGGAGCGTCGCCGCGTGGGACGAATCGAGTTGCGGGGCACGCAGGCCGTGGTCGAGGTCCCCGATGGTTGAGAGGCTAGGCTCGTCAGGCTTCTCGACGGCCAGGCATTGGGCGACCGCCGGGTGCGGGCCTGGGCTGGCGGCCAGCCGAGCATCAGCCGGGGCGAGGAGGACCATTTTCAGCGGCTCACTCGGCTCCTGGACTTGGAAAGCTGTGCCGTGACCCAGCGGGCCGCCGAGCAGGCCCGGCGACTGTTACCGCAAGAGGCGCAACAATCGGGCAAGCCGGCCACACCTTCGCCGTTGCGGATCTGGCCCAAGGAACGTTTGAAAGCGCGCTGCGAGTTGTGTAGAATACGGCGAAAGAACGGGGGCGTGATGGTGGAACACGATGACAATGTGACGCCCCGCGGTGCTGTTACCTGAACTGTTACCTAAATCGCGCATCGGCCGGTGAGTGCCGAGCGCGGCTGACCTCAGGAAACCCGAGAAAAACGGGCAACTGAAGAGTAACCGAAGGGCAACGGGAAGGATTTTAAGGACTGAAAATCCGCGTGTCGTGAGTGCGACTCTCACCCTGTCCACTTGCTTCCAGACGGCTGATCTTGCCCCTGCGGGCTCTCTTGGAACGCCGACGCCAAGTCTTTTCGTGGGGTCTAGGTGGCTACGACAAAGGCAAGGGCCCCGTGGATTGGAACAAGGGCCGTATCAGGCATCAAGATTGACAACGCCACTGCCCCACTTCTGAACGACATCCAACATGCTACCGACTCTATTCTCTGTCAGTTACGCCGGTTTCTGGGGGCAGCACTCGTTGTCGCTCCCCGAGTTCATCGCGAAGGCCCGCGCCCTGGGATACCCGTCGGTGATGCTGATGGGCAAGCGGCCGCACCTCTCTCCCATCGACATCTCCCCGGAGCAAGCCGCCGCGATCAAGAATCAGTTGGACGGCCAACGGATCACGTGTCCGGTGATCGGCGGCTACACCGATTTTGCCTGCGCCGGGGCCGCCGAGGTTCCCTACATGGAGGTGCAGATCGCCTACGTCGAATCCCTGGTCCGGCTTGCCCGCGTGCTCGGCGCGACCGTTGTCCGCGTCTTCACCGCCTATGAACCGGCTGACCTTCCGCCGGCAACCGTCTGGAACCGCGTCGTCACAGCATTGCAAGAGTGTTGCGACCGTGCGGCGAACCAGGGCGTGACGATTGCCGTACAGAACCATCACGACTTGACGGTCCATAGCGATGCTCTGTTGGAGTTGCTGGGCGACATCGGCCGGCCCAACTGCAAGCTGGGATTCGATGCCTGGTCGCCCGCATTGCGTGGCGAAGACTTGTTCGAAGCCGCCCGGCGCATGGCGCCCTATACCGCCTGCACCACCAACGCCGACTACATCCGCCTGCCCCGTTTCCGATACCGGCCCGAACTGGTCAACTATGTGGCCGAGCCGGCCATGCTGCGGGCGGTGCCCTTCGGCGAAGGCTTCATCGACTATCGGGCTTTCTTCGCCGGTTTGCGCGAGGGCGGCTTCGACGGCGTAGCCAGCTATGAAATGTGCTCTCCCCTGCGCGGCGGCGGCAGCCTTGAAAATCTCGACCGTCACGCGGTGCATTATCTCGAATGGATGAAGGCCGGTTCCGGATCCTTAACCTGAACTCGGCTCCCACGTCCACCATCCGCTTGCGTTATTCTGGCGACACGTGCCGCCGATGGCGTCTGGCGTTATCGGCCGCCCTGATCCTTATCTCGATCTTTCGGGTCGCGGCCCTTGCCGGAAGCGTCCGACTTGCGGGCTGGTGCCGTGCCAGGTCGCGGGGCGGATCCGCCGGGAACGCCCGGCCGGCCGGCTGCCGCTGGGCCGGGGCCGGCGACGACGCGTTCGGCCACGCTGGTCGGCTGCCGCGCACTGGCCACCGCACTGGTGTGAACGTTCATCCGAACCGGTTGGCCGCCGCTGGCCCGGGCTTCGGCATTGGCCTTGATTTCCAGGTTCCGGCGGTCATCTTGGACCTGTCGGAGTTCGTGCTGGGCCCTGGCGAACTGTTCTTGCCGTTCGGCGCTGAGGTGTTCGAACCGCATGGCCCCGCCCGCCGCCGCAACGTGCGCAATGGGCGCGGCGAGCGTGAACTTCGCCCCAGGCAGTCTCACGTCGATCCGCAGGGCGGCCTCGTAGGTGTGGGGCGGCCGCGCGTCAATGTGTGCCACCCGGTATTCGTAGTCACCGTGTATACGCATCACCCAACCCGGGTCGCGTCCCCCGTAGTACCAACGATCGTAGACGAACAGCGGCTCGTAGCCGTACCCGCGTCGTGGACCACATACCACGGATAGATGCCCGCCTGCACATACATCGGATCGTAGTAATCGCCGAAATAGTAATGGCCATAAGCCGGACGGCAGAACAGATAGCCCGTCAACACCGGGGTTTCGATGCAGACGCTTGGCGTGTAGTGGTAAGCTGGACCAACGTAATACGCGTCGGCGAAGTAGACCGGGCAGAAAGCCACGCCGCGTTTTGCCAGGGCGTAATCCCAATGCCCGGCAACGAAAACGTAGCCGCCGGGGGTCCAGGCATATCGGGCGGGAATCCAAACCCAATCAGGCTGGCAGCGGCCCCAGTAGCCCGCCTGCCAGACGTATTGTCCATTGGCCCAATACCAGTGGCCGGGGACCCAAAAATGGTCTGGCGAGGGAGCGGGAGTGCTGGCGCCCGATTCGACGCTTTTCGGCGGGGCGGGCAGATAGACGGTCTCGGAGGTCGACTCGCGGCCCATCGCCGTGTTCGCCGCCGGTCCCCAATAGCCGCCAACCCATTGATGTCCGTTGGCGGCCTGGTTCCAATAGCCAGGCATCCAAGTCGTGCCGGGCGGCGGAATTCGCCATGCGCCGGTGACCCAGATGAAATTCTCGCGGTCTTGGTCCCAGGCCCAGTAGCCGGGGATCCAGGTATAGTCGCCCGCCGGCTTTTCCGCGGGGGGGACTTCCTCGATGGCTTTGGGAGGTTCTTTGGAAACGATCGGGCCGGGCTGGGGATTGTAGGAAACGACTTCGGCGAATGCCTCGTGGATCGGGCCCCGCGTCAAGACTTCAGCACCAGTCTGACTTCCGGCCAGGGCCGGGCCGCCTCCACTTGGTTGGATGGGTTGGGTATTTTCGTTGGTAGGCAGCGGTGGGGGCGGCGCCTGTGCCAACAGCCGGTTGCACAGATGGCCGCCCAGAAGAATGACTGTCGCCGCTCCAAGAATCAACGCCAATTGCCGGAATCGCGTGCTCATAACCAAATTCTCCGTTTCAACTCATGCCAAAAGTCGTTTTCCATGTAGACGCTTTCTGGGTCGCCCCTGGCTCCAAGCTGCGTCAACTCTCTTCGAGGCATAATCTCCACCCGCCAAGAATGGGAAAAGTCCAATGTGGCTAGTGGTTCATCTCGGCTGAATAATTGAAGGGCATAGGGGGCATAGGCTAAATAGACGGCTCCGCTTGTGGCGAGCGAGTTTTCTCACCAATCCCGTTTCGAGTCAAGATCAATGTAGTAGAACTTGAGATTTCCGATTTTCTGGCCTCGGCCCGCGGCAGAGCCGTGTGTCAGCCCCCCGGCGCGATTACCTTTTAATCGTCAGGCTGCTGATCGGCTGATGCAGAATACGGGCAGACAAGCTGCCCGCGGCGCCCGACGTTTAGCTGCGTCGGACTAGTGGGCGGCGACTCAACGCGACTGGAGAACCAAGACCCAGTCGTTGGTCTCTGTGCCGTTGTCGCCGGGCGTGGCGCACTTGTGCGAGCCGCTGTTGGTAATCGGCGGGCCGACAAGCTCCGTCCAGCCGCCTTTGGCCGGATTGTACCAGCGGACCGTCACCGGACCGGCGAACTGGCCTAAATCGACGGTCAGCTCCCGCGGCTCCAGGCCGGTCGAGGGAATGTAGCTCACGGATAAACGCTTGTCGGCGGTTCGCGCGGTGGCGACCGTCGTCTTGCCGCTGCCGTATCCGTCGGTCACGATCGCATGGTCGTGGTCGGGCACGAGATTCTGCCACGGCAAGCCGGCGAACAACTGGCGAACCCGGACCATGTTTTGCGTGCCCGTGCTATTGAGGGCGTCCTGCCAGGTCCCTTTGAAAGGATAGAGCCCCGGGCCGTCGAAATGCCACATCGGATTGTTGCCGAAGAACTGGCCGCAGCCGCCGCCGAGCATTGCCCAGTAGGCCTGCCGGCGAAGCTGTGCCGGCGTCGCTTTGTGTTCAACTTCGTAGGTCGATTCGATGAGCACCAGCGGCCGGGCCGGGCTGCGGTTGTACTCCTTCCACATCTCCTCAAGCTGCGTCGGCTCGGACGTGTAGGACGTGTTGAGGCTGAGCCATTTCTGCGCACCGAACAGCGCGGCGGGCGACTGCTCCCGCGAAGTGTGGGCGGTGATCAGGTGCGCGGGATCCTCGGCGTAGATGCCTTCGGCCAGCCGGCTGATGGTCCACTGGTCTTCCGGCCGGGGGACGAAGTCGCCGCCCGCGACCCAGACGAGGTTCGGCAGGTCTTTCAGCCGCCGGGCGACGAATCGGCCATAGTCGCGAACCACTTGCTCGCCGCCGGCCATCATCTCTTTAAACCAACCTTCGTCGCCGCCCTTGTAGCCAAGGTAGCCGGCCGCGAGCCAAACGACGATGCCGTGCCGATTGGCCCTTTCGATCATTTTGTGGGCGAAATCGAAATAGGCCGGGTTGGGCGTCGAGAAATCGCCCGGCTTCAGGAAAGGGGCGATGCCGGCACGCGTGTTCGGCGCCTCGGTGCAGAACTTGTGCTCGAGCAGGTTGACGAGCACCGAGTTGAAGCCACGTGCCTGACGATCGGCCAGATAGCGCTCGGCATCCTCTTCGGAGAGCTGGGTGATCAACGACCAGGCCGCATCGCCGGCCACCAGGAACGGCTCGCCCTTTTGATCGACCAGGAATCGGCCGTTGTCGCTCGCCTTCAACGGCAGCAGCGGCGACGCAGCCTGCACGGCGGAAGCGAGTGCCACAATCGACGCAATAACAAGGCATCGGAACATGGGTTGATCTCCGCGGGTTGCCGCCAGCTTAACGGCTCGGCCGGCGAATTGTCAACCGCGGCATGGGCGCGGAACGGGGTCGGCTACTCCCAGGCCAGCGTGACCGGCGCGCCGAGGGCGACGCCCAGGCGGCCGGCGGCGTTGTCGCCGACCAGCGCCAGTTCCAGCCGACCGCGGGAGCCGATCAGGGCCACGAGCGTTCCGCCGGGCTGCTCGGCATAGGCGTGGTAGATGCCCCACGTCTCGAAGATGTTGCAGACGACGCAGGCGCGGCGATCGGTGGGCCGGCCGGCCAGCATGTCGGCCGTGATGTTCGTGATCAGATTGCCGAACGAGTCGATCTCGATCACCGCGCCGTCGATGCGGGACGCCTGCTGCCGCGGCTGGGGCCAGTCGAGCGCGGTCAGCCGTTCCAGCGGCGGGCCAAGCCGCTCCGGGTCGAGCCCGCCGGCCAGCCGGGCCGCCACCGGCGCCATGATGTCGCGGCCGTGAAAGGTGGTCGACACGCGCTCCAGCCAATACGTCGGATCGCTGATGCGGATCAGTTTTTGCGGCGCCACGCGTGCCGCCAGCCGGCTCAACAGCCCGTTATCGGGCGCGATGAAGTGCTGCTGGCCGATCTTGGCGTAAACGATCGCCCGGTCGGTGCCAACGCCCGGATCGACCACGGCCAGGTGGATCGTGCCGGCGGGAAACCAATCGGCCGCATCGTCCAGCAGCAAGGCTGCGCGGCGGATGTCTTGCGGCGGGATGTCGTGGGCGATGTCCACCAAGGTGGCGGTCGGCTGGAGCGACAGGATCACTCCCTTCAAGGCCGCCACATAGGGGCTGCCGGAACCAAAGTCGGTGATTAGCGTGATAACACTCATCCGTTGAGATAGTCTTCGACGGTGAAACCCGCGTCCTTGAGAATACGAACGGCCAAGCCACGCCCCAGCGAGCATCCGCTGTGGACTGGAATCGTCACCGAGCGGCAACTCTCCCCATGCCACAACGTGAGATGCGAACCTGCTTGTCGGTCCTCGATAAATCCTCGCTTCTTAAGAAAGGCGATCAACTCGCGGGCACTGACTTGCGGCATCCGACTCATTCGGGCACTCCCACCGTCAATTCCTCGACGTGGACCATGTTCTCCCGCTGGGGCACAGTTTGATGATGCGAAAGCAACGAGGCCACGTGCAATTGGACGGCCTCCCGGATATTGCGTTTGGCCTCTTCGATTGTCTTTCCGTTGCTGAAACAGCCTGGCAGCGAGGGGCTATAGGCAAGATACCCTTCGTCCTCGGGCTCCTTCTCAATGACGATTTCAAAAGAATAGAACTTCATCGCAACCTCCCCGTTCTTGATTCGCCGCCCCATCGAGTCGTGGCCCGATATTGCCATCTCACTGAATGCTATCGCACAATCGCCATGAAAACCAGCCGTATTCCTAACCTTCGCACTTCTGGATTATCTCCAGGCAGATTTCGCGGACGCGATTGGGGTTGGCGTTGGGGTTTTCCTTCTTGGCCTGGCCGATCAGCGCGCCGAGGCCCTTCAGTTTGCCCTCCTTCACCTCGGCGGCGATCTTGGGATTGGCCGCGACCAGTTTGCGGCAGAGGGCCACCAGCGCCGACTCGTCCACCTCTTCGATGCCCACCGCCGAAATCGCGTCGGCCAGCGATTTGCCGGCCAGCATCTCGCCCAGGACCTGGCGTCCGCGGCTGGTATCGAAGGCGCCGCGCGCGCACCTTGCCGATCAACTCGCCGAAGGCTCGCGCGGCGACGGGATACTTGCCGATATCGACCTGGTTTTCGTTGAGCCAACGCAAGACATCCTGCTGGACCCAATTGCTGGCCGCTTTGCCGTCGCCGCAAGCTTCGCTCAGCTCGATGTAGTAGTCGACCAAGGCCCGGCCCTGGTTCACCAACACGTCGCTGTCGTAGGGCGCGATGCCGTAGGTTTGTTCGAGCCGCGTTCGCAATGCGGCGGGCAGCTCGCCCAGCGACGCCCGCACCCGCTCCACTTCCGTCTCGGTCACCGTGACCGGCACCAGGTCCGGATCGGGGAAGTAGCGGTAATCGCTCGATTCCTCTTTGGAGCGTTGTTCGTGGGTTGATTGCGAGGCTTCGTCCCAGCCGCGGGTCGATTTGGGGACGTCGCCCAGCTTGTGGCCCGTCTCCCGCCACGCTTGCCATTGCCGCCGGGCCTCGTAGTCGAGGGCCCGCTCGACGGCGCGGAAGCTGTTCATGTTCTTCGACTTCGACGATCGGCGTGGCGTCGCGACCGTTGGGCGTGTCGATGTGCAGGTTGATGTTGGCGTTGACGCGCAGGCTGCCCTCCTGCATGTTGCAGTCGGAAACGCCCAGATAGTTCAGCAGCAGCTTCAACTCGGTGAGGTAGGCCTTGGCCTCGGCGGGCGAGCGGAGGTCGGGCTCGCTGACGATTTCCAGAAGCGGCGTGCCGGCCCGATTCAGATCGATGCGGCTGTCGGCCTTGCCGGCCACCTCGTCGTGCATGCTTTTGCCGGCGTCTTCTTCGAGATGGGCCCGGATGATGCCGATGCGCTTGCGCGACAAACTGGTCCCCTCTCCCGCCGGGAGAGGGTTAGGGTGAGGGCGATCGGCCGATGAGCCCGCAGCCCTCACCCCCTGCCCCTCGCCGGGCGCCGACCGAAGGTTGGTCGGGAGAGGGGAAACTCGCTTCGTCTCAATCTCCAGCCAGCCGTTGCGGCTCAGCGGCAGGTCGTACTGGCTGATCTGGTAGCCCTTGGGCAGATCGGGATAGTAGTAATTCTTGCGGTCCCACTTGGTGAATCGCGGGATTTCGCAGTTCAGGGCGACAGCCGTCTTCAGCGAATACTCGAAGGCCTTGCGATTCATCACCGGCAGTGAGCCGGGCATGCCGATGCACACCGGGCAGGTCTGCGTGTTCGCCGGTGCGCCGAAGGTGGTGCTGCATCCGCAGAACATCTTGCTCTCGGTGAGCAACTGCACGTGGACTTCCAGGCCGATGATGATGGTGTAGGGTGTTTCAGCCATTCTCAGGATCTCTCAGCTCTTTACGGCAACAGCGCTGTCTGAGGGCGGCTCCTCAACCGGAGGGTGCCATCGGAACGAACTAATAAGGCCAAGGACCATCGCGCCGGGAATCGCGCCGTAGAGAGTGCCAAAGCCAAGGAAGAAGAACGCCACACCACCGACGTACTTCAGAATCTTGAATACGGTCAGTGTTTCCCATGCAAACTCCTTAGGCATGTCTGCGCGGACGGCCGGCACCAGGGTTGCTAGGATTCCAGCCATACCGCAGAGCAGCATCATGATAATCACATAGGTCCAGAACCCCACCTTCGCGCCCCGCCTCGCGCCGCGCGGAATGCCTGCCAGCGAGTTGCGCATGGCGAAGACTGAGGCGACCTCGCAACGATAGGCGCAGCCTCAGAGATCGGAAACTCAGACGGATCAACAGCCATGCTCTCAGCCTCGAGTGATCACCGAAATTGTATTCTTTCCAGACCCTCCCTGTCCAGGGGGACCGCTCTTCAGCATTGCCTGCTTCGGTCGCTCGCTGATATACTGACAGCGGTTCAGGAGGCATGCTCGTGTCGATCAGTAACCAATTCACCGCGGTGTTCCAGAAGGTCCCTGAGGGCTATATCGGCTTCGTTGAGGAGTTGCCCGGCGCGAATACGCAGGGTACCACACTCGATGAAACCCGACAGAATCTCGAAGAGGCCATTTCGCTGGTTCTGGAAGCGAACCGCGCACTGGCGGAAGAGACCTTGGCCGGTCAAGACGTTATCCGCGAGCCAATCACCGTTACTGCATGAAACGGATTGACCTGATTCGACACCTTGAGAAGCACGGATGCGAGTTGCTTCGCGAAGGCGGCAACCACGCAGTCTATGTCAATCGGGCGGTGAGGAAAGTGGCGACCGTGCCGCGGCACCGCGAGATCAACGAGTTCCTGTCGCGAAAGATCTGCAAAGAACCCGACGTGCCGCAGCCGCAATAAGCAGTTTCATCCGTGGGTCACCGGCAATTCGCGTTCTTGGAGGGCTTCCGCCGCAAAACGTAGTGACGCTCGAATGTCCTCAGCCTGAAGGTCCGGATAGTCGAAAAGGACTTCCGCGTCAGACATCCCGTCGGCAACCATGCTGACTACGGTCGCGACAGGAATTCGCAGCCCGCGGATGCACGCCACGCCGCCCATTTGATCTTGATTGATGGTAATGCGGTCAAGCACCGACTCATCCATCTCGGCCTCGCTCAAACCGTGTGCAACGGCTGCTAAAGAACCTTCTCCGCCTCGCCTGACTTCCCCAACTCCGCGGCGTAATCCAGAGCGGCGCGAACGTCCTCCGGCGCAAGATCGAAGTCCTTCTGAACATCTTCAGAGCTCATTCCCCCAGCCACGTACCCAATGACGCGCGCCACCGGCACTCGCGTGCCACGTATGACGGGTTTGCCGTGACATACCCGCGGATCGATCGAAATTCGTTCGTTCATTTTTAGCCTTTCTTCCAATTTCCGCCGTTCCTGACTCAGCAACATTGCGCCGAATCATTCGAGAACGACGTCCCTCGGACAGATCAGAAGGCAACCTCCACATCAACAGCATTCTACTGCCGCCCCATCCTCCCAGTCCAGGGGGTTAGCCGAGCGGGTAGTGGGTCAGTTTGAAGGCCTAAATTTTCAGGGAGACATCGCCGGACACGAGCAAATTTGTGGGCTCAGCATTCGCCGGAACCCTGCTGAGCCCCGAAAGAAACCCTGATGGCGGAATGGTCTTGACCGCCCGGGCGTCTAGGATTATCGTGCCGCAACGATGCGGCAACCCCCAGGCTGGGGTATTTTTGTTAATTTTTGGCAAAATGTCCTCCACGGTGATTCCTGCGCGCGATCGGCGTGGTAGATTACCGATGGCCACTCTTGTCCTCGCCAGCAACACCTCATGTCAGTGATCAAAGGAGCGTTGTATGGACGAGCGCACTGATTCCCTTCCAGCCAGCGATCCGCAGACTTCCAAAGGGAAGCCTATGACCATCGGCGAAGCGAAGCGATTTTTTGAGCAATTCCGCAAATCCCTTGAGCCGGATTATGCGAGTGTCATGCAAGTGCTGCGCGCGTTGAGCGCGACCGCCCCAATCGCAAACTCAAACTACCTCCACTTCCTGAATTTGACCGATTTAATGTTTCGCAACACAAATCGCTCGCTACGGATGTTGACCGGAAACGCCTGTGAAGCGGTGCCCTCCGCCCTTTACGATTCGTTCAAGACCATGTTGTCGAGGATCAAGGAAAATCGCGGTTCAGCGCAGGTCATTGTGGTGAATGGAAATGCCCGCAGTCTAGATCAATTTCAAGACGAATATAAAGGGACGTTGTTTGTAACCGAAGGCAAGACACCGCCCTGCGCGCGAGTAACGCACTTCATGGTGTGTGATTCCGATATGGTACGCGATGAGGAGTACCATCCTGAATTGTCTGACGACACGTCGGCAGACTTGGTGAGAGCCAAGATTTACTTCGCCAACAGCACAAAAGCCGACTCACTTACGCGAGTTTTTGATCGCGTATGGTCGTCATTGACAGCGCAAGCCTCTTAATCACACTCTGTCCTTGCGGAAGGCAAAATCACGAACGCGCCATATCTGTTTACAATTATATCCATGCTCCTCGCCATCGCGGGCGCAAATTATACGCTCGTGATGGCCATGCGCGGTTTTCTTCAGAAGCAGATTACGGATGCCGAGACCAACAGTAGAGATAATATTTCAACGATTCGCCAGTCTCCATCTTCAGAAACAAGGCGGCGAGGCGAGCGGCATTATAGGGGCATACATTCATGGATCGCAGCGTGGAATTATATTCCGGTTGTTCCCATTGGCCTCTTCCTGTTTCTAATATACTATCTCGCATGGAGGGTTTGGAGCGGTAGCGCTTGCGATAAGGCATCGGATGGCGATTGGCTATTCTGCCAATGGTCAGTAGGAGTGCTTGCAATCGTCAATCTTATTGCGCTTTCTCTCGGCGCGTTGGCAGCATGGCGCATACATGGGAACGCACGCGAACTCCGATCGGATTACCTTACGGCAATGGACTTTGAGCAACAGATTCGCCCCTTGACTAGATCACTGGGGTAATGCTATGATTAGGGCATGCCTAAGCGATCAAGCAAGCAACCCGACCCTTCCGAAATAGCCCGGCACGTTCTAGATACCGTTGTGCCGGATGCCGAGCCCAAGCCAGAGAAGAACCCGGCGGCCGTCGCCCTTGGGCGGCTCGGTGGGCTCAAGGGCGGGAAGGTCAGGGCGGCGAAGCTGTCTGCCACAAGACGCAAGGCGATCGCTAGAAAGGCGGCCAATAAACGATGGGCTAGAAAAGCCGGCCCTGTGGATCGTTGAGGTCACGCGTTGCCTTGAGGTCTTCGTCTGTAATCAATCCCTCTTGTAACCCCTTCATTAAGACAAAAGGTTGCATAAGCGGATTGTTGAACCGAAATCGCGGTCTATTTACAAAGTCCGCTTTCTTGAGGACCGGGCCGCGGTTCAAGTTGCAAAACGTGTGCAGATGCCGAGCGAATGCTTCGACGCCATATTGGCGTTTGAGGATCATCTCAAGTGGGGGGCGTATATCGATCGGCGAAAAATATCCGAAATCATCCGTGTTGGCCAGGGCGCATGCCAGCAACACCTGCCTATAAAGTGCATTTTTCTTTGTGCTAAGTGTCGCTTGATTGTACGCCGTCTGAATGGTCACCTGGGCTTTCCCGATAGCTTGGCGAGCTGCTTCGGTGACGTGGGTTTGCGTAATACGTTTTGATCCATTGTCCAGCGCCAGCCGACCAGAATGCAGTCCGAGAAGGTGTGCGTAGTGGGGAAGCCCGATTGCGATTCGCGAAATCTCGTGCAATCCCGCTTGTTCGATCCTCATGCCAGCCAGTGTCAGCGACTTAGTAACGATCTCTTCAATTTCATTTCGCGACATTCTGGCCATTCGGATTTGGGCAACACATCGTTCAATTGACCGATGCTCACTAATTAGCGAATCCACATCGTCTGCGACGCCAATTACAACGATTGTTCCTGGTGCATTTCGATCAGAAAACAATTTCACCGTTTCTGCCACCGCCTGACGTGTTTCTTGTTGCCCGATCGTGTCGAATTCGTCTAAGATCAAAATAACCACCATGTTCGCATCAGACAGTTCGGACACTAACCTACGCGCCAATTCCGGAGTGAAGTCGATACGCAGATTGTTCTCAAAGTCGTGGACAAGTTTTCTAACTGACCGTGGTAGGTCAATCTTTTGTTTGTCGGCGCGGATAGCGATGTCTTGAAGCAAGGCTATCCAAATTGAATCATAGTTGGATGCCGCAGTGCAATTGACGTGCGGTGACATTATGTGTGCAGTCGGATGCTGCGCACGAATCATAATCATGTTCGCGAGCGAGGTTTTCCCCACCCCACGTTCTCCATAAAGGATGACGTGTTGGCCCTGCTGATTGACGGCATTCAAGACCTCGCGTACGATCCCCTGCCGGCCCGCGAAGAGATCTTCGCGATTTATGGGCATGGTCGGTTTGAAATACTGACCAAGCTTAAACTCTAGGTCGTCGTGTTCCGACTGTGTAAGAGCCATACGCGCATTTCCGAAGAGCAGACTAAGGGATCGTGTAGCACCGTGTAGGACCTATTATCATGCATGTAGTACGCTTGTCAACACCCGGGATGTGTGTTGTAAGTTATTTGTGAGCAACAACTTATGGCTGAATCGGCAAAAATGGTTGTCCATCGCTTGGCTGCTTGACCGCTCAAGCATATAATGGGACATGAACACACTAACCCACGAAAAACGCTGTGCCGTCGTCCGCTGTCTGGTTGACGGCTGTTCCATCCGCGCCACCACCCGCATGACGGGGGTGGCCAAGAACACCATTCAGAAGCTTACCCGCGAACTCGGGCAAGCGGTCTTGGAATACCACGATAATGTGGTCCGCAATCTGAAGTCTCAGCGGGTCCAGTGCGACGAAGTGTGGTGCTTCTGCTATGCCAAGGACAAGAACCTCCCCGATGAAATGCGGGGACAGCCGGGCGTGGGCTCTATGTGGACCTGGACCGCGATCGACGCCGACACCAAACTAATGATCGCGTGGAAGCTCGGGGCGCGTGACGCCTCCCATGCCCACGCCTTTATCCGCGACGTGCAAGAGCGGCTCGCCAACCGCATCCAGTTGACAACCGACAGCAACCGAGTGTATTTGGAGGCCGTGCTCGACACGTTTGCCGAGATTGACTACGCGATGCTAAAGAAGCTGTACGGCCCCGCTCCGCAGGGCCCCGAGACACGCTACAGCCCCGCCAAGTGCAACGGGACAAAGAAGAAGGTTATTGCCGGAAACCCCGATCCGGCCGAGATTTCGACCAGCTACATGGAGCGGCAAAACCTGAACATTCGGATGCAAAACCGGCGGTTCACCCGGTTGACCAACGCCTTCTCCAAGAAGGCCGAAATGCTGTTCTGGAGCCTGGCGCTCACCTTCTTCTACCACAACTTTGTGCGGATTCACCAGACGATACACTACACGCCGGCCATGAAAGCGGGTATTTGCGATCACAAGTGGACCATCGAAGAGATGGTTGACCTGCTTCCCGAAGTCGCGTGCCAACCGCGAAAGAAAGAAAAATCAAACTGACCCACTACCGCCGAGCGGCGGCTGCTTCGTGTGCCAGTCGGTTGCTTGCTGGAACATGTGGGCGCCGCGAAGCAGACGCTCTTCCTCGAACGGCGGGGCTTGCAGTTGCAGGCCGATCGGCAGGCCGGACGAGCTGAAGCCGCAAGGGATCGAAATGCCGCCGATGCCCGCCAGGTTCGTGCTCACCGTGTAGAGATCGAACAGGTACATGGCCAGCGGATCGTCGATCCGCTCGCCGATCTTGAACGCGGGCGTGGGCGTCACCGGACCGACGATCAAGTCGACCTCGTCGAAGGCCCGATCGAAATCCTGCCGGATCAGCCGCCGCACCTTGAGCGCTTTCTTGTAATAGGCGTCGTAGTAGCCGGCGCTCAGGGCGTAGGTGCCGAGCATGATGCGGCGTTTCACCTCCGCGCCGAAACCTTCCGCACGCGTGCGGCGATACATTTGCACGAGCGCATTGTCGGCGGAGGAAAAGGGGCCGCCTTCAGGACCGGACCCTGACCCCTGACCCCTGACCCCTGACCCCTCGTTCTTTCCGCCCTTCGTCCGATAGCCGTAATGCACGCCATCATACCGGGCCAGATTGCTCGAGGCTTCGCAGGGGGCGATGATGTAATACGTGGCCACGGCGTATTTGCTGTGCGGCATCGAAAGCTGCTTCACCTTCGCCCCGAGCGACTCGTAGACACGGACCGCCTCGCGGACGGCCGCTTCGACCTCGGCATCGAGCCCTTCGCCGAAATGCTCACGCACCAACCCAAGCCGCACTCCGGCAAGCGGCTGCGCGATCGTCTTGGTGTACTGGGGCACGGGCCGATCGATGGAAGTGGAGTCCAAGGGGTCATAGCCGGCCAGCACTTCCAGCAGCAGGGCGCAATCTTCGGCCGTTTCGCCCAAGGGTCCGATCTGATCGAGGCTGCTGGCGAAGGCCACCAGGCCGTAGCGGCTGACGCGGCCGTAGGTCGGTTTCATGCCCGAGATGCCGCAGAGGCCGGCCGGGCAGCGGATCGAGCCGCCCGTGTCGCTGCCCACGGCCAGCGGGGCCATGCGGGCGGCCACGCATGCCGCCGAGCCGCCGCTGGAGCCGCCTGGAATGCGCGAAAGGTCCCACGGGTTGTGCGTGGGAAAGAACGCCGAGTTCTCGTTCGACCCGCCCATGGCGAACTCGTCCATGTTGGTCCGGCCGATCAGGACGGCGTCGGCCGCCTTCAGTCGTGCCACGACCGTGGCGTCGTAGGGAGGGCGGAAGTCTGCGAGAATGCGCGAGGCGCAGGTGGTCGGCTCGCCCTTGGCGCAAAGCAGGTCCTTAACGGCCACCGGCAGGCCGGCCAGCCGGCCCAGCGGTTTGCCCGCCTTGCGGCGACGGTCGATCTCTTCGGCTTGAGCCAGTGCGGCGGGCGGATCGACCCGCAAGAAGGCCTTCACAACGCCGTCGTGGCGGGCGATGCGATCCAGGCAGGCGGTCGTCAGTTGCGTCGACGTGACCGCGCCCGCCGTGAGCTGCCTGACCAGGTGCGTGGCATTCAGATGGATCATCGCGGGGGAGCGGCCGGCAGTCGGCTTTCAGTTTTCGCCCAACACGGCGGGAACCAGGTAGCACTCTTCGTCGCGCTGTGGCGCGTTGGCCAGGGCGGCTTCTCGATCGAGGCTCGGCCGGGAGGCATCGTCGCGAAACACGTTGGCCACCTCCAACGCGTGGGCCATCGGCTCGACCTGCTCGGTGTCGAGTTCCGACAGCAGGTTGACGTAGCCGAGGATCGCGGCCATCTGGCTGGTCATTCGGTCGAGCTCTTCGTCCGACAACAGCAGCCGGGCCAGCAGCGAGACCTTTTCGACCTCAGTACGGGATATCGGCATGATCGTGACCAGTGGTCAGCGGCCGGTGGCCGGTGGCCGGTGGCCGGTGGTCAGTGAGCTTCTTGTTCAAAGAGTTGCACAGGCCGTTTATGAGCCGGCCGACTTCGGCGGCTAGATCGAGTAATCTTGACTCCAATTCATGCTGGATATAGCCGAGACGTTCGGCGATGATTATTTGCGTTTCCACTTCGCATAGCGATCCTTGGGCCACTGAGAGGAAGTGCAAGAAGTCGCGAGTCGTGTGGCGTCCCTGTCCTTCGGCGATGTTCGAGGGGATGGAAACCGCCGCCCGGCGAACTTGACTTGTCAAGCCGTAGACCTCTGTGTTGGGGAATTGCCCGGTAACCTTATACACGGACTCCACGAGATCCATCGCCTTCTGCCAAACAATCAGTTCCCGATAATGTTTTAGTGCCATTCCAGGTCCCCGATCACTCGCTCGGATACCACGCATTCACTGGCCACCGACCACTGGCCACTGACCACTGGCCACTGACCACTGGCCACTGCCACAAGCCACTTATTTTGCTTCGGTCTTCGGCAGCTTGAACGGATTGCGATGAATCCGCTTGGCCACGGCGCCGCTGCGAATGCACTGGGTGCAAACGCGCATCGTCTTCCGCGTGCCGTTGGCCGTGGTGACGTGGACTTGCTGCAAGTTCGGGCGGAACTTCCGGCGGCTGATGCCGGTGACCTTGGTGCCCACCCCGCCGAGGTATTTCGCTTTGCCACGATGCGTGACCGTGTTGCCCAAGACGGGCTTCTTTCCGCACACTTCACAATGTTGGGCCATGCGACACACTCTCTGCTAGGGCCATACGGGCAATGGACAAAACGACTAATATACCCGCTCGGCCGGGCGGTCTGCAAGGGGGGGAGGGCACGATGTGCGCTTGCCGTCCGCCTATCCCCCGCGATTGTCGGTTCGCCGGCCAAATGGCGACACCTGGTTCTGGTCGGACGTATCCCTTTTCGGCGCTTGGGGATGAGCGGGAATAACCGGCCTAGCCTTCTCGTAAGGCACGGCCGGATGGACCGGCGGCGCGAGTTCCGCGTTGGGCGTCGGTTGGACGATTTTCGGTTTCGCCGTGCCCGGGGCCTTCATTGCGGCGGTCTCCAGCGGCGTGTTACCGCCGTTTGGCACGCCGTTTGGATAGGCACGTTGAACGAGCGTGTCGGCCGTCTTGGGTAACGGAAGCTTTTGCGGTTCTTCGATTCGCGCAGATGTTTCACGCCGCAGGGGCGTTTCGAGCGCCGCGGCTGCGCCGGCCTTCACACCGGCGACCGGCCTGGTTTCCATCTCCCACCGCTCGGTGCCGACTTGCCGCATGAGCCGGTTGGTCTCCTCGAGCTTGACTCTCTGCTCCGGAGAAACCGCAGTGAGTTTTACGGCGAGGTCGGGCCTCGCTCGCCAGTCCTTCAGGCTGGTGGCGACAGAAAGGAACTGGGCGTCGGGCCGCTTGACGCCTTCCTTGACGAGCCGCTGCTGTGCCGCCAGATCGCGCGGCGGGCACTGCTCGGGGTGGGCACGATAATAGTCGTGCCAGCCACGCAGGTTGTCCAACCATCCCGGATCGTGGCCCTTGTGATACCAGTCGTAATAGGCGAACAACGGGTCGTAGTTGTACTGCGGCGCCACATGCACGGCGTACCAGGGATAAATGCCTAAGGCGTCGTACTGCGCGGCATAATAGTCGCCAAAATAGTAGTGGCAGTAGCTGGGCCGAATGAAGAGATGGAACGTCAGGAGCCCCGCGTCAATCACCACCGCAGGCGAGTAGACGTAGTGCGGGCGGAGATACACGGCATTGGTGAAATACACGGGGGCGAACATCAGGCCGCGATGGCTAAGCGGATAATCCCAGTAGCCGGGACAGAAGACCCAGCCGCGCGGGCACCAAGAATAAGACGCGGGGACCCAAATCCAGCCCTGCTGCACCTCGGCCCAGTAGCCGGGCTGCCATACGTAATGCGTTCCAGCCCATCGCCAGCAGCCGGTAACCCAGACATAATCGGCGGCGGGCGGGGCGCTGGTGGGCCCTTGTTCCAGCGACACGGGCGGCGCGGGATGATAGTCAACCGTCTGCACCTCCAGCGGCGCCCAGAAGCCGGCCACCCAGCGATAGCCGCCGGGCGCATCGGCCCAGTAGCCGGAAATCCAGCGATGCCCCGGCGGCGGCACGCGCCACACGCCGCTCACCCACATATAGTCCTTGCGATCATCGTCCCAGCTCCAATAGCCGCTGATCCACACGGCGCTCGGGTCGTCGGGCTTCGTGTCGGGCGGAATTTCTTCGATGGGCTGCGGCGGCTGCTTCGGAACGATCAACTCGCGGACTTCGCCCGAATTGACCGGCTGGGCGTACGCTTCGTGGATCGGCCCGCGGGTCATGACTTCCATGTCGCCCGGCGCTGCGTTGGCCGCAGCGGCCTCGGCTGCCGCATTGCCCGGAAGGGGCGGAGGCGGCACCGCCGAATCTTGGGCGGAGGCCGATTTGCCGCCGGCCCACCACACTCCCAATCCGATCAACAACAACGCGCGTAGTGAAGATGACCTCATCATCGGTTGCTCCTTCTGCGGCAGAGCCGCGGGCCTCGTTTCGTCAAACCATCAGCATGATCGCGTTTTGCCCCGTTTACCACAAGTCGAATCGTCGTTTCCCGAACACCTGGAGAACGCTCGGCATGGCAACCAATGCTTCCAGGGGGTACGCAAAACAAAAGTGCCTTGAAATATAGGGTTGGCAGTGCACCGGCGCCCCGCTTTACTACGCGAGTGTGAGGGGCGACAGTTCAACTCCCACACCAACAACTTTGCCATCCCGACAACCTCGCCGGGCCGAAGGGGACAGTCCCATTTTTGCGGCAAAAATCGGGACAGTCCCCGTGAACGGTTACACAGGGTTCAACCACCGGGCAGCAGCGCAAGGCGGGCAAAGTTTAACGCGTGCTTGGCGCAGTAGATTCGCAGCGTGGCGGGATGGCCGGCGAACGGGATACACTTCGTGTGTTCGACTCCGGCGGCGGAAGCCAAGGCGTAGAATACCGGTTGCGGCTCGCTGCCGGCCGGCGCGGCCGGGGGGAACGGTCCGACGGCCAGTCCGTAGTCTGACGCGAACCGCTGGCGGCAGCCGACCGCCATGGCAGCAACCAGTTCGGTGAGCGAGTTGGCGGCATCGGTGCCGCTGTCGCCCACCAGTCCCAGCTTGCCGATTGCCGCGCGATCGGTCACGACCAGGCCGCCGCGATAGGCGTCATGCACCTGGTCGATGCCGCCGAGCCACTGAGAGACCAGGCCGCCGGTGCCCCATTCCGCGGTGGCCAGCGTCTGGCCGCGCCGCGGAGCAACCGGACCACGACGTGTTGCAACTCGTCGTTCTCTTCGCCGAAGACGAGTGAACCGAGGCATTGGCGGATCGTGGCCACGGTGGGCTCGATGGCCGCGGCGCACTCGGCTTCGGTTTTGCCGTCGGCGGCGATGCGGAGGATGATGGTGGTTTGGCTGGCGTTGATGCCGACCGTGGGCCGCCGGCCGCGGCGGATCAAGTCGGGCAGCATCGATTCGATCTGGCTTTCGCCGGCCCCAAAGCAATTGATGCGGCGGCGCAAGATCCGTCGGCCTTGGCCGAGAGGGCCAATCGCCGCGGCGAGCGAGTCGTGCCACATTTCGACCATTTCGGCCGGCACGCCGGGCAAACAAAAGACGCGGCTTGCCGATCGCCCGGCGCGGGGAACATCGAGGTCGATGCCGGGCGCGGTGCCATGCGGATTGCGCACGACGCGGCTGCCGGTGGGAAACATGGCCTGGAGTTCGTTCTGCGGCGGCATCGGCCGCTTCCGCCGGGCGAACATCGCGCGGATCTGCTCCAGGGCGTCTCGATCGAGTTGCAAGGGGCGGCCGGCGGCCAGGGCCAAAGCCTCGCGCGTCAGATCATCGGCCGTGGGACCCAGTCCGCCGGTGGCGATCACCAGGTCGGCACGGTCGATCGCCCCGCGAAACGCCTCGGCGCACGGCTCCAACTCGTCGCCGACGGTGGAGTGGAACAACACGCCGATGCCCAGTTCTTCGAGCCGCTGGCTGAGCCACTGCGAGTTCGTATCGAGAAGCTGACCGCTGGTGATCTCGTCACCGATGGCGAGGATTTCGGCGTGCATGGCTGGTGCGAGGACGGTGGTGCGGTGACGGCCCGTCACGCCAGGCGATTACTTCGTCAGCGTGAACCCCTTGAGATACCAGCCGTCGGCCTCGCTCGTGGCCTGAAGGCCGGCGGAACCCAAATAAGGGCGGACCACCTGGTAGTCGGGCAACTGGGCGCCGTCGATCTTCTGCGTGCGAGCGGCGCCCTTCTTGCCTTCGCCGAACAGCGCGTTGAGCACCCGGCCCAGCATGGTTTCGCTCTCGGGCATCTTGTTCTGCTTGACCAACTCGTAGGTGGGCCGGTATTCCTCGTCGGTCCGCGAGAACACCCGACGCATTTCTCCTTCGGCTCGAACTTCTTGATCTCCTCGCTCACCAGCAAGTAGTTGACGTCGTCCCGCAGCGGATCGGGCTTGGCCTCCGGTTCGACCACCTTTAAGAGGAAGTCGATGTGCGAGGCGATCATGAGGTTGCCTTCCCACACAGTGATCGCCATGTGCGGCAAGAGGGGATGCTCCTTCGGCTCTTCCTCGTCCTCGTTGTTCTCCCTGTCCTTGAGGGCTTTGCGGAAGGGCCGGGCGGGAGCCACCGCGGGCGCATCGCCAAACTCGATCTTCGGGCGCTTCGGGCACGGCGCCCATTTCGTCTTCGACAAACTCCCAGATCACGTGCCCGCTTTTCGACTCTCGCCGCTTGACCGACGGGTCATTCTTCATCAGTTTCTCGACGCCGCCGGCCACGGCCTTCGGATCGACCGCTTCGATCACAAACAGCAGCCGCTCGCTGGTGGTAGTGATCGGCAGTTGATAGTCGGTCAACAGGCTCACGCGGCGGCCGAGGTGCTTGATCAGGTCTTCGCGGAGATCGACTTGCGGGCCGGTGGGGTCTTCCTTGAGGCTTTGCAAAGTCTCTTGCCACGTGCCCTCCTGCGCCTTGGGCGAACAGTTCGTCGAAGATCGATCCGAAATGGTCGAAGGCGTTGTGGATGTCGAAATACAAGGTGGTATAGGTGGCGATATCGGTGGGCACCCAGGGCTGGGGCGCGAAGTCGCCCTGGTTGGGCAACACCAACATCTTCATCGCCTTTTCGTAGGGCGGCGGCGCGTCGATGGCCGTGCGGTGGACCAGTTCGTAGCCTTCCGAGGAGAAGTTGACGAACCCGCCCACGCCGAGAATGGCGTTGACCCCTTGGTGCCGCATCACTTCGAGGATGGTTCGGCCTTTGCGGCGCTGCGAATCGGGCGTGGCGGCCCGCGCGGCTTCCGCATAGCCCACCGGATGAATGAACCAGCGGGCTTGCGGCGCCGAGTCGCTATAGTCAAGCTTGCAGCGCTGCATGACGGTCTGGAAGGGCTTGTGGCTGGCGAGGCTGTCATTTTGCTGCCCCGTCGCACGCCCCAGAATGCCCTTCATAATCTCGAAATTGTCAGTCACCGCCAAGAGGTTTCCGGTGAGGCAGTAGAACGCCTGGCGGAGCTCGGCCTGTTTGGGCTGAGCCGTTTTTCCGGCAGACGCAGCTGCGGCGAGCGCCTTCTTCTCGGCCTCCGACTTGGCGCTGCCTTGCAGCGTGCTCCGTTCGGCCTCCTTTTCTTCTTCCAACTCGGGCAGATCGAACTGGATGACCGGGTCGGGGCAGCCCTTGACCTTCACCTCGCTCCGCCTCGCGCCCCGCTTGGCCTGGGCGACGGTGACCTTTTGCAACATTTCCTGGGCCTGGGGCAACTTGCCGGTGACGTCGATCACGATCGCCAAGGCCGATTTGCCGGTGCCGGCAGGATCAGGCCGATCGCTGTGTCGCCGCCGGGCACGCCGCGCATATCGTCCAACGTCAGCCCCAGCCGCTCGTGGACCGTTCAACCAGCGGGCCTCGAACTGGCGATGGATGTCTTTCTTGAAGGGCTCCATCACCGGATCGGCCATCAGATGGCCAAGTTGAGTCTTCTGCCAGTGGTCGTCGAGCGTGTTGACGTTCGAGATGGCGAAGAAGCCCTGCGTGGTATCGGGCAAGAGCATTTCACTTTGGCCGATGGCCTGGGCCGATACGTCGCCGCCGGCGAGCACGAGCGTCCAGGCGACACAGCACGCTACCCAAATCAAGAAACGAGACACTGCACGGCTCCTTGTGTCAGATGGCACCGGATTAGTCTAGCCAATCGGAAAAGTCATATGCGATCATCAAAGTTTAGTCGGATCGCCCAAGTTACGCTAGATCGGCTGAAAAAGTCGATAAGATAAATCGTACTAGAGAAGAGGCGTTGCGAAAAATCTGTCAAGTCGGGCGATGTTTCCCTGATCTCCCAGTTTACCCGGTCGCATGGGCCTTTCGGACCGCTCCAGGACCCTTGCTCGAAATCGTCGCGTGCCATGGCGTGATTTTACGGCGAATGTCGTGAATACGGCGTGCGCGGCGGGACGAGTGGGAGTACGGCCATTTCGGCCACAAGGAACAACCGCGCCCCGGCGGAGTTTCTTCACTTCAACTTGTAAGTCGTTTCGCCGTGCTTGTGCGAGAGGAGCCCGCTGGGCTTGAACGACTTCAGGGCGTCGCCCGCGTCGGCATGGATGTCGAAGACCTTATTGAGGCTCGTGATTTTGAAGACCTCGAAGATCTCGGGGCTGATGTTGCAGAGTTTCAGCGCGATCTTGAATTCCTTGCACTTTTTGTTGACGCGGATCAGCATGCCCAGAGCCGAAGACGACAAGAACACGACCCGCCCGAAGTGCAGCAGGACGTTCTTCTCTTCCGTTCTTGCCCACCTCTTCAATGATCTCTCGATGGCAGTTGTCGATGACCAACGGATCGACCAATCGCGCGGCATCGAGGATGATGATGCGGGTTTCGCCGTTGACTTCCGATCTGATCAATGCCATGGAGTTCCCCTTTCGGCGCAGTTTTGGCCGGTTCGCGTAAGGCTCCTCCGTGCGGTGCCGATCCTCCCCCCGCCGAGCATCCGCTATCATACTCTGGTTGGCCGGATCAGGCAATGACCCGGCACGCCGAAGCCGGAGTGACGATAGCCGCCGGCGGCCATTTGCCTTAATCCCCACATCAATTGGGCCGGGTCGAACGATTCATGACCCGTTGCACTCGCGACCCGAACGAGCAATGTGACTCCAAGAAATGGAGAACCCCGCCGAGGAAGCGGGGTCCTGCTTGAACGTAGATTGTTGATTTGTGCCAAGAAAGAACGTCTATCGAGGAACGGATGCCTTCCCGTCCCTCAAGGTAAACTGGCCGGCGGATCTTGCATGATGGGCCCTCCGTTTTGAATTGTGGATTCGGGTGTCAACCGTTACAAAAACATATCATGCGATGGTCGGCCGGCCACAAGAAACGGCCGCCGGCGGCGACGGTCGGCAAAGAAATCGCCCGCGCGTGCCAACCGGGCAAGCCGTGCCGGTTGGTGAACATTTCAGGCGGCCGGCACAGCTTTCGCAAGCCGCGCGGGCGGCCGTAAAGATTGACGCGCCCAGCCCGAATGCCGACGACGGGGCTTGCGGCGTCCGCGATGACTTTGTCGGGTAGCGGACAAAGTCCGTGGGCTGTTCGCCTCCGAATCCCTCCACTTACTCCGACGCACTTTCGCACACGACTCTGCAGGCGGGCAGCAATTGCCTCAGCCGACCAACCGCCTCCGCCGACATACCCGTCTGGTTGACCTTCAGCACCTTCAAACGGGCGAGCTTTGCAAGTCGATCGACGGCGGCGTCGCTGATCTGTGTTTCGCCGAGGTCCAGCGAATCGAGGTTTGGCAATCGGGTGAGGATCGCCAGTGCGGCATCAGTTGTGGGCGTTTGCCGCAGTTCAAGCCGCACGAGCGATTTCAGGCCCCGCAAGTGCTCGAGAGCCGCGTCGTTGACGGCCGTCTGACTCAACACGAGGATCCTGAGCGAGGACATGTCTTCGAGGTTCGCCAGGCCGGCGCCTCGGACAGGCATGTTGCGCAGCGAAAGCTGCCGCAGCCTGGTGAACTTGCGGAGCACCTTGAGGCCGTCGTCGCTGATGCCGAAGCAACGTGAGATGGCGAGGTCTTCAATCGGCAGGTCTTGGATTCCTTCGAGGCCGGGGTTATCGACGCTGCAATCTTCGATGTTGAGCGTGGTGAGATGGGGAAAACCGCCGACAACCGCCAGCGTGGCGTCGCTAATGGCGTAGCCGCCGAGCCTCAGCCCGCGAAGGCTCTTGAAGCTCCGGAGTTGCAGAATCCCGGCGTCGGTAATCCGGGAACAGCCGCGCAAATCGAGCACTTTGAGGCTGGTCAGGCATTGCAGGCGGGGAATTGCCCGATCGGTGAACCCGTTCTCGCCGAGTCCGAGACTGACCAATTTGCCGAAATATTTCAGGTGATCCAGTCCCCCGTCGGTCACGTTCGCCGATCGCTGGATGTTCAGCGAGGTGAGGTTCGCCAGGGGCGACAATTCTCGAAAGCCGTCGTTGTCGATTTGACTGTTCAGGAGGGCCAATTCCACCAGCCCCGTGATTGTGCCGAGGCATTTTGCACCGCGGTTGGTGAAATCACCGCCCGAAATGCGCAGCTTCTTCAAGTGCGACAGCGCCGGCAAGAGGGCCGCGTCCGCATCGGCCACCGACTTTCGGCCGCCGGCCAAATCCACGCCCACCAGATTGCCGGCGGCGTCGAACTCCAAATCGGCGAACAATTCATCCAACCGTCGCACGGCGGCGACGAAGTTCGCAGCGGCGTCCGTTTCTGTTCCGCGCGAACAGCCGCCACGAGGTCCTTTTCGCTGACGCCGGCCTTTGCGGGCGAGGGCGGCGGCGGTTCGCCACCGGCTTGCGCGGTGCGCCGCCTGCCAACCACATCATCACAAGCGGGATCGCGACCAGGGGACATCGCAAGACGGCAAGCATCGGACAGCTCTGCGTCGTCATGGTTCACAACGTCCAGGGGGCCCGCATGTCGCGGTGCATCATGGCCGACGCCTCGGCATCGTCGATGACCTGTTCCTTCTTCGGGTCCCACGCGACCTTCCGTTTCAATGCGCACGGCCATGTCGCACAAATGGCTGATCACGTCGGAACGGACCGCGTCGCCGATGGTGCTCACGGGCTGCTGCCGCGACTTGACGGCGTCGATGAAGTTCTGCCAGTGGTTCGGGCTGTCTGACGAGATGCACGTCGCCCGGGCCGATTTCGGATTGCAGCAGCGACTTGGGCTCGGCGTCGATTCCCGATCGGCGAATCCGAATCCAGCCGTCGTCACCAAAGAACCGCGTGGCGTCGCTGCCGTAGCGGAACGCCATCTTCACGTCACCCAGTTGGATGTTCATGTTCCAGTGGTAGACGGTGTCGTAAAGGCCTTCCTTGGGAATCATGCCCGTGCCTTCGACGGTGACCGGGCCGGACAAGTCGGCGTCGCTGCCCCAGACCATGATGTCCAACGGATGGGCGCCCCAACCGGCGAGATAGCCGATCGAGTAGTCGTAGATCCAATACGTCCCCTGCGGACGGCAGCGATCGACCGTGAAGGGGGCTTTGGGCGCCGGGCCGAGCCACATGTCGTAATCGAAGCCAGGCGGCAGGGGCGCTTCGGCGGTTGATCCGCCCGCCCCGCCGTCGGGCGCAATCACCTCGATCGCACTCACTTTGCCGATCCGTCCGCTGCGGACCAGTTCACAGCCGAACCGGCAGTGCTTCGAGCTGCGTTGCTGCGTGCCATACTGGAAAATCCGCTTTTGCTCCTGAAACACCTTGCGGCAGTAGAGGTCTTGCTCGATGCTGATGCCCAGCGGCTTCTCGACGTAGGCGTCCTTGCCGGCCCTGGCGGCGGCCACGGCGATGGGCACGTGCCAGTGATCCGGGGTGGCAACCACCACGGCATCCACGCCCTTCTGGGCCAGCAGATCGCGGAAATCGGCATAGGCCGTGCCGCCGCACATCGCGGCCATCGCCTCGCGGCGGTCCGTGAAGGCGTCGGCGACGGCGATGCTTTGGAAACCCTTGCAATTGCGAAATTCGTTGTACACCTGGCGGCCGCGGACTCCCACGCCGATGTGCCCGAGCGTGACGCGCTCGCTGGGCGGCAAGGTCGCATCATCGCCCAACGCGGTCGAGGCAATCACCAGCGGAGCGCCGAACGTCGTGGCCGCCAGGCCTTTCAGCAGGTCGCGTCGCGAAACGGTTCGACTGTTCATGGCATTGCCTCCGGCCACAAGTCAGAGAAATGGAGAAATACGGTCACGACGTTCAATTCCTTGCAATCAGTTGCCGCCGCCAACCACCTTCTGCCCCTTGGAAGTCGTGGCGCGGCCCACCAGTCCTTTTCCATTAACGGCTTTGACAGTGAAGTAATAACTTTGCCCCACGGTCAACTCCAAGTTCTTCCTGGTGACGGTCGTCACGCGGCCCGTGTAGGGGACCTTCTGCCAATTGATCAATTCCGTTCCGGCGGGCGTGGTGCCGATGGCGTACTGATAGCCCTGGATTCCGCTTTCCGGGTCGGCGGCCGCGTCCCAATTGGCCGACAACTGCGTGGTGGAAGTGGTGGTGGCTGCGTCTTCGGCGCCGGTTCCGTCGCGGACCGCCGGCGGCGCGGTGGGTGGCGTCGTATCGTTGGGATCGACGACCGTTTGGCCGTCGGACGACGCGGCGGGGCCTGTCAGCCCGGCGTTGTTGATCGCTCGGATGGTGAAGTAGTATCGTTGCCCGGGCGTCAGTTTCAGGCCCTGTGCGCGGACGTACATCTGGTAGGCGTTGGGGGCCAGCGGCGTCCAATCCTTGACGTCCGTCGCCCCGGGCGTGGTGCCGATGGCGAACTGGTAGCCCTTGATGCCGCTCTCCGGATCGACGGCCGGATCGAAGTTGCACGTCAACTCGGTGGTTTCCTTCGTCTGGTCGCAGTCGAGGCCCATCGTGCCGTAAATTCCCCCGTCGCGGACCGCGGCCGGGGCGCTGGGCGGGGTGGTGTCGGTGCCGACGGTCTGCCCCTTGGAGTTCGCGGCGGGGCCCACAAGTCCTGCGCCGTTGATGGCCTTTACGCTGAAATAGCAGGTTTGCCCGGTGGTCAGGCTCAGTCCGCCCTTTGTGACCCCCAGCACGTTGTTGATCGTCGTCCAGTCGGCCACGTCCGTGCCGCCGGGCGTGGTGCCGATGGCGTATTGATAGCCCTTGATGCCGCTCTCGGGATCGGTGGCCGGGTCCCAGTTGGCCGACAATTGCGTGGTCGAGACGGTGATCGATTGACTCGCGCCGGCGCCGTCCCTGACGACCGGCGGCGCACCGGGCGGCGTCGTGTCGTTGCCGCCGCTGGGAAGCAGCGGGAATGCGCCGTTGGTATAGTCGACCAGGATGTGGCTGAAGTAGCTTTGCGTGTCGTTGTGTTTGTCGTCGCCATGAGCGTCGCACCGGCCAAACTGGACCGCACTGCACGTTGAGCCGATGACGGCGGGGGCCTCAACGGTCGTTCCCACCTGGGCAAAACCGTTGTCGGGATCGAACGCCGCGATGAAGCACCGGCCCACCACGCCGTCATAATGCAAGTTGACCCAGTACGTTTTGCCCGACTTGATTTTGATGAAATCGGTGCTTCCGCTGTTTCCGCCGAGACAGGCGTGAGCGAAAAGGTAGGGCCCTTTGTTGTCGGGGTTTCGCATTTGCATCACGCCCCAGCCGCCGACGACGAAGCGGATCGTGTCATCGTTGGTGTAGCAATAGCTCTTCAAGCCCGAGGTGAAGTAGCAAGCCGTGGTGATCGTCGGATGCGCCTGGAGAGGTTGCAACTCACATAGTAATTGGTTGTTTTGTCGTTTAACTTCCAGGTGCGCGTGCCGCCCTTGCCGTCGTAGGTCACGCCGTCAACAACGACCGGACCCGGCAGGTCTCTGGTGAAGGCGGTTCCAACCCACATGGTGCCGCTTTGGGCCTTCCACGAGCCGGCCCCATGGTTCGAGGCTTTCATCACCGCGGCCGTTAGTTCGTCGCCGTCCTTGCCGCTTTCCATGTCCTGGTAGACGTCAACGGGGGTGGCCGCGAGCGTGCTTGCCGGAAGCGCCAGCACGGCCAGCGACATGACCAGGAGGCCGGACAGAGATCGCGTCATCGCCGGCAGCCGACGAAGTGGTGAACCGCCTTTCATAGCTCGTGCCTTCCGAGAAATGGGTGTGCAGGTTTGCACGCGATAGCCGGCCTATCTACAGGCCGAACCTACCGCACGCGCCGGCGAAAGTCAAGCATCGCACAAACGCGGGGCGCCGTGGTCGCGGTTGCCGGGCGTATTGTTTAGCCGGCGGGCTTGCCCGCCGGGCGGGATCGCCGAACGGCGCGGCGGGCAGGTTCGCCGCCTGAACGGCTTTCGCCGAAGCGGTCGGGCTTGGCAACGGGAATCGACGGCGCACGGCCGAAGAGCCGCGCGGTGAACGCGCCCAGGTCGTCGAAGAGTGAATAGGCCACCGGTGTGGCCAGCAGCGTCAACAACAAGCGACAGCGTCTGGCCGCCGACGATCACGCCGCTGATGGCCTTGTTTACCGCGGCGCCCTCGGCGTTCGAGATCAACGTGGGAATCATGCCGGCCACGAAAGCCACGGTGGTCATCAAGATGGGACGAAGCCGGTCGCGGTTGGCGGCGACGATGGCCTCGAACTTCGGCATCCCGGCCGCGCGAAGCTGATTGGTATGGTCGATCTGCAAAATCGAATTCTTCTTCACCACCGCAAACAACACGAGAATGCCCAGCAACGAGAAAATATTGAGCGACTGGTTGAAGATCAACAGCGAGACCAGGGCGAACGGTAGCGTCAGCGGCAGCGAAAGCAGGATCGTGATCGGATGCAGCCACGACTCGAACTGGGCGGCGATGCACAGATAGACGAAGATGAACGCCATGAGTGAAAGCCAAGCAGAAGGCCCTGAAGCATCTTGCCCATTTCCTTCGATTTGCCCAGCAAACCCGTCGTGATACTCGGGGCCCAAGCTCGAGGTTCGTGGACGATTTTCTGGATGGCGTCCAGCACCATTTGTCTGCGACGCGCCGGGCGTCAATGTTGGCGTTGATCGTGACCTCGCGGGTGCGGCCGAGGCGGTCGATCTGTGCGGGACCGGTTCCCGGCTCGAAATGAACCACGTCGTCCAACGGCACCGTGCCGAACTTCTTCGACGGCACCGTGATCATCTTCAGTTCGTCCAGCCGGTTGCGGATATCGGCGATCGCGCGGACGTGGACCTCGTACTGCTCGCCTTTTTCGGTGTAATCGGAGACCTTGTCGCCGGCCACCAGCAGCCGGAGCGTGTTGGCGATGTCGGCCATCGAAACGCCCAGTTCGGCCGCCTTGGGCCGGTCGACCTGGATGCCGTACTGCGGCTTGCCCGTCGAGAGCGACGAATCGACGTCCACCGCGCCGGGCACGCGGCGCAGCTTCTCCATCACGCGCCTTGGCGAGCTTTTCAGCTTCGTCATATCGGGACCGCCGATCATGTACTGGACGTCGCCGCGCTGATGCCGCCGCCGATGATGAACGCGACACGGGCGTGACGCTGATGCCGCAGCTTGTCGGCCGCGTATTTCGGCAAGATGTTGCTGCCGCACGAAATCCTGGATTTCCATCTGGCCGTACTTGCGCTTGGCGAGGTCGACCAAACGAACATAGCCGTGCCTTGGTAGGGGTTGCGCTGGTCGGTGTCGGCCACGCTGGCGATGGTGTAGTCGACGCCGCCGAGCTGGCGGATGTCGCGGGCGATCCGGGCGATCAGCACCTGCGTCGCCTCCAGCGACGTGCCTTCCGGCGCCTGCACGCTCACTTGGAACTCCGACGAGTCGTCGTCGGGCAGGAAGTTGTTGCGGACCATCTTCGACAAGGGAATGATCGCGGCCAGGCAGCCGACCACCGCCAGAACGACCAACCATCGCTGCCGCAGCGAAAACCGCAGCATGACCAGGTAGACGCTTTCGATGGCGCGGTAGAAGAGCTGATCCTTCGACGACGAGCCGCCGGCATCGCCGTCGGGCGGAATGTCCCTCGCCCGACCGATCTCGGGTCGGCGCCCGGCGACTGGCGAGGGCCGCGCTTGCCCCTTGAACCATCGCGCGGCCAGCATCGGCGTGAGCGTGAAACTGACCAGCATGCTCACCATGATCGTGCCGGCCATCGTGATGCCGAAGGAGTTGAGGAACCGGCCCACGATACCTTCCATCAAGGCGATCGGCAGGAACACGGCCACCAGCGAGAGCGTGATGGCCATCACGGCCAGGCCGATCTCGCTGGTGGCGGCGATCGCCGCTTCGTAAGGCGAACAGTGTTTCTCTTCGATGTAGCGGAAAATGTTCTCCATCACCACGATCGCGTCGTCGATCACGATGCCCACCGACAGCGTCAGCGCCAGCAGCGTCATGCTGTTGAGCGTGAAACCCATGTAGCGGATGACGGCGAAAGCGGCGATGATCGAAGCGGGAATCGAAAGCGCCGCGATCAGCGTGCGCGCGAACGTTGGCCAGGAAGAAGAACACCACGACGGCCGCCAGCACGCCGCCGAGCATCAGGTGTTCCTTCACCGTGTCGACCGAGGCCTGATGAACACCGATTGATCGCGAACGACTCGCATGCGGTAGCCTTGGGCGGGGCGATCTTCGCAGCGCCGCGAGCCGCTCCTTCAGCGCGATCGGCCACTTCCACCGTGTTCGTGCCCGACTGCTTGCGGATGTTCAGCAGCACGCAGGGCGTATCGTTGTAGAGCGAGGCGCTCTTGATCTCCTCGGTCGAGTCCTCGGCGCGGCCCAGGTCGCCGATGGTGATCGTGCGGCCGTCGCGGTTGGCCACGGTGATGGCGTCCATCTCGGGCATATCGCCGACGCGGCCCAGCGATGCGGAGCGTGTATTCCGTGGCGCCGACTTTCATCGAGCCGCTGGGCATCTGCAGGTTTTCGGCGGCCAGCGCGTTGGCCACGTCGGCCACCGTCAGCTTGTAGGCGCGAAGCTTCAGCGGATCGAGTTGGACGTTGATTTGCCGGGCCTGCCCGCCGACGATCATCACCTGGCCCACGCCGTCGATCGATCTCCAATTGCCGCCGCAGCACCTTGTCGCAATACTCGGTGATGTCGCGGAGCGTGGTCGGCGGCGGGGCCGAAACGGCGATCGTCAGCACGGGCACCGCGTCCGGGTCCAGCTTCTCCACGGTCGGCTGCTCGATGTCCTTGGGCAACTCGCGGCAGCACACCGTTGACCTTGTCGCGGACGTCCTGCGCGGCGACGTCGACGTCCTTCTCCAGCACGAACTGGATGATCACCTGCGAAACGCCCTCCGACGAGATCGACCGCAGTTCCTCGATGCCGTTGACCGTGTTGACCGCCTCTTCGATCTTGTCGGTGATCTCGGTCTCGATGTCCTCGGGCGCCGAGCCCGGCTGGCGCGTCGTCACGGTGATGATCGGGAAATCGACCTTCGGAAAGCGGTCCAGCCCGAGTTTCAGATAGCCGAAGATGCCGAAGACCACCAGCACCAGGATCAGCACGGTGGCGAAAACGGGACGCTTGACGCAAATCGCAGCGAGTTGATTCATGGCCGCACCGCATCTCCGTCATGAACCATCTCGGCCCGGGCAACCAGCAGTTCCTTGCCGGTGAGCCCCGACCGGATCTCCACCTTCTGCCCCTCGGTTTCGCCGAGAGCGACGACTTGCTCGCGGGCGACGCCGTCGCGGACCACGAAGACCCGGGCCACCTCGCCCATTTTTTGCACCGCGCCGGCCGGCACGTAGAGTGCCGCGCCCTTCTTGGGCAATACCAACTCTGCCGTGGCGAACATCCCCGGCCGCAGCATGGCCTCCGGGTTGGGCACCATCGCGTCGACCATCATCGACCGCGTGTCGTTGGTGACCACCGGCGCGATCAACCGCACCGTGGCTTCGAAGGGATGGTCGGGAAAGCTGTCCACGTGAAACCGCACCGTCTGGCCCGGCTCGATCGAACCGATGCTCTGCTGCGGAACGGTCAGGCATAACCGCAAAGGGTCGATGCGCACCAGCGTAACGACCTTCGTGGCCTGCATGCCGGAGGAAATCTGCTCGCCGACCGCCACCAGCTTCTCGGCGACCCAGCCGTCGAACGGGGCGCGAATCGTCGTGTCGGCCAACGCCTTTTCGAGGATGGCCAGCTTGATCTGGGCCGTCCGGCACGCCGCATAGGCCTGCTTGATCTGGAACAGCGCCTGGCGATACCGTTGCGAGGCCAGCTCGTAATCGGTGCGCGTCTGGTCGTGGCTCTCGGTGGAAATGATCTTCCGCGCGTAGGCGTCGTTGGCCCGCCGGAGATTCGCGGCGGCCAACTCGGCCGCCGCCTTGGCCAAGCGCACCTCGGGCTCATCTTCAGGAACAAAATTGGCGACGTCGGTGTCGGCGTCGATTCCCAGCCGTGCCTTCAACTCATCCAAGAGCGCCTGGCCTTCCGCCAATTTGTTCTTGGCGTCGGTCGGATCGATCTGCACCAACACGTCGCCCTTGAGCACGATGCTGCCGCGATCGACGCGCACTTCGGCGGCAATGCCGCTGGTGTTGCTGGCCACGGAGGATTTCTCGTCGGCCGCCAGGCTGCCAGTCAAACGGAGAATGTCGCTCCGCGGAACCACCTCGACCGGCACCGTAACCAGTGGCACGGCGGCCGGCTTCTGCGGATCGCCGGCCGCGGCGCTTTGAGGAAGGAAACCGAGATCGGCTTTGCCATTTGCTGCTGCGGCCGGCCGCCCGTGCACCGCCGAACCGTCGGGAGCCTTTATGCCCGGCTTGTGATGCACGTAGTAATAGGCTCCCGCGCCGCCCGCGATGACGACGATTGCCAGCAGCGGCAACCAGCGGCGACGCCGAGCGGGCGGCATCCCTTCGGCCGCGGCGACGTCGTCCAACGCCGTTTCGGCGGTCGCCTCTTCGGTCGGCACGCTCGCGCCGGGTTCGGGCCGCTCGGTCATTGTGGGACTCATGGTGGTTCACTCCCAATCAGGAACGCCGATGACAACTCGCGCGGATTCTTGCAAATTCCTGCGCAGGAAAATATCGATGCTGTACTCGGCCATCTGTGCGCTCGACACCGAAGTCAGATGCGTGCCGAGAACGACAATGCCGTAGAGCAGGCTGCCGATGGCGAGCGTGGTCTGCCGGGTGTCGACCGGCCACAACTCGCCCGCCTCAATCCCCTGCTGAAGAATGTCGCCAAACCGCTCGATCATCTTTTGATGATGTTCGCGGTGCGATTCGGGGCCCGTGCCGCGAAACTCGGCCCGGTCCTGCACGAAGATTTCCAGGTATTGCGGATTGGTTTCAAAGAACGTGGCGTAGGCGATCGCCGCGGCGCGAATCTTGGCCATAGCCCCTTCGACGCCCCCGACCGCCTCGTCGAGAAGCTGCTCCAGGCGCAGCAGAACCTCGAAGGTGGTGGCCCAGAACAGGTCTTCCTTGCTGTGGAAGTAGCGATAGACGGTGCCTTTGCCGACGCCGGCGCGATCGGCAATCGCCTGGACGTCGGTGCCGCGAAAACCAAGCTCGGAGAAGGTGCGGATTGCCTGATCGAGGATTGCCTGGCGTTTTCCCGGATCCTCGGAAGCGGCACCATTGCGACCGGCCATGAAAAAGGCTCCAGAGTTGCGGACGGACTAGTCCGTCCGCCCTAGTATAGCAAGTCCCTCCTCCTCACGTCAAGTGAGATTGCCAAAGCATGGACACCGCGGCACTGCCCATGGAAACCAAGCGGTAGGCTCGTCCGTGGCCAGTCCATAGGGTCCGCCGTGCGGACCGTGTTGGGGAGATTGTGCTCCTGATGGTCCGCGAGGCGGATCCTACGGCTGCCGCAATTTCATGGCGAACACGCTGCCCTCGGAAAGGACCTCCGGTGGCACGACCAGGCAAAGGTCTAATTCATTGGCGGCTGTGGTTACGGCAAGTCCCAGCGGCGGCGTCGCGGGGAACTCGGGCACTTTCAGGTTCGCCGTCAACGCGGGCGGCCCCATGGCGGTCACAATCCGCTTGACGAACTCGATGGTTCCCTGCGGACTCACGTAGACCAACGAGGAAGCGTTGGGCGGAAGCAGCGCCGCGGTCTTCACCAAATCGGCATCGCCGGCCAGGCCCGGCTTGCCCTGCTTGATGGCCTCCATCGTCTGCTGCACGAGGTCCTTGTTCGCGTAGTCCATGATGACGGTGTGGGCGTTGACCGGCACGATCCAGCCGACCAGTTTCCCGCCCGGGCCGAAGACGGTCGAGATCATCGAGGCATAGTTCGCCGGTGGTGCGCCTGCGGGAGGCGGCGGCGCCGACATGGTAACCTTCAGCGCGGGCGTGCCGGCCACGTCCGCGCTCTCAACCTCGATCGGCTGGAGTGCCGGCACATTGACCGCTTTGAGAAACTCGCCGTACTCCTTGATATTCTTCTCGTAAGCGACCATGAAGGCCTTGGAGTCGTTCAACCCGCATCGCGCTTAGCGAGTCTCGCATAGATCGACTCGTTCCCCGTGCCGACGCCCATTACCATCGACAGCGCGTGGGCCCCTTTGATGGCTTCGAAGGAGAATTGCGGCAGTTTCTCTGGCCTGCTCTTCACTCAGGCCGGCGGTGCGGGGCAACAGTCGCGTCATTTCCGTGGAGAACTCCAGCAGCGAATCCCACATCGCTTGGGAACTCGTTGTGCCAGCGGCCAGGACGAACGGCCCGGCGGGAAGGCCTTTCAGCAAATCCTCTTTCGGCGGTTGGGCCTGGGCGACAAGTTGGGCGCACTTTCCGCCGGGCAGCAGCGTAACGCGGCTGGTGATCCGCACCACGCCGGCCTTGTCGATGTGCAGGCCGAAGCCGCAGGCGGTGACTTCCTTCTCCACGGTGTCGAGCATCTTGCCATAGACGTCGAAGACGGCGGAGGCGGCTTTCTCTTGCTCGCCGCCCGCGGCCAGATTGGCTTGCAACTTCTGGAGTCGGTCGCGGGCCTTCTGGGTGAGCCGCTTGAGCCCCGGCGGGAGGACGACGCCGGCCGCATCAGGGGTTTCCAGCCATTGTTGCCAAGGGGCCAGCGCGGCGGGCACTTCGGAGGCCAGCTTCAGCGTCTTTGTGAGCAGCTCGCGATGGTCGGCGTCGGCCAGCGCCGCGTAACCGCCGATGCTCCGGCATAGGCGGGAATATTGAGAAGCTTGATCTTGGTCACGCCGTCCGAAGCGCTGCCCGGCTGTAACGGCTTGAGGAATTTGTCATAGTCGGTGACGGGAATCAAAAGCATCAGCGTCGGCAGAAATCCGTTGTCGTCCGGCGGCATGGTCACCAAGACAATCGTCGCATTCTCGTCGATGCCCTCTTGAACGCCAAGCTGCATCTTCATCATCGCCAACGGGCTGGCGCGGGGACCCGGGCCGCGGCGCCCAGCTTTTGGACCTTGGCGTCGGTGGCCGCCGGCCGGTTGATCACGACGAAGCCCGACGCCGCATCAGGCACCAGCTTGAGGAAGCTATCCGCGGCCGACGCCGGCAGAGCCGCCGCCGCCATGCACGCCATCAGGAAAACGGTTAGCGCAAGTCGTCGAACGCATGGCAATCTCCTTCAAAAGTGGTGAACGCCGGCCTCTCATTTTCGCAGGCGAGTGCGGGATCGGCAAGGTACCCCGCAAATCGGCGCCTTCGGGCGTGGCGGGCGAGGAGTCGCGTCGTTCGTGGCACTGCTTGCGGCCGCTCCGTTGGCCCACTTGCCGCTTGTCGGGCGTCGTGCTAGGCTGGCGGCCGATCGTGGAAAACGCATGAAACCAAGGAGCAAACCATGACCGCGCAAGGCAAAGTGAAGGTAGGCATTATCGGCTCGAAGTTCGAGGCCGACATCCAGGCCGAATCGTTCCGCTTGATGCCGGAAGAGGCCGAGGTGGTGGCCGTGGCGTCGCCCACGCCAGGCCATCCCGAGGAGTTGGCCAAGAAGTTCGGCATCCCCCGCGTCTTCCACGACTATCGCCAGATGTTGAAGGAGAAGGACATCGAGATGGTCACCATCGCGGCGCCCAACAGCCTGCACTGCCAGATGACCGTCGACATCGCCAACGCCGGCAAGCACGTGGTTTGCGAAAAGCCGTTGTGCATGACGCTCGAAGAGGCCGACATCATGATCGACACTTGCCGTCAGAAGGGCGTGCTGCTGATGTACGGCGAGGAACTGTTCTTCACGCCCAAGTACGTCCGCGTCAAACGCATGGCCGACGACGGCGCGTTGGGCAAGGTCTACATGGTCAAGCAGAGCGAAAAGCATTTCGGGCCGCATTCGCCCTGGTTCTGGGATGCCGAGAAGTCGGGCGGCGGAGCCCTGATGGACCTGGGCTGCCACGGCATCGCCTTCTGCTACTGGTTCCTCAATCGGCCCGCCGTCAAAAGCGTCTATTGCCAGATGGGCACCTATGTGCACGGCGACAAGACGAAGTGCGAAGACAACAGCGTTTGCATCGTCGAGTTCGAAGGGGGCGCGGTGGGCGTGATCGAGAACAGTTGGGCCCGCCGCGGCGGCATGGACGATTGCATCGAAGTCTACGGCGAAGGAGGCGTGAGCTATGCCGATCTGCACATGGGCAACGCCATGCCCACCTACAGCGAATACGGCTACGGCTATGCGGTGGAAAAAGCACCCACTACGAAGGGCTGGACCTATCCGGTGTTCGAGGAGTTTTGGAACTACGGCCTGCCGCAGGAGATGCATCATTTCGCCCGCTGCGTCCGCGGCAAGGAGACGCCGATCGCCACGGGCGAGGACGGCCGGGTAGTGCAAGAGGTGTTGTACGCCGGCTACGAATCGGCCCGCCGCGGCGCCAAGGTCGAGCTGCCCTTCCGCCCCAAGGGTGTGAAGCGGCCGATCGATTTGTGGCAGGGAAAGGCCTAACCCAGGCGCTTCACGCCTGGGGATAGCTCATCCCCAGACCACCGATGGCGATGCGGCCTTGGCCGTTTTTGTCGTAAACCAGCGTGGTGTGAATCGCCGGGCGTGCGTCGGCGACGATGCCCGGCGCGATTGTCCGCCGCCGGCCGGCCGCCGGGAGCGCGGATCCTCGCCCAGCAGCCGATCGAGCCCGACATCCAATTTGCGCATCAGCGCCTTCAGTCCCGCGGCTTGCCGGCTGCGCGACGCCGCGATCGCCGGCTCGAGAGCCAGTGTCAGCTTCAAGGTTTCCACCAAGGTGAGTTCCACCATTCGCGGCCGATCCGACGGCAGGTCGAGGCGATCCTTGAGCGGTTTGGTCGGGTTGGCATGGGCCAACAACGTTTCGCGCTCCGCACGGCTTAGCAAAACGCGAGTTGCAGGCAGCTTGCCCGAGTTGCCCGCATTGCTCTTCTGAAACATCTCGGCCAAGGCCAGCACGCCCGAGATCACGGTCTGGCACCGGGCCAAACCCTCATCGCTGAGCCGCGTGAGATGCCAGTTGGGTCGGGCCGGGCCGCTCGCGGCCTTCCGTGGTCGGCGCACGGCCGGCTGCTTGATCGTAAGTTTGTGCTCGATCGGCGAATGTGGATGCATGAGTTTCTCCTGCCAGTTCGAGTCGTGTTCCCAGCGCACTCAACCGCAGCGCATGCCTTGTGCCGCATCGGCTAGCACACTTTCCCCCGCATGTGGGCAACCGTCACATGCTAGCAGATCGTGGCCCACCCGCGACACCGGAAATTCCCTGGTGGCCCCATCGAGCATTTTCTGAGCGCTATTCGTCTGCCGGCGGCGCGACGTCAAAATCAGCCTTCAAGGTCCCGCTACGGTCTGGTCGTCGGATTGGTAATCTCTATCGGCAAACCCGGAGGCGACGGATTCTCGTAAATCGGATTGTCATCGATCGGACGCCGCGCGTACCAATATGCAATTTGTAGTCGCCTGGCCGAGACGGGGCCACCCCCCCGTGAGGTATGAACCGCACGCGCCAAGTGTAAGGACGCGACAATTATCGCGACTGGGCAGGCCGCGCACCGCTGGGTGCGGAAGGAGGTCCGATGCGTCCCTTGAAATCGTCGCCCGCTCGTGCTATCAAGACGCCCGTAAGCGCCATCGATCAAGCGCCCGTAACGATATCCGAGGAGCCCGCCCGTGAAACCAGAGCCCGCCGGCCGGCCGCGATTGAGCGATGCCGAGTTGCTGCAACTGCGGCGCTGGAACACGCCGACGATCTATAATGGTTGGGAGCGGATCACGCGGCACGATCCGGGCAAGGACGGTTTCAACCTCGAAGAGGCCCGCGATTTCATGCCGCAGATGGGCCCGATGGCCGGCTATGCCGTCACCGTGGTCTTCGAGCCGAGCAATCCGGCCCACCGCACGAGCAATCGCCAGGCGTGGAGCCAATATCGGGCGTACGTCGGCAGCCTGCCAGGCCCCAAGATCGTCGTCGTCGAGGACCTCGACAAGCCGGCGGTGATCGGCGCCTTCTGGGGCGAGGTCGTCAGCGGCATGCATCGGGCGCTGGGTTGCGTCGGCACGATCATCGACGGCGGCATCCGCGATCTCGACGAGATCAACGCCGTGGGCTTCAAGGCGCTCGCCCGGCGGCTGTGTGTGGGCCATGCCTACGCCACGCCGATTCGCTGGGGATGCGAAGTCGAGGTGTTCGGCCGCAAGGTTCCGCCCGGCCACTTGATCCATGCCGACAAGCACGGTTTTCTGGTGATTCCGCCGGAGGACGAGCCGCGGCTGCTCGAGGCCGCTCGATTCATGGACGACAACGAGTGCCAAACCGTGATTGCCGCCGCCCGGGCGTCGGCGGGCAAGTCGGTGGGCCAGATTCTCACCGATTGTGACGCGGCCGCGGCGCAGTTCGATAGGAACGTGGCCGACCATTTCGGCCGTCGCGGCGAGGCCTTCTGACCAATCCCCGGCCGAAAAGCCCGCGTCTGCCGCGATGGTTTGGAGCGTTCACGGGGACTGTCCCGATTTTCGCGGCCAGCATGACTTTCGCACGGTAGAGCGTGGTTCCAATGGCCGCGAAAATGGGACTGTCCCCCTGACTGTGAACGGTTACTGCGGCGGGTGGCAAGCACCAAGTATTCGTGAGGTTGGACGCCGGCCCACGCCGATGGGACAGAATCGGCCGAGTTGACGGTGGCTGGCGGAGTTGGTATGGTAGGTAAACTTGCCCGGGCCGTGCCGCCAGGAACCGTTACAGACGACAACATAGGGAAGGCGGCGGGAAAGAAACGAAGCACGGAAAGTCTTAGAGGCAAAGAGGTTGCGACGTTACGGGGCGTAGCTCAGCCTGGCTAGAGCGCTTGGTTCGGGACCAAGAGGTCGCTGGTTCAAATCCAGTCGCCCCGACTTTTTCGGCCGGAGGCCGAAAAAGTAGAGCAGGTGAGCACAGAAACAGGAGAACAGGTGAGAGAAACAAGAGACGGTTGAACGGCCGAAAGACTGCTCACCTGCGGTCTCCTGTTCGCCTGCTCACCTGTTCGTGGGGGTAGCGCAGACGTTCAATCACTTGGTCTCCTGATCCCCTGATCAGAACGGTTGAGCAGGGGAACAGTGGAGCAGGCGAGAAGACAGGCCGCTCTCCTGTTCCCCTGATCTCCTCTTCTACTGATCTACCGCGGAGCGGTTCATGGCCTTCATGTTCGAGAATCTCGACGTGTACCAGAAGGCCGTGGACTTTGCCGACGAGATCACAACCCTGACATCGGCCTTTCCGCGCGGGTAGTATTTCCTGGCCGGCCAGTTGAACCGCGCCGCCCTCTCCATCGCGACGAACCTCGCCGAGGGTAACGGCCGGTTCACCAAGGCCGACCGCAAGAACTTCTTCATCATCGCCCGTGGCTCAGCCCAAGAGTGCGTGCCGCTAATCGAGTTGGCGCGCCGAAAGGGACTCATCGATGGGCCGTGCAACGAGACGCTTCGCGGTCGCATTGAAGTGATCGCCAAGATGATCAGCGGCGTGATCAGCGGGTTGGTGAATCGCCGGGTCTGATCCCCGAACGAACAAAGTCCCGCCCCCGTCTGGAGTTGGCGATTTTAGGGCGTTGGGCGTTGACGACCCGGCGGCGTGCGGTGGGAGAGGCGTGGGAGTGGGCGAAACGCTAGGCGATGCCCGTTCCATTGGCGAGGCGGAACGTAATGCCACGCGGTTGTAGCCGAAAGCCCCCGCCGTTGCAGGATGCTCGGGCGGCAAAGCCGATCGGCTGCCAGGACACGGGGGGGCGGGCACGTCGGCAGACATTAGGGTCACTGAACACTGCTTGAAAGATCTGCGCAAAATCGTGGACATCGTTGTAATTTTCCTCTATATTACGTTTGAAATCGGTGGTGTCACACCCCCCACCACATGGAAAGCACTAACGTCGTGATCACGCATCTGTCCCCCGAGCGTTCCGCACTGGCTGCTGCGCTGCCGTTGTTTCAACTGGAGGTACTGCCATGAGACGTTCAATATGGAGGTCAGCCGTTTTGGTTTTGTTGTCGAGTGGGATGGTAGCGCAGGCGGTTGGTGACACGTTCACCATTCTCAGTCCGCCGGGGGCCTATTCGTCAGATGCCTATGCTGTGTCCGGGAACAACGTCGTCGGGGATTGTTACGGCAGCGGGAACCAACTCTTCCTGTACAACGGTTCAACCTACACTTTCTTCAATCCACCACCAGGGGCCAGCGTAACATACCCCGGCGGCTTGTCCGGCAACAACGTCGTCGGGTATTATCTCGACAGCAGCGGCCACGCGCACGGCTTCCTGTACAACGGTTCGAACCAGAGCTACACCATCCTCAGTCCGACAGATTCCACCGCCACATCAACCGCCAATGGCGTGTCCGGCAATAACGTCGTCGGGACTTTTCAGGACAGCAGCGGCGTCAACCACGGCTTCCTGTACAACGCGTCAAACCAGAGCTACACCATTCTCAGTCCGACTGGGGCCACTTCGTCAGGCGCCTATGGTGTGTCCGGCAACAACATCGTCGGGTATTATTACGACAGCAGCGACGTCGAGCACGGCTTCCTGTACAACGGTTCGACTTACACCACCCTCAACGTGCCGGGGGCCGGCGGGGACACACGGCCCCAAAGTGTGTCCGGCAACAACGTCGTCGGGTATTATGTAAACACTAGCAACGTGGGGCAGGCCTTCCTATACAACGCTTCGAACCAGAGCTACACCCTCCTCAATCCGCCAGGATCCGGTACGACGGGACTACTGATTGAGGGAACACACGCCACCGGTGTGTCCGGCAACAACGTCGTCGGGTTTTTTCAGGACAGCAGCGCCGTCTACCACGGCTTCCTGTACGACGGTTCGACCTACACTACCATCGATGGGCCTGGGGCGGTTGGCACACAGGCCTTGGGTGTGGACGGCAACAACGTCGTCGGCCTCTACGGAGACAGCAGCCGCGACTACGGCTTCCTTTACACGGTGCCCGAGCCCTCGTCACTGGTTCTCCTCGGCATCGGCGCCATCAGTCTCGGCGGTTACGCGTGGCGACGGCGGCGCAAAGGTAGCTGATCTGCGGCGGCGTAGTGTGAAGGCTTGACGCCCGCCAACTCCAGGTCAGAGCCATTCAGCCCGCTCCGCACCCACTTCCGCCGGCGTCGAACGTATTGGCCGATGCGGGCGGCATCCGCACCTCGCTCATAAAGCCGGTTCATCCGCTCGACGCAACGCATTCTACCGACGCATTAGCAAAACACAAAAGCCATCACCTGATCTCCTCTTCTACTGATCTACCGCGGAGCGGCTCATGGTCCGCGTCGCCGGCGGATTGACAGGGCTCGCAAGATCGCGTCGGGCACCGTATCAAGGCATTTGCCCACGTCTTCGGCAAGAAACCGGAGCACGAAATAGCCGTTTTCCTGCAGGAGAAAACCATGGCCGCGTGCCCTTCGGCATCCTCGGCAACTTGTCGGGAGACCGGCAGAAATTCCGTTGCTTTGCCCCAGTTGCCAGCCAACGCGCTGTCGGTCATACTTTTTTTAAGCGGTCCCCAGAAGACGGGGGGGTTTTCGGTGAAGAAGTCCCGAAAGAAACGCACGGAAGGGTCCGCTGCTTCTCCGGCGAAAGCGGCCGAGCCGGATCGCGCCGGTCGCGTTCTTTACGTTGTCGGGATCGGCGCGTCGGCAGGCGGGTTGGAGGCATTCGAGCAGTTCTTTTCCCACTTGCCGCCGACTACGGGGATGGCGTTCGTCCTGGTGCAGCATCTTGAGCCGACGCATAAGGGGATGATGCCGGAGCTGCCTCGGACGGCATACCAAGATGCACGTCGTCCAGGTGCAGGACGGGATGCAGGTCCAGCCGAACTGCGTCTACGTGATCCCACCCAACGCCGACCTGGCCATCCTGCACGGCAAGCTCCAGGTGCTCGAACCGGTCGCGCCGCGGGGCTTGCGCACGCCGATTGATTTCTTCTTCCGGCACCTGGCCGCCGACCAGAAGGACAAGGCCATCGGCATCATTCTCTCCGGCATGGGGAGCGACGGCACGCTGGGCGTGAGAGCCATCAAGGAACAACTCGGCATGGCGATGGTGCAGGACCCCGCCTCGGCCAAGTATGACGGCATGCCCCGCAGCGCCATCGGCACGGGCATGGTCGATTACGTGGCCGCGGCGGAAGAGCTGCCCGCCAGGTTGATCCAGTATGCCGGCCATCTGCCGGCCGTTGCCGAGAAGCGCGATCTCGGCCGAGGAAGAACCGTCCAGCGGATTGGAAAAGGTGTTCGTGCTTCTCCGCGCCCACAGCGGGAACGATTTCTCCTGCTACAAGAAGACCACCATCGACCGGCGGATCGAGCGTCGCATGGGCATCCACCAGTTCGACAGCTTGCCGCGCTATGTCCGCTACCTCCAGGAGAACCCGCAGGAAGTCGAGTTGCTCCACAAGGAACTGCTGATCGGCGTGACCGACTTCTTCCGCGACCCGGGGATGTACGACTTTCTCAAGGAAAAGGCCGTCCCCCAGTTGCTCGAAGACGCGGCCGGCGCACGGCCCCTTGCGGGTCTGGAATCCCGGTTGCTCGACCGGCGAGGAAACCTACTCGCTGGCCATCGTGCTCCTGGAGTGCTTGGAGGGGCTGAAGCTGGACGACACTCCGACGATCCAGATTTTCGCCACGGACATCGACCAGGAAGCCATCGACAAAGGCCCGCCGGGGGAAGTTTCCCGCGGGCATTGCCGCCGACGTTTCGCCGCAGCGGCTCCAGCGGTTCTTCGTCCAGGAAGACGAGGGCTACCGGATCAAGAAAGAGCTTCGCGAGCTGGTGGTCTTCGCGCCGCAGAACATTCTGGTCGATCCGCCGTTCACGAAGATGGACCTCCTTTGCTGCCGCAACCTCTTGATCTACGTCAATGTCGAGACGCAAAAGAAGCTCCTGCCGCTGATGCACTACGCCTTGAATCCCGGCGGACTGCTGGTCTTGGGCTCCGCGGAGAGCGCCGGCGGCTTCGGCCACCTCTTCTCGCCGTGTGGACAAGAAATGGAAGGTCTTCCATCGCATGAGGCGCCGGCGCGGCCCGGCATCGAAATGCCTGCGTCCGCGTCGCCCCGAGAGCGCGCCCGCAACGCGTCAACGAGAAAGACAAGGATACGGACATGGACATTCTCTACGCGGCCCAGCGGGCGCTGTTGGATTGCTACGGCCCTCCCGCCGTGGTCGTCAATGCCGAGGGCGACATCGTCTATGTCAGCGGGCGGACCGGGAAGTACCTGGAGCCGGCGTCGGGAAAAGTCAACATCAACGTCTTTGCGATGGCCCGCGAGGGGCTGCGGGAGGAGCTGGGAGTGGCCATCCGCAACGCCGCCGCACGAAAGACCTCTTTCACCGTCAGGGGCGTCACCGTCAAGTCCAACGGCGGCTCGACGACTCTCAACCTCACCGTCCGGCCGCTTGCCGAGCCGGCTGCCCTGCGGGGACTGCTGCTGGTGGTGTTCGAGGAGACGGCCGGCGGGCGGCCCCAGGGAGCCGCCGCGAAGAGTCCGCGCCGCTCGACCCAACGGTTCCGCCGAAGGAACTGGAAGAGGAACTTCGCCACACCCGCGAGAGCCTTCAGACCACCATCGAAGAAATGCAGACCGCGCAGGAGGAACTCCGCTCGGCGAATGAGGAGTTGCAGTCCAACAACGAGGAATTGCAGAGCACCAACGAGGAACTCAACAGTTCCAAGGAGGAACTGCAGTCGCTCAACGAGGAAATGCAGACGGTCAACGCCGAGTTGCAGTCCAAGATGGAGGAGTTGTCGCAGTCCAACAGCGACATGAAGAACCTGCTCAACGGCATCGAGATCGCCACGATCTTTCTGGACAACCAGCTTGGCGTCAAGCGATTCACGCCGGAGGCCGACAGGATCGTCCACCTGGTTGCCGGCGACGTGGGGCGTCCGCTGAGCCACTTCGCCACGAACCTGAAATACGACCGGCTGGTCGAGGATGCCAAGGCGGTGCTCGACCGGCTGGTGCCCAAAGAGGCGCACGTCGAGGCCAAGCGACGGCCACTGGTACAACATGCGTATTCTGCCCTACCGCAGTGCGAACAATGCCATCGACGGGGTAGTGATGACGTTTGCCGACATCACGGCCATGAAGCGCTTGGAAGAATCGTCGCAAACGGCAGCGCCGCGAGTACGCCGAGAACATTATCGCCACGATCCGAGAACCGCTTGTGGTGCTCGACAGCGAGTTGCGGATCGTCTCGGCCAGTCGCGCCTTCTACGAGACGTTCCGGGTGACGCCTGCCGAGACGGAACGCCGGCTGCTCTACGAGATCGGCCGAAAGCAGTGGGACATCCCCGCCTTGCGGCAACTCCTGGGAGACATCTTTGCCAAGGACGCGCCGTTGCGGGATTTCCGGGTCGAGCACGATTTTCCAGGCATCGGCCACAGGGTTCTCATGCTCAATGCGCGGCGAATGACGGGGAAAGACCGGCAGCCGCGGCTGATCCTGCTGGCAATGGAAGACGTCACGTAAGGGAAGCCGCCGGTGGGAGGCGAGGACGAAGGGGGCAGTGGGCAGTGTTCGGCAGTTGATTGGCAACCTGTCGGATAAGGAGAAGGTGCTGGTAGCACTCGGTCTCCGAACGGCTGATTGGGGCCGAGTCAATTCATTACAATGGACTCATACACCGTCTTGACGATCTTGTAGCATTCGCAACTGGCGGCTTCCAATCCACGCCTGTTGAGGATTTTGATCACTCCCCGTCGATAGGCGATGATTTTGGCCGCCTGAAGTGTTCCGGCGATGGTCGCTACCGATTGGCGCCGCACGCCCAGCATTTCGCTGAGCAACTCCTGGGTGAGCGAGAACTCCGCATTCCCTACACGATCATGCGCCATCAGCATTCGTCGGCAAGCACGTTGCTCGATCGAGTGCAGAGCATTACAGGCCACGATTTGGCTCTCGTATCGAAGGCAAAAGGCGGCGTACCTCCTGATAAGGTTCTCGAGTGCCTTACTGTCTTTCATGATCTCCAGGAAGGCTGCGGTGGGCACACGCAACGCTTCGCCGGGAACCAGTGCCACCGCTGCCAGGGGACTCCAATCAATACCGAGAGTTAGATGGAAGCCGAGCATTCCCTCGTTGCCGATGGTCGTGGTTTCGACGCGGCGGCCTTCATCGAGCGTAACGATGTGGCAACAGCAGCCGCGCGTCGGAAAGTAGACGTCTGTGGTGGGACGATTTTGGTGGTAGACTACTTCTCCCTGCTGGAGCGGCACATATTTCCCCGTTGCGACCAACCGCGAAGAGTCCGCGTCAGGCAGTTTGTCGATTAAGCGGTTTCCCGTCGAGCATTTGAGTGGATCATTGCGCATAATGCCACCTTTGGGGCTATCACTATGTCCGGTACCCGACATATTGGATCGAGCTAACTCATTGCTGTATTTGAAGTAACGGCATCGCGCCAGCTAATTTATCGGGAAAAACCTTAGTTAGCAAGAGCCATATTTTCCTGCCCATACGACTGCTCCCTGCGCTGGTTCTCGGTGGAACTCAGGCTGGACTGAACTTCGCCGCCAGGCTCCCGTCCCGATCACAACGTCGATGCCATGGCAAGCGAAAGGGAGCCGGCGCACACGCGTTAAGAAGGGGCCTTATGCGAAGCAAGCCCCCAATAGCCCCATGAGTTCGGGGAGTTGTGGCGCTATCGGGACGGCCACAAGTACGCGAAATGCCTCTTCCGCCTCTATGTCAGCGATCAGAACGCAGGCGGTCGATCAACAATCTCAGCGGCTCTGGTCGAGTGAGCCTGCCAGCCGCTATGAATGGAAAGTCATCATTGTGTCGGAGCGGCCGGAACTCGCACTTTCATCACGATCGACTCGTACGCCGTTTCCGTTATCTCATAGCATCGGCAACTAGCGTCTTCCAGTCCCTTCCTATTGAGAATCTTGATCACGCCGCGTCGATAGTCGATAAGATTCGCGGCCTGAAGCGTCCTGGCGACGGGCGTTATGGCCTGACGGTGAACTCCGAGCATTTGGCCCAATGTTTTGTGGGTGAGCAAAAAATCGTGCCTTCCCACCCGATCATGTGCCATCAGCAACCGTCGGCAAACCCGCTGTTCAACAGAATGAAAGGTGTTGCAAGCGATGTTTTGGCTTGCGAATCGAAGGCAGTAGGCGGCGTACCGCCTCACAAGGCTTTCCAGCGATTTGCCTCCTCTCATGGTCTGCATGAACGACCGGACGGGTATTCGTAATGCTTCGCCGGGAATCACCGAAACCGCTGTCAACGGGCTGAAATGGAGCCCAAGCGCCAGGCTGATGCCTAGCATGCCCTCGTTGCCGACTGCTGTGACCTCAATGTCTCTATGCTTATCCAATGGTACGACGTGGCAACAGCACCCACGTGTAGGAAAGTAAACGTGGGAAATACGACTGCCTTGCTGGTAAAGGACGCCGGCGGGCAGTAGGTCCACACGTTCCCATACCGCGGAAAGCTGGGCGGCCTGAATCTTGGGCAGCGAGTCGAGTAAACGGTTGCCGGTCGCGACAGCCGACGGATCCTGGGCGCCACGCACGGTGGGAGCGTCTTTATCATTCACGTTCATGCTGGCAATTGTAAGGAACCCAAAATTTCAACGGAATCAGAACTTCACTTAGTCCGGTATCGGACAGACAGACACTGATCGCATTGGTAAATTCGATATCCCCAACAAGAAAAGAAGAAGTGCCAGGGAACCACCGAAAATGGAAAAGCCGTATCGCTGCGCCCTTATGCCACCGACGGGTTAAGGGATTTACCTATGGCCCGTTACTCACCAATTGCTTGCGTGGTAGGTGATTGTCCTGAATAATAGGGGGGAAAATTTCTTACTCCTCCCCGGTGGTCTGCGGCTGGACCAAAACTGAACAGGAGTGCGTTTCATCATGGCGACCAATGCCCCTCGGAGTACGGAGAAAAAGGAATTGCCCAAGTGCCCGACGGGAATTCAAGGGCTGGACGAAATCACCGGCGGCGGTCTGCCGCAAGGAAGACCCACCTTGGTCTGCGGCAGCGCCGGCTGCGGCAAGACATTGCTGGGCATCGAGTTCCTGGTCCGTGGCGCTACGGAGTTCGACGAGCCGGGCGTCTTCATGGCCTTCGAGGAGACGGCCGAAGAACTCACGCAAAACGTCCGCTCGCTGGGTTTCGACCTCGACGCGATGGTCGCCGGAAGAAACTGGCGATCGACTACGTGCGCATCGAGCGGAGCGAGATCGAGGAGACGGGCGAATACGACCTCGAAGGGCTTTTCATCCGGTTGGGGTGTGCGATCGACTCGATCGGGGCGAAGCGCGTGGTCTTGGACACCATCGAATCGCTCTTTAGCGGCTTGAGCAATACGGGCATCCTGCGGGCCGAACTCCGCCGCCTCTTCCGCTGGCTCAAGGATAAGGGCGTCACGGCCATCATCACCGCCGAGCGGGGCGACGGCCACATGACCAGGCACGGCCTGGAAGAATACGTCTCCGACTGCGTGATCGTGTTGGACCATCGCGTCAGCGAGCAACTCTCCACCCGCCGGCTGCGAATCGTCAAGTACCGCGGATCGGTCCACGGCACCAACGAGTATCCGTTCCTCATCGACGAGCAGGGGATTTCGGTGCTGCCGGTCACTTCGCTGGGGCTGAAGCATGAGGTCTCCAACGAGCGGATTTCGACGGGAATCGCCCGATTGGACGCCATGTTCGGCGGCCAAGGATATTATCGCGGCTCCAGTATCCTGGTGTCGGGAACCGCCGGCAGCGGCAAAACCAGCGTGGCGCGCGACACTTTGTCGATGCGGCCTGCCGCCGTGGCGAGAAGTGCTTGTACTTCGCCTTCGAGGAATCGCCGAGCCAACTGGTGCGCAACATGCGGTCGATCGGCATCAACCTGGAGCCGTGGATCAAGCAGGGCCTCCTGTCGATTCACGCCGCGCGGCCTACCCTTTCCGGCCTGGAGATGCACCTGACGACGATGCACAAGCTCGTCAGCGACGTGCGGCCGCAGGCCGTGGTCATCGATCCGATCAGCAATTTCCTGGCGGTGGGCACGACGACCGAGGTCAAGTCGATGTTGATCCGGTTGATCGACTTCCTCAAGGGGGAGCAGGTCAGCACGATATTTACGAATCTGACCAGCGGCGGCGGGGCGGCGGAGCAAACGGACATTGGCGTCTCGTCGTTGATGGATACCTGGCTGCTGTTGCGCGACGCGGAACTGGACGGCGAACGGAACCGCAGCCTGCACATCCTGAAGTCGCGGGGAATGTCGCACTCCAATCAACTGCGCGAGTTCTTGCTGACCAACCAGGGGGTGGACCTGCTGGACGTTTACCTTGGGTCGGAGGGCGTGTTGACCGGCTCGGCCCGGCTGGCGCGGGAGGCCCGAGAAAAGGCCAATGCCGTAGCGCGGCAACAGGAAATCGAACGGAAGCAGCGGGAACTGGAACGAAAGAAGCGTGTTCTGGAGGCCCAGATCGCCGAGTTGCGCGCGGAGTTCGAGGCTCAGGAGGAGGAGCTTGGCCTGGCCATCAGCCAGCAGCAGGCGAAGGAATCGCAGTTGCTCCAGGACCGCGTGGCGATGGGAGAGAGCCGGAAGGCGGACGGCAACGGCGACAAAGGCGACGTACCAGCCGTTATCAAGAAAGGCAAGCGAGGTGGTGGTCGATGACTAAGGCGCAACCGAAGACGAAAAGTGCGTCCGCCAGGTCGGCAGACAGGGCGTGGGACCTCCGGCTCTACGTGGCCGGACAGACGGCCAAGAGCGTGACGGCCTTCGCCAACCTGAAAAGGATTTGCGAGGAACATCTGGGCGGGCAGTATCGGATCGAAGTGATCGACCTGATGAAGCACTCGCAACTGGCGGAGGGCGATCAAATCTTCGCCATCCCCACGCTCGTGCGGAAGCTGCCGGAGCCGGTCAAGAAGATCATCGGCGACTTGTCGAATACCGAGCGGGTGCTGGTGGGTTTGGACTTGCGGCGGGCGACGTAAAACGAAATGGGGCTTGGGTCTTGGGCCTTGGGTCTTTGGTCTTGGGGCTTGGGACTTGGGGTTTGGGGGGATGACTTTGACACGCGCGAACTTTGAGAATCTGCGAGTGTACCTCTTGGCGGAGCAATTGGCCGATGAGGTGTGGAAGGTCGCGCGCCCGTGGGAGATGCTTGCACGCGATACCGTGGGAAGACAGCTTGTGCGCGCTGCGGATAGCGTCGGAACCAATATCGCCGAGGGAAGCGGCCGCGGAAGCAACCAGGATTACCGCCGCTTCCTGCGGATTGCTCGCGGTTCACTATGCGAGACGCAGCATTGGCTCCGGCGTGCTTTTTACCGTAAGCTTCTCACGCCAGAGCAGATTGAGCATCTCAAAGTGATCGTGGATTCGCTAGCCCCGACGCTGAATGCCCATCTCAGGTCGATTGGTCGAAACTGTCCCGAAACCCCAAACCCGAAGCCCTAAGACCCAAGACCAAAGACCTAAGGCCCAAGACCAAAGACCAAAAACAGCCGCCTGAAAGGACTCCGCCATGACCGGCGAACAGCAAGAGCGTGAAGTCCTTTGGGACTTGCTGCTGTATGTGTCCAATCACACGCCGAGGAGCGTGGCGGCCTTTGAGAATCTCAAAGGGATTTGCGAGAAGCACTTGGCCGGAAAATACCGGATCGAAGTGATTGACTTGCTGGAGCGGCCGCAGATGGCCCAGGCGAACCAGATCGTGGCGATCCCCACCGTGGTGCGGCGAGGCCCGCTGCCGCCGCGCCGGGTTGTGGGCGATCTTTCCAATACGGAGAAGACCTTGCGCGGCCTGCAACTTTGCGAAGCGGGAGTTAGGTCTTAGGTCTTTGGTCTTGGGACTTAGGTCTTAGGACAAAGACCAAAGACCAAAGACCAAAGACCAAAGACCAAAGACCAAAAACCAAAATCCGCGACCATCATGTCCGATGACGAAAACACCAGCAACGTGTGGGGCCTTACTCCTTCGGCACAAGAGTTTGAGCGGGCCATCGCCGAGTCGCCGGACGCGCACTTCGTGCTCCGGCTCTACGTCAGCGGCATGACGCCGCGCTCCCGGCAAGCCATCGACAACATCCGTAAGTTGTGCGAGGAACACCTGGCCGGGCGTTACGACCTGGAAATCACCGACATCTACCAGCAACCGCACCTGGCCAAGGAAGAGCAGGTGATCGCCGCGCCCACGCTGGTCAAGAAACTGCCCCCGCCGCTGCGGAAGGTCATCGGCGACATGGGCGATCCAGGGCGAATCATGGTCGTGCTGGGCATTGTCCCGCAAACGGGTGACAAGGGGTGACGCGATGGGAAAGTCGCATTCCATGCCCAGCCCGTGGGAACGGGAGCTTGCCCGGCTCCGCGAGGAAAACGAGTCGCTGCGAGTCCAACTGGAAGACTTGCAGGAAACGCTCCGCGCCATCCACGAGGGGGCGGTCGATGCGTTGGTGGTCGATCGTCCCGGCGGCCCGCAGGTCTATACGCTTACCGGGGCCGACACGCCGTATCGGGTAATGGTTGAGGAGATGCAGGAAGGGGCGGTCACGCTGAGCGACGACGGCGCGATCATCTTCTGCAACAAGCAGATCGCTCGCCTGCTGGGCGTCTCGCACCAAGACTTGCTGGGGAAGGCGTTCCGCAGTTTCCTGGCGCCCGAGAGCGTTCCGCTCTTCGAGGCGCTTTGCCAGCGCGACGGGAGCAACGCAAGCCGGAGTGAGGTCTGCCTCATCGCGGCGGACGGCCGTCAAGTGCCGGCCTATCTGGCGATAAAACTCCTCTCCACCGACGGGCCGGCGCAAACCTCGGCGGTGATCGCCGATTTGACCGAACTGAAGCGGTATCAGGAGATCATGGCGTCGGAGGTCTTTGCCACGTCGGTCCTCGACCAAGCGCAGGACGCTATCGTGGTCTGTGACCCGTCAGGGCAGGTGATCCGCACGAACCAGGCTGCCGAACGACTGAGCGCCGTCAACCCGCTGTTGCAGCCTTTTGGCGTGGCGTTCCCTCTTCGCCGCATGATCGGGCCAGGCCCCGGCGATCGCCGTCGCCGGCCGCGCGAGGCGGAACTGTCGTTGTTTCCTTTGGCATCGACAGTGCAATTCCTCCGTGGAATGGAAGCGTTTCTGATCCGGCCGGACGGCCGCCGGCTCGATTTGCTGTTGAGCGTCGGCCAAATGCTGGATTTCGAGCGGAAGCTGCTTGGTACGGTTGTCACGATGACCGATATTACGGAACGCAAGCGGGCGGAGGAGGAACAGCAAAAGTCCTCAGAGGAATTGGCCCGCTCAAACGCCGACCTCGCCCAGTTCGCCTCGGTGGTTTCGCACAACCTCCAGGAGCCGCTGCGAACGGTGACTGGCTTCCTGCAACTACTCCAGAAGAAGCACGCGAGTCAACTGGACGCCGAGGCCAACAGCTTCGTTAACGACGCGATGGGTGGCGCCGATCGAATGTCGGCCATGATTAAGGACCTGCTGGCCTATTCGCGGATCGGCGCTCACGGTGGTGAACTATCGCCAACTGACGCGGGTGCGGCGCTGCGGCAGGCTTTGGACAACCTCTACGAGAGCATTCGGGGGGCGGGAGCCGCAATCACCTATGGCGAATTGCCGACCGTCCGGGCCGACCCGTCGCAATTGACCCAACTGTTTCAAAACCTGTTGGGCAACGCGATGAAGTTCCACGGCGAAGCGCCGCCGAAGATTCACGTGGACGCCTGCCGCGAGGGTGATTTCTGGCGGTTCTCGGTGCGCGATAACGGCATCGGCATCGACCCGCAGTTCCGGGATCAAATCTTTGATCTCTTCCGACGCCTGCACACTCGCTCGCGATACCCGGGAACGGGCGTCGGCCTGGCGATCTGCAAACGGATCGTCGAACGCCACGGCGGGCGAATTTGGGTGGAATCGCAACCGGGACAGGGGGCCACCTTCAATTTCACGCTGCCGTCGGCTACCACGCGGGACGGCCATGTCGGCGGCCACGCAGCGGTGGGTTCTGTTCAGGGGACCCAATATTGAACTATTGACGAGAATCGACGCAAGACCGCATAAGAAAAAGGCTCACCCGGAGCCGCGGAGAGCAGGAGAGCGGAGAAAGGGGATGCGTCCAGTAGCTGGAATTACCCCCTTTTTCATCAGCCTCGGCCTGCTCGCCGCCTTCGCCATCGCCGCATGAGCTGCTGCGGCTCCTCGCAATAGACGGTCTCGGACAACTCGTAGCCTTCGCGACGCGGACGGTTCAAGAGCTGGTTGGCCTCGTCATCGCCAACAAAAACCTCGTTGGCCGGGTCCCATTGCAGACGCCGCCCGACCCAACGGGTGATGTTCGCCAGATGGCAAACGCTGATCGACCGATGACCGGTTTCGACGTCGGCCACCGGCTGCTGCCGCGTGCGAATGCAGTCGAGCCAGTTCTGCATGTGCCAGCGGGCCTGCCAACGCGCGGTTTTGTCACTCCACTTCTGTTCCTCCTGCTCCTGATCGACCTTCTCGAGCAGTTCCGCGGCGATCTCCTTGGGATTCGAGGTGAACTTGTTGCGGTTGATTTCCAGCTTGCCTTTCTCGCAGACAAAGATGGCGCCGCCTTGGGGGGCCTTTTCGAGGACGAAACGGACGGGCACGCCGTTGGCATAGCGCATCTCGACCTGGCCGTTCGACCCCGGAGTGACGGGCCACATCTCCTGCGGGCCGGTCGTGTCCATGCCCAGCGCCCACTGAATTTGATCGACTCCGTGCGCGCCCCAGTTGGTCATTTCGCCGCCCGCGAAGTCGCGATATTGCTGCCACTTCTTATCCAATGATTGTTGAACGGCCGGCACGCGGCCTGGTTCAACCACACGTCCCAATTCAGCCCGTCGGGTATCGGCTCTTCCGAAAGCGTTCCTCAGGAAACTCATGGGGGCCGGTGTAGTTGACCGCGCAGCCCTCGAGGACCTTGCCCAGGCCGCCGCTGCGGACGAGTTCGCAGGCGATGCGGTTCATGGTCATCGATCGCTGTTGCAGGCCGACCTGGAAGATGCGACCGTGTCGCCGCACCGCGTCCACCAGGAAGCGCCCTTCACGCACGTAGAGCGTCAACGGCTTTTCGGCATAGATGTCCTTCCCTGCCTGGCAGGCATGGATGCAGGGCAGCACCCGCTGGAATTCGCCGGTGGCCACGATCACCGCGTCAATGTCCGGGCGGTCGAGGAGCTGTCGGTGGCATTGGTACACCGGCCAGCAGCCTTGTTTCTTCTCCCGAAAGGCCACGGCTCGCGACAGATTGCAGTCGCAGAGGGCAACGATCCGGGCATCCTCGGGCAGTTGATCCAACAGGAGCGTGGCGCGGTAGCCGACGCCGATCGCGCCGACGGCGATTCGCTCGTTCGCGCCCGGCCTGCCGTCTGCCGCCAGCACGCCGCTAGGGATGAAATACGGGGCCGCCATCGCGCCGGCCGCCCCCGCGGCCGAATACTTCAGCCATTCTCTCCGTGATAACCTGCTCATCAACGCGCCTCCCCAGTCGAGAAGAAACAGATCGGTATGCGTCCGGCCGGTTGCAACGGCTACTGCCATCGCCTGGCCACCTCGGCTTTCATGAACTTCAGGCCGTCGGCGGCCAGTTGACGTTCGTTGGTGTACATCCGCCGCCAAATCTTCGTCGCCGGAATGAGCTTCTCCAGGGCCAGTCCGAAGGCTTCAATGACCAGCAAATTGTCGTAGCCGATTTCCTTGAGCGCATCGAAAGTCTCGGTCCAGCGAACGTTGCCCGTGCCCGGCGTGCTGCGATCGTTCTCTGAAATGTGGACGTGAGCGAGGCGGCCTTTCAGCGCGCGGATCGCCGCCGCCGTGTTCTTTTCCTCGATATGGGAGTGGAACGTATCGTACATCATCCGGCAGCGCGGATGGTTAACGTCGCGGCAGAAGCGGGCGCCGTCGGCAGCCGTATTCAACAGGTAGCACTCGAAACGATTCAGGTACTCGATCGCGAGCGTCACGCGGCACTTCTCGGCGTGCTCGGCGACCTGCCGCATGCTATCGACAGCCCAATTCCATTCGTCTTTGGTGGGGCCTGCGCCGCTGAAATAGCCCAGGGCGGAGTGATAGGGACCGACGAGCGTCTCGACCCCCGCCGCCTGGCAGCAATCCAAGGCGGCCTTGTTGGCCGCTACGCCTTTGCGGCGGATTTGCGGGTCGGCGCTCATGGGGTTGTCGTCGGCGCCGCGGACCGTCACTGCAGGCGCGCCAGCCCGGCGTTGTCCAGGCACTTGCCCCATTTCGCGTATTTCTCCACGTCCGCCTCGAATACGGGCAGTTCGACGGCGTCGAAACCGATCTCCCGAATCTGCTCCAGCAGCGGCAGCGCCTCGTCGGTCAGAACATCCGACCACAGCAGCAAGTTCATTCCGTAACGCATGATGTTTGCAGGTTAGAGAAAAAAACGATGAAGTCCCAACCGCCGCGCTATTTGCCCGGCTGGCTGAGATGGAGGAACGTCCCCTTCTTGTTGCTTACGATCACGTCGGGGATGCCGTCGCCGTTGAGATCCACGGCCGTCACTTGCGTGCCGACGCCGGAATCGTCGTCGATCAGGTGCGGGATGAACTGCACGCCCTTCGCCTTGTCGCGGCGCAGCTCGAACCAGTAGAGCACCGCCGGCGCGTCGGGCTCCACGTCGCCCTGTCGGGCCGTGCGCCCAGAATCGTTTGCCGGTGAGATGTCCTTCAGTCCGTCGCCGTTCATGTCCACCAGGTCCATGGCGTGCATCTGGCTGATGCGCAGGGCGTCGGACTTCAGGTCGGGCTTGGGCGGCAGGATCACGTGCTGCTGCCAGGTGATCTCGCCTTGTCGCCTGCGGATCTGCTTGTACCATACCAGGCCGTAATGGTGGCAGTGCCAGGCGGTGATGATGTCGTTGAGCCCGTCGCCGTCCACGTCGTAGACGAACATCTGGGCGCCGGCCTCGGCGAACTTGAAGGGATGCCAAATCCAAGGCTCGCCCGGTTTCGCGTTGGCCGGCTGCTCCCACCAGCCGTTGGCTTCGACGATGTCGACGCGGCCGTCGCCGTTGATGTCGCCCGACGCCGATGCCGTGCGTGTAGCGCTGGTAGTCGCCTTTCGGCGTGATGGGGTGAAAGACCCACGGCTCGTCGGGCTTGGCCGGATCGTAGGTGGCGTAGCCCAGGTAGCCGGTCGTGTTGTAGACCAGCTCGGGCCGGCCGTCGCCGTTGACGTCGGCCCACATCGGCGACTCGTTGCCCACGTCTTGCAAGGCCAGGTGCCGCTTCCAAGGGCCTTCCTTGCCGGCCGGATTCTCGTACCAATAGGCCTCCTTGCCGGGGATACGGCACGTAGAGTACGTCGGGCCAGCCGTCGCCGTTGAAGTCGCCGACGTAGGTGAGGAAGTTGTCCGAGTAGCCCTTGGGATCGAAAGCCTGTCGGCGGACGGATCTCGTGCCTCTTCTGGAAGTCGGGGCCTTCGTACCAGAACGGGCCGGCCACGACGTCCATCTTTCCGTCCTTGTTGAAGTCGGCGTAATACGCCCCTTCGGCATAGAACTTGTCGGTCAAGCGGAGCTTCTTGAACCTGGGGAGCGGCGGCTCCGTCGGCGGATTGGCGTCCGGCTTGCCGTCGGCCGCCAGGACGCCGATGGGAATGAAATAGGGGGCCGCCATCGCGCCGGCTGCCCCTGCCGCCGAATACTTCAGCAATTCTCTCCGTGATAACCGGCTCATCAACGCGCCTCCCCAATCAAGTAGAAAGAGAATGGATTTCCGCGGGTCCCATTGTAGCCGATGGTTACTCGGTTGTCACGCCATTTTCGGCGTGGTGTGTGGCAAGATTTCATGGCAAGGACTGGCGGCGACGTTCGGTGCCGAAGCGTCTGGGTTTGCACGGGCCGAAGGCCCAGCCGTTCACTCAGCCCCGGGCAACGCCCAGGGGTCTGGGACGCCGAGTAAAGTCGCCCGGCGGCCCAACGGGCCAACAGTTCGCCGCGCAAATAAGGAACCGTTGGCCCGTTGGGCCGTGCAGACACCCGCTCGTTTCACCGTTCCCCCGGGCGTTGCCCGGGGCTGGAAGAACCAAGCCCCTTCGGGGCGGACGAATCTCGACCCAACCGCCACGTGTCGTAATCATTTGAGGCTGCCATAGAATCTTGCCGCACACTCGGCGTGATAGGTTGATCAGATTGTTTACGGGCGAGCGTCGGGGCCTTCGCCGATTTAGATTGCCATCGTCGAAAATGGGGACTGGCTCGGTCGCCTCGATCAAGCTTCGTTCCGCGAAACAGCGTTTTTGGCGACGGTGCCTGTCCCCTTTTTTCGACCGGGGAATTGCCATCACTGCATGGTTGTGCGAAGATTGGCGGAAACGCCCGGCACCGCGAAACCACGCCTTGGGGGAGCCGACATGGCCGTACAACTCTTGCCGATTTTCCTTGTCTTGGCCGCAGCCTCCGCGCCTCAGGAAAACCTTCTGGTAAACGGCGACTTCGAACAGGGGCTGGCCGGTTGGAGCGAACTGTGGACGCGAACTCCAGGTGGGACGCTGGCCTTGGATCGCCAGCAGCCACACGGTGGGAACCAAGCAGTGCGGATCGAGCACTCGGGTCAACAGGACTGGAGCCTCGCCCAGCGGCAACCGCGGGAGGTTAAGCCGGGGCAACTCTACGAACTGAGCGGGTGGGTGCGGCTGTTGGGCAAAGGAGACGCGACCCTCTGTGTCACGCTGCGGGATGCCGGCGGCCAGGTGATCGACTGGATCTATGCCGGCCAGACAACGGGGGCCACCGACGGCTGGCGGCTGCTGCGGTCGCAGTTCATCGTACCGCCGGGCGTCAAGACCATGCTCCCGCGGCTGATCGGAAATGGTCCGGCGACCGTCTGGTTCGACGATGCCCGGTTGGTGTGTCAGGGCAGCGTAGACGAGATGCGGCCCAAGAATCTGCCCTCGCTGCTGCGGTCGGAGAATCGGTTCTTGGAGGTCGTGCTCCATACGGCCGACGGCACGTTGACCGTCACCGACCGCCGTTGCGGCCGCCGCTGGACGCAATGGGCCCGCTGCCCGGCGATCGTCTTGGAGGCGAAGTCGGTCGAGGATGGCTTCGAGCTGGCGCTGTTGGACCCGGCCAGCATGGTTCGTCTGACGGCGACAATCCGCCTGGACCTCCAGCGGCCGGAGATCGGCGTGTCGCTGGCGGCAACGGGCGAGATGCCCCGCGCGCTCACCTACCCGCAGCCGCTGGCAACCGACAAGACGAGTCTCCTGATTCTGCCCTTGAACGAGGGAATCAGCTACCCGGCCGACGATCAGAGCATTCAGCCCGCCTACCATTACCTGTACGGCGGCCATGGCCTGTGCATGGCCTGGTACGGGCAGACGGAGGCCGAGCGGGGCGTGATGACCATCGTGGAGACGCCCGACGATGCGGGCGTGCGGATGGTTCGCCGCGACGGCGTGCTTTCTCTCGGGCCCGAGTGGGAGCCGCAAAAAGGGCAGTTCGGTTACACCCGGCGACTGCGGTGGGTGTTCTTCGACGCCGGCGGCTACGTGGCCATGTGCAAGCGCTATCGGCAGTACGCCAAGGAGACCGGGCTGCTCAAGACGCTCGCCGAGAAGCGGGCGGCCAACCCCAACGTGGACCTGCTCGTGGGCGCGGTCAACGTGTGGTGTTGGGAGCAGAATGCGGTGGACCTCTGCCGGCAGATGCAGGCGGCGGGCATCGACCGAATCCTTTGGAGCAACCGGGCCGAGCCCGAAACCCTGCGGCGGCTCAACGCGATGGGCGTGCTCACCAGCCGCTACGACATCTACCAGGACGTAATGGACCCGGCCAATTTTCCCAAGCTCCGTGGCGTCCATCCTGATTGGACGACCGAGGCGTGGCCCAAGGACCTGATGCGGGACGCCCGGGGAGAGTGGGTTCGCGGCTGGCAGGTCGAGGGCAAGGACGGCCAGTGGTATCCCTGCGGCGTGCTCTGCGACCGGCAGGCCGTCGACTATGCGCGTCGGCGGATTCCCGCCGAGTTGCAGACGCATTCCTACCGCTGTCGCTTTATCGACACGACCACCGCTTCGCCCTGGAGGGAATGCTACGACGCGGACCACCCCATGACCCGCTCCGACAGCCGCCGCTGGAAGATGGAGTTGCTGCGGCTGGTCGACGAAGACTGCCACCTCGTCACGGGCAGCGAGACGGGCCACGACGCGGCCGTTCCCTACGTGCATTATTTCGAGGGAATGCTCAGCTTGGGGCCCTACCGTGTGCCGGACGCCGGGAGGGACATGCAGCGGATCTGGGACGACGTGCCGCCGGAGGTGGCGAAGTTCCAGACGGGCCACTACTACCGGCTGCCGCTCTGGGAACTGGTCTACCACGACTGCGTAGTGGCCCAGTGGTACTGGGGCGACTATAACAACAAACTGCCCCGGCTGTGGGACCGGCGGGACCTCATAGGTGCGCTCTACGGTACGCCGCCGATGTTCATGTTCAACCGCAAGATATGGCAGGAGCAGCAGGCGCGATTCGTGCGCAGCTATCGGACGGCCGCGCCCATCGCCCGCGCTACGGGCTACGTGGAGATGCTGTCGCACCACTGGCTGACGGCGGACCATGCCGTGCAGGAGACGCGCTTCGCCAACGGCGTGACGGTGACGGTCAACTTGGGCGACCAGCCCTACAGCTTGCCCAACGGCGACGAGCTGCCGCCGCTGGGCCACAAGGTTGACGGGCTGCCGTCACCAGAATAACCGGGGGGAAGGTCGGAACGGTCAACTGCTCGTGAGAGCTCGCAAGATCGGCAGTGCTTGCCGTCGTGGATGGCCGGTGGCCAGACGAACGGAGAGCGGCCAGTGATCTCCGCGTGACCCTCTCTCTTCTCCACGGGAAGGAGGAAGGATGAAGGCCCCCAAACGCGGCGGGACGCCGCGTCCACTTTCCCCCGCGGCTCCGTGTGAATCCTCCCCCCGCTCTTTTTTTTCCACCGCGTAGAAAGCGCCCCTTAAGTCCGCAGCGACAAATGTCCGTAAAGAGATATAGAGGAGTCAACGGGCAGTGGTCAACGGCCAGGCCGGGGCTCCAGCACGAAGCAGTCAGTGGGCAGCGGCCGGTAACCGTGCGCGCCTTCACCCAACCTCTCCGGGAGGCGGGGGGACGCCGGCTCACGGCCAAGCGAGGCCGACCATTGGGAGGCCGGATTTACGGGACGAACGTTGGTTCGCCGTTGCATTACTTCGCTGAACACCAATAGTCCCCAATCCCTGCGGCCCGCAAGGGCCAGGGGACAGACGCCTTTTCGGACCGGGGCACCGACCGAAGGTTGGTCGCGGCCGAAAACGAGCGCATCCCCGTCATGGCCATCGCCTAACGGCCAAACGGAGATACCCTGCGCCGCCAAGACCTGTCGGCGGCGTGAACAGTTACTCTTGATTTTGCATTTTTCATTTTGCAATTTACATTTTGCAATTTGCAATTCGCGATGCGACTTCGGTCACCGGCCGCATGGCCAGACGGTCGGGGGCGTGAAACGCACCACCAGACAACTGCAAAGATTCACAACCATCCAGGCGAAACCGCCCACCATGCCTTCCACACTCGCCACGCGCCAATGGCCCTCATTTTGTCCCATTTTCGCCACTTTTCCCTTACTAGAAAAAATTTCCTCTCATTTCCTCTCATTTGCTCTCATTTGCTCCAAATTCCCTGCAAAATCAGGCCCCCCACCAGAACCAGAATTGGGCAGTTTATGCAGCAAACCGACAGATTTGTGTCGCAAACCGACGAATTCGGTCGGAAATTTGTCACTGTTTCGACACCCGAGTCTCCGCCAGCCCGGTTCACCTTTTGGTGCAACTCGCGACTCTGCAACAGTCTCGGACGATCAGAATCGACTAGAGTGCCTCGAATTTCGTTACCGTCAGGGCGGTTACCTGGCGCTATTGGCCGGCCACGCGGACCAATTGCTTGCCCACGTTTTCGCCGTGGAACAGCCCGATGAAGGCGGCCGGGGCGCTTTCCAGCCCGTCGACGATGCTCTCGCGGTACTTGATCTTCCCTTCCTTGAGCCATTCGGCGATTTGCCGCCGACCCTCCGCAAACCGATCGGCAAAGCGGAAGACCAGCATCCCCTCGGCGCGGGCCTGCTTGACGATCAGTCGCCACAACAATCGCGGTCCACGGGGCGGCCGGGTCGCATTGTACTGGTCGATCTGTCCGCAAACGACGATCCGGGCATCCACGTTGATGCAGTAGAACACCGCATCGCTCAATGGCCCGCCGACGTTGTCGAAATAGACGTCGATGCCCTGCGGGCACAACTCCTGCAACTTGGCCGCGTAGTCCTTGAAGTCCTTGTAGTTGAAGGCCGCATCGAATCCCAGATCGCCGAGCAAATAGTCCACTTTCGACGGCGATCCGGCCGAGCCGACCGCGCGGCAGCCCTTGATCTTGGCGATTTGGCCCACCAACGAGCCGACGGCCCCGGCCGCGGCGGAGACGAACACCGTCTCGCCCGCCTTGGGCTTGCCGATTTCGAGCAGGCCGAAGTAGGCCGTCATGCCGGGCATTCCCAGCACCCCCAAGGCGGTGGACATGGGCGCCAGCGAGATGTCGAACCGCTCGATGCCGCGACCGTCCGAAACGGCGTATTCCTGCCAGCCCCAGTAGCCCACGACGACCTCGCCCACCCGGTAGCCGGGGTGTCGCGAGGCGACGATCGTGCCCACGGTGCCGCCGACCATGAGCTGGCCGATCTGGACCGGCTCGGCGTAGCTTTTGGCCTCGCTAATCCGCCCGCGCATGTACGGGTTGACGGAAAGATAGTTGGTCTTGACCAGGAACTGGCCGTCGGTCGGCTCCGGCACCGCGCTCTCGACCATGCGGAAGTCGGATGGTTTGGGCAAACCCTCGGGCCTGGCCGCCAGGAAAATCTGTCGGTTCGTTGTGGTCATCGATCGTCCTCGTTGAAGGAAAGCTGGGGCTACAAAGATCATCGCACAAGGCGTGCCGAGGTCAAGGGCCGAGCGGCTATTGCTTCGAGGGCCGCCTCGTCCCGCTTGCCTGGTTTCGCTATACTATTCCAATAGTCGTGTCGCCCGTTGGCGATCGTCTTCAGAGGAGGCCTACGCCATGTCGGCCCAGGATGATGCTCGCGCCTATCAGCGCGTTCAGACGTGGTGTCTTGTCGCGCTCACGCTGATTGCCCTGGGGATCGCGCTGTACCTGCTTCGGCCGGTGTTGGTGCCTTTCGTTTTGGCCCTCTTGTTGACGTACTGTCTGGCCCCGCTGATCGATCTAGAAACGCGGTATTTGCGGATGCCGCGGGTAGTGGCCATGGCAACGGCGATGATCCTCGGGTTGGCCGTCCTGACGTTTTTCGGCGCGGTCGTGGCCACGTCGATCAGTACCGCTTCGCACAACATGGAGGACTACCAAAAACATTTCCAGGAGCTTACCGAGAAAATCGCCCGGTCGGTGCCCTTGAATCGCATGGGCATCCGTGTCGATGCCGAACACATCAGCCGGTTTTTTTCCGTCCAAGAGGGCACCGGCTGGCAGTTTATTTCCACGGCGCTCAGCGAGGCCACGAACCTCGTCTCCAACAGCGTGCTGGTGATGATCTTCCTGCTGTTTATCCTGATGGGCCGCCGAACCGACAAGCCGCGCCGCGACGGCGTGCTTGCCGAAATCGAGTCGAGCGTAAAGAGCTACGTCGTCAACACCGTGTTCCTCTCGCTGGTGACGGGCCTGCTGATGGGGCTGACGCTGTCCGTGTTCAGGAGTGGAATTTGCCTGGGTCTTCGCGCTGCTGGCCTTTTTTTTGAACTTCATTCCCAGCGTGGGCGCGATTGTCGCTTCGCTGCTGCCGCTGCCGGTGATTCTTCTCAGCCCCGATCTGTCGATCGCGGTCAGGGTGCTGGCGATCGTTCTGCCGGCGATCATTCACTTCGTCATCGGCAGCTTTGTACAGCCGAAGATGCAGGGCTCGGCGCTGGACCTGCACCCGGTGGTGATCGTGCTGGCGCTGATATTCTTCGGGATGATCTGGGGCGTGATGGGCGCTTTTCTGGCGACGCCGATCACGGCTGTTGTGCGGATCATTCTGGGAAGAATTCCCTTCACGCGTCCCTTGGCCGAGATGCTGGCCGGCAATTTGGACGTGCTTGCCGAGCCCAGGGCGCCCGTCGTGTGACGCGACGCCGCGCGAGCGAGGGCCTGCCGCGCCGTCCAAGAAAAACTTTGCCGCTCGGCCCTGTCTGATACAATACCAATATGAGCAAGTGCTATTTTGTCTCGGATCTGCATCTATTTGCCAATCGCTCGAACGGCCATCGATATCAGGCGGAGATCATCCGCGTGGGATCACGGGCCGAGACGTTTGTCCTCGGCGGCGACATCTTCGACTTTCGCTGGGCCGGAATCCCCACCTCCCGGGCCGTGCACAGGGCGGTCCGCTGGCTCGTGGAACTGACCTCGGCCTGTCCCGCGTGCCACTTCCATCTCGTGCTGGGCAACCACGACTACCATCAGGCATTGATCGACCGGTTGATCGAACTCGAACAACAGGTGACGAACTTATCGTGGCACCGCTATTACGTGCGGCTGGGCGACAGCGTGTTCCTGCATGGCGACGTGGCCGACAAGGAGATGGACGCCCGGATGCTGGCCGAGGCGAGGGAAGAATGGCTCGACGCCCGGCATCGCGGACCGTTCCTCAGCATTCTTTACGACGTGGTGGTGCTGACGCGGCTGCACAAGCCGTTTCCGCACCTGGTGTACGCCAAGCGAATCGTGGTGCGGCGCGATTTGCGCTACCTGGAGAGCATCGGCGAAGGGCCGGCCGCGGGAGTGCGCGACGTCTATTTCGGCCACACCCACCGCAAGTTGTCGAACTACCGCTACCGCGGATTGACCTTCCACAACGGCGGGGCGCCCATCAAGGGCATGAAGTTCCGCATTCTCGAGGCCAAACACTAAGAGGGTGAGAACGACACAAGTGCCCCACCCGATCTGACGTGACAGGTTGGGATTACGTTGGCCTTGGGTCTTTGGGCTTGGGTCTTGGGCTTTTCTAAGGCCCAAGTCCTAAGACCTAAGGCCTCACCAATGCACCCTCAATTCACGTCGGTTGAGCCACCGGCTCCCGTTGTCACTACTCCGCACTCGGCCGGAAGAATCCGCGGTTCTTCATCCACTCGGCGCAGAGCAGCGTCCACGTGGAATAAGGCTTGCCGCCGCGAGTTCCGAAGCCGTGCCCGCCGGTGGCAAAGACGTGCAGTTCGGCCCGCACGCGGGCGCTGTTCAGCGCCCGGTACATCACCAGGCTGTTTTCGACCTTGGCCCCCGTGTCGTCGCCGCAATGCACGAAGAACAGCGGCGGCGTTTCGGCCGAAACCGGCAGGCTCGGCGAAAGCTCCCCCGTCCCTTTGACCACCAAGTACGCCGGATACGCCAGGATGCCGAAATCGGGCCGGCAACTGACCGTGTCTACCTCGTCGATCGGCTCATAGCTCCGCTTGCCGAAGTTGGTGACCGTTGCGGCGGTAAGATGGCCGCCGGCCGAGAAGCCGATCATGCCGATCCGCTCCGGATCGATTCCCCACGCTTTCGCCTTGCTGCGCACCAGGCTGATGGCCCGCTGGGCATCCATTAACGGGCCGGCGGGCGGGGCGTTCTTGTCGTCGTTCGCTCGGCGCGGCACCCGGTACTTCAACACGATGCCGGTCACGCCCAGCGAGTTCATCCAAGCGGCGACTTCCGTGCCTTCCTTGTCCCACGCCAGATCGTGGTAGCCGCCGCCCGGACAAATAACCACGGCGGCGCCGTTGTCCAAGTCGCCGGCCGGGCGGAAGACACTGAGGGTGGGCGTGCTGACGTTGGTGATGTGCGTGGTGGGCGACGCGCCGGTCGATTGGCTGCTTTGTTCCTCGCCCGCAATGCCCACGTCGCCGGCCGGCTTGCCCGGCCAAACGTTGATCACCAACGGCCGCTCGTCCGCCGCCGCTTTCGCAGCCGCTGTCCAAATCGTCAGCGAGCTGACCGTCAAAGCCAAGATCATGGGAATGCGTTTCATGGTGAGGTTTCCTTCCGGAGATGGGCATCGATTGCATCATTCATCAAGCGACAATCTTCGCAGGACCAGATGGTCAAGTCAACCAGCCGGCGGGACGGGGGAGGTTGTTTAGCCGGCGGGCTTGTCCGCCGCGCTGTTCGGCAATCCGATGCGGCTTGCACAGGTCTTGGGTCTTTGGTCTTGGGTCTTCGCTACAAAGTCCTAAGTCCCAAGACCCAAGACCCAAGTCCTTCCTCCTTCCTCCTTCCATTGCCCCTTGAACTTATCGGGCGAGGGGGGTAGACTGCATTTTCTCGGGCGGCTAGCTCAGTTGGTTAGAGCGCCATCCTCACACGGTGGAAGTCGCTGGTTCGAGTCCAGTGCCGCCCACCTGAACCGAAGCACCGGTTCGCAAAAACTCGCAAACCCCGGCAAAACCGGGGTTTTGCGTTTTCTTGGTGCGGCGGTGGAGACGGATGGGCGTACGGAACGGGTTGCGGGCGCGATCAACAGCGCTGGTCAAGGCGCATAGCCTTATCCCGCTCGGCACGGTAAAATGCGGCCTGATTGGCCGTCCAGCCCTTACTGTCTGTCCGTCCCGAAAGGAAAAATCGCGATGTCCGTCCGTCCGATGGTGCTGCCGGCGGTGATTCTGGGAGTTCTGCTGTCGAGCGTCTTTCCGCCGGCGGCCCGAAGCGATGCGGCCGAAACCGGCAAGAAGTCGGCCTCTTCCGCCACGGGGGGCGAATGGCCGGGCTGGCTCGGTCCAAACCGCGACGGCAAATCGACCGACACCGGCCTGCTGAAAGAGTGGCCCCACGGCGGGCCTCCGCTGCTGTGGAAAGCGACCAAGATCGGCAAAGGCTTCTCCGGCGTGGCCGTCTCGCATGGGTTGGTCTACATCACCGGCGAGGCTGACAAGTCGCTGATGATCTACGCCTATGATCTGCAAGGCAACTTGAAATGGGAAACGCCGAACGGTCCGGCGTATACCGGCGACCATCCAGGCTCGCGGGCGACGCCCACCATCGACGGCAACAACCTGTACCTGCTTTCGGGCACGGGCCAGTTGGGCTGCTTCGACGCCCGCAGCGGCAAACGCCGCTGGGTCAAAGAGGCGAAGGACTTCGGCGGCGACCGGGCGGCTGGGGCTATGCCGAATCGGTACTGGTTGATGGCGACATGGTGATCTTCAAGCCGGGCGGCAAGAATTGCCTTGTCGCGCTGGACAAGGTCTCGGCCCGCCACATCTGGTCGAGCCACGGATTCAGCGCCGGCCCCGATTACGGGTCATGTCTGGCAATCAACGCCGGGAGTGTGCCGATCATCGTCGCCGGCACCAATGGCGGGATTCTCGGCGTCAACGCCAAGACGGGTTCCTTGTTGTGGTCGAACAAGTTTGCCGAGGGCAACACGGCCAACTGCCCCACGCCGGCATACAGCGCGGGTTACGTGTTCTGGGCAAACGGCTACGGCAAAGGCGGCATCTGCCTGAAGCTCGATGCCGATGGCCGAGCGTCTGAAGCCTGGACCAGCCACGATATGGATTGCCAGCACGGAGGCTACATCATCGACAACGGCTACATTTACGGCAATAACGGCGGCGGCTGGACTTGCCTCGAGTTGGCCACCGGCAAAAAGAAATGGAACGAGCATGCGGTGGGCAAAGGCTCGCTCTGCTGGGCCGACAATATGCTCTATCTTTTCAGCGAAAACAAGGGCGAGGCCGCCTTGGCCACCTGCTCGCCTGACGGGCTGAAGATCAAAGGACATTTACAAGTCCAAGGCGAAGGTCCGAGCTGGGCCCATCCCGTGGTGATCGGCGGGCGGTTGTATCTGCGTTACGACACGACGCTCTACTGCTTCGACGTCACGGGGTCGCCGTAGCGGGGGCGCAGTAACGGATTTAGCGCGTGAGGAAATGACGGAGCCTCTTGTGGCTTCGCTGCCACCCCGATAGGAAGCTATTGGGGCTACCTCGCGAGAGAGGCCGGCCTGTACATCCCGCCCGGCAGGCGGGACCTGCCGGGGGCGCACGTCCCCGGCGGCGTTTCGTTGCAGTGCCATTGCGACAGACATACAATATACCCTGGGTTAATTACGCGTACGGCCCGTTTGGACGGAACCACCGGTGGTTTGGGGGGTTATATAAGAGTGGTCGGCTCGCTGCCGGGTGCTTCTGGTCTGCAATGGGCTTTTCTTCGCTAGGCTGGAAAGATGATGACCTCTTCGGTTTTCGCGCTGGTCCTGGCAGCCGCCTTGCCCGGGGCCGCGCCGAAAAGCGGCCCCCAGCATCTTTGAAACCCATGGCGACCTGGCGCCGCAGAGCAAAATCGACCAGTTCGTGTTCGCCCGATTGCGGCGGTCGAACATCATGCCGGCCAATCTGTGCTCCGACGGCGTGTTCGTCCGTCGGGTCTATCTGGACGTGATCGGCACGCTCCCTACGGCCGACGAGGCGCGGCGATTCCTCAAAGACACGGACCCGAAGAAACGGATCACGCTGATCGATCGGCTGCTGGAGCGGAAGGAGTTTGCCGATTACTGGGCGATGAAGTGGAGCGATCTGCTGCGGATCAAGGCCGAGTTCCCCATCAACCTTTGGCCCAACGCGGCGCAGGCCTATCATCATTGGCTGCTGGAATCGATCCGGCAGAACATGCCGTACGACCGCTTCGCGCGGGAGCTGCTGACCGATAGCGGCAGCAATTTTCGCGTGCCGCCGGTGAACTTCTATCGGGCCATGCAGAGCCACGAGCCGGCGGCCATTGCCCAGATCGTGGCCTTGACGTTCATGGGCACGCGGGCCGACAAGTGGCCCAAGGACAAACTGGACGGCATGGCGGCCTTCTTCTCGCAGGTGGGCTACAAAGCGACCTCCGAATGGAAAGAGGAGATCGTTTACTTCGATGCGGGAAAGGCGGCCGCGGCCGCCGGCGGCGGCGCCGGTCACGGCCACCTTTCCCGACGGGACCACGGTGAAGCTCTCGCCCGACAAAGACCCGCGCGAGGTCTTTGCCGACTGGCTGATCGCGCCCGACAACCCGTGGTTCGCCCGCAATATCGTAAACCGCATCTGGTATTGGCTGCTGGGGCGGGGCATCGTCGAGGAGCCCGACGACATCCGCCCCGACAACCCGCCGTGCAATCCCGAGTTGCTGGCCTGGCTGGAGAAGGAACTGGTTTCGTCCCACTTCGACCTGAAGCACGTCTACCGCCTGATTCTCGATTCGAAGACCTATCAGCTTTCGTCGATTCCGCGGACCGAGGGGGCCAAGGCCGCGGGCGATTTCGCCTATTACCCCGTGCGGCGGCTGGACGCGGAGGTGCTGATCGACGCGATTTGCCAGATCACCGGAACGACGGAGGAATATTCCAGCGCGATTCCCGAGCCGTTCACGTACATTCCCAAGGGCCAGCGTTCGATCGCGCTGGAGGACGGCAGCATCAGCAGCTCGTTCCTCGAGCTGTTCGGCCGTTCGCCGCGCGACACGGGCTTGGAGTCGGAGCGCAACAACCGCCCCACCCCGGCGCAAGCCCTGCACCTGCTCAACTCCAGCCACGTGCAGCGGAAGATCGAACAAAGCCAGAAGCTGATCGAGATTTACCAATCCAAGAGCGACCCGCGCGAGATGATGGACGAGCTCTACCTGACGATTCTCTCGCGTTTTCCCACCGAGGACGAGTTGCGAGCGATCGGCACGTATTCGAAGTCCGGCAACGTTAAACGGCGCGACGTCGGGGTGGATATCGCTTGGGCCTTGATCAATAGCGCGGAGTTCCTTTACCGGCACTAATTCAGAGCGGATGGCAGGGTGAGAACATGAACACGAATCATCTTTTCCAAGGCGGCGAGTCCCATGGCACAGGCCACGGCGCGTCGATCTCGCGGCGCGAGGCGCTGCGGTTGCGGCCTTTCCGGCGCGGCCGGGCTGTTGCTGGCCGATCGGCTGGCGCCGCCGCCCTGGCCTCGGTGCAGCCGTCGTCGCAGGCCAAGGCCAAGTCGGTCATCCAGATTTGGATGTGGGGCGGCCCGTGCCATCTCGACACCTTCGATCCCAAACCGGAGGCCGGCCGCGATTATTGCGGTCCGCTGGACAAGCCGATCGCCACCAACGTGGACGGCATCCGGATCTGCGAGCTGCTGCCGCTGCTGGCCAAGCAGGCCGACAAGTATTCCATCATCCGCAGCATGACCCACGGAATCAACGCCCATGAAACGGCGTCCTACATGGTTCAGACGGGTCGGGCGCCGGGCGGACGGCTGGTCTTTCCCTGCGTGGGCGCGGTGGTTTCGCTGGTCAAGGGCCAGAACACGGGACAACAAGGGGACTGATGCCGCCGTACATCGTGCTGACCGAGCCGCAGGGGCGATTCGACGAGGCCGGTTTCCTGGGAAACAACTACAAGCCGTTTGCCACCGGCGGCGACCCGGCCCAAAGCCGGTTTGCCGTCGAAGGCGTGGTCGCCCAGGGCATCTCCGACCAGCGGCAGCACGACCGCCGCGATTTGCTCGACAAGCTCAACACGTTGGAACACGCGATGAAAGGCAACGCCCACCTGGCGGCCTTCGATCAGACCGAGAAACAGGCCTACGACCTGATCCTCGGCGACGCGGGCAAGGTCTTCGATCTCTCGCAGGAAAAAGACGATGTGCGGGAAAGATACGGCCGAACACCTTCGGCCAGTCGTGCCTGGTGGCGCGGCGGCTGGTCGAACGCGGCGTGCCCTATATCACCATCAACTACAAGGGCTGGGACACCCACAAACAGCACTTCCAGGCCATGCGGCGGCAATCTGCCGCAGATGGACCAAGGCATGGCCGCCCTGCTCGAGGATCTGGTCGAACGCGGCCTGCTGGATAGCACCATCATCTGGTGGGGCGGCGAGTTCGGCCGAACGCCGCGGGTCATTGGGAAGCGCCGTGGAACGGCGGGCGCGGTCACTGGGGCCAGGTTTTCTCGACCGTGGTGGCCGGCGGCGGATTCAAGGGCGGACAGGTCGTGGGCGCTTCGGATGCGCGGGGCGAGGAGGTCAAGGACCGGCCCGTCTATCCCGGCGACCTCATCGCCAGCATGTACGAACTGCTGGGCATCGACCCCGACGGCAAACTGCCCCATCCCCAGGGCCTGACGCTCCACGTGGCGCCGACGGCCGAGGAAGGCGTGAAATTGGCCGGGCGACTGAAAGAAATCATGTAGCGCGGGGAGGGTTCCATGAGCCGAGCGCCGTGGCGTGCGATCTTCGGGCTGGCGGTGGTTGCGGCGATGGCGCCGGCGGCTTGGGCCGCAGCCCGGTCCGCCGCAGCATCGGCTACGTCTTTCCGGCCGGCGGCCGGCAGGGCACCACGTTCCAAGTTACTGTCGGCGGGCAGTACCTCGACGGCGTCAACAAGGCGCTGATCTCCGGTTCCGGCGTGCAACTGAAAGTACTCGACTACGCCAAACCGATGACGCCGAAGCAGGCCAACGAGTTGCGCGAGAAGATGCAAGAGCTGCAGAAGAAGCCCAAGGACGCCGCGGTCCAGAGAGAAATGCTAGAACTCCGAACGAAGCTCTCGATGTTCGTCAGGAAGCCGAGCAGCCCGGCGATCGTGGAGTTGGCCACGCTTGAGGTCACCATCGCCGCCGACGCCGAGCCCGGCCAGCGGGAACTGCGGCTGGCGACGCCGGCCGGATTGACGTGCCCGTTGGCGTTTTTCGTGGGCCAACTCCCCGAGTACTCGAAGAAGCCGCGGAAGGTAAGCGACGAGATGGGCGAGGCCGCGCCGGGCGCGGCTCCGCGGCGAGCCGCAGGCCACGGCGGCCGAGCCGCCGGTGGACATTACGCTGCCGGCGTGCGTCAACGGCCAGATCATGCAGGGCGAAGTGGACCGCTACCGGTTTCAGGCCAGAAGGGGCAGCAGCTGGTCGTCGCCGTCAGCGCCCGAGAGTTGATCCCCTATCTGGCCGACGCCGTGCCGGGCTGGTTCCAGGCCGCGTTGGCGGTCTACGATGCGAAAGGGAAGGAACTGGCATATCGCCGACCATTTCCGTTTTCATCCCGACCCTGTCCTCCACTACAAGATTCCCGAGGACGGCCGATACCAGATCGAGATTCGCGACTCGATCTACCGCGGCCGCGAAGATTTCGTCTATCGCGTGAGCTTGGGCGATCTGCCGTTTGTGACCGAGCATCTTTCCGTTGGGCGGCAAGGTGGGCGAGCAGACGGCGGTCAAGGCTCGAGGGCTGGAATCTATCCTCCCGGCAGCGCTGACGGTTGACGGCCGGGATAAAGGGCCCGGCACGGTCTCGCTGGTGCGTGCACAACGGCGGCCGCGATTCGAACAGCGTGCCCTTCGGCTCGACGTGCTGCCCGAATGCCTGGAAAAGGAACCGAACAACACGCCTGCCGAGGCCCAGCGGATCACGCTGCCGATCATCATCAACGGCCGCGTCGATCGGCCGGGCGATTGGGACGTTTTCCGGTTCGAAGGCCGCGCCGGCCAGCAGATCGTGGCCGAAGTTTACGCCCGGCGGCTCGATTCGCCGCTGGATTCGGTGCTCTGGCTGACGGATGCCGCCGGCAAGCAACTGGCCTTCAACGACGACTACGAAGACAAGGGCTCGGGCCTGAACACGCACCACGCCGATTCGCTGCTGACGGCCACCTTGCCCGCCGACGGCAGCTACTTCATTCACCTGGGCGACGCGCAGCACCAGGGCGGCCCGGCCTTCGGCTACCGCCTGCGGATCAGCGAGCCGCGGCCCGATTTCGAATTGCGGGTGGTGCCGTCGAGCATCAATGTCCGCGCCCGGCATGTCCGTGCCCATCACCGTCTATGCCTTGCGCAAGGACGGCTTCTCGCAGGAGATCGCGTTGGCCTTGAAGGATGCCCCGGCGGGATTTGCGCTCAGCGGGGGCAAGGTGCCCGCCAACCAGGATCAGGTGCGGCTGACGCTGACGGCTCCTCTGGCCGCCGACCGACGAGCCGGTGATCCTGTCGTTGGAGGGACGTGCGAAGATCGCGGGGCACGATCGTGCTGCGAACGGCCGTGCCCGCCGAAGACATGATGCAGGCCTTTGCCTACCGCCATCTGGTGCCCGCCAGAACCTGATGGTTGCCGTGGGCGGGCGCGGCGGACGCATCGGCGCTGGCCAGGCTGGTCGGCCCGCAACCGGTGAAGATCGCCGCCGGCGGGACGACCCCCCTTCGCCTTTCCGTCCGCCGCGGACCGATGGCCGACCAACTCCATTTTGCCCTCGACGAACCGCCGGAGGGAATCGCCATTGAAGACGTTTCGTCTGCGGAGGATGGCTTGACCATTCGCCTCCGCGCTGATGCCGAGAAGGTGAAGCCGGGGCTGAAAGGCAACCTCATCCTCGACCTCCTCATCGATCGCCCGAACGCCGGGAAGGCAAAAGCGGCGCCTGGCACCGTGCAGGTCCGGTTGGGCGCCTTGCCGGCCATTCCCTTCGAGGTCGTCGGCGGGCAGTGATGCCTCGGAAGTGATTGCAAGCCCCGTGCCGTTGCGGTAAGCTGTTTTCCCGAGACGAGCGCGCGTCGTTGACGGCGCAACGCTGGAAAGGAGCCCATTGATGAGAATTTCCCAGCTTTCTCTCCGCATCGTGAACAAGCCCGGCCACCTGATAACGCCGTGCAAGGTGCTGGCCGAGGCGGGGATCAACGTGGTCACCCTCACACTGGCCGAGAAGCAGGACTATGGCGTGTTGCGGCTTATCGTCCGCGATTGGCAGCGGGCCCGCGAGGTGCTCCAAGCGGCCGGACTCACCGTGGTGGTGACCGACGTCCTGGCGATCGAAGTGAGCGACCGGCCGGGCGGACTGGTCGAGTTGTTGCGGGTGTTTGCCCAGGCGGGGATCAACGTGGCGTACATGTATGCTTTCACCGAGCGGCTCGGCGATAGCGCGGTGATGTTGTTCGGCTTCGATGAAATTGACGCGGCGATCTTCGCCCTGACGCGGGCGGGCATCAACCCGGTCCTGCCGGTGACGCTTTACGACTGTCTCGACGAATCCTAGGAGTCTTTCGATGCCGGTCGTGCAAGTTTCGCAACGACTCAATGCCGCCGACGCGCTGGTCGATTGCCACCTCGCTCAAGGCCGGGCTGAAAAGACGGCCATCCTCAGCGGCGAGCGCTCGATCAGCTATCGCCAATTGGCCGAAGCGATCAACCGTTTCGGCAACGCCCTGCTCGAGTTGGGCGTGCGCATGGAGCAACGGGTGGCGATCCTCATGCCCGATAGCCCTGAACTGGTTTACGCTTTTTTCGGGGCCATCAAGATCGGCGCGGTGGCCATCCCCATGAACACTCTGTTGAGCAGCCGAGAATACGAATACCTGCTGGGCGACAGCCGCGCTCGGGTGTTGGTCGTCCACGCCGATCTGCTCGACCGCATGGGGCCGATCCGCGACCGGCTCGGCTGTCTGGATTACGTCATCACCGTGGGCGGCAAGCCGGCCTGGGAGCTGGGATTCGATGCCCTGGTGGAGCGCGCTGCGCCCCGCTTGGAGCCCGCGGGCACGCTGCACGACGACACGGCCTTTTGGCTCTACAGCTCGGGGACCACGGGCGTGCCCAAGGGCGCCGTCCATTTGCAGCACGACATGCTGGTGGCTGCCGACACCTACGCCCGCGACACGATCGGACTGCGCGAGTCGGACGTGTCGTTTTCGGTGGCGAAGCTGTTTTTTGCCTATGGGCTGGGCAACGGGCTCTATTTTCCGCTGCGGACCGGCGGCACGACCGTTCTCTTGCCCGAGCGGCCCGCGCCCGAGACCGTTTTTGCGACCATCGACCGCTACCAGCCCACCGTCTTTTACGGCGTGCCCACCAGTTATGCGGCCTTGCTGCACACGGCGGAGAAAACGGGGCGGACCAGCTTGGGCCGGGTGCGGATGTGCGTTTCGGCCGGCGAAACCCTGCCCCGCCACCTCTTCCAACGCTGGCGCGACCGCTTCGGCGTGGAGATCCTCGACGGCATCGGCTCGACCGAGATTCTCCACATCTTCATTTCCAATTCGCCCGGCCGGGCAAAGGCGGGCAGCACCGGACAAATCGTCCCCGGCTTCGAAGCCCGCATCGTCGACGACGCGGGCGACGCCCTGCCCTGCGGCCAGGTCGGCACGCTGATGATCAAAGGCGACAGCATCGCCACCGGCTACTGGAACCAGCACGAAGCGAGCAAGCGGACCTTCTGCGGCGAGTGGATCAACACGCACGACAAGTTCATGGTCGATCAGGACGGCTATTTCTGGTACTCGGGCCGCGCCGACGACATGCTCAAGGTGAGCGGGCAGGCCGTTTGGCCGGCCGAAGTCGAGGGCCTGCTCCAGGAACATCCGGCCGTGCTCGAAAGCGGCGTGACCGGCGCCGCCGATGACGAAGGCCTGCTGAAGCCCGTGGCTTTCGTGGTCCTCAAGGACGGGCATCCTTCCTCGCCCGAGTTGGCCGGCGCGATTCAAGAGTTCGTCAAGAAGAACACCTCGCCGCACAAATATCCCCGGGCGGTGATCTTCGTCGAAGCGCTGCCGAAGACGGCCAACGGCAAAATCAAGCGGTTCGAGTTGCGCCATCGGGCCGCCGTTGACGGCGTACTGCGCAACGGGCAGGCGGCAGCCGTCAAGTCGCCTCTCCCTCTGGATGAGGTTTAGGGTGAAGGCCGGCGCCGGTCTTATCGTCGGGCACGTGCGCGGCGAAAGGCGAGCCTGCTTCGACAAGCCCAAACACATAGCAGAATCGCCGGCGATAGAAGCTGTTGTAAAAAGCCAGAAACATGAAGGGCAGGTTCAGAAGGTAGAGCAGGAAGCCCCACGCGCAGCTCATCAGTGCCACCCACGGCAGGATGATTAGCAGATGCAGCATGCCGGCCTGTCCGACAGTAGCAGCCATGCAGAGGGATATTCCGCCAATCAGGATGGTCATTCCCAAGCTGGGCGCCAGCACCGTCCACAGCAGCAGCCAAGCCATGAAGCGGCCCGGCGAGTATGTTTTGCGGCAAAGACGGCCACTCAGGGCCATCGGCAGCACAAACGAACAGGCGATCAGTAAGAAATACACGCCTGGCCCAATCGCACTCGCCCAGTCTGAAATCTCGAAATTGCATGCTGACGAGAGCAACCCAACTGCCGACATGACGAGGAGGACCAGCAGGCATGTGAAGATCCAGGATCGTGTGACGAGCCGTTGTGCCACCAGCCACACGATCGACCAGGCGGTGGCCATCGTGACGACAAAGCCAGGAAGTCCCCCCGCCGTCGAAGCCGGCGACAGGGCGGAACACAGGTTACTGAACAACCCGCAGACCAGGACGACGACCAACAAGGGAATGAAGATAGCCCAAGCCCGCCCCCGCCGATTCTCCTTGAACAGCACAAGCGGCACGATAGCGAATGCCCAGAATGCCATCGTCGGCAGTTGGTAGTACCAATGCCACGGAAGAAGCGTGGCGGGGCCTTCATGCGGGCCAAGTTCGCCAAGCGCCTGCGAGCCGATAATCGCCAATTCGCCGCTACCGACCGTCAAGGGTACTCGCCACGAGTACGAGCAGGTGCCGCCTCAGCCATACTGGAAATCGCCGGAAGCGATCTCGCTGCCCTGCTGGCGGATGGAGAAGCGCGGCGGGGCGCTGCGCGGATCATTCGGCCGGAAGTTCCTTCCCCCAGCGTCCTGCAACTCGTAATCCAACTTCAGCAGCGACCCTCGGCGCGTCACTCGGACATGCGGCGTAAGCAGCGTGCCGGCCTCGATGTGGTAAGGCTTCTCGGCACTCAAGTCGAAGTGTTCGACGTTCTCATTGTCGGCGGCTCGATAGAAGTAATTTCCCTCCAGCCACACTTCTTCGACGCGATACCGACCGGGCTTGAGATGGAGCACCGGTCCTTCGATTCTCATCGCCGGTGACACGCCGTATTGATCACGCAACTGAACGCTCTTGACCTGCGGCCCGAGGATCACCTGGCAGGCAAAGTCCTGGCCGTGATTTGCCGCCTTGGGTCCATCGGCGCCCAGAGACAGGATGAGGAGCAAACAGACGGGCGCGTTCATTTTCACCCCGCGATCCCCAAATGGCAAATGGAACGACAGGCAGATTCTACTATATTGCCCATTACGGGGGCAAGACGAGGCCGTGGCGGATGGAATCGGTGAGCGAGGAATACCGCTTGTCCATCGGGCCGCTGTCAGGCACAATAGACTTATGAACAGCGAGCCTTCGAGTCTGGGAGATTGGACGCCCGAACAGGTCGCTCAGGGTCGCCGCTGGGTGCAGGCCTGGCGGGCGGCGAGCCCGGAACTGGAGCGGCTGCGGCGGGAGGAGCTGCGCCGGCTCGATATGGATCCCCAGCGCGCAATCGCGCTCTTGTGCGGGCCGGCCGACTACACAGTTGCCCCCCGCGCTCCAAAGCCCACTTCCGGATTGGTCGAACAGCAACGATGGTTCAAAAAGGCTGCCGGCCGTGAATGAGGTCATCCAAGCCGCCGCCGAACTCCAGGCTTTCTGCGAATCCCAGGGATGGCAATTCTGCTTCATCGGCGGTCTCGCCTTGCAGCGATGGGGCGAACCACGCGAGACCGTTAACGTCGATTTGACCTTACTGACGGGTTTTGGTGGTGAGGGCGAGTTTGTGCGGAAGCTCCTGGAGCGTTTTGAAGCCCGCATCCAGAGCGCCGCCGAGTTCGCAATCACATCGCGCGTGTTGCTGGCACCGCGCTCGTTCCGGCGTCGGCCTGGACATCGCCTTGGGCGGACTGCCATTCGAGGAATCGGCCGTCGCGAGGTCCACTCTGTTTGCCTTCCCGCTGCAGGTCTTGCTCCGCACATGCTCGGCAGAGGACCTCATCGTGATGAAGGCTTTCGCGGACCGCGCCAAGGACTGGTTGGACGTGGAAGGGATCATCATTCGGCAGGCCGGCAAGCTCGATTGGGACTATGTCGTTGGCCAACTCCGGCCGCTGGTCGAACTCAAAGAGGCTCCCGAAATCCTGGCCCAACTCGAGCGGCGGCGGGTGGAATTCGAACAGTAGTCGGCCCCTGGGCAAGCTTCGGTGACATGCCCGCGCTTGTCGTGGATATGTTTTCTCGGGCGCGAAAACGGTTCCGGCAAATGGGGATAGGCCACGCAAGCGAGTCCATCGCGCCCCCTGCGATTACACTACGAACCACCGGTTTCCGGCGGCGGCTGGAACGTTGCTTACCCGACAGGTGCCCGTTATGGCGATGACGCCTCTTTCTTGGGAGCATACACCAACACCGCGTCGAAAAACGAGCCCGCTCGGTCGTCTTGCCGGATCAAAACCATTCCTCGATCGAGCTGGTTCTTCAGAATGTCGAGCACTTCGCGACTCGGCATGTCAATCTCGTAGAAGAACCATACCCGATTGCCGGCAGCCAAACTCTCGTTCGATTGCTTCACCAGGGCTGCGGCCTCCGCCGCCAACTCGCCGGAGTTTGCCAGCAGACTTGGCGGATCCATCCAGCCGGGGTGCTCGCGCATCACTGCGGGGAACACTTCATGCCGCAGTCCACCGGGCGCATTGAGCCGGTGCAGATAATAGGTCACTTCGTTGATGGAAAGGCCGCCGGAAATGAGAATGTCGCCGCCCTTGGCATTCTCAACAACGTAGCGGATGCTCGCTCTTGGCGATTCTTCAGGTTCCGCGCCGGCCATATCAAAGAACGCCCCGATGAAGGAAACGCCCAGCACGGTTGCCAGCATGGCGGCCGTCATCCACACGCGATTGAACCGGCTGACCAACAGCGCGACGGCGACGCATGCTACGGGGAAGAAGATCGACGGTGTACGCGCGGCAAGGAACACCGACTTATATTGCGACACCGCGAACGGCGACAAGCTGCTCACCATCAGCATGGTCACCAGGACAAGCCCCAGCCGGCTGACCAAGAAGGTCCTTGCCGAAGACCAATGCATCAGCGAGGAGATGAGAACGAATGCCGCCACGACAAAGGTCATCGTTTCTCCCCACAGATACAGATACCCGTCCAGCAGGTCGCCCACGCCGGGCTTCGTCATCCAGGCTGTGGTCGGCAGACCCATCATGCCGAAAAGGTACGAACCCCAAATCGCCAGATAGAGCGCCACACCCAGCGCGTTGCAGACGGTCACCATCCAGAATGCGCGTTGCGAACTGAGCCATGCAGCGCAACTGCAAGCAAGCATGAAGAAGATAAAGATAGGGTGCGTAAGAAGTCCTAACGCGCTCAGGATTACCAATCCCGCGAGCGAGAACACGTTTCCGCCGCCGCAACGTCCAGTGCCGCTTGCACTGCCGGGCAAGCAGGCAGCGGCGCCCGGCCCGTCCGACAAGCGCGGTCGGGACACCAGGCCCACCACATGAAGGAAGACCAGGCCGCTTGCGGCGACCAGCGAACTCAACAAGGCGTAGGGTCGGGCAGTGTCGGCGAAAATGAGCCCCACCTGGCTCGTGGAAGCGAGCGCCGCGGCGGCAATTCCAGCCCACAAGCCGCCGATCTTCTTCGCCGTAACGCCCACAATGACCACGGTTGCCACAAAACAAAGGACGGAAAGACTTCGGACGGCCGTCTCGGAGTCGCCGCAAAGCTCGGTCCAAAGCTTAAGCAGATAATAGTAGAGAGGCGCGGGCGTTTCTTGGCGAAATATCTTCGACATCCCCGCCCACGAGAGATTGACCAGGTTGACGGAGTATGGCTCGTCGAGGGTCAGACTTCCACTCAAGCCGATCAGTACCTGGGGCATGGCAAGAGCAACGATGAACAGCACGCAGAACCAGAAGCAGAGATCGGGACGGCTGACGAACTTTGTGCTTGGCATGATTCTTCACCGCGAGAAGGACCGAAGATTGTGTGCTACTCCCTACTGGCCGTAGCCTGACCGCCCTCACCTGACCGCCCTCACCCCCTGCCCCTCTCCCGAAGGCGAGGGGAGCTGATTGTCTATGCCCGCAACAGGGCTGAGGCCCACACAAAGCCCGAGCCGAAGGCGACCAGCATCACCTGGCTGCCCGGGCGAATCATGCCTGCTTGCCGCGCCTCGTGCAGGGCGATGGGCAGCGAGGCCGAAGCGATGTTGCCGTATTCCTCGACGTTGACAAAGACCTTTTCCCGCGGGATGCCGACCCGGGCAACGATCGCCTCCAGCATTCGCAAGTTGGCCTGGTGCGGCACGAGCACGTCGATCTGATCGAGCGTAAGTCCGTTGCGCCTGAGGCTCTCGAAGACGGCCGCCGACATCTTCGCCACGCCGTGCTGAAAGACCGCCTTGCCGTCCATGCGGAAATGGACGCGGCCGGCGTCAATGTCGTCCTTGGTGACGTGCTCCTTGCGTCCCAGCGCGCTGCCCGGCGCCGCCGTGTAGAGCGCCTTGGCCAGGCGGCCGTCGGCATGGAGGATGGTCGAAAGCGATGCCGCGATGCGGGTCGAGCGTGGGGCCGACGACCGCCGCGCCGGCGCCGTCGCCCAGGAGGATGGCGATGTTGCGGCCGTCGTACGAACCGTCGATGCGGCCGGAAAGGACCTCCGCGCAGACCACCAGCACGTGGCGATACGTGCCCGCCCGCACGAAATGATCGGCCAGGGCCAGGCCATAGATCAGGCCGGCGCATTGCTGCTTGATGTCGAACACGGGCACACCGGGCAGGCCCAGCTTCGCCTGAAGAAAAAACCCGCAGCCGGGATCGGCGTGATCGGGCGTGATCGTGTTCATGATCAGCAGGTCGATTTGGTCCATCGTCAGGCCGGCATCAGCCACGGCGTCCCGGCAGGCCGCAGCCGCCAAGTCGGAGGCCGCCTGGTCGGGCTCGGCGTGCCGCCGCCGCCGAACGCCCGTCCGTTGGACGATGAACTCGTCGCTGGTCTCCATCATCTTCATCACGTCGAAGTTGGTGACCACGCGTGGCGGAACGTAACGGCCGGTGCCGAGGATGCAGGAAGCGGGCATGGGGGTTGGGGACTACTTCGGCGGCGCGATTCCCTCGTGTTTCAGCGACTGTTTGACCAAGTTGCCGCAGTTCTTCTGAAAGAAGTCCAGCGGAAGAACGGGCGTTTGCCGATGTATCTCCGTGCCAAGCTGCTCGGCGATCTGGCGGACCGACTGGCCGGTCTTCGTCAGAGCGAGGATTCGCTGGTGGTACTGCCGCGTGGCGGCGATCGCGCCGGCAAAATAGGCGCGAATGTCGTCGCCGCCGCGAATCACGCCGTCATGGCCCAAGCAGAGCACTTCCGCCCCCAGCGTCGCCAGCCGTTCGAGCGAGCGGAGGTATGCGCCGTAGTCGGCAAAGTAGTTCGGCCACCAGGTTCCTTCGGCCGGCAGATAGAATCCGCTGGCGTCGGAGATGATCAACACGCGGGCGGCTTCGTCGTGCAGGCTGATGCTGCAATCGCTATGGCCCGGCGTTTCCAGCACGCGCCACCGCATGTCCTCGACGGCGATCACATCCCCTTCGCCAACCGTGCGATCGACGGCGATGCGGTTCTCGGGCAGCGGCGGCACGGGGGGAGGGTCAAGGACCGCGCCGCGCGGCGCAGCCCCTCGGTCAAGGCAGCGTCGATTTGCCTGAAGAAGCCGATGGCTTTTTCCGTGCCCAGCGCGGCGGCCGCGGGCGCCGAGGCGGTCACTACCGCGTCCGGGAACCACTGCCGCAGCAGCGGAATGGCCATTACGTGGTCGGGATGGGCATGCGTGACCACCGCCTGGCGGACGAACCGCGGACCGATGCTGAGGTCGGCCAACTGCCGGTGCAGCAACGTCCCCAGGGCGCTGATGCCGCCTTCGATGATGGCCCCCTCGGCGCGTCCGCGCACCAGGTACACGGGATAGGCGGCCGTGCCCAGCATCCAGACGTTGCGGCGACTTCGACGGGCGGTTTATCGATCAACATGGCGGTTTCCTCGCGAGGGACGTTATGGCGATGGTTTTGCCGCCGCTTCGGCTGCGAACAAGGCGGCGCCGAATGCGCCGATGAACTGCGCTCGGGGCGGCACGAGCACCGCGCGGCCGAACGACTCCTCGACCAGCGCAACCAGCACCGGGTTATGGGCCACCACGCCGCCAGTGATCACCAGCGCGCCGTCGATCGTGTCCATTTCCAGCACCCGCTTGACCACCGAGCGAAACGCCCCTTTGATGATGTCTTCGATCTTTTCGCCGGCGCGAATCCTCTCCAGAATCTCGGTGGCGGCGAACACCGTGCAAAAGCTGCCCAGCGAAACCTCGCTGGTCGAACGCTCGGCCAGGCCGTTGAGCTCGGCCAGGCGACAGATCGAGCCGGTAGGCGATTTCTTCGAGGAACGCGCCCGTGCCGGCCGCGCACTTGCGGTTCATCTTGAAGCTCGTGCGACAGCCCTGGTCGTCGAGATGAATGACCTTGCTATCCTGGGCGCCGATGTCGATCACGGTCATCGCGCGGCGAAAGGCGTGGAAAGCGCCTTTGCCGTGGCAGGCGATTTCGGTCATCTTGCCGCCGGCGAACGGCACGTTGTCGCGGCCGTAGCCGGTGGAAATGGCGGCCGGCGATTTGCCCCTCGCGCAAAGCCCGCTGGTCTCCAGGGCTTGCTCCAGGCAGCGGCGGGCCGTTTCGGCATAATCGACGCCCGAGCGCCGCAGCGTCTCGGCCACGACTTGCTGCCGCTCGTCAACGATCACCAGCTTGGCCGCCGAGGCGCCGATGTCGATGCCGCAGAAGTAGCCCACGAAACTCACCTTTGCAGCAGTTGCTCGACGAAGGCCTCGATGTTGGTCCGCGTCTGCTCTTCCGAATACAGCCGCATGTCGTTCAAGTCGCCGTTGATGATCAGGTAGGGCTTGCCCAGCTTCTCTTGCGATGCGCTGCGGCAAACCGTAGCGGCTGTTGGAGTTGTTCGGGCAGGTCTTGGCGTCGTGGTAGAGCATGCCGTCGATCTTGAAGCTGCCGCACCATCCGTTCGATGTAGGCTTCCTTCTGGTCGTCGGAGCGGCAGATGAAGATGCCGCTGTAGGCTTGGGCCATGCTGCGGAAAGGATCGGCCGGATCGAGGGCCTCGAAGATCCAACTATTGCAATAGGTCGAGGCCGACGACGCAGGCTTGCAGTTCGAGGAATTGGTCTGCCCAGGGCGCTGAGTTTGCCCCAGATGGGCATGCCTTCCCAGTAGATGCGGAGCCGCTCGCCGGCCACGGCGGCCACGCCCGCCGCCACGCGCTCGTTCAGTTCCGCCAGCAGCACTTCGTAGTATTGGCCGGCCTCCTTCAGCCCGCGCATCACCACGGCCGGCCCCATTTGGATGGTGCCGTCGAAGAACGTGATGGGCGAGGGCACGTTGGCGGCCGCATCGAGCACGGCTTTCCAGTACGTCGTGGTCTGCTTCGAGACGATGACCACTTCGCGGAGCCGATCGGCGTCGAGCTTCTGCCCGGCGACTTTTTCCAGCGGCTCGACGAGGGCCTCGATCTGCCCGGCCATGTAGTCGACCATCGGCCGGTCCACCTCGCCGATCGCCCGCGGCGTGTGGACGCCCAGGCAAGGCACGTTCCATTCGCGGGCGTAGAATTGGAACCAGTCCTTCACGTCGCGGCACTGGTTGGTGTTGAACACCAGCACGTCGGCCTTCGGCGGGCCCGCTGAGCTTCATCTTTTGCAGCGGGCTCTCGCCCTTCAGGTACGAGCCGATGTCGCTGGTGAGATACGAGCAGATGTCGGGCGAGAAGCCGCGGGCGTTGGCCAGCGGGATCAAATCGGTCGCCATCCGCGCAGGCGCCGAGCATCGCCCCGTGGTTTTCGGGAAAATAGACGTTGAACCCCAACGCCCAGAGCAACTCGGCCGGCCCCACGCTCGTGCACCACGCGGTCTTCTTGCCCTCGGCCGGTCCGCGGCCCAGGTCGGCAAAGTATTGGCCCATCACGTCGCGGAGCTTCTTGCTGGCGGCGAAATCCTTGCGTTCGGCGGTTGTCGGCGGCATCGTTAAAATCCTTGCTGATTGCTTTTCACGACCAGAAGTCTTTCCAGTCGCGAAATATCATTATATCTCTCCTGGCCCTCGCCCCGGCCCTCTCGCGGAAGGGCGGCGGACCTTGCGGCCGCTTCTTCCAGCAGCCGGCAAGGGGCGTATCGCGGACCGCACTCGGCGCTCAGTCGGCGAAGGTCTCCCAGCACGCGGTCCAATCCCGCGTCGCACGCGTATTTCAGCACGCCGCCGCGGAAATCGGGCATGCCCGTGCCCAACACCATGGCCACGTCAATGTCGGCCGGCCGGGCGACGATTCCCTCCTCCAGCACGCGAAACGCCTCGGCCACCATCCGTAACATCAAGCGGCGAACGATCTGCTCCGCGTCAGGCGGCTGCACCGAGCCCGAGCAGCATCGCGCCGCGGCCAGCAGTTCGGCTGTCGCCTCGTGAGGCCCCGGCGTGTGGTCGCCCGCCTGGTAGCGATACACGCCGGCCGCCGTCTTCTGGCCGAGGCGCCCCTGCCGATTCAGTTCTTCGGCAATCCGAGAAAGCCCGCCGTGCTCGGGGAAGGCTCGCTGCAGGATGGCTCCGGTAAATACCAGAATATCCAGTCCCGACATGTCGATCAAGCCAAGCGGCCCCATCGCAAAACCGAAGTCGGTCATTGTCCGATCGACAGCGTCCGGCTCGGCGCCCTCTTCGAGCAGCCAGAAGGCCTCCTTCAAGTACGCGACGAACAGGCGGGTGACGATGAACCCCTCGCGGCTGAGCACGAGCACGGGCGTTTTTCGCAGCGCCTTGACCACGGCGAGCGTCGTGGCGATCACCTGCGGCGGCGTCGCGCGGCGGCGAACGACCTCCACCAGCGGCATCTGCTGCGCCGGATGAAAAAAGTGCATTCCGATCAGTCGCTCCGGGCGCCGCATCCCCTCGGCCAAGACGTCGAGACCGATCGTCGACGTGTTGGAAGCGATGATCGTTTCGGCCGGACAGATTTCTTCCAGCCGGGCGATCGCCGCGCGCTTGACCTCGACGTTCTCGAACACGGCCTCGACCACCAATTGGGCCGACGCGAGATGGGCGACTCCGTGGTCAGCGTGAGGCGGGCAAGAGCGGCTTCGGCCTGCGCGGCGGGCAACTTGCCCTGCCCGGCCCGGCGCTGGAGTGAACCGCGAATCCGCTCCGCAGCCGCATCGAGGGCCGGCTGACTCTGATCGCAAGCGACGGCTTCCATGCCGGCGGCGATTCAGCGCCTGGGCGATGCCGCCGCCCATCGTGCCCACGCCGAGCACGGCCGCTCGGTGAATCGGGACGGGCATGACGCCTTCCAACTCGGGGAACTGATCGGTCCGGCGGCTGGCACAAGCAATGTAGACCTTGTTCTGCGTGGCGCGGGTTGCCATGCAATCGCGAAAAGCCTCTTGCTCGGCCCGCAAGCCGGCCGCCAAGGATTGTTCGATTCCCGTCCGCACGGCCGCCAGGATTTTGCGCAGGGCAATCATTTCCGGCCGCGCGCGGCGCCGGCTCGCTCAGCCTTGGCCCATGCAGCGCGATTGGCCTCCGCATCGGCGATCTTGTCGGTTCGCCGGCCGGTGCGGCGTTCCGCGCGACGGCTCGTGCGCCAGCAGCGATTCACTCGCGGCGATCAACTCGCCGGCCGAACTGACCGCGTCGATCAAACCCGACTTCAAGGCGCTCTGGGCGTCGATCGGGCGGGCGGACAAGAGCATGTCCAGTGCGGAGTCGAGTCCTACCAGCCGCGGCAGCCGCTGCGTTCCGCCGGCCCCGGGGTTGATGCCCAAACGGATTTCAGGCATGCTGAATCGCGCGGTGGCAGCGGCCACTCGCCAATGGCAGGCCATCGCCAGTTCCAGCGCACCGCCCAGCACGTGCCCCGCGACGGCGGCCACGACAGGTTTCGGAGAATCCTCGATTTCCTGAAACGCCTCTTGAAAAACCCGCGAGGCGCGCACGGCATCATCGCCGCAGCGGATCTCGCCGAAGATGGCCAGATCGGCGCCCGCGCTAAAATACTGTGGGCCGCCGGTGATCACAAGGCCTCGCACGCCGGCGTCGCCGAGGGCGCAGCGAACGCCGCCGACAACTCTTCCAACAGCGAAAACGTGATGGCGTTGGCCGGCGGCGCGACGATCTGCAGGATGGCCAGGTTGTTGCGGCGCGTGTAGTCGATCACAAAACCAACGTTAGCTTCAGGGAATCTTCGGCCTGGTCCGGGTTGGCATACATCTCGAAGGCCTCGGCGGCTCGCTCCCAGGGCATCCGCGGCGTGACCATCGCCGCCAGATCGACCCGTCCTTGCACCATCATGTCGACGGCCGTCTGGAAGTAGTCCATGCACTCGGGGCCCATCGACGTGATGATCTCGGTCTCGTTGGCAACCGTGTGAAACCAGGGCAACGTCAGGCTTTCGCCGTGGGGCACGCCAAACGCATAGAGCCGCCCTTGCCGCCGCGGCAGCCTGGCGGCCATGGCCAAGGCGTCGGGATTGTTCGCCGCTTCGACACAAAAATCGATCATCGTTCCATCGGTCAGCCGGCGGACCGCCTCGACAGGGTCGCCGGCCGCGGCATCGATCACCTCGGTGGCTCCAAAGCGTTTCGCCCAACGGAGCCGCCAGCCCACGCGGTCGATGCCGATAACCTGCCGGGCGCCCATGCGGCCCAGCAGGTGGGTGAAGATCAGGCCCATCGGGCCTTGGCCCACCACGGCGCAGGCGCTGGTTGATCACTGGCCCGGTGCGAGCCAGCGCGCGAAGGACCGTCGCCAGCGGCTGGGCCAGGACCATCGCGGCCAGGTCGGCGTCGGCGGGCAAGCGCGCGAGCCCGGCCGGCTTCGAGCGGATGAACTCGGCAAAGCCGTTGTAGTCGTCGGGATGGGCCAACACGGGCTCGCCCACCGGCCAGCCGGCGGCGTGCGACTCGACCACGATGCCGACGTTTTCATGCCCGAGCCAGCCGGGTGGCCGAGGGATGGCCGGATCGGCCCATCGCCCCTCGTGCAGGTAGGGGCCCATGTTGGTGCCGCAGAGGGCCACGTAGCGGCATTGCACCAGCACTTCGCCATCCCCAGCCTCAAGCGTGGGCACGTCGTCGCGCAGCCGGATCTTCCGAGGCCCGATGAACTCAATCGCTCGCATCGCCGAGAGGCTCCATGTGGGTGATCGCCGGGTCTTATGCTGGCCTGATGAAAACGGGGACGGGCTCCGCAACGGCTTGTACCATTGCTCGATCCGATCCACTATTAGTTGCGGTGCCTGTCCCCATTTTCATCCAGTAGGATATGCCCTCGGGACTGCAAGCGTCAAGAGCCGGAGCCGGTCCCCAATTTGGTGTGGCAAGTTCTATCCCTGGTACATGGGCATGTTCCTCCCCTTGGCGTTTTGGCTGCCGGCGGGCGACAAGCTGCGACAGGCTGTGTTGGCCGTCGCGTGCGCCGAAGTTCTGCAATTCACGTTTGTAAGAAACGCGTTCGGCATCAATACGATCGTCTTGCTCGTGGTGCCGCTGGCTTACGTGTTGCTGTTGCGCACCCGGCGGCCGCTGGACGACGCCGCCCGGCCCTGACATAATAAGGCCGATGAAAGACTTCCAGAGCGAGAGCCTGAGCCACGATCCGATCCACGGCTACATTCCCTTCACCTCGACGGTCGGCCTGCCCGCCAATGAGGCGGCCGAGCAGCAGATCATCGATCATCCCTGGCTGCAGCGACTGCGGCAGATCCATCAGTTGCAGACGGCGTGGTGGGTGTTTCCCACGGCCGAGCACACGCGGTTTCAGCACGTGCTGGGGGCGATGCACCTGGCGAGCCGGGCGGTGGCCAATCTCGACGAGAGTCTCCGCCAGGTTTGCCCCGACGCGCCCAGCCGCGGTTACGTCGAATCGCTGATGCGCTTGGCCGCCTTGCTGCACGACGTGGGACATGGCCCCTTCGGCCACTTCTTCGACGAGAACTATCTGGCCGATTACGGCCTGAACCATGAGATTATGGGCAGCGAGATCATCCGCCGCGAGCTGGCCGGCTTGATCGTGCCGCATGCGCCGCAATCCCAATTCGCAACTTGCCGACGGCGAGACGCTCGATCCCGAGCAGATCACCTTCCTCATTACCCGGCCGCAGAGAATTCGGCCGAGCGGCCGCAGTGGCTGCGGTTTCTGCGGAGCCTTTTCAGCGGGCTGTATACCGTCAACAACATGGATTTCGTGCTCCGCGACGCCTACATGTCGGGCTACAGCACGCGGCCTTCGACCTCGACCGGCTCTTGCACTACAGCGAGTTCTCCGCCCGGGGATTAACCATCCACGAGCGGGGGCTTTCGGCCTTGGTGCGATTCATCTCGGTGCGGGCCGAATTGTTCCGGGCGATTTACTTTCACCGCACGGTCCGCGCGATCGACCTGGGGCTTCAGGAGCTGTTTGCCGAGAGCAAAGGGCATCTGTTCCCGGGCAACCCCTTGGAGCATCTCGGCGAGTACAAGCGGCTGACCGAATGGTCGCTGCTGATGGAGGTCGCCCGCTGGCCTGAGAGCGACCGGCCCGAACTCCGCGAATTGGGCCTGCGTTGGCAGCAATTCTTGTGCCGCAAGGCGCGGTGGAAGATGGCCTGCGAGCAGACGATCTTTTTCGCCCCCGGTGAGGCGGAACAGAGCAGCATCTTCGGCGATGCGGCGGCGTTCGAGGCGGCCGTGCGGCGGGCGTTGCCGCGCGAGCTGAAGAATTTGCCGCTGAAGGTGGACACGGCCCGCCACGTCCATCGTCCCGGCACGCATGCCCCGGCGGCAGGTCAGAATTTCCTTTACGATCCGGGCAACCAGAGGATTCGCAGCCTCGACGACCGCGAATTGTTCCGCCGGATCGCGATCAGCTACCGCATTTGTCGCATTTACGCGTTGGACAATCGCCACAACGCCGAGTTGGCCGCCACGCTCGACCGGCTCACGGGCGCCGGCGGAACCGACGACCCGACGAACATGTAATCAACAAACCCCTCGCGTCCCGCGGGCTGTCAACGGCTGTCGTAGCATCACTGCTAGCTGGGATTTTTCGGGGAAATCACGGTTTCTCCGACGATGCGATTGACAAGCCGGCGGCCGATGCGGTAAAGTTCTGTTATTCTACTACTCGCGGCGCCGTCTCATTGCCCGTCATTCTTTATCATCCCCCTCACGACAAGGTTTCCGCCCAATGCCACGGATTCGACGTTCCGTTCCGGTCGATTCTTTTGTGACGCCGCATCTGGATTACCCTTTCCAGGTTGATGCAGGCGGCAGTTTCTGCGGGCCGCCTGGATTTCGATCACGTTCTGTTTGCTCCGCTGCACTATGAGCCGGGGTATGCCTACCCGCTGATCGTATGGCTGCACGGCCGGGGCAGCGACGAGCGGCAACTGCCGCGGATCATGCCGCTGGTGAGCATGCGAAACTACGTGGCGGTAGCCCCCCGCGGGATCCGTGCGACCGATGCCGGAGGCGCCGCGGCCGACGCCTGTCTGTGGTTGCAGACGGACGACCACATTCAACAGGCGGAGCAGCGGGTTTTCGACTGCATCGAGGCGGCGGCGAAAAGTACCACATCGCGCGGCAACGGGTGTTCTTGGTCGGCTTCGATTGCGGCGGCACGATGGCCCTGCGTCTGGCCATGAGCCATCCCGAGCGGTTTGCCGGCGTGATTTCGCTGTGCGGGGCGCTGCCCACCGGCCGCCGCTGTTCGGCAACCTGGTGGCGGCCCGGCGATTGGGTATCTTCCTGGCCAGCGGCCGCAGCAGCGGGCAGTATCCCCCGCGCAAGTCTGCGAGGACCTGCGGCTGTTGCACACCGCCGGCCTGTCGGTCACATTGCGGCAATATCCCGGCGGCCACGAGTTGCAGCCGCAAGTGCTGGCCGACGTGGACCGCTGGATCATCGAACAGATCACGCCTCCCGGCGATGCCGGCGTCCCGTCCGATCCCCAGTGGTCGCGCGAGGCCGAATAGCGGCCCATCCTCCTCGGCGACGGGCAGCCGGGCTCCGGTTTCTGCCGCCACACGTGGGCGGGCCCCTTGACGGGCGCCTGCCCGTCGGTCAACATGAGACGCATCGTCCGGAGGGTTTCCGGGCGAGGGCGAACCGCGGCTACCGGTCCAATCCACGGAGAGAATGCAATGAACATTTTGGCAATTGAGAGCGCATCCGGACGACATCGAGTTCTGTTGCGCCGGCACCTTGGCAAAGTACAAGAAGCTCGGGCACAAGATCTTTCTCGCCCTGACCACCAGCGGCAATCAGGGTTCGAGCATCATCAAGACCCGCGAGGAAGTCGGCGCCACTCGCGAGGCGGAAGCATTGGAGTCGGCCAAACTGCTGGACGCCGAGGTCCGCTTCCTCCGCTACGACGACGAGTTGCTGATGGACACGCTGGAAGCGCGCCGCCGCGTTATCAACGCCATGCGCTGGGCGCAACCCGACGTGATTCTTACCCATTCTCCGAATGACCCCAGCACCGACCACACCACGACCGCCAACATCGTGAGCAAGCTGATGCTCTCGCTGATGGGGAAGTTGATCCCCGCCGATGAGCCGCCGGTCACCAAGAAAAGTCTCCCTCTTCTACTTCGACAACGCGGCCGGCATCGACTTCTTGCCGGAGGCGTATGTTAACATCACCGACACGCTGGAGATCAAGCAGCAAATGCTGGCCAAGCACAAAAGCCAGGTGGAATGGATGGGCTGCTTCGGCAAGGACGAGCCTCCAGGATTACTTGAAGACGATCGCCCGTTTCCGCGGCATCCAGGCGGGCTGCGAGTATGCCGAGGGCTTCCGCGCCTTCCGCATCTTCGGTTACATGCCCGATTTCAAGCTGCTGCCCTGATGGGGCCGACTATCGAGATCGCCGCGGCAAGGCAGTCCGTAGGGTCGGCCGTGCGGACCGTTGTTGATGGCACGGCCCGGCGTGATATGGTCCGCGTGGCGGACCCACCACTAGCCGCCGGCGGTTCGGGGAACCGTTTTATCTGGCAAGCACCAACACGCCGGGCAAGCCTCCCCGCTAAAGATTCCCTCCCGCAGCCCCCCGTTGCAATTATCGCCGCGGCGAGGCAGAATAAAGGGTAGGAACGATATAGACCGACGGTTTGTGCCTTTCGGCACCGCCCCCGCTCCGTTGGTCGGCTTTTCTCATCGGGGCGAGTGAACCGGGAGGACGGAATGATGGCCCGTTTGGCGGCGCCGTTGATCATCGTGGCGCTCCTGCTATGCGCCGGCTGCGGGAAACAGCGACCCACCTACGCCGAGGCCGTTCAAATGTACACGGCCGACATGCTGGAGCTTTCGCGCTTGCAAGCAGAACGCGAAAAAGTGGAACAGTCGTACGAAACGCGATTGAAAGAAGCCTCCCAGCCCGACAAGGACTTCAATTTCTCGAAGCAAAACCTTGACTGGCTGAAGACGGGCACGACCGAAGAGTTGGTCAATAAGGCGATGCAGGCCCTGGAATATACCCAGTGGTATAACGAGCGGGTCAAACGCGGCGCGCAACTGAAAGACCCCGTCGCCGAGACGGAAGCCATCAATGCCGAGCGCAAACGCCTGGGTTTGCCGATCGAGCCAGGCATCGCCCCAGAGGCCGCCTCCCAGGAAGGGGTGCTGAAGATGGCCAGGGATCGCGATGAAGTTCTCGCCAAAATCGATAAGGAGATTGCCGAGCAAAAGTCGCGGGTTGATCGCGACAAAGCCCTGCGGGATCAGTCCGAATCGCATCTCCGCTGAGCATGCCGAGGTTTGGCGCTCCGTCTATTCACTAGAGTTTGCCTATCCGCTTTCGCCATCCGGCGGTTACAATTCTTGGCGTCGGCGCGGATTTTTTCTTGCTGCGCCGCTACGACGGTGTATGGTTTCACGCAGGGATGTGGAACTAGAGGATGGGGGAAAGATATGACAAGGACCGGGGCTACCGTGTTCGGGCTGACGTTGGTCGTGCTGTCGATCGCGTTTAACACGATGCGCTATCCGGTGGTCTGGAAGATGGCCGGATCGGTACGGCCGGAGCCATCGGCGCAGCCGCTTGCCGCATCAATGCCGGAAAAACCCGACGGTCTCGCATGCGCTCGTCCGCCGCAGCGATTTTCGCCGCCGTCGCCGGTCGGCGCGGGCGACCTGAAGCCAATTGCGGAAGTTGCCGGTCAAACGGTTGACGGGGCCGTATCGGCACAGGCGAGCCCTCCGGACCGGGCCGGTTCCGACTCGAACGGCGATGGCGGCCCCGAAGCGCAGAAGCCGATGGTCCCCGTTGTGCGGGACAACTGGCCAACCACGCCGCAAGGCGGCGCCGAGTTTGCCGCGGGCGTCCGCCGCTTGCCGCCAGTGGATCGCCCCAACCCCGTTCGCGCCGACCGCGGCGTCTTCGCCGGTCCGATGCCCGCCTATCCCTCGACGGGTATCTAGTAGTCTGACACACTCAAAGTGTGCACTTCGTTGGGGCAGCCGTTGAACTGCCGCTCCCGTGTTCCGGCGATTCAGCGGTGTGGCAGTGCAACTGCCACCCCAACAGACCAACTCGCAGTGCGTGTCGCTTGCGGTCGGCACGGCTTCTGCGGAGCAGTGGCACACTGTCATCCGCTTTCCTCGTGTGTTGAGAAATGGGAGCGCGACGGCCACGCTTGCGTGGCCATGCGGCGTGAGCGATAATGCACTGTTTAACGCACTCCTTGGAGCCAACAACGATGAGAAACATCTTGCGCGTTGCTGTTGTCGGCGGTCGGCTTAACCGCGGCGGTCCGGTCGGTGCCGGCAGCCGATCCGCCCGCCGGCACGAGCCGGGCGACCGGCCCGCACGTGACGTTGATCGCCAGCGAGAACCAGTATCACACGGAACAGACTTTCCCGGCCTTCGCCAAATTGCTGACCGACCAATACGGTTGCCACTGCACCGTGTTGCTGGGCGAGGGCGACACCAACATTCCCGGGCTGGACGCCCTGAAGACAACCGACGTGTTGGTGTTGTTTGCGCGTCGCCAGGCGTTGCCCAAGGAGCAACTCGACAAGATTCGCACCTACATCGACGCCGGCAAACCGCTGGTGGCGCTCCGCACGTGCAGCCACGCCTTCGTGGTCGAGCCAGGCAAGCAGGCTCCGCCAGGGGCCGGGCAGTGGCCTGAACTCGACCATGAGGTGTTGGGCGGCAACTATCGTGGCCATTTTAAGAACGCAGGGGCCGAAATACGGGTGGTGCCGGAGATGGCCAAACACCCGATCCTTGCCGGCGTTTCGCCCTCGCCTTGGACGACCAAAGGCACGCTCTACTGGGTTTCGCCGGTGGACAACGAGGCGAAAGTGCTGCTGGTCGGAACGGCCGAAGGGCAGACCGAACCGGTGGCTTGGATGCACTGGCACAAAGGCGGCCGCGTGTTCTACACGGCGCTGGGCCACCAGGACGATTTTGCCACCCCTCAGTTCCGCACGCTCCTGGTCAACGCGATTTTCTGGGCGATGAATCGCCCGGCGCCGGCCGCCCCATAAGGCCGCGCGTGGCCCGCAGCGGGTTGTTCGGGCCGCATTGTCTAGCTTCGCGACTCGGCGTAGAATTTCAACGGGCAATTTTGGTCCCTTCTTGCCTGCCTGCCCAACGGTTGTCGGGCGGGTCAGTCGGAGGGGATTTCGGGGGAAGCACGTGTCTCTTGCCGGACCACCTGTTGAGTCCGGCATGAATGCCGTAACGTCTTCCCGGGTGAAAAGGCCGGAGTTGTTCCGTGATCAACAACGGAACGAACAAAGTGGTCTTGCAATTGGCCATCCCTTCGGCGATTTGCTTGTTGCTTGCCGCGGCGATCGGCGGGCTGGCGATCATGTTTTCGAGGAACTCGACGGGCGATTCGGCCGACGCGGTCACTGCGGCAGATCAACAGCCGACGCACCTGTCGTCGGGCAATGCCGATTTCTTTGCCGCAGCACGCGAAGAAATGGTTCGTTGGCAGCTTCGCGCCCGCGACATCGTCGACCCGCGGGTGCTGGCCGTGATGGGGCGGGTGCCGCGCGAGCGCTTCGTGCCGGCCAAGGTCCGCGACGAAGTTTACGAGGATCATCCGCTGCCCATCGGCTTCCACCAGACGATTTCGCAACCGTACATCGTGGCCTTGATGACCCAGTTGGCCCGTCCCGTGGCCGAGCCGCGCCCTGGAGGTTGGCCCCGGCTCGGGCTATCAGACGGCCATTCTGGCCGAACTGTGCAAGGAAGTTTACGGCATCGAAATCGTCGAGCCGCTGGCCGTCAACGCCCAGAATCGGCTCGTCGCGCTGGGATACAGAACGCCACGATCCGTAGCGGCGACGGATACCGGGGCTGGCCCGAACACGCTCCCTTCGACGTGATCCTCGTCACGGCTGCGCCGGACCACGTGCCGGAACCGCTCGTTGAGCAATTGGCCCCCGGCGGCCGCCTGGTGATACCCGTCGGCCGCGGCGTTCAGGAGCTTCTGCTAATCGAAAAGCGGCCCGACGGTTCGATCCATCGCGACGGGATCGCCCCGGTCCAGTTCGTCCCCATGACAGGTGAGGCGGAGCACCACTCGCGATGAGGGGGCCTTGAACGGCAGGCGCGGTGGCGGTAGGTTGGCATGTCTATGCGAGAGCCGATCGCCGGCGTTACGCCTTCAGAACTTGCGGAAGTCACGTGCAAAGTGGTGTGGCCCACCATCGGCGCTACCCGTGCGGGACGCCTTGTCGGGCGGTTGGCGGCCGTGCGGGCGGGGTGGGGCGAGTTCTTTACGGTGGGAAAACTCCTCGCCTTGGCCACGATTCCCCTCAGCGTGGCCGTCTTCTGCTGGCAACTGTTGCCCTATGTCTGCCGCCGCTACGCGCTGACGAACCGGCGGATCATCATTCGCCGAGGCCTGGTGCCGATCGACCAGCATTGGATCAGTCTCGACGAGTTCGACTCGGTGGACGTTGAGGTCCTGCCCGGCCAAGATTGGCTTCACGCGGGCGACCTGGTCTTTCGCCGCGGCGAGCATGAAGTGCTCCGCCTGGCCGGCGTGCCGCGGCCGGAGATTCTCCGCCAGGTATGCGCAACCGCGCGAACGGCCCTGCTGAGCGTCCATGAGATTGTGCAACGGCAGGCGGCAAGCGCGTAGCGAAGCTGGCTGGTACGCCGTCCCTGGAACATCCCGCAACAGGGCTAACGGATGGTGTACGGGACTGTTACGGTCTGCAATTGCCGGTCCCCGGCCGTCACCTGAATCTGGCTCACCGTGGAGTTGGGCGGCAAGGTGAATCGCAAAGTGACACTCTGGCCCGACGCCAGGCCCTGGAATCGCTGCGCCGCCGGCCAGCCGGCCGGCGCCGGCTGCTTGGCCGAAACCAGGCTCACGATCCCGTCCACCGCAACGGATGATGCGCCGGTAACCGTCACTTGAACACCGCCCGCCACCGGACCGGCCGTGACGGTCACCGGCGAGGTGGCCGTTACCGTCATCGTCGAAACGGCGGTCTTCAACAGGCTGTAGTTGGAAGAAGCACACTGCAAGTATGTGGGGCGTTGTGCCGCCATCTGAATCGTGGCGGTGGTGGTCCCGCTGACAGCAGTGGCGTTGCCCATCGTATCGAAGGCTTGCAGCAAATTGGCCGCCATCGGCAGCGTCACGGTCATGCCGTTGACCGTATTCCACATGACGCAGACCGCGTTGCTTCCGGAGCTGTTGGTTCCATTGAACAAGTGGGCATAGGCATTGGTGCCGGACGGATTGCGGTATGACGTCTGCCACGTCATGCCGTCGAGGAACGAGGCGCAGGCGGCCAGCGCCCCCAGTCGCGGGCGAGGAATGTACGAGTCTCCGAAGGTGACGGTATTCCCATACGTCGGGGGGTTGTCTGCCGAGAACCAGAAGTATCTCTGGCTGCCCTGCACGAGCGGCACTTATCACGTCCCGCGCGTAGTACTGGGCCACGTCCGTTTCGGACATCCAGGGTGTCTTGTACCCGTCGCCATCGGCATGGATTCCTTCTTCCGTATCCCAGATCGGCATCGTGGTGGGGCAACCTCCGGCCGTCATGACCGCGCAGAGCGCCGGGACTCCAATCGGATAATTCTTCTCAGGCAGCATGAGGTAGTTGTAGGGGTGCTCGCTGACGGCGTCCATGTCGCCCGCCGTGCCGTTGGCCAGTACCGCCTGAATGTTCACATAGCCGCTGGTCAGGGCCGGGCATCCCGCGAAGCCGATGACCTTGGCATTGGGATCGTTTCCAGACAGAACGATGTTCGGCCTGGTTTCCATCAGCAAGGTGGTGTAAACAGCCGTGGTGCAGGTGCCCTTGTCATCACATCCCGGTTCGTTCCAGAGCTCGTAGGCCTTGATATTGCCCGCGTAGTGCTGCGCCACCTTGCCGCAGAACAGGCCCCACTCGTTCATCATGCTGGAGTAGGGCGGCTGCTGCAAGCTGCCGCTCGCCACGCTGCCGGCCCACGACTGCTCATACTGGGCATAGTATCGCAACAGGGTCGGCATGATGCGAATGCCGGTGCCATTGGTTACGGAGTTGTACTGCCGGTCGTATTCGGTGAAAGTGTACGTCCCTTCGGTCTTCTCGCACATGCCCCAGCCCCACCAGGCCCGGATCCACTTCACCCCGCACATGGAAAACACCTGCATTTCGCGCACCAGGTGAGCCGTTGGGTCGTTCTCCATGTGCGTATTCATGGCGAAAATAGAAGTGTCGGGATTTGCGACGTTCTGCATGTTGACGACCACGGCGTACTTCATCTCGGCCAACTGGTGCCACGTCTGGCCTTCCGAGGTGAGATTGAAGCCGAGGCGGAACGTTCCGCGCAGGCTGGTGTTGACGTTATAAGTCAGAGTTTGGAAGCTGTTGGCGGGCACCGTGACTGTGCCCAGGGATGGAACCCCCGAAACCGAGTTCTCTTGCCAGTCCGTAATGGTCGGCTGCACGGTCACGCTGTGAGCCACCGTGTCCGTGTTGACGACATTCAGGGTCAGGGGCGAACTCGCGCGAAAACGAACACGTTGCCCACCGCCGGTTCGCTCCACGGCCCGACGTTGATCATGTCCTTCAAGGCCAGCGCCTCGGAACCATCGCCGGCAATCAGACGCACATCGTCAACGTAGAGATCCTGCCCGGCCGACGGATAACCGATCTGGACGCAGACGGAAGGCGAAGAAAAGTTGCTGGGAACCGTAAACGTCTGCGTAACTTGCGACCACGACGTGGTCACCGTCGGCCAAAGGGGGAAGGGCGAAATGGCGGTTCCTATGTTTGCCGAGCCACCGCACGGGTCAACCTCGATCCGCGGATACAGGTTGCTGCCCACGGTCTTCAGCCAAAGGCTAAACGTGTATTTTCGGCCGGGGTGCACCGGAATCGGACGGGAGATCGTAGAGGGTGGACTGCTTTGGCCGGGAGCGGTTGCATAATCCGCCACCGCCCTGCTCAGCGAGTGCAGGCATTTCTGACCGCTGACCGCGCCGCCGGTGACCTCAAATGTCAGGTTCATGTCGCCGTAGCCGTTCAGGCGCCAGCCCATCAGGCCCGATTCGAAGTTGCCGTTGGGCACCAGGTTGCCCGCCGCCGTGGCCGGCCCACCGGCCGGCGCGGTCGAAATCGGCAGGAAGCTGCGGGCGTTGTTCGAGATGCGAAGCGAGTCGATCTTGCCGTCAAACTCGCTGCCTGGCGGCGACCAGTCGCACTGGCCAAGCCGCATGGTGATCGTTCCTGGACTTATCGTGCCGCCAACCGTCGTGGTCGAAGTATCGAGCACTCCATTGACGTAGATCGAGCAGACCCCGGTGGAGGAACTGTAGGTGAACGCCACGTGGTTCCACTGTCCTCGAGGGACCAGCAGGTTGCCAGAGTAAGTTGCCTCGCCGCCGGAGAGCCAGAGAATGACGCTGATGGTGCCGTCGCCCAGGGTGAAACAGTAGGAGCCGTTCTTGCACACCACGTAGCCTGTGGATTGCTGAGGTTTTATCCAGGCCTCGACCGTAATGGCGCTGGTCGGACACACGGCCGTGCAGGCGTTGATGGACACGTAGCCCTGATCGGTCGCCACGGCATAATACTGGCATCCCATCGCCCAGTAGGCGCCCACCAGGCTGCCATCCGGCGCTTGCGTCGAGGTGGTCATGGTGGGCACCGGTGTGTGGTGAACTGTTGTACCGGTGCCTTCTGTGAACAAGTAGAGTGCCGTGGTGTGGCCATCGGCGGTAAACGTTCAACTGCACCGCCTCGGAAGCGGCGGCCCATGATGCGAGCACGGTCGCGGCAAGCACAAATGGGCAGAAACACGCGCAAGCAGAGCGCAAGGCCCGCATGATCATCCTCCTGGGCCAGAGAGACCCCAACTTCTGTACCAAATATAGCCCTTCCGCCGCCTTGCGTCATTTTAACCCGGAAGTGCCAATTACACAAGCGTTTTGGCGGCTTCCTCTTGCACTTTGGCAGCGATGGACCGCGTGGCGTCGATGCGCAAGCCAGCAGAGCACCCCGATCACATACACGGCGGCCGAAATCAGGAAATTGATCTGGTAGCCGTTTCCCAGGCCCACATTCTTCTCAACGGGCGAGAGCGATTCCACCGGCGGCGCCCAGGCCGGTGCGCGTGGGCGGCCAACGATCGCTCCAAGATGAAGCCGAAGATCCAGCTTGCTGCCGAGCCGCCGAGATTGCCAATCATGTTCATGAAGCCGGCAACGATGGCCGCGTATCGTTTGCCGATGTCTTGGCAGGTGGCCCAGGAAGAGGCCATGGAGAGGTCTGTACAGAAACCGGCCAGGGCGATCATTACGAGAAACGTGCCTGTGCTCGGCTTCATGCCGCAGGATAAGAAACAGAGCGCGGTCAGACCGAAGCCGAGCACGCCGAACAGTCTTCGGCCCCAACGGCGGCTGCCCGTTCGACGGATGAACCAGTCGGTGAGAAGCCCCCCGGCAATGCAGCCGAAGGCGCCCAGGCACAGCGGCCCGCCCTTGCCAACCGCGCCCAACAGGCTGGCCGCGGGCACATGGTGGCTCTGCTCAAGATAGTCGGGCAAATAGGTGATATGAAACCACCAGCCGTAGGATAAACAGGCGTAACTAAGCCAAAGCAGCCAGAGATCGGGGCTGGCGAGAATCCGTCGCCAGGGAACGCCGACATGCGACGGCGACGAGTCGGTGCCGCCCGCACGGATCAAGGCCAGCTCAGCAGCGTTGACCTCAGGCTTTTCTTCCGGCCGGTTACGAAACCAGAGTGCGAAGACCACGCACCAGAGTACACCGACAAGGCCGAAGACCCAAAACACGGCCCTCCACGACAACAACGGCGGCAGCAAGGGGGGCGGAGCGTCGCCCGCAGTCTGGCCGGCGGCCGGGCGGTTGATCCCTGCGACCAGGATGGTGAACACCAGCGGCGTCAGGCCGCCCATCAACCGCGCACACATCCAAACCGCTCCCTGCGCAAAACCGCGCTGGTGGTAAGGAAACCAGTTGTGCAGGGCACGGGTAATGTTGGGGAATGCTCCCGCCTCGCCCATTCCGAAAAGGAATTGAAGGATTACCAGCGTTCCCAGGCCGCCGAGCACATAGCCGCCCACCGCAAGACCGACGACTCCGGTCAGCGCCGTAAAGAGCGACCACCACAAAACGATGCGGATCAAGACATTTCGCGGGCCGAAGACGTCGCCCAGCCAACCGCTGGGCACCTCGAACAGCGCATAGGCCAAAGTGAAGGCCGCGAAGGCCCACCGCAAATCGGCGATGCTTGCCAGGCGCAAGTCACGAACCATCGACGAACCGGAGTGCGCCAAAGCACACCCGGTCCAGATACGTGATCATCGCCAACGCGCAGGCCAACGCCAACACCTTGTAGCGAACGCGTGTCGGTGCGGCACGAGGCGACGCGGTCGTCCGCCAAGACGCGGACGTCGGGTGAGGCAGGAACGTCGCTTTTCACGCGGGTCATCATAGCGAGGTGTTCCCGCTGCATACCAGCAGCCGGAACACCTTGCCAAACGTTGCGAATGTCTGCAGAATGGGGCAAACAGCGCCGTTGCGAGCGACAAGCGGGTTCCCGGGGGTTCCTCATTCAAGACACTCAAGGAGTATCAAACCATGCGAAGCCTTGGCTTTATCGGACTGGGGATCATGGGGAAACCCATGTGCAAGAACCTTCTACGGAAGACCGGCGGCCCCCTGGTCGTTCACGATATCAACGGCGCACCGGTTGAAGAGCTTGTCGCCCTGGGGGCCAAGCGTGCGGATTCGGCCAAGGCCCTGGCGGCGCAAAGCGACGTGATTCTGACCATGCTCCCGAATTCACCCGATGTCAAGGCCGTGGTCCTCGGCCGCAACGGTGTTCTGGAAGGGGCCAAACCGGGCGCGATCCTCGTGGACATGAGCTCCATTGCCCCCTTGGCGTCCCGAGAAATCGCCGCCCGGGCGAGTGAAGCGGGCGTAGAGATGCTCGACGCGCCGGTGAGCGGCGGCGAGCCCAAGGCCATCGAGGGCACGCTGGCGTTCATGGTCGGCGGCAAGAAGTCGGTGTTCGACCAGGTCAAGGACATCCTCGCCACCATGGGCGCCAGCGTCACGCTGGTCGGGGCGATCGGGAGCGGGAACCTGACGAAGCTTGCCAACCAAATCATCGTTGCCCTGAATATCGCCGCCGTGTCCGAGGCACTGGTGTTGGCCGCCAAGGCCGGCGTCGATCCGGAGAAGGTCTATCAGGCGATCCGAGGCGGGCTTGCCGGAAGCGCCGTGCTCGACGCCAAGGCGCCGCTTGATGATGAAAGGCAACTTCAAGCCGGGCTTCCGCATCGCACTGCACATCAAGGACCTGCAGAACGCGTTGGATACGGCGCACGAGTTGGGTGTGCCGATTCCACTTTCCAGCCAGGTCATGGAGATCATGCAGGCCCTCCGCGTCGACGGCAAGGCGGACAACGATCACGGCGGCCTCATTCAGTTTTACGAACGACTGGCCGGCGTCAAAGTCCGCACCGTTCCCTGACAAAGCAACTGTAACCGTTCACGGCGACTGTCCCGATTTTTGCGGCGAAGTCCGCAAAAATGGGACTGTCCCCTTCGGCCGGTCGCGGCTCATGTCGGCGTCAGCACCACTTTCACGCCCTCTTTGCTGTCGATCAGGCGGAAGGCCTCTTCCCAGCGGTCCAGCGGCAGCACGTGCGAGATCAGCTTCTCCAGGTCGACCTGGCCCTTTTGGACCAATCGGAGGCAGGTCTCCCAGACGCTCCAGGTATGGCTGAAGCTGCCTTTGAGCGTGGCTGCTTTGGCGATCAGCGGATCGAGGCTGAAACCGACCGGGCCGGGTCCCCAGCCGATCTTGGTGATCTGCCCGCCGGGCCGTACAGCGTCCAGCGATAGTTTCAGCGTGGCCGAGGCCCCGGCGGTATCGACGACCAGATCGGCGCCATAGCCGTCGCCGAGCGACATGATCTGCTTCAGCACGTCTTCGTGGCTGCCGCTGGTGGCGACCGTCGCGCCGCACTCCAGCGCCAGCCGCAATCGGCCCCTGTCGCCCTCCGTGCCGACGACGACAACCTCGCTCGCGCCGGCCAATGCAGCCATCTTCGCCGAGAGCAGGCCGATCGGGCCAGGGCCGATTACCACCACCACGTCGCCCGGATCCACGCGGCTGTTGTTGGCCACGGCCTGGTAGGCGACGCACAGCGGCTCCGTCAAGGCGGCAGTCCTCAGCGATACGCCCTCCGGCACGCGATGCAGGATCCGCGCCGGTACGCGCACGTACTTGGTAAAGGCGCCGTCCACATGAAAGCCAAATCCCTTGCGGCGGCGGCAGCATTGGTAGAAATTCGTGCGGCAAAGCACGCATTGTCCGCAGTATTCGGCATGGGTTTCCGCCGTCACCCGTTGGCCGACCCGCCAGCCGTCCACCTGGGGGCCGACTTCCACAATGGTCCCCGCGAACTCATGGCCCATGATGAACGGAAAGTGGAAGTCGAACTTGACGAGATTGTGGTGCATGTGGGGGTCAGTGCCGCAGACGCCCACGTAGGCCACTTCCACCAGCACGTCCGTGGGGCCGGGCCCGGGCACCGGCACGTCGCGGAGTCTCGGTGGCCTCCGCCCGATCGGCGTATTTCACCAACGCCTTCATGGTCTTCAGCATGGCAAGTTCCCTCAGATTCACGCGCCGTTGATGATTTCCCGGACGGCGTCAACCACGGCGGTTTCCGTAAGACCGTAATGGTCCAGCAACTCGTCGTAGTCCCGCGCCGACTGGCCGAAACGGTCGGCCACGGCGGTGAACTTGATCGGCAGGCCGCTGCCGGCCAGGATCATGGCGATGGCGCTTCCCAAGCCGCCGACGATCGAATGCTCTTCGATGGTCACGACGCCCCTGACGCCGGCCGCGAATTCTCTGACGGCCCGCTCGTCGATAGGCTTTAGAGTGCTCACGTTGACCACCCGCAGGGAGACGCCTTGCTCCTGGAGTTGCTCGGCGGCGCAAGGCGCCTTGTAGACCATGTAGCCGTTGGCAAAGACGGTCACGTCTTTGCCCTGGCGGACAACCGAGGGAACGCCGATCCGCAGCGGCTCTTCCTCCCTGGTGACCACGGGGATGTCGTTGCGGTTGATGCGGATGTATATCGGGCCGCGGTGGTTCGCCGCGGCCCGGACGACCTTCGCGGTCTCGATGCCGTCGGCCGGGGCGAGGATGGTCATGTTCGGCAGAACCCGCATCAATGCGAAATCCTCCACGCATTGGTGCGTGGCGCCGTCGCCGTGGTCCGAGAGTCCGCAACTGGAACCGACGATTCGCACGCTGAGGTTGCCGAGGCAGACGCTGGCTCGGATCTGGTCGTAAGTGCGGCCGGTGGCGAACACGGAGAACGAATGTACGAACGGAATCTTGCCGCAGACGCCAGCCCGGCAGCCGTGGAAATCATGTTGTCTTCGGCGATGCCCATCTCGAAATGTCGCTCGGGAAAGGCGTCACGGAAGGCCCAGCTCTGGGTGGACCGGCCGAGGTCTGCTTCCAGGGTCACGATCCGTTGGTCCTCCCGTCCGACCTCCGCCAGCGTGCGGCCATAGACCTCCCTGCAGTTGAGCTTTTTCACCGCGTGTTCTCCTCAGGCGCAGATCTCTCATGGCCAGCTCGTATTGCTCACGGCTGAGAACGCCATGGTGGAACTGCGGCAGGTTCTCGGCGAAGGAAATCCCCTTGCTCTTGACGGTGCGGGCCACGATCATTGCCGGTTTGCCTTTGACGGCCTCGGCCTGGTCCAGTGCGGCGGCGATTTGCCGGATGTCGTGCCCGTCGATCTCGTTGACGTGCCAGCCAAAGGCCCGCCATTTGTCGGCCAGGGGATTGGAGTCGAACAGTTGGGCGATTGGTCCTGAGGCCGACAGTCCGTTCCTGTCCACAATGGCCGTGATGTTGTCGAGTTTATAGAAGGCCGCGGTCATCGAGGCCGGCCAAATTTGGCCCTCGTCGATCTCGCCGTCGCCCAAGATGCAATAGATGCGGTGGTCCTGGCGGTCGAGCCTGGCCGCCATGGCCATGCCACAGGCGACGCTCAGTCCTTGCCCCAGGGAACCCGTGTAAGCCTCGACGCCAGGCGTGCGGCCCACTTCCGGGTGACCTTGCAGCATCGAGCCCAGGACCTTCAGCGTCCTGAGCGATTCCAGGGGGATGTACCCCAACTCGGCCAGCGCCGCATACTGAGCCAACACGGCATGGCCCTTGCTCAGCAGAAACCGATCTCGTTGGGGCCACTTCGGATCGTCGGGCTTGTGGCGCATTTTGTGGCCATAGAGCACTGCCACGACGTCGGCAATCGAGCAGGAACCGCCTAGATGCCCCGGCGTACCGCAGCCGATCATCGTCACGATGTGCCGACGCAATCGCTTGGCAATGTCCTCCAGCCGCCGGACCTGTTCGTCGGTAAGCAGCACAATCACCCCTGTCCTATGTCGCTGGGTATCCTTGTAAACCCCGTGTTCCGAAAGTCCCATCCTCGTATCGGGCCGGCCACATGTCAAGTGTCCAGTGTCCGACACGCCCACTTCAACCGTAGGCGGTCGTCGCTAAACTCCTGTGAAGGCCAGGCCTGCGACGTCTGATCCGGTAGCTACGAGAACCGGAGTCGAAACAGCCTAGTGCGATCGGCTATCTTCGATTTTCTGGCGGGCGTCCTCGAGAGCTGCGCCGGCTGTCGTTGCTTTGGTTCAGCCAGCGTCCGTTGACGCGGTCCAGCCAACGCATGTCCATGTAACCTCTCCCGGTGGCGGGATCTTCTTCCAGGGCGATAACCACCGCATGGGTTCCGTCCCAGACATGGACTTCGATGATCTCCGCGCCGAGGAGCCGATCGGCGACTTGCTTGGGTAACGGCTTTTTGACGCCGGCTTGCATATGTGCCGCCTGCGCCGGCACGGCGAAACGCAACCAGGCGGCATCGCCTTCGGCGGCGTAGGCCCGTTGGATCGAAGCGTAGGCGGCTTCCGGGGTCGTCAAGTCCTCGCGATCCGGAAAATCCAAGACCTTCTTGTGAACCTCGTAGACGTGCGCTGGAGGCAGAGGCGGGCGTTTCTCCGCGTCGTTGACCGACACGAACACGCCCTGGGGATTGAAGGTGAAAATCTGGTTGCGGATCGTAGGCTCTCCATACCAATAGCCACAGCGATACTTGTACCGAATGGAGAAGTTGCCGGCCCCGTTCTTGGCGAAGTCGCCCCATTCGAGCGTCTCTCGCGAAGTGATGTCACGGTAGTTGTGATGAAAGAAATCCTCCACCAGCGCCATCATCCCATTCTTGGTGCTGGCATCCGGTGGCTGGGTAGCCCCGACGATCGCGGTCGCCAGGGCGTCCAACTTCGCCTTGTCCAACTCGACCGACGTCTGCAACTGCACGTTGTTCCCGTCCTGTTGGAACTTCATGTTGCCCAGCAGACGGTCAGCCTCATCGAAAAGTGCCGACGGCAGGCTGCGCTGCAACTCTCGACCGGCCTCGCTTGGCGCTTGAAAGGTCTTGACAAGGCTTGCGGCCAGCGTCTTGAGGGCCTCGGCCGTGCGTTGCAACTTGGCTGCCGAATCGGCATCCTTGGCCGCCGCCCAGGCGTGGACCGCCAATTTGTCATTCAGTTTTGCACCTGCGGCCAACCCGGTGGCGTCTTCCCACAGCCACGAAATGGACATCAAGGCGGCCCGCACGATCGGCGGGGAGTGCTCCAACAGAGCCTTCATGTCGCGCCGTATCATCGCCGTATCGCCGGCCATCACGAAATGATCGTCCCGGAACGACTCCCATGTCTCGGCCGGCAGCCACTTGGGGAGAACTCCGGGCTTGCCTGCCAGATAGACCCCCATCGCCTGTTCAGATCCGGCCGTGACTAAGGTAAAAGCATCCTGCTCAACGGCAGTGCCTATGCGGGAACTGAGGTGCATCTTCCTCCCGTTGTACTCCTTCACGGTATAGTCTTTGTCGGCGGCATGTTGAGCGACGTATTGGGCGGCAACGGGTTTGACCCATTGCCACACCAAGATCTCCCGTGGACCTGAAGGGACAGCAGCCTCTGGAATGATCATCGTGATCTGCCGAAAATCATTCAGCCGCGTTCCTTTCGGCACGAAGCTCCCCGACTGCTCCATGAGTTTGGCCAGTGCGGCCAGTTCGGGCCGGGCGAAAATCGCCGCAGGCCGCATGATTACCATTCCCGAAGCCTGTTCGATCATGTAGGTGATGTTGACGGCGTCGGCAGCTTTGTCGCCTTGGGCATGATCGTCGGCCGGAGCCGCGGCAGAGCCGGCGGCTACGCCGGGATCGGCGACAAGTTTCTCCGCCTTGGTTCCCCCGGCGGCTGCCGCGAGGGGATACACAATGCGCGGTCCGCCGGCGAAAACGACTGCCAACAGAACTACACCCGTCCATGCCGCAACCGATACCCTCGATACGAAATTCATTCGCGTAGCCATGTTTCGCTCCTTGTCCAATAGTCGAGTAACGCGTCCCATCAAACCGGCCGGCTCCAAAATGCTTAACGTGGCCGGCAACAGACGTTGCGTCGTTGTGCGAGCGGCAAGCCCGACCAGCGTCTGGGCGAATCTCGCAGCTTCTCGCTGGGCCCGGCACACATAGTTGTCGCAAATCTCTTCGCGGAGGTCCGCAATCCGGTCGCGAAGGCGGTAGACGAGCACGTTCCACCAAAAAAGCACGACCGCAATCCGCTGCGCCAGGCTCACCCACGTGTCGCGCCGAGCAAGGTGCGCCGCCTCGTGAATCAAGACGGCCTGCAACTGGCCATCGTCCAGTTCCCCGAGAATGTCGCCCGGCACGACAATCACCGGCCTGACGATTCCCAGACAAAATGGCACCGGCGCAAAGGGCGAACGGAAGATTCGCGGAGCCTTGCACAGCGCCACCGCTTCTGCCGCTTGTTGCCAGAGGGCCCTCACCCTTGGCTCGGCTACTTCTTCCAGGCAGCGGCAGAAACGGCCGAGAGCCCGACAGCCCCAGGCAAGACGAATCACGTGGGCGAGCATCCCAGCCATCCATACAAAGGCCAACATGGTCCCAAGAACCTGCCACCAGCAGACCACGCCGGGCCGGGACGCGACGGCGGGAGGCAGTGGATTCTCTGCGTCCGATGCGACTTGGGCAATCGCCGCGACGGTAGGAGTGGGCTCCAAACGCGCTGGACCGCCGCTGGCTATCGGCGGCATGCCTCCCTGCTCCGTTGCAGACGCCTGCTCCAAGTCCGTGATGGCAGATGGACTCGTGTTCGCAAAGCTGCGCCCCCACAGAGATTCGAGCGAGACACGTTCTGGGTGTCCGGTCGAGTTGGCGTGGTTGAAGACGGCAATTTCCATCCAGGCCCAACCGCTTCTCTGGGCCAGCCTCGCGGCGCCGGGCGAGAGTAATACCAGCACCAGCGCCCCGACAAGAATGCCGTGGCGCACGGGAGCCGAGCCACGGCGGCACGCGCGCACGGCCAGCAGGCCCACCCCGCAAATGAGGCTCGCCGCCACGGCCAGGTTGAACAGGTAGATCACCATTTGCGGATCGAGGAGTACCAGCTTGACAGCAGACATGGCTATTTCCCCTTTTTCGTGTTGGGCTGCTCAGCCGCCGATTCCAGCATTCGCTGCAACTGATCGATCTCCCCCAGCTTCAACCGCTTGGAGCCCAACAGGCTTACCATCAGGTCCCTGACCGACCCGCCGAAGAATCCGTCCACGAAATCGCCGGTCAAAAGGGCAACCGCCTTCTCGCGCCCGAGCGCCGCCACGTAGCGCAGCGGGCTCTGGTTCTCGCGGCGAATCAGCCAGCCCCGTTTCTCCAGGCGGTCCACGTGGTTCAGGATCGTGGTTCGGCCAACAGGACGCCGGGCTGAGAAGGATTGCCAAATCTCGGCGACCGTGGCCCCCGTCGGGCCGTGGCCCCAAACCACATCCAGGATTTCATACTGCGTCGAGGTGAGACTTCCTTGCGGTTTCCACATGGCAAACTCCGAACAGCAAAGGACGGCGGGGTCGGTGACGATATCTGTCGTCAGATGATTCTATCACCTGACGACACGTCTCGTCAATAGTCCCTTGAAAAATATTTTGGGGGGTGGCCGCCCTCCTTTTGCCGGCCGCGGCAATAGAGCGGCCCCCGATTCGCTGAAGTGTCATTCCAAAGCCCATCCGCAGAAGCTAATGTTGTTGCGTGCTAAGGGTGGTCGGAATGCGGGGTGGCCAACGGCTGCATCTCGTGATAGGGCGTTTGCGATTCGTAAAGTGAAATCTTGGCCTTGATGGATTCAGCCAGCGGCAGCTTGTTTTGTTGGGTGGCCAGTTCCAGGGCCTTGTGCGCCGTTTGCGCAGCCTCGGGAAATCGCTGTGCCTCGGCATAAGCGGCGGCCAAGGTGCCCAAAACGGCCGGTTCTTGTCCGTCGGAGAGTCGGACCGCCCGCCCGGCCAGTTCGACTGCTTCCGCACCATTGCGGATCGAGGCGTTCGGGTTGGTGGCCAACACCCAGGCCGTATCGTTTAGCAAGGCGACATCATCGGGCCGCGAGCGGAGCAATTCACGCCGCCCGGCCAGTGCCTTCAGGATTTCCTCCCGCTGGGACCAGGCGATGCGGAGGTTGTTGCGGGCATCCGCGTAGTCGGGCTTGAGTTCCAGGGCCTCTTGGAAATGGGCGATGGCCTCGTCGAACCGTCCGCACATCGCCAGAGCACTAGCTAGGTTGTTGGGTATTTCCGCATCGTCGGGCTTGAGTTCCAGGGCCTTCTGATCATAGGCAATGGCCTCGGCAACATGTCCTTGGCTGCACACGGCAGCGCCCAAATTGAGGTAAGCATCCGCGTAGTTGGGCTTGATTTCCAAGGCTTTCTTGAAATGGATGATCGCCTCGTCGTACTGTCCGCGGCGGGCCAAAGCCACGCCGAGATTGTAGCGGGCATCCGCGTAGTCGGGTTCGATTTCCAGGGCCTTGTGGAAATGGGCGATGGCCTCGTCGCCCCGTCCGCACATCACCAGAGCACTACCTAGGTCGTTGTACGCTGCCGCATCGTTGGGCTTGAGTTCCAGGGCTTTCTGATAATAGGCAATGGCCTCGGCAACATGTCCTTGGCTGCACACGGCAACGCCCAAATTGAGGTAGGCATCCGCGTAGTCGGGCTTGATTTCCAAGGCTTTCTTGAAATGGGGGATCGCCTCGTCGTACTGTCCGCGACGGGCCAAAGCCACGCCGAGATTGTAGCGGGCCTCCGCGTAGTCGGGTTTGATTTCCAGGGCCTCTTGGAACTGCGCGATGGCCTCATCATACTGCCCGCGGTCGAACAGAACGAAGGCGAGGTTGTTGTGGGTCAGCCAGCAATCGGGATTCTCGGCAATCGTCGTCCGATAGAGCGTCTCCGCGTCGGCGTACTTCCGGCTTTGCTGCCAGGTCAAACCGCCCAGGACGGCCAACGAGGCGAGACACAACGCGTAGCTAGTCGGCCGATGCCATAGCGGACGGCCCAGTGTTGTCGTCACGGCGGCGAAAATCGCGCAAGGCACGATCATCGCCGCATACTGCCAGTGATCTGCCACCAGAGAATGTTCCATGTAGGAGATGTTCACGAAGCCCAACACCGGCAGCAATAGCGCCACGTAGCAGACCAGCAGCATCACCACGGGGCGGCCCCAGCCGCGGCGCTGCCACCAACCTAAGGCCAGAATCGCCACCAGCAACACGCCCGGCAGATAGGACAGCACGTCGCGCGGGTCGATGTTCCAACGCGGGTACACAAAAATCAGTCTGACCGGCCAAATCAGCTTCCAAAGGTAGAACCACACCGCGCAGCCCGCGACAGCCGTTCGGGCAAAAAAGCTGTCGGAACGCACCATGGTCTGTCCAGCCCCTACGAGGTGCTGCCCCCACATTTCCACGCCGGTCATCAGCGTACCGATCAGCAGGAAGGGAAGAACTCGCAGCAAGTCGTGCCGTCCGATGCGGCCTCGCTGCCACCAAGCGCACGCCAGCAACACCACCGGCAGCGTCAGCACCATGCCCTTGGCCAACGTCGACAGCAAAAACACGGCGATCGACAACGCCATGCACCACCGCTTCCCCTTTTCCTCGGAGAGCAGATAAAGGAGCACGGAGAGCAGCGCCAGCAGCAGGGATAGGATGTTTTTGAGTTGCGCGATCCAGGCCACACTCTCGACATTCACCGGATGGAGCGCGAAGAGAGCCGCCGCGAACATCGCCCCCGGCGCATTGAGTTGCAAGAGAATCCGCCACACCAATAGCGCCGAGATGGCATGCAGCGCAATGTTCACGAGATGGAAGCCGAGCGGATTGAGACCCCAGATGTCGAACTGGAGCCGGTAGGCGGTAAACGTCAGCGGCCAGTAATTGAGGTACGTGCCGGGCACCCATGTTTTGGGCAGGCCGCCGGGTTTGAGGACCGGATTGTTCAGCAGGTGCGCATCATCGTCCAGGATGAACCCGCCCCGCCAGGCCGGCTGGTAGACCAGGAAAACCGCGACCGCCAAAGCGACGACGAACAACCAGTCCTTGAGCCCGAACGGCCGGGCCACGGCTGGAGAGTCTCGCCGGAGTGTTGGCGATCGGGTCAATGAGGATTGACGGTTGCGACGTATCATGGGCTCAAAAACAGTATAGCCCACTGCACTGTTGTGGCCACGTTCTCTGTCCGTTAAGGTTGGATCGAACCGGCAGCAGGGGACTGCGGCATCGCGCGGAAGGGAGTTCCCGTCTCGTAAAGCGGAATCTTGACCTTTAGGGATTCTGCCACTGACTGGTTGTTCTGTTGCGTGGCCAGTTCCAAGGCTTTGTGTGCCGTTTGGACGGCTTCGGAAAATCGGCCTGCTTCGGCATAGGCGGCCGCAAGAGTATCCAAGGAATTCACGTCGTCCTGGGCTAGTTCGACGGCGCGCGTGGCCAGCGCCACCGCCTGGGCGGCATTGCGAAACCTGGGGTCGGGATGCGTCGCGCGAATCCAGGCGATGTTGTTGTAGGCTCTAGCGTCGTTGGGATTGAGTTCCAGCACCTTCTGGTACTCGGCAATGGCCTCATCGAGCTGACCGCGCTCCTTTAGGGCCAAGCCCAGGTTGCCGTGGGCGTTGACGTCGTTGGGATTGATTTGCAGCACCTTCCGGTACTCGGCAATGGCCTCATCGAGTTGACCGCGTCTCTTAGGGCCGAGCCCAGGTTGCCGTGGGCGTTGGCGTCGTTGGGATTGATTTTCAGTGCGTTGCGGTACTCGGCGATGGCTTCGTCGAAGTGTCCCCGTCCTGCCAGGGCCACGCCGAGGATGTTGTGGGTTTTCTCGTCGTTGGGATTGAGTTCCAGCAGCTTCCGGTACTCGGCAATGGCTTCATCGAGCTGACCGCGGCCTGCCAGCGCCACGCCCAGGTTGCCGTGGACGTCGGCGTCGTTGGGGTTGATTTTCAGTGCGTCGCGGTATTCGGCGATGGCTTCGTCGAAGTGTCCGCGGCCTGCCAGGACCACGCCGAGGTTGTTGTGGGCTTTAAAGTCGTTGGGATTGATTTGCACTACCTTCCGGCATTCGGCGATGGCCTCATCGAGCTGACCGCGCTCTTTCAGGACCAGGCCCAGGTTACCGTGGGCCATCCCGCAATCAGGATTCTGGGCGATGATGGTTCGATAGAGCGTTTCCACGTCAGAGTACATTCGGCTTTGTCGCCATGTCAGGTTCGCCAGAATCGTTAACAACCCCAGGCATGCCGCATAGCCGGCGGGACGACTCCACAACCGCCAGCGACTCATCAACAGGGCCGCGCCGGCCGACGCCAGGGTGATGACCCCGAGACTGGCCAAGTACTGAAAATGGTCGGCCACGAACGAATAGATAAAGGGAAAGACGTTGAAGAAGCCCAACACGGGAAAAAGCGTGCCGCTGAAGTACAACAAGCCCGCCAACGGCCCCCGCCACCGACGCCGCAACGCCCACAACGCCACCAACAAAGAGAGCGCCGCCAATGGGAACAGGTATTGCCACCAGATCGCCTGACTCACTTGCCAGCGGGGATAGATAAACAGCAGGTCCGCGGGCCAGAGCAGTTTGCCCAAGTAGAACCAGATCGCCCGCCCCGCGATCAGGCAACGATCGACGAGCGTCAGGTCGAAGGCGGCGCCTTCGGCGCCGATGAGCTTGCGTTCGACCCAGGCCGTGAACGCGCCGGCCGCCGCGCCGAGCATGAACAAGGGCACCAGCGGCAGCACGTCGCGTCGCCAGGACAGCCGCCCCCGCTGCCACCAGAAAATCACCAACAACGCGGCCGGCAGCGTGGCCGTCACCGTCTTGCTCAGCAGCCCCAGCACGAACAGTCCCAACGCCGCCAGGTACAGCGATGCCTTCCGCGTCTGGTCGAAGCGCAGGTAGACCAGCATGGCCCCCAGATAGAACACGGCCGAGAGGGTGTTCTTCTGCTCGGTGATCCAGGCCACCGATTCAACTTGAATCGGATGCAGGGCGAAGATGGCCGCTGCCAGATAGGCGCCGGGAATCTTCAGCCGCCGCAAAACCAGGGCCACCATCAGGGCCGCCGTGGCGTGGAGGAAAATGTTGAGGAGGTGATAGCCGAGCGTTGCGTCGCCCCAGAGCTTGTGCTCGATCCAAAAGGCACTGTGCAGCAGCGGGTAGTACTGTTGCGTAGCCTTCAAGTCGAACCAGATGCGATACAAACCGTGCCAGGAGCGCAGTTCCGGCTTCGTAACGTGTGCGTTATCGTCCCAGAGGAGTCCGCCCCGCCAGGCCGGCTGGTAAACCAGGAAAACCGCGACTACCAAGGCGACGACGAACAACCAATCCTTGGGCCCGAAAGCCCGCGCCGTGCTTACGGAGGCTCGGTGGGGTTCTGGCGATCCGACCAACGACGATTGACGGTTGTGACGTTTCATCAATTGGATTTCAGCTCTTTACGCGAACCGTGCTAAGGTCGGATGGACTTCGCGACAGTCGGTTGTTGCGCATCGCGATAGGGAAAACCGCGTTGGTAAAGCTTGATGCGGGCCCGAAGGATCTCGGCGAGGTCCGAGTTGTTCTGGCTGGTAGCCAAGGTCAGGGCCCGCTCGGCCGTTTTGACGGCTTCGGGAAATCGCCCTGCCTCGGCATAAGCGGCGGCCAAGGTGTCGAGAGTGTTCGCATTGCCGTCGCCGCTAAGCTCCATCAACCGTTGCGCCATTTCACCGCCTCGGCCCCGTCGCGGAAGGACGCCTCCGGACAGGTCGCACGCAACCACGCCAGGTTGTTCAAAGCCTCTTCGTGGTCGGGCTTGACTTTCAGAGTCTGCCGGTAATGTTCGATGGCCTCCTCAATCTGGCCCTGGCGGGCCAGCGCCAGGCCAAGGTTGTAGTGAGCGTCTGCAAAGTCCGGCTCGATCTCCAAGGCCTTGCGGAAGCAGTCGATCGCCTCGTCAATTCTCCCCCGCCCGGCCAGAATCGTGCCGAGGTTGTTACGGGGCTCGGCGTAGCCAGGGTTGGTCGCCACGGCCTTCTGATAATGGGACATGGCTTCATCGAGTTGTCCGCGAGCCGCCAGCGCCAAGCCGAGGCGATAGTGGGCCTCTGCATAGTCGGGCTTGATTTGCAACGCTATGCCGAACTGGGCAATTGCCTCGTCAACCTGCCCGTGCCTGACCAGAGTTAAACCGAGATTGTAGCGGATAACCACGCTGTCGGGCCTGATTTTCAACGCCTGTCGATAATGGTCAATCGCCTCGTCGAGCCGGCCGAGCCGCGCGAGAATCAAGCCAAGACTGTAGTGGGCCTCCGTAAAGTCGGGCCTGATTTCCAACGCCTTTTGGTATCGGGCGACGGCCTTGTCGAGCCGGCCGGTGTCATCGAGATCGATGTTCACGTTCGGGTAGATAAAGATGCTGTACCCAATCTTGGCAACCGGTTCTCGATTCCGCAGCGTGGCATACATCTCTCGATATAACCCCTGATACCCCCCCTGGAGATCTGTCACGCTGATCGCAAGATAGTCAGCAGCGGTGGCGTCTGTAGCTTTTTCCTGATCGTGCGGCGGTTCCTTCGGCACGTGACCCGACAGCGGCTCGTACGCGATGCCATACCGCTGAGGGCTGTCCGAACCGAAGTAGCTCAGGAGGACTTTCGAGATGTGATGCTCGCGCATGTAGCGACCAAGGCCCTTCAGGTCTTGGCCCCAGTCAAGATTGGAGTCCACAAAATACTTGTAGCCGTTCTCCGGCCCACCCACGAGTTCGTTGAAGTAGGCGAGGTAGTGGGGATGGATGTAAAGGGATGCGCCGAGGTACCATATCGCCAGCCCGCCGCAGAGGATGGCCATGGTCTTTCTCGACAAGAGGTAGGCAATTCCACCGGCAATGAACACGAAAAGGAACGGATACATCGGAAGGATATACCGCAAGCCGAGGCATTGGGTGTGGACGGCAAAAAGGGCGAAGATCGTAAAAGCCGGCGCCAGGAGAAATGTTTCGGAAATCCATTGTCCCCGGACGGCCTTCTTGACAAAGACCACCATCGTCAGCAGCAGACCGATCATCGCGGCGATCGGCGTCTTTAGCAGGAATGAAATGGTGTAGAAATAGCAACCCCATCGGCACGGCAGGCAGTCGCCGCAAAAAAAGACCGAATTTGGCTGGCTGGCAAATTCCCGCTGATACTGAAGACCGGCGAAATACGGCTCGAGGTTCCCCCGGTAGCCCAGCAGCAACACCGCGAGTCCGATGGCGACGAAGATGAGGCAGCCGCGCCAGGGCAGCGATTTGGTCTGGAAAAGCCAGAACAGGGCCAGCACGACGCAAAGCGGCACAAGCAGCACCGCGGTGAACTTTGACAGCAGCGCAAGGCCCAAGGCAATGCCCGCAACGACGGCCACGGATAACCGATCTTCTCGAAGCATCCTCCAGAAATAATAAACGGTGACAAAGAAGGATGTCGTGAGCACGATATCCGGCGTGATGAGCCGGGCATGGGCGAGAATATTGGGGCAGAAACTGTAGAGGACCACGGCGATGACGGCGCCAGAATTGCCGTACAGCGCAAAGCTCCAGGAGAAAACATACCAGCCGAGAAGCAGGGCCACCAGCACCATCATCAGCCGCGCGAGCGTCAGCAGCCGGTCTCCGTCGTTTGCCGGACTGGAAAGGATCGCCCGCCCCCGCTCGATATCGAATATCGTGCGATAGTGCGGGTCGCGCTGCCACTCCGGATTCTGCTTCCACAGGGTGTCATCCGTTGAAACAAACAACAGCGGAATGCTGTGGAGATAATAGGACAACGGCGGATGCAGGATCGAGCCCGACACATCCCATCGACCGGTTTGCAGCAGGTATTTTCCCAGGCCAAAGTAGTGTGTCTCGTCCCAGGTTGACGATTCCTGCACCATGCTCGTCGTAGCCCTGACGGCGAAGACGACAAGGCAAAGCAGGAAGACAATCCAAGCGCCAGGTCTTATGGAACGATGCGGTGACGCAGGAGCGCCGGTTCTATCAGCCGCGACCGGAGTCTCTTGACTGTCGGATTCTGATTCCTTCGCCAAATCAGGCTCCCTTCGATGCGATGTTGCTGAAGCCTACCCGGCATTTCTGCCATGATCGGGCTTGAGTAACCAACAGCGGATTGACCGCTGCTGAGGGGGGTGTCGTCCACCGCACAGCTGACGTGGCATCGAGCGTCAACTTCCATCGGTGGCGACACTTCATCGGCCTGAAAACAGTAACAGTATAGCCCAACCCCTTTCTCGTGACCAGAAAGTCACTCGTCATCAAGGCCCGGCTGAACCGGGCATCGGTGCTGTTTGCATTTTGCGAACGGGAGTACCCGCTTCGTAGAGCGAAATCATCGCCCCGATCGATATCGTTGGGGCGGCAGTCGCACAGCCACCCCCGGGGCGACAGCACACCGATCGCCCCAACGACCGGCAAAGTCTTATTGGAGGGCGCGCTAGCGCAACGTCAGCAGGGCGATGCCCGCTACCGCCACGATCGCCCCGCCCACCGCCCGCAGACTGACCCTCTCGCGATAGAGAAAGATGCTGAACGGCAGGATGAGCACGGGCGTGATGGCGATAATCGTGGTCACGACGCCGGTGGGACTGTAACGCAAGGCGATCATGCTACAGACGACGCCGACGAAGGGCCCGACGATGGAACCGAAGGTGAAAATGGCCATCGTGCGGCCGTGGCGTAAGGCGGCCAGAATACTCGGCCAGCGGCGCCACAGCGTGACCAGCACGAGGTAGCCCGGCAGGGCCGCCAAAATGCGAATCATCGTGGCCGCCACGGCGTCATAGTCGCCGATGCCTTTCTTGGAGAGAACGTAGCCGACGGCCATCGTCGCCGCGGAGAGCAGGGCCAGCGCCGCTCCGCGCCCGCTGCGATCGCGAATGAGGATGATCGTCGCCGTTGCGTCGTTCGCGCATCACCCAAACCACGCCGAAAAGCGTCACTCCCATGGCGACCCAATCGGACCAGATGAGCCGATCGCCAATGGCGACCCACGCGATCACTGCCGCCATCGGCGGCGTGAGCGAGCTGATCAACAGGGCCAGGCGGGGCCCGATCAACAGAAACGCCTTCAGCATGCAGAGATCGGACAAGAAGTAGCCGAAGATGCCCGAGGCGCCCAGAATGAGCCACGTTCGCGAGTCGGCGTCGCTGGGCAGCCACAATCCGCGAACGATCCGGCTATAGACGATGATCAGGCCGCCGGCGATGATCAGGCGGATCAGTCCGACGGCCACCGCACCGACGTGTTTTCCCGCCGCGGTCCAGGCCAGCGACGAAAGCGTCCACAAAACGGCCGTGGCCAGTGCTGCCAGTTCGCCGACGTGCGGCCAGGACATGCGGTGGACCCTTCGGGTGGCGCGGATTCGGCCTGCGGAGGTCTCGGGTGGCCGATAGCCCGTCTCTCCGGGCCGCGGGAACTGACGCACGGCGTTGGTTGACGGCAAGAGGATTTGGCAAGGGCTTCTTGTGGCTTCGCCACCCCGATAGCGAACTATCGAGGCCACCCGCGGTTCACTTGATCGTACCGCCGCAAGGCGCGGCGTGCAACGGGAGTTGGCGGCCTGCCGGTCACGCCGAGGCGGCGGCGACCTCTTCGGCGGCAACTGCGCTCGGGCACGTCGCCGTTATGCCAGAACAGGCAGTTCCGGCCGGCGCTCTTGGCGGCATAGAGAGCCGCATCGGCCCGCGCGATCAGCGTCTCTTGCGAGTCGCCTTCCTTGGCCGAGGCGACGCCGCCGCTGACGGTGATTTCCAGCCGGCTCTCGATCTGCGAACGTAAGCGCTCGGCGAAAATGGCGGCGCCCGCCACGTCGGTATGCGGCATGACCACCACAAACTCTTCGCCGCCGTAGCGAGCGACAATATCGGTTTCGCGAATGCTCTCGTCCAACAGCCGGGCAAGCTCTTGCAGCACGTGGTCGCCGTGCAGATGCCCTTCCTTGTCGTTCACCTGCTTGAAATGGTTGACGTCGAACATCGCCACGGTGAACATGTCGTTATAACGACTCATCAAAGCGAACTGCGATTCGAGGGCGTCATCCAGCCCGCGGCGGTTGTTCACGCCCGTCAGCGGATCGGTCCGCACCTCCGTAAAGGTCATCAGGTTGGCGCTTTGCTGGCGGATTTCGTCGTAGGCGTTGGCGATCTGCGTGGCCAGTTGGAGCGTGGGGCGAAGGACGTCTTCCGCCTCCCGGCAGAGGTCCTTCCAGGCGGCCTCTTGCTGCTGGTCGCTCAGCCGGGCGACTCGTTCCTTGAAACGCGTGATGCTGGCGTGATGCTTGGCCAGACTCTGGCGGACCGTCCAGGCGATTTTCTCCAGTTCCAACGCCACGGCCTGGGCACGCTTCAACTCGCGTCGCGAGCGAACCACCATGTCGTTGGCCGTGCTCCGGCCGCGACGGCCCATCAAGTATCCCAGCGTGGCAATCGCGGCCAAGGCCAACGGGGCGGGTATGTGCAAGTCCCAAAATTCATTATCGTGAATCCTTGTGCGTGTCCCGATGTTTGCCCCTATCGTACCCCAGATAAGTAATGCAACGAGGCCCACCATCGGGAGGCCGGTTCTGCGGGAAAAACATTGGTTCGCCGTTGCATTACTTTGCCGAACATCAACAACATCCTCTAGTATTGCGACCGGGAGCCGAAGCCCCGCATGGAAAACAGGCCGAAGATGGCCACGGCCACTAGCACCCACACCCACTCCCGCGGTCCCATGCACTCGACATAGTGCAGGAATCGGGACATGGCGTGTCGCGACACCTCACTCATGGCAGGTCCTTCTCCCTGGCGAAAACGTGTTCCTGACAATGCAAGTCTAGGTCAGAAATTCGCATGCCAGCAAGGATGCATCGCGCACCCCCTGCGGGGGTTATTCGGCGGGCGTTGGCTCAGCCTGTTGGCGTCGATATTTCGCAAGCGGCCGCCGGCGGCTATGGTGATTCAGCAAGTTTGACAGCTTTCCGGGCCGGCGATAAGCTGAACGTCACGTTGGCCGTCCTCCCCGCCGCATTCCGCCCGCCCCAGGAGTTTCCTATGAAGAGCCATTGGCGTGTGACGTTGTCTGCCGTGCTGTACGTCGTGATGGCGGTCAGCCCGAGCGTTTGTAAAGAGCCAACGGCCGCGGAACTGCCGTCCGGTGTGAAGGCCGTTTGGGATCTGAGCAAGGCGTACCACGCAACGACTCCCACCCGCGAGCGTATCTGCATCAATGGCCTGTGGAAATGGCAGCCTGCTTTGCAGAAGAGCAACGAGCCCCCTCGTGAGAATTGGGGCTATTTCAAGGTCCCCGGCTGCTGGCCCGGAATCACCGACTTCGTGCAAAAAGACAGCCAAACCGTCTTTTCCCATCCAAGTTGGAAGAAGGAAAAGATCGGCGGCATCAGTGCGGCCTGGTATCAGCGCGAGATCTCCGTGCCGAAGGATTGGAGCGGCCGTCGAATTACCCTCTACGCAGAGTACCTGAATTCGCACGCGCAAGTGTACGTGGATGGGAAGAAGGTGGGGGAGATCGCATTTCCATCGGGCGAAGTCGATCTAACGTCGGCATGTTCTCCGAGCGGCAAGCATGTGCTCAGTATGCTGGTCGCTGCCGTGGCCCAACAAGGACTCCCGCAATACTCCTATGATAACCCAACCGGCAGGACGAGAGATTCCGTGCCGCGGCGCGGCCTGTGCGGCGACGTGTATCTGCAAGGTGCGCCTTCGGGCGCGCGCATTGCCGACGTGAAAGTGGACCCGTCGGTGCGAAACCAGACGATCGCCTTCGACACCGGCTTGCAGGACTTGGCCCCCGGCGTCCAGTACGTCCTTCACGCCGTCATCACCGAGAAGGGGAAGAAGGTCGCCGAGTTCACGAGCAAGCCGTTCGCGGCCGCCGAAGTGAAGGACGGGCGCATCAAGGTGACCGAAAAATGGAAGGCCGAAAAGCTCTGGGACATCCATACGCCGCAGAACACGTACGAGGCGGCCGTGTCGCTGTTGGCCGCCGACAACAAGGTGCTCGACGCGGCGATTCCCGTGCGATTCGGCTTCCGCGAACTGTGGATCGACGGCCGGGACTTCTATTTGAACGGCACCCGCATCTACCTCTCGTCGGTGGCGTTCCATCTGGCCCAGGTCGGCGCCTCGGCGGCGAACTATGCGGCAGCCAAAGAGTGCCTGTCGCGGTTGAAGAGCGCTGGAATCAACATGGTCTACATGAGCCATTTTGGTTGCGAGCCGGGCGCCCACATGACGTTCGCGGAGATCTTCAGGGCGGCCGACGACGTGGGCATGTTGGTTTCCGTCACCCAACCGCACTTTAGTCGGTACAATTGGAAAGACCCCGACGCCGACCAGAAGAACGGCTACGCCCATCTGGCCGAGTTCTACGTCCGCGCGGCGGAGAATCATCCCGCCGTCGTGTTCTACGCGACCAGCCACAACAGCAATTATCATGGCGACATGGATCCCGACATGATCGACGGATTGATCGATCCTCGCACCGGAACTGCGCTGGATCGGGAAAAGACGGCGTTGCGGGCGGAGGCGATCCTCCATCGACTCGACCCGACCCGCATTGTCTATCACCATGCCGGCGGCAACATCGGCGCCATGTACACGGTCAACTTCTATCCGAACATGGTCCCCATCCAGGAAATGGACGACTGGTTCGAGCACTGGGCCACCGTCGGCGTAAAGCCCCTCTTCCCGTGCGAATATGGTACGCCGTATACCTGGGATTGGTCGATGTACCGCGGCCACTACAAGGGCAAGACCGTATGGGGCAGTGCGCAAGTGCCGTGGGAATACTGCAACGCCGAATGGAACTCCCAGTTCCTCGGCGACCGGGCCTTCAACATCCTCGATGCCGAAAAAGAAAACCTCCGCTGGGAGGCCAAGCAATTCCGCGACGGCAAAACCTGGTTCCGCTGGGATTATCCCCATCACTTGGGCTCCGATAAGTTGACGGACGCCTATCCGGTCTTCGCAGAGTATTTCAGCAATTGGCGGGCCTTGCGCACCTGGGGCATGTCAGCCAACTCGCCCTCGGAACTGAGCCATTTCTGGACCTTGCGAAGCGGCGTCAAGAACGACCGCAAAGATCTCAAGGTCGACTGGGAGAACCTCCAACGCCCGGGCCTGAGCCCCGACTACCTCGCCGATCGCTTCGAGCATTTCGAGGTGGCCTACGAGCGATCGGATTGGATTCCGACCGAGGCGGCAAAGGCCCTGCTGCGCAACAACGGGCCACTACTGGCGTACATCGGCGGCAAGCCGGCCCGCTTCACCAGCAAGGACCACAACTTCCTGGCCGGCGAAACGGTCGAGAAGCAACTGATCGTCATCAACAATTGCCGCGAGCCGGTCAACTGCGAGTGCCGGTGGTCGCTGGGTCTTTCCCCGGCCGTCAGCGGCCAGACGACGGTCGGCTTGCCCACCGGCCAGCAGGAGCGCATTCCGCTGCGGTTCGATCTGCCTGCCGGACTGGCGCCGGGCAAGTATGAACTGACGGCAACCGTGAAGTTCAGCAAAGGCGAGACCCAAACGAACTGGTTCGCCATCGACGTGCTTCCGCCGCCCGCGGCGACCAGGCCGGCCGTGAGAATCGCCCTGTGGGATCCCAAGGGCGAGACGGGCAAGCTGCTCGAAAGCCTGGGAGTGAAGTGCCAACCCGTCGGCGCCGATGCCAATCCGGCCGGCTACGACGTGCTGATCGTGGGCAAGCAGGCGCTGACGCCCGGCGGGCCGGGGCCTAACTTGACCGCCGTGCGAAACGGCCTGAAGGTGATCCTGTTCGAGCAAGACTGCAAAAACGTTGGAACAACGCTTCGGCTTCCGCGTGGACGAGTACGGCCTGCGCAACGTCTTCACTCGCATCACCGATCATCCGGTTCTGGCCGGTCTCGATGTGCAGAACCTCCGCGACTGGCGCGGCGAAGCGACCTTGCTGCCGCCGCGGCTCGCTCGCGAAGGCGATTCATGCCATCGATAGCTCGATGTGGTGCGACATCAAGTTGCCGCGGCTGTGGCGATGCGGCTGCCGCGGCAATGTGGCCAGCGTGCTGATCGAAAAGCCCGCCCGCGGCGATTTCCTGCCGATTGTCGACGGCGGCTATAGTCTCCAGTACAGCCCGCTGATGGAGTACCGCGAAGGCAAAGGCATGGTGATGTTCTGCCAAATGGACGTGAGCGGGCGGACCGAGCAGGAACCGGCGGCCGAACGCCTGGCCCGAAACATCCTCACTTACGTCGCCGAGTGGAAGCCCGCCGCCAGCCGGCAAGCCCTGTACCTGGGCGAACCGGCCGGCAAGAGCCATCTGGAGAAGGCCGGCGTCGCCGTCGCTTCCTATGACGGTGGAAAACCTTCGGCCGATCAAGTGCTGATCGTCGGCCCCGCCGCCGGGCAAAAACTTGCAGCCAATGCCGCCGCTATCCGTGAGTGGCTCAAGGGGGGTGGACACGCGTTGGCCATCGGCCTCGACCAAGCGCGAGGCCAAAGATCTGGTGCCGGCCGTCACCATGAAGAAGGCCGAGCACATCGCCGCCTTCTTTCAGCCGTTTGCCACGGCTTCGCCGCTAGCGGGCGTGGGACCGGCCGACGTTCACAACCGCGCTCCCAAGGATTTCTCGCTCGTGTTCGGCGGGGCAGCAGTCATCGGCGACGGAGTGCTGGCCACGGCCGATAAGGGCAATGTTGTTTTCTGCCAGCTCGTGCCCTGGCAGTGCGACTATAACAAGGAGAAGACCAACGTCAAACGGACGTTCCGCCGCAGTTCGTTCCTGGTGACGCGGTTGCTGGGCAACATGGGCGTCGAGATCGCCACGCCCGTATTGGCCCGGTTCAGCAGTCCCGTGAACCCAGCCAATGCGGAGAAGCGTTGGTCGGACGGCCTGTACCTCGACCAGCCCGAGGAATGGGACAACCCCTACCGCGCCTTCCGCTGGTGAGCGGCCGCCTTGCAGACGTTGGGGTGGCAGTTGCACCGCCACCCGGGCGCGCCTCGCGCTATCTCTGGCGCCACGAACGGCTCGCGGCAATCAGGAGTTTGACACAGCGAAATTGTCGGGTGCTACGGTTGGCTTGCCCATGCTTGTATGGGTTTCGACGAACTCGGCCGCTCGCCGCGCGAAATCCGCCAGCTCGTCCGACTTCGCTCCCACCAGCCCGTGACCCGCGCCGGCCACCGTCACCAGCTCGTGCGCAACGCCGCAACCGGCCAGCCTGTCGGCCATGTTCTTCGATTCCGCATAGGGCACGTCGGTGTCGTCGGTGCCGTGGATCAAGAAGGTCGGGGGATAGTCGACCGTCACGTTGCGAATCGGGCAGTAGGCGTCGAACCACTTCGGCTCGCGCGACGGATCGTGGCCCGTCACCTCGTTGGGCCAGAGGCCGTTCTGCCGACAATAGAGATAGAATCGGGCTCGCTGGCCGGAACTCGGCGCGTTGGAAAGCGTCTTTCCGCCCACCGACCGATAGGCCTCTTCCTTCGGCACCAACGGCTTGCGGCGGTAGAACTCGTCGGGCTGGGAGTACCAGGGGCCGGTGATGTCGCCATAGCCGAAATAGGAAACCAGGCGCGGGGACGGGGTTCGAAAGAGAATCCGCCCATCAAGGTCAGGTATCCGCCGGCCGACCCGCCCGCCAGCGCGATCCGCTGGGGATCAATGCCGAACCGTTTTCCGCCCTCCTCACGCACCCAGTGCCAGGCGTCGCGGAGGTCGTCAATGATGCCCGGCAGCTTCGTCTCCGGCGCCAGTCGGTAGTCGATCGACACCAGGACGAAACCGCGTTTGCCGAGTTCGGCCGAAAAGCGATCGCCGGGCCGCTTGCGAGTGCCCATGATCAGGGCGCCGCCGTGAATCCAGACCAGGGCCGGTTTGCGGCCGCCGAGGGCCGCTGGAAACACGTCCGCCTTGATCTCGCAGCCGTCGGCCACTTTGTAGGTGAACGTCTCGGCAGCCGCCTCCTCGGCAAACAGGGCGCGGGGAAGTGCCGCGGCGACGGTGCCGCCTGCCACAAGCTTCAAGAACTCATGCCTATTCATGGGACGGGCCCGATCCGCTGCCGGTTTTCCCGCGACAGCATGGCCAACGCCGCGCCAAGGCGCGGAACAACCGCCGAGGCGATACTAACCGAGGCGTCGGCCGGCGTCAACCAAGAGCCGGGATGGGGACGTCGGAACGGCTTTCCCATGGCGACCGCAAGAAACGGCTGCGTCCCGTCGCGGCCGCGTTGGCTTGCCTTATTCTCCCCGCCACGCAAGTAACTATCTTAGGTGATGGTTGACACTCACACGGCGTAACCTATGTTTGTTGATCAAGACCAGTCCGGTCGCCGGGCTAGTCGTTCGCGGGGCACGAGATGAACGCATTCTGGTACGTCGCACCTTAGGTGCTGGCCAGCGTGATCGTCGGGCTGCTTAGCGGCTGCCCGATCTGCCGCGGCCGCGCCGCGGGAGAGCGCGAGGAAGGCGTTCAGGCGGAACGCCAGGCCACACTGAAGATACTGGTCGAGTTGCCGGCGGCAGCCGAACGGATCGCCGGCAACGTCGAAAACCACAATCCGAAAATCCAGGAGAACACCGTGCACGTCGATAGCCTGCCCACCACGGGCGAAATGGATGTCGTCAAGCAGGCCTTACTCAAGCAGATGGCCTCTCTGTTCAGCGCGAACAAGCAGATGCAGGAGGACCTGCTGTGCACGCGGTATCGCCTGGAAGAGCAAGCGGTGCAGATCGACGTGGCGCGGCGAGAGGCCCGCATCGACGACCTGACCGGCGTGAACAACCGCAAGGCCTTCCGCGAGAAGCTTCACTTGTTGCTCGATCAGTGGCGGCGGCAGGCCGAGCCGTTCGCGCTGATCCTGGCCGACTTGGACCAGTTCAAGTGGATCAACGACGTCCACGGGCACTCCTGCGGCGACCGCGTTCTGAAACAGGTCGGCGACTGGCTGCAAGAGTGGGTTCGGGAGGGGGATTTCGTGGGCCGGTACGGCGGCGACGAGTTCGCCATCCTTCTTCCCCAAACCGATCGCGACGGCGGCATGCAGGTGGCGCACACGATTCGCGAGCGGATCGCCGACAGGGCCTGCCGCGTCCCCGTTCGCGGCGGAACCGTCGCGCTTTTCGGTGAGCATGGGCGCGGCAGCCGTCCGCCACGACGACACGGACGAATCGATCTTCGAGCGGGCCGACCGAGCGATGTACGCCGCCAAACGCCTCGGTCGCGATCACGTTGTGAGTGAGCAATCGGACGTTCCACTCGAGCCGGCGGCAACCGATGTATAGCAGTCCGGCGCGGCGAAATCAGCAGGCGTCACGCCCTCCGTGGGCTTGTCCCTTGAACGGACCGGCCGCGGCCGCCATAATTGGGCGGCACGCACGCCAGGGATTGACTCATGCCCACCAAGCACTTCGCCCTCACGGCCGCCATGTTTGAGGCCGGGCTGAGCGTGCTGGCCGTCGCGCTGGGCTGGTTGTTGGGCCATCCGCCGCTGCAAACGTTTCATTTCGATGGGAACGATGCGGCGTTGGGCATTGCCGCAACGTTGCCTCCGCTGGCGTTGTTCGGGCTATGCCTGAAAGTGCCCCTGCCGCCGCTGCGGACCATCATGCGCATTCTCGACGAGGTGCTCGTGCCGCCGTTTCGCGAATGCCGGCTGGTGCAACTGGCCATCATCGCCCTGTTGGCCGGGGTGGGCGAAGAGATGCTCTTCCGCGGAATCGTCCAAACGGCCGTGGCCCAACAGATCGGCGGGCCGCGCGGCATGTGGCTCGGGCTGCTGATCGCGGCCCTCCTGTTCGGCCTGTTGCACCCCCTCACGCCCACGTACGCACTGTTGGCCGCGCTGATCGGCTTGTACCTCGGCGGCCTCTGGTTGGCCAGCGGCAACCTGCTGGTGCCGATCACAACTCACGCCGCATACGATTTCGCCGTGCTCGTGTACTTGGTGAAAGTGAGAACCCCGGCCAATTCAAGCTGATCGTTCCTGGGGAACACCATCTTTAACGTTTAATCCGATTGCAGGTTTGGGCGAAACTCTGATCAATAGCTGATCTCTGGCGGTCGAAATAGATAAATGGCGGGACCTCCGGCGGCAGGCGGAGTCGTTTCCGTGATCCCCCAAGCCGCGCAAGGTGAAGGACATGAAGGATTTTGGACAAGAACAGCCGCTGGTGCTGGTGGTCGGCAACGAGCCGAAATTGCTGGGGCAGGTGGCGTCGCTGTTGGCGGGGGCGCATTTCGCCTGCCAGTGCTGCGCGACCAGCGAAGCGGCGTTGGCGGCCGTGCAACAAAGCCCGCCCGATCTGCTCATCTGCGACGTGAATCTGCACAGCGAGAGCGACGTGGACGCCTGCCTGCGGATCAAGCAGCAGCCGGGGCTGGAAGACGTGCCGGTGATGTTTCTCTCGGGGGCCCAACTGCCCGACGTCATCCGCCGCAGTCACGAGGCGGGCGGCTCCTATGCCCTCCGCAAGCCGTTCGCCCCCGCGGTGCTGATGGAGTTGATCGACCAGGCCCTGGGTGTGGCGGCGTCATAGTCGTCTGACACTACGGTTGCACCAATTCGTAGAGTCCGCCGCCGATACGTTTGAGCTTTCCCTGCCGGGCCAGTTCGTCCCAGACGGCCTGTGGATATTGGTCGGGCGGCGTGATGCCGACGATGCCCGAACTGCGGCCGCTGCTCATCGGGCCGACGCCGATCCGCGATTGATCATCGAGGCAGGTCAGTTTCAGGCGTTTCTTAAAAGCCTTCAGCGCCGCCTTGAGTTCCTGCGGGCTGGGAGGCGGCGTCGGGAATGGATCGCCTTGCGACATCGGAATCTCTCACGGGGTCATCGGTTTCTCAGGTTCAGGCGGCGACGGGGGCGCCGCAGTCGGGCTGGGCGCCGATCCGGTCCGTTCGGCCAAGAACTTCATTAGCGTTGCGCCAACGCCGTCGGTCGTGGCGCCGCCGCCGAGGGCCAGAATCTCGGGCATGATCTTCACGCCGCGCTCGGCCAGCGCCGTGGCCACGTTGATGATGGCCGTCGGCCCCTGGCCCAACGCGCGAACCTGGGCCTCGAACCCCTTGGCCCGGGCCAGTCCCACCGCTTCCACCTCGGCCCCTTTGGCACGGCCCGTCTCGGTGATGTAAGTGGCCTCGCCATCGGCCTGTTTCTTGCGGGCTTCGGCCGTCTGCGTGGCAATGGCCACGCCGACCTGGGCCTGGGCCAACTTGGCCTGCATGTCGGCCGTGCCCTTGGCTTTCTCCATGTCGATGCGCAGTTGCTGGGCCTCTTGCTGCATGCGGTACGTCGCCTTCTCCTGGTTGGCGATCTCCCGCTGGGTGAGCACCTGCACCAATTCTTGCGGCAGAATCACGTCCTGGATGTACACGCCGCGGGTTTCCACCTCGTATTGGTTTAATTGCTCGCGGATGTGCTCCAGTGCGCTCTGCTGCACCTGCTGGCGGGTCTCGATGAACTGGATCGCCGGCATGCTCTGGAGCGTGTCGCGGAAATGGTTGCCCACCGCCGCTTGCAGAACCTCGTTCACCAGGTTGGCAATCGTGCCTACCATGCTGATCACGCGCGGGGCGGTCGTGTCGGGCACGTGAATCTGCACGACCAGCTCGATGCTGAACACGAAGCCTTCGCGGCTCTTGGCCACGATCTTCGACAACCGCTCGTCGAGCTTGTGCGCCTCGCTGATCGCCTCCGACCAGTTCAGGCTCAAAATGGCGGTGGGCACCTTTTCGGCCTCGTAGCATCGGGGATTGATGGCATACTTGCCGGTCCGCAACGGCTCCTGCCAGATGCCGCGATGGCCCGGCCGCACGATCGAGCCGAACTTGAAGGCCGAGCCCGAGGTGTCTTCCGTGGGCAGGCCGACATACGCCTTCATGACGGCCACCTCGCCCTGCTTCACCACCAGCATCGGCACCTCTTCCACCCGCACCAGGAACGGGTTCAGCAGGTACGCCCCGTAGAGCAGCGGGTCGTGCTGCAAGCCGATCTTGCCGCCGGCCTTCAAAAACGCGTCGAAATCCTGGTAGTTATTGTGCTCCACCGACTTCGATCCAATCAGGGCCTCGATGAGCGTCTGATCGGTGGCGTTTTCGCTTTCCAGCTTCTTGATATCGCCGAACTCGCCCAACCGGCTGGCGATGGCGCCGCCGGGCAGCGGCTGGCCTTCCAACGTGGTGATGATGCCGCACGTGTCGATCACCATGCCGCCCGCTGCCGTGCGCGGCGTAATCACCGTCACCTTGAGCTGCTCCTCGGCCAGCCCGAAGGCTTGGAAAGTGAGTTTGCCCATCGCTTGCAGCCGCTGGAACTCGTGGGCCACGGGCAGGCCGTACACGCGTTCGCGGGTGATCACCACGAAGCCGACCGGATGGACGGGCATGAGGCTGCCGGGCGGGAGCACGGGCCGCTGCACGCCCTTCTGTCCGCCCGCCCTCAGCCAGGCCCGCAAGTCGGTGATCAAGTTCAGTTCGCTCAGCGACTCGGCCGATTTGGCGCCCACGGGCAGCGAGCGGCCCACCTGGGCCACCACCACGCCGATCTCGCCGGCGCGAACTTGCACCCACGGATATTTGTCGACCAGATACAGGAGCCACAATTTGAATCGCCAGCCGGGCATCAGCAGATCGGCCTGATAGCCGGCCTCGCCGCGGAAGGCGATCGGGTTGTCGTCGGGAAGTTTCTTGAACGAGAATCGCTTCGTCACCAGTCCCACTTCGGTCGGACCGATGATGCGGATCGAGGGGAACACCAGAACTGCAACGACGACCACGACGGCCGTCCAGAACCAATTCGCTGTTAAGAATGCCAGGAACGTCATGATTGCGTCTCCCAAGCGTGCGGTGCAAGCCGAACCGGCTTGGCCCTTATGAGCCAACGGCATCTATTATGATTGGGGGGTTCGGCAAGTGCAAGGACTTAGGGAGTATGATGGACGCCAAAGGGCAGTTGGTGGCCTGATGAAAACGGGGACTGGCTCCGCAACGGCTTGTATCATTGCTCGATCCGAACCACTATTCGTTGCGGTGCCTGTCCCCGTTTTCATCCAAATTCCGACCGAATTCGTCGGTTTGCGACACAAATTTGTCGGTTTGCTGCATAAACTGCCCAATTCTGGTTCTAGTGGGGGGCCTTATTTTGCAGGGGAATTTTGAGGAAATGACAGGAAATGACAGGAAATTTTTTGTAGTAAGAGAAAATGGGAGGAAATTGGACAAAATGAGAGCCATTGGCGGACGTAGCGAGTGTGGAAGGCATGGTGGGCGGTTTCGTCTGGATGGTTGTGAATCTTCGTAGGGTGTGGCGAGATTTCTTGGCATGAGACCTGCACGGGGCAACCCCGACACGGAATGATGCCGATGCCTACCCCACCGCGCCGCCTCTCGACGCTACCGTTTTCATGCCCCCGTTTTCATGCCCCACTCTCGCACCGGATACCCGTTTCAACCGACGGTGTGTCGCGCCTGCCGCATGCAGCCTCCCGAGGAGAAACGTCCGGTAGGCCAAGTAAACAGACATCTTTCCCTAAGCGATTACGGTTGCTATACTTCGGCAAGGACGCCAGGATGGCAATAAAGTGGGGGCGATAGGCGAACCGGGTTGGGTGGTTCCATGATCTCGGTTGCTGAGTTGATCGACGAGTTGGGTTACAAGGGCTCGCCTAATTTCGTGACTGGGGATGAACTCGGGCGAGTGCCCGGTTACGGCCATATCTTTCGCCGTGCACAACAGAGCCGCAAGGAGGGCGAGAAGCCGTGCGGCCTTCGGGGTGTTTACACCCTCCGCCAACGCCCAAGCGGGGACCTGCCATTAGGCGAAGGATCGCTGACCCCGGTGGTCTATGTCTGCGAAGCGCCATCGCAAGCTGACGCAGACCGGATCCACCGCCTAGTCTGGAACCAGGACGTGGTTCCCTTTTTGATCGTCCGCACGCCGCAAAACGTCCGAGTCTATTCCGGCTTCGGGTATCGCGAGGATGAAAACGCAAAGAAGCGGACACCATCGCGAATCCTCAAGGAGGTGATCGGGGCACAAGAGGTCGCCTCGAAGCTCCTCCCGGACTTCAGCGCCCAGGGGATCGACGATGGCACGCTGTGGCGCGACAAGGGCCCGTTCGTCACGCCCGACATGCGCGTCGATTGGCGGTTGCTGGATCGCCTGAAACAACTGGGCCGCGTACTTCGCAAGGACTTGGGACTGCCGGCACAGGCCGCGCACGCCTTGATCGGCAAGTACGTTTACCTCCGTTACCTCCGAGACCGCGACATTCTTTCTGACAATCGGTTGAGCGAGTTTGAGATCGATGCACAAGCAGTTTTTAGCCGCAAGGCCCAGTTGCCCGCGCTCCGTTCGCTGGTCAAGCAATTGGACGATTGGCTCAACGGCTCGGTCTTCGACATTCCTTGGGGAAAGGGCGTCGAGGTGAAGCACGTAAGACAAGTCGCGGCCACTTTTTTTGGCGACGATCCTCAGAGGGGCCAGGGAAGCCTTTTTGAAGATTACGATTTCTCGTACATCCCTATTGAGACCCTTTCGGTCGTCTACGAGCAGTTTTTGCACGCCGAAGGGCGGGGCAAAGACGCGGGCGCGTACTATACACCGATTCCTCTGGTCAACTTCATCCTCGACGAGATGGAGGCGTCGCTGCCGTTTACCAAAGTGATGCGGGCCCTCGATCCCGCCTGCGGCTCAGGCGCGTTCCTGGTGCAGTGCTACCGCCGGCTGATCGAAAAAGAGTTGCTGAAGCGCAAAGGGGAGAAATTTCGCCCGGTGGAACTGCGCGATTTGTTGCAGGAACATGTATTCGGCATCGACCGCGACGAGGATGCCTGTCAGGTGACGGAGCTGAGTCTCATTCTCACGTTACTGGATTATGTGGATCCGCCCGACCTGAGCAACACCAACTTCAAGCTCCCCGAGCTGCGCGGGTCGAACATCTTCGGCGGGCCGGCCAACGACTTTTTCAACACGGACTCAGAGTTTCACCAGAAGATGGGCGAAATCAAGTTCGATTGGCTTGTCGGTAACCCACCGTGGATTGAAATCAACGAGGAAAAGCCACGTCCGGGAGATAGGCCCGCACGCGATTGGATGAACGCCAACGCCAAGAAGTATCCGACTGGCGGCAACCAAGTCGCGGAACTCTTCGCCTGGAAAGCGACGGAGCACATCAACGCCAAGGCAAGCGTTGGCCTTCTGATGCCGGCGATGACGCTGTTCAAAGACGAGTCTACCGCTTTTCGTCGGGCGTTCTTCGCCGGCGTCACAGTCAGTGCGGTTGTAAATTTCGCCAATCTGGCATACGTCCTTTTCGCTGGTCGGTCGGAAGTCCCAGCCGCCGCCCTGTTCTATCGGAAGCGTCCAGACAAGTCGGAAGCGATCGACGAAGCGGAGCGGATTTTGACGTTTGCGCCCTTGGTGGGAAACCAGGAACCCAACCGCCCGAGTCATTTCAACCGAAAGGTCGATACGTGGACGATTACGATCAACGGGAGCGAGCTTCGCGAGGTCGGCATTGCCGACGCGATTCGTGGCGACGCGCTAACCTGGAAGCTGGCGATGTGGGGATCAAACCGTGATCGGCGGTTGCTGGAATCGGTTGGCCGTCGATTTCGAACCACGCTGGCGGAACAATCACAGGATCGTGGGTTGGTGATTCTTGAAGGCCCGCAGTTGCGCACGAAGGACCACAAGGACGAGAAACGTTTTTTCGAGGAGCTTGTCGACAAGGACGAACTCATCACCGTCGCCCTTCGGCGCCACCGCCGCATCTTTCGCATTCCGAGGTCAGCGTTGCGAAAGGTTACAGCTAATCGGGCATATGTCCGGGTTCGAGGTGGCCTGTCACCGATTGAGGTGTGCAGGCCGCCGCACGTCATCGTGCATGCGTCCCGCAATTTCGCTGTCTTTTCGGATAAGTATATTGTTGTCCCACCAAGGCAAATCGGAATTACGGGCCCAAAGGTGCAGGAAGACTTCCTCAAAGTTTTGTCAGTCTACCTGAGTTCGGACTTCGCTCTCTACCAGCAGTTTTTCAACGCTCCGCAATGGGGCATCTCGGTTAGCATCTCGAACCTCAACGTTCTCGCCGCTCTGCCGGTTCCACTGGCAGGACTGGACGCTGCCAATTTTGAGGCTTGGCTCGATCTGCACGCTCGCCTAGTTGCGGCCTCGCCGTCCGAACCTGTGAAGAAAGCGCGGTCTAGGAGTGTCCCGAGATCCTCAAAGCAACAGCCGCTTCCTGGCATGGAGGAAACGCCAAATAAACTTCCCGAACTGCTTCACGAACTTAATGACCGCGTTTACAAGCTCCTCCGCCTTCGCAAAAACGAGCAGATACTCGTCGAAGACTTTGTTCGATGCAAACGGTATGCCATCAAGGGAAAGGTCTGCGAAGAGAACGCCGGCACCCCCGCGCCCGACGAACTGGAAAGATACGCCAAGGTTCTGCAATCCGAGTTGGATGGCTTCTTCGAAGACAACCCGCGGCTTCGCCACAAGGTCGAAGTTTTCTACGACAAGACCTCGCGAACCGGCATGATCGATGTCGAATTGCTCAAGAATTCCCGCAGTCCGCTGCGGGTCGAGGTCCAAGCCGTCGACGAGGCCACTTCAGCCGACTTTCGGCGAGCGAAAGAGTTAGCCCGGAAAAAGCGAGGCCAGTGGCTCTACTTCCAGCGCAACCTGCGGATATACCAGGGCTCGCGAGTGCTGTTACTGAAGCCGCTGGAACGCCTCCATTGGCTGCGCAGCCAGGCCCTTCTGGATGCCGATACGATCATTTCCGATACGCTGGCTGGCGGGGAAAGATGACATGTCACTGAAGAGTAATCCCGACGGTGCTGTCGGCGCCCCCGACCGCGACGAACACGCTGCCCAGTTCCGCCGCCACTGCCATCAACTGATCGCCTTCGGGTATGACGCAATTCGTGGCGAGAGCCACAGCGAATCGAAAGAGAACTTCATTACGCAACGGCTTAAGCAAGCGATCCAGACTGGGCAGAGTGATGGTGTTCTGCCCAATTGGGCCGATCACTATTTCGTTCAGGACCAAATACAAGTGGATGTACCCGGGCTTGAGGTCGATGAACGGCCGAAGATCGACATTCACTTTGAATCCACCGAGTCACGGCACCGCCCCACCTATCATTTTGAGGCCAAGAGGCTTCGTACCGCCAGATCAGACTCGGTGAGCGAGTATGTCGGCAAGGACGGCCTCGGTATGTTCCTTACCGAGTTGTATGGCCGCGTGGGAAACGAAGGAGGAATGCTGGGCTACGTCCAATCGGAATCGCCGGCAACCTGGGCAGATAAGATCGGCAACAGACTTCGGCTCGATTCGCCGGGCAATCACCAATTGACTGCCGACGGCGCCTGGGCGGGAGTCCCGTTGATCGCCGGGCTCGATCACACATACTCGACGCGGCACACGCGGCCAACCCTCCGCAATATCACCATCTACCACACGCTGCTGGACTTTTGCGGCAATATTGCCGCCGGGTGACCGCTAGCACGTCGCGCACATTGCCGATCTCGTTTGCGCCGGCACTTGCGACGAGGAGCACTTTGTCATCGTCACTTCGCTGCGTGATATTCGGCCGCCGGTATGCGGATGACCAAATCGTCCCAGCCCTGCTGATGATCCGTGTCGTCATCGTACGACTTTCCGCCGTCGTCCCGCCCGTTGACGCCGACACTGTAGAGCAAATAGCCGTCACCTTCCTGCTTGTAATGCAAGTCGGCGTCATTGAAGATGTCCTTGGGGATTTCGGCAAGGTACTTGGGCTTCAGGTCGGCTAGCTTGGCGGGATATGAGCCGTTGTCGATGTGATATGCGGCCAAGGCAAACGCTAGTTTGGTCAGATCAAAGTGCATCGCCGCGCCGTCTTCCGCCTTGGCGCACGCCGTCAACTGACGCAAGAGAAGACGGACCAACAGTTGGCCGATCCGATCCGAGGCGGCCTGCCGCCCGTCGATAAGACTAGAAATCGGAAGGCCAAACGCGCCCCAGTCTTCCGCCCCCGACGCCAATTTGGCAAGGTCCTCGTCGATCGCCTGTAACGCCGCGTTCCGCTGGCTTTGCGACGACTTGCCAAATGCCTCCACCATCCGGTCATACCAGAAGTTGCCCATGCGAAGCGGTACGTTCCAGTCGAGGGCCCTGCCTGGCAAGTCGGACAGCCACTTGCGCATGCCCTCTTCCTTCCAGCGCCCTGTTTCGAGGTGCCGCTTCGGAAACATATCGTTCCCCCAAGACCGGGTAAAACTGAGCCCTTGCCTCGCCGTCATCAGCACCACGTCGAGAAAGACGCACCGCTCTGCGACGTTGATCTTATCGGTCATCTTCGGCATGGGAGGCAATTGGTCGAGGTCCCTTCGCATCTTCGTGATTTGGGACGCTTTGAGGTAATTGCATGACAGCAATCCTATATCTCCCTGGCATGCCATTCTGTCGACGCCGATGGCGGTTACGACGTCAACGACAAAGGAACCCTGGGCAGCCAGTCGCGCTAGGCGGTGGCAAGCCAACAGGTCATCCCAGCTCTCATCAATCTGGGCTTCGCTGGCCCGCAGCATGGCCCGCACAACCACCAGCCGAGCGGGATCGCGATAGCAATTCATCGCAGGCAAGGCCGCGCCCGCGTCCGCGCCGTTCCCTTCGACGATCAGCGGATCAAAACGCCGCGGGTGTTTCGACGCTTCGACCAGCAACGCCGCCGCCTCTTCGTTGGTCTCCAGCCAGCCGGCCAATATCGGAAACTCGTCCTTCGACCAGGGCCTCTTCATGGCCAATTCCAACTGGCCCCAGATTCGCATTTGTTCCTCTTGCTTTGCCTCAGCGTTCGTGGCATTTGCGACGGCCTCCTGGCGATTGATGTACTTGTCATACGGAACGAAATAGTTTCCTTTCTCCGGCAACGGCGGGGTGCCGAGCAGCTCGAAGTACTTCTCGCGGTCTTGGCGGTCGATCTCGCCGGGCCCAACGGCCTGCCAGAACAACACGGCCGAGTTGTTCTCCGGCGTCACTCCTTCGCTCATCCGCCGGTTCAATGCGGCGATGTAGTCCGGATTACCGTCCGGCCGTAGCGGCTCGGTGATATAGGTCGTTTCCTTTGAAACGATGATTGCCGGCGGCGTAAACAAACGCCACACAGCAATGCTCAACAACAAGACCAAGGCCAGCCCGGCCAACAAAAGCCACCGCACAATTCGTCGTGACTTCAAGCTCATGATAAGAAACGCCCCAACGTTGAAGAGAAGACTACCTGCCAACGCTCTCGACTGCTGTTGTCCGCATTATAAACCCTCTCGCATAATCGGGGTATTCAGCCTATCGCTGGGCCCGTATGGATTGCGACTCCACTTGAACTGGGGGGGACTCGGGAGTACACTCAGTAGTTTGGACCAGTTTCGACCAAATCAGCCCAACCGAAGCGTACGAAGGTGTTCCCGTGGCGAAAGCGACCCCCAAGACCGCGAATCCCAGCCAGCCGACCACTCCGCAGCCAACCAGCGGGGCCGACATCGTCGTGCAAAGCCTGGTGAACCACGGCGTGGACACGGTGTTTTCGTATCCCGGCGGCGCGGTGATTCCCTTGCACCAAGCGCTGACGCGGTTCCGCGACAAGATTCGCGTGATTTTGCCGCGGCACGAGCAAGGGGGCGGGTTTGCCGCCCAGGGTTACGCCCGCTCGACCGGCAAAGTCGGCGTCTGCACGGCCACCAGCGGACCGGGGGCCACCAACCTCGTGACGGCCATCGCCGACGCCAAGCTCGATAGCGTGCCGCTGTTGGCCATTACCGGCCAGGTGGGCACGCCCGTGATCGGCACCGACGCCTTTCAAGAGACGCCGATCGTCGAGGTCTGCCGCAGCGTGACCAAGCACCATTACCTTGTGACCGACGTGAACGACATCGCCCGGGTGATGCGCGAGGCGTTCCACGTGGCCGCCACGGGCCGGCCGGGGCCGGTGCTGGTCGATATTCCCAAGAACGTGCAGAACATGCAGACCGTGCCCGACTATAACGCGCCGCTGAACCTGCCCGGCTATCGGAACGAGCAGTGCTGCGCCACGAAGGCCGAGATTTCGGCGGTGGTGGCGATGATCAGCGCGGCCCGACGCCCGGTGATCTATGCCGGCGGCGGCGTGATCCACGGCGACGCCGGCGAGGAGCTGACCGCCCTGGTGCGCAAGACGGGCATTCCCGTAACAATGACGCTCAACGGACTGGGGTGTTTCCCCGGCGACGATCCGCTCTCGCTCGACATGCTCGGCATGCACGGCAGCGTCTACGCCAATTATGCGGTCAACAATGCCGATCTGCTGTTGGCCGTGGGCGTGCGGTTCGACGACCGGGTGACCGGCAAGGTGTCGGAGTTCGCCAGCCGCGCAAGGTGATCCACGTCGACATCGACCCCTCGGAGATCAGCAAGATCCGGCGGCCCGACCTGGCGATCGTCAGCGACGTGAAGTGCTTCTTGCGCGAACTGAACAAGGCGGTCGTGTCGCCCGAGATCGACGAATGGCAGCGGAAAGTGGCCAAATGGAAGCGCGACGAGCCTTTCCATTACGACCCCGATTTCGACGGCATCCTCTCGCAGCACGCCATCAGCGAGCTCTACCGCCTGACCAAGGACCGCGACACGATCATCACCACGGGCGTGGGCCAGCACCAGATGTGGTCGGCCCAATACTACAAGTTCCGCCGGCCGCGGCGCTGGATTTCCAGCGGCGGGTTGGGCACCATGGGCTTCGGGTTGCCGTCCGCGGTGGGCGCCAAGGCGGCCAATCTCGACAAGCTCGTGATCGACATCGACGGCGACGGCAGCCTGCTGATGAACATCCAGGAAATGGCCACCTGCTATTGCGAGAAGCTGCCGGTCAAGGTGATGCTGCTGAACAACATGCACCTCGGCATGGTGGTGCAGTGGGAAGACCGTTTCCACGCCGCCAACCGGGCGCACACGTATCTCGGCCCGATCGACGATCCGGAAGCGATCGGGCAAGGCAACGGCATTACGCCGGAACAGCGATACCCGGATTTCGTCGCCATCGCCCGCGGCTTCCAGTGGGACGCCCGACACGTACGGCAGAAGGCGGATCTGAGCGGCGCGATCCAGGAGATGATCGACTCGCCCGGGCCGTACCTGCTCGACGTGCAAGTGCCCTATCAAGAGCACGTGCTGCCCATGATCCCCTCGGGAATGACGGTGCGGGATTTGATCAAGGAATAGGCTCGCGACAGGAGGATACTGTGATGCGTCGCTGGGCCGTCGTCTTTTCGTTGATCGCCTCGGTCGTTGCCGCCGGGGGCACAACGTGTTTTGGCGCGATCAAGCCTGTGCCGCCTCGGCAGGTCGTCAACCTAGACGGCAGATGGGAAATCGAGCAGGGCGGGATGGATGCCATCCCGCAGGCCTTTTCGCACGCGGTCGTGGTGCCGGGGCTGGTCGACATGGCGCAGCCGGCCTTTGCCGAGGTGGGCAAAACGAGCGAACTGCGCGAGGCCTTTTGGTATCGCCGCACATTCAAGCTCGACGGGCCCGTGCCGGCCGTGGCGATACTGAAAATCCACAAGGCCCAGTACGGCACGAAGGTTTTCCTGAACGGCCAGGCCGTGGGCGAGCATCTGCCCTGCTTCACGCCCGCACTGTTGGATGTGAAACCTTATCTCAGGGGCGCCGGCCAAACGAATGAACTGGTGATCCGCCTCGGCGCCAACCGCGAGTCGCTGCCCGGCGGCATGCCTGCCGGCTGGGATTTCGAGAAATACCGGTTCATTCCCGGCATCTACGATTCGGTCGAACTGATTTTGACCGGCGCCGCCTACGTGGTCAACGTGCAGACCGCTGCCGACGTGCAAGGCGAAACGGTGCGCGTGGTGGCGGAAGTGCAGGCCGGCAACGACGCGTGCGATTTCACCGCCCGGATGGATGTCTGCGAGGCGGCAAGCGGCCGGATCGTCGGCTCGGCAAAAACTTCGCCGACGCACGTGGAGGCCCGTCAATTGACGAAGGTCAACGTGACGATGCCGCTCGAAGGCTGCCGAATGTGGACGCCGGAAGATCCGTTTCTGTACGAATTGAAAATCGGCACAACCAGCGACGCGGCGGAGGTCCCCGTCGGGCCGGAATATCCGTTCCTGTACAAATTGAAAATCGGCACAACCAGCGACGCGGCGAAGGTCCGCTTCGGCATGCGGTCGTTCACGTTCGATCCGGAAGCGAAGCGGGCCGTGCTCAATGGCAAGCCGTACTACATGCGCGGCACCAACGTGACGCTCTACCGCTTCTTCGAGGATGCCCAGCGCGGCGATCTGCCGTGGCAGCCCGATTGGGTCCGCCGCTTGCACCAGAAATACAAGACGATGCACTGGAACTCGATCCGCTATTGCATCGGCTTCCCGCCCGAGTTGTGGTACGACATCGCCGACGAAGAGGGTTTCTTGATTCAGGATGAGTTTCCCATTTGGCTCCTGAGCGGCCCCGAGGTGAAGACGCTGGTCCGAGACAAATTGGCCAGTTCGACGGCCAGCAGCGGTCCGGAGATCATCAATGCCGAGGAACTCGCGTCCGAGTATACCGAGTGGATGCGCGAGCGGTGGAACCATCCGTGCGTGGTGATTTGGGACGCCCAGAACGAAAGCCGCACCAAGGAGACCGGCAAGGCCATCCAGGCTGTCCGCGGACTGGACCTGTCGAACCGCCCCTGGGAGAACGGTTGGGCCGAGCCGCAAGCGGCCACCGATTGCGTCGAATCGCATTCGTATCTCTTCTCGCGCGACGCAGGAGGGCAAGAAGCCGTTCTTCCTGAGGGACCTCGAAAAGACGCCCCTCAAGCCGGCGCTCAGCGGCGAGCAGAACCGGCTTCCCGTATCGATCATCATCAACGAGTACGACTGGCTTTGGTTGAACCGCGACGGCAGCCCGACGTGCCTCACGGACAAAGTGTATGCGACGCTTCTAGGGCCGGGGGCGACGGTGGAGCAGCGGCGGATGCTCCACGCCCGGTATGTCGCGGCGCTGACGGAGTTCTGGCGATGTCATCGCCAGGCGGCCGCCGCGATGCACTTCTGCGGCCTGGGCTATTCGCGGCCCGGCGACAAGCCGCGGCCCGAAGGGGGCGCCACCTGCGACGATTTCATCGACCTCGAGCAACTCACTTTTGAGCCCCTGTTCGAGGAATACGTTCGGGAGGCGTTCAACCCTGTCGGACTGATGCTGGATTTCTGGGCGGAAGAAGTGCCCGCCGGCCACCAGCGTTCGCTGAACGTCGTCATCATCAACGACCTCGACCGCGATTGGGCCGGCCCCGTGCGATTGCGCATCCTCCAGGGCGACAAACAAGCGGCCGCGCAATCGCAAGACTCCGCGCTGGCGGCCTTCGAGCAGAAAACACTTGCGTTCGACGCGGAGTTTCCCAAAGAGCCAGGCGCGTATACCATCGTCGCCGAAATATCCGATAGCCGCGGCAAGCCCGTCCGCAGCATGCGCAACTTCAAGGTGAAGCCGTAGAGGCGGCATGCTGGCGTGCCATCTCGTTGAGGAAGCGGCGGAACGCCGCTTCTACTTCTTCTTCTGCAAGAACAGCACGGCGTCGCCGCAGAAGGGCGATTTCAGCGTCCGCTCGGCGCCGCCGGCCACCGTGCCGCCTTGGACAGTCTTCCCATCCACGGGCCGCAGCCACTCGACGGCCAATGGGCCGCTTGCCGCCGATAGATCGACGGTCACTTCGCCCCCCTCGGGCAGAAAGACCAGATATTCTCGACCCGGGTTGGCCAGGCAGTACGCGGTCGATGCCAATTCGCCGTTCGGCGCCGTCGCGGCCAGGTTCATCCGCATGGCATAGCGGCGCGATTGCCCCAGCGCTTCGCGGAGCACGTCCCAATACGGATCGGGCGCATTGCCGTTTGGCACGTTGCGGTCCTCGTTCTTGCCGCCGTCAAGGTAGGGGTCCATAAAGAGGCATTGATATCCGCGCGTGACGTTTTTCCACACCCAGGCCCGTTGGGAGGCCAAGCCGTCGGCTTTAAGACCCGTATAGTAATACGAGTGGTCCGTGTCGTTGATGACCACCTTGCCGCCGTCGCTGGTGGGCACCTTGGCCACGGGCGAGATCCAGTCGGCGGGGCTCGCTTCCAATACCTTATCGCTGCCGTTGGGAAACTGGACTGTCATGCCGACCGGATGCTGCTTCGGTTTCGTCTTCTCGTAATCTTTGACAACGCGGATCATGTGGTACTGCCACTCGGTGTTGGCCGAGTTGCCTTCGTTTTCGTTAATGATCTCGTACAGCACATTGTCGAGGTCATTGACCGTGTCCACGATCTTGTGGACATACGCGTCCTGCAAATTCACAATTGCCGGATCGGCCATTGTGTGAACGGTGTGGACGTCGCCGCCGTCAACGCCGTTGATGTTGTTTTTCGCGTTGTAATAATGGCCCTGCCAGTGGTCGCCGACGAAGCCCTTTGGCCCGAAGCGGAATCCTTGGAAGAGCATCACCGAGGCATAAATGCCCTTGTCGCGCGCGGCGGCGACAAAAGCCCGCAGGCGATCGAAAAAGGCCGGGTCGAACTGCGTCAGGTCGAACTTCGGTTTGCCGTCCAGGGCCAACCCCGGTCCCGTGCGCAGGTAAGCCATCGGGGGACCGTAATAGACCGTGCCCACGAGCACGTGCGGATTGAAGGCATACTCCCATGTCCATAGCCGGAAGAAGTTCTGATTGTGCTTCGCCATGAAGGCCAACCAGGCGTCGAAATCGGGCGCAGGGCGGCGAAGGCGTGTTCTCGTAGGCGTTCGGTTGAAAATTGGCCCAGGTGTGCGAGCCGGTCAAGAAAACGGCCTTGCCGCTGCCGTCGGTGAAGTAGCGGTGATTGTCGGGATGCACGCGGAGCGGGCCTTTGGCCGGCCCGGCCGGCTCGTCGGCGGCCAGCCGCATCGATGCCAAAAGAAGGAGCGAGATTGCCGGCAGTCGCACCGGGAAGGTTTTCATAGGAGTGGCAGAAGCTTGCGGAGGTGAACCAAAGGACGATGATCCTTATCGGATCGCCATGCCCGACCAGCGACAATCTAGCACCACCGTCGGCGCCGGTCAACGGACGGCGTGCGACGGGCTCGTCTGCCAACAATACTCGTTCAACTGGGATTTCGCTGCGTCGCGGCATGATCTATGATAAAGGAACGACGTCGTGACGCTTCTCTGGAAACTGGACGATTCTCAACCGCCGTGCCTCCTCTCTGGTTCAACAGCCCGTTGATGAAAGCCGCCCGCCGCGAGCCGGTCGAGCGGACGCCGATCTGGCTGATGCGGCAGGCCGGCCGTTACTTGCCCGAGTATCGCGAGCTGCGGCGAAAGACGACGTTTCTCGAACTGTGCAAGAACCCCGATCTCTGCGCCGAGGTAATGCTCCGCACCGTGGAACGGCTGGGCGTTGATGCGGCCATCATCTTCTCCGATCTGCTGCTGATACTCGAGCCGATGGGCATCGGCCTGGAGTTCGCGGCCGGCGAAGGGCCCGTGCTGCACAACCCGATCCGCACGGTTGCCGACGTCGATCGGCTGGCCGAGCTGGAGACCGTCGAGCCGCTGAGTTTCGTCATGGAAACCGTGCGGAAGACGCGTGCCGGGCTGCCCGAGTCGTTGCCGCTGATTGGCTTCGCCGGCGCGCCGTTCACGCTGGCCGCCTACGCCATCGAAGGCGGTTCCAGCCGCGAGTTCCGGCTCACCAAAACGATGATGCTCACCGACACGGGCGCCTGGGACGCGCTGATGGGCCGGCTGGCCCGTGCCGTGACGCTCTATCTGAACGCCCAAATCGCCGCCGGCGTGCAGCTCGTGCAATTGTTCGACAGTTGGGCGGGCTGCTTGGGCGTGGACGACTATCACCGCTATGTACTGCCGCACACCCGCTCGATCATCGATGCGATCCGCTCCGATGTGCCGGTGATCCACTTCGCCACCGGCAATCCGGCGCTGTTGCCGCTTCTGGCGGAAGCGTTCGGCAAGAAGAAACGCACTGCGGTCGTGGGCGTCGATTGGCGCATCCGGCTCGACGACGCCTGGCGCACCGTCGGGCCGAGAGGGCGATCCAGGGCAATCTCGATCCGGCCGTGCTGTTGACCGAACCGGTGGAAATCCGTCGCCGCGCCAAGGACCTGTTGCGTCAAGCCGGCCGCCGCCCCGGCCACATCTTCAACCTCGGTCACGGCGTGCTGCCGCAAACGCCGCTGAAGAATGTCCTCGCCTTGGTCGAGGCCGTACGCGAGTCCAGCAGCCGGATGCTGGCCGAGAGGCCCGCCGCCAAAGGCCAGATCCACCCCGACGCGGCTGACCACTGATCGGCTCTTCGCGTCTCATACCTTCTTTAGCTCGAACTCTTTCTCGCTGAGGTCGAAGCCCTGCGGTTGGCCTGGCGGGGCGTTGGCTTGCCCGCTGGTTGCGGCGGCAACCGTGGTTGTTGGGGGCTGACTCGGCGCGGGGGCCGGGGCGGCGCACGGTCGCTTTAGGAATGCCGTCCACATCTGCTTGCCCTTGGCGTCCTTGTAGTTGAGGACGTCGATCACCTCCCAGCCCTGCTGACCGTGCTCGTTAAGGACGGCCAACAGGGGCGTTTCGGTGTAGCGCAGTTTCGAGACAGTACTCCCACTTCTGCTGACCCTGGATGCTGACGATCTTCGTCATGGAGGAAACCTCCTGGTAAGAGTTTTCCCTGCAGATGACACACCGAAAGCCTCTGCCGCGACGGTCACTGCCCCTGATTTTCGTAGACGAAAGAGGACCAGTCAACTGGCGTGTTGCCGCCGAGAGACCGGTCGGGCGGCGCGGTTGGCTTGCCCAACCGGTGGTTTTCGCGTCGCTGGACAAGCCGGCAGTGGCACCCAACGCGCAGCGGGTGTTGCAGAATCATACGTTTTGGACGCGTTTCTCGATGCGGCCGCCACGTTGGAACGGCAATTTGCCGCTCACTATAAGTCGTGTCATGTCAAGATGTTGCGTTCGGCGACGTATCGCGCGAGTCTGAATTGGCGGCTGCGGCACAACGATTGCATAACGAGAGGATTGTCGAACGCGACATCAACATATTCGTGTGGTTGTCCAATCCGGGCATGGGGATGGCTGAGGGAGTTTGGGAACGAGCATCAACCGCCCCCAAAATCACGGTTCGCGCCAAGTGATCGTACTACGAGACCGCATGTTATCCGGAGTTGAATCATCCTTCATCGCGTGTGCCAGCTAATTCGGTCTCTATTCGATCTGCGGTGAGCAGCCTCCTATGCCGGAGCGGCAAAGGGGACAGGCCCAATTTCGTTGAGGCGAGAATTCGGCCGGTTCCCGTTTCGCGGCGTCCATGCTCCGGCATGGGCTAGAAAGGAGTCTGCGATGAACAGCATTAGCGGGTGCAGTTTTTCAGCGCAGCCGATTCCGCAAGGCGCCGTCCCTCTGGTCGGCGCGAACGGCAAGAGCGGTGCGGCCGCCAAACGTGGTTCGGCGGCGCCACCGCAACGCGGTGCGCAGGCACGCCGCCGGTGCCTGCACCGGCTGGGCGAAGTGCGCCGGCGCAAAAGTTCACGTATCGTCGGGTTGCCCGATGCTTGGGCGTCTCGATTGCCGAGGTGAAGAGGCAAGAAGAACAATCGTCGGACTTGTCGTTGAGCGAGCTTTACCGCTGGCAGGCGGTGCTGGGCGTGCCTCTTGAAGAATTGTTGCGCGAACCTGAGTGCGAGTTCTCTTCGCCGGTGCGACTGCGGGCCCGACTGACCCGCCTGATGAAGACGGTCCGTTCGATCCAGTCAACGACACGGCAAGCGTCGATCCAGCGGCTGTCCACGATGCTGGTGGAGCAAGTGTTGGAAATCATGCCGGAGCTCGAGGGCACGATGTCCTGGCCGACCGGCGATCGCCGCTACAGCGATCCGATCGAGCCGATGAACTGGCGGCTCTTCTGCAAGGGGAGGGTGCGGTGAGCGGCGCGGGGCCGCAGGGCAACTGCCGCCCCAACAAGCGCTGTACTTGAGGGATTTCCGCCGCGCGTTATAATTTGGGGCGTCTTGATGGAGGTCGTCATGCGGCGATGCTTCCATGTAGTCGCCCTGGCGTCGATGGTCCTGTGGTTGATGGGCTGTCCGGCGAGTTCGCCGACCGATCCCGGTCCGGCGGTCGGCGAATCGGATGTTCCGCCTCCGCCTCCACCTCCGCCCGCTGCTCAGTCGCCGGCGCCAGTTGCTTCGACGGCATCGCCTCCTGCCTCCGCTTCATCGACGGGCTTGCCGTCACCATCGCCTGCGTCGCCGGCCACGACGGATGACACCTCGAAGCCGTCGCAAGCCGTGAGCGCGGTCGCGCAGTCGGTCCGGCTCTCGATGGGCGTGGCATTGCCGCAGACGGGGCCGGAGGGGATCCTGATGAGCTTCAGCGTCGAATATGACGCCCCGCCGAGCACTTCAAGATCGGCGGAGTACGTGTGGGTGATCGAACGCAAGCACGGCGCCCCGTTCAAGCAACCGGTGCGCATGAGCGGGCACGACACGTTGATCGTCTTGATCAACGGCTGGCGGCCGACCGAGGCCCCGTTCCAGACGCACATCGAGGACCGCCAGGGCAATCGGCTTTCGCCGTCGATCGAGTTGGAAGGCCCGGGGCTGCCGCCGGGCTAGTAGTAATCAGCCTCTGCGTGCCGTCCGCCGGTTCTTGACCAGAATTCTTCGTACAAAAAGCCCGCCGCCTCGTCCTATTATGTAAAGCTTCCCCCAAGGTGCGGACAGGTGCCAACTTGACAACCCCGCAGGGCGTGACGCGACTTGCCGGCCCACCCGACGCTCCGCCGGAGCACGCGGAGTTGATTGCGCGGTTTTGCGGCGGCGATCACTCGGCTCTGGCGCCCCTGGTGCGAATCTGGGAGCAACGGCTGCTGACGATCGCCTTCCGTGTTGTCGGCAACCTGCACGACGCCGAAGAGGTGCGGCAGACCGTGCTGGTGCGGCTTGCCCAATCGCGGCCGAACGAGAACCGCCCCGACGCGACCCGGTTCGCCGGCTGGTTGCGACGCTGCGTCATGAACGAAGCCATCGATCACGTGCGCCGGCGGAAGAACGAAAGACATCGTACTAAACTGTTTGATGACAGCGTGGTCTCGCCGTCGCCGTCGCCTGTCCAACAGGCGATTGATATCGAGCAAGCCGAGCAGCTCCAGCAGGCAATCGGCCAGCTCGATCCCGACTGCCGCGCGCTGATTTCGTTGCGTTTCGACGAAGGGCTGACGATTCGCCAGATTGCGGAGGTCGTTGAGAAACCGCCCATGACCGTTCATTCGCAAATCGCCCGGGCGATCGTGCGTTTGCGGCGATTGCTCGCTTCCGACCACCCCGAAGGCACCCGACGATGAGAAAAGAACTGTCGGATTCCGCCAACGACTTTGACCTTCCGCCCGAGCGGGAACTGGTCGAGTTGTTCGCCCGCTGCGCGCCGCCGCCGCGGTCGGTTGATCTCGCCGTGCTGCCGGCCGCCACCGTCATACCGTTTGAATTATCCCTTGCCCGATGGAGAACACCCATGTTTCGACGCATTGCCGCACTGGTCCTCGCCGCCGCGGGTGTCCTCGTTGCCACGGTTGTCGCCTCGCTTGCGCTGTTCGGCTCGGGCAGCCAGGTTTCCTTTGCCGCCGTGGCCGAAAAGGTCGCGCAGACGAAATCGCTCGTCTTGAAGGAGACAAGGACGGAAAATGGTGAAGTCGATCGAATCCTGATTCTCGCCGACGGCCGAGTGCGTGCTGAGATGGCCAACGGCAACTACACCGTCATGAACAAGGACGGCAGCAAATCGCTTCTCGTTTCGCCGCGCGACAAAACGGCCATGGTCATGGTCGGGCTGGCGCCACGCCCGGCGGGCATCAACGTTTATGAAATGCTCCGCAACACGGTCAACGAAAACGCCAATCGCCTGCCCGACGAGACGCTCGATGGTCGCAAACTGAACGTCTTTCGGGTGGATGTTGCCGAAGACGTCCGCAAGCAGTCGCGATTCCCGTACCCACCCATGAAAGTCTGGGTCGATCCCGACACCAGGCTGCCCGTCCGCATGGAAGACCTGACTGAAGGCGGCAAGCCGCAAGTCTCAATGTACGGATTGGTTTTCGATCAGCCGTTGGACCCCGCGCTGTTCAGCCTCGAACCGCCCGAAGGCTACAAAGTCACGACGCAGGGGATCGGCAGGCTCCAGCCGCCACCCGAGCAACCCGACTTGCTCGCTCCCGAGATCAAGCCCGGCGAGGGGCTCGGGCCGGCCAAATTCGGCATGTCGAAGGATGAAATCCTCAAACTCTTCGACAAGCCCGATCTCGAGGAAAAGACAGCCCTCGCCTATCCCTCGCGCGATACACGTTCCTCATCAGTCCGAGCCGGGGACTCACTTCCGTCATGCTCGATTCGCAGCAATCGGCCGCCTACCAAGTCCGCGATTTCGCCGGCAAAACCAAGGAAGGAATCGGCATGGGATCGAGCCTGAAAGATCTGGAGAAGGCCTTTGGCAAACCGGATCAGGTGGACGAAACGGACGGCCCTATCACGACGTGCGCCAGCTATTACAAGCTGGGCCTTGAATTCACGCTGTATAGCGACAACGTCGTCAGCCTGTTTATGAGCGCCGTTCGTCCCGCCGCCGACGAGTCCAAAGCGGGCGAGGCGAAATAGGCGAGCGGCGCGGAGAAAAGGCGGCAGCCGCTCCACAATCAACGACGGAACTAATCGAACTCGACATCTGCGGCGTCGAAGACGGGCCCTTCGACGCAGGTGCGGCGATAGTCCCACTTGCCCGCGGCATCGCGAATCTTCGCCACGCAACTGAAACAAATGCCCAGCCCGCAGGCCATCGGGCTCTCCAACGACACCTGGCACGGCACGCCCAACTCGCAGGCGATCCGACCCGTGGCCTCCATCATCTTCTCGGGGCCGCAACAGACGATGCGGCACGGCCAGGCCGACTGCTCCACCACCGGCTGAATCAGATGCGTCACCAACCCCTTATAGCCGAACGAGCCGTCGTCGGTGCTTAAGTGAACCTCGACGCCCAGGCGGCGAAAATCCTCGGCCCCGGCCAGATACTCGCGGCTGCGGGCGCCGTAGCAGAGCGTCACCCGGCGGGCGGGCGCGACCTGCCGCGGCGGATCGCCAAAGGCGTGCAGGCCGAGATACTCCCGCGCCAGCGCCAGACAGGGGCGTTTGCCCGATCCCGCCGGCCACCATCAACAGATGCTCGGTGGGCGTGGGCGGAAAACCGTTGCCCAACGGACCCCACACTTCCAATCGCGCCCCGGCGGGAAACTCGGCCAGCAGCCGCGTCATCTTGCCCACCACCAGGTACACGACATCGAGGAAGCACGGATTGCCCGCGGCGTCCGGCGCCACGTCATACATGGCCAGCGGCCGGCCCAACAGCGGGTCGTTGCAACCGGCCAGCCGCAGCATAAGGAACTGCCCCGGCACGATCCGCCGAGCGATCTGCGGACAAGCGAAGCGGACGCGATACGTGTCGCGGGCCAAACGGCACGTTTTCGTTCACTACCGTGACCGGTCCGTGCCAGGACGTGATCGAGGCGTAGTGGGGGGAGGAGCAGTCTGAACTCACTCCCGCCGGACGAAAGCATGTGCCGGCGCCAATGCTCGTTGTCGGTTTGGGGGAAGTCGATGCGGAAGTGGGCGCCGCGGGTTTCCTGCCGGGCGAGTGCCGCCTCGATCATCAGCCGGGCGACGCAGAGCATGTTCTGCAATTCCCAGCCGGTCGGATCGGCGAACTGCCGCGGCAACACGTAGCGGCACCAATGGTTGATGTTTTCGAGGGCTTCCTTCAGTCCCTCCGCGTCGCGGCGGACGCCCATGTTGCGCCACATCAGGCTTTGCAGCGAATTGCGGATGTCGGCCAGGTTCAACGGCTCGGTGAGCACTTCAGCGCGGGGATTGTCGACGATCGAGGCGGAGAAATCGTCGCGCAGCTCGGCAGCGGCCCGGGAAGCCCCTTGGCCGGCGTGGACGCCATAGACGAGCGCCTCCAGCGAGGCTGTTGGAGGCCAGGCGATTGGCCCCGTGCAGCCCGCTGGCCGCTGACTTCGCCGGCCGCCCACAGATTCGCGGCACCGCCGGTGCGCGCCCTCCAGGTCGACCGTGACGCCGCCCATCATGTAGTGCGCGCCGGGCCGCACCGGGATCCGATCGCGGGTAATGTCCAGGTCGAACTCGGCGCAGGCGGCGGCGATGCCGGGGAAACGGCTCAGCACCCGCTTCGGATCGAGATGCGTCAAATCGAGGTAGACGTTGGGGTGCCGCGTCTTCTCCATCTGGCTGACGATGGCCAGGCTCACCACGTCGCGCGGGGCCAATTCGCCGCGAGGGTCGTAATCGGGCATGAAGCGGTGGCCGTGGCGATCGACCAGCCAGGCCCCTTCGCCGCGGGCGGCCTCGCTGATCAGGCTGCGGCTGCCGCCGGCGATGTAGAGCACGGTGGGATGGAACTGCATGAACTCCATGTCGCGCAACTCGGCGCCGGCCCGATAGGCGATGGCCATGCCGTCGCCGGTGGCCACGTCGGGATTGGTCGTTTCGCGGTAGAGCTGGCCGGCCCCGCCGGTGGCCAGGATCGTCTGCTTGGCCCAGACCATCGTCTTGCCGTGGCGGCCGTTCCACACCAGCGCGCCGCGGCACGCGCCGTCGAGCGTCAGCAGGTCGAGCGTGAAGGTGTTTCCCAGATGTCGACGTTGGAGCGACTGTTCCGGCGCGGCGGACCACGACGCGCATGACTTCCTTGCCGGTGGCATCGCCCAGGGCGTGGACGATGCGGTCGTGGCTGTGGCCGCCCTCGCGTCCCAGGGCCAGCCGGCCGCCGGCGTGGTCGAACTGCGTGCCCCATTCGATCAGTTCGCGCGATGCCGCGGGGCGGCCTCGCGCACCACGTGCTCGACCACCGCGCGGATCGCACAGCGAGCCGCCGGCCTCGAGCGTGTCGGCCACGTGGTCCTCGAAGCGGTCGTCGGGCTCAGGACCGCGGCAATGCCCCCTTGGGCGTAGTTGCTGTTCGACTCCTCAATCGCCGTGCTTGGCGATCACCAGCACGGAGAGTTTGGGATCGACGGCCAGCGCCGCCCGCAACCCCGCCAGTCCGCCGCCGATGACCAGCACGTCGGTGAAGAAGTGCGGCACGCGCTTGGGATGAAAGGGGACGAGATATCGTGGGACGGGCGTGGTCATGGCGAGTCGGTGTTGTGGGCGGCCGGCAAGGCGGCTAAAACCTCCAGTCTACCAAGCGGCACGCGTCGTCGCCAGCAGGAGGGAGCACCACATTAGCGGTCCGACCGATAAACGGCCTTCTCGGTGACGATGATGTCCATGCGGACGTCGTGCGGCAGCACGGGAACCTCGGCAAAAAGCTGGCACTCGAAGCCGACGGCCAACTTCGTGGCGTCGCCGCGGACCTGGCGAAGCAGTTTGTCGTAATAGCCCTTGCCGTAGCCCAGCCGGCCGCCGCGGCGGTCGAACGCCAGGCCGGGAGCAATGATCAGATCGAGGTCCTTGGCGTCGAGTGTCGTCGCCGCGCGGCCGCGCAACTCGGGCTTGGGCTCCAAGATGCCCAGCGCCACCGGGGACCAAGGCGTCGAAGCTGTCCAGCCGGAAAAGTCGGATCTGATTCTCTTCGCAGTACGGCGAGGCAACACGTTTCGCCGCGGCCCACGCCGCGGGAAGGAACCAGCGCGTGCGGACCTCGCTGCGAAAATCGAGATAGAACATTACGGTGCCGGCAGCGGCGTACTCGGGCAGCGCGGCAACCCGCTGAAAAATTCGCCGGCTCAACTCCTCCGCATCGGCCTGGTTCGCTCGGCGGGCCGCGGCTTCGGCGCGAATCTGCTGCTTTAACCGCCGCAAGTCATCGAGGGTTTCGTCGGCCATGGGCGTCTCACCGGCTGCGAACCCTACCGTAGTCCATGCCCCGAGAGGTGTCAAGGGAAGTGGCATGAATTGCGCAAGGAATCACGCTTGACCGTCGGCGCACTTGGCGACCGCCATCTCCGGTTTTTCGGCGGCAATCGCTTCCACTTCGGCTTCCGCGCATTGCGCAGATGGCGACGAATTGCTTCTCTTCAGCGACGAAGGCTTCGACCACGGCCGGGTCGAAGTGGGAACCGGCCTCGCCGACGATCATCCACCGCGTTTCGTCATGGCGATAGGCCTCTTTGTAAACGCGCCGCGAGATCAAGGCGTCGTAGACGTCGGCCAGGGCCATGATGCGGGCGGCCAGCGGAATGGCTTCGCCGGCCAGGCCCCGCGGATAGCCGCCGCCGTCGTAGCGCTCGTGATGGCCCAGCGCGATATCCCGCGCCATTTCGAGGAAGGGCGTGCCGGGGTATTTTTCCAACGCCGCCTCGATGGTCGCCGCGCCGTGCGTGGTGTGCGTCTTCATGATCTCGAACTCGTCGGGCGTCAGCGGCCCCGGCTTCAACAGAATGCGGTCCGGAATGGCCACCTTGCCGATATCGTGCAAGGGGCTGGTCTGATAAATCAAGCCCGCAAATTCGTCGTTCGCCTGATCGGGGAATTTGCCGTTCTGTTGAAGGCGCTTGGCGATCAGCCGGCAATAGTTGCGCACGCGTTCCAGGTGTTCGCCGGTTTCCGGGTCGCGCGACTCGGCCAGCTTGGCGAGCATGAAGATCGCCATGTCGCGCGTCTCCAAGCCGATGATGCGGCGGCCGATGTTGACGCGCAGCACCAGTTCCGCGGGATTGAACGGCTTGTAGATGTAGTCGTCCACGCCGGCGCTGAGCCCGTCGATAACCTGTTGCGGCTGCGTCTGGGCGGTAAGCATGATGAAATAGATGTAGCGATCGAACTGGCCGGAACGGATAACGCGGCATAATTCGACGCCGTCCATTTGCGGCATCATCCAATCCGAGACGACCAGGCGGTGTTGCCCGCGGCGGAGGATTTCCAGCGCTTCGCGTCCGTCCGGCGCCGTGGTCACCTCATAGCCCGCCTCTTGGAGCGTATGCGCGGCAATCTGTCGCGCGACCGGTTCATCGTCAACTACTAGTACGTTCATGCCTGTCCCTTTCGCAACGGTCGAATTCAACGTTCAGGACGCGCCGATAAGCTCACGGAGTTGGGGGATGTAGCGCAAACAGCGATCGGCCTCCTCACGGAGGCGGTCGGCCAACGGGAGGGCCTCGGCCAGCGTGCCGGCCTTTCCAGCAGCTTCGATTTGCTGGGCCAGTTGCCGCAGCGACTCGGCGGTGACCATGCCCGCCGCCCCTTTCAGGGCGTGTGCCGATTCGGTGGCGGCGCGGACGTCGCACTGGCCGACCTGGCCGGCGATCTGGTCAACCCGTTCCACCAATTCGGCCTCGAACGCCGAGAGTACGCTTTGTGCGAACTCCAAGTTCCCCATGCAGCGGGCCAAGAGCGCGCCGCGGTCGATGGGCACGCTCTCGCACGCCTGTTGCGCCGACGGCAACGCGCCCGCGGCCAAAACACGCTCAATCGTTCTTACCAGTTCACTCGGTTCGAACGGCTTGGCGATATAGTCGTCCATGCCGGCTGCAAGGCACTGCTCGCGGTCGCCCCGAATCGCATTGGCTGTCAGCGCGATGATCGGCAGCCGGCCGGCAAGCTGGCCTTCGCGTTCCATGTGCCGAACCTGCCGTGCGGCTTCGAGCCCGTCCATTTCGGGCATCTGGCAATCCATGATGGCCAGGTCGAATCGCTCTCGGCAAATGCTCTCGACCGCCCGCCGGCCATTGTCCACGGCATGGCATTCGGCGCCGGCCATTCGCAAGATTTCCTCAGCGAACATGCGATTGACGCGATTGTCTTCTGCCAGCAGGAGGCGGCGCCCTTGGAGCAGGCCGTTGCCGGTTTGCCGGCCGGCGGCCGACTTGGAGCCGTCGCTGGCTGCCGACGATTCGGCAGCGGCGGGTTGGAGCGGGACCACGAACCAAAAGGACGAGCCGCGCCCCACCTGGCTGCTGACGCCGATTTGTCCACCCATCAGATCCACGAGTCGTTTGCTGATCGCCAGGCCGAGCCCGCTGCCGCCGTAGCGGCGGGTAGTGGACGAGTCGGCCTGCGTAAAGGATTGGAAGAGACGATCGATGCGGTCGTCCGGAATGCCGATGCCCGTGTCGGCAACTTCAAAGCGGACGTCAACGGGGCCGGCTTGCTGTTGCCCCGCCTCGACCGTCACGGCGACTTCACCGGCTTCGGTGAACTTGACGGCATTGCCGACGAGATTGACCAGGATCTGCCGCAAGCGGACGTCGTCGCCGCGCAGGCGGCGGCGCGCGGGCGGCGCGATGCGGCTGGCCAATTGCAACCCCTTTTGGCGGGCCTGAAAGGCCATCGTCTCCACGATCTCTTCCACGACTTGCGCCAGATCGAAATCGCGCTCGTCCAGTTCCAACTTGCCCGCCTCGATCTTGGAAAAATCGAGGATGTCGTTGATCAGGGCCAGCAACAACTGGCCGCTGCTGTGGCAGGCTTCGACGAACGTGTGCTGCCGGTCGTTGAGTTGCGTGTCGCGGAGCAACTCGCTCATGCCGATCATGCCGTTCAGCGGCGTGCGCAGCTCGTGACTCATGTTGGCCAGGAATTGGTCCTTGGCCTTGCTGGCGGCTTGGGCGGCGACGGTGGCTTTTTCCAACTCGCGGTTGGCCTGCTCCAGTTTTTGCGCGTATTCCTGCAATTCCTGCTCGGCCTTTTTCCGCGCCGTGATGTCGCGGGTGACTCCCGTTCCGCCCACCGGTTTGCCGTCGTCGCCGAGAAACCACGACATGTTGGCCTCGGTCCACACCGAGCCTCCATTCTTGCACTGGTATTCCATCTCGATACAGACGGGCTGCAGGAAAATCGCCGGATCGCGCTGCGCATGGGCCAGGATGTTCAGGAAGATGTCCCGGGTACGCTTGCCCGATTCGGGAGTGAGCACTTTTTCGTACGGGAGCTGTAGGGCTTCTGCGACCGTATGGCCGGTCAACAGTTCGATCGACGGGCTGACATACGTGCGACGCATGTTCATGTCAACGCTCCAGACCACGTCGCGCACGTTCTCGGCCAGCAGCCGGTATCGCTTTTCGCTGGCCAGCAAGGCTTCTTCGGCCTGTTTCCGCGCCGTGACGTCGATTTTCACCGCCACGTAACTGACGACTTCGCCCTGCTCGTCCAAGACGGGGGCGATCGTGGCGTCTTCCCAAAACAGCTCGCCGCTTTTTTTCCGGTTGCAGATCCGTTCGCGAAACACGCCTCTCCGCAGCAGAATCTGCCACATCTGCCGGTAGAACTCCGGCGGGTGTATGCCCGATTTCAGAATCCGGGGATTCTGGCCGATGACTTCCTCGGGCGTGTAGCCGGTCGTCTTGACAAAGCCGGGGTTTACGTATTCGATGGAGCCGTCCGTGTTGGCGATCACAATCGATGCCGGGCATTGCTCGACCGCCTCGGAAAGCTTGCGAAGCCGGGCCGCCGTCTCCTCGGCCCGCTTTCTGGCCAGGTTCAGTTCGTTTTCATGACGCTTTCGTTGGGCGATGTCGCGCACGACCGCCACGATCATTCTTCTTCCAAAAATCGGTTCCGCGGAAAGGGAGACCTCCACCGGGAAAGGCGTGCCGTCGCCGCGCAGTCCCGTCAGTTCGAGCGCTTTGCCGGCGATCTCGTCGGGCACCCCGCTGGTGAAGCACGTATGGAGCGATTGGCGATACCTTTCCCGCAGTTCCGCCGGCATGAGACACTCGACTTGCCGGCCGATCGTCTCGTCTGCGGTGCGGCCGAACATGGCTCGGCGGCCGGGTTGAACAACGTGATGGCCTCCTCTTCGTCCATGGCGAGGATGCCCTCGGCACTTGTATTGACCACCGTGCTCAACCACTGGTTCCGGTTGGCAACTCGCCCGTGACAGCATCCGACGACCGTTCGGCACGCCGCAAATAGACCCAAGACAGCAAAGCGATCAACTCGGCAACGGCGACCATGATGACAACCATCGCCAGCAACGTGGTGTTCACGGCCCGCGCGTAGTCGGCAAAATCCAACAGTCCTTCGCTTACCTTCTCCAAGAGATACGATTGATGCACGTAGTACAAAGCGGCAATCACCGCCGTGAGAATCACGAGCCCTTCGGTCACGGGCAGGAAAAAGCGTCGCCGGAACGGTGATGGATTCATGACGATGGACCGGCCTGGTGAGGGCGGATGCGTCGAGCCGTTCATTCGGAAAGCAAGACGCTATAATAAACCGTAGGTCACGTTGGTCATTTTTGGGGGTATGCCCCCCGTTTGCGTGGCCGTCCACATGGCTGGATGTGGACGTACACAAACCTAGAATCCGATTGATCGCCATAACCGGCAGCGGTTTGGCCGCCGCAGCGCGTTCGAGGAGACCCGTGGAATGACGCCGGAGAATCTTTTTCGGGGTATTCCCTGCCCGTTGCGCGAGGAGTTGTTCGACACGCTCCACTGTGCCGGCGGCCTGCGCATCGAGAGAATCGTATCGGCCGGCCAGTGTTCCCCGCCTGGATTCTGGTACGACCAGGACGAAAGTGAATGGGTCGTCATCATCCAGGGCCGCGCGACGATCCAGTTCGAGACCGATGCCCAGCCGGTGGAGCTTTCGGCGGGGTCGTATCTGAACATTCCCGCCCACGTGAAGCATCGGGTCGCCTCGACCAGCCCCACGGAAGAGACGGTTTGGCTAGCGGTTTTCTATCGCGCGTGACTCGCGCTTTCCCCCTCGTTGCCGCGCGCCGTGAGGGAACGAGCATTTCGCGGCCCCGGCCCGCTATTTTGCCGGTTCCGGCTTCTTCGGCACTCGCTTTTGCTGCAAGAGCCACTCGAAGACTTCGGGGTTCGCGTAGGTGGCCGTCCACGAGTCGTGGCCCGCCTCCGGATAGACGGTAAATCGCGCCTTGCCGCCGTTTCGCTTGAGCGCCTCGACCATCCTTTCCGACCGGTCGAGAGGCACGACGGTGTCTTTCGCCCCGTGAAACACCCAGGCGGGAATCGCCACGATTCGCTTGGTCGTTTGCGGATCGCCGCCGCCGCAGATCGGCACGATGGCGGCAAAACGGTCGGGCGAAAAGGCGGCTAGCGACCACGTGCCGAACCCGCCCATGCTTAGTCCCGTCACGTAAATGCGGTCCTGATCCACCTTGTACTTCTCGACAATCTCGTCGAGCAATGCCGACAGCTCGATGGATTCCCACCATTTCTCCTTCGGGCATTGCGGCGAAACGACGATAAAGGGCAAATCCTGGCCGGCCTCGATCAGTTTCGGCGGCCCATTCTGCTTGACCAATTGCAAATCGTCGCCCCGCTCGCCAGCCCCGTGCAGGAACAGCAGCAACGGAAACGAGTCCTTCGATTGGTAATCCTTGGGCAAGTAGAGAAGGTACTTCAATTTGACTCTGATGACACGATCCAGTTCGTGCGGCCTCTGCTGGCCAGCATCGTCGGCCGCCGCTCGGTTGGCCTGGGCAAAAACGGCGGGCCCGAAAATCAGCCCCGCGACTACCCAACGTCGAAAGTGTCTCATGACTGCACTCCTCTCCCATGGTGAACTGGCGGTAAATGCGGCCGGGAAGCGCCCTGGCGGCCTTCGGCGACGAGGCCCAGTTTACCAGCCGGCAGTCGCGCGGGGAAGCCGTCAGTTACGTCCGCAGGAGCGTGGCAACGCGCCGACAGTCGAGCCCCGGCCGCTGCCAACAGAAAACGGCGACTACCGCAGATCTGTTAGTACAACACCAGAAGAATCACCGCGACGCCAATGGTCGTGACCACCGCGCTGGCCAGGAGACTGCCGAGGTAGTCGTAACCCGGCGGAATGAGGCGAAGCAAGTCAGGCCGTATTCCCGGCAAACGCGCCAAACGCGCGGCGATCGTCTTAGGATACTCAGGCGGCGGGCGCTGATGACGCTTGTTTTGCCGCCGATAACCATGCGCCAGGCCGAACCACGATAAGCCATGTCGTGTATCTGCCAAGGAAAAGGTCTCCGGTCCTTCATTGCCTGTCCTCCATTTTGGCACGACCTTCGCCGAAACTCATCTTGGCAAAGGTCCTCTGTGCCGATCTTCGTCGTGCTCCTGGGCATACTGCTTCATATCGGGCGAGAAATCGACGCACACGAACGGCTCGTTTCCTACGACCCAGGCATCGTGGCCGGGCGGAATGGTGGCGAAATCGCCCGGCTCCAAGTCGATCTGGCTGCCGTCGTCCATGACCACTTTGAGGCGGCCGCGGATCACATATTGGCTGTGGTGCACCAAACAGCTCTCCGTATTGACCATCGGCCGGATGCTTTCCGACCACTTCCAGCCGGGCTGCAAGGTGACTCTGGCCAGCGTCACGTCGTCGAGGCTGGCAAGTTCCAGTGTTCCATGGCCACACTGCCGGACCACATCGGGGGCACTGAAGTTTTTCTTCGCCAACCTGGTCGTTTCGGTAATCATCATCGTCCTCCATTCCCTTACTGAAGAATTGTGGCCTCGCAAGAATTATTGCGCCGACAAGGGGCCGGGCAAGCGAAATCGGCGCCCCGGCGGCTTCCGACGCAAATCGGCTCTCCGTCGCGGCTTTCCCTGGCCGCCGCATCGGCAAAACACTTTCTCCGACCGGTTCTTTCGCCCACTGGGGGGCGGATCGGCGCCAGTCGCCCGCGGATCGAGCCCAAACGGCACACGGAAGCGGCAAGGGCTTGGCAGGTCGGCCGACCGATGCTATCCTGTTACTTGTCGGGACGGCCCCCACGGGCGGTTGTGGAAATTGAAAACGGCCGGTCCGCCTAGGAAAAAAGCTGAGCACCCCTAGCTCAATTGGATAGAGCATCGGTCTACGGAACCGAAGGTTACAGGTTCGATTCCTGTGGGGTGCGCTGACGTACGTCAAGAGGCCGATGACGCATGTCCTGGGGCATGTCTGACGGCTCTGGAAACCGACGACTCGCTAGCCACATTGCTTGCCGCCTGGCCGAATCCGGGTGAAGCCATCAAGAAGGCCATTCTGGCCATTGCAGAGGCGTCAATGAGCCCCTAACGGGCTGTCGATGCCTGCTGGTCGCGATCACCCGAGCTTATTCAATTGACTCTGGCGGTGATATTCCAGCGGCGTCATGCCGGTGAGACGTTGGAACAATCGGCGAAGTTGATTGGGGCTGGAAACCCCACAGGCTTTGGCAATTTTCTGTAATTTGACGACCTCGGACCGCTCCAAGAGCCTGCGGGCGTACTCCATGCGGAGCCCGCGGAGATAATCGTTGGGCGAACAGCCCAAGAAAAGACGGAATCGCAGTTGCAGTTGCCGGCGCGAGATGTCCACGTGCCGCAGAACTTCGCCTATGCCGAACCTTTCGCTCAAGTGGTCGTGCATGAAGCGAACCGCAGCAACCACCTGCGGCTCGTCCACGTTCAGGGTGTCGGTGGACTGGCGCGTGACCACACCGTCGGGCGGGACGAGGATGTCGTGGGGCGGCGGATCCTTGCCCGCCACCAGACTGGCCAGCAAAGCAGCCGCCTTGTAACCGACTCGCTGATGCCTGCGCGAGACGGTGCTAATCGTCGGTTGGCAGAACTCGCAGACGACCGTGTCGTTGTCGCTGCCGATCACAGCCACCTCGTGGGGCACAACCAGACCCAACCGCTGGCACTCACTGACAACCACGCGGGCGACGTGGTCGTTCATTGCCATGATGCCGACGGGCCGCTCCAGGCGTTTCAGCCAACGGTCCAGGGTCGCAACTTGCCGGTGCCAGGGCGAGCGGACATTGGCAGGGCAGACGATTTCGAAGATCTCGCAGGGCACGCCGGCCGCGTTGGCGCGTTGGGAAAACCCCGCCCTGCGCTGCTCGGAGTACCAAGGCCCCCGCGCCCCATAATACGCCAAGCGATGGAATCCGCGCTCCAAAAGGTGCTCGGCAGCCAGTCGGCCGATGGCACGCTGGTTGACCATCACACGCGGCAATTCGACCGGAGGGAGGACGCCGGACAGGTTCACCACGGGAAAGCCGAGGCGATGTGCCGGCGCAACTCGTCTCGGCTGCCGATCCCCAGAATCGCGCCGTCTCCCTCCCAGCCTCTTAGTGAATAAGCGTTCAGTTCGCAGATGTTGGAGCCTGCCAGCAGACTGAGACTGGTGGTGATGATCCAATTGCCATGTTGCTCCGCGTACTCGCTGACACCGCGCGCGAACAAGGCCATCCACGGCAACGTCACCGGATGGCCCAGCGCTACTCGTAGCCTGGGCTCCGGCCTCACGACATCACGTTGGTTCCGGTTGCTTTTCACGTTCAGACACGCCGTGCCGACCTGCTACTCTGCAACTTCCGCATGGAGCAAGACTCGAAACGTCTGTCAACGGCCACGGCTTGCCCCGTCGCCGCGGTCCAGATCTTGGATCGCCCCTATCATACTGTAGCACATGTACTCTTTTTCCCCCCCTCAGCATCGTGCGCAAGGCGCGTGCAATTTGCGCAAAGTGATTGTTGACAGAATACTGCCGGTGTGAATAGTTAGCAATTGCGGCCGGAGCGTCCAAGCGGCAGCACGTTGCGTCGCTTTCCGCAACGCGTGAGAAAGCCACTGGTCTTTGTCCCATGAAGACCGTTTCCGGACGCAAGAAAGCACGATCAGGAGTCCGCAATTGAGTCGGTTGTCGGTAACGACGAGATTGTCCGTGGCATGCGATTTCAAGTCCGTTGGTCCCAGCCTGAGGCAGGAATCCCCTATTTGGAGGTACTTTAAATGATGTTCAGTTCACGATTCCCTGTGTGGTGCGCGAGGGTAACGGCGCTTGCGAGCGCCTGCGTCTTGTTTGTCATCGCAACGTTCAACCGCGCCGGCCCGTGCGGCCACGCCGGTGGACATGTATCAGAGCATGGAGAGCGGCAACAACGGCGATTTGTTGACTCCCACGATCATGAACGCCTCAAGCTACGGCACGAATTGGGGCTGGACGGTGGTCGCGGGCAGTGGGTGGGTTTCGACAAGCAATGCCCACAACTTGCCCGGGCCGGTGAGCGTCAATGGGACGGTCTACAACGGCACGGGCGCCGCCCGCACCTGGATGTTCAACAACAACAATGCCATGAACTTCGTCGAGGGCAACGACGGCGGCTCCTATACGAACATCACTTTCGCCGGCTACTACACCACCTGGTCAACCGTTCCGCAAGGGAATCAGTATGACGTCGCGCTCGTCGAAACTTCTAATACATGGGCCTGCATGCAAGTGGCGCAAAATCGACAGGGCAACGGCCATTATCCGAGCATCAACGCTCATGCGTCAATATCATCCGGGTCAACCTTCGGCAACAGCATCGACATCGTTGCCGGACACACCTATTGGTTCAGCGTGAAATATGACGGCACGAACGGACAGTCCCTGGTCGCGCTGTTCGATCCGAGCAATGGTTTTGCCCAGGTAGGGGCTACGTCGGTGGCGGCGGCCACACCAGGGTGCGCCATGAACCAAGGAGTGAGGTTAGGCCGCTGCGACAACCACGGCAACGATCCCAACGACACGAGCCAAGCATGGTTTGGCAACGTCATTGTAGACCATACCAACGCCGTATGGCCGCTGCTGCCGACTAGCACGGACACGCCGACGGCCCCGCCGGCCGTGTATGACGGAACGACCACCGGCGTGGAAACGTTGACCACCACGTTGACTACCCAGTTGTCGGCCAATTGGACTGCCGCCAGCGATCCCCAGAGCGGTATCACTGGTTACAAATACGCCATCGGCACCACGGCCGGCGGCACCAACGTGGTCGGCTGGACCTCGCTGGGCAATGTGCTCGCTGTCACCCAGACCGGGTTGAGCCTCAATGTGGGAACGACCTACTACTTCAGCGTCGAGGCGGTCAACGGTGTGGGAGTGACCGGCCCGGCCACCAATTCCAGCGGCTGCACGGTGGTTAGCAGCGGCAGCACGGTCTACTTCCAGGACAACTTCGAGAGTTGGTCCAGTTGGGGCGGGCCCTGGAGCACGGTGGTGGGCGGATCGACGTCCACGATCAACACCAGCACAGCGGAAGCGGCGGCAGGCACACATAGCCTGGTGGTGACGCTGCCCAGCGCGGGCTACTTGGAGAAGAACTTCACTTCCGCCATTACCACCGACACCTATACCCGCTTCTACGTTTTCCTGCCGACAGGTTGGACAGCGGCGAACCAAGTGACGGTCCCCGTGTTGTACGTCACCGATACGCCGGGAAGCGGCAAAGCCGGCCGCATCTCCTTACAGGCCGGCCGGCCTACGTTGGAGGAGACCGTGGGCTGGACGGGGGTATCCGGCACAGCGCTTACGGAGAACACGTGGCATTACATCGAGATGCACATCGCGCCTCCGTTGACCAGCACGCTGCTGGAGTGCTGGGTCGATGGGACGAAACTTACCACGACCTTGACGTCGAATTTCTCCGGCGCCAGCGGTTGCACGCAGATCGAGTTCGGCGATTGTGCGGGCGGCAACAGCGGCTCGTTCTACCTGGACGAGTTCATCTGCTCCAACTCGTATAACGGACCGGTGGGCAGCGGCGGACCCAATCCGCCAGCCAATGTCTACGACGGGACAACCACCGGCGTGGAGACCTCGACCACGACCTCCACGACGCAACTCTCGGCCAACTGGACCGCGGCCACCGATAGTTACGGCACAATCACGGGGTATAAATACGCCATCGGCACCACCGCCGGCGGCACCAACGTGGTAGGTTGGACCTCGCTGGGCAATGTGCTCAGCGTCACTAAGACCGGTTTGAGCCTGACCGTGGGCACGACCTACTACTTCAGCGTAGAGGCCGTTGACAGCAACAGCAAAGCGAGTTCCGCGACCAGTTCCCCCGGCTGCACGGTCCAAAGCAGCACGGCCTACTTCCAGGACAACTTCGAGAGTTGGTCCACTTGGGGCGGGGCGTGGAGTAGCGTCGTGGGCGGCTCAACGTCCACGCTCAACACGAGTACCACCGAGGCAGCCAAGGGCACGCACAGCCTGAAGGTGACGCTGCCCAGTGCGGGCTACTTGGAGAAGAACATCAGCCCGACGGTCAACGGCGACACCTACACCCGGTTCTATGTCTTCCTGCCCACCGGCTGGGAGGCGGCCAACGACGTGACCGTACGGTTGCTGTATGTCTGTTACGGCGGCGCGGGTTCGGCAGGCTCGATCGCGCTGCAGGGCGGCGGCCAGGTATCTTTGCAGGAGACGAAGGGCTGGACGGGCACTCACGGACCGACGCTGACGGAGAACGCCTGGCACTACATCGAGATTCACGTCGGGCCACCCTCGACGAGCACGGTCGTAGAGGCCTGGGTGGATGGGACGAAGATTTCGACGACCTTGTCGGCCAACTTCTCGTCCAGCGGCCTCACGTCGCTTGAGTTTGGCGACATTCAGGGCGGCACTAGCGGGCCGTACTACCTGGATGAGTTGATTTGCACTGGTTCCTATAACGGTCCGTGAGCGCACGGACAGACGTGGACGTTGAAGAGGCGACGTTGACGATCTGAGACGCATTAATCGTTGGTATGTTGTTCTTGTAACTTACGTCCGCGCAGCCGTCGTTGCGGCTGGCACAACTTGTTTTCTCCGAGGAGGTCATTATGAGACAGTGCTTACGATGCGGATTGCCGGTGGCAGCCAAGTACCTAATTGCGAGCCTGTTGGTCATGGGGCTGATGGCGGCGCGGAATACTCAGGTCCTGGCGGCCACGCCGGTGAACCTGTACCAGAGCATGGAGAGCGGCAACAACGGCGACGTGTTGACTTCCACGATCATGAACGCGTCGAACTACAGCACGCCGGGAACATGGTCTTGGAACCCTTATGCCGGCAGCATGTGGGTCTCCACCAGTTATCCCCACAATTTGCCCGCGCCGGTCAGTGTCAACGGAACCGTCTACAACGGCACGGGTGCCACTCGAACGTGGGTATGCTATTGCAACAACGCCATGAATTTCGTGCGGGCCAATTACTCTTCCACTTTCACGAACTGGACATTCGGCTGCTTTCTCACCAGCACTTCGAACGATCCCGACGACGGCAACTATTACGACCTGGTTAACCTTTCGTTGACCACGGGCAAGGGGTGGGTGGTGGCGCAGATGGGCAGGAACATGAGCACCGGACATTATCCGAGCCTCCGCTCGCACACAGCAACCACCGATCCGCACGGGAACCCTGTAACGACGATTGGTCCGTGGATTCCCATTAGCGCCGGGCATACCTACTGGCTCAGCATGAAGTATGATGCGTCGGCCGGGCAAGGCGGCGTGGCATTGTACGACCCCAGCAACAGCTACTCCATGGTGGGACAGTCGTGGTCTCCAAACGTCCCAAATGAGAACTATGGCGTTGTGCTGGAAGTTGGCCGCACCGACAATCACGGCAACGATCCCATCGACGTGGGCCAATGTTGGTTCGGGCAAATGATCTTGGACATTAGTGCTAGTCCCGCCTGGCCGTTGCTGCCGGGCGGCGCCAGCGGGGATGTGCCGCCCAACCCGCCGGCGCACGTCTATGACGGAACGACCACGGGGGTCGAGACTTCGACCACAACTTCGACGACGCAGTTGTCGGCCAACTGGAGCGCCGCCAGCGACCCTGACGGCACCATCACGGGCTATCAGTACGCCATCGGCACTGCGCCCGGCTGCGTGAACGTGGTCAGTTGGACCCCGCTGGGCAATGTGACCTCGGTCACCCAGACGGGCTTGAGTCTGACCGTGGGAACGGAGTACTTCTTTAGCGTCGTAGCCGTCAACAATGCCGGCTTAGCGAGTAGCCCGACTTACTCTTCCGGCTGCACGGTGGTCAGCGGCGACACACCCACCGCGCCGCCGAACGTGTATGACGGAACGACCACCGGCGTGGAAACCCCCTACACCACCTCCACCACGCAGTTGTCGGCGAACTGGTCCGCGGCCAGCGATCCGCAGAGCGGCATTACCGGCTACCAGTATGCTATCGGCACCACCGCGGGCGGCACCAATGTCGTCGCTTGGACAGCGCTGGGCAACGTCCTGACGGTGACCAAGACCGGCTTGAGCCTGACCAACGGGCAAAAATACTATTTCAGCGTGGAAGCCATCAACGGCGTGGGAACGGTAGGCCCCGCCACGAATTCCCCCGGGCAGACGGTAGACACCACTCCGCCGAGCGCGCCTCCGGCCGTCTACGACGGAACCACCACCGGCGTGGAAACCTCGACCACCACCTCGACCACGCAGTTGTCGGCCAATTGGAGCGCCAGCACGGACTCGATCAGCGGCATCAGCGGCTACCAGTATGCCATCGGCACCACGGCCGGCGGCACCAACGTGGTCGGCTGGACCTCGGTGGGCAACGTGCTGTCGGTCACTAAGACGAGCTTGAGCCTGAGTGTGGGAACCACCTACTATTTCAGCGTGAAGGCCACGGACAACGCGGGCCTGGTCGGCAGCGCCACGAACTCCTCCGGCTGCAAGGTGGTCAGCAGCGGCAGCACGATCTACTTCCAGGACAACTTCGAGAGCTGGTCCGTGTATGGCGGGGCGTGGAGTTCCGTCACCGGCGTGAACAGCAGCCATACCCTGAACACCGACACCACCTATGCGGCGGCCGGCACGCACAGCCTGCAGATTTACGGCGTTGACCCGTCGGGATCCTACGACGCCACCTTGACCAAGATCCTCAGCCCAACGGTCACCACCGACATCTACACGCGTTTCTATGTGTTTCTGCCGACCGGATATACGGCGGCCAACTCGGGCGTCACGCGAAGGTTGCTCCACGTCATATGCGGGAGCAACCGCGGCCAGATTTCGCTGGAGGGCGGGAATCCGCTCATGGAGCAAATAGGCAACTGGGGTTCGACTGAGTGGCCGACCGCGCTGTCGGAAAATACCTGGCACTACATCGAGATGCACATCGCCCCGCCCTCGACGAGCACGCTCTTGGAGTTCTGGGTGGATGGCGTTAAGAACAGCACCACGCTCAGCGCCAATTTCAGCGGCAGCACGGCGTTCAATCAAATCGATTTCGGCGACGTGTCTATCGGCTCCGGTAATGGAACCGCCACGTTCTATCTCGATGAGTTCATAGCCTCCAGCGCATACAATGGACCGGTGGGCAGCGACATACCCACCGCGCCGCCCGCCGTCTACGACGGAACCACCACCGGCGTGGAAACCTCGACGACCACTTCCACCACGCAGTTGTCGGCCAACTGGACCGCCGCCAGCGATTCCCAGAGCGGCATCAGTGGTTACAAATACGCCATCGGCACCACGGCCGGCGGCACGAACGTGGTCGGCTGGACCTCGTTGGGCAATGTGCTCAGTGTCACCAAGGCCGGGTTGAGCCTGACTGTCGGCACGACCTACTACTTCAGCGTCGAGGCGGTCAACGGTGTGGGAGTGACCGGCCCGGCCACCAATTCCAGCGGCTGCACGGTGGTGAGTTCTTCCGCCTATTTCCAGGACAACTTCGAGAGTTGGTCCAGTTGGGGCGGGCCGTGGAGCAGTGTCGTCGGCGGATCGCAATCGACGATCAACACCAGCACCACGGAGGCGGCGAAAGGCACGCACAGCCTGATGGTGACGCTGCCCAGCGCCGGCTACTTGCAGAAGAACTTCAGCCCCGTTATCACCGGCGACACCTACACCCGGTTCTACGTGTTCCTGCCGACGGGCTGGACAGCGGCGAACCCAGTCACTGTCCCCGTGCTGTACGTCACCGATGGAACTTACTCAGGCCGCATTTGTCTAGAGGACGGGCGGATTGCGTTGGAAGAGACGAAGGGCTGGACCGGGACAAGCACACCATCGTCGCTTACGGAGAACACGTGGCATTACGTGGAAATCCACGTCGCGCCTCCTTCGACAAGCACGTTGCTGGAATGCTGGGTGGATGGGACGAAGCTTAGCAAGACCTTGACGGCCGATTTTTCCAGCGGGAGTGGATGCACGCTGCTCCAGTTTGGCGACACGGCAGGTGGCAACAGCGGCTCGTTCTACCTGGACGAGTTCATCTGCTCCGGCTCCTATAACGGTCCGTGAGCGTACGGACAGACGTGGACGTTGAAGAGGCAACAGTGGCGATCGGAGGTTTCGGCCGCACTGAGTGGCAAGCCGGAAACAAGATCGCGGCTTGACGCTCAGTGTGTCGGTGCCGGCGGCGGATCGCCGACAGGTTCGGATTCAGCGTAGCGATTAGTAACGCGCGGTGGTTGGTCACGGCTCTGTCGCGCTATCGAGCCCAGGCCCGGACCACACGCGCCGATGCGAGACGGCCCGGACGACGCGTGTCGCCACGGGCCATCGGGAAGTTTGACCACGTTCCGATCCATTTCTTTGTCACGGAGGTGTTTCGATGAAGTCGCAAAGGTCCCTGGTTACGTTGGTGACTGCCATCCTGGCAGTGTTGGTTGTGGTTTTTTCCTCGGCGGGGGTTGCGGGGGCGGCCACGTGGACGGCCGCGAGTTGCTCGTATACGGACGTGAGCAACGCGATCAACGAAGCGAGTTCTGGGGACACGGTCATCGTGCCGAGCGGATCGGCGACCTGGAGCACTTCGCTCTCGATCACCAAGGGGCTCATCTTCAAGGGGGCGGGGATCGGCCAGACGGTCATCACGGGCAACATCACGAATCAGTACGTCGGGGTCGTCACGTATTCGCCCGCGAACCCGTCGTTGAACGAGCCATTCCGGCTTACGGGTTTTACGATCAACGCCAATTCCATGTCGAACGGTGTTAACATCTACAACGGCAGCACAACGGTGGCCCTTTCTCAAATCCGCGTTGACCACAATCAGATCGAGTATGCGGGCGGCGCCAATGCCAATCGGGGGATCCGCCGCTTAGGCATGATCTACGGCGTCTTCGACAACAACGCGTTCATCGAGGGACAGGCGAACTCGGAAGGCGCGGAACCCGGCGGTGCTCCGGATTGGGCTCTTGAGAGCCAGACTTTCGGCACCGCGAACAACATCTTCTATGAAGACAACACGTTTACGAACACCACCTTACGGCCGTTTGTCGACGGCGAGCAAGGTGGACGGTACGTGCTCCGCTACAACACGTTGACCAACACGACAGTCGGCGCGTTCCCGTGCTGCGACGCCCACGGCAATCAGCCCGGCGGCCTGTATTCGATGATGGTGCTGGAAATCTACGGCAACAAGGTCAACTTTGGTTCGACCAGCGGCGACATATTCGACCAACGAGGAGGCAACGCACTGTGTTTCTTCAATCAAGTCACCTGTGGCTCCTCCACCCCCTACATGCAGATCCGCGATGAGTATAACGATAACCTGACGGGAGAAGGGTACGTCCAGAAGCCGAACAATTCGTATTACTGGAACAACCGCTACAACGGCACTCTCTTCGGCACGAAGGTGCCCATCGAAGAGACAGGAACGGCAACCGGCGGCGGCAGCAACTACCTCAGCGTCGCCAGCGCCAACAGCAGTTGGCAGGACGGCCGCTTCGGAATCATGATCACCTCCGGCACAGGCAGCGGCCAGTGTGCCAACATCACCGGCGGCACCTCCACCCAGTACAACGTCTCGCCCAACTGGACCACCATTCCCGATAGCACGTCGCACTATTCCATCAACGCCGACTGGCAATATAACGGCTTGCTGGAGAACGTCAATTTCTTTAACGATCAGACGCCGAATTTCAACGGCACCGTAGGTTGCGGGTGCGGCCCGTTATCGTCCCGCCCCTCGACCTGCACGGTGGGCGTGGGCTATTGGGCCACCAACCAAACCTGCACGCAGGTGTCCAGCGCGAATTGCGGCCCGCATCCCTCGGCGCCGCTGTCCGGCACATTCTACAAGTGCACGGCCACAAATACCTGGACGTCCTACTATACTCCCTATACGTATCCGCATCCTTTGCGCGTCTCCGGCCCGGTCGCGGATTCTCCGCCCAGCGCCCCGCCCGCCGTGTACGACGGTACGACCACCGGGGTGGAAACGTTGACCACCACGTTGACGACCCAGTTGTCGGCCAACTGGAGCGCCTCCAGCGATCCCGTGAACGGCATCAGCGGCTACCAATACGCCATCGGCACCACGGCCGGCGGCACCAACGTGGTCGGCTGGACCTCGCTAGGCAATGTGCTCGCTGTCACCCAGACCGGGTTGAGCCTCAATGCGGGAACGACCTACTACTTCAGCGTGAAGGCTGTTGACGGCGAGGGGATCATCGGTTCCGCCACGAACTCCTCTGGCTGCAAAGTGGTAGCCGACATACCCACCGCGCCGCCCGCCGTCTACGACGGAACGACCACCGGTGTGGAAACGTTGACCACCACGTTGACGACCCAGTTGTCGGCCAACTGGACTGCCGCCAGCGATCCCCAGAGCGGTATCACTGGTTACAAATACGCCATCGGCACCACGGCCGGCGGCACGAACGTGGTCGGCTGGACCTCGCTGGGCAATGTGCTCGCTGTCACCAAGACCGGCTTGAGCCTGAATGTCGGCACGACCTACTACTTTGGCGTCGAGGCGGTCAACGGTGTGGGAGCGACCGGCCCGGCCACGAATTCCAGCGGCTGCAAAGTGGTCAGCAGCGGCAGCACGATCTACTTCCAGGACAACTTCGAGAGTTGGTCCGTGTATGGCGGGGCGTGGAGACTCCGTCCTCGGCGTGAACAGCAGCCATACGCTGAACACCGACACCGCCTATGCGGCGGCCGGCACGCACAGCCTGCAGCTTTTCGGCGTCAACACGGTGGGACCCATCGATGCCTCCTTGAGCAAAACCCTCAGCCCGACGGTCACCACCGACATCTACACGCGTTTCTACGTGTTTCTGCCGACCGGATATACGGCGGCCAACTCGGCTGTCACGCGAAGGTTGCTCCGCGTCTGGTGCGGGAGCAACCGCGGCCAGATTTCGCTGGAGGGCGGGAATCCGCTCATGGAGCAAATCGGCAACTGGGGTGCGGCGGAGTGGCCCAGCGCGCTGTCGGAAAATACGTGGCACTACATCGAGATGCACATCGCCCCGCCCTCGACGAGCACGCTCTTGGAGTTCTGGGTGGATGGTGTTAAGAACAGCACCACGCTGACGGCCAATTTCAGCGGCAGCACGGCGTTCAATCAAATCGATTTCGGCGACGTGGTAAACGGCTCCGGCACTGGAACCGCCACGTTCTATCTTGATGAGTTCATCGCCTCCAGCGCATACAATGGACCGGTGGGCAGCGACATACCCACCGCGCCGCCCGCCGTCTACGACGGAACCACCACCGGTGTGGAAACCTCGACGACCACTTCCACCACGCAGTTGTCGGCCAACTGGACGGCCGCCAGCGATTCCCAGAGCGGCATCACTGGTTACAAATACGCCATCGGCACCACGGCCGGCGGCACGAACGTGGTCGGCTGGACCTCGCTGGGCAATGTGCTCAGCGTCACCAAGACCGGGTTGAGCCTCAATGTGGGCACGACCTACTACTTTAGCGTGGCGGCGGTCAACGGTGTAGGAGTGACCGGCCCGGCCACCAATTCCAGCGGCTGCACCGTGGTGAGTTCTTCCGCCTATTTCCAGGACAACTTCGAGAGTTGGAGTAGTTGGGGCGGGGCCTGGAGCAGTGTCGTCGGCGGATCACAATCGACGATCAACACCAGCACAACTGAGGCGGCGAAAGGCACGCACAGCCTGAAGGTGACGCTGCCCAGCGCCGGCTACTTGCAGAAGAACTTCAGCCCCGTTATCACCGGCGACACCTACACCCGGTTCTACGTGTTCCTGCCGACGGGCTGGACAGCGGCGAACTCAGGCACTGTCCCCATCCTGTACGTCACCGATGGAACTTACTCAGGCCGCATTTGTCTAGAGGACGGGCGGATTGCGTTGGAAGAGACGAAGGGCTGGACCGGGACAAGCACACCATCGTCGCTTACGGAGAACACGTGGCATTACGTGGAAATCCACGTCGCGCCTCCTTCGACGAGCACGTTGCTGGAATGCTGGGTCGATGGGACGAAGCTTACGACGACCCTGACGGCCGATTTCTCCAGCGGGAGTGGCTGCACGCTGGTTCAGTTTGGCGACGTTGCAGGCGGCAACAGCGGGTCGTTCTACCTGGATGAGTTCATCTGCTCCGGTTCCTATAACGGTCCGTGAGCAATAGGAACGGGTGATGTAATGCATCTGACGAAGGGCGGTTTAGGGAAGGCATAGAGCCCCAACCTGGCTGGAAGTTGGGGCGAGACTGTGACGATCTGGTGGAGTTGAGCGTCCGACTTGGGTAATCCATCGGGACCGGAAGCCGAGGGCGCCACTGGGCGCACGGGGGCAGATTCGACTTCTCGCAAGTCGTTGCTCTGGCAATCACTTAGAGAACGTGGGTAATTGACTACGGAACCGAAGGTTACAGGTTCGACTCATGTGGGGTGCGCTAATAAACGCCATGAGCCGCAATCGCTTATGGCGTTTCTCTTTTGTGGCTTCCGTATCCAACTAGCGGCGTATCGGCTGGGTATCTAATCTTGCCAAGTTCTCGAAGTCCGATACATCACCAGCCGCGCTGTCCAATGCCCGGCCGAGTCACCACGCCGGTTCCTCCACGGCCTTGCCGCGTGCGACCAACGACCGGTTGTGGATACATCATATTAACGACCGACTCCACGCGTTCCCGCCGTGCCTATGGCAGCGAGAAAAGGACGCGACGGTGCCCTGAGCAGCCCAGGAGTGCACAGCCAAAAGATAAGGACACCACGGGACTTGGGCCGGCTCGTGAGGCGGTCGTGGGGGCCTTGAGCGGGCTGGGTGGCAGCCGTGCGCGTCACACCGGGGAAGGCTTGGGATCTTTTCTGGTCCTGGCTTGAATGGTTTGGAAGCGCTTCCGAGGTGCGGCGGGGTGGGGCAAAACATCTTCTGCGCGCCGACCAGCCACGATCAGTTGGCGACAACCGCGGCTTGAGCACCTCACGTCTTCTACGTGGTGGAAGGAGTCGCAGTCCCGCGCGGAAAGTCGCAAACGAGACTGCATCGGACGTACGGAAGGACTTGCGAGGAAAACGCAAGGGCACCGTGACTGCATAGACGAGGAGGACTGACCATGAGCAGACGCTGGAGAAAAGGGGTAGACAAGGCGGACTTGGCGCAGCAGTGTTGCTTATGGCCGTTCTCGGTTTGGGCTGTTCGTCCCTACGATCTTTAGTCCCACACACAGAAACGACGGTTAGGATAGGTGTATTGGCTAGGCAGGCGAAACATTCCCCCACCGTGGACAGGCTTGCATTTCTGGTGCGGAATGATATTTTGCTGGTTGGCGTTGGCGACCTGCTCCCTTGTGTCCGATTTTTGTCCCTCTATACGCCGGAAACGAGGCGGAACGACGCCGGGACTAAAGGGAAAGCTCGCATGGACGATAACTCCATGGAAATGAGGTAAGGTCTTGTTGCAGTAGGACGATAAAATGCGCATCTCAGCGAAAGCGGCAAGGTGGGGGCTCGTAGTTGCAAGTGCCTTCTTTCTGATCTTGACGTTCGCGCCAGTCCTGCACGGTATGTGGTGTGTGGGTGCGTCCCCCATAGATCCGATTGCATTCACGAGCGAAGTGCGTTTTGCGATTGATGCTCGGATGGAGCTATCTAAGACACTCTTTCAAAGCACCTTGGTGCTTTTAGGGGTAATCTGGGGCCTGGTGTTGGCCAAGAAGGACGAGGTCCGCATCAGTCCGGACAACATACCAGAAGTCGTCATGTTCCTGCTTGCGACAGCAGTGCTGATTTCATCTTACTATGCGCACGTTGTATTTGTATGGGAGACATCTCACAACGTGATGGTTGCACCCAATTACGATGGCACAATCCCCAATATCGATCATCCGGACGTTGCCTATTCTCTAATCTCACAATGTGTAACAGTCTTTGGTGGAGCTGCGATTGCCGCTCTCACCGTTACCAGTGCAAAATGGCTCACGGAATCGAAAAAAGGAGTAGAGCGATGTTTCAGAAACTATCGTGTGTCTATGGCGTGCTCACGCTCGTCGCAGTGTTTTCGAACATCGATGCCATCGCACAGACGACAGCGACGGTAGACGACACTGCTAAAGCCGACAAGGCGATGGATAAAGGAATTCAGGAGACGGAGTGCACTCTGCTAGCGGTTCTGTCACCCAACCACGACGATACCGAGAAAGTCCTAGCGGCACGTATCGTTGAGACGCTTGGGCTTGCAGGGTTGCCAGACATCAAGGGCGAGGAGGCGATACAGCTCCTCAATAACGACAAAAACGTGATTCGGTCTGCCAGTGCAGATGTTGTTAAGTACTATCAAAGCATTGGATTCAAGAATCAGGAAGTCGCCGAGGCCGTCTCTTCGGCGTGGTGTAGCTTACGATCTTCCCCAGATACGAACTATCGCAACTTCAACAAGGAGGAGTTCCTTTTCTTCGTGCATAGTTTTTGTTACACAGTGGTTGAATCCGACCCTTCAGATGCACAATTGCATATAGAACAAGCCGATGCTGGCCGGACGACCTCGCGCAGATACCTTTCGAGGGGTAAGCACCAGTTCAGATTGGACAAGAACGGATACCAGCCATTCATTGTCGAAGAATCGGTTGTTCCCGACCAGAAGAACGCATTTAAGTACACCCTTGTACCCCTGAACCCTATGCCGAAAGGTTCTCCGGCCACGAAGAAGACACCCTAGGCGAGTTTCCGTTCGCCCTCATGGAAGCTGCACTTTGCTAGAACCTGGGCGAGGGAGTTGATCTTGGATAATTTCGTTGAGACGTAAAAAATGGCTCTCCTATCACACGTAAATTCTTTACCGAGAACCGTGTGCAGGAGAGCCAAGGATGGCTGGTCAAACTCGGAAGACGTTCGGATTTCCTCCGGAGGATTGGTCGGAATGGGTCATGTGGCTGCAAGTTGGGTTGCACGGCCGTTCGCGCTGGTGCGCTTCGCAAAGCCTTGTCGGAAAAGAGCTTCTGGCAACGCCCTTCTCTTGGGCAGCCCGTCCCTTGTCTTTCGCAGGCTCGGCTCCTATGATCTTCTGGTTTTTTTTTCGCAGTCTCGTTCCACACACAGCCTGACCACGAAAGGGAGCAAGTCATGAACGAATATCGAGTGTCTCGGCGGCGGATGCTGACGGTCGCGGCGGCCAGCGCGGCGGCGCCTTGGTTGTTGAGCACGCCGGCTTCGGCCGCACCCGCGGAATTTACGCTGCCGGAACTGCCTTGGCCACAAGACGCGCTGGCGCCGCTGATCTCGAAGGAGACAATCTCGTACCACTACGGCAAACACCACGCGGCGTACGTGACGAACCTCAACAAGCTCGTCAAGGGAACACCGTACGAAACAATGACCTTGGAGGAGATCGTCAAGAAGGCGCCGCCAGGGCCGATGTTCAACAATGCCGCCCAGGATTGGAATCATACCTTCTACTGGAACTGCATGGCTCCGCAGGCCGGCGGCGAGCCGGGGGGCAGGCTGGCCGAGGCGATCCAGAAAAGCTTCGGCTCGTTTGCCAAGTTCAAGGAGCAGTTCACCGACACGGCCGTGAAACTGTTCGGCTCCGGTTGGGCCTGGCTGGTGCGCAATCCTGACGGGGGCCTGGCCGTGCTAAGCACCGGCAACGCGGGCACGCCGCTTACCGAGGGCAGGACGCCGCTGTTGGTTTGCGATGTTTGGGAGCACGCCTATTACATCGACTATCGCAACCGCCGGCCCGAGTACGTTGACGCGTTCTGGAAATTGATCAACTGGAAAGCGGTCGAATTGCGGTAGATCGCGCTGCGGCAATGAATTCTTGCCGGCAGCCAGGTGACCGATAAGGCGGCGACGTCCCCCAAGAGGCGTTTGCCGCGCCGGCGGCCGGCGCTCCTGCCATGGCGGACCTTTCTCCGCACGGCGGCGAGGCGAGAGCCTGCGCCGGCCACGCAGGGGATGGCCGTTTCCAAGTCAACCGATTTGGCACGAAAAATGCATCCTCACCCTCCCTTTCGCGGTGCGACCGCGAGTTTTGCGTGCGGCAGGCCGCCCAAGGCCGACGTCTTGTCCGCATTTCGCGCGAAATTCGGGGGATAATTCGCAAACCAGCGTAATTCTAACCGCACGCATGGCACAATCGGTCCTCTCCACACCGGTCGTAGGCCAAGGCAGATGCTGTTGCAAAGTTGATCACTCGCACCGCCGTGTCGGCAAATCGCATCATCGTGGGGGGATCGGACCTTTCGATGACCGTGCTTTGCATCGAGTTTGCCGACCAAGTACAATGACAAAATAATAGGGCATTTTGCAAACCGACGGGTAGAACACCATGATTCGTGAGCTATTTCGAGGCGTTTTCCAGGGCACCGGGGCCAACCGGAAATTCTTGCCGCACGCGAGCGACATATCGTCGCCTCCGCATGGAGCCGCTCGAATCACGGCAACTCTTGTCGGTCACCTTGCCCTCTGACCAAACGCTTCTGGCCGGCACGACGTTGAGCCTCGCGCTCACGGAAAGCAGCGCGACCGACCCGATCGTTTACAGCGTTTCGGTAAACAGTTCCCAATTGAGCAATGCGACGGTTACCAATCCGCAGTTGACGGCCACGATCCCGCAAGGAAATCCGAGCCTGAAGGTTTCGGTGAGCGACACCACGGCCGGCATAACGGGCGACATGATCTTCCAATTGGATCAAGACCTGGTGCCCGACGCCGTCAATCAGATCATGTCCCTGGTGAATTCCGGTTTCTACAACAACAACTGCACTTTCTACCGCGTCGCCAACGAACCCTCGACCAACTTCATCGTTGTGCAGGGAGTGCGCAACTCGGGCGCCTCGGCCCAGAAATGGGACGACGAGATCACCTCGAGCCTGCAGTTCACCAGCGCCGGCATCCTGGCCGCGGCCAACAGCGGTCCCGACACGAACAGTTCCGAGTTCTTCATCACGGGCGATGCCACTCGGTCGCTCGACTATCGCTATACGATCTTCGGCTTTCTGACGCAGGACAACGGCATTCTTGAGCAACTCGTGAATCTGGGCGCCGTCGGCACGGACGGCGCTCCCTCGAGCACGGTGAACATTACCGGCGCCTCGATCTTCACCGACTCCGAGGACGGAGTGCTGCGGCTTTCCGTACCGGCCGGCACGACGGGCACGGCCAACCTGACCGTCACGGCGCTCGACACCGCCACCAACGTAACGACCACCAAGACCTTCCAGGTGAACGTGGCCGCCGACACCACCACCGAACCGCCGTTCCTGGGGGCGATCAGCCCGGTCCAAGTTGCCTCCAATACGCCGACGACGTTCACCATCCCTGTCACCAACGTTGACGGCGTTGCGGTAGATTACGAGGCGGAGGTGTCGCCGAACGGGTCAAATCCCGACTTGACTGCCACGGTCGATCAGAGCACGGGTGTGGTGACCCTCACGCCCAACGTCGGCGCGTTCGGGCGTTTACAGCGTCACGGTGGGCGTGGAGGCCAGCGGCAGCAGTTCCTGGGATACCCACCTCGTGCCCGTCTACATCGACCCGGCCGCGCCGACCAGCGTCAATTTGGCGGCGGTTTCCGAGACCGGCAGCAACAAGTCCGACGACGTGACGAACCTGAACAACACGGCGGGCAAAACCCTCCAGTTCCAAGTCACCGGCGTGCTCTCGGCGCCGACGTCCAGGTGTTTTCCGACGGCCAATTGATCGGCAGCGCCAACACGACGGGCACCGCGGTTACTATTACCACGAATGGAACCACGTTGTTGACCGACGGGACCCATGCCATTACCGCCACGCAAACGCTGAATGGCCAGACCGTCGCCGTCGGCAATCTGAACACCACGACTGATCTGGCGAGCACGGCCTCTTCGCCTCTTACGATTACCGTCGACACCACTCCGCCGCAACTGGATTTCACGCCCGTCACCACCGCCCAGGTCGGCGTTTCCTACACGTGCCAGGTGGCGACCGCCCCGGGCACCGAGGCGGCCACGTTCCAATTGATCCAGTCGCCGGCGGGCATGACAATCGATCCGACCTCCGGCCTGATCACCTGGAAGCCGGCTCTCGGCGAGACGCCCACGGAGAGCGTGACTGTCCAGGCGACCGATCTGGCGGGCAACACGTCGCAACAGAACTTCTCGATTGCCGTCGCGGCCAACACGGCGCCCACCCTCACGCCGGCCACTCCCTCGATGGGCACGACCCACGTGAACGCGCCCGCCACCATTCCGTTGGCGGGAACGTTCATCAACAATGGCGCGAACACCACCATCATTGCCGATCCTGATCCGGGCGCGGCAATTGGCGGCATCGCCGTCACGGCGGATACCGGCGACGGCGCCTGGCAGTATTCGCTCGACGGAAAGACGTTCACGGCCCTCGGCGCTGTCAGCGAGTCCGCGGCCATGTTGCTGCCGAACACGGCGCTGCTGCGCTACATTCCCGATGGCACCGACGCTGAGACGCCCACGATCACTTACTGCGCGTGGAGCACGATCGCCGGCACCGCCGGGCAGACGTATGACCTGACCTCGTCCGCCGCCGCCGCCTCGAATTCCTTCAGTTCGGCCAGCGATACGGCCTCGTTGACCGTCGCCGACATCGTCAACAACGTGGTTCTTACCCCGTTCAAGCCTTCCCTGGGCGATACGAGCTATAGCGTGGCGAAGACGATCAGTCTGAGCACGTTCATCAACCATGGCGCCGGTTCAACCTCGATTACGGTCTCGGGAGCCGTGGCCGGCGGCATCGCCGTGACGGGCGCGACCGGCAACGGCACGTGGTCCTATTCGTTGGACGGCACGACGTTCAATTCCGTGGGAACTGTCTCCCCGAGTGCGGCCCTATTGCTGCCGTCCACCGCCTCGGTGCGTTACACGCCCACCGGCGCGACGGTTAACGAAACGCCGACGATCACCTATTGCGCATGGGACCAGACTACCGGTCAGGGCGGAACGACCGCCGACACGACCACCAACGGCGGCACGACGGCGTTCAGTTCGTTCGACCGACACCGCGTCGTTGACCGTCAACAACAGCAACGTTGCGCCCGTGCTCGTGTCGGCATCTCCCTCGCTGGGAACTATCGACATCAAGACCGCCAAGACCATCGTTTTGAGCACGGCGTTGATCAACAACGGCGCGGGCACGACCACGATCACCGACTCCGTCCCGGGCGCCGTCGTCGGCGGCATTGCCGTCACCGGCACCACCGGCAAGGGCACATGGTCCTATTCGTTGGACGGCACGACGTTCACCGCCATCGGCGCCGTCGCCGACACTTCGGCCCTCTTGCTGCCCAAGACCGCCTCGCTCCGCTACACGCCCGATGGCGCCGACGCGGAGACGCCCACCATTACGTATTGCGCCTGGGACACCACCACCGGCCAGGCCGGGACCAAGGTCGACGCCTCGGTCAACGGCGGCACCACGGCGTTCAGCACCGCCACCGACACCGCCCATCTCACGGTGGTCAGCAGCAGCCTCTCCGGCTATGTGTATCTCGACGAAAACCACAACGGCGTGCAGGACAGTTCGGAGCCGGGACTTGCGGGCGTAACGGTCCGTCTGTTCATGGAAGATGGCAGCGGAAATTGGGACGAAGTGACCGCCGTCTCGCCCACTCAGAGCAATTCGTCCGGCTACTACCAATTCGAAGAACTTGGCGCCGGCGCATACCAAATCCGAGTCGATCCCTGCACGGAGGTTCTTGCCGGCCAAAACAGTTTGGGCACCGTCGCGGGAACGAAGCAAGGGACGGCCACCGAGAACCAATTCCAGCTCCAGTTGACGCCGGGCGAAAACGGCAGCAGCTATAGCTTCGGTTTTCTGGGGCTTCAGCCGAGCCTCGTTTCGCTGCGGCTGTTCCTGACCTGCACTCCGCCGATGCCGCAGGTGATTCAGGGCATGCAGGTCGCGCCTACGGTCAGCCTCGGCGGGGCGAGTACGACCACCTTCGCGGAAACCTATACCACCGAAGGCGCCCCCACGGCGATCGTCTCGTCCGGGGCAACCCTTAGCTCTCCCGATAGTGGCACGCTCGCGTCCATGACCGTCACGACAACGAATCTCCTGGATGGAAGCTCCGAACAGCTTCGGGCGGTCACCACCGGCACCTCCATCGCATCGAACTACGCCAATGGGGTTCTCACGTTAACTGGAGTCGCCGACGTTGCCACGTACCAAACCGTTTTGCAGAGCATAACCTACGGCGACACGGCGGCCGCTCCCACTCTCGGCGGCCGAACGATTACCGTGGTGGTCAACGATGGAACCACTGCCAGCGCGGCGGCCACCAGCACGATGACTGTCGTCAAGGGCTCGGCCCCCAGCGGCTACACGATCACCGCCGACGAGAGCACCTGGAGCAAGGCGACGGCGGCCTCGGCCGGGTTCGAGTTCAACAACGCAATGATCGGGGCAACCTACGCCTACACCGTCAGCAGCAGTGCGGGCGGGACGCCCGTGACCAGTACCGGCACGGTGACCTCGGCCACACAGGACGTGACCGGCATCAACCTCTCGGCGCTCCCGGATGGCACGCTCACCTATAGCGTGACGTTGACCGACCCGGCCGGAAACGCCGGCCCGGCGGCCACGGCCACGAGCACGCTCGACCAGACGCCGCCCTCCGGCTATGCGATTAAGCCCGACTCGACCACACTCTCTAGTACCAGCGCCGCCTCAACCGGTTTCACTTTTGCCGCCGCGCCGGTGGGCTCAACCTACGCGTACACCGTCAGCAGCAGTGCGGGCGGGACGCCCGTGACTGGTAGCGGCATGGTGAACTCGGCCACGCAGAACGTGACCGGCATCAACCTCTCGTCGCTCCCGGCTGGCACGCTCACCTACAGCGTGACGTTGACTGACCCGGCCGGCAACGTTGGGGCGGCAGTCACCGCCACGGCAACCCTCGGCTGATCGCCGTAGTTTGCCGATCCGAAAGCGCGACTGCTCGTAGCGGCCTGTTGCCCAGCTTTCCATTGTGCCCTATTTTCACGCGTGGTAATGCGTAGGCTGCGGCTTTGCGGCAGGTGGAGGGTTGTACGCCGAGAGGCAAAGATTTCTGGTCAGATAATCTTTAACGGCCGTCCCGGCGGTTTCCGATAAGTGTTCCCAGTTGTCCGGGCTCATCCTGCCGTCAACGAGCGCGAAAGGATTGGCGAACCATGTTTTGCACGTCTTTCTGCGGGCTGCGAGCTGCGTTGCGGCCGGTTATCGGCATTATGGCAATGACGGCCGGGATGTGGCTTACCGTCGCAGTTCGAGCGGTGGCTCAAACCCCTCCCTGGCAGGAACCGCCCTGCTCCGAAGCATTCAATTCCTGGGCGTCCGGCTCGGATTGCAACGCCGGGCCAACCTGCTCGGAAGGCCCGGGATGCCCATGCGGCGCAAGTGGCCCCTGTTGCGACGGCGCCGCCGGCTGCGGCGCGTCGTGCGGCCTGGGATGGACTTTTCCGCACGACAATTGGGCCCGCTTCGACGCCTTGTTCTGGTGGACCCGCGGAGGAAACATTCCTCCCCTGTTGACCACCAGCCCTGATGCGACGCCCCAAAACCTGGCCGGTGTACTCGGCCAGTTGACCACGACCATTTTGCTGGGCAACCAGAGCTCAATGACGGTTTTCGCGCCGGCGGCCGCGTTTCTTTCGGGACCTGGCTGGACGAATGCGACAATTTCGGCGTCGAGATCGATTATCTGGCGATCGGCCAGAGCGTCGACCAGTTCACGTTCACCAGCAGCGGGAGTCCGATCTTGGCTCGCCCATTTTTCGACGTCAACAACAACACCGAAGCTGCCCACCTGATCGCCTATCCGGCGCGGTGGGCGGGAGCTTTTCGTGCACGTTCAACCGATAACTTTCAGGGCGCCGAGGTTCTCAGCCGTTGGGCGATCGCCCGGGCTCCCGGATATCGCATCGAGTTTTTGGGCGGCTATCGGTTCCAACAACTAACTGACGGCCTGGACATCTCCGACACGGCAACCACCACCCCTTCCGGCACGACCATTCAAATCGCCGACTCGTTCCACACGCGGAACAATTTCAACGGCGGCGAGGTCGGCATCGCCACCGCCTGGCGCGATTGTCGTTGGTCGTTGGAGACCAGTATCAAGTTGGCCCTGGGCGATACCCAATCGCGCATCGACATTAGCGGCACAACCACCACCGGCGGCAAGACATTGAACGGCGGTCTGTTGGCCCTGCCCAGCAACAGCGGCGTCTACAACTCCAATCAGTTCTCGGTGATCCCCGAGTTGGGCGCGACGGTCGGTTACGATCTGGGCTGTCACATGCGGGCGACGGCGGGCTACACGTTCATCTACTGGAGCAACGTGTCGCGGCCCGGCGATCAGATCGATCTGAACGTCAGCCCGTCGCAATTCCCTCCCCCGGCGGCAACTTCGGACAGGCCCGCCTTCGTTCAGCACACGTCCGACTATTGGGCGCAGGGCTTCAACGTCGGCCTCGATTGCCGGTTCTAATGCCCGCGACACCGTCGCACCATCTGGACGTTCGCGCACCGCTCAGCTAGTATGGTGTGAAATCGCCGTTGGCAATGTGGGCAAGCGGCGCCCCGGCTTACGGAACGCACGCCGCCCGATGAGGAGAAAGCCCATGTTGAGAATTGCCCTTGCCGGACTGCTGTGGCTTGGTGCGTCGTGCTCGGCTGAAGCCGCAGAAACTGGTCTGCTGACGCCGGCGCCCGCCCCTTCGCCGCACATCAACGGTCCTCGCATCTATGGCTGCCGGCCGGGCCATCCGTTGCTGTACCGCATTCCGGCCACCGGCACCCGGCCCATGAGCTTCGCCGCCGACGGCCTGCCCGACGGATTGCAGCTCGACGCGGCCACGGGCATCATCGCCGGCGCGGTCCCCGAGCGCGGCGTGTTCCCGGTCACACTCCACGCCAAGAACGATCTTGGCGACGACGCGCGCCCTTGGAAGATCGTCTGCGGCGACACGCTCGCGCTCACGCCGCCGATGGGCTGGAACAGTTGGTACGTCCATTACAACCGCGTGACCGAACAAGACATGCGCACCGCGGCCGACCAGATGATCGCCTCGGGCATGGCCGATTACGGCTATCAGTACGTCAACGTCGATGATTGCTGGATGAAGCAGCGCGGCGACGAGCCCTATCGCGATGCCGAGGGGGCCGTGCTGCCCAACGCCAAGTTTCCCGACATCAAGGGCATGGTCGATTACATTCATTCCAAGGGACTGAAGGCGGGTATTTACACTTCGCCGGGGCCGTGGACGTGCGGGGGCTACGTGGGCGCGTTCGGACATGAAGCCGACGACGCTCGCAAGTTCGCCGCAATGGGGATTCGATTTCCTGAAGTACGACTGGTGCTCGTACGGCGGGGTGGCCGGCGGCACGACCCTCGATAAGCTGCAGAAGCCCTACCGGCTCATGTGGAGCGAATTGCAGAAACTCGACCGCGACATCGTGTTCAACCTGTGCCAGTACGGCAAGGGCGAGGTTTGGAAGTGGGGCGGCGAGATGGGCAACTGCTGGCGCACCACCCGCGACCTGGGAGGTGCGACCGGGTTTCGGCCTGCCCAGCTTCTACAGCATCGGCTTCAAGAACGCCCAACACTGGGAACATGCCCGGCCGGGAGCATGGAACGATCCCGACTACATTCTCATCGGCTGGGTGGATGATTCTGGGGAAGGGGACAAAGGCCACGCGACCTCGCTCACGCCCGACGAGCAGTATTCCTACATGGCGATGTGGTCCCTGATGGCCTCTCCGCTTTTCTTCAGCGGCGACATGGCCAAACTCGATCCGTTTACCCTCAATGTGCTGTGTAACTCGGAGGTGATCGACGTGGATCAGGACCCGCTGGGCCGGCAGGGCCGCATCGCGCGGAGGACCGATTGCGACTTCGTTCTCGCCAAGGACCTGGAAGACGGCTCAATGGCTGTGGGACTGTTCAATCTTACCGAGGCGGCGGCTCCGATTGCCGTGGAATGGCCGGAACTGGAGTTGACCGGCAAGCAGCAGGTCCGCGACTTGTGGCGGCACACCGACTTGGGCAGCGTGGATGGGAAGTGCGAGATCACCGTGCCGCGCCACGGTGTGATGCTGGTCCGGTTGTCGCCGAGTCACGCACCCCAAACCCATCAGGAGTAGGTTATGCTTCAGCATAGCCAATCCCCTCGCAATCGATGTTCTCCGAACCCCGAGGTTGCGATGCGTGCCATGCTGCCGTTGTTCGTTATTCGAGCGAATAGAGAAACACCTGCCACGGCGAATCGTCGCGATCAAAGACCTTTTCCAGTTTCAGGTTCAGATCGGCACAGTTGGCGATTTTGACCGCACTGAGAATATACGAGCAGTCCATTTCTTTCAATAATCTCGTATTGATTTCCAGGTGTTCGACTTCCCGCTTGCATCGCTTCGTGCAGAGATAATCATTACCCAATTCGCTGGAGAACAGATAACAGCGAGATCCATGGCCGTCGAATTTGCGGTGCAAAACCTCGTCTTTGGCCAACTCCCGGGCGATGATTTCCCGGAACCGGTGCTTGTATTCGAGCGGATAGTTTACCCAATAGCCGTCCACCATGAAAAATCCGTTGTAGAGTGCGACGGCGGGATGGATTCCCAGGCTGGCAATCCGGTATTGGCTTTGCGGCCTGCCGATAAACTGCTTGATTTCAGTGAATAACTGCGGGGAATAGAAGTCGCGAAAACCGAGAGTTTCGGCGGGAACGGACAGATTCTCCTCGTTGCCCGGGTTGCGCACCACCATGACACATGCCAATACGATCATGGCCAGTGCGACCAATCGTCCAAATGGCACAACCCGCGTGATCACGGCCAACGAGCAGGCGAGAATCAGAGTCCACAAGAAGGGTTGAAGGAAGTCGATTCGGCTAAGCTGAAAGGTCTTGAACAAGCCGACGTCCGCGCTCGCCATTGCTGCCCAGGCTGCTCGGGTAAAATAGAGCTTCTCCAACACCGAGATGGCGAAACCAAGCAACACGAGCGCGACTGCGCCGGTGGCATACTTTCTCGTGAGCCGTGCTGAATCATTATCCGCTGCTTCGAGTGTCGCAGGCCGGCGCCTGCTTCGGCGAAGATCGACGAGAAGCACAAGCATCGCTACCAGCGCCGCGAACAAGACGACGGGGTTTTGATGAGCCAGGCTGTGATCGTCGCCATAACAGTGCACGGCCTCCTTGCATACGCCAAGAAACGATGACGGGCCAAAAGAACTAAGGTCGAATTCCACTCGGTGCGAGGTGTAACCGGTATGCATAAGTAGCTGGCAGAACAGGCGATAGTCTGCCGCGACATAGCCAATCGCCAGAATCACAAATGCCGCAAACAACGGCCCGTGGGGTCGTCTGTGAATCGCCGATTCGTAGAGCAGCAGCGCCAACACGCAAGGCAGGACGACAAATCCGATGAAGACGAGGCTGGAAACAAAGGGATACAGGCAAATCGCCAGCCAGTTCAGAACGCAGTTCTTTCGATTTCGAAGTCCCAAGACGGCGTACAACAAGAGCGGCTGTCCGGCAATGCTCAAGTCGGCATGAATATAAAAGGGCAGCAGCGCGAAGCACACCGCCGCGCCGAAAACCAGGAAATCCACTTTGTTCGGCAGCAGGTATCGCTTCAGCAGCAAGGCCATTCCCACGAAGGCCACCGCCCTGACGACGCACTCGATGAACAGGTAGGCATGGAAGGGGTCCAGATAGCGGTAGGGCAGCATGGCAAGGCGCAACTCGCTGGGAAAACAGTTGCGCGGAATGCCGCCCAGCAGCGGCTCAAACACGGCATCCAATCCGGTCCAATAGTGATCTGCTCGCGCCAAAACGGAATACGCCGGCAGGTAACTGTCGAGATTATCGTTGATTGTCACATACGAGTTCTCTCCCCGTCCATAACGGCACAATCCGTTGGCGGCCAGCACGAGCAAGACGCCGAGGGCCAAGACGCACCAGGAATCGGCCTGAAAAAGGGGGCGAGTCTGCCGAGGCGCTTGATTCATGAAGTTGTCCCCAAGACAAAGCGGCAACGCCCTATCGGGCGGCAAACACGACATATTGCCCGCCCAGAGGCAGCCAATACAGCAGGCGGTCCAATCGCCAACATAGCTTCAGACGAGGAGGCAGGAACATAATGTATTCTGTTTCCGGGCGCGAGGCCCCCGTTTGCACCAGGCCCGCGCGAACCTCGTGGGGACGCAGCAAGAAGGCATTCTGATCGATCGGATTATGTTTGACGGCCCATTGGGTCACAGGATTGTAGGGATTGTGTTCGAAAACACAGACATGGCCTCCCGGCTTGATCAGGCGCATGACGTCGGCGTAGGTGCGGCCGCGTTGATCGACAGGAACATGGTGCAAAACGGAACTGACGACGACCAGGTCGAATTCCGCATCGCGGAACGGGGCTCGCATATCGTCCATCGGCTGCAACAAGGGGAGCGGCCCCTGTTGCCATTGCTTGGCTGCCTCTTTCAGCATTTCATGGGAGACGTCGCAACCGGCCAGATCGCCCGAGAAGCCCCGGCGAGCCAGCAACTTCAGCATGGTGCCCAAGCCGCAGCCGTAGTCCAGGAGTCTGAACGTTGCCGAGGCGTCGTTGCCCGGCAAACGCCGGCAGCGGCGGCATAGCCAGTCAACCTTGAGGTCGATGAACGACTCCGAGCCGCCGCCGACGCATCGGCGAACGAGGTTGTCCATGCCCGCATCATAGGTTGAACGCGTAGTCGTCGAACTCCGCCTTCTGTCCGCCGCCAGACGGCTGATTCTCGGTGGAACAGTCCTGTTCTACTTCTTCGGACATGTCGTGGTTTCTGCGACTTCAGGGGAAGGATCGGATTTGCGGGTCGTATCTTGCACCAAGTAGAGCGGCCGTTTTTTGACTTGCTCGTAAATTCGCCCCACGTACTCGCCCAGGATGCCGATGCAAATCAAATTCATCACGCCCAAGGCAACCGTGGCCAGGATGATGCTCGACCAGCCGGGCACCAGCACGGCCTGAAAGAAAAAGTGCTCGATCGTGGCGACAACCAGATAGCCGAGGATGATGGCGGCGAGAACAGTGGCGGCTACAAAAGATACTTTCAAGGGGAAGGTGGAGAAAGAGACGATCGCATCGGCGGCAAGTCGCACCATTTTCCGCAAGGGATACTTGGTTTCACCCGCCTTGCGCGGCTTGCGTTCATAGAGCACCTCGCTGGAACGAAAGCCGACCCAGCCCACCATCCCGCGAATGAAGCGATGTCCTTCGCGCATCTGCTCGAATGCATTCAAGCTTCGCCGGCTCATCAAGCGGAAATCACCAGCGTTGGCCTTCACGTTGGTGATGCCGAGAGAACGGACGAGGCGATAGAAGATCGAGGCCGTCCACAGCTTGAAGCGAGTCTCGCCCGCGCGCGATGTGCGGACGGCATCGACCACGTCGTAGCCGTTTTTCCACTTTTCCACCAGCGCGAAGACCACTTCAGGCGGGTCTTGAAGATCGGCATCCATCGACACGACGGCGTCGCCTTGCGCATGATCGAAACCGCACGTCAGCGCCATTTGGTGTCCGAAGTTGCGCGACAAGGCGATCCCGCGCACGCGGGAGTCGGCCGCCGCAAAGGAACCGATCTGAGGCCAGGTGCCATCCTTGCTTCCGTCATCTACAAAGATGATTTCCACGCGAAACTCGCTCCCCAGCTTATCGGCCACTTCCGCCAGCACCGCTCGAAGGTGCGGAAACACCTCGCCCTCGTTATAACAAGGCACGACCAGCGAGATCAGCGGCTTGGCAACCGCTGCCGCCGGCACCGCGGCTTCCGCTTGGTTCATGTCGTCCATCGGAGACTCCCCAATCACGTTCGAGACGATCCAAAAGACAGAATCACAAATCCCGGCAGAACCGTAATCGGATGAACAGGCGTTTCGATGGCATGAAAGAACATCAGCACGCGGAGACGCATGAACCGGCCAGAGAATAACCAACTCTATTTTACTCGAATTGTAGACGAACTCAACCACAATCCTCGCCGTAAACGCCGCTTGAAAAGCGTAGCAGAACGGGGCCTGCGTAACAGTCGAAAAACACGGCGCTCTTGACCTCGCTCGCGGAAGGGTGAGCAAGGCTTGTAACGGTATAACCGCTATAAGCGCAACCCCTCCGCGAGGTAGCCGAGAGTGTATACGAACATGGAACCGTGGAGCGAAGTGCGGCGCTGAGCGGTGGCACGCCGTTGCATGAAAACGTGCGTTAATCCACCAGTTCCTTCTCAAGTTCTTCCAGCGTCTTGCCCTTCGTCTCCGGCAGCCGCAGCAAGATGAAGAAGAATCCGGCTGCGCAGATCGCGGCATAGAGCCAGAAGGTGCCGGCCGAACCGAGCTGCTTGTTTAACAACGGAAACGTAAAGGTAAGGATGAAGCACGCCAACCACAACGCGGAAACGGCCACCGACATGGCCGCCCCGCGGATGCGGTTCGGGAAGATCTCCGAGATCACTACCCAGGTGACCGGCGCCAGCGACATGGCGTAGCAGCCGATGGCGGCCAACACGAGCAGGAGCATCGGCAGCCCCTGCACGCCGGCGAAGTAGCAGCCGCCCAGCGCGATGTAGATGATGGCCAGGCCCGCGGCCCCCAGCAGCATCAGCGGCCGGCGCCCGCCGCGATCGACCACGCCCAGGGCAACCAGGGTGAAACCCAGGTTCACCGAGCCGGTCCAGGCGATGTTTTTCAGCACATCGGAAATATCGTATCCGGCCGCGTGGAAAATTTCCTCGGCGTAATTGAAGATCACGTTGATGCCGCACCACTGTTGGAACACCGCCAGCACCACCCCGAGCACCAGCACTCTTGCCATCCGCGGATGCAGCAACTCGCGGAAGTCCACTTGGGGGGACTCGTTGGCCAGCGTGGCGTCGATCTCGGCCATCGCGGCCGAGGCATAGCTGCCGCCGCCGATTTTACCGAGCACGGCGAGGGCTTGCGCCTGCCGGCCCTTCTTGGCCAACCACCGCGGGCTTTCCGGCACCACAAACATGCCCAGCACAAACAGCAGCGAGGGCACGGCCGTCAGCCCGAACATCCAGCGCCAGCCCGTCAACACAAACCACGACTGGGCCATGACTTCTTCCGTCGCATGCTCGGGAACGCCGCTGGCGATCCAGCGGTTCACAAGTTGCGCCGCAAGGATGCCGATGACGATGGCAAGTTGATTGATCGACACGAGCCGCCCGCGCATTTCGGCCGGCGCCACCTCGGCGATGTACATCGGCGAGAGATTCGAGGCAAGCCCGATGGCCACGCCGCCCAGCAATCGCCAGGCGACGAAGACGGTGAAGTTGGGCGACAGGGCGTTGCCCAGCGAGGTCGCGGCGAACAGCACCGCACAGAGGCCGAGCAATCGCTTGCGGCCGAACCGGTCGCTCAGTGCGCCGGCGAGCATCGCCCCCGCCAGGCAGCCCAACAGGCGCAACTGTTGGCCCAGCCCTTATCGAACTCGCTGGCGAGATGGAAGTAGCGTTCAAAGAACGGCTTGGCCCCGCCGATGACGACCCAGTCGTAACCGAACAGCAGCCCGCCGAGCGCAGCCACCAGCGAAATCATCCAGATATAGCCGTAGTGGTAGTGGCGGACGGTTTTTGGGCCGGCGGCGGCAGACGCGTCAAACATGGGTCAGGGCATCCTTATTGCTTGTGATGGAGTCGTTCCCTCGCGACGCCGGGGCGGGCGGCAGTTCTTCCCGCAATCTTGTCATCATGGGGCGCAATTATAAGGGCAACTTGCGATGGCTCACAAGTTGCCTTCGTGTGGAGCCGGCGGGGATGGTGAACCCATCTAACGCCACATGACGGAAGGTATCTGCGGGTAATGGGTTACGTCTTTCGTCCTGGCGAGAATAGGGTTCGTGCTAGTCATTGTCAGACCGCTCACCCCGGCGTATCAGACCGATGTCTCGGAACGCAGGTCGGAGGCGACTAAAGGTGACCATGTGTGTTGTGAGGCTTCGCGTCAAGCGATAAAATGGCTCGCAATCGAGTTGGCGGCCACCTCTGATTCGCCCGAAACTTTCCGACGCTTTCCCTATAGATGAGATTCGGTGCCGCAAGAACACCGTTGACCAGTCAAGTTACCCGGAATATGTGGCAGCCCATCGAAACATCAATTGCGTCACGGCCAGAACGAGATGTTAGTATTGCATGCGCGGTACGGCAACTCCTTCGGGCAAGAGACGCTGACGACGGGCCAGCAATTTGGATAGAACGCCATTTTCTCGGCCTCCAGGTGACGTCGCTCGCCGAAGAACTGCTGCCCGCGGAGCCATCGTGGAATTCCGATGGCCGCTGGCTCGATGGCATGCGTCGAACTAAAGTCGCGATCGGATCGCCAAGCTCGTGCCTTATCAGTGGAGGTATGATCTGGGGATTCCGCGATAATGTCGGCGGTCCTCAGTGGGCCGAGCCGATCGAATGCGAACTGCAATTCTCGTTGGGATTTGCAAAGCTGACTGGTGCTACGCTGCGATTCGGCGACCGGCGCTCATTTCCCGAAGAACGGCTGCAGGACAGCCTTGGAAGAATTCCGCGTGAAATTGAGAGCAACTCTATCCAATGGGCATTCCTCCTCCAATATACAGGTCAGTGATAAAGAAAGTTGAAGCGGGCCGCAGCTAGTTCTTGCGGGTTGCCCAAGCGGTGGACCAGTGAGTTCATGGCACCAACGCGGACACGTCGCTCGATCACTACACCGAACCCCACAAATTAAGAAAGCCGCCTTGCGGCGGCTTTCTCAGTGGAGGCGGCGGGGATCGAAGATTGTCCGTTTGGAGATCATGCGGCTCGGCGGAACCAACTGTACCAGCGTCGAAGCCTTGAACCGGTTCTTCGAGCGGCTCAACAATGCCGAGTCTTTCGATCCACCGAAGAGCCCGACACAAGCAATCTTGGAAAAGCGAGCACAGCACGCCGAGGAAGTCCTCAGACGGATCGGCCTGCTCGATTGAAGTTTGCCACCGCACGGGTCTTTCGACTGAGCACTGACCGAGGTTCCGATGGCGAAAAACTTTCCCAAGAGCGGAAAAAGGTTACGGCCCAAAACTGCCGTGAAAGGCAAGCGATTCCACTGTGCCAGGTGCCGCAAGCGAAGCCCGAAACCGGTGAAAACTCCTGCTCCCTGGTACTGCCCCGAGTGCCTAAAAAAGGACGATGCCGCAAATACGGAAGCGGCCGATTGATCTGCACTACGATGGAGAGTTACCTGCCTACCAAGCACCACTGGCTCGCCTTCGTTGTCCTCCTCATCCTCTGCTTCGCGGTTGCGGGGCTGGGCGGATTGGCTACCACTCCCAACATTCCCAACTGGTACGCCAACTTGACCAAGCCATCATGGACGCCGCCCAGTTGGGTGTTCGGGCCGGTGTGGTCGGTACTTTACTTCAGCATGGCCGTTTCCGCTTGGCTGGTCTGGCGGCGGGGTAATGCCGCAGTGCCGATGATTTCGTTCGGCATCCAGTTGGTTCTAAATGCAGCGTGGTCGTGGCTGTTCTTCAGGTTTCATAGCCCGGGTGCCGCCTTCATTGACATCGTTTTGCTCTGGGCGGCGATTGCGGCCACAACGATTGCATTCTGGCGACGGTCGCTGTTGGCCGGACGGTTGCTCGTACCGTATCTGGCTTGGGTGAGTTTCGCCAGCGTGCTGAACTATGTCATCTGGCGGTTGAATGGGTAGGATTGCCTTCCTACCCCTCCTCTCCAACAATTCACTTGGACGCTCGCCCCATGCCCAACCCCAAAGAAGAGATGCGGGAACTTCAACGCATGGTAGATCATGTCTGCACGCTGATCCTCAGCAGCGATTCTCGGCCAAGCTGCCGATGCACTGGTGGAACACGCGGGCGAAATCGGGAGATGCTCGTCCTTCGCCGACATCCTGGCGTGCATCGAGAATCTGACCAAAGGGCTCTATCGGTTTGGTGAACTGGCTCGCTATGACACTGCCCTGCGAATCGGAGCGAGGCTGAACAAGTGGCCAGAGGCCGTTTACCTTCACGGAGAGGGACGAGACAAAGCTGCCGAGCCCTGAAGCTGAAGGTGAACCGGAAGTTCGTGAGAATGGATGAATTACGGGAAGAACTGCGGTGCCTCGAACCGCCACGGGCCTGACTACGCGCCACCGCGCGTAAGAGCAGCTCCCGCGATGACCGCCCAGCATCGCCCCCTTCCTTCTCCACGCCGCGCCGACCAAGGCAAGCAAACCGCCGACGAGAAGGGTCGCAGTGCAGGGCTCCGGGACAGGCGTTATTGTCGCCGCCAGTCCCACCCCAATGTTCGACGGAGAACCGGTATTGATAGCGTAAAAGTCAAGAGTGTCTTCTGCCCCGAGCGAAAGCTGACTAAAACTGAACGGCTTCTGTTGGCCGTATGTAATGAAGTTGTCGGCCTGAAACAGGACGGTAGTCGCGTTCTTCACGACCGCGACCGTCACCGGCTGGCTGCTAGTGGTGTCGATGCGATCGAAGAAACCACTGACATCGTAGGTGCCCGTAAGCGGTGCGGCCCAGCGAACATCCGAGCTCAAACCATGTGGCGCCAGACCGAGTTCGGTTGCGGGCAATATGTTCGGGCCCCACGAATACGTGCTTCCGGTAGCGTTGTAAATAATCTCTGACGAACCGCTGGTCCATACCTCAATTGCACCACCGTTCTGAGCGCCCGCGGAACCGTCAAAAGCGAATGTACCCCCCGTCATAGCGCTCAGCACCCCGTAACTCCACGCGCCGCTGGGATTGTTGGGGAACGAGAAGTCAGCGACAGCATCGTACGAAGTGTCCGCTCGAACCTCTCCTCCACAAAAAACAAGAGCCAATGTTACAATCACCGCAAGCGGAATCAAGTTTCTCATCGAAACTCACCATTCAACCGAGGTGTCTCATTTGCAGTGAGCCTGGAACCGATCCAGACTCGTTCAACCATTTAATTTGCTTATCTTACCATAGTGATCGCTCCCATGTCTAGCATCTGGGCGTGATATCTTTGTCTGGCTGCCGTCTTTCTTCGCCCGAAACCAATATGTCATGCCTCTGCTGAGGGGGGCTCACAGTTCTCGGCGATTGCCGAGCGTGGCTTCTACGCAACCATCCGTCCGATTCCGCTTCGTCCGTGCTGCTCCTCTGGCCAGCCCCTTGGGACGGCCGGCCGCCGCAGGAGATTGGCCAGGTTGTAGGGCAGCACAAACAACGGCCAGCGGACTTGGTCGGCCGGACGGAAACACCGTTTGCCTTGGCCGGGAGAACCCCGAAGAGCATCGCCGTTACAACCCACCGGAGTGTGGGGACGCAGCTACGCCTTCCAGGCCGCAACAACGGTGCCATTTCGATCTCCCTGGCCTCGCACATGCGCAGGACCTTGCAGTTCCCTGGGACGGTCCCGCCCGCCGCAGAAGCGAGGTCGCCGGGCTCGGTGAGCTGGGCTGGATGCCATGCAGGCCGTGATGGTTCGCGTGAACGGAGGATCGCGCAAGAGCGGAAGTAGACATCTCGACCCCCGAAAGTGGACATTTTTCGGCCTCAAAGAGCCGATCTGGGGCTTTTTTGACGAGAAGTGAGAAATTCTAACCCCAATCAGAAATGCCACTTACGATTGATTTCATAAGTGGCCTTTGTGTGGAGGCGGCGGGGCGCGGGCGGCGCGATTCCACGCCCTCCATAAAGTGTGATACCACAAGGCGTTGTGGAGAGAACGTCCGTCTCTCAGTAGAGGGGGTTTGAGCCAAAACAGACATTTCGGCCTCTGAAAACAGACATTTTGCCCCCGGTGGAGTGTAGCGGAACACGGGTTCGAGGCGAGTAGAATCGAACCCCTGTTCCGAGACGTTGCTGAGTGGATACTCAGAGCCTCGGACCCGTGTTGCGAGACATCTTTGGCCGCAGTACGATATTGCCGATAACAGTGCAAACGTACTTCGAGGGAGAACCGGCACGGGTACCTTATGCTTCTTTGACATCCTCCTCTACCGAAACAAAGCAACAGACTGAGCCGGGAAAATCGTTGTAGATATGGACGCGCCAATCGGCCTGGAGCGACTCCGGGCTGAGAGAGTCGGCTAATCGGATCCCATGCAGGAACCACGCGATGTCTGCTGTGTCTCAAGCGGCTACTGGAACGAGACCGACCAGCGGAAGGCCGGATTCACCGGACATCGTGGCGGATCGCTCCACCGGTCCAATCGGAGTCAGTAACCGGCCGGCAGCAGCGGTTTTGATCCTCTTTGCGGCCGCATTGGCCTGGGTCGATCTGGCCGCCGGGTCAGACGTGCAGAATGTCGCGCTGTACCGCTACCCCCTGGGAAGCGTCACCGGCGACGGCTGGCTCAAAGAAGACTTGAACCGCTTGGCCACGGGGATGGGCGGCTGGAACCAGGACGAGATCGATCCGTTCTGGGACAAAACCGCCAGCGATTGGCAGTCCGAGTTCATTTGCAAGTCCCTGTTGGGGCAAGTGCTCCTTGGGTGGACCTCCGAAGAATCCGACATTCGCAATCGGGCCGCGTCGAACATTGAGAAGATCGTATCGCCGCCGTTCAAACAGTCCGACGGCTATATCGGGTTTGCCAAGCCGGCCATTCGGAGCCAGGACTACATGGGCTGGCCGGCGAATCAAGAGATCCGCTGCTTCTGCTCTTCTATGAAGCCAATCCATCTCGCAACGACGTTCGCGATGCCGCCCGCGACTACGCGTTGTGGTTCGCCAGGAATTGGGACCGGAAGGTCTACGCCGACAAGGCCAACGGCTACCGCGATGAATTGGCCCGGCCGGGCCACGGCTATGTCGGGCTGTGCGTGGTCGACGCCGTCCTCGAAGCCTTCAGATACTGCCCCGAGGAGAAAACGCTTCTCGACTGGGCCAAGGACTACCAGGATTGGACCAACACCAGTTCGAACTTTGACCACACGAAGGTCGACAAGATGCGGGAGGCCAACTATTTTCCGAAGATCCATGCCGGCGCTATCGGCTTGACGGCGAAGGTGCCCGGGCTCTTGTCCTCTTATGACGCCTCGTTGGGCTCGTATCGCGAAGCCACGCTGAACGGCCTGCGGCGAATCCTGGACGCCTGCGCAACGCCCGCCGGAGGCATCGACGACAAGGATGAGCAGTTGACCCGCTTCGACAGCCCTGACGGCGACATGGAGTACTGCAACTTCCAGTGCTACCAGGAGGACCTTCTGGTTGCCGGCGCACTGACGGGCCAGGCGACGTGGTTCGACGACATCGAGAAGATGATCTACAACGCCGCCAAGGGCGCCACGCGAAAGGACTGGACGGCCGCGGCCTACATGATCGCCGTGAATCAATATGATTCCAAGGACCCGAAGCGGGAATACAAGTGGCGGCACGGGACTGCTTGCTGCACGCACAGCGCCGTCATCTCGCTGCCCTTGTTCGTCTCGAACATGATGATGCACGACCGCGACGGCAACGTCTTCCTGACGGCCTACGGCCCCTGCTGCCTGCACGCGGGCGGATCGCACCTCCTCACCGAGAGCACGGGTTATCCGTTCGACAAGACCGTCACGCTCAGGTTCGCCCAGCCCTTCGACAAGGCGGTCGGCGTCAAGATTCCGCTGTGGTGCGAACCGCGGGAAGTGACCGTCCAAATCAACGGCACGCCGCAGCCGATCGAGCCTGGCGCCGCCGGCTTCGCCCTGGTGCGGAAGGCGGGCGGCTTTGCAGCAGGCGATTCCATCACGATCACGTTTGACGCGATGGATCGCGTCGCCGTAAGACGCCACACGCAACTGCCAGACCAGCTCTGGATCGAGCGGGGGCCGCTGGTCTTTGTTTGCGAGGTGCCCACCATTTGGAAGCAATATCCGCTCAAGGCGCACTTCGGCTACACCCTCTCGGCTAAGGCAGACGCGGCCGACCGCGTGAAGGGGTATAGCATCGAACGCTCCGACGCCGCCCTAAAAGAAGCGGCTCAGGTGCTTGCCAGCGAGTCATCCGGCTTCGTCTGGGAATCGCCCCCGGTGCGGATCCGAATCCCTGTGAAATCGGACGCCGAACCCAAAGCCGTCACAGCCATCGACCTTGTCCCCTACGGATGCACCGCGCTGCGAAAGACATGCTTCCCAACGACGAAGGAGGTGTGCGAATGAACCTTTCTCATTTCCCCATCCTGTACCCGTTTGCGGCCGGCTTGCTGGTGGCTTGCTCAGTCTCCTCTGAGACGAACGCGTCCGAGGATCTTGAGGTCAGCGTGGGAGAAACCATTGAGATTGCCTCTTCGTCTGGCTACTGCTATTTCCCCACGGTCCACCGTTTTCAGAACGGCGAGATCTTTGCAACGATCCGCATGAGTGCAGATGACACCATACCAGAAAGCGAGTTCTCCGCGTATTCAATCTCCACGGATGGGGGCAAGACGTGGGGATCGCGGTATACAATCGGCGGAAGCGCCGCCGTCGATGCCGCCTATTCCTATAACCCTCTCAACGACGGCAGCATCATGGTGCTTGGGACGGGCTTCAGCACGGTCGAGCCCTATCCGGCCGGTCAGGCGTCGCAGTTCCACATCGCCATCACGAAGTACAGCCGAGGCGGCAGAGATGTTACCGTGATGCGGGACGCCGTGCTGCGGCTGTCCGATCCGGCGAAGGGGACGCCCGTAAAGCGCCCTGGTGAGATGAAGAGAGATCGTACGTTTGAAGTCGTTCCCTGGGCGCAATCGTCGAGGGGAATGCGAACGACCTCTTGGCCACAGCATACTTTATGGCCGAGAGAGACTCGAAATACCGACGCCTTGTTCTCCTGCGGTCTACGGATATGGGACGAACGTGGACTCAGTACTCGACGGTTGCGGCGATCGAGCCCGGCGAGAATCCGCCGTCCTGGTGGGGAGACGAGGGGCCGAATGAAGCGGCGATCGTTCGCACGAAGGACAATTGTCTGCTCACGGTTTTCCGCACGGGGAACAGCGGTGCAAATCTTGGCCAGACGCGCTCCGCCGATGGCGGAAAGACCTGGAGCCCGCCTGAACCGACAGGCCTAAAAGGAGTGGCGCCCCGCCTCCGACTGCTCAGCAATGGCGTGCTAGCCCTTGCCACCGGTCGGCCTGCGCCCGTGTCTATCACGTTCAGCGTGGACGGCAATGGCGAGAAGTGGTCCCACGTCACGGAAATCTTCGGGGGTAAGGAGGTCTTTGAGAAAGGCAAGCCGAAGGGTAGGACAAACTACGCTGATTTTGTCGAGATGGAACCCGGCAAGGTTCTCATAGTCTACGACAGCGCTCCTTACAGCGGCGGACAGCCCGTCCCCGCGGCTGACCATACTTCGAAAAACCGTGTCTTGGGAACCTTCGTGCAAGTCCAGAGAAAGTAGGCCAGATCTTGCGGGCGTCGGTCAACGGCTCTTCTCGCTTCCGGTTCTCACCGATTTTCGTCACCGCACCGACGCCGCTTGAGCCCCGGAACCGGATGAAAACAGACATTCGACCCTCTGAAAACAGACATTTTTCGCCTTCCAGACGCCGTCTTGGGGGCGTTTTGGCGTCACATCAGTCTTCGCAAATCCAATAAAGAAGGCCACTTACGACGAATCGCAAGTGGCCTTTTCAGGTGGAGGCGGCGGGGATCGAACCCGCGTCCCGCGACATCTCCATGCAGGCCTCTACGTGCATAGTCGGATGATTTACGCCTTCGCCGCCGCGGCCCCCAACCGACGGGGCGCCGCAGCCGCTAGCTGGGAACGGTTTTTAATCCCGGGCGTACCCAACGCTGACCCGAGACGATCCGGAATTGCGGCCGGCAGTCGGTCCTCTCCGGCGAAGGTCCTCAGCCGGGGCAACCTATCTCTAGGCGGCCATTGCGAGATTAGACTCGGCAATTAAGTTTTTTGGTCGGCTTTTAACGTGGCCCGCTGACCAACCACGACACGCCACCTGCACTTCGAACTGCCCGGTCGAATCCAGTTCGCCCCCCTACTCTACGTTTCGGTCGAACATCGAACCGGCCAGCATCTATTCTACGCCCTGGCGGCGGCGATAGCCAGAGGCCTGCGGGGGACGTATGCGGCAAGGCCTGCCGGCGGGACCTATTGTCCGCCCTTGAGCAGCCCTTCCAACTCGTCGATGAATCCGACCTGGCCCGACTTGATCTTCTTTCGGGCTTCGGCCAGACCGAAGAAGGCGGCCCGATCGATCTCGGGAAACTTCCATCTGCCGGCCCGAGCGCGGCGGCCATTCCATCGTGAAGGCGTTGCTGCGAAGCGCGCCCGGATCGCAATCGCCGGCGAACGCCCAGCCGTGGACGATCTTGCCGCCTTTCTGCTGCACAGGCGCGAGCGGAAGAAAAGGCCCGGCGGGCTTCAGTCCCGTTTCTTCCTCGAACTCGCGTTGGGCCGCCGACAGTAGTTCTTCGCCCGGTTCCGGCTCGCCCTTGGGAATCGACCACGCGCCATCGTCTTTGTTTTGGAAAAACGGTCCCCCCGGATGCGCCAGCAGAACTTCCACGGCGTCCGCCTTGATCCGATACATCAGCAGGCCGGCACTGATCTTGGGCATGGTCGCCATTGTCGAAGCGGCATCTTGCCGCTTCATGCTTGTTCCGAGAATATTGGTCGGTAAGGAATGACGCGGTCGGATGCCGCGTCTACTTGCTCGAACCAGCGATCCCCAACTCGTCGGCATGCGGTTTCAGGGCGTCGATCACAAACTGGACGTGCTCGGCCAGATCGACCCCCAGCAGTTCGACTCCTTGTTGGATGATCTGCCGATCGACCTTCGCGGCAAAGGCCTTGTCTTTTAATTTCTTTTTGACGCTCTTCGGTTCCAACGTGGCGATGCCCTCGGGCCGAACGAGACAGCAGGCAATCACGAAACCGGCCAACTCATCGCACGCGAAGAGGCACTTGTCCATGGCCGTCTTGGGCGGCAGTCCCCACGCGACCTGATGGAATGCCACGGCGTAGGCGATCTCCTCTTCACCCTGCTCCCGCAACCAATCGACGGTTTGCTTCGGATGGTCGTCGGGCCACTGTTCATAATCGGCGTCGTGCAGTAGTCCGGTGATGGCCCAGGTCTCGGCGTCGGCGTCGCCGCCGCCATACTTGGCAGCCGCCGCCCGCATTACGATTTCCACGGCCCGGGCATGCTTCAGCAGCGATTCGGTCTTGGTCCAGGCGTGCAATTGGGATAGTGCCTGTTGGTGGGTCATCATCATTTTTCTCCGGGCAGTTTCTACTGCGAATATTGTAGACCGAGGGCAAGCGGCTCCACAATAGTGCCGGCGCGAACCCTGTCGGACGCAGGTGAACCTGGGAGTGCGGTCCTGAGCCCGTCGTCTTCCTTATTTTAGCAACACCCCTCAAGGTGGCTCGGGAAAAACCTTGCAGCGCAATTCGCTTTTGTGGGCCACTCTTGCTTGACTTCCGGAGCGCCGTCGTAATAATGCAATCCGACGAGGCTCACTCACGACAGTTTGGTCAGGATTAGAACTGATTCATACTGAAGGAAGGTGAGCCTTGCCGTTCTTGGCCGGGCGAGCCGTCGCGCGCACACGACGAGTCAAGCGTCACGCCGTCACACGGGTTTCCGCCAGATCAATTGCTCGTCGATATTCCACGGCAGCCGATAGGTCTTGACGTGTTCTTTGATCCGCGGGCCGAGGATTTCGATTTTCTTGAGGTTGGCTTCGCCCCGCCCGGCCTCGGCGCAGTAGCTCAGGTAGCCGATCTTGGCGAAGTCGAGGCCCATCAGCTCGACGGCCACGCGGTCGGCGGCCAGCCAGTCGGTGCCCGCCACGCAGACGCGATGCTCGACGGCCGTGCCGTTGGTGGGGCCGTCGCCCTCCATGCCCTCGTAGCCGTCGATGACCGCAAGGTGCGGATGCAGCCGCTCGGAGAGCGCGAACAGGTTGTAGTTGATCGCGCGGACGCCGCCGCCGTGGACAGTCCGCTTCTCGCTCTCCCAGCTCTCGTCCTTGATCGGGGCGCCGATGATGATGTTCTTCAGCGACAATGTGCTCACCACGAGCTCGTGGGTTTTCATCACGGCGGCTGAAATCACGTAGCTATTGCCGCGTTCCAGCAGCAACCGCGACATTTTGACCGGGTGCGGACGAAAATCCGTTTCGTCGAACACGTGCACCACGTCGCACGGCTGCTGGTCGAGATCGAGCATTTTCACGCCGTATTTTTTCGCCAATCGGGGGTAGCCGTAGCACTCGAAGGTTTCCATGGCCGAAGCCTGAGCGGGCGACTCGGCAATCACCGCCTGGCCCGTCTTGCCGATCGATTGCAAGAACTCCAAAATGCCTTCGAGGCAGTCGGCATGCGTGGCGGCAAGCTGGTTGTCGATGGCCACGTTGTTGGGCTTGATCACCACGCGGCGGTCGCCCATCGCGCGGGCGACCTCTTCGGCGAACGGTTTGATCGCCTGAAAGACGTTGCCGGCGTGGTCCTTGCCGGCGGTCAAGGCGACGCGGCTTGGCGTTTTGGCCGCTGCCGGTTCGGCTGCCGCCGCCGGCAAGGGCCATCGCAGCGCCCGGCGGCGCCCAGCCCGCCGATCGCGGCCGTCTTCAGAAAATCGCGCCGGCTCACAGAGCAACGGGTGGCGGACATGGAAGATCCTCCGACGCCGCACCGGAAATGTCATCGCCGCCGGCGATTGCATACGAAACGAAACGCGTTCATTCCACAGCGAGCCATTGTCTCAACCGCGCGCTGTTGTCAATCATTTGCGTGCCGGCAGCCCTGCGGCATGCGGCTGCTACTTCACCAGATCGCGCGTGCCGGGCCGGAAATAGGGCGTCTTGCCGGTATATTTTACGGGCGTGTAAACACGTTCCAGCCGGGCCAGCTTTTCGAGAAGCTCGCCGGCCAGGGCGTCTTCGATCTCCGGGCGAGCATCCGCCGCCTTCTTGCCGCCGGGCTTGATTTCGTCGCAGCGAATCAGGTTGACGCCGAAGGGCGTTCGCACCGGCTCGCTGACTTGCCCCGGCTCCAACGCGAAGGCGGCGTGCGAAAAGGCTTCGTCCATCACGCCATGCCGCGGGATGTAGCCGAGTTGGCCGCCGCGCTTGGCGCTGGGACCGGCGGAGTACTTGCCTGCCGCCTCGGCAAAGGAAATCTCGCCGGCGACAATCTCCCGGCGGATCGCCGCCGCTTGCTTGAGCAATTCGTCCAAGGCCGCCGGGCCATCGCCCGCCCTGGGCCGCAGGAGGATATGGCTCACCGAAAGCTGGCTGCCGTCGAACTCCCGGCGATGGGCCTGAAAATAGGCCTCGACGCGTTGATCGGCAACCTCGGGCCAAGGAGCTTGTCCCAAACGAGATTCCAGACGGCGCGCCGCCGCAATTCGGCGTCATCGTCCAGCGGTCGCGAGGCCAGGCTCGCTTTCAACCGGGCCGCCTCGCGATCCACTTCTTCAGCCGACGGCGCGATACCGGTGCCGCCGCCCGTAGGCCAGCGCCAGGCGACGATCGACGATCTCCTCGAGCGTCTGCGCCTGAATCCACGCCATGCTCTCCGGCCCGACTTTGCGGCCGCGAACGGCGGTGCGCATCCAGCGGTCCAGTTCGCCGGCACAAATCGGCTCGCTGCCGACAGTAGCCACAACCTCCGTCTTCGCCAATGCGGGCGGCGGAGGGGACTGGTCGGCGGCAATCGCTCGATCGCCTGCGCATACAATCGAAGCGAGCCAAAGGCATGCCACGGTTTGGAGCCGGAGCCGTCTCACTGCGATCCGCCCCTAATCCCACCACCAGATGTCGCCGGATTTCGGTTGGGGCTCGGCGAGGTCGCGATCCCAGCTCAAAGTGCCGCCGTCCCGGGTGGTCATGGCCGAAGGGACCGTGAGCGCCGCCGGCTCGGCCTTGACGCCGCCGCTCACGCCGGCCACAATGTGCACCCCGTTGATCACGCGGCAGTTGGCCACCGTCTCCACCGTTTTCGGGGCCGGGCCCAGCGCAACCGGATACCCGTCCGGGCTCAGGAAGCAGACCATGTGCCAGCCAACCCTCGCGGCCAAATTCTCCTGACGCACGAGCGACGCGACCAACGCCAAGTCGAACAAATTCCGCAGCTCCCCGTAGATCGGATACTTGTCCGAGAGGGCTTCAAAGTGCTCGGTGAAGCGGCGGGCGAACTGCCGGTTCAATTCGTCCGACTCGCCCGTATGAATCTGCTCGCCTTTGGCGCTGAGATGCTCGTTTTCGCTGAGCACCTTCACGCCTTGACCTTGGATGGCAAACGCCGAGCGATCTCGGGCGGCCACGATGGCGTCGTAGTCGAGTTCAAACCACCAGCGCAGCACGCCCATCGGCGGCGGGGCGGCGCCCGGCGGAATCTTGACCGAATCCAAGTAGCTGACCACGCCGGGAACGCCTGGTTCCAAGCCCATGCCCACCAGCTTCATGCGATAGTCGGCTTCGACCATCACGCGGGCGGCGCGCGTGCGAGGGTCGAGGCCGTAAACCTCGATGTCTTGTTGGCCCAGCCGCGACCGCAATCGTTCGAGCCACAGCCTCCGCAGATCGGCGGGAACCGGCCGCTTCGCCGATTCGTTGAGGAACTCCTGAACCCGCGCCAGCGATTCCGGCCGGGGAACGATGAGGCAGCCGAACTTGGCATCGGCGGATCGCATCATGCAACGGAAGATCACGACCAGATCGTCCAGCCGCACCACCGACCGCCCAGAGTCGGCGCTGACCAGGAGATCTTCCTGGCCGGTTTTCCAGTTGCCGGCCGGGCCAGCCAAAACGACGTCGCCCGACTCGGGATAAACGAATACATAGCGGATGCGCTGCAAGCCGGCCAAAACTTGCATTGATTCCGGGAGCGGACGGCCCGCGGCCAGGCACAATTGCACCTGTTTTTCCAGTCGCGGCAGCGAAATTTTGCGCAACGGCGAGTTGCGGCGGGCGTCGTCCCAGCGCCCTTGACGCGGCTTTCCGCTTGCAAGGCGGCCAGCGATCGGCCGCTTTCTTCCTTCAACAGCGGCCGCAAAACGCCCTGAGGATCGACCGCAACGCCCGTGGGAAATGACGAAATCGTGCCCGTCCCTCCGGTGTCATCCCAACTGGTGGGCTTGACGGTGGTCTTGATCAGATCGATCAGCGAATCGAAGTCGGCATTGGTGCCTCCGCCGCGTCCTCCCACCGGTTCGGCCGTCAGGTGCGCGAGGACTTTCGCCCGATCGCGATCGTCCGAGATTTCGCCGGCGGTGGACAAGGAGCCGTCGAAGATGCCCGCCTGGGCTTGTCCCACGGCGATCTGGGCCAGCCAAGCGTCGCGCTGCTCGATTCTGCCGGCGTGCCGAGCAGCATCCAGGGCCGGCGCGAACTCGCCGGTCTCGATTTGCGATTGGATGAGCGCCTCCTGCGGCGGCATGTCGGCGGCGTTTGCCGCGAAGGCCAAAAGCATACCGCCGAGCAAGCCGCCATTGGCAACTCGCAACCAACCTCGACCCTCTCGATCTGTCGGCATGGTTGCCTCCTTGGCACTCGGGCCGAAGGGGACAGTCCCATTTTCGCGGCGAAAATCGGGACAGTCCCCGTGAACGCCTTTGTCGGGCAGTGCCAGCGGTTCATTCTACCACAGCAACACGCCCCGAAAACGCAGTTGGACCGCAGCAGCGACCGCGTGCAGCGTTTTGCTACAGCGGCGGCGCATAAGAGCGTTGGAACGGCCGGTGCCGATGCGGATTGAAGATATCAGAAAACGCCGTTTTTTGCGGGCGATCACAGCCATTTTCCAAAACGCACGGTTTTGGTACGTCGATTGCTCTCCCAGTTTGCCGGCCGCCGGTATTCCCATACTTTCATTGCGATTTGCCGGCGGAAACCCATGCCTGCGGCTGGCAATTTACCCCCACAGGCAGCAGATACGCAAAGGCAAGGTGTACCCATGAGACACAGAGCTTCCGAAACGTTGACTGTTGGCAGCAGAGCGTTGATGAAGAACGGATCGCCGGCGCGGCAATGGATGCAAACGCTTGACCGTCACGCGGAGAAGTGGCTGACGCCGGTGCGATATACGATGGCCTCGCAGGACGCATCCGCGCCCCCGGGCAGACCAAAATACCTGAAGGTGACGATTGCCCGGGTCATGCCGCCGTTTGCGATTGCCTGCCACTACAACGGCCGCGAGTGGGTGCCGTTGTGGATCGATACGCGGGAGGTGCCGCTGGTCGCCATCGGCGACTAGCCGGCGGGTTAAAGCGAGAGCACGAATTCGACGAGGTCGTCAATTTCGTCGGCCGAGAGCCCATCGGCCTCGTCCCGATGGAAACCGTGTTTCCCCTTGACCAACAAGTCCTTGATCGTCAGGTACTGGCCGTCGTGCATGTAGGGAGCGGTCCGCCAGACTTCGACGAGGCGCGGCGTAGTGAATTTGTCGTTGGGACCATCGCACCTGGTCCGGCTTCCCACGTCGTGCAATTTCTTGTCGCAATAGACGGGCGGTGGATGACAAGTCGCGCAGCCCACCTTGGGGGCGAAGAAGAGTCTCTTGCCGCGTTCGGCAGCCGGACTGAGGCCCCCTGCCGCCAGGTGCGGACTTGGCACCGGCTGAAGCGATTTCAAGTAGGCGTCGACGGCCGCGGCGTCCTCCTCGGGTCGCAGCGGCGAAGAGACTGTGCAAAAAGCCGGCGCGAACCGCCGCTTCGGCCGACGCTCGCACGCCCAGCGACATGGCCGGCCCGCCTTGGTACACCAGCAACATGCTGCGGGTGTTCTTCGGATTCCCCAGCCCGTCATTCGTGAGGTCCCAGTTCAGGCCGTCGGCGCGGGCGTCGGGATGGCAACTGGCACAGCTCTGCCAGTGTTGGAAGCCGATCTGGGCGTCGTGAAAGAGGATTTCGCCGCGACGCTCGGGAGGTCAGTTGCGGCTGCGGGCCCCAGGGCGATCTGGCCGACGCGCTGCGAGCGCCTGCGATGCCAGGTCGACCACGCCGAGCGTGTCGCTGAAATACTCGGCCACATAGACTTTCGAGCCGATCGCGGCCAAACCGCGGGGACCGTTGCCTTCGAGCTGGATCCGCTGCCGCAGGCCGACAAGGAAGCTGCAGGTCGTTGGGCACGTCGGCGGCCGCCGCCGAGGTCGCCGCGGCGCGAGAGCCACTTTTGCGACAACGCCCGGGCGTCGATCACGCTGAGTTCGTGCGTGCCGGCGTGGCTTACCAGGATCGTCTTGCCGTCGTCGGTCGTGGCCACGCCCCAGGGATTGGCCGCGCCCCGATCCACGTCGTCCAGCAGCACCGTGCCGATGAGTTTCCGCTGGCGCCGCATCGATGACGCTCATCGCATTGGTGTTCATCCAACCGCGATCCGGCTGCGTGGCGGGCAACTGGTAGCGAGACAAAATGTGGACGACATAGCACATACTTCCCGTCGGGCGAGACGCATAGCCCGCGCACGCTCTGCTGCCGTTGGGAAGCCGGATGGCCGTCGTTCGGCGGCTTTCGGCGTCGATCACCGTGACCGTTGCAGCCACGTCGGGCAGGTCGGACCGATCGGCCGGAAGATGGTTGGCCACATAGACCGATTTGCCGTCGGGAGTGACCGCAGCGGCAATCGGCTCGCGGCAAACGGGCACCCGCGCGATCTGCCGACGTTCCGCCAGGTCGATCACCGCCACGTCGTTGTTGAAACGGTTGCAGACCCACAGCCGCGCGCCGTCGGGCGTAACGGCCGGGCCGATCGCCGTATGGCCCAGAGGCATCGAACCGACCAGGCGGCCCGATTCGGCTTCGACCACGCAGAGCGTGCTCTCGGGCGCCGCGCAGGTGACATAAAGCGTCGCGCCGTCGGGGCTCAGCGCCAAGCCGCTCGGCGCGCTCGGCATCGGAATCGACGGCAAGACTTTGCCGGCATCGGCGTCGACGACGGCGACCTGCCGGGCGTCGGCATCGGCCACGAACAGGCGATGGCCGTCCTTCGAGGCGACCACCGCCACCGGCCCCAGATAGCCGGCGGCTTCCGCGGCCGGAACGGTCAGCAGCGCTGCCAGTCCCCAGGCGACGTGGCTGATGGTGTGCCTCAACATGGGCCGGCTTTCCTGTTGCTTTTCACGACATTACGGCGCCGTCTTCCGCGGCGTCATCGATCCCGACGAGGTCGCCGATGTTCTCCTCGTCGGTCCGAAGGGGGACGGCAGCGGCGCCCGATACCAGAGCGACTCCCAATAGCGGCGATCTAATTGGTAGGGATCGGCCGGATCATCGTTCTGGTGATTGATCGGCACGATGCCGTAGTATTTCATCTCGCGCAGATACGGCGCGCAAGGACGGAAGCCGGGCATGTCGAAACGCTTCACGGATGTCCAGCCAATCACTGGCCGGCCGCGATCATCGCCAACAGGGTTCTGGTAATCGGGGTCGCCGGCGTCGGCGAAGACGGCCGCCGCCCGACCGTGCTGGTCGCGGCAGAGGCCGAACCCGCCCGCCGATTCGGACAGCGGGGCCAGACAGCAGCAGCGATTTTTCGGGCCGCGTCAGATTGAACACGATGTGGCGGCTCATGCGCAACCGCGGATCGTTCAGGTCGAACCGCCAGAACGAGACGTCTTTTTCATCGGAGAGCGACCGCGGCAGCGATTTGCCGCCCTGGTGGCAGGAGGCGCAGCGGGCGGCGATCACCTTGGCGCCGGCGCGGGTGGTCGGCCAGTCCGCGATCGGCATGGACCTGGTTGTTTTCGAGGTAATCGCCGATCGAGCCGCAGCCCAAGGCGGCATACGTGCCCGGATACGGCGCTCCCACTTCAATCCAAAGCCGCAGCATCTTCCGCTCGTGCGGGTCGGCCTGCACGCCGTAATGCGAGCCGTCGAGCATCTTGAGGATGCGGCTGGCCGACGAGCCGAGCATCCGCGGCGGGTAGTTGCTCTTGGCCTGGTTGCGGTTGTCGGAGAACAGCCGGCGGACGGTCATCGTGAAATAGGCGTGGGAAAACATCGGGCCATGGTCGCCGGTCAGGATCACCTTTCCCGCGAAAGGCCCGCCGCGGGCCGTCTTCTGATAGCCGTGGCAATCGACGCACAGCCGGTCGAGGATCGGCTGCACGTCGCGGGGAAAGTCGAACACGTCGGGGCAATCGGCGATCGGCTCGATGCGGCTGGGCTTGCGCGAAAGGGCCGCGGCATTGCCATGCGGCAAAATGGTCTCCGTTCGCCGCTCGTGGCAGCCGATGCAGCCGCTCAGCTTCGCCCGGCTGGACCGTCGTAAAACTCTGCATGCGCTTGACGGCCATGTCGTTCTCGTCCAGCGCGACGAAGAACACTGGCCGCAGGGCGGGCAGCTCGATCTAGGCCGAGCCGTCCGGCTCGACCGGGACCGTGCCCATCACGCGCTCCAGCGTGAACGAGCCGCCGTAGGTCAGGGGGTCCATGCCGCCGGTGTAGTTGATCGGCTTGGGCAGCGTTTCGAGGACCAGCAGCTTCTTGATTTCGCCCGGCTTCACGCCCGTCCATGTTGCGGCCCTTGTAAACGTCCATCAGCACGAGTCGGCCCGTCTCCAGCTGCCGATCGCTGCGATCGGGAATCACCGGCTCGCGGGGCGCGGCATCAGCGGGCGGGGCTCGTGACACTCCAGCCCGGCCGCCTCCTCTTCCGGAGTCACGCGATAGATCGTCTCGGCCCGGCCCTTGCCGTCCACCAGCACGATTTGCTTGCGGTGCGCGGCCATGAAGAGGTCTTCGGAAAACGCCCACGGATCACGCGTAGTCGGCCTCGCGGCCGATGGGCCGGGCGAAGCCCTGCTCGTCCGGGCCCTTGCGCGGCATCGACCACATTGATCACGCCGTCGTGCTCGCGCTGGCCGTGACCGGGCGAGAAAATCGCCACGATCTTGTTGCGTGTTCGGGATCGGCTTGGCATCGATCATCACCGTGCCGGGATGCAGGTTGCCGAAATACACCATCTCGGCGGTGCCGTCCGGATTGGCCGTCCAGAGATGGTGATAGTCGACCTGCGAGCGATCGACGTATTCCCAGCGGAGATAGAGCACGCGTCCGTCGGGCAGCGGCCAGGGCGTGTTGTCCTGCTCGATGTTGGCGGAGATGGCGCGGATGTTGCCGCCGTCGCCGTCGCAGCGGTGCATGGTGGCCACTTTCGTCAGCCAGCAATTCACCCAGCGGTTGCAACGGCTGGAGATGAAAATGATCGTTCCGTCCGGCATGTAGCAGGGCTCGATGTCGTCGTAAGGGCCGTCGGTCAACTGCCGCGGAGTTCCGCCATCGGGATCGATTTCGTAGAGATGATAGTAAGGGCTGCCGCCGCGGCGATAGGAAAAGAGAATCCTTTGAGCATCATAGTGGACGGCCGGATCGCGGACCGCGCCTTGCTTGTCTGCCAGGATGGCGGTGACGGCGCCGGTGGCCAGGTTCATCCGGCAGAGTTTGCCGCCGTTGCCGTAGGTCAGGCGGTGCTCGTCGTCGGCATAGTAGCTGAAGTTGGCGTACCAGTGCGGGTCTTTGCCCGGTTGCCGCAAGGCAAAGACGATCTCGCGTATGCCCTGGTCGGCGACAAGTTGCGCCAGCGGACGTTTCGACTCGGGCTGGGTTTGTTCGTCGGCGAAAGCCGGACCGGCCAGCGCCATGGCGAGCCACACAACCAGGGTCGTTGACGATCGCGCCCATTGTCCAGACATGGAACCGTTCCCTGTGCGTGGATGCTCCACGTTATTCTCGCAGGTCGGTCGGCGGTCTGCAAGGCGCGCGGTGTTGCGCGTCGGCGGAAGCGGCCGCCTCATGCCCGTCGGCCAGCAGTGGCAGTTGGCGGAACGGTTGCAGGTTCAATCGCAGCGTGTTGCCGATGAGGTAGGGAATTGCCTGCCAGCGGCCGATCCGCCGGGCGTGCCCTCGGGCATGCTTCGACAGCGAGCGGGCGAAATTCGCGGGCGGGTACAGCTCCCGGAACGACCACCGCAGGAGCCCTTCCAGCTGCGGCTTGCTCAGCGTGGGGTGATTCCACACGAGATGCTTGCCGTCGAACCGGCTGTAATCGCCGGTGTCGATGCCGTAACGCTCCCCGATCCGCCGCCAGAGAGGCGTTTGCGGCAGCGGCGTCAGGATGCACATCTGCACCATATCGAAACCCATGGTGCGCAGTCGCCCGATGTTGGCGCGGATCGATTCTTCGGTGTCGGTTTCCAGGCCGATCATGTAGAAGCCGACCATGACGATGCCGTGTTTGCGGCACAACTCGACGGCCTCGTAGAGTTTCTCCGTCGAGCTTCGCTTTTGAAGCCCGTTGAGGTCATGCTGATCGAGGCTTTCGATGCCGATCATCACGCCGGCGAGGCCGCGGCTTCTCCACTGGTCGAAATGCCGGACGAGGAAATCGGCCCGGGTCATGGCGATCCACAGCATGCCGTATTTTTCCAGCAGGGCCGTGACCGCCTCGGCCTGCCGGGGAACGACGCCGAAGTTCTCGTCGGGAATAATGAGATCGACCACGCCGTGACGGGCGTAATGCTTCAGCACCGCGCTCGATGCTCTGCAGCGGAATCGGCGTGGGCTTCGGCGCGAAGGCGGGCGTCTGGCAGAACGTGCAGCCGAAGCTGCATCCCCGCGTGGTGAACAAGAGACCGTAACGCACGATCGTGAGGAACGGCATGCCGAAGGGCATCAGCAGCGGCGGATGGACCAGCGTTTCCACGCGGCCTCCCAGCGCCTCGGCCACTTCGTTTTCCGCGTAGCCGAGAAAGACACGGTCGAAGCCGGCCGCGCCTCGGGGGTCAAGACGCCGTAGTTGCCGCCCCACACCTGGGCGACGCCCGCCGCACGAGCCGACTCGGCCATCTCCATGGCGCGAGGCGTCTCGTCAAGGTAGAACGAGATGCCGACGATATCCCAGCCGCGCCGCAACGCGCGGCGGTATTGCTCGGCGGTGGGCATTTCGAGGATTTCGACGCCGGGAACGTTCTGCTTGATGAAGCGAAGCCCCAGGGAAATGGGCCGGACGCCGGACAGGCGCAACGGCGTATGCCGGATGTTCGAGCCGAAGTAGTCGTAGAGCGGACCGGCGCGGCAGGCGGTCGTCATCAGCACTTTCGGACGCGATGGCATGCGACGATTCTCCCCCGAGAGTCCACCGCCGGGAATCGAGCCCCGCGACGCCATTGTAACACGATTGTCCAGGCTCGCAGAAGCGGGAGCGCATCGCGAAAATAGCCGTAGATAGGCGGCGGCGATGGCTGCCGTGGCTTGTCAAGGGATGCGCAGGCGACTAAGATTCCTTCCGGGTAGCGAGTTGTCCTCGATGTTCGAAATGCTCATTGATGGAGAAGGAAGTCTACATGCCCACTCACTTGCGGATCGTCTTCTTATCGTCGTTGTTGGCGATTGCCGGCTGTGGATACCGAATCGTGTCCGATGCCGCCGGCCGACGTGCCGGCGCCACAAAGTCGAAAACCACGGGGAAAACTGCCATGTCTAAGGTTCGTGTTCGCGTTATCGGTCTCGACGGCCAGCTCAGCGGCCCGGTGGAGGAGCCGAAGGTGGTCCACACCGACGCCGAGTGGCGGAAGCTGCTCACGCCCGACCAATACAAAATCACCCGCGGCAAGGGCACGGAAGCCGCGTTTTGCGGCGGCCTGTTGAACAACAAGGTTGAGGGCGTGTACGCCTGCGTTTGCTGCGGCCTGCCGCTGTTTCAATCGTCGACCAAATTCGAGTCGGGCACGGGCTGGCCCAGTTTCTTCCGGCCGATCGCGGCGGAGAACATCCGCGAACTGTCGGATCGCAGTCACGGCATGGTGCGGACCGAAATTCTCTGCCGCCGTTGCGACGCGCATCTGGGCCACGTGTTCAAAGACGGCCCGCGCCCGACCGGCTTGCGCTATTGCCTCAACTCGGAAGCCCTTCGCTTCGTGGCCAACGACCAACTGAAGGACCTTGGCGAAAAAGTGCCGGCGACGTCGGAGGAAAGGCGCGGACGCGGCCGACAGCTGACTCGCCGCACCGAGCGTGCCGAAGTGGTTTTCGCCGGCGGATGCTTCTGGTGTGTCGAGGCCGTGTTCCGACAACTCAACGGCGTCTTGGACGTCACCAGCGGCTATGCCGGCGGCAGCGCCAAGACGGCCAACTATGAAACCGTGTCGACCGGAACCACCGGCCATGCCGAGTCGGTCAAGATCGTCTACGATCCGCGGAAAGTATCGCTCGAGCAATTGCTGAAAGTCCACTTTGCCACGCACGATCCCGACGACCTCAACCGCCAAGGAAACGACGCCGGCACCCAATATCGCTCGGCGATCTTCTATGCCGACGACGAGCAGAAGGCCGTTGCCGAGGCGTTCCTCGCCGACTTGAAAGCCTCTCGCGTGTTCAAGAAGCCGATCGTCACGACGATCGAGCCGCTCAAGGGATTCTATCCGGCCGAAGCCCATCATCAGGACTTCGTGGCCTGCAATTTGCAGAACCCGTACGTTCGCGCGGTGGCGCTGCCCAAGGTGAAGAAGGTGCGGGAAAAGTTCCCAGCTTGCTCAAGCCGCAGGCGGAAATGGCAACCGCTCACGAGGCGCCGTAAGGCGGGCTGGAATCCACCGGCGCCGGCGGCGTACTGCCTTGTCACGGGCGGTCGAGGGCCGGGGCGGAAGGTTGCTGCCGATCGCGATGGGAAGAGCCGTCTTGGTCGAGCTTCATCCGGGCCCGCTGGGCCGCAGCAAGATTGCTGCGCCGTCGCGTTGCGGGGTTGGATTTCCAACGCCTTCTGGTAATGAGCGATGCCGTCGTCGAGCTGCCCTCGACTGACCAGGATGGCGGCGAGGTTGACGTGGGCGTCGACGAAGTTGGGCTGGATCTCCAACGCCTTTCCGTATTGCACGATGGCCTCATTGATTTGACCGGCGTTGGCCAGCAGCAGCCCGAGGTTGTTGTAGGCGCCCGCACAGTCGGGCTTGATCTTGAAGCGCCGCCTCGAAATGGGCAGTCGCCTCGCCAATCTGCCCGCGGCGGGCTGCCAGGTTGCCCAACCAGATGTGGGCCATCCAGCAATCGGGGTTCTCTTCGCTGGTGGCCCGATAAAGCGTTTCGGCGTCGACGTAGTGCCTGCTCTGCTGCCAGGTCAGGCCCGCCAAGACGGTCAACAACGCGAAACTCGCCGCATAACCGGCCGGCCGACGCCATTGCCCCCAACGATCCAACAACAAGGCCGCCCCCGCCGCCACCAGCGCGATGATCCCCAAGCCGGCCAAATACTGGTAATGATTCGCGACGAATGAATAGCGGAACGTGTACAAGTTGAAAAAGCCCAGCATCGGGAAGAGCGTGCCCCCGAAGAACAGCAAGGCGGCCAGCGGCGCCGCGCAAAGCGCCGCATCGCCCACAGGACGACCAACAACGCGGCCGCCCCCAGCGGAAAGACATATTGCCACCCAATGCCGGCGTCGATCTGCCAGCGCGGATAGCTAAAGGCCAGTTCGCTCGGCCAGAACAACTTTCCCAACAGGAACCATACCGTCCGGCCGGCGATCAGGCAGCGCTCGATTGGCGTGAAGGCGAAGTCGGGCCCGACACAGGCGTTGATTTGCAGTTCCCACCAGGCGGTGATCAGACCTCCGCCGGCCCCCAGCACGAACCACGGCACCAGCGGCACCACGTCCCTTTTCCACTCCAGCCGCCCGCGCTGCCACCACAATATCACCAGCAGCGCCCCGGGCAGCGTGGCGGTTACCGTCTTGGTGAGCACGGCCAACAGGAATAACGCCAAGGAGCCCGCGTACCAGGCCAGCTTCCGCGTTTCGTCGAAGCGCAGAATAGCCAGCATGGCGCCCAGATAGAACGCGCCGGAAAGCGTGTTTTTCTGCTCGCTGATCCAGGCCGCCGACTCGACGTTGATCGGGTGCAATGCGAAGATCGCCGCCGCCAGATAGGCGCCGGGGACTTTTAGCCGCCGCAGGATCAACGCCGCCAGCAGGGCAACCGCGGCGTGCAGCAGCAGATTCATCATGTGGTAGGCGAGGGTGGAATCGCCCCACAACCGATGCTCGATCCAAAACGCGCTGTGCAGAACGGGATAATACTGGAGCGTCGCCCCCACCTCGAACCAGATGCGGTACAGGCCATGCCAGGATCGCAGTTCGGGCCGGGTGATGTGGCGCTTCGTCGTCCCAAAGAAGCCCGCCGTGCCAGGCCGGATGATACGCTACAAGGATCGCGACCAGCAATGCGGCCGCGAAGTACCAGTCCTTTGCGGCCCAGGGCTCAACCGCGTCGGCAGCCGGCACGCCGGACGGCGACCGCGGCGGAGCGGATCGGAGAGGGCGGGTATCTGGAGAAGCGGCTTGCGGCATGGTTGGCCTGGAGCGATGTTCCTAGACTTCATCGCCGAGTGTTTTTCACGATGAACAAGATTGCCGATTTCCCTCACGGCCGCAATTGGCTCGCCCCCGCGGGCCGGGTTGGACCGGGAACGGTGGGTTGCCGGTTTTCGCGAAAGGGGGTTCCCGACTCGTACAGCGCGATCTTGGCCTTCACCGATTCTGCCAAAGTCTGTTTCTTTTGTTCGGTCGCCAGTTCTATCGCCTTGCGGGCGGTTTGCACGGCCTCGGCAAAGCGGCCCGTTTCGGCGTAGGCGGCGGCCAAGGTGCCAAGGATGGCCGGTTCTCGCCCCTCGGAAAGTTGCACCGCCCGCTGGGCCAGCTCGACGGCCTCCGTACCGTTGCGGATTGAGGCGTTCGGGTTGGTCGCCAACGTCCAGGCGATGTCGTTCAGCAGCGTGACGTCGTTTGGGAGTGAGCGGAGCGATGCGCTGTTGGGCAAGTGTCGTCAAGAGTGCTTCCCGCTGGGATCGGGCGATGCCAAGGTTGTACCGGGCCTCTGTGTAATCGGACTTGAGTTCCAGGGCCTTCTGGAAATGGGCCGTGGCCTCGTCGAACCGGCCGAGCATGGCCATCACCGTCGCAGCGTTGTTGTGGGCATCGGCGTCGTCGGACTTGATTTCCAGGGCCTTTCGGAAATGGGACAGGGCCTCGTCCGGATAGATTTGTTTGGACAGGGCAACAGCGAGGTTGTTGTGGGCCTCCGCGTAGTCGGGCTTGATTTCCACGGCCTTTTGGTAATGGGCGACGGCCTCATCCTGACGACCTTGTTTGAACAGGGCCACACCGAGGCCGTATTGGGCCTCGGCGTTGTCCGGGGCCTTGGCCACTGTGTCTTCCCAGATGGAAAGTTCGCTCTGGTAGTCTACGTTGCGACAGAAGGTGAGAATCCCGAGTGCCATGGCCGTCAGCATCGCCAAAACACCGCCCACGACCGGCAACACCGGCCGCGGAACGTTCCCTCGCCGGACAATTGCCTGGCCAGCGAGATATCGCCCAACGCCGCGACGGTCACCACCGCCGCCAGGGGCAAGTACATGCGATGCTCGAAGGCCGCTTGTCCCAGCGGCACAAAGCTCGACGTTGGCGCAAGGATCGCGAAGAACCACGCTCCGAGAAAACCCCATGGCGGCCGTGCCAGCAACGCCCAAACGGTCAGAATCAACAGCCCCACGACCAGGCTCGCCGGCCAAAGCACGTCCCCCACGGTCCGCGCAGCCGGCCATCCGTAGTCAAAACACAACCCCGACGGCCAAAACGCCAGCCGCAGATAATGGGTGATCACGCCCGGCTGCGTCACGAGGTATGACCACCAGACGAAGTCCCGCGATCCCGGCCCCCCCGCCGTGCCCACCGTGCTCATCGAAAGCACCAGCCACCCCAGCAGCAGCCACGTGCTTGCCAAGCCCAGGTACAAACCGTAGCGCCGCCGCCAGGCCTCGCGAAACAAGCCGCGCAAACGTCCGATCGTACAACAGTACGACCAACGGCGCCGAGATCATCACTTCCTTGCTGGCCATGCCCAGCAAGCAGGCCAACACCGAGCCGGCATACCAAGCGACGGGCGGAAGGATGAAGGATGAAGGATGAATTCGACGAAACTGAAAACTGAAAACTGAAAACTTCCTCAACCCCTGACCCCTGACCCCTGACCCCGCTACACTCGTGCCGCGAATGAAACAATATAGCGTCAGAAGGTAGAACATCCCGACAAGCGACTCGGCACGCTGGACAATGTAGGTGACCGACTCCGTTTGCAACGGATGGATCGCCCACAGCAGGGCCACGACAAAAGCCAGCGGCAGGGCCGCCGCACCCCATCGGTCGCGCATCGTGGGCAGCAGAAACGTCCGCCGGAGGATGCCAAACAACAGCAAGGCTCCGAGAATGTGAATGGCCAGGTTCACCGCGTGGTAGCTCCAGACCCCGTAACCGCTGATTGCGTAGTTGATCGCCAGGGAGAGGTTCAGAAGCGGCCGGCCGGTAACGGTCTCACCGTGACGTGGCGGGCAGAGTGTCGTCCAGATCGGCCAGAGCTGCCGGATCGTAGGGTTATTCGTGATCGCGAACTCGTCGTCGAAGACGAAGACGCCGGCGAAGCTGCTGCTGAAGGCCGCCGCGGTCACCAGCACAATCAGCCCCGCCGCCGCAACGATCGCCCAGCCCGAGAACGCCTCCGTAAACGGGACCGTCGGCCGGGACGAATGTGCGCCGCCGTCGCGCATATCAGTGGCCGGCCAATGCGCGGAGCGACTGTCAGGCAACTTGGAGGAGTTAGGGAATTTCATTGGCTACAACGTAGTATAGGCGATTTCCCTACCACGCGAGAATCAGCGCGGCGCCTTTTCGTTGTTCGTAGCCGTAAACACTGTGCCTTTTGCTACAATTCCCAGTCTACTTGGATGTACGACCGTTTCAATCGGCCATTTTGTGAGAAGACCAAATGGCCTGGCGTGATTCTGGAAGGAAACGTCGTTCGGCGAGCACCGCAATTCTTGACTTTACCCCGCTCTGTTGTTCTATTGATCTATTGTGGCTTGGGCCGCCAGGTCGCGCCGACAAACTTGAGCCACGCACAGGGACTTTCGAGGACTCCGTGATGGCACTCCGTAAAGTCGATTCCGTTCTTGAACTCATCGGCAACACGCCGCTGGTGCGCATCAACCGGCTGAACTCGACCCCGGGCGTCGAACTTTACGCGAAACTGGAGCAGGCCAATCCCGGAGGATCGGTGAAAGACCGCATCGGGCTGCGGATGATCGAGCAGGCCGAGGCGACCGGCGATCTGGTCCCCGGCAAAATCGTGTTGGAAGCCAGCAGCGGCAACACGGCCATCGGCCTGGCGATGGTCTGCGCCGTGAAAGGCTACCAGCTCCTCGTGACGATGAGCGAATCGGCGAGCGAAGAGCGCAAGCGGATTCTCCGTGCCTACGGGGCGCAAATCCTTTTGACGCCCGGATATCGGGGCACCGACGGCGCGATCGAGGAGGCCTATCGCCTGGCGCGAAGAGCCCGAGAAGTATGTGCTGGTCGACCAGTTCAACAACGACGCGAACTGGCAGGCCCACTATTACGGCACGGGCAAGGAAATCTGGGAGGCCACCGAGGGCAAAGTTGACGTCGTCGTGTTGGCGATGGGCACCACCGGCACGCTGATGGGCACCACCCGCGCCCTGCGCGAACGGAATCCGGCCGTGCGCGTGGTCGGCGTCGAGCCCTACAAGGGCCACAAGATTCAGGGCCTCAAGAACATGAAGGAAAGCTACGTGCCCGGTATCTTCAAGCCCGACGAACTGCACGCGATCGTCAACGTGGAGGACGATGCGGCGTATGAAACGGCCCGACGCCTGGCGCGGGAAGAGGGCATCTTCGTGGGAATGAGCGCGGGAGCGACGATGAAGGTGGCCCTCGACGAGGCGCGGCGCTGGGCCGCGGAATCGTCGTCGCCCTGCTGCCCGACGGCGGCGAACGGTACCTCTCCACGTCGTTGTTCGTTTCCGAGACCACGCCGGAGCCGCTGCGCTTCTACAATACGCTCGGGGGCAAGGTGGAACAACTCGTGCCCGTCACGCCGGGCAAGATCACCACCTACTCGTGCGGGCCGAGTCTCGACGGACCGCCCGACTTGGGCCTCTGCCGGCGAGTCGTCTTCGCCGACGTGCTCCGCCGCTATCTCGAATTGCGCGGCTATCAGGTCAAACAGGCGATGAATCTCGGCGACATCGACGACCGCACCATCCGCGAGTGCCTCAAGACGGGCGACAATCTGCGCGAGTTCACAGCCCGGTGGGAGAAGGTGTTCTTCGACAGCCTCGCCGCCCTGCACGTCAAACGGGCGCACCATTATCCCAAGGCCAGCGAGCACGTCAGCGACATGGTCGAACAGACGCGCAGCCTGCTGGAAAAGGGCCTTGCGTACGAGAAACTCCGCTCGATCTACTTCCGCATCGGCAGTTTTCCCGGCTATGGAAAGCTATCGGGGATTGCGCCGAACAGGTGCGGAGCGAGGGATCGACCACCTACGATTATTATGAAAAGGACAATCCGGGCGACTTCGCGCTGTTCAAGCGGCCGACGCTGGCCGAGCTGAAAGCGGGCATCTTCTGGCCGACCCCCTGGGGAAACGCCCGGCCCGGCTGGCATGTGGAATGCGCGTGCATGGCCGTGCAATGCCTCGGCCAGCCGATCGACATCCATACCGCCAGCACCGACCTCACCTTCCCCCACGGCGACAACGAAATCGCCATTGCCTGCGCCCTGAAAGACAAGCCCCTGGCCAAACTGTGGATGCATTCCGAAGTGGTGATGGCCGACGGCAAGAAGGTGAGCCGCGCAGCCGGCAACGAGCTGACGCTGCAAGACCTTGCGGAACAAGGCTTCGACGGGCCGACCGTCCGTTACTGGCTGCTGGCCACCCATTACCGCACCGTGCTCCAGTACTCGTCGCGCGAGCTTCAGCGGGCCGCGCAGTGCGTGGCCCGCCTTCAGGAGTTCGTCGCCCGCCTGACGCACTTCCAGCCCGGCGAGCGCAGCCAGAATTTCGACCAGGTCTTGTACGATACCCGCGCCGGCTGGCAGGAGGCGCTGGACAACGATCTGAACCTTCCCAAGGCGTTGGGCAGGCTCTTCGGTTTCATCCGCCACGTAAACCGCCTCTTGAACGACGGGCAACTCGACGCGGATCAGGTACGGCAGGTCCTCGATTTCATGCGTCAGATCAACGGCGTGCTCGACGTGATCGACTTCCAACGCGAAGAGCCCGACGCCCAAGTGTCGCGGCTTCTCGAAGCCCGTCGGCAGGCCCGCCAGGCCAAAGACTTCCGCACGGCCGATGCGCTCCGCGATCAGCTCCTTTCGATGGGGGTTCGCTTGACGGACGCGCCCGCAGGCACCTAGCGCCAGCGCTGATCTTCGCCCGCCGACGGGCGACCGGCGGCAGAGTTGCGCCATCTTTCCGAGTTTCTGCCGGCATGTTGCCAAATTGCATCGTACAATTGCTGTGGTCGTTGACCGTTCCGCCGTTGACAAGCCTGCCGCAGGCGGAATAGCCCGCACAACCGGCACAGATTGAGTCTGTCGATGCGCTACAAGTTGGCCCTCCTTTCCTTGATCGTTGCGGTCTGGCTGGCAACTGGACGGCCGGCGCAAGCTGCCAAACGGAACCGAGCGGCAAGCCGGCCCTCACCCTAAGCTTCTCCCAAGGGAAAAGCGGACCATCGGCGTTTGCCGGTTCCGAAAATGGGCTTGAGGAGCAGCTTTTCGCCGACGCGGCCGAGGGCCGGCTGGAAAGACTCTCGCCGCTGGAAGCGGCGCTGGTGGCCGGCGGCGTCGAGGACACGGCCACTTTGCATCGCTACGTCGAGAAAGCGGCCGCGCTGGTCGAAAGGCTGCGCAACGGCAACGCGCTTCGCGGCACGCCCGCGCAGAAGGCCGAGGCGATCTTCGAGTTCATGCACCGGCAGGTCCTGCGCGGCGGTTACGACCTGGCTTACAGCGATCTGCGTCGCGTGCTGGACGACGGCCGTTTCAACTGCGTGAGCGCCAGCGTGCTTTTCAACTATCTGGCCGGCGAGTGCGGGCTGGAGTGTTGCGGGCTGGAAATGCCGAGCCACGCCATGAGTCGCGTCGTGCTCGCCGATGGCCCGTTGGACGTCGAAACCACCTGCCCGCGATGGTTCCGCCTTCAGAGCGATCCGAAGCTTCAAGAGGCGGCCGCGGCCACGACGATCGGCACAGCGGCTTCCGCCGACCGCTCGAAGGCCCGCCAGGTGTCGCCGATCCAGTTGGCGGCGATGATCTATTACAACCGGGGCGTCGACCTGCTTTCGGACAAGCGGTTTGCCGAGGCGGCCAAGATGAACGCGAAGGCCCTGCGGCTCGATCCCAAAAACGCCACGGCGCGCGGCAACCTGCTGGCCACTCTCAACAATTGGTCGATCGAGCTGGGCAACACGCAGCACTTCGCCGAGGCGGTCGATCTGTTGCGGCAAGGGCTGGCGATGGACGCGAAGTTCGCGGCCTTCGCCCAGAACTACGTCCACGTGCATCACCAATGGGCCGACCATTTGTGCCACTCGGGCCGGTACGAGGAAGCGATCGAGGTCTTGGCCCGGGCCTCCGACGAAATGCCCGACCGCGATTATCTCCGCCGGGCGCAGGATGATGTCTACGAGCGCTGGACCAAGGCAGTGGCCGATCCGCAGGCAGGCCCGCTGTTGCAAATGCCGTGCGTGCTGCACGTTCCGGCCGTGAATTAGCGATCATCCATGCGGCGATGCCGCCGGCGGTGCGGCGAGAAAATCCGTAAAATCCGCGGCGTTCTGCGGGGTAAGAATCGCCTTCAGGTCCGCCTCCAAGTTGTGCGGCTTCTCGGCGTCATTCCACGTATATGGATGTGACTTGTGAAACTCTTTGGCTGCGCCGGGCGGAGCGCATAGGAGCGAACGGCCCCATCGGGGCGAATGACGATCAAGCGGTCGCTTGTACGCTGAACGGTAACCGCGGGGTGGGGCTTTTCCAGGCCAAATGGCCCTGCCCAGAACTTTGTTTCCGCCTGTCCTGTTTCTGGATAATTGGCCTGGTTGTTGACGCTCGCACCGACTACCACGACTATAACGTTGTCATCATGGTCAGCCCATGCCATGTTTCCCATCTTGTCGAGCATGGGTGGGTTATCGTTTACCTTGTAAGGCATAGGAACCGACTCCGCCGACCCCCACGTTGGCAGGAGACTCCAGAACATGATGCCGAAATAGTTGTGGAACATCGGACGTGGCGGCGGCCACTTACGTAAAGCTGCATCCATCACCGCGAGCTGAACCTCAAATAGCAGTATGACAAAGAGGAAAACGCCCGCGACCACGCCGAGGCGGCGGTAAGGAGTGTGTCCGAAGACGCGAGTCAGGATGAGTGACACAACGAACCACACGCCGACCAGCAGCCAGCTCATGGCGAAGCGCTCGGACTCCGACGCGAGCCAGGCGATGGAGGCAACCGCTATGGCGACGACGGCGGCCAGCGCAAGCCCGGTCGTCAGGGCGCGCGAAACGAGTCGGGGGTTGCCCCCTCCTGCGTCAATCGTTGCTTCCGGCGTCGCCTGCGTCATAGTCAGTACCACACATTCGAGATGAACCGGCGCAAAGCCCAACCAGCGCGATCCAATGGGGAATGTTGACGACTTGCCTCCAACCACGAGCCGACAACGCAAGTGCCACAAAAGTCGCGATGAGACCGATGCCTCCGGCGGCTGGACCGATGATCCTCATGATCTCGTATGGCTCGTCAGGGAGATAGGAGCTTCCTGCACAGCATGCGACAAGGACAAGTGCCGCGAAGAGCGGCCGGAGCCTGCGCACGAGCCGTCCTTCTGTGAAAACCAGGAGCGGCATCCAGACCGGAATCAGGAGAACGACGAAGAACACCGCATTAGCGACAACATGAGCCCTGCCGCTGGGGTAAAGCTCCATCGGATCGGCGGACGGCAAGACCTGATGCCGTGTCCAGTCAATCGGAGCGAAAACTGCATTGGCCCAGCACAGCCCAGTTGCGTATATCGAGAAGGGGCCCTTCACACGGACCGTCGGACCGATGTGGCACGAGGAATAATTGGTCTCGGTGCCGTCCTGGTCGTATGCCATGACGCTGGGGTCCATCACTAGGAAGAATGTGGCAAAGTACACATACACAAGGTACGCAGCAACGAGAAGAGCCCACCTCACCGGCCCGCGCCGCCGAGACTCACCGTTGGGAGAGGCGTTGTCCACCATAAGCCGCCCGCCGGAGATGTAGAAGAGATTGCGTCGCTACTGTCGAATCTACCCGGCCACGCGGTGGTGTCAATCCGGCAGCAGCGGCGATACGGCGCGGCTGTTATGCTGAAGCACAACGCACGCGCCCAGGTGCTCTGCCCGCCCCTTGTCGCAAAATGACGGAAGAACAGCGCAGGTGGGTGCCACACCCCCCTAATCCCGGCTATTCCGCCCACGCCCTACTCTGCTACACTAGACGGTTTGCTGCCACAGACTAACGAACGCACAGGAGACAAGACGATGCCGGGCCCCGGACGATATTGGATCGGCGACGAAGAACGCCGCGAAATCATGGACGTGATGGATTCGGGCTATGTGTTCCGCTACGGCGATCTCAGCGACCCGAAGTTCACGCACAAGGTCTATACGCTGGAGCAGGAGTTCGCCAAGTTCTGCGGCGCCAAGCATGCCTTGGCCATCAACTCGGGCACCAGCGCCCTGTTCGTCTCGGCGTTGGCGATGGGATTGAAGCCGGGCGACGAAGTGATCGTGCCCGCCTATACGTTCGTCGCCTCGTATACGTCGATGATCTTTGCCGGGGCCGTGCCCGTGCTGGCGGAGATCGACGAGAGCCTGACGCTCGATCCCAAGGACATCGAGCGCCGCATCACGCCGAAGACCAAGGCCGTAATGCCGGTCCACATGCTGGGCAATCCCAGCAACATGGACGCCATCATGGACGTCGCCAAGAAGCGCGGACTGATGGTGCTGGAAGACGCCTGCCAGGCCGCCGGCGGATCGTACAAAGGCCGCAAGCTGGGCACCATCGGCCGAATGGGCTGCTTCTCGCTGAACGTCTTCAAGACCATCACCTGCGGCGACGGCGGATTGGTCGTCACCGATGACGACGATCTGTACGAGCGGGCGTTCGGATATCACGATCAGGGGCACAAGCCGAACCGCACCGGCGTCGAAGTGGGCCGTCGCGACGTCATGGGCCTCGACTTCCGCATGACCGAGCTGAACGGCGCCGTGGCCCTGGCCCAGTTGCGGAAGATCGACAAGATCGTCTCCACCTTGCGGGCCAAGAAGAAGAAGTTCAAGACGCTGATCGGCAGCGTGCCCGGCATGAAGTTCCGCAGCGTGTATGATACGGAGGGCGAGTGCGCCACGCTCTGCACGGTGTTGTTCGATTCGGCCGCGAAGGCGAAGGAAGTGGCCAAGAAACTCGACAGCAAGACGGTCGATTTGAGCGGCTGGCACGTCTACGCCAACATGGAGCACATCGATCGCTACCTGGCCGAGAAGGGCCAACCCCACGGCAAGGGCGCGTTTCCCAGGACCGACGACATCCTCAGCCGGGCCGTCAACCTGAGCGTGGGCGTGGTCGATGGCGGGCTGGGCTCGGCCTTCGGCATCAACATCGACTCGACCGACGCGGAGATCGAACAGGCCGCCAAAAAGTTCCGCCAGGCGTGCGGCGTATAGGACTGATCGAACGTTCACGGGGACTGTCCCGATTTTTGCGGCGAAGTCCGCAAAATGGGACTGTCCCCTTCGGCCGGTCGGGAACGCACTGTCGGCGATTTTACGTTGGGGCGGCCGTGCAACTACCACCCCAACGAACAACCGTTATCGCATAGGGAGCAAGCATGAGCGACAAGAAAACGATTCGCGTGGGACTGGTGGGCCATCAGTTCATGGGCGTGGCCCATTCCAACGGTTACCGTAACGCGGGCATCTGGTATAAGCTGCCCTGTGACGTCGAGATGACGGCGCTGTGTGCCAAAGACACGCCGGAAAACCTGGCCGCTTTCGCCCGGAAGTTCGGCTGGCAGTCGGTCGAGCCGGACTGGCGGAAACTGGTCGCCCGACCGGACATCGACCTGGTGAGCATTGCCGCGCCGGGCGATTTGCACAAGGAGATTGCCGTCGAGGCGGCCCGTTGCGGCAAGCACATCCTTTGCGAGAAGCCGTTGGCCAACAATTTGGCCGATGCCGAGGCGATGCTGGCGGCGGCCGAAAAGGCGAAGGTCCGCACCTGCTGCGGCTTTTCTTATCGCAGCTCGCCGGCCCTGGCCTATGCCAAGCAATTGGTCGAGCAGGGGCGGATCGGGCGAATCTATCACGTCTACGCCCGCTACGCCCAGGACTGGCCCTCGGACCCCGCTTTTCCCATGGTCTGGCGGTTCGACAAGCGTCTGGCCGGCTCGGGCTCGCTGGGCGATATCTGCGCCGACTCGATCGACGCCGCCCGATTCGTCACCGGCCTGGAAGTGACCGAAGTGGTCGGCCAACTGAGCACCTTGATTTCCGAGCGGCCCGTCAATGCCCAGGACCAGAACGGCCCCAAGGGCAAGGTCACCGTGGACGACGTGGCTCAGTTCCTCGGCAAATTCAGCAACGGCGCGACCGGCTGCTTCGAGGCCACTCGCTTTGCCACCGGACGGAAGAACCACAACTGCATCGAGGTCAACGGCGAGCGAGGCTCGGTCTACTGGGACTTCGAGGACCAGAACTACCTCCAGTTCTACGACAAGACGCGGCCGGTGGTCGAACAGGGTTTCGCCAAGATCAACGTCACCCACGACAACCATCCGTATGGCGGCGGTCCCTGGCCGCAAGGGCACGGCATCGGCTATGCCGACACGTTTGTGATCGAGATCGGCAATTTCCTGCGGGCGATCACGACGGGCGAGCCCTATCGGCCCGATTTCGCCGACGGCGTGGCGTGCCAGCGGGTGTTGGATGCCGTCGAGCGCTCGGCCAACGAACGGAAGTGGGTGAAGCTATAAAGCCGCGACCAATCAGTCTTCTCTCCCGACCAACCTTCGGTCGGTGCCCGGAGAGGGGCAGGGGTGAGGGCAGAGCAGACAGTCTCGAACAGCAGAACACGTTGCTTAGGCCAACGATTCTCTGCCCTATTGCTGGAACGCGCAAGAAGTTGACGCTCTCGAAAACGTAGCGACGCGGCCCTCACCCTAACCCTCTCCCGGCGGGAGAGGGGACATTAACCGCCTCTGAGCCGCCGGTACGTTTCCAGCGCGTCGGGGAACGGGGCCAGCGCGCGGTCGAAGATGCCGAGCGTATAAGCGATCGTCATGCCGTAGTTGCAGATCGGCACGCCCGCACGCCGGCATCGGGCCAGTCGGGTGAGCATCTCCCGCCGGTTCCACATGCACGCTCCGCAGTGGACCACCAGGCGATATTCGCTCAGGTCGGCCGGAAAATCGTGCCCTTGCGTGGTGTCGATCCGCAGGTCGCCGCCCACATACTGCTTCAGCCAACGCGGGATTTTCACCCGGCCGATGTCGTCGCCGATCGGGTGATGCGTGCAGGCCTCGGCCACCAGCACGCGGTCGCCGGGCCGCAGCCGCTCGATCGCCAGCGCGCCCTCGACGAACTGGCAGAGGTCGCCTTTCTGCCGGGCGAAGAGGATCGAAAACGACGTCATCTTCACCGCCGGCGGCGTGTCGGCGGCGACCTTCAAGAACGCCTGCGAGTCGGTCACCACCAAGGCCGGCGGGCGGTTGAGCCGCTCCAGCGCGTCGCGCAGTTCCCGCTCCTTCACCACCAGGCAATACGAGTCGCCGTCCAGCAGATCGCGGATCGCCTGCACCTGCGGCACAATGAGCCGGCCCTTGGGCGCTTCGAGGTCGATCGGCATCACCAACACGGCCAACTCGCCCGGCGGAACCAGGTCGGCCACCAGCGCCGCGGCGCAGAAAATCCTCAGGGGCCGCTTGAACCAGCGCCTCGCGCAGTTCCAGCACGCCGCGGCCGTCGCTGGCGACCGTTTCCACAAACGGCGTCTTCGTCGCACGCAGTTCGTCCAACAAGGCCGCTTGCGGCTTGGCAAGATCCGATTTATTCAGGGCAACAATGATGGGAACATCCCGCCCGCGCAGCTCTTGGAAGATGGCCTCTTCAAAATCTTCCCAGCGGCCCGCATCGACCACAAGAATCGCCAGTTCGGTGCGGTCGAACACCTGGCGGGTCTTCCGCACCCGCTTTTCGCCCAGCGCGCCCTGATCGTCGATGCCGGCCGTGTCGATCCAGAGCACGGGTCCCAACGGCAGCAGTTCCATCGGCTTCTCGACCGGGTCGGTCGTCGTTCCGGCAACCTCCGAGACGATCGAAACCTCCTGCCGGGTCATTGCATTCAGGAGCGACGACTTGCCGGCGTTGCGGCGGCCGAACAGACCGATGTGAAGGCGAAGGCCCTTGGGAGTTGTATCCATTCAGGATTGCAAATTAAGAATTACAAATTGCAATTTGTCTTACCTTTCCTACCGCTCTGAGCCCAGCCTTGTCACCCGCTCGGGCGATGTCAACTCGTCGAATTCCGCGGCCGTCAACAGCCCGCGGGAGATGACCAACTGGCGAATGTCTTGGTCCTGGCAGGGGCCGGCAGCCGCTTCCTCGGCGACTTGCTCCGCGGCGTCGTAGCCGATCTTGTCGATCAGCGCGGTCAGCAGGGCCGTGGCATTGTGAACGTTGCGGCGGCAGCGGTCGGGGTCGGCTTCGAGACCGGCGACGCAGTGCCGGGCGAAGATATCGCAGGCGTTGCCCAACAGGTCGAGCGAGGTCAACAGGCTGTCGGCCACCAGCGGCAGGAACTGGCTCAGTTCCAGGTTGCCGCCGCCGACGGCCTGGACGATCATCTGATCGTGGCCCATGACGGCAAGGGCGGCTTGGGCCACGGCCTCGGGAATCACCGGATTGAGCTTGCCCGGCATGATCGACGAGCCGGCCTGTCGCGGAGGGAGGCGCACTTCGCCCAGGCCCGCGTGAGGGCCGGACGAAAGCAGCCGCAGATCGTTGGCGATTTTCAAGAGGTTCACGGCCAAGGTGCGGAGGATGCCGCTGACTTCGACGAAGGCGTCGGCGTTTTGCGTGGCCTCGATGAGGTTTTCGGCCCGGGCGAGTCCCAGCCCGGTGATCTGCCGCAGATGCTCGGTGACGCGGAAGATGTATTGCCGCGGGCGCCCAGCCCGGTGCCGATGGCCGTGCCGCCGAGGTTCACCACCCGCAGCCGCTCCTCGCATTTATAGATTCGCCAGCGGTCGCGGCCGACCGCCTCGGCATAGGCGGCCATTTCGCGGCCCAGGGTCATCAGCACCGCGTCCTGCAATTCGGTGCGACCGATCTTGACCACGTCGGCCAGTTCCCGTTCCTTTTGCTGGAAGGCCTCCATCAGCACGACCACTTTGCCCGCCAACTCGCGCAGGGCGAAGATCGCGGCCACGCGCAGTGCCGTGGGATAGGTGTCGTTGGTCGATTGATGAAGGTTGATGTCGTCGTGGGGACTAATGGTTTGATAATCGCCCGGCGGGCGGCCGAGCCGTTGCAACGCCCGATTGGCCAGCACTTCGTTGACGTTCATGTTGGTCGAGGTGCCGGCGCCGCCTTGGAGGGCGTTGACCACGATGTGCTCGTCCAGGCCTCCGGCAATCATCTCTTGGCAAGCGGACTCGATGGCGGCGAACCTGGCGTCATCGCAATAGCCGAGCTCATGATTGGTCCGTGCAGCGGCCAGCTTGACCGCGCCGTAAGCGTGGACCAGGCCGCGATGCACGGGCCGGCGGGCCAAGGGGAAATGTTCCGTCGCCCGCAACGTGTGGATGCCCCATAGCGCCTCGGCGGGCAGGTCACGCGAGCCCAACAGATCGGTTTCCGAGCGGCAGTGCGACATGGCTAAAAATACAGGTCCCGCTCGTCCTTCTCGGCGATGCGCTGCAAGCGGTCCAAGAGCTGCCGCTTCCGTTGGCCTTCCGGCAGTTTTTCGATTTCGTGGCGAATGGCCGTCTCGCCGACGGCGCGCGTCTCGGGCGAGGCGTAGTCGATCAGGTACTCCATCAACGTGCTGAGCGCGTTGGGTGTGCAGAGATTCTGGATAAAGCCCGGAATGGCGAACTCCATGAACTGCTCGCCGGTCCGCCCCAGCCGGTAGCAGGCCGTGCAGAAGCTGGGGATATAGCCATCGACCAGCAACTCGCGGACCACGTGGTCCAGCGGGCGGATGTCGCCGAGCTGGAACTGCTCGCGCTCCATGAGTTGCGTATCGCCCGTCTCGGTGTAGCCGCCCAACTCGATGCGGCTGCCGGCGTCGATCTGCGAGATGCCGAAGGCCATGATCTCGCGGCGCAGCGCGGGCGGCTCACGGGCCGTGCAAATCAAGCCCGTGTAGGGCGCCGACAGCCGCAAGATGGCCACCAGCCGCTTGAAATCCTCGTCACCGACCAGGCAGGTTTCGTCGAGATTGACGCCCTGCGCCGGGCGGAGCCGAGGAAAGCTGATCGTGTGCGGGCCGCAGTGATAATGCCGCTGCAAATGCAAGGCGTGGCTCACCAATCCGAGCACCTCGAACCGCCAATCGTACAGGCCGAAGAGGGCCCCGATGCCCACGTCGTCGCACTCGGCCTCCATCGCGCGGGCGACGCCGTCGAGCCGCCAGAGATAATGGTTCTTGCGCGTGCCGGCCGGATGCACCCGGGCGTAGGTGGCGTGGTGGTAGGTCTCCTGGAAAATTTGATACGTGCCGATGCCGGCCGCTTTCACCGTGGCATAGCCGTCATGGTCCAGCGGGGCGGCGTTGAGGTTCACGCGGCGGATTTCGCCGTGCCCCGTCCTGGTGGCGTAAACGTGGTGGATGCACTCGGCCATGAACTCGGCGTCGTAGTGCGGATGCTCGCCGAAGACGAGGATCAGCCGCTTGTGGCCCTTGTTCTCCAGGGCCAGCACTTGCTGGCGCAATTCCTCCTCCTCAAGCGTGCGGCGAACGGCCTCACGATTGGAACGGCGAAACGCGCAATAGAGGCAATCGTTGGTGCAATTGTTCCCGACGTACAGCGGCGCGAACAGCACGATGCGGTTGCCGTAAACGTCGCGTTTCAACTGCCGCGCAGCATGGAAAATCTCTTCGAGCAGTTCCGGCTCCTCAACCGACAACAGGGCGGCGGTCTCCTCGACCGCCAGCGGCTGCTTCGACATGCTCTTGGCGATGACATCGCGAACTTCGGCCGGTTCCGCCCGACGCGTCAAGAGGCTGTGCAAACGATCATCGTCGATGAAGTCGTGTCCGCTGCGGCTAAGTCGGGTTCGATCGACGGCAAACGACATCACTCCGCTCCCATCTGGACCGACGTGTCGTCGGTCGCCAAACGCGCCTGATAGTTGGGCGAATCGCCTCGTCCCCGACCGGGCCGGCGTCCGAGGGCTTCGATTCGCGTGCCCAAACAATAATGACACGCCTCATCGGTTTCTGCAATGCATGCCTTGTCGGGGTAGATTTCATAAAGAGCCCGGTATTGCGGAGGCGTAAGGTTGGGCATCACCACGTTGGCCCCCCGCACGAGCCCCAACTCCCGCCCTTGCCGCGAGTTCAGCGTGGCCAGGGCCGTCGTGGCCGGGATGTTCGCTTGGGGACACGCCAGCCGGGCCAATGCGATCACCTTGTAGGTCATCTCTTCGCTGGCGGGCGCTTGCCGGCCTTCGGGCGCCTCGGGCCAGGCGGCGCGGTCGGCCAGCGGCGTGCTCGGATGCCGCAAGTAGGGCCCGACGCCGATCATGTCGAGCCTGAGCCGGCCGAACAGTTCGATGTCGTCGGCCAGATCGTCGTACGTTTGGCCGGGAATGCCGATCATCACGCCGCTGCCCACCTCATAGCCGAGCCGGCGCAGCATGGCGAGAATCGCCAACCGGTCGTGAAAAAAGGGGACGTGGTTCATTTTTTCGCGGCGCGGATGGATTCGCTCGTAAAGGGTCCGGTTCGACGTTTCAAACCGCAGCAAGTAGCGGTCGGCCCCCGCCTGGCGCCAGGTGGTCAGTTCTTCCTCGTCGCGCTCGCCTAGGCTGAGGGTAACGGCCAGCGGCGTTTCCGCCTTGATCCGCCGCACGAGACCTGACAGGCGATCGCAAGTCAATCCGGGATCCTCGCCCGACTGGAGCACCACCGTGCCATAGCCGAAGGCGACAGCCTGGCGGACACAGGTCATGATCTGCTCGTCCGACAAGCGATAGCGTTCGAGGGCCGAATTGTCCGCCCGAAGGCCGCAGTAGCCGCAGAGCCGCACGCAGTGGTTGGAAATCTCGATGAGCCCGCGGAGATGGACCTCGCCGCCGACGTTCTCCTGCCGCACGCGGTCGGCCAGCCGCCAAAGCTCGGCAAGCCGGGCGGGATCGGTCTCGCAGAGCCAGTCGAGGATTTCGCCGTGTTTCATCAGTCGCGTCGTCCGAAGTTGTGGTGACATTTCATTATACGCAGCTTGAACTTGGCGTGGAGGCGGCCTGGCGGTGCGCTACGCGGTTGTCAACCGCCGGCAATTGCCACGCATCGCACCCCCCGAACGCGGTTGGCTGTGCCGGAGAATCAATAAACGGGTGGCCATTCTCCGCCGATAGTGGTATGCTGAGATTTTAGCGAATCCGGCAACCCCCTCGGCGCCGAACTCCATGACGCTCTACTACGCGGAAGGCTCGCCCCAAACCGATTTGAGCCATGACGACCTGCGCGCGGCCTTGATCGGCGTATTTCTGAGAATGGAGCCGCGGCGTAAGGTGCTCGCCCTGCCGCCCGATTTCACCCGGGCGAACAGCATGGCCGGCCCGTTGACCTGCGTGGCTTATGAATATTTCGGCGATCGGCTGACCGACGTGATGCCGGCGTTGGGCACGCACCACGCCATGCCCGACTGGCAGCTCGACCGCATGTTTCCGACGCTGCCGAAGCGGCTCGTGCGCGTCCACGATTGGCGTCGCGACATCGTCACGGTCGGCGAGGTGCCGGCCGAGTTCGTCGCCGAGGTGACCGAAGGCACGTGGCGCAAACCGTGGCCGGCCCAGGTCGATCGCCTGGTGTGGGAAGGCGGACACGATCTGATTCTGTCGATCGGCCAGGTTGTGCCCCACGAAGTGATCGGCATGGCCAACTACAACAAGAACGTGTTCGTCGGCACGGGCGGCGTGGCGGGAATCAACGAGAGCCACTTCGTCGGGGCCGCCTACGGCATGGAGCGAATGATGGGCCGCGCCGATACGCCGCTGCGGCGCATTCTGAACTACGCCGAGGAGCATTTCTGCAAGCATCTGCCGCTGGTCTATGTGCTCACCGTGATCGGCTCGCGCAACGACGGTTTGCTGGCCGTGCGCGGACTGTTCATCGGCGACGACATCGAATGTTTCCATCGGGCAGCGGAACTCTCGCTACAGGTCAACGTCACGATTCTCGACGAGCCGCTCAAAAAGGTCGTCGTCTATCTCGATCCGGAGGAGTTCCACAGCACGTGGCTGGGCAACAAGGCCATCTATCGCACGCGGATGGCGATTGCCGACGCCGGCGAACTGATCGTGTTGGCCCCCGGCGTGGCCACCTTCGGCGAAGACAAGGAAATCGACCGTCTGATACGCAAGTATGGATATCGGACAACGCCGGAAGTCATGCGGTTTGTCCAACAGAGCGAGGATTTGCCCAAGAATCTATCGGCGGCCGCCCATCTGATCCACGGTTCGTCCGAAGGGCGATTCAAGATCACCTATTGCCCCGGCAAACTCAGCCGGCAGGAGATCGAGTCGGTCGGCTACCGCTATGCGGAGTTGGAACCGATGCTGCGGCGTTACGATCCGAAGGTGCTGCGCGACGGCTGGAATACGCTGCCCGACGGCGAGCGGATTTTCTACGTGAGCAATCCGGCGCTGGGGCTTTGGGCATTTCGTGGCCGGCTGAGCTAGGGGAATGATGAAGTATGAATGATGAAGTATGAATCGCGGACGTCGGCCAACCGTTGCTATTGTCCGACATTCATCATTCCGCATTCATCATTTCTCAGCGGGACGAAGTCCCGCGGCCGGCGTCTTTTCTATGGTGAGCGGGCACAATTCCAACGCGAGCCGCACGATAGGGCCCGAGCTTCTCGGACGCCTGCTGGATCGGCACGGCGCCGCCTTGGCGCTTTACGCCCGGCAATTGTGCGACTCGCCGGAGGATGTCGTGCAGGAGGCCCTGATCGAACTGGCCGGGCAGTCGGCGTTGCCCGACGACGCGGTCGCCTGGCTTTATCGGGTGGTTCGCAACAAGGCGATCAGTGCTTCACGGTCGGCAGGGCGGCGAAAACGTCATGAGACGCTGGCGGCCCAACGGCGGGCCGGGTGGTTCGAGCCCTCGACCGGCGATTTGCTCGATGCGGGCGCGGCGGCCTCTGCCCTGGAGTCGTTGCCCATCGAACAGCGAGAAGTGGTGGTCGCTCGAATTTGGGGCGGCCTGTCGTTTCAAGAGATCGGCCGATTGGTGGGCGTTTCCGATAGTGCGGCACACCGGCGCTACGAAGCGGCCTTGACGGCCTTGCGCCAGAAATTGAGGGTGCCATGTCCGAAAAACGAATAGACGAGGAACTAGCGGCGACCGAGGTCTCGCTCAGCAGCTTGACTCCCGCAGCCAGCCGCGTCGATCGCGACCGACTGATGTTTCTGGCGGGCCGGGCCTCGGCGGAGCGAAATCCAACGACGCGGCATCGTAACGTCACGACGTGGCTCTGGCCCTGTACGACGGCCGTGTCATTATTGGTAGCGGCAACGTCCGGCCTGCTGTGGGCCGCCGGGGGCAATGTGCGGATCGCCGAGCGGGTGATGAATGCTTCGCCCAATGGTCCGCCAGCCACGCTTGATTTACCCGCTGTCGCCGCATCGCCGTCTTCGTCGTGGCTTTGGGAAGATCGTCAGTTGTGCCAGTTGCTGCTGGAGAAGGGCATCGATGCTCTGCCGCCGTCAAACGCCTCGTCGGACTCCAAAATACAGCCCGTTGGACAGAAAGAGACTTATCGCGATCTGCTTAACGAGTTGCTCAACGATCCAACAAGCTAAGGCAATCACAATTTCCATGAAGAAATCAACGACAGTCTTGGCGTCTCTTGCTTTTGTGTTGGCAAATTTGTCGTTGACCCAAGCGAGCGAGGAGCCAGCCAAGAAGACCGAACAACAAAAACCGGTAGTTGACGTTATACCCGTCACGGTGTATCCCGCCGCGCTGCCGAAGGCCGTGTTGAAGTACCATCTTTTGCCCTCACTCGTGGAGCGCACGCCGGGCAACGCAGCGCAACTCTATGGGACGGCCGCTCTGGTTCTGGCAACGATGGCCAATCGTGCCGAACAAATCAAAGTGGTATCGAGTTGGTTGGACATGCCGCTGGAAGATCTGCCACGCGACAAGGTGGGGCAGACGCTCGACTCTTTCGGAGAAGCGTTACGGCAGGCGGAACTAGCGGCGCACCGGGATCGCTGCGATTGGGATTTGCCGCTGCGGCAGGGCCACGTTTTCGATATCTCTTCTGTCACAGAAACAAGAGAGGTCCTTGACCTCGGAAGACTATTTGCCCTGCGCCCCCGGCTTCAGTTGGCCGAAGGGAAAATTCCTGAAGCCATCGGCACCCTACAAATCGGTTACAGCATGGCCCGGCACGTCGCCGAGCAGCCGTCGTTGATTTCCGGCTTTCTCGGCGAGGTGATCATCCGCATGATGAACGTGCAATTGTTGACGCTGTGCCAATTGCCCGAGGCAGCCCAACCTGTACTGGAGCATTGCTGCGCTGCCCGATCCAATGATCGATCCTCGGAAATCGGTGGAGGGAGAGCGTGACCTCCTCTACTTGCAATTCCCTCAACTCCAGATGGTGCGGCAGGCACACTATACGCCGCACCAATGGGATCGCCTGCTTCGAGAGTTCGTGGGGGAAATAGCCCCGCTCTATGCTTCGAGCCAGGCAAAACCCCCGGAAAAGGACCGCGCAGTCGATCCGGCGGCAATTGTGGCTAGCGCGCTGGCCGCCGTGCCTAGGGCCAAGGCCGATCTGGTCGCGGCAGGGTATTCCAAAAAGGAGTTGGACGCGATGCCCGACGCGCAGATCGTAATGCTCCATGTCGTCGAAACACACGCCGAGTTTTGTGACGAGATGTTCAAGGTGCTCTATGTGCCATATTGGCAGATTCAGAACAGGCTTGAGGCTCTCGATCGGAACCTGGAATCGCTGGCGAATCGGGAGCTAATCCGGATGGATCTCGCGCATCCGGGAGTGACTCGCATTTTTGCCTTCAAGTTCATCGAACCGGAGCGCGAATTGGCCGCGCTGCGGTGCATTGAAGCGTTGCGCTTTTATGCGGCCGCCCACGATGGAAAGCTGCCGGCCAGCCTTGATGACATCAAGGAAGTGCCGATTCCGCTCAACCCGGTCACGGGAAAAGCCCTCGGATATCGCTTGGACGGCGCCACCGCCATCATCGACGCGGAGAGCTTGCCAGCTGACTTCCACGCTCGGCAGTATCGCGTGACGGTGGCCAAGTAACCGCCCCGGGCCTTCTCTGAAACCGGGCCGGCCGATACACTGATCGGTGGAGATTCTATGCTCCCCTCCACCGAACAGCTCGTCCAAGAGATCCACGACCGGCCGACGCGGATCGTGCTGGCGGCCACCGGCGGCGGCAGCCGGGGCCCCGATTGCCACGCGACCGAAAATCTCGGAATATGCTGAAATCGACTCCCCGCGGCGGAGTCTATTTCTGAGGTGAGAGGTGGCAAAGGGTGACGTTGATGGGCGCGATCACGCCGGAGCGAATCGCCCGACTTTGGGCCGAGCACAACGCCGCCCTGGTGCTTTACGCCCAGCAGCGGTGCGATACGCCCGAGGACGTGGTGCAGCACGCATTCCTGCTGTTGGTCGAACAGACGACATTGCCCGACAATCCGGTGGGCTGGCTCTACCGCGTCGTGCGTAACCGGGCCATGGACGCCGCCCGCAATTCGCGGCGGAAGTCGTGCCGTGAGACGGTCGTTGCCCATCGCGGCGAGCCCTGGTTCGAGCCGGCCGCCGGCGAGCGTCTCGATGCCGTCACCGCCACCGAGGCCCTGAAAGGGCTGCCCGAGCATCGAGCGCGAGGTGATCGTAGCCCGGCTGTGGGGCGGGTTATCGTTCGAGGAGATCGCCCAACTGGTGGGCGGCTCCGCCGCGACCGCCAATCGTTGTTATCATCGCGGGCTGGCCGCCTTGCAAGAAAGGTTAAGACTGCCATGTGCGCCGACGAAAATCGCGAAGAAGAACTGAAACAACTTGAGGCTGAACTGGCGTCGCTGGTCCCTCGTGGCGATCGGGTGGATCCGGGCTGGGGTTCGTTGCTGGCAGCCAAGGCGGCCGGCGTTGCTTCGTTCCCCCTGCCGTGCGATGCGCCCCCCGGCCACGTATTCGTTTGCGTCTATTGCGGCAAGGCCGCCGATCAAGCGACGGCCGCGGCGCGTTGGGCTTGGCCCACGTCGTTGGCAGCGATGACCTGCTTAGCTGCCGTCCTGTTGGCAGTTCTCGTGGCCCGGTCCGGGCCACGGGCAGTAGACTATGGCAGCGTGCCGGGCGAGCCCGGCCGCACATCTCCCGCCGAGGCGACGGCGCCCCCTTGGAACGGGAGTGATCGCCCGATTCTCACGGCCGCCGATACCGAGTTGCCCGGCAATTTTCTGACGCTAAACGGTCGCACCACTGGCGGCAAGAGTGCATCGGTCGAAATCGAGGCGTCCGATGCCCGGTTCAGGAACTCCGAACTCTTGCAGCGCCTTTTGCATGAGCGAGGCGCGGATGGCGACCCGCCTATCCTTTGAACTCGGAACAATCCAACCGACGAGGAGTAAATCATGAGAAGGTATTTGCAGATGCTATCGGTGATTGGCGGGGTCTTGGCGCCGTTCACGGCCGGCACGTTGACCGCCGCCGAGGATCAACATCCGACGGTCAAAATCACCTTGCATCCGGCCGCGCCGCCGAGCCCCGTCTTGAAGTACCGCTTGTTGCCGCCGATCGAGGATCAGCGGCCGGGCAATGCGGTGGTCTGGTATTTGAAGGTTCCCCACGAGCGAACCGTGTTGTTCGCCGACCAGGCATTTTGGGAGACGATGTGGAAATGGCAAGAAATGCCCTTGACCGAGTTGCGCGAGGAGGGGAAGAAGTATGCCTGGATCGCCAGTCCCGGCGACGGCACGGGAGTATTCGAGGAACTCGATTACGGATCGAGGTGCGAGTGGTGCGACTGGCAAATACCGATCCACGACCATGAGTTCTACTCCATCCAGCTTCCCGACATTCAATCCGCCCGGGCTCTTGCACGGCTGCTGGCCGCGCAGGCGCGGTTGCAGATTGCCAACGGCAAGTACGAGAATGCCGTCCGCACCTTTCGGATGGGCTACGCCCTGGCACGACACGTCTCTCAAGGCCCCACGCTCATTCAAGGCTTGGTGGGCTGCACGATCGTAGGGATGACATCCTACCAGGTGGAGACGTTCATCCAGCAGCCCGACGCCCCGAATCTGTATTGGGCATTGGCGTCGCTGCCGCGGCCGATGATTGATCTTCGGCAGGCGTTCGAGGCGGAAATGGCAGCGATGTACCTTTCTTACCCCGAACTCCGCAACCTCGACACGACCAGTCGCTCGCCGGCGGAGTGGCAACACCTCTTGGAACAAGTCGTGGACTCTATGTACGCGAGCATTTCGGAGAACAAGTCGGGCGATTGGCCTGCTCCCAACTTGGGGAAAGATCGGCAGCAGTGGCTGGCCGCAGCAGTACGCGATGGATATCCGCGGGCGAGGCAAGCCCTTGTGGGGTGGGGCCGTTCGCCGGACGAGGTTGACGCCATGCCCGCGGCGCAGGTCATTCTCCTGTACACCATGCGGACATACAACGAACTCCGCGATGAAGTGCTCGCCGCTCTGCTGATGCCGTATCCTCAAGCGCGGCAAGCCATGGAACGAGCCGTGACCAAGTTGCACAAGAGCCACGACACGGGACGCGAGATCATTCCACTTAACGATGTCCTTTTGCCGGTCGTCCGGGTTTCTAATCGCGCCGGCGGGCGGATCGATCGCGACATCGCCATGCTGGAAATTCTCGAAGCTCTGCGAATGTACGCGGCGGCTCACGACGGCCGGCTGCCCGAAAGTCTCAAAGACATCACCGAAGTGCCCATCCCCATCGATCCCATGCGGGCCGAGCCCTTTTTGTACGAGCGGAAGGGCGATACGGCCGTCCTCGACGCGCCGTCGCGCGACGATACCTACACGAAGCGCTACCAGATCGAACTCGTCCGTGGGGAGGCAAAACCCTGAGACACGCATTGTAGTCCCGCCCCGGGCCTTCTCTGAAACCGGGCCGGCCGATACACTGATCGGTGGAGATTCTATGCTCCCCTCCACCGAACAGCTCGTCCAAGAGATCCACGACCGGCCGACGCGGATCGTGCTGGCGGCCAGCGGCGGCGGCAGCCGGGCGATCGCCGACCTGCTGGAAGTGCCCGGCGGCTCGCGCACCCTCCTCGAGGCCGTCGTGCCGTACTCCGCGCCGGCGCTGGCGGCTTGGCTGGGCAGCCGGCCGGAGGAGGCTTGTTCGGCCGCCACCGCTCGGGCGATGGCCATGGTCGCCTTTCTGCGGGCAAGACAGTTCGATGTTGGGGTGGCAGTTGAACTGCCGCCCCAGCAAGTTGCCGGCGTGGCGTGCACGGCCGGCCTGGCCACCGACCGGCCGAAACGCGGGCCGCACCGAATTCATGTGGCGATGCAGACCACGGCATCGACCGCGGCCTGGTGGCTGGAACTGCAAAAAGGCCGCCGCTCCCGCGCCGAAGAGGAGCGGTTGGCCGGCCGGCTGGTGCTGAATGTCGTCGCCGAGGCGTGCGGCGTCGGCCAGCGGTTGCAGCTTGATCTGCTCGATGGTGAACACTTGCAGGAGTCGCGCTGCGAAGCGCCGCAGCCCTGGCAGGATTTGCTCCTGGGCAGGGTCGAGACCGTTTGCAACGGCCAGGCGGGCGGGCCGCCGCGGACCGTCTTCTCCGGGGCGTTCAACCCAACGCACGTCGGCCATCGCCGCATGGTCCAAATCGCCGCCGAGATGTTGCAGCAGCCGGTGGCGCTCGAGATGTCGATCCTCAACGTTGACAAGCCGCCGCTGGATTATCTGGAGATCCGACGGCGGCTCACCCAGTTTTCGGCGGACGACACGATTTATCTCACGCGTGCGGCCACCTTCGAAGAGAAATCGCGGCTCTTTCCCGGGGCAACCTTCGTCGTGGGGATCGACACGCTGCGGCGGATCGCCGAGCCGCGCTACTACTATGGCGATTCGGATTCATGCCGGCGGGCGGTCCAGCGGATCGCCGACCGGGGCTGCCGCTTCCTGGTTTTCGGCCGCGACCTGGGCGTCGGCTTCGTGCGGCTGGCTGACCTCGAATTGCCCGAGACGCTGCGCGCGCTCTGTTGCGAGGTGCCGCCGGACGTGTTTCGCGAAGATGTCTCATCGACGGCTCTGCGGCAATCGGGGGCGTGGTGAGATTTCTCGGCAGATACGGCATGATCCGACCTCGTTGGCGCCGCAGGGAAGCGGTGGTAGCGGTGTTGGCTGCGGTTCCTAATCTGCCGGTTTGGGAATGCTGCTGGTATGTCGCCCGCACGATATTGTTTTGCCTAAACGACTTGTGAGTGCCGATAGGCGGCAATAGGAGCAAGATCAGCACGGAAGTCGGCATTGCCACACATCACGGAAGAAGGACCGGCACTGGGCAACGAGGATCAACCATGAACAAAGACACTTTCCGCGTCGTCACCCGAGGGGCCGATGGCCAGATTCGCACGCGCGACTACGACTCCCAAGAGGCCCTCTTGAAGCGGCACTCGCAGGTGGGCGTGGATGATTGCAGCACCGATTTAGGGCTGCGCGGGCTGCCCGTGTTTCGCGGCCTGATCGGGCCCATGCCTGAAGGAAAGAGCATCATCCGCTATGAATCGCCGGAGGTCTTCGAGACATTGACGAAAGACTGGAGCTCGGCGAAACCGCCGCGACGGCGATCGCGCACGCCGGCGCCTGCCGGGTAAGAATCCACCAACGGCATGAAGAACACGAAGTTCTCGCCGGGGGTGACAGGAAACTGTCACCCCTTCGTTTTTCTTGCCTGCGAGTCGAAAACTTGCCTCACCGCTGCTGATGGGCCCGCCGGCAGACATCAGGGCTTGCCAGCGACGGCAAAATCCGTCATCCTGGTAAGATAAGCCGGCAAACCGACTCGGCTCCGAAGGGCTCCGTCGATGACCAAACGGGAATTGCACCCGCTCCTTGTCTGCCCCACCGACCATGCACCGTTGAGGAGCGCCGCCGACTCGTTGCTGGCCCGGCTCAATCGGGCGATCGCCGCCGGAGGAGTAAAGAACCGCGCCGGACGGCTGGTAGAACAACCGCTGGCCGGCGGGCTGGTCCGCGCCGATAACGCGATGCTTTACCCGATTGTTGACGACATTCCGGTGCTGCTGGCCGACGAAGCCATTCCGTTGGCTCCGATTTTTGGCGACGCGGGAGCGTAGCTGGACCTCCCTTCCGCGCCCCTAGCCGCTCCAACCGCCACACGGCCGTGTCACTTCTTGCTCTTCCTCTTACCGCGTTTGGCGGGGGCGCGCTTGCGTGCTCCAGCGGCGGCCCTTCTCGGACGTGCCCGCTTCGAGGGGCCGGCCGCGGCCCGTTCTTTGAGCAAGTTCACGGCATATTCGAACGTCACTTCTTCCGGGCTCGTGCCGCGGGGAAGCGAAGCGTTGGTGACGCCGTCGCTGACATACGGCCCATAACGGCCCTGCATCAGCCGCACCGGCTGACCGCTGGCTGGCGAGGCCGCGAAGACCTTCACGGGCTCTTTGCGGGCGGCGGCGCCGCGCCGCGATTTCGGCTGCGCGAGCAACTCCAATGCCTGTTCCAACGTGATGTCTAACGGCGAATAGCCCTGCGGCAGCGAACGGGTCTCCTCGCCGCATCGCACGTAGGGACCGAAACGCCCGTTGTGGGCCACGACCGGTTGCCCGCTGCGCGGATCTGCGCCGAAGGTGCGCGGCAGCGACAACAACTTCAGGGCCGTAGCCAAGTCGACATGCGCGGGGTCCATGCCCGACAACAGCGAGGCGTTTTGCGGTTTTTCCTCGTCCTCGCTGGTGCCGCGTTGCACGTACGGCCCAAAGCGACCCACTTTGACAAACACCGGCTTGCCCGTATCGGGGCAAACGCCGAGCGGCTCTTCGTGCTGCTCGGCCTTGGCGAGCATTTCCAGCGCGGCGGCGAGCGTCAATTCGTCGGGGGGAAGCTTGTCGGGCAGGCTGGCTCGCCGCCCCCCTTGTTCCAGGAACGGCCCGTATCGGCCGACGCGAACGAAAACCTCCTTCGCCTCGGCCCCGCGCCCCGGCGGCTTACCCAGCGAAATGCGGCACACGTCCCGGGCGTCGATCTCGCCGACCTTGTCCGCCAGCAATTGTTTCAGCCCCGGATGCTCGTTGCCAAAGTAGAACGTCCGCAAGTAGTCGAGATGATTCATCTCGCCCCGGCTAATGGCGTCGAGTTCGTCCTCCATTTCGGCCGTGAACTGGTAGTCGACCAGCTCGGGCAGATGCTCTTCGAGCAACTGCGAGACGGCGAACGCCGTCCAGGTGGGCACCAGCACGTTGCCGCGGCTGAGCTTGAACACGTAATCGCGGGCGAGAATCGTTTCGATGATCGACGCGTAAGTGCTCGGCCGGCCAATGCCCATCTCCTCCAGCGCGGGTCAACGCGGCTTCGCTGTAGCGGTTGGGCGGCTGCGTGGTATGGCTCTTCGGCGCCAGCGACTCGCACCGAAGCGACTGGCCCACCGAAACCACCGGCAGCACTTCTTCGCGGTCGGCCAACTCCGACTCCGGATCATCGGCCCCTTCCACGTAAGCCCGCAGATAACCGGGAAACTCGATCGTCTTGCCGCAAGCCTCGAACAGCGCGCCGCCCGCATCGACGGTGACCGTCACCCGATGACCGCGGGCGTCGCTCATCTGGCTGGCCACCGTACGCTTCCAGATCAGATCGTAGAGCTTGAACTCGTCCGGGCTGAGGCGGTCGCGGATCGCCTCGGGAAAATCGAAGGGATGGCCCGCCGGCCGGATGGCCTCGTGCGCTTCCTGGGCGTTCTTCACCTTGGTTTGATAGACCCGCGGCGCAGGCGACAAATACTCGGGACCGTATTGCGACGCCACCAATTGCCGCGCCGTCTCGATCGCCACCGCCGCCAAGGTGGTGGAATCGGTTCGCATGTAAGTGATGTGGCCCGTCTCATACAAGGTTTGGGCCACCTGCATCGTGTGCCGCGCCGTAAAGCCGTATTTGCGGTTGGCCTCTTGTTGCAGCGTGCTGGTGGTAAACGGAGCGTAGGGCCGCGTCGTGTAAGGCTTGTCTTCGAGGTTCGCCACCCGGCAGGAGGCCTTGTGAAGCCGATCGCGAAGCTCGCCGGCTTGACGCTCGTCCAACAGCAGCAGGCTGGAGTCTTTCACTTGCCCGCTGGCCGGATCGAAATCGCGGCCGGATGGAATCCGCCGGCCGTCGACGGAGACCAGCTCGGCCTCGAACGACCCGTCGCCCGCGGCGGCAAATGTGCCCAGCAAATCCCAGAAGGTGGCCGACGTGAACGCCATCCGCTGGCGTTCCCGCTCGACGATCAGCCGCACCGCCACGCTCTGCACGCGTCCGGCCGAGAGCCGCGGCTTGACTTTCCGCCACAACAGAGGGGAAACGTCGTAGCCATAAAGGCGGTTGACGATCCGCCGCACCTCCTGCGCCGGACGAGGTTCTCGTCGATCTCGCGAGGGTGCTCCAGGGCCTCGCGAATCGCTTCTTCGGTGATCTCGTGGAAAACGAGCCTTCGCACGGGCACCTTCGGCTTGAGCACTTCGCAGAGGTGCCAACTAATGGCTTCTCCTTCGCGGTCTTCGTCCGTGGCAAGGTAGAGGTTCTTGGCCCCTTTCAACAGGCTCTTGAGTTTACGAACCTGCTGGGTCTTATCGCGAGAAATGACGTATACCGGTTCGAATTGGTGGTTGACGTTGACGCCCAGGTACGCCCAGTCCTCTTTTTTGTACTCGGCGGGGATTTCCTTGGCCCCTTGCGGCAGATCGCGGATATGGCCGATGCTGGCTTCGATCGTATAGGCACGACCGAGAAACTTGCTGATGGTTCGGGCCTTGGCGGGCGACTCCACGATCACCAAAGAGATTCCGCCGGCGGTGCTCGGTTTCTTGGCCATGCTATTCCTGGGAGTCTGGGGAAGGTCTAAAATTGTATCGCCAGCCGCGAACCGGACAACCCGCCGCGGATTGGCATTGCATTTGCGCCCAACCCGTTTAGAATTGCTGGATTACGACTATCGGAGGCAAAGCGGCGGGGCGAACTATCGGGCCCTCAATCACGTTGAAACAATAGCACCCGCCCGGCCAGACGACGTCGGATGGCGACACGAATACTCTCGCAGGGGTTGGTTTGTCAAGCCGAGTTCCTCGTGTGCGGCACCATTCCCCCCCATAGAAGGATAACTGGATGGCTAGCACGTTTTCCGTTTTTCGCAAGAACCGCAAATTGATGTTTGCCGCTCTGACGCTGCTGGCCATGATCAGCTTCGTGTTCCTGCCGATCATCCTGCAGAACATGGGCAATCGCTCGGTGGCCAACCCGGTCGCCGTGAAGACCTCGCTCTACGGCAATCTGACCGAACGCGACTTGGCGTACCTCGTGCAGCAGCAGCAGCGGGTCTTCGCCGTGTTGTCGGAGCTGTCGCAGATGGCCGAGATCAAGCCCAGTATGATACACCAATGGTTGCAGATGACGCTGCAAATGGCCCCCCCGACAAGAGACTCGGTAGTCCGCACATGGCTGTTGGCCCGTTACGCCCAACAGATGGGAATGGTCGTCAGCAACAACATGATTAATGAGTTTCTGAAACAGGTGACGCGAGATCACGTCAGCACGGCCAACATCCAGGCGGCGTTGAAGCGTCACGGCTTTTCCGACTATCAGTTCTTCCCTGCATTGATCGACGACCTGGCCGCCAAGCAGCTTGAAGTGATGTTCGAGGTCAGCCTGGCGGGCATGCCGCCGGCGGAGCGTTGGCAATATTTTACGCGAGTGAAACAGATGGCGACGATCGAAGCCGTGCCGGTCGCGGTGGCCAACTATGCCGACCGCATTGCCGACCCGACCGATGAGGACCTGAAGGGGTTTTTCGAGAAGCATAAAGACCAATATCCGCGTCCCGACTCGCCGACGCCCGGTTTCCACGAGCCGCAGCGGGTCGCCCTGGAGTATCTCAAGGCCGACTTCGACAAGTTCTCTTCGCCCGAGGCGGTGAGCGATGAAGAAGTTCGCGAGCGCTACGAGAAAAACAAAGAGGCGTACGACCAATTCGAGAAGAAATCGGCCGCGGAGAAACCGCCGGAGGAAAAGCCCGCCGAGCAGCCGGCGGCGGCGGAGAAACCGGCCGACGAGGGCACGCCGAAGCCGGCCGACGAAAAGGCCAAGGAGCAGCCCGCCCCGGAAAGCAAAGAACCGAAGAAGGCCGGCGAGTCGCAGCAGCAGGAAAAGAAAGAACAACCGGCCAAGCAGTCCAAGGATACGTCATCCGTGGAGAGGCCGGCGCAACTGATGCTGACCGCCTTCTCGGAGGACAAAGCCGCGCCAAAAGACGAAAAAACCGCGGAAAAACCGCAGCCGGCGGCCAAAGAGGCGGAGCCGGCCAACGAGCCGCCGGCGACGAAAGAAGAAAAAACCGACGAGAAAGCCGCGCCGACCCCCTCGGCCAAGATGCCCGCCGAACCCAAGGCCGGCCTGACCGACGCCATCAAGAAGCAAATTCGGCAAGAGATCGCCGCCGAGAGAATTTCAGAACACCTTTAAGACAATCCGCGAGCAACTGAACCTGTACCAAGGAGAGTGGCGGCGATATGATGCGGAGCGGATTCGGCAGAGCAAGGCGGCCGGCACGAAAGAAGGCAAAGAAGGCGCCGAGGCGCCACAGCCCCCGCCGCGGCCGAACTTCGAAGAGCTTGCCAAGCAATACGGGTTCTCGACCGGCCACACGGAACTGATTTCCGAGTGGCAGGCCCGCGACTCGGAAATCGGCGGCTCGGTCGTTCTCCGCGGTCAGGTCTACGTGTGGCAGTACGCCTTCTCGACCCTTGCCTGGTTCAGCGCGGAGGAATCGGTCAGCCTGACGGGCGATCGCTACCTGTTCTGGAAGACCGCCGAGACGAAACAGCGCGTTCCCGCCTTCGACGACAAAGGCGAGCGAGAACTGGTGCTGCGCACGTGGAAGCTGGTCGAGGCCCGCCAGCCGGCCTTGAAAGAAGCCAAGTCGCTGGCCGAAGAGGCCGCCAAGGCCAACAAGCCGCTCAAGGAAATCTTTGCCGATCGGCCCGATCTCAAGGTGATTACGCCGCCGGAGTTCAGTTGGATCACCTTCGGCGACGTGGCGGAGGGGCGCAGGCCTTCCCTGAGCGCGGTCGAGGGCGTGGATCTGGCCGGCGAGGAGTTCATGAAGACGGTCTTCGGTCTCGAACCAGGCCAGGTCGGCGCCGCGATGAACGCCCCTCAAACCATCGCCTACGTGATCCGGGTGTCCGATTTTGACCCGTCGCACGAAAAGCTTTGGAGGGAGTTCGAGAACGCCGATTTCCAGAAGTACTTGCCCGTCTCCTACGCTGACAGCCAAAAGACCATGAAGGCCTGGGTCCAAGCGATCAAGGATGCCGCCGGATTCCAGTGGGTGTCGGAGCATGAGCCGGCCGAGCAGAGCCCCGAACCGGAGCCACTGGACGAGGATTGATCGGCCTCGGCCGTCGACAATATGTTCTTTTCGCTCCCACGGTGCCGCTTGCCGGTCGTAGTGGTTGTGGTATTCTTAGTTATAGCTGCTTCCTGGGAGCCTTAGCCCCAGTGCGGGTCGCGGCCGGCCGATCTGTTCGAGCCGACCGCTCTTTGGTGGGGCGTGAGCGGGGATTTCCGGCCCGCCCCATGTGCGAGGGTTCGTGGGACGGGGCATACGTGCGTTGCCAAGACGGGAGAGGTGGCTGAGTGGTCGAAAGCGCCGGTTTGCTAAACCGGTGACCGGGAAACTGGTCCGCAGGTTCGAATCCTGTCCTCTCCGCTCTGTCTGCTGCCCTTGAGTCATAAGTCCATGACTCAAGGGCAGTTGCATTTCTGGGGTCTCCTCAGAACTTCCCGTTTGTGGCGGTTTTTGTGGCGGTTTGTAGCGGGAGGATTCTCTGGGGAGGACCCTCATGAAGGGCAAAGTCGCGTCGTTTCGCGTCGGCAAAGTCCGCGCGTACCGCCGAGGTCGAGTCTGGTACCTGCACTACTATGAGGCCGGTCAGCGGCGCCGGCCGCGAGTGGGCCCAGACTACAATCTGGCCCGGCAAATGGCCGCCCAGATCAACGGCCAGTTGGAAGTAGGGGCGCCCGCCACCCTGAGCTTCGAGCCAATCTCTATTCCTGAACTGCGGGAGCGGTGGCTTGACCACCATGAAAACGTCCGTCGTTCCTCCGTCCAGACCATCCGCCGCTACCGGGCGGCGACCCAGCATCTGGCTAACTTCCTTCAGGACGTCCGTCCCGTCCGACTGGCGTCGGACTTCCGATCCCGGCACGCGGAGGAGTTCGTCCGCCACCTCCGTTCGACCAAAGTAGCGCCGAATGGCCATCCCAAGGCGCGGAAGCGGCTACTGCGCGACAGTGGGATCAAGTTCATTCTGGAGACCTGCTCCAGCCTGTTCAACTACGCCCAGCGGCATCGGCACCTGTCGCCCTACGCCGAAAACCCCTTCCGCACGATCGAGGTTAGCCGGATGCCGGTCGAGGATTTTCGGCCGGTGGTCGTCTTTACCGAGGAGCAGGAACAGAAGTTCTTCGAAGCGTGTGACGACTGGCAGTTTCCACTGTTCCTGACGCTCTTGCTGACCGGCATGCGTCCGGGGGAGCTCACCCATCTGCTGCTGCCGGATGATCTGGACCTGGAAACCGGCTGGCTCCACATCCGTAACAAACGGCAGCTTGGTTGGCAGGTCAAGACCCGCAACGAACGCGACATCCCACTGGTGCCCGTCCTGGTGGATGTGCTACGCGTTGTGGCCGGCGATCGAGCCACTGGCCCGGTATTCCGCCAGCGGCGATTCAGCAATGGTTTTCAGCCGCCGCTCGCCAGCAAAGAAATCGCGGAGCTCCATCGCGAACTCGCAGCCCGCGTGCATCGACTTGAGTCGAAGGCCGACGGTTGCCCTACACGGATCGAGCGGCTGCGCATTGCTCGAACCGTCTGGCGTGATATCGGTGGGTTTCGCACCGACGTGATTCGCAACGAGTTCATCGACCTTACCAGCCGCATCGGCCTGGACCACGTGACGGCACCGAAGACGTTGCGCCACACGTTCGCCACGATCTTGCAGGATGCCAACGTCGATCCGTTGATTCGCAACGAATTGATGGGGCACACACCTGCCATTTCACCAGGACCTGGGGCCGGGCTGGGAATGACCGCCGTATACACCCACACCCGCCCGGAAACGAAACGCCGGCAATTGGAGGATGCTATGGCCAATCGTCCGGCAGCGGTCTGCGCCATGTCCTGGTTGCAACAAAGGAAAAAGTGCTTTCACGAGTAGTCTCGCACCCGTGGAATCACCAAGTATAGCAATCGCGATAGTTTCCAGACGCGGTCCATTCCGCCGGCTTGGGGCTGGCATGCACCGCCTGACTGCGATCTCCCAAGATCATATCCCACTTTGAGCCGAGCTCGCCCCTCCCCAGTCCTGGGCAACGCCCTATTGCCTTTGCCCCCTAGCGGCGTACAATAAAAGTGCTGGAAGAGTCGTGGCCCGCTTGATCGCGACTCTCCAACGAGCTTGTCGGATGACTAAATGGAGAGCAACCCAGCCGTGCTGGGGGGCTCGTTGACGAGTAAGCCGACGTGGTCGAATACCTCCGGGTGTTCCGCCACGTCGGCTTTTTTGTTCTTGGTTGTCCAAGACGTTCACAATCACTGCGGGGAGGGAGTGCGATGGAAAAGCTCGATCCGAGCGTGGCACAGCAGATTGCTCAAGCCGCAATCGCTTGCCAGCAGAAGCGAACGGGCCACGAGCCCCAATCGGTAGCCGTGGTCCTGAGCGGGGACACGTTGCTGATCACGCTGCACGGGGCCTTGTCGCCAGCCGAAAAGGTCCTTTCCCAGAGCCCGGAGGGCGCTGCCCGGGTGCAGGAGTTTCACCGGCAGTTGTTCGCCAGTTCCGCCGACGAACTGCGGCAGGAGATCAAGCGGATCACCGGGGTCGAGGTGCGCGAAGCGACCGCGGAAGTCGAAACGACGACGGGCACCGTGGTGCAGGTCTTCACGACCGGCACGATGGTGCAGGTGTTCTTGCTCGCCAAGGGCGTTCCTGCGGGCAGTTGGAGCGGAAACGGTTCAAAGGTTTCATCTTGAGGGAGGTTCAGCAATGTTGGTGTTGTCGAGGAAAGATCAAGAATCGGTGGTAGTCGGCGGATCGGATGGTTTTCATCGCCTGCTCAGAGTCAAGGTCCTTGGTATTCACGGCACGAGCGTGAAACTGGGCTTCGAGATCGATCCCGATGTTCCAGTCCATCGTTCGGAGGGGTGGAAACGTGTCCGTTCAGGCGCCCGTCAGGTCGCCTGACGCCTTACGGTTTGAGTCTTTGCGTTCGGTCGTTTTCTGAAAGGAGAACTGAAATGCTGCCAACGACACTGAGTCTGGTTGGAGCAGTGGTCCTGCTCCTGGACATTTTCGCCATCGTCAGCGTGTTGCTGGGGAGTTCCGAGGTCATACGCAAGCTGTTCTGGATTGCGTGGTACTTTTGTTGCCGATCGTAGGCATGGGGCTGTACTTCCTCATTGGTCGGAGCCCAGCGGATGCGCACGCATGACGCCGGGCTAACCTGCTACGAGACGTTACTCAACAACCTCTAAGAAAAGGAGTCACCATCATGGGTGGCAAGACAGACGTGGTGAAAGGCCGAATCAAGGAAGCCGCCGGCGCGCTGACCGGCAACGACAAGCTTCGCGAGGAAGGAAAGACCGACCAGGCGGTCGGGAAGGCCAAGCAGGCAGTCCAGAACGCCGCCGACACGATCAAGAAAGCCGTGAAAAAGGTGACCGGGTAAGCCCGCACGACAAGGATCTTTAGCCGTGCGGCAAGATAAGACTGCCGAGGTATCAACAGGGCACTGGCAGCTCAGGAACGGAGAGTGTCCTGATTTTGTCCTTGGCGGCAGAACCGGGATTCGTGGCACAGACGTGAAACCAGGCTTCGAGGTCGATCCCGATGTTCCGGTATATCGTTCGTAGGTGTGGAAATGAGTCAACTCCAACTGCCAGCCGTCAGGCGTGGAGTGAGACCATGTTACGCTGTTGAGATGTAATCGCGGGCTGTACTGGCAATTCGCCAACTGAGCCCCACCCTTTTTTCTAGGAGAGCTTGACCATGTTACAGTTAGCAATTACTTGCCTCGTCATCGCGTTGATCGCGGCATTCCTCGGGTTTGGAGGAATTGCAGGTTCCTTCGTGGGAGTGGCGAAAATCCTCTTCGTCATCTTCCTTATTATCGCGGTGCTCTCGTTCTTGGGAGGCGGGTTCAGACGGGGGAGTTACCGGGGGTAACGGAAGACCAGGTTTCTGTCTTCCACAGCATGACGGGTACGACCCGGAACACGACCGAAACGAAGACAGCGCAACGATTGACAGAAGGGGACACCAATGAGCATCTCAGTTGGCTTGTATCGTGATGTCGTCCGCCAAGGTGGAACCACGTTCCGCACCGTGCGTGCCAGTCATCCTTTCGACTACGAGTGTAAGCCGGAAGGCGTACTCAGTGATTGCCATTTGGAGGTGGGAAAGAACGGTGACGTGATCGTGGTGCGCCTTGGCAAACACGGGGTTCTCGATGAACCGACCGTCAACAAGATCAGCGATGAGTTACTCGGAGTGGCTGCCCGTGCATCGGTTGCACAGTTACGCATCGCATAGCGGTGCATAACCTCACCTCGCGCTGAAGACCGCGGCCGAGCGCGGAGGAACCACGAAGCCGCGGAGCTTCTCCTTGGACACACGCCCCGGCAGCCCACCCCAAACGTCCGTCAAGATGCCGTCGGGCAGCAGGTTGTAGACATCCAGCGTCACCTCGGTCGCCTCTGCCCCTGCGTTGAAGATCACGGCCAGCCGGTCATCGTCCAACCGCCGGGCGAAAGCGTAGATGTCGTCGTTCGAGTAGAGAGTCTCGAACTGCCCGCGGCGCAGAGCCGGGTGGGTGTGACGCAGGGCGATGGCGCGCTTGCTGAAATCGTACAGGTCACGATCCCACTGCCGCTGGTCCCAAGGGAACGCGCCGCGGCAGTCCGGATCGTGTCCGCCATTCAGGCCAATTTCGGTGCCGTAGTAGATGTTCGTGCGCCGGGCATGGTCATCTGGAACAGCATCGCTAGGCGCAGCGCGGACTTGTCGCCGCCGGCCTGGTGCAGAAAACGCGCGGTGTCGTGGCTGTCCAGCATGTTCATCTGGACGAGGGTGATCGGCCACGCGTAGAGCGCCAGCATTCGTTCGATCTCGTTGCCGAACGCGCGGCCCCGCAGCGGCCGGAGGCGGAAGCCGCCGGGCCGGTACTTGTTAGCGAAGGTCTGGCGACCGAAGAAGCCGAGGCTGACGCGGGCGAAGAGGTAGTTCATCACGGCATCAGACTGGTCGCCACCCAGCCACCGCTGGGCCTCGTGCCAGATTTCGCCCACGATGTACGCCTCGGGGTTCACGGCCTTGACTCGCCGCCGAAACTCGCGCCAAAACTCGTCGTCGTCAATCTCCTTCGGCACATCGAGCCGCCAGCCATCGATCCCGAACTTGACCCAATACTCAGCTACGCCCCAGAGGAACTCGCGCACGGCGGGTGTGGCGGTGTTGAACTTGGGCAGCGCGGAGAGGCCCCACCAGCATTGATAGTTCGGCTGCTTGCTGCCGTAGGGGCGCAGCGGCCAACCCTCCACCGTGAACCAGTCCAGGTAGGCCGAATCGGGGCCGTTTTCCAGGATGTCGTGGAACTGAAAGAAGCCGCGGCTCGCATGGTTGAAGACGCCATCCAGGATCACGCGAATGCCGCGGGCGTGCGCCGCATCGAGCAGCGTGCGGAATGCCGCGTTGCCGCCTAGCATCGGGTCCACCTGGTAGTAGTCGTGCGTGTGATAGCGGTGGTTCGACCCCGACCGGAAGATCGGGTTGAAGTAGATGGCGTTGATCCCCAGGTCGGCCAGGTAGTCCAGGTGTTCGGCCACGCCAAGCAGATCGCCGCCCTGGTAACCGTGCGGCGTGGGCGGTGCGCCCCACGGCTGCAAGCCGCTCGCCTTTGGCACCGCGTCCGATTTGGCGAAACGATCCGGGAAAATCTGGTAGAAAATGGCGTCCTTGACCCATTCGGGGGTCTGGATTTCGGGCATGATATTGGCTCCTGATGGATGGACGAATGACGGACGACGAACTCGTCGGTCAGACAAGCCTCTTGAAGTCGATGAATCCCTGCTCCACGTCCGTGTGCGTCAACTGCACGCGAATCTTGTTTCCTACGTCAACACCATCGGAACCCTGCACCAGTCTCCCTTCAACGGGAGGACTGAGGAGACGGACCCATGTGCCCTTGGCGGATGCACCCGTGACGATGGCATCGAAGCTTTCCCCGATTCTCGACTCCAGCAGCATCGCCGCTGCCGACTTCCCGACCTGCCGTTCCACCTTCTTGGCGGCATCCTCCTCTTCCGTGCAGTGTTTCGCCAGCGCCTCCAGATCGTCGCTGCCATAGGGGGCGGGTTGCCCAGCCAGCGCAGCCTTCAGCAGCCGTTGGGTGACGATGTCCGGATAGCGGCGGTTGGGAGCCGTGGAATGGGTATAGTCCCCAACTGCCAACCCAAAGTGCCCCGGGGGAGTATCTCCTGGGAATTCGGCAACGTATTCGCCCGGTCCCATGAGCTTGATGACCGACAGCGAGAGGTCGGGAAACCTGAGCGGGTCGGCTGCCTTCTCCTTCACCAGGAAGTCATTCAGCGGTCTTGGATCCGGCTCGTCGGGGAGCTTGAATCCGTGCTGCCGGGCAAGCTCGACAATCCTGTCCCATCGTTTCGGAGTGCGGACCACGCGCCGCAAGGAAGGGAACTTCCGTGACGAGAGATACCGGGCGGTCACGCCGTTGGCGGCGATCATGAAATCCGCGATCAGGTCCTTGGCTCGGTTCGGCTTCTCCGTTTCGAGCCCACGGATTACATCGCCGTCGAAGATCGGTCTTGCCTCAAGGGACTCGAAGGTGAGGGCTCCGTGAACCTGCCGAAGTCCTTTCATTCTTTGTGCTGCCCTGTCCTGGAGGCGAAGGTTCTCGTCGAGCCCGGGCACGGCGGCGACGGCTGCCGGCACTGTTCCGCCTTCCAGCCATGCTGCCACGCCGTCGTAAGCGAGCTTCGCCTGATTCCGGACACGCGCCCGGTAGAGACCGGAGTCCTGGACGGAACCGTCCGCGCCGACCACCATTTCGACGACCACCGCCAGCCGGTCCTCATGGAAACCCAGGGACGTGATGTCGGTGGACAGCCTCTCCGGAAGCATCGGGAATATGGCAGCAGCCGTATAGACCGAGGTCGTGTTGTGGCAAGCGTGCTCGTCGATGGCTGAGCCCTTCTTGACGACCGAATCCACGTCAGCCACGGCAACGAGGAGCTTGATCTCCTCGGCGGGCATCGCCTCGGCAACGGTAAGCTGGTCGAGGTCACGGGAGTCGTCATTGTCAATGGAAGCCCACAGAAGGCTTCTCAGGTCACGAACTTGACCGCCGTCCGTTGTTGCCGGGGGCTGAATCCTGCCGAGTTCGGTCAGTGATTCTGCCGAGAAGTCGGGGAGCAGTCCTCGTTCGACCATCACCCTCCGGGCGATTCTCTGTAAGGTGGCACGGGGCTGTTCGCCAGTCGTATTCATCGGATTCTCCTATCGCCTTCAGTCGGCAGTCCCAAATTGCTGCCCAGATATGTTCCGAGTGACAGTTTCCCCCATGGTAGCGAAGATGAACGTGACCTTCAACTTGCCGTGTCGATTCCCCCGCCAGAACCGCATGGAGAAACGACCAGCCGTCCCGGAAGCGGTGCCGGAAGTTATACATATTCCATGCGAACCTTTCCCGACTGGCTCCAAAACCGTTTCCAAGAACCTCCCCAAGCCGACCGTCTGGCGACCGTGATCGCCCAAGCCGGGGCTGCGGGCGGTATTTCCCTCGACCGCCTCCGAAGGCTCTGCGGGCTCACGCCGGAGACACTTAACGACCTCTTGCGGGCTTTGGCGGCGACGGGGCAGGTGAGGATGCTTCGGGTCGGTGGGGAGATGGTCTATAGGGCGACGGGGTGAGAGTCGAACAGTGATTCCGGGAGCTGGGTCGCTAGTGCTGCGTCAAGTCTTGATTTTGGGGTAGCCACGGTCGCCAGACCGTAGGAATCTCGCACTTTGTTGGGTAGCGTTACCCCAAGTTTTAGCCTTGACGTAGCACTAGGGATCCCGTCACGCAATCGGTTCGCACTCATAGCCGCCGACTTCCTCGAATGTTAGAATGACGCCCGGAAGGAGACCGGATGATGGAAGAACCTCATGTCATTTACGGCGTTCACGTAACAAATCGGGCTACGCAGGCTCCGGACGTGCAATCGTTACTCACTCAGTACGGCTGCAACATCAAGACCCGCGTGGGGCTGCATCACGTTGACGAGAAGGTTTGTTCGCCCCGCGGGCTGATCCTGCTGGAAATGTTCGGGGACGTGGCGGCTTGCCGGGAGCTGAAGGCGAAGCTCGCGAGCATCGAGGGCGTGGACGTAAAAGAAATGGTTTTCCCCCACGATCAGGAGGCAACATGAGAACGATCATCGTTCTTCTGCTGTTGAGCGTAGCGTCAGCCACGCCTTCCTGCGCATTTACTGTGAGCGCAGCCACGAACCATGTTAAGATCAACGAGACCACAACCTTATCCGTCGGCGACATCAGCGGCAGTCCGACCGACTACCAGTGGAGTTCGGATATCGGTACCGTTACGGGCAGCGGCGCCAAAGCCACGTTCACCGCGCCCGCCGACAAAGGCAAGGCGACCATCAGCGTCACGGTCAAGGACGGGAAGGACACGCTCTGGTTGGGGACGGTCCAGATCCTCGTCTATAAGAGGCTCGTCGTCCTGAAATGCGACGACTACTGGTATTGCGAGTGGAACGCTCCCACGTACATACGCCCGACTTGGAAGATATACCTTGATTACATGTGCAACACTGCGCGGGTCAAGACTTCCATCGAGATGTGTTCCTATTCGCTGGAGCCGGAGACAGACGTTACGGGAGGCTTTACCGCGACCACCAAGGCATACCTGAAGACCGGCTATGTGGAGGTCCTGTCGCACGGATACCACCACGATGCTCATGCAACAAAAGACCTGCCGACGCTCAACCAGGAGTTCGAGCGCTGCGAAACCCTTGCCAAGTCAAAGCTGGGGATCTCGTTGTGCGGTTGGGACTGGCCCGGGGTGGGGCCTCAGCCGGTGAGCGACAACGTCGTCACGGCGCTGAATGCCGCGCCCCAGATCCGCTACGCCTTCTTCATCGACCCGCCCTTCGTCGACAAGCTGACGAAGTTCAGCTTCCGGTCGGCCGAAACCAGGCTGAACGTGGAGAAGGGAACCTCCGCGCTGGATTACGACATGTTTCTGGCGAACTATGCCGCCTCCAAGGATTGGGCTGTGAGCGTGATCCAGACGCATCCCGTCTGGTGGGACAAGGAAGGGGTCGCCTTGGAGATCTACAAGCGGATCGTCGCCTACTTGAAGGCGGACGGGGCGACGATCATCTTCCCCTACGATTACGTCAGGATGCTGAACGAGCCCAGCTTCGTGCCTGACGAGGGGCCGGGCGGCGGTGATGCGAGTTACAGCGTGCCTGCGGCGGCGGGGTGAGCCCGGTCACCAAGTATCCTGGTCCGCCGACCAGCCAAGTGGTCGGCCGTGCAGGCAAAAGCGCAGAGCCTCTGCACCTGGAACGGCAAAACGGCATCTGCCGGCGGCGGGGGCATGTCTCCGGGAGCCGACCCGTGTTCAGGTTCTGAACATGCGCAAGGACGAGTCGTCGTCGGCCCCGCTTGAGGTCGGCTTCGTCGCAAGTTTCGCGCGCGAAACTTCGGCATTCCGGAGAGGTCGCCCCGTTTGGGCATCGCCGGTTGCGTCAAATGGCGCAGGCTCCGCCATTTCCGTCCGTGTTCGGATCCCGAACATTCGCTGGCGGGCGGCCGTCGCCGGGACGCTCGCCTTGTCGGTCGGACAAGGTGCCCGGTCGGGGGCGCTTCTTCCCACTGTGGGAAGAAACGAAGGTTCTGAGGAAGCTTGGCAAGTCGCCCCGAAGACTGCACGAGTGCCGTATCTTGCGGGGTCTTCCTGCGTTTGGCGGCATTCCCACGAGGAAGACGAAAGCACGGAAAGAATCGCCGAGAACCGGCGGCCGCGGGCGTCATGACGCCGGGGTGACCATGGCCCGCGAAAACAGGCCGAAGTCGAGACCGGATACGGCGCGCGGCGACAGTACGTCCGCGATGGCCATGGCATCTCCTCCCTGCTGCGTCGTCAAGGGGTGGTATTCTGGGGCTCCGAAGAAACGATTGAGTTGATGGGGCAGTCAACCGGCGAATAACTGATGTCTGCAATAGGACTGCCCCTCCATCAATAACAAGACACCCAACATCGTATCCCGGGCTACTGTGCCGGCGGGGCACATCGTTCCATCATGTTGGGAGCGTGAAGCTGAAGGTGGCTCCTTGTCCCGGTTCCGATTCCACCCAGATGCGCCCGCCGTGGCGCTCCACGATCTTCTTGCAGATCGCCAGGCCGATGCCCGTGCCTGCGTACTGTTTGTGGGTGTGCAGGCGTCGGAACATCTCGAAGACTTGATCCTGGAATTTGGAGTCGATGCCGATGCCGTTGTCACGTACCGAGAACCGCCAGCAGTCCTCCTCTCGGCAGGCGCCTACATCGACCTTCGGCGTTGCTTCGCCGCGGAACTTCAGCGCGTTGCCAATCAGGTTCTGGAAGAGTTGGGCAAGCTGCGTGCCGTCGGCCCGCACGGTCGGCAGTTCGCCGTACGGGATCTCGGCTCCCGTCTCCTGGATGGTCGCATGGAGGTTGTCCAGTGCCCGCCGGAGCGCCGCACCTGCGTCGGTCGGGATCAGTTCCAAGCCGCGAGTGCCCACCCGTGCGTAAGCCAGCAGGTCCTTTATCAAACTCTCCATCCGTTTGGTGCCGTCTACGGCATACTCGATGAACGTATCGGCCTCCGCATCCAGTTGATTCGCATATTTCCTTTGGAGCAGTTGCACGAAGCCGCTCACCGTCCGCAGCGGCTCCTGGAGGTCATGCGAGGCCACCGAGGCGAATTGCTCCAGGTCCTTGTTCGATCGCGCCAATGACTCAGCGGTCTGCTGTAGGGTTGCCTCAGCCCGCTTGCGCTCGGTGATGTCTTCGAAGTACACGGAGAGACCAACTGACGAAGGGTAGGCGTGTACGCTGTACCACTGGTTGAAGGGCGGATAGAACTCCTCGAAGTGAGCGGTCGTGTTTTCGGCCATCGCACGCTCGTACTCGCGTTGGAACCGCGAACCGGCGGCCTCGGGAAACAACTCCCAGAGGTTCATCCCCAGCATTTCCTGCCGCGTCTTCCGGAAAATCTTTTCCGCCTCGCGGTTCACGTAGGTGAGCCGGAAGTCACGATCGAGGCTGAAGAAGGCGTCCGTGATGCTCTCCAGGACCGCGGACAAGCGGTCATGCGCCTGCTGGACGGCCTCTTCGGCCTGCTTGCGCTCCAGTTCGCCGGCCGCGCGGACCGCGACCAGTTTCAGCATCAACTCCGCCAAGCGGGGCTGTGCCAGGGGCTTTCGCCCGATGATTGCGATCAGGCCGATCGGTTTCCCGTCGAAACTCCAGAGCGTGGTTCCGACATAACTTTCGGCCCTCAACTTCTGGAGTTCCATGTCCTTGGGGAACAATCGACACACATCATTGGGAAAGCAGCAGATCCTCTTTCCCACTACGTCTCCGCAAGGAGTATCTTTCAGCGTATACCTCACGTTATCGTCGAACTTGCCGTCGTTGTAGATGGCCACCGTTTGGGCCGTCAACTCGTCGCTTACCAGCCGATCGATGCAGACATAGTCCACTCCCAGACTCTGGGCGAGGTATCGCGCCAGTGATTGGAAGAAATCATCACCTGAGTGCTGGTAACCACACTGGAACAAGAACGTCTGAGCATCCTCGATCTGCTTGCGCTCGGTGATGTCGCTCACTACTGCACGGCACACTGCTTCGCCGCTTTTGCCGTCCTGAACAGCCGTCGCTTCCAACCGTGCCCAGAAGGGGGCGGCGTCCGCACGCAACATTCTCAACTCGCACACCTGCGGGGCGAGCGTTTCCAAGAGGCTTTTGCGGAGCCGGTAGTAGATGTCCTGGTCCTCTTTGAAAATGAACCGGGTGATCGGCTGTTTGACCAGGACGCCCCGGGGCACGCTCAGCAGGGTGGCGGCGGTGAGGTTGGCCTCCAGGATCAGCCCCGTTTCGCTGAGGCTGAAATAGCCCACCGGCGCCACATCGTACAGGTCGAAGTATCGCGCCCGCGAGGCATCGAGTTCCACCTGCGTCCGACGCAGTTCCTCGTTTTGCATCTCCAGCTCGATCTGATGCACCTGCAACTCGTGGAGCGTCTGCCGCGTTTCCTCGGGCGACAGGGCCTCTATGTTTTCCGGCGACAGAGCGGCTTTTTCCTCCGCCTGCCGACGCCGGTCGGCAAAATTGTCGGGATGAGGCTGCTTTTCAGTCATGGTCCGGCTTCTTCCTGGTAACGATGGAGATCCCATCCTCGTTTTGCCCGCGTATCTCCCGCTCCGTGGTCGCGGTGAAACGAGGTGCTTCGGTCAGGCTAAAGATGACCACTTCTTCGCCGGTCACGGTACTGATGTCATGGTGCATACTCAACACCTTCACGCCAACGACCTCATGGACCATCGACTCCAACATCGGGCGAGCCAACTCCAGCAGCTGGTCCCGTGTCAGCTTGATGAGATCCCTTCCTCTCTCCGGAGACAACGACTTGGCCAGTTGCCGTTCGGCCACAGTCAAAACACCCAGAAGGCGGACCACTAGGAGATCCTTGATGAAGTGTACGCGAATCTGCGCCGCCCTCCATCCCAAATAGTCCTCTTGAAAGCGAATGATCCCCTCACAGATGGCTGCTTCGCTTTCTGCTTGAGTAAGGATTCTTGATTCGCGCTCCTTCCTGATTCTTCTCGCCTCGTTAATCGGCAAACGTCGCTCTGCTCGGAGCCCCGCACGCTTATTGGCCAGTTGTGGTGATTGGTCCGTAAGTGCGAGCACGGGAACGACACTGGCTAAGACGGCTCTTATTTCAGTCAAAGCAACCGGCTTGAAGAGGACCTTATCAAACCCGGCCTTCATGGCCAAGGATTTGTGTCCCTCGTCGGCATGGCCGGTGATGGCAACGATTTGGGTTCGAGCGAAAGCGGGAATTTGACGAAAGCTCGCAACGAGACGACAACCATCCATGTCAGGCATTGCTAAATCGATCAACATCAGGTCGGGCCGGAATATGGTCGCAACGTCTAGTGCCGACGTCCCACCATAGGTAACATGCACCTGATTGCCGAGTTCTTCAATGAGCAAGCCAAGTGTGTCCGCACCGTCTCGGTCGTCATCGACCACGAGAACCCGAAGAGTATTCCTCGTCTCTGGCATTGGTTCCTTTCCTTTCGCCAATCCCACGAATTGGGCCCTGGCCTGAATCGTAGGTCATGCTACCTGCTCCGTGGGCGTCAGGTCGCCTTCTCCGTGACTGCCGCCAAGATTTCTCGCACCTTCTCGAAGTCGGCGGGCTTGACCAGGTAGTGATCAAACCCCGCTTCCTGCATACGCTGCCGGTCTGTCGCCTGTCGATACCCCGTCACGGCCACTAGCACGATGTCGTGGAGAAGGGGCTCCTGACATATCCGCTTTGCCACTTCAAAGCCATCCAACTCCGGCAGGCCGATGTCCAACAGCATCACGTCGGGCCGATAATCGAGGGCCACCGCCAGTGCAGTCGGGCCGGTGTGAGCCATCCGTACCAAATGCCCCGCTTCTTCCACCAGCATTTTCAATACATTTGCTGCATCCAGGTTGTCATCCACCACCAGCACCCGCAAGGCTGGCCCGGTCGGCTTGGCTATTCTGGTTGTGGGCGGCTGCGTCTTGAGCGACATCGCTTCTGGCGGAGACATCACAAGGCGCACGACGAACTCGCTGCCTTGCCCCAGAGTGCTGGAAACCCCGATGGTTCCCCCGTGCATTTCCACCAGCCGTTTTGCCAGGGTCAATCCAATGCCTAACCCGCCCTGCGAACGGTCGGATGAACGCTGGGCTTGCGTAAACAGGTCGAAGACGTGAGGCAAGAAAGCGGGGGCGATGCCGAGGCCCGTATCCCGCACGCGGAGCACCGCTCTATCGCCCTCCTGCCGCGCGGAGAGCCAGATGTGACCGCCTTCATTGGTGTACTTGGCAGCGTTGGTCAGTAGGTTCGTCACGACTTGCTCCAGCCGGGAGGCGTCGGCGTACAGCCAAATCGGGTCTGGCGGCAGCGACACCGTGAGTTCATGTCTGCGCTGGTCGATCAGAGGACGAGCCGTCTCCACCGCACGTTCTACGATGTGGCTCACGGTGACCTGCTCTTGGCAAAGCTGAATTCTGCCGGTGATCGCGCGGGAGACGTCCAACAGGTCACCCACCAAGTGCGTCAGTTGCCCCACCTGGCGCTCAATGATGGCCAGGGCCTTTTGCTGAACGGAGTTCTCGCCTTTCTGGAGTTGAAGCAGTTGCACGGCGTTGAGGATGGGGGCAAGCGGGTTGCGAAGTTCATGGCTGAGCATCGCCAGAAATCGATCTTTGCGGCGATCCAGTTCGGCCAACTTCTCCTCCGCCTGCTTGTGCGCGGTAATGTCGCTCATCGCGGCTCGGCACACGGGCGCACCGTCAGCATCCTGCGACTCGGTCGTCTCCAACCGCGCCCAGAAATGGGCGTCGTCTGCACGCAGCACTCGCAGATCGTACACCTGCGGCGCGCCCGTTTCAAAGAGTTGCTTGCGATGCCGGTAGTAGATGTCCTGATCCTCGGGAAGGACAAAGCGGGTCAACGGCTGCTTGACCAAATCGTTTCTCCCCACGCCCAGCAAACCGGCCCCCGTGAGGTTTGCCTCCAGGATCAGCCCTTGTTCGCTAATGGTGAAATAACCCACCGGCGCCAGATCATACAGGTCGAAGTAGCGCCCCCGCGAGGCTTCCAGTTCCGCCTGTGCTCGGCGCAGTTCCTCGTTCTGCATCTCCAGTTCGATCTGATGCACTTGCAGCTCGTGGAGCAGGTGCCCTGCTTCCTCGGGCGAAGGCGTCTCCCGAGTCTGGGCCTCGTCGGCGCGGACCTTCTCCTCCGCCCGCCGACGCAGGTCGGCGAAACTGTCGGGATGAGGCCGTTTCTTAGTCATGGTCTGGCTTCTGCCTGGTGACGATGGAAGCCTCATCCTCGTTTTGCCCGCGTATCTCCCGCTCCGTGGTCGCGATGGCATACGCTTCCCCGGTCTCATTCACCAAGGCGGTGGCGGTCAACCACACCTCCACGATCTGGCCACCTTTGGCGATCCGTTGCGCAGCGGTATGGCTCCAGAACCTCAGCCCGGGCAAGCTGCTTCACAATGGCCAACGCTTCCTCCCGCTGGCCCTCCGGGATCAGGTCGCGAATGTTCATCGCCAACGCCTCGGCTTCGCTCCAGCCGTACATCCTTTCCGCCCCCGGGTTCCAGGCCAGGATGCGACCCTCCAAGTCCTGCACCAGGATGGCATCGTGCGCATCGCGCACCACCACGGCCAGGCGGCGCAGGGCCTCGGATTCCCGCAGCGCCGCCTGCGCCTTTTTCATCTCGGTAATCTCCGTGAAGGTGATCACCGCGCCTTCAATCACGTTTTCCAGGGTGCGATAGGGCCGGATGCGCAGCAGGTACCACGCGCCCGCCTTGGTTTGCACTTCAACTTCTTTGGGAATCAGGGTGTCCAGCACCGCCTGCACGTCCGCCACCAGGCGGTCATAGCCCACCAGGTTGGAGACGATGTGGCCCACCGGCCGCCCCACGTCGGTCAGAATCAGGTTGATCACCTGGGTGACGGCGGGAGTGAAGCGCAGGATGCGCAGTTGATGGTCCACGAAAACGGTGCCGATGCCCGTGCCGGCCAGCAGGTTGTTCATGTCGTTGTTGGCCCGCGACAGATCGGCCACCTTGTGTTGCAACTCGGCGTTGACCGTGGCCAGCTCCTCGTTGACCGATTGCAATTCCTCCTTGGAGGTCTCCAGTTCCTCGTTGGTGGATTGCAGCTCTTCGTTGACCGACTGCATTTCCTCGTTGGAGGATTTGAGCTCTTCGTTGGAGGTCTCCAATTCCTCGTTCGTGGTCTGGAGGTATTCCTCCTTGGCCCGCAGTTCCTGCTTGAGCGCCGCGATGCGCGCGTCACAGTCCGTGGCGCTCTGGCCCGACACCTTCGACTGCATCCACGGCGATGGCCTTCTCCGGCGGCGGCGGGCCGCCGGCGGCGCTTCCTCGAAGATGACCAGGAACAGGATCGCCGCGGCGGCTGCGTCGGGGCCCGCCGTCACCGGCCGGACCGTCAGATCGACGGTCGTGAAATCGCCGTTGGTCTTGACCCGCAGCCCCGGGTGGCGCACCGGCTCTCTGATGGCCACAGCTTTGTGCAAGGCGGTGGTCAAATCGCGCCGCAACCCTTCGCGGGCCATCTTCAGGATATTCATGCCGGCCTCGCCCGGGGCCGGTTCCAGGTACTGGCCGGTGCGGCCGTGCAGGTAGAGGATGTCGCCGCGCTCGTTGACCAGCGCACCGACTGGGGCGTACTGCTGCAGCAGCGCCCGTTCGGTCAGCTCGCGCAGTGGAGCTTGCTTTCGCCGGGAGCCTTCGCGGAGGGCCGCGTGTCGGCCCCGCCTTCGGTCAGGGGCGGAAGAAACTTCCCCATGGCCGGGCGGTGTGCGCCGGAACCGTCCTCTTTGCGTTGATACAGCTTCGATTTGCGGTCCAGCGTGGCAAACAGGTCGGCGAACTCGCCCACGGTCTCGGAAGTTCCCAGGAAAAGCACGCCGCCCGGGTTCAACGCGTAGTGGAACAGGGGGATGAGCTTCTTCTGCAGTTCCCCGCCCATATAGATCAACAGGTTGCGGCAACTGATCAGGTCGAGTTTGGAAAACGGCGGGTCTTTGATCACGTCCTGCTCGGAAAAGACCAGCATGTCGCGGAGGCCTTTCTGGATGCGGTAGGCCGTGCCGTCCGGCTCCTGGGCGAAGAACCGTGCCAGTCGTTCCGGCGAGATGTCGGCGACGATGCTGGCGGGGTAAAGGCCGGTGCGGGCCTGGTCGATGGCCTGGCGGTCAATGTCCGTGGCGAACACCTGCACCTTGAAACGCTGCTTCAGCTCCTCCATGTGCTCCTGGAGCAGGATCGCGATGGAATAGGCCTCCTCGCCGGTGGAACAGCCGGGCACCCAGACGCGAATCGCTGCACCAGCGTCCTTGCCGGCAAAAAGTCGTGGGATGACCTGTTCCTTCAGCGACGCGAATGCCTCCGGGTCGCGGAAGAAATTGGTGACGCCGATCAACAGATCACGAAAGAGCGCCTCCACTTCGGCCGGGGTTTGCTGCAAATAGCGGACGTACTCGCCCAGCCGTTCGATCTGGTGGACGGCCATGCGCCGCTCGACGCGGCGGATGATGGTGTTTCGCTTGTACTGGGAAAAGTCGTGGCCGGTCTGGGCGCGCAGCAGGATGAAGATCTTTCTCATCGCGTCTTCGGCCTTGGGAGCCGGGGGAGAGGCAGGGCGGGGTGTTTTACCGAACGCGTGGGCGACATAAGCGATGAGCTGGGCCGGCATCTCGGCCGGGGGCAGCACGTAGTCCACCAGCCCGGTAGCGATGGCGCTGCGCGGCATGCCGTCGTACTCGGTGGATTCCGGGTTCTGCGCCATCACCATGCCGCCCTCGCCCTTGATCGCCCGCACCCCCAGGGTGCCGTCGCTGCCGGTGCCCGAGAGCACGATGCAGATGGCCCGCTCGTGCTGGTCCTGGGCCAGAGAGCGGAAGAAGAAGTCAATCGGCAGGCGATGGCCGCGCGGCGCGGCCGGTTCCAGCAACTGGAGCGTGCCGTCCAGAAATGCCATGTCCCGGTTGGGCGGGATGATGTAGGCGCAGTTGGGCCTGACCGCCATCCCGTCCTCAACTTCGAAGACCTGCATGCGGGTATAGCGCTTGACCAGGTCGGAGAGGATGCTCTTGTGGTCCGGGGCCAGGTGCTGCACCAGGACGAAGGCCATGCCGGGATCGGTCTGGGCGGGCATGCCGGAGAAGAAAGCCTCAAACGCCGCCAGCCCCCCGGCCGACGCGCCGATGCCGACGATGGGAAAGCCCGCCTTCGGACGCACGCCCAAGTCTGCCTCTGCGGCCGGCTCTGCCTGCATCGCAGGCTTGACCGGTGTGTCCGGCTCTGCATTTTCAAGCGACGGGGGCTTTGGCTTCGGGCTGAGTTTCTCCTTCTTCTTGGTCACCTTGCTCTCCTTCTCGATCAAATCAGAAACCCCGCAAAGACCGTTCTTCCGCAGCACCACGTTCATCGCTTCTCGTCGGATTCCCGAAATGCCCGATATCCGTAGTTCCCCTCAATTTAGCGGGCCGCAGCCGGGTGTCAAGAATTGTTCCTTTACGGTGGAGCCTGATATTCTCTCGCCGGAACGCCAATTCCGCCTCCCTGCTACTCCAAGACCGCCGTATCGTCATACAAAGCCCTGGAAGGCCGTGAGGAACGACGTTCTCGGAACCGATTACCCCCCGACCCTTTGATCCGTCCCCATCCACCCCGTGAACTTCGTCCGCGGCCACGGGTCGTCCATCCAGGAAGTATCCGGAAGCGGCAATTCCAGAGCCGCTTCCACCGTCAGCCACCCCTGAGGTAGCCTCAGAGACCGAACCTTCCCGCTGCGGGCGACCCAGCGGAAGCGCCCGCACGCTCACAGACTTGAGCCAGTTGCATCGTCGTCTTCACGTCCTGGGCGACGTAAGCCAGGACCTGTTCCCGCCTCCCCTGCGCCCACAGCATAGGTGCCATCTCGCCGGTCATGCCCTTGGTCTTCCCGGCAAGCCCCATGCCCCGGGCGGCGGCATCGAGGCTGACGCCGTAGCCAAGCTCGCAGAAGACATGGAACATCATGTCCACGTGGGCGATGGCAAGGGCGCGGCACTGAGGAAGCATCTGGGCTTCCTCGGCAAGGACGTCGAGGTCGAACCCGAGGCCGTTCCATGTGAGGAGGGTGTAGCCTTTTTCGACCTGCTCTGCCAGGTATTCGACCAGCCCGGCAGCCTCCTGCGGGCTCATCCGGTCCGCCGGGCAGGAGCGGTCGCTGCCGCCGTGCCAAAGGGTTGGCTCTTGGCTGTCGGCAAGGAGGGTTGCCGCGCAAGAGATCCCGAGAGGGCGTTGCGACCTCCAGTCTGGTTCGTCCTCGGGTACGACTTTCGCCGTCTCGACGTCAAAGGCGAGGTATTTGCGTCTTGTGTCCATGCTCTCATCATCGGCGCGAGCGCAATTCTCCTTCCCGAAGAAGAATCGACGGTCATCGTAAGCGCAGCTCTATGTGGCCTCATTAGACCGTTCCCTGGATTATTAAGGCAAGGGGTCTCGATGGGAGTCGGGGCGGTCTGTCCACGATTTATTAACGAGTCCGGCATCGAGTTGCCTCGGGACGTATACCAACAGGTCCTGCTGAACGGCATTATCTATTACCTCTTCGACGGCGTGTACTACCGGCCGTACATCTACGGGGGACAAACAGTGTATTTGGTGTATCCTGCCCCGTAAGCGGCGAAAAGGTTCGCCTTGAGTCTTTTGGCGGTGGAGCGGTGTCCATCGATCTCGGGCGGGTTGTGGATGCGGCGTTATTTCTTCTTGGCGTCGCGGAGAATTGGCGACTCGGCGAGGGTAAAGAGAACAACCTCTTCGCCGGTTAACGTGCTGATATCGTGGTGCAGGGTTAACACCTTGACGCCGGTGATCTCCTGGACCATCGCTTCCATGACGGGGCGGGCCGTTTCGATCAGATGGGTCCGCACTTGCTTCAGCAGATCCCGCCCCTTGTCGGCCGAAAGCGACTTAACCAGATGCTGTTCGGCCGCGGTCAACACGCCTTGAAGGCGGACCACGAGGAGATCGCCGAGCAGGTGGGTATAAATGTCCTTCGGTCCCCGGCCCATGTAGTCCTGCTCAAAGCGGGTAACTCCTTCACAAATGGCGGCTTCGATTTCACCCTGGGTCTTCATATCACCCCCTACTGCCGGAGGGGTATTCGGGCGAAAGTCCTCATTTGTTGACGAAACATGAGCCATCAGATGCTCCACAGTGATCCAGGCAAAATGATACCAAATGTGGCGGAAAGGCAAAAGACCTATTGCGTGGCCCGCCCAACGGGGTAAGATCGTAGATATGGGAGAGCGGCGAAACACTTGATTGCGGCTTTTCCAATGAAGTTGTCGGATGACTAGATGAAGAGCAACCCGGTTGTGCCGGGGCTCGTTCGCGAGTAAGCCGACGTGGTCGAATACCTTCGGGTGTTCCGCCACGTCGGCTTTTTTTATTCTTGTCGGCCGCGGTGGTCCGCATGAACGATCCTTTTGCAAGATCGTTCTCAGCGAAAGAAGCGGTGTAGCGATGAACGGCAAAGAATTGGTCAAACAAGGACTTCGTCGCGGCATTACGTTGTGGCGAATCGAAGACGAATTGGATTGGCAAGAGAACCAAGGCCCCCACTGGGTTGGGTATGGCTTGCGCAAGCAGCGTAGGCCGGTCGTCCGCCGCTTGGCTCGCGATGGGGCCCCAGCGCGGCAATCCGCGGCGCTTCCAGAGGCGTGAGGCCCGGGGATAAATAAAGAGCGACAATGCTTGCCGCGCGGCAGGTTCAAAGGTTTTGGATTCACGTTGATTCGAGATAGTCACAATCATTAGTACGAAAGAAGTGCCATGCGCGTTGAGTGCTTGAACCCAGCGGCCAAATTGCCTGCCTCGCTGACCGGCCAGCGCTTGCTGACGGTTGACGAGCTAGCGCGGCGGTTCCGTGTGTTGACCAAAACGGTCCGCCGATGGCATCGGTTTGGGCTGGTCAGTCGGCGATTCCTGTTCGACGGCCGCCGGCGAATCGGCTTTCTCCAGAGTTCCGTGGATCGCTTCGTGGCCGACAACGGGGAGCGGGTTCGCCGCCGCAGCCGGTTCAGCCGGCTGACGGATGAGGAGCGCAAGGGGATTATCGAGCGAGACGCGGTGTCTGGCCCAGGCGGGCGGGTGTCGCGCGGAGGTTAGCAAGAGCAAGAGCAGCCACCACAGGCTAACGTTCACGGCCAGCACAATCCCTAATAGCGCAAGTAGCGCGGCCAAGAGCCAGACGAGGATGGAGTTGGCAGTGCCGACCGGACACCCCACCGGGCCGGCCTCGAACCACTGTCGCAGAATGTGCAGCCCCTCTGTCATCGAGGTGACGTCGCCAGGTAACTCTTGCGGGCCGAGCAGTTCAAGCCGTGCCTTCACCGCCGACTGCTGCGAGCGGACATCCTCGGCTCGGTAGTGGAAGTCGCTGATGTCGTCCAAGGCTGCTAGGTTGATTCTATCCAACGTTTGTGCGTCACCCACATCGCTAAGTGCCCGCAGCGTTGCATCGGCCTTCTCTTGCATCTCCACCAGTCGTTTTTGCTCTGCTAGGAGGTTCTGCTCGGTGTCACGAAGTTCCTCCAGCCGAGCATTCTGCTCATCCAAGCGAACCTGGGAAATGCCTTGCTCAGGCAAATCGGCCCCAGCTTTGCGACGACGAGCGTCGGCCGACACGTCGGATTGCGATTTGGCCGTTTGCTTGTTTTCCTCCAAGTCATCGCGAAGCTGTTTCAGCAACTGTGCTTCGGTGCCATGCAATAGGTGCATGATCGTCGAAGTCAGATGATGTTTGATTTCGCGAAGCAAATCTGGCAAGCTCCATAGGGCTCGACCTCCAGGTCCTCGTTGAACGGGTTGAACGGTTCGAAGGCGCGGGCGACGGCGGTTTCGGGATCGTCGTGTTTGCCGATGATGGCGAAGGTGCAGTAGTGCATACTAAAGGAAAGAAGATAGCGGATAAAGATAAGGTGTTTATATCGGTGGTGGTGGCGGGACATGGCCGTGTTGGGGAGGAAGTAGGAGGGGTTGCTCTCGCAGCCGGCGGGGAATCAGCAAGCCGCAGCCCGCCGTCAAGGAAGCGAGCCGTTGGCGATCCCGCAGGTTCACAAGCTACTTTCCTTGGGGCCGGACAAAACGCCGCGGCGACGTGAACCTCTTGCGCGGTCGCCCGGCAATCGCCCTTGCACGGCATTAGGGACCGGCTTGCTACAATTGGAATGCTGCGAGCACAAGCGTTGGTGTGTTTGGTGGAAGGAGAAAGGGATCCGAGACCATCGCCGACATTTTGTGGCGGTTTTGTGGTGCGCGGGCTTGCCAAGACGGGCTAAACGGGTAAAATCACAGGTGGGAAGCGGTAGTCGTAACCGCTTTGTTTACAAGTAGTTACCACAGTCAGGAAGCAAGCAGCAGGCAGCCGTCCAGAGATTCCTGTCCTCTCCGCTAACACGTGAAGCCGCCGCCGTAACCGGTTGACGGCTTTCATTTTGCGCTGTCGCCATTTTTATGGCCCTTCTCGTTGTGCTGAATTTGTGCTTGATCCGCGTCCTTGCAGCCATCACTCATCTCCTTGCCACTCTGGGCAGGGTTTGGAGTTGTTGGCCTCGGCCAGGCGCCGCATGGCCTCCTGGGAGGCTTGGCCAAGAATATGGGTGTAAAATTTGAGTATCTCCGGGTTGACGTGGCCGACCCATTGGCGGACAGTCGCCTCCGGGATGCCCTGCGTCAGGACGTTCGAGATAAAGCTGTGGCGAAAGGTGTGTAAGTGGCCGCAGAGGCCCAGGTGAGCCACTTGAGTTCGCCGCGCTCCGTGTTAGCCCCTGGCGGTGCTGATATCGAGAGTGCGGATTAAGGCCTTCGTTGTGGGAATGATGGTGGGAGCAACGCTTACGCGCGAAATCCCATTTTCAGCAAGCGTGGCACGTAGGCTTCCCGCCCGGCCAACTCTCCGCACAGCGTTACGGGCCGATCGACGGCCTCGGTTGCCACGATGCTTAATAGTCGCATGACCGACTCGTGGCCATCCAGATAGTAATCGTTGACCGAGGCGTCGTCGCGAGCAGCGGCCATGGTGTATTGGGTGAGGTCGTTTGTGCCGATGCAGAAAAAGTCGACGTGCTTCAAGAGTGCGGGAATTGCCAGTGCTGCCGCCGGCGTCTCCACCATCGCGCCAAACACGGGCGGAGTGGTCACCTTTCGCTCGATGCTCATCGCATCGAACACCTGCCGCATCCGACGAATATCGTCTTCCAGAGTGACCATCGGAATCAGCACGCGCAGCGAATGCTCCTGGGACAATCTTAAGATCGCTCCCATTTGAGTTCTGACCAACTGCGAGTAATTCAGGAGCAATCGCACGCCGCGGCGTCCCAACCCGGGATTGGAAGTCGGAGGTAAGGCCAAATAGGGCAGCGGTTTGTCGCCGCCGACGTCGAGAAGGCGAATGGTCACCGGCCGATTGCCCAGCGGGGTGATCAGGCTTTCGAGTTCCCGGAATAATTCGTCCTCTGTCGGCGGCATGGGCCAGGCAAAGTAGAGCTGCTCGATCCGCAACAGCCCGACACCGTCGGCGCCATTGTCCAGAGCGAGTTCCGCATCATCGTGGATGCCGATATTGGCTTCCACGCTGACCAACTGGCCATCGAGCGTCCGCGCCGGATCACGGCAGGCCCCCTTGCAACGGACCAGCGTCGCCCGCCACTTTTCGATTCGCTCCTGGAAGTCGGTTCGTGTCGCAATTGTCGGGGCGATCACCAACGTGCCACGAAAGCCATCCACCAACAGTTCCGCGCCGCTGTTGACCAGCGACAGGATTCCCGGAACCTCCGCGATCGTGGGGATTCCTTTTTCACGCGCAGAATTGCCGCGTGCGACCCTTGGCCCAACGCCTGGACGACCACCGCCGCCACATTCGACTTGGGTAGCAATACGACATCCGACGGCAGAAGCCGCTCGACAACGAGAATGCTGTGCTCCGGAATGGCCTCGAGGCCCGCGTCCTGTTGGCCGCGAAGGCGCCGGATGACATTGCGGCCCAAATCCAGCACATCATCGGCGCGCTGGCGCAGAGTCTGGCTTTCCAGCGTCTCGAACTTCTGATACCACCGCTGTAATACCCGGCCAACGACCGCTTCGGCGGTCAACAGCGAAGCTCTCAGTTCACGTTCGAATTCGCCCGTCGCAAACAGCTCTCGCAGTATCTCGCCATGCGCTCGAAAGATCCCGGCGAGCGTGGAATCGAACTCCCCTTCGATGCGTTTCGCGTATTGATCGAGTTCGGCGAGCGTTTCCTCGACGGAATGCGCGAGACGAACCAGCTCGCCGTCAATGTCGTTTTGACCAATCGGAGTCGGCGGGCCACTCCACTGCAGCACATCGCCGACAACCCACGCCCGCCCCATGCCCAAACCGGGTGAAATGCCCCGCCCGGAGAGCCTCACTTCCGCTTGGGTAAGGTCCGTTCTCGTCGCCAGAATCGCTTCCATGGAGTTCTCCCAGCGACTCAGCGATTGATCGACAGCAGCCGATGTGCGCAGGTCACCGCCAGCGAACCGTCGCCGACCGCGAAGCCGACGCGCTTGGTAGACCCTGCGCGGATATCTCCGGCGGCCAGTATGCCTGGCACGGTTGTCTCCAGCGGGCAAGGGTCGCGATCGCCGCGGGGCCATAATCCGGAACGAACGACGTCCGTGCCGGTCAACAGGTAACCATTGGCATCGCGAGCAATGTCAGCCGGCAGCCACTCCGCCGCCGGCTCGGCCCCGATGAATACGAATACGGCGGAACAAGGCACCTGGCGTTGCGATTGCGCGGCGTTACTCTTCAGGACAATCGCTTCCACGTGACGATTTTTATGAATCGCTTCGATCTCGGTCTGTTCATGGACGCAGCACGTTGGCGGTAGCTCGGATGCGCTCGGCCAAGTATTCGGACATGCCGGGACCAAGTGCGCGACGAATCAGTAGATGGACATTGCGCGACGGACAGCACTCTGCCAGAAACATCGCGGCCTGTCCGGCCGAGTTGCCGCCCCCGACGACGGCGACGTCGGCGTCGTGGTAGAGGTCGGCTTCAACCGTCGTGCAGGCGTAATAGATGCCGGCGCCTGCAAATCGGTCCGCCCCAGCCGCCTCCAGGCGACGCCAACGAACGCCCAAAGCGAGAAGAAGGACCCGGCAGCCGATCTCCGCGCCGCAATCCAGTTGCAGCGCGTGCAGCTCGTCGACGGATCGCGGGAATCAGTTTTTCGACCGAGACGGGGGCGACAATCCGGGCGCCGAACTTGAGCATTTGCAGAACGCCGCGCGTCGCCAGGTCCGCGCCGCTCAATCCGGCCGGAAAACCGATGAAGTTCTCAATGCGCGACGACCCCCCCGCCTGACCGCCAGGTCCAAGCCGGTCGAGCATCAAGGTGGAAATACCTTCCGACGACGCATACACGGCGGCGGCGATGCCCGCGGGACCGGCGCCCACAATCGCCAGATCGACCTCCTGCGTCGGGCAATGTCTCCAGATGCCCGCCTCACGGGCCAGCTCTTGCAGGGAAGGGTTCACGAGAACTCGCCCGCTGCCACATTCGATCGCCGGCGTCTTACGCGGTGAACCCATCGCCGCGAGAGCACGCTGGCCCTCCTCGGTTTCCGTGTCGAGCCACGTAAAGGGGACGAAGTTCTTATAGAGAAACTCGCGGACCGTGTTCGTATCGCGGCAGCGTCCCGGACCGACGACGCGCAGCCCCAGCGTGCCAAACTGTGACAACAGCTCTCGCCGACGCGTGAACGCGGTGATCAGCTTCTCGCCAAAACTCGGCACACGATTCAGCAAACTCCTGAGCTGGCTGCCTGGAATGCACAGCAGACGAGTTTCACCTCGCGCTACGCCGGTCACAATCACCGGACGACCGGTCAGCAGGTCGATGTCTCCGGAGAATTGCCCGGGCTCGTGAACGACGATAACGCGCTCGCCGTCGGTCGGATTTCGGATCTCGATCTGACCACTCTCAACAATGTACAAATCGATATCCGCTTGACCGGCTCGAAAGATGGTCTCACCGTCGGTGTAGTCGCGAGCGGTACCCAAAGACTTAACCAGCGCGAGTTCTGCGCTGGTAAGTCGGGGAAACGCCACTTCTTCCATCTGAGCCATTTCGCTCTCCTCTATCCGGCGATGATATGTCTCATGGCAATTGAGGGTTAACTCACCGGGACCCAAGCGCCCGGTCGAGGTTGAAAGCCGCGCTAATCAGGGCAAGATGCGTGAACGCCTGCGGGAAATTGCCCAGCGCCTGGCCGCTGGCGCCGGTCTGCTCGGCGTAGAGGCCCACGTGGTTGGCATAAGCAAGCATTTGCTCGAAGAGCAGCCGGGCGTCTTCCAGCCGGTTCGGGTCGGTGTGGCCGGCGCGGGTCAGCGCCTCGACGAGCCAGAAGGAGCACATGTTGAAGGTCCCCTCCCGACCCGACAGCCCGTCCGGGGTGGTGGCCGGATCGTACCGATAGACCAGACCGTCTGCGGCCAAACCTCCCGCGGTGGCGGGCCGCCGGATCGCGTCCAAGGTACTGAGCATGCGTGGGTCGTTCGGGGCCAGGAAGAACACCAGCGGCATCAGCAAGCTCGACGCGTCGAGGGCGTCGGAACCGTAGGTCTGCACAAATGCCTTGCGACTCGGGTTCCAACCTCTGGCCATGATTTCCTCGTAGATCTCATCGCGGACCTTGAGCCAGCGGGAGCGATCCGTCGGAAAGGATCGCTTGTCGGCCAGCCGCAGGCTACGGTCCAGGGCCACCCAGCACATGACCTTCGAGTAGACGAAGTGCCGCCGGCCGCCGCGCACCTCCCAAATGCCCTCGTCCTCCTGGTTCCAGTTGTCGCACAGCCAGTCCACTACTCGCCGCAGGCGCACCCAACCGTCATACCCGATGGGCTCCACGTACTTGTTGTGGAGGTACACGGCGTCCATCAGCTCGCCATAAATGTCGAGTTGCAACTGGCCATGGGCCGCGTTGCCGATACGCACGGGCCGGGAACCACAGTAGCCCTCCAAATGGTCAAGCGTCTCCTCCGTAAGATCCGCGCGGCCATCGATGCCGTACATCAACTGTAAGGGGCCAGTCTCGCTACCCTCGGCCTCTTGCCAGCGGTCCCTCAGCCAGTCGCGGAAGCGGGCTGCTTCCTCGGTGAAGCCGATGCGCAGCAGGCCGTACAGCGTGAAGGCGGCGTCGCGGATCCAGGTGTAGCGGTAGTCCCAGTTGCGCGGGCCGCCAATCGCCTCGGGCAGGCTACAGGTCGGGGCCGCGACGATCGCCCCGGTGGGCTCAAAAGACAGGAGCTTGAGCGTCAGGGCGGAACGGTGGACCATCTCCCGCCAGCGGCCTGTGTACGTGGACTTCGAGAGCCAGCGCCGCCAGTAGGCAACGGTGTCGCGGAACAGTTCTTCCGCTTCGCCGGCGCCGGGGCAACACCCAGGCCGGTCGTCTGGATCGAGACGGCGCAGAACGAACGTGGCCTTCTCCCCCTCCCCGAGCGTGAAATCGGCGACCACGCGGGCACCGTCGGATTGCAACGCAACCGGAGCGGCCAAATCGAGGCTCAGCCCCGGCCCATCGAAGCGGGCGCCGTGCGGGCCGAGATGCACCTTGTGGGCGGCGCGGGCGTAGTCGAAGGCGGGCCGACACTCCAGGTGAAAGGCTACCTGGCCGCGAACGACACGAACCCTGCGGACCAACTCGTCCGGCACCATACCCCTGCCGCCGACCGGCATAAAATCGTCGACCTCACCCACGCCGTCGTCGTCCAGGAACCGCGTGACCAGTACGGCGGTGTCCGGCCAGTAGAACTGCTTGCGGCGAAAGTCCTCGCCGGCCGGGGCGATGCGGAAGCGGCCGCCCTTCTGATCGTCAAGAATGGCGGCGAAGACGCTGGGGGAATCAAAGTGGGGTAGGCAGAGCCAATCGATGGAGCCGTTCATCCCTACCAGCGCGGCCGTGCGCAGGTTGCCGATGACGCCGTAATTCTCAATGGGCTGGTAGCGAGACTCCATCTCATGGTCCTCACTTGCGGTCACCTTGGCAAACACTCATGGAACGCCAGCAAGCCGAACGACTCAGCTCACCTGCTGCGGCGGCCCGATTGACGGTGTATGACGGAAAGCCGCATCGCGGGGCGTGCGCCGCTGTTCCGGAGCGCGTTGAAGGTGGTGATTCCGGCGCACATGAGCGGTCCCGCGTCCACGGCGGAAAGCCCGTCGGAGATCAGCGCCAATAATGCCATTGGTCTCTTCTCCTCCTACCGATCCGATCACGCAATTTGGTAGCCAGACAACATGAATTCTACGCAAGCAACGGCTCTTCGTCTTCGAACCCGCAACCCTCCAAAGGTGGACATCTGCCGCCCAACTGTGCAGCTTGCCCATCGTTCTTAAGATGATGCCCCCGATGGGTCGCGAAGATGGACAGGAGATCGACGTACCCCCGCCTGACCAGTAAACCCGATCACAGGACTCGGGTATTTGCACGGGCCAGTAGGAAATCCTCTTATGATGTCCTGGGGCTCGCTCGAACAGTTCCTCCCCGCGCTGAAACAACCAGCTTGTTTCGCCGCCCATCTGCCCATTCTTCTGCCGGCTTTGCTTGCCTAGAATTCTCTGAGGTCCCCTCTCGGAGAGAATGACCACACCAATGAAAACGCTTGTGATCGACGTGGGCGGGACGAACATCAAACTCCTCGCGACCGGCCGGCAGGAGGTCCTAAAAATCCCATCGGGACCAAGCGTGACTGCCGACGAGATGGTTCGGGACGTCCTCGCGGCCACGCGTGACTGGGATTATCAGGTCGTATCGATCGGCTATCCAGGCCCTGTTGTCGATGGCAAGCCCCTCCGCGAGCCATACAATCTGGGCAAGGGTTGGATCGATCTCGACTACCAGGGGCGATTCGGACGACCAGTGAGGTTGATCAATGACGCTGCCATGCAAGCACTTGGGAGCTATCAGGGTGGGCGAATGCTGTTTCTCGGTTTGGGAACCGGCTTAGGTTCGGCCATGGTCATCGGCAAGACCGTGATGCCGTTGGAGTTGGCCCATCTGCCATACCGCAAAGGCCGGACGTTCGAGGACTACGTGGGTCTTCGGGGGCTCAAGCGTCGAGGCAAGAAGAAATGGCATCGGGCCGTGGCCGACGTCGCCCAGCGGCTGAAGGCGGCGATGGTGGCCGACTACGTTGTGCTCGGCGGCGGCAACGCAAAAAGAATGCGACGCCTCCCACCCGACACCCGACTCGGCGACAACCGCAATGCGTTTCTCGGCGGCTTCCGCTTGTGGGGAGAAGACATTTCCGTTGCCTCGCCCTCGCACCCGTCGTACGGTCCTGCGTCCTCACTATCACTACCAACAGTGGAAGACGGGACGGATCAGGGGAAGGATGACGAGATGCGTGTGTCAGCCAAATCGGACCCTGGCTGACCTGGAGTGTGCCCTATGGATTTCAGATGACCGACCGCGATACTAAGACGGAGAGAGGGAAATGGCGTGGCTTGTCGCGATTATTGCCGTGGCGATGATCGCCGTAGTGCTGGTCGATGCTTTCGAAGTGGTGCTGCTGCCACGCCGTATTCGGCATGGCTTTCGGCTTGCCCGCACATTCTTTCGCACGTCTTGGATCGTCGGACGGTCGGCCGCAGGGTTGCTGCCGATCGGGCGGTGGCGCACCGGTTTCCTGAGCACTTTTGGGCCGTTGTGTCTTTTCGCCCTGGTGGTGGTGTGGGCGGCGGGCCTCATTCTCGGCTTCGCTCTGCTGCACTGGTCGCTGGGCACCACATTGTCGCAAAAGGACGTTGGCTTCGGGACGTATTTGTATTTCAGCGGCACAACGTTCTTCACCCTCGGTTACGGCGACCTCGTGACGACCGATCAGATGGGTCGGACGCTGAGCGTGCTGGAGGCGGGCCTGGGTTTCGTCTTTCTGGCGGTCATTGTCAGCTACCTGCCGGTGCTCTATCAGGCCTTTTCGCGGCGGGAGATTACGATCTCGCTGTTGGATGCCCGCGCCGGCTCTCCGCCCACTGCCGGGGAACTGCTCCGGCGCCTTGCCGAGGGCCGCAACTCCGCCGGCGCTTGCCCCTTCCTGGTCGAGTGGGAGCGGTGGGCGGCCGAGTTGCTCGAAAGTCACCTCTCGTTCCCGGTGCTGAGCTACTACCGCTCGCAGCACGAGAACCAGTCATGGGTCGGTGCGCTGACGGTCATTCTCGATACCTCAGCGCTGCTTGTGGCAAGCGTGGACGGGCCGGCCGGCTACCAAGCCCGGCTCACCTTTGCAATGGCCCGGCACGCGGCGGTCGATCTGGCGATGGTGTTCGAAACGCCGCCCCTTGTGCCTGAGCCCGATCGGCTGTCGGAGAACAGACTCGCCCGGTTGTGCGAGTTCCTCCGTGGGGCGGGGCTGAAAATGCACGACGATGCGGCGGTGGCGAAGGCACTTGCGGAGTTACGCGGCCTGTACGAGCCGTTCGTCAACGCCCTGGCGACGTTCTTCCACTTCGCGCTGCCGCCCTTCCAGCCGGAAAAGCCGCCGGTCGATAACTGGCAGACGAGCCCCTGGATGCCGCGATCACCCGGCCTCGGCAGCCTGTCACGGACCAGCGTCAAGGACGATCACTTCGATTCAACTTGAGGCAGAGCTTCTTCATCAGCAGGCATGGCATTGGCCACGACGCAACTCTCGGCGCGTAAGTGATTTTCCCATGCACAACGTAATGACTTCCTTATGAGCATAGTCCGGGACCACCGCGCCGGCCATGGTAAAACAATGGAACGAGTAATCCAAGTGACGACCATGGAGTTGGTGATCGGCAAACCCCAGAGACGAGTGATCTCGAACGTCCTTCTTGCCGGGCGTCGCTTAGGAGGCTTTCAGCGCGCTATCGACCATGTGTTGGGCCTCACTGACGATCAAATCCAGGTGGACCTGGTCTTTGAAACTTTCTGCGTAAATCTTATAGACGTCTTCGGTGCCGGAGGGGCGAGCGGCGAACCAGCCACTGGCGGCCACAACCTTCAGTCCGCCAATAGGCGCGTTGTTGCCCGGGCGCGGGTCAGCTTGGCCGTGATCGGCTCGCCCGCCAGTTTCGACTCCGTGACGGCCTCAGGCGACAGCTTCTGCAGCCGCATTTTCTGTTCCGGCGTCGCCGGCGCGTCGATGCGTGTGTAGTACGGTGTGCCGAAGGCCGCCGTGAGTTCGCGGTAGTGCTCGCCCGGGTCCTTGCCCGTGCGGGCCGTGATTTCGGCCGCCAACAGGTCCATGATCGGGCCATCCTTGTCGGTCGTCCATACGCTGCCATCCTGCCGCAGAAAGCTGGCTCCCGCACTCTCCTCGCCGCCGAAACAGCACGAACCATCGAACAGGCCCGGCACGAACCACTTGAAGCCGACCGGTACCTCGCACAGCCGGCGGCCGAGATCTTTCACGACCCGGTCGATCATGCTGCTGCTGACCAGTGTCTTGCCGACGGCGGCCTGCGCCGGCCAGCGCGGGCGATGCGTGAGCAGGTAACGGATGGCCACGGCCAGATAGTGATTGGGACTGATCAGCCCGGCCGAGGGCGTCACGATGCCGTGTCGGTCCGAGTCGGGATCGTTGGCAAAGGCGACGCGGTATTGATTCTTCAGCCCGACAAGTCGAGCCATCGCGTAAGGACTGGAACAGTCCATACGGATCTTCCCGTCGTGATCGACGGTCATAAACGAGAAGGTCTGATCGACCTTCGGGTTCACGACGTGGATATTCAGACCGTAGATTTCGTTGATCGGCCCCCAGTAATGCACCGCCGCGCCGCCGAGCGGGTCCACTCCCAGGTTGAGTCCGGCAGCGCGAATCGCGTCCAGATCGACGACGTTCCGCAGGTCGTTGACGTAGGGCAGGACGAAGTCTTCCTGGTGGGTGGTTCCTGCCCTGATCGCCACAGCGAACGGGAGGCGCTTCACCACACGGTTGCCGCCCCGGAGCAGGTCGTTGGCCCGGTCCTGGACCCACTTGGTCACATCGGTGTCGGCGGGGCCGCCGTTGGTTGGGTTGTACTTGAAGCCGCCATCCTCGGGTGGGTTGTGCGACGGCGTGATGACGATGCCGTCCGCGAGGTGCTGACTGCGGCCGCGATTGAAGACGAGAATGGCGTGCGAGATAACGGGAGTCGGGGTGACGCCGTCGTCGCGCTGGATGATCGTCTCCACTTCATTGCCAGCCAGGACCTCAAGCGCCGTGCGCTGGGCCGGCGCGGACAGGGCGTGCGTGTCCTTGCCCATGTAGAGTGGGCCGTCTGTGCCCTGCGTGTGCCGGTAGTCGCAGATGGCCTGGGTGATGGCGAGTATGTGGGACTCCGTGAACGTGCCATGCAACGAGGAACCCCGATGTCCGCTGGTGCCGAAGCTAACCAACTGATTGGGATCACTCACGTCCGGCTGACGCTCAAAGAACTCTCGTTCGAGTCGGGCCAGGTCAACCAGCATCTCTTTCGGAGCCGGTTTGCCCGCCAGAGGCGAGATCGTCACGGGACAGTTCCTTTCATCGACTGTTGAAATTATCGTTAGACACCGGACAGGGCTCTGCATTCCAGATGAAGGCCGCATACTCGGCAATGGTGCGGTCGCTGGAAAACTTTCCGGAACCAGCGACATTCAGGATCGCCTTGCGCGACCAGGCGTCCGGGTCGGCATACAAATCGACCAGCCGCCGGTCAGCCTCCAAGTAGGACTTCAGGTCTGCCAGGTGCATGTTGTGGTCGCCGTTGGTCAGCAGCGTGTCACGCAGGGGAGCGAAGACGCCTGGCTCATTGCGGCTGAAGTGGTCGGAGAAGATCAGGTCCAACGCCGCGCGGGTTTCCGGCTCGTGCTCGTAATGCCAGTGGGGGCTGTACCAACTGCGGCTGTTGGCCACCTGCTCCGCCGTAAGGCCGAACAGGAAAAAGTTCTCCTCGCCCGCTTCCTCGGCCATCTCGATCGTGGCGCCATCGCGCGTGCCGATCGTCAGCGCGCCGTTCATCATGAACTTCATGTTGCTCGTGCCGCTGGCCTCGTAGCCGGCGGTCGAGATCTGGTTGGAAACGTCGCTGGCGGGGATTAGCCGTTCGGCAAGCGACACATTGTACTCGGGCAGAAACAGGACCTTGATCCGGCCGCGCATCGCCGGGTCGCCATCGATCATTGCGGCCAGGTTATTGATGAACTTGACGATGACCTTGGCAAGGTGGTAGGCCGGCGCCGCCTTACCGGCGAAGATGAACGTCCGCGGCTCCATCTTCAGGTTCGGATTTGCCCACAGCCGGTTGTAGAGCACCACGATACGCAAGGCGTTGAGCAACTGCCGCTTGTACTCGTGAATGCGCTTGACCTGGCAATCGAAGATCGTGTCCGGGTCCACCGTCTGCCCGGATGCGGCTTTCAGCCAATGGACGAACTGCGCTTTAGCGTCGCGCTTGGCCTTGCGGAAGTCGTGGCGAAAGCCCGCGTCGTCGGCCAACGGTTTGAGCCTGCGCAACTGCGCCAGATCGGTGATCCAGCCGTCGCCAATCGCTTGGGTGATCGTGTTGGCCAGCGCGGGGTTCGCCAGCAGCAACCAGCGCGCTGGGCGTTACGCCATTGGTTTTGTTGCTGAAGCGTTCGGGGAACATCTCGGCCAGGTCCTTGACCGTCACCGTGCGCAGCAACTCGGAGTGGATCGCAGCCACGCCGTTGGTGCTGTGCGAGCCGACGATGGCCAGGTTGGCCATGCGGACGTGCCTGGTCGGGCCTTCCTCGATCAGGCTCACGCTCGCGACGCGCCGCTGGTCGCCAGGGAACCGGCCTCGGACGGAATCCAACAGGCGGCGGTTGATCTCGAAAATGATCTCCAGGTGCCGAGGCAGCAACATCTTGAACCACTCGACCGGCCATTTCTCCAGGGCCTCGGGCAGCAAGGTGTGGTTCGTGTACGCAAGGGTCCGTTGGGTGAGGTCCCAAGCCTGGTCCCATCCGAGGTGCGCTTCGTCCAGCAGAATCCGCATTAACTCGGGAACGGCCATCGTCGGGTGGGTGTCGTTGAGCTGGATGGCGACTTTCTCGGGAAGCGTGCTCCAGTCGGTGTTGCCGTGCCGGAAACGCCGCACAAGGTCCGCCAGCGAGCAGGCGACCAGGAAATACTCCTGGACAAACCGCAGTCCCTGCCCCATGCTCGTAGAGTCGTCGGGATATAGAACCCTGGTCAGGGCTTCGGCCTCAAGGGTTTCGGCCACCGCCCCGACGAATTCGCCATGGCTGAATACCTGGAAGTCGAAGAAATCGGCCGCCGCCGCGGACCACAGCCGAAGCGTGTTGATGGTCTTGCCGCCGTAGCCCACCACGGGGCGGTCGAACGGGATGCCAATCAAAATTGATGGCTTGCCAACGATGGCGCACAATCTCCCGCCGCACACCTTGAAGGAGCAACCCAGTTTGACTTCCACCTTTTCGTGCGGGCGAGCGACCTCCCAGGGGTCCGGACGCCGCAGCCAGTTATCCGGCCGTTCGTGCTGCCAGCCGTCCTGGATCGTCTGGCGAAAGATGCCGTATTCGTAACGCAGGCCGTAGCCCATGGCCGGAAGCTGCATCGTGGCCATCGAGTCGAGGAAGCAAGCCGCCAGGCGCCCGAGCCCACCGTTGCCCAGGCCCGCATCGGGCTCCTGTTCGAGCAGGCCGAGCCAATCGAGGTTCTTCTGCTTGACGGCTTGCCTGGCAAGGGGATCGAGCAGCAGGTTCGTCACATTGTTGGCCAGGGAGCGCCCGATGAGAAACTCCAGCGACAAGTAGTAGATGCGTTTTGGATCCTCGCGCTCGTAGGTCTTCTCCGTGAGCAGCCAGCGTTGCGAGAGAACGTCCCGTATGGAGCGGGCGAAGGCCTCAAAACGTTCGCGTGCACCGGCGGCGGTCAGTTTGACGACGTTATCGAAAAGCAGGTGCCGCTCGTAAAGTGCCTCATCCGTCCCCGCGAACTCAATCGGGCCGCACCCGTATTGCTCGCGGAGCTTCGCCAGGCCGGCGGGGCCTGCTGACGTCGGAAGAGCAGCCTTTTGCATTGTACTCATTGCCGTTTCCTTTCTCTCCTGCTACGAATGCGTGGGGGTCGCTAACCGGCTTGTAAGCGGTCGCAACCGTTCCATCGCGGCGCTGACGCCTTCGCTCAAACCAAAGACCGACGACCCGGCCACCAAGACGTTGGCTCCGGCGTCAATTACCAGCGGACCGGCCGTCGCATCAATTCCCCCGTCCACCTCCAGGTCGCACTCGGGCTTCATGTCCATCGCTGGTCACCGGCCCTCCGATAAGACGGCGGATGCCGTCTGTAGTTCCCTCTGTTCTTTCTCGAACAGGTCTACCCACTCCCGGTAGGACGCGGCGATCCGCCCCACCGCGATGTCGCGGGTGACCTTCTGCGCGCGGTAGTCGACCAACGGGTCCCAGAACGTGGTGCGGCCGACCGCGAAGCCGATGAACCCTGGCACGCCTGCCGCGATCAGGAGCCACCGGCGCACCCTCTGCTCGTCCTCGTGGCGGCCCAGAACAATGCAGCCCACCTTGTCGCGGCCGGCGCGGCGCGCTGCTGCGACGACCCTTTGGCAATCCTCTTTCCGTTCGATACCTTCAATCTTCCAGACGTCCGCCTCCACCCCCGAATCCTGCAATTCATGGATGGCTTCGACGGTTAGCGTAGGGCGTAGCTGGAGGTCGTAGGCATTCCTGTCGTTACCAAGGCGTTGTAATTGAGGCGGGTCAGGCGGCACGAGCAACTCGAACATGAACAACCGTCTGCTGCCGTGCAAGTAATGCGACAGTTGCCTCAATCGGGCGGCCTGGCGCCGGTTCAATGCCTTGTCGCCGCCGGGATTGTAGCGCACCAGCACCTTACAGAATGTCGGATCGAACTGGTCGATGTGGCGGGCATAGTCCGAACCGTATTCGAAATGAAACTCGTCCTGGCCGCTCTTCTCCGCGGGACATGCGGTAATGAGTCCTTCCTTCCGAGCATCACGCAAAATGCTCGCGCCGAATTCCTCGTCCACGAGGATGCCGGCACGATCCTTCGGCACTCCATCCGCCACGGCGGCCCTCAGACCGTCGAAGATCACTTGTTTTACACTGACGATCTCTTTGGCTTGTTCGGGGCTTAACGGTTCCTGCCAACCGAACATTTCCTTTGTGAACGTGGCCCGGTGGTCAAACGGCAACACGTATAGCGGCTTGTCATATCCAATCGTCATGGTCATTTCCTCCTGAGCTTGTGATTGTGTTTTGCCAGCTTCTCGATCGCGGCTTTCATACGCTGCCTCCAGTCGCTTGCGGGGCATCGCCGACCGGATTCGAGCCAGCGTCGTGTGCGTTGAACAATAGGATGCCTGATAAACCGCCGCCGGGGCCGCGGTCGGTGGTGGCGCCGGTTCGGGCGGCGCCTTCTTCCAAGGACTCGGCGACCACCGCCCCGCCCGCAACTTCGCGGAGTAGCAACGCCGCCTCGCTGTCCAGGCTGATTTTGACGATGTCTGGCCGAAACAGCAGCGCAAAGGTCCAGTCGATCATGATACGCAGCCGCCGGCTCCAGCCCGGCATCTGCATCAGGTAATAGGTACGCCGCACGAACCACGCCAGGACGCCATGCAGCCGTATTTTGAGAAGTTGGCCGAATGCCCTGCTGTGGCCCAGGGAGCCCATCATCCCCAGGGTGTCGTAGACGAACGGTTGAGGTGGGCGACCATTGAGCCCGGCAAAGATGTTGCGGGCCAGCACCTTGGCCTCACGCAAGGCATGCTGGGCCAGGTCGGGGTAGGGTTTGCCCTCCGGGCCCGGAATCCATGCACAGTCGCCAAGGGCCCACACCTCCGGGTAGCTTTTGCACCGCATCGTCCCATCCACTACGATGTGTCCGCGTTTGTCCTTCTCCACGGGAAGCTGAGCCACGACCGGGTTGGGGACAATTCCCGCCGCCAGAATGATGGTGTCCGCTTCGATCGTTTCATTTGGCAAGTGGACCTTGCCCGGCTCAAGGGCACGCACCAGCGTGTTGGTTCGCAGCTCCGCTCCGCGCCGCTTGCCGAGCACTCGGGTTCCGTACTCGGCCAGCTTGGGGTTGATTTCCGGCATGATGCGGTCGGTATTTTGCAGCAAGATAAAATGAACCTCGGCGCGGTTCACGTGCCTATAAAGAGGCGAGATTCCGTCTACGAAAGCGGTCAACTCACCGAACAATTCCACTCCGACCAGCCCGCCGCCGATGATCACGAAGGTGAGCAGTCTACGCTTGCGCTGCGGATCGGTCTCCACGTCGGCCCGCTCGAAACGTTCGATGATGTGGGTGCGGAGCAGCAGGGCGTCGGCGAGCGTCTTGAACGTGAACGCGTGTTGCGAACCGGGGATCATAGCCATGTTGGTCATGGCTCCCAACGCCAGAACCAGTTGATCGTAGCCCAATTCGCCGCTTTCCCCGGAAGCGGCCAGGCGGACCACCCGCCGGACCAGGTCGATGCCCTGAACCGTGGCCTCGACGAACCGGGTGGTCCCCAAAAAAGCACGAATGGGGAAGGAGCAATCGCGCAAGTCAAGGGTTCCGGAAAAAACTTCGAACAGCAGCGGCGTCATCAGGAGAAAGTTGTCCCGGCTCACCAGAACGATTTCGACATCCGAGCGGTGCTTGAAAAGGCGTTCGAGGCGGCGGGCCGTGTAAACTCCGCCAAAGCCGCCGCCGAGGATCAGAATGCGCTTTTTCGGTACTGCAGTGTCCATGTGGGCCCTTCCATTCGCCGTCACTTCGTGGCGACTTTCTCCAGGTGTCCGCCAAACTCGAAGCGCATGGCGGAAAGCAATTTATCCTGAAAATCCGCCTCGCCGCGCGACGTAAAGCGCTCGTACAGCGCCGTGGTGAGCACAGGCACCGGCACCGCCTCGTCGATGGCGGCTTTGATCGTCCAGCGCCCCTCTCCCGAGTCCGACACTCGGCCCGTGAATTTGGCAAGCGCGGAATCCTCGACCAGGGCCGCCGCGGTCAGGTCCAACAACCAGGAGGCGATCACGCTGCCCCGCCGCCACACCTCCGCGATGTCGCGCAGATTGAGGTCGTACTGGTAGTGCTCCGGGTCGCGCAAGGGGGTCGTTTCGGCATCGGTCTCGTGTTGTTGCTTGCCGACGTTCGCGTCGCGTAAGACGGCCAACCCCTCGGCGTAGGCAGCCATGACGCCGTATTCGATGCCGTTATGCACCATCTTGACGAAGTGGCCGGCGCCGAAGGCCCGCAGTGCAGGTAGCCATGCTCGGCGGTGCCGTCGATCTTCTCGCGCCCCGGGGTGTGCGGTATGTCGCCCACGCCGGGCGCCAGCGTCTTGAAGAGCGGGTCGAGGTGATCGACGGCCCGCTCCGGGCCGCCGATCATCATGCAGTAGCCGCGTTCCAGCCCCCAGACGCCACCGCTGGTGCCCACGTCCACGTAGTGAATTCGCTTCGGCGCAAGTTCCTTGGCGCGCCGGATGTCGTCCACGTAGTAAGAATTGCCGCCGTCGATGAGAATATCCCCTTCTTCGAGATAGGGCGCGAGGTCGGCGATGGTCCTGTCCACGGCTGCCGCCGGCACCATCAACCACACGGCGCACGGCTTTTCCAGGTTCTTTACCAGTTCCGCGAGCGAAGATGTCCCAACTGCATTCTCCGCTGCCAACTGCTTGACCACATTTGGCGACCTGTCGAAGACCACGCATTGGTGGCCTCCATGGAGTAGCCGCCGCACCATGTTGGCGCCCATCCGGCCGAGTCCGATCATTCCGAGTTCCATCGTTTTCTCCTTACTTTGATCTGAAAGTCATTCCCTCGGTTCGTTGACGTCGTTCCACAGCCGGATCACCGGTTGATCGCGGCTCTCGTGCTCGAAGCCGAGCACGCCCACGCTGGCCGGGCGGCAGAAAAACACGCGTCCCGCGGCCGATCCGAAGCCGGCTAACTCGCACGTCTTGGAGGCACGTTGCAAGGGACTAGTGAAGACGCGGATAAAGGAGAACCCGCGCAGTCGCTCGCCGAGCTGTCGCGCGTGCGTCTCCCCCCGTTCATTGAGCGGCAGGTCGGTTCGGCCGGTGTGCTGGTGGGAGTCGGTCCAGGCCGTATCGCCATGCCGGGCAAGATAGAGCTTTGGCAAGTCGGGTGACATCGATCACCTCGTCAGACGTTATCTCCCGCGGTGTCACGGGCCCGTGGCCCGCCGGCTTTCTCCTGCTGCCCCCAGCGCCAGTCGGTGATTTCCGGCATGTCATCGCCGTACTTGGAGATGTAGTGCTTGTGCTCGATCAACTTGTTGCGCAACGCCTGCTTGAAGTACGCGACCCGATCGCCCAACTGCGGCAGTCGGTCGATCACATCCATGACCAGGTGGTAGCGGTCCAGATCGTTCAGGACCACCATGTCGAACGGGGTCGTAGTCGTGCCCTCCTCCTTGTAGCCGCGCACGTGCAGGTTCTTGTGGTTCGTGCGGCGGTAGGTCAGGCGGTGGATCAGCGAAGGGTAGCCGTGGAATGCGAAGATGATCGGCTTGTCCTTCGTAAAGAGACTGTCAAAGTCCTGGTCGCTCAGGCCGTGCGGGTGTTCGCTGGCTGGCTGGAGCTTCATCAGGTCTACCACGTTGATTACTCGCACCTTTAGCTCCGGGAGGTGCTTGCGGAGCAGGTCCACCGCGGCAAGCGTCTCCAACGTCGGCACGTCGCCGCAGCAGGCCATGACGACATCGGGGTCGCCGCCCTGGTCGTTGCTGGCCCAATCCCAGATGCCGATGCCGGCCGTGCAGTGATTGATCGCCTGGTCCATCGTCAACCACTGTGGGGCCAATTGCTTGCCGGCCACCACCAGGTTGACGTAGTGCCGGCTGCGCAGGCAGTGGTCGGTCACGCTCAGCAGCGTGTTGGCATCCGGCGGCAGGTAGACACGGATGACTTCCGCTTTCTTGTTCACGATGTGGTCGATGAAACCGGGGTCCTGGTGGCTAAAACCGTTGTGGTCCTGACGCCAGACGAGCGAGGACAACAGGTAGTTCAGCGAGGCGATCGGCCGCCGCCAGGGAATGTGCCGCGTCACCTTCAACCACTTGGCGTGCTGGTTGAACATCGAGTCGATGATGTGGATGAAGGCCTCGTAGCAGGAAAAGAAGCCGTGCCGCCCGGTGAGCAGGTAGCCCTCCAGCCAGCCCTCGCACTGGTGCTCACTGAGGATTTCCATGACCCGACCGTCCGGGTTGAGGTGATCGTCGTAGGGCAAGGTCTCGGCCACCCACGCGCGGTCGGTGACGTCGAGGACGTCCTGCCAGCGGTTGGAGTTGGATTCGTCCGGACTTACCAGGCGGAAGTTCTTGCTGGCCAGGTTCGCCTTCATCACGTCCCGGAGGAACTTGCCCATGACGCGCGTTGCCTCGGCGTCCTTGGCGCCCGGGCCAGGCACGTCCACGGCGTAGTCGCGGAAGTCGGGCATCTTGAGATCCTTCAACAGTTGGCCGCCATTGGCGTGCGGGTTCGCGCTCATGCGTTTCTCGCCCTGCGGTGGCAGTTCCGCCAATTCCGGGATGAGGCGGCCCGTCTTGTCGAACAGTTCTTCCGGCTTGTAGCTCTTCATCCAGGTTTCGAGGATCTGTACGTGCCCGGGCTTGGACATGTCGGCCATCGGCACCTGGTGCGATCGCCAGTAACCTTCCGTCCTCTGGCCATCGACTTCCTTCGGGCCGGTCCAGCCCTTGGGGCTGCGGAAGACGATCATCGGCCACAAGGGACGTTTGGTGAATCCGTTGCTGCGGGCGTCGGCCTGAATGGCCTTGATCTCGCCGATGACACGGTCGAGGGTGCCCGCCAAGAGCTGGTGCATTTTCGCCGGGTCGTCTCCTTCGACAAAATGGGGCGTGTAGCCGTAACCGCGCATCAAGGAGTCCAGTTCATCGTGGCTAATGCGAGCCAACACGGTGGGGTTGGCGATCTTGTAGCCGTTCAGGTGCAAGATGGGCAGCACACAGCCGTCGCGGACCGGGTTGAGAAACTTGTTGCCGTGCCAGCCGGTGGCCAGTGGCCCCGTTTCTGCTTCACCGTCGCCGACAACGCAGGCGACGATCAAGTCGGGATTGTCAAAGACCGCCCCGTAGGCGTGCGACAGAGCGTAGCCCAACTCACCGCCTTCGTGGATCGAGCCGGGCGTCTCCGGAGCAACGTGGCTGGGAATGCCGCCGGGGAACGAGAACTGCGTGAAGAGCCGTTTCAACCCCGCTTCGTCCTGACCGATGTTCGGGTAGACCTCGCTGTACGTCCCTTCGAGATAAGCGTTGGCCACCAGCGCCGGCCCGCCGTGCCCGGGACCGGAAATGTAAAGCATGTTCAAGTCGTAGAGCTTGATAACCCGGTTCAGGTGAACGTAGAGGAAGTTTTGGCCCGACGTGGTTCCCCAGTGCCCCAGCAGGCGCGGCTTGACGTGTTTGAGTTGCAACGGTTCCTTCAAAAGCGGATTGTCCATCAAATAGATCTGGCCGACGGATAGGTAGTTCGCGGCCCGCCAGTAGGCATGCATCTTGCGCAACTCCTCGGCAGAGAGAGGCCCTGCCGTCGAAGCCTTGCTGTCGCCTCGGGTCTTCGGTTCCATCTCGGTCATTGTGGCTGTCATGGGTTGTTCCTTGTGCGATGGCAGCAGGGTTGGCTACTTACGAGTAGTGGCGGGTGGGTAGTGATTGCCGCCATCGTCATCACTCACCACTCGACCGCTCACTAGCCGATATTCCTTCAACTAGCCACCTTCTGGGTCACCCGTGCCTGAGCGTATCGCTCCAGCTTGCGCGCGTCGGCGTAGAACTTACGGATGCCCTCGGCCAGTTTCTCCGTTGCCATGGCATCCTCATTGTGCATCCAGCGAAACGTCTTCTCGTCCAAATGGATCTTTTTCACGTCGGACGCTTTGGCCCCTTCCACGCTCAAGCGGCGAGGGACCGAGCCCTCGGCGTTCTCCATTTGTTCCAACAAGTCGGGGCTGATCGTCAGCAGGTCACAACCCGCCAGACGAACAATCTGGTCCACTTTGCGGAAGCTGGCGCCCATCACCTGCGTCCGGTAATCGAACTTCTTGAAGTAGTCATAAATCTGTGTGACGGACGCGACCCCGGGATCTTCGTCGGCGGGAATATCCTCGACGCCATGTTTCTCGCGGTACCAGTCGTAGATGCGCCCCACGAAAGGCGAGATCAGCGTCACGCCGGCCTCGGCACAGGCGACGGCCTGGGCGAAGCTGAACAGCAGCGTCAGATTGCAGTGAATCCCCTCGCGTTCCAGGGTTTCTGCCGCCCGGATGCCTTCCCAGGTGCTGGCGATCTTGATCAGGATCCGCTCCCGACCAATCCCCGCCTCATGGTACATACCGACCAGCTTGCGGGCCTTTGCCAGCGTCCCATCGACGTCGAAGCTGAGCCTGGCATCAACCTCGGTGGAGACGCGGCCGGGAACGATTTTGAGTATCTCGCACCCGAAGGTCACAAACAGCTTGTCCATGAACGCCTTGGTGCGAGTGGCCTGGTCACCCGAGGAGCCGAGGGCGAAGTCGAGCGCTTCGTCCACCAGCGGCTGGTAGTGCGGCTTCTGGGCCGCCTGAAACAACAGCGAAGGGTTGGTCGTGGCGTCCTGCGGCCTGTACTGGGCAATGGCCTCGAAATCGCCCGTGTCGGCCACAACCGTCGTCCAGCGTTTCAACGATTCGAGTATATTCATGCGAACACCTCTTGCGGGGTCAAAGTCTTGCAGAACGTCATCTGACCGGGAGAGTCGGTTCCGTTGGATTGGGCTCGGCCGTTCGCGACCAGATGCTCCAGGAGCAAGCAGACTGTCTCAGCCGAGTCGCGGACACCGATAGCGGCTGCTATCTCTTCAGCGGTCTGCGGCGCTGCAGAAAGCGATGAAAGCACTTTCCCTTGCAAGGCCAGGATCGATGCCGCCGCCTTTTTGCCGGCCTCGACACCCGGCTGATGATAGGCGTTGATGCCAATCAGGCTGGCGTACAGCCCCACGGCCCGCTCAAACAGGGCAATCAGCCCGCCCACCGTCCGGGCGTCGACGCGCGGGACCGTGATGGTCATCGACTCGCGGTCGTTCTCGAACAGGGCGGCACGCGTGCCGAGCAAGAAACCGTGCAGGTAGTCGCCGGCCGTGACGCCGGGCTCCACCTCGTGGGCGGACCCACCCGACTCCAATACGCGAATGAACGTGACGAAGAAGTTGTTTACGCCGTCGCGAAGCTGTTGCACGTAAGCATGTTGATCGGTCGAACCCTTATTGCCGTAGACCGCGATGCCCTGATCGACGCGCTCGCCCTTGAGGTTCAGACGCTTACCGAGCGACTCCATGACCAACTGCTGCAAGTAGCGGCTAAACAGAAGCAAGCGATCTTTGTAAGGGAGGACGACCATGTCCTTGGCGCCCTTGCCGCCGGTGGCGTGGTACCACATCAAGGCCATCAGCGCCGCGGGGTTCGCCCGCAGATCATGCCGGCGGGTCGCCTCGTCGCAAGCCGCGGCGCCGGCCAACAAACCATCGACGTCCAGACCCTGAAGCGCCGCGGGAACCAGTCCGACTGCCGACAGCACGCTGGTGCGTCCGCCGACCCAGTCGAACATGGGAAAGCGGCGGAGCCAGCCTTCGGCCTCGGCGGTGCGGTCGAGTTTCGAGCCGGGCATCGTGACCGCCACGGCATACTTGGGGAAATCCAAGTCCTCCTTGCGAAACGCTTCATCCATCAGCAGCATGGCATTGCGGGGCTCCGGCGTGCCACCGCTCTTGGAAATGACGATGCAAAGCGTTTCCTGAATCCGGCCGGCCGGGCCGTGCAGGGTGCGGGCGATCCCGTCGGGATCCGTGTTGTCGATGAAATTCACCCGCATCGGGTCGGTACTCGGGTTACCGAGGGCATCGGCCACAAACATCGGGCCGAGGGCCGAACCGCCAATGCCGATAGACAGCACACGTGTGAACCGAAGGCCCTCGGGCGTCCGAATGGTGCCGTCATGCACGGCGCGGGCGAACTGTTTGATCGCAGCCAAAGTGCTGCGGATTTCAGCCGCGATCGCCGGCGACGGGGCCAGGTCGGTGCGCGGAGCCAGTAATGCCCCACCATGCGATGCTCGTCCGGATTGGCGATGGCCCCGTGTTCCAGCGCGTCCATCGCCTCGAACGCTCGCTGCACGGGCGCGGCCATCCGGTCTTGAAAGTCGTCCTCGAACCGCATCCGGCTGATGTCCAACGTCAAACCCAGCGACGGAACCCGGCACAAGTATTGTTGATAACGTTTCCACAGATTTGGTTTGCTCACGAGTAACTCCTTTCAAATCCCATCAGAATGATAAGTCGGCGGGAGACCGTAGGCCCACACCTTGACCAATGCCATGCCGACGCTGGTGGCCAAACCGTTGCCGAGCGGGCCGGTGGTGGCCTCGACGCCGCTAGTCCAACGGTACTCCGAGTGGCCGGGACAGCGGCTATCCAGTTCCCGAAGACGCTTGATCGCATCCAGCGGCACCGACGGCTTACCGAGAGCCTCGTAGTCCTTGCTGACGGCCTTCACTCCCGTGAGGTGCAACAACGAGTACAGCAGCATCGAGGCGTGGCCCGCCGAGAGAATGAAACGGTCTCGGTTGGGCCAGATCGGATCCTGGGGGTCGAATCGCAGGAACTGTCGCATCGAGATCGTTTCTAGCGGTCGTCTTGACTAGCGGCATATGCACTCTGCCGGCGAGGACTCATGGCTCTCGCCGTCCATCAGGGTGCGTCAATGCGTCTTGACACATAACTATACCGAGGAAGGCAATCGTCGTGCCGGTCGGGCGAGAGCGTGGTTCTCAGCGGCCACGCACTGCAAAAGACGGAGTGCCTAGCGCGGTTCTGGCCTTACTTCCCGCGTGGAAAGGCGCGATGCGAGGTTCTTCCGTGCGTTTGAACCGGACGTGGACGGCTTGCTGCGGAGCCAGGTAATTCGTTCATGTGGCAACTATGTTACGGGGCCCGGTGGAACATCTACCATCGCGTTGTGACCTCGTCGCGCTCCCCTCGGGGTGAGCGTTTTGAGATCACATTGGGTGCCGACGAACCAGCACAAACGCAGAACGCAGGTAGTCGAAGACTGGTGGTTGTCAGGTGTAACCAGCCCCCGGCGGCGATGCTGGCGGCGTAGATCATACTGCGGGCCGTGCAACGGCCCGGCTTTACCGCCACGGCGTTGGCGTTGGGGCTGTAAATCCCCGACTGATCGGCCGACAGGCACCGTCCCGACGCCCATTGGCGGAACCGTTCGACCGACTCCTAAGCCGTGCGGGCTACGGGCACGACGTTCTGCGCCGCTTCAATCAATTGTGACGACTCTCTTCTTGACACCGACGGCTCCCGACTTCTCAGGCAATTGAACTGGGGGTTGTGCCGGGAACGCAGGATCGTGCGAACATCGATCAGGCGGGTCACCTGGTGCGCCTCAAGGAGGCGGAGGAAGGTCTCCAGATCGCGGGTCGAGCGGCCGATGGTCAAAACGACAGTCGGCTTCTTGGCGATCCGCTTTTTCATGGCAGGAGGTGCGCCGCCGCCAGGCGATCCAACAGGAGATGAAGGTAGATCGACCCGTCCCAGCGATCCACCGTGTTCTCCGCCCTCCGCCGCAGGAGCCAGGCCGTAAGATCGAGGCGGAACGGAGGAAGGGGCCGGAACTGGATCGTGCGAAGGTCGCCGTGGCGGACCGCCCGTCGCCCGCCCGCCAGCAAGCGTGTCGCATCGCCTGCCGATCAATCGGCACACGTCGAAGCTGCCTCGACGCCCGAACCCAACGGTCCCACCGGTTGCAGGAGCCTCGCCCGATGCGCATACTAGACCGTATGGGCCTCGCCAACAGTCCGCTTCTGTTTTCATCGACGCATCCTTCGGTATGCGTTGCCCATGGCAGCGGGCCTTACGCCAACTGCCGCCGGGCCTTGGAGTCGGTCGGGCTGTTGCCGGTCCGCGGGAAACGCGTGCTGCTGAAGCCTAACGTGGGGCGCGTGGCGCCGCCGGTCTCCGGAATCGTGACCAACCCCGAGGTGGTCGCAGCGGCGATCGACGTCTTTCGGGAAGCCGGGGCCGAGGTGGCCGTGGGGGAAAGCCCCATCGTGGGCGTTGACGTCCAAGAGGCCTTTGCGGCCGCGGGCATGACGGTCGTCGCCGGCCATCGCGGCTGTCCGCTGATCGACATGGACCGGCGTCCTTGCGTTGAGGTGCCCGTGCCCGAGGGGCAGGTGATGCACTCGCTCCGCGTCTGTCCAGAGGCGATGGAATTCGACCTCATCGTGTCCATTCCCGTGATGAAGAGACACATGCATACGGGGGCCACGCTGGCGGTGAAAAACATGAAGGGCTGCCTCTGGCGGCGGAGCAAGGTGGAACTGCACATGCTGCCGGCCCTGGCCGGAAGCAAGGACAAACCACTGGACGTAGCCATTGCCGACATGGCGTCCGTATTGCGTCCCCACTTGGCGATCGTCGACGGCACCGTGGGCATGGAAGGCCTCGGGCCCGCCGCCGGCCGGCCCAAGCCGCTGGATGCCGTGGTGGTCAGCGCGGACGCCTTTGCCGCCGACGCGGTAGCCTGCCAATTAATGGGTACCGCGGCCGAGCACATCCCCCATCTGCGATTGGGCGCCGAGCGCGGCTACGGCGTGATCGACCTCGACCGTCTGGCCGTGACGCCGGACCATTGGCGCGATGCGGTCTCGCCTTTCGCCGCGCCGCCGGAGAACCTGACGATCGAGTTTCCCAATGTCACCGTCATCGACCACAACTCGTGCAGCGCGTGCCAGTCCACCCTGTTGCTGTTTCTGACCCGCTACAAGGATCGCATCTTCGATTACTTCCCCTCCCAGGTCACCGTCCACGTCGCGATCGGCAAAGTGGATGCGGAACTGCCCGAGGGAACGCTGCTGGTGGGCAATTGCACCGCGCACCACCGCCACAAGGGCATCTTCGTCCCCGGCTGTCCGCCGGTAGGCAGTCAGATTCTTGCAGCGCTGACCGAAAGCAGACGTGACCGACGCAAGAAGACGTGAACCTTTTGGCATGATGCACGGCGGCAGGGATACGCCGGTTACTTGACAACCCTACTGCTATTGAGATACTAACGGGCTCTCGGTTCACGGGGACTGTCCCGATTTTCGCGGCCAGCACGACTTTCGGACGGTAGAGCGTGGTTCCAATGGCCGCGAAAATGGGACTGTCCCCCTAACTGTGAACCGCATCGGCGGGTGAATCCTCATTGTGGCCTTTCAACTCAGGAGAGGTGCCCTCATGGCCTCGGCAACAGGCTTGCCTCAGCGAAACACGACGGGGGAGATTGCCGCGCCTCACCCGCTCGATGCCGTTTTCAGCCCGAAGAGCGTTGCCGTCCTGGGAGTGACTGCCACGCCCGGAACTGTCCCCTACGACATCTTCTATAACATCCTCTCCAGCGGCTACCAGGGCACGGTCTATCCGGTGGCCCCGGGCAAGAGAAGCATCTGTGCGGTCCGCGCCTACCGCTATGTGCTCGACATCGAGGATGAAATCGACCAGGCGGTGATCGTTTTTCCCGCCAATGTGGTCGATCGCGCGCTGGAACACTGCGGCAAGAAAGGCGTGAAGTCGGCCGTCGTCATCTCCGCCGGTTTCCGCGAGGTCGGGTCCAAGGGGCTGGCTCGCGAAGAGCGCCTCAAACAAATTTGCGGCGAACATGGCATCGCCATGATCGGGCCAAACTGCTTGGGCGTGATCAACACCGATCCCCGCGTGTGCCTCAACGCCTCCTTCGCCCGCAAAATGCCGGCGGCCGGCCGAATCGCCTTTCTCAGCCAGTCGGGCGCGTTGTGTACGGCCGTGCTCGACTACGCCCGCGAAAAACAGATCGGCTTCTCCAAGTTCGTCAGCTTCGGCAACAAGGCCGGCGTAACCGAGATCGAGCTGTTCGACTATCTGCACCAGGACCCGCAAACCGACGTGATCCTGCTGTATCTGGAAGAACTCCGCGACGGGCGGGGGCTCATCGAGGCGGCCCGCCGCGTCACCCGCGGCAAAAATGCCAAGCCCATCCTGGCGATCAAGTCCGGCCGCACCCCGCAAGGCGCCGCGGCCGCCGCCAGCCATACCGGCTCGCTGGCCGGCGAGGATGCCATCTGCGACGGCGTGTTCCGCGAGGCGGGCATCATCCGCGTCAACAGCATCGAGGAAATGTTCAATACGGCCGTCCTCTATACCTATCAGCCCATGCCCGCCGGAAACCGCCTGGCGATCGTCACCAACGCCGGCGGCCCCGGCGTGATGGCCACCGATGCGGCCGTCCGCTGCGGACTGTCGGTGCCGCCGCTGGCCCCCGAAACCATGGAAAAGATGCGCGGCGCGCTGCCCGCCACGGCCAACCTCAAGAACCCCGTCGATGTGATCGGCGATGCCCGCGCCGACCGCTACACGATCGCCCTGGAAGCCGTCCTCCAAGACCCGAACATCGACCAAACGCTGGTCATCTTGACGCCCCAGTCGATGACCGACATCGAGTCGATCGGCCGCGACATCTGCAAGTTCGCCGCAACGGCCACCAAGCCCATCGCCTGCTCGTTCATGGGAGCGGCCGACGTCGGGCCGGGCATCCAGTTGTTGCAGCAACGCCACATTCCCCACTACATCCTGCCCGAGTGGGCGTGCGAAGCGATGGCCTATGTCCAACGCATCCGCCAGTGGCGCGAACAACCCATGGCCGACTTCCAGCCCCTCCCCGTCGATCGGCCCTCCGCCCAAGCGATCATCGGCGGCGCGGAAAGCGGCTACCTCGATGAGGACCGCGCCCTGGCCGTACTGGAAGCCTACGGAATGGCCGTGCCCCAATACAAGCTCTGCAAGACGGCCGCCGAAGCCGTCGCCTTCGCCGAAAATATCGGCTATCCCGTGGTGCTGCGCATCGTCAGCCCGCAAATCATCCACAAATCGGAAGTTCAGGGAATCGCCTTGGACCTTGCCGATGCCGGCGCTGTTGCCGACGCGTTCGAGCGGATGCGGCGACATGTTGCCACCGCGGCGCCGGAGGCGGAAATCCGCGGCATGTTGGTCCGCCGCATGATCCCGGCCGGCTACGAATTGATCCTCGGCGCCAAGCGCGACCCGACCTTCGGGCCAACCTTGATGTTCGGCCTCGGCGGCATTTACGTTCAATTGTTCAGCGACGTCACTTTCGGCCTGGCGCCGATCGACGTGGCCACCGCGGGACGCATGATCCGCCAGGTGAAGGCGTTCCAGCTCTTGCAGGGCGCCCGCGGAAAGCCGCCCGCCGACGTCAAAGGCATCGAGGAGTTCCTCGTGCGGCTCGGCCAGTTGGTGGCCGACTTCGACCGCATCACCGAACTGGACATCAATCCTTTGATCGCCGGATCGGCGCCCAGCGGCAACCTCGTGGCCGACGTGCGTATCCGTTTGGACTAGCGGGACCTTCTGTCGCCTTTCGCTCCGCGAAAGAAGCGTTCGCTCCCCGCCACTTTCGCAGAGCGAAAGGCGACAATCCAGCCAGCCTGCTCTTTCCGCAACAGAAACGAATTATGTTAACAATACCGAGATGGCGATCTCGGAGTGGCGGGGCGGCGAAATTGCCGTTACGGCAAGAGCGGACCAGCCTTGCCACGAACTCAATGATTCTTGGGACTGAGATGCTCGGAATCATCATCCAGATTGACAACGCCATGCTCGGCTGCGAAAATGCGGTGGACTTGCGCCGGAGTTTCGCCGCCGATAACGTCTTGGGTGTTTCCGATCATACCATCCATGCCCCAGGTTGAATTGGATTGCGATATCCGCACCGTGTTCGCGAAAGCACGCGAGTTGAGCGCCGGACTCGTCGCTGTCCCGGGCTCTACGACCGGCGGACGGGCAGTGGCCATCATTACACCCGGGCGTTTGATCATGCACGTCGCCTGCCCTCCGGCAAGCACAGTTTCCCCGCAGATGCTTGAGAGCGTAAGGCGAATCGTCCCGGAAAATCCAAAACAACAAATCACCGTCATTGCCTACGACAATGTCGTGCTCCATAGCGCGTTTACACCCGGGAAAGCCAACACGCTTATTCCGTTCTTAGGCTATCTCGTGGGCCTGGCGTTCGACGGGCACACGGTCGTGGTCTTCGATGGCCATCGGTCAGCGCTGGCGGCGGGTTGCGAGGGATCGACTTCGTTGCTGGTGGACCAGGCGATGGTCGAGCATCTACAAGCTGATTGGGCATCGGTGGCGGCGTCGGCGATGAGGGCGCCAAACATCCTGATGTTCCGCCGCGATGGCTCAGTGGCGAGGATTGTGCCCACCGGCGGGTCTACAGCTCCACCGGCTGCGGCAGCGCCATCAAGTCGAAAGAAACGGTCGTGGTGGCCGTTCGGCGGAGACAACTAACCTACCGCTGGAGCAGACCGGGCCGGCTGCTCAACGTCAGCTCGATCGGCCTATCCCTTCAGGCTGCTGTCACATCAACTCATACCTATTGCAACACGCGTCAAGAAAGGCCCCAGTTCCGGGAACGATCGTGTGTTTCCGGTAAGCGTGAAAAACTCTTTGCGGCGGCGCGAAGCGATAGGAGGAGGGATCAACAAACGGCGGGCGACGCTACGGCGAGTGCGTCCTTTCCTCTACGAGACGTACTGTGCCAGCCGCTCGATTACGTCGCCCTGCGGGCCGTGGAGGGTCACTTCCAAAGGCATCTGGCCGGGCAGACTGTGCGTGGCACAGCCGAAACAGGGATCGTAGGCGCGGAACGCCATCTCGACCATGTTCAACAAGCCCTCGCTCACTTTGCCCTTCTGGATCAGCCCTTGGGCGGCCTTCTTCACCGACATGCAAATCGGGGCGTTGTTGTTGGTCGTGCCGACAATCAGATTCACCTTGGTGAGAATGCCGCGGTCGTCGGTGGTGTAGTGGTGCGTCAACGTGCCGCGCGGGGCCTCGACGCAGCCGACCCCGTCGGTCGGCGTCTGGGTGGGCAACGTGCGGTATTCCTTCGAGGTGATCTGCGGATCGGCGGCCAATTCGACCCACCGCTCGGCCGCGTAGAGCAATTCGACCAGCCGCGCCCAATGCGTGGCCAGCGTGTGGTTGATCGGTTTGCCGCCGAGGGTTTCGTACATCCGCTGATAAGCGGCGTTGGCCAGCGGCGTGGCCATGGCGTCGGCCGCGTTGCAGCGCGACAGGGGCGTGGCCTTGTACACGCCCGATTCCTCGCCGTTGACAAAACCCTTCCAGCCGATCTTCTTCAAGTAGGGGAACTTCAGGTACGACCACGGCTCGACCCGCTCGGCGACGTATTCGCGATACTGGGCGCAATCGTACTTGGCGTGTTCCTTGCCGCCGGGACTGGTGACGCGAATCTTGCCGTCGTAGAAGTTCGTGCAATTGCCGGCGTCGACCATGCCCATGTTGTAGGTCTTGTGGACATAGATGTCGCCGGTGATGAGTTTCACGTAGTCGGAGTTCGCCAAGACCACGTCGTCGAAGATTTTCAGCGAGAACTTGGCAAACTCGATCGCCTCGCGTCCGCGGTCCTCGATTTCTTTGCGCTGCTCCTCGTTGATGCCGCGGCTCACGCCGCCGGGCAGGCCCCAGTTGGGATGGACGCGTCGGCCGCCCATCATCTGGATCAAGGCGTGGCCGTCGTGGCGCATTTTGAGCACGTGCTTGGCCACGTCCATGCCGACTTTGGCCACCACGCCCAAGATGTTGCGCTGTGCGGGCGGAGCGGTGGGCCCGACGACGAAATCGGGTCCGCCCAGAGCGTAGAAGTGCGTGGTGTGGTCGGTGGCGTAGAAGATGCTGTAAAAGAGCTCGCGAAGCTTCTTGGCCGCCGGCGGCGGATCGACGTGGAACAGGGCGTCGAGCGCCTTGGTGGACGCCATGTGGTGGGCCTCGGGGCAGACGCCGCAAATCCGCGCCGTCAGGTTCGGCATGTCTTCGGCCGGCCGGCCCACGCAAAACCGCTCGAATCCGCGGAGTTCCGGGATTTGCAGATAGGCGTTAGCCACGTCGCCCTGCTCGTCCAGGAAAATGTCGATCTTGCCGTGACCTTCGAGCCGGGTAATCGGATCAATGGAAATACGCTTCATTACCAAATGCTCCCGCGGCGCACAAGTTCGCCGGCTAAACAATTTGAAATTTGCAATTTTCAATTCTCAATTTGCAATCTTCTTCTTCCGCCGCAACTGGCTGCTGGCCAGGCTGAACCGGTAGAAACTGCCGACCGGATCCGGAATGCCTTCCGAAATGATCCGGTCGATCTCGATCGGGTCGTTGGAATCAATTACCGAAGCCACGCCGCTCATCAGCCGGGCGCCGTAGTCGGCTACGCCGTCGTTGCCGCCGTGGCAGCCGATGCACGGCGAGTTGACCTGCGGGCAAAGCGCCTTGCAGCCAGCCCGCGTGGCGATGCCGCAACACAGCAGGCCTTGCTCCAGCAAGCACGTCTCTTCATCCGGAATCATCTGCCACGTGCGGTAAAACTTCTTGATCTTCTTGACGTTGCGCTTTCGCGGGCACTCGTCGCAAACGGTCGTGTTCATGCCGATCACCGAACCCTTCGGCGGCAACTTGCCTTCCAGGATCGCCACGATCGCCGTCCAGATGTTCTCGGCCTCGGGCGGACAGCCGGGCAGGTAATAGTCCACCTCCACCGTCTGGTCCAGCGTTTTCAGCGTGTCGTAGAAGATCGGCAGGTGCAGCGTACCCTCGGGCATCTTGGTTTCCGGCTGCGGGCGGACATCCTGCGGATTCTCTGGCGCGGTCGAGGAACCTTCCTTGTACACCGTGTCGAAAACTTCCTGGCGGTTGTTCATGTTCGCCAGTCCCGGGATGCACCCCTCGCTGGCGCACGAGCCGAAGGCCACCAGGACCTTCGACTTCCGCCTCATCAGTTGGGCCATGTATTCCTGCTCGCTGGTGCGGATGCCGCCGTTGAAGAGGCACACGTCGATGCTCTGGTCGGGCATCTTCTCCACGTCGCGGACTTTGCCGTCGGCCGCGCAGGGAAACATGACGATGTCGAACGCCTTGGCGACGTCGAGAATCTTCTCGTCGATCGCCAGGATGGAGATTTCGCAGCCGCCACAGGAGGCCGCCCAGTAGATAGCCAACTTGCCCTTGGTTTGGTCGCTCATGCGGGCACCTCCATCGCCTCTTCGTGTTCTTTCGCGATTTCGTCCAACGCCTTGAGCCGCCCGCCGTTCTCATTCCAGTTGGCAGACCACTTCAATGGGCCGAGGCGGCGGACGTCGTCGACGAGCTTCGTGATGCACTCGGCCAATCGTTGGCCTTCGGCGGCCGAAGCCCAAACCAACTGCACGCGATCCGGCTCGACGCCCATCGCGGTGAGCGTGTGCCGCATCATGCTGAAGCGGCGCATCGCCTTGTAGTTCTGCTCGATGTAATGGCATTCGCCGGGATGGCAGCCGGCGACCATCACGCCGTCGGCCCCGTCCGCCAGGGCCTTGAAGACGAAGGTGGGATCGACCCGCCCGCTGCACATCACGCGGATAATGCGGACGTTCGGCGGATACTTGATTCGCGCCGAGCCGGCCAGATCGGCCGCCCGGTACGAACACCAGTTGCAGAGAAAGCCCACGATTTTGGGCTCGAAAGTGTCGTTGCTCATGGAATTCGTTCCCAATTCGTAATCCAGATTGTCTCCAATTTGCAATTTGCCGTTTTCACCTGGCAACTTGCAATTCTGCTTCCGGCTTCGCATCCCACAAAATACCGTCGATCTCGGCGAAAATCTGCTCGTTGTTGAAGTGCGCGCCGGTGATGACGCCCGCCGGGCAGGCGGCCACGCAGGTGCCGCAGCCCTTGCACAAGGCGCTGATCACGCGGCTGACCTTCTTCTCTTCGTCGATACTCGATGGCGTTGTAGGGGCACATGTTGTTGCAGATGCGGCAGCCGGAGCAGTGCTTCTTCGTCGATCGAGGCCACGATCGGCTCGATCATCACCTCGCCCTTGGTGATCATGCCCTGCACGCGGGCGGCGGCCGCGGCGCCCTGGGCCACCGCGGCGGGAATGTCCTTGGGCCCCTGGCACACGCCCGGCCACGAACACGCCGTCGGTCATGGTGGCCACCGGGTCGAGCTTGGGGTGCCGCTCGGTGTACCAGCCGGCCATGCTGCACGAGATGCCGCACTTCAGGCCCAATTCCTTGGCGTCGGCCTGCGGCTCCATGCCGCCCATCAGCACCACCATGTCCACGGGAATCCGCCGCTGCTTGCCCAGCAGGGTATCGTCCACCTGGACGATCAACTTGCCTTCCTCCGCGGGCTGGCGGGCAATGTCGGTGACCTCGCCCACCTTGCCGCGGACGAATTGCATGCCCTCTTCCTGGAGCCGCTCGTAGAACTCCTCGTATCCCTTCTGATTCGAGCGCATGTCGATGTAGAAAGCGTACACTTCGGCGTTGGTCTTCTCCAAGACCAGGTGCCCGAACTTCAGCGCCGCCATGCAGCACACGGCCGAGCAGTAAGGGTTCGTATTGGCGTCGCGGCTGCCGACGCAGTGAACGATGGCCACCGACTTCGGCTCGGTCTTGCCGTCGCGGAGCACGATCTTGCCGTTGGTGGGACCGGCGGCGTTGCAGAACCGTTCGAACTCCAGGTTGGTATACACGTTGGGCAACCGCCCATGGCCGTACTGCGAGTTGCGATTGCAGTCGAAGAGCTTCCAGCCGGTGGCGATGATGATGTTTCCCACCTCCAATTCGATGATCTCGTCTTGCTGATTGTAATCCACGGCGTCGGTGGGGCAGACCTTCGAGCAGACCTGGCACTTGCCGCGGGTGAACCACATGCAGTTGGCCGTGTCGATCACCGGCGTGCGCGGCACGGCCTGGGGGAAGGGCGTGTAAATCGCCTTCCGGTGTCCCATGCCGGCCTCGAACACGTCGTCGATCACTTTGCGAGGACACTTTGCGATGCAGATGCCGCAGCCGTTGCACTTGTCGTAGTCGACGTAGCGGGCCTTCTGGCGAATTTTCACCTTGAAGTTGCCCACCGAGCCGCTCACCTCCTCCAACTCGGAATAGGTGAGCAGGGTGACGTTCTCGTGCTGCCCGACCTCCGACATCTTCGGCGTCAGGATGCACGCCGAGCAGTCGAGCGTGGGGAAGGTCTTGTCGAACTGGGCCATGTGGCCCGCCGATCGACGGCTCGCGTTCGACAAGGTACACGTGGTGTCCGCCGTCGGCCAATTCGAGGGTGGCCTGGAGGCCGGCGATGCCGCCGCCGACCACCAGCGTGGCCGGATTCACCTTCACGCGCATCGGCTCCAACGGCTGTTGATGTTTGACGCGTTCGGCCGCGGCCGAAATCAGCGCCTTGGCCTTCACCGTGCCGGCCTGCTTGTCGGCGTTGACCCAGGAGACGTGCTCGCGGATGTTCGTCATCTGGCAGAGGTACGGATTCAACCCGGCCCGCTTGCAAGCGTTGCGGAATGTCTTCTCGTGCAAGTGCGGCGAGCAGGCCCCGACGACCACGCCGGTCAGGCCCTCCTTCTTGATGTCGTCTTCGATCATCTGCTGGCCCAGCGACGAGCACATGAACTTGTAGTCTTTCGAGACGACAACGTCCTTGACGTTCTTGCCGGCCCAGCGGGCGACCTCTTCCACATCAATGGTGCCAGCGATGTTGCTGCCGCAGTGGCACACGTAAATGCCGATCTTTTCGGCCATGATGACGGCTCCGTTGAAATACGCTAGATGGCTTCGAAAACAAGCTCTCCCAGGTCGACCACTCGCAGGCGATCCTCCGCTCCCACCGTCTTCACCGCATCCTCGAACATGCCGAGGTCTTTCGGGCAGGCGACCACGAAATGCGTGACGCCCTCGATGGCCAGAGCTTCGCGGATGCGGTTGACGGCGGGCCGTTCGGCAACCGCCTCGTCGTCCTCCATCCAAATCTTCCCACCGCCCGCCCCGCAGCAGAAGCTGTTTTCCCGGCTGCGCGGCATCTCCAATCGTTTCAAGCCCAAAGCATCCAGCACGCGGCGCGGCGGATCGTAGATGCCGTTATAGCGGCCCAGATAGCAGGCGTCGTGCAGCACGGCGGTGCCTTCCGCCTGTTGCGCCAGGCTGAACCGCCCGGCGCGGATGGCCTCGTCCAAAATCTCCGAGTAATGGTAGACCGGCTTGTCCAGCCCGAAGCGAGGATACTCGTGCTTGAGAGCGTGGTAGGTGTGGGGGTCGGTCGTTACGATCCGCTGGAAGCGGGCCTTGTTGAGCGCCTGCATGTTCTGCTCGGCAAGCATCTCGAACAGACCCTCTTCACCCACTCGCCGGATATCGTTGGCGGCAGACCTCTCGCTCTTCAAAAGGCAACCGAAATCGAGGCCCATCTTCTGGAAGATTAAGGCCACCATCCGCGAAACTCGCGCCGACGAGGGGTGATAAGCGGCATAGTCGCCCAGGAACCAGAGCGTCTCGACCGGCTCCTTCTCGGCGTCCTTGATCGGTTGCGGCAGGTCCTTCGCCCATTCGAAGCGTTTGCGCGGCGACGCGTTCTGCGAGTTGCCGTATCGCTGGAGCGACATCAATGTCTCTTGCAGGGTGCCGTCCAACTTGCCCTGCTCGACCAACTTGCGGCGCATCTGGACGATCAACGGGACGTGCTCGTTGCGCACGGGACACTTCTCCATGCAGGCATAACAGGTTGTGCAGGCCCACAGCGCCGCCGGCTCGACGATGCCCCCGATCAGCGATCTGGGCCCGTCTTTTCTGCCTGACCCGTCGCCGCTGAGCGACTTGACCGCGTCGTCCAGGACGAATTCCTTGAGGTCGTGGACGATCTGCCGAGGCGAGAGCCTGGCCCCGCTCGCCGTAGCCGGACACACGCGCTCGCAGCGGCCGCACTCGGCACAGGTATACGCATTGAGCAACTGCCGCCAGGTGAATATCCCCAGTTGTCGAGCCACCGGTTCACCCTGTTCTGCCGGTTCGGTTCCCGCCTCCTCGGCGGCGGCCCCGGGCGCCTCCAGCACTCCCTTTTTCGCCGGGAGTTCGCCGAGGAACACGGCGAACGGCGCCCAAATCAGGTGCATGTGCTTCGAGTAGGGCAAGTAGACCAGGAAGAACAGGAGGATGAACAGATGGGTCCACCAGCAGCCAAGACCGATCGAGGCCACAGTGGCATCGGATACGCCGACGGCCGGCAGAATCTTGGCTGTCAACGCGCCGGCGGGGAGCCAGGTTTGGCCCCAGCCGTCCAAGGCTGTGCCGGCCGCTAGCGCTTTCGCCTCCCGCACGTGTTCCCCTGCTTCCGACAACACGAACGTGACCATCAGGGCGGCAATCAGCGACACGACGATGGTGGCGTCCCAGGTTCGCTGCAGGCCCGGCGGCGTGAGAATGTAGCGCCGGATCGACGAGGCCACCAGGGCGACAAAAACCAACACGGCGAACACGTCGACGATCGTGCCCAACACGGGGATCTCTTCCGCCTGGGGTACGTGCCAGCCCGCGGGCAGGAACGGGTCCAACATCCCGCCCGTGAACATCAACGCCGAGGCCGCGACGAAGCAGCAAAACCCCCAGAAGATCAACGGGTGGGCCCAATTGATGATCGACTCGCCGGTCCACATCCGCGACTGGAGCATCACTTCCTTAAAGAACAGTCCCAATCGTTGGATAGGGTGGTCGAAGCGGTTCTCCCAGCGGCCTTTTGTCAGCACTCGCAGCAAACGGTACATGCGTTGGGCAAAAATCGCCGTGGCGATCACCACCAAGATGATCAGCCACACGGCCCCGTACATACCGAGAATCTTCTCCGACGTCGGCAGGCTCGCCAAAAGCCAGGAATCTCCCAAGTGAATCATCGCTCGTCTCCTAACCTCCCTTGATCGCCTCGGTCAGCGCCGGTGCGACGTCCAACAAATCGGCAACAACGCCGTACTGGGCCACTTCGAAGATCGGTGCGTTTGAATCGGTGTTCACGGCAATGATCACGCCCGAATCCTTCATCCCTTCGACATGTTCCGGGGCGCCGCTGATCCCCAGGGCAATGAAACATTTCGGCTTGACAGTCATTCCGGACTTGCCGACCTGCCGCGTCGTGGGCAGCCATCCCTGGTCGATGATCGGCCGCGAGGCCGCCACCACCCCGCCCAATGCCTGCGCCAATTGTTCGGCGACCTCCAGGTTGTCCTGCTGCTGAATGCCGCGGCCGACCGCGACAAGCACGTCTTGCTGGGTGATATCTACGTCGGTGGTCTCCGGCAGGATCATTTCCTCGAATACGGCCGGGCCGGCGTCCAGCGGCACTGGACTCCCCTTGGCCTCCACCTGGGCCGCACCCTTCTGGTCGGTCGGCCGGAAGGCGCCCGGCGCGATCAGGAGAATTGCGGTCGCGCTGCTGACGGCGACGTCGGCCAGCAGTTTTCCCCCGTAAAAGCTGGCCGTCACTTTCAGTTTCCCGCCGGCAACCGAAATGCTCCGGCAACCGTTCACCACCGGGACATCGAGCTTCGCGCCGAACAGCGGGCCGAGGTCCAAGCCGACCGACGTGCTGCCGATCAACACCGCCCGCGGGCTCTCCGTCTTGATCACGCTCTCGAGCACCGCCAGGTGCGGCCGGGGCGAATAACCGGCCAGCAACGGGTCGTTTACCAGCAGGATGCGATCCGCGGCCGACAGGGCTTCGGCAGAAGACGAACCGTCGGCGCTCGAGCAGCACGACAAGGACCTTGCCGCCGGTGGCGGCGGAAAGCTGGCGGGCGGCGCCGAGCATCTCCAACGACATCTCCGCCAACTGGCCACGGTTCGTCTCGGCAACTACGAGGATATCCTGTGCGCTCATTTGCAGACTCCTTTTTCCCTGAGGATGCTGGCGATCTTGGCGGCCACTTCTTCCGCCGATCCTTGCAGGATCTCGGCCCGCTGGCCTGCCGCGGGGTGATACAGCCGTTCGATCGTCACGGCAGACGCCGAAGCCGGAGCCCCCACTTCCTGCTCTTCGATTTTGGTCGACTTCATCGCGGCGCGAATGCGGCTGACCGGCACGTAGCGCGGCGGTTCATCGGCGCTGAGAACGCCAAGCAGAGCAGGCAGCTTGACGTTCATCTTGGCCACGGCCGCTCCAGGAAACTCCTTGAACACCGTCGCGCTGGCACCATCCGCACCGGGGCGCACTCCGCGGACGACGCCCACAAAGGGCAAATCCAACTTCAGCGCCAGCAACGGCGCCAGCGTGCTCTCCAGCTCATCGTGGGCGTAGCTGCCCACCAGCACCAGGTCCGCCGCCAGTCCGCGAATCGCCTCGGCATACATGGCCGCCGCTTGCTGCGGAGTGGGAGGCTGCTGCTGGTCGTACGGGATCTTGACGATACGGTCGGTGCCCTTGGCCGCCGCCGTGTAAAGCGTGTTGTCCACGTCGCCGAAATCGAGGGCAACCACCGTGACGGCGCTGCCGCCGTGTTTCTCCTTGATCAAGATCGCTTGTTCCAGGGCGAGATCGTCGGCTTCGTTGGCACGGAAGGTGGCGCCGTCGAGATCTACGGCCTTTTCCGAGTCGGCAATCTCCACCGGTTCGATCAGGTCCGGCACCTGCCGGACGACTACGGCAATTTTCATGGTGTCTCCCTTTCACCCAAATCCATGGACTCGGCCAGTAATTCCATGATGTCGCGAACCTTGATTCGACCCTCCAGGCCGACGACCTTGGCGGAATCCTCGAAGCGCGAGAGCTCGAAGGGGCACGAAACCGCCAACACGTCGGCCTGGATAGCGGCCGCCTCGCGCATACGCCGGTCGCTGAGGCGCTCGCCGCCGTGCGCGGCGATGTGGCCGTCGAGCCACATGCCGCCGCCCCCGCCGCCGCAACACAAGGAATCCTCGCGATTGTGGGCCATTTCCACCAGCTTCACGCCGGGAATTGCCGCCAGCAGGGCCCGCGGCGGTTCGAAACAGTCGTAACGCCGCCCCGCGCAACAGTTGTCGTGGTACGTCACCGTCGCCTCCACCGGCTTGCTCAGCAGGTTCTTCAGATCGCCCATCCGCTCCGCCAGGAAAGTAGTGTAGTGCTCGACAGGATACTTCGCCCCGAACCGCGGGTAAAACTTCTCCAGGGCACGATAACTATGCGGATCCAGCACGACGATCTTCTCGAAATGGTGCTTGTCCAAGAGGTTCCGGTTATACTCGACCAGCGATTCGAAAAGCCCCTCCTCGCCGAAGAGCCGATCGCAATCGCCGATGGTCCGCTCCTTGTTGCCGAGCACCCCCCAGCGGATCCCCAGCGCCGTGAGAATTCGCGCGAAGGCTCGCGTGACAACACGGTTCCGCGGATAATAGGCCGGATAGTCGCCCACCAACCAGAGCACTTCCACGCGAGTCGACTCTGTCGAGAGGTCGCGCACCGGCACGTCCAGCTTTTCCGCCCAAGCCATCCGTTTCCGCGGCGATTCGCCCAGCGAATTGCCGTACTTGAAGACGTTTTGGAACGCGTCTTGAAGCTCCGTGGGCGGTTGAACCCCCTTCTGCATCGCCTGGTCGCGCATTGCCGGCCACAAACCGTCGGTCAACTCGATCGCCCGCGGGCAACGATGCGAACAAGTGTAGCAGCCGATGCACATCCACAAAGAAGGGCTCTTCAGCACTTCGTCGAGGCGGCCCGACCGGGCGTTAAGGATCATCTGCCGCGGCGGATATTCCATCACATCGCCCAAGGGGCAGCTACCGCTGCACGTCCCGCACTGCATGCAGTTGAGGACCGTCTTCCGATCCGGCCCGACGTCGAGTTGCGCCAGGAACTCCATTTCCGGCTTCACCTTGGCATGCTGGGTACTCATGAATATCCTCCGGAACTGGTCTACACCTCGGTGTGAGCAACTTCAGTTGTGGTATTGGATGCTGACCTAACTGCAACTCGGATGCCGCAACCCAACAAAAGAAATCGGGAAGCATCACTCTTAACAGGGCCAACAGGTTACGGCAAGGGGGACCATTTTTGAAACGGGACGGCCAAGTGGTTGCCCTCACGGAATCCCGTGGACAGTCGCGGAAAACCGCGAGCCTGTGATCGAGATTGCCATCGGGCAACGCCGGTTCGTTGGTCTTCAATCAGTCGGTTTTTTATTGTGCGACAGATAAGTAACGCGACGAAATCGTAATCCGTGGTCTGGACCAACGGATCGTCAGATTTGGGAAAGCGGATTGCCGGGGCTTGCAGAAATCGCAACTTGGGCTACCGTAATCTGATAGGAATGATGCCCGACGTACGATCCGTACCCTTTAAGAGGGGGCATAAATGACGACCACATTGAAGATCGCCAGCCGGGTCTACCTCGCCCGTGCGGCATTGGACGACCTGATTCAGGTCCTCCGCAAGCAAGGGTATTCTGTATTGGGGCCGCGGGTGACGGATGGAGCAATCTCGCTGCTGCCGATCGAGTCGGCAGCGCAGCTTCCGCACGGACTGTCCGATGAGCAGGACGGCGGTTCGTACCGCGTGGTGGAAGGAGAGCCCGGGCTGACGTTTGAGTATGTCGTCGGACCGGACGGGCCGAAGCGATACCTGTTTCCGGCGAACCTCCCGCTGTTCAAGTTTCACGTCGAGGCGGACAACTTCGTACTGGACGTCGGTCCGCCGCAAGTGCCCAAGCTGGCGATGCTGGGGGTGCGGGCGTGCGAACTGGCGGCCATCGAAGTCCAGGACCGCGTGTTCGGCATGGACGATCCGCAGATGTTCCGCTGCGAATCGGAGCCGTGGTATCACGCAGATTCGCCAGGAGACTCTGTTGATTGCCGTCAATTGCACGCGACCCAGCGGCACGTGCTTTTGCGGCGCCTGGGGAACCGGACCCGAGGCCACCAGAGGGTTTGACCTGGCGCTGACGGAATTGCGGGACGGCTTCCTGGTCGAAGTGGGATCCGGCCGGGGGGCGACCGTGCTCGAGCAAGTTGCCGGTGCGCGAGCCGACCGAGGCAGAGGTGGAACTGGCCGAAATCAAGCTGGAGCGCGCCCGCGATCGCATGGGCCGCTCACCTCGACATCGACGGGGCTGAAGGAACTGCTCGATCAGAGCATCGAGTACCCGGAATGGGACGAAGTGGCCCGGCGCTGCCTCTCCTGCGGCAATTGCACGATGGTTTGCCCCACCTGTTTCTGCTGCACGGTCAGCGACACGACGGACCTGGCAGCTACCAAAGAGGTTACCCGGACTCGGCAGTGGGAATCGTGCTTTACGCACCAGTTCACCTATACGATTTCCGGGCCGGAGCGGAACACGATCCGCGGCCGCTACCGGCACTGGCTGCGGCACAAGCTGGGCACCTGGTGGGAGCAATTCGGTTGCAGCGGCTGCGTGGGCTGCGGGCGCTGCATCACCTGGTGCCCGGTGGGCATCGACCTGACCGAAGAACTCACACGCCTCCGCGAGCGGAGCCTTGCCCACGCCGCGCACGGACCGGTCCCGCGGAAAGGAGAAGTTGACCATGGTCCAGCCAGCCGCTGAAACGCGCCCGGAACCGATTTGCGGGATGAACACCTGGATGCCCGTGCCGGCGCGGATTCTCGACGTGCGGGAAGAAAACTTCAACACCCGCACCTTCACGTTGCACTTTGTCGACGAGCAAATCCGCAAGCACGTACCGCTTCGTGCCCGGCCAGTTCAACATGCTCTATGTGCCGGGGGTCGGCGAGGCGGCCATTTCCATCAGTTCCGATCCGAGCCGCACCGAAACGCTGGACCATACGATCCGCCTGGTGGGCTCGGTGACGCGGGCGATCGAGCGCCTGTCGGCAAAGGTGCTGGTGGGGCTGCGGGGCCCGTTCGGCCGCGGCTGGCCGCTGGAAGCCATGGAAGGAAAAGACGTGGTGATCGTCGCCGGCGGCATCGGGCTGGCCCCGTTGCGGCCGGTCGTCTATTGGCTGCTTGCAGAACCGCGATCATTATCGCCGGGTGGTGCTGCTCTACGGCTGCCGCACCCCGGAAGACCGCGTCTTCGCCAGCGAACTGGAACAGTGGGACGCCGGCGGGCTCGATCCAGGTGCTGGTCACGGTGGACAACGCCACCGGCGACCTGGGCCGGACCCGTCGGCGTGGTGACCAGCCTGCTGCGGCGCATCAAGGTGAATGCCGAGCGGACGATCGTGCTGGTCTGCGGGCCGAAGGTGCTCAATCACGTGGCGGCCTGGAACTTCCTCCAACTGCACGTGCCGCCCGACCACGTCTACGTGAGCCTGGAACGCAACATGAACTGCGGTTTCGGCCGCTGCGGCCATTGTCAGTACGGGGCGAAGTTCATGTGCAAGGACGGGCCGGTGTTCTGTTTCTCCGAAGTGGCCGATGTTTTTGGCAAGGAAGAAATCTAGCAGCGGAGGTGCTTCGTCATGCCGGTGTCAAAGGTTTTCGAAGCGCACGCTTCCGGCAAGCCGAAACTGGCGGTCTTCAAGTTCTCCAGTTGCGACGGCTGCCAATTGCAGCTGCTGAACTTGGAAGACGCCTTGCTGGACCTGGTGGGGGCGGTCGAGATCGCCTATTTTCTCGAGGCCCGCCGCCGCGAATTGCCGCCGCCCTACGACATCGGCCTGGTCGAGGGGAGCATCTCCACGCCCGAAGAAGAGGACCGCATCCAGCACGTCCGCCGCGACTGCAAGTACTTGATCGCCATCGGCGCCTGCGCCACCTCGGGCGGGATTCAGGCCCTGCGCAACTGGGCCAACGTCGACGAGTTTGCCGCGCTATGTCTACCCCAACCCCGAGCATCTCAGCACGCTGGAGACGGCCACGCCGATCGCCGCCCACGTGTTCGTCGACTTCGAACTCCGCGGTTGCCCGGTGAACCAGCGTCAGTTGCTGGAGTTGGTCTCCGCGCTGTTGGCGGGCCGCAAGCCGAACATCCCCACGCACAGCCTGTGCATCGAGTGCAAGCGGCGAGGATTGCCGTGCGTGCTGGTGACCGGCGGCCAGCCCTGCCTGGGGCCGATCACGCAAACCGGCTGCGGCGCGCTGTGTCCGGGCTGCGGCCGCGCCTGCTACGGCTGTTTCGGCCCCATGGAGCAACCCAACATGGCCTCGTTGGGCAGTTGGTTCACCGCACAGTTGGGCTACAGCCCCCGCGAAATGAAACGCATGCTCCGCCTGTTCAACGGATACCTGGAACCCTTCAAGCAAGCGAGTGACCATTATGAGCGGCTCGAAGAAGGACAAGCGACACAGATAACGGCCGGCGGCAAGCGGTCGATCTGCGTGAAGGCCCTGGCCCGGGTCGAGGGCGAAGGGGCGCTGCACCTGACCATGCGCGACGGCCAGGTGGAGGAGCTGCAACTGACAAATCTACGAGCCGCCGCGGTTCTTCGAGGCCTTCCTCCGCGGCCGCGACTTCCAGGAAGTGCCCGACATCACCGCCCGCATCTGCGGCATCTGCCCGGTCGCCTACCAGATGGGCTCCTGCCACGCCCTGGAGAAGGCGATGGGCGTGTTCGACCAGGTCGACCCGGCCATCCGCGTGCTGCGCAACGTGCTCTATTGCGGCGAGTGGATCGAAAGCCACGTCCTGCACATGTTCCTGCTGCACCTGCCCGACTTCCTCGGCTTTGAAAGCGCCATCAGCATGGCCGCCGACCATGGGGAGCTGGTGAAACGTTCGCTGCGGATCAAGAAGGCGGGCAACGACGTCGTCGCCCTGCTGGGCGGCCGGTCGGTGCATCCGGTGGGCGTCTGCGTGGGCGGGTTCTATCGGGCGCCCGACGCCGCGGCTGCCGCCCGGCTGGCACGCGAGCTGAGGGCCTGCCTCGACGAGATGTGCGACCTGACCCTCTTGCTGGCCGAGCACATCAAGTTTCCCGTCGCTCGAGCGGGACTATGAGTTCGTTGCCCTCTGCCCCGACGACGAATACCCCATGAACCTCGGCCGCATCAAAAGCAACAAGGGGCTGAACGTGCGATCAGGAGGAGTTCGGCCGGGCCATCGAGGAACGGCAAGTCGCCGCACTCCACCGCCCTGCACTCGATCGTCAAGGACCGCGGCCCTTACATGGTCGGCCCGCTGGCGCGGCTGAATCTGAACGCCGACAAACTCCTGCCCGCGGGCCGCCGAATTGCTGCCGAAGGTCTGCAAGGCGGTGGGCAAGACGCTGCCCTGGCGGAACAACTACTTCAGCCTGCTGGCCCGCGGCCTGGAAACGGTGCACGCGCTGGAACTGGCGGCCGATCTCCTGGGAAACTACGTCCCGCCGGTCCGCTCACGGGTGCCCATTGTTCCGCGGGCGGGCGATCGGCGGTCACGGCACCGAGGCGCCCCGCGGCATCTGCTGGCACGAATACCGCACCGATGCCGACGGCACGATCGTCTCCGCCCGCATCATCCCGCCGACCAGCCAGAACTATGCGACGATCGAGGCCGATCTGCGGGCGCTGGCCCCCCAGATTGTCGAACTGCCGGACGAAGACGCTGCCTTGCGTTGCGAGCACCTGATCCGCAACTATGATCCGTGCATCAGTTGTTCGGTGCATTTTCTCAGGTTCTCGCGGACCATGGCCCGGCGCCGTTAGTACTATAGCGCCAGGTTTGCGGAAAATGGGGACTGGCTCCGTGGCGCAAACCGATGCCGCATAAAGGGAAACGTTGCTGCTACGGGGCCTGTCCCCTTTTTTCGCACAACAGCCTCCGGCGATTCCAACAACCCTGCGCTTCCGTAAATCGATAACTCACTCGGGAAAATATCGCCGTGCCTGACGGTTGTCTGCCGATCCTGGTCGCCGCGTACGGCAACGATATGGCTGCGGACGATTCCTTCGGTCCCCTGGTGGCCGCGTCCGTGCGGGCCATGACGCCGCCTGGCGTCGAAGTCGTCAACCTGGGCATGAGGCCGGCAGCGCTGCTGGATCACCTGGCTGGTCGAAGGGCGCTATGCGTCGTCGATGCCGCCCGCTGTGACGGCATGCCTGAGGGGACGCTGCTGGACGCGGATTTCTTCGACGCCCACCGGCCGCGGCTGGTTCACGAAGCCGCATTGAGCACCCACGGGCTGTCGGTCGCCGATGAACTCGAGTTGGCGCGGCGGCTGGGAATCTGTCCCAAGGATGTCCGGCTCGTGGCGGCCATAGCAGGCTCGGTGGAAGTCGGCCGCCCGGTCGGCAATCGAGTTCTAGCGCAAGTGCCGGCAGCAGCGCGTCAAATCGCCGATTGGGCCGCCCGGCTGCTCGGTCAAGGATCCAATTGGCTGTAAATCACCAGCGCATGATCGCGAAACGAACTCAGATGCGTGGCAAAGAAACTGAAGCTGCGCAGCAGCGGCAGAGCCTGCGTGAACGCCTGAATCACTTCTTCGCGGCTCATGCCCGCCGAACAATCGAACTCATACCAGGTCTGCAGGGGCGGCTGCCCGGCCGGCCACACGCGCCGGATCGCGTATTTTTCCGGACAATCGAAGACGCGAGAGCCCTTTTCCAGGTAAAAGATGCCGCGATGCACCGACGCGATGACCGCTTTGTGCCGATCGAGAAGGTCCAGGGTGGCCTGAAATTCCTGGCGGGTCTCGGTGGGGAAGCCGACCATGACGAAGACGTGGTTCTTGATCCGCGCCTGTCCGGCCGCTTGGAGAACCTCTCCGATCTCGTCAACTCGCGTGCCCTTGTCCATCAGGTCCAGAATCCGCTGTGAGCCGCTTTCCAGGCCCCACATCAGGTAGCGGCAGCCCGACTGGTGCAGCTTATCCAATAGTTCGCGATCGAACTGTTTCACCGGCTTCGCCATGGCGTAATAGTAGACCTTCAGCCGGGCGGCGATAATGGCCGCGGCCAGTTGAGAGAATCTCGCGGGCGAAATCATCTCGTCAACCAGCGAGAAGTGCTGGATTCCCCGGTCAACGTGACGCTTCAGTTCCTCGACCACTTGGGCTACGCTGCGCAACCGATACGTTTGACCGGCAGATTGGTAGTGAACGCAAAACGCGCAACGCCGCCAGTAGCAGCCGCGGGAAGTGAGCAACGGAAGGACGGGACGGGGACAATAGTACGCCCGTAAATCCAGGTCCGAAAAATCGGGCGTGCCCAAGGCATCGAGGTCGTCTTCACAACAGGTTGGATTTTTGACCACCTGTCCGTCGGCGAGCCAGGTCAGCCCCGCGATGTCCTGCCGTTTCGCCGTGCCGGCAAGGAACTGCACCAAAGGCCGCTCGCCTTCGCCGCGAATGATGCAATCAACGCCCTGGCAATGGAGGGCCCAGTTGGCATCGGCGTCGTTGGTAAAGAACGTGCCGCCCATCACGACGGGCAAACCGGCGCGCTGCTTCAGCAGCTTTGCCAGGCAAATGCCGAACCATGCCTGCTGCGAACAGCAGATCGAGATGCCGACCACCTCGGGCTGCTCTTGCAGCACCTGCTCGACATGCCTCGTGATGGCCTCCGGCAGCGGTCCCTTGTCGTGGTAGGCCTGCTCGAGCGATTGATAGCCGCCCGTACCCGGATGCGCACAGCGAGTCCACAGATCGGCGTAGACCTCATAGCGATCGGGGCGTTGGAAAAACTCTTCGCCGTGTTCTCCGCGAAAGGTCTCCGCCGCCCGCAACAGCGCGATATCACTGAGCACGCTGCCGGTAAAGGCCCCTGCGACCGGACCGGGCTGCTGTTGCACGCGGCGCACCATGTCCTGGTGCGTCGAGAGATTCAGGTCCAGCACCTTGACCGACCAGTCCGGCAGCGATCGCTCGACAAAAGCCTTCAACAAACACACGCCCAGCGGCGGCGCGGTCGGCGTGCAGTAGGGCGGATACGCCAGAACCATTTTCCTCTTACCAACGCTCATGCCCGTGAAGTCTCCGACCGATTCTGCCAAACACGCTCGCCAATTTGCCTGATCCGTAACCGTTCACGGGGATTGTCCCGATTTTTGCGGCGAAGCCCGCAAAAATGGGACTGTCCCCTTCGGCCGCAGGAGTTCAAACCCGGCCCAGACACAAGGCCGCAAAAGGGAAACGGGCGAACTACTCCAGCGCATCGCTAACCTGCTTTTCCACCACCAGGCCCAGTGAGCGGAGCTTGGACCGTAACGTGGTCCGTGAAATGCCCAGCAGATCGGCTGCCTCCACCTGGTTTCCCTTGACGTGTTCCAGCACCTCGCGGAGCACGACCCGATCCACGACCGCTTGAACCTGGTAGTAAATGTTTCCGAGTTGCTGAGGCACCTGGACCAGGGTTTCTTGCACGAGTCGGGCGACCGCCAGATCGACGGACTGTTCGGCGGCTTGCACTTCCACGCGCGAGGACTGCTGCTGAAGGTGCGGGGGAAGGCAATCCGGGGTCAACGTGTCGCCCGCGGTATGCACCAAGGCGTACTTGACGGCGCTCTGCAACTCGCGCACATTGCCCGGCCAAGAGTGCTCTTGCAACAGTTGCATCGCCTCCGGGGCCACACATTGAACGTGCCGATCCAGTTCTCGGTTCATGCGGCCAAGAAAATACTCCAGCAGCAGGGGGAGATCCTCGATCCGCTCGCGCAAGGGCGGGATGCAAATCGTCAGCACGTTCAGGCGGTAGAAGAGGTCCTGCCGGAAGCGGCCGGCAGCGGCCAGCGACTCCAGGTCCTGGTTGGTGGCGGCGATGATGCGGATATCGGTTTGAAGCGTGGCGTTGCCCCCCACGCGCTCGAACTGTTTTTCCTGCAACAACCGCAGCAGTTTCGCCTGGGTGCCCGGCGCCATGTCGCCCACCTCGTCCATGAAAACGGTTCCGCCGTGGGCTTGTTCGAATTTGCCGATGCGCCGCCGATCGGCGCCCGTAAAAGCGCCGCGCTCGTGGCCGAACAATTCGCTTTCCAGCAACGGTTCCGGGATCGCCGCGCAGTTAATCGCCAGGAACGGGGCTTCGTTGCGGCGGCTGTGCTGATAGATGGCCCTGGCCACCAGTTCCTTCCCCGTGCCGCTCTCGCCGAGGATCAACACGGTCACGTCCTGCGGCGCGATGCGGCCGATGGATTTGTAGAGTTCCTGCATGGGAGGCGAGCTGCCCACCAACTGGTCGTTTTCCAGCTCCGATTCCTGTTTCTCATGATAGATCGCCGGCACGCGGCTGATGCGGCTCGCGTGCAGCGCCCGGTCCACGACGCTGCCGAACTGGTCGAGGTCGAGCGGCTTGAGCAAATACTCGAATGCCCCCAGTTTCATGGCCTCGATGGCCGTTTCCGTGGTCCCGTGCGCGGTAATCACGATGACCGGGAGCCGGGCGTCGATCTGGCGGATCATGCCGTAGGCTTCGAGTCCCGACATGTCGGGCAGCCGCACGTCGAGGATCACGGCGTCCGGCGACTTTTCGCGGATCGATTGGATTCCTTCGCGGGCGGTGCCCGCGGTGAAGATTTTGAGCGTGGGAGATTCCAGCGCCCTTTGCAGCGAATAGCACACGTTCGGCTCGTCGTCGATTATGAGCAGACTGGACATGACATTGCCTTTTGATCGGAAGGCACACTGCTGGGAAAGCGGATCGTGAACAGGGCGCCGCCTTCTGAAGGATTGCTCGCCGTGATCCGGCCGCCGTGCGACTCGACGATCCGCCGGCAAATTGCCAGGCCGAGGCCGATGCCGGTGTCCTTTGTACTCACATAAGGGTCGAAGATCCGATCGCCCAGTTCCGAGGGAACGCCGGGGCCGCTGTCGATGATCGTAATCGTGATCCATGACGTAGCACCGTCGGCACGTTCCCGGCTGCCGGGATCGCCCTTCGGCGGAGCGGGTCTTGCGACTCCATGGCCGCAATTTGAATGTCTCCGCCTTGTGGCAAGGTATCAAGCGCATTGCACAAAAGATTGAGAAAGAGCTGGCGGAGTTGCTCGTGGTCGGCCTCAATGGTCAGCGGCTTGTCAGCCAGTTCGCAACGGATCTGCACTTGCTGCTGATCGGCGCGGGCACGAACCAGTTCCAAGGTTTGCCGGAGCGATCGACGCACGTCCTCCGGCCGTTTCTCCAGTGTCGGCGGCCGGGCAAAATCGAGAAAGGTCTGGATCGAACGCTCCAGACGCGCCGTCTCCGCTTCCAACACGGCCAGATCGCGATCCGTTAGTCCCTGGGCGGCAACGGTGGCGGGCGGCGACCCCGCGGGGACGTCTTGAGCGTTTGCTGTCGCGAGGTTGCCTGGCTGGGGCTCCGCGCCGGAAGACGCCCGATTTTCATTGCCTTCGTGGTTTTTGCCGCCTTCTGGATGAGAACTTTCATGGCCGTCAGCGGATTGCGCAATTCGTGGGCCAAACCGGCGGCGAGATGCCCCAGAGCGGCCATTTGCTCGGCGCGAAGAACCTCCACTTGGCTCTGCTGCAACCGATCGACGACGGTCCCCACCTGCTCCGCCATTCGATGCAAGAGCGCATCCAGGTCCTCGATTCCGGCGGAGGGGACGAGATCGATGGGGCCGACGACTTCTTCAAGCTTTCCGCTGGCGGTGCGCACGGGCACGTAGAGTTCCACGATGGAGCGGGTGACGCTGCGGGCGATCCCCACACCGGCGATCAGCCCCGCCGCCGCCCCGCAGAATGCCAGGAAGCAGAGCACGATGACGATCCGGTTCGCCATACCCAGGTTGGAAGTCGCCGCTCGTGAGGTTGAGATCCTCTTCGCGGGCGAGCAACGTCTTCGCCGGTCCCAACATGCCGCCCATGAACAAATCGCCGTTGAGCCGCTCGACGATCCGCCGCGTGCCGTCGTCGCCCGGGGCCTTGGACAACCCCTCCGACTCCGTCAGAAAACGCTGAAATCCCTCCCGAATGCGGTGCGCCAGCGCGATCTCTTCGTCATCGTCGACCAACTCTTCCGTCCGATGAAGCCAGCGCTGCCGTCTGCGCACATTTGGCGGGAAGGGCTTCGAGATGGCCCCGCTCCCCCGTCGCCAGAAATTCGGCCAGTTCCGAGCGCACCTCCGTGATGCTAAGAACCAACTCCTGCGCAGCCCGCATCGTCGCCATATCCAACGCCACCAGGGCCGCCGTCTGTTTTTGAACACCCAAGACATACCATCCGCCCAGACTCCCGACCACCAGCAGCACCAGGCTGATGATGATGCTCGGGGCAGCCACGCGAAGGGTTAGGCGGAGACTCATGGAAGGCGTTCAGAGATTCGTGGTCGGTAATTCCTATCCCCCAATTATATTTCGCCGCGAGACAACGTGACAGCTCCCCGGCTGAACCGTTGCGACGATGTTCGATCCTCGCCGCCGGTTCCCTCCCCTTTCTTCCTCCTCAATGTGCCACAACGGCGGTCTTCATAGGCGGCTCGCGATGGCCGTAGAAACTGTACAGCACGGGCGTAAGGTATCGAGTGAGCAACAACATCGTGGCCATGCCGCCGACGACGACGATGGCCAGCGGTCGCTGGGTCTGCGAACCGATTTGCGTCGAAAAAGCCGCCGGCAATAATCCGCACAGGGCTGTCAAGTCGGTCATCATCATCGCGCGCACGCGCTTGTTCGCTCCCTCGATAATGGCTTCTTGCAACGGTCGCGCCTGAGAACGCAACGTGTTGAAGTAAGAGATCAACAATAGTCCGTCCATAATGGCGACGCCAAAGAGCGAAATGAAGCCGACGGCCGCTGAAATGCTGAAGTTGGTGCCGGTCAGGCACAGGGCCCAAACGCCTCCCATCGCTATCGCGAAGACGTTGCTCAGCACCACAACGGCATCCAGCCACGATCGCAAAGCCGAATACAACAGGATGAAAATCAGCCCCAACGACGCCGGAACAATCCACATCAGGCGAGCCTCGGCGTCCTGCATTTCCTCGAATTCGCCGGACCAGACGGGGTGATAAGGGGGCTTGAACAGATGGTTGGTCTTCTCCCTCGCCTCGTTGACCGCACCGGCCAGATCACGGCCGCGGACACTGAACTTCACGGCGATCAAGCGTTTTGCCTGTTCGCGGTAAATCACCGCGGCGCCAGGCTTCTCAAACGGGCCATGGGGGTCGACAGCGCCGTCCTCGCCGACCGGACTCACCAGATCGCGCAGCCGCAACCGGGGGTGTTGCGCAAAGGATTGGCGGTGCTGACCAGGCTGCCGCCGACTGCGGGCGGAGCCTGACCGGTACCCGTTGCCGAGGGCACAAACCCTGGCCCCTGGGGCTGAACCACCTGGTTGTTGCCGATGTTCACAGGGATGTCGAGAATCGACGTTTCGCTGCTCCGTCGCCATGCCGGCCAGCGGATCGCCACATCGAATCGCTTCTCTCCCTCGATCATCTGGGTGACGGCCTGGCCTCCCAAGGCGCTCGCGGCTACGTTGTTCACGTCGGCCACCTGCACGCCCCACCGCTGGCACTTCTCCGGGTCGGCACGAAACTCCAAGTGCGATTGCCCTTGGATGCTGAGTAATGCCACGTCATCGAGCCCCGGCACGGTCTGGAGGATGTTCTTGGCCTGCGTGCCCAGTTCCTGAAGCTTGTTGAAATCGGGACCGATGATCTTCAGCGAGTTGTCTCCCTTGATTCCCGATAGCGCCTCCATCACGTTGTCGCGAATGTTTTGCGAAAAATTCCAGGTAATGCCCGGCAGCCTGCGCTCCAACTCGGCGTCCATCTCCGCAATCAACTCGTCTTTGGTCCGCGGCCGCTTCGGGCCGTAGAGCCAGCGCCGCCAACCCTGTTGTTCGACGACCGCCGGCCAGTCTTTCTCGGATCGCAGAGGCACGAAGAACTCCGAGTTGTAGTAGCCGTCGGTGTCGGTCCCATCGTCGGTCCGTCCGATCTGATTGACGACATCGACGACCTCGGGGTAAGAAGCCATGCTGGCGCGGGCTTCTTTCGAGATTGCCGCCTGCCGCGCAAGCGTGATATTCAACGGGCAGGTGTCCCGAATCCAGAGGTTGCCTTCTTCCAACTCCGGCATGAACTCGCGCCCGAGGGAAGGCAGCAGACACGCGGTACAGGCAAACAAGGTCGCAAAGAACAGCACGGTGAGCAAGCGGTGTTTGAGACAAACGCCGAGCGGCTTGAGGTAGCTCCACTTGATGAAGCGAACGAAGAAGTTGTCGGGGATTGGCTTGAGGTTCTTGAAGAACAACATGCAGAGGACAGGCGACAACATCAAGGCCAGGGCCAGGGCTCCGCCCAAGGCCGAGGCATACGTCTGCGCCATCGGACCAAACAAAGCCCCCGCCGGCCCCTGCAACGTGAACAAGGGAATGAACGCACAGACCATGATAAGCGTCGAAAACAGCAGCGCACGGTCGATTTCTCCCGCCGCGCGAACGATGCGGGTTTTCAGGGGGAGGTCGGCGTTTTCTCCCGTGGCCAGGTGACGGTACATGTTCTCCGTAATGATGACCGAAGAATCGACGATGATGCCGAAGTCCACCGCGCCGATGGAGAGCAGATTGGCCGACTTGCCTCGCAGAAAGAGCGCCGAAAAAGCGAACAAAAGCGCCAGCGGAATATTGATCGCGACGATCAACGCGGTTCGTATGCTGCTGAGGAACAGCAACAGAACCATGACGACCAGGCCCATGCCGATCAGGAGGTTTTCGGTGACGGTGTCCGTCGTGGTGCTGGTCAACTCCTTCCGATCGTAGTAGGGAACGATTTGGACGCCCGGCAACATCCGCCCCGAGGCCGGGTCGTTCAGTTCCTTGATTTTGGCCTTGATATCGGCCAAAGCGGGCAAGGTCGCCTCTCCCTTGCGCAGCAGCACGATGCACCCGACTTTGTCAGGGTCGTCGTGGCCAACTTGATTAAGGCGGGCAGAATGATCTTTGAGAAAACGGGATTCGTAACCGTCGTCCACCTTGAAATGGGCAAGCATTCCCAAACGGGTCTGGTGGCCCACCACCACCCCTTTCTCGCCGTGCGCTTGTCGGGGGCGAGTCGCCCTCCCTCGACCACGTCTTCCACGCGCACCGGCTGGTTGTTGACGGAGGTAATCACCAACGCGCGGATGTCGCGGATGCGGCGGCCCTCTTCGGCGCGGAGGATTTGGGCAGCCTTCACCGGATCGGTCATCCCCAGCACTTTGCGCACCGGGTCTTCCCCGCCGCCGAACAATCCCACGCTGCGCACCGTCAGCGCTACGTCGCCTTGATTGACGTAGTCGCCCCCAACCGTGGCGTTGCTGTTGGCCAAGGCGTTTTGCAATTGGGCCAACGTGATTCCGTAGCGCCGCATCCTGTCCGGGTCGGGCTGCACTTCATAACGACGGACGGTCCCGCCCCAACTGGTAACATCCACCACCCGCGGAACGCTGCGGAACTCGCGCTCCAGCACCCAGTCCTGAAGCGCTTTGAGATCGTTGAGCGTGTAGATATTGTGACCCGCGGCGTCTTTTGGGGCGCGAAGCACGTACCGAAAAATTTCCCCCGTCGGCGACTCGGGGGAAATCTGGGGAGTCACGCCGGGCGGCAGCGGCAGCGTGGACTGCAAACGATTGATCGTTTCCTGGCGCGCCTTGTCGTATTCGAGGCTGTAGTCGAACAGCATCTTGATGTCGCTTAGCCCGAATACGGTCTTCGTATTCATGGCGTGCAAACCCGGCATCCCGGCGAGGGTCACTTCCAGCGGAACGGTCACCTGGCGTTCCACCTCCTCGGCCGAAGCGCCGGGAAACAGCGCAACGACCTCGACGGTCGGCGGCGCCGGATCGGGGTAAGCTTCCACGTTGATGTGCAAGAACGAGTAGACCCCGACCACCGCCAGGCCTGCCGCCAGCAAAACGACGACCAACGGATTGTCGAGCGACCACTGGATGAGTTTGCGAACCATGGGAAACGGCTTGCGGGCTAGAATCGGGGACCGGCGCAACAGAAGAGGCTGAAGATGACGGGATCGTACCGGCGGGCGTGAGATCTCTTGTCTTTAACCCTCAATTCCAATCCCCAATGCCTAACTACCCCCCGCCCCTTCGGAAAGCTTGTTGGCCAGTGCCGTCTTGAGTTCCAACGATCCGACGGTAAGGACTCGCTCCCCTTCCCTGAGCGGTTCCTTGGGCAACGCTTGCTCTCCGCCGCCTTCCGGACTGGCTTCCTCTTCTCCGGCAACGGGAACGCTCCGCACGTACGCCGTTCGATCAAAGCGGTTGGTCACTTGCACGCTGCGCATCGTGTAAACAGGCTTTTCCGCGTCGGCCTGCACGAAGACGATCGAATCCTTGCCGTCTTCCACCACGGCGCTGATCGGCACTTCCACGACATTTTGCGGAGGCAGCAGCTCCACGGTGGCCGTGACGAACTGACCGGCCCGCAGCAGGCCGTTCGGATTGGAAATGTGCCCGCGAACGACGGCCGTGTGCTGGTTGGGGTCGATCAGATAGCCAACGTCATCGACCAGGCCCTGGACGACTTCGCTTCCTACCGTGCGCACGCTCCACTCGATATTATTGTGCGTCTGACTCTTCAACTCTTGCAGGGCCGGCAAGTCGTCCTCGGGAACGGCGGCCAGCACAACGAGCGGATCGACCTTGGCGAGCTGGAACAGATTTGTCGTGTTGTCCACGATGGTTTCGTGCAGGGCGACATTCTGCTCGATGATGAATCCGTCGTCGGGGGCCTTCAATTCCACGCGAGCCCATTGTTTCAGCCTTTCCTTTTCCCCCACGTGCCTGTCTTGAGAACTGGAAATGCCTTGAACCGCGTCGCGCACGGCTTGGATGTCCTCCTCGGGAACCGCCCAAGTCTTCAAGGTGTTTTCGGCCCGATTGACGGCGTTCCGATCCGCCTCGACACTTCGCCGCGCATTGAGCAGGAAGATTTCCGGCACCGCCGCCGAGTGTGCCTCGCCTCGATGCAGCACTTCTTCATCGAGCCGTAATTGCACGAGGGCATCGAAGAGATCATTCTTCTTATTGCCCACGTTGACGCTGGAAAGCACGGCCAGCAAATCTCCCTTTCTCACGGGGTCGCCGGCCTGCAAGTCGCGGCGCAAAGGCGGAATGTTCCCCGGTGAACTGTGCGGATCGTTGATCTCGCCGATTTCCACGACCTCGGCCGGTGCAAACCGCACTCGCACGCGAATCAAGCGCGCAGGATCGAGGGCCGTCGAGCCCGGCATCACCAGGGGCCGCGTCCGGACCGGCTTCTCGGCAACCGCGATTTGTTCGACGCTTCCCTTGCGAATACCCAGCGACTTGCACACATCCTCCGGCACCAGCAGGCTGTTGGGCTTATCGGGCACTAACTCGACAGCCAACGCCTCGCTGGACGGCGGATCGGCCTTCTCCGCGACGGCCATTTTCCAAGGTAGTTTTACCGTGCCGAGTACTACGGCAAAAGCCGCCATCATCACCAGCGTCGGCAGCAAAGTTTTGCCGGTTTTTTGTAATCCTGACAGCAGAGCACGCATCCTAACATTTCCTGAACAAAGTATTGCCGTACAAGGAGTTCGGACACATTCTACGTGTGACGCCGGGATATATGCAAACGGCGTGCCGCCGACGTTGACGCGTGCAAATACTGGCGGGGCGCGGCGGGGCAACCGGCGGAATGATGCGTAGCGCAGGTGTTTGAAGAGATCTTTTCGCAGCCGAACGGCAAAGCACGGCGGCGGTCCAACCAATCCGGGCCGAGTACAGTTTTTGTCCAGCCTGGCCAAGATCAGTAGTTGTACGACAAGCGGAAAAGTGGACCCTGCAAACCCACTTCACCCGCCGACTGACCGTTGTAGACGTCTGGATCGCTTAGCCGGCCCACATTCCACCAGTATTCCGCCGTATATCCTAGAAGGACATCCACGTTGGGGTGGGGCGGCGGGCTCCAGTCGAGTCCCAAGAAGCCGCTGAGCATCGGCACTTGCTGCGGATTGCCCAACTCGAAAACACCGCCGGCGCCGGGTGTGGTCGATACCTCGGCAAATCGTTGATGAACCTCGCCAAACAGCAGGCCGCCGTCCAACCGACCCATCCATCGCAAACCACAAGGGTTCTTCTGCCATGTGAGCTCCAGGACGGCATGTGGACCGATGCCCCAGAAGTCGTTCGAGATGCTCCGCTCGAAGATCCCGTTGCTTTGGTCCGCTGCCGCCAGCGGTTCGTCCGCCCGCGAATCAAAAAGCACGCTGGCAGCTCGCAGCCCGATCCGCCATTTCATGTCCCAACACGGCCCGAGCGATGTTTCCCGGCTGGCGTAGTCCAAGTCGCCCACGTGCATTTGAAGATGGCTTGTAAGTGTGGCCGTTCCGTCGGGAGCGGCAACGGGGTCTGTCGTCGAACCGGTCCCCTCGGCCAGCACAAACCTATAGGCGACATCGATCTCTCCGAAGTCTGACGGAAGCCGCTTGCCCAATTCAAAACGGGGTGAGACCGTCCAATTGAGTTCCGCCATCGGCACGCTCACCGCAAAGGGACCGGGGGAAGGGCCGACAAATTCTCCCACGTGGTTCACCACATGGCTGCCTATCACGCCCACTTCCACGTCGAAGAGCCAGCCAGGCTGAGGCAACTCGGGAAGATCAAGCTGCGGGTCTTTCTCGAAGTAAGGGCATTCGAATTCAGGACAGCCATAGACGGGTCCGGCGGGAGCCGGTTGAAACAGCGAGGCCGGCTGTTCCGGCGGCCGCGGCAATCCGGGCAGGGGATTGATGTCTGTCGAACCAACCGAACTCCGAACCGGCTGACCGCTCGTGGCGGTCGGCTGCTGCGCCGTCGCCCGGACCGACAGCGCTCCACTCAAAGTGGCCACCATTACCAGAAGATAAATGCAACGAACCATGGCAGTCTCCTCATCCTCCTTGGCCGGTCGGGGCGGCCAGGCCATGCCGAGGCGGTTGCTGATTGGTTTCCGGCGCGGGGACAACCTCGGGTGTTGACGTCGCAGGTCCCTCGCGCATCGGCGCCTGGAAACCAACGTTGCAAGGCATGGCACACGGATGACAACAGGGCAGTGCCGCCAACTCCTCCAGGTCGGGCAGCGGCGGCACGGCCTCGGGCCTGGCAAACTCGAACAGGTCGTCCGTCTGAATCAGATCGGCCACGCTCGTCACCGAGGTCCAGACCTGGCCCAGGGTCTGCAAGTAGGTCGTCACGTTGGACGCCAACGTCTGCTGGGCGCTGACCACGTCGCCGAACGAAGCATTGGGGTCAATTTGACGGCGATCATACGCGCCCCGATACGCCCGAACCTGATCGGGGAGGATGTACCGGCGATAATACTCCAGCGCCTCCAAATTGGTCTTGTAATTCATATACGCGCCGGCCAGTGTATTGGTGAGGTTCTGCTCGACGCGATGCGGCTCCTCCGTGGCCCGAATCAGAGCGCTCTCGGCGGCCATGATGGCCCCCCTGTTGCGGTCCCAAAGAGGAATCGGCACGCCGAGCGTTAGAGTCGGGCAGTACTGGTGTGGAGCAAGGCTGTAATCTTTGAACACCAGCATGTTCACATCGACGTCCGGAAGCGGTGTGACTTGCGCCAGCTTCAGGTTGTAGCGGGCCTTTTCGATCCCGTTGCAGGCGGTCAGCACGTCCGTGTGGTTGCGAAGGATGTACGCCTGGATGGCGTCAAAATCGTAGTAAGGGATGGCCGAATCGACGCGGCCGGCCACTTCCGAAAGCGGCATTTGCCGGACGTTGATTGCCGCAACCAGTTGCTTCCACGAGTAGATATAGGTCTGAATGGCCTGTCGGTAAGCCAGTCGGGCGCTGATAGGCTTGCGCTCGCAGGGCCGCCGGCTCGTACGGAGCCGCAAACCCGCCTGCCAACATCTGGGCCTGGAGCCGGTAGACCTCGTCCGTGAAGTGGGCCAAGGCCTTGTTCACCCGGACGGTCTCCTTCGCCACTAAGACGGCGAAATAGGCGTTGCGCACCTGAGTTGCCAAATCACTGCGAGCCCGCCGCAAAGCCAGTTCGGCGTTACACAAGTCCATCTCCGCGGCGGCCCTTTGCAGCCCGAGCTTGCCGCCCGTCTTGATTGTCTGGTCGATGCCAAAGCCGTCGCCGCCCGGCGTGCTGCCGTTGTTGGACGGCGTGAATTGGTAGCTCGCCGTGGGGTTGGGATAGGCGTTGGCCTGAATCATGTTGCCGCGAGCCGCTTCCACGTCGCTGGCGGCTTGCCGAAGTTGGGGACTGTTGGCGGCTGCGATCTGCTGCAAGTCTGCCAAGGTGTAAGGCTGACCATTGGGCCCCGACGCAGGGATTGGCTCGACGCTCAGCGACGGCAGTTCGGGAAACAACCGCTCGATCTCACGCTGCTTCGCCGCGGCCTGCTCGGGCAGTTCCAGTCGCCGCGCTTCGGCCCCGGGAATTTCCAGGGGGATATCGAGGTCTAAACGTCTCTCGGCCGGCGAAGACTGGTCGGCCGATTGTGCAGATGCCAGCCGAACGGAGGTCTGCGCGTCTGTTCCCGAACGCGCCGGCGCCGAGACCCAGCCGCTGTCGACCGGTTTGGCGGCGGCAGCGGATGCGGTTGGAGGCGTAGAAGGTGACTGCACCGCCGGCGCGGGAGGTTGCTGATCGTAAGGATGACAGGTAAGCGCGCATACCGATTCATCGACGCGGTCCTGGGCGTGATAGACGCACCCGCCCAAGAGGAGCACCGCGGCAATCGCAAATCGCACGCACCGTGCCATCCCAAAACACCTCTTTCGGGTGATCCTGCCCGCAAAGAATGCGGCTATGCGCCTTCGATGCAAAACCGCCCAGTTTACCACCACATGGGGACATAATGGTTGACCGTAACGATTGTATCGGCTGTAGGGGTTTCCTATTCACACTGAGAAATTCTGCACAATATATGTACAGGATATGTTTGCTGGCAGGGTCGTAGAGAATGGCGTCGGGGTTCCGGCCGGTCTTGACGATCTTGCCGACCTTGAACGTCTTCAGGTCGAAGGCGCTCAGCGTGTTGTCGCGACCGTTCGAGCTGAAGCCCAGGCCTTGTTCCGGGGCCAGTGCGACGCCGTGAACGCCGTTGGTGTCGGCAACGTCGCCCAGCACGACGCCCGTGTCCAAGTCGAGGATTTGAACGTGCGTGCTGCGCGGGACATAGAGGCGACGGGCCGTAGAATCGGCGCACAGGTAGTCCCAGCGGCCGCTGCCGCCGATGGGGATTGTCTTCAAGAGCGTCAGTTGCGACGCGCCTGCCGAAGCCCCGCCGTCGGCGGCAGCGATCGGGCTCGCCCACACGGTCAACAGGCCGACAAACAGGGAAACCGCCACGAAAACTCGCCATGGCTCGATCAACATAACCGTCTCCAGGCGAAGATGGCCATGGCCAGGCCGCTGAGGATCAAGATGATGCTGCTCGGCTCGGGAACCGCGGCCAGATCCGGATCTCCTCCACCGGTCAAGTTGGCCCACACGGCGCCGCCAAAGTAACCGTAGTCACCCGGGGTGGCGTCGGGGGCAACGTTGCCCACGTTGTTCGTGCCGGCCGCAACCCAAGCGGAACCGTTCCACTCGTCCAATTGGGCAGACGGGCCTCCATACAGGCTGCTGAGCAGCGACGCGCTGTAAGTCAAACTTACCGTGTACACGTCGCCGGAGTTCATGCCGCCCAACTCAAGCACATCGCTAATCAACCCGGTGCCGACGCCGGTTTCCGTAGGACCGTTGGGGGCACGCCACTTCATGGTCACCGTAGTGCCCTCCTCGGTGGTGCCGGCGAGAATGGTCCCCGTTGTGCCGACCACGGCGCCTCCGGCATTGGTCATCGAAGCCAAGCCCGCAAGGCTGCCGCCGGCGCCGATGGCCTGGCTGGTAAGGGTCGTGGCGCCCGCGAAGGTGCCGCCACTACCGACAACGGTGGCTACGCCCACGTTAATCGTGACCGAACTCGCCGAATCCTGAGTGGCGGAGCCACCGATAGTGGCATTGGTGGCCGTGGCCGTCGGGGTGAGTGTGGCGTTGCCGAACGACGAGCCGGTGAACGTGCCCGTGCCCGATCCTGACTGGCCAAAGCCCAACGGGCCACCGCTCGACGGGGTCATCCCCACGGCGCCAGCGGCCAACGCGGTGTAGTTCAGCGAGTCCCCCAGTCCGGAATTGGTGATGGTCGTCGTGACCGTCGTGGTGGCGCCCTTCAGAAGGTTGAGGTTAGCAGCAACTGCGTCCAAGGTATAGTGGGCCGGAAGCGGGGGCGGGGGGTAGCCGCCGACGTAGGTCAGATAAAGGTCATTGGCATCGGAACTGAGACTGAACCCGAAGCCGGCGCCGGTCTTGATCGTGCCGCCGAACCCGCTGGTGTTAATACTCAGCATGTTCGTGGTGAACGTGCCTCCCGTGACCCCATTACTGAAGGTGGCGATCGTCCACGTGTAGTTGCCAGTGCTACTCCAACCGATAGGCGGGCCGCCATTGGTGCCGTTTAGGCTCGCGAGCTTAAGCGTCATATAACCGGGGTTGGCGCCGCCGGTAGTACCCAAATGGGCCACATTGAGGCTGCCATTCATGACCAACTCGGAGCCGCCCAGGTAGCTGTCGCCCCCGTTTGCGGCGGCTTGGGTTCCGGTGCCGGTGACGGCGTTAAGAGTCCAAAGGTATGTACCGTCACCCCCGTACGCACCAAACCAAGCTTCGGAGCCGGTCGTCAACGTGCCCGCACCGGTCAGCGCGTCGCCAGGTCGGAGTGTCGGGGCGCCATAGGCTGCCCTGCCCCATTGTTGGCTGTATAGCGAAACTGTGCCATAGGCGGTGGTGCTGCCGGCAATGACGGTGCCATTACCCTCGAGTTCCATCCCGACGGTCGTATAGTAGGGGGCGCTTGTGCTCGCTTCCAACACCAGATTTCGAGCGGAGGAGCCGCCACCGTTGATGTCGAGATACGTGCCGGCTTGGACGTCAATGGTAGGAACGATGGTTGTCTGAGACGGAGAGCCCGACAGGTAGAAAGTCATATCGGGGCCGGCCGCCGACGAGCTCAATTTGAGCGTACCCTGTTGGATGGTAACAGGGCCGGAGAACGCCATCCCGGTTTGCGTCGGGATGGTCCATGTACCGGGGCCCGTCTTGAGCATCTGCAAGAACGCGCCTGCAGCGTTCGACACCGAAGTGTCTTGATAGCCGCAATAAGCACCGTTGACGATCTTGCCGCTGCCGGAAGCAAATACGGCGTTGGTGTCCGTCCCACCGAGGATGAGCGTACTCGTGCCGGGGTAGTTACTCCACAGAATGCCGCCAAACCTGACAGCGGCCCCCGAAGGAGAGTTGTCGATAATCGAATACGTGGGCGGGGACGATGCTGGCGAGCCGTTTCCCTGCACGCCGTCTAAAAGGACATTCTTAAAGCCGAAATTATACGTCAGGTTTGTGGTGGTGAGGCCGGATTCAAAGGTCATCATGTGGCCGTTGTCGGTCCATCCGTCGGGAGACAAAGCGAGAAAACCGTAGGCATAGGCCGCACCGTACGTACCAATCGAGACACTGCCGCTGGTCTGGCCGGGTACGTAAGATGCGCTGGCAGTGAAATCAAACCCCCCCAAATAAAGTGGCGTATTCGGGGTCGGGACGCCCAGGTTACCCGCAGAATTGCCGGTCGCGATCGGGCAGTTGAAGATGGCCAGATCGGAATCAAATCCAATAAGCGGTGGAGTATAGGTTCCCGGGGGGGTGCCGGTGTTCCAGTACCCGTCGGGGTAACCACCGGGTGGGACGGGGAGAGGGAAAACACCGGTCCCAGCATAGAACCAAGTAGGATAGCTTGCGCCAGTGGCGGTAACCCACGTTGCATCCTCTGCCATGGCGATTTGGCTGCACGCCAAAACCACACCCAGCAGGGCGAACGTCACCCATCGAGACTTGCCGGAACATCTTTTCACGCGGCTCATCATAAGTCACCTTACAGTGGAAGAAGGGAAGGATAAATTGACACGTCCGGCAGCGCTTCGATCCATGCCGACGGTGGCCAAGCCAACTGCACATACGGCAGAAACTCCAGCCACAAAACTCGGTAAATTCCCTAAATCCATCAGGGAGAACGATCGCTAATCTACTCCTCGGGTGCTCGCCGGGTCAAGCATTTTGTCGATATTTCAAAGATGTTTCTGTCGATCGTTTCCCGCGGGGCACTCCATGATGCACCCTACGAGGGGGTTTGAGTCGTGGATTGGCCTCGATTTTGCCCCCGCGTGCTGTCAATCCAAGACCGCCGCCAGGGGACGAAAAGGGGTCGGAGCTATTTTTCCTTGACTGCGGGCTGTTGGGGCCGGCCGCGAGGCCGAATGGTCGGCTCACGCGGAGACGCGGAGTCGCGCAGCGGGAAGGGACTTATAGGCCGCGTCAACAATCTCGCCCGTTCACTGAACACTGAAAACTGAAAACTTCACACTGTCTCAAAACTCGCGACGCCTTTGATCTTGAACATTTGCGCGGCTGCCGCAAGGACACAGGCGCTCCAGCGGGGCGCAAAAAGCAAGGCGGTGTTGGACCGACCTTGGCTGTTGACCCAACACCGCCTATTGGCATCCGCTGGCAACTTGCGTTGCGACGGGGCTTGCCAGCGATGGTCTTACTTCTTCCGTCTCCAGGCGAAGATGGCCATGGCCAGGCCGCTGAGGATCAAGATGATGCTGCTCGGCTCGGGAACCGCGGCCAGATCCGGATCCCCTCCACCGGTCAAGTTGGCCCACACGGCGCCGCCAAAGTAACCGTAGTCACCCGGGGTGGCGTCGGGGGCAACGTTGCCCACGTTGTTCGTGCCGGCCGCAACCCAAGCGGAACCGTTCCACTCGTCCAATTGGGCAGACGGGCCTCCATACAGGCTGCTGAGCAGCGACGCGCTGTAAGTCAGGCTTACCGTGTACACGTCGTCCTCGTTTAGGCCGTTCAACCTAAGCACATCGCTAATCAACCCGGTGCCGACGCCGGTTTCCGTAGGACCGTTGGGGGCACGCCACTTCATGGTCACCGTAGTGCCCTCCTCGGTGGTGCCGGCGAGAATGGTCCCCGTTGTGCCGACCACGGCGCCTCCGGCATTGGTCATCGAAGCCAAGCCCGCAAGGCCGCCGCCGGCGCCGATGGCCTGGCTGGTAAGGGTCGTGGCGCCCGTGAAGGTGCCGCCACTACCGACAACGGTGGCTACGCCCACGTTAATCGTGACCGAAGTCGTCGTCCCATCCTGAGTGGCTGGGCCACCGATATTGGAACTGGTGGCGGAAACCGTCGGGGTGAGTATGGCGTTGCCGAACGACACGCCGGTGAACGCGACCGCGCCCGTTCCTCCTGTCTGGCCAAAGTTCAACGGGCCACCGCTCGCCGGAGCGGACCCGTTTACGGTCAACGCGGTGTAGCTCAGTTGGTCGTTGGTCCCGCTTCCCGAATTGGTGATGGTCGCCGTGACCGTCGTGGTGGCGCCCTTCAGAAGGTTCGTGATGCCAGCCGTCGCGCCCAAGGTATAGTGGGCCGCGGTGGTGATCGGGCCGGTATTGCCGACGTAGGTCAGATAGATGTCATTGGCATCGGAACTGAGGCTGAACCCGAAGCCGGCGCCGGTCTTGATCGTGCCGCCGAACCCGCTCGTATTAATATAGAGCATGTTCGTGGTGAACGTGCCTCCCGTGACCCCACTGGTGAAGGTGGCGATCGTCCACGTGTAGTTACCAGTGCTACTCCAACCGATAGGCGCGCCGCCATTGGTGCCGTTTAGGCTCGCGAGCTTAAGCGTCATATAACCGGGGTTGGCGCCGCCGGTAGTACCCAAATAGGCCACATTGAGGCTGCCATTCATGACCAACTCGGAGCCGCCCAGGTAGCTGTCGCCCCCGTTTGCGGCGGCTTGGGTTCCGGAGCCGGTGACGGCGTTAAGAGTCCAAAGGTATTCGCCGTCGCCCCCGTACGCACCAAACCAAGCTTCGGAGCCGGTCGTCAACGTGCCCGCACCGGTCAGCGCGTTGCCAGGTGCGAGGATAGGCTGGCCATGGGCCGCCCTGCCCCATTGTTGGCTGTATAGCGAAACTGTGCCATAGGCGGTGGTACTGCCGGCAATGACGGTGCCATTACCCTGGAGTTCCATCCCGACGGTCGTATAGATCGGAGCGCTTGTGCTCGCTTCCAACACCAGATTTCGAGCGGAGGCGCCGCCACCGTTGATGTCGAGATACGTGCCGGCTTGGACGTCAAAAGTAGGAACGATGGTTTCCTGAGAGGGGGAGCCCGACAAGTAGAAAGTCATATCGGGGCCGGCTGCCGACGAGCTCAATTTGAGCGTACCCTGTTGGATGGTAACAGGGCCGGAGAACGCCATCCCGGTTTGCGTCGGGATGGTCCATGTACCGGGGCCCGTCTTGAGCATCTGTAAGAACGCGCCCGCAGCGTTCGACACCGAAGTGTCTTGCCAGCCGCAATAAGCACCGTTGACGATCTTACCGCTGCCGGAAGCGAATACGGCGTTGGTGTCCGTCCCACCGAGGATGAGCGTACTCGTGCCGGGGTAGTTACTCCACAGAATGCCGCTAAACCTGACGGCGGCCCCCGAAGGAGAGTTGTCGATAATCGAATACGTGGGCGGGGACGATGCTGGCGAGCCGTTTCCCTGCACGCCGTCTAAAAGGACATTCTTAAAGCCGAAATTATACGTCAGGTTTGTGGTGGTGAGGCCGGATTCAAAGGTGATCATGTGGCCGTTGTCGGTCCATCCGTCGGGAGACAAAGCGAGATAACCGTAGCTATAGGCCGAACCATACGTACCAAAGGAGACACTGCCGCTGGTCTGGCCGGGTACGTAAGACGCGCTGCCAGTGAAATCCATGCCCCCCAAATAAAGGGTATCCGGGGTCGGTATGCCCAGGTTACCCGCAGAATTGCCGGTCGCGATCGGGCTGTTGAAGATGGCCAGATCGGAGTCAAATCCAACAAGCGGTGGAGAAAAGGTCCCCGGAGGAATACCGGTGTTCCAGTTAGGAGGACTTTCCCAACCAGGAAAGGCACCAGTGGCGGTAATCCAAGTTGCATCCTCCGCCATGGCGATTTGGCTGCACGCCAAAACCACACCCAGCAGGGCGAACGTCACCCATCGAGACTTGCCGGAACATCTCTTCACGCGGCTCATCATAAGTCACCTTACAGCGGAAGAAGGGAAGGACAAATTGACACGTCCGGCAGCGCTTCGATCCATGCCGACGGGTGGCCAAGCCAACTGCACATACGGCAGAAACTCCAGCCACAAAACTCGGTAAATTCCCTAAATCCATCAGGGAGAACGATCGCTAATCTACTCCTCGGGTGCTCGCCGGGTCAAGCATTTTGTCGATATTTTCAAAGATGTTTCCGCCGATCGTTTCCCGCGGGGTACTCCAGAATGCAGCATACGAGGGGGTTTGGCTCATGGATTGGCCTCGATTTGCTCCCGCGCGTCGTCAATCCAAGACCGCCGCCAGGGCGACGCAAAGGGGTCGGAGCCATTTCTCTTTGACCGCGGGCTGTTGGGGCCGGCCGCGAGGCCGAATGGTCGGGTCCAGCTTGAGACACGGCGATGATGGCCGATGTGCCGCCTGCGGCGCCGGTTATCGGATCCGGTGCAAACGATAGTGGCGATGGTATTCCAAAGGCGTCATGCCGGCCAGGCGTTGGAACGTCTGGCAGAGGTGCCCAACTCCGGAAAACCCGCAAGCGATGGCGATCTCCTGGAACTTTGTATGGTTGCTGCGTTCCAACAACCTCTTGGCGGCTTCGACGCGAAGCCGAGAGAGATAGGCGTGCGGTGGACAACCGAGAACCTGGTGGAAACGAATCTCCAAGTATCGGCGCGAGATGCCGAGGTGCTCGGCGACGTGGGCCACGGCGAGAGGCTTGCTAAAGGCGCCGCGCATGAAGTGCAGTGCGGCAGTCACTTGCTCATCGCTGACATAGAGCGTATCGGTGGATTGCCGCGCCACGACGCCGTCGGGAGGAATGAGAATGTCGTGTGGTGGGGGGGCTTTGCCTGCCATCAGGTGGTCGAGCAACGCGGCCGCTTCGTACCCCAAGCGCCATGCGCTGCGCGACACGCTGCTTAGCGTCGGTTCGCAGAATTCACAGACAACCGTATCGTTGTCGCTACCGAGCAGCGCCACCTCGTGGGGCACATCCACGCCTAATTCGCGGCACTGGCCCAGGATGGCGCAGGCCAAATAGTCGTTGACCACGAACAGCCCGACAGGCCGCGCTAGCCGCCGCAGCCATTGGGTCAGCGGAACCGCATGCGGCTGCCAGGTCACGGAAGTATCCTCGGCGTTGGAAACGTCGAAGTCATCCAAACGCGTGCCGGCCTCCCTGGCATGCGCAGCGAAGCCCAGGTATCGCTGCCGTGAGGACCAGTTGCCCGACAGGCCGCAATAGGCCAGATGACGCAGGCCGCGTTCCAGCAGATGGTCGGCAGCTAGGCGTCCGATGGCGCGGTAGTCGATGGTTACCCGCGGCAAGCTGATTCGAGCATGTGTGCCCGAGAGGTTCACCACCGGAATGCCGAGTTCACGGGCCGCCCGCGCATCGGCCTGGCTCGTGATGCCCAGGATGGCGCCGTCGCCCGGCCAACCCTTGAGCGTGTGCGGGTTGATATTGGAAAAATTGGAGAACCGCAACGGCGGCAGGCAGATCGTGATCAGCCAATTGCCGTGACTCTGCGCATAGTCGCGCACGCCGCGACTGAAAAGCGACATCCAAGGCAGCGTAATCGGATAGCCTAGCGCGACGCGGCACGCACTCTTCCTTCTCCTACGCGGTTCCTTTCGGGCCCGAAGCGGACGGGAAATGGCTTTGCTGCGGACGAATTGCGAGGTGCGGCGCGCCGCGGACATGTGGGTTATTATAGCCGCCGCCGGTGGCGATTACGAGTCGGCGCCTGTACGACCGAGACGAGTGGCCAGGAATCGCCCCGTTGCCGGTCTTCGCCCAAGATCGCGTTCTTTGGGGGCAACCGTTATGCGCCTTTGGAGGTACACGCGCCGATGAAGAGCATGGCATCGCGCCTCCATCCGGATGGAAGAAACTCGTCTTGCAACGGCGAATCGCCGGGCGATCGGGATCATAGCCCAATCGGTGATTGAAGAAAGATGAGTGACGAGTTGCTGCAAGAGCGCGCAACCACGCTTGCAGCGTTCGTCATGGGACCGATCAATACGCGTTTATCGTGCGGTAGGACAAGTCTTCGCAAAACACAGTCGGATTGCGCAAAACAAGCTTGACGCTTCTTCACGCGTTGGTACAGTGAATACTCATCGAAATCCTAGCGATCCGATGGCGTGATCGTCTCGCGTGCGTTCGCCCGCGCGGGCGTTGGCATCCCGTGTCACGACTTACAGGTTGCGATGAGAGTGCATCGCATTTTCTCTTCGGCTGCGGTTAGAGACCGATCAGCCCGGTTCTTCGTCCAACCCCCGTTTCAAGGAGTTGCAAGCCATGAGAGAACGTTAACGATTTGTTCCGATGTCACGATTGACGAGAGTAGCAGCAGCTCTGTTCGCGGTGTCTTTGATCGAACTGGCAGCGAGTGCGCCCGCGCCGGCGGCCACGCCCGTTGAGTTGTATCAAAGCATGCAGAGCGGCAACAACGGCAACCTGTTGACCTCGACCATTATGAACGCGTCCAGTTACGGTTCGGGATGGTCGTGGACGGCGCCGAACGGCAGCATGTGGGTTTCGACGAGCTATCCCCGGAATTTACCCGGCCCGGTGAGCGTCAACGGGACGGTCTACAACGGGACCGGGAGCACGCAGACGTGGGTGTACAACTGCAATAACGCCATGAATTACGTGCAGGTCAACGCCCCTGCAGCCTTCACGTCGAGCGTGACGGTAGCCGGGTATTACACCACCACGTCGAACTTCAACCAGACGACGCAGTACGACACGGTCGTCATGTTTGACACCCTGGGCCAGGGTTTTACCGTCATGCAGGTGATTCGGGGAGACGACGGCAGTTATCCGGCCGTCCGCTCGCACTCCAAGACGTCTTCGGGCGTCCAATTCGGCCCCACGTTCGACATCTCGGCCGGCCACACCTATTGGTTCAACGTGAAGTACGACGTGACGGGCGGACAAGCCATGGTCGCGATGTACGATCCCAGCAATAGTTTCAGCCTGGTGGGAACGTCAACTTCGCCGGTCACGCCCAACAACAGTATTCAAGGTTATGTGCAGTTTGGCCGTGACGACAACCATGGCAACGTGCCCCAGGACACGGGACAGGGTTGGTTCGGACAGATCATTGTCGATAGCACCAACGCCGCCTGGCCGCTTCTTCCCAGCGGCGGGACGGACACGCCCACCGCGCCTCCGGCCGTCTACGACGGAACCACCACCGGCGTGGAAACCCCCTACACCACCTCAACCACGCAGTTGTCGGCGAACTGGTCCGCCGCCAGTGATCCGCAGAGCGGCATTACCGGCTACCAGTATGCCATCGGCACCACCGCCGGCGGCACGAATGTCGTCGCTTGGACAGGGCTGGGCAACGTGCTGTCGGTGACCAAGACCAGCTTGAGCCTGACCAACGGGCAGAAATACTATTTTAGCGTGAAGGCCGTCAACGGCGTGGGAACGGTAGGCCCCGCCACGAATTCCCCCGGACAGACGGTAGACACCACTCCGCCGAGCGCGCCGCCGGCCGTCTACGACGGAACCACCACCGGCGTGGAAGCCTCGACCACCACCTCCACCACGCAATTGTCGGCGAATTGGAGCGCCAGCACGGACTCGATCAGCGGCATCAGCGGCTACCAGTATGCCATCGGCACCTCGGCCGGCGGCACCAACGTGGTCGGCTGGACCTCGGTGGGCAACGTGCTGTCGGTCACCAAGACCGGACTGAGTTTGACCGTAGGGACGACCTACTATTTCAGCGTGAAGGCCACGGACAACGCGGGCCTGGTGGGCAGCGCCACGAACTCCTCGGGCTGCACGGTGGTCAGCAGCGGCAGCACGATCTACTTCCAGGACAACTTCGAGGGCTGGGCCGTGTATGGCGGGGCGTGGAGCTCCGTCAACGGCGTGAACAGCAACCATACCCTGGACACCAGCGCCAACTACGCCGAGGCCGGCGACAAGAGCCTGCAACTTTACGGCGTCAACACCCCGGGAAACTACGGCGCCTACTTGACCAAGAACTTCAGCCCCGTGATTTCCGGCGGTATCAACGTACGCTTCTTTGTGTTTCTCCCAACCGGATATGGGGCTGCAAATTCGAATTGTAGTCGAAGAATGTTGCGCGTCTGGTGTGGAAGCAACTATGGCGTGATCACCATGATCGACGATACTCCGAGCATGCAGGAAGTGGGAGCCTGGGGCAGCGTTTCGGGACCAGCGCTCACGGAAAATGCGTGGCATTGTATCGAAATGCACATCAATGCCCCTTCGACAAGCACGCCGATGCAATTCTGGGTCGATGGCGTTAGCGTCGGAACTCTCAACGGCAACTTCAGCGGCAGCAGCACGTTCAACCAAATACAGTTTGGAGACGTGCTTGCAGGCAGCAGCGGCGGCAGTGGCACCGCCACGTTCTATGTCGATGAACTGGTGGTTGCCAACTCCTATATTGGAACCACGATCCAATCTCCGGTAACCTATTTCAGCGATACCTTCGAGAACTGGACCGTGTATGGCGGGGCGTGGAGCACCGTCACCGGCATCAACAGCAGTCATACGCTGGACACGAGCACCACCGAGGCCGCGGCCGGCACGCACAGCCTGGAGCTTACCGGCTACGACATTGAGAACCAATACGGCGCCTACTTGACGAAGAACTTCAGTCCCACGATTACGAGCGATATCTACGTGCGTTTCTATCTGTTCCTCCCCACAGGGTTTGAGGCTGCTAATACCGGTTGCGCGAGAAGGCTCTTGCACGCCTGGTGCGGCAGCAGCCGCGTCCAAATCTCGATTTTGGGTGGCGCGCCTTTCATGGATCAAGTGGGAAATTGGAGCGAAATCTACTGGCCATCGCAACTTTCGGAAAATACGTGGCATTGCCTCGAGGTGCATTGCACGCCACCGGCCGCGACAACCTACATTGAGTTCTGGGTCGATGGCGTGCTGAACACCACGGCCATGACCGGCAACTTCAGCGGCAGCACGGCCTGGAACTCCATCGACTTTGGCGACATCTCCCTAGGTACCGGCAACAACGGCAACGCCACGTACTACATGGATGAGGTGATCGTTTCCAACTCCTACATCCCCTTGCTGCCGTAGTTCCGTGACAAGCTGATAACGCGGCAAGCCCGGCCAAAGCGGCCGGGCTTGTTTTTTGTGCGCGTCAGTCATGACGCGCTGCGTCATGTGATGCGGCAAGCCAGGAATCACCAGCCGTGCCCATCTTGCCATGCCCCGAGGTTCCCAAGCTCCTCGATTCCTGTCAATCGTTCACTATGATGTCCACGGGACCCCTGCCAGCGCGTCCCAGTCGAGAGTCGAGAAGTAGTCGTCAATCGTCTCCGGTCTGCGTATCTGCAAGACCGCGCCGTTCCCGCGCAAGAGCAATTCCGCCGATCGCAATTTGCCGTTGTAATTGAATCCCATGGCGTGACCGTGAGCGCCCGTATCGTGGATCACGACAAGGTCCCCAACGTCGATTCTCGGCAGTCGTCGATCGACGGCAAATTTATCCCGGTTTTCGCAAAGCGACCCGGTCACATCGTAAAGCTGGTCGTGGGGGCGATCTTCTTTGCCTACTACCGTGATGTGATGATAGGCGCCGTAGATGGCCGGCCTCATGAGATTTGCCATGCAGGCGTCCAGGCCGACGTGCCTTTTGTAGATGTCCTTGATATGGAGCACTCGCGATACCAGATACCCATAGGGTCCGGTAATCACGCGGCCGCATTCCATGTAGAGCGCCAGCGGGTGAAGGCCGCGGGGTCGAATCATCCTGTCGTAGCAGGCGCGGATGCCGTCGCTGACGGCCGAAAGATCGACGGCAGTTTCTTCGGGTTTGTAGGGGATTCCAACCCCGCCGCTGATGTTGACGAATTCGACGCGAATGTCCAGTTCTTGCAAAACCTGAATCGCCAAATCGAACAGCATCTCCGCCGTATCGACGAAATACCGCGGATCCAACTCATTGGACGCCAGAAAGGCATGGAGGCCGAAGCGCTTCGCTCCCTTGGCTTGAAGTTGGTGAAGGCCCGCGAAGACTTGGGCATGCGTGAAGCCGTATTTCGCCTCCTCCGGCTGCCCCATGATGAAACTGCCTTCACGCAGCTTGCCGGGATTATATCGGATCGAAACGATCTCGGGTATTCCACAGCACTGGTCGAGAAAGTCGATGTGGCTGATATCATCGAGATTGATGGTGGCGCCGAGCGATCTCGCCTTGATAAACTCGTCAGCGGGCGTGTCGTTCGAGGAGAACATGATCTGCCGGCCGACGATGCCCGTTCTCTCCGCGAGGATCAATTCGGGCAAGGAACTGCAATCGGCGCCGAATCCCTCGGAATGAAGGATTTTCAAAATGAAGGGATTGGGCGTGGCCTTGACGGCAAAAAACTCCTTGAACCCGGGATTCCAGGCGAACAGATTCAGCAAGCGGCGGGCGTTCGTGCGAATCGCGCTTTCGTCGTAGATGTGGAACGGCGTCGGATAGGTGCGCAATCGCCTCTAATTGGTTGCGGGAAAATGGGAGCGTCTTGTCGGTCATTTGTGCGGTAATGCCTCCCGCAGCTTGCCGTGGAATCGCCGACGGAGAATAGAAACGGCAATGAAAGCGTATCCGTCAAGGTTCGATTATATTGCATCTCCCCGCGTCTGCCAACAATCACCTGCTCGCAGGATGCAGTAATGGATTGTGGTGATTCACGCACGGCATGTTCCGCTAGCGGGATTGTGGTGCAGGCGTCCCGCCCGCGAGTGCAGCCGAGACGGCCGCGCCACAACACGTCGGACAAATGCTCTGACTCAGTAGCTTGCCTATCTTGACCACGAACAATTACTGCGCCCACCCGCTTCCGTTGTCGCTCGCGCTGGAGGCGAAGATCTGGTCGAGGGCGGCAGACTCGGCCGACGGACTGCCGGTGAGAATGCGTCGTTCGCCCAAAGGTAGCGTGACGTTCATCAGATCGCCCGCCGTGTCATCGGCATAGCCCAACACATGGCCCAGTTCGTGCATGACGGTCGTCAGCAGATCGACCCGGTTGGCGGCCGGACTGCCGCTCTGGGCGCCGAGGGTGTATTGGTCCAATCGATTGGGAAAGGCGCTATTGTTGTTGGGCGTGGGATCAACGAACCAGCTGTAGCCGGCCGCATCGCGATCGATCAGCACCGTGTTGCCCGTCGTTTCGCCCAGCATTCCGGCCGGCAGATCGGCGGTCTCCACCTTGGCGTCGGCCAGCGTGGCGAGAACCTGGCTGCCGTCGGCGACCGCCCATTGCCGCTCCGCCGCGGTCACGATCGGCTGGAGTTGGCTTTCGCTGAGCGGCTGGGCGCCGCCCGAGGCTGGAGTGGATGCGTCCACCATTAATGCCGCCACCACATTGAAGCTGCCCGTGTAAGGTGTCGCTCTATCGCCCTGGTTGTCAACCGACTGAATGACGAAGTTGTGAGGGCCTACGGCGAGCGGTCCGAACTCGCCGCCAACATACCACGTAATGGGCATGGGTTTGCCGAGGTACGGGCCGTACATCGTCGTGACCGCCTTGCCATCGACGCTCAGCGACTCGCTCCCCAAAGGGAAGGCACTGTTGACCGCCCACGTGATTTCAACCGGATCGGTCGATAGCAGTGTGCCGCTGTTCGTCTTGGCATCCACTACCATCACGCTGGAGATCGTGACACTCGACGGGGCGATGACGTTGAAAGTGCCCACGTAAGGAGTCGCCGCGTTGCCCTTGCTGTCGGCCGACTGAATGACGAAGCTGTGAGGGCCTACGGTGAGCGGTCCGAACTCGCCGCCAAGATACCACGTATTGGCGCCGGCGGAGTACGGGCCGTACATCGCGGTGACCGCCTTGCCATCGACGCTCAACGACTCGCTCCCCACACTGGCGGCGCCGTTGACCGCCCACGTGATTTCAACCGGATCGGTCGATAGCAGGGTGCCGCCGTTCGTCTTGGCATCCACCACCGTCACGCTGGAAATGGAAACTGTGACGCCCGAGGGGCTGACCACGTTGAAGCTGCCCGTGTAAGGAGTCGCCGCGTTGCCCTTGCCGTCGGCCGACTGGATCGTGTAGTTGTGGCTGCCTGCGCCGAGCGGTCCGAACTCGCCGCCAAGATACCACGTATTGGCGCTGGCGGAGTAGGGGCCGTACATCGCCGTGACCGCCTTGCCGTTGACGCTCAACGACTCGCTCCCCACACTGGCGGCGCCGTTGACCGCCCACGTGATTTCAACCGGATCGGTCGATAGCAGGGCGCCGCTGTTCGTCGTGGCATCCACCACCGTCACGCTGGAAATGGAAACCGTGACGCCTGCCGGGCTGACCACGTTGAAACTGCCCGTGTAAGGAGTCGCCGCGTTGCCCTTGCCGTCGGCCGACTGGATTGTGTAGTTGTGGCTGCCTGCGCCAAGGGGCCCGAACACGCCGCCCAAATACCAGGTGTCGGAGCCGGCGGAGTAGGGGCCGTAAATCGCCGTGACTGTTTTGCCATCGACGCTCAGCGACTCGCTGCCCACACTGGCGGCGTCGTTGACCGCCCACGTGATCTCGATCTGGTCGGTCGATAGCAGGGTGCCGCCGTTCGTCTTGGCATCCACCACCGTGACCAGCGAGATTGCCGGCCCGTTATCGACGCTGAATGTGGTGCTGGGTCCGGCGGCGGGGGCCTCGTTGCCGGCCAGGTCGGAAGCCGTGTTGGCGTCCAGCGAGATGCCCAGCGTGCCGTTGCCCGTGATGCCGCTGAGGGTTACCACTTCCGTTGTGCCGACGCCGGGCGTGACGTCCACCGTGCCGGCGGCGGCCGTGCCGGTGCTGTTGAGCTTCACGTCGGCGGAGGTCAGCGTGACGGCATTGAAATTCGCGTCATAGTACGTCACCGTGTAACTGATCGGTCCACTGGAGGTGGTCGATGCGGAGGGCGAGCTGATCAGCACGGTCGGGGGCGTGGTGTCGATGTTGATCGGGAGGCTATTGGCGTTCTCCATGTTGCCCGCCGCGTCCACACTCCAATAACTCAAGCTGTGGACGGCGTCGCCGCCGACGTCGAATGCGCCCGCATAGGTCTGTTGCGTTCCGCCATCGAGCACATAGTAGGTGTCTTGCACGCCCGAGACGTTGTCGGTGGGCGTAAGCGTCACGTTCACGCTGGAAGTGTACCAGCCATTGTTTCCCACGGTGCCGTTGAGCGAAGCGGTGGTCACCGGCGGCGTGCTGTCAATGTTGATCGGGAGGCTATTGGCGTTCTCTACGTTGCCCGCCGCGTCCACACTCCAATAACTCAAGCTGTGGACGGCGTCGCCGCTGACGGCGAATGCCCCCGCATAGGTCTGTTGCGTTCCGCCATCGAGGATGTAGTAGGTGTTTTGCACGCCCGAGAAGTTGTCGGTGGGCGTAAGCGTCACGTTCACGGTGGAAGTGTACCAGCCGTTGTTTCCCACGGTGCCGTTGAGCGATGCGGTGGTCACCGGCGGCGTGGCGTCGATGCTGAACGCGAGGCTATTGGCGTTCTCCACGTTGCCCGCCGCGTCCACACTCCAATAACTCAAGCTGTGGTAGGCGTCGCCGCTGACGGCGAACGCGCCCGCATAGGTCTGTTGCGTCCCGCCGTCGAGCACATAGTAGGTGTCTTGCACGCCCGAGAGGTTGTCGGTGGGCGTAAGCGTCACGTCCACGGTGGACGTGTACCACCCGTTGTTTCCCACGGCGCCGTTGAGCGAAGCGCTGGTCACCGGCGGCGTGTGATCGTAGGTCACCGTGTTGTCGTTGTCGATCGCGGTAGGCGTCAGATTGCCGAGGCCTCCCCCGTCCGTGGCCGCATCGGCTGCAAAGTTGATGGTAACCGGCCCATCGTCAACCATGCCGGTGACCGCCACGTCGAAGGTGATTTGATCACTGCTGCTAACCGTTGCCGACAGTAGGCCGGCGTCCGTCGAACCGGTGAAGTCGATTTCGTTTGCCGTAAAGCCGCTTACCATCTTGCTGAAGACCACGGTAAAGTGGATCGTGCTGTCATTGGTCGGGTTGTCCTGGCCGAGGGCCTGACTGATCGTCGCGGTCGGCGGCGTTGTGTCGCGATTGCCGGTCTGGGCGATAAGAACCACGTCGTTGCCGGTGCCGCCCACATACGAGATCTTGAAATCGTACCCTCCGGCGCTGACGATGTCGCCTTCAGCAAGGCCGTTGAACGTGCCTGACACGGCGTCCGTGCCGTCATTCTTGATAATCATGTACGTGTCGCCGATGGTGGGCGTGTAGCCGCTGCCGAGGGAGAGGTTGAGGTTGCCGCCCACATAGACGTTTCCCGTCACGTTCAATTGGGTGTATTCGGTTCCGGCAGTGGTGCCGTTGAGCAGGACGTTGAAGTTGCCGTCGCTGCCGTTGTCCATCAAGTAGATGCTGCTCGTATTAAGGATGCCGGGCACGCCTGGCGTGCCGGGGCTCAGCGTCCCGTAGTTGTCGATCCACTCGCCGAAATACGTACTGGCGTCGATCGTGCCGGTCCCCTGGATCGTGCCGCCATCGTAGTTGTAAACACCGTAGTAGAGCGTACTCAGCGTGCCGTCCACTTCGAGAACACCGTAGTTTTCCACATCATACTGAAGAGCGTTCGCCGAGCCGTTTAGAACCACGGCGCCCGTACCGTAGTTGTAAAAGTCGTATCCGGTAAGGTTGCCGTCGAGAATCAACTGGCCCGCGTCGTACTTGTAGAGGTAGGAGACGGCAACGTCGCCGCCCACTTCGAGCGAGTTGCCCGTGTCAACGTAGAAGTAAAGTTCATTCGTTGCGGTCATGCCGCCGGTCCAAACATTGGCGCCCACACTGACGATGTAGGCGCTGGAACTGGAGGTCAAGTTCTCGCCGGCCACGGTGATCCCGCCGGCCAGTTCCAACGTGGCATAGTTTTCCACGTCCGTTTCGTTGCCTGCGTTGCTGGCGCCCAAGCCCGAGGCGTTTTCGACGATCAGGGTGCCGTCATTGACCGTGGTCACGCCGGTGTAGGTGTTGGTCGCATTGAGGATCGCCTGCCCGGCGCCGTCGATGGTCAGTCCGCCCGCGCCGCTGATCTGGCCGTCCAACTCGGTCGTGGCCGAGGAGTCGGCGGTGTTTACCGAGAGGTTGTGGCCATTGAGATCGACGGGGCTGGAAACCGCAAAGGTGGCGCCCTCCGTGTTGGTGTTGTCGATGCCTTCGTCGGCGGAGAGTTGTAGGCTCAGAACCAGGCTGTTGCCGCTGCCCTCCGAAATGACAGGGCCGGCCAACGACACCTGGTTGCCCGACAGGCTGTAGTTGTCGCCCGATATCTGGATCGTGCCGAAGGCCGAGTTCGCTCCCGTGAAGTCGTTGACGTTGGTGGTTTGCAGTGCCCCGGCAGGGAAAAGCAGGTTATCGCCCGGATTCGGGGTGTTGCCGCTGAGCCAGTTGGCGCCGTCGCTCCAGTCGTTGCTGGTGAGACTTCGCCCGTCCAAACGTCGGCATTGACGTGGGTCAGGACCACGTCGTTGCCGTCGCCGCCCTTGTAAGAAATCTGGAAAATGTCGGAGCCTACCACCAGCAGGCTCCCCTCCGGCAAGCCGGTGAACGTGCCGTTGATCGGATCGCTGCCCTCGTTGTTCACGATAACGAACGAGTCGGTGGGGCCGGGCGTATAGCCGAGCGTGACGTTGAGGTTGCCGTCCAACGTGATGTCTCCCGTCACGGCCAATTGAGAGTAGTCGGTGCCGGCGGTGGTATCGCCATTGAGTAAGACATTGAAGTTGCTGCCGGACTCGAAGTTGACGCCGCTGACCGTGAGAGTGCCTGGCACGCTCGCCGTGCCGGGAATCACCGTGCCGTAGTAGTTGTAGATCTGGGGGTTGATCGTGCCGGTTCCCTGGAGCGTGCCGCCATTCTGATTGAAGAGATCGTAGCTGGGCGTGTTCAGCGCACCGTCTACCTCGAGAACACCGTAGTTATATATGTAATATTGGATCGCATTGTCCGAGCCATCGAGAATCAACTGGCCGGTATTGTTGTTGTAGAGGTAGTTTCCGGTAATGTTGCCGACCACTTCGAGCGAGTTGCCGGTGTCAACGTCAACATTCAACGTATCGGCCACAATGATTGGGCCGTTCCAAACGTTAGCGCCCACGCTAGTGATGGAGGCAGAGGTAGCGGACGTCAAAAGCTCGCCGGTCACCGTGACAGGGCCGTTGAAGTCGTTCAGTTCCAGGGTGGCGCCGTTCTCTACGTCGGTTTCGTTGCCCGCGCCGATCGCGCCCAAGGCCGAGTCGTTTTCGACGACCAGGGTGCCGCTGTTGACCGTGGTCACGCCCGCATAGGTGTTGGCCGCATTCAGGACCGATTGCCCGGCGCCGCCGATGGTCAGACCGCCCGTACCGCTGTTCGTGCTGTCGCTGATCACACCGTCAAGCTCCGTAATGCCGGAGGAGTCGGAGGCGCTCACGGAAAGGTTGAAACTGTTCAGATCGATGGGAGTGGAAACCTTGAAGGTGGCGCCGGCCGTGTTGCTGTTGACGATGCCGGCGGCGGCGGAAAGTTGCAGGTCCAGGTCCAGGCGGTTGCCGCTTCCCGACGAGATGACATTACCGGCCAACGACACTTGGTTGCCTTCCAGGACATAGTTGTCGCCCGATATGTCGATCAAGCCGAAGGCCGAGTCTGTACCCGTGAAGTCGTTGACATTGGTGGTTTGCAGTGCCCCGGCAGGGAAAAGCAGGTTATCGCCGGGATTCGGGGCGTTGCCGCTGAGCCAGTTGGCGCCGTCGCTCCAGTCGTTGCTGGTGAGACTTGCACCGTCCAAACGTCGGCGGCGATGCAGGTCAGGACTACGTCGTTGCCATCGCCGCCCTTGTAAGAAATTTGAAAGACACTGGTGCCCACCACCAGCAGGCTGCCCTCTGACAGCCCGTTGAACGTGCCGGAGACCGAATTGGCGCTCTGGTTGTTCACGATGACGAACGAGTCGCCGGGGTTGGGCGTGTAGCCGAGGGTGACGTTGAGGTTACCATCCAATCCGACGTTTTTCGTTACGTCCAATTGGGAGTAGTCGGTTCCGGGGGTGATGTGGCCATTGAGGATGGCGTTGAAGTTGCTGGCACTCTCGAAGCTGATGTAACTTACGTTGAGAATACCTGGCACGCTTGCGGTGCCGGGGCTTAGCGTGCCATCGTTGTAGAGTGGATAATAGTCGTACGCGTACGCCGTGCTGGAGTTAACCGTGCCGCTCCCTTGGAGCGTGCCACCGGAGTAGTTTTCGATCGAGTAGTAGGTCGTACTGAGCGTGCCGTCCACATCGAGAATGCCGTCGTTGTCTACATAATACCTGAGAACATTGGCCGAGCCGTCGAGAGTCAACTGTCCCGGACCGGCGTTGTAGAGGTACTGTCCGGTAATGTTGCCGACCACTTCGAGCGAGTCGCCGGTGGCGGCATAGAAATCCGTTTCGTAGTTCATGGTCATGTCGCCGTCCCAAACGTTGTTGCCCACGCTACGGATGCTGACGTCGCTGTACTGGCCGCTGGATGTCAAAGTTTCGCCGGTCACGGTGATATTGTTTTCAAGTTCCAGGGTGGCGTAGCCCACCAGGTTGGTGCCATTGCCCGTGCCGCCCTGGCCCAAGGCCGTGTCGCTTCCGACGACCAGGGTAGCGTCGCTGCCGACCGTTGTCGGGCCCGTATAGGTGTTGGGCCCGTCCAGGATCGACTCGCCGCCGGTGATGCTCAGAGCGCCGCGCCGCTGATCTGGCCGGCAAGCTTCACCGGGCCTGAGGTGCTGACGGAGTTTACCGAGAGGCTGTAGCCGTTCAGGTCGATGGCGCTCGAAACAGTCAATAGGCTGTTGGCCGAGTTGTAGATGGTGCTGTCGGCAGTGAGCGTCAGCGAGTCGAGGGCCAAGGTGTTGCCGGTGCCCAGCGACGTGACGCCGCCGCTGAGCGACACCGCGTTGCCCGTCAAGTCGTAGTTGCTGCCCGACATCTGGATAGAGCCAAACGTTCCCCCGCTAATGTCGTTGTCGTTTGTCTTTTGCGCTGCCACGGAAGGGAAGATCAAGTCATCGTAGGTGGATGGGATGCCGCCCGTCCAGTTGGAGGAATCGGACCAGAGGTCGTCGGCGCCCCCGCCAGTCCAAACGTCAACCGCGACGTTCTTAAGCACGACGTCGTTGCCGTCGCCGCCGACATAAGAAACTTGGAAGAAATACGTATTGGGGCCCGACGTTACGGCCAACAGGCCGCCCTCCGGCAGGTTGGTGAATGTGCCGGCGACCGAATTGGCGCCTTCGTTGTTGATGATCGTGAACGAGTCGCCGGGGGTGGGCGTGTAGCCGGCGCCGAGGGTCACATTGAGGTTGCCGTACAAGGTGACGCTTCCCGTCACGTCCAGTTGGTCGTAATCGATTCCGGCAGTGCCGGGACCGTCGAGTCGGACATCGAAGTTCTCGCCACCGCTCTGGTAGAAGTTGCCCGTGTTAAGGATGCCCGGCGCTGGAGGAGCTTGTCAGGCCGGGCTTCAGTGTGCCGTAGTTGTAGAGATAGGCGTTGACGCCGTTGAGGGTGCCCGTCCCCTGGAGCGTGCTGTAGTTGTAGACACCGTAGTAGGACGTGCTGAGCGTGCCGTCCACCTCAAGAACACCGCTATTCTGAACCTCGCTTTGGATGACATTGGCGGGGCCGCCGAGAATCAACAGGCCCGATTCGTTGTTGTTGAGGTAATTTCCGGTAATGTTGCCGTCCACTTCGAGCGAGTTGCCGCCATTAACGTACACCTCCAGGTAATTGGTCACGGTGATGCCGCCGTTCCAAACGTTGTCGCCCACGCTGCTGATCTCGGCAGAGCTACTGGAAGTCAACGGTTTGCCGGCCACGATGATCCCGCCAGCCAGTTCCAGCGTGGCAAAGTTCTCGACGTCGGTGCCGGCGGCTGTCGTCCCTAAACCCTGGGCGTTTTCGACGACCAGAGTTCCGCTGTTGACGGTGGTCAGGCCCGCATAAGTGTTGGCGTTGTTGAGGATCGATGTTCCGCTGCCGCCGATCATGAGACCGCCCGTGTCGCCGAGCGAACTGTCGCTGATGATGCCGTCAAGCTCCGTCGAGCTCGAACTGTTGGCGGCGTTTACCGAGAGGTTGTAGCCGTTAAGATCAATGGGGCTGGAGACGGCAAAGACAGTATATCCCGTGCTGGAGATGCCGGCATTGGCGGAGAGTTGCACCGAGGCCAGGTCCACGCTGTTGTAGTTCCCCGTCGAAATGATGTTGCCGCCAAGCGACAACGCATTGCCCGTCAGGTCGTAGTTGCTGCCCGAGATCTGGATCGTGCCGAAGGCCGAAGCCGCTCCCGTGAAGTCGTTGAAGTTCGTCGTTTGATCTGCCCCGTCGGGGAAAATCAGGTTATCGCCGGGCTTTGGGATAGCGTCGGCGGCCCAGTTGTTGGGGTCGCTCCAGTCGCCTGCGCCGCCATCTGCGCCCGTCCAAACGTCGGCCGCGACGTGGGTCAGAACTACGTCGTTGCCGGTGCCGCCCGTGTAAGAAATCTGGAAGACGTCGGAGCCTACCAGCAGCAGGGCCCCCTGCGGCAAGCCGTTGAATGTGCCGTCGATCGGATCGCTGCCCTGATTGTTCACGATAACGTAGGAGTCGGTGGCGCCGGGCGTGTAGCCGAGAGTAATATTAAGGTTCGCGTCATAGAGGTTGACGTCTCCCGTCACGGCCAACTGGGAGTAGTCGGTTCCGGCGGTGGTGTCGCCGTTGAGCAGGACGTTCAGATTACCGCCGCTGCCGATGTCTAAGTAATTGGTAGTGAGGATGCCTGGCGTGCCTGACGTGCCGGGGGTTAGCGTGCCGTAGTTGTAGACTGGCTCGTAAGAATCACCGCCGTTGACTGTGCCGGTCCCCTGCAGCGTGCCGCTGTACCAGTTGAAGACCGAGCCGTACTCTATTGTGAGCGTGCCGTCCACCTCGAGAATGCCGTAGTTCTCCACGTCATATTGGATCACGTTGCCCAAACCGTCGAGGGTCAACTGGCCCGAATTGTTGTTGTAGAGGTAGTTTGCGGTAATATTGCCATCCACTTCGAGCGAGTTGCCGCCGGCAACATCGAACAGCAATTGATTGCCGGAAGTCATGTCGCCGGTCCAGACGTTGGCGCCCACGCTGCTGATGGTGTCGTAGGTGCCGGCATTCAAAGCCTCGCCGGTAATTGCGATTCCGCCTTCCAGTTGCAGCGTGGCATCGTAATCCAATTGGGTGCCCGCGGCGGTCGCGCCCAAGGCCGAGTCGTTTTCGACGACCAGGTTGGAGTAGTTGGTGACCTCGGTCAGACCCGCATAGGTGTTGTGCGCTGTCAGCACCACCTGTCCGCTGCCGCTGATGATCAAACCGCCCGTGTCGGCGACCGAAGTATCGCCGATCATGCCGTCAACCTCTGTAATCGCCGAACTGTTGGCGGCGGCTAACGAGAGGTTGTGATTGTTGAGGTCGATGCCGCCGGAGACCGTAAGGGTGGCGCCGGACGTGCTGGCGTTCGTGATGCTGTGGTCGGCGGCGAGTTGCAGGCCCAGTCCTATGCTGTTGTTGCTTCCCGCCGAGGTAATGTCGCCGCCGAGAAACACCTGGCTGCCCGTCAGGCTGTAGTTGTCGCCCGCGATATCGATCGAGCCGAAGTTCATTCCCGCGCCGAAGTTGTTGACAGTTGACGTTTGCGTTGGCCCGGAAGGGAAACTCAGGTTATCGCCGGCGACCGGGAGGACGTTCCAGTTGGCAGCGTTATTCCAGAAGTGGTCGCCACCCAGGCCGGTCCATATGGCAGTAACGGACAGAAGTCGCCGATCTTCCAGCGGCTCCAGCCGCAGCCGCGTGTGAAACGCGGGGCGGACTTCCCGGCGAGAGTGCCGGCCTTGGGCCAACTTGCGATGTTTCCTGCCGTTGGTTTGGCGATTCAGTAGTCCCAGCATGGCTTGTTCCTCCGCCTTAGGAGTAGTTCTCGATGTTTGAAAGTCCGATCGTGCCTTGTTTGCGATATCGAGTCCGCGCACACACCATCACGGGTACGCCGGCGTGGGCGTCGTCCGGCGAGCCGAAGAGATTAAACGGATGTTTGAAAAATTATTATCATTCTTCGTTACAACCGCGTCAACGAATTTCGGGGACAAAGTTTCACTAGAGACAAACGCCTTAACTCCGATGGGGGGTGCATGCACCAAAACACCCCGCTGTACGTGGGGCTGCGGGCAGGCGGTAGGAGAGCGGAACGTGGGCAACCACGTAAGAGAGGAACCGGCCGCACGGCGCCAGCGCGGCGGCCCAGGATTCGGCGCATTCCTGGCGCGATGTTCTTTACGCCGCTCCCGCGCGGCAGATTTCAGTCCGACATCATTTGCAATGGGTGAGGATATTGGTAGGGCTCGTATCCGGGCTTTGGCGTGTCGCTCTTGAAGTCGCGGCCTTCCTTGATGTACTCCTCTGAAGCTTGACAGGAAAATCTTCTGAAAGTAAGGTGATCCGATCCGCTGGTAGCCCTTACACGCTTTCTTTCATGCAAGGGAGTCCTTCCCATGATTCGCCCGAGGAACGTGCGCTGGTTTCTGGTCCTCAGCTTGCTGTCCGCCACGGTATGGTTGCGCGGGACGTCCCTGGTTATGGCCCAAGCACCGGGCGAAGCGGCCGGCGGCTCGTCGCCCGCGGCAGCCCCCGCGTTCGACGCCGCTGACAATGCTTGGGTCTTGGTTTCCGCGGCCTTGGTGTTGTTCATGACGGCGCCGGCCCTGGCCCTATTCTACGGCGGGCTCGTGCGCAAGAGAAATGTGCTCAGCGTGTTGATGCAATGCGTCTGCCTGATGTGCCTGATGACGGTCGTTTGGGCCGTGTATGGTTACTCGCTGGTCTTCGGCGGCGACGGGCCTTGGATCGGCGATGGTCGCTATCTGCTGATGAACGGGGTGAACGCCGTGTGGTCGGGCCGCGGGGCCGAGCTGCCTCTTTATCCGCAACTCACGCATTCCCGTGATGACGCACATGCTGTTTCAGGGCATGTTCTTCATCATTACGCCGGCCCTGATTTGCGGGGCCTTCGCCGAACGGATGAAGTTCAGTGCCATGACGGTGTTCCTGGTCCTCTGGGGCACGGTGGTTTATTGCCCGCTGGCGCACTGGATTTGGGGCGGCGGCATACTCCAATACGGCAGCCACAATGCCCATTGCTCGGCTGGCGGCGCGCTGGACTTTGCCGGCGGAACGGTGGTCCATATCAGTTCCGGGCGTGTCGGCCTTGGTTTGCGCGCTGGTGTTGGGCAAGCGCTTGGGTTACGGCAGCGAGCCGATGCCGCCGCACAACATGACGTATACCGCGCTGGGCGCCGGGATGCTGTGGGTGGGGTGGTTCGGTTTCAACGCCGGCAGCGCCTTGACGGCCGGACGTCTGGCCACCTGCGCCTTTGCGGCCACGCATTTCGCGGCGGCGGCGGGCGGCCTCACCTGGGCCGCCCTGGAGTGGAAATTCCGCGGAAAACCAAGCCTGCTGGGCACCTGTTCGGGCCTGGTGGCCGGCCTGGCGACCATCACCCAGGCCGCCGGCTATGTGACCTTGATGCCCGCCCTGCTGATCGGCGCGATCGGGGCCGCCGTCTGCTACACGGTCTGCACGCGCGTGAAGGCCTATTTCGGTTACGACGATTCGTTGGACGTCTTCGGCGTGCATGGCATCGCCGGGACGTTGGGGGCCATTCTCACGGGCATCTTCGCCACGCGCGCCACCGGCGCCTGCGGCGACGGCGACCTGCTCGGGCCTCCTGGAAGGCGGTCATCTCTTGACGGCCCAATTGATCGCCGCCGCTGCGGCCTGGGCCTGGCCATCGTCGGCACGTTCATTCTCCTCAAATTGGTCGACGCGCTCATGGGCCTCCGCGTCAGCCGGCAGGCCGAGATCGAAGGCCTCGACGTCAGCCAACACGACGAAGAAGGATACATATTCATTTGACAAGGAGTTTTCCGATGAAAAAGGTGGAAGCAATCATCCGGCACCACAAGCTCGAGGATGTGAAGAAGGCGTTGACCGAGCGCGGCATGACGGGCATGACTATCACCGAGGTTCGCGGCTTCGGCCGTCAGAAAGGCCATACCGAGATCTACCGCGGCAGCGAATACACGGTCGATTTCCTGCCAAAAATCAAGGTGGAAGTCGTCGTCGCCGAAGCGAAGCTGCAAACGGTGCTGGATGCGATTGTGCGGGCCGCCCAAGACGGGTCAGGTGGGCGACGGCAAAATCTTCGTCAGCGAGCTAAAGGACGTGGTCCGCATCCGTACGGGCGAGTCGGGCGAAGGCGCCATCTGAGGCGACGGCCTGCCGTCGCCATGATCGAGCGGGGCTACTCGTAGCGGAGTGCTTCGATGGGGTCCAGGCGGGAGGCCTTCCAGGCAGGATAGAATCCGAAAACAATCCCCACGCCCGCCGAAACCAGCACCGCGATCAGGATCGACGGCAGCGACGGCTGGGTGGGCCATTCCTTGATCGAGCGGACCATGATCGACGCCGCGCGGCCGACGGCAATTCCGATGGCGCCCCCGGTCAGGCACAGCAGCACGGCTTCGATGAGAAACTGTCGCAGGATGTGATGGCTGCGAGCGCCGACGGCCATGCGGAGGCCGATCTCCCGCGTCCGCTCGGTGACCGAAACGAGCATGATGTTCATGATTCCCACGCCGCCCACGATCAACGAGATGGCGGCCACCACCAACAACAAGGTCTCCATCACCTCCGAGGCCGACGCCACCGTCCTGGTGATTTCGGTCATGTCGCGAATGTCGAAATCGTTGTCCCGCACAGGCGGCAGATGATGCCGCTCGCGCAACAGATCGGTGATCTGCTGGATGGCCTGGGGAATCTCCTCCTCGTTGACCGCCTTGGCGAGGAGTTGGTCCACATTGACGCGTCGCCCGAACTGTGGCGCGTCGGCGATCTCCATGGGCGAAGGAGTCGGATAGAGCACCGTTGCGCCCGGATATAAGTTGGCCAGCGTGTTGATGGTCGACAACGCGGCCTGCAGGGTGACCATCGTGGTGCTGCCGGCGCCGGTGCCGTTGACGCGGAACTTGATGGTGGTCCAGGGCGCCAGCACGATGTCGTCCTGGTCCATGCCCATCATGTTGGCGCCCTTGTGGCCGAGGACGCCGACCACCCGGAAGGGAACATTCTGGATGCGAACCTCCTTGCCAATGGGAGATTCACCCTCAAACAGCTCCCGCGCCACGGTAGTGCCGAGCAAACAGACCTTGCTGGCGTCGAGCACATCGGCGTCGCTGAAGCAATTGCCCTCCTCAAAATCCTCCCAATCGCGCACCGTCAGATAGGCGGGCGTGGTCCCCGTCATGGTTCGTGGAATCCAGTTGCGGTTGCCGTAAATCACCTGGCTGCGCGCCCAGACGATGGGAGCCACGCTGAGGACGGCCGGACATTGCCGATAGATCTCTCTCATGTCCCCCGGGGTCAGCGATTGAATCGTGCCGGAACCCCAGTTGACGCTGCCGGTGACCGCCCAACCGGGCATCACCAGAAGATTGTTTGCGCCCATGCTGGCGATCGTTTTTTCCAGCGCGATTTTCGAGCCGCGACCGATCTCCGACATGGCGATGACCGCTCCGACGCCGATGATCACGCCCAGGGCCGTCAGGGCCGATCGCAGCTTGTTGCGCCGCAGCGCGCCGAACGCCGTGCGCAGCGTGGACGGCAGCGCCAGGCGGACCGCGGCGCTCCGCGGCTTCGGCTTGACCCCGGCGGGCAGAACGTTGGCCTGCCGGACATGCACGCTCGCTCGCGGCCTGGGGCCTGGTTCATCGCGTTCGGCAATCGCCGTTGCCGCGGCGGCTCCGCGGCCTTCCGCCGCGTGCCGCCGGGCGATCGTCCGCGCCAACCTCGCCTTCGCGCCGCCATTGCCGTTCAGCGCCAGCGGCAAGGGAACGTCCGGCCGCCCCGAATGCGGCGCGCCCTCGGGATCACCGTGCCGGGCAAGCGGAGCCTTCGACTCGTCATCCTCGATCAGACCGTCGCCGATGCGGATCGTCCGGTGGGCGTAGGCGGCAACCTTGGGATCGTGCGTCACCAGGATGACGGTAATCCCCTCGGCGTTGAGCTTCTGGAACATCTCCAGAATTTCGACGCTGGTGTGCGAATCGAGGTTGCCGGTCGGCTCATCGGCCAGGAGCAGCGCGGGGTGATTCACGAGCGCCCGCGCGATGGCCACGCGCTGCTGCTGGCCGCCCGACATCTGCGAGGGCTCGTGCTCGCAGCGATCGCCGAGCCCGACGCGTTCCAACAGACTCCGCGCCAGCCGGCGGGAATCGCCGTGGCCGTGGCGGGCCGTTGCATAATCCAACGGCATGACCACGTTCTGCAACGCCGTGGTGCGCGGCAGCAGATTGAAACTCTGGAAAACAAAACCCAGTTTCGCCGTCCTGACCAGCGCCCGCTGATTCGGCGTCAGCCCGCTCATCTCCTGACCGTCGAACCAATAGCGCCCTGAGCTGGGCCGATCGAGGCAGCCAAGGATGTTCATCAGCGTGGTCTTGCCCGAGCCCGAGGCGCCCATCAGCGCCACCATCTCGCCGGGAGCGATCGAGAGCGAGATGCCCTTGAGGACCGGGACGTCGATTTCGCCCAGGTGATACGTCTTCGTGATGTCTTCAAGCCGGATCAGTGCTGGAGTCATCGTACTCGGGCGGGCTTGGAAGCGCAGCACAAGCTTGCTTCCAAAGGCCACTTTCTGGACACCCTGCTGTAAGGGTTGCTAACGGCGGGAAAACGTTGGGGCGTGTTGACTCACCCACTATATTAACGAGACCGGGCCGAATTTGCAACCGGGCCCGGGACGCGGCAACGGATTTTGGCGGGTGCAGCCCGCCGGCTAAACAGCTTTCCCATTTTGACCACGAGTCGGCCCCACGGCGACCCGACGTGGTTGATCACCGGCAGCGAGATTTGTATAGTTCACTGCGGCAATTGGGCTGTGAGCGGCCTGATTGGCGGGGGGGGCGGCCGCCGGGTTGGCGCTCTGTCAATCGTGATGTGACCGGTGCCACGGGTGGCTTGCCTAACCGTGGCCCGGCACGGGCAGACGAACGGGCAGTGGTACTCTGCGGGGCGGCAGGGCAACCGCCGCCCCATCGTGACGCCGCCGTAACGCGTGGAAAAGGCGCAATATGGCTTCCACTGCAGACACAACGCAGGGCTCGTCCGACGATAAACGATACACTTATTATGCCTTCATCAGCTATAAGCATGAGGACATGCGCTGGGCCCGCTGGCTCCAGCAGCAAATCGAGACCTATCGGCTGCCCGCCATCATCCGCAAGCAGGCCCCGCACCTTCCGAAGCAAATTCGGCCGGTCTTTCGCGACCAGACCGACATCAGTACCGGCCCGCTGCTGCAAAACCTCCGCCAGGAGTTGCAGGATTCCCGTTATCTGATCGTGCTCTGTTCGCCCGCGGCCGCCAAGTCGGAGTGGGTGAACCGCGAGGTGCAGCACTTCATCGACATGGGCCGGGAGGAGCGGATCATTCCCTTCGTGGTGGCGGGCACGCCGAACGCCGCCAATCCGGAGGAGGAGTGCTTTCCCGCCATCCTCCGCGGCGAACAGCGGGCGATGCTCGGCGTGAGCGTGCCGGAGCTCGGCAAGGAGAAGGCCTTTGTCAAAGTGGTGGCCCGGCTGCTGGGATTGAAGTTCGATCAACTCTGGGACCGGCATCGCCGCCGCCAGCGGCGACGGCGCATTGCCCGCGGGTTGATGGCGGCCGTGCTGTTCCTCGCGGCGGCCGGCAGCAGCTTCGCCTATTGGGACTACAACCGCAAGAAGGTCACCTACTACGCCGATTACGTCGAATGCCGCGGCGTGCCCCAGGGCCTCGGCGAACTGAACGCTGCACAGGTCGAGCACCGTAATGCCTCGTGGAAATTCGAGTCTGCGCAGTATCGCGTCAAACGCGTTTGCAGCATCAACGGCAGCCGCCGGCCCACCACGGCGGCCAAATCCGGCAGCCCGGCCGATCGAACTTTTCATTACCGTGATAATGGCGCGTTGGAGTACACGATCGAATTCACGCCGACCGGAAAGGAGCTGCGGGAATCGGTTTATGCCCCGGACTTGTCGATCGTCGAGTTCAAGGGGGGCAGCAAGGGGCGGTTGCAGATGCAGGCCCAGTTCCTGCTGGCCGACAGGGAAGGGCTCGGCGGCGGGCCCGGCAAGCCCGAGACGCCCATGCGTTCGGAAATCGCGGCCTGGGAGTTGAAGTATGACGACCTGGGACACGTGATTCGGCGAACCTATTTGAATCAGAGCGGTTACCCGACTTCCGACGCCAGCGGCATCTATGTCGAGGAGTTTACCTACACGCCAGAGGGCAGAGTGAAAGCCACACGTTATCTGGATATCAACGGCCAACCCTGTCCGACCAAACGGGGAATCGCCGGCATGCAGTACGAATATGACGCCCAAGGAAATCGTATTCGAGCCGATTGGATCGGCAGGACTGGGACGCCAGTCCTTTGCGAGGACGGCTATGCGATCGAAAAGCTGAAATATGACGCGTACGGAAATCTCGTCGAAGTGGCCTACTTCGACCCGGACGGCAAGCCTTGCCTGAACAAGAACGGCAGTGCCGGATGGAAGGTCGCCTATGATGAACGGGGAAACGCGGAAACCGTGTCATACTTCGGCACCGACGGCAAACCCTGCCTGAAAAAGGAGGAGGGGCATGCCGGCTGGAATGCCCAGTTCGACCAACAGGGAAACCGCATTTGCTGGTCCTACTTCGGCACCGACGGCAAACCCTGCCGCATCAAGGGCGGAGAGGCCGCAGGGAAGGCAACCTACGACCAGCGGGGAAACCAAACAGGCATGTCCTTCTTCGGCATCAACGGCAAGCCCTGCCTGGAGAAGGACGGGTATGCCGCATGGACGGCCACCTACGACGACCGGGGCAATGAGACCGGCGGGTCGTCCTTCGGCATCGACGGCAAGCCCTGCCCGAACACCGACGGCATCGCCGGCTGGAAAGCCCAGTACGACGACCGCGGGTACAAGATCAGTGAAACCTTGTTCGGCGCCGACGGCAAGCCCTGCCTGAATAAGGACGGCTATGCCGGCTGGAAGTTGACCTTCGACGAGCGCGGAAACGAGACCAACGTGGCCTACCTTGGCACCGACGGCAAGCTGTGCCTGTTGAAGAGCGGCGATGCCGGAAGGAAGGTCACCTACGACCAGCGCGGGTACCCGACCAGCGTCGCCTACTTCGGCGCCGATGGCCAGCCTTGCCTGAATAAAGACGGCTATGCCGGCTGGAAGTCAACCTTCGACGAGCGCGGTAACCAGACCAGCGTCGCCTACTTCGGCGCCGACGGCAAGCCCTGCCTCCAGAAAGACGGCTATGCCGGCTGGAAGGCCACTTTCAACGACGGGGGAAGCGAAACAGGCGTGTCCTATTTCGACGCCGACGGCAAGCCCTGCCTCAACAAGGACGGCTATGCCGGCTGGACGGCCGCTTTCGACGAACGTGGAAACGAGATCAGCGGATCCTATTTCGGCGCCGACCGCAAGCCCTGCCTCAACAAGAACGGAGTTGCCCGTTGGGAAACTGCTTTCGACGCACGGGGAAACAAGGTGCGAATGTCTTACTTCGGCACCGACGGCAAGCCTTGCCTGAACATGGACAGGATCGCCGGTTGGGATGCCACCTACGACCCGTGGGGAAACCAAACCAGCCTGTCGTACTTCGGGGCCGACAACAAGCCCTGTTTGCACAACATCGGCGTTGCCGGATGGAACGCCCAATTCGACGAGCTTGGAAGCAAGACCAGCTTGTTCTATTTCGGCGCCGACGGCAAGCCTTGCCCGAACATGGATCGCATTGCCGGTTGGAGGAGCCAATTCGACGCGATGGGAAACGAACTCGTCGTCCGCTTCTTCGGCGCCGACGGAAAACCCTGCCTGCACAGGAACGGGTTTGCCGAAATGCGACGGACTTTCGACGATCGCGGAAACCAAACCAGCGTGGCCTACTTCGACACCGACGGCAAACCGTGCCTGCATGCGGACGGCAATGCCGAAGTGCGCTACGCCTACGATGCGCGGGGAAATAAAACCAGCATGTCTTTCTTCGGCATCGACGGCAAGCTCTGCCGGTGCAAAGACGGGTATGCGGGCTGGAACGCCCAATTCGACGACCGCGGAAACCAAACCAGCGTGTCTTACTTCGGCCCGGACGGCCAGCCCTGCCTGTGCAAGAACGGCTACGCCGCATGGAAGACCACTTTCGACGAACGGGGGAATCCGACGAGTTATTCCAGTTTCGGCATCGACGGCAAGCCCTGCCTGATCAAGAACGGCTACGCCGAACTACGACGAACCTACGACGAGCGGGGAATGCAGACGAGCGAGTCTTACTTCGACATCGACGGCAAACCCTGCCCGTGCAAGAGCGGCTACGCCGAATCGAAGGCCGCGTTCGACCAGCGGGGCAACCAGATCAGCCAGTCGTACTTCGGCACCGACGGCAAGCCCTGCCTCCACAAAGACGGAAATGCGGGATGGAAGGCCACCTTCGACGAGCGCGGAAACCAGACAAGCTGGTCTCTGCTTCGGCATCGATGGCCAGCTTTGCCTATTGAAGGACGGCAGTGCCGGATGGAACGCCGTCTACGACGGGCGGGGAAACATGATCAGCCTGTCCTTCTTCGGCGCCGACGGCAAGCCTTGTCTCAACGTCAACGGTATTTCCGGATGGAAGGCCGCGTTCGACGAGCGCGGACGGCAAACCAGCAAATCCTACTTCGGCGTCCAAGGGGAGGCCATTGTCGCCCCCAAGCTGGGATATCATCGCAACGTGACGACGTACGATCGTAGCGGAAAAGTCCTCGAAGACAAATACTTCGATTCCGAAGGCAAGCCGCTGACGTATGCCGAAGCCCTCAAGGCGGTGGCCGCGAGCGCACCGCGAGGCCCGGAAACGCCCCAGCACGTGACGGTTACGCAGGTTCTTCCCGGCGGCGAGGGCGAGGCCAAAGGCGTGCACGAAGGCGACATCATCGTCCGTTATGCGGGCCACCCCATCGCCAGTTATCGGGCGTTTGTCGGCGAGGTCGCCAAAGGGGGAACGGAACCGAGGGAACTCGTCCTGCTGCGCGATGGCAAAGAAATCGCGCTGCGTGTGGCGCCCGGTCCGCTAAAGGTCCGCCTGGAAGATATTGCCGTCGAGGCGTCGCGGGATCCGAAGCCGGCCGCAGCGGAGAAAGCCCCCGAGAAAGCCTCGCCTCCGCCCGCGGAAGCGACCAAGACGAGCAAATGAATCCGGCCGCACGAAGAACCCGGGACCAAGCCTGGGACACATTCTTTCACGGGGGAACTGGCGTTCGGAGCGTATCCGAGCGGCGTCCAAATGGGAAATCCCGGTTCATACTTGATCCTGAGCGCAAAAATTGGGAGCTGTCGCCTTTCATCCTCCTAATAGTTCCGCCTCCTTTCTTGCGTGCATTATTAAACGCTGATAAAATGCTTGGAGTCGTCGTCCTCCCCTCCTGGCAACGCTGTAAGGAGCCCGCCTCATGTCGTTGCAACCTTTCGAGTCGCATTGCGGATGCTGTGTGAGCCGGCGTCGTTTTTTGGCGGTCGGTTGCGGGGCCTGTGCGGCCGCCGCGCTGCCTGCCGCTTTAAGTTGGTCCGACGAGGTTCCCGCCGCAGGGCCGTCGGGCCGGCCGCGCGTCCGCTTGGTTTTCGCCTGCTGGGCCGTCGTGCAGGATCGCCCCACTTGGCCGCACATCGGCTACGATTTCGCCCCCGATATCGAACGGGTTGCAACCACGCTGAAAAATCTCTGTCTGGAGGTTGAGGTGCTGCCCGTCGTGCTCCATGCACCCGAGGCGGCCGAAAAACTGCTGGCCGACGATCAGTCCAAATCCATCGACGGCTACGTCGTCTACCAGATGAACAACTGGGTGCGGGTCATGGAGCCGATCGTGACTTCCGGCAAACCAGTGCTGGTGGCCGATTTCCTCTTCGCCGGCTCGGGCGGATTCTTGAACTACACGGCTCGATCTGCGCCGCGAGTGCCACAACTTCTCGGTCGTCGCATCCTCGAAAACCGAAGACTTGGCCGAGGCGGTCAAGTGTTTTGCCCTGTTGAAGAAGGGGGGCACCACGACCGAGTTCGTGGCCGCCTGCGACCGTCTGCGTCGCAACCGCATGCCCGCGCCCACGGCGATGACCTACAACGACGATCCGCTGCCGGTGGGTGACATCGGTCGGTGCCTGGAGGCGATGAAGCGGTCCAAGTTGATCGTGGTGGGAAAGCCCAAGCAGCCGATCATCGACAAGGTAACGGCACTGACGGGGATCGGCATCGTGGCGCATCGATTTCGCGGAGGCCGCGGCGGCCTGCGACAAGGTCGATCGGGACCAGGCCCTCACCGTGGCGGCACACTGGAAGTCGGCGGCCCGGTCCGTCACGTTGACCGACGTCGATGCCACCTTGGAGAAATCAGCCCGGTTCTATCTGGCCCAAAAGGCGCTGATCCAGCAATATCAGGCCGACGGGATCACGGTCAACTGTCTCGGCGGCGTCTACTCCGGCAAGCTGAACGCGTATCCGTGCCTCGGATTCGTCGAGATGCTCGACGCGGGCATGATCGGGGCCTGCGAGGCCGACCTCGTGGCCTCCGTCAGCATGATCGCGATGAAACATCTGACGGGCCGGCCCGGTTTCATTTCCGATCCCGCGCTGGACACCTCGAAACGGCAGATCGTTTGCTGCCACTGCGTCGCCACGACTAGGCCGTTCGGGCCGGCAGGGGCGTCGAACCCCTACGAGATTCTCAGCCACAGCGAGGACCGCGGCGGCGCTTCGGTCCGCTCATTCCTGCCGGTCGGTTACCACGTGACGGCGATCGAAATCCATGCAGGCCGGCAAGAAGTCCTTTGCTACCGGGCCAAGGCGGTCGAAAATGTCATCAACGACCGCGGCTGCCGCACCAAGCTGGCCTGCGAAGTGGATGGCGACTTCGAGAAACTGTTCACCTTCTGGGACCAATACAACTGGCACCGGGTCACGTTCTATGGCGACCTCTGGGAGCCGGCGAAAGAGCTGGCCGCGGCGCTGAAGTTCAAGTTCATCGCCGAAGCGTGAAGCAAGGCAGCAATCCAAGCGCAAGACAGCCGAAAGCAGGAATTCAAGCGGGAAGATTTTCGTTAGCCGTGCCGACGGGTTGCATCACAAGCTGCGCGTTGGAGCCGTCGTTGCCGCACAAAACGAGGCCCGACGGGCTATCGATCATCCGCCATGTGCGCGACTGGAGAGCGGCGCGGGCCGCAAGACTTCAGGACCGCTCTTCCAACCACCGGACGGCTCGCGGCCACAGTTCGCGCTGCGCCGCCGAGCCCATCGCCAACCCGATATGGCCGGTCGGAAGCGTGATCGCCTCGCGATCCTCCGATCCCACCAGCTCGTTGAAGGGCCGGCTTTGCGACACCGGCACCAGGTCGTCGTGCTCGGCCATCAGGTTCAGCACGGAGCAGGTGATCTGCCGCAGATCCACCGTGTGCCGGCCGATGGTCAACCGATTCTGCACCAGCAGGTTCTGCTGGTAGAGATACTTCACGAACTCGCGAAAGATCTCGCCCGCCACGGGAACGTTGTCGTTCAGCCAGGCTTCCATGGTGAGAAACTCGTTGACGTACTTCTCGTCGTCCGATCTTCTCGAACAACGAGATCGGGCTTGGCCACCAGGTTCCGCACCGGCTTGAGCATCAGGAAGCAGGCCTGCAAGTATTCGGCCGGACAATTGCCAAAGGTCTCGACGAAGGCGTCCACGTCGAAATACCGCGAATCGGTCCACAGATTCAGCAGGCCTTCGCGGGTGGAGAAATCGATGCCCGCCGCCAGCAGAATCAAGTTCTTCACCGCCTGGGGATGCAGCGCGGTGAACATCGCGCTCATCGTGCCGCCCATGCAATAGCCCAGCATGCTGACCTGCGGAGCGGAGTGCGTTTCTGGAGATACTTCACCACGTTGCCCAGATAGCCGTTGATATAGCTGTTCAGGTTCAGATGGCGGTCGGCGAAGGTCGGCTTTCCCCAATCGATCAGATAGGTGTCGAAGCCGGCCTGGACGAAATGGCCCACGACGCTCTTGTTGGGAAGGATGTCGAGGATATAGGGGCGATTGACCAGCGCGAAGACGAACAACAAGGGCGTCTTGTGCTTCACCGGCCCCTGGCCGGATACCGCCGCAGTTGCAGCCGGTCCTCTTCGTAGACCACTTCCGAGGGCGTCGCCCCTTTTCAGACCTGCTCGGCCTGCGACCAACAGCCCCGGCAACGCCGCCATGCGGCGAACATTCGCCAGGGATTCGTCGAGCAGCGCCTGTTGCATCCCGAACCACGGGTTCTCCGCGTTGCCGTCTCCGCTCATGCTCAACAATCCCGAACTAGACAGTTTGATTCTCGCCGTAACCGTTCACGGCCTGGGGACTGGCTCATTTTTCGGCCCTTGCCAGGCTGAACAATGTGCTCTGTCCGATGCCTTTTCCGGCCCCAACCGCGCAGGCCAGGGCTGTCCACCTTGGGACTGCAGATTCTCCAACCGTTGGTCAACTCCTCGAATTGCTCTCTCAGGTCCTCGCCCGAGCCGGCGCACGCCGATCATCAGTTGATCGATGTCTTGGGAGCTGGCCAATTGCAACTCGTGGTGCAACCAGCCCCAACTCGTCGCGCATCTGCTTCTGCACGATCGAGGCCCTGCCGGCCATAGCCTGCTTTTCCGCGTCGAGAAACGGCGCCGGACCGCAAGAATCTGCTCCCAATAGTCGCCCCACATCTTGTAGAGGTCGGCGCGGCCCTGCCGCATCGCTTCGGGCGAGGCCGCCGCGCCTGCCAACGTCTGGCAAGCTTCGGCGGCGTGCGACGCCATGTCAAACCAAAGCCGCATCATGTCGGCCGGCCCGCCATCCGCTGTCCGACGTCGTTCATCGGTCATCATGGGCAAACTCCTCAGTCGCAGTGGCCTTCACGGCCAGGGCCACCGCCTCGCCGCCGCCGATGCACAGCGAGGCGATGCCGATCTTGCCTGCCGCTGCTCCATGGCCTGCAGCAGGGTGACCAGCACCCGCGCCCCGCTGGCGCCGATGGGTGGCCCAGGGCCACGGCCCCGCCGTGGACGTTGACTTTCTCGTGCGGGATGCCCAGCTCCTTCATCGCCGCCATGGGAACCGACGGCAAACGCCTCGTTGATCTCGAACAGGTCGACGTCGGCGACCTTCAGCTTCAGTTGCTCCATGAGCTTTTGCCGATGGCGCCGATGGGGGCCAGGGTAAACCACTCCGGCTCGCGAGAACAGGTGGCGTAGCCGAGAATCCTCGCCTGGGGCTGGACTCCCAACTGGCTCGGCCTTGTTCGGCCGACATCACCACCACGGCGGCGGCGCCGTCGTTGATGCTCGAAGCGTTGCCGGCGGTGACGGTTCCCTTCTTGTCGAAGGCGGGCTGCAAGCTGCCGCAGCTTCTCCTCGTTGAAGCGGCTGGGCCCTTCGTCCCGATCGACGGTGATCGTGGCGTGGCGATTGGCAATCTCGACGGGGACGATTTCCGTCGGCAAACAGGCGCCTTCTGCTGGGCCTCGATCGCCCGCTGAAAGCTGGCCACCGCGAAATCGTCCTGCTGCTGGCGCGAGAACTGATATCGTTCTCGCGCAGCGGTCGCCGCAGGTGCCCATGTGGACGTTGTTGTAAACGTCCCACAGGCCGTCCCTGATCATGGAGTCGATGAGTTCGCCGTTGCCCATGCGATAGCCGTTGCGGGCCTTGGCCAGCAGGTAGGGGGCGGACGACATGTTCTCGGTGCCGCCGGCGACGATCACCTCGGCAGTCGCCGCCTGTGAATGGCCTGGGCGGCCAGCATCACCGCCTTCAGGCTGGAGCCGCAGACCTTGTTGACGGTGGTGGCGCCGACGGCCGGCGAAAGGCCGGCGCCGATGGCGGCCTGCCGGGCCACGTTCTGACCCAGCCCGGCGCCCAGCACGTTGCCGAAGATCACTTCATCGACCTGGTCGGCCGGAACGTTGGCTCGCCGCAAGGCGGCCTTGATCACCGTGCTGCCCAAGGCGGCTGCCGGAACCTGCGAGAGCGCGCCGCAAAAACTGCCGAGCGGCGTCCGCACGCCGCCGGCCAGAACAATCTCCTTTGCCATCGTTTCATCCTTTACTATTACTTTTTCTATAGTCGGTTCAAAGCAGGAAATCACACACTCCGACCGTCAGGCCGGGATCGACCTTGGCGGGCCTCACTGCGCCGGAGCGGCGAACGATCGCCCGCCGACGATTCGCGATCAATCTCGCGAGGCCTGTTTCGACCATTTCCTTGACGTGGTTGGCGGCCTGCTGGCTGATCTTCTCGGCCTGATCGGCCGTTTTCTGCGCCATGTGCGACATCGCTCGGCGGCCTCGCTGTTGACCTTCCGCGCCATGTCGCACCAGGTGGTCAGCATGTGGCTGTTCACCTTCAGCATGGCCTGCGAGTTCGCCCGCAACGATTCCATCGCCGTCTCCCACCATTCGGCAGTCCGTTTTCGGACATCGGCGGCAGCGTCGTTCTGGCGGGCTTCGACCGCTTTCTGCATGAGCCGCACGCTGGTTTCGGCCTGCTGGTTAATCACCCGGATCGCCTCGTCGATGTTCTCCTGGGTCTTGACGATCGCCTCGCCGGCGGCTGCCTGGCCCTTGTTGTACCACTCGGTGATCGAGTGGGAGTTGCAGAACATCTCCCGCAACCACTTGGCCGACTCCTCCTGCATCTTGACGCCCGAGTCCACCGCCGACTCCCACGCGCAAATCGCTTGCTGGAAGAGGTCGTCGCCGTTTTGAGTAGGTGTTGCCATGACTATTGCTCCTACGGTTGGTGAAAAAATTACCTCGGTTACAGACATGAAAATTTACGAAACTGGCGAAACTTGCGGCCTCGCAACCCGCCGCCGGATCCATCAATGTCCTTCGAGTTCCTTTCGCAAGGTGGCCAGTTGTTGCTTCAAATCGTCGACCGCCTGCCGCAGATCGGCCTGTTCGCCGCCCCCTTCGCGTGCTGGCGCCTGCTCGGCCGCCGGGGTCTGTCGATTGCCGCTCAGGAAGGCGCGCATAAACGGTCCCATCATCATTTCGGTCCAGCCGCGCCCCATGGCAGGCAGGCCGTAGAGGCCCATGGTTTGTCCCAAATACCGGTCGAACTCCTGCTGCGACTTGAGGAACGCCGCCAGGGCCCGATTGAAATACGTCTCGACAAAATCGCGCAGTAACGACTCATTCGAGCGAATGATCTGGTGCAGAAGCTCTGCCGGAAAGGCGGCCAGCTTGGGCGGATCGTGCTCGAGGAGCAGCTGCGCCAAGACGCGTGCGGTGATGTCTTCCTCGGTTTTTGAATCGGTGACCGTCACATTGTAGCCATCACGGACAAGTCGATAGATGTCGTCGAGCGTGAGGTGCTGGCTGCGGCCGGAGTCGTAATACCGGCGATTGGGGTAACGGCGCAGTTCGACCCGTCGCCCGTCGCTCAGTTCCGGTTCGTCGTTGGCGTGTGGTGTACTCATGTGCGGCGTTCAAGCATTGTGCGTACGCAAAAAACAGCCATCGTACAACTATCCTAGCGCCCTAGGGCTTGTGTGTCAACAGCCTGTTTTTGCAGCAAGCAACGGGTTCTTTGGCTTTCCACCCGGAGCGAGTAGGGCGTTTCCTTAGGTTGTGCATTCGCACAATTTGCTCTTCTCAAACTGTGGTCCCGCGGGTACAATCTAATGCGGAGAACAACCTGGCAGCCCGCTGAAAACGTCAGGCAAGCGAGATTTCTGGGTGGCAGTTGTACTGCCAGCCCCGTTCTTGCCGCGTTTTCAGGGGTGGCAGCACGACTCCCACCCCGGCATCCTTCTTCAACGTGCTGCCAGGGCGGGCGGTTATTCGTAAGAAGACCAATTGCCTGCAGAAAGGAGTGCCAGCCATGGATATCCCAGGAAAAGTCGCGGTTGTCACCGGCTCCGGCAGCGGGATTGGCGAAGCAGTCGCATTGGAACTGGCGCGACGAGAGGTCAAGGCGATTGCCTTGGTTGACCAAAGCGATTCCGCTGCGCATTTGGCCGAATCCATCGATCAGTTCACGGGAAAACACGTCGGCGTGCGGGCCTTCATTGGCGACGTGTCCGAGGACGCGTTTCGCCGCCAAGTCTACGACGAGGTGACGGCCCAGTGGGGGGTTCCGCGCATTTGCGTCCCTGCCGCTGGAATCACACGGGACACTTTGGCGACCAAGTTGGACAAACACACCGGCAAAGCGGTGCTCTTTCCGGTAGACGAGTTTCGCCGGGTGCTGGAAATCAACCTCGTTGCGCCGGTCTATTGGGCGCTGGAGATGGTCGGCCGCATCGCCGAAGACCGCTTCGCCAACAAGTTGGGCCCTTGGCAGCCGGAGGAACACGTTCAGGGAACGGTGGTCTTTATCGGGTCGGTGTCGTCGCGGGGAAACAAGGGACAAATTGCCTACGCCACGACGAAGGCCGGATTGGAAGGCGCCGCGGCCACGCTCACCTTGGAAGCCATCTACCACGGCGTGCGCTGTGCGTTGATTCATCCCGGCTACACCGACACGCCAATGGTCAAAGCACTGGGCGACCGATTCGTGCAGGAGCGGATTCTGCCGCACACCCAGTTGCGGCGCCTGATCCGGCCTGAAGAAATTGCCGACGCAATCTGCTTCATGATCAGCAATTCGGCCGTGAGCGGCGAATTGTGGGCGGATGCCGGCTGGCATCCGGGAATTCGGCCCCGGTTTCCGACGGCGTCGCGTCGAAATAGCGGCGGCCGCATAACGCCTATTCTGCCCGGACGCCCGCCTCGCGGGCGCCCGCCCGCTCTTCTCGTATCGCTGCTAGGGAATTTCCCTATCGGGGCCGGTGCATACTCCCGGGTGCGTTATCACAGATATCCCGATGGGCGGCCCGAACCGGCGTGCGATACTTAGGGCAGTACTGTTTCGTGTTATCGCGAGTTACACACAATCACGCCGCTTGTCGGAAAGCAGGAGGAGCCACTGATGTCCGTCGTTCACGAAGTAGAATTGCAAGAATCAGCACGCCTGCGCACGCGAAGTCCGCCGCGAGGCGGACCGGTCCAGGTTCCTCGAAGGCAAGAAGGCGCTGGTGACCGGCGGCTCGCGGGGCATCGGAAAAGCCACGGTGCTCGCGCTGGCGCAAGCCGGCGCCGATGTGGCCATCAATTACAACTGCTCCGCCGACGCCGCCAACCAGGTCTGCCGCGAAGCCCAACAGTACGATGTGCGGGCGCAGGTCTACAAGGCCAACGTCGCTGAGGAAAACGAGACCACGCAGATGGTCAACGCCATGCTGGACGATTTCGGCACGATCGACATCCTGGTCAACAACGCCGGCATCACCAGAGACAAGACGTTCCTGAAGATGACCCGCTCCATTTGGGACGAGGTGCTGGGCGTGAACCTGACGCGGCGCGTTCAACGTCACTCGCGCCGTGCTGCCGGGCATGGTCGAAGCGGGCTGGGGCCGCGTGATCAACATTTCCTCGATCGTCGGCCAGACCGGCAATTTCGGCCAGACCAACTACGCGGTGACCAAAGGGGGGCTCATCGCGTTTCACCATGACCTTGGCCCGCGAGGTTTCGCGGAAGGGAGTGACGGTCAACGCCGTAGCGCCCGGCTTCATCGAGACCGATATGACCAAAGAGATGACGGAAGCTGCGCTTGGCGGCGGTCAAGGCCATGACGCCCGTGGGACGGCTCGGCCGTCCGGAAGAAGTGGCGGCGGCGATCGTGTTCCTGGCCAGCCCGCAGGCCAGTTACGTCACCGGCCAGGTGATTCCGGTCAACGGCGGCATGTACATGTAAGCCGATGGAAAAACAAGTTCTTGTCTGCGGAGGCCAGGAGGCCAGCCATGAGCGTTGAAATCATTGAAATGACCGTCAAATGCCGCGTCCCTCCGGATGAGGCGGAAGAGTACATCATCAAGCTTCGGCGCGGCGAGGAACGCCTCCCGGTGCCCGTGGGCCTGACCTGCAAAGACGCGTTCGAGTGCTATGAATCGAGCGAGCCGCACGCCACGCTGATTCGCGCCGGCTACCGCTGATCGCTCAAGGGGCAACTGTCACCCACGGGCTACGCGAGCGGCGATGCGGCCGCGCCGCGTTGCGCGCTCGCCGGCGGTTCGCGGCGAAACGTCACACTCGCGCCCGTGGACCGTTATCGATCGCGCGGACGGCAACCGTTGACTTCCCGGCGGCCGTTGCCAACAATTCCTTCGCCAAACGGCTCGTTCCCTGAACATTACGAAGGAGTATGTCATGAGCGCAGGCTCCGTCGCAGACGCTGAGTTTGGAGATCACGGCCCCGCAGGCCGACGAGTCGGCCGACGTGCTCAGCCCGGACACTTTGCAATTTGTGGAAAGGCTGGTCCGCGAGTTTGCGCCGCAGCGCGAAGAGCTGCTCCGCCGCCGCGGCCAGCGGCAGCGGGAAATCGACGCGGGCAAGTTCCCCGATTTCCTGCCCGAGACGGCCCGCATCCGCCAGAGCCGACTGGTCGGTCGCGCCCATCCCCGAGCGACCTGCAGGACCGCCGCGTCGAAATCACCGGCCCCACCGATCGCAAGATGATCATCAACGCCCTGAACTCCGGCGCCAACGTCTACATGGCCGACTTCGAGGACGCCAATTCGCCCACCTGGCACAACCTGATCGACGGGCAACGCAATCTCTGCCGACGCCGTCGACGGCACGATCCGCTTCACCAGCCCGGAAGGAAAGCCGTACCACCTCAACGAGCAGACGGCCACGCTGATGGTGCGGCCGCGCGGGCTGGCACCTGCCGGAAAAGCACGTGTGGCTGGACGGCAAGCCGGTGCCGGCCTCGCTGTTCGACTTCGGCCTGTTCTTCTTCCACAACGCCCACAAGCTGCTGGACAAGGGCAGCGGCCCCTACTTCTACCTGCCCAAGCTGGAAAGCCACCTGGAAGCCCGGCTGTGGAACGACGTGTTCCTGCATGGCCCAGGACGAGTTGGGCATTCCGCGGGGCAGCATTCGCGCCACGGTGCTGATCGAGACCATCCCGGCCGCCTTCGAGATGGACGAGATCCTCTACGAGTTGCGCGAGCATTCGGCGGGCTTGAATTGCGGGCGGTGGGACTACATCTTCAGCATCATCAAGAAGTTCCGCAAGCATCCCGAGTTCACCATGCCCGACCGGGCGCAGGTCACGCATGACCACGCACTTGCATGCACTCCTACTCGCTGCTGGCGATCAAGACCTGCCATCGCCGCGGCATCCACGCCATCGGCGGCATGGCGGCGCAGATCCCCATCAAGAACGATCCGGCGGCCAACGAAGAGGCCCTGGACGAAGGTGCGGGCCGACAAGGTGCGCGAGGCGGGCGACGGCCACGACGGCACCTGGGTGGCCCATCCCGGCCTGGTCGACCTCGCCAAGGCAGGCCTTCGACGCCCACATGCCCGGGCCCAACCAGATCGCCCGCCGCCGCGACGACGTGCAGGTGACGGCCGAGGACCTGCTGACCGTGCCCACCGGGCGAGATCACCGAGCGCGGGCTGTGCCAGAACATCGACGTGGGCATCCAATACATGGCCGCCTGGCTGGCGGGCAACGGCTGCGTGCCGCTCTACAACCTGATGGAGGACGCCGCCACCGCGGAAATCTCCCGGGCACAGCTCTGGCAGTGGGTCCATCAGCCCAACGGCGTGCTGGCCGACGGCCGCAAGATCACGCCGGACCTGGTCCGCAGGCTGTTCCAGCCAGCAGATGGACAAACTGGAGCAAACGCTCGGGGCGGAGCGTTTCGCGCGCAGGCGAATTACGCCCGGGCAAGAGAGCTGATCGAGGACATTGTGCTCAAGACGACTTTACCGAGTTCATGACGCTCGTGGGATACGAGCACTTGGACTGAGCCGGCTGTGTCGCACGAAGCGCCATCCGGACTCAAAGGAGGCCGCGTCATGCACGAACAGCGAACGTCTCGGACTTGGAACAGATCGTGGGCAGACCGATCCGACGCTGGGCGGGCGTGGAACGCCCCTATCTCGGCCGAAGGACGTCGTGCGCCTGCGGGGAGCGGTGAAGATCGAATACACGCTGGCCCGTCTGGGGGCCGAGCGGCTCTGGAAGCTGCTGCGCACCGAGCCCTACATCCGCACGCTGGGGGCGCAGACCGGGGCCCAGGCGGTGCAAATGGTGCAGGCGGGGCTGAAGGCGATCTACGTCAGCGGCTGGCAGGTGGCCGGCGACATGAACACCGCCCAGCAGACCTATCCCGACCAGAGCCTGTACCCGGTCGACAGCGTGCCGACCCTGGTGCGGCGGATCAACAACGCCTTGCAGCGGGCCGACCAGATCGCGCACAACGCGGGCATCAGCGACGCAGATGCCGTACTGGTACGCCCCGATCGTCGCCGACGCCGAGGCGGGCTTCGGCGGCGTGCTCAACGCCTTCGAGTTGATGAAGGCCATGATCGAGGCCGGGGCCGCCGCCGTCCACTTCGAGGACCAGCTGTCCTCGTCGAAGAAGTGCGGTCACATGGGCGGCAAGGTGCTGGTGCCCACCCAGGAGGCCGTCGCCAAGCTGGTGGCGGCCCGCCTGGCCGCCGACGTGCTGGACGTGCCCACGCGTGATCATCGCCCGCACCGACGCCCTGGCCGCCAAGTTGTTGACCAGCGACGTCGATCCCCGCGACCAGCCGTTCCTCACCGGCGAGCGGACGGTGGAAGGGTTCTACGTGGTGCAGCCGGGCATGGAGCAGGCCATCGCCCGCGGCCTGGCCTACGCCCCCTACGCCGACATGGTCTGGTGCGAGACGTCCACGCCCGACCTGCGAAGAAGCCCGGCAGTTCGCCGAGGGCATCCATGCCCGCTATCCCGGCAAGCTGCTGGCCTACAACTGCTCGCCGTCGTTCAACTGGAAGCGGACGCTGAGCCCGGAGCAGATCGCCTCGTTCCAGCGGAACCTGGCGCGATGGGCTACAAGTTCCAGTTCGTCACCCTGGCCGGCTTCCACGCCCTGAACATGAGCATGTTCGAGCTGGCCCACGCCTACCGCGACGAGGGCATGCTGGCCTATTCCCGGCTTCCAGCAGCGCGAGTTCGAGCTGGAGCGCGACCACGGCTACCGGGCCGTCAAGCACCAGTCGTTCGTCGGCGCGGGCTACTTCGACGCGGTTACGCAAGTCGTCTCGGCGCGGCCAAAGCTCGCTGGCCGCGCTGAAGGGCTCGACCGAGCAGGCCCAGTTCACCGAGAAGACGCCGGTCTTCACCGAGGCGGAGATCCACCACGTCGCCGGCGACGACCTGGTGCGGCTCTCCCAAAGAATCGACTTGGTCGGCGAGCCGGCAGCGCTTGGCCCGCCGATGCCGCCAAAAGCGAAACTCAATCCCAGTCGTCAGCCTAGACGGCGGGAGGAAAGGATACCCGTTATGTTCGACGAATTCCAGCAGGCGGCAAACGCGATCTTCGAGACGGCCCAACGAAGCCAAAAGCTGATCCGCAATCCCGATTCGGCCCGGCTCAAGGCCTTGGCCCTGGAGGAGCCCGAGGTCGGGCAAACCAAGTACGGCAGCATCTTCGCCGATTCCGAGCCGATGTCGCGGGCGGCCAAGTGCACCAAGAACAACGTCGACTCCCGCTTCGGCCGCGAGGAACGGGAACTGCTGGAACAGGCCGAAGCGGTCGCTGGCCGGCGAGGAGATCATCGCCGTCGACGTCGAGGTAGGCGACGGCGCCGAGGGGATCACCGCCCGGCTGATCGTGCCGCGGCGATTCGCCCACGTGGCCTACGGCGGGCGGAAGCTCTTCAAGCCGACCGTTGCCGACAGCCCGACCTACCAGGTGGTCATGTTCTTCGACGAGGAGTTCGAGCACAACAAGTCGAAACCGCTGCCGGAAAAGCAAATCACCATCCGGCTGGCCCACGCCGCCGATGGCCGGCTGGTGAAGTTCGTCCGCAACAGCAATTACTTCGGCGAATGGAAGAAGGGCGTGTTCGCCGGCGAGAACTATCGGGCGAAGCTCCACGGCGACGCCATCTTCCTCCATGCCGGCTGCCGCAAGGACACCCTGGAAAACCGCCACGGCGCCTACGTGACCAACTACTCGCTCTTCGTCGCCCTAAGCGCCAACGGCAAGACCAGCACCACCTGCAAGGTGCTCGCCCGCAAAGGCCACGAGCGGTCCTGGCTGATCCAGGACGACGGCGGCACGCTCTGCCGCGACGGCCGTTTCCGCGGCTTCGAGGCCGGCGGCCTCTTCATCAAGACCGACTGCCTCAATCCGGGCGATCAAATCGAGGCCTACTATGCCTGCCTCCGCAAGGATACGTTCCTGGAAAACGTCGCCGTGGCCGAAGACGGCAGCATCGACTTCTACGACCTGTCGCGCACCAGCAACGGCCGCGCGGTGGTCGAGCGCCGCGACTTCATGCACGCCGCCAACGCCATCAACGCCCGGCGGATCGACAACCTCTTCCTCATCACCCGCGGCAACATCATTCCCGCCGTCGCCAAGCTGACGCACGAGCAGGCGGCGGCCTTCATGGTGCTCGGGCAGTCGATGGAGTCGTCGGCCGGCGATCCCACCCAGGCCGGCACGATCAAAAACGAGTTCTTCTACGACCCCTTCCTGGCCGGCGACCGCTCCGAACACGCCAACCTGTTCTACGACATCCTCAAGGCCGACGGCCATATCAATTGCTATCTGCTGAACACGGGCTGGGTGGGCGAGGGCGACTCGTACAAGGACATCACCCTGGCCGACACGATGGGCATCCTCGATTCGCTCTTCCGCGGCGGGGCGGAAGAGTGGCAGCTCTCCCACAAGACGGGCCTGGTGATCCCCCGCTCGATCCGCGCCGTCGATTCGATCCTGATGCCGCCCGGAAAAGCTCTTCCCGGCCGCCGACTTCGACGCCCGCCAGCGGGCCCTCGATCGCCAGCGGGCGGAATACATGGACAACTACCCCGGGCTGGATCCGCAGATCACGGCCGTCTTTCAGACCAAAGAGGCCGCCGTCGGGCAACCGGCGTGACAGCCCGCGCGCTGGGAGAGGTTAGAATGAGGGCCGTTCGGCGGAGGATGAAGGATTGCCGGGCGGCGGCAGAGATTCAGCCAGGCTGATCAGATTTTGTGGGCTCACGCGAATAATGCCGTGGCGCGGGGCGTCGATGTCCGCGATGAGCATGAACGCGATCGAGACAACAAGCGGCAGGATCGGAAGCAACTTGGATCCCCCTTTGGCGCTTCGCGAACCATAGCCGATCAACAAGTTACAGCCGATGGCGATTGCTGCCATCAACCCCCATGCCGCGGTTGGGATTCGATTCCAGTACCCGGCTTGGGTGTATCCCTGCGAATTCAATACGTCGTTCATGCCCGAGACGACCACAGCCATTACGGGTGTTGGTTGTGCCGTGGCCGGGGCACGAATCGCGGACCACAAGTCCGTCTGCAACCGAGCGGTGCGGGCATTGATCTGCTGAGATTCTTGCTCATCGTGAGCCATATAGAAAAGAACGCGTTGGTCGAGATAGCTCCTCAGCAGGGCACGGACGGTGGCCGCATCGGCGGCAGGCAGCAAGTCGGCACGGACGTATTCCGTCCCGATCGCGTTGGCCTCCGCCTCCTCGTAGTTCTTCCGTTGGTCGTAACGGCTCGTGGCCATCGAAAAGCTGAATCCGATAATGAGCCCGAGCAGTGTCAGCGTAGCAGCCAGAATGAAGCCGAAGTCTTCGCGCGTCTCGCTGTCCAGGGTGCCCTTCTTTCGGCGAAACCACCATCCGACCCGCGCCGAGAGCCACAGCGCGATGAAGGAAAGCACGAAAAGAAGCAGCGGATAATGAGTTGGGTTGTACATTTCCTAATTCTCGTTCGTTTCCTTTCCGCGCGTACGACTCACTTCGGCTCTTCGATGACCGCCTCGATCTTTCCGTCCTGGATCGCACGTTTGAGCACAGCGTGGTCCTTTTCGTTCTGGTTGGCGTAGGCCACAGAGAAGGCGGCAATCGCCTTGTCGAACGCGTCGCTCTTGCCCAGATACCCGCTGATCACCGCGGGGTCCCCGGAGCGGGCGTGGGAGAGCGCCAGCGTCCAGCCGCACCACTCGGGCGAAGTGGGTCATCTCGGCCGTGCCGAACGTCTCGACGGCGAACTTGATCTTGACGTCTCGAAGTTGTCGAATATAGAAGTGACGTCCCCGCGCTACCCTCGGTCCAGCCGAGGAAGATGTCGCTGGCCGGCTGCATGAGCCGGTGGCCGTTCACGACACGCTCTCCGTGGTTCGAGTAGACGCTCTTCCCCGCATAGGCCTCCAGGACCGAGGCCCGCGCCTCCTTGACCTGGAGAATGAGAGGTTCTCCTCCGCCGGCCATCAGCAGGAGCACCCAGCAGGCGGTGCCGACGCTCCCGACGCCGACGACCTTGATCGCGGCGTCTTTGATTTCGTAGCGATCGAACAACGTGCGATGGGCAGGCGACAGGGTTCCGCGGTACTGGGCGAAGGCCTCCCAGATGTCCGGATGGACCTCCCCGGCGGGATAATCTTTCGAGTGGAAGATCGCCGGGAGTTGCTCTTTGATTAGCGGCGACCCGCCCGAATCGTCTACGAGCTTCGGAAAGACGCCTTCGGAGGTACTGCTCTCGCGCGCCTTCGCCAGGCGCTTGATCGCACGGCGACGAATCGCGGGATCCTCGATGGTCGCGATCAGCATGTCTCGATCTCGATGGCGTAGTACCACAGGTCCAGTACCTTCATTTCGCTGAACTCGGCCATATGCTCGCGGTAGGACCTGACACAAATGAGGGCCGCATCCTTGGCGTCGGATTCGCTGAGGCCGTTGTCGCGCGAGGCGATCACGAAGCTCGCCGCAAGCCGCTTGAGGTCCCATTCCCACGGCGCCGGCAAGGTCTCATCCAGGTCGTTGATGGCGAAGATGACTTGCCGCTCAGGGGTGCCGAGACCCCGGAAGTTGACCAGATGGGAGTCTCCGCCGCATTGCACGCGGACGCCGGTGGCCGGAGTGCCCGCCAAGTCCACCGCCATCGCCAGCGCCGAGCCCCGGTAGAAGGTGAAGGGAGACATGGCCATGCGCCCGTGGCGAAGGGGAAGGAGTTCCGGGAGACGCCCTTCGTCGGCCTTCAACACCAGGCTGACCGGCTCGGGCCGATCGGCGGCAGGCTGCCAGGCCGCATGCAAGGACCGTGGGCACTTCTCACGCAGGCTCTTGCCCACTGCATAGAGTTCCTTCCGTGAAGCGTGTGACCGGAACGTCGCGATTGTCTCCGCCGAAGGCCGTGCTGCGGTGTTCTTGGATGGCTTCTCTGGTTTGCTCACGGTAAGGCCTCCTGTTGTATTCGTCGCAGGGTGGAATTCTGCCACGTCTCGCAATACGGATGAGATTATAAGACAACGGCAAGGCTACGGGATACGCCCATCAACCTGCTTTGATCGCCCGGACCTCTGTAGCACGCTCGTCGACCGGAATCGTGGGCAGTTCGCCCTGCCTCTTGACCGGCAAGCTGCGGAGGTGATCCATGATCGCCTGCCATTCCTTGATCTCCCGGACTGCGCCTTTCCCCGGCGCGGTGGCGACGCTGTCCTTGTCCACCGTGCCCGGCGGCGGCAGCAGGTAAGGCGTGTCGTCGCGAGGCGTCGTCGAGGGCCTCGACCCTCGATTTGAGGGGCTGACCCTCCTTGTTCTTGGGCACGAGCGGCCAGCTTGCCCTTGGTGTACTTCGGGATGGCCACGATGATCGGGCCGAGCATCAGGGGGCAAGTGAGGCTGTACAACCGCTCGTCCTTGCCGCTGATGTCGATCGCGTGGTAGCCGCGGTCGAGGTCTCCCAGTTCGATGGCCGTCACGACGTCGAACTTCGGGCGCGACGGGTCGTAGCGGAACCTCATGCCGGATGCGCGGGGAAAATACTCGCCGGGGTGGGCGGGGTTGTCCACGAGAAAGAACTCCAGCAGATGCTTCAATTCCTGGCCGGTGAAGTAGCCGGTCACCAGTGCGCTGCCGGCGGTCGGATCGACGACGCCGGCGCCGAGCGGCGCCACGGCGAACACGTCGTAGACGGTTTGCACGCCGGACTTCCCCCGAGTCAGGCCGGCGCGCATCATTCCGTTGGCGGTGAATCCGATGTCCGCTTTCGTGGCCTTTCTGAAGGCGTCGGTGACGAGATTGGCGAGCGGCGTGCCGGCGGCGATGTCGGTGAAGGTGTTGGGCAGGTCCCGCGGCGCCACGGCCAGCGGCTGATCGATGCTGTAACCGCGCGACGCGAACACGGCCGCGGTGACCGTTTTCTTGAGCTTGTCGATCTCGTCGGCGATGGCCCGGTCGCCGGCAATGGTGTCGTCGATCGGGTGGAGCCGGTAGGACTCGACCGTCAGCTTGCCGCCGTCCAATGTGATCACCAATTCGCCGAGGTTCCTGCCTTGCATCCCGGTCTGGACCACGGGCGTGCGGCCGTTGACGATGATCGCCTCCTTGCAGTTCGGTGTGGCTGTGGCCGCCGATGACCACGTCGATGCCCGGCACGGCCTTGGCCAGGCGCACGTCATCGCCCTCGGCTGAAGCGCCCGTCCTTGCCTTTCTCCACGCCGCCGTGGCTGAGAGCAGATCACCACATCCACCTTTTCCGTCTCGCGGAGAACCTTCACCATCTCCTTGGCGGTCTCGATGGCGTCGGAGAACGAAGCGCGCCTGCGCCACTGGTGTAGAACTGCGCCTCTTTGCCGAGCACCCCGAAGATGCCGAAGCGCATTCCGCCGCGCTCGATCACGACGTAACGGCGGATCACGCCCTCCTTGGCCAGGCGCTGGAGATCGGCCAGCGTCGCGTCGTCCTTCGCGAAAGTCGGTGTTCGAGGCGACCACCGCCGGGATCTGGCCCGCCTTGACAGCCACGCCGATGGCCTTGCCCAAGCCGTCAGGTCCGAGGTCGAAATCATGGTTGCCGAAGGTGGTGGCGTCGTATCCCATCCGGGACATTAGTTGCAGTTCGCCGCCGGTCTTCGCGCGTGGCGGCGGCGAATGCGGTCCCCATGCTGTAGTCGCCCGCGTCAAGCACCAGGACAGGGCCCTGATCCTTGTCAGCGCTTCGTTCGCTCCGCGATCAAGGTCGGCCAGACGCGCATATCCGCCTCGGGTGTTGTCGTCGTTGAGGCTGAACGGCGTGTAGTCCGAGGCCGGCCCCATCCCGATGAAGCTCGAGTGCAGGTCGTTGGTGTGCAGGATGGTGAAGGTCTTCTTCCCGTTCGGTGCCGCCGATACTGCTCCCGTCAGGCAGATCATCGCGCCGGCTGTGGCTGAGGCAGCCAAGAACTCGCGACGGGAGAATGGTCTGCATAACATGCGCTTTTGGTTCCAGGCGGTTCTCATGGCTGTAGTCTTTCCGTGCTCTGAGCGGCCCGGACCCGGTTGGAGCGGGTGCGGCCCGGTGCATTGAGTCAGCGTTTCCTCCGGCACGGCATTAGTTGCCGCCCTTTTGGGCGCCGCTAGTCACCGCTTCCATCACGCGGTCAAGGCTGAAGCTGCCGGGCTTCATGCGCGGCGGGAACTCCTTGAAGCTCTGCAACCACTGGCCGACGTAGCCAGCCGCGGGCGCGAACGCGGTCATGTGTTCGATATACCAGCGCCCGTAGTCCATCCCCTCGTATTCCGCTCGCTCGAACGGGTCCATGCGCAAGTTGCAAAGAAGCGGGGCACGCAACTCCTCGAAGGGCTGCTGCCAGACATGCAAACCGTGCGCATTCTGCTTGAGGAAAGTGACCTTCCAATTGTTGTAACGCAGCGCGGCGACGCTGCCGTCGTCGGTCCAGTAAAGGAACTCCTTGCGCGGCCACTGGCGCTTCGCCCTTGAGCGCAGGGAGCAAGTTGTAGCCATCGAGGTGGACCTTGTAGGTCATGTCCCCAACTTTCCTGCCTTTAAGCAGGTCTTCCTTGACAGTGGTGTCGCCTACCGCGGCCAGCAGGGTCGGCAACATGTCCTCGTGCGAACCGATGTCGTTGATGATTGTGCCGGGCTTGATGACGCCGGGCCAACGGATCATGCAGGGCACGCGCCAGCCGCCTTCCCAGTTCGTGGCTTTCTCGCCGCGGAACATCGTTGAGCCGCCGTCAGGCCAAGACATGCATTCGGCGCCGTTGTCCGTGGAATACATGACGATGGTGTTCTCTTCGAGGCCCAGTTCCTTGAGCTTGGCGAGCACCTGACCGACGTGGCCATCGTGCTCCACCATGCCATCGGCATAGATGCCGAGCCCCGTCTTGCCTTCCGACTCTTTCTTGAGGTGCGTGAAGACGTGCATGCGGGAGGAGTTCCACCAGATGAAGAAGGGCTTGTCGGCCTTCTTGGCCCGCTCCATGAAGTCGAGGGCCTTGGCGGTGACTTCTTCGTCGATGGTTTCCATGCGCTTCTTGGTCAACGGGCCGGTGTCCTTGATCGTCTGCTTGCCGACTTTGCCGAAGCGCGGGTCGTCCGTGGGATCGTCCTTGTCCGTCGCGTAGCAGTGCAGGACGCCGCGCGGGCCGAACATCGCCTTGAACTTCGGGTCCTTCGGATAATCCACATTCTCCGGTTCCTCTTCTGCATTCAGGTGATAGAGGTTGCCGAACCACTCGTCGAACCCGTGGACCGTGGGCAGCATGTCGTTGCGGTCGCCGAGGTGGTTCTTGCCGAACTGGCCCGTCATGTAGCCCAGCGGCTTGAGCAAGTTGGCCAGCGTCGGGTCGGCCGCGGTAATGCCTTCCTTCGCGCCGGGCAGACCGACCTTGGTCAGGCCGGTGCGGATCGGCGACTGGCCGGTGATGAACGCCGCGCGACCGGCGGTGCAGCTTTGCTGACCATAGAAGTCCGTGAACAGCGCACCTTCTTTGGCGAGACGGTCGATGTTAGGCGTCTTGTAGCCCATCATGCCCATGTTGTAGGCGCTGATGTTGAACTGGCCGATGTCGTCGCCCCAGATGATGAGGATGTTGGGTTTCTTGCCGTCGGCGGCCTTGGCAGCGCCGCAGACCACCAGGCCGCAGATCGCCGTCAAGGCGAGGTAGGCCACCAGAATACTTCTGACGTGTTGCATGACTGCGTTCCTTTGTCGTGAGAGTTGGATATCGCCCGGGCTGCTCTTCATTTGGTCATTCGACGAACGTTGCTTTCACTCCAGCACAGCTTCCGGCCGCTTGATGCCCAGTCTCTTCATGCGGTATCTCAGCGTGCTGGGCTTCAGACCGAGTCGCTCGGCGGCATTGCCGTCCCCCTTGATCCGCCAGCGGCAATCGTCCAGAACGCCGACGATGCGCGTCCGGTCGCCGCCGCGGGGACCGTGCGACGGGGCGATGGAAGGACGGCTTCGGGCGCAGCTCAGCGATTCTTCCAGCAGCAAGGTCTGGCCGGGCGAAAGAATCATGGCCCGCTCGATCACGTTTTCGAGTTCTCGCACGTTGCCCGGCCAGTCGTACGCCACCAGGGCGTTCATCACCGTGCTCGGGATATGGGTGATCGATTTCCCCAGCCGGACTTGTTTCTTGGCCACAAAGTGCCAGACCAGCAGGGGAATATCGTCGCGGCGCAGGCGCAGCGGCGGGACTTCGATGGGAAACACGGCCAGGCGATAGTAGAGGTCGGGGCGGAACTTGCCCTGCTGCATCGCCCGGTGCAGGTCGCGGTTGGTGGCCGTCACCATGCGGACATCGACGCGGATCGTGGCGGCCGAGCCGATGCGCTCGAACTCGCCTTCCTGAAGGACCCGCAGCAGCTTGGTTTGCAGTTCCGGATCGAGCTCGCCGATCTCGTCGAGGAACAGGGTGCCGCCGTCGGCCAGTTCGAATCGCCCGACCTTGTCGGAAACGGCCCCCGTGAACGCGCCTTTGACGTGGCCGAACAACTCGCTCTCGATCAGGCTCGACGGCAGGGCCGCCAGGTTGACTTTGACCAGCGGGCGGTCCTTGCGGCGGCTGCGATGGTGAATGGCCCGGGCGAGCAGTTCCTTGCCGGTGCCCGTTTCGCCTAACAAGAGCACGCTGGCGTCGGTGCCGGCCACGTGTTCAATCTTCGACAACGTGCTGCGCAGCAACTCACACTGACCGACGATTTCGCCGAAACCCTGCGAGCCGGTGATTTCTTCTTGCAGGTAGCTGTGTTCGGCGCGGAGCTGGCGGGTGAGCCGTTCGATTTCTTCGCGGGCGGCGACGGACTCCGCTTCCGCCTGGCCGAGACGCTCTTCGAGTTGTTCACGCGTCGGGAGGAACGTGGCTTGCATAACTGTCTCCCGTGCCATGAGTGCGGTCGGTTGGCTCCACTGATTATAGGGGCAAGGGGCAAGGGGGGGCAACAAGGGGCAAGCGGCACCCGCTTTTTTGCCCCCTGCGACGGCCGAAACGGTCCATAGCCCGGCCGTGCCGCCGTGGTAAAGGTGCATGCACAAGCGACTTCGGACGATTGCGACCATCGCCTGCCCCGGTTTGGCCCAAGGATTGCACGCCGTTGCGGCCTATGAGCATACGCGTCAAGACGACGTCGGACACTTACGGCACCGTGCTAAAGGTCGATGGCCGACTGACCTCCGAGGATGTCGATGAGTTGGCCCGGGCGTTCCGCTCGGCCCGAGAGACGGCCGCGCTGGATCTGTCGGACCTGCAATCGGCTGACCCGGCGGGCGTGGAGCTTCTGCGGGAAATCATCGCGCTGGGGGCCAAGGTCCGCGGTGCCAGCCCGTACATCGAGTTGTTGCTGAAAACGCGAGCCTGACCTTGGGCGAGCAGTTGGTATTTGGTTTGGACGCGTGGCGATTCTTGCCTCTTTTAATTCAGGAGTGAATGTTATGAATCGTTGGTATTGTTTCCTGGTTTTCGTGGCGGTTTCGGCCGTCATCCTGGCCCAGCCGGCCGCCTCGCAAGGTCAGGGGCCGAATTACTCCTCTCAGCCCTATGCCCCGCCGTGCCGGCGGCGTTGACGGCGACCTCCTATGGCGGTTATTATGGCGGCGGCGGAGGCACCGCTGCCAGTTCGGCGCTGAATGGCCTGGGCAATGCCATGAGTGGTGCAGGGAATCTGCACCTCTCCAATTCGGCTGCCGCCATCAACTGGACGCAGGCCCAAAAGAATGAAATTCAGAACAAACAGCTTGGGGCGACCACGTACTTTCAGATGCGCGACGAGAATCAGGCATGGACCAAGGCCCAACGAGGCCCCCCGCCGACAAAAGAGGAAATGGCCCGCTGGGCACGCGAGGCCGCGCCCAAACCGGTCTCGACAAGCCAGGTCGATCCCGCTTCCGGAAAGATCAATTGGCCCGCCGCGCTGACACAGGACAACTATTCCGACCAACGCGCCGTCTTGGATCAGTTGATGGCCAAGGAGGCCGAGTACGGCAGGCTCAGCTATTCGGACCAGCTTGAAGCCCGCAATACCATCGAGACCATGTTTGGCACTCTGAAGTCGCAAATCACGCAGATTCCGCCGATGGATTACGTTGCCTCGCGCGACTTCCTGCGAAGCCTGATCTACGCCACGTCGAAGTGCGGTCTTGAGTAGGTTTAACATCGTTCACGCAAGAGCAAATCAGACTGGAGTACACGACATGATCTCCTACGCACGTAGAAACATCCCGTTCTTAGCCCTGGTTGGCTGGATCCTCCTGGCCGGCTCAACCAGTCAGGCGGCAGATTCTTCGGTGAAAGACTTGATCGCTGAGCTAAACTCGCCCGACGCGGCGGTTCGGCTTCAGGCGATCGACCAATTGGGCGCTCGGGGCGGGAAAGCCGCTGAGGCGGCCCCCGCCTTGGCTTCACTGCTGAAAGACGCCGACCCGTCGGTGCGGCGCCATGCCGTCCAGGCGCTGCTCGCGATTCGGCCTGATCCCAAAGTGATGCTGCCGATCTTTATCAAGCTCATGGATGATTCCGATCCGGGAGTGCATGCGCGGATTTTGAACGCCATCACCGACATCGGCGAACCGGCCGTGCCGAGGCTGATCGAAGCGCTCAAAAACGAGAAGGCCGCTTACTGGGCGTGTATCGTGTTGCGCGGAATGGGGCCGACGGCAAAGGCGGCGGCGCCCGCCTTGGCCGGGATGCTCAAGGATCCGCGGCCTGAGATTCGGGAGGCGGCCGTGCTCGCCTTGGGTGCGATCGGCGACGCAGCCGCTGCGTTTGTGCCCCAGATTGCCGCGGCCTTGAACGACGAGAACGTGCGCGACGAGGCAACGTTTGTCCTGGGCGAACTCGGAAACATCCCGCCTGACGCCGAGCAGAAGATCCGCGCCAATATCAAGAGCGACGACAAGTCCCTGAGCACGGTCAGCCTCTGGGCGCTTGCCCGCGTTCATCCGGACGACAAAGAACTTCGCCGCCAGGCCACGGAACAGATCGTTGACCGTCTGAAGGATCAGGATCCTAATGTTCGCGTGGTAGCCGCCCGCGCGTTGGCTGCGCTTCCCGTTGCCCCCGAGATCACCATTCCCGCCTTGGAAAAGGCCCTCAAGGGCGCCGACGCAACGACGGTTCAGTATGCGTTGGATGCGTTGGCCACGCTCGGGGCGCCGGCCGTGCCGAGACTGGTTGACGCCCTGGAAAAACATAAGCAACTCCGAGTCCAGGTGGCGTACACGTTGGGGCAGATCGGCCCGGCGGCGGCTCCTGCCGCGGATGCGCTCGCCAAGCTGGTGGCCGATGACGACCTGAACGTGGCGACCGAAGCGGCGCTGGCGTTGGGGAAGATCGGCCCCGGCGCGAAAAGCGCCGTTCCCGCCTTATGTGCGGCGTTGCAGAAGGAAGGTACAAATGCCCACGCGATCATCCTCGCCTTGGGAGATATCGGCCCGGATGCGGTGGCGGCGGACCCCTTGATCATCAAGGCCATCGGCAGCAAGGACGGCTCTCTGGCGGTGACTGCCGCGGCGGCCTTGACGGAGATTCACCCCGGCTCGGCGCAGGCGGCCGGCAAAGCAATTCCCGTTCTGGTGGCGTGCCTGACAGATTCTCTGCCCGAGACCAGGGAAGCGGCTGCCGAAGCGCTCGGCGATTTGGGGCCCTTGGCCCGCTCGTCGGCTCCCGCCCTGCAAAAGGCCGCCCAAGACGACGTCAAGGCGGTCCGTGCCGCGGCCGCCAAGGCCTTGCAACAGATCGGTCAATGAGCCGCCACATCGCCACTGCTCTTTTCAACTGCCAAAAGGACATTCTCTTGAGAGAGGTTTACGCCATGAGACGACGGAAAGGCTCTTCGGAATTGTTTGCCCGTGGCGCGGCGATCGCCGCGTGCCTGCTTACAGTGCTGGCGGCGCTTGCCCCGTCCGACCGCTGCCGGGCCGCCGACGCGTTTCAGACGCTCGTCAACCAGATTCCCCGTTCGGCCAACGCCGTGGTTCTGCTGAACATGGAGAAGGCGAAGAACAGCCCGCTGGGGCTCAAGGAAGACTGGAAGGGCAACGTTGACAAGGCCTTTCAGAGCGGACTGATCCGCGTGCCGCCGCAGGCTACGCGCTTCGTATTGGCTGCCCAGATGGACTTTGAAGAAAAAGAGCCCCTCTGGGAGGCCGCGGTGATGGACCTTGACGAGAATGTTTCGATGCCGCAGATCGAGCAATCGCGAAGCGGCACACCCGACACGATCGAAGGCCTGCCGGCGCTGGCCCGGCCGAACGACACGTATCTCGTGCAGCTCGGCCCCAAAACACTGGGCGGGATGGGCCCGGGCAACCGCCAGGCCGTCGTGCGTTGGATTCGCGAGGTCCGCAAGATGTCACCCCCGCCGCTCTCGCCCTACCTGCAAAAGGCGGCCGTATACTCCGACGACGCGGGCAGCGAAATCATCATGGCGCTCGATCTCGAAGGCGTGCTCTCCCGCGAACGCGTCGGCAAATACCTCAAAGCACACCAAGACCAACTCGACCAGTGGCATGCCAAGCTCAGCGACTTGGCGCAATTGCTCAGCAACGTACACGGAATTCGCATCGGCGTGCGGATCGGCGAAGAACCCTCGGGCATGGTCGCCGTCGATCTGCACAGCGATGCTTCGGACATCGCGCCGTTCGCCAAGCCGCTGTTGCTTCAAGTGCTGGCCGACATGGGCGCGCTGATTAAGGACTTCGAGTCGTGGGACGCCCAGGTCAAGGGAAACGAGATTCAGTTGGCCGGCAAACTCTCCATCAGCGGCCTCCGGCGGCTGTTGAGCGTGGTGAACTCGCCCGTCTCGGAAAACGCCCTGGCCAAGGTGCCGAGCCAGAGTGATTTGCCGGCCGAGCAAGCGACGAAGTCGCGCGAGTACTTCCGTACGATCAGGGCCATGGCCAACGACCTGAAAGATGACATGGGGAACGCCAAGAACCTCGCGTCAACGCAAATATACTTCGACAAATACGCGAGGCGAATCGAGCGGATGCCCATCCTCGGCGTCGATCCGGACCTGCTCCAGTACAGCGCCTTCGTGTCCAATACCTTGCGGCAGGCGACCGGCTCGATCAAGACGATGGGAATCCAGTCGGGTGTCCGCCAAGCGCAGACCGGCGGCGACGGCGGTTATTACGGCGGGGGCTACCGTTATGGAGCTTATGGAGGATACGGTTCGTTCGATCTGTACGGCGACGTCAAGGCGGTAGACGCCCAGCGGCGCGTCGTGCGTGCGGAGGAGAAGGCGACCGCAGCCACCAATATCCAAGCGCTTCGGCAAAACCTCATCGACCAAACCAACGCCATGCGCCGCAAAATGACCGAGAAGTATCAGATCGAGTTCTGAGCGGTCGCGGCGGCAGCGCGGCAAAAGAAGTAGTTCAGGCACACCGTGCCTGACGATTTGTGCTACAGATCGATCAGCCGTCGGGTGCCCAACGGCAGAGTTGGATACATCAAGTCGAGCGAATCCGAGTGCCCGAAGCCCAATTCGTGGCCCATCTCGTGCATCACGGCCGTCAACAGGTTGACCCGATTAGTGGCGGGACTGCCGTTGACCGCGGCCAGCGTGTAGGGACCAAGCGCGTCGGCAAACTCGGAATCGTCGGCCGGTGTCGGATCGACAAACCAGCCGTAACCGGCGGCCGTGCGATCGATGAGGATCGTTTTGCCGACCTCCTCCCCCAACATTCCGCTGGGCAGATCGGCAATTTGAACCGTCACGCCCGACATGGCCGCCAGAACCTGGACGCCGTCGGCAGCGGCCCAGCGTTGCTCGGCTTCGGCGACGATCGGTTGGAGTTGGCTCTCCGTCAGCGGCGCGGCCGGTCCCGAGGGAGGAGCCGCCGCGTCAACCATCAGCGCCTCCACAATCGTGAAGCTGCCCGTGTAAGGAGTCGCCCCATTCCCGTTGCCGTCGACCGACTGAATGGTGAAGGTGTGCGTGCCCGCGGCAAGCGGCCCGACCACGCCGCCCAAATACCACGTGTTGGCGCCGGCGGCATACGGGCCGTAGATCGTCGTGACCGCCTTGCCGTTGACGCTCAATGACTCGTTGCCGACGCTGGCGGCGCCGTTGACCGCCCAGGTGATTTCCGTCTGGTCGCCCGAGTCCAAGATGCCGCTGTTCGTCGCGGCATCCACCACCACGACTTTGGAAATTGAAACTGTGGCGCCTGACGTGTTGACCACGTTGAAGCTGCCCGCGTAGGGAGTCGCGGCGTGGCCGTTGTTGTCGGCCGCCTGAATGCTGAAGTTGTGCGTGCCCGCGCCGAGGGGCCCGACCAGGCCGCCGCAATACCACGTGCCGCCGCCGGCGGAGTACGGGCCGTACATCATCGTGACCGCATTGCCGTCGACGCTCAGCGACTTGTTGCTCACGACGTCGGCGCCGTTAACGGCCCAGGTGATCTCCACCGGGTCGGTCGATAGCAGCGTGCCGCCGCCGGTGTTGGCATCCACCGCCATGACCCTGGAGATGGAAACTTGGGCGCTCAGGTTGACCACGTTGAGGATACCAAAGTAGGGATTCGAGACGTTGCCGAAGCCGTCGGCGACCTGAATGCCTACGTTGTGCGTGCCTGCGCCGAGGGGCCCGACCGCGGCGCCCATATACCACGTGTCGGCGCCGGCGAAGTACGGGCCGTAAATCTTCGTGACCTGGCTACCGTCAATGACAATCAAGTAGCCTCCCACGTTGGCGGCGCCGTTGACCGCAAACGTGATCTCGATCGGGTCGATCGATAGCAGCGTGCCGCCATTCGTCCTGGTATCCACCATCACGACGTTGGAAATGGTGGGCCCGACCGAGAGGGTTCCATCGACCGGGGTGATCACATAGTTCGGGTCCGCGGCTCCCGTGACCGTGATGGGGTACGCGCGACGGGGCTTGTCGCCGTGGCGGTGGTCGAAACGGTCGGCTGCGTGGTAAGGCTGGCCGACGTGTCGCCGTTGACAAGCCCGCTGCACGTAAACGTAAGAGCGGGCATCGGACCACCGATGGGCATATACTGGCTGTCGGCCGTGATTGTCAACGGAGCCGGGGCGACGTTGATCAGCACGCTGGCGGTGGCCGGTTTGTAGTCGGTTGTCCCGGCCACGCTGACGGTCAGGGTCTGCGCCTGTCCTGCGTCGAGCACCGTCCCGGCGGCTGGCGTGTAGGTAATCGCACCGGCCGCGGCCGGACCGACCACCGACACCGTTGCGTTCAATTGGCCGGCACCCAGCGCCGTGCCGTAAACGATGTCGGCCGGATTGCTCCACTGGATCGTTTGGGTTGCCTGGGCGACGTTGAATTTCTGTTGGACCGGAGTGGCGGACAGGTGGGTTTGGTTGCCGGCCTGGTCGGCCTCGACGACCACGGCGCCTGCGCCTGTGACGCTCAGCGAGTCTCCCGAGAGGGTTGCCGGGCCGGAGATAACCGTGAACGTCACGGGAAGCCCCGAAGTGGCCGTCGCCGCAAGCGTGATAGGCAAAACGCCATAGGTCAGATCGCTGAGGTGGCTGAAGGTGATCGACTGGACGATTTTGTCGCTGTTGGTCAAGGCGAAGGCGGCCGATGGAGCGGCGCCTCTGGCGGAGGCGGTGACCGTATAGCCGCCAACGATCGAATTCGCCTGCGGCTGGACGCCGGCCTGGCCGCTGGAGTCGATCGTCGCGATGTTCGAGCCGCCGGAGAAGGTGGCGCTGGCGCCGGTGGCGGGCGGAGTAAACGTGACTTGCCCGCCGGCGACCGGCTCGCCGAAATTGCTGGCAACCTCGACCGCCAGCGGGTTGGCGAACTGCGTGCCGACGGCCGCCTCCTGGTTATTGCCTCCGACGATCGAGATTGTGAAGCCTTGGCTCTCGAAGGCGCCGATGTCGACGGTGCCATTGACGACGCGGTTGACGCCCCGCTGGTCGGTGGTCAACGGATTGCCGGAGGCATCCAGCGCGAGACTGTTGTTGCCGGCGTCGATGGCCGGGCTGCCGGGCAGCAGCGGAAGGGTCTCGCTTGGGCCGCCGTAATTGCCCAGCGGGCCCAGCAGCGGATCCACGCGCGTGATGTTGTTGGCGGAACTGCCGCCGAACTGCGTGCCCGTCGGGTCTCCAATCAGGCAGTAGTTGGCGGTAGCCGCGCCAGAGATATCGGGAGAGCCACTGCACGTGTTGCCGGCGACGATCGTATTGCCGAGGGTTGCCGTGCCCGAGGCATTGCAGATGCCGCCGCCGTCAGATTGGGCCGAGTTGCCCGAGAGAGTACAGTCAGCCAGCGCCAGCGTGCCCATGTTGTAGATGCCACCGCCCTGTGCGGCCGAGTTTCCGGAGAACGTGCTGTCGGCAACCGTCGCCGTACCATCCGTGTCGTTGTAGATGCCGCCGCCGTCAGTGGCCGAATTCTGGGAGAGGGTGCAGTCGGTCACGGAAAGCGTGCCGAGGTTGTCGATGGCACCGCCATCGCCCGAACTAGATCCGTGGCTGATCGTCAGGCCGGAGATGTCGGCCGTCACGCCGGCGTCAACTTGAAACACTCCCGAGGCGCTGTTGCCGTCGATGATCAACTGGTTCGCGCCCAGGCCGGTGATCGTGGTCTTGCCGGTGGTGTCGGTGAGTTCTAGTTCGCCGTTGGCGAGCTTGATGGTCTGGCCAGCCAGGCTGGGGGCAAACGTGATCGTATCGTCGCCGGGGTGCGTGTTGGCATAAGCGATCGCCTCGCGGAGACTGGTGACCTCATCGTAGGGATTGACGATGTCATTGGCTGTGTTGACCACGAGGCTCGGCGTTTCGACATTGCCCAAGTTGAAGCTTGCCGGGCCGGTGGCGCCTACCGCCGCGGCGCCCACCGTGTAGGGGCCGAGCGTGTCGTTGGCGGTGGCAACGACTTGCGCGCTTCCACCGGAGTCGATCGTAGCGGTATTCGAGCCGCCGGAGAACGTGGCGCTGGCGCCCGTCGCGGGCGGCGTAAACGTGACTTGCCCGCCCGTGACCGGCTCGCCGAAATTGCTGGTTACCTCGACCGCCAGCGGGTTGGCGAACTGCGTGCCGATGGGTGTCTGTTGGTTATTGCCGCCGCTTATGGAGATCGTGAAGCCTTGGCTTTCGAAGGCGCCGATGTCCGGCTTGGCGTCGCGGGTTATGCCTCGCTGGTCCTGAGCGGTCGAGGAAGCTGGGTCGGCCGCGCCGATGGCCGGGCTGCCGGGCAGCAGCGGAATGGTCTCGGTTGGCCCGCCGTAATTGCCCAGTGGGCCCAACAAGGGATCCACGCCCGTGATGTTGTTGGCGGAACTGCTGCTGAACGTCGCGCCCGTGGCGTTTCCGATCAGGCAGTAGTTGGCGGTAGCCGCGCCAGAGATATCGGCATCGGGAGAGCCAGTGCACGTGTTGGCGGCGACGATCGTATTGCCGAGGGTTGCCGTACCAGAAGCATTGTAGATGCCGCCGCCGTCAGACTGGGCCGAGTTGCCTGAGACAGTGCAGTCAGCCAGTGTCAGCATGGCGTTCTCTTGGTTGAAGATGCCGCCGCCGTTGACCTGGGCCGAGTTTCCGGAGATCGTGCTATCGGTGATGGTGACCGTTGCAAACCAATCGTTGTAGATGCCGCCGCCTAACTGGGCCGTATTCTGGGAGAGGGTGCAGTCGGTCACGGAAAGCGTGCCCCAATTGAGAATGCCGCCGCCGTTTTGCGGAGTTTGTCCTTGGCTGATCGTCAGGCCGGCGATGTCGGCCGTCACGCCGGTGTCAACTTGAAAGACGCGCGAGGCGCTGTTGCCGTCGATGGTCAACTGGTTCGCGCCCAGGCCGGTGATCGTGGTCTTGCCGGTGGTGTCGCTGAGTTCCAATTGGCCGTTGCTGAGAGTGATGGTCTGGCCGGCCAGGCTCGGGTCGAACGTGATCGTGTCGGCGCCCGGGTTCTGGTCGGCCGCCTCGACGGCCGCCCGCAACGAAGGCAATGCGTAAGTATCCGGCTGGCCGGCAATTGGGTTCGAGAACATCGCGCCCGGCTGCAAGTGAGCGTCGCCGGTGCCCTCGACGACAAACACCGACAACAGCCGGCGATCTTCCAGCGGCTCGCACGAAAGCCGGCGGCGATCGGCCGACCTCGCTGGTGAGTTGGTTGCATTCGTCGGCCGGCCGTGGGAAAGCGTGGTCCACTTCGAAAAAGGAGAACATCGGCGCACAGCAAAACCCTCCCGCCGGCCCTCATGACAGCCGACCGACACAAAAAGGAATAGAAAAACTGGCTAGTCGATATAGGTTCTATCATACTAACGAACCGGAGGGGGCGTCAAACAGTTTCCGAATCTCGCCCGAGAGAACTATCGAAAACGCGGAAATGCGCATGATACCGTTATAAAAAGCTGCAGAACCGGAACTTTTCGAGACGTAGTGTGGGTCGAGCGAAGTGAGTCCACCACGGGACGGCTTTCTGTTCTCCCCATCAATTTTGGCGGGGCTCGCTGCGCCTCGACCCGCCCATTACGAATACTGATTTGGCGGCTTCAAACCGACCCACGATCCGGAAACCACCTAACCCTTGCCGAGGTGCGTAAAATCTACTGAACCCGGGATAGGCGCGGTTTTCGCCACACACACTTTTCCGAGGAGCATGTCATGAAAAAAGGGCCAGGGAGTCGCTATCGAATTATCGGCACGTTCTGCGGCATGCTCGCCGCGTTGCCGTTTCTGCTGGCGGTCGAATCGGCCACGGCCCAGCAGACCACCGGCGTGCCGGGTTCGCCCGACGCCACGACCACCATCGGCGGGAAACAACTCCCGCCGCCCGACCCGAAGTTCGGCGGCGTGATCAAGGAGAACGCCGCTGCAGTCGAAGGCCTGGTGGCCGCCGCGCGTGGTGCCGCCCAAGGGTGCGCCCAACGTGCTGCTGATCATGACCGACGACGTCGGCTTCGGCGCGCCGAGCACCTTCGGCGGCGTCATCCCCACGCCGGCGCTGGATCGCATCGCCAAGGCCGGGCTGCGCTACACGCAGTTCCACTCCACCGCGCTCTGCTCGCCGACGCGCGCGGCGCTGATCACCGGCCGCAACCATCACTCGGCGGGCTTCGGCGTGATTTCGGAACAGTCCACCGGGTTTCCCGGGCTACAACAGCATCATCCCCAAGGACAAGGCCACCATCGGCCGCATCCTCCAGGACAACGGCTTCGCCACCTCGTGGTTCGGCAAGGACCACAACACGCCGACCTTCACGGCCAGCCAGGTTGGGCCGTTCGACCAGTGGCCCATCGGCATGGGCTTCGAGTATTTCTACGGCTTCGTCGGCGGCGACACCAGCCAGTGGCAGCCGAACCTGTTCCGCAACACCACGCCGATCTATCCCTACGTCGGCAAGCCCGGCTGGAACCTCACCACCGCCCAGGCCGACGACGCCATCGATTGGCTGAACCGCATCAACCAGATCGATCCGAGCAAGCCGTTCTTCTGCTACTACGTGCCCGGCGGCACGCACGCTCCGCACCACGCCACGCCGGAGTGGATCGAGAAGATCAGCGACATGCACCTGTTCGACGAGGGCTGGAACAAGCTCCGCGACACGATCTTCGCCAACCAGAAGAAGCTGGGCGTGATTCCGCAGGACGCGAAGATGACGCCCTGGCCGGACAAGCTGCTCAAGCAATGGGACCAACTGCACCGCCGACGAGAAGAAGCTGTTCATCCGCCAGGTGGACGTCTATGCCGCCTATCTGGCCTACACCGACCACGAAATCGGCCGCGTGATCCAGGCCGTCGAGGACATGGGCAAGCTCGACAACACGCTGATCATCTACATCAGCGGCGACAACGGCTCCAGCGCCGAAGGCACGCTGATCGGCACGCCGAACGAGGTCGCGCAGTTCAACGGCGTCCAGTTTCCGGTCGAGGACCAGTTGAAGTACTTCTACGACGCCTGGGGCTCCGACCGGACCTACAACCACATGGCCGTGCCCTGGACGTGGGCCTTCGACACGCCGTTCAGTTGGACCAAGCAGATCGCCTCGCACTTCGGCGGCACGCGCCAGGGCATGTGCGTTTCCTGGCCCGGCCACATCAAGGACCTGGGCGGCATCCGCAACCAGTTCCATCACGTCATCGACGTTGTGCCGACGATTCTCGAAGTCTGCCGGCATTCCGCCAGCCGGAGGAAGTGGACGGCATCAAGCAGAGCCCGATCGAAGGCGTGAGCTTCGCCTACACCTTCGACGAGGCCAATGCCAACGCGCCCTCCAGGCACAAGACGCAGTACTTCGAGATGATGGGCGACCACGCCATCTACCACGAAGGCTGGATCGCCAGCACCAAAGTCATCCGTCCGCCGTGGGAGGTCTTCGGCGCGGTCAACCCGGACCCGTTCAACAACTGCACCTGGGAACTCTACGACCTGACCAAGGACTGGACGCAGGACGAGGACGTGGCGGCCAAGTATCCCGACAAGCTGAAGGAGATGAAGGAGTTGTTCCTCGAGGAAGCGAAGAAGTACCAAGTGCTGCCGTTGGATGCCTCCGTGGCGACGCGGCTCGTCCAGCCGCGGCCCAACATCACCGCCGGCCGCAGCGAGTTCGTCTACACCAGGCCCATGACCGGCCTTCCGCAAGGCGACTCGCCGCTGCTGCTTGAACTGCTCCTACACCATCACGGCGGACATCGAGGTGCCGGAAGGCGGCGCCGAGGGCATGATCCTGACCTCCGGCGGCCGCTTTGCCGGCTACGGGTTCTACCTGCTCAAGGGCAAACCGGTGTTCCTCTGGAACCTGGTGGACGCGAAGCGCGTCCGCTGGGAAGGCCCGGACGCGCTCGCGCCCGGCAAGCACACGCGTGGAGTTCGATTTCAAGTATGACGGCCTCGGCGCCGGCACGCTGGCCTTCAACAACCTGAGCGGCATCGGCCGCAGCGGCACCGGCACGCTCAAGGTGGACGGCAAGGAAGTCGCCACGCAGAAGATGGAACGCACCCTGCCGATCATCCTGCAATGGGACGAGAGCTTCGACATCGGCTCCGACACCGGCACGCCCGTGTGCGACGAGGACTACCAGTGTCCCGTTCACGCTCACCGGCAAGCTCAACAAGCTGACGATCAAGATTGACCGGCCGCAGTTGTCGCCCGCCGACATCAAACTGCTCGAACAAGAGGGCCAGCGGAACAACCGGGCGAGCGAATAGAGGCAGGCCTCAGCAATCCCCTGACGCCTGGATGAGAGATCGGCCGATACGCGGTGCGGGCCGGCCGCATACCATGCTGAAGGTTGCCGCGTTGCGGGTATCCGTGACGTCCGCCGACCGCGTTGTTCACTAGCACCACTCTTTCACGAAAGGGACGTAGGAATGGGACGCTTCAAAAGCCTCTTGGCTGCCTGCCTTGCGGTGGCGGCGACTGGCGCATTGATTGTCGGCGGCGACGCCCGGGCGGCGGACGCCAAGAAACCGAACATCGTCGTCATCATGGGCGACGACGTCGGCATCTGGAACATCGGCGCCTACAGCCGCGGCATGATGGCCGGCAAGACGCCCCATCTCGACAAGTTGGCCAAGGAGGGCATGTTGTTTACCGACTATTACGCCGAGGCGAGCTGCACGGCGGGCCGGGCGAACTTCATCACCGGCGAATTGCCCGTCCGCACGGGCATGACGACGGTCGGCCAGGCCGGGTGCCAAGATCGGCATACCGGCGGAAGCATGCACGATTGCCACCGCGCTCAAGCCTCTGGGTTATGCCACGGGCCAGTTCGGCAAGAACCACCTCGGCGATCTCAATGAGTTCCTGCCCACCGTCCACGGCTTCGACGAGTTCTTCGGTTATCTCTATCACCTCGACGCGATGGAGGACCCCTCGCACCCCGCCTACCCGCAGAAGTTGTTGAACGTCGTCGGCCCGCGCAACATGGTTCATTCCTGGGCGACCGACATGGATGACCCCACCGAGATGCCGCGCTGGGGCAAAATCGGCAAGCAGAAGATCGAAGACGCCGGCACGCTCTATCCCAAGCGGATGGAGACCGTGGACGACGAGATTCTCGACCTTTCGCTCAAGTTCATGGACAAGGCGAAGGCCGCCAACAAGCCGTTCTTCGTCTGGCTCAACCCGACGCGCATGCACGTCACCACGCACCTTTCCCCGAAGTATGAGGCGATGCGCAACTCCGAGAATGGCTGGACCATTCAGGAAGCCGGCATGGCGCAGCTTGACGACATCGTCGGCTCGGTGATGCAGTATCTCAAGGACAAGGGCCTTGATGACAACACCATCGTCGTGTTCACCTCGGACAACGGCACCGAAACCTTCACCTGGCCCGATGGTGGACTGACGCCGTTTGCGCAGTGCAAAGGGACGGTCATGGAAGGCGGTTTCCGCGTGCCGTGCATCCTGCGCTGGCCCGGCCATGTACCGGCGGACTCGGTGCAGAACGGCATCTTCTCCGGCCTGGATTGGTTCCCCACCTTCCTCGCCGCTGCCGGCAACCCGAACATCACCGAGCAATTGCTGAAGGGCGTGAAGCTCGGCGACCGGACTTACAAGAACCATCTGGACGGCTACAACCAGATGGACGCGATCACCGGCAAGGGGCCGTCCGCGCGTCACGAAATCTTCTACTTCGCTGAAAGCAATCTCGGCGCGGTGCGCATTGACGACTTCAAGTATCGTTTCCTTGACCAGCCCGGCGGCTGGCTGGGTGACAAGAACCACCCGGACGTGCCCATGCTGACCAACCTTCGTCTTGATCCGCTTGAGCGCGCCGGCTGGCCGCAAGACGGGGTTAAGAGCGGGTCGCAGAATTATATGAACTGGTTCCTATACGAATTCTGGCGCTTTGTGTTCGTCCAACAGCAGGTGGGCAAGCTGGCCCAAACGGCCCTTGACTATCCGCCCATGCAGCGTGGCGCGAGTTTCAACCTCGATGCCCTGAAAGCGGAGCTTGCGAAAAAGATGGAAGAGGCGCAGAGGCACACCACCGGCGATTAAACCGGAACGACCTTCACGGCGGGCGGCTCGCAAGGGCCGCTCGCCGTCTCGTCTCGTTAGCGCTGTAACGGCAGTGCAGCCAGGGCCCGCCGATCAAGGGGCAATAGCTTTCCTCTGCTTCACACAATGGTTCTTGACACCCCGCCTGCAACCTAAATTGCCGGGAGATCCTGTGTCCCAGGCGTAGGGGAAAATCCTATGGCGTGTCCGGCTCGGTAGATTAGAATTATGGCTCTGGTAGATTCGCATCGCATTTGATTGCGGCTTTGCCAATGAAGTCGTCGGATGACTAGATGAAGAGCAACCTGGCCGTGCTGGGGGGCTCGTTAGCGAGTAAGCCGACGTGATCGAATACCTCCGGGTGTTCCGTCACGTCGGCTTTTTTGCTTTTGGCGATGGAAGAGGTTCATAGCATCACTGCGGGAGGCGGAAATCCAGCAGGCCAACAAACAGGAGACACTTATGAGAACGTGGCCGAAACAATTCCAATTCATTGTCGTGGTAGGCGCGATACTGGGGGCTGGTGCCGCCAAAGCGGCGGATGCCGTGTCGGAGAAAGCGGCGGCAAAACCCAAGACAGCCACAGCCGCGCCCAAAACAGACACTGAGGCTGATGAGAAGGCGATCCGCGCTACGGCAGACGAGTTCGTCAACGCGTTTAATGCGGCAGACGTCAAGGCCGTCGGCGCTCTCTGGGCGACCGATGCGCAGTACACCGATGAGTCGGGCCAGGCGTTCCAGGGTCGCGCTGCGATCGAAAAGGAATACTCTGACTTGTTCAAGGAGTATCGCGGCGCGACCATGACGGTCGCCATCGAGTCGATACGTTTCCTCGGCCCCGACATCGCCATTGAGAAAGGCATTTCGAAGGTTAAATTGCTTTCAAGGAATACTGACACGGCATCGCGTTATACGGTGGTCCACGCTAAACGCGACGGCAAATGGATCATGGTTGTCGGGCGCGACTCGCCATACGTGGAGGTCGCCGGCGGCGAATATCTGAAGGAGTTGGAGTGGCTGATCGGCGAATGGATGCCGGATGCTAAAGACCGGCCTTTGCGGATCAAGTTCGAGTGGATGGCGCAGAAGAACTTCATCGAGAACACCTTCATGATGACAAAGGAAGATGAGGACTCGTTGACCGGAGGCCAGATCATCGGTTGGAATCCCAAACTCGGACGGATCGTGTCGTGGCACTTCGATCCGCAGGGCGGCTTCGGCAACGACGTCTGGATCAAGGATGGCACGAAGTGGGTCATCGAAGCCACCGGCACGTTCCGCGACGGTAGCGAAAGCTCGTCGGTGAATATTGTGACGCCACTGGACGCCGACAGCTTCACCTGGCAATCCACGAACCGCAAACTGGACGGCGTGAGTCTCCCGGATGCGGGACCCTTCAAGATCATCCGAGTCAAATCGGAGAAGTGACCCTCGGCGCTGGGCGATGCCGCAACCAGGCAGGTGGGCCGACATGCCCGACTTACGAACGATTTATGGCAACGATTCTCTTAAGGAAGACTCTCATGAACAAACTCATTTTCGTTCTTGTGGTGGGAGCGTCATTGGCGTTGCTGAACACGCAAGCTGCCAGCGGGCGCGGTACCGGTGGAAATGCGCCCTGGCGAACCCGCTTCCGGCACGTCCCAGCAGCGCGAACCAAGGGGTGACCAGTCGCAGATGACCTCTCACGGGGCAAACGTCCCGTTACCAACGGATGCCGGCTGTGGCCAAACTTCCCCTAGGAAGCCAGCCGGGTATGGTGCGACCGAGGACAAGAAGCCAGCCGGGTATGGTGCGACCGAGGACAAGAAGCCCGCCGGGTATGGTGCGACCGAGGACAAGAAGCCCGCCGGGGCCGGCGCTGGTGGCGCAGCCGCTGGAGCCACCGCGGCAAACCGCAAGACCCCCGAATACTCTGGTGCACAAGGCGCAGCCGCTGGAGCTACCGCGGCAAACCGCGACGCTCCCCAGTACTCTGGTGCACAGGGCGCAGCGGCTGGAGCTGCCGCGGCAAATCGCACGGCTCCCCAATACTCTGGCGCACAGGGTGCAGCCGCTGGAGCTGCCGCGGCAAACCGCGACGCTCCCCAGTACTCTGGTGCACAGGGCGCAGCGGCTGGAGCTGCCGCGGCAAATCGCACGGCTCCCCAATACTCTGGCGCACAGGGTGCAGCCGCTGGAGCTGCCGCGGCAAACCGCGACGCTCCCCAGTACTCTGGTGCACAGGGCGCAGCGGCTGGAGCTGCCGCGGCAAATCGCACGGCTCCCCAATACTCTGGCGCACAGGGTGCAGCCGCTGGGTATGCCGCAGCCGAGCAGAAACAGCCCCAGCTCTCCGGCGCCGGCGGAGCAGCGGCCGGTTATGCTGCTGCCGCGCATCGCACGACGCCCGTCCCCGATAGCGTGGCAGTCGCGCGGGGTGCCGCCGTCAGGACCAATTATCGCGCCCCTGACCTCTACGGTCATGGCTGGTATGCGGCCAACCCTGGTGCTTGGTCGCCAGCGGGCTGGACCGCTGGACATGCATGGGCGCCGGCCACCTGGCCCGCGGTCGGCGTTTCGATGGGCTGGGGCGCCGACACGCAGCCGGTCGCTTACAACTACGGCACGAACATCACGTACCAGGGTGACCAGGTCTACTCCGGCAACCAGCCGGTGGCCACGGCTGACCAGTACTATCAGCAGGCGTCAACCTTGGCCCAGAGCGGCTCCTCCACCAGACCCCACGGCTTTCGACTGGATGCCTCTGGGGGTCTTCGCACTGGTGCAGAACGATCAAGCCGAACCGCATTACGTCATTCAGTTGGCCGTCAACAAGGCAGGGACTCTTGGGGGCAACTATTCGGATCTCATTGGTGGAACGACTCTTCCGATTCAAGGAGGTGTGGACAAAAAAACGCAGCGGGTCGCTTGGACGGTGGGAAACAACAAGACCACTGTCGGAGAAACGGGGCTCTACAACCTGACCCAGAACGAGGCGCAGGCGTTGATCCACATCGGCAAGGACAAGACACAGCAGTGGATGCTCGTGCGCCTCAAGCAGCCGGAACAGGCCAACAGCGAGAAGTGACTCCGATCCCGGTACAGGAAGCCTGGGCGCAGACCCATAACTACGACTACGATGAGAGCGAGGGGTGAAAGCCGTGAAACGCATTAAGACTGCTCTGTTGCTGTTGTTGATCGGTTGGCTTGGACAATCAGCCATAGCTGCCGATGAGACCAAGCTCCACTTCGAGATCTATTCCGGCTATTCCGTATCGAATCAGTTCGAGCCGAATGCCGCCGAAGCGTTTGTGGTCATCACCGACCAGGAACATTTTGACAAGGTCTTCAAGGAGGCGACGACGACGGAGGAGAAGCCGCACCGGCTCCCCAAGGATGCCTTCACGTCGAACATCATCCTGGCAGCCGTCAAGCGGGAAAAGACTGTCTGGGAATTCAAGGTCGAAGAGGCGACCGAGGCGAAAGGCATCGTAGAACTCCGCTACACGACCACGAAGAAGAAAAGCGATTCCGTCACTTTCGCCTCAATCCTGATTGTTTCCATTCCCAAGGGCAAGTACGGGGAGGTCCAGTTCGTTGAAAACGGAAAGAGCATGAAGAAGGTGGAACTGGAGAAGAAGTGACGGGGCGCAATCCCGTCGCTCCTGCTTGCGGGCCAATGGAGACCGGCAAACATGGGCCAATAGAAGGTGGCCATGCGGGTGTTCCTGATTGCCAGCATTTGCACCTGGGGCTGATGCCAGGCCTTGCGATCATCGCCGCCGAACCGGTCATCGATCTGCCGCACGGAGCAACCCTTCTCGGGGCAGCTTTTCGGGCCAAGACGTGACGGCTGATGCGTCGGGCTGGTGTTGTGCAAGGACACAAAGAAATCGCTTCGTGAGCTTCGTGCACTTCGTGGAAGAAGCTGCAAACCGACCGCAGAGGACGAGGAGGCTCCAGAGATGAAGTTTCATCCCCGTCCCATAGGGGCGGTTGAACTCAAGAAACAAGTAAAGACGAGAGCTGGCGCGGCGGGGTAGGCTTCGGCATAATTCCGTGTCGGGGTTGCCCCGTGCGTGTCTCGCTAGCCGAATGCCGTGCTCCGTTTCCACCTCCCGCCCGTCAAACCGGACGGGCGGATTTCCCGCATCCGGCTTTCGGACGAGGTTCATGATTTCGCCCACAAGCAGCGACGGGCGCCTTGTGCATGGTCGGCCGCCCAGCGATTCGGCAGTACGGCCCCGGCACGTCGATTTTGAATGTGTCAAAAAAGGGCCAAACCTTGGCAGCCCGTTGAAAAAATGGGATGTTGGGGGTGGCAGCGCAACGACCACCCCAACAATCTCGCTTACTTTTTCAACGCGCCGTCAGGGGCGTCGATCTTCCTGACTGTTGCCTCGGCATTCTCCGGCTTGCCTTCCGGCCGTTGGAAACGAAGCATTCACTGCGCGGACGATACTTGCGTTCGAGCGACGGCCGCGTGAGAGGCTCATGTCCGATGACCATGCTAACCTACGGAACGAAAGGGGTGCGCGATGTTTGACCGTTGCAAATCATTCTTGCTGGGATTTGCGGGCGTGGCGTTGGCGGCAAACCTGATGGCCGCCGCGGCCCGCGCGCAAGCCGAGGGGGGCGTGATGGCGGCGCCCGCTCCCGCGGAAGGCGCTTTCGGTGCCGCTGGTCCATTATCATTTCCACCAGTACAACTTCATGCCGCCGCAGGGTCTGGTGTATCCGAACTACTACGCCACGCCGGTCACCACGGGGACGTACAACAGGTACTACCCGCTGGAGCCGAGTTTCCCGTCGCCGACGGTGGAACAGCCGTATCCGCCCGGCTACTTGCCGGGGCCGTTTGCGCCGTCGGGGTTCCAGAACCTGGCCCCCAACGCCTCTTCGACCCAGGGCGTGATCTACGTGTTCCTGCCGACCGCCGACGCCGTGGTATACTTGAACGGACAGGAAATGCGCGGCGACGGCAGGAACCGCAAGTTTACCACGCCCGTGCTGGCGTCGAACAGCGAGTTCCAGTATTGGGTGACGGCCGTCTTCCCGCAGGGCGGCCAGACCATCACGAAGTATCGCAAAGCCATCGTGGGAGCGGGGGAGTACACGGTAGCCGACTTTACCCGGCCGCCCGAGGAGCAGCCCGTCCACCTTGCCGCCGGGCCGGTGGATCCCAACAGCGTCGTTCGCTGACGCCCGAGTGAGCCTCGACGACCGGCGGCGCGAGTCAACCAGAGCGGGTTGATCCGAATGGGTTGTGGACCAACTGCCACTGAATCATCGCCGCCGGAATCGAAGCGTCCGTCGCTGGAGAGGCGATTGGCCCACGTCCTGGTCGCCTCGCTGCTGGTCTACCTGGCGGTGGCCTATTTTGTCATGCCCATCGACTGGCGATGGTACACGCATCGCCATCCGTCGCTGGAGGATATCCCCGAGATCACGCACACGGCCAACGGCATTCCGGGCGATCCGCTGAACGTCGCCCTGACCGGCACGGAATCGGAGTTGAAGCGGATCATGCTGGCGGCCGGTTGGTATCCGGCCGATCCGCTGACGTTCCGCAGTTGCCTGCAAATCGCCGCGGCAACCGTGCTGAAGCGGCCTGACGAGCAGGCCCCGGTGAGCAGCCTTTACCTCTTCGGACGCAAAGAGGATTTGGCCTTTGAACAGCCCGTCGGTTCCAACCCGCGAAAACGTCATCACGTGCGTTTCTGGCGGACCGACAAGACCGAGGACGGCCGGCCCGTTTGGATCGGGTCCGCAACGTACGACAAGCGCGTCGGCTTCAGCGACACGACCGGCCAGATCACGCACCATATCGCCCCCGACGTCGATGCCGAGCGCGACCACTTGTTCGACGACTTGAAGGCGACCGAAGACCTCTCGGAAACGTACGCGGAGCCGGGGTTTCACAAGATTCTCGACGGCCGAAACGGCGGCGGCGATCCCTGGCATACCGACGGCCAACTCTACGTCGGCGTGATTGCCGCATCATCGCCCTAGTTGCACAGACCATTCCTCATTTGCACAACGAGGCACGAAATGAAAGTTACCCCCGATGAAGTGATTACCTGGTTGATCGTCGGCGCGTTGGCCGGCTCGCTGGCCGGCATGGTGGTCAAACGCCGCAAAGAAGGCTTCGGCTATGTTTTGAACTTCGGCATCGGCCTGGTCGGCGCCCTTCTGGGCGGGTTCCTCTTCAAGGTCCTCGGCATCAAGCTCGGACTGCTCGGCTCGATCACCGTCAACCTTCAGGAAGTGATCGCCGGAGTGGTGGGCTCCCTGGTTTTCCTGGTCCTCATCTGGGCGCAAAATTGCTGTGGGCCCGAAAAAAGGCCGCACGCTCGGCCGGACAACCGCCCAAGCTGAAGTAGTCGGGCAGATCCACCCCAACGGCCAGCTTGCCGCTGGCGAGTGCGACTATTGCGAATCGCCGCCGTTGCAGCACGACCCGCAACTGTACTTGACCGGTAGCGGCGGCCAGCAGAGGCAGGGCATCGGTTTGCGGCAGTAGTCGTTCGGACAGCAGCACGGCGGAGGGCATGGGATGCAAGGCATCGGCTTGCAGCAGTAGTCGTCCGGGCAGCAGCATGGCGGAGGGCATGGGATGCAAGGCATCGGCTTGCGGCAATAATCGTCCGGACAACAGAGCATCAATCCGGCACGGCACGGATCGCACTTGCCACGCTGGCACACATCGCAGGCCGCCGCCATCCGAGCCGCGGCCAGCACGACGGCGACCATGCCAAGTCGCCAGGCGACGGCGGCGAAACGGCTCTGTTGAAGTGCGCTGACCAGCCCAGTGTCGTGCGTGCCTAGCATCGTGCTTCCTCCCGTTCGGAACAGCAGCCAAGTCTATTGTTCTCCTCGGCACGGCGGTCGCTCGCGAGACGCAAAAATCGGCAAGTGCGGCAGTTCCGGCAGAAACCCTACCGCCGGCATAACCGGCACACTTTACCCATCCGACGAAGCCGCAGCGACGCTGGGGCGAAACCCGACAGACCGCTCGGCCGAATCCTGATTGGCTTCACGGCCCGCGTGGAATCCTATTTCTATTGAGCCCTGCACGACTACCGGAACGAGGGCTCGTGAAACGAGCCCGTTTTCCCGCGAAAGACGCTGGAATTGCTCCACAATCAACAACGGGACCAATAAAGCGGCAGCCACTCCTTCCATCGAACGAGGCGGGAGTGCGAATGCCGCAAAGCTGCACGGACTTTAGCGGCAAAGGGTGTCGGTTCGCAGGTGGCGTCAAGAAACCACGTCAATTCATGGCCGCCGCTCCGTTCAGCCTGGAAATCAGAAGCCACAATTACTGAGTCATGATGGTTTCAAGTCGGTGGCGATTGACCGCTTTGCTTGCAACGTCCGCCTCTGCGGTCGCGCTGGCGGTTTCCGCCGTTCCGGCGCAGGCACCGGCGGCAAGCGCCGTTGGGACTGCGCCTCCGCCGGTGCTCAGCGGTGGTCTGCCCGCTTCCGCGCCGCTGAAAGCCGAGGTTCCGGCTCCGCTTCCGCGCCGGCCGTTGACGGGCGATGACGCCGCCCCGGCCTCGTCGAAGGAGCACCCCTTGATGCCCGTCCTTCGCTGGGCGGAACGGGGGTTGCCGGCCATCGAAAAGCTCGACGATTACTCGGCCACGGTGGTCAGACGCGAACGCTTCCGCGGCAAATTGACCGGCTACGAGTACCTCCAGGTCAAGATTCGTCACCATCCCTTCAGCGTCTACGCGCATTTTCTCAGCCCGGCGGCCGAGAAGGGGCAGGAGGTGGTGTACGTCGAAGGCCAGAACCACGGCGAACTGTGGGCCCATCGGTGGCGCTTGCCCATTACGGTGTCGCTGCCGCCGGATGGCATTGTCGCCATGAACGGCCGGCATTATCCGCTGACCGAAATCGGGCTGGTAAACCTGGTCCGTCGCCTCGTTGAAGTCGGCAAACACGACCTGAACGACGCCGATTGCGAAGTGAAGTACTTCACGAAAGCGAAGCTCAATGGGCGCACTTGCACCGTCATTCAGGTCGTCCACGCCGTGCCGCGCGATATCTTCACCTTCCATCTGGCCCGCATCTTCGTTGACGACGAGTTGGTCGTGCCCATTCGCTACGAGTCGTATGACTGGCCGCGCCAGCCGGGCGGGCAGCCGGAACTGATCGAAGAGTATTCCTACCTCGATCTGAAGCTGAACAACGGATTCACCGACGACGATTTCAGCACGCAGAACCCGGCGTATCATTTCCAAAAGACGCCCGCCGAAACGAAACGCCTGAACGTGGCGCAGTAAGTCGGCCGCGGGGCGTCGTTCAAGCTTTCCCGCTTTTTGCCGTCCGGCATTCTTTGCGCCGCGGGCTAGCCGAATCGCGGCGACTCCTGTAAACTAAGCGAAATTCCGTGGAAGCTGCCGAACTGCTTGCCCTTTCCATGCCTGCCAATCTCACCCAACAGTATCTCAAGGCCGAAGAGAATTACCGTCGAGCCGCAACCCTGGAAGAGGAGTTGCAGTGCCTCCAGGTGATGCTGCAGGAGATTCCCAAACACAAGGGGACCGATCACCTTCAGGCGGAACTGAAGTCGAAGATTGCCAAGGTCAAGAAGGAACTCGTCACCGAGAAGAGCAGCGGCAAGAAGACCCGCGGCCTGCGCATCCCGCGGCAAGGCGCCGGCATGGCGATCCTGCTGGGCGGGCCCAATGCCGGCAAAAGCCAACTAGTGGCCAGCCTGACGCGGGCGACTCCCGAGGTGGCGCCGTATCCGTTCACGACCACCGTGCCCGCCCCGGCCATGATGCCTTGGGAGGACGTCTCCGTGCAATTGATCGACACGCCGCCGATTACTGCCGACTACATGGATTCGCACCTGCACGGGTTGATCAGGGCGGCCGATTTGGCCTTGCTGATGGTCGACTTGGACAGCGACAACGGCATCGAATTGTGCCAAGCTGTTTTGGATCGACTCGCGCAAACCAAGACCCGGCTGGGGGCCAAGTCGTATCTCGACGAGCAAGACGTGGGCCTCTCGTACACGCAGACCTTCCTCGTGCCCAACAAGATCGACGCGGCCGTGGCGCCGCAACGGCTGGAACTGCTGCACGAACTGCTGCCGCTGGACTTTCCCGAGTACGTCATCTCGGCCGCGCACGGGACGGGGCTCGAAGCATTGCGGACGGCCGTTTATCGGGCGTTAGACGTGATTCGCGTCTACTCGAAACTTCCCTCGGCCAAGGAGGCCGATCACGATCGCCCGTTTACGCTCCGCCGCGGCAGTATGCTGCTGGAAATGGCCGGTATGGTGCACAAGGATTTTCTCCAGGGCCTGAAGTTCGCGCGCGTGTGGGGTTCGACCGTCCATGACGGCACACAAGTCAAGGGCGACTACGTGCTGCACGATAAGGACATCGTGGAACTGCACATGTGACGGCTCGAACTGTCGGACATCCATGGCGACGCCGTGTTCGGTGAACGCCCAAGGCAGTTTGCGCCGCCCGCCGCAGCCCTTTTTTGATGTCACAGTTTGTGATATCAAAGCCGCAACGTCTTGTGGCGTAAGTGATATTCGGGTAGTGGCACACACCATAAACCATTACTGCACCCGTGACAAGATGCGTCTTGCCCGGGGCGCGATCATCGGCCTATAATCCCTCAGCCCCGCTTCGTCCCATGACCAATCACGAGATTGCGGCAATTTTCGAGCAAATCGGCGACCTGTTGGAGTTTCAGGGCGCGTAATCCATTCCGCGTTCGCGCCTATCGTAACGCGGCCCGGACAATCCACGATCTTCCCGAAGCGGTCGCCGATATTGCGGCCGATCCCGCACGTTCGCTCACGCAGCTCGAGGGTGTAGGCAAGGACCTGGCCGACAAGCTGGTCACGCTCTTGAAGACCGGCACGCTGCCCATGCTCGACGAGTTGTGCGCCGAGGTGCCCGAAAGCGTGCTGGCCATTCTCCGTGTGCCGGGCTTGGGTCCCAAGCGGGCGGCGCAACTCTATCATGAGCTCAACGTCGGCACTCTCGACGAGCTCCGCGCGGCTGCCCAATCGCAGAAGATTCGCGACCTCAAGGGTTTCGGCGCCAAGATGGAAGCCGCCATTCTGCAAGGGCTCGACATCGCTTCGGAGGCCGGGCGTCGCATCTTGTGGGTTGACGCCGACCAGCACGTGCAGGAAATCCTGGCTTACATGGAGAACTGCAAAGCGGTGCCGAAAATCGCGGCCGCCGGCAGTTATCGCCGCGGCAAGGAAACCGTCGGCGATCTCGATTTCCTCGCCGTGACGCGAGACGTCGAGGCGGCGATGGACCGTCTGGCCCATTACGGCGGCGTGGCCTCGGTTCTCGCCCGGGGTGAAACGAAAATGTCGCTCCGGCTGGCGGCCGGCGTGCAAGTTGACCTTCGGGCGGTGCCCGCCGAATCGTTTGGCGCCGCCCTGCAATACTTCACCGGCTCGAAAGAGCACAACATCGTGCTCCGCGGCCGGGCCAAGGCGAAGGGCCTGAAAATCAACGAATACGGCGTCTTTCGCGGCGAGAAGCGAATCGCCGGCCGCACGGAAGAGGAGGTCTACGCGACGCTCGATTTACCCTGCTTTCCCCCCGAGCTGCGCGAGGCCCGGCGGGAGTTCGATTGGGCCGACGCGGGCGAACTGCCCACGCTGGTCGAGCTGGGCGACATCCGCGGCGACCTGCACACGCACAGCACGTGGACCGACGGCACGGCCAGCATCGAGGAAATGGCCGCCGCCGCGAAACAGCGAGGCCTGAAATACTTCGCCGTCACCGACCACTCCAAGCGCGTGACGATGGTCGGCGGGCTGGATGCCGCACGGCTCCGCCGCCAATGGGCCGAAATCGATCAACTCAACCAGCGCCTCCGCGGCATCACGGTGCTCAGGAGCGTCGAGGTCGATATCCTCGAGCGCGGCGGGCTCGACCTGCCGGACGATCTGCTGGCCGAGGCGGATTGGGTGGTGGCCAGCGTGCATTATGGCCAGCAGCAGTCGCGCGAGCAGATTACCAAGCGCGTGATCGGGGCCCTGGAGAATCCCAACGTTGACGCGTCTGGCGCATCCGACCGGGCGGATGCTGCTCCAGCGGAAGCCCTATGCCATCGACTTGGAGGCGGTCATCAAGGCCGCCCGGCAGAACGGCAAGATTCTGGAGTTGAACGCTCATCCCTCGCGACTCGATCTGGACGACGTGGCCTGCGCGGCGGCCAAAAGCGGCGGCGTTCCGATCGTGATTTCGACCGATGCCCATCGTCCCGAGGGGCTGGATGCGATGCGTTGCGGCATCCTCCAGGCTCGTCGCGGCGGCCTGACGAAGGACGACGTGGCCAACACCCGCACCTGGCCGCAACTAAAGAAGATGCTCAAGAAGGCGTAGCGCCGCGACGGCCGTCGCCATCAGGCGATGGTGATGCCGCGGCATCGGTAGCCAGTGTGCCCGATACAATAACGGGAATGCACCCGCACTGCCGCCCCGCTGATCGGCAGACTCGGCTCAAACGGACGGCCGTTTACGGCCGTTGCCGCCGTAGGCGGTAATCGGCCCGGCGTTTCACGCCGGGTATTGCGCGCCCCAATCCGTTGATGTCACGCCCGTTTACGAGCGTCCCGTTCTTTCTTTCTCAATTGAACAAGCGTTGGGGTGGCAGTTGCACTGCCCACCTTTTTCTTACAGAAGGCAACGAAGGGAACAGAGATTCGTCCGTTCCTTGAGGAACCGTATGCGGTAATCCTGCACGTACGGATCTGTGGGAGCCCCGGGCGGGCAAGCGCCCGGGGTCACCCGGCCCATACCACCACCCTTAACACAGATTCCCGCCCCAGGTGGGGTCGCTATTCTTGACGCAGTTCGGTTGGGCCCGCTTGCGTCTGCGCGAAACCATGATAATGGCAAGGGTGGCGACCAACATGATGAAGGTCGTGGTCCAAGCGCCTTCGAGGACAGACGTGCCACCTCGCCAGTTCAGAGCGACGATCAAGTACCAGGAGAGGACATTCCACATAAGGTGGACGCCGATGGCGGCCAACAGGCCGTGCTCAAGAAATACGGCGGAGAGCATAAGACCGGCGGAGGAAATGCAGACAACATGCTTATAAGTGAGCCCCGGGTTCAGAAGATGGATTAGCCCAAAGGGAACGCTGCCGCCCAGGTAGGCCCAGCCGGGCCCAAAAAAGCTTGCCAAGAAATACACTGTCCCTCCCCGCATAAAGGTCTCTTCGATGCAGGCGGGCTGGGTTTGTTGTGCCAGCCAGCGGAGCAGCATTTCCGTTGACGGCGGACGGAACTCGACAGGATACGCTCCGACGACGCCCATCGCGACTACTGAGCAGATGGTCAGAATGGCCCCTATACCTAGCCCAAGCAACAGCCCAAAGGGAGAGCCTACCCGTGGACCAGCAATACCTTGCCACGCACTAAGCAGTCGCCAAACAAGGATTGCCAAGCACGACACAACAATACTCGACAATGCTCGCACCGGCCCCCGGGGTGCCATGAGAAGAACCAGGTTCATTAGCGCAAAGGGCAGAAGGCAGATAACGAGCTTGCACAAGAGTCTCACTGGGCTATGCGTCCTTTACAACCTTTTTGCGATTCAACTGTTTCGGAGCAATCGGGGAGGCCGTCATTTCTCTTTCGGAGAGGGAAGGAAGGGGTAGTCGAGAGGTGGCGCGGTCAGAACGGTTTTCCCTGAGAGAAAATCGTTCTGACCCCGTTTTCCGGTCCGTTTTCCGGTCCCTGTCAATCAGCGCGAGATGGCGCCTCGGCATCTTGACTACGATGTCTGGATTACTTTGGTCTATCGCGTCGAAGGCCTCTAAAGGGGACACTGATATTCACGGAATGGGCCACCGGTGATAACAGGCCCGATAGTCGGTGCTGTCCTCTTTCGGCTCCCCTTTTTGGCTCTCTTCAAAACAACGTTCTCTGTTGGTCGGATTTCACCCCTAGAACCTTCGCTATGCTGTCAGCGGGAAGCCTCATGAGTTCCGCGGGCTCCATCTTGTGAAGCCCTCCGCCGTACACCCGCCCTTGACTTCGGAAGTGGTCGGCATGAATTGCCCGCAAGGCTTCAAAGACTTCTGACACTTTTCCCTTGAGCCTTGCGGCAGTGCTCGCCTTTGGATACAGAGCAAGATAGACGTTCGCCACGGTTGCCTGCGACTTGTTCCAGATGAACCGGAAGGGGGCGCTTCACGTTCCGGCCCATGTAGGTGCAGACAAAAGTCGCCGGTTCCCTCTTCTCTTGTGAATACCAGGGAACGCGATGGCTGGCCAAGTACCCCTCATGGATGCCCTTTCGTTTCCCCTCGGCAAGATATTCGGCAAAGCGGGGGAAGGTCCTCCTGATCTGTTCTTCCGTAAGACTGCAATCTACCAGGGCCAACTGCTTTTCGACAACCGGCCAACCGTCAGCGTCGCCAGTGATAATCTCCTGCTTGACGTAACGAGGGCTGGGCAGAATCGGCCGCACACAGCTTGACGGAATCCCCAAAGCCTTCAGGCGTTCGCGCGGAACGATAAAGAACTCGTTGCTGCCCGTCGCAAGCCCTCGCTTGACCGTGAATAAGTCGCCAAGCGTTACGGTTGCCGCGCACGGCCGTTGTTCCCATGGTCGGGCAACGTTGTCCACTTCGGCGCGGCCCGCAAGACATCGAGCGTTACACTTTCGCTACTGGCAGGATTGGCAAGCGTTCCACCGAAGGAAAATACGGCTTCATGGTCCGGCTTCGGATTTCGCTTCTCAAAGACCACGACGGCCGACGAGACCAATGCGTCGTCAAACTGAACGTCGGAAGGGCGGAAGCGGTGAATCCGATGCAGGCTGACACGTTCCGTCAAGTAACGCTTGACCGCCGCCCCATAGTTCACGTCCATAAACTCCGAGGGAATCAACCATATCGCCAGGCCGTTGTCGGCCAGCCACCTATGGGCAATCAACAGGAAGTAACAGTACAGGCCGGCAAGTCCGCTCAGCTTCAAGCCCGTTGCCTCTTGTGCCAGGTCGCCAAGTAGGACCTTTTCCTCTACCCGCAAATGATGGTGTCTGACGTAGGGCGGGTTGGTCAGAATGACGTTGTAGATTGGTTGCGGGGTTTGCCTCGTGAAGTCGCCTTGAATGACCGTCAGGCCATATTGACGCCAGATTGCCCCGGCGGCTTCCGCGAAGCGTTTGTCCAGCTCGATGCCCGTTGCCGCTTCGATCCGCTCGGCGGGGAACGCCTGGCGGAACGCGCCATAGAATGAACCCGTGCCGACAGCCGGGTCGAGGAAGGTGAAGCCACGCTTACGGCGCTTCACCCTGTCCCATGCGTAGTGGGCAATGTCCAGAGAAAGCGCCGGGGGTGTTGCAAACTGTCCCCATCGATTCCGCTCTTTCGCGGTTTTCTGTTGGTCAAGCCTATGTTGTTCGCGAAGCCGTGTAGCTTCGGCTTCCAGTATGGCCGTCATGCCTTATAAGCCCCACCTTAAAGCCCCAACTGGTCAAAGTCGCTTATCCGGTGTTCCCATATCCAGTCGATGCCGTCTGCCGCTTCGTACCCAAGATAACCGCTATCAAAATATCCGCACAGGAAGACGACGTAACAGGTATTGTTGCCGTAAGTGGCCTTCAACTGGCTCATCTTTTTCGCTTCCTCTTTCCGTCGCTTGTTGGTGTTCGTAAAATCGCCGGCCGACTTTGCTTCCACCATGACGGGCAGTCTGCCTTTTCGCAAAGTTTTCGGTTGTATGAGCGCGTCAACCGATACGTTGACTTTGTGCGTGTCCGTCCCCGTTGTAACAGCGTAGTGAAAGCAGAAGGTGCCCGGTTCCATTTGCTTCAGCGGAACACCAGGCGGGTGAGGCTTGCGCTTGTAGTCCTTCCTGGTCAAGTAGGCTTCGATCTCGGCAAGTTGGCGTTTCTCCTGAGCGTTCCTGATTATCGGGTTGGCAACTGCGCCGGTGAGTCTGTCGGCAACAATGGTTGAGGCTCTATGCCTCTCGCCGTGGGTTGGCTTCCTGTTTTCCGGAATCCAAACGAAGATGTCGGGGTCAAGCAAAACCTTGACCACATTAACAATGTTCTCAAGGTGAGTCTTCAAGGCAGGCTGTTTCATCCGAACCGTTAGTCTGCCTTTCTCCATGCCCTTCACAAGGCTCTTACTGGCGTCGGCCAGACCGATCAGCCTATCAACCGCCAAAGGTGGGCAGCATGACATACGAAGCGTGGGCAGAAACCCCGGCCACGAAAGCAGCATGTCTGCCGACAGGTCGCGCATATCGTTGCTGTCGATGATCGCCTGTTTCACTTTCTTTGTGACTTCGATGCGCGCTTCTCGAAAGGCTTTCGGGGCGAACCTCATGAACCACTTGTTGTAATGGTCAACCGAGGCGAGTGTGTCCTCTCGCCAGCGTTGCGGTTTATCCAGATTGACGGCCATGCTTCTTGCTCAACCCTGCTGTGCCCGCCGCGCGATTGCTGGTGCTTCGCTTGGCAACGACTTGCGATTCCGTGAATTCGCTGCCCGAGCCGTGCATTCTACCCCGTCACGGGGGGCGTGAGAAGGCTTCCTGGCCGCGCCTGGGCAATACCCCGGCCGCGGCAGGAACCGGGGAACAGGTGAGCACGAACCAGTGGCGGCAAGAGAGCAGGGGAACAATAGAGCAGGAGAGCAGGTGAACAGGGACCAGCGGCCGGTGGCCGGTGGTTGCCGTTTCGCCGAGTTCATCATTCATCATTCATCATTCATTTCCCACCCCCGACCCAAAACCCAAGCCCAAAGCCCCAAGACCTGAAGAAAAAAAACGGCCCGCCCCCTTAAGTCCGCAGCGAGAAATGTCCGTAAAGAACATATAGAGGAGTCAACGGGCAGTGGTCAACGGCCAGGCCGGGGCTCCAGCACGAAGCAGTCCGTGGGCGGTGCCCGGTGGGTAACCGTGCGCGCCCTCACCCTGGCCCTCTCCCGGAGGGCGAGGGGACGCCGGCTCACGACCAAACGGAGATGCCCTGCGCCGCAAAGACCTGTAGGCGGCGTGAACAGTTACTCTTGATTTTGTATTTTTCATTTTGCAATTTACATTTTGCAACTTGCAATTCGCGATGCGTGAAAATGGGGACAGGCACCGCAACGAATAGTGGTTCGGATCGAGGAATGATACCGTTGCGGAGCCAGTCCCCGTTTTCATCAGCCCTGCCAATCGCTCTCATTTTGTCCCATTTCCGCCACTTTTCCCTTACTACAAAAGATTTCCTCTCATTTGCTCTCATTTGCTCCAAATTCCCCGCAAAATCAGGCCCCCCGCTAGAACCATAATTGGGCAGTTTATGCAGCAATCCGACAAATTTGTGTCGCAAACGGACGAATTCGGTCGGAATTTGTCACTGTTTCGACGCCCGAATCTCCGCCACCCGTTGCACTACTTTGCTGAAGATCAATAAACCCCACAAAACCCCGAGCGAAAAAAATGACAGTCCACAAAACCACCCGCTAAAAGGGCGACCCCGCCTTCACCCTCGCGCTGGCCGGTGGAGCAACGATCTGCCAAGCAGCCAAGCAAGCCGGCATCTCCGAACGCACCGCCCACCGCAGACTCGAATCGGCCGCCTTCCGCCGTCGCGTACAACGAGCACGAGCGGAACTCATCGAACGGGCCAGCGCCATCCTCGCCAACGCAACCAGCGAAGCGTCTGCCGCGATCTGGCGACTGGTGCGCTCGCCCGACCAGCGCGTCGCCCTGGCGGCCGCCCGTAACACGCTTCAACTCGCCCCCACGATACGTGACCACTGCGAGTTCGCCGAGCGAATCACCGCGCTGGAAGCCAAGATCGACACGGAGCACGAATATGAGTCTTAAGCGCTCAGCCGGCGAAGACCTCTCGGACGGGCAAGCTGAAGCCCGGCAGCACGTCGTGGCCGCTCAAGGTGGCCGCGGAGCCGAGCACGGCGATCTGCCCCAGGCCGCGATAGACGGTAACGGTCGCGGTTTCAGGATCGATGACCCATACGGCGCGACACCCGGCCGCGAGCCAATCTTGGACCTTCGCCAACACTTCGCTCGCCCGATCACCCGGCGAAAGGACTTCGACCGCCAGGTCGGGCGCCTCGGGAAAGAAGCCTCGGACGGGCGTCGCCGGAATGCGCTCGGCCCGAATGAACGCCGCATCCGGCGCGGACCGTATCCGGGTCACGGCCGATGTGAAAACCGGTCTCCGCGCCGGTGATGACTCCCAACGCTCGATTTTTCACGAAATCTCGCAGTATGCCGCCAATCTCAGCGGCGACTCGACCATGTTCAAATCCGGCGGGCGTCATTTGAATGAGTTCTCCGCGCACGAACTCACACCGCCCCAGCCCGGGCGTATCGAGCAATTCCGCAGCGGTCATGACGCGATCAACGGTGGTCATAGCGACCTTCATTATAACCCGCACAACCGAGCCAGCAAGCTTGCCGCCCGCTGCCGAACACCGTCAGGGAAACTGCCCGCGGCTGCGGTCGATTTCGCCAACAGGAATCGCCAGGCATCAATAGGTCAACCCGCCGCGCAGCAAGACCGTCGGCGTGGGGTGGAAATCGGGCGTGTCGCTGCTGTAGCGGATGCGGCGGCCGAACACATAGCCCACCTCGAAGCGAGAACTCACGCCGCCGCTGACATTCCGCTCCAGCCCGAGGATGATCCGATAGTCGCTCAGCACGACCACGTCGTCGCTGCCGTCGCTGCGTTTGATGGCCCAGGCGTCGCCGGCGAACTCGCCCGCCACGTACGCCCAGTCTTGCACGGCGTCGCCCGATTCGCCGCCCCAATCGACGCGGCGCGAGATTTTCGGGTGCGGAAAGACCAGGTCGAACGTCGTCTCGTCGTTCGGCGTCCAGATCACGCCGCCGATGGGAATCATCTCCACGTCCGGCCGGTCGAGATAGGCGCCGCCGACGACGAACTTCGTCGTGTCGTTCCACGTCCAGGCGGCCGCGGCGTGGCCTTGCAGCCGAAAAGCCTTGCTGCTTTCCTGGTCGAAGTCGCTGAAGTAGCCGGGGGTGACGGCAAAGTCCAGCCCGAGCTTCGGCGTCACCTGCGACAGCCAGCGAAAGTCGACGTAGCCCTCGTGCAACTGCGGCGGCAGATCGGGATAGACCGGGCCTTGCAAAAAGTGTACGGCAAAGCCGGGCGTGATCACCAGCGGCATTTGCGCGTGGGGCAGGGCATCGCAAAAATGCTCTGCAACTGCACGTCGTACATCCCCATGCCGTTGGCGCCGCCGGGCGCCAGCCACGTCCCGTCGAAGAGAATCTTCTGGAAGAACCCGTTCCGCACGCCGGGCGGGAGATGCGGCTCGCTGGGCGAAGGGGTCGCCGGGGCCACGTCCGTCTCGCCCGGCGCCTGAAGAATCTGCGCCGACGAGTCGGGATGCGACACTAACAACGCTGTCGGCGAGTCGTCCGGCGGCAGCACGTCTGGAAGACGCACGACCTGGCCGAACAGCCACGTGGGCGCAAGCAGACAAATGAGGAATGACGAATGACGAATGATCAGCGCCAGCCGAAGTCGCTTCCGTTGCTCATTCATCATTCAGCATTCATCACTCTGCAGGGATCAATACGTCAGACCGGCGCGGGCGAAGACGGTGTTGTTGGGATAAAAGTCGGGAGGCAACGTGCTTTGGTAGTCCAACTGGCGGCTGAACGCCCCGCCCACCTCGAAGTAGCCGCGGAACTGATGCAGCGTGCTGAATTCCAGGCCCACCGCCACGCGGATGTCGTTGTAGTCGAACGTGTCGAACATGCCGTTCGTCGCGGAAAAGGGATCGGGCGGCGAAAAGCCGTTGTTGCGTTTGATGCTCCACTTGCCGCCGCCATAATCGCCCGAGCCGTAGATCCACCATTCGGTGGTGCCCCAGGTGCACAATCGCTTGGCGACTTTCGGATTGGGGAAGAGGATGTCGAAATAGACGTCGGCGTTGGGCGTCCACACGATGCCGCCGGCGGGCAGAATCTTGATGACGTTCCGATTGAGGTACCACACGCCCGCCTTCACCTTGATGCTCGGCGAGAAAGTCAGCACGGCCTCGCCCTTGCCTGTGAAGCGGAGAGCATCGCTGTCCACCCGGCTGAAGTCGGAGTACACGCCATAGCGAGCATCCAACTCGGCGCCGAACCAGGTCGTGATTTGCGGGTTCCAGGCAGCATCGAGATAGGCGTCGTAGGTCCGCGGCGGCAGATCGGCCGGCCAGGGCGTCACGGCCGGCGGCGTCGGTTCGACCGACACCGGGCCCGACCAGTAATGCACGGCAAACCCCGGCGTGATCAACAGCGGCGTTTGCGAGTTGTAGAAGATCGGAAAGGCGAAGGTGGCGCTCAGCTCGACGTCGTTGATGCCCAGCTCGTGATCGCCGTTGCCGGCGAAAAAGTGGTAATCGAAGTCCACGTGCTGCACGAACTTCTGCACGACGGGCATGCTGATGCCCGGCGGGCACTGGAGCGTGGGGTTTTGCTGTAGCAACGGACAAGGGGCGGCGCCGGGCGTGGCATAAGGATCGAAGTTCGGTGGCGGCGCTTGAATCGCTCCGCTGAACGCGGCCGGCGGCGCACCATAGGCCGGCCCCGGCACAGGACCGAAGGCGGGCGCTCCCGGTGCGGCCGGCGCGCCGCCTTGACCGAGCACGGAGGGAGCGGTGCCCGGCGGCGGAGCAACTTGTGGCGCCGGATAGGGCGTCAACGGGCCTGGCTGCGTTATCGTCGCCGGCGGTTGCACCACAGTCGGCGACGGCTGTGTCACCGTTGCCGGCGGCTGAGTGTAGGGCGGCGCCTGGGTGTATGGCTGCGGCTGAGTATAGGGCTGCGGCTGGGGGTACGGCGACGATGGCTGAGGATAGGGCGTGGACGGCGGCGAGGTCGCCGCCGGTGCGCCCGTAGCGGCTGGAGCCGTCTGCGGTATCACGGGCGTGGGGAACTGCACGCGCGTTTGTGCCCATGCCGGCACGGCGGCCATGACGCACAGAACCAACATCAGGCGACAAATGATCGTTGTGATTTTCACCCCATTCCCCTTTGCTACCAGGAGGGGGGAACGCGAAGAGAGCGCTGGACGATGAGAAGGGTTTCAATACCAAGGGATGTCTTGCGGGTCAAGAGCGATTGACGGCGGAAAGGAAGTAGCCGGATTGAGGGCCGGCCTGATCGGTGGACTTGGAGAAGTTGGGATGAATGCCCGAAGCAACCGCCAGGCGTGCGGTTGGCCCAAACCTCCCCGCCGCAGCCGGTTGTCAGGGGGCGGATGCTTGCCTATACTGTTTGGATTCCGCCAGCAGTCCGCACTGCTGGCATCGTTGACGCAGGACCGGCCAACGGAGGTTATGATGGACGAGAGCGAACCACAAGCATTGGGGAGCCCGACCGCGATTCCCGCCACCGTGACGCCGATGGCCGTCGTTGACGAGCGAAAGCAGTTGACCACAGGGCAGTGGCTCGTGCTCGCTGCCGCGTTCTTCGGGTTGGATGTTCGACGGGATGGAACTCGGTCTGTTCCCGATGGTATCGCGGGCTTGCCTGCAAGACCTCCTGCCGCAACACGTCGAAAGCGACGTGGCCATTTGGAACGGCCGCATCCTGGCGTGCTTCCTGATGGGGGCGGCGATTGGCGGCGTGGCTTTCGGCTGGTTGGGCGACAAGATCGGCCGCGTTCGCGCGATGATGTGCAGCATCTTGACCTATTCGCTATTTATGGGTTGCGGCTATTGGGCGACCGAGCCGTGGCAACTCGGCGGGCTGCTGTTCATCTCGGCATTAGGGATGGGTGGCCAGTGGTCGCTGGGCGTGGCCCTGGTGATGGAGAGTTGGCCCGAGAAAGCGCGGCCGTTGCTCTCGGGCATCATCGGCGCCGCCTCGAACTTCGGGTTCTTGCTGATCGCCAGCGTGGCATTTTGCTTCGCGGTGACGCCCGATTCCTGGCGTTGGATGATGTTGGTGGGCGCGAGCCCCGCCGTGCTGGCGCTGTTGATCGTGGCTTTCGTTCCCGAATCGGAACGTTGGAAGCGGTCGTCGAAGAAAGCCGGTGGAAGTCCGATCATTGAAATCTTCAAGCCGGGACTGGCGGGCAAGACGATCTTGGCGATCGTTCTCGCGGGCGTTCCACTGATCGGCACTTGGGCGGCCATTTCGGGTTGGCTGCCTGTTTGGGCCGACAAAATGGCAGGCGAGGCTCAGCCGCACGCCAAGGCGATCACCCAAATTTCGATGTCGATCGGTGCGATCATCGGTTGCATGATTGCCGCATTGCTGGGTGGGAAGATCGGCCGCCGACCGGCTTATTTCGGCCTCTGCGCGATGTCGCTGGTTTGCTGCCAGTACATCTTTCGGGGATTTCACGAGTTCGGTTGGAACTACGTCCTCACGGCGGGCGTCACCTGCGCGATAACGGCCGGATTTTACGGTTGGCTGCCCTTGTATCTGCCGGAGCTTTTCCCCACTCGCGTTCGCGCTACCGGCCAGGGACTGAGCTTCAATTTCGGCCGGTTCCTCGCGGCAGTCGGGGCGGTGAACATGGGTGTGCTTGTCGGCGCGCTGGGCGGCGATGCGACCAAGGGCAATTACGGTCCGGCCGGGGCCATGATCACGCTCATCTACATCGTCGGCATGGTCGTCATCTTGTTCGCCCCGGAAACCAAAGGCAAACCGCTTCCCGACTGACACGAGCCCCTGCCAAACGCCGCCGGAGCCCCAGGAGTAGAAAATGGCTCGCTACTGCTCACGTGCTTTCATCTTCAGCCTGGCGATCACAACCGCCGTGCTGCTGACATCTGTGTCGAGTAACCGGGCAGTCTTCGCCGATCCGCCCCCGTCGGATGCGTCGCCGGCAAAACCGGCCGAACAACCCACGAAATCGGCGCCGCCCGCGGTTGCCGGCTCCGTTGCCTGGAAAGACCTCTTCGACGGCAAGACGCTCCACGGCTGGAAGGCACTGCATTTCGGCGGCGAGGGCCAGGTTACCGTCCGCGACGGCATGATCGTCATGGAGCAGGGCCACATGATGACCGGCATCGGCTGCTCTGGCGAGGTGATCCGCAACAACTACGAGCTGACGCTGGAAGGCATGAGGCTGGCCGGCTCGGACTTCTTCTGCACGACCACGTTTCCCGTCGGCGATGATCCCTGCACGCTGGTCGTCGGCGGCTGGGGCGGGATGGTCGTCGGGCTGTCGAACGTCGACGGTTCCGACGCCTCGGAGAACGACACCACCAAGACGATGACCTTTGAAGACAACCGGTGGTATCGGGTGCGAATCCGCGTGACCGACGCCGCCATCGAGGCCTGGATCGACGACAAGAAGATGGTCGATCAGCCGCGGGCGGATCACAAGTTCGACATTCGCATCGAGTGCGAGCTGTGCCGCCCGCTGGGCATCTGCACGTGGGACACCAAGGGCGCGGTGCGCAACATCCGCGTCCGGCCGCTGAAACCTGTTGAACCGCCGGTAAAGACGGCCCCTTGACGGCCGCAAGCAGCATGAACGATCCAGGAGCTCGACGTGGTGGCCGTCGGCGCCCATCCCGACGACATCGAAATCGCCTGCGGGGGCACGCTTGCCAAACTCGTGCAGCAAGGTTGCCGGGTAGGCATCGTCGACCTGACCGACGGCGAACCGACGCCCGGCTCGGCGGGGCCGGAAGTCCGCCTGGCCGAAGCCCGCCGTGCCGCCGAAGTGCTGGGAGTGGTCAGTCGCACGACGCTCGATCTGCCCAACCGCCGGCTCATGGACGGTTTTGAAGCGCGGGTGGCCTTGGCCAAAGAGTTCCGCCGCCGCCGACCGCGGCTGGTGATCGGCTTGGGCGGCAAAACATCGACCGCCTCGCCCGATCATTACCAGGCGTCGCTGATCATCGAAGCGGCCGTGTTCTATTCCAAATTGACGAAGTGGGACGAACACTTCGACGGCCTGCCGCCCTACGTCGTGCCGAAGCGACTGGAGTGCTTCTTGGGAGTTCAAACGCTCTCGCCGAGCGACCGGGGCGCGACGCTGGTCGTCAACATCGGCGATACGTTGGAGAAGAAGCTTTCGGCGATTGCTTGCTACAAAAGCCAGTTTCCGCCCGCCAAAGACCACTACTTCAACAACTTCCGCGTTTTCGCGCTGCAACAGGGGATGGCGGCCGGTTTCGCCGCCGGCGAAGTGCTGGCCAGCCCAACCCCCTGGGGCACCCGCAACCTGATGGCCCTGCTGTTCGGATCGTGATCGCGTTCAAATCGTCAGCTCCGGCACCAAGTACGGAGCGCGGTAACCGCCCTTGACCAGCGCGTCGGCCGCGGCGTTGTCTTTGAACCGCTCTTCTCCCGGAACGGTTTCCAGCCAGGGTCCCAAGGTAATCGCCGGAGCGTCCACGTTCAACCTCGTTCGCCTTCAGATGGGCCACGAAGCGGTCGAACATGGTGTTCCAGGCGGGAATGTTTTGCGTCACCTGGCGAATCTCGGCGGCCGAGGCCTTGCGGCCGAGTCGGTAGGAGATGTTGCCCGTGTGGCAGACGGCCGTCGAAATGTGGCCGACCAGACTCTCGGCGTGAAGCTTCTCCCGCCGGCCGCTCCGCACGGCATCGATGAAGTTCTCGAAGTGCAGCCGGTCGTGATCGTCGCCGAAGTGCTTGAACTCTTTGCCGTCCTTGTCGAAGACCCGGGCGCCGTGGCGGAGCAGGATCGAGCCGTCCTCGCACGTGACGTACGCGCCGACGGTTTCATTCATGAACTTGGGTATCTGTTTGGAACCCTTCGCTACGCGGAGGTCGTACATTTCGTAGAGCACCGGCGCCGAGGGGAAATCGTAGTAGGTAATCTGCGTATTGGGGCAATCCGCCGCGTCGTCGAAAACGAATCGGCCGCCGATGCTCATCACCCGCCGCGGCAGGTCGTTCTCGCCCAACAGCCAACGGGCCACGTCCACCTGGTGCGCCCCTTGGTTCACCGAATCGCCGCCGCCCGTGTTCCAATCGAAACAGCAGTCGTAGTGAAGCTGGTTGCGATAAATCGGCAGCTTCCTGGCCGGGCCGCACCAGAGGTCGTAATCGATCTCGGGCGGAATCGGCAAGGGCTTGTCGCGCTTGCCGACCGAAAATCGTTCTTTGTAGCAGAACGCCGTGATCCGCTTGATCTTGCCGAGATTCCCATCGCGGACCCACTGGATTGCCTGCTGGGTGCCGCGGATCGAGCGCTCTTGCGTACCGCACTGGACGATGCGATTGTATTTCCGCGCCGCATTGACCATCTGCCGGCCTTCCCAAATGTACTGCGAAGCCGGCTTCTCGAAATACGCGTGCTTGCCCGCTTGGCAGGTCCAAATAACGCCCAGGCAGTGCCAGTAGGTTTGCGTGGCATGAGAGAGCACGTCAATGTCCTTGCGGTCCAACAGCGCCCGCATGTCGGCGCACGGCTCCGGCGTGCGATGATACTTCGTCTCAAATCCCTTGATGGCATCGGCAACTCGCGTGCGGTCGGGATCGCAAAGGGCCACGACCTTGACCCCGTCCTGTTCCTCCATGCAAGGGATGTGGAAATCGACGCCGCGATGCCCCAGTCCGACGATGGCCACGCGGATCGTGTCGTTGGCGCCAAAGACCCGCGAGGAAACCACCAACGGGGCAGCAACCGCCGCCGCCGCAGCCGACGCACGCTGCAAGAACTGCCTCCGAGTGATCGACATAGCAATATGCCCTTCGCTTTCTTGGGAACGAACCAACCTGATGTACTGCATCCTATTTCAGAGCGGCAAGGACTGCAACCAAACGCATCACTCCGTCTCATCCTGTCCCGAGCGACGAGGCGCGTGTTCATACCACCGATGAGGGATTTCTTGGTGACTTGTCAAAACGCGGCAAAGTCTAGGGTTGACTTTGCCGATTATTCCGACGACGTGGTTTGCGTTGAGTTTGCGCGGATGTTGCGCAGTATTTACAGATACCCCAAATTGACTTGCGGCCGCCCACAGGGGACGAGCTTGGCAGCACCACTGCCATCCCAACCAACGACGCCGGCCCAACAAGAGACCGAACCCGACACGGGACCAGCCATGAATAGCCTGCCGTTTTCGAGACGTTTGCTGGTCGGAATGATCTTGGTCCTCGGCCTGGCCGGCTGTCATGCGGTCGATTTCTACGACACCTCGTTGCAACGGCCCGTGCCCGCGCCGATGGAGCCGCCCCGCGAACTGTCGATGATGTCGCTGCCCAGCTACCGCGTCGAGCCGCCCGACATCCTCGAAATCGAGATGCTCAAACTGGTGCCGTTGCCTCCCTACCGCGTCGACATCTTCGACGTCCTGCGGATTCGCGTCATCGGCACGACGCTGGAACAGCCCATTGACGATTTCTTCCTTGTGGAAGGGGAAGGGATGGTGACCCTGGGTCCGGCCTACGGGACGGTGCGGATCGCCGGCATGACCATTCCCGAGGCCACCGACGCGATTACCAAGAAACTTGAGGAAGTGCTGGTCAAGCCCGACGTTTCGGTGCAGTTGGCCCACGCGGCGGGCACGCAGCCGGTCACCGGCCAATACCTGGTCGGTCCCGACGGCACGGTCAACCTGCGGCAATACGGCACCTTGCAAGTGGCCGGCAAAACGATGCAGCAGATTCGGTGCGAGTTGCAGAAACATTTGGCCCAGTACTTCGACGCGCCGGCCGTGTCGGTCAACGTCCTCGCCTACAACAGCAAGGTGTTTTACGTGATCACGGAAGGGGCCGGCCTGGGCGACAATGTCCGCCGCATGCCGATCACCGGCAACGAGACGGTGCTGGACGCGATCAGCACGGTCAACGGCCTGTCGCAGATTTCCAGCACGCAGGTGTGGATTGCGCGGCCGGCACCGGGCGGGTTTGGGTGCGAGCAGATCCTGCCGGTTGACTATGTGGCGATCACGCGTGGCGGCTCGACGGCCACGAACTATCAGGTCATGCCGGGCGATCGGGTGTACATTGCCGCAGACGACCTGATCGCGGCGAACACCTGGCTGAACAAGGTCATTTCGCCGGTGGAGCGGCTCTTGGGCGTGTCCTCCTTGGGCACCTCGGCTGTTCGCGGCTTCCAGACCTTGGGCCGGAATTACAACTCCAACCGATCACAATGAGCATTCTCGGGTATGACAACTCCTGTAGGGGGGCAACACCCGGTTACATCGCTTGAAAATCATTGCCAAGGATGCCCGCCAGCGGTAGAATCCTAATGGGTAGATAGCCGATCCGGACCGGTCGGGTTTGGGCGGGGGCAGCGAGCGAAGGAGAGAGCCATGCAAGTCGCGATCGCACTGGGAACGTTTCTGCTGGGCGGATGGGTGCTGGACTCGCCAATTCAAGATCAGGCGACTCTGCCCGATTCGCTGCAGCCGCCTGCGGCGGCCAGCTCGACGCAGCCCTATGTTCCAAATCCGGCACCCGCGCCCAAGGCTCGTTGCCGCCGGGCAGCAACCCATCGCGACCCCGCTCATCGCTCGGTGGCCTGTCGTCCAACGGGTTAGGTCCGCGCTATCCGAATCAGCCGTTGCCGATGTCCCCAACGGAAGCGGTCGCGCCCGGCACCGAGGGATCGCTCGGCCTGCCTCCGGCGCCGACGTCCGACACATCGCGGATGGGCGGATTCGCCACCCCCACCACTCCGCGCACGGGGCCGCTCGCGCCACCTCGTCCCTGGACCGAACCCTCCAATCGTCCACGACCGGATATCATTCGGTGCCGTCCAGCACGATGGAACAGGGGTTGCGTGCGCAGTCGCTTGGCGGTGCGTCCAGTGCGGCCCCGCCTATGCCCGACAACAAGGCGTTCTCCCAGTACCGTGCGCCTAGCCCTGTCAGTCCTTACCTGAACCTCTTCCGCAGCGATAGCAACGGAACGGTGGACAACTATTCGACGTTGGTTAAGCCGCAACTCGACCAGATGAATCTGAATTCGCAGTTCGGCCGCGACATTCACGGTTTGAATGCCAACACGCAAATGCAAGGGTTGACCATCCGCCAACTTCAGAGCCGCACCTTGCAGGGCGTAAGCACTCCGCAGTTTATGAACTACGGCAGTTACTTCCAGAACCCCTATCAGAGCCAGTAACCAGCGTCAGGGGCGCCTTGGCGCGCCCGCACGCCCGGGCGGCGTCTGGCGGCAGTTTGGCATGCCTGCGGCAATCGCTTGTCAAAGCTTTTCTTGGGGGGCAACCGGCCCGTGAAACTCGTTCGCGCCCCCGTACACGCGGTTCTCGCCGAGATACGTGCGGCCGCCGCGATCGACCCAACCCGGCGCCGTGTTGCCCAGCAGGTGCGTGTTGCGGACGTGCGTCTCGGAGTAGGGCAACGTCAGAAGTTGCGACTCGCCGTTGTCGCCCAGTAGCGACAGATCAATGTCGGCCGACGACGCCCCGCCGACCGTCAACCCGCTCCGCCCGTTGCCGCGGCATGTCACCCCGACCAGCGACGTGTGCGGGGCCGAGTTGAAAACATTGATCCCATCCACGCGGAAGGCCTGCACGATCAGATCGGCGATCACCACATGCTCGGCATGGAACACGGTGATGCCCGTTTGCAGCGATGCGTAGCTCAGCCGATAGTCGCCGGGCAGCCTGGCGGGCTCGACGCAGAAATAGATTTGGCCGCCCAAGGAACACCACTGGCCGGGTTGAAGTTCCGGAAGGTTGGCGGCCGTCCGCTCGACGAACACCCGCACCGCCGGCCGATCGTCGAGGAACAACTGCGAAAAGCCCGCCGTCGGCGGGCAGAAACGAAACACGGCCCCGCGATAGTGCTTCCATGCGTCCGGCGGCACGGGCGCCGAACCGTCCAAAATCGCCCCGTTGCCGCGGATCAGAAACGGCTGTTGGAGCGTGCCGCTGTTGCGGCTGCCCACCACGCTGACGCACTCGTGGTACGGCACTTTCGTGTCGGCGATCACCACCGTGTCGCCGCTCCGGGTTAATGCCAGCGCCCGGTTGATGGTCCGCACCGGTCCGTCGCTGCGGGTCGAGTCGCGCGGCAATTGGCCGCTCCAGCGGTCGTCGCCCTCGAGATTGTTGACGAAAATGTCGCGCCCCGCCGCAGGCAGTGACCACAGCGTCAGCGCCACACAAAGGCTGCCGAGAATTCGCATGGAATCGCTCCGGAAGGGTTTTCTGGTGCGCCCATCAATTGTAGCATATATGCGGCCCCACGGTTCCAACACAAGGAGAACCGCCATGCGCATCGAAGTTCGCGGTCGAACGCTGGAACTGCACCAAGGCGACATCACCCTGCAACAGGTCAACGCCATCGTCAACGCCGCCAACAGCCGTCTGGCGGGCGGAGGCGGCGTCAACGGCGCCATCCACCGTCGCGGCGGCCCAGAGATCATGCGCGACACCGACGCGCGACACCCCGCAGGTTGCCCCACCGGTTCAGCCGTCATTTCCACCGCCGGCAAACTTTCCGCAAAGCATGTGATCCACGCCGTCGGACCCGTGTGGAGCGGCGGGCAGCGCGGCGAAGCCGAGCTACTGGCCGCCGCTTACCGCCGCAGTCTGGAACTGGCCGTGGAAAATGGCTGCCGCAGCATCGCTTTGCCCGCCTTGAGCACGGGCGCCTATCGTTATCCGATGCCTGAAGCTGCCCGAGTCGCTCTTTCCACTGCAATCGATTTTCTCCGCAAGCACGGCCGGCCGGAATTGGTCCGGTTCGTGCTCTTCGATGCCGTCGCCTATGCGGCCTTTGCAGCCGCCCTGGAAGAATTGCCGAAGGAAGAAGGAGAGACGTGACATCTGGTCGGACGGGACACGAAAGTAATGACCTTTCTCGAAACGATTGCAAAGAACCGCAAGAAACGATATTTCGTCGGTCGTCAACGGGTTGTTGCGCAACGAGATGGCGACGGCGAATGTCGTGAAACCGTGATGAGGACGGCTTGACAGAGTACCAACACACACAGCGCGGCTGGTTCCATCGCATTTTCCTCGTGGTGGCCGTAGTGATGCTGGCCGGGGCGTGGCTGCGCGGCGCGATCCGGCCGTGGCGCTGATGGTCGTGGGCATCGCCGTTCTGTTCGTGTTGGCCGCCTTGGTCTTGGCCTCGCTCACGTTGCGGGACGAGGGCCAGTGGCTGAGCGTGCGGTTTGGGCCGCTGCCGCTGTTGCGCAGGCGGATTCGCTATGTCCAGATCACGTCGGTCGAGCCGGGCCGCACCGCCATCATCGACGGCTGGGGCGTCCACTACATCATCGGCCGCGGTTGGACGTACAACATTTGGGGCTTCGCCTGCGTGAAGCTCACGCTGGGCAAGAAAGTGATCCGCCTCGGCACCGACGACGTCAACAATCTGATGCACTTCCTCAAGGGAAAGGTCACGCATTCAACCGCCGCGGACGGAGAAAGGAAAACGTGACCTGACGATCGTTTTCGTCATCATGCCGTTTCCGGCATGAACGTGGGCAGGTTCACTCCGCGCCACGGCGGGCAGGGGCCGTAGGTCGAACCGAAGTGCATCTCGCAGTTCCGCGCGCCCCATTGATACGCCTGGCGCACCAGCTCGCCGCAATCGACCGGCATCAGGAACACGGGCCGCCGGCCGCGGTGGCGATCGAGCTCGGCCAGGATCAGGGCCGCCGCCTGTTGCTGCGTGCGTGCCGCACCGGGACCGATCATGTTGCAGCCCGGATGGCCGCAGGAGGCCATGAATCCGTCCAATCCGCCCGCGGTCTCGCACACCGAGACGTGCCAGAATCCTTCGCGGTTCTCGATCATGTAGCGATAGTCGGCCGCGCGGCGAATGCCGGAAAGCTCCATTTCCACCGCCGCCATGGCGTCCACGTCGGCGGGCGTTGCCTCGCGGACGCGATCGGCCGAGGGCGCGCGAACGTTCAGGCCCGACTCGGGCACCGCCACGAACATGTCCTGATAAGCCCGCTGCGGCACGAAGCCCAACCGCGTGTAGAGCGAGAACGAATCGAGGTTGATCGCGCTAGAGACCAGCCGGACCGGTTTTTGGCGTCGGTTGGCGTAATCGATGATGTGTTGCACGATCGCCCGGGCCACGCCCAAGCCGAAATAGTTGGGATGAACGCTGGTGATGCCGAGCGAGACGTGCGTCTCGCGGTCGTGGAGGAAGCACGAGCCCATCAGCCGGCCAGTGCGCGTGTGTTCGGCCACGATCCCGCCGCCCGGATCGAGATTCTCGTAGACGTCGAAATAGATTTCGGCGCCGCTCGGACCGGCGGGAAATCGGTCGGGCCGGCGATTCAAGCGGAAGTATTCGTTCATGGCCGCGCAGATCAAGTCGGCCACTTCCCAGCGGTCGGCCGCCGTCATGGTGCGCAGGCGAAATTCATCCACCGCAGGTCTCCTTCCGGTCGGCGTTGCAAGGCTGATAGGCTACAGGAGGCGGGCGCCTTTTGCAAGACTCCGGCGATATGTGGCCGGCCTAGGCGGGAGCGGCGGCGCGCTGAATTCGCCCGGCCAGGTCTTCAACGGCAACCCCGCGTACGAGAAATCGCTTTTGGTGCGATGTCTCGCCGCTGAGAAGCTCGAACTGCGATTTTTTCAGGGCAAGCTTCTTGCTCAAGAGTTCCACGATTGCCTTGTTAGCTTTACCCTTCTCGGGCGATTGCGTGACGCAGACCTTCAACGCCCCATCCTGCACGCCGCGAATCTCGTTGCGGCGGCGCGCCGGGCTGGGCCCGAACGGGCAGAATCGTGCCCTCCGCGTGAGGTTCCAGGGCGAGCATGGAAGAAAGGATTGGGGATTAGGGATTGGGGATTGGAACGGTTCGATCGGGCTTCGCTTCGTTGCCCGTCAGGATTCGGTCCCTTCGAACAATGCCGAGCCGATGCGGACGATCGTGGCGCCCTCTTCGATGGCCACTTCAAAGTCACCGCTCATGCCCATCGAGAGTTGGTCCAGCGACGCGCCAGGCGGACAAGAGGGCCGCAGCCGGTCGCGGAGCTGCGCGAGCGCGGCGAAATCGCGCCGCGCAGCGTCCAACCCGCCCTCCAAGCCGGCCATGCACATCAGCCCGCGGACCGCAACGTTCTGATAATTCGCCAACTCCGGCAGCAATGGTTCGAGCATCTCGGGCGCAAAGCCATGTTTGGCCGCTTCACCCGAAGTGTTCACCTCCAGTAGCACCGGCGATGGAGCCCGGCGCTCACCCTGGCCCTCTTCCGGCGGGCGAGGCGAAGTGCCATGCTCCTCGTTGATGCATGCCAACAATCGTGGGCTGTTGACCGACTGGATCATGGCCACCAACGGTAGCGTTCGCCGCACCTTGTTCCGTTGCAGCGAGCCGACGAAGTGCCAGCGGATCGGCAGGTCGCTTAAGGCGGCTGCTTTTTCCCAAAGCTGCTGCGGCCGGCTCTCGCCCAGATCGCGGCAGCCGGCGTTGACCAGTGGGCGAACCAGATCGGCCGACACGTATTTTGTCACGCCCACCAGCAAGATATCGTCGGCCGTGCGTCCCGAGCGGGCGGCCGCGTCGGCAATTCGTCCGCGCAGCCAGGCCACGTTCTCGGCGAGCTGCGCCGCAATGTCAGGCATGGTATTTGCGCGTCAAAGGGACTGTCCCTGATGTTTTTCCCTAGTCTTCTTCGACCACCGTCACGTAGGGCGCGTTGGGCAGCAGGATGCAGGAAGGGTGCCGGCTGACAAGCCGCGCCAATTCACCGGGGCCGGCAACCGGAATCATGTCCAGGTCTTCCACCACCGCGGCATCCAGGCGGCTCAACAGATAGACTCGGTCCCGATCGAGGGCCCGGGCGAGCTGCGCGGCGGGCAAGGCGTCGGCGGGTCGCCGCTTGCCCACCCGCCGCAAGGCGGCCGTCCGCGATTCCGCCGCGGCGACCTGTCGCACGGCCGGCCCGGGCGGGGTGGCCAGGTCGCAACACAGCGCGATCGCCCCGCCGTCTTCGGCAAATCGCCCGGCGACGTGCAGGGCCCGGCCGACGTTCTCCCATGTTTGCTGATCGGGCCCGCCTTCGATGGCGGCCACCACCAGGCCGGCCCGGCGCGAGACGGGCAGACTCCAGGCCGTGTGATACAGTTCCTTCCCCCGCCGGCGCACTGCGCCGGCTGGCCCGCCAACACGTGCAGCAGGCGATTGCCGGCGGCGGGAACCACCTGGATCGTGAAGTTGACGCCCAGCAGCCAGGCGACGTGGTCCACCTCCGCGGTCAACTCGCGCCGGCGGCCCGCCCGCCCGTTGCGCAAGCCGAAACTGCGAAACCGCTGGATCGTCTTGGCGTCGGAAAACGTGGGAAAGATGCCGGCATGAATGCCGAAATAGCCGGGCGTCCGCTCGCCCCAAAGGCAGCCGACCGGCAGCACCAGGTCGGCCTCATGCAACGCGCGGTTGATCAGGATGGCCTCGCCCGACTCGCTGGCGGCCAAGTAGGCCAGTTGCCGGCGGTCGTTGGGATCATGGCTGAGAATCGTAACTCCCGCGGCGAGCCCTCGGTCGGCCAGCCGGAACGGCTCGGCGGAATCGGCGCGGTCGGGCCGGGTCCGCAAAATCGCGATGCCGTCGGTGGCCACGCCCGCTTCGACCAGCGTCTGAACAATGGCCCCCACCAGTTGCTCCACCTGGGGCACGCCGCGATCCATCGCCAGCACGAACCCGGTCGCCCGGCGTCGTGCTTCGTGCCAGCGACGGGTAATCCAACGGCGCATCAAGCATTGTCCTCAAGGCGGCGGCCGGATCCGCCAACGGCTCGCCGCGCGGAGTGTCCGACGGGCCGCGGCACAATGTCCTCGCCAAGCTCCAACTCCACGCTCGAATTGCTGCCGTAATGCAGAACGGTCATGGGACGTGCAATGCCGCAAACCAGCGATCGGCAACATCGGTTGCCGCCGTTGCCTTCATTATTCCGGCAATCGGGGCGGCGTGCAAGTTGTCCTGGGATTGTGGTGCAGGCGTCCCGCCTGCGAGTGCAGCCGAGACGGCCGCACCACAACACGTGGGTGGCCCGCCTCTCCGGGCCGCAGGCAAGCTATCGGGGCCGCCCGGGTCGGCCGGTCGCTATGCGGACGGCTCCGGCCGGGCGCTCTCGCTTCACCTCGCCCCGCCGATGGGCTACACTAGCGGGACATTGCCACCGACGTTTCACCGAGGAACACTCAATGAAAATCGACCTCCTGACCGACCGCCAACTCGCCAAACTTCACCAGTCGTCGCTTCACATTCTGGAGACGATCGGCGTTCAACTGCCGCACGCCGAGGTGTTGCGATTATTCGCCGAGGCGGGCGCGACGGTCGATCGCGAAAACCATCGCGTGCGGATTCCCGAGCGGTTGGTGGCGCACTGCCTGGAGACGGCCGGCAAGTCGTTCACGATTTACGGCCGCGACCGGGCCAAGAAAGCGGAGTTCGGCCTGGGCCAACGCAACTACAACAGCAGCGCCGGCCAGGCGCTCTGGGTCAACGACGATCTGACGCGCCGCTACGCCACCCTCGACGATGTCCGCACCGCCAGCCGCCTGGCCGACGCCCTGCCGGCCATGAACGTTGTCGGGGCGATGGCCGATCCGCACGAGTTGCCGGTGGAGTATCGCTGCGTCGTGGTCGCCGCCGAACAGCTCAAACACACCACCAAGCCGATCACCTTCTGGTTCCACGATCGGGCCTCGGCCCGGTTTCTGATGGAGCTGCTGACGATCGTCGCCGGCAGCGAGGAGGAAGTCGCGCGATATCCGCTGGCTTACCCCTTCCTCGAACCGATCAGTCCGCTGCGCTTTCCCGAGCGGGGCGTCGACCTGCTGTTCGAGACGTGCCGCTTGAATCTGCCGGTGCCGATCGGGCCGATGGCCCAGATGGGCGCTTCGGCGCGTCGGCACACTGGCCGGCACGATGGCCCAGCAGAACGCGGAAATCCTGGCCGGGCTGTGCATCGTGCAGTTGATCCGCCCCGGCACACCGCTGTGCTATGGCGGCATCCCGCACGCCTTCGACATGCGCACCACGCAGGTGATCTTCGGCGGCCCGGAGCAGGCCTTGATGGCCGTCGGCCATGACGCAATTGGGCAAGTCGTACGGCCTGCCGGTTTACATCAACGTAGGCCTGACCGACAGCAAGCTGCCCGACGCCCAGGCGGGGCTTGAGGCGGGCATCTCGCTGGCCTGCGGCGCCATGGCCGGCGCCGACATCTTCGGCCACCTCGGCATCTGCGGGGCCGATCAGGGCGCTCGGCCACGATGCTGGTCCTCCAGCACGAAATCATCGGCTACGTCGAACGGCTGCTTCGTGGCATTGAACTGGATGACGAGCGCCTTGGGCTGGACATGATCGAGGAAGGCATCGCAGCCGGCAGTTTCCTCGGGCTGGAGCACACGGTCCGGCATTTCCGCAAGGAACTATGGTTCCCTCAATTGCTGGATCGGCGCTATTGGGAGGGCTGGGCCGCCGCCGGCCGCGACGACATGCTGGCACGCTGCCGCGCAGAAGGACCGCATCCTCCGCGACCACGTTCCGCAACCGTTGGACGACGAGAAGCAAAAAGCCGTCGAGGGTTTGCTCGAAGCCGCCAGACGCCACTTGGCGCCATAGATTATTGCTTGATCGAATAGACCTGCAACGTCTCTTGCTTGCCTTTGACCGACAAGGCTGTCGGCTGTGACGATGCGGCAATCTGTTGCTGCTGCGGGGCCGGCAAACCGGCGAAGGTGGCCTGGCTGATAAGGATTTCGGAGCCGAGCTCCTTGTTGGCCGATTCGATCCGGGCGGCCGTGTTGACCGTGTCGCCGATGGCCGTGTAATCGAGGCGCCGCGGACTGCCCACCGTGCCCACCACCGCACTTCCCGTGTGGACGCCGACGCCGATGCGGAAATCCTCGGCGCCGAGCTCCTTCCAGAGGTCGCGGAGGCTGTGAACGCGGCGGACGACTTCGGCGGCGGCGCGGACCGCCCGCTGGGCGTGATCGCGCTGGAACTGCGGCGCCCCGAAGATCACCATCACGGCATCGCCGATGTACGCGTTGACGGTCCCTCCTTCGGCCTCGATGGCGGGCACCGCCACGGCAAAAAACGCGTTGAGGAGCCGAACCACCTCGTGCGGCGAGTGGCGTTCGCTGTAGGGCGTGAAATTGCGGACGTCGCAGAACAACACGGTGATTTCGCGCTGCTGGCCGCGAAGATCGAGTTGGGCCGCCCCCGATTCCAACGCCCGGGCGACGGCTTCCGACTTGACCATGCCCATCATGCGGCGGATCCACCGCCAGCGCATGGCGAAGATCGTCCCGTAGAGCAATACGCCGAGGACGAACATGGGCGTCATTTCCATCCGCCAGTTGCCGAAGCAGAAGGCGAAGACGGCCAGACCCCGCCAGGTGAAATGGTGGAGCACTGTCAGTACGGCGCCGGTTTCCAGGCTGCACCGGGCCAAGACGGCCCCCATCGCGCCGCCGACGATCAACAACCAGAGCGGCGCCGAAAGCCACCAGGGCGTGGTGATGAACTCGCGATCCAGCAGCGTGGCCAAGATGTTGGCATGAACCTCCACGCCCGGCATCTGAAGTTCCGTCGAGTCTTGCACATCCGATTGCAGCGACTGAAGCAGCGTCGGATTGGAATACGGCGTGAGATGGCGATCCTGGAACGTCTCCACCGTCAACCCGATCAGGACGATGGCGCCTTTGAAGGACGTCTGCGATGCATCGGCGGGCTTGGCCGGCGGTTCCGCGTCCGGCGATCCGCCGGCGGTGGCCAGAACCTCGCGGAACGGCACCGTGTGGATCGTTCCTGGCGGGCCGACATAGTTAATCGGCATGCACCCCTCGGCGTCCAAGGGAACCGCCCTGCCGTCGAACAATCAGTTTCGGCGCCTGCAACCACTGCTCCGACAGTCCGCGCCTTTCGCCAGCAGCGAAACGGTGAAGCAAAGATACACCCTTCCATGCTCATCGAGCTTGACCCTTCCCCGGTCGTCCAGCTTGCGGAGTTCCTGGTGCCGCGCGCGAATCGGCGTCAACGTTGAAATCGACGAAGCCGAGGTCCGCCCACGCGAGGCGAGACGGCAGCTTCGAGCTGTACCATTCGTAGGGCGGCCGCTCCTGGGGGCGCTCGTTGCCGAGGAACCATTCGGGCAGGACGACGTTGCCGGCTTGCGCCACGGCGATGCCCATCCGTTCGGCATCGCCCGGCTGGCCCGGCAGCAGATATTTCATCGTCCGCTTGGTGCGCGGCAGCAGAAAATCGACGCCGATGGCCGCCGCACCCTGGTCGTGCAAGTACGTGACGACCTTCGCCAGTTCGGGGCTCAAGAATGTCACCGGCTTCTCGATCTCGGCCAGCGAAGCGTCGTCGATCGCCACGATGACGATGTTCGCCGCGCTCGCCCGCGGGCCGCGGTGCACGAAGCTGGCGTCGAACTCCCAGTTGTCCAACCGCTGGATCCATGACGTGCCGCTGAGCAACCAGCACGCCAGCGCACAAATAACGCCGATCAGCCCGCCGCGCCGCGAGGCAGAACGGAAGGAGAAGCCCCGTCGAGGCGGCAACTCCAACGGCATCGCACCGAGCGCAAGGCGAGGCATAGCCGACAGCAGGCCGCAGGCAGTTCTCATGTTGCCTTCGTCATTCGTGCTTCATCACCAAGTCGCCGCCTACTGCCCTTTGCGTTCCGCCTTCTTCTCGAGTGCGGCGGCCTGCTGTTCGGCACGGCGGGCCTCTTCGTCGAGGCCTGCTTGCCAGCAGAGTTCCGCCAGGGTCCAGTAGACGGCCGGATCGCCGCTAAGCTTGGCCAATTGCCGGTCCAGCGCGATGGCCTCGCTCACAAACCCGTTCTGCCGGTGCCACATGGCGGCCAGCGCCAAGTAGGGGAGCTTCGGCTCGATGATCAGCTTCGCCAGGGCTTCGGCGTCGGCCCGCTGGCCTTCGCTGGCCGTGTGGAACACTCCCTGGCAAACGGTGATCGTCTTGTTGTCAACCAATGTCGTCACATCCCACGCGTACATCGCCCCCGATTTGAGCGGCGGTTGGCCCGGATAGCTCGCCTCGGCAGCCTCCGAGCTGGCCGACCAAACCCGGTTGCCCTGGAGGTACAGGTTCAAGGTGTACTTCGTCGCCTTCGGCTCGGCAGGCCAGGAGAAGATGGGCTTTGCACTTAGCACGGTCGAATCGGGAATCGGACGAATTTGCCCCGGCGCCGCCGAGCGAGCCAGGACCACGCCGCCTTGCACGATTCCCCTCGGCCCTTTGCTGAGCTTGCCGACCAACACCCGATTCTGGTCGGGCATCGCTAGCCGCTCCACGCCCGTGTTCGGCTGGCAGCCGTCCATGGTCACCTGGAACGTGCCGGCGGCGATAATCCGCTCAATGTGACCGTCGTCGCGAAAGACCAGCACCAACGACGCGTCCTTGCCCACCACGATGCGATCATCGGCGTAGACCGTGCCGAAGGTTGTGGCAGGCCGCTCGAGGTTGTCGGGATCGCTGATCGTAGCCGATCCTTTCACCTCTAAGATGCGGGCGGCTGGCGATCGGCGCCCTCTCCGGCTCCCATGCCGACAACCGTCACGCTGACGACCAACAGCACAGCGGTCCCAGTTCGGCTCATGATGAGGTCCCCCACTCCGCAATGATAGTATGCGCTCCGAGCCGCACAATCCCCCCGCATGAGGGAAAACAAAAAGCCCCAGCGGTCGCGACCACTGGGGCTTGTGTAGATTGAGATTTTTGCGGAAAGCCGCGGGCAAGTCGCACTAGTAGTTGCTGCCGGGTCCGTAGCTGACGTTTCCGACCTGGTGCAGATGGTCGTGGTCGATGTAGATCACTTCTTGGGCGTCCTCATCAACCGTTTTGTAAGGTACTGGCCAGCCGACCCACGTGACTTCGGTGAAGTACACAATGCACTTGTAATGGCAGTGATGGAGCTGGGCAGGACCGACCAGCGGATACACGCGCACCGGATCCAGGTAGTCGGCAATCGGCTCGACCACGATCCGTACGTTGTTGCGCTGCGTTTCATAGAGCAACGGCAAACCACCCTGTATCGGCCGGGCCTCTTCGAGCTTCCGCATGACCTCGTCTTCCGACGGCGGATCGAGCGCGATCTCCGGGCTGCCCGGCGTAATCGGCCCCAGCACCGGCATCCGGTCGTAGCGCTTGTGCTTCCAGAAGGTGTCTTCGGGCACTTTCTGGAAGTAGGGCGAAACGGGGATCGGGAAGTTGAGAATTCCTAAGCTTGGGCCGGCAATCTGGCTGCACCCGGTGGCCGAAACCAGCAGCAGTCCCAAGATACCCGTCAACGTGCGAGCGGCCTTCGTAGACATCCGTGTCTCCTCGACTAATAGATGGAAGCCGTGGTTACACTAGTTATCGTGTTAAATTGCGACGGACTTGCAGGTTTTTCGGGTTGTAGCGAGAAAACGCGATCCTTCGTGGTGGCATGAGCAACGTGTGGAAAATGGGGGGACTGGGTAAAGGCAACAAAAAAGCCCCCACACCGGTCCATCCGGGTAGGGGCTCCTGTCATTCGATGTCTGGGCCTTCTCTTTTTAGCCGTTGCCGTCCTAGCGGTGCCAACAGCTCGCCGGCTGATCTTTGAAGTCCAAGAACCACCAGCCCGAATCCCATTCCAGGGTCACCTTCCGCCATCCCAAGGGGACTTGCGGGTAAGGGTAGAACGGACCGATGTAAGGCCACGCCGTCGGCGAATACTGCTTCGGATAGGTCACGCTCGCGTAGTTCGGATAAGCCGCGTAGCTCGGCCAGGCGTAGTTCGGCATGCAGGGCTGGTCGTAGCGGGCCGGAGCCACGCCGCCACGCATTCCTGGGGCGTACATCGGCATCGGGGCGCCGCTAACCATCGGACCACGCATTTGAGGCTGCATCACCATGCCGTTGGGCATCGGCACCATGCCGTTAGGTATCGGCTGAGCCTGCGGCGGGGCCGCCATCGGCTGCGGAACTTCTTCCGAAGCCGAAACCGGTCGGATCGCCGAGTTCGCAAACCCGTTCGGCACCCAATCGGCCACGTATTGCTGCGGCTGTATCTTCTGACCCAGCGGCACAGGCCGTCCCCTCAGCGGATTCGTTGCTGAATTCGTTGCTGAATTATCCGCGTCCGACTTCACCGCCGGTTGCGATTCGCGGGCAGCCGGCTCGCTCGTCTCGGCTGACGCCAGCGACAGCTCGTTGACTACGCGGGTCACCCCCGGCGTCTGAAACACGAGCGACATGGCCGTCTTCATTTGTTCTTGGCTTGTCACATAGCCGCGAAGCCACACGGTTCCGTCCTGGCACTTCACGCCGATCTTGTAACCGCTCAATTGGCCGCTGCCGCGCAAGTTGCGGGCGACTTGCTCGGCAACTCCCTGGTTGTCGGCCAGCGCCAACGCAGGGATCACCGCGCCGATGGCCGCGACTAGGAAACCGATCAGAAAACGTCGCATTTTTTCCCTCCTCTGAGAACACGCCCGGAGCGACTGACTCCGGGGACGTCGGTGTTGATCTCGTGTCAGCCCAGCAACGAAACCGGCCGGATGGTAACAGGGAGGGACTTGCGCCGTTTTGGCAACGTACGGGATTCGCGGAATTGCCCCCCCTGGCAACGCCCGTTTCCGATAATTGCTGCCTGACTATAGGTTTCGGTTGCCGGTTCTACCGAAAGGAAGCTTTTTTTCGATTTTGCTGGTCTGCGCGATTCTAACGCGCCCCAGGACGAGAAGCTGGAGAAACTGGCGGAAGAAGTCCGGCGATCGCTCACCAGGTGGCAGCTTCCCGGCTCGCGCGGAGGTCGCAAGTGGCCGTCAACACCATGATGGCCAGCGAGGCGGAACAGCCCACCCAACACCCCGGTCCGATCGCCAACGCCATGATCGTCGCCGGCCCCATTAGACAGAGAATGGCCAGAAACGCCCGCTGACTTATCGTTTGCAGCGGCGATCCTTCGCTAAGACGAGCCGCGCAAGCGCTCACAACACCGATAATTTGGGCAGCGACAAGAAGCCAGGGCAGAGTGGGAGAGTCGAATCCATTCATTGGCGGCAGAATCCTTTCTGTCTATCCCCATGATATCTCAGCAATGAGATTCCAGGAATAGCGATCTGCTGGCCAATGGCGGTCCGTTTCTGCCGCCGGCCTCGGGGCTTCGGTCCGCGCCCCCCAACGGTCGGTCTGTTGCTGTTAACTCCTTATGAAAAATGAACTTGCACAACTTCCGAAGGACAGACATCTTTGTCGGTCCGAAAGCGCCGGGCAGGAATGCCTCTCCTCCTGACAAGGCAACGCAGACTGCCCATCTTCCTATCGGATCAGCTTCTTCAACTCCGGTTCCAATTCCGTGATTGTGACATTTCGATTGACCACTCGGCCTTGCTGGTCGACAAGGATCATGGTGGGCACCGTGAGGATTCCCAGCGCGTTGGCGGGCCGACTGTCAAGTCCGCCTTCCTCGTAGATCTGCTGCCAGGGCAGCGGATTCTCGCCCAAGTACGCGTTCAAATCCTTGACGCTGTTGTCAAGGCTTACACCGATGATCGTGAACGAGCGGCCATACTTGTTCCACAGCTCTTTGAGGGTCGGCATGTCGGCCTTGGCCTGGCCCGACTGGGTGGCCCAATACTGAATCAACACGACCTTGCCGCGATACCTTGCCAGGTCAACGCTGCTGCCCACCGGGCTTTGGCCCGTAAGCGTGATCGTTCTGCCCACCGATTCCAAGCGGGTTTGCGCCGGCGGCCTTTTCGGCGGCCGCCGATTTCGGGAACTCCTGCGCTACCCGGGAGTACCATTTTTTTGCGTCATCGTCCTGACCGGTGAACTCCTGACTGTTGCCCAATTGGAGCATCGCCTCGGCGGCGTCGGGCGCCGTGGGATAATCAGCGACGAATTGTTCCAGCGTCTTCATCCAATCCGCTTGGATCTTCGCCGCATCGGCCTTGGGTGCCTGCATGCTTTGGATGTAGCCGGCGGCCAACAAGCGGAACTTCGCATAGGCGGCGAGGTTTTTATCGTCGTCGTTCTTCCGCAATTTCTCATACAAGGCCTGCAGCCGATTGACGCCGTCCGGGTAAGCGCCCGCTTCGACGGCGGCAAAGATCGTGTCGGCGGCCTGCCGCAGCCATGTGCCGCGATCATCGGCCGTCTTCGCCGCCGCCGCGATCTGCTCCAAAATGTCGGCACGCCGCTCGGTGTATCGGGCCTGGTCGGCCGGCGCGGTCGCCTTGGCCGATTCCTGGTCGAGTTTCTCCAGGTCGCCCAGTAATTTCTGCACGGCGTCGCTGGCGCCGCGCCTGCCGGCTCGTTGTGACGCGTCAGTGACGCCTGGAAGAAGAAGCCCGCGGGCGGCGCTTCCGCCTGACCGTCGGCAAGCGGTTGCGGCAGGTCGATCGCCCGCCAGGCATCGCCCACTTGCACCAGCGTGCCGATCAAGACTTGTCCGTGCTTGCCGCCGTCTTCGACCAAGGCCATCACGTTTTCGTAGACGCGCAAATCTTTGGTGGAGCCGTCGGTTCCGGCCGGCACCACGCCGGGGCGATTGGCGCTAAACTGCACCCACGAGCAATCGCGAGTGACCACCCGCTGCCGGGCCGACATGGCCTTGAAATCGGCGATGGCCTTCGCGGTTTTTTCCGCCACGCTTTCCGCCCGCGCTTTGCCCAGTCCGAGCGACTTCAACTCGGCCGGCGTGAGCACCAGCCGTGCAAACCGATCGGCATCGTGCGCGGCGATGGCCGCAATCACCTCGGCCGTGACTTCTTCGGCCGAGATCGACTTCCACGACTCGATCACGCCGTCCTCTTTCGGGTTCAAGCCCCACCGGCTGCCGCCGGTATGGAACCAGCGATACTGGTCGGCCTTGCCGTTGAAGTTCGAATCGATGTCACGATAGACTTCCAACCCGTCCTTGTAGTAGCTCCATTGATCGACGACGTTGTCGCCGTTGGTGTTGACGAACTTCCGCAGGATCACGCCCGCGGGGCTTTCCACGATCCAGCCCACATGACCATCGATCTTCTTGGCCTGAATCTTGCATTTCGCGGCCTCCTCGGCGGTGGGCCGGTCGTAATCCACCCCCGGCTGAACGGGCTGGAGCTTCAATGCCTGTTCCACCGTCGGTGGTGCTGCCGCCCATGTCGGCTGCCCCGCCAGCAGAAGGGTCATTGCGCAAAGCCACACCGCTTTCGATGGGGAAAATGGCTCCATTTGGAAGTCCTTTCTGTCAATCCAAGATTCCGACAACTCGATCGCCTCAAAACGACACCCTTTCTAGGTTTTCGGAACGGTTGGGGCCGGAACATAATCTGATTGCGAAGAATTTTCCGGTTGTAGCGATCGTAACGGGTGGTTCGCATATACAGCCAACGGGGCATGACGGCCAGGTTCCCAGCGCCGGTTTGACAGTCCACCCGCGTGGTGTAGAATGGCCGGTTCGGCGCATAGCTCAGTTGGTTAGAGCGCGTCCCTGATAAGGACGAGGTCTGCAGTTCGAGTCTGCGTGCGCCAGCTCGAGCCCGCTTTGGTGGGCTTTTCTTTTGCGCCGCCGGCAGAATCCACTTGAGGTGTCCGCCGAACACCGCTGGCCGAGCTGACCACCGCTGTCTCCCAGGGACTCGCCCCCCACCCCCCTGTTGGCGTGGATTGCGGGCCGGGTTCCCGCGCGGTATGCTACCGGGTTCGTCGCGGCCGGAATGGTTCGCGAGGCCGTGTTACTGAATTTCACCGTAGGCACGTTCTTTCTTTTGACTGAGGAGACAACCCGTGGAACAAAGACGCTTCGTCACCGTCAACGGCAATGAAGCGACGGCCAATATCGCTCACCTTTGCAACGAAGTGGCGGCCATTTATCCGATCACGCCCTCGTCGGGGCTGGGCGAGCTGCCCGACGCCTGGGCCGCCGCCGGACGCAAGAACATCTTCGGCACCGTGCCTGACGTCGTCGAAATGCAGAGCGAGGCCGGCGCCGCCGGCGCGGTCCACGGGTCGTTGCAGGCCGGGGCCCTGACGACCACCTTCACGGCCTCTCAAGGGCTGCTGCTGATGATTCCCAACATGTTCAAGATCGCCGGGGAGCTGACTTCGACGGTGTTCCACGTGACGGCCCGCACGGTGGCCACCCACGCCCTTTCGATTTTCGGCGACCACGGCGACGTGATGGCCTGCCGCACGACGGGTTGGGCGTTGCTCTCGTCGGGCTCGGTGCAAGAGTCGCAAGATATGGCCATGATCGCCCACAGCGCCACGCTGGAGGCCCGGGTGCCCTTCCTCCATTTTTACGACGGTTTCCGCATTTCGCACGAAGTCAACAAGATCGAGCAACTCACCGAGGAGGACGTCAAGGCGATGATCGACATGGACCTGGTCGCCGCCCACCGCCATCGGGCCCTTTCGCCCGAGCGGCCGAAGCTGCGCGGCACAGCCCAAAATCCGGACGTGTTCTTCCAGGCCCGCGAGGCGTGCAACCCGTTCTACGCCAAGTGCGCGGCGGTGGTGCAGAAGCACATGGACAAGTTCGCCAAGCTCACCGACCGGCAATATCACCTCTTCGACTACACCGGCGCGGCCGACGCCGATCGCGTGATCGTGATCATGGGCTCGGGCATCGGCGTGGTCGAGGAGACGGTGGACAAGCTGGTTGCCGAAGGGCAGAAGGTGGGCGTGCTGAAGGTGCGGTTGTATCGCCCCTGGGACTCCGCGGCGTTGGTGGCCGCCTTGCCGAAGACGGTCAAGAAGATCGCCGTCTTGGACCGCACCAAGGAGCCGGGCGCCGGCGGCGAGCCGCTCTATCTGGACGTGGTCGCTTCGCTGGCCGAACTTTGGGCGGCGAGCTCGATGCCCAAGGTGATCGGCGGCCGCTACGGACTGTCGTCCAAAGAGTTTACGCCGGCCATGGTTGCCGCCGTCTATGACGAGCTTTCCAAGGCCCAGCCCAAACAGCAATTCACCGTCGGCATTCTCGACGACGTCACGAAGCTCAGCCTGGATTACGATCCCGCCTTCTCCACCGAGAAGGACGACGTGGTGCGGGCCGTGTTCTTCGGCCTCGGCAGCGACGGCACCGTCGAGCGCCAACCGCAACTCGGTGAAGATCGTCGGCGAGAACACGCCGCTGCACGCCCAGGGCTATTTTGTCTACGATTCTCGCAAGGCCGGCTCGGTCACCACCTCGCATGTCCGCTTCAGCCCGCGGCCGATCAAGGGCTCGTACCTGGTGCATCGAGCGAACTTCGTGGCTTGCCATCAGTTCCATTTTCTGGAACGGATCGACATGCTATCGATGGCCGATCGCGGGGCGACGTTCCTGTTGAACAGCCCCTACCCGGCCGACGAAGTGTGGGACCACCTGCCGGCGGAAGCGCAGAAGCAGATCATCGACAAGCAGTTGAAGCTCTACGTGGTCGACGCCTATCAAGTCGCCCGCGACGCCGAGATGGGCGTGCGGATCAACACGATCATGCAGACCTGCTTCTTCAAGCTGGCCAAGGTGATTCCCGCCGAGGAGGCCATCATCCAAATCAAGGACGCGATCAAGAAGACCTACGGGAAGAAGGGGGGCGGCAAGATCGTCGAGCAGAACTACGCGGCGGTCGACGGCGCTCGCCTCGCTCCACGAAGTGAAGTATCCGAACCAGGTCACCTCGAAGCTGCACATGGTGCCGCCGGTGCCGGCCAACGCCCCGGCCTTCGTCAAGGACGTGCTGGGGATGATGATCGCCAACCGCGGCGACGACCTGCCCGTCGGCGCGTTGCCCTGCGACGGCACCTTCCCCACCGGCACCACCCAGTACGAGAAGCGGAGCATCGCCCAGGACATCCCTATCTGGGACCCGAAGATTTGCACGCAATGCGGGTTGTGCTCGTTGGGTTGCCCGCACGCCACGATCCGTCTGAAGGCATTCGATCCGGCCTTGCTGGCCAAGGCGCCGGAAGGCTTCAAGGCGACCGACTACAGGGGCAAGGAGTTCCCCGGCTGGAAGTTCGTCGTGCAAGTGGCCCCCGACGATTGCACGGGCTGCGGCTTGTGCGTCAACGTTTGCCCCGCCAAGGACAAGGAGAAGGTCAAGCACAAGGCGATCGACATGGAGCCGAAGCTGCCGAACCTGGATCGCCAACGGGCGGCCTACGACTTCTTCATGACGATCCCCGACGTGGACCGCACGAAGGTCAAGGCCGACACGATCAAGGGCTCGCAGCTCTTGCTGCCGCTGTTTGAGTTTTCGGGCGCCTGCGCCGGCTGCGGCGAAACGCCCTACGTCAAGCTGTTGACGCAGTTCTTCGGCGATCGGATGCTGATCGGCAACGCCACGGGCTGCTCGTCGATTTATGGCGGCAATCTGCCGTGCACGCCCTACACGACGAACCACGAGGGCCGCGGGCCGTCGTGGTCGAACTCGCTGTTCGAAGACTGCGCGAGTTCGGCCTCGGCTTCCGCCTGGCCATCGACCAGCAAGTCAAGTACGCCTGCGGGTTGCTGAAACGATTGAGCCCGCAGTTGGGCGACGAGCTGGTCGGCAAGTTGTTGAACAACAAGCAGGAGACCGAAGAGGAGATCGTCGCGCAGCGGATCCACGTGTCCGAGCTGAACAAGAAGCTGGCCGGCATCGGTAGCCCTGAGGCGAAGAGCCTCGCGGCCTCGGCCGACTACCTTATCCGCAAAAGCGTGTGGAGCTTCGGCGGCGACGGCTGGGCGTACGATATCGGCTTCGGCGGCTTGGACCACGTCTTCGCCTCGGGCCGCGACGTGAACATCCTGGTGCTGGACACCGAGGTCTATTCGAACACGGGCGGCCAGGCGTCGAAGGCGACTTTCCGCGGGGCCGTGGCCAAGTTCGCCGCCGGCGGCAAGCCGAGCGGAAAGAAGGATCTCGGCATGATCGCCATGTCGTACGGCAACGTGTTCGTCGGCTCGATCTCGATGGGCGCCAACCCGATGCACGCCATTCGCACGATCCGCGCGGCCGAGTCGTACCGCGGCACGTCGCTGCTGATCGCCTTTTCGCACTGCATCGGCTGGGGCATCGACACCAGGCAGGGCATGAGCATTCAGAAGGACGCCGTAGCCTGCGGCTACTGGCCGTTGTACAGCTTTGATCCGCGCGAGGCGTCGCATCCCTTCCAGTTGGCGAGCAAGAAGCCGGTGGGCGCTTCAAGGAGTTTGCCATGAAGGAGGCGCGCTTCGCCATGTTGGCCCGCTCGAAGCCGGACGAATCGGTCCGGCTGCTGGAGCTTGGCCAGGACGACATCAACAAGCGTTACCATTTCTACGAGCAGTTGGCCGGCGTAGACCGGGCGGTGGCGGCCACGACAACCGCAGCCGCCGCGGCGGAAAGCCGCCCCGAAAACGGCTAGAACGGCAGGGCGGCAATACAAATAGCCGTCGGCCGAAGCCGACGGCGGGTAAGGATCGAGCGCAGGAACCGCCGGCTTGCGATCGAGGCTTGCCCTGTCCGTATAATTTCTCCGGAACCATAGCATTCCCGCGAGACAACCGCCGCCGGCGGTGACGGCTGAACCACGAAGAGGACTCCAAGGAGGTGTGAAGATGAGCGTCAACCTGAGCACGAAGTACCTGGGCCTGAAGCTGAAGAACCCGCTGGTGATCTCGGCCTGCCCGCTGACGGCACAAATTGACCAACTGCGGCGACTGGAGCAGGCCGGCGCGGCCGCGGCCGTGTTGCCCTCGCTGTTCGAGGAGCAGATCGAATTCCAAGACGAGGAACTCGACGAGGCCCGCCAGCACGGCGCCGAGTATTACGCCGAGCACAGCGCCCTGGTTTCCCGATCCGGGCGAGTACCGGACGGGCACGGAAAACTACCTCGAAACCATCGCCAGCGCCAAGCGTGCCGTCGGCATTCCGGTGATTGCCAGCCTCAACGGGTCGAGCCGCGGCGGTTGGATCCGTTTCGCGAAAATGATGCAGGATGCCGGCGCCGACGCACTGGAACTGAACATCTACTTCGTGGCCGGCGATCTGGACGTGTCGGGCCGGGATGTCGAGTCCCGCTACCTCGACCTGGTGGCGGCCGTCAAACAGTCGATTTCGATTCCCCTGGCCGTGAAGCTGGGCCCCTACTTCAGCGCCATGGGCCACATGGCGATGCAACTGGTCGAGGCGGGAGCCGACGGCCTGGTGCTGTTCAATCGCTTCTACCAGCCCGACATCGACCTGGAGACGATGCAGGCCGAGCCGCGGCTGAGCCTGAGCGTGCCCTCCGAATTGCTGCTGCCGTTGCGGTGGATCGCCATCTTGTACGGCCACGTAGGGGCGTCGCTGGCCGCCACCGGCGGAATCCACGACGCCGCCGGGCTGCTGAAGGCCCTGCTGGCGGGCGCCGATGTCGGCATGATCGTCTCGACGATCTATCAAAAAGGCGTGGGCCAGGTGGGCAACATCCTCGCCGGGCTCAACGAGTGGATGCAAAAGAACGACTACGACTCGGTTGAGCAGCTCAAGGGCAGTATGAGTCGCGAGAACTGTCCCGACCCATCCGCCTTCCAACGCGGCAACTACATGAAGACGCTGACTTCCTATGTCGGCAAGGCGATCTGACCGGCAAAGCCGCGACCAGCGGTCGCGGTTGTCGGTCGGTCGATTCCAGAAGTAGACGCGGCATCTTGCCGCGTCATGATGGCAGGAAGCGGCACGACGTCGCTTCCAAAGAAACGTTGCGGCAGCGCGAACACGCCGATGTACGACGCCAGATCCCGCAGCCGGTTGGCACGCTGCGCTCCACGGGCTATTCGGCGCCTTCCAAGATCAGCAAGGAATCTTCCCAATCGTCGGGCGTCCTGAACGACTTCACGCCCGTGTTCGGCTCTTGCCCCGCCGATATGGCGTGGCCGTCGATCGGATTGACCCAAGACAAGTTGACCTTTGGGGCGGCAATCTTGTTCATGTTGACCGAGAAGGCGGCTTTGTCGGCCAGGTAGATCATCGCCCATCGGCCGTCTGCGTGCCGGGCGGCCAGATGGAGCAGGTCGCCAGTCGCCGCGCCGTCGCTCAGCGACGGTTTCAAGGTGCGGACATAGGCGGTCCGCTCCTTTTCCGTCGCGTCATACTTGGGCAGTGCAACCTCGACAATTTCGCCGCCCGAGGCAAACACGGTTTGATCGGGCACCAGCCGCCACCACTCTTTGCGGGCCATGAAGATCTGTTTCAGCACGCCCATCTGCACCGCGCCGGGAGCGTCGAGCGCTTCCTTCCACGTGGGCGACACGCGCCACGTGTCGTTATGGCCATAGGCATGGACGGCGCCGGCCAGATAGGTGTAGTAAGCCTGGCGGCGGACCCACAAGGGCGTAACGGGGAAGCCATACTCGGTGCCCGCCTCGTACGCCCCTTCGGCCATCAGGATCGGCTTGGCCGGCGTGAGGCGGTAATCGTAGGTCAGCATCGGATAGATCAACTTCACCGCGTTCCACGTCTGCATTGAGTTGAAATCGAGCCATTTCGCGTCGTGCATGAAGCTCGACGAGTAGGGCGAGGGGTCGGGTTTGAAGCTGATCAGGTGCCGGCCGCCGTCTCCTTCGCGCAGCCCGGCGGCAAGTTCCTCGATGACCGGAATAAACTCCTTGCGGGCCTGGGGCGTGGAGGTCCAGACGATGTTCGGCACGTCCTTGTACCGCTGGCCCAGCCATTTCGCCCATGCCCGGGCGTTCTCGGCCGTGATGTGCGTGCGATACGACTGATGGTAAACGGCCGGCAGAACGAACATGCCGTTGTCGGCCGCCATCTTGACCACCGCGTCAACGTTCTTGAAAAAAGCCTCGTTCGGCGTGAGCGGATTGTCGTCAATCCACGGCTTTTCGCCGTAGACGTTGGGCTGCGTGCCGTCCGATTTCTTCTGGTTCGTGCCGTCGCCGCCGCCGAGCAGTTTGACCTGAATGAACGTGAAACCATGGCTTTTCGACTTCTCGATGATGAGCTTGGACTGTTCCAGCGTGAAATCTCGCCAGAGTTGCCATTGCGTGGTGCCCAGCCAGAACACGGGAGCGTTGTTCTGGTCGACGAAGTACCGGCCGTCGGCGCTGACCTTCAGCGGACAGGCCGTTTCTTGGGCCCATGCGCGCGATCCGCCCGCCGCCAACAACGCCAGCGTTAACAGAAATCGCGTCACGGTAGGTTTCATTTTCGTCGCCCTTTTCAAGAGAGTGGATAGTTTGCGACAACGTTACGGCAGCGCCAGCACGCTGATGCGCGACGCCAGATCGTGCGACCGGTAGACCCGTTGCGTCGCCTTCTGGAAATCGCCCGGCTTGGCCGTGTAAATATCAACGAACGTCTGCGGGTTGCGATCAATCAGCGGGAACCATGTGCTCTGCACCTGAACCATCAACCGGTGGCCGCTGCGGAAGGTGTGGCAAACGTCGGGCAGCGTGAACTTCACCGCCGTGGGCTGGCCCGGCACAAACGGCTCCGGCTTCGCAAAACTGTTGCGGAACTTGCCCCGCATCACGTCGCCGCGGACAAGTTGCTGATAACCGCCCATCCGCACGCCCGTCGGGTTCGGACTCGGATCGGCAGAGTCCTCCGGATAGACGTCGACCAGCTTGACGATCCAGTCGGAGTCGGTCCCTGTCGTGGAAACCTGCAACTCGACCTGGATCGGGCCGGCAATCGAGAAATCCTCTTCGAGCGCGTCGCCTTGGTAGACCAGCACGTCGGGCCGCCGGGCGACGAACCGCTGGTCTTCGATTACGTACTCGGGCGTCATGCCGATGACGATCTTATCGGAATAAGGCACCGGCTTGGCCGGATCGCTCGGGTATTCGTCGTAGGCCGCTTCCGCACGGGCATCGCCGGCCGGCTCCGCGGCCAATCGCCCGCCCTCGCGGAGGAAGAGCGACTTCCGCTGGGCTTCGTGCGGCGGCCAGGCCTCGAACGTCCGCCATTGGTTCACGCCGGTCTGAAAGACCCACGCCGCCGGATGTTTTAGTTCGCCTTTGCCCTTCAGATAGAACTCGAAGAAGGGCAATTCGATGCTTTCGCGAAAGAAATCGGCCGTCTTCGAGTTGAACGGGATCGGGCCAAGCGACTGACCCTCGACCTTGTGCCAGGCCCCGTGGGTCCAGGGGCCCATCACCAGCATGTTGGAGGTTCCCGGGCTGTTGGCCGCGACGTTTTTGTAGGTTTCCAACGCACCGAAAAGGTCTTCCGCATCGAACCAGCCGCCGACGGTCATGACGGCCGGCCGGATGGCCTTCAGGTGCGGCCGCAAGTCCCTCGCCTTCCAGAACTCGTCGTAGTTTCCGTGCCGCATGACTTCGTTCCAAAACGGCACGTCGTCCTTGAAGTACTTCGTGTTGGCGTTCGCCAACGGCCCCAAGTCGAGAAAGAACTGATAGCCGTCGGGCGTTTCGTGGTCGAACGGGTGGCTGGACTTCTTCGTGGGCTGTGGCCGCGGATGGCCAAAGCCGACCATGAAATTGAAGGCGTGCGGCAACAGCAGCGCACCGTTGTGGTGCCAATCGTCGCCCACGAACCAGTCGCCGATCGGCGCTTGGGGCGAGGCGGCTTTTAGCGCCGGATGGGCGTCGATCATGCCCATCGCCGCGTAAAAACCCGGATAGGAAACGCCCCACGTGCCCACTTTGCCGTTGTGGTTGCCGACATGCTGCGTCAACCACTCGATGGTGTCCCACGTGTCGCTGCTTTCGTCGATGTCCTGCGGGCCGCTTTTGGCCGGCTTGTAAGGCCGGACGTCGACAAACTCTCCCTCCGACATCCAACAGCCGCGCACGTCTTGGCAGACGAAGATGTAGCCCGCCTTGCCGAATGCCGCCGACGGGCCGAGGTCGGCCGGATACTGATCGGCCCCGTACGGCCACACGCTGTACGGCGTCCGCACCAGCAGCATCGGGTATCGCTGCGAATCGTCTTTCGGCGCATAGACGGCCGTGAACAGGCGCTTCCCGTCGCGCATCGGAATCCGGTACTCGTATTTCGTGTAATGTTCCTTGACATACTCCAGCCCCTGGGCGAGAACGCCGCAGGGGAAACAGGCGACCGCCAAAAGGGCGAAGAGACTGCCGCGCACCACGGCGAGGCAGGACAGGAGTTTGCGACGGGAGAGTTTCACGGTACGCGCCTCCAAGAGCCAATGGAATGGTGGGGGGATTTGCCTTGGGGCTCCGTGCCCGGGGTGACCGTCATTGGTCGCGATGCCCTGGAGCACCAGTATAATCGGCCAGCCGAGCACATTCCAGCTTGGCCCGCCGCAGGTCCCGCCCGGCCGGCCGGACCTGCGGCGCAGACAGGCCTTACGGCTGGGGCGTGCCTTCCGACTGCGGCACGTTCGGCACATCCTGCAGTGAAACTACTTTGACGCTCAGGTCGGCGCAGACGACCTGGCACCCATTGCCATTCCTCTCCTTGGCCCAGAGAATCGGCCGGTTCGGCGTGCCCAATTTGACACCTTTACCGGCGTAGTGCCAAGCGTCTGGTGGTAGCGCATTTAGAACCCCGAAAGCCCGATCCAGTTTCAAAGTGACATCGGTCTGAAATGCCAACAATTCAGGAGAGTTCTTACCGTACTTGTTCTCGAAGCCCTTGACGGCCCGCCACATGGTGCCGTCGATGCCCTGCTCGCCTCGCAGTGTTTCAGGAAACTCCCCATTATTGTTTTCGGCCGCCATTTCAAGTGCCGCAGTCAAGGCAACCCAAAAGGTCCTGGACGGACTAATCTGCACTGTGCGGGCGGTGTAGCCGGCCGGCACATCGGTGCCGAATAACGACTCGTTAACGTTAGTGTTGATTTGGAAGTCCGTCATTACACCATGCTTGTCACCGCAACCACTGATCGCGCGAACGGGTAGCAACGTTTTGGGATCAGCCCATATCTCGACATGTGCACCGCCCAGTTGGATACGGAACGCCTCAGCCAGACGGCCGTCAACTGCCTGGGCACCGAGCCGTTCCACGTTGCCATGCCCGCCCGCTTGAGCATCGACAACAAGTTTTCGCAAGTTTTGAAAAATCCTACCACTTGCGTCGTTCGGTGGTAGGATTGCAAGACTAGAAATCGTGGCTGTTTTGTTGGCAGGGTCGAGGTTGAGCATTGTCCCCTTCTCGCTATCCGTTATGAGCACATGAACCACTCTGCCATGGTCCCCGATAGTCTCTAGTCGCTCGTGGGATGGTGCGAGAAACATTCCGATCGCGCTCGCGGTATACGTTGTACCGTGAGGCCCTTTGACGCCCGTCATGGCCATGTTCCACTTCGCGCTATGCACGCTTTTCAGTGCTTCGGCCACGTCGGCAAAGGCCAATGCCGTTCCGCCGCCGGGCACCAACAGGGAGGTTAGTCCAAGCAAGGCGAGTACGATCGCGGCCGCCACGGCGATTCGTGTATGCAATTTCATATTCTTAATCCTCTCGATTAGCGTGATGGGGTGAAGTTCCTGCACGGCATGCCGCACTGTGGCAACCAGTTGGGCGACCTGGTCCGGCGGCACTGGGCCGGGGACCGGATCGCGCAGTACGGCATCGACCGCCCGATCGAGCAACTCGTCGTGATGGAAGTCTTCGCGTTTTTCCATCTTTCCTCTCCTCAAGCACCTTTTCCCGCCGCGCCGTGCAACGGCTTCAGAAGCCCTTGCAGACGCCGGCGTGCGCGGGAAAGCAACATCCGGGCGGCGGTGGAACGAATCCCCAGCCGCTGCCCAATTTCTTCCGAGGTCATCTGCTCGAAGCAGCTCAGGCAGAAGACCTCAGCCTGCCGCCGGGGCAATTGGCCCACGGCCAAACGCAAACGGTCGGCAAGTTCAACGGCCTCGGCCTGACGGGGCGGACTGGGTTCCCGGCCAACCGTGTCCACCACGTCGGTGTCGGATCGGCATTGGCGACGCTGCCGGCAGCGTCGCCGCAGCAGATCCAGCGCTCGGGCGGTGGCCAGGTGCCGAAGCAGCGCAGACCAATCACGAACGGGCTCGCGCCGCTCGATCCTGACCGCCTCCAGAAACGTTTCCTGGACGCAGTCCCATGCGTCGGCATGATTGCCGACGAGCCGATAGACCGTGCGCCGCACGATTTCCACGTGCTGGCCTATGACCGCTTCCCAATCCGTCATTCTTGGGTACCCGTCAAGAACCGTGGTTCAAGAGGATAGTCGCCCGAACCCCGTGTAATGTAACGCAGAATCTCGCACGGCCGGGCCGTTTTTGCAAGTCGGCCCGGCCGACCCGTTGCCAGCGCCCGGCTGCATCTGCTAAGCTGGCATCCTGGGCGGGCAACCGGGGAAGCGTCGATGGCCGGCAAGTCAACTCGCAAAGTGATCGTTGCCAATCCGGCGGGCCTGCACGCCCGGCCAAGCCTGGCGGTTGTGCAGGCCGTCCGCGCGTCGAAATCGCAGGTCGAAGTCCGCGCGCCGTGGCAAACGGCTGACGGCCGCGAAATGTTGCAACTGCTTTCCTTGGGCGCGCAGCGGGGCACCGAACTGACGCTCTCGGCCAGCGGTCCCGATGCTGAGGAGATATTAGACAAGTTGGCCGCCATGTTCGCCGATTGCTTCGGCCTCTGCGGCGAGCCAAGCCAGTAGAAGCGGCATCTTGCCGCTTCCCGTGAATTCAGACACCAGTGCCGGCAGAACCGGCAGTCTCACTAGCGGGCATGATTGTACTCTTTTCCTTAGCCCAGGCGTTTACGCCTGCGGGAGATAAGGCAATAATAGACGTTTTAGCCCCTTCAGGGCGCAGGAAGCAATTCAGCCCCTGAAGGGGCTGACGGAAAGACACAAAGGTTAGGCGTTCCATGTTCCCAGACGTGAACGTCTGGGCTAGGCAAAAGCCGTGCCCATCCTCTCCCCGGAACGGGAGGGGCCGAGCTCCGGCTGTCCACCCAACGAAGGAACCGAACGATGCCTTGCCGAGGAGTTCGCGGCGCCACGACCGCCGACGACAATTCATCCGAGGAAATCCTCAAAGCCACCCGCGAGCTGCTGGCGCTGTTGATCCGCCGCAATGGCATCAATCCGGAGGACGTGGCGAGCGCGATCTTTTCGACCACCGTCGACCTGGAGGGGGAGTTTCCCGCCCTGGCCGCGCGGCAGTTAGGTTGGCTCGACGTGGCGTTAATGTGCGTTCACGAGTTGGACGTGCCCGGCTCGCTGCGCCGCTGCATCCGCATCCTCTTGCACTGGAATACCGAGAAGTCGTCCGACGAAATCGTGCATATTTACATTAAGGAGGCGGCCCATCTGCGGCCCGACCGCTCCAACCTGCCGCCGGTCGACTGGAAAGAGCTCAACCTCTGGATCGACGGCCACATCAACGACACGGCCAAGCCGATACGGAAATGAAGAAAGGAACAGGAAGATTCACCGCAGAGGACGCGGAGAAGGAGAATACAGTTACCGTTACGGGTTGTTGACCATCCGAGTGATGCCGTCCTTGAGATGAACAACATTGAAGTTGATCAACAGCCCAAGTGTGCGGTGGCTGAGTTTGAGATACGAAAGTAGTTGTGCTTGGTGAACGGGCAGGATTTGTTCAACCGATTCCATTCCTCCTTCCTTATCTGTTTTTTCTCTGCGTCCTCCGCGTCCTCTGCAGTGCATTATCTTTTACACGACAGGTTCAATGTACGCGTTGTCCCGGTTTTGCGCCCTCATCGGGACTGAGCAGGTACACCTCGCCTCCGCCGCCGCCGGCCGCGACGATCATTCCTTCGCTGGTGCCGAACTTCATCTTCCGCGGGGCCAGGTTGGCGGCGCAGATCACCAGCCGGCCCACCAGGTCCTCCGGCTCGTACACGCCCTTGATGCCGGCAAAAACCGTGCGGCGGCTGTCGCCGCCGAAACCGAGCGTGAGCTTCAGCAGCTTTTGGGCCCCGGCCACGTCTTCGGCTGTGATTACCCGCGCCACGCGAAGATCGACCTTGGCGAACTCCTCGAAGCTGATCGTTGCCGCGATCGGCTCGGCCACCAATGCCGTATCGCTGTCGATCGGAACCACGGCGCCGTCTGGTTCGGATTCGGCCGGCTCGGCGCTGGCCGCCTGCACGGCCGCCACAGCCTTCGGATCGACCCGCTGCATCATATGCGTGAACTTGCCGACCGGCCGGCCCAGCAGTGGCGCTTGCGATTGGTCCCAGGAGACGATCGGATCGCCGAGCAGTTCGCCCGTTTGTTGGGCCAACTTTGGCAGCACGGGCGCCAGGTAAATTGCCAATTGGCGGAACAGATTCAGCCCGATGGTGCACACGTCGCATAGCTCAGCCGCCTTCGCCGGGTCCTTGCGTAGGTTCCACGGCGCGCGTTGCTCGACAAACTGATTGGCCCGATCGCCAGCAGCCATGATCGTGCGGATCGCCCGGGCATAATCGCCCGATTCGTACGCTTCGGCGATCGCCTGGCCCTCGGCGGCAACCTGGGCGAACAGTCCGCCGTCGTCCGGATACGACGCTGCCAGCCCCGTTTCAGCGGCAAATCGGGCCGTGCGGCTGGCCAGGTTTACGATGTTGCCCACCATGTCGGCATTCACCTTCGCGATGAACTCCTCGAAGCTCAGGTCGATGTCGTCCACTCGAGCGGTGAGTTTCGCCGCGAAATAATATCGCAAGTACGATGGGTCGAGGCGCTCCAGGTAGGTTGACGCCCGGATGAATGTCCCCTTGCTCTTCGACATCTTCTCGCCGTTGACCGTCAAGAAGCCGTGAATGTGAACTTTCTTGGGCAGGGTGAACCCGGCCGTCTTCAGCATGGCCGGCCAGAAAAGCGTGTGGAAATAGGTGATGTCCTTGCCGATGAAGTGGTGAATCTCGGTCTTCTCGTCGTCTCGCCACCAATCGTCGAAGTTCTCGTTGTGCTTCCGCACCACTGCTTCAGCGAGCCCATGTATCCGATCGGCGCGTCGAACCAAACGTACCAGTAATTGCCCGGACTGTCGGGAATCTCGAAACCGAAATAGGGCGCCGGCCGCGAGACGTCCCAGTTGTGCAGCGGCTCGCCCAAAAAATGGCCGGCCAGGTAGTTGGCGATCTCCGGCTGCAAGTGGTCGCCGCGTTGGGTCCACTCTTCCAGGAAGTCGTGCAGCTTCTCGATATTGATGAACAGGTGGTCGGCCTTGCGAATCTCCGGCTTGCTGCCGGAAAGCGTGCTCACCGGATCGATCAGCTCGGTGGGGCTGTAATGCGTGCCGCACTTGTCGCAACTGTCGCCGTATTGGCCGGGCGATTTACACTTCGGGCAAGTGCCCTTGACGAAGCGGTCGGCCAGAAACGTCCCCGCCGTGGCGTCGTAAAGCTGTGTTACCTCGTGCTCTTCGATCAGCCCCGCCTTGCGGTGCGCCGCCCAAATCTCCTCGCAAAACTTCCTCGTTTCCGGGCTGTTGGTGCTGCCGTAGTTGTCGTACACGACGTCGAAGCCGGCGAGGTCGGCCAGGTGGACCTCTTGCATTTCGGCGATGAGTTCTTCTTCGCGAACGCCTTCTTGCCGGGCGCGGATCATGACGGACGTGCCGTGGGTATCATCTCCGCAGATCGAGATGCACCGTCGTCCGCGGAGTTTCTGGAAGCGAACCCAGATGTCGGTCTGCACATGCTCGAGTATATGGCCGATGTGGAGTTGCCCGTTGGCATAGGGAAGGGCGTTGGTGACGAGGATTTGCTTGCTGGTCATGGGGTCTCCTTAACCGACTTCTGGCGACGATTTCACCACGAAATTAACCATCCGGCCCGGCACGACGATCGCCTTCACCACCGTCTTGCCGGCCAGAAGCTCGGCAATCTTCGGATCGCGGCGGGCGGCCGCTTCTAACGCCGCTTTGTCGGCGCCGGCGGCAACCTGAACCCGCCCGCGAAGCTTGCCGCCGATCTGCACCGGCACTTCGATCGTGTCCTCCTTGATCGCCGCCTCGTCGAACGCGGGCCAAGGCTCGTAGGCCAACGTGTTTTGGTGCCCCAACGCCTGCCACAGCTCTTCGGCCACGTGCGGCGCAAACGGCGAGAGCAGCAACGCCAGCTTTTCCATCGCCACGCGCGGCCGAGCGGCTTCCTTGAGGAAAAAATTCGTAAACTCCATCATCCGCGCAATGGCCGTGTTGAAGGACATGTGTTCCAAATCGAACGTTACCGCCTTGATCGTCTTGTGCAACATGCGGCTCTGTTCGGCCGTCGGCTCGACGTCCTGCACGGCCGCGTTGAGCTCGACCGCCTCCGCCCGATCGTCGACGATCATCCGCCACGCGCGGTCCAAAAAGCCGCGCACGCCGCTGACGCCGTCCATGCTCCACGGTTTCACCGCTTCCAACGGGCCCATAAACATCTCGTAAAGCCGCAGGGCGTCGGCCCCATATTCCCGCACCACTTCGTCGGGGTTGACCACGTTGCCGCGGCTCTTCGACATCTTGTACGCCCGGCTATCGACCTTGATCGCCGGGTCGGCCTTCAGCACGAACACCTCGCCTTGCTTCTCAACTGCCTCCGCGCCGAGCTTCATCGGCCGAACTTCCTGCCCGGACTGCTTCAGCACGCGTTCGCCTTCGGCATCCTCACCAACATCGGACGAGTTGGTCCATCGCCCGTCTTCGGCCTGATAACCGGTGAACTCCATCTCGCCGAGGATCATCCCCTGGTTGACGAGCTTTTGGAACGGCTCGGGCATGCTCACGTAACCGCGGTCAAAAAGCACCTTGTGCCAGAACCGGGCGTAGAGCAGGTGCAGCACGGCGTGCTCCGCCCCGCCCACGTACAGATCGACCGGCATCCACGCCTTCTCCACCTGCGGATCCACCAGCGCCTTGTGGTTCTTCGGATCGAGGAACCGCAAATAGTACCAGCACGAGCCGGCCCATTGCGGCATGGTGTTCGTCTCGCGCTTGTATCGCTTGCCGTCGAGCGTCACATAGAGCCAATGGTGCGGCGCCTTGTCCAGCGGCGGGGTCGGCTCGTCGTGCTTGGCGTCGAAGGCCATCTTCTCGGGCAGGTCCAACGGCAGGTCGGTCGGCTGCAAGGCGCGGAGCCGTCCGGTGGGCTTGCCGGCGGCGTCCAATTCGTGCAGGATCGGGAACGGCTCGCCCCAAAAGTGCTGCCGGCTGAAGAGCCAATCGCGGAGTTTGTAGTTCACCGCGGCCCGTCCGATGCCACGTTCGCCCAGGTCTTCGGCAATCTTCTTTTTGAACTCCGGCGTGGTCAGCCCGTCATACGGGCCGGAGTTGATCGCCACGCCGTCGGCCACGAACGCCACCCGGCCGGCCAGGAGATCGTCGCGTGCCCGGAGTCCCTTCGCCCGGATCGACCACCGTGATGATCGGCAGGTCGAATTGCTTGGCGAACTCGAAGTCGCGCGGTGTCGTGCGCGGGCACGGCCATGATCGCGCCCGTGCCGTAGCTAATGAGCACATAATCGGCCACCCAAATCGGAATCGGCTCGTCGTTCACCGGATTGATGGCATACGAGCCGGTGAACACGCCCGTCTTTTCCTTGGCCAGATCGGTGCGGTCGAGATCGCTCTTGCGGGTCGCCTTCTCGCAGTATGCCCGGACCGCCTCGGCCTGCTCCGGCGAACTGAGCCGCTCGACAAACGGATGCTCCGGCGCGATGACCATGTAGGTGGCGCCGAAGAGCGTGTCGGGCCGGGTGGTGTAAATCCGCAGCACCTGTTCGTCCGGCTTCCGCGGCCAGCCGGCAATCTTGCGATCAATCAACCAACCCTCGTATTCCTTCCGGGTAGGTTTGCCACTTTCATCCACGAACGTGCCGAGGAAGAAATCGATCTCCGCTCCCGTGCTGCGGCCGATCCAGTTCCGCTGCAACATCTTGATGCTTTCGGACCAGTCGAGCCCGTCGAGGTCCTTTTCGAGCCGATCGGCATAAGCGGTGATCCGCAGCATCCATTGCCGCAAAGGAATGCGGACGACCGGATGCCCGCCGCGTTCGCTCACCCCGCCCACCACCTCCTCATTGGCCAGCACCGTGCCCAGCGCCGGGCACCAATTCACGGGCGCTTCGAGTTGATAGGCCAGCCGATGCTCGTCGCGATACCTGTCGATCGCCTCGCGGCCCTCCTCGGCCACTTCTTCCGGGATGGGCAACTCGGCGATCGGCCGGCCGCGCTCTTGCGACTGGTCGTACCACGTGTCGAACAACACCAGGAAGATAAACTGCGTCCAGCGGAAATAGCTCACGTCGGTGGTGGCCAATTCCCGGTCCCAGTCGTAGGAAAAGCCGAGCATCTTCAATTGCCGGCGGAAGTTGGCGATGTTCTTCTCGGTGGTCGTCCGCGGATGGGTGCCGGTTTTCTTGGCGTGTTGTTCGGCGGGCAGTCCGAAGGCGTCCCAGCCCATCGGATGCATGACGCTGACGCCCTTCATCCGGTTAAAACGGCAGACGATGTCGGTGGCCGTGTAGCCCTCGGGGTGGCCCACATGCAGGCCATCGCCGCTCGGGTACGGGAACATGTCCAGCACATATAATTTGCGGCCTTTAGGCAGTCTGGGGCACGCGAACGTATGGTTCTCGTCCCAGAACTGCTGCCATTTTGGTTCGACAACGGCCGGATTGTAACGAGGCATGACGCACTCCACGCAGGGATCGTAATGCGGCCGCATGGCCGCGACGGCCAAAAGGGTCGATTTTATCGACTTACGCCAGCGGCGGCAAATGCAGAAGCGGGCGAATCGGGCGAGATTAGGCCACCAGCCGGACCATTGCTTCCACGAGCCCTTTCACCGCGTCGACACTCTTTTGAAATGCGGCCCGCTCGTCGGCCGACAGCTCGACTTCGACGATTCGCCGCACGCCGACGGTGCCGAGGATTACCGGCACGCCGACGTAATATCCGCCTACGCCATATTCGCGATCGCAATACGCCGCGCAGGGGACCAGGCGATTCTTGTCGCGGACGATCGCCTCGACCATTTGGGCCGTGGCTGCCGCCGGGGCATAATAGGCACTGCCGGTCTTCAGCAGCCCGACAATCTCCGCTCCGCCGTCGCGGGTCCGCTGGATAAGCTCGGCCAGCCGCTCGCGCCCGATCAGTTGCGTCACGGGGATGCCGCCCACGCACGTGCAACTCGGCATGGGCACCATCGAGTCGCCGTGTCCACCCAGCAGCATGGCGGAAACGTCCTCTACGCTCACGCCCAACTCCAGGGCGATGAAGGTGCGGAAGCGGGCCGTGTCGAGCACGCCCGCCTGGCCGATGACGCGCTGGGGCGGGAAACCGGTGACCTGCCACGCCCGTTGCACCATCGCATCCAACGGGTTGCTGACCACGATGACGACCGCCTCGGGGCTTGTCTGCCGGATTTCCTGGGCCACCGAACCGACGATGCGGGCGTTGGTGGCCAAGAGGTCGTCGCGGCTCATGCCCGGCTTGCGCGGAATGCCGGCGGTAATCACCACGATCCGGCTTCCGGCCGTGTCCGCATAGTCGCTCGTGCCGACGATTCGCGCGTCGTAGCCCATAATCGGGCCGGCCTGGGCCAGGTCGAGGGCCTTGCCCTGCGGCATGGTGCCGGTCTGCGGAATGTCCAACAGCACGATGTCGCCCAACTCGGCCGCCGCACACCAGTGGGCGGTGGTGGCGCCGACGTTGCCGGCCCCGATGACGCTGATTTTGGCGCGGGTCATGGAAGGTTCTCGTCGGGTATTGAATGGGAACCATCAATATTAACGCGGCCTGCGGAACGGGGAAGGGGACGGCCGGCGAAATTTGGCCTTGCCGCCGCCGTCTGTCTATAATCCAGTAGTGAGGCGCGTGCTTCCGTCGCGGCGGTTTGGCCGCGCGGATCACAGCCGGAAGGGGCCTTCAACGAGGATTTCGCCATGTCGGCGGCCGACGAATTGTCGTTTTCCTGCGAGGGTTTTTCCGGCAAGGCGCGGTTGTTTCCGCTGCCCAATCTGGTGCTGTTTCCGCACGTGATGCAGCCGTTGCACATCTTCGAGCCGCGATACCGCGACCTGTTGGAAGACGCGTTGGCCGGCGATCGGCTGGTGGCCATGGCCATGTTGGCGCCCGGCTGGGAGAAGAACTACGAAGGCCGGCCGCGGGTGTATCCGGTGGCGTGCCTCGGACGGATCACCACCTATTCTCGCTTGGCCGACGGCACCTACAATGTGTTGTTGTTGGGGTTGCGCCGCGTGCGGCTGGTGCACGAATTGGCCCCGGTGCGACGTTTCCGCGAGGCTGAAGTCGAACTGTGCGAAGATCAATATGGCGGTCGCGCCCTGGCTCAGAATCGGGCCCTGCAACAAAAGTTCCGCGACGCCTTGGTGCAACTGCTGCCCATGGTTCCCGAGGCCCGCGAGCAGTTGGACCAGTTGCTTGGAAACGACGTGCCGCTGGGCGTTCTCACCGATGTGATCGGTTATCTGCTCGACATCGAGCTGGTCCGCAAACAAACGCTGCTGGCCGAGGTGGACGTGTATCGGCGGGCCGACTTGCTCTTGGCCGAACTGGCGAAAGCTGCCGAGCGGCTCTCCGCGGCCACATACGAGTGCTTCCCGCCGGAGTTCAGCACGAACTAGCGGTGCGCGTCCGGCTCAAGCGGAGGGGCGGCTTGACCGGGCGGCGACCTTCTCATAAGATGAAGTGTTCTTCATTCCCCCCGCGAGGTGCCGATTCCATGGCGTCCACTTCTGATCTGCGTGAACAAATCGCCGGCAGTTTGACCGCCGAAATGGATAACGGAGCGGATCGGCCGCAGGAAACGCCGGTCGACCAGCCGCGCATCGCCCGCGCGGTGCGTGAAATCCTCATTGCCATCGGCGAAGACCCGGATCGGGAAGGACTGCGTGAAACGCCCGCCCGCGTGGCCCGCATGTACGCCGAGTTGTTCGGCGGCCTGCATTGCGATCCCCGCCGCCACGTGCGGAAGTTTTTCAGCGAGACGTGCGACGAAGTGGTGTTGGTGCGCGACATCAGTTTCAACAGCATGTGCGAGCATCACATGCTGCCATTTATGGGCACGGCGCACGTGGCCTACCTGCCGGGCGAGCGCGTGGTGGGCCTCAGCAAGCTGGCCCGGGTGGTGGAAGAGGTGGCCCGCCGCCCGCAAGTGCAGGAACGAATGACCGAGCAGATCGCCAATCTGTTGGTCGACGAATTGCGGGCGAAAGGCGTTGCCGTGGTGATCGAAGCCGTACACACCTGCATGACGATTCGCGGCGTTCGCAAACCCGGCTCGATCTGCGTCACCTCGGCGATGAAGGGCTGCTTCCGCAACAAGCCTTCGACCCGCGCAGAACTGATGACGCTGATCTACGGAGATCGTCGTTGATCCTTGCAACCGGCAGCTCGTTTCGGCGCAGCGGCCGGGCCACCTGGCGTCTTGAATCAGGGTTCCCGGCATGAGCCCACTCGACCAGCAGCGCGAACGCATCCAGGACGACCTGCGCGGGCTGATGGCCGGCGAGGTGCGCTGCGATGACGTCTTTCTCCGCCTCTTCGCCAGCGACGCCAGTATTTACGAGATCAGGCCGCTGGCGGTCGTCCGGCCGCGGTCCACCGCCGACGTGGCGGCTTGCCTGCAATATGCCGGCGAGAATCACCTTCCCGTGCACGCCCGCGGCGCCGGCACGGGCGTGGCTGGCGAGTCGCTCGGGCCGGGCATTGTCGTCGATTTTTCCGCCCATCTCCGCCGCGTGGTCCGCATCGACCAGGACCGCGTCCGCGTGCAGGCCGGCGTGGTGCACGAGCGGCTCAACGATCAACTCCGCGAGCTGGGGCGACTTGCTGGGACCCGACCCCGCCACCAGCAGCATCACCACCGTCGGCAGCATGTTGGCCATCGACGCCGCCGGCAGCCGCTGGCTGAAGTACGGCTCGATGCGGGGCAAAGTGCAAAGCCTGCAAATTGTCTTGGCCGACGGCCAGGTGCTCGAAATGGGCCGTGAACCGCTGGCCGACGGCGCCAGCAGCAGCTCGATCCCGCGAAAACGAGAACTGGTCAACCGGCTGGCGGCCCTGTTGACCGACAAGGCCGAGGTGATCCGCCAGAACCAGCCCAGCAGCCTGCTGAACCATTGCGGCTACAACCTGCCCGGACGTGCTGAGCGACGGGTATCCTCGACGTGGCGCCGGCTGCTGGTCGGATCGGAAGGCACGCTGGCCCTGATCACCGAGGCCTCGTTGACGACCGATCCGCTGCCGCGGCATCGCGGCGTTGCGCTGCTGCTGTTCGACAGCCTGGAAAAGGCCGCGCGAACCGTGCTCGACGTGCTCGCGGCCAAACCCACGGCCTGCGAACTGATGGACCGGCGGCATTTGAGCCTGGCCCGCGAGGCCGAGCCCCGTTTCGACCAGCTGATTCCCGCCGAAACCGAGGCCGTGCTGCTGGTCGAGCAGGACGGCGACGATCCGCTGGAAGTGCGCGGCCGGCTGCATGCGCCTGGTCAGCGAATTGTGGCAGCAGAAGCGGTTGGCGTTCGGCGCACGGCAGGCCTTCGAAGACGACGAAATCGCCGCTCTTCTGGCATCTGGTCGACAAGGTGCAGCCGGCGTTGTATCGGGTGAAAGGGCCGAGCCGGCCGGTGCCGGTCGTGGAAGACATGGCCGTCGCGCCCGAGCGTGCTCCCCGATTTCCTGGTGCGGATGCAGAACGTGCTGAAGCGCCACCAGGTGACCGCCTCGCTGTTCTGCCATGCCGGCCACGGCCAGCTCCACGTTCAGCCGTTCCTCGATCTGGCCAACCCGGACGACGTACAGCGCATGCGCCGCCTGGCCGAGGAACTCTACCAAGAGGTCTTCGCCGTGCAGGGGAGCATCAGCGGCGAACACGCCTGCGGACTGAGCCGCACGCCGTTCGTGCGCCGGCAGGCCGGCCCGCTGTTCGACGTGTTCCTGGAATTCGAAGCGGATCTTCGATCCCGAGAACATTCTGAATCCCGGCAAGATCGTCGGCGACGATGCCGACCTGCTCACGCGCTACTTGCGTCCGCCGCTGCCAGCCGCAGCGCCGCCTGCCGGCAGCCGCGGCGACGCCGGCCGCCGCGCCGGCCGAGCCGACCGCCGACGCGGCCTCGCCGCGAGCTGCGGAATCTCGTCGAATTGCAATTGGATTGGGAGCCGGCGCGGGTAACCGACGCGGTGGCCGCGTGCAATCGCTGCGGCGAATGCCGCACGCAGAGCGCGCCGCTTCGCATGTGCCCCATCTTTCGCTGCGCGCCCGACGAAGAGGCCTCGCCGCGGGCGAAGGCCAATCTGATCCGCGGCGTTCTGACCGGCACGCTCGATCTCGAGCGTGCTCACCAGCGCCGAGTTCAAGACGATCGCCGACCTGTGCGTGCATTGCCACTGCTGCCGGCTGGAATGTCCGGCCGGCGTTGACATCCCCCGCCTGATGCGCGAGAGCAAAGCGGCCTATGTGGCGGCCAACGGCCTGTCCATGGCCGAATGGGCCATGACGCGTCTCGACCTGCTGGGCGGACTGGGCGGACGAATCGCTCCGCTGGCCAACTGGGCCCTGGCGCAACCGGCAGATGCGCGTGGCTGTTGGAAAAAACGCTCGGCATCGCGCAGGGGCGGAAGCTGCCGCCGCGTGGCCGCGCGGAGTTTCCTGCGCCGTGCGGCCCGCCGCCGGCTTACCCGCCCCGCGCGCCGCAGCGGCCAGAAGGTGCTCTACTTCGTTGACGTCTACGCCAACTACTTCGACCCGCAACTGGCCGAAGCCCTGGTGGCCGTGCTGGAGCACAACGGCATCGCCGTCTACGTCCACCCGGACCAGAAGCAGGCGGGCATGGCCGTCGATCGCCTGCGGGGCACTCGAACACGCCCGCCGATCTGGCCGAACACAACGTCGCGCATCCTGGCCGAATCCGTGCGGCAGGGATATCACGTCGTGGCCACCGAACCGGCCGCCGCGCTGTGCCTCCGCCACGAATATCCGCAGTTGGTCGATGACGACGACGCCCGGCTGGTGGCCGCCAACAGCAGCGAAGCGTGCAGCTACCTCTGGCGGATGCACACGCTGGGGCAACTGCAACTCGATCTTCGAGCCGCTGACCTGACGCTGGGCTACCATACGCCCTGTCATCTGCGGGCGCTTCAAGTCGGCTCGCCCGGCGAAGACCTTCTAGGGCTGATCCCGGGCATCCGCTGCGGCACGTCGAGAGCGGTTGCTCGGGCATGGCCGGCACGTTTGGACTCTTGCACAAGAACTACCGCACCAGTCTCCGCGCCGGCCGGAAGCTCATCTCGCGACTCCGCGATCCCGACCTCCAGGCCGGCGCGACCGAGTGCAGCACGTGCAAAATTCAAATGGAACAGGGCACCAGCAAGCCGACGCTGCATCCCATCAAGCTGCTGGCCCTGTCGTACGGCCTGATGCCCCAGGTCGCCCGGCTGCTCAGTGCGCCAGGCGAGGAGCTGATCGCACTGTGAACGAGCCGTGGTATCACAAGGGACTGAAGTTCGCCTGCACGGGCTGCGGCGCTTGCTGCACCGGCGAGCCGGGCTATGTGTGGATCAACAAGGCCGAAATCCAAACGCTGGCCGCGGCCGTCGGCATGGAGATCAAAGAGTTCGAACGCCGCCACGTCCGCACGATCGGCATTCGCAAAAGTCTCATCGAAGCGGCCAACGGCGATTGCGTGTTCTTCGACGCCCAAGCCCGCAGTTGCCGGGTCTATGACGCCCGGCCCCGTCAGTGCCGCACCTGGCCCTTCTGGCAGTCGAATCTCGCTGCATTTCAAGCCTGGACGGAAACCGCCGAGCGATGTCCCGGCTGCAACCTCGGCCGGCTCGTGCCGTTGCAAGAGATACTGGTTCAGTCGGGGGCGGGTGCGGGTGTAACACAAGGAGAACCCATGAAACCTATCCACATCCTCGTGGCCGCCGCGCTGCTGGCGCCGGCCGGCATGTTCCCGGCGGCGTTGCCCGGGCGGACGACCGCGTCATTAGCATCGATCAGAATAGCTTCCTCGGGATTGCCTTCTCGGAGTTGACCGGTGAGTTTCACTATGTCTACAACTACGGCGACAACGCGTCGGCAGAGCAGGCGGTGCTCGGCCTCTTTCAAGCGAAGGACGCGAAACTTCTCCGTTGGGTCAACTGGGGCTACTGTGCCCTGGCGCTGGGCGACGACAAGTCGGCTTGGGGAATCGGCTACAGGTTTGGACCGGGGGCCGCCAGCAAGGATGCGGAAGACGTGGCCCTCGAGGAATGTGCGAAACGCACCACCGGCGCCACATCGTGGTGTGCCTGAGCTCGGACGGGCAACACATGAACCGCCCCGGGGCGCAGCCCGACGCCACGGATGGTGTGCCCGAGGCGGTCGAGCACATGAATCGCGGCCTGGCCTGGGACGATCAGGGCCAGTACGACAATGCGATCGCCGAGTACACCACAGCCCTGCCGTTGTTCGATCCCAAAGACACCAACCACCGCGCCATCATCTACTTCGATCGTGGCCTGGCCTGGGACCATAAGGGCGACTATGACAAGGCGATCGCCGACTACGCGCTGGCCGTGGGCTTTTTTCCCAAGTACGCCAAAGCCTACGCCGCTCGCGGCCATCTCTGGGATATTCGGGGCCAAGATGACAAGGCCATGGCCGATTTCAACCAGGCCCTGGCCGTCAATCCCGACGACCCCGTCAGCTACGGCTATCGCGGCCTCGTCTGGAGCCATAAGCGCGACTACGACAAGGCCATCGCCGACTACAGCCGTGCCGTGGCGATCAATCCCCAATTCGCCCAACCCTACTGCAATCGCGGCAACGCCTGGAACAGCAAGGGCGAGTTTGACAAGGCCATCGCCGACTACAACCAGGCCCTGGCCCTCAACCCCCGAGATGCCATAAGCTACAACAATCGCGGCGTTGCCTTGGAGAATAAGGGCGACTACGAGAACGCCATCGCCAGCTACAGCCAGGCTGTGGCCGTCGATCCTCGATACACCGACGCCTACAGCAATCTCGCCGTGTTACTGGCAGCTTGCCCCGACGGGAACTTCCGCGACGGGACAAAAGCGTTCGAGAATGCCAACAAGGCTTATCAATTAGACGGCGGGAAACATTGGAAATACATCAGTATCCTTGCCGAGGCCTATGCCGAAAGCGGCGACTTCGAGAAGGCCCAGGAGTGGAACACAAAAGCCATCGACCTGGCGAAAAATGACAAGTCGGCCAGCAGCAGAGACAAGGCGGGGTTGCAAGCCCGCCAGGAACTGTTCAAGCAAGGAAAGCCCTACCACGAAGCGCCGCCGAAGAAGTAGCTCCTGTTGCTCACGGCTCGCGATCAGGCAGCGGGCGTCGCAGGAGCGCCCTCTCCCGGAGGATTTGCCGCCGCCTGCTTCCGATCGCTGAACCACTGAATGACGTAGAAGAAGACCGGCGTCAGGAAGATGCCGAACAAGCGTCACGCCGAGCATGCCGCTGAAGACGGCCATGCCCAGGTCGCGGCGCATCTCGGCGCCGGCCCCTTGGGCCACCACCAGCGGAATGACGCCGAAGATGAAGGCCAGCGAGGTCATCAAGATCGGCCGCAAGCGCAGCCGGCTGGCCGCCAGGGCGGCCTCGCGTCGGCGAATGGCCCTGCTCCCGCTGTTGTTTGGCGAACTCGACGATGAGAATGGCGTTCTTGCCGGCCAGCCCGACCAGCACCACGAAGCCGATCTGCGTGAAGATGTTCACGTCCGTGCCCATCCAGGTCGACGCCGGTGACCGAGCAGAGCAGGCACATCGGCACGACCAGGATCACGGCCAGCGGCAGCGACCAGCTTTCGTACTGGGCGGCCAGCACCAGAAAGACGAACACCACGCCCAGGGCGAAGACGTAGATCGCCGCGTTGCCCGCCTGCAGTTGCAGGTAGGTCAGCTCGGTCCAGTCGTAGGCCATCGACGGCGGCAGTTGCTTGTCGGCGATCTCTTGCATCAGGGCGATCGCCTCGCCCGAGCTGACGCCGGGGGCGGTGTTGCCGGTGATGGCGGTGGCGGAGTACATGTTGTAGCGCATCACCATGACCGGCCCGCTGATGTCGCGGACGTCCATCAGCGTGCCCAGCCGGATCATCTGCCCCTGGCTGTTGCGGACCTGGAGTTGCCGGATATCGGGCACCTGGTTGCGGAAGCGCTGATCGGCCTGGACGTTGACCTGCCAGGTGCGGCCGAACTCGTTGAAGTTGTTGACGTAGAACGAGCCGAGGTAGACTTGCAGGGTGTTGAAGACGTCGCTGACCTGCACGCCCAGGGCCATGCACTTGGTGCGGTCGATGTCGAGGTACAGCCAGGGCGTGTTGGCCCGCGAGCTGTTGAACAGCCCTTGCAGTGCCGGGCGTTTCGTTGCCGGCGGCGACGATCTGCTCGCTGACCCGCTGGAGTTCGCCCAGGCCGAGATTGCCGCGGTCCTCGACGATGATTTTGAAGCCGCCGGTGGTGCCCAGGCCGTCGATGGGCGGTGCGCCGAAGGCCGAGACGATCGCGCCCCGCACGTCCCGCTGGCAGCGACCGCGGATTGCCGCGGCGATGGCGTCGGCCGTAAGCCGCGGTCCGCGCCGCTCGGCGAAGTCCTTCGAGCATCACGTACATCGAGCCGAGGTTCGGCGCGTTGGCGCCCAGGATCAGCGACTGGCCGGAGATGCCCACCGTATGCTCGACCCCCGTCGTGTCGCGGACGATCGTTTCGATGCGGGCCATGACGCTCTCGGTCCGCTCGACGGAGGCGGAATCGGGCAACTGCACGTTCAGCAGCAGGTAGCCCTTGTCCTGCTGCGGAATGAAGCCCGTCGGCGTGGTGGTGAACTGCCAATAGGTCAGCGCCAGCAGGCCGCCGTAGACCAGCATCGTCACCAGGCTGATCGCGCAGCAAGCCCGCGCACCACGCGGACGTAGACGGTCGTGCCGGCGTCGAACGCCAGTTGAACAGCCGGAAGAACCAGCCCAGCATGCATGTCCGAGCAGCCAGGTCAACGGGTCGCGGCGGACGCCCCGCGGCCGCAGCAGGATGGCGGCCAGCGCCGGGCTGAGCGTGAGCGAATTGAAGGCCGAGATGACCGTCGAGACGGCGATGGTCACGGCGAACTGGCGGAAGAACTGGCCGCTGATGCCGCCCAGGAACGCGGCCGGGATGAACACCGCGAACAGCACCAGCCCCACGGCGATGACCGGCCCGGTCACTTCGTCCATGGCCTTCCGCGCCGCTCGCGCGGCGGCAAGCCCTCGTCCAGCCAGCGCTCGATGTTCTCGACCACGACGATGGCGTCGTCCACGACGATGCCGATGGCCAGCACCAGGCCGAACAGCGAGAGGTTGTTGAGCGAGAAGCCCGAACGCGGCCATCACGGCGAAGGTGCCGACGATGGCCACCGGCACGGCGATCAGCGGAATGATCGCCGCCCGCCAACTCTGCAGGAACACCAGCATCACCAGCGAGACCAGGATCACCGCGTCGCGCAGCGTGTAGAAGACCTCGTTGACCGACTCGCGCACGAACGGCGTCGTGTCGTAGACGATCTGGTAATCCAGCCCTTCGGGGAAGCGGGTCTTCAACTCCTTCATCTTGGCATAGACCTGGCCGGCCGTGTCCAGGGCGTTGGAACCGGGAAGCTGGAAGACGTTCAGCGCCACCGAGGGGCGGCCGTCCAGCGTGCACGACTGGTCGTACTGCTGCGATCCGAGGATCGACGCGGGCCACGTCGCGCAGCCGGACGATGCCGGTGGACTGCGGCGCGGGGCTGGCGGCTGGTCGGAGGTGCTCTGCCCGGGACTGCCGCCTTGGCCCGTGCCGCTGCTGTTGCTGGAACTGGCGGACGCCGGCCTGGACGGCCTGGGCGACTGGCCGGTGGCCGTCCTGGCCGGCCTTGACGATGATGTCGGCGAACTGCTCGGGGTCGACCAGCCGGCCCAGCGTGTTGATGGTCAGTTGGAATTGCTGGCCCTTGGGAACCGGCTCCTGGCCGATCTGGCCGGCGGCCACCTGCAGGTTTTGCTGGGCGATGGCCGTGACCACGTCGATCGGCGCTGAGGTTCAGCGAGGCCAGCTTGTCGGGATCGAGCCAGGCGCGGAGGCTATAGTCGCGCTGGCCGAAATAGGTGACGTCGGCCACGCCGGGCAGCCGGCCCAGCTCGTCGCGGATGTAGATCGTGGCGTAGTTGCTCAGAAAGATGTTGTCGTAGCGGTTGTCCGGCGAGATCAGGTTCACGATCATCAGCGTGTTCGGCGAGATCTTCTTGACCGTGATGCCCTCGTTCTGCACCAACTGCGGAATGACCGGCAGGGCCAGCGAAACGCGGTTCTGCACCAGCACTTGGGCCATGTCGGAGTCCATGCCCAGCTTGAACGTGACCGTCAGCCGGTAGGTGCCGTCGTTGGTCGATTGCGACGACATGTACATCATGCCCTCGACGCCGCTGACCTGCTCCTCGATCGGCGCGGCCACGGTGTCGCGGACGGTCTGGGCGTTGGCCCCGGGATAGAACGCCGTCACCAGCACGGTGGGCGGGGTCACCTCCGGATACTGCGCCACCGGCAGGGTGAACACGGCCACCCCGCCGGCCAGCACGAAGACGATCGACAGCACGGAGGCGAAGATCGGACGGTCGATGAAGAAGTGGGAAATCATTGCGGTGAGTTGCCTCCTTCGTCCGCCGGTATGAGTCGATGATGAAACGTCTGCAGCGATCACGGCGGCCGACCACGCCGGCCCCGCCGCCGACGAGGATCGTGGCCAAAGTCGGATCGACCAGCCCGAGCCGCGACGAGCGAGAAGCCGATGCCCGCCCCCAGCAGCCCGCCCATCAAGCCGAAGCCCCGATCCACTGCGTGGCGACGGCCCGGAAGAGCGTGCGTCTCGCTGAGTCCGTGGATGACGTAGAAGAAGACGGGCGTGAGGAAGATGCCGAACAGCGGTGACGCCCAACATGCCGCTGAAGACGGCCGTTCCCAGCGAGCGGCGCATTTCGGCCCCGGCCCCGTGGCGACACACCAGCGGAACGACGCCCAGAATGAAGGCGAAGGAGGTCATCAGGATGGGCCGCAGCCGCAGCCGCGACGCCTCCTGCGTGGCTTCGTAGCGCGGCTGGCCCCGCTCGCGCAGCCGCTTGGCGAACTCGACGATCAGGATCGAGTTCTTGCACGCCAGCCCGACCAGCACCACCAGGCCGATCTGCACGAAAATGTTCACCGACTGTCTTTGGGTTCAATATTCGCACGCCGAGCACGGAACACAGCAGGCACAACGGCACCACGAGAATCACGGCCAGCGGCAGCGACCAGCTTTCGTAGAGCGCGGCCAGGGCCAGGAAAACGCACGCCACGGCCAGCGCGAAGACGTACATCGCCGTGTTGCCCGCCCGAATCTGCATGAACATCAGTTCGGTCCACTCCTTGTTCATCGAGAGCGGCAGCGTTTCGTTCGGCCGCCTTGTCGACCGACGTCGATCGCTTCGCCCGAACTGATTCCCGGCCGGATGATTTCCGATGATCGAGGCGGCCGTGTAGAGGTTGTAGCGATTGACGAAGATCGGGCCGCCGATCTCGCGAACGTTGCCCAGCGCGCCCAGCGGCACCATCTGTCCCTGGCTGTTGCGGACCTGCAAGAGGTTGATGTCGCTCGACCTGGTTGCGGTACTCGCCGTCGGCCTGAACGTTGACCTGCCAGTGGCGGCCGAAGGCGTTGAAGCTGTTCACGTAGAGCGAGCCGAGATAGATTTGCAGCGTCTGGTTCACGTCGTTCAGCGGAATGCCCAGCGACGCGACCTTGGTCGCGGTCGATGTCCAGATAGAGTTGCGGGGTGAGCGGAGCGGAACTGCGTGGACACGCCGACCAGCGCCGGCTGCGTTTGCAGCTTTCGGACCAGGTTGTCGGTTTGCTGGTCGAGGGTCGGAAGCCCAGCCCGCCGCGGTCCTCGACCATGAGCTTGAATCCGCCGGCCACGCTCAGGCCGGGAATCGGCGGCGGCCGGAAAGCCAGCACCTGCGCGTCCTTGACCTCGCGGGCCCATTGCGGCCGCAACCGGGCCATGATCGCCTCGTCGCTCAGCTTGGGATCCCTTCCGCTCGTCGAACGGCTTGAGCGTGATGAACATCGAGCCGAAATTCGAGCCGTTGGCCGCTGCACGAAGGAGTAGCCGGCCACGGTGAGCGTGTGGGCCACGCCCTTGGCGTCTGCGGGCGATCTTGTCGATCTGCCAGCGCCGCTCGCGTGCGTTCCAGCGACGCCGAGTCGGGCAGTTGGACGCCGGCGATGATTCGGCCCTGGTCCTGCTGCGGCACGAACCCCTGCGGCGCCGCCTGGAAGGTGGTGTACGTCAGCAGCCAGCAAGACCCCGTAGACCGACCAAGACCACGAGGTTGACCCGCAGCAGCCGCCCCACGATCCAGGCGTAGGCCGCCGTGCTCGTGCCGAACACCGCGTTGAACAGCCGGAAGAACCAGCCGAGCGCGACGTTCAGCAGCCAGGTCAACGGATCGCGGCGCACCCCGTGGCGCGGCCGCAACAGGATGGCCGGCCAGCGCCGGGCTGAGCGTCAGCGAGTTGATGGCCGAAAAGACCGTCGAGGCGGCGATCGTCACGGCGAACTGGCGGAAGAACCGGCCCGTGATGCCGCTGATGAACGCGCAGGGCACGAACACGGCGCACAGCACCAGCGCCACGGCGATCACCGGGCCGGTGACTTCCTCCATCGCCTTGTACGTGGCGTCGCGCGGCGCCAAGCCGCGGTCCAGCCAGCGCTCGACGTTCTCGACCACCACGATCGCGTCGTCCACGACGATGCCGATGGCCAGCACCAGCCCGAACAGCGAAATGTTGTTCAGGCTGAAGCCCACCACCGCCATGACGGCGAAGGTGCCGATGATGGCCACGGGCATGGCGATCATGGGAATCAGCACCGATCGCCAGTTCTGCAGAAAGACCAGCACCACCAGGCCGACCAGCGCCGCGGCCTCCAGCAGGGTCTTGAACACGTCGGCGACCGACTCGCGGATGAACGGCGTGGTGTCGTAGGCGATGTTGTAGTCGACGCCGTCGGGGAACCGCTTCTCCAGTTCCTTCATCTTCGCTTTGCACCCGCTCGGCGATGTCGAGGGCGTTGGTGCCGGGAAGCTGAAAGATGGCGATGCCGACCGAGGGGTGGCCGTCGAACGTCATGGCCTGCCGGTAGTTCTGGGCGCCCATTTCGACGCGTCCCACGTCGCGGAGCCGGACGATGCCGACCGACGGGTTCGGCGGGCGCGCCGCTCAGGGTCGTGCCGGCGACGCGCCGCTGGCGGCCGTGTTGCCGCGTCGTCTGGCGTTGATCGACAGGCCGGCGATCTCGCCGGCGGTTCCGACGCCGAAGGTCTCGCCGCTGACGGCGCTGCTCGACGTGCCGCTTGCCGCCGCCGGTCGTCCGCCGCGTTGCCAGCGCTGCCGCCGGTGGCGCCGCCGCCGGTGGTTGCCGCCGCCGCCGGTCTGTCCGCCGCCGCCGGTGGTCGCGCCGCCGCCGGTCGACGCGCCGCCGCTGGCCGCCGTGCCGCCGCGTTGCCGGCGGTCGTGGCGGTCGGCGGCGTGATGGTGCCGGCCAGCCGGAGTGCCGAGCGCCGTCGGCATGTTCAGCATACCGGCCGGCGACGGAGCCGCCTTGCGAGCGGATTGGCGAGCCCGGGAGTCGGGCAAGCCCGGCAGCCGACCTGCGCTGCGCGCCGCGGCGGTGGCCGGCTGCGGCGGGGATGCCCTGGTCGACCTTGACGATGATGTCGGCGAACTGCTCCGGCGTTGACCAGCCGGCCCAGCGCGTCGAGGGGCACGTCGAACGGCTGGCCGGCCGGCGGTCGGCGGCTGGCCGATCCGCCCGGCCGGCAGGTCGAGGTTCTGGCGGCGGATCGCAGTGGCCACGTCGCCGGCGTTGATGCCGTAGGCCGCCATCTTCTGCGGATCGAGCCAGACGCGATGCTGTAGTCGCGCTCGCCGAAGATGATCGACGTCGGACACCCCCTCCACGCCGCAGCAACTCGTCGCGGACGTTGATCATGGCGAAGTTGCTCAGGTAGAGGTCGTCGTAGCGGCCGTCGGGCGAATATGAAGTTGACGATCATCAAGATGTCGGGGGTCCGCTTGCGGATCGTGATCCCCTGGTTCTGCACCGGGGTGGGCAACATCGGCATGGCCAGCGCCACGCGGTTCTGCACCATCACCAAGGCCGTGTTCAGGTCGGTGCCCACGTCGAAGGTGACGCGTCAGCGAGTACGAGCCGTCGTTGCCCATCTGCGAGGACATGTAGAGCATGCCCTCGACGCCGTTGACCTGCTGCTCGATGGGCGCCGCGACCGTGTCGGCCACCACCTGGGCGCTGGCCCCGGGATAGACGATCGACACCTGGATCGACGGCGGCGTGATCTGCGGATACTGGGCGATCGGCAGCCCCACCAGCGCGATCGCCCCGGTCAGGGTGATGACCACCGACACCACGGTGGCGAAGATCGGGCGATCGATGAAAAAGTGGGAAAACGCAGTGCATCGCCGACCGCACCTCGTCACTTAGGCTGGTCGCCGGTTGACGCCGGTGGAGCGGCGCCGCGGGTTTTCCCCGCCGCATTGGCGTCGGTGCCGGCTGCGCCGGCCGCCGGCGCCTCGCTGACGTCGGGCTGGCCGAACGAAGGCATCGGCATTTGCTCCGTCTTGATCGCCGCCGGGCGGACTTGCTGCAATCCGCCGACGACCACCCACTCGCTCGGGCTTCAGCCCCTCGGTAATCACCCGCAGACCATCCTCTTCGCAGCGCGCCGGTCGACACGCGGCGGCACTGCGACCTTGTTCTCGGCGCCGACCACGTAGACGAACTTCAGGCCCTGGTCCGATCCCATCGCCCGATCGATGACCAGCACGCGCCGGATGCGGCTGGCCGATGGGCAAGCGGACCCGCACGAACATCCCCGGCGACAGCAGCCGGACGCCCTTGGCCGGCTTGCGGTTGTCGAACACGCCCCGCACCGAGATGCTGCCCGTATTCGGGATTCACCTGGTTGTTGACGAAGTTGATCGGTCCCTGTGCCGGAAACTCGTCTTCGCCCTGCAAGGCCATGAAGACGGGATTTCGCCTTCTTGATAGCGCTTGATCGTGCCTTCGTTGATCGCCCGGCGAACCCGCAGCACCGTGCCCTCGTCCACGTCGAAATAGACGTACATCGGGTCCAGCGAGACGACGGTGGTCAGCAGCGTCTGGTCCTGGACGACCAGGTTGCCGAGCGTCATGAAAGTAGCGGCTGACCTGGCCGTCGATCGGCGAGGTGACCTTGGTGAAACTGAGATTCAGCTTGTAGACTTCCAGGCTCGCCTGAAAGGCCTTCACGGCCGCATCGGCCTCGTCCACCGCCGCCTTGTCCTGGTCGAGTTGCTGGACGCTGACGGCGCCGGGCGTCTTGGCCACCTCCTTGTCGCGGGCGTAGTTCGCCTTGGCCAATTCGAGTTGGGCCTTGTAGAGGTTGACCTGCCCTTCGGCCTGATCGTATTGGGCCTTGTAAGGCCGCGGGTCCACCTCGAACAGCATTTCTCCCTTCTTGACCTCCGCCCCTTCCTTGAACGGCATCTGAACCAGGTAGCCGCTCACGCGGGCGCGGATGTCCACCGACTCGACGGCGTTGGTCCGGCCCGTGAAATCGACGTAGTCGGTCACCACGCGCTGCACCGGCTGGCTGATGGGGATCACGGGCGGCTCGGCCGGAGGCGCCTGTGGCATCTTCCGCTGGCAACCGCCCAGCGTGCCCAGTAAGAAACAGGTCAACAGAAGCTGGTGGACGACAAAATTGCGAGACACGATTTGGAATCCTCAAAGGGGCGTGAGGGTCGGCGGGGCTGAATCCACGGCTTGGCTTTCACATTGTTATCATAGGTGAATTTCAGAGGCTAGGGCGACTGGGTGGACATTGACGGGCAAGAAACCTGCTCTCCGATGGCGGCTCAGCTGCGATGCCTCGCGTCCTATCCGCGGCATCATGCCACCATAATGGCCTATGCGATATACAACCGAATGAGGAGATTCCCCTTTTGCTCACGTCAAACTGCGGGGGGTGGCAAGGAAATATCGCACAGGAGACTCCGCTTGTATAGACATTGCGGGATTCGCCGATCGTTCCGGATATGCAGCCCATACCGCGCACCGATGACTCCAACAGAACGTTGCTGTCTCGCCGCATGCCCAACGGCCTTCGCGGAAATCCCGTTGCATGCCTCCGCGTTCGACTGGCCGGCCTGATGATCCTCGCGGTTTCGCTCACGGGATGCACTTCCTTGAGCGAGTACGTCCACAACGGATTCAAGGTGGGGCCCAACTACTGCAAGCCGGCGGCCCCGGTCGCCCAACGACTGGATCGACGCCGACGACAAACGCGTGCGAACGCGACTCCGACGACCTGAGCAGGTGGTGGACGGTCTTCAATGACCCGGTGCTCGACAATCTGATCTGTTGCGCCTACCAGCAGAACCTCACCTTGCGACAGGCTGGTTGCCGAGTGCTCCAAGCCCGTGCCCAGTTGGCCATCGCCAAGGGTGCAGCTCTTCCCGCAGACGCAAACCATGACCGGAAGCTTCACGCGCAATGCCGTCAGCCGGGAAGTCGTCACCAGCCAGGGCCTTGTCGCGCCCTTTTACGACCAGTGGAATTATGGCTTCAACCTCAACTGGGAACTGGACTTCTGGGGAAGCTTCCGCCGGACGATCGAATCGAATGCGGCCCTCCTCGATGCCTCGGTCGAGGACTACGATGACGCCCTGGTAACGTTGTTGGGCGACGTGGCCACGAACTACGTCCAAATGCGCACCGTGCAAAACCGCATCCGATATGCCCAAGCAGAACGTGGACTTGCAGAAAGCGACGTTGACGATCACCGAAGCCCGCTTCCAAGGCGGCACGACCAGCGAGCTGGACGTCTACCAGGCCCGCAGCACCCTGGAACAGACCGAGGCCACGATTCCCGAGTTCGAGATCACCCTGCGGACGACGACCAATCAACTGTGCATTTTGATGGGCATGCCGCCGGAAGAATTGGATACGCGGCTGGGCACGGCGCCGATTCCCACCGCGCCGGTGGACGTGGCGGTGGGCATTCCTGCCGACTTGTTGCGGCGCCGCCCGGACGTCCGCCGCGCCGAGCGCCAGGCGGCCGCGCAAAGCGCCCTGATCGGCGTGGCCGCGGCCGAGTGGTATCCGGCCTTCTCCATCAACGGCAACATCGGCTACGCGTCCGAGAGGTTTCCCGATCTGTTCAAAGCTGCAGCCCTCAACGGCAGCGTCGGCCCGTCCTTTCAATGGAACCTCTTGAATTACGGGCGGATCCTCAACAATGTGCGGCTCCAAGACGGCAAGTTCCGCGAACTGGTTTTCGACTACCAGCAGGCCGTCCTCAACGCCGCCAACGAAGTGGAGAACGGGCTGGTCACATTCCTCCGCGCCCAGCGGCGCACCAAGCTCCAGTCGGCCAGCGTGACGACGCCGAGAAAGCCGTCACCATTGTGCTGGCCCAGTACAAAGCGGGGACCATCGACTTCACCCGCGTCACCCAGTTGGAGCAGACCTTGGTGCAAGAGCAGAGACGTGCTCACCCAGGCGCAGGGAGAAATCGCCACCGGTCTGATTCAGGTCTATGAGGCGCTGGGCGGAGGCTGGGAAATTCGGCTCTGCGGTTGCGAGACGACGCCCTTGCCGCCGCCGGGCGAGGCGATTCCCGCCGGCCAACCGAATCCGAAAGCGGAGAGGCTGCCCACGCCCGAGCCGCCCGTCGCGCCGGCAACCGACGCCCCCTGAGTTCCCCCAGCGGTCAACTCCTGCCGCGGGCCGCCGACGTGACGGCCGGCGCCAATCGCGATAACGTCGTTTGAAACTGCTTCATCGTCACCGGCATGCTGAGGACCAGGCGGTGTGGAGCGACGCGGGCGTGCGATTTCCAGTTGCCCTGGTTTTCGCCCAACAGCAACACGGCGGGAATCGCTTGCGTTTCCGCTTCCTCGCCCAGTTGATTAAACACTTCCACGGCGGTCTGCCCGAGCAGTTGGGCATCGAAGATCACGCAGTCGGCGACGTGCGGTTCCAGCACGCACCGGCTTAAAGCTCGGGTCGGATCGGCCGTGATCAAGACGCGATATCCGGCACGCTTCAGCGACTCGCGAAAGATGTCTTGCATCTGCGCGTCCGACTCGACGACCATCACGGATCGGCCCGTATCGGGGGCGCGGGGAATGAGAGCCGGCGAGGATTTCTCGGCCGCGGCGGCCGTCGCGTCTTGGGTCCCTGAGGCGGCCTCTTCCATCAGGCGTTTCTCGGCAATGTGCAGGTCGCCCAGCATGGCCGATGGCGACTGGTACCGCCGTTCCGGGTCGAGCGTCATCGCCCGGTTCACCACCAGCGTCACACACCCCGGCAGCGATCGCAGGAGCTGTTGGATCGGCATGATTTCCATGAACCGCTGTTTGCTCAAGCGTTGCACGCGGCCTTTCACTTCGCGCAGCGGCGGCTGCCCGGTCAGGATGTGATAGTAGATGCAGCCGAGGAAATAGATGTCGCTGCGGGTGTCGTCCTTTCGCACCCCCGTGGCACGCTCCAGGGCCGCATAGTCGATGGTCCGCGTATCAATGTTCGGCTGGTCCATCAGCCGCTCATCGCTGAGCGATTCGTCCATGGCCGCCAATCCGAAATCGACCAGCTTCGCCTCGCCGCGGCTGGAGACCAGAACATTGCTCAGTTTCAGGTCCCGATGCGTCAGCCCATGCTCGAAGGCGTGCCGCAGCCCATCCGTGATGCCGATCATCATGCGGGTGGCCGCCAGCGGCTCGAACTTCTTGCGCATCCGCACGAACTCGCGCAGATTCCAGCCCTCCACAAACTCCATCACGATGAAGTGCATTTTCCCCTCGGAAACCACTTCGTAGATCGGGACAATGTTGGGATGGCGAAGGCTGCAGCCAACCCGCCCCTCGCGGACGAACCGGTCCGCCTGCTCCTGTTTGTCGCTGAAGTGCTTGCGGAGGACCTTCAGGGCCACCACCTGGCCCGTCTTGCGGTGCACGGCCCGATAGACGCGGGCGAAGGTGCCCTTGCCCACCAAGTAGAGCACGCGGTAGTTGCCGAAGAAGAAGCCGGTACGCTCCCCCTTCAGCAATCGTTCCACCTGGTAGTTGGTCAAGAACTCGCGGCGCACCAGCGCCTGCGAGAATTCTTCCGGCGAGATGCTGCGGCTGCGGAACGAACCCCACACTTCCTGCAATTGGTGCTCGCTCAGCAACCCCAAATCAAAAGCGTACTGGCCGATCTCATCGGCCGTTCGGTGAGCCATGCCGCTCTCGATTCCACACGATGACGGTGCGAGGATCTTATTGATGAATTACGCGGATATCACGCGATCGCGCCGGATATACGAACCAATTATATAAAGTACGGCGCCGACACGATCACTCTTCTATCCTACTAGCTGACAGATGCCCTCGCAACCCCCCGAAGGTCAAGCTTCACGCCGTCCCTTCGAGCTTGCGGCGGAACTCGTCACGCTCCCGGCGGGTGGCTTCAAGATCGAAGGCCAGGTATTTCATGTCCAGCCGCAATTGGCTCAAGGCGTCCTGCACCAAGACCAGGATCCGGCGACGGCGGCGGTTGCTATCCACCACCCGCCCCATCAACGGCTCGATCGCCTGGCGTTGCTCGGCCGGCAGTGCCTGAATGGCCTCGGCCAAATCCAGGACTTCGCGAGGAATCTCATCGGTGGCAGGCTGGATGCTGCGGGCTGGTTCGCTCATGGATGCTTCCTTCGTAGGTGAAGACGACTGTCCAAGGAAGCACACGGTATGCCAGTTCCGACCGCCCACGGGCCGCATTGTCGTAACTCGTTGTCGTGCAACGCCTTACCGCAGGACGGCCGATTTCCCCCGCCGGCGGCCTGGGGATAATTCGCCACGTTTGATCTGGATGCCATTCGCAAATCCTGATACAAGCACCAGTTACGTCGAAAGGCCGTTCCTGCCCCAGTTGTGGAGATTTTGCCACACGGTGGGCCCGCGGGCGGGTGACAGGCTTGCCCGCAATCCAACGTTTTGATCCTCTCGGCGATCGGTTCCCCAACGTTCCAACGGAGTCTCAAAATACCCGCCAATGACTCCCCCTGCCCGAATGTCCGTTGCCGGCGTGCTGGCGGCCCTGCTATGGGCCACAGCGTTTGCCCATGGGCAAACGGCGTGGAACCAGGGGTCTGAAGCCCCGACCCAGCCGGCGTGGCGCGACGAGGGGGGGGATGCCCAGTATCGGCTCCTTCGGCGCGAGCGCGTCGCTGACGAAACCAACGCCGCAAAAGGCTGCGAGTGGCTCCAGATCGAAGGCAATGGCGGGTCCTACGTCTACTTCGGCCACGATGCCGGCCGGCCGCAGTTGATTGACGACTTGGCGCTGAGCGTGTGGCTAAGATCGGACCGCCCGGGCCTTCAAATCGCGGTTCGTGTAGTGCTGCCGCGAACGGCCGACCCTCAATCCGGCCAACACTTGACCGCCATCGTTTCCGGCCCGTCCTACACCGACGCCGGCCGTTGGCAGCAGTTGCAAATTACCGACCTGCCCAAGCTGTTGACCCGTCAACTGCATCTCCTGCGGATGAAGTTTGGCTCGCAAGTTGACGGCGCCGAGGCCTATGTCGATGCGGTGCTGGTGAACGTCTACGGCGGGCCGGGCGTGACCAACGTTTGGATCGGCGATCTCCAGATCACTGGAAACGTGGCCGCCGATGCCGGCCCCGCCTCCGCATGGCGAGCCGTGGTTGCGCCCGCCGCGACCGCGTCGGCGACTCCGCCGGGCGCCGACCCGCTGGTGCCGGTCAGGCTTCCTCCGGTTCAGCCCGTCGAGCGGAGCGCCTATCCGGCTCCGACGGGCGCCATGCCCATGGCTGCGGCGCCCGCGAAGCGGCACGTGGTGAAGCTGGCTGAGTCGGTGTTGCAAGTTGACGATCGGCCGATCCTGCCGCGCGTGGTGCAACATTGCGGCGAACCGTTGAGCGCATTGAAGAAGTTGGGGTTCAATACCGTTTGGTTGCGGAGCTTGCCCACTCCCGAAATTTTGGAAGAGGCGGACCGCCTGGGGCTGTGGTTGATTTGTCCGCCGCCGCGTGGGCTGACGCCGCTCTCGGAGATCGGCCCGGCGTTCGATCGGGTGCTCGTCTGGGACTTGGGCGGCGATCTGACCGGCGCCGAGTGTGAAGCCGTGCGGGAATGGGCCGACCAGGTTCGCGCGGCGGACCGTCGCGGCAACCGGCCCTTGATCTGCAGCCCGCGCACCGACTTGGCGAAGTACAGCCGAGGGCTGGCCGATCTCTTGCTGTTGGATCGCCGGCCGCTGGGCACGAGCCTCGAATTGGCCGAATATGGCCAATGGCTCCGCCGGCAGCCGTTGCTGGCCAGCCCGGGCACTCCCGTTTGGGCCACGGTGCAGACGCAGCCCAACGAGGCCGTGCGCCAGCAACTTGCCGTTTTGGAGCCCGGCTTGATGCCGCCGACGTGCGTCTCCTGCGACCAACTTCGCCTCTTGACCTACACGGCCGTGGCTGCCGGAAGCCGCGGGTTGGTCTTCCTCTCCGATTCGCCGCTGGACGCGACCAACCCGCAAACGCAGCAGCGGGCCATGTCGTTGGAATTGCTCAACCTGGAACTCGACGTGATCGAGCCCTGGGCGGCGGCGGGAACCGTCGTCGCCGGCGATGTCGAGACCAACGCGCCCGACGTGGTGACAACGCTGTTGCGCGCCGAGCACGCCCAGCTTGCGTTGCCGATCTGCGCGGCGCCGCTGGCCCAATACGTGTCGACGCGATCGCCGGCCAACGCCCTGACGCTGGTCGTGCCCGGCGTGTCGGAGGCAAGCAACGCCTACGAGCTCACGCCCGCCGGCGCGCAGCCGTTGCGGCACCCGGTGCGCGGGCCCGGCGGAGCGCGCATCGCCTTGGAAGAGTTCGGTTTGACCGCCCAGGTGGCTGCTGGCCCACGAACCCTCGATCATCAGCGCGATTTACGCCCGGGCGGCAAAAAGCGGTCGCCGCGCGGCCGAGTTGCGACGCCATCTTGCCTGGCATCGAGCTCTACACGGTGCAAGCATTGATCGGTCAGCTCGATGCCCGCACGCATCTTAAGGCGGTGCCCGCCTTGGTTGACGCCGCGCGACAAAGCTTGCAGAAGTGCGACGGACAACTTGGTTCGAACGACCTGGCGGCCGCCACGCTGAGCGCCGAACACGCCATGCAATCGCTGCGGCAGGTCCAGCGCGCCTATTGGGACGCCGCCGTCAATGGGCCCGCCTCGCGGCTGGCCTCGCCCATCACCAGCCCCGCCGCCGTCAGCTTCGACACCCTGCCGTCGCATTGGCGACTGGTCGATCGACTCAAGGCCGGCCGCCTCGGCCCGAACCGAATTGCCGGCGGCGATTTCGAGGATATGGACACCATGATGCGGGCCGGGTGGCAATATATTCCCAACCTTCCACTCCCCACCTCGTCGCCCCGTTCGGCGGCAAACCTGCTGACGGCCGTCGATCTGTTGCCCGAGGCCGCGCACTCCGGCCGGCTGGGCCTGCGGCTGGCCGTCACCGCCAGGGACCCGAAGAATCCGCCCGCCGCGGTCGAATCGCCGCCGATCCTATTCACCAGCCCGGCGGTGCAAGTCGAGCCCGGCCAGATCGTCTGCGTCAACGGTTGGGTGCAGGTTCCCGCGCCCATCACCGGCAGCAGCGACGGCCTGTTGATCGTCGATTCGCTCTCCGGCGAGGCCTTGGCCGCGCGGATCGGCAAAACGAAGGGCTGGCAGCGGTTCGCCCTCTATCGCGTCGCGCCGCAATCCGGAGCCATGTGCGTCACGTTCGCGCTCACCGGCCTCGGCGAAGTCCGGCTGGATGACGTGGCGATTCAAGTCCTCGAAGGCCCGGCAGTCGTCAGCCAACGCTAGAGCGGCCCCACGGTCTGTGTAGCGCCCACGACGTTGTTGGAATCGCTCTCGCGTGGCGGGGATTGTCTCCTGAGATTCCATTGACTACGATGATCGCTTGCGATCGTTGACGCCGGTCGCCTCGGGAATCCACACTATGCAGCGCACCACTGCGGAACTCCGCCATGACGCCCTGCGAATCTGGCAGGCCGGCGTCGATGCCGTGCGCTCAACGTTGTTGGTGCGGCAGTCGATGCGAGTGGAAGGGCGGACGCTTGTCATTGGCGACCATTCGATTCCGCTCGATGCCATTCGTCGGATTGCCGTTGTCGGGGCGGGCAAGGCGGGCGCGGGCATGGCCGAAGCGGTCGAAGCGGCACTCGGCCCGCAACTCATGGCCGAAAAGCAGGTGGCCGGTTGGGTCAACGTGCCCGCCGACTGCGTGCGGCCCTTGCAGCGCATCCATCTGCACGCGGCCCGAGCCGCCGGCGTCAACGAGCCCTCGCCCGAGGGCGTGGCCGGCGCGTCGGAAATCCTGCGGCTGGTCGCATCGCTGGGGCCGGACGATCTCTGCCTGTGCCTGATTTCCGGCGGCGGCTCGGCGCTGATGCCCGCGCCGGTCGAAGGGGTCGCGCTGGCCGACAAGCTGGCCATCACCCGCCACCTGAGCGCAGCGGGGGCCAACATCGAACAGCTCAACACGGTCCGCAAGCAACTAAGCCGCATCAAGGGCGGCGGGCTGCTGAGGGCGTGCCACGCGGGCCGGCTCGTGTCGTTGGTGATTTCCGACGTCCTCGGCGATCCGCTGGACGTGATCGCCTCGGGGCCGACCGTGCCCGATTCGTCCACGCCGCAAGCGGCGCTCGAAGTGCTCGAACGATTCTCGGTTCCAGCGGCCGGCATCGCTCCGGCCGTGCTCGAGTACTTGAAACGGATTTCCGCCCAGAAGAGAATCCCCGCGAACACCGTGCCGCCGACTTGTCATGCGGTGAACCTCGTCATCGGCAACAATGCCACGGCCGTTGCCGCCGCGGGCGCGGAGGCTGAGCGGCTCGGCTACTCGGTCGCCACGACCGTCGCCGCACAATCCGAGGGTCCGGCCGAGGAGATCGGCCGCCAATTGGCCGAAAAGGCGAGGGAAATGCAAGCCGGCAGCGGGGCGACTTGCCTCGTGAGCGGCGGTGAGCCGGTGGTGAAGCTGATCGAAGTGTCGCGCCGCGGCCTGGGCGGGCGAAATCAACAGTTGGTGCTGGCCGCGCTCGTGCAACTGGCCGGCGGCGCCCGCGGCATCGCCTTGCTTTCCGGCGGCACCGACGGCGAGGACGGTCCGACCGACGCGGCGGGAGCGCTGCTCGATGCCGACGTGCTCGCGGCCGCGAAGCGGCTCAATCTTGATCCGAGTGATTTTCTCGCTCGCAACGACGCGTATCGCTTCTTTGCTCCGTTGGGCGCGCTCGTGAAGACGGGTCCCACGCACACAAATGTCGGCGACGTGCGGGTGGTGATCGTGGATCGTTAACGCAACGGATCGGCGGCATCTCGTTGAGCCGCGACCTCGTTGAGCCGCGACCTCGTTTAGCCGCGACCTCGTTTAGCCGCGACCTCGTTTAGCCGCGACCTCGTTTAGCCGCGACCCGGAGGGGAGCGGAGAGGAGCGGAGATCGATCGCCGTACTCGCGTGGTCGTGCGCCCGAATTGCCCGCGGGTCGGCAAGAAAACGAAAAGTCGCCGACGGAGGTGCCTACCAGAGCGTCCGTCGGCGACTTGGGTTGGCAAACGTTCGTCGCTGCAAAGACACAACCACACCGAGGCGAGACGCTAGTCCCACCACCACTGGCCCTTGGCCAGGTTCGGCTTGACGCCTTCGCGGAGTTTGCTCAATTTGCCCTTTTCGTCGCTCAGAAGATTGTCCGATTTCAGCGCCTGGGTGGCCTGGATCGCCACGCCGCCGCCGATGGGCGTCATCAGCGTTTGGCCCTTCCAAATGGCGTTGACGGCCGATTCCACGGTCTTGGGAACGTCGTACGTCTCGACCGGGAACTCCTTCTCGCTGCCGAAGAACTCCATCTTCCAGCCGGCCTTCTCCAGGTAGCCTTCAGCCTGGATGTAAGCGGCGGCAATCGCTAGATCGATCATGTTTCGCAGTTCGGCATAAACCGGCGATCTTTCGGCCAATTCGGGATATTGCTTGGTAAAGCTGGCGACGAACGCCTGGCTGGCCCTGTTGCCGCGGGCGGCCGTTTTCCGCTCGCCGTTGCCCATCACCACCTCGTCCGCGCCCACAAGTTTCACGCCGTCGCCGACCAGTTCCATCGCCAGCTTGTCTTCGCTTTGGCGGATGCACTGATAATCGGGCGTGAAAAACCAGCGCTGCATGGCGTTGCGGCCGACGTCGCTCGGCCTGGCCCGGTCCACATAGCTGACCAACTTCACCGGCGGCGTTTCCAGCCCGATGCCGATCAGCTTCATGCGGTAGTCGGCCTCGACCATGACCTGGGCAAATCGCGTCTTGGGCGAAACGCCGTTGATGCTGACGCGCTGGTAGCCGAGGCTCGTACGGAGGCCATTGACGATCGTCTGCGTGTCGTTGGGGGTCGCATACGAGCCGACGCTGCGGAGGAACTCCTGCATGGCGGCCAAGCCCTCTTGCGTCGGATCGATCGAGCAGCCGATCAGCCGCGTCGCGCTGCCGCCGGCCGGGAACGCCCGCAGGGCGACAACCACATCCTGCAACTGCACGATGGGCCGACCCGTGCTGATGCCCACCAGCCGGCCGTCCGGGTCTTGCACCCAACCTTCCGCCGGACCGGCCAACACGATGTCTTTGCTCTCAGGATAGTAGAAAACTTCATGCACGCGCAACAGGCCGGCCAGATTGCGCATTTCATCGGTCATGACGCCGTCGTGATCGAGGATCGCCCGTTCGAGCCGATTGAGCGAAACCTTTCGCAGCTTGCTATAGGCGGTGACCTTCGGGTCGAGCGTCGCCTTGGCGGCGGCGATCCGCTCGTTCATCAGTTGTCCGCTTGGATCGGTGAAGGGCTTGGTGCGGAGCACGCCTTCGGCGTCGATGGCCACGCCCGCCACTTGGGCCGAAGCCCGCGAGGGGGCCAACGCCGCAGCCACCACCGCGACCGCCAACAGTCGCAGCGACCAGGTACCGAGTGCTCGACAACGCATGGCGATTGTCTCCAAGAGGCAAATTGTCCGGTACGCTCCCACGGCGACCAGTCTGCCAAGTCGCGGGTGGGAGCGCAAGTTAGAGTACGTAAGAGTCCTATTCGCAAATAGCCGAACACCTTTGATCATAATTGGGCAAGCTGGGTAAATCAAGTAAACGACCATGGCTTGGGCGAAAAATCCGCCGCCGCGCGGCGCGGACATGCACCAGGATTGGATGCATCGCCGCCGTTGTAAGTTGTGCTGTGGCAATAAATTAAGACAATTTGCAGCGCGAGCGGAAGCAGCGCCTCGTAACGAGGACCTGCAACAGGCTATCTTCTCGACCGGCCATTGCCGCGCCCGGCGGCAACGGCACTCGGCGAAACCGTTAGCAGGCGGAAGTTGCCGGGGCCAAGAAGCTGATCCACGCGGGCGTGCATCTCGCTGCTGACGGCTACGCTCATGCCGTCGCATTTGCACGCTACGCGGCTGCCGTCGGCCAGGCAAAGCATCAATTGCAATTCGCAATTGCCCGGATAGCCGCGCAAGATTTCGTGGAGTTGTTCGAGTGTGTGCGGACCGTGCGTTTCCTCCAGCACACGGATCATCACGCCTCGCGTATAGCGCGAAGGCAGGTCTTCCAGCGGGATGATCTCGTTGACGATCAGATTGGCTTCCTCGCTGCCGGGCCGCTTGTCGACCGCGCCACGAACGATCACGATCGCATCCGCTTGGATCAGCGATTCGTAGTGGACGAACTGATCGGGCCAGACGATGCAACGCATGACGCCGTCAATGTCTTCCAGGTCGAACATCGCGTAGCGGCTGGGACTGCCGGGCTTCGGATTCTTGGTGTGCGCGAACTTGACCGCCGAGAGCATGCCGCCGAGCACGACTTCCGTGCGGTGCTTCAGATCGGCGGCTTCCGTTGTCGTGTGCGAGCAATAGGCGGTGAGGGTCTTCTGATGCTCGGCCAGCGGATGGCTCGACAGGTAGAAGCCCAGTACCTCTTTTTCCTTCGCCAGCCGCTCGCGCTCGTCCCAGGCGGGCACGTCGGGCAGATCGGCCGAGCCGGGCTGCGTCGGCTCTTCGTCGCCGCCAAAGAGTCCCATTTGGCCGCTGCGGCGGTCCGCTGCGGCCGCGGCCCCGGCCTGCATGGCCCGATCGATGCCGGCCAGCAGTTGCGCCCGGCCGGCGCCGAGAGAGTCGAAGGCTCCGGCTTTGATCAGCGATTCGACGGCCGCCCGGTTGACCGTGCCCGGGTCGAGCCGTTCGCAGAAGTCGAAGAGGCTGCGGTAGGGTCCGCGGGCTTTGCGATCGGCGGCGATCGCGCCGGCCGCCGCGCCGCCGCATCCCTTGATGGCCGACAGCCCATAGCAAATCTTGCCCTCCGCCACGGTGAAGTCGGCCCCGGAACGGTTCACATCGGGCGGCAACACCGTGGTGTTCATCCGCTGGCAATCTTCGAGATGCTCGACCAGCGAATCTTTCCGCTTGAAGTTGCGGCCGGGGATGTCGCTGGAGAGCAACGCCGCCATAAACTCCACCGGGTAATGGGCCTTCAGGTAGGCCGTCATGTAGGCGATCAGAGCGTAGGCCGTCGAATGGCTCTTGTTGAACCCGTAGCCGGCGAACTTCTCGATCAGGCCGAACAACTCCGCCGCATCCTTTTTCGACATGCCTCGTTGATGGGCGCCTTCCACAAACTCCTCGCGATACTTGGCGATCATCTCCCCGTTCTTCTTGCTGATCCACTTGATGCAACTGTAGGCGTTAGCCAGTTGGATGCCGCCCAGGCGGTTGAGGATCCGCATTACCTGTTCCTGGTAGACCATCACGCCGTGGGTCTCTTCCAGCACTTCCTTCATCACCGGATGCCGGTATTCGGCCTTGCTGCGGCCGTGCTTCACCTGCACGTAATCGTTGACCATGCCGCCTTCCAGCGGGCCGGGACGATACAGGGCGTTGGTGGCGATGATGTCGCGGAAGTGGTCGGGCCTCATCCGCTGCAACAGGTCGCGAATGCCGCCGCTTTCCAACTGGAACACGCCCTTCGTCTCGCCGCGGCACAGCAGGGCGAACGTTTCCGGGTCGTCCAACGGGAACTGGTACGGATCGACCTTCTGGCCGGTCGTCTGCTCGATCAGCTCCACCGCCTTCGAGAGGATCGTGAGATTGCGCAGCCCGAGAAAGTCCATCTTCAGCAGGCCGGCCAGCTCGACGTCCTTCATGGCCCATTGGGTGATGATTTCCTTCTTGTCCTGCACGTGTTGCAAGGGCACATATTCGGTCAAAGGGCGATCGGCGATCACCACCGCGGCGGCGTGCGTGCCGACGTTTCGCGCCAGCCCTTCGATGCCCCGGGCCAAATCCAGCAGTTTGCGGACTTCGGGGTCGCCGTCGTAGGCTTTCTTCAGCTCTTCGCTCTTGGCCACGGCGTTTTCCAGCGTGATGCCCAGTTCTTCCGGCACGAGGGCCACGATGGAGTCGACCCGCGCGATGGGTAGCCCCAGGGCGCGGCCTACGTCGCGGATCGCCGCCCGGGCGGCCAGCGTGCCGAACGTGCCGATCTGGGCCACGTTCGCCATGCCGTAACGCTCCTTGACGTACTGAATCACCTCGCCTCGCCGCTGCTGGCAAAAGTCGATGTCGATATCGGGCGCCTCGCGGCGGCTCTCGTCCAGGAATCGCTCGAACAGCAGGTCATATTCCAGCGGACAGACGTGGCTCAGCTTCAGCCCGTACGACACCAGCGAGCCGACGCCCGAGCCCCGGGCCGTGGCCGGAATCCCCTGCTGCCGGGCGAAACGCACGAAATCCCACACGATTAAAAAGTAATTCGAGAAGCCCAGCTTGTTGATCACCGCCAGTTCGCGCTCCAGCCGGGCCTTCACCTCGTCCGAAAGCTCGCCGTCCAGACAGCGGTCGGGCCGATGGGCATAGCGCTCTTTCAGGCCGGCCAGGCACAACTCGAGAAGGTATTGCTCGGAAGTCTTATTCTCCGGCGGCGTGTACACGGGAAAGTGCCGCTTGCCCAACTCCAGCTCGATGTTGACGCTATCGGCAATTTCCTGGGTGCGGCGCAGGGCGTCGTCCATCCCCGGAAACGCGGCATACATCTGTTCCGCGCTGCGCAAATAGAACTCGTCGCTGTCCATCCGCATGCGGTTCGTGTCGGTGCGGAACCTGCCCGTGTTGACGCACAGCAGGATGTCCTGGGCCTCGGCATCTTCGCGATGGATGTAGTGGACGTCGCTGGTGGCGACCAGGGGAATGCCCAGTCGCCGGGCCACTTGCTCGGCCCCCTCCCTGATCAGCCGCTGCGATTCCAGCCCGTTGTTCTGAATCTCGATGTAGTAGTCGTCGCCGAACAGCGAGCGATACCAGGCGGCGATTTTGGCGGCCTTTTCCAGGTTGGCTTCGCCGCCGGCGAGGATCGTCCGGCTCAGTTCGCTCGATGCGCAGCCGCTGAGGCAGATCAGCCCTTCCCGGTGGGCGGCCAGCAACTCCTTGTCGATCCGCGGCTTGAAATAGAAACCCTCCAAATAGGCGGCCGACGAAAGTTGCACCAGGTTGCGAAAACCGGTGCGGTTGCGGGCCAAGAGCGTGATGTGGTGGCTCGCCTCTTTCATGCCGCCCAGTTCCTTCTGGAAGCGGTTGCCGGGGGCGATGTAGGCCTCCAGCCCGAGAACCGGGTTGATCCCGATTTTTTTGGCGACCTGATAGAACTGGAGCGCCCCGTGCAGGTTGCCGTGATCCGTCAGCGCCAAGGCATTCATCCGCAGGGCCTTCGCCCGTTCCAGCAGGCCGGGAATCTTTCCGGCCCCATCCAAGAGGCTGTAATGGCTGTGACAGTGCAGATGGACAAACGGAAGAGTGCTCAAGGGTTCCTCCATGCGGCGAGCGTGCAGCGATAGGGTATTCTATCGCCGCCGAAAGGCCGCCGGTAGAACCCCCGCCAAGTGCGACTGCCTTGCGTTTCCCTGCAAGTGGGGTATACTGCGGCCCATGTTCCGTGGCGCGAGAGGGAACCGACCAATGAGAGCGCTGTTGACGATCCTGCCGTGCCTGCTATCCGTCGGTTACGATAATAATTCGATGACGGTCGAGTCACCGACAGAGCAGGAAACGAGGCAACATGAGGAACAGAACAAGAACCTGGAGAGAGCGATTTCAAAGCTGGGGGGCACAGCGTATCGCGACTGCCCGTGGGTAGGCGGTTATTATGTCACATTCCACAACGAAAAGCTCACCGACGCCGATGTGAAACGCCTCACGGCGTTTCCCGAGATCAAAGGGTTCAACCTTAGCAGGACCCAGATCACGGATGCAGGATTGGAACACCTCAAAGTTTTCACGAACCTCCGGCGGCTTGAACTCGATAATACCCGTATCACAGATGCCGGGTTGGAGCACGTCAAAGACTTGACGCAAGTCGAAGTACTCTTCGTCAACAACACCAAGGTCACGGACGCTGGGTTGACGAACCTGCAAGGCTTGAAGAAGCTTGAACGGTTATATCTAAATGGCACTCAGGTTACGGATGCCGGCTTGGACCATCTCAAGGACTTGCCTGACCTCGACTGGCTGGAACTGGAACATACTCGTATCACGGACGCAGGGTTGGAATGCCTCAAGGGGATGACGAAGTTTAAACGGTTGTATCTTGCCGGCACCCAGATCACGGATGCCGGACTCGGCCATCTCAAAGTAATGCCTCAACTCGAATTGTTGGATATCAGTGACACTCAAGTTACAGACGCTGGAATTCAACACCTCAAAGGGTTGACGCGACTCCATTGGCTGGAACTCAAGGGCAGTCGAGTCACGGGCGACGGCGTGAGAAAATTCAAAAAGGTCTTGCGGGGATGCAAGATCAACGAACGCGAAAGATCTGGAGAGAGTGGCGCCCAGGCTCTTGTCAAAGACGGCGACGCCTGGCAGGAGAAGAGCGAGTACGACAGGGCCATTGCCGACTATGACGAAGCCTTGAAGCTCTGTCCCGACGACGTCTTTGCTTTCAACGAGCGGGCCATTAGCTGGAACCACAAAGGCGAGTACGACAAGGCGATAGCCGACTGCAACGAAGCGATCGATCTCACCGACGAGCGTGATTCGAACCGCTACGCGTTTTTTGCCAACCGAGGTGTCGCCTGGGCGCATAAAGGCGAGTATGACAAAGCCATCGCCGACTATGGTGAAGCCATCAAACTCAACTCAGGCTTCGCCTTGGGTTACACTAGTCGTGGGGAGGTTTGGGGACACAAGGGTGAGTATGACAAGGCCATCGCCGACTATACACGAGCCACAAAACTCGCCCCCGACTTTTCTGACGCCTACAACGCCCTTGCGTGGATACAAGCGACTTGTCCCGATCAGCGATACCGCGATGGAAAGAGCGCTTTGGCAAACGCGACCAAAGCTCATCAGTTGACGGGTGGCAAGCGACGGGCCTTTCTTGACACACTTGCTGCGGCGTATGCGGAAAACGGCGACTTTGAGAAGGCCGGTGAGTGGCAAGCCAAAGCCATCGAACTGGCGAAAGACGAGAAAGACGAGCAAAACCTCCGTGCGAGACTGAAACTCTATAAAGAAGGGAAACCGTACCGGCAAGGGGCGAAGCTGCCGTAGCCTGCCGCAAGCGTTGTGTGGGCGTTGGCCTAAAACCTGCTCACAAGCCGTTCGAGTGGGCGCGGTGTTTGCCGGCGATGGCTTTCAGATTCGCCAGCGGCGTGGCCAACGGAATGGCGCATTCGGGACCGACTACGTTAATGCTGACGGCGACTCAGCCGATCCGTCGTTGGCAAAACGACACCCGCGAAAGCCGCGGCAGCATGAATTATGCTTGCCATTTCCTGAACCACGCCCTATACTATTATTCCAGGCGACAGGTTCAGGATAAGGACAGCGCGCATGGCAACACTCCAAGTGAAAGGCATCGACGATCGTCTCTACGAGGCCCTCCGTGCGAGAGCGAAGTTGGACAATCGCTCGATCAGTCAGGAGGTCATGGCGATTGTGCAAGAGCACTTGGCGCGGCCCTCGCAAGATGCCCGAAAAACCAATGAAGCCTTCATGGAACTTGTTGGTTCCTGGCGGGACGATCGGTCAGCGGAGGAAATCACGGCCGACATTCGGGCATCGCGCCAGTCGGGACATCGTTTCCGAATAAACCCCCGTGTATTTGATTGACACGAGCATTTTGGTGTCCGCGCTGCGCGGCAATCCCAAAGTTGCCTCGCAGTTGTTGCGTCATATCGCTGAGCCCCGCGCACTTTCGGTCATCACGTACGGGGAACTCCTCTGCGGAGCCATGAAATGCGATAGGCCCATCGAAAATGTCGCCAAGGTGCGTCGCATCGCCGAATTGTACCCGGTCGTCAACGTCTCACGCCCTATCATCGAAACCTTCTCCGCGTTGCGAGTGCAATTGGACCGCAAAGGTCAGAGGCTGGACGATTTTGATATCTTGATTGCCGCCACAGCCTTGCACTTGGGATACACGCTCGTCAGCAGCAATCTGCGGCACTTCAGCCGCGTTCCCGGGTTGGCAGTCGAAGATTGGGCGGCGTGAGCCTCGCCATCACCTTGCGATGGCCTTCAGATTCGCCAGCGGCGTGGCCAGCGGAATCGCGACATTCGGGACCGACTACGTCGATGCCGGCTGCGGCGGCTGCTTCGGCGTCGGCGGCGATTTCCTCCGGCTTGCCGCGCAGCAGCTTGTAGTTGCTCACCCCGCCCATGAGTGCCAGCCGCCCGCCAGCCAGTCGGCGAACCTCCGCCGGGCTGCCCGTCTTCGTGTCCCAATGGAAACAGGCCAGCCCGGTCCGGGCGATCATTCCGATCCGGTCGCTCGTATTGCCGCAGATATGCAGAATCACGGGGGCCTTGATCTCCTCGGCCAAGCGCCGGTGCAGCGGCACGAGAAACTCCTCGTACATCCGCGGGCCGCACAGATCGCGCGTCGCGTGATCGGCCAGCAGGATGCAGTCGGCGCCGGCCTCGATCTGCGCCGCCGCAAATTGGAGCGTCACCGGAACGAGCCGGTCGAGGATCCGCCGTGTGCGGTCCGGATCGTCCAACGCGCCGATCAAGAAGTTCTCGACGCCGAAGTAGTGGTAACCCTGGGTCCAACTGCCAAAGACCTTGCCGCAAACGGCGGCGTCATCGCCCAGTCGTTTCTTCAGCAGCGTAATGGCCCGCAGCGGCACCGCACAGCCGGGCCGCTGCAAGAGATCGGCGGGGATGCGGATGTCGTCGAGGTTGCGAAAGATGGGTTTGCCGCTTTCCGGCATGGCGTCCGGACCGCCCCAATGGACATTGCATCCCATCGCGGCCGCCTCGTGGCACACGGAGAAAAGCGGCATCACCACGTCGAACCCCAGCACGGTATGGCCACACAGCGCCAGGGCGGTCATCTTCTCGGGATCGAGGTGCCCCTCGGGAAACCACGCGCCGGCGTGCTCCATCAGTTCGCGGCAAACGATCGACGTGCCGGTGCCCCAGGCCGCGGCATGCGGACCGCCGTTGCGGCAGATTGCGGAGAGGAACCGGCTGCGACTCACGGCTTACGTCTCTTATAGTCCTTTCCTTTTCGGAACAACGGCAGACCGGCCATCGTCCGGTTCAGAACGTGAAATACGATCCCGCCAGGCGCTACCTTCGCTCGTCTTGGCATGGCCAAAATCTATCGTGCATCACCCATTTTGTCAATACTAGCTGCGTCCCCGTTTCAAATCTCTTGATCGGATAACTCGGCCGGATTGCGCAAAAAAGTGCTTGTAATCTTTGGACGAAGGTGTACAATGGTGTCTTTTCGTGGGGCTGAAAGCGAATTCTCGCCCAGCCGCAGAAACATCGGCGCGAAAGTTTTCGTCCCAGCGGTGACGACAGGCGCTTGCCGATTTTCCTGCGACAGGACGGCCTGCTATTGTACTGCGCGGTTGTTGACACGTCTCGTTTCTGAATCCCTTTATTCAAGCTGTCTGGAGGTAGGTGCCATGAAGCGAAGTCCACTGCTCAACCCGTCGTCCGTGATGAAGAGATCATTCTGGAGCTATTGCGCCGTGTTCCTCGTCGCAACGGGGGTCGGCGCCAACGCGTTTGCCGGCACTCCGATTTGGGTCGACATTTATCAGAGCATGGAACAAGGGAATGCCGGCGACCTGCTTACCAATGCCACCATGAACGCTACCAGCTATGGGAACCAGGGGTGGGTCTCGACGCCGGGCCCGATGTGGGTCTCGAACAACTACCACACGGACCTGCCGAATCCGATCAATTGCGGCGGAACGATCTACAACGGCACCGGCGGCTCGCGGAGTTGGATGTTCAACAATAACCTCATGTTGAACTACGTTGTATGTTACCAGACCGCCCGCTCGAACATCACGGTGGGCTTCTATTACACCACCTTGACCACGTTGCAGTCAACGGTGGGCTACGACACGGCGATTATGTGGGGCGGCAGCAGCTTTGCGTGTATGCAAACTCTGGCGTGGCCGAATGCGACTCCGTATCCGGCAATCGCCCCCTATCCGGGAGGCCCGGTGATGCGCCAACATACCGGTTTAAGCAACGGCTACGTCGCGGGCAGCACGACCTATACCTATATCACCCCCGGAAAGACCTATTGGGTCAACATGAAGTATGACGGCGCGGCCGGCTTGAGTTTGGCTGCGTTCTTCGACCCTGCCAACAACTACGCCCAAGTCGGAAGCATATCCTTCTGCCAGTCCCTATACAACGACGGCGAGGCTGGTTTTTCGTGGTTCGGCCGGGGCGATGCACACGGCAATCAATCCAATGAGACGACCCAAGGCTACTACGACCAGATCATGTACGATTATACCAACGCGGCATTTCCGCTCTTGCCGTGTGGTTACAACGACGTCACTCCCCCGAGCGCGCCCGTGAACGTTCGCGATGGCGCCGGCTATGGCTACGGCACCCAGGAGCAGACGATGGCCATGTCGTTGACGCAATTATCGGCCAATTGGGACCCGGCTTGGGACGCCGAGAGCGGAATCAAAGGCTACCAGTATTGCATCGGCACCACGGCCGGCGGAACGAACGTCGTCAATTGGACCACGATCCAAAACCAATTGGCGGTAACACGCACGGGGTTGAGCCTGACCTCGGGCACGAAATATTATTTCAGCGTCAGGGCCATCAACGGCGTCGGATATACCGGCGCGGCGACAACTTCCCCCGGGCAAACGTACGGACTTACGGAGAGCACGGGCCCAAGCGCCCCGGCCGCCGTTCGCGATGGCGGAAATTTCCTTTACTGCTATGATTTCGATTACAACCCCGATCCGCACGACTTTTTCGCCAACTTCGATGCCGCTACGGATACCGTCAGCGGCATCAGCGGCTATCAGTATTGCATCGGCACCACGTCGGGCGGTAGCGATACCGTCGGTTGGACGACTCTGCCCGTTGGTGTTTGCAGGGTTTGCGCAGCCCTGAACGTCAATCCCCCCAACGGAGTCGCGACAGGAATAAGATACTATACCTCCGTAAGGGCCATCAACGGCGTGGGGATTACCGGCCCGGCCGCGACTTCCAACGGCCAGGTAGTTACCAAAAGCGGCGACACTACCCCGCCCAGCGCCGCCCGTCGGTGTGGGACGGCCTCGGCACGAGCGAAACGTCCACCACCGGCTCGACCACCCAACTCTCGGCCACTTGGACCCGCTCCACAGAGAACACCGGCAGCGGCGTCCAAGGCTATCAGTACGCCATCGGCACCACGTCTGGCGGCACCGACGTCTGGGGCTGGACGGACATTCCTTATACAGGACCCGTGCAATCCATCACGCAGACGGGCTTGAGCCTCACCTTGGGAAAGACCTACTATTTCAGCGTGAAGGCCTACAACGGAGATTGGTACACCGGCACTGCGACCAATTCGCATGGCGTAACGATCGTCACGGACACCACTCCGCCCACCGCGCCGCCGGCCGTTCGTGATGGAACCTCGTCACCCGGAATCTTCGCCAGCAACAACCCCTACGACCCGAACGTCTCGTTGTTGTCAACCGAAATCCCGGTGACCTACTCCAACACGACCTTGTCGGCTAACTGGACCGCCAGCACGGCTCCCGGCGGGAGCGGCATCAGCGGCTACCAATACGCCATCGGCACCTCGGCCGGCGCCACCAACGTTGTCGGTTGGACGTCTTTGGGCAACGTACTGACGGTGACCAGGACCGGATTGAGCTTGACCTGGGGGCAGACCTACTATTTCACCGTGAAGGCCGTCAGTGGAGGAGGCGTGGTAGGCAATGCCACGAATTCGCCTGGTATTACCCCGCAAAACGGGCCAGGTGGCGACACACCCACGGCGCCGCCGGCCGTCTACGATGGAACCACCACCGGCGTGGAAACCCCCTACACCACCTCGACCACGCAGTTGTCGGCCAACTGGTCCGCGGCCAGTGATCCGCAGAGCGGCATTACCGGCTACCAGTATGCCGTCGGCACCACCGCCGGCGGCACCAATGTCGTCGCTTGGACGGCGCTGGGCAACGTGCTGACGGTGACCAAGACCAGCTTGAGCCTGACCAACGGGCAGATCTATTATTTCAGCGTGAAAGCCGTCAACGGCGTGGGAACGGTAGGCCCCGCCACGAATTCCCCCGGGCAGACGGTAGACACCACTCCGCCCACCGCGCCGCCGGCCGTCTACGACGGAACCACCACCGGCGTGGAAACCTCCTACACGACCTCAACCACGCAGTTGTCGGCCAATTGGAGCGCCAGCACGGACTCGATCAGCGGCATCAGCGGCTACCAGTATGCCATCGGCACCACCGCGGGTGGCACCAACGTGGTCGGCTGGACCTCGGTGGGCAACGTGCTGTCGGTCACCAAGACCGGCTTGAGCCTGACCAACGGGCAGAAATACTATTTCAGCGTGAAGGCCACGGATAACGCGGGCCTGGTCGGCAGCGCCACGAATTCCCCCGGGCAGACGGTAGACACCACTCCGCCGAGCGCGCCGCCGGCCGTCTACGACGGAACCACCACCGGCGTGGAAACCTCGACCACGACCTCGACCACGCAGTTGTCGGCCAATTGGAGCGCCAGCACCGACTCGATCAGCGGCATCAGCGGCTACCAGTATGCCATCGGCACCACGGCCGGCGGCACCAACGTGGTCGGCTGGACCGCGGTGGGCAACGTGCTGTCGGTCACCAAGACCGGCTTGAGCCTGAATGTGGGAACCACCTACTATTTCAGCGTGAAGGCCACGGATAACGCGGGCCTGGTCGGCAGCGCCACGAACTCCTCCGGCTGCACGGTGGTCAGTAGCGGCAGCACGATCTACTTCCAGGACAACTTCGAGGGCTGGGCCGTGTATGGCGGGGCGTGGAGCTCCGTCAACGGCGTGAACAGC
>CAVYHA010000004.1:0-2771404 GCA_963768195.1 uncultured Planctomycetaceae bacterium | reverse complement strand
TTTATCCGCCTGGTTCGGTTCCGTATTGCTGCCGACGCGGTCGAGCCGCTGGAGGCCTATCTGACCGACAAGCCGACAGGCGATTCGGCCGTCAAGGCCGCCGGCGAACTTGCCATCTGTTACGCGCCAGCGGGCAGATGGAAAAGGCGAAAAAGCTGTATGCCGATCTCATCGAGAAGAGCCCGCGCAATGCGCTGATCGCGCCGCTGACCGAGCGACTGGCCGAAGCGGCGTACGACGCCAACGACGCGGCCTGGTCGGGTGAGTTGTCGGGGCGATTGGCGGCGGCCAACCATTCCGACGAATACGAATTGAAGGGCCAGATGGGGCTCGGATGGAGCCGGTTCAAGGCGGGCAATCTCGCCGAGGCCGCCGTCGCGTTCCGCGAAGTGCTCGACAAGAAGGCGCCCGATGCGATGGCGGCCGAAGCGGCCTTGGTGCGCGGCCGGATTCTCGAACAACTCGGCCAGAACGAGCCCGCCGCGGCTATGTACGAACTGGTGATCGACAAGTATCCCGCCAGCCCGCAACACAGCGACGCCTTGCTGGCCGACGCGCGGCTGCAAAGCAAGTTGAAGCAAAACCAACAAGCGGCCGCGCTTTACGAACGGTTGGCCGGCACGTATCCGCAACTGCCCAAGCTCGACGCCGTGCTCTACGAGTGGGCGTGGTCGTTGCAGGAATCGAATCGGCAGGAGGACGCCGATCGCATCTTTGAACGTCTGCACAAGGAATATCCGCAAAGCCGGTTTGCGGCGGATGTCGCCTGCCGTCTGGCGCAACGGGCGTTCGACGCGAAAGATTATCAGCGGGCGGACGAGTTGCTCCGCGAAGTGCTCTCGGCGCAGGCGGAAGCGGCGGTTCGCGAGTACGCCGTATTCCTTCGCGGCCAAGTGGCCGTCGCCAAGGCCGATTGGCCGAAAGTGGGCGAGGCCTTCCAGGTGTTGGTCGAGGAGTTTCCTCAAAGCCGGCGGCGGCTTGCGGCCGAGTTCTGGATTGCCGAGGCGTTATATCGCCGGGGCGACTACGCGGCCGCCGGTTCCCGCTTGGAACAGCTTGCCAAACAGATCGAGGGACAGCACGACCCGTGGATGGCGACGATCCTGCTGCGGCGGCAGGTGCTGGCGCAGCAAAACCAGTGGGATGACGCCCAAGCGGTTGCCGCGAAGATCGAGACCGATTTTCCGAACTTCGAGCAGCAGTACGAAGTGGACTACTTGCTGGGCCGCTGTTTCGCCAATCAGGCCGATTTCCAGCAGGCCCGTCAGGCATACAACAAGGTGATCCACTGCGCGGCGGGGGCGAAAACGGAGACTGCCGCGATGGCTCAGTGGATGATCGGCGAGACGTATTTCCATCAAAAGGACTACGAAGCCGCGTGCCGTGAGTACCTCAAGGTGGATATCCTCTACGCCTATCCGACGTGGCAGGCGGGCGCCTGTTGGAGGCCGGCAAGTGTTACGAGCTTCAGGGCGACGCCAGGCAGGCGGCCAACCTCTTTAACCGTATTCTCAAAGATTATCCCAATACCCTATTTGCTGAGCAGGCTACCCAGCGGCTGGCCGCACTAAGCGCCCCGAACAATAAGTAGGGTGCGTGCAACGCACCGAGCCCGGCAGATGATGCTGCGTTTCAGGCACACTGCGGGAGTTGAGCAAGAAATAACAGCGGTCGGCAGCCGGCCGCGGCGGTTTTCCCCCGACAATCCTCACCCTTGGCATATGCGGAATACGAAAATGACAAAGGGGCAATATCGCCCGTGATGAGCGAGCCGGCCGTGCTGTCCGCCGTTGGGGAGTTATCGAAAATGAACAGGCAACTCCGATCCTTCCTGTTCCGAGTGTTGTTGCTGGCGCTGATCGCGAGCATGTTTTGCGCGGTCGCGCTGCAGGCCCGCGGCGATGGCGAGGGCGCCGCGCCCGTCGCCGTGAAGTCGGCCGATTTGCCCGAGACCGGCATGGCCGAAACGCCCCACATCGCCACGCACGAACTTTGGCGGATCATCGAACAGGCCGGGCCGCTGATGTACGCGATCCTGTTCTGCTCCTTCTTGCTGGTGGCCTTTCTGTTGGAGCGAACGGTGAGTTTGCGGCGGCGGCGGGTGATTCCGAAACCGTTTGTCACGCGTTTCCTCCAACAATTGCGCGAGGGGCAACTCGATCGCGAGGAGGCGTTGGCGCTGTGCGAGGAGAACGGCAGTCCCGTGGCCCAGGTGTTCGCCGGCGCGGTGCGCAAATGGGGCCGGCCGGGCGTGGAAGTCGAGCAGGGCGTCATTGACGCCGGCGAGCGGGTGACCAACGGCTTGCGGCAATATCTCCGCGTCTTTTACGGCATCGCCACGGTCGGGCCGCTCCTGGGATTGATGGGCACCGTGCTCGGCATGATCAAAACGTTCAACGCCATCGCCGATACGCCGGCCGACGCGATGGGGCGAACCAGTCTCTTGGCCGCCGGCATCGCCCAAGCCCTCTTGAATACGGCCGGCGGACTGGCCATCGCCATTCCCGCCATGATCCTCTACGTCTTCTTTGTCAGCCGCGCGATCGGCTGGTAATCGACATCGACAAGCTGGCGCAGGAGGTGATCAACGTGATATGCGCCGAAGAATTGCTCGATCGAAAGGTCGCGGCTCCGAAATCGCGCCGCGCAAATTCGGCCGTGGCGTCCTGAACCGTATTTCGACTGTTTGTCCCGGAACCGGCCATGCCGCTAAAGACCCATCTCGACGACGAGCCGACGCTGAACCTGACGGCGATGTTGGACGTCATGTTCCTGCTGATCATCTTCTTCATGCTGGGGACGCGTTTCATCGACGACGAGCGGAAGATCGGGCTGCGCGTGCCCGAGGTGGTTGATCGCGGCACGCTCACGGCGGCCCCCGCCCGCAAGGAAGTCAACGTCTTCCGCGACGGCAAGATTACGCTCGACAAGACGACCGTAACGCTCGACGAGTCTCACCACACGGCTGGCCGCCGCCCGCCGCCAATACAGCGACCTGGGAGTCTTCGTGCGCGGCGACGCCCGGGGCGAGTTCCAGAACGTCGCGGCCGTGTTGAACGCCTGCAAGCAGGCCGGCATCCAGGACCTGGGCATCACGGTTCGCTCGGTGACACTAGCCAAATAGAGGGAAAAAGGGAGGGAGAAACAGGACGGTTCCCATGGGTGCGAAGCCGGGCGCCGACCGCAGCTCGGTCGCGGGCCGTCCCGGCGAGCACCGGGCGAAGCCTGGTCGGGGACTGTCCCCTTTTTCCCTGTAAGCCATGAACTCCTTGCATCTCGATCGCCTGTCGCAGATTTTGGCGAACCTGGAGCCGGCGATCGCGATGCTCTGGCTCGGGCTGGCGATGTTCACGGCCGGCCTGGCCATTCTGCTCTACACGCGATGGGGACAATACAAGCCGCTGCGGAAGTGCATGGCGATGTCGCTGTTGGCCCACTTGCTGCTGGCGGGCTATGCGGCGACGGTCGAAATCAGCGCGCCGCCGTTGCCCCCGCCGGAGCAGACGATTCGCGTCTCGATCGGCGATGAGGCCGCCGACGCGCCGGCCGCGGGCCGAAGTGCTTCGGCGCCGGCGAAAATCAATACTCCGCCGTGGGAAATGTTCCACAACGACGCTGCCGCCGTGCCGGAAGAAGCGGAACTCGATCGCGGCGCCGTCGACGAGCCGGCCGAGCCGAAGCGTCTGGCCCGGGCCGAGGATGTCAAGCTGCCGGGCGATCCCTTGGTGGAGCACGTGGCCATCGCGGGGGCGAAGCCGCTGGTGCCGGTCGACTTGACAGCCAAAGCGACGACGCCGGGCGAATCGCCCACGGCCATCGAAGTCCCGCAGGCCCAGCGCCGCGACGCCCCGCCGGCGGCGCCGCCGACCACCCCGGCCAGCCCGGAACGCGTGGCCGTCGAACCGGCGGCCCAGCCGAGTCGCACGCCGTCAGCCGATGTTCCGGCGGCGCTGCTGCCGGAGATCGTCGCGCTGCCGCGAATGAGCGAAACGAGCGCGGCCCGAGCCTTTGAACCCGATGCGGCTAAAACCGATCGAAGGCGTGTCCGGCAAGGCGGCCGGATCGCCGGCGGGCGATTCGGCGTATGACGCTAGGGACGACGTGGCCGGCGGTGGGCAGAGCAGCGCCCCCGGCGTGACGCTCAATGCGGAGTCGGATCGGTTTGCGGCGCCGTCGCTGGCCTCGCTGACGCGGAAACCGGCGATTAGCGACGAGGGCGCGGATGCGAAGTTGACGCCGCCCGAGCCGCCCAAGATCGCGCTGCCTCCCATGGTGCGGCCCCAGAGCGAGGAGATGCCGCCGGTGCCCGAGCCTTATCGGCTCCGCGTTGCCCCCGATCGGGCCAAGGTGGCGGAGAGCCGCGGCGGCACCTCCGAGTCCGAAGCCGCCGTCAAGGCGGCGCTGAAGTGGCTTGCCGACAACCAGTCGGCCGACGGCCGTTGGGACCCGCGAACTCACGAGGCGGGCAGAGAGACGAATGTGCTCGGCCAAAATCGCCAGGGGGCCGGCGGCCGCGCCGACACGGCCATGACCGGACTGGCGCTGCTGGCATTTTTGGCTTCCGGCCACACGCACGTCGAGGGGCTTTATCGCGACGAGGTTCGCCGGGGCCTGGAATTCCTCATGCGGAGCCAGGCGGCCGACGGCGGTCTGGCCGGCCAATCGGTGTTGTTCGAGTCGATGTACTGCCACGCCATGGCCGCCTGCGCACTGAGCGAGGCCTATGGAATGACGCACGATGAGCGTCTCCGCGAGCCGGTCCGACGGGCCATCGCCTACACGGTGGCGGCGCAGGACTCGCGCGGCGGCGGATGGCGCTGACCGCGCCGGTGAGCCTGGCGACACCAGCCAACTCGGCTGGCAGTTGATGGCGCTGAAGAGCGCCGACCTGGCCGGCATTCCTTTTCCCGACTCCACGCGCCAAGGCATCATTCGTTACTTGCGGAGCGTTTCCTCGGGCAAGTACGGCGGCCGGGCGTCGTATCGGCCCGGCGAGCAGGCCACCCGGACGATGAGCGCCGAGGCCCTGGCCTGCTGGCAATTCTTGGGCCTCGCCCGCGAGCATCCGGCCTGCAACGAGGCGGCCGAATTCCTCGTCCAGGAACTCCCCGGTCAGGGCGACAACAACGTCTACTACTGGTATTACGGCACGTTGGCCCTCTCGCAGTTGCAGGGCGCCAACTGGCAGCGGTGGAACGACGCCTTGCAGGCGAACCTGGTCGGTCGCCAAGTGAAAGACGGCCCGCTGGCCGGCTCCTGGGATACCAACGATCTTTGGGGCGGCCACGGCGGCCGAATCTTCACGACCGCCATGAGCTGCGTTGACGCTCGAAGTCTACTACCGGTTTCTCCCCCTCTATGTTGGGGTGTCGGCCGAAGAAGATCGCGCGAAATAGGGGGCTGTTAAGCGGGCGAGAATGCCCGCTGTGATGGTCGGCAATCTGCCGTGTTGTTCGGCAAGATCCAACTCGGCGGGCTAGCCCGCCGGCTAAACGTCCCATCCTGCAACCGCCCTAATCTGTTACTGCGTCCTAGTGAGGTACTCGGTTTGACAGGGCCCTGGGGCTCTGTACAATGGAGATATGGACCGGCTGCGTGCCTGGTCCGCATAAGTAACTCTGTAGGGACGATATCGCTATGGGTTTCGGTAGCCCGCTACATTGGCTGATCGTAGGTCTGATTCTGCTCCTGTTCTTTGGCAATCGCCTGCCGAGCGTGATGCGCTCGCTCGGCCAAGGAGTCGTCGAGTTCAAGAAGGGCTTGCAGGGCATCGAGGATGATGTCAAGAACTCGACAAGCTCGACCAGCAAGATCGAGGACCAGCCCAGCAAGCCCGCGGCGACGGAAGAGCCGAAGAAGAGCGAAGCCAACCCCGGCTGATTCTGCGAAGAGGTAGCGTCATGTGCCCCGTGTTTGCGTTTGCGCTCGACGACCCGGTCATGATGTTGATGCTGGGCGCTATCGCCGTCCTTTTGTTCGGCGAGCGGTTGCCGGAGGTCGCCCGGTCGATCGGCAAGGGCCTGATGGAAGTCAAAAACGGGATGCGCGGGATTCAGGACGAGATCACCAACAGCGTGAACGCTGCCACCTCGGTTGACCCGCCCAAGCGCAGCACGACCTACTACGGCGAACCGGAAGAGCGCGAAGAGGCGACGGCGCCGAAGTTCGAGCCGCCGCCCGCCAGCCCGTCAACGCCGAACTGACGGGTAGCAAGGCTTCGTTACTCCGCCCCTTTCCCAGCGATGGGTTGCCGGACTGTTTGATGAAAATGGCGGCTACGGGCCGGTTTGCTCCGAGAATCACTTGGCAAGTCTTGCCGGCCCGGCCATAATGTCGCCATGTCAAGATCAGCAGTCGATCGCGTGGTGGTGCTTGCCCGGGGGCTGGGTACTCGCATGCGCCACGAGAATGCCACCGCGGTGCTCAGCGGCCCGCAGGCGGCCGCCGCCGGCGCCGGCATCAAGGCCATGATTCCGCTGGCTGCCGGTGGCCGCCTGTTTCTCGATTATGTGCTCTCGGCGGTTGCCGAGGCCGGATATCGCCACGTCTGTCTGGTCGTCGGGCCCGAGCAAGAGGCCATTCGCCGCTATTATGGCGACGAGTTGGCCGTCGGCCGACTCACGTTCAGCTTCGCCACGCAGGCCGAGCCGAAGGGCACGGCCGATGCCGTGGCTGCGGCCGAGTCGTTTGCCGGCGGCGAGCCGTTCGTGGTGATCAACTCCGACAATTACTACCCGATCGAGGCCCTCCGCGCGCTGCGCGAGCAGTCGGGCTGTGCCGTGGCGCTGTTCGATCGCGACGCCATGCTGGCCGGCAGCAACGTGCCGGCGGAACGGATCAAGCGGTTCGCGGTCGGCACGATCGACGACCGCGGCTGCCTGGAGCGGATCGTCGAGAAGCCCGACGACGCCACGCTGGCCGCCATGCCGAAGCCGCTTTGGCTGAGCATGAACTGCTGGCGGTTCGGGCCGTCGATTTTCGAGGCCTGCCGGGCGATCCGGCCCTCGCCCCGCGGCGAGTTCGAGCTGCCCGACGCCGTGCAGTATGCCATCGCAACGCTCGGCGAGACTTTTCAGGCGGTGAACGTCCGCGGCCCCGGTGCTCGACTTGACCGAGCCGGGGCGACATTGCCGCTGTGGCGGCGATCCTGGCGAGCATGGAGGTGAGACTATGATCGACCTCTCGTATCCCGGCGATCTGACCGATGCCGAGGGCCTGGCCGCGCAATTGTCCACCACCGGCCTGAGCCCTGAGCGCGTGCCAGTCGAAGGCGCAGCTGTTCGCCAAGGCGGCGGCCGCGCTGTCCGTCACGCGGCAAGGCCGAGCCGCGAGGCGGCAGCCGCTGGCCTTTTTCGTGCCCGGCCGGATTGAAGTGCTGGGCAAGCACACCGACTACGCGGGCGGGCGGACGATGGTCGCCGCGGTGGAACGCGGGTTCTGCATCGTCGCCCTGCCGCGCGACGACCGGCAGATCGTCGTGATCGACGCCGCGCAGCGGCGAGACGGTTCGTGTTCCACGCCGATCCGGAATTGAAGCCGGCGGTGGGCACGTGGTCGAACTATCCGATGACCGTGGCCCGGCGCGTCGCGCGCAACTTCCCCGGCGCCTGCCGCGGCGCCGACATGGCGCTGGCCAGCGACTTGCCGCCGGCCGCCGGCATGAGCAGTTCCAGCGCCTGATGGTGGGCGTGTTTCTGGTGCTCTCGGAAATCAACCACTTGCCCGCCCGCGACGAATATTGGCATAACATCGGCAGCAAGACCGACCTGGCCGGTTATTTGGGCACGATCGAGAACGGGCAGAGCTTCGGCCGGCTCGAGGGCGATCGCGGCGTGGGCACCTTCGGCGGCAGCGAGGATCACACGGCCATCCTCTGCGCCGAGCCAAACCACATCAGCCAGTACGCCTATTGCCCGGTGGAGTTCGAGAAGCTGCTGCCGGTGCCGCACGGTTGCCTGTTCGCGATCGGCGCCAGCGGCGTGGTGGCCGAGAAGACCGGCGCGGCCCGCGATAAGTACAATCGCGGCCTCGCGGCTCGCCTCGGCCCTGGTCGAGCTATGGCGGCGCGAGACCGGCCGCGACGATCCGCACCTCGCGGCCGCGCTGGGCAGCTCGCCCGACGCCGCCGAGCGGCTCCGCAATCGCTGGTCGAGAAGGCCGACTCGGTCGAGTTCGATCGCGCGGCGCTGGCCGCGCGGCTGGAGCATTTCATCATCGAGAGCGGCCAGATCATTCCCGAGGCGGGCGACGCCTTGGCTGGCGGTCGATCTTCGGGCGTTCGGCCGGATCGTGGACCGCTCGCAGCAGGCCGCCGAAAAACTGTTGGGCAATCAGGTGCCGGAAACGATCTTCCTGGCCGCTTCGGCCCGTCGGCTCGGCGCGGCGGCCGCCTCGGCGTTCGGCGCCGGCTTCGGCGGCAGCGTTTGGGCGCTGGTGGAAACGGCCGGGGCCGACGGCTTTCTCGCGGCCTGGGCCGACCAGTACCGCGCCGAGTTCCCCCAGCACGCCGAGCGGTCGCACTTCTTCATCACCGGAGCCGGGCCGGCGGCGTTTCGGGTGTGCTGAGCGTACCCGCTCTTACTCCGACGGCGTTCCAAACTCCCTGCTCGCCTCGACCAGCACGGTGAGGTTTTCGGGCGGCACGCGCGGCGAGACGGAGCACGCGCTGCTGAGAATGTAGCCGCCGCCGGCACTGCCGATCTTCAGCCGTGCCAGCGCGTCGGCTCGCACTTCCTCGCGCGACTTCTTCAGCAGCGTGTTCACGGCATCGATGTTCCCTTTGAAGAACACCCGGTCGCCGCACGCCGTTTGGCGTCGGCCAGATCGACGCTGCCCAGCGGGGGCGGATCGAGCGTGTCGATGCCGTCCAGTCCCGTTGCCACCATCTGCTCCAGCCGGTCGCCGATCTCGCCGCACGTGTGCGTGTAGACGGGCACGCCCGCGGCCTGGATTCTGCGCACCACTTCGGCTTCGTACGGCAGCACGAACCGCTCGTACTGCCGCGGCGAAATGAAGCCGCCCCCGGCAAAGGCCGAGGAAATCAGCACCGCGTCGACACCCCGCCGGGCGTGCTCGACGCCGAGGTCGGCCGCGCCCTTCGCGTACGCCGCCAGAATCGCCTCGCACCGCTCCGGCTCGTCGATCAGGTACACGAGCGCCTCCTGGTATCCGAACAACTCCATCAACTGCGTGAACGGCGCGAAGATCTCGCTGTGAACGGAAGCTCCTGACCGGCTTCGGCCTTGACCAGCTCGATCGTGCGAAAGAGATAATCGGGCCAATAGCGCGGTCGGATCGGGTCTGTACGGATCGAGGCCATAATAGAAGGATACTTCAGGCCGCCCACGTCATGCGGATCGTCGTAGTAGAGCCGCGGATCGACCTGGTCGATCTTCGGCCGGCGTACGCTCCGGTGCATGTGATGAACATTGTCGTCGGCCGGGCAGCGGGCCTGCTCGCCGTTGCAAGAAGAACACGGTTTGCCCGCCGTCGGCGGCCGTCTCGATCCGCGCACGTGCCGCATCCAATCGGGATCGCGGCCGGGCAGATTGATCAAGACGCCGTCGAAGCCGTAGCGGCGGGCCAGAGCGACCAAAGCACGTGGAAAAGCCCTCGCTGGTGAACCACAGCTCGGCCGGCGCTGACGTCGGTTTCAACAGGTAATGCCCGATGGCCAGTTGGCACATCACGGGCACGCGGTCGACCGCTTCGTGCCGCATGGCGGCGCGGATCCGCTCTTTTCCGGTCATTCTACATCTTCTTGTGGCCGCTGAAGTGTTCTTCGATCTCTTCCAGGGTTTTACCCTTGGTCTCGGGCAGGAAGAAGAAGGCGGTGACGAAATAGATCACCGTGAAGCCGGCAAAGGCGAAGAACATTGATCGAATAGCCGTACTTGCCGACAGTGGGCAGGAACATGGCGGCGATGGTCGTCGAGACGGCCTGGTTGATGAGCAAGGCGATGCTCATGCCGTTCGAGCGGATGCGGGTGGGCATCAATTCGGAAAGGGCCAGCCAAACGCACACGCCGGGGCCGACGGCAAAAAAGGCCATGAAACAGTAGATGGACAGGGCCGTCACCCAGCCGCTTGCCACACTGGGGATGGGAGTGATGAGTGCGTTCTCGATCTTCAACGGGGCAACTCTCGCCGCATCCAGATCGGCAAATGGATTCGAGAAAAACGCCTCCACCTTGGTATGTGGCACACAGCTATGCGCGCGTGATCTCGATCTCCGGTTTCTTGTCGTTCGAGCGCACGACCTTCGTCGCGGCCCGGAAATCGCCGAAGGAGTAGATGACAATCAGATTTGCCGCTTTGCCGCTGATGGCCTTGCCGGCCTCGCCTTGGCCGGCCAGAAGCTTGTCGGCCTCTTCTTGATTAAAGGTTATAGCCAGCTTCTGATCTCGAATCACCTTGGTCTGAACAGCACCTTTGCCAAAGGCAACCGAAGTCCTTCCGTCGTCCATACTCGTGGTCGTAACGGCGTTGCCGTCGAGCGTGAGCGCGACCTTCTTGTTGGCCGTCGCCAGGTCCTTGACGATGTCTTGATTGAAGTCGAGTTGCACGTTTTGGTAGTCTTCGACCATCGCCTGGACGGCGCTGCCGCAATCGACGCGCTGAGTCTCCGTGGAACGGAAGAGCATCCCGGTGCAGATCAGCGAGACGATGATGCCTGCGCTGCCCAACGAGAGCAAGAACTTCCGTCCCTTCCGGTCCACGAGGGCGATACGCGCCCATGGTCATAACGAAGTTCACGACGGTGAGGATGACGTAGCCAAGGTGGGCTTGTGCGTCGTTGAGGCCCGCCTGGATGAGGATCGTGGCGTTGTAGCTGATGACCGAGTTGACGCCCGTCAGTTGGGTGCAGGCAAGGATGATGCAAGCCAGAATAAAGGGGATCACATATTTGCGGTGGAAGAGCGATTCCTTGATTTGCCTGCCGGTCGCTGATGTTTTCGCCTTCTCAGCGGCGATCGTGTCCTCCATTTCCTGAAGTTCAGCCTCGGCCTGCTCCCTGCCGCGAGTGCGCAGAAGGGCGGCACGCGCGGCCTCCTTGTTGCCGCGGCGGAAGAGCCACCGCGACGATTCGGGCACCAGCAGGCTGCCCAGCAGGAACAGCGCTCCCGGAGGCAGCGAAACCCAGAAAATGCTGCGCCACGCGACGTCCTTGAACGCAAACAACTTCTCCGCGTCGTTGAGGCTCTCGATCTCGCTAACCCAAAGACTGAAAACGTAGCCGATCACCGCGGCAACGACGATCCCAAGGGTCAGCAACCATTGGAAGATCGCGGTGCCTTTGCCCCGGCTTTTCGCCGGCAGGCATTCCGCCAGGTAAAGCGGCACCACGACGCCGATCAGTCCGGCGCTGACTCCTTGCAGAAGACGGCCGGAAAGCAGCGGCCAGTAACCCGTGGCTGCCGCGATCAACGGAATGCTGATGACGAACAACAGCCCACTGACGCCCATGAGCCTTTTTGCGCCCATCCAGTCGGCCAACATTCCGGCGAACAAGGTCGAGATGACGCTGCCCAGCAGCACGGCGGCCACGATGAACGAAAGCTGTTGGGCATTGAGCCCCGAAGTGGCTTCCAAATACGGCAATGCCCCGGCGATGATGCCCACGTTGACTCCGTAGAGCAGGCCGCCGAGGCCGGCAATGAACAGCAGGAAACGAACGGACCACACCTTGCTCGCTTCGTTCGCAACGCCGGCGGCCGAATAGCTACCCTGGCTCACGTTGGCACCCTTTCGCGTCAGTGGTAATGAGGAACTCGCGCCGCTCTGGAGGGCTGCCTGGTATGCCGCCCCGATTCTCCCGGCAACCCCCAGCGGCGGCGGTACAACAGCCGCCTCAACCGATTCTCGCAACTGAATAGACCGCAAGCGTACCGAAGGGGGGACTGCTTGTCAATCGTCCGTTCTTCGCTGGCCGCGGCCACGCTGAAAGGGACAGTCCCTGGCCGCCGGGCACTAGCGATCACCGCAGCCGACCAGCCGTAGCGAAAACGTGGCGATTTCCAGGGCCGTTAGTCGGCTGATCAACTCACGCGGCGATTGTGGACGCCGCAGCGGCTGCTTGGCCAGCATCCAATGCACCAGTCGCACCACTTCCCGCGGCACGTGCGGCGCGAGCTGGCCCAAGTCGGGCGGCGCGGCCTGCCGGTGCTCGGCGGCCAGTGCCGCCAGGTCGTCGCCCGCGAAGGGCAACTGGCCGGAAAGAATCTCGAACAAGACAACTCCCAGGCTGTAGATATCACTGCGGATGTCGGCCTGGAAAGAAGAGGTGAAATACTCGGGGGCGAGGTAGCTTGCCGTGCCCATGATGGGGCGATCGGCGGCCGAGCCCGTTTCGCCCGCCCGTCGCGCAAAGTTCAGGTCCAACAGCGTCACGTGGCCGGCGGAAGAAATGTGGATGTTGCCCGCCGCCACGTCGCCGTGCAGCCAGCCTTCCGCGTGCAGCGCAGCGAGGGCTTCGGCCGTTTGCCGGGCGATCCACAGCGCGGTGGGGACGTCGAATTCCTCGCCGGCGGCCAACCGGGCCTGAAGCGAAGCGCCCTCCAGCCAAGGCATCGCCAACAGCCGCGGCGGTTCGAGCACCGAGGCGGCCAACACCGGCACCAGGTGGGGATGCGAGACGCTCTGCCCCACCAGGGCCTCGCGTTGCAGCAGCCAAATCGCGTGCGGATCGTCTTCCCACTCCGGGCGGAGCATTTTGACCGCGTAGGTGGCGGGCCGGTCCGTCGCCGCTCCGGCGGGCCGCGCCCGATAGATGCGTGCCAAGCTTCCCCAGGCGGCAAACTCAACCAACTCCCACTGTCCTGCCTGACAGCGAGACTCTGCCAAGTTTGCCACCCGCACCGACGCCGAACTGCCGATTGATGTTCGCCCAGTCTGGGTCATTCGCTATTGCGCTGGAAAAGAGTCTTTGCGCGAAGGGTCTACCGATAGCATCGGTTGACGAAGGCGGGCAAGTTCAATCGAGTCTGATGCAGCCGGTGCCGGCTTTAAGCGTTTTCCGCAAGATAAACACCGTGTCGGCAATCTCGTCATCCAGTTTCAGCGGGTCGTTGATGTCATACCAGAAATCGTACACATCGCAAAGTTCGAGCGCGGGAACCTGTTTGAGCAGGCGGCGGAACTGGGCGGCCGTGTACATGCGAAAAGGAAATTCGTCGCGCAGCCGGAGCACCTTGCCGCCGCTGCGCACCAAGAGGCTCACACGGAGATCTTCCCGCCGGCCTCTGCGATCGGCTGCCAGCACGCGAAACGTCACGGTGACTTGCGTCCGCCCATGCCGTGCTCGCTCCAGCGCTCGATGCACTCCCGGCGATGCGTCCAAGGGCAAGAGGTGGAAGCCGAGGATATAAATACCGCCGGGCCGCAGACTGTCGGCCACGCACTGCAAATGACGGCGTGCCGATGCTTCGCTCAGCAAGTGGCGAAAAGCTGTCGAACGTGCAAAAGGCGGCATCCACGGGCCGGCTCAGGCCGAAGTCGGCCATGTCGGCGCAAACATCGCGGCTCGCAGCTTCCGCCGCGCCAGCCGCCGCTTCAGGTAATCCAACGAGGGCCGGTTCAAATCGAAGCCCGTCACGCGGTAGCCGCGGGCGGCCAGTTCGGTCACCAATCGGCCCGAGCCGCACGCCGGCTCGAGCAGCCGCCGGGCCGGAAAGGGGCAATACTTGCGGCACGCGGCCTCGATGAAGTCGGCCTCGCGTCGCGTTTCCGCTTGGAATGCGATGTCGTAATACTGAGGATAGTTGTACCAACTCGAATTTGCGGAAAAGTACGGTTTGTTTTGCTCATCAACGCCCCACACTACCCCCGTTTTGTGCCAAATTTTATGCCAGAACCAAGCGGGCTTCAAGCTGTTGTAGCCCAAAAATCAAGCCGTTGCAGGATGCTCTGGCGGCAAAGCCGGTCGGCTGCGAGGACCCGGGGGGACCGGCACGTTGGCAGACATTAGGGTCGCAATGGGCTCCGCTTGAAAAACCTGCGCAAAATCGTTGACACCGTTGTAATTCTCCCCTATATTGCGGTTGAAACCGGGTGTGTTATGCTCCCCCGCTATGGAACGAGTGCCAACATGACCACGCTTTTCTCCGCAAGACGTACCGACCTACGAGGTGCTGTGCTGTTGTTAGTGGTTGTCCTCCTCGTCCCCGAGTCCAAGGCAAGGGCCGACACAATCTACACCCTCATCAACTACCCGGATGGCGCGGGCGGATTGAACTTGACCGGCAGCATCACCACGGACGGAACCATAGGGACGTTGGCGCCCGGGGACATCCTATCATGGTCGTTCCAGTGCGCGGGTGGGGTCTTTCCAACTTTATCCGGCTCTTCCATGGGAGGTTCCATTGATGGTGCTTTGGTTGCAACCGTCGGCGGCGCCTTGGTAGCCGCGCCCTCGGGGTGTGACTTCTATTCACAGGCGTTACCCACCGATCCGTACGGTGGCGAGGAAGCAATCACCGGCCCCACGTTATCTTACCATTCAAGACCAAGTGCGTACTATGCAGGAACTATGGAGGTTATTGAAAATCAGACATTAGAATGGGTCGTGGATGGCAGCTTACCGCCGAGCGGCCCCTACTGGGACGTTCTAACCGGCGCAGCGATATTTGACCCATACCTCAGCGATCCGGTGGTTGTCGCGTCCACTACTCCCGAGCCATCTTCGCTACTCCTCCTCACCTTCGCATCTATCTGCCTCATCGGCTACACGTGGCGTCAGGGGAGCAGATGTCGTTTTTCGGCGGCGTCGTAAGGCGAAGGCTTGACGACTGTCAACGCCAGGTCAGACCGGTCCAACCCGCTCCTTACCCACTTCCGCCAGCGTCGAACGTACCTGCTGCCGATGCGGACGGCATCCGCGCCTCGCTCATAAAGCCGGTTCACACGCTCGACGCAACGCTCAATCGTTTGCCCTGCAACGCCGACGATCGCCGCTGCCGCATAACGATAGCCGAGGAAGTCGAAGCCTCGGCTGATGCGACCGACAAACGTCTTGTCGGGATGTTGCCGCACCTTCAACTCGGCTAGTGGCTCAACCGAACTGAATTGACGGGTGCATTGGTGAGGTCTTAGGTCTTAGGACTTGGGTCTTGGACAAGCCCAAGACCCAAGCCCAAAGACCCAAGGCTGACGTAATCCCAACCTGTCACGTCAGATCGGGTCGGGCACTAGCCATTTCCCGGCGGGAGAGGGAACGTGCTGGTTTACGAATACGGAATGTTGCCTTTCGGTCCGCCGGGCTGCACGCGAGGCAGATACCGGTCGAGCAGATCGGCGGCCAACTCGGCCGCGGGCCGTTTCTGGACCTCGGCGGCCAGCATCAGCCGTCGGGCCACGTCGGCCGTCAAATGGAGCAGCAAGGGCACTTTGTCGCCGGGTTGGGTCATGGCAGGGGTCCTCCGTCTGGTTCCATCATGATATCAAGATGCTTCGCGCTCACAAATAACCGGTACGGCCGGCCTGGCAATTCTTGAAAATCCCATCTCTGGTAGAACGACTTTGCGGCATCGTTGAGGCAATCGAGAATTACCGCCACGAAGGCGAACGTCTTGCCGGCTTCCCAGCAGCCGCGCAGAGCCTGGGCCAGCAGCAGACCTCCCAAACCCTGTCCTTGATGCTGCGAACTTACCCCGAGCCACGCCAGCACCGCCACCGGCAACGCGCGGCGCGGCAAGTGCCTGCCCGCGTCGGCAGGCAACTCGCCGAAATCCACCTGCGCGGTGGCGAGCGTGTAGTAGCCGGCAACGGACCCTTCCGCATCGACCAGCACCTTTGTCGCCGAAAGGTGCTTCTCCTGATGCTGGAGGGCCTTGGTGGCCAGCCAGTTGTCCACCTTATCGTCTCCACAGCGGAATTCGCGGCGCGGGTGCCGGCGGCCGAGGCGTTCCAATCGCAGGCCGGCGGGAAAGCGGACGCCCTCCATCATTCCCCTCGCATTTTCGCAGCCAAGCGGCGCTGGGCGGGCGTCAATCTGGCTGTTTTATTGAGAGCCTGCCAGAACGACAGTTGCTCTTCGGGGGTCAAGGCAATGATCTGCTGACGCGCTGCGCGGACCTCGCGCGCCTGGGGGACGGTCACCGCCCGCACGTAATCGCTGACGCTGACGTGGCGCAGGTTGGCCGCTTCCGCCAAGCACTGCTTGCTTTCGATGTCGAGCCGTACCATCAGCGGGCTGGCGGTCTTGGTGGCGGGGCCTTTTGCCATGGATTGAGATCGACGCATTGTGGAACGGTCTCTTTCTCGGTTCAATTCAATTGTATTGCGTATTGCAATACTGTCAAGGGCAGCCGGCTGCGGCGTTGTGCCGGCCAGTCTGCCGCCGTCGTTAGGGCTGACGCACCGGGCGTTTATGGCCCCGCTTGGCGGCCAGGTAGTTGGGGTTGTCGGCCTTGCCGGTCAGCTCGTAGAGAAAGCGGCTGGGGATGGTGGGCCGGGCTTTGCCCCATTTGCGACGACTCAACGCCAGCGTGAGCGTCAAGCGGCGCTGGGCGCGGGTGACGCCGACATAGCAGAGCCGCCGCTCTTCATCCACCGCCGCGCCCGGCTCGGCGATGCTGCGGTGATGCGGCAACAATCCCTCTTCCATGCCCACCACGTAGACTTCCTTGAACTCCAGGCCCTTGGCCGCGTGCAGCGTCATCAGCGCGACGGCGTTGCGTTGCAGTTTCGATTCCTTCTCTTGATCGGATTCGTTACCGGTCAGGGCAACCTCTTGCAGGAAGCCGGCCAACGTCGGTTTCGCCGACCGTTGGGAGTAAGCGGCCACGGCGTTGACCATCTCCTCCACCGCCGCCCACCGCGCCAACTGGTCGTTGGCGTCCGTGTACAGCCGCGTCAACTCGTCTTTGTAAGCCACCTCGCGAATCAAGGTCTTGACGATTTCGGTCGGCAAGTCTTGCTTCATCGCCCGGCGGAACCGCTCGATCATGACCTGGAACCGCTGGACGGCTTGCACGGCCGCCGCCGGCAGCCCGTCGAGCCGGCCGGCTGCGGACAAAACCTCCCAGACCGGTTTGCCGCGCCGGATCGCTTCGTCCAAGAGCCGCTTGACGGTAGCCTGGCTGATGCCGCGGGCGGGCACGTTGATGATCCGCAGCAGCGACACTTCGTCGCACGGATTGACGAGCACTTTCAAGTAGGCCAGAACGTCGCGAACCTCCTTGCGATCGTAGAACGACATGCCGCCCAAGAGGATATAAGGAATCCTGGCCCGGCGGAGCTCGGCCTCGAACGCCCGGGGCTGCTCGTTGGTGCGGCAGAGGATGGCGAAGTTGCGCGGCTGGCGTTTGTGCATGGCGATCCGCGACTGAATTTCGTCGACGACCGTTTGCGCTTCCTCGATCTCGTCCTTGAGCTGGCGGATTCGGGGCGGCTCGCCGCTGCAGGTGGCCTGGAGCACCTTGGCGTGTCGCAGCTTGTTGAAGGCGATCAGCCGGTTCGACCAGGCGAGGATTTCGCGGGTCGAGCGGTAGTTCACTTCCAGCCGCACCACCTTGGCCTCGGGCCAGTCGTTCTTGAACCGCAGGATGTGCGCCACCTCGGCGCCGCGCCAGCCGTAGATCGACTGGTCGTCGTCGCCCACCACGCACAGGTTGCGATGTCCGGCGGCCAGGGCCTTGACGATGCGGTATTGACTGCCGTTGGTGTCCTGGTACTCGTCCACCAGCAGATGATCGAAGCGGCCGGCCTCGGCGTCGCGTGCCTTGGGGAACCTGGTGAAAAGCTCTTCGGTGCACAGCAGCAGGTCGTCGAAGTCCAGCGCCGGCCGCCTTCAGGCGCATTTTGATAGCGGCGATAGGCGGCGGCGGCCAGATGTTCTTTGTCGGTCTGGGCCAACGCGGCCGCTTGCTCCGGCCGAACCGAGGCCGTCTTCCAGCGGCCGACGAAGTAGAGCAGATCGCCCGGCCGCAGCAACCCGTCCGGCACTTTGATCTCGCGCAAAACGGTGCGGGCGACGCCCTCTTGATCGCCGCGATCGTAGATGGCGAAGCCGGCCGGATAGCCAAGCTGACGGATATGGCGACGCAGCACGCGCACGCAAAGCGAGTGGAACGTCGAAATCTCCGGCCGCTCCTTGAGCTTCTTGCCCAGCAGGGCGGCAGCCCGCTGCTGCATCTCGTCGGCCGCCTTGTTCGTGAACGTGACCGCCAAAATGCGTTCCGATCGGACGCGGTGGCGTATCAACTCGGCGATGCGGTAGGTCACCACCCGGGTTTTGCCGGTTCCGGCCCCGGCCAAAACCAACAAGGGCCCGGCCAGCGTGTGCACGGCGTCATACTGTGGGGCGTTGAGGTCCATATCATTGGCGGGCGGTCAAGCCGGCAACATTCACAGGAAAAGGCCCGGTTCGACCTTGAAGTGCTCGGCCAGCTTCTTGATATGGACCTTACTCAATGCCCGCCGGCCGGACAGGATAGCCGTCCCCAGCGTGCGGTTGCCCAACAGCCTTCCCAGGTCCGAGGCGCTCATGCCGTGCTCGGCCAGAAGGGCCTTCAAGGCATCCAGCGGAGTAAACCGCGAATCATCCAGGGGGAATCGCTCGGCTTCATAGGCTTCGACGAAGGTCGCTATTGCTTCCAGGTAGTCTTCCTGGTCGCGGGTCAGTGCGAACCCGGCCAGGCGGTCGATCACTTCCGTAGCGTTCGCCATGTCAAGGTCATCGTGGATCGGTCGCGGCGGAAACATGGCCACAAGGGCGGAATACGTCTTGGGGAGACGCCGGAAATCCGTCTTGGTCGTCGGCTGGCTCATAGGACACTCTTCCACTTGTTCTCTGTTGCTCTTGCGGTGGGGTAGCCTAACCGCTCCAGAACGCTGATTGCCCGCTCGCCGGAAATCCGTGGCAGCCTAGGCATCGGCAGCAACCTCGAAGCTCGTCACGAGCGGATGCTGCGTGCCCTCGACGGGAAATTCTTCCAGGTAGAGTTCCGTGGCCTCCTTGAGGTTTCCAATTGCCTCGTCAATGGTGGCGCCTTGGCTTACGGTGCCAACCTCTGGGCAATCAGCTACGAACAGGTCTCCCTTTTTGTGGATCACGGTGGTTATTGTGCGAAACATGCGATTCTCCCGTCTTCATCCAAGGCACCCCACCCCAGAATTACACCGGATCATTGCCGGGTGGTCAAGCCTGCCGGCTGCCGTGAAACGGGCGCCTGCCGGGCGGCACGGCGCCGGAAAGCCGGCCAGCCGCGGCGGGGCGGCGAACTTGCAATCGACACGTCGCTACGACATACTGGGGGTATGCGGCGGCAAGACCTGTTGGAGCGGCCGACGGTTTCTGAATCGGGCGACGCGGAGCGTCGCGGACGACGCGCTGCCGCACGGCGCGCGGGAACCGGCGGGACCGTTCCGTCCACGACTTCTCTGCCGGCTGGCGGTTTTCGCAATCGCGATTGCCGCATTCGGGTTTTCTGCCGCCAGCGCCGACCCGTCTGCGGCGCCGGAAGCGATCGTCGGCTCGCCGAAGAACGTCGCCGGCCTGCAAACCTTGGAGAGGCAGATCAAGGCCGTGGTGGCCAAGGCGCTGCCGGCGGTGGTGGGCATGCGCATCGGCGCTTCGTCCGGAAGCGGCGTGATCGTCAGCGAAGATGGAATCGTGATGACCGCGGGACACGTGGTGGGCAAGCCGGGCGAGGCGGTCATCTTCTTCATGGCCGATGGAAAAATCGCCAAGGGAACGACTCTCGGCGTGTTTGCCACCGGCGACGCGGGGTTGGCGAAGATCACCGATCCGGGCAAATGGCCGTTCCTGGAGAAGGGGCAGTCCGTCTCTCTCCAGCCGGGCACGTGGTGTCTGGCGATTGGGCACCCGCTGGGATATCAGAAGGGCCGCCCGCCGGTGGTCCGCGTGGGACGCGTCCTGGAACGTGGTCCCGAGATGATCCAAACCGATTGTCCGCTGGTAGCCGGCGATTCGGGCGGGCCGCTGTTGGACCTCAATGGAAAAATCATCGGCATCAATAGCCGCATCGGCGGGCAGACCGACATGAACCTTCACGTGGTCGTCGAAGTCTTCGAGACCTATTGGGATCGGTTGGTCAAAGGCGACTCGTGGCGAGATGCCCCGCCCTTGCGCGAGGGGCCCGACGTGAAAACGCCGTTCCGCCCCGTCGTGGCAGCGGCCAATCAATGCGTCGTCCGCGTCAAATGCGAAGGCCGCGACGCGGTCCTGGGAACGATCGTCGGCCCCGACGGCTGGATTCTCACCAAGGCCAGCGAGCTGAAGGGCAAGATCGTTTGCCATCTGCGCGACGGCCGCGATCTGGAGGCCCGCATCGTCGGCCTGTTGGCGCCTTTGGATCTGGCGATGCTGAAAGTCGACGCCATCGGCCTGCCGGTCATTCCCTGGGCGACGGATCAGCCCGGCGTCGGGCAATGGCTGGCCACGGCCGGAATGAGCGACGAGCCGTTGGCCGTGGGGATCGTCAGCGTGCCGCGACGGGCCGTTCCGCCGACCGGGGGAATGATCGGCGTCACGCTGAGCGAAAAAGCGGACGAGGCCCGCATCGAGCGCGTGCTGCCGGATAGCCCCGCCGAGAAGGCCGGCTTGAAGCCGAACGACGTCATCACCGACGTCAACGGCGAGCCGGTGCGGAGTTTCATGGACGTGGTTGACCAGTTGCGGCATCACCGGCCCGGCGAGACGATCAAAATCGGCGTGAAGCGGGGCGAGCAAACCCTGGAGTTCGCCGTGAAGCCGACGCGGTTGGCCATCCCGGCATTGCAGCAGCAACAGATGATGAATAGCATGGGTGTCGGCGTGAGCGGGCGGGCCGATGATTTTTCCACCGTGCTGCAACACGACACGGTGTTGAGGCCGGGCGACTGCGGCGGGCCGGTTGTTCAACCTGAGCGGCAAGGTGGTGGGCGTGAACATCGCCCACGCCGGGCGTACGGAAACCTATTGCCTGCCCGCCGACGTGCTCACAGCGACGATGTACGACTTGATGTCGGGCAGGCTTTCACCAACCTTGTTGGAAGCGGAGAAAAAGGCAGCCGAGGAGAAAGCGGCCGCTGAAAAGAAGGCCGCGGACGAAAAGGCGGCCGCGGAAAAGAAAGCCTCGGCTGAGAAGAAAGCCGCAGCCGAGAAGAAAGCGGCCGAAGAAAAGACCGCAGCCGAGAAAGCGGCGGCCGAAAAAAAGGCGGCCGACGAAAAAGCGGCGGCTGACAAAAAGGCCGCCGAGGAGAAGGCCGCCGCCGAGAAGAAAGCGGCCCAACAGAAGGCGGCTGCCGAGAAGAAGGCTGAGGAAAAGGGCGCCGAGAAACCGGCCGACGAGCCTACACCGGAGGACAAGAAACCGGAAGAGGAGAGATAGAGCTTTTGGTCCCCTCTCCCGACCGAAGGTTGGCCGGGAGAGGGGAGATTTTCATTGCAGCCCTTCAGGCGTTCTGTTCCGACCCCGCTGCGCTGCCGGTTCCCGCCCCATCTATCGTGCCAGCCGATCAACCATAAACAGCGAGTTGTCGGCCACATTGAATATCGGGCGATAAGGATCGCGTTGCTGGCAGAGGGCCCGCTGGCCGGGATACCACACCAATTGCGCGATCATGCCCCACGACTCGCGGATTTCGGTGGGATCGGCCGTGTGTGAACTGGGGATCATGTAGTTGATCCGGTTCTCCAGGGCGAAGCTCTTTCCCAAGGGCACCCAGAGATCGACACCGACCAGGCCATCGCCCGTGCCGGTATGCGCCGAACCAAAACCGGCCGTCGCCGCCGTTCTCGAAATTGCGGCGGACAAAGAGGAGGAACATGTCGCACGCCTGCAGCTTGAAGCCGGTTTGCACCCGGTCGATGTCGGTGCCGACGCCGTAGGCGCCGACGTAGCCGATTTCCCAGCAGTCGTCGAGCACCAGGCTGGTTTCGCTGCGGATCTGCTGCAAGGCGGAGTTCGCGTAGTAAATGTCGTAGAGGTAGTCGTAGGCGACGCCCCACTGAAGTCCACCGCAGACGGCGTGCTGGAAGATGCCGGCGGTGGCGAAATACTGCTTCCGATAAGGAGCGCGAATGTCCTCGAACACCGGCGCCGGAGAAGTCGGTTTGGACGAAGTTGGTGCCGATCTGGTAGCCGCATCCCCAGGGATCGCCCAAGGGCCTGGCCAGATTGAGGCCTTCATTCACACCGAAGTTTCCGTTGGAGCCATGATCCAGCGGCCCTTTGAAACCGTCCGCTCCGCCGAAGACCGACAGGCCGCGCAGCCAGGGGCCGCAGCGACCGTCGAACAGTTCCCAGCCGTTGCAGCACTCGCCGCAACCGGGTCCGCCGCAGGCGTCGCAAGAGCCGCACGTGTCGCAGGGGCCGCCGAAGTTGGAGCCGTCGTCGCCCATCAAAGCGCCGTCCGGTCCCGCCGAATTGAATCGCATCGTGCCGGCTTCGGGCATTTCGTCGCCGCCCAAAGGCATGGCGTGCGGCCGCGCAGGGGCCGCCGTGGCCGGCTCCGACGGCATCGAGACGGTGCCGAAGGGGCTGCTGTCATAAGAATTCCGCCGGGCCATCTGATAGGACCCCGCCGGCTGCTGATAGACGTTCGACTCGCGTTGCGTAAACGCCCCGGCAGGCGGCTGGGTTTGCTTCAAGACGCGCTGGTCCCAGTCGGAACTGGAACTGCTATTGCCCGGCTGCCAATTGGGCTGCCAGTTCTGGGCCTGCAAGTTGCCGCAGATGGCCCCCAGAGCCGCGCCGGCCAACAAGACGGCGGCGAACCGTGTCTTGGTAAACTTCATCTTGACATCCTCCGCGTAGGGGGTATGTACGCGGGCCCTTCGCGGCCAAGCCGTACATAGAAAAGGTATCGGAGCTTCCTTAACCGGAACTTCCGTTAAATCCGGAAAAAACGGCAAATTCGATTTAAGTTACGCATCTTCTCATCGACCCTTCTCCGGGCGGCGGCTCAAAACCGCAACGAATCGGGCCACACGTCTTTGACGCGATTGAGCCAACCGCTGCGGTCGGGCGGCGGTGTATCCTCCTTGGGCGCGGAGCCGGCTTCGTGGCCAATGTCTCCGGCGGCACCACGCCCGGCTGTAAGGGCACGTTCTCCTCCAAGAACCGCGGCCAGTAGCCTTCCAACAAATGCAGACAATCGCCGACCTGGCCGTTCTGCAGCTTCACGTCGGCCAGGGTGATCAACTTCGATAGCTCCACTAGTTCCGACGAGTTGAACGCCAGGCCGAACAGTTGCACGTCGTCGAGCCATACTTCGCCGGGGCCCATCAAGTCGAACCGCACGCGAAGCGACGTCAGACCTTCCAGCGGCAAGTCGTCGAGTTGGAAGACGTACTGCGTCCATTCGGTCCTGATGGGCTTGGCGGGTTGATCGGTGCCGGGGGACATGCCTACGGAGGCAAAGCGATGGTATTCGCGCCCGTGCAACTTCCCTTCCAGCGCCAAGCGCAGCGGCGGCTGATTGTTGGCATCGGCCACGCGGAGCCACACGGCCATCGAGAGCCGGCCCGTGGCGGGCGGCACGAACGGCCGGCTCACCAGACATGCCGACGGTGCCGGTGCTGGCCATCCTTACCGACTGATTGCCGCCATGCTTCTGCGACTTGTCCAACTGGATCGCTGACGCCGCTGCGGGCGATGGTCACCCAATCGGGAATTGGCCCGTCGGCCGCGGGCGGACGCTCGAAGCCGGGGTTGGCCGACCGCGTCCAAGGCGGGCGGATTGCGCAGCGCGGCCGCCCGGCGCCGAGTTGGCGAATCTGCGCCGAGCGCGGCTTCGACGGCGACGGGCCACGTCGACTTGCGGATTCGAGCACTGCACGCTCGGCTCCGACAATTGCACGGCCACGAGATCGTACGGCTCCAGTCGCACTTCCCAAGACATGCCGGAAGCCGAGTCCGGCATCAGCGGCGCGATCTTTCGCAGGCCGGTCAGTTCCTCGATGCGGCAGGCCGGGCCGGCTTCGACGTGGAGCCGCGCGGTGGCGGCCAAGCGGCGCGTCGTTGACGGCGTAGAGGTAGGTTTGGCCGCCGTGCGTACCGCTGCGGAAAGTGACCGGCTGGGCGGCGTCGCCGCGACTGGCGATTGCCTACCGGCTGGAAGCGGATCGGCCGGCAAGGCGCGATAGGCGGCCACCAGATCGCGGATCGCCTCTTCCTGGCCCATCGGCAGCAGCCAGCCGCCGTCGACCATCACCTGCGAGTCGAGCGTGGCCAGGCTATGGACGAACCGCCGGCGATTCTGCTGCGCCCGCAGGCACCGGCTGCGAAACCAGCCACGTCGTATCTCGGACTTGAAAGGGCTTTGCTGGTCGAACGAGTCGATGCGAACTTCGCGCGGCGGATGGAAAAACAGGCTGCCCGGCGTGGCGCTCGCGCTTGGAAGTAACGGTCGAACGTCGGCCATCTGGCTGATTTCGAGGTCGGCGGCGCGGGCGGCCAGGCTGGTCTGCGGGCAGCACGCGTTCGGGCCGCAACAGGACGATGCGCTGCTGTTGATCCTGAAGTTGGCGGGCGTCGATGCCCACGCGCAGCAGCGACGCCGGCGATGGTGGTTCGCCGCGGCAGTGCCGGCCGCAGCTCGGTTTCCAGTTCCGGCCCGGCGATCATGCCGGCGCCGGCCAGATAGAGCCGGCTGCCGGGCCGGATCGCCGCGAGTTCGTCCGAGACGCGGCGATAGAATTTGCGCCAGTCGGGCCGCCCGCCATTCCAGCCATGCCCGGCGCTGCGGCTCTTGGGCGAGGCAGGCCGCCCGCTCGGCAAAGCGTTGCGGACCATTGCCGGGCACGACGCACGTTCGTGTCGCGCTCGAATTGGGCGATCGTCGCGTCGTCCAATCCCCAGTCGGGGCCGGGAAATTGGGCATAGCCGTCGGCCGACAGCCGCACCGCCAGGCCGGCGAAGGACGGATGTTGGGCGTAGCGCTCGGCCAGTTCCCGCAGCACGCCGAGCATCGCCTCCTGGACGCGCGGATGGAGCACGTTGTAGTAGGGGGCCAGGCCGCGTTGGGCGGTCCGGCGCGGCCGACCAGCCGTTGCCGTCGGCGCCGATCCACTCGATGCCCTGGGCGTCCGGGCCGCCGCCGCGGCGGATCGCCTCCAGTTCCGGCAGCGGCGTGGCGAACTCGACCGCCGGAATCAGTTGCAGGTCGTCGCGGTCGAACAGCCGGAAGCAGCATTTCCAGCACGTCTTTTCGGACCGGGTCCTGCCCCGAGGCGAAGAACGCGCCGGTATCGTAGCGCGGCGTGGGCTCCAGCCGCGCGCTGGGATAGATCGTGCTGCCGTCGGCCAGCACGGCCAGCATCAGCCCGTTGTAGCCGGCGTGGTGGAGGTATTCGACCAACCGCGTGCCGCCTTCGTAGAAGGTCCACCAATCGTCCAGGCTGCGGCCGCTCCAGGAGTCGAGGCATTCGTCGGCGGCGAAGATTTCCGGGAACGAGCGGCCGGTCGAGATAGGCCGCCAGCAGCCGCCGGTTCTGCGCGGCGCGATCGGGCAGCGCGCGCGGCAGCCGCTCTCCGCCCGCCAGCACGCGAATCTTGCCGTACACGGCCGGTGCGTGATCGCGGCCGTTGGTAATCAAGCAGCATGGGCGTGGCGGTGCGCGGCCAGAAGATCAGGCGATGCCGCTGCCAACGCGGAGCGGCCGCCCAGGTCGATCGCCTCGGCGCCGTTGTCGACGCCGGAATCCAGGCCGATCGGCATCAGCGCCCCGGCGGCGTTGGGCTCGACGATGCTGATGCCCAAGGTCTGCGGCACGTCGCTGGGATAGTCCACCTCCAGGATGTGCGGCCGGCCGGGCTGGTTGATCGGCAGCCATGTACGCCTCCCAACTCACGTCGGGCGATTCGGCGTTGGGGGCCAGTTCGGCCAACTCGCCCAGCGGATGCCGCCGCAATTGCAGGCAGTCGTTGCCCAACGGCCCTTTCCACAGCCGCGGCAGCCGGGCCCGGCAACGCAATTGCGGCAGTTTGTTGAGTTTCTCGTACCACCGCGGATTGGCCGGATCGATCTCCACGACCGGCGTGAACTCGCGATCGGCCCGCGAGCGCGGCAGGCCGCTGCGGATCGAGCACCAGCAATTGCACGCGCCGCTCGGCCATCGTGCGTTTCCAGTTCAACGGCTGACGGACCGCCTGCGACCAATTCGGATTGCTCACGGCGGTGATGGCCACGATCGTAGACGCCTTCCTCGCCGGGCAGGGGAATCTCCAGGGCAAACGTCGCCGCCTGGCCGGCCTGCATGTCGGCCTGCTGCGACCAAAGCTCTTTGCCGCCGTTGCCGAGCAGTTGAATTTTGATCCGTGCCTCGGCCGCCCTCGGCCAAGGGCAAGGCGTGCGGTTCGAGAGTCGCACTTGAACGTTTCGCCCGGGGCGAACACGAGGCTGTCGCGTGCAGCGTACGCGGAGCGAGTCGCCCGGCGTACGCATCACCAGCAGGCGATTGCCGCGGTTGTCCAGAGTGCCGGTTGACGAACTCGCCGGAGAGATCGGCCAGCGGAACCTCGATCGGCGGCGCATGCTCGGTGTCGTCGGCGGCCGAAGAGTTGCACCAGCAGCTTTGCCGTCGAGGGGGCAGCCACCAGCACGTTCGACGCCGTCGTAGCCGCGCGGGCTGCGCTGGCGAACGACGAGCTTCTGGCCGTCGCCGGATTGCCGTCGAGCCACATCGAGCCCGGCTCATCGGCCTCGATGCCCAAGGGTCGCGGTTCCGCGAGCGCGCCTTCGCTGAGCGCGATCGTTCCCTGCCACGTGCGATCCGTTTCGCCTCCCCACGCGATCCGCACGCGAAGGTCGTCGGCCATCAGCGCGCCGCAAGGCATTAACAAGTTCAGAAGCAGCGCAGCGCAGCGGCGTCGCGCCGCGAGCAAAGCCCATTGCAGCGGCAGAATACATCCGTGCGATGTTGTCGGACGTCCGTGTCCGGCCATCGTCGAGCCTGCACTTGAAGAGTCGTAGGCGGAATCGGGGGCGGATTATAGTGAGAACCGCCACTTACGGGCCATGCCGATTCGGCGAGAATTCGGGCGCGAGGGAAATTGCAGGGTGGTCCCGACCATCGGCTCGTGGCTGGGCATCGAGTCGTGCGGGCAAAGAAATAGCACGAAAGTTCTATTTGCAACAGGCCCGTTGGTGGGGTGTCTTCTGATGATGGACCAAGTTATCGGATGAGCTATTGACAGAACTTCGCGTGATGTTAAAATAACTCCCAATTTGATGCACATCGGTACTAGTCACGATTACCGGTCTTTTGGAGGGGTGCAAAAATGAGACTGATTGCCCGCGCGTACTGTTTTGCTGTTGTTCGTCAACGCTGCAGCAGAGGCACGCTGCGACGAGGTGCCTTCTGGCACGCCCCAGCAACAGCGAGATTTTCTCCATAGCCAACTCCGCGCCGACATGAAGGCGTTGCCGGAGCGGTTCGCCGATTCGGATTATGCGTACCTCGATAAGACTCTCGTCACGCACGCGGCAAGGAATAAGGAGCAGCGTCCGGCAACGAACAACGAGCAGACACAGCTATTGTATGATTACTACAATCACACACGTGCAAAGGCTGAGCAAGATTTGAGGTTGATTTTGCAGGCCAGGAATCCGCTGGCGAACGCGCAGGTTCCACCCGCCCAGGGCCAGCTTGCTGCCTTGGCGGACGTTAAGGCCGCACAGGAGAAACAGGAGAAGGAGACGAAGCAACTCATCGCCCTGGAAGGCGACCTTGAGAACGCGGGGCGGTTAAGCAAGCCGACGCGGGTATTAAAGGAGTTGATCGACAACTCGCTCGTTGGGTGGTGTAAGCGACAGACAATCGCTAATCAACAGCAAACGCCCGGCGCAACGCCACAAATCGTTGTCGAGCGTGACCGGGTCACTGGCGTACCGGTGATATGCGTGGACCCACGCGACCCGGTATGGTGGCGACCAAACGGGCACATTGGAATCATGGATCAATTTCGAATGCAACGCGCGATCACCGATCCGACAGGGGCGACTGGTAGCGCGACGGGTGCCGGCGTGCGGCAGGGAGGCGCCGCTGTTCCGGCGCGAGGCAAACGCCGCCGGGCGGCATGCCAGTTGTGCCTCCGGCGGCGGCGAACCAAGGCGGCCAAGTGACCGGGCCCCAGCGTTGACCGAGCAGCGCGATCCGACGCGAGATATGTCGGCCGGCACCCTGACGATGGCGGAAAACGCGGTAGGGTCCCTTGCTCGGCGAGAGCCAAACATTTCCGATGTTGGCGTTGCCAGCACTGCTGCCGGCGGCTCGCCACTATCTCTTGTACGTTCCCATCAACACGCCTTCGGCCACAACATGCTCGCTGATCTCACTCAAGATGGCCTTCTTGTCCATCCCCGGCTCGGCAATGAGGTGGGCTTCGATGGCATAGAGCTTGAAATAGTAGTGATGCACACCGTGACCGGGCGGGGGCATCGGACCGCGGTAGCCGACATTGTCGCCGTCGGGCCAGGAGTTCTTGCCTTGCAGCGCGCCGGACGGCTCTTTCAGCCGCGTCTTGCGCGGCACGCCTTCCGGCAAGCTTCTTGGTCGTGGCCGGAATTTTGTAGATCACCCAATGGACCCACGGTTCCGAAGTCGGCGCGTCGGGATCGTCGCAGATCAGCACCAGTTCCTTGGCGTTGGCCGGCACGCCCGACCAGGCCAGCGGCGGCGAAACGTCGGCGCCTTCGCCCGTGTATTTTTTCGGAATCGGCTGCCCTTCTTCGAAGGCCGAACTGGTGATTTCGAACTTCACGGTGTTTCCTCCTTCCGAGCCGGCTGGTGGCTGCGACAGGCGCTCCGCCGCCGCTAAGAGGCTGACCGTCGGGAGAACAGCCGCCCGTCAGCCCAACAGACATCGCCAAGCAGAGTGTCAGTCCAGCGCGGGAAAAGATGGCGTCCCAACAAGTACGAATGATCCACTTTCTTTTATACATCGAAAACTCCCGGCTGTGCAATCCCCCGCGAACCGGCGGGGGCGGTCATCCTTTCACGACTCCAATCGGCCGCAGGCGGGCCACTTTGCTGGCCAAACCGGCGCGATGGACCACGTCGACCACCAGGCTGACGTCTTTGTAGGCCGCGGGCTGCTCCTCGGCTAGTCCCTTCCAGCTTCGGCACTTGGCGATGATGCCTTTTTCGGCCAATTCGCGGTCGATGCGTCGGCCTTTGGCGTTCTCGACGGCGGCCGTGCGGCTCATCACCCGGCCGGCGCCGTGGCAGGTGGTGCCGAAGGTCCGCTCCATGCTGCCGGGCTGGCCCACCAGCACCCAACTGGCTCGGCCCATGTCGCCGGGAATGATCACCGGTTGCCCGATCGGCCGGTACTGCTGCGGGCAGTTCGGGATGACCGGCGGGGAACGCCCGGGTTGCCCCCTTGCGATGCACGCACACCAGCCGCTGCCGGCCGTCGATCTCGTGCTGCTCCATTTTGGCGATGTTGTGGGCCACGTCGTAGACCAGGTTCATCTGCATCGATTCCCAGGTGCGGCCGAAGAACTCGGCGAAGATCTCGCGCGTTTGCCACATCAGCAATTGGCGATTCGCCCAGGCGTAGTTCGCCGCGCAACGCATAGCGCCCAGATAGGCCTGGCCTTCGGAACTGTGAACCGGGGCGCACGCCAATTGCCGGTCGGGCAGTTCGATGCCGTACTTGGCGGGCGCTTTGCGGAGCATCACCAGCGCGTCGTCGCACACCTGGTAGCCCAATCCGCGGGAGCCGGAATGGATCATCACGCAGACACCGTCCTTTGCCAGGCCCATCGTGCGGGCGGCCGGCTGGTCGAGCACTTCGTCGACCACTTGGACTTCAAGGAAATGGTTGCCGGAGCCGAGCGTGCCGCACTGATCGCCGCCGCGCGAGAGGGCCCGCTGGCTCATCTGGTCGGGCTCGGCGTCGGGCAAGCAGCCGCCGGCCTCGGTGTGCTCGATGTCGCCGGGCGTGGCCCAACCGCGGCTGACCAGGTAGGGCGCTCCTTCGGCCAGCAGGCGGCGCAGCTCCTTGCCGCCGAACAGATACGGCCCGCCCGTGCCCACGCCGGCGGGAATCTGACGGAACAACGCCTCCATCAATTGTCCCAGCCGCAGTTGGACGTCCTCGATCGTGAGGTTGGTGCGCATCAGGCGGACGCCGCAGTTGATGTCGTAGCCCACGCCGCCCGGCGAGATCACGCCCCCTTCGGCCGGATCGGTGGCCGAGACGCCGCCGATGCAGAAGCCATAGCCCCAATGGATGTCGGGCATGGCGAGGCTGGCCATCTGGATGCCCGGCAGAAAGGCCACGTTGGCCACCTGCTCGGGGGCCTGATCGCCGCGAATCTGCTCCGCCAAACGCTCATCGGCGAAGATCCGCCCCTCGACCCGCATCCCCATCTTGTAGCCCTTGGGAATCCGCCAGCAGCACTCGTCGATCTGCTCCAGCGGTCCGTGGTAGCCGGCTTTTGGCATGATTGGCTCTCCTGTTACACATCCACAATCACTTCCGCCCGCCACTCGTCGTCGAGCCGCTCGACTTTCAATCCGTGCCACGTGATGGCCTTCACCTCGGCTCCAATATCGTGCCGGTCGGGGTTGAGCGGTTCGCTGCCGGCCGTGGCGGTCAGTTCCGGCGCGGCAGCGGTTCGCACTTGCACCTCGAAGGCGGTTAATACGAGCCGGCGCACGTAGAACGCATAAAGCAACTCGCTCAGCCAATCGTGAAGCAGATCCTCAAGGCTGTTGGCGCGAAGTTGAAACGTCGTTTCCTCGGTGGCTTGCACCAGGTCCGGATTGGCCACCAGAAGCGAAAACAGTCCCCGCGCCGCGTCGGCAAACAACTCGTCGATGTTCTCCGCGCGAATCCGAATGCCCAAGTCGGCCGTGTGCTCGAAGATTTCGTACATCCCTGAGAATTGTAGCCGGTGATTGCCGGAGATCAATCGTAGAAGCGGCGTCTCGCCGCTTTCATGTATTGATGACGCGGCAAGATGCCGCGTCTACGTGCGCCGGCCCGGCGTGCGGGCGGAAAACTGCACCAGCACGGCGGTCGGCTCTTCGGCTGCGGCGGCCAACTTCAGATCGAGCCGGGAGCCGTAGGGCAACAACTGCCCCACCTTGATCCGCGCCTCCGGACCGTCGATCTGCTCGACGGCCAACTCGGGCGTGGCGGCCATCGGCGGGCAGAACGCCAGGTGGATGCTCCCCGTACGCTGGCCGGCCGCAAACGGCATCCGCAACCAGCCGGAAAGTTCATCGGCCCCGTCGGCCGTCTGGCGGCGGGTCAATTGCTGTGTGACTTCTTCGGCCAGATCGGCCGTTTCCCGATCGAGCAACAATGCGTGTGGCGTCGCCCCATGCGGCGCGTCGATGCGGATCGTCGGCCGGTCGTTCGGCAAGGAGTCGAAACACTGCCGGTTGTGCCACGCCCAGGCCCAACTTTCCTCGGCCAACAAGGGCATGCAAAGCAGAAACATGCCGGCTGCCGGGGTGCCTGGCAGACGCAAGCTGGCGCCCAGGGCAACAACCGCCAGCGAAGTGGCAACCATCACGATCCAATCGACCATTCCGCGCCGGGCCGATGGCCAGCCCAAGCGGATGGCCGCCGCAGCGGCCGCCACGAGCAGGCCGGTCGTGGCCAAAGCCATCGGCGGCAACGGATCTTCCAGCGCCCCGGCCGCGCGGCGGGCAACGATCGTAAGCGCGACGGCAGCCAGCAAACTGAGTGTGGCAGCGGCAGCGCAGCGAGGAACGTTGGCCGGCAAGATTCCGGCAGTCCGCCCGCGACTGTAGATCGATTGATCAGTAGCCAACAGCGCCCTCCGCTCGCGAGTCTTTGGATGCGCGTTGAGATTGCCGCCAGTGGCACAAAAGCCACGTCACCGGCAGAACGCTGAAAATCGTCGCCGGATCGAGCAGCCACACCATCAGCGTCCAGACGACCTTGCCCGAATCCCAGAAACGATAGTACCGATAGTAGATGCCAAGGGGGAGGTCAAACCCCGCTTGGTCCACTCGCGGGGGAGAGCTGCCCACGAGAAGCATTATGCTGCCCTGGTATGGTCCATGCGCGTCGCTGAAGAACGCAATGCATCCGCCACGGAACCCGACGTGAAAGTCGTTTGTAATCGACAGGTGGTGCTCACTTGCGTCAAGTTGGTGGATGCAGATGGTGGCTACGAACAGAGAAAGACAAAGGCCCATGAGGACCGTGGATGCGATGGTGGCAGCAACGAATACGCGATGCGCCATGGTTTTCCCCGCGGCATCTCAGCACTGGTCGAAGGTTCCCGAGCGTCCGAACGGTGCGTTCCCGCGGCGGACCGTGGGAACGAGAGAACACAGCAGTTGCCGCCCCGCATCGACTACTTACGTATCCAAGGTTTGGCCCATCGCCCAAATCACGGTTTCCATCGCTGCCATGCACGCCGGAAAAATGGCCAGATTCAATACCACTCCAAAAACACCCAGCCACTTCTTGCGGCCACGGTCAAGGAAGATGCCTGCAATCGAGATCGGAACCCCAACGAGCATTCCTGCGGCCGCCCAGAAAAAGATGGCAGGCAGGAGGAACATTGGCCTGACCGCCGCGCCACGGCCGGCGGAACAAAACCCACAGATCGTCATGCTCACCGGAAAGGCGGTACAGATCAGCCCAATCACCACTCCGACCACAGAAACATTTGTGGGCTTCTCGCCGTCGGTACGAGGTGATGTGTTGTAATCGTTGTCGGTGGACATCGACTTCACTCCACGGGTCGCCAGGGTCGGACGTTGTTCAACGCAGGACGCGGAGCGTCCGAACGGTGTGTTCCCACGGCGGACCGTGGGAACGAGAGGATAACTAGTAGTCCGACACAGTTAAAGTGTCGGGTAGAGGCGTTTTAATTTGATTCGTGCGTCCTTCGTACTGAATTGCCATTGAACAGGTCGGCGATGCTCATTACCGTCGTTTTCCCAAGCGGCAACTTCTTCCCGTACCTGATGGACTTCCCCTATCCGGCGCGACAGACATTGGCGGTTCATAATCCCGATCATGATCTCGGCAATGTCCAGCCAACTGCCATGCTTGGGCGTCGGGTGGATTTCCAGTTTCTCCGCAATGCGGCGAGCCTCCTCGGGAGGAAACGCCTCGTAAAGGGATGCCGGGGAGTGGGTGTTGAGGTTGTCCATGACCAACACGATCTTCTCGGCCTCGGGGAAGCGAACGTCAACCAAATCGCGGATCGCATAAGCCCAGTCCTGCTTGGTCTTTCGCTCGGTGACTTCCACGTGCCGCCAGCCGGTCAACGGCTGACAGAACACAAACAGATTGCACGTGCCGTTTCGCTCGTATTCATAGTCATAACGCTCAGGCTGGCCCGGCTCAGCAGTAATGGGCTTTCGTGTTTCCTTGACCAGTTGCTTTCCGGCTTCATCCATGCAGACCTGCGGTCGCTTCGGATCGTAAGGCCGCGAGTAAACCTCCAGCACGTCCTCCATCCGATAGACGAATTCCGCATTTTCCTTCGGCGGAATGCACCACTGCTGTTTCAGCCAAGGCTTAAGTTCGTTTTTTTTAACACCCGCCGCACCGTCTCGCGGGAAACCGATTCCACCACCTCCAGTTCGACCAACTTGTCAGCCAACAACCGGACCGTCCACCGATCTCGGCCCTGCGGTGGCTCGCTACAGCTCATCGCTATCAGATGCGCCTCGCGTTTGCCATCCAGCACCGGAGGATGCGACGGCCTTTCACGCTTCTTCCGGTTGAGTGCCGCTTCCAGTCCCTCTTCCACCAGTCGCTGCCGAAGCCGTTCCACCGTCCGGGCTGTCGTTTCCATGGCCCGGGCAATTTCCTCATCGGATAGCCCTGGCCCGTCTTCTCCCTGGTCCGCTTTTAGCAGGATGCGAGCCCACAAGAGCCTGTACGCCGCAGCCTTGCCAACACGAATCAGTCCCAGCAGTTCCTCCCGTTCCTTCCGGGTCAACCGAACCACATACCGCTTGTTCATTTTTCCGCCTCCATGCTCGGGAAAATCCCACGGCAGGAGGCTATCAAACTTCTGTTTCCCCGGCTATATCAACTTCACAATTTAACTGTGTCAGACTACTAGCCGCTATTCTTGGCCGCGGCGGCCAGTTCGGCGGCGCGGTCGGTTTTTTCCCAGGTGAAATCGGGGTCGTTGCGGCCGAAATGCCCGCCCGAGGCCGTCTTGCGATAGATGGGCCGGCGGAGGTCGAGGTACTTCATGATTCCGCTGGGAGTCAGCGGGAACACCTTGCGAACCACTTCGCAAAGCCGCTCGTCGGCCATCTTGCCCGTCCCCTCCGTGTCGACCAATACGCTGACCGGCTCGGAGACGCCGATGGCGTAGGCCAGTTGCACTTCGCAGCGCTCGGCCAGCCCTGCGGCCACGATGTTCTTGGCCACGTGCCGGGCCATGTAGGCCGCGCTGCGGTCGACCTTGGTGGGATCCTTGCCGCTGAACGCGCCGCCGCCGTGGCGAGCCCAGCCGCCGTAGGTGTCGACGATGATCTTCCGGCCGGTAAGTCCGCAATCGCCGTGCGGCCCGCCCACTTCGAACCGGCCCGTCGGATTGACGTGGTACGTGATCTTGCCCTTGACCAATTGCTTCGGCAGCAGCGGCGCGACGATCTTCTCGATCACGAACTTGCGAATCTCGGCCTGAGCGACCTCGGGCGTGTGCTGCGTGGAAACCACGATCGTGTCGATCCGCGCGGGCTTGCCGTCGACGTATTCCACCGTGACCTGGCTCTTGCTGTCGGGCCGCAGCCAACCGACCTCGCCCTTCTGCCGGGCCTCGGTGAGCCGGGCGAGAATCTCGTGCGCCAGTTGGATCGGCAGCGGCATCAGTTCGGGCGTATCGTTGCAGGCGTAGCCGAACATCAGGCCCTGATCGCCGGCGCCGACGTCCTTGCCCTTCGTGGGATCGTCGTTCACACCCATGGCAATGTCGGGGCTCTGGCGGTCGATCGAGAGCATCACGGCGCAGGTGTCGGCACAGATGCCCATCTTGTCGTCGGTGTAGCCGACCTCGCGAATGACCTTCCGCACGACGTCGGCATAGTCGATCACGGCCTTCGTGGTGATCTCGCCGGCGACGATCGCGATGCCGGTGGTGACCATCGTTTCGCAAGCCACACGGCTATACGGGTCCTTGGCAAACAGGGCGTCGAGGATACCGTCGGAGATTTGGTCGGCCAGCTTGTCGGGATGGCCCATACTGACCGATTCGCTGGTGAACAAGAACTTGCCCTGTGCCACGGAAATCCCTCCTGTTGTGCTTATGATTGACGGGGACTGTCCCGATTTTTGCGGCGAAGTCCGCAAAAATGGGACTGTCCCCTTCGGCCCGTCGGGCCGTGAACGGTTACCTGGAACTATAGAAGCAACCATTATAGACCATGCGGGCTGGCATTGGCAACCGGAATTACCGGCAACAGGTGGTGGATCACCCCCGCCTCGATCCGCTCGGACAGGGGAAATGAAGCCGCGGCCTGCTGCCGTGCTCGATGCTGACGGCCCCGTCATTCAGCCAACGGCCGGATGGCAACCGCCGATCCGTCGAGCGTCAACTCGACGACCGTATCGAGTTCTTGGCGGGCTGCCAACGGGATGGCGATCGTAACGCGCTGGTCCGTCTGCTTCACCTCCGCTACTGCGCCGCTTAGCAGCCGGCTGGCGACGATCTTCCTGGGCAAGGCGGGCAGGCTCACCCGCCCATCAAACGGGAAGTGGAGGATATGGATGAAAATACGCTCTGCCTTGCAGGTGCTTACGCCCCACCACGCCGGTCGAAACGGGCCGCCGCGCGTGCCGTAGATGGTCTCGCCGTATTGCTTCATCCAGCGGCCGATCTCCCGCAGCCGCTCCGCCTGGCGGGGCTCGATTTCGCCGCTGGGCATAGGTCCGACGTTGATCATGAAGTTGCCGTCGTAGCCGGCGTTGCTCACCAACAGATCGATGCACTCGTCGAGGGTCTTCAGCTTATCGGCGGGTTTCCAGGCCCACTGCCGGCACAGCGTCATATTGCTTTCCCAGTACAGGTTGCGGATGCCCGAAAAGCGGCCGGGCTCCTGTTCGGGCGTGCCGAAGTCGCCAACGGTCGTTTCCGGCGGGGCCATACCGGAGGTGTGGAAAACGCCCCACCGCCGACCCTTGCTCAAGCGGTTGTTGACGATGATCGCCGGATCGAGTTCGCGCAGCATGGCGTAGATCTCCCGCCCGCGCTCGACCGTCCAGTGGTCTTCCCACTCGCCGTCGAACCACATCACGGCCGGGTGGTAATTCTCCATGATTTCGCGAAGTTGCCCCTGCATGAATGCGAAATAGTCGTCGAAGTTGGCGTCCTTCGGCGGCCGCTTGTCGCCCGCCCCGCGCGGCAGATAGTCGGGATGATGCCAATCGATGATCGAATAGTAGGTGCAAAAGCGGATGCCCTGTTTTCGACACTCATCGCAAAGTTCCTGGGCCACGTCCCGATGGAACGGCGTATTCATGATGTTGTAGTCGCTCAGCCTGCTGGCGTACATCGCGAATCCGTCATGATGCTTGGCCACCAACGTGATGTACTTCATGCCGGCTTCCCTGGCCAACGACACGTACTCCTTGGCATCGAACTTGACCGGGTTGAACTCCTTGTAGAGGTTGTCGTAAACGTCGATGGGGACCTGGCGGCCACGAGACCAACCGATCTCCGTGCCCCGCAGGCTCACCGGCCCCCAGTGGATGAACATGCCGAAGCGGGCGTCAACCCACCACTTCATTCGCTCGGCCTTTTCGCCGCTCGTCTCCGCAGCATCGGCACGGCCAGCCGAGGGCGCAACCAGGACGAACACCACCGCGAGCGAACAAACGCTCCGCGCAAGATGCGTGATGCACATGGTAGACCTTTCTCTGCTTGAGACGGCCGGACGCAGGGCCAACCACGCCCAGTTTAGCCCCGGCTGCGGCGAGCGTCAACCAATTCGCTCAAGAACCGCTGCGTCTTCTCGGTGGCGCCGAGCTGCGAGAGCACCAGGTTTTCGGCGCGGTTGCCCAAGGCGGCCGCGTCATCGGGTTGCTCCAGGCAGCGGCGGACGAACTGTGTGAACTGCCGGCCGTCGCTAACGACCGTGGCCGCGTCGTGGGCGAGCATCGCGGCGACAATGTCGCGGAAGTTCCACGTGTTGGGGCCAAAAGCGATGGCGGCGCCGTAGCCGGCCGGCTCGATCATGTTCTGCCCGCCCCGGCTGCCCAGGCTGCCGCCCACAAATGCGATCCGGGCTGTTCCCCACCACGCCCCCAGCTCGCCAACTACGTCGACCAACAGGACGCGAGGCGAGAGAGGAGAGGGGAGAGGGGAGAGGGCTTTCTTTTCGCTCGTCAACGCCGTCCGTCGCTGCCAGGGAATGCCGGAATTGTCCAGCAGCCTGGCCACGGCTTCGAAACGGTCGGGATGACGCGGCACCAGCACCAGCCGCAGTTGTGGCCACGCCGCGCTCAGGGCTCGAAACGTCTCCAACGCCATCGCCTCTTCCGGCTCTTGCGTGCTGCCGGCCAAGAGGACGATGTCATCGCCGGAAAATCCGGCCAGCGCAGCCAGTTGTCGCGTCGCGGGATTATGGCGGTCGGTCTGGGCGCCGTCGTATTTCATCGAGCCGGTCACGTGGACCGTCTCCGGCCGGGCGCCGAGTTGCCGAAATCGCTCGGCGTAGGTTTCCTCCTGCACGGCCAGCAGATCGATCTGCCCGAGCAGCCGGGCCGCCAGCGAGCGAATCCGCCGATAGCCGCGAAAGCTCTTTTCGCCCAAGCGGCCGTTGATCACGGCGACCCTCGCGCCCGAGCGTTTGGCGGCGCGGATCAAGTTCGGCCACAGTTCCAGCTCGGCCAGCACGAGCACGTCGGGCCGGATGCGTCGCATGGCCGTCTTCACGGCCCAGGAAAAGTCCAGCGGACAATAGAACACCACTTGCCGCGGATATTTCTTCTTCGCCAGCGCCATGCCGGTGGCGGTGGTGGTCGAGATGACGCATTCCCACGCAGGCCGCTCGTGTTCGATCATCCGCAGCAGCGGGGCCAGCAGATTGACTTCGCCCACGCTCACGGCGTGCAGCCAGAGGCACGTCTTGTCGGACGTTCGTCGCGGCACTCGTCCGAACAACTTTGCCGCGTAGCCTTCGCGATATTTACCCTTCCGCACCGCCTGCCACACGAGCCAGGGCAGGCTGACGAGAATCAACAGCAAGTAAGCAAGGTTGAGAAGATACGGCAACGCTGGGTGTCCTTCCCCGTTTCGCCGCGTGATTTATTCAGATGCGGTTACCACGATTCCAATTTCAGACCATCCACGTAGCTGAAGTGAATGTCCCGGGAGATTAGCGTCAAGTCGTGAGGCGCCGACTGCGGCTAGCCAAAGATCGTTCTCGGGAATCGGTTGCCCCTTGAGGTGCAGTTGGTTCCTGATTGTGCCGTATTCGAATGCGGTCTTGACGTCGCTCTTGACCAAAATGGATTCGGCCAGTAGCCGCTCGATCCGTTTTAGGTTCTCGTCAACACGCTTTGACTTGATCGCGCCGTAGTACAATTCGCCCAGCACGACAAGCGAGATCACGATCGCCGAACAGCGAGCCAACCGGCGGTGCATGGCCGGATCGTCGGCGAACAGTCCGATCACCGCGTTGGTATCGAGGAGCACTTCACCATTCATTGGGATCGATCCGCTCGCAGTCCTCATCGATAGCGCGCAAAAACTGCTCGGCCTCTTCCGGGGTCATACAGCCTGCGAGACTGAGAAATCCCTTGTCTTGTGCCTCTGCTGCCGGTGCGCCATGCAACGACCGGGCGAAATCGAGCACACGCTGCTGCATCGGCAGCGGAAGTTGCTTGATCTCTTTTAGAAGTTCACTTTGGATTGCCGCGTCCAGCATGGATCGATTCCCGCTTCTGGCTGCTTCCTGTCGTGCCCGCCCGAGCACAGTTATATTCTACCAACTTATCCACTACGTGGTCTAGCAGTTCAATGCTGAGGAAATAACGCGGCCGGGAGGGGTTGTTTCACCCCTTCCTCATGCAGCACTGCTTGAACTTCTTCCCGCTGCCGCAGGGGCAGGGATCGTTGCGCCTACGCGCTGCTGGCGGTTGCGGATCGGCTGCGGCTTGTGGTCGACTTCCGTGCCTTCAATGGCCGCTTGCTGCTGCTGGGCGATTTCACCGGCCGATTGGGCGTCCTGGTGAATGGCCTCCGACTCGGTCCACGTCGAACCGACGAAACGCTCGTCGAGTTGTTCCATGCGGAAGATGAGGTCGGTCACCCGCTCGCCCACCGAAGTCCACATCTGCTCGAAGATTCGCATCCCCTCGCGCTTGTATTCCACCTTGGGATCGATCTGGGCGTAGCCGCGGAGCCCGACGCTGCTGCGAAGGTGGTCCATCGACAGCAAATGGTCCTTCCAGGCCGTGTCGAGCAGTTGCAGCACCAGCGCCCGTTCCATCCGCCGCATCTCGGGGCGGTAAAGGTCTTCGACGGCCGCGGTCAGGTGACGTTCGAGCCGCTCCGCCTTGCAGCGGAGCATTTCCTCCGGCGAGAGATCATACTTGTACTTCTCGGTCAGCCAGGCGGAAAGCTCCTTGAGCCGCCCATCCTCGTAGGCCGCGCGCAGGGCCGCTTGTTCGGACGTATCGGGCCCGAAGATGCGGCCCAGCCAGGCGTGGGCCTCGGTCATGGCCGCTTCCAGGCCCTCGGAGAACCGCCGGCTCTGCTCGACTAAGATGGCGCGAATCTCGTCGCGCTGCTTGTTCTTCAGGTCCTCGACGCTCAACTCGCCGTGGAATCGCTGGGCCGCCCAATGGGCCAACTCGTCGCGCTCGTAGCGCTTGTGGCCCATCGCGTCGCGGGTGGTGAAATGGTACAGGCCGGCCATCACCGGGTAGGCCGTCTCCCGCTCCTCGTAAGTCGCCAAGGCCTTCGTGCGGACCAACTGTTTGAACGCCGGCGGCTCGAGGTCGCGGACCTCGTCGGGCGCCAGCTCGATGCCGAACTTGTGCCGCACCCACGTGCAGGCGGATTGCACGCCAAACTGCGGATCGAGGAACCGCTGCGCCCTCGCTGAGGTCGATCTTTTCGACGGCGGCCCGCGCCCGCTCGATGAGGAACTCGCCCACCTGGTCGCGGCCGAGCTGCTTCAGATCGCGATCGCGGAGGCTCAGGTGCCAGCGCGTGTTGACCAGCTTCGCCAGCGCCTCCCAGTTCCATTCGGAAGACTCTTCTTCCGCCGGCAGGTTTTCTTCCAGGGCTTCCAGCACCTGGCCCTGGGCCATGCGCTCGGCCCCTTCGCGGGCGAAGACCTCGGCCGACTGGAAATCCATGCCGCGAAAGTCGCGGGCGTCGAACTCCACCGACAATTGCTTGGCCGCCCAGCCCGCAAACGTCTCGCTGCCGTAGTCCTTGTCGAGGAACTGGTCGAGGAAGTGGTCGATCTGCTGTTGGATCATCTCCAGGATCAACTGCTTGCAGTTGGCGCCGTTGAGAATGTTCTGGCGGTAGCCGTAAACGCGTTTGCGCTGCTCATCCATCACCTCGTCGTATTCGAGGAGGTTTTTGCGGACCTCGAAGTTCCGTTCCTCGACCTTCTTCTGGCGCCTTCGATGCGCCGCGAGACCATGCGGCTTTCGATGGCCTCGCCTTCCCTCATGCCCAGCCGCGTGAGCACGTTCTTGACCCATTCGCCGGCGAAGATTCGCATCAGGTCGTCTTCGAGCGAGAGGTAGAAGCGGCTGCTGCCGGGATCGCCCTGGCGGCCGCAACGCCCGCGGAGCTGGAGGTCGATGCGGCGGGCTTCGTGCCGCTCGGTCCCCAGGATGTGCAACCCGCCCATTCCGGCCACGACGCGCCCCTCGGCCTTCATCTGCTCGCGCTGCTCGATCTCGCGCACCAACGCATCCCATTCTTCCTGCGGCACTTCCAGCCGGGTGGGATACTTTTCCTGAAGCTTCGCCCAGGCCATGGCCTCGGGATTGCCGCCGAGGATGATGTCGGTGCCGCGGCCGGCCATGTTCGTGGCGATCGTGACCGCGTTGAGCCGGCCGGCCTGGGCGACGATCTCGGCCTCGCGCTGATGATGCTTGGCATTGAGCACCTGGTGCGGGATGCCGCGTTTCTCCAGCATGCCGGAAATCAGTTCGCTTCGCTCGATCGACACGGTGCCCACCAGGATCGGCCGCCCGCGGTGGTCGATTTCCTTGATTTTGCTCTTGGAAATGGTTTCGCGGTCTTTGCTGCCGCGCGGCTGGAACTCGATGTTCTCGTCGGTTTCGTGGATGATCTTGCCGAGGTATTCTTCGCTCTTGTCGTTCACCAGCACGTCCCACTTGTGCATTCGCTCGATCTCTTCGGCGATGGCGTTGAACTTCTCCTTCTCGCTGCGGTAGATCACGTCGGGCGAGTTCAGACGCTTTAGCGGTTTGTTGGTGGGTACGGCGATCACGTCGAGCTTGTAGATCTTCCAGAACTCGGCGGCCTCGGTCATGGCGGTGCCCGTCATGCCGCAAATCTTGTCGTACAGCTTGAAGAAGTTCTGCAGCGTGATCGTGGCCAGCGTTTGGTTCTCTTCCTTGACGCGAACGCCCTCCTTGGCTTCGACGGCCTGGTGCAGACCGTCGCTCCAGTTGCGGCCCGGCATCAGGCGGCCCGTGAACTCGTTGACGATCACCACCTCGTCGCCGTTGACCACGTAGTTTACGTCGCGCTTGTAGAGATGATGGGCCTTCAGGGCGTTGTCGATCAGGTGCGGCCACTCCATGTGGCCGGCCGTGTAAAAACTCTCCACGCCGGCCAGTTGCTCGGCCGCCCGAACACCGTCGTCGGTCAGGTGTGCGCTATGCTCCTTCTCGTTGACCTCGAAGTGGCTGCCCTTCTTCAACTGCCGGGCGATGCGGTCGGCCTTTGTGTAGCGGGTCACGTCGTCATGGGCCGGGCCGGAAATGATCAGCGGCGTCCGGGCCTCGTCGATCAGAATGTTGTCCACTTCGTCGATGACCGCGAAGTGCAGCGGTCCTTGCGACTGCTGATACCATTTGTCGTAGCTCTTGTCGCCCTTGGCCGCCGGACGCATGTTGTCGCGGAGATAGTCGAAGCCGAACTCGTTGTTCGTGCCATACGTGATGTCGCAGTCGTAGGCCTTTTGGCGGTCGGCCGTTTCCATGTTGCTCTGGATGGTGCCGACGGTCAGTCCCAGCGACATGTAGAGCGGGCCCATCCATTCCATGTCGCGGCGGGCAAGGTAGTCGTTCACCGTGACCACGTGGACCCCCTTGCCCTCCAGCGCGTTGAGATACGCGGGCAGGGTGGCCACCAGCGTCTTTCCTTCGCCGGTGACCATTTCGGCGATGCAGCCGCGATGGAGCACGATGCCGCCCATCAATTGGACGTCGTAGTGGCGCATGGCCAACACGCGACGGCCGGCCTCGCGGCAGACGGCAAAGGCTTCGACCAGAAGGTCATCGAGCGTTTCGCCGGTGGCCAGCCGCTTGCGGAACTGCGCCGTTTGGTCGCGCAGCTCGGCGTCGGTCATCGCCTGGTATTTGGGTTCCAACGCGTTGATCGCGTCGATCGTAGGCTGGAGCTTCTTGAGATATCGGGCGTTGGACGAACCGAAGAGGCTGGTGATGCCCCGTTCGATCCCTCGGGCGATACCTCCAAAGAAGTAGCTTAGGACGTCCCAAATCTGCGATAAAATTTCTTCCATCGTGATCCGTTTGGTACAGGCGCAGGGCGGCGATAGACTGCCATTTTTGGCCAACTCGCTCCCAACATGGCAATCTATCCGTATCGTCGGGTGGGGTCAAGAACGGTTCCGTCCCCCCAGATTAACGGCATAATTTGCGGAAAATGGCCGAATTCCGGGGCCGGCCGCTCTGTTATCATTCGCTCGCGCGATGTGGTTATTCGAGGTGCAAGTCGCGTGCCGTCTTAAGCCGCGACCCGTTAACCCGCTCCCCTGCGGGTCGCGGCAAAACCTGTTAAGCCCCCGTTAAGCCGCGACCCGTAGGGGAGCGGCCGTTAACCATACGCCGTCACCCACGGCCACTGCTGCCGGCTCTGCCCCTCCTTGGTCGGATTATTCTCGACGTACCGGATCGCGCGGCGGATGTCCGCCGGCGCGTCCAAGAACACCGTCCATTGGTTCTGCGCCGAGACCTTCGGCGGACGGTGGCCGGGCGGAACCAATGCGGCAAGCGGATGCTGTCCCGCGGCGACCAAGGCCCGCGTGGATTCGCCCTTCAGCAAGTTGGCGATTTGTTCCGCCTTGTAACGATGTCGAGCGACGACAAAATGCGCGTGTTCCGGAAGGACGGCGCACGCCCAAAGGGTCACGCCGTTGTGAGACGTCCACTCGCCAAAGGCTCGCGCGAGCGTCTGAATTTGTTCCGCGGAGAAGTGCACATCGGGGTACTTCAGCGCCTTCTTGGCGGCGAGTCGCAGGGTGACATCGTGGGGGCGGGCGGCGAGTGAGCGGTGCGAGCTGGTTTTCGTTGCCGGCCCAAAACGGCGCAATTCCCAGGCGCCGACAAAGTCGGACCATGACCCGCGCGGATCGTTGGGGAGCCAGAATCCATAGGCGGTGATGATCAGGTGGTAGGCGAGGACCATAATGTCAACTTCCAAGCCGCTCCCCTGCGGGTCGCGGCTAAACCCGTTAAGCCGCGACCCGTTAAGCCGCGACCCGTTAAGCCGCGACCCGTTAAACCGCGACCCGTTAAGCCGCGACCCGTTAAGCCGCGACCCGTTAAGCCGCGACCCGTTAAGCCGCGACCCGTTAAGCCGCGACCCGTTAAGCCGCGACCCGTTAAGCCGCGACTCGTTAAGCCGCGACCCGTAGGGGAGCGGCAATCAGGCAATCAGCGAGCAGGTTATGCTTCTGGTTGCTTCAGCACCCACCCCTTTCCGACCGCCGCCAGGAAAACGGCCAACAACGCAAACACAACGATTGCCGGCAGGTTCCTCTGAGGAATCTTGAGGTTGGCGACGTTCGGCAAGCGATCGGGCAATTTCAGTTGGCTCTCGTTGAGGTCGAACAATAACGAGGCCTTATCTTCGTCGCCGAGCGCCTGCTGGGCGACCTGAAAGAGGTAGGCATTGGCCGTAGCTTCATAGTGTTTGCTCTTCGGAAGCGTCAGCGTAATCCCCTTGGGCACAGTAGCATAACGACGCAGTTCGGGCTCGTTAAGTTCTCGAACTTCGTCGGCCAGGCGACGCCGCTGTTGGTCCGAACTGTTGGTTCCGAGTTCTTCCTGCGCAAGATCTCGCACTGCACGTCGAACGGCGCGTTGGACGTGATGGGGGCTGTCCGGTACTGGTACATTGCCAGCGTCTTGACGGTTGTATCGCTGAAGTTGAGGAAGGCGATCAAGGACGCCGGCGATGGTGCCGCCGGCGATGTAGCCCGTGGAAAGCAGCGATCCGGGACTCATCTCGGACTCCACCTCCGAGATCGGCAGGTCCTTTCGTGCCTTGCGGCTAGCCGTTCGACGAAGTAGCGCACCATGCCGCCGACGAAGATCGGCGCCGAGGTCGAAAGCGGCAGATACACGCCGACGGCGAAGGCCAGCGACGAGACGCCGCAAAGTTCCACCACCACCGCAATGGACACGCCGAGCAACACCAGAATCCACGGCAGCTTCTGGGTGAGGATGCCGTTGGTGATCAGGGCGAACAACTCGGCTTGCGGCGGATTGTACTTGCGGACTTCTGTGCCATCGTCTTGTCGGTGCAGTTTGCCGCTGATGCCCGGATCGACCAGGTAGCAGATCTTTCCCTGCTCGTCGACCAGGTACTTTGCCGGGCGGCACGCCCTCGGGATTGCCTTCCGTGGCATGCCAGACATAGTACGAGGTCGTCACTGTCGGGGGCACGTCGACCGCTGCGCCGGCGGCCTTGATCGCCTCCATATCGAGCGGCTGCTTCGGCTGAGGCAGGTTCTTTGTGGAATAAACCGTGCTCGACTGGTTCATCGCCATGCAACACCGCGCCGATCACCAGGGCCGAGGACACCGACCCGACGAGGATGGCCCACTGCTGCCACTTGGGCGTGGCGCCGACGAGGAAGCCCGTCTTGAGGTCCTGCGAGGTGGTGCCGCCGTTGGACGACGCGATGCACACCACCGCCGCCACGGAAAGCGCCAGCAGGCGGTAAGGCGGCGCCGGTCCAGCCGAGCATCAGGAAGATCAGGCACGTCAGCAGCAGCGTGGCGATCGTCATGCCGGAGATCGGATTGCTCGACGAGCCGATTTCGCCCGTCAGCCGCGAGGAAACCGTCACGAAGAGAAACCCGAAAAGCACGATCAGCACCGCGGCGACCAGATTCACCAGACCGGTACCATTGAACATGGCCGCCGAGCGACAACCGCCGCCGGCCTGCGGATCCAGTCCCAGGAAGACCCAAATCGCCAGCACCAACAGCCAGCGAACCGAAGAAGACGGTGGCCAGCGGCAGGTCGCGATCGGTGCGGCGACGTGTCGCCGGCGCCGTGCGATGCCGCCGCGCATGTCGCGCAATCCCGAGGCGATCGACGCGACGATCAGCGGCAATGCGCGGCAGAGGCTGATGATGCCGCCGGCGGCCACCGCCCCGGCGCCGATGTAGCGCACGTACACCTTGCAGATCGTCTCGGCGTCCATCGAGGCGATGGCGGCCGGCGGCCGGATAGAGCGGATGCGTCAGTCCTTCGCCGAAGAAGCGGATCAGCGGGCACGAGCACGAAAGCCTGCAAGATGCCGCCGGCCACCATGATGCAGGCGATCCGCGTGCCGATGATATAGCCCACGCCCAGCAGCGCGGGATCAGCTTCCAGGGCGGGCGTGGCGCCCTTGAACCAATCCAGCGGCCGGCTGGCCACCTCTTTCCACAGCCGCAAGCCGCTGCAGAGGAACTTGTAGACGAAGGCCATGCCGAATCCGATGAACACCGTCTTGGCGCTGGCCCCGCCCGTCTCGCCGATGATCAGCACGTCGGCGCAGGCGGTGCCTTCGGGATATTTCAGCGTGCCGTGCTGCTTGACGATGAACGCCCGGCGCAAGCGGGATCATCATCAGGATGCCCAGCACGCCCGCCGAGCACCGAAACCACCATCACGCGGGTGATCTCCATCTCGAAGCCGAGGATCATCACGGCCGGCATGGTCACGCCCACGCCGAAGGCGATCGACTCGCCGGCCGAGCCGGTCGTCTGCACGATGTTGTTTTCCAGGATGGTCGCCCGGCGAACGCCGAAGACGCTGGAAAACACGCGGAACAGGGTGATCGAGAGCACGGCCACGGGAATCGAGGCCGAGACGGTCATGCCCACCTTCAGCACCAGGTACAGCGACGAGGCGCCGAAGATGATCCCCAGCACGGCCCCCACCAGCACCGCCGACCAGGTGAACTCGGGCAGGACGACGTTGTCGGGGACATAGGGCTGGTGGCCTGCGGGCGAAATGGCTGCTTCTCGGGACGGCTCTGACATGGTGTTCACCTTCTTGACAATGGCTGAGTTTTGCCAACGGAATCACGAAACGTCGAAAGAACGAAAGCACGAAAAATGTTCGAAAGGAACAAGAAGCTGGGTTCCTGTCTTACGCGTGATCCTGTTCTTGCACTTCTTCCTTTCGCGCTTTCATCCTTTCGGTATTTCGTGATCCCGCTCCCGGTTACGTTTCCCTCTCCCGGAAACGGGTCGTGTTGGGCCGGATTGTACCATGCGTGAGGCGAAATCGGTAAGACGGTTCGTCTGGACAAACCGACGGCAATCGGCGAATATGTGGGCCATGCCGTACGGTGATTTCGACGTCAATAGCCTGGCCCGCTACCTGCATCTTGCCCCCCAACAGGTGGTGAAACTGGCGGAGCGCGGCAAGCTGCCCGGCCGCAAAGTGGCGGGCGAGTGGCGATTCGCCAAGCCCGATATCCATCATTGGTTTGAGCATCGCATCGGACTGTCCGACCAGTTGGAGTTGATCGAGGTCGAGGCCGTGTTGCAGCGGTCGGCGCCGGCGGAGGATCAACAGGCGGTCCGCATCGCCGACATGCTGCCGGTCGAGGCCATCGCTGTGCCGCTGCGGGCCCGAACGCGCAACTCGGTGATCGACTCGATGGTGGAACTGGCGGCGCAGACCGGCTGGCTGTGGGACACCAAGGAGATGGCCGAGGCCGTGAAGGCCCGCGAGGATTTGCATCCCACGGCGCTGGAAAACGGCGTGGCGCTGTTGCACCCGCGCCGGCCGATGGCCAAGATTCTCGCGCAGCCGCTGCTGGCGTTGGGGTGCACGAGCACCGGCATTCCCTTTGGCGGGGCCGTTCCGCTGACCGACGTTTTCTTCCTGATTTGTTCGACCGACGACCGGGTCACCTGCAAGCGTTGGCCCGGCTGAGCCGCATTCTTGCCTCGCCGGGGTTACTCAATGCGCTCCGCGGAGCCGCCGACGCCGCGGCCGCTCGTCAAGTCATCGTCGAGACCGAGGAGAAGCTGTAAGGCGTGACCCCCAAGCTGTCGATCCTGTTGCTGTGTCCGGCGGAGCGGGCGGAGTTTGCCGACGCCCGGGCGGCCATCGCCGCGTCGGGCGGCGTACGCGAGTTGACGGATCTCGATTCCGCGGCGGCGGCGCTGCGTGCCGGGGAAGTCGGGCCGGACGTGATCGTCGTGGCGCAGGCCTTTCCGGGGCAGTTCTCTCACGAGGCGATCGATCGTCTGCGGCGGCTGGCCCCGTTGGCCCGGGTTGTTGGGCTGATGGGAAGTTGGTGCGAGGGGGAGATGCGAACCGGCTCGCCCTGGCCGGCGCGGTGCGGACCTATTGGCACCAGTGGGCGGCCCGCTGCGACCGGGAACTGGGCCGCCTCGCCCAGGGACAGCCGTCCTCATGGACGCTGCCGCTGACGGCCACCGAAGAAGAGCGGCTGCTGGCCGGCGCCGTCGCATCCTTGGCCGCGCCGCGAGGGGGCGGTGCTGATTCGTGCCCGATCGCACGAGATGGCCGAGTGGCTCTCGGCGGCGTGCCGAAGTCGCGGGTTGGCCACGGTTTGGCAGCGCACGGCCGCCGAAACCCGCGTCGATGGCGCGGTGGCGGCGATCTTCGACGCCGCTGGCCTGGGCGACGCCGAATACCGGGAATTGCAGCGACTGGCCGCGGCCATGCGACCGGCGCCGGTGGTGGCACTCCTGATCGTTCCCGCGCATCGAAGACCAGCAGCGAGCCCTTTCGGCCGGCGCGGCGGCCGTGCTTTCGAAGCCGGTGGCCGTCAAAGACCTGTTTTGGGAATTCGATCGCGTGTGCGGCCTGCGAGAAACCCGGGAGGACAAACATCCCTGTCTGCCCGAAGGCGGCGATTGTCCCGGGTGACCGGCGGGAACGCCTGTCCTCCTACCGCCCGTTCTCCAGCTTTCCGAACACCATGCGGCCGGCGCTGGTTTGCAGCACGCTGGTCACCGCGATGGGAACGACCTGGTTGATGTGGTCGCGGCCGGATTCGATGACGACCATCGTGCCGTCTTCGAGATATCCTACGCCTTGGCCGGGCTCCTCGCCGGCCTTGACGATGCGGACCTCGATGTGTTCGCCGGGCAAGAAGACGGGCTTCAGCGCGTTGGCGAGATCGTTGAGGTTGATGACGGTGAACGCCTTGCAGGCGCGCGACCTTGTTGAGATTGTAGTCGTTGGTGATCAGTTTCCCCGACAGGTGCTTGGCCAGCGCCACCAGCTTCAAGTCGACCGACATGCTCCGTCATGTCGGGCAGATCGTGCTCGTAGATGACCAGTTCGATGTCGGGGTTGGTGCGGAGCCGGTTGAGAATGTCGAGCCCGCGCCGGCCACGGCTGCGGCGCAGCCGATCGGAGCTGTCGGCGATGCCCTGCAATTCGCCGATCACGAACTTCGGCATGATCAACTGCCCGTCGAACACCTGCGTCTCGACCACGTCGGCGATCCGGCCGTCGATCACCACGCTGGTGTCGAGGATGCACGGTTTGAGCCCTTTGACTTCCTTGGCGAACTCGACGTAAGGGATGATGAAGCGGAAATCGTTCCTGGTTTGCATCAACAGGCTGATGCAGACGTAGCACATCACCAGCCCGAGCACCGACTGCGCCGAGAAATCGGATGTGGTCGTCTTGGATCACGGGAACCAAGGCCAGCCCGAGCACGTAGGTCAGAAACAACCCGACGAGCAGGCCGAAGTAGACGGCCGTGATGGCGTCGAGGCGTTTGCGGCGGACGAAGACATCGAAGGCCAGCACCACGATCGCCGTTGACATCACGCCGCCGAAGATGGCCCAGGCCTTCCAGGCCTCGTCGATGAGGATCAACTGGCTCTTGATGAACCAGATGCTCAGCCCGGCCGCCACCAGCACGAAGACGCAACGTAGAATAATGAGGCCCATATCAGGCTAGTCCTCCCCCGCAAGTATAACCCCAATTGTAGAAGTCCGACTTCGGGATTGGAATCACCCCCCCTTTTTTCCCCTCGTCGCTGCCGCCAAAATGATTCGCATGGACACGATCAAATCTACACTAGCGCTGCTGGATACGGCAGTCGCGGCGAAAAAGATCACGCCGGCCGCAGCCGAAAACATCCGTGCTTGGCTGACGGAGCCCTATTTGGGCGACTACGCCCCCCAAGTGGCTGAACACATCGCCACGGAACAATGGGGCAAGCTGGAAGAAGTTTTCTGGACCACGATCCCCTTCGGCACGGGGGGACGCCGCGGCCGCATGTATCCGATCGGCTGCAACGCCATCAACGATCGCACCATCGGCGAAAGCGCCCAAGGCCTGGCCGACTACGCGAAGAGCCAGGTCGAGGCCCCGCGGCGCAGCGGCCGGTCGCCGCGCGATCCGCATCGGCCCTTGGCCTGCGCGATCGCCTACGACACGCGGCACCGCTCGCGGCACTTTGCCGAGCTGTGCGGCGAGATCATGGTTGCCGCGGGTTTTACCGTCTATTTCCTCGACGGTTATCGGAGCACGCCCGAGTTGTCGTTCGCCGTACGCTATAAGCGGTGCGATTGCGGGATCATGATCACGGCCAGCCATAATCCGCCGGCCGACAATGCCGTCAAGGTGTACGGCCCGAGCGGCGGGCAGTACGTCCCGCCCCACGATGCGGAGTCGATCGCCGACATGCAGCGGGTGACGTGGATCAAGCGGATGCCGTTTGCCGATGCTTTGACCGCCGGAAAAGTCGTTTACTGTCAGGAAGAGGTCGATGCCGCCTTCATCAAGGCCGTACTCAAGCAGAGCATCGCCGGCCCGCGGAATCTCAAGATCATCTATTCGCCCCTGCATGGCGTGGGCGCCACGGCCGTCTATCCGGTGTTGAGCGAAGCCGGCTTTCGCGACGTGGAAATCTTCGCCGGCCACGCCGAGCCCAACGGCGATTTTCCGAATGTGCCCAACCACATCGCCAACCCGGAGAATTCCGCCGTCTTCGACGCCCTCATCGAGCGCGCGAAGCAGACGGGCGCCGAGCTGATTCTGGCCACCGACCCCGATTGCGACCGGCTGGGCTGCGCGGTGCGGAAGTCGCTTGCCGCCGACGCCCCCTGGACCACGCTCACCGGCAACCAGCTTGGTGCGTTGGTGGTCGATTTTCTGCTGGGCACGCGGCAGGCCGCCGGTAAGCTTTCGCCGCGGAACTACGTCGTAAAGACGTTGGTGACCACGGAACTGATTCGCCGCATTGCCGACCGCTTCGGCGTCGTGATGGCCGGCAACCTTCACGTGGGATTCAAATGGATCGGCAGCGAAATCGACCTCCGCGGGCCGGAGGAGTTCATCTTCGGGGCCGAGGAATCGTACGGCTTTTTGGCCGGCGATCACGTGCGCGACAAGGACGCCGCCGTGGCCTCGCTGCTGACGGCCGAGCTGGCGGCCAGGCTCAAGACCGAGGGCAAGACGCTCTACCAACGCCTCGATGAGTTGTTCCGGCAATACGGCTGCTTCTCGGAAGGGCAGATCAGCATCCAGATGCCGGGCGAAAAGGGGATGGAAGCCACGAAGGCGCTGATGGCGCGGGTCCGCGCGAACCGCCTGCGTCCTTGGGCGGGCTGAAAGTGGCGCAGGTCCGCGACTATTTGAACAGCCGCAGTTTCGCGCCGGGCGGCTCGCCGAAACCGTTGGATGCTCCCGCCGGCGACCTGGTGATCCTCGATTTCGAGGCGGAAGACAATTACGCGGCGATTCGCCCCTCCGGTACCGAGCCGAAGGTGAAGATTTATCTGTTTGCCTACGATCCACCGAGCGCCGGCGCCGACCTGGAAGCGACCAAGGCCGCCCAGGTCGAACGCATCAAAGCCATCGGTGCCGAGTTCCGCGCGTTCAGCGGCAGCGTGATCGCCCGCTCTCCATGTGCCGGTTCGGCTGCGGCCTATTCCAGCCCGAGGCTATGACGGTAGGCGGTTTTTTGGCGATCTGTGCCGAGCCGCTCGGTGATCTTGCCCCATTTGGCGTCGGTTTCCAACAGGGCCTCTTCGACCGTTTTCTCGCCGCGGACAGCCGCCAGAACGGCCTCGTCCAATGCGGCCAGGTATTCGTCCCGGCCCGGCAGCCGGAACGCGCCGAGCCACTGCTCATGGCGGAATCCGGCCTCGGTGGCGTCGCCATACTGGGCGGCCGCGGGGGCGGGCACCGGCTTCTCGACCCAGCGGCCGGGCGATTTCAAATTCGCCTGGCAAAACAACGTCGTCGCCGAACTGGCGGCGCTCACTTGCGTACCGATCGACTCGTCGGCCAGCCAGAGCAGCAATTGGAAAGCGGCGTCCAGGTGCTTCGATTCCCTATTGACCACGCCCAATCGGCCCGAAATGGCCAGCAGCGGCACGTGCAGATCATCGTCGTCGGCGCGGGTGTCCCAAGAGCGGCTCGTGAGACTGAAGACGCGGCGCGAACCGGGCAGTTCGACAAAGCCCACGCGGATCGACGGATCCACCTTGTCGGGAATCTTTGCGGTTCCGCCCTCGTCCTTCTTCGTCTCTGCGGCAGCGGTCGGCCAGCTCAGCGCCATGCCGCATTGACCGTTCCAGAATGCGGCCCGAGCCGCGGCCGGATCGTAGCGGGTGGGGTCGGCCGGTCCGAACTTCGTCGCCGCCACAAGGTCCTTCAGCGCCTGAACCATGCCCGGAGCGGCCACCAGCGGCTCCATCGTGTCGATGTTGAAGAGCGTGGAAAAGTCGTCGCGATGCTTGGCCACCGATGCCGCCCGAGCGAGAAACAGCAGCCCCGCCCAGCCCGGCGCCAGCGGCTCGATTGTGCCGGACCAAGGCGCATCGGATTTCATCTCGCCGGCCGACTCGCCGCCGGCCTCCATGTCGGACTTTGCGGGCGAAGGGCGGTTTTCGGCCAGCAACTGCGCCAACTCCTCGTATTCGGTCCAAGTCTTCGGCGGCTTGCGGCCGAGTTTCGCCAGCAAGTCGGCCCGATAGTAGCAGCACAAAAGCGGCGAGCCCAAGGGCACGGCCATCACCTCGGCGCCCCACGCCGCTTCGCGAAGCTTCAATAGTTCGAACAGGCCTCCCCACTGGGCGCCCTTCAGCGTCCTGGCCGGGACCGGGGCCAACAGCTCGCGCTCGGCCAAAACGCCCAGCAGATGTGAAGGGCAAATCACCGTGTCGGCCGGCAATTTGTCGGCCTGCGTCAGCTCTTTTTCGCTCGTCTGTTCGACTTCCAACTCGGAGCCGGTTTGGGCGTTCCACTCGCCCTGCACCCGGGCAATAGCTGTCGCCAGGGCCGGATCATCGACCACCGCCAGCCGAAGCTTCACGCCCTCCAAGGGCCGTTTGACCGGCTGGCGCTGTTTGGCCGTCTCGTCCTGCGGGCAGCCGGCCAGGGCCAAGAGCAGGCAAGCCAATGCGGCCAGCCTCCCTACTTCAGCAGGGACCGCACGATCGACGTTCTGTGTGGATTCTATGAGCGATTCGTTTGACACAATCTTGACACTTCGGCGAGGCGCCGCCTTCGGCAATGTTATTGCGAACTCGACATTCCTGCTGTTACGGGCGGCCGACCCGGGATGTTCGCCGCGAATCACTTAACTTAAAGCAAATCGGGCGGTGCGGTCAATGGAGCGGTTGCCGGAGGGCCCCTCATCCGGCTACAATCCACGGTTTATGCTCACCTGGGTAGACTTCGGATGGATGACCGGGCCCGACCGCGAGGTCCGAAGCTTTACTTTTCGCGACGAAATCGTGGCATGAACCGCAATTGCTGACCGCTGGAAAACCGACCATCGTGCCGAACCCCCCTTCAACAACCGGCCGCCGGGCACTGGCGGAGATCGCCCTGATCTTTGCCATTTTCTGCGTCCAGGGCGCCTGGCCCGTGCCCGACGTCAACGAGCCCTACTACCTCGGCAAGGCGATCCACTACTGGAATCCCGGCTGGCTCCACGGCGACTTCTTCATGGAGTCGGCCGACACGCACAAGGTTTTCTATTTCACTTTCGGCTGGTTGTCGCTTTATCTCTCGCCGCTTCATTTGGTGTTGACCGGGCGGATTCTGACGTGGCTGCTGATGGCTTGGGCGTGGCGCCGGCTGAGCGTGGCGGTGACGCCGCGGCCGTGGTTCTCCGTTCTTGCCGCCGCCCTGTTCGTTTGTCTTATGGATCGCTGCAACATGGCGGGCGAGTGGGTGATCGGCGGCGTCGAGGCCAAGGGATTTGCCTACGCGCTGGTCTTCGTGGGTCTGGAATCGCTGCTGCGCAATCGCTGGAACCGTGCGCTGGGGCTGCTCGGCGCCGCATCGGCGTTCCATGTCTTGGTGGGCGGATGGTCCGTCGTGGCCGCGGCGCTGGCCTGGTGCCGGCTGGGCAAACAACGGCCCGCCCTCCGCTCCCTTTGGCCGGGCATCGTAGCTGGATCGTTGTTGGCGCTGCCGGGACTGGTTCCCGTTCTGCAGCTCGATTGGGGCGTGGATCGGGAGACGGCCCGGCAAGCCCACGTCATCTATGTTTTCGATCGGCTGCCGCACCACCTCACGCTCGCCGGCATCCACACGGATTTTATTCTGCGTTTCGTGTTGCTCGGGCTCCTTTGGCTGGCGCTCAAGCGACTGTGGCCCGGCAACGAGGCCTCGCAGCGGCTGCGGGCGTTTGTGGCGGGAGCGATCGTCATTGCCTTGATCGGCGCCGCCGTTCAACCGTTGATCTATCTCGATCGCGGTTTGGCGGCCGACTTGCTTCGCTATTACTGGTTCCGTTTGGCCGACGCGGCTCTGCCGCTGGGCGTGGCCCTGGAGGTGACGGTGCTGGCGGCCTGGGCGCTGGCCGAGCGGCCGGCGATCGGTCGATTCTGGCTGGTTCTGGCGTTGCTGGCGGCCTCGTCGCACCTCGGCGTTCGGGCGTCGATCGCCTCGACCCGCTGCCGCCTCGTTCGTACGGCGCTTTGGGCCGCGACAGCACGCCGGCGGCCGAACAGAGGGCCGATTTCCAACAGTGGCGAGAAACTTGCCGTTGGGTCGCCGATCCCGCCAATGTCGCTCCGGGGGCACGCTTCATCACGCCGCGGCTGGCGCAGACCTTCAAGTGGTACACGGGCCATCCGAGCGTGGCCGATTGGAAAGACGTTCCCCAGGACGCCAGGGCGCTGGTCGAATGGCGGCGCCGCATCGAGGACCTCTTTGCCGACGGATCGCCGGCCGAACTGGGGACGGAGCGGGTGAAGGAGCTGGCCAAAAAGTATCGCGCCGACTACTTGATCGCCCCGGGGACGGACCCGCCGTTGCGGCTCGACGTTGTGTATCGCAACCCCGGCTACATCATCTATCGCCTGCCATGAACGAGCGATTACCGCAGTGGCTTGCCTGGCGGCTGGCCCAGCCGTTGCCCGGTCCGATGGTGGGCTCGCGATTCGAGCCGCACCCGCGGCCCGATCGTCATTACGACGTGGCCCCGCCCGACGCCCTGGCGGCGGCCGTGCTGCTGTTGCTCTATCCGCACGAAAACCAGTGGCACTTGCCGCTGACCTTGAGGCCGGCCAACATGCCGGCCCACGCCGGACAAGTGAGCCTGCCCGGCGGAGCCGTCGAGCCGGGCGAGACTTCGGCCCAGGCGGCGGTGCGCGAGTTTCATGAGGAATTGGGCGACGATGGCCAGCCGATCGAGCTCTTGGGAAGCCTTTCGCCGCTCTACGTTCGGGCGAGCAACTACTTGGTCGTTCCCTGGGTGGCCGCCATCGGCAAAAGGCCGCGATTCGCCGCCAATCCGGCCGAGGTCGAAGAGGTGCTCGAAGTGCCGTTGGATCGCCTGCTCGATCCGGCCTGTTTCGGCAGCCGTCCGCGCCGGCACGAAGGCCGCGACTACGTCGCGCCGCATTTTCTCCTCGGCTCGCACCAGGTTTGGGGCGCCACGTGCATGATTCTAGGGGAGTTTGTCACCCTGCTCGCGGAGATGTAGCGCCAGTTTAGTTTCATCATCCAGGATCCACATCGGCGGTTTTTTATGTGCGCTGTTGTTTTCGACATGGACGGGCTGATGTTCAATACGGAGGACATCTACACCGCCGTGGGCATGGAGTTGCTGCGGCGGCGAGGGCACGAGTTCACCAGCGAGTTGAAAAACGAGATGATGGGCTTGCAGCCGCAGCCCAGCTTCGAGATGATGATCCGCCGCTGCAACCTGCCCGACACCTGGCAGGAGTTGGCCGACGAATCAAACCGCTTGTTCCTGAGTTTCCTTGAGGGACGCATCGTCGCTCTGCCCGGCCTGTTGGAATTGCTGGCGGCGTTGGAGCGGGCGGGCCTGCCCAAGGCGATCGCCACCAGCAGCAGCCACGAGCTGGTTCAACGCCTGCCTGCGGCCGTTCGACCTGCGGCAGCGGTTCCAATTTGTGCTTGGGGCTGAAGACATCGCCCGAGGCAAGCCGCATCCCGAGATCTATCTGGCTGCGGCCCGGCGTTTCGGCGTGCCCGCCGGCCAGATGGCCGTCTTGGAGGACAGCGAGAACGGCTGCCTGGCGGCCGCCGCGGCCGGCGCGCTGACGATCGCCGTTCCGGGCGAACACAGCCGCACGCAAGACTTCGCCGCCGCGTCGTTGGTCGTTGACAGCCTGGCCGATCCCCGCCTTTACGCCGCGCTGGGCATTTTGGTTTGACGCTGAGCGCCGGCGGCAAGCGGAAGGGCGTCCGCGGGGCGATCATGCCGAAGAACTCGCTGCGTCTCCCGCTTGACCTCCGATGCCTCCCCTTTCCTTCGCCGGGCGAACACAGCCGCACGCAAGACTTGGCCGCCGCGTCGTTTTACTGGGAATCAGCTACTTCCAAGCTTGCCAATCTCCTGTCCGAAACCGGACAATGCGCATGCCGATGGTACATCAGGCACTGGCCGTCACGCCTGCCACCCGGTGCTTCAAGGATGGGTCGTATTTCGGGATGTCCGAGAATACGTATGACTTCTTGAAACCGGCTGCATCCGATAAAGAAAAAGACCGGCTGCGCCTCTGCGCAGGACACGACTGCTGATCCGTAGCGGCAACAATGGCTACGTATCGAACCCAACTGATGGTCGGCAAATCCTACGATGCAGTCCTCCTGCCTTCAGTCAGAATGTGGCCACGTTTTCCCGTCTTTCAGGCGAGTACTCACTTCGCCGACGATGCGGGCTCTTGCAAATCACCCGTTCGGAGTTTCTTTACCGCTTCCGGTGGATCAAACCGTCCGGCGGGGATCGATACGTTAAGCTCAATGCGTTTGACGCGCGTATCGAGGGTGACGCCCTCCACAAGTTGTCGGGTCTCAAAGGGATACAGCACCTTATCCACCGGCCTGAAATCGCCGCACCGCTCCTCGACGGGTATCTTCTTGCCGCCCCGTTCAAGGGTATATTCCTTCCCCAACGGCCATCCTGAATCGGCGGCGAAGTACCAGGTAACGGAAATGTCGTGATCCTTAGACGTGCCGACAACCTTGTAACACGCTTCTCCTTCGACCTGGAACTTCCCCTCACACTTCAGTGTCCGATAGAGTTCCTTGCCGATGACCAGATCAAACGGGTCGGCGATACGCTCGATCTCTTTCTCCCGCCCGGCGACGATTCGGGCGCCTTCCACGGAGTTGACCTCCCAGGCAATGGCCCCGTTCGAGCCTTCTTCCGCGGAGGCCATGCCGAGAAGTTCCGTCTTGGTGTATGCTTGGTCGGGCCGGACTCGATACGCGATCATCGAGCCCTTCACGCCTACGCCGAGTACTGCCATTTCTATCTCCACCTCGATTCGCCGGCTCTGGATCTTTGCCATCGCGGCGCGTCCGCCGAGCTGCTCAACGGCCCGATCGAACAGGGCCTCACCCGTCGGCAGTTTTTCTCCCGGCAAGAGGGCCACCGCTACCGGCTTGGCCATTCGGCGGGCTGGGGCTGAATAGTCGGCCAGGGGAACGGTGGGCAAGAGGAAATGCAGACCAATATCATCCACGTCTTGAGCGCCGTTGGTCAAAACGACGATTCCCGTCTTGGCCGCATTGTCGAAGCCGACGAATGAATGGTAGCCGCCGGTCCCTCCATTGTGCCAGCAGATCGGCCGTTTGTCGTTGGTCAGGATGAGCCAGGCCAGCCCCACTTGCATGCCGTCTGTGTCCGTGGGCCGGCGAGGCTTCTGCGCCAAAGCCATGGCCGAACCAAGGGGATTCTCCTGCAATCCCATATTGGCCGCCAGAAACGTCAGCATGTCGTTCGCGGTCGAGCGCAGCCCGCCCGCCCCGGCCAGGGCGGCCAGGTCCCAATTGGAGACCGGACGGTCGCCCCGATGTCCCTTGGCCAATCGCTTCTGCATGGCGGGCGTCAGCGTGATCGACGTATCGGACATGCCCAGTTGCTCACAGATGCGCTGGCGGACGAGGGACTCGTACGTCGCGCCGCATTTGCGGACCAGGAGTTGTCCCAGCAGGCCCATGCCGTAATTGGAGTATTCGAACTTGCTGCCGATATCGCGGGTCAATTGATAACTGGAGAGAAACGCGTACATCAACTCCGGGGAATACCCCTCGTACGCATTGTCGATCGTATGGCTGCCCATGTTATCGGGCATTCGCGGCAGCCCCGAGGTGTGCGTGGCCAGATCGACCAGGGTGATGGACTTTTCGCTGCGGCTTGGGGCATGCACGCCCTGAGGAAGAAACTCGTTGATGGCCTCATCGAGAGTCAGCTCATGGTGCTCGACCATGTCGGCCAGGAGCAATGCGGTGAAGACTTTCGTGACCGACCCGATCTCGAAGATCGTGTCCTTGTCGGGGAGTTGTCCGTTCTCCAAAGCGGTTCGCCCGTAGCCGAAGTACTGCCGACCCTGCGGCGTAATGATGCCGACGACAATGCCAGGGCAGTATCCATGATCCACGCGCTGGCGGACAGACTGTTTGATATCCTCGGGGATCGACGGCAGATTGGCGGCCCAGCATAGTGGTGGGAAGCTCATTCCCAGCAAGACGAGCACGAGCCGGGAGAGCGGGATACATCGGATTGCCAAAACCGTTTTCAATGAACACATCGTTGATGCTCGTGTTCGTGACTTGCACCCATGTTGAAGAACCGTACGTTTCCGGGAACGTCTAGAAGCTGAGGTTCTCCTCAATTTAGCAGGTGGGCACCGTATGGCAATAAGCCTTCCGTTCTCGGCGCCCGCCCCCGTCATCCCGCCATTCGGCCGGTTCCCTTGCCAAACCAGTCCGAGATCGCCATGTTAGAATTCAAAGTGCCGAGAAGCGGGCGTTGCCGGCACCGCGAAAATTGGGACAGTCCCCTGCCGCGCTGCGCATTCCTCTTCAAGCTTCAGACGCGGGCCGGCCGATGTCGAACTAAGGGGCTGGTCTGCGCCGAAACGGCTCGAGGGCTCGCGCTATGTCGATACGCTGGAAACGTGTGCCGACAGTCCGGCCGCGATCTGCGGCCAGGGCGCCCCTCTCCCTATGCCTGCTGGCGTTCGCGCTGACGGCGGTGATCGTATACCGCTGGGGCTGCATGAGCTGGACGCCCGCCGACCCCAATCCGACGTACACGGCCACGGCCTATGTGACGCCGCCTTCGGCCGGCCAGCACCGGATCCCCTTCCAATGCACCGACGGCGACCGGCAACGGGCTGCCCGGATGGCCAACGACTCGGCCAAAAGTTACATCAGCCAACGGTGCGCGGAGCGGCAACGTCGCACGGAGGAACCGCCTTTGGCGGCCCAGCAAGCGGCGGAGAAGGCCCGGCGCGAGTATGCCCAGGCCGTGGCCGAGTTGGAGAACTTCCACCGACAGTTGGCCGGCGCGACCGAGACACAAAGCGATGGCCCGACGCAACAGACCGCGCCGGCGATGATAATCGATAATCCGCAATGGGCGACCCTCGATCACGAGCTTACCAATTTACAACGGCAGCTCGACCAACTGTTGGTCGATCGCACGCCGGCCCATCCGGCGGTGCAGGAACTGGCCACTCGCATTTCCGGCGTCAAGAATCAGTTGGCGGTCACACCGCGCCAGATTTCCCGAAGCCAGCCCGAGGCGGCGGAAACAATCGAGCCCTCTTTCCGTTCGGCGCCAAAGTCGCCGTCGATCGCGAAGGCCGATCAGGAAAAGCTGGACCAGCTTGCGGCGGCGGTCGAACGATCGCGGCAGGCATGCGAAGAAGCTGAGGCGGCCCCCAAAAACGCCGTTGCAGAGCGGCCGGACGAGCCGCAATTCTTGATCGAGTCTGCGCAGGTTGTCACCAACCCGCCCGCGCCCGACTTCGGTTGGCTGCGGTTGATCTGCACTACGCTGGCGGCAAGCACGGTAATGGCGTTCGGTGTCGGCTCCATGTCGCTTGGCACGCAAATCGAGCCGGTTGTGGCCGGGCTGGCCGAGGTGGAGGCTGACGCCGGCGTGGCCGTGGTGGGCTTGATTCCTTCCGATGATCCGGCGCCGGATGCAGGGGCCGCCAGCGGCCGTCAAACGCGCGCTCGACGCAGGCTGCTGGCCATCGGGCTGATTCTGATTGCCGCTTGTCCGCTGGTGGCCGCCTGGGGCGTGGCCGGGATCAACTAGCACGCAGCGCTACAGTCGAAAATGGGGACTGGCTCCGTTGCCTCAATCGAGCTTTGTTCCGCAAAAGAACGTTATTGGCGACGGTGCCTGTCCCCTTTTTCGACGGGTTGGACGAACCATTAGCCGCGCACTGCGTCCAACTGTCCCACTCTTCCCATCTCCTCTACCTGCGTTTATCTGCGTGCATCGGCCGCTCGTCCGCCTTGATCCGTCCGTTTCTTCCGGACCGCTTATCATTCACTCCCCTCATGCCGAAATGATGGAATGGGACAGTGTCAACTCAGCCCGGAGGAGAAGCGGCCGGGCGTCGCTGGTAACGTAGGATGCCTAGGCAATGTATGATGGGTGTTTCGGCCTGAACTGGTGCCCCTTCGGCTCGGTTCCTCAGAGCGATCGCTATTTCGCAGCAAACGCCATCGCCGGCGCCCGGGCCACCCTGGCCCGCTGCGTACAACGCGGCGAAGGGGCGGGACTGGTCGTTGGCCCCTCGGGCACGGGCAAGACGCTGCTCTGCCTCTTGTTGGCTGAGCAATTCAAGCGCTCCTTTCAGGTGGTCATGCTGGCCAGCGGTCGGCTGAGCAGCCGCCGCGCCCTGTTCCAGGCGATCCTCTACGAATTGGGGCGGCCGTATCGCGGTATGGACGAAGGTGAACTACGGCTGGCGGTGATCGACCATTTGATGGCCGACGACAACCAGTCGCACGGGCTGGTGTTGCTGGTCGACGAGGCGCACACGCTGCCGCTTCGGTTGCTGGAAGAGATTCGCCTGCTGACCAACCTCGCGCGGAGCGACCAGCCGCTGGTGCGGTTGGTGCTGGCGGGTGGGCCGGTGTTGGAAGAGCGGTTTGCCAGCCCCAAGCTCGATTCGTTCAGCCAGCGATTGGCCGCACGCTGCTATCTCGAAGCGCTCAACCGCACGGAAACCACCGATTACATCCAGTCGCAGATCAGCGCTGCCGGCGGGCGGGGCGACGGCGTTTTTCCCCAGTCGGCGTGCCACAGCGTGTTCCAGGCCACCGGCGGCGTGCCCCGGCTGATTAACCAGGTTTGCGACCATGCCTTGCTGCTGGCCTATGTGGCGGGGCGGAAAGTGATCGAGCCGGCGAACGTCGAAGAGGCCTGGGCCGATCTCCAGCAGTTGCCCACGCCCTGGACCGAGGGAACCAGCAGTGACCAGGCCGGCAGCGGCCTGATCGAGTTCGGATCGTTGGCCGACGAGACCGACGGCGCGGCGGGCCAATCGGACGAGACGAAACAGTCGGCGCCGACCTTGCGGCTTTCGCTGCCGGCGGAAGAAACCGAGCCGGAAGGCTCCGAGCCGGGGCAACAGATTCAACGCATCGAGCGCCTGCTGGCCGAGGCGGGCGACGATTTCCAGCCTGCCGGGTCGATCGGGCCCGAAGTCGAGTTGTGCTTCGAGGAAGTGCCCCGCGAGTTCCAAGAGCAATTCGAGCACGAGGAGATCGTTGCCGAACGCTATGCCATGTCGGCCACGGCGACGGTGCGCAGGTCGGAAGCGGAGCCCGAGTTGGCCTCTGCCGCCGCCAGGGCCGCCCCGCCGGCTGCGTCGGTCGGCGGCAACGGCCAGGCGACGCCGCGGCCGACGGCATCGCCGCCAGGCACGCCGCCGCGGGGGCGCGAGTACCGTCATTTGTTCGCTCGACTCCGCCGAGGTTAGCGCGATGGACACGTTCGACGATGCGCTGAAGCAGTTCGACGCCTTGGCCTCGGCGCCGGCTGTGCCGGTGATTCTGCCGCTGTCTGCCCCTGCGAACCGGGCGGCCAACGAAGCAACGCGAGGATGCGGATATCAGGCCATCGTGCGTTTTTCGTTCCCCGAGCTGACGGAGCCGAACGAGTGTGTGGCGGCGCCGGCCGCGCCGACGGTGACGTGGCCCGACTGCCACACCGCGGAAACGGTCTGCGCCTGTGCGAAAGCGGCCGGCGCCATTCTTGGCCACCTGTCGTTCGACCGTCCGCGCATGGTGATGTTCACCAGTCCCGGCGACGGCGACGGCAAAACGAGCCTCCTGATCGCCTTGGCCCCGGAATTGGCGAGACTGGCGGCGGGCAGCGTCTTGGCGGTCGATGCCAATTTCCACAAGCCGGACTTGACCCTGCGCCTGAGCGCATCGGCCGGCAACATGTTGGCCGGAGCGTCGCTGATCTATCCGACGAATCTGCCGCATCTGAATTTTCTGCCGGCGCGGGCGGAGGAAAGATCGAAGTTCGTTGACTCCGATTCGGCCGCCAGCGAGGAGTTGCGGGAGGGCTGGTCGCTCGTTCTGCTCGATGCGCCTTCACTGGCCCACCGCGAAGCGGTGCCGATGGTGCAACATTGCGACGGCGTGTATCTGGTGGTGCGGGTGGGCCATACCGTGCGACGTGCGGTGGCCGACGCCGCCCGCGTCATCCGCTCCGCGGGTGGCCGGCTGCTGGGATGCCTGGTGGTCGCCTGATGGATCGGTCAGTCAAGGCTGGGCCGGCGCGTCGTCGAAGAACAGGTAGCGAGCCCAGCGGCAGCAAACATCGGGCGCCGAGCAATAAAGCCGGAAATCGTGCCGCACGCCGATTTCGCAGTTGACGTCGATCACGGTGACCTTCTCTTCGCCGTAGTTGAGCGAGGGGCCCAGCAGTCCCGCGGCCTGCGCTCCGTCGCAGCGATCGAGCGTCGGGTAGCGCCGCAACGCCCAATCGCGGCTGTTGCATACGAGGAGCATCTGATCGACCAGCGAGAGGGCCAGCCCATGATCGTGGCCCATGGCGAGCCGGTCGTCGTCGAACGCCGCCGCCAGCAGCACGGTCGCAGGGGGCAGCGCTTTCCGCCGCTCCACGCGGCCACGGTGGACGCGGGCAGCGTTTGCCCCGCCACTTCGCCGCCGGCCAACAATTGCAAGGCCCCCGTAATGATGCGGGGCCCAAAACTATGGCCGATCAAGCTTACCGGCGCAGCCGGCTGCAGGCAGTCGAGCCAGTGGGCCAGGTAGTAGCCTTCCACGTCGCTGATGCACTCCTTCAGACGGGCATCGCGGCGATAGCGGTGGATTTCGCGGTCGGCCGGCCATGACCAGATCACAAAGCGAAACGGCCGGCCGCACACCGCCGCTCGCAGCACCCCGTAGACAAACCAGCCGTCCTTGACGGCTTGACTGGCCGTTGTGCCGTTGCCGTGAAAGAAGACCACGGTCGGCACGCCCGCGTCGTCGGTTGCGAAGAACGCTTCGGCCGAGGCCGGCGTCCACCGGCAGTCGTCGTTGACTCGGCCGTAGCACGTTGCGCCAAGCGCAGCATCCAACTCGCCGCAGTGCGGTTCACAGCGCGTGTTGACCAGCCAAACTTGTGACGGCGGATCGTCGGCCCTGGCCCAGGATGCGGCAAAGAGCAACACCAGCACGACCGACTTCGCAACGGCTCTCTTCATGGCAGGCAGAAGCATTCAAAGTTTGCCGGATCGGCGAATCCGCGACGAAGCGCAAAGTTTACCCCGTCCCACACCAATTGTAACGCGCGATTCGCCAATGTGGTAGCAAAATGGCCACGGCCACGTTTCGGGGAAAACATGTCGTTGCATTTGCACATCATCAATCCTGGTGTACAGTTTCCAAGGCGAGCAAGCCGCGATGGAACGATACCATTTCGACGGGAGATTCGTGAAATGAAGAGGCTATTGATTATGCTGGTTTTCGGGGCCCTGTTGGGCGGCGCGGCCGGCTGCCGGTTCTGCGACTGCTTATGGCGCGGACCGGCGTGCCAGCAGACGACGGCCCCGGCGGCGCCTTGCGGCACTTGCGGCAGCCCATGCCCAACCTACAGCCCTTGTGACCCGTGTGGCGGAGCGCCGGCCGTTGTGATGCCTGGCCCGGTTACCGCACAATGATTGGAAGGAGTCCAATGATGAGGAAACTGTTTGCTCTGGTGGTGTTGACCGTGGTTCTCAGCGGCGCGGCGGGATGCCGGATCGGCGAATGCTGGAACGAGGCCTGTTGCTCGCACTGCCGGCCGCGGACGCAAACGGTGGTCGTCAGCGAGCCGTGCATGGTGACCGACTCGTGCTGTGGCACGCCGTGCATGTCCTGCGGCGCGCCCTGCCCCTGCAACGCCGCCCCGGTGATATCGCCGGTGCCACGCTAATGTCGTAAAAAGTTCATCGCGCGTCGGCTGTGCTGTCCAGAACATGGCCGACCGCGGTGGACGCCGGCAATTGGCGCCCCTGCCACCATCGCTTGATGCGCAGCACTGCGCTGCGCAACGCCAGGGCGGGAAATGGCTCAATCGCATAATCGGCAGCAGACGCGTCTGGAAATACCGCTTGCTCTCCAGCGAGCCGACGCCCATGTCGTAGAGCCGGTCGCCGCGGGCAAAGCTGTCGCGAAGCGCGTAGGCCAACAGCACGTTGCCCGCCCCCTGCCGCGACGCGCTCGGCGTCGTATCCGCGCCGCAGACCGTACACGTAGCCGCGATAGTGATAGCCGTAGACGAACGCCGCCGGCGCGCCGTCGATCAGCAGCAGGTTCAGGTCGACCGCGCCCGCCGCGGCCGCCGCTTCGTGCATTTCGCGGAGAAAGCCGCGCACGGCCTCGTGCGACAGCGTCGTGCCGTTGGTCGCTTCGCCCTGCCAGCTTCGCCGCGCCAGCTCCTCGCAGGCGTCGTACAGGTCCCAGCGGGGCGAGCCGTCGTCGTGCGGCCGACCCAGCGGGCGGTAACGCACGTAGGAGACCTCGCCCTGTTCGGCAAGCTTGTGTTCGGCGTGGCGGAACCGCCGCAGCCAGGCGCCCTTACGCGCGACCAGTACGACTCCCACGTGCCCTGAAGATCGACCATCGCGGTCTGGTCCCACACGGTCGGGTAGGCCTGGAAACCCGCGGCAAGCATGGCTCGCCGGGCTTGCGCCGGGTCGGTGCCCGGCAGCCCCTGCCAACGCAGTTCGAGCAGTTCCCAATCGCGGGGCGTGCGTCGGATGTGTTCCAGGCCGGCGGCCAGCGTGATCTGCGGATCGGGGCCAACCGGCCCGTAGAACGAGCCCCAGGCGTGCAAGGGGAAAGTCAGCACGCGGAGCCGGCCCGACGCGGGTGGCCTCGCTGCGCACCACCAACGGCAAGATGCCCAGCGGACGATCCCCGCCGAGCACCACCAGCACGCGGAGCCGCTGCCCGGCGCCGAAATGCCGCCAGTAGACTTCCAGCCACTCGAACGACTGGAAGAACGAGGCGCCGACAGTCTGCCCGAGCAGTTCCCTCCATGGGTGGCGAAACTCGGCCAGCTCGTCGATCTGGTTGATTTCCAGCACTTCGGCCATGGTCAAGTTTACGTTATGCGGCGGGCAGAGTGCCGCGCCGCGGCGCGAAAAACCGTTTCCAGCGAAAAAGCGCAACACGATGCCATGCCACGATTTGCGTGCCTTCAGGCTGGCAGGTCGCCGGCGCCGCTCCGTCACGCCAAAAAATCGCCCTGGCCAGGTGGTTGGCCATCCGTGCTCCGTCGTTTACACTCATCACTAACCGCATATCCACTAACCACTGGCCACCGGCCACGATCCTCGATGTTCCTTTCCATCGACGGCGGCGACGGCACGGGAAAATCGACGCAGGCGGAACTGCTTGGCCCAGTGGCTCCGCCAACGGGGCCACGAGGTGGTCGCCTGCCGCGACCCGGGCAGCACGCCGCTGGGCGAGGCCGTCCGCGGCATCCTCCTGGATCGCCACGACCTGCACATCCACCGCCGCAGCGAGATGCTGCTCTACATGGCCGCCCGCGCGCAAATGGTCGAGGAGGTGATCCGGCCGGCCTTGGAGCAGGGCAAAACCGTGCTCTGCGACCGTTACCTGCTGGCCAACGTGGTCTATCAGGGCTACGGCGGCGGGCTCGACGTGCCGACGCTCTGGGAAGTGGGCCGCGTGGCCACCGGCGGACTTGATGCCCGACCTGACCATCGTGCTCGACGTGCCGGCCGAGGTGGCCGCCGCGCGGATGGCCCGGCCGTTGGACCGCATGGAGCAGCAAGGCGCGGCGTTTCACGCCCGGGTGCGCGCAGGGCTTTCTGACCGAAGCCGCCCGAGCGCCGCGACAAGATCGTCGTGGTCGACGCCGCCGGCTCGATCGAGGAAGTGCAAGCGGAGATTCGGCAGATCGTGAGCAATGGGCATGTGGACTAGCGGCAGTGGCTGGCGACCGCAGACCGTTCATCGTCATCATTCATCGTTCACATTCTCCTCATGTGGCACGGCATTCGACGGACATGACGACGTGGTCGAGCAGTTTCGCCGGGCCTTGGTTCGCGGGCCGGCTGGCGAGCAGTTTCTTGTTTGCCGGCCCGGCGGGCGTCGGCAAACGCACTTTCGCCCTGAAGCTCGCCCAGGCCATGCTCTGCCAGACGCGGCCGGAAGAAGCGTTGGACCCCTGCGGCACGTGCCCTTCGTGCGTCCAGGTTGCGGCCGGCACGCATCCCGACCTGGACGTCGTCGCCAAGCCCGAGGACAAATCGTTCATTCCCGCTGGAACTGTTTATCGGCGAGCGGGAGCACCGGCGGCGGGAAGGGCTTTGCCACAACATCGCCATGAAGCCCAGCCTGGGCGGGCGGAAGATCGCCGTGATCGACGACGCCGATTACCTGAACGCCGAGGGAGCCAACTCGCTGCTGAAGACCTTGGAAGAGCCGCCGCCCCGCTCGGTGTTGATCCTGATCGGCACCAGCCCGGCCAAGCAGCTTCCCACGATCCGCTCGCGCTGCCAACTGATTCGCTTTCGGCCGCTGCCGGTCGAAGTGGTCGCCGAGTTGCTGGTCGTCAAAGGGGTTGGTGGCCGATCCGGCCGAGGCCCGGCGACTGGCCCAGTATAGCGAAGGGAGCCTTCAGCGGGCGTTGGAGCTGGCCGATCCCGAGTTGTGGGCGTTCCGCAACACGCTGCTGCGAGCGGCTCGCCGAGCCGCTGCTGCGACAGCGTCGCAGCTCGCCCAGACGCGTGGCGGCGTTTGTCGACGAGGCGGGCAAGGAAGCCCCGGCCCGCCGCGCCCGATTGCGGCAAGTGGTCGGCTTCGCCGCCGAGTTCTATCGCCAGTTGCTGCATGCCCAGTGCGGCGCCGACGGTCGGACGACAGGGAACTGCAATCGCACGTCGCCCGGGCGGTGCAGCGCGGGTCGAGCGATCAGCGAAGCTACTCGGCCACGCGGCTGGATCGCTGCCTGGACGCGGCCGCCCAGATCGACCGCAACGCGAATCAGTCCACGCTGATCGAGTGCTGGCTGGATGATCTTGCCGCGGGAAACAGGGGGGCAGGTGTAGGGATTAGGGATTAGGGATTGGAGCGCAAAGATGCGGAATGAATTCTGTCTGGCCGCGACGCCAAAGGCGAGCGCCGATTGCAGGAATTTTGTTTAGCCGCGACGCCGCAGGCGAGCGCCGATTGCAGGATTGGAGATTAGGGATTGGTGCCATGGCGGAGGACGGAGATCTCTCCGCGCGCTCTTCACCCCGACTGCATCTCGCCCTGGATCGTCAGCACTAGCCGCCGACGGCCCGCCTTTGCCGCCTCGCATAGGCTAACAAGCTGACGACACCCGCACCGAGAAGCACGAAGGTGGAGGGTTCAGGGACAACGAACGAGTAGATGGTGCCATCATTGGCCGAGCTACCGCCCGAATCCGTCGTGCCGTAAAGGACTCCATTGTCGAGCGTCAGCACCTGGCCGGGCGAGTTTCCGTCAGTCGTTCCGCCTTGGAACGCATGAAGACGGGTGAAATCGGTCCCGTTGGTGTTCATCTGAAAAAGGACGCCGCCGGGTGCGTTGACGCCGCTGCCGGCCATTCCATAAAGCGTCTGTCCGCTCACCATCACGTCGCCGACGGAGTACGCCGCATCGTTTGGGTTGCTGTAATCGAAATTATGCAGGACGCTGTAGCTCGCCTCGCCGAGATCGAACTTGAAAATCGTGCCGTAAGGGCTGTTGCCGCCGCCCTGCTGGGCCGTTCCGTAGACGCGCCGTGCCGCTGAGCGTCAGACTACCGCAAGGCCAGACGCCGCCGCTCGGATTGGCTCCGAACGAATGCAGTATGCTGAAGCCGGTGCCGTCGGTGCCGATCTCGAAAAGTGTGCCGTAGTTCGACGTGCCGCCAGCCTTTGTCGTTCCATAGATCATGTTGCCGACCACGGTCACTCCGCCATGCGGGTCGGCGCCGTCATTGGTCCCGCCGCTGAAGGAGTGCAGGACCGTGTAGCCGGTGGTGTCGGTGTTGACCTTGAATATCACGCCGTTGCCAAGGTTCGATGTGCCTCCGCCGTACTCGGTCATGCCGTAGAGCGTGTTGCCGCTGAGGGCCAGACTGCTATAGGCGGGCTGTTGGCCATCGCTTGCGCCGCCGGTGAAGGCGTGAAGAATGGTGAAGCCGCTTCCGTCCGTCTGCATCTTGAAAACGGTGCCGCACCCGTAGCCGCCATCCCCGACGCCGCCGCCCCAGCCGGTCATCCCATAGAGTGTTGAACCGCTAAGGATCAGGCCGCCCATGGGAGAGCTTCCGTCCGCAGAGCCCCCGGCGAACGAATGAAGAATCTTCAATCCATTGCCGTCGGTGCCGATCTCGTAGATTGTCCCGTCGCCGTTGGCCCCACCGCCCTCCGTCATGCCGAACAGCGTCGAGCCGTCGGTCACAACGCCGCTGTCGCCTCCTGCGCCGTCGGTGGTGCCGCCGACGAAGGAATGCAGAGTATTGTACGTACCTGCTTCAGCCACGGTGGCGGTCACCGCGGCGCACAAAATCATCAGAACAGGGGTGAAGTGTTTCATGGTTTACCCCGAAATTTTCTAAATGCCCAAAGCACGAAGCCGATCCAGATTTACTTGTCGCGCTATTTTAACATCAGCGCCCCCTTCTGTGTCCAGCGCCCGGGCGGATTTTTCTGGCCTTAGCTACCATTCTTGCCCCTCTGAGAATCGCATGGCGTGTATCTGCATGGGGGGGTGGGATTAGGGATTGGAGCGCAAAGATGCGGAATGAATTCTGTTTGGCCGCGGCGCCGCAGGCGAGCGCCGATTGCAGGAATTTTGTTTAGCCGCGACGCCGCAGGCGAGCGCCGATTGCAGGAATTTCTGTTTAGCCGCGGCGCCGCAGGCGAGCGCCGATTGGTGCCATGGCGGAGGGCGGAGAACTCTCCGCCGCTCTTCACCCCGACTGCATCTCGCCCTGGATCGTCAGCACTAGCCGCCGACGGCCAGCCTTTCGGCGATGCTCGCAGAGACAAATGCCTTGCCAAGTGCCCAGGCACAGTCGGCCGTTGCGGATGGGCACGGTGAGCGAGCAGCCCAGCAGGGCTGCCTTGACGTGGCTCGGCATGTCGTCCGGCCCTTCAATCGTATGCTCATAGGGAAAATCCTCAGGCGCGAGGCTGTCGAGCAGGTGGTCGAGATCGACCAGCACGTCGGGATCGGCGTTTTCGTTGATCGTCAACGAGGCCGACGTGTGTTGCAAGAACAAATGGAGCAGGCCGATACGGATTTGCGCAATCTCCGGCGCGGCATCCAATATGTGGTAGATGATCGGGTGGAATCCCCGGGAGAAGGGAGGCAACTGGACCTCATGCTGGAACCAACTCACGGCGCACCTCCGCAGCTTTCCAAAGGGACCGATTCGCCTGTGCGACCATCCTACTTTACTCTAGCGGCACAAACCGCAAAAGCCTTTGCCCAGTTTGTAGCAATCTGGTAAGATGGGGTCATGGCCTGTAAACACCTCAAGGAGCTGTACGATATCTGTCAGACCCACCGGCTGAAGCTCAGCAGCACGGATCTGATCCGGATTGTCTGCCCGCAGTGTGGCGTTGAGGAGGTTTGTCCCTCGGTGTTGGCCGACGAGTACGAGACGCGCCACCACGAGGAATCGACAGCGGAGCCGAAAAAGACCGATTCGGGTGGTGAGAGAAAATAGCCGGTTTATGGGACTCAGGTAAATAATGTCGTGTCGCCCGGGCCGGAAACTCCTGTCTTCCGGCCCCCGTTGGCCGACCGGCATTAGTTTTCTGACCCGCAATAGAACGGTTGTTGGCGGGTCGAGGGGCAGAATTCTCGGCAATTCCCTTGACTACTTTGTTTTTTCTGGGATAATGGTGTGTTTAAGTTGTGTGAGGTCACGCTGGCGGAGGGGGTTTGACAAATTTGGGGCCGGCGGCCGTGGTTTGTGAAGAGGCTTGCCAACGGTCAGCCACCGAGGGCCTTGTCCCGGGCCGGCGTCAGGATCCGATTTTTTCGAGGGAGTTTGAAATGAGGAACGTATTCGAAGCAATTCTGGAGTGTGGCCACGACGAGGATTTCTCGCCCACTGAATCAGAGGACTTCGCCGCGACCGATGCACCCGCCGGCTCGCGCGAAGATCGACATTCTGGCGCAGCGGGTGTTGCAGGGTGAGCCGTTGTGGCACCCCAGCGACCGGTCCGATTATAGCGGCTTGACCGGTGCCGTGCGTCCGCGGGCGTAAAACGCCGCGGGATCGCACACTCTCGTTTCACCCGGATACGGGCAGCAGCACGGGCGAAGCTGCGCCCGTTGGTGCAACTGGGGCTCAAGCGGCCGCCGACTCCATTGCGGCCGGCTCTAACCGGGCCGACTCGTGCAACTGAATCTTGAGGAATCGCTCGCCGCACGAGCCGTAAAACAGAATCTGGTTCCGATCCGTCTCCCAAATGGCAATGAATTTGGTCGCCCGGGGACCATGCAGGCAGAAGTACATTCCGCAAGGTTTTCCATTTCGCAGCAAAATCCGCTCCGTCATGCGAAAGGCCCCGGCCTTGAGTTGGTAGTGGCCGCAAATGGTTGTGTTGACGTATTCTCGAAGATCGCCGACATTGTCAATCTGCTGAGTATGGGTCAACATTGCTGGCAATAATCTCCTGTATGGATGAAAACATAGATAAATTGAATCATACCGCGTCGGCGGGGTAAAATGGGACGTTTGCCGACAGAGAAACGTATCGGCAAAATGAACGCAGAAATTCGCACGATGATCTGCGGCGTACTTATCTCGTTTCCTTGGCGTAAGCAACATACGCCTCCGCAACCTTGCCTTCCTTCTCGTCGCCCCGATGGAGAAATACGCGATATCGCAAAGTTACGGCTTCGCCGGGCGAAAGCGTATAGGCTCCGGGGCCCGCATGGGACCCCGGAAAATCGTGCAACCCGAACGGATTGGCGGCAAATAGTCCGTATGTTCTCACGTGCCAATACGTGGGAAACCGAAAGCTGCTGGGGTGGTTGAGGATGGCGATACCGACGGTTTGTCCGCCGACCGGCCCGTGGTAATCGACCCACGGCGCCGCTTGGCCCCACGCCGCCGCGTCCGCCTGCCCACGGCTGTTGATGATCTGCCCACCCTGGTGGGCATCGACGCTGATCGACTCGGCCACGCGCACTGCAAACGTGCCCTCCTTCGTGTCGCCGAAGTTGACCGGGCCGTCGGTCGCTTTGATCGTGATGTCGAAGTCGATCCAGCGGGCGTCGCCGTCGGCGTCGAATCGCAGCGTCCGCACGTCTTCGCAAACCTTCGTGCCGTCGGCCGCACGCCAGGCGTTGCGCGTAGCGATGACGGCCGGCTTCCCCCCGGCGATGGTGAGAAACTCCAGATGTTCGATCGTGCCCGTCTTCTTGCCCCCCTCCGCCCAGAAGTTCGACGCCGTTGACCTCACCGTGCGAGAACCAGAGCGAACGTTGGTGTGGGTGGTCGGTCTTCTCCTTGCGGTCGTGGCGGAGGGGATAATCGCGGGTCATCGGCTGGCCGGTGGGCCCGATGATCGGCCACAGCACAGGCTTGCTGCCGGAGCGGGTCAGGTACTCGGTGAACAATTGCCCGTCAACCTTTACCACCGCGCCATGGGCCGAGCGTTCGGCGGTAATTTCGGCAGCAAAGCAGGCGGCCCAGCCGCCGCCGAGCGCCGCGGCAAACACCAGCAATCCGTACCGATAGCGAAGCATTGTGCAGGCTCCCATGACGAAAACATTGTCATGGTAGCCCACGGGCCCCAGAGGGGACAGGGGGCGGGCGGCGGCCGTTTAGCCGCGACGCCGAATTTCTGTTTAACCGCGACGCCGAATTTCTGTTTAACCGCGACGCCGAATTTCTGTTTAACCGCGACGCCGAAGGCGAGCGCGTACCTTCCACCGCCCACCGCCCACCAACCCCTATCGCAGCTCGAGCTTGCGATACTGATCGAAACCCATCAGTGCGAAGCGGCCGATCGACTCGCGGGCTTGGGCGGCTCGTTCCAGATCGGCCGGCGCCAACGGACGGACCAGGCGATGCTCGCTGCGAATGACGGTCGGCTGCGGCGCGGCGGGATCGGGCGTGTCGGTCTTGACCACGCGCACGGCCATGGCCTGCCGTTGAGCCAGTGCCGCGTTGACGATCAGCCGGGCGAACGGCGGCGATGAGCCGGGAATCAACAAGGCATTCAGCCGCGCCAGCCAATCGCTGAAGTCGTGGTACTGCTCGACGATGCTCGGGCTGGCATCGTGCGACAGCGCCAGCCGGTAGCTGACCCACGGGCTGCTGAGCGTCAACTCGCCGGCCGACTCGTCGAATTGCTCGCCAAACTTCGGCTCGGCCAGAAACTTCACCCAGGGGCGATTGCTCTTCGCGGCCGCCCGTTGCAGGCGATCGGCGAAGGCGGCCACCTCGGTGGAGGTCAACTCGGCACGCTTTTGGTGCGCCGGATTGAGCAGCGTGATCCGGCCCGCAATCTTGTCGAAGACGACCGTTTCGGCGGGCCGGTTGCGGAAGTCGTAGACCTCGTTGCCGAGGAAGATCGTGGTGGTTTCGATCGACGGATCTTTCTGATCGCCCACGTAAACGGCGCTCTCGACGCGGAAATCGTCGGCCCGCGCCGATTGCCGGTCAACTCCAAATGCGCGCAAGGCGAGAAGTGCCAGAAGCGCCATCGGCACAATGATCGTTCGGACGCGCTGCATAGCGGAGAACCTCCATTCGTCGAGCGGTCGCCAGGGGGTCGCCGTTCACGGCCTGCGGACTGGCTCATTTTTCGGCCCTTCCAGGCTGAAAAATGTGCCTGTCCCCTTACCGGCAAAGGCCAATCGGGTTGCGGAGGATACCGAACGGGCCGATGCGTGTAAAGATCGGGAAAGGCTTAAAGGCGGGCATCAAACCGATTCAGCTCCCCTCGCCCGCCGGGAGAGGGGCAGGGGGGTGATGGCTAGTGGATTTGTTGGGGTGGCATTTGTACCGCCACCCCTGGAGGCGACAGACAACAACCCCGCTGCCCGACAAATCATGCTCCTTGACAGCCGACCCATACGCCGATAATTTACGAGTCTGTGGCCGCGGCCCGTGGGCCGACGGTTGCGGGGGATTAGCTCAGTTGGGAGAGCGCGACAATGGCATTGTCGAGGTCAGGGGTTCGAGCCCCCTATCCTCCACTCACGAAAGCCTTACGTAGCAATGAGTTACGTAAGGCTTTGTCGTTTTATGGTTTCTGTCAATACTAGTTGCGTCCCCGTTTCGACTCTCGAAGGACTGACTATCCACGTGGCGACGCTGTTTCCTTCGTTTGTTTATCCCGCCCGTGAGTTCGACACATCCTTGGGCCTTACTTGCCTTCGTTGGCGTCTCCGATCCAGAAATAGTCCTTCGTTTCGGTCGAAAGAACGGGCTTTCGAGCGATACCACCGCGGTACGTCGTTCCCTTTTCTTCCATGCTCAGCCATAATGTTTTTCCGGGAGCGTCTTCATTCTTGATAAAGCGCTGCACGCGATCTCCCGCCGGAAGCCAGGCGAACGTCCAACGCGAATGTTCCGTCGGCTTTTCGGTAAGAATCACCTGCGGCGGCTTCGTCGAAAAATCGGCGGTGACATACCAGCCATCCTTTGCGAGCAGCCTCTTTGAGAAGTGTCCCTCTCGGTCAACAACCACATTACGTGGTACTATTTTCACTCGCAACATCTCGCCATCTCGGACGAATTGGAGGGAAAGATCGGGCAGCGGTGGATCACACGGCGCGCTTTTGGTGCGCCCACCCTCAAGAAACACCACAAACATCAAATCGCCGTCCAGCACGCATAGACGCACCTCCCACGGAACGGCGTGCGTTTCCCCAATTGTTCCACTTTGGCTGATGCAAATTGCTGGTTGCTCCTTTTCTCGCTTCGGTTGGTCGCCGCAAATTCCCATTACCGAAACTGCAATCACAGAAGAAAAGAAAGCAATCAAGAAGCAGATTCTCTTCATTGGACCTTCTCCACTGCCTTTCTCTTGATCGGATAACGCGGCCGGATTGCGCAAAAAAATACTTGTAATCTTTTGACGAAGGCGTACAATAGCGTTCCTTCGTGGGGCTGAAAGCGAATTCTCGCCCGGCCGCAGAGACATCGGCGCGTCGTCTTCGTCCAAGCGGTGACGACAGGCGCTTGCCGAATTTCCTGCGACAGGACGGCCTGATATCGTAGTGCGCGGTTGTTGAACGCGTCTCGTTTCTATTGAGTCCTGCATTACTACCGGAACGAGGGCCTCGTGAAACGAGCCCGCCAACCCGGGAAAGAACGCTGGAATTGTTCCACAATCAACAACGGAACCAATGAATCCCTTTACTCAAGCTGCCCGGAGGTGTGTCATGAAGCGAAGTCCACTGCTCAACCCGTCGTCGGTGATGAAGAGGTCACTCTGGAGCTATTGCGCCGTGTTCCTTGTCGTCGCGGGGGTCGGCGCCAACGCCTTTGCCGGCACTCCGATTTGGGTCAACATTTATCAAAGCATGGAACAAGGGAATGCCGGCGACCTGCTCACCAATACCGCCATGAACGCTACCAGCTATGGCAGCCAGGGGTGGGTATCGACGCCGGGCCCGATGTGGGTCTCGAACAACTACCATGTCAACCTGCCAAATCCGATTAATTGCGGCGGGACGGTCTACAACGGCACGGGCGGCTCGCGGAGCTGGATGTTCAACAACAACCTTCAGATGAGCTTCGTCCAAGTTAACCTCGCCTCCGGCTACACGAATATGACTTTGGCCTTCTATTACACCACCTTGACCACGTTGCAGCAGACGGTTGGCTACGACACGATTGATTTCACGGGCGGCGGCAGCTTTTCGTGTCTACAGACCTTGGGCGGCCCGCCGGTTCCTTTGCCACCGGACGTGTACCCGGTGATCCCGGGCCCACTGCTCCGTCAACACAGCAGCATCACCACTACCTCCACGGGCACCGGGACATTTGCCTATATCGTCCCCGGACATACCTACTGGGTCAACATGAAGTACGATGGCGCGGCCGGAGTGGTTTTGCTGGCGGTCTTCGACCCCGCGAACGGTTACTCCCAACTCGCAAACCTGGCCTTCTGCCAGTCCGTGTACGCCGATCAGAATCCCGTAACGTGGTTCGGTCGCGTCGATGCACATGGCAACCAATCCAATGAAACGACCCAAAGCTACTTCGACCAGATCATGTTGGATTATACCAACGCGGCGTTTCCGTTGTTGCCGAGCGGTTACAACGACGTCACTCCCCCGAACGCGCCGCCGGCCGTTCGCGACGGCGCCGGCTATGGCTTCGGCACCCAGGAGCAGACGATGGCCATGTCGTTCGACGCAGTTGTCGGCCAATTGGGACCCGGCGTGGGACGCCGAGAGCGGAATCAAAGCCTACCAGTATTGCATCGGCACCACTGCGGGCGGAACGAACGTGGTGAATTGGACCACGATCCAAAACCAGTTGGCAATAACGAAGACCGGGTTGAGCCTGAGCTCGGGCCAGAAATATTATTTCAGCGTGAGGGCCATCAACGGCGTGGGATATACCGGCGCGGCGACGACTTCCCCCGGGCAAACCTACGGACTAACGGAGAACACGGGCCCCGGCGCCGTGCCCGTCGTTCGCGATGGCGGGAATGACCAGATACGCCCGATATCGACTTGACCCTAGACCCGACCTCCCTGTTCGCCAACTTCGATACCGCCACGGATACCGTCAGCGGCATCAGCGGCTATCAGTTCTGCATCGGCACTTCGCCGGGCGCTAGCAATACCGTCGCTTGGACGACTCTCCCCGCTGTTGCCAGGCTTGTTGCTGTCGAGGACATTAGCCCCACATTAACGACAGGGCTAAGATACTATACCTCCGTAAGGGCCATCAACGGCGTCGGGAGTACCGGCCCGGTCACCACTTCCGACGGTCAGGTAGTTGCCGCCTCCACCGCCACCGCGCCCACCGCGCCCGGGGCAGTATGGGACGGCCTCGGCACGAGCGAGACGTCCGCCACCGGTTCGACCACCCAACTCTCGGCCACGTGGACCGCCGCCACCGCCAACACGGGCAGCGGCGTCGCCGAGTATACATACGCCATTGGCACCACGCCTGGCGGCACCGACATCGTCAATTACTACGTATACTATCCTACCTATGAGGGGCCCGTGCAATCCGCCACGCAAACGGGCTTGAGCCTCACCTTGGGGAAGACCTACTATTTCAGCGTCAAGGCCTACACCAAGACTTCTTCCTACAACGCGGTCGTGGGCCCTGCGGCCACTTCGCCCGGCGTAACGATCGTCACCGACACCACGCCGCCGACGGCCCCGCCGGCCGTTCGGGATGGAACGTCGTCATCCGTAATGGGCGTCCTGTGGAACCAGGGCTCAGAATACGACCCGAACATCGGGTTGTTGTCAACCGAAATCCCGGTGACCTACTCGAACACGACCTTGTCGGCCAACTGGAACGCCAGCACGGCTCCCGGCGGCAGCGGCATCAGCGGCTACCAATACGCTATCGGCACCTCGGCCGGCGCCACCAACGTTCTAGGTTGGACCTCGCTGGGCAACGTGCTGACGGTCACCAAGACCGGATTGAGCTTGACCTGGGGGCAGACCTACTATTTCAGCGTCAAGGCCGTTAACGGCCACGGTGTGGTAGGCAGTGCCACGAATTCGCCTGGTATTACCCCGCAAAACGGGACAGGTGGCGACACGCCCACGGCACCTCCGGCCGTCTACGACGGAACCACCACCGGCGTGGAAACCCCCTACACCACCTCGACCACGCAGTTATCGGCCAACTGGTCCGCGGCCAGTGATCCGCAGAGCGGCATTACCGGCTACCAGTATGCCATCGGCACCACCGCCGGCGCCACCAATGTCGTCGCTTGGACATCTCTGGGCAACGTGCTGACGGTGACCAAGACCAGCTTGAGCCTGACCAACGGGCAGAAATACTACTTCAGCGTGAAAGCCGTCAACGGCGTGGGAACGGTAGGCCCCGCCACGAATTCCCCCGGCTGTACGGTAGACACCACTCCGCCCACCGCGCCGCCGGCCGTCTACGACGGAACCACCACCGGCGTGGAAACCCCCTACACGACCTCGACCACGCAGTTGTCGGCGAATTGAAGCGCCAGCACGGACTCCATTAGCGGCATCAGCGGCTACCAGTATGCCATCGGCACCACGGCCGGCGGCACCAACGTGGTCGGCTGGACCGCGGTGGGCAATGTGCTGTCGGTCACCAAGACCGGCCTGAGCCTGACCAACGGGCAGAAATATTATTTCAGCGTGAAAGCCACGGATAACGCGGGCCTGGTCGGCAGCGCGACGAACTCCCCCGGGCAGACGGTAGACACCACTCCGCCCACCGCGCCGCCAGCCGTCTACGACGGAACCACCACCGGCGTGGAAACCTCGACCACGACCTCGACCACGCAGTTGTCGGCCAACTGGAGCGCCAGCACGGACTCCATTAGCGGCATCAGCGGTTACCAGTATGCCATTGGCACCACGGCCGGCGGCACCAACGTGGTCGGCTGGACCTCGGTGGGCAACGTGCTGTCGGTCACCAAGACCGGCTTGAGCCTGAATGTGGGAACCACCTACTATTTCAGCGTGAAGGCCACGGATAACGCGGGCCTGGTCGGCAGCGCCGCGAATTCCTCCGGCTGCACAGTGGTCAGCAGCGGCAGCACGATCTACTTCCAGGACAACTTCGAGGGCTGGGCCGTGTATGGCGGGGCGTGGAGCATCCGTCAACGGTATCAACAGCAGTCATTCGCTGGACACCAGCGCCAACTACGCCGAGGCGGGCGACAAGAGCATCCAGCTCTTCGGCGTCGAACACGGCGGTAAACGGAAACTACGGCGCCTACTTGACCGAGAACTTCAGCCCGACGATCTCCGGCGGCATCAACGCGCGGTTCTTCGTCTTCCTGCCCACCGGGTATGAGAGCGCGAACTCAAACTGCTTCCGGCGGCTCTTACGGATCTGGTGCGGGGGCAACCGCGGCCAGGTGTCGGTCGTCGGCGGCTATTTCAAAATGGAAGAGATCGGCGCCTGGGGCGGAGTCGAATCCACCTCGGCGATCTCCGAGAACGCGTGGCATTGTGTCGAAATGCACATCGATCCCCCGTCGTCAAGCACGCCGATGCAATTCTGGATCGACGGCGTTAGCGCCGGAACTCTCAGCGGCAGTTTCAGCGGCAGCACCGTGTTCACATCGATCGATTTCGGCGATGTGACCCTCGGCGGCGGCTCAAGTACCACCGCCACGTTCTATCTCGATGAACTCGTGGTTGCCAACTCCTATATTGGAACCACGATCCAATCGCCGGTAACCTATTTCAGCGATAACTTCGAGAACTGGACCGTGTATGGCGGGGCGTGGAGCACCGTCAACGGCATCAACAGCAGTCATACGCTGAACACGAGCACCAACGAGGCCGCGGCCGGCACGCACAGCGTGGAGATTACCGGCTACGACATCGTGGGACAATCCAGCAGCACTACTTGACGAAGAACTTCAGTCCCACGATCTCCGGCAATATCTACGTGCGCTTCTATCTGTTCCTCCCCACGGGGTTCGGAACTGCCAATACCGGTTGCGCGAGAAGGCTCTTGCACGTCAACTGCGGCAGCAACCGCGCACAGCTCTCGATTCAGGATGAGCTGCCTTACATGGAGCAAATAGGAAATTGAGAGCGCACTCGACTGGCCATCGCAACTTTCGGAAAATACGTGGCATTGCATCGAGGCGCATATCACGTCGCCGGCCGCCACGACCTACTTCGAGTTCTGGGTTGATGGCGCGCTGAACAGCACGGCCATGACCGGCAACTTCAGCGCCAGCACGGCCTGGAACTCGATCGACTTTGGCGACGTCGCCCTGGGTGGCGGCAGCAACGGCAACGCCACGTACTACATGGACGAGGTGATCGTTTCCAACGGCTACATCCCCTTGCTGCCATAGTCCCGTGGCAACCTGACAATCTGATGACGCGGCAATCCCGGCCAAAGCGGCCGGGCTTGCTTTCTTTATGTCACGATCTCGCGGCGGCAGCCTGCTCCCCAAGATGTGAGCGTCCGCGATAAGCATTATTGGCACGGGTGCTGATTGCTGGTTTGCCGCATCACATGACCCAGCGCGGCAACCGCCCAGGGCCACCCGGTCCCGAACGGAGAAACTGGGAGTGGAATCACGAAGTACCGAAAGGACGAAAGCACGAAAAATAGGGAACGCACATACAGAGAGGAGAGCGAGAGAGGAGAGAGCGGGGAGGCGAGCGCAACTCACCTCTCTTGAATCTTCTTCGTGCTTTCGGCATTTCGTGATAGAAAAGAAGGGCCGCTGCTCCAAAGCGAGGACCCGCAAGGGATGCAACTGTTGCGCTCGACCATGGTCAGCGCCATGCGAAACTGGTCCCCTCTCCCGCCGGGAGAGGGTTAGGGTGAGGGCGAGTGGATCGGCCTCCGCGTCTCCGCGTGAACGAACATCGAGGCCAATTATGGAAAACAACGGCCGACCGGCCATCGTCCGGTTCAGAACATGAAATAGGATCCCGCCAGGCGCTACTCTCGCTCGTCTTGGCATGGCCGAAATCTATCGCGCAGTCACCCATTGCGTCAATACTAGCTGCGTCCCCGTTGCGACTCCGGTTATCGTCCCCCGCTCCAGATGCATATCCATTTAAGGAAAGATGCGCACAAAATGTTTGACAGTGTTCCCGAACTTATGGTAGAATCAGCCCGCTTCTGGCAGTCGCGGCTGCTGGCTGTGCGGCACGAGACGTAGCGGCAAACCGCATAGAACGTCCAAGCCAAGTATAAGATGAGAGGCGTTGTGGACGATCAAGATTCTTATCAGCCACGCTCTTAATGGAGGCTAGTTTATGAAAGTGAACCGATGCGCTCTCGCGTGGACAATCGGGGCCGTCTGGGCGTTGGTTGGTACCGCGAGCGATGTGACCGCTGACGTCATTGTTGGAGTTGATCCAGCCGCCAACTGGATAGGCTACATGAATGTCTACAACCTGCCCTCTCAAGGCGGCGCTTATCAGTTCGGCACCCCATGGGGTACAGCCGATCTCGTGGCCACGTGGTCTGGCCCCACTCTGACGCTTCGGCCGAACTCAATTAACGATGCGGACCCTTATTGGTACAGCCCGACGGGGGAGCCGGGGGCGACGGGGAATAAAATCATGGACGCCGATATGTACGTCGAAACCACCGGGGTGTACTCAGGTCAAACCCTCACATTTACAGGCGACGTGCTGGCAAATACCTTACAGTCTAATAGCGACCCCAATGGAAATGGTTGGACTACCGTGGCGTACATCAGGGATTATGCGCCAGACTATTCATCGTTCAACACGGTAACTGCACCCCTGGTGAATGGGGTATTCAGCATCAGCCTCGCAACCCTTGCCGATCCGACCCGCCATGTTGACTATGGCTTTGAGACCACCGGACCGGATGTCTGGATCACGGATGTCGCCGCCTACGGCTCGGTCCAAATAACCGCTGTTCCGGAGCCAGGCGCCTGACTCTGCTTGGGATAGCAGTGGGTGCTCTAGTATTGCTCCGTCGCCGGAAATAGCCATGTTGCGACGCTTGTTGCTTCGGCAGGCCTACTGATAGGGATTTTGATCGCACGCAGCGGCTTGGCCCTCTACCATCGCGCGATAAGACGCCTGCCAAGTTCGCTCCTCGAACTCCCCTCGGATCAGGTCCACAGCTCGGCTGTCGGTCGCGGTTAGAAAGGGAGCCATGTTCGCGGCGAACAGTACTCCATCTTTTCGGAAATCGAAACGGGGCCGCAGCTAGGTCTTGGGCCTAATCGCGTTCGGACGCCCTTCGCCACGCAGTCGGGCGGGTCGAGCACAACGAGCCCCGCCCGAATTGACGGAGAGCAGACCCGTGGTCGGACTCGCTTCGCTCGGCCCACTCTGCGTCTCCCGCCGGCGACGGGCTAACGATTCAAGGCGTCCATATTGACGGTCTGGCCGCCGTCGATGGTCGTCATCGCTTTGAGAACTCCGGGATCGATGGTGTCGGGCAAACTTCGCACCGTTCCGTCGCACATCAGTACGTTGGCAGAGCTCGGATGACCGCTAGAGATGTCGGTAACGTTGGTCGTGGACTCCTTTCCAGGGTGTACGATGTGGAAGGTCATTTTGCTGACATCGAGGTCCCGCGGCTCCAGCCAGTTGATGTCGGCGCCGACAACTTCGATCACCATGATGGTGTTGCCCAGGCCGTTGGTGATGTCGGCCTTACGACGGGCGGTGGGACCATCGGAAATGGCGTGCGGACCAACGAGCATGACGTAGTTGGTTTTCCCCATGTGGTCGGGGTCGGGCGTGCGGGGCGTAGGGTCACTGGGGCAGAGATAGTCGTTGAGCCAACATTCCGCCATCACCATATTGTGCGGACCGTTCCACGGCTCGTCGAAATGGTACGCGTCGTACATTTCTTTGTAGCCTAGGAACGGCAGTATCAACACTCGCCAACTGTGCTTCGGCTTGCCGTTCTCGTCGGGGATGTAGGCCGGTGGAAAGCAGCCATACTTGGCTTCGTATTGCTGCATGGCCAGCCCGATTTGCTTGAGATTATTGGCGCAACTAGAGCGACGGGGTGCAGTTCTGGCCGCATAAAGGCCGGCACCCAGAAAACTCACGCATCCTGCCGAAAGAAGCCACGCAAACACTCCAACGACAATCGCCCTTTTCGGACGCGGGGAGAGCGAAAGGGCCGCGATTGCGCCCCATAACGGACCAATGACCACGAAGTTGAATACTGCAACGGAGTCCAAACCGCTCTCTCCGGCCGCCGCGAACGACATGAAAGATAGAATCGAGGCGAACGCGAAGAGCACCACAAAGGTCAGGGCGAGGGGAACCCCAACGATGCTGGGCTTTGTTCTTCCCGCCCCGAACGAAAAGAAAATCGGAAGCAAGGCGAACGCGAGCAAGACCACAACGATGACACACCCTGAGTTTATTATTGCCATGATGGTACTGCGAATTGATCCGCCGCCGGACCCCAGGGGTAACGATAGGAGAGGTCGGCACCGCTAACCGCCCCCGCCTTGTCGAACTTTTCGAGGACCCGATTTCCATCATGAGCGAAGGCGGTCTGATGGTCAACTAGCCCCTCGCGGCCGTCTACTCCTCTTGCGTCCGCAGCCGGGCCAGCACGCTGTACTCTTCCAGTGTCGAGGTGTCGCCCTTCGTCTCGCGGCCGGCGGCAACATCCCGCAGCAACCGCCGCATGATCTTGCCGCTGCGGGTCTTCGGCAGCGCGGCCGTGAAATGAATCTCGTCGGGAACGGCCAACGCGCCGATTTCCTTGCGCACACGGAAAACGAAATTTCGATTGCGGCTCCTTCCCACAGGCGTAAACGCCTGGGCTGGGGAAAAGACCTGGTGGGACGTTCGCGCTTTTGCCAGGGAAACGATCAGCGTCGTATCATTCTTGCGGCTAACGAGACAGATCATCCAGGTTGACCTTTTCGCCGCCGTCAATGGTTGTCAGCATTTCGAGGAGTTTTGGGTCTATGTCGTCGGGCAAGGTGCGCACGCATCCGTCGCAGAACAAGACGTTGGCCACTGTCGGATGGCCGCTGGATATGTTGGTAACTTCGCTCGCGCGCTTGTTTCCGGGGTGCACGATGTGGAAGGTCATATTACTGACGTCGAGGTCGCGCGGATCCAGCCAGTTGATGCCTGCCCCGGCGACTTCAACCACCATGATTGTCTTGCTCTTCCTGCCAGGCCTCTTCGCCATAGGGACGGTTTCTGGCTGTCAACGCCCGTATACCGCTTGTAATGCGATAGTCGCTTTGGAACCGTCCTACTCCTCCTCCGCTTTCGTCTCTGCCAGGGGCAGTTCGACCAGAATGGCGGCGCCCTCGCCGGGCTTGCTTTCAATCCGGCACCTGCCGCCCAATATTCGTGTCCGTTCCCGAATACCGGCCAGCCCAAAGCAGTTTGCGGGGATCGTCTTGGGATCGAAGCCGACGCCCCAATCGCGAATCTCGATACGCACCTTCTTGTCGCGTTGCCGCAAGGTGACTCGCACCATCTCACTTTGGCTATGTGTGACGGCGTTGGTCAGGCCCTCCTGAACGATGCGATAGATGATGTTCTCCAGAATGGGCGTCAACCGGTTGAACATCACCGCGCTGTGAAATATCACAGGGGGTTTCCCCTGCAGCCCTCGATCATTGACGAGATGGGCAATGGCGGCCATCACCCCGGACTCGTCGAGAATGGGTGGACGGACGCCGCTGACGAGCCTTCTGGCCTCGGAGTGGCCCTGCTGGAGCATGGTCATCCCGGCGTCAAACGCCTTGGCTGCCAATCCAGGTTCGGTATCCTTCAAATGTCCGTAAGTCTGGAACTGCATGATGGCCCCGGCCAACTGCTGAGCCAGACCGTCGTGGATGTCGTAGGCGATCAGTTGCCGCTCGTGGTCGCTGGCACGCAACATGCGTTTCAGCGTGCGATGCTCCTTCTGAAGGACTTTGTGTGCCTTCTTTCGTTCTGTCACGTCATGGAAGAAACTAATCCAACAGGGATGCTCGTTGTAGTGAATCGGGCTGGAAACAACGTCGGCATAGATCACGCGGCCGTCGCGTCGAAGAAACGGCAGATTATCGAGCCGCGCAACGATTCCCTGCTTGGCCGATTTGCAGTGTTCCCGAACTTTGGGCAGCACTTCACGCGGATGAACCCGTTCAGGTGTTATGGTCTTCATTTCCTCCTCGGAATAACCCAGCATACGGCAGTAAGCCGCATTTGTCCGAATGGGATTCCACGTCTCGGAGTCTGCGATGAGGATGCCGTCTCTCACCTGGTCGTAGATGGCCCGAATCTCTTCATAGTCCTGCCGAAGAGCCGCCTCGGCCTGCTTGCGCTCGGTGATATCGGTCACCACGAAGCCCCGGCGAATGGGTCTTCCGCTGTCGTCCCGTACCAGGAAAACATGGTGCAAGGTCGGGATTCGTTTGCCCGTGCTGGAAAGCACGTCCTGTTCGGCTTCCCAGTATCCCTTCTGTTCCAAGGCGGGCAACACTTCACTGTCCCGCCGCTCCGCCCATCCTTCCGGACAATACTCCGAGAAGCCTTTGCCGATCATATCTTCCGGCTTCGCCTCGTCCACCAGCCGACACATGGCCGGATTGACGTAAGCGACATGGCCGTCGAGGTTGCTCATGCCAAACCCCTGCGTCGAGGCTTCGGCGAATCGGCGAAAAATAGCCAGCTCTTCCTTTGCCCGCTTCAACTCTTCGTTGGCCTCGGTCAGTTCGGCGGTGCGAGCCGCCACCCGCTGTTCCAGTTCGTCGTGGGCCGTTCTCAGTGCCTTTTCCTTCTGCTTCTCGTCATCGATGTCGGCCGTGTTGCCAAACCAGTCGGTGATCCGCCCATCCTTATCCCTTATCGGCAGCGCCTGCGCCAGATGCCAACGGTAGCAGCCGTCCGACGCCCGCCGTAGCCGGTATTCGGCCCGGTAAAGTTGTTCGCCGCCCAAAGCCTCTCGTATTCGCCCAATAACCTGATTCACATCGTCAGGGTGCAGCGCCTTCAGCCAGCCGAAGCCGTTGGCTTCATCGGGAGTCTGCCCGGTATACTCATACCAACGACGGTTGCTCTCCATCCGCTCTCCCTTGGCATTGGAGCGCCAGACCGAGTGCGGACTGGATTCTGCCAAATGGCGATACCGCTCCTCGCTTTCTCGCAATGCCGACTCGGCCCGCAATTGTTCCGTGACATCTTGGGCAAACCCGATACAGCCGATGACGGCGCCCGATTGATCGGTGAGCCGTTCGACGTGGCACCGATAAGTATGTTCCATCCAGTGACGGTCATAGTCAACCGACTCGCCCCGCAAGGCACGGCGATGGGCCGCGACGCCGGGAAAGTCCTCGTCGTCGGTTTGAGCAATCTCGAATAGCGTTTTGCCGACCAAGTCACCCGGCGGAACGCCGATGCCGGCCAACGCGGCGCCAAATACCGAAGTCATCCGCAGATCGGCGTCCGTAGACCACACAGCGGCCGGTATCCGGGCGGCCAGCAGATGAAGAAGGGCTGATTCCTTTGCCTGTTCGGACGCACTGGGACGACTGGCCATGACGAGTCTCCGAAACGACCAATGTCGGGAAGGGTGTTGGCCGCGGGAACAGAGAATGTTGGTCTCTACTCCCGCCTGTGTACCTCCACAACTGCGGCCCTCTTATGATACCAAGCCCGCTGTCGGCTTCCGAAAAGACCGCCGCCGGATCGGGCTCGTGCCGCTGATGGCCGTGGTTGGCCACATCCACCCTGAATTTCCCATTGGGACGCCGCTCGGATACGCTCCGAGCGCCAATTTCCCCATGCTAACAAAAAGGTGCGTAAGATATCAATGGATAAGCTGATTCCTCCGCCAGGCATCTGGTTTCATAGGCCGCCCTGATGCCCCTTCCGCGGAGTTGGGTCGGGTGTCGTTTGCCACTCGGGAATCGAAACGGGGCCGCAGCCAGTTTTGGGCCCTCGTCTTCGGGCGCCCTTCGCCACAGCGTGTTCAGCAAACCGAATCGCTTGGCTTGCTCTTCCTGCCAGGCCGCTCCGGTTCAGAACGTGAAATACGATCCCGCCAGGCGCTACTCTCGCTCGTCTCGGCATGGCCGAAATCTATCGCCCATCACTCATTGTGCCAATACTAGCTGCGTCCCTGTTTCGATGCCTACCCTTACTAGAATCGCTGAAACTGCCTATGGGTGGACTATCCAGGGCTATTAGCTTGACGATTAAGCGATGGCCCCCGCTGTGCCAGTGGGGAAGGTGAGGGACCAAGACCATGAACCGTCATCTCCATGAACATGAGGCTGACCTTCTCGTTGACTCGTTCCTGGCGAAACTCTCGATCGCCTAGCCGCTCGTACAGCCGAATGTTGCTCTCGCTCTTGTGGCCGGTGAATAGCTCGAAACGGCCGGCCGTTGGGAATAGCGTTTCGATCCGGTTGAGCAGGGCCGTGCCGATGCCTCGGCGTCGGCAGTCGGGATGGACGATCAAACGTTCAACGTAGCACGTCGCTCCATCCTGGAAGGCTCTCACGGAGCCCACAATCTGGCCGTCCTCAACCACTTTCAAAAATTGCCTATCGTGGAATCGGGCCCGCAGGGGGTAGCTGTAATCTCCCCACTGAACAGGAATGAAAAACGGGACGGCCCGAAACGCCTGCTGCTAAGTCTGGGGCGATAAAGGACGATGTAGGTGGACAGAGGAAAGTGTTCAGTGTTCAGTTTCGCCGAGTTCATCCTTCATTCCTCGCCCCCAATCCCTAATCCAAACAAAGTGCCCAAGCCACCCAGTTTGCCGTGTCGAAAAACAACCGAACGTTTTCGACACCTGGGTCTCCACCGGACATGTTTGCCTTCCAGCGTAAACCACAACACCGTAATGGTTTCGGACGACCCGCATCGCCCAAAGGTGGTCGAAATTTGTAATGGATACTGCCAAAATCAATAGGAGTTTTTCGAACAAAAAGCTCCAACGGCGCGTGGGTTCCTTCGAAATTATGCGCATTCCCGCCGGATTGTGTTGTCTACCCCCCGGCGGCTACAATCACCAAAATCACCGTGCGTTGCCCGAGGTGTCGCCGATCGTTTCCGCGTTCTTAAACCGCCCGACAAGGAGCGTATCGTGAACTGGCCGCTGTACATCCGTTTGAGTGTGCTGATGGGGTTGGAGTATGCGGTGTGGGGCGCGTGGATGCCCGTGCTGGCGGTCAGGCTGCTTGGGCCGCTGAAGATGAGCGGCAAGCAGACGGGCTGGATCTACGCCACGCTGCCTTTGGCGTGCATCTTCGCGCCGCTGCTCTCCGGCTATCTGGCCGACAGCCTTTGGAACGCCGAGTGGATCATCTTCGTTTCGCATGCCATCGGCGCCGTGCTGCTGTTCGTGGCGGCGAAGCAAACAAAATTCTGGGGCATGTTCTGGGTCATGTTGGCGTACTCGATCTTCTACACGGCCACGCTGCCCCTGGTCAACAACATTCTCTTCCGCCAATATCCCGAGAAGGCCGATTGGGTTTTCTTCTGGGCGCCGGTGGCTTGGGCCTTGACCTGCTACCTGTTGACGGGCATTCGGCAAATGCGCAAGGCCGGTGGCGACGGGCCCGATTGTCTCTACCTGGCGGGCATTCTGTCGGTCTTGATGGCGGTGACTTGCCTCGTCCAGGAGCCGTTGAAGCCGGGCTCGGCGGGCAATCCGATCATTGACGCCGTGGGCATGCTGAAGAATTCGAGCTATCTGACCTTTATCCTCGTCCAGTTGTTTGTTTCCGGCATGGTACAGTTCTATTTCCTGGGCACGGCCCAATTCCTGCAAGATCGAGGCGTGCAGGGCAAGAACCTTTCGGCCGTCATGGGAATCGCCCAAGCCGTTCAGGCGGCCGCAACACTTTTTCTCCTCGGGCTGCTGATCGATAACACGGGTTTCCAATGGACGCTGGCCATCGGCGCCCTCTGCTGGACTGTGCTCTACGTCACCTACGTTTCTACGAAGCAGACCATTTGGATCGTGCTGATCCAGGCGTTTCACGGGTTGGCTTATGTGTTCTTCATGATCGGCGGGCAGAAATTCGTTGGGCGCATGGCTCCGGCGGAGATCGGCGCCTCGGCCCAATCGCTCATTTTTATCGCCACCAACGGCATCGGCCTTTTCGTCGGCACGCAACTGGCCGGCTGGGTCATGCAGAAGAACTCCGTCGGCGGCAAGTTCCAATGGTCGAAGATTTGGGCGGTGCCGCTGGGAATTACGCTGGCCGGCGCGGTGGTGCTTGCGCTATTTTTCAAAGTGCCCAGCCCGGCCGATTTTCAGAGTCCCAAGGGCCCGCAAGAAACGACGGTGGCCGTCGCCTCGGAAGTCCGATAGCGGGCGTAGTGATTTCTCGCGGTCAAAATGGGAACGCTGTTTAGCCGGTGGGCTTGCCGCCGGCTAACTTCTTAATTGACTTCACACCGCCCGCCGCTAGAATGCCGTGCCCGGCCGGCGGCGATTCGGCCAGGGCGGCGTGATCGTCCGTTGCACTTCATCGCGGCGTTTCCCTTGCTCGTTTGGAGGTCGGTAGCGGTGTCAGTGGCTGAATCCAATCAGATTGTCAACGTGATGCGGGAAGAGCGGCTGTTTCCGCCGCCCGAGGCGTTTGCCGCCAAGGCCCGCATCGGTTCCATGGAGGAGTACGAGAAGCTCTGCAAGGAGGCGGACGACGACCTGGAAGGCTTTTGGGACAAGTTGGCCGGCGAGATTCATTGGTTCAAGCCGTACAGTAAGGTTCTGGAATGGGACGAGCCGTTCGCCAAATGGTTCGTCGGCGGGCAAACCAACGTTTCCTACAACTGTCTCGACGCCCATCTGGCCACGCCGCGGCGGAACAAGGCCGCGCTGATCTGGGAGGGCGAGCCGGGCGACGTCCGCGTCTACACCTATGAGATGCTGCACCGCGAGGTGTGCAAGTTTGCCAACGTCTTGACGGGCCTCGGCATCAAGCGGGGCGACGTGGTGGTCATGTACATGCCGATGGTGCCCGAGTTGGCCATCGCCATGCTGGCGTGTGCGCGGATCGGGGCCGTCCATTCGGTCGTGTTCGCCGGGTTTGCGGCGGAAGCCATCGCCGACCGCAACAACGACTCGGCGGCCAGGCTGATCATCACAGCCGACGGGGGCTGGCGGCGCGGCAAGGAGCTTCCGTTGAAGGCCAACGTCGACGCCGCGCTGGCCAAGTCGCCTTCTGTCAAGAAGTGCGTCGTCTACAGCGGCACCGGAGCGGCCGTGTCGATGCGCGAGGGACGTGATTTCTGGTGGCACGACTTGATGGCCGACGCCTCGGCCGATTGTCCCGCCGAGCCGCTGGACAGCGAAACGCCGCTGTTCATCCTTTACACCAGCGGATCGACCGGCAAGCCGAAAGGCATCAAGCACACGACCGCCGGCTACAACCTTTACGCCAAGAAAACGGTGGAGTGGGTGTTCGACATCCGCGATACGGACGTCTACTGGTGCACGGCCGACATCGGTTGGATCACCGGACACACCTACGTGGTGTATGGGCCGCTCGAGCGCCGGGGCAACCGTCTTCATCTACGAAGGGGCGCCGACGCGCCGCACCAAGGCCGCTGGTGGGAAATGATCGAGAAATACAAGGTGAACATCCTCTACACCGCGCCGACGGCCATCCGCACCTTCATCAAGTGGGGCGACCAGTGGATCGACAAGTACGACCTCGGCAGCCTGCGGCTGTTGGGCACGGTGGGTGAGGGCATCAACCCTGAAGCCTGGATGTGGTACCATCGCAAGGTGGGCGGCCGGCGCTGCCCGATCGTCGATACCTGGTGGCAGACGGAGACGGGCGGAATCATGATCAGCCCGCTGCCCGGGGCCACTGCCAACAAGCCCGGCAGTTGCGCCAAGCCGCTACCGGGCGTCGTGCCGGAGATCGTCGGGGAAGACCGCCGGCCGGTTCCCGCCGGCGCCGGCGGATGGCTGACGCTCGCCAAGCCCTGGCCTGGCATGCTCCGCGGCATCTGGGGCGATGACGAACGCTACAAAACTCAGTACTGGAGCCAGGTGCCCCACCGGTATCTTTGCGGCGACAATGCTCGCTGCGACAAGGACGGCTATTACTGGATCATGGGCCGGATCGACGACGTGCTGAACGTGTCGGGCCACCGTCTGAGCACGATCGAGATCGAGAGCGCGCTGGTGAGCCACGAGGCGGTGGCCGAGGCGGCGGCGGTTGGCCGGCCGCACGACATCAAGGGGGAGGCCGTTTCCGTGTTTGTCACGCTGGCCGGCGGGTTCGATGCTTCCGACGAGTTGCGGAGGGCGTTGAAGGATCACGTGCGCAACGAGATCGGCGCGTTGGCCGTGCCCGACGAGATTCATTTCACGGCCGCGCTGCCGAAGACCCGCAGCGGCAAGATCATGCGGCGGTTGCTGCGGGATGTTGCCGCCGGCCGCGAGACGAAGGGCGACACCTCGACACTGGAAGACTACAGCGTGCTGGCCCGGCTGCGGACGCAAGAGGAGTAGACGGCAAGTGAGGGATTAGGGATTGGGCGATTGGGCGCTGCAACAAGCGTTCGCCTTCGGCGTCGCGGCCAAACAGAATTTCATCGTTCATCCCTCATCCTTCGCCTCGAATCCCTAATCCCCAATCCCTCATCTGCTTGATGATCTGGACCTGTGATCTATAATACTCCGGTAGGGTAGCCTGCGCGACCCGTTTCTTTCCTCTCCCCCGAAAGGACAGCGATCATGAACGCTGAAGCAGACAAGGGCGTCGGTCAAGCCGCGGAAGGTGGGTGCGACGTGCTGTGCGTCGGCCAACTCCAGCGGGAGTTCCAACATCTGAAGAGGCATTGGATTTGGCTGTTGGCGTTCGGCATCCTCCTGACCGTCTGCGGCACGGCCGCAGTGGTCTTTCCCGCGTTAACCATTTTGGCAACCTTTACCGCGACGGTTGTCCTGGGGATCGTGTTGATGGTGGCCGGCATTGCCACGATCGTCGCCTCGTTTTGGGCCGGCAAATGGAGCGGCTGGTTGGTCCAATTGCTGGTCGGCATTCTCTACCTGGTGGTTGGCTACATGATTACCGAGAAGCCTTTGCAGTCGGCGATGGCGTTGACGCTGTTTGTGGCCACCTTCTGCATTGTCGCCGGCGTGTTCCGCGTCATCGCCGCGTTGGTGCTTCGATTTCCCTACTGGGGTTGGTCGCTGCTGAACGGCATGGTTACCTTCTTGCTGGGCGTGGTGATTTATCGGCACTTTCCCGAGGCCGCGATTTGGATGCTCGGATTGCTGATCGGCCTGGAGATGCTGTTCCACGGCTGGACGTGGATCATGCTCGCGCTGGCCGTCCGCGACCTGCCGGAGAAGGCGGCGTGACCTTTTGACAGGGCCTCTGTAACCGTTCACGGCCCGGGGACTGGCTCATTTTTTCGGCCTCTTGCGGCCGAAAAATGTGCCTGTCCCCTTACCGGCCGAAGGGGACAGTCCCATTTTTGCGGACTTCGCCGCAGGAATCGGGACAGTCCCCGTGAACGGTTACCTTGACAGGGCCAGGCACTTTGGTAGACTAGGCGTGGTTTTCAACATCTCGGAACACGGTGGAAGTCCGTGGCTGTCCCGCATCTGTAAACGGAGAGCCGACTTACTCTTGGCCCGATGCCAGCCACTGCCGCGACCCATCGCGGCGGGAAGGCCGTCAGCCGGCGACGACCCGCAAGCCAGAAGACCTGCTGAGAACCGCGTGCGAATCGCGAATCTGATGGTAAAGGATTCCGATGGGCGGTCGGCGTCTGTCGGAATCCTTTTTGTTTGCACTTACTCCAAGAAAGGGTCAACCATGAAGATCGAACCGAAGAAACCCGTGATTGCTTACCGCAAGACTTGCCCGGCCAAGGGCACCGGCCTCTCCCACTACATCCTGATGCAGAAGAAGGCCAAGTAATGGGGCGATTGAAATCCCGGCGGGCGGTCGACGTGGCGGCCCCGTCGCGGGGTCGCTATGTCGGCACGGGCAACGGCCCGACGTTTCAGCCGATCGATATCGGCCACCCCGAGTACGTGGCCGTGATCGAGCCCGACACGGCCTTTTGGGCCTTGGTGCGGCGCGACTGCCTTGCCGAGGTGGCCATCGAGGGGGAGATGGCCAAGGTCTACGGCAAGCAGGCCGCCGAGTTCGCCGCCGAGATGCAAACGCTGCGGTTCGGCCTGAAGCCGTCGGCGGTGTACTTCAATCCGACCGAACGCTGCAATCTCAACTGCACCTATTGCTACATCCCCGAGCGAATGCGGCGCAAGGGGCGGCACATGCCGCGCGCGGCTGCTCGAGGCCTTGGCGATTCTGAAGCGTTACTTCCGTACCACCGTTCCGAAAGGCTCTTGGCCGCAGATCATCTTTCACGGGGCCGAGCCGCTGTTGAACCGCGAGGCCGTGTTTGCGGGGATCGAGAAGTACCGCGACGATTTTTTGTTCGGCGTGCAGACGAACGCCACGCTCTTGGACCAGCCGGCGATTGATTTCCTCCGCGCGCACGAGGTGAGCATCGGCATTTCGTTGGACGCCGCCACCGCCGCAGTCGCCGATCGCACCCGCGCGAATTGGCAAGGGCAAGGCGTCTACGACGAAGTCGTTGCGGCGATGGAGCGGCTCAAAGGCTATCCCGCGTGGAGCGTGATTTGCACGATCTCCAGCGAAAACCTGCGGCACCTCGTGAAGATGGTCGAGTTTCTTCACCGTCGCGAAGTGCCCACCTGCCTGATGAACATTCTCCGCTGCACTTTGCCGCGATCGCGGAGCACGAAGCCGGACGACGTTTCCGCGGCCAGGTGTTTTCTCCGGCGCTGGAGCGCACGCACGAGCTTTACCGGCAGTCGGGCCGCAAGCTTGTAGTGGGCAATTTTGCCAATATTCTGCTGGCGATTGCCGCTCCGGCTGCGCGGCGGCTTGATGTGCGACATTTCGCCCTGCGGCGGAGGCCGGTGCTTCTTCGCCCTGGCCCCCAACGGCGATTTGTTTCCGTGCAGCGAGTTCATCGGGCTGGATGACTTCCGCGGCGGAAACCTCTTCCGCGACGACATTCCCACGGTGCTCCGCAGCGAGCCGTTCCGACGCGTCACCGGCCGAAAAGTCGAAGACATCGATCCTTGCCGGCGGTGCGCGATTCGCCATTTCTGCGGCTCGCCATGCCCGGCCGAGGCTCACGAGATGAACGGCGGCATGCACCGCACGGGCGCGTTTTGCGAGTTCTACGAAGAACAGGTCCGCTACGCCTTCCGGCTGATCGCCGACGATCGGGCCGACGATTTCCTCTGGGACGACTGGGACAAAGATCTCCGCCAGATGTTCGCGATGAGTTAAAGCGGTTCCGCCATAACCTGCTTATTGCGAGCCTCACTTCCTGCGCCGTTCCACGATCCGCCGCGCAGCGGCCAGGGAGAGCTGATCGCCGGTGCGGGCGTGATAATAAAGCAGGCAGAGCGTGATCTCGCTGAGATTCACGCCTTTTTCATGCCCCTGCCATTTCTCCTGTCCGTGGCCGGTGCGGGTATTGCCGGTCACGTCGATCCGGCCGTCGGCTTCGACGCGGCCGACTTCCCAACGCACGGCCCGGTCGATGGCCGCTTCCAATTTCGGATCGGGGAAGTGGAGCGCCCAAATCTGGAGATTCAGCGCGGTCACGGCCTGATAGCTGGAATCGCAACCGCCTTTTTCCAAAAACGCGCCGTCGCAGGGACGATACTGCGTCATGGCGAGATCGACGAAGCGGCGGCCAGTCTCTTGAAGTTCCTCATCGCCAGCCAGCACGCCCGAAAGACCATAAGCCAGCGCATCGAACAGCAGGCGATTGGGGGCTTCGGCGTCTTCCGTTTTCAAGCGGTCCTGGTAGCGGGGCTCGGCGAGCCAGCGAGCTGCCGTGCGAATCTTCGGCGTCAGCGCGTCGATGCGATCCTTGTACTGCGGGCCCATCGGGCTCTCGCGCAGCACCAAGACGGCTTGGCTGAGATCGGCCAACCAGAAGGCCGCGGCGGATGGGCCGCCGTGCGGCGCGCCCTTGCGACTGAAGCCCCCCTCCTCGGTTTGCTCGCGCATCGTGGCATCGATCGCCCGCCAGCCCTCCTCGACGCACCGCGGGTCGTTGCGAACGATCGCCCGGACCATGTAGTGCATCGCCCCGCGCTGGAACTCGGGGCTGCGGAACGCGCCCTGCTGATTGTAGCCGACCATGCCGTCGGCGTCGGGCCGCGCCCCGCCCGTGTAACGCAGCAGCTCCGGCGGCATCCGCTGCAACAAAGCCAACTCTTGGGCGGAAGCGGGCAGAGCGAGGAGGAGAAGGATGAAGGATAAGCAACGACGGGGCAGTTCGCATACCCATATGGAGCAGCGCTGCCGCGCGCAGTGCCGGCCACGCGAAATTTCATCTTCCGTCCTTCATCCCTCATCCTTCATCCCTCATCTGCTCCGGCTGTTTCGATCGCGTGACGTATCGCGGCGGCGGCTAGAAATAGCCAGTTCAGTAGCACCGCGCCGATCACCTCGATTTGTCCGCCTGCGCCCGTGCCGTAGGAGTGCATCCCGGTGCCCCACAGGAAGTTTACGCCATACCATGTGCACAAAATGGCAGTGAAGCCGAACACGGCCGCCACGGTCATACCGAAGTTGCCCGACCAGCCGACGTATCGGGCGTGGAGGATAACCAGATAGACCAACAGGGAAATCAAGGCCCACGCCTCTTTCGGATCCCAGCCCCAGAAGCGGCCCCAGGATTTGTCGGCCCACAGTGCGCCGAGGATCGTGCCCGCGGTGAGCAACAGAACCGTAATCTGAATCGCCGTGTAGGTAAAACGGGCCAGGACGGCGCAAACCGGAGGCGGGCGGCGGCCCCGCGCCGGCGACGCTGCGTCCCGTGGCGGCGCGTATCGCCCGAAGAGATAGTAGCCCAGCGCGATGTTGCCCAGAATGAGCGCCATTGCGGCCGCGGCGTAGCTGGCCATGATCGTCACCACGTGCACCGCCAGCCAGAAGTTGTCGCGGAGGATCGGCGTAACGGCGCCGATGTTGCGGTGCATCACCGTTGACGGGGCATAATAGGCCAACACCATGGCCACAAAGCTCACGATCGCTCCGGAGAGAGCGAAAAACCGCCGGCCCAAGACCTCTTCCATGCGGGCGGGAACCCCGTGGCGCGCCAGCGCGAGAAGCGGCAGCAAGGCGAACCACAGGCCCAGAAGCGCCACACTCAGGGCCACAAACACGACGGTTTCAAACATTCCGGTCAGCGGCACCAGCCCGCTGACGTAGGCCCGCAGTCCAAGACCGGCCACCGTGAGAACCTGGGCAGCGGTGAGCAACGCCACGCCCAGCCAGAAGAGCAGCTTCTGCAACGGTCCGATGGCCAACAGCAGGCTGAGTGTCGCCGCCAGGCTCACCAACCACGACCAGAAGAACGGATCGAGCCGGTTATAGAGAACTTCGACGTCGGTCGAGCCGGCCGGCGGATAGGCCGTAGCGGCGATCAATTCCTGGTCGCGATGCCGGAGGGGAAGCTTTTCGCGGAGCGGTTCGATCCGCTGGCCCAGCGCACGGAGCGACTCGGCGAGGCGAGCCATCGCGGCGGTAAACGTCGGCGCCCGATCGGCCGCCTTGCGATCAAGATACGCGCCTTTCGCCTCCATCCATGCCCGGCGTACAGACCGCAGTTCGGGCTGCGGATAGGCGCTGAGCAAGTCATCGGAACCGCAGACAATCGCTGGGAAGCTGAGCCACGGTTTTGCGTCATCGCCGGGCGAGCGATTCCCTTCCAAGGCGCCGACGTCAATCGCCGGCACGAGATACAATGTCTCGCCATTATCGTACAGCGCCAAGTGCATTTCCTCGGCCTGGTTGCGCAGGTCCGCGGCCAAGGCGGCCAGCGGAGCGTCATCGGCGCCGGTCAGTCGCGCGGCGAGTTGGTCGGCCGACTTGCAGAACGCCACGACCGGCGGTTCGACCTTTTCCAGCGTGAACGGGCTGCCATGCATCAGGGCCAGCAACTGTTGCAGCGACTGGCTGGCTTGGATCATCAGCCGGCGGATTTCGTCATCGCGGCTGATGCGCCGTGCACCTTGAAGATCACCGGCCAACTTCCGCCACGCGCCAGCCGCCAGCCGGATCCGCGAGTGGAACCGCCGCGGCATTGCCTCAACCATTTTGGGATCGAACGTCAACAGCCCAAACTTGCTGTATGCGTTGACGAGAGTCTTGACGGCCTTGTCGGCGCCGGTCAAACGGAAGTCCTTGCCCTCGGCTTTCGCTTGCCTTTCTCGCCGGTCGAGGTCTTCCAAGCTGCGGTCCAATTCCTCGCTGTTCCGCTCTACCTCGGCCGGCGACGCATATCGCAGCCGGTGACCGTTCTCGTCGTCGAGCGGCAGTTTCAGCAGCCTTTCGCGCAGTTCGGCGTTTTCGGCCAGCAGGCATGGCGTCTTCTGCCACGCCGCGGGCTCGGCCAGCCAACTGAAAACGAGTTCGGCGGCGGTGAACTTGTGCGGCGGGCCGCCGGGCGGCGCGAGCGTCGGATCGGCGCGGCCACAGATCACCTCCACGGTCTCTCGCGCAAAGGTGTCCAGCGGCACGACCCGTCCCTCGCCGAACACGGGCAGCCGCTGCCAGAGGCTCCAGTCCAGCTTCCCGCCATCCTCCGCCCGGCACGTGCCGGCAAGGCCAATGAAGACGAACGCTGTGAGGAGAAGATGCTTCGCCACGGTTCCCTCTCCGGGCAGCGACCGAAGGTCGGCCGGGAGAGGGGGGCTTTCGTTCTTCCTCGCGAAACGTGCCCTCAGGTAATACACCGTTACGATGCCGGCCACGATCATCAGGCTGCCAAGATACTTCAGCCCGCGGCCCGGATCATAGTTCACGCTCAGTCGCGACAGGAACACCTCGTCGCGGCTGCGGTCCTTGCCCACAAGCCGGTCGAACTCGGCGTCGCCCGGCGTTGACGGCCCGGAAAAGCTGGATTGGAACAACCGATACGTCAATCCGGTCTGCGGATCGGCAAAATCGACCGGCGCATTGAGCGTGATCAGCACGTTCTCCCGCAACCTTTGCGGCGGACTTTCCAGGTCGAGGAAATCGACGAGGCTCGAATAGTGCGAGGCCGTACCGGTGCCGGGGTCCAGTTTCCGCTGGAACTTGTGCAGGTAGATCTGGAAACCGAGATCGAGCCGGTCCGGCGGCAAGGCGATCGTCACTCGGTGGCCTTTGCCCTCGACCACGTGCCGGCCTTCCGCGGGCTCGTCGGACGAATCGGCCAACAAAGCGGCCAACTCCAATTCCTTTTGGTTGCCGTTGACCGTCAGCCGCACGCGCGCCGACGGCTCCGGATCCGGCCGGTAGTCGAGAACCTCCAGCGTGACGCCATCCTCATCATAGAGCACTCCTCGGCTTCTATAGGCAAGATGCCAGGGAAACCACGCCAGCTCTTGATATTGCTTCCAAGCGAACGGCCCGGAGACAAACGGAATCGAGATCACTTCGGTCGGCGGCGCCTTCGAAGCGGATGTGGCAACGGTGCTTTGCGGCGAGATTTCCAGTTCGAAATGGTACGAATCCTGGTACGCCCGATGGGCCGCGTGTCCCTCGAAAATCGGCAATTGGGCCTCGACGCCGCAGCGCTGGCTCGCCAGGCAGCCGGCCAGCAGCACGAGGATTCCGGCGTGGGTGACGACGAAGCCAGTTTGCCGGCGATTCCAGGGAAAGCGGGCCACCACGGCGCAGAGCACGTTGACAGCCAGCAACGCATTGATCGTGGTAAACCACGTGCTGTCATAGACGGCAAAATGGGCGGCGGCGGCCCCGCACGAGCGTTCGATGAACGTGGCCCAGGCCACCACGCCCGCATCCACCGCGATCAACACCACGGCCAACTGCAACGACGCCATCGCGGCAAACAGACGCCGCGCCCAACGCCATCGCCAAGGCAGTTTCACTGATCGCGGTTCGGATGGCGTCATGCGCGAAGGCGGAGAGGAGCGGGCGAGGGCGGGCAAATCGACCACAGGCTTCAGACGACCTTTTTATTGTACCAACGCGGAAAGCAAGCGGGTAGGTCCTTGCAAACGGCCCCACTCGCAATTAAACTCAGCCGATTGACGTTCGGCAAAGGAGTGCAACGGCGAACCAACGTTTTTCCTGCAAAACGGGCCTCCCGATGGTCGGCCTCGTTGTATACTTATCTGAGGCACAATAAGTTTTCCATCGCACGTATTGTCGAGGTTTCTATGACTCGCCGCGCGCTAATTACGGGAGTGACGGGACAGGACGGCTCCTATCTGGCCGAGTTCCTGCTGGAAAACGGCTACGAAGTTCACGGCATGGTGCGCCGCGCCAGCACAGAGAACTTTGAACGGATCGAGCGCCTGCACGACCGCATTGTGCTCCATCAGGCCGACCTGTTGGACCAGTTGTCGATTGTCACGATGGTTCAAGAGGTGCGGCCGCACGAGGTTTACAATTTCGCGGCTCAGAGCTTCGTGCCCACCAGTTGGTCGCAGCCGCTGTTGACCGGCGAGTTCACCGGATTGGGCGTTACCCGGATGCTGGAAGCGATTCGGCACGTAGACCCCACCATTCGCTTCTACCAGGCCAGCAGCAGCGAGATGTTCGGCAAGGTGCGGGAAGAGCCGCAGAACGAGGAGACCCCCTTCTGGCCGCGCAGCCCCTACGGCGTGGCCAAAGTCTACGGCCATTGGATCACGGTGAACTACCGCGAGAGCTACGATATTTTCGCCTGCTCGGGCATTCTCTTCAATCACGAGTCGCCGCTGCGCGGCAAGGAGTTCATCAGCCGCAAGGTGACCGACGCCGTGGCGCGGATCAAGCTGGGCGTGCAGGAGAAGCTCGTGCTGGGCAACCTCGACGCCATGCGCGACTGGGGATTCGCCGGCGACTACATCAAGGCCACCTGGCTGATGCTTCAGCAAGACCAGCCCGACGATTACGTCGTCGCCACAGGCGTGAAGCACTCGGTGCGGGAGTTGGTCGAGCTGGCCTTTCAGCACGTCGGGCTCGACTGGCACGACCACGTGGTGAGTGATCAGAAGCTGTTCCGCCCGGCCGAGATCAACACCCTCCGCGGCGACGCGAGCAAAGCCCGACGCGTGTTGGGCTGGGAGCCGACGGTTTCGTTCACCGAGTTGATACGCATGATGGTCGACGCCGACATGGAACAGGTGCGGCGGGAGCTGCGCGAGCAGCGCAGGTAGAATAGGCCTGGGGCGTGGCTCGCAACCGGACAAAGTGAACCGGCCGCAGTTGAAGGCGGAGGTGGAAGTGTTGTAAGCGGCAGTGCAGCGCGGCCGCCCTTTCGGCAGGACAGTCTGGCAGGCAAGGACTGCCGAGAAACCAGGATTCGAATCGACCGTACAACCCAGCGCCCGACCAACGAAAGACAAATAATCGGACGCATCCCCTGACTCAAAAGGTGAACCGGGCTGGCGGTGATTCGGGTGTCGAAACAGTGACAAATTCCGACCGAATTCGTCCGTTTGCGACACAAATTTGTCGGTTTGCTGCATAAACGGCCCAATTCTTGTTCTAGTGGGGGGCCTGATTTTGCAGGGAATTTGGAGCAAATGAGAGCAAATGAGAGGAAATGAGAGGAAGTTTTTTGTAGTAAGGGAAAAGTGGCGGAAATGGGACAAAATGAGAGCCATTGGCGCGTGGCGAGTGTGGAAGGCATGGTGGGCGGTTTCGCCTGGATGGTTGTGAATTTTTGCATGGTGCGCCGCGACGCACCGGAACGTTTTGTCTGGTGGTGCGTTTCACGCCCCCTACCGTCTGGCCATGCGGTCGGTGACCGAAGTCGCATCGCGAATTGCAAATTGCAAAATGTAAATTGCAAAATGAAAAATGCAAAATCAAGAGTGACTGTTCACGCTGCCTACAGGTCTTTGCGGCGCAGGGTATCTCCGCTCGGCCGTTGGCCAACGGCCATGACGGGGACGCGCTGGTTTTCGGCCGCGACCAACCTTCGGTCGGTGCCCCGGCCTGAAAAGGCGTCTGTCCCCTGGCCCTTGCGGGCCGCAGGGATTGGGGATTAGGGATTAGGTTCGAATGGGCACCTCGGCCGGGCGGCCGCGGAAATCGCTAGCCACTCGCCACTCGCCACTAGCTCCACTATATGTTCTTTACGGACGTTTCTCGCTGCGGACTTAAGGGGCGCTTTCTACGCGGTGGAAAAGAGCGGGGGGAGGATTCACGCGGAGGCGCGGGGGGGCGGGGGGCGAGCGCAGGGGCCAGTGGCCAAGGGCCAGTGGCTAGTGGCTAGTGGCCAGAACGAGCCCCCTCTCCCGTATCCCCTCTGCTCTCTCGACCGGCCACCGGCCGCTGGTTCCGGGTCTCCTGTTCCCCTGTTCTCCAGTTCTCCTGCTCGTGCCGGCCACTGGTCATCCACGACGGCAAGCACTGCCGATCTTGCGAGTTCTCGACGAGCAGTTGACCCTTCCGACCTTTGGCATCGCACTGAAGGGCGCGGACCGCTTGACCAAACAGCGGATGGAAGAGATACTCGACTTTGACCGAGCCCAAATAGCGGGCATCATCCGGCGGCGCCTTTAGACATTAGGTATTGACGTGCCGGGGCAAAAGGCTGTTCGGGCATGAGAAGGGGACATCACTGATATTGACGGGTTCGGGCTTGAGTTCACGCTTCGTGGCACCGGCCGGCCACGCACTAAACCGAATAATCAGTGTCCCCTTTTCATGCTCTGAGTTCAACAACTTCAAGAACTCTTTGAAGTCGGGTGGTAGCCGGATCGTAGCCATAGTGGATTTGCCGCAACAATTCGAGCGCTTCCAGGCGCTCTTCCGGCGTCTTCGATCGCCAGAACGTGCGATCATCCTCCGCGGCCTCAGCGAACGACATCACCGACAGCGTCGTCTTGTCCATTCGGGATGATTGCACCAGATCGCTCATGGCGCTGGTGAGAATATCGGCGCACGCGTACGATGTCAAGTCAGTTCCTTGCCCCACCGCGCGACAACTTGCTCGTGCAGCCCCTTGACCGCGTCCGCGCAATCGCGCCGGCACACCAGCGTGGCGTCGGGCGTGTGAACGATCACGAGATCGTCGCAGCCGATCGTGGCGATCAGGTGCTCGGAATCGCTGGAGGCGACCAACGTTCCGCGCGTGTCGATCAATAGCGCGCGCTGGGCGGCCAGCGCGTTGCCTTGCTCGTCGTGCGGACATGTCTGGGCCAGCGCGGGCCATGAGCCTACGTCCAGCCACGTAAGCGGCATGGGAATCGTCACCACGGGCGTGGCCACGTCGCGCGAGGCCGGCTCCATCACCGCGTAATCGACGCTGATCTTCCGCAACGTGGGAAAGACTTCGCGGAGAACAGACTGGCGGCCGGGCGTGTCCCAGGCGTCGGCAATGCGATTCAGTCCGGCGTAATTCTCCGGCGCGTAGCGGTGGATGCAATCAAGCAGTGTATCGGCGCGCCACACGAACATGCCGCTGTTCCAAAGAAACTTGTCCGGCCCAGCCTCGACATATTGCCCGGCGGTGGCCAGGTCGGGCTTCTCCCGGAACTGGCGCAAGCGCCGCGCCGAACCGCCGAACGGCTCGCCCAACTCCAGATATCCGTAGCCAATTGCGGGACCGGTCGGCACGATGCCGAACGTGACCAACGCTTCGGGATGCGCCTCGACCAGAGCATAGCCGGCCCCGACGATCTCCTGAAATTGCTTCACCGGCTCGATGACGTGATCGGCGGTAAAGACGGCGATAATCGCTTTCGGATCGCGGCGCGCCAGCACCGCCGCCCCGAGTCCGACCGCGTTGAGCGTGTCGCGGCCGCAGGGCTCGCCGAGGAACTGATTGGGGCCGAGTTGGGACAACGCCCGACGGATGGCTTCGGCGTGCGATTGGCCGGCGCAATGAGGCACCGCTCTGCCGGCAGCAGGCCGCTTAACCGCTGCACGGCGATTTCCAGCAGACTCCGCCCGCCGATGAAAGGAATCAGTTGTTTGGGCAGCGCCGCCCGGCTCATGGGCCACAGCCGTGTGCCCGAGCCGCCGGCGATAATCAGAGCGTATCGCATTGTTTTCGTCAGAATCCGCGTAAATCGGTGCTGTGGCGCGGCGGCAAGCCCGGCCTGGGTAGCCGTTTCAGCACCCGGTACTCGATCCCGTGGGCCTCGCAAAACTGGCGCTTCCCGCCGCGGTCGCCATCCTCGTTCACGGCGTAGACGTGCGGCCTAATTCTACGGATTTCCGGCTCGGCGTCCAGCCAGCCTTGCCCGGTGGCGATCAGGGCCTGCTTGACGTAGCGGATCGATTGGACGACGTACTGCCGCTGCCGCTCGGAGAACAACGGGTGTCCTCCGCCCTTGAGAAGCCGCAGGTTGGCGTCGCTGCCGAGGACGACGTAGAGATCGCCCAAGTCGGCGACCTCCTCGAAGAATCGGATGTGGCCGGAGTGCAGCCAGTCGTAGCAGCCGGTAACGATAACCCGCTTGCGATCCGATAGCTGGGCCAGATCGTCAGTGCACTCGGGGATTGTCGCAGTCGCCTCTCGCCGCACGACGTAGTATTGCAGACCATGCTTGCGACAATAAGCCCGCTTGGCGTCGTTATCTTCCACCTCAGCAACCGCCCAGGTTCTCGGCCGAAGTCGGCTGGGAAGCGGCAGCCCATCCGGTTCCACTGGCCCTGGGCAAAGGGTGACGCGATCGACAAAACGAATTGCCTGGAGGAGATACAGCCGTTCCGCCTCGGGGAACTTCGGCGCTTGGCCGCTGAAGTTGGCGACCGCCGCATCGGACAAGAGCAGCACGTGGAGCGGGCCCAACCTGGCCGCTTCTTCGAGCAGTCGCACGTGGGCGAGGCCCAGGTCGTCGAATGGCCCGCTCAGAACAACACTTGCGTCATCCATTTCCGGCAGTCCTGACGGTAACGCGAATCGAGCCCGGCACCGGTGCTTCGGACACCACGTACACGTATCCGCCGCCGCAGCCGGAATACATCGCGCCGGGATAATTCGACTGGTAATGGCGCAGAATCGCCATCAGATCGAGCGAGACGGTCGGATGCCGGACCGTGTGCGGCAGGACCGCCTCCCAGCAACTCATGCACTCGTTCATCGAAGCGCCCAAGGCTCGCACGTCCCGCTGCAAAATCGCATTGTAGCAATCCTTGCCGGTCTGTCCCAATCGCTCGATCCACCGCGGATCGAGGTTCTTCACGCCCAAGGGATTATATCCTTCGGGCCGCGGCATGATGGGAACCAGTTGGATCACGTCTTCCAGCCACCGCGCAGTGACCGGGTCGTTGTTCGACTCGATATGCTTGGGGAACACTCCGCGCCTGGTGGCGAAAGTCGAAGTCCAGCCGATTCACCCCGGGATAGATCAGGCCGATCATGTCCTGCGAGCCGGAGGGCTCCGACTTGCCGCGGTTCTCCGCGGCGTACAACGTCGCGAACCAACTCGGCCGGATCGCGCCTCGGCAAGCGGCCCTTCCACAGCTCGGCGGCAACTTTCCGCGTGCCGGTCGCCATGCCGGCCCGATCCATGAAACGCAGCGTCGGCTCCAACCCCACCACGACCATCGACCCGGGCGGACTCGGATTGTGCCGCGAGACGAAAGGCTGATCGATCCAACCGCCGGCAAGAGCCATGCGATAGGGGATGGCGCCGATCACGTCGGTGATGCTCGAAGCGCTCACGATACGGTGCTCTTGCATGGTGCTCTCTGTGCTCCGGTTCCGGCAGCCGCATGCCAGACGTGGCTTTTCGGTGAAGATCACTGATGCTATGATAGAAGACGGTCGCGACAAGCACTATAGCGAAAGTTGGCGACCGGATAGTGATTTTTGACCCGCTCCGCAACCGCACGGCAAGAAGCCGGCTGCCATGCCTGCCAAGCAAGCGAAACCAGCCGGCGAGCTAGCCGTTATGCTTAAGTCCGGAATCCTCAACCCGCAGATCAACTCGCTGCTAAGCCGCGTGCGTCACACGAACACGCTGGTGATCGCCGACCGCGGTTTTCCCTACTGGCCTGAGGTGGAAACGGTGGACATCTCTCTGGTGGACGATATCCCCACCGTTCTCCAAGTGCTCCGGGCGATCCGGGTGAACTTCAACATCGGCAAGGCGTGGATGGCCGAGGAGTTCTTGAAAGAGAACACCGAGCAGGTCCGCGCGGCGCTTGCCCAAGCTGCCAGCGGCATTCCGCTCGCGTTCGAGCCCCACCTGGAATTCGAGAAGCGTGTGCACTCGGCCGTCGGCTTGATCCGCACGGGCGACACGATCCAGTATGCCAACATCATTATCGAGTCGGCGTAAGCCGCTTTCGGGCCGCGAATTGCCGTACACCGGAAGGAGAACCTCGCCATGAGAACCATCGCCATGCTACGTCTGGTCGTACTGCCGGCTCTTGTGAACATGCTGACCGTGCCCGCGCTGGCCGATGATCCGCCGATTGAGCAGGCGATCCACGAGATCGATTCGGTGGTTGCCGCCGGTCCGTATCAGGCCGACTGGGCGTCATTGGAGAAACAGAGCGTGCCGGCGTGGTATCTCGACGGCAAGTTCGGCATCTTCATTCACTGGGGCGTTTACTCGGTGCCCGCCTTCGGCAGCGAGTGGTACCCGCGGAACATGTACGTGCAGGGGTCGAAGGAGTTCCAACACCACCTTGAGGCGTTCGGTCCGCAGGCCACGTTCGGCTACAAGGACTTCATCCCCCAATTCCGGGCCGAGAAGTTCGATCCCGACCATTGGGCCGAGCTGTTCAAGAAGGCCGGCGCGAAGTTCGTGGTCCCCGTGGCCGAGCATCACGACGGCTTCGCCATGTACGATTGCGGACTATCCGACTGGTGCGCCGCGAAGATGGGCCCGAAGCGAGACATCATCGGCGATCTGTCCAAGGCGATTCGCAAGCGAGGGCTGGTGTTCGGCCTTTCCTCGCACCGGGCCGAACACTGGTGGTTCTTCAGCGACGGCATGAAGTTCGACTCGGACGTGAAAGACGGGCGTTTCGCCGGTCTGTACGGGCCGGCCAGGCCGAAAAGCACCATGCCCGACAAGGAATACCTCGACAACTGGCTGGCGCGGACCTGCGAGTTGGTTGACAAGTACCAGCCGCAACTGGTGTGGTTCGACTGGTGGATCGAGCAGCCCGTGTTTCAGCCCTATTTGCAGCGGTTTGCCGCGTTCTATTACAATCGCGCGGCCCAGTGGCATCAGGGGGTGGCCATCAACTACAAGAACAACTCCTTCGCGGAAAAGGCCGCCGTGTTGGACCTCGAGCGCGGCCAGTTGGCGGCCATCCGCCCGCTGTTCTGGCAGACCGACACCAGCGTGTCGAAGAACTCGTGGGGCTATGTGGCCAAGCAGGATTATAAGACGGTCGGCTCGGTGGTGGGCGATCTGGTCGACATCGTCAGCAAGAACGGCGCGCTGCTGTTGAACATCGGCCCTCGACCGGACGGCACGATTCCCGAGCCCGAGGAAAAGGTGCTCCTGGAGATCGGCCAGTGGTTGGACCTGAACGGCGAAGCGATCTACGGCACGCGGCCCTGGGCCGTCTTCGGCGAAGGGCCGACCAAGGTGGCCGAGGGCATGTTCACCGACACGAAGCGAGCGGCCTTCACCAGCCAGGACATCCGTTTCACCTCCAAGGGCGACGTGCTCTACGCCATCGCGCTGGCGTGGCCCGGCGAGCAACTGGTCGTCAAGTCGCTGGCCAAGTCGTCACCATTGGTGCACGGCCGGATCAGCGACGTTCAACTGCTGAGCCACGAGGGCAAACTGGAGTGGTCGCAGACTGAAGAAGGCCTGATCGTGAAGCTGCCGGAAAAGAAGCCGTGCGAACACGCCTTTGTTTTCAAGATCAGCGGCTTGACGAAGTCGCCGTAGCGAGAGCGTTATGGCAGACGGCGCGGAAGACGGAACAAACCCTCACTCTCCGCCGTCCACCCTCCACTCCCCATCCGTCTCGTCCCGCAGGACGCGGCGGTAAAGCGAATCGCGTTCCACCGGCTGGCGGCCGGCCTCGACGATCAAGGCCCGGAGTTGCTCTACCGTGAGCGCTTCGGGCGAAGTGGCGCCGGCGTCGTGATGAATCCGCTCGTGGCGCACCGTGCCGTCCAGATCGTCGGCCCCATAGGCCAGGGCCGTCTGGGCCGTGCCCACGCCCAGCGAAATCCAATAGGCCTTGATGTGATCGAAGTTGTCGAGCATCAGCCGGCTGACGGCCGCAACGCGCAGGTCCATAAGCGGCGAAACTCGCTGCAAGTGCGAGAGCGACGTATTCTCGGGATGAAACGCCAGCGGCACAAACGCCAGAAAGCCGCCGGTGGCGTCCTGCAAGCGCCGCAACTGCACGAGATGATCGACGATGTGCTCGAAGCTCTCGATATGCCCATAGAGCATCGAGGCGTTGGTACGGAGCCCAAGCTCGTGGGCCGTGCGGTGGACGGCCAGCCAGGCGCGAGCGTCGGCCTTGCGGGGGCAGATTTGCGTCCGCACCTGCGGATCGAAGATTTCGGCCCCGCCGCCCGGCATGCTCCCCAAGCCGGCCGCGATCAACTCTTCGAGGATTGACCGTACCGGCCGCTTCGCGATCTGGGCGAAATGGTCGATCTCGACCGCCGTCCAGGCCTTCAGGTGCAGGCGTGGAAAGGCCGCGTGCACGTCGCGGGTTAGCCCCAAGTACCAGTCGAACGTCTTCTGCGGATGCACGCCGCCGACGATGTGCAACTCGGTGCAGCCGGCGTCGGCCGCTTCCCGGCGCGGGCCATGATCTCGGCGTCGCTCATCGTGTAGGCCCGCGGGTCGTCGTCATCGCGACTATAGGCGCACAGGGCGCAGCGATAGATGCAGACGTTCGTGGGATTTATGTGGAGATTCAGATTGTAATAAACGGCGTCGCCGCACTTGCGACGGCGGACCATATCGGCCAGCTCGCCCGCGGCGTGCACGTCGACCCGGGGCGAGAGAAGATATTCTCCGTCAGCCGCCGAGAGTCGCTCGCCGGCTTCGACTTTGGCGCGAATTGGTTGGAGTTGAGAGTCCGACATGAATTGTTCGCTGGGTCCGCAATCAGCGGTCAGCAGTAGGTTATGCTTCAGCGTAACCTGCGAGTCGCAATTGCCGACAACTAAAGCAGCAAATCCACCACTCCCACGACCAGCAGCCCGATGCTCACCACCGCGTTGACGTGGAAGAACGCGCGGTTCACGCGGCTGAGATCGTCGGGCCGCACGAGACAGTGCTCGTAGGCCAACAGCAGACCGATGGCCGCCACGCCGGCCAGATAAATCCCGTCGAAACCATCGTACACCAGCGGCAGCACGAGCAACAGGCCCACCATGGCGAAGTGGCAAAGCGCAGCCAGCCGCAGCGCGGCGGCGATGCCGAATCGGGCGGGCACGCTCCGCAGCCGCATCTTCACGTCGAACTCGAAATCCTGGCAGGCGTAGATCATGTCGAAGCCGGCCACCCAGAGCACGACGGCGGCGCCGAGCACGACCGGCGCCCAGGCGACCTCCGCGCGGATCGCCACCCACGCCGCCACCGGCGCTAACGCCAAGGCGGCCCCCAGCCAGAAATGCGAGAGCATCGTAAACCGCTTGGCGTAACTGTAGCCGAACAGGAATGCCAGCACGGGCAGCGCGGCATAGAGCGGCAAGGGATTCTGCGGCAGGAACAGGAGGGTGCCGGCGATGAAGCCGAGCGAACACAACGCGGTGAACGCGCCACGGCGGCGACACCCAAGAGGCCGGCCGGCAGATGGCGCATTTTCGGTGCGCGGGTTAGAGCGCATCAAGCCGCCGGTCGGCGATCCGGTTGAAGGCCATCGCGGCGCTGCGTGCCGCAGACCATGCAAACGAGAATGCCCGCCAGATCAAGCCAACGAAAGGCCACCGGCGGCACGGCCCGGGCGTTGGCCGCCCACGCCATGGCCGCCGCCAGCAGCGCGAACGGCAAGGCAAACAACGTATGGCTGAAGCGGATCAGTTCGAGCAGACGGCGAAGCATAGGGGAGAGAGGAGAGAGGAGAGGGGAAAGGGATGCAGGGTATAGCCAAACAGGTACAACCCGAAGAACGGCACGCGGCATGTATTCGCAGTGCTCATAGTAACCAGTTCATCAGTGTTCGCGCAACGACAGTTTCGATGTGCTCTCTCCCCTCTCCCCTCTACTCTCCCCCCTCTACTCACCCCACCGCTCGATCAGCGTGTTGGCGATTCCTAGTCGATCGCAGATGCGCGAGACGACGAAATCCACCAGGTCGCCGATGAGGTTCACGCCGTGATAGAAGGCGGGCATGGCGGGCAGGATCACCGCGCCCGCCTCGGCGCCGAGCTTCATATTGGCAAGCTGCGTGAGCGACAGCGGCGTCTCGCGCGGCACGAGAATCAGCTTTCGGCCTTCCTTCAGGTGCACCTCGGCGGCGCGGTGGATCAAATCGTCGCTCGTGCCGTGGACGATGGCGCCGAGGGTGCCGCTGGAGCAAGGGCAAACCACCATGCCGTCGGTGAGAAACGAGCCGCTGGCCAGCGGGGCCAGGTAATCCGACGGATGGTAGAAGCGGATTTGGCCCGGCTCGCCGGTGCCCACGCCCAGGACGTTGCTCGAATCGCCCGAGATCTCGGCCACGCCCCGCAGGGCCTGCAGCTTGGGGTCGCGGTAGCACGTCGCCGCTGTCGAGCATGAGCATGGCGGGGTTGAAATTGTCCAGGTCGACGTTGAGATCGAGTTCCTGTTTGAGCACGAGTCGACCGGCCGCACTGATGATGAGGTGGATATCGCATCCGGCGGCCAGCAGCACTTCCAACAGCCGCACCGAGTAGGTCACCCCGCTGGCGCCCGTAATGGCTACGACGATGTTGCGTTTCACAGTGAACCTCGGATAAGAGGAATGGTCTACTCGTGCACTTCTTCCCCCGCGCTTTTTGCTTCCGACATATAACGTGGCGATGCCGAACGTCAACGGATAGAAACTGACGTGCCCCCGAGCCCGGCGGCCCGCATTCGCTCGGCCAACTCCTCGGCCTGGGGAAAGCAGGCCACGCTCTGCGGAAGATAATTGTAAGCCGCCCGCGTGTTTCGAGCCAGTGCTTGGCCGATGCGGGGCAGGACGCGGTGGAAATACCAGCCGTAGATCGCCCCCAACGGCCAGGCGGTCGGCGTGGAAAACTCCAGCACGGCCACATGCCCGCCCGGCCGGCAGACCCGCACCATTTCCCGCAGCCCGGCGTCGGTGTCGCTCGAGGTTCCGCAGTCCGAAGGCCACGCAGACGATCTGAAACGGTCATTGGGGAAAGGCAGCCGCAAGGCGTCGGCCTCGAGCAAGCATGATTTGCCCTTCAGCACCCGCGCGGCGGCACTTTTTGCGGCCGATTGCCAGCATCGGCGGGCAGAAATCGGCGCCGATGATGGGCGTCCTTCCCTTCGACGCCCGCCAATAGGCCAGGGCCAGGTCGGCCGTGCCGGTGCAAACGTCGAGGATCGGCGCATCGCCCGCCGACGGTACGAGGCTGACGGTCCGCCGCCGCCACCAGCGATCGATGCCCAGCGACAGCAGGTGGTTGAGAAAATCATACCGCCCGGCGATCTGGCCGAACATCTGCCGCACGCGGGGGGAGGATTTATCGAGAGCCATGGAACGGTCCGCCGTCACTGCGAAGTCACTTTCCGTGTGGCGTCGATCGCCATCTTCTGGCCCGACTCGCCGGCGGGCGTGGCCGGATCGAACGGATCGGCCGGACCTTGTTCGATGATCATGTCGCGCCCGGGCCGAACGTTGCTCGGCCACCGCCGCCAACACCTCTTGCTGATCGTGAACATTCACGTCGCCATCGACCACCACCAGCACCTTGGCGAACATCATCGGCGGCAGACCCCAGGCCGCATGGGCCGCGCGGCGGCCTTGTGCCGGATACTCTTGCGGATCGAAACGGCCGCCCAATGCCGGGCGGCGGCGAACTGGGGCAAGTCGTAGTCGACCAATTCGGGCATGACCAGCCGCGCCAGCGAGCAGAAACACCCGCTGCATGGCCCGATCGACCGTGACAGGCTTCGTGCGGCGGCCGGCCGGGCACCATCATCGCGTAGATCGGATTGGCCCGATGCGTCACGGCCGTGACCTGCATCACCGGCGCGGGCCGTGGTCGACGTGCAATGGCCCGTCGGCCCGCAGATGCGGCCCGGCCATCGACCGGAGGCTGCGAAGGATCGACAATAGCCTTCGAGAACGATCTCGGCCTCGGCGGGCACGTCGAGATCGACGCCGCGGCAGGCGACGACGTCGAGCGATTTTCCGTGCAGCACGCCCGCCACGGCGCACACGTCGTCGCCCGGCGGCAGCGGCGCGGCGGCCGCCAGCAGAAAGGCCGGATCGCCGCCGATCACCACCGCCAACGGCATCTTCTGGTCTCGCGCGCGATACTCGCCCAGCAGCCGGGCGTGCTCGTCGTGATGCGGCCCAGCAGACGGCCAGCCGCGTGCGGTCGAGACGCTCGAGGTCGAACCGGCCGGCCATCGGCCGGTCGATGCGTGTCGGGCTCGGCCGAGCACACCGCGGCCATCGAGATGGCCCGGTTGCGATTCGTGCCGGCGACCGTTGCCAGCAACGGCAATTCGGCCAAATTGATGTCGCCGCCCAGGCGGACGATCTGCTGGCAGGCGGCCGACTTGACCTTTCGCGGCGCAACGCTTGCCAGAGCGGCCGGCTGAGCGCCGCCCTTGAGCCGCTCGAACCAGCCCTCGGGCGCGGTGGTATCGAGCCATCGGGCGATCCGGTCCGCCACTTCATCGAGCGACGTAACGCCCAAGGCCCGACAGATTCGCCCCTCCGTGGCCAGCAGATTGCAAAGCACGGGCAGATCGTGGCCTTTGACCGCGCCGAAGAGCAGCGCCGGCCCTTCCGCTTTGGCCGACCTGGCGACAATCTCAGCCGCCTGCCAGGGCCGGATCGACCTCTTCTTCCACCCGGGTCAGCTCCCCGGCGTAGCCCAAATCCTCCACAAAATCGACCAGGCGGCGATACGGCATGGGGACTATTGTAAAGGCCGAGTAGCGAAGGTGGAAGGCGGGACGGATTGTCGATCCGCGGCCAAAAGCGGATAATGCGGCCGCCGCAGGAGCCAGCCGATGAAACCCACACTGAACGTTTACGCCTTGCCGAACGTCGTCGAACCGGAGGAGATGGCCGGGGGGACGGCCGTGGTGATCGATGTGCTGCGGTCGGCCACCACGATCGTTTACGCTCTGCATGCCGGCGCCAAGGAAGTGATCGCCTGCCTGGAGGTTGCCGATGCGTGGGCCCTGGCCGAGCATTTTCCGGAAGGTGCCGTCGTGCTGGGCGGCGAACGCCACGGCGTGCCGATCGCGGGCTTTCAGCTCGGCAATTCACCGGACGACTACACGCCCGACCGCGTGGCGGGCAAAACGGTGCTGCTGACCACCACCAACGGCACCCGGGCGCTGGTCCATTCGCAGCAGGCCGACGAGGTCTTGGTGGCGGCGTTCGTCAACGCCTCGGCGGTGGTGCGACGGTTGCTCGATTGCCGGCACGTCCACATCGTTTGTTCGGGAACCGACGGCGCAATCAGCGAGGACGATATTCTGCTGGCGGGCCTTTTGGTCGAACGGCTTCAGCGTCAAGGGGGAAAGCTGTATCAACAAAATGCCCAAGCGGTCGCCGCCCGGGACGATTGGCTCAGTGCCTTCGCCCTGCCGCACGCCCTGGGCGCGGAACCGCTTTCGCCGGAGCGGTTGGCTGCCGAGTTGCGAAAGACGCTGGGGGCAAGGAATCTGATGGAATTGGGTCTCGGGAACGACATCATGGCCTCGGCCCGGCTCGACCGGTTCGATCTGGCGCCGCGGCTCGACACGAAGACGTTGCGGATCACCAGCGCCGATGAGCGCCGATAGGCACAGAAGGTGGGAAGGGGGCTTTCCCGGGTGCAGTGGGTTGAGTAGCATAAAGGGTGAAATGGCTCTTCTTCACGTTTGGCAGGTCAAGTCAGCGTCACTGTGGCCGAGGCCCCGGCGGTGCGGTAGTGACGGCGTTCAACCAGCCACCCGGAAACGGCAGCAATGACCCCGGACAGCCTGCTTGCAACACTCCGCCCCTACGGTCAGGAACATCTACTGGCGTTCTGGGACAGGCTCGCACCGGCCGATCGCGAGGCACTCGCGCGGCAGATCGAGGCGATCGACTTTGGACTGATCCGCCGGCTGTTTGACGGCCGCAATCGCCGGACGAACGTGCGCGACTTGTTGGATCGCAGCACGCCGCCACCGGCCTTCCGACTGGATGCCGCAAAGAATTCCGTGACCCCGCAACAGGCCCGCCAGCGCGGGATCGAAGCCCTTCGGGCGGGTCACGTTGGCGCCGTCCTTGTGGCCGGCGGACAGGGAACGCGGCTGGGACTGAATCATCCCAAGGGCATGTTCGCTATCGGCCCGCTCTCGCACAAATCGTTGTTTCAGGTCCTTTTCGAGAAGATCGTGGCCGCGGGCCGACGTTACGGCGTGCGAATTCCGCTGTACGTGATGACCAGTCCGGCGACGCACGATGAGACGGCCGAGTTCCTTGCCGCGCAGAACCGCTTCGGGCTGGCCAAGGAAGACCTTCTTCTCTTCTGCCAGGGCACGATGCCGGCTTTGGACGCACAGAGCGGCCGCGTGCTGTTGGAGGCCCCCGGTCGAATTGCCGTCAGTCCCGACGGGCACGGCGGCATGTTGGCAGCGCTGGCCCGCAGCGGCGGATTGGACGATGTCGCCCGGCGCGGGCTGCGTCAACTGTTCTATTTCCAGGTTGACAATCGCGCTGGTCGATATTTGCGGTCCGGAGTTCATCGGCTATCACCTGCTTTCCGGCGCCGAGTTCTCCACGCAGGTGGTCGCGAAGCGCGAACCTTCAGAGGGCGTGGGAAACGTTGTGCAGGTCGATGGACGGCTGATCGTGATCGAGTACAGCGAGCTGCCGGACGATGCGGCCAAGCGGCGCAACGCGGACGGCTCGCTGGAGATTTGGGCCGGCAGTATCGCGGTGCACATGATGGATGCCGGATTGCTGCGGCGGCTGGCCCGGAGCGGCGAGCCCTTGCCCTTCCACGTCGCCCACAAGAAAGTGGCCTGCATCGACGAATCGGGACATCGCCTTGAGCCGACCGAGCCCAACGCGATCAAGTTCGAGCAGTTTATTTTCGACTTGATGCCGCGGGCCGAACGTGCCGTCGTGGTGGAAGTGGACCGGCAGCGGGCGTTCGGCCCCGTGAAGAACGCCCCGGTGCCAGCAGCGGTACGGCCGAGTTGGCACGGGCGCAAATGGCGGCTCTCTGCCGCGAGTGGCTCCGCAAGGCCGGCGCCGAGGTGCGCGAAGACATACTCGTCGAGATCAGTCCGCTGTTCGCCTTGGACGCCGATGAGCTGGCGGAGAAGATTCGGCCCGGTACACGAATCACCCAGCCCACGTATTTTGGCGGTGGGTAGGATACGCCTCGGCGTGACGATGTAAAGACCGCCCTTGAATGTTAGCCGAACCTGCCTCCACCACGTCCGCACCGCAAGGGGGGTATCCCGGCTGCGGTTGACGTAAGTGCCGGCGCGTCGGATACTACTAATACTATGTCTGCTTCGCGCGTCGGAATCTGGCTGATTGGAGCCAAAGGGGGCGTGGCTTCAACGGCCATTGTGGGTCTTTCAGGTCTGCGCAGGGGGATCGTTGCTCCCCACGGCCTGGTTACTCATTTGCCGCAATTCCAGTCTCTCGGGTTGGCCGACTGGGACCAATTTGTGGTGGCCGGCCACGACATCCGCCGCGTTTCGTTGGTCGAGGAAGCCGAGCGGCTGGTGACGAAAAGCCGCACGGTCTCGGCCCGGCTGTTCGAGAAGTGTCGCGACCAACTCGAGCAAATCGACCGCCGAATCCGACCGGGCACGATTCAAAACGTCGGCTCGACCATCGCGGCACTGGCCGACGCCGAGTTACCGCGGAACGAGACGGCCCGGGAGTCGATCGAAAGGCTGCGGGGCGACATGGCGGCGTTTGTCGAGGCGGAGCAGATTGCTCATCTGGTGGTGATCAACGTGGCGTCGACCGAGCCGCCGATGGACATTTCGCATTTGCCGCCCACTTGGACGGAGCTCGATTGCTTGTTGGACGATCGGGAGTGCCCTCTGCCGGCCAGCTCGCTATACGCGATTGCGGCGCTGGAAGCGGGATATTCGTACGTCAACTTCACTCCCTCGCTCGGTCCGGCGCCGGCGGCGATCGATCAATTGGCCCGGCTGCGCCGCACGCGCTACTTCGGTTGTGACGGCAAGACGGGCGAGACGCTGATGAAGAGCGTGCTGGCGCCGATGTTCGCCCGGCGGAACCTGCCCGTGCTGAGTTGGGTCGGCCACAATATTTTCGGCAACATGGACGGCCAGGTGCTCAGCGATCCGGCCAATAAGCAGGCGAAAATCCAGAGCAAGGACCATCTGGTGGCCGAAGTGCTCGGTTACCGGCCGCACACGCTGGTGTCGATCGAGTACTTGCCCGACCTGGGCGATTGGAAAACGGCGTGGGACCACATCCATTTTGCCGGTTTTCTCGAGGTGCCGATGACGCTGCAATTCACCTGGCAGGGCTGCGATTCGGTGTTGGCAGCGCCGCTGGTGCTCGATCTGGCACGGCTGGCGGAGTTGGCACACCGCCGCGGGCAGGTTGGCCCGATGACTTTTTTGGCGAGTTTTTTTAAGAGTCCGTACGGCGTAAGCGAGCATCGCTTCGACCGGCAGTTCCAGATGCTGGAAGATTGGGCCGGCGAATCGGTGCGAAACTGATCGCCAGTTGCTATCCACTATCCACTATCACATTCATCTAAATTGCCTCACCGAAAACCAGCACCGCAAAACCCGTCAAAATCACCAGCCCCGGCCGCAGCTAAGCCGCAAGCCCTGAGCGGGTTCGCCGCCATGCAGCTTTCGGACGTCATGCGCGTCGCCCTGGTAGAGGCCGAGTATCTCGAGCCCACGCCGATCCAAGCCGGATTGATCCCCCGAGCCTTGAGTGGTGCGGACCTGATGGGCCAGGCGCGGACGGGCACCGGCAAGACGGCCGCCTTCTGCATCCCCATTCTGGAACAACTTCAGCCGCGCGTGCCGAATACCGGCCCGCAGGCGTTGATCCTCGTCCCCACCCGCGAATTGGCGGTGCAGGTCCGCGACGAGTGCCTCAAGCTGGCCGCGGGGCGCGACGTGCGGGTGGTGGGCGTGTTTGGCGGCAAGCCGATTCGTCAGCAGGTCGACCATCTTCGCCGCGGGGCGGAAATGGTGGTTGGCACGCCCGGCCGCGTGATGGACTTGATGGGCCGCGGTTCGCTGGTGTTGGCCGGCATCCGCTTCGTGGTCCTCGACGAGGCCGACCGGATGCTTGATATCGGCTTTCGGCCCGACATCGAGAAGATTCTGCGGCACTGCCCGCAATCGCGGCAAACGATGCTTTTGAGCGCCACGATTCCGCCGCCGGTCAAGCGGCTGGCCGAGCGCGACATGCGCCAGCCGGAGATGCTCGACTTCTCCAGCAAGGACCTTGCGGTGGAGACGATCGAACAGCATTATTTCACCGTGGATCCCGAGCGGAAGTTCGAGCTGCTGGCGAAGTTGATGGAGCGTGAGCAGCCGCAGCAGGCGATCGTCTTCTGCCGCACGAAGCGCGGTGCCGACAAGGTGTGCCGGCGGCTGTCGGCGGTGGCGAAGGGCGTGGACACGATCCACGGCGACCTGGCCCAGTCGGCGCGCGATCGGGTGATGCGCCGCTTTCGCGAAGGCAAGATCAGAATCCTGGTGGCCACCGACGTGGTCGGCCGCGGCATCGACGTGACCACCATCTCGCACATCATCAACTACGACGTGCCGCAATTCTGCGACGACTACGTGCATCGCGTCGGCCGGGCGGGGCGCATGGGGCGCGAGGGCGTGGCCTTCACGTTCGTCACGCCCGAGGAAGGCAATGAACTGACGCGGATCGAGATGCGCATCAACCGGCTGCTGAAGCGGGACGAGATACCGGGCTTCGTGGCCTTGGCCAAGCCGCAGGCGACGGAGGATTTCGACATGGAAAACGGCGAGCCGCTGGAACCGCCGGTGGCCAAGCCGGTGTTCGGCCGCCGCACGCGCCGAATCCGCCGGGCACTGTGAGCCGCCAGCCGCACGGCGCCGACTCCACATAACCGTAACAGCGCATCGCAATTCGATGACTCGTCGCAAGCGTCTTTCCCCACCGACCAGAACGCCCGAGCCGCGGCAAGATGCCTCGGCCGTGGCCCGCTCGTTCGGCGCAAGAGACTGGCTCTTTGTGGTCGCCCTGGTCATGGCGGTTCTGCTGGCTTACTGGCCGGCATGGAATGGCCGGATGCTGTTTGACGACAACGCGCATATCACCCGCGCCGATTTGCAGTCTTGGCACGGCTTGTGGCGGATTTGGACCGAGGTGGGGGTAACGCAGCAGTATTACCCCTTGTCGGAGACTGCCTTCTGGGTGCAGCACAAACTGTGGGGCGATGCGATGCTCGGCTATCATCTGGTGAACATCGCCCTGCACATCCAGGCGGCCCTGATGGCGGCGCTCATTTTGCGGCGGCTGGAAATTCCGGGGGCCTATTTCGCGGCGGCCATCTTTGCGCTGCATCCGGTGCACGTCGAATCGGTAGCCTGGATCACGGAACAGAAGAACACGCTTTCGGCAGTGTTCTATTTCGGCGCGGCGATGGCTTACCTGCGCTTCGACCGGAGCGCGCGGTACGGCCTGCTATCTGGCCGCGCTGGGATTGTTTGTGTTGGCGCTGGCGAGCAAGATTGTGACGGTGACGCTGCCCGCCGCCTTGCTGGTGATCTTCTGGTGGCAGCGGGGACGGCTGTCGTGGCGACGCGACGTGGCTGCCGCTTGTGCCGTTTTTTGTCATCGCTGTGGCGGCCGGCGTGTTCATCACGTTGGTGGAGCGGAAGGTGGTGGGCGCGCCAGGGGGACGCATTTGATTTGGGGCCGATCGACCGCTGCCTGCTGGCGGGGCGAGTGATCTGGTTTTACCTGGGCAAACTCTTCTGGCCGACCCATTTGTTGTTCATCTATCCCCGCTGGGGGATCAACCGGGAAGAGCCGTGGCAATATATCTTCCCGCTGGCGGCGCTGGCCCTGTTGGGGTTTGCGTGGGCGTTGCGGCGGCGGTGGCGGGGGCCGGCGGCGGGGCTGCTCTTCTTCGCCGGCACGCTGTTCCCGGTGCTCGGTTTTCTGAACGTCTACTGGTTCGTATTTTCGTACGTGGCCGACCATTTCCAGTACCTGGCCAGCCTGGGGATCATCGTGCTGGTTGCGGCCGGCGTAGCCATGCTTTTGGCTCGCCGGCAGCTGTGGGGCCGGTCGGCGGGCTATGCGCCCTGCTTGTCGCTGCTGCTGATCCTGGCCGGTTTGACCTGGCAGCAGAGCGGAATCTACGCCGATGGCGAGAAACTGTATCTGGCGACCCTCGCGGGGAACCCCGAATGTTGGATGGCCGAGCACAATCTGGCGCTGGTTTTGGCCGACAGCCATCGGTACGGCGCGGCAATCGCCCATTATCGGAAGGCTTTGGCCATCCGTCCCAACGAAGCCTTGATCTGCAACAACTTGGGGGCGGCCCTGGTCAAGTGCGGACGCTTCGATGACGCGACGGAGCTATTCCGGCGAGCGGTAGAGCTCAAGCCTGACCTGGCGACCCCCCGCTTCACGCTGGGCGTCGCGCTTGGCGATCAGGGACGTTTCCCGGAGGCGATCGCCTCGTTGGAGAAGGCGTTGGAGCTTAAGCCTGGCTACGCGAAGGCCCACGACGGTCTCGGCACCGTTCTGCTTCGGCAAGGGCACTTGGCGGAGGCAATCGCCGAGTATCGCAAGGCGATCGAACTGGAGCCGGACGACGCCGACTGTCATTACAATCTCGGTTTGGCTCTGGCCAGGCACCGACAAATGGACGAAGCGATCGTCGAATTCGGCAAGGCCGTGGCCCTGAGCCCTCAGTTCGCCGAGGCGCACAACAATCTTGGCAACGCTTACTCGGTCATGTCGCGAGCCGACGAAGCGGTGGCGGAGTACCGCAAGGCGATCCAAGCCAAGCCCGACTACGCGGAAGCCTACGACAATCTGGGCGACGTTTATCTCCGACAAGGAAGAATCGAGGAGGCCGTCGCCGCCTGGCGCGCGGCGGCTGGTTTGCCATCGGCCCGCGTACCGACACTCGTCAAATTGGCGTGGACGCTGGCCACATGTCCCGAGCCGGCCGTGCGAAACGGAATCGAGGCCGTCAAGTTGGCTCAACGGGCGGTAAGGCTAACCCACTCCAAGGACGTGATCAGCCTTAGCGCGTTGGCGGCCGCCTGCGCTGAGGCGGGCCGGTTTTCCGAAGCCACGGCAATCGCGCGGAACGCCTGGGCGTTGGCCATTCAACAGAATGCGCAGCCGCTGGCGGAATCCTTGAAGGCCCAGATCGCGATGTACGAAGCGCACACTCCCTTCCGTGACACGCCGCAGCCCCTGCCTTCCCCTCCAATGCGACCTTGAGGCGGCAGAATCGAAGGGACCAAGCACCACCACGGTTTGCGTAAAGAGCCGGAATTCAATCGATGAAACGTCGCAACCGCCCCTTCCCACCGACCCCATTGCCAGAATGTGGGCTGGACTGCCCGGCTACAGTCCGAGCGTTCGGTCCAAGGGACTGGTTGTTCCTTGTTGCTCTGGTGGTTGCGGTTTTCCTGGCTTACCAGCCGGTGTGGCGGGGCGGGTTCATTTGGGACGATGATTTGCACCTGCTGAACAATCCGGTGCTCAAACCGGGCGGCCTGCTCCGGGCGTGGGCGCCCGGCACGTATATCAATTACTGGCCGGTCACGTTTACGGCTTACCGGCTCCAGTTTGCGATGTGGGGTCTCCATCCGGCCGGCTTCCACCTCGTCAACATGGTGCTGCACGCCATCTCGGCGATATTGGTGTGGCGGATCCTTGCGCACCTCAAGGTGCCCGGGGCGATGTTCGCGGCGGCCCTCTTTGCGCTCCACCCTGTCAACGTCGAGAGCGTGGCGTGGATCACGCAACTCAAAAACATCTTATCTCTATTGCTGGCGCTGCTCTCGATGCTCCTCTACCTGCGCTACGAGGCAGCGCGGGAGGCAGTGGTGCTTTATGCTGTCGATCGGCGTGTTCTTGCTGTCGGCGTTGGCCAAGGTGATCGCCGTGACGCTTCCGGTGGTGCTGCTGGCGTGTGCCTGGTGGCAGCGCGGTCGCATCGCACGGCGAGATTTGCTGCAAGTCCTTCCTTACCTGCTGATCGGCGTGGTGATGACCTGCATCGAAGTGTCGTCGCAACACCTGGCAGGGACGGGAGGAACCGCAGTGCGCTGCGACAGCTTTTTTAGCCGAGCCGCGGTGGCGGGCTGCGCGGTGTGGTTCTACCTTGGGAAGCTGATTTGGCCGGTCGACCTGATTTTCGTGTACCCGCGATGGAGCATCGATGAACGCAACATGCTGGCTTATCTGCCGGGACTGCTGCTGGCGATCCTTCTGGGGCTGGCGTGGTGGCAGCGGCGCGGCTGGGGCCGGCCGCTGGTGATGCTGATCGTTTGCTACGTGGCGCTATTGCTGCCGGTGCTGGGCTTCGTGAACATCTATTTTATGGAATACTCTCTGGTGGCGGATCACTGGCAGTATGCGGCCATGATCGTGCCTTGCGCCGTATTCGCCGCGGCGGCGGCGACGCTGGGCCGCCGGCGGCTGTCGAACCGGCCCGGCAGGCTATGCGCTGTGCTTGGTGTTGTTGGCGATTTTGGGGAGCCTGACCTGGCGGCAAAGCCAGACGTACGCCGACGTCGAGACGCTCTATCGGACGACGATCGACAGGAATCCCGCTTGCTGGATGGCACACAACAACCTCGGCCTCCTTCTAGTCGGGCGCGGTGAGACTGACGAGGCTATCGCCCATTACCGTAAGGTCCTGGAAATCAAGCCCGACTACGCGGAGGCCCACAACAACCTCGGCGTTGCTCTGGCGGCGTGCGGACAATTCGACGAGGCCATCAGGTCATTACCAAAAGGCGCTGGAAATCAAACCCGACTACGCTGAACCCTACTACAACCTCGGTAATGCCCTGTCCGCGCGGGAGAGCTCGACCAAGCTATCGCCGATTATCAGAAGGCCCTGGAAATCAAGCCCCACTACCCGGAAGCCCACGTCAACCTCGGTTTGGCTTTGGCCGATCGCCAACAGATCGACGAGGCCATCGCCCATTACCAGAAGGCCCTGGAACTCAATCCCAACTTCGCGGAGGCCTACAACAACGTCGGCTTAGTTCTGGCCGGCCGCGGACAGCTCGGGGAGGCGATCGCCCAGTATCAAAAAGCGCTGGAAATCCAGCCCGACTATGCGGGAGCGCACAGCAACCTCGGCGTCGCTCTGGCCATCCGCGGACAATTCGACGAGGCCATGCCTCATTTCCGTAAGGCCCTGGAGATCAGTCCCGACCTCGCCGATGCCCACAACAACCTCGGCATCGCTTTGGCTCGTCGCGGACAATTGGACGAGGCTATGGTCCATTACCGGAAGGCCCTGGACTTGGCCACAGAACAAAACAAACAGTCACTAGCGGAATCCCTGGAGGCCAAGATCCGACTTTACGAGGCGGGAACGCCCTGTCACGAGATGCCGCACTACACTCCGCCCGGTTCGGTCGGGCCTTCACGGGGAGAATAGGTTGGGCACGACGGCGCGGCGAGCTATACTGTTTTTGAGCCCATGAAACGTTGCAAACGATCGAAACTCGGCGGGAATACTTGGGCGGCTTCGCCCGGAAAGGGCGTGGCGTCTGGCAACGAGCAGTCCGTGCCGCTGTTGGCTCGATTTACTGGGGCATCTTCCGACTGGTCAACTGCGCTGGCGGCGGGGCTGATCGTCTTGGCCGCGGCGGCGGCCTACTCCAACAGTTTTGAATGCCCGTTTGTCTTTGATGATCACCTCGATATCGTCGACAGCATTTCAATCCGCCATCTTTGGCCGATCCGCGACGTTTTTATCGTGCAGAGCAATGGCCGGGCGGCGTTGCATAGCCGGCCGGTGGTGAATCTCTCCCTGGCCCTCGACTATGCTGTTGCCGGCATCGAGCCGCGGGCCTATCACCTGACCAATCTGCTGGTTCACCTGCTGGCCGGATTGACGCTCTTCGGGATTGTCCGCCGGACGCTCCTCTTGCCCAGCTTGGGCGGACGTTTTGCCGGGGCGGCGACCCCGCTGGCGTTGGCGGTAGCGTTGATCTGGACACTTCACCCACTGCAAACCGAGGCCGTGACCTACGTCATTCAACGCTACGAGTCGATGATGGGGCTGTTCTACCTGTTGGCCCTCTACGCTGCCCTTCGCAGCGGCACGTCGATCCATCCTGGCCGCTGGGGTGCGACGGCGACGGTGGCCGCCTTGTTGAGCATGGGCTGCAAAGAGGTGGCCGTCTCGATCCCGATCACCATTCTGCTGTACGATCGGGCTTTTTTGGCGGGTTCGTTTTCCGAGGCATGGCGTCGGCGGCGGGGGATGTATGTGGGTCTGGCCGCCGCTTGGGCGGCATTTGCCCTGCTCTTTGCGTTCTCGTTCAGCCGCAGCCGTTGGGCGGGCTACGAACTTCCCGTCTCGTGGATGGAATACGCCCGCAGCCAGTTTGGCGTGATTCTGCACTATCTGGGGCTGTCGTTCTGGCCCCATCCGTTGGTGCTGGATTACGGGTGGCCAGTGGCTCGGACCGCAAGCGATGTTGTGCCGGGCATAGTGGTGATTGGCGGGCTGGCGGCAGCAACCGTCTATGCTCTGATTCGTTGGCCGAAATGGGGTTTCTTGGGAGCATGGTTTTTTCTGATTTTGGCGCCGACATCCAGCGTCATGCCGCTTGCCGATCTGGCCTTTGAGCACCGAATGTACTTGCCGTTGGCGGCGGTGGCGGCGGCCGTGGTGGTGGGCGGATGGGTTGCCGGCCAATGGCTTGCTCGTCGCGGGATAATCCCCTTGCCGGCGTTGCAGGCCACCGGCGGCTTGCTGGTGATGTCCGCATGTACCGCGTTCGGAGTTCTTACTTTCCAGCGGAACGTGGACTACCAGAGCGAGCTTTCCATCTGGGAAGACACGGTGGCCAAAGCCCCGCATAACGCGGCAGCCCAAGACAACCTTGGTCTTGCTCTGGCAACGCGCGGACAAATGGACGAGGCGATCACCCACCACCGGAAGGCCCTGGAAATCAATCCCGGCCTGAGCAACGCCCACAACAACCTGGGCGCCGCCCTGGCGCGTCGCGGACGGTTCGACGAAGCCATCGTCCATCTCCAGAAGGCGCTGGAAATCAAGCCCGACTCCGCGGAAGCTCACAACAACCTCGGTTTTGCTCTGGCAACGCGCGGTCAGACTGACGAGGCCATTGCCCATTACCAGAAGGCGCTGGAAATCAAACCCGACTACGCTGAACCCTACTACAACCTCGGTAATGCCCTGTCCGGCGCGGGGAGAGCTCGACCAAGCTATCGCCGATTATCAGAAGGCCCTGGAAATCAAGCCCCACTGGCCGGAAGCCCACATGAACCTTGGTTTGGCTTTGGCCGATTGCCAACAGATCGACGAGGCCATCACCCATTACCAGAAGGCCCTGGAACTTGACCCCAACTTCGCGCAGGCCTACAACAACCTCGGCCTAGTTTTGGCCGGCCGCGGACAGCTTGGGGAGGCGATCGCCCAGTATCAAAAAGCGCTGGAAATCCAGCCCGACTATGCGGGAGCGCACAACAACCTCGGCGTCGCTCTGGCCATCCGCGGACAATTCGACGAGGCCATGCCCCATTTCCGTAAGGCCCTGGAGATCAGTCCCGACCTCGCCGATGCCCACAACAACCTCGGCATCGCTTTGGCCAGCCGCGGACAGATCGACGAGGCTATGGTCCATTACCGGAAGGCCCTGGAAGCAGAACCCGACTATGCGAAGGCCCGCAACAACCTCGACCTCGCCCAGTCGCGGCGGGAAGAAATCCGCAAGGCGCTGGCCGGGCGGCGTGAATTGCTCCGCTCGCGGCCCGATGACGTCACCTTGCTAAACGATACGGCCTGGGTGCTAGCCACCAACCCGAACGCCTCGATCCGCAACGGAGCGGAAGCCGTCGAACTGGCCCAACGGGCAGAGCAACTTTCCGAGGGGCGAGAACCGGCGATCCTTGGCACCTTGGCCGCCGCCTATGCCGAGGCGGGCCGGTTTTCCGAAGCCACGGCAATCGCACGGACCGCCTTGCAACGGGCCATTCAACAGAATGCGCAACCGCTGGCGGAATCCTTAAGGGCCCAGATCGCGATGTACGAAGCGAGCACTCCCTTCCGCGACACGCTGCAGCCCCTGCCTCCCCCTTCAACACGTCCTTGAGGCGGCAGAATCGAATGGACCAAGCACCTGACAACAACTACTCGCCCGGAGAAGACGAGTTCCGTGCAACGGCTGGACTCTCGGCGGGGCCGGAGCCTTGTCGCTCGGGCCGCTATGCAGCGATCGCAGTGTGTGCGGCGCTCATTTTGGCCACGGCGACGATCTTCGGCCAAACGATTCGCTACGACTTCGTCAACTTCGACGACGACCAGTACGTGTCGAACAATCCGCACTTGACGCAAGGCCTCGGCGCCCAGGGGATTGTTTGGGCGTTCACGACCACCCGGTGCAGCAATTGGCATCCACTCACCTGGCTCTCCTACCTGCTCGACGAGCGGCTTTATGGCTTCAGCCCCTGGGGATATCATCTCACGAATGTTCTCTTGCACGGCGCCACGGCGATCTTGTTGTTCTTGGTCCTCTGGCGGATGATGGGCGACCTTTGGCCGAGCGCTTTCGTGGCGGCCGTCTTCGCCATTCATCCGCTGTGCGCCGAATCGGTCGCTTGGATCGCCGAGCGCAAGGATGTTCTCAGCGGACTGTTTTTCATGCTGACCCTGGCGGCGTATCTGGGCTATGTCCGCCGGCCGTTTTCGCCGGGCCGCTATCTGACCGTGCTGTTGCTTTTCGCCCTCGGACTGATGGCGAAACCGATGCTGGTGACATTGCCATTGGTGTTGCTGCTGTTGGATTACTGGCCGCTGGGGCGGACCGGAAGCTCCGCCTCACGCGGGCGACTGGTGGTCGAAAAGCTGCCGCTCTTGGCTCTTTCCGCCGCCTCATGCGTGGCCACGGCGGTGGCCCAGGCCAACGCTGCTTCTCGGCTCGATGTTTTGCCGCTTTCGGCGCGGATCGGCAATGCGGCCGTTTCGTATGTGGCGTACCTGAAGGAATTCTTCTACCCGGTTGGGCTGGCCGTATTCTATCCGCATCCGAAAGGCAGCCTGCCGGCCGGACAAGTCATCGGCTCGTTGTTGCTGCTGACGATGATCACCGTCGGCGCGCTATTCTGGCGACGCAGAAGCCCGCACCTGCTGGTCGGCTGGTTCTGGTACGTGGGGATGTTGGTGCCGGTGATTGGTCTGTTGCAAGTGGGGCGCCATGCGATGGCCGACCGCTATACTTATCTGCCTGAGATCGGTCTGGCAATTGGGCTAACCTGGACTGCCAAGCAGCTTTTCTCGTTGGGGCGCAAGCGGGTATATTGGGGCGCTGCCGCGACGGCCGCCGTGCTGGTCCTGATGGGCTGCGCACGGCAGCAGACGAGCTATTGGGAAAGCAGCGAGGCGCTGTGGACGCATGCGTTGGAATGCACCGGGGACAATGTGGTCGCCCACACGAATCTTGGCCTCGCCTTGGGCCGCGATGGTCACGGCGAGGAGGCGGTCGCCGAGTACCACAAGGCGTTGGCGATCCAGCCCGACGACGCCAAGGCACACGTGAACCTGGGCGTTGAGTTATGCCGGCGAGGGCACGCAGCCGCGGGCGTTGTCCATCTTCGAGAGGCCGTGAAACTTCAGCCCGACGATGCAAATGCCCACGACAACCTGGCCGTTGCCTTGCTGGGCCAAGGGCGAGTTGCCGAAGCGATCGCACATTTCCGGCAGGCGCTGCAAATCGAGCCCGACGATGCCGATGCACACAACAACCTTGGCGCAGTGCTGGCGCAGTCCGGACGGCTTGCCGAGGCCATCACCCATTTCCAGGCGGCGCTGGAGATCAACCCCAACGATGCCGGCGCGTACTGCAACCTGGGCAACGCGCTGGCTAGTTGCGGGCAGTTCGACCGGGCAATCCTCCGCTACGAGCAGGCTCTGAGTATTCGGCCTGGCTACGCAGAGGCGAGCAATAATCTCACTCTCGTCCGATCCGGGCGGGAGAGCATCTGCAACACACTAGCCGAGCAGCGTGAATCGCTCCGCGCGCGCCGGACGATTTGGCGATTCTCAACGACACGGCACGGCTCTTGGCGACCAACCCCAACGCCTCGATCCGCAACGGCGCCGAGGCGGTCGCGCTGGCCGAACGGGCCGTGCAACTCTCCGACGGTCGCGAGCCGGGAATCGTTCACACGCTGGCCGCAGCCTATGCCGAGGCGGGCCGCTTTCCCGAAGCCGTCAAGACGGAGCACAAAGCCTTAGAACTGGCCACGCAACAGAACAATCAATCATTGGCAGAATCCCTCAAGGCCAGGATTGCGCTCTACGAAGCGGGAATTCCCTTCCGCGCGATGCAGCAACCCTCTGCTGCCGGTTCAACCCGGCCTTGACGGACAGAGAAGGTTGGTCACAACAGTACAGGGGGCTATACGGTTTCTGAGCCCATGAGACGTCGCAAACGATCGAAACCTGATGGGAATGCTTGGGTGGCTTCGTCCGGAAAAAGTGTGGCGCCCGGCAACAAGCGTTCCGCACCAGGGCCGGGCCTCTTCCTCAGCGCGTCTTCTCATAAGGCGATCATGGTGGCCGCCGGCATCCTGCTGGCGGCCGGAACACTCGTTTACAGCAACAGTTTCACGGGGCCATTTCTCTTCGACGGCATGCTGTATGTCCAGCAGAACCCGGCCATCCAGAAACTCTGGCCGCCCTGGGCGCCGATGGTTGACACCAACCGGCCGCTGGGACTCTGGTCGTTCGCTCTGAACTATGCGCTCGGCGGCTTCAACGTCTGGGGCTATCATACGGTGAACCTGGCCATCCACCTGGCCGCGGCGCTGGTGCTGTTTGGAATCATTCGTCGGACCCTGGCGTGCGGACGGCTGGCGGCCCGTTTCCGAGCGGCGGCCTCGGGCCTGGCCCTGGCCGTGGCATTGCTCTGGCTGGTTCACCCCCTACAGACCCAAAGCGTCACCTACCTTTATCAGCGTTTTGAATCGCTGATGGGGCTCTTGGTTTTGCTGACGCTCTACAGCTTCCTCCGGGCCCAAGAATCCACGCGTCCGAAGGGTTGGTATGCTGCCGCGGCGGCGTGTTGCCTGCTGGCGGTGATGACCAAAGAAGTGGCGGCGGTAACGCCGCTGCTGGTCCTCTGGTACGATCGGGCGTTTGTGGCTTCTTCGTGGCGGGAGATCATTCGCCGCCGCTGGGCGTTTTATTGGGGCTTGGCCGGCACGTGGGTGATTCTGGCGGTGATCATGGTGAGCCAGGCGGGCAAGTATCCGCAGGCGGGCGTGCTGCTGGTTGAGAAGGTAACGCCCGTGCAATATGCGCTCAGCCAGGCGGGGGTGATCGTGCATTACTTGCGGCTATGTTTTTGGCCGCTAGGGCTGTGTTTGGACTACGGCTGGCCGGTGGCCGACAGGGCGGCCGAAATTGTCCCGCCCCTGTTGCTGATCGGGGCCCTGCTTGCCCTGACTATTTGGGCCGCCTTCCGCTGGCCGGAGTGGAGCTTCTTGGGGGATGGTTCTTTCTGATCCTTGCGCCGACGTCGAGTGTGTTTCCGCTTCGCGACCTGGCCTTCGAACACCGCATGTACTTGCCGTTGGCGGCGGTGATCGCTGGCGTGGTGGTGGGCGGCTACGTGGTCGGCCGATGGGTTGTCGGGCGGGGGAGGATTTCGTGGTCGGCGTTGCAGGTCCTGGGTGGTGCTCTGGTGTCGTTTGCAGGCGTGGCACTCGGAATCCTCACCTTCCAGCGGAATGTGGACTACGGGAGCAATGTAGCGATGTGGGAAGACACAGTGGTCAAAGCGCCGGGCAACTGGCGCGTGCCCACAACGACCTCGGCTTCGTTCTATCCGAGCGCGGGCAATATGATGAGGCCATCGCTCATTTTCAGAAGGCGCTGGAACTCAAGTGTGACTATGCAGAAGCCTACAATAATCTCGGCAAAATTCTGCTCGGCCGCGGAAAAGTGGATGAAGCCGTGGCGCTGTTTCGGAAAGCGCTCGAAATCAACCCCGACTACGTTAAAGCGCACAACAACCTCGGCAACGCCCAGGTCGCCCGTGGACAGATCGACGAGGCCATCGCCGAGTACCGCAAAGTGCTCGAAATCGAACCCGACTACTTTGAAGCGCACAACAACCTCGGCAATGTCATGGCCGGCCGCGGACAGATCGACGAGGCCATCGCCGAATACCAGAAGGCCGTGGAGATCAGGCCACAGGTTGCGGACTTGCACTACAACCTGGGCATCGCTTTGGCGGGGTGCGGACGGTTCGACGAGGCCATCGTGCATTACCAAAAGGCCCTGGAAATCAAGCCCAGTCACACCAGCGCCCGACGCAATCTCGGCATCGTCCAGTCCCAGCGGGAAGAAATCCTGAAGGCACTGGCCGATCGGCGCGACTTGCTCCGCGCGGCCCGATGACGTTGCCTTGCTAAACGATACGGCCTGGGTGCTGGCCACCAATCCGAACGCCTCAATCCGCAACGGCGCGGAGGCCGTCGAGTTGGCTGAGCGTGCGGTCCAACTCTCCGACGGGCGAGAGCCAGCGATTCTTGGGTACTCTTGCGGCCGCCTATGCCGAGGCGGGTCGGTTTCCCGAGGCAGCGGGAACAGTGCGCAAGGCCTTGCAACTGGCCACGGAACAGAATAAACAATCGCTGGCGGAATCCGTGAAGGCTAAGATTCCGCTGTATGAAGCGGGCAGTCCTTTCCGGGAGATGCGGCAAATCTCGACCCCTGCGTCGGCCCCACCTTAGCGACACGATAATCCCTGCCGCGGGAGATCGGTTATACTAGAATTGCAGCCCAATGAAACGTCGCAATCAGTCCACATTGACGCGCAATGGCCCGACACACTTGTCTGGAAACGGCACGGCGCATAGCGGCCGGGCGATTGCGGTGGCCGTGGGGCTGATCGTGCTGGCCGCCACGGTGGCTTTTAGCGGCAGTTTCGCCGGAGCCTTCGTCTATGACGACAAGGCGGCGATTTTCGACAACCCCACGATTCATCAGCTCTGGCCCGTTTGGAAGCCGCTTAGCCCGGCATGGGACTGCGCCGCCGTGAGCGGCCGGCCGTTGACGAATCTCTCCTTGGCAATCAACTATGCCATCAGCGGCGACGGGCCTTGGAGCTACCATGCAACGAACCTCGTCATTCACGTTTTGGCGGCCCTTGTGCTGTTCGGCATTCTCCGGCGGACATTTCTGCTGCCGACGATGCGCGACTGCTGGGCGCCATAGCCCTGCCGCTGGCCGCGGTAATCGCCTTGCTCTGGGCGGTCCATCCGTTGCAAACTGAGTCGGTGACATACATCGTGCAGCGGGCCGAGTCGTTGATGGGATTGTTCTATCTGCTGACGCTATATTGTTTCATTCGCTGCGCTGAAGGGGACAGTCCCATTTTCGCTAGCGCGAAAATTGGGACAGTCCCCACCATTCGCGGCGCAAGTGTAGAGGGGTCAGGGGCCAGGGGTCAGGGGTCAGGGCCGGATTCTCATCCTTCATCCTTCATCCTTTCGCCAATCGCTTGGTGTATCGGCTCCGTGACAGCGTGTCTGTTGGGCATGGCGACCAAGGAAGTGACGATCTCGGCCCCGTTGATCGTGCTGCTGTACGATCGCACGTTTTGTGCCGGTTCGTTCCGCGGGGCGTTGCGGCGCCGCTGTGGCCTGTACTTGGCCTTGGCCGGCACGTGGATTTTGTTGGGCTGGCTGGTGCTGGTGTTGAGCCCCCTTGGCACGAGCACAGGGCCCGGGACGCGGGAGTTCACCTGGCAGTCGTATTTGCTGACGCAGCCGGGCGTGATCCTCCATTACCTTCGGCTGTCAATATGGCCTTGGCCGTTGTGCCTGGACTACGAATGGCCGGCGGCACGCACCGTGGCCGATGTGCTTTGGCCGGCGATTCCGGTCGTTGGGCTCCTTGTGTTGACGATCCGAGCGCTGGTGAAGCGGCCAGCGTGGGGATTTCTGGGAGCGTGGTTCTTCGGGATCCTGGCCCTGACGTCGAGTGTGTTGCCCTTGGGCCAAGCGGCCTTCGAGCATCGCATGTACTTGCCGCTGGCGGCGTTGATAACAGCCGCGGCGGCAACCGCGGTTCTTGCCGGGCGGCAATGTGTCCAGCGGGGAATGATCCCGCCGACGAGGCTGCCGGTTGTCGGAGCGTTGTTGGCCGGCGTCGCCGCGATCACACTGAGCGCGCTCACTTTCCATCGCAATCGAGATTTCTGGAGCGATCTGTCGATTTGGTCGGACACGGCGGTCAAAGCGCCGCACAACTTTCGCGCCTTCTACAACCTTGGCAAGTCGCTGGTGGAAGCTGGGCGCCCGAAGAAGCCATCGCCGTGTACCAGAGGGCGTTGGACATCAAGCCCACGTATACCGCGGCCCATCATAACTTGGGCCTGGCCTTGGACACGTGTAGGCGGCCCGAGGAGGCCTTGATTCAGTTTCGCGAAGCGTTGAGGCTCCAGCCCGACTTCGTGGACGCCAACTACAACTGCGGCAACGTCTTGGCGGAGCTGGGGCGCCTCGATGAGGCCATCGCCCAATATCACAAGGTCCTGGAACTTTGCCCCGAGCACGTCGGCGCCTGCAACAACCTCGGCATGGTCCTGTCATTGCAGGGACGACTTGACGAAGCGGCGGCCCAATACCGGAAGGCGTTGGAATTCAAGCCGAATGACCCGCGGACGCTCGACAATCTTGGCGTGGTTCTGGCACGGTGCGGACGGCTCGACGAGGCGATTCCGCATTTCAGCAAAGCTGTTGAAGTGAAGCCCGACCATGCGGGAGCCCGCCACCATCTGGGCGTGGCCCTGGCCAAGAGTGGGCGGCTCGACGAGGCGATCGCCTGTCACAAGGAGACGCTGGACTTCCATCCCGATGATGCGGCCGCCAGCGCAGACCTCGCCGCGGCTCAATCCGAAAGGGAAGCCGTGGTGAAGTCGCTTTTCGAGCGGCGCGCATCGTTGCGATTGCAGCCCGATGATCTCAGCTTGCTAAACGACACCGCCTGGATGCTGGCGACCAACCCGAACGCCTCGGTTCGCAACGGCGCCGAGGCCGCGAAGCTGGCCCAACGGGCCGCGGAACTCTCGGAGGGGCGTGACCCGGCCATCCTCGACACGCTGGCCGCCGCCTATGCCGAGGCGGGACGGTTCGACGAGGCGGTGCATACGGCTCGCAAGGGTTTGCAACTGGCCACAGAACAGGATAAGTTGTCGTTGGCCGGCTCGCTGAAAACCAAAATCTTGCTTTACGAAGCTGCGCAGGCCATTTCGCGAGCGACCTTCGCCGGCTGGCGCGGTCTCGGGATCGCCTTAGAGCGAGCGGACGATGGGCCTTTGAACGGGTGATTTGTCGGGAGGACGGGCACTCCTGCCGGTCATGGTTAGACAGACAAGAATGTCTGTCCTCCTGAAATTGCGTGGGAGTCGGTCGTGAAACGTCAGAAGCAATCCAGTTCGCCGGGAAACGCCTCGATGGGCAGGTTCGGGGCCGAGAATGATGCGGGGCGCGACCGCTCGTTACGGCTGCAAGCGGCAGCCGTTTGCGGCGGTCTCGTGCTGGCGGTGGCGCTGGTCTTCGGCCAGACGATCAACTTCGAGTTCCTCAATTTCGACGACGATGTTTACCTTGAAAATCCTCAGGTATCGCGCGGGCTGACCACCGAAGGGGTGGTTTGGGCATTCACGCATAAGCACGTGGCGAATTGGCACCCGTTGACGGGCCTGTCGCACATGCTCGACTGCCAACTGTTCGGCCGCCGCGCCGGATGGCATCACCTGGTCAATGTGGGCTTTCACGCCGCCACCGCGGTTCTTTTGTTCCTCGTGCTTTGGCGAATGACGGGCGAGCTTTGGCCGAGCGCGTTCGTGGCCGCCGTATTTGCACTGCATCCCCTGCGCGTCGAATCGGTGGCTTGGGTGTCGGAGCGAAAGGATGTTCTCAGCGGGCTGTTCTTCATGCTGACACTGGGGCACATGCAAGCTATGCCCGCCATCCCTTTTCCATCGGCCGGTACCTGGCCGTCGCCGTTCTGTTCGCTTTGGGGCTGATGTGCAAACCGATCGTGGTTACCTTGCCCTTCGTGCTCCTGCTGCTGGACTACTGGCCCTTGGGACGAATGACGTTTGGGGATGCCGGCGGTCCGAACGCGGTTGGCGATGGCAACGGGGTGGCTGCCGCCAGCACGAGCTTGCCGCGTCTTGTCTGTGAGAAAATTCCGCTCTTGGCGCTGGCGGCCGCATCGTGCGTGGCCACGCTCTGGGCCCAGAGCGACGCCATATCGGCCAACGACCACTTGCCTTTTGCCGCGCTATTTGGCAACGCGGCCGTCTCCTACATCGAATACGTCGCCAAATTCTTCTATCCGGCCGATCTGGCCGTGTTTTACCCGTTCCCGCCCGCCGGCCAGTCGTGGTGGCAAGTCGCCGTGCGCTCGGGCTGCTGGCGCTTGTGACCACGGCGGCGGTGGCTCTTGGGCGGCGGAGTCCCTGGCTGCCGGTCGGTTGGCTTTGGTATCTGGGAATGCTTGTGCCGGTGATCGGCTTGGTGCAAGTGGGAGGGCAAGCGATGGCCGACCGGTACACGTACTTGCCCCAGATCGGTCTGGTGATCGCTTTGACGTGGACGGCCAAACGGGCACTTCGGTCGTGGCCTCGCTGCGCGTGGATTTGGGGCGCCACGGCGGCCTCGGTCGTCGTAGCGATGATGGCGGGCGCGGCCGTGCAGACTCTGAACTGGCGCGATAGCGAAACCCTGTGGCGGCACGCGCTGCTTTGCACGACCGGCAACTGCGCGGGCCCATTACAATCTCGGTGTGACGCTCGCCGCGCACGAACGACTCGACGAGGCCGCGATCCATTTTCAGGAAGCCCTGGCCATTGAGCCGAATCATGCGGATGCTGAGTATAATCTCGGTCTGACTTTGGGCAAACGGGGACGGATTGACGAGGCCATCACGCATTTCCGATTAAGCCTGCAAATCGATCCCCACTATATCAAGGCGTACAACAATCTGGGCGTTGCCTTGGTTAGGCGCGGGCAGGTCCAGGAGGCGATTGCGTATTACCAGAAAGCGTTGGAACTCCAGCCCGATTACGCGATTGCCCACAATAACTTCGGCATCGCCCTGGCCCACTCCCGACGATTCGACGAAGCCATCAAACACTACCGCAAGGCGATCGAGATCGAGCCCGACTTCGCGGCAGCCTACGACAACCTGGGCGAGGCCCTGGCTGCCTGCGGCCGACTCGACGAGGCGGTCGAGCAATTCAACAAGGCCCTGGAAATCAAACCCGACTTCGCCGAAGCGAGCCGGCATCTCGATGCCCTTCGCGGCCGGAAGGGATCAGCGAAGTGACGTGCGGATCGGCAAATGCCAACAAAACAGGGCAACCCAACGGATCGAGTTGCCCTGGCTAGCAAAGGAGTAGGATGTTCCCGATTACCAAGGACCACGAACGTAGTAGTCGCCGAACTGGTCGGTGCTGGAGGGCCAGGGCGGCGTGGGCAGGAAGGCCCCCCGCGGGTAAACGCCGGGGCCCGGATAATCGCGCTGGAATTGGTGGTCGATGGGCGTGACGCGGAAACCACCTACGCCCCAGCTATAATGCGTCTGGCTTTCCGCCGTGGGCGGCACGAGGACGACGACGGGCACACCCCAGGCGGCGTCATAATAGCCGCCATGCCAAGGATACGCCGACGTCCTGCCGGCGACAATGTAGCCCTTCAGCGAGCCGTAGTGGCCGGCCCTGGCTTCCTGGGACCATCCCCATGCGGTCAGCAACGCAGCGGCGACGATTATGAGGAAACGCTTCATTGCTTTGGCTCCTTTTCGCGGATTGCCGGTTTACCACCACGACCAGTGGATGTGGGTGTGGGTGGGTGGGGCATCCGGGTGCTTCGTGACGTAGCAGCGGTGATGCGGGTAGAGGAACTCCTGCGGCATCAAACCCTGGTAGGTCACGTACGTGTGGCCGACCAACGGCGGTGTGGGCCGCGGACAGGGATACATCGCCGCGCCGACGTCACAAGACCCGACCGGCGGGACGTAGTAGTTGTAGAACAAGTCGTCGGAGGTGGTCCAGGCCGCTGGCGCCTGGCTGATGCTCCCCAACAACGCGGCGGCCATGACGCCCGTGATGATGAAGATTTTCGTGCAGTTCATGGTTTCGGTCCTGAGGGTTGCTAAGCCGCGTCCGCAGCGTTCGGAAAATGGCGGTGGAACGGCTCACTACCAATCTCGGCAAGTGACGGTCTTGGGGGTGAATCTTTGTATGCCGGGCGTAGCGAAAGGCGCGGAATTTGCCGCGAATTCGAGAGAAACCGTGTGGGAGGACACCGACAGAATCGGTATAATCCGATAAGTTTATCACCGTGTTTCAGAGGAGCCCCGAGATTGACCGCTAGTTCTACCCCTAAAGTGGAGTCGGCCGCCCTGACCGCCTCCCACGGCGCGGCCGACGGCAACGGCGCCGTGGCGCCGCGGGTGCGCCGCCGGGCGACGGCCCAGTCGATGGCTGCCAGCCAACGCGACATCTCCGTCAGCGAGTTTTTTGCGAAAAATCGGCACCTGCTCGGTTTCGACAACCCGCGAAAGGCCCTCTTGACCACCGTCAAAGAGGCGGTCGACAACGCCTTGGACGCCTGCGAGGAGGCGGGCATCCTCCCCGAAATCTGGGTCCACATCGAGCGCGTCGGCCAGGACCGCTACAAGGTCGGCGTCCAGGACAACGGACCGGGCATCCTCAAAAAGCAAATCCCGCTGATCTTCGGCAAGCTGCTCTACGGATCGAAGTTCCATCGCATGCGAATGAGCCGCGGACAGCAGGGCATCGGCATTAGCGCCGCCGGCATGCACGGCTTGCTGACCACCGGCAAGCCGGTCAAGATCATGTCGAAGGTCTCGCGGCGCGAAGCGGCCCATTACTACGAGATTCAAATCGACACCAAGCGCAACTTGCCTGAAATTTTGAACGGCCGGGGCGAAGGCGTTGAGATTCCGCCCAACGGGCTTGGCGAAAAGCTCATCGAAAGGCACGGCATCGAGTGGATCGACCTGGACCACGGCACGCGGGTCACCATCGAGCTGGAAGCCCGCTACCAGCGCGGCCGCGGCAGCGTTGACGAGTACCTCGAACAGACGGCCATTGCCAATCCGCACGTGGCCATCCATTACAGCGATCCCGACGACAACAAACGGGAATACGTGCGGGTCTCGGAGCAGCTTCCGCCAGAGCCCAAGGAGATCAAGCCGCACCCGTACGGCGTGGAACTGGGGCGGCTGGTGGCCATGCTCCGCGAGACAAAGGCGCCGACGATCGCGCAGTTTCTGACGCATTCGTTCTCGCGCGTCAGCCCGAATGTGGCCCGCCGGCTGTGCACGGCGGCCAGGCTGAGCACGCGGGCGAATCCACGGAAGGCGGGCCGCCACGAGGCCGACCTGATCTACCAGGCCATCCAACAGACGAAGATTCCCGCCCCTGCCACCGACTGCATCGCCCCGATCGGTGAGGACCTGATCCTCAAAGGTTTGCGGCAGGTGGTGCCGGGTGAGTTCTACGCCGCGGCCACCCGGCCGCCGGCGGTTTATCGCGGCAACCCGTTCCAGATCGAAGTTGGCTTGGCCTACGGTGGCACATCGCCGGTCCAGCAGGTGTCGCGGGAAATGCTGGCCGAACTGCTCGAAGAGAGCGACGCCCGCACTCTCCGCCAGTTCCTCATCAACTCCTTCCAGGGACTTGGGGCCGATGCAGCCGACAGGATTCTGAGCGAAGCGAAGGTGGGCACGCGTGTTTCGCCGGGCCGGCTCAAACCGGCCGACGTTCACCAGTTGCACCACGCCCTGCAAAACGTCAACACGAGCGACGGCCAAACGATGAACGTGCTTCGCTACGCCAACCGCGTGCCGCTGCAATTCCAGGCCGGCGGCTGCGCCATCACGCAGACGATGATGACCACCAACTGGCGGGCCTACGGGCTGAACCAGTCGCGCGGGTCGCTCCCCAGCGGGCCGATCACGGTGATGGTCCACATGGCCAGCGTATGGGTGCCGTTCACCAACGAGTCGAAGGAAGCCATCGCCTCGTATCCGGAAATCCAGAAAGAACTGCGGCTCTGCTTGCAGGCGGTTGGGCGAAAGCTGGGCATGTTTCTCCGCCGCCGGCTCCGTGTGCGGCATGAAGGCGAACGGCGAAACCTGTTCCTGCGTTACGTGGGCGAGGTGGCCACGGCAGTCAACCGCATCAACGGCGCCGATCGCGAGAAACTCTATCAGCAGCTTCTCGCGGTGGCCAAGAAACGCACCGCTGAAGCTGACGTCGAGCTCGACGATCGCGGCCGGCCCATCGAAGACGACGCCGAAGATTTCGGCGAGCACGTGATTATTGTCTCCGCGGCAGGGGAGAGGGGAGAAAGGAGTGAGAAGGGGGGCGAGGAAAAGCGCAAGGCAGTGTAGGCGGGCCGGCAGGCGCCGCACGTGAGGATGATGGTTGATGACAGAAACGTTTAGCGGCCGCCGGCACGGCGGCTCGTTGGCTGATAACTGACAAACGATACTATGGCGACAAAACTCAATTCGCGTGACGCGAAAACCATTAAACGTCTAAGAGAGCTGGCCGACAACGTGGTCGAGCAGGTCGGGCGGAGGCGCGACCCGCACGTCGAGGTGCCCATCCGCGCCCTGTCGAACGTCCGCTACAACAAGGCCCGGCGATTCATCGAAATGGGCCGCAACACCAACCGCCGCCAGCTCTTTAATCTCTCGCAGGCCAAGAGCTACATGCAGACCATGCTGGTGGCGCAGGGCGTCGTACAACTGATTGAAAGCCAGAAGACGCTCAGCATCCGCGGTCTTTACTACCGCTTGAAGCACGACGTTGAAGGCACCAAAGAGCCAACTTTCGAGGAACAGTCCGACTGTGACCCGATCATCGAGGACTGCGAAGTCCTGCTAAATAGCCTTCGCGAAGAACTTCACGTATTTGCCGATCCGCGCGGCAGCATGGTCGGCGACATCACGATCGTTGACAGCGGCGATGAGATTGATTGCGGCCACATGGGCTCCGGCGGCTATGCGGTTCCCTCGATTGTCGAGCCGGAGGTAATCCAGTTTAAGAAATCGCAAGCGACATTCATCCTTCACGTCGAAAAGGGCACCGTCTGGCAGCGGTTCAACGAGGACAAGTTCTGGCGGAAGCATAAGTGCATTCTGACCCACGGCGGCGGCCAGCCCCCGCGCGGCGTGCGGCGGCTCTTGCACCGGCTGCACAACGAGTTGAAACTGCCGGTCTACTGCCTGTTGGATAACGATCCGTGGGGGTATTACATCTACAGCGTCATCAAGCAGGGCTCGATCAACCTGGCCTACGAATCACAACGAATGGCGATTCCCGACGCCAAGTTTCTGGGGCTGCGGTCGAAGGATTTCGAGGAATGCAAATTATCCGACAGCGTGAAGATCACCTTGAACGACACCGACCGCAAGCGGGCTAGGCAGATCGCCGGCTATCCCTGGTTCGCCCACAAGAAGGAGTGGCAAAGGGAAATTAAGCGGATGATGGATAACGGCTTCAAGTTGGAAGTCGAATCGTTGATCAGCAAGGACATCAGCTACGTGACCGAGCAATACACGCCCGCTCGGTTGAAGGCCAAAGATTGGCTGGACTAGCGGCTATGGGGCGGCGCAGCAGCTCACAGTTGCTACCCCTCGGGCGGAGCCGGCAGTCGCAACTGGTTCGCGCGCAGGGGTGACCTGGGCGATGTTCGGCGTCACGTCGGCATCGGCGTTCCGCATCGCCCACGACAAACCGCCCAACACGATCTGGGCGAAGACGGGCCCGGTGATCACGTCCTCGCGGTGTCCCAACGCCGTGTAGAACACGCGGCCCTTGCCTTGCATTCTGGCCCAGGTCGAGGGGTACGGCGGGCGCTGATAGTTCTTGCCCTTCATCCCCGCGGTCTCTTGCACGAAAATCACGTGCAAGTCGGGAGCGAACTTCACAAACGCATACCACTCCTCCATCATCTCGAAGCCGTCGCCGAAGCTGGCCATGCCGGGGAACTTTGGATCGACCAGCTTCTGTTTGGCCTTCTGCTGCGAATCGTGGCCGAGGAACTCGCCGCCGATCATGGCGATATAAGGATCGACGCTCGGGGTGCGGAAGCTGTCGGTGGCCGAGTGGATGCCCACGAAGCCCTTGCCCGCCTCGATTGCCGCCAGGAACTTCTTCTTACCTTCCTCCGACATCGGCTGGCCGGGCTGGGGCTTCTCGCTCTTGTTGCAGAGGTTGCCGGAAGTGTAGAAGACAAGGCAATCATATTGGTCGAGATCGCCGTCGAAGACGGCGCCGTCCTGGCTGCAGGTCACGTCGAAGCCGTTCTTCTCACCAAGCCCGATAAGCACTTTGTCCGACACGCTCTTGCCATCTGCCTGGGGAATAACCATCGGATGCACGAAACCCGCGCTGCGGGAGAAGTAGAGCACCTTCTGTTTTTTCTTGTCGGCGGCGGCGGCCCAGCCGAAAGGGAAAGTCGAAATTCCCAGGGCGGCAGCCCCGGTCGTTAGCAGCATGTCGCGGCGATTCATGGCAGAGTCTCCGGTGGGAAGGCAATAACTTGTGGGGGTGAAACGCCCGCCGGCAGCATCTCTGGACTGCCAGGGGCGTGCCCATTATATCGACGTCTATCCCGGCTGCCAAGAATCGCACCAAGGCAGAGCCTCGTCTTATCGCGCCCTGCGGACGAGGGGCTTAGGGTTGAATCACCCGCCGAGGCCTGGGGTGTGTCTCGAAATGGGGTTTTCGCTTCGTAGAGTGGAATCTTGGTCTTCAAGGATTCCGCCAACGGCAGTTGGTTCCGTTCGGTGGCCAATTCCCGTGCCTTGCGCGCCGTCTGCACGGCCTCGGAGAACCGGCCCGCCTCGGCATAGGCGGCGGCCAAGGTGCCAAGGATCGCCGGTTCTCGCCCCTCGGAAAGTTCGACCGCCCGTTGGGCCAATTCCACGGCCGTTCGGCCGTTGCGGATCGAGGTGTTTGGGTTGGTTGCCAACGTCCAGGCGATGTCGTTCAGCAGCGTGACGTCGTTTGGGCGCGAACGGAGCGATTCGCGCTGTTGGGCAAGCGTCGTCAGGAGTGCTTCCCGCCGGGACTGGACGATGCCAAGGTTATTGCGGGCACTCGTGTAATCGGGATTGAGTTCCAACGCCTTGTTGAAATGGGCGATGGCTGCGTCGAACCGTCCGCTGCCACCGAGGGAAACGCCAAGATTGTTGTAGGCCTCCGCGTAGTCGGGCTTGATTTGCAGGGCCTTACGGTAATGGACGATGGCCTCATCAGGCCGTCCGCGGCCGGCCAGGGAATTGCCGAGGTTGTAGTGGGCCTTCGCATAATCGGGCCTGATCTCCAACGCCTTCTGGTACTCGGCGATGGCCTCATCAGACAATCCACGCTTGGCCAAAACTGTGCCGATATTGTAGTGGGCCTCCGCGTAATCGGGGTCGATCTCCAACGCCTTCTGGTACTCGGCGATGGCCTCATCAGGCTGTCCACGGCTGGCCAGGGCATTGCCGAGATTGTAATGGGCGTCCGCGAAGTCGGGCTTGAATTCCAACGCCTTCCGGAGATAAGCGATGGCCTCATCAGGCCGTCCACAACTAGTCAGGGCATTGCCGAGGTTGTTGTGGGCCTCCGCGAAATCGGGCTTGATCTCCAACGCCTTCCGGTATTGGGCGACGGCCTCCTGCGGCCGCCCACAGCTAACCAGTACATTGCCCAGGTTGTTGTGGGCGCGATGATTGTTTGGCGCTTTGGCCACCGTGTCTTCCCAGATCGACAACTCGCTCCGGTAGTCCAGATTGCGCTGAAAAGTGAGGATTCCGAGTGCCACGCTTGCGAAGAATGTTAGCGCACCAGCCATGACCTGCGATGCCAGCAGGGAAATCTTCCCGCGACGGACAAGCCACCGGCCCGCGAGAAATCCGCCGACCACCAAGCCGGTCACCACCGCCGCCAGCGGCAGATACATGCGATGCTCGAAGGCCGCTTGACCGAGAGGCACAAAACTCGACGTCGGCGCGAGAATCGCGAAAAACCACACACCCAAGAAACCCCAGGCGGACCGTTTCCGCAAGGCACAAACCGTCGCGGCAAACAATCCCCCCACAACAGTCGTCGGAAGGAGAACTTCCGCCACGGTTGATGCGGGGGGCCAGCCATACTCCAGGCACAACCCTGACGGCCACACGGCCAGCCGCAGATAATGGACGATCACGCCGGGCTGCGTCAGCAAATACGACGACCAGGTGAACTCCCGCGTCCCGGGCCCTGTGCTCGTGCCAAGGGGGCTCAACGCCAGCACCAGCCAGCCCAACAAGATCCACGTGCCGGCCAAGGCCAAGTACAGGCCACAGCGGCGCCGCAACGCCTCGCGGAACGAACCGGCACAAAACGTCCGGTCGTACAGCAGCACAATCAGCGGGGCGGAGACCATCACCTCCTTGCTGGCCATGCCCAACAGGCACGCTGCCATGGAGCCGACATACCAAGCGACTGGCGGAAGGACGAAGGATGAAGGATGAGAATCCGGTTCTGACCCCTGACCCCTGACCCCTGACCCCTCTACACTTGCACCGCGAATGAAGCAGTACAGCGTCAGGAAGTAGAGCAACCCCATCAGTGACTCGGCCCGCTGGACGATATACGTTACCGACTCCGATTGCAGCGGATGGACGGCCCACAGCAAGGCAATGACAAAACCCAAAGGGAGGGCCGCCGCGCCCCATCGGTCGCGCATCGTCGGCAGCAGCAGCGTCCGGCGGACGACGCCGAACAGAAGGAGAGCCGCCAAGATGTGAATGGCCAGGTTCACGACATGATAGCTCCAAACCCCGTAGCCGCTGATCGCGTAGTTGATCGCCAAGGACAGATTAAGCAGCGGCCGCCCACCGACGCCGACACAGGTTCTCGACGGGGAGAGCGGTTTCCAGATCGGCCAGAGCTGCCGAATCGTGGCGTTTTGCGAGATGGACGAGTTGTCGTCGAAGACCAGGGAGCCGGCGAAGCTGCTGCTGAAGGCCGCCGCCATGGCCAGCACGATCAGCCCTGCGAACATGATGGTCGCCCGCGAGGAGATCGCTCTGGGAATCGGGGCCGATGTCGCAGGGGTTGTCATCATCGACTTGGAGCGATTGAGAGGTCTAATCGGCTGAAAAATGGCACAGCTCGCGTTCCCTTCCACCGCCACTCTCGTCTGGTCGCTACGGCGGGGCGGACGTGTGCCCGGCAACCGGCGGCGGCGTGCGGAAGGGAGTCCCCGCTTCATAAATCGGAAGCTTGGCTCTTAGGGATTCGGTCAAGGTTGGATTGTTCTGTTGGGCCGCCACTTGCAGGGCCTTGCGTGCCGTTTGCACGGCCTCGGGAAATTGCCCGGCCTCGGCATAGGCGGCGGCCAGGGTGCCGAGAACGGTCGGTTCTCGTCCGTCGGAGAGTCGAACTGCTCGTTGGGCCAACTCGACCGCTTCCGCGCCGTTGCGGATCGATGCGTTGGGGTTGGTCGCCAGCGTCCAGGCCAAATCATTTAGCAAAGCAACGTCATCGGGATGCGAACGGAGCGATGCACGTCGCTTGGCCAGTGTTTTGACGAGTTCTTCCCGCTGCGATTGGGCGATGACGAGGTTGTCGCGGCCCTCGGCAAAGTCTGGCTTGAGTGCCAGGGCCCTTTGGAAATGGGCGATAGCCTCATCGAAGCGTCCGCACTTCGCCAGAGCGATGCCGAGGTTGTTGTGGGCCTTCATAAAGTCGGGTTTGATTTCCAGGGCCTCGTTGCCATGAGCAATGGCCTCGTCGAAGCGGCCACTCCGCGCCAAGACAACGCCGAGACTATTGTGGGCATCGGCGTAGTCGGGCTTGAGTTGCAGGGCCTTCCGGTAATGGGCCATCGCCTCGTCCAGATGACCTTGCTTGTAGAGGGCTACGCCAAAGTTGTGGTGGGCCTCCGCGTAGTTGGGCTGGATCTCCAGCGCCGTTCGGTATTCCGTGATGGCTCCTTCCATCTGTCCGAGCGCGGTTAGTGCGTTGCCCAGGTTGAGATGGACCCGTCCGTTGCCCGGCACCTTGGCTACCGTGTCTTTCCAGATGGCAAGTTCGCTTTGGTAGTCCAGGTTTCGCTGGAAAGTAAGAAATCCGAACGCGATGCTCGCGAACATCACCAGTGTGCCGCCGGTGGCCTGCAAGATCGGCAAGGGAATTATCCCACGACGAGCAAGCCATTGGCCGGCAAGAAATCCGCCCACCACGACGCCCGCCGCCACCGCCGCCAGCGGCAAATACATACGATGCTCGAAGGCCGCCTGCCCGATAGGCCAGAAACTTGACGTCGGCGCCAGAATCGCAAAAAAGCAGACGCCAAGGAATCCCCATGCCGGCCGCTGAACCAAGGCCCCGACCGTCGCAACGAACAGGCCCACCACGACAATCGCCGGCAAAAGCACGTCCGCCGCGGTCCGCGCGACCGGCCAACCGTAGTCCAGGCATAACTCCGAGGGCCACAACGCCAGCCGAAGGTAATGGATGATCACCCCCGGCTGCGTCCACAGGTATGACCACCACGTGAATTCCTCAGCCAAGGATTCGGCCGTGCTGCGCACGTCACCCATCGCAAACACCAGCCACCCCAGTAACAACCAGGTGCCGGCCAACGCCAGGTATAAGCCGTACCGTCGCCGCCAGGCCTCGCGGAACGAGCCGGCGCAAAATGTCCGATCGTACAACAGCACGATCAGCGGTGCAGAGATCATCACTTCCTTGGTGGCCATGCCCAGCAGGCACGCCGACACCGAGCCGACATACCAAGCGACTGGCGGAAGGATGAAGGATGAAGATCCGGCCCTGACCCCTGACCCCTGACCCCTGGCCCCTGACCCCTCTACACTTGCACCGCGGATGGTGGGGACTGTCCCGATTTTCGCGCTAGCGAAAATGGTACTGTCCCATTCCGCACCGCGAATGAAGCAGTACAACGTCAGGAAGTAGAACAATCCCATCAGCGATTCGGCCCGCTGGACAATATACGTTACTGACTCCGTTTGCAGCGGATGGATCGCCCACAGTACGACAATGACAAAAGCCAGGGGAACGGCGGCCGTGCCCCATCGATTGCGCATCGCTGGCAGCAGGAACGTCCGCCGGAGGACGCCAAACAGCAGCAGGGCTCCGAGAATGTGAATGGCCAGGTTCGTCGCGTGGTAGCTCCAGACCTGGTATCCGCTAATGGCGAAATTGATCGCCAGGGAGAGGTTCAACAGTGGCCGGCCGGTAACGGTTTCGCCCTGCCTGGGTGGGTAGAGTGTCGGCCAGAGGGGCCAAAGCTGGCGGATCGTGGGGTTTTCCACGATCGCAATGCTGTCATCGAAGACGAAGCAGCCGGCGAAGCTGCTGCTGAAGGCGATGGCAGTGGCCAGCACGATCAGGCCTGCCGCCAGCAAGACTGTCCAGCCGCCGACCGGCGTAGTCGCAACGGCCGAACTGGCGCGGCTGTCAGGTGACCTGGATGCGTGATGACGTCTCATAATCTGGCTGCTACGGCCGTGCTGAGTCGGCAAGGGAAGATGATCGGACCTCGCGGAAAGGAGTGCCCGCTTCGTACAGCGGAAGCTCGGCCTTGATCGATTCGACAAGTGACGGCTTGTTTTGCTGCCTGGCCAGGTCCAGGGCCTTACGGGCCGTCTGCACGGCCTCGGGAAATCGTCCCGCCTCGGCATAAGCGGCGGCCAAGGTGCCCAGCACGGCTGGCTCGCGTCCCTCGGAGAGCTGCGCTGCCCGTTGGGCAAGTTCGACCGCTTCCGCGCCGTTTCGGATCGAAGCGTTCGGGTTGGTGGCCAGCGTCCAAGCGATGTCGTTTAGCAGCGCAAGGTCGCTCGAACGCGAGCGGAGCAGTTCACGCCGCTCGGCCAGTACCTTTCGGATTCCTTCCCGCTGGGATTGGGCAACACCAAGATTGTTGTGCGCCACCGGTAAACTCGGGCTTGATTTGAAGCGCCTTGCTAAAATGGGTGATGGCCTCGTCAAACCGTCCGTTCTCCGCCAACGCGATACCGAGGTTACTGTGGGCGTCGGCAAAGTCGGGTTTGATTTCCAGCGCCTTGTTGAAATGGGCGATGGCTGCGTCCAATCGTCCGCTGCCACCGAGAGAAACGCCAAGATTGTTGTAGGCCTCCGCGTAGTCGGGCTTGATTTGCAGGGCCTTACGGTAATGGACGATTGCCTCGCTGCCTTGCCCGCGTTGGGCCAAGGCCACGCCGAGGTTGTAGTGGGCCTCCGCGGCGTCAGGCCTGACTTCCAGGGCCTTCTGATAATGAGCGATGGCCTCGTCAACCTGTCCCCGGCCGGCCAAAGCCACGCCGAGATTGTAGTGGGTCTCCGCGTAGTCGGGTCTGATTTCCAGGGCCTTCTGGTAATGCGAGATGGCCTCGTCGAGTCGTCCAAGCTGGGCCAGCGCTTTGCCGAGGTTGTAGCGAGGTTCAAAGTAGTCTGGTTTTATTTCGATCGCTTTCCAGAACAGCGCTATGCCTTCATCCGCTTGTCCGCGGTCGTGCAGAACGTTGCCGAGATTATTGTAAGCCATCCAGCAATTGGGATTTTCGGCGATCACGGTTCGATAGAGCCTTTCAACGTCAGAATACATCTGGCTCTGCTGCCAGGTCAGGGTCGCCAAAATCGCCAACAGGACCAAGCACACCGCATAGCCTCCGGGCCGGTTCCACAGCCGCCAACGAGCCAACAACAATGCCGTGCCGCCTGCCGCAAGAGCGATGATCCCCACGCTCGCCAGATACGGAAAATGATCGGCCACGTACGAAAACACGAACCAATACACGTTCAAGAAACCCAATACAGGAAACAATGTGCCGGCAAAGAATAGCAGCCCCGCCAGTGGCCCACGCCACCACCGACTCAGCCACCACAACGTGGCCAACAACAGGACAAGCGCCAAGGGGAACAAGTATTGCCACCAAATCGCCGGGTTGACCTGCCAACGGGGGTACATTAAATGCAAGTCCGCCGGCCAGCAGAGTTTGCCCAGGTAGAACCAGATCACCCGCCCCGGCAACAAACACCGCTGCACGACCGTCAACGCGAAGTCTGGACCCTCCGCGCCGACCAGCTTCCGCTCCAACCAAGTAATGAACACGCCCGCCACCACGCCGATCACGAAAAAGGGCGTAAGCGGCAAGACGTCCCGCCGCCACGACAGTTTCCCCCGCTGCCACCAGAAGATCACCAGCAGTGCGGCGGGCAGTGTCACCGCGACAATCTTGCTCGCCAGGGCCAGCACAAAAAGCCCCAACGCCGCCAGATACCAGGCCCTGCCGCGGTTCTGGTCGAACCGCAGGTAGGCCAGCGCGGCGCCAGGTAGAACACGGCCGAGAGAGTGTTCTTCTGCTCCGTGATCCAGGCCACCGATTCGACATGCACCGGATGCAGGGCGAAGATGGCCGCCGCCAGATAGGCCCCGGGGATCGCCAGCCGCCGCAGCACCAGCGCCACCAGCAGGGCTGTCAGGGCGTGCCAGGCGATGTTTACCAAGTGGTAGCCCAACGTGGCATCGCCCCATAGCTTGTACTGCACCCAGAAAGCAGTCTCCGACAAGGGATAGTACTGCTGTGTGGCCCCCACGACGAACCAGATGCGATACAGGCCGTACCAAGACGCAGTTCCGGGTGGGTAATGTGTGCGTCATCATCCCAGAGGAGTCCGCCGTGCCAAGCCGGCTGGTAAACCAGGAAAACCGCAACCACCAAGGCGACGACGAACAGCCAGTCCTTGGGCCCGAAGGCCCGCGCCGTGCTTACGGAGGCTCGGTGGGGTTCTGGCGATCGGGCCGACGACGATGGACGATTGCGACGTTTCATCGAGTGAATTCTAGCTCTTCACGCAAGCCGTGCTAAGGTCGGATGGACTTGGGGAGCGACGGTTGTTGGGCATCGCGATAGGGAGAACCGGCTTGGTAAAGCTTGATCCGGGCCTGAAGGGTCTCGGCCAGGGCCGTGTTGTTTTGGTCGGTTGCCAAGGTCAGGGCTCGCTTGGCCGTCTCGACGGTTTCGGGAAATCGCCCAGTTTCGACATAGGTGGCCGCCAAGGTGCCCAGAACGGTCGGTTCTTGTCCGTGGGAGAGTCGGACTGCTCGTTGGGCCAACTCAACCGCTTCCGCGCCATTGCGGATCGAAGCGTTCGGGTTGGTGGCCAGCACCCGGGCCGTATCGTTTAGCAACGCGACGTCATCGGGCCGCGAGCGCAGCGAATCACGCCGCCCGGCCAGCGTCTTCAGAAGTTCTTCAAGCCGGGATCGGGTGCGGTCCAGGTGGTTGCGGACGTCGGCGTAGTCCGGCTTGAGTTCCAGGGCCTTCTGGTAGTGGGCAATCGCCTCGTCGAACCGTCCGCACCGCGCCAAAGCGATACCGAGGTTGTCGTGGGTGTCGGCCACGTCGGGCTTGAGTTCCAGCGAAATACGGAAATGGGCGATCGCCTTGTCCACCTGTCCACGACTGGCAAAAGCTACGCCCAGGTTGCTGTAAGCATCAGCGAAATGAGGGGCGATTTTCAGAACTTCTTGGTAACAAATCACGGCCTCATCAAACCGCCCGCAAGCAGCTGCGCGCAGTGCCGAGGTTGTTGCGGGCCTCCACATAATCGGGTTTGAGTTCCAGTGATTTTTGGTAATGGGCGATGGCTTCGTCGAACCGCCCGCACTTCTTCAGAATTACGCCTATGTTGTACTCGGCGTGCCCATTCGCCGGCGCCTTGGCTGCCGTATCCTCCCATATTGCGAGCTCACTCCGGTAAGCCTCGTTGCGGTGGAAGGTGAGGATTCCAAGTGCCACGCCTGCCAACAACACCAGACCACCGCCCAGGACCTGCAACGCCGACCACGAAATCCTCCCCCAGCCGACAACCCATCGGCCGACAACATAGCCGCCAATCACGACGCCGGTCACCACCGCCGCCAGCGGCAGGTACATCCGATGCTCGAAGGCCGCTTGTGCCAGGGCCACCACACTTGATGTCAGCGCCAAGATGGCGAAGAACCACGCGCCGAGAAAGCCCCACGCCGGCTGCTTGACCAAGGCCCAAACCGTCGCGGCCAACAGGCCCACCACCACGATTGCCGGCCAAAGTACTTCCCCCATGTTCGACGCGGCCGGCCAACCATAGTCCAGACACAATCCCGCAGGCCACAACGCCAGGCGCAGATAATGGACGATCACGCCCGGCTGCGTCAACAGATACGACCACCACGTGAACTCGTGTGTGCCTGGCCCCGCGTCGGTGCCGAGAGGACTCATCGACAATACCAGCCACCCCAGCAACGCCCACGTTCCGGCCAAGCCCAGATAGTATCCGTAGCGATGCCGCAACGCACCACGGAACGAGCCGGCACAAAATGTTCGATCATACAACAACACGATCAGCGGAGCGGAGATCATCACTTCCTTGACGGCCATCCCGGACAGGCAGGCCAACACCGATCCGACGTACCAATCGACGCCTCTCGCCGAACCGGCACCGCGGATGAAACAGTAGAGTGTCAGGAGATAGAACAGCCCCATCAGCGACTCGGCCCGCTGGACGATGTACGTTACCGACTCCGTTTGCAGCGGATGGACGGCCCAAAGCAAGGCAATGACAAAACCCAGAGGGAGGGCCGCCGCGCCCCATCGGTCGCGCATTATCGGCAGCAGCAGCGTCCGGCGGACGATGCCGAACAGAAGGGGAGCCGCCAAGATGTGAATAGCCAGGTTCACGACATGATAGCTCCAAACCCCGTAGCCGCTGATCGCGTAGTTGATCGCCAAGGACAGATTCAGCAGCGGCCGCCCACCGACGCCGACACAGGTTCTCGACGGGCAAAGCGGTTTCCAGATGGGCCAAAGCTGCCGAATCGTCGGGTTCTCGACGATGGCGGTACTGTCGTCGTAGACGAAGACGCTTTTGAAGCTGCTACTGAAGGCCGCCGCGGTCACCAGCACGATCAGCCCCGCCGCCAGCAGCGTTGCGCCGCGGCCAGCAGAACTGCCCGTTCCCGGCGCAAGCGTCGGGCGGTTCTCAATCGGCTTGGTGGGGTTGCGACGATTCATTGGTTACGCGCCACGACTTCGCACGATCGGAATCGACGCGCCGTTAGGGTCGCGCTGAGCCGGGAGGAGAAGGTTGTTGAACTTCGCGGAACGGTGTTCCCGCTTCATAGAGCGGAATTTTCGCCCTGATCGATTCTGCCAATGACTGGTTGTTCTGTTGCGTGGAGAGGTCCAGGGCCTTGCGCCCGTTTGCACGGCCTCGGAGAACCGCCCCGCCTCGGCATAGGCAGCCGCCAGCGTGCCGAGGACGGCCGCTTCTCGCCCGTCGGAGAGTTGGACCGCTCGCTGGGCCAGTTCGGTCGCTTCCGCACCGTTGCGGATCGAGGCGTTGGGGTTGGTCGCCAGCGTCCACGCCATATCGTTTAGCAAGGCGACATCATTGGGACGCGAGCGCAGCGATTCACGCCGCCCCGCCAGGGCCTTCAGGATTCGTTCCCGCTGGGACCGGGCCATGTCGAGGTGATTGCGGGCTTCCGTGTAGTCCGGCTTGATCTCCAGGGCCTTTTGAAAATGGCAGATGGCCTGGTCCAGCTCCCCACGCCAGGCCAGGCCATTGCCGAAGTTGTACTGGGCTTTCGCTAAGTCGGGATTAAGTTCCACCGCCTTCTGAAAAGAGACAATTGCCTCGGCAATATGGCCTTGGTCGCGCAGGGCAGAACCAAGATTGTTGTGGGTCTCAGCGAGCGCAGGGTTGATTTCCAGGGCCTTTTGAAAATGTGCTACGGCCTCGTCGAATTGTCCGCGGCTGGCCAAAGCGATGCCGAAGTTGTTGTGGGTATCGGCGTCGTCGGGCTTGATTTCCAGCGCTTTCTGATAATGGGAGATGGCCTGGTCCAGCTCCCCACGCCAGGCCAGGCAATTGCCGAAGTTGTAGTGGGCCCGCGCGTTTTCCGGGGCTTTGGCCACCGTGTCTTGCCAGATGAAAAGTTCGCTCTGGTAGTCCACGTTCCGCTGGAACGTGAGAAATCCGAACGCGATACTTGCGAACATCACCAACAAACCGCCCGTCGTCTCCAACACCAGCAAGGGAACTATCCCGCGACGGACAAGCCACTGGCCTGCAACCCATCCGCCCACCACTACGCCCGTCGCCACCGCTGCCAACGGCAGGTACATGCGATGCTCGAAAGCCGCCTCGTTGATAGGCACGAAGCTGGAGCTCGGGGCAAGAATCACGAAGAACCAAACGCCCAAGAAACCCCACTCTTGCCCCCTGACCAATGCCCAGATTGTTAAAGCGAGCAACGCCGATACCAAGATTCCCGGCAGGAGAATGGCGTTTAAGGAATGCGCTGCGGGCCAGCCGTAATCGAGACACAGTCCGCTGGGCCAGAACGTCAGCCCAAGGTAATGGACGATCACTCCCGGTTGGGTCAGCAGGTACGACCACCAACTAAACTTCTCCACGGCGAAACCGGTGGTGCCGCCATAAAAGCCCGTCGAAATCAACAATAATGGCACCACGCCCCAGGTGGCAGCCAGGGCCAGATAGAAGCCGTAACGTTGCCGCCAGGCTTCTCGAAATGAGCCGGCCAAAAACGTGCGATCGTAGAGCAGGATGATCACCGGGGCAGTGGCCGTCACCTCCTTGGTAGCCATGCCCAACAGGCACGCCGTCACGGAGCCGACATACCAAGCGACTGGCGGAAGGATGAAAGATGAAGGATGAGAACCCGGCCCTGACCCCTGACCCCTGACCCCTGACCCCGCTACGCTTGCGCCGCGGATGAAACAATAGAGCGTCAGCAGATAAAGCAGCCCCATCAGGGCCTCGGTGCGCTGGATGATGTAAGTCACCGACTCCGTTTGCAGGGGGTGGACCATCCAGAGAATCACTGCCGCCAACGCCAGGGGCGTGGCGACCGAGCCGAACCGCTCCCGCAGCCGCGGCAGAAGCAGGGTTCGCCGTATGACGCCCAGCAGGGTCCACGCTGCCAAAATATGAATGGCGAGGTTCAACGCGTGATAGCCCCAGACGTTCAACCCGCCCAAGGCGTAATTGATGGCCAGTGTCAGGCTGACCACCGGCCGGCCGCCGACCAGCGTGGCGTGTGACGGAAACAGCACGGGCCAGATTGGCCAAAGATGCCGGATGCTTGAGTTTTCCTTGATCCAACTCGCGTCGTCGAAGATAAAAGGCCCAGCGAGGCTGTTGTGATAGGCCGCGACTGCCGCGAGCAAGATCAGCACCAAAGCCGCTAGGATTGCCCAGCCGGAAAACCTTCCGGCGGAGACGACCGCCGATGAATCAGAATGGCCGCTGTCGGTGGAAATGCTCTTTCCAGGCGAACCCCCATGGGTGTTTTGAGCCAACTTGGATCGTTTATCACATTTCATGGGCTCAAGGACAGTATAGCCGACTCATCCTTTTGTGGCCAACGTTTTCTCCCCGTTAAGGTCGGACCGAACCGGCAGCAGGGGGCTGTGGCATTGCGCGGAAGGGAGTTCCCGCTTCGTAAAGTGGAATTTTGGCCTTGATCGATTCTGCCAATGACGGGTTATTCTGTTGCGTGGCCAGTTCCAAGGCTTTGTGTGCCGTTTGGACGGCTTCGGGAAATCGGCCTGCCTCGGCATAGGCGGCGGCCAACGTGCCGAGGATCGCCGGTGCTCGCCCGTCGGAAAGTTGCTCTGCCCGTTGGGCCAACTCGACGGCTTCCGCTCCGTTGCGGATCATGCGGTTCGGGTTGGTTGCCAGCAGCCAGGCGATGTCGTTCAGCAGGGCGAGATCGTTCGGACGCGAGCGGAGCAATTCACGCTGCCCTGCCAGTGTCTTCAGGAGTTCTTCGAGCCGGGATCGGGCGAGGTTTAGATTGTTGCGACCGTTCGGGTAATCGGGCTTGCTTTCCAGGGCCTTCTGGAAATGGGCGATGGCCTCGTCGAACTGTCCCCAGTTGACCAGAGCGACGCCCAAGTTGTTGTGGGCATCTGGAAAGTTGGGATCGATCTCCAGCGTCTCGCGGTATTCGGCCATCATTTCGTCGAATTGACCCAACTGGGCCAGGGCATTCGCGAGATTGCAGTGATAGGCCACAACTCGGGCGTTCAGTTCCGTCGCGCTGCGAAGATGGACGATGGCTTCGTCCATTCGTCCTTGCCCCGCCAGAGTGATGCCGAGGTTGTTGTGGGCTTCCGCATATTCGGGGTTGAGTTCGAGCGCCTTTCGAAAATGGACGATAGCCTCGGCATCAACTCCCTTGTTGCGCAGCGCGAAGCCGAGATTGTTGTGAACCTCGGCGTAGTCGGGCTTGACTTCCAGCGCCTTCCGATAATGGGCGATCGCTTCGTCAACCTGTCCGCGGTCGTTCAGGGCGACTCCCAGGTTGTTGTGGGCTTCCGCGTAGTCGGGATTGATCTCCAGCGCCTTGCGATAATGGGCCATGGCCTCAGCGGTCTGACCGCGACGCGCCAGGGCGGCGCCCAGGTTGCTGTGGGCGTCCGGGTAGTCGGGATTGATTTCCAGGGCCGTTCGATAATGGGCCATCGCCTCGTCGATCTGTCCGCGGGTGGCTAGAGCTTTGCCGAGGTTGTTGTGGACCCTCGCGTTATTCGGCGATTTGACCACCGTGTCTTCCCAGATGGAAAGCTCGCTCTGGTAGTCCACATTCCGCTGGAAAGTGAGAAACCCGAATGCGATACTTGCGAACATCACCAGCAAGCCGCCGCCGGCCTGCAACACCGGCAAGCCAATTATCCCGCGACGGACAAGCCATTGGCCCGCAACCCAGCCGCCCACCACGACGCCCGTCGCCACCGCCGCCAGCGGCAGATACATGCGGTGTTCGAAAGCGAGATCCTTGATCGGAAACACACTGGAGGTCGGCGCGAGGATCAAAAAGAACCACGCCCCCACAAAACTCCACTCCGGCCACCGAAAGATCGACCAGGCGGTGACTGCCAGCAGGGCCACGATCAGCAATAGCGGCGGGACGATCTTGACGGCCGTGTCGGCTACCGGCCAGCCGTAGTCCAAACACAACCCCGTCGGCCAGAAACAAAGCCGCAAGTAATGCGCGATGACCCCGGGCTGGCTGAACGCGTATTGCAACGGACTCACGTTTTCGACCGCCAGGACGCCCGCCTTGGGATACTTCCCCGCTTGGCCGAGCATGATCGCCGCCAGAACGGCCCAGGTGCCGGCCAGCCCGCTATAAAGCGCCCAGCGGCGGCGAATGATCTCCCGCCACGAAGCGGCCACAAACGCCCGATCGTACCAGAGGATCAACAGCGGCGCCGTGGCCGCCACTTCCTTGGTCGCGACGGCCAGCAGGCAGCACGCCACAGCGGCGGCGTACCAACCCTTGGGGCGCGAAGAATCTTGGGCCCGTACAAAGCTGTAGAGTGTCAGCAAAACCAGTAGCCCCATCAACGATTCGAATCGCTGATAAATATAAGTGACGCTTTGCGTCTGGAGTGGCTGAAGCAACCAGAGCAATGCCACGGCCAGGGCCAGCCCATAGGCCGCTGCCGCGAAACGCAGCGCCAGCGGTCCGCGTGAGAGGGTGCGGCGGACGATTCCAAACAGCACCATCGCCGCGGCAAGATGGATGGCCAGGTTGGCGGCGTGGTAGCCCCAGACCTTGGTGCCGCCGAGGGCATAGTTCAGGGCGAACGACCAGAATCCTAGCGGCCGGTTGGTGCCGACCATCGGCGCCCAGGGTGGCCAGAGTTTGCGGATGGCCGGGTTCTGCTGGATGTTCTCCGTGCCGTCAAAGACAAACGGCCCCGAGAAACTGTTGCCGTAGGCCAGGATTCCCGCTGCGAGCACGATGACGGCCGCCAGCATCACGGCCCAGCCTGAAAACGTTTTCGGAGATTGGGCTGGCGGTATCGCGGAATGCTTGCCGCCGGCGGGAATGTCCCTTGCCGGCGAGGCCCGCCCGCCATTCGGCGTCAACTTGGATGGGTGGCGACGTTTCATGGGCTCAAAAACAGCATACCCCACTGTCCTGCTGTGGCCAACGTGCTGGCCGTTAAGGTCGGACTGAACCGAAAGGAGCGGACTGCTGCATGTCGCGGAAAGGAACTCCCGCTTCGTAAAGCGGAATCTTGGCCTTCAGGGATTCCGCTAGTGACTGTTTGGTTTGTTCGGTGGCCAGGTCCAGGGCCTTGCGCGCCGTTTGCACGGCCTCCGAGAAGCGGCCCGCCTCGGCATAGGCGGCGGCCAACGTGCCCAGAATTGCCGGTTCTCGCCGATCGGAGAGTTCCGCCGCTTGCTCGGCCAGTGCGATGGCTTCCGCGCCATGACGCAGCGAGGCGTTGGGGTTGGTTGCCAACAGCCAAGCGATGTCATTCAGCAGCGCGAGGTCATTGGGACGCGAGCGGAGCAATTCACGCTTCTCAACCATTGTCTGGCGGATTGCTTCCCGCTTTGATTCGGCGATGCCTAGGTTGTTGCGGGCGTCCGCGTAGCTCGGCTTGATCTGCAACGCCTTCTTGTATTCGGCAATGGCCTCGTCGAGCCGCCCACATTGGGCTAGAGCCAAGCCGAAGTTGTTGAGTGTCTCCAAATGGCCGGGATTGATCTCCAGCACCTTCTGGTAATGCGAAATGGCTTCACGGAGCTGTCCCTTTCGGACGAGAGCAACGGCAAGGTCGTAGTGGGCGGCTACGTAGTCAGCTCCGTCATCAGGCTTGAATTCCAGGGCCTTCTGGTACTGGGTGATCGCCTCATCGACCCGCCCAGATCGGGCCAGGGCATTGCCGAGATTGTTGTAGACGGCCACGTAGTCGGGCTTGACTTCCAGCGCAATGCGATAATGGGCGATGGCTTCGTCGAAGCGTCCGCGCCTTGCCAGAGCAAGGCCGAGGTTGTTGTGGGCATCGGTGTAATCAGGCTTGATTTCCAGCGACTTCTGATAATGGGCAATGGCTTGGTCGAGTTCTCCACGCCGGGCCAGGACATTGGCGAGGTTGTAGTGGGCTCCGGCGTGGTCGGGCTTGATTTCCAGCGCCTTTCGATACTGGGCAATGGCTTCCTCGCTCTGTCCGCGATCGGCCAAAGCAGCGCCGAGGTTATTGTAGGCCAACCAGCAGTCGGGATTCTCCTCGATCGTAGTCCGATAAAGCGTTTCGCTTTGGGCGAACATCTGGCTTTGCCGCCAGGTCAGGCTCGCCAAAGTAGCCAACAACGCCAGACTCACCGCATAAGCGGCCAGCCGATGCCATTGCCTCCAACGAGCCAGTAGCAGGGCCAGTCCCGCCGCCGCCAGCGTGATGATTCCCAGGCTTGCCAGGTATTGGTAATGATTCGCCACAAACGAATAGCGAAAGGTGTACAAATTGAAGAATCCCAGCATCGGGAAGAGCGTCCCCCCGAAATACAGCAAGGCCGCCAGGGGAGCGCACGTCCAACGCCGGATCGACCACAGCACCGCCGACAAAGCCACCGTACCCAGCGGAAAAAGATACTGCCACCACGATCCCGTGTCGATCTGCCACCGCGGGTAGATAAAGGCGAGTTGTGTCGGCCAGACCAGTTTCCACAATAGAAAGCACACCGTTCGGCCGGCGATCAGGCACCGCTCCACGAGCGTGAAGGTAAAGTCCGGCCCGATGCACTCGTTGATTTGCAGTTCCCACCAGGCCGTGATCAGACCCCCGGCCGCCCCCAACACAAACCACGGCAGCAGCGGCACCACGTCGCCTTTCCACAACAACCGGCCTCGCTGCCACCAAAGAATTACCAACAACGCCCCAGGCAACGTGGCGATCACCGTTTTACTCATCACGCCCAGTACGAACAACGCCAGAGACCCCAGATACCAGGCCGGCTTCCGTGTCTGGTCGAAATGCAGGTAGATCAGCAGGGCCGCCAGGTAGAACACACCGGAGAGCGTGTTCTTCTGCTCCGCGATCCAGGCTACCGATTCGACATTGATCGGATGCAGGGCAAAGATGGCGGCCGCCAGATAAGCCCCGGGAACTCTCAGCCGTCGCAGAATCAACGCTACCAGCAGGGCTGCCGTGGCGTGCAGCAGGAGATTGAGCAGGTGGTACCCGACGGTGGCATCGCCCCACAGCCGATGCTCGAGCCAAAAGGCGCTGTGCAGCAACGGATAATACTGGAGCGTGGCCCGCACGTCGAACCAGATGCGATACAGCCCGTGCCCGGATTGCAACTCGGGCCGGGTGATATGTGCGTCATCATCCCAGATCAACCCGCCCTGCCAGGCCGGATGGTATACCAGAAGGACAGCCACCACAAGCGCGGCCGCAAAGAGCCAGTCCTTTGGCCCAAGGCGTCCAGCCACAGTGAGAGAGTCTCGCTGTGGTATTGGTGATCGGGGCGATGAGGAACGACGATTACGGCGTGTCATCGATCAGTTTCCAATTCTCTACGCACGAACGGCTCAGGTTGTCTGGAACTCGTGGTGGACGGCCGGATGTCGCGATAGGGGGAGCCGGCCTGGTAAAGCCTAATGCGGGCCTGAAGGGCATCGGCCAGGGCCGTGTTCTTCTGGCTGGTGGCGAGCGCCAGGGCCTGTTGGGCGGCCAGCACTGCCTCGGAGAACCGGCCTGCCTCGGCATAGGCGGCGGCCAAGGTGCCGAGGATTGCCGGTTCTCGTGCATCAGAAAGCCGGGCCGCCCGCTGGGCAAGTTCGACAGCCTCAGGGCCATTGCGGATCGAGGCATTCGGGTTGGTGGCCAGCATCCAGGCCGCATCGTTTAGCAAGGCGACGTCATCGGGACGTGAGCGGAGCAATTCACGCCGCCCAGCCAGCAGCCTTCAGGATTTCATCCCGCTGGGACCGGGCGATGCCAAGGTTGTTGCCAGCCTCCATGTCGTCGGGCTTGATTTCCAGCGCCTTCTGAAAATAGGTGATGGCTTCATCGAGTCGTCCGCAGTCGGCTAAGACGGTGCCGAGGTTGTAGTGGGCCTCGGCAAAGTCGGGCTTGATTTGCAGGGCCATCCGGTAATGGACGATCGCCTCGTCAACCCGGCCGACGCGGGCTAAGATCGTGCCAAGGTTGTTGTGGGCGTCTGCAAGGTCCGGCTGGATCTGCAAGGCCTTGCGGAAACAGTCCATCGCCTCGTCAGTCTTCCCCCGCCCGGCCAGAATCGTGCCGAGTTTGTTGTGAGCCTCAGCGTAGTCGGGCTTGATCGCCAGGGCCTTCTGATAATGGGACATGGCTTCATCGAGTTGTCCGCGAGCCGCCAGCGCCAATCCAAGGTTATAGTGGGCCTCCGCACAGTCGGGCGCGATTTGCAACGTCATGCCGAACTGGGTAATGGCCTCGTCAATCTCTCCGCGCTTGACCAAAACCAAACCGAGATTGTAGTGGGCAAGCGCACCGTCGGGCTTGAGTTCCAGCGACTTATGGTAATGGGCGATCGCCTGGTCGAATCGTCCGCACTTATGCAGGGCGTGGCCGAGGTTGTTTTCGGCACGCGCATTGCGCGGCGCCTTGGCCACCGTGTCTTCCCAGAGGGAAAGCTCGCTCTGGTAATCCATGTTGCGATGAAAGGTGAGGATTCCGAACGTGACACTGACAAACATGATCGCCAAGCCGGCGATGACCAGCGATGTTGGCAAAGCGAGGTTCCCCCGGTGGACAAGCCAGCGGCCCAGAACCCATCCGCCGGCCGCCAGCCCCGTCACAACCGCCAGCGACGGCAGGTACATGCGATGCTCGGCAACGACTTGCGTTGCCACGGGAATCACGCTGGAGGTCGGCGCCAAGATGGCGAAGAACCACGCCCCCAGAAAACCGACCTTCGGCCAGCGCCACAACGCCACGACAGTTGCCAGTCCCAGCAGCCCGACGACGACCGCATACGGGACGATCGCCGACACGCCCTGGGCCGTGGCCATGCCATAATCGAACAACAAGGGGTGCGGCCAAACGCACAGCCTCAGGTAGTGAACGATCGCTCCGAACTGCGTGCCGAAGTAGGCCGCGGAGCCCACCGACGTACCAAAGCCGGCCGAGCCGCCGCGGTTGCCCCCTGTCGAGATTACCAGCCACCCCAGCAACAGCCAGGTGCCGGCCAAGGCCAGGTAGAAAGCGTACCGGCGCCGCCAAGCCTTACGGAACGAGCCGGCACAAAAAGTGCGATCGTAGAGCAGTACGATCAATGGGGCGGAGACCATCACCTCCTTCGTGGCCATGCCCAGAAGGCACATCGACACCGAGCCGGCATACCAAGCGACGGGCGGAAGGATGAAGGTCGAAGGATGAAGGATGAAGGACGAAGATCCGGCCCTGACCCCTGACCCCTCCACACTTACGCCGCGGATGAAACAATACAGCGTGAGGAGGTAAAAGAGGCCCATCAACGACTCGGCGCTGGACAATATATGTCACCGACTCCGTTTGCAACGGATGGATAGCCCACAGCAGGGCCGCGACAAAAGCCAGCGGCAGGGCCGCCGCACCCCATCGGTCGCGCATCGAGGGCGAAAGGAACGTCCGCCTGAGGATACCAAACAGCAGCAGGGCGCCAACAAGGTGAATGGCCAGGTTCGCCGCATGGTAGCTCCAGACCTCGCATCCGCTGATGGCGTAGTTGATTGCCAGCGAGAGATTCACCAGCGGCCGGCCGGTGACGGGCTCGCCGCTGGTCGGCGGGCAGAGTGGCTTCCAAATCGGCCAGAGCTGCCGGATCGTGGGGTTATCGGCGATCGTGACTTCGTCGTCGAAGATAAAGGAGCCCGTGAAGCTATTGCTGAAGGCCGCCACAGTGGCCAGCACGATCAGCCCCGCCGCCAGGATGACCGCCCATCGAGCAGATACTCTCCTGGCCCAGGCTGTAAAAGTGGCAGAATGCTCGCTGTCCATGGCCATGTTGTTCCCCGCCGAGGTGGCCGAGGGATTCGGCGTCAACTTGGATTGGTTGCGACCTTTCATAGGCTCAAGAACAGTATAGTCCCCTGTACTGTTGTGACCAACGTTCTCTGTCCGTCAAGGCCGGGTTGAACCGGCAGCAGGGGACTGCGGCATCGCGCGGAAGGGAATTCCCGTCTCGTAAAGCGGAATCTTTGCCTTCAGGGATTCTGCCACTGACTGGTTGTTCTGTTGCGTGGCCAGTTCTAAGGCTTTGTGTGCCGTTTGCACGGCCTCGCAGAACCGGCCTGCCTCGGCATAGGCGGCCGCAAGAGTATCCAAGGAATTTACGTCGTCCTGGGCCAGTTCGACGCGCGCGCGTGGCCAGCGCCACCGCCTGGGCGGCATTGCGGAACCTGGGGTCGGGATGCGTCGCGCGAATCCAGGCGATGTTGTTGTAGGCTTTAGCGTCGTTGGGATTGAGTTCCAGCACCTTCTGGTACTCGGCAATGGCCTCATCGAGCTGACCGCGCTGTTTCAGGGCCAAGCCCAGGATGCCGTGGGCGTTGGCGTCGTTGGGATTGATTTTCAGTGCGTCGCGATATTCGGCGATAGCCTCGTCGAGCTGTCCGCGGCCTGCCAGGGCCACGCCCAGGTTGCCGTGGGCTTTAGCGTCGTTGGGATCGAGTTCCAGCACCTTCCGGTACTCGGCAATGGCCTCGTCGAACTGTTCGCGGCCTGCCAAGGCCACGCCCAGGTTGCCGTGGGCTTTAGCGTCGTTGGGATCGAGTTCCAGCACCTTCCGGTACTCGGCAATGGCCTCGTCGAACTGTCCGCGGCCTGCCAGGGCTATGCCGAGGTTGCCGTGGGCTTTAGCGTCGTTGGGATTGAGTTCCAGCATCTTCCGGTACTCGGCAATGGCCTCGTCGAACTGTCCGCGGTCAACCAGGGCGTTGCCGAGGCTGTTGTGCGCTATAGCACAGTTTGGGTTGATTTCCAGCGCCTTGCGGAACAGCGATACGGCTTCATCGGCTTTTCCGCGGCCTGCCAGGGCCGCGCCGAGGTTGTTGTAGGCATCCGCGAACTCGGGATTGAGTTCCAGTGCCTTCTTGTACTGGGCGATCGCCTCATCGATCCGGCCGCGCATAGCCAGACTCAAGCCGAGGTTGTTGTAGGCCATCGCGTAGTCGGGCTTGATTTCCAAGGCTTTTCGGTAATGGGCTATGGCTTCGTCGAGCCGTCCGCGCCCGGCCAGAATCGCGCCGAGGTTGTTGTGCGCCTCTACGTAGTCGGGGTTGATTTCCAGGGCCTTCCGGCAATGGATGATCGCCTCGTCGAAGCGTCCGCAACCCCTCAGAGCCGCGCCGAGGTTGTTATGGGCGTACGCGTAGTCGGGCTTGATTTCCAAGGCCTTCTGGTAGCGGGCGATCGCTTCGTCAGCTTGCCCGCGGTCGGCCAGAACGAGGCCCAAATTGTTATAGGCCATCCAACAACCTGGATTGCCATTGACGATTGCTTGATAAAACGTCTCGGCATCGGCGTAGACGTGGCTTTGCCGCCAGGTCAAGACGGCCAGAACGGCCAGCGAGGCGAGACACAACGCGTAGCCAGTCGGCCGATGCCAGAGTTGACGGCCCTGTGTTGCCGACACGGCAGCGAAAATCGCGGCAAGGCACGATCATCGCCGCATACTGGTAGTGATCCGCCACTAGAGAATATTGCATGAAGGCGATGTTCACAAAGCCCAACGCGGGCAGCAAGAGCCCCACGTAGCAGACCATCAGCATCACCACCGGGCGGCCCCAGCCGCGCCGCTGCCACCAACCTAAGGCCAGAATCACCACCAGCAACACGCCCGGCAGATAGGACAGCACGTCGCGCGGGTCGATGCTCCAGCGCGGGTACACAGGAATCAGTTTGACCGGCCAAATCAGCTTCCCAAGGTAGAACCACACCGCGCAGCCCGCCACTGCGGCGCGGCTCAGAAGACTGTCGGAACGCACCATGGTCTCTCCACCCCCTACGAAGTGCTGCCCCCACACTTCCAGGCAGGTCATCAGCGCGCCGATCAGCAGGAAGGGAAGAACTCGTAGCAAGTCGTGCCGTCCGATGCGGCCTCGCTGCCACCAAGCACACGCCAGCAACACCACCGGCAGCGTCAGCACCATGCCCTTGGCCAACGTTGACAGCAAAAACACGGCGATCGACAACACCATGCACCACCGCTCCCCCCTTTCCTCGGAGAGCAGGTAAAGGAGCACGGAGAGCAGCGCCAGCAATAGGGAGAGAATGTTTTTGAGCTGCGCGATCCAGGCCACACTCTCGACGTTCACCGGATGGAGCGCGAAGAGGGCCGCCGCGAACATCGCCCCCGGCGCATTGAGTTGCAAGAGAATCCGCCACACCAATAGCGCCGAGATGGCATGCAGCGCAATGTTCACGAGGTGGAAGCCGAGCGGATTGAGACCCCAGATGTCGAACTGGAGCCGGTAAGCGGTAAACGTCAGCGGCCAGTAATTGAGGTATGTGCCGGGCACCCACGTCTTGAGCAGGCCGCCGGGTTTGAGGACCGGATTGTTCAGCAGGTGCGAATCATCGTCGAAGATGAACCCGCCCCGCCAGGCCGGCTGGTAAACCAGGAAAACCGCGACCACCAAAGCGACGACGAACAACCAATCCTTGGGCCTGAAAGCCGGTGCCATGCTTACGGAGGCTCGGCGGGGTTCTGGTGATCGGGCCGAAGTCGCAGCGTGCTCGCTGCCGGCAGGAATACCCCTCCCCAGCGAAGCCGCCGCCATATCCTCGCCGAGCTTGGATCGTTTGCGACCTTTCATGGGCTCAAGAACAGTATAGTCCCCTGTACTGTTGTGACCAACGTTCTCTGTCCGTCAAGGCCGGGTTGAACCGGCAGCAGGGGACTGCGGCATCGCCGGAAGGGAATTCCCGTCTCGTAAAGCGGAATCTTTGCCTTCAGGGATTCTGCCACTGACTGGTTGTTCTGTTGCGTGGCCAGTTCTAAGGCTTTGTGTGCCGTTTGCACGGCCTCGCAGAACCGGCCTGCCTCGGCACAGGCAGCGGCCAAGGTGTTTAGAACGGCCGGTTCTCGCCCTGCGGAGAGCCGGACCGCTCGCTGGGCGAGTTCGGTCGCTTCGGCACCGTTGCGGATCGAGGTGTTGGGGTTGGTAGCCAGCACCCAGGCCGTATCGTTTAGCAAGGCGACGTCATCGGGCCGCGAGCGGAGCAATTCACGCTGGTGGTCCAGCGCCTTCAGGATTCCTTCCCGCTGGGACCGGGCGACGCCGAGGTTGTTGCCAGCCTCCGCGGCGTCGGGCTTGATTTCCAGCGCCTTCTGAAAATGGGCGATGGCTTCATCAAGTCGTCCACAGTTCGCCAAGAAGGTGCCGAGGTTGTAGTGGGCCTCGGCAAAGTCGGGGTTGATTTGCAGGGCCTTCCGGTAATGGACGATCGCCTCGTCGCCCCGGCCGATGTGGGCCAAGATCGTGGCAAGGTTGTTGTGAGCATCCGCGTAGTCCGGATTGAGTTCTAGTGCCTTGTTGAAATGGGCGACGGTCTCGTCGAGCCGTTGAAGCTTCGCCAGGACGGTGCCGAGGTTGTAGTGGGCCCGCGCGTTACTCGGAGCTTTGGCTACCGTGTCTTCCCAGATGGAAAGTTCGCTTTGGTAGTTCACGCTCCGCTGGAAAGTGAGAAATCCGAAGGTGATACTTGCGAACATCACCAGTAAGCCGCCGGTGGCCTGCAACGCCAGCAAGGGAATTACCCCGCGACGGGCAAGCCATTGGCCCGCGAGAAATCCGCCGACCACCAAGCCGGATGTCACCGCCGCCAGTGGCAAGTACATGCGATGCTCGAAGGCCGCTTGACCGATAGGCACAAAACTCGACGTCGGCGCGAGAATCGCGAAGAACCAGACACCCAAGAGACCCCAGGCGGACCGTTTCAGCAAGGCCCAAACTGTCGCGGCAAACAGTCCCGCCACAACAGTCGCCGGAAGGAGAACTTCCGCCACGGTCGATGCCGGGGCCCAGCCATAGTCCAGGCACAACTCTGACGGCCATACGGCCAGCCGCAAGTAATGGACGATCACGCCGGGCTGCGTCAGCAAATACGACCACCAGGTAAACTGCTGACTGCCCGGCCCTATCGCAGTGCCAAGTGTGCTCATCGACAGCACCAGCCACCCCAGCAGTAACCAGGTGCCGGCCAAGGCCAGATAGAAGCCGTACCGTCGGCGCCAGGCCTCGCGGAACGAACCGGCACAGAACGTCCGGTCGTACAGCAGTACGACCAACGGCGCGGAGATCATCACCTCTTTGCTGGCCAAGCCCAGCAAGCAGGCCAACACCGAACCGACGTACCAATAGACGCCTCTCGCCGAACCGGCGCCGCGGAGAAAGCAGTACAGCGTCAGCAGGTAGAATAGCCCCACGAGCGACTCGGCCCGCTGGACGATGTACGTGACCGACTCCGTTTGCAACGGATGGATGGCCCACAGCAGGGCCACCACAAGAGCCAGCGGGAGGGCCGCCGCACCCCATCGGTCGCGCATCGTGGGCAGCAGAAACGTCCGCCGGAGGATACCAAACAGCAGCAGGGCGCCAACAAGGTGAATGGCCAGGTTCGCCGCGTGGTAGCTCCAGACGCCGTAACCGCTGATTGCGTAGTTGATCGCCAGGGAGAGGTTCAGAAGCGGTCGGCCGGTAACGGTCTCACCGTGACGTGGCGGCCAGAGCGGTTTCCAGATCGGCCAGAGCTGCCGGATCGTAGGGTTATTCGTAATCGCGAACTCGTCGTCGAAGACGAAGGCGCCGGCGAAGCTGCTGCCGAAGGCCGCCGCGGTCACCAGCACGATCAGCCCCGCCGCCAGCGCGATCGCCCCATTGGAAAACGCGCTCGTGGATCGGGCCAGAGGCGGCACAGAATACCCCCCGCTGGAAGGCATGCATTTTCCGGACGCCGCTTTCCGCGTTGACTTCGATTGGTTGGGACGTTCCATTGGCTCCAATACAGTATAGCCCATCTCTCCGTGGCACTTCCATGTCCGTGCAAAACGCTCCCGGTTCGCTGAGGCCATGCCGGTCGCCGAACAGGCCCTGACGCTGGCCTGATCTTAGCGAGGACCGGTGCTGGCCAAACCGATTGAGAGGCGGTTGAATGCATGTTGTTCCAGCCGCTCAGAGTTTCCGAAGATACCGTCCACTTCCAATCTGGCTACCCCAACGTCTTAGGACGATAGGCCGTCGCGGATGTCGAAGCGAAAACGAACTTCTATCAAGCAGGCCTCCCAGGCCCGATCGCGAATCTCGCTTTTGCCGACACCCAGGCTGCGTATGGCGGCGGGAGTCGCGATCATTGCCGTCGTCGCCTTGTTCGCCTATTTTCCTTCCATAAGTGGCGGATTCATCTGGGACGATCACGATCTGCTGACGGAAAGTCCGCTGATCAGGGCCTCCGACGGCCTGTACCGGCTTTGGTGCACCGCCGAACCGTCGGACTACTGGCCGGCCACCTATACCACGTTCTGGGTCGAGTGGCGCTTGTGGGGAATGCACTCGACCGGCTACCACGTTACCAATCTGATTTTGCACATCACCGAGGCGTTGTTGATTTGGATGATTTTGCGGAAGTTATCGATCCCCGGAGCGTTCTTGGCGGCCGCGATCTTCGTCGTGCATCCGGTGAACGTCGAATCGGTGGCCTGGATCGCACAACGGAAGAACCTGATGGCGATGCTGTTCTTCCTGTTGTCGATCGGATGCTATTTGCAGGCGGAAATGCGGCCCCAGCCGCAGCCGGACCGGTTTCTGCAGCCGGGCGCCTTCCGTTGGTACAGCCTAAGCCTGGCGGCGTTTGTGTTGGCCATGCTCAGCAAAGGATCGGTGGCCGTGTTGCCGGTGTTGTTGTTGGGGATCGTCTGGTGGCTTCGCCCGCTTACCCGATGGGACCTCCTGCGGGTCGCGCCGTTTTTTCCGGTCGCGATGGTGCTGGTGGCAGTGAACATGTGGTTCCAAACTCATGGCGCGGACATAGTGATCCGAAACGCCACCTTTGCGGAGCGTGTGTTAGGCGCCGGCGGCGTGGTGTGGTTCTATCTGTACAAAGCCGTCTCTGCCGCTCAACCTGGCTTTCGTCTATCCGCAGTGGCACGTGGAAGCCAACAATCCGCTGTGGTGGCTGCCGCTCTTGGCAGCCGTGGCCGTCACGCTCATGCTGTGGCGGCAACGACGCGGTTGGGGGCGACCGCTGCTGTTCGCCTGGGGATTTTTCTGCGTCGCCCTCTTGCCGGTGCTGGGTTTCAGCGACGTCTACTTCATGAAGTATTCGCTGGTGGCCGACCACTACCAGCATATTGCCATGGTGGCCGTGATTGCGCTGGCGGCGGCAGGTTGGAGCGTGTGGTATCAACAATCGCGTGCCGCATCGCACGCGGCGGCGATGATCGCCGGCGTCATGGTTGTGGGAGCACTGGCACTATTGACTTGGCGGCAAAACGACATCTACCGCGATGAGATTTCGCTTTACAACGATACGCTGCAGAAGAATCCCGACTGCTGGATGGCCCATATCAACCTTGGCCAGGTCCTGACCGATTGCGGACGTGTCGACGAAGCCCTTGCACACTGCCAACGGGCTGTGGAAGTTGCGCCCGACAATCCAGAAGCCCACAACGACCTTGGCTTCGTCCTGGCGGGCCGCGGCCAGGTCGATCAAGCCATTGCCCATTACCAGAGGGCGTTGGAAATCGAGTCCGATTACGCTGATGCCCACTATAACCTCGGCATCGTTCTGGCGGGCCGCGGACAGTTTGAGGAAGCCATTTCCCATTACCAGAAGGCCCTCGAAATTAAGCCTGACTACGCGCAGGCCCACAACAACCTCGGCCTCGTCCTGGCGGGCCGCGGACGGTTCGAGGAAGCCATTGCCCATTACCAGAAAGCGTTGGAAATCAAACCCGACTTCGTTGAAGCCTATTACAACCTCGGCACCGTCCTGGCGGGCCGCGAACAGTTCGATGCAGCCACTGCCCATTACCAGAAGGCCCTGGAAATCAAGCCCGATTACGCGGAGGCCCACTACAACCTCGGCGTCGTCCTGGCGGGCCGCGGAGAGTTCGATGCAGCCGTTGCCCATTACCAGAAGGTCCTGCAAATCAAGCCCGACTACGCGCAAGCCCACAACAACCTCGGCATCGTCCTGGCGGACCGCGGACAGTTTGATGAAGCCATCGACCATTTCCGCAAGGCCGTGGAAATCAAGGCGGACTACACCGACGCCCGCGACAACCTCGGTGTCGCCCAGTCGCGGCGGGAGGGAATCCTCAAGTTGCTGGCCGAGGCGCACGAATCGCTCCGTTCGCATCCTGACGACCTCGCCCTGTTGAACGACATCGCTTGGATGCTGGCGACCAACCCAAACGCCTCGATACGCAACGGCACGGAGGCCGTCGAGCTGGCCCAGCGAGCGGTCCGGCTCTCCGACAAGCGAGAACCGGCAATTTTTGGCACCCTGGCCGCCGCCTATGCGGAGGCGGGGCGATTTTCCGAAGCAGTGCCGACCGCCGAGCGGGCCCGGGCGTTGGCCTCCAGCCAGAACAACACGTCCCTGGCCGACGCTCTGCGAGCCCGGATCAAACTCTACCAAGCCGGTTCTCCGTATCGTGACATCCAACACGCCTCTGCCCCGACTTCCGTCCGCCCGTAGCGCGATTTGCGTAAAGAACAGGCAATGAGGAATATCCATCCACGACATGTCCCGGTCGTCCATCTGGGAAGGACGGCAACGACAATCGAACGGGCCTGTTGAAAAAGGCCAAATGGTGGGGTGTGAAGGTGACGAGTCGGCTATACTGTTCTTGAGCCCATGAAGCGCCGCAAACGATCCAAGTCGAGGCTGAATCCCTCGGCCACTTCGCCGGGGAAGGGCAATTCGGCCGGCCGCAGCTATTCTGATTCATCGCCGGCCCTCTCTGCCGGAAGCTTTTCCGGCTGGGCAATAATAGCGGCTTTGTCGCTGATTTTGCTCGTGGCGGTCGCGGCCTATCATAACAGCCTCGCTGGGCCCTTTGTCTTCGACGACGGGGGCTGGATCAAGGAAAACCCAAACATCCAGCATCTTTGGCCAATCTGGCCCGTGCTGTTTCCCTCAAATGCCACACCGGTCGGCGGCCGGCCGGTGGTCAGCCTGACGCTGGCCATCAATTACGCCTTGGGCGGGTTGAACGTCTGGGGCTATCACGCGTTGAACCTCGCCATTCATATTTTGGCAGCGTGGACCCTGCTGGGCGTCATACGGCGAACCCTGCTTCTGCCGCGGCTGCGGGAGCGGTTCGGCTCGGTCGCCACGCCCCTGGCGTTGGCGGCAGTGATTCTCTGGATGGTCCACCCCCTGCAAACGGAGTCGGTGACTTACATCATCCAGCGCACCCGAGGCCCTGATGGGGCTGCTTTATCTGTTGGTGCTCTACGGCTTGATTCGCGGGGCAACTTCGGGTGGTTCGAGATGGTGGTACGTTGCGGCCGTCGTGTCGTGTCTGTTGGGCATGGCTACCAAGGAGGTGACGGCCACTGCCCCGGTGATCATCCTGCTCTACGATCGCACGTTTTTGGCCGGCTCCTTTCGAGAAGCCTGGAGGCAACGTTACGGCTTCTATCTGGCCCTGGCTGCCACCTGGGGCGTGGTGCCATTATTGTTGATTTCGACGGGCTTTTACGGCGGCACCACCGGTTTCGCCGTGAAGACATTTCCTTGGTGGTCGTACTTGCTGACCCAACCGGGAGTGATCGTCCATTACCTTGGGCTGACGTTCTGGCCGAGGGGACTGTGTCTCGATTACGGCTGGCCTGCGGCGCGTTCCTTCAACGCCATTCTCTTGCCGGGAATCTTGGTGGCGGCGTTGCTCGCTTTGACAATCTGGGCATTAGTCAAGCGGCGGGAGTGGGGTTTCTTGGGCGTTTGGTTCTTCGCGATTCTTGCCCCGACCTCCAGCTTCGTGCCTATCCAGGACGCGGCGTACGAGCATCGCATGTACCTGCCGTTGGCAGCGGTGGCGACGGGCGTAGTGGTGGGCGGATGGGTTGCAGGCCAATGGCTTGTCCGTCGCGGGATAGTTCCATTGCCGGTGTTGGAGACGACGGGCGGCTTGCTGGTGATGTTCGCCAGTATTGCGTTCGGATTTCTCACGTTCCAGCGAAACGTGGACTACCAGAGCGAGCTTTCCATCTGGGAAGACACGGTAGCCAAGGCCCCGGAAAACGCGCGGGCCCACTACCACGTCGGCAATTCCCTAGCTTGGCGTGGAGAACTCGACCAAGCCATCTCCCATTATCAGAAATCGCTGGAAATCAAACCCAACTACGTTGAAGCGTGCAATAATCTCGGGCTTGCTTCGGCCACGCGCGGACATTTCGACGAGGCGATTGCTTGCTACCAGAAGGCGATACAGATCGGGCCCAACTCCGCGGTAGCCCGCTACAACCTCGGCAACGCCCTGACCGAATGTCGGCGAGTCAACGAGGCGATCACCCAGTACCGGAAGGCACTGGAAATCACACCCGACTTTGCGGAGGCCCACAACAACCTCGGCAACGCGCTGCTGGGGAGCGGACATTTCGACGAAGCCATTGTCCATTTCCAAAAGGCGCTACAAATCAGGCCTGACTTTGCCGATGCGCGCGATAATCTTGGTGTCGCCCAGTCGCGGCGGGAGGGAATCCTCAAGTCGCTGGCCGAGGCGCACGAATCGCTCCGTTCGCATCCTGACGACCTCGCCCTGTTGAACGAGATCGCTTGGATGCTGGCGACCAACCCAAACACCTCGATACGCAACGGCACGGAGGCCGTGGAGCTGGCCCAGCGAGCGGTCCGACTCTCCGACAAGCGAGAACCGGCAATTTTTGGCACCCTGGCCGCCGCCTATGCGGAGGCGGCCAAGTTCCCCGAGGCCGTGCAAACGGCGCTGCATGGCCCTGGACCTGGCCACCGAACAAAACAAACAGTCGCTAGTGGAATCCCTGAAGGCCAAGATTCCGCTTTACGAAGCGGGAGTTCCTTTCCACGACATGCAGCAGTCCGCTCCTTTCGGTTCAGTCCAGCCTTAACGGCTAGCACGTTGTTTTGAGCCCATGAAACGTTGCAGCCGCCCAGCCGCAGCTGCGCCGCAGGGTGGCAAAAAATGCGGGCTAGCCCGGTGCGCCAGCAAGGGAACGCCACGGGCCCCCGATCGCGGGGTGTTTTGTCTTGCGCTGCCTTCCGCAGCGATTATAATAGGGATTGGGATTTGTCTGAATCGCGTGCCGAGCGGGGCCCGCTGAGCTTTCGAGTTGCCCGTGCGTATGCACCCCCATATCTGAGGGTGATGACCCGGCGGAGAGGCCGAGATGATCGCGATGCGGCTTGCGGGCAAGAGTCTGGTGATCGGCGTTTTGATCGTGGCGACGGCAGCAGTCGCGTGGCAACTTGAGCGGCAACGGTCATCGGGCAGGGCCCTGAAGATCAATCCCGACAGCTCGCAGGTCATGAACAATCTGGCCTGGTTGGCGCGACCTGTCCGGATGCCTCCATCCGCAACGGGGCCGAGGCGGTGAAGATGGCCCTGTTGGCGACGGAGTTCACCCCCAAACGCGATGCCAACCTTCTCGACACCTTGGCCGCCGCTTATGCCGAGGCGGGGCGATTTCCCGAGGCTGTGGAAACGGCGCAAGGCCCTCGATCTGGCCACCGAACAGCACGACCAGTCGTTGGCGGAATCTGTGAAGGCCAAGATGGCACTTTACGAAGCGGGAACTCCCTTTCGCGATGTGCGACAGCCTGCTGTTGCCGGTCCGATCCAACCTTAACGGGTAGAGAACGTTGGCCGCAACAAGACCGCCGGGTATACTGTTTTTGAGCCCATGAAACGTCGCAAGCTGTCCAAGTTGACGCTGAATCCTTCGGCCACTTCGCCAGCAGACAGCATGGCCACAGACAGGGCGCATTCTGCTCCGCCTCCAGCCCCGGCCATGAGAAAACCTGCTGGATGGTCGATCATGCTGGCAGCGGGGCTGATCGTGCTGGCTACGGTTGTCGCCTTCAGCAGCAGCTTCGCTGGCTCCTTTGTCTTCGACGACAACTCGTCCATCTCGAAAAACCCCACGATCCGCCAGCTCTGGCCCATCTGGAATGCACTCTGCCCGCCAAACAGCGGCGTAACCGTGAGTGGCCGCCCGCTATTGAATCTCTCGCTGGCAATCAATTACGCCATGAGCGGATACGAGGTTTGGAGCTACCATGCAACGAACCTTGCTATTCACCTTCTCGCGGCCCTGCTGTTATTTGGGATCGTCCGGCGGACGTTCCTTTTGCCCACGATGCGCGACCGATGGGGCACGGCAGCCACTCCTTTGGCATTTGTCATTGCTCTATTGTGGGCGATCCACCCACTGCAAACGGAGTCGGTGACGTATATTGTCCAGCGGACCGAGTCGCTGATGGGAATGTTCTATTTGCTCACGCTGTACTGCTTCATCCGCGGTGCAAGTGTAGAGGGGGCAGGGGTTAGGGGTCAGGGGTCAGCGCCGGATATTCATCCTTCATCCTTCATCCTTCCGCCCGTCGCTTGGTATGTCGGTTCGGTCTTGGCCTGCCTGTCGGGCATGGCCACGAAGGAGGTGATAGTTTCCGCCCCGTTGATCGTGCTCTTGTACGATCGCACATTTTGTGCCGGCTCGTTCCGTGAAGCTTGCCGGCGGCGCTACGGATTCTATCTGGCCTTGGCCGCCACTTGGTCGCTGCTGGGATCGCTCGTGGTCTTGACGGGCAACCGCGGAGGCACGGCCGGCTTTAGCACGTCGGTGGGCCCCGCGGCATACCTCGGCACGCAGTTCGGAGCGATCGTTCACTACCTGAGGTTGTGCGTTTGGCCGCACCCCTTGTTGTTCGATTATGGCACGGCCACAGCCCAGTGCATGTCGGCAATCATGCCTTATGCGACCATCATCGGGCTGCTCGGGGTGGCTACCGTCGTGGCGCTGTGGCGCTGGCCGAAAGTCGGTTTTCTGGGGGCGTGGTTCTTCGCTATCTTGGCGCCGACCTCCAGCGTAATCCCCGTGGCAACGCAGGTCGTTGCCGAGCATCGCATGTACTTGCCATCGGTGGCGGTTGTGACAGGGCTGGCGGCGGCCGGATGGGTTGTGAGCCGCCGGCTTGTCCGCCGGGGGAACCTTGCCTTGCTGACATCCCAGATCATCGGCGGCTTCCTGATCATGTTCGCAAGTGTCATATTCGGAATCCTCACCTTTCATCGCAACAAGGATTACTGGAGCCAGCTTTCGATCTGGGAGGACACGGCGGCCAAGATGCCGGGCAACGATCGGGCCCATTTCAACCTCGGCGACTGTCTGGTCGAATGTGGACGGTTCGACGAGGCGATCACCCAATACCGAAAGACCCTGGAGATCAAGCCCGACTACCTAGCTGCCTGCTACAACCTTGGCATCGCTCTCGTCCGAAAGGGACAGCTCGATGAAGCCATTTCATATTACCGGCAGGCCCTGGAAATCGATCCTAAGTTCGCGACTGCCTACAACAACCTCGGCAATGCCCTGCTCAAATGTTGACGGTTCGACGAGGCGATCACCCAGTACGAGAAGGCCCTGGAAATCGAGCCCGACTACGCGGAGGCCCACAATAATCTCGGCGTTGTTCTGAAGGTAATCGGTCGGCTCGATGAGGCCATTGCCCATGGCAACAAGGCGCTGGAAATCAGCCCCGACTCTGCCGCCGCCCACTACAACCTCGGCAACGCCCTGGCCGAATGTTAACGGTTCGACGAGGCGATAACGCACTACCAGAAGGCCCTGGAAATCAAGCCCGATGACGCCGAAACCCGCAACAACCTCGACCTCGTCCAGTCGCAGCGGGAAGGAATCCTAAAGGTGCTGGCCGAGCGGCGTAAATTGCTCCGCTCACATCCTACGGATGTCAGCCTGCTGAATGATACTGCCTGGATGCTGGCGACTAACCCAAACGCCTCGATACGCAACGGCGCCGAAGCCGTCGAGTTGGCCGAGCGAGCGGTGCAACTCTCCGACGGACGCGAGCCGGCCATTATGGGCACCCTGGCCGCCGCTTATGCCGAGGCGGGCAAGTTCCCCGAGGCCGTACAAACGGGCCGCAAGGCCCTGGAACTGGCCACCCAACAGAATAAACAGTCATTGGCAGAATCCATCAAGGCCAAGATTCCGCTTTACGAAGCGGGAACTCCCTTTCGCGAGATACCGCAGGCCGCTAGTTCCGCTCCAGGCTAACCTTAGCGGTCAGAAAGGCCGCTTTATTCCGGTTCTAGTCCACCGCGCGTGCTGGAGCGAATTGCCACGATCCTTGTCGGTTGAAGCTTAGTACGGTTTGCATGAAGAGCTAGAATTTAATCCATGAAACGTCGCAACCGTCAATCGTCATCGGCCCGATCGCCAGAACCCCACCGAGCCGATGTAAGCACGGCCCGACCGTTCGGGCCAAAGGATTGGTTTTTTGTCGTTGCTTTGCTGGTGGCGGTCATTTTGGCGTACCACCCTGCGTGGCAGGGAGGTTTCATCTGGGACGATGACACCCACATTACCGCGCCCGGACTGCGATCCTGGCACGGCCTGTATCGGATCTGGTTCGACGTGAGGGCGACACAGCAGTATTATCCGTTGACGGAGACCGGTTTCTGGGTGCAGTACAAGCTGTGGGGCAACGCCGTGCTCGGCTATCACCTGGTGAATATTCTATTACACGCACTTGCGTCGGTGATGGTGGCGCTGGTGCTACGGCAACTGGCGATCCCGGGGGCCCTCCTCGCGGCGGCCATCTTCGCGCTGCACCCGATCAACGTAGAAACCGTGGCCTGGATTACCGAGCAAAAAAACACTCTTTCGGCCGTTTTCTACCTGGGGGCGGCAATGGCCTACTTCCGGTTCGACCAGAACCGTGGCGCGAGCTGGTACCTGGCGGCGTTGGTGCTGTTTGTGCTGTCGCTGGCGAGCAAGATTGTCGCGGTAACGCTGCCGGCCGCGCTGCTGGTGATCTTTTGGTGGCAGCGTGGAAGGCTGTCGTGGCGGCGCGACGTGCTGCCGCTCTTGCCATTCTTCGCGATTGGCGTGGTGGCCGGCGTGTTCGTCTCGTGGGTGGAACGAAAGCTTACAGGGGCCGAGGGGCCTGACTTCGAACTGAGCATTCTGCAACGGTGTTTGTTGCCGGGGCGGGTGATCTGGTTTTACCTAGGCAAACTCTGTTGGCCGGCGGACTTGCATTTCATATATCCCCGCTGGGAGATCAACCCCGGGGTTTGGTGGCAATACGTGTTCCCCTTGGCGCTGCTGATGCTGGTGGGCGTGTTGTGGTGGCTGAGTTGGCGGTGGCGTGGGCCGCTGGCGGGACTGCTGTTCTTTGCCGGCACCCTGTTTCCCGTATTGGGTTTCTTGAACGTGCTTTGGTTCCGCTTTTCCTATGTGGCCGATCATTTCCCCTATTTGGCGAACCTGGGGATCATTGCGCTAGTGGCGGCGGGAGCGACCCTGTTGTCGGCTCGTGGTGGGCAATGGCGTCGTCTGGCGGGCTACGCGTTTTCGCTGGGGTTATTGACGGTTTTGGCCGCTTTGACCTGGCGGCAAAGCCAGATGTACACGGACCTCGAGACGCTCTGTCGCACGACGATCGAGCGGGCGCCCGCGTGCTGGGTGGCGCACAAAAACTTGGGAGTGATCCTGGCGGGGCGTGGTCAGGTTGACGAGGCGATTGCCCAGTACCAGAAGGCCGTGGAAATCAAGGCTGACTACGTGGAAGCGCTCAACAACCTCGGCTTGGCTCTAGCGCAATGTGGACGGCTCGATGAGGCCATTGCCGAATACCAGAAGGCGTTGAAGATTGAGCCCCACAGCGCCGAGGCACTCGACAACCTCGGCATCGTCCTGGCGGGCCGAGGACAGGTCGATCAGGCCGTTGCCCAGTACCAGAAGGCCCTGGAAATCAAGCCCAATTTCGCGGAGGCCCACAACAGCCTCGGCGCGGCGCTGACGGGGCAGGGACGGGTCGCTGAGGCCATCGCGCATCTCCGGAAGGCGCTGGAAATCAAACCCGACTACGCGGAGGCGCACAACAATCTCGGTGCGGCTCTGGCCAAGAGTGAACATGTCAACGAGGCCATGGCAGAATACCAGAAAGCGTTGGAAATCGACCTCAACTTTGCCCAGGCCCATAGCAACCTCGGCTTTCTTCTGGCGCGTCGCGGACGCTTCGACGAGGCCGTCGCCCATTGCAACAAGGCCCTGGAGATCAACCCTGACTACGCAGAGGCCCACAACCACCTCGGCATCGCTCTGGCAGGGAGCGGAGGGTATGACGAGGCCATCGCTCATTTCCAAACGGCCCTGAAGATCAAGCCGGACTACCCGGAAGCCCGCAACAACCTCGACATTGCCCAGTCCCAGCGGGAAGCAGTCCTGAAGGCCCTGGCTGGGCGGCGTGAATTGCTCCGCGCGGCCCAATGATGTCGCCTTGCTAAACGATACGGCCTGGGTGCTGGCCACGAACCCTAACGCCTCGATCCGCAACGGTGCCGAAGCCATCGAGTTGGCCGAACAGGCGGCACAACTCTCCGACAGACGAGAGCCGGCGATCCTCGGCACCTTGGCTGCCGCCTACGCCGAGGCAGGGCGATTCGCCGAGGCCGTGCAAACAGCGCACCAGGCCCTCAATCTCGCCACCGAACAGAACAACCAGTCGTTGGCGAAATCCGTGAAGGCCAAGATGGCACTTTACGAAGCGGGGACTCCCTTTCGCGAGATGTGGTCGCCTTCTGCTCCCGGTTCCGCTCGACCTTAGCACGTGTCTTTATCGCCATCACCTCCGACCCCTCTCGCTCGCTCCACCCGAAGCAGCGATCCTTGCCATGTGGCCCCGTGACATTACTGGCCACTACAAAAACCATCTAGCCCGCGTACGCTCGCCCGGCAAACCTTCGCCAGACAACGACCGCCCAGAGGGCTAGTAGCAGTCCGCCGCAGAGACTTGCGACGGTCAGCCCGAGGTTCCAGTAGAGCGGCCGGAAGGTTATTTGGATTTTGTGCAAACCCGGATCGACCCAGAGCCCCAAGAGGGCGATGTTCGTGCGGTGCAGCTCCGCAGGCTGCCCATCGATGGTGGCCTGCCATCCGGGATGCCAGACCTCGCTGATCACCAAGCAGCGGCGTTTTTCGCAGGAAGTGCGCACCGCGAGACTGCCAGGTTGGAAGGCTATCAGGGTGACGTTGTCTTGCGGGCTCTCTGGCGACGCCGTTAGCCAATCCTCTTGCCTCAGCACGATGGTCTTGTAGTGCAGGTTGCTTCGCCGGACCTCGTCGGTCATCTGCTCCTCGTCGTCGGCGCCGACTACCTGGCGAGCCCAGTAGGCACGCGGCAGGCAGGTGCGGTTGCGGTAGACAAAAAGATCTTGTCGGCCTAAGCCTTCATAGAGCATATACCTGGGCTGATCGCGAAACTGGGCGACCAATTCGTAGCGGGCGGTAGGCAGGGGAACCGCTTCGTCAAAAACGAGGTACTTGACGTTCAGCGCGTCAAGCAAGGAGGGGTGTATGAGGTTCACGAAATCAGTCCAGACACGCGATTCCGCGCTCGCGTTGGCGATGCCTTGCAAGACATCAAAATACGTCTGGTAGCACCGCAGGTTGTAGGAATTGAAGCCCGTGATCAGTTGCAGGTGCATCGGCGCCGCCCAGCCGTAGTTGATGGTCGAACGCTTTACTGGTGCGACGCGGAAAGGCTCGGGGTCGTCGGCAAAGAAAGTTGCGAATGCGGCTTGTGGGAGCACCTCCTCTCGCGGCCGCATGGTGAGATATCGCCGGGAATAGAGTGTGCCTTCAACGACCATGACGCCCAATACCCCGACGAGGACCGCAGCGACCAGCCAACGCCGAGGACGCCAAGATTGCCAGCGGGCCAGCAATTCCTCCAATCCAATGCTTGCCAGGGCGATGCCCAAGAGCGAGACAAGGAACAAGAGACGATTGGGCTGGCGAAACAGGGCATAGCCGGGTAGCCAATCAAAGAGGAACCGACTGATCGGCGTATCGACCGTTAGAACCAGGCAGACGGCCACGGAGCCGGTGAGCCAACGCGTCGGCGGCCGGGACCACGCCATCACCATGCCAACGAAAGCCAGGACCAGCGGAATCAAGCCGAAATACGCAACATCCTCCCACAACTCGCCGCCCGGGTAGCTGCCATCGAGCGGCGTGCCCAGCCATTCCGGATAAAGGAAGGTCAGCAGGTGCTGGGGCTCGAGATGGTGGTCGCCAAGGAAAAAGGCGTAATCGGCGTAGGAACGCGTGACCAGCTTACGGTCGGCAAACAGGGAAAACAGCAGCGGAGCGGTGATGCCGACGGCCAGCATACCGCTGACGGCGAGGCAAAGCAATTTGCGGCCGAGCGATTGCCACTGGCCGCGCCAAGCGGACAACAAGGCCTGAACGAGGGCGTAACTGATCGCCAGCAGCAGCACGTAATAAAGGATTTGCTGCTGTCCTGAAACCAGAAAGAGGGCGCCCACGGATGTGAGCGTAGCCGTGGTGGTGATCCCCGGCCGCCGGATACTATAGGTCACTGCCGTCAGCAGCAGGGGGGCCATGGTCACGGCGGGAACGACGACAAGCCAGCCCGCATAGCCGGCGATAATCAATTTGAAGTTCAGCAGCCCGGCCAGCGCCATGAAGAGGCGGCCGGCTGTGCCCAGGCCCATGCTGGCTCCCCAGAGAAACATGGTCAGTCCCATGACCAGGAAGTTGATCCAGAGCGTGGGCCCGGCTGCGGTGGCCGGATCCAGGAAGGCAAATAACAGGTGAAGAGGGTTGGTGTATTGGGATTGGGGATCGGTCAGGGCGGGGCGCCGCCCATTAAATCGTTCTTCCAAAACGGTAATCCCTGGCCGGCCCAGAGCGATTGATAGGCGGCCCATTTCATGCCTAGGTGAAGTGCAATCAGATCGGAGTGGTCTGAATAGGGAGCGTAATGTGGCCGCCACAATTGACCGTAGGCGATCAGCGTCACGACGATGATCAGTCCAATCGCCATAACGCCGGGCTTCCAGCCGGCCCGGCGGGCATCGATCAGGGCGCGCTTTTGTCGGGGGTCACATGCGATATTCGATTGGGCGGATGATTTTCCGCGTGGTCCATAGTCTCGGTGCCCTTCTCCGCCCTGAGACGGAATGGAAAGGCTGTTTGCTCGCCAAGTACGCCCTCTGGCAGTATCCTCGATTTGGGGATTCGCCGCAACATGAGCGCTATCATGGCGATGTAGGTGAAGGCTTCGCTGGACGCAGTAGTTTTCTCGTAGTCTGTGGCGTGTCGGCGACAGCGAGCCAGCCAAGCGAACGTGCCTTCCACAATCCAGCGTATGTCGATCCGTCAAATCGCTGGCATAATGCCACGTAACTTCTATGCTACGTCTTCTTCCTTCGGTTGGTGCCAAAGGATTGCAGCCGTAGCATTTTCTTTCGAGCCACGCAATTTCAAAACACGTTCTAAGGCGAACTTGAAGCGGCGGCACGGGACTGTGCTATCTCGCGGAAGGGAGTTCCCGCCTCGTAAAGTGGGATCTTGGCCTTGATGGATTTAACCAGCGGCAGCTTGTTTTGTTGGGTGGCCAGTTCCAGGGCCCTGCGTGCCGTTTGCGCGGCCTCGGGAAATCGCTCTGCCTCGGCATAAGCAGCGGCCAAGGTGCCCAGAACGGCCGGTTCTTGTCCATCGGAGAGTCGGACCGCCCGCTCGGCCAGTTCGATGGCTTCAGCACCGTTGCGGACCGAGGCGTTCGGGTTCGTGGCCAGCGCCCAGGCCGTATCGTTCAGCAAGGCGACGTCATCGGGCCGCGCGCAACGATTCACGCCGCCCGGCCAGGGACTTCAGGATTTCCTCCCGCCGGCTCTGGGCGATGCCAAGGTTGTTGTGGGCATCCGTGTAATCGGGCTTGAGTTCGAGGGCCCTTTGGAAATGGGACGTAGCCTCGTCGAACCGTCCGCACTCCATCAACGCCAGGCCGAGATTGTTGTGCGTCTTCGCGGAATCGGGCTTGATTTGTAGCGACTTCTCGTATTGGGCGATGGCCTCGTCGAACCGTCCGATGCGGGCCAACAGCGTGCCAAAGTTGTTGTGGGCCGCCACGAAGTTCGGCTCGATTTGCAGGGCCATCTCGTACTGGGCGATGGCCTCGTCGATCCGTTGACAATTGACCAGGGCATTGCCGAGGTTGTAGTGGGATTTGGCCTCGCCAGGATTGAGTTCCACCGCCATCCTGTATTCGGCGACGGCGTCGTCCATGCGCCCGGCGCCAGCCAGCGCCATGCCGAGGTTGCTGTAGAAATCTGCGTTGTTGGGTTCGATAGCCAGGGCCTTCCGGCAAGAGGCGATGGCCTCGTCGAACTGTCCCCGGCTAGCCAGCGCCGCACCGAGGTTGTTGTAGGCCTCCGCAAAGTTGGGATTGATTTCCAGGGCCTTTCGGTATTGGGTGATGGCCTCGTCGAACTGTCCCCGGCTACCCATCGCCGCGCCGAGGTTGAAATAGGGCCGATCGTTGCCCGGCATCTTGGCCGCCGTGTCCTCCCAGATCGAAAGCTCGCTCCGGTAATCCTTGTTGCGATGAAATGTGAGGATTCCGAGTGCCAGGCCTGCCAACAACACCAGAGCACCGCCCAGGACCTGTAACACCAGGAGGGGAATCTTCGCGTGACGAGCAAGCCATTGGCCCGCCACCCATCCGCCCACCACCACGCCGACCGCCACCGTCGCCAACGGCAAGTACATGCGGTGTTCGAAGGCCAGGTCGAGAAGCGGTAATACGCTCGAAGTCGGGGCGAGAATCAAAAAGAACCAAGCCCCCAAGAAACCCCACTTCGGCCAGCGGATCAAAGCGTATGCCGTCGCCGCCGCCAAGCCGCCAATCACCACCGCTCCAGGCAAAATCTCGCCTACGGTACGAGCCACCGGCCAACCGTAATCCAGCACCAGCGGAAAGGGCCAAAACGACAGCCGCAGGTAGTGTAGGATCACCCCAAACTGGCTCCGGGCATATTCAATCCAGGAGACCGGCAAACCGTAGCCCGCCCAAGTGGCACGGCTATACGACAACATGAACAGAACGGCAAATGCCGCCCAGGCGGCCGCCAGGCCCACATACATCCCCCACCGCTGACGCCACGCCCCCCAAAAGGAACCCGCCAAAAAAGCCCGATCGTACAAAAGGATACACAGTGGGATCGAGACGGCCACCTCTTTGCAGCCCAGGGACAGCAGCGTTGCCGTCACCGCCGCCACCGCCCAGCGGCGAGGATGCGCCGACGTGCCGCAGCGAACGGTCGCGTAAAGCGCCAGGAGATAGAACAGGCCCATCATCGACTCGTAACGCTGAATAATGTAGGTCACCGCCCCGGTTTGCAGGGGGTGCAGAGTCCAGATCAACGCCGCAGCCAAGGCCAACGAGGTGGCCGCGGCAGTGAAACGCCCGCAAAGACTGGGCAGCAGGAGCGTCCTGCGGACAATTCCGAAGAGCGTCAAGCCGGCTAGCACGTGGACTAAGAGGTTGGTGACGTGATAATCCAAGGGTTCCAGCCCGCCGGTGGCATGGTTGAGGGCCAGCGAGAGATTCACCACTGGCCGCCCGTGCAGGACCGACCGGCCATCGTATTGCACGACGAAGACATCCCGGATTGGCCAAAGGTGTCTGATCGACGAGTTGGCGACGATGTCCTGGAGGTCATCGAAGTTGAACGGGCATTGGAAGCTGTTGGAGTAGGCCGCCATCGCCGTCAAAACGATGGTGACCTCGGCCAGCAGGATCGTCCACCGGGAGGACGCTTGCACAGCATGCCCGCCACTGGCGGGAACGCTCTCCGCGTGCGAACCCTCAAGGGTGTTCTCAGCCAAACTGGATCGTTTGCAATCTTCCATGGGCTCAAAAACAGTATAGCCCGGTTCACACCGATGGCCAAAAGTATGGCGATAGTGTAACCCCTTGGCCATGAAGCAGTTAGCCCAAGTTAGGGACTTTCGCCCAGAAAATTCTCGATTCTTGGCCGCTGGGCGAGCGTAAATCCTTTGGCGATGGGGCGTGGATCGTCGGAAGGCCCTGTAGTGAAGACCTACCTGTTTGACTTTCGCCGAAGGTGTGCGATGCTATCGTGTTATTGAGCCCATGAAACGTCGCAAACACTCCCAGTTGACGAAGACCACCCCGGCGGCATCGGCCCAATCTCCAAGAAAGTTGTCCGGCTGGGCCAAGATGCTGCCTCTGGTACTGATCGCAGCGGCAGCGGCAGCAGCCTACGGCAACAGCTTCGCCGGAGAGTTTGTCTTGGATGATCATGTGTTGATCGACCAAAATCTCTGCATTCGGCACCTTTGGCCGCTTTGGCGGGTGCTGTTTCCCTCGAATGCCACATTCGTGGGCGGCCGACCGATGGTTAGTATGACGCTGGCCGTCAATTATGCGATGGGTGGAACGAACGTTTGGGGTTATCATGCGGTGAATCTCGCTATCCATATTCTCGCGGCCTGGACTCTCTACGGCGTCATGCGGCGAACGCTGACCTTGCCGTGCTTGCAAAAACGCTTCGACTCGTTCGCTGTGCCGCTGGCCATGGCCATTTCGCTGCTCTGGGTGATCCATCCTCTCCAGACCGAGGCAGTGACCTACATCATCCAGCGCACCGAAGCCCTCATGGGGCTGTTCTATCTCTTGACGCTTTACTGTTTCTTGCGCGGTGCAAGCTCCACAAGGACGAAAAGGTGGTACCTTGCAGCCACCGCTGCGTGCGCGCTGGGCATGGCCACGAAGGAAGTGACGGTCACGGCCCCGCTGGTCGTGCTGCTCTACGATCGCACCTTCCTGGCCGGCTCGTTTCAAGAAGCCTGGCGACGGCGCTGGAAATTGTACCTCGCTTTGGCCGCCACCTGGGGCATCGTCGCCGCCTTGCTGATTTCGACCGGTTTTCACGGCGACACCACCGGCTTTGGGGTGAAGAAGTTCACTTGCTGGACGTACCTGCTGACACAAGCCGGCGTGATTGTTCATTACCTTCGGCTGGTTTTTTGGCCCACGGGCCTGTGCCTCGACTACGGTTGGCCTCCAGTGCAAACGGTGGCCGAAATCGTGCTGCCGGGAATGCTTGTGGTGAGCCTGCTGGGGCTGACGGTGTGGGCGCTGGTGAAGCGACCGGCGTGGGGATTTCTCGGCGCCTGTTTCTTTATGATCCTTGCACCCACGTCAAGCTTCGTGCCCATCAAGGATGCCGCCTTTGAACACCGCATGTACCTGCCGCTGGCAGCGGTGGCGACGACCGTAGTGCTGGGCGGGTGGATGGCAGGCCAGCGGCTTGTCCAGCGCGGAACGATTCGACCGTTGGCCTGGCAAGCCGCGAGCAGCGCGGCGGCGATTTTCGCAGGTGCAACGCTCGCCATTCTCGCCTTCCAGCGGAATGCGGACTACCAGAGCGAGCTTTCCATCTGGGAGGACACGGTGGTGAAGGCTCCGAGTAACCCGCGAGCCCACAACAACCTCGGCCTTGCTCTGGTAGCGTGCGGACGGGTCAACGAGGCCATCGCTCATTATCAAAAGGCGATGGAGCTCAAGTCCGACTTCACGGAGGCCTACAACAACCTCGGCAACGCCCTGGCCTCTCTTGGGCGGTTTGACGAGGCCCTCGCCCAGTACCAAAAGGCGTTAGAAATCGATCCCCACGACGTCACAGCCCACAACAACCTCGGCGTGGCACTGGCAGGCCGCGGACGGTTCGAGGAAGCTCTCGCCCATTGCCAGAAGGCCCTGGAGATCAAGTCCGACGTGGCGGAGACCCACAACAACCTCGGCAACGCCCTGGCCCCTCTTGGGCGGTTTGATGAGGCCGTCGCCCAGTACCAGAAGGCGTTGGAGATCAATCCGGACCAGGTGGAGGCCCACAACAATTTTGGTGCGGCTCTGGCAGGTCGCGGGTGGTTGGATGACGCGATTGCCCATTTTCAGAAGGCGTTGCAAATCAGGCCGGGCTACACGGACGCCCGCAGCAACCTAAGCATCGCTGAATCGCAGCGGGAAGCAATCCGCCAGACATTGGTTGAAAAGCGTGAATTGCTCCGTGCGCGGCCGGATGATCTGGCGTTGCTGAACGACACGGCTTGGATGCTGGCGACCAACCCGAACGCTTCGATCCGCAACGGCCCGGAGGCGGTCGAACTGGCCCAACGGGCGGTCCGACTTTCTAACGCCCGAGAACCGGCAATTCTGGGCACCTTGGCCGCTGCCTATGCCGAGGCAGGGCGATTTCCCGAGGCCGTCAAGACAGCCGAGCAGGCCCTGGCCTTGGCCACCAGCCAAAACAATATGGCCCTGGCCGACGCTCTTCGGGTCCGGATCAAGCTTTACCAAGCCGGCCTCCCCTATCGCGATACGCAACAAGCGTCTGGCTCGAAGTCCATCCAACCTTAAGGGTGGTCGGAATGCGGGGTGGCCAACGGCTGCATCTCGTGATAGGGCGTTTGCGATTCGTAGAGGGGAATCTTGGCCTTGATTGATTCGGCTAGCGGCTGCTTGTTTTGTTCTGTGGCCAAGTCCAGGGCCTGGTGCGCTGTTTGCACGGCTTCGGTGAACCGGCCCGCCTCGGCATAGGCAGCAGCCAAAGTGCCCAGAATTGCCGGTTCTCGTTCGTCCGAGAGTCGGACCGCCCGTTGGGCCAGTTCGACCGCCTCCGGGCCGTTGCGGATCGAAGCGTTTGGGTTGGTCGCCAGCATCCAAGCCGTGTCGTTCAGCAGAGCCAAATCATCCGCCCGTGCGCGGAGCAATTCACGCCGTCCGGCCAGTGCCTTCAGGATTCCTGCCCGCTGGCTCTGGGCGACGCCAAGATTGTTGTGGGCATCCGTGTAATCGGGCTTGAGTTCGAGGGCCTTTTGAAAATGGAATGTGGCCTCGTCGAACCGTCCGCTCTCCGCCAGAGCGATGCCAAGGTGGTTGTGGGCCTCTGCGTAGTCAGGGTTAATTTCCAGGGCCTTGTTGCAATGGGCGACGGCCTCGTCGAAGCGTCCGTGCTGCGACATAAGAAATCCGAGGTTGCTGTGGGCTTGGGCAAAGTTGGGGTCGATTTCCAACGCCTTCTGGTATTCTGCCATGGCCTCGTCAACATGTTCACTCTTGGCCAGAGCCGCACCGAGATTGTTGTGCGCCGCCGCGTAGTCGGGTTTGATTTCCAGTGCCTTCCGGAGATGCGCCACGGCCTCAGCGAACCGTCTTTGCCCCGTCAGCGCCGCGCCAAGGTTGTTGTAGGCCATCGCGTAGTCGGGCTTGATTTCCAAGGCCTTCTGATAGTGGGCGATGGCCTCGTCCATCTGTCCGCGGCCGGCCAAGGCCATGCCGAGATTATTGTAGGCCATCCAGCAATCGGGATTTTCGGCGATGACGGTTCGATAGAGCATTTCCACGTCCGAATACATGTGGCTCTGCTGCCAGGTCAGGCGGCCCAGGATGGCCAAGGGCACAAGGCACAAGGCGTATCCGAGTGGGCGACCCCAAAGTCGCCAGCGATGCAACAGCAACGCCGCGCCGGCGGAGACGAGGGTGATGATCCCCAGGCCCGCCAAGTATTGATAATGGTTCGCTACGAACGAGTATAAGAACGTGTAGAGGTTGAAGAAACCGAGCATGGGGAAGAGGGTTCCGCCGAAGAACAGGACGGCCGCCAGCGGGGCCCGCGTCCAACGCCGGATCGACCACAACGCGGCCAACAACAACGCCGCCCCCAGCGGAAACATGTACTGCCACCATATTCCAACGTCGATCTGCCAACGCGGGTAGATAAAGGTAAGCTGCGTCGGCCAGAAGAGCTTCCACGACAGAAACCACACCGTCCGGCCGGCGATCAGACAGCGCTCGACCAACGTCAGCGCGAACTCCGGCCCGACGCATTTGTTGACCTGCAATTCCCACCAGGCCGTGATCATTCCCCCGCCCGCCCCTAAGAGAAAGAATGGCAGCAGGGGCAGCACGTCGTTCTTCCACGACAAGCGTCCTCGCTGCCACCAGAAGATCACCAGCAGTGCGCCGGGCAGCGTGGCAATGACGGTTTTGGTGAGGATCCCCAAGAGGAACAGCCCCAACGCCCAGCAATAGGAGGATGTCTTCCGCGCCTGGTCGAAACGGAGATAGGCCAGCAGGGCGCCCAGATAAAAGACGGCGGAGAGGGTGTTCTTCTGCTCCGTGATCCAGGCCACGGATTCCACTTGAATCGGATGCAGGGCGAAGATGGCCGCGGCCAGGTAGGCGCCGGGAATCTTCAGCCGCCGCAGAACCAGGGCCACCATCAGGGCCGCCGTGGTGTGGAGGAAAATGTTCAGGAGGTGATAGCCGAGTGTTGCGTCGCCCCAGAGCTTGTGCTCAATCCAAAAGGCGCTGTGCAGCAGCGGGTAGTATTGAGCCGTGGTCGCCACATCAAACCAGATGCGATACAGCCCATGCCAAGATTGCAGTTCCGGGCGGGTTACGTGCATGTCGTCGTCCCAAATCAACCCGCCCTGCCAGGCCGGCTGATAAACCAGGAAAACCGCGACCACCAAGGCGACGACGAACAACCAATCCCTTGGAGCAAATGGCCGGGCCGCCCTGGAGAACCAAGTCTGGAACGACGAACCTTCCGGCCGAGCGTCTCCGGAGGCAAAGGAATCTTGCCGCGGCTCTTTCGATTTGGCCGGCAGGGATGGACGGTTCCGACGTGTCATCGATGGATGTCCCCCGCGGTTTCTTTCTTCGGCGAGCACTGCTACGGGCGGCCGGACTGAAGGACCGAGGACTGTTGGGTGTCGCGAAAGGGAGTTTCCGCTTCGTAAGAGAGAATTTTAGCCTTAACGGATTCTGCTAATGACTGCTTGTTCTGCTCGGCCGCTAGTGCCAAAGCCTTGCGGGCCGTTTGTACGGCTTCGGGAAACCGGTCCGCCTCGGCATAGGCGGCGGCCAAGGTGCCCAGAACGGCCGGCTCTCGTCCGTCAGAAAGTCGAACCGCCCGTTCGGCCAGTTCGACCGCCTCGGCACCGTTGCGGACCGAGGCGTTCGGGTTGGTGGCCAGCACCCAGGCCGTATCGTTTAGCAAAGCGACGTCATCGGGCCGCAAGCGGAGCAAGTCACGCCGCCCGGCCAGTGCCTTCAGGATTCCGTCCCGCTGCGACTGGACGATGCCGAGGTTGCGTCGCGCGCTGGTGTGCCCGGGCTTGATTTTCAGGGCCTTTTGGTAATGCACGATGGCCTCGTCGAACCGTCCGCACCCCGCCAAAGCGATGCCCAGGTTGTATTGCAAGTCGGCAACCTGCGGCCTGATTTCCACGGCCTTCTGGTACTCGGCGATGGCCTCGTCGATCTGTCCGCGGCCGGCCATGATATTGCCGAGGTTGTTGTGCGCTTCAACGAAGCCGGGGTCGATTTCCAGCGCCTTGCGGTACTCGGCGATGGCCTCGTCGGTCTGTCCGCGGCCGGCCAGGGCATTGCCGAGACTGTTGTGCGCTTTAATGTAGTGGGGATTGATTTCCAGCGCCTTGCGGAACAGCGCATACGGCTTCATCCGCTTTTCCGCGGCCGAGCAGAAGGTTGCCGAGATTATTGGCGGCTTCCGCATGGTCAGGCTTGATTTCCAGGACCTTCTCGTACTGCGCGATGGCCTCGTCGAGCCGGCCACATTTGGCCAGGGCATTGCCGAGGTTGTTGTAGGCATCCGCGAAATCGGGATTGAGTTCCAGTGCCTTCTGGTACTGGGCGATCGCCTCGTCAACCCGGCCACGCATCGCCAGACTCAAGCCGAGGTTGTTGCGAGCTTCCGTGTAATTGGGCCTGATCTCCAGGGCCTTCTCATACTGAATGATCGCCTCGTCGAACTGTCCCCGGCCGGCCAGCGCCGTGCCGAGGTTGTTGTAGGCCGCCGCGTAGTCGGGCTTGATTTCCAACGCTTTCCGGTAATTGACAATGGCTTCGTCGAGCCGTCCGCACTCGGTCAGCGCCGCGCCGAGGTTGTAGTACGCCTGCGGGTAGTCAGGCTTGATTTCCAACGCTTTCCAGTAATTGGCCATGGCTTTGTCAAACTGTCCGCGCCCGGCCAGAATCACGCCGAGATTATTGTACGCCAGCCAGCAATTGGGATTCTCGGCGATAACGGTTTGATAGAGCGTTTCAACGTCAGAATACATCCGGCTTTGCCGCCAGGTCAGACTCCCCAAAACCGCCAACGACACCAAGCACGCCGCATAGCCGCCGGGCCGGCCCCATAGCCGCCAGCGAGCCAACAGCAATGCCGCGCCCGCGGCCGCAAGCGCGATGATCCCCAAACTGGCCAAGTACTGGAAATGATCGGCCACGAACGAAAACACGAACCAATACACGTTCAAGAAACCCAGCACCGGGAAGAGCGTTCCGGCGAAGAACAGCAGCCCCGCCAAAGGCCCACGCCACCGCCGACTCAGCCACCACAACAGGCCCACCAACAGCAACAACGCCAAGGGGAACAGGTATTGCCACCAAACCCCGGGGTCGATCTCCCAGCGGGGATACATGAAACGCAAATCCGTCGGCCAGCAGAGTTTGCCCAGGTAAAACCAGATCACCCGCCCCGGCAACAAACAACGCTGCACGACCGTCAACGCGAAGTCCGGCCCCTCCGCGCCGACCACCTTCCGCTCCACCCAAGTAATGAACACGCCCGCCACCACGCCGATGAGGAAAAAGGGCATAAGCGGCAGCACGTCCCGCCGCCACGACACCCTTCCCCGCTGCCACCAGAAGATCACCAGCAGGGCGGCGGGCAGCGTCACCGTGACGATCTTGCTCGCCAGGGCCAGCACAAAAAGCACCAATGCCGCCAGATACCAGGCCTTGCCGCGCTTCTGGTCGAATCGCAGGTAGGCCAGCGCGGCGCCAGGTAGAACACGGCCGAAAGCGTGTTCTTCTGCTCCGTGATCCAGGCCACCGATTCGACATGCACCGGATGCAGGGCGAAGATGGCCGCCGCCAGATAGGCCCCGGGGATCTTCAACTGTCGCAGCACCAGCGCTACCAGCACGGCTGTCAGGGCGTGCCAGGCGGTATTTACCAAGTGATAGCCCAACATGGCATCGCCCCATAGCTTGTGCTGCACCCAGAAAGCGGTCTCCGACAAGGGATAGTACTGCTGTGTGGCCCCCACGTCGAACCAGATGCGATACAGGCCGTGCCAAGAGCGAGTTCGGGGGGGGCACGTGTGCGTCATCGTCCATGAGGAGTCCGCCGTGCCAGGCCGGTTGGTAAATCAGGAAAACCGCAACCACCAAGGCGACGACGAACAACCAGTCCCTCGGACCAAATGACCGGGCCGCCGTGGAAGACGAACTCTGGACCGGCGGACCTTCCGGCCGAGCGTCTCCGGATGCAAAGGAATCTTGCTGCGGCTCTTTCGATTTGGCCGGCAGGGATGGACGGTTCCGGCGTGTCATCGATGGATGTTCCCCACTGCTTCTTTCTTCGGCGAGCACTACTACGGGCGGCTGGACTGAGGGACCGAGGGCTGTTGGGTATCGCGAAAGGGAGTTCTCGCTTCGTAGAGCGGAATCTTGGCCCTCAGGGATTCTGTCAAGGACTGGTTCTTCTGTTGCGTGGCCAACTCCAGGGCCTTGCACCGTCTGCACAGCCTCGGGAAATCGTCCTGCTTCGGCATAAGCGGCGGCCAAGGTGTCGAGAATGTTGGCATCGCGGCCGCGGGTGAGCTCCAGTGCGAGTAGGGCCACCTTCACCGCCTCAGCCTCGTTGCGGAAGGAGGCATCCGGACAGGTCGCACGCAACCACGCCAGATTGTTCATGACCTGCGTGCTGTCAGGTTTGATTTTCAGGGCCCGCTGGTAGTGCTGAATGGCCTCGGCAACCTGACCGCACCGCGTCAGAGCCATACCGAGATTGCATTGGGCCTCCGCGTAGCGGGGATGGATATCGAGGGCCTTCCGGTAATGAGCAATGGCTTCGTCAGTCTGACCGCGTGCAGCCATCAGGACACCGAGATTGTTATGAGCCAGCCAGCAGTCGGGATTCTCGGCAATCGTCGTCCGATAGAGCGTCTCCGCGTCAACGTACCTCCGGTTTTGCCGCCAGGTCAAACCGGCCAGAACGGCCAGCGAGGCGAGACACAACGCGTAGCCAGTCGGCCGATGCCAGAGTGGGCGGCCCAGTGTTGCCATCACGGCAGCGAAAATCGCGCACGGCACGATCATCGCCGCATACTGGTAGTGATCTGCGACCAGGGAGAATCTCATATAGGCGACGTTCACGAAGCCCAACACTGGCAGCAAGAGCCCCACGTAGCAGACCATCAGCATCACCACCGGGCGGCCCCAGCCGCGCCGCTGCCACCATCCTAAGGCCAGAATCGCCACCAGCAACACGCCCGGCAGATAGGACAGCACGTCGCGCGGGTCGATGCTCCAGCGTGGGTACACAAAAATCAGTTTGACCGGCCAAATCAGCTTCCAGAGGTAGAACCACACCGCGCAGCCCGCGACAGCCGTTCGGGCAAAAAAGCTGTCGGAACGCACCATGGTCTCTCCGCCCCCTGCGAGGTGCTGCCCCCACACTTCCATGCAGGTCATCAGCGCGCCGATCAGCAGGAAGGGAAGAACTCGCAGCAAGTCTTGCCGCCCGATGCGGCCCCGCTGCCACCAAGCGCACGCCAGCAACACCACCGGCAGCGTCAGCACCATGCCCTTGGCCAACGTCAACAGCAAAAACACGCTGATCGACAACACCATGCACCACCGCTTCCCCTTTTCCTCGGAGAGCAGATAAAGGAGCACCGAGAGCAGCGCCAGCAGCAGGGACAGGATGTTTTTGAGTTGCGCGATCCAGGCCACACTCTCGACATTCACCGGATGGAGCGCGAAGAGGGCCGCCGCGAACATCGCCCCCGGCGCATTGAGTTGCAAGAGAATCCGCCACACCAATAGCGCCGAGATGGCATGCAGCGCAATGTTCACGAGGTGGAAGCCGAGCGGATCGAGACCCCAGATGTCGAACTGGAGCCGGTAAGCGGTAAACGTCAGCGGCCAGTAATTGAGGTACGTGCCGGGCACCCACGTTTTGAGCAGGCCGCCGGGTTTGAGGACCGGATTGTTCAGCAGGTGCAAATCATCGTCCAGGATGAACCCTCCCCGCCAAACCGGCTGGTACACCAGAATGACGGCGGCCAATAAGGCGATGATGAACAACCAATCCTTCGGGGCGAGAGCCCTAGCCGGGCCTAGGACGGCGGTGTCGGGTTCTGGCGAACGGGCCAATAAAGCCGATAACGATTGACGATTGGGACGTTTCATCGATTGAATTCTAGCTCTTTACGCAAACCGTGCTAAGGTCGGATGGACTTCGGGCCGGACGGTGGTTGCGTATCGCGATAGGGGGAATCGGCTTGGTAGAGCTTGATCCGGACCCGAAGAGCGTCGGCCAGGGCCACATTGTTTTGGCTAGTGGCCAAGGCCAGGGCCTGCTCGGCCGACTTGACGGCTTCGGGAAATCGCCCTGCCTCGGCATAAGCGGCAGCCAAGGTGCCCAGGATTGCCGGTTCTCGTGCGTCCGAGAGTCGGGCCGCCCGTTGGGCCAGTTCGACCGCCTCCGGGCCGTTGCGGATCGAGGCGTTCGGGTTGGTCGCCAGCGTCCAAGCCGTGTCGTTTAGCAGAGCCAGGTCATCCGTGCGCACGCGGAGCAATTCACGCTTCTCGGCTAACGTCTTGCGGATCTTATCCCGCTGCGATTCAGCGAAGCCCAGGTTATCACGGGCCGCCTCATAGTCGCGATTGACTTCCAGGGCTTTCTGGTAGTGCGCGATGGCCTCGTCGAGCCGTCCGAGGATGGCCATCGCATTCGCAAGGTTGTTGTGCGCCTCGGCGTGATTGGGCTTGAGTTGCAACGCGACCTGGAAACGGGCGATCGCTTCATCCAGCGATCCGTGACGAGCCAGAACCACGCCGAGGTTGTTGTGGGCGTCGATGTAGCAGGGGTTGATTTGTAACGCTTTCTCGAAATGGGCAATCGCCTCATCGGTCTGTCCGCGACGAGCCAGAGCCACGCCCAAATTGTAATGACCCTGGTCGTAGCCAGGTTTGATTTTTAGGGATTGACGGTATTGGGCTATAGCTTTCTCCAACTCTCCACAGGCGGCAAGGGCGTTGCCGAGGTTGCTGCGGACCCGTTCGTTATCCGGGGCCTTCGCCACCGTGTCCTCCCAGATCGAAAGGGCGACTCCGGTAGTCCCTGTTGCGTTCGAACGTGAGAACACTGAGTGCCATACCAACCAACGTTGCCAGGACGACGCCGATCGACTGTGATGCCAACCAGGATATCTTCCTGACACGGGCGAGCCGATCAAGCACCATCCAACCGCCAATCACAACGCCAGCCGCCAATCCTGCCAAGGACAGGTACATGCGATGCTCGAATGCCGCGTCCTTGATGGGCACGAAGCTCGACGTGGCGCCGAGGATCACGAAGAACCAGGCGCCCAAAAATCCCCACGCGGGCCGCTTCGCGAGCGCCAGAGCGTCGCCCCCAGCAAGCTCGCCACCAACATTCCGGGAAGAACGATTTCCCTCAGCGTCTGCACGGGGGGCCAACCGTAGTCGAGACACAAGCCCGTGGGCCAAAAAACCAGCCGCAGGTAATGAACAATCACGCTTGATTGCGTCAGCATGTACGACCAAGGGGTGAACTTCACGACGGCAAAGCCGGTGGTGCCGCCGTAAAAACCGGTCGAAATCAACGATGCCGCGACCACGCACCAGGTGGCGGCCAGGGACAGGTACAATCCATAGCGTCGCCGCCAGGCCTCGCGGAACGAACCGGCCAGAAACGTGCGGTCGTAGAGCAACACGATCACCGGAGCGGTAGCCATCACCTCTTTGGTGGCCATGCCGAGCGCGCACACGAGCGTGGCTGCAACGTACCACCACCACTGCATCTTTGTGGAAGTTGCCCCACGAATGAAGCAGTAGAGCGTCAAGAGATAGAAGAGCCCCATGAGGGCTTCGGTGGCGCTGGATGATGTAGGTTACGGCCTCGGTCTGCAAGGGGTGGACCGCCCAGAGAATCGCCACCGTCAGGGCCAATGGCATGGCGACCGAGACAAATCGCTTTCCGAACCGCGGCAAGATCAGCGTCCGTCGCACGACGCCGAACAGTATCCAAGCCGCCAAGACGTGAATGGCGTCGTTCAGCAGGTGATAGCCCAAGACGTTCATTCCCCCTAGGGCGTAGTTGATCGCCAGCGTGAGACTAACCACTGGCCGGCCGCCAACATCCTGGGCGTTGGGCGGAAACAGCAGCGAACGGATGGGCCAGAGATGCCGAATGGTGGGATTGTTCTCAATCCAGCATTGGTCGTCGAAAATTAGTGGCCCGGCGAGACTGTTGCAGTAGGCGGCCGCCGTCACCGCCGCGATCAGGACCGGAGCCAGCACAACCGCCCAGACGGAAAACGCACTGGGAGATGAGGCTGATACCACAGCGATGGTCCGGGTCGGCCTGGAGCGATTGCGACGTGTCATGGGGCTCAACCACAGTATAACCCAGTCCGCTATGACGGCCAATGTTGTCGGGCAGCTAAGGCCGGCCAGAACCAGCCACCGAGGGCTCCGGCATCTCGCGGATGGGAGTCTGGGCTTCGTAGAGGGGAATCTTCGCCTTAATAGATTTTGCCAGTGACGGCTTGCTCTGCTCTGTAGCCAGTTCCACGGCCTTGCACTGTTTGCAGCGCTTCGGGAAATCTTCCTGCCTCGGCATAGGCGGCCGCCAAGGTGCCCAGGATTGCCGGCTCACGGGCGTTAGAAAGTCGGACCGCCCGTTGGGCCAGTTCGACCGCCTCCGAGCCGCTGCGGATCGAAGCGTTCGGGTTGGTCGCCAGCATCCAAGCCGTGTCGTTCAGCAACGCCAGATCATCCGGCCGCGCACGGAGCAATTCACGTTTCTCAACCAGGGTCTGGCGGATTCCTTCCCGCTGCGCCTCGGCGATGCCCAGGTTGTTACGGGCGTCCGTGTAGCCCGGCTTGATTTGCAACGCCTTCTGAAAATGGGCAATCGCGTCATCCAACCGCCCGCGACCAACCAGAGCCGCACCAAAATTGTTCTGGGCCTCCGCGTGGTCCGGGTTGATCTCCAGCGCTATCTGGTACTCTGCCGTCATCTCGTCGAATTTCCCCTGCTTGGCCAAGGCAGTCGCGAAGTTGTAGTGAAACTCCGCCACCTTGGGGCTGATTTCCACTGCCTTCCGATAGTGGACGATGGCCTCGTCCACTTCTCCGCGCGCGCCAGAACTGCCGCCAGATTGTTGTGAGCCGTCGTGCAGTCGGGGTTGATTTCCAACGCTTTCCGGTACTGGGCGATGGCCTCGTCGAACTGCCCCCGGCCAGCCAGCGCCGCGCCGAGGTCGTTGCAGGCCACCGCATCGTCGGGCTTGATTTCCAGCGCCTTCCGGTAATTGAGAATGGCTTCGTCGAGCCGTCCGCACTTGCTCAGCGCCTCGCCGAGGTTGTAGTAAGCCTCCGGGTAATCAGGCCTGATTTCCAACGCTTTCCGGTAATTGGGAATGGCTTTGTCAACCTGTCCGCGCCCGGCCAGAATCACGCCGAGGTTATTGTACGCCAGCCAGCAATTGGGATTCTCCGCGATGACGGTTTGATAGAGCGTTTCAACGTCAGAGTATATCCGGCTCTGCCGCCAGGTCAGACTCCCCAAAATCACCAACAACACCAAGCACACCGTATAGCCGCCAGGCCGGTTCCACAGCCGCCAGCGAGCCGACAGCAATGCCGCGACGCCTGCCGCAAGAGCGATGATCCCCAAACTGGCCAAGTACTGGAAATGATCGGCCACGTACGAAAACATGAACCAATACACGTTAAGAAACCCAGTACGGGAAACAGCGCGCCCACAAAGAATAGCAGCCCCGCCAGCGGCCCACGCCAACGCCGACTCAGCCACCACAACAGGCCCACCAACAGCAACAACGCCAAGGGGAATAGGTATTGCCACCAACCCCCCGGGTTGATCTCCCAGCGGGGATATATGAAACGCAAATCCGCCGGCCAGCAGAGTTTGCCCAGGTAAAACCAGATCACCCGCCCCGGCAACAAACACCGCTGCAAGACCGTCAGCGCGAAGTCCGGACCCTCCGCGCCGACGAGCTTCCGCTCCACCCAAGTGCTGAACATGCCCACCACCGCGCCGATCACGAAAAAGGGCATAAGTGGCAAAACGTCCCGCCGCCACGACAGCTTTCCCCCTGCCACCAGAAGATCACCAGCAGTGCGGCGGGCAGCGTCACCGTGACAATCTTGCTCGCCAGGGCCAGCACAAAAAGCCCCAATGCCGCCAGATACCAGGCCCTGCCGCGGTTCTGGTCGAACCGCAGGTAGGCCAGCACGGCGCCCAGGTAGAACACGGCCGAAAGCGTGTTCTTCTGCTCCGTGATCCAGGCCACCGATTCGACATGCACCGGATGCAAGGCGAAGATGGCCGCCGCCAGATAGGCCCCGGGGATCGCCAGCCGCCGCAGCACCAGCGCCACCATCAGGGCTGCCAGGGCGTGCCAGGCGATGTTTACCAAGTGATAGCCCAACATGGCATCGCCCCACAGCTTGTGCTGCACCCAGAAAGCGGTCTCCGACAAGGGATAGTACTGCGGTGTGGCCCCCACGACGAACCAGATCCGATACAGCCCGTACCAAGAGCGCAGTTCCGGGTAGGCAATGTGGGAGCGATCGTCCATGAGGAGTCCGCCGTGCCAAGCCGGCTGGTAAACCAGGAAAACCGTGACCACCAACGCAACGGCGAACAACCAGTCCTTGAGTCCGAAAGATCGGACAGTAGCCGGGGAGTCTGCTAAAGGTCTTGGCGATCCGACTGACGACGATTGACGGTTGCGACGTTTCATCGATTGAATTGTAGCTCTTTACGCAAACCGTGCTAAGGTCGGATGGACTTCGAGACAGGCGGTTGCGGCGTATCGCGATAGGGGAGACCGGCTTGATAAAGTTTGATCCGGGTCTGAAGGGTCTCGGCCAGGACCATGTTGTTTTGGCCGGTTGCCAAGGTCAGGGCCCGCTCGACCGTCTTGACGGCTTCGGAAAATCTTCCTGCCTCGGCATAAGCCGCGGCCAAGCTGCCGAGGATTGCCGGTTCTCGGCCCTTCGAGAGTTGGACCGCGTGCTCAGCCAACTCGACGGCCTCCGCACCGTTGCGGATCATGTGGTTCGGGTTGGTGGCCAGCACCCAGGCCGTATCGTTTAGCAGGGCGGCGTCATCGGGCCGCGAGCGAAGCAATTCACGCTGCCCGGCCAGTGTCTTCACGAGTTGTTCGAGCCGGGATCGGGCGCGGTTTAGATTGTTGCGGCCGTTCGGGTAGTCGGGCTTGATCTCCAGGGCCTTCTGGAAATGGGTGATGGCCTCGTCGAACTGTCCCCAGTTGACCAGAGCGATGCCCAAGTTGTTGTGGGCATCTGGAAAGTTGGGATCGATCTCCAGCGTCTCGCGGTATTCGGCCATCATTTCGTCGAATTGACCCAACTGGGCCAGGGCATTCGCGAGATTGCAGTGATAGGCCACAACTCGGGCGTTCAGTTCCGTCGCGCTGCGAAGATGGACGATGGCTTCGTCCATTCGTCCTTGCCCCGCCAGAGTGATGCCGAGGTTGTTGTGGGCTTCCGCATATTCGGGGTTGAGTTCGAGCGCCTTTCGAAAATGGACGATAGCCTCGGCATCAACTCCCTTGTTGCGCAGCGCGAAGCCGAGATTGTTGTGAACCTCGGCGTAGTCGGGCTTGACTTCCAGCGCCTTCCGATAATGGGCGATCGCTTCGTCGACCTGTCCGCGGTCGTTCAGGGCGACTCCCAGGTTGTTGTGGGCTTCCGCGTAGTCGGGATTGATCTCCAGCGCCTTGCGATAATGGGCCATGGCCTCAGCGGTCTGACCGCGACGCGCCAAGGCGAGCGCCGAGGTTGCTGTGGGCGTCCGGGTAGTCGGGATTGATTTCCAGGGCCGTTCGATAATGGGCCATCGCCTCGTCGATCTGTCCGCGGGTGGCTAGAGCTTTGCCGAGGTTGTAGTGGGCTTGCACATTGTCGGGCTCGATTTTTAGGGCCTGCTGATAATGGGTGATGGCCTCGTCGATCTGTCCGCGGCCAGCCAGAGCCACACCAAGGTTGTTGTGAGCGACGGAAAGGTTGGGGTCGATTTCCAACGCCTTCTGTAAATGGGCAATGGCTTCATCGACCTGTCCTCGGTCCCTCAGGACCGTGCCGAGGTTGTAGTGGGCCACCCAGCAATTGGGATTGTCGGCGATGACGGTTTGATAGAGCGTTTCAACGTCAGAATATATACGGCTCTGCCGCCAGGTCAGGCTCCCCAAAATCGCCAACAACACCAAGGATACCGCGTAGCCACTGAACCGGTTCCACAGCCGCCAGCGAGCCAACAGCAATGCCGCGCCGCGGCCGCAAGAGCGATGATCCCCAAACTGGCCAAGTACTGGAAATGATCGGCCACGTACGAAAACATGAACCAATACACGTTCAAGAAACCCAGTACGGGAAACAGCGTGCCGACGAAGAACAGCAGCCCCGCCAAAGGCCCACGCCACCGCCGACGCAGCGCACCACAACAGGCCCACCAACAGCAACAACGCCAAAGGGAAACAGGTATTGCCACCAAACCCCGGGGTCGATCTGCCAGCGGGGATACATGAAACGCAAATCCGTCGGCCAGCAGAGCTTTGCCCAGGTAAAACCAGATCACCCGCCCCGGCAACAAACAACGCTGCACGACCGTCAACGCGAAGTCTGGACCCTCCGCGCCGACCACGCCTCCGCTCCACCCAAGTAATGAACACGCCCGCCACTGCCCCGATCACGAAAAAGGGCAGCAGCGGCAAGACGTCCCGCCGCCACGACAGCTCTCCCCCGCTGCCACCAGAAGATCACCAGCAGTGCGGCGGGCAGCGTCACCGTGACGATCTTGCTCGCCAGGGCCAGCACGAACAGCCCCAACGCCGCCAGATACCAGGCCCTGCCGCGGGTCTGGTCGAACCGCAGGTAGGCCAGCGCGGCGGCCAGGTAGAACACGGCCGAAAGCGTGTTCTTCTGCTCCGTGATCCAGGCCACCGATTCGACGTGCACCGGATGCAAGGCGAAGATGGCCGCCGCCAGATAGGCCCCGGGGATCGCCAGCCGCCGCAGCACCAGCGCCACCATCAGGGCCGCCAGGGCGTGCAGGCGATGTTTACCAAGTGATAGCCCAACATGGCATCGCCCCACAGCTTGTGCTGCACCCAGAAAGCGCTCTCCGACAAGGGATAGTACTGCTGTGTGGCCCCCAGTCGAACCAGATGCGATACAGGCCGTGCCAAGAGCGCAGTTCCGGAGGGGGCACGTGTTCGTCATCGTCCATGAGGAGTCCGCCGTGCCAGGCCGGCTGGTAAACCAGGAAAACCACAACCACCAAGGCGACGACGAACAACCAGTCCTTGAGCCCGAACGGCCGGGCCACGGCTGGAGAGTCTCGCCGGGGTGTTCGCGATCCGGCCGATGACGATGGACGGTTACGACGTTTCATCGACTAAATTTTCAGCTCTTCACTCAAACTGTGCTAAGGTCGGATGGACTTCGAGACAGGCGGTTGTGGCGTATCGCGATAGGGGAGACCGGCTTGATAAAGTTTGATCCGGGTCTGAAGGGTCTCGGCCAGGACCGTGTTGTTTTGGCCGGTTGCCAAGGTCAGGGCCCGCTCGGCCGTTTGCACAGCCTCCGGAAATCGCCCTGCCTCGGCATAGGCGGCCGCCAAAGTACCAAAAACCGCCGGTTCTTGTTCATCGGAGAGTCGGACCGCTTGCTCGGCCAGTTTGATGGCTTCCGCGCCGTTACGCAGCGAGGCGTTGGGGTTGGTCGCCAACAGCCAGGCGATGTCATTCAGCAGCGCGAGGTCATTGGGACGCGAGCGGAGCAATTCACGCTGCCGGGCCAGCGCCTTCAGGAGTCCTTCCCGCTGAGACCGGGCGACGCCAAGGTTGTTGCCAGTATTCGGGTCGTCGGGCTTGATTTCCAACGCCTTCTGAAAATGGGTGATGGCTTCATCGAGTCGTCCGCGCTCCGCCAGGATGATGCCGAGCTTCGTGCGGGCACCGGCGTCTTCGGGCCTGATTTGCAAGGCCTTCTCGTACTCGGTGATGGCCTCGTCGAACCGTCCGCGCTTCGCCAAGCGCTACCGAGGTTGTAGTGGCCATCGGCCATGTCGGGCACGATTTGCAGGGCCTTCCGATAATGGACGATCGCTTCGTTGACCAGGCCACGCACCATCAGAGCCGCGCCAAAGTTGTTGTGGACTTCCGCATAGTCGGGCTTGATCTCCAACGCTTTCTGAAATTGGGCAATTGCTTCGTCGAATCGTCCACAACCACTCAGAATCGTGCCGAGGTTGTAGCGGGCCCGCTCATTGCCTGGCGCCTTGGCCACCGTGTTCTTGCCAGATGGCAAGTGCGCTCTGGTAATCCACGTTCCGCTGGAAAGTGAGGGATCCGAATGCGATACTTGCGAACATCACCAGCAACCCGCCGGTGGCCTGCAACGCCGGCAAGGGAATTGTCCCCCGGCGGACAAGCCAGCGGCCCAGAACCCATCCGCCAGCCGCCAGCCCTGTCACAACCGCCACCGATGGCAGGTACATGCGATGCTCGGCAACGATTTGCGTTGCCACGGGAATCACGCTGGAGGTCGGGGCCAAGATGGCGAAGAACCACGCCCCCAGAAAACCGACCTTCGGCCAGCGCCACAACGCCACGACGGTTGCCAGTCCGAGCAGCCCGACGACAACCGCAGACGGGACGGTCGCCGGCATGCCCTGGGCTGTGGTCCTGCCATAATGGAACACCAAGGGGTGCGGCCAAACGCACAATCTCAGGTAGTGAACGATCGCCCCGAACTGCGTGCCGAGGTAGGCTGCGGAGCCCACCGACGAACCGAAGCCGGCCGAGCCGCCGCGGTTGCCCCCTGTCGAGATTACCAGCCACCCCAGCAACAGCCAGGTGCCGGCCAAGGCCAGGTAGAAACCGTACCGGCGCCGCCAAGCCTTACGGAACGAGCCGGCACAAAAAGTGCGATCGTAGAGCAGTACGATCAATGGGGCGGAGATCATCACCTCCTTCGTGGCCATGCCCGCCAAACAGGCCAACACCGCCCCATGCGCCAGAAGCTTGCTCTCGCCGAACTCACACCGCGGATGAAACAATACAGCGTGAGGAGGTAAAAGAGGCCCATCAACGACTCGGCGCTGGACAATATATGTCACCGACTCCGTTTGCAACGGATGGATGGCCCACAGCAGGGCCGCGACAAAAGCCAGCGGCAGGGCCGCCGCACCCCATCGGTCACGCATTGTGGGCAGGAGGAACGTCCGCCGCAGGATACCAAACAGCAGCAGGGCGCCAACAAGGTGAATGGCCAGATTGGCCACATGATAACTCCAGACCTTGTCACCGCTGATCCAATAGTTGACAGCCAGGGAGAGATTCAGGACCGGGCGGCCGCCGACAGTCTCCCCGTTGGCGTTGGGTGGGCAGAGCGGCTTCCAGATAGGCCAAAGCTGCCGGATCGTCGGGTTCTCGACGATTGCAGGGACGTCATCGTAGACCCAGACTCCCGTGAAACTCCGGCTGTAGGCGGCCATCGTGGCCAGCACGATCAGCCCCGCCGCCAGGATGACCGCCCATCGAGCAGATACTCTCCTGGCCCAGGCTGTAAAAGTGGCAGAATGCTCGCTGTCCATGGCCATGTTGTTCCCCGCCGAGGTGGCCGAGGGATTCGGCGTCGACTTGGATTCGTTGCGACCTTTCATGGGCTCAAGAACAGTATAGTCCCCTGTACTGTTGTGACCAACGTTCTCTGTCCGTCAAGGCCGGGCTGAACCGGCAGCAGGGGGCTGCGGCATCGCGCGGAAGGGAGTTCCCGTCTCGTAAAGCGGAATCTTGGCCTTCAGGGATTCTGCCACTGACTGGTTGTTCTGTTGCGTGGCCAGTTCCAAGGCTTTGTGTGCCGTTTGGACGGCTTCGGAAAATCGGCCCGCTTCGGCATAGGCGGCCGCAAGAGTATCCAAGGAATTCACGTCGTCCTGGGCCAGTTCGACGGCGCACATGGCCAGCCCACCGCCTGGGCGGCATTGCGAAGCCTGGGGTCGGGATGCGTCGCGCGAATCCAGGCGATGTTGTTGTACGCTCTAGCGTCGTTGGGATTGAGTTCCAGCACCTTCTGGTACTCGGCAATGGCCTCGTCGAGCTGACCGCGCTGTTTCAGGGCCAAGCCCAGGATGCCGTGGGCGTTGGCGTCGTTGGGATTGATTTTCAGTGCGTCGCGATACTCGGCGATAGCCTCGTCGAGCTGTCCGCGGCCTGCCAGGGCCACGCCCAGGTTGCCGTGGGCTTTAGCGTTGTTGGGATCGAGTTCCAGTACCTTCCGGTACTCGGCAATGGCCTCGTCGAACTGTCCGCGGCCTGCCAGGGCGTTGCCGAGGTTGTTGTGCGCCTCCGCATAGTCGGGCTTGACTTCCAACGCTTTCCTGTAATGGGCCATGGCTTCGTCGAGCCGTCCGCGGCTGGCCAGAATCGTGCCGAGGTAGTTGTGGGCCATCGGATAGACGGGCGATATCTCCAAGGCCTTCCGAAAATGGGCGATGGCCTCGGCGAGTTGGCCGTGGTTGGCCAGAGCCACCCCCAGGCTGGTTTCAATCTCCGGAAAACCGGGATCGAGTTCTATGGACTTCTCGTATTGAGCGATGGCTTCGTCAATCCGCCCACGGTTGTTCAGGGCAATGCCGAGACAATAGTAGGCTCGCGCGTTGCCTGGAGCCTTGGCTTCCGTGTCTCGCCAAATCGAGATTTCGCTGTGATAATCCGCGTTGCGCTGGAAGGTGAGAATGGCGAGCGCTGCGCCTGCGAAAATCACCGCCGCGCTGCTCGTGGCTTGCCAGGCCAACGGTCGAATCGTTCCGCGCTCGACAAGCCGCTGGCCCACAAGCCAGCCGCCGATCACCACACCGGCCACGACAGCCGCCAGGGACAGATACATGCGATGCTCAAACGCGGCGTCATTGAGGGGCACGAAGCTTGACGTGAGCGCAAGGATCATAAAGAAACAGGCGCCCAGAAATCCCCACGCCGGCCGCTTCACGAGCGCCCACACCGTCAGCCCCAGCAGGCTCACCACAAGCATTCCCGGCAGCACGATTTCGCCCACCGTTTGCGCCGGAGGCCAACCGTAGTCGAGGCACAAGCCCGTGGGCCAAAAAACCAGCCGAAGGTAATGAACAATCACGCCCGCTTGCGTCAACAGATACCTCCAACAAGTGAACTTCTTCACCACGAAGCCGGTGGTGCCGGCATGAAAACCGGTCGAAATCAACAAGGCAGCGACGATGCCCCAGGTGGCGGCCAGAGCGAGGTACAATTTCCAGCGCCGTCGCCAGGCTTCTTCAAACGAGCCGGCCAGGAACGTGCGATCGTAGAGCAGCACGACCAGCGGGGCCGTGACCGTCACTTCCTTCGTGGCCATGCCCAGCGCACAGGCCAGCACGGAGGCGGTGTACCAAGCGGCTGGCAGAAGGATGGAGGATGAAGGATGAAGGATAAATTCGGCGAAACTGAAAACTGAAAACTGAAAACTGAAAACTCTCTCACCCCCTGCCCCCTGCCCCCTGCCCCCTGACCCCTCTGCAGTTGCGCGGCAAGAAACAGTAAAGCGTCAAGAGATAGAACAGCCCCATGAGAGCTTCGGCACGCTGGATGATGTAAGTCACTGCCTCGGTCTGGAGAGGATGGATCGCCCAGAGCAGCGAAACGGTCATGGCCAGCGGCACAGCGGACGAACCGAAGCGTTTTTGCAAGCACGGCAAGGTCAGCGTTCGCCAGATGATGCCGAAGAGAGTCCAGGCCGCGAGAATATGGATGGCGAGATTCACCGCATGATAACCCCAAACGTTCGTTCCACCCATCGCATAATTGACGGCCAGCGTCATGCTAATTATCGGTCGGCCGCTCACGAAGGGGGCATTCGAGGGAAACAGCACCCGCCCAAGCGGCCAAAGATGTTGAATGTAGAGATTTTCGTCGATCAACACATGATCATCGAAGACAAACTCTCCGGCGAAACTGTTGGCGTAGGCTGCTGCCGCTGCCGCCGCGATCAGTACCAGCGGCAGCATCTTGGCCCAGCCGGACAACTTTCTTAGAGATTGAGCCCATGCCGCGAGGCTGGTCCTCGTCAACTTGGAGTGTTCGCGACGTTTCATGGGTTCACTTTTGCGATCATGTCGTCGGAAACTAAAATCGAAGAAGGCTCGGCGCTTCTCACAACCTCGACTTGCTGTTTGGCCGGCGGCCGCCAGTGCTCAAGATCGTTCGCTTGCGTCGAGAGACGCCGGGGAAGAGCTTGACGTCCGAGCTTGCAGAAGGGCAAATTCCCGGACCAGCGTCGTTATTTGGTCTACCGTACGCCGATACCGGACGTAGTGCTGGTAGTGCGCCCAGAGGAACAGAATGCAAAGCACGTAAAAGGCCAGGTCAACGCCGCGGCCGATTCCAAGTGACCGAGCCATCCATACCGAAATGTTCGGGTCCACCATGAGAATCGCCCCGCCCAGCCACATGCCGGCAAACGCCAAATGGAACAAGTGCCGGGAGCGTTTCAGCCGCCGGAGGCTTAAGAAAAACTGAAGGACGCAGAAGGGGGTCACAATCCACTGGAACGCGCTCATCGCAACACCTTCCCGAAGAAGTAGTGAAACAGAATGGATACGGAGTTCAGGGCACCTTGCCCCTTGGCAAGGGTCTCGGCGTTGTAACGGATCGACACCGCCACTTCCTTGTAAGAAAGTCGCTCGGCCCTGATCTGGTCGTACAGCTCGGACGCATGCGCCATGCGGTCCTGGCGGAGATGAATCTTCTGGGCAGCACGCCGTGAGAACGCCCGCAAGCCGTTGTGACAGTCGGTCAGGTGCATGCCGGACGCGACCCAGGTGAAGAGCCGCGCCACCCGCAGCAGGAGGCGGCGCGAGGGGGGCACGTTCGATCCCGTGGCGAGAAATCGCGAACCCAAAACGATGTCAACTTCGCCGCGAATCACGGGCGCGAGGATGGCGGGCAGGTCGGAAACACCGTGTTGCCCATCGGCGTCGAAGGTAACGATGAACCGAGCCCCTTGGCGGAGGCTGTACGTGATGCCTGTTTGCAGCGCGGCGCCTTGACCGCGATTGATCGCATGGCGCAACACCAGGCAGCCATTTTCCTGCGCGACGCGAGAGGTTTCGTCGGTCGATCCATCGTCAACGACGACGACCATGGGAAACTCCTCTCGGAGTTCGGCGATTACCGGACCAAGTCGCGACGCTTCGTTGTACGCGGGGACGACGATAAAGACGCCGCTGTGGCACACGGCCGGCTCCGCAATGCGCACATCATCCGCAGAGTCGGGCCGCCGGTCGTGAGTCGAGTCGTTCGTGGGGATCATGGGCGTGGAGGAAGGCATCGCAATCTAGCCGCACGCGTCAACCTGGTTAAGATTCACGTTGATATCAACACCCAAAGTCCGAACGGTGACGACCGCGCACCACCTTATGGCTCCGCTTTCCGGAAGACAATAAACGTTTGGTCGCCCTCTAGATAACCTCTGCCGGGGATTAGCCGGTAGGCTTCCAATTGTGCCGACACATCGAAAACTTTCGCGACTTTATACGCACAAATCGATTGCCGCTTTCACTTTGACGGATCTTCTGGACGTCGCTGGGTCTGAGGACCAGCCAATCGGGATTGAGGTCGGCGATCAGATCGGCATAGGAAGCCACGCGGTAGTTTCTTCGCGCTGCCACGACCTCTGGGGAAGAAAGCCCCGGATAGTCCAGCATCTTCAACTGCGAGAAGTAGCCGATGTATCCCAGCGGCTCCAGAAAGACGGAATCCTTCGGCGATTTTGCATGTTCGCGCAGCCACAGACCGATCTGCTTGCGGTGTTGGTCTTCAATCTCCCGCTGCTGGATGCGCAATTCCCAGGCCGACGCAAGGAGCACCAGGGCCATGAATGCCGGCAGGGCCACGACCAGGCCGCGATACGTCCAAAGCACCTGGCGGAATGTCCGAGCGTTCTTGGATTCTCGTCTGAGCAGATCGAGAACGTCGAGCCCTTGCTGAACCATCTGCGCGACGACGCAAACTGCCAGGATAGCCACGTTGGGAAAATACCAATCGGCCGGGTAGGGAGCCGAGGCGCAGAGGTACCAATTGCCCAACAGGAACGCGAAAGAAAGGGCGCGAGTCTCGCGGTTTCCAAAGGGCAGGACCCAGTACCACAGGGCAAGCCATGCGGGAAATCCGCAAAAGAAGATCACAGCCTGATGCCATCCTCCGCACAAATAATCCACGGGCGCAAAGGAATGCACCGAATGCAGGCCGACGCAGGTCGCTTCCAACAGAAAATCGAGCGTGCGTTTGGCGAGACTGAGCGGATCCATCGCGATAGAGAGCCCCTTGGCGATCATCGTATGGGGAATGGGCGAGCCGTAGTAGGCCCAGGCCCAAATCAGCCAAGGCAAGTAGAGGACGGCTGCCAGCAGGCCCGCGCCGCAAAAAGTCTTCAGCAGCTTCGTGCGGGGGCGATCACCCGACAGGCCCACATTGAACAAAAGGAACGCCGCCGCGATGATGCCCGCATAGACCCAGCCGTCCGGCCTGGTCCACATCAGGCCCGCCCAAGCAAAGCCCAGTCGAGCGGCGGCGGCGCGCACCGGCGTCAACAGCGAATGGAGCGTCAGGGCGAGAAAAAACATCATGAAGCCCGCTTCTTGTCCGTTGATGGTGAAGTTGACGATCTTCACGTTGGTGGCAAACAGACCCACCAGAACGAAAATCGCCAAAGTCTTCATCGATTGCGATTTGGCAATCCTGTAGAGCAGGACGGCCGCTCCAGCCTGTGCGGCCGCCGAGATGATCCGGTATAGCCACAGCACGAGATCATCGGACTGATTGCCTGTCGCATAACTGAGCCCGGCGGGTATCAGGACATTCAACGGCGAGGTGAAGGCGTGGACCCGCTCGCCCGGCGTGAACACCAGGCCGTTGCCGGTGGCCAGGTTCTTGCTGGACCGGTAAGTGATGTAGAAATCTTCCCAGGCATGGTTCGTATAGACCGCAAACGAAAGACTGATGGCCAGTACGAGCCCGAAAACCCACCAATCGAGCGGTATCTTGAGCCAGGCCCTTTCAACGGCGCCCCGCGCCGGTTTGCGAGACCTGTCAGGCTTCACATCGATGGCCTTTTGTCCGGGATTTCCCATTTGGAGGCCGTTCAGGTACGCTCCCAACGGCAACCCCCTTCATGTTAACCCAGGGCTGCCTGACATTACAGTTGGCTTGGTGGTTTTCCCGCCAGCAATCCGGCCCTAAAGTCCATTCTGATGCCCGACGGCCCCTCCACAGGGGCGGCTTGGGCGTCGTTTACCGCCACTAGAGCATACCTTTCCCGTTGCTTTCGCGAAAAACCGCTCGTATTCCACTGTCACTTTGGCATGTTGATCACAAAAACCCCGTATTTCAGGGGGCTTGCGCAAATTGCGTGCCAAAGGAAAAGAAACTACTTGGGAAATGTGGGCTAAGGTCGGATGGACTTCGAGACGGCCGCTTGTGGCGTATCGCGATAGGGAGAACCAGCTCTGTAAAGTTTGATTCGAGCCTGAAGGGTCTCGGCCAGGGCCGTGCTGTTTCGGTCGGTTGCCAACGTCAGGGCCCGCTCTGCCGTCTTGACGGCCTCGGAAAAGTCGCCCTGCCTCGGCATAGGCCGCGGCCAAGGTGTCAAGAATGTTCGCATTGCCGTCGCCGCTAAGCTCCATCAACCGTTGCGCCCATTTCACCGCCTCAGCCCCGTCGCGGAAGGACGCCTCCGGACAGGTCGCACGCAACCACGCCATGTTGTTCAATGCCTGTTTGTGGTCGGGCTTGACTTTCAGGGTCTGCTGGTAATGTCTGATGGCCTCCTCAATCTGGCCCTGGCGGGCCAGCGCCAGGCCAAGGTTGTAGTGAGCCTCTGCAAACTCCGGCTGGATCTCCAAGGCCTTGCGGAAACAGTCGATCGCCTCGTCAATTTTCCCCCGCCCGGCCAGAATCGTACCGAGGTTGTTACGGGGCTCAGCGTAGTCGGGCTTGATCGCCAGGGCCTTCTGATAATGGGACATGGCTTCATCAAGTTGTCCGCGAGCCGCCAGCGCCAAGCCGAGGTTATAGTGGGCCTCCGCATAGTCGGGCTTGATTTGCAACGCTATGCCGAACTGGGCAATGGCCTCGTCAACCTGCCCGCGCTTGACCAGAGTCAAACCGAGATTGTAATGGATAACCGCGCTGTCGGGCCTGATTTTCAACGCATGTCGATATTGGTTAATCGCCTCGTCGAGCCGGCCGAGCCGTGCAAAAATCAGGCCAAGGATGAGGTGGGCCTCCGCAAAGTCGGGCCTGATTTCCAACGCCTTCCGGCAACGGGCGATGGCCTTGTCGAGCCGGCCGGAGTCATCGAGATCGATGTCCACGTTCGGGTAGATAAAGATGCTGTACCCGATCTTGGCAACCGGTTCTCGATTCCGCAGCGCCGCAAACATGTCTTTGTCCGGGAGATACACCCCCTGGAGATCTGTCGCGCTGATCGCAACATAGTCAGCAGCGGTGGCGTCTGTAGCTTTTTCCTGATCGCGCGGCGGTTCCTTCGGCACACGAACCGGCAGCGGCTCGTACGCGATGCCATACCGCTGAGGGCTGTCCGAGCCGGAGTAGCTCAGGAGGACCTTCGGGATGTGATGCTCACGCATGTACCGACCAAGGCCCTTCAGGTCTTGGCCCCAGTCAAGATCGCAATCCACGAAATACTTGTAGCCGTTCTCCGGCCCGCCCACGAGTTCGTTGAAGTAGGCGAGGTAGTGGGGATGGATGTAAAGGGATGCGCCAAGATACCATATCGCCAGCCCGCCGCAGAGGATGGCCATGGTCTTTCTCGACAAGAGGCATGCAATTCCGCCGGCAATGAACACGAAAAGGAACGGATACATTGGAAGGAGATAGCGCAATCCGCGGCATTGGACGTGGACGGCAAACAGAGCGAAGATCGCGAAAGCCGGCGTCAGGAGAAATGTTTCGGAAATCCACTGTCCCCGGACAGCCTTCTTGACAAAGACCCAAATCGCCAGCACCAGACCGATCATCGCGGCGATCGGCGTCTTTAGCAGCAGTGACATGGTGTAGAAATAGCAACCCCATCGGCACGGCAGGCACTCGCCGCAGAGAAAGACCCACTGCGGCCGGCTGACATCTTCCCGCTGATACTGAAGACCGGCGAAATACGGCTCAAGGTTCCCCCGGTAGCCCAGCAGCAACACCGCGAATCCGACGGCGCCGAAGATGAGACAGCCGCGCCAGGGCAGCGATTTGGTCTGGAAAAACCAGAACAGGGCCAGTACGACGCAAAGCGGCACAAGCAGCACCGCGGTATACTTTGACAGCAGCGCAAGGCCCAGGGCAATGCCCCCAACGACGGCGACGGACAACCGATTTTCTCGAAGCATCCTCCAAAAATAGTAAACCGTGGCAAAGAAGAATGTCGTCAGCGCGATATCTGGCGTGATGAGCCGGGCATGGGCGAGAATATTGGGACAGAAACTGTAGAGGACCACGGCGATGATGGCGCCCGAATTGCCGTACAGCGCAAAGCTCCAAGAGAAAACATACCAGCCCAGAAGCAGGGCCACGAGCACCATCATCAGCCGCGAGAGCGTCAGCAGCCGGTCTCCGTCGTTGGCCGGACTGGAAAGGAGGGCCTGCCCCCGTTCGATATCGGCTAGCGCGCGATAGTGCGGGTCGCGCTGGCGCGTCGGGTCGGGCTCCCACAGGGTGTCATTCGTTAAAACAAACAACAGCGGAATGCTGTGGAGGTAATAGGACAACGGCGGATGGAGGATCGAGCCCGGCACGTCCCATCGACCGGTTTGCAGCAGGTATTTTCCCAGGCCGAAGTAGTGTGTTTCGTCCCAGGTCGTCGATTCCTGCACCATGCTCGTCGTGGCCCTGACGGCGAAGACGATAAGGCACAACAGGAGGACAATCCAGGCGCCGGGTCTTATGGAACGACGAGGTGGCACAGGAGCACCGGTTCTATCAGCCGCGACCGGAGTCTCTTGACTGTCGGATTCTGATTCCTTCGCCAAATCAGGCTCCCTTCGATCCGATACCGCTGAAGCCTACCCGGCATTTCTGCCATGATCGGGCTTGAGTTACCAACAGCGGATCGACCACCACTGAGGGGCGTGCCGTCCTCCGCGAAGCTGACATGGCATCCAGCGTCAACTTCCCTCGGTGGCGACGCTTCATGGGCCTGAAAACAGTATAGCCCACTCCCCTTCTCGTGACTAGAAAGTCACTCGTCGTCAAGGCCGGGCTGAACCGGGCGGCGATGCTGGTTGCATCTCGCGAAAGGGAGTGCCCGCTTCGTAAAGCGGAATCTTGGCCTTGATGGATTCTGCCAGCGGCTGCTTGTCTTGTTGGGTGGCCAGATCCAGGGCCTTGCCGCCGTTTGCACGGCCTCGGAAAAGCGCCCTGCCTCGGCATAGGCAGCCGCAAGAGTATCCAAGGAATTCACGTCGTCCCGGGCTAGTTCGACGGCACGCGTGGCCAGCGCCACCGCCTCGACGGCATTGCGAAACCTGGGGTCGGGATGCGTCGCGCGAATCCAGGCGATGTTGTTGTAGGCTCTAGCGTCGTTGGGATTGAGTTCCAGCACCTTCTGGTACTCGGCGATGGCCTCGTCGAACTGACCTTGCTCTTTTAGGCCCGAGCCCAGGTTGCCGTGGGCGTTGGCGTCGTTGGGATTGATTTGAAGTGCCTTCCGGTACTCGGCAATGGCCTCATTGAGTTGACCGCGCTCTCTAGGGCCGAGCCCAGGTTGCCGTGGGCGTTGGCGTCGTTGGGATTGATCTTCAGTGCATCGCGGTATTCGGCAATGGCTTCGTCGAACTGTCCGCGGCCTGCCAGGGCCACGCCGAGGTTATTGTGGGTTTTCTCGTCGTTGGGATCCAGTTCCAGCACCTTCCGGTACTCGGCAACGGCCTCATCGAGCTGACCGCGCTCTTTTAAAGCCAAGCCCAGGTTGCCGTGGGCTTTAGCGTCGTTGGGATTGAGTTCCAGCACTTTCCGGTACTCGGCAATGGCCTCGTCGAGTTGACCGCGCTCTTTTAGGGCCAAGCCCAGGTTGCCGTGGGCTTTGGCGTCGTTGGGACTGACTTTCAGTGCGTCGCGGTACTCGACAATGGCCTCGTCGAACTGTCCGCGGCCTGCCAGAAGGGTGCCGAGGTTGTAGTGAGCATCCGCGTAATCGGGCTTGATTTCCAACGCTTTCCGGTAATTGGCCATGGCTTTGTCAACCTGTCCGCGCCCGGCCAGACTCACGCCGAGGTTGTAGCGGGCCCGCGCGTTCTTCGGAGCTTTGGCCGCCGTGTCTTCCCAAACGGCAAGGTCGCTCCGGTAGTCCACGTTGCGCTGAAAAGTGAGGATTCCGAGTGTCACGCCTGCCAGCAGTGTTAGCGCACCACCCATGACCTGCGATGCCAACAGGGAAATCTTCCCGCGACGGACAAGCCACCGGCCCGCGAGAAATCCGCCGGCCACCAGGCCGCATATCACCGCCGCCAGCGGCAGATACATGCGATGCTCTGCGATGGTCTGCGTCGCCACGGGGACCACGGTGGAACTCGGCGCCAAGATCGTAAAGAACCACGCCCCCAGAAAACCGACCTTCGGCCACCGCCAAACCGCCACGACCGTCGCCACCACGAGCACTCCGACCAGGATCGCGTAAGGTGCGATCTCCATAACGCCTTGGGCCGTGCCCTGGCCGTAGTCGAACAGCAGCGGGTATGGCCACACGCACAGCTTCAGATAGTGAACGATCGCCCCGAACTGGGTGCCAAGATACGCCCAGCAACTCATTCTGACGCCAAAGCCGGCTGATCCGCCACGGTTGCCCGTCGAGATCACCAACCATCCCAGCAGTAACCAGGTAGCGGCGAGGCACAAATACAAGCCGTACCGTCGGCGCCAGGCCTCGCGGAACGAGCCGGCACAAAACGTCCGGTCGTACAGCAGCACGATCAGCGGGGCAGAGACCATCACCTCCTTCGTGGCCATGCCCGCCAAACAGGCCAACACCGCCCCCATGTGCCAGAACCTCGCTTTCGCCGCACTCGCGCCGCGGATGAAACAATACAGCGAGAGGAGATAAAACAGGGCTACCAGCGACTCGGCGCGCTGGACAGTATATGTCACCGACTCGGTTTGCAGCGGATGGACCGCCCAGAGCAAGGCGATCACGGAGGCCAACGGCAGGGCCGCCGCGCCCCAGCGGTCGCGCATCACCGGCAGCAGAAATGTGCGGCGGAGGACGCCGAACAGCAGCAGGGCTGCGAGAATGTGGATGGCCAGGTTCGCCGCATGGTAACTCCAGACCCGCTCGCCGCTGATGGCGAAATTAATTGCAAGAGAGAGGTTCAGCAGTGGCCGGCCGGTGACGGTCTCGCCGTGCCTCGGTGGGCAGAGTGTCGGCCAGATGGGCCAAAGGTGGCGGATCGTGGGGTTCTCCACGATCGCGGCGTGGTCGTCGAAGACAAAGGAGCCGGCAAAGTTATTGCTGAAGGCCGCCACAGTGGCCAGCACGATCAGCCCCGCCGCCAGGACGACCATCCATTCAGCAGGTACTCTCCTGACCCAGGCTGTAGGCGCGGCAGAATGCTCGCTGTCCACGGCAGTGTTACTTCCCGGCGAAGTGGCCGAGGGATTCAGCGTCAACTTGGATGAGCGGCGACGTCTCATGGGCTCAGAAACAGGCAGCCGTTCAATCCCCGGCCCGGGCCGAGGGATCAACTCGAGCCGCACGAACGTGATTGTAGCCTGCCCCAGGTAATAAAGGAAAACGCCGCCACGCGCCCTGGCTTCGTCATGCGTGTGTCGGGCTTCCCTTATTCCGGCGGACGCGTTTTCCGCGGGACTAAGGCAAATCCCCATGCAATTTTCGGTGGCGATGCGGAAAAATGCTTGACGGAAAAATCAGAATCCGCTAAAATGCGGATCGACATCAAGCCGGAGCGAATGGGTAATTTTGCGGGACTGGACGGGATATTCCGGGTCGCGGAACCATCGGTTGCATGACGAAGCGCGGACCGGCAACTGCTGCCTGGGCCTCCCATGGAAGAGAAGCCTTTGATTTGCAAGTGCTTTTCGTGTAACGAGTTACGTCCATAAGTGTCAGGCGGCCAGCAACGATCGGCAGGAAAATTTTGGCAACATCGACAAAATGCTTGACAAAGCGAGCACCCGCAGATTACATTAGCGATTGTTGTCCCTGATGGATTTAGGGGATTTACCGAGTTTCGTGGCTACGTGGCTAGAGTTTCTGACGTATGTGCAGCGTGCGTGGCCGCCAGTCGGCATGGATCGAAGCGCTGCTGGACGTGTCAATTTCTTTTCCCTTCTTCTACTGTGAGGTGCGTTATGACGAACTGCGTGAAGAGGTGTGCGGGTAAGTATGGATGGCTGACGTTCGCCGTCCTGGGCGTGGTTTTGGCGTGTAGCCAAACCGTCATGGCAATGGATGCCTCGTGGGTTAGCGCCACAGGCTCGACCTATCCGGCTTGGGAAATAGTCGGTACCGGTGGCACCGCTACGAATGTCAATACGTCGAGTACGGGGACCTATCAGGGCTACTGGAATACCGGTATGCTACCCGGAACCTTTGACAACACGCAATTTGCGCTTTTTGACAGCGATCTGGCCATCTTCAACGCCCCGATCGCGACCAGCAACAGTGCGGGTAACATCGGCATATCGACCCCGAACACCCCATTTTATTTGGGCGGTCTCGATTTCACTGGCAGCGCGTCTTACACACCCGGCCAGACCGCCGGCAGTGTCTCCCTTGGTACGTATGGTGCGGCCTATAGCTACGGTTTCCTCGCTTTGTCTCCCGATGGAACGACCGACAACGGTCACATGATCACCATTGAATCGGGCCTCACCACTGCAAACCTGACGTTTAATCTTGGCTGGAAGAACGTCAATCTCAACGGCGCGGGAGCACTGTCCGCCCCGACGTTCTCGATTATCGACAACGCTCCTGCGGCGGCCGCTGTCAGGTTTAGCGGCGTTCTGTGGACTAACTACGTCGGCACGAGCACGCTCGTCCTAGGTGGGACGTGCACCAGCGCCGTATACGCTGCCGGCAGCGGTCAGATCATCGAGGGTGCTTATGTCGGCTATCGAGACACTTCGTTGTCGAACGTTGCAGGCTCGTACTTGCAGATGCTCAAGACGGGCCCCGGTACATGGACCATCCCGACGCAAACCGGGATGACGTTCTCCGGCCCTGTTACCATCCAACAGGGTACGCTCAAATTGAGCTCGTCGGCAGCCGGCCCCGATATGACTTTCTACCTGTCGGGCTCCCCGTCTCAGACAACCATCGTTCCTACCTTTGACGTCCAAGCCGGCACGTATCTCGACATCAACGGTGGCGGCGCCTCCCAGCGAAATCTGGTGTTGGAAGCGAGCACAAGCGGCCCCTACTATACGACCATCGGGATGGAACTCGAGGGTAATGGCAGTGTCATTGCCGGCACCACCACCGCCTATGGCACGGTTTCGCTGTACAGCCAACAATGGGGCAGGGCGGCCTATGGCGCCCCGACACTCCGACCTGGCGACTGCGCTGACCGGTGCGGGCACGTTGACGACCGGCTCCGAGGCTTGGTTTGGTGCGTACGGGGGCGACGGCGAATACCTTTGGACTCTTAACGCCGTCACCGGCTCCGGAACCCAAGCCGCCGCAAACGGTGGCGACAGCTACCTGGGCGGCTCCGAATTGGTCATGAATGGCAGTCTCAATGTGGCCTATTTGGGTACTACCGGCGGCGCCAACCCCGGTTATATGACGCTTAAGCTCGCGAGCTTGAACGGCACTGCCGGAGTGCGCCTATCGGTTGGAGTAGCACTGGTAACTACACGTGGACGATCGCCACCTTCACCAATGGGGTTACGGGAGGCACGTTCACCACGAACATGCTCAGTATTAATACGAGCGGGTTCGGCGGCACGATCGCCACTGGCGCCGGCCTGGGGTTTAGTCTCAGTACCGATGCCAATGACATCTATCTGACCTACGTCGGCGGTAGCGGCCCGACCACCACCGCGGCCCACTATACCTTGGGCGCGACGGCTGGCATCCTCAACCTTCTGAAGGGCGCCACCACGACGGTCACGGCGACCATCACCAATTCCGGAAGCGGGACCAACGACCAACTGAGCTACACCGCGCTGACCGTAAACGGGTCGGCTCCGGCGAGCGGTGGCCCGTTGGGCTTTGGCGCGTCAGGAGGAACGGGCGCGGTCGCGTTCACCGGCGTGTCGTTCGGCAACGCCACACTCACCCCGACGGTCTCGGCCACCAGCTCCAATATCGGTGGCCCCGCCACTCAGGATGGGGCGACGACCTCGGCCGTCATTAACGTGGGCGTAGCCACCGTTGTCGGTAGTGGCGGCACCTTCGCGGGCGCCACGACTCTTACCAGCCAGGCCATCGGCGCTGGCGGGAGCCTTGCGGGCTTAGCCTCGGAGACTATCGCCGGAGGCCCCGTGGTCGGCACAGTGGGAACCATCGTTGCCGGCACCACCACGGCTGGCACTACGGCGACCATGCAGTGGCGTGCCCCCAACGGTGCGACGGAAACTGGCGTCGGCACCGGGTTGGTTAGCGATGTGCTTAGGTTGGGCGGCATGAACTCTGGCGACGTGTACACGGTAAGCTTGACTTACAGCGCGTCGCTGCTCAGCACCCTGTATGGAGGCAACCCGTATGCCCAATTGGACGAGTTGGTCGCCGGTAACTGGGTTAAGGCCGGCACGCACTACGCGGGCAACGTTGCCCCCGACGGCACCCCGGGTGACTACGGGTACGCCGGCGGCGTCGTGTGGGCCAACTTGACCGGCACCAGCGGCACGGTTGATCTGGCCGCGGTTCCCGAGCCGAGCACCATCATCTTGATGCTGAGCGGCTTGGCCATGGCGATCTTCGCCTGGAGACGGAAGAAGTAAGACCGTCGATTGTAACTCCGTCGCAACGCAAGTTGCCGGCGGATGCAAATAGGCGGTGTTGGGTTGACAGCCAATGTCGGTCCAACACCGCCTTGCTTTTTTGCGCCCCACTAGTGCCCCACCCGATCTGACGTGACAGGTTGGGATTACGTCGGCATTGGGTCTTTGGTCTTGGGTCTTTGGTCTTGTTTGATCTCCAAGTCCTAAGACCTAAGTCCTAAGACCTCACCAATGCACCCGTCAATCACTCCCCGACCGCGGGGGTTTTCTCTTCGCGCTGCCTTCCGCAGCAACTATAATGCAGATTGGGAAATGAAACTTCGCAACCGATCCAAGTCGGCTGAGAATCCCCGTGCGGCTTCGCCCGGGAAGGGGACTCCTGCGGGCGGCGGGCATTCCGCCGAGCCACCCGCCCCACGGACGATCATCCTGGCGGCGGGCCTGATTTTGTTGGCGGCGGCCGCCGTCTATGGCAACAGTTTCGCCGGACCTTTCGTCCTTGACGACCGCTATTCGATTGTGGAAAACCCGAGCATTCGGCATCTCTGGCCGATCGGGGCAGTGCTGCTTCCGCCGCATGCCGAACAGATTGGCGGCCGGCCCGTGGTGAACCTGATCCTGGCGCTCAATTACGCCCTGGGCGAGACGGACGTTTGGGGTTATCACCTGGTGAACGTCGTCATTCATGTGCTGGCGGCATGGACCCTGTTCGGCGTCGTGCGAAGGACGCTGGTTTTGCCGTGGCTCCGAGAACGTTTCGGCTCGGCCGCGATACCGCTGGCCCTTACCATCTCGCTACTCTGGATGATCCATCCTCTCCACACGGAGGCAGTGACTTACATCATCCAGCGTGCCGAAGCCCTCATGGGGCTGTTCTATCTCTTGACGCTTTACTGTTTCATCCGCGGCGCAAGTGTAGAGGGGTCAGGGGTCGGGGGTCAGGGGGTAGGGGGTGAGAGAGTTTTCAGTTTCGCCGGATTCATCCTTCATCCTTCATCCTTCATCCTTCCGCCAGTCGCTTGGTACGCCGCTTCCGTGCTGGCCTGCTTGCTCGGCATGGCCACCAAGGAGGTAATGGCGACGGCGCCAGTGATCGTGCTGCTCTACGACCGCACGTTTCTGGCCGGTTCGTTCCGCGAGGCTTGGCGGCGCCGCTATGGATTGTACTTGGCTCTGGCCGCCACCTGGGGCGTGGTCGCGGCATTGTTGATTTCGACCGGCTTTTACGGCGGCAGCACCGGCTTCGCCGTCGAGAAGTTTACCTGGTGGTCGTACCTGCTGACGCAACCCGGCGTGGTTGTTCATTACCTTCGGCTGGCATTTTGGCCTGCGGGCCTGTGCTTGGACTACGATTGGCGTCCCGCCCAAACGGCGGCTGGAATCGTTCTTCCAGGAATCCTCGTGGCAAGCTTGCTTGGCCTGACGCTTTGGGCGCTCGTGAAACGGCCGGCATGGGGATTTCTGGCGCCTGGTTTTTCGTGATCCTTGCGCCACGTCGAGCTTCGTGCCGATCGACGACGCGGCGTTCGAGCACCGCATGTATTTGTCATTGGCGGCATTGGTCACAGGATTGGTGATGGGTGGATGGATGGTGTTCGAGCGGTTTGTCGAGCGGGGCACGATTTCCCGGTTGGAGTCGCAGTTGATCGGCGGCGCCCTGATGATCCTGGTCGGCGTTGGACTCGGCGCTCCAACCCTTTATCGCAATCTGGATTACAGGAGCGATCTCTCGATTTGGGAAGACACGGTGAACAAGGCACCAGCCAACGCGCGAGTCACAACAACCTCGGCGCGGCTTTGACCAGGTGCGGGCGGATCGACGAAGCCGTTGTGCAGTACCAGGAGGCGCTGAAAATCAATCCCGACCACGCGGAGACGCTCAATAACTTCGGCCTGACTCTCGCGCAACGTGGACGGCTCGAAGAGGCCATTGCCCAATACGAGAAGGCGGTGAAGATTCGGCCCGACTACGCCGAGGCGCTCGACAACCTCGGCAACGCGCTGGCCGGCTGCGGACGGATCGAGGAAGCCATCACGTCCTACCGGAAAGCCGTGGAAGTCAACCCCGACTGCGCGGAAGCCTATAGCAACCTCGGTTTGGCCTTGGCCGGCCGCGGACGCGTCGAGGAAGCCATTGCCAATTACCGGAAGGCCTTGGAAAGCGAGCCCGACTCGGCAGCGGTTCACAACAATCTCGGGCTGGCGCTGGCGGGTCGCGGACAGATCGAAGAGGCCCTGGGCCATTATCGGCAGGCGCTGGCGATCGAGCCCAAGTACGCGGAAGCCCACAACAACCTGGCGAATGCCCTGGCCAATGGCGGACAGATTGACGAGGCCATAGTCCATTACCGGAAGGCCCTGGAAACAAAACCCGACTATGCCGGCGCCCGACGCAACCTCGAAATCGTCCAGTCGCGGTGGGAAGAAATCCGCAAGGCGCTGGCCGGGCGGCGTGAATTGCTGCGCTCGCGGCCCGATGACATCACCTTGCTCAACGATACGGCCTGGATGCTGGCGACCAACCCGAACGCCTCGATCCGCGACGGTGCCGAAGCGACCGAACTGGCCCGGCGAGCGGTCCGACTCTCCGACGGGCGAGAACCGGCGGTTCTGGGCACCTTGGCCGCCGCCTATGCCGAGGCGGGGCGATTTCCGGAGGCTGTGCAAACGGTGCGCAAGGCCCTGGACTTAGCCACCCAACAGAACAACCAGTTCTTGACAGAATCCCTGAGGGCCGAGCTTCCGCTCTACGAAGCGGGAACTCCCTTTCGCGAGATGCGACCAGCATCGCCCCATTCAGCCCGACCTTGACAGCGAGAGACCTTTTGGTCGCGAGAAAGAGGCGGGCTATACTGTTTTCATGCCCATGAATCGTCGCGCATCCAGGTTGACGCCAGGTGCCTCCACAGCATCGCCGGAGAAGAGCACACTTGGCCGCAGCGGCCAGTCGGCCCCACCTCAGGGCATGGCCACGAGTGCGTCGTCCGGGTGGTTAATCATGCTGGCGGCGGGGCTCATCGTGCTGGCCACAGCGGCGGCCTTCAGCAGCAGCTTCGCTGGTTCCCTTGTCTTCGACGACGAGTCGTCCATCTCGAAAAACCCCACGATCCGCCAGCTTTGGCCCATCTGGCCGACACTCTGCCCACCGAGGCACGGCGAGACCGTCACCGGCCGGCCACTGCTGAACCTCTCTCTTGCAATCAATTTCGCCATCAGCGGCGACAAGGTCTGGAGTTACCATGCGGCGAACCTGGCCATCCACATTCTCGCAGCGCTGCTGCTGTTCGGCGTCCTCCGCCAGACATTTCTGCTGCCGGTGATGCGCGACCGCTGGGGCGCGGCGGCCCTGCCGTTGGCCTCCGTGATTGCCTTGCTCTGGGCGGTCCATCCGCTGCAAACCGAATCGGTGACATATACTGTCCAGCGCGCCGAGTCGCTGGTAGCCCTGTTCTATCTCCTCACGCTGTATTGTTTCATCCGCGGCGCGAGTGTAGAGGGGTCAGGGGTCAGGGGTCAGGGGTTGAGGAAGTTTTCAGTTTTCAGTTTTCAGTTTCGTCGAATTCATCCTTCATCCTCCATCCTTCCGTCCGTCGCATGGTATGCCGGCTCGGTGTCGATGTGTCTTCTGGGCATGGCCACGAAGGAGGTGATGGTCTCCGCCCCGCTGATCGTGCTGCTGTACGACCGGACGTTTTGTGCCGGCTCGTTCCGCGAAGCCTGGCGCCGACGGTACGGCTTGTATTTGTGCCTCGCCGCTACCTGGTTACTGCTGGGATGGTTGGTGATCTCGACGGGCAACCGTGGCGGATCAGCCGGCTTTGGCGTCAGAATGAGTTGCTGGGCGTATCTTGGCACCCAGTTCGGGGCGATCGTTCATTATCTGAAGTTGTGTGTGTGGCCACACCCGCTGCTGTTCGACTACGGCCAGGGCACGGCCCAAGGCGTTATGGAGATCGCACCTTACGCGATCCTGGTCGGAGTGCTCGTGGTGGCGACGGTCGTGGCGGTTTGGCGGTGGCCGAAGGTGGGTTTTCTGGGGGCGTGGTTCTTTGCGATCTTGGCGCCGAGTTCCACCGTGGTTCCCGTGGCGACGCAGACCATCGCAGAGCATCGCATGTATCTGCCGCTGGCGGCGGTGATATGCGGCCTGGTGGCCGGCGGATTTCTCGCGGGCCGGTGGCTTGTCCGTCGCGGGAAGATTTCCCTGCTGGCATCGCAGGTCATGGGTGGTGCGCTAACACTGCTGGCAGGCGTGGCACTCGGAATCCTCACTTTTCAGCGCAACGTGGACTACCGGAGCGAGCTTTCCATCTGGGAAGACACGGTGGCCAAGGCGCCGGGCAACGCGAGAGCCCAGAACAACCTGGGCCTCGCCCAGGCCGGCCGCGGTCAGATGGATGAGGCGATGGCCCATTATCGCAAGGCGCTGGAACTCAAGCCGGACGCCGCCGATACCCACAACAACCTCGGCAACGCCTTGACCGGCCGCGGTCAGATCGATGAGGCGATGGCCCATTATCGCAAGGCGCTGGAACTCACGCCCGACTACGCGGAGGCCCACAACAACCTCGGCGTGGCGCTGGCCGGCCGGGAACAGTTCGACGAGGCGATCACTCAGTGCGAGAAGGCCCTGGAGCTCAGGCCCGACTACGCTGAAGCGCGCGGCAACCTCGGCAATATCATGGCCTGCCGCGGACAGATCGACGAGGCCATCGCCGAGTACCGGAAGGCCCTGGAGATCAGGACACAGGATGCGGACTTGCACTGCAACCTCGGCGTTGCTTTGGCGAGGTGCGGACGGTTTGACGAGGCCATCACCGAGTACGAGAAGGCCCTGGAAATCGAGTCCGGGGATACAAAAGCCCAACGCAATCTCGGCATCGTCCAGCCCCAGCGGGAGGGAATCCTGAAGACACTGGCCCGGCAGCGTGATTCGCTTCGCTCGCGGCCCGATGACGTCGCCTTGCTAAACGATACGGCTTGGTTGCTGGCCACCAACCCGAATGCCTCGATCCGCAACGGCGCCGAAGCCATCGAGCTGGCCGAGCGGGCGGTCCAACTCTCCGACGGGCGGGAGCCGGCAATTCTGGGCACCTTGGCCGCGGCCTATGCCGAGGCGGGGCGATTTGCCGAGGCCGTCAAGACGGCCGAGCACGCCCTGACCTTGGCAACCGACCGAAACAACTCGGTCCTGGCCGAGACCCTTCAGGCCCGGATCAAACTTTACAGAGCTGGTTCTCCCTATCGCGATACGCAACAAGCGTCTGGCTCGAAGTCCATCCAACCTTAGCACGGTTTGCATAAAGAGCTAGAATTTAATCCATGAAACGTCGCAACCGTCTATCGTCATCGGCCCAATCGCCAGAACTCCACCGAGCCGACGTAAGCACGGCCCGACCGTTCGGGCCAAAGGATTGGTTTTTTGTCGTCGCTTTGCTGGTGGCGGTCATTTTGGCGTACCACCCTGCGTGGCAGGGAGGTTTCATCTGGGACGATGATTTGCTCCTGCTGAACAATCCGGTGCTCAAACCCGGCGGCCTGCTCGATGCATGGGTGCCCGGCACGTACCTGAATTACTGGCCGCTGACGTCTACGGCTTACCGGCTCCAATTCGACATCTGGGGTCTCAATCCGCTCGGCTACCACCTCGTGAACATTGTGTTGCATGCCATCTCGGCGCTATTGGTGTGGCGGATTCTCTTGCAACTCAATGCGCCGGGGGCGATGTTCGCGGCTGCCCTCTTCGCGCTCCATCCGGTGAACGTCGAGAGTGTGGCCTGGATCTCGCAGCTCAAAAACATTCTCTCCCTGTTGCTGGCGCTGCTCTCGGTGCTCCTTTACCTGCTCTTCGAGGAAAAGGGGAAGCGGTGGTGCATGGTGTTGTCGATCGCCGCGTTCTTGCTGTCGGCGTTGTCCAAGGGCATGGTGCTGACGCTGCCGGTGGTGTTGCTGGCGTGCGCTTGGTGGCAGCGAGGCCGTATCCGACGGCAAGACTTGCTGCGAGTTCTTCCCTTCCTGCTGATCGGTGCGGTGATGGCCTGCGTGGAAGTGTGGGGGCAGCACCTCGTAGGGGATGGAGAGACCATAGTGCGTTCCGACAGCCTTTTGAGCCGTGCCGCGGTGGCGGGCTGTGCGGTGTGGTTCTACCTTGGGAAGCTGATTTGGCCGGTCAAACTGATTTTTGTGTACCCGCGCTGGAGCATCGACCCGCGCGACGTGCTGTCCTATCTACCGGGCGTGTTGCTGGTGGCGATTCTGGCCTTAGGATGGTGGCAGCGGCGCGGCTGGGGCCGCCCCGTTGTGATGCTGATGGTCTGCTACGTGGGGCTCTTGCTGCCCGCGTTGGGCTTTGTGAACATCGCCTTCATGCAATATTCTCTCGTGGCGGATCACTGGCAGTATGCAGCCATGATCGTGCCGTGCGCTGTTTTCGCTGCCGTGACGGCAAGACTGGGCCGTCGACTATGGCATCGGCCGACTGGCTACGCGTTGTGTCTCGCCTCGCTGGCCGTCCTGGCCGGTTTGACCTGGCAGCAGAGCCGGATGTATGCTGATGTGGAAACGCTCTATCGAACCGTCATCGCCGAAAATCCCACTTGCTGGATGGTCCACTACAACCTGGCCGTCGCCCTGAGCGACCGCGGACAGATCGACGAGGCGATAGCCCATTATCGGAAGACCCTGGAAGTCCGGCCTGACTTCGCGGAGGCCCACTACAACCTGGGCATGGCCTTGGCCCAACGCGGGCAAGACGACGAGGCAATCGTCCATTACCGTAAGGCCCTGCAAATCAAGCCCGGCTACGCCGAGTTCCACAACAACCTCGGTTTGGCCTTGGCCAGTCGCAAACAGATCGACGAGGCCATCACCCACTACCAGAAGGCCCTGGAAATCAACCCCGACTTCGCGGAAGCCCACAACAACCTGGGCATCGCCCTGAATAGCCGTGGCCAGTTCGATGAGGCCCTTGTCCAGTTCCAAAAGGCGATGGAAGTCAAGTCGGACAAAGCGGAGTTCCACAACAACCTCGGTTTGGCCTTGGCCAATCGCAAACAGATCGACGCGGCCATCACCCACTACCAGAAGGCCCTGCAAATCAAGCCCGACTACACAGAGGCCTACAACAATCTTGGCGTTGCCCTCGGTGGCAGCGGTCGGCTCGAAGAAGCCATTGTCCAGTACCAGAAGGCGCTGGAAATTAATCCCAACCACGCGGACACGCTCAACAACTTCGGCCTGGCTCTCGCGCAATGTGGACGGCTCGACGAGGCCATTACCCAATACGAGAAGGCGGTGAAGATTCGGCCTCACTACGCCGAGGCGCTCGACAACCTCGGCAACGCGCTGGCTGGCTGCGGACGGACCGAGGAAGCCATCGCGTGCTACCAGAAAGCCGTGGAAGTCAACCCCGACTACGCGGAAGCCTATAGCAACCTCGGTTTGGCCTTGGCCGGCCGCGGACGCGTCGAGGAAGCCATTGCCAATTACCGGAAGGCGTTGGAGAGCAAGCCCGACTCGGCAGCGGTTCACAACAATCTCGGGCTGGCGCTGGCGGGTCGCGGCGAGATCGACGAGGCCCTGGGCCATTATCGGCAGGCGCTGGCCGTCGAGCCCAAGTACGCGGAAGCTCACAACAACCTGGCGAATGCCCTGGCCAATCGCGGCGAGATCGACGAGGCCATGGTCCATTACCGGAAGGCCCTGGAAGCAAAACCCGACTATGCCGGCGCCCGACGCAACCTCGAAATCGTCCAGTCGCGGTGGGAAGAAATCCGCAAGGCGCTGGCCGGGCGGCGTGAATTGCTCCGCTCGCGGCCCGATGACATCACCTTGCTAAACGACACCGCCTGGATGCTGGCGACCAACCCGAACGCCTCGATCCGCAACGGCGCGGAAGCGGTCGAACTGGCCCAGCGGGCAGATCAACTTTGCAAGGGTCAAGAACCGGCAATTCTCGGCACCTTAGCCGCCGCTTATGCCGAGGCGGCGCGATTTCCCCAAGCCCTCGAGACGGCCGAGCGAGCCCTGACCTTGGCAACCAATCAAAACAACTCGGTCCTGGCCGACACCCTTCGGATCCGGATCAAGCTTTACCAATCCGGTTTCCCCTATCGCGATGCCCAACAAGCGTCTGTCTCGAAGTCCGTCCGACCTTAGCACGGTTTGCGTAAAGAGCTAGAATCCAATCCATGAAACGTCGCAACCGTCCATCGTCATCGGCCCAATCGCCGGAACCCCACCGAGCCTCCGTAAGCGCGGCACGGGCTTTCAGACCCAAGGACTGGTTGTTCGTCGTCGCCTTGGTGGTCGCGGTCTTCCTGGTCTACCAGCCAGCCTGGCAGGGCGAACTCCTTTGGGATGATAACGGACACGTTACCCCCCCCGAACTGCGCTCTTGGCACGGCCTGTATCGCATCTGGTTCGACGTGGGGGCCACACAGCAGTACTATCCCTTGTCGGAGACCGCTTTCTGGGTGCAGCACAAGCTATGGGGCGATGCCATGTTGGGCTATCACTTGGTAAATACCGCCTGGCACGCCCTGACAGCCGTGCTGGTAGCGCTGGTGCTGCGACAGTTGAAGATCCCCGGGGCCTATCTGGCGGCAGCCATCTTTGCCCTGCATCCGGTGCATGTCGAATCGGTGGCCTGGATCACGGAGCAGAAGAACACGCTTTCGGCCGTGTTCTACCTGGGCGCCGCGCTGGCCTACCTGCGATTCGACGAGAAGCGCGGCAGGGCCTGGTATTGGGGGGCGTTGGGGCTTTTCGTCCTGTCGTTGTTGAGCAAGATTGTCACGGTGACGCTGCCCGCCGCCCTGCTGGTGATCTTCTGGTGGCAGCGGGGAAGGGTGTCGTGGCGGCGGGACGTGCTGCCGCTTATGCCCTTTTTCCTCATCGGCGTGGTGGCGGGCGTGTTCATTACTTGGGTGGAGCGGAAGGTGGTCGGCGCGGAGGGTCCGGACTTTGCGTTGACGGTTGTGCAGCGTTGTTTGTTGCCGGGGCGGGTGATCTGGTTTTACCTGGGCAAACTCTGCTGGCCGACGGATTTGCGTTTCATGTATCCCCGCTGGGAGATCGACCCCGGGGTTTGGTGGCAATACCTGTTCCCCTTGGCGTTGTTGCTGTTGGTGGGCCTGTTGTGGTGGCTGAGTCGGCGGTGGCGTGGGCCTTTGGCGGGGCTGCTGTTCTTCGTCGGGCGCTGTTTCCCGTACTGGGTTTTTTGAACGTGTATTGGTTCGTGTTTTCGTATGTGGCCGATCATTTCCAGTATTTGGCCAGTTTGGGGATCATCGCGCTTGCGGCCGCGGGCGCGGCATTGCTGTTGGCTCGCTGGCGGCTATGGGGCCGGCCCGGCGGCTATGCGGCGTGCTTGGTGTCGTTGGCGGTTTTGGGGAGTCTGACCTGGCGGCAAAGCCGGATGTATTCTGACGTTGAAACGCTCTATCAAACCGTTATCGCCGAGAATCCCAATTGCTGGCTGCCCCACGACAACCTCGGTGCCTTCCTGATGGAGCGAGGACAGGTCGATGAAGCCATTTTCCAGTTCGAGAAGGCGTTGGAAATCGATCCCAACGTCTACCTCGTTCATAACAACCTCGGTGTGGCTCTGGCCGGGCGCGGACAGTTTGACAAAGCCATGGCCAATTACTGGAAAGCGTTGGAAATCAAGCCTGACTACCCGCAGGCGTACTACAACCTCGGCGCGGCGCTGACCGAGTGCGGACGGCTCGACGAAGCCATTGCCTATTACCGGAAAGCGTTGGAAATCAAGCCCGACTACGCGGCGGCCTACAACAACCTCGGCACGGCGCTGGCCAGCCGGGGACAGTTCGACGAGGCGATCATTCAGTATGAGAAGGCCCTGGAGATCAGGCCCGATTACACGGAAGCTCGCAACAACCTCGGCTTGAGTCTGGCGATGCGTGGCCGGGTTGACGAGGCGATCGCCCAGTACCAGAAGGCACTGGAACTCAATCCCGATTTCGCGGATGCCTACAACAACCTCGGCAATGCCCTGGCCAAATGTGGCCGGCTCGACGAGGCCATCGCGCAGTACGAGAAGGTCCTGGAAATCAAGCCTGACCATGCGGAAGCCGCCAATAATCTCGGCAACCTTCTGCTCGGCCGCGGAAAAGCGGATGAAGCCGTAGCGCTGTTCCGCAAGGCGCTGGAAATCAATCCCCACTACATTAAAGCGCACAACAGTCTCGGCAATGCCCTGGCCGGCCGCGGACAGACCGACGAGGCCATCGCCGAGTACCGCAAGGCGCTGGAAATCGACCCCGGCTTCGTTGAAGTGCACAACAACCTCGGCAATATCATGGCCGGCCGCGGACAGATCGACGAGGCCATCGCCGAGTACCAGAAGGCCGTGGAAATCAGGCCGCAGGTTGCCGACTTGCAATACAACCTGGGCATCGCTTTGGCGGGGTGCGGACGGTTCGACGAGGCCATCGTGCATTACCAAAAGGCCCTGAAAATCAAGCCCGGGCACACCAGCGCGCGACGCAACCTCGGCATCGTCCAGTCGCAGCGGGACGGAATCCTGAAGGCACTGGCCGGGCGGCGTGACTTGCTCCGCTTGCGGCCCGATGACGTCGCTTTGCTAAACGATACGGCCTGGGTGCTGGCCACCAACCCGAACGCCTCGGTCCGCAACGGTGCCGAGGCGGTCGAACTGGCCGAACGGGCGGTTCGACTTTCTGACGGACGAGAGCCGGCCGTTCTGGGCACCTTGGCCGCCGCCTATGCCGAGGCGGACCGGTTTCCCGAAGCCGTACAAACGGCCCGCAAGGCTTTGGCACTAGCGGCCGAGCAGAACAAGCAGTCATTAGCAGAATCCGTTAAGGCTAAAATTCTCTCTTACGAAGCGGAAACTCCCTTTCGCGACACCCAACAGTCCTCGGTCCTTCAGTCCGGCCGCCCGTAGCAGTGCTCGCCGAAGAAAGAAACCGCGGGGGACACCCATCGATGACACGTCGGAACCGTCCATCCCTGCCGGCCAAATCGAAAGAGCCGCGGCAAGATTCCTTTGCCTCCGGAGACGCTCGGCCGGAAGGTTCGTCGTTCCAGACTTGGTTCTCCAGGGCGGCCCGGCCATTTGCTCCAAGGGATTGGTGGTTCGTCGTCGCCTTGGTGCTCGCGGTTTTCCTGGTTTACCAGCCGGCCTGGCAGGGCGCACTCCTCTGGGACGATGACGCCCACATTACCCACCCGGAGCTGCTCTTGGTACGGCCTGTATCGCATCTGGTTCGTCGTGGGGGCCACACAGCAGTACTATCCCTTGTCGGAGACCGCTTTCTGGGTGCAGCACAAGCTATGGGGCGATGCCATGTTGGGCTATCACTTGGTAAACCTCGCCTGGCACGCCCTGACAGCCGTGCTGGTGGCGCTCGTGCTGCGGCAGTTGAAGATCCCCGGGGCCTATCTGGCGGCGGCCATCTTTGCCCTGCATCCGGTGCATGTCGAATCGGTGGCCTGGATCACGGAGCAGAAGAACACGCTTTCGGCCGTGTTCTACCTGGGCGCCGCGCTGGCCTACCTGCGGTTCGATCAGAAGCGCGGCAAGGCCTGGTATCTGGCGGCATTGGTGCTTTTTGTGCTGGCCCTGGCGAGCAAGATCGTCACGGTGACGCTGCCCGTTGCCCTGCTGGTGATCTTCTGGTGGCAGCGGGGAAGGCTGTCGTGGCGGCGGGACGTCTTGCCGCTTATGCCCTTTTTCCTCATCGGCGTGGTGGCGGGCGTGTTCATTACTTGGGTGGAGCGGAAGGTGGTCGGCGCGGAGGGGCCGGACTTCGCGTTGACGGTCGTGCAGCGTTGTTTGTTGCCGGGGCGGGTGATCTGGTTTTACCTGGGCAAACTCTGCTGGCCGGCGGATTTGCGTTTCATGTATCCCCGCTGGGAGATCGACCCAGGGGTTTGGTGGCAATACCTGTTCCCCTTGGCGTTGTTGCTGTTGGTGGGCCTGTTGTGGTGGCTGAGTCGGCGGTGGCGTGGGCCTTTGGCGGGGCTGCTGTTCTTTGTCGGCGCGCTGTTTCCCGTACTGGGATTCTTGAACGTGTATTGGTTCGTGTTTTCGTATGTGGCCGATCATTTCCAGTATTTGGCCAGTTTGGGGATCATCGCTCTTGCGGCCGCGGGTGCGGCATTGCTGTTGGCTCGCTGGCGGCTGTGGAACCGGCCCGGTGGCTACGCGGCGTGCTTGGTGTTGTTGGCGATTTTGGGGAGTCTGACCTGGCGGCAAAGCCGGATGTATTCTGACATTGAAACGCTCTACCGAACCGTCATTGCCGAAAATCCCACTTGCTATTTGGCTTACAATAATCTCGGCAAGCTTCTGCACGAATGCGGACAAGCGGACGAAGCCGTAACGCTGTTCCGGGAGGCGATTGAAATCAAACCCGATCACGTTGCAGCCCACTACAACCTCGGCAATGCCCTGCGCGATCAAGGACATCTCGACGAGGCGATTGCCCATTACACGAAGGCGCGTAGAGATCAAGCCCGACTACGTGGAAGCCCACAACAACCTTGGCACCGCCATGGCTCTTAGGGGGCAGTTCGATGAGGCCATTGTCCAGTTCCAAAAGGTGCTGGAACTGAAGTCGGACTTCGCGGAGACCCACAACAACCTCGGTTTGGCCTTGGCCAAGCGCCAACAGATCGATGAGGCCATCACCCAGTACCAGAAGGCCCTGGAAATCAATCCCGACTTTGCGGAGGCCTGCAACAACCTCGGCAATGCCCTGGCGAGATGTTGACGGTTCGACGAGGCCATCACCGAGTATGAGAAGGCCCTGGAGATCAAGCCCGACTACGCGGAAGCCCACAACAACGTCGGCCCGGCTCTGGTGGTGCGTGGCCGGGTTGACGAGGCGATCGTCCATTATCGGAAGGCCCTGCAAATCAAGCCCGACTTTGTCGAGGCCCAGTACAACCTCGGCACCGCTTTGGCGGGATGCGGACGGTTCGACGAGGCCATCACCGAGTACGAGAAAGCCCTGCAAATCAGGCCTGAGGACGCCGATGCCCGCACGAACCTTGGCATCGCGCGGTCCCAGCGGGAGGGAATCCTGAAGGCCCTGGTCGGGCAGCGTGAATCGCTGCTCGCGGCCCGATGACGTCGCCTTGCTAAACGATACAGCCTGGGTGCTGGCCACCAACCCGAACGCCTCGATCCGCAACGGCGCGGAGGCCGTCGAGTTGGCTGAGCGCGCGGTCCAACTCTCTGACGGGCGGGAGCCGGCGGTCCTGGGCACCTTGGCCGCTGCCTATGCCGAGACAGGGCGATTTCCCGAGGCCGTGCAAACGGCACGCAAGGCCCTGGACCTGGCCAGGCAACAAAACAACCAGTCCTTGGCGGAATCTAACAGGGCGAAGATCCCGCTCTACGAAGCGGGAACTCCCTTCCGCGACATAAAGCAATCCGCTCCTCCCGGTTCAGCCCGGCCTTGACGGCGAGAATACGTTGGCCATAACAACGCCGTGGACTATCCTGTCTGTGAACCCATGAAACGTCGCAAACACTCCAAGTTGACGAAGACCACCCCCGCGGCATCGGCCCAATCTCCAAGAAAGTTGTCCGGCTGGGCCAAGATGTTGCCGCTGGTACTGATCGCGGCCGCAGCGGCAGCAGCCTACGGCAACAGTCTCGCCGGAGAGTTTGTCTTCGATGACCATGCTTGGATCGAACAGAATCTCGGCATTCGACATCTCTGGCGGCTTTGGCAGGTGCTGTTTTCTCCGAATGCCGCACTCCTGGGCGGCCGACCGATGGTTAGCATGACGCTGGCCGTCAATTATGCGATGGGTGGAACGAACGTTTGGGGTTATCATGCGGTGAATCTCGCCATCCATATTCTCGCGGCCTGGACTCTCTACGGCGTCATGCGGCGAACGCTGACCTTGCCGTGCTTGCAAAAACGCTTCGGCTCGTTCGCTGTGCCGCTGGCCATGACCATTTCGCTGCTCTGGGTGATCCATCCTCTCCAGACCGAGGCAGTGACCTACATCATCCAGCGCACCGAAGCCCTCATGGGGCTGTTCTATCTCTTGACGCTTTACTGTTTCTTGCGCGGCGCAACTGCAGAGGGGTCAGGGGTCAGGGGTCAGGGGGCAGGGGTCAGCGCCGGATCGTCATCCTTCATCCTTCATCCTTCATCCTTCATCCTTCCGCCAGTCGTTTGGTACGTCGCCTCCGTGCTGGCCTGCGCCTGGGCATGGCCACGAAGGAAGTGACGGTCACGGCCCCGCTGGTCGTGCTGCTCTACGATCGCACCTTCCTGGCCGGCTCGTTTGAAGAAGCCTGGCGACGGCGCTGGAAATTGTACCTCGCTTTGGCCACCACCTGGGGCATCGTCGCCGTCTTGCTGATTTCGACCGGTTTTCACGGCGACACCACCGGCTTTGGGGTGAAAAAGTTCACTTGCTGGACGTACTTGCTGACACAAGCCGGCGTGATTGTTCATTACCTTCGGCTGGTTTTTTGGCCCACGGGCTTGTGCCTCGACTACGGTTGGCCTCCGGCGACAAACGGTGGGCGAAATCGTGCTGCCGGGAATGCTTGTGGTGAGCCTGCTGGGGCTGACGGTGTGGGCGCTCGTGAAGCGGCCGGCGTGGGGATTTCTGGCGCCTGTTTCTTTATGATCCTTGCACCCACGTCGAGCTTCGTGCCCGTCAATGACGCCGCGTTTGAGCATCGCATGTATCTATCCTTGGCGGCTGTCGTCGCCGGTGTGGTGATCGGCGGCTGGCTTGTGGGCCAGCGGCTTGTCGAGCGCGGAACGATTCGACCGTTGGCCTGGCAAGCCACGAGCAGCACGGCGGCGATTTTGGCAGGTGCAACGCTCGCTATTCTCACCTTCCAGCGCAACGCGGATTATCACAGCGAAATCTCGATTTGGCGAGACACGGAGGCCAAGGCTCCGGGCAACGCGCGAGCCTACGATTGTCTCGGCATTGCCCTGCACGATCGTGGGCGGATTGACGAAGCCATCGCTCAATACGAGAAGTCCATAGAACTCGATCCCGACTTTCCGGAGATTCAAAGCAACCTGGGGGCGGCTTTGGCCGATCGCGGCCAACTCGACGAGGCCATTGCCCATTTTCGGAAGGCCTTGGAGATATCGCCCAACTTGGGCGATGTCCACAAGAACCTCGGCAAAGCCCTGGCAAGCCGCGGACAGATGGACGAAGCCATCGTTCACCTTCGGAAGGCGGTGGAAATCGAGCCCCTGGTGGCAAAGTTTCACCTCAGCCTGGCGAATGCCTTGGTCCAGCAAAAGGGCCAAGTTGACGAAATTGTGGCAGAATACCAGAAAGCCCTGGAGATCGACCCCGATTACGCGGAGGCCCATAGCAATCTCGGCAGGGTTCTGACGATTCAGGGGCAGTGGAATGAAGCCATTGCCCATTTCCAGAAGGCGCTGGAAGTGAAGCCCAACTATGCCGACGCCCACAATAACCTTGCGATTGCCCTGGCCTGCTGTGGGCACTTCGACGAGGCCATCGACCACTGCGAGAAAGCTCTGGAATTCCAACACGATCATCAGGACGCCCGCGCCAACCTCGGCAAGGTTCAGTCTTGGCGGGCAGAACTCCGCAAGACGCTGGCCGAGAAGCACGCATTGCTGGACTCGCGCCCGACGACGTCTCCCTGCTGAACGAGGTCGCCTGGATGTTGGCGACCAATCCGAACGCTTCGATCCGCAATGGCCCTGAGGCCGTCGGACTTGCTGAGCGGGCAGCCCGGCTTACTGACGCACGAGAGCCGATGATTCTCGGCACGCTGGCCGCCGCTTATGCCGAGGCAGGGCGATTTCCCGAGGCCGTCAAGACGGCCGAGCGGGCACTGACCTTGGCAACCGGCCAAAACAACACGGCCCTGGCCGAGACCCTACGGGCCCGGATCAAACTTTACCAAGCCGGTTCTGCCTATCGCGATGCCCAACAAGCGTCTGTCTCGAAGTCCGTCCGACCTTAGCACGGTTTGCGTAAAGAGCTAGAATTCAATCCATGAAACGTCGCAACCGTCAACCGTCATCGGCCCGATCGCCAGAACCCCACCGAGCCTCCGTAAGCACGGCGCGGGCCTTTGGGCCCAAGGACTGGCTGTTCGTCGTGGCTTTGGTGGTCGCGGTGTTCCTGGTCTACCAGCCGGTTTGGCAGGGCGGACTCCTCTGGGACGATGACGCCCACATTACCCACCCGGAACTGCGCTCTTGGTACGGCCTGTATCGCATCTGGTTCGCCGTGGGGGCCACACAGCAGTACTATCCCTTGTCGGAGACTGCTTTTTGGGTGCAGTACAAGCTGTGGGGCGACGCAACGCTCGGCTATCACCTCATGAACATTTTCCTGCACGCCACGGCGGCCCTGTTGGTGGCCCTAGTTCTGCGGCGGCTGAAGATCCCCGGGGCCTATCTGGCGGCGGCCATCTTCGCCCTGCATCCGGTGCATGTCGAATCGGTGGCCTGGATCACGGAGCAGAAGAACACGCTTTCGGCCGTGTTCTACCTGGGCGCCGCGCTGGCCTACCTGCGCTTCGACCAGAACCGCGGCAGGGCCTGGTACCTGGCGGCATTGGGGCTCTTTGTGCTAGCCCTGGCGAGCAAGATCGTCACGGTGACGCTGCCCGTTGCCCTGCTGGTGATCTTCTGGTGGCAGCGGGGAAGGCTGTCGTGGCGGCGGGACGTGCTGCCGCTTATGCCCTTTTTCCTCATCGGCGTGGTGGCGGGCGTGTTCATTACTTGGGTGGAGCGGAAGGTGGTCGGCGCGGAGGGGCCCGACTTCGCGTTGACGGTCGTGCAGCGTTGTTTGTTGCCGGGGCGGGTGATCTGGTTTTACCTGGGCAAACTCTGCTGGCCGGCGGATTTGCGTTTCATGTACCCCCGCTGGGAGATCAACCCCGGGGTTTGGTGGCAATACCTGTTCCCCTTGGTGCTGCTGATGTTGGTGGGCCTGTTGTGGTGGCTGAGTCGGTGGTGGCGTGGGCCGCTGGCGGGGCTGCTGTTCTTTGTCGGCGCGCTGTTTCCCGTATTGGGTTTCTTGAACGTGTATTGGTTCGTGTTTTCGTACGTGGCCGATCATTTCCAGTATTTGGCCAGTTTGGGGATCATCGCTCTTGCGGCCGCGGGCGCGGCATTGCTGTTGGCTCGCTGGCGGCTATGGGGCCGGCCCGGCGGCTATACGGTGTGCTTGGTGTTGTTGGCGATTTTGGGAAGCCTGACCTGGCAGCAAAGCCGGATGTATTCTGATGTTGACACGCTCTATCAAACCGTCATCGCCGAGAATCCCAATTGCTGGCTGGCCCACGGTAACCTTGGCATGATTCTGGCCGGGCGCGGACAGGTTGACAAAGCCATGGCTAATTACCGGAAAGCGTTGGAAATCAGGCCTGATTACCCGGAGGCTTACTACAACCTCGGCGTGGCGTTGAGCGAGTGCGGACGGCTCGACGAAGCTATTGTCAATTACCGGAAGGCGTTGGAGATCAAGCCCGGCTACGCGGCGGCCTACAACAACCTCGGCGCGGCGCTGGCTGGCCGGCGACAGTTCGACGAGGCCATCGCCTCTTGCCGGAAGGCCCTGGCCATCGAGCCCAACGACGCAGGTACCTACAATAACCTCGGCATGGCGCTGGCTGGCGCCGGCGCATGGACGACGCTATCGTTGAATACAGGAAGGCGGTGGAACTCAGTCCTAACGAGGCCAAATCCCACTACAACCTCGGCAATGCCCTGGTCAATTGTCAACGGATCGACGAGGCCATCACCCAGTACGAGAAGGCCGTGCAAATCGAGCCGAACTTGGTGCCGGCCCACAACAACTTCGGCATGCTGTTGGCCCGCATCAGACGGTTCGAAGAGGCCATTGCCCAATACGAGAAGTCGCTGCAAATCAAGCCCGATTCCGCGAAGACGCACAACAATCTCGGCTTGGCGTTGATGGAGTGCGGACGGTTCGACGAGGCTACGTCCCATTTCCAAAGGGCCCTCGAACTCAAGCCCGATTACACGGATGCCCACAACAACCTTGGCATCGCCCAGAGCCGGCGGGAGGAAATCCTGAAGTCCCTGGCCGGGCGGCGTGAATTGCTCCGCTCGCGGCCCGATGACGTCGCCTTGCTGAACGATACGGCCTGGGTGCTGGCCACCAACCCGAACGCATCGATCCGCAACGGCACGGAAGCCGTCGGGCTCGCCCAGCGGGCAGTCCGACTCTCCGACGGAAAGGAACCGACCGTTCTCGGCACCTTGGCCACCGCCTATGCCGAGGCGGGGCGATTCTCCGAGGCCGTGCAAACGGCACGCAAGGCCCTGGATCTGGCCACCGAACAGAACAAACAATCGTTGGCGGAATCCCTGAAGGCCAAGATGGCACTTTACGAAGCGGGAACTCCCTTCCGTGACATACAGCAATCCGCTCCTCCCGGTTCAGTCCGGCCTTGACGGTGAGAATACATCGGCCATATCAGCGCCGTGGACTATTCGGTTGTTGAGCCCATGAGACGTCGCAAACGATCGAAACCTGGTGGGAATGCTTGGGCGGCTTCGCCCGGAAAAAGTGTGGCGCCCGGCAACGAGCGTTCCGCACCAGGGCCGGGCCCCTTCCCCAGCGCGTCTTCTCACAAGGCGATCATGGCGGCCGTCGGCATCCTGCTGGCGGTCGGAACACTCGTTTACAGCAACAGTTTCACGGGGCCATTTCTTTTCGACGGCACGTTGTATGTCCAGCAGAACCCGGCCATCGAGAAACTCTGGCCACCCTGGGCGCCGATGGCCGACACCAACCGGCCGCTGGGACTCTGGTCGTTCGCCCTGAACTATGCGCTGGGCGGCTTCAACGTCTGGGGCTATCATACGGTGAACCTGGCCATCCACCTGGCCGCGGCGCTGGTGCTGTTTGGAATCATTCGTCGGACCCTGGCGTGCGGACGGCTGGCGGCCCGTTTCCGAGCGGCGGCCTCGGGCCTGGCCCTGGCCGTGGCATTGCTCTGGCTGGTTCACCCCCTACAGACCCAAAGCGTCACCTACCTTTATCAGCGTTTTGAATCGCTGATGGGGCTCTTGGTTTTGCTGACGCTCTACAGCTTCCTCCGGGCCCAAGAATCCACGCGTCCGAAGGGTTGGTATGCTGCCGCGGCGGCGTGTTGCCTGCTGGCGGTGATGACGAAAGAAGTGGCGGCGGTAACGCCGCTGCTGGTCCTCTGGTACGATCGGGCGTTTGTGGCTTCTTCGTGGCGGGAGATCATTCGCCGCCGCTGGGCGTTTTATGGGGGCTTGGCCGGCACGTGGGTGGTTCTGGCGGGGTTGATGCTCAGCCAGGCCCACAAGTTCGCCGATGCGGGCGTCCTGGTGGTGAAGGATCTGGCGCCGTGGCAATACGCGGTCAGTCAGCCGGGAGTCATCGCGCATTACTTGCGGCTATGCTTCTGGCCGACGGGTTTGTGCCTTGACTACGGCTGGCCGGTGGCCACCACGGCCGGCGAGATCACTGCGCCGCTGTTGCTGATCGGGGCCATCGCGGCATTGACGGTGTGGGCGATTTTCCGCTGGCCGGAGTGGAGTTTTGTGGGGGCGTGGTTTCTTTTGATTCTCGCCCCGACATCGAGCGTGTTCCCGCTTCACGACCTGGCCTTTGAGCACCGGATGTACCTCCCGTTGGCGGCGGTGGCTACAGCTGTAGTGGTGGGCGGCTGGGAGGCGGGCCGATGGCTTGTCCGTCGCGGCGCAATTACCTTGTTTGCGGCACGGGTCGTGGGCGGCTTGCTGTTCATGTTCGCAAGCATCGCGTTCGGAATTCTTACTTTCCAGCGGAATGTGGACTACCAGAGCGAGCTTTCCATCTGGGAAGACACAGCCACCAAGGCGCCGGGCAACGCGCGAGTCCACTACAGCCTGGGCTTGGCCCTTGCAGGGCGCGGTCGGCTCGATCAGGCCATCGCCCAGTACCAGAAAGTGCTGGAGCTCACTCCCAACGACGCCGCAGCCGAAAACAACCTCGGCAACGCCCTGAATAATTGCAAACGGTTCGATGAGGCGATCGCTCATTACCGAAAGTCGCTAGAACTCAGGCCCGACAGTGCGTCTGCCCACTACAATCTAGGTTTGGCCCTGGTCAATTGCGGACAGGTTGACGAGGCCATGGACCAGTTGAGCATGGCGTTGCAAATCAAGCCCGATTATGCGGAGGCCCACTATAGCCTCGGCTTGGCACTGGCGCCTCGTGGACAACTCGATGAAGCCATGTCCCATGATCAGGAGGCCCTGGCGATCAAACCCGACTACGCCGAGGTCCGCAGCCATCTCGGCACGATTCTGGCCAGGCGGGGGAAAATTGGCGAGGCGATGGACTGTTTCCGCAAGGCCTTGGAGATCCAGCCGGACTTGGCCGACGCTCACTACAACCTTGGCCTGGCGCTGGCCGGTCAGGGCCAGATTGAGGAGGCCATCAGACACTACCAGCAGACCCTGAAAGTCAAGCCCGACCACGAAGAGGCATTGAACAACCTGGCGTGGTTGCGTGCGACCTGTCCGGAGGCGTCCTTCCGCGACGGGGCCGAGGCGGTGAAATCGGCACAACGGTTGCTGACGCTTAGCGGCGGCCGCGATGCGAACGTTCTCGACACCCTGGCCGCCGCTTATGCCGAGGCGGGGCGATTTTCCGAAGCTGTCGAAACGGCCGAGCGGGCCCTGACCTTGGCAACCGACCGAAACAACTCGGTCCTGGCCGAGACCCTTCAGGGCCGGATCAAGCTTTACCAAGCCGGTTTCCCCTATCGCGATGTGCGACACCCGTCTGTCTCGAAGTCCATCCGACCTTAGTACGGTTTGCATGAAGAGCTAGAATTTAATCCATGAAACGTCGCAACCGTCAATCGTCATCGGCCCGATCGCCAGAACCCCACCGAGCCGACGTAAGCACGGCCCGACCGTTCGGGCCAAAGGATTGGTTTTTTGTCGTCGCTTTGCTGGTGGCGGTCATTTTGGCGTACCAGCCTGCGTGGCAGGGAGGTTTCATCTGGGACGATAACGCCCACATTACCGCGCCCGGGCTGCGATCCTGGCACGGCCTGTATCGGATCTGGTTCGACGTGAGGGCGACACAGCAGTATTATCCGTTGACGGAGACCGGTTTCTGGGTGCAGTACAAGCTGTGGGGCAACGCCGTGCTCGGCTATCACCTGGTGAATATTCTATTACACGCACTTGCGTCGGTGATGGTGGCGCTGGTGCTACGGCAACTGGCGATCCCGGGGGCCCTCCTCGCGGCGGCCATCTTCGCGCTGCACCCGATCAACGTGGAAACCGTGGCCTGGATTACCGAGCAAAAAAACACTCTTTCGGCCGTTTTCTACCTGGGGGCGGCAATGGCTTACTTCCGGTTCGACCAGAACCGTGGCGCGAGCTGGTACCTGGCGGCGTTGGTGCTGTTTGTGCTGTCGCTGGCGAGCAAGATTGTCGCGGTAACGCTGCCGGCCGCGCTGCTGGTGATCTTTTGGTGGCAGCGTGGAAGGCTGTCGTGGCGGCGCGACGTGCTGCCGCTCTTGCCATTCTTCGCGATTGGCGTGGTGGCCGGCGTGTTCGTCTCGTGGGTGGAACGAAAGCTTACAGGGGCCGAGGGGCCTGACTTCGAACTGAGCATTCTGCAACGGTGTTTGTTGCCGGGGCGGGTGATCTGGTTTTACCTAGGCAAACTCTGTTGGCCGGCGGACTTGCATTTCATATATCCCCGCTGGGAGATCAACCCCGGGGTTTGGTGGCAATACGTGTTCCCCTTGGCGCTGCTGATGCTGGTGGGCGTGTTGTGGTGGCTGAGTCGGTGGTGGCGTGGGCCGCTGGCGGGACTGCTGTTCTTTGCCGGCACCCTGTTTCCCGTATTGGGTTTCTTGAACGTGCTTTGGTTCTGCCTTTCCTATGTGGCCGATCATTTCCCCTATTTGGCGAACCTGGGGATCATCGCGCTAGTGGCGGCGGGAGCGACCCTCTTGTCGGCTCGTGGTGGGCAATGGCGTCGTCTGGCGGGCTACGCGTTTTCGCTGGGGTTATTGACGGTTTTGGCCGCTTTGACCTGGCGGCAAAGCCAGATGTACACGGACCTCGAGACGCTCTGTCGCACGACCATCGAGCGGACGCCTGCGTGCTGGGTGGCGCACAAAAACTTGGGACTAATCCTGGCGGAGCGTGGTCAGGTTGACGAGGCGATTGTCCAGTACCGGAAGGCCGTGGAAATCAAGCCCGACTACGCGGAAGCTCATTACAGCCTCGGCGTGGTTCTGGCGAGGCGTGGTCAGGTTGACGAGGCGATTGCCCAGTACCAGAAGGCCGTGGAAATCAAGCCCGACTACGCGGAAGCGCTCAACAACCTGGGCTTGGCTCTAGCGCAATGTGGACGGCTCAATGAGGCCATTGCCGAATACCAGAAGGCGGTGGAGATTAACCCCGACTACGCCGAGGCGCTCGACAACCTCGGCAACGCGCTGGCCGGCTGCGGACGGATCGAGGAAGCCATCGCGTCCTACCAGAAAGCCGTGGAAGTCAACCCCGACTACGCGGAAGCCTATAGCAACCTCGGTTTGGCCTTGGCCGGCCGCGGACGCGTCGAGGAAGCCATTGCCAATTACCGGAAGGCGTTGGAGAGCAAGCCCGACTCGGCAGCGGTTCACAACAATCTCGGGCTGGCGCTGGCGGGTCGCGGAGAGATCGACGAGGCCCTAGGCCATTATCGGCAGGCGTTGGCACTCGAGCCCAAGTACGCGGAAGCCCACAACAACCTGGCGAATGCCCTGGCCAATCGCGGACAGATCGACGAGGCCATGGTCCATTACCGGAAAGCCCTGGAAGCAAAACCCGACTATGCCGGCGCCCGACGCAACCTCGAAATCGTCCAGTCGCGGTGGGAAGAAATCCGCAAGGCGCCGGCCGGATGGCGTGAATCGTTGCGCGCGGCCCGATGACGTCGCCTTGCTGAACGATACGGCCTGGGTGCTGGCCACCAACCCGAACGCATCGATCCGCAACGGCACGGAAGCCGTCGGGCTCGCCCAGCGGGCGGTCCGACTCTCCGACGGAAAGGAACCGGCTGTTCTGGGCACGTTGGCTGCTGCCTACGCCGAGGCGGGGCGATTCTCCGAGGCCGTGCAAACGGCACGCAAGGCCCTGGATCTGGCCACCGAACAGAACAAACAATCGTTGGCGGAATCCCTGAAGGCCAAGATGGCACTTTACGAAGCGGGAACTCCCTTCCGTGACATACAGCAATCCGCTCCTCCCGGTTCAGTCCGGCCTTGACGGTGAGAATACATCGGCCATATCAGCGCCGTGGACTATTCGGTTGTTGAGCCCATGAGACGTCGCAAACGATCGAAACCTGGTGGGAATGCTTGGGCGGCTTCGCCCGGAAAAAGTGTGGCGCCCGGCAACGAGCGTTCCGCATCAGGGCCGGGCCCCTTCCTCAGCGCGTCTTCTCACAAGGCGATCATGGCGGCCGTCGGCATCCTGCTGGCGGTCGGAACACTCGTTTACAGCAACAGTTTCACGGGGCCATTTCTTTTCGACGGCACGTTGTATGTCCAGCAGAACCCGGCCATCGAGAAACTCTGGCCGCCCTGGGCGCCGATGGCCGACACCAACCGGCCGCTGGGACTCTGGTCGTTCGCCCTGAACTATGCGCTGGGCGGCTTCAACGTCTGGGGCTATCATACGGTGAACCTGGCCATCCACCTGGCCGCGGCGCTGGTGCTGTTTGGAATCATTCGTCGGACCCTGGCGTGCGGACGGCTGGCGGCCCGTTTCCGAGCGGCGGCCTGGGGCCTGGCCCTGGCCGTGGCATTGCTCTGGCTGGTTCACCCCCTACAGACCCAAAGCGTCACCTACCTTTATCAGCGTTTTGAATCGCTGATGGGGCTCTTGGTTTTGCTGACGCTCTACAGCTTCCTCCGGGCCCAAGAATCCACGCGTCCGAAGGGTTGGTATGCTGCCGCGGCGGCGTGTTGCCTGCTGGCGGTGATGACGAAAGAAGTGGCGGCGGTAACGCCGCTGCTGGTCCTCTGGTACGATCGGGCGTTTGTGGCTTCTTCGTGGCGGGAGATCATTCGCCGCCGCTGGGCGTTTTATGGGGGCTTGGCCGGCACGTGGGTGGTTCTGGCGGGGTTGATGCTCAGCCAGGCCCACAAGTTCGCCGATGCGGGCGTCCTGGTGGTGAAGGATCTGGCGCCGTGGCAATACGCGGTCAGTCAGCCGGGAGTCATCGCGCATTACTTGCGGCTATGCTTCTGGCCGACGGGTTTGTGCCTTGACTACGGCTGGCCGGTGGCCACCACGGCCGGCGAGATCACTGCGCCGCTGTTGCTGATCGGGGCCATCGCGGCATTGACGGTGTGGGCGATTTTCCGCTGGCCGGAGTGGAGTTTTGTGGGGGCGTGGTTTCTTTTGATTCTCGCCCCGACATCGAGCGTGTTCCCGCTTCACGACCTGGCCTTTGAGCACCGGATGTACCTCCCGTTGGCGGCGGTGGCTACAGCTGTAGTGGTGGGCGGCTGGGAGGCGGGCCGATGGCTTGTCCGTCGCGGCGCAATCACCTTGTTTGCGGCACGGGTCGTGGGCGGCTTGCTGTTCATGTTCGCAAGCATCGCGTTCGGAATTCTTACTTTCCAGCGGAATGTGGACTACCAGAGCGAGCTTTCCATCTGGGAAGACACAGCCACCAAGGCGCCGGGCAACGCGCGAGCCGAAAACAACCTTGGCAACGCCCTGAATGGTTGCCGACGATCCGACGAGGCCATCGTCCATTACCAAAAATCGCTGGCGATCAAGCCCGACTATGCTGAGGTCCACAATAATCTCGGCACAGCTCTGGCCAGTTGCAAACGTGTCGATGAAGCCCTGGCAGAGTTTCAAAGGGCATGCAAATCAAGCCCGATTACGCCGAGGCCCACAACAATCTCGCCACAGTTCTGGCCGGTTGCGGACGGACGGACGAGGCGATCGCGCATTATCAGAGGGCGTTAGAAATCAACCCCGACTACTCGGACGCACACAACGGCCTCGGCCAGGCCCTTCTGTCCAAAGAGCGAGTAGACGAGGCCATCGCGCATTTCCGGAAGGTCGTCAACATCAAACCCGACTTTGCCGAGGCCCACAACAATCTCGGTGCGGCTCTGGCCAAGAGTGAAGGCGTCGATGAGGCCATGGCAGAGTACCAAAAGGCGTTGGAAATCGACCCCAACTTTGCCCAAGCCCACAACAACCTCGGCTTTGTTCTGGCGCGTCGCGGACGACTCGATGAGGCAAGGGTTCATTTCCAAAAGGCCCTGGAACTGAAGCCCGACTATGCGAACGCCCGCAACAATCTGGGTGTCGCCCAGTCGGAGTGGGAAAAAATCTGCAGCGCACTGGCACACCGGCGCGAATTGCTCCGCGCCCGTCCCGACAACATCGCCCTGCTAAACGAAACGGCCTGGATCCTGGCCACCAATCCGAACGCTTCGATCCGCAACGGTGCGGAGGCCATGGAGTTGGCCCAACGGGCGGCACAACTCTCGGCCAGGCGAGAACCGGCAATTCTCAGCACCTTGGCCGCCGCCTATGCCGAGGTGGGCCAGTTCTCCGAGGCAGCGCAAGCGGCACGCACCGCGTTACAATTGGCCGCCGAGCAGAACAAGCGGCCGTTGGCGGAATCGATCAAGGCCAAGATTGCCCTGTACAAAGCGCAAATGCCCTATCACGAGATGCAGCAGCCTTCTGCTGCCGGTTCGACCCGGCCTTGACGCACAAAGGACGGTGGTCACAACAGTACAGGGGGTTATACTGTTTCTGAGCCCATGAGACATCGCAAACGATCGAAACCTGGTGGGAATGCTTGGGCGGCTTCGCCCGGAAGAAGTGTGGCGCCCGGCAACGAGCATTCCGCACCAGTGTCGGGCCCCTTCATCAGCGCGTCTTCGCACGGGGCGGTCATGGTGGCCGCCGGCATCCTGCTGGCGGCCGGGACACTTGTTTACAGCAACAGTTTCACTGGGCCATTTCTCTTCGACGGCGCGCTGTATGTCCAGGAGAACCCGGCCATCCTGAAACTCTGGCCGCCCTGGGCGCCAATGGTGAACACCAACCGGCCGCTAGGAGACTGGTCGTTCGCCCTGAACTATGCACTGGGCGGCTTCGACGTCTGGGGCTACCACGCAGTGAACCTGGCCATCCACCTGGCCGCCGCACTGGTGCTGTTTGGAATCATTCGTCGGACGCTGGCACGCGGACGGCTGGCGGCCCGTTTCCGAGCGGCGGCCTGGGGCCTGGCCCTGACCGTGGCCTTGCTCTGGCTGGTTCACCCGCTGCAGACTCAAAGCGTGACTTACATCTACCAGCGTTTTGAATTGCTGATGGGGCTCTTGGTTTTGCTGACGCTCTACAGTTTCATCCGCCCCAGGATTCCACGCGTCCCAAGGGTTGGTATACTGCCGCGGCGGCGTGTTGCCTGCTGGCGATGATGACCAAGGAAGTGGCGGCCGTGGCGCCGCTGCTGGTCCTGTGGTACGATCGGGCGTTTGTGGCTTCTTCGTGGCGGGAGATCTTTCGCCGCCGCTGGGCGTTTTATAGCGGGCTGGCCGGCACGTGGGTGGTTTTGGCGGGGTTGATGGTGAGTCAGGCCCACAAGTTTGCCGATACGGGCGTCCTGGTGGTAAAGAATTTGACGCCGCTTCAATACGCGGTCAGTCAGCCGGGAGTCATCGCGCATTACTTGCGGCTATGTTTCTGCCCGACGGGGTTGTGTCTGGACTATGGCTGGCCGGTGGCCGACAGGGCGGGCGAAATTCTCCCGCCCCTGTTGCTGATCGCGGCCCTGCTTGCCCTGACCATTTGGGCCGCCTTCCGTTGGCCGGAGTGGAGCTTTTTGGGGGCGTGGTTCTTCTTCATTCTCGCCCCGACTTCGAGCGTGTTCCCGCTTCGCGACCTGGCCTTCGAACACCGCATGTACTTGCCGTTGGCGGCGGTGGCGACGGGCGTGGTGGTGGGCGGATGGGTGGCGGGCCGGTGGCTTGTCCGTCATGGGAAGCTTCCCTTGTCGGCGTCGCAGGTCATAGCCGGTGCTCTGGTGTTGTTTGCGGGTGTGGCACTTGGAATCCTCACCTTCCGGCGGAACGTGGACTACCAGAGCACGCTTTCCATCTGGGAAGACACGGTAGACAAGGCGCCGGCCAACTGGCAGCACCGAAAACAACCTCGGCAATGCCCTGAATGATTGCAAACGGGTCGATGAGGCGATCGCTCATTACCATAAATCGCTGGAACTCAAGCCCGACGAAGCGGACCCCCACAACAATCTCGGTTTGGCTCTGGCCGACCGCGGGCGGGGCGACGAGGCCATCACCCAGTTCCAGAAGGCCCTGGAAGTCAGGCCCGACTTTGCGAAGGCCCACTACAACCTCGGCGTGGCCCTGGCCCGCCGCGGACAGCTCGACGAGGCGATCGTCCATTACCGCAAGGCCCTGCAAATCAAGCCCGACTACGCAGAGGTCTACAACAACCTTGGCGTTGCCCTCGATGGCAGCGGGCGATTCAACGAAGCCATTGCCCATTTCAACAAGGCGCTGGAAATCGACCCGAACCTTGCCGACGTTCACAACAACCTCGGTGCGGCTCTGGCTCGCCGCGGACAGCTCGACGAGGCCATCACCCATTATCAGAAGGCCCTAAAAATCGAGCCCGACAGCGCAAGCCTACAACAACTTCGGCAAAGCTCTAGCCGCCCGCGGACAGCTCGACGAGGCGATGGCCTATTATCGGAAGGCCCTGCAAATCAAGCCCGATGACCCGAACGCCTACAACAACCTGGGCGTCGCCCTGAACGACCGCGGACAGGTCAACGAGGCGATAGCCCACTATCAGAAGGCGCTGGAGGTCGATCCTGACTACGCGGAAGCCCACAACAACCTGGGCGTCGCCCTGAACCACCGCGGACAGGTCGATGAGGCGATAGCCCATTATCGGAAGGCGCTAGAAGTCAAGCCCGACTACGCCGAGGTCCACAACAATCTCGGCTCCGCCCTGCGCAACAAGGGAGATGCTGCCGAGGCTATCGTCCATCTTCGCAAGGCGCTCGAACTCAACCCCGAATATGCGGAGGCCCACAACAACCTCGGCATCACTCTGGCGGGGCAAGGACGAATGGACGAAGCCATCGTCCATTTTCGCAGGGCGACGGAACTGAACGCCCGAGTTGCGGCGTATCACTACAATCTCGCGAATGGCCTGGCCCAGCGAGGTCAATTCGACGAAGCCATTGTCCATTTCAACAAGGCACTGGAAATCAAACCCGGTTTTGCCAGTGCGCGCGACCATCTTGGTGTTGCCCAATCCCAGCGGGAAGGAATCGTTAAGGCGCTGGCCGAGCGGCGTGCATTGCTGCGTTCGCGCCCTGACGACCTTGCGCTGTTAAACGACGTTGCCTGGCTGCTGGCAACCAACCCGAACCGCATGATCCGCAACGGCGCCGAAGCCGTCGGGCTGGCCGAGCGGGCAGTTCAACTCTCCGAGGGGCAAGATCCGGCAATTCTCGGCACCTTGGCCGCTGCCTATGCCGAGACGGGCCGACTCGCCGAGGCCCTGGAAACGGCGCAAGGCGGTGGAACTAGCCACCCAACAAGACAAGCAGCCGCTGGCTGAATCCATCAAGGCCGAGATTCCGCTTTACGAAGCGGGAAAGCCCTATCGCGAAATGCTGCCATCCACTCCGCCAACTGCAGTCCGACCTTAGCGGTGAGAACGTTGGGTAGAACAGCGCTGTAGGCTATACTGTGTTTAAGCTTATGAGAAGTCGTAAACGATCGAAATCTGACGGGAATGCTCGAGTGGCTTCGCCCGGAAAAAGCGTGGCGCCCGGCAACGAGCGTTCCGCGCCACGGCCGGGCTCCTTCGTCAGCGCGTCTTCTCACAAGGCGATCATGGCGGCCGCCGGCATCCTGCTGGCGGTCGGAACACTCGTTTACAGCAACAGTTTCACGGGGCCATTTCTCTTTGACGGCACGCTGTATATCCAGCAGAACCGGGCCATCCTGAAACTCTGGCCGCCCTGGGCGCCAATGGTTGACACCAACCGGCCGCTAGGAGACTGGTCGTTCGCCCTGAACTATGCACTGGGCGGCTTCGACGTCTGGGGCTACCACGCAGTGAACCTGGCCATCCACCTGGCCGCCGCACTGGTGCTGTTTGGAATCATTCGTCGGACCCTGGCACGCGGACGGCTGGCGGCCCGTTTCCGAGCGGCGGCCTGGGGCCTGGCCCTGGGCGTGGCATTGCTCTGGCTGGTTCACCCGCTGCAGACTCAAAGCGTGACTTACATCTACCAGCGTTTTGAATCGCTGATGGGGCTCTTGGTTTTGCTGACACTCTACAATTTCATCCGCGCCCAGGATTCCACGCGTCCCAAGGGTTGGTATACTGCCGCGGCGGCGTGTTGCCTGCTGGCGGTGATGACCAAGGAAGTGGCGGCCGTGGCGCCGCTGCTGGTCCTGTGGTACGATCGGGCGTTTGTGGCTTCTTCGTGGCGGGAGATCTTTCGCCGCCGCTGGGCGTTTTATAGCGGGCTGGCCGGCACGTGGGTGGTTTTGGCGGGGTTGATGGTGAGTCAGGCCCACAAGTTTGCCGATACGGGCGTCCTGGTGGTAAAGAATTTGACGCCGCTTCAATACGCGGTCAGTCAGCCGGGAGTCATCGCGCATTACTTGCGGCTATGTTTCTGCCCGACGGGGTTGTGTCTGGACTATGGCTGGCCGGTGGCCGACAGGGCGGGCGAAATTCTCCCGCCCCTGTTGCTGATCGCGGCCCTGCTTGCCCTGACCATTTGGGCCGCCTTCCGCTGGCCGGAGTGGAGCTTTTTGGGGGCGTGGTTCTTCTTCATCCTTGCGCCGACATCGAGTGTGTTTCCCCTCAAGGATCTGGCTTTCGAGCATCGCATGTATTTGCCGTTGGCGGCGGTGGCAACGGGTGCCGTGGTGGGTGGATGGGTTGCGAGCCAATGGCTTGTCCGTCGGAGGAAAATTTCCCTACTGGCGTCCCGGGTCATCGGCGGCACTTTGGTGGTGCTCGCAAGCGTCGCACTCGGAGATCTTACCTTCCGACGCAACCTGGACTACCGGAGCGGTCTTTCGATGTGGGAGGACACGCTGGCCAAGGCTCCGGGTAACGCTCGGGTCTACAATAGTCTCGGCTATGCCTTGGCCGGCCGCGGGCAGTTCAATGAGGCGATCGCCCGTTACCAACAGGCCCTGGTAATCCAACCCGACTATGCGGATGCCTACATTAACCTCGGCATGGCAGAAATGGGCCGCGGGCAGGCCGACGACGCGATAGCCAGCTACCGCAAAGCGCTGGAGTTCAACCCCGGTTCGGCGTTAGCCTGCAACGATCTCGCTGTGGCCTTGGCCGGCCGCGGGCAGCTTGCCGAGGCGATCATCCAGTTTCGGAAAGCGCTGGAAATCAATCCCGACTTTGCCGAGGTCGACTACAACCTTGGCAACGCCTTGGCCAAGTGCGGACAGCTCGACGAGGCGATTACCCATTATCGACAGGCGTTGAAAACCAAGCCCGACAGCGTGGCTGTCCACTACAATCTCGGTTTGACTCTGGTCGATCGCGGACAGGTTGACGAGGCCATTGCCCAGTTCGGCATGGCGTTGCAAATCAAGCCCGACTTTGCAGACGCTCACTACAACCTTGGCCTGGCGCTGGCCCGTCAGGGCCAGATTGGGGAGGCCATCCGAGAGTACCATCAGACCCTGAAGATCAAGCCCGACTACGCAGAGGCATTGAACAAACTGGCGTGGCTGCGTGCGACGTGTCCGCAGGCGACCTTCCGCAACGGGGCCGAGGCGGTCAAATCGGCTCAACGGGTGACGCAGCTTACCGGCGGCCGCGATGCGAACATTCTTGACACCTTGGCCGCGGCCTACGCCGAGGCAGGGCGATTTCCGGAGGCTGTGCAAACGGTGCGCAAAGCTCTGCAATTGGCCGCCGAACAGGGCAAGCAGCTGCTGGCGGAGGCCTTGAAGGCGAAGATTTCGCTGTACGAAGCGGGAAATCCGTTTCGTGAGATGCAACCGTTGGCCACCCCGCATTCCGACCACCCTTAGAACGTGTTTTTGAAAATCATATTTTGCGATCGTCCGGTGGGTTTCACGCGGCCTACGGTTGTGCCCATGGTGGCGGACGCAGGAAGGTTGTTCCACGCGCCGTTTGCGCATCTTAACTTTTTTGAATTTTCCCTATTTATTTGGGCAAAATGTCGAACGAATTTTGGGCATCTTTAGTCGATTTGGATCGTCCGAAGTCCTTGCGGCATTGTAGGTTACGCTAAAAGACGAACATGGCGAAATGGATATCCGGGGTGGAAAACCGTAGCAAATTGGCGCTGTAAACGTGACAAAACGCGCTGGAAATGCGACAGAATGCGCTGAAAGTGTCGCAGAACGTGCTGAAAACGTGACAGTTTAAGGGGCGGGGTTCGGGGGTCTTGGGTCTTGGGTCTTGGGGCGGGGTTGGGTGACAGGTGATAGGGGACAAAGGATGAATTAGGCGAAGCTGGCCACTGGCCACTCTCCACTGCCCCACTCACCCCTCCTCTCGCCCCTATCCAGTGGCTAGTGGCCAGTGGCCAGTGACCAATTTGCAGCCACGTTCTGGCCCCTCTCCCCACTCCTCTCTCGTCTCTCCTCTGTCCCCTGTCCAGTGGCCGAGGAACTGAAATCCGCGTCCTCTCGCCCGGCGCCGCAAACAATGCGGGGCAGACTTCCGCGTGACCGACGGGCTGGTATAATGTTCGTTCGTCCATAACACCGATGGCGGGGCAGAACGTGCGGGCGTTGCATTTGGTGAAGCCAAACTCCCCCTTTTCAGCGGGTGTTACCAGTGGTACAACGACGGAAAGCCTTGATCGGAGAGAAGTGGACATCATTCATTTGTGGCCGCAGTTTGCCATAATGAGCGACCGCTTTTCCGTTCTATGGGTGGGGCGATGACTTCTTTCAAGCAACTCTGGGCAAAGACTTCAGCGGAGGGCGATGTCAGGTGGCATCCTCTGATTTTGCATCTCCTTGATGTATCTGTCGTTGCTGATGTCGTACTATTGCGGGAACCGAGGCAAACCCGAGAACGCTTAGCTGAAATCATCGGTCTTCCTTGGGAGCAAGCCAGGCCGTGGCTTCTCTTGGTGATTGCGTGTCATGACCTGGGCAAGGCATGGCCGGGCTTTCAGTGCAAATGGGAAGGGGCAACAGAACTCCTGTCGAAGTGCGGCTTGCAAATACCTCCGGGAGTCGAAAAAAACGTCAACCACGCTTTTGTGAGCCAAATGGTCTTGGCCGCCTTATTGGAGGCCAGCGGATGGCCGAAGGATTTGGCCGAACTGGCGGCCGATGCAGTGGGCTGCCATCATGGAGAACGAGCGAGCCCTGGTATCCTGAATGACCTGGAGAGCAACCGCAAGATCACGGGCGGCAACGATTGGGCTGCTGTTCGGCGCGATCTATTCGATGCCCTTCTGGAGGTTCTCAACCCGCAAACAATCCCAAGCAATGGAGAACTCACCGGGCCAGACTTTATGCTGCTTTCTGGCCTGACGAGTTTTGCCGATTGGATTGGTTCAAACGAAGCGTGGTTCCCCTATGGCACACCGAAAGACTGCGATGATCTAAACGCTTGGTGGACACAGCGACGACAATTTGCCGAACGGGCTTTGGATGCTATTGGTTGGGAACCTCGCCGTCCGCTTTCGCCGCGAACGCTACCCTTCGAGGATGTCTTTCATTTCGCACCTCGTCCCTTGCAGCAGGCGGTTGCCAAAGCCGTGCAGGAAGTCTCATCGCCTTGCATTCTCCTTGTGGAAGCTCCTATGGGCGAAGGCAAGACCGAAGCGGCATTCTTCGCGCACTTAGAATTGCAGCGCCGCTTCGGTCATCGTGGCTTGTACGTCGCGCTACCCACCAAAGCCACGGGAAATGCCATGTTTGGGCGAACACTGGAGTTCTTACGCTGCCTGGGGTCAGACCATTCCCTCGACCTGCAACTGTTGCATGGGGCAACGCTCCTTAACGACCTGTTTCAAAACCTGCGTTTTTCAGGGGTTTACGATTCCGAAACGGGAGGTGCAATCCGTGCCGGACAATGGTTTACCCACAAGAAGCGAGCACTCCTCTCGGAATACGGCGTAGGAACCGTTGACCAGGCGCTTCTGACTATTCTTCCCGTGCGGCATCAATTTGTGCGGCTGTGGGGTTTGGCCAACCGCGTTGTGGTCTTTGACGAAATTCACGCTTACGATGCCTACACGGGAACGCTCCTGATTCATCTGCTGCGCTGGCTGCTGGCGATGGGATCGTCAGTGGTGCTCCTCTCGGCCACTTTGCCCCCATCATTCCGGCGGGAGTTGGCTCGAATCGTTGGCGCGGCAATGCCTGAAGCGGAGGCGGAATATCCCCGACTTTCTATCTTCACTCCAGGTCTAGTGGATCAATTCCATTTCCAAGCGGATATTGCGCGCCGCCAAACCATCCGCTTGCTGGGAATTGCGCCGGATTTACCCGCCATTTACTCCGAGCTGGAAAAACACCCCGCTGGCATGTGCTTGGCGCTGCTGAACACCGTGCAGCGCGCACAGGAACTGTACCGGCTTTTTCCTGACGGGGATCCTTGGAACGCGATGGCCAGCGGGTGGGAAAGCGACTGTCGGACGGCACGGAGGTGTTTCTGTTCCATGCTCGTTTCCCCGCCGATCGACGGCAAAAGCGGGAAGACGAAGCCTTGGCTGTTTTCGGCAAGGAAGGAAAACGGGATGGCCGGAAAATTCTTATCGCCACCCAAGTGGCCGAACAGAGCCTTGATCTCGACTTCGATCTCATCGTAACCGATCTTGCGCCGATTGATCTGATTCTCCAGCGCGCCGGTCGCTTGTGGCGGCACCAGCACGGGCCACGACCTGTTTCCGAGCCATGTCTGCTGGTGGCAGGGCTGGCAGGAGACGAGCCGCCGTCGTTCGGAAAGCCATTGTGGTGGGAATGCGTGTACCGCGAAGACTTGCTCCTGCGAACCTGGTGTCTCCTGCACACGCGGCGGGAACTGATCCTGCCTGACGAAATCGACACGCTGGTGCAGGCGGTGTACGAAGAACAGGTCGACATCCCGGAATTCCTGCATGATCGTCATGGAAAAGGCGCAAGAGAAGGCAGACGGCGAGGCCTTCGCCCATAAGGGCAAGCCAATAAGGCGATTCTCGGCTTGCCGGGCGACGCGCTCGTGGAACGATCCGGCGCGTTTCGTCCTTTACGATGACGATGAACCCAGAGTGCATCAATCTCTCAAGGCCAAAACCCGGCTGGGCGATGACTCGGTACATGGCGATCCCGTTATTCCCAGATGATCGTTTTGATCCAGAGCACAAACCGGACTTTGCCCAGGCCAAACGCTGGTTTCTGCGGGCGTGAGTCTTTCTCGCGTGGGCGTGGTGAAGAAGCTTCAGTCGTTTGGCGTGCCGGAAGGATGGAAAAGCTCGCCGCTACTGCGAAACTGTCATGCCTGGGTGATTGACACGGCGGGACGCTGGGTGGAAGATGCGGCGGTGCGGTTGGATAACGACTTGGGAGTGGTTTATGACGCAAAGGAGTCCGAATGAGCCGATTCAACCTGGTTGATGAAAAATGGATTCCAGTGCGGTTTCCTAACGGAACGCGCGACGAGCTAGGAATCAAGGATACCTTGCTGCGGGCGAAAGACATCGTGGCCATCGAAGACTCGTCGCCGCTGGTGGTGGCATCGCTGCACCGCTTTTTGCTGGCGGTGCTGTACCGTGCCCTGGAAGGGCCAACCGACATCGACCAAGCCAAACAGCTATTCAAAGCGGGGCTACCGGCCAACAAGATCACGGACTATCTGAAAAAGTGGCGTGATCGGTTCTGGCTGTTCGATGACAAACATCCGTTTTATCAAGTGCCCTGCTATGAACCTAAGGAAAAGAACGGGAAGAAGCAGTGGCGATGCTTGGACTGCGATGGCCGCAGAACATAATGCCGACAATGCAAAAGTTCTTTTCGATCATATCGATACTGAAAATGCCGGGACAATCGCCAACAAGAAAGCCGTTCGATGGCTGATCGCTTGCCAAACGTTTTCCGTTCGGTGGTGGTAATAGCGAATTTCAATACACCAAAGAGTGCCCCATCAGCAACGGCCGTGATGGCGATTCCGCTGGGTGAGAGCCTGCACGATACGCTGGCTTCTTTCGTTGGTTCCCGAGAATCGGGAAATACTGCCGATCGGATCAGCCTGTCTGGGAAAGGGAATCGGACTCTCTCGAATCGCTACGCAAGGGATTGATGAGAGCTGCCTTTGGTTGGGCTGATCGGTACACTTGGCGGTCCCGTTCCATTCGATTGCGATTGAACGACGATGGAATGGGAGTGGCTGAGTTGGCTCTTGCTTCGGGGGTTGGGTGCGAATCTGAAGATCAGATTGATCCCATGTTAGGGTACCGCATCGACGACAAGAATGGGAAACTTCCCATCCAGTTTCGAGAACGAGGGTTCTGGCGAGACTTTGATTCTCTTCTTCCAGACGAATCGACATTTGGCCCCGCGAGTGATTGAGCAAGCGATTGTGCTGACTCGCTCATGTCCGGAGCGTTTTCCGCGATCGGTGATAGTTCTTGGTCAGGCGAATACACCAAGCGAAGATTGAATTCTGGCGTATGGAACGATTCGCTCTTCCCACCGCACTTGCTGCCGACAAGTACATTCGCGCCGATGTTCGCCGCTTTCTGAATGATGCGGAAGATACCCAAAAAGCACTCTGGTCGGCTTGCAGATCTTATGCTCGTGATCTTCTCAGCCGAGGGGACCGGAACCCGGACGGCAAGGATGTTAGTGGATTCGTATCGCAAATGCCATCCATTTCCTGCTATTGGTCGGCGTCTGGAAGTCCAAGTTCGACGACATTCTGCAATCCTACACGCTGGGGACAAATCCCGACGAGATCGAACTGGCATGGCTTCAGGAGGTGCGTACTGCTCTCAAGAACTCATGGGACCAGCATCGGGCCTCGGTGTCTATGGGCGATGCCTGGGCCATCCGCGCCCTGGTAAAAGCTGAAGGCGCCTGTCTTCAGAAAGATCAGAGAACTGGACGAGAGCTATTGCTGAGTTCAGGAGAAAAGTCTGAACAAGGAGAATATATGAGCGGATTTATCGAATGGTTGGAAAAATTGAATGAGACGGACACGAAGCTGCGGGCCGTGTTACGCCGAAGCTTGGCTTTCGACCCGGGCGACTTCCCGGCGGCCTTTCCTTTCGTGGAGCCGTTCGTGAAAAACGAGGATAATTCCTGGCGACGGCAGATGCTCTACTTGGTGGCCGGGCTTTGGGCAGCGCATTGGCGAAAAGATCGGAGCGGCGAGCCAATATCCCTTGGAAAGGCGTGTGCAGTTTACCGAGACGAAAGCAAATCCGACGAGTACCGAACGCCGTTTCATCACCTTGCTGGATGCAGACCCCGACCAGTTACCGAACCGCCTGCGGCAGATGGTCGCTCTGCTTAAAGACTACAATCTCGACTTTGAAGGCCCTATTGAGGGGGCTTCTGTACTGGAATAGCGACCAGAAGCGCACTCAGAACCAATGGGCACGCGACTTTTATCGAAATCTGAATCACGAGAATGAAACCGAAACCGCCACTCAAAAGGAGGGAAATGCATGAAGACCCTGATCGAAATTCACGTCCTGCAAAACTTTGCCCCGTCAAACCTGAACCGCGACGACACCGGAGCGCCCAAGGATGCCTTATTCGGCGGCACTCGTCGCGCCCGCATATCCAGCCAGTGCGTCAAGCGGGCAGTACGCGCAGAATTTCAAGGAACAGAACAAGGACTGGGTGGCCGATAGGACAAAGCACATTGTGGATGCTCTCAAAGAAACGAGTGTCCCACCAAGCTGAAGGAGATGGAAGGACTTCACGGAGGAAAACTTGGCGAAAGCGATTCAGGTTGCCGTGTCCAGTCTTGGTAGTAAGAAGAAGGTGAAAGTAGACAAGGAAAGAAAGACGGATGTCTGCTGTTTCTAAGCCCGAAGGAAATTGCAATTCGCTGGAAACGGATTCATCACGGACTCCTATGCTGATCTACTCGAAGCAAAAAGTCTCAGACGATGTCAGTGAAGAGTCTGAATGATGCCGATTGAATTGGAGAAAACATAAATTCGACGTTTGAAGCCTGGACTGTCGCCTTGTTCGGACGCATGTTGGCTGTAATGCCCGAGAAGAACCAGGATGCTGCCTGCCAAGTGGCCCATGCCCTTTCGACGCATTCCGTCGAACGCGAGTTTGATTACTACACTGCCGTGGACGATCTGAAGCCCGAAGACACCGCCGGTGCCGACATGATGGGCACCGTGGAATTCAACTCGGCTTGTTTTTATCGTTACGCCGCGGTGGATTGGGACAAGCTGGTCGACAATCTTCAGAGGCGATGCAGAAGTTGGCAAAAAAAGGCCTACGAGCTTTTCTCGAAGGTTTTGTAGTGGCCGAGCCGACTGGCAAGCAAAATACCTTCGCCGCGCATAATCCACCCGAATTCGTGGCCGTGTCGGTGCGCCGCAATGCCGCTCCGTCGTAATCTGGCCAACGCCTTTGAAACGGCCGTCCGCGTCGGAAAGGATCAATCGCTGACCATGTTATCCGCGGACAAGTTGATGGAGAAGGCCAAAGGGCTCAATGCGGCCTACGGAGGCAACGACACGACCTTCGTGCTGAACGTGATCAGAAGCAAAAGTGGACGGTTGGGGGGAGACCGTGGAATCCCTGAATGATCTTTTGAACAAGACCATGCTATCCGTCGAGGAGTGACCCATGCCCACTCTCTTACTTCGCTTAGTCGGCCCCATGCAATCGTGGGGCACGACAAGCCGCTTTGATCGAGCGCGACACCGGCAAGGAGCCCAGCAAATCCGGCGTGATTGGCCTTGTTGCCGCTGCGATGGGGATCGACCGCGAGAATTGGACTAACTTAGAACCCCTTACACGACTGCGCATGAGCGTGCGCCATGACAGGCTAGCCATGCCTAAGCACGATTATCAAACGGCCGGTTGCGCCAGTGAAGATGCCATTATCAAGGCCGACGGCAAACCGTCTAAGGATGGTGTTGTCTCGCGGCGTCATTATCTCGCCGATGCCGCCTTCTTGGTTGGTCTTGAAGGTAACGACCGTTCGCTTTTGGAAGGAGCGCACGCTCATCTACAAAGCCCCGTCTGGCTGTTGTTTCTTGGGACGGAAGTCTTATGTACCCTCCGAACCCATCTGGATCGAGAATGGCGTACAAGATGCACCGCTGCGAGAGGTCTTGATCCGGTGGCCTTGGATCGCAACACGGCGGAAATGGGAGAAGCCACCCGAGAAGCTGTTGCTTTCTTGGGAATCTGAGGATGGAGCCGGGACTCTCAAAATGGATCAACCTCTGTCGTCATTTGCCCAGCGGCTTTTCGGCGCACGTTTCGTGCGTTCGGAATGGATTCCTTTTCCCGAGGAGGAGGCCAATGTTCCTGCATAGATTTCATCTCAATCTGCGATGTAAGGAGGTACGACGAGACATCGCCAATCCCTATGAGTTGCATTCGACCCTGTGTCGCGCCTTTTCGGAGCCTGATCGCAAATGCCCGCAAGGCGAATTCCTGTGGCGGCTGGAACCTGAAACCGATTCCGACGGCTGTCCTCGCATTCTGGTACAAAGCCGCTTCCTTCCCGACTGGTCGCGGATCGGAGTTGCAGGCTGGTTCGCGCAGGCTCCCGACCCTCCCATTGACCTGACCGCAAAGCTCAAGCTGGACTCGCTCCAAACCGGGCAAACGTTTCGTTTTCGTTTGCGCGCGAATCCCTGCGTCTGCCGTCAGGGCAAGCGTCTGGGGTTATTTCGACTGGAGGAACAGGAAGCGTGGATCGAACGCAAAGGGCGGGAATGGCATGGATTCTCGCTTTCACGACTCGCATCCTTTGGACTGGGGGAATCCAGGCCAGAACGTATCGACGTGCGGATTTCGCAAGAGCAAATGCTCCGAGGATCGCGGCGCGATGGAAGTCATATCCGCGTTTTCTCGGTTCTTTACGACGGCATCCTCACGGTTATTGATCCCGAGCAGTTTCGCTTGACCCTGCTGGGCGGCAGCAAAAAGGAAGGCGACGTGGAAAAGGAGATTAACATGGGCATAGGCCACGGAAGGGCCATGGGGCTCGGACTTCTTTCGGTGGTGCCGGTGCCATGAGACTCGAATCCAACCCCATTCCCATGAGAGAAGCGCACCAGCATGGTCTGGCTTCAGTATGGGAACATTGAAGTTCAGGACGGTGCTTTGGTGCTGGTCAATAAAGAGGGCGTTCGCACGCATCTGCCCGTCGGCGGCTTGGCGTGCGTGTTCCTCGAACCCGGCACTCGTATCACCCACGAAGCTGTCGCGCTGGCGGCCGAAGTCGGCTGCCTGATCCAGTGGGTGGGGGAAGGCGGCGTTCGGCTCTATTCGGCAGGACAGCCGGGCGGAGCACGCTCGGATCGCCTGCTCTATCAAGCGAAGCTCGCCCTCGATGACGACCTCCGCATCAAAGTCGTCCGAGCCATGTATCGCTTCCGTTTTCAGGAAGAACCACCCGCACGCCGTAGTATCGACCAGTTACGCGGCATCGAGGGCGTCCGGGTGCGAACCATGTACCAACTTTTGGCCAAGCAATATGGCGTTCCTTGGGATAGTCGAAAGTACGACCCCAACCACTTCGACTCTGCCGACGTGGTGAACCGCTGCCTTAGCGTGGCAAATCATTGCCTGTACGGACTTTGTGAGGCAGCCATCCTGGCAGCGGGCTATGCTCCGGCCATCGGATTCCTGCACACCGGCAAACCATTGTCTTTCGTGTACGACATTGCCGACCTTTTCAAGTTTGAAACGGCCGTGCCTATTGCCTTCAAGACAGTCGCGGCAAAAAAAGGTGATCCCCAGCAGGAAACACGGTTATATTGTCGCAACAGTTTCCGCAAGCATAAGCTGTTAGATCGGATCATTCCCACCATTGAGGAAATTCTGGCGGCTGGGGGCGTTCTGCTGCCCGAAGCCCACAAGGAAGCGATGCCGATTGCTATTCCCAACGAGGAGCAGACCGGAGATGCTGGTCATCGTGCTTGAAAATGCCCCGCCCCGGTTGCGAGGGTACTTAACGCGGCTTTTTTTGGAAGTCCGCTCGGGAGTCTACGTCGGCGACTATTCACAAAGAGTCCGCGAGCGGACGTGGCAGGTGGTAAACAACGAAATAGGAGAAGGCAATGCCGTGATCGTCTGGTCCAAACCGGATGACTTGGGTTTGGATTTTGATACGTGTGGAACGAATCGTCGCGTCCCAGTCGAGTTGGACGGACTTAAGCTCTGTGCGTTCAAGCCTCCCGACGAAAAACATGACAAAGCTGCTGATGATAACTGGTAGGTTTTTTGAGAGGCTGCAAATCGTTGGTAGGCTTGTGGATAGAGAGAAGAGAGTTCCCCGTACACGCGGGGATGAACCGGAGCCTTTTTCATGTTGGTGCTATCGCGGAAAGAGTTCCCCGTACACGCGGGGATGAACCGCTCACCGAGCAGCAGCGGACCGAGCTGCAAATGAGTTCCCCGTACACGCGGGGATGAACCGAGGACAAATGATGCGAGGCATGCAATGGGTCAGAGTTCCCCGTACACGCGGGGATGAACCGCCAGCACAGCGACGGACGCGACATGACATCCGGAGTTCCCCGTACACGCGGGGATGAACCGTGGTGCCGCCTGCCGGCGCAGAGCGTCGTCGAGAGTTCCCCGTACACGCGGGGATGAACCGTGTTGAACCTGCCCGCGATCCGGGAGGCTCAAGAGTTCCCCGTACACGCGGGGATGAACCGCCTTCCGTCCAGCGATACGACACGTACCCGAAGAGTTCCCCGTACACGCGGGGATGAACCGGGAAAAATCTGCTTGACTCCAGGGGGGCCTGGAGTTCCCCGTACACGCGGGGATGAACCGCAGATTGATTCGATCATGGTTCACTCGGGCAGGAGTTCCCCGTACACGCGGGGATGAACCGGACAGGGAACTCGTCACCCGCGACCTGGAGGAGAGTTCCCCGTACACGCGGGGATGAACCGTTTCATTTGCTCTTCCTCGCCTTCCTCTTCTGGAGTTCCCCGTACACGCGGGGATGAACCGTAGCAGAGAGATGGAAACAGGACACATCGCCGGAGTTCCCCGTACACGCGGGGATGAACCGAGAAGGAGGCCGCGCGATGAGAAAAGAAACCGAGTTCCCCGTACACGCGGGGATGAACCGCGTAAACGCGGATGATCGACGAACTGACAAAAGAGTTCCCCGTACACGCGGGGATGAACCGGTGGCCAAGCACCTGCGGGAGGAGAAGCGATGGAGTTCCCCGTACACGCGGGGATGAACCGGAGTGGGCAGAGGCTAGCCGTGAGAAGAGGGCGGAGTTCCCCGTACACGCGGGGATGAACCGGCGGCCGGCCGGCGATCGCCGAGCAGCGTGACGCGAGTTCCCCGTACACGCGGGGATGAACCGGAACGCGGTAAAAAACGCTCGATCGACTGATCGAGTTCCCCGTACACGCGGGGATGAACCGGATCGTGCCTCTACGCGTCGGTTTGCGACCTCGAGTTCCCCGTACACGCGGGGATGAACCGAGGGCGAAGGCAGCGGGACCGGCAGCGGGAGCGAGTTCCCCGTACACGCGGGGATGAACCGATCCACCAGACGTTGCGGCAGGTCTGCTCTTCGAGTTCCCCGTACACGCGGGGATGAACCGGCGCTCTGGGATTACGGCCACTGGCTCTTGCCGAGTTCCCCGTACACGCGGGGATGAACCGCCAATCTCCGTCATCCCGGCAGTTGCTTTTGCGAGTTCCCCGTACACGCGGGGATGAACCGCTCACCGAGCAGCAGCGGACCGAGCTGCAAATCGAGTTCCCCGTACACGCGGGGATGAACCGTAGGCAAGCAGTCGCAGCATGTCCTCCAGGCTGAGTTCCCCGTACACGCGGGGATGAACCGACGTTCGACGGGCTGCTCCAGGAGCTTCAGCAGGAGTTCCCCGTACACGCGGGGATGAACCGACCAGATTCAAACCGTGATAGGCGTGCGTAGCCGAGTTCCCCGTACACGCGGGGATGAACCGACATTGACGACGCCTGCATGGGCCGGCTATCGAGTTCCCCGTACACGCGGGGATGAACCGCAGCGAAGCAGCACGTCGGTTTTCATGTCGGGGAGTTCCCCGTACACGCGGGGATGAACCATCAGTGGTGAGCGTCTCCCCGAGGTTGATCGCGAGTTCCCCGTACACGCGGGGATGAACCGCCAGTAGTTCGATGTGGCCGAGAAAAATTGCAGAGTTCCCCGTACACGCGGGGATGAACCGGGCATGAACCCAGGTCGTTAGGTCAGTCCAGAGAGTTCCCCGTACACGCGGGGATGAACCGGCCTCGTCGAGTGGTGGGAGAAGCACGGGGCGGAGTTCCCCGTACACGCGGGGATGAACCGATGCCATCGGACTGATCGAGCGGATCGAGGACGAGTTCCCCGTACACGCGGGGATGAACCGTCGCCGTTTGAGCCGGGCCGGTGAGGGGCAAAGAGTTCCCCGTACACGCGGGGATGAACCGACGGCGAACACTGGACAGTGACCACAATCAAGGAGTTCCCCGTACACGCGGGGATGAACCGCGTAGGGGTTGTAGCAAGTCACCGTGCCGCTCGAGTTCCCCGTACACGCGGGGATGAACCGACTATGGGCGACCGAGCAAACATCGTTGTCAAGAGTTCCCCGTACACGCGGGGATGAACCGGTAATCGCCTTGTCGGGCTGAACGGTAGTTCCGAGTTCCCCGTACACGCGGGGATGAACCGCTTGTCTTCCACCAGCGGGGCGGCAGGGGGATCGAGTTCCCCGTACACGCGGGGATGAACCGAATATTTTCCGGAGGCCGAGATCCACGGCGTCGAGTTCCCCGTACACGCGGGGATGAACCGATGGGCGTCTCGCTGCACCGCTTCGAGGAGATCGAGTTCCCCGTACACGCGGGGATGAACCGCCGCAACCATCGCCGAACGTGCTGGAGGAAAAGAGTTCCCCGTACACGCGGGGATGAACCGCTTGCCCGATCTCGGTCGCAGCCCTCTCTTACGAGTTCCCCGTACACGCGGGGATGAACCGGCGAACTGTCCGGAACTGGCGGCGGCCATCGAGAGTTCCCCGTACACGCGGGGATGAACCGGGGCCTGAGCTGGACCCGCTGCGGATCATGGCGAGTTCCCCGTACACGCGGGGATGAACCGGGACTAGCAATCGTTCTGGCGGTGCTGCTGGCGAGTTCCCCGTACACGCGGGGATGAACCGGAGCCTTTTTCATGTTGGTGCTATCGCGGAAACGAGTTCCCCGTACACGCGGGGATGAACCGTAGCGGGAAGAGCCGATGCCATGCCCAGGGCGGAGTTCCCCGTACACGCGGGGATGAACCGGACTCTTCTGGTGCGCCGGGCCGACTCGATTCGAGTTCCCCGTACACGCGGGGATGAACCGGTGTGTCCATGGGCTCGGGCGTTATCGTTCGCGAGTTCCCCGTACACGCGGGGATGAACCGGAGACCTGGGTTGAGCGAACCGCGCCGCGCTCCGAGTTCCCCGTACACGCGGGGATGAACCGGTGGCCTCGCTTCAGACGATCCGCACGCGAAAGAGTTCCCCGTACACGCGGGGATGAACCGAATGGCCCCGGCAGTCGGATGCTGATTACGATGAGTTCCCCGTACACGCGGGGATGAACCGGAGAATTCATTAACAACAACAACAACAGTTTTGAGTTCCCCGTACACGCGGGGATGAACCGTCGAGGGAGACGAAATTCGGGCCGCCATTGATGAGTTCCCCGTACACGCGGGGATGAACCGAGTCGAACGGCGAGTCGTACGCGTCGTGTGCCGGAGTTCCCCGTACACGCGGGGATGAACCGCCATGAACGAAGAAAGAATCAAGGAACTGGAAGAGTTCCCCGTACACGCGGGGATGAACCGTAGCCACGCCCTGCCCCGTTGAACGAAAACCGCGAGTTCCCCGTACACGCGGGGATGAACCGTAGAACGTCGGCCGGAAACCGTCCACCTTGCCGAGTTCCCCGTACACGCGGGGATGAACCGGAAACGCACCTGAGCCGTTCCCGCGTTCGGCAGAGTTCCCCGTACACGCGGGGATGAACCGAACGCCGCCGAGTGGCTGGCCCAGTTTCGCGCGAGTTCCCCGTACACGCGGGGATGAACCGGCCCTGGGCGGAAAGAAAACCCTGCCGTTCAAGAGTTCCCCGTACACGCGGGGATGAACCGTATTGCTTGGCGGTGACGATGGGCATGGTTCGGAGTTCCCCGTACACGCGGGGATGAACCGGTCAGGAAGCTTGGCGAGTGCGTGTGCGTGAGGAGTTCCCCGTACACGCGGGGATGAACCGCTGGTTGATAGCGGCTATGCGGTCCGGGCCGTGAGTTCCCCGTACACGCGGGGATGAACCGACGGCCAGAGGGATGCCACGGTTTCTGTATTCGAGTTCCCCGTACACGCGGGGATGAACCGGTGAAGCTCAACTGCCCGTCGATCACTGTCGCGAGTTCCCCGTACACGCGGGGATGAACCGGCAACGTCGCCGCCCGCAACGTAATCGTTCCCGAGTTCCCCGTACACGCGGGGATGAACCGCCGTCAGGCATGTCGTCCATCTCGATCAGGCCGAGTTCCCCGTACACGCGGGGATGAACCGCGGCTTTACGCTCAGCAGGACGCGGACGAGGCCGAGTTCCCCGTACACGCGGGGATGAACCGAAGGACGCCGCCGGCGAGGACCTGACCGATCAGAGTTCCCCGTACACGCGGGGATGAACCGGCGATGATGCGACCGGGCATCTTTGGGCGCGTGGAGTTCCCCGTACACGCGGGGATGAACCGTAGCTCTTGACCCCGGGCGGTTTGCCGTCCGCGAGTTCCCCGTACACGCGGGGATGAACCGCACATTTCCTGCGGGCTGACATTCGCCCTGGCGAGTTCCCCGTACACGCGGGGATGAACCGGCCATTTGCATGGTGGTCTTGGGGTCGATCATGAGTTCCCCGTACACGCGGGGATGAACCGAGAAAACCCATGAATGACGGGGGCCCGCATGTGACCACTGGCCCCTGAGGGTGTGGCGAGATTTCTTGGCATCGCTCTTTTCGCCCTGAAGGGGGCGTTGGTTCGCCCAGCCCAAGGCAACGCCTTGGGGAATTGAGCCCATTGAACTCGTCTTGTCGGCCCAACGGGCCAATCGTTCGTCGAATGATTGGCCCGTTGGGCCGATGAATGGGCGAGATTGCCTCCGTCCCCAGGGCGTTGCCTTGGGCTAAGCGAACGCCCGGGCCCTTGGCCCTAATAACCATCGCCAAGAAAACTTGCCGTGCCGGACCCGCCACGGCGCCACGTTGACATCGGCATCATTCTCTGCTAGACTGGCTCGCTGTAACCGTTCACGGCCGGCCGAAGGGGACAGTCCCATTTTTGCTGACTTCGCCGCAAAAATCGGGACAGTCCCCGTGAACGGTTACGGCTCGCTAGCCCCGTCCGGAGAAGCACTTCAATGAAACAGCGCGGCCCTGCCGCTCTCCCCGCTAGCGCGACTGAAGAGACGGTCCTGAAAAACTCGGCCGGGTGGTTGGTCTTCGCGATCGTCTTTGCCATCAGCCTCTCGTTCGCGATCTACACGAACCACACCTGGGAAGACTTCTATATTACGTACCGGTCGAGCAAAAACCTCGCCACCGGCAACGGCCTGGTCTTCACTCCCGGCCAGCGGGTCCATGCTTTCACGTCGCCGTTGAATGTGCTGGTGCCGGCCGGGCTGAGCTATGCGCTGGGCAATCAGTCGGACGAGCTCGTGCTGTGGCTGTATCGCCTGATCACGATCACCGCCCAAGCCGCCGCGGCCGTGTTGCTGTGGCAAATTGCCAAAGCGCAGCGTCTAAAGCCTCTGGCCACTTTCGTTCTGATCGGGCTGTTCGCCACCAATGCCAAGATCGTCAACTTCAGCGTCAACGGCCAGGAAGTCGGCTTCATGATGTTCTTTCTCGCGCTCGGCGCTCCACGCGCTGTTCGGCGCCGTTCGCGCCCCTGCCGTTCGGCTGGGCATCGCTTGGGCGGGCCTGATGTGGACCCGGCCTGACGGCTGGGTTTACGCGGGCAGTATCGCGGCCGCGTTTCTGCTGTTCAACGTCGGCTTGCCGGGCGAGCGCTCGCGGATGAAATTGCTCGCGACCTTCTTTGTGGCGGGCCTCCTGGCAGCCGCAATGTACTTGCCTTGGCTGATCTGGGCCTGGTCGTATTACGGCTCGCCCGTTCCCCATACGATCATCGCCAAAGGCCTTACAACCCCGGTCGATCCCTTGAGCATCCTGAGACGCACCGGCGCGATTGTGCTCGACGCGATCTACCCCGGGCCATGGTCGTCGCTGCCGTTTGGGCCTATCTACGCCGGTTATGGGGGCTGGCATGGGGCGGTCCTCTTCTATTGCTCGTGTCTCGGCTGGCTGGCCCTGTGGTACTGGGTTCTGCCCTTTGGCAACCGTGAGGGGCGAGCCCTTTCTTTCGCCTTTCTCTTGGGCAACTGGTATCTATTGACCGTGACTCCCTTCCCCTACGACTGGTATTTTCCCAATGTGGCCATCTTGGGCGTCTGTGTGGTCGGGCTGATAGTCCAGCAGGTGTCCGACCTTATCGACGTGCTCCGAAAAGGACTGGACAACGATCGCACGTTTCGGCGCGTGCAACGGACCTTCCGCGGCCTGGTCTTCGCCGTGCCGGCATTCAGCGCGATGGTGTTGCTGGCCGTGGCTGTGGAATCGCGCATTCAACAGCGCGAGATTGAAGACGGGAATCGCAAGCAGATCGGCCTCTGGCTGCGCGAACACGCCAAATCGCCGCACGACACCGTCTTTCTTGAGTCGCTGGGGTACATCGGCTACTTCTCGCAGTTGAAGATGCTCGACTTTCCGGGGTTGTCATCGCCCGAAGTCGTGGCGGCGCCCGAAAACCGGGCTACGCCGGCTTCGCAAGTGTGATCGCCGATCTTCATCCCGACTGGCTGGTGCTCAGATCAAGCGAGGTCGAGGCGATTATACGGCAAGGCGGCCGTCCGCAACTGGAGAAGTACGAAATGGCCAACGTCTTCGACGCTTCGAAACGCCTCGACGCCTACTGGCTGATCCCCGGCAAGGACTATTTGCAGCACGACCAGACGTTCTATGTGCTCAAGAGGGTCCGCGAGTAGGAGTTTGGTTAACCAGCAAATGTCGCCTTTCGCTCCGCGAAAGTGAGCGCCTACTTTCGCGGAGCGAAAGGCGACAATGGTGCTTATATCGGGCGCTTACTGTCGATCTGACCGGTTGCGATTGAGCAGAAACGGCAGCGTGCGGCAGAGCGACCAGAATCGGCGCGGTCCGGTGGGCGAAAGAAAACTCAGCCCATAACGCCAAAGTATCCGTGGCCGCAGGTAGAAGCGCCGGTAAAACTCCTTCTGCTTTTCCAGCAGGAGTTCCCGCGTGAGGCCGAAGGGAACGAACACCGGGCACCAGTAGTTGAACTTGCTCCAATCGGTCTCGTCGAGCGTGCCGTACTGTCGGGCTTCGGCATGTTGTTGGGAACCGGGGATCGGCGTGTTGATGGTGACCACAACGTCGTCCAGCGGCAAGTCGATGCCGAAGCGGATCGTTTCCTCCATGGTCTCGATCGTTTCGCCCGGATGTCCGATGATAAAGAAGCCCTTCGTGTGAATTCCCAGTTCTCTGCACCAGCCCACCACGCGGCGAACCTGGTCCAGGGAGATGTTTTTCTTGATGAGGCGGAGGATTTCTTCTTTTCCCGACTCGATCCCGAAGGAAACGTGCCAACAACCATGTTGGCCCATGAAGCGGAGCGTATCGCGGTCGACGGTGTTGATCCGGCTCATGCAGGTCCAAGGAAAGGCGATCTCCTTCTTGGCGAGAAGCTCGAAGAGCTCGCGCACCCGGGCCGGTCGAATCGTGAAGGTGTCGTCGACGAAGGCGATTTCGCGCACTCCGTAGGCGTGGTAAAGATGTTCGATTTCGTCGGCGATGTGCGCGGCGGTGCGTTGCCGCAAACACTGTCCGAAGACCGCACGATCGCAAAACGTGCAAACATTGGGGCAACCACGGCTGGTAATGATGCTGGCAACCGGCTGTTTCTTGTAGTTGCAGGGCGGAGGCGTGTAGACGGCCAGGTCAGGAATCAAGTCGTAGGCCGGGTTGGGAAGGCTGTCCAAGTCCATGAGGGGAGGCCGCGGCGGAGTAACGATCAACTCGCCGCCTTGCCGGAAGGCAATTCCTTCCACCGCCGACAGTTCTCCGCCGGCGGCGATCGTTCGGGCCAACTGTTCGAGCGTGGCTTCGCCTTCGCCGACGACGGCGAAATCGAAGGCCGGAAAAGACATGGCGTGGCGGAAGTTCGACGAGGCGTGCGAGCCGCCCAAGACTAGCGGCAACGTGGGCCAACGCCGCCTGATTGCGGCGGCGACCTCCAGGGCACGGTGAAAGGCGACGGTTGTGGAACTGACGCCCACCAGATCGGGATGGAACTCTTGTGCGTGCGCGACGATGTCTTCCGCGGAAAGGCCGCGCAGCTTCGCCGTCGATCACTTCGACCTGGTGGTCATGTTGGCGGAGATAGGCGGCGAGGTAGAAGATGCCCAGCGGCGTTTGATTGCCGCCGGCGCTGCCGATTGCCGAGCAGTATCGTTCCCCTTTGGAAATGGGTGGATAGACCAATAAGACTCGCATGAACTTCGTTCCGTTGCAATCATGCCTGAGGCGCACTGCCCGGCGAGGTCCGAGCCGATTCGGCCGGATGGTCCGGGCGGCGACATTCGTAACTCTGTAGCCGCTGATGAATGGGGATGCGGGGGACGTTGGCCATGTCAAAGGCGACGAAGCTCAAGAGGAGCTGACAACCGAGCAGCACCGGCAAGCCGGCCAACATGACCGTACCGGGAGACGCCAAGACGCTCGATTCGACGCCTCCGACCCATTTCGTCACGCCAAAAACCACGCCAAAAGTCAACAGTGCCAGCCCCACGACCAGATTGACCGAGGCCATACTGAAACCGCGCAAGAAATAGTTGTAAAAGATCCGTTTCAAACAATTCCTGGCGTGGAACAGGGGAAACTGCACAAGCGTTCTCAGCAGGCTCAGACTGCTTCCCTCGTCGGCATAGCGGGCCTCCATAGGAACTTCGGTCACCGCGGCGCGTAACACATTCAAACGGAAAAGGATGTCGGATTCGAAGAAATAGCGACGACTTAGTTTGTCCAATGGGAGTTCGCCGACGAGCGAGGCGTGGATGGCCGTATAGCCGTTGGTCGGATCGAACAGTTCCCAGTAGCCGCTGGACATCTTCGAGAGAAACGAAAGGCCGGCGTTGCCGATCAACCGCAGGAAGGGCATGGATCGGAGGCCTTCCAGGTGATAGAAGCGGTTGCCTTTGACATAATCGGCTTCGCCGCGGACGATCGGTCCGATGAGTCCGGGAATTCCGGCGGGATCCATCTGTCCGTCGCCGTCGAGCTTGACGATCACTTTGGCCCCGTCTTTCAACGCTTGCTTGTAGCCGGTCACAACGGCTGCGCCGACGCCCATGTTCTGCTCGTGGACCAGACAGCAAATCCGGCTGTCTTCGGCCGCCGCTTTTTCGACGACCAGACGGCTCTGTTCGGGACAACCGTCGTCAACACAGTAGATTCGCGCAACCTCCGGCCCGATCGCCTTGAGGACGTTGGCCACCTGCTTGGCGACTCGATAGCATGGAATCACGACTGCCAACGATGGTTCACAGGGTATCGACGGCTCACGACTCATAACTCGGACCTTAGGTTCAAGGCCGGCAATCTTCGGACGAGGACTGATAGTATTCTGCGCGAGGCCACTACTATAGCTTAGCCCAGACCCCGAAGATTTGCCAGCCGGTTGCGCCGGCGGGAAGGTTGGATGTTGGGAAATGGGCTATAATGTTTTGTGACAGATGAGATGCCATAACCGCTCCAATTCGCTTGACAGAGATTCCTATTGCTCGCCGGGGACGGGCACGTTTACCGGCCGCGGGGCAGTTCTGCCGGCGGCGGGGCTGATCGTCCTGGCCGCGCTGGCAGCCTACAGCGACAGCTTTGCCGGGGCTTTCATTTTCGACGATGCCGCCGCGATCGTGAAAAATCCTGCGATCCGCAGCCTTTGGCCGCCCTGGGCGCCCATGGTCGGTACGAACCGACCGCTGGGATTCTTGTTGTTCGCAGTCAATTATGCGGTGGGCGGAACAAACGTTTGGAGTTACCATGTCGTAAACCTGGCGATCCATCTGGCTGCGGCGCTCGTGCTGTTTGGAGTCGTCCGCCGCACGCTCTCGCGCGGTCAACTTGCGACGCGTTTTTCCCCGGCGGCTGACGGGCTCGCGCTGGCCGTGGCGTTGCTGTGGCTGCTGCACCCGTTGCAAATTGAAAGCGTGACCTATATCTACCAGCGTTTCGAGTCACTCATGGGCCTGTTGGTCCTGTTGACCCTGTACGGCTTCATCCGAGCCCAGGACTCCACTCGCCCCAAGCGCTGGTTCATTGCCGCCGTGGGTTGTTGTCTGCTGGCCGTAATGACCAAAGAAGTGGCGGCGGTAACGCCGCTGCTGGTCCTCTGGTACGATCGGGCGTTTGTGGCTTCTTCGTGGCGGGAGATCATCCGCCGCCGCTGGGCGTTCTATAGCGGCCTGGCCGGCACGTGGGTGGTTCTGGCGGGATTGATGGTCAGCCAGGCCCATAAGTTTGCCGATGCGGGCGTCCTGGTGGTGAAGGATCTGACGCCATGGCAATACGCGGTCAGTCAGCCGGGAGTCATCGCGCATTACTTGCGGCTATGCTTCTGGCCGACCGGTTTGTGCCTCGACTACGGTTGGCCGGTGGCCACCACGGCCGGCGAGATCACTGCGCCGCTGTTGCTGATCGGGGCCATCGCGGCATTGACGGTGTGGGCGATTTTCCGCTGGCCGGAGTGGAGTTTTGTGGGGGCGTGGTTTTTCCTGATTCTTGCCCCGACATCGAGTGTGTTTCCCATCAAGGATCTGGCTTTCGAGCATCGCATGTATTTGCCGTTGGCGGCGGTGGCAACGGGCGTCGTGGTGGGCGGATGGGTTGCGAGCCAATGGCTTGTCCGTCGGGGGAGAATGTCCCTGCTGGCGACCCAGGTCATCGGCGGCACTTTGGTGATCCTCGCAAGCGTCGCACTCGGAGTTCTTACCTTCCAACGCAATCTGGATTACCGGAGCGATCTTTCGATGTGGGAGGACACGGTGGCCAAGGCTCCGGGTAACGCTCGGGTCTACAATAGTCTGGGCTATGCCTTGGCCAGGCACGGGCAGTTCAATGAGGCGATCGCCCGCTACCAACAGGCCCTGGCAGTCAAACCCGACTATGCGGATGCCTACATTAACCTTGGCATGGCGGACATGGGCCGCGGGCAGGTCGATGAGGCGATAGCCGACTACCGCAAAGCGATGGAACTCAACCCTGGTTCGGCGTTAGCCTGCAACGATCTCGCTGTGGCCTTGGTCCACCGCGGGCAGCTCGCCGAGGCAATCACCCAGTTTCGGAAAGCGCTGGAAATCAATCCCGACTTCGGCGGGGTCGACTACAACCTTGGCAACGCCTTGGCCAACTGCGGACGCCTCGATGAGGCGATTACCCACTATCGACAGGCGTTGAAAATCAGGCCCGACAGCGCGGCTGTCCACTACAATCTCGGTTTGACTCTTGTCGATCGCGGACAGGTTGACGAGGCCATTGCCCAGTTCGGCATGGCGTTGCAAATCAAGCCCGACTTTGCGGAGGCCCACTATAACCTCGGCTTGGCGCTGGCGGCCCGCGGACAACTCGATGAAGCCATGTCCCATTATCAGAAGGCCCTGGCGATCAAACCCGACTGCGCCGAGGCCCACAGCAATCTGGGCACGATTCTGGCCAGGCGGGGGAAAATTGGCGAGGCGATGGACTGTTTCCGCAAGGCCTTGGAGATCGAGCCGGACTTGGCCGACGCTCACTACAACCTTGGCTTGGCGCTGGCCGGTCGGGGCCAGATTGAAGAGGCCATCGGACACTACCAGCAGACCCTGAAAGTCAAACCCGACCACGAAGAGGCATTGAACAACCTGGCGTGGTTGCGTGCGACCTGTCCGGAGGCGTCCTTCCGCGACGGGGCCGAGGCGGTGAAATCGGCGCAACGGTTGCTCACTCTTAGCGGCGGCCGCAATGCGAACATTCTCGACACCTTGGCGGCCGCCTATGCCGAAGCGGGCCGCTTTCCCGAGGCGGTGGAAACGGCGCGCAAAGCCTTGCAACTGGCCACCGAACAGGGCAAGCAGCCGCTGGCGGAGTCCTTGAAAGCCAAGATTCCGTTGTACGAAGCGGGCACTCCCTTTCACGAGATGCAAAGAGCATCGCCGCCCGGTTCAGCCCGGCCTCGATGACGAGTGACTTTCTAGTCACGAGAAGGGGAGTGGGCTATACTGTTTTCAGGCCCATGTAGCGTCGCCAGCAATGGAAGTGGACGCTCGATGCCAGGTCAGCTTCGCGGAGGACGGCACACCCCTCAGTAGTAGTCAATCCGCTGTTAGTAACTCAAGCCCGATCATGGCAGAAACGCCGGGTAGGCTTCAGCGATATCGGATCGAAGGGAGCCTGATTTGGCTAAGGAATCAGAATCCGACAGTCAAGAGACTCCGGTCGCGGCTGATAGAACCGGCGCTCCCGCGCCACCTCGTCGTTCCATAAGACCCGGCGCCTGGATTGTCCTCCTGTTGTGCCTTATCGTCTTCGCCGTCAGGGCCACGACGAGCATGGTGCAGGAATCGTCAACCTGGGACGAGACACACTACTTCGGTCTGGGAAAATACCTGCTGCAAACCGGTCGATGGGATGTGCCGGGCTCGATCCTCCATCCGCCGTTGTCTTATTACCTCCACAGCATTCCGCTGTTGTTTGTTTCAACGGATGACGCCCTGTGGGAGCCCGATCCGACGCGCCAGCGCGATCCGCACTATCGCACGATAATGGATGTCGAACGGGGGCGGGCCCTCCTTTCCAGTCCGGCAAACGAGGGAGACCGGCTGCTGACGCTCTCGCGGCTGATGATGGTGCTGGTGGCCCTGCTTCTGGGCTGGTATGTTTTCTCTTGGAGTTTTGCGCTGTACGGCAATTCGGGCGCCATCATCGCCGTGGTCCTCTACAGTTTCTGTCCCAATATTCTCGCCCATGCCCGGCTCATCACGCCGGATATCGTGCTCACAACATTCTTCTTTGCCACGGTTTACTATTTTTGGAGGATGCTTCGAGAAAATCGGTTGTCGGTCGCCGTCGTTGGGGGCATTGCCCTGGGCCTTGCACTGCTGTCAAAGTATACGGCGGTGCTGCTTGTGCCGCTTTGCGTCGTACTGGCCCTGCTCTGGCTTTTCCAGACCAAATCGCTGCCCTGGCGCGGCTGCCTCATCTTCGGCGCCGTCGGGCTCGCGGTGTTGCTGCTGGGCTACCGGGGGAACCTTGAACCGTATTTCACCGGCGTTCAATTCCAGCGGGAATATGCCAGCCGGCCGCAGTGGTTCTTTCTTTGCGGCGAGTGCCTTCCATGCCGATGGGGTTGCTATTTTTACACCATGTCACTGCTGCTAAAGACGCCGATCGCCGCGATGATCGGTCTGGTGCTGGCGATTTGGGTCTTTGTCAAGAAGGCCGTCCGGGGACAATGGATTTCCGAGACATTTCTCCTGGCGCCGGCTTTGGCGGTCTTCGCCCTTTTTGCCGTCCACGCCCAATGCTTCGGCTTGCGGTATATCCTTCCCATGTATCCGTTCCTTTTCGTATTCATTGCCGGCGGAATTGCCTGCCTCTTGTCGAGAAAGACCATAGCCATCCTTTGTAGCGGGCTGGCGCTATGGTACCTCGGCGCATCCGTTTACATCCATCCCCACTACCTTGCCTACTTCAATGAACTGGTGGGCGGGCCGGACAACGGCTACAAGTACTTCGTGGAGTCCAATCTTGACTGGGGCCAAGACCTGAAGGGCCTTGGTCGCTACATGCGCGAGCATCACATCCCGAAGGTCCGCCTGAGCTATTTTGGTTCAGACAGTCCTCAGCGGTATGGCATCGCGTACGAGCCGCTGTCGAGCTGCGCGCTGAAGGAACCGCCGCGCGATCAGGAAGGAGCTACAGACGCCACCGTTCCGGACTATGTTGCGGTCAGCGCGACAAATCTCCAGGGGCTGTATCTCCCAGACAAAGACATGAATGCCGCGCTGCGGAATCGAAGACCGGTTGCCAAAATCGGGTATAGCATCTTTGTTTATGAGAACCCCGGGACCGTTTTCGACGACGCCGGCCGGCTCGACGAGGCCATCGCCCGTTTCCGGAAGGCGCTGGAGATCAGACCCGACTTTACGGAGGCCCACAACGATCTTGGCTTGATTCTCGCGCGGCGCGGTCAGTTTGACGAAGCGATTACCCATTTCAAGAAGGCGCGTAGAGGTCAACCCGGACAGCGTGGAAGCCTACAACAACCTTGGCAACGCCATGGCCCTTAGCGGGCGGCTCGATGAGGCCATTGTCCAGTTCCAAAAGGCGCTGGAACTCAAGTCGGACAACGCGGAGTTCCACAACAACCTCGGTTTAACCTTGGCCAAGCGCAAACAGATCGACGAGGCCATCACCCACTACCAGAAGGCCCTGGAAATCAAGCCCGACTTTGCGGAAGCCTACAACAACCTCGGCAATGCCCTGGCGAGATGTCTACGGTTCGACGAGGCCATTAACCAGTATGAAAAGGCCGTTGAGATCAAGCCGGACTATGCGGAAGCCCACAACAACCTCGGCCCGGCTCTGGTGGCGTGTGGCCGGGCCGACGAGGCGATCGTCCATTACCGAAAGGCGCTGCAAATCAAGCCCGACTTTGCCGAAGCCCACTACAACCTGGGTATCGCTTTGGCGGGATGCCTACGGTTCGACGAGGCCATCACCGAGTACGAGAAGGTCCTGGAAATCAGGCCCGACGACGCCGATGCCCGCACCAACCTTGGCATCGCCCGGAGCCAGCAGGAACAAATCCTGAAGGCACTGGCCGGGCGGCGTGAATTGCTCCGCTCGCATCCGGATGACCTCCCGTTGCTGAACGACATGGCTTGGGTGTTGGCCACCAACCCGAACGCTTCGATTCGCAACGGGCCGGAAGCGGTCCAACTGGCCGAACGAGCAGTCGAACTTTCCGGCCATCGCGAGCCGGCCGTTCTGGGCACGTTGGCCGCCGCCTATGCCGAGGCGGGGCGATTTCCGGAGGCCGTGCAAACGGCGCGCAAGGCCCTGGATCTGGCCACCCAACAAGACAAGCAGCCGCTGGCAGAATCCATCAAGGCCAAGATTCCGCTGTACGAAGCGGGCACTCCCTTTCGCGAGATGCAACCAACATCGCCGCCCAGTTCAGCCCGGCCTTGACGACGAGTGACTTTCTGGTCACGAGAAGGGGAGTGGGCTATACTGTTTTCAGGCCCATGAAGCGTCGGCACCGATGGAAGTGGATGCCCGATGCCGGGGCGGCTTCGCGGAGGACGGCACACCTTAGTAGCGGTCAATCCGCTGTTGGTTAGTCAAGCCCGATCATGGCAGAAATGCCGGGCAGGCCTCAGCGATATCGCATTGAAGGGAACCTGATTTGGCGAAGGAATCAGAATCCGACAGTCAAGAGACGCCGGTCGCGGCTGATAAAACCGGTGCTCCTGTGCCACCTCGTCGTTCCATAAGACCCGGCGCCTGGATTGTCCTCCTGTTGTGCCTTATCGTCTTCGCCGTCAGGGCCACGACGAGCATGGTGCAGGAATCGACGACCTGGGACGAAACACACTACTTCGGCCTGGGAAAATACCTGCTGCAAACCGGTCGATGGGACGTGCCGGGCTCGATCCTCCATCCGCCGCTGTCTTATTACCTCCACAGCATTCCGCTGTTGTTCGTTTCAACGAATGACGCCCTGTGGGAGCAGGATCCGGCGCGACAGCGCGAGCCGGACTATCGCGGCTAGCCCAAATCGAACGGGGGCAGGCCCTCCTTTCCAGTCCGGCCAACGACGGAGACCGGTTGCTGACGCTCTCGCGGCTGATGATGGTGCTCGTGGCCCTGCTTCTGGGCTGGTATGTTTTCTCTTGGAGTTTTGCGCTGTACGGCAATTCGGGCGCCATCATTGCCGTGGTCCTCTACAGTTTCTGTCCCAATATTCTCGCCCATGCCCGGCTCATCACGCCGGATATCGCGCTGACGACATTCTTCTTTGCCACGGTTTACTATTTTTGGAGGGTGCTTCGAGAAAATCGGTTGTCCGTCGCCGTCGTTGGGGGCATTGCCCTGGGCCTTGCGCTGCTGTCAAAGTATACCGCGGTGCTGCTTGTGCCGCTTTGCGTCGTACTGGCCCTGTTCTGGTTTTTCCAGACCAAATCGCTGCCCTGGCGCGGCTGTCTCATCTTCGGCGCCGTCGGATTCGCGGTGTTGCTGCTGGGCTACCGGGGGAACCTTGAGCCGTATTTCGCCGGTCTTCAGTATCAGCGGGAATATGCCAGCCGGCCGCAGTGGGTCTTTCTTTGCGGCGAGTGCTTGCCGTGCCGATGGGGTTGCTATTTCTACACCATGTCACTGCTGCTAAAGACGCCGATCGCCGCGATGATCGGTCTGGTGCTGGCGATTTGGGTCTTTGTCAAGAAGGCTGTCCGGGGACAGTGGATTTCCGAAGCATTTCTCCTGGCGCCGGCTTTGGCGATCTTCGCCCTTTTTGCCGTCCACGCCCAATGCCTCGGCTTGCGGTATATCCTTCCCATGTATCCGTTCCTTTTCGTGTTCACTGCCGGCGGAATTGCATGCCTCTTGTCGAGAAAGACCATGGCCGTCCTCTGCGGCGGGCTGGCGCTATGGTATCTCGGCGCATCCGTTTACATCCATCCCCACTACCTCGCCTACTTCAACGAACTGGTGGGCGGGCCGGACAACGGCTACAAGTACTTCGTGGATTCCAATCTTGACTGGGGCCAAGACCTGAAGGGACTTGGTCGGTACATGCGCGAGCATCACATCCCGAAAGTCCGCCTGAGCTATTTCGGTTCGGACAGTCCTCAGCGGTATGGCATCGCGTACGAGCCGCTGTCGGGTCGTATGCTGAAAGAGCCGCCGCGCGATCAGGAAAAAGCTACAGACGCCACCGCTGCTGACTATGTTGCCGTAAGCGCGACACATCTCCAGGGGGCGTCTCTCCCGGACATGGACATGTTTGCGGCGCTGCGAAATCGAGAACCGGTTGCCAAGATCGGATACAGCATCTTCGTCTATAAGGACCCCGGGACCGTTTTCGACGGCGCCGGCCGGATCGACGAGGCCATCGCCCGTTACCGGAAGGCGCTGGAGATCAGGCCCGACTTTTGGGAGGCCCACAACGATCTTGGCTTGATTCTCGCGCGGCGCGGCCAGTTCGACGAGGCGATCACCCATTACCAGAAAGCCCTGGAAATCAAGCCCGACTTCGCGGATGCCTACAACAACCTTGGCAATGTGCTGGCGAGATCTCGACGGCTCGACGAGGCCATCACCCAGTATGAAAAGGCCGTAGAGATCAAGCCGGACTACGCGGAAGCCCACAACAACCTCGGCGTAACTCTGGTGGCGTGTGGCCGGGCCGACGAGGCGATCGTCCATTACCGAAAGGCGCTGCAAATCAAGCCCGACTTTGCCGAGGCCCACTACAACCTGGGTATCGCTTTGGCGGGGTGCGGACGGTTCGACGAGGCCATCACCGAGTACGAGAAGGTCCTGGAAATCAGGCCCGACGACGCCGATGCCCGCACCAACCTTGGCATCGCCCGGAGCCAGCAGGAACAAATCCTGAAGGCACTGGCCGGGCGGCGTGAATTGCTCCGCTCGCATCCGGATGACCTCCCGTTGCTGAACGACATGGCTTGGGTGTTGGCCACCAACCCGAACGCTTCGATTCGCAACGGGCCGGAAGCGGTCCAACTGGCCGAACGAGCAGTCGAACTTTCCGGCCATCGCGAGCCGGCCGTTCTGGGCACGTTGGCCGCCGCCTATGCCGAGGCGGGGCGATTTCCGGAGGCTGTGCAAACGGCGCGCAAGGCCCTGGATCTGGCCACCCAACAAGACAAGCAGCCGCTGGCAGAATCCATCAAGGCCAAGATTCCGCTGTACGAAGCGGGCACTCCCTTTCGCGAGATGCAACCAACATCGCCGCCCGGTTCAGCCCGGCCTTGACGACGAGTGACTTTCTGGTCACGAGAAGGGGAGTGGGCTATACTGTTTTCAGGCCCATGAAGCGTCGCCACCGATGGAAGTTGACGCTCGATGCCATGTCAGCTTCGCGGAGGACGGCACGCCCCTCAGTGGTGGTCGATCCGCTGTTGGTAACTCAAGCCCGATCATGGTAGAAATGCCGGGTAGGCTTCAGCGGTATCGGATCGAAGGGAGCCTGATTTGGCGAAGGAATCAGAATCCGACAGTCAAGAGACTCCGGTCGCGGCTGATAAAACCGGTGCTCCTGTGCCACCTCGTCGTTCCATAAGACCCGGCGCCTGGATTGTCCTCCTGTTGTGCCTTATCGTCTTCGCCGTCAGGGCCACGACGAGCATGGTGCAGGAATCGACGACCTGGGACGAAACACACTACTTCGGCCTGGGAAAATACCTGCTGCAAACCGGTCGATGGGACGTGCCGGGCTCGATCCTCCATCCGCCGTTGTCCTATTACCTCCACAGCATTCCGCTGTTGTTTGTTTCAACGGATGACGCCCTGTGGGAGCAGGATCCGACGTGGCAGTGCGACCCGCACTATCGCGCGACCTTCGATCTCCGGCGGGGGCAGGCCCTCCTTTCCAGTCCGGCCAACGACGGAGACCGGTTGCTGACGCTCTCGCGGCTGATGATGGTGCTCGTGGCCCTGCTTCTGGGCTGGTATGTTTTCTCTTGGAGTTTTGCGCTGTACGGCAATTCGGGCGCCATCATTGCCGTGGTCCTCTACAGTTTCTGTCCCAATATTCTCGCCCATGCCCGGCTCATCACGCCGGATATCGTGCTGACGACATTTTTCTTTGCCACGGTTTACTATTTTTGGAGGATGCTTCGAGAAAATCGGTTGTCCGTCGCCGTCGTTGGGGGCATTGCCCTGGGCCTTGCGCTGCTGTCAAAGTATACCGCGGTGCTGCTTGTGCCGCTTTGCGTCGTACTGGCCCTGTTCTGGCTTTTCCGGACCAAATCGCTGCCCTGGCGCGGCTGTCTCATCTTCGTCGCCGTCGGGCTCGCGGTGTTGCTGCTGGGCTACCGGGGGAACCTCGAGCCGTATTTCGCCGGTCTTCAGTATCAGCGGGAATATGCCAGCCGGCCGCGATGGGTCTTTCTCTGCGGCGAGTGCTTGCCGTGCCGATGGGGTTGCTATTTCTACACCATGTCACTGCTGCTAAAGACGCCGATCGCCGCGATGATCGGTCTGGTGCTGGCGATTTGGGTCTTTGTCAAGAAGGCCGTCCGGGGACAATGGATTTCCGAAGCATTTCTCCTGGCGCCGGCTTTGGCGATCTTCGCCCTTTTTGCCGTCCACGCCCAATGCCTCGGCTTGCGGTATGTCCTTCCGATGTATCCGTTCCTTTTCGTGTTCACTGCCGGCGGAATTGCATGCCTCTTGTCGAGAAAGACCATGACCGTCCTCTGCGGCGGGCTGGCGATATGGTATCTCGGCGCATCCGTTTACATCCATCCCCACTACCTCGCCTACTTCAACGAACTGGTGGGCGGGCCGGACAACGGCTACAAGTACTTCGTGGATTCCAATCTTGACTGGGGCCAAGACCTGAAGGGACTTGGTCGGTACATGCGCGAGCATCACATCCCGAAGGTCCTCCTGAGCTACTCCGGCACGGACAGTCCTCAGCGGTATGGCATCGCGTACGAGCCGCTGCGCGATCAAGAAAAAGCTACAGACGCCACCGCTGCTGACTATGTTGCGGTCAGCGCGACAGATCTCCAGGGGGTTTATCTCCGGGACAAAGACATGTTTGCGGCGCTGCGGAATCGAGAACCGGTTGCCAAGATCGGGTACAGCTTCTTTATCTACCCGAACGTGGACATCGATCTGGATGACTCCGGCCGGCTCGACAAGGCCATCGCCCGTTACCGGAAGGCGCTGGAAATCAGGCCCGACTTTGCGGAGGCCCACTACGATCTTGGCTTGATTTTTGCACGGCTCGACCGGCTCGACGAGGCGATCACCGAGTACCGCAATGCGTTGGAAATCAAGCCCGACTATGCGGAGGCCCACAACAACCTCGGCTCGATTCTTGCCCGGCTCGGCCGGTCCGACGAGGCGATCACCGAGTACCGGAAGGCGTTGGAAATCAATCCCCACTGGGCAGAGGTCCAGAATAACCTTGGCGCGGCTCTGAAGAGAATCGGGCGGTACGATGAGGCCATCCTCCATTTACGAAAAACAGTCGAACTCGAACCGGACAATGCCGACTTCCACTACAACTTCGGCATTGTTCTCTACGACCAGGGACAACTCGACGAGGCGAGCGCCCATTTTCAGAAGGCGTTGGAAATCAAGCCCGACCACGCGCGGGCCCGCAACAACCTGCGAGTTGTCAAGTCCCAGCGGGAAGAACTGCTAAAGACACTGGGCCACCAGCGTGAATTGCTCCGCTTGCAGCCCGACGACATCGTTTTGCTGAACGAAACCGCCTGGATGCTGGCAACGAATCCCAACGCCTCGATCCGCGGCGGAGCGGAGGCCGTCGAACTGGCTCAGCGGGCAGTCCAACTTTCCGAGGGGCGCGAGCCGGCAGTTTTCGGCACCTTGGCCGCTGCCTATGCCGAGGCAGGGCGATTTGCGGAGGCTGTGCAAACGGCGCCAAGGCCCTCGACTTAGCCACCCAACAGAACAACCAGTCCTTGACAGAATCCCTGAGGGCCAAGCTTCCGCTCTACGAGGCGGGAACTCCCTTTCGCGAGATGCGACCAGCATCGCCCCATTCAGCCCGGCCTTGATGACGAGTGACTTTCTGGTCACGAGAAGGGGAGTGGGCTATACTGTTTTCAGGCCCATGAAGCGTCGCCACCGATGGAAGTGGACGCTCGATGCCAGGTCAGCTTCGCGGAGGACGGCACACCCCTCAGTAGTAGTCAATCCGCTGTTGGTAACTCAAGCCCGATCATGGCAGAAACGCCGGGTAGGTTTCAGCGATATCGCATCGAAGGGAACCTGATTTGGCTAAGGAATCAGAATCCGACAGTCAAGAGACTCCGGTCGCGGCTGATAGAACCGGCGTTCCTGCGCCACCTCGTCGTTCCATAAGACCCGGCGCCTGGATTGTCCTCCTGTTGTGCCTTATCGTCTTCGCCGTCAGGGCCACGACGAGCATGGTGCAGGAATCGTCAACCTGCGACGAGACACACTACTTCGGCCTGGGAAAATACCTGCTGCAAACCGGTCGATGGGATGTGCCGGGCTCGATCTTCCATCCGCCGTTGTCCTACTATCTCCACAGCATTCCGCTGTTGTTTGTTTCAACGGATGACGCCCTGTGGAAGCCCGATCCGGCGCAGCAGCGCGACCCGCACTATCGCGCGATAATGGATGTCGAACGGGGGCGTGCCCTCCTTTCCAGTCCTGCAAACGACGGAGACCGGCTGCTGACGCTCTCGCGGCTGATGATGGTGCTGGTGGCCCTGCTTCTGGGCTGGTATGTTTTCTCTTGGAGCTTTGCGCATGTACGGCAATTCGGGCGCCATCATTGCCGTGGTCCTCTACAGTTTCTGTCCCAATATACTCGCCCATGCCCGGCTCATCACGCCGGATATCGCACTGACGACGTTCTTCTTTGCCACGGTTTACTATTTTTGGAGGATGCTCCGAGAAAATCGGTCGTCGATCGCCATCGTTGCGGGCATTGCCTTGGGGCTTGCGCTGCTGTCAAAGTACACCGCGGTGCTGCTTGTGCCTCTTTGCGTCGTACTGGCCCTGCTCTGGTTTTTCCGGACCAAATCGCTGCCCTGGCGCGGCTGCCTGATCTTCGGCGCCGTCGGGCTCGCGGTGTTGCTGCTGGGCTACCGGGGGAACCTTGAGCCGTATTTCACCGGTCTTCAGTGTCAGCAGGAAGTGGCCAGCCAGCCGCAGTGGTCCTTTCTTTGCGGCGAGTGCCTGCCGTGCCGATGGGGTTGCTATTTCTTCACCATGTCACTGCTGCTGAAGACGCCGTTGGCCGCGATGATCGGTCTGGTGCTGGCGATTTGGGTCTTTGTCAAGAAGGCCGTCCGGGGAGAGTGGATTTCCGAAACATTTCTCCTGGCGCCGGCTTTCGCGATCTTCGCCCTTTTCGGCGTCCACGCCTACTGCCTCGGCTTGCGGTATCTCCTTCCGATGTATCCGTTCCTTTTCGTGTTCATTGCCGGCGGAATTGCATACCTCTTGCCGAGAAAGATGATGGCCATCCTCTGTAGCGGGCTGGCGCTATGGTATCTCGGCGCATCCGTTTACATCCATCCCCACTACCTCGCCTACTTCAACGAACTCGTGGGCGGGCCGGACAACGGCTACAAGTACTTCGTGGAGTCCAATCTTGACTGGGGCCAAGACCTGAAGGGCCTTGGTCGCTACATGCGCGAGCATCACATCCCAAAAATCCGCCTGAGCTATTTCGGTTCAGACAGTCCTCAGCGTTATGGCATCGCGTACGAGCCGCTGCCGGGTTGCACGGTGGAAGAGCCGCCGCGCGATCAGAAGGAAGCTCCAGAAACCACCGTTCCGGACTATGCTGCGGTCAGCGCGACAAGTCTCCAGGGCCTGTATCTCCCAGACAAAGACATGTATGCGGCGATGCGGAATCGAGAACCGGTTGCCAAGATCGGGTACAGCATCTTTATCTACCCGAACGTGGACATCGATCTGGATGACTCCGGCCGGCTCGACAAGGCCATCGCCCGATACCAAAAGGCGTTGGAAATCAGGCCTGACTACGCGGAGGCCCACTACAACCTTGGCTTGATTTTTCCACGGCTCGGGCGGCTCGACGAGGCGATCACCGAGTACCGGAAGGCGTTGGAAATCAGGCCTGACTACGCGGAGGCCCACAACAACCTTGGCTCGATTCTTGCCCGGCTCGGCCGGCCCGACGAGGCGATCACCGAGTACCGGAAGGCGTTGGAAATCAAGCCCCACTGGGCAGAGGTCCAGAATAACCTTGGCGCGGCTCTGAAGGGAATCGGGCGGTACGATGAGGCCATCCTCCATTTCGGAAAAGCAGTCGAAATCGAACCGGACAATGCCGACTTCCACTACAACTTCGGCATTGTACTCTACAACCAGGGACAACTCGACGAGGCGAGCGCCCATTTTCAGAGGGCGTTGGAAATCAAGCCCGACCACGCGCGGGCCCGCAACCTGGGCGTTGTCAAGTCCCAGCGGGAAGAACTGCTAAAGACACTGGGCCACCAGCGTGAATTGCTCCGCTTGCAGCCCGACGACATCGTTTTGCTGAACGAAACCGCCTGGATGCTGGCAACGAATCCCAACGCCTCGATCCGCGACGGAGCGGAGGCCGTCGAACTGGCTCAGCGGGCAGTCCAACTTTCCGAGGGACGCGAGCCGGCAGTTTTCGGCACCTTGGCCGCCGCCTATGCCGAGGCAGGGCGATTTGCGGAGGCTGTGCAAACGGCGCCAAGGCCCTCGACTTAGCCACCCAACAGAACAACCAGTCCTTGACAGAATCCCTGAGGGCCAAGCTTCCGCTGTACGAGGCGGGAACTCCCTTTCGCGAGATGCGACCAGCATCGCCCCATTCAGCCCGACCTTGACGGCGAGAGACCTTTTGGTCGCGAGAAAGAGGCGGGTTATACTGTTTTCATGCCCATGAATCGTCGCGCATCCAGGTTGACGCCAGGTGCCTCCGCAGCATCGCCGGAGAAGGGCACACCTGGCCGCAGCGGCCAGTCGGCGCCACCTCGTGGCATGGCTACAAGCGCACCCCTCCGGGTGGTTAGTCATGCTGGCGGCGGGACTGATCGTGCTGGCCACGGCAGCGGCCTTCAGCAGCAGCTTCGCTGGCTCCTTTGTCTTCGACGACCCCGCCGCGATCGTGGAGAACCCCACGATCCGCCACCTTTGGCCCATCTGGCCGACACTCTGCCCACCGAGGCACGGCGAGACCGTCACCGGCCGGCCACTGCTGAACCTCTCTCTTGCAATCAATTTCGCCATCAGCGGCGACAAGGTCTGGAGTTACCATGCGGCGAACCTGGCCATCCACATTCTCGCAGCGCTGCTGCTGTTCGGCGTCCTCCGCCAGACATTTCTGCTGCCGGTGATGCGCGACCGCTGGGGCGCGGCGGCCCTGCCGTTGGCCTCCGTGATTGCCTTGCTCTGGGCGGTCCATCCGCTGCAAACCGAGTCGGTGACATATACTGTCCAGCGCGCCGAGTCGCTGGTAGCCCTGTTCTATCTCCTCACGCTGTATTGTTTCATCCGCGGCGCAGAGTAGAGGGGTCAGGGGTCAGGGGTCAGGGATCAGGGCCGGATATTCATCATTCATCATTCATCATTCATCATTCATCATTCCGCAATCCTTCATCCTCCATCCTTCCGTCCGTCGCATGGTATGCCGGCTCGGTGTCGATGTGTCTTCTGGGCATGGCCACGAAGGAGGTGATGGTCTCTGCCCCGCTGATCGTGCTGCTGTACGACCGGACGTTTTGTGCCGGCTCGTTCCGCGAGGCCTGGCGCCGACGGTACGGCTTGTATTTGTGCCTCGCCGCTACCTGGTTACTGCTGGGATGGTTGGTGATCTCGACGGGCAACCGTGGAGGATCAGCCGGCTTTGGCGTCAGAATGAGTTGCTGGGCATATCTTGGCACCCAGTTCGGGGCGATCGTTCACTATCTGAAGCTGTGCGTGTGGCCATACCCGCTGCTGTTCGACTACGGCCAGGGCACGGCCCAAGGCGTTATGGAGATCGCACCTTACGCGATCCTGGTCGGAGTGCTCGTGGTGGCGACGGTCGTGGCGGTTTGGCGGTGGCCGAAGGTCGGTTTTCTGGGGGCGTGGTTCTTTGCGATCTTGGCCCCGAGTTCCACCGTGGTTCCCGTGGCGACGCAGACCATCGCAGAGCATCGCATGTATCTGCCGCTGGCGGCGGTGATATGCGGCCTGGTGGTGGGCGGATTTCTCGCGGGCCGGTGGCTTGTCCGTCGCGGGAAGATTTCCCTGTTGGCATCGCAGGTCATGGGTGGTGCGCTAACACTGCTGGCAGGCGTGGCACTCGGAATCCTCACTTTTCAGCGCAACGTGGACTACCGGAGCGAGCTTTCCATCTGGGAAGACACGGTGGCCAAGGCGCCGGGCAACGAACGGGCCCATTACAACCTCGGCAAAATCCTGGGCGACTGTCGACGGTTCGACGAGGCGATCACCCAATACCGGACGGCCCTGAAGATCAAGCCTGATTACCCGGAGGCCTACTACAACCTCGGCTTGGCGCTGAGCGAGTGCGGACGGCTCGACGAAGCCATTGTCAATTACCGGAAAGCGTTGGAAATCAAGCCCGTTTTCGCGGCGGCCTACAACAACCTCGGCGCGGCGCTGGCTGGCCGGGGACAGTTCGACGAGGCCATCGCCTCTTGCCGGAAGGCCCTGGCTATCGCACCCAACGACGCAGATACCTACAGCAACTTCGGCATGGCGCTGGCTGGTGCCGGGCGCATGGAAGACGCCATCGCCGAATACAGGAAGGCGGTGGAAATCAATCCTAACGAGGCCAAATCCCACTACAACCTCGGCAATGCCCTGGTCAATTGTCAACGGATCGACGAGGCGATCACCCAGTACGAGAAGGCCCTGCAAATCGAGCCGAACCTGGTGCCGGCCCACAACAACTTCGGCACGCTGTTGGCCCGCATCAGACGGTTCGACGAAGCCATTGCCCAATATGAGAAGTCGCTACAACTCAAGCCCGATTCCGCGAAGACGCACAACAATCTCGGCCTGGCGTTGATGGAGTGCGGACGGTTCGACGAGGCTACGTCCCATTTCCAAAGGGCCCTCGAACTCAAGCCCGATTACACAGATGCCCACAACAACCTTGGCATCGCCCAGAGCCGGCGGGAGGAAATCCTGAAGGCCCTGGCCGGGCGGCGTGAATCGCTGCGCGCGCGGCCCGATGACGTCGCCTTGCTGAACGATACGGCCTGGATGCTGGCCACCAACCCGAACGCCTCGATCCGCAATGGCCCTGAGGCCGTCGAACTTGCCCAGCGGGCGGCCCGGCTTTCTGACGCACGAGAATCGGTAATCCTGGGTACCTTGGCCGCTGCCTATGCTGAGGCGGGCCGCTTTCCCGAGGCGGTGGAAACGGCGCAAAAGCCTTGCAACTGGCCACCGAACAGGGCAAGCAGCCGCTGGCAGAATCCATCAAGGCCAAGATTCCGCTTTACGAAGCGGGCACTCCCTTTCGCGAGATGCAACCAACATCGCCGCCCAGTTCAGCCCGGCCTTGAGGACGAGTGACTTTCTAGTCACGAGAAAGGGAGTGGGCTATACTGTTTTCAGGCCCATGAAGCGTCGCCACCGATGGAAGTTGACGCTCGATGCCAGGTCAGCTTCGCGGAGGACGGCACGCCCCTCAGTGGTGGTCGATCCGCTGTTGGTAACTCAAGCCCGATCACGGCAGAAATTCCGGGTAGGCTTCAGCGGTATCGCATCGAAGGGAGCCTGATTTGGCGACGGAATCAGAATCCGACAGTCAAGAGACTCCGGTCGCGGCTGATAAAGCCGGTGCTCCTGCGCCACCTCGTCGTTCCATAAGACCCGGCGCCTGGATCGTATTCCTGCTTTGCCTGATCGTCTTCGCCGTCAGGGCCACGACGAGCATGGTGCAGGAATCGTCAACCTTTGACGAGACACACTACTTCGGCCTGGGAAAATACCTGCTGCAAACCGGTCGATGGGATGTGCCCAGTTCGATCCTGCATCCGCCGTTGTCCTATTATCTCCACAGCATTCCGCTGTTGTTTGTTTCAACGGATGACACCCTGTGGAAGCAGAATCCGGAGTGGCAGCGCAAGCCGCACTATCGCACGATATTCGATATCGAGCGGGGGCGGGCGATCCTTTCCAGTCCGGCAAACGACGGAGACCGGCTGCTGACGCTCGCGCGGCTGATGATGGTGCTGGTGGCCCTGCTTCTGGGCTGGTATGTTTTCTCTTGGAGCTTTGCGCTGTACGGCAATTCGGGCGCCATCATCGCCGTGGTCCTCTACAGTTTCTGTCCCAATATTCTCGCCCATGCCCGGCTCATCACGCCGGATATCGCGCTGACGACATTCTTCTTTGCCACCGTTTATTATTTTTGGCGGATGCTTCGAGAAGATCGGTTATCCGTCGCCATTGTTGCGGGCATCGCCCTGGGCCTTGCGCTGCTGTCAAAGTACACCGCGGTGCTGCTTGTGCCGCTTTGCGTCGTACTGGCCCTGCTCTGGTTTTTCCAGACCAAATCGCTGCCCTGGCGCGGCTGCCTCATCTTCGTCGCCGTTGGGCTCGCGGTGTTCCTGCTGGGCTACCGGGGGAACCTCGAGCCGTATTTCGCCGGTCTTCAGTTTCAGCGGGAATATGCCAGCCGGCCGCAGTGGGTCTTTCTGTGCGGCGAGTGCTTGCCGTGCCGATGGGGTTGCTATTTTTACACGATTTCATTCCTGTTGAAGACGCCGATCGCCGCGATGATCGGTCTGGTGCTGGCGATGGTGGTCTTTGTCAAGAAGGCCGTCCGGGGACAGTGGATTTCCGAGACATTTCTCCTGGCGCCGGCTTTTACGATCTTTGCCCTTTTTGCCGTCCACGCGCAATGCCTCGGCTTGCGGTATATCCTTCCGATGTATCCGTTCCTTTTCGTGTTCATTGCCGGCGGAATTGCATACCTCTTGTCGAGAAAAATCATGGCCATCCTCTGCGGCGGGCTGGCGCTATGGTACCTCGGCGCATCCGTTTACATCCATCCCCACTACCTCGTCTACTTCAACGAACTGGTGGGCGGGCCGGACAACGGCTACAAGTATCTCGTGGATTCCGATCTTGACTGGGGCCAAGACCTGAAGGGACTTGGTCGGTACATGCGCGAGCATCACATCCCAAAGGTGCGTCTGAGCTATTTCGGTTTAGACAGTCCTCAGCGGTATGGCGTCGCGTACGAGCTGCTGTCGGGTTACGCGCTGAAGGAACCGCCGCGCGCTCAAACGGAAGCTACAGAAACCACCGCTGCTGACTATGTTGCGATCAGCGCGACAGATCTCCAGGGGGTGTATCTCCCGGACATAGACATGTTTGCGGCGCTGCGGAATCGAGAACCGGTTGCCAAGATCGGGTACAGCATCTTTATCTACCCGAACGTGGACATCGATCTCGATGACTCCGGCCGGCTCGACGAGGCCATCGCCCATTACCGAAAGGCGCTGGAAATCAGGCCCGACTTTACGGAGGCCCATTACAGTCTTGGCTTGATTCTCGCGCGGCGCGGCCAGTTCGACGAGGCCATCGCCCAGTACCGAAAGGCGCTGGAGATCAGGCCCGACTTTACGGATGCCCGCAACAATCTTGGCTTGATTCTCGCGCGGCGCGGCCAGTCCGACGAGGCCATCGCCCAGTACCAGAAGGCGCTGGAAATCAATCCCAACGACATGCAGGCCCACGGCAACCTCGGCGCAGCTCTGGCCGAGAACGGGCGGCTCGACGAAGCAATCGCCCATTTCCAGGCGGTCCTGGCGATCAAGCCCGATTTTGAGTTGGGCCATTACAACCTCGGCAAGGCTTTGACCAAGTACGGGCGGCTCGACGAAGCCATTGTCGAGTACCAAAAGGCACTGGAAATCAATCCCAACCACGCGGAGACGCTCAACGAATTCGGCTTGGCTCTAGTGCAGTGTGGACGGCTCAACGAAGCCATTACCCAATACGAGAAGGCGGTGAAGATTCGGCCCGACTACGCCGAGGCGCTCGACAACCTCGGCAACGCGCTGGCCGGCTGCGGACGGACCGAGGAAGCCATCGCGTCCTACCGGAAAGCCGTGGAAGTCAACCCCGACTACGCGGAAGCCTATAGCAACCTCGGTTTGGCCTTGGCCGGCCGCGGACGCGTCGAGGAAGCCATTGCCAATTACCGGAAGGCGTTGGAGAGCAAGCCCGACGCGGCGGCGGTTCACAACAATCTCGGGCTGGCGCTGGCGGGTCGCGGAGAGATCGACGAGGCCCTGGGCCATTATCGGCAGGCGCTGGCCGTCGAGCCCAAGTACGCGGAAGCCCACAACAACCTGGCGAATGCCCTGGCCAATCGCGGCGAGATCGACGAGGCCATGGTCCATTACCGGAAAGCCCTGGAAGCAAAACCCGACTATGCCGGCGCCCGACGCAACCTCGAAATCGTCCAGTCGCGGTGGGAAGAAATCCGCAAGGCGCTGGCCGGGCGGCGTGAATTGCTCCGCTCGCGGCCCGATGACATCACCTTGCTCAACGATACGGCCTGGATGCTGGCGACCAACCCGAACGCCTCGATCCGCAACGGCCCTGAGGCCGTCGAACTTGCCCAGCGGGCGGTGCAACTCTCCGACGGGCGTGAACCGATCGTTCTGGGCACCTTGGCCGCCGCCTATGCCGAGGCGGGGCGATTTCCGGAGGCTGTGCAAACGGCGCAAGGCCCTGGATCTGGCCACCGTGCAGAACAAGCAGCCCTTCGCGGAATCGATCCGGGCCAAGATGCGCCTTTACGAAGCGGGAAGCCCTTTCCGCGAGATGCGGCAGTCCGCTCCTCCCGTTTCCGCCCAGCCTCCCGCGGCTTCCACGCGACCTTAGCGGCCAGAAGCGGCCTTCTTGCATCGAAGTCGCCAAACCACGACAATAGAAGCCAGTCGGCTGGAGGCGTCTCCGGCATCACGGTTGGCAAAATATCGAATGAAGCGAGGTGCGGCAATGCGAGGCGGTTGCTTGTTCCCTGTCGCAGCGTTATGCGGAATTCTATGGGCAGCCATCGCCGGCGCTCAGCAACCGCTCGATGAGCTCGTCGGGCGGGCGCTGCCCTCGTTGGTGGAAACGTACAAGATGCTGCACACCAACCCCGAGTTATCACACCACGAGGCGAAAACCGCGGCGTTTGTGGCCAAGGAACTCAAGGCATTAGGCTACGACGTGACCGAGCAGGTGGGCAAGTACGAAAATCCGCAATGGACCGCCTACGGGATCGTCGCGCTACTGAAAAACGGCGCCGGCCCCACCGTGCTGGTGCGCACGGAGCTCGACGCGCTGCCGGTCGAGGAGAAAACGGGCTTGCCCTACGCCAGTACCGCCCGGCAAGTCAACGACGCCGGCAAAGAGGTCGCGGTGATGCACGCCTGCGGGCACGACATTCACATCACCTGTCTGCTGGGCCTGGCCAGGTTGCTCGTGCAGTTAAAGGACCAGTGGCGCGGAACGGCCATGCTGATCGCTCAGCCCGCCGAGGAGACCGTCAACGGCGCGAAGGCGATGGTCGCCGACGGGCTGTACACGAGGTTTCCCAGGCCAAACTACGTTCTGGCGCAGCACGATTCGGCCACCTTGGAGGCGGGAAAAATGGGGTACTGCCCCGAATATGCGATGGCCAGCGCCACCTCGCTGGAGGTGACCATTCGCGGCATGGGCGGGCATGGGGCGGCGCCGGAGAAGACGAAGGACCCGGTGGTCGTCGCGGCGGAGTTCGTTCTGGCCCTGCAAACCATCGTCAGCCGCGAGAACTCGCCGCTGGATCCGGCGGTCGTTACCGTGGGCTCGATTCACGGCGGCACCCGGTTCAACATCATTCCCGACGAAGTCCAACTACAACTGACCGTCCGAACCTACAAGGAGGAAGTGCGGCAGCAGATTCTGGCATCGATCGAACGGATGGCCAGGCACATCGCTTTGGCGGCGGGAATCCCTGACGAGCGGGCTCAGATGGTGAAAGTCGTCGAGTATACGCCGGCCACCTACAACGATCCCGCGCTGGCGAAGCGCGCCGTCGGTGTCATCGAGAAGACGATCGGGGCCGACAACGTGGTGAAGATACCTCCCACGATGGGCAGCGAGGACTTTTGCTGCTTCGGCCTGGAGGGCCGGCAAATTCCCATCTGCATGTTGTCGCTCGGGGCGGTCGATCCGGCCAAAGTGGCCAGCAGCAAGCAAACTGGCACTGCCTTGCCCTCGCTCCATTCCAGCCTCTTTGCCCCGTTGCCCGAACCGACGATCCGCACGGGCGTCAAGGTCATGACGGCCGTGGTGCTCGATTTGATGAAGAAATAGGATCGCGGCGGGGCATGCGAGAAATTCGCGGCCGGCAGCTTGCTGGCGGCAAAATGGGGCGGTAGAATGATGTTCACCGGCCCGGCGCCGCGGCGGTCGGTTGTCCGTGCCGCGCGACGCCGGCCGCAATCCACACACCGCGGGCTCAAGTTCCGAGACAGCGGACCTTGAGACGTGCCCTCCGAAGTTCGAATCCTACCTTCCTCTTTGCCGGAGCGAAACAATGACGCGCGAACAGCGGGCCACTACACGTCGTGATTTCCTCAAAACCACGGGTCGGCTCGCCGCGGTCTCGGCCTTGGCCGGAGCTGCCACTGCGAACGTCCATGCCGCCGAGAACAACACCATCCAGGTGGCGCTCGTGGGCTGCGGGTTGCGCGGCAATGGCGCAACGGTCCAAGCCCTGTCGGTCAAAAACGGCCCGATCAAACTCGTGGCGATGGCCGACATGTTCGATGCCAAGCTCGACAGCAGCTACGCCAGCATCAAGAAGGAGTTGAAGGAGGATTTCGCCGCCAAGGTCGACGTGCCCAAGGAGCGGCAGTTCGTCGGTTTCGACGCGTACAAGAAGGCGATTGACTGCCTCAAGGCGGGTGACGTAGCCATTTTTGCCACCCCGCCGGGCTTCCGTTGGGTCCATTTCACCTACGCCATCGAGAAGGGCGTCAACGTGTTCATGGAGAAGCCGATCACCGTCGATGGTCCGACGACGCGGCGGATGTTGGCCCTGGGCGAGCAGGCCGCCCAAAAGAACCTCAAGGTGGGCGTGGGCTTGATGGTCCGCCACTGCAAGGCGCGACAGGCACTGCTGCAACGTATCCAGGACGGTCAGGTGGGCGAACTGATCGCCTTGCGGGCGTATCGCATGCACGGCCCGGTCGTCGGCTACTATGGTCCCAAGAAAGACGACATTAGCGACCTGCTCTTCCAGGTCCGCCGGTTCCACGGCTTCTTGTGGGCCAGCGGCGGCACCTTCAGCGACTTCTACATCCATCAGATCGACGAGTGCTGCTGGATGAAGGGCGCCTGGCCGGTTTCGGCCGAGGCCACCGGCGGCCGCCACTACCGCGGCGACTGCATCGACCAGAACTTCGACACCTACAACGTCGAATACACGTTCCCCGACGCGACCAAACTGTTCCTCTTCGGCCGGTCGATCAACGGCTGCAACGAGCGGACCGCCAGCTACGCCCACGGCAGCAAGGGCTCGGCGATCATCTCGTATCATTCACATCGGCCGGGCAAGTGCCGGATTTTCGAGGGACAAGACATCAAGAAGAGTGACGACATGGTCTGGGCCTATCCCCAGCCGGAGCCGAATCCCTACCAGAACGAATGGGACGATTTGATCGACGCCATTCGCCAGGACAAGCCCTACAACGAAATCCAGCGCGGGGCGGAGGCCAGCCTGGTGACCTGCATGGGCCGTTTCGCAGCCCACACCGGGCAGATCGTCACCTTTGACGACATGCTCAATCATGAGCACGAATTTGCGCCGGAAGTCGACAAACTGACGATGTGTTCGCCCGCCCCGCTGCTTGCCGGGCCCGACGGCAAGTATCCGATCCCGCAGCCGGGCATCCTCAAGACGCACGAGTATTGAATCGAAACGCTGCCTCGCTCGGCTGAGGACCAGAGCGGTCGTGATGTTCGCTCGGAAAGTTTCGGGGGAACTTTTTGTCTGGCCCAGGCGTTTGACGCCTTGTCGTCACTTGTTCATCGCACCAACCAAGGAGTACGGTCATGCGGATATCACATTATGGGTTGCTCTGTTTGTGCTTTGTTGCCGTTGTTGCCGCGATGCGGACGACACAAGCTGCCGCCGAGCCGGTGCAAACTTTGTTGACGGCCGATGCCCATACCGTTGGGCTGTGGCTCTTCAAGGAAGGCCAGGGCCCTGACTCTGTGTGCGAGGTGAAAGGAATGCCGCCGGCCGTTCTGAAGGGGGCCACCTGGGTTCCGGGGCGCGAAGGGTTCGCCCTGGCCATGCATTCGGGCTACGTCGCCATTGCCGACAAGCCGGCGCTAAGGCCCGAAAAGGGTTTTACCGTCGAAGTCTGGGTGAAGCTCTTGCGGGCCGGGGGCGACCTGGTCTGCAAGAACTCGGTGTACATGATGCGCCTGGGCGGAACGATGAAAGGGCTGGTCGGCATTGACGGCAAGTGGCAAACGTTGCAGGGGCGGCGGCCCGTGCCGACCGGCCGCTGGACCCATCTGGCAGTCACCTACGATGCGGCCACGCGCACAGCCACGACCTATATCGACGGCGTCGTCGATGCGACGCTCAAAGTCAAAGGGGAGACACCCGGGCTGGTGACGCAAGGCAAGGCGGAACTCCGTCTTGGGCTGAACGATTGGAACCCGCTGGGCAGCGAGGTTGACGGCAAGATCGCCGCCTTGCGGATTTCCAACGTGGCCCGCTCGTTCGAGCCGCTTCCGCAGGCGGCTCGCGAACCGGCCGGCGGCGGCAACCTTGTGCCCAACGGCGATTTCGAATTGGGGTTGATCGGTTGGCGGCTGTCGGGTGAGGGCGATGCCACGCTGGTTTGGGGCACCGACACAAAGAATCCGGCCAGCGGCCGCCGCTGCCTGCATAGCATCCCCGGCAGTCCGGCGCCCGCGTCCTTGCTCTCGCGACCGATTGGGGCCACGCCGGGCGCCACCTACACCTTCAGCGCTCGCTTGCGCCAGCGCGAAGATCGCCCCGCGCATCGAAGTCATCTCGGCCGGCGCCGGGGGCGGCTTTGCCGCCGTAAAGCCGTTCCCGCTCTATCCGATGGTGGACACCAAGTGGATGCAGGTTACGCAATCATTCACGCTTCCCGCCGACTTTGCCGCGCCGTCGTTGTGCATTTCCTTGCCGTTCCCCAATTCGGGCGAACTCTGGGTCGATGACGTGCGCTTGATGGCCGGCGACAAGGCGGACAGCCTCATGCTGAAAGACAAGATCGCGGTCGGCCCGGAGACGATCCCCGTAGGCCACTTGTATTTTGCGGGCCGGCCCACGCCGACGACGCTGGATATCGTCAATACGGACACGGCCGCCCACAAAGTCTCGGTGCAGGCGATCGCCGTGGATTGCGAGGGCAAGCCGCTTCCCGCCGTGGCGGCGGGCACGTTCGACGTGCCCGCGGTGCGTCTGAAGACGACGACTTTCAACATCGACACGGGCCGGAAAGGAAGCTTCCGCTTGACCTTTGAACTCAGCGCCGAGGGGCAAAGGTGGCGTCAAAGCGCCGAGTACAAATATGCCGTCATCGTGCCGCTTAGCGGCGTGGGTGATGCGGAAGAATCGGCTTTTGCCATGAACACTCACATGGAGCGCGAGCCGACTCCTCATTTGGCCCGCAGCATGGAGGTGCTTTCCCAGTGCGGCGTGAAATGGATCCGCGCTTGGTGGGGTTGGGGCATGTGCGAGCAAACCAAAGGAAAGTTCGACTTCGCCGAGTACGATCGGCAGTTCAACACGGTTGCCGGCGCCAAGATGTGCATCATGCCGATTCTGCTGCGCTATTACAACGCGGGCTACGGCTTCTCCGAGAAGTCGTGGGCCGGTCCGACAACGCCCAGGGCCATTCAGGAATGCCCGTCGCCCGCCGAGATGCCCGAGTTCGGCGTGTGGGCGGGTAAAGTGGCCCAGCACTTTGCGGGCAAGATCAAGGCCTACGAAATCTGGAACGAACCCACGATGGGCACCTCGCCCAACGGCGTTCTGACGTCGCAACAGTATGCCGACATGCTCAACGCCGCCACGCCGGCCATTCGGCAGAACGATCCCAAGACCAAGATCGTGGGCTTCGCCGGCGTGCCGTTGGACTATCTCGAGAAAACGCTGAAGCTGGGCGTCGCGCCTCGTATGGACGTGGTGAGCGAGCACTCCTACAGCCAGATCGAGATGCCGGAAATCAATCTGCCCAAGCAAACGAAAAGCGTGCGGGCGATTCTGGCGGAGTACGGCAACAAGCCGATCTGGCACACGGAGCAAGGCGTCGTGGGCGACGGCGACGGCTACTCGACGCCGGCCCTTCCCGAAGCGGAGATCGCTTCGCTCTACACGCGAAACCTCGTTTTGTTGCGGTCGCTGGGGATCGAAAAATACTTTTGGTTCTCGGCCCAAACCAGCCCGACGTATGGCAATGCAATCTACTACGAAGATTACGTTCCGCGGCCGCGCTTGACGGCGTTGAACGCCTGCGCGTCCTTCCTCGAAGGCGCGACGTGCCGGCAATCGTATCGGCCCAGCGACAATGCGTACGCCTTCCTCTTCGAGGGAGCCGAACCGACGGGCGTTGTTTGGAACATGAATGTGCCGGCATTGTTGATCCTGCCAATTGCGCCGGGTCGCCTGAAGGCCTTCGACATGATGGGCAACGCAATGGAGGTGGGATCCGACAAGGGCGGCGCGCTCCTGGACATTCCGGCCGAACGGCCGATCTTTCTGCGCTGCGGTACAGGTGATGCCGGGGCGTTGAAGAAGGCCATTGAGAAGCTGGAATCGCAAAACCGGGATACGGTCCTCGTCACGGAGAAGCCGACGGCGGCCGGCATTGAAGTGACCGTGACCGGTCGGTCGGGCGGCGCTCAGGACGGCGTGGTGGAACTTGTGCCGGCCGCAGGCAACGCGCCGGCGGATTGGCCGGCGGCGCAGCACTTCCAGTCGCTCGGCTTGGACGCGAGTAAATCGTTCACGTTCGTCCTGACGCGGAAGGGAGCCGCCGGCGAAGTGCGCGTGCGAGTCGGCGACCGGCGGATGCAGGAGGTGCGGACGTACCTGCCCAAATAGATCGAAGACCCGAAGTATCGAAAGTCGCTCAAGTTTTCCCTGCCGAGCACGGGAGAGGTGCGCGAGGCGCGCGTGCGGATCGGAGACCGCCAGATGCAGGAAACCAAGGTTCCGTACCTGGGCGGCTAATGCCCATTTCTCACAGTGGTGTGCCACTGGCGATGGGTGGCTACGCCAGCCATTGGGATAGGTTTTCGGTCACCAACCGGTCGCCCGAGGGGCCATACTGCTTGTGTAATTGACACTTCGGCATTAGAATGAGCCGCAGTGGGGAATGGGCATTGTTTGGAACAGGTTTTGGGTTTCTGTACCCAGGGAGGGCGACCGTGCGGACCTTGCGCTCAGCTTGCGCCTGTCTTTGCTCAATCGCCATCGCGGCAACCGCGCTCGTTTCATGGGCGGCCGCGTCTGAGCAGGTGCAGACGTCGTTTACGGTGGATGCCAATACAACGGCGCTATATCTGTTCAGGGAGGGTACGGGCACTACCGTTCATCATGAGCCGACGATGCAGGCGACGCAGACCCCCGACGCCACCCTCAACGGCGCGAACTGGACGTTGGGGCGCCAGTACTATGCCGTGGCGACCGATGCCGGTTATATGACGATCCCGGACAGCACGACACAGCGCCCCTCGACAGCCATTACGGTCGAGATCTGGGTCAAGCTGGATCGGCCCAGTGGCGATGTGGTCGTTAAGGAGCAGGCATTTTTCTTTCGGCTGGGCAGCACCATAACGGCCTACTTCGCCGTGGGCAGCAGCAGTTGGACCTCCTTCAGCGGCACTTTGCCGATTCCTGTCGGGCAATGGACCCATTTGGCCATCACATTCAATTCCAGCACCCATATCGCTTCGATTTACGTCAACGGCGCCCTCGACACGACGCATACCTGTCCGTCGGGCACGTTGAACCAGGCGACATCCACGGTTTGGGTTGGCCGGAACGACTATGACTCGGGCAGCGCGGTCTGCGGCAAGATCGACTCGCTTCGTATTTCGAAGGTCGCCCGCGCGTTTCTGCCGCTCCCCTCGCCGGCCCCGGCGCCTATCCCGGCGGGCAATCTGGTCCCCAACGGTGATTTCGAGATGGGGCTGACGGGGTGGCGAGGCGACAACTATGGGGACGTGAACCTGATGTGGGAGGCTACCGGCGGCGCGGCCAGCGGCCAAAAGTGCCTGCACACCCTGACCAGCGCCCGCACCGATTTCTCGGCGCTCTTGGGCGGCGGCACGCCTTCGGGCGTGTACTCGCGGCCCATTCCCGCGCGACCCGGCAGACAGTACACGCTCTCCTTGCAATTGAAAACATCGAGCGGCAGCATCAGTCCGCGCATCGAGGTTGAACGGGCTCGGCAGCAGCATTACGCGCCGTGTCTCCCTTCCCCATTTACCCCACGGCGGGCACCTCGTGGACGCAGGCGACGCAAACGTTCGTGCTTCCCAGCAACTTTGCTCCGCCGAATATCTGCGTCCACATCAGCTACCCTTCTTCGGGCGACCTCTACGTTGACGATGTGCGTTTGATTTGCGGGGGCGGACCGATCAACCTGGCATTGAAGGACATGATCAGTGTGGGCCCGGCGGCCGCCTTGCCTCCCGGCAACGTCTGCACCACCGGCTCTTCGTCGCCGATCACGCTGAACATCGTCAACACCGATACGGTGGCCCACAACGTGACCGTGCAGCCGACGATTACGGACTGGCAAGGCCTGTCGATTTCGGGCGTGCCCTCGCTAGGCACGTTCAGCGTGCCCGCCAATGGCGTCACGACGGTCAGCTACACGATGGACACCACGCACCGGGGAAGCTGCCGGCTGGGGTTCGACCTCACCTCGGAAGGCCAGACGTGGCACCAGTTGGGCGAAGTCCAGTATGCCATGGTCGTCAACATGCAGGGCGTGGGAAATGCGGCCACCTCGATCTTCGCTATGAACATGCACTTGGAACGCGAGCCGTCCGACCACTTCGCGCGAGACGCAAGTGCTTGCCCAGTGCGGCGTGAAGTGGATCCGCGCTTGGTGGGGCTGGGGCATGTGCGAGAACCCTGAAGGGACGTATAGCTTCACCGAATACGACCGGCAATACAACGCGATCAACGGCGCACAGATGAACGTGATGTCGATCCTGACTCGCTATTATCCCCAGTTTGAGCACTCCTGGGCCGGCTCGGTGTCCACCATTCAGCAGCCGCCGTACTCGTCGATGATGAACGAGTGGGGTTTGTTCTGCGGCAAGGTGGCGCAACACTATGTGGGCAAGGTGAATGCCTACGAGATTTGGAACGAACCTACCACTGACAACAACGGCGCCATTACGGCCTCGATTTACACCCAAATTCTGACCGAGGCCTCCCCGAACATCCGCAACTATGACACCAGTGCGCCGATTGTGGCTTTTGCCGGCGTATCCACCAGCTTCATGGCTTCGGTGCTGGCGTCGAACACGGCGTCGGACATGAGCGCGGTCAGCGACCACGCCTACAGCGAGATCATGACGCCGGAAACGAGTATCCCCAGCGAGATTTCAGGGATCCAAAGCACGCTCAACAGCGGCGGCGCCGCCGGCAAGCCGATCTGGTTGACGGAGCAGGGCATGGTTTCCGACGGCGACGGCTACACGCTGCCGTCGGTTTCCGAGCAGGATGCGGCTCAGATCTACGTGCGCGACGTGGTGACCGCATTGTCGCAGGGCGTACCGCGGTTCTTCTGGTTCTGCGCCGATGTCACCCCCACGTACGGATCGACGGTTTTGTATGGGAATTACGTGCCGCGGCCGCGGCTGACTGCGCTGGCCGCGTGTGCCTCGTTGCTCGACGGCACGACGTACCAGAAGTCATACATCCCCAGCGGTGCCAATTACTACGCTCATATGTTCAATGGAACCAACAGCAACGGCAGTAGCGGGGTGTGCGTGGTGTGGAATCCGGTCACGGGGATGAGCTTGAACCTGCCGATCGCAGCCGGCAAACTGCAGGCCTTCGACACGATGGGCAATTCCATCACCGTGAGCGGAACGACCAGCGCCACGGTTCAGGTTCCGGCGGCGCGGCCCACGTACTTGCAGTGCGCCCTTTCCGACTACAGCCTGTTGGACAGTGCCGTTTCCGGGATGACGGTCACGCCCCTTTCGCCGGTGACGATCACGGCGGTTCCGGTGGCGGGCGGCGTCGAGGTGACGCTCACCGGTGCGTCTTACAATTCCGTCGAGGGAACGGTGAGCCTGGTGTCGGCCCGGCAGCCGGCGCCGGCGGGTTGGCCGGCGGCGCAGCATTTCCAGTCGCTGGGATTGGGACAAAGCCAAAGCTTCCGTTTCTCGCTGCCCGCGACGGCCACGGTGAGCCAGGTGCAGGTGACCGCGGGCGACCTGCGGATGCAGCAATTCACGGTGCCTTACACGATCCGTTAGCGGGTAGGATGCGGGGCGGCGCTCGGGATGATGGGCCAGAAACGCCTCGAAAGCTCGAAGACACGGGGCGCCGCGACATTTTGGCCGCTGTCGCCGCGTTACAGACGTACGCCATTGGGTGGGCCGGGCCTGTCGGCGGCATTTCCGCCCGAGCTCGCAAAGGTGGTTGCGGTATCCGCCATTTGAGGGTAGAATGAGGCGGGGCGGGGTGTTCGATTCCGGAACGGGGGCTTGGGTTTCTCGGCCCAGGAGGACGATCATGCGGATCTTGTGCTCAGCTTGCGCCTGTCTTTGCCCAATCGCCATCGCGGCAACCGTGCTCGCTTCGTGGGCGGCCGCGTCTGAGCAGGTGCAGACGTCGTTTACGGTGGATGCCAATACGACGGCGCTGTATCTGTTCAGGGAGGGCACGGGCACTACCGTTCATCATGAGCCTACGACGCAGGCGACGCAGACGCCCGACGCCACCCTCAACGGCGCAAACTGGACGACGGGGCGCCAGTACTATGCCGTGGCGACCGATGCCGGTTATATGACGATCCCGGACAGCACGACACAGCGCCCCTCGACGGCCATTACGGTCGAGATCTGGGTCAAGCTGGACGAGCCCGATGGCGATGTGGTCGTTAAAGAGCAGGTATTTTTCTTTCGGCTGGGCAGCACCGTAACGTGTTCTTTAGCCGTGGGCAGCAGCAGTTGGACCACTTTCGTCGGCACTCTGCCGATCCCCACGCGGCAATGGACCCATTTGGCCATCACCTTCGATTCCACCACCCACGTCGCTTCGATTTACGTCAACGGTGTCCTCGACACGACGTACACCTGTCCGTCGGGCACGTTGAACCAGGCGACGTCCACGGTTTGGGTTGGCCGGAACGACTATAACTCGGGCAGCGCGGTCTGCGGCAAGATCGACTCGCTGCGCATTTCGAAGGTTGCCCGCAAGTTCCTGCCGCTTCCCTCACCGACTCCGACGCCTATCCCGGTGGGCAACCTGGTCCCAAACGGTGATTTCGAGATGGGGTTGACGGGGTGGCGAGGCGACAACTATGGGGACGTGAACCTGATGTGGGAGACGACCGGCGGCGCCTTTAGCGGTCAAAAGTGTCTGCACACCCTGAGCAGCGCCCGCACCGATTTCTCGGCGCTCTTGGGTGGCGGCACGCCTTCGGGCGTTTACTCGCGGCCCATTCCCGCGCGACCCGGCAGACAGTACACGCTCTCCTTACAATTGAAAACATCAAGCGGCACCTACAGTCCGCGCGTCGAGATCGAGGGGCTCGGCAGCAGCATTAGCGACGTGTCCCCGTTCCCCATTTACCCCACGGTGGGCACCTCGTGGACGCAGGCGACGCAAACCTTTGTGCTTCCCAGCAACTTTGCTCCGCCCAACATCTGTGTCCACATCGGCTACCCTTCTTCGGGTGACTTCTACGTTGACGATGTGCGTTTGATTTGCGGGGGCGGACCGATCAACCTGGCATTGAAGGACATGATCAGTGTGGGCCCGGCGGCCGCCTTGCCTCCCGGCAACGTCTGCACCACCGGCTCTTCGTCGCCGATCACGCTGAACATCGTCAACACCGATACGGTGGCCCACAACGTGACCGTGCAGCCGACGATTACGGACTGGCAAGGCCTGTCGATTTCGGGCGTGCCCTCGCTAGGCACGTTCAGCGTGCCCGCCAATGGCGTCACGACGGTCAGCTACACGATGGACACCACGCACCGGGGAAGCTGCCGGCTGGGGTTCAACCTCACCTCGGAAGGCCAGACGTGGCACCAGTCGGCCGAAGTCCAGTATGCCATGGTCGTCAACATGCAGGGCGTGGGAAATGCGGCCACCTCGATCTTCGCTATGAACATGCACCTGGATCGCGAGCCGTCCGACCACTTGGTGCGCGAGACGCAGGTGCTTGCACAGTGCGGCGTGAAGTGGATCCGCGCTTGGTGGGGCTGGGGTATGTGCGAGAACCCTGAAGGGACGTATAGCTTCACTGAATACGACCGGCAATACAACGCGATCAACGGCGCGCAGATGAACGTCATGCCGGTCCTGTTGCCGCTATTATCCCCAGTTCGAGCACTCGTGGGCCGGTTCGGTGTCCACCGTTCAGCAGCCGCCGTACTCGTCGATGATGAACGAGTGGGGCTTGTTCTGCGGCAAGGTGGCGCAACACTGTGTGGGCAAAGTGAAAGCCTACGAGATTTGGAACGAGCCGCAGAACGACAACAACGGGGCCATTACGGCTTCGATTTACACTCAAATTCTGACTGCGGCCTCACCAAACATCCGCGACTATGACACCAGTGCGACGATTGTGGCTTTTGCCGGCGTATCCACCAGCTTCATGGCTTCGGTGCTGGCGTCGAACACGGCGTCGGACATGAGCGCGGTCAGCGACCACGCCTACAGCGAGATCATGACGCCGGAGGCGAGTATCCCCGGCGAGATTTCAGGGATCCAAAGCACGCTCAGCGCCGGCGGGGCCGCCGGCAAGCCGATCTGGTTGACGGAGGAGGGCATGGTTTCCGACGGCGACGGTTACACGCTGCCGTCGGTTTCCGAGCCGGACGCGGCTCAGATCTACGTGCGCGACGTGGTGACCGCATGGACGCAGGGCGTGCCGCGGTTCTTCTGGTTCGATGCCGATGTCACCCCCACGTACGGAGCGACGGTTTTGTATGGGAATTACGTGCCGCGGCCGCGGCTGACTGCGCTGGCCGCGTGTGCCTCGTTGCTCGACGGCACGACGTACCAGAAGTCATACATCCCCAGCGGCGCCAATTACTACGCTCATATGTTCAATGGAACCAATAGCAACGGCAGTTGTGGCGTGTGCGTGGTGTGGAATTCGGTCACGGGGATGAGCTTGAACCTGCCGATCGCAGCCGGCAAACTGCAGGCCTTCGACACGATGGGCAATCCCATCACCGTGAGCGGAACGACCAGCGCCACGGTTCAGGTTCCGACGGCGCGGCCCACGTACTTGCAGTGCGCCCTTTCCGACTACAGCCTGTTGGACAGTGCCGTTTCCGGGATGACGGTCACGCCCCTTTCGCCGGTGACGATCACGGCGGTTCCGGTGGCAGGTGGCGTCGAGGTGACGCTCACCGGTGCATCTTACAATTCCGTCGAGGGAACGGTGAGCCTGGTGTCGGCCCAGCAGCCGGCGCCGGCGGGTTGGCCGGCGGCGCAGCATTTCCAGTCGCTGGGATTAGGACAAAGCCAAAGCTTCCGTTTCTCGCTGCCCGCGACGGCCACGGTGAGCCAGGTGCAGGTGACCGCGGGCGACCTGCGGATGCAGCAATTCACGGTGCCCTACACGATCCGTTAGAAGCCCCGCAAACGCGACGCTTCAAAAGGGCATCGGCGGAGGCGGGCTGGTTTCGAGGGACGACTGCCGGCGCGATTGGCGATCGATTTTGCGCCGGCGGGTCGCGGTGCCCATGTGTTGGGTTATTGGCTCACCCAATCGGATGGGAATCAGTATGGGGCCACTTGACCGTCGCCCAACGACCCTGGTAAACTGCCGTGTTTGGAAATCGTTGGCATACAAGCGTTTGAGGACGGTCCGGTGCCTGCTACCTGCGTGATCGGTCTGCAATGGGGTGACGAAGCCAAGGGCAAGATCGTCGACCTCCTCACCGAACAGCATGATATCGTCGTCCGCTATCAAGGCGGGGCGAATGCGGGGCACACGGTGGTCCGCGGCGGCCAGACGTTCAAGCTTTCCTTGGTGCCCAGCGGCATTTTTCGGCCCGAGGTGCAGTGCGTCGTCGCCGGCGGGGTCGTGCTGAACCCGGCCAGCCTGTTGAGCGAGATCGACGGGCTGGTGAGCCGGGGCATCGAGGTCGGCCGCAATCTGATGCTCAGCGACCGGGCACACGTGATCTTCCCGTGGCACGTCGAAGAAGACCGTCTCTTGGATCAGCAATGCGCCGGCGGCGAGGCGATCGGCACCACGATGCGCGGCATCGGGCCGTGCTATCGCGACAAGGTGGGCCGTTCGCTGGCCGTGCGGCTTGGCGACCTGTATCGCCCCGATTTCCGCGCCCGCATCGAATGGATCGCCGGCATGAAGGATCAGATGTTTCACACCCTCGGCGCTGCCGGCGACAAACTCGACGCCCGGCAAATCTTCAACCAGTACCACGCCTATGCCGAGCGGCTCGCTCCCCACGTGGCCGACACCACCGCTTACTTGCTCGACGCCGTGGAGGCCGACAAGCGGGTGCTCTTCGAGGGCGCCCAGGGGCCCTGTTGGATATTGACCACGGCACCTTCCCCTTTGTGACCAGCAGCAACAGCTCCGGTGTCGGTGTTTCAGCCGGATCGGGCGTGCCGGGGCGATACATCACCAAGGTGATCGGCATCGTCAAGGCCTACACCACGCGCGTCGGCGGCGGACCGTTTCCTACCGAGCAGGATAACGAGATCGGCCGAGCACATCCGCGACCGCGGCAACGAGTACGGCACCGTCACCCGCCGGCCCCGGCGTTGCGGCTGGTTCGATGCCGTCGCCGCACGCTACACGGCGCGGTTAAGCGGCGCCGACGTGCTGGCCGTGATGCTGCTGGACGTGCTCAGCCAGTTGCCGGAACTGAAAATTTGCACGGCCTATGACTTGGACGGCCGGCAGATTGCCGATTTTCCCAGCCACGTGGACGATCTGCGCCGCGTGATGCCGCACTACGAAACTCTGCCGGGCTGGCAGAAGGAGATCAGCGACGTTCGCCGCATGGGTGACTTGCCGGCCAACGCGCGAAAATATCTCGACCGCCTGAGCGAGCTGCTTCGCCGGCCGGTGGAAATCGTCTCCGTCGGGCCCGACCGCCAGCAAACGATCTTCGCGAAGTAAGGGGGAGGCGGAGGAAACCGTGGCTCTTCCCTCTGTCATGGCCGAGCTGCCCGGTGTTCCGCGGGAGAAACTGCCGCGGCACATCGCCATGATTATGGACGGCAATGGGCGCTGGGCCCAACAGCAGGGCCGGCCGCGGATTGAAGGACATCGGGCCGGCGCCACCAGCGTCCGCCGCGTAACCGAGGAATGCGCCCGGCTGGGGATCGAGCAGATCACGCTCTACTGCCTCTCCAGCGAGAATTGGAAACGCCCGGCCGAGGAACTCGACTTCCTCATGCAACTGCTCCAGCAGTATTTGGTCGAAGAGCGGCCGCGGATCATGGAGCACAACATCCGTGTGCGTTGGATCGGCCGCCGCACCGGATTGCCCGAGGGGGCCCTGCAGGCACTCGATGAAACGGTTCGCTTGAGCGCGGCCAATTCGGGCCTCTGCGTGTGTCTGGCGATCAACTACGGCGGCGAGGGCAGAATTGGTCGACGCCGTGCGGCGCATCGTCGAAGAGGTCGGTCAAGGCGGGCTCGATCCGGCGACAATCGACGAAGAGACGCTTGCCGCCCGGCTCTACACGGCCGGCATGCCCGAGCCCGATCTGTTGATCCGCACGGCGGGCGAAATGCGGATCAGCAATTATCTCCTCTGGCAGATCAGCTACGCTGAGATTTGGGTGACCGAAGTGTGCTGGCCTGATTTTGACGAGGCCCAGTTGCACGCCGCACTGCGCAGCTACGCCAGCCGGGATCGGCGGTTCGGCGGATTGAACGAGTAGCGATGTTGTTCCATCTTGCAGAATCCCTGGTTTGGCATAGAATATAAGCATGCACGCTTGTGGGCGGAATCTGTCCGAGGAGGTTCTCAATCGCATGAAAGTGCGGCTGCACAGTGCGTTTGGGCAGCGTCTGCAGGGAGTGATCCTCTACGGTTCCGAGGCGCGGCGCGAAGCCGACGACGACAGCGATATTGACCTGCTGGTTCTGCTCACCGGGCCGGTTGAGCACGGCGAGGACTCGTGGAATTGCATCCGAGCGCTGTATCCGCTCGTGCTGGAGTTGGAACGGCCGATTCATGCCAAACCGACAGATGTTCTCCGGTACGAGGCCAGAATTGCCTCTCTACCGGAACGCGAAACGGGAAGGGATCCTGGTGTGAATGCACGCGCTGCGCAATCTTTGGGAGCGTGCCAAGAAAGGCGCTCAGCCGTTGCCAAGGCGGTCTCGACGCTTGACCCGGATTCCGCGGCGTCCCGAGCATACTACGCGGCCTTTTACGCCGTCTCCGCCCGGTTTGTTCTAGAGGGAAAGGAATTCAGCAAGCACTCTGCCGTAGAAACTGCCGTGCATCGCGATCTCGTAAAGGCGGGAATCTGGCCCACAGAACTTGGCCAGAAGTACTCGCAATTGTCGGAAACTCGCAGCATCGGGGACTATGGTGAAATAGAACACGTCTCAGAAGCGAACGCGGCCGAGGCAATCCAAATCGCGGAGGAAATCCTGGCTACGATCGCCCGCGAACACCCACACGTATTCACGTTTCCGCAAGAGTAAAACGCGTCGCTGTAATTGGTCGGGGAGCTTTCTTTGGCATGGACGCTATGGGTTTATCCGGCGCGAGGTCCGCACTGTTGCCCGTCAACCGGCAACTCGCCGCCGCGGCAGGCGCATCTGGTCGGGCGTGGCCGGCAGCGGGATGCGGGCATTGGCCGACGTGCTGGCGGGCTGGGGATGGCAGCTTAGCGGCTCCGACCTGAATCTCGACGGCGTGCACGCGATTGGCCGCCGACCGTGTTCGCTTGTTCCAAGGCCATGCGGCCGAACATCTGCCGCCCGATACCGATCTGGTCGTCTATAGCGACGCCGTGCCGGCCGACAATCCCGAGCTTCGCCGGGCCGCCGAACTGGGCATTCCCACGCTGAGCTACTTCCAGATGCTCGGCCGGCTCAGCGCCGACCGCCACACCGTGGCCGTGGCCGGCACGCACGGAAAATCGACCACCACGGCCATGGCCGCCCACATGCTTGTCGAAGCGGGACGCGATCCGACCGTGTTCTGCGGGGCCCCGCTGGGGGCGACCTCGGGCGGACGCGCCGGGCGGTTGGTGCGGCAGTTGTGCTGCCACACCCGGTCAACACGGGTGGCAGTGCACTGCCACCCCGACATGCGACACAACTTCCACCCCGACAGGCGACGGCCCTGTGATGCTCAGTCGAAGCGTGCGAGTATCGGGCCAATTTCCTGCACCTTCGGCCGCGGCACGCCGCCATCCTGGGCATCGAGCCCGACCACTTCGACTGCTACGACTCGCTGGAACAACTCGAACAGGCCTTCCGGCAGTTCGCCGCCTCGGTGCCTGGCGACGGACTGCTGCTGGTGCGGCACGATTGCGCGTCGACCCGCCGGGCGACGGCCGGGCTGTCGTGCCGGATCGGAGTCGTTCGGCTTGGGTCCCGAGGGCCGACTGGTCGGCCCGCGGAAGCTGACCGACGGATCAGGGCCGATTCGCGTTCGAGATTCGTCACGTTGGCCAGCCGCTGTGCGAGGTGCGGCTGCGGATGCCCGGCCGGCACAACGTGCTCAACGCCCTGGCCGCCGCCGCGCTGGCCTGGCAGAACGGCGCCACGGCCGGGCAAATCGCCGCCGGGCTCGACAGTTTCGCCGGGCTGCACCGCCGGCTGGAGCTGCTGGGCACGTGGCGGGGCGTCGCCCTGGTGGACGACTACGCCCATCATCCGACCGAAGTGACCGCCACCTTGGACAGCGGTCCGCCGCATGTTCCCCCACCGCCGGGTGTGGTGCGTCTTTCAGCCGCACCAGGTCTCTCGAACGGCACGACTGCTGGACGAATTGGCGGCCAGCCTGCAAAATGCCGACAGGGTACTGGTGGCCGAGATCTTTCGCGCCCGGGAGGGCAATCCCCGGCCGGGGGAGGTCACGGCGGCCGATCTGGCCCGGCGGACCGATCGCTTGGGCGTCGAGGTGCTGCCGGGCCATACGCGCGCGAAGAAATCGTCCGAACCTTGCGAAACCCACCTTGCCCCCGGCGACGTACTGGTTACGCTAGGGGCGGGCGACATGGCGGAGCTGCGGCTGGAGCCGTGAAGAATAAACTGACAGAGGATCGCACATGAGTCTTTTGACCGGTTTTGAGAACGTCGTGCGGCAGGGCGAGCCGCTGGCCATGCACACGTGGTTCCAGTTGGGCGGGCCGGCCGAGTATTTTGCCGAGCCGGAAACGGCCGACCAACTGATCGCCTTGGTCCGGCGATGCCACGAGCGAGGCGTCGACATGCGGCTGCTGGGCCAGGGATCGAACATCCTGGTGCGCGACGAAGGCGTGCCCGGCATGGTGATGCACCTCTCCGCGCCGGCGTTCTGCGAGATTCGCGTCGAGGGGCGGTCGCTCGTCGCCGGCGGCGGCGCCCTGCTGGGCCGCGCGGTCACCACGGCCGTTCACCGCGGGCTGGCCGGGCTGGAAACGCTCATCGGCATCCCCGGCACCGTCGGCGGCGCCCTGCACGGAAACGCCGGCACCCACAGCGGCAACATCGGCCAATGGACGCTCGAAGCCACGGTGATCACCGCCAACGGCGAGGTCTGCCAGCGCAGCGGCGACGAGCTGGTCTTCGGCTACCGCGAGAGCAGCCTCGACGACCTGGTGATCCTCGAGGCCGAGCTGCCAACTGGAGGAAGACAATCCCCGCGAGCTCGCCCAGCGGATGCAGAAACAGTGGATCGTCAAGAAGGCTTCGCAGCCGATGGGCCACCAGTGCGCCGGCTGCGTGTTCAAGAATCCCCGCGGCGCCAGCGCCGGCGAGTTGATCGACGACGCCGGCCTGAAAGGCACGCGCATCGGCGGCGCCGTGGTGAGCGACCGCCACGCCAACTTCATCGTCGCCGAGCCGGAGTGCACCGCCCAGGACGTGCTCCGCCTGATCGAGTTGGTCCGCAGCCAGGTCCGCGACCGGATGGGCATCGACCTGGAATTGGAATTGGAAATTTGGTGAGATAGCAGAGCCCATGAGCCCCGCCAGGAAGCGTGATTCTTCGTCAGTCTCGGTGTGGGGCGGGGGCTTGTTCTCCTGGCTGCTCGGGCCCGGCCGGCCGGCGCTGATCCTGGTCCTCCTGGTCGGACTGTTCGGCGTCGGGGCCTGGCGGCTGTGGCTGAAGTTCAAGCCGTGGATTCTCAGTTCGCCCGAATACCGCGTCGGCCCCGAGCAGGTCGAGATCACGCCGCCGCTGCCGCCGTGGATCCACTGCAGACTCGAGGAGTTTCGCGGCCAGGTGTTTCACAATTCGGCGCTCGAGAGGCCGCTCAATAGCACGGACGAGGACCTGACCGAGCGGATCGCCAAGGCCTTTACGCAACATCCCTGGGTGGCCAAGGTGGTCGGCGTCAGCAAGCACCCCCAGGCTTTGGTCCAGGTGGAACTGGTGTATCGGCAGCCGGTTTGCATGGTCGAGGTGCCGGGCGGATTGTTGCCGGTGGATGCCGACGGCGTGCTGCTGCCGAGCGACGGTTTCTCGCCGATTGAAGCCCACCGTTATCCGCGGTTGGTGGGCGTAGGCCGGAAGCCGTTGGCCCAGCCGGGCAGCCGTTGGACCGACGCCGCTGTGATCGGCGGGGCGGAAATCGCCGCGGCGATGCGGCCGATATGGGAGACGATGAACTTTCAAGAGATTGTCGCCTCGGCGCCGCAGGGCAACGCCAACAGCAGTTCGAGAGAGCCGACCTTTACGCTGGTGACGCAGCGCCATACACAGATCTTCTGGGGTTATGCCCCGGTGGCGAATGTTCTCGGCGAGGCCCCGGCCGCGGAGAAGGTCGAGCGGCTCAAGCAATTTTGGGCCAAGACACGACACGTTCGACGACGCGCAAGGCAAACCGCAACAGCTTTCTATCAGCGCGATGCGGGCGACGCCGCCGTGAGGGGCATTCCGGCTCCGGGTCAGGATAGCCCCGTTGCAGCCCTCGCCCCCCGCCGTTGGCCGCCTTATACTGATGCTATGAGCATCGACCCCACGGAAATCCAGGGCGGCCCGGAGCGGCGGCGGGCGAGGGACATGAGTCTCCAGCGGGGCCATCCGCCCACGCAGGTGCCCGGCTACGAGCCCGAGCAGTTCCTGGGCGTCGGCGCTATGGCGAAGTGTGGGTGGCCGTGGAGCAGAATACCGGGCCGCCGCGTGGCCATCAAGTTTTATGCCCATCGCGGCGGACTCGATTGGTCGCTGCTCTCGCGGGAGGTCGAAAAGCTCGCCTTCCTCTTTGCCGATCGTTACGTGGTGCAATTGGTCGGCGTCGGCTGGAACGCCGATCCGCCCTACTACATCATGGAGTATCTCGACAAGGGTTCGCTGGCCGATCGGATCGCGCGCGGGCCCGGTACCGGTCGACGAGGCGGTGTCGTTGTTCCGCGACGTGGCCACCGGCCTGGTCCACGCCCACGGCAAGGGCGTGTTGCACTGCGATCTGAAGCCGGCCAACATCCTTTTGGACCAGGACGGCAAGCCGCGGTTGGCTGACTTTGGCCAGTCGCGGCTTTCGCACGAGCAGTCGCCGGCGTTGGGGACCATGTTTTACATGGCGCCGGAGCAGGCCGACCTGGACGCGATGCCCGACGCGCGATGGGACGTTTACGCGTTGGGGGCGCTGCTGTATTGCATGTTGACCGGCGGTCCGCCGCACCGCACGGGCAAGACGCTCGACGAGTTCGAGCGGACGCCCGACCTCACGGCGCGGCTCGCGCGTTATCGCCAGTCGATCGAGCGATCGCCGCCCCCTTCAGACCATCGCAAGGTGCGGCGGGTGGACAAGATGCTGGCGACAATCGTCGATCGCTGCCTGGCCGCCGATCCGGGCAAGCGGTTTGCCAACGTGCAGGAAGTGTTGGACGCGTTGGACGAGCGCGATGCGCGGTCTGGCGCGGCGGCCGATGATGGTTCTCGGCGCGATCGGGCCGGCCCTGCTGCTGGTGGTCGTGGCCTGGTTCGCATGGCATGGATTCAGCGCGGCAATGAAGCAATCGAACGCCGCATTGACCAGCCAGGCGATGGAAAGCAACCGCTTCGCCGCCGAGTACGTTGCCCGCACGGCCGCCTATGAAGTGGAACGCCGTTATCGGGCCGTGGAGCAGCGTGGCCCGGCTCGAACGGCTTCGCGAACACCTCGGCCGAGCACGTTGGCCAAGCCCGATTTTCACGATTTACTCGTCCGGCTCAGCGATCCTAACCTGACGGATGACGAACTGGGATTTGCTGCGCGAAGCGGTTTGTCCAGCGTCCCGACCGGCAGGCCCTGCAAGAGGAGTTCGCCGCGGCGATTCCCTCGGCCGCTCAGACCGAGGAAAAAGAGGCGCGGCCTCCTGGTTCTTCTGCGATGCCAACGGCGTGCAGGTCTTCCGCTTGCCGGAAAAAGAGGCCGACGATCGGCCGGAACTTCGCCTGGCGGAGTTATTTTCACGGCGGGCCAAGCGACCAGAAGGAGAACTGGCGACCCGTGCCGGGCGAACACATCCGCGGCACGACGCTTTCCGACGTCTACCAATCGAAAGCCACCTCGCGGTGGATTGTGGCGATTGCCACGCCCGTCTTCGACAACTCGCCGGACAAGAATTTCCTCGGCGTGCTGGCCATGACGGTGGAGATCGGCCGGTTCGTCGAGTTGCCCGGCGGCGAGAACCAGTTCGCCGTGCTGGTCAATAATCGCGAAGGCGAGAACAAAGGCGTGGTGCTTCAGCACCCCTTGTTCGACAAGCTCGTCGCCGCCAGCAACGACAAGCGGCTGCCCGACCGTTTCATGAGCTATCGCCTCAGTGCCGACGAACTGCCCGACACGCTCGAGCGCGAGGAGAACTACCACGATCCGTTGGCGGTCGATCCGGAAGGGCGGCGACTATGACCGGCACTGGCTCGCGCAGATGAAACCGGTTCTGATGCGCGACCAGGACACGGGCTGGATCGTGATCGTTCAAGAGGCCTACGAGGCGACGATCGGCCAGACGCTGAACAACCTGACCCGCAGCCTGATCCGCTCCGGCGTGATCGCCCTGGGGCTGATCGCGCTGGTAATGGCCGGCCTGTGGGGAATGGCGAGACGGCTGAGTATGAAACGGTGAGGGACGAGGGACGAGTCAGGCCCATCCAACCCATGCCTGACCTGATTGCCCAAGGCATTGAAGCCCAACAACGCTGGCGGCGGACGCTGCCGGAGGGAGAGCCGATCGTGCTGGGCCGGCAGGGCGGCGCGTGGGTTGTGCCGTGGGACAATCAGGTTTCGCGCCGCCACGCCCGCCTGCTCTGTCGCGGCGGCCGCTTGGAGGTCAGCCGATTGCCCGAGGGCCACAACCCGCTGTTCGTCCGCGGCCGGGAGATCGACCGCTTCACGCTCGTGCCGGGCGAACATTTCGTCATCGGGCAAACCACGTTCACGCTGGCCGATCAGCAGGTTAACGTGAGCGTCGACGCGCCCGCGCCGCTGCAACAACAATCGTTCAGCCCGCAGTACCTCAAGCAGGTGCCGTTCCGTAATCCGGATCACCGGCTCGAAGTCTTGAGCCGGCTGCCGGACGTGATCTCCGGGGCCACCAGCGACCAGGAGCTGTCGTTGCGGTTAGTGAGCATGTTGTTGGCCGGCGTGCTGCGGGCCGACGCTGCCGCCATTGTGGTGGTCGAGCTGGAAGAAGAAACGGAGAATAGCCACGAAGAGTACGAAGGACGCGAAGGGACGATACAGCCGCAAGCTGACGTTGCCTCACCCCCTGCCCATGTCCCGACCGACCTTCGGTCGGCGCCCGGAGAGGGGAGAAACGTCGGTCCACCGTCCCCCGCCCCGCTTCCCACGCCCCTACCTGAGCGGCGGCCGGTCCGCATTTTGCACTGGGACCAACGACTGGCCATCAGCAGCGATTTCCGCCCCAGCCAGGGCCTGATTATCGAGTCGGTCCGTCAGCGGCAGAGCATGCTGCATGTCTGGCACGGCGCCGCGTCGGCCACGCCCGAATCGTTCACCGCCAGCGACACGTTCGATTGGGCCTTCTGTGTTCCCGTGTCAGGCAAGGCCTGCCGCGGATGGGGACTCTACGTGGCCGGGCGGTTCAATGCCGAACGGACGGGAGTGACCCCGACCTCCGATCCGACGGACCTCCGCGAGGACGTGAAATTTACCGAGCTGGTGGCCGCCATGCTCAGTTCGTTGCGGCAGATGCGGCTCTTGGAGCATCGCCACGCCACGCTCAGCCAGTTCTTCTCACCGGTGGTGCTCGACACGCTGACCGTCGAAGACCCGGAGATCGTGCTGGCGCCTCGCGAAACCGAGGTCTCCGTCTTGTTCTGCGACCTCCGCGGTTTTTCACGCGAGTCGGAACGTCAGTCGGGCGACCTGCTGGGATTGTTGCAGCGGGTAAGCCGGGCCCTAGGCGTGATGACCCATCACATTCGCCAGCAGGGCGGCGTCGTGGGCGATTTTCAGGGCGACGCCGCCATGGGCTTCTGGGGTTGGCCCCTGCCGCAGAAAGACGCCGTGCTGCGAACGTGCCGCGCCGCCCTGGCTGTGCGCGTCGAGTTCGAAGCCACCACCGGCTTTCACGCGGGCATCGGCGTGGCCACCGGCAAGGCCGTGGCCGGCAAGATCGGCACGATCGACCAGGTGAAAGTCACCGTCTTCGGCCCGGTGGTGAACCTGGCCTCGCGGCTGGAGGGGATGACGAAGATTCTCCGCGCTCCGATTCTGCTCGACGCGGCCACCGCCCAGATCGTGCGCAGGCAGGTGCCGCGCGACGTGGCCCGGGTGAGACGGCTGGCGATCGTCCGCCCCTATGGTCTCGATGTGCCGCTGGAAGTAAGCGAACTGCTGCCGCCCGCCTCTGCGTATCCCGAGCTGACCGATCAGCATCTCGAATACTACGAGGCGGCGGTCGCCGCGTTCTCGAAGCGGTCGTGGTCGGCGGCGTTCGAGTTGCTGCACCGCGTCCCCCCAGAAGACCAGGTGAAGGATTTTCTCTTCAACTACATCACCGAGAACAAGCGCCAACCGCCGCCAAACTGGGATGGCGTCATCCCCTTGCCGAACAAGTAGGCAACTTCTCCGATGTTTCTCGGCTACAACACCAACGGCCTGGCCCATCACGACCTGTTCGACGCCGTCGAGCTGCTGGCCGGGATCGGCTATCGCGGCGTGGCGATCACCATCGACCACAATGCCTTGCCGCCTGACGGCAGCGACGTTCGACGGCAAACGGCGCGGCTGCGGCAGAAGCTGGAGCGGCTCGGCATGCGATCGGTCGTCGAGACGGGCGCCCGCTTCTTGCTCGATCCGCAAATGAAGCACGAGCCGACGCTGCTTTCCGCGGATTGCCGGCGACGGATCGGCTTCTACAAGTACGCTATCGATCGCGCCGCCGAGCTAGGCAGCGATTGCGTGTCGTTGTGGTCGGGCGGCTCCGCGAGCCGATTGCCGGCCGGCAAGCGATGGATCGGCTGGTGGACGGGTTGCGGGAAGTGCTCGAGTACGCCGCAGACCGCGACCTGCCGATCGGTTTCGAGCCCGAGCCGGGAATGCTGATTGATTCGCTCCAAGGGTTTGAGGAACTGCTCGCGCGGATTGACGCTCCGAACCTGCGATTGACGCTCGACGTGGGCCATCTTCAATGCCGAGGCGAGACGCCGATTGCCGACATGATCCACCGCTGGGCGTCGCGGCTGGCCAATGTGCATCTCGACGACGCCCGCCGCGGGACGCACGAACACTTGATGTTCGGCGAAGGAGAGATCGACTTTCCGTCCGTCTTGCAGGCCCTCGCAGAAGTCGGCTACAGCGGCGGCGTCTACGTCGAACTGAGCCGCCACAGCCATGAAGGTCCGGAAGCCGCCGGCAAGGCCTTTCGGTTCGTAAACGAGTTGCTTGGTTAAGAAAAGAAAGAACGCTAATCTCCGCTAGTACTTTTGGGAAGGACCGGCTCTGTAACCGCTAACTCCCTGCCAGCGGAAATTAGCGAAGATTAGGGGTAATTAGCGTTCCTTTGTCCCCCATTTTCCGTCCACCACCATGTCGAAACCCGTCATCCTGCTTTCCGTTCCTGCCTTACGCGAAAAAGACGTGGCCGTGATGCCGAAGCTGCGGAATCTTATGGCCGGCGGCGAGATTGCCGAGTTGACGCCCAGCTTTCCTTGCGTCACCTGCTGCGTGCAGGCCAACATGACTACCGGCAAAGGGCCGGCGGGCCATGGAGTGGTGGCCAACGGATTCTACCGCCGCGACAAACGGCAGGTGGAAATGTGGACCTCGCCCAACGATTGCATCGACTCGCCGCAGGTTTGGGACCTGCTCTCGCACCATGGCCGCGGGCTGAGTTCGGCGGTGTGGTTCCCGCTGCACAGCAAGGGCTGCGAGGCCGATTATGTTTGCACGCCGGCTCCGATCCACAATCCCGACGGCTCGGAATCGCTCTGGTGCTACACGCGGCCGATGGAGCTCGTACGGGGATCTGCGCGACACACTGGGCCATTTTCCCTTGCAGCACTATTGGGGACCGCTGGCCGGCATCGAGGCCACGGCCTGGATTGCCGATTCGGCCCTCTTCGCCGTGCGCCACGTGCAGCCCGACTTCTTCTACATCTACTTGCCGCATCTGGATTATGCCGCGCAACGCACCGGCCCGGACAGCGCGGCCGCCGACCTGGCTGTCGCCGAACTCGATGCGGTCATCGGCAAGCTCGCCGCCGGCATGGCGGAAGCCTATGACTCGGAATTACTATGGCTTGTGGCGGGAGAGTACGCCATTACGCCGGTTGACGGCGTTACCTGTCCTAATCGCGTGCTCCGCGAAGCCGGGTTGCTTGAGGTCCGCGAGGTGGATGACGGCGAGCATCTTGACCTGGTGCAGAGCCGGGCGCTGGCGTTGGTCGACCATCAGTTCTCGCACATTTTTGTGGCCGACGGCGATCCGAAACTGGCTGCCCAGGCAGCCGATCTCTTCCGCGGCCGGCCGGGCCTGGCGGAAGTGCTGGTTGGTTCCGAGCGCGGCCGCTACGGCATGGAACATCCGCGGAGCGGCGAGGTGATTCTGATTTCCACGCCGCGAAGTTGGCAGGCGTACTATTGGTGGCTTTCCGACGATCGTGCGCCCGGTTTGCGCGGACCGTCGACATTCACCGCAAGCCGGGCTATGATCCGATGGAACTGTTCTTCGACCCGGCAACGCAAGGCATTCCGCTCGGTGCGGAGCGCGTGAAAGGCTCGCACGGAGCGCCGGCCGCCGATCGCTCGCAGCGAAGCGTATTGCTGGCGTCCGAGCCGACGTTGTTTCCCGGCCCCGCCGTGCGCGATACCGACGTGTTCGGCATCGTGCTGAAACACTTTGGTTTGCAGTGAAGGTAATGGTTGAGCAGATGTCAGGCACGGGGGTGCCTGACCTACGCGACTTGGCGGTAGCCCATCCCGAAGCCGTTCTCAGCCACCGGCTCGATGAATCCCGAGCCAGGGCCGCTCGCACCCGAAACCGTCGCGCTCATCGCCGCGCCCACGCCCGCTGATCCGGCTTCCGGCAGACGCCGGCCACGGACAGCCCGGACGCTTACAAATGCTTCGTGTTACTGCAAACGGCCAAACTGATACTGAAATAGATAATCAATCTGTTCAATCTTCCTGAAGATGCCCTGTCCTCTCCTTATCCGGCCTAACCGACGGACGGCACCTCCCCCGTGCAGTCAAGGCGAAGCGGTGCCAACACGCATGCTCAGGAAGTGATTCTCCTGTACGGACAGCAAGGCCTCCATGTTCCTCGCCAGCGCAGTTCCCGAAAAGGCGGTCCGGCGCCGACGTTCGGGGCATTCCAGGAAATGGTAATAAATGGTAAACTGAATCCGGTGTACTATCCAGTGCGGTCGCTTGCGGAGGGTCACATGCATGGACCTCGTACTGACGCAGAATCTCTGGGAACGGTACGGCTTCCGCGACAACCCCTATGACACGCGGGCGTTGTCGCTTTCGCCGGGTAGCCTGCTGTCGGTGGCGCAAGCGTTCGTGGGCCGTGCGATGGACTCGACGGAATCCACGCTCATGACGAACTTCCTGCGCAGCGCAGGCGGCGGACGCGTCGTCGTCGAGGGTGACGTGGGAGTCGGCAAGACCACCTTTGTCAATTACCATCGCTATCTCTGGCAGACCGAAGCCAAGACTAGGTTGTTGACACCGGCTACCGAGATCTCCGTACAGGGCGACTGGGGACCGCGAGAACTGCTGCTCAACGTGCTCACGCTGCTGGCCGGGCGGCTGAGCCTGAGCATGAAGCCGAAGGAGGCCGAGGGCGACCGGCTATTGACCGAAGTTCGGGCCCTGACCGGCGTGCTGGTGAGAGAGTGGGCCAGCGTTAGCGCGGGGGCATCAGTCCTGGGGTCTGGCGGAAGCCTCGGACGGACTAAGTCCCTGGCGATTCAGCGTGGCGAAGTCAGCACGGCGGGACTTCGTGAGTACTTGGACAGACTGCTCGAACGCGTGCGCAAACTCGGCTTCTCCGGCGTGATTCTGCACTTCAACAACCTCGAACTGCTCGCACGCAGGAGCCCCAAGGATATCGCTCTCTTCTTTGACGAGGTACGGGACCTGTTGCAGATCGAACATGTATACTTCGTCTTCGTGGGCTACACTGGAATGTTCCAGGAGATCATCGTGCCGCAGGAACGGGTGCGGAGCATCTTCTTCGGCCGCTCGATCCACCTGCCGCCACTGAGTCGGGTGGAAGTTCATCAAGCGATCGCCCGGCGTTACGAGATCCTGGCTGCCGAGCCGAAACGCTGGATTCCTCCGGTAGACGACCTCGTAGTCGACTACTTGTACGAGGTCTTCCAGGGGCGTATCCGCTTCATCATGGACGCGATCACGTCGCTCGTGACGTATTTGCCGGAGGGCATGGTTGGCACGCTTGCCACGGACGCTGCTCAGTCGCTTTTTGAACAGATCACATGGGAACGGGTCAAGAGCGTGTTAACGGACGCCGAGTTGGTTGTGCTGCGGGCTGCGGTGCGCGAGACCCGCTTCACCAATTCGTCGCTCGTCAAGGCCACCGGCAAGGGCAAGCAGAACATCGCCAAGTACATGAACCGGTTTCTTGACCTGCATCTCATACACCCGGCCGAACGCCGTGGGCGGAACGTCTACTACGAGATTAGCCCCGACCTGGCTTTGCTGCGTCTGCGCACGACGGTAATAAAAGGTAAACCTTAATCGGTTTACCGTGCTCCCGGCCGCTTTCGGCTTCCGCACGCCTGCCACGCGCCGTTGGCTCGCCGTCCTCCCTTGCTGCCCCGACCGCCGCTAGGCGGGCGGTCCGGCACGCGGCGGCGACCTGACGCAAGGCCCGCCGCTGCAAATGTCGCCTGTTCGCCCAGCCGTAGGTCAGGCACTCCGTGCCTGACAACAGCCTGGCACCACGGTCGCACGATTGGCCACTTTCCGCCTCTGGCGGAAAGTAGAGCAGGTGAGCGGAGAGAGGAGAAAGTGGAGCGGCACTCGCTTCGTCCGCTCTCCTGCAGTCTCCTTTCTACTCTCTCCTTTTTCCAGCACTTTGAACACCATAGATGGCGATCTCGGAGTGCTGGGTCGCGGAAATTGCCCCTCTGGCGAGGCACGATCAGCGGTTGCAGAAAAATGACGATTTCTGATGCGCGGTGTTTCAATCTCCGGCGAAAAGATTGCGGCATAGCGTGGTCCTCGGTGCGGCGTAGCATGGCTTCGGAACTGGCGATCCGTCGCAACCCACTTGACAGTATGACGTATCACGATTGACAACGCCATGCTCGGCTGCGAAAATACGGTAAAGTTTTGCCGCACTTCGGCGGTCGAATACATGTTGGCATGAAGGAATCCGAGAATGGGTGATATTTGTGACTGGTCCCCGGATAGGCTTCAGCAGATAATTAGAGAATCAAACGAGCAATCCGCTAGAGGTAGCCAGCAATACATCGTATGGGAGAATTACGCTATCCTGAACGACTATGAATTCATCGCATGTCCGTGTGACGAAAGTTGCTGGTGCAAGCGGCACTCGTGTATTGGCCACTACAGAATCAAGGCAATTGCTTTCGACGAATTCTTGGAAACATATGTGAAACTCTGGGCTCCACCAAGAGCCCGAGAAAACATTAAGAACGCAGTGACTCGCGGAACGCCTTTCAATGGGCGGCAGAAGAATGCTGTCAAGCCGCTGCGACGGCTACGAAGCAATTGGTCCGGTGTGCTTGCGCGTGCACGCGAACACAACAAGTGTGGTTTGTGTGATTCTTCCCCACCGATTATCGAAGACGTTACAAACCTATACCAAGCCAAAATGTGGTCTCAGCTCTTTTATGATTGCATTATTCCTTTCGATACGAAATCCAAAACAAGGCTTAGAAAAGCTGGATATCCCGACCCAACAAGGCATTTCATATCGACAAACTATGAGTTGTTTGGTGATCTGAGGAAGCTTTCTGAACGGACTGGCATGGATATCGGGGGCGTTAGAAACCTCGATGCGCCATGGGGTGTTGTCACGTATTTGGAAAAGCCTTTAGGGGGGCAGCCACTTTCGCGGGTCGTGGACAAGATGTTTTATGCTCCTGAATAGAAAAGAACTTGCCAACAAATTGATGGAGCCGACTCCTTACAGTCGCGGCTCATCATGGCGTTCGGCGGCGTACGGCACTGGAATGCGGTGGTTCAGAACAGAAAGAGAGTTTTGGCATGAACCTGCAGCAATTCATCGACCTGTTTATCTGCCTCGCACGCGAGGACGGCTACCCTATCGAGACGAACCGCAATGGACAAATACAGGTTGATTTCGGACATAAGAAGCTGCACGCCGGTCATCTCAAGCGACTTTTTCCTGCTATTCTTCGTCCAAACGCCAACGTCTCACAGCTTATCAGTAAAGTCGCACCAGGGAGGCCGTGTGCCCACAGGCCCACAAAGGAAATCGTCCGGAGAATAGTTGCATTAAAAGGGTCGGGAGTCGTTCCCGATCACAATGCCCAACCAGGCGGCCCCGGCAACTGAACTTTGCGTTAGGCATATCTTTTCGAGTTGCTATCCGATCAACTGATGCCTATTGCGAGACGAGTCGGCAAGGGACCGTTTTTCGAGAAAGTTCAGTGGGAGACCCCGGCGACCACACCGTCCCGCCTTGCCTATCTGGCTCGCAGCCTGCCCCGGCGGCCGTATCGGGACTGCGATAAGCACTGTCGATTTGTGGCGATTTCACGAAAGACGCTCCGTCTCCCAAGGAGCGAGGGGAGACTCTAGTTGCCGCCAACCGTAGGAATCGGCTTGCTGGGCGGGAACTTGAACTCGCCGGCCGCGCCGGTCTTGGCCGCCGGGGCCGCGGTGCGATGATCGGCCACCAGCGATCCCTTGTTGGGAATGAACAATTCGACGTTGCCGATCTGTACGCGGGGGTTATTCCACCCGCCCATTCCAACCGTGCCCTCGCTGAGGGCCGTGTCTTTGACCTGTAGCACGGGCATCTCGTTGATGAAGGCGGTCAGGTTGCTGCCGGTGGCCGAGAAGCCGAACTCGAAGATGACGTTGGTATTGTCTTGGGGGAGTGCAGATTCACCGAGAGAGTTCTGCGTCCGCCGTTGCCAGAGGGGAAGATTCTTGGCGGCGCCGGGGAACGGTTTCATGCTGAGGATCTTCACGGCCCGGCCTTCGAGCATCGCGGCATAGCACCCGGCATCGGAATTGCGCACGATAAGACACACTGCGCCCCGCTGGTGCGCTTCATCCTCGCCCGGATCGCTACGTCCTTGGTCACAATCGGGCAGAAGAGGAAATTCTCCTGCAGTTCGATCAGGCCGTTGGTGTAGCTGAAACGGCAATCGCCCACTTCCCAACCGATCAACTCATTGGGCGAAGTGAGCAGGGGAAACCACTTGTTGAGCTTTGTCGTAAAGTGCGAGGTTGCCGAGGCGGTTGCGGCGCCGGCCGTCTCACCCTCAACCTTGGCCAATTCATCGAGGCGTTTTTCCACTTTGACCTTGGCCAGACCGCTGGGAAGCCTGGCTTGGCACTTTGCGTACCAATTGCCGGCGTGGCGCCATGCGGCCAGCTTGGCGAATCCTTCGGCGTTTTGCGCCTGATCCCACCAGCCATCAGCCAGGGCCATCTGGTCCTCCGCTTTAGCCGGCCAAGCCACCTCGCGTGCTGCCAGCGCCTTGAGGCTCGAATCGCTTCCCTTGGCCAGAAGCGGCAGTCCCTTCGTCCAATTGCCTTGGTAATAACAGTAGTAGCTGCCGACGGTAAGATTGGCGGCAGGGTCGTCCGGCGTCTCGGTCAACTTGGTCTTCGCAGCTTCGAGATCCGCAACGAGTTTGTCGGTGTTTTGGAGGTCCGCCAGGCAATCTTTGGCCCGCCGCGCAAGCTCGGCGGCGTGGCCGTGCGTGGCTTCGGCCACCGCGAGCTTGCCCAGGTTGACGGCCAAGCCGAAATTGCCCACCGCTGTCGCCTCGTCCATCAAGCTGCGCCGCCTGCTCGGCCACCGCAAGGTGCTGCGACGAAGTGCGGGCCTTCTTGGCAAACGCGGCCAGGCTGTCGGCCTTCACGGCCAGAACGTCAACCTCGAAACGTGCGCCGAAGGCTTCGGCGGCCCCAAAGGCGGCGGCGCCATCGGCCGCCTGGACAGAGAGATCTCGGGCGAGATCGAACAATACGAACGTGCCCGCGTCGGCCTCCGCTGCCGCTGCGGCCTGATCGAAAAGCTTCTTGGCCAGCGTCTGTTTCTCATCGGGCGTCTTCGCCTTCGCAAAATCGTCCTTGTAAAGTTCGTGGGCGAGCCTCGCCGCCTCCTCTTGCGCCGGTCGAGGGAATGGAAGCTCGTCCGCGAGGCCTTTGATCGTCGGAGGGCGGCGGCGGCGGCATGCCGTTTCGCTTGCTTCGCATGCCGACGCGCAAATCCTTGAGCCACGAGGCGTCAGTCGCGGCGGTGTTTATCTCGGACTTCGACACACCGGCGCTTTCCAAGGGCGACTGCATTTTCGGCGACGTCGTTGCAACTTCCGCCGGATTCGCAGCGGAAGATTGTTTCCCAACCGTCTCGGGCCGATTTGTGTTGTCGATGGGCGGGCCGGTTGGGTTGGCCTTTTCTCCACCGTTTGCACCGCCCGAGCTCGAATTCGCGGACGCTCCCTCGACCGACGAGCCTGGCGGTTTGACGGCCACGGCCGAGTTTCCGAACGGGCCGGTCTTCGCAGTCCAGCAGATCGCGCCGATCAACGCCACGCCGACCACGACCACGCCGCCGACGATCGCCCAGCGGGGGACGCTCTTTCTCCTGCCGGCAACGCGGGCCCGCATCACGGCGCGCCGCTCGAGACCGACAGTCACATCGTTCAGCACGTCCGCAAGCGGCGGGGCAGGCGATTCGAGCGGGTACTCCGGCTGGGCTGCCTCCGCCGCTTCCCTTGCCCGCTCTCGAAGTTGCTCATCGTAGGCGGCTTTTTTGGCCGGATTCAACAAGCACACGCGCGCCGCGGCGACCTCATTGAGCAGCCGTTGCGAAAGGGCCGAGTGCTGGCCCGTCTGATAGTTGCGAAGATGGGTCATCCGCTGGTCGGCGGCAGCCTGGATCACTTCGGGATCGCTCTCGAAGATTTGGATTCCCAGCAGCCGGTAATGGTCCGCCGGCTGCTGCTCGATCGGAATGCCGAGCCATTTATGGTACGGATCAAAGGCCTGGCTCATCGACAGCTCCGTCGTCACCCTCAGCGCTGTTACCCCGGTTGAGGTGCGCCGACTGACAAAACTCCCCTTCTATCAGGCTAACCCAAGAGAGCCAGTTGATCAACCCCGCGCAAGAGGGCGTCGTCACGACATCCTGGAATCAGCCGCGCCGACTGCGCATTTTATTGCTCGGCCGAGTATTCCAGAAACGCCTCGGGCAGGTAGTGAATTACGTCGCTGGCAACGAGCGAGACTTGGCCCAATTTTTTCGCGGCCAAATCGCCGGCCAGGCCGTGTAGATAGACGCCCAACCGAGCGGCGTCGAACGGTTCGAGATGTTGGCAGGCCAGAGCGGTGATCAGTCCGGTGAGCACGTCGCCAGTGCCGCCGGTGGCCATGCCCGGATTGCCCGTCGTGTTGATTGCCGTGCGCCGACCGTCGGTCACCAGCGTGCGGTGGCCCTTGAGCACGACCACGATGTCGCAGCGCGCCGCCAGTTCAACGGCCGCAGCGTTGCGATCGTCGCCGTCGAGTTTCCGACCGATCAGCCGCGCGAACTCGCCGGGGTGCGGCGTGAGAATGCGCGGCCCGCCGGCGTGGCTGAGCAGGTCGGGCTCTTCGGAAAGAGCGTTCAGCGCGTCGGCATCGAAAACCATCGGCTTGGCGATCTCTTGATACAGGCGAACGACAAGCTGATCGAGGGCCAGCGAGCGCCCCAGTCCGGGGCCACAGGCGATCACCGTGGCCGGCTCGGCCAGCTCGATGATCCGTTGGCTGGCGCCGGCCGCGATATGGCCCGTCAAATCGGCGGGCAACGGGACCGTCATGTACGACGGCTCGAAGCGGGCCACCGTATCGAGAATCGTCTCGGGCACGGCCAGCCGCACCAGGCCGGCGCCGCCCCGCAAGGCCGCCATGCCGGCTAGCGCCGCCGCGCCGGCCATTCCCCGCGACCCGCCGACAATCAGTGCCAGGCCGAATTCGCCCTTATGAGCGTCCGGACGCCGCGGCGGCAAACGAGGCAATTGGTTCTCGGACGAATCCATCGGAAGGTAACTCCATTAACTCTATGTTTCTTTCTTTCTCGCTCTCGCCACGTTTCTGGCGATCAGTCCGGCCAGATAGCCGCCTTTGAAACCGGCGTCGATATTGACCACGGTGACGTTCGAAGCACAACTGTTGAGCATTCCCAGCAACGCGGCCACTCCGCCGAAGCTGGCCCCGTAGCCGATGCTGGTGGGTACAGCGATCACGGGGCAGGCCGCATATCCGCCCACCACGCTGGGCAGGGCCCCTTCCATGCCCGCCACGACCACGATGGCATCGGCGTCGCGCAAGAGCGGCAGATTGGCCGCAAGCCGGTGCGGCCCGGCCACGCCCACATCTTGAATCAGGTTGACGGCGGCGCCGGTCCAAAGGGCCGTTTCGCGGGCCTCTTCGGCCACCGGCAGATCGCTCGTGCCTGCGGTGACGATCGTCACCCGCCCGCCCTCATTTCCCTCGTGTGAATCTCTTGCGAGCCCTTCGTGGATATCTTTAACCGGAACTCTGAACGTCCGTCCGACGGTGTTATAGCGTGCGGCCGGGAACTTCGCCAGCAACTCGGCCGCCTGTTCCGCCGACATGCGGGTAGCCAGCACTTCGGCCCCGTGGTCCAGCAGGGCCTCGAAAATCCGCTCCAACGCGGCCACGGTCTTTCCTTGGGCAAAGATCACCTCAGGAAAGCCGCAACGGCGGTGGCGATCAAGGTCCACTTGGGCATCGCCCACGTCGGCGATTGTCGGCGTGGCGGCCTGTCGGACGAAGTCCTCAACCGACATTTGGCCCGAGAGCAGCCGGTCGGCAAGCTGCTTGAGTTCGTGCGGGTTCATGCCCCCATCGTAATCCCGCAGCGGGGTGGCGTCAATCTGCCGCCAGAGGCCCTTGCCAGCCCGCCCCCCATCTGGTCGAATTGAGCTTTTGAGGGGGCGGACCGCATGCCCATTTTGATCACAAAGATACTTCCCATGGATTTTCAAGCCCGACGCGACCGGCTTCGCAAGGCGCTGAAGAAAGCGCGGGTCGATGCCCTGCTGGTCACTGACTTTACGAACGTGACCTATCTGACCGGCTTTACCGGCGACGACAGCTACCTGCTGGTGCGGCAGGACGGCGAAACCGTGCTCAGCGATCCCCGCTACATCACGCAGTTGGAAGAGGAATGCCCCGGCCTCGATCTGAGCATCCGCCCGCCGGGCGTGAGCATGATCCAGGCGGTGGTGCGGGCCGTCGGTTCCGCGCGGATCGGCCGGCTGGGGATCGAGGGCGATTCGATGACCGTCGGGCTGCGCGATCAGATCGCCAAGAAGCTGCGGAAGGTTGACCTTTTGGCCACGTCGGGCCTGGTCGAGAAGCTGCGAGTGATTAAGGATAAGGACGAGATCGCCCTGCTGCGGAAAGCCGTTTGGCAGGCCGAGAAGGCATTCGCCGTGTTGCGGTCCGTATTGCGGCCGGAGATGACCGAGAAGGAAGCGGCCGACGAGTTGGAGCACCAATTCCGGCTATTTGGGGCCAAGGACGCCGCGTTTCCCTCGATTGTGGCCGTAGGGCCGCGTGGCGGCGCTGCCCCATGCCACGCCCACGCGAAAACGGATCGGCGAGGACGACTTCGTGCTGGTCGATTGGGGGGCCAATGAGGGGCTGTACCGGAGCGACTTGACGCGGGTGCTGGTCACCGGTAGAATCTCGCCCAAATTCGAGCGGGTCTACCGGGTGGTGTTGGAGGCCCAAACCCGAGCGATTGCCGCGGTCCGGCCGGGCGTCTCCGGGCACGACGTGGACCAGGTGGCTCGGGCCGTCATTGCCAAGGCCGGTTTCGGCCGCCGTTTCCGCCACGGATTGGGACACGGCTTGGGCATGTTGGTCCACGAGGCCCCGCGCTTGGCCGTCAAGAGCCAAACGATCCTCAAGCCGGGAATGGTCGTGACCGTCGAGCCGGGCATTTATCTGCCGGGCTGGGGCGGCGTGCGGATCGAAGACGACGTGCTGGTCACCCGCACCGGCCACGAAGTGCTCACCCATGTGCCGAAGCGGCTCGAAGAAACTGTGATCGCCTAGTGTCTCCGGCCAGCTACGGCTTTATGCGAGGAAGCTTATGAACGTATCTTCTGCATCTCCCACCGACATCTTCGATGTCCGCAAGATTCGGCGTCTCGTCGAACTGATGAAAGAGCACGATCTCAGCGAAATCGACCTCCAACAGGGCGAAATCCGGATTCAGCTTCGACGTCAGGGGACGGCCGTTGCCGCGATGGACAACCGGCCGGTGGCACGATGCCGCTCCGCCGGCGCCGGTGCCGGCCCTCCCGCCCCCGAGTCGGCTGCGCCGCTGCCCGTCGAGCCCAAGGCGGCGGGCGTGGTGCTGATCAAGAGTCCCATGGTGGGCACGTTCTATGCCGCCCCCGATCCCGAGTCGCCCCCCTTCGTGAAGGTCGGCGACCACGTTGGCCCGGAGACGACCGTCTGCATCGTCGAGGCCATGAAGGTGTTCAATCAGATTCCGGCCGAGGTCTCCGGCCGCATCATTGCCACGCTTGGCCGAGAACGGCGCGCCGGTGGAGTTTGGCCAGCCGCTGTTCAAGGTCGATACGCGGGAGTAGCCGGTGTTCAAAAGAATTTTAGTTGCCAATCGCGGTGAAATCGCCTTGCGCATCTTCCGCGCCTGCCGTGAGATGGGCATCGAAACGGTGGCCTTGTTCAGCGAAGCCGATCGCGACGCGTCGTACCTGGCCCTGGCCGACGAGGCCTATTGCATTGGCCCGCCCAAGGCGGCCGACAGCTACCTCAAGATCGACCGCGTGATCAGCGTGGCCGAGATCGGCAACGTGCAGGCGATACATCCGGGCTACGGCTTTTTGGCCGAGAACGCCCATTTCGCCGACATCTGCCGCAGTTGCGAAATCGAGTTCATCGGGCCGACGCACGAGGCGATGGCTCTGGTGGGCGACAAGAACGCCGCCCGGCGATTGGCCAAGGAAGTCGGCGTTCCCACCGTGCCCGGCAGCGAGGGGCTCGTGCAGAACGAGGCCGAGGCTGTCACGTTGGCCCACAAGCTGGGCTTTCCGTTGCTGATCAAAGCGGCGGCAGGAGGCGGCGGACGCGGCATGCGGGTGGCGCTGAACGATCTGGCCCTGAAGGCGGCCATCCAGCAGGCCCAGGCGGAGGCGGAAGCCGCCTTCGGCAGCGGCGACATCTACCTGGAGAAATACATCGAGCATCCTCGCCACGTCGAAGTGCAGGTGTTGGCCGACAATCACGGCAACGTCGTCCACTTGTGGGAGCGCGATTGCACGATGCAGCGGCGGCACCAGAAGTTGATCGAGGAGAGCCCCGCCCCGCGGCTCGACCCGGCCACGCGCACCGCCATGTGCGATGCGGCGGTTCGCCTGGTCCGCGCCGCCAAGTACACCAACGCCGGCACGGTCGAGTTCATCGTCGATCAGTCGGGCAGCTACTATTTCATCGAAATGAACGCCCGCATCCAGGTCGAACATCCCGTTACGGAGATGATCACAGGCATTGATCTGATCAAGGCGCAGATTCTCGTGGCGGCCGGCGAGAAGCTGCCCTTCCGCCAGGAAGATATTTTCCAGCGGGGCGCGGCGATCGAGTGCCGGATCAATGCCGAAGACCCGGAGAAGAACTTTCGCCCCACGCCGGGAACGGTGACGCGGTTCCGGGTGCCCGGCGGGTTTGGCGTGCGCTTCGATTCGCACGTCCACGAGGGCTATGTCGTCTCGCCGCACTATGATTCGATGATCGGCAAGCTGATTGTTCACCAGCCCACGCGCCGCGAGGCCATCGCCTGCATGAGGCGGGCGCTTAGCGAGTTGCACATTGAAGGCGTCAAAACGACCATTCCCCTGCACCAGAGAATCCTCGAGCACAGCGCGTTCGACGAGGCGCGGGTCGACACGACCTTCATCGAGCGAACGTGGCCGAGCTGAACGAGAGTGATGAATGATGAATGATGAACTGCCCGCGAGGCCGTGATCACGCACTGACAACTGACAACTGAAAACTGAAAACCAACCATTTCGGGCTGATGCCTTTCGGAGCCTTCCATGTCCAGCACGCTTTCGCGGCCGCCCCATCTGGAGTCGAACATCCATCGGGTAGCGATCCTGTTTGCCGGCGGTCCGGCCCCGGCGGCCAACGCCGTGATCTCGACCGCCGCCGTTTCGTTCCTGCGCAACAACATCGACGTTTACGGCATCCTCAACGGTTATTCGCATCTGGTCGAGTTCGGTCCGGAGCATTCCATGGCCGAAGGGCGCGATTATATTCGCATCAATCACAACGTGTTGCGGCGGACGCGCAACAGCCAGGGCATTCTCATCGGCACGGCACGGACGAATCCGGGCAAGAACGTCTCGGAGTCGGCGCATTTGAAGGACCCACAGCGGACCGCTCCCTTGAAGGCGGTGTACGACGCGCTGGTGTCGATGGGCGTCGACGCCCTGATCTCGATCGGCGGCGACGACACTCTGAAAACGGCCAACAAGTTCAAGCTCTATCAAGAGCAACTGCCGCCCGGTCACAAGCGCGTGCCGGTGGTCCATCTGCCGAAGACGATCGACAACGACTACTCGGGCATCGACTTCACGTTCGGCTACTTCACGGCCGTCGAGGTGCTGGCCGGCGAGATTCGCAATCTGTTGGCCGACGCCGAGTCGAACCGCGCCTACTTCATGGCGGAGACGATGGGCCGCAGCGCCGGCTGGCTGGCCTATGGGGCGGCCATCGCCGGCGAGGCCAGCCTGGTGATCAGCGTCGAAGACATCACCGGCAAGTTCGAATCCAGCGAGCAAGTTGCCGACCCGAGAACCGGCAAGACCACGCTCCGCCGCATCATGGACCTCGATGAAGTGGTCAATAGGATCGTGGCCACGATGCGGGTGCGCGAAGAAGCCGAGGGCAAGGAGTTCGGCGTCATCGTCATCGCCGAAGGGCTGGCCGAGTTCCTGCCCAGCACGCACATCGAAGGCGTACCCCGCGACGAGCACGGCCACATCACCATCGCCAAGCTCGATCTCTGCCGCCTGTTTTCCGATCTGGTGGCCAAGGAATACACCAGGCAGACGGGTAAGAAGCGGAAAATCACCGGCCTGAAGCTCGGTTACGAGTGCCGCTGCGCCCGGCCGCAGGCCTTCGACGTGATGCTGGGCAGCCAGCTCGGCGTCGGGGCTTACCGCGCCTTGGTCGAAAAACGGCTCGACGGCGTGATGGTTTCCGTCAGCGGCCAGTTGCAACTGAATTACGTGCCCTTCAGCCAGTTGGTCGATCCGGCCACGTTGGTGACGGTTGTCCGCTACATCGAGCCCAACAGCGATTTCCACCGGCTCGCCCGGTTCCTGGAAACTTACGTCCATGATTGACGCCGCGCCGCAGGGGCGGGCGTCGTCGCGCTGATGGCAGGCGTGGACCAGTGGAACGTTCCCCAAGCCGAGGCAGGCCGATGGGGCGAAGGCAGAGGAAAGGCAGGTTGCCGAAAGGCGACGTCACGGGGCAAGCAAGGGCGGCATCTCGAAGGGTTGCCCTCGCGCAGCCGGTCATGCCGCCGGTGGAGCCTCGCCCGCAAAGCGCCTTCCTGAAACTGGCCGTATGCGGCTTTCTTGTGGCAGCGATCGTTGCCGTCTTTGGGCAGTCGGCGCGGTTTGAGTTTCTCAACTACGACGATCCCTTTTATGTCTCGGAGAACCCTGTCCTCGAGCACGGGGCCACATGGAAGGCCGTCGCCTGGAGCTTTACGACCTTTCAAGCCGCCAACTGGCATCCGGTTACCTGGCTCTCGCACATGCTCGATTGCCAATTCTTCGACCTGGACGCAGGTTGGCACCACGCGGTGAACGTGGCAATTCATCTGGCCAACAGCACTGTTCTCTATCTTCTGCTGCTGCGAATGACGGCCGCGCCGTGGCGCAGCGCGGCGGTGGCGGCGCTGTTTGCCCTGCATCCATTGCACGTCGAGTCGGTGGTTTGGGTGGCCGAGCGGAAAGATGTGTTGAGCACGCTGTTCGCGCTGCTGGCGATTTTCGCCTATCTTCGCTACGTCTTGCGGCCCTCCGTGGCGCGATATCTGGCAGTGGCTGTGCTTCTGGCCTTGGGATTGATGTCCAAGCCGATGGTGGTGACGCTTCCCTTCGTGCTGCTGCTGTTGGATTACTGGCCGCTGGGCCGCATGAATCTCGCCATGCTTTCTTGGCGTGGTGGAGGCGCCGCCGCGCCCGACACGCTGCTGCCGATCTCCGCAGCGTGGCAATTGGTGGTCGAGAAACTCCCCTTGCTGCTGTTATCGGCGGCCTCGAGTGTGGTCACCTACGTCGCCCAACAGCGGGAAGGCGCCATGGAGTTCTTCGGTGATGTGCCCTCGCTGGCGGCGCGTTGGGCCAATGCCATGGTGGCCTATGTCGCCTATCTCGGCAAGACAGTTTGGCCGGTCCGGTTGATCGTGTTCTATCCCTACGTGGTGCAGCGGCCGCTGTGGCAGCCGGCGCTGGCCGTAGCGTTCTTGATCGCCGTGACGTGCTTTGCCCTTTGGCTGTGGCGAAAACGACCTTACCTGATCGTCGGCTGGTTTTGGTATCTGGGCACGTTGGTGCCCGTGATTGGGCTGATCCAGGTTGGAGGCCAGTCGATTGCCGATCGCTACACCTATTTTCCGCTGATCGGGATTTTCATCCTCGGCGTTTGGGGCATCGCCGATCTGGCGACGGGCTTGCCGCACCGGCGAGCCATATTGGCGACCGTAGCGGGGGGCGCCGTCCTGGCCTGCATCCTTCTTAGCGCTCGGCAAACGGCCCATTGGCGCAACACCGAATCGCTCTTCGAGTATGTCCTGACCGTTTCTCCCGACAACGCGGCGGCCCACGACAACCTGGCCCAGATTTGCTTGCAGGAGGGCCGCAACGAAGAGGCCGAGAAGCATGCTCGGGAACTGGAGAGAATCGATCCGCATCGCCGCGCCAAAGCCCGTCTGTACTGGGGTACGTCGCTATTGATCCGTCATCGCTTTTCGGAAGCCATTGAGCAGTTTCAGGAGGCCGTCCGGCTCGATCCCAACATGGCTCTCGCCCGTAACGACCTGGCGACGGCGCTGGCTCAGGCCGCCAAGCTTCAAGGAGCGGTGGATCAATTGCACGAAGCCGTGCGGCTTGCGCCCGACCGGCCCGAGGCGCGTAAACAACCTTGCCTGGGCACTGGCGACCTGCCCCGACCAAAAGCTTCGCGACGGTGCGAAGGCGGTGGAACTGGCCGAGCGGGCGGTGAAGCTCGCCGACAGCCCGAAGCCCGAGTTCCTTGAGACGCTGGCTGAAGCCTACGCCACGGCAGGGCGATTCTCCGAAGCCGCGGCGACGGCCCAACAGGCCCTGACTTTGGCACTGAGCCGGCATGACGCCAAGCTGACCGAAGCTCTTCGAAGCCGGATCCAACGCTACAAGGCCGGTGCGCCATCAGCGCGGCACAAAGCCGTCGGCCGCACTCAATGTGCAAACACGCTCGCAGCGACGAGCGTATTCCGGTCTTGGGAAATCGACTATACTGCTTCGTTGCCCATGAAACGTCGCAAGCCGTCCGAATTGCCTGAAAGCCTCTTAAGGTCTTCGCGGGGGAGGAGCACGTCTGCCGGCCGCGGAACGACCATTCTGGCGGCGGGGCTGATCGTGCTGGCGACGGCGGCGGCCTTCAGCAGCAGTTTCGGCGGCGTCTTCGCTTTCGACGACATGCGGGCCATCCTACGGAACTCCACGATCCGGCGCCTGTGGCCCATCTGGACAACGCTCTCCCCGCCCCGCGGCGGCGAGACAGTTACCGGCCGGCCGTTGCTAAACCTCTCCCTGGCGATCAATTATGCCTCCAGCGGCTACAAGGTGTGGAGCTACCATGCGGCAAACCTGGCCGTTCACATCTTGGGAGCCTTGCTCTTGTTCGGTATCGTGCGGAGGACCTTTTTGCTGCCGACGATGCGCGACCGGTGGGGCGCCGTAGCCGTGCCCCTGGCGTTTGCGGATTGACGAGGCCATGGCCCACTACCGGCGGGCCCTGGAGATCGATCCCAGGTGCGCGGAGGCCCACAACGGCCTCGGCGTGGCTCTGCGCCGCGCGGGCCGGGTCGATGAAGCCGCCGTCCACTTCCAAGAGGCCTTGCGAATCAAGCCTGAATTCGAGGCCGCCCACTGCAATCTCGGCAACGCCCTGGCCGATCGCGGACGGCTCGCCGAGGCCATCGCCAGCTACCAGCAGGCCCTTACGGTCATGCCCGACTACGCGGAGGCCCACAATAACCTCGGCAACGCCCTGATAAAGGAAATGCGGCTCGACGAGGCGATCGCCCACTATCGGCGTGCGCTGGAAATCAACCCGAACTACGCCGACGCCCACTACAACCTCGGCAACGCCCGGAACGTGCGCGGGGAGTTCGACGAGGCCATCGTCCAGTACGAGCGAGCCCTGGAACTCAATCGCAACAACGCCAACGCCCGGGGGAACCTCGCGATCACCCGCTTGCAGCGAGAAGAGCTCCTCAAGGCGCTCGCCCGGCAGCGGGAATTGCTTCGCGCGCGTCCCGATGATCTTGCGCTACTGAACGACACGGCTTGGATGCTGGCGACGGATCCGAACGCGTCGATCCGCAACGGCGCTGAGGCTGTGGCGTTAGCCAGGCGGGCTGTGCAGCTCTCGAAGGGCCAAGAGCCGGTTGTTCTTGGCACCCTTGCCGCCGCTTACGCGGAAGCAGGCCGATTTCCCCAGGCCATCGAGACCGCGCGCAAGGTCTTGCAACTGGCCACACAGCAGGAAAATCGGTCGCTGGCCAAATCCGTCAAGGCCCAAATCGCACTCTACGAGGCGGGCACTCCCTTTCGCGAGATGCGTGCACCACAAGAGCCGGTCAACCGCTTTTGACGCGGTGATCAATCGCGCATCGTGGCGCCCTGGGCGTCTTCCCTGGCGAGGATTCGTTGCTGGTTCCGTGCGTGCCACATTGCCCAGGCCACTACGCCCATGGCCGCGCCGCCCAGATGGGCCAACGCCGCGATGTTCCCTTCGCCGAAATGCTCCTCGATCACGTAGTAGCATTGCAACGCCAACCACAATAGCAGGAAAGCAGCCGCCGGCAGGTGAACCCAACGGAAATAGAGGAAGAAGTAGCGGAACAGCAACCCCATTCGGGCCTGCGGAAATCGAAGCGCATAGTAGGTGACTACGCCCGAGATTCCGCCGCTGGCGCCGATGCACGGCAGGTCACTGTGCGGATTACCAGCGACGTGCAGCAAATTGCCGAACAGTGCGGAAAGCGCCAGCAGCGCGGCAAATCGCCACCGTCCCAAGTCGTCCTCCACGTTGTCGCCGAAGACCAAGAGGAAGTAGACGTTGCCCAAGAGGTGAAAGAAACCCGCGTGGAGAAAGAAATTCGTCACGAGGGTGATTCCATCGTGCCGCCATAGATGTGCGGGCACGAGTCCAAGTTCCTCGACGATCGCGTGCCGATGCGCCGCCGTCAGGGCCGCCATCAGGGCGTAGACGATCACGAGTGCGGCTGCCAGGCCCCAGGTCATCCATGGCCAGCAACTCAGCTCTGGCGCATTCTCTTTCACGGGAAGGCCGAGCATTGCGGGAATCCACTCCCAGGCCTCGTCCGGCCCGTCGCCCGCGTCAACCGCGATTTCTTTCTCTTCTTCTGCGCCGATCCGTCGGACTTCTGCGACGGCGAGCGCCTCGCGCGTTTTTTCCGGTAATTGCCGCGGCCCTCCCACGTGGCTGGGCGGGAACTGCTCGAACACGCGCGGGTCGAACCAGATGAATTCGCAGCCCGTGCAGACATCCAGCCGCAACGGCCCGCGGACCAACGGTACCGCCACTTCGATCATCTTTCGCTGGCACTCCGGGCATGGCGCGCCGGCAACCCCGTCGTGCTCTCGCGCGTGATTCCAAAGCTGCTGCACGCACTCCTCTGCCCCCACGCGGCGCAACACCGAAATGCCCATCGCTCGACCGCCGCAATGGGGACAACGAAACAAGAGTCCCTGTGCGGTCGTCTCGCGATTCAAGAGAACGCGGCAACGAGGGCAGATCATGTCGCCTATTATCAATTCCCGCCCGCTCCGTTGCAAGATGGGCGGCGGAACAGGGTAACATGCGGGATCGTGCGGCTTGCCCGGCGCTAGCCGTTTCCGCTCTGGGCACCGTTTGCCGGTTCTTCGAGTTCCTCTTTCTCGTACTCCTCATGCGAGCCGATCCAGAACCACACGATGCCTTCCGGCTTGTCCAGCCCTAACGCGCGATAGTGTATTCCCGCGCACACCGACCAGAGTTGCTTTGTTGTGCCGACCTTTATGAGGTCCAACGATGCATGTTGCGGATCGGCCTCCAGCAGTTTGTAGTTCTTGTCCGCCAACTTGCGCATTTCCTCGGGCAGTTCGCGGTAGCGTCGCCAGAAACATGGCAGGGTAAAATGTTTCATTGCGGTCGGGCCAGGCCGCGGCCGTACTCATCGCCGGCTTCCGCCATCAGCGCATCAAGCCGCCCTGCCGCCAAGTCGGCCTCGATCTGCTTGTCCCACATCCTGGGGCGATATTCCTGAATCCACGCCATGAACTCGGCAAAATCCTTGGCTGGCAGCTGAGCAATGGCAGTCTGAATTTCAGCGATGCCCATACCAACAGGCTACCTCCAAGAGGTCTTGCGACACCCGTTATTTGGGCGGTCATGTCAGGGCCGAGTGCCGTCCACGTCGAGATTCAATTCTACCACGTTTGCGCGTGGTTCGCCCGACAGGCCGGGGGTTCGCGGCTCGGTGTGCGGGTCGAGGCGGCTGCCGCGAATCATCAAAGCCCCGGCGGCCAGAGATGGCTGGATACTCGCTGAAGTGTTCCCCCGAGTTGGCCGTCAGGTGTTTCCCGATTGCCATCAGGCGGCGGACCGCTCTAATTGGAGCATAGTGCAAATGGATCCAACGCAAGGGAGGAGTGAGCCATGAATACCTGTTTTGCCGACGATGTGCGAGACACCCGGGCAACCCCTGAGAACCGTGATGTGGCCAAGGGTTGTGAAGAGGTTGGCCACGAGTTTCAGTGGGTTTGCCGCATTGGCGGCAGCGTGGTGGGCCGTGTGGGGCTTCGCCAAGATGGGCTGAATTCGGCCCGGATTTGCTTCTTCCGCGTCGATCCCGAATGGCAGCACACCAGCGTGCCGAGAAAGCTGATCCAGTGTGTCCGCGGCCACACTCGCTCGCAAGGAGTAACGCGGATCATGATGGAACCACGCGTGGTTCCACGTTGGCTGCTCCAGTCGCTTCGGCGCCGCGGCTTGCGGCTGGCGGGCTATGCCAACCCGTTTGGAAAACTCATGCTCGAGTTCCGCGACGAGTGTGCCACGTGACGTTGGCCGGCGGGTGCGAAAAAGCCCGCCAGCCGGTTGGTGCGGCGCACGAAGTGTCGCACGTATCTTCTGCCTGCGTACGCCGGCGAATCTGACCGCGGCCCTCTTACCCACGCCGCACGCCGGCCGCCTTGCGCGTATAATTCAGTGTTCGTTCACCAGCGAGACGGCGGGCGGCAACGAAACGAGGTCTGACGTCCGCGCGTTTCTGCGGGTTGCATGTTGTACTGCGAAAGGAGAAAGCCATGAAAATCGCCATTACTACGCCCACGGGAAACGTGGGAAGCGCCGTGGCCGATTTCCTCTTGGATTTTGGGAGCGAGATCAACGTCAGTTTGCTGGGCCGGCGTCCCGAAAAGCTCAAGCCGTTCGTCGGACGGGGCGCGCAGGTCTTTATCGGGTCGCAAGACGACCCCGAATATCTCATCAAGGCGACCAAGGACACCGACGCCCTGTTCTGGGTGACGCCGCCGGGCTACGGGTCGGACAATCTACGGGCCTTCCAGAATCGCCTCGGCAAGGCGGCGGCCAACGCCGTCCGCACCAACAAGATCGCGCCGTGGTCGTCCTCTCGTCGATCGGCGCCAACTTGAACTCCGGCGTCGGGCCCATCAACGGCCTGCACGATGTGGAAGAGTTGATCGGGGAAGTCGCCGCCAATGTCACCTTTTTGCGGCCCGGCTTCTTCTTCGAAAACTTGCTGTGGCAGTTAAGTGCGATCAAGAATGGTCGAATCTCGTTCCCGCTGAGCGGTTCGAAACCCTATCCGATGATCGCCACCCGCGATATCGGCCGCGTGGCGGCCGCGCGATTGTCCGATCGAAGGTGGAGCGGGCACAACATCCGCGAACTGCATGGCCCAGCCGACCTGTCCTTCGACGACGTGGCCCGAATCCTCTCTGATGTTTTGGGCCGGAAGATCGAGTATGTGAAGGCCGACAGGCAAACGGCGCGGCAAATGATGATCGAAAGCACACTCAGCGAGAACGTCGCCGACTTGATGTTGGAGATGTACGACGCGGCTGAGACCGGCAGGATCCGGACGCTCCAGCCGCGCTCGGCGGAGACGACCACCACGACCACGCTGGACGAGTTCGCCCTGCACGATCTGCTGCCGCTGGTAGCCCAGCCCGTGCGCCAGTGACGACGCGCGGCGATGGCGGGCATGGCAAGGGGCGAGGGGTTGCGGGTCAATCAGGGGTCGGCGGTTGAACTTGTGTTCGGGGTTCGGCCGCCGACGCTGTCTGTCGGGGCGCCATTTGACCGTTGCAACCGTCATACTCGGACCGGCGCAAGACCGGGCGCGCCGTGATTTCGCAACGTAGATTTGCTCGGCGGTCCGACAGGAGTCGGCCCGCTTCCCACCCCAACCTTTCTACCCGCCCTCAACCCTCCTGGAAGTCAACGTATGACGTCTCCAACAGCGTACCACCCACGAGCTGACGTTCAACAACTGCTGGCCACTCTCCGCGGACAAGGAAAGACGGGACGACTGGAGCGTGGTCACACGCAGGCCCGGGCCGATCTCAGTATGGGCATCCTGGTGGTTCCTCTCAGTGACGAATCGCCCGATGTGGCCCACGCGTTCACGGCGCTAACGAAGGATGTCAGCGCTACCGGGATCGGCGTGATCGCGAATCGTTCGATTCCCACTGCGGAGGCTTTACTGCGACTGTCGGGCAGTTCCGAGACCAGAATGCTTCGGACGACGATCCGCAACCGCCGGGAGCTCGGGCAGGGCTGGGTTCGGTTCGATATGGAGGTGACCGGCCTGGTCGACAAGAGCGAGTATCCGCAACTGAAGCCTTTTGTCGGGGCGATCATGCCCTGAACCGCGGCGAGGGGGCGCGTCTCATAATCGAGAGAAGGTTGGGGCCAGAAACGACGGCGGCCGAACCTCATCGTGAGGTTCGGCCGCCGCTCTTGGCTAGACCAAGCCTTCCGCCGGTCGCCGGAAGGCATGCAACCAAAGCCGTAGCCTACTTATCGCAACCGCATCCGGCCGGAGTGCCCTCGCAGCCGCACTCGCAGCGGCAGCAGCGCGGCGCCGGGCAGCACACCTGCACCGGAACCTGCTTGCACACCACCACCGGGACGCAGCGCGTGACCGTATACTCGACTTGCTTCGGCACCAGCTTCTCGCAGTTGATCGTCTTCGTGCAGCACACCGGCTTGCACACCGTGTACGGCACTTGCTTGACGCACTGCTCGGGCACCATGTGGCATACCTTGTAGCAACACGTCTTGACATGTTGCTCTTGGACCATGTGGCACACCTGGTAGCAACAAGTTCTCACGCACTGCTCTTGGACCATGTGGCATTCTTTCCAGCACACGGTCTTGACGCGTTGCTCAGGCACCATGTGGCATACCTGGTAGCAACACGTCTTGACATGTTGCTCCTGGACCATGTGGCATACCTGGTAGCAGCAAGTTCTCACGCATTGCTCTTGGACCATGTGGCATTCTTTCCAGCACACGGTCTTGACGCGTTGCTCGGGCACCATGTGGCATACCTGGTACGTGCAGGTCCTGACGCATTGCTCCTGGACCATGTGGCATTCTTTCCAGCACACGGTCTTGACGCGTTGCTCGGGCACCATGTGGCACACCTGGTAGCAGCACGTCTTGACGCGCTGCTCGGGCACCATCGTGCACACCGTGTATGGGATCCGCTTCTCGCAGACTTCCTTCACCATGTGGCACACCTGGTAGGTGCAGGTCTTGACGCATTGCTCGGGCACCATGCGGCACACCGTATACGGAACCTTCTTGACGCAGGTTTCGCGCTCGTAGTGGACGCATTCGATTTCCCGCTCTTGGACCTCGGGCACCCACACACGGCACTGCCGTGTCCTGCAGCAGCATCCGCAGCCGCCGTTCTCACAGCAGCCGGAACCGCCTTCCTCGCAGCAACAGCCGCAGCCGCAGCCACAGTGCTTGCAGCCGCACTCTACGCACTGGGTTTCCCAGTGCCCGCAGCAGACCTTGATCGTCTTGGTGCAGCATACCGGCTTGCACACCGTGTAGCACACCTCGCGCTCGCAAGTCTCGTAAACCGGCTTGCATACCGTATAGGGGATCTCCTTGGTGCAGGTCTCCCACACCGGCTTGCACACCGTGTATTGGCAGACCTTCTCCCGAGTTTCATAGACCGGCTTGCACACCGTGTACGGGATCTCCTTGGTGCAGGTCTCCCACACCGGCTTGCACACCGTGTAGCAGATCTCCTTGCTCTTGGTTTCCCAGACCGGCTTGCACACCGTGTAGGGGATTTGCTTCACGCAGGTTTCCCACACGGGCTTGCACACCGTATAGCAGATTTCCCTGCTCTTGGTTTCCCAGACCGGCTTGCACACCGTGTACGGGATTTGCTTGGTGCAGGTCTCCCACACGGGCTTGCAGACCGTGTAGGGGATTTCCTTGGTGCAGGTTTGCCACACCGGCTTGCACACCGTGTAGCAGACTTCCTTGCTCTTGGTTTCCCAGACCGGCTTGCACACCGTGTAGGGGATTTCCTTAGTGCAGGTCTCCCACACCGGCTTGCACACCGTGTAGGGGATTTCCTTGGTGCAGGTCTCCCACACCGGCTTGCACACCGTGTAGCAGACTTCCTTGTAGCAGGTCTCCGGCACGTATTTCACGCAGTTGATTGTTTTCTGCTCGCAGACCCGCTCATAGCACGTCTTGTAGCAGGTGTACTCCCGCTGCTCGTACACAACTTCCTTGCAGGTCTTCATGACCGTATAGCACTGCTTGCACTCCGCGTACTCGGCCGGGCAACAGCAGCAGGTGCGCCGGCAGCAACCGAAGCGTGCCGCCCCGCAGTAGCAGGCCTCTGCTACGTTGGCGGCAAAGACAAGCAGTACCACCGCCATCAGCGGTACTACTAGTAACCTTTTCATTGCATGCCTCCTTGAGACAACGAAACCGGATAGGGCTTGGTCTATCGGCGGAATTCGCCTTTAGTCGTTTCGGACTATCCACCCCTCGCACATTAGCCTGGCTGCTTAAAGTGTGTCGTCGCGTCTTGCATGATGACCAATGCAATTAACGCACTTTAACATCCAGAAGCCTACATATCCGTGTCTATCGTCATCTTGTGGCGATTGCTTGATATGGATTGTGTGGGAACTTTAGAAAATATGCATTTTATGGGCAATATATGCAGACAAACATTTTATGCCGCCTGCGCGGAATTTGCGGCGCAGGCGGGGCACGCCTGTCGAACGGCCAGTAATCGCATGGAAAAATGCGCGGCGGGGCCAATTTTTTTTTGACCGCCCCAGAATGGCGACCTACGAATCAATAATGGAATCGGTTTCCTGGTCGCCCCGTCGGTGAGCCTGGTCGCAACAAACCCTTCATTGTCGTAAGGAGCTGGAAGTTATGAGTCGAAACAGTCCACGTAACGCGTTCACCTTGATCGAAGTCTTGATCGTCGTGATCATCATGGCAGTCCTGGCCGCCACGATCATTCCGCAGTTCTCCTCGTCGACCAACGACGCGAAGAGCAGCTCGGTCGCATTCAATCTGCAAACCATTCGTTCGCAGATTCAGTTGTACATGGTTCAGCACCTCGGCGCGACGCCGCCCTTGGCTACGTTTACGGCCCAGATGACCGGGCCGACCGACGTCAACGGCAACACCACCGGCACGAACCTGATCTACGGCCCGTATTTCCAAGGCGAGGTCCCGACCAACCCGTTTAACGGCAGCAACACGCTCGTGGCAGTGGCCACGGCCGGCACGGTGCCCACGGGTCCGAACGGCACCACGGCGGGCTGGCAGTATGACGCCACGACCGGCGGTTTCTATCCCAACTGCTCCACGACCTATTGGAGTTACAGTAACGACAAGCCTGTAATACAACAGTAACGACAAGCCTCAATGAGCCTAAGCCGCTCGGGGCGGATTGTCGCGACCAAACCACGTGAGCGACACCAGGCCTCGTCCGTCAAGCCGACGGACGGGGCCTGATTGCTTTCTTGGGCTACGTTGGGCGATTGCTGTCCCGCGTCGGAAGGGGTAGTATGGTCGCCGTGGCGGCCCAATCACCGATGCGGGGCCTGCTGCCAATACTACCTCGCCCCGGACTTAACGAAATGGACTACGGTATAGTCACATTTTGGCTTGTAGTTTCTTCATGCGTTGCCGGTATGGCGGTAACGTGGACTCGCGTGCGATTCGCGGGGCGCGGATGGCTTGTAGTTTTTCTGGCGATCTTGCTCCTTTCCGTCACAGGTTGGTTGTTGGAACAGGCGGCGATCATCTATGCCGCTGCCGCACTGTGGTTCGTGCTGGTATTGCTTCCAGGATTGATCGGGAGGCTCTATAACCGGCGCTTCATGCAGCAAGAATATGCAGCCGCCCGCCGACTGGCTTGGATCATTAGTTGCCTCCACCCTGCTGATGGTGTGAGAGAGCTGCCGAAGATCATCCACGCACTCGAACTAGCGCAAAAAGGCGAGTTGACGGCGGCGTCGGAAACGCTTAACCGCTTCCAGAAAGACAAGTCGATGATCGGTCTGGCGGCGATTATGAACCTTTATCGGATCACAAATCGCTGGGACGAGCTTCTGGCCTGGCAATCGCGGCACCGAGAGGCGATCGAGCGAAATCCGCACCTTTTTCATATAGTGCTTCGGGCACTCGGAGAAACAGGTGAGGTGCGCGGCCTGGTCGAATTCTACAACGGACACCGACAGAGGATCGGTAAACTTGCCCCAACGGCAAATCGGGACGTGTGCCGCCTCATGCTATTTGCGTTTTGCGGCAAGCGGCAGGCGGTCGAAACGCTCTTTGCCGGAAGTCTCGCCGTTTTGCCGACTCCGAGCCGGGCATATTGGCTTGCAACGGCCGATCTGGCAGCCGGCGCGTCGGAATCCGCGAAACGCCAATTGGAGAAACTGCTGCCGGGGGCGGACCCGTTGCTGGGCCGGGCAGTTGAGCGCCGCCTCTCTCGCATTGCCATTATGCCGGAGCCGCTGGATGCAGCGGCTGAGCGGGTAATTGAGGAAGCGTCGCGGGAACAATACCATGAACAGAAATTCGGCGTTCAGCGATCCTTGTTCTCGTACCGCGCGCGCACCACTCAACTCCTGATAGTAGTCAACGTTTTCGCGTTCATTGCGGAGAGTTGCCTGGGTGGCGGTACCAAACTGGATGTCCTGTACCGGCTAGGCGCATTGTTTCCGCCGGCGGTCCGGGAAGGCGAATGGTGGCGATTGGTCGCATCGTTGTTTCTGCACTTCGGCGCGCTCCACCTGGCACTGAATATGTTCGGATTGTGGTTGTTGGGGCCATTTGTGGAATTCGCGCTGGGGTTTCGACGATTCCTGTTCGTTTATTTGCTCGCGGGAGTCGGCTCTATGGCAATGGTGATGGTATTGAGTTCCCCAGCGGATGCGGAGCCTCTGACAGTCGGCGCATCCGGCTGTGTCATGGGGCTGGTTGGTGCAACCGGATCGCTGATGCTTCGTGGTTGGCTGCGGGAAGAGGCACTCGCTGCCAAGCGCCGGCTGCTGGCGATGCTCTTGATCGTTTTGACGCAAACTCTATTCGACTTGACGATTCCGAACGTTAGCATGACTGCACACCTATCGGGAGTCTTCATCGGTTTTGCGGCCACCATCTTCTTATGCGATCGGCTGACGGCCCCGGCAACCGCTCAGTCGCATCGGGTGGGGTAAGATCGCCGGTCTCCTTCCTCGAATGAGGAAGATGCGGTTGGCCGAAGCCGGCCGTAGTTCGTGCCGTGGGCCATACGCACTATCGCCCCCAAACAGAATTCTCCTCGATCGATGACGGGTAGCGGTGACGTGGCTTGTTCGTCCAAGGACTGCGGAACTTCGCCGACGTAGAATGCGTCGGCAGGCAAATTGGGATTACGCCGAGGAAACGGGAAAGAAGACGAGCTGTGTTGTTGAACTCCGCCTTGAAGCGGCTATACTGGTGACAATTGCTAGTGGACGGCAGTCAGCATTACATGGCCCTGTAACGGTAATTGTGAGGCTACCCAGCATTACCCATCATTGCCTCTCATTGCCCTGAGATTCGATGGATAATCGTCTTCTTATTGACGCAAGTCGTTATTAAGAAACGATTTCCGTCTGATTGATATACCCCGTGGTGTAATGGTAACACAAGGGATTTTGGTTCCCTCATTCCTGGTTCGAGTCCAGGCGGGGTAGCTTTTTCTGAAGGCGGAGGGCGGACGGATAAAGAATGAAATCCGGCCGCCGATGTCGGCTGAATTCCGCTATTCTGGGCAGAATCCGTCCCGCTTCGCCGCGTCCCCTCTCTTTAGGTGGTGGCTCTTCAGCCCTGCAATCGTCAACATGGACGCAGACGCTCGGCTATTCTGACTTATCTCCTCGTTTCCGGCAGCCTGAGCGACGGACGCGGCAATTTCTTGTGATAACAAGGGGAAAGCTGTTTGGCCGGCGGTGCTTGCCCGCCGTGTTGTTCGAGGATCTCTGACGCGGCGGGCCAGCCCGTCGGCTCAACATCCCATCCCGCAACCGCCAAAATCCGTTACCTCGCCCCTTGCGCGATCCCCCATTGACGCGGCACGCCGTCTCCGTTAAATTGCAGGGTTTACCCGCTTGAACGGTCCAAGCCGGTATGTCAACGAAACCAGACCGAAAAAGCGTACCTAACGCCGGACGCCCTCGATGCGAGGGACATCGCCGGTGTGCCTTTGTGAAGGAGTCGTTGTTTGGCTACAGTCTTGGTAAAGGACCTGATCGAAGCGGGGGTCCATTTCGGCCATCGTGCCAGCCGTTGGAACCCCAAGATGCGGCCGTACATTTACGCCCGCCGCAATCTGATTCACATTATCGACGTTCGCGAGACGATCCGCGGCCTGCTGCGGGCTCGCCGCTATCTCCAGAAAGTCGCCGCCCAGGGAAGTCTCGTGTTGTTGGTGGGCACGAAGCGCCAAGCGTGCGACGTGATTGAGCAGCAGGGTCTCCGCTGCGGCATGCCCTATGTGAGCGACCGCTGGTTGGGCGGCACGCTGACCAACTTCCGCACAATCCGCAGCCGGCTGACGCGGTTGGAAGAACTGGAAACCCTGCGGAGTTCCGAGGAAATCGGCACCTACTCGAAGAAGATGCAGTCGGCGCTGAATCGCGAATACCGCAAGATGTATCGCAACCTCAACGGCATTCGCACGATGAACCGGCTGCCGGAGTGCCTGGTGGTGATCGATCCGCGGAAAGAGAAGAATGCCATCAGCGAGGCCCGCAAGCTGGGGCTGACCACCGTGGCGTTGATCGATACCGACTGCGATCCCGACGTGGTCAACCTGCCGATTCCCGGCAACGACGACAGCATTCGCTCGATCGAGTTGATCGTGACGTTGCTGTCCGACGCAATTTTAGCGGGCAAGACGGCCGCGGGTGCGATGAAGCAAGAGCAGGCCGAAGGGGTTGCCGGCGTGGCGGGCTGAGAGCCGCGTGCCCGTGGCATCCCGTAGTGGTCTGACACACTCAAAGAGTCGCATTTCCAACCGAGCCAGCAATCGTAAATACATTCCGACGAGGGAGATTGAATCCATGGCAGAGATTACCGCGGCGGCCGTCAAATCGCTTCGTGAACAGACCGGGCTTCCCATGATGGACTGCAAGAAGGCCCTCCAAGAGACCGGCGGCGACGTGGAGAAAGCCATCGGTCTGCTCCGCAAGGGCGGGGCCAAACTCATGGAGAAGCGGGCCGGCCGGGCGACTTCGTCGGGCCGCATCGCCGTCTTTGCCAACCCCGAGGCCGGCGTCGGCGCGATGATCGACTTGCGGTGCGAAAGCGCGCCGGTGGCCGCAAACCAGGACTTCGTGCAGTTAGCCAACGACCTGGTCCGGCAATTGGCCACGGGTCCGGGCGCTGCAACGCCCGAGGATTTGCTCGCGCAGCCTTCGCCGAGCAAGAAGGCGGCCACGCTCCAGCAGCAGCTCGACGATCTGATGAACCGCATCCGCGAGGTGTTCAGGCTCGAGCGGATCGTTCGCATCGATAGCCGCTCGGCGGGCTACGCCCATCACAACGCCGCGGCGGGCGTGCTCTTGCAGTTCGAGGGAGGCAACGGCGAGTTGGCCCGCGACATCTGCATGCACGTCGCCGCGATGCGGCCTGCGGTCACCAGCCGCCAGGAGTTGGATCCGGCCGAGGTCGAGAAGGAGCGGCAAATCCTCACCGAAGTGCCGCGCAAAGAGGGCAAGCCGGAGAACATCATCGCGAAGATGGTGGAAGGGCGGCTGCGCGACTTTTACGCCACCCGCTGCCTCGAAGATCAGCCCATTGCCAACGAGATGAAGTTCGGCAAAAAGACCGTTGGCCAGGTGGCCAAGGAAGCCGGCGTGAAGTTGGTTCGCTTCGTTCACTGGGAACTGCCCAAGGAGTGAGACCGATGGCCCAACCTTCGCAACCGGCGGCAGCTCCCAAGTACCGCCGCGTGATCCTGAAGATTTCCGGCGAGGGATTTGCGGACCTCGGCGAACGGGGCATCTCGATGGATGCCGTGTTGCACATCGCCCGGCAAACCTACCACGCCGCCCAGCATGGCGTGCAAATCGCCGTTGTCATCGGCGGCGGCAACATCCTCCGCGGGGCCCAGTTCACCGTGGGCAATTCGTGCATGCACGAGGCCACCGCCCATTACATGGGCATGCTGGCGACGATGATCAACGGCCTGGCCTTGCAGGACGCCCTGGAATCGCTGGGCTGCGACACGCGGCTGATGACGGCCATCCGCACCGACGGCGTGGCCGAGCCCTACATCCGCCGGCGGGCGCGGCGGCATTTGGAAAAAGGCCGCATCGTGATCCTCGCCGGCGGCACGGGCAGCCCGTTTGTGACCACCGACACCGCCGCCGCACAGCGAGCGCTCGAGTTGGAGGCCGAAATCCTGCTGAAGGCCACCCGTGTCGACGGCGTTTTCAGCGACGACCCGGAAAAGAACCCCCACGCCGTCCTCTACGGGCACCTGAGCTACGACGACGTGCGGCGGCAGAATCTGCGCGTGATGGACCACGAGGCAATCACCAAGTGTGCCGAATACAACTTGCCGATCCTGGTCTTCAACTTCCGCAAGGACGGAAACATCGAGGAGGCCGTGCTCGGCCAGCGCATGCGGCAGCCATTGGATCCACAGAATAGCAGGCAAGTCCTGCACGCCACTGCCATGACCACCGACGAAATCCTGCTGGACGTTGAAGAACGCATGGAAAAGGCCATTCGCAAGCTCAAGGGCGATCTGGCCGGCATTCGCACCGGCCGGGCCAACCCGGGCCTGGTCGACTCGTTGCGAGTGGAAGTCTACGGCTCGGCGGTGCCCATCAAGCAGGTGGCCTCGGTCGGGGCCCCGGAGCCCAACCAGATCGTCATTCGCCCCTATGATCCGGGCACGATCAAAGACATCGAAAAAGCGATCCAGGCCGCGATCTCGGGTTCAATCCGCAAAACGACGGCCGCGTGATCCGCTTGAACGTGCCGCCGCTTTCGACCGAAGTCCGCCGCAAGATGGTCGGCCGGGTGAAGGAATTGGCCGAAGAGGCCAAAGTGGCCATCCGCAACATCCGCCGCGACGGCAACAAAACGGCCGATCAGTCCGAAAAGGACAAGGACCTCTCCGAGGACGAGCGCGATCAGGCCAAGGAAGAAATTCAGGATCTCACCAAGACCTACGAGACCCAAGCCACCGACCTGGCCAAGGCGCGAGAACAAGAGGTCATGGAAGAGTAGGACAAGTCGTTGCGGCCGGCAACCGGCTCGAGCGAGCTGCCTTCTCCCCGTCACTGCGGCATCTTCTTCGGCACGTAGGGATGGTCGCGCTTGCGCATCGACTGTGGCTGCAATGATCTTGTCGGGCCGGGGCGCTTCTTTGTCGCCGGGGTCGCGACGCTGGAGCTTCGCCAACACGTCCATGCCGCTGATCACCCGGCCGAACACCGTGTGTTTGCCGTCCAGGTGGGGCGTGGGCACGAAGGTGATAAAGAATTGAGAACCGCCCGTGTCGCGCTGCTCGGTATGCGCCATGCTGAGCGAGCCGCGGAAGTGATTGCGGTGGTTCGCCTGGTAGCATTCGCAAGGGATCGTGTAGTCCGGCCCTCCTATGCCCGTTCCCTTCGGATCGCCGCCTTGGGCCATGAAACCGGCGAGAACCCGGTGAAACGCCAAGCCGTCGTAGAACCCCTTCTGCACCAGAGAAATGAAGTTCTTGACGGTATTGGGGGCTTCGTTCTCGAACAATTCAAGCTCGATGTCGCCTTTGGAGGTCTTCAGCAGCACGCGGGGCAGATCGTCGTCCTTGGCCTCCTTCTCGCGAAGCGCTTGCTCGATCGCCCATGCCTTCTGGCACTGCGGCAGGATCTGCAAGTACACCGGACCGAGCGGAGCGAGCTTGTCCTCTTTCGACGGCGACGCGAGGTAGCCGTCCTTCTCCGCTTTCCGAAGAAATTGCTCGGCGGTGTCGAAATCGGAGACGTTGAAAGCAGCAATGCCTGCCCAGCAGGCCAGTTCCTTCAGCGGACATTGATTGTCCATCAGCAACTTGCCGATGCGGGCCGCCGACTCATCGTCGTCAGCCTGCAGTGCTTGCAGCAAGTACCTGGCCAGAAGCTCGGCCACGCCCGGGTCGGCATTGGGCGCTTCGGCATACGCGGCCTCGGCCGCGGCGATGAACTTCGGCTCGAGCTTCTCGCCCTTGGCGACAGCGTCTTTCCACTGCTGCTGGATTTCCGCCCGCTGGTCCTCGTCGGCTGTGCGGTACTTCAACTGCAAGTTGGCCAGATCGGTCAACACCGTCTTCAGTTCGGTGTGGAGGCGATAGAACTCCTCGGAATTTTTGCCGGGCCTGGCAGGAAGGACCGCCTCGTCTTTCGTGCCGGGTGTGCCGGGTTTCGCCGCCTCGTCGGCCACTGCCGCGGCCGCAAACGCCAACGCTGCCGAAAATGTCAAAATCGACGTGATTCGCATGCGCATTCCGGGTTCCTCAAGTGCCATCGACGGGCGTGGGACCTTCTCAGCCCGGCAACCTTACGGTACCATATTTCACGGCTTCCGGCAATTCACACGGATCCCCCCGGTCGCGGCCGCGGGCTGCTGGTCAGCCGGCGCGGGCACGGGCGGGCGAGTTCACCGTGGCGCCCATCGCCGCCGGCCGCGTTGCCATGTTGGCCAGGGAGGATCGGTCCGTGAGCAAAGGGAAACGCCGTTTAAGAACTTCCGCAGCCGCGGGACCACGGCGTTCTCCCCTCCAAACTGTAGCAGGACTTCGGATCATCGGGGGGCACTATCGCGGCCGACGCCTGCACTACAGCGGCGACCCGCCACTCGCCCCATGAAAGACCGCCTCCGCGAGGCCGTGTTCAACTTGCTGGGGCCCGCCATCAAAGGCAAACATGCGATCGACCTCTTTGCCGGCACCGGCGCGCTGGCCCTGGAGGCACTCAGCCGCGGCGCCGCGCGAGCGACCCTCGTCGAACAACATCATCCTACCGCGGAGGTCATCCGCCAGAACGTGGCCATGCTCGGCGCCGAGCAAGTGTCCGCGGTCGTCGTCGGCAATGTGTTCATCTGGTTCCGGCGTAATCCGGTGCTGGGCGATGCCCCGTGGGCCGTCTTCTGTTCGCCGCCGTACGACTTCTATGTCGAACGCGCCGACGAGATCAACGAGCTGATCGCCGGGCTGATCGAAGCGGCCCCCGCCAAGAGCCTTTTCGTGGTTGAGGCCGACGCACGTTTTGATTTTGAGACCCTGCCCGACCCGCAGGCGTGGGACGTTCGCTCCTATCCGCCGGCCGTGGTGGGCATCTTGTGCAAAGAGTGACGATCATGGATATCCGCAAGATCAGTCAGGTGCCCTCGTTTGTCACCAAGGACGGCTCGCAGATTCGCGAACTTTTGGCGCACCGCAATTCGTGCATCCGCAATCAGACGTTGGCCGAGGCGAGCCTGCCGCCCGGCGGAAGCAGCACGGCGCACCGTCATCTTGCGACCGAGGAAATCTATTACATCCTGGAAGGCCGCGGCTTGATGCGGGTGGACGCGGAAAGGGCTGAAGTTGGTCCTGGCGACGCGATTGCTATTCCGCCGGGCACGTCACACCAGATCGCCAACACCGGCGCCGGCGTGTTGAGGTTCCTCTGCTGCTGTGCCCCCGGCTATGAGCACGAGGATACGATTCTGGAAGGGGACGCATAGACCGCGGCATGGACGCCGGGATCGATCGTCGTCGGCAATGTGCCGTGGCACAGTTCTGCCCCCCCAATGTGGAATCCCCCTGCTCCTGGCACTGCGGTGCCAATCCGATTCCCAATCTCCGTGGACTTCTCGATTCCCGCGAACCGATCTTAGCAGATACCGGATGTTACGGATTTTCCAAGTGTCAGTTCGAGGGACCGAACGATGGATCGGCAGCGATGGGCGTCGGCGTGGGTTTTTCTGAGCGGTTTGGCGTGCCTTGCAGCGATAATCGTCGTGTCCGCTCCCCCTCGGGAACCGGTGGCTGAACAGCAATCGGACACGGCGTTTCCTCAAATTGCCCAAATAACCCATCTATCCCACGACGGTCTCGGCAATCACCGCCGGTATCTGATACTGGCGGAGGACGCGTCCAAGGACGGCGCTCCCGCCGGTTCGGAGAACTTGGCCGAGGGGAAGTCGCCAGTGGGAGTCAGGCCAGACGAAGCCCTTGCGTCGGGTGGCGCCGAGCTTCCCGCAATGCAGTCTGAAGCCGACAGACCGAAAGAGCAGCCGCTGGCGGAGCCGAAGGAAATCGAGTCTTTCGGGATCGGCCGCGATTCCATCCCGGAGTCGGCCTCGCAAGCGCTGCCCGAAGCAAAACCTTCCGAAGCGGCGGCAATCGAGAGCGGCGGAAGCGATCCGGTGGCAATCGACGCGTCGAAACCGGTGAATCCCGAGGGCAAGGTGGCCTCTCAAGTGATCGAGCCGCCCGCTCCGGAAGCGCCGCCGACCGAGGGTCAGACAATCCGGCTGCCCGACTCGTTTCGTCGGATTCCGGAGTTGTTGGCGAACATTCCGTCGGCAATCGGCGTGGTCCCGCACGATGAGCTTCCGATGTCCAATAGCGCACCGCCGTCGACGCTTCCCGTTTTCGCCCCGATGTTTCTGCAAAGGGACCAAAGGCCGAGGCACACAAGCCTGACGATTCCTGGCGGGAACCTGACGTGCTGCTGGACGGCCTGAAGGAGTTGGCCGCGGCAAAGCCAACCAGCCAATGGGCGACGGAAGTCGCTCGCCAAGTGCACGCGCTGGGGTTGGCCATGGCAGGTGGAACCGCTGAAACGGTTGCCGTTCTTAAGCGTCTGGACGATTTGGAACGCCAGGTTCCGCAAGTGGCGGCAAAGATTCCGGAAAAAGCGCTGGCCCACAAGCTCAAGCAGATGGGGTTTGCCTTGGGACGCCGCCTCGATCTTTGGCAACAAGTGATGCGCCTGGGCGGGTCGCAGCAGATCGACGCGATGGTGCCCGCTCGGGATCCCGAAAAACTCGGCCTCTGCCTAGCCGATATCGACACGCTAACCGGCGATTCACCCGAAGGGCAGGCCTGGCGCGCGTATCTGCTGGTCAACTCCTTACGCCAATGCTCCAAGCAGGGGTCGTCGTTGGACGATGTCGGCGCACGGCAATTGGCGCAGCAGGCGATGGCTCGGCTCACGCAAACCCCCTTGAGCGCGCACCAACAATCGTTTGTTTCGAGCGCGCCGATCGCCGCATTGCGGGACGAACTGAAGCGTTGGGCTGCCGAGCCGGTCGGCGCGGCCGCTGTGCTTCATGACGTGGAGCGTTATGAGCGGTCGGGCCTGCCCAGCGATGCCCGCCAATTGGCCCTCGATTGCCAGTACCTGACGATGGCGCCGGCCGAGGCGCGGCACGAATTGGGCGAGCACGTCAACATCCACTATCGCAACGCCAATGTGCGCATCGCCGTGACCGAGGAGTTGCTCAACAAAATGATTCCCGAGCGGAACCTCGAGTATCTTCCGGTGCGCGACACGGTATTGGGGCGCCCGGTGCGGGGCGAAAGCGTGATGGCCAGCGAAGTGGCCGTGCGGATGCAGCCCGACCCTCATCGCGTGCGGCTGGCGCTGGAAGTGACGGGCGCGATTTCGGCCACCACCACGGCCGATGCCGGTGCGGCCCGGATCCACAACGACAGCGAGACCGCCTACATCGCCAAAAAGCCGATCGAGATCGACATGGAGGGCGTCCGCGCCGAGGAGACCGAAGTGGACGTGTACAACGACAGCCAGGTCAGCGGTGTGGAAACGCCGTTGGACGGTGTCCCCCTGATCAGCCGGATGGTCCGAGGCATGGTGAAATCGCAGGCCGAGCAGAGCAAGCCGGCGGCCAACCAGGAAGTGGGCGACAAAGTGGCCGCCCAGGCCCGCGAGCGCGTCGATGCCGAAGCCCGCAAGTTTCTCACCGCAGCCGTCGATCGGCTGAACCAGCGGGTGTTCGATCCCTTGAACTCCTTGTCGCTCGATCCGCAACTGATCGACGCGGAGACCACGGACGAGCGATTCAAAATGCGGCTGCTCTTGGCGGGCGAGGACCAGTTGGGCAGCCACACCCCTCGCCCCGAAGCACTCGCTGGAAGCCTGGCAAGCGTGCAACTCCACGAATCGGCAATCAACAATGGCATTCAGCGGCTGTTGCTCAACGGCCGCACTTTCAGTCTGCCGGAGCTGTCGCAGCACGTCGCCGAGCGGCTGAACCGCCCGACCGCTTGGGCCGTCAACCCCGAGCAGGCCGACGTCAAGATCACCTTCGCCGACAAGGACGCAGTCGTGGTCCGCTGCCAGGGCGGCCAGGTCATGGTGACCCTCTCGATCGCGCAGCTTCGCAAGGGCGCCGAACGATGGAAGAACTTCCAGGTTCGGGCGTTGTACAAGCCCGAGGTCAACGGCCGGTCGGCCCAACTGGTGCGCGAAGGCGTGATTCAATTGCCCGGCCAGCACGGACCGCAGCTCGCCCTGCGCGGCATCTTCTCCCATGTCTTTGCGAAGAACAAGCCATGGGAACTCGTGCCCGATCAAATCCTCACGGAACCCAAGCTGAGCGAAGCGGCGATCACGCAATTCGTGATCGACGACGGCTGGATCGGCATTTCGCTGGGCCCGAAGCCTTCGAACGCAGCCACGGCACACCGGCAGCGGTGGTAAAGGCCTCGTCGTTATGGCGATGCCTGCAAGAGCGGGCGAAGCGCCTCGGTAAACACGTCGGCCTGTCGCATCATGCCCAAATCGTCGAGGTGCACGCCGTCCACCGTCCCCTCGCCGTCGTTGCCGATCATGCCCTCGTTCGACAGAAAGTGCAAATTCTTTACGCCCTCGGCCGTGAGCTTTTCGTACACGGCCCGCAAGGCTCGTCCCTTGGGCGTCGGCGTGATGTTCAAGCAGCTTGAGTCTTCGACCAAAAGGATGGGCGTTTCGGGATGTGACTCGCGCAGCTTCTTCACAAAGGGCTCGACCCGTTGCGAGACTTGCGGCGGTCCCATGTTCCACAAGCAATCGAGCACATAGACCGACGGGTTGAGCTCCGTGAGGATCTCGGCCATTTCGAGTTCCATCTCACCCGCGCATGCTGAAGCCCAAGTTGATGATCGTGGCGTTCAGCCGGCGTCCCACGATCGCTTCGGAAGCCATGCCCGGCCGCGAAGCGCAGCCGCCCTGCGTAATCGAAGTGCCATAGAACACGATCGACTTACGACTCGATTCGGCGGCGCATGTTGAAATCGTCGTGTCTTTGGGAATACCGATCTCGATCGACTTGATTCCGTTGTAGGGCGGCAGATACAGCAAGTACTGGTGAGCGCACGGGCAGCTTGAAGCTTGCCGTGTTCGACATGCCGCTCGGCCGGCCGTTGGCCACGAAACGCCATTGCCCGTCCTTGCCCTTGGCGTAGAGGTCAACGCCGCTGACGCCGGTGGCCGGCATGTGCGGCTTCTCGATCTCCGTAAACAGGAGCGTCCAGCGGACTTGGAGCGTCGTGGCATCCGTGAGGAACGGCACGCAAAGCCCGGCGCAGTAGTGGCTTAGCCTCCAGACTCGCTGGGGCGCTTTGGCCTCGGCACGGGCCGGCAAACGATCGTAGTACGATTGCGTGTCGCTCCAACCTTTGCCCTCCACGCCGATGTCCTTGCAGTCGTACCACAACGTCTTTCCATCTTCGCTGGCGGTCGCCTTCCGCGGATCGATCTGCCCAGCCAGCAGAAAGTTCTCGGTGGCGAGAACCGCCAACGCCGCAGCAACCAAAACGAACTGCCGCTCAAACCGTTTCATCGTGGCATACCTCCGATGTTTTCTGTGGGTGGGAGACGCTCTCCGGAATGCTATGGCGATGCCTGTAGCAACGGACGAAGGCCTGCCGCGAACACCTCCGCATGACGCATCATCCCGAGATCGTTGGGATGGCCCCCGTCCACGGTGCCTTCGCCGTCGGCGCCGAGCATACCCTGGTTCGAAAGGAAGTACAGATTCTTGTCGCCCTGCGCGGTCAGTTTGTCCCGAAGTTTTTGCAGGATGCGGCCTTTTCCCGTCGGATTATTGGCCAGGTTCGCGTCCTCGACCAGCAGAATGGGCGTGTCGGGATGGGCTTGGCGCAGCTTCTTGATGAACGGCTCGTGCGCTCCGAAACTTCGGCGCCCGACATGTTTCCCATGGTGTCGAGCACGTAGACCGCCGGATTGAGTTCGGCCAGCAGATCGGCCAACTCGGGTTCCATCCGGCCGCTGCCGCTAAAACCGAGGTTGATGACCGTGGTATCAAGCCACCGTCCGACAATCGCCGGGAAGGCCATGCCCGGCCGCGATGCGCACCCCCCTTGGGTAATCGACGTGCCATAGATCACGACCGTCTTTCGCCGCTCGATCGCGGCCGCATCGGGGGTCGAAAGCGTCTTCTCCTTGGGAATGCCGATTTCCATCGCTTTCACGCCGTTGTAGAGCGGCAGATACAGCAGCAGCTCCGCTCCGGCAGGCGGCTTGAACGTGGCCGTGCTCGTTGTGCCGGTCGGCCGGCCGTTCTGCACGAATCGCCACGGCCCGTCCTTCGGCTTGGCATAGAGATCGACGCCGCTCACGCCCGTGGCCGGCATGTGGGGCATCGCGAGGTCTTTGTTCAGAAGACTCCAGCGAACCTGAAGCGACGGGGCGTCGGTCGAGAACCGCACGCACAAGCCGGCAGTCTGATGGCTAAGCCCCCAGTCCTTTTCCGACACCATTCCCTTGGCCCTCGCAGGCAGACGGTCGTAGAACGACTGCGTGTCGCTCCAGCCCTTGCCCTCGACGCCGATGTCCTTGCAGTCGTACCACAGGGTCTTGCCGTCATCGCTCGGCGCGGCCTTCTCAGGATCGATGACGCCGGCGTGCAATGACGCCCGGCCGGCGAAAACCATCAAGCAGACAACAACGACAAGTCGAGCCGTGCGACATCTCATCGGAGAACCTCCCCGGGTCTATCGTTTTAGCCGGCGGGCCTACCCGCCGTGTTCGTCTCCCGGCGCCTGGTCGCGGCGGGCTGCTACTCCTCGAAGCGGATTTCGAGAATCTCGAATTTCAGGGTGCCCTGCGGAACGGCAATCTCGACCCGTTGGCCCACCTTCTTGCCTACCAGGCCCTGGGCCAGCGGGCTGGTGATGAGGATCTTGCCGCTGTCGTAGTCTTCTTCGCCGGCGCCCACCAGCGTGAACTCTTCCTCGTCGCCGAACTGGAGATCCTTCACGCGGATCGTCGAGCCGAACGCCGCCTCGTCCTTGGGGAATTGCGAGGGATCCAGGAGCACGGCACGGGAAAGCTTATCTCGCAACACGTTGATGCGGGCCTCCATCATCGCCCGGCTCTCTTGCGCCCTGGTACTCGGCGTTTTCGGTCAGATCGCCCTCGGCCCGGGCGTGCGCGAGCCGTTCGAGAATCTTCGGCAGCTCGACAGTATGCAGATGGTCGAGGTCGGCCTTGATCTTGTCGTAGCCGGTGCGGGTCATGGGAATGCGATCGGACATGATTTCACCCGGACGAAAAAAATCGCGACCTCCCACCGTGCTTGGAGGTCGCTGTGGATTGAAAACCGTCGCCTGGCGGCACCCCGGCCGCCATCTCTCGTATGCTCTATTACTTACAGAACATGCGGCGATTGTCAATACTCTCGCCGCGTGCCCCGTATTCCTATGCGACCGGCACCTCGTTGTTAACCACCGCCTGAAGCCCGCGGGCAATCAGCACGGCCCGAGGCACATGCAGCTTCTTGGCCAGCCGGTCGGTCTTGGCCAGCAACCCCTTTTCAACCGTCACGGCGATCGTCTTTGCACCGAGCCCGTTGCGGGGCCTGCCACGCTTGCGGGCACGCTCGAACCGCGCCCGTTCCGCCGCGGTCGCTGGCCGAAAAGTATCACCGATGAACTCCTGATCGAACTCCTTCGTTGCTTCCCGCAACTCGGCGGTCGTCATTTCCCAATAGGGCTTGCTCCCCGCAGCCTTGCCCCGCATGGCGTTATTGCTCGTGTTCTTGCGTTTCTTCATGTGATCCTCCGCCGCTGGCGTTTCTTCTCGCGGTCGCTAAGCGGCCGGGCGTGGATTACGTAAGCCGTGTCGTCCTCGCCGGGACCGAAAGTTTACCATATAGGAAAATCGGCGGCTAGGCAGGTGTCCGGCCGTCAAAAAAAGACCCGCGGGCCGCTTTGGTCCGCGGGTCTTTTGGAAGTGGAGCGGAGGAGGGTCGAACTCCCGACCTCTGCATTGCGAACGCAGCGCTCTCCCAACTGAGCTACCGCCCCGACAACCTCTTGCAGGTATCGGCCTCCACAACGGCTGGGCTTCATTCTACGAACACCCGCCCGGTTAGGCAAGCGGGGACCAGAACGCCAGATTAGCGTTGCCGGCACCGATTTGTCCTATCCGCCTATTGCCGACGGCCAGGCTCTCCAACCCATTCGACCGCGTTCACGCCAGCCGCAGAAAATCGGGCCGCCGAAAGTCTTCGGCAGCGCCCAACGACGCGTGAAAGGCCCGATCTGGCCAGCCGCGACACGCCCAAGCTACGGTCCGAACCGTGTCATTCGCCCTGCCGATCAACAGACGGGTTGCGCCGGCCGGAATGCGGGCAAATAGACCAATCGTGCGATCGACCGTGAAGGGTCGGACCCGATCGAGCACCGGATGGCCGCAGGCCGCGGCGGCCGGCTCGATTTTCATCGCCTGGCCGACACTTTCCGAAAGCCCGCTTTCGACCAGTGAATCGGCCGCGAGGTCCAACCAATTGCGGGCAATCCAAAGCCCTCCGCCTACCACGACCGCGCAATCGGCGTTCGGGAAATCATGTTGGAGCGAATCGATCGCGTCGAAGTCAACCTGGCCGCATTGCACGTGGCAGCGCAGACGAAGATGCTGCCCGAGCAAGGTTGACGCGGTTGCGGCATCGGGATCCGAACTCCGGTGGAGCAACGCCACGTGCAGCGGCCGTGGGCGTTCTGAAGTGCTCGAGAAACTCTCGGTCCGGCTGCCCGTGCGAAACGCCACTGCGCCGCCCGACACGCCGACCGTCGGGTGGGCCGCGTGAACGTACAAGCGACGTCGATTCGGGAGCAAGCCAGCCATGAGCCCCATTATGTGCAGCGGTCCATGCGGCGTCCACGTTGTGCCGCGTCTGCACCCCGACATTCAAGAAAAACACGGTCAGGTTACACCGGATGGGGAAGATTTATTGGGTCCTGCGCTACTACCGGAACGAGGGCTTGTGAAACGAGCCCGTTTTCTGGGGAGAGATGGCCGGAACTGTCCCATCATCGGCAACGGAACCAATAGGCATCCTTCCCTTCGTGAGAGGGGCTCCCGGAACTGGCGTTTACACGATCCGCGGATTGCGGTATCGTGCCGCGCGCCGATTACTTCCTCTCTCCCCCGAAACGACGAAGACGTATGAATACCTCTGGCGTGATGCCCCGCGGCGACGACGTGTCGGATGGTCGGCCTGGCCGGCATCCTCTGACCGTATTGCCGGCGGATCATGACCTTACGGTCATTATTCCCGCTTATAACGAAGAGAAACGACTGCCCTGGACGCTGGCCGAGTTGACGGTGTTTCTGAGTGAGTGGGGCGTCGATTACCGGATTTTGGTGGCCGACGACGGCAGCACCGATCGCACGGCTGCGCTTACCCGCGATCTGGGCCCCCGCTGCTCGACGCTCCGTTTGACGCCGCAAGGCGGCAAAGGCCGGGCCGTGCGAACCGCCATGCTCCGCGCCACCGGTCGAGTGCTCTGCTTCACCGATGCCGACCTGCCCTTTCAACTGACGGCCTTACAGCAGGGCTACGAGTGGATCCAGGAGGGCGAGTGTGACGTGGTTTTCGGCGCCCGCGACATTGCCGGCGCGGCGAACGTCGCTCGCCGCCGGCTCTTGCGCCGGATGGCCACCTTCGCCTTCCGCGAGGTTGTCCGGAGGATGGTTTCGCACGAGGTGACCGACACGCAATGCGGGCTGAAACTGTTCCGCCGCCGCGCCGCGCTCGAAGTTTTCGCCCGCGAAACCATTGACGGCTTCGCCTTCGACGCCGAAGTGGTCATGTTGACGCATCGGCTCGGTCTGCCGTTCCGCCGCGTTCCGGTGACGTTGGTCAACGAGTTCAGTTCCACGCTATCGTTGCGCCGCAACGCGCTGCCGATGCTGCTGGACGTAATGCGAGTTTGGCTACGCGATCTGAAAGGCAGAAGGCCGCCGGAGCCGCAGTTCATCTTCGCCGCCGCGGAAGCCGCGACCGAGGACGACCGCCGGAAGGTCGCGGCCTAGCCGTCGCATTGGTCAGTGCACATTGGTCGCTGTAGATGCTTCGCAATGACCAATCCCATCATCACCTCCGCATCGCTTCGTCTGATTCTCCATGCCGACGACCTGGGCATGAAAGGGGCCGTCAGCGACGGCATTCTCCGCGGGTTTCGCGACGGTTTGTTGACCAGCACCTCGCTCCTGGCCAATGCGCCGGACGCCGCCCGGGCGCTGGAGCAATGGAAACGGCTGGAGGCCGATCGTGCGGCGGGCCGGCTTTCATCGCTCGCCGCGCCAGAAACTCGGCGATCCCGATTGCCCGTTCGACCTTGGCGTTCACTTGAACCTCACGCAGGGCCGGCCGCTGGGCGAACATTTTCCGGCGGAATTGCTCGACGCGGACGGCCGTTTTTCGGGCGTTTTTCCCCTTTTTTGGCGATTGCGGGGCGTCGGCGACCGGTTCCACGCGGCCATCTCCGGCGAATTGGAGCGACAACTGCAATTCGTTTGCGATCACGGCCTGCGGCCCACGCACCTCAACGGCCACCAGTACATCGAAATGATTCCCGCGGTGACGGCCGTTTTGCCGGAACTGTTGCGGCGATTCGGCATCCAGGCCGTGCGCGTGGCTTGGGAACGTTCGACGTTCCGGTCAACGGTGCTCGGCGGCCACCCCTCGAGTTGGCCCATGGCGTGCGTGAAACGCGCCTTTGCCGGGCGATTTCGCACCCGAATGGCCGCCCTGAAAATACCACACTCCGACGTTGTGTTCTTCGGCACGGCCCATGCCGGACGGCTAAATCTGCGGCTGCTGCGGCTGTTTCTGGCGATTGGCGGAATGACCCGGTGGTGGAGATCGGTCTTCATCCAGGCGAAGAGTCAGGCGAAGCGTCCGCAGAAGAGATTGCCGATGGCTGGTTCGACCCGTTGGCTCGCATGCGTCCCAACGAGTTGCGGATGCTCATCTCCTCCGACTTGCCCGCATGCCTGGAAGCGGCCGGACGGCGGTTGGCACGATTGACTCCATTGGAGTAGGCGCCGGCTATTCACGGCCGCCGCTGGTGCCCCCGTCATCCCGACATTACGGCCCGCTGGCTGCGATTGAGCGCCGCCATCCGGTTGCGCAGCGCCGGCTGGTGATCCAGGAGGCGGGCGATCCGCCGCCAATCGAGCAGCTCCGGCCCCAATGCCTCGTAGATCGCCAAGGCGTGTTCCCAGTCTTCGTCGATGTCGATCGTCAAACGCACGTCATCGCGATCGATCTCGGCGGGGGCCGGAATCAAACGGAGGGCGAACTTCTCGGGATGCGTGTACATGTACCGGGTTACGTGCTCACGATCGGCCGTGCTGCGGGCCAGGCGGTTCGCTTTCCGCAGCGCGCTTGCACGGAACCACTCGGCATACACGCTCGCCGGCGAGAGGATTGCCGGCCGGCCGTCGCGCGAGCAGTAACTCGCATAATCGCAGTTCGCGTCGCCGGCCACGGTGACCAGGCGGTCGATGAGGCCCGGATCGACGAACAGGTTGTCGCCGCCGACGTGCACGACCGCTTCGGCCGAATATTGCTCCAATGCCTTGGTCAAGCACGAGAGGGTATCCGAACCTTCGCCAAAGAAGACAGGCACGTCACTGGGCACCAACCGGCTCACGGCGCCGTGGTGTTCCGTTTCGCACGCCACCACGATGACACCGTTCAGACAGATCGAGTCGGTCACACGGCGGATCACCCACTCAAGCAATGAGCGGCCGCCCAGCCGCCGCGTCGCGTTGCAGCGAAATCGCGGCGAGTGAAAGCACGCCTGCACAATCCCCAGTGTCTTGAGCATCCCGCTCCCCCTTCCGCCGAAGTCCGTTCGCCGACGGGCCGCGGGCACAAAACAGCTTAACGCCGCGCCTACCAATCTAGCACTTCGACTGCTGGGGAGTCAAGTCAAAGCGCAGCAAAAACGGTCTCGCGCTGCTAGCAGTGATGTCTTGGCCGGAAGGCTTGCCACTTCCGAGGCACGCCGCGCTTGCCAACTCGGTTCCAATGAGCAATGATGGATGAAACCGCTGGCTGGCATGTGTGTGTTTCGCATCAAGATTTGCGGCATCACGAACGTCGACGACGCCTTGGCAACAGCCCGGGCGGGCGCCGATGCCCTGGGGCTGAACTTCTATCCCTGCAGCCCGCGCTGCGTTTCGCCCGAAGTGGCACGCAACATCATTGCCGCAGTTCCGGCGGAGACGGTCAAAGTCGGGCTGTTTGTCAATTCGCCCGCCGGCGAGGTCTGCCGGTCGTTCGACGATCTGGGGCTCGATCTCATTCAACTCCATGGCGACGAGCCGCCGGAGTATCTCATACAACTGGGTCGCCGCCCCGTGATGCGAGCCTTCCGCATCGGCACGGACGGATTGCGGCCAGTTACCGAATATCTCAGCCGTTGCAGAGAACTAGGTGCTTTGCCGGCGTTGACGTTGCTCGATTCGGCCGTTGCGGGCGCATACGGGGGAACGGGCACCACCGTCAACTGGAAAATGGCCGGCCAGTACGTCTCCGCGGGCGACGTGCCGCCGCTGGTGCTGGCCGGGGGACTGAGCCCCGAGAACGTCACTGAAGCCATTTGCGACGTTCGCCCTGCGGCGGTCGACACGGCCAGCGGGGTCGAGTCGCGCCGGGACGCAAAGATCCGTTGTTGGTGGAAGCGTTTGTTCGCGCTGCCCAAGCGGCATTCGATCATAATGCGACGACCGGTGATCACGCGTAATCAGCGCGACCGCCGGTCGCGGCGTTATGCCCGCCGGGCTTGCCAAATAACCCGGCAAAACCCTATGATGAGCGTTCTTGAGCTGTTATCACTCTCTCCGCCAAGTGAAGGAGTCGGCTGTGTCGCAGACTGAAGTCAAGATACCTTACAAAGTTGCTGATCTTTCGCAGGCCGAATGGGGCCGCAAGGAGATTCAGCTGGCCGAACAAGAGATGCCCGGGCTGATGGCTCTGCGGCGAAAGTACGGCAAGTCGAAGCCCCTGGCCGGTGCCCGAGTGGCCGGCTGTCTGCACATGACCATCCAGACGGCCGTGCTCATCGAGACGCTCAAGGCGGTGGGCGCCGAGGTGCAATGGAGCAGTTGCAACAAGTTCTCGACCCAGGATCACGCCGCCGCGGCCATTGCCGCCGCCGGCTTTCCCGTCTACGCCTGGAAGGGCGAGACCGACGCCGAATACGACTGGTGCATCGAGCAGACGCTCTATTTTGCCGACGGCCAGCCGCTGAACATGATCGTCGACGACGGCGGCGACCTGACGGCGATGGTCCACGGCGCGAAGTACCGCCACCTGCTGGCCGGCATCCGCGGCCTGTCGGAAGAGACCACCACCGGCGTGCATCGGCTTTATCAGATGCACGAGCGGGGCGAGTTGGCCGTGCCCGCCATGAACGTCAACGACTCGGTCACCAAGAGCAAGTTCGACAACCTCTACGGCTGCCGCGAATCGCTGGCCGACGGCATCAAGCGGGCGACCGACATCATGGTGGCCGGCAAGGTCGTGGTGATCTGCGGCTATGGCGACGTGGGCAAGGGCTGCGCCCAGTCGATGCGGTCGTACGGTGCCCGGGTGTTGATCACCGAGATCGATCCGATCTGCGCCTTGCAGGCCGCTATGGAGGGGTACGAAGTAACCACAATGGACGATGCCGCCTCGCGCGGAAACATCTTCGTCACCGCCACCGGCTGCCGCGACATCATCCTCGTCAAACACATGCAGCAAATGCCCGAGGACGCCATCGTCTGCAACATCGGGCACTTCGACCTGGAGATCGACGTGGCCGGCCTCACCAAGGCGCCCGGCGTCAAGAAGGTCAACATCAAGCCGCTGGTGGATCGCTACACGTTCCCCAGCGGCCGCTCGATCCTCCTGCTGGCCGAAGGGCGGTTGGTGAACCTCGGCTGCGCCACGGGCCATCCGTCGTTCGTGATGTCGAACTCGTTCACCAACCAGGTGATCGCCCAGATCGCCATGTGGACCGAACCGGACAAGTACCCGGTTGGCGTCTACACGCTGCCAAAGCACCTCGACGAGGAGGTCGCCCGGCTGCATCTCGAACAGCTCGGAGTGAAGCTCACCAAGCTCACCCCCCAGCAGGCCGAGTACCTCGGCATCCCGGTCAATGGTCCCTTCAAGCCGGAATACTATCGGTACTGAGGGATTAGGGATTGGGGATTAGGGATTGAAACTCGACTGGCTTTCCAACCCCTGCTTTCCAATCCCTAATCCCGAATCCCTAATCCGTTCTCTCCCATGCCCGAAATCCAAGCCTTCCGTGGAATCCGCTACAACCTTGGCCGCGTCGGCTCGCTGAGCGAGGTGGTTACGCCGCCGTACGACGTGATCGGCCCCGAGTTGCAGGAGCACTTCTACCGGCTCCATCCCAACAGCTTCATCCGCATCGACCTGAACCGGATCGAGCCGGGCGACGACGACGAGGCGAACAACCGCTACACCCGGGCCGCCCGGTTCTACAAGCAGTGGCGCGAAGAGGGCGTGCTGGTGCCCGAGGCCGATCCGGCCATCTACGTCTATCACCAGGAGTTCACCTACGCCGGCACAGACATATGTCCGCCGCGGCTTCATGGCCCGGCAGCGGGTCACGCGGTTCGGCGAGGGCCAGGTCTTCCCGCACGAAGAAACGCTGCCGGCCGCCAAGATCGATCGGCTGATGCTCACCGTGGTGACCAAGGCGAACCTCAGCCCGATCTTCGGCCTCTATCCCGACGCCGAGTGCGAGGCCCAGAACCTGCTCGACGCGGCCGTGGCCGGCAAGACGCCGCTGGTGGCCACCGATCACCTGGGCGTGGTCCATCGCCTTTGGCCGGTGACCGACGTGGCGGTGATCTCCAAGCTGGCTCGGCCGTGATGGGCCCAAAGCCGATCTTCATCGCCGACGGCCACCACCGCTACGAGACCGCCTGCAACTACCGCGACCAGATCTACGACAGCGGCTTCCTCTCGCCCGAGCATCCGGCCAACTACACGCTGATGATGTGCGTGGCGATGGACGATCCGGGCCTGATCGTGATGCCCACGCACCGGCTGTTCCGCGGCGTTCCGGCGCATCGCCGTCGACGAACTGGCGGCCAAGCTCAACCCGTGCTTCACGACCCGGCCGGCCGGCGAAGGGCCCGAAATGGCCGCCGACCGTTTGGGAAGACATCGAGACGGGCGGCAACCAAAGTTCGATCGGGCTGTACACGCAGAAGGACGGCCGCTGGCTGATCGCCACCTTGACCGAGGCCGGCAGGGCACGCATGGCCGAACTCTCGAAAGACCACACCCCGCCTGGCAGTCGCTGGGCGTCAGCCTGCTCCATCGGCTGATCGTCGACGATCTGCTCGGCTGCACGATCTGCCAAAACCGACCTACGTTCATCTGATCGAAGAGGTGGTCGACGGGCTGCAGACCGGCGAGTATCCGTTGGCCGCCGTGGTCATGCCGGCCACGGTCGAGGACGTCCGCACGATCAGCATGGGCGGCGAACGGATGCCGGCCAAGAGCACCTACTTCTATCCCGAACTGCTCAGCGGGCTGGTGATCAATCCGCTGGAGTGACGCGTTGCTGCTCCATGCGACGCTGGCCGAGGCCGCGTTCCACGTGGAACCGTCTTTTCAATTTGCGCGTTTCACGTGAAACGGGCAATTTGCAGTGATTAGTAGTTTCACGTGAAACCTGCCGGTAAGTAGAAGCGGCATCCTGCCGCTTCCCGTGTTGTCGCGAAGAATGGCCGACACGCGGATGACGCGGCAAGATGCCGTGTGTACTTACCGCGTCTACCAAACTGGCATTTCCTCGCGCGTGCCATCCTTGCTAAAATCCGCTTCGCGCCGGTGATGGTATGCGCGCGGCAAGGAGGCCTTACGTGGCTCGGATCTTCTGCGTGGCCAATCAGAAAGGCGGGCGTGGGCAAGACGACCACCGCCCTGAATCTGGCCGCCGCGCTGGCCCGATCCGGCGCCCAAACGCTGCTGGTCGATCTCGATCCACAGTGCAACGCCACGACCGGCCTCGGGCCGGCAGCCGACCAGCGATCATCCGCTGGTCCACTGCGCGCCGATCCGGCAAGGCGTGTTGGCGACCGACGTCCCGCGGCTCGACCTGCTGCCCGGCAGCCGGAGCTTCCGCGACGTCGAGTTGCTCACTCGCGATGATCCGCACGCAGTCGGCCCGGCTGCGCGAGCATCTCGACCACCGGATTCAATGCCTACGATTTCGTGCTGATCGACTGTCCGCCATCGCTCGGGCCGCTCACGAAAACGGCGCTGAGCAGCTCCACCGAGGTATTTATGCCTATCCAATGCGAGTATTTCGCCATGGAAGGGCTGACGCAGATGATCGAAGTCATTCGCGACGTGATGCAGGCCGGCCTCGAGTCAGCTTCAGTTCGGCGGGATCGTGCTGACGATGTACGACGCATACGCTGGAGCTGACCCACGAGGTGGACGAAGAGGTCCGCGATTTTTTCGGCGAGATCGTGTTTCAGACGGTCATTCCGCGTGACGTGGCCGTCTCCGAGGCGCCCAGCCACGGCAAACCAGTGATCGACTATGCCCCCGCTCGCGAGGGGCTCTCGGGCATATGTCGAACTTTGCATGGAGGTACTCGAACGTGAATAAGGAACGACGACTTGGACGCGGTCTGGAGGCCCTGTTGGGGCAGCTTCCGATCCGCCACGAGCCGGCCCCACCGGCGCAACAACCGCGCATCGGCCGCCGTTAGCCGACACGAGCAGCGCGGTTACGGCCTCGCCGCTGGCCGCTCCGGCGGCGCCTTCGGCCGAGGCCCTGTTTCGGCTCGATGTGCCGCATGCTCAGCCGACCACTTGCGCTGGCCAACCGCACCATCCGCCTAGCAGCGCTCGCCGCTGGCGGCGACTGCCGCCGAAGCGCAGTTCAAAAGCCGGCGACCGGGCGCCGCACGCGTCGATGTCCGCCAGATCGACAGCAACCCGGCCCAACCGCGGCAGGACTTTGACCCCGACGAGATGCAGGCCCTGGCCGACAGCATTTCGGCCCACGGGCTGTTGCAGCCGGTGGTTGTGCGGCGCATCGACGACCGCTATCAACTGGTCGCCGGCGAGCGGCGGCTCCGCGCGGCAATCCAGGCCGGCTGGTCCGAAGTGCCGGTCAACGTGGTCGAGGCCGACGACCGCCAGATGGCCGAATTGGCGATCGTCGAGAACCTCCAACGCAAAGACCTTAACCCCCTGGAAAAGGCCGCTTCGTTCCAAAAGTATCTCGACCAGTACGGCTGCACCCAGGAGGAACTGGCCGGCCGACTGAAGCTCGACCGGTCGACCATCGCCAACCTGATCCGGCTCCTGGAACTGCCCGAGGCGGTGCAGGAGGCGATTCGCCGCGGCCGAGCTCACCCAGGGCCACGCCCGGGCGCTGCTGCCGCTGGGCGATGAGCACGAGCAGATCGATTTCTGCCAGCGGATTCAGCGCGAAGGGCTCAACGTGCGGCAGACCGAGACGCTGGTGCAGGAGACGATCGACGCGGCCGATCGCGATCCGCTGACGGCAGCCGAATCGACCGCCAAGCCGTCGCGGCCGCGCCCGGACGAAGAACGAGCACATTGCGGCCCTGGAGCAGCAATTCCGCACGGCGTTGGGCATGAAAGTGAAGATCACCCACAATGCCCGCGGCCGCGGCAAGCTGGTCGTCCAGTTCCGCAACCACGAGGAGTTTGAGCGGCTAAAGAAACACGTATGCGGGTGAGAGGCGGAGGGTTCGGCAGGGTAGGTTATGCTTTAGCATAACAACTGAGTACGTTGCGTGCCTGACCCCTGATCCATTCTGCCGTCCCCTTTCGCGGCCGTCTTCGGCCGGGTAACATAGACAACATACGGGGCGTGGCGCAGCCTGGCTAGCGCGTCTGGTTTGGGACCAGAAAGTCGGAGGTTCAAATCCTCTCGCCCCGATTTTTGTGGCCGCGACGCGGCCACAACCTAACACCCTACGGGCGTAGTCGATTCGACATGGGGGCAGACGGTCGTTGAGTATCGCGAAAGGGAGTTCTCGCTTCGTACAGCGGAATCTTGGCCTTGATCGATTCTGCTAATGACGGCTTATTTTGTGCGGTGGCCAAGTCCAGGGCCTTGCGGGCCGTTTGCAGGGCCTCGGAAAATCGCCCCCCCTCGGCATAGGCAGCGGCCAAGGTGCCGAGGATTGCCGGTTTCTTGCCCGTCGGAAAGCTGCGCCGCCCGCTCGGCCAGTTTGATGGCTTCGGCGCCATTGCGGATCGAGGCGTTCGGGTTGGTGGCCAGCAGCCAGGCCGTTGCGTTGAGCAAGACGATGTCGTCGGGATGCTTGCCGAGCGATTCACAGGGGAGGCAGCGAACCGCCTGCTCCACGTCCTCAGCCGCCCCCTCCAGGTTTCCCAGCGCGATCCGCACGTTCGCTCGGCCAAGATACGCGGGGCACCAATTTCCATCTAGTTGCAGGGCATCGCTAAAAAACGCCTCGGCCCGCGCAATCTCGTTCTTTCGGACAAGCTGATTGCCATTTTCGCTCCATGCCGCCGGACTCAGCACGGAGGGCGGGTCCTGCCAGGACGCAATCTCGGCATGAAGATAAAGGACAGGCCCTCTGGCACCGGTTAGCACGTGGGCTCCTGGCAGCAGCAGATTGGCCGCCGCGATCGCGCACAAAACCGTTTGGCATCGACGAGGGGCGTGCTGCGCAAGAATCAACATTCCGGCAAGCGCGGCGGGCAATACGATGCAGATGCTCCGATGAATGTCAATGGCGATCACAAGAGCGACGGCAATGGTGCCCAGCAGAGTGACGATCAGCGCAGCGCCAAGGATTCGCCGTCCTGAAAGGAACACGTAGTACAGGAGCGCTGCCACGAGGAACCAGCCGGCGCGAAGGGCCATCCAGACACCTTCGAGGTAACGAGTCGCCGGACATGTCGCCAGCCGGGTCCAGTTGAGGTGCTCTTGGAGATACGCGCCGACTTCCCCGCTTTTGGTCCAGTGGGCCAGCGCGAATCTCAATCCGACATACGTCACGCCGGAGACAAATAAGATGGCCCCATCCGCGGCGATGTCGCGCCAAGGACGGCCGCGATCGTCGCCGCCGAGGTTCATCGTTCGAATCAGAAAACAGAGGGGGGCGCCCAGCAGGAAACGCTCGTCAATCCACGGCGTCAGCACGCAGGCCAAAGCCACGGCGGAACGAGACTTCGCAAATGTGAATACCAGCAGTCCGCCAATCAGCCAGGAGTCGAAATACGTCAGCCATCCCGTTGAGACCCAGAACCACGGAGCGGCCGCCAAGGCGACCGTGGTGAAGAACGCCGTGCGGCGGTTTCCCGTGCCTTGCAACGCAATGTGTGCGGTCAAAGCCAGCGTCAGCAGGCAACCGACGTGCGGCATGACGAGAAACAGCCAGGTCGGAAACGAGAGATAATGCCAGACCAGCGGAAACAACAGCCGCCAGGCGATGGGCCGATGGGCACGGTCCGAGATGGGTTCGAACGGACTCTTGATTTGCTCCAAGGTGCTGGACGCTCGACCCACCTCGGGCCATTCGGCGCAGGAGCGAAATTCAGACCGGGCCAGAACACAAATCGAGGGCAGAAGAAAAAGGTGACGAGCGCAGCGGCCAAAACACTGATCAGCACGAGCGAAAACAGATAAGGCCCCCATCTCATCCCGTCATCGCCCGGCGAGGTGACGTTACCCATCGCGCCTGATTCCATGTCCTGGTTCGGCCGCGCTGGGGCTTGTTCCGGGCTCTCGGGGGGATTCACCGCTCTCTCTCCGATCAGAAACTTGTGCCGGCCATGAACCGGGATTTCCCATTGGGACGCCGCTCGGATCCGCTCCCAACGGCAACTCCCTTCATGTTAACCCAGAGCTGCGTAACATGACAGTTGGCTTGGTGGTTTTCCGGCCAACACGTTGGCCCTAAAGTCCGTTCCGATGGCCGACGCCCCCTCCGCAGAGCCGGTTTTGGTGTCGTTTTCCCGAGGGAAGTTGCAGCGCGACAACCCTGCTCTATGAGAGTTTCGGGGTACGACGCGACGGTCCATGGCACCGCAAAGTGCGGAATGCACCCCTCTCGACCGAAAGCGGCAAACTGAGTTTGACCCAAATCGAGGCTGGCGGATACACTTATTTGCGCGATGATTGAAACCTACAAGGAGGAGGGCTCATGTCGGCGCCGAAACAACTCGCCAAGAGGCGAAAACTTGAAAGGAAGCAGTTGCGAAAGCGAGAAACGCGTCTAAAGCGGCAGAAAGAACGACAGAAAGGTTGGGATGGCCCCGGTTGGCTCGATCCGGTCGCCGCTTTCGACCCGCCCTTTGAGCGGACAAAAATGTCTGAAGTGCTCCAAGACTTCGTGGCTCCGCTATGGGACTCCGCCTGTGACCGCGAGGCTTGCGAGCACATTCTTATGCTTGGCATTGTGGCGTGGGATGCCGCCCTCCAGCCCCAACGCGGCCGAGAGGCGATGATCAATGATATGATCGAAAAAGGGATGTCGGCGGCAAGCCCGTCGGAGCGTCAAGCCTGTTCGGATACAGTGCACTGGCTGGTGGCACGTAAATTGAAGTTGTTCGCTGCATATCAACGTCCCATTTTTTCGTTTCAGCTCGATGAGCTTGAAGACGGCGGCTACCACCTTTCTGTGGTGTCGGGCCTTGTCTGCTAAATAACATTGCCCGCGCACGCCATCCGAGAGTTACGTCGCCTTCGTCAGCATCACGGCGAACGCAACGACGGCCCCGATGACGCCTGCAAGCACGGCGAGGAGCGCCATCTGCCGCCAAAATCCCTGCGGCAGCGCCTTCTGATAAGCTTGGTACAGCGAAGCGATGATCCCGGGAAGACAGGCCAGGACCATCAAGTCCCAAGCCGCCTCGTTGCGCAGCAGGCCCCGCATGGCGACATCCACGAGCAGCGCAAAGCTGACGAAGATGCAACCCCATTTGTAGCAGACGTTCTCGACCGCCACGGTACGCTCGTCGCGTATCACACGTTGGGGAGTATTCATGAGTTCCCTTTCTCCAGAGCAAGATCTGTTCGCATCGCCTGGCCCTGATATGGCAGACCCAATCGGTGTTACCCTTCAGTTTCTTCGTTCCAGCAGAACACGTCTTCTACGCCGACCTCGAACGTCCGGGCGAGCCGGAATGCCAGCTCCAGCGACGGGGTGTATTTGCCGCCCTCGATGGCGATGATCGTCTGCCGCGTCACGCCCGCCCGCTCGGCCAGTTGCTGCTGGGTCATCTCGCCGTGCTCGAAACGCAAACGACGGATTTGGTTGCTGATCGTCGGCACTTATTCCCCCTTGCCTGCGTTTTGCAGGTGATAAGTGACGAGAATGACGGACGCTCTGGCGGTCATCACCACGATGATACAAATGAACAAGATGTTCGGCAGCACGTGAACGGAAACAGTCGATTGTCCTTCGAGCCCAAACACAACGGACCAAACGCCCATGTTAGCCAACGTGAAGACCCCCCAGCAGGCACCGAAACCGGCCTGCGCTGCTCGCAACTCGATCTGCCTGTCCCGCTCGTCCATGACGACGTTCTGCCCCCGTTTCCGGTAGAGCAGCGGCGAAAGGCCGAACAGGCCGAACAGTCCGAACGCGCCGCATGCCGCGGCCGGCCCGATGAAGATCGCCAAAACGCCGTACAGCGCGGCCGTCACGGCCAGGAGAATGATCCAGTAAAGCCCTTCTTTATAGAGGGGAGTCATCAATCCTGCTCCTTTCTGATGCCACGGTATGTAATCTACAACAGACATATAGTATACTATACATTACATAATGTCAAGTGTACATTCCTCTGTTTGGTGCGGATTTTTCGTAACTCGCACCACAGTCGGGCTTTCCGGCTCGAATCAGGGTTGTTATTTCTCTCTTGCACCTCTTCGCCGGTGTGGCGAGAATGCCCGACCGACGCCGCCGGTGCGTCGGAAATCAGATCGACTATGGACGGTACGAATGTCGGAGCAGCCGCCGCCACAACTCGTTGCCCTGTTGGAACGTCTTGGTCTGGCCAGGGCTGAACAGGTGGCGCAGATGGCCCGGCGGGTGCGGCGGCTGGCGCGCGATCTGCCGCAGTTCGAATCGGTGTGGGTCGATGCGTTGGCCCAAGCGCGAATCCTCACGCCCTTTCAGGCCGCCGAGCTCAACGCGGGCCGTGGCGACGCGCTGCGTGTTGGCCCCTATCTGCTCCGCGAGCGGCTTTCGCATCCGTATTACGTCGCAACGTTTCGCGCCCAAAACGTCGATTCGCAACAGCCTGTGCGATTGGCTGTGATCGACAATTCGGGCCGCGGGGCGGACGGCATCCTGCACCAGTTGGAATCGCTTGCAAAGTGCTCGAAACGCAGCGACGAAGATCTCCCCGCTCCGTCGTCTCTGATCACAGACGTCGGCGTCGATGCGGGCCGCACGTTCGCGGCTTCGCCGTGGATCGAAGGCCAGACGGCGGCCGAGTGGATGGTTCACCATGGCCGGTTTCCGCCGGAAGTTGTGCTGGAAATTGCGCGGGCGATGCTTGCCGGCCTGGTTGACTTGGAGAACGCGAAGATTTGCCATGCTGACGTGAGCGTGGCGAGCCTGATTTTGGGTGTTAACGGCGACGTTGTGCTCGCCATGCCTGGGCTTCGCGGTATTCTCCGCCCGGAAGAGGGCTTTGCCCACGCCGCTCTCTTGCCGGAAGCGTACGACGGCCTAGCGCCGGAGCGGATTTCGGCCGGCAGCCGGCCGAATGGCCGGAGCGACATTTTCGCGTGCGGCTGCGTGTGGTGGCATCTGCTGTGCGGGCGGTCGCCGTTGGCTGGCGGCAGCAGCCTGACGAAGCTTCGCGCCGCGCAGGCCGCCGAGGTTTGCGACGTTCGCCGGCACGCGCCAGACGTGCCGGCTGCCTTGGCCTCGGCGATTTCCACGTGTCTGGAGCGTGAACCGAGCCGCCGGCCGGAGTCCATGGCACGATTGGCAGCCATGCTCGGGCCGCCCACTCGTAGCGGAAAGCAAGCGTTGGGCGATTGCCTGGCCGCGGCAGGGCGACCTACCGTCCGCTGGCCGACGACGGTGCGAAAGATCCGCAAATCGCGGCGAACGCCCTTCTGGCTGGCGGGCGCGGCGTGTTGTTTGGCCGCCGCGGTGGCAATCTTCTTGCCGCTCGGGCACGGCCGCAGCCGGCAAGTGGCGATGGAGAAGTCAGAGGTCCGGGTTCAGGGTTCAGGGTTCAGGGTTCAGGACTTAGAGGTCAGAAGTCAGAGACCGGAAGTGGCGCTGGCCGATCGAAAGTCGGACGCTAGTGTTGCCTCATCTCCCCCGCCTCTTTCTTCTCACGCTGCGGCAGATTGCAAATCGCCGGTGGTCCCGGCCGGCTATCAGCAGAATGCGGCCAAACCACAAGATGTTGTGCTGGGAAGCGGCAAAGCGATGCCGATTGTGTCGCTTCACCTCCAAGCGAACCAGTGCGTGCGTGCGGCGCCGGGCAAACGCGCCGTGCTGCTCATTCCCGGATCGGGCTGGACTATCGATGAGGAGAACATCCGCTTCGAGAACATCGACTTCGTCAGGGATGCAACTCCGGACGCGAGCCAAACGAAGGCGACAGAAGCGGCAATCGTGCAGCTTTGCGCGAGCCGGGCCGAGTTTCGTTGTTGTGCGTTCCGCGGCCAGGCCGCGACGACTGTGCCTGTGGCAGCGGACGGCAAGGTCGTCTTCGCTCCTGCCGCGATCTGTTGGGTTCATCCACTGAAAGCCGCCGAGGCGGATATCGCGCTCTCGAACGGCCGGCTCCGCCTGGCCGCCTGCGTGTTCGATGGCGTCGGCGTGGGCGTGGACTGCCGAATGGCCGGCGCCTTGGCCATCGAGTTGAGCAACACGCTGTGCCTCAATGCGGGGCCATTGGTGCGGTTGGACCACTGCCCGCAATCCGACGAGCCCGTGTCTCTTGTCTTGTCGCAAGTTACGCTGTGCGCCGGTGGGCCGCTGTTGGAGTGCGTCGCGCCGCACGTCGAAGAACAACCGGGCGAAATCAGCGTCCTGGCGACGGCATGTGCCTTTGCGCCGCGGCCGGGCGAGCCGCTGGTGCGACTGCGGGCCGCCGAGTTGCCCGGCCGTCTGCTGGCCGGCGTGCGATGGGCCGGGCAGGGCTCGCTCGTAGCGCCGCGCTGCCGATCGTTGCGTTGTGCGGATCGGACGGCCAAGAGCAGACCTTGGACGAGTCGTCGCTTTCGATTGCCGGATTGGTGCGAAGCGAAGTCGGATTCGCCGGGGAGGTGACGAGCGATCGGGCGGCCAACCGGCTGATTCGCTGGCAGGCCCCGCTGCAATCATCGAACCCGCCCGGCATCGATCCCCCGCCGCTGCCGGCTTGGGGAGGGATCAGGAATCCCTAACCCCTCATTCGTCGTCCCTTAAGAACGCGTGGTAGTACAGTAGTCCGGCGATGGTTTTCGAGTCGCAAATGTCGCCGCGTCGGACCATTTCCAGCGTTTTCTCCCACGTGTGCAGCAGCACGCGGATGTCTTCGCCGGCCTCCAAGGCCATCGGCCCCGGTGTCAGCTCGCGGGCCACGAACAGGTGCATCTTCTCGTCGAGAATGCCGGGCGACATGTAGAACGTCATCCGATGTTCCATGTGCCCGGCGCGGTAGCCGGTTTCTTCGGCCAATTCGCGGATGGCCGTTTCGGCCGGGGCCTCGTCGGGCTCCAGCGTGCCCGCCGGCAGTTCGATCAACGTCTGATCGACCGCCACGCGGTAGTTGTGCACAAAGCACACGCGGCCGTCATCCAGCAGCGGCAAGATCACGACCGCCCCGGGATGCCGCACGACTTCGCGCACGTGGCGGCTCCCGTCGGGCGCAACCTGGATCGCCCGCTCCACGCGGAAACGCAGCCCCTGAAAGAGGATATCGCTATTGCTCATGTGTATAGAGCCTATCAGGGGAGGCATACCTCGTAAAGGGCCGTTACCGGCCGCGAAACCGTCGCAACCGGACCAGTGCGGGCGGGTGGCGCCGCGCCCGCAAAAGTGTGATTGCACCGGCGCCGGACTCGTGCCGCGCTCGTAACCTAAGTTTGTTGTGGAGTTCATCTTTCGCATTCGGCAAACCACGGCGGTCGTTACGCGCACTCTGCCGCAATCATGTCGATCTCCCACGAGTTGCTCTCCCCGAACATCAATGCACCGCACGCTGCCGGGCCAAACACGTCGGCCGGCGTGCTGATGGAATTGCTAGAGCGCGCGTATGGTATCGGCTTTTCGATTCTCGATGGTCAAAGCGGCGACGTGCTGTTGGCCTCGCCGGGTCAGCCGACGCGCAATTGGTCGTTGCGGGCCGAAATCTGCCGCGAGGTGGCTCGTCGCGGGCGGCCTGAGTTCATCGACGACGACGACCCCTTCGTGACGCTGGCACTCCCGCTTGGCGACGCGGCAGAAACTCCGAACGTGGCCGTGGCCACCTTCGTGACGCGGCCCGTCGCAGCGGATGAAGACCTTTCGCACCAAGCGAATCGGCTGGATATGCGGCCCGAAGAGGGGGCAGCCTGGGCTCGCCGCCAAACGCCTTGGGCGGCCGATGCACTCAAACGCATCGGCGACATAGTGCTCGACAACGCCCGCGCCAAACAACGCGTCGCCGAGTTGCAAGAGGAAGCGAGCAGCCTGTCGGTCAATCTTGCTTCAACCTACGAAGAAATCAGCTTGCTGCACCGGCTGACGCAGAACTTGAAGCTCTCGGAAAGCGACGTCGAGTTGGGCCGCATGGCGTTGGGGTGGCTGCAAGAAGTTGTGCCCGCGGCGGGCCTGGCTATTCAGTTGACGCCGCCGGCGGACAAGTCGGCAACTGAGGCCGCAAGCAAACAGCCCGTGCTGTTGAGCTACGGCGAATGCCCGCTCGACCAGACGCAATTCCTGCAATTGATCGGTCACCTGGGTGCGGCGTTGCAGCACCGGCCCGTCGTGGCCAATCGGTCGATCACCGAGCGGCCCGATTGGCCTTGCCCGCAAATCCGGCAGGTGATTGCCGTTGCGCTGGCCGAGGGTGAGAACGTATTCGGCTGGATGGCGGCGCTAAACCACGTGCGAGACGGCGAGTTCGGCACCGTCGAGGCGAGCTTGCTCAGCTCGGTGGCGGCGATTCTCGGCATCCACAGCGGCAACATCGAACTCTACCGGCAGCAATCAAAGCTCTTGACGGGGGTTGTGCGGGCGTTGACCTCGGCCATCGATGCCAAAGATCCCTACACGTGCGGCCACAGCGACCGTGTGGCCCGCATCGCCGTCCGTCTGGCCGAGGACCTCGGCTGCGACGACAAGATGTGCAAGACCTTGTACCTGGCAGGCCTTTTGCACGACATCGGCAAAATCGGCGTCAACGACAGCGTGCTTCGCAAGGCGGGCAAGCTCACCGGCGAGGAGTACGAACACATCAAGCAGCACGCCGAGATCGGTCACCGCATTCTTCACGATCTGGCGAAAATGGAGGATGTTTTGCCAGTGGTGCTGCACCATCACGAATCGTGGGACGGCGGCGGGTATCCGAGCGGCTTAACTCTCGATCGCATTCCGCTGCCGGCCCGCATCGTGGCCGTGGCCGACGCGTTCGACGCGATGAGCAGCGACCGTCCGTATCGCCGCCGGATGCCCGACGAGCGAGTCGACGAGATTCTTCGTGCCGGCGCCGGCCAGCAGTGGGACCCGGCGGTGGTTGCCGCCGTTTTCCGCGTCCGCGACGACATCCGCCGCATGTACGAAGAAGCGCAACGGGCGGAAGCCAACAGTTGAGATAGGGAGGAAAGCCTGTTGCTCCAATCTGGCATAGCCAACCAGATCAGTAACCCATGTCGGTTTTCCCGAAGGGGCAACAAACAGGAGTAGAGTAACGCCGAATCACCCGAATCGGCTGGCGAGTGCCGCACGATCACTGACCGCGGGTTGGGTTGACGGTCAACAGTTCGCCGTCGGCCCGATTGGCCAGCTTTTGGAGCACGTTCAGATCGATGTACTTGTCGATCGACTGGACCCGGCCGTCGCCGAACAAGAAGTTGCATATGCCGGGATGGTCGGAGCCAAACCCGCCGACATACAGGTCGCTGGCCGGCCGCTGTTCCATGGCTCCCCAGTTTTGGCTCGTTGACTTCGCCAGTTCGCTGCCGGCGTTTCGCAGCGTCGCCCGGGTGCCGGACATCCAGCCCAGGTCATCAGGGCCGCCAATCTTCTCGCCGACGTAGATGGTGTGCGTGGTGCCGTCGGTCACGTCGTCGGCCGTGATGTGGCTGTTGAGGAACAGCACGCCATTGTTGTTCACGTCGATCGGTGTTTCGACGTCGTTTTGACAGCCGGCGTACGTGCTGATGGCGACCGGGCGCCCTTCCGGCTCTCCACCCTTCACTTGGGGCCTGACTTGCTGTTCGCCACAGTATGACGGGCAGAGGAAAATCGAAATGGGGACTTCCCGGACCTCAGCGTTCTTCTCATCATAAGGGCTCACGGAAAAATCGATGTGCTTGAACGGGACGTTCTCCTCGATATAGGGGAGCAGTTGCACCATCCAACCCATTTGGTAGCCCTGCGCAACGTTATGGATCGGGCCTTCCTTGTTCGTGCTGCCGGCGGGCAGTGTGTTATAGGCCGACTGGTAGTTTTGCAGACCCACGCCGATTTGGACCAGGTTGTTCACGCACTGTGCCCGCCGCGCCACCTCACGCGAGGCTTGGATTGCCGGCAGCATCATCCCGATCAGGATGCCGATGATGGCAATCACCACGAGCAGTTCCACCAACGTGAACGCTCGGGGAGGGGAAAGAGGGGACTGTTCCCTTTTGTGCAGTGGGCGCGCACCGAGCGAAGCTCGATCGGAGACTGTCCGCTTTTTCCCGCCTGACTGGCTGGTTACCTTGTATCTCATGGCATTTCTCCCATACCAGGTTGTTGTCGAATCGGCTGCTCCGGCGGAGTCCTATTTCTTCACAATATCCGCCACAATCTGCTTGACCTGGCGGCAATGGTGCTGGGGATCGTCGGGGTAATCGGCTTCCACGCGAATGGTTCGTCCCTCCGGACTGCCGGCAATCGTCTCGGTGCGGATTCTCACCACGCCGCCTTTGCCGCCGGCGATTTCATCGGCCGGGATGTTCCACGTCTCGCCGGTGTACCCGGCGTCGGCGGCCAGCCGGGCCACGGCCCGCTCCACGCCGGCTTCGGCGAGCCACCGGGTCTGCACGCTCCGCTGGTGATCCTGGACGGCGCGCGCGCGGTGACCAACTGTTGGGCCATCACGAGGAACAGACCCCCCGCCACGGCCAGGCAAGCCAAGACCACAAGGATGACAACACCGCGACGATTCATGTCAGGGACTCCCGCCAAAGGCTTTGGCAAACCGATGGTCCATGCCGAGCGCCGCCTCGATGCGCACCTCATGGCTGGCCGCCGGGGCCGAACCTCGCGACGCGATCACGAGGGCGGCCGTCGCCGGCGCGGCATCCGTCGGCAAGACGATTTCCGCGGAGCAATCGGCCGGAAGCAGGTAAGACTCTCGCCGCACCCGCTTTCCGCCGAGACTTTCACGCCGTTGAAGCTCTCCCGGCAATGCCTGATAGGTCACGGTGCGGTCCCCCGGCAATGCAAATTGCCACTGGTCCTTCGGCTCGCCTTCGACGGCCACGGGATGCAGGGCTTCGCGAACGTCGCGGCGGAACTGCTCGGCCAACCGAGCAACCGTCGCCGTGCGGCTGACGTGGTCGCAGCCGTTGTGCTCGGCTTGCATCAACGTGACGACTGTAGTCCCCGCGATCCCCATCAGCACCGTGCTGACGGCGATCACCACCAGAAGCTCAATCAGTGTCCATCCGCGGCGCGACATTTTCGTAAAGAGTGGACGGCAGTTAGGGGTTTGCGTTTTCTTTTCCCGCCGGCGAGCCAACGGCGGCGGAATTCCGATATTTCCAGGTGGTAACGGTTACGGGCGGAACGTGTCTGCCCAAGCGGTCCTGCCAGTGGAGCGAGGCCGTGATGCGCTTCGCGTCCGGACCGGCCTCGGGCGTAGAGACCTCCACTTTCAATTCGGCGCCGGGCGACCGGCTGCAGAAGGCCGGCGACGGCCGCTCCCGGGCCAGGTCCTGCGGAGTGAGTTGGTCCCAAGGCCGGGCCATGATTCGCTCCATCGCGTTGGCCAGTTCAAGCGTGGCATCCTGCCGCTGGTCGATGGTACGGCGCTGGGTGGCCACGGCGCTCATCATTTCGAGCGAGAGTGTCAAGAGGCGCCCACTATTGCAGCCGCTGCAATCACTTCGATCAACGTGGTGCCGCGTCGAGTCATCGTTATGCCGCCAGGCGTTGAATCAACGAGATCAAGGGGAGGAAAAGCGCAATCGCGACAAAGGCCACCATCAGGCCTACGATAATCACCATCAAGGGAAACGCCGCTTGGACCATCACGAAAACGCGGTAGGCGAGGCGGCGGCGGTTGCTGTCGGCCGTTTCTTGCAACGCCCAGGGAAGGTTTCCCAAACGCTGGGCGCCTTGCAGCACGGCTAGGTCGGCCGGTCGCAGCAAGCCATGCTGGCGCAGGCTTTCACACCAATCGCGGCCGGCACGGATGTCGGCCTCGGTTTGCTTCAGACGCCGGCGGACATCAAGCTTCGGATACGATGCGGCCAGCGTGGCGATGCCTTCGGGCAGCGGGCGCTGCTGGTGGGCCACCAGCGACAAACTATCGAGCACGCGGGCCGCGTCCAATCGCCGTGACAATCGAGCCACCCCCGGCAGGTCCCAATCAACCCAACCCCAATAGCGCATCATCGTGTAGGCCAACAACAGCATCCCCAGAAACGGAAAGGGGGCCAGGTACCAGTACTTGGCGTACGTGTGAGCCACCGAAATCAGCATTTGCGTCAGCCGCGGAAGATCGGTGCCGAAATCTGCAAAGATCTTCTGGTACGCGGGCACGATCTTCAACATGATAAATATGAGTATTCCCGTGCCGATGGTCGGCACGAGCAGCACATAGGCGATTTTGCCAATCAAGCTCAGCCAGAGGGGCTCGTTCACGTCGAACGTCTCGACCGCTTGGCGCAAGGCGGGGGCCAGCGCGCCCGACTCGCAGCCCACGCGGACCGTTGACAGGGCATGCCGCGGCAGCAAACGACCGACGCGCTCCAAGGCGTCGGGCAACGGCACGCCCCCTTCGAGCAAATCGGCCAGCCGGCAGGCGCGCCTCGCAAAACTGCCGCGACGTTCGCGGGCGTAAGCCGCCACGGCCGGCGCAGGGGCATGCCGCGTTCGGCCGCGACCGTCAGCAGCCACAGCAAGGCATACTGCTTCGTGGCCCAAGTCTTCCGCACGATTTCGATCACAACGAACATCGCGATGCACCAGGCCAGGCCTAGTCCCCAAATCAGAATCACGAATGCCCCAATCACCAACATCGCAATGGCAAGCCATCCGATGGTGCGAAGGATCGAGCTGATTACGCCGTTTCGCATATTCCAGTCCTGACCCACAGTCCGTGCGCTGCCTGCCGCTAACCCCCTCCGCTAAGTCGTTGTATCAATGAAATCAGGGGCAGCATCGTGGTAAGGATGAACAAACCAGCGGCGGTAAAAATCACCAGCAGCATGATCGGCAGCAGCAACGCCTGAAGCAGCGTGCTCTGCGAGCGGCACCGCCCTTCGAACATCTCGGCCGCTGACCGAAAGGCGTCGGCCAAAGCGTGCCCGCGCTCGCCCCACTGCACCAGTGGGATCAGGCTGGCGGGGAACTGACGCCGCGCCGCCAGGCTTTCGCCGAGCGATCCGCCATTCTGCACATCGTCGGCCGCGCGAACGCATCCGCGGGCGAGGCTGGCATCGCGCAGCCCGGTAGCCGTAAGCCGCAAGGCATCGGGCAGAGGCACCTGCTGTTCCAGTAGCAAGTACATCAGCCGCGAGAACTGCGCCAAGTGACTCCATCGCACAAGCGGCCCAAGAAGCGGAATGCGGCGCAGTAGCGGCCAGACCAGCCGGGTCCGCGAGCCCATGCGAAGCATCAGCGGCACTGCTGCCAGTAGTGCAAACGCGAGAAAAAAGAGGATCGTCACGGGCACCCCGGCGCCTTTCATCATCAGCCACGTAATCGTGGGCACTCCCGTGCCGAAATCCGTGAATATCTGGACATACTTCGCCCACACGCTTGGTCGCGCATAGTCGGCTGCCAGCACCGACATAAATGCCAGCAAGAACAGCGGGTAGGCCAAGGTTAACCAAACGCGGCGGCCTATTTCCAACTGGCGGCGTTCCAGCTCGACATACTCTTCGAGAATCTCGGCCAATCGCCCGCTCTGGACGCCGGCCAACACGAGGCCGCGCAGCGACGGGGGCAGTCGGCGCCCTTGGCCATCGATAGCGGCGGCCAGGTCCACTCCGGCGTCCAGCCGATCGGCCATCTGCCGCAGCACGCGACGCAACCGGCGGCCGGTCAATTCGGCCGCCAAGGCGCGCAACCCGGGCCCTAACGGCAGGCCGGCCCTGGTCAATTCGGCCACCCGCGAGGCCAATTCCACGGATTCTCCCGTGGAGAGCTTTCGCCTCGAGTCGAAACCGGGCCATTGGAATCGCGGCATCGGTCCTCAGCCTTTCGACAGGGCGCGGAGCATCGTGGTGTAGGGAACGAAGAGCGTCAGAGCGTACACGGCGGTGATGGTCCCGCCGATGACAAGCGTCAGGAGCACGGGCAGGAGCGTACGCGCCATATCGGAATAATACCGGGCACGCCGGTGATAAGCTGCGGCGGCGTGACGCAGCGCCGGCAGCAAGGCCCCGTCGCGGCGGGCGGCAAACATCAGCCAGGCGATCAGCGGCGGAAAGGCCGGCTCGCCGCGGGCCGGCTCAATCCGGCCTTGCTGCAGGGCGGCCGCCAATCGCTGGGCGGATCGCAGCGTTTGCGGATCGCCCGACGCTTGCGCGGCCAGGATCACCGCTTCTTCCAGCGGCATTTGGTTCTCGACCAGGAGCGCGAGGATTTCCAGAATGTGGCCGTCTGCGACCAACGCAACATCGGGCCTACCCACGGCAGCCAGCCGAACAACAAGCCGGATGGGCTGTGAAGCGATTTCGCGCGCGTTGAACGCGAACCACCAGACGGCCCAGAGCAACACAACGACGATCGGCACGGCTGGGCCCCAATAGATGGCGGACCGGCCCCACGAGACCACCGTGGTAATGAAACGCTGGCCCGGCACGTGAAACGAAGCGAACGCTACCGCCAGGCCCGGGGCCACGGCGCGGGAAAAGAACACGATGCCTCCCCAGGCCACCAGGAACACCAGCACCGGATAGGTCACGGCAGCCACGACGGCGCGACGGGTTTCGGCTAGGCGGCGGGCCGAGGAAGCCACCGCCTCGAGCGCCGCCGAGAGTCGCCCGGCGCCAAGCCGGCTTGCACCACGGCCCGATACGCGGCCGGCAACTGGCCGGCGTCTTGCATGATCGCCTGGTCGAGCGGTTCACCGCGGGCGGTCCGCGCGGCCCAGGCAGTAGCGACCTTTCCCAAGCGGCCGGGCATTTCGGCGCCGACGGCCGCTAATCCCGATTCCAAGGGCACGCCCGCCCGGACCAGGGCCGCAATCTCGTCGTTCAGGGCGATGAGGTCGTCGAGATTCATGGACTTTCGCTGCCCAGCGATGTCGTTAACTATTGTGCCTCAGATAAGTAACGCTGCCAGGCCGACCATCGGGAGACGGGCTTTGCGGGAAAAACGATCGAATTGTACCCGACATTTCCCATATGCCCCGCGCTGGAGCCGATCCAGGTTTGTTCCGCCAGTCATTATAACATACGCCCCCCGCCTGTATTTAGCGCCCAGGCGGATTTTCTGGGCTTGGCTGCCATTCTTCAAGCCGCTATTCTGTACTCGGCAGGGGTCGCCCACGGCGCTGTTCCTCGCTCAGGCGCGGCAAGTCGCTGCGCTCATCCGCCGCCGATCCTTCGCAAGTTGAACGCATGACCGAAGTTTTCGAGTACCCACATACCGTTTCTGCCGGCGAGATCGACCAACAGGGGCACGCCAATAACGTGGCGTTCGTGGCGTGGCTGCAAGCGGCGGCAATCGCCCATTCCGCAGCCCTCGGATGGACAGCCGAACGCTATCGCCGACTCGGAATGGGCTGGGTTGTCCGCTCGCACACCATCGAGTACTTGCGGCCCGCCCTGGCCGGCGATGAAATCGTGGTCCAAACCCATGTGGCCGACATGAAGAGAGTTACGTTGCGCCGCGTCTATCGCATCGTCCGCCGCGCGGATCACGAACTGCTGGCCCGGGCGGAAACCAATTGGGCATTCGTCAGCTACGCCACGGGCCGCCCCACGCGCATCCCCGCCGAAATTGCCCACGCGTTCCCGCTTGCACCGTATCGGTGACGACGGTGAGCATGTCGTCATCGTACTCGCAACGGCGATGCGGTCAAGAATGGCTTCGTTGAGTTCGGATTTGGCCTTGCCACGCTCTGCCGATACCGGTAAAAGTCACGCCGATTGTTCCCTGTTCGTGTCGATCTTTCTATCTTTTGCCTATTCTGCGCTAGCCGGTCTGCCTTGCCATGTCACACGTAAAGAACCGCGTCTTCTTGTTGATACAAGTCCTTGTCTGTTCGTCATTTGCGGCGGCCGTATTCGGTCAGGCCGCGCCGCCGAAGCCGATGGCCGAGCCCGAGTTCATCGCGCTGCTGCAATCCCGGTTGAAGCAAGTTGACGACCTTACCGAACTTGACGAGGCCGCGAAAACGAAAATTCGCGAGCAATATCAGAAGGCGTTGGGCGAGATGGAGGCGGCAAAGCGATGGACCTCGCTAACGGCGGAGAACGAAAAACTGGCGGCCGACGCCCCGAAGGATCTGGTGGCCACAAAAGCTGCGCTTCGCCGCTCTGTCATCCCAGCCTACCGTCACAATTCCCCCTGGCGCTGAGTTGTTCAGCATGGCGTCGATCGAGCAGGAGATTTCCAAGCGGGAAGCGGAACTGGAGAAGGTGCGCAAGTTGTTGGCCGACGATGACAGCGCGTTGAAGAACAGGGCCAGCCGGCGGCGCAAATCGCGGAACTGAGCAATGCAGTGCGGCGAGAAAGTGACCAGCATCAACCAGGAACTCCAATTGCCCGCCCCCAGCGACGAGAGCGCGGCGATGAACTCGGCGCGGCGGATGGTCTCGGTCGCCAGGAGGCGGTCGGAAGAGCAACAAATCGCCTGTCTGGAGAAGGAGTTGCTGGCCAGCGACGCGCGGGCGGAACTGCTGCCGCTGTGCCGCGATCTCCATGCGCGGCAACTGGACATGGCCGATCAGGCGGTCAAGCAATGGCAGGAATTGGCCAACAGCCGTCGGCAGCAGGAGGCGGAGCAACAGTTGCAAAAAGCCGCCTCGGACGCCGGCCAGGCCTATCCGGCGGTCCGCCGGCTCGTCGAGGAGAACGCGGACCTGGCTGCGACGCGGAAATCGTTGGTCGAGCACATCGCCGAAACGACCACGCGGAGGGAACAGGTCACGCAGCAACTGGACGCCCTCTCCGTCCAATTTACTCAGCTCCGAGAAAAGGTCGATAAGGTTGGACTTACGAACGTCATCGGCTTGTTGCTGCGAAAGCAGCGGGAAGCGCTGCCCAATCTCGGCGCCTACCGCCGCGATGTGAGCGCCCGCCAGCAGACGATGGGCGAGGAACAGCTTGCGATCCTGCAACTCAATGACAGCCGCACCGCGCTGGGAAATCTCGACGAGGTGACCAAAAATGTGCTGCAAAGCCCCGATTTTGCCGGGCAGGGCGGCAATCGGGTCGAGTTGGAGAAGGCGATTCGCGAAATGCTCACGAACCAACGCGACTATTTGCGGCGCCTTGATACGCGACCATGAGACGTATTACAAGGACTCGATAGCCTCTATACGGCCGAACAGAAGCTCATCGAAAAGACGGGGCATTGCGCGCTCCACATTGACCAGCGCGTATTGTGGATCGCCAGCACGGCGCCACTGGGCACGGCCGACATCCATCACGCGGGCGACGCCTGCCGGTGGCTGGCCGGTCCCGACGCCTGCCTGGATATCGGCCGGACGCTCGTGGCCGACGCCTGCGCGAAATCCGGCCCTTTCCGCGTTGGCGGCAAGCATCTTCGTGCTGTTGATTTACTGGCGGCTGCGGTTCCGCGCCCGGGTGCAGCAAATCGGTGAAAAGGCGGTGCGCGGCAGTTGCTTCCGTTTCGTGCCGACGCTTGAAGCCCTGGTGCTGACGGCGCTGATCGCCGCGGCGTGGCCCGGATTGATGTACTACCTTGGCTGGCAGTTGGCTTCGGCCGTTGATGCTTCGGAATTGTGCAAGGCCGTCGGTGCCGGGCTCATGGCGGCCGCCCGAATCTTCTTCGTGCTCGAGCTGCTCCGGCATACGTGCTGTCAGCGCGGATTGGGCGAAGCCCATTTCGGCTGGCCGGCCCCCGCGCTTAAGCTGGTGCGGCAGAACCTCCGCTGGTTCAGCTTGCCGGTTTTGCCGTTGGTGTATGTCGCGGCCAGCCTGAGCGAGGCCGCCGCCACCTTGAGCAAGCCCGAGAGCGACTGCTGGGATGGCTCATTGGGGCGAGCGTGCTTCGTGGTTGTGCTATTGGGTTTTGCCGTGTTTCTGCAACGGATTCTCCGTCCGTCCGGCAGCGTGTCGCAGGCGATGATTGCCTCGCGACGCGGCGGCTGGCTCGAACGCCTCCGCTATGTTTGGTATCCGTTGGGCGTGCTGACGCCGGCGGCGGTGGCGATTTTCGCGGCAGCCGGCTTTTATTACACGGCCCAGCAACTCGCCATGCGATTGGTTCTGACAGCCTACTTGCTGGTCGGGGCCGTTCTGATCCGGGCTGTTCTGCTGCGTTGGACTCTGGTGAGCCAGCGGAAGCTGGCAATCGAACAGGCCCGCCACCGTCGCGCGGCGCACAGCGAGAGCGGCCACGGCGACGAGCCGTCGGCCGCGGCCGACGCCGACCGTGATCTGGCGGTGATCAATATCCAGACCCGCCGCCTGGTCGAGTACGCATTGGCCGTGGCATGTGCCCTGGCCGTATGGTTCGCATGGACCGACGTGTTGCCGGCGCTTAGCGAATTGAATGTCGAGGTATGGAACACCGAAGCGCGCTGGAGAAGATCTCGGCCAGCGACAGCACGGCGAAACCGGCAGAGGCGAAGCCGGCCCCAGAGACTGCGGCGGCCACGATTCAGGCGACCCCCGAGGATCTTGCGCTCAAGCCGCACAGTCGCCGAAAGCCCGGCGCGGTCACGCTGGCCGATCTCTGCCTGATTGCGATCATCCTGGCGACCACCATCACGGCTGCCAAGAATATTCCCGGTCTGTTGGAAATGGCGGTTCTCCAGCACCTTCCCTTCGATGCCGGGGCGCGATACGCCGTGGCCACGGTTTGCCGTTACGTGATCACAATTGTCGGCTTGTCGTTGTGTTGCGTGATGCTGGGGTTGGGCTGGTCGAAGATCCAGTGGCTGGTGGCTGGCATGGGCGTCGGATTGGGCTTCGGCCTGCAAGAAATCTTCGCCAACTTCATCTCCGGCCTGATCATCTTGTTCGAGCGGCCGGTCCGCGTCGGCGACATCGTCACCATCGACTCCATTACCGGCTCCGTCACGCGGATTCGTATGCGGGCCACGACCGTCGTCGATTCCGACCGCCGCGAGCTGATCATCCCCAACAAGGAGTTCATCACCGGCCGCGTGCTGAATTGGACACTCACCGACCCGGTCAATCGGGTGGTCATCAAGGTGGGAATCGCCTATGGCTCCGACACCCAACGAACGGCCGAAATCCTCCAGAACATCGCCAAGCGGCATCCCGACGTGCTCGACGAGCCGGCCCCCGGCGTGACGTTGGAGTCGTTTGGTGACAGGCGCGCTGAACTTCGTGCTACAACGCTTCTCTGCCAAATCTGGAAAACCGGGGTACGGTGATCCACGAATTGCACATGGCCGTTGACCGGGAGTTCCGGGCGGCGGGCATCGAAATGGCTTTGCCCCAGCAAGACATTCACGTCGGCTCGATCGACGTGCCGCTGCCCCTGCTGCCGAAGGCCGGCGAGAACTCGGCCTGGCCGGCTTCGCAGAAGGCGGCGTAGAACTTATTGAGACTGAGGTGACCGACGTCGTGGCGTGCAGGCCGAAAGACTCCTGTTTTCCGGCGTCCTGCCGGCTGGCCTCCCGACATTGGTTTTCTGACCCGCAATAGCCCGTGGTGTGCTTCCTCCGCCATGCCGCTTTTTCCGCCCTCCATGCACTTCCCGCCTGCCGAATATGCCGACCCGGAAGGCCTGGTCGGCCTGGGCGGCGAATTGTCGCCGGAATGGCTGTTGGACGCGTACCGGCACGGCATTTTTCCGTGGCCGATCACCGATTTCGACGCGCCGCTGGCCTGGTGGTCGCCTGACCCGAGGGCCATCATCGAGTTCGACCGCTTTCACGTATCGCGGCGTTTGCGGCGAACCTGCCGCAGCCCGAAGTTCGAGGTGACCCGCGATGCCGAGTTCGCGGCCGGATTCGCGGCTCCGCCATGGCCCCCAGCCGGCTCAATCATACCTGGCTGACGCCGGAGATGATCGAGGCCTACGTCCGGCTGCACGAGTTGGGTCATGCCCACAGCGTGGAAGTGTGGTACCAGCAGGAACTGGCCGGCGGGGTGTACGGAGTGACCATCGGCGGACTGTTTGCCGCCGAGTCGAAGTTCTATCGCGTTCGCGACGCCTCAAAGGTGGCGCTGGTTCACCTCGTCGAGCATCTTACCGTGCGCGGCTACACGTTGTTGGACATCCAGCAGCTCACGCCCCACACGGCGCGGTTCGGCGCGGCAGCGATCCCGCGCATCGATTATCTTGCTCGCCTCGCCCGGGCAGTCGATCTGCCGGTGACGTTCTGAGGAGGCGCGGCGATTTTGGGTGTGCAATCCCCGCCGGGATGGCCCGTCTCAATGGACGCCGTAGGGCACCGTGATCGTCTGGAGCCGTCGGTCGCCGCAGACGACCTGCACGCTCTTAACCGCGGGTTTGGCGGGCAAAGGGAACTGGAAAGTCTGGCTCTGACCCTCGGCGATCCCCACGAAGTGCTGCGGCGCGGGCCAGCCCGTCGGCGCCGGCGTCGCGATGGAAATCAGGCTCACAATCCCATCTGCGGCGGTGGTCAACGTGCCCGTCAACGTCACTTGAACGCCGCCCACGATCGGGCTGGCGGTAATCGTGACCGGGCTGACAGAGGTCACTTGCATGCTGCCCAGCGCCGAATCGAGAGCACTCGAGTCGGCCGCGGCACACTGCAAAAAGGTCGGCCGTTCCGGCGGAATCTGGATCGTCGTGCTGGTCGTGCCGCCGACGGCAAGGGCGTTGCCCATCGTGTCGAAGGCCTGCACTTTGCTGGCCGCGATCGGCAAGGCGAGGCTCATCCCGGTGACCGAATTCCAGACAACGCACACCGCCGCATTCGTTCCTTGGAAGAGATAGGCATAGGTGTTGGCGCCGGCGGGCGTGTACGATTTCTGGTAGTTGAAGCCTTCGAGGAACGAGGCGCAGGCATTGAGCGCGGCCAGCCGCGGCCGGGGAATGTAGTCCCCGTAGAAGACCATAAAACCGAACGTCGGCGTGTTGTCGACCGAGAACCAGAAGAAGTTCTTGCTGCCCTGCGAAGCGGCTGTGACGACGTTGCGGGTATAGAGTTGGGCGATATCCGTTTCCGAGACCATCGGCACCGAATAACCGTCGCCATCGCCTACGATCCCTTGTTCGGAATGCCAAATCGGTTTGCCGCCGGCACCGCCGCTCTGCATGGCCGCCTTGATGTTCTCCATTTGAATGGGGTAATTTTTGTCGGGCAACATGGTTTCGGCATAGGCGTGGTCGCTGAGGATGTCCATTTCGGCAGCCGTGTTGAGGGCCAGCGTTTGCTGGATGAAACTGGTGGGCACGCCCGCAAAGGCCACCACCTTGGCATTCGGATCATTGCTGCGGATGGCTGGTGTGGCCGCGTTCAACAAGGCGGCGTACTGCGCCGGCGTCAGAACGCCGTTCGGTGAACTACCCGTCGTGGGCTCGTTCCAAATCTCATAAGCTTTGACATTGCCGGCGTAGTGCTGCGCCACCTTGCCGGCCCACACGCCGAACTCGGGGACCTGACTGGTGTAGGGATATTCCTGAATTGCGCCGGGAGTGGTGGGGCCGGCCCACGACTGTTCCTTGAAACTGCCCACCGAGGTGTAATATCGCAACAGGATCGGCATCACGCGGAGTTGGGCGCCGCTGACCGCATTGTATTGTCGATCGTATTCGGTGAAGTCGAACGTCCCCTCTGTTTTCTCGCACATTCCCCAGCCCCACCAGGCGCGGATCCACTTCACGCCGCACGTCGCGACCACTTGCATCTCCCGCGTCAGGTGCGGCGTCGGCTCGCGCTCCATGTGCGTGTTGATCGCGAACAACGAAGTGTCGGGGTTTCCGACTCCCTGCATATTGACCACGACGGCATACTTGAGATCGGCCAGTTGGCGCCACGTTTGGCCTTCGCAGCTCAGGTCGAAGCCGAGGTGGAAAGCGCCTCGACGGCTGGTGTCGATGTTGTATGTGACCGCCGTCGTTCCACTGGCGGGTACGCTGAACGTTCCCAAACTGGTCGCCGGAACCTGTTTCTCTTCCCAATCGGTGATGATCGGCTGCACGGTCACGTCATGCGCGACGCTGTCGGTGTTGGTGATCGTCAGCGCGGTCGGTGCAGCAACGCCCGCGATGTACGTATTGCCGACCGGCAGCGTTCCCGATGGCCCCACGCCGATCTTGTCCTTCAGCGCCAGCGTCGCCGGCGCGTCGCCGGCGATCAGGCGCACGTCGTCGGCGTAAATCTCTCCGGAGGATGGGTAACCGATGGAAATGCACAGCGAAGTGCCGAAAAATTGCCGGGCAACGTGAAGGATCGCGTGAGCGGCGTCCAGTTCGTAGTTACCGTGGGATAGGTCGGGAAACCCGAGAGATCGGCGAAGTCGTTCCCGCCGCCCACGGCGAAAATCTCGATGTGCGGGTACATGTTTCCGCTGGCCGACTTCAACTGAATGCTGAAGTTGTACTTTTGGCCGGGATGCACGGGAATCACCCGCGAGATCAAGGCTTCCTGAGGGTTGGCGCCGGGGATGCTGTGCAGGCATTTCTGGCCGCTGGCCGCGTCGCCCACCGTCTCCCAGACCAATCGCATGTCGCCATAGCCGTTTCCGCGCCAGTTCATCAGCCCTTGCTCGAAATCGCCGTTGGCAACCAGATTGCCCGGCGGACTCGGCGCCATCGGCGTCGTCGAGGGGAGTGGATCGAAGACTCGGGCGACACTGGAGATGCGCAGCGAGTCGATCTTGCCGTCCATTTCGCTGCCCATCGAAGACCAGTCGTTTTGGCCGATGCGGAAACTGGAGTGGTACGAAGGCGCCGCGATAGTGGCGGCGCCCGCTCCGGTGTAGGTCGCGGCGGCGTCGAAAACCCCGTTGATGTAGATCGCGCCTTTCTTGGTGGTCGAATCGTAGGTCATCGCGATGTGGATCCACTGCTTGGTCGGCACCGGAATGTTTCCGTTGACATTCAGCGAGCCGCCGCCAAGCCAGAACAGTGCGCCGACCGTGCCGCCCACCGACAGCGTGAAACTCCCATTCTTGCAGAGGATATAGCCCGCGGGCTGTTCCAGTTTGACCCAAGCCTCCACCGTTACGGCATTGGTGGGAACCAGGGCGGCGTCATGGACGATTTGCACGTAGCCGTAATCGGTCGCCGCGGCGTAGTACTGGCGGCCCACGGCCCACGTGGCGCCGACAAACGTGCCGGCCGGCATTCCCGACTTCTCATTGGCGGTTGTTGTGCCGGTGCCCTCGCGAAACAGCCACAGCCCCGCGGTGTTGGCGTTCACGGTCATCGACGTCTGTACCGCCTCGCCGGCCGCTTGCGCGACGAGCACCGCCAGCACGACGCCAAGTGAACAAGAGTGAACGAGAATCGAGCGCAGCGTGCCGCACGGCCATTCTCCCGCAGAACGTCCCTTGCCCGCAAATTGCTCCTTCCATGTCAGCACTCCCCCGGCGTCAATCCTACACTAAACGCGCGCCCAACGCGAGCCTTCTTGGGGCGTGACGGTGCCCGTACTAGGCTGCGGTGGGGATTCTGATCAAAGTGCCGTTCTATGCGGAGATGCGACACGCACGCGTCTGCATCGCACGAGAACATGACGCTGCGGCGGCAATTGCACTGCCACCCCGATAGACGAGGTAAAACGGCCCGGCTGGGATCAGTGAACCGAGTAGGGCACCGTGATCGTTTGGAGTTGCCAGTCGCCAAAAGCGACCTGCACGCTCTTGACGGCAGCCTTGGGCGGCAGCAGGAACCGGAACGTCTGGCTTTGACCCGCGGCAATGCCTACGAAGTGTTGCGGCGCCGGCCAACCCGTCGGTGGCGGGGTCGCCGCCGAGATCAGGCTCAGAATTCCGTCCGTCGTGCCAGCCGACGAACCGGTCAGCGTCACCTGAACGCCGCCGACGATCGGGCTCGTCGTGATGGTCACCGGACTGGCGGCGCTCACTTGCATGCTGCTCAGTGCCGAATCCAGGGTGCTGTAGTCGGCCGCGGCGCACTGCAAGAACGTTGGCCGTTGCAACGGAATCTGGATCGTGGCACTGCTCGTCCCGGTCACCGGGATGGCGTTGCCCATCGTGTCGAAGGCTTGCAGCAAATTGGCCGCGATCGGCAGCGTCACGGTCATGCCGTTGGCCGTATTCCACATGGCGCACACCCCGGTGTTGGGGCCCAGGAACAGATGCGCGTAGGTCGCTTGGCCGCTGGGGATGTACGACTTCTGATATGTCAAGCCTTCCAGGAAGGAGGCGCAAGCGTTCAGCGCCGCCAGGCGCGGGCGAGGAATATACGTGTCTCCGAAGGTGACGCTAAATCCATACGTCGGGGGGTTATCTGCGGAGAACCAGAAGTATCTCTGGCTGCCCTGCACAAGCGCACTGATCACGTCCCTCGCGTAGTACTGGGCCACGTCGGCTTCGGACAACCAGGTTGTTTTGTAACCGTCGCCGTCGGCATGGATTCCTTCTTCAGTATCCCAGATCGGCATCGTGGTGGGGCAACCTCCGGCCGTCATGACCGTACGGAGGGGCGGGACTCCAATCGGATAGTTCTTCTCAGGAAGCATTACGAAGCTGTAGGGGTGCTCGCTGACGGCATCCATGTCGCCCGCCGTGCCGTTGGCCAGCACGGCCTGAATGTTCACATAGCCGCTGGTCAGGTTCGGGCATCCCGCGAAGCCGATGACCTTGGCGTTGGGATCGTTCCCCGGCTTCACGATGTTCGGCCTGGTTTCAGTCAGCAAGGTCGTGTAAACAGCCGTGGTGCAGGTGCCGTGGTCGTCATACCCCGGTTCGTTCCAGAGTTCGTAGGCCTTGATCTGGCCTTTGTAGTGCTGCGCCACCTTGCCGCAGAACAGGCCCCACTCGTTCATCATGCTGGAGTAAGGCGGCTGCTGCAGGCTGCCGCTGGCCACGCTGCCGGCCCACGATTGCTCATAGTTGTATTCGTATCGCAACAGGGTCGGCATGAGGCGAATGCCGGTGCCATTGGTGACGGAGTTGAACTGCCGGTCGTACTCGGTGAAGCTATACGTCCCTTCAGGGTTCTCGCAAAAGCCCCAGCCCCACCAGGCGCGGATCCACTTCACCCCGCACATGGAAAACACTTGCATTTCGCGCACCAGGTGAGGCGTTGGATCGCGATCCATGTGCGTATTCATGGCGAAAATAGACGTGTCGGGATTTCCGACGTTCTGCATGTTGAAAACCACGGCGTACTTCATCTCGGCCAACTGGTGCCACGTCTGGCCATCTTCCGAGGTGAGATTGAAGCCGAGGCGGAACGCTCCCCGCCGCGTGGTGTCGATGTTATAGGTCAGAGTTTGGAAGCTGTTGGCGGGGACCGTGACCGTGCCTAGCGACGGAATTCCCGAAACCGACTTCTCTTCCCAGTCCGTAATGGTCGGCTGCACGGTCAGGTTATGGGGGACCGTATCCGTGTTGACGACATTCAAGGTCAAGGGCGAGGTCGCGCCCGCCACGAACACGTTGCCCACGGGCAGTCCGCTCCAAGGCCCGACGCTGATTTTGTCCTTCAGGGCCAGAAGGGGCGGCCCATCGCCGGCGGTCAGGCGCGCATCGTTGACGTAGAGATCCTGCCCGCTCGACGGGGGAACGAATTCTACGCATACGGAAGGCGCGGGGAAGTTGCTGGGAATTGTAAACGTATACACATGTTGCGACCACGACGTGGTCACCGTCGGATACTGGGGGAAGGGCGAAATGGATGCTATGTTTGCCGGGCCACCGCACTGGTCAACCTCAATCCGCGGATAAATGTTGCTGCCCACAGTCTTCAGTTGACAGCTAAACGTGTATTTTCGGCCGGGTTGCACCGGAATGGGACGGGAGATCACACTTGGCGGAGTGCCTCCGCCGGGAGCGGTTGCGTAATCCGCCTTCGCCGTGCTCAGCGTGTGCAGGCATTTCTGACCGCTGGCCGCACCGCCGGTGAGTTCCCACACCAGGTTCATGTCGCCGTAACCGTTCAGTGCCAGCCTATCATGCCCGACTCGAAGTCGCCGTTGGGCACAAGGTTGCCCGGCGGAGTGGGCGGACCGGAACTGGGAGGATAAAGGGGGGTGAACGCGTGCGCGATGCTCGAGATGCGCAACGAATCGACCTTGCCGTCCCATTCGGCGCCCGTGCTGGACCAGTCATCGTTTCCGATGACAAACCTCGGGCCGTAGCCGGGGATCGTTATCTGGCCGGTCGGCAACCCCGTAAGTGTCGCCGACGCTTCGAGGGCCCCGTTAATATAGATCGTAGCAGTGCCCGTGTACGTGCCGCCGGTCTGCGTCCTTTGCCACGTGGCGGCCAAATGAACCCATTGCCCACTAGGTACAGCATGCGTGCCACTGGCAGTGCAGGATTTGCCATCGGCGTAGAACTCCGCCGAAAAGACGCCATCCCCAAAGCTGAGAAAGAAACTTCCATTCTTGCACACGAGGTAACCAGTGGCACACCGGCTCTTGACCCACGCCTCCACAGTGATGGCGCTATTCGGGCGAACCGACGGATCATCGACAACGTAGATGTAGCTCTTGTCGCTCTCCGACGCGGCGGCCGTCGCCAACGCATAATATTGCCGTCCCGGGACCCACGCGCCCTTGCCCACGTTGATCGGTTTGCCGGTTAACACCTCGTTCATCACGGTCGGGCCCGTGCCTTCTTTGAATAGGTAGAGCGCCGTGGTGTTGGCGTCGACGGCGAACGTCGTCTGGACCGATTCCGCACGGACTTGTGCCGTAAGCACGACCAGAAGAACCACAAGTGAACACGAGCAAGCAATTGCAAAGCGTGTCCGCACGGCCATCCTCCCCCGGGCGTTCTCCGCCCGCAGAATTGTCCCGGTATCTAGGCATTCCCCCACATCGATCAATCCTACCCAATACGCACGTGCAACGCAAGCTTTTTGGGGGGCAAACGGGGGAATAAGACATACCGATTACCGCTTGGGGGTGGGAGGACTAGCTGCGCCAGGCGAGTCTGCCTCGTTCGCGTCAGCGTGTCGAGCAGCGCACGGTCACTCTGTCCGGCGCTACCCGCCGCACGCTTCTTCCAGGTACAGCTTGCCCCACCACAGGTTGGGTCGCACCGCAAACGCGCCGCTGCAAGCTATTTGGGGCAAGCGCGAAAGGTTCCCCGCGATTTCGACGCGGCGCGAGCACCGGCCGCGTCGCAAGGCGGGGACCTAACCCGATGTCGGCCGTAGCGGGATTCGTGTCACTTCCAACGATGGTAAGTTGACCACCGCCAGGGACGGCTGATTGGTGCGCGCCAACGCGCCCGGGTTGACCACCACCGTATTGCCCTCGACGCTGCGCGAGAAAACGTGGGTGTGGCCGTGGCAGACCAGGTCCCAGCGGCCCGAGTGGATCGTGTTACGCAACAGCTTCACGTCGTGACCGTGCAGGAAGGCCACTCGGCGTCCCTCGATTTCCAGACTACCGAATTGATCGTGAAGCGTGTGCTCCGGCTCGATCACTTGGCGAAGCTGGCCGACGTCGTCCATGTTGCCGCGAACGAAGTGGGTCCGCAATCCTCTTAGCAAGGGGATCACGTCCAGGCCGATGTCGCCGCAATGGATCAATAGGGTCACCCGCAACTCGTCGAGGAGGCCGATGGCTTGCCGCAGGCCCTGCACCTCGCCGTGCGTATCGCTGAGTACGCCGATCTTCATGTAACGATCCCTGGATGCTCGATTCTTAGTTGCTAGTCTCGCGGGAGCGTGCGCCGAACGTTAGAGTAGTAGATTAGGAAAGGGGTTGGCACCCATGTTATCGGCCAGTTTTGGGGATATTCTTGCCATTTGCGTGCTGGCGTTTCTCGGCATCGCGGCGGCCGGTTGGATTGTGGTGGTGGTGCGGCGTTGGCCGTTTTCGCCCATACAATCGTTCCTCTACGCACTAAATCTCGCGATCGCGCGTGTCCTTTGGCGCGCTCAAATCTGCGGCGGCTTCCCCGTCGCGCCCGGCCGGGGCGCGGTGATCGTCTGCAACCACCGTTGCCCGCTGGATCCCTCGTTCATCGCGATTACCGTGCCCCGCGTCGTGCATTGGATGGTGGCCAAGGAGTATTGCGAACACCCGGCCTTCCGTTGGCTTCTTCGCACTGCTGGTGTTATTCCCGTCAGTCGAGGGGGCATTGACACGGCCGCCACCAAATCGGCCATTCGCCTGGCTGAAGGCGGCGGACTGATCGGCATCTTTCCCGAGGGACGCCTCAATACCACCCGGCAAACGCTCCTCCCCGGCCGCTCGGGCGCGGCCCTGATCGCCTTGCGGGCCCGGGTGCCGTTGGTCCCGTGCTATATCCACGGCGCACCGTACAACGGCACAACGCTTGGCTGCCTGTTCATGTCCGCCTCCGTTCGACTCACCATCGGCCCGCCCCTGGATTTGTCGCCATACTACGATCGCGCCCGAGAACGGGAAGTTTTGGAGGAAGTAACTCATCGCTTGTTGCGGGAAATCGCCCGGCTTGCCGGAGATTGCGATTTCCAATCTCAATTGGCCGGTCGCTTCTATAAACTGGAAGCCGAATAACTACTGCCGGAACTGCTGACACCAATAGATCGTCGGGCGCAACTAGTATCAGTGCCGACGCGCAGAGGACCATATCGAGAATCATCATGGGACGCGCTCCTTGGGTAATGGCGGGGTGGCCCAGTTCACTCCGGCACCAGAGTGTGCCGCGCATCCTGCAATAAACCGGGGGTACTGTGCAAACCTTTCTGGCGGACCAGAAGAAGATACCAAAGCCGGCGGCGGATTGCAAAGGGGGCAGATGGCCTTTTGCCGGATGGGTTGCTTACTCCTCGGCGCGCCATTAAAATGGCCATACTCGCCAAATCGCCGTGGGGGTCAGTCGCCCGCTACGGCGAAGTAGAACAGAATCACTTCCGTTCTCCAAACAGCGCGTAAGAGGTTGCAGAGAAGAGACTTGTGAAATGTAATGTAGCACCCGTTGACCGCCCGTTCCCGCCGACTTCACGCTCTAGCGCCATCTCCATATTTGGGAAACCGACAGGCTTGATTCATGGTTTCTAATGCTCACGAGGAGGACTATTGCCGGGTTGTGCATGACGTTGGAACGACGCACATGCTTCCGCACACCGGCATTGAGATTATCCGTTCGGTGCGTTTGGAGCAGCCGCCACAGCACGTGCTCTTCGATTTCGACGGCACGCTGAGCCTGATTCGGGAGGGCTGGCCCGAGGTGATGATCCCGCTGATGGTCGAGACGCTTCGGGCCACCGGCACTACCGAACCCCCCGCGGCACTCCACGCCCTGTGCACCGATTTCGTCACCGCCCTGACCGGCAAGCAGACGATCTACCAGATGATTCGCCTGGCCGAAGAGGTTGCCAAGCGGGGCGGTCGGGCCGAGGACCCGGTGGTCTACAAGCAACAGTATCTCGATCGGCTCATGGAGCGAATTACCGATCGCCGCGAGGGCTTGCGCAGTGGTCGGATTCCGGCCCGTGAAATGGTCGTACCTTACTCGCTGGAGTTGCTTGATGCCCTGCGACAACGCGGCGCGACGCTGTACGTGGCCAGCGGCACCGATGAGCCCTACGTGTTGGAAGAAGTCCGTCTGTTGGGCTTGGATCGGTGCTTCGGCCCGCACGTGTACGGGGCGCGGGACGACTACAAGTCGTTTTCGAAGGCCCAAGTGATCGAACGCATCCTTCGCGAGAACCATTTGCACGGGTCGTCGCTCTTGGGTTTTGGCGACGGCTACGTGGAAATCCAAAACGTCAAGTCGGCCGGCGGCACGGCGGTGGCCGTCGCCAGCGACGAGGCGGCCCGCAGCGGCCGGCCCGACCCCTGGAAACGCGATCGCCTGATCGGGGCCGGCGCCGATATCGTCATCCCCGACTACCACGACTATCAGCCGCTGCTGGATTATCTTTGGAGTGGGTGACCGTTTTGCGGGCCATCGACCCCGTGGCGTCCGCGCGAGGGCCAAGCGATGAAAGAATTGACGCACATGTCGCTCGACCGGCTGGTGGAGTTGGTCGGCCGCTTTCCCCGGCTGCGGATTGCGGTCGTCGGCGATTTCTTTCTCGACAAATATCTAGACGTCGATCCCGCGCTGGCCGAAGTGAGCATCGAGAGCGGCAAGACGGCGCATCAGGTCGCGGCCATTCGCCACAGCCCCGGCGCGGCTGGCACCGTCGTCGCCAATCTCGCCGCGCTGAGGGCCGGCACTCTCCATGCGATCGGGTTCGTCGGCGACGACGGCGAGTCGTATGAATTGCGCCGCGACCTGGCCGCACTCGCTTGCTCGACGGAGCGTCTCCATTGCGATCCGCAGCGGATGACGCCAACCTATCTGAAGCCCCGCGACAAGAACAATCCCGGCCTGAGCGGCGAACACAACCGTTACGACACAAAGAACCGCACGCTCACCAGCCGCGCCGCCCAAGAGCGAATCGTCCGCGCGCTCGATGCCCTGCTGCCGCAGGTCGATGCCGTCATCGCCATGGATCAGGTCGAAGAGGAAGGCTGCGGGGTCGTGACGCCGATGGTTGTTGCGGCGCTGGCCGACCGCGCCAGGCGCGATGGGAAGGTGGTCTTTTGGGCCGATAGCCGTTGCCGCATCCGCAGTTTTCGCAACGTGACGATCAAGCCGAACCAGTTGGAAGCGATGGGAATCACCAGGCAGCGGCCCGGGCAGGAGATCGAGTTGGACCAGCTTTGCGATGCCGTCAGCCGCTTGCGGCGCGAGATCGGGGCGGCCATCTGCGCCACCCGCGGCCCGGCCGGCATGCTCGTCAGCGATCCGGAACCGACCGTGGTGCCCGGCGTACAAATCGCCGGTCCAACCGATCCCACCGGCGCGGGCGACAGCGCCACGGCCGGAGCCGTGCTCGCTTTGGCCGCCGGCGCGGCGTTGCCCGAGGCTGCACTGGTGGGCAATCTTGTCGCCTCGATCACGGTTCAACAACTGGCGACCACGGGAACCGCGAGCCCCGAGCAGTTGCCGCCGCGGCTGGAAATGTGGCTCGCGCAGCGCCGCGCGTGAGCCGAAAACAAGACAATTCAGAAATCAGAGAAGGAACTTGGAATCATCATGGAACTGCCGCAATTCACCCAGCGTTATCTGCAAGATCTTTCCGGCCTTTTGTTGAAGATCGACGGTCGTGCGATTGCCACGGCGATCGACTGGCTCCGTGCGGCTCGCGACACAAAACACACCGTCTACTCCTGCGGCAATGGCGGCAGCGCGCTGATTGCCTCGCAGATGGTCTGCGACATCGTCAAGGGCGCCTCCTGGCAAAAGCCCGCCGCGCACGAAGATGATCTGCCTGTCGGACAACGTGGGCACGGTAACCGCCTATGCCAACGACGTGAGCTACGAATCGGCCTTCGTCGAGCCGCTGCGGAACTTCGCCGTTCGGGACGACGTGCTGATTGCCATCAGCGGCAGCGGCAACAGTCCCAACGTTCTCCGCGCGGTCGAGTATGCCAACCAGATCGGTTGCCGCACGATCGGCCTGACCACCGCCGCCGGCGGCCGGCTGAAAGAAATCGCCCAACTGCCGTTGTTGGTTCCGTCGGGCCACATGGGCCGTTTGGAAGATAGTTTCTTTGCCATTACCCACATCCTCTGCTACGCCTTCATCGAGGATGTGATCTAAGGCGTCGTAACGAGGTCGGGAGGCCAGACATTCTTTTCCGGCCGCAAAAGACAGGCAAGAATGACTGTCACCGCGGTATCCGTGCTGTAACCCCGCTACCGATGGGCGATTGCGGGGTCCGACTGGCGCATGTACGCGCGTGAACTTATCTCGGCGATGCGGGTTGGCCTCTGCGGCGGTGCGGGCGGCGAGAATTGCCATCGGGTAGCTGCACCTTTCGGGCCCTCAGAGGCATCGAACGGCTGCTCCTATGGCTCGGCCACTGCGGCCTGGCCCCACCCAGGTACTATCGCAAGTCTTGTGGCCACAATCGGTTACGAATGCCATCGCCGCACGCCAATCTGACGGGCCGAGGGTTTGGCACGTCCCAAAACATGGGAAAGAATCGCGCGAATTGCCCTTGACCTACTTTCGCCCCTCCGGTATTTAACCCGCTCTCATCGACCGGATTTTTCAGGACCTGACCGAAAAATAGGCCTCTTCGATGTCTGGCAGGTGGGAAAAGAATGCCAGCAGGACACCGCCGAGTCTCAAAAGGAGAGCTCTGTTGAAAACGACCATTAATGCACGGGTGGGATGGATCGCGACGGCGACCGTTCTGGTGGTGAGTATCGCAGCGGCCGGGCCGCTGTCTGGCGCGTTGCCTGTCTGGCTCGGTGCGGCCGTCGTCAGCCAAGTCGCCTGCGGCCGATAACTCATCGGACGCCAAGACTCAGCAAACGGCGGATTTGCTCCGGCGCGCTCGGCAGGCCATGGCCGAGAACGATCTGAGCACGGCCGACGCTCTGATCTCACGCGCCGAGGCTCTCAACGTGCAATATAACTGGTGGTACCAGGGTGACACGCCGAAGAAGGCCCGCCGCGACCTCGACCGGAAGCGCGAAGCGGCCGGCCCGGCGCCGGTGAAGCCGAGCCAGGCCTTTTCGCCGCCAGGTCCGAATAAGGACAAGCAGGCGCCGGCGACAGACCCGATGGCGGGCCGGCTGACCTCACCCGCCGGTGCCCCTGGCGCCCAGCAAGTAATGCCGCTGCCGGCAGTTGACGCGTCGAAGCCGATGCCGCCGTTTTCCGCCCAGGACTTGTCCGCCAAACCCCTGGATCAGATCTATCCGACGGTGCCAACCGACAAGGACGTGCGAGCCGCCGGGATTCCGGCCGGCGTGGCGATGGGCTCTGTCGCCGCGGGCGCTCCCGCTGGTCCGTCGGCCGGCGATAGTCTGCTTCGCGCGGCACGGTGCGCACTGGCGGTGGGCGACGTCCGACACGCCAACGAGCTGGTGCTCCAGGAAAAGGCGAAACACGCGAACTACCAGTTGACGGATGATACGCCCGATAAGGTCGAAGCCGCGATTCGCAAGTACCAACAACTGTCCAGCATGGACAAGAGCACCGAGGGCTACCGTCATGCATACGCCAGCACTCTAATGGATCAGGCCGACGGCCTGTTGCGATGCGGCGAGTACGACGAAGCCGAACGGCTTGCCAGCCGGGCAGCCGGCATGCAGACCAGCTATAGCCCCATCGAACAAAAGCCGCAAGACATGCTGCAACGGATTGCCGCGATGCGCCGGCAGGACGTGGGTCGAGCGGCTGCGTCGTCAAACGTCCCCGGCTTTGCCACGGCTTCTGCGGCTGGCGGCCCCCACGGTGGCCGCGCGGCAAAAGGCGACTGAGCTCGTCCGGCAGGCGCGCGAGGCGATGGCCGCCGGGCAACTCGATCGCGCCGAAGCGATAGCGCGGCAAGCCGACCAGTTGCGGCTGCCCGATTCGGTCTTCGCGCCGGGCGAAGACCGCCCGGGACTCGTGTTGCTGGATATCAGGCAATTTCGCTCGCAAAACCCATCAGGCGTGGTGCCTGCCGGCGGACAGTATGTCGTCGCGGCCGGAGGAACAAATCAGCCCGACCGGACCGCCACCCGCGCCCTCTATGATCCCGCCCAGGATCGCACGCGCAACGTGCCGGCAGCGAACCAGCAGCCGATCGACGGCGGGGACGGGCAATATACGACCGATCCCGGCCAGAATCCGCTGGCCGTGCCGCGTCCGCCGGCGGCTCCCGCAGCGCCCGTGCCCGACGGCAACCCCGGCGAGCCGAAGACGCCGGGAATGGCCCTGTTCGAGCAGGGCGAAACGGCCCTGAAGGCGCACGACGCCCCGCGGGCGTACGAACTGTTCCGTGAAGCGGCCGGCCACATGAATGAACTGGACCCTGTCACTGCCCGGCGTCTGCAAGATTATCTGCAAATGATGTCGTCGCACGGCAGACCGCCGGCGGGCCAGGCCTCGCCGCTGGCCGATGAAGCCGCGGCCCGGCAACAGGCCCTGCTGCGACAGGTGGCTGCCGAATTGGCCCACGCCGAATCCAACGCCCGTGCCTTGCGCGAGACCGATCCCAAGGCCGCCCTGGCCCAGTTGGAGGAAGCGAAGAAGAGGGTCGCAGCGGCCGGCCTGGACGCCTCGGCCCGCGAGCAACTGTCGCGAAGCGTCGATCGCGCCATCAATGAAACCCAGCAGATCATCGAGAAGAACCGGCCGCAAATCGAGCTGGCCGAAAAGAACAACCGCGTCCGCCAGGAGGTCGAACGCGAGCAGAAGATGAGGGTCGAAGTGGAAGAAAAACTCGCCATGCTGATCGACGAGTGCAACAAGTTCATGGACGAGCAGGAATACGAGAAGGCGGAGATCGATGCCAAACGCGCCGCGGAACTGGTGCCCGACAATCCGGTGGTGGCGCAGCTCCTTTGGAAGACGAAGTTCGCCCACCGCGTCATGGACAACAACAATCTGATCGCCCGCAAAGAACAAGCGGTCATCGACACCTTGGGCCAGGTGGACGAATCCTCCGTGCCGTTCTCGGACAAGAATCCGATGGTCTACCCGGACGCCAAGGATTGGAGCAAACTGAGCAAGAACCGGGCGAAGTTCCTGGCCGACCGCCGGCGCCATCGCACCGAGCGCGAGATCGAAATCGAAAAGAAGCTGGAAACGCCCGTCTCGCTGCAGTTCACCAAGGCGCCGCTGGGCAAGGTGATGGACCATCTCGCCGACCTCGTGGGCGTGAACGTCCATCTCGACGAGCTCGGGTTGACCGAAGAGGGTGTGTCGTCCGATACGCCGGTCACGATCAACCTGCGCAACGATATCATGCTCAAGAGCGCCCTGAACTTGATCCTGCAACCGCTCCACCTGAGCTACGTGGTCAAGGATGACGTGCTGAAGATCACCAGCGAGCAAATGCACGACAATCAGGTCTATACGGTCACCTACAACGTGGCCGACCTGGTCATGCCCATTCCCAACTTCGTGCCGGGCCATACGGGCCTGGCCAGCGCCTACGACGCCGCGATGGGCACCGTCGGCTTCAACGGCTCGATGCCCTTCGGCTCGGCGACCGCCGCGCCCATGCAAGTGGCCGCCACGCGCGACGGCAAGGGCGCCAGCGCCATGGTCAATCCAAACCTGCTGGCGCAAGTATCTTCCGCCGGCGGGCACCTCGCTCCGTTCGTCAATTCCAAAAACGGGCCCGTCGGAGCGGGACCGGGTGGACTCGGCGGCGGAACCAACGCCGATTTCGACAGCCTTATCGACTTGATCAAAACCACCGTCAAGCCCACCAGTTGGGACGATACGGGCGGCACCGGCACCATCTCTCAATTTGCCACCAACCTCAGCCTCGTCGTCAGCCAGACCCAGGAGGTCCACGAAGAGCTCGCCGACCTGTTGGAACAGTTGCGGCGGCTCCAGGACCTGCAAGTCACTATCGAAGTCCGCTTCATTACGCTCAATGACAACTTCTTCGAGCGCGTGGGCGTGAGCTTCGACTTCAGCATCCAATCCAACGTTGCGGGCAAGGGCCTGCAATTCGGCACCACCTCCGGCGCCGGCCTTTGACACCAGCACGGCTTTGACCACCGGCCAGGGCCTGGCCACCAACGTGACAAGCCAGGACTACGCCAGCCGAACGATCACCGTCGGCATGCAAGCGCCGAATCTCTTTAGCGCCAATCTCGACGTGCCCTTCACGCAAAACAGCTTTGGCGCGGCGGTGCCGCAGTTCGGCGGCTTCGATCCGTCCGGCGCCGCGAGCATCGGGTTTGCCATCCTCAGCGACGTCGAGGCCTACTTCTTCATCCAGGCGTCCCAAGGTGATCGGCGCACCAACGTGCTCCAGGCCCCGAAGGTCACGCTCTTCAACGGGCAAATGGCCATGATCTCCGACACCACCCAGGTCCCCTTCGTCATGAGCGTGATCCCGGTGGTAGGCGACTTCGCCGCCGCGCAGCAACCGGTTATCGTCGTCCTTTCTGAAGGCACCTTTATGACCGTCCAGGCCGTGGTGTCTGCCGACCGCCGCTTCGTGCGGCTGACGGTCGTGCCCTTCTTCAGTAACATTAGCGCCGTCAATACGTTCCAGTTCACAGGCTCGAACACGACCACGACCAACTCCTCGCGTCAGGGCCTTCAGGCGGCCGCCACCGATCCGACGAAGTTGTGGAACCAGACGGCCGATTCCACTACGAACACCAACTCGGGCACCACGGTCCAGTTGCCCTCCTTCGCCTCCGTCACGGTGAGCACCACCGTCAGCGTGCCCGACGGCGGCACCGTGTTGTTGGGCGGCATCAAGAGCCTCAGCGAAGGTCGCAACGAGTTCGGCGTGCCCATCCTCGACAAGATCCCCTACCTCAACCGCTTGTTCAAGAACGTGGGCATCGGTCGAGAAACCTCAAGCCTGATGATGATGGTCACACCGCGAATCATCATCCAGGAAGAGGAGGAAGAGAAACTCGGCATTACCACTCCGTAGCGGAGTGTTGCCAGATCAATCGAGAGCGAACGCCCTCCCTGTGCCGTCGCCGGCTTCCCCCCCAAGCCGGCGGCGGCCGCTTTTTTGCACGCCGCAATCGCGACCGACGCAACGAACGTGCTTCATCTCTCATCCTTTCTTTCGCCCGCAAACAACGTCACACGATACTTCAACACCAGCGGCTTGCCCGGCTCGAGCGTGATCGGTTGCAGGCCGGGATACGAAACGTTCAAGAAACCGAAGCCGTGCCGCAAGAGCCAGCCGTTGTTCGGATAGCCGGGATTCGACGGCATGTCGTTGACGCGGGCGCCGGCGGCCTGGCCCTTGAACGTTCCGCTGATCTCCGCCCACGGATGCTGCGAGAGCACGCCGTCCTTCCTGGCGACGCCCTGCTCCGTGGTAATCACGGTGGCCTTCTCGCCGCCGTCGCGCGGCGCAAAACGGAGACAAAAACCGCCAAATCCCTTCTTGCCTTCGGAAGTGCCGATGACTTCGACCGGCCGATCGACCGCCTCGAAGCGAAACGCGAAATCCAGAACCCGTTGGCGATTTGTTGCCGCATGGGCGATGATCTCGACATCCTCTTTGACGAATTTCCGCTCGCCGTCGAACCAGTCGTTCTCGATCGCCAGCCGGGCTTGCTCGGCGCCGGTTTCCCGCGCTTTCCAGGCGACGAACCGCTGCCGGAACTCTTTGACCATCCAAATGTCGCCCTCTTTCCCATCGACGATCACCCGCGGCCACATCCATGAGATACCGCGATGATGCGGATGATCGGGGTTGAAGTCGTCGGTAAGCACGGTGCCGCCCGGCGCATAAACCGGATGCAAATACGACGACCGCTGCATCGCTTCCGGAAAACCGGGCGCCAGCACCATGCCGAAATTGTAGACGAACACCGGCTCGCCCTGCTCCGAAAGCTGCAAGCCCGTCGGGCCGATTTCCTTAAACTGAAAGGGCGATTGCCCGGCGGCGGGCGAGACGGCGCAAAGGGCCAACAGCATGGCGAGGCAATGACGGCTCATGGTTTCTCCGGATGGATGGTTGCAGCGGGTCTGGTGGGATGAAAAGCGGGGCGTGTGATGGTCTTCATGCTAACCCGGCAAGCACGCAGGGTCAACACGCAGCCACCCTCGTTCCCACGCGAAGCGTGCGGATAAGGGCGCACCCGGTTCGATGGCGGTCAATACATGCTATACTTTCCCAATCCATCAACGCGTCTCGAAAACCCCGATCGTCAGAGCCGAAATGAATCTGCTTCACATCATCATCCTGGCCGTGGTTCAAGGCTTGGCGGAGTTGCTTCCCGTGTCGAGTTCGGCGCACGTGATCGTGGCCGAGAAGCTCTTAAAGTTGGACCCGACGAAGCCCGAGATGACGCTGTTGCTGGTAATGCTCCACACAGGAACGATGTTTGCCGTGATCGTGTATTTCTGGCGGGCGTGGAAACAGAGCATCTTCGCTTCCCGAGCCGTGTTCCAGCAGCAGGCGGTCCGGCTCGTTACGGCGACGCTGCTGACCTTGGCCGTCGGCGTGCCGCTGATTTTGGGGATCGAGAAAGGCGCCGAAAAGTTCGGACACGTGGAGAAGGCCGAAATCGAGTTGCTGTTCGGCAACCTCGGGCTGGTGGCTGCAGCACTGGCGGCGGGAGGCCTATTGATCTTGATCGCCGGGCTGGCTGAACGGGCAACCGCCCGAGGCCGGGCGATTGGGATTCGGGAGGCGGCCTGGATCGGAGCCGTCCAGGGGTTGTGTCTCCCGTTCCGGGGGTTTTCACGTTCCGGGGCTACGATTTCCACCGGGCTGCTGCTAGGCGCGCTGAAGGCGAGGGTCGAGGAATTCAGCTTCGCGCTGGCCGTCATCATTACCCCGGCCGCCATCGGGCGCGAGGTGTGGCGGCTGGTGAAAGCCCAGCGCGAAGCGGGCGACGTGGGCCTTTCGTTAAGCCTCTTCGCTCCCAGCCTCGTCGGCATGGTCTGCGCCTTTGTGGCCGGCCTGTTGGCGCTCAAATGGCTATCCCGTTGGCTGGAAGGCGGCCGTTGGTATCTCTTCGGCATCTATTGTCTGGCGGCCGCTGCCGTCGTGTTCACGCTCCATTGCAAGGGGTATTGAGCGCGGGCGGACGGGATGACGCAACGGCAGGCTAAAGTCGATAGCGCCTTTGTCTGTAGCCCGGATGTTTCCTAACTGTTCACGGCCCATGCCGGCGGCATCCCGCCGCGGTTTTATTCCACCGCCGTGGCCGCTTCGCGGATCATGTCCCAGGCCTGTTGGACGTGCCGGTGCTCGGTGTTGGTTTGGCCGATCGACATGCGGAGCGTCAGCTTGCCGCCAAGCTGCGTGTGGGTCAGATAGATGCGACCGGAGGCGTTCAGACGGTCGAGAATCTGCCGGTTGGCCGCATCGCCGCCGCGATGCCGAAAACAGACCAGACTCAACGGCACGGGGGCTGCCAATTCGAACCGAAAATCGCTTTGCAGCCAGCGGGCAAACTGCTGGGCCAAGGCCACGTGCCGGCGAACCCGCTGCTGGAGGCCGGCCACGCCGAACCAGCGGATGACAAACCACAGCTTTAGCGCCCGGAACCTTCGGCCCAACGGCACCTGCCAATCGCGGTAGTCGATCACCGCGCCCGACTCGGTCGCCGGATTGCGAAGATACTCGGGCAGGATGCTCAAGGTGCGGATCAACTCGGCCCGCTGCGCGACGAAGAAACAATCGCAATCGAAGTTGGTGAACATCCACTTGTGCGGGTTGAAGCAATAGCTGTCGGCCCATTCGAGACCATCGAACAGCGGGCGCAACTCGGGGCACAACCCGGCCGTGCCCGCCATGGCCGCATCGACGTGCAACCATGGCCCCTGCTCCCGGCAGATGCGGCCGATTTCCGGCAGCGGATCGATGGCCGTGGACGACGTCGTGCCCACCGTGGCGCAAACGAAGCACGGGCGCCGGCCGGCCGCTCGGTCGGCGGCGATGGCTTCGGCCAGGCGGTCGGGCCGCATGGCGTAATGCTCGTCCACGTCGATCAATCGCAGGTTATTTGCGCCCAGGCCGGCGATGCGTACGCCTTTTTCGATCGACGAGTGGGCGTGGGTCGAGGCATAGGCCGTCAAGGAACCGTCCGCGCCGGCCAGGTTGCCTTGGCCGCCGGTGGCCCGCTCGCGGGCGGCGAGAAGGGCGCAGAGCGCGGCCGACGAGGCGCTCTGCTGAATCACGCCGCCGCCGGTTGAAGTTGACTTGAAGTGCAGCGGCAAGGCCAGCATGTTGACCAGCCAATCGAGGACGTGCGTTTCCAGCTCGGTGCAGGCGGGGCTGGTGGCCCAGAGCATGCCCTGCACGCCCAGTCCGGCGGAGAACAGTTCGCCCAGGATCGATGGGCCGGAATTGTTCGACGGAAAATAGGCGAAGAAGTTCGGCGACTGCCAGTGGGTGATGCCGGGCAGGATGATCTCGTCCATGTCGCGAAGGATGGCCTCGAACGATTCGCCTTCGACCGGCGCGGCGGCGGGCAGTTTTGCCCGAATCTCGCCCGGCTTCACCTGTGCCGCCACCGGGTACTGCTCGACCCGCTCCATGTAGTCGGCAATCCAATCAATGGCCGCTCGGCCCCAACGTCGAAACTCCTGGGGATTCATCGCTCCGCGCCTTTCTCTTGATGGCACACCGCTTGTGTCGCCCGTCGATTGTGACGCCAAGGGGTCATCGTTGTCAACCGACGCGGGACCTATTGGGTCTCAGATAAGCAATGCAACGGGGGCGACCAACGGGAGCCCCGTTTTGCCGAGAAGACGTTGAATTGCTGTTGCGTTACTTTTCTGAACATCAAGAAACCCCTTCGGCGGGGTAATTCTCGCGAAGCACGTTCTTCGGTATACTTCACCCGACCGTTGACGAGCCATTCGAAAAGGAGAAAAACCGATGCGATGCCTAGGGAAGATTCCGGCGGTGGCAGTCGTTTGTTTTGCCGCCGCGGCCGGTTTGGGCCGGGCGGCCGAGAAAGAGTTGACCGGCGACCGAATTGCGACCGCCCAGGGAGACCTGATCGTGCATCCTATTGAGCATGCCACGTTGGTGATGCAGTGGGGCGGCCAAACGATTTACGTGGACCCAGTCGGCGGGGCCGCGGCGTTCGCCGGCTTGCCGTCGCCCGATTTGGTGCTGATCACGCATGCCCATTTCGATCATTTTGACCTGGCCACGCTGCAAGCCCTCGTGCCGCCGGAGAGCCGAGCGCGGATCATCGTTCCGAAAGAGGTGGCCGACAAGATTCCGCAGGGGCCGCTGGCTTCGAAGACCACCATTCTGCCCAACGGGGCGAAGATCGAAATTGGCGAGATCAGCATCGTGGCCGTGCCGATGTACAACGCTGCACCGCAACGGCGGCAGTTTCATCCCAAGGGGGGCGGCAACGGCTATCTGGTGCACGTCGGCGGAAGGACGGTGTACATTGCCGGCGACACCGACGACACGCCCGAAATGCGCAAGCTGAAGGACATCGACGTCGCGTTCTTGCCGATGAACGAGCCGTACACGATGAGCGTCGCCGAGGCGGCCGATGCGATTCGGGCGTTTCGGCCGAAAATCGTTTATCCCTATCACTACCGCAACCAGAATGGCACGAAGGCCGACCTGGAGCAGCTCAAGAAGCTCGTGGCCGATACCGGCGTTGAGGTGCGCGTGCGGGACTGGTATCCGAAGTGAGGGCCGCAGCACGGACGGCCCTCACCCTAACGCTCTCCCGGCGGGAGAGGGGACTGTCAGGTCGTGCTACCCGTTCGTCCCGAAATCGGCGCGGAACGCTTCGGCCAGCTTGGCACCCCAGTTGTTGAGCGCTTCGAGCTTGCCGGTGAAGAATCGCAGCACGGGTGGCTCGTGCTTGAACTTCAGCCCGCCGACCAGGTTGCGATGCTGGTAGAGCCAGTCCAAGCGATCCACGACGTAGTCCATGTGTGAGACGGTGTAGACCCGTCGCGGCACAGCCAGCCGGCAGAGCTCCATGTCAGAGAAGACGTCGTTGCCCTGGGCGTCCCGGTCCATCGAGATCGTGCCCCGTTCCATGCCGCGTACGCCGGAGGCCAGATACACAGCGGCGTTCAACGCGCCGGCAATGTACTCCGATTGGGGCACATGAGGCAGGAATTTTGTGGCGTCAACGTGGCCGGCCAGACCGCCCGGCGGCGTCACCGCGGGAATCCCCCGCTTGACCATCCCGTCAACAAAGTACCTAATGAGGTCGGCCGAGCTGCTGGCGACGTCATAGTCGACCATTTCGCGGATTCCGACCGCCATCGCCTCGATCTCCTTCGACGACATGCCGCCGTAGGTGATGAAGCCCTCGTAGACGGGCAGCCAAGCCTTCAACTGCTCGAAGTAGGCCGGGTTGTTCGTGGCGATCAGGCCGCCGCGGACGCACGTGCTCTTCCGCCCGGAAAGATAGATCAAGTCGGCTTGGGCCATCATTTCGCGGACGATCGAGGCGATCGAGGCGTCGGCATAGGCCTTTTCGCGGTGCTTGATGAAATAGGCGTTTTCCGAGATCAGGCTGCAATCGACGATCACCGGAATCTTGTGGGCGGCCGCGATCCGCCGCACGTCCTTGAGGTTGGCCATCGAGAACGGCTGACCGCCGATCAGGTTCGTTGTGGCTTCCATGCGCACGAAGGCGACTTTCTCGGCGCCGTACTTGCGAATCACATCCTCCAGCTTCTGCAAGTCCATGTTACCCTTGAAAGGCTGGTCGCTCTCGGTCTTCATCGCCTCGTCGGTGAAGATCTCCAACACCTTGCCGCCGGCCATCTCGAAGTGGGCTTTCGTAGTAGTGAAGTGGTAGTTCATCGGCACCACGTCACCCTTCTTGATGAAAATCTTGCCCAGCAAATGCTCGGCGGCACGGCCCTGGTGGGCGGGCACGCAATACTCGAACCCCAGGACGTCCTTCACGGCGCTGAGCATCTTGTAATAGCTCTCGCCGCCGGCGTAGGCGTCGTCGGAGACCATCATCGCGGCCAACTGGTTGTCGCTCATGGCGTTTGTGCCACTGTCGGTCAGCATGTCGATGAACACGTCGCGAGTACGAAGCAGGAACGTGTTGTAGCCCGCCTCCTCAATGGCCCGCAGGCGCTCGGCGACCGGCGGGAGATGCGTACTCTGGACAATGCGAATCTTGTGCATCTCGATGGGGATTATCTTGCCGTTTGTAAGTTTGACTTCCACGATGGTCAGCTCCAGAGAGGGGACGGAAGCGGATTTGAAATGGTAGTAGAGTATGCCCGATGGAATGGGCTGCGTCAACGCGCTAGGCTTAGCAGGATGATAGTTGCGGCAAGCCTCGCGGGTGTGGGCAATACGCCCGGTGTAAGAGTCCGGAATGGCCGGGCGGCCACCCGCCGAACAACCTTGGAGCCCCATCTTCGCCGTGACAAGGGGAAGCATCGTAAGGGTTTGAGTTGCGCCTGCGACGGCACTCCGACCGGCTTACTCAAGCCGCAGGAGGTACGCCTCGTCGCATCGGGGCAAGAGTTGCTCGTGGGCCACTGGCTGAAAACCGTAATTCCGGTACAAGCTGGTTGCCGCGGTAAGCACGGAATTCGTTTCCAACCAAACCTCAGCGAAGCCGCCGCGCCGGGCCGCGGCAAGCATCGATTCCAGAAGTCGCCGACCCACGCCGCGCCTGCGGACTGATTTCTCCAGATACATCTTGCAGAGCTCTGCCCGCTGCGGCGTCAATGGATAGAGGCCCGCGCAACCGACGATTCGTTCTGCGCCGTCTTCGACGACGTCGAAGAATCCTCCCCGTTCGAAATAGTTGACTTCGATGTCGTCCAGATCGGCATCGTTGGCCCCGATGTCGGAAAGTACGCCATACTCCGCGCGGACGGCGAAGAGGACCGCTCGGATAGCGACAATGTCGCTGTTTGTGGCTGGGCGGATCGAAAGCGGGGCCTGCGATCGGGATTCGGAGGTCGTCACGGTAATCGCCTAGTACGTAGCAGTTCCCCCTCGCCCGCCGGATAATTTCACAGATACCCCGGCGAATGCAGGCGGCGTAGGTTATGCTTTAGCATACCAGCATTTGGTTGCTGCCGGCCATGTGGGCGGTATGCTGACGCGTAACCTGCTTCCGCCATTGTGCTGAATCATAACCTGTGTGTCCATGGGTCGGAACGCCATGACCAACCTCATCGTCCCCGAAATTGTCTGCCCGCAGTGCGGCGCCGCGATCGACGTCAACGACGAGCGTTGCCGCCGTTGCGGCGCGGCCACCGGCAATCGGCAGCGACCGAACTGGCTGGAGAGCCGGCGGGGCGTGCTCACGATGCTGTTCCTCGTGCTCTACGCGTTCGGCTTGCCGATGTTGTGGCGGAGCCGCCATTTCACACCGGCCGGCAAAATCGTCGTCTCGGTGCTGGTGACCGCCTGGACCGTGCTCCTGCTCTGGCTGATTTGGCTCGCCCTGTACCAGGTGCTCATCTCGCTGCGACAGTTGTGGCAAGCCTGGCAACCATCCGTGTAGAAGCGGCATCTCGCCGCTCTGATCTGTAGAAGCGGCGTCCTGCCGCGTCATCATGCGATTCGCCGTCGCTTTAATGATAGGCGTGAGCTGACGCGGCAAGATGCCGCGTCTACCATTCAGTTCGCCACGGGGTCCCGGAAGGTCTTCACCTGCGGGCTGGCGGCGCCGCTGAGGCTCAGGTCGAAATCGAGATAACGGTTGTGTTTCTTGGGATTGATCGGCGGACGGATGTTATCGCCCTTCTGGAAGATCGGCCGCGTCTCTGTGATTCCGCCGAACTGGCGTGCGCCGGCCGATTGGCACGGAAACCAGTGGCCTTGCCCGTGATCGTCCTCCAGATAGAACTCCGGGTAGCAGTGGCCGGGCACCCACACGCTGCGGGCGGGGATGTCGGCCGCCCGGCAAATGGCAATGAACAACGAGGTGATCTCCTCGCAATCGCCCGTGCCGTCGCGAAGCACCGCTAACGCGCCCTTGATCGGCCCGTTCTGATACTTGATCTTCTCGCGAACCCAATCGTAAATCGCTTCGACGTGATCCCACGCCTTCTCCTTATCGGCCCCGACCGTTTTGGCCAGCTCGCGAATCTTCGGATCCTGGCTCTCGATCATCGGGCTGGGCGTGAGATAGCTGCGAATGTCGGGTGGAAGCTTCTTGGCGTTGGGAAGCACATAGATGTCGGTGTCGTCCGGGGGCAGGATCGTCGTGCGGCGCGTTTCGAAAGTCACAATCGCCTTCGCCTGCTGGCCGGCGGCGATTTGCCCGATCCTCAGATTCATGAGCTTTACGGTGCCCGCCAACGTCGAGTAGTGAATCTTGATTTCCGGCGAGATATCCTCCTTGACAATGCTGACCTGCTGTTCGGGCCAGTCCTTGGGCACCGACATATAGCCCGTGCCGCCACTGCAAGCGCCGCCCGCGGCCGTGATGATCGCGCCAATCTGCCAACGCGAGACGGTCGTCTCTCCGGTTTTGCTGCCGCCCGGCTCGCCTTCCTTGAACTGGGCCAAGGCGACTGCCGCCATGCTCAGCCACATGATCGCCGCAATGGGCCAAAGGCGCTTGAACATAACACATCTCCCACTTTATCTATTTTAAGTCAGGTAACGCGAGAAAGCACGGCGGAACGGCGCTGAACCCCCTCTGATGGAGGGTCGCAACAAAAAGCCGAGTTCGGTATGGTGATCTTGCCATTCGGCCGAACTGCGTAATCATGTTCGATGGGTCCTATTTGAGGCTTTTGCAGGACGACCGCCATGCCCGAATCACCTCCCGATCGGCAGAAAATTCTCGAATTGATCAATGGCTTTCGCCCGGCCTGCGTGCTGGGGGCCGCCGCCGAAGTCAACCTGTGGACCGTGTTGGGCGACGAGTCGCTCACGGCTGACCAGTTGGCTGGCAAGCTGAATTGCGACCTTCGGCGCTGACCATGTTGTTGGATGCCGTGGCGACACTCGGGCTGCTCGAGAAGCACGACCGGCGTTATCGCGCTGGGCCCGAATTGCGCGAGTCGCTCGTCGAAGGCCGCCCGCAGAGCGTCTTGCCCATGTTGTGGCACGTGACCAACGTGATGCGCGGTTGGTCGCAGTTGGCGTCAACGGTGAAAAAAGGCTTGCCCGCGCCGCGGCAGCCGAGCATTCGCGGCACGGAGGCCGATCGAGCGGCCTTTATCGCCGCCATGCACGCGATTTCCGATCCGATGGCCGACGGACTGGTGGCGCAGCTCGGCCCGCTGAAATTCAAGCATCTGCTCGACGTGGGTGGGGCCTCGGGCACGTGGACTCTGGCGGTCTTCCGCGCCGTGCCGACGGCCACCGCCACGATCTTCGATCTGCCCGACGCGATCCAGCAAGCCCGCGAGCGATTGGCGGGCACGCCTTGGGCCGATCGCGTCGCGTTGGTGGCTGGCGATTTCTACGTTAACGACCTGCCCGGCGGCGCGGATTTCGCCTGGGTCAGCGCCATCTGCCATCAGCATTCGCGCGGGTGCAACCGAGAGCTGTTCGCCAAGGTGTGCCGGGCGCTTGTGCCGGGTGGGCAGATCGCCATCCGCGACGTGGTGATGGAACCCTGTCGCACCCGGCCGTTGGAAGGGGTGATGTTCGCCATCAACATGCTGGTGAACACCGAGTCCGGCGGCACGTTCACCTTCGAGGAATATGCCGAAGACCTGCGGATGGCCGGCCTGGAAGAAGCCCGGCTGCTAGTGAAGCACGAAGCGATGAACTCTGTGGTGGTCGCCCGCAGGCCATAGCAGCCTGCTGGCGGGGGCATTTGCCATGCCACTCGCTCTTGCAGCACCCCGCCAACCCGTTTAAGATTTGCGGGCTATAATTGGCCATTCCACGCTGCGGGACATGAGATATACCACCGGCAACTGGAGCGAACGGTGAGTTGGCGATTTGGGCGCCGCGGGGAGATTGTCTTCCCGCGCGGGCAGCAGCCGACAGGCAGGTCGCGCCGCCTAACGTCAACAGCCGCACACCACTGAGGAAGGGCCCCTTTGAGCGTCGAACTGACCAGATCGACCGTAGCCGCATGCCCGGACGAACGAGGCCAGAGCGCGGTTACGTCTTTACCGGCACTTGCGCGTCGGTCCAGCGGCGTTTGCTCGCGCTCGATGCGCTGCGCGGGTTCACGATGTTTTGGATCGTGGGCGGGCGCGAAGTGGTGCTGGTCTTGGCCGGGCTCGTTTGTTCGCCTTCATCGCCTGCGCTGCACGCGTTGAAGCACCAACTTTCGCACGCCCGATGGTGGGGCTTCGTCGGTTGGGACATGATTATGCCGATGTTTCTCTTCGTCGTCGGCGCGGCGATGCCGCTGGCGATGTTGAACCGCCGCGAACGGGGCCAATCGCTCAAGGCGACCTACTGGCGGATCGCCCGCCGCGTAGTCGTCCTGTGGTTGCTCGGCATCTTGGTCCAAATGATCCAGTACGAGCCCGACAGCTTCGAAATCTATAGCAACACGCTGCAAGCCATCGCCGTCGGCTACCTCGTCACGTCGTTGGCCCTGCTCCATTTGCCGCTGCCCGGGCAGCTCGCACTGTTGATCGCGCTGGTGATGGGCTACTGGGGTCTTCTGACGTACGTGCCCTTTGCCGGGCACGAGGCCGGCACGCTGACGCCCGCGATCAACTTCGCCCGCTATGTCAACGAACTGGTGCTCGGCCATTTTCGCCGCCACCACAGCTTCACCTGGATTGTGACCAGCCTGGGCTTTGCCGCTACCGTGCTGCTTGGCGCAATGGCCGGCCATCTGCTGCGGGCGAAAATCACCGTCCAACGAAGGCTTTTCTGGCTGGCAGGCATCGGTTTGGCGCTGATGGCCGTCGGCTGGGAATGGAGCTACTGGATGCCGCTGAACCGCCATCTCTGGACCAGCTCGATGATCGTTTGGACCGGCGGTTGCAGCTTCGTCGCGCTGGCCATGTTCTACGCGGTGATCGACGTCGGCGGGTTCCATTGGTGGGCCTTTCCCTTCATCGTGATCGGCTCGAACGCCCTGCTGGCGTACCTGCTCGACCCGGTCCTCGATGCGTGGAGCGAATTCTTCCTCGTGATCCTCGGCGAGCACAAAGTGCTGTCTTGGGGCCGACCGCTGTTGGACATCGGCCAGTTCGCGATCCTCTGGCTCGTGTTGTGGGTCCTGTATCGCAAGCGGCTGTTTTGGCGGGTGTAGGGCCGATCCTCAGCCAACTTGTAGAAGCGGCATCTTGTCGTTGGGCGGGGCGCTGTGCCCATGCGGCGCGGCCGGATGCCGCGCCTCTGCGAACCGCCAGGCTCGGCCTGCGTAGAAAGATAGTCAACCGAGCATGACTACGTGTCGTGGGAAGGGGAAGGGTGTGAATATTCTTCGACCGATCGACGCCGTCGAACGACGAGCGCCCGGCGAGCGATGAGTCCAAGAGCCGGCGTCCGGCCGACGGCGCCGCCTCGTCCGACTTCGATCTGCTGGATGCCTATTCCCGTGCCGTGATCGCGGTGGTGCGCACGATGGGGCCGGCCGTTGTCTCGGTGGTCGGACCCCGGGGTGACGAGCGCGGCGGCGTCGGCTCGGGCTTCCTGCTGACGCCCGACGGCTACGCCATGACCAACAGCCATGTCGTGCACGGCCGCAAATCGCTTCGCGCCGTCACGCCCGAGGGCGATACGCTCGACGCCGATCTGGTGGGCGATGATCCGGCCACCGACTTGGCCCTGCTCCGGCTGGCCGCCCGCGATCTGCCCTTCGCCGAGTTAGGCGACTCCGAGAACCTCCAGGTCGGACAACTCGTGATCGCGATGGGCAATCCGCTGGGATTCCAGTCAACCGTCTCGACCGGCGTGATCAGCGCCTTGGGCCGCGCCATGCGCCGCCGAGCAAGGGCGGCTGATCGAAAACATCATCCAGCACACGGCGCCGCTGAACCCGGGCAACTCGGGCGGCCCGCTGTTGGATTCGCGCGGCCGCGTGATCGGCGTCAACACGGCCATCGTGGCCATGGCCCAAGGCCTCGGCTTCGCCGTGCCGGCCAAAATCGCCCGGTGGGTCGTCGGTGAACTGATCGCGCACGGCCGGGTTCGCCGGCTATCGCTGGGCATCGTGGCCACGGCAGTGCCGCTTCCCCGCCGCCTGGCCCGCGAGCACGATCTGCTGAGCGACCAGGCCGTGGAAGTTGTCGAAGTGGCCGCCAAAGGCGCCGCGGCGGCCGCCGGCGTGCGACCCGGCGACCTGATCGTCGCCGTCGGCGGGCGGATCATCACCGGCGTGGACGATCTCCACCAGATCCTCGCCTCTTGGCCGACGTCGAATCAACTGACGCTGACCGTGCTGCGGTCCAATCGTCTGCTCGACGTGCCGGTCGAGGCCCGCACGAGCGAATGAGAGGTTCTGCTCGGCCGCCTTGGCTCCGCAGCCTCGGCAGCGGGTTGCACCAGGAATGTCATCATTCCGATCGACAGTTCGTCGCCCGGCGTCAGAACCGATTCGGTAACGCGGGTCCCGTTGACGTACGTACCGTGGACCGTATCGAGATCGGTCACCGTCAGGCCGTCGTCGGTGGCGCTGACGCGGCAGTGGTAGTCGGCGACGGAAAAGTCGTCGAGACGGATCTCCGCGTCCTCTGCCTGGCCGATGACCACCGGCAACGCATCGAGGCTGGTATCGCAGAGCGGCACATAGTAGTCGAGACTCACCAACCTGGCTCTCATCGCAAAACTCCTTTCGTTTCTGCGCCCTGGCGCGGGTTGTATGGTGCAAGCTTCCCTGGACTGCTCGGCAAGTTTGCCGGGCAGGGCCCATTTTCAGGCCAGTGACTCAACGCATTATCAGGCCCCAACCGGCCGCTGAAAACCGGAACCTTCCCTAGGCGGGCATACGAAATTTCCCGGTGCGAAAATCGGGCGTTGCGCCGGGGCACCGTCACGTCGTACCCCGAAGGGCTTTCACAGCCCAGCCCGGGGTTGTCGCGCAGCGACTACTTCGTGATCAGTCGCTCATACTCGTCGTGGTTGCCGATCCAGAACCAGTAGAAGGTATCGCCCTCCAAGAGGGCCGCCGCGCGGACTCCCTTGTCAATGCGGATGGACCAGACGTTTCCCGCCTTCTTGAAGCAAAGAGAGGGATGCTTGGGGTTCCGCGTCCACAACTGATACGTCGCCTTGGCGCAGTTGCCGCACCTCGGGAGCGAGGCGAGAATACGCCTTCCAGAAATCAGGGGTTGTCAAGGAGTTCATCGAGCGGCTTCGTCCTGCCAGCGGCAATATCCGCACGCGCCCGATTCATCAACGCCTGCAAACGTCCGCCCGGCTGCGAGTCGCGACTCCATCTCCTCGTCCCATTGGTCCGGCTGCTGAAGTTCGTATTCGGCCAGCCAGGCCAAAAACTCGTCAAGCTCGGCCTTAGGCAGAGATTTCACTTCGGCGGCAATTTTCTCAACGGCTGCGGTCATGACACATCAATTTTAGCACAATCGCGGCAAAGGGGGAACCGGCAACAAATTCGGGATTCTGAAGGCACTGCGGCGTGACGGCGACGAAGTACGGCCCGGTGTAAAGATATGCCCGTCCGCTACGCCTCGCGCGATTCTGGTTGAGGCTGGTGAGTGGACGCGTCGCTTCGGCCAGATTCACCAGGCTCGGCGTCGAAGGTGAGGCCCAACTGCAGCACCACGAAGGCGAGAACGGTCTCGAACCTGTGGGGCGGACCAAAAAGTCTTTCGTCGAGTCTGCGAAGCCAGTCCAGCATCTTCGGTTTCGCCTTACTTGGTCACTTGGAACTTCGCCTTACCGAGGACGACTGCAAGGAAGGTGTGCCCGGTAAAGATCGTCATCGGTAATGCGGCTATCGGCCGAAATCTTGTCGGCTTCCGCCAATAGGGCGAGTTGCATCTCCACCCGAAGCCGCTTCAACCCTTTTATAGCTGCGCGATCAAGCGGCTTCCCGCTTGGTGTCGCCACTTGCTCGGTGGTCTGTTGCGGCTCCGCCATTTGAACTGGCCCTCAATTGTCTTAGCAGATGATCGAGCAAGGTATGATCAAGGCTGGCATTCACATGCTCCGCAGTAACAACCGAACAGCCAGACCGTGCGGCGAGTTCCACGCTCCGGTCAACCAGCAGTTCCTCCAGCAATTGACCGGCCTCGAAGGCGTGATTGTAGGCGGCGCGGTCCACCAGTATCTGATCGTCGATGGCCGTTGACATGGTTCTTCCTCCGTGAAGCGGGTTTCCCCAGACGACGCCAGGTTACAGCCGAGAATATAACGCCTTGCGCAGGTGGGTCAATATCAGCCGAAACATGGTGGCCCCGAGGCCCCGATAGCTCGGCTATCGGGGTGTGGGAGGCACAAGTGGGGGCTTGGAGGGCGTCAAGAACCTCCTGCGGCTTCGCCGCCCCGATAGACAAGCTATCGGCAAGGAAAACGGGGCAAGGAAAACCGGGACGTTCTACTTTATCTCTTGTATTCGAGGGCGGCCGCGGGCGGAGGCTTGCTTCCTCGCCCCATCGCTCGGCGGTCGCATGTTGCCACGATTACTTCGATCTTGAAAGAAAGCGCAGAACAACCTCTTCATCGAATAGCGATGTCAGATGCACACTTTCCATATTACCAATAGCGGTGTCCCGTTTTCTTCCCATTACGCTCGAAATCGGTACGCCTGATCGAGCTTCCGATGAACCAGAGAAAGTGTCGTAAGGATGTCGAGAGCATCTTGTTCCGTCATATCCCACTCAACCTTCGGGTCGTGGGCTAGCGGGTTGCGGATCGTGCCGTAGAGCCCTTTCAGCAGGTTCATGAAACCGTTTTGCTCGCCACGTTGTGTCTCCGTATTGAACGAGTTAATCACCAAGAGCGGGTCACCGGACTTCTGGCCGAAGGCATTCTGAACGAGGTCGCTGCCATCGCCGCTCAGACCAGAGAGGGTGCGGATCTTGGCCGTGATGCTTTTCATCGCCTCGAAAACGGCGTGGAAGTAGTTCTCCTGGAGGAGTTCGGCCTTGCAGAAGCTCAGCAGGTCGGCGTGAACGCTCCGCTGGACCAGGGCGGCGTGCAGGCGGTTGGCCCGTTCGAGAGCTTGGTCGATGGTCGTGGCGGCGTCCGCCCTACGAACTTGGCCGTCCTCACCCAACGTCAGACCGCAGAAGGCCAGGACGGAGTTCAGCTTGTCCCGCCGTGAGCGGAAGACATGCGGCTGCCCGACGTAGAGGGCTGGGTCCATTGCCCGCTTGATGAACACAACAACGTGGTTGCCGAGCCGATGTTCGTTCTGGAATTCGACAAAGGCGTTATAGAGCCGCTTCCACTTGGTCATGTCGGGCGTCGGGTTCGGGATGTGGCAATTTCTGAGAAAATGGTCGATCTCTGTCCCCGTCAGACCCTCGTTTGTATCGCCGAGGACTTTACTGATCGCCTCCAGCCTTTCGGCGGAGAACGGGGCGACTCGGTTCTTATAGGTGATTGACACTTACTGCCTCCGGCACTAGCACGTCATCCGTTATAATCGCTGCCGTCTGGGTACGGAACTCCGACGGAACTCGGAAAGGGGTAGAGTCGAGAGGTGGCGCGGTTGGGTTAGGCTTCGACATATTCTGTTTCGGGGTTTCCCCGTCTGTGTCTCAATAGTCGCATGCCGTGCTCCGTTTCCACCTCCCGCTCATCGAACCGGACGGGCGGATTTCCCGCATCCGGCTCTCCGACGGGCTTCACCGCAGGGCACACAATCGCGTCATGCGATCTTCGCCCTGCAGTAGAGTCGCTTCCGGGACGCTCGGAGTTCTTTTGTGTTGCTAGGCCGAAGCCAATCGCAAGTCCCTTTGTCCCTTCCATCAACGTGCCCGAAGTGAGGCCCCTTTGCTCCACCGGCATTACCCGGTTTCGACGCTACTACGAGCCTCTCCGCCACCGACGCGACCGGGCCTGGCCCTCGCGGGTTGCCCGTTGCGGTTGCCTCCGCTGTCGTCGTCGGTTTCCCGTGCTTCATGTGCATTCCTTCGATACATGCCGTCGTCTCTACCCCGGCGGAATTGCAGAGTGCATCTATCGCTAACTTCCTCTGCAACGCTGGCCTTCCCCGACTTGTCCGTCGGGTCGGCTTCCACGTCAAAGGTTTCGGGGCCTCGTCGAGCGTTCACTTTCGTTACGGCCTGCATCTTCGCGGAATCACCAAGTGACCCTTTCCATCGAAGGCTCCGACGGATTCGTTGCCTCCTCCGCCGCTTCGATTGCTACTGGGCAAGCGACCCTTCCCAGGCGGGACTTTCACCCGCTGAAATACACACGCATTCACGGCGCACGGGCATTCTACTTTTTCTCTTGTATTCGAGGGCGCCGCGCGGACGGAGGCTTGCTTCCAAGCCCAATCGCTCGGCAGTCGCTTTGCGGACGGTTGACCCAATCCAGCCAGTCGTCGCCGCGCGGCAGCGGGCCTGAGTCCAACATCTTGCGCCGGGGCGTCAGTTCGCGTTCCACTTTTCGATCGCAGCGTTAATCTTCCCAATCCAGTCACGCAAATCTAGGAAGTCAAGGTCGGCGGGGGTCATTTTCTCGCAAAGCTCTTGCGAGTGCTTTCGCTTGTTGCGGCTGTAGACAAAATTGGCACCGGGGACGGCGCGATTGATCGCGTTGTCAATTTTCATGTTCGAGCCAAACCTGAAAGGCTGCACCATTCCGGAGAAGCGGCTCTCAAGGTAACGTTGCAGCAGGTCGGTTGATAGGTAGTTCTCTATTTCCCGCCCCTCTGTTATCCAGCATTTCTCCGGCCCAATTTCCTGTCGGACGCGTTCTTTATATGCTCGAAGCGGTTTGCTCGCGGTCGCGCCGTCCCGGTCGATTACAACGATCACATTCGGGTTGATCTTGAGCAACTCGACAAAGTCGCTCGCTGGCGGAACTTCAGCGAAGGTAAGATTCGCGAGGCAGGCGCCGCCGTAAAACATTATCGAGTAGTCCAACCCCTCGACAAACTGAGAGTCGAAAACCTCTAGCCATCTCTTTATGAAGAGCCGGTCGCTCGGACCTTCGACCCAGATTATTCCGTTCGTCTGCAGCAGGTCGCTGGCGCGGTAACCCAAATCATGGAGGACGGCTAGCGATTGCCCGCTTGTCTCGCGTCGGACAACACTCGACGACGTTCCGTCGTGGCTGACGTGGTAGATTGAGTCTGATTCGTCCGCGTCCAGCAGAACGTTTGAGTGGGTCGCAATGAAGTATGTGTTGGTTGTTGTGCGCAGGAATCTAAGAAAACGTCGTAGTAGCTCGGGGTGAAGGTGTATCTCAGGCTCTTCGATGCAGACGAAGCGATCGTTGTAGAGCGCGAGGGTACTGCACATGACGACCAACTCGTGAATTCCAGTTCCGAAGTTAGCCAGGGGCAGGCGACCGCCATCATGCATCGTTAGATAGATGTCGTCCTCGACCGGAATCTCCATTCTGAGCTCGGGGACCTTCAAGAGCCCGCGAACCATTTCAACGATTTCGCCGAATCTTTGCTGGTCCGCCTCCTTGCCAAATACCGGATGCTGCATCGGCCGGAGTTTCGTGATCAGATTTCTTCCCGACAGGTCCAGAACGTCGCCTCGTCCGTCGTCCATTGTTCGGATTTCCCGAATTGCCGGTATATAAACCAGCTTCGACACCGTCCGGAGAAGCTCGCCCTTTGCTTGCGCAACCAGGGGATCAATTACGGATTTCACCAAAAAATCGCGGCTGGGGTAGCTTGAGATCCGATTGTGCGTAAGGTGCTCGTGTAGCTTTAAGAGGACATACTCGCTGAAGATTGCGTCGTCGAGTTCTACATTCTGGTTAGAATTTGGATGGCCGTTGAGCCACAAGTGGAGCGGCACCGACTGCACCGGCGCCTGGGACGTCAACGGTAGGCAAATCGTCTCTTCATCAAGGGTGAGCCAAACCGAAACTCGCGATGAATCTTCCGCGCGTGTATGGCGGTCGAGCGTAGCCGTCTGTGACTGTTGTGGCTGTCCGAGTATTCTCGGAATAGCCTGAAGGAATTTCAAGATGTTCGACTTACCTGAATTATTCCTTCCGATGAACACATTCACTTTGCCAAAGTCGCGGACGAAGACGCCGGATGCCCCAAAACTGCGATAATTCGCCACACCGAACCCCGTAATTTTCACGGCGTTTCCTTTCATCGCGAGAAACGACAAAGGTGCCAGGAACCACCGTCGGTCCTGGCACCTTTTCGGGTTTTGCGTCAGTGATGTCGCGTGGGCATCAGTTGATGTCCTCACTCGCCGCACGCTGCCCTCACCCCCTGCCCCTCTCCCGGAAGGAGAGGGGACGAGTGCGGGCCGTTGGGCTTGGGGTTGGAAAACGGGTGTCGCTACTCTGCGCGTTCCCACGGCGAACAAGTTCGCCGGCTAAACGACCGCCACACCACGTTGTCGCTAATCCCTAATCCCTAACCCCTCATCAATACATCTCGTCTTCGCCGCCTTGCGGCATGGCCGGGGCCTTTTCCTTCTTCGGCTTGTCGGCCACCAACGCGTCGCTGGTCAATAAGCAGCGTGGCCACGCTGCTGGCGTTCTGCAACGCCGTGCGAGTCACTTTCGTCGGATCGATCACGCCCGCCTTGACCAGGTCCTCGTAGACGCCGGTCAAGCGCATTGTAGCCGTTGGCGCCCTTGGCCTCGGCCACCTTCTCGCAGACGATGCCGCCGTCCTGGCCGGCGTTGTCGGCAATCTGCGTCAACGGCGCACGGCAGGAACGCAACACGATCTTGTAGCCCACCTCTTCGTCCTGGTTGAGGCCGTCGGGCTTCACGGCCGCGAGCCGCCCGCAACAGGGCCACGCCGCCGCCGGGCAGAATGCCTTCCTCCACGGCCGCACGCGTGGCGTGCAGGGCGTCCTCGACCCGGGCCTTCCGCTCCTTCATCTCGCTCTCGGTGGCCGCGCCGACGTTGATCTTGGCCACGCCGCCGGCCAGCTTGGCCAGCCGCTCTTCAAGCTTCTCGCGATCGTAATCGCTGGTGGTGTTCTCGATCTCGCGGCGCAACTGCTCGATGCGGCCCTTGATCTCGGCACTCTTGCCGGCGCCCTCGATGATCGTCGTGTTGTCCTTGTCGATGACGATCTTCTTCGCCCGGCCAAGGTCGGTCAGGGTGATGTTTTCCAGCTTCCGGCCGAGGCTCTCGAAGATGGCCGTGCCGCCGGTAAGGATCGCCACGTCTTCGAGCATCGCCTTGCGGCGATCGCCGTAGCCGGGCGCCTTGACGGCCGAAACCTTCAGCGTGCCGCGCAGCCGGTTGATCACCAGCGTGGCCAGCGCCTCGCCGTCGATGTCCTCGGCCACGATCAACAGCGGCTTGCCCGAGTTGACCACTTTCTCCAGCAGCGGCACCAGTTCCTTGATGTTCGAGAGCTTCTTCTCGTGGATCAGGATGTAGGCGTCTTCCAGCACGCACTCCATCTTGGCCGGATCGGTGACGAAGTAGGGGGAGAGGTAGCCGCGGTCGAACTGCATGCCTTCGACCCACTCGACTTCGGTGGCCAGGCTCTTGCCTTCGTCGACGGTGATCACGCCGTCCTTGCCGACCTTTTCCATGGCGTCGGCCAGCAGCTTGCCGATCTCGGCGTCGTTGTTGGCGGCCACGCTGCCCACCTGGGCGATCTCTTCCTTCTTGTTCTTGACCGAGATCGACATGCTCTTGAGCTTGTCGGTGATGTCGGCCACGGCCTTTTCGATGCCCTGCTTGAGCTGGATCGGATTCACCCCGGCCACGACGGCCCGCAGGCCCTTCGTTGAAAATGGCCTCGGCCAGGATGGTGGCCGTGGTGGTGCCGTCGCCGGCCACGTCGCTGGTCTTGCTGGCCACTTCGCGGACCATGCGGGCGCCCATGTTCTCATAGACGTCCTCCAGGTCGACTTCCTTGGCCACGGTGACGCCGTCCTTGGTGACGGTCGGCGAACCGAAGCTCTTCTGCAAAATGACGTTGCGGCCGCGCGGCCCGAGGGTCACTTTCACCGCCTGGGCCAATTTGGAAACGCCGCGCTTCAAAGCGTCGCGGGCTTCCTGGTCGAATGCAATCATCTTCGCCATAGGATCGATACTCCTTGTATTCTTTGGGGTTCAGGGTTCAGGTTCGGGGTCGGGGGTTCACGGTTCGGGGTTCAGGGTTCAGAGGTCGGCGCTCATCCTTCATCCCTGATCCTTGATTCCTCACCCCTGATCCTTACTTTTCGATTACGGCCAGAATGTCCTCTTCACGCAGCAGCAACAACTCGCGCGTGCCGAGCTTGAAGGTGTCGCCCGCGTAGGAGCTGAACAGCACGTGGTTGCCCACCTTGACCTGCAACGGGCTGCGCTTGCCGCTGTCCAGCAGGCGGCCGTCGCCGATGCTGACCACCTTGCCGCGGGTGGGCTTGTCCTTGGCGGTGTCGGGCAACACGATGCCGCCGGCCGTGACCTTCTCCGATTCGTCGCGCTCGACGACCACCCGGTCGCCCAACGGCTGAAGCTTGATCTTGCCCGGATCCGTGGATTCTTTCTTCTTTGCCATGCCTGGTTGTCTCCGAAAACTGCTCGATTGAGGGGAATTCCGTCTGCCAAAGCGGCGCACAACAACACTGCGGCACCGTAGGGAAGCAATTGGCGCGCCAAAGCAACCGCCGATGACGTAACCGGGGTGGGGAAAGGGAGTTAGAGGGGCGGGCCGCCAATTGTCGCAAGATGTCGCTTTCCACGCCGGCTGCCAATTTGACAGGTGACGGCCTCGGCCGACGCAAAGCGCCGTGGCAGCAGTCCGTGGAATAGGGGAAAATGAAGTAACGGGAACTGGGGAAAACGACTTTCTATCGACGATCCATGTCCGAAACGCCGCCCCCCGCCGATAACTCGCTGGCCGCCGAGAAGGTTCGCTCCTTCCCGCAGACGCCGGGCGTCTATCTCATGAAGGACGAGGCGGGCCGGGTGATCTACATCGGCAAGGCGAAGAACCTCCGCGCCCGGGCGGGCAGCTACTTCTTGAAGGCGGCCGCCGAAGACCCGCGCACCGCCAAGCTGGTCGTCGAAATCCGCGACATCGACTACCTCGACGCCGAGAGCGAGATCGACGCGCTGCTGATGGAAGCCCGGCTAATCAAGGACATCCTGCCGAAGTTCAACCGCGATCTGCGCGACGACAAGACCTTCCCGTACCTGGAGATTTTCACCCACGAGGACTTTCCCCGCGTGCGATTCACGCGCGAGCCGAAGTCGCGAGGCACGAAGCTCTACGGGCCGTTCGCCAATCCGCGCGGGCCTGCGCGGGGCGATCCAGGTGTTACAGAAGATCTTCAAGTTCCGCACCTGCACGCTCGATATCGACGAGACCGACCGGCGTTGGCGGTGGTTCCGCCCCTGCCTGCTGCACTCGATCGGCCAGTGCACGGCCCCGTGCAACCTGCGAATCTCGAAGGACGAATATCGCAAGAGCATCCATCGGCTCCAGCGGTTTCTCGAAGGGGGCAAGAACCGGCTCGTGGCCGAGCTGCGCGAAGAGATGGCCGCCGCGTCGCGAGACCTGCATTTCGAAGAGGCGGGCCAACTCCGCGACGAGATCGAAATGCTCGAATCGCTCGACGATCGCGGCGAGCTGGAAACGCACGTCCAGCCCGAGGTCTTTCCGATCGATCCCAAGCGGGGGCTGGCCGGCTTGCAAAAAGTGCTGCACCTGGCCGAGCGGCCGCGGACCATCGAGGGCATCGACATCGCCCACACGGCCGGCACGGAAACGGTGGCCAGCGTTGTGCAGTTCATCGACGGGCTGCCATTCAAGCCGAACTACCGGCGGATGAAGATTCGCAGCGTGGCGGGGCCCGACGACGTGGCGAGCATCCAGGAGGCGGTCGCCCGGCGCTTCCAGCATTTCCAGCAGGAAGGCGAAACGCCACCCGACATTTTGCTGGTCAACGGCGGCAAGGGGCAACTCCACGCGGCCCTGGCGGCCCTCGGGTCGCTGGGTTTCATGCTGCCCAGTGCTGGCCAAGCCGGCAGCGGCACTCGGCCGCTGGCGGTCGTCGCCTTGGCCAAACGCGAGGAGTTGGTTTTCACGCCCGATGCCGACGAACCGCTGCGGCTGAGTCGGCACAGCTATGCGCTGCGGCTGCTGCAATATGTTCGCGACGAGGCCCACCGTTTCGCCCAGCACTATCACCACCTGCTGCGGAAGAGATCGCAGTTGGGCGACGCATAAAGCCGCGGCCGGGCGTCGGGCCCTTTTGGGGGCGGCAATGGAGCTGTCGGGGCAAACCGGTACAATCAACCGCGTGCATCTTCGGGATCTGCTGGATGTCGGCCTGCTCGACGCGAGTTGGTGCGGGCGATTTCCGCCGGAACTGGCCGCCCGCCTGCAAGAGTTGATCGACCACCCGGAAGGTTGATTCCGCGGGTGGAACCGGCTTCTGACCGTATCCTCACATGCGTCCGGCGGGCTTTCCGCCGGGCGGGAAAATTCCAGGAAAATTCCCGCTTGGGGGCTTGGCAAACTCTTTTTGACCGCTAAACTCACGGCATCGAAGTTGTGGGTTTCTCGCCCAAATCGTGTCAAAAGAAAAATTAGTTGCGGGATTTTCTCCCATTTGCTAGAATGCCCACACTTGAACTGCTTGCCGCCTGTCTGACCACGACCAGTCCCGGTAGCCCAGGCCAAAATCGCCATGCCCGGCACTCACGAGTTCCTTTTGGGCGAGTTCGAGCGGACGCTGGACGACCGCTATCGGCTGTCGATCCCCAGCGAGCTGGGCGATTCGCTGGCGGCCGAATCGACCGACTGCATTCTGGCCAAGGAGCGGACCGGCTGCCTGAGCCTGTGGAGCGCCCGGTGTGGCAGGCACGCCTCGACGAGGGGGTCGAGTTGGTCAAGCAGAAAATGCGGGCGGGCAGGCTCCAGGAGCGCATCGCCGAGGTGCAACTGTTCGGCCGCTTGCTTTCCACGCGGCACCGGGCCGTGCAACTGGCCGGCCGCGGACGATTGGTGGTGCCCGAGGGATTCCGCGAGTTTCTCGGCGTCGAGCCGGGCGGTCAAGTGCAGATTATTGGAGCGGCGGTGTGCGTCGAAATCTGGAACCCGGCGGCTTGGCTGAAATATCTCGAAGGCCGCATGCCTCGGTTCCGTCGTCTGTTCGATCAATTATCGAGATAAAGTGCAGGCGAGACGCCCGCACCACAGGGCCCAACACAAAACAGGAGTGAACGCATCCATGCCCGGTCCGGGAACGCGAGAATAGAAACCCGGCGGTGTCACCCGGTGGGAGCTGCAAGTCACCAGGGATGGGGCTTTTTTTCAGGGCGCGCGAATTCGCCCGCCCATCTTTACCCCGGACCGGGCGTGGACTTCTTCCATGGAACAAAGACCGATGAGGGGCTAGGAACGGCGAGATGGAAGGCCCGTTCCTAGCTCTTCGCTTCTCTCGGCAGGTGATGCTTCGGCCTAGCTCTTCGCTTCCGGCTGGTTGCTGATCGTGACGTAGGTCATCCGCAGCTCGTGCAGCGCGCCGTCCAACTCGGAACTCTCTTCCGGCGTGCGATTGCCCTCGGTCTTCTCCTGGAGCATGGTCAGCATGTCGATGGTGTGCCGGGCCTGATCCAATTGCACGTCGGGCTTCTTGGTCACCGGATTGGGCATCAGGCCCATCGCGATGGCGCCTTGCAGATAGAGCGTGCTCACCAGAAACGTGAGGTTGGCCGGCGGCAGCGGCAGACGGCTGCCGGACTTGGGCGGCGGCTCGGCCGGTTCTTGCCTTCTTCCCGCGCCGGGCCGCCTCCCTCTCCGCCTCGACCTGGCTCTTCCAATCCTCGTCGATAATCAGCTTCTTGGCCGGATCGTTCGGTTCTTCGGACATGGTGATACCCTGGCTATTTTTCGGGCCGAAGGGGACAGTCCCATTTTTGCGGACTTCGCCGCAAAAATCGGGACAGTCCCCGTGAGGCGATACCTTGTGCTATTTTTCTTCTTCCGGCGGGCAATAATAGCGGCAGACTTCCTGGCCCGTCATCCATTTTACCCGGTCGCCAAAGTATTTCTGTAAGCGGTCGACGGCGATCTGGAAGACCTTCAGTCCGCTCTTGGTCCCATTGCCGTAGAGCGTTTGGGCATGGGTGTAGAAGATCAGGGGTTGGCCCGCGTTGATGTGATCGACGAACTTGCCGGCCGTGCCGTCGGCCGTGATGAACGAGTCCGCGTGGCGCTGAATGTCGGCTTCGGTCTTCTTGCCGTAGGAATGCTCGAAGATGGCCCCCGAGTCGCCGAAACTCGGCCGCAGCGACACGGCCATCGTGCCATCCTCGCCCCGGTAGATGACCCGCGGCTGGTCGCCGTTCTCGTTGAAGACCAACACATATTTCAGCCCAAAGACTTTTTCCGCCGCCCGAACGGCCGCCTCGCCTAGGATGTCGTCCTTGTCCGGCGGGTAGCGCCAGCACATGGTCAGACCGCCGGCCGCGATGCCGGTGTTTTTCAGCATTTGCATGGCCTCGGTCACGTAGCCGGCTTGAACGTCCGGCGTCTGCCTTGCCAGCCATTCGTTTTCTTTCGGTCCGCCGGTGATGAGTTTGTTGGATGCGATGTCCCACGGATACCAATGCGTGATAATCTCGGGCGTGATGGTGAAGCGGGGCTCGTAGAGCGTCTTGATCATGTCGATCCAATCGAGCCGTTCCTGCCGCGTGTGGCCCGGATACTCGCCCAGCGAGCCGTCGATGCGGTTGATGCCGCCGAGGCAGGGAATGACCGTGAACTTGCCCTTCACGCCCGCGCTCAGCCCAGCGGCCGAACTCCTGATAAAACGAGGTGGGAATCTCCTTGCTTAGCTCCGGATGGCCCAGGGCGAGCTGGTTGAAGAACGGGTTGGGATCGTCGACGATCATGCAGGCCGGCGTGAGCGGCGGGCAATAGTGGCGGCAAATCTCCAGCCCCGTCATCCACTGGATGCGGTCGCCGTAGTGCCGCTGGAGACGATCGATGGCGATCTGAAAGACCTTAAAACCGCTTTTCGTTCCGTTGCCGTAGAGCGTTTGGGCGTGCGTGTAGAAGATCACGCACTTGCCGGCCTTGATGCGGTCCACAAACTTGCCGGCCGTGCCGTCGGCCGTGATGTAGCTGTCGGCGTCGCTCTGGATGTCGGCCTCGGTCTTCTTGCCGAAGGTGTGGTCGTAAACATCGCGGATGCTGGGGCGAATGGAGACGGCCATGGCGCCGTCATCGCCGCGGTAGATGACGCCCGGCTGGTCGCCGCCGTCGTTGAAAATCATGACGTACTTCAGCCCATAGACCTTTTCCGCCGCCCGCAGAACCGCCTCGCCCAGGATGTTGTTCCGATCGGCCGGGTAGTCCCAGCACTGCGTCATGCCGCCGATGGTGATGCCGGCGTTCTTGAGCATCTGCATCCCCTCGGCGATGTAGCGCGACGCGACCTCCACCGGCTGGGCGACCAGCCAGCGGTCTTCGCGCGGCAGCCCGGGCATCAGCCGTTTGTTCTTGATGTCCCACGCGACGTAGTGGGTGATGATTTCCGGCGTGATCGTGAAGCGGGGCTCGTAGAGCGTCTTGATCATCTCGATCCACTGGAGCCGCTGCTGCGTGGTGTGGCCGGGAAACTCGCCCAGCGAGCCGTCGATCGCCGCGATGCCGCCGACGCACGGCACGATGGAGAACTTGCCCTTGACGCCCATCCGCTCGGCCCATTGGCCGAACTCGACGTAGAAGGCGGTGGGGATTTCGCGGCAGACGGTGTAATCCTCGGTCGCGCGGTTGTTGATGAAGGGGGCCGGATCGTCGATGAGCATGCACACGGGAATCCGCCCGGCAACCGGCTTTTCATCGGCCGCCAATGCGAAAGCCGCTACGAAAAGGAACAAGGCGGCAAGCAGACCGCGCCGATTGAGCTGGTTCATGGTTGGGTTCCAAGATGGTGGAGCGGCAGTCGCGCTACCGACCCGGTTTGGCAAACGGCAATGGCGGGAGTGGGCGTCACCTGGTGATTCTTCCGTAGCCCGGACGCTTTGCGAACGTCCTCACGTCGTTCCGGCCGAATCGTCGTTGGGCTCGCTGCTGGCGACCGGTTCGCGATCCTTGATTTCCTCGCGCATGATCGGCAGGTCGGCGGGCGCCTCGATGCCGAGCCGGACCACGCCGGGGCCGACGCGCACGACCGTCACGGAGATGTTCTCCCCGATGAACAGTCTTTCGCCGACTTTTCGCGACAGGACAAGCATCGTGCGGTTCCCCCTCCAGAAGGGCAGGTTGGAGAGCGGACAATCTGCCGTTAGCCTAGCACGGGCAGGGGTGGAACGCAAGCAGGGGGGCGACCATAGCGCTACACGACGATCGACATCTTCTCTTTATCGAACTTGACCACCTTGCCTTGGCGGTGCGAGAGGATGCCCATGTTCAGCGGGGCCTGCACGCGGACGGCGAGGTCGATGGGGCAATAGGGCTGCTGCCGGCTCTTGACGCAGTCGAAGAAGTTCGACCACAGCTTGGCCGTCTGGCCCGCTCCCTGCCAGGGAATCAGCGATTTCCTCGGCGCCCTTGGCGGCCGGCACGATGCGGATGCCGGGACCGAGGTGCTCGACGTCGCCGAACTTGATCAGCCCGCTCGGTGCCGCGGAGGATCGTGTCGATGGGCGTGAAATTGCTGAGCGAGTTCATCAGCACCACGGTCGGCCCGCCGGCGTAATCGGCGATGATGTTGCACTGATCGGGCACTTCCCGGTTGTACTGGAAGTTGCCGCCGCCGCCCATGACGCGCTCGGGGAAATCGAGGCCCAGCAGGCAGAAGACCGGCGTGAAGGAGTGGACCAGCAGGTCGGTGGCCGGCCCGCCGGCGTAGTCCCAGCACAGCCGCCACTGGAAGAACCGCGAGACGCTGAAATCGACCTTCGGCGCGTCGCCGAGGAACTGCTCCCAATCGAGGTCGGGGCCGGGCTGGGCGTTGGGATCGGGAATGGGCATCCGTTCGCCCCAATCGCCGCGGCGGAAATAGCCCGCCTGCACGTGAACGATCTTGCCCACCACGCCGTCGGCGATCATCTTGCGGACTTGGGCGTAGGCGTCGTCGGCGACGTATTGCGTGCCGACCTGGACGATCCGCTGGTGCTTTTTGGCCTCTTCGCCGACTTGCCGGGCCAGGTCCATCTGCGACCAATGCGTCAGCGGCTTCTCGCAATACACGTCCTTGCCGGCGCGGATGGCATCGATGGCTTGCGGGGCGTGATGGCGGTCGGGCGTGGCGATGCACTACCACGTCCACCCGCGGATCGGCCAGCAGCTCCTTGTAATCGCGATACATCTTGCCGCCCACCTTCTTTGCCGCGGCCTGCAAGCGCGGGCCGTAAACGTCGCAAACGGCCACCGGCTCGCAGACTCCTTGGTCCTTGAGCTTCAAGACGATCTTCGAGTGTGCGCCGTCCACCGGCCGCCGGTGCCGATGAATCCGACGCCGATCCGCTCGTTGGCGCCCTTGGCGCTCTCGGCGGCGATGGTGAACGTGGATGGAATCGTGGCGGCCGCAGCCGCTGAAGCCGCGGCCGTGCGGAGGAACTCGCGGCGAGTTGCCGTTTTCGATGGCGTACTCTTCTTCTGGTACATGGCGTGCCTCCTGGTTTGTGGCGCAGCGCGGGGGCCTGCATTTTTCGGGGCAGGCGGGACGCCTGCACCACAATGTTATTCTGTCGCAACAACTTATTCCGATGTGTGAGCGCGCGGCAGGTGCAACCAACGCTCGTAGAGTTTTTCGACCGCCGCTTTGTCAACCTCGCCGTCCCACACGGCCACTCCGTAGTTCAACTCCAACGGCTTGTCGGCGTTGACCACCAAGGGCTCTTTCCACTCGTTCCGGGTGGCCGCAAGATAGGCGAACGTCGTCAACATGCTGAACATCCTGGCCGGATATCGGACGTTCCGCGGATCATCGAAAAGGGCCACGGTGACCGGTTTGCCCTTGGCGCTGGCGGTGAAGGCGCACCATTTCGTGGGCGTGAGCCGCTCGTCGCCGCGCACGATCTCGCCCAGCGTGTCGTCGGCATTGAAGAACCGGCCGCCCTGGTCCATCGACGCGACGAACCGCATGCCGAGTCCGTGGTAGTGGTTTCCGGTGATCTTGACCGAATCCTTGCCCGGCGGCGCCTGCAAGCGGCATGTCCACGTGAGCAACGTCGCGCCCAGTTGGGAGGGCTTCGCTACACTGAGCGTCCGATGCTCGATCATCAGCGGCACGTCGGACCCGGGGCCGACCCAATCGAGGTCCTCTCCGAAAGCGGCCATGTCGGACGGGTCCCGGCAGAGCCGAACATGCTTTTCCTTGCCGAATTTCGGGCTGTTCTCTTCCCAGAAATTGACGCCGTCGACAGTCACGGCGAACATCAGGGCGTGATGATGCTTGTGGTCGGGCGGCGAGTCGCGCAGCACTTGCACTCCGCTGGGCGAAAAGAGCTGATCAACGCAGGGTTTCCACGGCACGTCGCCGAAGCGATACCGCAGCACCATCCGGTCGCCGTCGAGGATCGAGACGGTGGACTGATCCTCGTTGATCTGCATGCCTGCCGGGCCCGGTTGCCCCCGCGACTTCACGGGCCCATCGGCCCGCGCACGTATCGCCGTCATGCCTGCTCCGAGGCAACACACCACCAAGCCAACCGCCAGAGAATAAGCAGCCTTCTTATTTTTCATGCTTCATCCCTCATCTTTCATCCTTCATCCTTCCTCCCTCACCCCACCAACCCGCGCAGGTGCTCGATGCTCCGCGCGGCCTGTTCAACCGTGCCGCATTCGACGCTGAAGACGATGTCGCGAGGCGCCGTCTTGCAGACTTCGATCACCTTCGCCCAGTCGATCACGCCCTCGCCACAGGCGCAGCCCACCGGCGTGCCGGTCACCTTGCCGCGCTGCGTGTCGGATTGGGAGACCGAAATGTCCTTGGCGTGCAGATGCACGAGCCGATCCTTGACGCGGCGCAGCCACGCGACGGGGTCTTCGCCGGCGAGGTAACTGTTGCCGGTGTCGAAATTGACGCCGATTACCGGCGACTCGACCAGGCGGCAGATGCGATCCAATCCGGCCGGCGTCTTGCTGTATTGCTGGTGCGGTTCGATGCCGACGAGGATGCCGCGGGCCTCGGCCAGGGCGGCCACCTCGTGCAGCGTGTAGCGCATCAGCACGTGGTCTTCTTCGGCGGTCGTCCAGAGCGGCTTCGGCCCTTCATCGGTGTTGATTACCGGGGCGCCGCATTCGGCGGCGAAACGAACCGCCTGCTTGAGGTATTCCGCGCCGACCTCGGGCTTGCAAAGCGGGGCGTGCGAGGAAAGGCCGGATATCTTGATTCCTGCATTCTCGCACGCGCGGCGAACGCGATAGGGATCGTCGAGCATCGAGACGCTATGGAAGTAGCCGGCTTCGCTGAGCAACTCGCGTCCCCAATGGACCATCGGCTCGACGAATTGATAGCCCAGCTCGGCCGCCTTTTCGACGCCCCATTCGAACGGTTTGTCGTCGTGGCGGACGAACTCCATGTTGACGCCCAGCGAGATTTTTCCCATGTGCTCGGCTCCTGCCCGCGCGACGAAGGTTCTTGAAGGATCGAGAATGATTGTATCATACGGCAAACTGTGGTAAGTAGAGTTTCGTCGGAAAGCAGGCCGAGTGACGGCCATCGCTGCGACTCGGCGTGAGGGGGCGATAGGGCGGTATAGGCGCCAAACGCGGGGAGCGAGACCCCCTCGCCAGGGCCAGGTACCCCGCGCGCAGCCGGGCGGCCCGCCGCCTGCGCAAAAATGTCGTCCGGTTTGCGGAAAGGGGCACTTGTACGCACTGGCCGCGAAACTTATCCTGGAAATTTCACAGGGGCCACGCTGTTCTTTTCGAGGGAGCAAGCGACATGTCGGACTATAGCGAGTTGTACAACGCCATTCTCACCGGCAACGCCAAGAAGGCCGAAGAGGTGACCAAGGCGGCCATCGCCGCCAAGGCCGATCCCAGCGTGTTGGTGCAGAAGTACATGATCCCGGCGATGGACGAGGTCGGCAAGCGGTTCGAGTGCAACGAGTACTTCGTGCCCGAGTTGCTGATTGCCGCCCGGGCGATGAAGATGTCGCTGGAGTTGCTCACGCCGTTGCTGGCGGCGGTGGGGGCCGAGCCGGTGGGCCGAGTGGTGATCGGCACGGTGCAGGGAGACCTGCACGACATCGGCAAGAACCTGGTGGCGTCGATGCTCGAAGGGGGCGGGTTCCAAGTGGTCGACCTGGGTGTGGACGTGCCGCCCGAGCGGTTCGTGGCGGCGGCGCAGGAGAAGGAAGGCACGATCGTGGCCCTATCGGCCCTGCTGACCACCACGATGACGATGATGAAGAACGTGATCCAGGCCTTGGAGAAGGCCAACATCCGCCGCAAGACGAAGGTGATCATCGGCGGTGCGCCGATCACGCAGCAATATGCCGACGAGATCGGCGCCGACGGCTACAGCGACAACGCCAGTGCGGCCGTGATGCTGGCCCGAAAACTCGTCTGAGAAAAGGATGAGGGATGAATTGAGAAACTACGGCTATCCTGTCCTTGCCTTCCTCGCTCAGCCCGCATCCTTTATCCTTTGGTTTTCATGAGGCCCCCATGCCCGTTCCCGGTTTGACGATTATCGGCGAGACGATCAACGATTCGGTGCCGTCGACGAAGAAGCTGTTCGACGCCGGCGACATCGACGGCATTCTGGAGCTGGCCCGCAGCCAGGATGAAAAGGGGCGGCCTACATCGACGTGAACATCGGCCCGCGTCCGCCGGATTTCATGGCCGAGATGGTGCGGAAGATTCAGGCGGTGACGGCCAGGCCGGTGTCGATCGACACGCCCGATCCGGAAATTGCCGAGGCGGGCCTGAAGGCCTATCAGCCGGAGCGCGCGGGCGGGAAGAAACCGATTCTCAACTCGGTGAGCGCATTACGGGCGGTCATGTTCGAGCTGCACAAAATCCGCCCGTTTCGCCCGATCCTGCTGGTTTCGGAGAACGTGGTCGACGGCCGCTCGAAGCCCTGCCACACGGCCCGGGAGACATTCGAGGCGGCCGAGCAACTGGTGGCCCTGTTCTTGGCCCGATGCCCCGGCGCGACCAACGACGACTGCATCATTGATCCCGGCATCGCCCCGATCGGCAGCGACTCGGAGGGAACATCCACCGGCTCATCGCCGCCATGGAATTGATCCACAAGGGCGGGCAATTTGCCGGCTGCCACGCTTCGGTGGGCCTGAGCAACTTCACGGTCATGCTGCCGCCGAAACGTCCCGACGGCTCGCCGGTGAAGGGAGGCGCTGGAGAGCGCGTTTCTCACGAAAGCCATGCCGCTGGGCCTCGATATGGTGATCGGCTCGGTCAAGCGGAACTACGAATTGCTCGCTCCCGACCATCCGGCCATGCAATGCCTGGACGAATGCCTGAAGCTGAAAGGCTTCGACGTGCTGATGCGCGTGCGGGAATTTTATTCGCGATAAGCGTCGGTCGGCGCGAAACCATGTCGTAGAATTGTGGGGCGAAACCGCACGCATTCGGCACCATCGCACGATCTACGAACCACCAGCCACTAACCACCAGCCACCGACAATGTCCGACTCCGTTCGCACCCTGCCGCCCGACATTGAAATTGCCCGCCGGTCGAAGATGTTGCCCATCGAGGAGATCGGCGCCAAGGTGGGGATCCCTGAAGAGGACTTGGAGCACTACGGCAAGTACAAGGCCAAGGTATCGCTCGATTTGTACCGGCGTTTGGAGACCGAGCGCCGCCGGGCAAGCTGGTGCTGGTGACGGCCATCACGCCCACGCCTGCCGGCGAAGGAAAAACCACCACCAGCATCGGCCTCTGCGATGCGCTGAACCGGATCGGCAAGCAGCACGATGGTCTGTCTCCGCGAGCCGTCGCTGGGCCCGTGCTTCGGCATGAAGGGCGGGGCCGCGGGCGGCGGTTACTCCCAGGTTGTGCCGATGGAGGACATCAACCTCCATTTCACCGGCGATCTGCACGCCATCGAGTTGGCCCACAATCTGCTGGCCGCGCTGTTGGACAACCACATCCACCATGGCAACCCGCCGGGCATCGATCCGCGGCAGATCGTGTGGAAGCGGGTGGTCGACATGAACGATCGGGCACTGCGGAACATCATCGTCGGCCTGGGCGGCACGAACAACTCCGTGCCCCACGAAGCGGGCTACGAGATTACCGTGGCTTCGGAGGTGATGGCTGTCTTCTGCCTGAGCGAATCGCTGACCGAGTTGAAGGAGCGGCTGGGGCGAATGATCGTTGCCTATACCCGCGACCGAAAACCGATCACCGCCGCCGACTTGAAGGCCCACGGCGCGATGACCGCGCTGTTGAAGGATTCGATCAAGCCCAACCTGGTGCAAACGCTGGAGAACAATCCGGCGCTGATCCACGGCGGCCCGTTCGCGAACATCGCCCACGGCTGCAACAGCGTGCTGGCCACCAAGCTGGCGATGCGCCTCGCCGACTACACCGTGACCGAGGCCGGCTTCGGCGCCGACCTGGGCGCGGAGAAGTTCATGAACATCAAGTGCCGCAAGGCGGGTATCAAGCCCAACGCGGTGGTGATTGTGGCCACGGTCCGGGCGCTGAAGCTCCACGGCGGCGTGCCCATGAAGGAGCTGCGCAAGCCGAACGTCGAAGCCCTCGACAAAGGCGTGGAAAACCTCAAAAAGCACATCGAAAACATCCATCGCTTCGGGCTGCCGGTCGTCGTGGCCATTAACCATTTCTCCGGCGATACGGCCGAGGAAATCCAGTTCATCAAGGACAAGTGCGCCTACCTGTCGGTGAAGATCATCACCGCCGATCACTGGGCCAAGGGCGGCGGCGGCGCCGAGGAGCTGGCCCGGGCGGTGGTCGACGTGGTGGACAACACGAAGACCGACTTCTCGCTGCTCTATCCCGACACGTGCACGCTCTGGCAGAAGGTGGGCATCATCTGCCGCGAAATCTACGGCGCCACCGACGTGCTGGCCGACAAGAAGCTCCGCGAGAAGTTCCACCAACTCCAGGAAGCGGGCTTCGGCCACTTGCCGATCTGCATGGCCAAGACGCAGTATTCGCTGTCGACCGATCCGCTGCTGGTGGGCCGGCCGAAGAACTTCGACGTGCCGCTGCGCGACGTGATGGTTTCGGCCGGGGCCGGCTTCGTGGTGGTGCTGACCGGCGACATCATGACCATGCCGGGGCTGCCCAAAGTGCCCGCCGCCGAAACCATCGACATCGACGAAAACGAGCAGATCGTCGGACTGTTCTGAGCCGTCTCGCCCTCTCCCGGCGGGAGAGGGGACCGTGATCGCTACTCCGGGAAGAGTTTCGTCGACAGGTATCGCTCGCCCAGATCGGGCAAGATCGTCACAATCAGCTTGCCGGCGTTTTCGTTGCGGCGGCCGACTTGCAATGCGGCCCAGGCTGCCGCCCCGCAACTGATCCCGCACATCAACCCTTCCTGCCGGGCCAGTTGCCGGGCCGTCTCCAACGCGTCGTCGTCGCGGACCTGAACCACGTCGTCGATGATCGAGAGGTTCAGCACGTCGGGGATGAAGCCCGCGCCGAGCCCTTGAATTCCGTGTTTTCCCGGCTTCAGCGGCTGGCCGGCCAGCCGCTGAGTGATGACCGGACTGGCCTCGGGTTCGACGGCCACCATGCGCACCGCCGGCTTCCGCGACTTCAATACCTCGCCCACGCCGGTGATCGTGCCGCCGGTGCCCACGCCCGACACGACGATGTCGACCGCGCCGGCCGTATCGCGCCAGATCTCCTCGGCCGTGGTCTTGCGATGAATCTCCGGATTGGCCGGGTTCTTGAATTGCTGCGGCATGTAGTATCGCTTGTCCGACTTCGCCAACTCCTCGGCCCTCCGCACGGCGCCGGGCATGCCCTCAGCGGCGGGCGTCAACACGATCTCCGCCCCCAACGCCCGCAACAGCCGTCGCCGCTCCACGCTCATGCTCTCCGGCATCGTCACCATCAGCTTGTAACCGCGGGCGGCGCACACAAACGCCAGCCCGATGCCCGTGTTGCCGCTGGTGGGCTCGATGACGATCGTGTCTTTGCCGATCAGGCCGTCGCGCTCGGCCGCGTCGATCATCGCCCGGCCGATGCGGTCCTTGACGCTCCAGAGCGGATTGAGGTTTTCCATTTTTCCGACCACGGTGGCCACGCAGCCCTCGCTCAGCCGCCGAAAACGCACCAGCGGCGTATTGCCGATGCACTGCGTGATGTCGTCGAAAATGCGGTTAACAACGGCAGCCATGATTGTCCTCCTTCAGATCGGCCTCGCCAAACTGCCGGGATTTTACGCAGGACCGCACGTGCGGTCAATGAGTGGCGGCGGCAAAGGTGCAGTAACGGATTACGGCGGTTGCAAGATAGGACCTACATTTCCGCCGGGCCCGACTCTTTGACCCCCGAGTCCTTCGGCTTTGGGCTCGTTTCCCGGGGTCCCGGTTCCTCGGGCCCCATCTCGGCCGGGCCCTTCTCGCCTGGCGGCGCGGATGTCGGCGCCACTTTGTCTTCCAGCAGCGACCGCACCAGCCCGAACAGCAGGTCATAGCGGGCACGCTCGACGTCATTGGGCTCCGTCATCCAGTTTTCGCCCATTCCCCGGTCGTTCCACAGCGACCCGAAACCGACGGCCAACACCGAGCCTTTTCCGAACTTCGCCGCGGCGGCGACCGGCAGCTTGTCGAGCGTCGCGATCGGCTGGCCGCCGGCCACTTCGTTGGCATTGGCCACGTTGACGCGGGGGAGTTCGGCGGTTGTGCTCAGCTTGCCTTGCCACGCTCGATCATGATGGATCGACAGGCCGAACGGCCAGAGCACGCTGTAGGCCGTCGAACCGGCGTTCTCCGGCGAATCGATCACCAGCAGCTTGCCGCCGCGCTCGACATATTGCTTCAGCCCTTCGCGAAACTCGTCAGGCACCGACCGGCTGGGGCAAATCACTACCAGAGCATCGCCGGAAAACGCCTCCGATCCTTCCTTTCGCGTGGTGTAGCATCCCAGCCGGGCGATCCACGATTCGAGCAGGCCGTAGCCATCGCCATCGCCCGTGGTGTACATCCCTTCGCCCAGCGGCACGGTCGAGGTGCTGCGATCGATCACCACGCAAGGCTCGGGTCGAACGCGCTGGGGCAAGGGCATCGCCGCGCGATGCGCCGCCGTGACCGCCACGGAAGCAGCCACCCAGCCGCACGTGCCGGCGGCCAGCAGCACCAGCCAGACGCCGATGTTGGGCCGTCCCCTCTCCCTTTGGGAGAGGGTTAGGGTGAGGGCGTCTGTCACCTCGGTGCCGCCCTCACCCCCTGCCCCTCTCCCAAAGGGAGAGGGGAGACCAAACCCCATCCACAGCCCGGCAGCCAGCGGCAGCAGCCCCAGCAGCAAGAGCCACGGCCGCGGATCGAGCGGTGGATTGCCGTGGTTGAGCCATTCGATCATGTTGAGCATGATCTCGGCTTTCCCCGGCTGAAACACGCAGAAGTTCGAGAAGATCGTCGAATCGGTGAAGGCAATCGCGCGGCCCTGCCCGTGCCAGGCCGCCCACGCCTGGACGAACGCCCCGTAGCGCATTTCCGGGCAATGCTGGGGCACGGGGTGATAGTTGTCGTTGTGATATTCGGGCCCCATACTCCAAAGGCCGATGCTCGTGATGATCGGTCGGCCGCGGCTGCTGCCCGGGTTGACCGAACAGGAAACGGCCCAGTCGAATCGCGGTACTCTCTGCACGCCCGGATGTGGCACGGCCGGTCGGGCGTACGACTCCGCATAGGGGTCGGTGAAGCCGAAAAGCAGGTCGTCGCGGAAGATGAAGCCCATCGGCCGCGTAACGTCGTTCATCGCCGTCGCCGAGTTCTCGAAGTTCGTGTGATCGCCGATCAACAGCAGCCCTCCGCCGCGCTCCACGAACCGCGTGACCGCCTCGGCTTCGCCCTGGCTGTAGCGATGGGTGGGGATCTTGATCACCAGCACGTCGCATTTGCCGAGCGTTTGGTCGTCGATCTTGTCATCTTCCAGCAGCCGCGACATGCGGTAGAACTGGCCGAGATAATCGTAGACGGCCGCGTAGTTGTAGCCCGACGCTTCGCCGAAGAGTTTCGGCTCGGCGAACCAGGTCGTGTCGTAAGGCTTCGTCGTCGGCGACCACTCGGAGTGCCGCTCAACGACCATGACACGGCCGTCGCGCCGCGCCCCGATCGGGTTCCAGTAGATCGCCGCGGTAAACAGGGCCACGGCCAGGGCCACCAGAGCGGCGGGAAGGAGAAGGGGCGAAGGATGAAGGATGAAGGATGAAGGATGAATCGGAAGGCCTTCATCGTTCGGTTCCCTTCCGCCTTGCGTGGGAGCCGGGGCGAGGGGTTCCGCCGGCTCTTCGCCCGTTTCCCGTCCCCCGTCCCCCGTCCCCCGTCCCGCATCGTCTATCCGCACAAATCGCCACGCCAGCAGCACCGGCGCCAGCAACAACACCAGCAGCGTCCACGGCGAGAAGAAATGATTCATCGCGTGCAGCGGCCGGGCCGGATCGCTGCGCAACACGCGGTGCAGATAAACGGCGATGAGCAATCCGGCCCGCAATGGCAGCCAGGCCAGGACCACCAGCGCGAACCATCGTGCGCTGCGAAGCCAGGAACTAAAAGGACGACGGATGACGGATGAAGGACCAGTGGACTGGGCGGGGGCGGGGTTTATCGGACATTCATCATTGGCCGACCTCAAGGCCAACATGGTCAATCCGCCGATGAAGAACAAGAATGTGGCCGGATCGAAGAGCAACTCCCACGTGGCCGCCAGCCGGTGCACCTGCCGCATGGAATGCATTACGACGCTCGATCCGTCGGCCGTGGCGTCGATGCCCAGCAGGCCTGCCATTGTCGCCAGCATGTCGGGCAGCGGCCCCGGAAGCGCGTGCGACCGGGCCGTCTGGTTGACGTACAACTCCAGCGTCAGGGCTTGAACGAACAATACGACGCCGGCGGCAATCGCTCCGCAGCTCAGCCGCTCGGACCACGGCCGGCCGATCGGTAGTAGTCGGATCGCTAACCCCAGCGCCACAAGCAGCGGGGCCGCACGATAGGGCCATGCGGCAAACCACACGGCCGGCAGAAGCAGGATGAGGGCCGCGACTTCCAGCGACCGCGGCTTGCCCCCCAGCGGCAAGGCCACGTTGGCCGTATTGCCCAACAGCACGACGCCGGCCACCAGCGCAGCCGCCCACGCCCAGAGGTTAACCGGGTAGAAATAGTTCAACCCCAGCAACCACGAGCCCGCCAACAGTGCTGTGCCGATCCAAAAACGAAACATGTTTCTTGAAGTGTTCAGTGTTCAGTGTTCAGGGGTCGGGGGTCGGGGGTCAGGGGTCGGGGGTCGGGGGTCGGGGGTCAGGGGTCGGGGGTCAGGGGTCGGGGGTCAGGGGTCGGGGGTCAGGGGTCAGGGGTCAGGGGTCGGGGGTCGGGGGTCGGGGGCCGGGGGGCAGGGGTCAGGGCGACGCGCTCCCGTCTGTTCCAGATTCTGTCCCCTCCGACCGCGTTCATTCCAGTGCCTTTATCATGTCCGCTGGACTCTCCTCCTTGTGCTCTGGCGGGTTTGTTTCCGGCGGGGCCGGTGGTGGGTCCCACGCCTTTTGTCCCACCACCGCACGTCCGAGCAACCAATGCCAGAATTCGTTCAATCCCTCCTTGCCCATCTCGTAGTTCTCGTTGCAGGCAAAATGCGTATCGCCGATCACGACGACCGTGCCGTGTTGTTCCGACTGGCTGACAATGACCGGCAATTCGTTGTTCCCATCGGTCCAGACGCTCCATCTGGTTTGCTTGTCTTCGGCCAGTTGGCATTCCACGGGCCAGGCCGCATAGAACCGGTACTCGCGACTATCTTTGGTCATTTGCGAGAGCTTGGCGCCGAAGGGCTCGGGCTCGCGGCTGCTGTGACCTGGCGGAACGGGCGAAGGCGGAACGCGGAAATCAAACTCGGCCAAGAGCGGCGCGCTCGCTCGGGCATCTTCCGCGCCCACCATGCAGACGAACGTCCCGCCGCCGGCCACGAAACTCTTGATCGCGGCGAACTCGGCCGGGGAGAACTCGCGGGCCGGCGCTCGAAACCAGCAGTCCGGCACGCTCCAATCGCTCTTCACTCAAGTCGGGGGCCAACAACGGCAGATAACCCTGCCGCATTAACGTCCGCAAGAACTCGGCCGCGCCCTGTTTCGCCTCAAGGTCAATGCCGTCGGGTTCCAAATGTGAGACATCGATATAGGCGACGTTATTGAAGCCCTGCGATTTGTGCAGGCGGCCGTCCGGCAGCACCCGGCCCGACCAGTGCCCCGCCGCGGTGCAACAAACCAACGAAACGGCCAGCACCGTCGAAGTGAGCATGATCTGCCACGCCGCCGGCCGCAACGCCAACAGCGCACCCAGGGCCAGCAAAATCACCAGGCCCAACAACTGCCGCCAGAGGTCTTGCGGACTCGCCAGCCGGCCGGCCAGATAGCCGAACAACCGCCCGACAAATGGGTAGGAATCGGCCAATACCTCGTTGTGCAAGGGGGAACTGTCGGCCAACACTACGATCCGCCCTTGGCCCAGCGATTGCTCGGCGGCCAGCACCAGATCGCCGAGTTGCTCGCCGGCGTTGTACGTTGAACACGCCTGTGTTGGCCGCGTCGTTGCCCGGATCGCTCCAGCCCCAGCGCCCGACGAGAATCGGCCGGGCCGGCCAGCACGTGCGAATCGACGATCCCAATTGGATGCCGAAGCGATTGCGCAAGTCGTCGATGCCGGCGCTGGCCGGATGGGCGAGCACTTCGTACGATTGCTCCCAATCGCCCGCCCGCATCACCGCCGTATCGAAACGGACCTGCATTGCCGTCGGCTGCAAGACATCGTTGAACGTGCTGCGCGAGTCGCCCTCGTTGAACTGCGGATCGGCCACCAGGAGCAAGGAGCCGCCGCCGCGAACATAGTCCCACACGCGCTCGAGCGTGTCCTTCGGCCACGGCTTGTCGGGATGCAACAACAGCAGCACAGCGGCCGAATCGAGCTCCTCTTTCGAAAGCGTCGCCGACTTGGCGAACTTTCCGCCCAGGCTTTCCACAAACGCCGGCAGCATTCCATAGGTGCCGTCGAGCGGCGAGTCGTATTCGGGCTTGATCCAATTCAAATAGCCCTTCTCGTAGGCCAGAACGGTCTTGCCCTGGAGGTCCGACCGGTTCAAGCCGAGCGCGGCCGTTACGGTCACCGCCACGGCCAGCAGCGGCGGGCCGAAACCGAAGAGCAAGTCGGTCGCCAGAACCGAGCCCGGTATCTCGATCTTCTCTTCCTTCTCCTTCAGCTTCTTCAGCTTCTCGGGGTCGATCTCAACGACCGGAATCCACGGCGCGAAACGAAACATGCAGGCGAGGATCGCGCCGTTGATGGCCAGGGCCAAAAGCGGCAGATTCCAGGGCACCAACGTCCGCAGCCCGTTGCTCCACGTCCAGATGCCGACGTGGTCGATGTCGGATTCCGGCGGCACAACCCGTGCGGGAAGCGCTGCCAGCAGGTCTTCTGCATGCGCGAGGACTGCCAGATAGACGCAGTGGCCGATCAGAATTGCGAGGGCGGCCCAAATGGCGCGGCCGCGTCGCGGCGGGGCCGTACAGACTAGCCAGCCTACGTAAATTGCCGTCATTAGAACCAGCAGATCGAGTCCGCCGAAGGTTGCACCCACTTCCAATCGACTGCCCGTCAACCAGCCGGCGATTCGTCCGAGCAACCATCCCTTGGCGTCGGCAGCGAGCCATACTGTGGGAATGCAGTCGCAGGCGAAACGAAACAGCGCGAGCAACATGGCTGCCAGCGCCATAATTAAGGCCACGCGGCCAGAGAGTCCGCCAGCGGCCTGGGCAATTGCAGCCAGCATGATGGCCACGGCCAACACGTTGACGGTTGGCAGGCGCGATGCGCCGGAAAAGAGAGCCAAGATCGCGCCGACCGCCAGAATTGCCCAGGTTGCAAAAGAGTGTTTCTTCGGCCAAGCGGCGACGATGGCCACCGCCAGTGCGAGCCACGTGAGTGCGTGCTGCAGGGGATGGCCAAGCATGCCCGTCGAGCCGGCCGCGAACCATGCGGCTGCCGCGCCGGCCACTACGATTACGATTGCCGACGGCGTCACGGCATCTTGCCGCCCGTGTGCCGTTTCAGATTCTTGGGAAGTGACACTCAGCATGAGCAATCATCGTTTGCGAGCGTCAATCGGCTCCGATGTTAATGATGGAACAGTTCCGGCCTTTTCTACCGGGTTGGCGGGCTCGTTTCACGAGCCGTCGTTCCGGCAGCGATGCAGAGCCCAATAGTATGTCGGGAGCCGGCGGTTTCCACAAGAGCAGACGCCCAGCGGCACGCGGAGCTTGTTCCCGCGCAGAGCGTGGGAACAAGGCCCGTCTACACCCGCCGCAACATGATGCGGCTATCGGCCACCGAACACCCATCGCCTTTGGCGTGGACGATCAACGGATTGATGTCGCATTCGGAGATTTCGGGGTGGTTGCAGACCATCGTCGAAAGCCGCAGCAGCGTGTTGACGATGGCGTCGATGTCCGACGGCGGGTTGCCGCGGAAACCGTTAAGCACCGCGAACGAGCGGATTTGCTGGACCATCCGTTCCGCCGAGATGTGCCACATCGGCGCCAAGCGGAAGGAAACGTCCTTGAGCACCTCGACCAGGGTGCCGCCCAGCCCGAACATGATCAACGGTCCGAACCTGGGATCGCGACTGGCGCCGAGGATCACTTCCACGCCCCTCCGCGCCATCTCTTCGACGAGGATGCCCTCGATCTTCGCGCCGGGAATGGCGCGCTCGACGTTGGTGAGGATTTTCTTGTAGGCCGCGCGAGCTTCTTCGCCGCCCTGCACGTTGAGGATCACGCCGCCCGCGTCATATTTGTGAACCACGTCGGCCGACATCACCTTCATCACCACCGGACGGCCGATCGATTCGGCGACCCTCGCCACGCCGTCGGCATCCTTGGCCACGCCGCTTTTCAGCAACGGCAACTGGTAGCACGCCAGCAGCGGCCGGCAGTCGGCCTGCGTCAGGTAGCGTTCCTTCTGAGCGTCCAGCAAATCGGCGATGATCCTCTGGGCGCCGTCCACGTCAAGATCGTCGAACACCGGCAACTTGCGGCGGGGGATTTCCTGCGAGGCGACCAGCCGGCTGGCGGCGGCCAGGCTCTTCACGCCGTCCTCGGGGAAGGGATAGTTCGGCACGCCCGCGCTGCGAAGGATATTCACGCCCGGCGCCACGTCCTTGGCGCCCATGAACGAGCAGACGACCGGCTTGTCGATGCCGTCGAGGGCCCGCGGCACCACGGCCGCGGTCTCCTCGATGTCGGTCATCGATTGGGGCGTGAGGATCACGATGCCCATGTCAACGTTCTCGTCTTCCAGCACGGTGCGAACCGCGGCCTGGTAACGATCGGCCCGGGCGTCGCCGATCACGTCGATCGGGTTGTGCAGCGAGGCGGTGGGAGGAAGGGACGGCTTGAGCTTCTGCCTGGTCGCTTCGCTCAACTCGGCCAGCTTCAAGCCGTGGCGCATGGCGGCGTCGGTGGCCATGATGCCCGGCCCGCCCGCATTGGTGATGATGGCCACGCGATTGCCGTGGGGCAGGGGTTGCGTGGTATACAGGGCCGCGTAATCGAAAAGCTCGGCGATCGTGTCAACCCGCTGCACGCCGCTTTGCAGCAGCAAGGCGTCGTACACCGAATCGGACCCGGCCAGCGAGCCCGTGTGGCTGCTGACGGCCTTCGCGCCCTCGGGCGAGCGGCCCGACTTCAGGCACAGCATGGGCTTGTGCGTGTTCCAGAAAATGTCCCGCACCGTCTCGATGAATCGCCGCCCGTTGGTCACGTCTTCCAAGTACATGGCGATGACCGATGTCATCTTGTCCTTGGCGAGATAGTCCAGCAGGTCGATCTCGTTCACGTCGGCCTTATTGCCGAAACTGATGAACTTGCTGAACCCCATTTGCAGCTCTTCGGCGTAGTCGAGCACCGAGGTGCAAAGCGCGCCGCTCTGGGAGATGAAGGCCAGATTGCCCGGCGCGGGCATCTTGCGGCCGAAGGTGGCGTTCATTTTCACCGTAGGATCGGTGTTGATCACGCCGAGGCAGTTCGGCCCGATCAGCGGGATACCCGCCGCGCGAACCTTTTCGCGGAGCTTGATCTCCAGGGCGGCCCCCTCCGCCCCAACCTCCTTGAAGCCGGCCGAAATCACCACGATCGCCTTGACGCCCTTGGCAACCACCTCGTCGATGATGCCGAGAACCGCAGCGGAGGGAACGATCAATACGGCCAGGTCAACCGGCCCGGGAACGTCGCTTAGGGCGCCGTAGGCGTGCACGCCCAGAACCGATTTGGCCTTCGGATTGATCGGATACACCGAACCATTGAACTCCGCGAACAGCAAGTTGCGCATGATATCGTTGCCCACGGTGCCGGGCCGGGTCGAAGCCCCGACAACAGCCACCGATTGCGGACAGAAGACAGCGTCAAGTTTCGGCGCCACCACGGAATGCTCCGGCACGATCGTTACTCCTATTTGTTTTCGTCCAAGATGTGGATTGCGAGAATCTCGTAGTATGAAGCAGCAGGCCAAGAACAACAAGCACCACTTGTGGGGGCGTGGGCTATGTCTATGCTAGTGGAAACTAATTCCTGACAAAGTTGCGAGGCCGACTCGGGTGGCCACGCGCCGGCCGATTTCGTGAGCGATCGCCCATTGCCGCCGCTCGAACCGCGGGTTCCGATCACTCCAAAATCAAGGCATGTACCGATACACAGTACATAGAATGGCGCTGATTTGGCAAAGGGGGTGAATCGTGCTACTTACTCGCAGAAACGAGATGGGATAAGATGGAGATGACGCAAGACAAAGAGGCGTGGTCGCCACTGAACCGCCAGCTTCCGCCAGCGGCTATTGCTTGCCCCCGCCTGCGATTCTTGACCACTGATCCCTGATCTCGGACCCCTGAATCCTTCCCCCCGTGTGCTCCCGAAAACCTTCTCCCCGCACCTTCGCCCTGATCAGCCTGGGGTGTCCGAAAAACCTCGTCGACAGTGAACGCATGGCCGGGCTGCTGCACTTGGACGGCTATCGGATGGTTGCCGAGCCGAGGGGCGCGGAACTCGTGCTGATCAACACGTGCGGATTCGTCGGCGACGCCCGAGCCGAATCGTACCACGCCATCGAGGAGATGCTGCGGCTGAAGAAGCGTGGCCGGCTGGGCAAAGTGATCGTCGCCGGTTGCCTCGCCGAACGCGACAAGGACCAGCTCCTGGAAAAATACCCGGAGATCGATCAGTTGATCGGAGTCTTCGCCCGCGACGAGATCGCCGTGGCCATCCGCGACCTCGATCGTGGTCCGAGGCAGCAGCGGGCGTTGTTTCGGCCGGCCCCCAGTTGCCCGTTGCCCGACACTGACCGTTGGCGGATAACGCTGCGGCACTTGGCCTACCTGAAAATCGCCGAAGGCTGTAACCGCTTGTGTGCTTTCTGCTCCATTCCGCAGATCCGCGGTCCGTACGCCAGCAAGCCCATCGAGCAGGTCGTGGCCGAGGCCCAACGGCTGGCCGCCGACGGCGTACGCGAGTTGGTGCTCGTGGCGCAAGACACAACCTTCTACGGGCTCGATATTTACGGTCAGCCGCGGCTGGCAGAACTCCTGCGGCGGTTGGACCAGGTGACAGGCCTCTCGTGGATTCGCCTGATGTATCTCTATCCCATGCACATCACCGACGAGTTGATCGACGCGGTGGCGGGCGGCTCGAAGATTCTGCCCTATCTTGACCTGCCGCTTCAGCATATCAGCGACGGCATGCTCGAGCGGATGCGGCGGCGGGTGAACCGCCAACAGACCGAGCAGTTGCTCGACCGGCTCCGTCAACGGATTGACTCGTTGGCGCTGCGAACCACACTGATGACCGGTTTTCCGGGCGAAACAGAGGCGGAGTTCGAAGAATTACTCGATTTCGTCCGCCGGCGACGATTCGAGCGGCTGGGCGTGTTCGCGTTCTCGAACGAGCCGGGTACCCCTGCCGCGGAGCTTGACGGTCAGGTGCCGGATGAGGTAAAACAGGCCCGTCGTGATCGGCTCATGGCCGCCCAGCAGGAGATCGCGTTCGAGTGGAATGCCTCGCAAGTGGGGAAAAGCCTCGATGTGATGATCGATCGCGGCGTGGAGGGCGTGTCGACCGCGTTTGTCGGCCGCACGTATGCCGACGCGCCCGAGGTTGACGGCCAAGTTTACGTGACCGGTACGAATCTGACTCCAGGCCAGATCGTGGCGTGCGAGATTGTCGCCACCCGAGGTTATGATTTAATAGCAGTCGCAGGGTAGGGTTCAGGGTTGGGGTTCAGGTCGCCGGGGAAGGCGCCGATCAACTGGCAACGAGTGAACTTCGAGTCCTGAACGCCGAATCCTGAATCCCCAATCCTGCCCAGGAGATCGCCACGAAGATGAGCACCGACGCCGAGCCGGCACAACGCGTTCGTGCGGCACTGTTCAATTTGCCCAATCAACTGACTTTCTTGCGGTTGATGCTGGCGGTGGTCACGTTCTTCTTCATCGCGTCGGAGTTTTACCTGACGAGCATGTGGCTGTTCATCGTTGCGGCCGGCACCGATTGGCTCGATGGTTACTACGCCCGAAAATACAGCCAAATCACCACGCTCGGCCGCATCCTCGACCCGTTCGCCGACAAGGTGATAGTCTGCGGCACGTTTATTTTCATCATGAGCGTGCCGATCATGTCGCAAGTGCCGTGGGGCCTGCGGCCGTGGATGGTCGTGGTGATCGTCGGCCGCGAGTTGCTGGTGACCGCCTTGCGGAGCTTCATCGAAGACCGGGGCTCGGATTTCTCCGCTAAGATGTCGGGCAAGTTGAAGATGGTGTTGCAGTGCGTGGCGGCGGGCGTGTGCTTGTTTTATCTGTCGTACGAAACGCAACAAGCGAGGGACTCCGCAGCCTGGTGTTGGTGGCTGATGATCGTGTCGATCTGGTCGGCCTTGATCCTGACGGTCTATTCCGGCCTGGTCTACATCCGCGCGGCGGTGCGGCTGCTGCGAGAATAGGGTATGGACGAGGGGCGTGGGATGGAAGAATCGCTCGCCTTCGGCGTCGCGGCTAAACAGAATTCATCCCTGATCTAATCCCCAATCCCTTCCCATGTCTTCTACTGCCGAACCGCTCGTTGCGAACCTTCTGCTGCTGGCGGCGCTGGTGGTTGTCTTTGCCTGTCTGGCTGTTTGGGTGTCGATGGCCGTGCGCTGGTCGCAGCGGCGGCCGGTGGTGCCCTATCAGGCGCGGCGGCCCGTGCCCTGGGGCGGTTTCGACTTGCTCCTGGTGGTAATGTTCTATGTGGCGGCCCCATCCGCGGTGGCCGATCTGGTGGGCAAAATCCTCGGGCCGGAAGCCATTCGACCTTCCGCAGCGTACAGCCCCGAACAGGCCAGCGTCGCCCATCCCCTGGAGAAGCTCATTCGAGAGGGCAGCGCGGGAGTTTTCCTGTTGTGCGTGGTGGCCGCGGTGATCGTCGCGCCGCTGGTTGAGGAATTGCTGTTTCGGGTCATGCTTCAAGGCTGGCTCGAGGCCTTGGAGCGCCGCTGGCGGCGGCGGCGGTGGATGCCCCCGCTTCGCCGGCTCGTCCCGCGCCGTCGGGCCGATCGTGTTGACGTCGATCCTCTTCGGCGCCATGCACTTCCGCGTCACCGGGCCACAGCCTGGCCTTCGCGCCACCCAGTTGATGCTTGCCGGAAATGTCGTCGCCGGCTTGCTGACGATCCTGCTGGCCGTCAGCCTGGTGCATTGGCGCGTCGGGGCCACCGCGGCCGATCTGGGCTGGTCGCCGCGAAAACTGCTGGCCGACGTCGGACTAGGGTTGGCAACGTTCGTGGCGATTTCCGTGCCGATCTTTGTTGCTCAGTTTGTGCTGAAGCGTTCGCTGCCGGAGGACATCGCCCCCGATCCGCTGACTTTGTTCTTCCTCGCCCTCGTGCTGGGAATGCTCTACTACCGCACGCACCGCATCACGCCGTCGCTGGTGGTTCACGCCGCCCTGAACGCCACGAGCGTAATACTGGCGCGGTGGGGCGGCTAGAAGTGTTGGGGCGGCAGTTGAACTGCCACTCCAACGGTGCGGCGCGACCACGGGTCGCGGCTTTACAATCCTCCACCCACTATCCACTATTCCGTCTGCCTTCTATAATCACCCCATATCCCGCGGGGCTGATAACTTTCGGAGGATCATCTCATGGCGATCGGTTTCGGTATTGTCGGCTGCGGTATGATTGCCCATTTCCACGCCCGGGCGATTGGCGACATTCGCGGGGCGAAGCTCGTGGCCTGTTACGACACGATTCCGGCGGCCGCCGACAAGCTGGCCGAGGCCACCGGCTGCAAGCCTTACCACGACCTGAAAGCCATGCTGGCCGATCCGGCCGTCAACGTGGTCACCATCGGCACGCCCAGCGGGGCCCATTTGGAGCCCGCCTTGGCCGCCGCGCGGGCTGGCAAGCACGTGATCGTTGAGAAGCCGCTGGAGATCACGCTTCGCCGTTGCGACCAGATCATCCAGGCTTGCGACAAGGCGGGCGTCTTGTGCTCGACCATCTTCCCCTCGCGGTTCCACGAACCGAGCAATGAAATCAAACGGGCGATCGAGCAGGGCCGCTTCGGCCGGTTGACCATCGGCGACGCCATTGTCAAGTGGTATCGCACCCAGGCGTATTACGATAGCGGCGCATGGCGCGGCACGTGGGAACTCGATGGCGGCGGGGCCCTGATGAACCAGGCCATCCACAGCGTCAACCTGTTGACCTGGTTGATGGGCCCGGTCGTGGAAGTTCAGGCCCGCACGGGACTGCTGGCCCACGAGCGCATCGCCGTCGAGGACGTGGCCATCGCCACGGTCGCCTTCGCCAACGGGGCGATGGGCGTGATCGAGGCGAGCACGGCCGTTTATCCGGGCTATCTGAAGCGAATCGAAATCCACGGCAGCGCCGGCACGGCCATCATGGAGGAGGAGGACATCATCAAGTGGGACTTCGAGAGGCCCACCAAGCGCGACGCGGCCATTCACCAGAAGATGTCCGAGAAGAAAAGCACCGGCGGCGGCGCGGCCGATCCGAAGGCGATCGGCTATCACGGCCACGCTCGGCAATTTCAGGACGTGGTCAACGCGATCAAGAAGGGGGGCAAGCCGTCGATCGACGGGCCCGAGGGCCGCCGCTCGGTAGAAATCATCCTGGCAATCTACAAGTCGGCCGAAACCGGCCGGCCCGTCAAACTTCCGTTGCCGTCCGACCCGGTGTTGAAGGCCAGAAAGAGCGGCGTGGCAAGATCATAAAGGTGTGTTTCGCGCACGTTCCGACACTTTTCTTTTCACCACACCGGAGGAGTTTATGACCATCTTGCGACTGGCGATCCTCTCGACGGCCGTTGCGGGCATCATCGGGCTGGCCGGCTTCTGCCGGGCGGGGGACGAACCGAAGCCGATGAAGAACTACACCGGATTCGTGCAAGAGGTCGAACCCCGGCGCGTCATCGACGAGGCCAACCTAAACGAGGGCGACCTGAAATGGTGGCGATCGTTTCGGGCGGTTGACGGGACGATCTATCTTCCCCACCGCAAGAAGACCAGCGACGGCGGCCTGACAATCGTCGAAGACACCGGCCCGGACCTCACAAAAATCCTGGAGAAGCCCGAGCGTGCCATGTTTGTCCGGCCGGGGCTGTTCTTCGCGCTGGATGGCAAGGTGTCGTTCGTCTCGCCCGGCGTCTATCACGTGAAGGCCTGGCGTTCGCGCGATGATCTGAAGACGATTGCCGAGGAAACGGCCACGTTCGACATACCGGGCGGACCCACGCCCGACCAGGGCCCGAAGGGATGGCCTGCCGGCCTCTCTGTCTTCCGCACCATCCTGCAACTGGCGGATGGCACGTGGCTGGCAACCTTGGAAGGAAGCATGGAAAGCGACACCTTCAAAACGGCCGACCACCAGAGCAAAATCGAGACGCCGTTCAAGCAGAGAACCATCGTCGTCTCTTCGACCGACGAAGGGCACACGTGGAAATATCTCTCGACGGTGGCCTATCCGCGGGCCGACGATCCGGTGGGCGAAGGCTTCGTCGAGCCGGACTTCATGCAACTTGATGACGGTCGGCTCTTTTGCATTATGCGCACGGGCCACTATTATCCGCTCTACAGTTCGTGGAGTTCCGACCAGGGCAAGACGTGGACCACGCCGGTGTATACGGGCCTCGAACGCGGCTGCTGCCCGTGCCTGCTCCGGCTGCGCGACGGGCGCATCCTGCTCTCCTACGGAAAACGGTTCCCCGAAGGCTGGTCGCAGGCCGGTCCGAGTTCGGATCAGGAACGTTGGAAATATCCCGCCGAAGGTCTGCTCAAATTTGCGATCAACGAAGACGGAGCCGGAACCACCTGGCAAGAGACGATCGTCGGCCGACAAATCGGTACCAGTTACTCAAGCATCTACGAGGTCGAGCCGAATGTGGTTTTCTGTCAGGTTGACGGCTGGTGTTTTCGGGTGCGATTGAGGCCGAAACAGGATTGATCCGCTCGCTGTCACGCCCGTTTGGCTGGCGTCCCCACGGGACTTGTTTGGGATATTCGGGGATCCCGGCGACCCAGCAACGAGTTGCCGGGCTATTGTCACCTGTCCCGGGGACAGAAAATGTGGGTAACGCCAAGGCGTTTATGCCGGGTCGTCGGGGCGCGATCCGTTGGACGAATCGCTCTTCCCCTAGACGGCCCATTTTGCGACAATACGCGGTCCTGGAACACGATGTTTTTCGGCCCTCAACGCGACGATTCCTCGATTCGTCGAGAAGGGTAATCTCCCGTGCGACGGCAGATTGTCGATTTTTCGGTCTACGTGGTAATACGTATCCTGATCTGCGTCGCGCAGGCGATGCCGATGGAGACGGGCCAACGGATCGCCCGCGGACTGGCGTGGTTGTTTTGCGACCTGCTTCATGTCCGCGGCGCGGTGGTCGATGATAATCTGGCCCATGCGTTTCCCGAATTGTCGGCGGCCGCGCGGCTGCGGCTGGCCCGGCAGATGTGGGAGCACTTGTTCGTGCTGGTGATCGAGGTGGCCCACACGCCGCGGAAGATCCACGAAACCAATTGGCGCGAGTTCGTCACGCTCACCAACGAGGCGGAGTTGGTCCGCGCGCTCTTGGACGATCGCCCGACGCTGATCGTGACCGCCCACTTGGGCAATTTCGAGGTGGGCGGATATGTGTTGGGCGTGTTGGGCTTTCCGACCTTCACGATCGCGCGCACGCTCGATAACCGGTACCTCGATCGGTTCCTGAACCGCTTTCGGGGCAGCACCGGCCAGCACATCATTCCCAAAAACGGCGGCTACGACCGGATTATCGACGTCCTGGCCCGCGGCGGCGCGATGACCTTCCTGGCCGATCAGTATGCCGGGCCGAAAGGCTGCTGGATCGAGTTCTTCGGGCGGCCGGCCTCGGCCCACAAGGCGATCGCCCTGCTCGCCTTGGACAACAACGGCCGGGTATCGGTCTGCGCCTCGCGGCGGCTCGATCGCCCCATGCGGTTCGAGCTCCGCAACTACGTGATGCTCGATCCGCACGCGGCCGGCAATTCGCTGGCCGGCGTCCGCGAGCTGACCCAATGGTACTCCAGCCGGCTGGAGGAACTCATCCGACAAACGCCCGGCCAATATTGGTGGCTGCACCGGCGTTGGAAGGCCCCCCCGCAACAGACGCGGCGAGAGCCGAAAGCCGCGTGACGCGGAAGACATCAGGGGTCAGGGGCCAGGGGTCAGAGGGCGGATGGTCGTGTATAATGGCGCATCAATTGACAATCTCCTTTTCCCGACCCTTGATCCCTCCTCCCGCATGACCCGTCGCAGTCGAGCCCGGCAGATCGCTTTCCAGGTGTTGTACCAGGACGACCTCAACCCGCGCAACAACCCGGCCATCGGCGACCAGTTGATCCAGAGCCGGTTGCACGGCAACGACCTGAGGGAGTTCGCCCGGGGGCTGGTCGCCGGCGTGCGGCAGCATCGAGACGCTCTGGATGCCGCGATCGAACGGTACGCCGCAAATTGGAGCCTGAAACGCATGGCGAGCACGGATCGCAACGTGTTGCGGCTGGGCGCCTACGAACTGCTGCATTGCGACACGCCGCCACATGCCGCCATCGACGAGGCCGTCGAGTTGGCCAAGCGGTTCGGCTCGGCCCAGTCGGCCCAATTCGTCAATGGAATCCTCGACAAGATCATGCACGAAACGGACGCGAAAGGAGAAACGAAAGAAGAGGCGCGTTGAGCCGCGACCCGCAGCGGAGCGGCCAGCGAAGTGCGGCGCGTTTATTGATGATTACCAAGTGTTCGTTTAGCCGGCGAGCTTGCTCGCCGCGAAAACCGGCGAATTCGGCACCCGTCCGGTCGTGCGGCGCGTTGAGCCGCGACCCGCAGGGGAGCGGCCAGCGAGGTTTCAAACCACGCCCGCCTCAGACCGTATCGGCAAACCGCGTCCCCTCTGGGCACCGACCGAAGGTTGGTCGCGAGAGGGCAGGGTGAGGGCCTTCCGCCTTCATCGTCCATCCTTCATCCTTCGCTGCGAGGCGCGTGGCCTTCATCACTCATCATTCACCCCGGCGTGCGATACTCGGCACACAGTATACTCGGGCGGCAAAACCGATCGGCTGCCAGGACACGGCGGTGGGCACACCAGCAGACATTTGGGACCAGGGGCACTGCTTGAACAATTTTTGCAAAATTGTGGACACCGTTGTAGTTTTCCTCTAAATTCGGGTTGAAATCGGTTGTTGTCCCACCCCCCGCTACGGAAGGAATAACCTCATGACCACCCATCTATTTCCTGAGCGTTCCGCACTGGCTGTCGCCACTTCCCCGCAACGTGCGTCTTTCCGGATGGTTATCGCAGTCGCGCCCCTGGTGGCAGTGGCACTGGTGCTCGGCCCAGCGACCGTGCGCGGGGATTATATCTACGTCACAAACGACGACAGCGGCACGATTGGCGAATACACGACGTCGGGGGCAACGGTCAACGCCGCCCTGGTCTCCGGGTTGAGTAATCCGACTGGCATTGCCGTGTCTGGATCGAACCTGTTCGTTGCAAACTGCAGCGGCAACACGATTGGCGAATACACCATGTCGGGGGCAACGGTCAACGCCGCCCTCGTCTCCGGGTTGAGTTTTCCGTGGGGCATTGCCGTGTCCGGATCGAACCTGTTCGTCGCGAATAACTTGAACGGCACGATTGGCGAATACGCCACGTCGGGGGCAACGGTCAACGCGGCCCTGGTCTCCGGGTTGATTGTTCCGAGGGGCATTGCCGTGTCCGGATCGGACCTGTTCGTCACGAATTACCTAAGCGGCACGATTGGCGAATACACGACGTCGGGGGCAACGGTCAACCCCGCCCTGGTCTCCGGGTTGAGTGAGCCGTATGGCATTGCCGTGTCCGGATCGAACCTGTTCGTTGCAAACATGGGCGGCGCGATTGGCGAATACACGACGTCGGGGGCAACGGTCAACGCTTTCCTGGTCTCCGGGTTGAGTAATCCGATGGGCATTGCCGTGTCCGGATCGAACCTGTTCGTCACGAATTCTTCCTCCAGCGGCACGATTGGCGAATACACCACGTCGGGGGCAACGGTCAACGCCGACCTGGTCTCCGGGTTGATTTATCCGTCGTCCATTGTCATTACCCCAACCCCCGAACCCACCACCCTCACGCTCTTGGGCTCGGCACTACTGGGTCTTGGGTTCGTTTATCTGCGGCGGCGCAGGGTGACGGCTTGACGACCGCCAACTCCGGGTCATAGCCATTCAGCCCGCTCCGCACCCACTGCTGCCAGCGTCGAACGTAAACGGCCCGCCCCATAAAGTCCGCAGCGAAAAATAACCGTAAACAACATATAGAGGAGCCAGCGGGCAGGGCCACGGCCTGGCCGTTACCTAATCCCTAATCCCCAATCCCTGCGGCCCGCAAGGGCCAGGGGACAGACGCCTTTTCGGGCTGAAGACCGGCCGAAAACGAGGCGTCCCCGTGATAGCCATTGGCTAACGGCCGAGCGGAGATACCCTGCGACGCAAAGACCCGTAGGGTGCGTGAAACGCACCATCGACGATGGCGTCTGGTGCCTTGCACACCCTACAAAAATTCACGGCCTCCAGGCGAAGCCGCCGACCATGCCTTCCACACTCGACACGTCTGCCAATGGCTCTCATTTTGCCTCATTTTCTCTTACTACAAAAAGTTTCCTCTCATTTCCTCTCATTCCGTCTCATTCCCTGTCAGCAGCTTAGAACCCGAATTTGGCAGAGTTGTGCCGAAATCCGACACGTTTGTGTCCCAACCCGACAAATTCGGTTGGAATTTGTCGCTGTTTCGACACCCGAATCTCCGCCGGCCCGGTTCACCTTTTGGCGCAACTCGCAACTCTGCAACAGCTTCGGACGATCTCAATTCGCAGAGGGCCTTGAAATTTCAACCGAAAGGCTCCCAAAAGCTGCCAAAGGCTGCCAAAGTCTGCCACGCCCGTAAGGGGGGCACAATTGACTGTCCAACAGTCGCGTGAAACGGCCGTCCTGCGTTGGGGCTGCAGCCGACTCGTTGTCCGATTTCCGGTTGCCCATTCGATTGGAAGAGAGCAGAATAACGCCTGCGCGGCAATCGTTGACCCGATTGGCCGCCCGCCCTTCCGGTGCCGCCAATTGAAACGGCACTAGCGCCAGTTCTGTGCCACACCCGTTGAAACAAAACAAATCCTGAACCCTCCTATGGGCGTCTTCGAGAAACTCAAACAAGGTCTTACCAAGACCAAGCAACTGCTCAATACCGACATCCGCGACCTGTTCAAGGCCGAGGGGCGGTTGGTCGATGATTCGTTCCACAACGACTTGTTCGAAATGTTGATCAAGACCGACATGGGCGTCGAAGCGTCGCAGGAGATCGCCGACGAGATCTGTGCCGCCTACCACGCCCGGGTCATCGAGATGCGCGAAGCCATCCAGCAGATCAAGGAGAAGCTCAACGTGCTTTTGGCCCAGCCGGCCGAGCCGATCCGGTTTGCCGCCAGCGGCCCGACGGTCATCATGGTGGCCGGGGTGAACGGCTGCGGCAAGACCACCTCGATTGCCAAGCTGACAAAGATGTTTCAGGACGACGGCAAGCGGGTGATTCTCGGCGCCGCCGACACCTTTCGGGCCGCGGCCGTCGAGCAACTCACGATCTGGGCGAAGCGGCTGGGAGCGGAAATTGTTACCGGCCCCTCGGGCAGCGACCCGGCCAGCGTGGCCCATCGCACGCTCGCCCGGGCCGTCGAAATCGGCGCCGACGTGTGTATCGTCGACACGGCCGGCCGCCTGCAAACCCAGCAGACCTTGATGCAACAACTGGGCAAGATTCATCGCGTGCTAGGCAAGCAGATTTCCGACGCGCCGCACGAAGTCCTGCTGGTTCTCGACGCCACGACCGGCCAGAACGGCATCAGCCAGGCCCATCATTTCACCGAGTCCGTTCATTGCACGGGTTTGGTGTTGGCCAAGCTCGACGGCACGGCGAAAGGGGGCGTGGTCGTGGCCATTCGCAAACAAGTCGGCCTGCCGGTCAAATACATCGGTGTGGGCGAGAAGGCCGAAGACCTGGCCCTGTTCGAGTCGGGCCCCTTCGTCGAGGCGCTGTTTGAGGATATCGGGTAGAGCATAACCTGCGTTGCTACGAGACGCTGGACATCCCCGCGACGCTTTGCTCGCTGCGGGCCTGGTGACGCTGGAGGGCCGCGGCGACGAAACCGGCAAACAGCGGATGCGGCCGCGTCGGCTGCGACTTGAACTCGGGATGATATTGCACGCCGACGAACCACGGATGATCGCTGAGCTCGACCACTTCGACCAGGCTGCCGTCCGGGCTTGTGCCCACCACTTGCATCCCGCCGGCGGCGAACTGCTGGCGATAGACGTTGTTGAACTCGTAGCGGTGGCGATGCCGCTCCGAGATGTCCGTCGCTTCGTAACAGGCGGCCGCTCGGCTCTCCGGCGCCAGCCGCGTCGGCTGGGCGCCCAGCCGCATCGTGCCCCCCTTGTCGGTAATCGTCTTCTGATCGTTCAACAAACAGATTACCGGATGCGGGCAATCCTTGTCGAACTCGGTCGAATTGGCCCGCTCGAGCCCCAACACGTTCCGCGCGAACTCGGCCACGGCACATTGCATGCCCAGGCAGATTCCGAAGAAGGGAATGCCGCGGGTGCGGGCGAAGCGGACGGCGTCGACCTTTCCCTCGATGCCTCGTTCGCCGAACCCGCCCGGCACGAGAATGCCGTCCACGCCGGCCAGCAGCTTTTCCGGCCCTTCGCGTTCAACGGCCTCGCTGTGGATGCGCTGGATGCGGACCTGGGCCCGGTTGTGGACGCCGGCGTGGTCCAGCGCCTCGTAGATCGACTTGTAAGCGTCGCGATGCTCGGAATACTTGCCCACCACGGCGATGCTGATTTCATGCTCGGGGTTGCGGAGCCGGTGGAGCAGGTCGCGCCAATGGTCCAGGTTTAGCGGGCCGGCCTTCAACCCCAACTTGCGCACGATCAGTTCGTCCATGCCATGTTCGACGAGGCTCATGGGCACCTCGTAGACCGAGAAATCCTTGTCTTTCTCCTCGATCACCGCCTCGATCGGCACGTTGCAGAACAGGGCGATCTTCGCCCGGTCATCGCGGCTCAACGAACGCTCGGTGCGGCACACAAGCACGTCGGGCTGGATGCCGATTTGCCGCAACTGGCCTACGGAATGTTGCGTCGGCTTGGTTTTCAGCTCGGCGGCCGCCTTGAGGTAGGGCACCAGCGTCAAGTGGATGTAGAGGCAATTCTCCTTGCCCACGTCGAGCGAAAACTGGCGGATGGCCTCCAGGAACGGCTGGCTTTCGATATCGCCCACGGTGCCGCCGATCTCGGTAATGACCACGTCCACGTCCGGGCCGTCCGGCTTGGCCAGCGCGGTCTTGATTTCGTTGGTGATGTGGGGAATGACCTGCACGGTCTGACCCAAGAACTCGCCGCGCCGCTCCTTCTGAATCACGGCGAGATAAATCTGGCCCGTCGTATAGTTCGAGTGGCGGTTCAGCGGACTGTTGGTGAACCGCTCGTAGTGGCCCAGGTCGAGGTCGGTCTCGCTGCCGTCGTCCAACACGTAAACTTCGCCGTGCTGGTAGGGGCTCATCGTGCCCGGATCGACGTTGATATACGGATCGAGTTTTTGCATGCGGACGGAAAGTCCGCGTTGCTCCAACAACATGCCGATCGAGGCGCTGGTGAGTCCTTTGCCCAACGAGCTGACCACCCCGCCGGTGACAAAAATATGTTTGCTCATGAAATGGCCTTCCTGGTGCCAAAAGTCGCGTCGTGCGAACGGGAAAAGACCATTGTAAGACGATCCCGCGAAAGAAGGAAGTGGCGGCTGCTGGGCGCCGGACAACGAACGGAAATCCGGCGGCCGACGGCTGGCGGTGCATCGGCGAAGGCGCCAAGTAGGCCGTTTTTCCGTCAAACCAACGACGATGCTTGACAGATGGCCCAATATCCGGCTAAATTTCGGAGTGGTAAGAACTGGTGGGCCGGCAGGGCGCTCGAGGAGCAGAACCGGTCAATAGCGGAAACTGTTCGCGGTTTTCGCATGCCTTTCCGCGTCCGCTGACGGCGGCGTACAGAGGGCTCACACGAGTCGCAAGAGTTGGAAAGGAGGCTCCAATGGGCCGCACAGCAGTCGGCGTTCTCCTGGTTGGCGTTGTGCTGAGTACCGGCTACGCGCTTGCGACTGCCCCGACGGAATCCAATCAATCGCGATCCGCAAAGCGAGCGATAGCCCGCCAGCTCATTGCCAAAGCGATCGCAGATGCGTCGCTCATCCCGGACGAAGCAGGTGAGGTGACGGGAATTGACTTTTTCGCCGCGGACAAAATATCGGCCTACTGTCTGATTTCGGAGGCGCAGGTTAAGGCCGGTGACAATGTGGGGGCCCTCAAAAGTCTGGAAGCCGCCAGCGAGGCGGCAGCGAAGATCGAGGGGGACGGCTATGATGGCTATAAAGCATATACCGACTGCAAAATTCTCGCGGCGAAAATAAACACCGGGGACGTGGTTTCGGGCTCGCGAACGCCTGGACGCGGCCAAGACCGCAGCCGCTAAGTTCGATGATGAGGCTGGCGGCTGGGCACCGCAGATATACCAGGAGTGTCTCGCGGCGCAACTGAGATGCGGGGACGTTGCGGGAGCCACGGCAACGGCAGCAAAGTTGCGCAAAGACGAGTTTGACGACGACTCGGAGGCCTACCTTGATATCATCAAGATGCAGTTGAGGGCTGGAGACGTAGCGGGCGCCAAGGTGACCGCGGAAGAGATCGGATGCGACCATAATAGAGCGTGGGCGTATTGTCACATTGCCGAGGCACAAGCCAAGGCCGGCGACATAGCCGGAGCCAAGACGACGACAGAACAAATCGACAATGAGTACCTGTTCTTTCAGGCGTCGGCCTATGGCTGGATATCTGCCGCGCAAGCTAAGGCGGGAGATGCCGCGGGGGCTCGTGAGAGCATCGTGGCGGCTAGAACCGCCGCAGCGCAGGAGGAGAACGTGTCGTGGAAGCCTTGGTCCTATGGCCAAATCGCTGCAGCGGAAACGGAGGTCGGCGATAGGGCGGGCGCTCGCCAAGACCTGGACGCGGCGAAGGCGGCCGCAGAGCGGCCTGAAGGTGGTAATGTTGAGGCGGCTGGTGTACCGCAGAAATTCTACTGTGAGATCGCCAGGGCACAAGGGATGGCAGGGGACCCGGCCACCGAACGTGAGTTTATCGAGCTTGCAAGGACATCGGCAGCCATGATGCTGGATTCAGGCTTGAAGGCGAAGGCCTACGCTGCGATTGCCGACGTTCAAGTGGCCGCTGGAGACTCGGTTGGGGCTGCCAAAAGTGTGGAGGCGGCAAAAAACGCACTAAAGAAGCCCGTTGAGAACATTGTGATCGAGGGCCTGGAAGGCTTCATTGCCGGGGCCCAGGCAAGAGCCGGAGACGTGGCCGGCGCAATCGAGTATTCCGAGCGCACGATTGACGCCCCGTCGTGGAGGTGCGAATGGATGGCTCAGACGGCAATTCAATTGTGTGACGAACCGTAGCGAGTTTGAGAACGCTGCCGCGAGCAACGTCAAACACGGCATGCACGCATGCCGGCTATACGGCCCGACGCCGCTTCTCCACGAACGCCCGATAGTCCTCCGGCGTGTCGATGCCGAAGGTGGGTTCATCGACCACCCCGACGAGGATCGAGCAGCCGGCTTCCAAGACGCGAAGCTGCTCCAGCTTCTCGATCCGCTCCAGTTGCGAAGGCCGCATCGCTGCAAGCTTCAGCAGGAAATCGCGGCGATAGGCATAGAGCCCCACGTGCTGATAAAACGTGGGCGGGTCGGAAGCCAGCAGGGCGTCGTCCCACTGACGCGGATGCGGAATCACGCTGCGGCTGAAATAGAGCGCCCGACCAGCCGCGTCGAACACCACCTTCACGCACGCCGGGTCGTCCAACTGCCGGCGGCGGCGGATCGGCGTGGCCAGCGTGCTCATTACCGCCGCCGGATTTTCTTCCAGCAGTTCAATAGCCAGGTCGATCGAACTGCCGGCGATCTCCGGCTCGTCCCCCTGCACGTTGACAACAATGTCGACGTCGGTCATCCGCCGGGCCACCTCGGCCACCCGGTCGGTGCCGCTCGGGGCGGCGGGATCGGTCATTTCGACCTCGCCGCCGAAGGAGCGAACCTCATTGAAAATCTCGGCGTGGTCGGTCGCGACACAGATGCCGGCGGCCCGGCTGGCCAGCCGGGCCGCTTCGTAGGTGTGCTGGATGAGCGACTTGCCCGTTTCCCGCAGCAACAGTTTCCGCGGCAGGCGCGTAGACGCAAGTCGGGCGGGAATAACGATTTGGCTCGTTAGAGCAACCCGTAGTTTGGCGGCCGCCTGGCGCATTCGAGGCACCTCCGGAAGAAGCGAGCGTATTTTTAGCCCATTTGGCCGCCCGGGGGTAGACGAATCGGCAGGGCGGTAATACGATGTATTAAAACAACAGCGCAGTTCACTGCCGGCTCAACGGCCCAGTGTGCCCATGGCAAATCCAAGACGCAAGCACGAGATCATAACTTTCAAGGCCGACGAGCCGCTCTTGGAGGCGATGCGCGGCATTCCGAACCGTTCGGAGTTCATTCGGGCGGCGATCCTTTCGGCCTTGGACAGCGTGTGCCCGCTGTGCAAGGGCACGGGCATCCTCACGCCCGACCAGAGAAAGCACTGGGTCGAGTTTGCCGAGCATCATGCCCTGGCGGAATGCGAAGACTGCCATGCGGTCCATCTGGTGTGCGATGCGGGCGGCGAAACGGATGTGACGAAGGGGGCAACGGCATGATCCTTGTGAGGTTCAAACCGGTGTTTGCAAGCGGCGCGGCCGCTGCTTTCGCTCTTGCCATTGCGGTCTCGTTTGCCGGCTGCGGTTCAACGGCGGCGGATCGTCCCACAGGTGAATCTCTGCCGGTGTTCGCCGGCATTCCGCCGGTGGCGTATTTGGTCGAGCAGATCGGCGGCCGGCACGTGAAGGTCGACGTGCTGGTGCAGCCAGGTCAAGACCCGCACACCTTCGAACCCACCCCGCAGCAAGTTCTCGCGCTGAGCCGGGCGGCCGCTTTTTTTGAGATCGGTATGCCTTTCGAGCGTGTGCTTCTGGAGAAGGTCCGGGACGGCAATCGGCGGCTCGTGGTAGTCGATACGACCCGAGGCATCGAGAAACGAAAGATGGATGCCCCCTGTTGTGAATCGGGCGATGACCACGACCACGATGAAGAAGCGGCCGGCGAACCGGACCCGCATGTCTGGCTTTCGCCCGCCCTGCTGAAAGTCCAGGCCCAAGACATCGAGGCGGCTCTTGAGCAGATTGATGCGGCACACGCGCCCGAGTATCGGCAAAATCTGGCCGCGCTGGTCGAACGGCTCGATGCGGTCGAGCAGTACGCCAGGAAAATGCTGGAGCCCTATCACGGACGGGCGTTTTACGTCTATCATCCGGGATTTGGTTATTTCGCCGACGCCTTCGGGCTGAAGGAGAAAGCGATCGAGGCGGGCGGGCGAACGCCGGCGGCCAGGCAGCTTCGGCTCCTCATCGAGCAGGCCCGCTCAGACGGTGTGAAGACCGTCTTTGTGCAGCCGGAGTTCGCACCCCAGGGTGCGCAAGCCGTTACCGAGGCCCTGGGCGCCAAAGTAGTTCCTCTGAACGGGTTGGCCAAAGACGTTGTGGGCAATATCGAGGACATCGCGAAGAAGATCGACGCATCGCTGGCGGAAAGTCCGCCGCGAACCTGAGTTGACGACCATGCCGAACGAACCGGTGATTTCGCTCTGCAACGTGTCTTTTTCCTACGGCGGCGTGCCGGCGTTGGAAGATGTGAACTTGTCGCTCGAGGGCCGGGCGGCGGTGTGCGTCGTCGGACCCAACGGCGGCGGAAAGACGACGTTGGTCAAGCTGATTCTGGGCCTGTTGAGGCCGCAACGGGGCGAGGTTCGCGTATTCGGTCAGCCGCCGCATCGCTCGCGGCTGCGTGCCGGCTACATGCCGCAACACGTGCAGCACGACCCGCAGTTCCCCGTCACGGTGATGGACATCGTGCTGATGGGACGCCTGGGCCGGGGCGGGCTCGGCGGGCTGATGGGTTGGCACGGCCGCGCCGACCGTCGCGCCGCCCGCGATGCCCTCGAACAGGTCGGTATGGCCGATTTTGGGCGGCGGCCGTTCGCGTCGCTTTCCGGCGGACAGCGGCAACGCGTGCTGATCGCCCGGGCGTATGCTGCAAGCCCGACCTGCTGCTGCTCGATGAGCCGACCTCGAACGTCGATTCCCTCGTCGAGGCCCGACTGCTGGACCTGCTGCGGAAGTTGAACCAGCAGATGACAATCCTCATGGTTTCCCACGACCTGGGTTTTGTTTCCGGCCTGGTGGAGAGCGTGATTTGCGTGAATCGCCGGGTAGTGATCCACCGAACCAGTGAGATGACCGGCGCGGCGATCCGCGACCTTTACGGTGGCGAGGTCCGCATGGTTCGGCACGACGCGTTCGCACCCTTCGAGCATTCGCATGATTGAATTTTTCCAGGCCCTCAGCGATCCGGCGATACCCTTCCTGCGCTATGCGTTGGTGGTGGGCCTGATGGCGAGCGTGTCGCTGGGGATCGTAGGTTCCTACGTGGTGACGCGACGGATCACTTACATCGCCGCCGCCATCTCTCACTGTGTATTGGGCGGCATCGGCGCGGCCTTGTATCTGAATGTGGCCATCGGCCTGGTTTGGTGCAGTCCGATCCTCGGCGCGCTGGCCGCCGCCGTGATCTCGGCGCTGATCATCGGATTTGTCAGCCTTTACGCGCGACAGCGGGAAGACACGGTCATCAGCGCGGTCTGGGCGGTGGGCATGGCCATCGGGCTGCTGTTCTTCGCCAAAACGCCCGGCTACGTGGACCCGATGAGCTACCTGTTCGGCAACATCCTCTTGATTTCCAGGCAGGACGTGTGGTTGGTGGCGGCCATGGACGTGGTGGTCGTCGTGCTCGGCCTCGGCTTCTATCCGAAGCTGTTGGCCTTGTGTTTCGACGAGGAGTTTGCCGAGTTGCGCGGCGTGAAGGTTAAATCGTTCTACCTGTTGCTTCTGTGTCTGACGGCGCTGACCGTGGTTTTGCTGGTCCGCGTGGTTGGCATCGTGCTGGTAATCGCCCTGCTGACCTTGCCGGCGGCGGTGGCGGGCCATTTCGCCCGGCAACTCTGGCAAATGATGGCCGTGGCGGTCCTCTTTTGCATGGTTTTCGTCACGGCGGGAATCGCCATCAGCTATCCTTCGAATCTGCCCAGCGGCCCGGTGATCATTCTCATTGCCGGCGCGGCATATCTGCTGGTAACCCTCGTGACGCGGTTGCGCAAGCGGCATAGCCTGTGAGGAAAGTTGGAGCCGAACGGTTACTCGGCGATGTACGCTTTCCATGATGGCGAAGGCGATGGAAACGAAACGACCTTATTTCTTTGTCGGCTCGTCAGTTGAGGGGCTCAGCGTGGCGCAAGCCCTGATGTATTTGATCGAGGTCATGGACAACCGTGGCAACGGCAAGATTTATCCCGATCTGAACAAAGAAACGCCGTACGTGGTCGTGCGGCTGGTACGGTAACGGGGCGTGAACTCGAGCGTGCGTCCGCGAAGGCCTCCAGGCGTGGCCGCGGAAGCGGAGAATGTCCCCCTTGACCGGCGACTAGGAAGGTCTGTCAGGCTCATCAAACAATTGCCAATTGTCTTTGAAGTCATGCAAGGACTTGTAGTTGATGCCACTGAGTCCGCTTTCCTTCTGGCCGAAAAATCTGTTGATGTTGCCCAGAATGGTATCACCCTTTACGACGAAGTATTGCTCAGGCTCTGTTGGCTTGTTGAGAATTACGAAGACATAAATGTGCGTCGCGCAGACGGCTTCTTTCTTGAAGAAGAAGCCTCCCTGTTGTCCCTGCGACGTCTTGACTTGGACGTTGAAGTTCCGCCCCGTACTCGGATTATGGGCGAGGATGTCGATTGCCTTGGCATTGCCGAGCGTTACCGAGACTAGGTATCTGCGTTTGAACAATTGGCCTGCTGTCAGGAACTCGCCCGCCATGCTGATAAGGTTTTTGTCCGGCGGTTTCCTCCCTTGCGGTTCGTTCATGTCCCAATCCCCCTATCGCTCGAGTGGCTTGACAAACGATGGCACCGCCGCGGTACGATCTTTGCCGACTGAGCGGAAGTTTAGCTCCGCGGCAGGGGCGTCGCAAGGGGCCGGCGGTCCGTAACGCGGGCGGGCGCTGCGTGTGGCACAACCATTCTGCATATGGCGCCGGGGAACAACTGGTGACGTGGCGGGCCGAAATGGGAACTCCCGCAGCCGGTGAGGTTCGCCTTCCGTGGCAAGGTTGCCCCTGCCGGTACAGCACACTTGACAGACGGCCTAGCAATCGAGAATATGAATTAATTGAACGACCGGCCTTCCCGTGACCTCTTCGTGAGGAGTTGCGATGATCCCAAAATCTGTGTCCGTCTTCGATCTGAGTCCCGCGGAGAAACTTCAACTGGTGGAGGATCTCTGGGACGATTTGGCGGCCAATCCGAACGCGGTTACCGTCCACGACTGGCAAAAGCAAGAACTGGCGCGGCGCAAGGCCAACCTGATGAGCAGGCCGGCTTCTGGCGTTTCCTGGGACGAGCTCAAACGCCGGGTTCGGAGCCGCTATGGCCGTTAGATACGAGTGTGCCGCCGACGAGGTGACAATCTACTGCGTTTTCCACACAGCGCGCGATCCGGCAAAGTGGCGCCAACGGCTTTCGTAGAAGCGGCATCCTGCCGCTTCAGCTTGTGTCGTGGGAGATAACGCGGCAGGATGCCGCGTCTAGTGGTTTAGCTCGAACCCGAAATAGGCCGCCGCGTTGCCGTAACAGATATCGCAGACCATCGGGCCGATCAACTCGATCGCATCGGGCAGCAGCCCTTGCTTCATCTCGGCGCCCAGCATGTTGCAGAGGATGCGGCGGAAGTATTCGTGCCGCGTGTACGAAAGAAACGAACGGCTGTCGGTCAACATGCCCACGAAACGGCTCAGCAGCCCTTGGTTCGAGAGCGTGGCGAGCTGCCGTTCCATGCCGTCCTTCTGGTCGAGAAACCACCACGCGCTGCCGTATTGCATCTTTCCGGGCATCGTGCCGTCCTGGAAGTTGCCAAGCATCGTGGCCACCACTTCGTTGTGCGTCGGGTTGAGATTGTAGACGATCGTCTTGGCCAGCCGTTGTTCGCGATCCAGGCGGTCGAAGAACCGGCCCATCGGCCGCGCAACCTGGCAGTCGTCGATCGAATCATAACCCGTGTCGGGCCCGAGCGCCTGAAACATCCGAGTGTTGTTGTTCCTCAAGGCGCCGAAATGGAACTGCTGGACCCAACCGCTGGCGGCATTCATGGCCGCCAGTTCGTAGAGCAGGGCCGACTTGAACTTGACGCGCTCCTCGGCCGACAACTCTTGGCCCCGACGGATGCGGCGAAACGCGGCGGCCGCTTCCGACGGCGTGCACTGGTCGCCGTAGAACGTGTCGAGGCCGTGGTCGGAAAGCCGGCAGCCGACCGAGTGAAAATAGTCGTGCCGCTGCCGCAAGGCATCGAGATAGCGGTCAAAATCGTCCTTGACGTCGATGCGGCTGACGTCGGCCAACCGATCGACCCAGGCGTTCAGCGCGGGCGGCGATTCGATGGCCATGGCCTTATCGGGCCGAAACGTGGGCAACACCCGGATCGGGAACGAGCGATCCGCCGCGACCGCCCGATGGTGCGCGAGCGTATCGAGCGGATCATCGGTGGTGCACACGAGCACGACGTTCATCTGCCGCATGATGCCGCGTGCGGAGAACTCCGGCCGGGCGAGCTTCGCGTTGCACTCCTGCCAAATGCCTTCGGCCGTATCCGGCCCCAGCAGGCGATCGCCGACGCCCAGCGGGCGGTTCAATTCCAGATGGGTCCAATGGTAGAGCGGGTTGCGGAGCGTCAGCGGCACGGTTTCGGCCCACTTCTGGAACTTCTCGCGGTCCGGGGCGTCGCCGGTGCAAAAGCGTTCCGGCACGCCGGCGGCCCGCATCGCCCGCCACTTGTAATGGTCGCCGTAAAGCCAAATCTGCGCCAGGTTCTCGAAGCGCCGATCTTCGGCGACGTCGGCCGGCGGCAAATGGCAGTGGTAATCGATGATCGGCAGGTCGCGGGCGAAGCGATGGTACAACTCGACCGCCCGATCATTCTGGAGCAGGAAGTTCTCGGTGATGAAAGCGGTTGTCATGTGTGGTTTCTTTCGGGCCGACGTTCCGTCGGCCGTTAAACTTCATGTGCTCAACGGGGGGGCAGCGGCGGCAAACTCCGCGTAACAGCGGGTGGCAACCCGCGCGTCGTCGCGCCGCCTGAGGAACACGCCCCGCACGCGGGCGCGAAGGATAACCCCTTTTTCCAAACTCGTACAAAACAAGCGATGGGTCAGCCGCAACGTGCCGTTGCCCGGCGATGCCCCGCGGAGATCATCCTGTTGGAAGTCGGCCGGGTGAATCATCTCAGCATAGCTTAAATCGGCGCCCGGCAGGCGAAACAACAGGCATCCGGCGCCGCCCTCAGGGACGATCAATGCGGCGCCCGTTGTCGTTACTGACAGCGGCTCAGCGGCCGTTTTATCGGAGATCGGCAGACGAATTACGGCGCCCGATGGAACGATGCTTTGGACGGCCACGTCGGGCCGCGCATCGAGCAAATGGGTTCGGACGGAAACGATCAGGTCCATCGCGGCCAGAAAAGCGTCGTCCGCCGCGGAAGCAGTCGCCCGCCACACTCCGTCAACGCGCACCGGCCACTTGCCTGGTTCTTCGTAGGCAACAACCAGATCGGTGCCGCGCATGTAGCTCTCGACCGGTTCAACAATCGGACAGTCGCTCGCTTGCCCGAAGGCGACGCCCAGAATGCTGACCGCGTCAAGATGATGGCCCGTGGCGACCACATTCCCCAAACCGTCGCCTGGTCGTGAAAGGGCCATCTCCGCGGTGAGCCCGCCGACTTGCAGAACGGCCATGACTCCTTTTTGCTGCCACGCCGCGGAACGCATTTCGTTTCTCGTCAATGAAAAAACCCCGCCGATCGCGTTTAGGCGAAGCGGCGGGGCCGGAACAGAGAAGAGGCCAACGCCCCTGATGATACCAGTTTTCGCACTCTTGTCTATAGGCACGCGACAAAATTGTGACGCTATCCCCAGTGAAGTCGCGAATTGCCATACAAGTGGGTGGTGTGGCCATGCTTCTAAAAAAGGAGACAGGCACCGTCGCCAAAAACGTTGTTTTGCGGAACGAAGTTTCATCGAGGCGACGGGGTCAGTCCCCGTGAACGGTTACATAGGTGTTTGGCTTGAAGGAGCGAGCCAACAATCCGGTTGTGAAAGCGGAAGAGGGCCCTTATGCTATTGGACTTCCATCTGCGCCTCGATTTCCCCTGCCATGCATCCAAATAGGCTTGACGAGTATATGCGGGTCTGCGAGGCGGCTGCCCGCATTGGCGGACGCGTCATCGAGGATTGGGCCGGCCGGGTCCAGGTCAGCCTGAAGGGGCCGGGTGACCTGGTTACCCAGGCCGACTTGGCTTCCCAGGAAGCGGTTCGCCAGACCGTTCTGGCCGCCTTTCCCGACCATTGCCTGCTTGGCGAAGAATCAAAGCAGGATGAATTTCCGCCTGATCGGGCCGAATTCCGGTGGATTGTCGATCCGCTGGACGGCACTACCAACTACGTTCACGGCGTGCCGCATTATGCGGTCTCGCTGGCCCTTGAGCAGAACGGGGAGTTGCTCGTCGGCACCGTCTACAACCCGGTGCTCGACGAATGTTTTACGGCCGCGACGGGGCAGGGAGCCCAACTGAACGGCCGGCCGATCTACACCAGCAAGGTTGCCCGATTGGACGACGTGCTGGCTGGAGTGGGATTTCCGCCCCACGTACGTCCCGACTCGCCCGACCTGCTGCTGTTCCTGAAAATGGTCTGCCGCTGCCAAGCTATCCGCCGGACCGGATCTGCGGCGTTGAATCTGTGCTACCTGGCCGCCGGACGATTCGACCTCGGCTGGTCGTATTCCACCAATATTTGGGACGTGGCAGCCGGAGTTCTGATTCTCCGCGAGGCGGGCGGCTGGATCACTTCACCCAAAGGAGGGGATTTTTGCCTCGAAGAAGCCCGCTTCCTCGCCGCCGGCACCAAGGAACTGCACAGCCAGCTTTGGGAGATTGCCGCAACACTGCACGAGTAGCCCGGGCCGAGGCAGGTTGCATCGCAGATCCCGCTAGCGTCCGCCGATGGACGCCGATTCCAAGCGTCGTTGCTTTCTTCTGCGCGCGCGATTGGTTAAACTAGAAAGGAAGGACTCTCTTCTCATCCGGCTTGCTCATCAAGCCCATATTTCTGGTAAAATAGGCGACTTTGCTGAGGTCTGTTGGCGGGGTCGGCCGGGAGACGCGCCCTTGTCGAACTGGATGCGACCTTTTGCGGTGGCGCTCGGCCCCTTGCTGTTCTGGTCGTCTGTTATGGCGGCGGAGCAAGGGGGGGCTGCGGCCGCGCCGGAACCCCCCGCCGCCACGGCCGGCGCCGCGTCGGAATCGTCCCCGGGCCGCATCGAGGAATCGCGGCCGTCGGTATACTATTTGCCCGACAAACAGGGCAATCTTCAACCGGTTCTCCAGTTCAAGTACCAGGACTTCGTAGATCTCTACAAACTGAAGAACCAGCTTGAGCAGCGCGACCAGCCGCCGAGCTACAGCATTCAGCGGATGATCGTCACAGGCACGGCGGGAGCCGAACACTCCGAGCTGACCATCAAGTGCCAGATTCTGTTGCGCGACGAAGACTGGGTCCGAATCCCCTTGCGGCTGGACCAGGGATTGCTGCGCGGAGCGGCGCAGTACAAAGGAAGCGGGGAGCAATTCCTGCACTTTGAGGGAGAAGGCGCCGGTTATGTTTGCTGGCTCCGCGGCAAACCTGATTCGCAACACGAAATCACCCTGACGATGCTTGTGCCGTTGGCCGCGGCAGGCGAGGAGACCCGGCTGAAACTGACGATGCCCCGCGCCACGGCGTCGGAGTTGACATTGACGGTGCCCGTGGCCGACGCGGTGGGCAAAGTTTCCGACAGTGCGACGCTGCTGCCATCCATGCCGTCCAATCAGGGCGCGACGGACCTTCGCGTCGTCGGGCTTGGCGGCGACTTTCAGTTGGCATGGCACAAAGCGCAGTCGCCCGCTGCGGAGACGCCGGTGGTGTTGGAGGCGGCAGGCACGGTGTTCGTGCGGCTCGACGGCCATTCGGTGGCCGCCGAGGTGACCCTCTCGGTTCGAAGCTATGGAGCGCCGTTCGACCGCTTCTCGGTGCGGCTGCCCCCCGAGGCGGAATTCTCGCCCGGCGGCGCCAGCGGATACATCGTCGTGCCGGTCGAGCCGTCCGGCGAAGCGTCGGACCATCGGCGACTGGTCGAGGTGCGTTTGCCCAAGAAAACGGCGGGACCGGTGGAAGTCCGCGTGGCATGCCGTCGTCCCTACGAACCGGTGGCCGGCGAGTCATGGTGCGAGTTGGCGGGTTTCGAAGTCGTCGGAGCGGCGCGGCAATGGGGAACCGTGGCCGTCGCGGCGGGCGACCAATGGCAGGTGTTATGGGGAGCAGGCCGCGGGGTTCGCCAGATCGATCAACTGCCCGACGCCTTGCGGAAAGAAGACGTGGTTGCCGGCTTCGAGTATGTTGCCGATCCCTACTCGCTTCCCGTGCGGTTGGTGGCGCGGCAAACGCGCATCAGCGTCGATCCGAAATTCGTGATGCTGGTCGAACACGACCAGGTTCAGTTGGACGCCAAGCTGACGTTCGCCATCCACGGTGCGAGAGTGACGGCGGTGGAAGTGGCGATGCCCGGATGGGAGCTTGACGAAGTCGGCCCCGACAATCTTGTGGCCGTGGACGGCGTAACCGTCAACTCGGGCGTTGTTGCCATCCCCCTGTTGCAGCCGTCATCGGGGCCGATCGAAGTGCAGTTGCGGGCGCACCGCGCGATCGAGGCCGGCGCGACGTCGCTTCGCATTCCCTTGCCGCGCTCGCAGGCCGGCACCGTCGCGTCGGCGTCGCTGGCCGTGGTGGCGGCGGATAACGTGGAACTGACGCCCGACAATCAAGCCATCGAAGGGCTGGTGCGGCAACGGGTCGCCGCGGCTGCGAAACTCTCCGAGTCCCAACCGGAACCGTTGTACTATCGCGGCACGGGAGGCGCGGCCGTGTTCGCGGCCGATTTCCGCGTGCACGCTCAACGCATCTCCGTCGATGCGGCTACTCAAGTGACGCTCGGCGAGCGGTCGGCCGCCGTCGAGCAGAAGTTCTCGTACGCGGTCGCTTATGAGCCTGTCGATCGACTGATGCTGGCGGTTCCGCGGGCGCTGGCGGCCGCCGGACGAATTCACGTTCTCCACGACGGCAAACCGCTGACGCCGCTTACGATTGCCGAGGCGGCCCCGGCAGACGCCGCAACGCCTGTGGCCATGCGAGTCAACCTGCCCGCGGCGAGCATCGGCCCCTGCGAGCTGACTTTGCAGTATACCGTTCCGGTCGCCGGGATGAAGCCGGGCGAGCCGTCCGCGCTGAGCGTCCCGCTGCCCATGCCGGCCGACGGCGAATTGACCGGCAACGGTCTCGTCGTGAAGGCGGCGCGAAATACCAGCGTGTCGCCGCGAGGCGGCGAGTGGACGATCGCCAGTCGCACTTCCGTCGGCTCCAGGGAGCAGGCCGTCTGGCAACTGACCGCGGCCAAGCGGATGGATCGCATCGACTTGGACCTGCGCAGCGAAGGCGGCGATGCCGCCGCGGCCGCGACGGTGGATCGGGTGTGGATTCAAACGTGGTTGACCGCACCCGAGCGGCAAGATGTGGCCGTCTACCAATTCACTACCAACCGAAAACAGTGGGAGGTTGCTTTCCCCGCCGGGGCCATGCCCGACCCGGAGGCCGTTTTCGTCAACGGAAAACGCGTCGAAGGCTGCGCCGTGGCTGAGGATCGTTTGTTGGTCCCCTTGTCCGCCGGCGGAGAGTATCGCCGCTTCGTCGTGGAGCTGCGATACCATTTTTCCGGTCCACGCCCTCCGCGCGGAGCGATGTGCCTGGAATTCCCGCGGCTCAACTCGGGCGCGCATGTACGGCGCATGTATTGGCAACTCATTCTGCCGGCCAACGAACATTTATTGACCAATCCGGCCGGCTTTACGGGCGAGTTCGCCTGGGGCTGGCAAGATTATGCCTGGGGGCGAAAGCCGTTGCTCGATCAGGCGCAATTGGAGGCGTGGAGCGGCGCCACGCTGCGAACCGCACCGCCCGAACGCTCGAACCTGTACCTCTTCAGCACGGCGGGCGATGCCGACCAGGCCGAACTGCGCACCGCCGGTCGAACCTCGATCGTGCTCTGGGCGTCCGGAATGGCGCTGGTGGCGGGCCTGCTGCTGATCTACGTTCCCGCCGCACGTCATCCGGCAGTGCTGTTGACGGCGGGCATCGCGCTTCTGGCCGCGGGATTGGTTGCCCCCGAGCCCACGTTGTTGCTGGCCCAGGGAGCGAGCCTCGGAGTGGGATTGACGTTGTTGGCAGGGTTCCTGGAACGCAGCCTCAGTACGCGGCGCAGGTTTCCCGTCCGCAAGGAAACCGCGAGTGCATTGTTGGGGGCGACGTCCACGCATACCGCATTGCGCCCGCCGCTGGTCGACGGTCACGCCACGACCGAAACCGCGCCGGCAATCGCGGCGGCGCCCCCGGGGAAGGTCGAGCGATGAGCGTCCGCGCGATGCTGTTTCCGGTCATGGTGTGGATGCTCCTGGGCGTTGTTCCCGAGCAGCCGGCCGTTGCCGAGACGAACGACGCCGCGCCGGCCCTTCATTTTCTGCGGATTTTCGCTCCCGAAGATCGGATCGGAGACTGGCCGCTGGGCAACGACAAATATCTCCCCGTGGATGCGGCGGAATTCGACCGGTTGGCAGCGGGCGGCGCAGGCGCACGCGGCCAAGACCGCGGGCGCACCGCCGGCAGCGATCGGTGTGGCTCTCTACGAGGCCAAATTCGCCGACGACCAACTGATCGGCGAAGCGTCCATGAATATCATTCTCACGGGCTCTGCTCCCGCCATGTTGCCCTTCGAGACGTGCAACCTGGCGCTGGATGCGGTGAGTTGGGCGCCGCCGGAAGGTCAGCCGACGAAGGCTCCCCAGCGGGCCGCTTTGGGGCTCAGCGCCGACGGCAAACAGGAATTGATGGTCGAGCGATCCGGCCGGCTCACGTTCAAATGGTCGTTGGATGGGCGTCGCGATCCGGGCGACGTCGCGACATTCTCGCTGGAGCTTCCGGCTGCGCCTGCGAATCGGCTGATCCTCGAACTGCCGGACAACGCCACGCCGGTGCTTGATCACGGCATGATCGTGGAAAGCGAGCCGGTGGGCGAGCGAGGCCGCCGCTGGCGGATCGAATTGGGGGGCAATCATCGGTTCCACTTGCGGGTTGTGGCCGCGGGTGCGATCGGCCATCGCCATCAACTGGCCTTGTTGCGGGAGTCGCAAACGTACGACGTGTCGCTGCGGGGTTTGGAAGTTTCCGCGCTGTGGAGTCTCCAAGTTCACAATGAGCCGCTTCAGCAGATCGCCGTACTCTTGGATCCCGGGTTACAGTTGGCGTCGGCCCGTTGCGGCGACGCCGCGGTCCCTTGGTCAACCGCACCGGCTGCGGACGGACAGGCGACGCGGATCGTGCTCTCGCTTCCCGAGCCGATCCGCGACGTCGAACGGGTGATTCGGTTGGTGGCACTCGGCCCGACGCTATTCGACCAACCGTGGCGATTGCCGCGACTTTGCGCCGAGGGGCTGTTCTGGCAAGAGGGAGACATTACGCTGTTGCTGCCCGATCCGGTGGTGGCCGACGGGATTACGCCTGTCGGCTGCGATCAAACGGGAACCGGCCCGCTCTCGGCGCCGCGAAGCGGCGAGTCGGCGCAATTCCAGTCCTTTGGACCCGAGAGCACCGTGGAACTGCGGTTGTCGCAACGTCCCTCCCGGGTGCGGATGCTGGGCGCCGCCGCCATCGAGTTGGGCGACGAAGAAGCAACCGCCCGCGTGGCGGTCAGTCTTCAGAGCCTCGCGGGCGCGCGATCGACAGTTGACGCCGACGTCGCCAAACCCTGGATCATCGACGGCATCGAAACGGCGCCCGCGGGAGCGGTCGCCGACTGGACGGTCGAGCCGCGGAGCGACGGCGGCCAATTGCTGTCGATGCGCTTGTCCGAGGCCCTGTCGCCGGCGCGCCCGCTCAGCCTGAGAATTGCCGCCCGCCGTGTCTTCCTTTCCGCGACCGAGAAACTCGGGATCGACGATCTATGGCCGCTGCGATTCTCTGATATCGCCGACGCCAAACAATTGATTTCGCTGCGATCGACCGGTTCCTCGGCGTTGCAGTTTTCCGGCGACGAGCATCTCGTGCGGCTCGGCGCCGATAGCTTGACTCCCGCGGAGCTGAGGCTCTTCCGCGAAAGACCGGGCGATCGGCTCTTTCTGTACGATGCGCAAGCCAAGGCGTTGGCCGTCTCGCTGGTCGGACAACGGGCCAAGTACGGCGGCGCGACCCGCGTGGAAGCCGCCGCCGGCGATCGCCTACTCGGGCTCAATGCCGACGAACCCGCCCCGTCCCGAGCTTGGGCCTGGAATTGCCATCTCGAATCGTGGTATCAAAGCGACGGAACCGTACGACATTCGGCCACCTATGACATCGAGAACTGCGGCCGGGACAGTTTTCGCCTGGTCCTGCCTCGCGTCGCCCGCGAAGATATCCGGGGCGTGTGGTTGGACGGCAATTCCGGCGAGACGCGCATCGTGGCAACCGATGGCCAATGCGCGGTGACCGTCGATCTGCCCGCCGGCCGGAAGTTTCCTTCCGTGGCAATCCAATGGATCGGCGTCGGGCCGCGGCTGGGCATCAGCGGCTCGTTAGCCGCCGCGTTGCCCGAAGCCGATCTGCCCGTGCTTGCGCGGCATTGGACGGCCTGGCTGCCGTCGGGATACGAATACCGCGACTCCCCCACCGGTGCGCTGCCGGTCTCGGATACGGAGATGACATGGGCTCGTCGATTGTTCGGGCCGTTCGGACGCACGGCGGGCGCGCAGCCGTTCAATCCCTTCTCGCTGAGCGATTGGAAAGCACCGCTGGCCGACCATTGGCGTCCGGCGGCAGCGGCCGCTGATCCCGCTGCGCCTTTCTATCGACATCTGGCGACACCCGCCGGCCGAGAACTCGCCGTCGTCCCAAGCGATCGACACCCGAGCTTGGACCGCGTGGCGCACGGAGCTGCCTGCCGACGCGCCGGCAGAGATCGAATTCGTGCATTCCGCTTCGATACGGTTGTTCGGGCTCATCGCCTTTCTGTTGACGGCGGTCATCGGCATCTGGAAGCTTCTCGGCCATCCTCGGCTCTTGACTTCTTTGTTCGGCGTTTTCGGCATCATCGCTACGATGTTGCCGGATGGGTATGCGCCAATCGGTTCAGGGGCTGTGCTCGGCGTGCTGGTTTGTCTGGCGGCGTGGTGGATTCGACGCCATCGCCCCGCTGCGACGGAAGAACAATCCGTGTCCGTGCGCGCGGCCGTCCAAGCCAAACCCGGTGGTTTTGCTTCGACCGCGGCACATCGCTCGGCCGTGCTTCTGTTGACCTTGGCGAGCCTGTGCAGCGTGGCCCGCGGCGAGCCTCCGATGGATGAGTCGGACAGGCCGCGAGAGAATGCGTCGCCGGCGGCGCCCCTCTATCGCGTGTTTGTGCCTATCGATGCCGGTCAGAAACCCACGGGCGGAAAGGTCTTCGTGCCCGAGCCGTTCTACCGGGAGTTGCTCCACCGCGCCACGGCATCCGCCGACAAACCGCGCGGCTGGATGATTCTCGGGGCGACCTATCGAGGCAAGCTCGCTGTGGAGCCTCTCTCCGGCCGGCTGGCGGTGGACACCCTGAGGGCGCAATACGAATTGCAAGTATTCGGCCGCGCCGTGCGGGTGCGCATTCCGCTACATTCCGAGGGCGCGAGCCTGCTGCCCGACAGCGCCTTGCTCGACGACCGCCGGATCGAGCCGGAATGGGAACCGGACGGGGCGGCTTTGGCCTTCGAGGCGGCCGAGCCGGGCGAGTATCGCTTGGAACTTGCCCTGCGGCCGGTCATGCACAACACGGCCGGGCCGAGCGGATTTGACGTGCTTATCCCGCGCGTCGCCGCGTCGCGTTTCGAATTGGCGCTGCCGGAAGGGGCCCCCGCAGTCGAGGTGCCGTCGGCCTGCGGCGCGACGCGCGTAGAAAAGAATCCACCCCGATTGTCGGCCGATTTGGGCCCTGCCGATCGGCTGACCGTTCGTTGGCAGGAGGGCGCGGCGCAGGGCAATGCCGAGCCGGCCGTTGAACGTGGAGCAGATCGAATGGTTGAAGGTCCGGCCCGGGTCGCTGGTTGTTGCCGCGAAGTTCAAGCTCCGCGTCGTCGAGGGGCAGGTCCAGCAGGTGCAATTGGCCGTCGATCCGAGGCTGCGGCTGCTGCCCTTGACCGGAGATGATCCGCCCACGGTGCAAATTGGCCCGGAGACGGCCCAATCCCGCTTCATCATCTTCCGCTGGCCGCGGCCCATATCGGATCAAGTGACACTCCACGCGGCGTTCCTGCTGAGCGGCGTCTTGGGAGTGGGGAACTTCCGCCTGCCGCAGATCGAAGTGCTTGACGCTCGGACGACGCAACGCTGGATGGCCGTTAGCGTCGACCCGCGCTGGATTGGGATGAGCGGCAGAAACAGCAGCTCGAAGCGGTGGCCGCTGCCGATTTCTTGAAAGCTTGGGGAACGGCCGACGCGAAGCCGCAGGCGGCATATCGTGTCCCTGCGGCCGCCGAGGTTGATTGGACGCTTTCCACGCGTCCGCACGAGTCGCAGAGCGCCGCCGATCAAACGCTGACGCTGAAATTTGCCGCCGATCACGTCAACCTGACTTTCGAGGCCGAGTTGTTAACGGTCTCGGGATACCTCTTTCAATATCGGTTGACCGCGCCCGAGGGGCTGAAGGTTGACGCCGTTTCGCTCTTGGAGGAGGGCTTCGAACGCGCTGCCCGCTGGTCCCAGGACAGCGACGGCACGATCACGATATTCCTGAGCGGTCCTGTTTCAGGCCGGCAACGGCTTACGCTCCGCGGCCAGGCGCCGTTGGGAATGGGAGAGGAGTGGTTCGTGCCGCCGATGCACATCGAGAAGGTCGAAATCCGCTCGGCAGTGATCCGCCTGTTCCGTCATCCTGAGGTCTTGCTCAGCATTCGCGGCGCAAGGCAAGGCGTCGGCGAAGAGCCGGCGGGCGACGACGCGGCGGCGGATCGGACCCGATTCGTCGAGGCCTTCTCGTGGGATGGAGTTCACTCGCCTTGGGTCGCCGTGACGGCGCAGCCGAACGGTCCGAAAGTGCGGGCGCAGCAAACCGTACGGCCCGATTGGAACGGCCGCTCATGGAATCTGAAGACCGAGTTGGAGATCTCGGTTCGCGACGGCCTCCTGGATGAAATCTGCATCCATGCGCCCGATGCCTGGACCGGCCCTTATGAGGCGAGTCCGCCGGGCCAGTTGGATATCCATGAGACGCCGGGTGGCCAGCGGCAATTGGTCTATCGACCCCAGACGGCGATTAGCGACTCTTTCCTACTGAGCATCGAGGGCCCCTTGGAAGTGAGCCGTGGCGAACGGCTTCGCGTGCCCGACGTCGTCCTGCTGCATGCCGGCGAGTTGCAGCGATGGTTTATTCTGCCGAACAGGTCGCAAGATCGCCAGATGCGTTGGCAAACACAAGGGATGAAACCGTCGCCATGGCCGACCGACGTAGCCGGCGCCGCCGATCCGAAAGCGACCGCCTACGAGGTTTCCGGCGAGCCGGTTCAGGCGGTGTTGGCCCCTGCCGAGACCCCGCCCAGCAAGTCCCAGGTTCGGCTGGCCGACATCGTGCTGGCCTGGCGCAACGACGGCAGCTATTGCGGCACGGCGGCGTTCGATATCGAGCCCGGCGGCAGCGTTTGTCCTTTGCATCTGCCGCCGGGTTGCGAACCGGTTCACGTGTCGGTCGAAGGCGTGCCGGTAACGCCGCAAGCGGTCGGCAACGCCGATTGGCGTTTGCCCCTGTCGTCAGAGCGTCTGCCGCAGCGCGTCGAGGTGCTTTTCCGCGGGACCATGTCCCCGGGCGATCGCGCCGGCCGGCGAATCTTCGCGGCCCCGACGCTGGGCGACTTGCCCGTCGAGCAAACGGTTTGGACCGTGATCGGGCCGCCCTCATGGAGGGCCGACCAGCCGCAAAGCGTCGCCATTACCTCCTGGCAACGGGATTTACTGCGGCTGAAGAGTGCCGCCGTCGCCATGGAGTCGGCCTATGCAATGTCCTCCGACGACTCGGACGAAACGCCGCAGTGGTTCCGGTCTTGGGCCCGCCGGTTGATCGTTTCCCGCGATGCGCTCCGGCGAGATTTGGCGGCCATCGCTGCCGACAAGGAGGTCGGTGCGGCCAAGCAAGAAATCGATCGTCTCGATCGTCGAACCGTCGAGATCGCGAAGAATCTGAACGCTACCGAGGTGCTGACGCAGATTTCGGCCGCGCCGCCGTCGGCCGACGGTGCCGATGAAATCTTGGAGCGATCGGCGGAGGCGGCGCGGTCGGCCGTGCGATGTTCTTTCCAGGGACGGACGGATAGTCTGGCCATCGACTATCGGCAGACGGAAAACGGAGAGTTTTCTTCTCGGCTTGCCGCGGCGGCCGTCTTCGCGGTGCTGTTTGTCCTGGGCAGCTTCGGCGCCGTTCGCGGCCGGGCGGCCGCGATGTTGTGTCGCTGGCCGCACGCCGGGGTGGCCGTTCTGGGGCTAGCCTGGTGGCTATGGCTTTCGCCGAGTGTTCTCGGCCTGGCCATCGTTCTGGCCGCCGCGATCGCCGCCGCTTATTCGGCGTTGGCTTTCGACGCCAAGTCGCGCCAGAAATCGCGCGCCTGACGGGCCACACCATCCCTCCCGGAACTATTCTTGCTGTGCGAGGCTTCGATCCCGACGCGTTCGAACTCGCCACAAGGCGAGAATGCAAAAAGCGGCAGAGCCGAGAATCGCGCAGCCGGACGGTTCGGGGATCGTGGCAATGAAGCCGTGCGTATCCATCCCACCGACTCCGGGACCGTCATACCATCCGACGATCGTATTCCCGGAGATGCCTTCGATATACGTGTCCTGCCCCAAGGGATCATCCAATGTCGTAAACGTCGAGCCGTCATAGAGAAAGCCGTGGGTCGCCGTCGCGGTCTGGTATATCCCGACGATGTCATTGCCGGAGATACCCATCGGCTGAACGCACCACGTGCCCGATGGCACGGGAAGGTCAAGCGGTGTGAACTGTCCCTTAGCCATGTCATAGATAAAACCACGTGTTTGATTCGTCGAACCATCGTAGTAAGTATAATCGCCGACGATCTCGTTGCCCTGGATAGCAGTCAGTTGGGTGCCTAAAACGTTCACCGTGCCCGTAGATGGATAATCAAGCGTCGTAAATGATCCATTGTAAATAAATCCGTGCCCCTGTGCGTTATAATACGCTCCTACGACGTAGCTACCCGAGGTGCCTATAGCAACCGTGCCCGCCACCGAGCTAGCCAATGGATCGTCAAGGGTCTGGTAGGTCGAGCCATCAAAGATAAAAGAATGAATGGGTGACGACGGGGATTGAGCCCAGTAAATGCCGATAACGTTGCTGCCCGAGATACCTTGGGGTTCGGGGCTATAGGCCCCCGCCGGGCCGTCAATGGGCGTGAACGTTGAGCCGTTGTAAAGGAAGCCGCCAGGAAGAGAGTTGTCGTACCCAACAATGTTGCCGCCGTCAATTCCCGTAAGCTCGGTCTGGTTACCACCCGGATAGTCGAAGGTCGTGAATGTCGCGGCGATGGCCGAGCCGGACCATAGACAGAACACGCACGAGAACAACACCAGCTTTCTGCAACGGTTCAGTGGTTTCATCGATTCACCCCCCAAAAAGGATCGCGTTCAAAAGTCCAAGGATGCCAGGCATTGCCGCATACGACCCTAAAAGACGTGAATCGGCAACCTATCCGAATTGCTTCCGTCCGTCCCCATCTGGAAAATCACGCCGTGATTGTAGTTTCCGCTGTGCGTCCAAGTTCGACGTGTTTTCTAACGCGCTCCCAGGGGGTGAGTCAAGCATTTTGTTGGATTTTTCGGATTTTTGCGAGAGAAGGGCAGCCATGGAGCAGCCGCCATGGGGGTATATATTACCCGTTAGTGTCTTCGCCATTGTGCCGGCGGCCGCAATTGCCGCTTATTCGGCGTTGGCTTTCGACGCCAGGTCGCGCCAGAAATCACGCGCCTGACGGTGCCATTGCAGAACTTCATCCTGTTGCTGCGGATCAGCCATCTTGATTTGCCCGATGCGCTCGTCTTCCCAATCCAAGAAGAATTGGACGGCTTGCTTGCTGATCCGCCGCTGGTAGCCCGTTTCGACGTAGTACGGCCCGGTCATGGCAAAACGATACGTGTTGGGCAGATCGGTTACCGCGCGGACCAGAAACCATCCGCTCTGGTCGAACGTGAGCTTGGGCAGGCTGCCGTTCTTGGCATACTCGTCGAACCGCACCTCGTACGCGACTTTGCCATTCTTGATAATCTCCAGGTAGCTGACCGGCTCGCGCGTGGAGAAGGTCAGGCCAATCTCAAGCTCCAATTTTTGGCCTTTCTCGGCCTGGAACACGTGGCCCGGCAGCTCGCCGTCCACCGACGGCTTCATCAGCGGTCCGTTGGTGATGAAAACGCGGCCGGCGCGGAGATTCTTCCACCATTGTGGCCAACTCAACTCGCCGTTGACGTGGACGTAAACGCGGTTTTGTCCGACCGGATTGAGGGCCAGGCCGGATCCGCTGCCCGCCGAGGGCGGAATCCGCAAGCCGCACTCCAACAGCCGGAAATAAATGTCCTGCGACCACTCGGCATCGCCGCGGTACGACGCGTAGCGCTTGCGGTCGCGCGGTTTGCCGTCGGCCTCATCGTTCACCACGTTGTCGCGGCCGATGTGGCTGTGGGCCAACTCGATCGAGTCGATCTGGCCGGCTGCCACCAACATCGGCAGGTCCCACCAGAAGGGCTTGCTGGCGTCGACCCAGAGGCGGCCGCTGCCGCGTCCCTCCGCGAGGAACTTCATCATCGGCGGATATTCGGCGCCGGCGGCCGGCAACCGCAAGCGGCGCCGGCAAACCGAACAACAGCAGTTCGGTTCCCGGCCGGTTCGACGCTCCGGCCAGCAGGTCGTAATAGCGATTGCCGTCAAACTGCACGACCGGTTCTTTCGGCAGTTGGCCCGTCCATGGCGTCTTGTCGTTCTGCCAGGTAATGACTTCGGCGACGTGCAGGTCTTCGGCCGCCATGAGCAGCTCGATATCGCGTGGCGGCCGGCGGACGTCGAGATCGCCCGACCACCACCCGTCGGCCGCCATGTCGATGAACCGCCGCAGTTCGATCTGTTTTCTGTCGTCGGCGAAGGTCTCGATGGTGAAATGGCCGTGCTGATCGAGATACTCCAAGCCCCGTTCCAGGACAAACGAATAATTTCCGGTGGGCAACTTGAGGAGAATCTTGCCCGGCACGACGAAGTGATCGTTCCAGAAGGGCGACCTTGTCGGGCTTGCGGGGCTTCTTGTTCGGGCCGAGCAGATGCATCCGGCAGGCCACCGGCTGGCCGGTATCTTTGTCGACGACGGTCAGCTCCAGTTGGCCGTTGGCGGCGAAGACTGCGCCGGCCATGACGGCCGTCAGAACCACCGCGCAGCAACCCCGGCAAATCATGCGACGGATCCGGATGTGGTCGAAAGTCCTCAAAACTCGTGCTTACAATTCTAGCACATGGCGGCACCCATGCCCCCCCGCGGTGGATTCAGACCGGCTTGATGAAACCGGGCCGCGCCCTACAATAACACTCGCCAACCGAATGTGCAGCCGCGTTTTGGAAAGGATGAAGCGGGCCCCATGGCTGAGGACTATTACAAAACCCTGGGCGTGCCGAAGAACGCCTCGCAGGCCGACATCCAAAAAGCGTACCGCGAGCTGGCGCGTAAATATCACCCCGACATGAACCCGGACGATAAGACGGCCAAGAAGAAGTTCCAACAGCTCCAGGCCGCCTTCGACGTGCTGAATAACCCCGAAAAGCGGGAAATGTACGATCGCTACGGCAGTTCGTTCGAGACGATGGGCGCGGGCGGCCCCCAGGGGGCCCACACCTGGAACTGGGCGCCCGGGCGGCGCGGGCCAGCGGCGCCCGGCGGCTTCAGCGCGGAAGACATCGACCTCAGCCAGTTTCTCGGCGAGCGCTTCGGCCAGGAAATGCCGGGCGGGCTCGGCGACATCTTCGGCCAGTTCCGCCGCACTGCCGGCAAGCAGCGAAAGCCGGGCGGCGCGGCCCGCGCCGCCGGCGCCGACCTGGTCCGAGGAAGTGGAAATCCCCTTCACAACGGCGATCGCCGGCGGAGAGGTGCAAATCTCCGTGCAGCGTTCCACCGGCAAGCCGGAGACGCTGGCCGTCGAAAATTCCCGCCGGGCATCGAGCACGGCAAGAAGATCCGCATCCGCGGCCATGGCCAGCCGGGCCCGCGCGGCGGCGCCCCCGGCGACATCCTCATCACCGTCCACATTGCGCCCGCATCCCTACTTCCAACGCCGCGGCAACAACCTCCTGGTCAGGGTGCCCATCACGCTAGGCGAGGCGGCCATGGGCGCGAAGGTCGACCTGCCCACGCCGCGCGGCACCGTGACGCTGAGCATTCCACGCTGCACCTCCAGCGGCACGAAGCTCCGTGTGAAGGGACACGGCGTGACCCCCAAGAACGGCGCGGCCGGCGACTTGCTGGCGGAAGTCCAGATCGTTCTTGCCCAAACAACTCAACGACGCCGACCGCAAGGCGATCCAAGAAATCGACCAACGCTACTCCCAAGACCCGCGCAGGGACTTGCGGTGGTGAAAAATGGACCAGCGTTTTCTTCCGCAGCACCGTATCCGGCGTGCCGGCGATTTTCAACGGGCCTATCGCCGCCGGTTGAGCGCTGCCGACCGGTGGATCATTGTCTTTGGCTATCCGAACGGGCTGGCGCATCCGCGGCTGGGCGTTTCGGCATCTCGCCGGCTGGGCGGCGCGGTGTTTCGCAACCGTTGGAAGCGCCTGCTTCGCGAGGCCTTCCGGCTTGCTCGCCCGCAGCTTCCCGGCGGCATCGACTTGATTGTCGTGCCCCGGCCGGACATCGAGCCGGCGTTGGCGGCCTTGTTGGAGTCGCTGCCCCGGCTGGCTGCCCGGCTGGCGGAGAAAATGGGACCGCCATGAGACAGTTGCGGCTCGCCCTGCGCTGTGTGATGAGCCTTCCTGCCCGGCTGTTGATTGGACTGGTGCGACTGTACCAACTGTGCATCGGCCCCGCGCTGGGGCGCCACTGCCGCTTCGAGCCCAGTTGCAGCGTGTACTTCATCGAATCGGTACGGAAGCACGGGGCCGTCTGGGGAGCCTGCCGCGGCGTCTGGCGCATCAGCCGCTGCAACCCGTGGAACCGCGGCGGCTATGATCCGCCCTGAGGGACAAAACGTGGCGATTATGGGCGATTCCGCGCAGGTGCCACTGCTGGCTTGTCCAGCAGTGCGGCGGGAGACGCCGACGAGAGCATGACAAGGCTAGACTAACGGGGGGCGTTGTTAGCCACAACAGGAAGGCTGAAAAAAGCCTCCCTTGTTCCCCTAACAAGAAAATCAAGGTTGAACCCAGATTAGGTCATCCAAGATTGCTTGGGTTTTCTCGTCCGCCTCGCACAGGGCGTTAGCTGAATCGTCCCCGTCCTCCTGGACAAATTGTGCATTAACGTAGTTCTCTTTTTCGGCGTTGCCAGTCGTTATGTTCCAAGTATTAGCCCGGATTACGAAGATGTCCCGTAAGCGCCAGCCCTGTCCATGGTGGCGGACCGTGGGGGAGGCGTCAGCGGCAGTGGGCGCGGCGATGAGCCCGACGGGCTCGGGTGCGAGTCGCCTTGGCTCGGGACTCGTCGAGCCGATGGGTGAGGACGGCCCCGGGATGCGCCGCAGCCCAGCGGTCGGGCAGCATCTCATCCAGCCGCGGATCGTCCGCATGCAAGCGGAGGAGAAGGTCACGGACGTAACACCAGGGTTCGATCCGATGACGCTTCGCGCCGGCCAGGATCGTGCATAACACCGCCGCCCGTGGGCCCGCGGCTTCGCTACCCAGGAAGAGCCAGTTCTTTCTGCCGATGGCCTGGTGCCGAAGGGTCCGCTCGCTCACATTGTTGTCGATCGTCAAGCGACCATCCTCGGTGTAGCGACGTAGCGCCGCCCATTGGTTTCGTGCATAGTTGACCGCCTTGGCCAAACTGCTCTTGGGCAGCACGGTCCTCGCCAGCCCGGTCAGGTAGGCTTCGATCTTGTCCAGGATGGGAATCGATTCGGCAACACGAAGCTGGAGACGCGCCTCGGGGGACCACGTGCGGGCCCGATCTTCGATGTCGTACAACTGCCGAACCCATTCCAGCACTTGATGCGACTCCCGTGGATAACTCTTCACCGCATCGAAGAATTTCCGCCGCGCATGCGCCCAACAAGCCACCTCCTGGATGGCCGCATGCGAACCGAGAAAGATCGCGTCATAACCGGTGAAAGCATCCGCATGCAGATAACCCGTGAACCCCGGCAAGAAGTTTGCCGGCCCATCGCGACTGCGACTCTTCGTGAAGTCATACACCGAGTAGGGCTGCTCGTGTCCGATGTAGGTCCAGAAGTGACCTTGAAAACTCCCCTGCAGACCACCGATGACCGTGACCGGCGTGTCGTCCGTCCACATCACCGTGGATTGAAGGACCAGCTTGCGCTGCAACTCGTACAGCGGCGTGAAGAGTTCGGCCGCGAACTTCACCCAATCACACAGCGTGCTACGTGCGATGTAGACGCCGGAACGCACCAGGATGTCTTCCAAACGGTACAGCGGCAGATGGTCGCCAAACTTGCTGACGATCACCGCGGAGATCAGGCCCGGCCCGGCGATGCCGCCAGGAATTGGCCGCGGCGGAAGCGGAGCTGCATGAACTCCCTCTTTGCAGCAGCGGCACGCGTACTTCGGACGGACATGGATGTGAGCTTCAAGCTTGGCTGGCTGCAACTCCAGTTCCCGCGTGACGTCCTCGCCGATGCGGTCCATCTGCCGGCCGCAGCATGAACAAATCTTCTCTTCTGCCGGCAAGTCGTGTTCATGGCGGATTTGCAGCAGCTTGTCCCAGTCAATCTCGCGTCGTTTGCGCTGCCGGCAATGGCCACGCACCTCCACAACATCGTCTGGGGTTTGCGGTTGTGAAGGATCGATTGGGACTGGCAAATCCACATCCAATGGGAACAAGTGGCCTTGCCCTTGGTCTTCCGGCAAACGTTCCCGCCGGCGGCCATAGACCCAACGCTTGTACCACGCCAACTCGTCCAGCGTGGATGCGTGCTCCTGCTGGAGAGCCTGGTACGAGGTCGCCGTCTCGTCCAAGACGCGGTTCAGTTCCGCCACGCGCTGTTCGAGGTGCGTGGCCTGTTGGAAGGCAGCCAGCAGCAGCCGCTGGCATTCGGCGAGATCGGTGGGAAGAAAGTCAACTCCATCCATGTCGCCGAGTATTGTAACAACTCGCGCGAACAAGAAAAGCCCTCTTCTTCCCTTTTCTTCAGCCGATGCGGCGATACCTTCGCCGCCGACGTCCCGTTCGCAGATCCAAACCCCCTAGCAACTGGACCAGTTGAGCGTAGTCCAATTCGACCCCTTCGCTTCCCTCAAAAGGCTTCACGATCGGGAAGGTGCCACGTTCCAGTCGCTTATACCAGATGCAGAAGCCGTCCTGATCCCAAAAGAGGATCTTGAGGTGATCGCGTGTGCGATTGAGAAAGAGAAACAGATGGCCCGACAACGGGTCCTGTTCAAAGACCTCCTGCACGCGCCCCATGAGGCGATCGAAACTGTAATGCATATCCGTAGGCGTCGTGCATAGGAAGATCCGCACGTCAGCGTAGTCGTTCATGGCCGGGGCGCCTTCCATGGACGCAGGACGCCAACCGCGCGGATTACTTCCACCAGGACCACTTGGCCGACTCCCAACGGCAACCGCACCACCCCGCCGTTGGGCAATTCGATTTCCACCGGAGAGGCTTTGAGAGAGATCGGCACGAACACCGCGCCGCCGGATTCGATTCGCTTGCGCACCGCGGATTCTTCGACCATCTCCTCCGGAAGACCATCCTTGAGCCGATCCAGCCAGCGATAGTAAGTTAACTTTGCGATCCCTTCGCTGAGGCAGAACTCATCCACGGACAAACCACTGGCCTTGTAGCTTTCTAACCGCTCTTGCCAGTCCAAATACTCATCCAAACCGCTCGCCGGACGACCCATACCATGTCTCCCTGAAGGAACAAACTCCACGCCTCCAGCCTAACACGCCTGACAAGTATGGATGAAACGGACGCTTACGATGTCCCTTTGACAGTTGAAAAGAGGAAGGCGATTCCTCGAACGATTATCACGCGATCTTCCGATTTTCGTTAAGTCCTTTTCCAAGAAGTGTGTGACCAGCGTTGTGGGCGGCCTTAAGCCGTGGCGTAGCGGGCAGTTGGCCAGACTTGGCGCCATTGGCCGTTTCTGTCCAGTGTATCCAGGGCGGCAACCGCCGTGGCGTTGGGCCGGTCCCAGCGGCGGCCGTAGCCTTTGAGCCGTTTCGTGCACAGTTTGCACTGGGATTCGGTCGGCCCGCTGCCAATCTGCCAGCCACGCTCCCGGAACTCCGGATAATGGATCATCTCCCGCCGTGCCGAGAGGAAGCGCAGCAACCGATCCGCGGCTTTGCGCTTCGCCTTGCCACGCAGGGCCGTACGCCACGGGATTGCCGTCCTTTCTGCAACCCGTAATGCAAGTGAACGCTCGACGAGGCCCCGAAACGCTTGATGCGGAAGCCGACCTATCGGACAGGCGGGGAAGGCCAGCGTTGCAAAGGAAGTCAGCGACAAACGCACTTTGCAATTCCGCCGGGGTAGAGACGATGGCATGTATCGAAGGAATGCACATGAAGCACGGGAAACCGACGACGACAGCGGAGGCAACCGCAACGGGCAGCCCGCGAGGGCCAGGCCCGGTCGCGTCGGTGGCGGAGAGGCCCGTAGGAGCGTTGAAGCTGGGTAATGCCGGTGGAGCAAAGGGGCCTCACTTCGGGCACGTTGATGGAAGGGACAAAGGAATTGCGATTGGCTTCGGCCTAGCAACACAAAAGCTTCCGAGCGTCCCGGAAGCGACTCTACTGCCGGGCGAAGATTGATAATCGTGTGCCCGTCGGTGAAGCCCGTCGGAGAGCCGGATGCGGGAAATCCGCCCGTCCGGTTCGATGAGCGGGGTGTGGAAACGGAGCACGGCAGTCGGATATTGCGCCACGTACGGGGAAACCCCGACACAGAAGTAAGCCGAAGCCTAAACCACCGCGCCACGCCTCGACTCTACCCCTTTCTCTGTTCCAGAAATGGCATACCCGCTCGCTTTAGTACGATGACCTCGGAGATGCCGAAGGGAAGCCAACTGGAACATGAAAAAACTCGCACAACCCGAAACCCGTACAGTGGGCGGATGGAGATAATGTACTCAGGATTGATGCGATCAAAAACGGGCCATACGTTCTGTTTGCAGATGTTTTGTTCTCCATCGAGGTACGAGTTCACCTCGAAGCCGCCATCGAAATCGCTCGGGGCCACACCGCCGTCCTGTCGTAACCACCGAACTGCCTGCCACCGAGCTCGATTCCATTCCAAGTAGTCATGCGTGCCCGCAGTGCTGAAAAACACAAGCACTGCCAAGACCACCATCGCGAGCACAATCGATCTCGCTGAGATTCGGTTGTAGGCTCGCGGCGGGACAGCTTGGAGTCCCAATACCATTAATGGCAGTAGCAGAAACAGCAAATAACGATCGAAGAACCCATTTTGTTGGACCCCAACGATGCTAATATATACAATACCGGGCACAGCGAACACCCAAAAGACAAGCCGTCTGGCATTCTCGACTCCCCACCGCGGCCAGGGGAAAGAACGACGGCAAGCGAGAAGAAGCACTGAAAACGTGAATCCCGAGCCGATGCTGGCGATTGCGGTGATTGTGTACCACACCCACCGTGGCGCATTAGGTTCAGTATATCCATGCAATACCTCACGCATCGGGCCGAGACCGAAGTCTGCCAATATATTGTTCCAGGGTGGAAAATTTGCTGTTGCAACACATACTGCAAGTTGAGAAACTGCGAACAATGTGGCACCGGCAACTCCAACACGTCGGGACGATCGAGGAATCGCGCGGGCAATCGGCTTCGCGACTAGCAGGAGAAATGGGAGCATGAACAACCCGATGTAGAGTGTGCTCGTGCGAATGCAACTAATTATTCCCGAGACGCGGAGGTGCGCCAGATCGTCCAGCCCATAAACCAGGCAGCTCCCTGAGCTTGCGTATGGTTTAGGAATACCAATGGTCCAGGAGAGGCTGCGATCATAGACGATTAAACCAAGCACGACACTCGCGAACGGCAACAGCCCCTGAATGAGCCACTTCTTTCCGAGGCCATACCTCATCAGAAAGGCGGTCGCCGGACCAATCAGCAGCACGATCCCCACTTGGCGGTCCAGCGTCGCGAATAGCGCACAGAGGGTGCCAAGCAACAGATATCGAGAGTTTTCCGTGCGCACTGCTTCGTACGACAGAAGCAGGCTTAGATACGCCATTGCCGTAAACGGAACATCCGTCATAAAGGTATACGACAGCTCAAAGTAGATCGGGTTGCCTAGCAAGACAAGGGATAACAGAAACGAAACCAACGGGTTAACTCTGACCCTGCGCAAGACCACATAAAACCAGATTATTCCCGCAAGGCCAAAGAGAAGCGTGGAAAGCCGCAAGATGGTGAATCCGAAGCCAAAAAGCCGACAGCATATCGCTCCATACACCACTTGTGAAATCAGCGACATCCCTTGCCAGTCGGTGAAACGCAGATGTCCGTGCTCAATCAACTCTTTTACAGGCAAAGCATAAGCCCAATCGTCATTCAGGGGGAACTCGCCGACTGGATTGACCAGAAAGATTAGCAAGACCCAGATGGCGCAAATACCGCAAACAGCCGGCACGTCACCTTGCCGAATCCACTTGACAACAGCGACAGGGAACTCAAAATTTGCCAATGTCATCAGACGATTAGGAGGCACACAAGGGGGAAGGAAGGGGGCCAGTCGCGCTTATTGACGAAGACGGTTATGGTAGTCCCCTAGGTCAGGTTCACCCTACCTGAGTAGCCGTTCAACCCCTGGCGCACGCCGAGGAGTCAAGTCAAACGGCGCGGGTCCGATTCTACCTTTCCCCTGCGGAAAAGTAAAACGCCCCCCCCCCCGCAAGAATTTCCAAGTTCTTGGTGAAGCTGCTCCAAAAACTATTCTCAAGGGGGCGAACGGGGTCAGACTTTAACTGCTAACTGATATTGACCGCGTTCCGAACGCGACTTTCCACCACCACGTTGCCGGCCACGCCCATCCTTCGCCCCCGCCCTCTGACCCCTGAACCCCGACCCCTGAAGTGAAAACGGCGCGGCACCGATAGACGGAGCGAAAAACGGCCCGGCCCATTAAGTCCGCAGCGATAAATGACCGTAAAGAACATATAGAGGGGTCAACGGGCAGTGGTCAACGGCCAGGCCGGGGCTCCAGCACGAAGCAGTCAGTGCGCAGTGGCGGCAAGAGCAGCGGAACTGGAGAACAGGTGAGCAGGCGGGACGCCGCGTCCACTTTCCCCCGCGGCTCCGCGGCTCCGCGTGAATCCTCCCCCCGCTCTTTTCCACCGCGTAGAACGCGCCCCTTAAGTCCGCAGCGAGAAACGTCCGTAAACAACATATAGTGGAGCGAACGGGCAGCGCCACGGCCTGCCCGTTACCTAATCCCCAATCCCTGCGGCCGGCAACGGCCGCTAAGGGGACGGACGCCTTTTCAGGCCGAAGACCGGCCGAAAACCAGCGCGTCCCCGTGACAGCCGTTGGCGGATCGCGCCCTCACCCTGCCCGCTCCGACCTACCTTCGGTCGGTGCCCGGCGAGGGGACGCGGGCTAACGGCCAAACGGAGATACCATGCGCCGCAAAGACGATAGAAATGCACCATCGACGATGCCTTGTGGTGCGTTTCACGCACCCTACAGAGATTCACAACCATCCAGGCGAAACCGCCCACCATGCCTTCCACACTCGCCACGCGCCAATGGCTCTCATTTTGTCCCATTTTGTCCAATTCTCTCTTACTACAAAAAATTCCCTGTCATTTCCTCTCATTTCCTCTCATTTCCTCAAAATTCCCTGCAAAATCAGGCCCCCCACTAGATCCAGAATTGGGCAGTTTATGCAGCAAACCGACAAATTTGTGTCGCAAACGGACGAATTCGGTCGGAATTTGTCACTGTTTCGACACCTGAATCACCGCCAGCCCAGTTCACCTTTTGGCGCAACTCGCGACAACGGACGATTCACGATCCACTCGCCCTCACCCGAACCCTCTCCCGGAGGGAGAGGGGACCAATTGTCGCCGCCCTACTGTCCCTATTTTGTGTACTTTTCACCACCCCTTCCTCTTGACCGCGCCCGACCAAATCACTATCCTTCGCCGCCGAGTAGCTCTCCTGCGGGCCGGCAGGATGCCGGTTCGGTCTTTTCTCATCGTCGGCTCTTCTCGTTTGGAGAAGGAGTGCAAGGAAGCATGAAACGTCGGCATTTTCTTTTGCTTGCGTCGGGCATCGCCGTACCCGCCATTGGCGGTTGCTCGTGGTTCAACGATCTTACGATGCGGTCGCAAAGCCCGGACGATCCCGAGCCGCCAACGCCGAGCACGCGGTTGGTGGGCGATATCGCCGTGCCCTTCAATGTCCAACCGACGCGCGTGAACGCGGTGGGGCTGGTGACCGGTTTGCACGGCACCGGCAGCGATCCCGATCCTTCCCCAGAGCGCGACGCATTGCTCGAAGAAATGCAGACTCGCGGCGTCATCAATCCCAATAGCATCCTGACGTCGGGCGACGTCTCGGTTGTGCTGCTGCAGGGCATCCTGCGGGCGGGCATACAACAGGGCGAGCATTTTGACGTCGAGGTCCGTGTCCCCATGCGGAGTGAGACAACCAGCCTGCGCGGCGGTTATCTGCTGGAAGCGCGCCTGACTGAATCGGCCGTCTTGGGCGGCAGATTCGCCGCGACAACGTGTTGGCGTTGGCCCAAGGTCCGGTAATGGTGGATCCCACGGCCGATCCGACAAAAGATCGAACCATGATGTGCCGCGGGCGAATTCTCGGCGGCGGCGTGGCACTGAAGTCGCGGCCGTTGGGGTTGGTTCTCATGTCGGAGCATAAAGACGGCAAATCCATCTCCCGAATCGCCAGCGGCGTAAAGACCAGCGCCCGCATCGCGGCGGTAGTCAACAAACGCTTCAACAGCTTCCAAAGGGGCATCAAGACGGGCGTCGCCAAAGCGATGACCGACGAGTTCATCGAATTGACCGTCCACCCGCGCTACAAGGACAACATCGACCGCTATTTCAAGGTGATTCGCGCCCTGGCGATGAAGGAGACCTCGGTGGAACGGATGCAGCGGATCGTCCAGCTCGAGGGACAACTGCTCGACCCGGCCACTTCGGCCGACGCGGCGATCGGACTGGAGGCGGTTGGCTCGGAAGGGGCCGAGTCGCTGCTAAAAGGCATCAAGTCGAAGGATCCCGAAGTGCGGTTCTACGCCGCCGAGGCCCTGGCGTATCTCGATCGCCGCGAGGCGGCCGAGCCGCTGGCCGAGATCGCTCGCGATGAGCCCGCCTTCCGCGTCTTCGCCTTGACGGCGCTGAGCACGATGCAACAGGACAACTCTGCCTACGAGCAACTTCGCGGCCTGCTCTCGGTGCCCAGTGCCGAAACCCGCTACGGCGCGTTCCGTGCCCTTTGGGCGATGAACGCCAAGGACCCCTTGGTCAAGGGCGAATCGTTGGGCGGGCAGTTCACCTACCATGTGCTTGACGTGGCCGAGCCGGCGATGATCCACGTCACACGCAGCCGCCTGGCCGAAATCGTCGTCTTCGGCCGCGATCAGCGATTTCTCGCCCCCTTGGCCGTCAACGCGGGCAACGACATCTTGATCACCAGCCGCGGCGGCGACGAAGTCTGCGTGAGCAAGTTTTCCGTCCAAGATGGCGATCAGAAACGCGCCGTTTCAACCCGCGTAGACGACGTCATTCACGCCGTCGTGGAACTCGGAGGGACGTATCCCGACGTGGTTCAGGCCCTGCAAGAAGCCAAGAACTGCGGCGCACTCCCCCCCCGGCTCGAGATGGACGCCCTGCCGGAAGCCGGCCGCACGTACGACCGGGTCGTCCGAGAGGAAGCGGATCAGACAAAGCCCGGTGCGGACGGTTCCCAGACCCAGCACGTGAAGGCTACGCCGGCCAGCCCGGTGCCAGGACTGTTCACAAAGCGGGTGGATCAGCCTAGCGCAAACGATGGGGTTGATGGAGCCAAGTCGGCCGAAAAGCCGGATGACGACTCCGAGACAAGCGAGAAATCCAACACGAAGCCGGGCTTCCTTGCTAGAATATTAGGACGCTCGTAGTCGGCGGCAGGTCCGCCGGAAAGTGATAGCCTGCGATCTGGTCGCCGGTGGCGCCGGGGCGTTGCCGACCGGCGGTGCCCGTGAGCCCAAGTCTGAAGGCCAAGGCGAGTTTCCCACCGTAATACCGCATCCTCCATGCTCAAGGCCCTCGAAATCCTGGGATTCAAGAGCTTCGCCGACCGCACCCGGTTTGAATTCCCCCAGGAATTACGGTTGTGGTTGGGCCGAACGGGTCGGGAAAATCCAACATCGTCGATGCCATCAAGTGGGTGCTGGGCGAACAGAGCGTAAAGAGCCTGCGCGGCCGGGAAATGGCCGATGTGATCTTCAACGGCTCCGGTGCCCGCCGGGCCATGAACACGGCGGAGATCACCCTCACGCTGGACAATTCCAAGCATTTACTGGCGATCGAGGCGGCCGAAGTCCATATTACCCGCCGCGTCTACCGCAGCGGCGAGGGCGAATACCTGATCAATCGCAACCCGGCCCGGCTCCGCGACATTCGCGACTTGCTCTCCGGCACCGGCATGGGCACCCAGGCGTACAGCGTCATCGAGCAGGGCAAGGTCGACGTGCTGTTGCAGTCGTCGCCGCGAGATCGAAGGCTGATCTTCGAGGAAGCGGCCGGCATCAGCCGCTTCAAGTTGCGCAAGCTCGAAGCCTTGCGACGGCTGGAACGGGTCGAGCAGAATTTGTTGCGGCTCTCCGACATTGTCGATGAGGTGGAGAACCGGCTGCGCAGCATCCGCACCCAGGCCGGCAAGGCCCGCCGCTACAAGGAGTATACCGGTCGCCTCCAAGAGTTGCGAACTCAGGTGAGCCTGGTCGATTGGACGCATCTCAGCGAGCGGCTCGCCCGGTTCGAGAGCGAGTTGCACGCGCTCGGCGACCATCGCAGTGGGGCGGCCGCCGAGGCCGAACGCGTTGAATCGCGATTGCTGGAAATCGACAACCGCTCGGGCGAAATCAACGAAGAGATTCGCCAAGGGGAAAGTCAACTCGCCGCCAATCGGGAACGGATTGCCGCGGCCGAGTCGACCATCGAACACGAGCGCAGCCGCGCCGCCGACTTGGAAGAGGAAATCGCCCGCTATCGCCGCCAGGTGGTGGCCATGAGCGCCCGCGCCGGCGATGTTCAGCAGCAGTTGCAGGATACCACCCAATCGCTGCAATCGGCGGAAGAGAATCAACGCGACGTGGCGAAGCGGCTGGTCGAGGCCGAGCGAGGGCTGACCGACGTCATGTCCGCGTTGGACCAACTCCGCGGCGAAAACGAGCAGCGCAGAGCGACCTACCTCCAGCATATGCAATTGTCCGCCGCGCTGGGGAATGAAACCAGCGCGTTGGAAAGCCAGGCGGCCGCCGTCGCGGCCGCCCGCCAACGTTGCGACGACCGGCTGGGCGAGCTGGATTGCACCCGCGACGCGTTGCAGCGGGAATTGGAGGAGTTGCGGCGCCGGCGATCGCAGTTGACGCAAGAGAGGGACGATCAGGCCCAGGGGCTCGAGGCGGCGAAGAGCCAACTGGCGGATTACCGGCAGCAAGCTGCGGCCCGGCAGCGGGAATTGTCGGAGATGCGCGAGCGCCACAGCGCGGCGGCCGAGCGTGCCGCCGTGTTGGACGAACTGGTGCGCCGCCACGAAGGACTAAGCGCCGGCGTCAAGGAAGTGCTCCAGCGGGCGGCCAACCCCGCGGATGCCGTCTTCCGCGGCGTCTGCGGGCTCGTGGCCGACATTCTTCACGTCAGCGTCGAGATCGCGCCGCTAGTCGAGGTAGCGCTGGGCGAGGCGGCACAGCATGTCGTGGCCGCGCAAAACGACAAACTGCTGGGCGATTTGCACGCGGAATCGAGCCGCTTCGGCGGTCGCGTGGGTTTCGTGTGGCTCGAACCGCGCGGCGGCGACGCGGCCAGCGAAGAAATCGACCTCGAAGGACAGCCGGGCGTGCTCGGGCGTGCCGATCGGTTTGTGGAGACCGAGCCGCGTTATGCCCCACTGGCCAAACGCTTGCTGGGGCGGACGTGGTTTGTGGACGAGCTCGCTCATGCCGTGCCGCTGGCCCGTTCCATCGGCCGGGGACTCAGCTTCGTCACGCTCTCCGGCGAATTGCTCAGTTCCGACGAAACGCTCGTCGTGGGACCGCGGAACGCCTCCTCCGGCGTGATCTCGCGGCGCAGTCAATTGCGGGCGCTGGAAACGCAGCTTGCCGAGTCGCAGGCCGCCATCGAGGCAGCCCAGGAAGTCGTGGCGACGTTGCAAGGGCAAATTGCGGCCCAGCAGCAGGAAGTTGAACGACGGTCGGACGAATACCGGCAAACGGCGGATGCCTTGGCCGAAAACCGCGTGGCGATTACGACGGCCGAAGAGCGACGGAGCCAATTCGACAACCAGCGGGCGGCGTTGGAGAGCGAACGGCAGGACGCCGATCAGCAGCATACGGCCGCCTGCGGCCGTTTGATGGAAGCCCAACAGCGGCGCATTCGACTCGACGCGGAAGGCAAGGAAATGGAGTCGAATCTTGACCGGCTTAGCAAGCAGATCGGCGCCCTGGAGGGCCGCCGCATGGCTGCCGGTCGCGACACCACCGAAATCAAAGTGGAACTGGCCAAGTGCGAAGAACGTCTGCGGAACCTCCGCGCCCGCATGCGGCAATTCGAGGAGAATCGCCAGGAACGTCACAAGGCCATCGACGAAGCCCGCGAACGCCTCGCCGAGTGCAATCAGCGGGCCGACGACGCGCGGTGGAACATCTTGCGGGCGGAAGGCGAGGTCGCCGACTTGTATCTTCGCAAGGAGACCTTCGCCGGACAAACCGTCGAACTGGTCAATCAGCGCGAAGCGATGCATCAGCAACGTTCCGAATTGGCTGCCGACGTCCAGAAAGTTCACGGCCGGATCCGCAAGCTGGAAGAGAAAATGCACGCCGCCGACCTTGCGGCCAGCGAGGTCCGCCATGAGCGAAACAGTCTGGCTGACCGCATCCGCGAAGACTACGGCATCGAGCTCTCGGAATTGGAGCACCAGCCGAACGGCGAAGAGCAACACCAACGCGAAGAAGTGCAGAAGGAAATCGAGCAGTTGCGCCAGAAGATCGGCAATCTCGGCAACGTCAATCTCGAAGCCTTGGAAGAGCTCGAACAACTCGAAGGGCGCTACAAGACGCTCTCCGACCAATACCAGGATTTGGCAGCGGCCAAGACGTCGCTGGAAAAGATCATCGACAAAATCAACACCGACAGCCGCCGGCTCTTTTCGGAAACACTGGCCACGGTGAAGGGTCACTTCCAAACCCTGTTCCGCGATCTGTTTGGCGGCGGGAATGCAGACATCCTGATGGAAGAAAACGTCGATATTCTCGACAGCGGGATCGAGATCGTCGCCCGGCCGCCAGGCAAGGAGCCGCGCAGCATCTCCTTGCTCAGCGGCGGCGAAAAGACGCTCACCTGCGCCGCGCTGCTGCTGGCTATTTTCCGCAGCCGTCCCAGCCCCTTCTGCGTGCTCGACGAAATCGACGCCGCGCTGGACGAGGCCAACATCGACCGCTTCACCCAGGTGCTCAAAGACTTCCTGGCGTGGACGCAGTTCATCATCGTCACCCACTCGAAAAAGACGATGACCTGCGCCAACACGATCTACGGCGTCACGATGCAGGAATCGGGCGTGTCGAAGCAGGTCTCGGTCCGCTTCGAAGACGTCAGCGACGACGGCCACATTCTTTCGGAGAAGCCGGCGGACGAGGAGACGCAAGCCGCGTGACTTCTGCGGGAGGCAAAGTGGGCAAAGCCAAACCGAACTCGGACACCGCGGTATTTCGCGTTTTGCCGCGGCAAGTTCAGCAGACGATCGCCGCCACGTTGCGGCAATGGTTGCCCGGGAAATCGTGGTCGGAAATCCACCGGCTCTTGAAGGTGCGGCAGGTCACCGTCAACGGCAATCTCTGCATGGACGCCGGCTACCGGCTGCGGTTGACCGACGTGGTGAAAGTGCTGCCCTTCTCTCAGACGCCGCCGCCGCGCGAAGACGACGTTCGCATCCGCTATCTGGACAAGCATGTTGTAGTGGTCGAGAAGCCGGCCGGCATGACCACCACCCGACACGAGGACCAGCGCGAACTGTCGCCGCGCCAGCGACAGCATCAGCCCACCTTGCACGAACTGTTGCCGCGGCTGATTGCGAAAGCCGAGAATCGTCGCGGCAAGGGAACCAGAGGGGCGGTAAAGGGTGGGAAGGAGGCGAAGAATGTGAAAGGTGGCGGAAAGGGGCGGGTGCGGGCGGTGCATCGTCTGGACCGGGAGACAAGCGGCCTGATGGTCTTCGCCCGGACCAGCGCCGCGGAAACCCATCTCGGGCACCAGTTCCGGAAGCACACGATCGCCCGCCGCTACCTGGCGATTGTACAGGGAGCTGTCGAGGCGCAAACCATCGAAAGCCGATTGGTCCGCGATCGTGGCGATGGCCGGCGCGGCAGCACCAGTTTGCCCAACGCCGGCAAGCGGGCGGTAACCCACATCCAGCCGGTTGAGCGGGTCGGCGGTTATACCCTAATCGAGTGCCGCTTGGAAACCGGTCGAACGCACCAAATCCGCATTCATCTGGCTGAGATCGGCCATCCGTTGTGCGGGGAAAAGGTCTATCGGCAACCGTTGTTTCGACCACGACTGCCCGATCCCAGTGGTGCACCGCGGTTGGCGCTGTCCGCGGTGGAATTAGGGTTTGTGCATCCAATCACAGGCGAGACGATGCATTTTGAGATGCCGCTCTCTTCAGATTTGGTCGATTTCGTTCGACGATTGCGTCAACCGGCGGGACCGAAGAGGCAGTAGCGCAAAAGTCTTCCCTGGATGCCCAGTCTCGCCATTCGATCACGTCATTGCGTCGATACGACCGTCACCGCCGGGCCAATCGCTACGACCGGGTAAGGAGGAATAAGTTGCATGGTTGTTAGGACCTCGATTTCCCGTTTCTCCACTACGACCCGACAAAGTTTCTAAAGTCGTACCCCGAAAGGGATCGAAGTAAACAAACGGAAGCCTTGCTCCGCGGCGCGACTAGTGTGCGAGTCTCCGCCGGGCGTGGAGTGAGGTGACAGGGGGGGCCCTGCCAGGAAGGCCATTATGGCCTTGACCGACCGCTTCGTACTCTCCATGGCGGCCGGTCTGCTCGTCCCACCTTGTCCCAATCGCGGTTCGCCGGAAAGCGTGCCAGAAGTCGGAGTCAATCGAAATAAGCTGGCTGGAACATGCCTTCCCTATTTTACGGATTTTCTCTGGCTTCCGAATGCCCTGGTCGCCGATGTAACAAATGCGGCAGGGGTCAGAAGGATCTGAACCACAGCCACGGACAGAAAGCGAATAACGGAAGTCCCCGACCCAGATACCTGCGTGTGAGCCGGCTGCCGTAGAAGGCAGCAACGACGGATCGCTGAAGGGTGCAGACTCGCGGGTATACGGGGAACAAACGCTCGGCCGGATGAACGTCTCGCCGAGACCCAACCCAAACAAAGTGAATTATATATCGGAGAGCCTGCGATGAAGGTCTTCACAACAGGTCAGGTCGCCAAGATTTGTAAGGTGGCCCCGCGCACCGTTAGTAAATGGTTTGACTCGGGCCGGCTGAAGGGGTACCGCATCCCCGGATCGCAAGACCGACGCATTCCTCGGGAGTACTTGATCCGATTCCTCAAGGAACACGGAATGCCTCTGGGCGACCTGGAAGATGAGGCCATGGCCAAGGTCCTGATTGTTGCCCAAGATCAGGTCCTGATTGAGAACCTTAAGCGTGAACTGCCGCTGGAACGCTCGTTCAAAGCGGCGGTGGCTGCGAGTGGTTTTGACGCCGGGATTCAAGCCGAGAGCTTCCACCCCGACTGCATCATCGTCGATTTCTCGATCGGGCGCACCGAAGCGCTGCAGATTTGCCAGAACCTTCGCCGCAACAGCGAGTTTGCCGAGGTGATCCTCATCGCCCTGTTGCCGGACGATGGCAGTTCGCTGAGCTTCGACCGTTCGAGCATCAACGAGACGTTCAAGAAGCCGTTCGACGCCGCCCTACTGGCCGAGCGGATGCGGACGCTGATTGGCGCGAAGAAAGAGCTGGTTTGAGGCTGCGTTGACCGGAAGGCGCGTCCTCGCACGGTTCACACGATAAGTCGCCGATTCACCTAACCCGCCGCGGACAGACCCCCGCGGCGGATAATTTTTTCTTCGGCGCCGGTTTGGCGATCGTCATCGGGCGAGGGTATCAAGCCCACCCCGCGGCGGGCCGCCAACTCCGGCCGGCTGGTCGGTTCCCGCTCGCGCCTCCGCCGGCGGCGCAGTATCGCGCTCCGCAGGGGCATCGTCCACTTCGTTGTGTACCACAAGAGTCCCATCGGGGTTCAGCAGGAGGAGTTCGCCGGCCTTCATCAGAGCCGTGGTTCGGCCTCTCCGGGAAATTTTCTCGCCGCCGCGGAGGTCGATGGCAGTTGCATCGGTGGCGAAATCCACATTGGCCGAGATCTTCTTGCGCTCCACACCCGCGGGGCCCTCCGGAGCGACATTCTCCGCCGTGGCGGGCTGCTCAAGATACGTGAGCACCTGGCCGCGGCCGAACGAAAAAACCCTGGCGAACTCCAGGCCCCTATCCCGTTTCCAAACGGTCAACCTGACCTCGCCCTGAGGCTCGCCGCCGTTTTTCGGCGGCGGCTTGACCGAAACCAAGGCAATCCGCCAATCCTGCGACACGGCGATTACGGGACTGGGGGTTGACCACTTGGTCTCCAGCCACTTCTTCTCGGCCAAATCCGGACTGGCCAGCAAAGCCGGTTTCAGCCCCCGGTTGGGGTTCTGCAAAGCCAACTGCACGCGATACACGTACTGCTTGTTCGACTCCACGTTGAAGTCGATAAAACGGAACAACCGGTACGGGTTCCGTTCAACGGCTGCTTTTGCGACTTCGGGCGGCCTGCTACGGACCGACTCTGTCGGCTTGGTTTCGCCCGGGGCGAACGGGTCATCAAGAACCGGCGCGCCGGGCGTCCGGCCGGGGAGGCGATTGTCGCCGGCGGGGCGAGGCGATCGATCCTCCATCACCCCCTCAGTAGGACGCTCAGTCGCTTCACCTGGCCCCACGTTCTTCAGCATGGGAATCTCCGGCTCATGGGCCGCGCTCTCGGTCCAACGGCGCGTCAGCGGCGGCAAGGGGAACGTCAGCTCCCGATCGACACAATCGGGAGAAACGATGTCGGCTGCGATCGGCGTCCACTCCTTCTCGGCCTTCTCCACTTCATCGCGCAGAAGAACTTCTGGGCCTTGTCCCACGGGGGATTGGCTGCCTCGGCGGGACTGTTCACCTCAACACGTTCGACCCAGTAGGCAAGGTAGCTTGGCACGTCACGGTTAGGATCGTAATAGGCGGAGTCTCGAAATGCTTTTGTATACGCCGTTTCCTGCTGCGCCACGGGAACCAGCCCTGTCAGCACCACCCAGCTTCCTCCGAGCTTCTTCTCCGGGCGGGGGCCAACGGGTGCTGGGGGGACCGGCCGCGGGCTTTTTGTCCCTGCCGTGCGTGGTGGTCGGGCTTCAGGCGCAGCGGAAGAAAGTCCCCGAATCATTCCCTGTTCAGCTTTCCCACGAAGCTCAACGACCGTTAACAGCGGCGGGTCGCCCCTCAGGGTCCGCACCTCGAACAATGGTTTATCCCAAAGGTTCGGATACACGTACGGTTCCACGACAATGGGCACACGGCTTCGATCCGCTTCCTTGGCGTAATCTTCCAGCGTGACGGCGGGGTCCGGTTTATTCTGCTCGATTTGTGCCAGGGCGCGGTCGGCGGTCTGATGCAAGTTGTCGGGGGTTCGGTCGAACCGCTCAACCCCCTTCCAGGAGAAATACAGGATCAAGAGGGTCGCGAGGACCACCGCGCCGCAGAATATCTTCTCCGCGTTCAGGAGCAAAAAGTCCTGAATGGATTGCTTGTCGAACTTGAGTTTCATCTTCATGCTCAGGTTCCGCTAGTTATGCGAATTCGGCGGCGCCGCGGGCCTGCCCGGCGATGCGACCAGGGCCGGTGGCCCGCCTGGCGGCATTGCTCCAGCGGGTTTGTCCGCCGCTGCGGCCCCACCGCGGAGTTTTTGCTGGTCAGGCGGATTGTAGATGTAGATCAGGCCGAAGACGTCCACCGGGATGTCATATGGCCCGATTTCCGCTGTCTCACCACCCTTCTGGCCGGCGGGACCAAAGGGCCTCGGGGCCGCGTGCATCACCGCTCGACCGCCAGAGCCGCCTCCGGACCCGCCCGCACCAGGTCCGCCTGCACCAGGGGCCGCCCCGGGGCCGCCCGCTACAGCGGGGGCTGGAATACTGAGTATCTCGCTTGCGGGCCCCATCAAGTGGACGCGGCGAACCTCGATGGGCATGCTCGAATTGGCGCACTCGACCAACAGTTTCGGCAATCGCTGCTCGTTGACAAGCAGCTTCATGTGAACCAGCATCATCTTGAACTCGTCATGGGGAGACTTCCCGCCGACGACCGGGTTGCCCGCGTCGTCAACGTAACGGTCATTGGCCCCCGTCTGCTGTTCACTGCGGGGCGGGCCGCCGGCCGGCAGACCGGCGGGGGGGGACCGGCGTGCGGGACCGCAACACCGCCCGGCCCACCGGACTCCTGAACACCGGAAAGAACGCACAGTTCCATTTGCTTCCAGGCGGCCGCTGCGTCCTTGCCAATCTCCAGCGATGTGATCACCTTCACCGCGGCGTTCGCCTGGTTGGTGCCCTCATTGGTGTTTTTGATAACTCGCAGCAGCGCTTCGTACACCCAGAGGTCCTCTTGCGCAGAATGATGTCCGCGGTCGAGGGCGTTAGTCCCCAGTCAAAGCGGCTCACCAACCGCTGGTAGTCCCCCCTGTTCCAGTCAACGACGCCGATCATCGGCTGGTCGGTGGGAGGGGCCGGCCCGCCGCCCGGCCCGATCGACTGATCCTCGCCACCCGCGGCGGGCCGAAGCGCATCGACCATCGCCAACCACGTGGGGAAGTGCCTCCGAATGTAGTTCTGATAAACCTCGCGATACTTCTCGGGAATTTCGTCCTTGGGGGTCAAGTTCTCAAGATTCACGTTTTCAACGCGCTTGAAGGCTTGCTTGAACTCCTCGCCCAACTCCGCGGGGATCGGATTATTCTTCTTCTGTTGGTCGTACAAGACCTCCCATGCCTGATGGACATTCTCCTGCAGGGCGGTATCCCGATCGCGAGTCTTGTCGATCACTGCCTGATTGGGATGATTTGGATCGATGACGAGGCCTTTGAACTTGTCGTCGATGGCCTTTTTGCGAGATTGGTACTGATCGGCCAATCCGGCGGTGGCCATCCACCAACATGCCGCCGTCGTGACAATGACGACCCCGCAGAGGATCCAAAAATGATATCTCTTCAGGGTTGTCAGGAAGGTCTTTAACTGGTCCACGACAGGAATCCTCGCATTCGACTGGCAACGCCGCTAGTTCACGAATCTCACTTCTCCGCGGGGGCTTTTTCTTGCCCTTGCAGTTTTTTGGCCGCCGCCCGTTGCGATGCCGTTTTAGGCTGCCAGCAGAAGTGAACGACAAAATCGAAACGCTTTACATGGTAAACGGCGGCCGCGGAAGCGTCTCCTTTCGCCATTGCCGCCGCCGGGCCGCTGACAGCGGCGCCGCCTGGGCCACCTGATCGGTCAGGTCGTAGTACTGCAAACTCGTCACCTGGGTTATCAGAACAGGATAGCTGATGGCAAGTTCCTTCAGGGGCACCTCTTCCTCGCCGCCGGCATCGTTCGGAAGCGTCACGGTGCCGCTGGCCAACTTACGGATCAACGTCTCGCGAACGTACTGCGCGCCAAGGTGTTCGGGATCGTTATTGTGGTAGTGGTATCCGCTGAGTTCGACAATCCAACCCGGCCCTGTGGGTCCGGCCGCGCCGGTCTGATTGCCCGACCCGGCTGCCGCCGGAGTTGGGCCACCCGAACCAGGGCCCGCACCTGGACCCGCGGCGGGCCGCGACGGCCCAGCGGCGGCGCCCGGTGGGCCACCACCCGGTGCGGCAGGTCCCGGGGCGCCAGCGCCCTTCGGGGCGGGGCCCGGCGGACCAGCGCCCGCGGCGGCAGGGACGCTCGTCGCACCCACGGTCGGCTGCGACGCGATCCCGCCCGCCGGCGCTTCCGCGCTCCACTCGTGGTACAGAGGCTTCACCTTGGCAAACCACGCCTCCACGTTGGGAATGTGCTGGGCGTTCAGGCTCGTGATGTGCAAGTCGTGGCGATCCATAATCGGCAGCGAGGGATCGTCCTGCTCCGGCGGATAAGGTGGCAGGCACACGTTGACCGCTTTGAGCATTTCGAGCCAGGTGACGCGCTGTTCCGTATTGCGGAGAAGACTCTTGCCGATGTCGTCGGTCGCAACGAACTTATCGTGGGCCTTCTTATAACTGCTCGTCAGGTCGGTGGATGTCTGGATCACTTGCTGGGCATAATCCAGCGTCGGCTTCCATTTCTGCGGCTCGACGGCAAACAACGACGTCGTGGAGTAGGCGAAACTGATCGTGCATCCCAGCATCAGAACCGCCACCGCCGCCAACACCCAGGGCTTCTTGCGGCGAATCAGCCGGTCCCGCGTAATCTCCTTCGGCAGAAGGTTTGTGTGAACCCCGGCCTTCTCGAGACCCTGCAGCGCCAAACCGTAGCACACGCCAAACGACAAGAGGTTCTCCTGGAAGGCGGGCGCCGAAATGACTTGCGGCCCGACCAAATTGCGGAACGACTCCACTTTCTCGATCTCGTAGCCCAGGCTTTGCGAGAGATAGCGGCGAAGGCCCGGCAGCTTCATCGCGTTGCCCAGGGCGATCACCCGCTCGATCTTGGCATTGCGGTCGAGATTGGAAAAATAACTGATGGAACGCTGCAACTCGGTCAAGAGGTCGCTGAAAACCGGGCGCATCGCCTGAAAGACGGCCTTCGGATCGGCCGCCGCGGTGGCGTTCCGCTTCAGGTGCTCGGCCTTGGCAAAGGTGAGCTTCAATTCCTTGGTCAGCGCCTTGGTGAAATGGCTGCCGCCCAGCGGTATGCTCCGCTGCCAAACGCGAAAACCGTTGGTGATCACAAGGTCCGTCGCATCCGTTCCCAGCGAAACGATCACCAGCGACTCGGGCGGATTGTCGGGATCGTACTCTTCTGACGACAGCCCGCCCAATTGGTCGAACAGCGCGAAGTTGTAGAGAACCAGCGGCGTAAGCTGAATAATGTTGACGTCGATGTCGGCGTTGAGGAAAGGATCCAAGCTGCGGAAGACGGCGTCGCGCTTCATGGCGAACAGACCGATTTCCGTTTCCAGGGCGAACCCTTCTTCCTCGCTGCCCCCGCCCATTCGCTGATAGTCCCAAATCACGTCGTTCAAGTCGAACGGGATTTGCTGTTTGGCCTCGTAACGGACCAGATCGGGAATTTTCCTCAGGTTCGACCGGCGGCAGCTTGATGAACCGTGCCAGGCCCGCTTGCCCCGACACCGAGATCGCAACGCGATCGCCGGCGACCGAATTGCGCGAGAGGAACTGTTTCAGCGCGTCGCCTACCAGTTCTGCCGGCTCAGAGCCGGGCTGACTAAGAATCTTAGGATATTCGATGTAATCGAAGGCATCGGCGATAACCTTGTCGGGATCATCAGAGTCACGACACCGCAAGGCCTTCAATGCACATTGGCCGATGTCAATGCCCCAAACAGCGCCACTTGCCATACTGCGACCTCTCCGCCGATGCTCAAGGGCGGCTGATCCCCCGCCAATTTGCCTGTTCCTGACAGCCCGCGGCCTGAGGGCGGCCGCCAAGAAATGACCCAACTAGGCTGCCTATCCTCATACTCCCAATGTATCGTAGCCGAAGGGTGCATGTCAACCAATTGCCCCCCGTTCCTTTAACCGCTATGGTTGAGCCTGTGACCGCGTGGTCAAGCAAGCGGGGCTTTGCGGACGAGACCTGTAATTTGGGTGGTATTGCGATAGTCGCTGTGATTAGCATCGTCCGGGCCGACGCCACCCAGCCCGCAAGACGGCGCGGCATCGCAGGCACGATGGGCCGCCTGTTCAACCATACGCGAGTCCGCTTACGCCCGTTCAAAATGCCGTCGGCGTTGATCCATCCAACTCGCCTCCAACTTCGAACGCCATGAAGTTTGACCGATTGCTCGTCCTAGTCCCCTGTCAGAGCCTGGAGAATCTCGACCTCCAGCGGCGAGCAGACGAAGCCGAGCAGTTGCTGGCGGCATGGTCGGTTTTGTGGCACCCCTTGCTTTTGGCCAGCGCCCGGGTGATCCCCGGTTGGCTGTCGGCCACAACTCCCTCCTTGGATTTGTCCGGCCATCTGATCATTCTGCCCAATTGTTGCGAATCGTCGTTGCCCGACGGTTGGCTCGCGCAGGCCGAGTCGGCGGGGGCATTCGTGCTGCGGAATCTGTCGAGCCGCGACGAACTGCTGGCCGCCGCGCTGGAGCGGCTCGGCGGCAGCAAGACGGAAATCGATCCCGACCTGGCCGCCGATTTCCTGGCGCTGGGATTCTGTCACCTTCAGGTGGAAGTCCTGGTTCGCAAGCTGCGCTACAGCAGCAATCTTGACGAATCGGCCTTGCAGTCCGCTGTACTGGCGGCGGCCGATGAAGCCATCCGGGGCGACGTCGCGGCAGCTCGCGGCCACCTTCAGTCGGCCTTCGACCGGTTGCACGAGGCCCGCGATTACTCCCAACCGGTTGAAATCTGCCTGCTCGATTTGACCTTGGTGGCGTCAAGCACTTTGGGGGCGTCGCTCCGCGAAGAGCTTGCCAGGGCCCTGCCGCATAACTTGCTGATCTCCGGTTCCATGGTTGAAGAAATGGCCCAACGCGAGCCGGAGACGCTGGTTGCGGTCAAGCGTGCTCTGACCGACGACGCCGCCGGTCTGATTGGCGGGGAATATTCGGAAAGCCGTCTGCCGCTGCTGGGGCCGGAGGCCATTCGCCGGAACCTGCGTCGGGGGATGGCGGCATATACGGAACACGTGCAACAGCGCCCGGCCGTGTTTGGACGGCGGCAATTTGGCCTCACCCCCGCCTTGCCGCAAATTCTCGATCGCCTGGGCTTCACGGCGGCCTTCCACTGTACGCTCGACGACGGTCGCTTCCCTACCGGCAACCAAAGCCGGCTCCAATGGGAAGGCACGGATGGGACGACGATCAAGGCGATCGGCAGCTTGCCCATCGACGCCCATCGCGCCGAGTCCTTCCTCGGACTGGCCGATAAGTTGAACGATGCCTTGACCTACGATCAACCAGCGACCATTGTCTTCGCTCATTGGCCAGGCGCCGCCAGTCGATGGTATGACGATCTGCGTCGCATCGCCGCTTACGGAACGGTGCTGGGGAAGTTCATTACCATCGGCGAATATTTGGAGGATACGGGCCTCGCCGGCCAGCGGAACCACTACAAGCCCGATCAATACCACTCGCCCTACTTAAAGCAGGACGTGGCCTCCGGTCGCCACGACCCGATTTCTTGCTGGGTTCGCTACTTTCATCGGCACGCGCGACTGGATGCCTGCAAGACGCTGCAAACACTGGCCGCCGCGTGCGATTCCAAGGAAGCCGCAGCCGGCACTTCCGCCCCTTGTTGCTGCGGCCAACTTGCCGTCGCCATCGACGAGGCTCTCAGCGCCGGCCACGACGCCCATGCGGCCTTGGACGATCAGATCGCCGAGGTTTTGCGGCAGCGGCTTGCCCGCTTTGCCCGTTTTGTGGGCAGCGCGGCGGGGGAGCAGCACGGCGCTTTGGTCGTCAATCCGTGGAGTTTTCCCCAGCAGGCCCATATCGGCGACCCGCCCGGTGTCGCTCACGCCGAGCCCTCATGCCGCGGGCCATCCGACGCCAAGTCGATCGACGTGCCGGCGTGGGGCTTCGCATGGGTCGGCTCCGACGCCGAGAGTGCGCCCGGCCCTGTGCGGAATGGTTGGTTCGGCCGACGCAAGTCGCGCGAGCCGCCGCTGGCCGAGGAGAACGTGCTGCGCAACGAGTTCTTCGAGGTCTGGTTCGATCCGCATACCGGTTCCATCCGTTCGATTTCCGACTACCACAGCCGCGATCCGCGGCTGGCCCAGCAAATCGCCTTGCGGCTGCCGCGCGAAGCCGAGCCCACCGCCGATGCGAATTACTCGATCATGGCGGCCGATGAGGTACGAGTTGTTTCGGCCGGGCCCGTGCTCGGCGAAATCGTCAGCTGCGGCCGCCTGTTGGATCGGGAAGGCCGCCGCCTGGCCGGGTTTCAGCAAACGACTCGGGCGTGGCGCGGCAGCCGGGTGATCGAGCTTCGGATCGACTTGGACATCGACCGCCAACCAGGCCCCCATCCCTGGGACTCGTATTATGCGGCCAGATTTGCCTGGAAAGACGAAGCCGCCAGCCTCTACCGCAGCGTAAACCTGGCCAACCTGCCGACCGAGCTGACGCACATCGAATCGCCTCATTTTCTCGATATCCGCCGCGACAAACGGCGAACGACCTTGCTCTGCGGCGGGCTGCCTTACCATCGCCGCTTCGGGCGAAAGCTCGATACGTTGCTGGTTGTCCGCGGTGAAACGGCCACGTCGTTTCGGCTGGGCATCGGCATTGACGTGCCGCATCCCGTTAGCGCGGCCTTGGGGATGCTCGCGCCGCCGTTGATCCTGCCCGATTGGCCGCGGCCGAAGACGCCCAACGGCTGGCTGTTTCACCTCGATTGCCGCAATGTGCTGGCCACCGCCTGGGAACCGGTCGCTGGGGAGGATCAAAAAGATGGCGAGAATCGCGGGGGGCCAACGGCCCTCGGTGGATTCCGCGTTCGCCTGTTGGAAACCGACGGTTGCGGCGTTCAACTCGCCTTGCGGTGCTTCCGCGCCGTCGCGGCAGCGCGCAAACTGAACCGGGGCGACATGCCGCCGATCGAACTGGTGGTTGACGGCGACCGCGTGAACATCCCAATTGGTCCGCACCAATGGATTGAGGTCGAGGTCCGCTTCAAATCGTCGTAACGCCACCATCGGTGGTTGCGCCGCGTCATGAACCACGCGTTCCAGCTCATCCTGCTGCCCGGCCTGGGCACCGATCACCGGCTCTTGGAGTCGCAACGAGCGCAGTTTCCGCAATTGGCGGTGCCTCCCTGGATTCCACCGCGGCACAACGAGTCACTGGCGGCCTACGCTTTGCGAATGGCCGAAACGGTGAAACCATCCGGTCAACGACCGCTCCTTTTGGGCGGCGTGTCGCTGGGCGGCATGCTGGCCTGCGAGATGGCGCGGCATCTGAAACCCGACGCGCTCGTGCTGATCGCCAGTTGTCGCACGCGGCATGGCCTGCGCTCGATTTATAAGGCCGGCCGGCCGCTGCTGCCGCTGATTCCGTTGCCAGCTTGGAGCATTGCCAAGCTGCTGGCCGCCCCGGCGGCAAAGCTTGCGAAGGGAGTGCCGCCTCATCGGATCGACCTGGCAATTCGAATGTTCAAGGAAGCGGATTCGCGCTTCATGCATTGGGCCTTGCAGGCGCTCCTTCGCTGGGAGGCGACGCCGTTGTACGGCGTCCGCGTCTTCCAGATCCATGGCTGCCGCGACCTGCTGATCCCGGCTGACCGCGTGCCGGCCGACGTCGTCATCCCCGACGGAGGACACTTGATCAACGTCACCCACGCCGCGGAAGTGAACGAATTCATTGCCGGCGTGGCCGCCCAGACAAGTACGGTTGCAGCGTGCGAACAATGAAGCCACAATAGACGAGTGAGTGGGCTGAGGGAAGCGGCGATTCCACGACCCGCCGATCACGGTTTGCCAACGCCACGCACATGATCATTACCATCGACGGACCGGCCGGCGCCGGAAAGAGCACGGTTGCCCGGGCGTTGGCCCGGCGGCTGGGCTTCCGCTTTCTCGATACCGGCGCGATGTATCGGGCCGTGGCGCTGGCCGGCATGCGGCACGGCCTCGACTGGGACGTGCCCGAAGACCTCACCCGGCTGGCTCAGCAACTCGATATTCGCCTGGTCGATGAAAAAATCTTCCTCGACGGGGCTGATGTCACCGAGGCGGTGCGAACTTCCCAGGTGACCGCGGTGACTCGCTACGCGGCCGATAACCCCGGCGTGCGCGCGAGACTGGTCCAACTTCAGCGGCAACTGGCCGGCCGGGATGATGTCGTTACCGAGGGCCGTGATCAGGGCACGGTGGTCTTTCCCGATGCGGCCTGCAAAATCTTCCTCACGGCCAGCCCCGACGAGCGCGCCCGGCGGCGATGGCACGATCTGCAACGAAAAGGTGAGCCGGTCACCATGGGCCAAGTGCTGGCGGCCCAACAGCGCCGCGACCGCGAGGACGCCGGCCGGGCCGTCGGTCCTTTAGTGCCCGCCTCCGACGCCATCCAGTTTTCCACCGATGGACTGTCAATCGACGACGTGGTTGACCGATTGGAGGAACTGGCAAAGACAAAATGGAAAGATGAGCCTCCCGCCCCCCTTGCTTAACAGCCCGCCGCTCTTCGATGTCGCAACGATCCCTCCTCAGCTACGCTTGGTACGAGTTGCTCCGATGGATGATCTGTCTGGCGGCAATTCTTGCCTATCGCGTGCGCCACACGGGCAAGCAGAACATTCCCGCCGAAGGCGGCGTGCTGGTGGTTTCCAACCACCAGAGCCACTTCGATCCGCCGATGATCGGCATCGGCTGCCCTCGCCACATGAACTTCCTCGCCCGCGACACGCTCTTCCGCTTTGCCCCCTTTCGCTGGTTGATCCGATCGCTGGATGCCATTCCGATTGACCGGGAAGGGCTCGGCCTGAGCGGGATCAAGGAGTCGTTAAAGCGGCTGAAACGGGGAGAAATCGTGCTGATTTTCCCCGAGGGCACGCGAACGCGGGACGGCCGGATCGCTCCCTTCCGACCGGGATTCACGGCGCTGGCGGTCCGCTCGGGCGCCACCATCTTACCGGTTGCTATCGATGGCACGTTCCAAGCATGGCCGCGTTGGCGAATCTGGCCCGGTCTGGGGCGTGTTCGCGTGGATTATGGGGAGCCCATCTTGCCGGCCGAAATCGCCGGACGCGACGAACGCGAACTGCTGGCGGAAGTTGAACGACGCGTCCGCCAGTGCCACGCCCGATTGATTCAGCAGCGGCAAGGCGACTGACGCACTCCGCTCAGCGCGGTTCTCAAGCCCGCTTGCCGCACCGGCGCGGCCGCACAGATCGACCAAGTCCTCGATGGCCACCCGAATTTGCTCTTCCGGATCGTCGTTGCGCAGCGCCGCTTCCGCTTTGCCGGCGGACTGGGAGATCAGCTCGAATCCGTAGCTGCCCGCCGCGCCTTTCAATTGGTGAGCGGTTTGCCGCAGATGGTCCCAGTCCCTCCTGCGCAGTTGGTCCAACAGGGCCGTAGTGCGGTCCGGCATCTCTTGGACAAACATTTCGACGATCTCTGCAAGATCGGGATCATCGCCGAGGTTTGAGTAGACGTACTCTCCACTCGAAACTGGCTGGCCCATGTGTTGGTCCCACTTCCAGATCGTGGTTAACGAAAAGAGACAGGAAACGCCCCCTGAAAGCATAGGTCACTCATGGTTCTGGCCGGGCTCCGCCTGTCCGGCCGGCCGATTAACGACTGGCCGGGATTATAGTCTTGTGGGGGGTATCGATTCGATTTGATCGTTCGAAGCGGAGCGCCTCATGCCGGGGCGGGCGTTACGCACCCTACCGACAGCATAAACGTACTCTGTAATCTGCGAGTTGTGGCGTGGTTGGGTTGTCCAGCTAAGGAAATCGGAAGTTATTCGACGATAGCTGTTCGTAGATTGGACCCAGACTATCCAGTTAGTCCATTTTGCGTGCGTACCCTACTAGGTCTTTCCTAACAAAGGAGTACCTCCCATGTACCGTCGTATCCTGTTGTCGGCGTTGGCCGTGACCGCCTTGTTGGCGGTGGTCAGCGTCTCCAACGTACAGGCGGGTCTGCTTGGCGGCAATGGTTGCTGCGAAGCGGCCGCCTGTGCCGCTCCTCAGTGTTGTGCCGCTACCGCATGCTGCCCGAAGGCGTGCGAGCCGGCCTGCTGCTGCGCTACAAAGTGCTGCAAGGAAAAGTGCTGCCGCGAGAAGTGCTGCCGCGAGAAGTGCTGCCGTCCGAAGACGTGCTGCTCGAAGTGCTGCTGCGCTCCCGCGTGCTGCGAGAAGGCCTGCTGCGCTCCGAAGTGCTGCGAGAAGGCTTGCTGCGCCCCCACGTGCTGCGAGAAGGCCTGCTGCGCCAAGTGCTGCAAAGAGCGCTGCTGCAAAGAGCGCTGCTGCAAAGATCGCTGCTGCAAGTGCAAGAAGGTCCGTTGCTGCGCCACGTGCTGCGCCCCCGCGTGCTGCGAGAAGGCCTGCTGCGCTCCCGCGTGCTGCGAGAAGGCTTGCTGCGCCCCGAAGTGCTGCGAGAAGGCTTGCTGCGCCCCCACGTGCTGCGAGAAGGCCTGCTGCGCCAAGTGCTGCAAAGAGCGCTGCTGCAAAGAGCGCGCTGCTGCAAGTGCAAGTGCAAGAAGGTCCGTTGCTGCGCCACGTGCTGCGCCCCGGCGTGCTGCGAGAAGGCTTGCTGCGCTCCGGCGTGCTGCGAGAAGTGCTGCTGCACCAAGTGCTGCAAAGACGCGCTGCTGCAAGTGCAAGAAGGTTCGTTGCTGCAAGCCGAAGACTTGCTGCCCGAAGTGCTGTGCCGCTGGCTGCTGCGAAGAAGTGAAGGCTTGTGCACCTGCCTGCTGCAAGTAAGCACGTAAGAGCTGTCGCTCAGACTCGGCTTGTATCCGAGAGTGAGCGGGCGGCTTCAGGATAATCTCAGGCGGCTCGGTCGAAAGTCGGCCGGGCCGCTTGACGTTTCTTGCCGCTGCAAACACGGTTCGCAGCAGCTTGGCTACCACGCCCGCGTTCGTCGTGGGCATGATTGCCCTGCGAGACGCCGCATGGCCACGCGAACGCGGCCATGGCACCCGCCAGACGATCAGAGGAGATGCGCTAGCACGCGCTGTTCGTTGGGGCGGCAGTTGAACTGCCGGCCCCGTGTTCCGGCGATTCAGCGGGGTGGCAGTGCAAATGCCGCCCCAAAGTAGACGCGGCAAGATGCCGCGCCTACACTAGCACGCCGCGGGAATTGCCGCTGCGGCTTCCACCGCTTGGAACAACTCCTCCGGCTTGATGGGCTTGGTGATGTAGTCGTCCATGCCGGCTTCAAGGCAGCGATCGCGGAATCCGGTCATGGCATGCGCCGTCATGGCAACGATCGGGATATGGCCGCCGCTGATCTTTTCCTTGGCCCGGATCGCGGCCGCAGCCTCCGCGCCGTCCATTTCGGGCATTTCCAAGTCCATCAACACCACGTCGAACGAGCGGTGTTCCGTTGCGGCCAGGGCTTCTTTGCCGTTGTTGGCCACTTCCACGTGGTGCCCACGCATCTGGAGCAATCCGACGGCCACCTCCTGGTTAATCGGCGAATCGTCGGCGACGAGGATGTTGAGCCGGCGGGCGGAGGCGCGCGTCGTTTCGGCGGCGTCGGCAGCCTCGGATCCGCCTCTTCATCGCCGTGGCCACCGCGTTGACCAATTCCGAGTATTTCGCCGGCTTGGTGAGGAATTGGATTCCCGGCAAGCGTCGGTAACGCGTAGGGATTCCAGCCTGGCCGGCCGGGATAAGGACGACGACGGGGCAATGGACGTGCTTTCCTTCCTCGCGGAGTCGGTCGATAAACTCCCAAACATCCCAGCCGGGCATGACCGCATCGAGGATCGCCAGCCGGTAGGGTCTGCCCGCCGCCGCGGCGCCATCCATCTCTGCCAGGGCTGCGGGGCCATCGGCGACGGCACAAGGCTGCATCGCCTGCTCCGTCAGCAGGTCGCTGTAGACGCCTCGGCATCGAATGTTATCATCCACAACCAGGACGGGCAGACCTTGGAACCGTTGCAACGACGGAAATTGAGGGCTAGTGGCGTTTTCCGGCAGACCGAAGCATGCCGTGAAATGGAAGGTGCTTCCTTGGCCCACTTCGCTTGTCACCCAGATGTTTCCTCCCATCAGTCCCACGAGCTTGGCGGAAATTGCCAGTCCCAGCCCGCTCCCGCCGAAGCGCCGCGTGGTCGAGCGATCTGCCTGGCTGAACGACTCGAAGATACGCTCCTGCTTGTCTCGGGGGATGCCGATCCCCGTGTCCTTGACGATACCATGAAGCTGCGCAACGCCGGCGCTTGCCGTGTCTAGCCACATGTCGAGAAAGACCTCGCCCTGTTCGGTGAATTTGATGGCATTCCCGACAAGATTGACGATGATCTGGCGTACGCGGCCGGGATCGCCAATCAGTGTTTCGGGCACTTGGGGGCCGACGTGGAAGATCAGTTCCAAGCCCTTTTGCGCAGCGCGCAGGGCCAACACGCGCGTCGCATCGCCGACGACTTCGCGAAGATCGAAGGCGGTACTTTCCAGCTCCATCTTGCCCGCTTCGATTTTGGAAAAGTCGAGAATATCGTTGATGAGTCGCAGCAGGCATTCGCCCGACTGCTTGACGATGTTCAGGTAGCCGGTTTGCTCGGCGTCGAGCGATGTTGACATGGCCAGCTCCGTCATGCCGATGATTCCGTTCATCGGCGTGCGGATTTCATGGCTCATCATGGCGAGGAATTCGCTCTTGGCGCGGTTAGCCATTTCCGCCGCCTCCTTGGCCAGTCGCAACTGCTCTTCGGCGTCCCGAAGCTCGGTCGCCACGCGTTCCAATTCGCGATTGGAGACGGCCAGTTCCCGGGCCCGCGCTTCGGCGGCGGCCGTTCGCTCGGCGACGCGAACCTCCAGGGTTTCGTTGAGTTGTTGCAACTGCTGAAAGCCTTCCGCGTTTTCCAGCGCGGCGCCGGCGATGGTGGCGATAAAATCGGCCAGCCGTTCCTCGTCGGGGCCAAACAGGCCGCGTACCTGGTAATGCGCCACGTAGAGGCAGGCCGCAACGCGACCGCGCAAGAAAACCGGTGCGCACAGCGTCGAACGTTCTTCTACCGGAGAGCCGGCCACGCTGGCGTCGCTGCCCTGCTCGGCAAAGGCGACGGCTCGACCGGCCTGCAACGCGCGGTGCAACAGCGCGCTGCGATATCCCAGTTCGGCCGGTCCGGCGACGGGCGTGAGCTCGCTCTGGCCGCCCTCTTTGCCCACCTCCAACACGAGACAGTGTTCGGCGCAGGAGTCGCAGCGCGGCCGTTCGCACTTCCGAAAAAATCATCAGTGGCGAAAGCGCGGAACTGATTTTTCGCCCCGCTTCCAAGACGGTGTCGAAGCGATCGGCCAGCGAAAGCGTGGGCGGCGCCTCCTCCTCGCGGCTCGCGCCGTCAACGTCGCCGGTGGCCAACACAATTTCGTGCAAAGCCGCTTCCGCCGCGGCCACCTGCTGGTCCGCTCCCGGGAGTTCCATCTCCTGCCGCAACCTGCCGTAGAGCAGCAGCGACTGCGCATGCTCGTACTTGCGCCTTGCCGCTCCGCGACCGCCAGGCTTGTCTCAAGCAACCGGAGGGATCGCCGGGTTCGGCCGCGCAACGCGAGAATGTGGCCGTATTCGCGGAGTGCGTGGGGAAGGTCGTTTTGCAGACGCTGCATGGCGTGGACCGCGTGGTGTGCGACGGCTTCGGCGCGATTGAGCAGTTCGGTGCGTTTTTTGGGCGTCAGGCGCCCCTGGCTCTCCGCTTGGCAGCGCAAACTCGTGGCCAACCAGGGCCAATTGGGAGCGACGTAGGCGGTGAGGCGGCCTAATCGTTTGGCTTGGTCCAATCCCTTCTGAAATGCGGCGGAGGCTTTTTCGTATTGTCCAGCTCCCATGAACTGGACTCCTATTGCCGAAAAAACCTGCGCCTTGGCTTGGGCATCGGTTCGGTCGCAGGCGGCCTCTCGTTCGAGGATTTCCTGGGGGACCCGGCCTCCCGTCGCCATGGCCCAGAGGTCCAGGCTTCTGCCGGCAGACTGCTCGTCGCCCAGTTCCCGGCCCGACTTGTGCAAGCGTTGGGCTTCTTCGACGGCCCCCTGGAAGTCGCCCAGACGGTATAGTGACGCGGCAACCTGGTAGAGGGCAAGGTGCATCTCCCAGTAGTCGCCCATGCGTCCCAACAAACGCACGGCCTCGCGGCAATTCTCCAGGCACTCGCGGAACCGCGAGGCCGCATACAGCACACAGCCCAGAAAGCTCAGCGATTGTCCTTCGCCCCAACGGTCCCGCAGCGACCGCCGAATGTCGAGAGACCTTTCCGCGTAGGCTATTCCACGGTTGAACAAACCAAACACGGTGATCGCCACGGCGTGCGAGGAATAGATATGGGCCAACTCCGAGGTCGGCGCATATTTCTCCGCGAGATTCATGCTGAACAAATGCACCAAGAATGTTTGCAATTTTCCCCGCGAAAACCAGTAGCTGTACGCCAGGCGGATCAACAAGTGAAGGCGAAGCAGTTCGGCTTTTGACGGCAATCGATTGTGGCGGTTGACGAACAGGCGAGGAAACCACGTATGGGCCGTCTGAATGATGACCTGGCCGAGAACCATGGCCAGGCAGGCGATCTTTCTTTGCGGAATGGGTTTTCTCAAGAGCGCCAAGGCATTTTCGAACGCCACCGCCGCCCTGGACATGTAACCTCGTTTGAAATCCAGTTCGCCGAGTTTGCCGTGGATTTGCGCTTCGGCGAGGGTTCCTTCGGCCAGACCCAGCGCCGCCTGAAACAGTTCGCCGGCCTCGTTGTAGCGACCCCGCAGCATCAGCACGTCGCCCAAGCCTTCGGCAATCTCGTAACGCGTCACCCGCTCTTCTGCCGGGGCGCCTCGCTGGGCGATCCGGTATTGTCGTTCGGCAATTTCCAAAGCGTGTTGAGAGCGGGCCTTCTCGGCGGCGCGAAGGGCGTAAGGCAGCGCCGCCTCGGGCTCGTCGGCGGCGTCGAAATGGTATGCCAATTCGAAGATTCGTTCGGGAGATTCGCGCTCCAAGTGGCAGGCGATCAAATGGTGCAGTTCCCGGTGGTTTTCCGGCAGGAGTCGAGCGAGCAGGGCAGAGCGGATCTTGTCGTGCACGAAAACGCACGCTGTTCCATCGGACTGCATCCAAACGAGATGCCGTGCGCGGGCCAGGTCGAGGGTGGCTGCGGCTCGCGAGGACGGAACTGTCAACAGCTTCGCCGCAAGATTCAAATCAAATTCCTTCCCCAGCACGGCGCCCAGCGTTAACAGGTCCAGGGTCTCTTGGGGCAATAATTCAATTCGCCGCGCAGGAACCCGGCCGCTTGGCTCGACGAGTGCAAGTTAGCCAGGGCCAAGGGCTCGATCCGCCAGCCCGTCGTGTCGGCGACCAGAGCCCCCGACTCGGCCATGCCCCGCAATACGGCCGACGCCATGAACGGACTGCCCTCGGACAGCTTGCGGACCACCTCGACAACCTCGGCCGGCAGCGGTCCCGCCATCGACTCCAACAATTGCCGCACTTCGTCGGACCCGAGCGGCGCTAATTGCAAATGGAGCGAGGGGCGCATCCTGCGGAGCGGATGATTCGCCGGCACCTCCTCCGAGCGAAAGGCGACAATGAATAGTGTCGGCCGACCTTTTTCACCGGCGTGCATCTGCTCGCGGTGCCAATGGGCAATCAGCTTGACCGTTGTCTCGTCGGCCCACTGGCAGTCGTCGAGGATGATCAGGGCCGGGCGATCCTTGGTGCCGAGCGCATCGAGAAATGCGGCTAGCGCCCGAATACTCCAGCTCTCGGCAAAACCTTCTGGTGCGGTAGCCGTGGACTCTTTCCAGCCCAGCGAAGAGGCTAGTTCCGGCAACACCGCGCAAACGTTTTCCACCTGATCTCCCAGCCGTTCCTTCAAGAGCGCGGCCAAAGAGGGATCGGACCGCGTTCCGCGATCACTTGCTCTACAATGCCATGGAGTATCTGGAACGGTCGCTCCCCCACCATTTCCAGCCCGCGGCCGTGCAGCACCCACATCTTTTGCATGCCGCGCAGGGTGACTTCGGCCAAGAGCCGCGTCTTGCCTCCGCCCGACTCGGCCTCCAGAAACAGGGATCGCGATTGTCCGGCGACCACTTGCCGAATCTGCTCTTCCACCTGCTGCAATTCGTCCTGGTGGCCGATGAACGCCGGCTCGGTAAGCGTGGGTTGACGATCGTGCAAGCCGACGACGAATACCGGTTCCTGCGCCCGTCGTGCAGCGACGCGGCGATGCCCTCCAGGTCGAATAACACGGCTTCGGCGGTTTGGTAGCGGTCGCAGGGATCCTTGCGCAGCAGCCGCTGGAGCAACTCGTCCAAAGAGCGAGGGATGCCCACGCCCGTGGCCCGCAAATCCGGAACGGGGGAAGTCATATGGCTCAGCAACACGGCGCCCACGGTATCACCGCCGTACGGCACCCGCCCCGCCAGACATTCAAACAGCACGATGCCTGCGGAATAGAGGTCGGACATTGCGCCGACGTCATGATCCACCGATCCCGCCTGCTCCGGCGAACGGTAGAAGGCGGCCTCCATCGATTCCTGGACGCTCAATGTCCCGGCAATGTCACAACACCCCAAGCCGAAGCCGGTGAGCACGGCTTCCATCGGCGGTGGACGATCGCTCAGGATCAGGTTGGCCGGCCGGATGTCATGGTGCAGAACTCCGAGCGAATGGACCTCCTTCAAGGCCGAAAAGAGGCACCGGCCGATGCCCAGGACATCTTGCAAACCGAGCGGCGCGCGCGAGATTCGTTGCCGAAGTATGATTCCCTGCACCCAGGGCTGCACCAGGTAAAGCCGGTTTTCCTCTTGGCCGAACGCGATGACGCGGTTCAACCACGGCGATTGCACCTTGGAGAGGAGATTGGCCTCGTGCTCGATGCGGGCCCGTGCGCCGGCAGAAAGAGTGGCGCCTTCCACCATCGCACGACCACTTTAGCCCCGGTGACCATGTCAATGGCCAGCAGGTGCCCGGGGGGCCAGGCTTGCGAGAATTCCCGGCAAGCCGGTAACGGCCGGCGAGCAGCCTCGTTTCGGTGGGCAGCGGCCGTGGCGGCGGCTCCGTGGAAAGAAGCGAATCGGTGTCCAGTGTGTCTTCCATTTGCTGCGCAGCCCAAAGCGGATGATTTGCCCAAGCGAAGGCCCGGAAGGCGAACGGCCCCCGCTCACCATCACCGCGGTTCACACAGCCGGTTCGCCGCGCGGTCACGCGAGAGGAAAGGCAATGCCGCAAGTCACGTAAAAAGCATAGCTTTTTGTTATCCCTGCTATCGCATTCGAGAGCCGCCCGGGCGCAGCGACTGCCGGAAGAACCGTTGCAGTCGGAGAATTCCGCACGATGGTCGCAGACGGAACGCGCCGGGACGGACTTAGCTGAAGCGAACGTTGCTTCAATCAGCGGAGTCGTCGTCTCTCGGCTCGGCGAAGTTCCCGACAGGCCGGCGCAACGCCAGGCGAGCCAAGCACGTTGGGATAGCGATCCTACCAGAACCGGCTTACGGCATTCATCGCGGCACAACCGCATGACGCGGCACGTTGACAAGGTGGTGGGGCGCCGGAACCGCTGACGTATCGGAACGCTCGAAGGCGTCACAAACGCAGTCGATCACGGGCGAATGGCCCGGTCCACGGCCGAAATGGTCCATGTCGAACTCATGGAACGTCGCATGGGGAACCAGGGACTGGACGCGGTTTTTATATGCCTCGCGGCCCTCGGGCGTGTGCGTGCCCAAGAAGCTCATCGCCGCGGCCGACGCATGCCGTGCACGGCACCGATGACGGAACATTTACCCCGTCGAGGTAATCGGCGCGAGAATTGCAGCAGAGTCTGCCGCAGGTTGACGCGATCATACTTCAGTTCCTCGAAGAAGTCATGGCCGACGCGAAGTTCGGGCATCAAACCCCCGAGATATTCGCTCAGCGCCTGCTGAAAAGCAGTTCCTCGGCAGTCCAAAGTGTCCTCGGCGATACCCGCCAACATCTCCTCGGCGCTGATCTCACGACCCAGATGGCGGGAAACAACGGGCGCGAAGTCTTCGACCCGCAGGATCTGATTCAGACGATAAAGCCCCGAAATCGTGTTGACGGATCGCAGCAGGGGACCGTAACCACCGTCTTTGAACTGGGCCAGCAACGGTATCGTGCCGTAGCAGGTGGCAAATCCGTGCAAGGGAAGCCCGCGATCGCGGGCGAAGTCCGCCGCCCAAATCAGTGCGCCGCGAGTGTCGTCGATCGTTTTGTCGAGTTCGAAGGTGCCCGTGGAGCTGGGGTGGCCGCGGTACTCGAAGCTAATCGCGATGGCGCCGCGCCGCGAGAAGTTTCGGAACGTCAGAAGCGGCTGTCCCGCGCCGGCGCCCACAAGTGGAGGAATCAGCACAACTCGCTGGGGAACCATCGGCGGCTTCGGCAGCATGAGCTTCGCCTGCAACAACTCACCGCCCTCGATGGCGATCTGCTGCTCCTCAAAAAGCCGACTCTTTGGGGAAGCGATGACTACTGGAACCGCGGTGGACGGTGCACCGGCCGAGACGGGATTTGTTCGTGTAGTTGCCATGGGTTCATCGTACAAAATTCCGAGGGTGGCAATCTATAGTTTTTCGAGGCGATATCGAGGTTTTCTCGCCGATTCGCGGTTTTGAAGTTCCGCTAGATACGATTAGGCAAAATCTACAGCCGCATTATGGCAGGTCCTGCCCGTCGGAAGCAAGCAGTTTGGAAAGAATTTCCTTCGTAAAGCAGGGATTCCGGTCGGCCGGGGGGGAGTGACTTAGTCCCCCAGTGAATTGCTTCGGCGGTGAGATCGGCTCGCAAGAAGGTTGCGATTCACCAAAGAGGGGACAAGAAGTGTGGGCGGAGGGGGTAACGGCGACCGATACCGCTATTGAGGCCCAATGCGACGACGGACCGTCCTCTCGCGCCGATTGGCCCAGTTTGGCGTTCCAAACGCCGCGTACTTGAAAACGGAGGGAGCCGTGATCAGGTCATTTCCAACATCTCTGTGTACGTGTTTGCTAGCCGCACTGTTGCTTCCTTTGGCACTGCCGGGAACCGTCAGCGCCCAAGGACTCGCTCTGGCCGGCGTCGGCCCGGTGAATCGCGCCATGGCTGGCGCCGCGACGGCAGCCCCCATTGATGCCTCCGGCCGCTCTACATGAACCCCGCGACGATCAGTGGGCTGGAATGCTCCGAGATGGACATCGGCCTCGAATTGTTGCTCCCCACCGAAAACCTGTCGTCGTCCCTTGGCGCAGGCTCGCTTGGCCCCGGTGTTCCCCCTGTGACGATCGCCGGTTCGACCGGCGGCCAACCGGGCGTAGTCCCGTGCCAACTTTGGCGTTGGTGCACAAGTGCCAGGGCACGCCCTGGACGTTCGGGCTGGGCATGTTTGGCATCGCCGGAATTGAGTCCAACTATGCGGCCAGTTCGCTGACGACCACGCACAACCCTGTGCTCTTTCCGCAGCAGAATACGGCAATTGCCGGTTTGCCTCCGGGATTGGGACGGCTCAGTTCCGAAGCCCAGTTCTTCCAGGTCATCCCTACGGCATCCTACGCACTTACCGATAAATTCTCGGTCGGCTTTGCGCCGACGGTGACGGTGGCGACCTTTGCGGCCGACCCGCTGTTCCTCGTGGCCCCCGACGACGCGGCGGGAAACGGTTATCGATATCCGGGCGGCTGCGGCACGCGGCCTAATTGGGGTGCCGGCTTTCAACTCGGGGCGTACTACATCACCGACAACTCCTGGCACTTCGGCTTCACTTTCAAGAGTCCGCAGTGGTTCGAGCCCATCCACATCAATGCCGAAGACGGAGCTCGGTTTCCCGCGTCAAGAGAGCATTCACTTCGATTATCCAATGATTTTGTCGGTGGGCACCGCCTACTCCGGCATCGAGAACTGGCTGTTCGCCTGCGACGTGCGGTATTTCGACTACAAAGACGCGACCGGCTTCGGTGATCCGGCGGGCTTCGCCCCCGACGGCAGAGTGACCGGCTTGGGGTGGAAGAGCATCGCCTCGGTCCACCTCGGCGTCCAATACCGCGCCAACGAACGCTTGTACCTGCGCATGGGCTACCAGTACAACGATAACCCCATCGGCAGCGACGTGTCGTACTTCAACGTCGTTTCGCCGCTGATCATCCAGCACGTGCTTTCGGCGGGCACGTCTTACTTCCTCACCGATAACCTGATTCTCTCGCTGGCCTATGTACACGGTTTCGAGAATCAGATTACCGGACCGTTCGTGTTCCCGGGCGTCGGTCCCGTGGCAGGGACTTCGGTCACCAGCCGCATTTCCGCGGACTCGGCCATCATGGGCCTGTCGTTGCGGTACTAAATGCGTCCACACAAGACCGAAAGTGGCCGCGGGCGAAGACCGCCGGCCAATGGCGTGGGACTCGCGCCCGCACCACTGTCGGTTTTCCGCGGTCTTATTTAGAGCCGCGTTGCGCCGGGTTCAACGGGTCGAAGTTCAGTGGCCGACGGAACGTCGGCCCGCACGAAGTCCATTTCGTTGCGGCGGCGCCTGTGCGCTTGATTGGAGCGGCAGTCGCGCTGCCACCCGAATGCCGCACCCGGCCGAACCACCGACGAACCGACGCCAGGTGGATGACGATGCGGCCGCGAACAGCCCGAACTCGATCACTGACTCAGGGCCAGTTCGGCGCGCGGTTCCAACAAGGAGGATCTCTCGAATTCTTCGTGCGCCGCATACTGTTGGCTGATCTCGATGAACCGCGATTCATGCTCCAGAAAAGCAGTCAGGACGTCCGGGTCGAAGTGACTCGCCATCTCGTTGACGATGATGGTGCGCGACTTCTCGTGGCTGAAAGCCGGTTTATACACGCGCTTGGTGGTCAGCGCGTCGTAGACGTCGGCCAGGGTAACGATCCGACTGCACAGCGGTATTCGTTCACCCGCCAAGCCATCGGGATAGCCGCGGCCGTCATACCGCTCATGGTGGCTGCGGGCGATGTCCCGCGCCATTCCCAGGAACTTGGCTTCGGGATGGGCGGCGGCCGCCGCCGCCAGCGTGTTGCCCCCGATGATCGTGTGCTGCTTCATGACCGCGAATTCTTCGGGCGTCAAACGACCGGCCTTCAACAGAATTCGGTCGGGAATGCCCACCTTGCCGATGTCGTGCAGCGGGCTGGTCATGTAGATCAACTGAACATAGTCGCCGTCCACCTCTTCACGGTGCTTCTCCTGGAGGAAGAGATGGTTGGCCAGCACCCGGCAATACTCGCGCATCCTTTCCAGATGCGCTCCGGTCTCGCTGTCGCGAGATTCGGCCAGCTTGGCCAGGCTAAAGATCGTCACATCGCGGCTTTCGAGCGACAGAATGCGCTCGCCCGTTTTAATTCGGACGCAAAGCTCATCGGGCTCGAAAGGCTTGCTGACGAAATCATCGGCCCCAGCCTGCAGACCTTCGACGATATTGTGAGTCCCTTGCCGCGCGGTCAAAAGGATGATGTACACGTAACCGCTGGCGAATCGTTGGCGAATGCGGCGGCATAGCTCAATTCCGCTCATCTCCGGCATTTCCCAGTCGGAAACCACCAACCGGTACAAGCCGCTTCGCATCAATTCCAACGCCTCGCGGCCGTTTGCCGCCGAGGTGATCTGATAGCCAGACTGCGCAAGCGCGTTGGCCAGCATATCGGTGGAGAGGTCGTCGTCATCGACAATCAGGATGCGCACGATGCATGATCCAGGATTGAGGTTGTGGCTCCGTCGGTGCTTACCCCGTCCCGTCCTCCGCCGCTGCCATCGCGAACAAAGTGGAGACGTGGCTCAGGTATCCTTCCCACTCCGTGCGCAGGTGCGCGATGCCGCGGGGAATGTCGGCCATGCGGCCCGATCGCCCCAAGGCTTCGATGTTCGCCGCAGCCTGGAAAAGCCCCGGCGCCGAGACATTGGCCGAAGTGCCCTTGATTCGATGGGCAACGCGAGCCAACTGCTCCGTCTCGCCGAGTTGCAGGAGCCTTTCCAGTTCGGCGAGTTCTTCCGGCAATCGCTGCTGAAACTTCTCCAACACGCGCTGCACAAAATCGATGTTGCCCAGACAGCGCCACACAAACCGTCGAAATCGAGCACGGTGGCCGGGGATTCCGCGTCGCGCTGGCTGGCCGTCGCGACTGAGCTAGCCTCACCACTTGGGGAGATTGGCTTCATGGGATTCGACCGATTCGAGTTTTTGTTGACGCCCGTTAGTGAGTCCGTCCGTGAATACCGCTACGAAAACCAATGTGCTAAGGCGTTGTTTCGATGTGGTTATCCGAAGAACTCTACCTCGCAGCTGGCAATAAGCGAATGACGATTTTCCGAGAATCAACCGTTGTTAGCCGAGACGTCGTCGTACTGCCGGCCAGTGGCTGCCCGTGCGAGCTTCGGACGATACATCCGCCGGCGTGGTTCGATCGCAAAGCTTTATGTGGAAAGAAGTTGCGACATAAAATTGCAGACCGTTCGAATTGCGGTGGCACCCCGAAGATTCAGCTCGACGCCGCCTCATTTGGATGCGACAGCGAACCGTTCTCTCTCACTGCACCCCCCTGTAGATTTAGACAACTCCACATCGGTGGATGGTTTTTCAAACTACTTCGGCGATCGGACAGTGGTTGACTTCGGTGGATTCGATTTCGGCGTTGTGACGTTGGGCGTCTTGGCTGCCGGCGCCGCGGGCTTCGTCGTCGAAGCGGCGGCGGAACCTGCCGACGTGGCGGAACCCGTGCCGCTGGTCCAGCTACAAATGTCGTCTTCCGTGCCGTCCTCACTGTCCGGGCCCCACGACCAGATGTCCGGATAGTCGCCGTTGCCGTGGCTTGGCGGATATTCATACTGGTAATCGTTCCCCCACGGATCTTTCAGCAACGCGTCTCCTTCGATATATGGGCCCTTCCAACGGCCTGCCGCCGCTTCCACCACGTCGGCCGGGCACTCAACCAGCGCCGCCAGCCCTTGCTCGGTCGTGGGAAGCTGCTTCATGTCCAAAGCATATCGTTGAAGACATTGGCGAAAGGCCTCGATCTGCTTCGTGGCGGTGTCGATGTCGGCTTGCTTCTGCGTGCCCAACATCCGCGGCAGCACCAGCGCCAGTATGGCCATGATGACTCCCAATACGATGAGCACCTCAATAAACGTGACGCCGCGGCGCCGCGCGCGACCATTGGTTGACAAAACCATGAGTCTCTCCTTCGACGACCAAGCGGCACACGAACGAATCAACTCGCCCGTGCTATCAGGCGATCCCGAGCGACAAACCGTGTCAAACGCGACTCGAAGGCAGGTCTCAAGTCGGCGGATAAGCGTCCCGCGCGTATCCCGCTACGGTGGCAGGTTCGCTGCGAAAACTCGACATTGCGTCTGCCAACTTCAAATCACCACCTATCCGCGTTGGCGGACAATCCGATCGTCCGGAACGCAACCCGGTCATTCGTCAAGTTGTGCAGCCGACTAACGATTCTACCAACTGCTATCAGCTGATCAAATAGCTTCGACAAATGAGGCATTGATTGCACGCTACGCAAGAAAATTACTCGCCCGCCGACCATTGAAAAGCCGATACAACCCGATAAGATAAGTATGATTGTTATATTACTAATGATTACAACGTCGCCGCGTTACCGAAGCGCCGCCGCCGACCTTGGTTCGCCGCACACTTTCCGACGGGAGATCAATCATGTCGCACCGAAGAACCTTCGCCAACATTATCGAGACGACGTTCGATACACCGCTGGTCAAGCTCAACCGCATCCTGCCGGCCGGCGCCGCCACGGTCCTGGTGAAACTGGAGTTCTTCAATCCGTTCAATAGCGTGAAGGACCGCATCGGCCGGGCGATGATTGAGGCGGCCGAACGCGATGGGACCTTGAACCACGACACGCAGATCATCGAGCCGACCAGCGGCAACACGGGCATTGCCTTGGCGTTTGTCGCGGCGGCCAAAGGCTACCACCTGACGCTGACGATGCCCGAGTCGATGAGCTTGGAACGGCGGGCCTTGCTGAGGTTCTTGGGGGCCTCGTTGGTGCTCACGCCGGCGAAAGACGGCATGAAGGGCGCCATCGCCAAGGCCCAGGAATTGGCCGTCACAACGCCAAACAGTTGGATTCCGCAGCAGTTCGACAACCCGGCCAATCCGGAGGTCCACCAACAGACCACCGGCGAGGAAATCTGGGCCGACACCGACGGCGGCGTCAACATTTTCGTGGCGGGTGTGGGCACCGGCGGAACCATTACCGGCGTCACACGTTGCATCCGCGCGAAGAAACGCAGCGTCCGTGCGATCGCCGTCGAGCCGGCCGATTCGCCGGTGATCTCCGGCGGCAAGCCGGGGCCCCACAAAATCCAAGGAATCGGGGCCGGCTTCGTGCCCAAGAATCTCGACACGAGCCTGCTAAACGGCGTCGAAACGGTCACCAACGAAGAGGCTTTCACCTGTGCGCGTCGCTTGGCGAAGGAGGAAGGAATTCTCGGCGGCATCAGTTCGGGCGCGAACGTGGCCGCGGCCATTCGCGTGGCCAGCCGGCCTGAGAATCGCGGCAAGGTGATCGTCACCATTGCCCCCAGTTTCGGCGAGCGCTACCTCTCGACGGCCCTCTTCGAAGGCTTGGCCACAGAACCGGTCAACGCGGCCGAGACGCCGACGAAGAAACCGAAGCCTGCCCTGGCATCCGCGGGACGGCGATAGGTACGCTGAGAGTGGTTGATCCGCGGATTTGACGGCCCGTTCCGAGGGGCGTGGGTTTAGGGCGGGGCAAGTGTAGCGAACCCCACCAAGTTCTTGCTTTAGTGCAACGCATCCCTCGGAAGACGGGGAAGATGCGCTGCCGCGCTACGGAAGTACATGGTTGCCTGATTAGCCGCTCCGCTGGCGTCCGCAAAGGTCGCCAAAACGCTTGTGTAATTGGCACTTTGCGGTTACAATGACGCAAGGTGGGGGAAGGGCTATATCAGGAACAGAAGTTGGGGTCTCTCTGGCCCAGGAGGATGATCATGCGGGCCTTGCGCTCTGCTTGCGCTTGTTTTTGTCCACTCGTGGTTGCCGCGACCGTGTTGGCTTCATGGGCCGCCGCTTCCGAGGCGGTGCAGTCAACGTTTACCGCCGATGGCCACACCACGGCACTCTACTTGTTCACAGAAGGCACCGGCACAACAGTTCACCACACGCCGGTGCCCACGATGAGCACCTCGCAGCAAGCGCACGGATGGCAGCCTGGTGGGCGCCTACTGGGCGATTGGACGCCAGTATTATGCCGTGGCAACCGATCAGGGCTACGTGTCCATCAACGCCTGCACGGCGATTTGTCCGAGCAGCGCCATTACGGTCGAGGCCTGGATAAAACCTCAGCAATCCACAGGCTACGTGCTGTGCAAGAACGGTTCCTACTACTTGAGCCTGAGCGGCGGCGTCATCAACGCGTACCTTTGGCTCAGCGGCGGCGGGGCATCGTGCTCTGGCAACCTGCTGGTGCCTGTAGGACAGTGGACCCACGTGGCGTTCGCCTACAGTTCCTCCACGAAGGTCTGCTCGATCTACGTCAACGGAGTTCTCGATACTTCGACCACGACTTCTGGCGGCACGATAAGTTCAGCAACGATCCCCATGCGGCTTGGCCAGATCGACTGGGCGCCGCCAGGCAGCGAGTTTGACGGCAAGATCGACTCGCTTCGCATCTCCAACAACGCCCGCAGCTTCCTGCCGATTTCGACCGCGCCGGTCGGCGGGCCGGCCACGCCGGCGGGCAACCTGGTGCCCAACGGCAACTTCGAGTCGGGCATGATGGGGTGGCGCCTGAACGGCTACGGCGACATGAACCTGACATTTGAGGTCACCGGCGGTGCGGCCAGCGGTCAGAGATGCCTGCACTCGCTTAGCAATGCGCTGACAGATTACGCGACCGCTCCCGGCGGAGGCACTCCGCCGGAGGCGATATCCCGCCCCATTCCCGTGCACCCCGGCCGAAAATACACGCTCAGCCTTTGGCTGAAGACCGTGGGCAGCAACCTGTCTCCGCAGGTTTCGGTTTGCCCGTGCGGTGGCCCGGCAAACATAGGAACCGCCATTTCTCCCTTCCCCGAGTATCCGACGGCCACCACGTCGTGGTCGCAAGCTGTGTATACGTTTACGATTCCCACCAACATTGCCGCGCCCTCCGTCTGCGTGCAACTCGATTGGCCGTCATCCGGGCAGCAGATTTACTACGATGACGTGCGTCTGGTCGCCGGTGACGGTTCCGAGGCGCCGGCCTTGAAAGACATGATCAGCGTCGGGCCGTGGAGCGGACTGCCGGTGGGCAACGTGTTCGTTGCGGGCGCGAGCTCGCCCCTGACCATGAATGTCGTCAACACGGATACGGTCGCTCACAGCGTGACCGTGCAGCCGACGATCACGGACTGGCAAGAGAACTTGGTTTCGGGGGTTCCGTCCCTGGGCACGGTCACGGTGCCCGCCAACAGCTTCCAAACTCTGACTTATTACATCAACACCAACCTGCGCGGAACGTTCCGCCTCGGCTTCAATCTCACTTCGGAAGGCCAGACGTGGCACCAGTTGGCCGAGATGAAGTACGCCGTGGTGGTCAACATGCAGAACGTGCCGAACAGCGCAAGTGCCGACACTTCCATTTTCGCTATGAATACGCACATGGAGCGCGATCCAACGCCTCACCTGGTGCGCGAAATGCAGGTGTTTTCCATGTGCGGGGTGAAGTGGATCCGGGCTTGGTGGGGTTGGGGCTTTTGCGAGAACCCTGAAGGGACGTTTAGCTTCACCGAATACGACCGGCAGTACAACTCCGTGACCAACGGCACGGGCATTCGCATCATGCCGATCCTGTTGCGATACGAATACAACTATGAGCATTCGTGGTCCGGCAGCGTAGCCAGCGGCAGCTTGCAGCAGCCGCCCTACTCCAGCATGATGAACGAGTGGGGCGTGTTCTGCGGCAAGGTGGCGCAGCACTACGCGGGCAATATCAAGGCCTACGAGTTGTGGAACGAACCGGGTTATGACGACGCCGGCACCTGCACCACGGCTGTTTACACCACACTGCTGCAGGAGACCAGGCCGAACATCCATGCAAACGATCCCAATGCCAAGGTCATCGGCTTCGCGGGATGCCCGAACCTGACCAGCGGCTATGTGAACATTCAGGCGGTGCTGGCCAACGGCACGGCGGGCGACATGGACGCCGTCAGCGAGCACCCCTACTCCTACGTCATGTTGCCTGAGAAGAATTATCCGATTGGAGTCCCGCCCCTCCGCTCGGTCATGACGGCCGGAGGTTGCCCCACCACGATGCCGATCTGGGATACCGAGCAAGGAATCCATGCCGATGGCGACGGTTACAAGACACCCTGGATGTCCGAAACCGACGTGGCCCAGTTCTACGCGCGGGACGTCATCACTGCCATGGTGCAGGGTAGCCAGAGATACTTCTGGTTCTCCGCCGACAACGCCCCGACGTATGGATTTACCGTCACCTTCGGAGACTCGTACATTCCTCGCCCGCGCCTGGGGGCGCTGGCCGCCTGCGCCTCGTTCCTCGATGGCACAACGTGGCAGACGTCGTACTACCCCTCCGGCACCCATGTCTATGCCCATTTGTTCAACGGAACCAACAGTTCCGGAAGCAACGCGGTGTGCGTCATGTGGAATACGGTCAACGGCATGAGCGTGACGCTGCCGATGGCGGCCAATTTGCTGCAAGCCTTCGATACGATGGGCAACGCCATACCTATCAGCGGGACCACCACCGCCACGATTCAGATGGCGGCGCAACGCCCCACCTACTTGCAATGTGCTTCTTCCAACTACAGCCAGTTGAACACCGCCGTTTCGACGATGACGGTAACGGCCACCTCGCCGGTGACCGTCACGGCCAGTCCGGTGGCGGGCGGTGTTCAAGTGACGGTTACCGGCGCATCATCCGTTGCGGTGGACGGGATCGTGAGCGTGGTTTCGGCCAAGCAGCCGGTGCCGGCCGGCTGGCCGGCGGCGCAGCGATTCCAGGGCTTGGCGTCGGGCCAGAGTGTGACTTTGCGATTCACCTTGCCGCCCAACTCCACGGTGAGCCAGATTCAGGTGACGGCCGGGGACCGGCAATTGCAGACCGTGACAATCCCGTACACCATCCGTTAGATCGCGTCACGGATACGGCTGGGGTCATGGGTGCCGTGCCGGCGCTTGTCGCGGGCATGATTCTTCGTGCAAGCCGTGGCGTGGCCGCACGAGCGCGGCGTTAGAACCAGCCGCTTAGCCGGGAAAAGTCTACAAAGACGATTCTGGTAGTGCCAACGGTTGCTACGCCGTCGGGAGCCTTCAGTCCATCGGAAGCCCCAGGATAAAACTTGTCTAATACGGGCAGCGGCACAATTGGAATACCATCGTGGGTTTCAATGAGCAAAAGGTGCCCCTTCGCCAGCGGCAGCAATTCGTCGTAGTTGCCATTGAACGATCTCCCTACGGTGAATCCTTTTTGCCGTGCCATATCCGTCAATGTTTGCCAGTACGGCGAGTTTCCGATAACAAAAGCTTGCGATTTCAACGAAACAACAGTAGCGGAATCGACTATCGTCCCGTTGAGCAGTTGGGAAAAGTCCACAAAGGCAATCTTCGTATTGCTAATAGTTGCAATCCCTTTGGGACTTTTCAGTCCCTCGGAGGCCCCAGGGTAAACCTTGTCTAATGCGGGCAATGACACGATGGGAATGCCGGCGTGGGTTTCGACAAGCAACAGGTGCCCCTTTGCCAGTGGCAACCATTCGTCGTAGTTGCAATTGAACGATTTCGGCACCGTCATTCCTTTTCGCCGGACCATGTCGGCCAATGTTTGCCAGTACGGCGAACTCCCGATAATAAACGCCTGCTGTTCCACGACCGTCCCTTGCAGTTTGTCGGCAAGAGTAACGGTGACATTGCTCGCCGAATCAATCGTGGTGTGAGAACCTTCGGGGACCTCGATGGTTGTTTCCTTGCCGTCCCTCTTGATCGTGATCAGGATGCCCAAGGAGTAGCCGATGCCGCCGAGTAATAGCAGCAGTAGTACAGCAAGCCGGATGATGGACTTCCATCGCGGTGAAGCCGCAAGCGGCTTGGGTAAAGTCCTGTCCTCCCGCTGATTCTCTCCCCGAGAGAGAGGAGCCGAGCCCGACGCCTCTGCCCGTCGCAGCAGGGCCGGCAGGTCGGCGTTCCCACACCAGGGAGCAAGCGCCTCGGCCAGCTCGGCCGGCGTGCCGAACCGGTCGGCAGGATTCTTAGCCAACAACCGATCCACGATCGTGGCCAACCTCTCGGGAACGTCGCCAACAGCGTGGCGGATGGACGGCGCCGGTTGATGCACATGGGCGTTGATTTTGTCCAATGTGCCGTGGTACTCAGGACCGCTGAAGGGCGCTAGGCCGCTCAAGAGCTTGTAGAGCGTGCATCCCAAGCTGTAGAGGTCGGCACGAATGTCGACCGTGCGGCTGTCTGCTGCTTGTTCCGGGGCTATGTAATCGGCCGTGCCCATCGCCTGCCCCGTGCTCGTCATCTCCTCGTCGGCGGTGGCCTCGGCACAGAACCGGGCCAGGCCGAGGTCCAACAGCTTCACTTCGCCTGACCGGGCAAGCATGATGTTCGACGGCTTGATATCGCGGTGCACCAGTCCATGCCGGTGGGCGCATTGCAGCGCCTCGGCCGTCTGCCGCATGAGCTCGCAAGCTTCGGCCACCGAGAGCGGCCCGGTACGGCTTACGATTTCGGCCAGGTCCAGCCCGTCAACAAACTCCATGATGAGAATCGGCGTGCCATCGATTTCCCGAGCATCGAAGGCTTGCACGATGTTTGGGTGGGCGAGCCGGCCGATGGCCTTCATCTCACGTTCAAATCGCGTAATGGCTTGTTGGTCGCCCATACGGCCGCGAGGCAGGACCTTCACGGCGACGATGCGGTCGAGTTTGGTGTGCAGCGCCTTGTAGACCCGGCCCATGCCACCGTGGCCCAACTCTTCCAGAACTCGGCATTCCCCCAACATCTCCGGCACGTCCAAAATGGGCTTGCCCCGGGTGCCTGGGTCCTCCTCCGCGGTTGGCTTCGGTACGGGCATCGCCATTGCCGCCGCCAAAGCCTCCTGCAATTGGGGTTCGGCCAGGACGGATTCGCTGCTCAGTGGCATTCGCAAACGACTGATTACGGGGTCGTCGCTATCATCCAGGGTGACGATCGTTGCCTGGCAGTCAGGACAGGAGTCCAGATGACTATCTAAGGCGTCCTGTTTTTCCCCAAAAAGCGTTCCCAGGGAATACTGGAGCAACGTCTCATGGCTTGGACAAACTATGGCGACCATGCAACGCCCTCCGTCTTCGATTTTCCTCGGCTATCGCTTATTGCCTGAACGTCGTTGCCAGCCGTAGGCCAGGAAGCCGATGGCGCCGACAACCACCAACGTGAGGCTACCGGGCTCTGGAACCTCTGCCACGCGGAACCCCACGGTGCTCCACTCAGCCGTCGGCCACGCGTTGTAGCTGCGGTAGGAAGCGGTCAAGTGGGTGGAGTCGAGGTTACAATCGTCACCACGTAAACCACGCAACGAACTGCTAATGTCCGCCTCGTTCCACTGCCAGAGATCGCCTCCCATATCGAACGTGCCATACGGACCGGGTGATGCCGCAAACACCCCCACCGGCGTCAGTTTATTTGTCGGATCCGTGTAGCTGCCGTTGTAATAGTTGGCGTTATTCGTGCCGAACGCGGAAAGCACGTTGCTAGGCGCGGTGTTGCTCTGCGTGGGGTAAAGCCAGTAGCTGCCGTTGGACGGGTTGTAATAGGCCGCCTTGTACCACTCATTCTCCGAGGGAATGACGTCAACGGCGCCGGCGTTGCGGGTTATCGCCATCAAGGCGGCATCCGTGGTCGCGCCGTTGAGCGTGTACGCCCCGGTTTCCGTCGTGCCCGGTCCTTCCGCCCCGGTCGGCTGGTTGTTTTGCAGCCAGTTGCAGAAGCGGGCCGCATCGCCCCACGTGACAGCGAATACCGGACAGTTGGCGGCTTGGCTGTAACTGCCCGTGACCGCGTAGCTGTAGCTGCCCGAACTGCCGCTTTGGGTGATGGCCACCGTTGGATAGAACGTGGCCATGACGCTATTGTACAGCCCATAGGTGTCCGTTTGCGCCACGGCGTTGAGGAACTGGCAATACTGGCCCATCGTCACGTCGTACGTGCCCATCTGGTAGGTGTAGCCGACCGCGCCGTAGCCGGTCGATGGATCGGCCGCATTGCCCGGATTGCCCACCGTGACGAACTGCATGCTCGTTTGACCCGTAGGCATGTTGAACACGTCCGCCCGTACCGAACCAACAGCCAAGGCTACTGCAACTACCAATACTACCATCTGTGACTTCATCGCACACCTCCCCAAAAATGCGGCGGGTGGTCTTTTCCCGTCAACGATCCCTATGTTTTGGCGTCATTGTCGAGATGTTCGCACCTCGATCCATCCATAGATAGAATGCGCGAGTCTGACACCATTTGGAGAGGTTTTTCCCAAGCTGTTGCCGGACAACGACTTGACGAGGTCCACGGTACTCCGCCGGCACTACTCGGGCAGCTCCGAGAGCACTTGGCGGAATCGGCCCAGGACACGCGATTTGGCTTTGTAGACTGCCGCAACACTGATCTCGAGCTCGGAAGCGACGTCAGAGGGCGACTGTCCGGCGACACTGACCCGCCAAAAGGCTTCCCAAGTGCGTGTCTCGAACTCCGCCCGAATCATCTCCAATGCCCGCCGCGACCAGCAGGCACTTGACTGGGCGTCAACCTGGATACTTTCACCCGAAGGCTCTGGCGGCTGGGGCAACTCGGCTATCTGTCGCTGCGCCGTACTGCCGCCGCGGGCTTCGGCCCTGCCGTGTCGGCGACGGTAGTGCTCCCGGACCTTGTTGTGGGTGATTGTGGCAAGCCACCCGCTGAAACTGTTTTGGGGCTGATCCCGGCGGAAGCTGGGCAAGTGAACGATTACCGCCGAGAACACCTCTTGGACCACGTCCGCCGCATCTTCGGCGGTAAGGTCTGATCGGCGGCACCAACGATAAATCACCGGACCATAGAGGCGCACCAGGCGATGCCATGCCTCTGGGCGACGAACCCGAAGCTGATCCAAGAGCGTCGAAGAAATGGAACTCGGCTTCGATGAACCTGCCTGGTTGCCTTCCGGCCATGCTTCCATGATCGTTCATACCTCTAGTGCAAACGGAACTCCTTGATTGTAATACGGCCGAAAAGACAGGCCAAGCACCCGACACAAATTGGATATCCGAGGGCTGGAAAGGCCGATTCCGCGGCTTTCTGGCCCCATCAAAGGTTCCTTTGATCGGATGCCTGCCGGCGTCTCTGCGCCACGAAGAAAACGGGGCGGGTCCGATATTGGCAAAAACGGTACTTGACTAAATAGACGCCAAGGGCGATAATGTACATAAAGGACCATTTTCAAGAGGAGTGGAAAACCATGCTGGAAGTCGGCGTACATGAGATTCGCGCGAATCTGGCGGAAGTGATTAACCGCGTTGCCTACGGAGGTGAGCGGGTGATCCTGGAACGGCGCAGCAAGCCCGTGTTGGCTTTGGTGTCGATGCAAGACCTGGAATTGCTGAATGCTCTGGAAGATCAGGCGGACGTGAAAGCCGCGTTGAAGGCCCGCAAGGACAAGGGGGGCGTGCCCCTGGAGAAGATCAAGGCCCGGTTGGCGATGGAATAGGCCATGCAGAAGTACAAGGTCTTGTTCAAACCGTCGGCGGATCGGGCGCTGCAAAAGCTGCCCCCGGACATGCAACGGCGGATCGTCGGCGAAGTGGCGATGCTGGCTCATGATCCTCGACCGGCGGGAGTGGTCAAACCGGCCGGAGATGAGAACCTCTGGCGAATCAGGATCGGCGCCTACCGCGTGGTGTACGAAATCCACGATCATCGGCTCATTGTGCTGGTGTTGGGAGTGGCGCACCGGAAGGATGTCTATCGGCAGTAGTGCGGCTGCCAATATCGGACCTGTGCCGTTTTCGTCCCGATTTTTGCGACGAAGTCCGCCAAAATGGGACTGTCCCCTTCGGCCCTGCGGCCGCGGCCAGCAGCTCGCTTCGCTGCGCTGTACGGCCCTTCGAGGGCAAGTTCGCCAAAAGGTGAACCGGGCTGGCGGAGATTCGGGTATCGAAACAGTGACAAAATTCCGACCGAATTCGTCCGTTTGCGACACAAATTTGTCGGTTTGCTGCATAAACTGCCCAATTCTGTTCTATTGGGGGGCCTGATTTTGCGGGGAATTTGGAGCAAATGAGAGCAAATGAGAGCAAATGAGAGGAAATTTTTCTAGTAAGGGAAAAGTGGCGGAAATGGGACAAAATGAGAGCCATTGGCGCGTGGCGAGTGTGGAAGGCATGGTCGGCGGCTTCGCCTGGATGGTTGTGAATCTTTGTAGGGTGCGTGAAACGCACCACAAGCCATCGTCGATGGTGCATTTCTACTGTCTTTGCGGCGCATGGTATCTCCGTTTGGCCGTTAGCCCGCGTCCCCTCGCCGGGCACCGACCGAAGGTAGGTCGGAGCGGGCAGGGTGAGGGCGCGATCCGCCAACGGCGATCATGGGGACGCGCTGGTTTTCGGCCGGTCTTCAACCTGAAAAGGCGTCTGTCCCCTGCCCTTTCGGGCCGCAGGGATTGGGGATTAGGTAACGGGCAGGCCGTGGGCCTGCCCGCCAGCTCCTCTATATGTTCTTTACGGACGTTCCTCGCTGCGGACTTAAGGGGGCGGGCCGTTTTTTTTTGTCCCGTCGAGACCGAAAGGCACGCGGAGGCGCGGGGACGCGGGGGTCGGGGGAAAGTGGACGCGGCGTCCCGCCGCGTTTGGGGGCCTTCGTCCTTCCTCCTTCCCGTGGAGAAGAGAGGGTCACGCGGAGATCACTGGCCACTCTCCTTCGTCTGGCCGCCGCAAATGAGCATTTCTACTCCGTGGTGCGATACGTGGAGGGGAATGCGCTGGCGCCGGACTGGGCAGGAAAAAGGGGGCATCACTTATTTCACTTGCCCAGCCTGCCAATATCAGTGATGCCCCTTTTCTGCGTCCCTTTTCTGGGTCCCGAAATCCACGACCATCGGCTCGTTGTGCTGGTGTTGCGAGTGGCGCACCGGAACGATGTCTATCGGCAGTAGTGCGTTGCCAATATCGGAGCTGTCCCGTTTTCGTCCCCTCCCGCTTTCATCCCCCAAACATCGACTGAGATCCCAAGGAGGCAACAGGCGCAATCGTGGTGGGCCAACTGGATAAAACGGCAATGGCTCCGGCGGTGCGATGGATCCACTACTCCCAAGAGAACGGCCTGCAATTCCTCGAGAAGTTGTAGGCATCGTAATCCACGAGTTCCAGTCCGGGATTGCGGTCCCGGATCCGCTCGCGTTCTACCTCTGTTAGGCCGTGGGCCGTACCAATGAGAAACTGTCCGGCGTGGAAGTCCTGTGTGCCTTTCCATGGCACATGAAGCCGCTCGATGTTCGTCTTGTCGTAACCAAATCCAATAAAGAAGATGCGATCCGCGGCAACTAGCAAGTTGTGCGCAACATGGAATTCATCAGTTTCATCTCGGTGTTCTGTTATGATCTTGATCCCATTAGCCGCCCGTGACACCGAATCTACGTTTGCTCCATCGGTATACGTACGCGGCAGACAATTTGACTTGGGCGGCTGCCAGTCCAATGTGCCCAGTTGGCCATAAACGTGAACAATTGGGATAGATGATAATTGCTCGGCAACCACATCCGAAGGCTTATTGTAGCTGTTGCACAAGCACGTGTGGAGATAATGCTCCAGTGATCGGTCGTAGTTGAAAGTAACTACCGACAGCGGGTTCGATCCGAAACGATCGAACGATGCCCGCATGGCCTTGAACAAATAGTGGTACCAGCTACTTGAGTCGTCCCCGAAAAGCCAATGGTCTGATTCCCTCTGTACAAGACAGTACGCGACCAAAGCCTTCCCAATATCCTCATACTCTGGCCGGAATTCGAGAAACGCATCTACCGACGATTGGCCGGAGTGGCGCAGTGCCGCCTTGAATTCGCTAATTCTGCTTGGTCTAATTCCCAACTCTGCCAGCAGTTGATCGCCGTATCCATCCTGGGCCACCGTCTTCTTCAGTTCTGGGCCGGTGGGAAAGTTGTAAGGCCTGCTTGCTCCGGCACCGAGAACGAGAACCGTACGCTTCGTAATCATGGCGCAAACCAGCCAGGGAAACGCTTGCCGTCAGAGTGCGGGCAGGGACCGCTGTCACCAATTCTCCAGCGGTCGCATGTTCGGATACACTACCCGCGCTACTCCTCAGCACTCCAAGGGCGCTCCGGCCGCAGCCCGCGGGATGCCAAGGAAAGTTCCCCTTATCGTATTCCCAGGTGGGCAGCATGCAATAGCCCCCTCCGCATCTCGGGCCGGTTTCTGGCAGGCCGGGCACGAACCTCGACCGAGTCCCAAGGAACGCAACAGCGGGGCACGGCGGGGCCGTTTTCGGGGTTCGTTGTGCATCTTGTGCTGGCAGTGGTTCAATGAGCAGCCTTGAACCACTTTCGCAACTCCTCTTCCTCCGCAAGAACTTGCAAACCGAGCTTTGACGCGATTTCCACTCGATTGATCAGCCCGTCGCTGATTCTCTGGACGGCCGCCCAATTGGCAGGTTCCGACAAAAAGATTCGCACGCGATCTATCGTTTCGTTTACATGGACGTCAACGTGTTCTCTTGCCACACACGCCGCGGCCGCGTTGCGTGCCTCCTGTAAGTCATGTTCCGCCCCCGCTGACCGTTCGCGGAACTGAATATCTTCGGCCGCCAGACCAGACACCCAATCTTCGATGTTCAGGGGGTAAGGCAATGGCTTCTCGTCTTGGCCTGGAAACATCATGGCTTCCCAGTGACCGAGTGCCTGGTCGGTGGGCCAGAGATGCACTTCGTCAAGACGCGCACTACGAACGAATCGCAGGACCGTGTGCCCCGCCTCGTGGTAGCAGGTGACTTCAGGAATCGCCATCGTAACGCCCCTGGCGCTCTGCCACTAAGGGAAGCACTACTCCTCCCAGTAGTATTCGTACCCGACCGGAGCAACCGGCTTGACAGAGCGAACCGATTTCACGTGTGCGACACGCTCTACTGACTTCACTCTTGCCACCTTCCGCACCTTGCGTCGGGCCTCTTCCTTCTTTCGGAGTTTCCACGCCATTGTTTCACCTCTCTGGCCCTCTCAGGCCGGTTCGTGACAGACGTCCCGGAGTTCTTGCGACCGTAGCACGGGCGTAGCACGCAACTCAGACACTACTTCTGAGCTATAAGAAAAGCCTTACGTAACTCGTTGTCACGTAAGGCTTTATGAGTGCCCCCTGTAGGACTTGAACCTACAACCCTCTGATTAAGAGTCAGATGCTCTAACCAATTGAGCTAAGGAGGCGTTAATCGGGACTGACTGAACAACGGCGGCCGCCGACGCCGGACTGCTGCCAGCCGACCTTCCGATGGTCGGCCTTACGGCATTGGCTCCGGGGCCGCTATCGCCGGAAGCATCATCATACGCATATCGGCCCCGGCTTCAAGTGCCCTCCATCCCCAGTTGTCGCATTTTGCGGTAGAGGTTGGAACGGTGCAAACCCAAACGGGTGGCGGCCAGACTTACGTTGCCCCCACTTTGCTCAATTTGCCGCCGGACGTACTCCACCTGAAAACGAGTCGTCGCGTCGGCCAACGATTGATCGAGATCGGCCATCAGCGGCGACTTGACCTCGCGGCGAAAGAATGAATGCCAGGTCTTCGGCCTCGATGTGATCCTCGACCGACAAGTACGCGAGCCGCTCCATGAGATTGCGCAATTCGCCGCACATTGCCCGGCCAACGATGTTCGAGCAGACGCTTTCGAGCGGCGGCCGTGATGTGCGGCGGCTTGCAGCGCGCCCGGCGGCAGAAATCGCCCAGAAAATGCTCGGCCAAAAGCAGGACGTCGTCGCCCCGCTGGCGGAGCGGAGGCAAGTCGAGCGTCACCACGTTCAGGCGGAAATAGAGGTCCTCGCGGAACCGCTTCGCGCGGACCATGTCGGCCAGGTTCTGGTTTGTGGCGGCCAGCAGGCGCGCGTCGGTACGAATGGGCGTCGATCCGCCCACGCGCACCAGCACTTTTTCCTCCAAGACGCGGAGCAGCTTGGCCTGGCCGCTGAGACTCAGATCGCCGATCTCATCGAGAAACAGGGTGCCGCCGGCGGCCAACTCGAACTTGCCTTGGCGCGATTCGTGGGCGTCGGTGAAGGCGCCCTTCTCGTGGCCGAACAACTCGCTCTCGGCGAGCGTTTCGGGAATGGCCGCACAATTGACGGCGATGAAGGGCTGGTCGCGGCGGCGGCTGAGATAGTGGATGGACTGGGCGACGACCTCCTTGCCGGTGCCATTTTCGCCCAGCACCAGCACAGCCAGATCGGTGTCGGCCACGCGGCGGATGATCGAGCGAAGGGCCTCGATGGCCGGACTTTCGCCGATCATTCGCACTTTCTCGGCCGCCTCCTGGGCGATTTGACGCTGGGCCAAGAGCAACTGTTGCCGGTCTTGGGCGTTTTCCAGGGCCACGGCCGCGTGGGCGGCCAACTCGCCGAGCGCATCCTCATCGTCCTGGGTGAACGTGCCCGCGAGTTTGTTGATCAGTTCGAACGCGCCGAACAGTTCGCCGGAACGGCCGCGCAGCGGAACGCACAGCAGCGTGCGCGTATGGTAGCGAAACTGCGTGTCAACGTTGTGATCGATGGCGCCGTCCTCGATGGCCGCATCGACGCGGCGGGGCTGACCGGTGCGAATCACTTCGCCGACCACGCCGCGGTCGTCGGGAATGCGGAGTTCGCCGCCGGCAATCCCCAGGGCGGGCCGGCCGACGAGCATGCGATTCGGCCGATCCCAAAGGAAGATGCTTGCCCGATCCGCCTGAAGGAGCCGCGTGGCCGCCTCGGCCATCTGGATCAACAGCGGCTCGACTTCGTGGGTTTGATTCCACTGATGGGCGATTTCCAACACGGCTTCCAAGCGGCGGAGCCGGCGTTGGTGGCTCACGCGGTGGCGGACGCTCGTGAGAGCCTGGTGGAGAATCGGCGCCAAATGCTCGATGGCCGCCAGGGCCACGGGAGCATCCTGTGGGCGGGCGAGGTGCGCTGCCAGGACTTCGCTTTCCGCCGTTCGAGTGGTCAAGGCAGTGGCGACCCAGGGCGGCTGCGCCCGTGCTGACTCCCGATCGAGAGCATCGGCCAGCAGTTCAAGGGGCAGCGGCTTAGCGACGCCCCACTCGCCAACGACTGCCCAACGGCCGGTGCGGGGCGAGGCCAGTGCCGCGCAATCGGCGCCGATTGCCGTGGCGACGGCCGACAGGGCACGAGTGAGGAGAATGCCGGCGTCGTCCGCTTGTGTCGCTTGCCAGAGTAATTCGGCGGCCACGCGAGCCAGTTCGGGCGGTACCCGCAATTGATCAATGGATGCGGACTCCGGACGCAGTTGTGTCGCTTTAGCCACTGGTACTCTCCATGAAACGTCCCAGGAATGACAGCAGGCATGGCGTCATTATGACATCGCCCACATTGCCAAAGATAGCATAATTGGATCAATATGACAACGCCGGCGGCGATTTTTCGGCGTTTGGTTGCGTGCTTGACCCGTTTCGGTGGCAGGGATATAATCTGCCCTGTTGCCTGGAACCTTCTGCCTTTTCGGGCAGCATGACAGCCGGGAGAGGCGAGATTACTCCCGCGACAAATGGATTTGTCGGGTTGTGGCAAAGGGACGCGAAATGGAGTTCGCCGCAGTGGCCACACAGGAGCTAGCGGTGTCTAGCGGCTCGTTCGACACCAAAGAGCGGGTCAAGCAGGCGGTCAACATCGTCAACCTGGTCGGCAGCCACATCCAACTGCGCCGCCAAGGCCGCAATTATGTCGGTCTCTGTCCGTGGCACGACGACACTCGCCCCAGCCTGCAAGTGAACCCTGAACGGCAATCGTTCAAGTGCTGGGTGTGCGACATCGGCGGCGACGTGTTCAGCTTCGTGATGAAGATGGAGGGGGTGGAGTTCCGCGAAGCGCTGCAAATGCTGGCCGACCGTGCGGGCATCCAAGTCGAGCGGCCGCGCAAGCGGCAGACCGCGGGGCCCGGCGAACCGTCCGGCGAAACGTCCGGCGAGGCGCACAACAAGCGAACGCTGTTGCACGCGATGGCTTGGGCCGAACGGCAGTATCACGAATGTCTGCTGAACTCGCCTGAAGCCGACCCGGCCCGGCGTTATCTCCACGAGCGAGGAATTACGGCGGAAAGCATCGAGCGATTCCATCTGGGTTTTTCGCCGCTGGAGCGCGATTGGATCCTGCGCCACGTTGCCGCGGAGGCAAGCCCCGAGAAGCTGGCGCGGAGGGCGGCGGTTTTGGAAGCGATCGGCATTCTTACGCGACCGGCCGAGGGCGGAACGCTCTACGATCGATTCAGGGGGCGGTTGCTATTCTCGATCCGCGACGCCCAAGGCAGGCCGGTGGGGATTGGCGGGCGGGTGCTGCCGGAACTCGGCGCCGCGAGCCCCGCGAAATACGTCAATTCGCCGGAAACGCCGCTGTTTACCAAGAGCAAATTGCTTTATGGGCTCGATCTGGCCCGCGAAAGCCTGCGGAAGAGCCGCACCGCGCTGGTGATGGAGGGCTATACCGACGTGATCGTCGCCCACCAGTATGGTTTCCAGAATGCGGTGGCCGTGCTGGGCACGGCGTTGGGCGAATCGCACATTCGGCTGTTAAAGGCCCATGCCGATCGGATCGTGCTGGTTCTTGACGGCGACGAGGCGGGCACGAAGCGGGCCAACGAAGTGCTCGAATTGTTTGTCGCCCAGCAAGCCGACTTGCGGATTCTCACTCTGCCGGAAGGGCTCGATCCGTGCGACTATCTGCACAAATTTGGGGCCGCGGCCTTCACGGACCTGCTGGCCACCAACGCGGTCGATGCCCTGGACCATGCCTATGAGGTGACCACGCGGGGGATCAACGTCGAGCGCGACATCCACGGCGCCGGCCAGGCGATCGAAAGGCTGCTCTCGATCGTGGCGCGAGGCGCCGCGACTGAGCGGCGAGACGCGGGGCGATGCGCGGATTCAAGAACAGAAGATCGTGCAGCGGCTGGCGGGGAAGTTCCGCGTCGACGAACTGGAGTTGCGGCGGCGTTTGACCGCGCTGAGGCGTCGCCTGGCCACGCGGTCGCCGGCTTCGCGGCCGGCCCATTTGTCGGCGGAAGACGCGGTTGCCAATCCGCCGGCGGAGATTGACGCCTGGCAGCGCGAGTTGATCGAGCTATTGATCGCCCACCCCGAGTGCATCTCCGCGGTGCGCAGCCGGATTGACGCGGGTCAACTGGCGGCCGAACCTTGTCGGCGGATTTTCGAGACCTTTTGCCGGCTGGACGACGAAGGGGTTGTGCCCGCGTTCGACCGGTTGATGTTGGAGTTTGACGAGCCGGCCGTGAAGAGCCTGCTGGTGGAACTGGACGAGAGCGGACAGGCCAAGGGCCGGCAGGCGGCCGACACGGCGGCCTTGTTGGACGAGTTGGTCAAAAACCGCGCAAGAAAGGAGGCCGAAAGACAGCGTCCCGCACAGATCGGGGCGTTGCGCGAGGGAGGGTTGGATGCCCAACAGCAGGCCGAACTGCTGGAGGATATCCTTCGCCAAGAGCGCAACCGGCACGGCATTTCCAAGCCCACGGACGGGTGAGGATGCCCTGAACCGGCGAATCGTTTTCACCGAAGCGCGACGGATGCGCGAAAGGAGTACGACGGTGGACCTTTTCGACAAAGATTTGCAGGAACTGGTAACCCGGGGGAAGTCGCAAGGTTATCTCACCTACGACGAGGTCAACGACTACCTGCCCGACGAGGAAGTCAACCCGGACCGACTCGATAATTTGCTGATTGCCCTGGAGGAAGAGGGCATCGATCTGGTGAATCAGGCGCCGGAGCCGGAATTCTACGATGCGGCGGCGCAGTCGGACAACGACGAGGCCTGTGCCGATCGGCTGGCGGAAGAAGCGGCGCCCGTGCGGCAGGAGTTGCCTCCTCTGCCCGGCGAAGCCGGCAAGTTCAGCAGCGATCCGATCCGCATGTACTTGAGCCAGATGGCGGAGATTCCGCTTTTGGCGCGGACGGAAGAAATCTCGCTGGCCAAGAAAATCGAGGTGACGCGGAAGCGGTTCCGCCGCACGGTCCTCGGCTGCAATATGGCGATGCGGGCGACGGTCGGCACGCTGGTCAAAGTCCACAATGGCGTGCTGCCCTTCGATCGCACCATCAAGGTCTCGCTGACCGAGCGGCTCACCAAGGAGCAGATTATCGCCCGGATGCCGCACAACCTGAACACGCTCTCCCGCTTGATGGAAGAGAACCAGAAAGACTTCCGTCTGCTGTTGAAGCGGGGAGCGTCGGCAGATGCCCGCCAGGAGTCGCGCAAGCGGTTCATCCGTCGGCGGAGGAAGATGCTCACGTTGATCGAGGAGCTGAGTCTGCGGACCCGCCGCGTTCACGGCATGATGCGGCAGATGGAAGATTCGTTGGCGCGGATGGACGCAATCCGCCGCCAACTGCGGCTGATGCTCGATAATCCGGCCACGCGGAACAAGCGGGTAAGTCTCCGCCGCGAACTCCGCGAACTGATGATCCTGACCCAAGAGAGCCCCAAAAGCCTCCGCATGCGCTGCGAGGCGATGCACCTTCGCTACAAGGACTACGAGCAGGTCAAGCGGCAGCTCTCCGGCGGCAATCTGCGGCTGGTGGTTTCGATCGCCAAGAAATACCGCAATCGGGGGCTGAGCTTCCTGGACCTCATCCAGGAGGGGAACACCGGCCTGATGCGGGCGGTGGACAAGTACGAATATCGCCGGGGATTCAAATTCTCGACCTACGCCACGTGGTGGATTCGCCAGGCGATCACTCGGGCGATTGCCGATCAGGCCCGGACAATCCGCATCCCCGTGCACATGATCGACGTGCTCAGCAAGCTGCGAAATGCCTCAAAACGGCTGCTCCAGGAGCTCGGCCGCGAGCCCACCAGCGAAGAAGCGGCGGCCGCGACCGGGCTCTCGGCGGACGAAACCCGCCGGGTGCTGGCCATGGGCCGGCATCCGGTAAGCCTTGACCGGCCGGTCGGAGAGAGCGAAGATAGTTGTTTTGGCGAGTTCATCGAGGACGGTGGACTGCCCCGGCCCGACAAGGCCGCCAGCAATGAATTGCTCCGCGAAAAAATCGAGGCCCTGCTCAAAACGCTCACCTATCGCGAGCGGGAGATCATCCGCTTGCGGTACGGCCTGGGCGACGGCTACACCTATACCCTGGAAGAGGTGGGCCGCATCTTCAAGGTCACGCGCGAGCGGGTGCGGCAGATCGAGGCCAAGGCGGTCAAAAAACTGCAACATCCGGTCCGCAGCCGGCAGCTCGCGGGATTTCTCGAGCGCGCAGCGGGCTGACGCGGTCCGTCAAACCGCCGGTTCCCCGACCGGCGGTTTTTTTCGTTTCTTCGTTCCATTCCAAATCCTGAGAAAAGCCTTCCATGTCTTCCACACCTCCGAACGTCGGCGTCTCCGTGCTCCGCACGCTGCATCGCATCCATCGCCAGCTTACCGACCTGAGAGAGCGGCTTGACCGCGGTCCAAAGCAAATCCGCGCGGCCGAAGCGAACGTGCAACACCGCGAGAGCCTGTTGGCGCAAGCCAAGGCGGACACCAAAGCCCTGCGGATGGCCGCCGACCAGAAGCAGCTTCAACTGAAGTCGGGCGAAGACAAAGTGAAAGACCTGCGGCGCAAGCTGAACGCCGCTTCGAGTAATCGCGAGTACCAGGCATTGTTGGAACAAATTGCCGCCGACGAGATGGCCAACAGCGTGTTGGCCGACGAAATCCTGGAAGGCCTGGAGAAAGTCGACGCCGGCCAGAAGAACATCGCCGAAGCGGAAGCCGGGTTGGCCGCGGGCAAGCAACGAGTCGCCGAGGTCCGCGGCGAGGTGGCCAGGCAGGAGCCCTTGCTGAAAAAGGAAGTGGCCCGGCTCGAAGCCGAGTTGAAGGAAGCTGAAGCGACGCTGCCCGAAGAAATCTGTGAGATGTACCGCCGCGGAGTCCGGCAAAAAGGCGAAGACGCCTTGGCCGCTGTCGAGAATCAATGCTGCGGCGGCTGCAACCAGCAGGTGACGCTGAATGTCTGCAACCAGATCATGTTAGGCAAACCGACCTTCTGCAAGACCTGCGGCCGGCTGCTCTATATGCCGGAGTAGCGCAAAGTCCCCTCTCCCGACCAACCTTCGGTCGGTGCCCGGAGAGGGGACCGAACTTCGCTGCGATCCTCTATACTTCTTCCGGCACGACGAACGGCGCGCGATACGACTGGGTGACCATCTTGGTGGCCTCCGCATCGCCGACGAACATTTCGGTTTTGACGTCGAAGATCAAGCGGCGGCCCAAACGATAGCTGGCGCCGTCGAGACTCATGCCGACGTCGCTGAGGTGCTGCTTCATACGCTCGAATGCCTCGATGGCGGCCGTGTCGTCGCCGAAAACCGTCGGCTGCTGGGTGAAAGGCACGTCGGCGCCCAGCCGGTACGAGATATTGGCCAGGTGGGGCAGCATCACCGTCTTTTGGCCTTCCAGAATCTCGGCGTTCAGAACGCCGCGGTCGTGACTGCGGACGCCGTCAATGAAGTTGGCGAAATGCTGGTTCTGCTGGTACGGTTTCGTCTCCACGCTCTCGATCTTCTGACCCTCCGTCTCGCCCTTTGGGAAGAACTTGCCGTCGCGGATCAAACCGCCTTCGGTATAGAACTCGTTGCGGGTGTTCTCTTTCTCGTTCTTGCACAGGTCGCGGTCTTCGAAGAAGATCTTCGGGCCGCCGAAGTCGATCACCGTGAACTGGGTATTGGCCGTCTGGCCTTGATCGTTCCACAGGAAACGGCCGCCGAGGCTCACCACGGTCTGCGGCGCGGCGCCCTTGGGCATCGCCCAGCGGGCAATGTCCCATTGGTGCGGCCCCTGGTTGCCCACTTCGCCGTTGCCGAAGTCCCAGAACCAGTGCCAGTTGTAATGAACCAGGTTCTCATGATAGGGCTGTTCCGCCGCGGGTCCGAGCCAGAGGTTGAAATCGAGTTCCTTGGGCGGCGCCTTCGGCTGCTTGAAACCAATGCTCTTGCGCGGCTTCCCGGCATAACCGTAGGCGATCAGCAGTTTCCCGTACTTGCCGCTCTTGACGGCCGCCACTTCGCTGGCGAAAAACGGGTTCGATCGGCTTTGCGTGCCGTGCTGCACGATGCGGTCGTATTTGCGCGCCGCCTCGACCAGTTTGCGAGCTTCCCAGATGGTATGGCTGCACGGCTTCTCCACGTACACGTCTTTTCCCGCCTGGCAGGCCCAAATCGCCAACATCGCGTGCGAGTGGTTTGTCGTGGCGATGCTCACGGCGTCCAAGTCCTTGTCCTCAAGCGCCTCGCGGAGATCCTGAACGCATTTCGGCGTGTTGCCGCACAGTTGCTTCACCAATTCGCTTTTCATGGGGAACAGGCGGCTGTCGACGTCGACCAGGTAGGCAATCTCGACGTTCTTCCTCTCGGCGAGCCGGCCGAACTCCTTGATATGCTCCGTGCCGCGGCCGTTGATGCCGACGACGGCGAGTCGAATCGTGTCGTTGGCGCCCAACACGCGGGCGGAGGCGTTCGTGCCCGCCAGCGAAAAAGTGGCGGCGGCAAAACCGCCTGCGGCGGTGCGTTTCAGAAAATCACGGCGGCTGTAACGAGACATGATGAACTCCTGGCGGTCTGGGGAGGATGGTAGGCGGCAGGATCGCGGCGGCTTGCCCGCCGCGGCTCCCATCATCATAAGGAGACGCGGCGTGAGCGTCAAGCGGCCGGTATTGCCGCATTGCCGCGGCGAGGGAAGTCGAGTCTTGTGCCAAACCCGTTGAAACAGGACAGAGCTAGGGAACCAGCACCCTTGACTGGAACGGCCATGCTTGCGGCCGAACAAGGCTCATTGGCAACATCGGCATCAATAGCTCCTTTGTGCTACTGGGCTCCACCATCTGGGAAACAGCGCTCTGATCCTGTAGTCACACCGGCCACAAAGTCTTTACTCAGCTGAACCCCATACCCGGGTTTTGCGCCTTGGTAAGGCGGCACGTCGACAAAGTAGAACTTCTCATTCTGGTCCACCAACCCTACGGCTTTCGACCAAGGTTCTGTCTTGCCGGTGGTGGCGTCCCTTTCCATCGGCACGAGGCAAGTCGTCAGGCCCTGTTAGTCCTACCCGCGCGAGCCGACTTGAGAACTTGGGCGTCGGCGACGGCGAAACGACGGCCGAGAACTGGCGTTGCTCAAGTACCGACGGAACCGCCCATCGTGAGCCCCTTCCTCCTACACGGCCTTGAAGCTGGTGACACCCTTGGTCTTGAATCTCGTGCAGGTTCACACTGGGTAAAGTGGTCTGTTGATCTGGGCAACATGGCCGCTGCTAAGTCCACGAAGATGGGCGCGGAGACGGGGGACTCTGGACAGGATAGACACCTTCGTGTTCTCACATGCGGAAAATTCGTCGGGCGCGAGCCTACCGGTTCGCCTTGAGGAAGGTCGATGAGACCTTACCTTTACTCATCAATTCTTCTCACCAGGAACTAACACAGCCGACGTAACCGTTCACAGTCAAGGGGACAGTCCCATTTTCGCGGCTATTGGAACCACGTCCTGCTGGGCGAAAGTCTTGCTGGCCGCGAAAATCGGGACAGTCCCCGTGAACGGTTGCCAGCCGACACACAACGGATCGCGACTTTTCATGCCCGTGTCTCATGACGGGCAGTCTCGATCTGGCCACGGGCATGGCCAGCACATTTCACCACCACGAGACAACGCAACGCGAAGAAGATCGCCAAAACCGCAGGAGAAGTCGAAAAAACCCCCTTTTCCCGCCGTGGCACGGCACTTGCTTTTAACGCGAACACCTCTGTCAGCGCGCTGAGAAACACCCTAACAGCATGAGCATGTTTACCATGATTAACAAGATTTCAGTCTTGAGTGGGCATGGCCGCAATGGTCGTCCCGAGGCGTTTGGCCGCATCGATATGATGATGGGCCAAGTGGTGAGCATTGTCGGGCCGACCGGCTCCGGCAAAACAACCCTAATTAACGACATCGAGCTATTCGCCGATGCCGACACCCCAACGGGCCGACGAGTTTTGATCAACGACCGCCCGGCCCCGTCCGAGTTCCGTTACAACCCGGCGCGAAACCCGATTGCTCTGATTACCCAGCACACGACGTTTCTCTCCGACCTGCCGGTCCGCGAGTTTCTGCTGACCCATTCCAGGATACGGACCGGGGCGGACGAGTCGCCGCTGTTGGTGCATCAGTGCATTGAGTTTGCCAATAAGCTGACCGGGGAACCGATCGACCCGGACAACCGCATGACGGAGCTTTCCGGCGGGCAGACCCGTGCCCTGTTGATCGCCGACGCCACGGTTATTTGCAGCACGCCGGTGGTGCTGCTGGATGAAGTGGAAAACGCGGGCATCCATCGCACGCGGGCCGTGGAATTGCTGCGCCAATATCGCAAGATTTTCATCTTCGTCACACACGATCCGAGGATTGCCCTGTTGAGCGATTTCCGCATCGTCATGCAAGGCGGATGTGTCACGCAGGTGCTACACACCGATGAGGCCGAACGCGGCGTCTCGGTCCACGTGAACCGATTGGACGACGCGCTTTCCGCCTTGCGCGACAAGTTGCGTCACGGTCTGCGGCTGAATGCTGAAGAGTTGCAGGAGGTCGCATGAGAGTCGTCATTTGTGCGGGTCCGGCCACAACCGGCAAGACCTCGGTGCTTCGCCACATCATAGGCAAGCTTCTGAAGGCCGGCAGCCGCGTGGCCTTCCTCAAGCTCGACGTGCAGTACGCCGACGAAGACGAGTTGCTGGCCAAGGAATTCGGCATCCCCACTCGCAAGGTCTACACGGGCGAGTTATGCCCGGATCACTGCCACGTCATGGTTCTGGGCGATGCGCTGCAATGGGCCGAGCAGCTCGGACTGCGACGTGCTGTTGGTGGAAACGGCCGGATTGTGCCTTCGCTGTCGCCGTACGTGGACGGCGGGCTGGGCCTGATCGTGCTGGAGGCCACTAGCGGCATGAACCTGCCGTTGAAGGTGGGCCCCATGCTCTCGCTGGCCGACATCGCCGTGGTGACAAAGATCGACCGTGTGTCGCAGGCCGAGCGCGAGGTGTTTCGAGCCCGCATTCAGGACGTGGCCCCCAAGACGATGGTCCGTGAGGTAAACGCTCTGCATGGGATCGGTATCGACCCGCTGGTGACGGAGATTCTCGAGACGGCCGAGGTCGATGGCCCGTTGATGTTGCGCGGCAATCCGCCCGTGGGCACCTGCACGATTTGCGTGGGCAAGAAGGAAATCGGTTGGCAGTCGCATTTCGGCGTGGTGCGGGCGTTGGAAAACCAGACGTTCTATCGTGGAGAATAGCCGTGCCGCAGCGCATCTATTTCGACAATGCAGCCACCACCGCGCCCGACCCTCGGGTGTTGGAGGCCATGCGGCCGTACTTCGACGAATTTTGGGGCAACCCTTCGAGCCTCTACATCGAGGGGCGGCAGGCTCGCGCGGCCGTCGATCGGGCGAGAGTCCAGGTTGCCGGCCTGATTGGCGCCGAGCCGGGCGAGATCGTCTTCACCGGCAGCGGCACAGAGGCCGACAACATGGCCCTGCAAGGCGTGCTGCTGGCCGCCGGGCTCGCCGGCTCCCACCTGGTTGCCAGTGCCATCGAGCATCCGGCGATCTTGGCCTGTTGCCGACAATTGGAGCGATTGGGCGTGACCGTGACGGAGTTGCCGGTCAGTAGTATGGGGCTGGTCGATCCGGCCGATTTGGAGGCGGCAATTCGTCCCGAAACGCGGCTGGTGTCGGTCATGGCGGCCAACAACGTGACCGGCACGATCCAGCCGATTGCCGAGCTGGCCGAAATTGCTCATCGTCGGGGCGTGCTCTTCCATACCGATGCGGTGCAGGCCGTCGGCAAGATGCTGTTTGACATGCGCACGCAGCCGATCGATTTACTGTCGATTTCGGGACACAAGCTGCACGGCCCGAAAGGCATCGGCGCTATGTACATCCGCAAAGGGATCGAGATGTGGCCGCTCTTGCCGGGCGGGGGCCAGGAACAGGGGCGGCGTTCGGGCACGGAGAACGTGGCCGCCATCGTAGGCCTGGGCAGAGCGGCCGAACTGGCCGCCGCCGAGCGATCGGACGAAGCCGCGAGACTGGTCGCGATTCGAGACCATATTATCGAGGGCATCCTGGCGAAGATCGACAATGCCTATTTGATCGGCCATCGCTGGCGCCGCCTGCCCGGGCATATCTGCCTCGGCTTCGACGGCATGGAAGGCGAGGCCATCAAGCTCTTGTTGGAACTGGACAAAGAGGGCATCGCCATTTCATCGGGCAGCGCGTGCAGCGCGATCCACGCCGGCCAGCCTTCCCATGTGTTGGCTGCCTTGGGGTTCGATCCGCTCAAGGCGCGCGGCTCGTTGCGGATTTCACTCGGGCGGTTCAATACGATCGAAGAGGCCAACCGGTTTTTGGAAGTGCTGCCCCGGGTCGTGGCTTCGCTGCGACCGATCCATAGGCTGGCAAAAGCAGGATAACGTATTACAAGGAGAACGATTATGGCGGAAGCGGCGACTATTGAACTTCCCGGGCTCGATTGCGGCATGTGCGGATATCGGACCTGCGACGAGTTGCGCGAGCGTCTGCCGTCCAAGCCGGACCTGATCCGGCGATGCATTCATCTGTCGGATAACCGCGTGGGATCGGAGCCCAAGTCGTTGCCGGTAGTGGCGACGAGCCGCCCGGAGGCTTGCGAGACATCGTGCGGAGGTTGTACCGCGCCCGCTGGTTTCGCTCAGCATCAGAGAACAGTTGACCTGGCACGACAACCTGGGCCGCGAGTTCGATTTCTATCTGGAGCACTTCCCCGAGGAACCGGGCCCTCGCGAGATCATCTTGCCGCATAATCCGCTGATTACGCGGGAGATGGAAATTCAAGTGGGCGACATTCTTATTGGCCGGCCGTTGGGCATGTCGTGCGGTTGCCCGATAACGCATTGCGGCGTGGCCACAGAGGTCGATCGGCGCACCGGGGTTATCGTCTGGTGCGTGACCGGCCCGTTGGGTCCGCGGCAGAATGGTTTTAAGGACCTTGGCTACTACATTGCCGAGGGTTATGAAGGACTGGTGCACGAGGCCCGGTGCGAATTGAAGGTGGGCATGCGTTACTATTTCCAGCCAAGGATGTGCATGCTGCAGTGGCGGCACAGCGGCCTGGTCAACTACCTCAGCCGCAATGGAAAGACGTATCAGGTACGAGTCGAGGGACTGTGGATCGGCTAACCAACCGGCCAAAACAAGCAAGGAACACTCGTGGGGGCGTTGTTGAAATCTCTTTCCGGCGTCGTCGAAGTCGCGAGATCCTTCTAGTCATATCCTCTCTCCGCGTCTCCGCGTCAGCCTTTTTCCTTGGTTCTCGGCACCGCGATCAGGTGCACGTGATGGGGCATCGGGCAATAGCTCCAAGTCTCAACGCCTTCCTCACGGCACATTCGGCCATCCGTTCCAGGTAGGCCTCGCAGTCGCGCTGATGGCAAAAAGTCTTCTGCCGGCGGTTGCCGGGCAGCGTCATGTGCTGCGGCAAACCAGGAATCACCAGCCGTGCCAATCTTGCCATGCCGAGAGGTTGCCCAGATCCTCGATTGTTGTCAATAGTTCATTATTACGTCCCCAGAACCGCAAGCTGTCCTGCCAGAGCACGAGGGATTTCGAGATCGTCAAACAGATAGATTCTTGGCAGACGCCGTCTGCCAGACTATACTCAGTGGACAAATCAAGACTTCCAAAAGGAGGGCTCGTCATGACGTTGCGTGTTTGGTGGCTCGCAGTGCTGATCGAGTTGGTGCCGTCCATCGGCTGCACGTTGGAGGCGGAGGAAACCAAATCGGCAGCGGCGGCGTCAAAGAGGGCGATACGCTCCGGGAGAAGGGTGATCTCGATGCGGCCATCGCTGCCTACACGGAAGCGATTCAGCTCGATTCCGAGAGCGTTATGGCATATATAGGGCGGGGGATCGCCTACAGCAAAAAGGCCACCGCCGCTATGCCCGACTTTGCGGCATTGCGTTCCCCAATCAACGAGAAAGCCGCACTTGGCAAGTTTGAGGAGGAAGCGAACAAGGCAAAGGCCGACTACGAGGAGGCGATCCGGATCAACAAGAAGGACGTTGAAGACTACGTCGCTCATCGCGTTGCCGCGGATCAACGGTTGCAGACAATGGGTCCGCACAACGAACTGGTGTCGTTGCAGATTGTCCTTCACATGGCCCATGTTAGCGAAGTCGAAGCCAATCTGCAGAAAGCCGAAGTGTATGAGCTGGCGGCTGAGACGCTTATCCTCTATTGCCAATCGGACCCGAAGTTCTTTCCCCGCTCATTAGGACCGATTTGGTTTCCGGAGGAGTTGGGCAAGCAAGGCGGCTTTTCTGCGAGGGTGACGCCTGGGGCTGCGGACATCGAGTTTGGGGGCGGATTCTATCACTACGGTTACTCCCTGAAACGTGGCGCATTCACACCCGAGAAGACTGTTTGGCGCCTGTCGCTATGTACCGATCGCTCCGGCGAGACGCTGCTTTGCACAAAGTCGGTTCCCTCCACGAACCGCTTGTCGGCAGAGGAGCTACTGGCGCGGGTCCTTCCCGCTTATGACAAGCTGCTTGCGCAGGAGCCTTTGATCGAACAGGCCCACCAAGAGAAGATTTCGTTTCTGCTTAGGCTCGATCGCCCGGCTGAAGCCCGCGCCGCATGTACGGCGATGCGGGAGAAGCTGCCCGACAACTGGTGGGCAAACATCGTCTGTGCGCTGGCGATTGCCGCAGAGAAATCCGACGACGAGGCCGAGCGGTTCCTTTCGGCATGGGCCGAGAAAAACCCCACCTTCTCCAAATACCTTGATCTTGCGTACTACTTCCAATTGCGCGGGCAGCCGAAAAAGGCGGCGGCAGCTATGGTGAAGGCCGCGCAGTATGCCGCCGACAGCGACGAGGGGCACCACTACAATCTGCGGTATCGCGGCTATTCGGCCGCGTTGTATGCTTTTCGCAACGGTGAGTACCAAGCGGCAGCCAGTGTCTGTGACAAACTGTTGGCGACAGACGCTTACCAGCAGTACGCAACCCAAGCCGTCCGCGACTTGAAGGCGGCAGCGGAGAAGATGGCCAAGGGGGAACAAGCGGACTTCACCCCCTCACGGGAGATCGGTGACTACGACGCCATTTCGCCAGACTTCGTCAGCAAACTGCTCCAGCACGCAGACGCGCAGTTCGCAGCCCACATACTAACGCTACGGGCCGCCCGCTATTTCGGCATTCTCACTTATTCTGTTCTGGTTTTGCCGTAGCGGCGTCGCGCATCTTGCGGGCCTCGCGCATGAAGGCCTCTACTGCCAAAATGGCGTTGTCGGTCCAAGCCGTTGAAAAGCCGGCGGGACAGGGGACTTTCTGCAAAAGACGTTCGGCCGATTTCAACGCGTCGTCCCACCGGTGCAGTTCGTAGTTCATGCGCATTTCACCGCACAAGCCGGTGTACATGGCCGACGGATCGGTTTCCATCGCAGCGAGTTTCCGGTACCAGGTCATCGCATCCTCGGGCCGATTGAGACACGAGACGTCGTTCAGTGCCGCCATGACGAGCATCGCCTGGGGATCGTTCGGCGTGGAGGCCAAGAGCGCCTCCGCGTGACGGTGAGCACCGTCGAAGTCGCCTACCGTCAGATCGAAGCAAGCGGCGGCCAGAGGACCGGCTTTTTCTGCCGAGGCCTGTTTCCGGTGCCGGACCTGAGCCGTAGTGATAACCCTACCCGCCGCCTTGGCGGCATCAAGGAAATCGGCTGACCGAATGAATACGGTTCCTTGTTCGCCGCCAACCCAGAGCCCTTCGGCCGTCCCCAGCGGTCGCTCGCAGGAGAAGTTCGAAGCCGGCTGAAGCGGTCCGTACCACGTATCGGCGGCAGCGTCGAAGCAAACAATTCCACCGCTATGGCTGACCAGAAAGAGGCGGTCCTTGCTGGAGACGACGAATTCGCAATCTCGACCCAAGTCGTGCTCCGTGCGGCGATGGTCCGTGGGAACATCACTCGGCGCTTGCAAGGAAATGCGCTGGGGCCAGCGGCTTGGAGGGGATGAGGTTGAAGGAGTCGCGCCACCACCAAAATTCGCGCCCCTTTGCCGTCGATCTCGTTCACTCCGTAGGGTGACATGACGTACTGCTTGCCACCTACCGTCGTGGCGCTGGTGAACGAAAGCGACAAAGGACGTATTGGCCGAGCGCCAGGCTGACGGATGTTCCACTCCCGCGTCCAACGCGGCTCACCCAACGCGTCGCTCAGCAACCCAAAGCCGCCGGCCGTTATCAACTGGTCCCCGTGACGCCAAGCGCACAGCGGGAGAAGACGATAACCGAAGTGGTTGATCAACTTGAGTTCGCCCGTGCTGACGTTCAGAATGCTGTAGCTTTGCGGGGTGCTATCGCCGCCGGTAACCACCACCAGAGAGGTGTCGTCAAAAGGAAATAGAAAACACACCCACCAATCGTGAAGCCCTTGTTCGGGCGTGATCTGCTTCCACGCACCAGCGGCCACGCTGTAGGCCAACAAACCGCTTCGCTTCGTGCCCACATAGAGTGTTCCGGCGTGGAATTGCGCAGGTAAAGACCGGCTCCTCTTTCAAGGATGGAAGCGCCAGCAGCGTAACGTCGCCGGTGGGACGTTTGTTCGCGTCGAGGGCTATGCTGGCAAGACGCTCGGGCTCGCCGCGGCGCGTGTCTCTGTCGAACGGGCTTGGGAAATTGAGGCCAGACGGTCCGACCACGCCGTAGATGGCCGTCGGGCTTGCGGTCAACGGCAGCATCGGGGAGAAGAGTTCCGTCTTGTCGACCGGCGCCGTTCCTTCGTATACAGGATAGTCGTCCGAGACAAGTTTGATGGGCTCTACCGGCGTGGTCAGCTTGACAAGCCACCGGTCGTAATCGGCTAAGAGTTGCGGATCGCCCATTTTCGCCACCGTATTGCGAAGCTGCTTGGCGCCGGCGCCGCCAGCGAGCGACGTCCAGCGAGGCTGAGCCATGAACTCGCTTAGCCGTAGACGGGCCTCGGTACTGTCGCCCGATTCCACGGCGAGGTTGACCAAGAACGAGCGGAACTCCAAAAAACAGCCCTCTGTGTGGGGATGGTCATGCGTATCCACGTCGGCCGCAACCAACGGTGTCCAGTAATCGACCCGCTGACGGATCCGTTCGAGCCACTGCTTGCATTCGGCGGGATCGCCGCCTTCAGCCAGCCAGCGGCGATAGACTTTTTCGACCAAGGCGGGGCAATTGCAGTACAGGGTGAAGGGGTTGTCGTTCATCAGGCCGAGTTCGACAATTTTGCGCAGCGTGCCGACATCGGGAAGGTTCTGCGACTCGCTCATGACACAGTACCCGGAAAGGTTGCCCATCACCTCCCGCCAATTTCCCGGCGGCCACTTGGGAGGGAACCGTTCCACGTAGCGGAGCGCTTCGGGAATCCATGTTTTGACGTTCGTTTCGTCAAAGCCCCAATTCTGGCGCGAAGCCAGTTCGTAGGCGGCGTCTTCATACGTGGGATCGAGCTTGACGGCGGTCGCCACGCGATCGAGATCGATATGGCCCCCGCGGCCCCGGGGAGGACGGGCCGCTTTCAACTCGGCTTCGGCCTGACGACGGCGGGCGATCATTTCGGTTGCGTATTGGGCCGCCGCTTCCGGCTTGGCTGCGCCGAGCTGCTCGGCCAGCGATTGACATGCCTGGGGGGCGAGCTTTGGCCAATCAGCCACTTTGCCGCTTAATTTCGTCCACTCACCGCCCGAGCCGCTGCCAAGGCGAAAGCGAATTTCAATGGTTGTGTCGTCGAAGGTCTTGCCGCGGGCATCGGTTTCAACAAGCTCGGCCTCCAGCAAACAATCGGCGCGCGGCATGAACCCGCGTCCTCCGGCGAGACCCACATCGCCCAGAAGCAGGAGAAGCGATTCCTCCTTGGCCGTCATCGCCTCCACGTGTTGCACCAAGCAAACGTTGGGACATTGGGCAATGACTTGCTCAACCATCTGCTCGAAGTGCTGACGCAACGGTTCCAAGCGATCCATGCCGCGGGGAGTGGTCACTCCGAGCAGCCGCACCTTCACTTGGCCCTTGGAAATCGATACGGCCTTTGTCGCCGCTTCTTTGCACATCTTCGCCATTTCTGACAAGCGATCCGACGGCGTCTCAGGGGTCCAAGGCCACTGCTGACTGCCAGCAATGTTTCCGGTCGACAGATCGACGACGCGCAGGGCTAATGTCGGCTTCGCTGGCGATGCATCCACGCTGACTCGCAAAAGAACGTCGCAGGCCAATCCGGGCTTGGCGTCGCCGCCGGGCGCTTTCTGCGGCAGCACGCGGTCGATCGCCGTGCGATCAACGACTGCGCAGCCCGGGGTCCTTCGCGAGTTCGGCGGCCAGTCGGTCGCAAAAGACGTTCGCCGCTGAACTGACATTCTTCTCGGCCGGCGACGTGACCGGTGGCAGGATCACCACGTCAACCGGATCACCGCCGTAGGCCGAGGGACCGAAGGTAGCCAAGAGAATTAGGATTATAGTGATCCGTAATGACAAGACATCCTTCGTGTTCGTCAAGCCAGTTGGCTCTGCCGGGATCATCATTGTAGTTTACCCTGGGACAAAAAGGGGTCGGAACCATTTGTCATTGACTTCGGGCTCTTGGGACCGGCCGCGACGCCGAATGGTCAGGTCCAGGTTGAGACGGCGAGACCATCGGTCGCGGGGGGCGAGGCATGGCGATAGGTTATTCGATGTCCACCCCTTGTGCAAGACGGCAACCCCTTTTTCCGGCGTCGTCGAAGTCGCGAAATCCTTCTAGCGTACCTTCAGTCCCAGCGCTTGTGCGACCACGGCGTTGACCACAGGCTTGCCGCTGACGATCCGGCGATTGAGCCCGAAGCCCTCGTCCCAACCCCACACGGCCCAGCCGATCCGGTTCTCAGCCAGCACCTCGCCGAAATCGCGGAACCACCGGCAGCGGTCTTCCGGCTTGCTGTGCGCCGGCAAGACGCCGAACTCGCCGCAGTACAGCGGCACTCGGTTCGCGACGCCCCACTCGATTCCCTCACGGAACCGGGCCGCAAGCCTTTGCTTGTTCCAGCGCTCCTTGCCGTACGACTCGACCATTCGTTTCGAGTCCGGCGACGATTCCAGCGCAGCCAAGAGAGGTTTCACCGTCTCGGGACTCGACGGGTACGGCACGTCGTGCAACGGTCGGACGGGAGAGTTGGTCCAGGTCGCGCCCTGGTGGGTGAATGTGAACGGATCGTAAGAGTGGAACGAGTAGACGACGTTCCTGTCCGGCAGAAGCTTGAGCTTCTTCAGTCCGTCGATGCCGCCCCAGTTCGCTCCCGACGTGATCATCGTGTGCTCCGGCGCGCCGTGCCGGATGGCGGCGGCCAGGCGGGCGTCCAGCGCGTTCCACTCCTCCTCACGACGGTCGAACACCGGTTCGTTGACGATCTCCAGGACGGTCCAATCGGGGTCGAAACGGGACAATCTTTCGGCCAGCGAGCCCCAGAAGCGGACGAACGCGTCTTGCCACTTCGGATCGAGTTCGTCGCGGCGGTCTTCGTTGTGGATATCAACCACGACCAGCAATCCGGCGCGATGAAACCGCTCGATCGCAGAGTCCAATTGCTTGGCTCGTTCCTCGATGACGTCGCCCGAGGCGGGGTTCATGATCACGCGAGGAGCGACGCACAGGCGGACGTGCTTGAGCCCGATCTGGGACATGTAGTCCGCCTCGGCAGCGGAAATGTAGTCGGTGAAATGTTCCGCCGACCTCTTGCGGGGAGAGCGGAACCACTGGCAGATGTTCGCGCCGGTGGCAAGGCGACCGGTGCGGATTGGCGGCACCTCGCTCGAGCCTTCGACGGCCGCAAGGACGGGGGCGACAGCCAGACTGCCGGCGGCAATTCCGGTCATTCGCAAGAAGTCGCGTCGGGCGATCGGTGACGGGGCGATCATAGGGGCGCAGAGGATCGCGAAAACCCGAAAGAAGGAAAGCACGAAAGACAAATTCCCTGATCCTCGACCTCTGACCCCTAATCCCCAGTCCCTCTTGCCCGTGCCACCCAGGCGATGGCGATGCCCAGCCCCGCCGCCAACGACAGCACCAGGGTGGAAGGTTCAGGGACCGAGTAAAGCTGGAAGGAGTCCGGGTCCACAGAGAAAGACCAACCGTTGTAATACGCCTGACTTCCTTCGGGCGGCGAACTCGATGCCGCCCAGTCGGTGTTGGAGACATTCCCCGCGTTGGTAAGGGTCAGCCAGTAGGTCCCCGCGGCCAGGGAAGGAGCGGCCGACAAGCTAAACGTCGAACTGTACTGGTAGTAATTGAAAGGGAAGTCGCCCATGTTCGAGTTTGTGAGAGTGCTGGTGTGTATCCCTCCGCTGACATCGCTAAGATACTTGTCAGTGCCGATCGCCCAGTTGACAGTCGTCGGGGGCGACCAGCTTGGTGAATCCGTGAACCAATACGCAAATTTAGCAACTGTCAGGGTTTGCGATTGACCCAGAGTAAAGGAATTGCTCGTGGCCGCAGTGCTGTAGATCCCGGTGGAGTTGTTAATTCCATTGAGCGACGCGTTGGCAGGGCCGTTGTTGTAAACGACCACATCCGCGATGACTCCCGTGGGCAGGATCACCGCGGCGAGAAACAAAGCCATCGAAACGGTCAACCAAAGAAAGTGCATTTTCATGAGTCTTGCCCTTGCTGAAAAAGGAGAGGCTGACGGGAAATCGAAACCGCAGCCCAATAGCCAGGCCGAAACCGCAAGACGATCTGCCGTCTAATTTATCACTCCGCTACGCCGTTGCAACCGTTTTGTTAACGATTTTCGAGAAAAGCGGTGCACGGAACCGCAACTGGAGAGTGATGCGACTTCCACCAGTTTGGTTGGTTGAACGTGCCATTCAGTCCAGAACGAGGCCGACATTGCTGATTCTGGTGCAGACGCTTGCAAATAGTTGGCCATCGCCTAGAATAAGCCCCTTTCAGACACGGCTTCGGAAAGAGCGGCGTCGATGACGTCAACTGCAATCGTTGCCTACCTGGCACTGTTCGCCACGGCTGGCTTTCTGTTCGTATTAGCATCCCTTCTGTTGGGACGACTGCTTCGCGCAAGTACCCACCCCCCTGAAGTCGGAAATCTACGAGTGCGGTGAGCCGGCCGTCGGTTCCGGATCGGTGCAGTTCGACTTGCGGTTCTACGTGATGGCACTGGTGTTCCTCATTTTTGAGGTCGAGGTGGCCCTCTTCTTTCCTCCGGCGACCGTGTTTGGCTGGGCCAGCCAATCGCGGGCAGAGGAAGCGGCAGGGATCAGCGGCGTCCCGGCCGCTGTCGAGCCGGACGGCGGACGCGATCTCGGATTGGCCAGCGGAAAAGTGGTTCTCACGCCGGGCTCGTCCCACGCGCTGGGCATGGCGTCGATGCTCGATCTGGGGGCGTTTTTCTTGGTGTTGCTGGTCGGGTACGCGTATGTGTGGAAGCGCGGCGACCTGGACTGGGTTCACGCAGTCCGTCACCCGGCCACGCCCGCGGAAACCGCCGTCCTTAGCGCGAGACTGCGGGGCACTCTGCGATCATGAACGTGCAAGAAATTCACGCTCGCTTGTCTGCCGCGTTTCCGCCGTGGTTGGTTGGCCACGACTTCGAGGCGATTGACCCTTGGATCGAAGTGAAGCCGGAGGGCCTTGTCGATGTAGCCCGCTATCTCCGCGATGAGAGCGATCTGTGGTTCAACATGCTCCATTGCATTACGGCGGTCGATTTTTTCGAGCCCGATCCGAAGAAGGCGGCCCAAGTCGAGTGGCAGCCGCACCTGGAGTTGATCTACCATCTTTCGAGCACGCAACGCCGCCACCGCCTGGTCTTGAAGCTGCGGCTGCCGCGGTGGCGGGACGCCGTGCCCGGGCAATTGCCCGAAGTGCCCAGCTTGAGCGGCGTGTGGAGCACGGCGGAGTGGCACGAGCGCGAGGTGTTCGATCTGTCGGGCGTGTATTTTCGCGGCAATCCCGACCTGCGGCGCATTCTGTGCCCTGAGGACTGGGTAGGCCATCCCTTGCGGAAAGACTATCAGATGCCGGCCGAGTATCACGGGATTCCGGCGAGGTAGAACGATGTCGATCGAAGACGCGCATCCCGAAACCGTTGAGTACGACGTCCACACGGACGAGATGCTAATCAATATGGGCCCGCAGCATCCGAGCACGCACGGCGTGCTGCGGCTGGCGCTGCGCACCGACGGGGAAATTGTGACCGAGGCCACGCCGCACATCGGCTACCTGCACCGCAGCGCCGAGAAAATCGGCGAGAACCTCAGCCCGCGCCAATTCCTCCCCTACACCGATCGCCTCGACTACCTGGCCGGCATCAACATGAATCTCGGCTGGGCGTTGTGCGTGGAGAAACTGCTGGCCATCCGCGTTTCCGAGAAGACGCGGCACCTGCGGCTGATCGTCGCCGAACTGAACCGCATCGCCAGCCACCTGGTGGCGGCCGGTTGCTACGGCCTCGACCTGGGCAGCTTCACGCCTTTTATGTGGACATTCCGCGAGCGGGAGAAGATTCTCAATCTGTTCGAGGACGTTTGCGGCGCCCGGCTCACCTACAGTTACATAACCGTCGGCGGCGTGACGGCCGATCTTCCTCCCGGCTGGTTGAAGAAGTGCGAAGCATTCCTCGACGAGTTCGAGCCGGTGATCGACGAATTGCACGCCCTGTTGACCAACAACGCGATTTTCATTGAGCGCACGGCGGGCGTGGGCGTGCTCTCGCCGACCATGGCCATCGACTATGGCTGCACGGGGCCCGTGTTGCGCGGCAGCGGCGTCGATTGGGACCTCCGCCGCGACGGCGAGCCGCTGTGCGCCGAGATGTATGCGGATTACACGTGGGAAGTAATCGCCCCGGTCAACGGCCGATATCCGCAAGACCATCCCTATCCGCCCGTGCCGCCCGAGGCCATTGTGGGCGACTCGTGGCATCGTTACTTCGTGCGGATGCTCGAAGTGGTGCAGTCGGTGTACCTGGTTCGGCAGGGGTTGGAAAAGTACGCCCGGGCGGCGGGGCCCGTCGACGAGCCGATCGCGCTGAAAAAGAAGCTGCCCAAGGGGGAGGCCTATCTGGAGACCGAAGCCCCCAAGGGACAGATGGGATTCATGATCATCAGCGACGGTTCGGCGGTGCCGTGGCGAGTGCGGATTCGCAGCAGCAGCTTCTGCAACCTTTCGGTGACGGGGGAACTCTGCCGCGGCGTGATGGTGGCCGACATCCCGGCCATCATCGGATCGTTGGATTTGGTGCTGGGAGAAATTGATCGGTAGGAACGAATGCGATGACCGACTTGCTCGCGAAACTCCTGACTCCGTGGCTGGCGTACACGATCGCCGCATGCGTGCAGTGCGCGCTGTTGATGATCGTGGCGCTTTGCTCGGCGGCGGTGTTCATCTGGCTGGAGCGAAAGGTGTCGGCGCGGATTCAGGACCGGCTGGGGCCCACGCGGGTGGGCGGCCGCTTCGGCTGGCTGCAACCGCCGGCCGACGGCATCAAGCTGTTGTGCAAGGAAGACACGATTCCCGCCTTGGCCGACGGGCCGTTGTTCCGCATCGCGCCGTACATCAGTTTTTGCGCCGTGTTCTCCGTGTTTCTCGCGTTGCCGTTTGCGAACGGTTGGGTGGCGCTGCGGCTCGATGCGGCGGTGTTCTTCATTCTTGCCGTGGCGGGGCTGGAGGTCTTCGGCGTGATCCTCGGTGGCTACGCCTCGAGCTCGAAGTGGTCGCTCTACGGGGCGATGCGCGAGGCGGCCCAGGTCGTCAGCTACGAAGTCCCCCTGGCGCTGTGCGTCGTCGTGCCCGTATTGATCACCGGCTCGATGGACCTGGTGGAAATCGGCAATCGGCAAAGCGGCTGGTTTCTCCATTGGAACATCCTCCACGATCCGTTTACGTTCGTCACCTTTTGGGTGTACGTCACCTGTGTCGTGGCCAGCACGAACCGGGCGCCGTTCGACCTGCCCGAGGCCGAGAGCGAACTGGTGGCCGGATTCCTGACCGAGTACTCCGGCTTCCGCTGGGTGATTTTCTTCATGGCCGAGTATGCGTCGATGTTCGTGGTGAGCGGGCTGGGGGCGTTGCTGTTTCTCGGCGGCTGGAATGGGCCGGCGCCTATCGCTTCGTGGCTGGGCCTGGCCGGCGATCCGAACTCGCTGTTGGGCTGGATCGGCAATCTGCTGGGGATGTGCAACTTCATCGTCAAGGCGGTCGCCGGCGTAACCTTCATGATCTGGCTCCGCTGGACCTTGCCGCGGCTGCGGATCGACCAGGTGATGACCACCTGCCTGAAATACTGCGTGCCGTTGGCCTCGGCGATGCTGCTGGGCGCCATGTTGTGGACCTACTGCTTTCCCGACGGAGCGATCTTGCACGTCTGGCGATCGGTCACGGCGGGTCGGCCGGCGAGCGTACCCGTCGGCGCGGCGGCAGAGATGTCCGGTTTTCAGTTTTCAGTTTTCAGTTGTCAATCGAATGGATCGGGCTTGCACCGCCTGCGAGACGAGGAGCCGTTGCGCTGATCATGACTGCCGTCAATTGGCACAGTTGCTTTTTCTGGCTGTTTGCGATGATCGCCTGCCTATCCGCGATGGCGGTGGTGGTGACCGGCAACATCGTGCGCATGGCGTGCTACCTGGTGATCGCCCTGGCGGCCGTGGCCGGATTGTTCTTCTTGACCGGGGCCGATTTCCTCGGCGCGGTGCAACTGATGGTCTACGTCGGCGGCACGATGGTGCTGCTGGTGTTCGGCGTGATGCTGACCGCACGGGGGCCCTTCGTGTCGATGAAGATCGGCGGGGGGCAGTGGATTCTGGCGGCTATCCTGGGCGGCGCGCTGTTGCTGGTGCTCTTGCAGGCGGCGCTGAGCATTCCCGGCTGGAGCACGGCCAGCGGTCGGCCGGAGGATCGCCCCACGGCCACCCGGCTTGGGCTGGGGCTGATGGGAATGCGAGTGGATCAACTCGATCCGGCAGACCCGGCCGTGGGGCCCAGCATGTCGGGCCACTTGTTGGCCTTCGAAATCATCTCCGTTCACCTCGTGGTGGTGCTGGTCGGGGCGGCGTATCTCGCCCGGGCCCGGCGAACCGTAAACCCTCTCTCTCCCCACAGCGATGAATCCCCTGACTGAACCTATCGGCCTGTCGCACTACCTGGCGGTCAGCGCCATTCTCTTCGTCTGCGGAATCGTCTGCATGACGACGAAGCGGAACGTGCTGGGCGTGCTGATGGGGATCGAATTGGTCCTCAACGGGGCCAATCTGAACTTCGTGGCCTTTGGCAGCCCGTTGCTCCGCGCCGACGGCAAGAGCGCACTGGGGCTGGACGGCCAACTGATCGCCCTGTTCGTCATCGTGCTGGCCGCGGCCGAGGCGGCCGTGGCGCTGGCCATCGCATTGAATTATTACCATACCCACGCGACGGTCGACGTCGATCGCGGCGAGGAACTGAAAGGTTAACCATATTGTCCCCTTTCCCGACCAACCTTCGGTCGGTGCCCGGAGAGGGCTAGGGTGAGGGCTGTTTCGCGCTCGGCGTGGCAGCGAACTTCGAAAACACACACATGGAATTGGCCCATACATTGCCGCTCTTGTTGGCCCTGGCCTGGCTGCTGCCGCTGGCTTCGTTCGCGTTGATCGTGCTGTTCGGTCCGCGGATGGGCCGGGCGGGCTACTACGCCGCCTACGTGGCCACGGCGGCCGTTGTGGCGTCGTTCTTCTTGTCGTTGACGGCGTTGGGATTGTGGTTGACGCACAATCCCCTGGCCGCTGCCGCAGGCCATGAGGCCCACAGCGCCGCGCCGGCGGCGTCGCTGGCCGGCGATTGGTACGTGCTCGGCGCGTTTGGCTCGCTGCGGGTCACCGTCGCCTACTACATCGACTCGCTGACACTGGCCATGTTCTGCATGGTCACACTGGTGGCGTCATGCATCCACGTCTATTCGTTCGGCTACATGCACGGCGAGCTGTCTGAAGTGTTCGACACGTTGGCCCCGTGGCCGACGGCCAGCCGGTTCGCGCCGCGGCCGCTTTTCTCGCTTCTTCCAATACCTCTCGCTGTTCTGCTTCAGCATGTTGGGGCTGGTGATCGCCGGCAACGTGGCCATGGTGTTCGTCTTTTGGGAGTTGGTGGGCATTTGCTCCTACCTGCTGATCGGCTTCTGGCACGAGCGCAAGAGCGCCAGTAACGCGGCCAACAAGGCGTTCATCGTCAATCGGGTGGGCGATTTCGGCATGATCGTGGGCCTCATGGCCTTGTGGGCCGGCATGGGCACCTTCTCGTTCGCCGAGATCTTCGCCCAGGTCCGTCCCGCGGCGTCCGACCATGTTTTGCAGCGTCCCGCCGGGAATGAACTACGGGCTGCTGGTGCTGGCCGGGTGGGCATTTTCTGCGGCTGCGTGGGCAAAAGCCCAGTTTCCGCTGCACGTCTGGCTGCCCGACGCGATGGAAGGCCCGACGCCGGTCAGCGCCTTGATCCACGCCGCCACCATGGTCGCCGCGGGCGTGTACCTGGTGGGCCGCTTCTATCCCGTGTTCACGCCCGAGGTGCTGCTGATTATCGCCGGCGTGGGCTGCATCACGCTCTTGCTGGCCGCGTCGATTGCCCTGACGGCCACCGACATCAAACGCGTGCTGGCCTATTCCACCGTCAGCCAACTGGGCTTCATGATGCTGGCGCTGGGGCTGGGCGGTTGGCTGGCCGGCATGTTCCATCTGTTCACGCACGCCTTCTTCAAGTCGCTGTTGTTCCTCTGCTCCGGCTCGGTGATTCACGCTTGCGGCACCAACGAGATGCCGATGATGGGCGGGCTGCGGAAGAAGATGCCGTTGACGGCCTACACCATGCTCGTCGGCTGCCTGGCCATCGCCGGGGCGGGCGTGCCGATGACCGTCGTCGGACTGAGCGGCTTCTTCTCGAAGGACGCCATCATCGCTCAATGCCTGACGTTCCGCGACGGACAATCCGCGTTTCGGCGGACTGTTCTTCTATGCGGCGCTGGTCGGCGCGGGGCTCACGGCGTTCTACATGTTCCGCCTTTGGTACCTGACCTTTGCCGGCAACCCGCGTGACGGCCACGTCTACTACCACGCCCACGAATCTCCGCGAGTGATGACCGTGCCGCTGGTGATCCTGGCCGTCTTTGGCGGCCGTCTCGGCTTGGAACGTGCCTTGGACGCACTTCGGGCTGGAGCCGCTCTTGCAGCAGGCCCAGCCGGCGGGAATCGGCGCAGTCGCCGCTCACGGCTCGATGTGGCCCGGCGTGGCGATGCCGGCCGCGGCGGCGCACGGGCACGAGGACGCCAGGGCCGAGTGGGCCGCCTTCATCATGGCGATGATCGGATTTGCGTTTGCCACGGCGTTTTACGGCTTTGCACAAGATCGACCCCAGGGACGTACGGCGCACGTTCCCCGGGGTCTACTCGTTGTTCGCCCACAAGTGGTGGTTCGACGAGTTGTACGCGTTCGTTTTTGTCAGGCCCGTGCTGCGCGTTTCCGGCTGGGTCGCGGCGATCGACAAGTTGGGCATCGACTGGCTGGCCGACAATTCGGCCCGGGCGGTTGTGGCCATCGCCCGGCTCGACGAGTGGATCGACCGCGTCTTCGTCGATGCCCTGGTGAATCTGACGGCTCGCTGGACCTACGCCCTCGGCTTGCGGCTGCGAAGGGTTCAAACCGGCAGCATCCGCCAGTACGTGATGTGGATCGTCGTCGGCACTGTCGGCCTGTTTGTGCTGATGAGTCTTTATTGGAATTATACCGTCACGGGAATCTAGCGAACCACTAGCCACTAACCACCGACCACTAGCATGTCACTGCTGAACTTTTCCGATCCCCAGGTTGCCTTGACCTGGCTATTGAGCCTGATCATCTTTCTACCCGCCCTCGGGGCGTTGTTCCTTTGCGTCATGCGAGGATCGGACGAAGCCATCCGCTACTTTTCGCTTCTGGTGACGATTGCCGTCTTCGCGTTGACGATCTGGCTGGCGATTCCCGCGGGCAAGGAAGGCGGATTCGGGGCGTTTCAGCCTCGGCACGCCGGGGATGCAGAACGTCGTCCACCACGCCTGGATTCCCGCCTTTGACATCAACTATTTTCTCGGCATCGACGGCATCAGCCTCCCGCTGGTGCTGCTGACCTCATTTCTGAGCGTGCTGGCGATGTGGGCAAGTTGGCCGATCACGAAAAACGTCCGGGCCTATTGCATTTTGTTCCTGTTGCTGGAAACCGGCATGCTGGGCGTGTTCCTGGCGCTCGACTTCTTCCTGTTCTACGTGTTCTGGGAAGTGATGCTGCTGCCGATGTATTTTCTGATCGGCATCTGGGGCGGGCCGCGGCGGGAATACGCCGCCATCAAGTTCTTCCTCTTCACGTTGGTCGGCAGCGTGCTGATGCTGGTGGCCATCCTGATGCTCTACTTCGCCAGCGACGTCAGGAAGCTGAGCCCCGAGCAGTTGATCGCCTGTCATGTGGTCGCCGCGCCGGCCGGTGTGCCGGCCGGTTTCATGCCCGCCGATCTCAATCCGCCCTCGCCGCACACGTTCAACTTTCTGGCCCTGTCCGAGTTGGGCCAACTGGCCGATTCGCCCTTCCACGCCGATCTGATGTGGGGCAAGTCGCTTTCCTGGTGGGCGTTCGTGCTGCTGTTGATCGGTTTTGTGATCAAGCTGCCGGCCGTGCCGGTCCACACCTGGCTGCCCGACGCCCACGTCGAAGCGCCCACGCCGATCTCGATGATCCTGGCCGGCGTGCTGCTGAAGATGGGCGGCTACGGCGTGATCCGCGTCTGTTACCCGATCTGCCCCGACGCCGGCTATGAGCTGGCGTGGTTTGTCTGCGGGCTGGGCACGCGTGAGCATGGTCTATGGCGCGCTGGCCGCCATGGCCCAGAACGGATTTCAAGCGGCTGGTGGCCTACAGCTCGGTCAGCCACATGGGCTACGTGCTGCTGGGCATCGGCGCCTGGAGCGCAGCGGCCGCCACCCACTACAACGCCGACTACTGGACGATGGGCATGAGCGGGGCCATGTTCCAGATGATCGCCCACGGCCTGAGCTCGGCTGGCATGTTCTTCCTGGTCGGCGTGGTGTACGACCGCGTCCACCATCGCAACCTCGACCAGTTCGGCGGGCTGTTTGGCCGGATGCCCGTCTACAGCGGCATCTCGATGGGCATTTTCTTCGCCGCCCTGGGCTTGCCCGGGCTGTGCGGATTCATCGGCGAGTTCTTCGTCGTGCTCGGCGCCTGGAGCTATAGCAAGGCCTTGGCCATCGTGGCCGCCTCCGTGGTGATCCTCACGGCCGGCTACATCTTGTGGACGATTCAGCGGGTTTACCTGGGGCCCGAATACAAGGGCCCGCACGCCGAGGCACTCACGCCCATGAGCCGCCGCGAGGTGGCCATCGCCGCCCCGCTGCTGGCGCTTGCCATCCTCTTCGGCGTCTATCCGCGGGCCCTGTTCGACTACATTGACGCCCACCGTGCACAAGAACGTGACCGCGATGGCCGACTGGACGGCCAACGGTCAACGCAATCCGCCACCGTCGCAGGAGCCGCAACAGCCGTGAACTTCGACGCACTGGTGCAATCCGTGATGCACGATACGGGCGGCGCTTCGCTGGGGGCGTTCCGGCCGGAGCTGACGCTCTGCGCCACCATCGTTGCCTTCCTGCTGGTACGATCGCCTGTGCCGCGCTGGACCGCCAGCGCGTTTGCTTCACGCTGCTGGGGCTCGGCGTGCCGCTCGGCCTGGCCGTTCCTTGGAATTGGCTCTCGCGCGGCATTCCGCCCGGCGAGCCGCCGATCTTCACCGGCACGCTTGGTCGCCGACAGTTTCACGGTCGTCATGCGCGGCTGTTGCTGTTGCTTTCGCCCTCCTGTTCACGACCTTCACGCAAATCGCCGGCGCAGTCGAACCAGTGCACGACATGACCGAGTTCTACGTGCTGATGCTCGGCGCGTTGGTGGGCATGTGCCTGATGATTTCGGCCAACCACTTCTGCATGGTGGTCCTGGGGGTGGAGATGGCCAGCGTGCCGTGTTACGTGCTGGCCGGAATGCAGCGGAACCGCGCCAAGAGCAGCGAGGCCGCGCTGAAATACGCGGTTTTCGGCGCGGGCACGGCGGGCATCATGCTCTATGGAATGAGCCTGCTGGCCGGCGTGCTCGGCACGGCCCATCTGCCCACCATGGCCGCCCGCCTGGCCGAGCTGATCCACAGCGGCGCACGGCGCCGACCGGACGATGGTGCTGGTCCTCGGCGGACTGATGCTCATGGTCGGCGTGGCGTTCAAGCTGTCGGCCGTGCCGTTCCATTTCTGGGCGCCCGACGTGTTCGAGGGCGCCACGGCCGAGGTGGCCGCCTTCCTCTCGGTCGCCTCGAAGGCCGCCGCGCTGGGGCTGCTGGTGCGGCTGGCGACCGGCTTCTCGTTCCATGCCGATCCCGACCTCGCTGGCGGCGCTGCGCTCCCGTGCGGCAGTACATCTGCACGCTGATCTCGCTGCTGGCCGCCGTGACCTGCACCTTCGGCAATCTGGCCGCCTACGGGCAGACGAACATGAAGCGGCTGCTGGCCTATTCCACCATCGCGCACGCCGGCTACATGATGATGCCCGTGGCGGCCGCCGTGGCCCTGGTCGGCGTCCGACCTGCCGACGAGGCCCGCATGGCCATCGCCGCGCTGGTGGTCTACATCAGCATCTACCTGTTCATGAACCTGGCCGCCTTTGCCATCGTGGCCTTCCTTCGCAACGCCCTGGGCAGCGAAGAAATCGCCGACTACGCCGGCCTGGTGCGTCGCTCGCCGGGCCTGACGGTCTGCATGGCGATCGTGATGTTCAGCCTGGTGGGGCTGCCGCCGCTGGCCGGATTTCAGGCCAAATTGTGATCTTCTCGCCCTGGTCGAAGCGCCGGCCTCTTGGCCGCTGCTGTTGGTGGGCATCGCTGAACACGGTGCTGAGCCTGTTCTACTATCTGCGCGTGGTCAGGGTGATGGTTTTCTCGCCCGAGCCGCTGCATCGCCAGGCGCCCGAGATCCCGCTTGTGCTCGATGGTCGGCTTCGTACTGTGCCTTGTTGACGGTGCCGGTGGTGGCATTGTTCTTCCTGTTGGATCGGTCTGCTGAGGCTGGGCCGGCGCAGCCGCCTCGACCCTGTTCTATTGAGGGCCGCCATGAGCGACGCCATGAAGCGCGTTGGAAGCCATCCCGGTGCTCGAACGAGCTGCTGAAGCTGCTTTGCCGCTCGCTGCCGGCGTACCTGGCGACGCCAAGCCCTGGGCGCAGGCCGGCGATCACCGCATCCAGGCGGCACTCGACCGCCTGGTGGCCGACCAGCAGACGTACGCTCGGCGCGTGGCCGAGGCGATCACCGAGCGCGGCGGCCGTCCCGATCCGGGCCGATTTCCCATGGCTCTGACGGCCAAGAACGACCTCGCCTTGGACTTCCTGCTGCAGCGAAGTCATCGAAGACCAAGAGCGCGACGGCGGCAGCCGTCGAGCGTTGCGCTGCGTCGCTGGAAGACCTGCCCCGGCTGCACTCGCTGGCCGAGGAAATCTTCGGCAACGTCCGCGGGCATCTGGATGTCCTCCGCGAAATGATCAAGGCCGAATAATGGGTCGAAAAAGGGGACAGGCACCGTCGCCAAAAACGCTCTTTTGCGGAACGAAACTTGACCGAGGCGATGGAGCCAGTCCCCATTTTCGGCCTCGTCTTCTCAGGTTGCCACGGCGGTGGCAGGGTCGCCATGTATTGTGACACGCACGCCCACTTGGATCAGCACGAGTTCGATGCCGATCGGGGCGAAGTCATCGCGCGGCGCGGGCGGCCGGGGTTGAAACGCTGATTTGCGTGGGCGTTTCCGCCAATTCCAGTGAAGCGGCGCTGCAATTGGCCGAACAATACGAGCTTTACGCCGCCGTGGGAATCCATCCCAATGCCGCGGCCGATGCCGGGCCTGTCGACTGGGACCGCGTCATCGCGATGAGCGGTCGTCCGCGGACCGTCGCCGTGGGCGAGACGGGCCTCGACCGCTACCGGGATTTTGCCGCCCTGCCGCTCCAGCAGGAACATCTCGATCGCCATCTGCGGCTGGCCCAGCAGCGCGACCTGCCCGTGATCCTTCATTGTCGCGAGGCGGCGGCCGATTTGATGCCGATGCTCCGCGGCGCCGCTGCGCGCGGGCCGCTCCGCGGCGTGCTGCATGCTTTCAGCGGCGATCCCGCCATGGCGGCCGAGTGCATCGAGCTGGGCTTCTATGTGAGTTTCGCGGGCAACGTTTCGTACTCGAACAAAAAGTTCGATTCGCTGCGCGCCGCGGCCAAAGTCGTTCCCGAGCATCGCCTGTTGGTAGAGACCGACAGCCCTTATCTGGTGCCGCAACTCTTTCGGGGCAAACAGAGGCGGAACGAGCCGGCCTATGTGGTTCACACGGCCGCCTTCCTGGCCGAGTTGCGCGGAGTGCCGGTCGATGAATTCGCCGCTGCCACAACGGCCAACGCCCGGCGGTTGTTCCGCCTGCCGTAGGTTCGCTTGCCTGTTGCCGTAGAATACCTACGGTTTCGGATGCAGACCGCAGGGGAGGGAGGTGTTCCATGGTGAAGACTGCCAGTACGATGTTGGCGCTGGGCACGGTGGCGGCAGATTTTACGCTGCCGGATACGAAGGGGGCGAGGGTTTCGCTCTCCGATTTTCCCGACGCGCCCGCCTTGCTTGTGATTTTCATGTGCAATCATTGCCCGTATGTCAAGCACGTGGCCGAGGGGCTGGCGGCGTTGGCCAAGGAGTACCAACGGCGGGGAGTGGCCGTGGTGGGCATCAACGCGAATGATGCGTCGGCGTTTCCCGACGACGCGCCGGCCAAGATGGCCGAGGAAGTGAAGCTTCGCGGCTACACCTTCCCTTATCTCTACGACGCGACGCAAGAGGTGGCCAAGGCCTATCGGGCGGCCTGCACGCCCGACTTCTACGTGTTCGATCGCCAGCGAAGGCTCGTCTACCGCGGCCAGATGGATTCGAGCCGTCCCGGCAGCGAGATTCCCGTGACCGGGGTCGATCTGCGCACCGCGCTCGACGCCGTACTGGCCGGTCAACCGGTCCCATCCAATCAAAGACCGAGCCTCGGCTGTAACATCAAGTGGAAGCCCGGCAACGAGCCGGACTATTTCGGCTAGAAAACCTCTGCCGGGCTTAGGGTTACGGCGTCGGGGCTTCCGTCGCCTTCTGTCGATTCCGGGCCGATGTTGCTGGTTGCCGGGTGGTGTGCCCACAGATCGACCATGTGGATGTAGTATATATACTACATCCACATCCCAAACCGGCGTCCCGCCAAACGGCAGATTCGTCGCACGGACTGGGGTACTGCAAGCCATTCCGCGAGAAGAACTTAGGGCGAGAGATATGGTTGCCGGGGACTCGAGGGCGTTGTTCAATTGCGGCGTAGTATATATACTACGCCGCAATCTGCTGGCATGGATGTTCCCCCGCCAGCACCCCTCGTCAACACAGAACTCTCATTGACGGTGCACTCGCGCAGTATGGCAGTTGCAAACAAGTCGCATTTCGGACTCGCTTGGCTTCCGATTCTTCTCGGTGTCTACTGCGGCCTGATCGTGAGCCACATATTTGTGGTGCCTTACGCACGTGACGTCGTTCCGATGTTCGGTATCCAGCCGGGCGGACGAATAGGTGATCCTTGCCTTACGAACACGCTTTTTCTGCTAACGTTTGCTGCCGTTGGTGGCTCGATCGGCGTTTTCTTCTCCCGGTGGCGGAAGAAAATGGGCTTCTTGTTCTTGTTGGCGACCCTGTTGGTATTTGCTGCCTTGGGTACTTATTATGGCCGCTTGGCGTGGCACTGGAGGGTCAAAGGCTCAGCCCACGCTCAGCAACGCGCCCTTCCTTGGGCTACTGAGTCGGTGCCGGAGAGCGTTGACGTGCTGGTCAATTCTGAGCGCAGCATCAAGCTATCCGGGGCACCCGAGGTTGATTTCTGTGTTCCAGTAGCACCAGCGTCATAATCCGTTGTTGCGCCCTTTTATTGATACCGATGCCGGATTCGCCGGCTTCTGGCCGCAGAGGGGTTCATTGGCAAGGCAAAACGCAATAGAGGACCGTTCTTGACCCGGCCATCCGATGCCCCGATAATCGGCTTGGTACGACCATCCGCCTCCCTCCCGTTCACACTGCATCAACATGGACCGCTCCGCTAGACTCGGGCAGGGGAGCATTCCTCGGCTGCTGCTGCAATTTTCTCTGCCGGCCATCGTCGGCATGACGGCCCAGGCCCTCTACTACATCATCGACCGGGTTTTCGTCGGACAGGCGATCGGCCCGATCGGGATTGCAGGCATCACCGTCGTCTTCCCTTTAATGCTGGTGGTGATGGCCGTTAGCATGCTGATCGGTTTTGGGGCCACCGCCCTGATTTCCATTCGCTTGGGCGAACGAAGAAAGGCCGATGCCGAGCACGTGTTGGGAAACGCGCGCCGTGCTGCTGGTGGGCGCGGCGCTGCTGATTACCGGCGTCGCACTGCCCTTTCTCGATCCGATCCTCAGGACGTTCGGCGCGAGCGACACGGCCTTGCCGTTCGCGCACGATTACGCCCGGATCCTCGCCATGGGCATCATCTTCCAGACGGTGGGATTTGGTCTGAACGCCACGATTCGCGGTGAAGGCAATCCGCGCGTGGCCATGCTTTCGATGTTGATCAGCGTCCTGGTGAACCTGATCTTGGCGCCGCTGTTCTTGTTTGGGTTCTCTTGGGGAATGAAAGGGGCCGCCGCGGCAACGGTCCTCGCCCAGGCCGTGTCGGCCGTTTGGGTGTTGGCCTATTTCCTCAGCGGCGCCAGTCACCTGCGGCTCCACGCCCAAAACTTGCGGCTCGACCGCGCCGTCTGCAAACGCATCGTCGTCATGGGCTCGCCGCCGTTCGCCATGCAACTGGCGGCCAGCGTGCTGCAAAGCATCTTGAACAACCAGCTCCTCGCCTATGGCGGCGATATGGCGATTGAAACGATGGGCATCATCTATTCCGTCATGATGATGATCGCCATGCCGATCTTCGGCATCAATCAGGGGGCACAGCCGATCATCGGCTACAACCACGGGGCGCAACGCTTCGATCGCGTCAAAAAGACGTTGGAGACAGCCATCCTGGCTGCCACCGGGTTGACGCTGGTGGGATTTGCCGCGGCCATGGTCTTCCCCGCCGAAATCGTACGCCTTTTCGTCAGCCGCGCCGATCCGACCTTGGCCGAGCTGACGGCGCTGGGCTCGCACGCCATTCGCTTGACCTTTCTAACGATGCCGATTATCGGATTCCAGGCCGTCAGCGCCAGCTATTTCCAGGCGGTCGGCAAGCCGAAAGAGGCCATGCTGCTGATGCTTTCCCGCCAGGTGCTGCTACTGATTCCGGCCGTGCTGGTCTTGCCGCGGTTCTTCGGTTTGGACGGCGTTTGGGCCGCGATTCCCACGGCCGATGTTTTCTCGTCCGTGCTGACGGCGGCCTGCCTGTTTTTCGAATTGCGGCATCTGCGCGTCAAACACGCCGCGTGCGAGTGCGCCGGATGATCGCTACTCGGCGAACTCCGGCACAACCAGCGAGGGAATGACGCCGGCTTGATGGCCCTCGGCCAACAGATGAGCCACAGCCTGGCGGCCGACGGGGCCAAAATCGAGCGTCCACTGGTTGACGTACATCTCGACGAACTGATCGGCCTTGGCCCGGCTCAGCCCCCGCCCGAAGCTCATGGCATAGTTCAGCGCCTCCTCGCGGTGTTTCAGGCCGTAGGCGATGCTCTCCAACAGCAGCCGATGCACGTCGCGAACAGCCTCTGCTCCCAGATCCTTGCGAATCCCGTTGGCCCCCAGCGGCAGCGGCAAGCCGGTGTGATCGAACCACCACCGACCCGTATCGATGACCAGTTCCAACCGCTGGTCGGCATACGTCAGTTGGCCCTCGTGGATGATCAATCCGGCGTTAACACGCCGCCCTTCGTGCTCGCCCTCGGCCACGGCATCAAGAATCCGGTCGAATGGCACAACAACGTAGCAGAAGTCGGTCGCCAGGCAGAGCCGCAGCGCCAGATAGGCCGTGGTTCGCAATCCGGGCACGGCGATCACCGCGTCTGCCAGTTTGTCGAGCGACATAGGCTGCCGGGCGACAACCATCGGTCCGTAGCGGTCGCCCATGCTTGCCCCGCACGAACAGAGGATGTACCGATCGGCCAGGTAGGCGTAGGCATGGAGGCTCATCGCCGTCAGTTCGAGCTCGCCGGTCAGGGCGCGGCGGTTGAGCGTCTCGATGTTGACCAGCTCATGCGAAAAGCGGTATCGGCCCGTGTCGATCCGGCCCTTGGCCAGGGCGAAGAACATGAAGGCGTCGTCGGGATCGGGGCTATGCCCGACGCGGATTTGCCGCTGGGACTCGCTCACTTTTTCTTCCTTCGGCCGTCACGCGTCGAAAAAGGGGGACAGGCACCGTCGCCGAAAACGCTGTTTTGCGGAACGAAGCTTGATCGAGGCGGAGCCAGTCCCCATTTTCGACTGCCATCGCCGCACCGAGCCCTCAATTATGGACGAGCGGAGTCGTTCGTGAAAGTCGGCGAAGACGATGGGGCAGGCTCGGATTGGCTGCTCCGGCGGTTCTCCCGTTGGATGGCCTCGAACACCTCCTGGCGATGGACAGGTACCTCCCCGGGAGCCTGGATTCCCAAGCGGACCTTGTCGCCTCGAATATCGACAATCGTCACGACGACGTTGTTGCCGATCACGATGCTTTCATCACGCTGGCGGGATAAAACAAGCATCGATGGCTCCTTCCGTGTCAGCCAACGCTCAGATAAACGCGCGAGTCACAACACACAAGATGTATCGGGATAGGATGACGCGGCAGACTAGAAAAAATACAAAGAGGAGGATATGAGGGGCGACATTGACGGTGCCGCGCTTGCAAAGCACCCTTCGAGCATACTCCCGAGCGAAAGGGCCGTCGCGGCACGGGGCGGCGCACGTTGCAAATCCGCCTGACGAAGGCTACAGTATGGAATGTAACTTCCGGAAGCCGTGTTCCCGGAACGTCCGGGGATCGTGCCGGCTGGTTTGCCGTTGCGTCCGCAGCGACACATTCATTCCCACTGTTTTGCGAGAGGAGAGACGATGAGATTGCAAATGATCGGGCTGTTGGCCATTGGGTTTCTGGCTTCCCAAGCGGTCGCCCAAGAGCCAGGCGCTCCGAAGACCCAGAAAGACAAGATCAGCTATAGCATTGGCGTCCAGATCGGCAAGGGTTTTAAGGAGCAGGCGATCGACATCGACGTGGATACCCTGATCAAGGGCATTAAGGACTCGTCTGCGGGTGGAAAGCTGCTGATGGCCGAGGACGACATGCGTGCCACGATGATGGCGTTTGAAACCGAAATGCGGCAAAAACACACCCAAGCCGTCAGGACGGCCGGGGAGGAAAACAAGAAGACCGGCGATGCGTTCCTTGCCGAGAACAAGACGAAGAAAGGGGTGACGACCACACCCAGCGGTTTGCAGTATGAAGTCATCACGGCCGGCACGGGCAAGAAGCCGACCGATACGGACACGGTCGAATGCAACTACCGCGGCACGCTGATCAACGGCAAGGAGTTCGACAGCTCCTATAAGCGTGGTGAACCCGCAAAGTTCCCGGTCTCGCGCGTCATCCCCGGCTGGACCGAAGCGTTGAAGCTCATGCCGGTGGGCTCGAAATGGAAGCTCTATGTCCCGCCCAACCTGGGCTACGGTCCCGCCGGAGCAGGCCCTGACATCCCGCCCAATTCAACGCTGATCTTCGAGGTGGAGTTGCTGGGCATCAAGTAATCAGCGGGTCCCAGCACGTCATTCGCGGAGCGATCGTGGGCGGCAAGCGGACCAAGACAGACTATCCGGAAGGACTTGACGAAGCTTCACTACAAAACGAAAAAACGCCCGTAAACCGCTGAGAGTAAGCAGTTTACGGGCGTTTGTTGATGGTAGGCCCGGGAGGATTCGAACCTCCGACCAAGGGATTATGAGTCCCCTGCTCTAACCGCTGAGCTACGGGCCCAAAAACAGTTTATTTCACTGGAATATTGACATTTTCTGGGGGTTGTGGTATACTTGCATATATTCGTCATACACCAGTTTGTACACCCGCAAGCCCACTCCACAAGGAAACGTCGATATGGCGAAGCCCAAGCCTACCAGGGTGCAGAAGCCCCGTCCAGACTTCCCCCTGTTCCCCCATGCGACCGGATACTGGGCGAAGAAAGTAAGAGGCCGGCTGGTCTACTTCGGCAAGGTGGCCGACGATCCAAAGGGCAAGGCGGCCCTCGACAAGTGGCTGGAACAAAAAGACGCACTCTTGGCCGGTCGGACGCCGCGGCCGGTCGGCGACGGTTTGACGATCCGCGACTTGTGCAACCAGTTTCTGACGGCCAAGCAGGGCAAGCTCGAAAGCGGCGAACTGTCGGCCGCCACGTTTGCCGACCACCACGCAACGTGCGCCCTCGTCGTTAAGACTTTCGGCGCCACCCGCCTTGTGTCCGACTTGGACGCCGGCGACTTTGAACGCTTCCGTCGCAGCATGGCAAAACGCTGGGGGCCGGTGACGGTGGCAAACGAAGTGCGCCGGGTTCGCACGGTGTTCCGCTACGCCGAGCAGAACCAACTCGTTGCTCTCCCCGTTCGATTCGGTGGCGAGTTTAAGCAGCCCGCCCGGAAAGTGCTGCGGTTGGAACGGGCGAGGAAAGGCCCCCGCATGTTTGAGGCCGCCGAGTTGCGGGCGATCCTCGACAAAGCGGCCATGCCGCTAAAGGCAATGATCCTCTTGGCGATTAACTGCGGACTCGGCAACAGCGACATTGCCAATCTGCCAACTAAGGCCCTCGACCTGAAAAAGGGGTGGGCAGACTTCCCACGGCCTAAGACTGGCATCGCCCGACGTTGCCCACTGTGGGCAGAGACAATAGCCGCCGTCCGGGAGGCCCTCGGCGTGCGACCGGTGCCCAAGCGCGAGGAGCATAGCGGGCTGCTGTTCATTACCAAGTACGGCGGCAAGTGGGCGCAGGCCCGCGTTGAGAAACCGGACATCAAGACAGGCAAGCGGAAAATGTGGTCAGATGATCCAGTCGGCAAAGAGTTTGCCAAACTGCTGGTTAGCCTGAAATTGAAACGGCCCGGGCTGAGCTTCTACGCCTTGCGGCACACGTTCGAGACGATCGGGGGCGATAGTCGGGACCAGGTGGCCGTCGATGCGATCATGGGCCACGCACGCGACGATATGGCCAGCCTGTACCGGGAGAGGATTGACGACGCCCGGCTGGTCGCCGTGGTGCAGCACGTCAGAAAATGGCTTTTCGGAGAACAGGAACCCAAGTAGGATCAAACATTGCCGGGAGGGCCGCCCGCACAGTGGCCAAGTGGCCCAGGCGGGTGTTTGGGGAAGTTCAATCACCCCCTGCCCTCGACATCATCAAGGCGTCGTCCAGGGCTGCCCGAAGCGGCGTGGCGACAGGTGGTGGCGATAGTCCACGCATCGACCAGCGAGACGAACTGATAAATTGCCCGCCTTGCCAAACACTTTGACGAGAACGTAGATTGGCAAGCTGGGCAAGCCGTCTGCAAACCATCGTGGCAGCGTGGTTTCACGTGGTTTTTGCGCGGCAACCGGCCGGACTGTCGGCCCGATCCCGCCAGCCCCCCCACGCCGGAGTCCCGACCGACTGTGCTACCAACCTCGCGACTTTTTGTGCTCTGGGAAGTGTAGTATTCCCAGCGTCCGACATGCCATTCTCACTGTCGAGCGGACAGTGCGGTTACGCGGGTATTAAAGAACCAAGAATGGGGCCCCGAACGACTCCGACCGGAAGCGTACTCGCTCCGCAGCGACGTAAGTCATTGCTGCACGAGATGTTATGTCGCCACGGCACCGGCAATGAGGGGCTGCGCCCAGCAGGATTCCCAGGACTGACTTGCATTCAGCATCCCCCCGTTTTTCAAGCTTCGCACAATTGGTGCGCCCGGTTATTGATTTTTCGCACGCAGCATGGGATAAGGGAGGGGGGTGTATTGTAGCCCCACGACCCCGGACTACAATGAACCATGCACATGGTCCGTACGAAGGGTCGCGCTGGAGGCATAACCCTTAACCCCTTTCTGTCATGGCAATTCACATCGACCCTAACGACAAAGCACTGCTCAAGGCCCTGCGCGATGCCGGCGTGCCTGTTGATAATGCCTTGCCGCCAGCAAAGCCCGTTGCCTCGCCGCGTGCGCCATCGTCGCAGACATACCGCCGCCGCGCCCGCGCCACCGCGCCGCCCCTGTTCGATCCCCTGCGATGGACCTCGCATGGAAGATGCACAAGGAGAAGGAGGCCCGAACAGTGACCATTGGCTTTCTGACCATCGCCCTCATTATTGGCTGCCTCGCGGGTATGCACTCGTGCGCCCAGCAGGCGCAACTTGAGCGGATCGGGGTTCATTCCAGCCATCGCTAGGCGTCGCCGTTCCCACTGAAATCACGCAGCAATCCGGCCCCTCGGGACCGTTGCACCAGACCGGCACGCTGGCGATATGGCGTCGGTCCATCGCGAGCGGATCGCTGACCTGAAGGAGGCGATGAAGAAGGGGTGATTGATCCGGACGAAGGAGGAGAATGTGAAGCGTAATCCGCCGAAGCCGTTGGCGGAGAGCCGGAGAAGATTAAAAGGGCGGATGTGGCGGCAGACTTCCGACCCGACTTCGGCTCAGCTACAATGGTGGCAACATGGACTTAATTTCACCGCGGTCATGTGGCGAGGGGTGTGATGTCCAAGGATTCTGCAAAGCATGAGGCGACCGAGGCGGTCCAGATGCCGCTATTCGTGCCGGATTCCTCCCTGCCCGCACCCGGCAGCGACTCGCCTACCCTAGGGAACGAGAAGCCGAAGGTGAAGAGGTCTTCCACCCGACCGAGGATGCCACGCGACGAGATACGCGGGATTCAAACTCTTATCTGGAAGGAATCGCTCTTCGCTCTCCAGCACGTGGAGGAGTTCACGGACGACTCCGCCTTTGTGGAGTTCCTCCGCCACCACCTCCCCCAAAATAGCGAGATTACCCGTGCTCGCTATGCATGGACAATACTACGGTGGTTCTTTCCGGACGGCGTTCGCGGTTTGGCGGCCCGGGTCTGGATGAGGTATCGCGATCTGGACCTGGCCGAAGAGATACTTCGATATCTCTACTTGCGCGGTGAGCCGATGGTGGGGTTTATGGTTGCCGACGCCCTCTTTCCCATTGCCGAGGGGGCTGCCATTCCCGACAGCTACCTGACCAACTTCCTCCGCGCCCGCTTCGGTGAGAACACGCCAGCCATGTCGATCGAACGGGCGAAGACAAGTCTCCGAAAGCTGGGGATCCTCGTCAAAGAGAAGAGTAGTAGGGACATTCTGCGGGCACCCTGCCCATCGGCAACTGGTTTTCTGGTTGTTGCCCATCACACGTTTGCTTATTCAGAAACCCGAGGAGTCGAACTCCGCACCCTCCTGGAAAACCCGTTCTGGAAGTACCTCGGTTTCAAGAACGAGGATCAGATTCGGGCGATTCTCAAGGAGAGTCTGGCGAAAGGCATCATCGCCAAGTATGTCGTGGCCGACCGTATCGAATCGATCAGCTTCCGCTACACCTTCGACGAGTTCCTGGAGAAGGGGCTAAAGCTGTGAGTGCAATCGCATTGAGAACCCTGCTGAACGCTCCGTTCTGGAGTAAAGACGTGGCAGTGTGGGGCGGATCGCCTCAGGCATTGGACGATCTCTTGAGTGGATGCTTGCGCCTTGATCTCGACGTCTTGGATCTCCTGCCTGAGGATGAGAATCTCCCGTCGGCTTCGGAGGATCGCGCCGAATTGCTTTGTCAGGAACTTCAGAAGTACCTTCTGTCCAAGCGACCGGACAATGGATCGCGTGTCGTGCTCGTCGTGCATAATCCTTCGATCCTTGTCCGCTACGGGGTGGGGTTGCAAGCCGATAATGCCGACGTGAACTTTGTCGATTTTTGGGGCGGCAAAGCCCGACATGTTGAATCGTTGCACGCGGGGCGCGTTGGCAATCTGCGCCGCTACTTTCGCAAACTCGACAATCGGTGGTTTCTACGCGACGAGGCCGTGGGAACGACTAACGACAAGAACGGCGGAGACTTGTTTTCAGCGTCCGATGTGGAAGTCGCGATCAACGATGAGACCACTGCGATCGCATGGCTAACTCAGCGGCTCGGCCAGACACCCATGCGGATCGGAGAGTTACGCCCGCACTGGATGCGGGCTACGGTGAAGTTGACCACCGATATTTCGACCAGACTCGACCAATACTTGCTGGAGCATTTCTGGTTCGATCGCAAAACGCACCGTTGGCGTATTCCTACGGACGAAGAGCTTTCCCAAATGGACGACACAGAGCGGCGCCGGGCCCGGTTCGACGCCGAGCGCTATCTTGTCGGCACGCATCGTCGCCACCCCACCGATTCCGAAGTTCTCAATTGGATCGAGCATCTCTACCATTCGGCCGTACGGATGGAAGAGGAAAGTTTGGGCCTAGTCGAGAACGGCCAAGATGCGGAACTGCCCGAGGAGGCGGCCACCCTTTATGCGATGATGCCTCGCCTGCTCCAGGGGGTGCTGAAGGAGAACGTTGAACCTCGAACGTATAGCCTCGCACAGCGTCATTGCCGAATCGCTGCGGCCAAGTTGACGGAGAAAACGGAACGGGACGCCGCGGAACGCAAGGCAGCAAAGCTACGAAAGGAGCGGCTGCCTTTGTTTGATGGTTTGGACACAAATGAATGAGCTTTCCACACAATCCGATTTCTATCCCCCCGACGTCAAGGAGCTTGGGCTAGGGATGTGTTGTGTCCTGGAACAGGAGGGCGGCTGCCTGACGCTCCAGCGAGTCGCTGACGTTCTGGGCGATTTTCTCCAGATTCCGGAGAGCATTCTTGCCATCTCACATCCGCATCCCAACTGGGACACAACGAAATGGGGTTATCACTTGGCCTGGGTATGTACGGACTTACGCAAGCACGGTTTCATGGTCCGCATCTACCAAGCGTTGTGGGACGAGGTTGCATTGCTCGCAAAAACACCAGACGCGGGCGACGAGTTGAAAGACGCTCTGCGCTACGTGACGCAGACGGGCACCGCACACGGTATCGACGCGATGTTGAAGCTGGTGGCGCTCTGAGCCGGGCATTGCGATCGTGCCCACCGCGTTGGACACCGACCCATGGTTATGGAACGTTACCAATGGCACCATCGACCTACGCACACGCAAGTTTCGGCCCCATCGGCGCGAAGATAGAATTACCAAACTCTGCCCCGTCGCCTATGATCCGGCCGCGGATTGCCCGGTCTGGCTGCGCGTGCTAAATGACATAACCGCGGGCGACGCTGCACTCCAACACTATCTGCGTAAGGCAGTAGGGTTTTCGCTAACCGGCGACGTGCGCGATCATGTTGTGTTTTTTCTCTACGGCACCGGGGAGAACGGCAAGAGCACGTTTGTCAACGCCATCCAAGCGATGATGGGGGTAGACTACGCGATGAAGGCCCCGCCCGAACTGTTGCTGGTCAAGAAAAACGACACACATCCCACCGAACGCGCCGACTTGGCCGGCAAACGGTTCGTCGCCTGTATGGAGGCGGGTGAGGGGAAAAAATTGGCCGAGGCGATAGTCAAGGAGTTGACAGGAGCCGACCGCCTGCGGGCGCGGCACATGCGCGAGGATTTTTTTGAGTTCGATCCCACGCACAAGATATGGCTGGCCGCGAATCATAAGCCGACCATCAGCGGCACCGATTGGGGCATCTGGAGGCGGATCAAGTTGATTCCCTTCACCGTCACCATCCCGCCTGAAAAGCGGGATGAGGCGCTGCAGGAAAAGTTACGCGCCGAACTGGCCGGCATCTTGAACTGGGCGTTGCTCGGCTGCATGGAATGGCAGGCCAAAGGGTTGCGCGAACCCCAGGCCGTCGTTGCCGCCACCGGCCAGTACCGCCGTCAGCAGGATGTTCTTGCTGGCTTCCTGGAAGAGTGTTGCGTTGTGGCATCGGACGTCCGGGCGCGGGCTGGCGACCTGCTGGCCGCCTACCGCAAGTGGTCCGGCGACGATCAGATGAGTCAACGGCGATTGGGCGAGACCCTGACGGAGCGCGGTTTCGGTAGCGTCCCGATCGGCGGGTACACCTGGCGAATCGGCATCGGCTTGAAAGCGGAGGAGTGACCCCCCAATGGTTTGTAGAGGATGTAGACCTTGTAGACCTTTCCCCCGGTTCAGCCCTACACGCACGCACACATAAGCGCTTATACGGAAAAATGGTCTACAAGGTCTACAAGGTCTACAAGGGAGAAAACAGCATGGCCGTCAGGCACCCTGAGCGTGTCGCCCTTGCCCAGCCCAGTCCGGTGCGCCCCCATCTGGATGCCTCTGGCCCTTACCCTGCCCAACACCATCGAAACAATCGAGCGCGGCTGTGGTGACAGGCAGCAGCGGCCAACGCCGACCAGAGAGGAGACCTGGGACATGGATTGCGTGAACCTCAGAGAAGTTGCAACGCACAACAACCTTCCCGCTCACGGGGGGGGCAGTTGTGTCGCCGTCTTGTGGAACCTATACTGGCCTGTGTTGGTGCTCATAAGACCCTAGGAAGCAGGAGAGCCTGATGATTGATATTCCAGGCCGCTATGAAGCGAGCTTTTTTGCCGACATCGGAGACATCCGGCCGAATGCCGACAGCATTCCCGTGTTCCTAGAGATGTTCCGCAAAGAGGGGTGGCTACCAAACACATTCCAGGAGATCGCACTTGGGATAATTCCTGCGATTCGTCTAAGACTAGCGTCCCCCGACAACGAATGGGTTATCGACTTCGACAGTAATCGCGTAATTTTCGTTAAGAACCCGACCAAGCCGAAGGGCAGCAACCTCGGAACCCCAATAAGATTGATGACGCAGTGATAGCGATCGTGTCTCAGTTTGATCAGGTGGAATCGATCGACGTCGTTTTGCTCGGTGAGCCTGCTCTTATTGAAAAAGGCCTTCAGGTCAAACAAACTCCGGGAGTGACAGTGCTGCGGGAACTTGAAGACAAGCACCACGACATCGTACAGCTCACGTACAAGACACTTGGGGTTCTTGCAACCGCCATCGTTGAGAAGATCCGAGCGGATGAGGTCCTTCGCTATACAAAGAGCCAAATCATTGCACTTCTGAGGAATGCGGTTCATGCCCATCGCATTGAAGCAGACGATCTTCGTGCTGGCGTGAAGTCTAAGGTGTGCTGCTGAAAGGACCTCACTAGCCGCAGACAAGCCACAACGCCCTGCCAGCGCCACCGCCGACGGTCGAAGTCTGTTTCTCACCCGCGGGCGGTTGCACTGAGGCCGCGGTGCGGGAGATCGACGCCGCCAAGACGACAATCCTTGTCCAGGCCTACAGCTTCACGTCGGCGCCGATCGCCAAGGCCCTGGTCGAAGCCCACAAGCGGGGCGTTGACGTTCGAGTGATTCTCGACAAGAGCCAGCGGACGGAAAAGTACAGCGAAGCCGACTTTCTCCACAATGTCGGCATTCCGACTTGGATCGACGCCAAGCACGCTATCGCCCATAACAAGGTGATCGTGATCGACGGCGAGACGGTCATTACCGGCAGCTTCAATTTCACGAAGGCCGCCGAGGAGCACAACGCCGAGAACATGCTGGTCATACGGGATTCGGCACTGGCTGCCAAATATGCTGCCAACTGGCAGGCCCACGTCGAACACTCCGAGGCATACGAGGGCGCCAGAGGATACGACCCCAGCCGAGAAGCCGGCCCGGAAACCGAAAGCAGCGTAGCTTTCTCCCAACCGCCATTTGCTCGATTCTGCGCATGTAGCACACCAGGGTAGCAAAACACCAATGAGGCCCGAGGAACGCAAGGGCGGGGCTGTGGCGGTTTTCGGATGAGAAACTACCCTTCGCGGATCGAACGAACTAGCGAGACAACTTCGAGAATACACGACACAGGCGTGACTTCCGTGGAGTCTGCTCTCCTGCACTTGCACACAACTCCTATGCCTCGTCGTTCTCGCCCAAAGAAAGCAGCAACGTCACCAAAGTCGCCCCAATAGACAATACGCTTCCCGCCGGGCGGCAGCGCGGGTATGCCGGTCTTCATGGCTGTGTCTCGCAATGACAGCCTCGGGTTTCTTCCTTCGCCTGGCACATCGCCATTCAGAAGGGCATCCCATGTTTTTTCATCTGAGGCGTCCGGGTGCCGTTCGATGCGAATATCTCTCGCCAATCCCTTCCCCACATTCTCAATGACGATATTGACCACATTGACCGACTTGGCGCTGCCCAAGTGTGTATAGGCGACGACGCAGGGGTCAGTCTGCGATCGCAAAATCCGATGGGTTAGGTAGACATAGAACACCGTCGCCGCGGCCACAATGACCGTGGCGACCAGCGTACAGATAGCAACGGGATCAATCACAGCAAACAGAAGCATAGTAACCTCCTGCAAGGCCCGTGGACTCAGCCCCGTGGCCAGCGGCACAAGGCCCCCTAGCATAGCCGCGTGTGGGCAAGGTGCAAAGCAGGCGCCGCGAAGTTCTACGACAAACAGGCCAAGGAACGACAGAAAGAGCACGCCGGAACGGCACCCGGAAAGAACACTGGTGGCAAACTTTCCACAAGTGATTCAGGCAAGGCACGCGATGCCGCCGGCAAGGCCCTGGGCGTCAGCGGCTAGTCTTCCCAGTAGTATTCACATCCCATCGGCGCGGGCGACCGTGGGCGAACCGGCTTTCGACGTTTGACACCCGTTGACTTAACCGGCAAGACCTTCCGCACCTTCCGCCGGGCCTCTTCCTTCTTTCGGAGTTTCCAAGCCATTGTTTCGCCTCTCTGGCCCTCTCAGGCCGGTTTCTGGCAGGCCGAAAAAAGACTCGCAACGGGTGTATATACACCCGATCCGCCCCATTTTTGCACTTTTGTACACTGTACAAGACCAAACGCAGAACGGCCGCAAAAGCCTTGAAAACAAGCTATTTGCCGCGTGTTCTGGGGAGTGTACAGGATTCGCCCTCTTGCCTTATGAGTCCCCTGCTCTAACCGCTGAGCTACGGGCCCGATGTCGCCGGCCGACAATCCTCTCCGCGTTGTAGCCTTTCTTCCCGTCTCGCGCTGTCGGCGATCTGGTCTTAAAGGCGGGCAAACGCGGTGCCGGCTCGGCACAAGTATGACGCACTAACGGCCGGGCGGCAACGGGTTAATGGACGCCGCCGCCATTCCAACGGGCAAGCCATTCGGGCAGGATATTGAGACTTCCCACCTTTCGGACTAGACTGGAGTTTTCGGGGCTGTTCGAGCCGACGTCTTGGCATTGCGTATTTTTCCGCCCGGTGGCAACACCATGTCACGCGAACGGTCCGTCGGAATCGATGCGGGCACGAGCTTCTCGACCGTGGCCTCGGTCGATCCATCGGGCTCGACGGCCATCGTCCGCAACAGCGAGGGGGAACTGCGGACGCCGAGCGTGGTGCTGTTCGCCGACCGGGAAGTGGTTGTCGGCAGGGATGCCCGTACGGCCATTACCGTCCAACCCGATCTGGTGGCCGAATGGGCGAAACGCGACCTTGGCCTGCCGCGCTGTCCGCGGAGGATTGGTGGAAAGAACTTTCCGCCCGAGGTCGTGTATGCCTGCGTCCTACGCAAACTGAAAGACGACGTTGTCGCGGCGTTTGGCTCGGTTGGCCGGGCGGTGATTACGGTGCCGGCCCAGTTCGGCCAGCGGCAGCGCAAGGCAACTGCCGACGCGGCCGAGCTGGCCGGTCTCGAGGCGGCGGAGATCGTCAATGAGCCGATGGCCGCCGCCCTGGCCTATTGCGAGAGCGTCGGCTATCTCTCTTCTGCGCGGGCCTTCGGAGCGAAATGACGCTGTTGGTCTTTGACCTGGGCGGAGGCACGCTTGATGCCGCGCTGTTGCGGCTGGGGCCGGGCAAGATTCAGACCATCGCCGCCGCCGGCGACGCGCGTTTGGGCGGCCACGACTGGGACATGCGCATGGCCGACTACGTGGCCGATCAGTTCCAGAAGTCGCAGGGGCTCGACCCGCGGCAAGATGCGGCCGCCAGTAACCGCCTGTTGGCCGCCGTGGTCGAGGCCAAGCACGCGTTGAGTGCCCGAAGTTGGGCGATGGTGCGAATTGAAATGGGCGGACGGAGCATGGAGGTGTTGGTCACGCGGGCGCAGTTCGAAGAGATGACGGCCGATCTGCTGGAGCGTGCCGCGGCAGCCACGCGGCGGTTATTGGCTGCGGCCGGCCTGGAATGGAAGGACGTTTCGCGGTTGGTGCCAGTGGGCGGGGCGACGCGGATGCCGATGGTGGCGAAGATGTTGCGGGAAGTGACCGGCATGGAGGCCGACGGCGCGCTGAATCCGGACGAAGCGGTGGCCCGGGGCGCGGCCCTGTATGCGGCCCACTTGCCGCCGCAGGAGAGCGGCATCGACCCGCTGTCCGGCTGGGCGATTACCGACGTGAGTTCCCACAGCCTCGGCGTGGAAGGGATCGCGGAAGATACGCTGCAGAAGACCAAGATCATCCTCATTCCGCGCAACACGCCGCTGCCGGCCAAAGCGAGAAAGCAATTCCCGGTACACTCGCCGAAACAAACCTCCATGGCGTTGCAGATTCTCGAGGGCGAGAGTTCCCTGCCCGACGAGTGTACGAGCATCGGGCGGGCGGTCGTTGACGACCTGGGGGAAAGGGCTGCGAAGAACTGGCCGGTGGAGGTGATCTTCGACTGCAATGCGGGCGGCCGCTTGAAGGTCCACACCGCGTTGCCCGGCATGCACAAGACCGTGCCGCTGGAGTTGGATCGCGCCGTGGGCATGTCGGACGAGGAAATCGAGCGGTGGCGCAATGCGGTCGGCGGCGGGGCGGGGTTCGAGGCCTTTGCGGCGTTGGCAAGCAAAGCCGCGCAGCGCCGACCGCCGAGCCGGCTGAGGAAGCCGAGCGGTTGCCGGCGGCCGAAGGCGTGCCGGAAGAGGCCCCGCAGTTGCCGACCACCGAGGCGCCGCCGCCGGAGCCGAGCCAGTTGTCGGGCGTCGAATCGACGATCCACGACGCTTTGCAGGCGGTCGATTTCGAAGTGCTGATCAAAGAGGCCCAAGAGATCTCGGTCTCTGCTGCACCGGGCCCGGCGGGGCCGATCAAAGAGGCCCAACCGATGTCGGGCCCTGCCGGGCCGCCGGCAAGAGAAAGACCGCGGCCGGTGTCGCCATGGAAAGAAGATGATCCTACGCCCCCCGCGGCCCCGCCCGAGCCGCCGGCAAACGAAGGACTGCGGGCGGCATCGCCATGGAAAGAAGATGATCCTACGCCCCCTGCGGCCCCGCCCGAGCCCGTTGTTGCGCCGACGTTTCCCGGCGTAGCCAGGCCGCCGGCCCAATCGGAAGACGTCAAACGCAAGCCCAGCGGCGGCAGCTCTCGCAAGGTGCCCCCTGCGCGATGGCAGTTCAAGCTGGTCGGGCGGACGATCGCGGCAGTCCTCGGATTGGCAATCGGATTCCTGTTTTACTTGTTTCTTTGTTGGCTGAGGGTGGGTGGCTTGCGGCTGCCGTGGTAGAATACGAGGTTTTCGGGCGGGAGCGCATGGGCACGACCGATACAACACGACCTTCCATCCCGGCGATCGGCATCGACTTGGGCACCACGTTCTCCGTGCTGGCAAAGCTCGACGAGCGCGGTCGGCCGGTCACCGTGGTCAACGCCGAAGGCGATCTGCTGACCCCCAGCGTGGTGCTTTTCGACGGCGACGAGGTGGTTGTCGGCAAGGAGGCGGTGAAGGCCATCGTCTCCGAGGCCGACCGCGTGGCCGAATGTTCGAAACGCGACGTGGGCCAGCGGAGTTACCACAAGGTGCTGGGAGGCAAGCGCTACCCGCCCGAAGTGATCGAGGCCTTCGTTCTCAACAAGATTCGCCTCGACGCCGGCAAGCAGATTGGCCCGTTCGACAAGGTGGTGATTACGGTGCCGGCGTACTTCGACGAGGCCCGCCGCAAGGCCACGCAGGACGCGGGCTACATGGCCGGTTTCCAGGTTCTGGACATCATTAACGAGCCGACGGCGGCGGCCGTGGCCTTCGGTTTCCAGCAAGGCTATCTCACCGCGGCAGGCGGCAGCACGAGCCCGCAACACGTCCTCGTGTATGACTTGGGCGGCGGCACATTCGACGTTACCGTGATGCAGATCGACGGCACGCAGTTCAACGCCTTGGCCACCGACGGCGACGTGCGACTGGGCGGTTACGACTGGGACCAGCGGCTGGTGGACCTGGTGGCGGAGGATTTTGCTCGTCAACATCACGCCGATCCGCGGGAGGACGCGGTGGCGGCGGGCAAGCTGTGGCGAGAGTGTGAAGACGCCAAGCGGACGCTTTCCGCCCGGCACAAGGCCACCGTGGCCTGCGATTTCCACGGCGATTCGGCGCGATCGAGCTCAGTCGGGAGCAGTTTGAAGAGGCCACGCAGGACCTCCTCGATCGCACGCGATTCACCACCACGCAGGCCTTGCAGGCGGCGGGATTGCAGTGGAAGGACCTCGATCGCCTTTTGCTGGTGGGCGGCTCGACGCGAATGCCCATGATCCGCAACATGCTGCGCCAGCTTTCGGGCAAGGAGCCCGACGATTCGGTGGCTGCCGACGAGGCGGTTGCCCACGGTGCGGCCTTGCAGGCTTCGCTGATCCTTGCCGGGCAGCAGGGCCTGCCGCCGGTCTTCAAGATCAGGAACGTCAACTCGCACAGTCTCGGCGTCGTTGGCTTCGACCCGGAAACCAGGCTCCGCCGCAACGCGATTCTCATTCCCCGCAACACGCCCCTGCCGGTGACGGCCAAGCGGGCCTTCCGCACGACGAAAGCCGATCAGCGTTCCATCCGCGTCGAGATCGTGGAAGGGGAGAGCCCTTCGGCCGACAACTGCACGCCGGTGGGCCGCTGCTCGGTCGCCGACCTGCCGCCGGAACTGCCCGCTCAATCGCCCGTGGAAGTGCTGTTCCGCTACAAGCCGAACGGGCGGTTGAAAGTGCGGGTTACCGTGCCGGGCACCGATCGGCAAATCGCCACCGAGATCGTCCGCGAAAACAGCCTCAGCAAGGAGCACCTGGACGGCTGGCGGCAGTACATCTGCGGCCTGCCGCCGACCGACTACCGATGAGGCGCCGGCGGGATTCCCCTCAAGAAACGTGACTATCCTCTACTGGCCCGCCCGAACGCAGACGAGCGCCGAAAGTGATGCAATCAGGAACAAGAACGTGGCGAAGGCAAGGCGGTCGGCTTGTGAGTCCTTGGGCGTTGTGATGGACCGCCATATCGCCACAATGGCGACCAACATGAGCATTGCCTCGCCGGTCAGAAGCCAAGCCGCGCCCAGCGCTGCCGTGACTAGCAGGGCTTGACCGCGCGAGAGCGCCCGGAAACCGCGGCCGCCGTCGAGGGACGCGATGGGCATCAAGTTAAAGATGTTGATGAATGCTCCCACGTGGGTGAGGGCTGCCCAGATGGCTGCGCCGGTAGCCAGGTAGATCAAGTAACACGCGAGGGCGGCGCCCGCGCCCCAAAGGGGGCCAGCGAGCCCGATTCGCGCATCCTCGGAAGGATTGGACGCGTGTTGGCGGAGGCGAATCAGCGCGCCCAGCCCGGGGATAAACATGGGCGCCGACGCCTTGAAACCGTACCGCCGCAAGGCATCGACGTGGCCCATCTCGTGGATGTAGATGCTCAGCACCAACCCCACGGCGAAGGGCCAGCCCCATGCCGCCCAATATACGGCGAGAGAAGCGAACATGGAAAGAAACGTACTCGACTTGGTCAAACCCAACAGCAGCAGTTTTCCCTTCGTCGCCACCAGCAGCAGCACGACTTTGAACTTCCAGAGCAACATCCCCAGGATGCCCGCCCCGGCCGCGGCCTTGCCCGCCGCCGACCGGCCCGCGGAGGAGTCCGGTATCGGGGAGGATACGCCGGTAGCGTCGAGCTGCCGTCCCAACTGCTCAATTTGCGATTGAATCACGGCAAACTGTCTTGTATCCGGCGGCAGCAATTCAACGGCGGCACGCCAATGGGTGAGGGCACGGGTGACATCGCCCGCCTGCTGAGCGGCCGCCGCCTCTTCCGCCAGAACTGACAATCGCGCGGCATTCACCAGCCAATTGCAGCCGGGGCAGGCCAGCAGGCCGGGCGAAATCTCCGTCCCACAGGACGGGCACGTGAGTGTTGCGACAACCGGATTCATACGCGCGGCGCCTCGGACGTAACGGTCGAAGCGAGTTGAAACGGGCCAGCGATCCGCAACGGCGAGCGCTTGTTGATCTTCCACGCTTCGTACAAGGCAATCCCGATGAGCAACAGGCCGATCACGTTCCGAAGGCCGCCGAGGAACGGCACGGCCAGCGAAATGATGAACGCGATCAACAGAAACATCGCAAGCAAGATCACCAACTTGACGGTTCCCGGCTTGGGCACAGGGGCATGAACCGGCCGGGCGTTCTCCGCCCCGTCATGTTCGGCCGCCATTTTGGCAGCGGCCTCGCCCGGGTTCGGATCGCTTGCCGGTCGTGCCGGCGCCGAATGGGTCTCGCGATATTTCCGCATGAACCCTCCGACAATATCGGGCATGTATTCGGCGCAGATGCAACTGTAGGTCAGCACAATGGCGAGAGTTTGATAGAACCAGCCGCCCCGCCCGCTCGAACCCTTCCGGACCGCGGCGCCGACCATGAGGCCAACAACGATGGCGATCAGTCCGACCTCGTATCCGCTGATCGTTCGGACGGCATACCAGAGCCCTGCGCCGGCCAGCCCGGCCAGCAGGCCCAAGGCGGCGGCCGCAAACGCCCGCGTCAGTCTTGATCCGCGCGCCGCAGATGCCTCCAATTTCCCGCGGCACTCCTCGCAGACCATCGCCGCGTTGACCGTGTAGTAGGTCTGCGCAATGGGCCGGTGGCAGACACGGCAATTGGATACGATTTCCTGCGGGGCCGAATACTCCGCCTTGTCGAACTGCAGCGACGTTGCCGGCGCGGGATCTTGTTCTGGCATGTCCTTCTTCCTTTAACCGGTAATTAAGGGAACGAGGTGAGGACGAGAGGGGAATCCACGGCATCATTTCGACGCAAACCGCACCCCGAATGTCACAATCATACCACAGCGGCACGGACGCGTCAGGAACCATCGACGACTAGCCGCCGCCGGCGTTGACGCTTACGACCGGCGGCCTTATTGGCACGCGTTGACCATCACGTGCAGGATGTTCTCGTTGTGGCGGAAGGCATCGAGCAGTTGCGGCGAAGGCGCTTGGTCCAGCAGTATCGAGCAGCAGGCGGCTTCCGCGCCGGCGAAGACCGTGTTCTCGACTTCTTCGACATTGACGCCCTCTTCGCGCAGCCCGTCGAGCACGAAGGCCAACACGCCCACGCGGTCGAAGTGCCGCACGACCAGCCGATGCGTTGCCGGCGATCGGGTGCAGAGGTTCACCGTGCCGGCGGGGTGGCCTGTGCGGAGAAACACCTCCACGATCCGCACGACCTCGGACGCCACGGCTTCGGCAGCCTGATCCGTGGAAGCGCCGATGTGCGGCGTGCAGGTGACCACTGCGGCCAGCTCCTTGTCGGTCCACGGGGCTTCGCCGCCGGCGGGCTCGCCTTCAAAGACGTCGAGCCCGACACGCAGGCCCTTGGCCGCGATCGCCGCCCGAAGCGCGGGCGTATCGACCAGCGGGCCGCGCAGACGTGTTCACCAGGATCGCGCCGGGTTTCATCGCGTCGAAGAAGCTCTTGCCCACCAGGTGCTTGGTTTCGGGAGCGAGCGCCAGATGGACGCTGACCGCGTCGGAAGCGGCCGCCAATGCTTCGGGCGATGCCGCGCAGCCGACGGCGTGCTCTTCGGCGGCGGCCGGCGTCAGACTCCGCGACCAGGCAATCACCCGCATTTCCAGGCCGGCGGCCCGTTGGGCAACCGCCTTGCCGATGGCCCCGAAACCAAGGATTCCCAGGGTGCGGCCGGCCAGTCCGCGGCACTTGCCGAACTCTTTCTTCTGCCAGGCGCCGTTGCGCAGGGTGACCGTGGCGTCAACGATTCGCCGATCGGCGGCCACCAGCAGGCCGATGGCCAACTCGGCCACCGCGGCCGTATTCTTGCCGGGGCAGTTGGCCACGTAGATGCCGCGCGCGCTGGCGGCGGCCAGGTCGATCGTATCGACGCCCGCCCCGCGCGAATGATCAGCGACAATTGCGGCGCCGCCTTGATGGCTGCCGCCGTCACCTTGGTGGAGCGGACCACCAGGACATTCACCTCGGCCAGCGCCCGGGCAGGGTCTCGCTGCCGAGATCACTGCGCACCTCAACCTGAAGACCGAGTGTTTGGAGCGCGGTGACGGTTTCGGCGGATAACTTGTTAACGATCAACACCTTCATGGCCAAGTCCTTTCACGAAACCCATAGGATAGCGGCCGCCGCGATTCGTGCCTAGCCGGCCCAACGGCTTGGAACGATTGTAGGGGCAGGTCCCCCCCGCCGGCAGTCGGGAGAGGATCGTTGGCTGTGCCGCGACGGCAGGATGGCGGCCGTCCGCGGTGATTTCCCCGTGCGGCGTCCCCTTTTCTTCCGGTGGCAAGCTAATCTTTAGGGAAGCGCCGTTCGTACCTATTGGGGCTGTCGTATGCGCACCTCGGACGTTTTGATCACGCCACCGAGCTACAAGGTCTTGGTGGTCGATGACGACGCGGCCATGTTGCGCTTCTCTCTTGCTGGCTTACGGCCGCCGGCTTCCTGGTGCGGACTGCGGCGGACGGGCAGGAAGCCCTCGACGCCATCGAGCAGGAGTGCCCCGACTTCGTCATTACCGATTGGGAAATGCCCCGCGTCGATGGGATCGAGTTATGCCGGCGCGTGCGGGCGATGCAGCTGCCGCACTACGTCCATATCTTCTTATTGACCGCGAAGACCGGTTCCGCCGAAGCGATCGACGGTCTCGAAAACGGGGCTGACGATTTTCTCGTGAAACCGGTCTTGCAGAACGAACTGCTGGCACGCATGCGGTCCGGCTCGCGGATGCTGGAACTGGAACGCCGCCTGACGCTGATGGCCCACGCCGATCCCTTGACGGGCCTGCTCAACCACCGGACATTCTACGAGTCCCTGGCGAAGGAGTGGCAACGTTCCAAGCGGTTCCATTTGCCGCTGAGTTGCGTCATGCTGGACCTGGATTTCTTCAAGCGGGTGAACGACCTCTACGGGCACCCTGCCGGCGACTCGGTGCTGCGGTCCGTGGCGGAGTTGCTCTTGGACACCAGCCGCGAGTGCGACCTCGTCTGCCGTTACGGCGGAGAGGAATTCTGCGCGATGCTGCCGGAGACCGACGAGACGGGCGCGGCGGTATGGGCCGAGCACGCGCGAGGACGTCTCGCCGCATTGAGGCTTCCCGTCGGCGATAAGGAACTGTATCTGACGGGCAGTTTTGGCGTGGCCGAATGTTACGATGACACCCAAAGCTCCGAACAACTGGTCGATTTGGCCGATCAGGCCCTCCTTTGGCCAAACGGGCGGGCCGCGATCGCGTCGTCCGCTACTCCGTGCTGCTGGACGGCGAGGAACTCGACGCGCAACTGGCCGGCCGGTACGACGGCGTCTTCGGCGACGCGCTGGCCCGCGACGTCATGAGCCCCTTGGCCGCCGGCGTGCGTGAGGGCGCAAGCGTCGGCGACGCGGCCGACTTTCTGCTCGAAGCCGGCGTCCCTGTCGCGCCCGTGCTGAACGACCATGACAAGCTGGTCGGCTTCTTGTCGGAAAGAGACGTGATGGCGGGCATCGTCTCGCCCGACTGCTGGCGGCGGCCCGTTCGCGACGTGATGCGATCGGATGCGATCTGTTACGAGGAAACCACGCCGGTGCGCGTGATCTACGAGTTCCTCTGCCGCGTGTCCGTTTCGCGCATGCTCATCACCGACCAGGGTCGCCCCACCGGCACCATCGGCCGCGACTCGATACTCCGCTGGTTTCAAGACCGGGCGGCGAAAACGGCCGACCCGCGCTGCGACCGGCTGTCGGCCAAGTGACTTAACAGGACTTCCAAGGGGGCGCGCCGTGGGGAAAGAACCGACGGAAGAGGAGAACTGTCTGATGGCGGCGGCGGTGACAGACGACGTCCGGGGTTTGAGCGCGAACGTGCGGATGCTGCTTGGCGCGGCAGGGCTGGTTGGTTTTTATATCATCAGCCAACACAACTACCTGCTGTTCCACAACTCGGTGGAGACATTCGCGGCGGTCGTTGCGTGCAGTGTGTTCATGCTGTTCTGGAACGCGCGCCGGTTCCTGGGCAACGGCTTCTTCCTCTTCATCGGCATCGCCTGTTTGTTTGCGGGCATCTTCGATTTGCTGCACCTGTGGACGTATCAAGGCACATCGGTGGTGCCGGGCCTTGATGGAGACGAGTCGATCCAATTGAAGACGGCTGGGCGCTGGATTGCCAGTTTGTCGTTCTTGGTTTCGCCATTCTTCTTCCGCCGGCGGCTGAACGTGGCGGTGGCAATGGGCTTTTACGGCGGGATTTTCGTTCTGGTGCTTTACAGCGTGTTTTCTTGGCATGTGTTTCCCGATTGCTATATTCCCAGGCTGGGGATGACCCATTTCGAGCAGTTTGGCCGAAGCATAAGCTGCTTGGCATTCCTCGCAGCGGCGGGAGTGCTGGTGTGCAAGCGGAGGGAACTCGATCCGTACGTCTTCCGCTTGTTGCTGGCGTCGTGGCTGGCAAGCTCGGCGTCGGAGTTTTTCTCCGCGGTGGCCGTGGATTTTGTCGGGGAGACCAAAGTGCTGGCCCATTTGTTGGAAGTCGTATCGCTCTATTTGGTCTACAAGGCGTTCGTGGAGGTGGGGCTGACCAGTCCGTACGATCTGGTGTTCAGAAATCTCAAGCGGAGCGAGGAAGAGGCGCAACGTCAGCAGCAATTCCTCGAAACGGTGCTCGATACGGTTCGAACCGGGATCGTCGTCTGTGACGCCAACGGGGTACTGACGCTGTTCAATCGATCGACGCGAGAGTTCCTTGATCTCCCGCAAGAACCGATTCCCGCCGACCAGTGGGCAGAACATTACAACCTCTACGAGGCGGATGGAAAGACCCTGATGAGGACGCCGGACCTTCCGTTGGTGCGGGCATTGGCGGGCGAAGAGTTCCAGGACGCCGTGCTGACCGTTGTGCCCAGGGGCCGGCCCGCGCGGATACTGCGAGCCGACGGTAGGCCTCTCTACGACAAGGATGGCCGCAAGACGGCGCCGTCGTGGCCACTACCGACATCACCGATCAAATGCGGACGTCGCAGAAGCTCAAGGACTACGCGGACACACTGGAAACGACCAATCGCAGCCTGGAGCAAAGCAGGACGCTCGCCGAGGCGGCCAACCAGGCGAAGAGCCGGTTCCTGGCGAACATGAGCCACGAGATTCGCACGCCGATGACCGCGATTGTCGGTTTTGCGGACCTATTGACGGATCCAACGCTGGACGCGAGCGGCCGAAACGACTATCTGGCGGTGATCCGGCGCAACGGCGAGCATTTGTTGACGTTGATCAACGACATCCTGGACTTGTCGAAGATCGAGGCGGGAAAACTGTCTTGTGAAATTGCGCGATGCGACGTGATGTCGCTGTTGGCTGACGTGGCCAGTTCGATGCGGCCGCGCGGCGCAGCGGGGTGTTTCGTTGACAGTAGAGTATCCGGGCGAAGTGCCGCAGAGGATTCTGACCGACGGCGCGCATCTGCGGCAGGCTGTCATGAACCTGGTGGGCAACGCCGTGAAGTTCACCGAAAACGGGAGCGTGCGGATTGTCGTCTCGTTCTTGGCCAAGTGGCGCGGCGGCCAACCCGCCGTGAAGATCGACGTGATCGACACGGGGATCGGCATCCGGCAGGAAGTTCTCTCGCGGCTCTTTCAGCCGTTCGTTCAAGGCGACGCTTCGGTTTCGCAGAAATTCGGCGGGACGGGCCTGGGGCTGGCCATTTCGCGGCATATCGCCCAGATGCTCGGAGGCATATTGACGGTGCGCAGCGTGTTTGGAGCGGGAAGCACGTTCAGCCTGACTGTGCCGACCGGAAGCCTGGAGGGAGTGCCAATGCTTGCAAGGCCCGCCGAGGTGGAAGCCGACGCACCGGCCGACTCGATCGAGTCGAACGCCGCGGATCTCAACAAAATTCGCGTTCTCTTGGCGGAAGACGGATTCGACAACCGGCAACTGATCGAGGCGATTTTGCGAAAAGCAGGGGCGACGGTGGAGACGGTCGAGAACGGACGACTGGCCCTGGAAAAGGCCGAGAGCCAAACTTTCGACGTCGTGTTGATGGACATGAACATGCCGGAGATGGATGGTTACGAAGCCGCTACGACTTTGCGTCAGCGGGGCTACGGCAAGCCGATCCTTGCGTTGACGGCGTATGCCATGTCGGGCGACAGCGACCGCTGTTTGGCGGCGGGCTGCAACGAACACCTGGCCAAACCGATTGATCGGCGCTGAGTTGATTCGGACGATCGCCAAGTATGCCCGACGGCAGATCGCCGACGACCGGGGATCGTCGGTCGGAGAACCGGCAGTCGGCTCGTTCGTCTCGGAGTTTGCCGACGAGCCCGAGATTGCCGGGATATTGTGCGAATTCGTCGGTCGGTTGGCCGAGCAGGTCGAGGCGATGCGTGCGGCGTACGATGGCGGACGGCACGAAGACCTGCGCCGGATAGCCCATCGACTGAAGGGGGCCGGTGGAAGCTATGGCTATCCTTGCCTGACGGAAGCGGGGCGGGCGCTGGAAGAGGCGGCCAAGGCGAGCGACCCGCACGCCGAAGCCGCCGCCTTCGACTCGTTGGCTGCTGTCTGCGCGGCGGTCCAAGAGGAATACGGCCGGCTTGCCTGTGCGGAGAGCTCTGAATAGAGTTGAAACAGACGCAGCCAGTTTTCGCTATCCGAGCTTGTCAATTCTCGCTGCGTCCCGGTTTCAATTCTGGGCCAAGAAAAGGCCTGGCCCGGACGGGCCGCCCTCGCGGGGGCCCACCCGGGCGCAGGACCGTGCCAAGCGCAGTTCACCACCCGATGGTCTGTGAACCGCCACAGACCCGTGGAGACGAATCCCTGATCGCCTGTCAAATGTCAAAGTACAAGCAGAACTCGTAAGGATGCGGACGCAACTGCATCGCCTGCACTTCGTTGACCGTCTTGTACCAAATCCAGGTGTCGATCACGTCGGGCGTGAAGACGTCGCCGCGGAGCAGGAACTCGTGGTCTGCCCGCAACGCGGGAGCGATTCCTCCAGCGAACCCGGCGCCTGCGGAATGTTCTTCATCTCCTCGGGTTCGAGGTCGTAGATGTCCTTGTCCAACGGCTCGCCCGGGTCGATCTTGTTCTGGATCCCGTCGATCGCCGCCATCAAGATGGCGGAGAAGGAGAGGTACGGGTTGCAGCTCGGATCGGGGCAGCGGAACTCCAATCGCTTGGTCTTGGGGTTCGGGCTGTACATCGGGATGCGGATGGCCGCCGAGCGGTTCCGCTGCGAGTAGGCCAGGTTCACCGGGGCCTCGAAGCCGGGCACCAACCGCTTGTAGCTGTTGGTGGTGGGGCAGGCGATGCCGCACAGCGCGGGGGTATGCTTGAGAATGCCGCCGATGGCGTGCAAGCCCATGGGGCTGAGGCCCGCGTAGCCGCTGCCGGCGAAGAGCGGTTCGCCCCCCTTCCAGATCGAGATGTGGGTGTGCATGCCCGAGCCGTTGTCGGCAAACAGCGGCTTCGGCATGAAAGTGACGGTCTTGCCGTACTTTTTGGCCACGTTCTTGATGATGTACTTGAACATCATCATCTTGTCGGCCATGGCCACCAGGTTGTCGAACTTCATGTCGATTTCCGACTGCCCGGCCGTGGCCACTTCGTGGTGCTGGGCCTCGATGCTCATCCCGCAGTCGACCATCGTCTGCATCATCTCGTTGCGGATGTCCATCATTTGGTCGGCGGGCGGAACGGGGAAGTAACCCTCCTTATACCGCAGTTTGTATCCCAGGTTGGGTTGTTCCTCGCGGCCGCGGTTCCATTGGCCTTCGACGCTGTCGATGAAGTAGTAGCCGCTGTTGGTGTTCTGATCGCAGCGGATATCGTCGAAGATGAAGAACTCGGCCTCGGGCCCGATATTGCACGTGTCGCCGATGCCCGTGCTCTTGAGATAATTGACGGCCTTGCGGGCCACGTTCCGCGGATCGCGGGTGTAATCTTCGCGGGTGATCGGGTCTTGAATGTTGCAGATCATCGACAACGTCGGGATCTTGCAGAACGGGTCGAGCACGGCCGTGTCTGGCTGCGGAACCACGAGCATGTCGCTTTCGTTGATCGCCTGCCAGCCGCGGATGCTCGATCCGTCAAAGCCCAGGCCGTCCTCGAAGACGTCTTCGTCGAGCTTGTCGACGGGGATGGTGAAGTGCTGCCACAGTCCTGGGAAGTCCATAAACCGCAGATCGACCGCCTTCACGTCCTTTTCCCGGCACAACGCCAGAACTTCTTTGGGAGTCACGATTCCCTCCTTCTTTGGGGATAAATAGTGGTACATGGTTCGCTCCCGTACGCTCCGCGCACAGCCGGTACTTCTTGGCACGGTCCGCAGGCGTACGTGGCGGCCGCTTTTCGCAAAGCCAATGCCGAAACCGAAGCTCAATTATACACGAATCCATGGAAGTCGTTATATGATCCACGCTTGTAACAAATCGAATGGTACGAAGCGGGTGGCACAGACTGCATAGGTTGCCCGTTTTCTGTGCACCCGCCGCGCAATGCGGCGCAGGGCGACGTTTCGCTAGAATCGGCAAACCTTGCCGCCCGCTCCTTGCCCGCACGCAAACAGGTCCGTCTGCGGCTCAGCGGAGCATGTCGCCGGCCGTAAGATTACACCACTTCCTTCTCCGCCTCGGCCTCATCTGCGGGCGAATCCGCTTGATCCGCGGTGGTCGGCTCGATGCTCCGCAGCCCCTTGTTTGGGTTTGGCGAGCTTGCGGCGGTAACGACGCCAGACATAGAAGCCCGCGCATGCCAATACGATCGCGGCGATGACGCTCAGCACGACCAGGGCATCGCCGACCCCCTTGGCGATCTGCTGACCGACGAAATACGTCAGCCAAAAGAACGTGCCGACCACTGCCGTGGCGCAGATCAGGTCGATGGCAAAGAACCTCGCGAACGAGACTCGCAGGATCCCTGCCGTCAGATACACGGGCGACCGCAGCGCCACGAGAAACCGCGCCACAAAGAACACTTTCAGCCCGTGCTGGCGAAACCTGGACTCAATCTGTTCCTCCCGTTCGGGCGTGACGAACCGCGCGAACCAGGGGTGCTCTTGGAGCACGCCTCGGCCGAAATAGTAGCCGATCGTGTACATGATGCAATCGCCGGCGATCGCGCCGAACACGCAGCATAGGAAGGCCAACACGGGGTCAAGCGTTTCGTTGGCTGAAAGGAATCCCGCCGCAATGATGGGAACTTCCTCGGGGATGGGAAGGCCCGATCCGGTCAGGATCAACACGATCGTGATCCCCAAGTACGAGCCGTGCGTTAAAAAGTCCATCGTGCGAAGAGTCCGGAAAGCAGTGTATGTCGCCGCAAGCCGGCCATTTTACCGTCAGCCGACGTTTGCAGTCTATGGGACTCCTGAATTGAGCGGTCGAATGTGCCCGCCGCGCAGTCAACTGGCGAAGAGGGCGAGGTCCTCTTCGCAGAGGCCAGCGGAGGATACCTCGATACCTCCATCGCGGGGTCTGGGGGATGTCAGAACCGCGCCAATGTTTCGGATGTTGATTACAGTATGCGAGAGATTTCTCCGCCCCCAAGACGTAGAAGGCGGTCGAAAGCGCATCGGCCAGAGCGGCCGTCGGAGCCAAGACGGTCGTCGAGAGCACTCCCTCGGCGGGCCGGCCCGAGCGCGGATCGAGAATGTGCGCCGTAGCGATGGCCCCGGTGGCGGAACGATGAAATTGAATGCCCGAGGTGCCCACGGCCCGATCGTAAAGTCGAACCACTCCAATTCGCTGTTCAGGACGCAGCGGGATGGCGAATGCCGATCTCCCACGGTGGCGGCTCGACGCGGCCGGCATCCGGACTCGCTGGCAGAGGGCTCCCACGAGCCAGAATGCTGCTCTGCCCGCCATGCAACAGGAAATCGGCCATGCCCATACCTTGCAGTCGATTCGCGCAGGCATCCAGGGCATATCCTTTGCCGATGCTGCCCAGATTGACCCGCACGCCGGGCTTCTTAAACCGCACCGTCCGTCGCGCGCATCCAATTCGATGAGGTGACTGCCGACCAGCGACGCGCGCTTCGGCCAGTTGGGCGTCGGAGGGGACGCCACCGGCCCGCCGCGCGAATCCCCACACCTCCCAAAGCGGAGCCGATGTGACATCATAGGCCCCGCCCGTCTCTTCAAACAGCCGCAGCGCCAAGTAAGAACTCAAAGAGTGGCGATTCGATTTCCACCGGCTCTTCCGCCGCCAGCCGATTGATGCGGCCGATTTCGCTGGCTGGCTGGAAATACGGATAGCTGGCCCTCCAAGGCTCGACGAGATCGAGGGCTTCCAACGCCCATTCTGTGCCGAGCGGATTTTGCCGCGGGAAGCGGACTTCGAACTCGCACGCCATCGCTCGGCGCGACACTTGAATCAGCAACGTCTCGTTCGTTGACTTCACAGCCCCTTATCGCTTTGCAGCATTCGAGCGGTTTGAGCTCAACCATTTCCGCCAGTCCCGCCTCGACCAGTTCGGCGCCGGTCACATAGCGGTTCGCCCGGCACCCACCGATGGATCGTCTCCAGCGGGCAGCGAAACAGGTCGGCCAGGAGGCGATCCATGTCGGTCTCCAATTGGCCGAAGTGCCGGGCCCACTCGGCAGCCTCCCCAGGGCGACGTTTTCCTCGCTCTGCCACTTCATCGGATGGAACAACAGCACGCTGAAGGGAGTTACCAGCCGACGGCGCAGGCGGCCAGCGGCCAACAGCGCCGCCGAGGAGCATTCGCCCGCCACGACCCCGTCGCCTTCACGCCGCGGAGCAAAATCAGCGACGTCAGGGCGATGGCGCATGGCGCGCCGCCGAGCGAATCAAAATACAAAACGCACTCACCGCCCGGCTCAACGGAGAGCAGTTTGTCGCATAAGTCCGGGGCATTCTCGGTCAGATCGCCCACCAGGGGAATCTCGACCGGGCCTTCGCGTTCTCGCTCAGCCATGGCGGAAATCGACGTTTTGTCGCGGGCTTGGGTGAATCGAAAAAAATGGGCCTGCGCCGCCGCGACCCACGAAAAGTTCTCTCCGAAATCGGCTTCCGCCCGACTAGCTCAGGCTGATCGCTTCGACCGGGCAAACATCGATGCACGCCGCCGCAATCGCCGCAGGTCTCGGCGTCGATGACCGCCAGACCGTCCTTCATGGCAATTGCATCCAGGGGACAGGATTCAACACACGTTTCGCATCCGGTGCACTTATCCGCGGCTACTACTGCTGCCATTTCGCATCTCCAAAGTAACAGAATGAAATCAGCAACGACCCTCAATATCTACTTGTACCCGCAACCCCCGGGTCGCGGCCATACCTCCACATTGTAGCATGTCCTCCATCATGGGGAGGGTGTGCGACAACGTCTATTCCATGCACGGCCCAGGGCCTCAGCGTTGTGGGGCCTTCCAGCCTGAAGCAGACCGATCAACGGAAGCAGCCGATGACGTCGCGACGGGTTCATCGTAGTTGGTCTTCTGACGGCGCTCCAGCCGTCGCGGGCCATCCGCGGGTCGGCCGTTCTTCCGGCCGGCGTCGAGGGCATGGTCATGACGGCGGTCCAACCGCGCTGCTCCTGGCCACTGCCGGCAGCCGAGGCCTGCGGCTCGCTGACCGGTGACGTAGTCGCCGGTTTGGCGGGCGCCGGGCTGGGCAATGTCGGCTCCGGCCGCGGCGTTGGAATCGTTTCCTGTTGGGGCGCGCTGGGGGTCGAAGTTGCCGCCGGCGCGGCTTCCTGCGGAACGCCCGTTCCCTCCGTGCCGGCATCGGCATATTGCTCGATCGGACCGCGGCTGATCACCCTCGGTTGCGTGAAACCGTAGTCGAGATAGGTGGCAGCGTCGCGGGCGCGGGCACGGCGGCGGGCGTCGAAGTACGCCTTGGCCGGCCACGGCCCTTCCGCCAAGTACACCCCGTTGTATTCTAACAAGGAGCCCTTGCGATAGTGCACCTGCGAGATCGCTTTGGCGTAGTTCACCAGGCTGCGGAAGTAGTCGCTCTCGGCCTGGGCCAGGCGCTGCTGAGCTTGCAAGAGCACGTCGAAGGTGACCGTGTCGGTCTCGTATGCCGCCGCGACCGCCTCGACCTCCCGTTGGGCGGCCACGCGACGGTTGAAGTTCGGTCTCGGTCAGAACGTGGTCCGCTTCCATGTCGCGTAGTGCGTAGGCCAACTGGGCCGAAAGCTCCAGTTCGCCTTCTTGCAGCTTGGCCTGTTCCTGAACCAGTGTTACCTCGGCATGTCGCACGCCCGCCATTTCGCGGCGGAAGCCCAAGGGGATGGTCGCCTGGAGTCCCAACTGCCACTCTTGGAACTGGCCGCTGGTCAACGATTGCATGGCGTTCGAGCCGGCCTGGGTGAAGTCGGCGCCGGCTCCGCCGGGCTCGGGCAGCAGGTCATTGCCCAAGCCGAGCCAGCGATACAGGGCCACGAAGTCCACCTTGGGCAAGAGGAAGTTCTTGGCGGCGATCAACTCCAGTTCGCGCCGCTTGACGATCCACTTTTGCTGGCGCAGCTCCACGCTCCGCGCAGACCCTCGCAAAGCACTTCGTGCCAATCGAAGGTCACCATGGCGGTGGTCGGCTCGTCCTTGGGCCGAATCAAGCGGCCGTCGGTAGCCGCCAGCCCGAGCAGATAACGCAATTTCGATTCGGCATGGTACAGCGCCGTCAGCGCTGCTCGGCCGTGCTGCGGAAGACGTACACCTGTTGGCGAGCCTGGGCTTCCTTGTCGGCCTCGCCTCCCTTGCTGCCGATGCGATTCAACGTGTAGACCTTCCGCCAGGTGGACAGGGCGCTTTCGTAGCCGGTTTTCACGGCGTCAAGATTGCGGTAGGCGAAGTACAACTCCCAGTAGGCCACTTCCACGTCGCTGACCAGGTTTCGCACGGAGGCTTCGAAATCGGCCAGGGCAATGTCGGTGTTGATTCGGGCCAGCACCACGCCGTTGTAAACGCCCGGCTAGGCGCCCGGCCCGGCAATTTGATTGAACTGCACGCCGGCGCCCTGGAGCAATGGTTGCCGCACGCTCGCCTCGAAGTTCACGCTCCAGTCGGCCGAATAGGAGTAGGGGACGTTGCCCGGCACGGGGTAAGGAAACCGATCCCGGTCGTAGGACACGTTGCTCGCCAAGGACCACTGACCGCCGGTGGCTGTCACCTTCGTCACCTGAGTTTGGAACTTGCCGATGTTGTGCTCGGAGATATTGGCAAAAATGCCGGCTTGGGTGAACAGCGGGTTCACGTTCTCCGGCGTATCCGTCCTCTGCCATGTCATGCTGGTCACCCACTGGGCATCGTAGGCCGCCAGCGCCGCCTCGGTGCCCGTGCGAGGATTGGCCTCGGCCAGCGCCGGACCGTAAATCGTGGGAGTCGTTTCCGGGCTGCGAAGAATGAACTCGGGCGGACCCTGGATCTGACCGCCGATGTTCCGCATCACCTTGTTGTTGCTCAAAGCGATCCGCATGGCCTCTTCGAGACTCATCTCCCACAGGTTCTTGGTGTCCTTGTTCAACAACGAGAACGGTCTTTGCGCGTCGGCTACGTCGGGAAGCCGGTCGGTGTTGACATCGGGAATCTCGATCTCGGTGGCCACGCCCTTGTAATGGGCGAGATCATCGTCCACGCGGTGGAGATAGAAGGGCTGCTGCGGCTGGCATCCGGTCAAGAAAGCCAGAACCGCGGCCAGCACGAGGCCGAGGGGGGGGACTTGCCGACTCATGCTTGCAATCCTGTTCGGTTTGCCAGAGCGGTTGTCGATGTCTCGGATCAAAGCCGCTCTGTATCGGGCCTTTCGGTTCCCCCCGGCCGTCGCCCGCCCGAGGTCTGCGGCAGTTCGCGCGGGGCCCCAGACGGAGCAAGCGGCAAACTTGTTATCGGCAGCCCAGCTAGTAGACTTTCGCTGATCTATATGATCGGAAAGCACATTGCAGACATCCCAGTAGACCTAACTTATGCAGAACCACATTCCGTACCGCGGTTCGTCTGGATTACACCGTTGTGGACGATGTTCGTCATACCTATTGGAGTGGGCTACCGGGCAAGGTGACGGGGCGCGGCTCGGCGTGCGTCGAGCAGGGGCACACCGCGGCGCGAAAGGGGCCAACGGGCTCGCGGCCGCCGTAAATAGACGCGGCATCTTGCCGCGTCATGCCGCAGTATATTCGTGGTGGCGGGGATGAATACTCCAAGACGCGACAAGATGCCGCGTCTACGCTAGTCGCCCGCCGAACCCTCGCCGGCCATGGCAACCTTCGGCGGCGTAGCGGGCTGTTTCCAGCCGATCACCAGCCAACCGTCGCGTGCGATTACTTGGATCGGTTGGAGCTTGCCGGCCGCCTTCCATTTGCCCGGCAGTTCCAGGCCTTCGCCCAAAAACTCGGGCTCGAAAACCTTGGCGAAGCGTTTTTCCAGAAGTTTGCGGATGACTTGGCGCCGCGCGTCGAACTTGCTTGCCGGGCACGTAGTCGGGTGGAAGCACCTCGATGTCGCCCTGTCTGACCGCTTTGAACCCGCTGGCCGTGTGCTCGATCTTGTACGCTGCCGAGACGTTCATTCCCGGATATGCGTCATTGCCCTTGTAATACTTGACGCCGCGGATGGTGATTTTGAAGCCGTCGTCGGCAAAGGTGACCGAGATCGGCTGCCGGGCCGCGAAGGTAATGGCCCAGGGCTTGCCGTCCTCGTCGCCTTTCATTTTGTCCGGGAGATAGCCGTACACGTCGATTGCGGCCTGCTGCAATTTCTCCTCGTACGCGGTACGACCGGCCAACGCGTCGAACGACAAATTGTTGATCATCGATTCGTGAATGCGCACCGACATGTCGGCTCCTTCAACGTCCGGAGGAGGCTCGCCGGGCGCCGCCAGCTTCCCGCCGCCCGACTGCAAGGCGAGAACCAAAATCGCACGCTCAGTCGAGCTGAGGCGCAGGTCCTGGGGAAAGATCTTCCGTTCGGTGAAGGGGCGGTAGAACTTGTCCATGTAGGCCTGATTTGCGCGTTCGAGCGGCGCCGCGGCACGCTCGTCGATCCGCCGGCCGAGTTGCACTTCAGCGTGCCGTGAGGCGATGCATTCGGCCGTGCTCAACTGCTTGCAGGCCCGTTTCCAGGCCATGTTTTCGATCATTTTGCGGCCGCTGCACGATTGAATGTCCTGAATCGTGGCCTTCGTCACCGCGTTGGCGGTGGCGGGACAAGAGTGCAGGCCGTTCGCATCGGCCCACACCCGCTTCAACCCGGCCAAACTCGTGCTGCTGGTGCTGCACACGGTGATCTTGCCGTGATAGCCGACGGCTTCGCTCGCGGCGTGGCCGTAGAAGATGGCGTCAAGCACGCCGACCGTGTCGCACGGCGCCGTTTGCGTGGTGATCTGGCCGATGGTATGCGCCGTGCCGTACATGTCGGTGCCGAGGATGCAATCGCGGACGGCGGTAATTTCGTCAACCGGTCCGGCGATTCCCGCTCCCACAATTTCGGCCGAAACCTGGCCATATACGTTGGGGTGGACGTAACGGCGCTCGATCCCGTCGATGAGCACCGGGGCCTGCCGCGCATCTTGCAGCCAGCGCACCGTTTCGCTGATCAGCAGCGCGTCGTCGGTGGTCGGCTTGACCGCGTATCGCTCCAACGTGGCTGCCAACTTGTCCAACCGCTCCTCGTAGCTGGTGCGAACCTTAGGGTTGTCAACCGCAGAGGCCGTCGCCAGATAGTTGTGAAGGGCCTGCGTAACATCGAGGAACCAAACCAATTCCAAGCCTTCGTAGCCAGCGGTGAAACGGGAATGGATCCGCTCCAGTACGGCCCGGTCGGGCCCTGCGGCGCGTCGAAGCTGATCCTGCAAGGCGGCCAATTCGAGATACTTCCGCCAATCGTCGCCATTCGGGCCCGCCAGCGACAGCCTTTCGTCCAGCCGCTTCGTCGCGTCGACCAGGACCGTCTTGGCCTGCTCGACGTCGTTTTGCGTGAGAGGACGGAAATCCGCCCTGGCCTTCTGGCACAAGTCGGGAAGGCTATCGGTTGGCGAGCTTGTCGGCGCACTGTCGGCGTTGGCCGCGGAGACAATTGTGACAACAAATGTTGCGAAAAGACCGACGGCAAGGGCAACCATCCGTGAGTTCATCCGCAAGCTCCTTCATGTTCAGGTAGACGCCTAGTTATATCGGGTTATAGACCGTGATTTCCCAGCTTTACCATAATGGACTCTTCTGTAACCGGCAAACTTCTTCGAGTTTGCGTAGCTTATCACCTATAGCGTCTGGCAACAACCTGACTTTGTGCCGATTGGTCACTTTCTTTGCGTTACCGAGCTGCTCGATTCATCCTATCGTCTCTTGTTGCTGCCACCTTACTTGGTTGGACCGCTGCCTCGATGGCGACGGAAACCGGGTGGTTCCAGAGCTACGCCGACGCCATGACGGCGGCCGACAAGCAGCACAAGATGCTCTTGGTCTACTTCTGCGACTTGGGTGACAACGCCGTTTCGTCCCGCTTCAAAGCGGAGACTCTCGACGATCCCATTGTGGGGAACAAGCTGTGCGACTACGTGTGCACTCGGCTTCCGTTAGACGCCAAGATTATGGTCGGCGGCCGGCCGCTGACGCTTCTGCAGCATCCGGCGTTTCGCGAGATGCTGGGCCGGCCCGGCATTGCGATCGTCGATTTTCGGAGCGACGACGCCGCGTTGCGAGGCACGGTCGTCAGCACGTTTCCGATCGGCGACGGACTATGGTACAGGCCGGAGCGGATGGCGGTGATTCTCGACCTTCCGCCGGGGACGCTCACCCAGCGGACGCTGATCTATGCGGTGCGCATTCATCCCGAGAAGCCCGCCAGCGCCAGCGGCGAGTTGGACGCCAACCTGTTGGAAGAGGCCCGGAGCCATTCGCAATACCAGGCGGACATCCGGCTTCAAGGCCACCACGATTGGGACAGGCGATTTCGCCGCATCATGGCCCGGCTGCCGGGCGGAGCGACCGCCCGCGAGGTGTGTGCCGAGAGCTGGCCCGGTCAGCATCTGGTCGAGGCGGCGATCGAGTGCGTCCGTTGCTGGCGACTTTCCGACGGCCACTGGAGCGCGGTTCGCGCCGCCAACCGCGGTTTCGGCTACGACATGAAGTTGGGCAGCAACGGCGTGTGGTACGCCACGGGCATTTTCGCCGCAAATTAGCGCGCAGGCGCGGCATCTTGCCGCGTCCGTTCCGCACTGTCCGTTGGCCGACAATTCACGACGCGGCAGGCACTGCTTCTACAGCCGCAAGAAAATCCGGCTTCGGTAGAGCACGTACAGGAACAGCCACTCCGTCGCCACGATCGCGGTGGGGAGGAGTAAAGTCTGGTGCAGGGCGCGCAACTGAAGAGCAGCTTCCCGATCGAAGCAAAATCGATGAACTGGTGTCCCACGTAGATCGTGATGGCATTCACGCCGATGACGACGAAGAAGAAGGCCCATTTCTTCCAGCCGCACACGTCGATCACCCAATAGAACAGTGCCAGCAGCAGGAGGCTCCAGCCGCCCGCCCAGAGGACGAAAGAGCTAGTCCAGAGGTTCTTATTGATGGGGAAGGCCAGATTCCACAGGCCGCCCAGGGCCAAGCAAATCAGGGCCGCGGCGAGCAAGGCCGCCGCTTTCGCGTGGCCATTGCGGCGCGATTGTCGCAGCCACTGGCCGGCCAGCACGCCGATCAGGCAGGTGGCGATCGCGGGTATCGTCGACAGCAGCCCTTCCGGGTCGCGAACGCGCTCGTAAAGTTTTCCCGGCAGATAAGAGCGGTCGATGTAATCGGCCAGCGTCTTGCCCGGCTCGAGGTTTCCGGCGCCGTACTCAGGCACGGGGATCCACATCATGGCCGCCCAATATCCCAGCAGGATGGCGACGATCCAGATCACTCGGCCGCGGGCCGACGTGTGGAACGTAATCAGCGCGGCGAAGAAATAGGCCAGGCCGATCCGCCCCAACACGCTGGCAAAACGGAGTTGGCTAAAATCGAAGCTCAGCCCTCCTTTGGCGTAATCGAACCTGAGCAATCCCTGGCAGACGATTCCCAGCAACAGCAGGAGCAGGGCGCGGCGGGTGACTTTCCAGTAAAGGCGAAGCCTCGACTCGCCGAGGGCGACGTGCTTGGCAAAGGAGAATGGCATAGCCACGCCGACCATGAAGATAAACAGCGGGAAAATCAGGTCATAAGCGGAGAAGCCATTCCAATCTCGGTGTGTCATCAATTTCTTGAACCAAGCGGCGCAGTCTCGCTGACGAGCCGGTTCTTGGCGGCCAGCACGGTGAGCATCGCCATGACAAACTCCCGTCCGCCGACGATCCAGAACATATCGAAGCCCCGCAAGGCATCGAGCGACACCAGGCGTTCGCCGCCCGGTTGTGGTGTCGTTGTGGGAACGGCTGCCGGTTCGGAAGCGGCGGGAGACACGGTTTCAGTGGTCATGCAAGGTCCTCAATAAGGAGAAATCCAGCGACGGTCTATATTCGCAGGAAGATTCGGTTGCGGTAGAGAACGTACAGAGACAGCCACTCCATCGTCAATTTGCCGGCGTCGGAAAGCAGGGCGTTCGCAACCGGCAGATGGCTGAAGAGCAACTGGCCGACGGCCCGAAAGTCAACAAACGTCAGCACGTAAATCGTAATGGCGTTCATACCGATGACGACAAAGAAGAAGGCCCATTTCTTCCAGGCCCAAACGTCGATCACCAGATAGAAGAGCCCCAGCAGCAACAGGCTCCAGCCGCCGGCCCAGAGCACATAGGAACTCGTCCAGAGGCGTTTCTGGATGGGGAACCACGGATTCCAACATTGGGCCAACGCCCAGCAGATCGCCCCGAACAGGATCAGTCCGGCGACCTTGGTGTAAGCGCCGCGGGTCGGCGCCCGCAGCCAACCTGCCGCCAGAACTCCCATCAGGGCCGTGGCGATGGTGGGGATTGTGCCGAGAACGCCTTCCGGGTCAGGCGGAGAGATGCGGAGGGGCGAATCGGGGTCTTGCGCCCTTCGACCGGCTCGTTGGGGCAAGAGGAGTCGATCGACGTAACCGCCCAGGATAATCCCATTGGCCAGCGCCGGATTGGAGTCGCTCGACCTTCCGGCGACAACGCCCGGAACGTGGATGTACGTCAAGGCCGCCCAGTAACCTATCAGGATCAGCACAAGCCAGATCACGCGGCCCCGCACCGAGGTGTGCAAGGTAATGATGGAGGCGAAGAAGTAGGCCAGGCCGATTCGCGCCAGCACGTGCGGGTAGCGAAGGTGGCCGAAATCCAGCTTGAACAGGCCGTTGATGATCAGTCCGAGCAGGACCAGCAGCACGGTGCGTCGGCAGATCCGCCAGTACACCGAGCGCAGGCGCTCGCCGCGCTCCAGGCGTTTCGACAGCGAGAACGGGATCGCTGCTCCGACCATGAAGACGAACAGTGGGAAGACCAGGTCGTAGAACGTGAACCCGTTCCAACCGGCGTGGTGCGATTCCGTATCAATTCTGATGAGAACGTCCTTGGTGGCGTCCAGCGTCTTGACGGAACCGATGCCGGCCAACAGGCCGACAAGGGCCAGCAGGAGGTCCCTGCCGCCGATGATCCAGAACATGTCAAAACCGCGCAGGGCGTCCAGCGACACCAGCCGGCCGCTGCCCGACTGCGGCGTCGGCGCAGCGGGCCAGGGAGAAACAGGATTCGTTGCGGCTTCCGTTGTCATTCGGCGACGCCAGGATAACCGTCGGCTTCCGCCGACGGCCATTTCTCACGACATTCGTTCTTGATACTCAATCAACCAACAAGACTACAGCCGCAGGAAAAGCCGATTGCGGTAAAGCACGTAGAGGAATATCCACTCGACGGCCAGCACGGCGGTCGGCAGCAGCAGGTCTTTGTGCAGCGGCGCCCGGCCGAAAATCAGCCTTCCCAGGGCGTTAAAATCCACGCCGAACTCCCGCAAGGCGTAGATCGTGATGGCGTTGGCGCCGATGACGACGAAGAAGAAAGCCCATTTTCGCCAGCCCCACACGTCGATCACCAGGTAAAACATCCCCAACAAGAGCAGGCTCCAGCCGGCGGCCCAGAGCGTGAACGAGCTGGTCCAGAGATTCTTGTTGATCGGAAGCCAGAGATTCCAGACGCGGGCCCAAACCAGACAGCCGGCGCTGCGCCGAGCAGGGCCGCGGCCTTGACGGCCCCGCCTGGCTGCGACCGCCGCAGCCACCCGCCGGCCAGCACCCCGATCAGGCACGTGGCCACGGCGGGAATCGTGGAAACGAGCCCTTCCGGATCGCGATCGCCGTGAATGAGCCGGCCCGGCGTTACTTGGCGATCGAGGTAGTCGGTCAGCGTGGCGCCCGGCGTGTCGAAATTCCCCGGCACGACGCCTGGGGCGGGCACGTACATCAGCGCCGCCCAATATCCGAGCAGGATGCAGCGCCACGCACGCCGCGCGGCCGCGTGCCGACGTGTGCAGCGTGATCATCGCGGCAAAAAAATAGGCCAGCCCGATCTTTTCGAGCACGCTGACGTAGCGAAGCGGCGGAAGATCGCCATGCTTCGAGAAATCCAGCCACATCAGCAGGTGGTTCGTGCAAATCATCCCCAGCAGCACCAGCAGCACCGTGCGGCGGAAGATTCTCCAATACAATCGGCCCCTGCTCTCGCCCTGGTCGATCCGCTTGTCCAGGGAGAACGGAATGGCCACGCCGACCAGGAAGATGAACAGCGGGAAAATCAGGTCGTAGAACGTGAAACCGGTCCACTCGGGATGGGTCAGTTCCTTGGTCAGCCGTTGGACGCCCTCGCTGCCGAGAAACCATCCTTTGGCGGCCAGCAGGGTAGCCGCGCCGATCAAGAACGCTTTCCCCCCGGCAATGATGAACATGTCGAAGCCGCGCAGCGCGTCCAACGACATCAGCCGTTGATTGCCGACTTGCGACGCGGGCTGCGAGGGCGTGGCAGGGTGAGGATCGTTCGTGCCGACGCTGGCCATGCAGAAGCCCTTGAAAGAGGCGACGCGACAAACAATGATTATTATGGATCGGCACCGAATTCGCAAGCGCGAGGCGGCCGAAGACCACTCGCCCCCCCGCCGGCCGGGATTTCGGTGCCGGCAAGCTTCCCTGGCCCCCACCGACTTGCACCTTTCCTCGACTCGGACTATCTTTTAGCAATTACTTCGGCGCGGGATGGCCGATACCCCGGTGGTTTGACGTTTCAAGTACCCTGGGAGTCAGCAACTTCCAGGGTAATTCTGTTTTGCCCAGCGAGCATGCCGACCGAGAGCCATGTACTGGATCAGCAAAAGCATCCACTGGATGAACAGGACGAAGCGGCGGGGGCTGATCCTGCTGGCCGTGGTCGGTCCCGGCATCATCACGATGGTGGCCGACAATGACGCCGGCGGCATTTCCACCTACGCCCAAACCGGCGCCTCGACGGGCTTCAGCCTTCTGTGGGCCTTTATCATCCTCCTGCCCATGGCCTACTATGTGCAGGAGATGACGGTGCGGCTGGGGGCCGTCACGAAGCGAGGCCACGCCGAGGCCATCTTCGACGCTTTCGGCCCGGTCTGGGGTTGGTTCTCCATCTTCGACCTGGCGTTGATCAACTGGCTCACCCTGGTGACCGAGTACATCGGCATGACCCAGGCCATGCGGCTGTTCGGAGTGCCCGAGTGGATCACCTTCGTGGGAGTCACGCTGCTGATGTTCGGGATCGTGATGTCGGGGAGGTATTGGACCTTCGAGAAACTCACATTGTTCTTTTGCCTCTTCAATCTCGTCTACATCCCCGCCGCCATTTGGGCCATGCAGACGGGCAACGTCGCCGACGGCTGGGCGGAGGTGGGCCGCGGGTTCTATAACCCCACCCTGCGGGGCATTTTGCCTGGCGCAGCCATGGTTACCCTCGTGATGGCCAACATCGGCACCACGATTACGCCTTGGCAAATCTTCTTCCAGCAGTCGGCCGTCGTTGACAAAGGCATGGACGTCCGCGACATCAAGGCCGGCAAGTTCGATACCTTCTTCGGCTCGTTCCTCACCTGCGCGGTGGCGGCGTTCATTGTGATCGCGGCGGCGGGCGTCTTCTACTACAACCCGGCCAATCCGGCTCCCGCGGTGGTGGACGCCGACAAAGAAGCCAGGCTTTCCACCGGCGGGCCTTGGCAATCCATCGATCCCAAGTTGCATAGCTGCGCGAAGTGGATTCGGCCGCCAAGAGTGCCGAAGCCATGCCCGCCGTGATGCCCAACGCCACCTGGGGACAATGGGCCAAGGTGTTGTTCGCCATCGGGCTGTTCGACGCCGGGTTGCTGGGCGCCTTGTGCATCTCGCTGTCCACCAGTTGGGCGGTGGGCGAAGTCTTCGGCTGGGCCCACTCGTTGAACAAGAGCGTGCGCGAAGCGCCCTGGTTCTACGCCGTCTACCTGCTGATGCTGATGTCGGCGGGAGTTGTCAGCCTCGTGGCGAGCATCACGATGCAGAATACGATCACGATCTTCGTTCAGGTCGTGGCCGTCACGCTGTTGCCCGCGGCGCTGGTGTTTCTTATCCTGTTGTTGAACGACAAGCCGCTGATGGGCCGGTACGTCAACATGCGCTGGCAGAACTTCGCCAATTGGGCCATCGTCATCTTTGTCATCGTAATGTCCACGCTTTACGCAATTTCCCAGTTGTACTCCGAGTAGTTTCGGGGGTGACGTCATGGCATCTACGCCCAGCAGTCCGCCGAAAAGCCCCGATTTCTCGGCCCACGCCAAGGACTATCGGTTCCACTATTTTTCCGAGCTGTTGAATCGCCCGGTGTGCGCGGGCAAGATCAAGCACCGCATCGGACGCTTGACGGACCTGGTTGTCCGCCTGAGCGAGCCCTATCCCGAGGCCGTCGGAGTCTACCTGGAACACGGCTGGGGCAAGCCGACGGAGTTCGTCCCCTGGGACCACGTGGTGAAAATCGACGACGACGCTGTTTTCGTCCAGCCGGCGGATAGCGAACAATATCCCCCCTTCGTCGATCATGCCGGTTGGATGCTCTTGAACGAGCATCTGATGGGCAAAACCATCCTCGACATGGACGGGAGGCGAACGGAAGTCGTCAACGACGTCCATCTGCTGGAATCCAAGGGCCGCCTGGTCGTCGTTCACGTTGACATCTCCTTCAACGGCTTTCTGCGCAAGTGGGGCCTGGGCTGGATCCGCTCGATGAAGGACCAGTTCATCTCCTGGCGCTATGTGCAGCCGTTGTCGCTGGAAGACGCCGTGGCCAGCGACACCGTCTCGCTGTCGATCACGCGGGGGCAGGTCAAGGAGCTGCCCAGCGAAGACCTGGCCGACGCGCTGGAAGAGCTTTCGGGCGAGGAACAAGCGGCCGTGTTCTCGGTGCTCGATTCGGAAAAAGCGGCCGAAACGCTGCTCGAAGCCGAGCCCCGGGCGCAGCGGCAGATTATCGCCAATCTCCGCCAGGAGCGGGCCCGCACCATCCTCACCGAGATGTCCATCGCCCAAGTCGTCGATCTGTTCGCCGTGCTGCCGCACGACGACAAAATGGAGCTGTTGGCCTTGCTCCCCAAGGACCAGGCGGCACGCGTCGAGGCGATCCTCTCCGAGCGCGAGGTGACCGCCCGCTCGTTGATGTCGAGCGCCTGCGTGACCATGCCCAAGGAAACCACCGTGGGCGATGCCTTGCGGCAATTGCGCTCCTCGACGTTCGACCACGACGTGGTTTCGTACATCTACGTCACGGCCGATCCGGACCGCATGTTGATGGGCGTGATCGACCTTCGCGAGTTGGTGTTGGCCGCCGATAGCGCCGCCCTCGGCGAACTGATGACGTCGCCCGTGGTTGCGGCCGAAGCGGACGACCTGAAAGACGACCTGGCCGAACTCTTCGCCAAGTACCACTACCGCATGATCCCGGTGGTGAACGAGAAGGACTGCCTATTGGGCGTGATCCATTACAACGACATCATGAAGGGCTTCATCCCGCGAACGAGAGTTTAGAGGCGCACCATGCCCCGCATCCAAACCACCCGCACCGCCAAGATTGCCCTGTTCGTCCTGCGCGTCTACCTTTTCGCGATGCTGGCGGTGATCCTCTTCAAGTTTCTGAAGACCTTCTGGTAGGGCACAATGAGGGGGACAGTCCCATTTTCGCTGCGCGAAAATTGGGACAGTCCCCGGTTAGCCCGATAGCCAGCGGGCCGCGTCTTTCGCCCAGTAGGTCAACACGATGCTTGCACCGGCGCGGCGGATCGCCGTGAGGCATTCCAGCGCGACCAGCCGTTCATCGAGCCAGCCCTGCTGGGCCGCCGCCTTGACCATGCTGTATTCGCCGGAGACGTTATAGGCGGCCAAGGGCACGCCCGGAAATCGATCCCGGGCCTGGCGAATCACGTCGAGATAGGGCAGGGCCGGCTTGACCATCACCAGGTCCGCCCCTTCGGCCAGATCGAGCTCGATCTCCCGCATGGCCTGATCGGCCGAAGCGGCGGGATCCATCTGATAACTCCGCCGATCGCCGAACTGGGGCGTGCTCTCGGCCGCCTCGCGGAAAGGGCCGTAAAACGCGCTGGCGTACTTGGCCGCGTAGCTCATGATCGGCAGATGTGAAAACCCGGCCGCGTCCAACGCCTTGCGCATTGCGCCCACCATGCCGTCGATCATTCCGCTGGGGGCGACCATGTCGGCGCCGGCCCGGGCGTGAACCACCGCCTGCTTCGCCAACAACTCCAGCGTCGGGTCGTTCTCCACGTCGAGCCGGCCCGTGGAGCGGCCGATCGCGCCGCAATGACCGTGGTCGGTATACTCGCAGCAACAGACGTCGGTGACCACCAGGAAATCCTTGGCCGTTTGCTTGGCGGCACGGATGGCCTGGGCGACAATGCCCGACTCGCTCGTGGCGTCGCTGCCCAGCGCGTCTTTCTTCTCGGGAATGCCGAACAGCAACACGCCGCCGAGGCCCAGTTCGACAGCCTGGCTGATCTCGTCGGCCAGCATGTCGGGCGAGAGTTGGCAATGGCCCGGCATCGCCGCGATCGGCTCGCTGACGCCCCGGCCCGGACGCACAAACAGCGGCAGAATCAGATTGGCCGGCGAAAGCCGCGTTTCACGCACCAACTCGCGCACCGCCGGGTGATATCGAAGCCGTCGCAGTCGGGTAGTGGGGAACATGTTCGATCCGGGGAGCAGTCGTCTTATGCCTGGTTGGCCGTCCGAATCCATTGGCGAAACGATCGCACCAGGGCCGTCTCGCTGGCGGTTCCCAATTTGCGAAGCACGCCCTCGATTTCGGCCGGCGGAAGGCCGGGAAAGCTCGGGCTGGAGACCTGGAGCCGGTAACGTCCATCTTCGCCCAAGCCAAACACTTGCAAGTTCCGGCCGTCGAACCTCCACACCTCAGGCACGCCAAATGCCGCGTACATCAACAGCTTATCCACCGTCTTTCCGCCAAGGTCGATCTCCATTGCCAGGTCGGGCGGCGGATCGACCGCAAGATCAAGCTCCGTCTTGCTTCGCACCAAGCGCTCGTTGGCCACATAGTAGCAATTGTCCGGCTCCAATCCTCGTTGCAAGTCCTCGCGTTTGAACGTAGCCGTGCGACAGCTCTGAATGTCAATGTCCATTTCCTCCGTCCAGGCGTCCACCAGGCGTGCGATCAACGAAGCGTACTGCTCGTGCGTCTTCGACGGCGACGTCATCGTTAGCTCCCCTGCTTGGTACGTCATGCGCACATGCTCGTTCTCCGTCGAATCGCGCAGCGCCAAATACGTCTGCCACGAAATCCCGTGGAGCACGAACTCACGTTCCGTCTGCACGCTTTCGACCGTGGCCATGACCGTTTCTCCCGCCAATTCCGACGCGCCCTATTGTAACCCGCACGATCCGTGCCGGCAATCCGAGCCGTCCTACGGCTTCTTGTCGGCGGGCGCATCGAGCGCTTTCAGCGCCTCGCGGGCATGACCCACCGCCTCGGCGGCCCACGGTTTGTCGCCGTAAAGTTCGATCGCCGCGAAATAGATCTTCCGTGCGCGATCGGGGTCGCTCGCACGCAATTCGTCGGCCGACTTGAGCCGTTGTTCGAGCGGCCCGAGTCGCTCGCCGGCCCGCCGGGCGACCTCGTCGTGCAATTGGGCCAGCCGCCGTCGCGCCAGACTGAGGCATGCGCCGGTTGGCCCCGTGTCGTCCGCCTGGTCATACAGATTCACAAACGCCTCGAGCCTCGCAATCCCGCGCTCCGGGTTGAGAGGATGGTCGGGGTTGAGAGGATCATAGTTTGTGGCTTCCAGATAATCACGTTGCACTGGCGCAAGATCGTCGGTGCTGGCGTGTAACCGAAGGCGGCGGCTGAACTCCCGTTCCAGATCGTCCAACTCGAGCTCTCGTTCGTAGCCGCGCAGCTCCTTGGCGTGGGAACTGCTGGGAAACCGGTCCAGGAAGTCGCGGATGTCGCCGCGCGCGTCGCGGAGCGATCCGATCGTCTTGTCGGCCGCCTTGGCCGCGATGCGCTCGTACAGCGCGTCGGCCGTCGGCGGCTGGAGAAACCACCATATCCCCGCCGCAATCATCGCCAACACGGCTGCCAGCGACAACGTCTGCAACCAGGTGCTCTTCTGCCCGGTGTCCTCCGGCGCCCGATCGAGTTCTTCCTCGGCCACGGGAACAAAATGAGCGGGGCGCGACACGGTCAGCGGCTTTTCGACCGTTCCCTCCGAAGCCGACCCCTCCGTGGGTTCCGGCGGTTGAGGCCGGTTCTTTTCCTCGAGCACCCGCGTTGCCGCCACTTGATTCGGCCCTACGGGCGGTCGCCGGCGGCGGCCCCGGCGATTGCCCGGAGAGGAACCAACTGCCGTCGGCTTCCATCGTCTCGGAGCCGGTGGGCAGACTCTGCACAAACGCCTCCAGCCGCCGCATCAGCACGTTGACGTTGGGAATCCGCTGGTCGGGCTCTTTCGCCAGCAGTTGCTCGATGATGCGTTCCAATTCCGCCGGCACGTCGGGCGAAACTTGCGCAGCGGCTCCGGCTCCTCGAATCGCTGCTTGTGGAGCACCTCGGGCAACGACTTCCCGCGAAACAGCGGCCGCCGCGCCAACAAGGCATACATCAGCGCGCCGAGGCTGTAGAGATCGGCCCGCGCGGTCCACCGGCCGGCCGTCCGCCTGCTCGGGGGCCATATATTCGGCCGTCCCCAGCACATTGCCCACGCCGGTGAGGTGGCTGTAGCCGAAGAGGCGGGCGATGCCGAAATCGGAAAGCTTCACCCGCCCGTCGTTGGCCAGTAGCAGGTTGCCCGGCTTGATGTCGCGGTGAATGATCCCGCGATCGTGGGCGTGCCGCAGGGCGCGGGCAGGTCTCGATGGCGATCCGCGCCACCTCGCGGCTGTCGAAATGCCGCCCCCGCCGCAGTTCCTCCTCCAAGCTGTTCCCGTCGACCAGCTCCATGGCGTAAAACAAATGCCCATCCTCGTCGCCGACCCCCAACAGGCGGACGATGTTCGGATGTTTGAGCTTTCGGAGGGCCTCGATTTCGGCCTCGAACCGCACCCGAAAATCCAATTCCTGGGCCAGGCCGGCGGCCAGCAGCTTGATGGCGGCCGCTTCGCCCGTCTCCTGATGGACCCCTTCATAGACCGTCCCCATGCCGCCGCGGCCGAGCTTCCCCACAATCTGATAAGGGCCGATCCGTTCAATTTCCATGGGAAAGAAGAGGTGACAGGAATTGAGGTCAGTTGAAAGTAGAGAGTGAAAAGTGGAGAGTGGAAAGTCGCGCTGTTGGAGCATCTTGTTCGAAAAACTCGTATTGATTTTGGCAATATCCATTATCCATTGCAAATTTCGGGCATCTTTTGGCCATGCGGATCGTCCGAAGTCCTTACGGCGTTGTTGTTTGCGCTCAGATGGCGAACTGGGCAATCACGATTTTCGAGCACCTCTTGGCGCTACGGATCGTCCGAAGTCGTTATGGCGTTGTAGCTTACGGCGGAAGGCAAACTGCGCAAGCATAATTTGCGAGGCTCGGGTGGCCACTTCCCGTTCGCTGGGTCTGTCGTTAACTGACCTCAACGTTCGTTCACGCGGAGACGCGGAGTCGCGGAGGGGACGGGACGTCGTTGTTGACAATCCGAACCGTGCGCCTCGCACTCTCCCCTCTCCTCTCTCCTCTCTCCCCTCGTCACTACTAGCCACTAGCCACTAGCCACTACTCAATATACCGCCCTACAAGGATGGCTTTTTCAACATTGAGGTCCTGGCCGCGTTGGAAACCGACGGGAATGGTGCGGTCGAAGATATAGAACGCCCGATGCCGCTGAACGTCGCCCGTGTCGAGGCCCAACTCCTGGCCAAGTGTGTAACCGTCGGGATAGATGGCCTGCTGTTGTGCCGCCGTCAACGACGAGTAATTTGGCAATTGCGACGCGAGCGTGACTTCAAAATACCCCACGGTGATCCATACGGCATAGACATTCGACCGCGTCGTGACCAGATTGCCCAACCGCTGAATGGCCTGATAGCGGAAATAGGGATTGCGGTCCGGATCATTTGCGTTACTGATAGCTGCGCAGCCGTGTTACGGTCAAAACTAAGAAGCGGTTGTGCCGTTGACGTTCCGACGGGCACCGCGTTGCTTCGCAGCGGGGTTGAATCGACCGACTGCGGTGGTGTCATTCCACTTAACGGTACCAACGCTCCACTGGCGGGGGAGCGGAACGGACGAGCGAATTGCGTCGGAAGGCTTGTATTCATATCGAGTATCGAGGCACCGGCGTAGCCCTGGCGACTTTGCCAGAACTGTGGCCATTGCCAGTAACTCGGAGTAGCCGCATTCATATCCGGAAAATAATTCATCAGTCCCTCCCACACGTCCGGGCTGTAGATTGTGTTGAGGTTGATGCGGCCCGGTTCGCGGTAGGTCGGAATGCGGTTAAAGGGCGGATGGAAGTTGTGGGTATTGCTCCCGCCGGTTTCCGTGGCCAAGGTCGGATTTGCCAAAATCTCTGTACCCACAAAGGCCGAGGGAACATACACGAAGTCGAGCAGGCGATACAACTTCGATGCGGCAGTTGCACCGTCAATCGACTCGAAGAAGTTCAGCAGGTGCGAATAAGGCAAAGGCGAATTGGCCGTAAGGTCAACGGTCTGGTATCCGGGCGTAGCGGCCAGTTGGTAGGGATTGAGGGTGGATGCGGTGGGCCAAGCGAAATTGTACTCCCACAGAAGCCGGCCCGGATGGCTCGACGGCACCAGCAGCAACTCCATTTGGCTCACGAACGGACGGTTGTTGAACGTCAGCCAAGAAAAAGGGCTGGCGGGGTCGCCATAGTACTCCGGCGTGGCGCCGGTGGCCGCCGTCAACCAAGCCGGTGTCGATTGGTACGTCGTATTGATGTAGCCCAGTGAGTTTACCAAGTCAAAAGGAAAATTGACGTTCGTCGCAAGCGCGTTCAGCGGGGTTTGCGCGGGCGGCGGCTGCGTCACCTGCATCAACATATTGAAGTTGGAGGGTTGGTTCGTAACGGGGAGGGCGGCATTGGTGAGATTGCCCCGCTCCCGGGTCTGGAAGTACGGCAGTGCCGCGAAATTCGCATTTTTGTCATCAGGGTCCCACGTCGTTTGGTTTAGACCAACCGGGGTCAGCAGGCTGAGAGGGGGCACTGTGTCCTCACCGTTGAACACCGTCAAGTCGATCGGCATCCAATCGACCGTGCGGTAGGGGTTGGTCACCGGATCGTACGCTGCCGACGGGTTGGCCAGTCGTTGCAGGAATACGCATTTGTAGTTTTGCGTGGTTCCGGTCGTGAGGAGATGGTCATCCACAAGCGGCTTCCCCGGCGTAGGGCCTGGTAGGCTTAGGTCGCGTTCCTCGGGCAGGTCAAGGACCGGTCCGGTTGTTAAATTGCCATACGCGTCGGTGTCACCTGTCGCGTTATTTATTACGGTCGGTTGGTCGTAGTACTGCGCCGCCCGTTGGAAGCGGCTCGGAAACGCTGATGCCGATCCCGTTGGGCGCGGCGGGCGGGCTGAGTCCCCACGCAGAGGGTGGGTTGGCTGCGACCACCATACCCCACGCCGGCTTGATGGCAGAGTTAACGACGGGATAGATCGGGCTGTTGCTCGCTGAGCCCGTCCAGTTAACCGGTCCGGCCGAAGGAAGCGGTGTCGGGTTGAGCACAATTTGTTGCGGCGAAGGGACGCCATACTGGCCGCCGGTAGCGGCCGCGTTCAGGGCGCTGATGTGCGTCACCGCTCGTGGGCCGACGACGCAATACTCCCCCCCTCCCAATTCGACGCCCGTTGTTCGGCCGTAAAAAATGCGGTCATTGTCGAGGTGGCCAGCCGCACCGATGTTCGGCCCTATCGTCGTGAACCACACGATCCGATCGATCGCCACGTTATTCGGATTGCTTCCGTCCACAAGCAGGCTGAACTGGCCGGGCGACGAAGGTAACATGTAGGTGGCACTGGGGGTATGATATTGTTCCGGTTCCAATGAACTGCTGTCTGGTTGTAGCGCCATGCGACTAGTCACATAGTTGTAGTAGCCCGCGGGCTGAGGGCTCGTCACACGGCTGCCGCTAATGACCATCCGCCACACGGGGTAGACATTGCCGTCCGTGCTGGCCTGCGGCGCGGGCCTTCCAAGATCCAAGTACCACTTTGGCACCGTCGCGTCATAGGAATAGAGGTCCGTCGGGGCGGACGTATTACTCCGGTCACGGGTGCAGTAAAGCTCGAAGAACGCCGAGCCTTGAGGGATGCGGGTTTGATCGAGATTGACGTCAAACGGGTGGCCTGTCCCGTCGTTGTCGGTCCGCTTCTTCCGGGTGTTGTTGTCGATGTTCGTATCGGCCACGCGACGATCATGAAAGGCTAGAGTTTCGGTCACCAGCAGTTCCGGCCGCTTGCAACCCCAAACCACGCCACGCGAAACGCCGGCAGTTGTTTCATCCGTCGTCAAGTCGCCATCAACATCCCACGGGTCAGTCGCGCCAGTCAAGGTTGAGGCTGAAAACGCCTTGGTCGGGTATTCGACCGTAAACGGTTTGGCGTCGAACTCGAAGGGGACCATGATCGAGTCATTGCTGCGGAAGCAGGCGACATTGATCGCCCATTGGGCAATCCGCCGCGCCGTCAAGAATTGCTGCTGCACGGGGGTTAATGCGGGAGTCTCACCATTGACAGGAAACGTGTAGTTGTCGTCAATCAGAAGCATCGCCAGCAGATACAATTGCCGGGCGTAAGCCTGCCGAGTGGCAATGCCGTAACCGTTGGGGTTGCCCGTGCCGTTGTTGAGGTAATCAAACGGCACCGCGGGCGTCACGGGGGTTCCCGATTGATTTAACGCGGGAACGGTCGCGCTAACAGCGCCGCTGCCGAAGGGCCGGTTCAGGTCCATTTTCCGCCCGGCCAGCAAGTCCAGCGGGAAGTAGGGCGCGGTACCGACCAAGCCGGACACCGGATCGCGGATGGGCCCGCTGCCAAGTATGAAGTTGAGGGCATCCGCCTTGGCCATCGTCCCGCCGTGGAGGTTGTTCTTCTTCACCAGCAGGGCGGCGAGATAGTCGGTTACGTGCCGTGTAGGCATCATACTCGTTAACTTTTGCGCTAACGCCGAGCCCGCCGTAACATCTTCCAGCAGCGTATTGATCGAGAGGGCTGACGGCGGACAGGGTACGTCCCAACTCTCGGTGGTGATTTCGGTCCGCTGCGGAAGACTGCTCAGGACCGAGCTGGCGGGCAGCCCGGTGGGCGACGTGAGTGTGGCGAGCCGCGCCGGCAACGTGCTCGCGTCACTGTCGTAGGGCCGCAACAGCGCCTCCAACTCAGCCGGGGAAAACGGATTGTCGGTCGCCGCCGTGCCGTTCAGCCCGCGGGCCGCCCCGGCCGAAAGGTCCAACTCGTAGGGACTGTTGACGGCGTTGCCCGACCACACACCCAGTTCCATGCCCCACAATGGCTGGCCGCGGATGTCAGCCGCCACTGTCATCGCGCCCATCGGATCGGGCGGGGTGCCAAACACCGTTGCCACGGCTGGATTGGCATAGTTGAATGTGCCGTAGGGCTGGAACTCGAAATGCTTGTTGTAGAACAGAGGCGACTCCGTCCCGGTAAGGCCTGGCAACCCCGCCTGCCGTTTCGCCGTTCCGTCCTACGAGGCCCGTCGTTGCACTACCAGCCAATAGGTTGTTATACAGGCTAAAATAGTTGCTGCTGAGCTGCGACAAGAGGTAGGCGGTATCAAACAGCGGCAAGAGGTTGATTTCCGCCGGGCCGCTGCCGACCCCGCGGGGCAGCGGCAACTGTTTGACTCCGCCGGCAAAGACATAGGGGTTTGTCGGCCCCAGCGGCACGGGCGAGTCCGTGTTCGCGTTAGCCTGTCCGCCCGTCAACGCCCCCGGAGCGGACGCAACATTCGGAACATTCGAATAGTAGGGGTAGACTGTCGGCTTGGCGGCCGGATTCTGCGGCGTGCATTGGGCCAGGCACCCGTGGGCGTTGAGATTCAACCGGTCGTCGAGATCGACGCAGAGAATGGCAAACAGGGGCTTGTAAAGCCGGCCATCGGTCGTTGCGCAGGACCGGCATGCCCAGATCAACCCAGACGCTATCGGGAATGCCGTCCCGGTCGTTGTCCACATCCCATTGGCCGGCACCCGCCGTCATGCCGTCCCAGAACGGATTGAAGTTCGGATTGCTGCCCGTGAAGTTGGGATGATCAACATTTGTTGTGGTCGTGACAAAACTGTTAAACTTCCCGATCGGGCGCAGCATTATCTGGCGCAAGAGGGCAACCTGAGCGGGAGTCAGTTTATTCCACGCATCAGTGGCCAGGGCGGATGGCGTCGTGTCGGTGGCGTACTGGGAAATTCCGAGCCCGCCGTTTACCGTGGTAATATTGGCCCAATACCTGCATCGCGCCGGGCGGTGGAAAGACGGAAGGGTTTGCAACGTCAACGGCGCGCCGTTGGGCACCTGCGCTGCCACCAGCATGTGCTGGAAGTCGGCGGCCGTGTAGTCCGAGTTTGCCCCACCCGGTGGATTGCCCCGATCATTCTGAACGCCCGCGACAGTTGAATTGAGATACATCGAAAGGGGCAGATTCGGCAGTAATGCAGCGGACAAGTTTGATGGCCCGAGGGTGCCGCTAACATCCAAAACCGGGGTTGTTGGGCTTGATATGTTGTACCCAAGATTCAATTGGCCCAAACTCGGGTTATATCCGAAGCCCGTTCCACTGAACGGAGTACTCGTTGATCGTGAACGAAGTCGCCACTGGCGGAACCGCGCCGTTGGAAAACGCAACCACCTGCATCTGGGCGGCGCTAGTAGACACGGCCACGATCCGCGTGCTTTGGCCGTAGCATATGCTGTTCGTTGGGCCGGTAACCGTCAACACGCTGCCAATATGCCGAGCCAACTCGGCCATGATGGTCGTACTGGTCGTCAGTTGCGTGTCCGCCGTGCCGTTGTAGGTGTTCGTGTAAAGCCCCGCTGTGGTGTCCAGCGTAATGTTTACCAACTGCGGGAAAGTGGCAGACACTGGGACTGCGCTCAACACCGTGCCGTATGCGTACTCGTTCCCATACATCTCTTCCAGCAAACTATGCGCTCCCATGACGGAGGCTGAACTGCTGGGGCCGCGGAAGACTTGCATGGCCGCTTGTTGGAGCAGCTTTTGGGGCGGGTCGGTCACGCGGTCGATCCGCTCGACCGAAGCCGCCCCGCGCTTCGAGTGGGACGTCAACACGACAAACGCCACGGCAATCAGCCCGAACATCGCCAGCAGGGCCAGGATCATCAACAGCAACACGCCCCGGCGGCGGGCGGAGAAGGCCCCTTTTCCGCCCGAAGGATGAACGATGAATGATGAATGATGAATGTTTCGGCTGACTCTCATAGTCTTAGTTCCTGCTCCAACTCCGTTTGCCCTCGGCCCGCCCGTCGTGAATGCTGAATGCTGAATGATGAGTGATGAATGACGAGTTGCTTCGGCTGACTGTGATGGTTCCAAAACCGCGGGCGAGTCTTCATCGGCCCGTCGCTTGCTCCTCCGTTATTCATCATTCATCATTCATCCTTCATCACTCATCATTTCCATCACCTCGTCCAGATTTCGCTGTTATCGAGTTGCACGGTGGTGGTGTACACGCCCGTAACGGTGGGAATGATCAAGGCATTCACATTCGCGCTGCCGCCAAGCCAGTCAACGCCGGCAACATACAAGTTGGTGGTGTTTGCCGTCGCATCGTAGCTGGCGCTGACGATTCGATACCACGTCGCCTGCATTCGCACCGCCGTAGAACATGATCCATTGGTTCTCCCTCAAGGAAAACGTCCCCGGTATGGAAATTGCGCCGCTTCCATATTGAATTGTCGTGCTCGGCGAGAGGAACGTCACCGCGGCCGTTTGTTCGCCCGACGCCCGAAGCACCCGCTGATCGCAAACGACGACCGACACAGTGAAGAACCGTTTTTGAGCGACCGGCAGATTTTGCTCCAGCAGCGATGGCCCAACGGTGAGAAACCAGGAGAACTCGCCGTTGCTGGCGGTGGTGCCCGTCGGAGTCAGGTTAATCGTGTTGTTGGTTTGCACATACATTATCAGCGGGCGGTCGCCGTTGGGCGGCGTGCCCGGGCCCTTGTAGTCTTTCGCCCGAGTGTAAGCAAGGTCGTCGCGCCAGCGGAAAATCTGGTCGGCGGCGACGCTCTCGGGATTGGGTGACGTCGCCGATCGCAGCGCGACCAGCGATGCAAGCGAGATGCGCAGGGACACCGCCCATCGTCGCGCCGGTAAGTTGATCGGACGCCGGAATTCCCAGTCGTGCGCTGCGCCCACACCCAGCGGATCGATCATAAAAACTGACGGCAAGGGAGTAATGTTGGCTGGGCTCGTGGTCGGATTATTCGCCGGAAGGAGAGGATATTGCATCGCTTGCCATGGCGGCGCGGGCCAGGTTGGCGGCGTGTCGGGCGACCATAGCGCGTAGTTCAGCAATCGCCGCGCTTTGACGTCGCGAAGCGCGGCCCGGCCGCAGCGCCGGTGCGGTCCGCCTGGACGGCGTCCCTCAACGAAATCGCGCCCAATGGTATGAGCGCCACCACCATCAGCAGGCCGAACGACAAAACGCCCAGCGAGACCAGCACTTCCAACAAGGTGATGCCGGAGCGGGGCGAGGGGAGAGAGGAGAGGGGAGAGGGGAGAGCGATGGACCGTCCGCCGGCTGTTTTCCGCCCACTAGCCACTGGCCACTGACCGCTGACCCCTGTCATGCTATCTTCCTCCCATGCTCTGGGCGTCGCGAGCGAGGGCGCGGGCGTCGTTGACGGTACCGCCGGTCGGCACAACCGCCATTTCGCCGGTGGTGACCAAGCCGGTTTGTGGATTGATCACCACCCAGACATTGTCGAGGTCTTCCCAATTGACCAATTCGGCCGGTTTGGTCGGGTCCGTGCCCGTGTTGCCCACACGCTCCCGCTTGCCGATTAGGAGGAAGATCGGTTGGGTGACCCCGGTCGGGACGCTGTTGACGTACAACGTCCTAACCGACCCATTCGGAGCAAAAAGGATCTTCACGTCGTCACTCGTGGAGGTGCTGAACATCGTCGTGCTGAAATCAAGTGACGACCAGCCAAGGTCCACGACCGTCGCGGATGGGAGCTGGAGGGGCGCTGCCGTTCCTTTCCCCGGTGAGCGGAAAATCTGGTAGGGCACAGCCGAAAACGACGGCGCTGTTGGCCAGGGCACTGCTTGGCAGACGGTGGGATCGTACGAAGCTACGGACGGGGCGACATTCGGCGCGGTGTTCCAGCAGGTCGTATTGCTGTTGGGTTTGGTATTGCTGTTGGCCTTGATGCACTTGTAGTTGAGGCCCTCGTACGCCACGCTGTCGCCCACGGAGTAGCTCACATTCGCACTCCACCCCGCCGGACCAGGGAACGTTGTGTAGGTCGGCCCCTGCCAACCGAACTGGATCAGATCGCCACCGGAGACAAGGCTTGGTGTGAATGAGGCGGGAAACGTCAGGGCCACGTTGGGAAACACCGCGACCGCCGTTGCCGTCTTTCCGCTGGTGGAATCCGTGATAACGGTGCCCAGTAGGGGCGCGGTGCCAGTCAAGATGATAGAGATGCTGCCCGTAATACCCCCGTCGCTTACATCGCGGACGGTGCCAACGGACGTGATGGTGTCGCCCACGGCGAAGCGCACGGTCTGTGTTCCGTTTGCAAAGCTAATTGTGAGGATTACCGTCGCGGGAAGCGCAACCTGCACAACCGCGTCCTGGGTATCGCCGGAATAGCACGGCGGCACTTCGCACTGATCGACCGTCATTGTGCATGCTGTTGTCGATCCGCCCGCATTTACCGTGAAAACGCGTAGGATCACGCCGCAAGGGCGTCCAATTTCCATGGCCCGATTGCGGGCCGAGCTCAGGTACACATTTACGCCCGGGCGGCATCGCGGGTCCGCCGCGATTCCATGCCCGGTTGCATCTTGACGACCGCCGCCACCATCAGAATCATGACGATCGAGACGACGACCAGCATCTCGACCAGCGTGAAGGCGGAACGACTAGTGGCCAGTGGCCAGTGGCTAGTGGCTAGTGACGAGGGGGGAGTGGCTAGTGGCGAGGAGGCAAAGGGGACAGTCCCATTTTCGCTGAGGCGAAAATCGGGACAGTCCCCGCGCCCTAATCCCCAATCCCTAATCCCCAATCCTTGGTCCAAATGGGGACTGTCCCCTTTTGTGTCCAGATTGTGCGGCTTGGTGGGTCCCATGTTACCGCTGCTCAATATGATGGTTCGTAATGTTATCGAACGCGCTGCCGTCGAGGAGACTTCCGAGCCAGAGGTTCTTCCCTGTGCCGGAGTCATAGTATGTCGCGTACGGATCGCCGGTGTATAAATACCCCTCACTTGGACCGATCGAAATCCCCGATTTCCCATCGGGGCCCATCGAATATATCAACGGTATGAGGTGGAAATCGCGAGGGGGACTACCGGGACCGGACCACGGGTCAACGCTGAAAGGGTCAAAGGGGTCGTGGTCTGTTGTCGGATTGCCCGTCTGGACGTCGGATGGCGGGGGCGAGGCCACCGGTGGATTCACGATTATGAACGGGTTTGGTGAGAGTCCCTGCCCATTGCTGAACCCTGGCGCCCAACGGAGCCACATGATTGGGTGTCCCCATCCGTCAATAAAGTATGGCCAGTGGTCGCTGGGATCGACACCAATTTCGCTTGGGCCGAATTGTTGCATCGCTTCTGGAGATCCAACGCTCACGATCATATAAAGGCACTTTGCGTTTTCTGCCGAACCATTTGGCGGGTTCGCATCGACCATCTTGTTGTATGCTTTCCACAGCGCGGGCGCGGTTGTGGATGTGAACGTCTGCTTGCCGCCCAACGTCAATGCGGTATCCGCTACGCCAGACATAAAGTCTGGCATTTCGAGCCACATCAGGTCGCGGAGTGCGTTCAGCCGGGCCGTTGCGGCCGTGCTCAGGTTCATGCCCGAGGTATTGATCGGCACGCGGCGGGTCGTGTACGACTCCCAGCGCTCCATGATGATGTTGTTGAGCTTGGCGAGTGTCAACTTGGTTTGGGCGGCCCGGGCCGCCTCGCGCGAGACTTGCAGCGCGCCGAGGGTCATGCCCGCCAGAATGCCGATGATCGTGATCGTGACCAGCAGTTCCACCAGCGTGAAGGCGGCGCGACTAGTGGGCAGTGACGAGGGGAGAGAGGAGAGGGGAGAGGGGAGAGTGCGCCGCGCACGGTTCGCCTCGTCAAAGGGCACAGACCCATTTTCGCTTAGGCGAAAATCGGGACAGTCCCCGCGCCCTGATCCCCAATCCCTAATCACTAATCGCTGGTCTCGATCGCCCTCACCCCCTGCCCCTCTCCCGGAGGGAGAGGGGAGAGTGCGCCGCGCACGGTTCGCCTGGTCAAAGGGGGCAGTCCCATTTTCGCTAAGGCGAAAATCGGGACAGTCCCCGCTGGCGCGAAAATCGGGACAGTCCCCGCTGGCGCGAAAATCGGGACAGTCCCCTAATCCCCGTAATCGCTGGTCTCGATCGCCCTCACCCCCTGCCCCTCTCCCGGAGGGAGAGGGGAGAGTGCGCCGCGCACGGTTCGCCTGGTCAAAGGGCACAGTCCCATTTTCGCTTAGGCGAAAATCGGGACAGTCCCCGCGCCCTGATCCCCAATCCCTAATCACTAATCGCTGGTCTCGATCGCCCTCACCCCCTGCCCCTCTCCCGGAGGGAGAGGGGAGAGTGCGCCGCGCACGGTTCGCCTCGTCAAAGGGGGCAGTCCCATTTTCGCTGAGGCGAAAATCGGGACAGTCCCCCAATCCCCAACCCCTAATCACTAATCCCCGCGCTTTCATGGCGGCGCCCCTCGCTTATTTTCCGCCCGACAGCTTCTGAATGAGGCTGATCAAGGGCATAAACAGAGCGATCACGATAAAGCCGACCATGCCGCCGAGGGTGATGATCAGCAACGGCTCCATGAGGCTCATCAAGCTTTCGGTGATCACGGCCACTTCGTCGTCGTAGGTGTCGGCCACCTTGTAGAGCATGGTGTCGAGTTCGCCGGTCTCTTCGCCCACGTCGACCATGTTGACCACCATGTCGTCGACGATGCGTTGGTTCATCTTCGTGAGATACAGCAGTGCGCCGATTACGGGCGGGCAGAACAGCCAGAAGAACAGGGCCATGGGGTGGAAATGCGTGGCGGAGTTCTCCTTCAGGGGCACCGAGATCGACTCGCCCTCGCGGATCGACTCGTACACCTTCTGGTAGAGGTTTTCGAACACCGCGTTGCCCGAGGTCTCCTTGGTGATGTGCAGGGCTTCGAGGATCGGCACACCGCTGGCCACCAGGGTGCCGAGCGTGCGGGTGGTGCGGGCGACGATGTTCTTTTCGACCAACTGGCCGAAGACCGGCAGCTTCAACAGGAACAGGTCCCAGCCCATGCGTCCGGCCGAGAACTTCCGCAACAGCTTGATGAACAGCCAGATGGCCGTGGGGATGGCCGGCAGCAAATACCAATAGACGGCGACGAAATGGGAAGTTTCGATCAGCACCTGGGTCATCGGCGGCAGGCCGGTGCCGAAGTCGGCGAAAATCTTCTGGAAGGCGGGCACGATCTTCAACATGATGAAGACCAGGATGCCGACGGCGAAGGTGACGACCGTGATCGGGTAGACCAAGGCGCCTTTGACCTTGCGTTTGAGGGCTTGCGATCGCTCGGAGAACTCGGCCAGGCGTTTGAGGATCACTTCCAGGGCACCGCCCGCCTCGCCGGCCTTGATCATGTTGACGTAGAGCCGATCGAAGGCCTTGGGCGATTTGCCCATGGCCTCGGAGAGCGTGGCCCCGGCCTCGATCTCGTCGCAGACGTCGATCAGGGCGTTCTTCAGCGCCCGGGCCGCGACTGCTGCTCGAGAATTTTCAGACTCCGCAAGATGGGCAGGCCGGCGTCCTGCAAAATGGAAAGCTGGCGGGTGAAGGTGGTCAGGGCCTTCGACTTCACCCCGCCCAGCGCGAAGGTCTTGCGGCTGCCGGCCTTTTTCTCGCCCGCCGCCTTTCGCGCCTTCTTGACCGAAATCTTCGTGACGAACAAGCCCATCTGCTTGATGGTGGCTTGCGCTTCGTCCTGACTGGCCGCCTCAAGAACGTCCTTGATTTCCTGGCCGGTCTGGTCCATTGCCTCGTATTGATAGGTTGGCATAGCTCCGCTCCTCAACCGGCGCCGCGCGAGCGCGGCGGCAACGGGAACCCCGGCCGCCCCGCGGGCGGCCGCCTGTGCGATCGAACGTCACCTCTCCCGCTACGATGCTCCCAAGACCATGCCGGGCCGACTCTACGGCTCGGCAATCGTTTCCCGAATGACTTCCTCGATCGTGGTAACGCCGCCGAAAACTTTTTCCAAACCGGACTGCCGCAAGGGAATCATGCCCGTCTGCAAGGCCGCGTTGCGGAGGTGCTCGCCCGACGCCCCATGGTTGATCAGGTCGCGGAGCTGGTCGCTGATGGGCATGAACTCGAACAAACCGGTTCGCCCCCGGAACCCCGTGTTGTTGCACGCCGCGCAGCCCCGGCCGTGATAGAACGTCTTGCCGAGCACGTCGTCCGGGGTGAGGTCCAACTGGGCCAGCGTGTCGGTGCTGGGGGTCGTCGGCTCGCGACAGTCTTTGCAAATCTTCCGCACCAGCCGCTGGGCCAACACGGCCTCCAGCGTGGCGGTGATCAAGAATGGCGGCACGCCCATGTCGCGCAACCGCGTCACCGTGGTCGGCGCGTCGTTGGTGTGCAGCGTGCTGAACACCATGTGTCCGGTCAGCGAGGCCTGCACGGCGATCTCCGCCGTCTCCAGGTCGCGGATTTCGCCCACCAGGATCTTGTCCGGGTCTTGCCGCAAGATCGACCGCAAACATTGGGCGAACGTGTTGCCGATGGAGGGATCGATCGGCATCTGCACGATGCCGTCGATGTCGTACTCCACCGGGTCCTCGGTGGTGATCAGCTTGTCCTCGATATTGTTCAACTCGTTCAGCGCCCCATAGAGGGTGGTCGTCTTGCCGCAACCGGTCGGCCCGGTGACCAGCACGATGCCGTTGGGCTTGCGGATCACGTCGCGGAACGCCAGGAGGATGTCTTGGGGCATGCCCACGACGTCCAGGTCGAGCATGACGACCGACCGGTCGAGGATTCGCATCACCACGCTTTCGCCGAACATGGTGGGCAACACGGCCACCCGCAGATCGACCGGATGACCGCCGACGCTCAGTCGGATGCGGCCGTCCTGCGGCAAGCGGCGCTCGGCGATGTCCAGGTCGGCCATGACCTTGATGCGCGTGGTAATGGCAAAGGCCAGGTGCCGCGGCGGAGGCACCATCTCGTAGAGCACGCCGTCGGAACGAATGCGAATCTTGAACTCCGTCTCGAAGGGCTCGAAGTGCAAGTCGCTGGCGTGCTCCTTGATGGCCATCAACAGCACCATGTTGAGCAATTTCCGCACCGGTGCGCTGTCGGCCAAGGCCTCGAGATTCGAGAGATCGACGCTCGTATTTTTCTCCAGGGCCGCCACCGCATTGCTCAAGGCGGCGTTTTGCTCGATGTCGGCGATCAGCGTCTCCACGCTCTCGGCGCCGCTGCCGTAATACCGCTCCAGGGCCTTGAGCATCTCGCGCTCGGTGCAGACCGTCGCCTTGATGTCGTACCCCAGAAAGGTGCGGAGTTCGTCGATGATCGAGAGCTTCTGCGGATCGCACATCGCGATCGTCAGCGTGTTGTCTTCGAAGTGCAGGGGAATCACGCGATAAAGCTGGGCCATCGGCTCGGTGATGTGGGCCAGCACGTCCGGCGCGATTTCCGTGTCGTACAGGCTGACCACCTGCATGCCCATCTGCTCGGCCAAAGCCTGGGCCAACTGATCGTCGGTGATCATCCCCATGTTGACGGCGATCTGCCCGAGCAACTCGCCGGGGCGTTGCTGCTGCTCTTGCAACAACAACTCGAGCCGCTCTTCGCGGAGGAAACCCAAGTCCACCAGGATCTGACCGATCCGCCGTATGGGCATCGTTACTCCCCTCCCGACCGGCCGCGGCCGTCTTCCTCGTCGTCAAACAGCCCGCGCTCGGCGCGGGTGATCTTGGTGGCCATTTCGTCCACCGAATTGGCCCTCAAAAGAATCTCTTTTTTCTCCACAATGCCGTCCTTCCACAACTGAAACATGTGGTCGTCGAGCAACTGCATGCCCAAGCGGTGGCCCGTCTGGATCGCGGAGGTGATGCGGAACGTCTTGTTCTCGCGGATCAGGTTGGCAATCGCGGGAGTGACGACCAGCATCTCGTAAGCCGCCACGCGGCCGCCGCCGATCCTCGGCAATAAGGCCTGCGCAAGATCCCGATCACCGACGTGGACAACTGCGTCCTGATCTGCTCCTGCTGACTGGTCGGAAAGACGTCGATGATGCGGTTGATCGTGCCCTGGGCTCCGGTGGTGTGCAGCGTGCCGAACACGATGTGCCCGGTCTCGGCCGCGGTGATCGCGGCTTCGATCGTCTCCAAGTCGCGCATTTCACCGACCAGGATCACGTCGGGGTCTTGCCGCAGTCCGCGGCGAATCGCCTCGGCAAACGTGGGCACGTCCACGCCGAGCTCGCGCTGATTGATGGTCGATTTCTTGTGCGGGTGGTAGAACTCGATCGGGTCTTCAATGGTAATGATGTGGTGATCGTAGTTGTCGTTGATGTAGTCGATCATCGCTGCCAGCGTGGTGGTTTTGCCCGACCCCGTCGGCCCGGTCACCAGCACCAGTCCCCGCGGCCGGCGGCACAGGTCGACCAACGCCGGCGGCGTGCCGAGATCCTTGAAGTTCATCAACTTCATCGGAATCTGCCGCAGCACCATGGCCACGTAACCGCGCTGCTTGAAGACCGAGCAGCGGAAGCGGGCCATGTCGCCAAAGGCCATGCCGAAGTCGGCCCCCCCCACCTCCTGCAACTCCTGCTGGCACCGTTCCGGCGTGATGCTCTTCATCAACGCCACCGTATCGTCCGGCTCCAGGGTCTTGGTCTCAATCCGGATCAAATGGCCGTCGATGCGAAGCACGGGCGGCTGCCCCACCGTAAGATGAAGATCGCTCGCCTTGCGGTTGACGACCGTCTGGAGCAGCTTGTCGATGAGAATGTTGGTCGCCATGAATTGCCTGTTCCCCGTCCGAAACCCGCGAACCTGACGTTCCGGCCCGCAGACCTGTTCCCTGGTCTGGCCCCCCCGAACTCCCGATCCGCGCTCTTATTATTCCCGGCCGCCGAGAAAGCGGCCACCTAATTGTGCTGCGCAAGCCCGCCGGCCGCCCGACGTCGAGCGTCGCCTTTCGTCACAGCGACCGTCGGCGTCCGCTGGCACCGATCGCAATTGGCCGTCAGTCCGATTCCTCCCGTTTCGCCGTTTCGAGCACTTCCTCCAAGGTCGTGACGCCGCGCAGCACTTTGTCGATGCCGTCCCAGTACAGTGTCTTCATCCCCTCGGAGAGCGCCTGACGACGTATCACTTCGGTAGGGGACGAATCGAACGTCAATTCCCGAATCTTGGGCGTCATCAGCATCAGTTCGAAAATGCCGAGCCTTCCGCGGAACCCGCTGCCTGAACAATTGGCGCAGCCGCGGCCACGGAGAAAGGTGGCGCCGGACCGCATCTCGGCAGTGACACCGGCGGCCTCGAGAACCGACTCGTTCGGGGTATATGGTTGTTTGCATTTTTGGCAGACGACCCGCACCAGGCGTTGGGCCATGATGGCCACGATGGCACTGGAGACGAGATATGCCGGAACACCCATATCGATTAATCGTGTAACAGCGCTGGGCGCATCGTTCGTATGTAGCGTACTGAAAACCAGGTGTCCAGTCAAAGATGCTTGTATGCCCATCTGTGCGGTTTCTAGATCGCGCATCTCTCCCACTAGAATCACGTTCGGCGCCTGACGCAACATCGCCCGAATCACCCGCGCAAAATCTAATCCTATGTCGTGCTTGATTTCAACTTGATTCACCCCCTGTAAGTAGTATTCTACAGGGTCCTCGGCCGTAATGATCTTCCGATCGGGCGTGTTCAGCTCGTTCAGCGCGGCGTAGAGAGAGGTCGTTTTGCCCGATCCCGTCGGGCCGGTCACCAGGATGATGCCGTTGGGGCGTTGGATCAGCCCCCTGACTTTCTGGAAATCCGCCTCGGAGAAGCCCAACTGGCGAAGTCCGACTTTGATGCTCTCTTTGTCCAAAATCCGCATCACGACCGATTGCCCGTGATTGGTGGGAATCACGCTGACGCGAAGGTCCAGTTCCTTCTCCCCAACCGTGACCTTGATCCGGCCGTCCTGGGTGCGCCGGCGCTCGGCGATGTCCAGGCGGGAAAGAATCTTCACGCGGGAAAGGACGGCGCCGAGCAACCGTTTCGGGGGGCTGTCGCGCTCTACCAGGACGCCGTCAATCCGGTAGCGGATGCGAATGCGATCCTCGAACGGCTCGATGTGGATGTCGGAGGCCCGCAGTTGCACCGCCTCGGTAATGATCAACTGCACCAGGCGCACGATCGGCGCGCTGGCTTCGTCGATCTCGTCATCACCCGTTTCCCCTTCTTCCAGCGTCTCGGTGAAGTCGATCGCCGTATCGGTGAATTCCTGGAGCATCGAGTCGGCACTTTCGCCGACGGTCTGCCCGTAATGCCGGTTGATTGCCTCGTTGATCGCGTCGCGCGGCGCCAGGGCGATCTCGATCTGGCGGTTGAGGATGAAGCGGAGCTTGTCGAACGTGTCGTAGTCCATCGGGTCGCTGACCACGATGGTCAGCTTGCCGTCGCTTTCCGACAAGGGAATGGCGACGTTCTCCCGCGCGACCGACTCCGGCACTAATTCGACAACCGAGGGAGGAATGACGATTTCGCTTAGGTTGACGTAGTCGAGGTCGTGTTGCTCGGCCATCGCCCGCATCACGTCTTCGCCGGTGGCGTAGCCCAGTTTGGTGATGGCGTCGGCGAGCTTGATTGACTGCTCGGTCGCCATCTGCTGGGCTTCGGCCAATTGCTCGGGGCTGATGGCGCCGCGGCGGATAAGGATCTCTGTATAGTCGCTCTTGCGTTTGGCGGCCATGACCGGCTCCGAGGGGCGTCCCGGCAAATACCGTGCCGATCGCACTCGGCAGAGAAGACCAACCGAGCGCGCCGTGTCGCTTTGTCGACAGGCAAAACCAGCACCAACTCCTACATTTACCTAGACTAGCGATCCCCCGGCAGAATGTCAACTTTGCCAGGAATTGGCGTGGCAATCGGCGGCGGCGACAGGCCCGAGACCCCACGATAGAGTGGTTCCGGCGAAAGGTTCAGCGCTCGCCGAGCAGATCCAGGACCCACTGCGGCGGCCGAATCGGTTTGCCGTTGGTATCGATAACGGCGTGGACCGTGTAGCCGCGGCAGACCGGTCGACCGCCGTCGGCCTGTTCGATCGCCACGTCGAAACGGAGCCGCGCCCGTCCCGCCATGGCGGCCGTGGTGGTCATCTTCAGAAGATCGTCGTAGGCGGCCTTGCCGAGAAACTCCACGTGGGCTTCCGTCACCGGCAGCATAACGCCGCGCTGCTCCCACTGGCTATAGGGCGTTCCCGTGGCGCGGCACAGCTCGGTTCGGCCGCGCTCGAACCACTCCAAGGCCCGGGAATTATAATAGGTGCCCATCGCGTCGATTTCGCTGTAGCAAACGCGGAAAGTCTGCGTGTGGTGCATGCGATCCTCGGTCGCGGCGTCGCGTTAACGCCGCAGAATGCTCCGCACCCCCAGAGCGAAAATGATCCGCAGCGCGGCCATCGCTTCGCCCGAGTCAATTTTCGAGACGCCGTGCTGGCGCTCGACGAAAACGATGGGTGTTTCGCGGAACCGCGCGCCGAGGCGCTGCAGTCGCCAGAGGATTTCTTCTTGAAACGAGTAGCCGCGGCTGCGGATGTCGTCGAAATCGAGTTTGGCCAATAGCTCGGTGCGGTAGCAGCGGAATGCCCCGCTGCAATCTTTCGGCCGGAGTCCCAGCAGCCAGCGGGAGTAAAGGTTTACGGCGCGGCTCATCAGCCGGCGCTTCAGCGGCCAGCCCTCGACGCCTCCGCCCGGCACGTAGCGCGAGCCGATCGTCACGTCGGCCGGCGGTTCGCCGGGCGGGTCCATTCCGGCCAGCAGGGCCGGCACATATTGGGGAGAATGGCTGAAATCGGCGTCCATGTTGAGCACGAACTGGTAGCCGTTCTGGATGGCGTGTTTCATGGCGGCCATCGTGGCGGTGCCCAGGCCGAGTTTTCCCGGCCGATGGATGCAGAGAATGTGCGGATTCTTGGCCCGCTGTTGGTCGCACCAGCGGCCGGTGCCGTCGGGCGAGTTGTCGTCGATCACCAACACGTCTGCCCCGGGCACGACGCGGAAAACTTCCTCGATCAAGCGAGGCAGATTCTCCATCTCGTTGTACGTAGCCACGGTGATCAGCGTCTTGGGGCTTTCGGACATGGCTCTTGAGTCGCTCATCAGACCGGACCGGGGGATTGCCAGAGTTGGCGGTAATCCGGCATCGCCGGCACACGTGTGCCCCACGCTGGACATCACGATTTTAGCACATGGCCATTTGGCTGGGTAGGATGAAAACCGATTACACCAGTCACGTCTTGCCGCTCCGCGGCATCGGTAGTGCGCTGCGCACCGATGCAATCGCAGGAACGCAACCCGTAAATCCGGTTGACTTTTCCGACGTCCTGAAGTCGAATATAGTGTAGAGAAGGCAACGGGCCAGCCGTTCGAGGGCAAGCTGTATCGGCCCCCTCTTTCACTGGGAGAGGGCGGAGCTAGGGTGAGAGGAAGAACTCCCATGAAACGGCCCGTCCCATCACGGTCGCGCTGCCTGGCGCTGTGCGCGCGGCACGGGCAAAAAGGGGACAGTCCCCGCGTACGAAAGGGGACAGTCCCCTTTTTCCGGTCCCCTGTTGTCCGGTCCGGCTACACGCTGGTGGAAATTCTGGTCGCCACCACGCTTTCGTTGCTGCTGCTGGCCGCGGTCGTGCAGATGTTCGGCGACGTGGGCCAAAGCATCACCGACTCGCGGGCGATGCTGGAACTGTCGGATCGGCTGCGGTTGGTGGCGACGAGATTGCAGCAGGACCTGGCCGGCGTGACCGTGACGATGAACCCGCCCCGCCGGCCGGAAAACAACGAGGGCTACTTCGAGTACATCAAAGCGCCAATCGGAACGACTGCGCCGATGTCGGGGGTGGCGCAACGGCGATGACGTTGCCTAGCGCGGTTGCGATCAACGCCAACAACAGTAGCCTGCCAGACTCAACGGTCGGCGATTTCGACATCCTGATGTTCACCACCCGCAGCAACGGCCTGCCGTTCGTGGGACGATTCAACGCCACGACGGTTACCTCCAATGTTGCCGAGGTCGCATGGTTTGTCCGCGGCCGAACGCTTTATCGCCGCCAATTGCTGGTCTTGCCTGGCGTGAGTCTGCCGAGCCCGCCGGCAGCGGGCTATTACGCAAACTACGACGTCTCGGCGCGTGTCCAGGGTGGCGTCGTCGTGCCAAACACGTTGGGTGACCTCACCAGGCGGGAATGCCGATACGCTCACGTACCCCCATTTCCGTACAGCATTTCGGCGTGGAATTGGTCGTTGAGCAGCAACAGGTGGCTCGACACTCTTGATGCCCACACTGCCCACCTTGCACGAATGCTCTGCGTCCGGATGGAGCCTGGCCACGGCGGCTCCGCCTGGAACCATCCCTCCCTTGACGACGGGCGTCAACCTGTGGTCAAACAGCACGACGTTAGGCGCCACGCCGGTGCGGCTTGCGGACGACGCTTTGGTTGGCTCCGGCAGTGGCGGATCGCGTATCGCGGACGACGTGATCCTGACCAATGTCATCGGTTTCGACGTGAAAGCCTGGGATCCAACCTACGTCGATCCCCTGACGGGCGTAACGGGCGGCTATGTTGACTTGGGCTACAACAACGTCGCCTATGCTGCGGCTTATGCGAACGGTCTGGGTCATTGGGGGCACCCGAAGTCGCACTTGAACGCCGACTTCAACGGCGCCGTCGGTCTCACGACCGCCCGAGTCTACGACACGTACTCCTTTCATTACGAGACCGTAGGAACGTCTGCGGCTGATCCGCTCGCGGGCGCACGACAAACGGCTTTGACGATCTCGGAACAGGAGTTGTTGACCAGATCGTCTTCAATGGCGATCCAGGCGTCGGGGAGAACGAGACCGCCCCGCCGTACCCCGTTCCTCTGCGGGGCATCCAGGTGAAGATTCGCGTCTTTGAGCCCGACAGCCGGCAAATCCTGGAATGGACCGTAGTGCAGGATTTTCTTCCCCAATAACCCTGCGGTCGGCGGTGGCGCCTCCTATGCCTGGTGCTGAAAAGCGGCACGTTAGGGAGAAGTGCTCCAATCCTCGATCTTAAGCCCTGGAACCTTGGCGAAGTCGCCCACGTTGCGGGAAAGAAGCGTCGCGCCGCGCGATAAGACGATCGCGGCAACCTTCAGGTCCATCGTGCCAATTCGGATGCGGGCGCGCTGCAATTGCTCGAATTGCACTGCCGCGCCTTCGTCAAAATCCAGTACCGGGATTTGCCGGTAGTTCTCCAAGTGCCGCCGCAGCCGCCGATAAGCTTCGATTTGCTGCGTCAGCGACTTTGCGCGAGCGATATATGCCATCCAGCCGCGCATCTGTTCCTCGTAGCTGATGATCGTCGTGGCGGCTTGATCCGGCGGAATGTCGGCAATTCGCTCGCGCAACGCGGCAGAGTCTGCGGCTCCCCATTCCAGCAGGCTCATGTGATCCGTATCGAGAACCAACATCACATCGATTACGTCCGTTTGGGCGACCTACGTGGCTTGCAGCGCCCGCCGATACGCCCTGCCCAGCTTCATTGCCTTGGCGTACACCGGATCGTCCTGGAATGTCCCTGCGATGCGTTCCCACCAAGGCGAGGAGGACTCGACTCCTTCGACTTTTCGGTTCAGGTCGTCCACCTTAGCCTCGAGTACGGCGACACGTTTTTCAAGTTCCTTTGCTGTCATGACAACCTCCGAGGGGGTTCTCCCTTCCCGACGACGGCAGATCCATACGTCGCGCGCCGTGGCACGTTGCCATCGTATTATTCTAAATGAAACCGCGGAGAATCGAAAGTGACGTTGGCGTGAACCTACGCAATTGGCCGATGGTCTCCGCCCGCGGCCACCTTGGCCATTGCCTGGAAGTAGTTAGCGGCCCGTCGCCCGAGTTGTCTATGGACGATATTCCCCGATTTTGCCGTTTTTCGGCCGTTGAACTTGTTAGGGACAATCGGTTAGAATGCTATGATTCGAGGGTGTAGTTCCTCCAGTGGTATCGAAGGGGATACGCGTTGTCTGCCACCGATCCAAGCGATCCGAATAACCCGGCCGAGCCCCTATCGGGTGCGGCTGAAAACCGACCCAGCACCACTTCTTCGCCGCCTGCCGAGGCTGCCCAGCCTGCCGCTTCGCCGGCCGCTGTGCCGGCCGAACAGGCCGGCGGCGACCCGGCCGCATCGGGCGGCGATGCGTCCCGCCGCCGAATTTTGATCGGCTCACAGCGTGACCCGGCCGCCTATCGCGCCCGCCAACGCCGCGATTGGCAGCCCGTCGATGAGCCGGCGAATAAACCGAGAAAACGCCCCGGAAGACGCCGAGTGCAAGTCGGTCAACCGCAGGCGGAAGAGGGCGAGGAAAAGGCGGCAGGCGAACGGCGAACGGCGGCAGAACAGCGCCCCGGCGGCGAGCGATCTGTTCCGTCCCCCGACGTGCCGACGGCGCCGCAAGTTGAAGCGACTTCCAATGCAGCGAGCGGCGCCCGCAAGAGCCGGAAGATTCTTCGTCCGCCCTCCGCTTTGCGTCCTTCGCGCTGGCCGAACCGTTGGAACAACTCCCGGAACTCGACGATCTTCTCCCCACTGCCGGCCCCTCGTCCCTGGCCGCGGCGCCGCTGCCCCCGCCGAACATTCGCGATCGGCTGCCGGCCGATCTGGAGGACGAGTTGAATCGGGCGATGGGCGACGCTTCGATGGACGAGCTGATGGGCGGCGGATCGCAGGCCGATCAGCCGGCCTTGGAGCCCGACTCGCTTCAGAGCGGCCGTGTGGTGGCAATCCGCCGCGACGACGTGTTCGTCGAGTTCGGCGGCCGCCAGCAAGGCATCGTTTCGCTGCGGCAATTCGATGTTCCGCCGCGGCCCGGCGCCACGGTGCAAGTGGTCGTGCAGCGGTTCAATCCCGAAGACGGGATGTACGACTTGTCGCTGCCGAACAAGGCTGTGCAGGTCGACGACTGGTCCGACCTGGTCGAGGGCGCGACCGTCGAGGTCCGCGTCACCGGCCACAACACGGGCGGACTGGAATGCGAAGTCAACCACATCCGCGGCTTCATCCCCGTCAGCCAGATCGCCTTATATCGCGTGGAAGACCTCGCCCAATTCGTCGACCAGCGGCTGACTTGCGTGATCACCGAGGCCGATCCCGATCGGCGAAACCTGGTGCTCAGCCGCCGGGCCGTGCTGGAACGCGAGCGGGAGCAAGCCCGCCAACAGATGCTCGCTTCTCTCAAAGCGGGCCAAATTCACGAGGGCGTGGTGCGAAAGCTCATGGATTTCGGGGCCTTCGTCGACATCGGCGGCGTCGATGGCCTGCTGCACATCAGCCAATTGGCTTGGGGCCGCGTCAAGCATCCCAGCGACGTGCTCCAGGAAGGGCAAACGATCAAGGTGCGGGTCGAGAAGGTCGATCCGACCACGGGCAAGATCAGCCTCGGCTATCGCGACCTGATGGAGAGCCCCTGGACCGCCGCCGCGCAGAAGTTTCCGCCCAAGGCGATGGTGCGCGGAACGGTCACGAAGCTGATGGACTTTGGGGCATTCGTCGAGTTGGAGCCGGGCGTCGAGGGGCTGATCCACATTTCCGAACTGTCGCACAAGCGCATCTGGCGGGCGGCCGACGTGGTGCACGAAGGCGATCAGGTCGAAGTGCTGGTCCTTTCGGTCGATGCCGAGGCGCAGCGGATCAGCCTGTCGATGAAGGCCCTGGCGGCCCCGCCCGAGCCCGCGAAGAAAGAGGAAGCGGCCGGCGAGGCGGCGTCGTCCAAGGCGTCGAAGAAGAGCAATAAGCCCGCCGGGCCGCTGTTGGGCGGGCTGAGCCGCTCGACCGGCGACCGCTTCGGCTTGAAGTGGTAAACTTCGCGCATTGTGGTGCAGGTGTCCCGCCTGCCGCCGGCGATGCAGGCCAGACGCCCGCACCGCAACCGCCGATCGCGACTTTGTGACGCGGTATAATTCATGGAGAGGTTTTCGCATGTCACCGCGTCCTGCGCCGCTCCCACCTTTGAACTGGCCCCCTATAAGTTGCTGGAAAACGACGCGCTCACCGAGCGCATCCAGCGTGTGCGGGCGGAAATGGGCTCGCGGCTGCTGATTCTCGGCCATCACTACCAGCAGGACGAGGTGATCGCGCTGTCGGACCTCCGCGGCGACAGCTACCGGTTGGCCGAGTCGGCTTCTTCGCACGAAAAATGCCGCGTGATTGCCTTCTGCGGCGTCCATTTCATGGCCGAGACGGCCGACGTCCTGGCCAACCGGCCGGAGGCGATTGCGCGGCGCGGCGGCCGGCGCGTCACCGTCGTTCTGCCCGACATGGCGGCCGGCTGCTCGTTGGCCGACATGGCCGACAGCGAGCAAGTCGAGGATTGCTGGCAGGAACTGGCCGAGGTGATCGGCGCAGACGACGTGACGCCGATCACGTACGTCAATTCGACCGCCGCGCTGAAGGCGTTTTGCGGCCGGCATGGCGGAATCGTTTGCACGTCGGCCAACGCCCGGGCCGTGCTGGATTGGGCGTTTCAGCGCCGAGGCCGCGTGTTGTTCTTCCCCGATCAACATCTGGGCCGGAACACGGCTCGCGCCATGGGCGTCCCGCTGGAGCAAATGCCGCTGTGGGACCCGCATCAAGAGCAGCTCGGCGGCAACTCGCCGGAGGCCATCCGCCGGAGCCGCGTGATCTTGTGGCGCGGACATTGCAGCGTCCACCAGATGTTCCTGCCGCAGCACGTCGCCCAGTTTCGGGCGAAATATCCGGGCATCAAGATTCTCGTCCACCCGGAGTGCATGATGCAAGTGGTCGATCAGGCCGACATTGTGGGCTCGACCGGGCGGATCATTCGCGCGGTGGACGAGGCCCCGCCCGGCACGAAATGGGCCATCGGCACGGAACTGCACCTGGTGAACCGCCTGAAGCACCAGCATCCCGAGCAAGAGATTCATTTCCTCTCGCCGGTGGTGTGCATGTGCGCGACGATGTACCGCATCGACCTGGCCCATCTTTGCTGGGCGCTGGAGAACCTGGCGGCCGGCACGCCGGTCAACGTGGTCGAGGTCGAGGCGGAAACGGCCCGCTGGGCAGTCAAGGCGCTGGAGCGGATGCTGGAAGTGAAGTGAAGTTGTGATGCCCACCGGAAGTAAGAAGTAAGCTGCGCTGGCCGCAACATCGCGCACGAAGTTCTATTTTCCCGCGGGCGGTTGCATATTGATCTCCGGGGGCGGGGCGTTTTCCTCGGTCTTCTTTTCGCCGGGCTTCGGCGCCTCGAACGTCGGCGCTTCGTTGCCGCCATGTTCGGCGATCGATACCTTCTTGCCGTCGGCCAGCGTGACCTCCAGCATTACCGTCTCGAAGCCTCCGCCGCCGGGCCGCGCCTTGATGTGCGCGGTCGCCTGGCCCTTCGGCCCGCGAATGAACCATCGCACCTCAATCTCGCGTTCGCTGCCCTGGAACGTAGGCGGGGGAAAATAGACCGGCTTGATCGGCTGGCCAAGGTCTTGCGCCAGTTCCTCGTTGGACTGAATCTGCTGCATGGCCTGCTGCAACGGGGGCACTTCGTAAACACGGCTGTAGAACCAGAAACCGAAGCCGACCGGGCAGCCGCAACACAATATCACGAACAGCAGCAATAGGGTCGGCACGAACCACTTCCAGTTCCGCGACCACCAGCCGCGCCTCGGCGGCACCGGCAGTGGCGCCGCCTGGTTCAATGTTCCCTCGTCGAGATTGTCCATGTTCATGGCGATGGCTCCGGTTTGAGGAACTCGGGATCGATGTTGTGCCAGCCGGTGGCAGGCCCCTCGAACTGCACCAGCGCCCGGCCGTTGCAGTTGATCGCGATCACGCGCCCGGGCATATTGGCCAGTCGCGCCAATTCGGGTCGCCGGGCGTCGACCACCACCCGCTGGCCGGCGAATTGCACGTTCAGACGTTCGCGCTGTTCAGGCGACATAACGACGTTACAGGATAAGCAAGACACGAACGATTGACCACCAAGGACTTCAGCCTTCGGTCTTGGGACTTGGAATCCGAAGACCAAAGTCCAAAGGCCGAAGTCCTAATCAAGTCCCAAGACCGATCACAATAGCGTAAATGCTCGCCAGCGGAGACCTTGACAGGGCAATGTACCACTTTCCCGTCGCAGGGGCAATCCCCTTATTTCTTGCCCGCCCGATGCCGCAGATAGGCGTCGAGGAACTCTTGAATGTGGCCGTCGAGAACGTTGTGGAAGTTGGTCTCGGTATATCCCGTTCGAGAATCCTTGACGCGCTGATCGGGATGGAGGAAATAGCTGCGGATTTGCGAGCCGAAGCCGACCTTGGGCATCTGGTTGTACTTGGCTGCCTGTTCGGCCTCGCGTTTCTCCTCCTCGATGCGGGCCAGCCGGGCACGGAGCATCTTCAGCGCGGTGGCCCGATTCTTGTGCTGGCTCCGCTCGCTTTGGCACGCCACGGCAATGCCCGTCGGCTTATGGATCAGGCGGACTGCGCTGGAGGTCTTGTTGACGTGCTGGCCGCCGGGACCGCTGGCGCGGAACACTTGCTCTTCGACGTCGTCGTCACGAATTTCGATGGCGGTCTGCTCCGAGACCTCGGGCGCGACGTCGATGGCGGCGAAACTGGTCTGCCGCTTGCCTTCGGCATTGAAGGGGCTGATGCGCACCAGCCGGTGGATGCCGCTCTCGCCCTTCAGAAAGCCGTAGGCCATCGGCCCGCGCACGGCGATCGTGGCGCTGTTGATGCCGGCCTCTTCGTTGTCCTGGCGGTCGAGGATCTCCGTGTCATATTGGTGATCCTTCGCCCAGTTCAAATACATCCGCAAGAGCATTTCGGCCCAATCGTTGGCGTCCGTTCCGCCGTCGCGGGCGTTGATGGTCAACAGCGCGGCGTTGGCATCCAACGGCCCGCTCAGAAGCGCCTTGGTTTCCAACTCCTCGACGGTGCGCTCGAACGGCGCCAGGGCGCCGGGCACTTCGGCCGCCAACTCGTCGTCTTCGACGGCCATCTCCACCAGCGCCGCCAGATCGGCGGCCCCCTTGATCGCCTCGTCCAAAGGCTTCAGCACGGCCTTCAGACCCTTCAGTTCGGCGACCACCGCCTGGGCCTTTTCCTGGTTGTTCCAGAAGTCGGACGCGGCCATCTGCCGCTCGATCGCCTCGGTCTGCTTTCGCTTGCCCTCGTGGTCAAAGGGAGTCCCGAAGTTGGAGAATCCGGCGCTGAATGGCCTCGGCCCGATCGATTAGCTCGCGTTCCATTACCTGGTCCTTGGGAGGAAATGCGTATCCAGATATGGCATTATATTGGCCCCCGAGAGGCGTGGAAAGGCGAAAAACGGGGCCGTAGAAGCGGCGTCCCGCCGCTTTCTGCCGCTACTTGTTGCCCCTTGCCACCCACGGGGCCGCAGCGGTCTAATACTTGATTGCCCTTTCGAAGTTTCCGTCCGTTAGCGTATGAGCCATTATGGCGCGGGTTGTGTTGGCGATGTCTGGCGGGGTCGATAGCAGCGTCGCTGCCTGGCTGCTGCGTCAGCAGGGGCACGAAGTGATCGGCCTGTTCATGCGGCATGGACAACAGGCCGAGACCGCGTGCGCGGCGCCCGGGCCGACGCCCCGCAAGCAGGGCTGCTGCACGGCTGCCGACGCGGCCGACGCCCGCCGCGTGGCCGACATGCTCGGCATCCCGTTCTACGCGGTGAACTTCGAGCAGGAGTTCGCGCGGATCGTCGAGTATTTCGTGGCCCAATACACGGCCGGCCGCACGCCCAACCCATGCATCGTCTGTAACACGCGGCTGAAGTTCGGCAAGCTGCTGGAATACGCCGACGGCGTGGGAGCGGAGTTTGTGGCCACGGGCCATTACGCCCGGCTGGCGGAGGGGGAAGGCGGGCAGCGAGCCCTGTGGCGCGGCCGCGATGAGGCGAAAGATCAATCCTACGTTCTGTTCGGCATCCCGAAGGGATTGTTCCCGCGACTGATGTTTCCGCTGGGCGATTATCGCAAGGAAGAGATTCGCCGCATCGCCGGGCAATTGGGATTGCAAGTGGCGGCGAAGCGCGACAGCCAGGAAATTTGCTTCGTGCCCGACCAGGATTACGCGCGGTTTGTCCGAGAGCGTCGCGGCTCGGTTGACACGTCGGGCGAAATCGTCACCACCGACGGCACGGTCGTGGGTCGTCATGCCGGCTTCGAGCGATACACCGTCGGCCAGCGAAAGGGCCTGCGACTGGCGTTTGGCCAGCGGCGATACGTGGTGCGGATCGAGGCCGCGTCGCGTCGGGTCGTGATCGGCAGCCAGGCGGATCTCGCCCGTGGCGAGTTGACGGCGGCGGAGGCCAACTGGCTGTTGGGCCCCCCAAATCCCGAGTCCGGCGTTCGCGTCCAAGTGAAGATTCGCTACCGCAGCCGCCCGGTCGATGCCACGTTGGAGCGGCTGCCGGGCGACCGGTTTCGCGTCGCTTTCGACGAGCCGTGCTACGGCATCGCCCCGGGCCAGGCCGCCGTCTGCTACCAGGGCGACTGCGTGCTCGGCGGCGGCTGGATCGAGTGAGCTAGTGCTGGATGATCCGCCGCATAAGGAGGATCGCCGGAATCAGCAGCGCTACGTTAGCCATCCAGAACGAGATCGGCGGCAACTGCCCACTCGTGGAAAGGTCCTCGCCGAACATCATCAGCGGATAGTACACCACCAGGATCGGCAGGAAGCAAACGAAGAAGTTTGTCAACGCGTCGGCGTGGCGCCGAAGCATGGCTACCGGCGTGCCGATCATCGCAAAGCACAAACAGGAAAATCCGTTCGCCCAGCGTCGAAACGGCTCCGTTTTCAGCTGGAAAACCTCTTTTCGATAATCAGCAATTCTATCGTTATCCTCGGCCGATTCGGGCAAGCCGAGCTTCTTGTTTGCCTCGCGCAAATCTTCCAGTCCCCGCACGCCCATTTGGAGCTCCGCGATCCGATCGGGGATGTCTCTCATGGCGACGTAGTCGCGGCGGTAGCGCGGCGGCGGCAGCAAGGGAAGCGGCACCGGGTAACGCTGCGTGGTGGAGTCGAACGAGCGGAGGCCGGCAAAGTCCAGAAAGCTATCGGTATAGATGATCCACAGGGTTCGGTGCGGCAGATCGGTCTCAAGTTCGGCCTCGGCCGCGGTCAACGTAACGGGTGATGGCCCGCGGATGGTGATCGTCGGCTTAATGAGTTTTCGACCCTCGACGCCGCTCACCGTGGCGGAAAACGGGTAACGCTCGTCGCCCAGCGAGTGCGAACTCCGCAACACGCTGTAGGCGATCTGCTCGATCGAATCGAACAACACCTGCTCCCGGTTGTGCCGGCAGAAGGTGGCCGCGATCTCGTACATGCAAACCGTGACCAGGCTGAGAAACGAGGCCAACACCAAAGCCGGCCAGACGACCGCCATCGGGCTAATGCCCAGCGACTTCAGGGCGACGATCTCGTTGTAGCCCGTCATCCGACCGAAAACGCTGCTCACCGCGTACAGCATCGCCACGGGAATGGTGATGCCCAACATCTCGGGGATCAGATAGGGCATGATTCGCAGCAGGACCACCGGCGGTGCCCCCCACTGGAGCCCCTCCCTGACGCCGAACCCGAGGGTCACGAACAGCGTCAAGACCACCAGCGCCGCCACGAAGAACTTCAGCACCTCCCAGACTACGTAACGGGTGAGGACATACATGCTGCTGAATTGTGCGGGACGAACACCGGCGGGTCAAGCTCAGTTGCGGCGGCGGAAATCTCCGGCCAACTTACCCAGTACCCCAGCGCCATTGACCTTGATCCATTCCCGCGGAACCGGTATCTTTCCCCTCGCTGGTCGCAATCCCGACGACGAGGGAGTGCTCTGCGCTATGCGGCAGGCGAAGCGGCCAGTCCAGTGGGGCGCGAGATGCGAGTAAACGCATGGGTGCGTACGGGCTCACCGTCTATCTGATCCTGGCGGCCGTGGTAATCGTCCACGCGCTGCTGCTGGCGCTCCAGAATTGGGAGCACTGTCGCTACGTGCGAAGCTGCATGCGCCGCCTGGAACGCTACCGGCCGACCGGCCGGGTGGCCTTGTTCGCGCCCTGCAAAGGCCTTGATCTCGAGCTCGAGGGCAATCTCCGCGCGCTGTTGCGGCAGGATTACGACGACTATGAAGTCACCTTTATCGTCGAGAGCGCCGATGATCCGGCCTATCCGGCCATTCGCCGCGCCATGGCCGATCATCCGGCCGTGCCGTCGCGCGTGGTCGTGGCAGGGCGGGCTTCCGACAGCGGGCAGAAAGTCCACAATCTCCGCGTGGCCACAGAGCACCTTTCCGCGCGGATCAAGTATCTGGCGTTCGCCGATTCCGACGCTCGGCCCCGGCCCGAGTGGCTGCGAGTGCTCGTTTCGCGGTTGGACGAACCGGGCCTGGGGGCCGTAACCGGCTACCGCTGGTTCACGCCCAGTCAGGCCACGCTGGCCAATGGCCTGGTGTACAGCATGAACTGCGACCTGGTGTCGCTGCTGACCCGCAGCAGTCATTACCTGGTGTGGGGCGGCTCGTGGCGCTGCGGCGCGACGTCTTCGACGCCATCGGCCTGCACGACGCTTGGAAAGGCACGTTGAGCGACGATTTCATCGCCAGCCGATTGATGCGAGAATCGCGGCGCGAGGTCCGCTTCGAGCCGGCCGGCATGGTCGCCTCGCCGCTGGACGGATCGCTGGTCCAAGCGATGTCGTTCATCCGCCGCCAGTATCTCCTGACGCGGCTCTACACGTTCAACTGGTGGCTCTTCTCGTTGTTGGCGGCCACGTTCACCAACCTCATTTGGCTGGGCAATCTCGGCGTGCTGGCTTGGAGCCTGTTTGCCGGCACCCTGTCGCCATATATTCCGCTCTCGATCGCCCTGGCGCTGTATCTGGTGACCGTTTACCGCGGCGCCCTGCGTCAGAAGCTGGTGCGAACGTACTTCCCCGATTGGGAACGCGCGTTGCGCGGCATTCAACGCTTCGACATCTGGGCGAATCCCTTGGTCGAATTAGCCCATTGGATCGGCGTGCTCAGCGCCAGCTTCGGCCATGAAATCGCCTGGCGCGGCATTCGCTACCGGGTCGCGCCGGGCGGAATGGTGCAGGAGATCATCCACGACGATTACCGCGAGGAGGGAATTCGGGATGGCCACGCGGCTTGCCGCAAGACGGGATAATCGCCAGTCGTCGCGGTGATTCGCTTCCCCTTACGCTTGCAGACTCTTCTCGTAGACTCGATACGTCTTGTACCGCCGGCCGCCGACCGCCTCGATGGTGCGATTGACGGCCTCGTTGTCTTCGAGGGTCCAGCCGAGCTCCGCGCCGGTGTAGCCGATGACGTTCTTGCCGTAGTTGAGCGTGCCGAGGATGAGCAACTCGACCACGCCGCGGCGGCGATACTCTTTCAGGACGTTCAGCACCACCATCCGCGCGGTCGTGATGCGTTTCTTCCGGCGCATGAAGCGGAGCAGTCCTATCGGCAGGCCGAAACGGGTTAGCCGGCCGTTCAGCGGCCGGATCGCCTCGTTGATGTCGGGCAGGGTGACGGAAAACCCGACCGGCCGGCCGCGCACCTCCGCCAACAGCACCTGATCCGCCATGGCCAACCGCGAAAGCCGCTTGGCGAAGTATTCGAATTCGGCCTCGCTGAGTTTGGCGAACCCCCACAACTCGCCCATGGCCTCGTTGTAAATGGCCTGGCAGCGGCCCACCTCCGCCACAAAATCGTCGGTGCGGAAGGGGCGGATCTTGATCTCACCCCGCCGGGCCAGGCGGTCGGCCCGAGCCTGCCACTTGCCCGCCAAATCGTTCGGATCGACAAACCACCATGCGAACAGGTCTTTGGCCTTCCGCAAGCCCCACGACTCCAACAGTCGGGCGTAGTACCGGCGGTTGTGGTTCATCATAATCCGCGGCGGCGTGTCGAATCCTTCCACCAGCAGTCCGCACGGATAGTTCATCGAATAGTCGATCGGGCCGCGGATGGTCGTGCGCCCGCGGCGGCGTAGCCAATCGGCGGCCGCGCCGAGCAAGGCGTCGGCCGCGGCCTGGTCGTCCAGGCACTCGAACATGCCGAAGCAGCCCAGGTTTTCGCGGTGCAATTGATTGCAGAGCGGATCGTCGCTCACCAGGATTCGCCCCAGGGTTTCGCCGCCACGAACCGCGATAAATTGCGTGGCCTCGCCATGAAGATAAAAGGGATGCTTGCGGCGGTCGAGGAACTCCTTCACGTCCAATTGCAGCGGCGGCACCCAATGCGGGTCGTACTGGTAAATCCGCCATGGCAGTTTCACAAACCGATTCAAATCGCTCCGCCCGCGAACCTCGCGAACGTCGATCGGAGCGGCCGCAACCGCCGCATCGGCTGTCTCCTGACCGCTGACTTCCGGTCTCGGACCTCTTTCCTCGGCCGGCGCCTCCCAGTCGTAGAGCCGATACGTCTTCGAGATCTTGCGCCGCCCTTTTTCAGCGCGCCGTAGGAGAGCGAGTTGGATTCGAGCACCCAGGAGAACTCGGCCTCTTCGAGCCCCCATTCCATGGCCTTGGGCACCAGGCCGGACATCATCACCAGCCCGATGCCCAGCCGCTGATACTCCGGCAGCACGTTCGTGCTGATCAGGCGGATGCGCTTGATCGCCCGCCGGTTTCGCAGCAAGTGCAGGAAACCGAAGGGGAACAGCCGGCCGTCGATGTCTTTGATTCGCGGGTTGTAGTCGGGCAAGCCGAACGAGGCGCCCACCGTTCGTCCATCGATTTCCGCGGCAATGGCCATTTCCGGCACGATGATGTGCTGGAGTCCCTTCGCGAGGTGACGCACCTCGCCGGACGACATCGGCACGAAACCCCAGGTGTTGGTCAGCGAACGGTTATAGATCGAGAGGAACAACTCCACGTCTTCCAGGAACCGCGACGTGTCCAGCGAGCGAAGCTTGACGTTATAGCGCGCGACAATTTGCCGCGAGATCGGGCCGAGCTTCTCGGCGATCTTCGGCAGCATGTCAACGTGGCCCCAGAACGCGTAAAGGTCCTGCGTCTTTCGAAATCCGTAGTTTTCGATCAGCCTCGCATAGTAGGGCGGATTGTAGGTCATCATGAACGTCGGCGGCGAATCGAACCCGTCGATCAGCGTTCCCAACTCGTAGTTCAGCGAGGGATTGGTCGGGCCGCGCAGGCGGTGAATGTCCTGGTCGGCAAACCAGTCGCGCACCGCGTCGAACAGGCCGTTGGCCGCTTCCTGGTCGTCGACGCACTCGAAGAAGCCGAAAAACCCGCGGCGATCGGCGTAGTGGAGGATATGTCCCTCGTTGAGGATCGCCGCAATCCGCCCGCAGACCTCGCCGCCGCGACAGGCGAGGAACGTCTGAACCGCGTTGCGTGCATAGAAGGGGTGCCGCTTGTAGCCGACCAGTTCCTTCTGGCCGTCCCGCAAGGGAGGAATCCAGTTCGGATCGTCCCGATACAAGGTCCACGGAAATTGCAGGAACTGCCGCTTCTGGCGGCCAGTGACGACGCGCGAACGGTGAGGTTGGACATGAACGCGGATTCTACCGCGGGCCCCCGGAATCCGCAAGCTGACAAAACGGCTGGGGATTGTTGTGCGCAGATTCGCGCTCACCCGCCCTCGGCCGCTTTGATTTCGCCCGGCATCGCGTGTTCTTCCGGGGCGCGCCTTGCGGGGAGGTCGGCCGTGCCCGGCACGAGAACCGCGCTGGGCGAATTGGCCTCGACAATCTGCTTCAGTTCCTCGGTGTCGATGACTTCCTTCTCGATCAAGCGGGCGGCCAGCGCCACCAGCGCCCGGCGGCGGGTCTGCAGGACATGGCGAACGTTCCCCAGGGCTTCATGGACGATGCGGGCGATCTCCTCGTCGATCTCCCGACAGGTCTGCTCGCTGTGGCTGCGTTCGCGGGAGAGATCATCTCCGCCCGCCAGGAACGCCGACCGCCGGCTCTCGCGGAAGTTCACCTTGCCGAGCCGGCTCATGCCGCAGTCCATCACCATGATTCGGGCGATTTCCGTGGCCCGCTCGAGGTCGTTCTGATCGCCGGTCGAGGCCTCGCCGAAGATCAGTTCCTCGGCCGCCGTGCCCGCCAGGAGAACCTGAATGCGGCTCTCCAACTCGCTTTGGGTCATCAAGTAGCGATCGCCTTCGGGCCGCTGCATCGTGTAGCCCAATGCCGCCAGGCCGCGGGGAATGATCGAAACCTTGTGCACCGGATCGGTGTTCGGCAAGCTATAGGCCACCAGGGCGTGGCCGCTTTCGTGATAGGCTACCCGCTGCTTCTCTTCGGCGTGCATCACCCGCTGCTTCTTCTCCAGCCCGGCCGTAACGCGTTCCACGCCCTCGTTGAACTCGTCCATGGTCACGGCGGGCTTGCTCTTCCGCGCGGCCAGCAAGGCCGCTTCGTTGACCAGGTTGGCCAGATCGGCCCCGACGAAGCCGGAGGTGATCCGCGCCACGGCTTCCAGGTTGACCGATTCGTCGAGCTTCACCTTCACCACGTGGACCTTGAGGATTTGCTCGCGGCCGCGAACGTCGGGCCGATCGACCAACACGTGGCGATCAAACCGGCCTGGGCCGCAGCAGCGCCGGATCGAGCGTTTCCGGGCGGTTGGTGGCCGCCATCACGATCACGCCGCTGTTGGAACTGAACCCGTCCATCTCGACCAACAAGGCGTTGAGCGTCTGCTCGCGTTCGTCATGGCCGCCGACGATGCTCGTGCCGCGGGTCTTTCCGAGGGCATCCAATTCGTCGATGAAGACGATGCACGGCGCCTTGGCCTGGGCCTGCTGGAACATGTCGCGGACACGGGCCGCGCCCACGCCGACGAACATCTCCACGAAATCGGAGCCGGAGAGGCTGAAGAACGGCACGCCCGCCTCGCCCGCAATGGCCTTGGCCAAGAGCGTCTTGCCCGTTCCCGGCGGCCCGACCAGCAACACGCCCTTGGGAATCCGGCCGCCGAGAACCTGATACTTTTCCGGCGAGCGGAGAAAATCGACCACCTCGCGGAGCTCGTCGACCGCTTCGTCGATGCCGGCAACGTCGTTGAACGTGATGCCGATGTCTTCCTGGGCGTAGAGCTTGCCTCGGCTGCGGCCGAACGCCATCGCCGAGCCCGTGCCGCCCAGTCGCCGCATCATTACCACCAGGATCCCCGTACAGACGCCCACCACAATCAGCATCGGCAGCAGGCTGCGCCAACCGCTGGGCGCATCGTCGCCGGCAAGATTCGGGAAGCCATTCTTCTTCGCCAGATTAAAGAGCGCATTGTTATCGTTCTCCAACCCCAGCCGCGCGGTGTGGAAGGCGACGTTTAGCTCCTGCGGCGTGCGTTCCGACTCCGGCGAGATTACCTCCCGCGTTACTTTGCCGGTGATTTCGTGCGCACCGAACTTCAAGTAGTCCAGATTCGAGTAACGGACGACGGGCCCTTTGCCTTCGGGGCCTTCGCTGACCTCGATGGCCGCGTTGTGGTTGGTCTGAGGCGCACCTTTCTCGATCAGCTTGACCAGGTCCACGTACTGCAATTTGACCTGGTTCTCGTTGCCGACCAGGCTGAACAGGAACAGAGCGGCAAGGCCCAGTGCGAGCAGGTACCAAACAATATTTCCACCCATTGAGGGGGGGTGATGCTCGGGGCTGCGGCGTTTTGGCTCGGGTTGATTATCCGGCATTTACGGGTTCCCTTGGGGCGAGAGTTTCACCATAATTGTACCACGCGTGCAAAAGATGTGGGAAATCCCCGTACTGCGCAATTTTCCTCGCCCGCAAGCGCCCCAATCCGCGTGATTGAGTCAGGAGAATCAATATAGCCGTCGGCGGGGGCCGACGGTTGGCGTACTCCGTGGGTTCACAAAAGGCCAGCCTCCGCTGGCGGCTACTACACTTACGCTATTTGCCTGACGATCAATTGCGGTTCTCGGCGAAGCCAGAACTCCCAGAATGGACACCCCAGTGGTCAATGTCGCCGTGTTGGGCTCGACCGGGAGCATCGGTCGGAGCACGTTGGAGGTGATCGGGGCTTCCGGGGGAAGGCTGCGTGCGGTGGCCCTTTCCGCTCACCACAGCACGGGTTTGCTGTTGGAACAGGCCCAGACGATCCGCCCTTGCCGCATCGTGGCGAGCGATCCGGCGGCAGCGGCCCGGCAAGATTGGTCGGCCTTGCCCGCGGGGATTGAATTGCTGGTCGGCGCCGACGCGGTCGCCCGGTTGGCAGCCGATCCGGAAGTCGACATCGTGGTTTCCGCCATCGTCGGCAGCGCCGGCTTGCAAGGCACTTGGGCCGCTCTGGAAGCGGGAAAAACCGTTGCCTTGGCGAACAAGGAGAGCCTCGTGGTCGGCGGGCCGCTGGTGACCGAATTGGCGCGCCGCACCAACGCGGAAAATTCTTCCGGTCGACAGCGAACACAGCGCCGTATTTCAAGCCTTGGCGGCAGGGCGTCGCGAGGAGGTACGGCGGGTGGTGCTCACCGCCAGCGGGGGGCCGTTCCGGACCTTTACCCCCAGCCAGCTCGCCCAAGTCACCGTGGCCGACGCCCTGGCCCATCCTACGTGGGCGATGGGACCGAAGATTACTGTCGATTCGGCGACCCTAATGAACAAGGCCCTGGAGATCATCGAGGCCCGCTGGCTGTTCGACCTGTCGGCCGACCAAATTGGCGTAGTTATCCATCCCCAGTCGATCGTGCATTCAATGGTAGAATATAGGGACGGGTCGGTGATTGCCCAGCTTAGCCCGCCCGACATGAAGCTGCCGATCCAGTACGCGTTGACGTGGCCGGAGCGGCGCGAATCGGTGGCGGCGAAGCTGGATTGGAGCCGGGCGATGGAACTGCGTTTCGAGCCGCCCGATTTCGAGCGGTTCGGCGCTGCGATTGGGGCTGGAGGTGGCCGCGGCAGGCGGAACCGCCGGCGCCGTCCTGAACGGCGCCAACGAGGCCGCGGTGGCCGCGTTCCTCGACCATCGGCTGAGCTTCGGCGAAATCGTACCCGCCTGCCGGAGCATCGTGCAGAACCATAACTTCGACGCCCATCCGAGCCTGGAGCAGGTGCTCGAGGCCGACCGGTGGGCCCGCCGGGAGGTGTTGCGTTGCTGTTGTACATAACCGGTTATTCCGTGGTGATTCTCAAGGTGGCCATTGGGCTCGGGTTCGTGATTTTCGTCCACGAACTGGGCCACTTCGTGGTCGCCAAGCTGTGCGGGGTAAAATGCGAAAAGTTCTACCTGGGCTTCGACATCGGCGGGCTGAAGTTCTGCAAGTTCCGCTGGGGTGAAACCGAATACGGCATCGGCATCTTGCCCTTGGGCGGCTACGTGAAGATGCTCGGCCAGGAGGACAATCCGGCCCGGCTGCGCGAAGAAATCGAGCGCGCCAGGCAAGAGGCGGAAGGCAAAGCCGAAACGACCGAGGGAGAAGCCCCGCCGGCCGGCTGGTCGCAACCGAGCGGCGAAGCGCCGGCGACGGGCGATCGCGAGCCCGCCGAACCCTCCGGCGGGCAACCGGCAGTGGCCGGTCTGCCGCCCATGGAAGCCGCCTCCGCGCTGTTCGATCCCCGCAGCTTTCTGGCCAAAAGCGTGCCGCAGCGGATGGCCATTATCTCGGCCGGTGTGATCATGAACTTGATTTTCGCGTTCGTGCTGGCGGTGGCGGCGTTTGGGATCGGCGTCGAGACGGCTCCGTGCGTGATCGGCGAAGTGCTGCCCGGTTGGCCTGCGTGGCAAGCCGGCCTGCGAGTTGGCGACGAGGTATTGAAAATTGCCGGCAAAGAAATGAAGCAGTTCCGCGATCTGCAAGCGGCCATTTCCTTGGGTGATATTGATCCGGAGAAGGGCGTGCCTTTCCTCGTCCGCCGGCCAGGCGTGGAACAGCCGTTGACGATCATCGTCAAGCCCGACCGTTCGCTAGGGGCCTTTTTTGTCGGCGTGCGGCCACCGTACACCAACTACCTGGTCGAACGCCCGGAACCGGTGGATACCGCAGAAGTATCATCCGGTGCTGCCCGGCTCGGCAGCCGGTCTGGCCGAACCGCCGTTTCGCTACGGCGACAAGCTCGTTCAAATCGGTGATATGCCGTTGGATAGTTATGCGCAAGTCGGCCTGCAATTGGCGAGAAGGGTGGAGCAGAAAATTTCCGTAACGGTAGAACGCTCGTCTGGCGAGGGCCATGACCGACAGGGAACGACGCAGCGGTTGTCAATGGACGTGGCGCCCAACCCCATGCGCCACGTGGGACTCGTGATGAAGATGGGCGAAATCGCGGCCATCCAGGCCGATTCGCCCGCCGCCGCGACCGGTCTGCTTCCGGGCGACGTGATCCGGCGAGTCGACGGCCATCCGGTGGCCGATCCAATGACTCTGCCGGCCGAACTGAACCGCGCGCGGGACAACACGTCGTCTTGACCATCGAACGGAAGGGCGTGGAAGCACCGGTGAGTCTTTCGGCAGAATTGCGCAAACCGGTCGATTGTGCCGCTTCGGACGCGGTGCCGTATCTCGACGTCGCATCGTTGGGAATTGCCTACCGCGTCCTGAACCGGGTGGAAAGTGTCATTGACGGCAGTCCCGCGGCCAAGGCCGGCCTGCGGCCCGATGATCTCCTTGTCGCTGCGACGTTGCTCCCGCCCGGTGCCGAAGAACTTCGCCGGCTGGCTGCCGAGCAGCCCCAAGTTTCGATCCCGCTTACGGAAAAGGACACGGATTGGCCCACGGTGATGCTCCTGCTGCAAAGGACACTGCCGGGGACCAGCGTGAAATTGACGTACGTGCGGGAAGAAAAGGAGCAGACGGTTACGCTGGAGCCGGTCGAAGCCACCGATTGGTTCAACCCGGATCGGGGCTTCCTGTTTGAGCCGCTGACGATCGAGGGCAAGGCGGACGGTGTCCGGGAAGCCTGTGAGATGGGCGGTCAAGAGACGCTCGCCTCGCTGACGATCGTATTTCGCAGCTTGAAAAAACTCAGCACGGCCGAGGTTTCGCCGCGAGGGCTGGCCGGCCCGTGGTTTATCATGAAGATGGCGCTGAACGCCGCCGACCGGGGCACCCCCGCCCTCCTTCTGTTCCTCACCATGCTCAGCGCCAATCTGGCCGTACTCAATTTCCTGCCGATTCCCGTCCTCGACGGCGGCCACATGGTGTTCCTGCTCTATGAAGGCATCCGCGGCAAGCCGGCCAACGAACGCGTCCAGATCGTGTTGACTTACATGGGCTTGATCCTGGTCGTGGCGTTGATGGTCTGGGTGATGGGTCTCGACTTCGGCCTCATCCCGCGGCATTAACCCCCCCGTTGCCATTGCGGCAGCACAACTGCCTCGGCCTATGGCCGCATCAAAATCACTTCCACCGCCTCATAGCAAGCTGCCGCGGCCAAGATAATGAACGTCAACAGCGCCCCTTGCGCGTTGATCAGCAAGGCACGTCCGTAGCGGTGCAACACTCCGCCGCCCAGCGACGGCCGGCAAAGATAATTGGGAACCTGCAAAGCGAAGAACGCCGCCACGATGTATGCTTCGCCCTCGATCAGCAGCGTCCACGAGTGTGGAAGCATGGCAAATGCCAAAATGCCGATCGATGGTGCGAGAAGGATGCCCCACAGCAGGGGCGCGAAGCGGCCGAAGAGCGCTCCAGCGCCGGGGATGATCGCAGACGGCACGGTGATGCAGGCCAGCGATCCGATAACGAAGTTGACCAAGAGCGTTATCGCTGCGGCCAGAGCCATGTTCTTGCTCAGGTACGCCTTGCCCACAATACCCAAGACACCCTCGCCTCCGCTAATTTGGCCGTGCACGATCAGGAGCAGCGCATTTTGCACGCGCGGCAAGCAGTAGATCGCCATCGCTCCGGCGATTATCAAGCCAAAATAGGCCAGGTGCGTCGCCCAAAGCAGGCGGTGATAATGGCTCAGTTCCGCCAGCGGCGAGGCGAGCGGCCGCCAATGTGCCCGTGGGGCCAGCGCCGCGTAGAGGCCAATGAACCAACCCGAGCCGCCGCACAACAGCAGCGCCAGCCCCGCCATGTACAGACAGTACGGCCCCCCATCGGCGCGGATGCCCGAGTCGGCCATGATGGCGGTGAAGCGATCGCGTGGATGGGCTCTGCCCAACTGTTGGCGAACCACGTGATCGGCCGCCTGTTGCGCTGTCAGCGCCACGAGCGTCGCGTCGCGAACCGCCGTATCGCTTCGATCGAAGAGGTTCTCGACTGACTCGGAAGGGGGAAGCAGGTAGGCATTGCTCAGCAAGGCGGCATCACGCCGCAACACGCCGACCACGGAAAACGTCCGATCGCCTACCGTCAGTTGTTCCTTCTGTGTTGCCTGGCAGCCGGCCAGCACCTCATTAGCGCCGCTCTGGGCAAGCGGCCTTCGTCCAACACGGCTTCCGAGATGTGGGCGTCCGCCGGCGAAACGGCGATCAGCTTCTCGCTGAGCCGCTCGCGAAGATTTTGCCGCCTGACGTCGCCTTCCGGCAGGAACTGGAGGATTGCCTCGGTGATTTCATCGAGCGGCAAGAGCCGTGCCCGGGCCGATATCGCCGCCACGCCCTCGGGCAGCGAGCCACCTTCACCACCGGGTTGAGCCAAGTACATGGCCCCCTTGGCCCACGGCGTCGTCTGGTTGACGTCTATATAACTGAAGTACGACCAAGCCATCAGGCCAAAGCCCACGCACGCCACGATCAGCCAAGCAATTGCTCTCATCGGAAATCCCTCCGCGCAGGAACTCGACGCACTGGTCGCCGACAGTAGTGCCTTTGTCCCCTCAGCATAAGAACGACGCCTGAAATTGCCAGTAGCTGCAACACCCGAGGGTGGTTTGCACGGATCGCGGCGCGGCGATAATTGCAAGTTGGGCGAGCTTGTAGCTTAGGTGAACGCATGGGCAACCAACCGACGACCCCGATCTCCTCCTGCTGGACGACCGTTGCCGGCAGCAAAGTTCACTACCTTTCGGCGGGGCCGGCTGCCGGGCGGCCCGTGGTGCTGCTTCATGGGGCGAGTTTTTCATCGACCACCTGGCGGAAGATCGGCACCCTCGACGCGCTGGCGGCGGCCGGTTTCCGGACCGTGGCCGTCGATCTGCCGGGCTTCGGCGAGTCGCTCCAAAGCCGGCATTCTCCCGAAACGTGGCTGGCCGAGTTCCTGGATCAACTCGCGATCGCCAAGCCGGTCGTCTTGGCGGCCTCGATGAGCGGGGCCTATGTACTTCCCTTCGTGGCCGATCATCCCGAACGCGTCGTCGGCGTGGTGGCCGTTGCTCCGGTTCGCATCGCCATGTACAAGGATCGGCTGAAGCGGATCGCCGCCCCCGTGCTGGCCATCTGGGGCGAAAACGACCACATCATTCCGTTGGCCGATGGCGAGTTGCTGGTGCGCTCCGTGCCGAACGGCCGGATGCTGGTCATTCCCGGCGGCAGCCACGCGCCCTACATGAGCGATCCCGCGCGGTTCCACGCCGAACTGCTGAAGTTCCTGAAGTCGTCTCTCGATGAAAACGGGGACAGACGCCGCAACTAATAATAGTGGTTCGGATCGACCAATGGTACAAGCCATTGCGGAGCCAGTCCCCGTTTTCATCAGGCCAACCCCACGCCGTCCGTGGCTTCGATTGAACCGCGCGGCAATTTCTGTCTAAATTGCCCAAACCGCGACAATATGTCAGACTGGGCAAGAACCCATCTCACGCCGTCCGATCCGGTCGTTCATTTCTCGTCTTGACCTGGCGGGCTGTCTTTGCGACACTCCGCCGCCCCTGGCCTTAGGGGGCGGAAGGGCAAGTTCGTGTTCCACGACGAGGAGATCGCAGAAGATGTGCAAAACACATGGAATAGTAATGTTGGCCCTGGCGGCCGTTATCGTGGCAGGCTGCGGCAAGTCGGAAAGCAACCAACAAACATCGAACTCTCCGCCGAGCAATGCTGCCTGGCCGGTGGCTTCCGCGGGCGCCGCCGGCGATCGCGCGAAGCTCGATGGTCCGGCAGCCGCCGTCTATGACTTCTTGGAAGCCGTGCGAACCGGCAACGACGAGACGGCTGGCCGGTTGCTCAGTACAGCCGCCCGCGAGAAAACCGCTTCGCTGAACCGCAGCGTCACTCCGCCGGCGAGCGATACGGCCCAATTCAACGTTGGCAAGGTTGACTACCTGGATGGCGACCGTGCTGCCGTCGCATGCACGTGGACCGACCTCGACGAGCAACGGCAACCGACAACCGACGCGGCGGTGTGGGTGCTTCGTCGCGAATCGGAGGGCTGGCGGGTGGCCGGCGTGCAGGCTCAGATATTTCCTGGCGAGCCGCCGGTGCAACTGAACTTTGAAGATCCGGAGGACCTGCTTCGTAAGAAGCAATGGGTCCGCGAGGAGATGCGGCGGCGGATGGAACAAGAGCCTCTTCAGGCCAAGGACCAGGGAAATCAAGAAAAACAGATTGTTCGCTGAACTGATAAAATAGGTAGTCTTTTCCGCTTTTTTCTTGTTCCAGCACCTGTTGGGGGAATGCGGGCGCCAGACTGCGACAATTTCTCCGTATGCTGTAGCTCAGCGATCTCAAGTGACGTAAGTCGCTTCTAAACAACGGGTTAAATGACATGAACGAGAGGAGATTCCCGGTGGGAGTCTCCTCCTTTCTTTTGCGCGAAATGCGAAGGGTCGAATTCGTGACCTAGCTTTTTCTATCCAGCCCATGTATCACGCCCAGACTGCCGAGGGGGCCCAGGACGAATATTTTCGCGCCCCTGGTTGACAAGAAAAGCAACTATGCTAGCTTAACGTCCTAAGCTGCGTAGCCGTTACCATCGTGCCGGCCGGCAAGAGTTGAACAGGGGAGTGCCCGGCTGAGGGGACACGTGGTGCCGATCGCAGCAAAGCGATGAGTGGCTTTTCGGTCGTAGCCGTCGCGGCCGAAAAGTGCAGAACGCATGGCGGCGCACGTACGAGTTTTTTAACGCTACGGTACCTGTTTTACTGGAGGTTTCTCGAATGAAACGCGCCTATCTATTGGGCATCGCGATGGGTGTCGCGGTGCTGGGAATTGCCCTGTTGGGCAATGAGAGTCGCGCGGTGGCCGGCGATTGCTGCGCCCGGCGGCTTGCTGTGCGGCGTCTTGCAACACGTGCGCTCCGTTCAACGTGCTGTGCCAAGCGCTGCTGCCACGAGCGCTGCCATCACGCTCGCACCTGCTGTGCGCAGACGTGCGAGCCGAAGTGCTGCGCTCCGGCGTGCTGTGCCAAGCCTTGCTGCGCTCCGGCCGCCTGCTGCGAGGTCAAGCCTTGCGCCCCGGCGACCTGCTGCGAAGTGAAGGCCTGTGCCCCGGCATGCTGCGAGTCGTCCTGCTCGACCTGCTGCCCGAAGCACAGCCGTCGCTGCCGGACCTGCTGCCCGAAGAGTTGCTGTGCAACGAGCTGCTGCGCCCCGGCGTGCTGTGCCAAGCCTTGCTGCGCTCCGGCCGCCTGCTGCGAGGTCAAGCCTTGCGCCCGGCGACCTGCTGCGAAGTGAAGGCCTGTGCCCCGGCATGCTGCGAGTCGTCCTGCTCGACCTGCTGCCCGAAGCGCTGCAAGAAGGTCCGCACGTGCCGCCCGAAGAGCTGCTGTGCGACCAGTTGCTGTGCCCCGGCGTGCTGCGAGTGCGCGAAGCCTTGCTGTGCCCCGGCCTGCGAGTGCGCAAAGCCTTGCTGTGCCCCGGCCTGCTGCGAGTCGTGCTGCTCGACCTGCAAGCCGAAGCATTGCCATCGGAGCTGCCGGCCGAAGTCGTGCTGCGCAACGAGCTGCTGTGCCCCGGCGTGCTGTGCGCCCGCTGGCTGCTGCCAGCCGGCTTGTGGCGGCACCGCCCCGAGCGCTGCCCCGGCTCCGACGGTCGCACCGCCGGCTCCGGCTCCTACTCCGGCGGCCCCGGCCCCGAAGACAACCTAGGGCGTTCCGGGCTTGTCGCGGCCCGTTGCGGGATGATCTCAGTTCGCTGAAACATCCTGTCGGCGGTAAACCGCGATGGCGTCGGGACCTGCCCTGTTGGTCTCGGTGATCCGAGTCCGAGAAAGCTGAGCCGGACCTGCCAAGCAGGTCCGGCTCTATTTTTGTGCGCGGCCAAAGGCCATTTCCTCCGGACGCGGCCTGATAGTTGTTTCCGCAACAACCCATGCTTCCTATCTTGCCTAGTTGCAACAGTTCCGCTGCCGTTCGCGCGGTGTTGCTGGAGAAAAATGCGGATTAGGCAAGTTTTTCGGTCGAAATTCACCTTTGTAGCTCTTCTCGTTACCAATCGATCCTTTCGCTGGCGCCTTTCTTCCGGCAAGGGGTGATGCGATGACCCGTTCAGCATTTGGTTTCGGCCTACTTGCAGTTCTCTTGGCGGCGACGGGCTGCTGCATGTGCTGCCATCCGTATGACCGCTGTGGTCCGGTCTACAATGGCTCCGGATGCTGCTGCGGAACGCAAGCCCGTGCCGGCTCGATCTACGCAGGCGGGCCCGCACAGCCGATGGTTGCGTCAGGTCAGGTCCAAGCGCCAAGTAAGACCCAGGTGGCCGATATGCCGGCCTCCGAGCGGGCTGTGCCGATCGCCGGACGCGTGCGCGCAGCTCCGACCGGATCATGCCAAGCTCCGACCGCGTCGTGCCAAGCTCCGACGGCAATGTGCCGGGGCTTGTGCCAGGCTCCGAACGCCTCATTTCGGTCACCGATCGCGTTGTTGGGCCCTCTGCAACGGCGGATGGGTCGTCGCGCGTCATTGCCGATTCGTCTACCGATTCGTCCCCGGCGACCTCTTCCGGCGGCTGGACCGCCCGGCGAACGACACCCGATGTGCTCCGCTAGCTCCAACGCGGGCCACGCGGCACTTGGGCGCGGAATTCAGGATCGCAGCGCCCCGGTTGCCCGCCGGGGTTTACGACGGGTTTGATTTTTGCGGTAAGTTCAGCCACAATAGGGCTACGGCGTGGCTCCCTTCGTTTCCCGATGAAAGGGGGGGGATGCTGAGAGCCCGGCGCCGGGGCAATCTGGCGATATTTCCGTTTCCAGTCCTAGCTCCTAGTCCTTCATTATGATTTGCGTCAGCATTGGCCGCGGTCGGCACCGCCATGTGATCGCCGAGTATCGGCACCTCGTCGAACAAGGGGCGAAGTTGATCGAGCTTCGCCTCGATTACATCAACGGCGAGGTGAACCTCAAGCGGTTGGTGACCGATCGGCCTTGTCCGGTAGTGATTACCTGTCGGCGCGTCGTTGACGGCGGGAAGTTTGCCGGCAGCGAGGAGCAGCGGTTGCTGTTGCTGCGCACGGCCATCGCCGAAGGCGTGGAGTATGTGGATTTGGAAGAAGACGCCGCCGCCGCAATTCCGCGATTCGGGCGCACCAAGCGAATCATCAGTTTCCATGACTTCCACAAAACACCCGACAACCTCGACGAAATCCATCAGCGTCTTTGCGGGCTCGATCCGGACATCGTGAAAATCTGTACGATGGCCAACCACCCCCACGATAACCTGCGGCTTCTGGAATTGACGCGCCGCAGCGGCATGCCGACCATCGGTTTGTGCATGGGCGACATCGGCATCCCCTCGCGAATCCTCGCCGGCAAGTTCGGCGCCCCGTTTACGTATGCCACGTTTCATCACGAGCGGGCGCTGGCCCCCGGACAGCTCAGCTTCCAGCAGATGACGGAGGTCTACCACTACGACCTGATCGACGCCGACACCGAGGTCTATGGGGTGATCGGCGATCCGTTGGGCCACAGCCTCAGCCCGCAAATCCACAACGCGGGTTTCCGACTGCGCCGCCTGAACAAAGTGTACGTGCCGCTGCGCGTGCCGCGCGAGGACCTGTCGCGATTCATCGCCGAAGCGGCGGGCATGGACATCCGAGGGCTGAGCGTCACGATTCCCCACAAGGAGGAGGTCGTCAAGATGCTCACCGAGGCCGACGGCGCGGTCCGCGGCATCGGCGCCAGCAACACCGTCGTCTTCGACGGCAAGAAGCGGATTGGATACAACACCGATTACCGGGCGGCGATGGACAGCCTGAACGACGCCGTCGGCGGCGCCGACCAGCTCGACCAGGGCGCAACTCGCGGACGGCGCTCGTGCTGGGCTCGGGAGGCGTGGGCAAAGCCGTCGCCTATGGGCTCGTGCGCCGTGGTCTGAACGTCGTCGTCACCGACGGCGTTCCCCGCCAGGCCGTCAATCTGGCCCAAGCGCTCGACTGCCGCTCCGTCGAATGGGCGGCCCGGCACAACGTTTCCGCCGACGTGTTGGTCAACTGCACGCCGATCGGCATGCACCCGAACGTCGACGAGACGCCGTACGAGAAGCATCACCTGCGGCCGGGGATGATCGTTTTCGACGTCGTGTACAATCCGGAGAATACGTTGCTGGTGAAAGACGCACGGAGCCGCAACTGCACGGTGATCACCGGCGTTGACATGTTCGTCCGTCAGGCCTGTTTGCAGTTCGAGCTGTTTACCGGCCAGGAAGGGCCCGCCGAACTGATGCGCGAGACGATCCGCCGGGCGATCGGCGCGGTCAAATTATAGGCGCCTCGAACCCACGCGGGGACGCGGCCGTCATCCGTCGAGTTGGGCCGATGCCGGCCCCGCGTCGCGGTCGTCCGCCGCGGCGTTTTGCTCTTTTTCCGCCTTGGCCACGCTGCCCTCCCGCAGCCAGACCATGTCCTCGCCGAGCCTCTTCGAGGGTTTCCTGCAACCCGACGAACCGCCGGCGAAAACGGCGGACGGCCAACAACACGATCCCCACCGCCAAAAGCAGCAAGCTGGCGCCGAAGATCAACAGCCAACCGGCCCGCGCAATGTGGCCGTGGCCGTCCAGCAGGTCGGCCAGGCACACCGCCAAGAGCGGCAACGCCGTTAGCGCCATCAGCGCGGCTACCACGCCGACGATGGCCAGCCGTTTGGCCGAGCGGAGGTCCGCCTGCAACTCCAGCCGGGCCAGCTCCCACCGCGCCGCGGCCATCTCGCGGAACTCGGCAGCCAGCGCGTCAAGCTCGGCGCGAATATCGGCCAACAGCGGTCGTTTAGTGGGGTCGTTCATGGCTGGTCCATATTCGTCGCAATTCGGTCCAAAGCTGCTCTTGAACTCCGCCCAAGGCGGCACGCATCAGCGATACCCCCAGCCGGCGCGATAACCGTCCCGGCTTCAATCCGGCCGAAACGGCAAACCCCGCGCCTAATGCCGCCGCCATCGCCGCGATCGGGTAGCGAATCACATACGTCCGCCAGGAAACCAACTGCCGAGCGCTGGTGCGAGTGGCGCGCAGGCGGCGGTCGATTCGCCATCGCGAACGCCCGATGCGCATCCGCAGCGCTCGCTTGCAGCGTAGAAAATCGTCGTCCACGGTTCGGGCGCGCATCACGTCACCTTCCGCGCCGGAACATCCGCCCCAGCAGGAATCCCAGCAGCGCGGCGATCGTGATGCTCGCACCGGGACGGCGTTTGACCATTTCCAGCGTGCCGTCGATCACGTCGCCGACCTGCGACTCGCGAACCGAATTGATCCGTTGGCGCGCTTGCTGGCAGACTTCTTCGTAGTAAGCCTGGGCCTTCGCCAGTTCGGCCATGGCCCGTTTCACGGCCTCGACGGCCGAACAGGCCTCGGACGATTCGGCGCTCTTTGCGTTGTTTTCGTCGACCATGGCAACCTCCTCCAAGACAGTACCTTACGTTCGGACCGCGGGAAAGTCGGGAAAGGCTGTCCCGGCCGTCACCGTCGGCAGAATCGGCAGGACCGACCCCAGTGGTCGATCAACCATCCACTAGGCTTGAACCCGGCCCCACCTTCCCACAACCTCTTCGTACAGCTCGACCATTCGCTTTGCCATCTCCGCTGAATTGTACCGCTGACGGACAACCTGCTGATTTGTAAAAAGGGGACATCACTGATATTGACGCGTTCGGGCTTGAGTTCACGCTTCGTGGTCTCGGCCGGCTACGCACTAAACCGAATAATCAGCGATGTCCACTTGTCATGCTCCGAGCATCGTAAACGCGAGCCGAATATTCACGATCCATTCCTAGTTGCCAACAGCCAATAACGATGACCGATCTTAGAACTTCGTTAGAGACCTGGTTGAACTCGGTCTCCTCATCCCACGTTATGTTCTGGCCGAGGGCGATCTTCTTGTCCAGTTTCTCTTTCAGTTCCAAGTACCGGTCGAGGCTTTCCTCGAGACGTCGGCGATCTTCCTTGCGAGCAGTTCTGTCCTCTTCTACCAAGACAACAGGCGGTCGCAGATCAAAGACTTCAGACATAACAATCAGCCTTCGGTCCAGTACCTAATCGGGGCAGGAAAAGGCCGCAATCGGACCATACAGCGACAACAATGGTCACTCGACACCCAGTATACCACCCTCCCGATCCATTCCCCGGCACCATCTCGCACCACCCCTCTCTCCTCGTGGCCCGTTCCTGCCCGACAATGTCAATCGGCGCTGGCTTGAACCCGGCCCCACCTTCCCACAACCTCTTCGTACAACTCGACCATTCGCCTTGCCATCTCCGCTGAATTGTACCGCTGGCGGACAACCTGCTGAGCCCTTTGGCCGCACCGGGCGGCGAAATCCGCATCCAGAATCATGCTTTTCAAGGCTGCCGCCAGGGCGGGCGGATCGTTCGGCTCGCACAGTAGTCCGCCGCCCGTCTCCTCGACCATCTCGGGAAAGGCCCCATGGGAAGGCAGCACCGCCGGAACGGCGTTGGCCCACGCCTCGAAGACGGAAAGCCCCTTGCTCTCGCGATACACGGTCGGCAGGCAGAAGACATCGAGCGACTGGAGAAAGGCGATCTTGCCGGGCCGATCCGGCTGGCCGACATACTCGAAGCGATCGGCCAGACCATGGGCGGCCATCTGCCGCTGAATGTCGGCCAGGTAGGCTCGATCGGCCGCGTCGAGATACCCCGCCGCCCGCACGCGTACCGGCGGGAGGGTGCCATCGGCCGACAACAACGGCAGCGCCGCGGCAAGCTGGTGCAGGCCCTTGTCGGGGCAAACCCGGGCGAGATAGCCGATCGTTGGCGGCCGCTGCCCTGCCTGCCGGGTTCCATGGCCGGACAAGTTCAGCCCCGGCCGAATCACGCGAATTCGCCGCTGTCGGCAGGCCCAAGTACTCGGCCATACGGCCGGCATAGTAGCGGTTCATGGCCACCAGCGCGGCGGCTTCGGCCGCGCGCTGGCGCAGCAATTCCTGAGCCCGACCGCGATACGGCTCGGGCAGCTTTTCCAAAAAACTATCCTCGCCGGTGAGGCTGCACACGACGGGCACGCCGAGCCGATTTTGGATCTCGCGAACCACGCCCATCAGCATGGCATTGTTGATGTGAACCACGTCGGGCCGAACGTCGCGATCGAGCCACTCGACCAACTTCGCGACTTCCTTCCGCTGGTAGCCCTGTTCGCCTTCGAGCATCGAAACGCTGAGCGCGCCGAGGTGCTCGGGCCGAACGCTCGCGCTGCGGCGCGTTGCCAGACGCAGAAGCCCCGGCCGATCAAGCATCCGATCGACGAACCAGGGCGTGTGGCGAAACAGGGCCGAATGCTGCTGCAAGTAGACGTTGATCCCGCCGAACGTGATGCGACCGATGCTGACGCTCGCCTCGTCGGTGCGCAACGGCGTGTACATCGGCGCCAGGGTGCACTTTTGGCCGGCGGCGCCGAACGCGGCTGCCAGCGTGTTGCCGTGCAGGCAACTGCCGCAATACATGTTTCCCGCCCCGGCCGCAAAGTAAACGATTTTCATGGAGGCAAATCTCGAGGCATCGACAGTCGATTCAGCTTGCCATTGCCTGCACCGCCCGAAATCCGCTCAAAATGGCCCCTTCCATCGTACCGGGCCAGCCGGTAGCTGTCCAATCGCCGGCCAAGGCGAGGTTCTCAATGGGCGTCCGCTGGGGCGGCCGGAAGCAATCGGCGCCCGGCTGCACCGAGAACACGGCCGCCGGCTGCGCGATCACCCGTGAATGCACCAGCCGCGCTCGCTGCGCGTCCGGCCATACCGATTCCAACTCGCCGCGCACGACGGTCAGCAGGTCATCGTGCTGGCGGGGAGGCAACCGGTGCGAAGCGCTGATGACGACCTGGCAATACTGTTGTGGTGCAGGCGTCGCGCCTGTGCCGCCCGCGCCCCAGGCCCCCGTAAACACCCACTGACTGAGCCGGCCGACCAGGACCGCGTGCGGCAATGACGTGACCGGGCGGTCGAACCAAAGATGAACGGCCGTGATCGCCGCCGGTTCGATTCGCCCCGCATCCGCCAGCGCCGGCATTGCCGCCAGAAGGTCTGCCGAAAACAGGGCCCGTACCTGTCGCCAGGGCACGGCCACGATCACACCGTCGAATTCCCTGCGCGTTCCGTCGGCCAGAGCGACCGCCCGCGCCGCTTGCCCCTCGCCCAGAATCTGCCGGACGGGCGTTTCAAGGTGAATCGTCGCGCCATGCCCCGACAGCCACTTGCCCACGCGATCGTGAAAAATGTCTTGCAGCGGCCGCCGTGACAGCAAGAGATCGCTGGCGCCGCGCCCGGCCAAAAGTGCATTCCGGAAAACCATGCGCGCCGCGGCCAGTGAAGCGTAATCGACGGTTTCCGCCAGTGCGCTCACGACCACCGGCGACCAGAACCGCTCGATGGCCCGATCCGACTGCCGCTGAGCGCGAAGCCATTGCCCGACCGTCCCTTCTCCCCGCCTTCCGCACTGCGCCGCACCAACCAATTTCCTCAACGCTTGCACAATCCCCCACCGCTCGCGAAGCGAAAGATAGTTCAGCTTCATCAATCCGGGCAGCGAGTGCAGCGGCGGCGGCAGCCACCGGCTCGGCGTGCAATGGTGCAGCGTGCCATCGGGTCCAACGAAATGCAGCGTCGCCGAACGCTCGAAGCAGTCGTCGATGGCCGTGCGACGGCAGAAATCGAGGAAGTTCTCACAGCAGCCCATCGCGACGTGGCGGCAGTGGTCGATGCAACTGCCGATCTCCGCGTCATAGAACGAGCTGGCCCGGCCGCCCAGCGATTTCGACTGCTCGAAGAGTTCGACGCGCATTCCCCGTTGGGTTGCGGCCATGGCGGCTGCCAGCCCGGCCAATCCACCGCCGACGATGGCAAGCGATTTTCCGGTCATTGGAGAGACGCCTTTTGCGGCGGCAGGAGCGACCAGCGGGCGGCAAGCTGAAGCTTCTTGGCGCCGCCGAGCCGCACGCGGCGGCAAAATACGGCGGCCGGATGCGCGGCGATCTTCCGCAGCAGGGCCCGGTACGTGGCCGTCATCAAGCCGAACATTCTCCGCCCCGGCGGTTCCAACCAATCCATCAGCTCGGCCCCCTCGGCGTAGAACTGCTCCGCCCGGGCGACTTCCAACGCCATGAGCCGGTCAAATCGCCGATCGGTCACTCCCGCCCGCAGATCGTCCACCGAGTAATCGCATTGCCCCAGGTCCGCAAGGGGCAGATAGACGCGGTCGGCCGCGGCGTCTTCTTTCAAGTCGCGGAGGATGTTCGTCAGTTGCAGGGCGATGCCGCACTTGCCGGCGGGCTCGAAGGCCTCCGGCCCGCGAAATCCCCAGATGTAAATGCACGCCAGTCCCACCGCCGACGCCACGCGTCGGCAATACTGCCGCAACTCGTCGAATGTCTCGTAGCGCCGCCGCGTCAGGTCCATCTCCACGCCCTCGATCACCGCGTAAAGATGCTCGTGCGGAATGTGGAATCGCTCGACCGTGTGGGCCAAGGCGGGCAAGATGGCCGCGCCGGCGGCCGCCGAGCCGCCGGGCGGATCGAACTCGCCGAGCAGGGCCCGATCGAGCGCCGCCCACCAGGCCGTCAAAAGCTCGCGGGGCGAACCGTCCGTGGGCGGATTGTCGGCCAGATCGTCGGTGTGCCGCATGAAGGCGTAAAGGGCCTCCAGCGCCCGGCGTTTTTCCCGTGATAACAGCAAAAAGCCGGCCTGGAAGTTCGATCCGGTACGCCGGCTCATCCGCCGGCAGAATCCGTAGCTCGCCTCAACGGCCTGCGACGGACCCTTCACGGCAGCCTCCACCAGCAGCGCATCAACAAGCGGAGTTTTTCCAGGCGGGTGACGGTCGGCCGCTTCGACCAGACATCGAAGTTCTGCCGGCGGATCGCCGCCAAGACGGCCAGCCCGCCCTGAACGAAAGCGCTACCGGCACCTGTAGCTCCAGCGGCATTTTGGCCGCCAGCGGCTGGCCTGCCCGCAGCCAGCCCTCCGCCTGATCGACGTGCACCTTCAGCAGTTGGCGGAAGGCCTCGTTGCACTCCCGCCGGGCGAACAGCGCGTCGTCATAGCCGAACCGCCGGCATGTCACTTGCGGCAGATAAACCCGACCGCGGTCCCAGTCGCGGGCCACGTCCTGGCAAAAATTGGCCAACTGCAAGCCCGTGCAGATCGAATCAGCCATCCGTACCCGGTCGGGCGTGTAACACCCGCCGAGATACAGAACCATTCGCCCCACCGGGTTCGCCGAATAACGGCAGTACTCCAACACCTGGTCGGGCGATTCGTATCGCGCCACCCGTTGGTCCTGCCGAAACGCCACCAGCAGGTCGATAAACGGTTCGATCGGCATCGCGAACTTGCGAACCGTTTCAGACAGAGCGACGAAGACCGGGTGGGTGAGCTTCCCGCGATAGCAGTCGCGCAGTTGTCCTTCCCACCAGGCCAGCAAGGCGACGCTTTGCCGGGGATCGCCCGTCTCGTCGGCCAGGTCGTCGGCCCAGCGGCAATAGGCATAGAGGTTGCAGACGTGTTGCCGCAGCCGGCGAGGCAAGAGGCGGCTGACAACGGTAAAGTTCTCGTAGTGCCGCCGCGCAAGCCGCCGGCAATAGCGCCGTGCTCTGGCGCAGAGTGGGCGGCTGGTGATTTGCGGCCTGCGGGCCGTAACGTTCCAGTTCGTCGGAGAACATCGTGGTGCCGAATCCTTGAGACCGCCGGCGGCAGTGGTGCGAACTCGCACGACCAAGCGGCGACCTTCAAATGGTCAGTATGCAGTCCCGCGGCATCGGCGGCAAGCCCCGCTTGCCAGCGGGCCGCGGCAAGCTAAAATGCCAAAGATGGATAACCCAACCAGTGATGATGCGGGGTCTGAGATCGAAGTGATCCGGGCCGAGCTTGTGGACGAGCCGCCCGGGACGCCCTGGCCGTGGCAAGAGGTTCACGCCGTGCGGCCGCGCCGCCGCCGCGGCCTGCCTGTGCTGCTATTTGCGGCCACATGCCTGAGCACGCTGTACGTGGGCACGATCGAAGGCCGTCCCGACAAGTTTGGATTTCTGGCCGCGTTGGCTGAAGGGCTAAGCTACTCCGTCCCCGTGATGACCATTCTGCTGTGTCACGAGATGGGGCATTTCCTCCAGGCCCATCGCTACGGCGTCTATGCCAGTTTGCCGTACTTCATCCCCATGCCCTTTTCGCCGTTCGGCACGTTCGGGGCGGTAATCGCCATGGAGCCGCGGGTCGGCGGCCGCCGGGCCCTGTTCGACATCGGCATCAGCGGACCGTTGGCCGGATTGGTGCCGACGTTTATTTTCCTGGTGATCGGACTGCACTACTCTCATCCGGCAGTGCCCGATTTGAGGGAACCCGTGTTTGGCGGTTCGCTCTTGTATTGGTTTCTCGCCGAATGGATCGTCGGTCCAATTCCCCGCGGATATGGTCTGGATATGAACCCGATGGCCTTTGCCGGCTGGGTCGGGCTATTCATTACCTCGCTGAATTTGATTCCCATCGGCCAACTCGACGGCGGGCACGTGCTCTACGCGCTGCTGCGGCGAAAGGCCCACAAAGTCGCCACCTTGCTGCTGCTGTCCGCCGTGTTCCTGGTGATCTGGAAATACGAGACGTTCTGGCCGTGGACGGTGATGCTCTTCCTGCTGCTATTGATGGGGCCCATCCACCCGCCGACGGCCAATGACGATGAGCCGCTGGGCCTCGGACGCATCGTCCTCGGCTGGCTTACCCTGGCGTTCATTGTGGTGGGCTTTACACCGGTGCCGCTACGCTAGAGCGCACGGGTCGTTGCGGACTCCATTGTCCGATGGCGGCAAGAATCTCGGCCACGGCGCCCGTCTCGCCGAACTGCTCGACGTTGATCACCACGTCGTAGAGATGGGGATCGCTGCTGTCGTGGTGGAAGAACCGCTGGATGAACCTGCGCCGACCCCGGTCGAACTTCGGCGATGAACCGCCGGGCCGCCGCTTCGTCGATTCCTTTTCGCTCGGCAATTCGCCCCGCGCGGTACTTCAGCGGGGCGATCAGCCGCACGGCAAGAACCTCGTCCCGCGGCAAGAGGAACTGCGCACCGCGCCCCACGAACACGGCGTGCCCGCGGCGCGCCGCAGCCAGCACGACGCGGCTCAGATAGGCCACGTACTTGTCGTGCGGCAGGAGCTTGCGATCCATCCACACCCCCAACACATCATAGGCCCAGTTGTTGGGCGTCTCGTCGACCAGATCGAGCATCGTGCGCGGAAGATGGTAGCGGCTGGCGATCTGGTCCAGGAGGTTCCTGTCGAAGACATTCCACCCGAGCCGTTCGCCCAATTGTCGGCCGACGTCGCTGGCGCAAGTGCCGGACTCGCGCGAGATGGTGATGAAAGTCGGCTTCGGCCCGAACGCTGCGTCCGGCAGGTGCGGAAGCGCACGGTCTTTCAGTTCCGTGCCGAGCACCCAGGCGTGCATTTGCCGCTCTGCGGCGGCCAGAATAGCGGGATCTTCACGGGTACGTTCCTTCATAGCCGGCCCTCCAAAAGAAAAGCGAGGGAGGCGGCACCACCCGTCTCAAACCCATTATACCCGTTTCGTCCCCGCAAGGGAAGCCTTTCCCCCTCAAACTGGGCTAGACACCTCGCCAGGAAAGTGGCACGCTATGGGATTCTGTTGCGGTTGATGCGTTGCGTCCGGCGAAACGCGGGAGGGCAAAGACGGTGCCTACGGAACGGTATTCTCAGGTCCTGGTTGTGGAGGACAATGAGGCCGAGTTGAGGTTCTTGTGCGAAATCCTCCAAGAGGAGGGTTTTCACACGATCGGCTGCGGTTCGGCCAAGGCGGCGCTGGAACACGTCCAGCAGCGCGACTTCGGCGTGGCCGTGGTCAACCTGCGGCTCCCCGACCTCAGCGGAACGCAACTCGTGGAACGCATCCGCACGTTCGACGACCACGTTCGTGTGATCATTTACACCGGCGCCGCGACTTACGATTCGATCAAGGAAGCCCTCCATTTGGGCGCTTTTGCTTACGTCGAAAAGCTGAGCGATCGCACCGAGTTGTTGCGGCATGTTCATCGGGCGTGCTTGGAACGGGTCGACCGCTACGCCTTGGACTTGGAGCAAGCGGTGCTCGCCCGCACCAAGGAGCTCGCCCGCAGCAACCGCGAGTTGGAGGACTTCGCGGCGGTGGTCGCGCACGATTTGCGATCGCCGTTGCTGACGATTTCCGGCTACTGCCAGGTGCTTCAAGAGGAGTATGGCGACCGGTTCGACACCACCGCCGAGGATTACATGAACCAGGTGGTCGCCGGCGTGGCTCGTATGAATCGTCTCATCGAGGATCTCTTGGCCTACTCGCGCACAGGGCAGGTCGCAGCAGGCGCTCGAATCCGTGGAAATGCAGGCGGTGCTTGTTCAGGCGATGGCCAATCTCGAAGCCATGATTAACGAGCAAAAGGCGGAGATCGCCATCGAATCCCTGCCGACGGTTACCGGCGATCAGACGCAACTGGTGCAGCTTTTCCAGAACCTGCTGGCCAACGCCATCAAGTTCCGCCGCGAGGAGCCGCCGAAGGTTCGCATCCGGGCGTCGCCCGACGGCGGCTGCTGGCAGTTCGCCGTGAGCGACAACGGCGTCGGCATCCCCGAGGAGCACTTCGACCGTATCTTTCGAGCCTTCCAGCGACTGCACGGCCACGAGTATCCCGGCACCGGGATCGGCCTGGCGATCTGCAAGAAGATTGTCGAGCGGCACGGCGGCCGCATTTGGCTCGATTCGACGGAGGGGCAGGGCACGACTTTCTATTTCACGCTGGCCGAGCGCAGGGCCGGCAGCGGCGACTAAGCGATCGGTGCGTGCTGCCCGGCGAGTCGATTCACCCGCCCAACGCTTCTTTCAAGCTTCGAAGCTGCTGGGCGGCATCGTGTTGGGCGACGCGCATCTCGTCGAGATCCGAACGGAGTTGCGTCACCTGGCCGTGAAGCTCGGCCAACTCGCGGCGCATGTCGGCGCTGCTATCGCCGGCGGGTGCGCCCCTGGGAGCGATCGCCTGCGGCGGGACCGGCGCCGGCCGTGCGGCCGCCGCCGGAGACACCTCTTCGTCGCCGCCCGGCATCGCGGGCAGGCGGCCCTGATACGCGGCCTTCAGCGCCTCAAGTTCCTGGGGCCGGTATAACGCATGCGTCACCGCGTGTCCGCGTCCCTCGGGCGTCAGCGCAACCACCAGGCCCTTCGCCTTCAGCGAGTCCAACACCGGTCGGAGTGCGGCCAGATCGGCAATCGGCTCCATCCGCGCCGCCCGGCCGCGCAATTCCCCGACCGTTTGATCGCCGCGCAGCAGAAGTTCGATCATCACGGCCAGCTCGACCTTGTCGACACCCAACCACTCATACAGGTAGTGGCGATACTTGGCCACGCGGCCGTGGCCCTCGACCAGCCCCACGGCCCGCAACTCGCGTAGCCGGTCGAGCGACTGCTCGACTTCGCTCGGATCGAGCTGCATCAGCGGCGAGCGATTGTTCTTCTGATTGCAGCCGGTGCAAATGGCGTTGAGGCTCATCGGATAGATGTCGGGCGTGGTCTTGGCCTTTTCGGCCAACACGCCCAGCACGCGGCGGTCGATCACTCCCAGCGGCTGCCAACGCGGCGCATTGTCGGCCGGCGGCGCGGCCGATGATTCATCGCTCATGACTGTCGTTCCTTGGCCAGCCGGGAATCGTAGCACAAAAGCGGATGCTTGCCAACGGGGCGGCATGGGGAAAGCCGACCGTCACCCTCACTGCTCCAGCCCGTCGAGGATGTTTTGCAGGGCCTGCTCCTCGAAGCGTGCGGGGTTGACGTACGAGGCGACGGAGCGGCGTGCGATATTGTACTTGGGTTTGTCCATCTCGCCGGCCGCGTCGATTTTCTTGAGGAAGTCATCGCGCACGGCAGGCGACTTCGCGCGGCCCTCTTCGTAGAGCACGCCGCATCGTCGCGCTGTTGGGCCACCGCCGCGTCGAGCGCCGCGATGGCATCGGCGGAGGGCGGCTTGGGTTCCGCTTCGGTGGCGGAAAATTCCCGCAGTTGCCCGGCCCAATACAACGCCTGGCGCTCGGCCTCGCTGTACCGGTCGCCGGGCTTGTGGGGCTTGGGAATCTTCCCCACCAGCGCGTCAACGTCTCCACACCCTGCTGATAAGCCCGGTTCTCGAACCGCAGCCACGCCACGCCTTCCAGCGGAAACAGCACGTTGGGGTACTTGGCCGCCATCTCATCGAAGAACTTCCTCCTTTCCTCCGGGTCGGCCCGTTTGCTCTTCAGCAGCAGCAGTCCATAGAGCATGGTCGGCTCGGGCTCTTTTCCGTTGTCTGCCGCCTTGTAGGCCGCCTCGTAGTCGTTCTTCGCGTCGGCCGTATTGGGGTGGGGCTGGCTAAGGTAAGCGGCCAGTTTGCGGATGGCGACCTTGGCGTCGTCCGAGAGTCGCGGTGGCCGCGGATCGGCGGCAACGAACTCGGCGCCTGCGACACGTTCAACGGCGCGGCCGCCGCCGCCATCGCGTCGCTCAAATAGGCGAACAACGCGCTCGATTCCACACGGTTGCTGCCGCTGGCGGCCTCGCCCCCGTAGCCCTGGGCCACCAGCCAGGCAAACAGGCCATGCCGCTTTTCCGGCCAGTCGGCGCTCCGCTGCCCTGTCTTGCAGCTTAAGATGGCCGAGATCGTCCGCAGCGGGCCGCGGCTGGGCGCCGCCTTGAGCGAACGAATTATCTCCTGCCCCGACGGCTCGCTGGCCAGATCGGCGCCGCTGCCGGCGTGATCGCAATCGATCAGCAACAGCTTGTCCTTTGCCGGACATTTCTCCATCTCGTCGACCAGCCACTGCAAGGCCAGGCCCGTCTCGGCAACGTGCGCCGGATCGATGTCTTTCGGCGCCAGGTAAACCTTCCCCTCATCGTCCTTGTAGGCACGGCCGGAAAAGAACACCAACAGCGATCCCTCGTTACCGATCCGGGACAGAAAGCCGGGGATCCCCTGTTCCAATCGCACCCGGTCCGGATCGTTCAACAGCAGCGCCTGCTCGGGCGCCATCTGGTAGCGGTTCACGAGCGTATCGTGCACGAGCGTTGCATCCACCACGCTGTACTGAGGCTTGGTCACGGTGCCGTTGTCATACTTTTTAACGCCGATCAGGATCGCCCAGCGCACCGATCGATGGGCCGCTGCACCGTGATCGACAGGGCTTCCGGGTTTTTCCCGTCGAGCGAGCGATGCGTGATCTCGACGTTGTCGCCGTTGCGGAGATCGGCCAGCTTGGCCGGCTCGCCATTGAACGTGATCGCGCAGTTGTCGCCGACGCGGTAGGGGGTGACGCCGCTTTGTCCCTGGCGGACGACGTCGATCGCGCCGGGCTGCACGCGCTCGACGCTCCCCGAATCGCGCAGGGTCCGGCTCGCGCTGACTTTGAGAATGTCCGAATCGTGGGTGATGCTGGCCGTATCGCCGGGTTTCAGATCGGCCGGTTTCAGCACCTCGTCGTTGAGCAACCGCTGGTCGTTGATGATGATTTCGCAGTTGGAAGCGAAGGGAAAGACGACGAACTGCGTGCTCTCGCCGGTCCCCACGTTGAGCTTCAGGCTTTGCTCTTTCTTGGCCGCGTCGGTGATGATTTCCGCGACCTTGCCTTCCACGTCGACCGCGCGCTCGACCGACAGCTCGGTGGCCTCGCGGCGTTCTTTCTTCTCTTCGCCGAGGTGGTGCGCGACGACGCGATCGCCGGGCTGCAAGTCGGCAAGCGTCACGTTCTGCCCGGCGATGTCCGTCTGGCCGTTGAGGCTGATCCTGAGGTCTTGGGGGACGTCGATCACGAGTTCCTTGGTCTTTCCCTCGCCGACGTCCGTGATGAGCGTCAACTGATTCTCGGCCGCCTTGACTTCCTTGATTTCGCCGCGGCTCGTTTCGGGGCGCGAAGCGCGGATTTCCGTGATCCTCCGCGATTTGTCGATCGTCGGGGCGAAGAGAATCCTGACTCGATCGTGCGGTTGGAGTTCGCGCAGCAAGCCCTTCCCGTCGTTGAGGAAAATCTGCATCGAGCTGTCCAGCTTGATCTCCTTCCGCGTGCCGTCTTCCAGCTCGATCGCCAATTTGGGCGGTTGCTCGGCGGGGAAGGGCTGGATCACCACGCCGCGCAAGGGCGGCGGGCTAACGGGCTTGGGCGGCGGGCTGCCCGGAAAAAGCAACCACAGGCAGAGCACCAGCGAGCCGGCCGCCGACAGGGCCGCCGCATAGCGCAGCCGCCGTTTGCGTTTCGCCGCTGCGAGCTTGGCGGCCTCTGCCGCCGCGTCCGGTTCGTCCGGCGCGGGCAGCCCGGCCGCCAGCGGATTGAACTGAAGATCGACCAACGCCTCGTTGGCCGATTGGTAACGGCGGCCCTGGTCCTTGATCACCAAACGCTGGATCACCTTCGCGAGGTCGTCGGGCACGCCCTCCAGCACGCGATGGATTTCCGGTACGTTGCGGTCGGCGGCGGCGTGCCACATCATCCAGGCAATCTGTTTGTCGCGGCCGAAACTGCCCAAACCGGGGAACAGCGTCTCGAATTGCACCCCGCACATCAACTCGAAGGCGGAGAACCCCAGCGAGTAGAGGTCGCTGGCCGGTCCCACCGGCCCGAACTGCGGCGCGAGCATCTCCGGCGCCATATATTTGGTCGTGCCTTTCAGCAGGCTGCCGCCTTCGTCGCTGGCCCGCCGGGCCAGTCCGAAATCGCCCAGTTTCACGCGGCCTTGCGAATCCACGAGCATATTGCTCGGCTTGATGTCGCCGTGGATCACGCCCTTGGAATGGAGGAACTGCAGTGCGCTTAAGCAGCCCGTCAATGCCACACGCAGGAAATCCAGGTCGATGCCCTCGGTCTGCGTGGCCGGCTGAAGGCTGGCACGCATCAACTCCACCACCAGCCATCCCTTCGAGCGCACGATGTCATAGATCGTCAGGATGTTCGGATGCTGGAGCGACGCCAGCAGTTGCGCCTCCTGCCAATACCGGGCCAATTGCCGCTCGTTGGTGAGATACTGTTGGTGAATCTGTTTGATGGCCACCTCGCGGCCCAACTCGCGGTCGCGGGCGCGGTAGACGACGGCAAAATCACCGCTGGCGATCGTGTTGACGATTTCGTAACGGGGGCCGCCTTCCATCGCGTGCTATCCTCCACTGAGCAATACGGAAAGTGCTTCTTCCAGCTCCCGATCGCGGGTACGGCTGCCGGTCAGTCCCTTTTCATAGCCGCTGCGCTCGGCGCGAAGCATCTCCAGCACGCGGACGTAATCCCGCCGTTCCGTCTTGTGGTCGCCGCGCGTATAGGCCCGCTGCGCGTCGCGGAGCAGAATCTGATACGGCTCAAGGTCGGCATTGCTCTCCGGGTTGCTGGAGCCGAAATACTCGCTTTCGATCCGTTCCCGCATGGCCGCTTTCTTTTCCCTGCTCGCCCCGCCGGAGGAGCCCATGGGAACCAGCACGAGCGCCACCGAGAAAACGATGCTTGCCGCCAGCAAACCGAGCAGCACCCACGGGTTGACCGACTTCGATTTGGCATTCGACATCTGGCTGCCGCGGTCGTCCAGATGGAGGTCGGGAAGCTTGCCGTCAGGGGCCAATTGCAAGGTCGAATCGGCCGCTTGGGCGGTAATCAGGCGGGCGACTTTTTTCGTCTGGGGAACAGCAGGCGTCGCAGGGGGCGCCACTTTGGCAATGGCCGACGGCCTGGGTGGCTTCTGCGGCGGCTTCGGTTCGGCGGCCGCCGCCGACTTTGGTTGGGCGGGCGGCCGCGCGCTGGGTGCGACAGGGACCGGCGACGGCACAGGCACTGCCGCCGGAGCGGGCGGCGCGGCTGTGGCAGCGGGCTTGCGAAGCGGCACAGTGCCTGGCGGCGCCGCGGGCCGCACCGTCGGCGGCGCGTTGACCGCTGGCGGCCCGCCGGCCGACGAGCCCGCCGTCGCCGCGGCAGGCGCCGCGGCTACCGCCTCCTTGGGCACCCAAATTCGCCCCTGGCACTGCGGGCAATGCACGTAGCCGCCTGCCGACTTGCTCGGCAGTTGCAGGTGCGCCTGGCAGCGGGGGCAGTCGATCCTGATGGGCATCTACAGCGACAATCCAAAGTACAAGTAGTTCAGCAGGAACGGACCCACGATCACCAGCACGGTGGCCACCATGACCAGGACGCCGGGCAGCAGCATGTTCACGCCTGCCTCGCCGGCGATCGTCTCAGCCCGTTGCGTACGCTTGATTCGCAGCACGTCGGCCTGTGTGCGGAAAATATTGGCCAGCGGCGTGCCGAGCATCTCGCCTTGAATGATCGAGCCGATGATGCTCGTAATCTCGTCGTCGGCCAGGCGATCGCGCATGGCCTGAAAGGCTTCGGCGCGGGTCTTGCCCAGGTTCATGTCGGCCAGCACGCGGCCGAATTCCAGGGCGATGGGATGCCCCTCGAACTCGCCGACGGCTTGCCTCAGCGCGGACGTGAACGTCGAGCCCGCTTCCATCAATAGCGTCAGCAGGTCCAGAAGGAACGGCATCCGCCGCTTGATCTGGTGGAGTTGCCATCGTGCCCGGCTCGACAGCCGGTGCCGCAAGAACCAGACGGTCAGAATCACCGCCACGGCGGCCAGCACCAGCCCGAATTCGCCGCACCAATCGAACAGCAGATAGACGTACAGCGGCGTGAAGCACAGGGCGATCAGTTGCAACTTGCCGAGGTACTCCTCGGGCAGCCAGAACCGCGGCAGGCCGGCCGCTTGAATCTCGCGATAAATCGCCGGAAGCCTGTCGGGCAGCAGGGCCCGATTCAGCAGGGCGAAGATCTGGATCACCGGTTGAAACAGCCGGTAGAACACGTCCGTCCGCCGCAGTTCGTTGATCCGGCTGACGTCGTACCGCCATTCCATGCCCTGCTGAAGGTCCTCGCTTCGCAGCACGCGGACAACCCACCAGGCGACGGTGGCCACCGCTAGGCCCATCGCCAGGCAGCCGGCAACCTCAAACCACGCCCCGGCCGGAAGTTCAGCGAAGATCGCAGCAGTCATTCCACGTTCTCGTTCAAATGTCCGGGGTGAGGATCGCTCTTGCCCACAAGTAGGCGACGACGTTCAACACGACGGCCATCGCCAGCAGCATTTGTCCCAAGGTCCTTGTGAACAGCATCGTCGTGTTCACGGGATCGACGAAGTAATAGGCCACCAGGATAATGCCCGGAGCCAAGGCCATGTACACGGCCGCCTTGCGCGCCTGGGCGGTTTCGGCCATCACCTTCCGCTCCAATCGCTGCAACTCGAGCACCGACTCGGCGATTCGCTCGACCGTTTCGTTCAAGCGGCCGCCGCTCTCGTGACTGGCCAAAAGCGCGGCGGCGAAGAGCGCGAAGTTTTCGCTTCGCAACCGCTCCTTCGCCTCGGTCAGGGTCCGATCCAACGGCTTGCCGAGGTTGTATTCGGCCACCATTTGATGGAATTCCGCGTTGATCGGCTTGGGACACTGGGCAGCCAGAATCTCCAGCGACTGGGCCAACGACAATCCCGCACGGACGCAGTTGGCCAGGGTGACCATCGCGTCGGCCAACTGGTCTTCGATCTTCTGCCGGTGTCGCTCGGCCATCCGCCGTAACAAATACCAGGGCGCCGCCACGAGGAAGACCGCCGTGAGCGACGCAAAGATCAGGTTCTCCAGCCCCAACCAGATGCCGAAGAACGTCAACGCGATGCCGATCAGCCAGCCGACAAGGTACTTTCGCAAATTCCGCGTGGAGACCCGCAGCCGCCGCAGCTTGTCGGCGATGTCGCGTTCGACGATGCCCAAGGCCGGCGCAAGTATACGCTGCCGGCATAGCTGAAAACCGCCAGCGCCAGCCCGATCGACACGATGCCCAACCATTCGAACACGTGGGATGTCATGGACGTAACTCACAACAAATGCTGAACGCTGAAGGATGAATGACGAAATACATGCGTTGTCTCAATTCATCACTCATCATTCTGCATTCATCATGCGGCTTATTCTTTTCCAATCCGCGGCGGCGGCGGCGCCGAGGCAATCGCCGGTTGGAGGGCGCCGTCGCGGCCGTAGAGAAACTCCAGGTCGAGCAATTCCTTGTCCACCAGCGAGTCGACGAACGACGGCAGATAGCCGGTCGGCCGCAGCGACACGCCGTTGCGAAAGTTGAAAATGTCGTGCAAAATCATCTGATTGTCGTCGGGATTATAGCGGAGCACCTCGGTGACCTGGGTGATCACCCGCCTCCCGCCGGGCAGGCGGCTGATGTGAACGATCAGGTCCAGGGCCGAGGCGAGTTGGCGGTGGATCGAGCTTACCGGCAGGTCGGCCGCCATCAGCACCAGCACCTCCAGCCGCTCGATCACTTCGCGGGAGCTGTTGGCGTGGACGGTGGTCATCGAGCCGTCGTGGCCGGTGTTCATCGCCTGGATCATGTCGAGGGCTTCCGCTCCGCGGCACTCGCCGACGATGATCCGGTCGGGCCGCATGCGCAGCGCGTTTTTGACCAGGTCGCGAACCGTGTATTCGCCCGCCCCTTCAATGTTCGGCGGCTTCGTTTCCAGCGTGACGACGTGCTCCTGGTGCATGCGGAAGCTCGGTCGTGTCTTCAATCGTGACAATTCGCTCTTTGAAGGGGATGAAGCTGCCGAGGATGTTCAGCAAGGTTGTTTTGCCGGTGCCGGTGCCGCCGCTGACGAGAATGTTCCGCCGCTCGATCACGCATGCCCGCAAAAACGTGGCCGCCGACGTGCTGATGCAGTTCATCTCCACCAGGTCGTCCATCGTCAGACGCTGGATGGGGAACTTCCGAATCGTCAGCGTCGGGCCCTTGCAGGCCAAAGGCGGAATGATGGCGTTGACGCGCGAGCCGTCGGGCAGCCGGGCATCCACCAACGGCTGGCTCTTGTCGATCCGCCGGCCTACCTGGGCGACAATCCGCTCGATGATCGATTCCGTCACTTTGTCGGAGATGAAGCGCCGGCCCGACTTCTCGATCATGCCCCCGCGCTCCACATAGATCAGGTCGCTGGCGACGACCATGATTTCCGTCACCGCCGGCGCCCGCAGCAGGTCTTGCAACGGCCCGAAGCCGAAAATCGTGTCCTTCAAGTCCTTCTTCAGCGTGCGGAGGATGAGGTATTTGCGCAGCTCGGCGTGCAAGTGGGGACGCAACAGATGGAAGATGTCGTTGAAGCGGCTTTCCACGCGCTGCACCTGCTCGGTCACGTCGCGGCACTGTTCCAGACTGAGCCGCTCGCGGATGAATTGCAGCAAGGAGTGCAACTCCACCTCGCGCTCGGGCACCAGCGTGGCCGGCACATCGAACTCGTTGGTGGTCAGCGAGGCCAGGTCGAAGTATTCCTGCGTGCCGGTCTCCATGATCAATTGGTTGACCAGGTGATCGCGTAGCGTCAGCCCGGTGATTTCTTCCAGCAGGCCCTCGTTGCCGGCGCAAACACGCCGAGCTCGCGGCAGACATCCTCGATATTGTTTTCCAGCAGCAGGATGCTGGCGGCGTCGCCGGCCTGGTTGGTCTCGAACTCGTAGAGGTCCAACCGCTCCAGCAGTTTGCGATGGATACGCAACTCCAACTCGGCCATGATCGAGCGAAGATGGCTCTCCAGCTCGCCGCGCGAGATAACCGCCGCCTTTTCCGCCTCGAAGGTGAGGGTGTAGGGCCAGATGCGGACCTTGGTGCCCGGCTCGAACACGGCCGACTGCCCGCCGAGGACCTCCTCGTCGCCGACGATGCAGCTATTCAGGCCCACGTTCTCCAGGTGCAGCTTGCCGTTGGTCAGGCGCACCAGGGCGTGCCGCCGCGAGACCAGCGGACTTTGCAGGCACACCGTGTTGGCCGGATCGCGGCCGATGGTGATCTCCGAAGAGCCCACCTCCGCCACCGATCGCCGGCTTTCGTTGACCTTGTTGTACCAGACCTTCATGTCTACGGCTTCTCTTTAACTCGGCTATGCAACTTGATGCCCGCCCGCAAATTATTGGCCTGCAACAGGCTCCAGAGCTCTTCGGCCTTTTTGACTTCGTCCGGTACGCGGTTGCTTACGCGGATACCCAGCACGTTTTCTCCCGCGCCGGCCTGCGTCCTCGAATAAGCCTTCATCACATCCAAACTGCCGGTCCGGGGGCCGAGGGAGAGAATCGTGAACGGCCCGATGATGTCGAGCGAGCCCGGCGAGCCGGCGTCGCCCGGATGCCCGGTCTTCCCGGGCCGCCACGCATCGCCGGCGTGGGCGTAATGTGCGGAATCATGAACGACACCACGTCGCCTGGCTTCAACAGCGACGACACGAATGTGCGGTTGTCCACCGGAATCCAGATCACGCTTTCGTCCGCGTCCAGCTTCAGTTCTTCCGACGGCGTCGTCAGGTCGTCCGTCATCAACAGGCACGGGCCCGTCAGATTTCGCCACACGCGCTGGCCGACGACGGTTGGTGCGTCCTTGTACTGAACGGCGATATTCGCGAGATTACCCGCCCAAGCTGCCGGCAGCGTGTACCGCGTGATTTGCTCCTCGCGGAGGATTGCGCCGTGGTTGACCGATTGGCCTTCTTTGACGCCCAGGAAGGCGACGGTCGCATCGCGCGGCGGCCCGCCGTTGAGGTACATCCAGTTGAAGATCATGCCGGCGATCCCCAAGCCAATTGCCAAAACCAGACCTTGAATGCTCTTCATTTTTTCCCCCCCGTTTTTTCGGGGGCCCAAAGGGCACTTTTTTCCGTTCTTAAGTCTACCTTGCCGCCGGCCGGGTTACCATAAATAACCCGCTCAATCCACCCCGACCGTCCGGGCCAAAACGGACATCCACCGCCCCGCCGGCGTCAGACGTGAACCTTGCACACCAAGCTCCGTCGGCCGGTCGCCAACCGGTCGCCGAACGCCAATCCTGGCTGCGGAACCAGTCGTCGTAGAAGCGTTTCCACTCTTCCGGGCGGCATGGTCCGCCAAATGCGATGAGTCCGCCCCCTGCTGTTTGCAAGGAGAGGCCGCGGTGCCCGCCGGGTGGAACGGGGATTTCCGCCGCGCCGGTAACCGAACCTGCGGGGGGGCCTTCCGGCTGAAATGTCCATAGCGTCCACTCCCCGTTGCCCGCCGGCACCGCCAACACCCAGACTACCACACGATACCCCGACTGGGCAAGGCTCGGCGGTGTATTGGTGGGCGGCTCCGGGGCGGCGTCCGCTGCACGCGCCAAGCCGACGGCCATGGGAAACGCCCCTTGATACTCATACACCCGCCACTTGCCCGGATCCTCGACGACGGGCTTCGAGTGGGAGAGAAAATCCAGAAACTTCTCGTCGTTGGGCGCAAAGCGGCCAACGGTGGTCGCGCCGGAAGCACCGCCGCCATTTGCGGCCGGAGGCGCAACCACCGTTGGCGGCCTTGTGGCCAGCGACTCGCGGCACGCCGCCCGCGCTTGCTCCATGGCGTGCTGTCGGTCGCCGCGGATCGATTGACGGCCCAGCGCCCACGATAAGTCGCCGAACTGAAGCGTGTGAAGTTGCATCGGGTCGCCCAAAGCATCGTTGGGCGGCGCGAACCGTGAATCGCCCGAGGGCGACGCGTCGGCCGCCCACCACTTCAACACCTGCCGCCCGAAACCCACGCCGGCCACCAACACCAACAGCGTCAGCAAGCTATTCGTGGTCCAAGCGGAGATCCGTTTTGCCAGGCCGGCAAAACCGGACGGAGGGGAAGCGCCAACGACGGGCTGCGAACCCGGCTGCCCGGAATCCGGCGGAGGAAGCTTCTCCGCCGTGCTCGTCGTCGTTTCCACATCCCTGAGACGGTCATCCGCCATGGTCAATTCTATAGGGTTGGCAGGGACAGGGTCAGGATGTTGATGTCCTGCTGGAGTGTTTGCTGGAGTTGGGGAGGCAAGGCTGTGCCGGTGACCAACTGATAGTTGTTGATGACGTACTGATAAAGCTGGATAAATCCTTTGGCCATCGTCCACGCCACGTCGTGAACACCCTGCTGTGCGTTGCCCTGAATACGATCGATCAGGTTGTCTATGGCCGCGCGGACCGACGTGTCATCGCCGCAGATGATGTTACTACCTAATGTTGGCTCCCAATCATACGGAAGATTACCCGTCTGTGGAGAAAGCCCGAGGGAGCCGTAATACTTGAACTCGGCGTCGGGGTATAACGCCCAAAGCGGTGGTTCGGCAGCATTCGGGTTTGCCACCGGATTCGGGGGGATTGCGAACGGTTGAATGAGGTCAATGATTGTCTGCCGCGCTTCGCTGTAGGCTTTGGCCCACGCACCCTGATTCACTCCCGGATACATGATGTACACCACCGGGACTCGAAGGTCCATGTTTGACTGAAGGTACCGCGGGTGCTCGGAGGAATCCGCGTAAACATGCAGCCATTGCATTCGCTCGAATTCCCATTTGTTGTCGAGCAGATCCGTTTGGGCTGTGAGACGATAGGGAGGCAGGTTCGTGAACAATGGAAATTGCCGTGTCAGGTTGGCGCTGCCCTGCGTGAAACCGAGTTCGAAGTTCATTACGTCTGTGGTCGGATTACCGGTGTTCGGAGCCACATAACCTGACGGGCCAAGCCCCGGTGTTCCGTCCACAGACGGGGGGACCAGGTTCTCTCCCAGGTTTGCATCGACGGCGCCCACGCCCGTGTTCCCCGGCCAGTACGTCAAGGCTGGAAAACTAGCCGTTGAGCGCGGCCACCGGTTCGCCCACAGCGAGTAGCGCACCGCGCCGAGCCCGCGGATCTTCCACGACGCAGCAGTGCCGAAGTTGACCATCAGGGCCATCACGAACAGCAGGATCGGCAGCGCAAGGACGAACTCCAAGGGCGCCAAGCCATGGCGGGGCAGGCCGTGGTGCCTTGGTTGTAGGGCGGCGGTGCTCATGTGTCCGTTCCTCGCCTAATGGTAGCTGGTCTTCTGCAAGTCACCCGTTGGGGCGGTAGTTGCACTGCCGCCCCTTTGCGGAAAAACAGGGATGGCAGTACAACTGCCATCCCAACTCGGTCGGTTTTGAAACAGCTTCTAATGGTAACTGATCTTCTGCAAGTCGTCCGGGCTTAGTAGGCCGCTTATGTCCGTCGAGGGTTGGAGGTTCTGTTGGAGGATCGCCAGCACCTGGGTTGCTTCCTTGTTGGCCAGGCCAGGGTCGACCCCCGGCACCTCCGGCACGAGTTGGCACGTCCAGTGCTGGTTGAACAAGTCCCATTGCGTATCAACCCCCTGGCGTCCCGGCACCGGGGTCGTAACGCCGGAAGGCGACGGGGGACCCAACGCGTCCCCGGGCGCCCCGCCCATGGGGATCGACGGCGACGAAGCGGCCGCTCCAGACACGGTCACCCACACCAGCCGCGACGTCGGCACGAAGACTCGAACCTCGGCGAAGGCGACCGGGTCGCTGGTAATGGGGCTCTGGTAAATCCCAGGCGCCAACTCGACCGGCTTCGCCCACGAAACCACCCCTAGAAACGTGAAATATTGGTCCATCTGGGATTCATAATAATCGACGGTCGGCTGACCGGCCGCAAGAAGCGGTTGGCCGGTCACAAGATCCGTCCCGATCACTAGAGGAAGGTTGGTGTTGGCATACTCGGCGAAAAATTGGTTGAGTTCGCAGGGGGTGTAGTGGCGCCAGAGTTGCGCAAACTGCGACATCTTCGCCCCATAGTCGAAGAACGCCAACACTTGCGAGTTCCACGCATTGAGATACTCCAATGCGTATCGATTGCGCGTGATCTGTGCTGTCGAGACCTGTGCGGGGTTGGCGGGGCTTGCCGCGTCGCTGTTCGTGTCGATCACGATCGGAGCCAGGCAGGTGGCGTCAACCGGGCTCGCGGTGGAAAGTTGCCACAGAGCGCCCTGCATCGTCCCCCGCCCGTAGTCGGGCTGCCCATTCAGCCCGGCCACGGTCATTGCCGCGTCCTGCACCATTTGCGGGATAGCCAGCACCACGGCGCGCTGATACTCCGTGATCATGTGAGTGCTCGGATCACTGGGGCTTCCGAGAATCTGCCGCATCAACCACAGCGCTCCGCCATCATCCTCACCGTCTCCGGCCAATGCCGCCGCCCAATTGCCGAACGCCGTTACCAAGGCCTGTTCTGCCTGCGCTTTGGCCGGAATAGCGTTGCCCAGCGCCCGGAACTTCGGGAGAGTCGTATTCTGGAAGGCGGGCGCTTCGTTTTGCCAGGCCGCCAGGATTTCGGGCACGTACTTTTCCGCGTCCCGGTCGTGGGCTTCCTGCATAAAGGCCGTCATCGCGAAGACCTCGCACAGCAACTGGTTGGTGAAGGCCAGCGAATTCATGCCGCGGGCCAAGACGACGCCGCCCGAATAGGCGACCGCGTCGGCCGCGTTCTGCATCCGCAGCTTGCCGTCCACTTGCCGGCCGACGTTCATCACCATCCCCAAGAGCATCGTCAGCATGAGCGCGGCGAACACCGTCAATATGGTGATCGTGCCGCGCTGGTCGCGGTGCAGGCGTCGAGCGCGCCGCCCCACGGTGACGGCGAATCGGCCCACCATCGCTCTAGTACTGGTTGATCGGATAATAGCCTGCATAGTTCGGCTTCTCGCCCTCGTTGCCCTGCGTGGCCGTGGCGGTAAGCGGATAGGTGTAAAGGCCGTTGCCGCGGCTGATGATCTGCGAAACGCCTGCAGCCAGCAAGCGGCCGAGGCCCGGGAGCAAGGCGAGATTGTAGTGCACCGTCACCGTGATCGGATCCTGCCAGCCGAGTTCGTTCCCCACGCGGAATTCCCGCAGATCGGGCCGAAGCCCCAACGTATTTCGATGAACATCCCAGGGCGGAGCCAACGGCAATTCCTCGTTGGAGTGATAGAACTGCACGTCCACGGTCAACGTGTCATTCAGAGGATCGGGATCGGACGGATCACGTTGGTATAACGTGTAAGCAAGCTTGTTCTGAAGGCGCGTCTGCAGGCGAGTGTCAGCCACCGTCCCGCCGGTCATTGCTGTGTACGCCCTCGTGAGACTCAGCAACGTACCCGAAGCATCGGGTGGCACCGAGAAACCATAATCGTGCGACGGGGCGATCGGCAAACAGGCAAGAACTGCCGCCATGCGTATATTCCCGTACTTCACGCCAACGTGATCCAGCACGTGGGTCTTGCCGCCCGCTTGCGGGCCGGAAAACGGCGGCAGGGTCGGCGGGGTCGGCGGATCAATGTTACCAGGACCGTCGCTGTCGTACCTGGCGACACAGTTCCATCCCTCGATTCCCTCCGCCGACGTTACATACGCGGGAATCCACACCACCGCGGCCCGCGCCGCCGCGATCGCCGCGTATTCGACCACCATCTGGCCGATCATCAACTGGCTGACTTGCACGATGAACATCAGAACCAGGATGAACAACGGCAGCGTGAGCACGAAGCTCAGCGTCTCCACGGCGCCGGCCTGGTCGGCGTGAAGCCGCCGCAACCGGCCAAAATCGGGCCACGCCCCGCTGATTCGAGCTAACAGGAAGAGGGCGAAGACCGACACCGCCAGCAGCGCCAACCACGGCAGGCACGCTATCAGCACGGCGCGTGTCATGATGTCTTCTCCGTCACCGCCATCGTTGGGGTGGCAGTTCAACTGCCGCCCCAACAAACTACTGCCTCTCTAAATCGGAAACATGTATCGATCCAGGGAGAACAACACAATGACGAGCGCTGCCAACGCGCTCGGCGCCAAGAACAGCGGCGGTTGAAGTTGGGCGCGTTCGGCCGGCGTCAAGGGGTTCCAACGTCCCAGCCGCAACGTCCACAGAATCTGCCGCAACACGCGGACTACCAAGCGAAGCGGCCCCACGCGCCAAATGAGCACCACCAGGCCCGCGCAGCCGCCTAACACGAACGTCCACAGCATGGCGGTAATCCCCTGTTCCGGTCCGAGAAACGCGCCAAGCATCGCGATCAATTTTACGTCGCCGCCGCCGACGCGGAACAACACGAAGCAGCCCAACATCACCGACCCGCAGATCAGCAGCCCCAGCAAGCTCTGCTGGAACGAGACCCGCAACGACTCCGGCGCACCTCTCGTGCCGGCAAAAGTGAGGCACCCCGCCGCGCTAAGCCCCAACGCCAGCAGGATACCCGTGTAGGTCGTCCAGTTGTAGATTTTGTGCCGGGCCAGATCGGTCACCGTGGCCAGCAGCACCAAACCCAGCAACAAGATCGTGCCTAGCATCGGCGCTTCTGCCTGCGGCTCCCTGCACTACGTTCCGTCATTGGCAGCGGTGGTTGGGTCGGTTTGCAGGTCGCTCAGTCCGGTGTTGAAGTAGTCCCTAATCTTCGGCCACCCAACCTTGAGCAAAAAGATCAAAATTGGAATCGCAATCGCGCCGACGATCAAGATCGTCTCCAAGCTGACCGAGCCCTCTTCACTCTCGTGAACCCTCCGCAAGAGGTTCCACAACGACGGCTTCTGCATAGTTCTACTCCTCTCGAAAAAGCGATTCGCCTTATTTCACATAAATGGCCATGAAACCAACGCGCACGTCATCTTGTAAACCAATTGCAAGATTCCCGGTTTATTGACCCCCGCGCCCGGCATATGACCATTAAAATCGCCACCATGGGCAAAACGGTGCCCAACAACAGCACATAATCGATCGTCGCCACCCCGGCCCGCGCGGCGGCCTTCCGCCCAGCCAGCTTCAATCTTAATCTTCGCATATTCAGCCGTTTGTGGCAAGCATCAACTGTGTTTGTGTAACACGGGGCGGTGGGTTGGCGGTTGCACCGGCCAGCCCGCTTGCCCGCCGTCGTAAGGGCGGCAGTACGACTGTCGCCCCAACATCTGCTCTACGCCTTCTGCCAAACCCCCTCTGTAAGGTGGACCATGTCTGCCATTCCTTGTTCATAGGCGCGCGGCAAAACGTCGGCCGCTGGCCCGTCGCGGCCAGGTCGGCCACTAGCCGGCCGTCAGCGGTTTTCCCTTGCAGCTTGGAAACGAACAAATCATTGGTCCGATATCGATTATTATCATCCAGCCCCAGGACCTCTGTAATCCGGGTGATCTTGCGCGATCCATCCTCCGTAAACCGAGCGATCTGCACGATCAAGTTGATCGCCGAGGCCACCTGGGTCCGGGCCACATAAACGGGGATTTGTACGTCGGACATCAGCGACAGCGTCTCCAGCCGGATCAGGGCGTCCAGCGGCGTATCGGCGTGGATCGTTAACATCGAGCCCGAGTGGCCGCTGATCATCGACTGGATCAGGTCGAGGGCCTCGCCGCCGCGGACTTCGCCGATAATGATGCGGTCGGGCCGCATACGCAGCGAGTTGGCGAACAGTTCCCGCACGTTCAAAGCCCCGTGGCCGACCCGATCGGCGTGCCGGGCCTCCAGATACAGCGTATGCGCCTGGACCAGGCGGAGCTCGGACGTGTCCTCGATCACCACGATTCGCTCGTCCGCGGAAATCGCGCGGGAGACGGCCCCCAGCAAAACCGTCTTGCCCGTGCCCGTGCCCCCGGAAATCAACATGTTCTTTCGCAAGTGGACGCAGATCTCCAGGAACTCCTTGGCCGTTTCCGACAGGCTGCCGAAGCGGATCAGGTCTTCCATCGTCAGCGCTTCGCGCGTGAACTTGCGGATCGTCACGTAGATTCCGGTCCGCGCTGGGCGGAATGACGGCGTGCACGCGCGAGCCGTTGGGCAGCCGCGCGTCGAGCACCGGATGCTCCTCGTTGATCTCCCGGCCGACCCATTGGGCGATGTTGTGAATGGCCGACAGCAGGGCGTCGTCGCCGGCAAACTGGATGTCGGTGTGTTGCAGCTTGCCGTTTCGCTCGACGTACACGTCGTCGAAGCGGTTCACCATGATCTCCGACACCGATTCGTCATCCAACAGATGAGCGATCGGTTCGAGAAAGTAGTGAACGCTTGCCTCGAAAATGGCCTGTCGCGGCATGGGACTTCCCGCCCCTCGGAAAAGAAGGAAAACCGCATCGTACGGTGTCCGATAACTCCAACCTCCATCATGCTTGAAATTCGCCAAGAATGTCAAGCATCGTCGAGGCGCTGCGTTCGCGTATAGCGTGCCGCCGCCGTGCGAAAGGCCTATCGCAGCCGGGCGTCAGGTCCGCCGCGAGGGCACGCGCGACCCCTTCATCCGATCCTCTGCGCAAGCCAAGTGGTCGTTGATTGCCATCAGGCCGAGGGGTCGGGGCAAGCGCTCCAGCCGGCAGCCAAGAAATGCTCCGCGCGGGCGCCAGGCTTGCGAAAGGGCGGGCCGATGTCACCGTCTATCAGAGCAGTGCGAGGAAATGCGCCCCGAATGCGCATACTGCCTACTTGACACACCTGCCACTATGCCTAGATTGAGCCCTGCAAGGCGAAGTACCGCCGCTTTCGGCAAACTGCCCGAAAGGCCGCCAGTCCGGCGGGGTGACGAGAACAACTTCTATGGAGGTACGGATCATGACCAGAAGTCTGCGATTGAGTCTGCCGCTGGTGACGAAGAGTTCGTCGATGAGTCTCTTGGCCGCGTGTCTCGTTACGCTGGCATTCAGCGCCGATGTTCTTGCGGCCACGCCTCTGCCTGTCGACATTTATCAAAGCATGGAGAGTGGCAACGCGGGCGACCTGCTGAGTTCCACCATCATGGACGCCTCCAGCTATGGCAATCAGGCGTGGCAGTGGCTCGGCACCAATCAGGCAATGTGGGTGTCCAACAACAATGTAATGAGCTTGCCCGGCCCTGTGAGCGTCAGCGGGACCATCTACAACGGCACCGGCGGCACCCGCTCCTGGATGTTCAACGACAATCTTGAATACAACGCGGTTTGTTGCACGTTCACGAATCCTCTTTCCAATCCTGGAGTAACAGCCGCTTGCTACTTCACGCCGGGGTTGACCCACGTGATTTACCACGAGGATGACACGATACGATTGATCGCCAATGACGGTATCGGATGGGGCGTTCTAGAGACCGGCATCAACGGCGATGGAACTTTGTATTTCAACTCTCATAGTTGCGACTACCATGGCATCACAACTCGCGGCCCGCAAATCACTGGTGTTGTCGCCGGACACACCTACTGGATGAATCTGCATTTCGACATCGGCGGATTGTGCAGCGCGGCCGTCTTTGATCCCTCGAATGGGTTTGCGCAGGTTGGAAGCGTGTCCACGTGTCTGTCGCACCCCGGATCCGTGATCAAGGAGGCTGATTTCGGTCGAGGCGATAACGTGGGAAATGACAACTTGACGTCGGTAAGCTACTTCGACAAGATCCTGGTCGACTATACCAACGGACTGTTCCCGCTGATTCCGGGCGCCACCGACACGACGCCGCCCACCGCGCCGCCGGCCGTCTACGACGGAACCGTCACCGGCGTCGAGACCTCTACCACCGGCAGCCTCGTGGCGCTATCGGCGAACTGGACCGCAGGCAGCGATCCACAGAGCGGAATATTCGGTTACCGGTTCGCCATCGGTACGACGGCCGGTGGCACGGATGTTGTGCCCTGGACCTATGTGGGCAACGTAACGACCGTAACGCAACAATACTTGTCATTGACGGTGGGGAAGACCTACTACTTCAGCGTGAAATCGGTAAATGGAGCGGGACTGTTAAGCGCCGCGACGGTTTCGCCCGGGCAGACGGTCGTATCCGACTCGACACCGCCCAGCGCGCCGTCGGCCGTATACAATACCGCCTATGGACCGCTCCCCAGCATCAGTACCACCACGTCCTTGACGGAGTTGTGCGCGTACTGGAACGCCAGCACCGATCCCGAGGCCGGAATCGCCTACTACCAGTATGCAATCGGTACAACGCAAGGTGGAACGGACACCACCAATTGGACCACGGTTTATGAGGATCAAGGAACGGAAGCAGTACAAACCGGTTTGTCGCTGACCGTGGGAAAGACCTACTATTTCACCGTGAGGGCGGTCAACGGCGCCGGGGTGACGGGTTCCGCAACGAGTTCCGCCGGCGTGTTGGTCGTGGGTAGCGGCGACACGCCCACCGCGCCGCCGGCCGTCTACGACGGAACCACCACCGGCGTGGAAACCCCCTACACGACCTCGACCACGCAGTTGTCGGCGAACTGGTCCGCGGCCAGTGATCCACAGAGCGGCATTACCGGCTACCAGTACGCCATCGGCACCACCGCGGGCGGCACCAATGTCGTCGCTTGGACGGCGCTGGGCAACGTGCTGACGGTGACCAAGACCAGCTTGAGCCTGACGAACGGGCAGATCTACTATTTCAGCGTGAAAGCCGTCAACGGCGTGGGAACGGTAGGCCCCGCCACGAATTCCCCCGGGCAGACGGTAGACACCACTCCGCCCACCGCGCCTCCGGCCGTCTACGACGGAACCACCACCGGCGTGGAAACCCCCTACACGACCTCGACCACGCAGTTATCGGCCAATTGGAGCGCCAGCACGGACTCGATCAGCGGCATCAGCGGCTACCAGTATGCCATCGGCACCACCGCGGGCGGCACCAACGTGGTCGGCTGGACCTCGGTGGGCAACGTGCTGTCGGTCACCAAGACGGGCTTGAGCCTGACCAACGGGCAGAAATACTATTTCAGCGTGAAGGCCACGGATAACGCTGGCCTGGTCGGCAGCGCCACGAATTCCCCCGGGCAGACGGTAGACACCACTCCGCCGAGCGCGCCGCCGGCCGTCTACGACGGAACCACCACCGGCGTGGAAACCTCGACCACGACCTCGACTACGCAGTTGTCGGCGAATTGGAGCGCCAGCACGGACTCGATCAGCGGCATCAGCGGCTACCAGTATGCCATCGGCACCACGGCCGGCGGCACCAACGTGGTCGGTTGGACCTCGGTGGGCAACGTGCTGACGGTCACCAAGACGGGCTTGAGCCTGAATGTGGGGACGACCTACTATTTCAGCGTAAAGGCCACGAACAACGCCGGCTTGGTCGGCAGCGCCACGAACTCCTCCGGCTGCACGGTGGTCAGCAGCGGCAGCACGATCTACTTCCAGGACAACTTCGAGGGCTGGGCCGTGTATGGCGGGGCGTGGAGTCGCCGTCAACGGCGTGAACAGCAGCCATACCCTGAACACCACCACCGCCTATGCGGCGGCCGGCACGCACAGCCTGCAGCTTTACGGCGTTGACTCGGCGGGACAATACAACGCCTACTTGACCAAGACCTTCAGCCCGACGGTCACCACCGACATCTACTCGCGTTTCTATGTCTTTCTGCCGACCGGGTATACCGCGGCCAACTCGGGCGCAGGGCAGGTTGCTCCGCGTCTGGTGCGGGAGCAACCGCGGCCAGATGTCGCTGGCCGGCGGGAATCCGCTAATGGAGGAAGTAGGCGCATGGGGCGAGACGGAGTGGCCGACCGGGCTGTCGGAAAATGCCTGGCACTGCATCGAGATGCACATCGCACCGCCTTCGACGAGCACGCTATTAGAGTTCTGGGTCGATGGTACGAAGAACAGCACCTCGCTCAGCGCCAATTTCAGCGGCAGCACGGCGTTCAATCAAATCGATTTCGGCGACGTGACTCTCGGCTCCGGCACTGGAACCGCCACGTTCTATCTCGATGAGTTCATCGCCTCCAGCACATACAATGGGCCGCTAAGCAGCGACGTACCCACCGCGCCTCCGGCCGTCTACGACGGAACCACCACCGGCGTGGAAACCTCGACGACCACTTCCACCACGCAATTGTCGGCGAACTGGTCCGCGGCCAGTGATCCTGCGAATGGCATTAGCGGCTACTATTATGCCATCGGCACCACGGTCGGCGGCACGAACGTCGTTGGATGGACATCGGTGGGCAACGTCCTGACGGTGACCAAGACCGGCTTGAGCCTGACCGGCGGGACGACCTACTATTTCAGCGTGGAAGCGGAAAACAACGTGGGACGGGTGGGTCCGGCCACGAGTTCCAGCGGGCAGACGGTTCAGACAGCCTACTTCCAGGACAATTTCGAGAACTGGACCACTTGGGGCGGCGCATGGAGCAGTGTCACGGGGAGCACTTCGACGCTAAACACGAGCACGACTTATGCCGAGGCCGGCACGCATAGCCTTAAGATTACGGTTCCCTCGGGCGGGTCTTTGATCAAGAACCTTAGCCCCACGACTACCGGCGACGTCTATGCACGTTTCTACGTGTATTTTCCGGCGGGATGGGGGGCCGCCAACAACGGCGATACCATAAGGTTGCTGTATCTGGTCTATGGAAGCTACTCAGCCGAGATTGCCGTGGAGTTGACGGACGCTGAAGTGCCTATGATAGCGGAGACCTATGGCTGGACGGGTGCGTTGACCGGTTCGCCGCTCTCAGAGAGTCAATGGCATTGTCTCCAAATGCACGTGGCTCCTCCGTCTACAAGCACCCTCATCGAGTTGTGGGTAGACGGCGTTCATCTCAGCAAGACGCTGACCACCAATTTCTCCTCGGCCTCGGGATGCAGTCAAATTCAACTTGGGGATCTCCAGGGTGGCACGTCAGGTTCGGTATACATAGACGAGCTTGTCGTCGCCGGTTCCTATATTTCCCCGTAAGGCGGCCGCATCGAAGCCCACACGCCGCGAGTTGCGGGACACGCTGCCGAGTGTCGGCCGGTAGAAGCCGCGTTGTGCCACGAAATCCGCAATTCTTCGCGATCCGGCGATTACCCCGGCGGCGGGCCACGATAGAGCCGGTCGTGTGGGGTTGACGATACGCGGGGTACAAGGCATACTTTCTCTCGGTGCCTTGATTGGCCGGGTGTCTGGCCTCGGTGAAGGGGCGGCAGACACCGTGTCGTCAGGGCGCAGGCGTCGGGGGCGTAGCTCAATTGGTTAGAGTACCGGACTGTCGATCCGGTGGTTGCGGGTTCGATTCCCGTCGCCCTCGCTGAAAAGACCCGTTGACCGTTGCCGGTCGGGGGGTCTTGTTGTTTACACCCGCGTCGGCCGGATGAATCGCTTGCATCGTGGCGATTTCCCGCCTTCGTGCTTCCGCTTCTTTCCCCGAGAACCGTGGGCCCCGACGCAACCACGAGTTCGATATTTCCGGTTGAAGCGGAAATAGCGGCTTGTGGCGGCCTCGCCTCACCGTGTCGAATTCTTGCGACACTGGCATCTCAGTGGTATCGTTGATAGACAGTGCCCATAGGGAACCACCAGAATGAGAGGGGAAGGGAAGATCAGGCCGGTCCAACAACTGGTGGAAGTGGCCGCGTCGCTGCGCGCCGAGGGCAAGCGGATCGTTCACTGTCACGGTGTTTTCGACCTCTTGCACATCGGCGCCATTCGACACTTGAGTCAGGTGCGAAAACTCGGCGATCTTCTGGTTGTCACGGTCATCCCCGACGAGGCTTTCGGTGAAGGCGGGCTGCGCCCTTTGTTGACGCAAGACCTTCGGGCCGAGGCCGTTGCGGCTTTGGCCGATGTGGATTACGTCGGGCTGGCCGGCACGCCCTCGATGTTGGATGCCATCGCCGCGATTCATCCCGACACCTACGTGCCCTCGTGGGACGACGCCGCGGCCGCCGACCAGAACGATGATATCGCGCGACAACTCGACGACGCCGTTCGCCGAGCCGGCGGGGGTCGGGTGGTTCGCCTCGAAGAGGCCAAAGACAAGTCGTTCGGCTTGACGCATCGTTACTCCCCGGCGTTGTCCAAGGAATCGGTCGCCTGGCTCGACCGGTTCTTCTCGCGTTATCGTCCCGAGGCCGTGACCACGCACCTCGAAAACGCGCGAAATCTCCGCGTTCTGTTTCTCGGTGAGGCGATCATCGACGAGTATCAGTACTGCGAGACGATGGGCAAGTCGGGCAAAGAGCCCGTGCTGGCCGTGCGCTACGTCTCGTCGGAAAAGTTCGCCGGCGGCATCCTTGCCACCGCCAACCAGGCGGCCGTCTTCTCCGACCACGTGGGAATGCTCACCCTGCTGGGCTGCAAGGATTCGCACGAGAACTTCATCCGCGAGAAGCTCGACCCCAAGATCGACGCATCCTTCATCTACATGCCGGGTTCGCCGACGATCGTCAAGCGGAGACTGGTCGAGCTGTACCCCTTCCAGAAGATGTTTGAGATCTACGTGATGGACCAGGAGGTTTCCGAGGCCGTCTCGGCCGCCGTCTACGCACGGCTGAAGTCCCTCCTGCCGCATTACGACGCCGTGGTGGTTGTCGATTACGGGCACGGCATGATTACTCCCGAGATCGTCGAGTTTCTCTGCGGCCAAAAGTGTTTTCTGGCCGTCAACACGCAGACCAACGCCGCCAACCAGGGATATCACGCGGTTTCGAAGTACCGCCGCGCCGATTATGTATGCATCTCCGAGAAAGAGCTGCGCATGGAGGCCCGCAGCCGCAGCAAGGACCTCCGCTTGATGACGGAGCAAATCGCCGAAAAACTGTGCTGCCCGCGGATGTTGATCACGCGCGGGCAGCAGGGCTGCCTTTGCTACGAGAAGGGCGAAGGTTTCTGGGAAATCCCCTCTTTCACCAATCGCATCGTCGATCGCATCGGCGCCGGCGACGCGTTGCTGGCCGTCACTGCCTTGTGTGCCGCTCGCGGGACTCCGATGGAAGTGGTCGGCTGCATCGGAAACGCCACCGGCGGCGCTGGCGGTCGAAATCGTCGGCAACCGGAGCGTGGTCACCCGTCCCGCGCTGTTGCGGCAAGTCAACTCGCTGCTAAGTTACGACCACTGGATTTTCACGCAATGAACGCATCGCCCGCCCATCCATCGCCCGCCCATCCATCGCCCGCCGCGCCCCTCCGCAAGGTATTGGTCACCGGCGGCGCCGGCTACGTGGGTTCGGCGCTGGTGCCCAAGCTGCTGGCCGCCGGCCACCAGGTCAAGGTCCTCGACCTCTACCTGTTTGGCGACCACGTGCTCGATGCGGTGAAGAACCATCCGGCCCTGGAGCAGATCAAGGGCGACCTGCGCGACTCGGCGGTGGTCAAGTCGGCGGTGGCCGGCTGCGACGCCGTGATCCATCTGGCGTGCATCTCGAACGATCCGAGCTTCGAGCTGAATCCGCAACTCGGCAAGTCGATCAATTATGACGCCTTCTTCCCGCTGGTCGACCTGTCGAAGGACGCCGGCATACGGCGCTTCATCTACGCCTCGTCGTCGAGCGTCTACGGCGTCAAAGCGGCGCCCAACGTCACCGAAGAGCTTCCGCTGGAGCCGCTTACCGACTACTCGAAATACAAGGCGATGTGTGAGGACGTGCTGTTGGCGAAGCGCGCACCGGGCTTCACCGTGTTGATTTTGCGGCCGGCGACCGTGTGCGGCTATTCGCCCCGTCTGCGGCTCGATCTGACCGTCAACATTTTGACGAATCACGCCGTGACGAACCGGCAGATCAAGGTGTTCGGCGGAACGCAGATGCGCCCCAACATCCACATCGACGACATGGCCGAGGCCTACCTCCGGTCGCTGCAGTGGCCCGACGAGCAAATCGACGGCAGAATCTACAACGTCGGTTACGAGAACTATCGCCTCAGCGAGATCGCCGAAATGGCCCGCAAGGTGGTGGGCCCCGACGTGAACATCGTCACCACACCCACCGACGATCTGCGTTCCTACCACGTTTCTTCAGAGAAAATCAAGCGCGAGCTGGGCTTCGCGGCGCGGCATTCCGTCGAGGACGCGGTGCGCGACCTGGTGTCGGCGTTCGGGGCGGGGAAGATTCCCGACTCGATGACCGACGTCCGCTACTACAACATCAAGACGATGCAGAGCCGCGACCTCGCTTGAGCGGGGACGGTGAGCGGAACGGACGGCCGGCGGGCGGATCGACTTTTGGGCGGAAACCCTTTCCATGACCACAGGCCAGGCCGAAAACTCGGACCGCTCGCTTCCGCGCCCGATGATCCTCGGCGTGGACCTGGACAACACGCTGATCATTTACGACGAGTTGCTGGCCGCGCTGGCCGCGGAGCGGGGGCTGGTGGCCGCCGGCGACGCCCGGGGCAAGCGACAGATACGCGACATGGTCCGCCAATTACCCGACGGCGAGATTCACTGGCAGAAGCTTCAAGCGGCCGCTTATGGCCCGCGCATCGCCGAAGCCCGCGTGGCGGCAGGTTTTCGCGGGTTCCTGGCCGCCGCCAAAGCCGCCGGCGCCAAGGTGTTCGCCGTCAGCCACAAGACCGAGTTGGCCGGCTACGATGAAACGAGCACGAACCTCCGCCAGGCCGTGCTCGATTGGATGGCGGCCAACCGCCTCTACCAATCGGCCGGCAAAGGGCCGCGGCTCGACGGCATCTGCTTCGGCGCAACTCGGCAGGAAAAAATCGAACACATCCGCCGCTCGGCTGCACGCATTTTATCGACGATCTGGAAGAAACGTTCTTCGAGGAAAGCTTTCCGCCCGGCATCGAGCGGATTTTATACGCCCCACACCCGCCGGCGAGCTTTCCGCCGGGCGTGACCATCGCACAATCCTGGATGCAGATTCGTGAGCATCTCTTTGATTCCAGAGGCTGAAGCCCAAGTGGCGGCCGCCAGCCGCGCCGCCGCCGGGTTGTTGGCTGAAGACGTCGCCTCGATCGAGTTGATCGGCGGCGGGCGCAACAGCCGCGTCTATCGGATCGTCGCTTCGAGCGGGCGACGCTGCGCGTTGAAAGCCTATTTCTCCCGCAGCGACAACCGCAATTGCCTGGAAACCGAGTTCGCGGCCCTCCAGTTTCTCTGGGCCAATGGAATCCGCGACGTGCCGCAGCCGCTGGCCGTCGATCGCCAACAGCGGTGCGCGCTCTATGAATATATCGACGGCCGCAAGCCGGGCCGCGGCGAGATTTCACCGGCCGACATCGACGCGGCCGTAGCTTTCCTCGGCCGGCTGAAGGACCTTCGTGGCCGGCCGGGCAGCGCGTCGCTCCCGGCCGCCGCCGAAGCTTGTTTCTCAGGCGATGCGCTGGTGGCGAACCTTCAGGGCCGGATCGACCGCCTGCAAGCGCATCCAGAGGGCGGGCCGACCGTCGCCGCCTTCCGAGCGTTCATGGCGGAGGAGTTGCGGCCGGCTTCCGAGCGAATCATCCGTTGGAGCTGTGGCCATCCGGCCTTTGATCGCCAGTTGCCCCAATCCGAACGCACCTTGAGTCCTTCCGACTTCGGCTTTCACAACGCGATCAACCGCGGCCCGTCACCCGCAATTGGTGCGGCAGTTGAACTGCCGCATCCGCAGGGCGGGGGTGGCAGTGCAATTGCCACCCCAACAGCCGGCAGTTTGGCTGCCGCCCCGACAAGCCCCTGGGTGTTCTTGGACTTCGAATATTTCGGCTGGGACGATCCGGTCAAGATGCTGTCCGACTTCCTGCTGCACCCGGCGATGGAAGTGACCGATGATTTGAAACGGCGCTTCACGGCCGGCCTGCTGGGCGAGTTTGCCGACTATCGTTTGCTCGCTGAGCGGCTGATATACTTATATCCCTTGTTCGGGCTGAAATGGTGTTTGATTCTCTTGAACGAGTTCCTGCCGGAGCATTTTCGCCGCCGGCAGTTCGCCGCCCCGCATCAAGGCGACAAGGACCGCGTGCAAGAGGAGCAGTTGGCCAAGGCCCGGCAGAAGCTACAACAGGTATACCGAGAATATGAGCAGTTTCCCTACTGCGGTTAAACCGCCGCCGACCAATTGCACGCCGCTGGACGAACGTTCGCGCGAATTGCGGCGGCAGATCGTTCGCACTTTGGCCGCCGGGAAACGGGGCCACGTGGGCTCGGCCTTCTCGTTGGTCGAAATCCTCCGCGTGCTCTACGACGACGTGCTTCGTTACGACCCCAAGAATCCCCGCTGGGCCGGGCGAGATCGCTTCGTGCTGAGCAAGGGTCACGGCTGCCTGGCCCTGTATGTTCTCCTGGCCGAGAAGGGATTTTTCGCGGAAGAGGAGCTGTGGAAGTTCTGCCACGCCGACGGAATTCTCGGCGGCCATCCCGAGTACGGCAAGGTGCCCGGCATCGAGGCCTCGACCGGCAGCCTTGGCCATGGCCTGCCGATCGGCGTCGGCTTCGCGCTGAACGCCCGCTATGAAAAGGCCGACCATCGCATCTTCGTCGTCTCCAGCGACGGCGAGTGCGAACGAAGGTTCGGTCTGGGAGGCGGCGCTGTGCGCGGCCAAGCACCGCTTGAGCAACCTTACGGTGCTGGTCGACTACAACAAGCAGCAATCCTACAGCACGACCTACGAAGTGCTCGATCTGGACCCGCTGGCCGACAAGTGGCGGGCGTTCGGGTTCGCCGTCGGCCGAGGTCGACGGCCACGACGTGGCCCAACTGCGCGACGTGCTCCGGCGGACGCCCCTTGTGCCCGATCGGCCCACGGCCATCATCTGCCACACCATCAAGGGCAAGGGCATTCCCTTCGTGGAAAACAACCTGAAGTGGCACCACAAGAGCCGCGTCACGCCCGAAGAAATCGCGTCGTTGATGGCCGCCTTGGAGGACAACTGATGCGCAAAACGTGTCTCGACATGGTCTACGATCTGGCCAAGCGCGACCCGCGGATCTTTTTCCTCGGCTCCGACCTCGGCGTCGGCACGCTCGACCAGTTCAAGGCCGAGATGCCCGATCGGTTCTTCATGGAAGGCGTGAGCGAAGCCAACGTCATCGGCATGGCGGCCGGGCTGGCCCTGGAAGGCAAGATCGTCTACGTCAACACGATCGCCACCTTCCTCACGCGCCGCTGCTTCGAGCAGATCGTGTTGGACCTCTGCCTGCATCGTGTCCGCGTGCGGCTGATCGGCAACGGCGGCGGAATGGTGTACGCCCCGCTTGGGCCCAACGCACGAGGCGATCGAAGACATCGCCATCCTTCGCAGCATCCCGCGCATGACGATCCTTGCCCCGGCCGACGCCGAGGAAATGCGGCGGCTCATGCCGCTGCACGGTGGATTATCCGGGCCCGATCTACATCCGCCTGGGCAAGGGCGGCGACCCGATCGTCAGCCGACGACCATGTGCCCTTCGCGATCGGCAAAGCGATCCCGATGCGGGAAGGGACGCGACGCGCTGGTCGATCACGACCGGCGTCACGTTGAAGCCGGCCCTGGAAGCGGCCGAGCAGCTGGCGCCGACGGCATCGCACGCCGCCGTGCTGCACATGCCCACGATCAAGCCGCTTGGACAGCCAGGCGTGCTCGACCATGCCCGGCCGGTCCGCGCCGTCATCACGGCGGAAGAACACACGTCATCGGCGGCCTGGGCAGCGCGGTGGCCGAATTGCTGGCCGAAGCCGGTTTCGTCCGGCCCGAAGCGATTCCGGCGGATCGGCATCCCCGACGTGTTTCCCGACCAATACGGCTCGCAGGCCAGCCTCATGGAGCGTTACGAATATCACGGCCGGCAACATTGCCGCCGTCTGCGCTCGTTATTAACCGAATGCTAACCGCTTGCAAAGAAGGAAATCGCGCATTCCAGGAGGATCGACATTCTGTCTGTCGGACAGGCACGAACCGCCGGCCTCGCAGTCGGCACTTCTACGGGAGGGACTCATGGGTAGATTGTTGAATATTGTGACGCCGCTGCACAAGCGAGCCAAGCGCGACTGCCTCGCCCGCATGGTGGACGACAAAGTCCACTGCATGCTCAAGGCCAAGGAATACGAATTCGACTACTGGGACGGCGACCGCCGCTACGGCTACGGCGGCTACAAGTACGACGGCCGCTGGAAGGTCGTGGCCGAGAAGCTGATCGCCATCTACGGCCTCAAGCCCGGACGCCAAGATCCTCGATGTCGGCTGCGGCAAGGCCCACCTGCTCTACGAACTGAAGCTGCTGCTGCCCAAGTCGGACTGCGTCGGCTTCGACATCTCAAAGCACGGCCTGGCCGACGCCCCCGAAGGCATCCGCGACAGCCTCTTCCGCTACCGGGCCCAGGACGCCTATCCCTTCGGCGACAAGTACTTCGACCTGGTCATTTCGCTGGGCTGCCTGCACAACTTGCGGCTCTTCGAGCTGAAGACGGCGCTGGGGGAAATCGAGCGCGTCGGCAAGAACAACTACGTCATGCTCGAAAGCTACCGCAACGAGCAGGAATTGTTCAATCTGCAGTGCTGGGCGCTGACCGGCCGAATCGTTCTTCGACACGGCCGAGTGGATCTGGCTCTACCAGCCACTTCGGCTACACGGGCGATTACGAATTCATCTACTTCGAATGAGGGAGAACGCGGTGAAATTCACAGCGGCCATTTTGGAAACGCTCGGCGCACCGCTGGTGCTCGGTGAGATCGAAACCGGACCGCTGGAGTGCGGCCAGGTGCTTGTGCAAATTCACCGCAGCGGCATCTGCGGGGCGCAACTCGAACGAAATCGCCGGCACCAAGGGACCCGATCGGTTCCTGCCCCATCTGCTCGGGCACGAGGGAGGCGGAGTGGTCGCGGCCACCGGGCCCGGCGTCACCAGCGTCCGCGACGGCGACCATGTCGTGCTTCACTGGCGTAAAGGCGCCGGCATCCACGCCAAAACGGCCAAGTATGCCTGGAACGGCCGCACGGTCAACTCCGGCTGGGTCACCACGTTCAGCGAGTACGCCGTCGTTTCGGAAAACCGCGTCACGCCGATCCCCAAGGACGTGCCTTTCGAGATCGCCGCCCTGATGGGCTGCGCCGTGACCACCGCCCTGGGCCTGATCAACAACCTCGCCCAGCTCAAGATCGGCCAATCGATCGCCGTTTTCGGTTGCGGCGGCGTGGGGCTGAACGTGGTCCAGGGCGCCGCCCTCGTGGCCGCCCATCCCATCATCGCCATCGACATCTACGACCACAAATTGGAGATGGCCAGGCAGTTCGGCGCCACCCATACGATCAACGGCTCAACGTGCGATGTGCGTGACGAGATTCGCAAGATCGTCGGCTCGCAGGGCGTCGACGTGTTCGTCGAGAACACGGGCCTGGTCCGCCTCATCGAGACGGCCTATGAACTGACCGGCCCCAAAGGGCGAACCATCCTTGTCGGCGTGCCGCGGCACGATCAGAACATCAATATCCACTCGCTCCCCCTGCACCACGGTAAGGTGCTGACGGGTTGCGAGGGCGGCGACACCGATCCGGCCGTCGACATCCCCCGCTACGTCCGCCTCTATCAGGCCGGCAAGCTGAACCTCGACAGGGCCATTACCCACCGCTATCCGCTCGCCGATATCAACACCGCACTGGACAAGGTTCGCGCGCGGCGAAGCAGGCCGGGCCATCCTCGACATGACGTAATTCGCAGCAGGAGGACAGGCATTCCTGCCTGTCATCATCGAACCGACAAGAACGTCCGTCCTCCGAGATCGGAAACCGCACCGTGCCTGACTTCCCCGCCAACGCCGTGACTCCCGTGCCGGAGATCGAGCGGATTGTTCTGCTCGGCCACACCGGTTTTATCGGCGGGCATCTGGCGTGCTTCTTCCGCGAGCGCTTTCCCGCGGTCGAATTGGCGGGTTACTCGGCGCCCGAGATGGACCTCACACACGCGGAAGACGCGGACTCCCTGGCCGGCTTTCTCGACCTGCGGACGGCCGTGGTCATGTTGGCCGGCGTCAAGCGGCAGTTCGGCGACAATCTCGACACCTTCTCGCAGAACGTCCAGATGGCCGCAAACCTCTGTCGCCTCCTGGAACGGCGGCCGGTGAGGCGGCTGGTCTTCTTCAGCTCCGCGGCTGTTTATGGCGAAGAGGTTCAAAACCCCGGCATCAGCGAAGAAACGCCCGTGCATCCGACTTCCTTGTACGGCGCCGCGAAGTACGCCTCGGAATGCCTTTTCCAGAAGATCGTCGGTGGCCACGGGCAAAGCTCGCTCTTGATCCTCCGCCCCCCGCTGATCTATGGGCCCGGCGACACAGGGAGCGGCTATGGTCCGTCGGGCTTCGTCACGGCGGCCGTCAACGGCGAACCGATCACCCTCTGGGGCGACGGCACGGAGAAACGCGAGTTCCTGTTCATCGACGACGTCGTGGAGATCGTCGGCCGCCTCGCACTGGGGCGGTGGTCCGGGGTACTGAATGTGGCCAGCGGCAAAAGCTGCACGTACGTCGATATCCTCAACGGCATTTCCAAAACGCTCGGCTCTCGTCCGTCGATCGCCTCGCGGCCGCGCACCAAGGACAAGGTTGACCACGGATTCTCGAATGCGACCCTCGCCAGGCTCTTCCCGGGCTTCCGCTTCACCGCCATCGAGGAGGGAATCCGCCGCCTGGCCGCCGCCCATCAGTTCCCCGTTACTTCTCATGCCGGAGGCGGAGGATGACGATGGCCCAGTGCCTCCTGTGCAAATCCGCGCGTGTCGTCGAACTGCTGGACTTCGGGCCGCAACCGATTTGCAACCGATTTCTCGCTTCGCCGACCGCGGAAGAGGCCGCTTTTCCCTTGCGGATCGGCCAGTGCGGCGCGTGTGGACTGGTGCAAACCGTGGCCCCGGTTGCGGCGGTCGAGTTCGCGCCCTCGTTACGACTGGATCACCTACAACGAGCCGGAAGGACACCTTGACCGACTGGCCGACACCATTGCCGCCCTGCCGGGCATGACGAAAGACAGCGTCGTTTGCGGCGTCAGCTTCAAAGACGACAGCCTCTTGCGCCGTCTCGGCCAGCGCGGATACCAAAACACGCGGCGCGTCGATCCGGAGCGCGACTTGGGCATCCTCGCTACAGGCGCCGGCGTGGAGACGATCCAGGACCGTCTGACGTCCCCGGCCGCTGCCGCCATTGCCCGAGCGCGGGGCAAAGCCGACGTCGTCGTGGCGCGGCACATTTGGGAACACGCCTTCGATCCGGCCGCGCTGCTGGCCGCGGTCAAGGAACTGATGTCGGCCGATGGACGAGTCGTATTGGAGGTTCCCGACGGCGAGCGAGCGCTCTCAACATGCGACTACAGCACGATCTGGGAGGAGCACCCGCTCTACTTTACGCCGGCCACATTTCGACACGGCATCCTCCTGGCCGGACTGGCGGTGGAACACTACGAGTGCATCCCCTATTCGCTGGAAAATTCGCTGCTGGCCGTGGCGCGGCGAAACCCCGACGCGGCCCCGCCGGAGCTTGCCAAAGCGACGATCGAATCCGAACGCCGCCGGGGCGAAGTCTATTCCGCCGGACTGGCCGGGCAGCGCGAGCGATTGGGCGGCTATCTCGCCCAATATAGGAAAGATCACGGCCCTATCGCTATTCTGGGCGCCGGACACCTTGCCTGCACGTTCATTAACCTGTTGGGCCTGAAGGTGCACATCGACTGCCTGGTTCAACGACAATCCGCACAAGCGCGGATTGTTCATGCCTGGCTCCCGCCTGCCGATCTTTGAGTCCCGTGCGCTGGTCGAACGCCACATCCGGCTCTGCCTGCTGAGCGTCGCCCCGGAAAGCGAAGAGCGAGTGATCGAGCGAAATACGACGTTTGTGCAGTCCGGCGGACGGTTCGCTTCGATCTTTCCTGCCAGCAAATACGCCCTCAAGTTGTGAGCCCCGCCATGACCGATCACCGCATCGACCGCTTCCGGCAATTCAACGAAGAAGTGCTGTACGCCAGCGAGGAAATCGTTGAAGTGGATCGACAGGACGTCGCCGCATTAATCGAATTGGCCCGGGCCAATCCTCGGCAGCGCATTCGCATCTGCGCCACTCCGACGTCGGCAATCCGCTCCACGAAATGCTCATCGTTCACATGGCCGGCGCCTACGGACGGCCGCACAAGCATCTCGGCAGGTCGGAGTCGTTCCATGTCGTCCAGGGGCAAGGCGACGTCGTGATCTTCGACGACGCGGGCGTGGTCCGCCGCGTCGTTTCCATGGGCGACTTCGCCTCGGGAGCCATGTTCTACTATCGCCTTTCCGTCCCGTACTATCACACGTTGCTGGTCCACAGCGAGACGCTTGTTTTCCTCGAAGTGACCACGGGGCCGTTCGACCGGAAGACGACGGTCTTTGCCCCGTGGTCGCCGCCGGAGAGCGAACCCGCCGCGGTTCGCGACTTCCTCGCGCGGCTGGCCCAAGAGGTTGAAACTCTCAAGGAGAATCACCCGTGACTGCATCCGTTTTCCAGCGGGAGACCTGCCGTCTGTGCGACGGAAGCGGACTTCAACTGGCGCTGCCGCTGGAGCCCACGCCGCTGGGCGACGACTTCATTCCCGCGGACCGCGGCCCCCAGCACCAGCCCGTCTATCCGCTGGACCTTTGGCTTTGTGCCGACTGCGGCAACGTGCAACTCGGCCACGTCATCAATCCGGACATCGTTTACCCGGAATACCGGTACACGTCGTCGATTTCTCTCGGCTTGACCGAGCACTTCCAGGCGTATGCCGACGCGCTTCTGGCCCGCGCCGGCACCGCGCCGGGGGCCCTTGTCGTCGAGCTCGGCAGCAACGAGGGGGCCATGCTGCGGGCGTTCCAACGCCGCGGCTTACGAACCCTCGGCGTCGATCCGGCCCGCGAAATCGCCGCCCGGGCGACGGCCGCCGGCATCGAAACCCTGGCCGCCTATTTCACCGCCGCCCTGGCCGCCAACCTCCGCCAAGAGCGCGGCGCCGCGTCCCTGGTGATCGCCAACAACGTGTTCGCCAACATCGACGATCTGGCCGACGTCGTCGAGGGCGTCCGCGGCTTGCTGGCGCCCGACGGCCTGTTCGTGATGGAAACGTCGTATTGCCTCGACGTGGTCGAAAAAGCCCTGATCGATACGATCTTCCATGAGCATTTGACCTACTTCGCGGCCGCGCCGTTGGCCGTGTTTTTCGGCCGCTGGGGAATGGAACTGGTGGACGTCGAGCGGGTGGAGACCAAGGGCGGCTCGCTGCGGGCCACCGCCCAGTTGGCCGGTGGGCCGCGCCCATAGCGCCCGCGGTCGGCGACCTGATGCGCCGCGAGGCCGACGCCGGCTTGGCACGCTTGAATACTTACAAGCGGCTTGCGGCCCGCATCGACCGGCAGAAGACCGATCTGCGCAATACGCTGGCGCCGTTGAAGGCGGCAGGCAAGGTGATCGCCGGCTATGGCGCGTCGGTCGGCACGACCACGATGATCTATCACTTCGGCCTCGGCGACTTCTTCAGCTTCCTGGCCGACGACGATCCGGGCAAATTCGACACGCTCAGCCCCGGCTTGCACCTCCCCACAGTGGCGTCAAAGCGCTCGACGAGCGAAAAGCCGACTACGCCGTCGTCCTCGCCTGGCGATACATCGACGCCATCCGCAAGCGGCACGCCGCGTTTCTCCAGGGCGGCGGCCACTTGATCCTCCCTCATCCCCAAATCAAGGTGCTCTGAAATGGCGGCGATTTCCTGGTGGCGAACGCATTTCGGCGAAGAAGAGATCGCTCGCATTGCCGATTCGATCGCCCACGAGCACGTGAGCCAAGGACCGGTGACCGCCGAGTTCGAGCAGCGGCTGGCCGAGTTCCTGGGCGTGCCGTACGTGGTCGCCACCACCAGCGGCAGCATGGCAATGCTCATGGCCCTGATGGCGGCAGGCGTCGGGCCGGGCGACGAGGTGATTGTGCCCAACCGCACCTGGATTGCAACCGCCCATGCACCGGCCGTGCTCGGCGCCAAGACGGTGCTGGTCGATGTCGAGGCGGGCCGGCCGATCATCGACTCAAAGCAGATCGCGAAGAAGATCACGCCGCGGACCAAGGCCATTATGCCCGTGCATCTCAACGGCCGGTCGGCGGCGATGGACCAGATCAGCCGCATCGCCGAATCGCGCGGGTTGCGCGTCATCGAGGATGCCGCGCAGGCATTCGCTTCGCGCAACCGCCGCGGCCTGCTGGGCACCCAGTCCGACATCGGCTGCTTCTCGCTCTCTGTGGCAAAGATCATCGCCACGGGCCAAGGCGGATTTGCCGTCACCCGCGACGAAAAACTCTACCGGACGCTGGTGTCGATCCGAACCCACGGCGTCGCTGATGTGCTCGACCCCGCCTGGACGCGGCTGGGCTTCAATTTCCGCATGACCGACGTGTTGGCCTCCATCGGGCTGGTGCAACTCACCAGGCTGCCGGGACGGATCGAGCGGGTCCGGCAAATCTATGCCATGTATGCGGCCGCCATGCCGGAATTGCCCTTCCTGCGGCTGATTCCGGTTGACCTCGAAGCGGGCGAAATCCCCATCTATATTGAAGTGCTGTGCGAGAATCGAGCCCGGCTCGCCGCCTTTCTCGCCGAACGGGGCATTCAAACGCGACTGTTCTACCCCGACCTCGATCGGGCCGGCTACTTGAACAACTCGGGCGACTTCCCCAACTCGCGCGTCTTCGGCGATCAAGGGCTGTTCCTGCCCTCCGGGCCGGACCAACCCCCGGAAAACATCGAACGCGTCCTCCAGGTCTTACGGCAATATGGTCAACAGCAGCGAGCCGACAATGGATAATGCGATCGACTCCCGCGCCGTGGCTGTGCTCGATTACCACGACGGCGCCGCCGGCCAGATCGAAACCTGGTTTGAGAGCGCCACCGGGTATCGCATCGCCTGCTTCGTCCACGAAGCGGCCGAAATGCCCGTGGTTGACGTGGAAGCCGAGCAGCAGAAGCGAGTTTCCCAGCGGACCGAGTTCCCGCAGGGCGGCCGTTTCAAGGGTCGTCCGCTCATTGTGTCGCTCGATTGGGCCACGGAACTGGAACGGCTCGGAATTCGCAAGGTGCTTCCACTGACGCCGGACAACCGCACGCGGCTGCGGCAAATCGCCACCTCCCGCGAGCGCGGCATCGAACTGGTTTCGGCAATTCACGCGTCGGTCATGGTCCTGCCCGGGGCCACGATCGCGCCGGGCGTGTGGATCAATGCCGGCAGCGTCATCGGCTATAAAGCGGAGATCGCAAGCGGAGTGCTGATCAACACGCGCGTGCAAATCGATCATCACAATGTGCTGGAAGAATGCTGCCAGGTTGACCCGGGCGTGGTCACCGCCGGCAACGCGACCCTCCGCACCTGCGTCCACGTTCACACCGGCGCGGTGATCGTCAATCGCGTCGAAATCGGGGCGGACGCCGTCATCGGCGCCGGCGCCGTGGTGCTTCACAATGTTCCGCCGCGGTCGGTGGCCGTCGGCGTTCCCGCCCGCGTCATTCGCACGGTGCCGTAATGGAATTGCAACCGCCGGAAACGAAACCCGATCTGGCCCGCACGTTGACCGTCGTCATGCCGGCGCTGAACGAGGAGCACAACATCGGGCTCACGGTCAACGAGATTCTGCCGATCGCTCGCCGCGAACTGGCGGGCATCGAGCTGATCCTGGTGAACGACGGCAGCAGCGACAAGACGGGCGAGGCCATGGATCGTTTGGCCGCGGAAAACCCCGAGGTCACGGTCATCCACCATCCGGAGTGCCGCGGCGTCGGGGCCACGTACAAAGAGGGCATCGCCCGGGCGAGGATGAACTACGTCACGCTGGTCCCCGGCGATCACGAGGCGGATGCCGCCACCTGGCCGGCGTTTTTTCAGGCCGTGGGCAAGGCCGATCTCGTGATCGGCTATCGCGCCAATCAGCGCGTGGCCCGCCCCCTCTATCGCGTGTTCCTCTCGCGGCTCTACACGTTCATCATGTGCCGACTGTTCGGCGTCCGCGTGCGCGATTTTCACTCGCTGGTCGTTTATCCGACCGGCAGCGTCCGCACGCGCGAATTGGGCTTCGTTGGCTACACCTACCAGCTCGAGCTACTCGTGAATTTGTTTCGCAACCGCTTCACCTACACCGAAGTGGCCGTCATCTTGCTCCCGGTTCAACATGCGCAGCAGCCGGTCGCTGAGTTTCCAAACGTTCTGCGATATCGTGGGCACGATCCGGCGGCTGTCGACGGGCCGGCAGGCGGCGAAAATGGAGAAAAAACCTGGCCCAAAAGGGCGATAGCCTTTTTTCTTCGGAGAAGGAGGATCGGCAGTGGCCAAGAGTTCGCGGCTGAGCATCCATCGGATCTACTCGCTCGCGCAGCGGCTTTACGCGGCGCTCCCGTATCGCTTCGGCGGGGGACGGGCCTTGCCGCCCTTGCGCGTACATGTTCCATCTCACGCTGCGGTGCAACATGCGGTGCCCGTTCTGCTTCAACAGGGGAGGGGATAGGCTCAAGGAACTCACGACCGACGAATGGCTCAAGGTCATCGATCAAGTGACCGCGCCGTCGATCATCTCGCTCGGCGGCGGCGAGGTAACGGTGCTGAAGGACTTCCAGCGATTGCTGCAGGCCTGCCTGAAAAAGGCGACGGTCAACTTCCTGACCAACGGCATGTTGCTCGATGAAGATCTCATGCGTGCCAGCGTTGACGGAAAGGTCTTCATGATCGGCATCTCCATCGACGGCATGGGCGAGCACCACGACGCCGTGCGGGGCGCCGCGGGGGCCTTCGACAAAATCCTGCGCCAACCTCGAACAATTCAAGAAAATCCGCGGCCGGCGGAAGCACCCCTTGCTCGACATCAAGACCGTCATCCTCGACAGCAATATCGACGACCTCGTGGGCCTCTATGGCCTTGCGGAGCGGCTGGTGCGCGGATTTCTTCACGCTCTCGCTGCTGAAGGGCTGCGACTTGCAGTTTTCGCCGCTGGTGACCGACGAGTTCGGCCCGCAGTTCTGGGAGACCCACTATCCGGTGGAGGCCTATTTCGACATGGCGCGATTTGGCCCCGTCTACCGCGAGTTGGTGAAGATCTCCGCGGCGGCCCGCACGCGGTTGCAACTGATTCCCCATTTTGCCCCCGAGCGCGGGGAAGCGGAACTTGCGATTCTGGAGCGCTTTTTCACTCACGGCAACGAGATTCCGATCACGGAGTCTACCACGCCTGCTACGCCCCCTGGACGGACATCTGTGTCATGCCCGACGGCGACGTGATCCCGTGTCTTCCGCTGCGGGTAGGCAACCTGCGCGAAAGCTCGTTGCGGGCCGTGTGGAACGGCGCGAAGTTCCGCGAATTTCGGCGAAAGCTCCGCGACAAGAAGTTGTTCACCGCCTGCCAAACCTGCTGCTATGGCAAGGTGCGGCGGCAGGCGTTATGCGCAAAGTAACATACCACCCTTCCGCCAAAGCAAACGACGTCGCATTGTGGGCGGCGCTCGTTAGCATTACGCTAACCGTTTCTTACCACATTTGCAACGCGCGAATCGGGCGGCTGGCGCTTTTCCCGAGCGCCGGTCGCAGTTATAATTGCCCTTGCGGCGAACATGATGGGGAGGCTCCCTGTGCAAACTCACCGAACGTACGAGCCCCAATATGAGGAGTGCCTCGAGTTGCGAGATCGGCAGGGCCTCACATCGCTCGGCATTATGTCCAACCAGGTTTGGTACGACGATCCCCGTCGGTTGGCATTCCTGCTGGCACGCTATAAATTTGTCGCCAAGATGTTCAGTGGATTCGATCGGGTATTGGAGGTCGGTTGTGCCGACGCGTTCGGCACGCGCGTTGTCCTGCAAGAGGTGCGCCATCTGACGGCGGTTGACGTTGACCCGGTATTCGTGCAGGACGCGACCGCGCGGATGGACCCCCGCTGGCGTTTTGACTGCCTCGTCCACGACATCTTGGCGGGCCCGGTGGCGGGCCGATTCGACGGGGCGTACGCCCTCGACGTGCTGGAGCATTTCAAGCTGGTGGACGAGGCGACATTCCTGAGGAATATTTCCGACTCCTTGACGGAACATGGCACGCTGATCCTCGGTGTACCGTCGCTGGAATCGCAGTCGCACGCGTCGTCACAGAGCAAGGCTGGCCACATCAACTGCAAAAGCGGGGTTGACCTGAAGGCGCTTTTGCGTGGATACTATCACAATGTCTTCGTGTTCTCGATGAACGACGAGGTCGTCCACACCGGCTTCTACCCCATGGCAAATTACTTGATCGCGCTATGCTGCGGAAGAAAATAGTGCGATCGCATGCCCGTCCAGGAAGGTTGTTTTTCACATGACTGCGACTGGCAAGACCGAGGGCTTTTGCGACTATCTGGTCGTGGGCGCGGGCGGCACCATCGGGCGGGAGCTTTGCCGGCGGCTGAATGCCGACGGCGGGAATTACGTGGCCACCTGCCGAGGTGACGCGCAGAATGGGGTTCTGCGTTTGGACCTGGCCGAAGCTCCGGACGGTTGGGCCCTGCCAACGCATGCGGCTGCCGCGTTTATTCTTGCCGGCGTCACGTCCCTCGATGCCTGCCGACGCGAGCCCGCTGTTAGGCGCGCCGATCAATGTGGACCGCACGGTGCGGCTGGCTGAGCGCTTGGTGGGTGACGGGACATTCGTCGTTTTTCCGTCATCAAGCCTCGTCTTTGACGGTTCTGTCCCGTTCTGCCCCGCCGATGCCAAGACAAACCCAACTACCGAATACGGACGGCAGAAAGCCGAAGCCGAACGGCGACTCCTGTCGCTCGGCAACAAGGTGGCTATCGTCAGACTATCGAAGGTGTTGTGTCACCACACGGCGCTGTTCGCAAAATGGCGGGTTTCGCTTCAGGGGGCGGAGCCGATCCAGCCGTTCTCGGACATGGTTCTTTCTCCGCTGCACATTTCGCTCGTGACCGAGGTTCTGCTGCAAATCGCGAAGTCAAGGTCGCCGGGAATTTTCCAACTCTCGGCCGATCGTGATGTAACGTATGCCGACGCCGCTCGCCGCTGGAACGCGAACTTGGGGTGCGACCCGTCTCTCCTGCAGCCGCGGCGGGCCGCTCAGTGCGGCATGGATCTGGAGTCCATCCCCGCGCACACGACGCTGGACGCTTCGCGGCTTGGCGCCGATTTCGGATTGGCAGCGCCGTCGCCGTGGGAGGCCATCGACGCCATCCTGAAACCACCGCCTTCAACCGAGGAATCCTCACCGCAATGTCGAAGCTGGCACAAAGCGCCTGCGACCTCACTGTCCTCGTAACGTGCTATAACGAAGAGGACCTCATCGTCCAGACTCTGCAAAGTGTGATCGATGCCGTCACCCAAGCGGCGTTGGCCTACGAAATACTCGTTATCGACGACGTATCCAAGGACCATTCGGTCGAGCGTGTGCAGACCTTCATCGACGCTCATCCCGATTATCCCATCAGGCTCCAGGTCAATCAGACCAATCGCGGGCTCGCGAACAACTATGTCGATGGAGCGTTCCTCGGACGCGGAACGTATTACCACCTCGTGTGCGGCGACGACTCGATTCCCGTGCAATACCTCGCGGCGATCTACGGCCTCCTGGGAAAGGCCGACATGATCGTACCCTATCAGCTCCAGGACGAGGTTGCGGGAAAGAGTCGTTTTCGGAAGTTGACTTCACTCGCCTTTACGTGCCTGGTGAGTTTTCTCAGCGGTTATCACCTGAAATATTACAACGGTTCAGCCGTCCAGCGGCGTTATAACGTAATGCGGTGGCACCCCGTCTCGTACGGTTTCGGATTCCAGGCCGACATCATTACGATGTTGCTCGACCAGGGCGTCAGTTATATTCAGGTTTATTCGCGCGGCATCGATCGGAAAGGCGGGCGCTCAACCGCGCTATCCATGCGGAACTTTCTCTCGGTGTTGCACACGCTCCTGGAAGTACTTTTCCGGCGCATTCGCAGGCTGCTGTACGGGAAGAATTGGCCGGTCCCGACGGAGATCATTCCTCCCGTTTCGGAGGTGAGGCCGCGCGACGCGGTCTGACACGACGATGGCAAATCGCTCTTGTGCCGTCTGCGATCACAACGACTTCAAAGGTTTGATCGACATGCGGTTGACTCCGCGGTCGGGGGTGTATTGCATCGACGCGGGCGCGGTGGCGGCGAGAAGGGAACTTCGATTCGAGTTCTGCGCGTGGTGCGGCTTCGTTCGGCAGGACCCGTTGACGTCCGTCGCGGCGGATTATACCGACGTGAATCGCGAAACGGGCCGGCAGTTGCCGGCCTACGTGGACGAAATTGTTCATCACTTGGCGGCGACCGTTCGGGCTCGAAGCGCCCTGGTCGTCGAGGTTGCGCGAACGACGGCTCATTTCTGGATCGGCTTGCGGCGGCCGGTTTTTCCCGCCGCCTCGGCGTCGAGCCGTCACGATGTCTTGCCCAAGCGTGCGCCGCCCGGGATCATGCCGTTGTCAACGCGCATTTCGACGAGGCGTTGGCCGCCGCGATCGTTGCCGAACGGGGCCCCGCTTCGGTCGTGGTGTGCCGTCACACGCTGGAGCACGTCCCCGACCCGTTCCGTTTTCTGCAAGCTCTTCAGCGGTTGTTGAGCGACGACGGGCTCCTTTTCCTCGAAGTGCCAGGTGTCGCGCCGATCCTCGGCCGCCTGCACGGCTACGAGCTTTGGGACGAGCATCTCTCCTACTTCTCGCCCGAGGGCCTCGTGCGGCTGCTGGGCGCGGGAAACTGGAGGCGACGGCCGCTTATGTCCGGCCGCACCATGAATCGGAGAACATCTTGTGCTGGGCGCGCGAACTGCGCGCGATCACGCGTTCGCGCCGGATCCGGGGGCGGGCGAGTCGCTTGCCGCCCTCGAATTGTGCTCGAAGTTCGCCGACCGGTGGCAGGCATTTTTGCGCTCGCGTGCAGGCCGAGTCGGCGCTTTGGCCCGTGCCCGTCTATGGCCTCGGCGCGTCCCATCTGCAATCGAACTTCGTGATTTTTACCGGCCTTGGCTCTCGAATCGCGGCGCTGGTGGATGACGACCCGGCAAAGGCCGGACGCCACATCAGCTTGCCCGAGCCGGTGCCCGTGATTTCCACGTCGGCGTTGGAGAAGGCGCCCAGGCCGGGCACGATTCTGTTGACCGCATTCGGGCACCGGCCATGGATGGAACGGACGTGTGCCCGCGTCGCGGGACCCCCCGCGATGATCGTGGATCCGCTGGCGCTGATGCGCCAATTCTAAGTCATCGGACCCCTTCGGCCGGCCTGGCAGGCGCCTCGTTGCCGCGCCTGCCGCGGCGACCGAATACGATCCACCGCAGGAGTTCCACTACCGCGGCGATCAGCAGAAGCGACCGCCTTCCGGTGTAGAATCGATCCCCTTTCTTGCGCAGGTGCCCCGTGCTGAGAAGACGCTCGATCCGCGCCGCGATGGCGTTGTCGGTGTTGTAACGAGACAACAGGTCGGGCCGGGAAACGACGCCGCCGGCCGCGAGCATTTCCAAGAGGATTCGAATTCGGAGCGAGGTGAGGTTCAGATTCACAAAGGCGAAGTATCCGTAAGCGAGGCCGATATACGCGAGAAGGTTGATCGCCAGAAGCGCGACAGCGTCGGCCTGGGCGGAGTGCCCGGCCAGCGACGCTTCGATGGAGACGCCGGCCGTAGCGGCCAGCCCGGCGACGAATCCGGCCGCGAGGCACGGATAATGCCTCCGTCCCCCCGTCGCTCGAGTTACGAGAACATGTGTCAAGCAGTTGACCATCAGGCCTGCCACGGGTGACAGGGCGAGCATAACGTACGGGTCGAACATCTCGGACTAACCCCCCTTCTGTATGTTCAAGACGGCGAGCCACACCGAGAACAGAAATGCCAGAAAGCTCCCCTTCGGCGTCAAGCGATATCGATCGCCTTCGGCGACGAGCATCCCGTCGCGATGCATCACGGCGAGCCGGTGTTCCACCGTCGCGGCCTCCCGCGCCAAGTATCTCAATTCCTCGATGGTTCGGCCTTTTCCGCCGGCTTCGGCCACATCCTGCACGATCGTCAACGTCGGGCTTCTATCCTCCAGGATCGAGTATCCCGCGATGTAGGCGAGCGACATGGCGACCTGAAAGAGCGCCACATGCAAGTTCTCCCACAATCCCGCGGGAGCAAGAGCGTTGACGTAGGGGAGAACATGGACGACAACGAGCCCCACCGGCAGCATCGTCAGGAATATCGCCAAAAGCGCGGCGGTTTGCCGGCGGGGAATGCGGATACGCCAGACGATCAAGTGCAGGAAAAAGCTGGAGAAAAACAGGCCGACGGCGGTGCAAGCAACGTTCATATTCGGTTAGTATTTCGCCGGCCTGGCCGCCTGTTGAAAAAGTCGCTTTCAACGGGCGGCTGGAGGAAAAATTGCCGAGATGCGTACGATTGAAAATCCTGTCCGACGGATGTTCCGCCGGCAACGGTAACGCACGCGCTGTTGCACGGTCGCCGGCCGTTCGTGGCCGTCGGGCGTCGCGTGTGGTATATTATGAGAGGATTGCTCGGGCGCAGCAAGGGTTGCCCGGGAGTCATTTCCCGCCAACGTAGATGCGGGTTCGTGCCGCGTTGTCTGGATAAGCGACGTTTCTCTTGCCAGAAACTTGAAACGGCAGGATGCCGCTTTTACGAGTTTCGGACGACGGCCGTCAGAACTATGGACCTCGAGCGACGTGCGCAGCCGGCCCACGCAGCCGTATTTCTCGACCGTGACGGCGTGCTGATCGAGGATCGCGACCTGTTGACTTGCGCCGGGGAGATTCGCGTATTGCCCGGGGTGCCCGAAGCACTGCGGCGGCTCAAGGCGGCCGGCTTCCGCCTGATCGTCGTGAGCAACCAGGCGGCCATTGCGCGGGGCATGATTTCCGAGCCGCAACTCGACGAAATCCACGCCGCGATGTGCCGCATGCTCGAATCGGCCGGAGCGCCGCCGCTGGACGCGATCTACTGCTGCCCCCATCACCCCGAAGCCACCTTGCCCGCCTATCGCGTCGTCTGCGACTGCCGCAAGCCGCGGCCCGGCTCGCTGCTGCGGGCGGCCCGCGAACACGCCTTGGATCTGGCCGCGAGTTTCATGATCGGCGATCGGATGACCGACATCCTTGCCGGCCACCGAGCGGGCTGCCGGACCGTCCTGGTGGAATCGCCCAGCACGTCGTTGCCGCCGATCGTGACGCTGGAGCCGCTTGACGCCTCGGCGAAGCCCGCCTACATTTGTGCCAGTCTCCTGGCCGCCGCCCAGTGGATCCTCTCACTGCCATGAAAGCGATGGTTTTATGCGCCGGCTACGGCACGCGGCTGGGGAACCTCGTCACCGAGATTCCCAAGCCGATGCTCCCTTTGGGCGATCGGCCCATCCTGGAATACACGCTCCGCCACCTGGCCCGGCACGGCTTCCATGAGGTGGCCGTCAATCTCCACTTCCAGTCCGAGGTGATTCGCAACTATTTCGGCGATGGTTCGCGTTTCCATGTCCGGTTGGTTTACTCCGACGAGCCGGAACTGCTGGGCACGGCGGGCGGCGTCAAGAAGATGGCGGCTTTCCTTGCCGGCAGCGACCCGTTCCTGGTCCATTACGGCGACGTGGTGACCGACCAGGATTTTACGGCCATGCTCCACTTCCATCGGGAGAACAACGCCCTGGCCACGCTGCTGGTCCACCAGCGGGAGAATTCCAACAGCATAATCAGCGCTCGACCCGTGCCAGCGGATCGTCGGCTTCCTGGAGCGGCCCGACGCCCGGCAGCGCCTTACGCTTGCCTCGCCTTGGGTCAACTCGGGCATTGCCATCTGCGCGTCCGAACTCCTGGAGGCGATGCCGCCGGGCGCGTGCGATTTGCCGCGCGACATTTACGCCCGGCTCGTGCCGGGCGGCCGCTTGTTCGCTTTTCCCTTGACCGGTTATCGCTGCGCCATTGATTCGCCCGAGCGGCTGGACGAAGCCCGGGCGGCCGTCGCCCAAGGCAAACTGACCCTCCCCGAGCTCGAATCGCATCCGAGGAACGTTCCATGACGCAAGTCCCGCGAAAAACGCTGGTCACCGGCGGCGCCGGCTTCATCGGCAGCCATCTCGTCGACCGCTTGCTGGCCGATGGCCACGAAGTGCTCGTTCTCGACAATTTTTCCACCGGCCGGCCGGAAAACCTCGTCCAGCACCGCGGCAATCCGCGGCTGAAACTCTGCCGCATCGACGTCGCCGACCACGACGCCATCGCGCCGATGTTTGCCGGCGTCGAGTGGGTCTTTCACCTGGCGGCATTGGCCGACATCGTCCCTTCGATGCAGACTCCGTTGAAGTACCACCGGGCGAATGTGGATGGGACGGCCTCGGTGCTGGAGGCCGCCCGCCTGGCTGGCGTCAAGCGGCTGGTTTATGCGGCCTCGTCGTCGTGCTATGGGCTCCCCGACGTGTTCCCCACGCCCGAAACAGCCGAAATTCGGCCCATGTATCCGTATGCCCTGACGAAGTATCTCGGTGAGCAGTGCGTCATGCACTGGCAGAAGACCTATCGCCTGCCTTGCATCGCCCTGAGGCTTTTTAACGTTTACGGCCCGCGGTCGCGCACCAGCGGCACGTATGGGGCCGTGTTCGGCGTGTTTCTCGCCCAAAAACTGGCTGGCAAGCCGTTCACCGTCGTCGGCGACGGTACGCAAACCCGCGATTTCACCTTCGTCGCCGATGTGGCGGGCGCGTTTGTCGCCGCCGCACGGTCGGAGATCGAGGGCGAAATCTTCAATGTGGGTTCCGGCGGCGCCTACAGCGTTAATCGCCTGGTCGAGTTGCTTGGCGGCGAGGTGGTGTATATCCCCAAGCGGCCCGGCGAGCCCGATTGCACATTCGCCGACACGGCAAAGATCGTCTCGCGACTCGGCTGGCGGCCGACGGTCCGCTTTGAGGACGGCGTGCGGATCATGCTGGAATCGATCGACTATTGGCGCGAGGCGCCGGTGTGGGATCCGCAATCGATCGCGGCGGCCACCCGCGACTGGTTCGCTTACCTTTCACCCGGCGACCCGCCCAAACAACGTTAGGACCCTGCTGAAGCAGAAGTTTGCCATCCTCTTGCAGTCCGTTCACCTGCCATGAAACCTTCCCCACTCCAACCCGCGGCGGCGCCGAGCCCGAAGTGGCGGCTCGATCGTGAAGCGGCGATTGCGCTGGTGAGCCTGATCATCGTCACCGGCTTCGCCGCCGCGTTCGCCTATCATTACTACCAGGGCATGTACGGCGGCCAACAGTACCACGGCGTGGTCTTTGCCGGCCGCGATGGCGGCGCCGAACACAAGTACCCGTTTCTCTACATCGCCGGGCAGTATCCGGCCAGTACCTTTCTCTTCCGCCCCTGGGACATGTTCAACGACTTCGCGAACATCTATCCCATCCTTCAGCATCCGGAGCAATTCAAAGATCAGCCATTCCGGTGGAATCATTATCCCTTTGCATTCCTCTATTTCGTTCCCTACCTGGTCTTTTCGCATGACGTCGGCATTGCCGTGCGCCTGCTGGCCATTACGATTCCGTTTCTGCTGATCTGCCGTTCCCAATTGAAAGGCCCGACGCACTTCGACACCTGGCGCAACGTCGTCATTTTCTCGGCGCTGACGTATCCATTTCTGATTGCCATTGACCGGGCCAACGACGAAGCCGACATTTTCGTGCTGCTGTTCTTCTTCGTGTACCTGGTCAAGAATGACAAATACCAACTCAGCATCCTCCCCTTGGCCATCGCCATGGCCTTCAAGCCCTATCCGGCCGTCTTCCTCGTGCTGTTGTTCGTGGCCAGGCGGTACAAGGAAATCGTGTTCGCGCTTCTCGCCGCCGTCGGCCTGAACCTGGTCGCCCTCCCGATCATGGTCCACTGGTTCTCTTACGATCCCTATATTCTGCCGGCCTCCTGGAAGCAAACCACCGACTGGTTCGTGGTTGGCGACGGGTGCCTCGCCTTCGGCCACAGCCTCTGGGCGCCGCTGAAAATAATCCTCTACCACGCCTATGTGGGCACCTGTTCGCGCGAGCATCTCTACACGAGCATTATTGCCGGCGCCCTCAAACCTTATAGCTACACCGTTCTGCTGATGTTCCTGGGGATCAGTGTCTACCTCTGGCGTTGCGAGCGGACCTATTGGAAGCAAGTCGCCCTGCTGGTGTTCTCGATGAATCTCTTTCCTTACATATCGGCCGATTACAAACTGATGCACGTTTTCATTCCCCTCTTCCTCTTCATCAATTGCCGCGAATTCGAGAAACTCGACATCGTCTATGCGATTCTCTTTGCCCTGTTGTTGATTCCGAAAAACTACTATCGTTTTGCGGAGCCCGGGGGTGGGGAGGTGAGTATCGGAGTCATCTTGAACCCGGCGATTTTGGTCGTGTTCACCTGCCTGATCATCGGCAGCGGGCTGCTGGCCAGGGGCCGCCGGGTGCTCGCGCCCGCGGTCCCCGCTGGCGACCAACCTCCGGTCGGTGCCCGGAGAGGGCTGGGATGAAGGGCGATCCGGCGGCTTTCCCGTCCTGTTTTGAGGGCCAAATCGCTTGAAAAGATTTATTTTCACCTTCGCCAAAATGGCCATCTCGCTGGCTATCCTCGCCTATTTGGTCTGGGACGCCACGCAGAGCAAGGAGCACAGCAACGTCTTTGCCGACATGCTCGAGCAGCCGAAGCACTGGGGGCTGTTGGCCGCGGCGTGGTGCCTGGTTTTCACGGCTTCGACGCTCACTCTGGTCCGCTGGTGCTACCTGGTTCGCGCGGTGGGCATTGCGCTTCGGCTGCGCGACGCGTTGCGGATCGGTTTCCTTGCCGCCCTTTTCAACCTCGCCCCGATGGGGATCTTCGGTGGCGATCTCCTCAAGGCGATGATGCTGGCCCACGAAAATCCCGGCTTTCGCGCCAAGGCCCTGGCCTCGGTGATCATCGACCGCGTGGTGGGCCTGTTCGTCCTTTTCGTCTTCGCCAGCGTGGCCATCCTGGCAACCGGCTTCTACCAGGCCGAAGGCCCCGCCGAGGTCCGCGTCATCTGCCAATCGGTCGTGTTGCTGACGCTCGTGGGAGCCGTGGGCGTCGCGCTGCTGTTGGCAACCCCGTTGATCGAATCCGCATGGCTCACGGCGCTCGGCCGGTTGCCCCTGGTCGGCCGCGGCCTGGCCGGCCTGTTGGAAGCGGCGCGCATGTATCGCCGAGACCGCATGGTGCTGCTGCTGACGGCGGCCATGAGCGTGGCCGTTCACGGTCTGTGCGTCGTTTGCATCTACCTCGTGGCACGCGGCTTGCCCGGCAAAGTGCTGCCGCTGGAGACGTTCCTGGTCATTTATCCCGTAAGCGCCGTGGCCAACACGGTGCCGTTGCCGGCGGGACCCTTCGAAGCCACCTTCAATTTCCTCTACTCGCATGTCACGAGCGATTGGACGATTCTCAAGGGCCAAGGGCTCGTCGTGGCCCTGGTCTACCGGTTGCTGACGATCCTCGTGGCCGCCGTCGGCTTCTGCTACTACCTGGGCGCCCGCCGCGAACTGGCCGATCTGAAAGAGGATTAGGCGAGGTCAAGGCGCGTCGCACGCGCCTTACTGTGCGGCCGCCCGCTGCTTCCCCGACTCGATAAACTCGCGGTATTGCTTGTCGAGGTCCGCGAAGCTGGTTCCGGTCAGCTTGACCAGCGTGTCGGGCTGATCGCGGCCCGTGTAGATCGCCGTCAGATACGCGATCAAGGCGTCGCGATAGCGGCCGCCGTCATAGTGAATCAAGAAGTGCGTCAGGCCGGCCGCCTGGCTGTAGAGCTTGCCGATCACCGGACTGGTTTGGATCTTCTCCGTGCCGTAGCCGGCAAACTCCTGCAACGGCACGTAGAAATTGTCTTCGAGCAGCCGATATTTTGCGTCGGCCAGCCGCTGCGTGTCGAACCCGCCCAGCACATAGTAGCCGTCCTCCTGCCGGAGCGATTCCATGTACAAGGCGATCCCCTCGACAACCCAGAAGTTGAACTTGCTGCCGGGCTCCGGCGACACGGGCCGCGTTTCGTAGAACAACTGGTGCGTGGCCTCGTGGTACAGGGTCTCGTCGTCGCTGTCTTTTCCGGCGAAGAAGAACGCCTGCCGCGTCCGCCCGAAGTACAACCCGATCGAAATCTCGATGTTCGGCACCGCCGGCTTCAGCGAGCGGTTGTAATCATCGCGGTCGCGGAAATACAACACCTCGTGCCGCTTGAGTGGACCGGTCTGCGGCCGGCTGCGGCCGTCGAACCAGGCCACCACGTCCGCCTCCGAAGCGTAATAGCCCAAGAAGATCTGCTGCCACAAGCGGTTCAAGCATTCGAGCTTCACGCCCAGTGCCACGCCCGCCTCCAGGCTGTCGTCGGTATGAATCGAGTAGTGCTCGGTTTCCACGTGCCAGCCGTGATTGACGTCACGATGGTGGTCGGCGTCCTCGGCCGCCGAGACCCATCGGCCGTCCAAATTCCGCTGCCCGTCCTCGTAACGCGGCAAATACGACTTCGGCAGCCAGCCGAACTTGTCGCTCCAAACCGACCCGTCGCGGAGCTTCTTCGCCGCATAGAACGTCCGCCATTGATCGTGATACTTCTGATAGCCCAGCATTTTCCGCACGGGCTCGAAATCGGGATTGGCGTGGATGGCGGCCATCACCAGCTCGAAGGCCAGGCCCGCCTTCCCATTTCGCACGGCCGATTGGGCCATCTTGTACAGCGCCACGGCGTGGTCGCGCCGCAGCTTGGTAAGCCGCGAGTCCCATTCCACAACCTTCTCGGGCGCGTCGGCCGGCGGCTTGGTCGGCCCGATCTCGTCCGGCAGCACGGGCAGATAGAGCTTGTACGGATTGCTGGGACCGAGCACGCGCCGGGTCGCGCGGGCCTCATCGTTCAGCCCGTTCGTCTCGCACCACTTGGTCAATTGCTCCAGATCGGCGGCGAATTGCGCGCGCAACTCGCTGGCCGCCCGGCGCGTATCGCTCGCCGGCGCAGTTGCTGGAGATAGCAATATGCCCCCCAATATCAGGGCAACCACCATTCCCGCGTGCGGACCGGGCATGTTGTGGCAAAATCTTCGCATCAGTATCAACGAGGCAAAATGTGCCGATGACTCAAGTTTACCACACTCGCCCCATGCGCAGAAAAGCGGGGCGACAGTCCCAACTGTCGCCCCATTTCATCAAGCCGCGACCATCGGTCGCAACCTTCTATTGACGATCAACCAACCACTGGCCACTCGCCACTGGCCACTATCCACTATTCTCTCTACTTCGCCTGCTCCTCCTTGTCGAAGGCGGCGTCGAAGGCCACGCGGCTCGGCTCGAAGTTGAGCTTGTTGACAAACTCATACGCCTCCTTCGCCCCGAAGTCGCGATCCATGCCGCTATCTTCCCACTCGACCGACAACGGGCCGGTGTAGTTCGCGGCGTTCAGCGCGCGGATGATCTCCTCGAAGTTCACCCCGCCGTGACCCAGCGAGCGGAAATCCCAGCCGCGGTGCGGATCGCCGAAGTTCAAATGGCTGGCGAGAATGCCGCTCCGCCCGTTGAGCGTCACCGCCGCGTCCTTCATGTGCACGTGATAGATGCGGTCGGGGAACGCCCGGATGAACTCCGCCGGATCGACGCCTTGCCAAATCAAGTGGCTCGGGTCGAAATTGAAGCCGAACTCCTCGCGGTAGTTCAAGGCATCGAGCGCCCGTTCGGTCGAGTAGAGGTCGAAGGCGATCTCCGTGGGATGCACTTCCAAGGCGAACTTCACGCCGCACTCGGCAAACACGTCGAGTATCGGATTGAACCGCTCGGCCAGCAGCTTGAAGCCGTCGTCGATCATCTCCTGCGAAACCGGCGGGAACGAATAAATCCACTGCCAGATGCTCGAACCGGTGAAGCCGTTCACCACGCTCACGCCCAGTTTTTGCGCGGCCCGGGCGGTGTCTTTCAGTTCCTCGGCGGCCCGGGCGTTGACCTCGGCCGGATTGCCGTTGCCCCACACGTACGGCGGCAGAATCGCCTTGTGGCGGGCGTCGATGTTGTCCAGCACGGCCTGGCCCACCAGGTGGGCGCTGATGGCGAACACCTGCATGTTGTTCTTTTCGAGCACGGCGAGCTTCTTCGCGCAGTAATCGTCTTCGTTGAGCGCCTTCTGCACCTCGAAGTGGTCGCCCCAACAGGCCAGTTCCAAGCCATCGTAGCCAATCGCGCTGCTTTTGCGGGCCAACTCGGCCAGGGGCAGGTCTGCCCATTGGCCGGTACACAAGGTAATCGGTCGTGCCATATCAGGCTCCTTCTGCGGTATGGGGAGGAAAACGCCCGCCATTGTCCCAAATCCGCCAAGACCTGCAACGGGGGGTGGAACGTCAAATTGCACGCTCGCCTGCCGCGCGATAGAATGCGCACGGCCTTAGTCGGTCGTATAACACAAATCGTCAGGCACGAAGTGCCTGACCTACCTCTCACCCCTGACCCCTGACCCCTGACCCCTACAATCCCATGAACCCTCAACCCGCCAACGACCAGAACCAGGTCTCCCGTCGCCGCTTCCTCCAACATTCCTCGCTGGCCTTGGCTGCTGCGGCCGCGGCCGGCGAACTCTCCTTGGCCCGCTCGGTCCACGCCGCCGGGCCTGATCTCGAAATCAAGATCGGGCTGATCGGCTGCGGCGGACGCGGCACCGGCGCGGTCCTCGACGCCCTCGGCGCCGCCACCAAAATCATCTATCCGGCCGCCGGCTATCACACCGAAAACGTGGCCAAAGACGCCCGGCTGGAAAAGAAGGACATCAAGGTGATCGCCCTGGCCGACCTGTTCGAGGATCGCCTGGCCGGTTGTGCCGAGCAGCTCGCCAAGCTCGAGATCAAGATTCCCCAGGAAATGCGTTTCGTCGGCTTCGACGCTTACAAGCAACTGCTGGCCGTGCCGGAGGTGAACTACGTGATCCTGGCCGCGCCGCCGCACTTCCGGCCGATGCACCTTCAGGGCGGCCATCGAGGCCGGCAAGCACGTGTTTGCCGAAAAGCCGGTGGCCGTGGACGCTCCCGGCGTACGAGCCGTGATCGAAGCCGGCCTGCTTGCCCAGCAAAAGGGCCTGGGCATCGTCGCTGGCACCCAGCGCCGCCACACCAGCAGCTACCAGGAAACCATCCAACGCATCCAGGACGGCGCGATCGGAGAGCTTGTCTACGGCCGCTGCTATTGGGACGGCAGCGAAATCTGGGTGATCGAGCGAAAGCCCGAGTGGAGCGACCTGGAATGGCAGTTCCGCAACTGGCCCTATTTCACATGGCTCTCCGGCGATCACTACGTCGAGCAGCACATTCACAACATCGACGTGATGAATTGGGTGCTGGGCGGGCATCCGGTCAAGGCCGTCGCCGCCGTCGGTGGGCGCCAGGTCCGCACGGAAGCAAAATATGGCAACATTTTCGACCACTTCGCCGTCGAATTCGAGTATCCCAACGACGTCCGCATGTTCAGCCAGGCCCGCCAGATCAACGGCTGCGACAACATTACCACCGAAGCGGTCGTCGGCACGCTCGGGTCGAGCAATTGCCACAACCAGATCAAGCCGAAGAGCGGCGACGGTTGGCGTTTCCGCGGCAAGGAGTCGATCGGCTATCACCAGGAGCACGAGGACCTGATCGCCAGCATCAGGGCCGGGCAACCGATGAACGTCGCCCAAAGGGTGGCCGAGAGCACGATGACGGCCATCATCGGTCGCCAAGCGGCCTATACCGGCAAGGTCGTGGATTGGGAGACGGCCCTGGCATCAGACACGCGGCTAGGCCCGGACAAGTACGAGTTCGGCCCCTATCCGACGCCCGAAGTGGCCATGCCGGGGCGGCATCGGGTGGGGTAACGCGAAAAGCTGACCGTTGGGGTGGCTGTTGCACTGTGATCCTCGGGACCGGGGCGCCACGGGCCGGTTGCCAGCCCGCGAGGGGGCATCGTTTTCTTAACGCTTGAAGCCACCCGCCCGAATGGATACGATGGGCATGTCGCGGCTGCGTTCGGACTCCGCGACGGAACGCAGCAGAAACGGGAATATCGCTAGGATGGCATTCACGAATCAGGCGGTTGATCATGGATGTCTTTGTCATCTGCCTCATCTGCTTCATGCTCTTCATCGCCTTCCCAGAACTCCTTTTCATCGTGCATGTCGTACTTCTTGGCAATTGTCGGGTCGGTAGTAACTAGGTAAGCATAATCGTCGGATGTCCCGCCTTCTTGAGCAAGGGTTACGCCGTCCGCGAGCATCGAGCGAAGTGTGTCTGCTGCCGACTGCAACCCTTCTATCATGTCTTCCAGCGACTCCGCTTCGGCGGTAAGCCACTTGTTACGCCAAAGAGCGATGTATCGCTTTGCTGGCGGGTGAGCATCTTCCCATAGTTGCTTATACTTTTCTTGCACGAATGGATTCAACGCATCGGCAAAATCTAAAGGAAGACTCCGGGTCTTGATCAATTCGATCACGTCAGCAAGGTCTCTCATTCGCTCCGAATTCGTGATCCCCGAAGCCAGCTTCAGTTCGATTAGGGATTGAAGGTTGATGTATCTTGCCCCGTCAATTTCTTCTGCGACCGACCCGGGAGCCGGGAAAGCAACTGGCTTCGGCTTCCCGTCACCAGGAAATTCTCCCGTCACCAGAAATTCGATTTTTACTCCGTCTTCGGTATCTCGAAGGTTCTTGCTGCCCGGGAACGGAGGAAGGTAACCTAACCCCTCCAGTTCTCTATGGACTTCCTTGAGACCCTCTCGTGTGACCAACAAGTCAACATCTTCGGTGAATCGACGATATCCATGCTGAAACAGCGCCATTCCGCCAACGACAACATAGTCGATGCCAAGGTCACGCAGCTTCTGTGTTATTTTCTTCAGGGTGTGATGGGCCTGACTCTCTCCTTGAAAGTATCTGCTTCCCTCGCTCATTGCCCACTCCCGGTCATGCTCCAGCCTATGTTCGTAGGACTCGACTTTCGTCACATTAGATGAGACCTGGAAGCGAGCAATTGATCGCGGTAGAACTTTCATGTTGGGCTTCTTCATCGCCCGCTCCTCGCTGGATCTGGCGCACCTTTGCGGACCAGCCAGGACATCTGTTTAATGATACCTGTCCCGTGGTCGTTTGTCGCCTGGTCAAGTCTTCGGCTGGGAAAAAAACCGTCAGCCGCGGTGCCAAATAGCTTTCTCTTCCCACTGCGATCGTCGCGTCGCAGCCCGCCTGAGTATGTGGCAAAGCGAGCAGTCGGCCGATATCGTTCACTCTATCAGGCGGGTTGTTGTGCCCTAAGTGGGGTTCGTCTAGACGGCTTTGTGATGCAAAAGCCGGCTATGCTACTGGGAAGGTTTATGCCAAAACCGATCAAGCGCTACCAGGTCATACGACCGTTTCAATCGGTCTCTAACGATCTCCCCAATGGGATTCGTGTCTTAGTGCCTTTGTGGTAGTCATCCCCGCGTCTAAATCCCCGCCAATACCTTGGCGGCTGCCTCGCACAACGACGCTGCCTCTTTCGCCGTCGGCGCTTCGGCAATCGCGCGGACGATCGGCTCGGTGTTGCTGCCGCGCACCAAGAGCCAACGGCCCGGCCAGTCCAGCCGCAAACCGTCCTGCCGATCGAACGCGGCGTCGGAAAAGCGTTGTTGCAACGCGGCGAGCGCCGCCGGCAGTTTCTCGGTCGCAAAGGCGATCTTCGTCTTGACGATCTCATAGCGCGGCAGCTCGTCGGCCAGCTCGGCAATTTTCATCTGCCGCGCGGCCATCGCGTCCAAGAGCAAGGCCATGCCCACAAAACTGTCGCGGACATAGCCGACGCGCGGATCGATGGGGCCGCCGTTCCCTTCGCCGCCGAAAAGGGCGTGATGGGCCAACATGGCGTCGACCACGTTTGCCTCGCCCACCGCCGCGCGGACATAGGGCGCGCCGTACCGCCGGGCCAGGTCTTCCGACATCCGGCTGCTGGCGCAATTGGCCACGATCGGGCCGGTGCGCTGTCGTAGCACGTGATCGACGCACATCGCCAGCGTGTACTCCTCGCCCAGGTAGCGGCCGGAGTGGTCGATCACCGCCAGACGGTCGGCGTCGGGGTCCTGGCAGAAGCCGATCTCGGCGCCGGCGTCGGTCACCGCCCGCAGCACGCCGGCGAGGTTTTCGGCGGTCGGTTCGGGCGGATGGGCGAACTGGCCGTTGGGCTGTTCGCCCAAGATGGTCGGCTGGCAGCCGAGTTCTTCCAGCAGCCGCCGGCCCAAGATGCCCCCGGCCCCGTGGTTCGAGTCCAGCAGCACGCGGAAGCGGCGGCCGCGAACGCGCTCGACGTCGATCGTGCTGAAGACGGCCGCCAGATGGGCCGACATCGTGTCGTCGCACGGCCGGCCGACGCCCGACCGATCGTATGACAGGCAGGCCGGCGTTTCGGCCCGGTAGCGCTCCAAGACGGCCTTGCCCGGTCCGGCGGGAATCACCCGCCCTTCGGCCGTAAAAAGTTTCAGGCCGTTGTAGGGCAGGGGATTGTGGCTGGCGGTGATCTCGATTCCGCCGGCCGCTTTGCGCTGTCGCACCAGCACGCCGAGGGTGGGCGTGGCCACGATGCCGGCGTCGATGGCCGAGCGTCCGAGGGCTTGCAAGGCGGCATGAATGGCCTGCGAAAGCACCTTGCCCGAGGGCCGGCTATCGCTGCCGACGACGATTTCGCCCGGCGGGGCCACGGCGGCAAATGCCGCCACGTAGCGCATGGCCACCTCGGGCGTGAGCGTTTCGCCCACGATTCCCCGCAGTCCCGAGACACTAATGATCGGCTCAGCCAAGATTCGAGTCCTTTCGAGCGAAAAGTGAAGCCGTCGCGAAATCTCCCGCAACCAGAAACGGCAGTGTAGGCACTCCGCCCCAATCCATCAATTCCCTCTCCCCACGCCTCTCCTCTCTCACCTCTCCACTCTCCTCTCTGTACTCCCCCCCACTCCAAACGGCCGGCAATCTGATACAATACGCCGTTTCGGCGGCGCAGAGGGGCAGAGAACCCAATCGGCAGCTAGGCGAAAAACGCCATGAAAACGTGGGATACGGTCGCCATTGTGGGGGTTGGGCTGATCGGCGGGTCGATCGGCATGGCCCTGCGCCAGCGAAAACTGGCGAAAAGTGTGGTCGGCATCGGCCGCCGCCAGGCTAGCCTCCGCGTGGCCCGCCGTGTCGGCGCCGTCACCCACACCACGATCGACTTGAACAAGGGCGTTGTCGAAGCGGAGTTGGTAATCATCTGCACGCCGGTGGCGCAAATCGTCGGCCACGCGCGGCAGGCGGCCAACCACTGTCCCGAACGCGTCTTGATCACCGACGTCGGCAGCACCAAGGTTTCGATCGTCGGCGAGTTGGACGGCGGCCTGTCGCGCGGCTGCCGGTTCCTCGGCGGTCATCCCCTGGCCGGCGGCGAAAAAACCTCCGCCACCTACGCCACGGAGAACCTCTTCGAGGGCCGCGTGGCGATCCTCACGCCCACGAAGAACACCCGGGCCGAAGATTTCGATCTGCTCGAGCAGTTTTGGCAGTCGCTCGGATCGGTGGTCATGCAAATGTCGCCGGAGGAGCACGACACGGCCCTGGCGATGACCAGCCACCTGCCGCACGCCGCCGCCACGGCCCTGATGGCGACCGTGCCCGAGAAGTATTTCCGCCTCATCGGGCCGGGCTTGTTGGATACGACCCGCGTGGCGGCCGGCGATCCTGAGTCGTGGCGGCAAGTCTTCGCCACCAACCGCGACAACGTGCTGGCGGCGCTCGAGCAGTTCGGGGCCAGGCTGACCGGCTTGCACGCCGCCATCCGCGACAACAATCAGGACGAGATCACCCGCTTTCTCACCCTCGCCAAGAAGAACCGTGATGCTTTGGGAAGTTGACATCTACGCCGCCGAAGGCCAGCCCGACCTCGGCGCTCGCGACGTGGCCGCCGCCGCGGCCGAATTGCAGTTAGACGGCAATCTTGCCGTCACGTCTGCGCGCGGATACCTCGTTCAGGGAGAACTCGATGGCCATCAAATTGCCCGAATTGCCGACGAGTTGCTGACCGACCGGGTTGTCGAATGGCACAACACGGCCCCCGTTGGCAACGAGGCGCTGAGTGACTTTGACGACGAGGCACTGAGCCAGTTGCCCAAGGGCCGCACCCGGTGGATTCACGTGCTGCCGAAGCCAGGCGTGATGGACCCCGTGGCCCAAATCGCCATGCAAGCCATTGCCGACCTGGGCATCCAGGCGGAAGCGGTTCGCACGCTCAAAAAGTTCGCCGTCGGGCCGATGCCTGACGACCGGCTCAAGCTGCTTTGCTCCAAGGTGCTGGCCAACGACGCCATCGAGCAGGTGATCGTCGGGCCGCTGAGTTTCGAGCGGCTGCAAGTCGGCTCGCCCTACGAGTTCCGGCTGGCAACGGTGCCGCTGCGTGCGATGGACGATGCGGCCCTGCAGCGGCAGAGCCTCCAGGGGCAGCTTTATCTGTCTCTGGTCGAGATGCAGACGATTCAGGCCTGTTTCCGCGCGCTCGGCCGCGATCCGACGGACGTCGAGCTGGAGACAGTTGCCCAAACGTGGAGCGAGCATTGCAGCCACAAGACCCTGGCCGGCAAGATACACTATCGCGATGAAAACGGCGAGCGCCGCTTCCAAAACATGCTCAAGGAGACGATCTTCGCCGCCACCGAGGAGATTCGCCGCCGGGCGGGCGACAACGATTGGTGCGTGAGCGTCTTTGCCGACAACGCCGGTGTGATCCGCTTCGACGAGCAATACAACGTCGTTTTCAAGGTCGAAACGCACAACCATCCCTCGGCCCTGGAACCGTACGGCGGGGCCAACACGGGCATCGGCGGGGTGATCCGCGACCCGATGGGCACCGGCATGGGCGCCAAGCCGATCTGCAACACCGACGTTTTCTGCTTCGCCCCGCCCGATACGCCGGCCGAAGCGCTCCCTCCCGGCGTGCTCCACCCGCGGCGCGTCATGAAAGGCGTCGTCTCCGGCGTCCGCGACTACGGCAACCGCATGGGCATCCCTACCGTCAACGGCGCCATCTATTTCGACCCGCGATACCTGGGCAATCCGCTGGTGTATTGCGGCAACATCGGACTGATCCCGCGCGACAAATCGTTCAAGCACCCGCAGGCCGGCGACATGATCGTGGCCGTCGGCGGGCGGACCGGCCGCGACGGCATCCACGGCGCCACGTTCAGTTCGGCCGAATTGACCAGCCACAGCGAGACCGTTTCCGGCGGCGCCGTGCAAATCGGCAACGCGATCACCGAGAAGATGCTGCTGGACGTGCTGCTGGCGGCCCGCGACCGCGGCCTCTACAACGCCGTGACCGATTGCGGAGCGGGCGGTTTCTCCAGCGCCGTCGGCGAAATGGGCGAAAAAATCGGCGCCGAGGTCTGGCTGGAACGCGTCCCGCTCAAATACGAGGGCCTTTCCTATACGGAAATCTGGATTTCCGAGGCGCAGGAACGCATGGTGTTCAGCGTGCCGCCCGAGAAATGGGACGCGCTCGCGGCCCTCTGCACGTCCGAGGGCGTCGAGGCCACCGTGATCGGCCAATTCGCGCCCACGGGCCGGCTGGTGCTGAAGTATGGCGGCCACCAGGTGGCCGATCTGGCGATGGACTTCCTCCACGACGGCCGCCCGCCGGTCGTCCGCGATGCGGTCTATGCGCCTCCGCCTTCCCGTCCCTTGGAAGAGTCGCGGTCGACGCTCGTCGGCGAACTGTACGCTTCTCCCGCGATTGAGCAACGCCTCGGGCGACGCGATTTTACGAGAACAGTGCTCAAGATCCTCGGCTCGCTCAACGTCTGCAGCAAGGAATGGGTGATTCGCCAGTATGACCACGAGGTGCAAGGCGGCAGCGTGCTGAAGCCGCTGGTCGGACTCGCGAACGACGGGCCCAGCGACGCGGCCGTGCTCCGCCCGGTCCTTTCCAGCCGCCGCGGCATCATCGTGGCTTGCGGCATGAATCCCTGCTATGCCGATTTCGATACCTATTGGATGGCCGCCAGCGCGATCGACGAGGCCGTGCGGAACTGCGTGGCCGTCGGCGCCGATCCGAATCGCATTGCCATCCTCGACAATTTCTGCTGGGGCACGACCGACCGGCCGGAAACCCTCGGCTCTCTGGTGCGCGCCGCATTGGCCTGCCACGACGTGGCCACCGCCTTGGGCACGCCGTTCATTAGCGGCAAGGACAGCCTGAACAACGAGTTCCGTCCGCTGGGCGCCAGCGAGCCGATTGCGATCCCGCCGTCGTTGTTGATCAGCGCCCTTGGCCGTGTTGACGACGTGAGCCGCTGTGTTTCGATGGACCTCAAGGAGCCGGGCAACGTCCTGTACCTCATCGGCCTGACAAGAGACGAGTTGGGCGGTTCGCATTTTGCAATGGTCGAAGGGCTTCGCGGCGGCGAGGCGCCGAGGGTCAATGCTCAACTAGCCAAGAGAACCTTCCCGGCCTTGCACAAGGCGATCCATTCCGGCCTGGTCCGCGCGTGCCACGATCTGAGCGAGGGGGGCCTGGCCGTGGCTGCCGCCGAGATGGCCTTTGCCGGCGGATTGGGCGCGAAGATCTCGCTGATCGGGGTGCCAAGGGACAAGGCCGTCAAAATGTCCACCGCCGCGCTGCTGTTCAGCGAATCGAACACCCGATTCCTTTGCGAAGTGCGTCCCGGCCAGGCGGCCGCCTTCGAGGCGGCTCTTTCCGGCATTCCGCACGCCCGCGTCGGCGAAGTCACTCCCGGCGCGAAGCTGGAAATTCTGACCGCCAAGGACACGGTGGTGTCTGCCGACATCTCCGAGCTGAAGGAAGCCTGGCAAAAACCGCTGCGGTGGTGAGGCGGCTTGCGGCGTGCCATCGAGCCGGCGGATGACGAGCCGGGCCGCCGATAAGTCGGCGATGGGTTTGATCATTACCGCGAAGCGGTTACACAGGTTAGCCCAGGGTTGCCGCGCAGCGGCTACCCTGGGAGAGAGTTTAGATGGATCGGTGAACCCTGAAAGGGTTTCGGAGCGATTTCGTGTCAGCCTTTCCATCGGAACGCCCTTTCGCAACATGACGGGTCGCCCAAGATGCGATTACGAAACCCTTTCAGGGTTTCCTTGTCTATCTATTTCGTTACCCAGGGTAGCTGCTGCGCAGCAACCCTGGGCTAGGCTATTCAACCGCATCGCGGTTGCGACGCAAAAGATGTGTGTAACAACGGCGGATGACGACCCGGGCCGCCGAGAACTCGGCCGCCGCGCTCCGGGCTCGCCGCATCGGAACACTACGTTTCCTGCCCCCCTTGGAATCGCTGGATGATTTCCAGCCGCCGCAGCGCGGACACCGGGCGGCAAGGGGCAACTGCGAGAGGTCGCTGTATTTGCGCAAAAGGTGATAGGCAAGCAACAATTGCGTCAGTGCAAGCGGCGGGCTATGTCGCACCTCGCCGCGATCCTGGTAGGCGCAAACAGGTCGCCGTTCACCGGACGCAAGTCGGGCAGGTGTTGCCAAATGGCATTTTCCAGTTCTGCGGCATGCCGGGCGGCCACGTCCCCGTCGATCTCCAAAGAGTTGACGGGGCGTCCCTCATCCCGCATCAGTCTTAGCCGCACGCCCGAAGGCGGGTCGTTCTGGCAGTCTGCCAGGTAAGTCAGGTCGGGGTGAGGTATGGTGGGACGCAATACGAGCCGCACATTCATGTTGTGGCCTGCTTGTTCCGACGGGGTCCCGTTGGGCGGGCCGAACCGCACCGCGATATCGGCATACTCGCGCTGGGGGCGGATGAAATCGCGCGAGTCGGGCTCGCGTCGCTCCAACTCCGCCAGCACGCTCGCCACCGTATAGCCGCGATTGGCCGTATCGCGCTTGATCTTCCACGCCTTCCGCAGGTCTTCGGGCGGTTCGAGGAACACTCTCACGTCGTAGAACTGCCGCAGGGTTGACGTGCAGAAACCCAGCAAACCCTCGACGATGACGAATTGCCGCGGCTGCACGTACTCTGGCCGCACCAGCGTGCCGGCGGTGTGATCATACACCGGTTTGAGGATGGGTTGATTGTAGTGCAACCGCTCCAAATGCTGTTCCAACACGTCGATAAAATTGCAGTCGGGACGCAACGGCGTGATGCCGCGATCGGCGCGTTCCTTGCGATCGTACCGATGATAATCGTCCGTGCACACGTGAGTGACGCAATCGGCGCCAAGGATGTTGGCCAGGCCGCGGGCAATGGTGGTTTTGCCGGCCGCGCTGTCGCCAACGATCCCCAGGATGATGGGGCGTCGTCTGCTCATGGCTCACCCCGAAACGCCGAATTTGATATTGCCCCACAACTCCATCGCCTCGCGCAGTTCCGGGCAGGTCTTGGCCGCAGCCTCGATGGTTTTGCCGGAGGCGACCGCCTCGGTGGCGACCCGGTTGGCCCTGGCGCCGCGCGGCTGCCTTTGGGGTGGCCGTGCGTGCCGCCGCCAAACAGCCAGAAGGCATCGTTGCCGTAAATGGCGTACAGTTCCGGAATGTTGAGAACGTGGATTCCGCCGGAAGCCACAGGCCAGGTGGCCTTCAGGCCGGCGAAATCCTGGTCGAAGTACAGCCCCCGCTCCGGGCAGGCCGGCACCGTGCGCTCGCGCAGCAGATCGATCACGCCCAGGGTTTCCGCTCGCGAGCCTTCGAGTTTGCCGACGACCGTGCCGGTGTGCAGGTGATCGCCGCCGACCAGCCGCAACCACTTGGCGACCACGCGCATGTGGATGCCGTGGTCCTTCTGCCGCGTGAAGACGGCATGCATGGCGCGGTGGCAGTGGACGATGACGCCCAGTTCGCCCGCGCGCTGGAATACATCGGAGGACGCCGTGAAACCGGCCGTGAGGAAATCGTACATGACGTAGCGGCTGCCCTGCGAGGCGATGTACTCCAGCCGCCGCAGCGACTCGTGGGTGGAACCGGCAGTCACATTGAAAAAGTGCCCCTTGGCTTCGCCCGTCTCTGCTTCCGCCCGTTTGACCGCATCGATGCCGTAGAAAAAGCGGTCGCGCCAGCGGTTGAAAGGCTGGCTGTTCATGTTTTCGTCGTCTTTCGTGGTGTCCAGCCCGCCCACCAGGCACTCGTAGATGATCGTCGCATAGTCCTTGGCGCTGAGGCCCAGTTTGGGTTTGACCGTGCCTCCCAGAAGCGGACGATTCCACTTGTTCAGCCGCGCCCGCTCGTCATAAATGCCGATGTTCGGACCGGGAAAGGTCTTCACCAGCGCGACCGGAATGCGCATGTCCTCCAGCGCAAGGCGCTGACCGCCTTGAAACCAAAAACGTTGCCGACAATGGACGACATGATGTTGACGACGCTGTTCTCCTCGAACAGGTCCATCGGATAGGCGATGTAGGCGATGTCGTCTTCGATTTTGTAGAATTTGGCTTTGTAGTAGTCGATATTTGTGAGTTGGTTCGACCAGACTTCGGTCCACGTGCCCGTGGACGATTCCGCGGCGACGGCAGCCGAGGCCTCGATCTTGTCCACGCCGGGGGCGGGCTGGATACGAAAGGCGCAGAGGAGATCCGTATCAGCGGGAACGTAGTCGGGCACATAGTAGTCGGCCGCATAAGGGCGCACGCCCGCTTGGAACTTGCGGCCGTTGCGAGTATCCGCTCTGGCGCTCGCCTCATTTGGCGCGGTGGGGAGAGATCTGTGCTCATGACTTGCACCTCCGGGAGAGAAGAAGGACGTGGAAAACCTTCCATGCACCACTATTGAGTCATGCATTACTACCGCAACGAGGGCTCGTTTCACGAGCCCGCCAACCCGGGAACAAGCGCTGGAGTTGTTCCACAATCAACAGCGGAGCCAAGAAAATCGTAGAGGCCGCCGGACGGAAGTCAACGTGTGAATATTGCGATCGCAAAAAATCGGAGAAGCGTTTTGCGAAGGGAAAAACGCCTTGCCGGCATTGGACATAAAAGAAGTCAAAACGCAGAATATCGCGATCGCACAAATCGGCGAGGTATGCTGCTGAGCGAACGCGCCCTTCTTTGGCCCTAGGCGCATCGGCAGGAAGCTGATGCGCCACTCAGGGCATTGGGCAATGCCGGCAGCCCACTTTGCTTGGGTCATTGCAATGCGCACCGACGGCCGGCTCCCGCCGGCGGCTGCTGGCGCCCGCGCCGATCCTTCATCCTAATTTCCCGCTCACACATCCTCTTCGCTCGATTGCAGCCAGCGGCGCCAGTCGCGGAAATGCTCCATGCAGATTTGCAGGCCTTTCGCGACGGCGGCGAGCGGTTCGGGCGTGATGCGCACCGGCAGGCCGGTTTGCTCATTGATGAAGCGGTCGATCCGCCCGAGCAGCGCCCCGCCGCCGCAAAGCACCAGGCCGTTATCGACCAGATCGGCGGCCAGATCGGGGCTGCAATGATCGAGGGTCGCCTTGATGGCTTCGAGGATTTCTTGGAGCGGGTCGGCGAGGGCCTGGCGGATTTCTTCGCTGGTGACGGTCGCCTTGCGCGGCAGCCCGCTGACCGTGTCGACGCCGCTCTGCTCGACCGCCCGTTCTTCTTCCAGTGGAAAGGCGCTGCCGACGTCGATCTTCAGCCGCTCGGCGGCGCCGAGGCCGATGCGCAGGCTATAGTGGCGGCGAAGATAATCGACGATGGCCTGGTCCATCTTGTCGCCGCCGGTGCGGACCGATCGGGCGGCCACCGTGTCGCCGAGGCTCATCACGGCCACTTCCGTGGTGCCGCCGCCGATGTCGCAGACCATGCTGGCCACGGGCTCAGCCAGCGGCAGGCCGACGCCGATGGCGGCCGCTTTGGCCTCGGGCATGACCCACACCTGGCCGGCGCCGGCGCGGTGCACGCTGTTGAAGGCGGCCCGTTTTTCCACCGGCGTAATGCAGCCCGGCACGCCCACCAGCACCCGCGGCCGCAGCCGCCAGCCAGGGTGCTGGGCCTTGCGAAGAAAATAGCGGAGCATCGCTTCGCACAGCTCGAAATCGGTGATTACTCCGTCGCGGAGCGGCCGGACCACCGAGATCGAATCGGGCGTACGGCCTTCCATCTGCTTGGCCAGATGCCCGACCGCGCAGCCCCCCGAAAGCACCCGCCCGACGCCTTGCTGCACGGCAACCACCGAGGGCTCGTTGAGCACCAGCCCCTCGCCGGCCACGCAAATCAGCGTGTTGGCCGTTCCCAGATCGACGGCCAGGTCGTTGCGGAAGCGGTTTAGAAGGTTTTGGAGCATCCTTGCTCGCTCAACAACGGGATCAAAAAACCGAGGTCAGAGGAAACCACGAAGCGAACATCGGCTGCTGAGCCATGCGCAGGGTCACCGCCGGAGCGCCTTTGAGGTTGAACCCGAATTGGCTCATCTCCAGGCAAAGGTAGAGGATGCCCACCAGAAGCGCCAGCAGCGCGATCGTCAGCAGCACCGTGTACAGGTCGGCCCGGGGCTTCTGGTAGAGCGGCGCGGCCGCCCGCGCGGCCACGGGCTTCTCGACCGGGGCCTCGCTCGGCGCGTCGCTCGGCTGTTTACTTGATTTTCGTGGCCACACGGTCGCCCACCATCATGGTGCTTTTTTGATAGCTCGGATCGATCTTGCACACGGAACGATCGGGAGTGGTCTTGATTACCTCGATGCGGCCCACATAGGCGCTTTGGCCGCCGCCGAGGCGGTAGACCTGGAGAACGTGGCCCGGCATCAGCCCCGCATCGGAGCCGAGCGAGATTTCGACCATATTGGCGCCTGGGGTGGCCGTGATCACGGCTTCCACGTCCGGCGGAACGGCAGAGTAGTCGCGGCTCTTATCCATCCCCTGCTTCCGCAGCAGGGCGTCGGCTTTGGCCAGGTCCTTGGCCAATTCGACGTTTCGCAGCCGCAGTTGCTCCCGCTCGTTCTCCGACTGGTTGAGCTCGTCGGTTTTCTTCACGACTTCGTCGAAGTGGGAGTCGCGTTCCTTTTGGGCCGCGAGGATGTCGCCGCGCAGGGTTTCCAGCGACTTGCGATAATCGGTGGCGTTGGTTTGCGTGGTGCTCAGGGCGGCCGCCAAGGCCCGCTCCGATTTTTCCAGATCGTCCTGTTTCTGTTTGCGGTCGGCCAGCTCGGTCGACTTGACGTTCAACTCGGTTTCCAGCTTGGCCAACGCTTGGGTCTTGGCCGTCTTTTCGGCGTTCCACTCGTTGGTCTTCTTGGCCAACTCGTCGGTCAGTTCCTTGAAGCGGAGTTGCTCGGTGGCCAGCTTCTTCTGTAAGCCGGTCTCGGGATTAACGACCTCGTCGCGCCAATTCCTGTGCGTGGCATAGACGGCCATCGCAAAAGACATGAAAACGATGCTCATCACCGTAATCAAGACGACAAAAATCTTGCCGACGAGGTTCATACGTGACCTGCGAAAAAGAATGGGAAAGGACAACGGCAGACGATCGGCCCGCAGTGTCGTTCTCTTAGTATAACTTCGCCCAATTTCTCATGTCAACCTAAAGCCACACAAGCCGGGGAATCTAGGCGAAGCCGACAGCTATGACCGGAAGCCCTCCGTTTGGAGGGGGACATGGACGGAGCCGATTGCTCGGCACAACCGTTGGAATCGCGCGGCCTCGGACGAACTTGCCGGCACCGGCTACAAACCTCCACCCTCGACGGGGCGATCAATCCACAGCGTCCCCGCGACCGTCAGGCAGACGCCCCAGATGAGCCAGGGATTCGGCGGCTCATGGAACAGGGCCAAGCCGGCCAGCGAAGCCATCGCCACCTGCGAGGCGTTTAGTGCGTTGGCGTAGATCACGGTGGTTCGCCGCAAACCCTGGATCAGGGAGACGAATCCGAGGAGGTTAAACAGGCCGGCGGCGGCCATCAGCCCGAGTTGTTCCCAAGGCGTGGCCCAAAGCCGTTCGAGACCCAGCCGATAGACGCTAATCGGCCCAAGGCTTATCGTGCCCATCAAGGGGATCAGGAAGGCAATGGCGCTGGGCAGGATATTCCGCGTGACCGAGTGGCGGACGGTGATGTTCAGGATGCCGAAGACGGCGCCCGCCAGCGCGGCGGCGGCCACGGCCAAGGCCACCGTCAAGTGCGTAGGAGGAATCGCGTGGGGCCGAGCAAGCAGCGTTCCGGCCGATTCGGCCCCCTGTCCCAGCAGCACCAGCGACACCAGTAATATGGCGATGGCCGCCGAGGAGCGCGGCGAGACGCGTTCGCCTAGCCAAAGACGGCCCAACACCGCCCCACTGGTAATCATCAGCCCAAAGACGGCCGGGATGGTGACGGCCAGACCCACGATGCCTACGCGCCATTGCGCACACAAATTGCCGACGACCTGAATGAGCAATCCGACCAGCACAAGCCGGGCCAAGGCGGGCCGCGACGGCAACGTCGGCCTGCCGCGCGTCATCCGCCCCGCGATCCATAGCCCGACGACGATGGTCGTGACGAGCTCCCGATTAAAGACCGCCCAAACCGGGTCGGCGCCCAGCGTAGCCAGTTGGCGCATGCAGACATTGACCGCGGTGTAGGCCACTGCCGACACGACGCAGAAGACTACACCGGCCACAGCGCGGGACTTTGCAGAGGAGGAACACAAGGGCGGAGGGATTGCGGGTTGAGGGGAATTGGGGGTTAATGGCCGCGGGTAGGAGTCGGCGGTTGTGTCTGAAAACAGCCGGCAGTTATTGTAGACGGCACGCCCCCGCACTGACAGGTCCCCGAGCGGCGGAACATCGCGGTCCTCTCGCTGCCGCGACGTTTCCGCCCTACTGGCCAAATTCCACTCCGGCCGGTAAGATCAACCGTCACCGCGGGGGGCAGCACGCGGTCCTCAGTCGCCGAAGAGGTTCTTGCCACCGAGGGCGATCGGCGGTATAACTGATCATACGTCCACTTAACCAACCACGTACCAGGAAGCAAACACGCCATGGCCAAGAAAACCTCGCAACCCGCCAAGACGGACGCCCACCGAGACGGCGCCCTGTCGATCCTCGACAATCACCCGAACCTGAGAAACACGCTGGCCCAGATTGAGAAGGAGTTCGGCGAAGGGGCCATCATGCCGCTGGGCATCGGCACGGCTGCGCCGATCGACGGTATCTCCACGGGCAGCCTCTCGCTCGATATTGCCTTGGGGGGACAGGGCATCCCCTGTGGCCGCGTGGTCGAGATTTTCGGACCCGAATCGAGCGGCAAGACCACGCTGGCCCTGCACGTCGTGGCCAACGCCCAGCGCAAGGGGGGCATCGCCGCCTTTATCGACGCCGAGCACGCCTTGGACCCCTCCTGGGCCAAAAAACTCGGCGTCGAGCTGGAAACGCTGCTGGTCAGCCAGCCGGGCAGCGGCGAAGAAGCCATGCACATCACCGAAATGCTCATCAAGTCGAACGCCGTTGACGTGATCGTCATTGACTCGGTGGCCGCCTTGGTGCCGAAGAAGGAACTCGAAGGCGAGATCGGCGACTCGCACGTCGGGCTGCAGGCCCGGCTAATGAGCCAGTCGATGCGCAAACTGACCGGTGTGATTTCCAAATCGAAGACCGCCGTGATTTTCATCAACCAGATTCGCGAGAAGATCGGCGTGATGTTCGGCAATCCCGAGACCACGCCCGGCGGCCGGGCGCTGAAGTTCTACTCCTCCTGCCGCATCGACGTGCGGCGCATCAGCCAGATCAAGGAGGGGGAGGAGGTGACCGGTCAGCGGGTGCGGGCGAAGGTGGTGAAGAACAAGGTGGCCCCGCCCTTCCGCGTGGCCGAGTTCGACATGATGCACGCCGACGGCATCAGCTACGAGGCCGACGTGCTCGATCTGGCGATGGCCCAGAAGATCGTCACCCGCACGGGCGCGTGGTTCCGCTATGGCGAGGCGCAGTTGGGCCAAGGGCGGGAAAAGGTCCGCGATTATCTCAAGGAAAACCCCAAGCTGGTGGAAGAGTTGAAGGACAAAGTTCTTGCCGCCGGCGTCCGGCCGGTCCCGGCGCCGTGGCCGCCGAGGCGGAGAGCGTGGTAGAATAATAGAAATCGGAGCGATGCCGCGTAGCCATGTTCCGCATCAAAGCCGCTGCAGTACTGGTCCTAACCGCTACGATCGCGTTCCCGCTCCGTGCCCAGGAACCGCCCGCGAGCATCGAGGCTGCGGCGGCCGTGGAAAAGGTCCTGGTCGAGGTAATTGCCCGGTCGGAGAAATCGGTGGTGGCCGTCGCCCGGGTGCGCAGGGAGCGACCGGGCGAGATGTTCCAACTCGAATTCCGCCCCGATCCGTTCGGCCGACGGCCGGCCCCCTTGCCGCTGGCGCAGCCGACCGATCCTGACTTCATCCCCAACGAATATGGCGCCGGCGTGGTGGTCGACCGCCGCGGCCTGATCCTCACCGCGTACCATGTCCTGGGCGAAGACAGCGATTATTACGTCACGACGCATGAGCGAAAGGTTTACAAGGCGACGATCCGCGGAGCCGATCCGCGCAGCGATCTGGCCGTGCTGGCAATCGATGCGGGCGACCTCGTGCCGATCGCGCTGGGCAACGCGGAGGAAATGAGAAAGGGGCAAGTCGTCATCAGCTTGGGCAACCCCCATGCCATCGCCCGCGACGGTCAGGTGAGCGCGGCCTGGGGCATCGTCTCGAATCTCGGCCGCAAAGCGCCCCCCGTTCCCAGCGAATCGGATCCGTCGGGCCGTGCCACGTTGCACCATTTCGGCACTCTCATTCAGACCGACGCGCGGTTGAATCTCGGCGCCAGCGGAGGCCCGATTCTGAACCTCAACGGCGAGATGGTCGGGTTGAGCGTCGCCTTCCCGGGCACGGGCGGCTATGGAGCCGCCGGCGGGTATGCTATCCCTGTAGACCCGATGTTTCGACGCGCGGTGGAGTTGCTCGTGCAGGGCCGCGAGGTCGAATACGGTTTCCTCGGCGTGCAGCCCGTCAATTTGCAGCAGTCGGAGGTTTTGGGCGGTTTGCACGGGACACGTGTCGGTCAAATCGTGCGCGGCACGCCCGCGGCGCGATACGGTTTGAAGCCTGACGACATCATCACGGCGGTCGACAAGACGCCGATTTACGACGCGGACGGGTTCGTGCTGAACGTGGGAAGGTTGCCGCCGGAGGCCGTTGCTCATTTGACCGTGCTTCGCGGCGGCAGTCCGCGGACGATCGAGGTTACGCTGGTGAAGTATCCGGTTCGCGGCAAGAAGATCGTCACCGCGCCGGAGCCGGCGTGGCGGGGAATGCGGGTCGAGTATCCCACGGCCGTGGTTGACCAACAGGGGCATTCCCCCGAGGGCATGTCGTTCGTCGACGATGCGGTGGTGGTGACCGAGGTGGCCGAACCGTCGCCTGCCTGGGACGCCGGCCTGCGCAGCGGCATGTATGTCGCCCAAGTCGACCGCGCGCCGGTGCGCACGCCGAAGGAATTTGCCCTGGCCACGGCCCGCAACCACGGGCCGGTGCAATTGCGGGTTTTGGGCGATCCGCAGAATCCAATCCGCACCGTTGGGCCGGGCACGTAAGCCCTCGGGCGGCGGCCGGCTCTTGTGAAATTGCCGCCTAAGAGCGATAATCGGCGACCTTGAGCCTCGAACGCATGGACTGTTGGGAGCGGCACCAATGAAGATCGCCGTCGTCGGTACCGGATACGTGGGATTGGTGACGGGCACGTGCCTGGCGGAGACGGGCAACGACGTCACCTGCATCGATTGCGATCGCAAGAAGATCGACGTTCTCAACCGCGGCCACATCCCGATTTACGAGCCCGGTCTGGCCGAGCTGGTGGCCCGCAACGTAGCCGGCGGCCGGCTCCGATTCACCACCGATCTGGCGGCCGCCGCGAAGAAATCGCGGCTCGTGTTCTTGGCCGTGGGCACGCCTTGCGCCTCCGACGGCTCAGTAGACCTTTCCGCGCTCTGGGCTGTCGTCGACCAGCTTGCGCCGCACATTCCCCCAGACTGCATCGTTATCTGCAAGAGCACCGTACCGGTGGGTACCAACGCCAAAGTGGCCGCCCGTCTGAAAGAGCTGACCAGCCGCGACGTCGACGTCGCCAGCAATCCCGAGTTTCTCAAGGAAGGCATGGCGATTGAGGATTTCATGAAGCCGGATCGGGTGGTGGTCGGCGCCCGGCGGCAGGAAGTGGTCGACGTGTTGGAGGACTTGTACCAGCCCTATCTGCGGACGGACAAGCCGTTTCTGGCCATGTCGCCCGAGATGCCGAGATGGCCAAGTACGTCGCCAACGCCCTGCTTTCGACGCGGATCAGCTTCATCAACGAAGTGGCCAATGTTTGTGAGCGCGCGGGGGCTGACATCAACGAGGTTCGTCGCGGCATCGGCCACGACAGCCGCATCGGTTTCGCCTTTCTCTTCCCGGGCGTGGGCTACGGTGGAAGCTGTTTTCCCAAGGACGTGCGGGCGCTGGCCACAGTGGCTCGCGCCCACGGCGTCGAGCCGCGCATCTTGGAGGCCGTCCACGACGTCAACGAGCGCCAGAAGACAGTGCTGGCCGAGAAGATTGAGCGGCATTTCGGGGGCAAGCTCTCCGACAAGGCGATCGCCGTTTGGGGATTGGCGTTCAAGCCCGGCACCGACGACGTGCGCGAGGCGCCGGCGCTGGCGCTGATCGACCGCTTGCTGGCCCTGGGGGCGACGATCCGCGTTCACGACCCGGAAGCGATGAACAATGTCCGCGCGTCCTATGGTGATCGGCTGGTTTACTGTCAGAAGCGAGACGACGCCCTCTTCGGGCGCCGACGCGCTGGCCATCTGCACCGAGTGGAAGTACTTTGTGCATCCCAACTTCGAAGAGATGCGGAGGTTGATGCGGCGGCCGGTGGTCTTCGACGGCCGCAACCTGTACAACCCCAGGCGGATGCGCGAGGCCGGCTTCACGTACTACAGCATCGGGCGAGTTCCGGTGATAAGCGAGGAATGAGGGGGCGGATGAGCGCCGCAAGCCGCCGCCGGTTCGGCTAGTGGCTCAACCGACCTGAATTGACGGGTGCATGGGTGAGGTCTTAGGACTTGGGGCTTGGACAGGCCCAAGTCCCAAGCCCAAAGACCCAAGGCCGACGTAATCTCAACCTGTTACGTCAGATCGGGTGGGGCGCTAGTACCGGCCCCGATAGTTCTTGGCCTCGTGCTGGGGCGTTCGGGCCGGCGGCGCAGCGCTGGGAGCCCCGGCGACCGTCGACGGACCCTTGCACTCCACGAAAATCAGCAGATCGGCACGCGCCGGCGTCGTGCCAATCGGCAGCGGCACGCCCGGCACCAACGGCGCGCCGTCAACGGGAATCGGCAACGCCACCACGCCCATCCCCACCAGCAGCACCTCTTCCACCGGCCAACGAAACCGCTCATGGAAGCGATAATGCGTCATCTGCGGCACTTCAATTTTGGTGCGCTGCCGCGGCGCTGCCTGCGTTGGCACGTCGATCATCACCGGCAGCATCTTTTCCACCTGGTCCACGTCGCACTTGATCGTGGCGTCGATCAGACGCCGATCGACCGACAGCAACGGGCTGAAATCCAGCGCCAGACCTTCGTCAACCTGGCCCGGCGAAGGATCAAATCCGGTGGCCACGTCGGGCCGAAGGATCACGTCGCGGACATAGGGCCGGCCACGCATCGTCGAAACCACGGTCGACTGTCCGTTGTTGACCATCAAGTAGGGCGAACTATGCTCGCGATAGTCGTTCCGCCGGCGCAACTCGCCCAAGAGAATCGCCGCGTTCTCCTTGGCCAACAGCCAGGCATTCACCCCGGGCGTTTGCACCGGCACGGGCCGGAGCAGACGCTGGGACAGGGTCCGCCAATTGGGGCTGTCGAGCGTTACCACCCGCAGCGAAAAAGTGTAGGTGGCCGCCTCGCTGCTGACGAAACGGTCGACAACGTCGGCCACCATCTTCTGCATCTCGGGCGTGTGATAGACGGTGAGCGTGCGGTTGCTGGCGCTGAGGATGCCCAGCGGCTCGGTGTGCCATGCTTCGTAGCCCGTCTCGCGCAGAATCCAGTCGACAATGGCTTGCTCCGGCCGCTTCGTCGTCGTGACCCGGGCCGTGTAGGAACTGATGTCGTACTCGCGCCAGACCTGGCCGGCGTCGTTGGGCAACGCGCCGCCGGGCGTGAGCCGCGCGATGGGCTTCTTGGAGGGATCGGCGCTGGACGACGAAGAAGCTGTGGGAGGCGGACTCGTGCCGATTCGCTCGGCCACATTGAGCTCGTCGCTACGGACGGACGGCGCACTGGCGGCCTGCACCGGCGAGCTGCTTGCTTGCCGCCACGCGGCCCCGTCGTCCTCCTTCGCCGGCGCCGCCTGACCAAACGCGGGTCCGGCCGAACCCGTCACGACCACAACGGCCAAGAGAAGTCGCCGCACCATGTCAGCCTCCTTGCTGGACGTGCCTCGAGTCCACCGATCTGAGGAATCCGGGGCGGTAGTATAAGAATCGAACCATTTTGGGGCAATAGCGACGCAATCGCGGCGGCGAGGGCCACGGGCCCCCAGAATGCCACTTCATGGTGGGGCATAAGTGGCCCTTGTGGCTAGATCCTTGCGTCCATGTCTCTCGCAACGGTGTGCTGCTGGCTTTCGCCGGCGGTGAGAACTGCGAGCTACGGCAGATAAGCGTCCAGAACCACCGCGCCGCCTTCCGAGCGTATCGGCACGCTGCCCGACGCCGCCGGCAGCAGCGACGCTTCCCCCGCGTGCGAGTATCGCACCGGACGGTTCTCCGTCGATTCGCACCGCACCCGCGGTGACCGCCAGAATGTGGCAGCGATCGTCACCCCCGATCGCTACCGGCGACTCGACTCGCCAGCGATCCAGCACGAACTGATCGCACTGGATCAGCCGCTGGGCTTCGGGCCGCTCCGTCGCACGAGCCCGCTCGGGCGTTACCGGCCCGAAGCTGAAATTAACCGCGTCGAGTCCCTGTTCAATATGCAGCGCCCGTGGCCGGCCGTCTGCCACCAGCCGGTTCCAGTCGAACAGGCGATACGTCACATCGCTCGACTGCTGGATTTCAGCCAACAAGAGCCCGGCGCCCGCGGCGTGGACCGTGCCGGCCGGTAGAAACAGGCAATCGCCCTCCGACGGCTGCAAGCAGTGCAAACAGTCCTCGCAATGCCCGTTGCGAATCGCCGCCTCCAGCGCCGCGCGGTCGACGCCCGGCTTCAATCCCGCATAGACGACCGCGCCCGGCTCGGCCTCCAGCACAACCCACGCTTCGGTCTTTCCCAGGTCGGGCGGGCTCAGCACGGCGGCACGCGAATCGTCGGGATGCACTTGGACCGAGAGATTCTGCTTGGCGTCAAGGTACTTCAGCAGCAACGGGAAGGGCTTCTTGGGATAATGCCGGCCCAATAGTTCGCGTCCATGCCGGCGGAGCAAGCCGGTCAGGCTCGTCCCGGCCAACGGCCCGAACTCCACGATGCTCTGATCCGAACCATGGTCGCAGATTTCCCAGCTTTCAGCCCAGTCATCGCCGGGCGGAAGCGGCCTGCCGAGCGAGCTGTGCAACCGCTGCCCCCCCCAAACGTACCGCCGCAAGATGGGCCGAAACCTGAGTGGATACAGCGAGACCATCGGCCAATCGCCTCCTCGGACGCACGGCTGAGTGCCATCATCATGCCCCTTTGCCGACAGTCTGCCAAGGGGTCCAAGTAGACGCGGCATCCTGCCGCGTCCGTGATCCCAACGCATCTGCCCGCCGGTCATGCTCCGCGATCGCGGAGGAAGCAACAAGATGCCGCTTCTACAACAGCGGCCGCGTTGCGAGCGCCCGCGGGCGATGGTACACTAAATTGTTTGCCCGTTTTGCTGCCGTTTGCCCCTACAAACCTCATGCCCGAACCTCGCGAAGACGACCTGTTCAAAGAGAGCACGATGACCTTCGGGCAGCACCTCGAAGAGTTGCGGACCTGTCTGTTCAAGTCGTTGCTGGGCCTGGCCATCGGGTTCGTCGTGGGCCTCAGCGTCGGCAAGTACGTCGTCGCCTTCATCCAGAAGCCGCTGTTCCAAGCCCTCGACCGATACTACCAACGCGAATCGCTCGATAAGGCCAAAGCCGAGTCGGAGAACCCGGAAGAAGCGAAAGAGCACGTCGAAAAGGAGCATCTCTACCTCGACGAGTTCTACGTCGATCCGAAGTCGCTTTCCGCAGAACTCAAGAACGAAATCCTGGCCGACCTGAAGAAGGCCAACCCCGAACGGTTCGGGGACCTTAAGCTGCCGGCCGATGCACCGCAAACCGCCAAAGGCGACCAGAACAAGCTCATCCCTCTGCCCCTTTGGCATCGCTCGGCCGACGACCCGCGGCTGGAGAGCAAGAGCCTGGGCACGACCGAGCCGTTCACCGTTTGGGTCAAGGCCTCGCTGCTGGTGGGCGTGCTGCTGGCCAGTCCGTGGATCTTCTACCAAATCTGGCATTTCATCGCCGCGGGCCTGTATCCGCACGAACGGCGCTACGTGCACATGTACCTGCCGTTCAGCCTCGGCCTGTTCCTGCTGGGGGCGGCGCTGGCGTTCTTCGTGGTGTTCCAGCCCGTGCTCAATTTTCTCTTGGCCTTTAACCGCAGACTGGGCATCGCAGCCGAACTGCGAATCACTGAGTGGCTGAACTTCGTGATGATCCTGCCGGTGGGTTTTGGCATCGGCTTCCAATTGCCGCTGGTGATGCTGTTCTTGGAGCGGATCGGCGTCTTCACGGTGAAGAGCTACCTCGCGCAATGGCGGATCGCCGTGCTGACGATCTTCATCCTGGCGGCCATTCTCGCCCCGCCCGATCCCTACAGCATGTTGCTGATGGCCATTCCGCTGACGTTCCTCTATTTCGGCGGAGTGCTGCTCTGCAAAATGTTGCCGCGGCGCCAGAATCCGTATGCGTAGGAAAGGGTCAGGGGTCAGAGCCGGCGGGCGACGCGTGGCGATCAGTACGTGATATCCCGCAACTCAGTCTGGCAGAGACCGAGCGGAGAATCAGGATGAGAGAGTACGAGATCGTCAACACCAATGCCGACAACATCGGCGGTTGTGGCATCTGCGGCCGCAAGCCTGGCAGGACCGAGGGACATCGCCGCAAGTGTGATTGGCTCAAGAAGCGCTACGCGGAAGGCCTGAGGTTCAAGGTGCTCCGCTCACGCCAGTTCGGTGATATCGGGGTGATCGAGTATGCCCCTGGCCGTCATGCGTGGAGACCCGTCGAGGCGGAGGGTTACTTTGTCATCCATTGCCTGATGGTCAACCGCAAGCACAAGGGGAAAGGGCTTGGGATGCTCCTGTTGGATAGTTGTCTGCGGGACGCCCAGAAGAGCAAGTGCCGAGGAGTCGCCGTCGTGACCAGTTCCGATGCTCTGATGGCACGAAGGGATTTGTTCATCAAAGCCGGTTTTACCCCGGTGGATAGCTCCCCTCCTTACGAGCTGTTGGTCAAGAAATTCAAGAAAGCAGCGGCGCCTGATCCTCGTTTCATCGTCGAAAGAGAGCGAGCATTGAAGAGGCACACCAACGGACTGACGATCCTGGCTGCCGATCAGTGCCCCATGGTCACAAACTGGGTGGAGGACATTTCGCGGGCGGCCCGAGCCCTGGGGCTAAAGCCGAAAGTGGTTCGAATCACCAGCGCCAAGGCATCCAGGGAGCTTCCGACGCCCTATGGCACGTTCAGTATTATTTACGATGGAAGGCTGATTGTGGAGCGTCCGGTCAGCGCAACGAGATTCACGAACATCATGCTCAAGCGGGGGACAAAAAGGGGTATGCCGATTGGCGTCCGGTCGGCGCAACGAGATTCACGAACATCATGAGTAAGCTGGCATAAGGAGTACATGGACATCGAGATGTTCGGACAACTTCTGCCAGAACAAGCCAATGCACCCGATTCTGCTACCACCTACGGCTTCGCAGGACCGGTGACCGGCACGTTACCTCCTCTGCTTTCATCTCAACTCATACCTGGTCTCGGACACGCCACCAAACGACCCCTTTTACGGAACGCGTTCTTCGTTGCTATCAAAGGATACCGGCGAGCAATCCGGGACTGACGCGGCCTCGTCCGGGGGAGATGCGTCGGCAAGCGGCCCATCAACGGAAGGGTTCGCGAGACGCGAGAACTTGGCCATGTCCTCCCCCTCATTCGCAGGGCCACCATCTCCAGCAGCGTTCGGCGATCGTCGCTTTGGCATCGAATCGGACCCTGTTGACACAGATTGTCATTTGACAGAAAATGCCATTCTATGGAACTGAACACTGCTGAAAGCCTCAAGAGGCTTGCGGACATCTGCCTGGAGAGAGGATTGGCGCTCACAAGTCAGCGGCGCACCGTACTTGAGGTGCTGCTGCAACGTAGTGACCACCCTACGGCGGAGCAAATCTTCGAGGCCGTTCAAGAGCGGAGCCCGCAAATTTCACGAAGAACCGTCTACCGCGTTCTCGATACGCTGGCAGAACTAGAATTGATCCGTCGTGTCCATCACCTAGGAGCAGCGGCCCGCTTTGACGGAAAAACTCGCCGCCATCACCACCTCGTTTGCATTCGGTGCGACAAACTTGTGGACTTGGAGAGTCCCAGCTTGGATAGCATTTCGTTGCCCAAGGGCAAACCGCAAGGATTTGAGATTTCCGATTTTTCCGTTCAACTCATGGGTACTTGCCCGGACTGCCAGAAGAAAAGTAAGGAGTAAGTCGTCACCGCACCTCGCGCGTTGCGGCTCGATTACTAAACCAAAGCGAAACCAAACAAAGGAGAAAAGACATGAGCGGTTCCAAGAAACTGACCACCAACGCCGGCGCTCCCGTTGCCGACAACCAGAATGTGACGACTGCCGGACCGCGCGGTCCGGTATTGTTACAAGACGTCTGGTTCCTGGAGAAACTCGCCCACTTTGATCGGGAGGTGATTCCCGAGCGACGCATGCATGCCAAGGGTTCCGGGGCTTACGGCACGTTCACAGTCACCCACGATGTCACCCGCTACACCAAGGCCAAAATCTTCTCCGCCGTGGGAAAGAAGACCGAACTTTTCACCCGCTTTTCGACGGTGGCTGGGGAGCGTGGAGCGGCTGATGCCGAGCGCGATATTCGCGGCTTTGCCATCAAGTTCTATACCGAGGAGGGAAATTGGGATTTAGTGGGCAACAACACCCCCGTGTTTTTCCTGCGCGATCCGCTGAAGTTTCCCGACCTTAACCATGCCGTCAAGCGCGACCCCCGCACGAACTTGCGCAGTGCCAGAACAACTGGGACTACTGGACTTCCCTGCCCAAAGCACTGCACCAGATCACAATCGTTATGAGCGACCGGGGCATTCCCGCCACCTACCGGCACATGCACGGGTTCGGCAGCCACACTTTCAGCCTCATCAACGCCAAGAACGAGCGGCATTGGGTCAAGTTCCACCTGATGACGCAGCAGAGCATCAAAAACCTGACGGATGCCGAGGCCGAGGCCATCATTGGCAAGGATCGTGAAAGCCACCAGCGCGACCTGTACGAGAGCATCGAGCGGCGCGAGTTTCCGCGCTGGACCATGTTCATTCAGGTGATGCCGGAGAAGGAAGCAGCCACCTGCCCCTACAACCCGTTCGACTTGACCAAAGTCTGGTTTCACAAGGACTATCCCCTCATCGAGGTGGGCGTAATGGAACTGAACCGCAACCCCGAAAACTACTTTGCCGAGGTCGAGCAGTCGGCCTTCAACCCGGGCAACATCGTCCCCGGCATTGGCTTCTCACCCGACAAGATGTTGCAGGGGCGGCTGTTCTCGTATGGCGATGCCCGGCGCTATCGGCTCGGCGTGAATCACCATCTTATTCCGGTCAACGCGTCCCGCTGTCCCTTTCACAGCTACCACCGTGACGGCGCGATGCGGGTGGACGGCAATTACGGCAGTACGCTCGGTTATGAGCCCAACAGTTACGGCGAGTGGAAGCAGCAGCCGGAATTTGCCGAACCGCCCCTTAGCTTGGAAGGGGCAGCCGATCACTGGAACCATCGCACGGACGATGACTACTACTCCCAGCCTGGGAAGTTGTTCCGCCTGATGAACGCCGAGCAGCAGGTGGCGCTGTTCGGCAACACTGCCCGTGCTCTGGGAGATGCCCCTAAAGAAATCAAGCTCCGCCACATTGGCAACTGCTCGAAAGCCGACCCAGCCTATGGCAAGGGGGTCGCTGATGCACTTGGCATCCCGCTTAGCGAAGTGCCCAAGTAAGCATAAGCCAGGTAGCTAACGCGCCGCCGTAAACCGGAGTGGTTTGGCGTCCCGTCGGTATCCCATCAGGTCAACCGTTTACTTGGGATCGCAATTATCGACCTTATTCTGAGAAAGTTCAAACGGGAATCCTGGCGATTGGAAGAACCCGCACTAGATCTGGGCCGCCTTGCTGCTGGTTAATGATCAGGTCGCCAGTACCGGTCGAACGGATGTGCCAGCCGTCGTCCTCCAGTTGCAACAACGCCGCACGGTCCTTGGCAGCAGGATTATGCTGTGGATCGAAAAACACTTCGCAATCCGGCTCAGTTCCCACTCGGAACTGTTTCCTGTCCAGCACAAGCCGCGCACCCTAACGCGCCAGAGAGGATCAGGATTTCGACAGCCGTGTGACCAACAGTCCCGAAGAGACGCCAGTTAGCAGCCAGGGACGTGAATCCCCGGATTCGGATGCGCGATATTCACATCAGAGCCGTGGAGCGGCGGCAGAGGCCACCGCCGCCCGTGCGGGGCTCCCTCGATGGAAAGCGCCGCGCCCCGCCCCCTGACCCCTACTTTCCTACTTCTCCGCCTCTTCCGCCACGGTGACCGTGTTCATCACGTCGCCCTGCTTGATGGCGTCAACGACCTTTTGGCCCTCGATCACCTGGCCGAACACCGAGTGCTTGCCGTCGAGCCAGGGGGTGGCGACGTGGGTGATGAAGAATTGCGAGCCGTTGGTGTTGGGCCCGGCGTTGGCCATCGAGAGGACGCCCGGCCCGGTGTGCTTGAGATCCTTGTGGAACTCGTCCGGGAAGTTATAGCCCGGCCCGCCGGTGCCCGTTCCCTTCGGGCAGCCGGTCTGGATCATGAAATCGGGGATGACGCGGTGGAACTTCAATCCGTCGTAAAATCTCTGGCCGGCCAGTTTCTCGAAATTGGCCACCGTTTGCGGCGCCTTGTCGGCATGAAGTTTCAGGCGGATCGTGCCTCGATTGGTGACAATGGTAGCGACTTTCATAGCAAATCCTTTCTCGCCGGTTTTGCGCCGGCACGTTGGTTCGGTTTCGCGAACAGCTCCGCGATCTGCCGCACATTCTACCCGATCCGCTCCTTGCCCACCAACGGCCGGAGAACTTCCGGGATCGACGATCGAGCCGTCGGCCTGCTGGTAGTTCTCCAGCATGGCGATCAGCGCGCGGCTGATGGCGATGGCCGTGCCGTTGAGCGTGTGGAGGAAATGAGTGCCTTTTTCGCCTTTGACCTTGTAGCGGATGTTCAACCGCCGGGCCTGGTAATCGGTGCAATTGCTGGTGCTGGTGACTTCGCCGAACTCGCCGCGGCCGGGCATCCAGGCCTCCAGGTCGAACTTGCGATAGGCCGGCCCGCCCAGGTCGCCCGTGGCCGTATCGACCACGCGATAGGGCACGCCCAGCCCGTCGAACAGCCGGCACTCCAGACCGCGGAGTTGGTCGAGCATGGCCTCGCTTTGCGTCGGGCAGCGTGAAGGCGAACATTTCGACCTTGGTGAACTGGTGGACGCGGTACAGGCCGCGGGTGGCCCGGCCGTGGGCGCCGGCCTCGGTGCGGAAACAATGGCTGATGCCGCAGAGCTTCGAGCGGCAGCGCCTCGGCGTCGACGGTTTGCCCGGCCAACATGCCGCCCAGGGTGATCTCGGCCGTGGCCACCAGGCTCAGGTCGCTGTTTTCGATGCTGTAGATTTGCGTTTCCGGCCCGCGGGGAATGTAGCCGATGCCGGCCAGGACGTCGTTGCGGGCCAGGTCGGGCGTGGTCATCGGCGTAAAGCCCTCGCCCATCAGCACGTCGACCGCGTAGCGCTGCAGGGCCAGCTCCAGCAGCACGGCCTCGTTCTTGAGGAAGTAGAAGCCGTGCCCGGCCACGCTGGCCCCGGCCTCGAAATCCACCAGATCGAGTTTCTCGGCCAGTTGCACGTGGTCCAACGGCTGGAAATCGAACTTCGGCAGCGGCGTCTTGCCGCGAAACAGCTCCAGGTTCGCCTTGTCGTCCACGCCGACCGGCGCGTCGGGGTGCGACATGTTGGGAATCTGCCGGTGGATCGGGTCCAACTCGGCGGCCATCTGCGTCGAGTTCCGCTCTGCAGCGGCCTGGGTCTTCTCGCGAAGCTGCCGGCCCTGTTCCTTGCGGGCCTCGCGTTCGGCCGGGTCCTTGGCCTTGCCGATCGACTTGGAGACCTCGTTCGCCTGGCGATTGAGCTCCTCGACCTCGACCTTGCAGGCGCCTTGCGGAGTCGCTTCGAGTTGGACAAAGCGGTCCACGTCAACCTTGACGCCGCGGTTGACGCAGTTCTGTTTCACCAGTTCGGCGTTTTCGACGATGAATCGGCGGTCGAGCATGGGTGGTGGAGAGGGGACAGGGGACAGGGGACGGTGAAGGATAAGCGCTCGCCTTCGGCTCGCGGTTCAACAGAAATGCGGCGTCGCGGTTAAACATAGATCTTGCTCAGTTCCTCCCACAGCCGGGCACTGGCCTTGATGCCGCGGTGGAAGTCGGCCAGGCAGAACTTCTCGTTGGGGCTGTGGGTGTTGTCGTCGTCCTGGCCCCAGCCCGATCAGCAGGGCATCGGCCTTAGTTGCTGGTGGAAGGTGGTGACGATCGGGATCGAGCCGCCTTCGCGGGTGAAGACGGGCCGGCGGCCGAAGGCGTACTCGATTGCCCGGGCCGCCGCTTCGACGTACGGGCTCTCCAACGGCACCAGCACGCCCGGGGCGCCGTGGTGCTCGATCAGGTCCAGTTCGACGCCCGGCGGACAGAGCTCGGTGAGCTTCCACTTCAGGCCGGCGGTGATCTTGGCCGGGTCTTGGTTGGGCACCAGGCGGAAGCTGAACTTGGCCCCGGCCGCGGCGGGCAGAACGGTCTTGGCCCCTTCGCCCTGGTAGCCGCCCCACAGGCCGGAGATGTCGAAGGTGGGCCGGGCCCAACGGCGTTCCAGCGTCGGTGTAGCCGGCCTCGCCGCGTCGCCCCCACCACGCCGATCTGCTCGAAGTACTGCTTCTCGTCGAAGGGCATGGCGGCCATTTCCTTCCGTTCGCGATCGGTCAGCGGCACCACGTCATCGTAGAAGCCGGGAATGCGTGACCCGCCCTTGCTGGTCGATCAGCCCGGCGAGGATTTGCGCCAAGGCGTTGGCCGGATTGGTGACCGAGCCGCCGAACGAGCCGGAGTGCAGGTCGCGGTTCGGGCCCGTGACGTGCAAGCTCGTAATAGGCGATGCCCCGCAGGCCGTAAGTGATGGCCGGCATGCCGGGGGCAAATTGGCCGCCGTCGCTAATCACGACGCAATCGCAGGCCAGCCGGTCGGCGTGCTCGGCGAGGTAGTGCTCCAGACTCCTTGGCTGCCCACCTCCTCTTCGCCCTCGATGAGGAACTTCAGGTTCAGCGGCAGGCGGCCCTCGACGGTGATCCATGCCTCGGCACTCTTCAGATGGGTGAGCACCTGGCCCTTGTCGTCGGTGGCCCCGCGGGCGTAGAGGTTGCCGTCGCGGCGGGTCGGCTCGAAGGGGGGGGTGATCCATTTTTCCAACGGATCGGGCGGCTGCACGTCGTAATGGCCGTAGACCAAGGCGGTCGGGGCGCCGGGAACCGCCGGCGATTCCGCATAGACCAGCGGATGTCCGGCGGTCGGAATCACCTCGGCGGCAAACCGCATGTGGCGGAACTGGTCGGCCACCCACTCGGCCGCCCGGTGCATGTCGTCGCGGCGGCCGGCGTCGGCGCTGACGCTGGGAATCCGCAGGAACTCGCACAGCTCCTCCTCGAACCGCGCGGCGTGAGAGTCCAAGTATTGGTCGATGGCAGACATGGTAAACAGTTTCCGGGGACTTCTGCGGTTGACGGCCAAAGGGGGCAGTCCCATTTTCGCTGGGCTGCGCCGCGAATATCGGAACACTCCCCACGGCGGTTGGAATCGATCGCGTCACTCAATATAATGGGTGTGAGCCTTTTCGACCATTGGGTCTGCCGCGGGGTTCCGCGGCGAAAGCATCATGTCTGAGCAAGCCGCCACCGCCGTCGAGCCAGAGGAGAAGACTGCCGTCCAGCGCCGCCAGCGCACCGAGCCACAGACCAAGCAGCAACCGCCCTACCACGTGATCCTCTGGAACGACAACGATCACACCTACGAGTACGTCATTGTGATGCTGATGGAGCTCTTTGGCTACCCTCCGGAGAAGGGATTTCAAATGGCCAAAGAGGTCGATACTCAAGGGCCGGGTGATCGTGCTGACGACTACGCGGGAGCACGCCGAGCTGAAACGCGACCAAATCCACGCCTACGGCAAAGACGCCCTGATTGCCGCCTGCAAGGGTTCGATGTGGGCGACGATCGAGCCGACGGAGTGACATGCCTGTTCTCAAGACCATCACCTTCGGCTGCAAGGTGAACCAGTACGAGACGGAGCTCGTCCGGCAGGCGTTCGAGCGGCTGGGGTATCGCAACGCCGGCAACGGCGAGCCGGCCGACCTGTGCATCGTCAACAGTTGCGCGGTGACGGCCGAAAGCGGGGCGAAGAGTCGAAAGACGATCCGCCGGCTGGCCAAGACCTATCCGCAGGCCGAGATCATCGTGATGGGCTGCTACGCGGCATGTGCGGCGGGCGAGTTGGCCGCACTTCCCGGCGTGACCGACGTCATCGCCGACAAGCGCAATCTGCGGCTGCTGTTTCAACGGCGCGGATTGGTCGCTGTTCCTGATGGCATCACCCATTTTGACGGCCGGCGCCGTGCTCTTGTTAAGGTGCAGGACGGCTGCCGCATGCGCTGCACTTATTGCATTGTTCCCAGGGTTCGGCCGCATCTTGTCAGCCGGCCGAGCGACGAAGTGCTGGAAGAAGCCCGGCGGCTGATCGCCTACGGTCACCGGGAAATCGTGCTGACCGGCGTGCATCTCGGAGACTATGGACACGACGGCTTCTCGCTGGCGCGGCTGGTCCGCCGCATGGTCGAGCTGGACGGCGAGTTTCGCGTGCGGTTGTCGAGCATTGAGGCGGGCGAGGTCACGCCCGAATTGATCGGGCTTATGGCCGGACATTCCGACCGGATTTGTCCGCACCTGCACATTCCGCTGCAAAGCGGCTCCGACGCCGTGCTGGAGCGAATGAATCGCCGCCGGCCGGTGCAGTGGTTTGTCGATCGGTGCCGCGAGATTCGTGGCCAACTGGACCAGCCCGCCTTGACGACCGACGTGATCGTCGGCTTTCCGGGCGAGACCGAGGCGGATTTCGCGGCCACGTGTCGGGTGGTCGAGGAAGTGGGTTTCGCAAAGGCCCACATCTTCCGGTTCAGCCCGCGGCAGGGCACACCCGCGGCCACGATGCCCCGGCAAGTTACCAACCGAATCGCCCAACGCCGGGCGACCGAATTGGGCGAACTGGCCCAAACCGTTGGCCGCAAGTACCTGGAAGGACTCGTTGGTCGTCGGTTGCAGGTGATCGTCGAGCGGGCGGCGCCCGGCGGAGAGGGATGGATGGTGGGCACCAGCGAACGCCACATCGCGGTTGTTGTGCGCGGGGGGCGAGAGCTGATCGGCCAATTCAAGTCGGTGGTCGCCGAGCGAGTGGGAAGCGACCGAATCTGGGCAAAGGACATTACCTCTCTTCCTAGCCTCCCTAATTTTCCAGCCTAGTCAGCCGATGAGCGGGCTGAAGGCGGCAATCCGCTCTGGAACCGCCGTTTCGGTTCTGTTACACTCCCGCCGCCTTATTGAGGGGAGGAGATGAAAATGAGCGGGAAATGGCTGCTCCGGTGCTGGATCGCCCTCAGCGTCGTCTGCGGAACATGGCGGGGCACGGAGGCCGCGCCGCCATGGAGCGATCTGATTCCACTGAAGACCGTCGACGCCGATGCGGACAAGGCCTATCCGCTGAACGAGAGCAATGGCCCCTGGCTGATCATGGCGTGCAGTTTCTCGGGCGACGGGGCGGAAAAGCAGGCCCAGCAGCTCGCCTACGAGTTGCGCAAACGGTACAAACTGCCTGCCTACACATACCAAGGACGGTTCGATCCGGGCGAAGCGCAGGGACTTGGCTTCGACCAGTTCGGAAATCCCCGCAAATGGATGTATCAAAAGTACAAAGACAGCAAGGACAAAGAGAAAGCTAGACACCCCGAGTTGCTCGAATTCGCGGTGCTGGTGGGCGACTATCAATCGGCCGAGGATCCCGAAGCCGAGAAGACGTTGCAGCAGATCAAGTACGCCACGCCTCAGTGTCTTGAAGTAAAGGAGGGTCAACAGACCCACCAAGACTTCAGTAGTTTTCGCATGATCCAAAAGCAGATCAACGAGAAGATAGGAAGCGAGAAGAAGAAGCTGGGGCCGATGGGTCATGCCTTCAAGACGCCCAATCCGATGCTCCCGCCCGACTACTTTGCGCCTCGAAACGGCGTCGATGAGCAAGTCGTTGCGATGAACCAGGGTGTTCCGTACGACCTCTTGGACTGTCCGGGCAAGTACACCGTACAGGTGGCCACGTTCAAAGGGCAGATCATCATCAAGCAAGATGAGATTAAGGCCATCGAGGAAGGCTCCAAGGAGATGAAGGGCAAGTTGGCCGAGGCTGCGCAAAAGGCCAACGACCTTACCAAGGCCTTGCGATTGAAGGGCTACGAGGCCTACCAATTTCACGATCACCACATGAGCATTGTCACGATAGGCCATTTTGATTCGGTGGGAACGCCCCGAGCCGACGGCAAAATCGAGATCAACCCGGAAATTCACAAGAATCATGCAAACTTTTGGCGCCGCAGCCGATCACCTTGCCGGGACAGGCCACGTCTGCCAGCAGACTTCAGACGCTGATTGGCATCCCCTTCGACATTCAACCTCTTCCTGTCGAAGTGCCGAAGCGATCGATCAGCATGGCGATGAAGAATCGGGAATAGCGATTCGTGGGTCGCCAGCCCGCGGCAGCCTCACGGGGGTAGAGTGAAGATGGCCAGCGTGGTATGATCTGCCCGAACGTATTGCCGCATTCGTTCGACACCGGCCCCCATTTTGTGACTCACTGCTGATGCTCGTTCTAGGCACTGCCAATCGCAAGAAGGGGATCGAACTGGCCGACTTGGTTCGGCCGGTGGGCGTGACGCTTCAGACGCTGGCTGATTTCCCCGGCGGTTTCGAGGTCGTTGAGGACGGCGACACCTTCGCTGCCAACGCACGACGGAAAGCTTCCGGCTATGCGAGACACCTCGGGAGGTGGGTGCTGGCCGACGATAGCGGCTTGCTGGTCGACCGGCTGGACGGTCGTCCCGGCGTGCTTTCTGCGCGATTTTCGGGGCCCGACGCCACGGACGAGTCGAACAATCGCCTGGTGCTGGCGCAGTTGGGCGACACGCCGCTGGAACTGCGCACCGCCCGGTTTGTTTGCCACATTGCCGTGAGCGATCCGTCGGGCGATGTCGTGGCCGAGAGCGAAGCGGCTTGTCGGGGAAGAATCCTCTTTACGCCTCGGGGCGATGCGGGCTTCGGTTACGATCCGTTGTTTGAAATTGTCGAATATCACCGCACGTTCGCCGAGTTTGGGTTGAGAGTCAAAGCCGTCCTGAGTCATCGTGCCCGGGCCGCCAACCGCCTGTTGCCGCAACTCATGCAACTCGCCGACTCAGGAAAAATATGAGCCGGGAGCCGCAGGACACGAGAGAAGCAGTCCTCAGAAACGTCTTGCCAGCGACGGCGTTCCGATTGTCTATGCCCTCAGAAGGGGATTCGCGGCTGACCTTTCCACCTCAACGAAAAAGATGTAGACTTAGAGGAGCAGGTGGCGATTGCGTGTGGCGGCCTTTTCTCGCCGTTCGGTTTTGCTTTTATCCAGGGGGAACGTCTTTCGCTGTTATGATGGAGGTCCTCGGTTCGATTCGGCACTGAAGTCGACTAACTCGTGCAGGCGCTTATTCGAGGGCGCATGCACAGGTACCGTAGCGTTTTACGCTACAGGGGGCCGGGAGCGTTTGTCGGGTACACCCAACCGAACAACCGCCTCCTGGCCCTTTTTGCCGAATGGCAGAGAAACACCTCCGCCGATAGTGGTTGGCCGGCACCCATGCGACCGATCTTCGACAACCTGGCGCGGTCATGGCCGATTTCATTCAAGAGCGTCACAAGCCGCCCGCCCCGCTCGATCGGCCGCGAGAATTGATCGTGGCCTGTCCGCCCATGCGGAGCAATGTGAACGTGTCGCGAATCGTTCGGGCGGCCGGCTGCTGCGGCGTCGAGCGGATGATCTGCTGCGGCAACGCCAAGGTCATCGACGAGATCGCCCGCGATGCGGTCGAATCCCTGCACGTCGAAATCCATCGCACGCTCCCCGCGGTGCTCAAGAAGCTGCGCGGCGAGGGTTTCGCCATCATCGGCTTGGAGCAGACAACCAACGCGAAATCGATCTTCGAGTTCGTTTTCCCGCGGCGCATGGTCTTGGTGGTGGGCAATGAGCGAAGCGGCTTGGATGACGATGTCTTGCATTTGTTGGACCACGCGGTGGAAATCCCCGTCTACGGCATGCCGTACGCCCACAACGCCGCCACGGCCGCCGCGATGGCCCTCTACGAATACTGCCGCCAATATCCCCGGGGATAAGAGACCGCACGCCGTCAGGGGCGGTGGGAGCGGGCAAACGCCGCCATCGCGCGCACGTTTTCTTCGGGCGTGTCGCGGGGGACTTCGCAGCCGGCGCCGACGATGTAGCGCGGCCCCGCCTGGCGATGACACTCGGCCAACGCGGCGGTGATCGATTCCGGAGTGCCGTTGCGCAGCGCTTTGACGGGATCGATATTGCCGGCCAGGGCCACATGGGGGCCCATTTCCTGCCGGGCTTGGCTGAGCGGCACCATCGAGTCGATATCCGCCATTTCGCAGCCCAGGCTGCCGACGCCCGGCAGAATGCGGCGGATGTTGCCGCAGATGTGCAGCCGCACCCGGGCGCCCATCGCGTGCAGCCCGTCAACCATCCGCTGCTCATAGGGGCGGACAAACTCCTCGTAGATTTGTGGGCCGACCAGCGAGGCCGCCGCATCACCGACGCCGATCAGGTCCACGCCCGCGTCAACCTGCGCCCGGGCGAACTCGAGCCCCCCCGCGAGCACGAAATCGAACAAATCGCGGACGAATACCGGGTCGTCGTAGAAATCGGTCATCAGGCGGTTGATGCCGCGCAGGTCGGCGGCCTCGGCGCAGGGACCTTCGATCCAGCCTTCGATCAACTTGCTGCCGCCCACTTCTTGTCGCAATAGGGCTGCGGCCTGCACGCGATCGTACATCCGCCCGCCCGCCAAAGGATCGGGCGCTTCCAGCTGCCGGAGCACGCTCTTGTCGGCCAGAAGCGACCGCATTTCGTCGACCGCCGGCGGCTGGTCGTCGAAGTATTGAATCTTGGCCCCGCAATCGGCCGCCTCGCGGGCCGGATCGGAGATGCACGACACGTAATCGAAATCGAACTTCTCCGCCGTGCGAAGCTGGCCTTCGACCAACTTGCGGTGATCGGCCGCATATTGTCCGTAAGGCACGCCGACCTGGTCGGCGGCGAACATCATCGTAATCGGCATCAGCGGCAGCCGGTCGGCGGCCGAGCCGTTGAACGCGGCGAGAATGCGATCGTAACCGGTCATGGGGGCTTCCTTTGCTTATCTGGATCGTCAGGCTCTGCCACCTTGATCACCCGTTCGTCGAAACTTGCCGCCACTTGCCGCCCCGGCGGAACGACGAGAAAACGCTCTTCGTCCCACGGCCCGTCGAGCAGCCGTTGGATGAGGCTCATGTCGCCGGCGAGCTTCTCGAACTTCCAACCCCGTTCTGCCGCCTGCCCGCGGGCTTGCCGCTCGAAACGGTCGTCGGGCTCGATCCCCATTTCGATGAACGCCAGCCCGCTGTAATTCCGCGTCATGTTGCAAAGCTGCTCGTAGAGGAACTTGGCGTTGTCTTCGCCATACTTTGCCACGAGTTCCTCGAGGGTTTGCGTCATACCGGCCTGGTGCTGGATCGAATCCTCGTGATATTGGGTCAACCCTTCGCCGCGTTCGAGCCAGCCGGTGGTTTTGAAATACATGCCGGGGTGCGAGCGGAAATAATCGAGATACCGCTCCTTGCTGCCCAGGAACATCGTGATGCAGTCGTGGGCGCGGGGAATGACCAAGGGAATGTTCCGCGCGGCCAGTCCCACCAGTCCATTGCTGCACAGGCCATAGCCCAGCAAGAACGGCTTCGAATTGCAGCTCATCGACGGCCGCCAGGGCCTCGGTGAGTCGAGCCGACATGCCGGCCTGCCCGATGTCGTGCAGCCCCTTGGGCAGAAACTCGGCGTCGACGCGGTTGACCGACCGTGCAACGGCGGCGCACATCTCGCGGCAGAAAATTTCGCAGGCAATCAGTTTTAGACGCACTGGATTAGCCGCTGGTGGTTGGTGGTTTGTGCCAGCCCAATGCCTCTCACGTTTACCATGATCGTGCGTGCCACGCAACTAGAGCACGAGCGCGAGAGTCGGGCGACGTGAGACGCGACATGCGGCGAGCCGACTTTCAGCACCTGGCAAAGCGGTTGCCCGCGGGGGTTTGGGCAAGACCTGCTAGTTCCGTTGTTGATAACCCGGCAATGGGAGGGCTGGATGCCTCGCGTATCGGGCGGAACTGCGCCGTACATGGCCGTGGGGCGGCCGCCGCCGCGAACAAATTGCACTTCCAACTGGACGGCCCTTTCCACGATCTCTCGATCGGGCTCTCGGTTGAGATCATAGTTGTCCAGGTAGGCCAGGTTGAACAGTGCGCCAAAGAAAGCAGTCGTAACGAATCACATCGATCGGAAGGAAGCTTCGGGCCATCACCGTATCGATCTCTTCGCTGCGGATGCCTTCAAAGCCGACGACCGAACAATCGGAGTTTGGCAGCCATACGTCAACATATCCAGGGCTGCCGGGGTTGCGATTGACGCGATACTTCTCCGGCAATTGCAGAAAGAAAGGATTGGCGATGGCATAGGCGTCGTCAAAGAGGCGGTTGCCGTTGCGACCGATGTACTCGCCCACGCTCCAGAACTCGCCGTCATCGGCCAGCGCGGCGGCAGATTCGGCCATGATATGTTCCAATTCAACCATGTGGTGCAACGCCGACACGCAGATGATCACGTCGAACGAGTCGCGGGGCAGCGAAAGTTGATTTACGTTGGTGACCAGGCTGCGCACTTCAGCCTTGTCGGCCAGGCGATTGGCGGCCGTTGCCAGCAGTGTCGGATTGATGTCGGTCAGAGTCATCTCGATGTTCTGGCGGCCGAAACCATCGACGATTCCCTCCTCGATGCGCGCCGCGCCGCTGGCCAACGACAAGATGCGAACGGCGCGACCCGGCCGGGCTTCGATCCGCTGCTTCAGCCGAGCGCAGGTCCATCGGCCGAATGTCGAGCTCTTGCACTAATCGCGAGACATAGAAGCCGTACAGATCGGGCTTCGGTTCGGCCGGCAGCCCCGGCTTTTCGGCGGGGAGCGATGTCATTCGAGTCCGGCGGGGCGAGAAGCGGAGGGCCTGCGGCCAATGACCCGAACGAAGCGTGCGCCAGCCCTTGCCCGCGCGATGCACGGCTCGCGATATCTGCTGCTTGAGTTTCTCGAAGTGCGGGCGCGGCGGGCTCTCCGCGCCCTTGTTGTAGATCGGGTGCTTGTAGGTCTCGGTGAACTGGGCGATCTCGTTCCTCTCGCGATATACCGGAAACGCTCTGGCGCGATTCAATGTCAGCTCGTCAGTGGGGCTAATCACAAGTTCAAAGACGGCTAGCCAGTCGCCCCGGCTATCCATTTCGGGGCCCGGATCGCAACCGATCACGATGGCTCCCCGACGCCCAGTCAGCGGTGCGAGATCGAATCTCCGTTCGGTAGAAGGATTGTTCAAATCGACGCGCGCGATGGTCTCTCGCATCAACTCGATGCAGTGGCCGGCGCCATGTTCTCGAAAGGCGACGAAGAGTTCCAGGCCGTCGCCGCTCAATTCAGTCAGCCCCGGGCCGAAGGTCAGCAGACCCTCGTACGGGCCGTCAATGGGCATCTCGGGGAAGACGGCCCGGGCTCCGGCCAGCACCACCAGTGCTGGACGGTCCGCAAAGATGGTGTGACGCACCGGGCCTCGACTTACCCAGCCGACGCGCGGTGGCCGGGCTCGGCGAGCCCAATCGGCCAACTCGACCGAGAAGGCATTCTCATCGGTGAGAATCAGATACGGTCTCGTTCCACTTGTTGTTGTAGGTTGGTCCGACCGAACGAGAGACGCTGCGGGCTGGATCACGGAAATTGCGGCTGGTGACATGGGGGGCAGCATAGGCAAACCTGGGTATTCTGTCAACGTCGGTGGCGCGGCGTTTTTCCAGCGATGCGGTAGTGGCATCAAGAGATTCCTTAACCCATGGGGCCCCGGGATACGCACGTCTGGAGACAGGTGCCGTGATTTCCCGTGCCGGCTAGCGGCCAATTTCACCGCCGGAACATAGCGGCCGAACACCCGCCTGCTCGGCGGTCGTAACCGTCATCGACAACCCAACTTTCCCGGCCGACTTGATTTTTCGCAAGCGAGCGCTATCGTTCTATGCAGATTGGGGTACTTCGACTGTCCTAGCACAAAGGAGTCAGAAACATGCATCGACGATCTTGGAAGTGGTTGCTCGGCGCTGTGCTGGTGGTGGCCGCCCTGGTGTGTGCGGTTCCTCAGGCAGATGCCGGCTGGCGTAATTGCTGTGGCGGATGGGGTGGTTGCGGATGGGGTGGTTGTGGTTGGGGCTACGGTTATGGCTACGGCTGCGGCGGCTGGGGCTGCGGATACGCCTGGCCGTACTATACGACGTGGTCCGCGCCCTGTTCCAACTGCGGAGGCTGCTACGGCGGTTGCAGTGGCTACAGCAGTGGCGGCTGCAGCAGTTGCGGCGGTTCGCTCGACTATGGGACGCCGGCGGCCACGCCGACACCGGCCACGCCGAGTCCAACCCCGCCCCAAACGCCGAGTTCCCCGCCGAAAACTACCGCCACTCCGGCGGCCGACAGCGTGCAACTGACCGTTTGGGTGCCGGACGACGCCAAGATAACCGTCAACGGACTCGAGACCCGCAGCACGGGCGCCCGCCGCTCGTTCGTTTCCTACGGTCTGAAGCCGAACCTCATCTACACCTATGTGATTCGCGCAGGTGGTTCGCGACAACCAGACGCGCGAGGAGACGAAATCGGTCACGGTGACAGCCGGCCAGGTCGGCGCGGTGGCCTTTGACTTCAATGCCACGCCGCAACAGATCGCGGCCAACTAGCGAGTCTTGCGTAGCAAAGCAGTCGGCGTGTTCACTCGGGGTGGCAGTGCAACTGCCACCCCGACTTTCTTTTCTGCCACCCCAACTGTGGTCTGCCGCACCAACTGTGGTATTTGGTGCCGCGCCCGACGCTTGGATTACAGTTCCCAAGCCGCTTCGCGGCCCAGTTGGGCGAAGACTGCTTCTAACGACAACTCGGCGTGACTTTCGGGAGTGGTTGTCGCGGAACCGGCTCCGAAGGTGGCGAACCACTCCTCCAGCGCCGACTGCTCCGCGGCGGGCGATTGGCGTAGTGCGCCGGCAGAAGCGGCGGCGGCAACAAACGGGGCCGCACTCGTGCGGCTGCCGGCTGCGTCGGCGACCGCCGCCGACGAAACATTCGCCGGCTGGCTGAAGTTGTTCACGCCCGGCGTGCGGGTGACGGTGTCCCAGTACGTGTTGCCGGAGTTGGTCGCCCGGAAGGCGATTCCGCCGGAGGTGATCACCGAGGTCGACGCGGTGACGGTTTGCAGCAACGTGGTGCCGTTGCTGGCGAACACTTTGCCGACGATGGCGCCGCTGGCGCCCCAATCGACTTCCAAGCGATACCACTGGTTGGCTTGCCAGGTCATGCTGACCGCGCCGATGTTGGTGAAGCCGTAACCGGAATTGTTCTGGATCAGGAGTTGATTGGTGTTGGGCGCGGCCACCAAGGAGAGCGTGCCGGCCGAACTGGCCCCAAAACCAAAGTATGCGCGTCCGTTGGCAACACCCGAGAACTGCACCCACACCGAAACCGTGTCGCCCTGTTTGAGTTGAACCGCCGTGTCGTCGCGATAGATCCACGTATTGCTCGAGGGATTCACCAGGCCATAGGTGCCGTCATGTGCGGCGACTGTCGAAAGGTAATCGGGCGTGGACTGGCCGCCGGCCAGGTAATAGGTGCTGCTCCCCTCAAACCCCTCGATGACGGTGCTGGTGGCCGTCGCCACGTTGAAACCGGCCGAGGTGGCCGACATGCTGCCGACCTTCGCGACTAGCGTATATCCCGAGCCGACCTGGTTGATCGACAGGTTGCTGAAAGTGGCGATCCCGCCGCTTGCGGTCGCGGTGGTCGTGCCGCTGAGTGTCCCGTTTGCCGGATTGGCACCGAGAACAACCGACACCTTGTCCGTATTGTCCGTGGTGATCAGATTGTTGTAGTGGTCGAACAGTTGCACGGTGACGGCGGGACTGATCGCCGCGCCGGGGGCCACGCTGCCGGGCTGCTGGCCGAACGCCAGGTGGTCGAGCGCGGCCGGAGTGACGCTGAGCGAGAGGCTGCCCAGGATCGCGGAATTACTCTCGTCGGTGGCTGTAACGCTTTGGCTGCCGGCAGTCACGAGAGTTACGGTGAAGGTGTGGACGCCATCGTCGGAGGCCTTGAAGGTGTAGGCGGCCGGCAAATAGCCGTCCGCCACGGCCGCGCTGTCGGAACTGGTGAAAGCGACCGTGCCCGTGTAGCCGGTGTACACAGTGTTGGACGAATTGAGGGCCGTCACCGTGATGCTGAACGCGCTGCCGGCGGTGTCGGTGGTCGGCGTCGCCGTAACGGTGAAGTGCGTGGCCGCGGGGCTCGAAGTCGAGGAGCCCACCAGCCCGGCGACAATGAGATTGGCCTCAGGCGTGCCGCGGCCGGTGACCAGATCGTAGCCAGCGGTCGCGGAGTACCTGGGGTGTCCGGTGCTGGTGCCGCTCGTGATGTCGTGGAAGTCGCTGGACGACAGCCCGTAGAGCATGGGCAAGGTTTGCGTGGCGCCGTTCAACGGCGCCTCGCCGGCCAGGGCGCGTCCCTGATCGGCGATGGCGATCAAGGCGGCCCACTGCGGGGCCGCGTCGCTGGTTCCGCCCCACTGGCCCCACGGCGCCGACGCCGGGTTATTGTACGAGTCGTAGACCGGGAATCCGGTGTTCGGATCGGCGTCGTAGGCCACGTCGGGATTGGCGCGATAGGTTGTGCTTTGCGTGACCACGCCGTTCTGGTAGCTTGGCTGCGTTTCGTAGGCGCTGATGCCGCCGCCGCTGCCGCTCCAGCCCGATTCGCTCTCGTAGCCGCCGGAACTGGTGAGGTTCAACGTTGTCCCGCCGACCGACAACACGTCGGGGCAGGCGGCTGGATAGCTCGTCGGCGCCCCGCTGTCGCCGGAGGAAGCCACGAACGTCACCCCGCTATGGCCGCTGGGGGTTGTGAAGTAACTGTTGTAGGCGCTCTCGCTGGAGAACTCGCCGCCGCCCCAACTCATTGACACGGCGACCACGCCGCTGGCGTGACTGGCGTAGCTTACCGCGGTGAGCAGGTCGCTGAACGAATCGCTCTTGGCCTCGACCAACAGGATGTTGGCTTTCGGGGCCACCGCGTGCGACCATTCCACGTCCAGCGCGATTTCCGTAGCCCAACCTGCGTTCGCCGCGGGCAACGCCGTCGTGCTGCCGGTCTGGCTCACCTTCGTAAAGACGGGATCGGGCAAATTGAAGGCCAGATCGAACTGGTGCAGGTCGTTGGCGATGTTGGGATCGTCGTAGGCGTCGACGATGGCGATCGTCTCGCCGGCGCCGTTGCCCGCCACCGTGCCGTTATCGAAGGTGATCTGGTTGATGCCGTAAGCGGCGCGAATCTGCGCCGGCGTGTAGCCCGTGGGCCCGGCCGTCAACATCGCCGCAACGCCATTAGCGGCCAGCAGAGCTGTGTGGTCCGGCGTGGCCGTACCGGGCAGAGTGGCCGATAGCAGAGTGCGGCTTTCAAGCGGTTCGACGCGCAATGTGCGGCAACCGCCGCGTTGCCGATGAGTCTTCTTGGGATGTGTTGGTTGGTTGTTCCGCGTGGTGTGACCTCCGTGAGATCTTGAAGAAGCCATTGCAAAGCCCCTCCGCAGATAAGTGACATTCGGGTGACCGGGCCAGCCCGCCACAAATCGCTGCCATAGAGCAGGACCGGTGCCCTCTCCCCTGTTTACGCCATAGCGACCATCTATGTTCCAGTAGATGAACGCGAACTGCGGCAGTACATTGTACATCGAGCCGTCAACCTGCCCGGCACTGGCCGACAGCCCCAAGAACTAGCTTCCTTATATCACTCCAACACACGCGTTGCAAGAAAGTTTCGTGTTGGGACGAAGAATCGGCTTTCGTATGAACGCGAATGGCCGGTATCGCCCCCCTCGGCAGCGCTTGCCTCAATTACCCACTCTTCGTCCCCACTTGCTTCGGTCAGCGAACTGCACTGATCAAGTTCGCGATCTGCTCGGAGGTTGCGCGTTGGAGGCGGAAGGAGAACCAGGCGGCCTTGTGCGGCTGATCGGTCAGGGATCGCAGCGGAGCCAACTCCAGTCGATGCCACTGCCCGGGGCGATTTGGATCGGCATCGGCGTCGAGCGAGGCGGGCACTACGATGCGGCCGTTCTCGGCCGGCAGCGCCGCGTTCCACAGCACGATCGGCCGCGTGCCGGGCAGCGGGTCCATGAGCCAATCGTTGGTCGGCACGCGATGGGCGGCCAGCAGATCGTGGCCCCGCAACAGCACTGCGGCGTCGGCCGGCGCCGGCTCGCTCCGCAGGGCCGTCGGCAAATGCACCGTGATTTCGCGCACCACGCTCCAATCGCCCTCGACGAGCCAGGCCGCATCGCCGTCGATCACCGAGAGGGCATCCGGCTTCTCGATCCGTGCGCCCTGGTGCGCCACGCCGGACGGTGAATGCGCAGCGTGGCCTTGGCTGCCGCGGGACTTTGCACGGCGATGTGCAAGCCGTCGTCGATCTCGCGCAGCGTCACATTCCACTTTCCGCCCGGGCCCGATATGCGTCCCTGGCAGTCAACGGCCAGATTGACGGATGGACCTTGCCGGCCGCTGGTGACCGCGAACCGAGCCACGTCGGCCGCGGCCCTGGCCCAGTGCTCGCCGCAGCACCACCAGGCCTCTTCGCGCAAGCCCTTGAAGGCGACCGGTTGGCCCTCCAGTTGATGGAAGTAGCGGTGGCCGGCGCCGCCGTTTTCGAACTGCTGGAAGAGAAAATGGCCTTTCAGACAGCGTTCCGCCTCGTCGAGATAGCACGGCCGACCCGTCAGACGCCAGAGCGACAGGTTCAGTCGCAGCCAGTCAGCCACGGCGCAGCCTTCGTCGGCGTTGCAGTTCGCTTTGAGCACTTCCTTGACGCCGCCGGTGGGCAAGCGATAGCGCTCCATGAAGATCTTCCAATCACGCTGGGCCCCCTGGAGCCAGTGTTCATCGCCGGTCGCGTCGTAGAGATCGGCCAGTCCACGCACGGCGCACAATCGGCCGTGAGCGTGCAGCCCGTCGAAATTGTTGAACCGTCAGCGCCAAATCGGCAATCCGCCGCGCCTCGTCCAGGAAGCGCCGATCGTGGGTCGCGCGGCCCAGAGCGACCAACCCCTCGATGCACGAGAAGTAGCAGGTGGCAAAGCCGTCGGAATAGGTGCCGCCGACGGCGTGGAGGTTCTCGGGCTTGTCGTAGACCGCATCCGTGGCCAGGAAATATTCGCCCAGCCGCCTGGCGGCGGCCAGCGCGGCGGCCTCCCCGGTGCGATCGTACACCTCGACCAGTCCAATCAGCAGCCGGCCGTTGCCCCACAGGATCGGCATGTCACGGGCGCGCTCGATGTTGGGCAAGCGTTGATCGACGCCGAAATGGCCGTCGGGCTTTTGGTAGCCCGGGATGGCGGCGAGGATTTCCGGCAAAGCGGCAAAGGGCTTGGGAAAGCGAAGACGCCAGAAAAGCCGCCGCCCCGATCCACCGCCCGGAAATATCGCCGCTATACTCGGCGAACTTGCGATGCTTCTTCAGCGATACATCGTCCAGGATGAAGTCGGCGTTATCCAGCGGCGCGGCTCCCATGCGCTCGGCGTTCAACGCCTGCGCCGAGCCCCAGGTCCCCGTGAGCCGCATCTCGTCCGGCGATGCCGGATCGGGCGCCGTCCATGAATCGGCATTCGCAGCCGGCGGCACAGCGGCCAGAGCGAGGCCGACCAGAAACAGTCTCGTTTTCATGCGGGCTCCTCTTCAGGCGGATAGCGGGAGACACTGCCGGGAACGAATTTTGGACCCTATTCTACCCGCCTGCCCAGCGCTGCGACAGCCCTCGACCGGCACGGTGAATTGTGCAAGCGGGTGGTGATGAGCAATTTCTCGCAGCCCCGTTTGTGGAGAGATTCGCCCCCTTTCGGGCGAATTGCTCGCGGCCACTGGCCCCTATAATTCCTTTGGAAGGTTCGCCGATGGGGGAATGGCGGCGTCCACCGATCCGTGAACGATCGTAATTCTCACTTTCGGCGGACCTTCGTTGTTTATTGACATGACGATTCACAGCCTCCAGGACGTCCGCGCAGGCGGCCGGCCTGGCAGGCGCTTTCCATAGAAATAGAAACCGATGAGAGACCGTGACTTTGATGCTTTTGGAACGTATCTGCGCGAGATCAGCGCGACTCCGCTGCTTGCCCAGCCGGAGGAAATTCACATTGCCCAGCGGATCAGTCGGCATTTGAAGCGATACCGCCGCAGCATTCTGTCGGCCCCGTATGTGCTCCAGACCTTCGTCGACCTCGTGGAGGGCGTTCGCGGGGAGACGATGGCGGCCTCGAACGTGATCGAGGTTCCCGCCGAGGGCGCAGCCGGGCGGGAAAAGGTGCGACGCGTGCTTGGCCAAAGGTTGCCGCGAATCCAGCGCTTGCTCAGCCAGAACCGCAAGGACCTCGTTTCGGCGTTCGATCACCGCCGCCTCGCCGTCGGAAAGCGGGACGTCTTGCGGCGAATGGCCGTCCGCCGCATCAAGGCGGCGCGACTGGTCGAGCGACTGCGGCCCAAATTGTCGTCGCTGCAACCGGCGCTCGGAGAACTGGAAGAGATCTCGCGGCAGATGCAACTGCTTCGGCGGCGCTTGTCCCGCGCAGGAAAAACACCCGGCATGGCAAAGGTCAAGGACCTTCGTGCGCAACTGGCGGCGCTGATGTTCCGCACCGAGGAAGATGCCGCGGCGTTGACGCGGCGATTGGCGTGCATTCGAAAGCGCCGCGAAATTCACGAGCTGGCCCGGCAGGAATTGTCCGTGCCCAACCTCCGCCTGGTCGTATCCATCGCCAAGCGATATCACAACTGCGGCATGAGCACGCTCGACCTGATCCAAGAGGGGAACATGGGGCTGATGCGGGCGGTCGATAAGTTCGATCCCGCGCGAGGCTGCCGCTTCAGCACTTATGCAACGTGGTGGATTCGGCAGACGATTCGGCGGGCGATCAGTCAGCAGAGCCGGACCATCCGCGTTCCCGACCACGCCACCGCGCGTTTCAACCGGATTCGCGACGCCGCCGAGCGGTTCCTTCAAAGCCACGGCGACGAGCCGAGCATGGCGGAAACGGCCCAAGCTGCGGGATTGTCGCTCGAAGAGACCAACCAGGCACTACGCTCGCAGCGGCAACCGATGTCGCTGGACGAACAGACCGCCGAACAAAGGGGCAGTTCGCTGGCCGAGCGGCTCTCGGATCGACGCGAAGATCGACCGTGGACCGATGCCGACAGAAATCTCTTGCGGAGCCGGGTGAAAGAGGTGCTGAAGCGATTGAACCGGCGTGATCGGGAAATCCTCAGCCTGCGCTTCGGGCTGGGCGACGGACAGTCCCGCACGCTCGATCAATTGGGAGAGACGTTTGCCATCAGCCGCGAGCGGGTGCGGCAGATCGAGGCCCGCGCACTCCGCATCTTGCAGCAGCCGATGACCGCCGCGCGGCTTGTCAACTTTGTCTAGGAGAGAGCAAGGGACGGATTGCGGGGCGGAGCGGCAGCTCGGTCGGTCTTTCTGGCCTCGACTTTGAAAACGGGGACAGGCACCGCAGCTAATAGTGGTTTGGGATCAGGCAATCATACAGGCCGTTGCGGAACCAGTCCCCGTTTTCATGAGGCCAGGGGCGCAGTCTATCCATACGCCCCATGTTGCGCAGAACGGGTTACTTCTGCTCTCGCTTGATCCCTGGCCTCCCGGAAGTGGCCGCAATCTGCGATTTACCGTGGAGAACTGCGCAAACTTTGCCGATTAGTCCTTCCGCGTAGATTTTAGCGGCGGGGGCGCTGAGGCTCGCACCGGGTTCACTGGATGCCACATCCAATCAAGCGAAAAGGCGCAAACCCAAGTGAATACATTACTTATGAAACGCGGTTGCAGTCGCATGCCCCTCCGGCGACTCTTGATAGCCCTCGGGCTGTTCATGGTGCAGTTGTTGACCGTCTCGGTCGGAAGATCGGACGATGGGCCGGCCTTCTATCGGTGCCCCACCGGGCAGGCTGCGGCCACTGCCGAGCGGCTGCGAACGGAATTCGGCGCCATCAGCGGGGTCCGAATCGCCGCCGATGAACGAACCTCCCAGGTCATTGTCCTCGCGCCGGCAAACATCCAAGCGACGATCAGGCAGCGGCTCGCGGCTGGCGGACCGGTTTCGGCAGCGCCGGCAGCACCGGCAGCGACGCCAAGACCGGTTGAAATGCCCCCGGCGCACGTCGGCGCCGAGCAAAGCCGCAGCGTCGCCTTGCGCAATATCAAGCCGGACCAGTTGGAAGCCTCGCTGTGGAACATGCTGGGAAACAGGTTCTCGTCGCTGCCCGCGTCACGGACGCAGACGAAGCGATACCGTTTGGCATTGGCCGGCGGCGGCAGCATCGACATTGCCATCGACGCCGCCACGGCGCAGGTGACCGTGGAAGGTCCCGCCGCCGCGGTCGAGGCCTGCGCCGAATGATTCAGCTTCTTGACGGCCCGCAAGCGGGCGAGGGCGGCGACGTTCGCGTGTTGCCGCTGCGAACGGCCCAATTGGCGAGCATGCAGAAGGCGGCGGAGGCCATTCAAACGGCGACCAACGCGCCGCCGGTGGACCAAAAGACGGCCACCATGCTGGCCCAGCAACGGCAGCAGGCCACTCCGCCGGTTGTCGCCACGCCGCCGCAAGCTCCGACGGCCCCGGGCCCCGCCTTGAAGTCTCCCAATGCGCCGGCCGGCGCCGAGCACCCCGGTACGGAGGCCAGGCCGCGCCCCGGTTTGGCCAACCCGGTGACGGTAGAAATGCTCGAAGGCATCGACATGATCGTGGTGCGGGGCAATCCGCAGGACGTCAACCAGGTGATCAAGATCATCGAAGAAATGGAGCGGATCGCGCGAGACGGAACCGGAGATCAAGATTCTGCCGCTTGAGTACGTCGATTGCGTGGCGATGAGCACGCTGGTGACGCAACTCTACAACGAGGTCTACACCGGCCGCCAAGGGCTGGTCAGCATCACCCCGGTGGTAGTGCCCAACGTGATGCTGATCGTGGGCCGGGCGGAGAATGTGAAACGAGTGGTGGAATTGGTGAAGCCGTTGGATCAGCCCGTCGAGGCGAACTCGCAATTTCGGATTTTCTCCTTGAAAAACGCGTCGGCGTTGACCGTGCAGGGCACGATCCAGGAGTTTTATCAGGGCCGCGGGATCGGGCTCGAACCGGTGGTGGTGGTAAGCCGCGATGACCGGTCCAATTCCTTGATCGTTCACGCCAGTCCCCGCGACATGGCCGAAGTGGCCGATCTGATCGATCGGCTCGACACGAACACGAGCAAGGCCGTCAACCGAATGATCATCATTCAGTTGAAGCATTCCATGGCCCAAGACATCGCCACGGTGCTGCAACAAGCCATCGGCGCCGCCTCGGGCGGGATGCAAATGGGGGTGCAGCAGCCGGGCGGGTTCGGCGGAGCCGGCCAGCAATTCCGCCCCGGCGGCGCCGGCGCGGGGGCCCGGCCGGGCGGGCAACGCTCGGCCATGCTCAACTTCCTGATCGTCAACCCCCGAGGACAGAAGCTCCTCAGTTCGGGCATCCTCAGCGACGTGCAAGTCATGGCCGACATGCGCTCGAACTCCGTCGTCATCACGGCGCCGGAGGACAGCCTGGAGTTGCTCGATGCGGTCGTCCGGCAACTCGATGAGCTTCCGGCCGCCGAGGCCCTGATCAAGGTCTTCACCGTCGTCAACGGCGACGCCACAAGCCTGTCCCAGACACTCCAGATGCTGCTTTCGACGCAAGTCACTCCCGGCGCTCAACAGCCGATGATGGGAGGCATGCAGACTTCGACGATCGGCGCCGGCACGTCGATTGTGCCCTTGCGGTTCGCCGTCGACGTGCGCACGAACAGTGTGATCGTTTCCGGGGCGGCCAGCGATCTGACCGTCGTCGAGACGATCATCACGCGGCTCGATGAAGGGATTCGGAATCGCAAGAACGTGGTCTTCAAGCTGAAGAACACGCCGGCCGCAAACGTCGCCACAACGATCAACCAGTTCCTGCAAACTGAGATGGCGATCGAGGCGCAGGGATTGACCAGCGCCTTCGAGCAGATCGAGCGCGAAGTTGTGGTGGTGCCGGAGCCGGTCACCAACAGCCTGGTGCTCAGCGCCACGCCGCGATTCTTCGACGAAATCAAGTCGCTCATCGACCAGCTCGACGCCCGACCGCCGATGGTGATGATCCAAGTGTTGATCGCGCAGGTCACCTTGGAAAGCACCGACGAGTTCGGCATGGAACTGGGCTTGCAGGATTCGGTGTTGTTCGACCGCAGCGTTTTGAGCAGCCCCACGTACACTACCACCACGCTGCCCAACGGGACCACCGTCCAGAGCATTGCTTCTGCGAGTTCCAGTCCCGGCTTCAATTTCAACAACGGCCAGCCGCTGGGCACCAATGCCGGTTCCACGTCAAACGCGCCCGCGGTGGGCGGGCAGAGCCTGACGAACCTCGGCGTACAACGTTTCAATCCCACGCTGGGATATGGCGGATTGGTGTTGTCGCTTTCGAGCGAGAACGTCAGCTTCCTGTTGCGGGCACTGTCGGAAAACAACCGCGTCGAGGTCCTCCAGCGGCCGCAAATCATGACCCTCGACAACCAACCCGCCTTCGTCGAGGTCGGCCAGCTCGTGCCGCGCATCACCGGCGTCAACGTTACCGTGACCGGCACGGTGAATACCATCACCTTGGACGACGTGGGCCTGATCGTGAAGGTTACTCCGCGCGTCTGCCCGGATGGCCTGGTGGTCATGCTCATCGACGCCGTCAAGTCGTCGCTGGAACCCACGTCAACCGGCGTTCCCATCACGCAGACTTCGACCGGCCAGATCGTCACCTCGCCCATCATCGACAACACGGAGGCCTATACGACCGTCAGCGCCATGAACGGCCAGACCATCGTGCTGGGCGGATTGATCTCCAGGAGTAAGAACGAGGAGCATCGCAAGGTGCCCATGTTGGGCGATCTGCCCGTGCTGGGCCACTTCTTCCGTTTCGATAGCACGATCGCCAACAAGACGGAATTGCTGATCATTATGACGCCGACCATCGTCAAGAACGAGGCCGAGGCCGACGCCATCAAGCGGGCCGAAGCGGCGCGCATGAGCTGGTGCCTGCGCGACGTGACAGCGATGCACGGCGAGGCCGGCTTGCGGAACCGCCGCGACGAATGGTCCGACGCGGAAACCAAGGCCGTTTACCCCGACCTGAATCGCCAACCCGCTTCGCTGCGCAACTTCGACGGCCAGTTGGAGCCGATTCCGGCGCCCAGCGGGCAGCCGGCTCTCAGCCCGCAACCGGCCAGTCCGCCAGCCGCCGGCACTGCGCGGGCCGACGACGAACACGCCGTCGTCCGATGCGGCACGTCCGCTGCTTCCCAGCCGCGACGATTCGCTGCCCGGCGATCCGGGGGCCGACGCGCGACGCCGCCCCTCGCTACAGCAGGCTCAATACTCCGGCACACAGCCGTCGCCGCCTTCCGGCAATGTCCAATCGGTCGTCTATCAACAATCGCCGCCGAGCCAACCGCCGTCGTCGCCTTCCAACGGCACCCGGTTGGTGTTTCGTTCGGAACCGACTTCAGACCAACAATAATCCGTAGCATGCGGGCCCCCTCTTCGGTAAGAAGGAATATCGAATGTTCAGAGCATCAAAAGCCCTTGGCTGTTTGTTGATCTTGGGATGCTTTGCGACGACTGCCAGCGCCGGCTGGGACATCACCACGTGGCGTCCCTGGCCGTTTAACAAGGAAGAGAAACCAGGGAAGCCCGACAGGGTGATCGCCTCGTGGACGGACACCGTGATGACGAAAGCCGGCGAACCACCCGTGCGCGGATTCGGTGGACGGTTGATGTTCTACGAGGGGAAAAATGAGAAGCCGGTGAAGATCGACGGCACCCTGATCGTCTACGCCTTCGACGAGACGGGGCGCGATCCGAACAACGTCCGGCCCGACCGCAAGTTCGTCTTTCCGGCCGAGGTGCTTCCGTCGTTTTACAGCAAGTCGAAGATCGGCCATTCGTATAGCGTCTGGCTGCCGTGGGATGAGGTCGGCGGAGTGCGAAAAGACATCACGCTGATTGCCCGATTCGAACCGAAAGCCGGGCCCGTGGTGTTGAGCGAGCAAAGCCGGCACCTCCTGCCGGGCGTGGAGCCGCCACAGGTCGCCGCCGACGGCAAGCCGCTGCCTTCGGCCGCGGCAATCGAGGCGGCGCTGATGGCCGCCAATCCGGCCCTGAAAACCGTCGGCGCCAATCGGGCGGCGGGCGGCGGCCCGGCAACGCTCGGGGGCTTGCAGCCGGTGTCGTACGAGACGGCCGCGCCCTCCGCAAACCTGCCCGAGGCGGCCGGCGATGCGCAGCCGCGGCGGATGAGGACGACCACCATTGAGATGCCGCCGGAAATGGCGGCGCCGCCAGGCGGCTGCCGGCGAGACCGCCTCGCCCCCGGTCGCCAATTGGCGGCCACCGGCTCCTTGGCAGCCGAATCCCTACGGAATGGCAGGACAATTGCCGGCCGCACAGACCCCGGTCAAGGCGACTTGGCCGGCGCCGAACTCGGCGACACCACAAGGCGGTTGTCAACCTTGTCGATCCCGGCTTCTAACCGAACCACCCACTCTGCTAACTCGCGATCGTGTTCTGTCGCCACTGTCCCCCGCAGGATCGCCGTCCGTCCCTGGATTTCCACCTGGCCCGGCGCGCTCCAATGAACTGCCGGCAAGCTCGCCAACCGCTGGCTCAGCGACGAACTGATCTTCTGCGAATCGGGAGGCGTGTTGTCGAAGCCGAGGCTCAACGTGGTGCGGACCAAACTCGTGTTGGGCATGCCCTGAGCCCCCGGCCGCATGCCGTACATGCTGCCACCCATACCCATACCCGCACCCATGCCCATACCCATCCCCATGCCTGTTCCGAGGCGCTGTCCTGTCATCCCATAGGGCGACGACATACCGCTCATTCCCGGCATGCCCATGGTGCCGCCGTTCGTGGTGGTGCCCGTGCTGGCGCCGATGAAGTTGTTGGAAGTTGTGTTGGCGCCAACGAAGCCGACATTATTATTCTGAGAGGTTTGACTTCCCCAGACCGCCGCGTTGGTGTTTCCGAAGCTGCTGAGGGCGTTCGCCCCCTGGCCGGTGATGCTCGCGCCGGTCAGCCCACTGCTCGAACCGCCGCCCGAACCGCCCCCCATGCCGCCCCCCATGCCACCGCCCATGCCGCCGCCCGAGCCGCCGCCGAACATCGCGGAGTTTCCTCGCGACATGGACTGTCCCCAAACGGAGGCCGGGCTCGACATCAGGCCGGCCAGCACAATCAGTGAAATGGTCGAAGTTAGTCGCATGATCAAGTCTCCTCGACGCTTACGGCACGGGTCAGGGACCACTGGCTACAACTTGTATCGTATATCTTCGTCGGCGGGCCGTCAAATCTCGCGAGCGACGTTGTGACCGCGCCCAAAGGGTTGCGCAGCTTGCCCATTCTTACCGACGACGCGTTACTCGTTGGGGCGATAGGTCGAAAACGACCTGCCGCCCCCTGCTACTCCGTATTTTTCACTTCGACGCCGCCGCGGAGGTTATCGCCGTTGCGGATCAGGCGGCGATGGCCGTCGAAATCGACGGTCACTTCGTCGTCGGCGATCGTTCGCACGACGCCGTGGGCGTCGCCGATCTGGAACTTTTCACCTTCGTAGAGTTTCAACATTCGGCCCGCCATACGGTCTTGGACCCAAACCGACTTCTTCCCGTCGACGACGGTGATGCCGGTGATGAAGGCGTATTTCGCCGTGTCCACCTCGCCCGGCCGTTCGCGCCGCACGTAGGCGACGAACAACTGGCGACTGGTGATCGGCCTCTGGTAGTCGGCCAGCGTCTTTCCTTGCTGCAAACCGTGGCCTGCCTCCGTGGTGCGCTCCTTGCGGTCAACGCCCGCCAGCGAGAAGGCCTCAACGATCAAGCTGACGTCAACCAACGGTTCGCGCGGGTTTTGTCCTTGCAGCGGCTTGATGGTAAGGTGGCGAATCTGATGGAGATCGCCCGCCTTGTAGAACTCGTAGAGGAACTGGGTCAAGGCGCCCATCGTCGCGTGGCCGCTGATGGTGAAGGTGAACTTCGTATAGACGCCTTTGTGAGGCTCGGGGGCGCTTGGGTTGAGAGTGAACGGCTGGGTGATGAAGCGAGTCGCCAGTTTGCGGAGCCAGTCGGTATAGGTGGCTTGCTCGGCGGGCACCGAGCGGCGCTGCCACGCCGCCAGCTTCTCAGCGTCCTCATTAGCTTCCCTAACCAATTTTTCCTTTCGCTTGACTTCGGGATACAGCTTCTCGTCGCGAAACTTGTGAAGCTCCTCAACGCTGTGGCTGTCGCCGGTGCCGAAGAGGAGATAGCCGACCAACAGAGCCGCCAGGCCGCCGACGCAATAAACAAGGATTTTCTCGCGGCGTTTCAAGTTCATGACTTGGGCTCCTGTTTCGCAGGAGCCGATTTCTCGGTCTGCTTCTCTTTTTCTTTTTCCTCTTCTTTCTTTGGAGGCGTTGCCGGCGGAGTCGGCACTTTCTTCGTCGCGGCGGGCGATTCCGCTTGTTCCTTAGCCGCCGCGGCGGATGTCTCGGACGCCTTCTTCGGAACCACCAGGGCCTCGAAGTGCCAGGAGTAAGGCCGTCGGCTCTGGTCTTCCTTTTGGATCTTGGGCGTGACCGGGCCGATGCGTTTGTCCATACTTTCCTCCATTTTGGCCAACACGCCTTCATTGCTGACCAGGCCTTTCACGTCCATGCCCTGTTGGCTGCACACAAGTTCGTCGAGAACGGCATCTTCTTTCGGCGGAAAGCACTGGTTCAAGCTATAGAGCTGATCGAGCCAAATGACCTCGTCGTTGGCCCAGCGGGCGATGTCCGCCACCTTGGCGCGGTCCTTCTTCGCGGCTTCGATTTTTCTGTCCAGCGACTTCGATTTCTCGGTCAGGCTTTCTACTTCGCTGGCCGCTACGAAATTTTCGATCCGGCCCCAGGCGAGATAGCCCAAGCCCATCAGCAGGACCGCGGCCCCGGCAATCACGAGCTTCTTCCGCCGGCTGGGCGGCTCGGGCCGGCGGCGCGGATGCAGGAAATCGATGGCGTGGGGCGTTTGCCGGAGCTCGGAGACGAGCATGCCCAACAAGGGGGCAAACCGCCCGGGATGTGCCGGCAGCGCAGCTCTTGAGCATGGGGGCAAGCTCGACCGTGCTGAACGGATCGAACAACTGCACCCGCATCCCCAACTCGCTCTGAACCCGCTCGGTCAGGTCGGAGTAGAGGCTGTCGCGGCCGCACAACACGATCGACTCGACCTTCCGGCCGCTGAGCTGGTTCTGTACCGCCGCGATGGTCAAGCGGATTTCGGCCAGCAGCGCCGGCAGGGGCGGGGGCTCGCCCCCGAACCGCGTCGTCCGCAGAAAGACAGCTTTCCCGTCAACCACGGCCGTCAGATCGGCTTCGTCATCCAGCAGATCGACCAGAAGCCGCAACTGGTCGGCCGGCGCAGAATTGTCGCCGGCCAACAGCGACGCCGCTTCGCACGAGCGAAGCAGCAGCCGCCGCAAGTTCAATTCGGCCTTCGCGCACACCCCTTCGATGTGCTTGATCATCGCCGGAGCGATGGCGGTGGCCAGCACGGTGCGGGCGCCGTCGGCCGCCTGATCGATGGGCACGAAATCCAGCCGCCACTGCTCGTTCCACTCGTTGAACTCGCGAGCCGCCTGGAAGGCGACCATGTCCGGCAGGTCGGTGTCCGGCGCGGGAGGCAGTTGGAGCTGACGCAATTCGATCCTCGAGCGTCCGACGGCCACCAAGGCATCGCGACACGAAATGCCGCGAATGGCCAGCTCTTCGGTGATCCGCTGGGCGATCCGCTGCTCGGGCTGATCGAGCGACGATTCCCCCTCATTCCAAGGCACCGAGAAAGCATGCTCGATCAATATCTGGCGGTCTCGCCCGGACGCCAGAGCGACGCGGATTTCACGGCTGTTCCATTCCAGGGCGAGTAGTTGCGGCATGCTGGTTCCTAATGCGTGCTCGAGTTCGAGATGTTGCCGTTGGTGGAGTTCGTATTGGTCGGGCTCGCGCCGGTGGAGGTCGTCCCCGTCTGCGAGCTGGTGTCACCCGGAAATCCCCCCTGCAGCCGGCTCACGTCTTTCCAGAATAATAGCTTGGTGGGGGATTGTGTAGCGTCAAAAACGGCTTCGATGCGGGCGGTAGGACCGCCTTTGTCGAAATAGCCGATGATCTGCGCCCGATAGACGTTGCCGCCGGCGTTGACGTACGGCTGCAAGGCCTTCATGGTGGCCAGCGGCACGATCCCTTCAATGAGGGGCCACACCTCGTACGCTTGATCGGACGGGGCCTGCGTGGGATCCATCACCCGGCTGGCGATGATCTGGCTGGCGATGTCGGAGGTCATTCCCGGAATGCTCAACAGCACGGTCTGCGACGCCTGATTGATGTTGATCCGCCCGGCGATCGGAGTCGAGCCCGATTGCACCGTGGTATTGTCGAAGAGCGTGGGGAGATAACTGCTCATGGCGCCGACGTCTTGCGTAAACGCCGACTTCAAAGTCTTCGCAGCGGGCGGCGGCGCGGGCGGGGTGGGGGCACTGGGCGTGGCGGGGGTGCCCTTGCTGTCCGACGTTTTGGCCGTCTGGGTTGTTTTTGCCTGCGCCGATTTTGCGCTCGGCGGGAATCGACACCGTAACGCCGATCAGGTCCAAGATGCTTGTCAGCTTGACGTTCGCGTTCAACTGGGTAATGTCGATGTCGGAGGAGTTGATCGTTTGGGTAGACGCGCTGTTCGTGGCGGCTGTGGCCGTGGCGCTCGAAGCGGGGGTGGCACTCGAAGCGCCGTACGCGCGATAGGCAACGATGAACATCGCCTGATCCTCGCTGAGTCCCGCCGCCACCAGGTCGTCGTGCAACTGCTGCAAGTCGCTGCCGTTGAGATTGACCTTGGGCGTGCCGTCGGAAGGCTTGGTCGCGTTGAGTTCCGCGCTCCAGAGCGTGAGGTAGGCGGCCCAACCGTGGTCCATCGAGCCGTCGGAATTGTCAACGCCCTCGATGTTGCCGCCGGCGACGGAACTCGCCGGCACCAGTCCCATCGCCGCGGCGTCCAGCCCGAACAGCAACTCGGGCGTCACCCCGCGCACCAGGAGCAGTTCTTCGATCGTTGCGGGCGGGGCGTTTCGCGGCGCATAGGGCGGCGTAAGCGAGCCGTAGAACTCGGATTCGGCGCCGTTGGCGCGGGGCGTGTCGTCGGCGTCGATCCAATCCAGGATGGCGTCAGCGATGTCGGCGGTCATGCCCGGCAAGGCCAACAAAGTGTTTGTGGCGGGATCCGTGCTCTGTAGACCGCTGGCGTTGGTAGAGGATTGCGACGTGTCGGCCGTAGAGGATTGCGCCGCGCCGGTCGTAGAGGATTGCGCCGCGCCGGTCGTGCCTGCCTGCACCGCGCCTGTTGTGGCGGCACCATTCGCGCCTTGTTGACCGTTGCTGCTCGCGCCGTTTTTTCCGATGGTGAGAATCGCGGCGAGGTTGATTCGCGTCGATTCATCTTGCAGGCCGTAGCGGATGCCGATGACCGTATTCGTTCCGTCGAGGCGCGGGGCAACGACGGAAACGCGGCCGCGGTTCTGCGGCGTATCGTCGTCGGCAATCAGCACGCCGCTGAACCGCGAGGAATTGTCGTACAAGCCGCCGGCGCTGGTTTGATCGCTGGGAGCGCGGTTGAGAAACTGCTGGACCAACTGCACGCCCGATTGCGCCAGCACCCTGGCCTGCGACTGGCGGGAGGCGGCGACGGCGGCCCTTCGCTCGCCGAGCATGAGCTCGGCAAAGCCGAGGCAGATCATCGCCAGGATCGTGACGACGACCAGCACCAACAGCAGGATCATCCCACGGCGTCTTTTCGTCTTCATGAATAGGCAATCCTATTTGCTCTTCCCACCGCCGCCGGTCGTGGTGGTCTTGCTGCTGCTACCGCTGCCGGTCGTGGTGGTCTTGCTGCCGCTGGTACCCGTCTTGCTGCCGGTCGTGCCCGTCTTGCCGCCGGTGCCCGTCTTGCCGCCGGTGCCCGTCTTGTCGCTGGTGCTCGACTTGCTGCTGGCTGCGCTCGACTTGCTGCCCGCGGCGGCTGCCGCGGGGGTGCCGGCGGCTCCCGTGCCAGACGAGGACGGCGACGCTTGCGCGACGGCTTGGCTGGGCTGCACCGGCGAGTTGGGCAAATCGACCAACATGTCGTAAATGATCTTGGAGTTGTCGTCGCCGGTGAGGCTAGTTGCCGCCGCTTTTGCGCGGGGCGGCGGATGGCAATGTCCACTCGCACGGCGTCGGGCAGCTTTCCTTGCTGGGTCGAATCCCACGTGTCGCTGGTCGTCGGCGGATTGGTCGAACAATCGTAGTATGTGAACTCGACGTCCACGATTTCAGGCACAGATTGACGGCTGGGGGCAGACTGTCGGGGCTTCCCTCTTGGTTTGCCCAGATGAATTCCGCCCGGTCCACGTCGCGGCGATACAGTCCCGTTTGGCTGCCCGTGCCCGAGGAGTCGCCGCCCTGCGTGGGATCGCCGGTGCCCGGGTCGCCGAGGCTCCAAGTGATGGTGCGGATATTGCTGAGCCGGGAGGGCAAGGTAGGGTCGTCCACCAGCGGATCCGCCATGGTCGGCTTCGGCTGGCGGGTGGTCTCGACCTGCAATTCCTGGGCGCTGCCGTAAAGCCCGCCGGAGATCGACGTGCCGAAGGCGTCCGACACGCCCGAATCCGAGCCGGTTGACGGCAAGGAGCCCGATGACGTAGAGCTTGATGAGGTTGAGCCGGACGAGGTCGACCCCGACGACGCAGAAGTTGCGTCTGAGCCCGATGACGTCGCGCCGGTTGCCGACGATGCCGAGGGCGTGAAGGGGACGGCGTTGCGGATGTCTTCGGCGATGCGTTGCAACAGGGCGCGCATCAATTGTGCCTGTTCCACCTGTCCCCGGCTCTTGTCAATCATGCGGAAGTGAATCTGAATGGCCCAGCCGATCATCGCCAGGACGATGACCACCAGAGACATGGCCAACACCAGTTCCAAGAGCGTGTAGGCCGACCGCCGACGGAAATCTCCCTTCTCCCGACCGAAGGTTGGTCGGGAGAGGGGACCAGCGCCAACATTGCGTAAACGCGCGCTACTTTCCACCACCGGTGCCTCCTGGCGTGGTACTGCTGCCTGAACTGCTCCCCGAGCTGCTGCCCGACGTGGAACTGCCGCTCTGGGAAGTTTGGCTGCTCTGGCTCGTCAACGACGCGTTGGGATCGGGCACCCACCGCGTCAGCGAAAATTGGAGCGGGTTCTTGTTCGACGGCGTGTCGCGGTTGACCGTCACGCGGACGGAAATCAGGCCCGGCTCGTCCGTGGTGTCGGTATCGACCCTCCACACCCAGGGCACCTCGTCCGGATCGAGCGAATCGGTCGTCGTGTCATCGAACGGCGTGCTGTCGGCCGATTGGGCGGGGATAATTCCGGTCACGATCTCGGCCAAAATACTTTCGCAAAGCAGTTGGGCGTGGGCCAGGTCACGCGCCCCCTCGGCGTTCCGCATCGCGATGCGGCTCGCCTCGCCCAAGACGACAATTGCCCCGGCAAGGATCGCCAGGGCGAGGATCACTTCCAGCAGGGTGAAGGCAGCCTTCTTTGTGGCAGGCGTTCTCTTCATAGCGGCTACTCCTTCGAGGTCGGCTCGCCGACGGTTACCGAGCCCGTGATCCCACGCAGTGTGAGCCGAATTCCCGCACCGCGCTGGCCGGTGATCACGACGTGGGCGTCCGTGGTGGTGCCGTCGGGGAAAAAGAGGATCGCATCGGACCAACCACCGCCCGAGTCGCTCTGCCCAGCGTTGTCGGGGTCGTACGGCTGCGAGTCCGGATCGTTCACCGGCGAGTCGTCGGCGACAAACGTGATGCCATCGGGCAGCGTGCCTTCCTGAGCCGGCGGCGTGGGTTCCTGGGGCGGCAAGCCGGACGTGTCGCCGCTGGGGAGGTTGTTCGTCATCGAGCCCAAGGCCAAGGAGTTGGCATCGTCCGCCGGTCCCAAGCGGAAGCGATCGCCGCCGGGCGCGAAGCGGAAGGCATAGGTGTGGCCGGAACGCACGGCCTGGCCGCGGGCCTGGCACCATTGCACGCGCACGGCGTCGGCCGCCGCTTGCAAGCGACGATTGGCAAACGGTTTTTTTATCGCCGGCCAGGCAAACGCGCCCAGAACCGCCAACAACGCCAGCACGAGCAGGACTTCCATCAACGTAAAGCCCTGCCGCCGCTCATGCCGGCGGGTCTGCTGGCAATCGTTCATTCCTAGTACGTCGTCCAATTGCCGATTTCCACGCCTTCGGGACTAACCGTCCATATATCGTAGCTATCCGGATGGTGCATCCCCGGACTGGCGTACTGGTACATGTTGTTCCAGGGGTCCAAGGGGATCTGGTCGGCGTCCAGGTAGGGGCCCTGCCACTTGTTCGAGTTCCCCACATCGGGCGGCCGGGCAATCAGGGCGTTGAGGTTACTGGGATAGGTGCCGATGTCCAACTGGTAGGCTTCCAAAGGCGTCTTGAACAAGCCGATCTGGGCTCTGGCCTGGTTGAGTTTGTACCTGCGCGTCATCGGGCCGATGGACACCAACGCAAACGAGGCCAACACCACCAGAATCACCATGACCAGCAGCACTTCGATAAGGGTGAAGCCGCTTTCTCGGCGGCGGGCAGCGGGGAACAACATGGCAAACTCCTCATCGCGGGGTTGTGTGTATCGCGCCGGGACGCCAACGGCCCCGGCGCGCGGTTAAACGGTTGTACTCATCTTCAGAACGGGCAGCAACAAGGCGATCACCAGCACCAAGATCACGCCCGCCAACATCAACAACATGATCGGTTCGATCAGCCGCACCGTGAGGTCGAGGCGGCGCCAGGTGGTGCGTTCCAAGGAATCCGCGATCGACAGAAGGACATTTTCCAGGTTATTGGCCTGCTCGGCAACCGCGATCATCTCCACCACCACCGGCGGAAACTGTCCGCTGGCGCCCAGCGGGCCGGCCAGTGGCTGGCCGGCCGAGATGTTCTCGGTAGCCTCGCCGATGGCGGCCGCCAGAACTCGATTGCCCGTGGCGTCGCGCGAAATTTGCAGCGAGCGAAGGATCGGCACGCCGTTGTGCAACAGGGTGCCCAACACGCGGCAGAAGCGGGCGACGGCCAGACCCAGGAAAACCGCTGCCGGCCATCGGCAGCTTCAAGGTGATGCGGTCTCGCCACCAGCGGCCGGCTTCCGTGCGCAACCAGTGCCGCAGCCACCAGAAACCGGCCAGCAGCGCCGCCAGCATGAACACGCCCCATTTCCGCAGGAAGTCGCTGAGGGCCAGCAACCAATCGGTTACTGTCGGCAGATCTCCCGTTCTCGCGGAGGCGAGAGAACAGCTCGTTGAACTTCGGCACGAAAAACACGATCAGCACGATCACGATGATGGTGCCGACGACCGCCAGGAAGGCCGGGTAGGCGACGGCCCCCATCGTGCGTTTCTTCAGATCGTCCTGGGTCTCGGTAAATTGGGCCACGCGGCTGAGGGCTTCTTCGAGGAATCCGCCTTCGCCGCCGGCGCGGATCATGCTGACCGCCATTTCGCCCAACACCGGTTGGAAGCGCGTCATGGCGTCGGCCAGCGTGCTGCCGTCTTCCACCCGCCGACGTGATCTCGCCCATGATCGCTTTCAGGCCGGCGTGCGAGGTTTGTTTCTGGATCACGTTGAGGGACCGCAGCAGCGGCACGCCGCTTTTCAGCAGGTCGGCCAACTGGCTGTAGGTGGCGGCCAGCAAGGGGGCCGGCACGCGGCGGACCCGCTGGAACTCCACGGTGGGAGTCGCGTCTTCCACCTTCAGCGGAAACATCGACTGCCCCGTCAACATGGCGACTGCCTCGTGGCGGCTGGCCGCCGAGAGCGTGCCGGTCTGTTCCAGCCCCGCCTGATTGCGGGCGACATAGCGGAATTCGGGCATAACGTATCCTAGCTCTCGATCTTACCCTTGGTGGCGCGCAGCACCTCGTCGATGGTGGTGCGGCCGGCGAGAACCTTCACCCAGCCGTCCTCGCGGAGGGTGCGCATTCCCTGTTGCTGGGCCGCTTGCTGGATGGCCCAACTGCTGACGCGTTCGTGGGACAATTGGCGAATCTCCTCGGTGGTGATCAACAACTCGTACAATCCGACCCGGCCGCGATATCCGACCTGCCGGCACTCGCGGCAGCCGACCGGCCGATACAGCGGCGTGCCCGACGCGAGGCCGTCCTTCGGGAAATCCGGCGGCAGCTCGTCGGGCGTCGGGTTGGTACGGCTCCTTGCACTGGCGGCACAAGCGTGCGCACCAGCCGCTGCGCCATCACCGCCTCGACCGTGCTGGAAACCAGGAACGGCTCCAAGCCCATATCGACCAAGCGGCGTGTAGGCCCCGGCCGCGTCGTTGGTGTGCAGCGTACTGAAGACCAGGTGGCCGGTCAGCGACGCCTGGATGGCGTTCTCGCGCCGTTTCCAGGTCGCGGATTTCGCCGATGAGGATGATGTCCGGGTCGTGACGCAAAATGCTCCGCAACGAGGTTCCAAACGTCAGCCCGATCTTCGGATGCACCTGAATCTGGTTGATGCCTTCCAACTGGTATTCGACCGGGTCTTCGGTGGTGATGATCTTCGTCTCGTCGCTCCGGATTTCCAACAGAGCGCTGTAGAGCGTGGTGCTCTTGCCCGAGCCCGTGGGGCCGGTCACGAGGATGATCCCGTGCGGCAGTTCGATGAGCTCCCGGAACTTGGCGTACAGGTCGGGCTCCATGCCGAGCTTGCCGAGCTTGAACTCCATCGCCCCCTTGTCCAACAAACGCAGCACGATGCCTTCGCCGTGGATCATGGGGATGACCGAGACGCGGATGTCGACCTCGCGGCCGCCGGTGCGCAGCTGAATGCGGCCGTCCTGCGGCAGCCGGCGCTCGGCGATGTTCAGCCGCGACATGATTTTCAGACGGCTGATGATCGCCGCTTGAAAGCGGTGGATTTCCGGCGGCATGGGCTGCGAGTGCAACACGCCGTCGATGCGGTAGCGGACCCGCAGACCCGATTGCTGCGACTCGATGTGAACGTCGCTCGCCCGCAAGTCGATGGCCTCCAGCAGGATTTCGTTGACCAGCCGGACGACCGAGGGTTCCTGGGCTTGCTCGGAAAGTTCGGCGTCGTTTTCCGAGCCCTCGGACAGTTCGATGCGGTCGTCGCTGTCTGGGCCATCAGGCCGTCGATCGTCTCGCTGCCCACGCCCAGGTGCGTCTTGATCCGCTTGGCGATTTCCTCGCGGCTTGCCAGCACCGGCACGATCGTCAGGCCGGTGGCCACGCTCAATTCGTCCAGCGGATACAAGTTGAAGGGATCGCTGGTGGCGACGATCAGCGTGCCGTTTTCACGGCGGATGGGGAACAGCGTCTCGCGGTGGATGAATCGGGCGGGGAAGTCCTTCAGCAAGCTCAGATCAATCTCGGCGTCCACCAGATCGATGTACTCCAGCCCGACCTCTTCGGCCAGCGCCCGCAGCGCCGTCTCCTCGGTGAGGAATCCGAATTGGACCGCCGCCTGGTCCAGCCGCTGGCCGTTCGATCTGCGCCGTTGCGCGACAGTTCCAACTGGCGCGCGTCCAGGAGCCCTTTTCGGAGGAGCGTTTCACCAACGTCCATCGGGCGCAATCCTTGAGAGTGCGATTAGCCGGAGGGGCTTGGTTGGCGTGAATCGGTCCGGCCAAGACCGATTGATGCCACGCCATACCCCCCGAATGTGGCGGGACAATTGCTTCAACTGGATCGCTGCGCAGCACGGCTGCGCGACAACTTGGGCCAACCTTCACATTAAACTAAACCCCGCCTTGGGGCAAGAGTTTCTATATTGCCACGGCGGTTGCACCAACCGGCCCGTCGGGGTAGTTCGGCGCCCGATTACGATGGCTGTCAGGATTTCCCCCCGGAAAATCGAGCAAGTCCAGAGTAAAATGGAAGTTGCAGCAAGGAAGCCGGAAACCCTCGCCGCGGCGCGGGGTTCAATGTATAGTGTCCGGCTGTCACGCTGTCGGAGCATCGTGGTCGTGAGGCGGGGTCTCGTGAGAATACTCGGAAAATACTTGTTGGCGGTCTGCATGGTGCTCAGCGCGAGCACGGCTCTCGCACAGCGCGGAGGCGGCGATCAGGGCGGCGGCGGTTATCAGGGCGGTGGCGGCGGCCGCGGCGGTTATCAGGGCGGCGGCCGCGGCGGTTTTTCCGGCCGAGGCCAGTTCAATCCTGAAGACATGCTGCGAAGCTTGGATCCCAATGGCACCGGAATGCTTCAGGAAGAAGCGGTCGCCAACAGCCCGATGCGGTTCATGATTGAGCGGGTGCTGAGCAACGCGGGAATCCCGCTACAGTATCCGATCCCCATCGCGAACATTGCGAGCGCCATGCAGAACATGCGGCAGAACCGCGGAGGAGGGCCCGGCGGTGGCGGCGGCCGCGGCCAGCGCTTCAATCGCGGTGGTGGCCCGCCCGGCGCCGCGAACAATACGAACGCCGGCAACGCCTCGACGCCGGCATCCACCACCGCCAGTCCGGCAGCCTCATCGATGGGTTTTGGCGAAGCCGCCGCCGCGACCTGCCGCCGGCGCAGGTGCCGATGCCCCGCTCGATCAGAAAATCCGGGCCCTTGCCGAAGCGATCGTGCGGAAATACGACAAAAACGGCGATACGCGCCTGGACGCCGGCGAATGGCCCGCCGACAGCAAGTGGGGTTCGTTCACCGACGCCAATCGTTCGGGCGGCACTTCGATCGGCGTGTCCGAACTCGTCACCTACTTGACCGATTTGTCGAAGCGTCAGCCGTTGTCGTTCGACGTTGACGGCAGTGCGCCGTCGAGCACGCCGGACCCGGTGAAGCCAAAGGCCAAGCACATGCAGACCGGCAAGGAGCGGTTGGCCGCCATGACCGGATTGCCCGACTGGTTCCTGCGCCTGCGGATGTTGACGGACAAGTGACCATGGCCGAGTATATGGAGCAGTTCGGCCGCGATTCCTCGCCCGAAGAGGCGGTAGCCCAGTTCAACAAGTACGATCTCAACCACGATGGCATCATCACGGCCGCCGAGTGCTTGAAGGTGGAGAAGCAGGGCGGAGCCAGGTGAGCCCGAAAATGGGGACTGGTTCCCTCGCCTCGATCAAGCTCCCTTCCGCAAAACAGCATTTTTGGCGACGGCGCCTGTCCCCTTTTTCGCGACGTGCGTTGTTGTGCACCCCCGGGCTCGCCTGCCGAGGCGCCCCAGTTCTTCTGCATCCGGCATCGGTCCATCTGTCGCCGCGTCTGCCGACCGATTGACCATCCCGATTGTTCTCGCCGGCAGCAGACGGCGCGGCAATCTGGGAAAGTGGCGTGGACGGCGCAGAGAGTCCCGATTCCGCCGGCTGTGGCGGTTGTGCCGATCGTAGCGGATATTCTGATGGTGACGGCTGAGAAAGCCGACTTTATTTGGTGACAGCGGCCAAGCAGACTTGGACCGGCCGTACCGTATCTCGACATTGACGCATGGGAACCAGCGCTATGGGGAGCTTCGAGCAACGAGCCAAACCAATGGTGGGTGCAGTTGCAGTCTGGCTGCTGCTGACCGGGTGGGCTGCCGCAAGACAACGCAGCCCCCGCTCAGCCTCCCGCACCCTTGCCCAGCCAACGCTATGTTGTCCACCGCTGACGGCCGGAACATGCCGGGAGTGCTGCAATGTTCCGCAAGCGAACTTGGCGCTGTCGCCGGACGAGTGGCCGCCGGCGTGCTGCAATTGTGATCCGTGCAATCCGCTGTTGTCGGCCTGCCCCAATCGAGACGAGTACTTTATCCTGCCGCCTCGCCTTGACTGGTATGCCGTTGCCGACGGGGCCGCCATGACTCGTGTCCCGCGGCAAATTGTCGATTTTGCTTCGGCGGGCCCCGCCGGCGTGATGGCCTCGGGAACCTCCAATATCGTGCTCTCGACGTCGGACTTCAGCTATGATTTCAAGGCGGCCGGACGCATCGTCATCGGGCACACATTTGGCGACTGCCTTCAAATCGAGGGCTCCTACTTCGGCATCGCGAAATCCGAAAACGACAAAGCCGTGCGAGACAACACGGTCAACGGCCTTGTTGACGCCAACGGCAACGAACTGCGCGGGGATCTTCTCTCGCCGTTCGGCGGCTTCGGCACGGTCCCGATGCCCAACCTCGACTACAACAACCTGGCCCAAATCACCTACACCTCTTCGCTCCAAAGCGCGGAGTTGAACGTCCTCCGCAAGATTCCCATTCAGCCGGAGCGGCTGACGATGTCAATCCTCTTTGGCGTCCGCTACATCACGATGCCCGAGGATTTCACCTATATGACGCAATCGTCGGTCGTCTTTCCGCCGCCCACGTCCGGCGAGGTTACGAACACGGTCCATGTTACGACCGACAACCAGATGATCGGGCCGCAGGTCGGAGCGCGCTTCGAGTTGTACACCGACAACCGGTGGTGGCTGAACACGGACATCAAAGCCGCCGTCATGAACAACAACTCCATGCAATCGACCGACTACACGAATGTGATCAATGGCGCGACGGGCCACGATTTCTTCAGCGTGCGCGAGGACCACACCGCCTTTGCCGGCGATCTTTCCGTTACCGCCGTCTACCGCTGGTCGCCGCATTTCATCACGCGGCTGGGCTACCAGGCCCTGTGGCTTGAAGGCATGGCCATGGCGCCCGAGAACTTCAATCCCAACATCCACATGATCCAGCAAGGTCCTCCCCAGTTGAACCACAGCTCGGGAGTCATCTACCACGGCCCGTTCGCAGGCGCGATGATCGGCTGGTAACGCGGGCACGGACGGGGGCGGCGTCCGGGAGTTTTCGCACCCCTCGCGAAGCGGAATGTCCCGCCGCCTTTGGTTTCTGCGGACCGCGCTTCTCGCGGTTCGATCCGATTCCGCTCGGTCACGATCGGCTAAAGCGCTTCTTTCACGCGCGGACCGAGCGGCAGTCGTGGTGCGGTTGCGCCGATAATTCTCGTGCCGCGCAAAGCTCTTGGCGGCAGCTCGGTGCCCCCTTTGGGGTTACCGGCGCGTCTGTGTCCGGGGTTTACGATGCGGGAATACCGCGATTGGCGCGGTACAGACTGGAAGGGCGGCGGTGTTTACAATTACAATGAAGCGTGACGCTCGCGGTCTGTTTGGCCCTGTTGCATTTTGGCCCTGTTTCGAGGTTTTGACCATGCGAAGGCCCCTTTTCCTTCATCCCGGCCGCATTGTGGCTGCCGGTATTGTCGCGGCATGCCTTTTGGCCTGCCGGACGGCTTGGACCGACGAGCCCGCGCCGGCAGCCGCAACCGACACGGCGAAGGCGGCTGAGACGGGTGCGAAAGCCCCGGCTGACAAGCCTGCCGCAACTGCGGCCGCAGCCCAGCCGCAGACGACTTCGGCGACGGACCCGAAAGAGTCAAAGGACGCGAAGGATCAGGCAGCGAACAAGCCGAAGGCCGAGGCCGAGCCGGCTCCGCCCAAGGTGCCAAAGCTCCGTTTCCAGTTCCGGTTCACGCCGTGGAAAGATGTGCTCGACTGGTTCGCGCAAAGGGCCGATCTGTCGCTGGTGCTGATGGAGTCGTCGCCACAAGGCACGTTCAACTACACCGACTCTCGCGAGTACACTCCGGCCGAGGCCATCGACCTGATGAACAGCGTGTTGCAAACGAAGGGCTTCACACTGGTCCGCCACAACCGGATGTTAATGGTTGTCAACACAGAAGACGAAAATTCCCGAAGGTCTGGCGCCCATTGTGCCGCTGCCGGAGTTGCCCAACAAAGGCGAGTCCGAGTTGGTGACCGTGGTGTACCCCTTGCAGCAAACCCAGCCGGAAGACGCCAAGAAGGAAATCAAAGAGTTGTTTGGGCCCGGAGGCTCTGCGGTGGCGTTGCCCAAAGCGCGGCAACTCCTTCTGACCGACACGGCCGGCCGGTTGCGCGTGATTGTAGCGACGCTCGAACGGTTCGACGGCCCCAGCAACACCTCTCCGATCGGCGATTCATCGCAGTTGGAAGTCTACCCGGTCGTCGGCGCCGATCCGACGCTGGTGTTGCAGGTGATGAAGACGTTGTTTGCCGGTCAGCCGAGCGACGTTTTTCGAGTGGACCTCGACGCGAAGACGAACAATTTGATCGTCATGGCCCGTCCCAGCCAGCATGCTACGATCAAGGCCGTGTTAGCCCAGTTCGAGCGCGACGGTCAGCACATCGAAGTGCTTTCGCTGGTGCGCGTTGATCCGGCGATGGCCGTGCTCTGGTTGAACAAGCTGTTCGGCGTCGATCCGGCGAAGCCGTCGCCCAGCGGGCCGCAGATCGATGCCGATCCGTCCACCCGCAAACTGTTCATCCGCGGCACCGACGCGCAGATTGCCCAGAGTCGGGAATTGCTGGTCAAACTGGGCGAGCACCTGCTCGCGCCGGGCACGACGCAAAAAGGCAAAACGATGATAACCGTCCCGATGAGTGCGGCTTCCGCCACCGCTGCCGTCGAGCGAATCCAGCAGATTTGGCCGACGATGTCGTCGAACCCGCTTCATGTGGTCAATCCGCAGTCGGGGCCCAATGAGCAGGCGGAGGACCCTAAAGTGCCCGAGGCGGCCGGACCGCCGCTGGCGATTCCCCAGGACTTGATCGATCGCCTGCGAGCGCCGAAACCGCCCGCCGAACCGCAGAATGCCCCGGTGCCGATGGGGAAACCGGCCTCTTCCACGCCTGCGCCTCCTCCACCGGCCAGGCCGGCCGCAACCGACGATCGCTCCACCGACCTGCTTTACGGCGGCCAGGTGATGTTCGTCGCGGCCGATTCGGAACCAACGACAACCCCCCCGGCAAAGCTGCCGGCGCCGGTCACCATCATCCCCGGGCCGAACGGTCTGACGATCATCTCCGAAGATACCGACGCCCTCGATAAACTGGAACGGCTGCTGGACTCGATGGAGACGAACGCTCCCGGCGGCAAAGATCTCATGGTCTTCTACCTGAAGTATGCAAAGGCCGAACTTGTGCAGCCGCTTCTCGAACAGATCATCGGCGGCGGCAGCAGCACTTCGACTGCGGCGCCGGCCGCCGGCGGCGGATTCCCCGGCCAAACTCCCGCCCCTGCTCCGACCAACACGGGCGCCTTGGGAACCCTTGCCGCGGGCCGAACGGCGCTGGCTACCGGCCCCTACAAGATCACGTCCGATGCGCGGCTGAACGCTCTGATGGTCCAGGCAAATCGCACCGACCTCGATACGATCGGCCAGCTACTCAAGATGCTTGACCGGGAGAAAAGCCCGGAAGACATCGCCCTGGCCCCGAAGCCCCGGCTAATCCCGGTGAACTACTCGCGAGCCAGCGACGTTGCCGAGATCCTCCGCCAGGTGTATCTCGACCGGATGGTGGAAAGCCCAAATCCCTTGGCTCAGGTGCCGCCCGGGCAGGCGATCGGCGCGATGATTATGAGCCGCATGGCAGGCGGCATGGGGGGCATGGGCGGCATGGGCGGCATGGGACGCGGCGGACGGGGACAGCAGGGTGCCGCCAGCGGCCAGGCCAGAGACGTGCCCAAGCTCTCGCTCGGAGTTGACACCCACACGAATTCGCTGATTGTCGCCGCGCCCGATGCTCTCTTCGAGGAAGTCAAGCAACTCGTCGCCGAACTCGACACCGCGGCATCCGAGCAGGAGGAGACGGTCCGATATGTCGCCGTAAAAGGCTTAAGCGTCTCGGCGTTGGGCAGGGCGGTCGAGGCAATCGAAGGCGATGCGGTGCAGGTCAACGGCACCACCGCCCTGGCCGGCAGTCCCATGCTGGGCGCTCAGGCTCCTTGGATGATGAACCGGAACTTCGGCCAGCAGGGCTTTCGACCCGGCGGTGGCGGCATGGGCGGCGGGTACGGCGGCGGGTACGGCGGCGGCATGGGCGCCGCCATGCGCGGCGGTATGGGAGGTGGCATGAACACCGGATACGGCGGCGGCATGGGTGGCGGGATGCGCACCGGAATGGGTGGCGGCATGAACACCGGCTACGGCGCTGGCATGGGTGGCGGGATTCGCCCAGGAATGGGTGGCGGCATGGGCGGTGGCATGAACACCGGCTACGGCGCTGGCATGGGTGGCGGGATGCGCACCGGCATGGGTGGCGGCATGGGTGGAATGGGCGGCGGCATGGGCGGCATGGGCGGTGGTATGGGCGGCGGCATGGGCGGCGGCATGAACCGCAGCATGGGCGGAACCCAGGGCACTGCTCGCCCGCAGCCCGGTGGCGGCTTTCAATGATCGCGTGGCGCACGCCGCAGTATCGCTAAAGCGGTGCCGAGCGTAATCCGCACTGGCTGCCCGTCTCGCATCAGGCAGTTGGCTCACCGGTGGGTTCCCTCGCGCTGGTTGCCGCCGATCGCTTCCAGCTTCGATCGAATCAGCGCCCGCTGCTCGGGCGAAAATCCTTCCTTGCCCAGCGCATCGCGATACAGGCTTTCGGCCTTCTTGCGATCATTCTGCGCCCTGGAACACGTCGCCTAGCAGCAAATAGGCATCCAAGGCCAAAGGATGCCGTGCGAGGGTTTTTTGGAGTAGAGCGACTGCGTCTTCCAGGTCGCCGTGGCGGCGTTGGAACAGCGCCAGCGCATAGGCGTATTTCAGCTCGTTCGGCTGCAAGGCATAAGCCTTGCGGCACCACGAGATGGCTTCCGGCAAGTGTTTATCCGCCAACAAGACGCCCAAATTGTAGGCTGCGGGGGCCATTTGCGGGTCGGCCTTCCACGCCTTCCGCAGCGCCGCTTCCGCGTCGTCGAGCCGCCCTTCCTCTCCCAGCAGCAGGCCCAGATTGAAGTTGGCCGCCGCGTTGTCCGGCTCGAGGGCCAACGCCCGGCGGAGACTCTTGTCGGCCTCCTCGTTGCGATTCAAATTGCTGTAGGCAATGGCCGCATTCACCAGCGGCCCGACGCTGCGGGTTTCCAGCCCGATCGCCGTCTCGAAACAACGGGCGGCAGCCGGGAAGTCGCGGCGCTCCATGTAGAAGTTGCCCAGGTTGGCGTAGGAAGCCCAGTCATCCGGCCGCGCGCTCATGGCCTGGCGAAACTCCTCGATCGCTGCTTCCAGACTCTTGCGGTCGCGACCATTGCCGAGCGTCTCCGGATCGACGGCGGCCAGCGCCATCGCACTGCGAATCCGCACCAATCGGGAGGGGTCGGCGGTGGCTCGCAGCAGCACGGCGACCGTATCCGGCGTCAGGTTGCCGCCCAGCGCCGAGGCGGTGCTGGAGCGGACCAATGGCGACGGGTCGTTCATGGCCGCCGCGATGGCCGGCCACTTGCCCGCCGACCCGCAGCCGCGCAAAAGCCGCGCGAGCGACGCCCGAAAGACGGCATCGGTGCGCTGGTCGGCCAGCGCCGCGAGCATCTCGTCCAGCCGGCTCCAATCTTGTTTTCTCGCCGCGTCGATCAGCTTGGCGCGGCGCACGGTTTCCGCCTGGTAATCGTCTTTGTACCACTGGCGTACCCATTGGTCGGCCCAGGCGGGGTCGTGGTCGCGGTGGCACAGGTTGCAGGCGTTGGGTGACTTGAAGGCGATCGTCGTCGCCGGAGTCGGCGGCCGCATCGAATGGTCGCTCCGCCCCATGGCGGCGAACCGGGTCATGGGCATGTGGCAGGCGATGCATTGGTCGCCCGCGCCGCCGGCCGCGTGGTGACTATGATCGGCCGACCTTGCGACCAGTTTCTCATGGCACGGATTGCACGACTGGTTCGAGTTCTCGGCACCGAATCGCATCCGACCGCTGGCCGTGTGGCAGTGGTTGCAAGCCAGCTTGCCCGAGTTGGCGCAGGGGCTCATCAGCCACGAGGTGTAGGTGTAGTTTTCGCCCAGGTCGCGGCCGTCCGGATAATAGTCGGCATGTTCGAGCGTCACCAGGTCGTAGTGGTCGAAGAACTTGTCCCCGGGCCGAAACGTCACGCTCAGCGGCACCAGCTTGGCATGACACACCGCGCACGTATTGCTGGTTTGCTCGGCCGTGAAGTCCTTCGCGCGGAGAATCTTCACATCCGCAGGATGCTCGTCGGGTTCGGCTTCCATTGCCCGAACGTGCGCGGCGGCGGGGCCATGGCACGATTCGCAACTGATGCCCGGCTCGGCCCAAGTCGTGTGATAGGTGTCGGTGGCCGCATCGTAATTCGTCGCCAGCTCGCTGACGTGGCAGTTGAAGCATGTCGTGTTGAACGTGAACAGGCGGTCGGTCCAGTCGAGGGCCTCGTCGCGCCGGTCGGGAAAGTGACGCACGCCGCTGGCGGCAACGTCGTACCACGTCCCTTGGTGAACGTCGTATGCCAGTGGCAGCACTTGCAGCCGCCCGCGAGCCAACGGCGTGAGAAAGTAGTAGACGTTCTTGCCGCCCATCACGTGCGCGATCGGGTAGCGTTTCTCGCCCGCAGGCCCCGACTCGCGAACCGATCCCTCCTGCTCTCCAAGCTCGACGCGAAAAGTCCGCTTGCCGATCGTCACCTCGCCCGATTGCGGAGCCAGATGTTGCCTGGCAAACGCCGGCGTGTAGGGCTGCATGGCCAGCCCGTGCCGCGAAGTTGACCAAAGCGTGTAGAACTCGGCATGGCAATCGCGGCAGCTTTTCGAGCCCGCCAACTCGGTTTTTTTCGACGTGACGGCCGGTTTTTCCTGTTTCGGCCCGGATTGGCCGATCGTCGCCCCCGATGGACCTTCCGCCGCAAGCCAGCACGCCACCAGCGCGAGAATGAGAACCTTCGCGGGGGTCATGGCCGCTTGAAATCCCACTTGCCTTTGGTACGATGGACGAGCCTGCCGCCCAGCATAACCGGGCAGAGCCTCGCTGGCAACCGTCGGTCGAGAGAGGATGTCGGTATGTTTACGATGACGCAGCGACCCGCCCGCATCGTCGGGCTGACGATCATCCCGGGCCTTTTGCTGGCGTCCGGCCTGCAAAGGCTTGAGGCCGCCGGGCAATCGAATCCCGCGGCTCCGCCGAACATTCTCTACATCATGGCCGACGATCATGCGTCCCATGCCATCAGCGCCTACGGCAGCCAGATGAACAAGACGCCGCAGATCGATCGCCTCGCCCGCGAGGGCATGCGCTTCGATCAATGTTTCGTCACGAATTCCATCTGCACGCCCAGCCGGGCTTGCATTCTCACCGGAAAATACTCGCACCTCAACGGCGTGCCGGTCTTCAATCGCTTTGACGGCAGCCAACCCACGCTGGCCAAGTATCTGCAGGCCGCCGGCTATCACACGGGCATGATCGGCAAGTGGCACCTGGTCAGCGACCCCACCGGCTTCGATTACTGGAACATCCTGCCCGGCCAGGGCGTCTACTACAACCCGGTCTTCATCGAGATGGGCCGGCGGACGAAGCACGAAGGCTACGTCACCGACCTGATCACCGATTTCTCGATCGAGTTTCTCAAGAATTGCCCCAAGGGAAAGCCCTTCTTCCTGATGTGCCACCACAAGGCGCCGCACCGCCCCTGGCAGCCCGATGAGAAGCACCGCAAGCTCTTCGAGAACGTCGAGGTGCCCGAGCCGAAGACGTTCAACGACAACGAGACGAATTATGCGACTCGCAGCGACGCGGCCCGCGAGGCTACGATGCGGATCGACCGCGATTTGAAACCGGCCGACCTCAAGAAGGAGCCGCCGGAAGGGCTCTCCACGGCCGAATTGAAGAAATGGAAATACGAGCGCTTCATGCAGGACTACCTGGCTTGCGTCGCCTCGATCGACGACGGCGTGGGCCGGCTGCTGGATTATCTCGACCAAAACGGCCTGGCCGGCAACACGATCGTGATCTACACCTCGGATCAAGGGTTCTTCCTGGGCGAGCACGATTGGTTCGACAAGCGGTTCATGTATGAGGAATCGTTGCAGATGCCGTTTCTGATCCGTTGGCCGGGCCACATCCAGCCGGGCGCGGTCAACAACGACATGATCCTCAACGTGGATTTTGCGCCGATGCTGCTGGCGGCCGCCGGCCAGACGGTGCCGGCCGACATGCAAGGGCGGAGTTTCCTCCCGCTGCTCCAGGGCCGGACTCCCGCCGATTGGCGCACGGCGATGTACTATCGCTACTACCATTACCCGAAGGACCACCGCGTGCAGCCGCACTACGGCATTCGCACCGAGCAGCACAAGTTGATCTACTTCAACAAGATCGACCAGTGGGAGTTGTACGACCTGAAGCAGGATCCGTACGAGGTCAACAATCTGTACAGCGATCCGGCCCAGGCGGAAACGGTCAAGAAGCTCAAAGCGGAGCTCTACCGCCTGAAGAAGGAATTGAAGGACGAGGACCAGTTCGCCGACCACCTGCCGAAAGACGAAGCCTGAGAACCCGGCTGGCTCCACATTGTCGCCTTTCGCTCCGCGAAAGTAGCGGGGATTGTCGCCTTTCGCACCGCGAAAGTAGCGGGGAGCGAACGCGACTTTCGCAGCGCGAAAGGCGAGTTTATGGGATTGTCCTCTTCGGCCGGTCCTGCAACTTCGTCCCCTCGCCGGGCACCGACCGAAGGTTGGTCGGAGAGGGCTGCAACTGGTCCCCTCGCCCTCCGGGAGAGGGTTAGGGTGAGGGCGCCTGCGTGGTCAGCGTTCGGAGGTCGGCGGTCAGAGGCGGGCCACCGTGGCGTCGCTGCTGTTGACGCTGGTGTTCTGGTTCATCGTCTATATTGTCACGCTGGCGCTACCATTGATCTTCCAGGCTTGCAAAAGGAACGAGACCCATGAAGAATGCCGTGACTGCGATCGCTCTTGCCGTTGCATGTTGTCTGGCCTTATTACTGCCGGCGGCGGCCCGGGCCGAGGAAGAACCCAAAAAGGTTACCTTGGCGCTCGTCGGAACCGCCCATATTCACACGCCGGCGTTTGTGCAGATGATCAACGCCCGGCCCGATGTGCGCGTCAAGTACGTGTGGGACCCCGACGCCGAGCGGGCCAAGCAGTACGCCGCCAGGCTTCACGCCAAAGTGGCCGACAGCGTCGAGCAAATCTGCGCCGACCCGGAGGTCGTCGCAGTCGCGATTTACGCACAAACGAACCGCCATCGCGATCTGGTGCTCGCCGCCGCCAAAGTGCATAAGCACATGTTCGTCGAGAAACCGCTAGGCATCAACGGCAAAGAGAGCGGCGAGATGGCTGCCGCGATCGAGCAGTCTGGAGTGCTCTTCACCACCGGCTACTTCAATCGCTGCCGACCGGCGCACCTGTTCCTCAAAGAACAGATCGCGAAAGGCAACTTGGGCAAAATCACGCGGGTGCGGGGGTCGAACTGCCATAATGCCTCGCTGGGCGGTTGGCTCGGCGGCGAATGGGAGTGGATGACCGATCCCCAAATCGCCGGCGTCGGTGCTTTTGGCGACATGGGCACGCACATGCTTGATATCCTCATGTGGATGTTCGGCGACGTGCAGTTGACGACGGCCGATATCAAGGTGGCCGCCGGCAGGTACGGTGACACGGACGACTGCGGCGAGGCGCTGATTCGCTTCACCAATGGCATCACCGGCACGCTGGCGGCCGGCTGGGTGGACGTGGAAGACCCCGTGACATTGCTGATTTCGGGCACCCAAGGCGACGCCGTGATCTTCCGGGGACAACTCTATTTCACGAGCAGCAAAGTGCCGGGGGCCGACGGGAAAAAGCCGTGGACCGACCTGCCCCCCGAGCTGCCGCATCCGGTCAACTTGTTTGTGGACGCCGTGGCCGGCAAGAGCGGGGTTGCGTTGGTGACGCCGCGCGAGGCCGCCGCCCGCGTGCGAGTCATGGAAGCCATGTACGAGGGCGCGAAGACGCAGACTTGGGTTACTCCACGCTCTGCCGCGGCAAGTGCCATCATCGCGCCGGGCGCCGGAGTGGAGAAACTGGCCGACGGCTTCGAGTTTACCGAAGGCCCCGCGGCCGACAGCGAGGGCAACGTCTTCTTCACCGATCAGCCCAACGATCGCATCCTCAAATGGAGCACCGACGGCAAGCTTTCGACGTTCATGCATCCCTGCGGGCGCTCCAACGGCCTCTGCTTCGATCTCCAAGGCAATCTCTGGGCGTGCGCCGACGAGAAAAACCAGCTCTGGTCCATTGACCCGTCGGGCAAGCCGACGGTGGTCGTGAAGGATTACCAGGGCAAGCCGCTGAATGGTCCCAACGACGTCTGGATTCGGCCCGGCGGAGGTCTGTACCTCACCGACCCCTTTTATCAGCGGCCCTACTGGAAGCACACTTCCAAGCCGCAAGACAACGAAGCCGTCTATTATCTCTCGCCCGATCGTGAAAAGCTGGTCCGCGTAATCGACGACATGAAGCAACCAAACGGCATCATCGGCACGCCGGACGACAAGACGCTCTATGTGTCCGACATCGGCGCCGGCCGAACCTGGTCGTACGACATCCGGCCCGACGGAACGCTCGCCAACAAACAACTGTTCTGCAAGATGGGCTCCGACGGCATGACGATCGACGACCAGGGGAACGTCTATTTGACCGGCCACGGCGTGACGGTCTTCGACCGCGCCGGCAAGCAGATCGAGCACATCGCCATCGCCGAGCCTTGGACGGGCAACGTGTGCTTCGGCGGCAAGGACCATCGAACGTTATTCATCACCGCCAGCAAGTCGATCTACGCCGTGCGGATGCAGGTCCAAGGCGTGGGCAGCCAGTGAGTTGCGCGGCCGCGGGATGCAACAAGCGACGCGATGGCTTCGGAAACGGGAAGGAACCTGACAATGATCTACCGTCCGTTGGGCAACACGGGCCTCGAAGTCTCCGAGGTGGCGTTGGGTTGCTGGCCGATGGCCGGCATGACCAGTCCCGGCACGAGCGACGCCCAGAGCATTGCGACAATTGAAGCCTGCTTCGATTTGGGCATCAACCACCTCGACACGGCCTATGCCTATGGCCGCAGGGGCGAGAGCGAGCGGCTGATCGCCCGGGCGCTCGGCCGCCGCCGCAACGAGATGGTAATTGCCACGAAGTGCGGGTTGCACTGGGACCCGCAAGGCAACCAGGCACACGACGCCCGCCCCGCTACCTTGCGACGGCAATGCGAGGAAAGTCTGCGGCGGCTGGCCACCGAGCATGTTGAGCTGCTCTATCTCCATGCGCCGATCGCGATGTGCCGGTTGCCGAGTCGGCCGGCGAGCTGAAGCGTTTGCTCGACGAAGGAAAGACGCGGGCGGTGGGTGCGTCGAATGTCACGCTGGCCCAATTGGAGCAGTTCGCGGCTGAATGTCCGCTCGCGGCCTTCCAACCGCCCTACAACATGCTGATGCGGCAGATCGAGGCCGACGCGTTGCCCTGGTGTTGCCAGCGCGGCGTGGCCGTGCTGGTCTACTGGCCGTTGATGAAGGGACTGCTGGCCGGCAAGATCAGCCGCGATTACGTTTTCGGGCGCGACGACAGCCGGCATAAGTATCCCATGTTCCTGGGCGAAGAGCGGCAGAAGAACCACGACCTGGTCGACCGGTTGCAGGAGATCGCCCGGGCCGCCGGCCGCAGCGTGGCCGAACTGGTGATCAACTGGACGATCCATCAAGCGGGCATCACCGCTGCGCTGTGCGGCGCGAAGCGGGTTGATCAGATTCGCGAGTGCGCCGGCGGCAGCGGCTGGCAACTCACAGCGGAACAGCTTGCCGCAATCGACGAGGCGCTGGCCGACCGCGGTCCGGCCGACGTGCGATTGCCCGTGTGACCGGCGAAAGCGATATGCCGAGCAAACCGGAAGCGTGAAGGGATGAACATGGACGTGCCGCCAACGGGTTCGCCGAGCTCTCCTATCTCTCGGACGCGACGACTGCTGCTGATGCTCGCCGGCGGTCTCGTTCTGTTGGGTCTCTGGTCGCAGGCGTTCTTCGTTCCGCTGTGGCAGGATGATTATGTGTTCTTGCGTTACGCCCGCGATGCCGACATGCAGGGCAGGCCGTTGCTTTCCGTGGCGTCTGGCGGGCCGTCCGATTACTTCTGGCGTCCGTTAAGCGTGGATATTTACTGGCGGCTGCTGTACCGCGCCGCCGGCGGCGATCCGCGCGTGGCACATGCCGCATGCGTTCTCTTGCTGTTGCTGAGCGCGGCCGCGGTCGGCTGGCTGGTGGCCGCGCTCACAAAAATTCGCTTGCCCGGAGAAGACGCGTTTTTCGCCGGACTCATGGCGGCAATACTCTACGGCATTCACGGCTCGCATTTCCTTTCCGCCGTGTGGGCGAGTGGGGCGCAAGAACTCCCTGCTGATCCTCTTTTCGGCGCTGGCGATTCGTCTTTGGCTGATGACATGGAACGACGGCGGCGGGAAGGGCATCGTGGCCGGCCTCGGCGCCCTCGGCTGTTTGGCGCTGGCACTGCTGAGCAAGGAGTCGGCCGCCATGACACCGTTGGCGGAGTTGCTGTTGGTGACGTGGTTATGGCCGCGGCGGAAACCGTCGTCCCGGGCATGCGCCGTTTTTCTGCTCTCGCTTGGCCTGCTGGGTGCGTGGTGGCTCGTCCATCGGCTTGTCACGCTGCCGCCGCCTCCGCCTTATCAATTGAAGCTCGGAGCCAACGTGGCCCGCAACGCGTGTGCCTTGACGCTTTTCCTCTGGAACGTGCCGCGTGAAGCGATGCGCTTCATGCTCCAGCAGAAGTCGCTGGCGGCCGGCGCTTGGGCCGCCGCCAGTCTCTTGCTCCAGATCATCGGTTGCTGGCTCTGGTTCCGCGGCTCCGCCGATCGGATTCGGCCGCGAGACTTTGCCGCCATGGGCGTGCTGGTGGTGATTGGTCTCGCACCGTATCTGTTTCTGGCGTGGAACTGCTACGAGTATTACACGTCGGTAGCCCTGCTGGCCTATGCGATCCTCGCGGGGCTGGCCGCGCGGCAAAGCCGCCGGACGTGGGCGGCGCTGTTGCTGTTGCTGGCTTCCTCGGCGATCGCTACGTGGGGCAACTTCTGCCTCGATTATCCGGCACTGGTGGCACGCGCCCGCTGGGGCCAACGACAACTGGCGATTCTACAATCGCAGCAGGCCTCCGATCCCGCCGCCTTCCAGCTGCCGCTGCGTGTCATCCTCAACAGCCCGGAGAAGTTCCAAAGTTTTGGCGTTGACGGCCTGGCGTTCACGCTCAACTTGCGGACGAAAGACATCAGGTTGCTCGACCCCAAGCAACCCGGCGCCGTCGAAGGACGCGTCCTCATCGTGCCGCGTGAAGGCGACGTCCACTTCTCGGCAGGTCCCTAGACGATTGTCGTTCTGCCGAGGACATGATAGGATTCTCCGTAGGGCGTCCCCGTTTTGACCTTGCAACATGGAGGCCCGGCCGCATGACCGACGATCGCGGAACTGACCATGCCGGATCTTCGAGCACGCCCATGGCGCGGTCGGCCGTCGGCCGAGTTTCCGGGACGATCTCCCGCTGGTTCGCCAGTTCGTCTCGCCTTCAGGCCACCGGACGACTGCTGCGACGGCAACTCTGGGCGTGGCCGATCATTGCCGCCGTCGTGGTTGGCGGAGCGGGGTGGTGGGTGAGTCGCTCGGTGGAGAGCGCCATGCGGCAGCAGCGGGCCATTGATCTCAACGCGATGGTTGACGCCAGCGTAACGGCCCTCCGCGCATGGATGGGCGAGCAGCGGATCAATGTTCAACTTTTCGCCCAGGACGGCCAGCTCGCGCCGCTGGTGACGCAGTTGCTCCCCATGGCCGACGGCAGCCCCGCCGGCGAACGGAAACTGGTGAACGCCCCGGCCCAGGAATCGTTTCGAGCCCGGCTGAAAGGCCCGCTCCAAATCTGCGGCTACGTGGGCTACCTCGTCGTGTCGCCCAATGCCGTTGTGCTGGCGGCCGACCAGGACGCACCGGTGGGCAAGTCGCTGGCGGGCTACCGGAAGGAGATCTTCGACGAAGCCCTCGCCGGCCGCACGCTGGTGTCAAAACCTTTTCGCGGCACGCTGCTTCTGCCCGACGAGAAGGGTGAACTGCGGGCCAGCGTGCCGACGATGTTTGTGACCGGGCCGCTGCGCGATGAAAAGGGAAAGCCGATCGCCGCTCTCGGCCTGCGCATTCGGCCGGAAGATCAATTCACCCGCATCCTGCACGTGGCCCGTTTCGGGCAGTCGGGCGAGACCTACGCCTTTGACCGCGACGGATTGTTGCTCAGCCAGAGCCGCTTCGACGACGATTTGAAGCGGTTCGGCTTGCTCGTGGATCAGCCCGACTCCCGTTCGATCTTGACCATGGAAATTCGCGACCCGCAGGCGAACATGATGCGGGGAGATGCCCGAAGACCCGCCGGGCGGATCAGGCGTTGACGCGCATGGCGGCCGAGGCGGTGCAAGGCAAAGACGGCTGCGACGCCGACGGATATCGCGATTACCGCGGGGTGCCGACGGTCGGGGCGTGGCGCTGGCTCGGCGATTACGGTTTCGGCGTCGCCACGGAGTTGGATGTGGCGGAGGCATTTCAGCCGGTCTACCTCCTGCGACGCGCATTTTGGGGCCTGATGGCGCTGCTGGCTCTGTCGGCGATCGGCATTTTCCTGGCGATGCTGTTCATCGCCCGGCAGCACCGGGCGTTGCAGAAAGCCACCCTGGCGGCCCGGCAGCTCGGCCAGTACGCGCTGGAAGAAAAACTCGGCGCCGGCGGCATGGGCACGGTCTACAAGGCCCGGCACGCCATGCTCCGCCGGCCGACGGCCGTGAAACTCTTGGATATCGACAAGATGTCGGACACGGCCATCGCCCGCTTCGAGCGCGAGGTTCAACTCACCAGTGCCTTGACCCATCCCAACACGGTTGCCGTCTTCGACTACGGCCGCACGCCGGACGGCATCTTCTTTTACGCGATGGAATACCTGGAGGGCATGAATTTGGAGGAGCTGGTGAAGCGTTTCGGGCCCCTGCCCGAGGCGCGGCTGGTCTACATCCTCCGCCAGGTTTGCGGGTCGCTGGCCGAGGCGCACGCGGCCGGGTTGGTGCACCGCGACGTCAAACCGGCGAATATCTTCCTCACCTGTCGCGGCGGGCTGCACGATTTTGTGAAGGTCCTCGATTTCGGATTGGTCAAGGCCCTCGATGGCCAGGAGCGAGCGAATATCACGGTTCCCCAAGCAATGACAGGAACGCCGCTCTACGCTTCGCCCGAGGCCGTCTCGCATCCGGATCAGGTTGACGCCAGGGCGGACGTTTACGCGGTCGGCGGCGTCGGGTATTTCCTGCTGACCGGCTCGCCGGTGTTCACGGGCGCTTCGGTGGTCGAAATCTGTATGAAGCACGTCAAGACGGAGCCCGAACCGCCCTCGGTCCGAATTGGCAAGGCGGTCTCTCGCGATCTGGAGGAGTTGTTGCTGCGTTGTCTGGCGAAATCGCCGGCAGACCGTCCGCGAGATGCGGCCCGCCTGTTGAACGAGCTGGAGACATGCACAATCGCGGGCACATGGACGGAAGGCGATGCCGCAGCCTGGTGGGCCGCTCACGAGCCGCCGGTGCGATCGGCCGAGAGCACGGCGTCGGTGACGATTGATCGAACGCCCCGGCAGCTAGGGCCCTCACCGGACACCACCATCACGTACAAGGGCGATACGAAAAACCAATGACAAGGGCAGAAGTAGCCTGGTCCGAATCGCCTTCGAGTGGGCCAGCGGCACGAGGGCGTCACGGTCCGGAAGATCGCCCGCGCCCTGGGAAAGCGCGTTTATCTGCGCGTTGGCTGAGCAAGTGGGAGTGCGCCGGGACGTTATCGCTAGGGATTGCCCGGCGGAGCGAAGGAGAAGTTGCGGCTCTGGCCCATGAACCGCAGCGGGTTGTCGTACACGATCTGCCGCACCAGCGATTCGGGATGGCCGCGACGCCGCATCTCAAACATGAATTGCGGGACAGCCAGCGGATCGGACGGGCCCCAATCGGCCGACGAGTTCACTAAGATGCGGTCGGGCCCGTAGATTTCCACCATGTCGGCGGCCCGCTCGGGCGTGGCCTTGGTGGTTGGATAGAGCGTGATGCCGGCCCAGTAGCCCGCCTCCAGCGCCCTGCGGATCGTGTGCTCCTCGCAATGATCGATGCACACGCGGCTGCGGTCCACGCGGCGGTCGCCCGCGAGCAAGTCGAGGATGATCCGCGTGCCTTTGTATTTGTCTTCCAGGTGCGGCGTGTGAAAGAGAAGCTGCTCGCCGCGCTGCATGCCCAACTCAATGAATTCCGCGAGCGTGGCGATTTCGTTCTTCGTATTCTTGTTCAGGCCGATTTCACCGATGCCCAGCACGTCGGGTTTGTCGAGGAACTCGGGCAACAGGGCGATCACTTCCCGCGAAAAGGCGACGTTCTCGGCCTCCTTCGCGTTCATGCCCACCCAGGTGTAGTGGCGAATGCCGTAGTTGGCCGTCCGCTTCGGTTCCCATTCGGTCAGTTGGCGGAAGTAGTCGTAGAAGCTGTTCGCGCCGGTGCGGTCGTAGCCCATCCAAAAGGCCGGCTCGCCGACCGCTATGCAGCCCATTTTGGCCATGGCTGCCAGTTCGTCGGTGGTGCGGGAGGCGATGTGGATATGCGGGTCGAGGAAGTACATCAGCAGCCAGCGGTGTGAGTTTTGTTCAGCGGTGTTCTGGTGCCCGCGCTCTGCGTGAGAACCCGCCTTTTGCGACGCCCTGCGTGGCTTCTAGCGACGACAAACGTCACGGCAGCGGAACAGCCCGGTTGCCTTCGGTGGCCCCAATAGGCTACGCTGGATTGTGCTATGCGAACACTGTTTATTGCCTGGTTGATCGTCCTCGGTTTAGCGGCGGCCGCACGGGGCGAGACGCTCGAACGCTTCGAGTTCACCCAAACCGAGATGGCCGTGCCGATTAAGATTGTACTGTATGCGGCCGACAAGACAACCGCCGGCGAGGCGGCCCGGGCCGCGTTCGACCGCTTCCACGAGCTCAATGCGATTCTCAGCGATTATGACCCCGAGAGCGAGTTGCGCCGGCTCGGGGACACCTCTTCGGTGGGCAAGCCGGTGCGCGTTGGCGATGACCTCTGGCGGGTCCTGGAGCAGGCCCAGGAACTTTCCGAGCGGTCGGAAGGAGCGTTCGACGTTACCGTCGGCCCGGTGGTCCGGCTCTGGCGGAACGCCCGGCGAACGAAGGAACTCCCGCCGGCCGAGTCGATCGAGGCGGCCCTGTCACGGGTCGGATATCGGCTGGTTCATCTCGATCCTCGGCAGCACACCGTTGAGCTGCTCCGGCCGAACATGCGGCTCGACTTGGGCGGCATCGCCAAGGGCTATGCGGTAGACGAGGCGATGGCCGTGCTGCGCCGCTGCCGGATCGATCGAATGATGGTCGAGGCGGGCGGGAACATCGGCTTCGGCGAGGCCCCGCCCGGAAAACCGGGCTGGCGGATCGGCGTGGCCCCGCCCGAGCCCAATAGCCCGCCGCGAATGTACCTTTCGCTTTCCCGGGCGGCCATTTCCGTCTCCGGCGACATGTGGCAGTACGTCGTGATCGACGGCACGCGCTACTCCCACTTGATCGACCCGAAGACGGGCAAGCCGCTGGTGGATCACTGCCAGGTGACGCTGGTTGGGCCCGACGGCCTGAGCACCGACGGCCTTTCCACCGCCGTGGCCGTCCTCGGACCTGAGAAGGGGCTACGACTCGTGGAAAGCATGCCCGGCATGGCGGCGATGGTCGTCCGCATGGTCGATGGACGGGAGCAGACCAGCGAATCGAGCCGGTGGAAAGAACTGCCCAAAGGGGAGTAGGCAGTTGCGGACGGTCCGGCTATAATCGACGCGATCGTGTCGCGTCTCCGCGTGTTCTTGGTATTCTTTCAATCCTGGTTTGCGGTAATCGAACCCGATTTGGAGGAGGGAACCTATGTCGAGTCTACCGTCGTATGTGGCTGCAGCCAGACCGGTGCCGGCGGCCAATCGTGCCGCGTGGTACAAGACCATTGCGCCAACCTATGCCGGCGTGATGCTGTGGTTCGTGTTCTGGGATAACTTGGTCAAGAGTACCGACGCGCCGGGCGGCGTGCTCTCGGCAGGCCTTGGTCCCGCCCTGCTCGGATTGACGATTGCGGCATTGCTCTGTCATTTTCTGTTCTACCTGGTGCCCGGAACCCTCGGCATGCGGACGGGTCTGCCTCTGTACATCGTGGGCACGTTGACCTACGGCGTGCTGGGCGGGCTTATCATGCCGGGCTTACTGATGGGTTTGCTGCAATTTGGCTGGCTTGCAGTGAACGCCTCGCAAGTGGCAGGGATTCTCTGTAAGTGCTTCAAGATCGGACTCGTCAGTGGCAGCACAACGGACGTCCAAGTGCCCGGTTTGGTTCACGGCTCGATCGCGGCCGCATTCGCCATCGTGGCGGCGTTTGTGGGCCTGAAGGGAATCAAGTACGTAGCCCGAGTGGCAACCTACCTCCCCCTGATCCCGATCGTCGTGCTGATCATTCTGTTGGTGGAAACCTGCGGCGGCCTGAGAAGCTTCGACATCCAAAAATTCGTTCCACCTGAAGCAACGGGCGGCACAGTCGCGGCCGCGCCCATCGCCGCTGGTGGCTGGATGATCATCAGCGCTCTTTGCATCTACGTCGTGGGGTTCTTCGCCACGGCCGGTGCAGCGGGCACCGATATCGCGTCTAGCGGGCGCGATGACTTGGACGTCCACTGGGGAGGCATGGGGGGCGTTGTTCTGCCGACGATCTTTGCAGGCGGTGCCGCGATGTTGATCATCGCTGGCGCCTACGGCGCCGGTTTGGCCAAGCCCGGAGGCAGTCTCAGTCCGACGGACCTGATGTCCGGTTTGATCGGCGATAAGTGGGCCAACATCGCTTTCATCTGCCTCGCGATTTCTGCGTTCCCCGGTGCCTGCTTCTCATCCCTGATCGCGGCCAACAGCTTCAAGACCACCATGCCTAAAATCAACCCGTTGGCTTCGGTGGGCGTTGGTGCATTGGTGGCAGCGCTTCTGGCGGCTAGCGGCGCAGTGGATAAGGTGATTTCGGTCTTCGTGGTAATCGGTGCCTCGTTCGGGCCGGTTTGCGGGGCCATGCTGGCCGACTACCTGTTGTCGGGCGGAAAATGGTCCGGTCCCCGCGCCGGTTTCAACCCGGCCGGATGGATATCCTGGATCGTCGGCTTCGCTGTCGGCGCGTTCAACCTCGTCGTGGGGTTCCAGTGGGTCACAAACGCCCTGCCAGCTTTGAAGGAATGGCAGAATTACGTGCCGGTGCCTCCGGTCACGGCCATGCTTCTCGGCTTCGTGATCTATTACGTGCTGGGGCTGTTCGGTGCCCGCACGAAAGTGCTCGATATGCGCGAGGCGTCCGAATAGCCTGACGCCGCAAATCATGGAAATGGGGACCGTCGCCTGCGACGGCCCAGAAACGACGCCAAAAGCCCATGGACTTCGGTCCGTGGGCTTTTTTCTATTCTCGCATGGGTCGCAGCCCGCTAAGCGGCAAAATCTCTCCATTCGGCCGTTCGGCATCGTCGCCAGACTCGGCACGAGCATACCGGGAAAACCGGCGATCGGACGAGCCCATCGCAGGTTGGCTGCAATGCGGGCGCGGCGGCCCCCGATATCACTCTATGTACCACTCTATACAATGGGAGACGGCGGGCCATGATGGATCCGGCCGTGAAAACCGCCATGGCGCTGTGCGTGCTCGTGGCGGGCGTGTGCGCGGCCATGCTCTTCCGCCGCGAACCGGTCCATGTCAACGCGCCCCCGCCTCCCAGCCCGATCGAGCTGCTGATCCGCAGCCGGGCCGCCGCAATCGCCTCGCGCACGTCGGCGGCGAAAAAGCCCGCCGCCACGGATAGCAACAGCCGGGCAGCGACGGTCATCACGCCATGGGACCACGCCGATTCGCCTCCTCCGCTGGCCGACAGCTATCCGCAGGTCGAGCACCCGGCCAGTTCGCGTTGGGGCATGTCGATGGACATGGTGCTGCCCGCCGCCGGTCCGGCCGACGAGCTGCCGCGGACCCACAAGATCGTCGACGGCGATTCGCTAGCCAGCCTGGCCGAACGCTACTTGGGCGAGGCCGATCGCGGGGGCGAAATTTTCGCCGCCAACCGCGACGTGCTGACCAATCCCGAATTGCTGCCGATCGGCGTAGAATTGAAGATTCCGCCCCGCAACGCCGGGCAAGCGCCGCCTGTGCCGAAGTCCCCTCTCCCGCCGGGAGAGGGCTAGGGTGAGGGCGATCCGGTCGGCAAGCGTGAAGAGACTTGCGATACCGCAGCGACTCGGTGGCATCTGGCAGGCGGCAGGAACTGCGTTCCCGTTTCAACTCTGCCGACCTCTCCGCTTTTCGGCAAACGGTATGAGAATTCCAAACCCAATTGCGCCGACCGCGATAGTAACCATGATGTTGACTATCGCACCTTGTTGGCCATGTACCGCAAGAATTCGGTATCGAGCGTTTTCAGATCGCCGAACGACTGTTGGAACTCGTGCAGTCGCTTCTCGGGGCCGTCCTGCACCAGCGGCTTCTTTGCCGACAGCATCGACAGGTAGGCGATATATTCCTTCGGATGCTGGTGGAGGAGAAAGTAGGTCAGGGCCCAAGCCTCGGCGTACGCGTCGAGCGCCCGCTTCGTGTCGTTGAATCGCTTGTCGTCGCGGATCAACGTTTCCAGCGAACTGGCCGGCCGGGCGGCCAGGTATTTCTGAAACTGCTCCAGTCGCGGGCGATTCACGTCACCGATGCGGCTCCAGCCCTTGGAGTTGCGCAGGTCAGGGGCCTCAAAAAACATGGCGATCCCTTCGCAAAACCATTTCGGGCAGTCGCTCAGCCGCGTGTGGAGACCGCAATTGAAGGCGATCTGGTGCGTCGCCTCGTGGATGATCGTCGAAACGTCCCATTCGGCGTCGGGCTGGGAGAGAATCTCGTTGATTTCGGCCGTCTTGTTGTTGTGGCCTCGCGGGCGCCCCATCGCGTCAATGCCCGTCAAGTCGTACATCGTTGTGCGATTCGACATCAGCGAGAAGAACCCGATGATCGAGCTGGTCGCCTCGCCCAGTTCCGCCTGCGAAGCCTTGGCAAACTCCCGTTTGTCGGCAAAGATGACGGCCACCAGCGGAAACTCGGGCTCGCTCAGATCGAAGCCCTTATGAGTCCAATAATTGTTGAAGTAACTATACAACCGCTCGAACAACGAGCCGCACCATTGGGCGTACGCGTTCGACGTGTTGTGGAAGATCATGTAGTGCTTGGTGGAATAGCAATCGAATCCCCGCGGCAATTGCGACAGAATGCGCTTTGACAAATCGTCGCGCGAGTACGACCGGAAGGGTTTGTCGTCGCTGGTGTGCGCGATTTGTTCCTCGGGCGGGATCAGCCAAAGCATGCCGTCGCGGGCCTCCAACAGCATGCTGCCGTCTTGGCCGGTGACGAGCGCTCGCCCGGATACCTCCACCGTTCTTGCCGTCCTGGCGGAGCGTCACATGCTCAGTCGCCAGTGCAGGCGCAGCCAAAGTGTGGCATAGCATGAAGCAGGCACTAAGACCACCAAAGCACGAAGAGCACCAAGACAGAAGAAGGAGCCTCACGCAAAGGCGCCAAGACGCCAAGAGTCGGGAAGAGGGCTTCATGAATTGCGCCATGTGCCTCATGGGATTCTTCACTGCGTTTCCCCGCTCATTCATTATACTTCATGGCCGGTGCGATAATTGCGCCACACGGTGCGGAGCACCTGCGAGAGGCTCGCCGCGTGGCGGCGGCCGTCGCAAAACGGCGATTGGCTCACCTGCTGCCGCAACCGGCCTCGCAGGGCCGCCAGCCGATCGAGATCCTCGGCCAGACCGACCGCCAGGCGAATATAGTCCTCGCGGTTGCCGGCGATCGTTTCGGTCAGCCCAATGCTGGAGAGATAACTCAGCCCGTGGCGGCTGGCAAAAGTTTCGCCGGGCCAGGTCACAAGCGGCACGCCCATCCACAGGGCATTGCAACTGGTCGCGCCGCCCGAAAATGGAAACGTGTCGAGCGCGATGTCCACTCGATTGTACGCGGCCAGAAGATCGGCAAAGGACGACCAGCCAAGCATCTCGATCCGATCGGCCGACATGCCGCGATCGGCAAACCGATCCCGCAATTGCTGCTGCGTACGGTCGTCGTCCAGCCCTTGGTATTTCAGCACGAGCCTGGCCCCCGGAAGGCGTCGGAGTATCTCGTTCCACAGGTCGATCACCTCGACGGTAATCTTGGCCGGGTTGTTGAAGCTGGCCAGCGTCACATAGCCGTTGCTTGCGCCGGCAGCGGCCCGACCGCCGGAGCATCTGCCGGCGGATCGTAGCAGACGTAGCTGTCACGCATGCGCAGGATTCGCTCGGGATAGTCCCCTTCGGCAGCCGGCGGAATCACGTGGCGGTCGGCCAGAATGTACTCGACCGCCCGCAAACCGGTGGTGCCTTCGTAGCCGATCCAGGTAATCTGCAGCGGCGCCGGCTTTCGGGCAAACACCAAGAGCCGATTGCCGAAGGTATGGCCGGCCAGTTCGAAGAGGATGTCGATGCCGTCGGCACGGATTTGCTCGGCAACCTCCTCGTCGGGCATTTGCGACACCTCCCGCCACGTCGTCGCTGCGGTCCGAAATCGCTCGGTGAGATGGTCCACCACGGCTCGATCCGAGTAGCAAATGACGTCGCATTGCTCATGGTCCAGGTTTTCGAGGGTGCGGACCAGGAAGTAGCCGACCGGATGGAAGCCGAAATCGGCCGATAGGAAAGCCAATCGCAGCCGGCGTTCGGGATCGCGCGAGTTCGGAAACGGCCGCCACGCACTTTGCAGCGGCGCCGCATGGCGATCGTCCCAATCGCGGTGAAGACGCATGAGTTCGGCCGACGACGTGCCCGGCTGATAGTGCGAAGCCAGCAGAAGATTGCTCTGGGCATTGCGCAGGTCGGGCTGAAGGGCCATGGCCTGGCGATAGGCGGCCAGGGCGTCATCGAGCCGGCCTTGTTCCTTCAAGGCATTGCCCAGCAGGTTGTACGTTTCGCCGCGGTCCGGCCGCAGTTCGAGGTCTTTTCGGAAACATTCGACCGCTTCGACGAGTCCGCCCGTGTATCGCAAGGCGTCGCCCAAGCTGCAATAGACACCGGCCAGCGAGGGGTTCAACCGGATGGCCCGCCGATAACAGGCTGCCGCGTCGGCAAAATTTCCCTGGTTGAACAGCGCCGCGCCCAGATTATTGCAGGCCTCGGCGAAGTCGGGCCGCAGCCGGAGCGCTTGCCGATAGGAGGCTGCCGCGGCGTCGAACTTCCGCTGGTGCGCCAGTACGAGCCCAAGATTGCAATGGGCCTCGGCATAATCGGGCTTCAGCCGTAGGGCCTGTTGGTAGCAGGCGACGGCTTCCTCCGGTTTGCCGGCCTCGTTGAGAACTCCGCCCAGGTTGTAGTGCAATTCGGCGAAGTTGGGCGAGAGCGCCAACGCCCGCCGATAGCACGCTGCGGCCTCGTCGAGCTGGCCGGCCTCTTTCAGGGCAACGCCCAGGCTGTTGTGGGCATCGACGAAATCAGGGCGGATCTGAATCGCCTTGCGGAGCGTGGCGATCGCTTCGTTGAGCTGCCCGCGGTCTTTCAAGGCAATGGCCAGGTTGTACATCGCCTCGACGTAATCGGGCTTCTGCCGCAGCGCTTCTCGGTAACAGGCGGTCGCCTCGTCCAGTTTGCCCAGGGCGCGGTAGGCCATTCCGAGATTGTTGTGAAAGGGGACGGCCTGGGGATTGCCCGCGATGGCTTCGCGGATCAGCTCGACGGCCGCGGCCGGGTGGCCCGACTGGTTGGCCACCACGCCCAGCAGGTGCAGGGCGTCGGGATGTTGAGGATCGGCTTGAAGGATTTGCCGATAGATCTGCTCGGCCTCGTGCAACTGGCCTGCCTGGTGATGCCGCAACGCGATGGACAAAGCTTCCGGAATTGTCGCCAAAGGGGGCGTCCTCATAAGCAGGCAAGTTATCGGTCCAGAGCGTGCATCTTGTATTCTGCCAGCACCGACGCCGCAGGGGAAGTTCGCAAGCGAAGGGCGATGCGAAGACTACTGCCGCGGAGGGGGTGACGAGGACCATCCGGCCGACACAAGTGGGCCAGGGTTCCGCCGGAGCAGCGATGGCTGCAACCGAAAGGTGCTGCTCGGCTTGCGTCAAGCAGCGGTACACTTCGCAGCTTCCAGCGACATTCGCTCAGCCAGTCCACCTAAACGCCCTTTCTTAACGCAAATTGGGCCTTGATTCGTCTTGGCGGATTCAAAAGCCGATGTTATAGTCCGAACCTCTCTTCCCGCGGACAGTTTTCGTTGTCCGGCCTTAGAATCCAGCGGATTTCACGCATGATCGGTGCTAGCAGACGTCGGATTCTCCTGTTGTTCTGCGGTCTGGCGGTCCTGTCGGCGGCCGGCTGTCCGGAGATGGACATCCTGCCCACTTGGGTCCCGTTCCAAGGGGCGATTTCCGACACGCTGCCCGGCGTAGTCACTCCCGGCGAGCGAATCGCCGAGCTGCGGAAGCTTTCGGAGAAGGCTGCCACGGCGAGCCCTGAGGAGCGGCAACGGGTTTCGCGGGAGTTGGTAGCCGCGATCCGTGTGGAGAAGGATCCGCTCATTCGCGTGGAGATTCTTCGTGCTTTGGGCCACTATCCGAGCCCTGACGCCCAGGAAATCCTGAAGCGGGGCTAGCCGACTCTGATATCCATGTTCGCGAGGTGGCTTGTGAGGCGTGGGGCAAGCCGGGCGACGCCGAGGCGGTGAAACTCCTCTCCGGCATACTAAAGACCGACGTGGATGCCGATGTGCGTCTGGCTGCGGCCAGGGCCCTGGGCGCGACCAAGAGCCCGGCGGCCGTGCCCGCCTTGGGCGAGGCCCTCAACGATGTTGACCCCGCTATGCAGTACCGGGCCGTCTTGTCGCTCGAACAGGTCACCGGCAAAGACCTGGGCCACGACGTGCGCCGCTGCCAGCAGTACGTCAAAGGCGAACTGCACGAATCGCCGCCGTCGCTGACGGATCGTCTCCGCCGCCTGTTCTGACCAACCGTGCCCTGATCGACACCGGGAATCATGTCTGCGTTGCCGTTGCCACAAAACGTGAAAAGCCGTAGTATAAGGCCCGTGCGGATTGCGCCGTGCCATCTACGGATCTGCGATCCGCAGGCGGGCGGCCTGCTGGCCGGGTCGTCCTTGCGCGAGCGGGCCCCTTGGGGAGGCGACGAACCCGTGCAGCCGATACGTTTCACCGAGCAGTTCAGGAGGCTCCTGACGGTGGCCCGGCAGATGACCGAAACTGCCGAGGCCGAGGCCATTCTCTTGCTGCTCGAAGGCCCGACCGAATGGTCGCGGCTGAAAGGGCCGGCCGGCAAGGGCAAGATCGTGGTGGCCGCGAACACGGCCGAGGACCTGGCCGGGGCCAAAGAGGCGGGGCTGGAAACGGTCCGCCTCGACATGCCCGACAGCCCGATCTATGAGCGGCTTACCCAGTCGGTGCTTGAGGCGGTGGCCGACGACATCCTCACCCCCGGCTCGAGCGTGGTCGCTCTGTACAGCGGCTTCGATGCCGACACGATCGATTCGCTGAGCGTAATCAATCTGGATGAGCACCTGAATCGGCTCACCGGGCGCGACTTGCGGCAGTTGGAAACCCGCGTGCCCTTGGACACGCTGAAGATCGTTGTCGATCTGGCCGTGGAAATCGGCCGCGAAGGCCGTGAAGGCAAGCCCGTGGGCACGCTGTTCGTGGTGGGTGATTCGCGCAAGGTGCTGGCTTCGAGCCGGCCGGCCGGTTTCGATCCGGTGCGGGGCTATAGCCGCAAGGAGCGCAATCTGGACGACCTCCGCGTCCGCGAGGGCATCAAGGAAATCGCCCAGATGGACGGCGCCATCATCGTCTCTTCCGATGGCGTGGTGGAAGCCTCCTGCCGTTACCTCGACTGCTCGGCGGCCGACGTGACGCTTTCGAAGGGGCTGGGCGCCCGGCATTGGGCCGCCGCGGCCATCAGCCGGGCCACCAACGCCGTGGCGGTCACCGTGAGCCAGAGCAACGGCACGGTCCGCATCTTCCAGAACGGCGAAGTCGTGCTGCGGATCGAGCCCTTCCTGCGTCGCCCCATGGTGTGGCGAGAGTTCGAGTTCGAGCCGCCCACCGCCGAAGCGAAGCCCAAGCCGAAGGGCGATGGGGCGGCGTAAAAGTCGAGAGCTGATTGCCGACGGCCTATACGGAATGCAGGACGGCCGTTCCACGCGCGGTCGGCGCATCTTAACTTTTCCGAATTTTCCCTATTGTTTTGGGCAAAACCCGATTCACATTTCGATCAACTTCTGGCGATGCGGATCGTCCGAAGTCCTTACGGCGTTGTAGGTTACGCTGGAAGGCGAACATCGCCAGTGGAGATCCAGGGTCGAAAACCATGGCGAATTGGCGCTGTAAACGTGACAGAACGTGCTGAAAGTGTGACCGAACGCACTGAAAATGTGACAAAACGTGCTGAAAACGTGCCCTTTTTGCATTTTCCTTTCCACCATCTTCCTTTCATCCGGCCTCCCCTTCGTGGATGTTAGACCTGGTACAGTGGTCGGGGGTTTTGGGTCTTTGGTTTTGGGTCTTGGGTCTTGGGGCAGGGTTGGGGGTTGGGGGCGAAGGATGAAGGGTATTCGACAGTGGCGGGTGGCTAGTGGCCAGTGGCCAGTGACCAATTTTCAGACAGGCGCCGGCCCCTCTCCCCACTCCTCTCTCCTCTCGCCCCTATCCAGTGGCCGAGGAACTGGAATCCACGTCCGCTCGTCCGCCGGGAGGGAGAGATAGGGCGGGAGCTGGAAAGGGAGCCACTCCCGTGGCTAGTGGCCAGTGGTCGGTGGTCAGTGGGCAGTAAACCCCGACACGGAATGATGCCGAAGCCTACCCCACCGCGCCACTTCACGACGCTACTCATGCCTTGTCGTAGAAATCCCGAATCGCTGGCTCACGACGAGTCAATGCCGCCCGCAGTCTCTCAGCGTAGGTTTCATGGCACGACAGTCATGTCGGTGTCGATGAAGCCGTGGGCCACGGTGTTAGATTCGGACCAGAAGGGCGCCTTCGATGCTGGGTGACGGACGCCGATGGCGATACCGTCCCATTGCGGCAGCCATCGATCCGGCGAGGTTCGTCGTTGAGGCGTCACACCTAGCGTGGTTGGATCACACTCTGATGAACCCAGCTCCAGAATCGTACCGGTACGGCACGTAGGTGATGGCAGGAGGCAAATTGGGCTCGACATTGATTTCGACAATCTGGAGATAATTGCCGTGCGGCGCATAGAATTGAGCTGTCGTTCCGGATACGAGGACTTGGGTACTGCCAAGGTCCTTGGCCACGGGCACCAAATGGGTATGACCGCAGAGAATCGCCGCGGGGGCCTGTGATGTAACAGTAGTCTTCAGGAGGTCGGAATGACAAAGCGTTAGGTTGGGGTCCCGGGCTTCCGGATCGAAATGGACCATCCACAAAACGACGCAGCCAGGGTAGCGGGTCCGAACCTGGGTTGTCAGTTCGACGAGCCTCGTTAGGGTGGGGAGGGTGACGTCGCCCTGACCGAAACGGCCCCATTTCGCGCAACCTTCATCACTAGGGGGCAGCGTGAAATCGGCGGCAATCAGAACCGCGGTGGCCTTGTCTCTCTGGCCAACCCAGAGAACCTGAGCCGACTGTCCCGCCGTCCAGTAGCCGCCATCTCGGAAAACAGCGTCGAAAGTGGTATTGCCGGGCCGGAAAACGAATTCCAAGGGGCCGAAACGATCATGGTTTCCCGGGACCAGCGCGACCGGTATCCCGCCTGCCTTGAGCGTCGCCTTGCCGTCCGCAGTGTGATAGCCGCTGGCGGGAGTCGCGGTTAAGAAATCCCGAGCGATCGTTAGGTCTTCGACTTCCCCAGTAGTAGCGATATCTCCGGAGACTACGATAGCATCTAGGCCGTCGCGATTGACGTATGCAAAATTGGCCAATGCTTCTGTCAGATTACCCTCGTAGCTCGAAACAAGGTCTCCATTCTCTAACAAGTCCGACCAACTCAGCTGGCCTGCAATCAATGCATCAAGGCAATCGGGTAAGCCAAAGGTCTTTTGCCGGCGGTAGATATGCAGGTCCGATGCGTGCAGAATCCTGAAAGTAACCATTGAAGTTTCCTCACGTCTGAAGCCTGTGCTTACTTCGGCAGTGGCGGGAGGACAGGTTTTATCGGTGGACAGACGAGATCGATTTCACCCTGCGATCCTGCTTCCAAACCGTCGGCCTTGCTCTCGTCCGGGTTGCTGGTGACCCATCGATAAAACTCCTCACTAAGCTGTTCGAGGGCCGAAGCTGCCTGGGGAGCTTGATCGGTGATACGTAGCCGCAGGCAAAGCTCGCTCGCCAATTCCGGTTGAAATCTCCGATCCTTGGACATAACCCTCATCTTGCTGTCCGGCTTGATTGTTCCCTGCCACAATCTCAAGCTGGTCAATGTGCGACGAATCTCTTCGCCGAGCGCAATCTGCACGTGCCCGATGTCAACAGGAGTTCGAGGATCTGCGACATACGTGGAGTGGGAGTCTGGCCGGAACACAGGGACACTGCGCCCTCCACCGGCTGGCGTGCCGGAGAGCAGCGACGCCTTCTCGACGGCCCCAAGGTAATCGAGATTCGTTAAATTCGCTGGCGAACTCTGCTGGAGAAACGCCAGTTGCTCGGCAGTCTTTCGAGTTGGCCGAAACATACTCGTGTCCTTCACTCTGATGGTCTTCTACCGCAACCCTCTCAGCATGAACAGTGTTTTCAAGAAATACAAGGTTTCTTGAGAACACAAACGTACAAGGCAGAAAGGCTGCGAAGGCTATGGATTTAATGCCGAAAAACACGCCGCTAGGCAAGGACCCCGACCATAGCTTGACTGCTTCAGGGGGTATTGGGCGAATCGCCTACCGCAGTCGGTACTTGGCGCGTGGCGTAAGTAATTATCCCGCAATAGCTTGCGTTGCTGGCCGCTGGTGGGGAATCCGCAGATTGCTTCGGGGGGTGTTGACAACATCCGGCGAGCCAACGATATTCTGTACTGCCTGTCTGCCCGTGCGGGGTCCCTATTGCGGCTAGATAGGTAACTCTCCCGTGAAATGGTGCGGCTATTGCAATGGGGCTACACATGGTCGCTTTTCCCGATCTTCGCATCGTGCCTGAAGTCCAGCAGCAGATGGATAGAGGCGTCGGACAGATCAGGGTCATCATCTCGGCGGCAGAGAAGCACACGGCTGCCGAGGTGGAGAGGCTGCTTCGCCTCCAGCCAGAGATCGATCCAAATTCGGTTCAAAGCTCCGAACACTTTGTCTTCGCTACGCTCACGCCCCAGCAGATTAGCACGCTGAGCGAGCATCCTGAAGTACGGAAGATCTGGCCGAACAAGGAAGTGCAACTGATGATGCAGAGTTCCGCGCGGACGATCGGAGCCCGCGCGGTCTGGGAGGATTTCGGCATCAGGGGGTCGGGCATCGTCTGGGCCGTGCTGGACAGCGGCATCGATTCCACGCATGAAGCGCTGCGCGATACCGTAATCGACCAGATCAATCTGACGAGCGAGCCGGGGCCCGGCGGCCACGGCACGCACGTGGCAGGCATTATTGCCGGGCACTGCGAGGAGCGAGATTTTTTCGGCGTTGCGCCGGAGTGCAAACTCTACGATTTCAAGGTTGCCGGCGCGGCGACCTTTGACATCAGCTTGACGATTCTGGCACTGGATCGCATCCGCAAGTTGAACCAAGAAGCTGGCAAGATCGTCATTCATGGTGCCAATATAAGCCTGGGAGTCAGCAACGAAGAGAACCTCAAACAATTTCAATGCGGCTTCAGTCCGGTATGCGAAGAGGCCAACCGCCTCGCAGAATCTGGGGTGGTGGTGTGTGTGGCCGCCGGCAATTACGGAGCCCAAGCATTTCTGACACCGGGCAAGAATGGTCCCGAGATTTTCGCCGGTTTCATCACCATGGGCATTATCGACCCGGGCAACGCCGATCTGGCCATCACGGTCGGCTCCACCCATAAAGAGGAGCCGCGGCGCTACGGCATTTCGCCGTTTTCCTCAAAAGGGCCGACGGGCGACGGCCGGTGCAAGCCCGATCTGGTGGCTCCCGGCGAAAAGGTCCGCTCCTGCGTCCCCGGCAACCAATACCAGACCCTTAGCGGTACGAGCCAAGCCACCCCACACGTTTCCGGAGCGGCGGCGCTGTTATTGTCGGCGTGTCCTGGCCTCATTGGAAACCCGAGGAAAGTCAAGGAGATACTTCTGTCTTCTTGCCAAGACTTGGGAAGGGATCACCATTTCCAAGGTGCGGGCCTGGTGTATGCTCGCCGCGCTGTGGAGGAAGTCAAGAAATTCTCAGCGTGTCAATGATACCGCATCCCTTCATCCCGGTCTTCGAAAGGAGGTTGACATCCGGACCGGGGACGAGACGACCGCAATCGGGTACATCACTTCCACAAACCTAGAACTGGAGTAGCAAACCATGTCGTTGAGCGAACAGAACTCCGAGATCGATGCGTTGGTGAAGAAGCTGCGCGACGCGGCCGACAAGGTCGAAGGCCTCAAGGGCCAGCATCCCGAGGCCGTGAAGAACGCGATCGGCGAGCTTCAGAGCTGCTGCGGAACATGCACGTTGGTTTCGTCGATTGCGCCCTGTATGGACGCCTGTATCGCGGTGTCGCCTTTGATGTAGGTGATCGATTCTCCGGACCGGCACCGGCTTGCGGGCGCCGGTCGATCTCGAAGGCTTACCGCAGGCGGAGAACGGCGGCTCGCCTGCGTTCTACGGTGACCAGCGTGACTCTTGTTTCCTGAATCGCCAAACGACCAAGAAGGGGAACAGCGGACCATGTCTCAACAAGACGACCAGAACTTCGAGATCGATGCGTTGGTGCAGAAGGGCGACGCAGCCGATCAGGTCGAAAGCCTCAAGGGCCTGCATTCCGAGGCCGTGAAGAACGCGATCGGCGAGCTTCAGAGTTGCTGCGCATCATGCACGTTGATTTCGCCGCTTCCGCCCTGTGCGAACACTTGTATCCAATTGCCCTCGGGCGTTTGAGCGGACAGTCTCGCGGCGATCGTCGGTCCGGCAAATGCCGCCTGTCGCGTGGGCTGCGCAAGTGCGTAGGAAGCCAATCGGCTCACTTTCGCGCGGCTTCGGCGGCTGCCATCGGGGGGCGATAAATGGTGTGGGGACCAAGACAGAGGCGTTGCGTTCCGTCCCGAGCGATGTTCGGCTGCGTGCTCCCAATCCGTTGGTGAGGTGTGAGTATGTCGAAAGAAACGTTTCCTTTACTGAAGAATTCTGTCAGGATCAAGCGCTATGAGTCTCTCTGTTTCGTGATTGATGCGGTCGCCGACAATGGCACTCCCGCTACGCCACTGCAGGCGTTCCTGCTGTCGTTGTGCAACGGCGCCTATGACGTGTTGACGCTCAAGTACATCTTCGCCGGCACCCTTAGACAAAAACAGGAAGACGTCGCGGCGCAGGTCGATGAGGTTTTCGACAAGTTCGGAAAATACCTCGTCTGGCAACCGGAATCGCGCCGCCATGATTCCCGCTACGCTCCCGCGAGTTTTCTCTACGATTGTCAGCCGTCGTCTTTGGTCAGCCGGGGTCGCCTCGAATCGCCGGCCCAGGCGACCTTGGTCCTGACCCATGCGTGCAATTTCCGCTGCCCCTACTGCTTCAACAGCTCGGCGCGGGCCGGAGCGGGCGAGTTGGACGCCGTCGAGTGGCTGGCGGTCGTGGATCATCTGCGGGAACTCGACGTGGTCAAGTGCACGCTGAGCGGCGGCGAGCCTCTCCTTCACCCTGGCTTTCTGGAAATCCTCCGAAAAGTCATTGGTTACGGCATGACACCGTACGTTTGTACGAACGGCAGCCTGCTAGACGGACCGGGGATCGCCAGGCTGGTTGATGGCGGCCTGTCAGCGATTCAGATCAGCCTCGACGCGGCGAGTCCCGAGGTGCATGACCGCATGTCGGCGACGCGCGGCACGTTCCCACAAGTCGTCGCGGCGATACGGGACCTGGTCGCGGCAGACTTCGACGTTTACGTGAAAGCGGTGGTGACGCCCATGAATCGGCAGGATGCGGAACCGCTGATCGACCTCTGCCACAGCTTGGGCGTGAAACGCCTGCTCCTGGACCGCTTCGACGTGAGCAACGCGGGCAGGGGGAATTCGCAGCTCTTCCTTTCGCCCCAACAAGAAGGCGAGATCGCCGCCATGGTCGCGCGCAAACAAGAGGAAATTGGTCGCCGCCTGGAACTCCAGGTTGTGAATGGGCCGCGCATTTGGGTCGGCAAGGAGAACATCATTAGTTGCGGCGCACTGCGGACCAGCGTCAACATCCTGCCGAACGGCGACGTGAGTGCCTGCGAGAAGCTGATCGATTTCCCCGAGATGACGGCTGGCAACGTGCGACGAGAGCATCTGGCCGAGATCTGGCGATCCGACCGCGCCGATCGGATCTGCAATCCGCCTCCGGAACTCGTCAACGAGCCGTGCCGGAGTTGCGAGCACTTCAAGGAATGCCGCACCGGCTGCTACGCTGCGGCACTGCTGGTGAGCGACAATCCGTTTGCCGCAGATCCCCGTTGTTGGAAGGCCCATTACCAGGCGAACCCCTACCTATCCGCGCATTCCGACGAGGAAACATGATCATGGTCCACGATTTCACTGACGTTTACCCCGTTCTCAAGCGCCAGGTCCGTATCAAGCGGTTGTCGGAGTTCAATTTGGTGGTGAATGCCCGCGATGAGTTCACGGCTCGCGCCTCTACCGAGGCATCGGTGCTGCTGGCCCTGTGTGTCGGCCGGTACGATGTCACGACGCTCGCGCACATTCACGCCGGCGTCTTCCGAACGGCCGCCGCCGCTTCCAAGGATTACGTCGGTCAAGCGCTTACGGAGTTTGCCCCATGCCTTGAGTTCCTCCCGACCCCTTCTTCGCTTGCGGGACGATACGATCCGCTCTCGTTTCTCCAGCCGCTTTCCATCGGTTACCGTCCTCCTTTCTTCCGCCAAGAAAAGCCCTCGGAGCTTGTCTTGGCCCTTACGTTCGCCTGCAATCACGTCTGCGATTACTGTTGCAACAGCTCGCAGGCACGCTTGGCGGACGAATTGCAGCCGGCCGAGTGGCTGCGGGTCATCGACGAAGGGGGTGAGTTCGGCGTTGCCACGGTGCTCTTCTCGGGCGGCGAGCCGCTGGTCTATCCCGGATTCCTGTCTCTGGTCGAGCGGGCAACCAACCGCGGCATGTATCCCACCATTTCGACCAACGGCGCTCTTCTGACGGATGCGGTGATTGAACAACTCGCCGGTATGGGCGCGGATCACATCCATCTTAGCCTTCCCGCCGCCTCGGATGACCTTTACGATCGCATGACAGGCCGGGCGGGCGATCTGCCCAAAGTGGTCCGGGCAATGCGCAAATTAAAGCAATGCGGCTTCTACATCCGCGCCAAAGTCGTGCTTACATGCTTCAATATCGGCACGGTCGGGGAGATCCTCGACCTGTGCCGTGACTGCGACGTCGATTTTGTTCATTTGGCCCGGTTTCAACTGACCCATCGCGCACGAGGCGGCGTCGAATTGTCTCCGTCGCCGGCGCAGTTCCGCACGGCTCATGAGATCGCCGAGCAGCGCATCGCGCGGTTCGGCAATCGCCCGGTCGTTGGCGGCCCTCCCGTGGGCGATTTGCAATGGCGCGGACCAGGCGACATGGTTCGTTGTGGCGGCATCAAATCCAAGCTGACAATCCTCCCCAACGGCGACGTAGTCTTGTGCGAGGCTTTGGGAAGCGAACCGGGCTTCGTGCTGGGGAACGTTCGCGCCGCCAGCCTGAATGAGATTTGGTGTTCCGATCTGCCTGAACAGCTGCTCGCCGTTGCACAGGAGAGCGTGGTCGAGCCGTGCCGAAGCTGCGAGCATTTCTCGGCTTGCAGGACGGGGTGTTTCATGTGCTCGCGGATCGTCTCCTCCGATCCCTGGTCGGTTGACCCAAGGTGCTGGAAGGCCAAAATTCCCGGCAATCCTTTCCGCACCCGGGAAGGCGAAGAGATCGACTGCCGGTCACAGGAGCGGCCGAAGGGGACAGTCCCATTTTTGCGGACTTCGCCGCAAAAATCGGGACAGTCCCCGTGAACGTCTTACTCCGGGCGGTCCATGGCCAGGTCAACTTCGAAGCGGTTGTAGGGCTGGCTGGCCTTGATCACCTGGGCCGAGCGAATCTTCAGCGTGCCGGCCGGTTGATTGCTCGAATCGACCGCCTCGTAGAGCACAACGGCCGGATCGTTGGTCAGCCGGCGGGCGAAATGATAGTGATTGGCCAAGAGGGCCACCAGCGCGCTGGGGTCGCCGGTCGTGCCGTGAAGAGTGATTTCCTGCACCTGTTGCCGGGCGTTGAAATAGTAGGTCAGCGAGCCGGCCACGTCGGCCAAACGGGTGCCGCTCATCAGCGGCACGCGATAGCCTTGCAACTGCACGCGCGGCAGGCCGGTCGAAACCCGCGACCACCGCCGCATCACCCAGTCAACCGTCACGTTGAAGTCCAGAGCTTCTCCCAGGCTGGGTGGGGGCCAGGTTGCAACCGGGGCGCCGATCGGCGCCAGCGGGCGCACCAAAGCAGGACTTGTCGAATCGGCCGCAAGATCGGATGTCGGCGGCAGCAAGGCGGCGTCGGCTTGCCGCGGCGCGGCAACGGCTGCCGACGGCGTGCCGCCGAACCAACTCCGCTTTGCGCCGGACGCCAAATCGCTGGCCGAGAAGAGCGTAATCGGGCCGCCGGTGGCCAACAGAATTCCGCCGATATATGCCAGGGTCTTCTTGTATTCCATATGGCTGAGCATCGGCACGCCGGCTGTCGCCACTTGCCGCAACCCGGCACGAGCCTACGCCGTTGGCTCAAACCGAGCGTCGAGAAGAAGCGTCGCAACCGCTACCGCCGGAAGGCCCGGACGCGGGTCCGGCAAGTTTTCTTGGCGATGGTTATTAGGGCCAACGGCCCTGGCGTTCACTCAGCCCAAGGGCAACGCCCTGGGGACGGAGGCAATCTCGCCGATTCATCGGCGCAACGGGCCAATCATTCGACGAACGATTGGCCCGTTGGGCCGACAAGATGAGTTCAATGGGCTCAATTCCCCAGGGCGTTGCCCTGGGCTGGGCGAATCAACGCCCCTTCAGGGCGAACAGGGCGACGCCGAGAAATCTCGCCACACCCCGGATGGCTTGCCGATCCGGCGGCGGCGGTGGAAAATGCACCAGGAAGGAGCACTTCATGAGATGGTCTGGCGTTTTGCGGGCTGGCGGCGCCATGGTGCTGGTGGCGGCGATCGTCGCCAGCCTGGTTTTTCTGCCGACGCCGCAATATCTGGTCCGGCTGCTGGAATGGATCGACGGGCTGGGCGCCAGGGGAGTGGTGCTGCTGGTCGTCCTGGACGCGGCCGTCTGCCTGCTCTGTCTTTGGGCGTCGGTCGTCACGTTGGCGGCCGGCTTCCTGTTCGGCATCGTGTGGGGGACGATTGCCGCCTTGTTCGGGGCAACGTTGGGCGCCACGCTGGCATTTCTGCTCGCCCGCGGCGTGCTCCGGCCGTGGATCGAACGGCGTTTTGCGACGCATCCGAAATTCCGTGCCATCGACCGTGCCATCGCGGATCAAGGATTCAAGGTTGTTCTGCTGACCCGGCTTTGTTCGCTCTTGCCTTTCAACCTGACGAGCTACGTTTTCGGGCTGACCAAGGTATCGTTGGGCCGCTACATTCTTGCCACCGTGCTGGGTTGACTCCCCGAAACTCTGGCATTTGCCTACGTCGGTTGGACGGCGAAGAGCCTGGCCGACCTGGCTAGCGGCAAAGTCGAGATTGGGTTCATTCAGGAATCGCTCTTGGGCTTGGGGCTGGCGGCGATGATCGCGGTGGCCGTGGTCATCGCGCAGATCGCCCGCCGGGCGCTCCGCGAGGCGATCGAAAACGGAAACGCAGGGGATGGGGCTTGATGCGGAACGAAGCTTGATCGAGGCAACGGAGCCGGTCCCCATTTTCGAAGGAAAGCCACCTTGACGGGGGGGCCGAGGTTGGACGTTGTGAGGCTTTCGGCGCCGACGGGGCATCGGCGGTTGACAGGTCGTTTCCTGTGGTCCACAATTTGGCGCTTCGCGTTTGGCCCGGACAGATCGGTGCTGTGTTCCGGGCGGTCGGCAAAGGCGAGCACCCACCCCACAATCGAGCAAGGACCAGAACATGCTGCGGGAAATTGAACCCCTGCGATGGCCTTTGACGGACCCCGATTTTGCTTCGGTGCACAAGAGTGCGGCGCTGCCGCCCGGCACGTGTGTTGCCGAGGTCCCCGAAGACGAAGACGACGATTTTGACGACGACGACTTCGACGACGATTTCGACGACGATTTCGAGGAGGACTTCGACGACGATTTCGACGACGATTTCGAGGAAGATCTCGACGAAGAGGAAGACGAGGAGGCAGGAGAAGGCGAGTTCGAGGAGGAAGAACCCGAAGAGGACGAATAATCCTGACGCGTATTTCTCACGGCGGTGTGCCGCTGTTCGGCGACAAACCGGGCCGTGCGTGGCCGTTGCGGCCGGCGCTGCTGCCGCGGAGCCGTGGCAGACGGCGAGATCGAATCTTTTCGCAGTGTTCCGTCAAGTCAGCACGTTTCACGCCGGCCTCAATGCCGGGGACATGCCCATGCACGAGCTAGCCACGCAGATTGCCGAGGCCACCGACGTGATTCAGGCCCGCTGGGGAGGCAGGCCCTATGCGGGAATCATCCTGGGCACCGGCCTGGGCAGCCTTGCAGGCCAAATCCAGACCGAGGCGACGCTCGATTACGCCTTGATCCCTCACTTCCCGCAGTCCACCTCGATCGGCCACGCCGGCCATCTGGTTTGCGGCGTGTTGCAGGGCGTTCCGGTGCTGGCGATGGAAGGCCGGTTCCACGCCTATGAAGGCTACTCGCAGCGTCAAATCACTTTCCCGGTTCGGGTGATGCGGGCACTGGGGGCCGAATTGCTGATCGTCTCGAACGCCTGCGGCGGCATGAACCCGCTCTATTCGCTGGGCGACATCGTGGTGATCGACGACCACATCAACCTGATGAACGGCAATCCGTTGATCGGGGTCAACGACGACCAACTGGGGCCTCGCTTTCCCGACATGAGCCGCCCCTACGATCCGGTGCTGGTCCGCCGGGGCTGGAAGTGGCACGGCGCGAGAACTTCGTCGCCCAGCGGGGCGTCTACGCGGGCGTGACGGGGCCGAACCTGGAAACCCGGGCGGAATACCGCTTTCTCCGCACCATCGGAGCCGACGTGGTCGGCATGTTGACCGTGCCGGAGGTGATTGCGGCCGTTCACGCCGGCATGCGCGTGCTCGGGCTGTCGATCGTCACGGACCTCTGTTTCCCCGATTCGCTGAAGCCGGCGAACATCGAGGAAATCCTGGCCACGGCCGCCGAAGCCGAGCCCAAGCTGCGGAAGATCGTCTTGGGCGTGCTGGCCCAGGAAGAAGGCTGACCGGCGGGGCGGATTACGTTCCCCCGCTCTTGATCCGGGCCTGGCGAACGTCGTCCGCAAAGTGGTTGAAGAACGCGTGGACACCCCGGACCAGATCGCTCGCAGCGCCGGGCTCGCCACCATCTTACTTGGATCGTTTTTAACTAACAGATCGCTGTACTTCCATACCGAGACGGGCTTGCCGTCCGGGCCGGGGATCTTCAACTCGGCCGACATCAGCAAACCCGGCGCCGGCCTCGGTGTTCGGCTTCAAGTCGATCGTCATCACCGGGGATTCTTTTTCTTTGTCCTTCTCCGGCGGCGTCAATTTCAAGTTCTGCGCGGTCGCCTGCGCCTGCTTCTTAACCAAATCGGTCAGGTTCTTATCGACCCCGCCGAGTCAAACGAAATGGTGCTCATGCCGCCCATCAAGTTGGCCTTTTCTTCCGGCGTTAGCTGCGGGGGCTCGGCTTTTTTGGGTTTGGGCTTTTCGGTTGACGGTGATGGAGACGGCGGCGGAGTCTTCGCTGTACTCTCGGACGAAGTCTGCGAAGTGGCCGCCGCCGAAGTCGAAGTCTCCTTGGACGTGTCCGCCTGCTCCTTGGGCTCGGCGGGCTTCGGGACCTTTTCGGCCGATGCCTTCGCCGTTTTGTCCGGCGACTTCGCCGGCGGCTTTTTATCGGGTTTCGGCGTCTCCGGTTGCGGTGGCTCGGGCGGTTTGGGAGGCTGCCCTTGGGGCCCCAGCGGCGGCATCGGAGCCGTATCAATCGATCGCGCGTCGTGGCTGCTCGGAGTCGAGTCTGACCAAGGCACAAACAGAACCAACAGGACCACGGTCACCACCACGAGCGCCGCTCCGGCCAAACCGATGATCAGCCAGGGCGATGTCGAGAGCGCGGCCGCCGCAGGCTTCTTTTTCTCCGCTGGCTGCGGCGAGGACAATACGGCCAGAGGGCTCGCACCTGTCGCCGGTTTCGGGCGGCAGGGGCTCGGTCATCAGCGCCTCGGGAAGTTTTGCCGACCGCAAATCGGCACGGATCGTCGGCAGGACGATGTCGTCCGCCGGGTCGGCCATCTTCGTGCCGGCGGCCGGCGACTTGCGATTGGGCTGGCCGGCTTTCTCTTTGGCTTCGGCCGAAGCCGCCTTGGAGGTGTCGAGCTTGCCGCTTCCGCCGCTTTTGCTGCCCGGCGTGCTGCGCGAGTGGGCCGGTTCATCGTCCAGGGAAACCAGTTTCAACTCCGGCTCATCCACGGCCTCCGATTTGGGCCGCGATGCTTCCTGGCCGGCATGTTGCTTGGCGCGAAGGGCCTCGGCCATCAGGGCCGACATGCGGGAGAAGCCGCGGCCGCTGCCCGCCTCGCGAATCCAGGTCGCGCAGCTTCTCGGCCACTTCCTTGGCCGTTTGGTAACGCTGGAGGGCGACTTGGCGATCATCTTGTCGATGATCGCCTCCAGGTCCAGCGGCACGTCGGGACGAAGCTTGCCGATCGGCTCGGGCTTCTTCGTTCCGGTGCGCCATCAGCACTTCCATGATCGTCGGCTTCGAGAAAGGCCGGCGCCCGGTCAACAGGTAATAGAACGTCAGCCCAAGGCTGTAGATGTCGGCGCGGCCGTTGACGTTGCGGCTGTCGGTCACCTGCTCGGGGGCGACGTAATCGGCCGTGCCGACCGCCGCTTGCGCGCCTTCCGCGGACCAGCTCTGTTCCGCCTCGAAGGTCGAACGTCGCCAACCCCAAGTCGAGGATCTTCAAGACCCCGTGGGGATCGACCAGCAGGTTCGCCGGCTTGATGTCGCGGTGGACGAAGCCGGCCGCGTGGGCATGGGCAAGTCCGTCGGCCGCCTGGCAGATGAAATCCGCCGCCTTGCGGCAATCCAACGGCCCCTGCTCCTCGACCATCCGCCGCAGGTCGAGCCTTCGACGTACTCCATCACCAGATAGTGAATCTCTTTCCCAGTGCCGGTCGTCTTTGTTGAAGTCGTAGGCCCGAACGATGTTCGGATGATCCAAGGCCGCCACGGCCCGCGCTTCCAGATGGAAGCGATTCAACAGGTCCGCATCTTCCTGATACTTGCGGGCAGAACCTTGATCGCCGAGCAGCGGCGCATCATCTCGTGCTCGGCCAGGAACACCTTGCTCATGCCCCCCTGGCCCAGGGGTCTGAGGATGCGGTAGGGTCCGAGCCGGAAGCCGCGATGCTTGCCTCTGCAGCAGCTTGTCCGCCTGCCAGGTGGTCAAGATTTCCCGCTTGACCAGTTCGTCGGCCAGTTCATGGGCGCTTGCCGGCCTCGTGCCTTCGCCGAGGAACTCGGCCGTCAGCGCCAGCAACTGGGCGTCGGACACCAGTTCGCTCTGGCCGAGGAGGTCCAGGAACGAATCGACAGCGATTTCATCTGCCATAGAGATCGCGATACGGCAACGAGGTTAACGAGAGGAGCGTCCAACTGTATTATGCTCGATAAGGCGCTCTGCCCGCAACACCTTGCTTCCCGGCCGCCACGAGTGCTAAGATTGACGGTTTCGGCGTGGATGGGCACGCTCCGGATTGAAACCCTCCTTGCCAACGTGCTAAAATTGGCAGTTTCGCTTCGGCCCTGCGGCGAAGATACTCATGTTTCAAGCCCGTCGAAAGCTCCGTTTCCTTCCCCAAGCTCGAAGAGGCAGTCTCCCAGCTTCTGGAAGCGGGCAGGAATCTACGAGAAGTCGCTGGCGGCCCGAGCGGGGCCCCGGCTTTCATCTTCTACGAAGGTCCGCCGACGGCCAACGGCCTGCCCCATCCGGGCCACTGCCTGACCCGGGCCATCAAGGACCTTTTCCCCCGCTACAAGACGATGCGTGGATACCTCTGCCAGCGAAAGGCCGGCTGGGATACCCACGGCCTGCCCGTCGAGGTCGAGGTCTGCAAGGAGTTGGGCATCCACTCGAAGGAAGAGATCGAGGCCTTTGGCGTCGAGCCGTTCATCCGCAAGTGCGTCGAGAGCGTGTTCCGCTACACCCAGCAGTGGGAGCAACTGACCGAGCGGCTGGGCTTCTGGATTCATCTGGACGAGGCCTACGTCACGTTCCACCAGAGCTACGTGGAGAGCGTCTGGTGGGCGCTGAAGAGCCTGTTCGACCGCGGCCTGCTCTACCAGGGACACAAGATCGTCTGGTGGTGGGCCCAAGGCGGCACGGCGCTCGAGCTCCGGCGAAGTGGGACAAGGCTACCGCGAAGTGGCCGATCCGAGCGTCTACGTGCGGTTCCCGCTCGGTCCCCAGCTCCCTCTGGGACAGCGTCAGGGTGAGGGCCTGTGCGACGCTGATCTGTTGGTCTGGACCACCACTCCCTGGACGCTGCCGAGCAACCAGTTCGCGGCCGTCAAGCCCGACTTGGAATACTCGGTGGTCGCGGTTGAAGGCCAGAAGCGAAAGCTGATCGTCGCTTCGGCGCTGGTCGAGGCGCGTTGCTCGGCGAAGGTCGGGAAGAAGTTCACCGTCGAAGCCGACGCTGCCCGGCCGACGAGCTTATCGGCCTGCGCTACCTGCCGCCGTTCGATTACTACTATCAGGCATCAGACGAGATGCGGCGACTGCCGTGGGCACGACTTCGAAGAGACGGCGGCCGACAGACTACGTGTGGCTGGCGGGTGCTGTCGGCGCCGATTTCGTCACGATCGACACGGGCACCGGGCATTGTGCACCAGGCCCCGGCGTTCGGCGAGGTCGACTTCGACTTGCTTCAGGCCGAGCAGGTCGCCGGTTTGCTGACGGCGAAGGCCCGGAACTGCTCTGCTCCGTGGCCCCCGACGGCACGTTCACCGCCGAAACGCCCGAATACCAAGGCCGCTGGGTCAAGGACTGCGACCGCGACATCATCCGCCAACTGAAGCGCCAGGGCATGCTGTTCCACCAGGAGCAGTACGTTCACGACTACCCGTTCTGCTGGCGGGCCGAGGAAGACCCGCTGATCCAGTATCCGCGCAAGAGCTGGTTCATCCGCACGACGGCCTTCAAAGAAAAGATGCTGGCCAACAACAGCCGCATCAACTGGCTGCCGGAACACATCCGCGACGGGCGGTTCGGCAATTTTCTGGAGACGAACGTCGATTGGGCCCTTTCCCGCGAGCGCTACTGGGGCACGCCGCTGCCGATCTGGGTCTGCGAAAAGACCGGCTACATGGAAGCCGTCGGCAGCTACGCCGAACTGCTGGCCAAGCCGGGCGTCAGCGGGCACCGAGGCTTGGCAGGCGGCGAAGCAGGCAACCCCCGACCTGCCCGACGATCTGTGCGTCCACAAGCCGTATATCGACGCCGTCACCTACGATTCGCCCAAGGCCGCCGGAGCGCGGATGCGGCGCGTGTCCGAGGTGATCGACTGCTGGTTCGACTCGGGGGCGATGCCGTTCGCCCAGTGGGGTTTTCCGCACCAGCCGGGCTCGGCCGAGCGGTTCCGCAGCCAGTTTCCCGCCGATTTCATCAGCGAGGCCCTCGATCAGACCCGCGGCTGGTTCTACAGCCTGCTGGCCATCAGCACGCTGTTGTTCAGCGAAGACATGCGAAGCCGCAAGCGGCTGCTCATCCCGTCACCCCCGTATCCGCATCCGTTCCGCAACTGCATCGTGCTTGGGACTGATGCTCGGCGAAGACGGCGGGAAGATGTCGAAGAGCAAGCGGAACTACCGCGAGCCGAGCGAGATTTTCGACCGCTATGGGGCCGACGCCCTGCGGTGGTACTTCTTCGCCAACCAGCCGCCGTGGACCTCGATCCGCTACAGCGAGCAGGCCATCAAAGACTGCATTCCCGAGTTCCTGCTGCGGCTGTGGAACGTCTACAGCTTCTTCGTGATCTACGCGAACATCGACGGTTTCGACCCGGCGGCGGCAATTCGCGGCGCCGGCCGGCCAGCTTGGGCCGGACGTGCTGGCCACGGCCGAAGGTTGCCGGCCCGTGGGGCGAGCGCGGCGAGCTGGATCGCTGGATTCTCAGCGAGCTGAACCGCACGGCGGCGGCGGTCGTCGAGCGGATGGACGCCTACGACAATTTCGCCGCCTGCGCCCGGCTCACGGAATTCGTCGACGCCCTGAGCAACTGGTACGTCCGCCGCAGCCGCGACCGGTTTTGGAGCGGCGAGCGTTCGGCGCGACAAGACCGACGCCTACTGGACGCTCTACGAGTGCCTGCTGACGACGTGCAAGCTGATCGCGCCGTTCGTGCCGTTCCTGGCCGAGGCGATGTGGCAGAACCTGGCGGTTTGTGGTGCAGGCGGGACGGCTGCACCACAAGTGGCCGAGAGCGTTCATCTCTGCGACTATCCTATCGGCGATACGGCGGCGATCGACGAGGATCTTTCACAACGCATGGCGCTGGCGCGGGAGATCGTTTCCCTCGGCCGCAGCGCGCGGATGGGCGCGAAACTCAAGGTTCGTCAACCGCTCAAACAGGTCGAAGTGGTGCTGGCCGACAACGCCCATCAAGCGTGGCTGGAAGAGCACGCCTCGCTCGTTTGCGACGAGTTGAACGTCAAGCGGGTCGAGTTCACCGCCAACGCCGAGCAATACATCACCTACAGCGTGTTGCCGGACCTGAAGCGGCTTGGTCCCCGGTTGGGCAAACGCCTCCCGGTCCTGCGGAAGTTGCTGGCCGGAGCCGACGGCGGCCGGCTGCTCGGCGAGCTGGAAGCCAAGGCAACATCACGCTGTCGCTGCCCGACGGGCCGATCACGCTCGACTCCGACGACATTCAAGTGCGTCTTCAGGCCAAGAGAAGGCTGGGCGGCCGCCCAGGGGCACGGCGGTGGTCGTGGTCTTGGCCACGGAATTGACCGAGGAGTTGATCCGCGAAGGGCTCGCCCGCGAGTTGGTCCGCATCATTCAAGACCGCCGCAAGGAGATGGATTGCCAGTTCACCGATCGGATTGCGGTGGGCGTGGTGGCGGATTCGGCAGGACTGACGTCCGCGATCGAGCAATTCCGGGATTACATTTGCGGCGAGACGTTGGCGGTTGAACTACGACTCGCGGCCCTGCCGGAGGTCGAGCCGGTTGACGCCACGATTGGCGATGATGCGATAAAGCTGTACCTTAGCGTGTGTGCGAAATGATCTAAGAGAATCGTGTTGCCGCGACAGGTGATGGTTGCCGGAATTAGGCGCATTCGGTAGACTGAGATTCGGAGGCGATCACTAGTGGACCGGTACGAGATCATCATCTTTTGGAGCGACGAGGATCACGCATTTGTTGCCGAGGTTCCCGAGCTTCCGGGCTGTATGGCCCATGGGAAAACCCACGAGGACGCATTGGCAAGCGTGAAGGGCGCCATGCAACTGTGGATTGACACGGCGAAGGAGTTTGGAGATCCGGTTCCCGAACCGCGAGGTCACCGGCTGGTTTTCGCATGACGCCTTTCCGCATTGCCGTCCTGATCTCCGGCGGGGGAACGACCCTGCGCAACTTCATCGAGAAGATCGGCGCGGGCCGGTTGCCCGTGGAAATCGCGCTGGTGATTTCGAGCAGCCCGACCGCTCGTGGATTGCAGTTCGCCCGCGATGCGGGCATTCCCAGCGCCGTCGTCCAGCGCAAGGACTTTGCCGACCAGGAGGACTTCAGCCGCGCGATCTTCGACGCCTGCCGCCGAGTGGGCGCCGAGTTGGTCGTGATGGGCGGGTTTCTCAAGCGGGTCACGATTCCCGGCGACTTCGTCAACCGCGTTGTGAACATCCATCCGGCTTTGGTTCCGGCATTTTGCGGCGATGGTTTTTATGGTCACCGCGTGCACGAGTCGGTGCTGGAGTACGGGGCCAAACTGAGCGGCTGCACGGTGCATTTTGCCGACAACCAGTACGACCACGGCCCGGTGATCCTGCAAAAGGCGGTGCCCGTGCTGTACGACGACACGCCCGAGACGCTCGCCGCGCGGGTGTTCGAGGCCGAATGCGAGGCCTATCCGGAGGCGCTGCGGTTGATTGCCGCGGGACGGGTGACGGTCGAAGGGCGCCGCGTGCGAATCGGGCCGCAATAGAGCGTGATCGGTGGTGTGGCGGTCGCTGCTCTGGCGGCCTGCCGGTCATAATCGTTGGTGCACACCTCAACCCCGGCGGCCTGGAGCTGTGCCGGGGCTGACTCAGCCGGCAAGCAAGGGGCGGCACCGCGAAGCGGTGAAGATGAACCAGCCGGACGCTGCCGGGGCGCGGACCAAGGGATGGTTGCTTCGTCGCCCTAACCGACTCTGATACGGACCGTTGGCGTGAGCCGTGCGGAAAACCATCAAATAGACGCTAACAAAATCGCCGGTTATGCCATTTTCTTTGTAGGAGGCACAAGGTTGAGGCCGCCAGACAGTGAGATCGAACGGCTGCGTGCGGCTGACCCGGGCGCATGCGAGCAATTCGTCCGCGAGCATGCGCCGGAGTTCTACGGCTGGCTGTACCGGCTGACGGGCCACCGCGAGGAAGCCGAAGACCTGGCGCAAGAGGCCTTTATGGCTTTCTGGCAAGCCATTTGGCGAAAGCCCCCCCCGGTGGCGGCGCGGATCTGGTTGTTTTCGATCGCCAGGAACCTTTGGCGCCAGCGCTGCCGGTGCCGGGCCGGCGGGCCTCAACGGGAACGACGGATGCCGGAGACAACGCCAGCGCCGGGGCTCTCGGCCTTGGAGGTCATGGAGAACGAGGAGATGCTGAACACGCTGGAGGCCGCGGTGGCCCAGCTTGGCGCCGAGTTTCGCGAGGTGTTTTCGCTGCGAGTATGGCACGACCTGGAGTACGCGGAGATTGCGACCATCCAGAGGGTCAGCCCGAACCTGATCCGTTGGCGGTTCTTCCGTGCCCGGCAACAGCTCCGCGCATTGCTGAGTCCTTGGTTTGATACGTGCAAGAAGAGCCATGACTAACCAGAACCACGATCGCGAATTCCCTGCGGACGAACTGGACCGGTGGGTTCGGATCGAAGAGCCGCCCGCGCCCTCGGCGACGTTCATGAGCCGCTGCCTGGCAACCATCGTGCTAGCCGATGTTGCGAAGCAGCGGGTGGCGTCGCAGTTGGCCGGGCCGCTGTTGTCTGTGAAAGCCGCTGTGTTGAAACCGACCCTTCATGAACAATCCCTTAAGCTAAGGAGAATGAGAATGAGAAGGCGAGTGCTGGGAGTCAGTGGCGTGTTGGCGACTACGGTGGCGTTGTGCCTGGCCGGGAACCTTTGGTTTGCCAAGCCGGCTGCGGCCGAGAGGGCCGCCGAGGAGGTCATGACGCACGGCGCCGAAGCCGTGCCGAACCTCTCGACGGTCCATATCGTGACCAAGATGCGGACGCCGCCGGGTGATAATTTTGGCGTCATCCTGCTGGATTGCGATCTCACGCCCATCGAGGCTTGGAAACAGTTTGGCGATCAACCGAAGTGGCGATTGGAGGAACCTGGCCGGGTGGTCGTGATGGATGGCAAATCATTGATACAGTTGATGAAGTCAAAGCCGAACATCGCCATGAGGATGCCCATTGGTAATGACGATTGGGGGCCGGTGCTGCGACTTACGGATGTTAAGAAACTGATCACCCGCGAACTCCAGTCCGCGCTTGCCAAGGGATGGAATATGAAGCTCACACATGAGACGACGGCCGCGGGCGAACAAAAGGCGGTGGTGACCGTGGAGGCCAAGGCCGGGCTGCCGGAGGGCGATTACCTGAAGAACAAGTACTTCGAAGACTCCGACATGCGCCGCGTCTACCGGTTCGACACCAAGACCCAAAGGCTCGAGGCATTCGAGGCCTATGTCCACGCGGCCGGCGGCGACGTCCTGGTCTTGGCTATCGAGCGCATCGAGTACGACCAACCCATCAATCCAGCCGTCTTCGTGCTGAACCTGCCTGACGACGTCGAGTGGGTCAAGCGGATAGAGAAGCTCCCCGACAACGCAAAGTATGAGAAGATGACGCCGAAAGAGGCCGCCCGAGCGTTCTTCGAGGCCTGCGCGAAGGAGAACTGGGACGAAGTCAAGAAGTTCTGGACGATTCCTTTGACCGAGGAGATGAAAAAACATCTCGGCGGAATTGAGATTGTCAGTCTCGGCGAGCCGTTCCAGTCGAAAGGTTATGCAGCCGGAAAGGGCTGGTTCATCCCCTACGAAATCAAGCTCAAGGACGGGACGATCAAGAAGCACAACCTCGCGATGCGCAACGATAACAAGGCCAATCGCTATGAGGTGGACGGCGGCATCTGAGAGCGAGCCTTTCAGCAAGTCAACCGTTTCTTCGGAGTGATAACAAAGGACCGTATTTCGGGGAAGTTGAGCCGGACGTGTTGACGACCATGCCCCGCCAGAGTTGCCCGCCTTCGTTATCGTGGCTCGCAACTTGGTCCGGCAGCGGAGATGGAACCGAGATAGGCGCTGCGGTTGATTGCCGCGGGACGGGCGACGGTCGAAGGGCGCCGCGTGCGAATCGGGCCGCAATAAAGCGTGATCGGTCTGAGAAGGATAGGCCGGAGGGAGGGGTGTTTACAAGAGGAGAGACTGCCGAAAGACAGGGATGAGAGGATGGGCCTTTGGCCTTTGGCCTGGGATCGGTGCCGAACATCGAACTGGACGCTTGACAACCGCGCGCGAATAATTCCAATTCCGACACATAAGCAAATAATATCAAGCGAGGATGCGATGATCGCGGAAGTAGTCTGCAGTTACTCACGCACGCTCGATTATCTCCGGAAGCTGGTAGCGGACGTATCCGACGAATTGTTAACCCGACACTCTAGCTTGGCCATGAACCATCCGGCGTGGGTTATTGGGCACCTCGTTTATAGTTGTCAGGCAATTGGCGGTGAGATGGGCATCAATCCTTGGCTCCCTTCCGATTGGGTCAAGCGGTTTGGGACCGGCAGTGCGCCGGTTGAGGGCAAGGAAAACTACCCGAGCAAACAGGAGTTGCTGGATGCCCTGTCCGACGGGCAGGGGCGAGTAACGGATCGGCTCATTGCCCTCGGCGAGCAGGGGCTGTCGGCTCCATTGCCCGACGAGCGACACCGAGCGATGTTTCCCACGATCGGCCATGCGGTTCTGCACATTCTCACCGTCCATGCCGCAATCCACGTGGGTCAGGTCACGGTGTGGCGGCGAACAGTGGGTTTAATGCCTTTGAGTGAGACCTTCGCATAGCCAGCGGATAGAGAATTTGTCTCGCGTCCCATCAAGTCATCTCTTTTCCCGGTTACGTCGAAAAACCACCGTATTTCGGGGAAGTTGGGCCGGACGTGTTGACGACCATGTTCCGCCGGCCGGGGCCGCCTTCGTTCGAGGAACCTGGGACCGACGTGGTCTCAGCCGGATGCGATTCACTGCGCCCCACTCTGGGCCTATTGACCTCCCGAGTTCACGGATGGGACAATGGGCCTAGAAGACGCGTGGCGATGGTTGGCGAAAACGCCGCTCGGGATTGACTTGATGCCACAATCGGACGGCCAGTCAGCGTCGGTCGGTGAAATGTGGGATCTCGAATGAGATTCTTTACGGGAGATGTATGAAAAGCCCTGAAACATAACCGTTAGAATAGTAACCGTTTACGGCCGATGTAGGGACGGCATCCGGCCGCGTTGTTTGGGGGCGCGGTAAACTCGCACACCTGCAGGAAGCGGCAGAAAGAGGCAAGATGCCGCTTCTTCGGCTAGAATTTCTCGCTGTCAGCGAAGCATCAGGGCATTTTCCACAAGAACCCTACGAATGAATCATATTCGGAACTTCTGCATTATCGCCCATATCGATCATGGCAAGTCGACTCTGGCCGATCGACTGATCCAGGCCTGCGGCGGCGTTACGCAACGCGAGTTTCGCGATCAACTGCTGGACGCGATGGATATCGAGCGTGAACGGGGCATTACGATCAAGAGCAATTCGATCACGCTCTCCTACCGCGCCCCCGACGGTCAAGACTATCTGCTGAATCTCATCGACACCCCAGGACATGTCGATTTTTCGCACGAAGTACGGCGTTCCCTCATGGCTTGCGAAGGTGCGTTGATCGTGATTGACGCTTCTCAGGGGGTCGAGGCGCAGACGGTCGCCAACCTCTATTTGGCCCTGGACAACAATCTGACGCTTCTGCCGGTGATCAACAAAATCGATCTACCGGCCGCGAACGTCGAGCGCGTGCGCGAGGAGATCGACGCCGATTTGGGGCTCGATCCGTTCGAGGCGATCCCCGTTTCCGCAAAGACCGGCCTCGGCGTTGCCGACGTGCTCGCAGGAATCGTGCAAAAATTACCTTGTCCCAAGGGCGACCCGGACGCGCCGCTGAAAGTGCTGGTCTTCGACGCCCATTTCGATCGGTATCGCGGCGTGATTCTCCAATGCCGCGTCATGGAAGGCACGCTAAAGCCACGCGACGCCATCCATTTCATGCACATGGGTTACGATTATACGGTCGAGGAGTTGGGCTACAATCAGTTGAAGCTCAATCCCAAAGAGCAGCTCAGCGCGGGCGACGTGGGCTACATCATCGCCGGAATCAAGAGCGTCCGGGATATCGAGATCGGCGATACGATCACGCACCTGGAGCGTCAAGCGTCGGAACCGGTTCCAGGCTATAAGAAAGCCAAACAGGTCGTCTTTTCCTCGATCTATCCGATGAACGCCGACGAGTACAAGGACCTTGGCACGGCGATGGAAAAGCTGGCCATCAACGACGCGGCGCTCACCTATGAAAAAGATAGTTCAGCGGCCCTCGGTTTCGGATTTCGCTGTGGGTTTCTCGGCCTTCTTCACCTGGACGTGGTTCAGGAGCGTTTGCAGCGGCGAATTCGATATCGGACTGGTCATCTCAGCCCCCTCGGTAAAGTACAAGGTGATCTTGCGGGATGGCAAGACGATCGATGTGGATAATCCCAGCTACTGGCCCGATCCGATGAAGATCGGCTCGGTCGCCGAGCCCTACATCAAGGCCTCGATTCTTACGCCCGAAGAGTACGTCGGTCCTGTCATGGAGCTATGCCGCGAACATCGCTCGGAGAGCCAGGCGATGAAGTATCTCTCCGTGGGCCGGGTCGAAGTGATTAGCGAGATGCCGCTCGGGGAGGTGCTCTTCGAGTTCTACGGCAAGCTCAAGACGGTCACCCGCGGCTACGGTTCGTTCGATTACGTCCCCAGCGACTATCGCGAGACCGATGTGGTAAAGGTCGAAATTCTGATTAACGGGGAGCCGGTCGATACGCTTGCCTATCTGGTCCATCGCGACAAGGCGCGAGCACGGGCGCTGCACTACTGCGAGCAACTGGCCGAAGCGATTCCCCGTCACCAGTTCAAGATTCCGATCCAGGGCGTCATCGGCGGCAAGGTCATCGCCCGCTCGACGATCCAGGCCTACCGCAAGGACGTGACGGCCAAGTGCTACGGCGGCGACGTGACGCGCAAGAAGAAGCTCCTCGAAAAGCAGAAGAAAGGCAAGGCGAAAATGAAGCAGATCGGCCAGGTCCAGATACCGCAAAAGGCCTTCATTGCGGTGCTTGCGGCGGATAGGAAGTAGTGAGCGCCGCCTGCCTTCCTCGGTGACGGAGGAATCAGGGTTGCAGGTCATGGCCGTGCCGGGTATCTTAAAAAGTATGGACCTCACGACTGAAGATCGTCGCCGGTCGCAAGACACTGCCCGTTTGACGCCGCGCGAGCGGTTGGAACGTTTCGCCGCGTTGCAGAGACGGGCCATGCAACTGCTTGCCGCGTCGCCCGAAGGCTACCGGCACTATTGGGAGCGCAACCTGCGCCAGCGCAGCATCCATGCCAAGTATTGACGATCCCCTGACCGTCTTTCAGGTTCTGGCTTGCGCCGGCGTGCGATTTGTCATCATTGGCGGGCACGCCGTCAACTTTCACGGTCACGTACGTACCACCGAGGACGCCGATCTCATTTTTGAGCGATCTCCGGCCTCCGAGGCTGCCCTACTGAAGGTTCTCGAATCCATCCACGCCTGCTGGATCAGCGACGAACGCGACCCTGCCACTGGCCAGGAAAGGCTGGTGCCGGTGTCACCGTCCTACGTGCGTGGCGAACACTTGATGATGCTGACCACGGATCTTGGTTTTCTCGATCTCTACGACCACATCCCCGGCTTTCCGGACATGCCGGTGGCCGACGTTTTTTCCGACAGCATCGAGCTAGACAACCTGCGATTTGTTTCGCTGTGCTGGCTGCGCAAATTGAAGCAGGCCGCCGGCCGCCACAAGGACCTTGACGACTTGGAGAATCTTCCCTCTGCTTGAGCCTCCCGCAAGGACGTGACGGCCAAGTGCTACGGCGGCGACGTGACGTGCAAGAAGAAGCTCCTCGAAAAGACATCGCAAGATGTCTTCATTTCGGTGCTGGCGATGGATAGGAAGTAGTGAGCGAGTCAATCCGTCGAGGGCGTTTATGCACGCGAGGTATGCAAGGGCCGAAGGCCCAGCTGTTCTCCCAGCGAAGGGCAACGCCCTGGAATAAAAAGCCCACCAACCTGGTGTTTTCGGCCCAACGGGCCAACCGTTCCTCTTCTGGCAGATCAGGCGGAATTCCTCCTGAAAGGACATTGTCCGATGGTGTTCGGCTTGGCGCTCGATGTAATCGACCACCTGTGGCACCGCCGACTGGCTGACCGAGAACGCGCCGTAGCCGGCCTGCCAACGGAAATCCGGAAGATCACACGCTCGTCGCTTGATCCACTTCGAGGTCTCCGTCTTCAAATGTTCCAACAACTCCGCCACGCTCACGGTCCGCGCCAAGCCACAAAGGATATGCACGTGGTCGATCCAACCACCCGAGCACGCCGGCGGGCAGCCGATCTCCTTGGCGTGGTGGCCTAACATGCGGAACATTTCCTCGCGGATTTCCTCGTTCTGGAGATACGCGCGGCGTGCGGCGGTGCCGAAGGTGATGTGCAACCAGATGCGTGCGAGCGATTGGGGCATAGGAACTGTTGGCCCGTTGGGCCGACGGGTGAATGATAATGGAAGAGTGAATTATCTCTTGGCGGCGACCCGATTACCAGGGCGTTGCCCTTCGCTGGGCGAACGCCTGGGCCTTCGGCCCGGATGTTGTTTGGCCTGCACGCCGGGTTTGCCCCGAACGCCATCCGTTCATTCGGCCCGCATGTTGCCCGGCCTGCGACGTGGATTTGGTCGGCCTCGCATCGCTGGTTTGGTCCGAGGTGCGTGCCCCAAAGGGGCGTCGGTTCGCCCAGCGAAGGGCACCGCCCTGGTTGCGAGAAGCGCCCACCGCCCCACCTCCGTCTTTCGGCCCAACGGGCCTACAGTTCGGTGAACGGTCGGCCCGTTGGGCCGGCATCATTGTTTTCTGCACATCCGTTCCCCAGGGCGGCGCCCTGGGCGGAGCGAACGGCAGGACCTTCGGCCCGTAAACTCGCGGCCAAGAATTCTTGCTGCACCGACTGTTCGCGGCGTCTTGTATGGCAAGCGCTTAGCTGCTAGACTCACTACCGAGCCCACAGGCTCTTGCCAGTGCCAACCAGCCGGACATCGAATCGTCCCATGCCGCTTGGTTCGAAACTTGTCTAGGCGTTATCTCAATGCACCGCGACCAAATTGTCAAAAGAATCCGGGACCTCGCAGCCGAGTCCGCATGGAGGGGACATCGCTGTTTTCTGCCGAACCGGAAATCAGTGATGCCCCTTTTTTGGAAACCCGGACCTTTGCATCAGCCGATCGGGCTTTACGTGCACGTGCCCTTTTGCGTAAGCAAGTGCGCGTATTGCGACTTTGCATCGTACGCGGGACGCGAGGCGGATATCCCGCGCTATGTGGATGCCGTTGTCCGGGAGATAACACGCCGCGGCGCAGAAACGGGGCACCCGAAAGCGGATACGGTCTTTCTGGGCGGGGGCACGCCCTCGCTTCTCGACGAGTTCCACGCAACGCGCATCCTGGCTGCGCTGTTTGAAGCATTCCCAATCGAAGAGGGCGCCGAGATCACCTGCGAATGCAACCCGGGAACACTCACGCCGCCCTTTGCCGAGGCGCTGCGCAAGGCGGGTGTTAACCGATTGTCGATGGGCGCGCAGGCAAAACAGACGCGTCTCTTGCGGCTGATCGGCAGAATCCATGATTGGGCGGAAGTGATCGCTTCCGTAGAAATTGCGCGAAAGCGGGATTTGATAATATCAACCTGGACCTGATGTTCGGCCTGCCTTCGCAAACCGTTTCGGATATGCGGGAAACGCTCTTAGGCCGCGATTGCGCTTTCTCCCACCCATCTCTCCTGTTACGGTTTGATCGTTGAGGAAGGAACGCCGATCTGCCGCGATATCGCGGCGGGAAAGGTGGCTCTTCCGGATGAGGAAATGGAGCGCGATATGTACGAGCTTGCGCGGCAGACGCTCGCGAAGCACGGCTTTCATCAATATGAAATCAGCAATTTTGCACGCGAAGGGTACCAGTGCCGGCATAACGTCGGCTGCTGGACACGCGTGCCGTACCTTGGCTTCGGCTGCGCGGCGCACAGCTTTTTCGAGCAGTGCCGCACGATGAACCCATCAAAGCTCGATGCGTACTTGGCAGGTGAAGAACCGAAGACGGAGCAAATATCAAAAGAAGAAGCGCGGTTCGAGAGCATGATGCTGGGCCTGCGCATGACGTGTGGCGTAAAGAATGAGGATTTTACGCGCATGCACGGGATGAGTATCCGCGAGGCGTTCGGTGAAAAACTGGATAGACCAATCGGCGGCGGGCTGCTTCAGTGGCACAAAGGTGCTTTAAGGCTTACTCGCCTCGGTATGGATCTGCAAAACAGCGTGCTTTTCGATCTCATGTGACAGGAAAGGAAAAGCCGTGAGATACGTTGGGGCATACAGTGCGCGGCTCAAGATGAATTCGTAAGTGCAACTGACATCCCAACGTTGCGGCAGAGTCGGATCAGGCCAGATCGCGGTCCTCAAACAGCAGCAGCGCCACCAACAGCGCCACGCCGCAGTAGAGCACGCAATAGAGTCCGTCCCAAAGCACGTAGTCGAAGGGCACGTCTTGCCCGCCGGCGATGCCGGCCGAGATGTTGAAGTGGTCGAGCACGGGGAAGACGGCCGCTTGCAGGTCGGCCGCGAACTTCACAAACGCGTTCTGCCCGACGGTGGGCGAATTGGCCAGGATCGGCACCAGGTGGCCGAGCACGTAGATGGCCGCGCAGATGATGAGGTTGGCCATCATGGGCAGCCGCGTGGAGATGGCCACGCTAATGGCCGTCAGCACTACCGTTTCCATGAAAGCCAGGACCAGCCCCGGCGCGATTTGCAGCATCTCCCTCTGGCAGTCCCACATCGTGGGGTCGGGCAACGACGATTCGCGCGCGTCGTAGGGGACCTTGTACGCCACGGTAGCCAAGAACATCGTGCCGAACACGATAAACATGATCGCCACCGGCATGAGAATTCCCAGAAACTTGCCGATGATGAACTCGCGCCGGCCGACGGGCTTTGACAACAGGGTCAGGGCCGTGCGTCCTTCGATTTCGTCGGCCACCGACACGCTGGCCGTCCACAGCGCCAGGATGATCGACAGCACCATGGTCATGGTCAAGCCTTCATCCTTGACCATCTTGATGTCTTCGCCCAGCGTGTTGTAGGGAACGAAGGGGAACGCGATCAGGCCGAAGATGCCGACCGCCAGCAGCAGGTAGAACAGCGGCTGCGAGACGGCCTCCTTGCCGGTGGTCCAGGCGATGGCGGCCACTTTGGCGCGACCAGGCGGAGCAATGCCCCGATGCCCATCAACAGGGCCACGGCAATCGGCACCGCCACCAGGAGCACCCACAGCGACTTCAGCCAGACCCACGTCGCACCAAGCAGGAGACATTGACTTGCAACCACGTTCAAAACCCTCGTCTTGTTAGTACGTCATAAACCCACGGCCTACGGCCGTGCGACCCTGGGGGCTAAGCCGTTCCGGCGTGCCCTGAAATAGCATACGCTCTTCCTCCGGGGAAAGCCCTGTTGGGCAGGAGAAAGAGCGTATGAAGGATTTTGAGAGTCTGGCACATGTTCGTTGGGAATGCAAGTATCACGTGATTTTCATTCCGAAATACCGCCGGAAAGTGATGTACGGGAAGTTTCGGGTTTCCGTAGGCGGAATCCTGCGGGATTTGTGTAAGCAGAAAGGGATCGGGCTGCTGGAGGGACATGCCATGAGTGACCATGTCCACCTGTGCCTGAGCATCCCACCAAAGTACAGCGTGGCGTACACGGTGGGGTTCCTGAAGGGCAAGAGTGCGGTGCGGATACATCGGGAACTGATGCATGAGCGCCGGATGGCCGGGCTGCACTTTTGGGCGACCGGGTACTGGGTGAGCACAGTGGGGAGTGATGAAGCCACGGTGCGGAAGTACATTCGGGAGCAGGAAGAAAGGGATCATCAACAGGGTCAGTTGTTTGAGTAACCATTAACACCAGCAAAGCCCCAGCGGGGCTTTCCCCACGTGTAGTGCAGGCGGCCCCAACGGGGCCTTCCCTGCGTGTCCGCCCCGCTTTGCGGGGCAAGCCAAACCCACGCCCTACGGGCGTGGTTGATTAGTGCCGAACTTCAAACGACGAGAACCGGCCGCTGCCGGGCCGCACCGTCGCTTGGACGTCCGTAATATAGTACTGCATCTCTTCCCTGATGGCCTCGATAAACTCCGCTGTCTCTCGTGCCGAGCCCTCGACCAGCAGGTGGACCCGGCCGTCAGACAAGTTCCGCACGAAGCCGGTCACGTCGAACCGCGTGGCCAGCGACCGCGCCGTATAGCGGAAGCCGACGCCCTGCACCCTCCCCGAATAGAAAATCTCGTGTTGTTGCCGGTCGCTGTGCGACACCGCACGGGCTCCTGCCTGCAATCGCCACAATCGCTAGCAGGCTACACGGTCGCCTGCGGCTCGCGGCTAAACTATCGCACCGGCTCCTCCCTGCAATCGCCACAATCGCTAGTGGTGTCCACAGCCGGGACAACCGCCCCCGCGCGGCACACTGGGATTGTCGATCGAGAATCCCCGGCCCATCGGCCCATCGAGGAAGTCGATCGTGGTCCCGTCCAGATGCAGGGCCATTTTCTTCGCGGCGACCAGTGCCACGCCGTGCTGCTCATATCGGGCGTCAACCGTCGGATCGTAGTTCGTCTCGAATCCCAGCGTATATTGAAGGCCCGAGCAGCCGCCGCCGCCCACGCCCATCCGCAGCACGGCCCCCTGCTCAACCTTTTGAGCCTCCATGTAACGCTTGATTTCCCCCGCCGCCGCCTCGGTCAAAGTAATTGCCATGTGTAAGGTACGCTCCACGGTTCAACTTCGTTCAGGGCAATGCCCAAATAGGACGACACACCCACAATAATACATGGTACTCAGCCTCCGGGCGTAAGCAAGCCGCCTCACAAGAGAGGGGGCCATATCCCATCATTGCGAAGGGATTTCTGCCGCACTGCTCATCTTTCGCAGCCTGGCGACCGCGTCGGCCGCTTTGCGGACGGCAAAATCGACCTCCTCGGCCGTATTGAAACGTCCCAGTCCGAAGCGGACGCTGCTGCGGACCAGATCGTCGCTGAGCCCCAGGCTGCGAAGCACGTGGCTGGGCTCCGGATTGGCCGACGTGCAGGCGCTGCCCGAACTCAGGGCCACGTCCGGCATGTGCATCAACAGGGCCTCGCCGTCGACATAGGCAAAGCTCACGTTCAGGTTGCCCGGCAGCCGCAACTCGGGCGGCAGGAGTGCCGGGCCGTTGATGGCCACGCCGGAAATCGCCGCCGTCAGGCCCGCGTACAAGCGATCGCGTAGCTCCCGCAAGCGGGCGGATTCGGCCGGCATGTCTGCCAGGCACAGTTCCAGGGCGCGGGCAAAACCCACGATGCCCGGCGTGTTGAGCGTGCCGCTGCGAAGCCCCTGCTCCTGTCCGCCGCCGTCGAGAAGCGGCTCGAACCGCACGCTCGGCCCGCGTCGAACCCAGAGCGCGCCGATCCCCTTCGGCCCGTAGATCTTGTGCGCCGTGAAGCTCATCAAATCGACTTGCAATTGTTCGACATCCACCGGAATCTTGCCGACCGCCTGCGTGGCGTCGGTGTGGAGCAGAACACCGCGCTGGCGACACAGTCGGCCCATCTCGGCCAACGGCTGAATCACGCCGATTTCGTTGTTGGCCAACATGACCGACACGAGAATCGTGTCGTCGCGCAGGGCCTCGGCCACTTGCTCGAGCGTCAACCCGTCCGGCCCGCTCGCCGGGCGACGAGGTCACCGGCAGCAGCGTCACCTCGAATCCGTGCCGGGCGAGCCGCTCGAGCGGATCGAGCACGGCCGGATGCTCGGTCACAACGCTGATAATGTGCTTGCCGCGGCCGCCATGCCGCAGGGCGACGCCCTTGATGGCCAGATTATTGCTCTCGGTGGCGCCGCTGGTGAAAACGATCTCGCGCGGACCGTGCTCCGATGGCCGCCGCGATTCGTTGCCGGGCCGAGTCGACGGCTTCCTTGGCGGCGTGGCCGAACGAGTGCGTTACGCTGCCCGAGTTGCCGAAGGTCTCGGTGAAATAGGGCAACATCGCCTCCACCACCCGCGGGTCAACCCGGGTGGTGGCGTGGTTGTCCATGTAGATCGGCAGGTGCAACACGGCATTGACCGCCAAACTGGCCTCGACAATAGATGTCCGCCGCTACTTCCCAAACAGCGCCCGCATGCAGATTTGCGACCAGGTCTCGAACCCCGTCATGTCGGCGAGGATTTGCTCGACGGGCCGGAAGCCGCACTCGATAATCTCCGTTTCCCGCGGCCGGACGGCCGGTTGCTCGACGTCGAAGAGGTGAACCACTCCGAGGTGGACTCGGCCCACGTCGGTCTCGTCGTCGTTGATCATGCCGACGCAGCGAGCCGTGTAGGGCGTGTCGATGGCCACCTCTTCGTCCATTTCGCGCCGCATCCCCTCCTCGTACGGATTTCCGCCGCGGTTGCCGGCATCGACCGCCGAGATGTGCCCGCCGATACCCACGCTCCGCTTGCTGTGCAGCCGCCCCTCGCCCATGCCGGTGCCGCGGGTGTATTGAAAAACGGTGTCCCGCCCGGCGCCGTCGGTATGCCGGAAGATCATGTACGGGATCAGTTGCTTGAAGCTCGGGTCTTTCTCCACCTGGGCCCGGGGCCGGTAGCTGGTGTTCTCGGGCCGCAAGAGCGTATCGAGGTAGCGGTCCACCTGGCCGCTAAAACCCTGAAAATGCCCGATCCGGCGGAACAACTCGGTGGGAACCACCAGCACGCGTTCAAGCTGAGCGTCTGACACAAGGAAGTCCTTTCAGCCAAGAAATTATACGGGTCACAGAATGAGCATCGCGTCGCCATAGCTATAGAAGCGATACTGCTCGCGAACCGCCTCTTGGTAGGCCTGCGCGGATCAAGTCGTCGCCGCCGAAGCGTGCGCACCAGCACCAAAAGGGTTGTGCGGGGCAGATGAAAGTTCGTCAGCAGCGCGTTGACCGTGCGAAACTTGTAGGGGGGCCGGATGAACAGATCGGTGTAGCCCACAAACGGCTTCAACTCGCCGTCGGCGGCAGCCGTCTCCAGGAGCCGAACCGAGGTGGTGCCCACGGCCACAATCCGCCCGCCCCTGCGGCGGCAGGCATGGATCCGCTCGACCGCCGCCTCGCTCACGCGCCCCCATTCGGAATGCATCCGGTGTTTGGCCAACGATTCAGCCGTGATCGGCCGGAACGTGCCGGGGCCCACGTGCAATGTCAGCGGGCAAAGGTTGACCCCCTGCTCTGTCAGCCGATCGAGCAATGTTGCGGTGAAGTGCAGGCCGGCCGTCGGCGCCGCCACCGCGCCGGGCACCTGGGCGTAAATCGTCTGGTAGTTTTTGCGATCGGCTTCGACCATTTGGCCCTTGCGGATGTACGGGGGCAACGGCACGCGGCCCACGCGTTCCAGCAGCACAACGGCATCTTCCATGGCCAGCGGCCGGGCGACCCACGTGCCATCCGCCTGGCACATGCCCAACTGTAGCCTCACGTCTTCCTCTCCCGCCGGATTGATCAGCACGATCGGTATCGCCCGGCTTGAGTTTCCCGCGGGTCTTGCACATCAGCCGCCAGAGGCCGTCGGCGCTCGCCTCCAGAAAAAGTCCCTCCCAATGTCCGCCCGTCTCGCAGCGGCGACCCACCAGTCGCGCCGGAACGACGCGTGTGTCGTTGATCACCAGACAGTCGCCTCGCTCCAAGATCTCGGGCAGATCGCGAATGTGCCGGTGCTCGAGCGTGCTGGCCTTTCGGTCGGCCACCAGCAATCGGGCATCACTGCGGCAGGCCGCCGGCGCCTGTGCAATCAGGTTCTTGGGCAAATCGTAGTCGTATTTTGCCAGGTCCGACATCGTGGCTTCCCTTAGGCGGGCAAGCTGAGCTTTACCCTTCCGCCACAAAGGAGTATAAGCCCCCAGACGGTCGAATTGCAGGGGGACAAGGCCCGGCGGGCCGCAGACCATGGCAAAAATCGGCCTTGCCTTGTGTATCACCGAACTCGACCTCGGCGGCGCCGAGCGATGCCTGACCGAACTGGCGATCCGCGTCGACCGGCAACGGTTCGCGCCGGTGGTCTATTGCCTGGCAGGCCGGCCAAAGCGTGAAGGCGCCTCGTGTGCTCCGGAGCTGGAAGCAGCCCGAGTCCCCGTTCATTTCCTCGGCGGTGAGCGAATCTGGCAGTTCCCTTTCGTCGTACGCCGACTGAGAAGGCTCTTTGCCTCCCAAAAGCCCCAAATTGTCCAAACGTTTTTATTTCACGCCAACGTCGTTGGCCGTGTCGCTGCTCGCCGAGCGGGCATCAGCCCGGTCGTATGCGGCATTCGCGTTGCCGAGCACAAATCGCGCTGGCATTTGTGGGCCGACCGGGTCACGCAGCGTTGGGTGGATCGATACGTTTGTGTCAGCCAATCGGTGGCCGATTTCTCGACCGAGCGAGGCGGGCTTCCGCCGGAAAAGCTTGTGGTTATCCCCAACGGGATCGATCTGGGCCGTTGGACGAACCGGCAACCGGTCGATCGCGCCGAGCTTGGCATCACGGCCGGACGCCGAATCGTTGCCTTCGTTGGCCGCCTGGAGGCTCAAAAGGGGCCGCAGTGGCTCATCGAAACCGCCCCACAATGGCTTGCCAAGCTGCCGGATTGCGACCTGTTGCTGATTGGAGAGGGACCGCTACTGCAACGGCTGGAGATTGCCTGTCAGTCCAGCGGCATTGCCGGGCGGGTTCATTTTGCAGGTTGGCGCTCCGATGTGCCGGGCATTCTGGCTGCCGCCAATCTGCTGGTGCTGGCGTCCGCCTGGGAGGGGATGCCAAACATCGTATTGGAAGCGATGGCCGCCGGCCGGCCGGTCGTGGCGACGGACGTCGAGGGCGTTCGGGAACTGTTGGGCCCGGCCGCCGTGGCGCAAACCGTTCCTTATGGCGATTCGGAAACACTTATCAGCAAAATACTTAGCTTCATGCAAGATCCATCAGCGGCCGCGGCCATCGGCAGCCAAAACCGCCGCCGAGCCGAGGAAAAATTCGAAATCTCATGGATGGTGAAAGCTTACGAACGCCTTTGGGAGTCTCTCGCTGAGGGCTGACTCACGGTCGGTGAAAATCCGTTCTTGCCACTTACGTTGACGGCTCGCGTCAGAAGTTGCTTTGTGTCCGGGAGCTACGAAAATCGGCGCTGCCCGAGTCGCGAATCGACGCCAAAAAAACGCCTTGTATCGGGAGACGGAAGACGGTATCTTTGGGGCTTTGTGGGGACACGTGGGGAGTCGTGGTGAAATATGCTCCTGACGGGCCTTTTCAGCCGTTCGATCGACGAGAAGCTACGAGTGGCGATTCCCAAACGCCTTCGCGAGGCCCTCGAGTCGGGGAGCCATCCGGCCGTTTACGTGACCCCTGGAACCGATCAATCGCTGGCGGTGTACACCGAGGAGGCTTTTGCCAAGCTGGCCGAGCGGCTTGCCCAGGCCTCGCCGACGCGGCAAGACGTCCGGTCGTTCAATCGGCTGTTTTACGCGCGGCGCAGCGGGTGGAATTGGATGCGCAAGGACGCGTGCGGATTCCGCCCGAGTTGGCCGATTTGGCCAGGTTGGACAAGGAAGTCGTGTTGTTGGGAGTGCAGGATCACGTGGAGATTTGGGCGGCCCAGCGGTGGCAGGCCTATTTGGCCGAGCGGCAGGCCCACTACGACGAGATCGCGGAAGCCGCGTTTCGTTGAGAAAGGAGGAGAAGATTGCAAGGAGTGAGCGTTGGTTATTCGCCCAGCGTGAGAACCGTGGCGCCGATCTGCGGCCACCTGATCGGCGCCGGATGTTCGCCGATGCGAGGGTGAAGGAGGTTCTCACGGGCGGGCCGCCAGGAAGGCATGCCCGTCGCGAAATGCGGAAGGCTTCGTTTCCTTCGACGAGCCGACCGCAGACAGTCGGCCTCACACAGGCGCAAGGAAGCGCCTGTGGTGAGGTGTTTTCGTTGATTGCAGGACTCAATAGGTGGCCGATACGCCGGTTCTTATCATGCGCCGGCAAGACACCTCGGCTTGGGAAACCATGAGCGAGCCGGCATCGGTTCACGTACCCGTACTGTTGGAACAAGTGATCCGCTGGTTGGAGCCGCGGCCGGGCGCGGTGCTGGTCGACGGCACGCTCGGCGGCGGCGGCCACACGCGGGCCTTGGCGGCCGGCGTCGGCGAAGAAGGATTGGTGATCGCCATCGACCGCGATCCCGCCGCCATCGACGCCGCCGACCGAAGTCTTCGCGGCCTGCCGGTGCGGCTGGCGCGGGCGAATTTTTGCGACTTGCCGGAGGTCCTCGAGCAACTGAAGATCAAATCGGTGGACGGGGTGGTGTTCGACCTGGGGCTTTCCAGCGACCAGTTGGCCGACACCGAGCGCGGATTCAGTTTTTCGGCCGACGGCCCGCTCGACTTGCGGTTCGACCCGACCTCGGGCGAGCCGGCGCGGCGGCTGATCAACCGCCTGAGCGTGGAGCACCTGACGCAGATGATTTCGAACTACGGCGAGGAGCGATATAGCCGGCGGATCGCCCAGGCGATTGTGCGGCAGCGTCGCGAGCGGCCGATCGAAACGTCGGCCGAACTGGCCGAACTGGTTCGCCGTTGCGTGCCCGCCACGCCGCATCGCCAGCGGATCGACCCGGCCACGCGAACCTTCCAGGCCTTGCGGATTGCGGTGAACGACGAGTTGGTTTCGCTGGAGATCGCGCTGCGGCGCATCCCCGATTGTCTGCGCGCCGGGGGACGCATGGCGGTGATCAGCTTCCACTCGCTGGAGGACCGGCGGGTAAAAGAGTCGTTTCGCGGCGACCAACGATTGAAAGTGCTGACCCCCAGGCCGATCCGGCCCGACGAAGGAGAGATGGAAAGAAACCCGCGGTCGCGCAGCGCCAAGCTGCGTGTGGCCGAACGATTATGATGGTTCGGCGGTGATGGCCGTCGCGTGCCGCGCTTGCGGGGCCAGACGATGTTTTTGGTAATTTCACATGCCCACGGCAAGCGTGGGCATGGCACCGCTTCACGCCCTGGCGGCGAGGAGGCCCGAAGATGAATAGCGAATACGGCAAGGAAGAGAAGAAGGAAGAGAAGAAGGACGCGAAGGCCGCCCCATCGGCGCGACTGGGCAGGGAAGCCAAGATCGGCGTTGCCGTGATCCTGTTGTTGCTGTTGGTCTTCGTCGGCGTCGTGGTGAGGCGGCTGACGCGGTCGAACCCGGTCGAGACCCCCGCGATCGCCGACAACCGCGAAAGCGAGAAAGAGAGGTTCAAGGAGGAAAAAAAGGAGGAAAAAGAGGACCGATATGCGAAGAACAAACTTTTCGGCGGCCTTCGTGAACCCACGATTGTCGTGCCGGCCAGGTTGCCGTCCGAGCGGCCGGCGAATTCTGCGACCGATCCCGATCCGGCGAAGCGTATGGAGAAAGAGGAGGCGAAAGCCCGCAGCAGCATCGCGCTCGTCGAGCCGCCGGCGCCCGAGCCGCCCAAGCAACGCTACCCGGCGGGATCTCCGGACAAGCGCGAGGCCGAAGGGGCGAGACCGCTTCGCGAGGCCGGCAACGAGGCGTCGCTGGTTCCGCCGGTTCCCGAGCTGCGGCCGCGCCAGGCGGAAACGGGGGCTGCCAGCGGATTTGTCACGGCCGAGTCGGCGCGATTTCCCGCCCGCCCGCCAGAGTCGTCTCGCTACGGCGATCCGGCCATATCGGAGCCGCCGCCGCAAGCGCCGCCGCAGTATCCGGCGGCCGCTCCCGTCGCATCGTACCTGGAGTCGCAGCGCAGAGATCCGAGATGCCCAACGCCTATGAGAACCGAATTCGCCCCCGTAGCGGCGTAACATCATTCAGCGCGCCGGTGGCACGGCGCGAAGACGGCAAGTACGAAGTGCAGCCGAACGACAGCTATTGGACGATTTCCGAGAGGCTCTACGGCAGCGGCGCCTACTTTAAGGCCCTGGCCGAGCACAATCGCGGCAAAGGCCTTGGCGAGGAGAAGCTCCGGCCGGGCGACCTGGTGCTGGCTCCCGCGGTCGAGGAGCTGGAGAAGTCGTATCCGGATCTGTGTCCCAAGCCGGGTCGCCGCGAGGCGCGAGCAGAGCCAGGCCCGGGCGCTCAGCGTCGGCAACGGCCAGCAGTTCCGCAACGGCCGAACCTACACCGTGGCCGAGGGGGACACCCTGTTCAACATCGCCCGCTACGAGTTGGGCAAGGCCTCGCGGTGGGTGGAAATTTACGAGTTGAACCGGCACGTGTTGGGCAACGACTTCAACTATCTCACGCCCGGCATTCAACTGGTCCTTCCGGACAACGAAAGGCCCGACACGTTAACGCGGCATCCGGCGGGCGAATATCGGCGGTAGGTCGATGGCGTCGGCAAATCGGGTTAGACCGCCATTGGTGATGAGCGGACACCTGTCCACGGCTTGCCCGTCGCGGCTGGCCGTTAACGGATCACCCGTCACGGTCTGACCCCGTCAGCGTACCTTGTGGCGGCCCGGCGGCCATGGTATAATGAAGGGCTTGGCATTTTCCGGCCGCGTTGCGTAGGAATAGCGATGGATTTGGCGAAGCTGCGAAATATCGGCATTTCGGCCCACATCGACTCGGGCAAAACGACGCTCAGCGAGCGCGTCTTGTTCTATGCCGGCCGCATCCATCGCATGCAAGAGGTCCACGACGCCGGCGGCGCCACGATGGACCACATGGAGCTGGAGAAGGAACGCGGCATCACGATCACCAGCGCCGCCACGCAGGTCGCGTGGGGCGAGGCGACGATCAACCTCATCGATACGCCCGGTCACGTCGATTTTACCGTCGAGGTGGAGCGCAGCCTTCGCGTGCTGGACGGCGCGATCCTGGTGCTCTGCGCCGTCGGCGGCGTGCAGGCCCAGTCGCTGACGATCGACCGCCAGATGCGCCGCTACCACGTCCCGCGGCTGGCGTTTATCAACAAGATGGATCGCGTCGGCGCCGATCCCGAGAAGGTCGTGGAGCAATTGCGGGCCAAGCTGAATTGCGATGCCGTGCTGATGCAGTTGCCGATCGGGCGCGAAGCCGACTTCCAGGGCGTCATCGACCTGGTGAGGCAGAAAGCCTATTATTTTGACGGCCCGAACGGCGAAGACGTTCGGGAGGAGGCGATTCCGGCGGACCTGGCCGGTCCGTCGCATGCCGCCCGGCAGCGCCTGCTGGAAGCCCTCTCGATGTACAGCGATGAGTTGATGGGGTTGCTGTTGGCGGAGCAAGAGCCGGCGGAGGAGTTGATTCGCGGGGTGATTCGTTCCGCCGTGGCGCAACTGGAGTTCACGCCGGTCTTCTTGGGATCGGCATACCGCAACAAGGGCGTGCAACCGCTGTTGGACGCGGTGGTGGAACTGCTGCCGTCGCCCTTGGACTGCCGGACCAGGGCCTATGCCAAGGATAAGGAAGGGGAGCAGCACGAGATTGAGCTTCTGCCGGACGCCGGCAAACCCACGGTCGCCATGGCTTTCAAGATGGTGGAAGACCCTTACGGCACGCTGACGTTCATGCGGATTTACCAGGGCCGTTTCGCCAAGGGCGGCTCGTACTTCAACCAGCGGACCGGCCGCAAGGAGCGGTTCAGCCGCATTTTGCGGATGCACGCCGATCAGCGGGAGGACATCGACGAGGCCCTGGCCGGCGACATCGTGGCCGTGCTGGGCATCGAGTGCAACAGCGGCGACACGTACGCTTCGGAGCGCAACTACTGCACTTTGCAGAACATGTTCGTGCCCGAGCCGGTCATCCGCATGGCCATCGCGCCGTTGGGCGCGACGGCGCCGATCGTTTGAGCAAGGCGCTTCACCGTTTCCGCCGCGAAGACCCGACGTTGCAGGTCAGCAGCGAGGAAGAGACGGGCGAGACGATCATCGCCGGCATGGGCGAGTTGCACCTGGACATCTACGTCGAGCGGATTCGCCGCGAGTACGGCGTCGGGGTGGAGGTGGGCGCGCCGAAGGTGAATTACCGCGAGGCGCCCACGCAGGGCGCCGAGTTCAACACCCGCCACCGCAAACAGACGGGCGGCTCGGGCCAATACGCGCATATCGTCGGCCGGCTCGATCTGTTGCCCGCCGAGGCCGAAGAGAACTTCCTTTTCGAGGAACACGTCGTGGGGGGGCGGATTCCCAAGCAGTACATTCCCGCCGTGGAGAAGGGTTTTCGTTCGCTGTTGAACAAGGGGCCGATCGCCGGCTACCCGGTGGTCGGCCTGGCCGTGTATCTCGAGGACGGCTCGTACCACGAGGTTGACAGTTCCGATCTGGCGTTCCAAATCTGTGCGCAGACGGCGATGCGCGAGGCGTTTCCGAAGACGCGGCCGGTGCTGCTGGAGCCGGTGATGAAGATCGAGATCGAGTGTCCCGGCCAGTTTCAGGGCTCGGTGGTGGGCAATCTGACGTCGCGGCGCGGGATCGTGCATTCGACCGAGATGCAGGGCGCCGAGGTGCGGATCGAGGGCGAGGTGCCGCTGGCCGAGACGTTTGGCTACTCGACCGACTTGCGGAGCATGACCCAAGGGCAGGGCACCTTCACCATGGAATTTGCCCGCTACAAGCGGCTGCCGCGAAATCTCGAAGAGGACGTAATCGCCGATCGCAAGAAGGCGGCGATGGCGGGGGCGATTTGATCGCGCCGGCATGTGGACGCCAGGGCAAACTCCGTACGCCCACGACAGGGGGGAAGCGGGCGGTTCTGCCGCGTTGTCCTGCCAATTGTGCCCAAACGATGTGGCCCCTCGACGCGACCGCCCGATACATTAAAATTGATGGACTAGCCAGAAAGGCCACTGATGGTTCAAACGGCGAAGCAACGGGCGGCGGTTCCGGACAAGCTCCGCGCGTTATACGTGCCTGTGAGCCGCGAACTTGACGAGGTCGAGAACGTCCTTCGCCGGGAGCTTTCCAGCGACAATCCGTTCGTTAACGAGTTAGTCCGACACGGCTTTCGGCTGGGCGGAAAGCGGCTTCGCCCCGCGCTGGTCTTATTGTCGGCCCAAGCGTGCGGCGGCATCCGCCCCGAGCACCTGATCCTGGCGGCAATGGCCGAACTGATCCACACGGCCAGCCTGGTTCACGATGACGTGCTCGACGAGGCGACGATCCGCCGCCATCTGGACACGATCAACGCCCGTTGGGACAACGAAGCGAGCATTCTGTTGGGCGACTACCTCTTCGCCCGGGCGATGTGCCTGGCCAGTTCGGTGGACGATCCTTTCGCCTCGCGGATCATCAGCGAGTCGGCCCGCACCATGTGCGAAGGCGAGTTGAGGCAGATCATCAACCGCGGCGATTATGCGCTGGGCGAGGCCGACTATTTCCAGATCATTGCCGGTAAGACGGCGGCGTTGACGGCCTGTTGCTGCCGCATCGGGGCGCACTATGCGGGGGCCGAGCCGGCCGTGTGCGAACAACTGGCCCGTTACGGCCACGACCTCGGCGTGGCCTTCCAAATCGCCGACGACCTGCTCGATCTGTTTGGCGACGAGGCCACGGCGGGTAAATCGTTGGGCACGGATCTGCGGAAACAGAAGGCGACGCTGCCCTTGATTCGTCTGCTGGAAACGGCCGATGCCCAGGACCGCGCGGAAATTGTCTCGCTCTTGTCGCGATCGGGGAACCATCACCGCGAAGCGTTGCAGCCCTGGTTCCAGGGGCGCGACGCGATTTCGTATGCCCGGGAGAAGGCCCACGGCTTCACCCAGCGCGCCGCCACGGAGCTGGCGTTGCTGCCGGCTTCGGCGGCTTGCGATTCACTCCGCGGGCTGACGGATTTCGTGGTCAAGCGGCATCAATGAGCCGCGGCGCCGGCAGGTTGTTACACACACGCCGACTTGCGTGTAACAACGAGGCGCTCACATTACCGCAAAATAATTTTCCACGGCCCGGTTGAAATGCTCGGCCGTCATTTCGGCCGGGCAGCCGTGGTACATGCAGTAGTTGCGGACCTGGAGCAGCAGGTCGCGGGGATGGCAGAAGCGGAGCGGCCGATTCACCTTCCGGTAGTGAGTGTCGATGAGATAATCGACCGCCTCCGGGCGATAGGCCACTTCGAGCTTCGCCGCCAACATCTCGAAGAGGCGGCGGAACTCCTCCTCGGTGGGATCGAGGATTTCGATCTTGTAGGGGATGCGGCGGAGAAAGGCCTCGTTGACCAGATCGTGCGGCTCGAGGTTGGTCGAGAAAACGACAAGCTGATCGAAGGGGACGCTGATCTTCTTGCCGTTGGGCAGGTTGAGGAAGTCGATGCGTTTTTCCAGGGGCACGATCCAACGGTTCAGCAGCTCGTCGATCCGCATCCGCTGGCGGCCGAAGTCGTCGATCACCAGCGTGCCGCAGTTGCTCTTCAATTGCAGGGGGGCTTCGCTGATGCCGGTGGACGAGTTGAGGCTGACTTCGAGCTGCGACATGGTCAGCTCGCCGCCGGCGACGATGGTCGGCCGCCGCACGCGAATCCAGCGTTTGTCGATTCGGCGGGAATCGAGCAAGCCGGGGCCCTGGCGGAGCGGCACTTCCACGTGGTTCAAGGGATCGAAGAGGCGGATGATTTCGCCGTTGACGCCGATGGCGCGAGGAATCCAGATTTCCTGGCCGAAGGCGGCGGTGATTCGCTCGGCGATGCTCGACTTGCCGTTGCCGGGCGGGCCGAAAAGGAACAGCCCCCGCCCGGAATTGACGGCCGGCCCGAGCCGATCGAGGATCTTCTCGCTCAGCAGCAGGCCGTCGAACGCGCGACGGAGGTCTTCGGCCGTGGGATGGTGGGTGGTCAACGATTGAGCGTTGACGCTGGCGATGTAGTCTTTCAGCGAGACGGGCGCGGAGCCGAAATAGGTGCAGTGCTGTGCGTGGCGCCGCCCGCGCTCGCGGCCGAGGTCGGTGAGTTGGTAGCGGAAGTCATTCATCGGGGCCGAGCCGCGGTGAGCCAGCAGTTGCGAGTTCTTCATCTCGCGGAGCAATTGGTCGACCAACACGAACGGCAACTTGATTTGGTCGGCAATATCGCGGCCGTCCGCATCGCCGCGGGCCACCAAGAACTTCAGAATGAGCGCTTCGACCACCGCGTCACTCAAGCCGGCGGCGGCGAACGACGGGGGCTCAACCGGGGCAAAGAGGTTGACTTGCCGCGCGGCAACTTGGGCGTCCGGCGGAGCGGCGCGGCCGTCCGCGGCTTCGGCGGTCATCCGCTCGATCCGATCCAGCGCGGCGGCAAGAACGGCGTCCGACTCAACGCCGACGCGGCAGGATGGCGCGTCTACTTGTTGGGCCGGCGGAGTGTGGTGCAGGTTCCATAGCAACCCATGGGGACAGTATGACAAATCAACTGTAGCTTTTGCCAAGCGGGGCCGTCAAACCGCGGCAGGGGGAATATGATGAAGGCAACGGCCGGAGCGATTGTGCCGATGACGACACCGGGCCGAGCGCGAGCGCTTCCGTCGGGCGGCGGCGCCTCGTATAATGAGCCGGTAGAAGCAACTTGAAAGCTGACGCGGCAGGATGCCGCGTCTACGGGGAGGCGAATGATGGGCGAACCAACGGCGGCCGGCGGCAAAATCCGCGTGGGCGCAGTAACGTATCTGAACGCCCGGCCGCTGGTGTTTTCGCTGCCCGGCCTGGCGCCGCAGGCGAAAATCATCATCGATCTGCCGAGCCGGCTGGCCGACGCCTTGGCGGCGGGCCGGCTCGACGTGGCGATGATTCCCTCCATCGAGTCGGCGCGCGGCTCGGGCTATTCGATTGTTTCCGATGCGTGCATCGCCTGCAACGGCGCGGTGCGAAGCGTGAAGCTCTTCGGCCGCGTGCCGGTGGAACGCGTGCGGACCTTGGCGCTGGATGAAGGCTCTCGCACCAGCGCGGCCCTGGCCCGGATATTGCTCAAGGAGCGGTACGGCATTTGGCCCGAAACGCGCCCCTGCCGATCGGCGCATCGCTGGCGGACGCGCCGACCGACGCCGTGCTGGTGATCGGCGACCGGGGCATCCTGCCCAGCGGCGACGGATTTGCGTTCGAGTGGGATTTGGGCGAAGAGTGGGTCGCTTGGACGGGCTTGCCGTTCGTGTTTTCGCTGTGGATTGCGCGGCCGGGCGTTGATTTGGGCGGGCTTGAGACGGCGTTGGCCGCCGCCCGGGACGACGGCATTCGCCGGCTCGAGGAGATTGCGCGGGCCGCGGCCCCCGGCGTGGGAATTCCGGCCGCCGAGTGCCTGACCTACCTGCGCGATCATTTGACGTTTCACCTGCGCGACCGGCAGCGGCAAGGGCTGGAGCATTTTTTCGCGCTGGCCGGGCGGCACGGCCTTGCCCCAGCGGGAGCGAAGCTTGCATTCTATGGCCAGTGAGCGACGATCTCTCGACCAATGGCTCGATCAAGTGGTTGCCGGCCGCCGCCTCGGCGTGGACGAGGGGCTTGCGCTGGCCGCATCGCACGATCTGGCGGCGCTCGGCCGGGCCGCCAATGCCGTCACCCGGCGACTTCACCCCGAGCCGCACCGCACCTACAACATCGATCGCAACATTAACTACACCAACATCTGCACGAGCGGCTGCCGCTTCTGCGCTTTCTCGCGCAAGGCGGGCGAGCCGGACGGCTACGTGATCCGGCCGGAGGAACTGTACGCCAAGATCGAAGAGACGATCGCGCTGGGCGGGCGGCAGATCCTCTTGCAAGGCGGGCTGCATCCGGAGTTGAGGATCGACTGGTATGAGCAGTTGTTGCGAGGGATTAAGGAGCGTTTTCCGCAAGTCAACGTCCATGGTTTCAGTCCGCCGGAGATCGACCACATTGCCGGCGTCTCCGGCCTGCCGATCGGCGAGGTGCTGGTGCGGCTGAAGGAGGCGGGTCTTGGCTCGCTGCCCGGCGGAGGAGCGGAGATTCTCGTCGACCGGGTTCGCCGCGAGGTGAGCCCCCATAAGACGTCGGCCGACCGCTGGCTGGAAGTCTGTCGCGCCTGGCACAACCTGGGCGGGCGCGGCACGGCCACGATGATGTTCGGCCATGCCGAGACGATGGCCGAGCGAATAGAACATCTGGAACGATTGCGCCGATTGCAGGACGAGACGCACGGGTTTACGGCCTTCATCTGCTGGACGTTTCAGCCGGCCAATACGGCCCTGGCCGCCACTCCGAAGGTCGGGGCCTTCGAGTACCTCAGGATGCTGGCGCTCGCTCGGCTGTATCTGGACAACTTCCCCAACCTCCAGGCCAGTTGGGTCACGCAGGGGCTGGTGATCGGTCAATTGGCCCTCTATTTTGGGGCCAACGATTTCGGCAGCCTGATGATTGAGGAGAACGTGGTGGCGGCGGCGGGCACGTGTTTTCGCACCACGGAAGGTGAAATTCGGCGGGCAATCACCGAAGCCGGCTACACCCCCAGGCGGAGAAACGCGTTCTACGAATTGGACAACCAACCGCTCGACGCCGTAAGCTAAACTAGGAGAAGGGGTTTTGCCCGCCGCCGACGGCCGGCGCGGATGAAAACGGGGACAGGCACCGCAACTAATAGTGGTTCGGATCGAGCAATGATACAAGCCGTTGCGGAGCCAGTCCCCGTTTTCATCAGGCCACTGCCGGGGGGGCGGTGCCGCCGCCCCAACGCCGAATCGTCGCACTCCTGCACGTTCCATGATTGACGTCCACGACTTGACGAAACACTATCGCGATCTGCGGCGCGGGGAATTCGCGGCCTTGGGCGGGATCACCTTTCGCGCCCGGCCGGGACAAGTTTACGGCCTGCTGGGGCCGAACGGGGCGGGCAAGACGACCGCTCTGCGGATTCTCAGCACGGTGCTCCGGCCCAGCGGCGGCACGGCGACCGTCAATGGTTTCGACGTGTTGCGGCAGTCGGCCCAGGTGCGCCGCCAGATCGGTTTCATGTCGGCCAACACGGGCGTTTATGACCGCATGACCGGCTGGGAGACCGTGGCCTATTTCGGCCGGCTGCACAACATGCCCGAGGATCAGCTTGCCCAACGGATGGAGACGCTCTTCGACCGCCTGAAAATGAACGACACGCGGGACGTTTTGGGCGCGAAGATGTTGACGGGCATGAAGCAGAAGGTGTCGGTGGCGCGGGCCGTGGTTCACGATCCGCCGGTGCTGATCTTCGACGAGGCCACCGTCGGCCTGGACGTGCTGGTGGCGCGGGCGCTGTTGAACACCGTGGCCGAGCTCCGCGATCACGGCAAGTGCATCGTTTTTTCGACGCACATCATGCGCGAGGCGGAGCGGCTTTGCGACCGGATCGCGATCATGCACCGCGGCCACATCCTGGCCGAAGGGACCCTGGACGAAGCTGCGCGACCGGCATCAGCAGCGCGACCTGGAGGAATTGTTCTTCCAGTTGATTTCGCGCCATGACGAAACGACCTGCGGCCTTTCGGCGAGCCCATGACCCTATCGAACGTGAAATTGATTTTCGCCCGGGAAGTTCGCGATCAATTGCGCGACCGGCGGACGTTGTTCATGATCGCGGTGCTGCCGATCCTGCTCTACCCGCTGCTGGGAATGAGCCTGCTGCAAGTCAGCCAGTTCATGCAGGAGCAGCCGACGCGGGTGCTGGTGCTTGGGGCGAAGGACCTGGGCGATTTGCCGCCGCTGTTCGACAAACAAGACAACAAGCATTTCTGCGAGGCGCTGTTCAGCGATCCGGCCAGAGGGCGGCTGTTGGAGCTGGGGTTTGCGTGGGAGCAACGGGACCCGGGACAAGCGACACCCGACGTGCGCACCGACGCCGATCGGCAACTGATGCTGGGCAATTACGAGGCGGTGCTCTATTTTCCGCCCGATTTTGCCACCCGGCTCGATGCCTTCCGCAAGGAAATTTTCCGGCGGGCGGAGGCGTACGCGACCGGGCAGCGCGATACGGAGCGGGAAGTGCCGCTGGCGGTGCCGAGCCCGGAAATCATGTACAGCACGGCCAGCGACAAGTCGCAGATCACTTTCGCCCGGCTTTCCGAGGTGTTGCGTCGCTGGACGGAGCAAATTGGCGACGACAACCTGGCGGCCAGCGGCGTGCCCACGATCGCGGCGCGGCCCTTCGCCGTGCAGGGCACCGACGTGGCCGGCGACACGGGCCACCGCGGGGCCGCCGTCTGGTCCAAGATTTTGCCCGTGCTGTTGTTGCTCTGGGCGCTCACCGGCGCTTCTATCCGGCCATCGACCTGTGCGCCGGCGAAAAAGAGCGGGGCACGCTCGAGACGCTGCTGAGCAGCCCGGCCCAGCGCAGTGAGATTGTGCTCGGCAAGCTGATGACGATCATGCTTTTCAGCGTGATGACGGCGGCGCTGAACCTGGTGAGCGTGGGAGTCACGGCCCGGTTGGCCCTTCTGCGGGTGCCCGGTTTCGGCATGCCGCCGGCCATCGCGCTGGCGGCGTTGGGCGTGGCGCTGCTGCCGGTGGCGGCGTTGTTCAGCGCCTTGTGCCTGGCGTTGGCCGCCTTTGCGCGGAGCACCAAGGAAGGGCAATACTACCTGATGCCCGTGTTGCTGATCATCATGCCGCTGGTGGTGTTGCCGATGTCGCCGGGCGTCGAGTTGAGCCTGGGAAGCAGCCTGATTCCCGTCACGGGCGTGGTGCTGCTTCTGCGCAGCGTGTTGGAAGGCAACTACTTGCAGGCGATCCAGTATTCGCCGATCGTCGTGGTGGTCACCCTGGTGGCGTGCCTGCTGGCGATCCGCTGGGCGGTCGATCAATTCAACTCGGAAGCCGGTGTTGTTCCGTGAAAGCGAGCGGCTCGATCTGGGGCTGCGGCTGCGGCATCTGCTGCGCGACCGGCAGCCGACGCCGGCGGTTGCCGCGGCCGCTTTGTGCGGCGTGCTGATTCTGGTGATCAATTTCTTCTTGAGCTCTTGGCTGACGGCGGCGAGCGATTTCGCCGGCTTCGCCCGCGTGGTCCTGACCACGCAATTGGCGGTGATCGCCGCGCCGGCATTGCTGATGACGCTGATGTTGACCAGCAGTCCGCGGCAGACGCTGCTGCTGAAATGGCCGCCGTGGCTGACGATCCCCGCGGCCGTCGCTGCTGGCCTTCGCGTTGCACCCGCTGGCCAATGCATTGCAGGCGGCCGTGCAGGAACTCTATCCGGTCGAGCGAAAGCATCAAGCCGGCGTTGATGAGGATGCAGGAGATGTTCCACGAGGCCGATTTCTGGCCGCTGGTGCTGGTGCTCGCCATTGTGCCCGCCGTTTTCGAAGAACTGGCCTTCCGCGGGTTCATTCTCTCGGGCTTCCGCCACCTGGGGCACAAGTGGCGGGCGATTGTTCTGGCGTCGCTGCTGTTCGGCCTGACGCACGGCATCTTGCAGCAGTCGCTGATCGCCTCGCTGTTGGGCGTGGTGCTCGGCTACTTGGCCGTGCAGAGCGGCAGCATTCTGCCGTGCATGGTGTTCCATGCCGTGCACAACACGTTGGCGGTGGCCAACGGGCGGATCACGGCGGCCATGCTGCCCGATTCGCCGCTGCTGCGCCGCTATGTCGCTTTGCCCGACGGCGGCGGATGCGAGTTCAAGTGGCCCGGGGTGGTGATCGGCGTGCTGCTGGCCGCGCTGCTGCTGGCGTGGTTTGGGCGATTGCCGTCGGCGAAATCGCAGGAGGAAGAACTGGAAGAGGCCATCGAGCGCGGCGAACACCAGGCGGCCCCCCTGGTGCCCGATGACGCGGCGTGCAATGCTTAACGCCGCATGAACACCGCCGGAGACAAGGCCCACCTTTTGGTTCTTCGTGCCCGCTACGTTTTTCCCGTGGCCGGCCCGCCGATTCGCGACGGCTTCGTGGCCATCGGCGGGGAGCGGATCGTCGCCGTGGGCCCAATGGTGCGGGCCTCCCGCCGGCGCCGCACGCGGTGGATGACCTGGGCAATGTAGCCATCCTGCCGGGGCTCGTGAATACGCACACGCATCTGGAATTCAGCGCCCTGGCGGAGCCGTTGGGTGAGCCGGGCATCGGCTATGTCGATTGGATTGGCCGCGTGATGGACTTTCGACAAGACGCGGCGCGATCGGACAAGGATGCCGTCGCGATGGGGCTCGCCGAGAGCGTTCGCTGCGGAGTAACCGCGCTCGGGGAGATCGCCCAACCGGGCTGGCCAGTTGCCGAGATGTCGGCAACGCCGCTGAAGGTGGCGGTCTTTCAAGAGTTGATTGCCCCGACTGCGCCGCGCATCGCCGCCGCGCTCGACCTGGCGAAATCCCATCTCCGCGCCGCAACGGAGAAGGGCCGGCGGCAGACAGCCGCAGCAGCGGGCGTTCCGGCGCCCGACAAGCCATCGCACTGGCGGCCCGGGCTCAGCCCGCACGCTCCCTATACGGTTCACTGGGAGTTGTTGAAGGCCGTCGTTGCCCTTTCGGCGGCGGAGCGGGTGCCGTTGGCCATGCATCTGGCCGAGTCGTGCGAGGAAATCGATTTGTTGCGGCGCGGCGCCGGACCCTTGCGAGCGCGGCTGGAAGAGTTGTGCGCCGTGGGATGCCACGGCGACTGCCGCCGCGGCCCGGCCGTTGGATTATCTGCGGCTGCTGGCCTCCGCCCATCGTACCTTGGTGATTCACGGCAATTATCTCGACGACGAGGAAATCGCCTTCCTTGCAGCGGCCGCGCCGCGGATGACGGTCGTGTACTGTCCGCGCACGCACCATTGGTTCGGTCACGGCGCCTACCCGTTGGAGAAGCTGCTGGCGGCCGGCGCGGCGGTGGCGCTGGGCACCGACGGCCGGGGCTCGTCGCCCGACCTGAGTCTCCTGGCCGAGTTGCGTTTTGCGGCCCGAGCTCACCCGGCGGTCGGACTCGATCGCATTCTGCAAATGGGAACGATCGCCGGCGCCGGGCGCTGGGGTGGCAGTCGCAGATTGGCTCGCTGGCGCCGGGCAAACAGGCCGACCTGGCGATCGTCGCCCTGCCCGATCGCGATGCCGGCGATCCGCACGAGCTGCTGTTGGATTCGACGGAGCCGGTGGTGGGATGTTATTGCCGCGGAATCAGGCGTAGCCCAGCAACTCCATCGGCTCCCGGCAGCGCTGGAGGATCGTCTCACGTTCGGCGTCGCTGACGCCGACGCGGCGGCTGCCGATCTTGTGTCCCAGAACGTCGGAAATCTGGCGGTCGGTAACCTGGGCCACCTCCTTGACGAGTTCCATCGTCGTGGGGGCCTTCTGCACGATGTCTTCGTAGCGGATCAAATAGCAGTTGGGCCTGGCGCGGGCCAACATGATAAAATCGCGGGCCCTGGTGCTCCAGGCGGTGAGCCAGGCATCGAACGACGGATACCAATGCCGCGGCGTGCTGCTCCACATTTTCAGCGGATGCCGCACGAGGAAGACGATCTTCGCTTCCGGATAACACTGCTGCAGCAGCTCGGCTTCGGCACGCCCGTATTGCACCTCCTTGAAGCCAACGATGTCGTGCGCGTCGCGATGCTGACGATAAAGCGAGTTCAGCAGCGACCGCGCCGAATTGACGACGGCCGTCTTCACGTGATCGACATCCGGACACATGTTGGCGGTCCACAGGTTCGGATCTTCGCCGCGGGCGAAATATTCTTCGCGCTCGGCGCTCTCGGTAATCGAAAACCCGGCCACCTTCTGGTAGATGTCGGCAAAGCGTTGCAGAATGGCGCAATGCTCGCCCCAAATGAGCGTTTTCTTGCGGGCGTTGCAGATTCGCTGCAAGAGCGTCGAGCCGGAGCGATGCAGCAGCGACAAGATGATCAGGTTCAAGAAGCGGCTTTCGCCGGGAGAGGCCGGCTCGACCTGCCAGGTCCCGGGAAAATAGGGCACCGCGCTCAGGTTGACACGGGCGTCGCGGCCCCATTCCAGCCAGGGCTGGCTGGACGCCCGCATAACGACATCTTGATCGTCGCCGGCCGCTTGGAGCGGGGTCGATTCGACGGCCGCCGGCGGTTCTGGCGGCGGCGATTGCCACAAGCGGGCCCCGGCTCTTCGGATCGACGCCAGCACCCCGCAAGCGGCCAGCGCCAGCCGCTCCCGGTAGCTGCCCGACGGCATCAACAACCTCCGCATCGCCGCCAGCCGCTCGGCGAATCGGTACGTGCGGGTTCCGGTGATGCGCCAGTTGAGTGCGCAGACACTTGATTTCGAACGCGGCTTCCTGCAACTGGCAATCAACGGCCAGGTGGGCCTCCTCGTCGGCAGCCGCATCGCGCCGCCGAATGACGCAACCGTCGCTGCTTGATGTCTCGTTACGCGGGGCTTCCGAGCCCGTCTCCCACGTCCCTGCCAGCTTCATCCGTGTCGAACCTCAAGCAAAGTTCCGAATCAAAGCCCCCGCCGCCCAGATTATTGCCTATTCTGCTCTTCCAAGGGAAGACCGTTCCGGCAAAAATAGCGAGGTTGCATGTTTTGGCGAAGCATTTCATCGCGTTTTCATCAGGCCACCACCCGGGTATGGGACTTTCCCCTTGGATTCCACACTTGCCCAGCAGTCCTGGTTCCTCAGCGGCCCCACGGCCTCGGGAAAGTCGGCGGTAGGCGTCGCCTTGGCGCGGCGGATCGATGCCGAGATCGTGTCTCTGGACTCCATGGCTTTATATCGCGGCATGGACATCGGCACGGCCAAGCCCACGGCCGACCAGTGCCGCAGCGTCCCGCATCACTTGATCGACGTGCTGGAGCCGCATGAGGAGTTCAGCCTGGCACAGTACGTCGCGGCGGCCGGGCACTCGGCGGCGGAAATCGCCCGGCGCGGTCGGCAGGCGCTTTTCGTGGGCGGCACGCCGTTGTACTTGAAGGGGCTGCTGCGGGGAATTTTCCAGGGGCCGCCCGCCGATTGGGAGTTGCGGCATCGCCTGGCCGAGAGCGCCCGCCAACGGGGCGGCGAATGGCTGCACCACTTGGTGACGGAAATCGACCCGGCGGCGGCCGCCCGGCTGCACCCGAACGACCTGCGGCGTCTGATCCGCGCGATCGAGGTCTTTCAGAAGACGGGCCGGCCCATCAGCGAGCTTCAACAACAGTTCGACGTCGGTCGCCCGGCGGCCGAATGCCGCGTGTTCGTGCTGGACTGGCCCAAGCGTGAACTTCACGCCCGGATCGAACGCCGCGTCGACGGGATGTTTGCCGCGGGCCTGGTCGACGAAGTTCAACGGCTCTTGGAAGGACCGAAGCCGCTGAGCAAGACCGCGCGGCAAGCGGTCGGATATCGCGAAGTGATCGAGCATCTCGCCGGCCATCGCGATCTGGCCGGGACCATCGAGTTGGTCAAGCGTCACACGCGGCAACTCGCCAAACGGCAAAGCACCTGGTTCCGCAGCTTGAGTGAATGCCGGTTCGTTCCGGTCTCCGATGCGTTCGGCGCTGACGAGATTGCCCAGCAGATCGCGCTGCTGGGCAGAGGCCACCAGACGAGCGATGCGCGCCGTTGACGGCTTGCGGGGGCAGGGAATAGTATTCTCCGGGAGGGGAAGTGCATGGGCGACGCCGCTGAAAAGCTCAAACAAGAAGTGCTTCGACTCCCGTCCGCCGATCGCGCCGATCTTGCCTATTGCCTCATTCGTTCTCTTCGCGAAGACGACACGGACGTGCAAACGGCATGGGAGGCCGAGCTCGAGCGGCGATGGCAGGAAATCGAGAGCGGCAAGGCAACCGGTGAGCCTGCTGAGACGGTGTTTGCCGAGTTGCGAAAGAAGTGCCCGTGAAACCGGGCGAGGACGTTCATCGCAGTGATAGCTTGCCATCCTCACCCTTCTTTGCTATTCTGAGTGGATCGGATACCAGCACGGCGGCAAAGGGGCTTTTCTGACCAGTCGGGAGGACGAGGATGCTCGGTCTGCTCGCCGTCGTCTCGGCACTGCTGCCGATCGCCGTTGTTATCGCGCTCTCGTTGTTGTGCCCCACGTGAGACCAGCGGCAGGTGGTGCTGGGTCAGCACCTGACTCTGCTTGGTGTTCTCGGCGCACTGGCCCTTGCCGCTTGGGCTTTCCGAAGTGGCCGAGGCCGCCGCTTAGCCTATGCCGCCGTCCTGCTTCTCTGCGTGGAGGCTACGCTTTGCCTTGTCGCCGCAATTGTGGACATGGCAAAGGCATGGCAGCGGGGGGACGCCTATCCGATCCCGTTTGTCTATATCGCCTTCTTCGTAGGCGCGATCGCGCTGGGGTACTATGGTTATGCTACCCGCCGTCGTGACGGTGCGATGCCTTTGCCTCCGCGTCGTTGGCTCCGCCCGCGCCGCGCGCGATCGTAGTGACGGCAGTTGTGTGCGCGACCCTGTTGGCCACCGTGGGCGAGCAATTTCGTCACCTTTGGATCCGCCAGCAAGCCATCGCGCGAATCGGCAACGTTCCTTATTATGCCCCCGGAGTGGAAGACATCGATTGGTGGCGTCGGAGCTTCGGCTTCGACCTATTCTCGCCCGTACGGCTGATCGACGTCCGCAGCGATCAAGCGATTGCGGTCCTGTTGACGCATCGCGACGAGTTCGCCGAGTTGGAACAGTTGGATTTCTTCGGCGGGGTCACCGATGCCGGATTGGAACGGATTGCGGAACTCAACTCCTTTTCCAAACTCCGGTATGCGTGTTTCTACGACACGGACGGCATTACTGAGGCGGGCATGAAGCGAGTAGGCGACTGGATTAATCTTCGTTCGCTCTTCTTCAATTCGTGCGACGGGATCACTGATGACTGTCTTGCCCATTTAGGGAAGCTGCCGAATCTTGAAAGCCTTTCGCTTTTCGACGAATGGCAGAAAAAGAAGGGCGAGAGAGGAAAAATGCCCATTTCCGATGCCGGACTGGCTTATCTCGGGAGGCTCCAGCGGCTCAAACACCTCGATTTTCATTACCTGCCCATCACCGATGCGGGATTGCCGCACCTGACAACACTGTCCGGCCTGGAAACGTTGTCGATTTGTTCCGCGAAGATCACGCCGCAAGGTTTTGAGGATTTGTGCAGGGCGTTACCGGACTGTCGGATCAGGCTCGATGACCACCTGTGCCCGAGCCCGGTGCAAATTCGGCAAATTTCGATATGGGAGCTCTCGCCGCAGGAACGGCGTGTTGCGACGATCTGCCAAGCGGACCGCATCGCTGCCATCATCAAGTGTCTGGACGAGTATGGGGCCGGAAATTGGGGCGTGAAGGCATCCTCGCCGCCACGACTGCGGTTGGATTTCGAGGGACGCAACCGTTGCCTCTGCCAAATCCGGCTGGGAGACGGTTCTCTTGAACTGTGGGTAGGCAGGTGGAATTGCCGCCTCCTCTCGCAGCCGGAGGTACAACGACTGCTCAATCTATTGGGTGTCGATCCGGTCTCCGACCGTAAAGCGGAAATCACCGAGAAATCCCGGTAGGGTTCGACGGTCGCCCCGTTCAGGCTCTCTTTGCGCGATCCGTCCTGAGAAGTAGAATGCATACTTCGATTATCCACAAATAACCCTTATTGGTGGGGACCTGAACTTGTTGCGGACTCATACGTGCGGCCAGTTGCGGGCGGAACACGTCGGCCAGGAAGTGACGCTTTGCGGCTGGGTCGATACTTACCGGGACCATAGCGGAGTGCTCTTTGTCGACCTTCGCGATCGCTACGGCGAGACGCAGGTGGTTTTTGCCCCCGAAGGCGGCGATGAAACCCTGCAAGGCTCGAAGGCGCTGCGGCCCGAATATGTCGTGCTGGTGCGGGGCAAAGTCGCCCGCCGGCCCGAGGGAACCATCAACCCCAAACTCGACACGGGCCAGATCGAGCTCCGCGCCCACCACCTGGAGATTCTCAACCGAAGCCTCACTCCGCCCTTCCAGCCGACCGGCAAGGAATTGCCCGGCGAGGACATTCGGCTGAAATATCGTTACGTCGATCTCCGCCGGCCCGCCATGCAAGGCACGATCCTGCTGCGCAATCGCATGATCAAGATCATGCGCGACCACTTCTTCGAGCTGGGCTTCGTCGACGTCGAGACACCCATGCTCGGCCGCAGCACGCCGGAAGGGGCCCGCGATTATCTCGTGCCCAGCCGCGTGCAACAGGGCAGTTTCTATGCCCTGCCCCAGTCGCCGCAGCTCTACAAGCAGATTCTCATGGTGGCCGGCTACGATCGCTACATCCAGGTGGCGCGCTGCTTCCGCGACGAAGACCTGCGGGCCGACCGGCAGCCGGAGTTCACGCAGTTGGACCTCGAAATGTCGTTTGTCAACGCCGAGGACATTATCGGCGTGATCGACACGCTGGTGGTTCGGCTGGCGAAGGAGATTTTGGGGCTCGACGTGAAGCTACCGCTGCCGCGGATGAGTTATGACGAGGCGATGGAGCGGTTCGGCCACGACGCGCCCGATCTGCGGTTTGGCATGGAACTGGTCAACATCACCGACCTGGCCCGCGAGGCCGACTTCATCGTGTTCCGCGGTTGCGCCGAGGCGGGCGGCCGGGTGCGCGGTTTCAACGCCAAGGGCGCCGCCGACCGCTACTCGCGCAAAGGCATCGACGAGCTGACGGCCTTCGTGGTCGAGAATTTCGGCGCGAAGGGCCTCGCCTGGTTCAAGGTGGAAGCCGACGGTCGGCTGGCCTCGCCGATTGCCAAGAATTTCAGCGCCGACCTGCTGACGAAGATCGGCCGGCGGATGGGCGCCGCGCCGGGCGATTTGCTGCTGCTGGTGGCCGACAAGTTCGAGACCACCTGCAAGGCGCTCTACGCCTTACGTAAGCGGTTGGGCGCCGAGCTGAAGCTGTACGATCCGGCCACGATGCACTTTTCGTGGGTTGTCGAGTTTCCGATGTTCGCGCTCGATGCCGAGGAAGGCGGCTGGACGGCCATGCACCATCCGTTCACCGCGCCGCGGCCGCAGGACCGCGAGATGCTCCGCACCGATCCGCAGAAATGCCGCGCCCAGGCCTACGACCTGGTGATCAACGGCTACGAGGCGGGCGGCGGCACGATCCGTATCCACGACCAGCAGCTTCAGCAGGAGGTGTTCGGGCTGCTGGGGATCGACGAGCCGACGGCCCGCGAGCGGTTCGGCTTCTTGCTCGACGCCCTGCAATACGGCGCCCCGCCGCACGGCGGCATCGCGTTGGGCATCGACCGGTTAGTAATGCTTTTCGGCGGCTTGGACAACATCCGCGACTGCATTGCCTTTCCGAAGACGCAACGGGCCACCGACATGATGACCGGCGCCCGGGCGTGGTCGATGCCAAGCAGCTTCGCGAGCTGGGCATCAAGACAACCGGTTGACGAAATGTCCGAAGCGCGGCAGACTGAAGGTTCACGCGGCACGGGCCGTTGAATTTTGCAAAGCAGGGAGAAGCGAAGGATGTTGCTCCTCAGCCGATCGCGGATTGTTGTCTTGGCTGCGTGCCTGGCCGTTGCCGGCACGGCCTGCCAGCAGAAAGTCGAACAGAAACCGGCGCAGCGGGCAAAAGCGTGCCGCCGCCGAGACGGAGGCGACGGCCGACCAACCGCCGGCATCGCAATCGGCGGCGAAATCGGGCCATAAGGCAGCGCCAAAGCAGCAGCCGGAAGCGCCGCCGCCCATTACCATTCCGCACGCGAAGCTGACCGACGCACTTCGCGCCACTTGCCTGGTCGGCGTCGGCGACACGATGCCCGAGGCAGAGCTTCCCGATTCCGCTGGTAAGCTGCACACACTGAAGAGTTTGTACGGGCGAAAGCTCACGGTGGTCTGCTTCTGGACGATTGGCGACAGCACGAAGTCGCGGCTTGTGACGACCCGTGCCCTGAAGGACCTGATGAAGGATGTTGCCGAGCCGTTTGGTGAGAAGGGGGTGCGTGTCATTGGGATCGACGTGGGCGATACGGCCGATGCCGCTCGGCAGCAGTTGGCCGACGCCGGGGCAACTTTCCCCAACTTAGTGGACCCCAGCGGCGAGTTCTTCGGCCGAGTTGCCAAGGTTGCCAGGGTGGACCTGAAACCGAGGCCCTTCTTGCTCGACGCCAACGGCCGGATTTTGTGGTTCGACGTCGAATTGCCCCGCGACTCGATGCGCGACATGGCGCAGGGCATCCGCGCGGCGTTGGGCGAGCCGTAGGCGAGAAGGTTCTCGCGGTCAAATCGGCGTCCTACCCTCTCAAAGCGGGGTAATGCTATAATGGAACTGACAGCCGCGGGCACTTTTGCGCCCCGGACGGTGACCTCGAATACCTCGCCCCGTGACCGCACCCCTGCCATCTGACGAATCGAAAGGCATCGCGCCGGCTGCGGCCGACGGGCCGGGCGTATTGCGGGTGGCGATGGCCCAGATCGCGCCGACGCTGGGCGATCTCCAGCGGAACCTGGCCCTGCACCTCGAGCAGATCGAAGCCGCTCGGCGGCAGCATGCCGACCTGATCGTCTTCCCCGAGTTGTCGTTGACGGGCTACTTCGTCCGCGACATGGTGCCCGACCTGGCCATTTCGCCGTCCGGGCCGGAGGTGCGGCAGTTGATCGAGGCGGCGGGGCCGATGTCGCTGGTGCTGGGTTTCGTCGAGGAATCGCCGCGGCACCGGTTCTACAACGCGGCTTTGTATGCGGAGGGGGGCCGCGTCGTTCACGTCCACCGCAAGGTCTATCTGCCCACGTACGGACTGTTCGACGAGCAGCGCTATTTTGCCGCGGGCGAGCGGTTGTCGGCCTTCGATACGGCCCGCTTCGGCCGGGTGGGAATCCTGATTTGCGAGGATTTTTGGCACCTCTCGGCGGCGGCCATCATGCAGGCCGAAGAGATCGACGTGCTGGTTTGCACGGCCAACTCGCCCGGTCGCGGCGTCGATGGGCCGAAGGTCCGCACGGCCGAGACCTACGAAACGCTGGCCACCGCCTTCGCCCAATTGCTGGGCGCGGCGGTGATCGTGGTCAACCGCGTGGGATTTGAAGACGGCCTCTGCTTCTGGGGCGGCAGCATGGCCATTGGGCCCGACGGCCGACCGATCGCCCAGGCGCCGATGCTCGACGAGTCGCTCGCCATCGCATCGTTCGATCCAGCCGAGCTGCGGCGGCAGCGGCTGATTACGCCGCTGTCGCGCGACGAGCGGCTGCTGGTCACTCTCGAAGAGTTCAATCGGATCAAACGTAGGAAATACGAGTAGTGATTTATTGATAGCACAGCGACACTGAAGTGAGGCCGCGCTGACATGCGAACACGCGTGTACATTGAGACGACAATACCGAGCTTCTACCACACGCTGCGCACCGACCCAGAATCCGTTGCCCGAATGCATTGGACTCGCCGGTGGTGGGGTCGGTTTGCCACGGAGTTCGAACTGTTCACAAGCGCGCCCGTGATTGCAGAACTCAACCGCGGAACAGGCGAGGCAACCGGCCAACGGATTGCCTTGGTTGACGGTCTTGAGTTGTTGGAGGTTACGAGAGAGGTCGAGGAAGTAGCTGCCGTTTACATTGAGAAGCTGATAATGCCGAAGGACCCGACTGGCGATGCGCTGCACTTGGCCTTGGCATCGTTCTTCAAGCTCGATGTGCTCCTCACGTGGAATTGCCAACACCTCGCCAATCCGAATAAAATGGAACATATTAGGCTGGTCAATTTCTCATTGGGATTGCCCATGCCCATATTGACGACCCCGATGAGCTACCTGAGCGGAGGAGAACAAGATGAGTGACGAAGAAATCCTCGCGGTTCGAAAAGTGCGGTGCGAAATCTCCGCAGAATGCGGCCATGACGTCCAAAAAGTCGCCGCATATTGTCGCAGTGTCGTAGAGCAACTCAGGCGTGCAGGGAAGCTGCATCCCAAGGACACGACCGAAAAACGCTCACCAAACCGGCGGAAGACTGCGTGACCTCGATGCAACGAGATGGGGTTGAACAGAAATCTCGCCGGTCGGAAGTGAGTACTTCCGCTCTTCGATTTGACAACATGAACCGAAAACCAGACGCCATGACAACGGCACGTTCGTGCGGCAGCGGCCTGAAGATCAACCCGGAACTGGTCACCGAGATTCTCTGCCGGTTCATTCGCACGGAGATTCGCCGGGCCGGGTTCCGGGGCGCGGTGGTCGGGCTGTCGGGAGGCATCGACTCCAGCGTGGTGACGTTCCTTTGTGCCCGGTCGCTTGGGCCGCAGAATGTGCTGGCCGTGACCATGCCGTACAAGACTTCCAGCGAGGCCACGCGGCGCGACAGCCAGGCCGTGATCGACCAGTTGGGCGTCCACACCGTGGAAGTGCCGATCAGCGACCAGGTCGACGCCTATTTCGCCCGCTTTCCCGACGCCTCGCAACTCCGCCGGGCGAACAAGTGCGCCCGCGAACGGATGACGGTGCTTTACGATCAGAGCGCGGCGTTCCAGGCCCTCGTGGCCGGCACCAGCAACAAAAGTGAATTGCTGCTGGGCTACGGCACGCAGTTCGGCGACATGGCCTCGGCCATCAATCCGGTGGGCGACCTCTACAAGACGCAGCTTTACCAGTTGGCGGCCCACCTGGGCGTTCCGCAGCCGATTCTGACGAAGGAGCCCACGGGCGATCTGTGGATCGGGCAGACCGACGAAGGCGAACTGGGCTTCCGCTATGCCGAAGTGGACCGGCTCCTGGTGTTGCTGGTCGATCGTCGCTGGCGGCGGGCCGAATTGTTGCAGGCCGGGTTCGCGGCCGAGTTCGTCGATCTGGTGGTGACGAGGATTCGACGCAACCATTACAAGCGCCGCATGCCGGTGATTGCCAAGCTCTCGCACCGCACGATGGATCGCGATTTCCGTTACGCCCGCGATTGGGGAACGTAGCAGGCAGCCTTATGGTTCAGCGCCGTGGATTCGAAACGACGCGCGATCTAACGGGACGGGAAACGCCGCCGCGGGCGGCTCGCCGCAGCGAAGTTTCGCGGCCGAATGTCGGGTTCGTCGCGGGCGATCGGGTCCGGTTCTCCGACGAGACGGCCCGCCTGCTGCGAAGCCGCTTGACGGCCGCCACGCTGATCCTGTCGATCATCCTCGTGCTGGCGTTCGTGGGCAATCTGTTTTCCGAATATGCCCCGCTGGTCGGCATTCGCGCGTGATTCTGGTGGCCTACGTGAGCGGGCTGTTTACGTTGCGAAGCTCCAAACGGTTTTCGCTCATGCAACTTCGCTGGCTGGAAGCGCTTTTGTTTGGGGCGCTGGTGGTGCAGATGTTGCTGATGACAGGGACACAACTGGTCGGCTTCGCGCAGGCTCGACGATCCGCTGTCGGTGGTTTCGGCCGACCGCGTTTATCTCGCCGCTTGGGCCATACTGATCCTCACCTACGGCATCTTTATGCCGAACACGTGGCAGCGGGCGCTGGTGGTGCTGCTGCCCACGGCCTGCTTGCCCTATGCGCTGCTGATTTGGCTCCGCTGGCAAATACCGAGCGTGTCGGAAGCGCTAGGGGCCGACAAGATGGGCGATATCCTTCCGGCGCCGTTTGTGGCCGTGGCGATCGCAGTATTCGCCGCGTACACGATCAACGCCGTCCGCCGCGAAGCGTTCCGAGCGAGGCAACTGGGCCAGTACGTCCTGAAGAAGAAGCTCGGCTCGGGCGGCATGGGCGAAGTCTACGCGGCGGAGCATCAGCTCTTGAAGCGGCCGTGTGCGGTGAAACTGATTAAGCCGGGCAAGGCGGCTGATGAGGCGGTGCTGGCGCGATTCGAGCGGGAAGTGCAAGCCACTGCCAAGCTGACCCATTGGAACACGGTCGAAATCTTCGATTACGGCCATTCCGACGACGGTACGTTTTACTACGTAATGGAATTGCTGCCGGGCCTGAGTCTGGAAGATATTGTGCAGCGCTACGGCCCGCTTTCGCCGGCGCGAGCCGTTCATCTGCTGCGGCAAGTTTGCGACGCCCTGCACGAGGCGCACGCGAAGGGGTTCATCCACCGCGACATCAAGCCCGGCAACATCTTCGCCGCCGAACGGGGCGGTGTTTACGACGTGGCCAAACTGCTCGATTTCGGGCTGGTGAAGGAGCAGTTCCTGGCTGAAGGCGATGCGAAGTTGACGCAGGCGGGCAGTTTCGGCGGCTCGCCGCTCTACATGTGTCCCGAGCAGATCAAGGCCTACGACAAGCTTGACGCCCGGAGCGACATTTATTCGTTGGGGGCGGTGGCCTATTTCCTGTTGACCGGTCGGCCGCCGTTTCTGGGCGAGAGCCCGTGGGATATCATCGCGGCCCATTCGCGCGATCCCGTCGAGCCGCCGGCCAAGGTCAATCCGGCCCTGCCCGAGGACCTGGAATTGGTCGTCATTCGTTGCCTGGCGAAGCTGCCGGCCAACCGCTATCAGACGGTCGACGAGTTGGAAAAGGCGTTGGCGGCCTGCGCCTGTGCCGGCACGTGGACGCAGCCGGAGGCGGCGCTCTGGTGGCAGGCGGCGTCGCAGCCGGGCAAGAGCGAAAAACCGCGCCCGAAGGCACAGCAGAGCGAGTCTCCTAGCAGGCTTTCACTTCGGTGCGGCCAACTTGGCCCTCCATAACCTTCTGCCGCCGGGCTTTTCGGGCCGGTAAGGGGACAGGCACATTTTTCGGCCGCAAGAGGGCAAAAAATGAGCCAGTCCCCGGGCCGTGAACGGTTACCCAACTACCAACGGTGATGCTGAAGCATAACCTACGGCCTGCGGAGCCGTGGCGCACCGTGGCAGGAAACGCGGGCTACTGGCAAGCAGCCAGTTGCCTGGTTTTCGCGCGACGGCGTAGCCATCTCTTTTGGCTTGCTTGCCGCAAACCGGTTGTGAATTTCCAGGAAACGTTCCTCGTTGGCGAGAAACGCCTGCACGATGTCGGGATCGAACTGAGTTCCCTTTCCCTCGAGAATGATCCTGCGGGCCGTTTCATGGCTGAAGGCCGGCTTGTAGACCCGCTTGCTCGTCAAGGCGTCGTAGACGTCGGCCAAACCGACAATGCGGCCGCAGAGCGGAATCTCGCCGTTCGCCAGCCCGTCGGGATAGCCGGTGCCGTCGAACCGTTCATGGTGGCTTCGGGCGATGTCGCGGGCCATGCCGAGGAACCTGGCTTCCGGATGGGCCTGGATCGCGGCATCGAGGGTCATGGCCCCCGCCACCGTGTGTTGCTTCATCGCCTCGAACTCCTCTTTGGACAAGGGCCCCGGATTGAGCAGGATTCGATCGGGAATGGCCACCTTGCCGATGTCGTGCAGAGGACTGGTCAGATAGATCAGTTGCACGAATTCGGCATCGACCTGATCGCCGAACGTCTTCTGTTGCTGCAAGTGCTCGGCGAGCACGCGGCAATACTCGCGCATCCGGCCCACGTGATCGCCGGTTTCGCGGTCCCGCGACTCGGCCAGGCTGGCCAGGCTATAGATGGTCACGTCGCGGCTGTCGAGCGACAACATGCGTTCCGCCGTGCGGATGCGGACGGAAAGCTCGATCGGATCGAACGGTTTCGAGAGGAACTCGTCGGCGCCGGCGTTCAAACCGTCGATGATCCGCTGCGTGCCGCGGTGGACGGTCAACAGAATGATATAGACGTAGCGGCTGCCGTCGCGCTGACGAATGCGCCGGCATAATTCCAGCCCGTCCACCTCCGGCATTTCCCAGTCCGCAACCACGACGTGGTACAGATCGCTGCGCATCAAATAGAGCAGCTTCGCGGCCGTTGCCGGCCGAGGTCACCTGGTAACCGAAATACTCCAGTGCCTTCCGCAACAAGTCCAGTGCGATGGGATCATCGTCAACGATCAGAACTTGCATAATAGCTGCCCGCCTGCATGAGGTGGTCTAACAGGGAGCGAGCCGCTTCGCGCCGGGCCGCCCGTTTCAGGCTTGCAAACCCGCCTGCGAACGGTTGGCGCCCATAGTGTTAGCTCGAAGCCTGCCCCAGGGAAAGCCGCTGCGGCCTTCCCAACCAAGAAAGATTACCGTGCAGTCAGGGTCGAGACGAACGGCTGCGGAATTTTCGACCCTGCGGCATCGCTGGCCTGCTCGAACGACGAGAACCGCTCAAGTTTCCGCCGATTTGACGTCCGTCCGACCGACCTGGGCTTCCAAGACCTTCTGCCGGCGGATTTTTCGCACCACCGCCCGCACCCCGCGGCGTTCAATCACGTCGCCGCCGCGAAGTCGTCCGGCCAACTGGCCGATGATCCAGTCGCTCAGCGTTCGCAAGCCCCCTTCCGGCAGCTTCGCCGGCGGATCGGCGGCCAGATCGATGCCCGTGAGCTCCTTCATTCTCTCCAGGCTGATTCCCCCGCCGATGACCCAACCCCATCCCGACGGAACGGCGTGCACCGGCAGGCGATCATATTCGTCCTGGATTTCGCCGACGAGTTCTTCGAGGATGTCCTCCAGCGTGATCAGGCCTACGACCTTGTCCTTCGCATCGCGCACCAGCGCGATGTGCGTGTGCTCGCGGATCAAGCGTTCGAGGCACGCGGTCAGCACCAGGTCGTCGCGCAGGCTGAGAATCGGCCGCAAAACGGCCCGCAACGAGGCCTCGTAGGGCCTGCTCAGCCGCATCAACGAGACGAGGTCTTTGAAGTTCACGTAGCCGACGATCGATTCGGGATCGCCGGGCCGCTCGGCCACCGGAAATCGCGTGTGCATGTCCAAGTGGGCGGCAACCAGGTTTTCATCCAGGGAACTATCCACGTTGAGCATGCCGATGTAGGCGGCCGGAAGCATAATCTCGTGCAGGGTGCGGGTCGGAAAAACGCGCGGCGCCGAGAATGATGTTTTCCTCGCGGGCGCCGATCAGCCGCAACGCGCGAGCCTGCGAGGCATGGGCCCGCAGGTCCAGCAACTCCGCCGCTTCGAACTTGGCGGCCGGATTCACGCGCGGCCGCCAGCGGCGCTCGCCCCAGGCCATCGTCGTCATGACCGCGCCTTCGAAGAGCCACACGGCGGGCCACACGCTGAAACAAAACCACCGCATCACCGACGACAGCCGGAGCACTACCCATTCCTTGTTCCGCAGCGAAAACACCTTCGGCACCAGCTCGCCGAACATGATGGTGAAAATCGTCAGCGGCACCACCACCACGATGATCGCCAGGACGCGAGCCATGGTGGAAGACAATCCGAAGCCGTCGTGCAGGTAGGGTTGGATGCTCTCGGCGGCGCCGGCGCCGCCGATGGCCGCCGCGATGGCGCCCAATAGCGTGATCGCCACCTGCACCGTGGCCAGGCTGGCCTCCATGTTTTGCTTCATGTACAAGGCGGCCTTGGCGCCGGCACGGTTCTCCTGGAGCAGGACTTGCAGCCGAGCGATGGTCACCGACGCCAGGGCGATCTCGTAGCCGGCGAATACGCCGTTAAAGAGCACCATGACCACCATCATCAGCAGTTCGACAATTCCCACGGAAAATCCCCCCAAGGCCGCTCGGCGGGCCCGGTAGTTCGCCCGCTCGAGCCGCGATCCATGTTTTAGCAAGGAACCGCCGGGATGTCGATTGAGGCTATTCCACGCACCGATGGAGCGGCATTTTTGCAGAGCACCCCCTGTAGTGACGGCAGAGAATGGCAGATTTACGCGGTTGTTTGCGAGAAGCCCGGGCAATGCCGATCGTCCGAAGCCCTTGCGGCAGCGCGGTTTGCGATGGAAGGCAACTTCCCAAATCGACTGACGCCAGGGTGAAAATGCTGCCATTTTGGGGCAAAAAGTGGCAGTTATCGACGGGGAATGTGCCACGGCGAGACATATTGGTCACTCGGGTTCTAATGCTCAGGTTCGCGCTCCGTGTCGATCTTGGCTTCGAGCGCGGTGATTCGCTCGGCGAGCTCGCAGTGGTCACGGACCGTCGCGGCGAGTTGAAGCGTGGTACGGGCGGCCGCCAGGGCGACGTGCGGGTCGGTCGAGCGGACCAGTCGCCAGATCGTGGCAGATGCTTCGCCCGTTGCATTGGTCAGTACGCCGCTGGCTCGTTCGAACAGTTCCGCTCGTGCTCGTTGTACGTTGCGGCGGAAGGCGGGGGATGCCAGTCTGCGGTAGGCGGTGCGTTCGGCGATGCCGGCTTGCTCGGCTGCTTGGCGGATCGTTGCTCCGCCGGCCAGCGCGCGGGTGAAGGCGGGCTCGCCCTTGTTGCGGGTGGTTTTCTGCTGGGCCATTTTCTTAGCTCGGGGTTTTGCTAACCGTTCACGGGACGAAGGGATTGGGGATTAGACCTGAACTGCCCACTCCCCACTGGCCACTGACCACTGGCCACTGGCCATTAGCCCCTGGTTATATTATCGGCCGGCCGGAGCCGGGCACATGCGCAAAAGATCGCCCGTTTTCCGCGCGGTAGAAAGAAACAGGCTCTCGGCAGCAAAACGATCGGGAAGGGAACCGCGGAGGAGGCGGAGGACGCAGGGAAAGTGTCAGAGCGGATGTCCTACGCCGCCCGCCGCCGCCAGCCAAAGCCGAGCAAGCTGACGGCAGCGATGCCAAGGAGAACGAGCGTGGACGGTTCGGGGGTTGGAACAACGGCAATGGCCCACGGGCCTTGCAACCCCGAGACCAAGTCAGCGTTCACGACGGCTCCCGACGTGGTGTACTCGCCAATGCTGTTGCCATTTGTGACAAACAGATTCGATCCAGACACGGCAATTCCGTTCGGGTGGTCCAACCCCGAGACCAGGGAAGCGTTCACGAGGGCTCCCGAAGTGGTGTACTCCTCAATCGTGCCTTAGGGATTTGTAAAAAACAGATTTGATCCGGACACGGCAATGTCCCGCACGTAACCCAACCCCGAGACCAGGGAGGCGTTCACCACGGCTCCCGACGTGGTGTATTCGCCAATCGTGCCGATGCTGTTTTCGACAAACAGATTCGATCCAGACAAAGCAAAGCCCTCCGGGCCGCCCGCGCCCAAGGAGATCAGGGCAGCGTTTACGACGGCTCCCGACGTGGTGTACTCGCCAATCGTGCCGTTGTCATAATTTGCGACAAACAGATTCGATCCAGACACGGCAATGCCCATCGGGTAATCCAACCCCGAGACCAGGGAGGCGTTCACCACGGCTCCCGACGTGGTGTACTCGCCAATCGTGCCGCTGGGGGCATAATTTGTGACAAACAGATTCGATCCAGACACGGCAATGCCGGACGGGTCGCTCAACCCCGAGACCAGGGAAGCGTTCACCACCGCCCCCGACATGGTGTACTCGCCAATCGCGCCGCCCGAGTTGCCCTGAGTTGTGACATAGATGTTGTCCCCGCACGCGGTCGGTGACAGGAACCCGAAAGTTGTCAGCAGGACGGCCGTGGCCAAAACGAAGCGAGTGAATCGTGGCGTGCAGCGATGGTGCGATGACATTGGTGCTATTCCCGTGCTTTTGTGCGAAGTGGTTGTATCGGTGAACAAAAAATCTCCGCCGTTTGCCATCCCTGAGGGATGTGAGCGATTAGCCCCGGGTCGCCGAGCGCACCCGGGGTCCGGGTCGTCGCCCGATCCGCGACCCCAGCTAATCCCGGAGAACCCGTCGGGTTCCGGCGCAAAGGGGGTTAACCTCCATTTTGCATGTTTTTGCAACCGCGTCCAACATTTGGCGCGCTTTCTCCAAAATCAACTCTATCGGGGGGGGCATGTGGGGGCAAAATTGTTGCAATCGAGTTCGGCGGATTGCCGCCGAGCAAGCTCGCTCTCTGCCGCCGGGCCAAACAACATGCGGGCCGAAGGCCCAGGCATTCTCCCAGCGAAGGGCAACGCCCTGGTTATCGGGTCGCCAGCCCGTTGGGCCGAAAGACGGAGAAGACGGGCGTCTTTCGCAACCAGGGCGGTGCCCTCGTTGTTACACACATCTTTTGCGTCGCAACCGCGATGCGGTTGAATAGCACAGAGCCCAGGGTTGCTGCGCAGCAGCTACCCTGGGTGACAAAATAGATACACAAAGGAAACCCTGAAAGGGTTTCGTAATTGCATCTTGGGCGCCCCGTCATGTTGCGAAAGGGCGCTGCGAAGGAAAGGCTGGCACGAAATCGCTACGGAACCCTGTCAGGGTTCGTCGATCCATCTAAACTCTCTCCCAGGGTAGCCGCTGCGCGGCAACCCTGGGCTGACCTGTGTAACCGCTTCGCGGTAATGATCAAACCCATCGCCGACTTGTGTGTAACAACCAGGGCGGTGCCCTTCGCTGGGCGAACCGACGCCCCTTCGGGGCTTTCGGCGGGCCCGTGCTACCGCTTGCTACCGCTGAAGTAGCGGCCCGCCCACCGTCCGTTCCAACTCGGCGGCACGCCGCAGGCGGCCCGCCAACGCCTGTTGGTATCGCTCCTGCTGGCGATAGAGCTGCCGCTGGGCCTCGATCAGCCGCAAGAAATCGCTCTTCCCGGCGGTGTAGTTGGCCCGGGCGCTGCGGATGTTCGCTTCGGCCGCCGGCAGAACCTTTTCGGCATAGAGCCGGATCACCGTTTCCTGCTCGGCGAGCTGCTCGAAAGCCGTCTGAACTTCGAGGTGAACATCGTCCAGCCGGGCATCCAATTCGGCGCGCCGCCGCCGCAGTTGTGCCGCCGCCTCGGTCAGCGCGGCACAACGCCGCGTCTGCCGAATCGGCACGTTCATGCTTAGCCCCAGTTGCGAGCGCATGGGCTCGGGCATGAAGGCGTCGTACTTCGCGACGAATTCCAGGTCGGGATAGAACTCTTTCTCGGCCAATTCCAAGGCCGCCTCGTCGGCGCGGATCCGCGCCTGTTGCGCGGCCAGGTCGGGCCGCTGCTGCTCGGCCAACGACTGCAACGTCTCGACCGGCGGCACGTCGCCCGGTTCTTCCAATTGTTGCGGCGGCGGGGGCAACGGATCATCGGCCGCCCGGTGCACCAAGGTATTGATTCTGGCCACGGCCACCTGCCGCTCCCGCGTCGCCTCCGCCCGGCGGCCCTGCAACTCGGCTAACTCCACGTCGGCTTGGAGCACGTCCTGCTCGGGCACCTGGGCGGCTTCGTAGCGAGCCTTGGCGATTTCGCGGAACTGTGTGATCAACTCGAAGTTGGCGGCGTTGATCTCCAACTCGCGCTGGGCCTGATAGTAATCGGCCAGGGCCATCGCCGCGGCTTCGGCCAGACGCAGGCGAGCGTCTTCGAGGTCGCGACCGGCCATGTCGGCTTCGGCCTCGGCAATATCGCCCCGCAGGGCCCGCTTGCCGCACCAGGGCACCTTTTGCGCGCCCATAACCATCCATCCGCCGTCCTGGCCCAAACCCTGCGGGCCGAGCAGAAACTCGAACATCGGATCGTCAAGCGAAACGACCTGCGGATAGCGCTGCGACGCCGCCTGCCACGCGGCCGTCATCGCCTGCAGCGTGGGATTGCAGGCCTGAACCTCCGCGATCAACTCAGTCAGCGATAATTCGGCCGACGCCGACGGCAGCGGCTCAACCGGCTCCGGCTCTTCATAGCCGGCCGGCATGACGGGCGCCGACCCACTCGCCACAGCAGCCGCATTCACGCCATCGGACGCAAGAGCCGCACGCGGGTTGACATCGCCCCTTCGCAACGCGCAGCCTGCGCATAACGCAATTGCCAGAAGACTGATGGCCCATCGCGGGATCACGACCGAATCATCCTTGGAATGGTCAATGCCGTGTCGGTGTATGGCACGGCACATCGAGTTGCTTCGGCGCGGCAAACCTTGCGTCCTCAGAGTTTCCGGCACTGTCGGCAAGGTCGAAGCAACTTCTCCTTTTTCCCTCTCCTGCCGGTGCCAGACCTCGGGCGCCGCTGGCACTCCTTCATTCTCCGCCAGACAGCCCTCACCCTACCCTCTCCCGGCGGGAGAGGGGACATGCTGGCACGCCCTCACCCTACCCTCTCCGGGCACCGACCGAAGGTTGGTCGGGAGAGGGGAGAGCCGTGTGCAACTTCAGCCACCGCCGGCGGCGGACCCAGTAGAAACGGACGGGAATGAAGATGTCGACCACTTCGTCGGCAATGAACAGCCCGCCGAGCACAGGCGCGGCCATCGTCGAGATCACCTCGTGGCCCACGCCCGAGATAAACAACATCGGGGCCAGCGCCACGATGGCTACTCCTTCGGTGAGCAATTTTGGCCGCAGGCGATGCACGGCCCCTTCGATCACGGCCTGGCGAAGGTCGTCGAGCGAAGCAATTTTCGCCAAGCCGCCGCGTTTTTCGATCGCCTCGCGGAGATAGACCAACATGATGATGCCCGTTTCGGTGGCCATGCCGAAGCAGGCGATCAAGCCGACCCACACCGCCACGCTGAAATTGATCGGCTCCAGGCCCAGAATGTGGAATTTGGTCAGCCAGAGAAAGAAGATTCCGCCGACCAGGGCCTCGGGCACGGCCATCATCATCAGCACGGCATCCATCAGGTCGTTGTAGGTCAAATAGAGGATCACAAAGATCAACAGGATGACGGCGGGGAACACCACCTGGAGGGTCTTCCAGGCTCGCACTTGATGTTCGAATTGGCCGCTCCACTCGACGTACATTCCTTGCGGCAGCTTGACGCTCTGCTCGACGGTCTGTTTGGCTTCTTCGACAAAGCCCACGATGTCGCGGTCGCGGACGTTCAATCGGACGTAGGAGACCAGCATTCCGTTCTCGCTGGTGATCATGGCCGGGCCTTCCACGATTCGCACGTCGGCCACCGCGGAGAGCGGGATTTGCATGGGGACCTTCGCGTCCGGCGAGCGGCCGGCCGAGGGCGCCGGCTCGTTTCGGTTGGCGCGGTCGCCGTCCATTCCGCCGGCCGACATGCCGCTGCCGGCGTTGACCAGCAAATTCCTGACTTGCTCTTCATCCTCGCGCCAGGCCCGGGCGTAGCGGATTCGGACGGGAAACCGTTGGCGGCCTTCGACCGTCATCGTGATCGGCTTGCCGCCCAGCGCCACCTCGATCACGTCTTGGATGTCGCCCACGTTGACGCCGTAACGGGCCGCCTTGCGGCGATCGATCGTAATTTCCAGATAGCCCTTGCCGATGAGCTGGTCGGGAACGATGTAGACGGCCCCGCGAACCTTTTCCAGTACCGCGGCCACTTCGTTCGACGTCCTTTGAATCGTGTCGAGATCGTTGCCGAACACTTTCACGCCGATCATCGTGCGGACGCCGGTGGCCAGCATGTTGATGCGGTTGATGATCGGTTCGGTCCAGATATTCCCCCAACCGGGCATCTGCATGACGCTGCTCATCTCGTCAACCACGTCGGGCTTGGTCTTGCGCCAGAGGAACAGGTGGTGGGCGAAAGGCGGATCGAGCTCCGCGCAAAGCGCCTTGAGGGCCGGCTCGTCGTCGGCCCGCTCTTTGCCGCCGCTCCAAAGCCCCAACGGCAGGGCCTCGTCGCGGATCGCTTCGAGGCAGTACCAGTCGTACGCGCCGACGGCCTGATCGAACACTTCGTAATCGACCTGGTGGACGCGTTTCGTCCAGCGGCCGTCGCGATCGTTCTCGATAAAGCGGAGCATCGTGTTGGCCAGCGTGGGCCGCTCGGCCCCCAGCACGCCGGCAACGGCCAGTAGCCCTTCGTAAAGCGGGTTCCGTTGCAGGACGAACAGGCCGGGGTCGAGATGCAGGCAACCCGCCGCGGCAAGCTTTTCCGCGATTGCTTCCATCAGCCGAGCGACGTCTCCCCGGACGGGCGCGGCGGCCAGCCGCGGTCCAAACTCGCCGGCTAGTTCCGCCGCCACGCGGTCAACGTCCTTGTCCGCAACCGGTTTGGCAAGCTGGCCGCCGGCCTGCCAGTGCCGCGCCAACTCGGCGGTGAAATCGCGCACCAGTTGCGACGCCAATTCAGTTTCCAATTCATGGTATCGCTGGAGGGCCAATTCCCGCAGCGCACCGTCGGTGCGCCCGGCGCGGCCATCGTGGCGCGGTCGATGACCGACTTGCGAGTCTCCAGTCCCGTCTCCCGACCAACCTTCGGTCGGTGCCCGGAGAGGGTTAGGGTGAGGGCTGTTTGCGGTTCTTTGTTCTCTCCGCGGCCCTCACCCCCTGCCCCTCTCCCGACCAACCTTCGGTCGGTGCCCGGAGAGGGGAGTTGCAGAAGTCCACGACGTTCCATCGCGTCAAGAATCACGCCAGTCTGCCGTTCGGCGTCGGCGTAGTGCATCTTCCGCTTCGGCCAGAACTCGATCGGCCGGAGATTGATGACGGTCTCGACCATTTCCAGCGGGGAGGGATCGGTGGGCGTGTCGGCCCGGCCGCCTTTGCCGACGATCAGTTCCACCTCGGGAAAAGTCCGCAACACGGCGTTCCGGGCCTTGAGATCGTCGGCCACCTCGGTGATCGAGGCCCGGGGCACCGTCACCGGCATGTCGAGAATGCTCCCTTCGTCCAGCGGCGGCATGTATTCCCGGCCGAGTTTTCCCCATAACTGCCAACCGAGGGCCAAGAGCACGATGAAGAACCAGTTGACCGTCTTGGGGTAGTTCATCGCCCAGCTCAGCACCGGCTTGTAGATGTGGATCAGGCTACGGACGATCCAGTTCTCTTCTTCACTGCGGAGCCGGCCCTTGATGAACGTCGGGATCAGCGCCGGCACGAGAGTCACCGACAGGATCGCCACGCCGATCATGGCAAAGCTTTTCGTAAACGCCAGCGGATGGAATGTCTTGCCCTCCTGGCCTGTCAGCGCGAACACCGGGATAAAGGAGAGCAGAATGATCATCACCGAGAAGAAGATCGGGCGGCCCACCGTGCGGCAGGCGGGAATCACCAGCTCGCGGGTGTCGCCAGAGACTTTCTCGCGGCCGAAATGGGCCGTCAGATGATGCGTCGCGTTCTCCACCATCACGATCGCCTGGTCGACCAGGATGCCGATCGACACGGCAATGCCCGAAAGCGACATGATGTTCGAGGCGATGCCGAAGTACCGCATCATGATGAACGAGATGAGCACGGCCATGGGCAGCGTCAGGCAGATCACAAATGCGCTGCGGAAGTGCATCAGGATCAGCAGGATCGCCAGCGAGGCGATGACCATCTCGTGCGCGAGCGTCTCGGTCAGCGTGTGGATCGCCCCGTGGATCAGCCGGGTGCGGTCGTAGAAGGCCACGATGCGGACGCCCTTGGGCAGGCCCGGCTGGAGCCGCTCGATCTTTTCCTTGATCCGGCTGGTGACGGCCAGCGGATTTTCGCCGTAGCGCATCATCACCACGGCGCCGACCGCTTCGTTGCCGTTCTTTTCCAGCACGCTGCGGCGGAACTCGCCGCCCCGGCCGACCGCGGCCAGGTTCGAGACGTAGACCGGCGTGCCCTTCTCGGGATTCACTTTGACGACGATGTCTTCGATGTCCTGGAGCGAGCGAATCCAGCCGACGCCGCGGACCAGGTACTCGGCGTTGCCCTTCTGGATCACGCCGCCGCCGACGGCCGAATTGGAGCGCGCCACCGCCGAATACAATTCGCCCAGCGTCACGCCGTACGCCCGCAGCTTGTTCGGGTCGACGTCGATCTGGTACTCGATGGGGAATCCGCCGACCGAGGCGACTTGGGCCACGCCGGGCACCGAATTGAGCTGATAGCGGACGTACCAATCCTGGATCGCCCGCAGTTGTCCGAGATCGTAGCCGTCGCCTTCGACCGTATACCAATAGATTTGACCCAAGGCGGTGGCGTCGGGGGCCAGGTAGGGGACCACGCCCGGCGGCAGAAACGTGCCGGCCAGCGTGAGCCGTTCGAGCACCCGTTCGCGGGCGAAGTAGAAGTCGACGTTGTCCTCGAAAATCACGTTGATCATCGAGAAATTGAATTCGCTCGACGAGCGGACCGTCTTCACGCCCGCCAGGCCTTGCAAGTTCACCGAGAGCGGATAGGTGACCTGGTCCTCGATTTCGCGCGGACTTCGGCCCATCCAATCGGTGAACACGATGACCTGGTTCTCCGAGAGATCGGGGATGGCGTCCACCGGCGTGTTGATGACGCAATAGACGCCCCAGGCGATCACCACGCACGCCAAGAGGATCACCACAAACCGGTTGCGGATCGAGAACTCGATGATCTTCTCAATCATGCTTCAGCTTCCCCAACGTCTTCAGGGCGCCTTCAGGATCTTTTGCCGTTTCGCGCCTGCCGCCGCGGCGGCGGGACGGTTGACGGGCTCGGCGCCGGCTTGCCGGCCGCCGCTGGCGCCGAAATACGTCGAACGCGGCAGCCGGATTCAAACGCGTTTCGGCATCGATCAGGAACGCCCCCGCGGCGGCCACGCGCTCGCCGGGCTGCAAACCTTTGACCACCGGATAGAAGCCGCCGCTCGGCGGGCCGAGTTCCACTTCCACCCCTTCAAACAGGCCCGGCTCGCGTTCCACGTAGACGATCTGCTTCAGCCCCGTGTCGATCACGGCCCTTTCGGGCACCGCCAAGGTCTCGCCCCGCGTCGCCGCCCCGCCGGCCGGCGGCGCGACCGCGCCCAAGGGCGTATCGATGCGCACCGTGGCGAACATGCCGGGATGCAACTCGCCGGACGGATTCTGCACCTCAAATCGCACGCGGTTGGTGCGCGTGGCCGCGTCGATCTGCGGATAGACCATCGCCACGCGGCAATCGAACACGCGATTGGGAAGGGCTTCGACCGTGGCCTCGATCTTCTCGCCGTCGCGGACGAAGGGAATGTCGCGTTCGTACACGTCGGCCTCGATCCAAACGACCGACAGATCGGCCACTTCCAGCAGCGTCATGCCTTCCTCGACGCGGGCGCCGGCCACGATCGACTTGGCGATGACCTCGCCGGATCGCGGCGAGCGGATCACCAGCCGCGGACTTGCCCTGCCCGAGGCGATCATGGCGTCGATGTCCTCCTGGCCGACGCCCAACAGCCGCAGGCGTCGCCGCGTGCTGGCGGCCATGTCGTCGGCGCCGCCACGCTTCGAGGCCGAGAGCAGCTCTTGGGCCGTGGCGTAAAGCTCCGGGCTGTAGAGCTCGGCCAAGGGGTCGCCTTGTTGGACGGTGGCGAAGGTCTTGTCGATGTAGAGTTTTTCCACGTAGCCGGAGACGCGGCTGACGACGCGTGCGAGCCGGCTTTCGTCGTACGTGACATTGCCCACGGTGACCGTCTGCCGATTCAGCCGTCGATAGGCGACTTCGGTCGTTTCGATGCCGGCCAGTTGGATTCGCTCGGGCGTGAGCTGCACGCGGCCGGTGACGCCGGGCGGCAGCGGCGGCGATTCTCCTTTCTTGCGCAGCGACAGCGGCATCCCGCAGATCGGGCACTTCGGCACCTCGCCATTCGGCTCCAATCCGGCCCGCACCACTTGCGGATGCATCGGGCAGAAGTACTCGTGGCCGGAGTCGACTTGCGCCACCGAGGCCTCCGCCGGCCGCGTCCACTTGTCCCAATAATTCAGGATCGTGTCCCAGTAGCCGATCACCAGCGCGGTCGCGACCAGGATGGCAATGAATCGCAGCCGCACCTCGACAACTTTCAGGACAAGCTTGATCTTTTTCCACGTGCTCATGAGGTGCCTCACATTCTCACAAATTCGTCCCCTCTCCCTCTGGGAGAGGGCTAGGGTGAGGGCGAGTGGATCGTGACTCATCTTTTTCCCCAGTCGCCTTCATCTTGGCGAAATACTTGTCGGGGTTTTTGCGAAACTCTTCCTCGCAGCCGGAACAGCAGAGGAACACGGTCCGGCCCTCGACGCTGATCTTGTAGGGCTTGCCCATCGCGCCGAGCAACTCGCCGGTGACCGGGCACACGCGCTGCTTTTCGGCGGCCGCGCGATCTTCGGGCGACAGCTCCTTGAGGCCCTCCGCCGCTTCCGCCGCCGCCTCAGGCGCGGCCTCCGCGGCCTTCTGTGCGGTCTCCGGCGGCGGCGACTTCGGCGTCTCTTTCACCGACGACGAGCTGCAGCCGCCGTCTAGCAGCAACCCGGCCGATGCAACCAGCAGACTCCCCAACATACATGAGCGATACATGACTCTCTCCTGACAAGAAATGGGAAACGGAAAACGTAAACTACGATGCCCGGGAAACGGCGGACACTCCGCACCCCAGGCGCGCAGCTCCACTGCGGGGGGCGGAAGATCAGAGAAGGAACCGGCCCAGCGAGCTCAACAGTTCCAACGAAGTCGTGGCCCGGGACGGGCGCGCGTTGCGCCGTTGCGACGACAGGCAGGCCGCACGGGCCGCTTCCGGCAACACGGCCGCAACGAACTGGCAGGAAGCTTGCTTGCCCGACGGTTGGCCGCTCGGCGTCGGAACTGCCGGCGACGAATTCTGCGGCTGCTTGCAGCGGCAGGCCATACCGCAGCGACACACCGACGACCGACCCGATGCTCGGCAGCAGGGACAAGCGGCGTGCCGGTGACAGCAACCGGCGGCAGCGGTGGAACGGGCCGAATCGCGAGCCGCCGTGCCGCAGCCGCAAGAACTCGGCCGCCCGACCTCCACCAGCAGCATCGCTGCCGCCAACCACATGCCGGCCTGGGATGCGATTCGATACAGTCGGCGAGCGCTTCTCACATCTCAATCGTACCCCGTCGCCTGGCGGGGGTCAACGCAAGCCCTGCTCGCGGCCGACGGTGATCTGCTGGCGAAGCTGCTGTTCCCAGTAGTCATATTGGGGGTCACCGGCGCGAAAGGCGAACACGGCGTCAGGCAATTGTCGGCCCTGCCGGTTGTTGGAATGCACGCGGACCAGGACCGCCCCGTCGTCGCGTTGAAAGACGTCGCAGGAGTCGAGCGGCGCAAAAAGCATGGCGGTGGCCGGTGGTGGCGTGAACGAGGGGGCGTATTGTGCCCAGAATCGTTTCTTAATTCTAGGCCAATTGTCCCGATTCGAGCCGCAGCAGGCGGCGTTTCGTTCGCGAGCCGCCGCAGGCCGAATAGGAACCGATCTGTCCATCGGATCGCACCACCCGATGGCAGGGAATGATCAGCGGGATCGGGTTTTGTGCCATGCAATTGCCGACGGCTCTGGCCCCGCGAGGGCATCCCGCCGCGGCGGCCAATTCGGCGTAGCTTGCCGTTTGGCCGCACGGGATGTCTCGGCATCGGTTGAGGATTCGCCGCTGGAAGTCGCTCAGTCGGCCGAGATCGGCCGGCACATCGCGGAAATCGTCAGGCCGGCCGGAAGCGAACGCTTGCAGGCGACGGACCAACCTGCCGTCGCTTCTGCCGGAGGGCACGGCTCTCTGCCCGTTTTGGCCCAACGCCTTGCGGGCGGCGGCGGCTGAGGGATGCCCAAAAGTAAGCTGCCGCACCGTTTTTCCCACCGTTGTCAGGGCCATCCAGCCCAAATCGCTGGGAAACACGGATACTACCAATGGGGGATCGGATTGGTCTTTCGTAGCCGACATGGACTAGCCGTTCCTCGAGGGCCGCATTCGGACCTTTGACAGTCAGTGGCAGGTCGCCCTATACTCGGGGAAAGTCCCGCAGCACGGGCGCCGCGCCTGGCACTGAATCATATTCCCTCGGGACGAAAACGGCAAAAGGCCATCCGAATGAACCGTTACGCTTCGCTTTCCGACGATTTCTACGTCAACATGAACCTCGGCACGGAGATGGAGTTGCCGACGAACCGCGAAACGGTTCTTCATTTCTTCGAGCGGGTGCAGAAGACGTATCCGACGATGCGGAACTTCTATTGCCGGGAGCGGGGCGATTTCGTGCTCGAAGAAGACAAGGATCGGGGCAACTATCGCTGGTGCACGATCGAGTCGCGCCGCGTCTGCTCGGGCCAGGTGAATCCGGATTCGATCGAAGAGGCCGTCGAGCAGCACAAGCTGGTCCTGGAGCTGGCCCCTTACATGCTCTCGGTCAGCCCGTTGGACTGCGAGGCCCTGGATCTGCTTTTCGGCTTCGATTTCACGTTTCGCGGCAACCAGAACCAACTGATGGCCGAGGTCTTGGGCGTCAGCCCCTCGATGGAGGCCGCCTTGGAAGTGCCCGGCGCGACGGTGATCAACTACGAGCCCTCGCTGACAATTGCCCTGGACCCCGATTGCCGCACGCAACTGCGGATCAGCGTCGAGGCCCGCACCAATGCCTACCAGGTCCGGACGGGCGACTACCCTGAAGACCAGCTCAGCGTATACGTAACGGCCCGTCAGTACGGGAGTCTGTCACCGGACAAGACGTTCGTCGAGACGCTCGACCGGCTCGTCCAGTTGTGCCATGAGACGATCGACAGCCATGTGATCGCGAACATTCTCGAGCCGTTGGGGCGGGCGATCTCGATGCGCTAGCCGGCGACGGATCGGTTCACAACGTACTCAAAACCCCGGGGAGATCCGATGTCGCAGCCGCCTGACGCTCGGCACTCCAGGCGATCGCTGGAAGACGTGCATCGCACGGTGACCATTCCGTCGAGCCGGTGGTGGCGCCGGCTTTTCGCCTTCGCCGGCCCGGCCTATCTCGTATCGGTCGGCTACATGGACCCGGGCAACTGGGCCACCGACATTCAGGGCGGCTCGCAGTTCGGCTACAACTTGATTTGGGTGCTCTTGATGAGCAACGCGATGGCCGTGTTGCTCCAGACCCTCGCGCACGGCTGGGTGTGGTCACGGGCCGCGATTTGGCCCAGGCCTGCCACGACGACTATCCGGCGGCGATCAACTACGTCTTGTTCGCCCTGTGCGAGATTGCCATCGCCGCGTGCGACCTGGCCGAGGTGCTCGGCTCGGCGATCGGACTGAATCTGCTGTTCCACATTCCCATTCTCTGGGGAGTGCTGATCACCGGCGGCGACGTGCTGTTGTTGTTGGTGATCCAACATTTCGGCATTCGCAAGCTGGAAGCCTTCATCTTGGTCCTGGTGGCGACCATCGGAGCCTGTTTCCTGATCGAAATCTTCCTTTGCAAACCGTCGGTGGGCGCGATGGCGAAAGGGTTCGTGCCCTACGTGCTGACGGGCCAGGAGTTATACATTGCCATCGGCATTATCGGGGCCACGGTAATGCCGCACAACTTGTACTTGCACTCGGCCCTGGTCCAAAGCCGCGACGTCACCCGCAGCCGGCAGGCGGTGGCCGAAGCGTGCCATTACAACCTGGTCGATTCGGCCATAGCGATGAACGGCGCGTTTCTGGTGAATGCGGCCATTTTGATCGTCGCCGCGGCGACGTTTTACGCGCGGAACATCCCCGTCGAGCAGATCCAAGACGCGCACAAGATGCTCGACGGCCTGTTGGGAACGTGGCTCGCGCCCTACGCTTTTGCCCTGGCCCTGCTGTGCTCGGGACAGAGCTCGACGATCACCGGCACGCTGGCCGGCCAGATCACGATGGAAGGTTTCCTGCGATTCCGCATTCGTCCCTGGCTACGGCGGTTGATGACCCGGGCGCTGGCCATTATTCCGGCCGTGGCCGTGATCCTTGCCGTCGGCGAGAAGGGCGTTTACAACTTGCTCATCCTCAGCCAGGTCGTCCTCAGCCTGCAATTGTCGTTCGCGGTGGTGCCGTTGGTGCGATTTACCGGCAGCAAACAGAAGATGGGGCCGTTCGTGAGTCCCCCCTGGCTGCAAGTGCTGGCCTGGCTCGTGACGGCGGCGATCATGGCGCTCAACGGCGAGCTGGTCTTCCAGCAGGTGAGCGACTGGATCGTGGCGGCGGGCGGGTGGGGCTGGCTGGTGGGCCTGGCCTGTGTGCCGTTGGCGCTGGCCTTGGTCGCGCTGCTGGTGTGGATGACCTTCCGCCGCGAGAAGACGCGGCCCGAAGGGGCCGGCGTTTCGGCCGACGAGGTGGCCGTTCGCGCGGCGCGTGCCCCACGGCAATTTCGCCGTATCGGCGTCGCGCTGGAAGTCCGGCCGAGCGACACGGTCATGCTCGCCGAAGCGGTTGCCCTGGCCCGCACGCACAAGGCCGAACTGGTGCTGATCCACGTTGTTGACGGCGTCGGCGGGACGTGGTATGGCGACCAGACGGGCGACGCCGAAAGCCGCGGCGACGAGGCCTATCTGACGGCATTGGCGCAACGCCTGCGCGTCGAATTGCAAGGGCAAGGCGTCCCGGCCGTCGATGCCGTTTTGGGCTACGGCGACGCGGCCACCGAAATCGTCAACATTACGCGCCAGAAGGGGATCGACCTGGTGGTGCTCGGCGGCCACGGCCACCGGGGACTGCGCGATCTGCTCCACGGAACGACAATTACCGCCGTGCGGCACGACCTGGAGGTTCCCGTCGTGGCCGTCCGCGGCGGATAAGTGGAACTAGTGGCGGCGACTGATCGCAACTTTCGGTAGCGTTCCCACGTGATCCAAGCGGAGGAACGTCGATCACATGATCGCCAGAGTAGCGATCGGCTTTGCTGTCTTGCAACACGCTAACGCGGTACGATGATACGCGCACACGTCAAGAAACGCCTTGTACCAGTCAGCCAGGGAGTCGAGAGTCCAGCCTTCGTAGAGGAGTCTAGATGGCGGGCCCTACAGCTTTTCAAGACCGTAGCTTGTGCCACAACGATTGAACCAAACATAACACGCATCGAGGACGCTATTCACATGACCGGATGCGCAGACCCATACAAAAGAAGTATTACTATTGTCTGTGCTTGCTGCTCCTGTTGCTGCTCGTGGCGACCGGCGTGATACTCGCCAGGGTGCAAGCAGCAAGACGACAGAGGGAGGCAGTCGAGGCAATTTTGGAGGCACACGGTGACGTGCTATACGATTACCAATTCGATGTTTCGGGCTGTTGGAAAGGGGATTCGCATCCGCCCGGTCCGCCCTGGCTGCGAAACCTCTTGGGGGATGATTTTTTCAGAGATGCCGTCTCCGTGTCAGTGTATGACGAGGCTAACCTAAAACAAGTCGAAAGTTTGACGAAGCTCCGATACTTGGCTATATGGCACGTTAACCTAACCGATGCTTGGCCGGAGCACCTTAAGAGCTTAACGTCGCTGAACACGATAGTATTGGAGGGCGGCGAGGTAACCGATGCCACGCTGAGGCCTCTGAAAGAACTCCACGCACTTCGTACGCTGATCCTGGCGAACGCCGACGTGACAGACGCCGGGCTCAAGAATCTCAAGGGTCTGACTAGACTCACGTGGTTGACGTTGGGAAACACAAATACAAGCGACGACGGAGTTAAGAAGCTTCAGGGCGCACTACCCAATTGCCATATTCACCACTGGGGAAAATTGAATGACGCCCCGGAACAGAAGCATGTTAAGAAGCTTCAGGGCGCACTACCCAATTGCCATATTCACCACTGGGGAAAATTGAATGACGCCCCGGAACAGAAGCATGTTAAGAAGCTTCAGGGCGCACTACCCAATTGCCATATTCACCACTGGGGAAAATTGAATGACGCCCCGGAACAGAAGCATGAAAGGGGACATCACTGATATTGACGGGTTCGGGCTTGAGTTCACGCTTCGTGGTCCGGCCGGCCACGCACTAAAACGAATAAACAGTGATGTCCGTGCGCCGTGAATGCGTGTGTATTTTAGCGGGTGAAAGTCCCGTCTGGGAAGGGTCGCTTGCCCAGTAGCAATCGAAGCGGCGGAGGAGGCAACGAATCCGCCGGAGCCTTCGATGGAAAGGGTCACTTGGTGACTCCGCGAAGATGCAGGCCGTAACGAAAGTGAACGCTCGACGAGGCCCCGAAACCTTTAACGTGGAAGCCGACCCGTCGGACATTCGGGGAAGGCCAGCGGTGCAGAGGAAGTTAGCGATAGATGCACTCTGCAATTCCACCGGGGTAGAGACGACGGCATGTATCGAAGGAATGCACATGAAGCACGGGAAACCGACGACGACAGCGGAGGCAACCGCAACGGGCAACCCGCGAGGGCCAGGCCCGGTCGCGTCGGTGGCGGAGAGGCTCGTAGTAGTGTCGAAACCGGGTAATGCCGGTGGAGCCAAGGGGCCTCAGTTCAAGGATCAGCGTGCGCAGGAGCAAGGCCGAGGATGATTGGCGACAAGCCTACCAACACCGATCCGTTGCAGAAACTCCGCGCGGCGCTGCATGACAAAGCGAAGAGTGCGCCCAACTTTCGTTTTTACTCCCTGTACGACAAGGTGTATCGCCGCGACGTGCTGGAAGCGGCCTACGCGCGATGCCGTGCCAACGGCGGAGCGCCTGGCGTGGACGGCCAAGCGTTCGAGGACATCGAGAGGTATGGGCTGGAACGGTGGTTGGACGAACTGACGGAGGAACTGCGAGCGAAACGGTATCAGCCGCAACCGGTGCGGCGGGTTTACCTGCCGAAACCGGACGGGAAGCAGAGGCCTTTGGGAATACCCACGATCCGCGATCGCACGGTGCAAACCGCTGCATTGCTGATCTTGGAGCCGATTTTCGAGGCCGACCTGCAACCCGAGCAATACGCCTACCGCGAAAACCGCAACGCCTTGGAAGCAGTGCAAGAAGTGCATCGCTGGCTGGGCCAGGGTTATCATGCGGTGGTGGATGCGGATCTGAGCGGATACTTCGACAGCATCCCGCACGCCGAACTAATGCTGTGCGTCGCCCGTCGCGTGAGCGACAAAGCCATGCTGCATCTAATGAAGCAATGGTTGGTGGCGCCGGTGGAAGAGACCGACGAGCGAGGCCGAGTGCGACGTACCACGCGAAACAAGGACACGAAACGCGGCACACCGCAAGGCGCGCCGATTTCACCCTTGTTGGCGAATCTGTACATGCGACGTATCGTGCTGGGTTGGAAGACCCTCGGGCATGAGAAGCGATTCCAGGCCCGGATCGTCAACTACGCCGATGATTTCGTGATCCTGTGTCGCTTTCGGGCGGACAAAGCCTTGGCAGCGATGCGCAACATGATGACGCGGCTGAAGCTGACCGTCAACGAAACGAAAACGCACGTCTGTCGCCTGCCTGCCGAATCGTTCGACTTTCTTGGGTATACGTTCGGCCGGATGTACTCACCGCGAACGGGCGGGGCCTATCTGGGCGCACGTCCGGCGCGGAAGAAGATCGTGGGCGTTTGCCGTCGGCTCAACGAGTTGGTGGGCAAGCTGCCGACGTTCATCCGACCGGAAGCGTTGGTCTACCAGGTCAATGAGGTGCTGCGAGGGTGGGCCAACTACTTCTGCTACGGAACCTACACTCCGGCGTTTGGGATCGTGCATCGGCACGCCTGTCGTCGGATCCGTCGGTGGCTGCGGCGGAAACTGGAGCTCGATGGGCAGGGAATAGGCCAATTTCCTGACAGTCGTCTAGAGCGTGAGCTTGGACTGCTGAACCTCACCCGCTTTCCACGTCGTCACTCGTGGGCGAAATCATGAACCTTGTCCGAGAGCCGGATGCGGGAAATCCGCCCGTCCGGTTCGATGAGCGGGAGGTGGAAACGGAGCACGGCATGCGACTATTGAGGCACAGCCGGGGAAACCCCGAAACAGACTATGTCGAAGCCTACCCCACCGCGCCACCTCTCGACTCTACCGTTTTCTCTTTTGTCCCGTTTTCTCTTTCTTTTAAACAGTGATGTCCGGTTTTCTCTTTCAAGGGCAAAGGGATGAGTGACGACAACGTGACCCTTACTCAGGACGAGATCCACGCTCTGCTGCGAAGATTCGCTGCTCCGCTTGCCGATTATGCCTCGACATCCCCTGCACGAAAAGCTGGAGCCGATTTCATGGTCAAGACACTCTGGACGGCAATGATAGCCGGTCCTGAAATGGAGGAGGAGACGTGGAAGGCGTTTCGTGAGATCGGCGGCATCCCGGAAGAGGACCTGATGGCAATCCAGGACTGCTATTACCAGAAGATGAAGCCGGTGGTCAACGAGGATCAGGCGGTTGTCCTGCGGCAACGGTACGGCGTGAAGCGAAAGAAGAGCTAGCCGACATGGACCATCAATTCATCCTCACCGACTGGAAACAGAACGCCCAGCGGCATGACGACCGCAATTTCTCGTTCCTGCGGAGCCTGAAGAACCGGAGCGGGCGAACCGTGGACCGGGCGGCAAAACGACTCCACCAGGAAGTCTTCTCCCTCATCGACTGTGCCCGGTGTGCCAACTGCTGCAAAACGGTCAGCCCAATCTTCACCGCCGACGATATTGCCCGCATCGCCGATCACCTGCGGTGGGACGCCGAAGTTTTCACAGCTCAGCACCTTACGAGGTGCGAGGATAATGACGCCTGGAAGCCGAAACGCCTTCCCTGCCCGTTCTTGAGGACGGACAATCGCTGCACGATATATGGGGTCCGACCTGTGTTGTGCGTAGAATACCCGTACACGGACAAGCCCGAAATCTCCTCTCGGACACATTCTATAGCGGCAAAGGCGTTGGAATGCCCGGCGGTCTTCTACGTCGTTGAGCAACTGAGAGCGAGGGGATTGCGATGAGGCGGGCTCCCCTTGCCACTCGCCCCCTCAAATTGGAAAATGGCGGCACTGTTCTCACGGAAGGGATGTGATGTCGAAGCGACGAAAGAAACTCAAACCGCCAGTCTCCGCCAGATTCAAGGTAGGGGATCGTGTCTGGGTGCGGCACGGCATCAGGGACCATGACCACCACGACATTCCACTGGGTGGCTGGGCGGGAACGATCTCCGAAGTCCGTAAACGGGGCATGTATTTCATCCGCTGGAGCCGGGAAACCCTCGCAGTCATCCACCCCATCTACAAGAAGCGATGTGCAATCGACGGCACGATGGTGGAAGAATACTGGCTTGGGGAGGATGACTTGGAGCCCGATCCTGGTGGACCGCTTTCCATTGAGCAGCCCACCCAGATTTCACCCAGACGGCTATCGGCAGAGGACCAGGGTGACCGGGTGCGGATGGTCTTTGGGCTGACCAGCGACGACTTCCTGCCCAAGGTGGACGAAGAATCATTGGAGACCTACTACGACTACCTTGAGGAGCGAATGTCACTGCCGTTCGAGGTGAGATATCATGAGGAGGACGTAGATTTCTTCCATCGGTCGCCGGTGCGGAGAGTCAAGGTCTTGGCGTTGGTCCGTGAACCCGGCTGGGACGAAGACGAGGGAATCATCTGCGACGTGCTGAGTGCTGAAGGGGAAGGAACTATGCCCCTGGCAGACCTGGAACTACGTCGCTCCGACCCGAACCGCCAGCTTGTCGATGACTATGCCGCTTGGTTCTATGGGGAATTGTCTGAAGACGAGGACGATTTTGCCAACGAGGAAGCGGAATCGGCTGATGGCGATGAGCTGGATGACGATGAACTGGATGACGATGAAAAAGTCACACGCATTGAGGAGGAGGCGAGTTTGGGCGGCATCGCACTGCTGCTCTTGGAGATTACTGCCTTTGCCACGTCGTATGGTGCAGTGATGGGAGCGGCGGTTGCGGCAATGCCTTGGGCAAGGTGGACGGCGTCTATCGGCGGCGGCTTGTGGGGTGTCTTGGTGGCAATCACCCAGATGGCATCCGCCCAAGAAGACCTGTCTCGCATCGTGCCCAGGCTCAGAAAAGGCTTTGGGGGCATCCTCGGGCTGGTTACCGGCGCTATCCAAGGGGCATTCTTCGGCATCATGGCGGTGGCGTTCATCGGAGCGGTGTTGGGCGGCATCGTGGGGATCCTGTTCAGGCGACTGCTCGGCGGCAACAAAGGGCGGTTCTTTCGTGTTTTTCCCGGGAGCGTGCTGTTCGCCGCCGCCTGTGGTGTGACAGTCCAGGCATTCTACCTCAACCGTGCCGATGCAACCGTGGGGCTTTGGTATGGGGCATTGGTCGGGCTGGGGAGTGGGCTATTCTTTTGTCTGGTCGCCCTGCCCCTTGCGTTCCTTACGGTCAGGAGACCTGAACACTATGCCCCGTAAGAAACTCTCCCGAAACGCCCCCTGTCCCTGCGGTAGCGGCAAACGATACCTTGTCATAGAGGCCTGCCACGCACCAGGGGCAGATAGTGTGACACTCGAATCGCCGCTATAATGGCGGCGTGCTTGCCATGCGCAGTGCCTCTATGGCGAGCGGATTTCTTGGCCGGAACTTGCGTCGGGGCGACCGCACGGCCGCGACTGATCGCAACACAACGACACTTTTTGCCGAAGGATTTTTGACGCCATGCACTATCCCTGGTGGTACGTCCCTTTTCTGACCGCGCCGATGCTCATCGCCGTCGTCTCCGTGCTGCACGTGCTGGTCTCGCACTATGCCGTCGGCGGCGGACTGTTCCTGGCGGTCGAAGTCGGCCTATGCCCATCGCACCCGCAACCGCCAGTACCTCGATTACCTCAAACGCCATGCCGCGCTTCTTCATCCTGCTCGACCGTCGTCTTCGGCGCCATCAGCGGCGTGGGCATTTGGTGGACCATCGGCCTGGCCTCGCCGCTGGCCACCGACATGCTCATTCGCACCTTCGTCTTCGGCTGGGCCACCGAATAGGTCTTCTTCCTCGTCGAGCTCGCCGCGGCCTTCATCTTCTATTACTACTGGGACCGGCTGCCCGAGAGAACGCACGTCATCGTCGGCTGGATCTATGCCGCGGCGGCGTGGATCAGCCTGGTGCTGATCACGGGCATCACGGCCTTCATGCTCAATCCGGGCGTTTGGGCTCGATCCGGGACATCGCAGGACTTCTGGACCGCGTTCTTCAACCCGCAGTTGCTTCCGCAGACCGTCGCCCGCACCGGCGGCGCGCTGCTGTTGAGTTCGCTCTACGTCTACCTTCACGCGTCGATGACGCATCGGCGAGGCCGGCTTGCACAAGCTGATCGCCAGCCGCTCGGCCCGGCCGGCGCTGCTGGGGGCGTTTCTGATCACCGCCGGCGGCATCGGCTGGCACTACTTCCTGCCCGCCATCGGCCGCGGCGGCCCTCATTCCGCCAGCGCGCTTGAACGTGCTCGTGGCGCTCATCTTCGCGGCCACGGCCGTGGTGTTCTTGCTCCTGTACTTCGGCCCGTATCGCAATCCGGGCTGGATTTCGCCCGGTTTCGCCGCCTCGCTCTGCTGTTCGGCATCGCCGCCTTCAGCACGGGCGAATTCATCCGCGAAGCCGTCCGCAAGCCGTACGTCGTCTACAACGTGGTGCTGGGCAACCAGATCATGGCCCGACAACAAGTGCCGAACCAGCCGTGCGGCACGGCTTCCTGGAAAGCGGCGTCTGGACGCGGGCCTTTGTGGGCGAGCACTATCCGCAGACGATCGCCGACGGACACATCGACCGCAATGCGACTCTCAAGTTGGCCCCCGCCGGACCGCATCGCCATGGGCAAGGTCATGTTCCAGTACCACTGCAACGATTGCCACGCGGCGGGCCGAGGGCTATTCGGCGCTCGGCCCGTTGTCGCAGGGACGGACGCGCGAGATGGTCCGCTTGGGCATCGAGCACCTTGATTGCGTGATTTTCATGCCGCCCTGGTCGGGCACGCCGAGGAGGCCGAGCTGCTGACGGACTATTTGATGCAGCATCGCCCCGCCGCGGCCCGACGGGAATGAACCTTGCAACCGCCGACGGGGAGGTGAAGTGATGGACCCCAAACTGTTGATCGATCCGACGGCGGCGGCGCATTCCCGCCCCCTTCTGGTTCGTCCAGTTCTTCAAGGTGCTGGGCTTCACGCTGCACATGGTGCCGATGAATCTCTGGTACGCCGGCATGCTGGTGGCGCTTGTGGCTGCATGCGCGCGGCAACCAGCACGCCCGGCGATTTGCCGCCCGGCTGTTGCAGCAGATGCCGGTCATCGTGGCCTTCGGCGTCAACTTGGGCATCGTGCCGCTGCTGTTCGTGCAAGTGGCCTACTACAAGGTGTTTTATCCGGCCACGATCTTGATGGCCTGGTTCTGGCTGGCGATTATCGGGCTGCTGATTCCCGCCTATTATGGCGTCTATGCCTATGCCGTGGGCCGTCCATAGCGGCGCCGGCCACCATGGCCCGCTGGAAGATCGCCGCCGGCTGGTGCGCGGCGATCTTCTTCATCGTCATCGGCTTCCTCTTTGCCAACGGCTGGAGCCTGATGGAGCACGTCGAGCGCTGGCCCGAACTATGGAAGGCGCACAGCATGTCAGCGGCGGCAACGGGCACGGCCTTGAACGTCGGCGATCCCACGCTTTGGCCGCGGTGGCCCTTGATGTTCGGCCTGGCGCTGGGCACCACGGCCGTGTGGCTGCTGGTTGACGCGGTGTGGCTCGCCGCGAAGTCGCCGACGACTACCGACGATGGGCGTGGGGATTCGCCCGCGAGCTCTACACGCTGGCGCATGGTGTGGGCGGCGGCGGCGGGAAGCTGGTATGTCTTCGGCACGTGGTCCGACGAGCTGCGGACGACGATGTTCGCCTGGCCGCTGCTGCCGTTGACCGCGGCGACGGCCGTCGCCATGGGGCTGCCTTGGGCGCTGATGATGGCGGCCGGCTGGCGCCGGCACGGCGGGCCACGGTGGCCGCCATCGCGCTTTGCCAGTTCGGCGTGTTAGGCATCAACGCCGTCAGCCGGCAGGTGGTGCAGAACATCAACGTGGGACGCTTCCTGGACGTTGCCGGCCAGCCGGTCAACGTTCAATGGGGACCGGTGGCGATGTTCCTGGTGGTTTTCGTGATCGGATTGGGGGTAATCGGTTGGATGATCTGGCAGGTCATCCGGTGCAGCAAAGCGTCCCCGTAACCGTTCACAGTCAGGGGGACAGTCCCATTTTCGCGGCTATTGGAACCCCGCCCTACCGTGCGAAAGTCGTGCTTGCCGCGAAAATCGGGACAGTCCCCGTGAACGGTTACACGTCCGTTGTGCCGCCCAAGTGATTCGCAACGCTCAATTTCCCGCCGGGTTGATGATCAGCCGGGCGCAATCGTGTCCAGCATTCGCGCGGGCCTGGCCGACAGTTGGTTGGCCAGATCGGAGTCAGCCTTCGCTTCTGAATTGCGCCCAGCGCGAAAGCAATCTGGCTGCGCAAATTGTAGCAGACCGGATCCCGCGGCATGTCCACGATCGCTCGCTCGATGCTTTCCAAGGCGTCGCTGAGGAGTTGCCGGGCGTCGGCTGCACCGATGCCGGGTTGCCGCGCGGCGTTCAACAGCAGTTTTGCCCGGCTCACCCAACTGACCGGATCGGCGGGCACAATTCCGCGGCGTGCAGGGCGTCGTCGCGCGTGCCGACCGTTTCTTTTCGCATCCCGTGGCATTGTGCCCGGCTGAAGTAAAAGGCCGGATCGTCGGGGAATTGCGCGATGGCCCGATTGAACCGATCGAGAGCCTCGTCGAGTTTGCCTTCTCGCATGCTGGTTGTGGCCGCCCAATAATTGCGATACGCCTCTTCGTAGCCGGCGGCGGGATAGATCGTGCAAGCGTCGTCGCGATAGCAGGGCACGGAACTGAGGTTCCATCGCTCGCGTTGGGCGACGTACTCCTCATCGGAGGCCGGGCGCCAACTGGTGCCGAACCGAGGGTCGATGACGACCATGGCGCCGACCCGCACGTTGTCCATGGCGCAGCAGCGCTCTTCTCGCCGGCCTCGCGGGTGCCGAAAGTGGCCAACATGAGTGCGCGCCGCTGGGCGAAGTAGGCGATGTCGGGCCACCAGTCGCGGCCATAGATCACGATCACGTCGTCAGGCTTCGTGGTGCGACGGATGACGTCGGCGAGGCGGGGTATAAACGGATCGGCGCGGCGCTGAAGGGGCAGGTACAGCGTCTGATGCTGATAAACGGCGGCAACCATCGCGCCGGCCAGCAGAACCACGCCCGCCAGTTTCCGCCAGCCGCCGCATTCGAGCAAACCGACGATGCTCAGCCCCATGGCGACCAGAACGAAGATCAGATTGGCAAAGCCGTAATACGTGTGGCCGTAAACGCCCGTGAAGATCATCGGCCCGGCCAGATAGAGCAGGAGGCAGCCGCCGATCACCGCCAGCCGCCGCCGGGCAAGCGCCAGCGCGACGGCGCAGCCCAAGAGCACCAAGGTGTGGTACTGCATGTGCAGCAGAGGATGAAGCACGCCGTAGTACCACCGACGCGCGCTGCATCGATCCGCCAGCGTGCCGAAATTCCAGGTGGTCAGCGCTTTCGAGGTCAGCAGCGTGCCCAGGGCGTTTTGCGATTTCACGGCGTCGGCATGATGGGTCCAGAGAGCCGCCATTCCGAGCGGGACGGCCAACATCGCCGCCGTGGCGGCTGCACGAGCGAGCCATACGGCTCGGCCCGGTTTCTGGATTGCGAGGAAATAGAGGACCACCAGCGCGGCGCCGCCGGCGAAGGGAACGAACGTCGTAATCTTCGCCAGGCCGGCCAATGTGCCCCAGGCGACGCAAGAGGCCAGCATCCACCACCGCGGCGCGGCGGCATAGCCGGCGGCCGCCGCAAGGAACGCCATGCTGAAAAAAAGCGCCGTCGACTCGATCATCACGCACCGCGACCAGAAGAGATAGAACGGGTTCAGGAGCACGAGCGCCATCACCACCAGCCGCAGGGCCCGCGACACGCCCAATCGTCCCAACAGGCAGTAGAGCGGCGCCAGCGTCAGCCAGAAGAACAAGACGTTCACGAAACGGCCGGTCTGATCCAGCGGCGTATGAAACCAGGTGACAATCGCCGCCACGCAGCTTTGATAGATGGGGAATTCGAAGGGAATCGGCCAGGGCGGTCCCAGGACGGGCGTTTCGTAGGAAAGCACCTGAAACGGATGGCCGACGAGCCAGTAGGCCGAAATGGCCGTCTGCGTCTGGCGAAACGAGTGGGCGTCGGTAATCGGCCCATTCCAACCGATGCACGTCGAGGCGATGTGATAAACGCCGGCGGCGGCCAACAGCGCCAGCGCGATCGCCCAGCCCCATTTGGCGCCGAGCCTATCCACAGCGGCCAAAGCGCGCCGCGGGCCGGTTGCGGGATCCGTTCAACGACGGCCGCTGACTCGCGGCAGAAGACGAATCCTTCCTTGGCTTGCGTTTTGGCCTGATCTCAGGCATGGACCGGCGCCTTGCGAAGATTGGAGAAAACATTGTACCACATTGGTAACCGCCGTCAGCATCCCCTTGCGGGTGCGGGGCCATCGCCTTTCCACGCCAGCGCCGCCGTGGGACAGGCGGCCACGCAGTCGGCCGCAGCCTTGGTGAGCGCCTCGGCCAGCGAACGATCCAGCGGCACGCTCACGCGAACATCGAACCCCCGGCCCACATAGGTCAGGCCGAGCGGCTCGCCGGCCGCGGCGGCGATCTGAATGCAGAGGCCGCAGTCGATGCACTTGCCCGGCTCGTAGATCACCTCGGCATGTTGCGCGTCCTGCTGGAAAGCGCGGCGCGGGGCCTGGAAACGCCGCGGATGCGCATTGTACTGCGCGGCGTACTTGCGGAGCTTGCAGGATTCGGCCGCGCGGCAATCGCAGTGCAGGCAGCGCCCCGCCTCTTCGGCGCCTTCGGCCGCGGTGAAACCCGCCGGCCGACCCGAGCCAGGTTCCGCGCGCGCGCTGCGGCTCGCTCCGGCGGAGAACCGGGCCAGTTCGTCCTCGTGCATGCGGCCGATCTTCGTGCTGAAGGGCTCCGCGGGACCGGTCACGGCAACGCCGCGAAGGAATTGATCGATGGCAACGGCCGCCTGTTTTCCGTCGGCCACGCTGCGGATGGGAAGGGTGTGGCCGCGCATCGCGCCGCCGGCGGCAAACAGGCCCGGACTGGCCGTGGCGAAGTTCCGCGGCGCCGCTTGAATGCCGCGTTGGCTCAGAGCGAGTCCCCAACCGGCGGCTTGTTCGCGGCCGGTGGCCCCGCACGCCAACAAAACGGCATCGAAGCGATCCAACAGCCCGACCAGTTCACGACCCGGGCCTAGGCGCTTGTTCATCGCCAGGTCGGCGCCCAACCGGACAATCGTGGCCACCTCGGCGTGCAACACGTCGCGCGGCAGTTGGCGGTCGGTGGTTTCGGAAAGCAGCCGCCCGCCGGGTTGCGCATTTTGGTCAAGTATCGTGCAGGCATGGCCCAGGCGGCGCAGATGGTATGCGGCCGACAGGCCGGTGGGGCCCGCCCCGACGATGGCGGCCTGCTTGCCGGTGTCCGGCTCACAGGCCGGCAGATAGGGATCGCCGGAAGCAAGGTCCACGTCGGCCACCAGCCGCTTCAGCAGGCAGATCGACACGGGCCCGTCGAGGTCGCCGCGGCGGCAGACCTTCTCGCACGGGCCCGAGCAAATGCGCCCCAACACGGCCGGTAAGGCGATGTCGCGTTTCACGGTGGCAATCGCCTCGCGGAACCGGCCGGCGACGATTTGCCGCAGCATGGCGGGAATGTCCATTTCCGCCGGACAGCCGAACTGGCAAGGGGCCACGCAATCGCCCAAGTGGTCGCTCAGGAGCAACTCCAACGACATCCGCCGCACCGCGCGCACCGCTTCCGTCTCGCTCTCCACTTCCATGCCCTCGGCGGCCGCCGTGGCGCACGACGGCACGAGCCGGTGGTCGGCGCCGACCTGGACCAGGCACGCCAGGCAGGAGGTCGACGGGCAGCAGCCTTCGCGGAAGCAGAGGGCCGGAATGTCGATCCCCAGCTTCCGCGCGGCATCCAACACCGTCGCTCCCGGCTGCACTTCCACTTCGCGATGGTCGATGGTCAGCTTGGGCATGGCGTCGATTCGATCACGATGGCTTCCACGGGGCACACCAGGCGGCACATGTCGCAACGCGTGCACTTCTGTTGGTCGATCTGGTGCTTCACATAAGGCGTCAGCGGGATGGCGTCGGCCGGACACTGCTGGGCGCAAAGCGTGCAGCCGATGCATTGGTCGTTCACCCGGTAGCTGATCAAGTCTTTGCACCGGCCCGCGGGGCAACGGCCGGCCAGGTGCTCTTCATACTCGTGACGGAAGTGACGAAGCGTCGAGAGCACCGGATTGGGCGCGGTTCGCCCCAGGCCGCAGATGCTTCCCGCCTTGACGGCCTCGGCCAGCCGCTCCAGCTCTTCGAGGTCGCCGCGCTTTGCCTGCCTGGTGCAGATGCGATCGAGGATGTCGAGCATTCGCCGCGTGCCGATGCGGCAGAGCGTGCACTTGCCGCACGATTGGTCCTGGGTGAAGCGGAGGAAGTAGCGGGCGATGTCGACGATGCAGTCGGCGTCATCCAGCACCACGAGTCCGCCGGAGCCCATGATGGCGCCGACGTCGGCCAGGGCGTCGTAATCGACCGGCGTATCCGCCAGCTCGGCCGGCACGCAACCGCCCGAAGGACCGCCGACTTGCACGGCCTTGAATCGTCGCGGGGTGCGGGTTCCCTTTTCCACGCCGGGGCACGATGGCTCGGCCACGCCGCCGCCGATTTCTTCGACGATCTGCCGCAGTGTGATGCCGATGGGCACTTCGATCAGCCCGCCGCGGCGGACTTTGCCGGCCAGGGCGAAGACCTTCGTGCCGGGACTTTTTGGCGTGCCGAGCCGGGCAAAGGCCTCGGCCCCGTGGCGGAAAATCCACGGCACCAGGGCGTAGGTTTCCACGTTGTTGATCGAGGTGGGCCGCGCCCAGAGCCCCGACTCGGCCGGGTAGGGCGGGCGGAGCCGCGGCATGCCGCGCCGCCCCTCGATCGAAGCCATCAGCGCGGTCTCCTCGCCGCACACGAACGCCCCCGCCCCTTCTTTCACCGACAGTTCGAGCCCAACTCCGCTGCCCATGGCGTGCCGGCCCAGCAGGCCGCGCTCGCGGCAGCGCTCGAGGGCCTCGTTGATCCGCACCACGGCCAGCGGATACTCGGCACGAATGTAGAAGAACCCCTCCTTCGCGCCGACCGCGTGTGCGGCGATGCACATTCCCTCGATGATCCGGTAGGGGAACGATTCCAGCAGCATCCGGTCCATAAACGCGCCCGGGTCGCCTTCGTCGCCGTTACAGACGACGTATTTCACGTCGCCCCGGGCGGCGCGGACCTTCGCCCACTTGATGCCGGTGGGAAAACCGGCCCCGCCGCGGCCGCGCAGCCCGCTCCGCTGTAGCCAGTCGATCGTCTGCTCGGGCGAGAGCTTCTCCAGCACGCGGCGAAGGGCGACGAAACCGTCGTGCCGCAAGTATTCGTCCAAGTCGGTCGGATCGAGTTGGCCGCAGTGCTCGGTGGCGATGTGCATTTGCCGGCCGAGAAACGCGCAGCACCGGACCGTCGCGGGCGTCCAGCGCGTGCCGGCCGATCGGATCGCCCACTTCATCGGTCAACAAACGATCGAGCCAGCGCGAGGCCGCGCGGCCGGCCCGCCGCAAAATGCCCCGCGGCTTGAAATGCTTGAGGATGATGTCGGGCGCGTCGTCCGGGCCGACCTTGGAGAACAGCCGGGGGGCGCCGCCGCCCGGCGGAATCAGTTCCAGCAACGGCGTCTGGTGGCACATGCCCACGCAGCCGACGCGCTTCACCACGGCCGGCGCGCCGCTTTGGGCCAGCGCGTCTTCGATCGCGCGATGCACCTTGCCGCTTCCTTGCGCGACGCAGCAGGACCCGAGCCCGATGCGAATCTCACCCAGTTCGCCGGCCGGAGTAATCACTTTGGAACGGCGTTGCGCCGGCCCCCCATTCTGCTGCTGGAGGAAGTCGTCGAGCACGGCGTCCACCATCGTGGGGCTGAGCCGGCCGTAGGTGATCCCTCCGATCTGCACCACCGGGGCGAGCGTGCAGCAGCCAAGACACGCCACCTTTTGCAGAGTGAACCGCCCCTCGGCGTCGGTGTCGTCGCCTGCGGCGATTTTCAGCCGGCGTTGGAAGGCATCCTGGATCAACTCGGCGCCTTTGACGTGGCAGGCCGTACCGTGGCAGATCTGGATGATGTGGCGTCCGACCGGGCGGTGCCGGAACTGGTTGTAGAACGTGGCCACGCCCACAATCGCCGCCGGCGTGATCTCGGTCAGCTCGCAGACGCGTTCGATCGCCGCCTGGGGCACGTAGCGATAGTGCGTCTGGATCGCCTGAAGGATCGGGATCGCGGCATCGCCGCCGCGGCCGAACCGCTCGACGGTCTCGTCGACAAAGCTGAGATCGAGATCGGACATTTCGTTTGCAGGGTGCGCAACGCGCACCGCGGTTCTTCTCGTTCCCACGGTCTCCGTGGGAACGCACGTTCATTGATTTCCGATGCAAAACAAGTTGTTCTTTCCGCGGAGGTAAATCCGTCCGTCCTGGAATGCGGGGCTGGCGAAGCACTCCTCACCCACATTGGCCTCGGCGATGCGTCGGCACTTCTCGCGGGTGGGCTCGACAATCCATGCCTTGCCGGCCGTGCCGATCACGTACAGCCGGTTGCCCGCCAGGCTCGGCGAGGCGCAGAAGGTGCCGTCGAAATCCTCGGTCCACAGCACTCCGCCCTTCACCGCGTCATAGCAGGTCAGTCGCCCGGCGCTGAGGAGGAAAACGAACTCCTTGGTGGCCAACGGGCTGCACGTGTCGGGCAGACCGTCGTCGCCCTTCCAGAGGATGCCCTTATCGGTCATGTCGCCGTTGCCGTCGGCGGCGATGGCCGCCAGCACCGCGGTCTCGTTGGCCACGTACACCTTGCCGTCGGCGAAGGTGGGCGAGGTGCCCGTGTCGATGTTCAGGCATTTGACCCGCCATAGTTCGGACCCGTTTGCCGGATCGTAGGCGATGACCCAGGGATCGGCGGCCGTAACGACCTGGTCTCGGCCGGCAGAGCGGATCACGATCGGGGTTGTCCACGAACTGGGCACGGGCCGACCGACCTGCCAAACGATCTTGCCCGTGGCCGCGTCGAACGCAAACAGTTTCGATTTGGGCGCGGCCGCCGACCGCTGATTGCCGCGAAGCAGCTTCACGTCGCCGGCCGAGCCTTGGTCGAGTTGCACCAGCAGCAGATTCCGAAACATCTCCAGCGAAGAGGCGTGGCCATAGCTGTTTTCGGGAATGCCGAGGCTCTTCGACCATGCCAGTTTGCCCGCGAAATCGAATGCCGCCAAATCGCCGTTGGCGAAAATGGCAAAAACGCGCCGGCCGTCGCTGGCGACCGTGGGCGATGCGTAGCCGGTGGCGTCCTCGACTTTCGGAGGCCGGACCGTGCTCTGCGGCGTGCCGGGCGCGGCCTGCCGCCAGAGAAGCTTTCCGCTCTGGGCGTCGAACGCATAGACCTCGCGCTGCTTCTCGTCGGCGCCGGAAAGGAAGACGTGCTTGCCCCAGACGACCGGCGAGCTGTTGCCCGGCAGCGGCACGGGGCTCTTCCACAGAATGCCTTTACCCGATTCGGCGTCCCACGTTTCCGGCACGTTGGTATAAGCCGAGATGCCGAGGCCGCCGGGTCCACGGAACCGCGGCCACGCCTGGGCAACCTCTTCTTCCGTCGGCCCAGCCTCGGAAGCGCCGGCCGCCGCGCGCGGCGACGCGGGCAAGGCGGCGAGGACGTCGCCGACCGGCTCTTCCTGGCTTTGCTGAAAGTCCGACCGCGACCCGACGATCAAAACCGCCGCAACGCCGACCAGCACGGCGCACACTCCGCCTACCGTCCAGCGGGCGACGGCCGTCCACTCCGCCTCGCGGTCTTCGACCACTGCCGCCGCGCCCGGCTGCGGCATGCGGCGGCGCAGCGTGGTCGCCGTTTTGGCGGCCCACAGGAAAACCATCACGGAAACCAACAACAGCCCGACGCCCGCGCCGGCGAACATCCGATGGCGGAAGTATTGCCGCCGCATCTCGACGTCCCACTCGCGATATTGCACCTTCAGCGCTTCATTGGTCGGCTTTTCGTCGATCGCCATCTGAAGGGCCTGAAGAACAGGCGAATCCAAGGGGTCTTTGCCGCGTCGCTGCGAGTAGTCGTAAAGCAACAGGGCGCAGACGACGATGGCCAGCACGCCCGCCACCGCCGCGGTTCGCACGGCCAACAGGTAACCCCATTCGTTCGATTTTCCGTTCATGGCTTGCGCGCCGGTGGTGTGACCTCTTGAATCCATCCTTGTCGAGCCTGTTCGCCGGGGCAATACCAGAAGCAGCGTCCGCACGAAACGCACGCCGCCCGATCGGGTTGATAATCGCTGCGCCGCCGCCGGACCGACAGATAAATCAGCTTGGCGCCGACCACCAGGCCCACCCAAGCGCCGAACCAACCTCCGGCCCGGCGAAACTCGCCGCTGAGCGCCGATGCCTCCTGGTACAAGTCGTCGGCCGGCCGGCCCGTGTTGCGGAAGGCGTCGCTGGCGTCGACGGTGCCCTCGACCCGGCCCGTCTGCTCGAGGCGGATGCGGTCGGCCAGGCGGACCGTGGGGTGCACTTGCGCCAGGGGTATTTCCAGCCGCCGGCCCAGCCAGGAGCCGGCGACAATCAACGCGGGGCACAACAGCAGCAGCCCCGCCAGCCGCAGGCGGGCGCGACGCCGCTCACCGGCGCGCTGAGCCACCGTGGGCTCGCGAATCGCGCCGTAGGGGCACGAATCTTCGCACAACCGGCACTGGATGCAATTGTCGGGCGGAATCTTGGCGTGCCATTTCGAGGCCTTCGAAACCACGCCCAGGATCACGCCGTAAGGGCAGAGATACCGGCAATAGGGCCGGCCGATGAAAATGCCGGCCACCAGAAAGCACGCGCCCAGGACGAGCATGTTCGCGCTGCCGGCGTGGCGGAAAAACGCCACGAACGGATCGTAGCGGCAAACGACGAACGCCGTGCCCGTGGCGGCAAACAGCACGCCCGCCCCGAGATACACGTAAGCCAACAGGCCCAAGGCCTGGTCGAGCCAATGGGGCACGTTCACCGGACGCAGGGCGACCAGTTCCTGCGCCGCGCCCAGCGGGCAAACGGCCGCACAAAACGTGCGGCCGAAAAACAGCGTGACAATGATCGGCAGCGCAAACAGCACGGCCGCCGTCCAAGGCAACGTGTAGACCGGGTCGAAAATCGCCAGCGTGACGTTCTGGATCGATCCCACCGGACAGATGCAACCGCCGCGCCAGAATCCGAACCAGGCCAACGACGCGATCGTCAGCACGAACAGTCCCCGCCGCGAGCGGCGCGTGACGGCAAACCAGGTGGCCAGGCCGAGGGCGCCCGCCAACGCGGCCAGGTCGAGATATTGATAGAACTCCGCCCGCGGCGGCGGCACGGTCGTGATCGGCAGCTTGTGGTCGGAGAAGTCGGGCGGAGGAAAGCGCTCGACGGCGAAGCTCGACGCCGGCAACAGCGTCAAGGCGAGCGAGGAAAGGACCAGCGCCGCGAAAACGGAATGGCAATCTCTCGCTGCGTGACTCATCCCTGCTGCTCCCGGCCCTTCAGCAAATACGGCTCTTCGGCCGGCACGCGGCGATACGCCTGCGAAGGGCAGGCGATGGCGATCGAGCATTCGTTGCAGTTCAGGCAGCGGTCGTGGCGCACTTGCAGGTGCAGCGAGCCGTTGCCAAAGGCGTTGCAGCCCTTCACACATTTTCCGCAACCGATGCACAGCGTCTCGTCGATGGTGTATTCGAAGTAGGGGTCTTCGACGAACGAGCGGCGAATCGCCCCGGTGGGGCAAAGCTGGTTCTCCGCCCCCGAATTGAGCGTGACCGTCTCCGGCCGGAAATAGCCGGTGCACAGGTCGCAATAGCCGCACATGGTGAAGGCGTGGACGCACTTCACGGCCGATTCATCGAGCACGCAATAGGTGGCGCAGTTGCCGCAGGCGATGCATTTCGAGGGGTCGAGCTGCCACACGAGTTTTCCGCTGCGGCCTTTGCGAACCGTAAGCGCGGCCACCGCCCCGCCGATGCCGACGGCGCCCGCAACGCGCAGGGCGTTGCCCACGAAAGCCCGCCGGCCGAGTTTCTCTTGGTTTCCATTCATCGGAGCACCCGTTTTCTACTTGTGTTCGAAGATCCGCACGCAGCGGGCCGCCGGATCGAGCACCAGGATGCGATTTGTGCTGTTGACGGCCAGATCGACCGGCGCAGCCGCAGCTCATCGCGGGTTTCGACCAACGACGCGTGGCTCGGGGCCAAGACGTCGGGGCCGACGACGACGCACTCGAACTGGCCCGACTCGCTGTAGATTTTCACCCGCGGGATGCCCTTTTCGGCCGTGACGACCCGGCCGTCGGCGAGGATGGCGATGTTCGACGGGTTGCAGCAGCCGCAAAACGCATCGACGCCCAATCCGCGCTTGCCCCAGAAAAGCTCCTGGTGGCCGTCGAAGGTGTAGGCTTCGATGCGATGTGCGCCGGGGTTGGCCACTCGCAGCAATCCGTCGGGAGCTACGGCCAAGTCGAAATAGGGGCTGGGAACGACAAAGCCTTGGATGCCGCGGTCCGGGTTGCGCTTGCCGATGCCGCCCAGCAGTTTGCCGTCGAGATTGTAGTGCCAAACCACCAGTGCGCCCGCGTCGGCGGCAAAAATGTCCTCCTCGGCCGCGGCAAGCGACGTCAACGTAGCTCGTTTGCCGGGCACGTGATCCCAAACCGACTCGCGCTTTCCGTCGGCGGCGAAGACTTCGACGTGATCGCGCATGCCCGCGTAGATGCGGCCGGGGAAGCGATGCTCGCCGCCGCCCACCGTCAGACAGTAAGGCTCCTGATCGAGCAAGACCGGGCTGAGCTTGCCGCCATCGGGGGCGAAAATGCAAATGCTCTTGTCACCGGCCACGAAGACGCGGTCCTCCGGTCCCACGGCTACCGCCCGGGCCTCGCGCATTTCCACGGGAATCTGCATCACTTGCCGGTATTTCACTAAATCGGGATCGATCTTCTCGTATTTCTCCAGGTCGTAGTCGAACGCTTCGGGCAGACGGTTGCCGCCCTGGCCCGAAGGGTCGATGCGCAGCCAGGCGACCGCGCCGACGCCGATCGCCGCGACGACGGCCGCGCCGATCAAAAATCCGGAAATCGTCGTTCGAGCGTTCATGGTTCTACCGTTGCGTTACGTCGAGGCAAATCATCTGCGTGAAGTCGCGAAGGATCAGCCGGCCGGCGACCATGGCCATCGGTCCCCAGCAGTCGTGGCCGTCGAGCACCTGCGCCTGGCTGAGTTGCTTGTATCCCGCCGGCGTGGCCTCGGCAAGCGTCAGGCGGCCTTCGTCGTTGAGAACGAAGATCAGCCCGTCGGCGATCATGTAGGGTCCCAGGCCGAAGCGATGCTGGTCGCCGCTCGTCCAAACGACGCGGCCCTCCAGATCAAGGCACACCAACTGCTTGTCTTTTTCGCGCACGCCGTACAAATGGCCGTCGAACAACACGGGCGTCTGCTGCGTCGAGCCGAATACGGCCGGGCCCAGCTTATGCAGCGTTTTCGGCACGATGCGGCCGTCGGCTTCGCCCAGTTGCAGGATCAACGAGCCCGTGTTATAGCCGCCGGAGAGGAAAATTTTTCCCTCGGGCAGGATGACGGGCGAAGGGACCGTGGCGATGCTGATTTTCCAGTCGGTCGTGTCCCAAAGAATCGAGCCGTCGTCGGCAGAAACGCCCGCCACGCCTCCCTTGCCGCAATAAACGTACATTCGCCGGCCGGCGAACTCCATCGGCATGATCGAGGAATGGGTCATGATCCAGCCGCGCGGATTGGGGCTCTTCCACACGACCTGGCCGGTTTGGCAATCGAGCGCCACCAGCAGCGACTGGCCGCCGGTGGCAAGGATGGCACGCTCGCCGTCAATCAGCGGACACTGGCCCGCGTACCATTGCGGCACGGTGGCGCCGAACTGAGTCACCAGATCGATGAGCCAATAGAGCTTTCCGCTGGCCGGATCGAGGCAGCAGACGTCGCACTTGGGCCCGATGGCGACGACGTACTTGTCGGTCACGGCCGGCACGGTGCGCGACATGCCGTGGTTCCGCTTCACGGCGACCGGATAGCTGAATCGCCAAAGTTCTGTTCCATCGGCGGGCGAAAAGACGCGGAGCGTGTCGGCCGCGGCGTCGCGATCGTAGTCGAGCACGAAGAGCCGGCCGGCGTGGACTGCGGCGCCCGCATAGCCCTCGCCCAGCTCGATCGACCAAAGCGGCTTGGGCCCGCCCTCGGGCCATAGCCGGGCCAAGGGGACACCGGGCCCGCCGATGCCGTCGAAGCGCGGGCCGCGGAACCGCGGCCAGTCGCCGGGCAGGTCGGCCGAGCCGGCCTCAAATGTTTTCAGCTTGCCCAAAAGCGGCTTCGGCCTGGCCTGTTCGTCGGTGGGTTTGGGCCGGTCCAGGCCCGGGATGCGGGCTTCGACCATTTTCACCGGCCCGGTGTTTACCCAAAGCACCAGCGCCACCACGCCAACAACAGCCAGCACGCCCGGAATCAGAGTACCGGCGACCAGATTCTTCATCATGGGAGGGGGAGCGGGTGGGAGAAGACCTACTTTTCTTGTACCCGCTCAGGGCGGCAGTGTCAACCGTTTTTCGCTCTAGGGCTTGCGAAAAAGACGACTTTGGCGGCCGTTTCGTCGCAAGCGTCAAGCAGTCGCCGTCGCCCATCGCAGTTCCATTTCCGCTGCCGGACCAGGTTGCGAGTCACGATAACGAAGGGGGGCACGGCCGGCGGGGCATGGTCGTCAACACGTCCGGTTCCCGTTTCCCGAACATACGGTGGATTTTTCGCGCGTCCCGCAGAGACGTTTGAGTTTCTCGGAATCCGAACCAAGTAACGACGCGCCGAGAATTCAGTCACCGTCTCGACGGCCAATCGTGGATTTGGGGGCAATGACTTCTCACGGTCAGAATTGCTTTTTCAGTAAATCCGGTGTTGCCAAGGGACAAACCGACCAAGACTCGGATCTCGGGTCGGGCGACAACCAGACGGATTGTAGCCAGCAATCCAGCCCTTCTAACCCGGATATCCGTCTCCACCCGCCTGCGATTACCTCGGTCATGGATCTGGCAACCGTTTCAATAATCTATCCTGTTAGTGTGGGAGAGTACACGCTTTGCGACGATGTTGCACCAACTGGTGGGATGGCCCTGCGGTCGATTTTCACGAAATCGCGCGCATTGGAAAGCGTGAACGACCTCTGAGACGACCTGCCGCATGAACGACAGGTAAAACACCGGTAGGTTTTGTCGGGAAAGAGTCGATGAACGGCCGTTTCGTTTTTAGAATGTTCGCCGCGGGCATTGACTGGTTCATACCTGCCAGCGCTCGCGGCGGCGATGCAGACCTGCTCCACCGTGCCCGGCTCGTGGTAGCGTTCGACTGGACCCTCATCCCGCTGGGCATCACTTATTCTGCACTCTACTTCTCGATGAACAGCCCGATTGGCGGTATCGCGTCCGGCCTTGGCGTCGGCATGGGCGTCGGCAGCCTTTGGGCCATGCGTCGGACGGGATCATGCCTTGCTGCCGGTAACATAATTACTGCGGGCCTCTTCGCCGTACTGACTGTCCTGGCGTATCGGACAGGAGGGGTTTGGGCCATTCCGCTTTCGTGGTACGTGGCGGTGCCCGTTGTGGCCCTGAGCACCGCGGGCCTGCGATCGGCCGTCTTCTGGCTGGCTGTCACGGCGTTGTCCCTGGTCGCGTTCTACACGCTCGATTACAACGCCTACTCCTTCCCCAATGATCTTGCGCGTGCGTCCCACCATGTCAAGTTCATGGATCTACTGTCCTTGATCGGCATCATCGCGCTGATGCTCGGGTTCACCCAAATATACGAGACGGCCAAGAAACACACATTGGCCGGACTCAAGCGGGCCGAAGAACAACTCCAGAAATCGTTCACCGAGTTGGAGCAAATCAACCGGCTGATGGTCTCAACGAACAAGGCCCTCGAGGAATCGGCGGAAACGGCGGAAGTCGCCAATCGGGCCAAGAGCGAATTCCTCGCCAACATGAGCCATGAAATCCGCACGCCCATGACCGCCATCCTGGGTTTCTCGGAAGTCCTCCTGGCAAACGCGACAAACCAAGATCAGCTTGAGGCAGTTACGATCATCAAGCGGAACGGCGAATATCTCATCAACCTCATCAATGACATCCTGGACCTGTCGAAGATCGAGGCAGGAAAGCTCGACGTCGAGCGAGTTCAGTGCTCACCGTGCCAGGTCCTTTCCGAGGTAGTTTCGCTGATGCGCGTTCGCACCGCCGCGAAGAACCTGTCTCTGGAAATCGAGTATGTGCGCCCGATACCGGAAAACATCCAATCCGACTCTACTCGGCTGCGCCAGATTCTCATCAATCTCATAGGAAACGCGATCAAGTTCACCGAGGTCGGTGGAGTCCGGGTGGTGGCCCGTCTGTCGGATGCCGAGTCCGATGAGCCCAAGATGCAATTTGAAGTGGTTGACTCGGGTATCGGGATGACCGAAGAGCAGGTTGCCCGGCTGTTCAAGCCGTTCAGCCAACTGGATGCCTCTGCGACCCGAAAGTACGGCGGGACCGGGCTGGGACTGACGATCAGCAAGCGGCTGGCGGAGAAACTCGGTGGCAGCGTCACCGTCAGGAGCACTCCCGGAAAGGGCAGCACCTTCACCGTCACTGTCACCACCGGGTCGCTGAACGGCGTGAGACTGCTCGACAACCCGACGGGAGCTCAAGTCTCCTCAGCCACCGAAAACAAGCCAAACGAACTCAAGAGCAGACTCGATTGTCGAGTGCTGCTCGCGGAAGACGGCCCGGACAATCAGCGACTCATCGCGTTTCTGCTCAAGAAAGCCGGAGCCGAGGTCACTGTGGCCGAGAATGGGCAGATCGCCTGCGACCTGGCCCAGGCGGCACAAAACGAAGGGACCCCGTTCGACGTGATCCTGATGGACATGCAGATGCCCGTCATGGACGGCCACGATGCGACCGGCAAACTCCGCCAGGCAGGGCATGCAGGTCCCATCATCGCCCTGACGGCACATGCCATGAACGCGGACCGAGACAATTGCCTCAATGCGGGCTGCGACGACTACATGAGCAAGCCGATTGACCACAAGAAGTTGATTTCCGTGGTAGCCAAATATGCCGCTCGGCAGGAACTCCGCAAGGGCAACGATGCCCCGGTAGCCTAGCGTTCAGAACGGATGTGGGCAGCATTAATTCCGTAAGGACTAGCTTACAGCGACTAAAAGCCCCGCAGGTCGTTGATGGCAGTCCCAAATAACCTTGCTTTTCTGCAACCGCTGGTCGCGTCTGGCCAGAAGGGCAATTGCCGCGCCCCGCCGCTCCGATCGGCATCTCGGTGTCCAAGATGCGGAAAGCCGCTGGGAAATGAGGTTCTCAACATCAACCAACCGCACTCAGGACCATGGGAATCGAAACGGCCCGTAGAGTTTTGGGAGATCCTGTTTTCATGCGCGTCGCCGTCGCCGGGCGCAGGCCAACAGGCCCAAGAGCGCGCCGCCCACCAGCATCGCCAATCCCGTCGGCTCGGGAACGGTCGCGGTCACGGCGTAGCCACTGAACCCGGTCACCGTGAAACTGGCGTAGGCGCCGTCGTACGTCAAGTCGCTCGCATTGAAATCGGTCCACGCCGAGCCGTTGTAGTGCCAGACCTCCAGGTCATCCGAACAGTAGCCGGGACCGATGCCGAAGGAGAGGCAGACCGGATCGCCCTTCGTGTAGCCGCTGTCGGCCGAGAAGTTCCAACCGGCCAGTATGGATTGATTGGCGCCGAGCAAGCTGTCAAGCGAACTTAGCGTAGCGCTTCCCATGGGCGTGGCAGTGAAGTTTAGCGGGGTGGAGGCCGTTTTCGCCAGAAAGCTCGCGCCGACCGACATATCGGTCGGGCCATCGGTAACCAGGACTCGCTGCTCATTGAGCAAATCGATCGAAACCGGCGTTCCCGACGTGCCCGCTTGGACGGCCGAGGCGGTAAACTGATTGGTGCTCGCGTTCCATGTTCCGCCGAGGGCTTGATAGGTTCCCGTGCCGGCCCAGGTACCGGCGCTGATAGGCGAGTAGGTGTTACCTGCCGCGACTCCCGCCCCGGCGAGAATACGAACGGTACCATTGCTGGTGAGTGTACCTGTGCCGTTCGCGAGAGAAAGCGAACTGCCGCGACCAACGTCGATAGCCAACAGCGACGTGCTGCGGACCGAAAGGCTGCTTGCTGTTACGGCGCCACCGCCGGTGATCGAGCACGTTCCGGTGCCGTCAGTCCCGCCGACCTCGAGGGAATTGGCGATAGTCCAGGTTGAACCGGCACCGTTGACCGTCGCCATGCCGGTCGAACTACTATTACGCGCCTATGCTGGCAGGACGTCCCTCACCTGCCTGACTGATGACCGTTCCTCCATTGGTGATCCGGAGTGTTCCACTTCCCCAATTACCGATAAGGAGATTGTCGGTGGTGGTCCAGCTAGAACCTGCGCCGGAGACATTGACTACGCCCGTTGATCTGGAAACATCTCCAAGGCAGGTGCCGTCGCTGCTAACCTGAGTAACAGCGGTAGCGCCGTTGATGATGTTAAGCGTTCCGTTGCCAAGCTCACCAATGGATATTCCGCCGGAACTGCTCCACGTCGAGCCGCTGCCGTTGATCGTTATCACGCCAGTCGAGCCACGCTCGGTACCTACCCAGACGTCACCGGAACCAGAAACCGTGCCACCGTTTGTGACTGTAAGCACCCCGTTACCCGAATAGCCGACAAAGCCGCCATCGAAGTTCCACGTTGATCCCTTGCCCGTGACGGTGGCGGTGCCAGTTGAACCCGGTAGCGAGCCAAGTAGTACGCCGCCGGATTGAACTACGAACCCGTTCTCGATGGTTAAAGAGCCACTGGCTAGACAGCCTGCGCAAGCTCACCCGCTGTCGCGGTGTTGCTCATATCGAGATTCACCGAAATATTCTGGTTTGGTCCACTGGCCAGGGTAATCGTTTGTTTTAGACTCTGGGGTGAATTGAATACTAGATTGATGTCGCTCACCAGACCGTTGGCATTAATTGTGCCAGTGCCGCTCAATTGGTTTGGCGCGGCAATAAGAGTACCGGTTGTAAGTGTTCCGCCCCCAGCGCCGAAGTTGATCATGCCCGTTGAACCAGGGGATGTCGCAACCCACGTCTCGCCGGCAACCGTCACGGAAGCACCGTGATTGATGTTCAACGTCCCGTTGCCAGAGTCACCGACGAAGAAGTTACCATATTCAGATATTGCAATATTCGAGCCGGCGCCGTCCACAGTAATCACACCCGTTGATTTGGAGTTGGTGCCAACATGGGCGTTCATAGAAGCGACTGAAGCGCCGCCTGTGACGGTCATTGTTCCGGTACCGCCGCTGTTGCCGATTTGGAGGTTGCCTGAGTTCACGCTGCCGCCGGTGGTGACATTCAATGTCCCGTTGCTCGAGTTGCCGACATACAGGAAGCCGTTGCCGATTCCAATAGCGCTGGTGATCGTCGTAGTGCCTGCTCCGCCAATCGTCAGCTCGTTGCAGTAGTTGCCGTTGCTGGGACTAGTGATTCCTGCGGTGGCGATAGTCAGCGTTTGGCCGGCGGTGGCGGTGTCGATTTCGCCCTCGTAGCCGATGGCGAATCCACGGGTGTAGGTGGTCGAGCTGCCGGTGTAGACAAGTGTGCCCTTGGTCGTGGCATCGCCCAACGTCACCGGGGAAGTAGCGTTGCCGAGGTTGCTCGCGAGATTGCTCACACTCAGCGTGCCGTTGCCAGAGATGGCCGTTGTGCCGGTGTAGGTGTTGTTGCCGCTAAGAGTCAGCGTACCGCTGCCGAGTTTGGTCAGGCCAACGCTGCCGGTCAGGTTGGAACTGATCGAGTCGCTGCCGCTGCCGGTGGTGACGTCGCCGCCGGTCCCTGTCAGGTTGATGGTTCCGCCGCTGAGCGTGTAGCCGTCGGTGCCGAAGGTGATCGAGTTGACCGATGAGATCGTGCCGGAGACAGTCACCGTGCCGGCAGTCCCCGTGAAGTTGGCGTCATCGCCGGACACCCACGACGAAGAGTACACCGTCCCGGTGCCGCTGGTGTTCCAGCCCGTGCCGCCCGTGTTGGTCCAGGTTCCGCCACTGTACGCGCTGTTCCAGTAGAGCGAGCCGGCGCGGGCGCTGGAGGTGAGCGCGGCCATTGTCAGGATACACGATGCCGCACAGGTCAGCATTGCGCCGGAGATTGCGGCCTTGTCAACGAATTGATTCAACTTCATGGTGCAATTCTCCCAAGACCGCTGCGTGATGTCATGAAAACGGGATCATGGCCGGAGGATCACAGGCTACTTCAGCGACCACAGCCGCCGTGCCAAGCATCCCCCACCAAAGGGCTGTGACGCAGTCAATATAACAAGCGCCTACTTTTGCGTCAAACAGTTTTTGTAATTGGGGGGGTAGAGGGTTCCGAGGGCTGGCAGACCGATCGTTTTGCCAACTCAATGAGAAGGATGGCCGGACGGAGGAGGCGACGGTTGTTGAGCATCGCGATAGGGCGAGCCGGCTTGGTAAAGTTTGACCCGGACCTGAAGGGTCTCGGCCAGGGCCGTGTTGTTCTGGCTGTTCGCCAAAGCCAGGGCCTGCTCGACCGTCTTGACGGCCTCGGGATATCTTCCGGCCTCGGCATAGGCGGCGGCCAAGGTACCCAGCACGGCCGGCTCCCGTCCGCCGCAGAGTTGGACTGCCCGCTGGGACAACTTGATCGCCTCCGCGCCGTTGCGGATCGAAGCGTTGGGGTTGGTCGCCAGCATCCAGGCCGTGTCGTTCAGCAACGCCAGATCATCCGGTTGGCGCGGAGCAGTTGACGCCGATCGGCCAGGGCCTTCCGGATTCCTTCCCGGTGGGACTGGACGATGTCGAGGTTCTTGCGGCGCTCGCATAGCCGGGTTTTGCTGCCAAGGCCTTCTGGTAGTGGATGATGGCCTCGTCGAACTGTCCGCTATTGGCCAGGGCATTCGCCAGATTGTTGTGGGCTTCCGCGTACTCGGGATCGACTGTCAGCGCTTCTTGATAATGGCTGATGGCCTCATCGATCCGTCCGCGATCCGCCAGCGCCAGCCCAAGGTTGTTGTGCACCGGCGCGTAGTCGGGCTTGATCTCCAAGGCCTTCTGGAAGTGGGCGATGGCCTCGTCGATCTGTCCGCGGCCGGCCAAGGCCAAACCGAGGTTGCTATAGGCTTGCACGTAGTCGGGATTGACTTCCACGGCTTTCTGGTAGCACGCGATGGCTTCCTCGATCCGTCCACAGCCGCACAGGATAGTGCCGAGACAATCGTAGGGTTGCGCGTTGCCCGGAGCCTTGGCCACCGTGTCTTCCCAGATGGAAAGCTCGCTCCGGTAGTCCACATTCCGCCGGAAGGTGAGGGTCCCAAGCAGCGCGCCTGCAAACAACACCAGAGCACTGCCCATGACCTGGCACGCCAACAAGGGAATGATGCCGCGACAGACAAGCCGTTGGCCCGCAACCCATCCGCCCACCACTACCCCCGCCACCACCGCCGCCAGCGGCAGGTACATGCGATGCTCGAAGGCCGCTTGTCCCAGGGGGACCGCGCTTGATGTCAGCGCCAAGATGCCGAAGAACCACGCGCCGAGAAAGCCCCAGGCCGGCCGCTTGACCAGGGCCCAAACCGTCGCGGCCAACAGGCCCACCACCACGATTGCCGGCCAAAGCACGTCCGCCACGCTCCGCGCAGCCGGCCAGTCGTAGTCCAGGCACAACGGCCAAGGCCATACGGACAGCCGAAGATAATGGACGATCACCCCCGGCTGCGTCAACAGATACGACCACCACGTGAACTCCTCTGTGCCTGGCCTCGTGCTCGCGCGAGAGGACCCATCGACACTACCAGCCACCCCAGCAACGCCCACGTTCCGGCCAAGCCCAGATAGTATCCATCGCGATGCCGCAACGCACCACGGAACGAACCGGCGCAAAATGTTCGATCGTACAACAACACGATCAGCGGAGCGGAGATCATCACTTCCTTGACGGCCATCCCGGACAGGCAGGCCGACACCGATCCGACGTACCAATAGACGCCTCTCGCCGAACCGGCGCCGCGGATGAAGCAGTAGAGCGTCAGCAGATAGAACAATCCCATCAGCGACTCGGCCCGCTGGACGATGTACGTTACCGATTCCGTTTGCAACGGATGGACGGCCCAGAGCAAGGCAATGATCAAGGCCAGAGGCAGCGCCGCCCCGCCCCATCGGTCGCGCATCGTCGGCAGCAGAAGCGTGCGGCGGACGACGCCGAACAGAAGGAGAGCCGCCAAGACGTGAATGGCCAGATTCGCCGCATGGTAGCTCCAGACCCCTTCGCCGCTGATGGCGTAGTTGATCGCCAGGGAGAAGTTCAGCAGCGGCCGACCGGTGACGGTCTCGCCGTGTCTCGGTGGGGAGAGCGTCGGCCAGATGGGCCAAAGCTGCCGAATGCTCGGGTTCTCCGTGATGGCGTACTCGTCGTCGAAGACGAAGGCACCGGCGAAGCTGCTGCTGAACGCCGCCGCAGTGGCCAGCACAAGCAGCCCCGCTGCCAGCGCGATCGCCCCATCGGATGATGCTCGGCTAAACCCCGTTGACGGCGGTGTGACCTGCTCGTTGCCGGACGCCACACTTTTCCCGGGCGAAGCCGCCCCGGCATTCCCGTCAGGTATCGATTGTTTGCGACGTTTCATGGGCTCAAAAAACAGTATAGCCCACTGCACTGTTGCGGCCAACGTCCTCTGCCTGTTACGTCGGCCTCGCTACCTAAGGCGCGGAAAGTCGCCGGGAAATGAGGTTCTCGACATCAACGAACCGCACTCAGGGCCACGGGAGTCGAAACGGCCCCGTACGGTCTTGGAAGACCCTGATTTCATGCGCGTCGCTGCCGCCGGGCGCAGGCCAACAGGCCAAAGAGCGCGCCGCCCACCAGCATCGCCAATCCCGTCGGCTCGGGAACGGTCGCGGTCACGGCGTAGCCGCTGAACCCGGTCACCGTGAAACTGGCGTAGGCGCCGTCGTACGTCAAGTCGTTCGCATTGAGTTCGGTCCACGCCGAGCCGCTGTAGTGCCAGACCTCCAGGTCATCCGAACAGTAGCCGGGACCGATGCCGAGAGAGAGATAGACCGGATCGCCCGGTGTGTAACCGCTGTCGGCCGAGAAGTTCCAACCGGCCAGTATGGATTGATTGGCGCCGAGCAAGCTGTCAAGCGAACTTAGCGTAGCGCTTCCCATGGGCGTGGCAGTGAAGTTTAGCGGGGTGGAGGTCGTTTTCGCCAGAAAGCTCGCGCCGACCGACATATCAGTCGGGCCATCGGTAACCAGGACTCGCTGCTCACTGAGCAAATTGATCGAAACCGGCGTTCCCGACGCGCCCGCCTGGACTGCCGAGGCGGTAAACTGATCGGTGCTCGCGTTCCATGTTCCGCCGACGGCTTGATAGGTTCCCGTTCCGGTCCAACCAGCGGCGCTGATGGGCGAATAGGTGTTACCTGCCGTGACGTCCGCCCCGGCGAGAATGCGAATCGTGCCGTTGTTGGTGAGTATGCCGCTGCCGCTGCCGATGTTGAGCGAACTGCCGCGACCGACGTCGATAGCCAAGAGCGACGTGCTGTTGACCGAAAGGCTACTGGCTGTCACGGCGCCACCGCCGGTGACTGAGCACGTTCCGCTGCCGCTACCGCCGACAACGAGAGAATTGGCGATAGTCAAGGTTGAACCGGCGCCATCGACCGTCACAATGCCGGTCGAGCCGCTCCAAGCGCCGATGTCGGCGGAACGTCCATAACCCGTCTGACTGATGACCGTTCCGCCATTGCTGATCCGGAGTGTTCCGCTTCCACTACAACCGATAAGTAGATTGTCGCCGGTGGTCCAGCTAGAGCCTGTGCCGGAGACATTGACTGTGCCTGATGATCCGGTCTCATATCCAAGGTCGCTGATGTTGGGGGCCTGAGTGACCACGGTACCGCCATTGGTGATGTTAAGGGTTCCCTTGCCGGAATCACCAATATCTGCATCGTCGGAGGTTGTCCACGTGGAGCCGGCACCGTTGACCGTCATCAGGCCAGTCGAACCCGGGCAGAAACCTATGGCAGTGCCACCAGAAAGCGTGCCACCATTTGTAACTGTCAGCACCCCGTTACCCCAATAGCCTACCCAGAGGAGATAACCATTGAATTTCCACATTGATCCGTTGCCCGTGACGGTGGCGACACCATTTGAACCCGTCAGGTCGCCAAGTAATCCGTCGGTGGATTGAACTACGGCCCCGTTCTCGATGGTTAAAGAGCCACTGGCTTGACAGCCTGCGCCGAGCCAGCCCACATTCGCGGTGTTGCTCATATCGAGATTCACCGAAATATTCTGGTTTGGTCCGCTGGCCAGGGTAATCGTTTGCTTTAGACTCTGGGGTGAATTGAAAACTAGATTGAGGTCGCTCACCAGACCGTTGGCATTAATTGTGCCCGTGCCGCTGAATTGGTTTGGCGAGGCAATAAGAGTATTGGTTGTAAGTGTTCCGCCCCCAGCGCCGAAGTTGATCATGCCCGTAGAACCATTGTTGGCGGCAACGTACGTCCTGTCGGTCATCGTCACGGAAGCACCATGAGAGATGTTCAAGGTCCCGTTGCCACTTGTACCGACACACAAACGACTTCCTGCGATGCTCGAGCCGGCGCCGTCCACAGTGATCACACCCGTTGAGTTGCTGCCAATCCCGCCAGCATAGATAGAGTAAGAACTGACTGAAGCGCCGCTTGTGACGTTCAGCGTTCCGGCACCACCCTGGCTGCCGATTTCGAGTTCGCCGCCTGAGGTGTTCCACGTCGAGCCCGTACCGGATACTGTGAGTGCGCCCGTTCCGCCAGAATTGTAGCCAATGAAGCCGTTCTGACAGCTGACGCTGCCGCCGTTGGTGAGATTCAACGTCCCATTGCCCGAGTTACCGACATACAGCATTCCGTTGCCGATTCCAATAGCGCTGGTGACCGTCGTATTGCCTGCTCCGCCAATCGTCAGGCTGCCATCCACGTCACCATTGCTGTAGTATCCGATTCCATTGGTGGCGATAGTCAACGTTTGGCCGGCGGTTGCGACGTCGATCACACCGCCGCCGGCGCCCATGTTGAAACCACGGGTGTAGGTGGCCGAGTTGCCGGTGTAGAGGAGAGTGCCCGTGGTCGTGTTACCGCCCAGCGTCACCGCGGAAGTAGCGTTGCCGAGGTTGCTCGCGCCATTGGCGACTACGATATTGCTGACACTGAGCGTGCCGCCGCCGGAGACGGCTGTCGGGCCGGTGTAGCTGTTCGCGCCGCCGAGGGCCAGCGTACCGCTGCCGAGTTTGGTCAGGCCGACGCTGCCGGTAAGGTTGGAGCTGATCGAGTCGCTGCCGCTGCCGGTGGTGACGTCGCCGCCGGTCCCTGTCAGGTTGATGGTTCCGCCGCTGAGCGTGTAACCGTCGGTCCTGAAGGTGATCGAGTTGACCGATGAGATCGTGCCGGAGACAGCCACCGTGCCGGGAGTCCCTGTGAAGTTGGCGTCATAATTGCCGCCATAACCCCACGCCTGATTGTACGTAGCCCCGGTGCCGCTGGTGTTCCAGCCCGTGCCGCCGCCCACGTCGGCCCAGGTTCCGCCGCTGTACGCGCTGTTCCAGTAGAGCGAGCCGGCGCGGGCGCTGGAGGTGAGCGCGGCCATTGTCAGGATACACGATGCCGCACAGGTCAGCATTGCGCCGGAGATTGCTGCCTTGTGGACCAATTGATTCAACTTCATGGTGCGATTCTCCCAAGAGCGCTGCGTGATGTCGTGAAAACGGGATCATGGCCGGAGGATCACAGGCTACTTCAGCGACCACAGCCGCCGTGCCAAGTATCCCCGACCAAAGAGCTATGACACGGCCAATATAACAAACACCTACCTTTTGCGTCAAACAGTTTTCGTTGTCGGGGGGGTAGAGCGTTCCAAGGGTAGGAGACCGATTGTTTTGCCAACTCAATGAGGAGGCGACGAGAAGAGAACCCGCCGCTGCAATTCACTTGCCGCGCCCATGGCACGACTGTCGGAAAGCTTTGGTTTGTGGATCGTGAATCATCTGCTTTCCGTGATTCCGGCGCCGCCGCCCTCACCCCCTGCCCCTCTCCGGGCACCGACCGAAGGTCGGTCGAGAGAGGGAGATCTTCTTGGCGAGTTACGGCTTCGCCGGCATCTGCATGATGACTTCGGCGTGGGCCGAGGTGGTCTTCTCGGTCATCGTCGCATCCAGCTCGAGGCCGCGGAACCAACTCAACGGCGGCGATTGGTAACCCTGCGGCGCGTGGACCTGAAGGAATCCGCCCGACGGCGTGTGCTCGAGCGCGGTCGACACCCAGTGCGCCGGCTGGCCGGCAGCCTGGCGCAACTCGTATTGCCCGCCCAAGGGGCAGATCAATTTGGCATCCAGCAAGAACTCGGCCGCCTCGCGGCATGCGGCGGGCGGAACGTGAAGCTGCTGATCGAGATCATGCAGGAAGCGGAGGTTGTTCAACGAAGTTTCGCGCGTGCGCGCGTAGCCCAGATCGTTCAGAGTCGGCGTGATGCGGGCATGAGAAACATCGCCGACGCGGAGCCGGACCTGGGCCGGGCGCTCGGCGTGCTCGAAATGAAGCTGCGGAGCCACCGTTTCCAGCACGTCGTACTGGAACGAGAAGAGGGTGAACTGGCCGTACTGCCGCCGCCAGCCGCCGATGGGCGAGCGGGCATAGCCGGCGGCGTCGGCCTGCGCGGGAATGCCGATGTTCAAGAGGCTCAGCGGCCCGAGTTCGCCCGTCGTGCCGGCGTAGCCCACCAGATAGTCGCGGAGCCGGCCCACCGGCAGCCAACTCATCACGCCGGCGGTCGACGGCGGCCCGACATCGCGCAGGCCGCCGAAAATTTGCTGGTCGGCCATCACCAGTTCCGCAGCCGCCATGTCGCCGGCGACGGGCGCCAGTTGCTGGGCGTCGGCGGGGCCCAGCCATTGCTTCATGAAGCTCGAAATGCTGCGGAGCGAAAGGGCTCATCAGCACGTCGACCACCACCTGCTCGCGGTCGTTCTCCTGCGCCGTGCGCTTGATGGCGACGATGACCGGATCGAGCCGGCCCCATCGCTGGCGATAGAAATCGCCGAACCGCTTGTAATCGGCCGCCTCGGCGGCAGTGACCTTGTCGACCGGCGACGTCGCCGACGGGCAAGAACGCCCCGCGCCGGCCGCGGAGGCTGTCGTAGACCTCGCCGCCTTCGAGGACGGTGCGGCTGCCGTCGGGCAGCGGTCCGAACTCGGGCGGCAAGAAGCTGGCCGCCATGAGTTGCTCGATCGTCGCGCCGGGCGAGCCCTCGCTGGCGGCCGCCAGCTTCGCCAATTGCACCAGCTCGATGTCGGCCGCCGCCTGCAACCGCCGCGCCATCTCGACGCGATAGTGCGGGCTGGTGATGTTGCGGAAGAACGCGTCGGAAAGGTACAGCCACACCGTGTCGTCGCGGCTGATGGGCATGATGCTGCGGGCGTGGCGGAACTCCGTCGATGGCGCCCAATGCGACCGTCCCGAGGCCGTGGCCAAAAATCGGGCCACCAGCGTCTTCGACGTGGCGACGAAATGGAAATCGCCGTCGACCACGTAATACGAGCGGACCGCTCCGTCGGGCGAGGCCAGATAGGAAACCGTCATGATCGGCAATCTTGATCTTCTCTTCGGCCGACGCCGCCGGCGGCGATCCGTTCCGACCGCTGCTGGTCGAGGCTGGCCGACAGGCCGAAATTGTTGCGGGCGTGGAAGAGGAGGCCGTAGGAGGCCCCTTCGCGGAAGAACATGTCGGTGCCGATAATGGCCACGTCGGCCATCGACCGTGTCGCCGAGCATCCGCGAGAGCACGGTCTGCTTCAGCACGAGCTGCTTTTCGATGTGGCTGCTCATGCCGCGATCGAGGCCGCGCAGGGCGATGAGGTTCTGCGCAGTCGCCGCCCCATTTGGCCAGCGTATCTTGCAGCCAGAGGAAGTTGGCGAAGCTGCCGAATCGCACGTAAAAACATTCAGCCGGCACGCGCATGGCCATCGGCTCGACCTCGACGTCGGCGGCCGGCTCCGGCCCAAGCAACTCCGGCGGATTGAGCGGCTCGGGCAACGGCTGATCGGCCGGCTAGACCCAGGTTGTTCAACCCCAGGATGCGGTCCTGCTGCATCGACATGCGAAGCGACTCCGTTCCCAAGTTCAGTCCCACCTCGTGGCGAAGCTCCTCGTAGGCCGACCTGGTCTGCTTCTGTTCCGGCAGGCGCAGATTCAGCCGCCGGGCGAGCGTGGTGGTCAGATAGTTGTCGACCACGGGCGGATAATCGGCCTGCGGTTCGAGCAATCCGACGGGCCTGGCGTATTGCTTCCACCATTGTTGCATCAGCCGTCGCTGGGCGACGGGATTGTTCAGCGGCCGAACGACGCCCAGCCGGATGGGCGAACGGGCTTCCAGCGAGAGTTCCAGCGGCCGGCCGTCGCGGAAGAGAAAGTACAAGGTGATCCGCGGCCGATCGAGAATTTCGCGGAGGAGTCCGCCCACCTGCTCGCGGATCGGCCCGCCGGTGGTAAGCGGCGTGTTGCCTTCGAGCAGTTCCTTGGCGTAGCGGGCAAAGGCCGGATTGTCCAGCGCCGGATACAGCACGCGGCCGTCTTTCTCGCTGATGCCGATCCCTTCGGTGCCCAGCGGCTCCGGCAACATCTCGGGAGTCAACTCGATGGTGACTCGCCCCACGCCGAACGGCTGGGCGGGATCAAACGCCGCCTCGACCTCGGGCCGAGCGGCCGGGGGGCGAAAATCGAGGCGAAGCTGGGCCGGCGCCGGCGCGGCCGCCCACCCGACCGCCAGAAACGTCGCCAAAAAGAGCAGAAGGGCCGATCGTCGTGTCGTGATCATGGCGGAATCCTCCTCCCCGGCATACGCATCGGGGGCATGCTGAGTTCTATGAGCGCGGCCGCCGCTGCGGCAAACGACCTCGACGCGCGGTCCCGCGGCGCAAACTCAACGGTATGATAGTGGGCTCACGGCAAGAAGGCAACCACGCAGCGGCGCCAGGAGTAGTAGACGCGGCATCTTGCCGCGTCATGCCGCATTAGTAGACGCGGCGTCTCGCCGCGTCATGCCGCGTCTACACCTGACTACCGCAATTGCCGGCTCGGATAGGCGCCGGAGCGAAGCGCTCAAGCGCTTGGTTTGCGTACAGGTTGGGATTCTTGGCGAACTTCTTCAGCGTCTCTTCGCTGGAGAACAGGTACACCCGGTTGCCGAAGTACACGCCGTGCTCGCGCATGCCGGAGACGACCTGGCCCGCTTCGGTCGCCAGAACGATATCGTTGCCGGAGACGACCGGCGCGTAGCGATCGGGATCCCTGAGAAAGCGCTCCTGCTCGGCGGGACCGGCGAACAGATAGGTCCGTCCGCGGTGGATCATGCCCCAACGGCGATCACCCGGAACCCACTGCTGCTTTTCCATGAGCGTGACGGGGCAATAGCCGTCCAATCCGATCGACGGGTTGCCCGTTGTCGGCAGCGGCAGGGGGCCGCTCGCCGGCGGAGATGGTTGGCCGGCGGGCGCGGCGCCGCGCTGGCAACCACCGGCGGCTGTCCGATCAATGGTGACGGCGAGATCGGCGGCTGTGACGGCGGATAGGCCTGGCCGATGGCTGTTGCCGGCGATCCGCCCAGCGGCGACGATTGTCCGAAACCTGGCGTCGTCGCCGGATAGTTCGTCGCCGTCTGCCCGACACCGGGCGACGTTTGCGCGTAATTCGGGACCGATGGCGCGAAACTCGGCGGTGTTACATAGCCCGGCGCAGGCAGGGCGTAATTCGACGGCGGCGAGACGCCCGACGGCGGCGACATGCTTGACGGCGGCGAAACACTCGACGGCGGCGAAACGCTTGACGGCGGCAGCGCCGGCGCCTGCGCATTGTTGCGGAAGTAGTCGGCATAACGATCGTCGGAGAGGCCCGTGACCGAAGCTTGGCTTGGCGTGGGCTGGGTTGCCGCGGGCCCAGCGGCAGGCTGACCCGATACGGGCTGGCTCAACGGCTGCCCGGCTGCCGGCTGGACCACAGCGGGCGCGGCAGGCGCGATCTGACCTGTTGCCGCTTGACCTGTCACGGGCTGGCCAACCGCCGGCTGAACCACCGCCGGCGCGGCGGCAGTCACAGGGACCTGGGCAACGACCGCACCGCCACGCTGCCTTGTGTCGGCGGCGACGCGATTCAGTCGGGCGACGTAGTCCGCCGCCTCAACTCGTCCCCGCATGGTATCCAAGACCTGGCCCTGCGGTGTGATCAATACGGTGGTGGGCAGGCCGGTGACGCCAAATTGCTTCGCCGTGGCGGGGAAATAGTCGGCGTTGATTTTTACGGGAACATAGTTTGCCATCACCTGGCCGGCAACCGACGGCTGGCTAAGCACTTCGGACTCCATGCGCTTGCAATACTCGCACCAGGGGGCCCAAAACTCGATCAACACGAGCCGGTTCGATTGGCCGGCGACCCGTTGTGCATTCTCGAGGGTAACCTCCCAGTGCATCGGCTGCTGTGCCATCCCCACCGACGGTAGTATCAGGAGGGTCGCCACGAGCCCGAGGACGCCTGTTTTGTACCGCATTTTACCCCACCTCGCGCATTAGAAACACGTAGGGACTCCCAATATCGTCAGGTAGTTATCGGACTAGTTGAGGTGGGAAGTGGTGCAAATTATGCCGAATATTCCGGAATTGCCGGTTATCGGGGACCTTTCCGTTAAAATGGGGCCCTTTCGCTTGCCAAGAATAACGAGGCGGGGTATGATTACGATGTCTGAAGAAAAAGCTCCTGTACGGCTTGACACAAGCCGTCGCGTGGTTAAGATAACCGTGGTGTGATTTCTGCCTGGCAGGTAGGCGCTTTGGCCTGAGATCTCGAATCATCAGGCCGTCTCGCGACAAGGGATCGCTCCCAGCGAAGCACGAGAAGACGCCTCTCGACCTTAGCTTTCTGCCCTTTGACTGATGGGCGGTCGTTGCCGGTAGGGTGACCAAGGTTGGTCGTGTGCCTGCGGAATAGCAAGCAGATTCCGATTCGGGTCGTAAGTGACGGCGCTCTCCGATGGCATTTGAGAGCGTGCTGCGCGGGAACGCAGCGATACCGGTCGCTCGACGAGAAGTGACTTTCTGACGTGGGATGTCCGGTTCCCAAGACGGGCATCTATTCTTTGGCTTGGGAGTTGGTTCCACCTGCGGTTTGCGCTCTTCGGGTCGTGACCGCCACATAGGAGTCGTCACTACGTATATGGAAATGGGCAAACGGAAGAAGGGCCGCCCGCGCGGCCGAGGCGGGGCGCCGGGCCGAACCAACGCGGAGGTGCTTATCGCCAACACAGCCGGCCGTACCATTCACAGGCCAACAACGGCGAAAACCGCAATCCGGAAGGGGCCGATAACGGCGAGCCGGGGCCCGTCGAACCCGGCAGCGGCGTCCTCGAAATGCACCCCAACGGATACGGCTTCCTCCGCAATCCGAACAACAACTACCTTCGGGAAATGACCGACCCCTTCGTGCCCGGCAGCATGATCGAGAAATACGGGCTCCGCGAGGGAGTGTTGATCAACGGCATGGTGCAGGCCGGCCGGCGGCAGCAAGGGCCCCGCCTGCGGGAAATCACCGACGTTGACGGCATGCCGCCCGACGATTATAAAAACGTCAAGTCGTTCGACGAGCTGACGCCCATCAATCCCGAGTTCTGGCTGAAGCTGGAAGTCGGGCCCGAGCCGCTGACGACCCGGGTGATGGACCTCCTGACGCCCTTGGGCAAGGGGCAGCGGGCGCTGATCGTCGCCCCGCCGCGAACCGGCAAGACCATCCTCCTGCAACACATCAGCCTGGGCATCTCCACCAACTTCCCCGACGTCAAGCTGATCGTTCTGCTGATCGACGAGCGGCCGGAGGAAGTGACCGACATGAAGCGGGCGGTCAAGGGCGAAGTGGTCGCCAGCAGCCTCGACCGCGACGTCGAAAGCCACGTGCGCCTCTCGCAACTCGTCGTAGAACGCTGCAAGCGGCTGGCCGAAATGGGCAAAGACGTGGTGATGCTGTTGGATTCGATCACCCGCCTGGCCCGGGCGTTCAACAAGTGGGTGGGCAACACGGGCCGCACGATGAGCGGCGGCGTGGACATCAAGGCGATGGATATTCCCAAGAAGCTCTTCGCCACCGCCCGCTTGTTCGAGGAAGGCGGCTCGTTGACCGTCGTCGGCACGGCGCTGATCGACACGGGCAGCCGCATGGACGAGTTGATCTTCCAGGAGTTCAAGGGCACGGGCAACATGGAACTGGTGTTGGACCGCAAGTTGGCCGACCGCCGCGTCTGGCCGGCCATCGACATCAGCCAATCGGGCACGCGGCGCGAGGAGAAACTCCTCTCGCCCGAGACGCTCCGAGCGGTGACCATGCTGCGGCGCACGCTATCGACGATGCACCCGGTCGACGCCATGGAGCAATTGACCACACAACTGGCGAAGCGGAAAACGAACCAGGAGTTCATCGACCTGATTAGCGCCGCCAGGGTTTCCGATTAGCGGCTCCTACCCGATGCGGACCACCCTGATGCCGCCGCGCATGAGGACTTCGCCCGTCACGCCCTGACGGTCGCAGGAAGGGCTCCCTCCTTTCAGGTAGGCACGCCGAGCACCGACGATCTCCGCGATTTCCAAGGCATACCGCACCCGTTGACGTGGAAATGAGTCACGTCTTCGCCCGTTTCCGGTGCAATGATCCGCAATCCCTCGTCGAGAACTTGAGCGCCCGTGCCGTGGAGCGTCTCGCTCGTCCTCGGCGTCGGCATACCGCCGAGTTGTTCGGGGCAGATGGGCACGAGAACGTATCGTTGCCCGAGTCGCCCGATGAGTTCTTCGCACTTCTTCGGCCTGCGTCCATGCCAACGGCAAGGGATGCCCAAAAGGCACGCGCTGACCAAGACCGGTTCGCCCCGCTTGTGATCATCGAAGAGGCAGCCTTGCCGTTGATCCGCTTTACGCGCCATGCGAGTCCCCTTCCACAATGACCCGGCGCCAGAAACTCGTGGTATATATACAGATGTATACTATAGCAGGCTTTCGCAGATAGTTCAAGCTTGCTTTTCGGGCCACTTTTTCCCAAGCGTCGCTCTGTTTGCCCTGAAGGGGCGTTGGTTCGCCCAGCCCACGGGCAACGCCCTGGGGAATTGAGCCCATTGAACTCATCTTGTCGGCCCAACGGGCCAATCAGTGGGCGAGATTGCCTCCGTTCCCAGGGCGTTGCCCTTGGGCTGAGGGAACGCCCGGGCCCTTGGCCCTAATAACCATCGCCAAGAAAACTTACCGGGACCCAGCCCTTGACGCAATGCCAAAGAGAGCGCAAACTAATGTAGGGTAGGTGTTTAGGGAGGGTAAGCGAATGGCTAGCGGCCACACTGGAAATGTGGTGCCCCGTAAGGGGTTGCGGGTTCGATTCCCGTGCCCTCCGCTTTGTTCGTAACTCATGGCAAGGGCATTCGGCGATCGCTCGTCGGGCCCTTTTCGGCTTTCTTGGCCGTTCAGATGTTAGCCAATGGTCACGCGGCGGCAACTCGAAAATGATATCGGCCATGCCCTGCGCGCCGACCGCTTCCGCTTTCGCAGCCAACTGCATGCGCTGGCAGCGGCGGGAAACGATCACCGGCTGACGCGGCTGGCCGATGCCGTGCGGCGGTCGGTCGCTTTGCGCGAAGCCCGCCGCCGCGGCGTGCCGCCGCTGCGCTACGACGACGATCTGCCGGTGGCGGCCAGGCGCGACGAAATCGGCCTGGCCATCCGCGACAACCAGGTGGTCATCGTCTGCGGCGAAACGGGCTCGGGCAAATCGACCCAACTGCCGAAGATCTGCCTGGAGTTGGGCCGCGGCATCGACGGCCTGATCGGCCACACGCAGCCGCGCCGCATCGCCGCCCGCAGCGTGGCGGCGCGGATCGCCGAGGAGTTGGCCTCGCCGTTGGGCCGCGACGTGGGTTTCAAGGTTCGCTTTGCCGAGGCGCTCTCGCCGCAGACGTACATCAAGCTGATGACCGACGGCATTCTGCTGGCCGAGACCCAGGGCGACGCGCGACTGAACCAGTACGACACGATCATCTTGGATGAGGCCCACGAGCGGTCGCTGAACATCGACTTTCTCATCGGCTACCTGAAGCGTCTGCTGCCGAAGCGGCGGGACCTGAAACTGATCGTCACCTCGGCCACGATCGATGCGGCCCGTTTCAGCACCCACTTCGCCACTGCCCACGGCCCCGCGCCGGTGGTGGAGGTTTCCGGGCGGACGTTTCCGGTCGAAGTCCGTTGGCGGCCGCCGATGGCCGACGACGACGGCGACGAGCCCGACTTGCAGGAGGCGGTGCGGGCGGCGGTCGCCGAAGTGGCGGCCATCGATCAAGGCGATATTCTGATCTTCATGCCCACCGAGCGGCACATCCACGAAACGGTCAAGACGCTCCGCGGCCGGCCGCTGCCCGGCGATCGCAGCGGACGGCTTCCGGAGATTCTGCCCTTGTACGCCCGGCTGTCGATCCGCGAGCAGCAGCGCGTGTTCCAGCCGGGCGCCAAGCGCCGGGTGGTGATCGCCACCAACGTGGCCGAGTCGTCGCTGACCGTGCCGCGGATTCGCTACGTGATCGATCCGGGCACCGCGCGCATCAGCTGCTATTCGCCGCGCAGCAAGACGCAGCGATTGCCGATCGAGGCGATCTCGCGCGCTCGGCCGACCAGCGCAAGGGCCGGTGCGGGCGGATCGGGCCGGGTATATGCATGCGGCTGTTCAGCGAGCAAGATTACGCGGCCCGCGACGCCTACACGGTGCCGGAAATCCAGCGGACGAACCTGGCCGCGGTCATTCTCCAGACCAAGGCCCTGAAGCTGGGCCCTATCGAGCGGTTCCCGTTTCTCGATCCGCCCAAGCCCGAGTCCGTGCGCGACGGCTACCGAACGCTCGTCGAGCTGGGAGCGCTCGACGCGGCCGGGGAACTGACCGAGATCGGCCGCCAGCTCAGCCGCCTGCCGATCGATCCGCGCTTTGGACGGATGATTCTGGCCGCCGCCGAGGAGGGCTGCCTGCATGAGGTGCTCATCATTGCCGCGGCGCTGAGCGTGCAAGACCCGCGCGAGCGGCCGCTGGAGAAGCAAGAGGCGGCCGACGCCTGCCACGCCCTGCTGGCCGATGCCCAGTCGGATTTCGTCGGCCATTTGAAGCTCTGGGACTTTTATCACAAGCTGAAATCCGAGCTTTCGCAGGGGCAGCTTCGCAAGGCCTGCCGGCAGAACTTCTTGTCGTTCAATCGAATGCGGGAGTGGCTCGACGTCCATCGCGAGCTGATGGAGCTGGCCAGACAGGCAGGCCTGCGGCAACAGCTCCCCTCTACGGGCACCGACCGAAGGTTGGTCGGGAGAGGGGCAGGGGGTGAGGGCGGTGGCGCCGATGAAAATCCCGCGAGTGTCAACATTTCCCGAGAGCGCCCTCACCCTAGCCCTCTCCCGGCGGGAGAGGGGACCAAGTCGGCACATCGCGTCACGCACGGCCGGACCGAGCGCCGGCAATACGATAACGTGCACCGCGCCATCCTCACTGGCTTGCTCTCCAGCCTGGCGCTGCGCGGCGACGGCTATGAATACAGCGTGGCGGGCGGCGGCAAGGCCTACCTCTGGCCCGGCTCCAGCGTCTTGCAGCAGAAACCCAAATGGCTGGTGGCGGCCGAGGTCGTCGAAACGACGCGCCGCTACCTGCGAACCTGCGGACAGATCGATCCGCGCTGGATCGAGCGGATCGCCGGCCACCTCGTCAAGCGAACATACCATGGCGTCCACTGGGCGCCCGCGCACGCTTCGGCGATGGCCTTGGAGCGAATCACACTGTTTGGGCTGACGATCGTCGCCGGGCGGCGGATCGCTTACGGGCCGATCGACCCGGCCATGTCGCGCCACCTCATGATCGAACAGGGGCTGGTGGAGGGCACATCGAGCCGAAGCCCCCTTTCCTCGTGAAAAACGAGGACCTGGTCGCCGAATTGGAGCGGCTTCAGGCGAAGCTCCGACGCCGCGATCTGCTGGTGCCCGACTTTTCGCGGTACGAGTTCTACGACCGCCGCGTGCCGGCCGATGTTTACGACGGCCCCACGCTGACCCAATGGCTCCGCACCAGTCCGCATGTCTTGACGATGTCGAAGTCCGACCTGCTGCGCGAGGGGATCGGCCAACTCGGCGAGGACGCTTCCCCGACACGTTGAAAATCCATCGCCTGGAACTGCCGTTGGACTACCAGTACGAGCCCGGTTCGCCGCAGGACGGCGTGACGCTCGACGTGCCCATCGAGGCCCTGAACCAGGTCGCTCCCGAGCCGCTGGGCTGGCTGGTGCCCGGCATGCTCGAAGAGAAGGTGCTGGCGTTGATTCGCTCGCTGCCGAAGTCGCTGCGCACGCGGTTCGTGCCTGCGCCCGAGACGGCGCGGCGCGTCGTGCCGACGCTCCGGTTCGGCGAGGGCGACATCCATGCGGCGGTGGCGGCCGCCCTGAGCCGCCTGGGCGGCATCTCGGTTCCGCCCGACGCCTTTCAAGCGGACCGCCTGGCGGCCGAATTGCGGATGAATGTCCGCGTGACCGACGCGGAAGGCCGGCTGTTGGCCTCCGGTCGGGAACTGGAGACCATCCGCAGCGAACTCGGCCAGCAAGCCGCCGAAAGCATCGCGCGAGGTCGACGATCCCCGCTGGAACCGCGACGGGCTAAGCGACTGGGACTTCGACGAACTGCCGGCCGAAATCGAACTGCCGCGCGGGCGGCTTTCGGTAAAGGCCTATCCGGCCCTGGTCGATCGCGACGGCGCGGTCTCGTTGCGGCTGGTCGTTTCGCCGCAGCGGGCGGAATGGGAAACGCGTTTCGGCCTGCGGCGGCTTTGCCTGCTGGCGGCCCGGCGCGAACTGAAAACGCAGGTCGATTGGCTGCCCAACCTCGAGAAGATGGAGCTTTATACGGCAACGCCCGCGGGCTTCGATCTGCGCCGGCAGCTTGCCGAATTGCTGGCCGACCGCGCCATGGTGGCCGATCAGCCCGTGCCGCGCACGAAGGACGATTTCGAGCGCCTCTTGGCCGCCGGCCGCCAACGGATCGCCTGGGCGGCGCAGGAACTGACCGCGGTAGCGTGGCCGATCTTCGAGGGCTATCACCAGGCGAACCTTGCTCTCGACGAGTTTTGTCGTCGCGCACCCCACAAGCCGGCGGGCGCCGCGGCGGGCTCATCCAGCAGTGCTCGTCGCGGTCGGCCTACACTGCTGGGCAAGCCGGTAGCGCCGTTGGCCAAGAACGTCCAAGAAGACCCGGCGCCGCGCTGGCAATACGCGACCGACGACATGCGCGAGCAAATCGTCCGGTTGATGGAGCCGCGAACTTTTTCCAAAACGCCATGGGAGTGGCTGCGGCAATACCCGCGCTATTTCCGCGCCGTCTGTAACCGGCTGCAAAACCTGCCCGGCGGCGTGCGCGCGACTGGGAGAAGTTTCAAGAGTTCCAGCCTCGCTGGCAGCTTTTCCTGGAGCGAGCCCGGCATCAACAGTCGCAGGGGATTGTTGACGCGGAGTTGCTGCACCTCCGTTGGATGCTGGAGGAATACCGCGTCTCGCTTTTTGCCCAGAAGCTAGGCACGGCAATCCCCGTCTCGCCGAAGCGCCTGGAGCAGCAATGGGCGAAGGTGCAGGTGTGAGAGGGCGTAACCGCTCACGCGGATAGTCGCATTTTTCGGCTGCAAGAGGCTGAAACCGCAGCCAGTCCCCGGGCCGTGAGCGGTTACGTTGTCGGCGATTGCCTCGCTGTGTAACGTAATGGGGCAAACCAGGAATCACCAACCGGGCCAATCGTGCCATGACCGGAGATTACGAAATGACTGTCGTCTCCTCAATAGTTCGGTAATGTGTCCGAAATCCCGGGAACTGCCGAACACAGCTTGTCCAGGAGGAGGGGGTATATTGCCCAGGTATCCCTTATTGACAGGTTGATCCATTCTTTCTATGCTCTTCTCGTTAGTCGTGTGCTATACTTTCAGAACGCATAACATATTTATGGGAGGGCTGCGTATGACTCTGCTTAGACCAGCGTTGGTAGGGATCATCGTCACCACGCTTATCGCTGTGAGTAGTGCTTCCGCTGGGATATTCTGCCGGTCTCGTGGGTGCTGCCCAATGGTACAGCGATGTTATTGCGAGGAATCGTGCTGCTACGAGACGTGTGCGGCAAAAGCGACGGCACCGCAGTCGATGCCAGAGAAAGTTCAGTATTTGCAGGACGACGTGCGGAAACTGCAGAATCAATACGACGAGCTTGACACCCGTGTCAAACGGCTCGAACTGCCTGCAACCAAGTCCGGGATGCCGCGGCAGTAACGTGGCGCGATGCGCCCACGTGCGTGTCGGGACGCACGTGCAATTTCGGTCATTCTTCGCGCCGGAGGATTCTGCACTTGTCCAGTACTGCTCCGCTGCTGTTGGTCCCGTTTGTGAGCGTCCCCTCTAGGGAAACCTTCGCGTTTTCTTGGAGCGACACACTGAAGTCTTCTGGCAAAAAATTGGCGAGCACTTGATCGGTCGCCACAGTGTTAATAGCCGGCGCGATCCAGTAGGCCGGCACTTCATCATCCGGTAGCACCTTCTTAACATATGCTATCCATGTGACTTTTTGGTCAACATGGTCTTTTTTGAATGCGCTTAGCCTCGCGGGATCACGGCGCACGTCATTGAAGTCTTTAGCGAACTGTGCAAACGAAATTGGAAATGGGTGCGGAACTGGAACTAGGTGCTGGCTGATGAAGTCCCCGACGGACAAATAAACCAGGTCCTGGTCCGTGGTCGGTTTGCATATCGACAGATGGTCTGCATCCACGCGAATCGGAGTGACACCCGAAAGGCCCGGATTACAACTCGCCTCGTCTACGATGAGCGTAGAGAAACCGGCTACGGGCTTACTCTCATAAAACACGGCCGTGCTTATCTTCCGGTTTGGAATGTCGTCGCGATACCAGTCGCCCAAATCGCGCAGATCCGGTGTGTTTGGTTCCAATTCGCGAAGTGTAACGCTCGCTTTGATTGGCATCACTGAATTAAGGCGATAGAAAAACTGGGCATAATCGGATCCGCTATGTGGTGTCGCCAAGAAGACGACGCCTTTTGTATTATTCCCAAGCTCCTCCCAGGCCGGGTTTTTCAGCGTGAACGCATGTTGAAGCATCTTCTTTATGATAATGCCTCCCAAACTATGCCCGATGAACACGAGTGGTTTCTTGCCGATGTCACGCACCCGTAGCTCTTCGAGTAGGTTCTTTGACCGGTCCGCTATCGGCATTGTACTTCCGAGCCAGTCACTGGGGGACGCCGCATAGGCAATGGACCAGACGCCAAGATCAGGAAACCTCTTACCCAACTCCGTAGGCCAAAAAAAATCACACCCCTCACGTTGCCACGTTGTTCGGGCATCGCCACCTAGCCCATGAACGAAGACCACATCGCCGCGGCGGCTCATGTCCTTGGATCCACCGACGAAATTCACTGCCATTACCGTTGTCTTGGACGGCTCCACGTGCCGTGGCCATAACCTCACAGCAATGCCGACGGCCACGATCACCACCACCCCGACAGCGGCCGCAAGCTTCCATCGGCCCTTCGCATACCTTATGACGGCGCATTCCGATAGTCCCAATGCGTACCCTCCTCTGCTGGCGTTTCGTCATTATCTTGCCGGAACAAGCAAAATTGCAAGGGGGGCAGACGTGCCCATGGGGGCTCGGTTTGCGGGAATCGAAACGGGCACGCAGGACGCATCTAGTTTTTGGGCCTCGCCTTCGGACGCCCTTCGCCTCGCAGCGTGTGCAGCAACCCTAATCGCTTGGCTTGCTCTTCCTGCTAGGCCTCGTCGCCATACGGACGGTTTCTGGCGATCAACGCCTGAACCTTCTCCTCTGACCCGCTCGAACGCTTCGTAGCCCTTTCTTTTCGGAACAACGCCAGACCGGCCACCGTCCGGTTCAGAACGTGAAATACGATCCCGCCAGGCGCTACCTTGGCTCGTCTTGGCATGGCCGAGGTCTATCGCGCATCACCCGTTTTGTCAATTCTAGCCCCATCTCCGTTGCGGCTCCCTCCCCCGATCCGCCACCCAAAGCCTTCTGGCTCTGAAAGTAGCCCGAAGTTATACTGTGGATTTGGGTCGCGGTGTGCGCCCCGGTTATCATATTCCCGAGTCCAGCCGTTTACGCTATGCAGAAACCGGAAGGGGCGAAAGCCATTCGCGCGATTAAGGTGGGGCATGTGGCGTACCTGGCCACGATCGCCGGATCGAAGCACGAACAGGCAGTTCATTCAAGGCTCCGACTCCTCGCGCGGAGGCTCCAAGACCTTCTGCGGAAGAACGAAGGCTCCGCGAACTCCCTTAAGTGCATTCCGAGCCCGGCTAGGTTGCTATTCGGCCTGGAAGAGGATTTGCCAAGGCTGGGGCTGCCGGCATTCGCTTTCGACCAAGAGAAGGCGGCGTTGAACCGCTATATCATCTCCGCTTTGGACCAGAGGTGCGCATTGAATTATTCCGGTGAATGCGGCTCCTACGGTGAGGCTTTGCTGAATTGCTATCTCGACCTCTTCATCACCCTGACTGTACCCAAGACGCCACGGGAACTTGAGGCGAAACCCAGTTTCTTGGTGAATCCAGTAACGGGTTCGGTCCTGGAGATTGATGTTCTGTTGGAGGATTTCCGTCTCGCATTCGAGTTTCAGGGTGAGCACCACTACGTTGACCCAAAAGTGATGGCGAAAGACGCCTTCAAGTTGCACGCCCTTGCGCGCCACCAGCGAATCCTTATGCCGGTCAACATCGTGCAGTTGCGCGGGGAGACGCTGCAAACACTGATTGTGAACTCGATCAAAGACCACTTAGGCTTGCACCGTCTACTGGTTTCCAAGGACCCAAGCAAGCTTCAGCCGGCGAGTGCATCGCCGACGCAACTGATACAATTCAGCAAGGCAGTCCAGCGCATCTACCTTTCCAAGATTCTCTTCGGACCATCGTTCGCTTGGCTCGACAATGAGGCGAAGCAGTACATCGGCCGGATGAATCGCCGGAATCCAGTTTCAAGCACCACTCCTGCTCCGCGTCATGTTCCACCGACGGGCGACTTGGACGTGACATACATTTACCGGACCTTGAAGTACGTGACTAAGGCGCGAAGGAAGCGGAGTCCGTGATCCGCGCAGCGCGTTCGGTGCGTGTGACAAAGAACCAGCGCAGGCGGGGACAAGATGTGAGAGGACCGGTATTGGCAAGAAGCGACACTCTTACAGGAACGCCATCTCTTCGCCCACCTTCCACTTTCCTCGTCGCGCGGTAGTGTCTGGACATTCCCGGGGCACGACGCGATTATGGTCGTTTGAGTACTTTCGCGTGTAAATACGCGCGCCTGTCCAATTGTCCCCCCTTCCTCAGTCCTGTTTCGGCCTCAATCGCACTCGAAAACACCAGCCATCGACCTGGCAGAGAATCACGTTCGGCTCGACCTCGTAGATACTTGATTAAGGGAAGATTTCGCAGGACCCTGCGACGGCCGCCCCGGCACGCCAGGAACGCGATATACTGTCAGCGCCACAAATGGCTGGAAGTTAACGGCTTGCGTGCTGCGCGGCTGCGGGAGTTGGCGTTTTCGCCCCTACCGCTCTTGACATGACGAAATCTTTCGTTAAAATCCAGAAGTAAGTGACGAATTGATTCGTCATATCGTTCGGCTACCCGAATCCGCCCCGGGTCTCGATGGCAAGGAGTTCCAATGCCCAGGCATCCCACCCCACATCCCACCGACGTGGAACTACAGATCTTGGAAGTGCTTTGGCAGCGAGGGCCAAGCACCGTGCGGCAAGTGCATGACGCCCTGGCCGCCGACCGCGACACCGGCTATTCCACGACGCTCAAGATGATGCAAGTGATGCGGGAGAAGGCGTTACTGGTCCGCGACGACTCGGTTCGCCCGCAACTCTACGACGCCGCTAAGGGCCGGGAGCAGACCCAGTTGCACCTGGTGGACGACTTGATCCACAAGGCCTTTCGCGGCTCGGCCCAAAAACTCCTCATGCGGCTCCTGTCGGCCAATCGGGTCCGGCCCGAGGAACTGGCGGAAATGCACAAACTCGTGGCAGAAGTCAGACGCACGGGAAAAGTGAAAGGAAAAGGCAGATGACGACGCTTCAACAAGTCCTGTCTTCCGAATGTGTGCATCGTTGGGGGTGGACGCTGCTTCACTCCCTGTGGCAACTGGCCATCATCGGAATGTTGGCGGCCCTCCTGCTTGGATTCCTGCGTCGCCGCTCGCCCAACCTGCGGTACGTGGTCGCGTGTGTCGGGTTGGCGGCCATGTTCTTCTCGCCATTGGCAACGTACTGCCTCATGCCCAGTGCGGCTGACCCGACACTGGTGCTCGCTTCAACGCCGACGACAGCGTCTCCGCTGCCGACCGAACCGCTGGCCGATATGGCGATCGCTGCTCGCAACGATCGACCCGTTGTGGATACTGCCTTGCCGAAGCCGTCTCCGGCGGATTCTGAAACGTCTCGATCATCCAGGCTGCTGGATTTGGCAACGAGGCTCTTCGCGCCGTGCGTTCCCTGGACGGTGCTCATTTGGTTGATCGGCGTGCTGGGGCTTGCCACGTGGCACGTGGGCGGATTTGTCGCGGCAGGGCGGTTGCGATGCGTGGGAATCATGCCCGTGCCGGAATCCTTGGCGCGGAGCTTCCATGATCTGAAGACGCGGCTGAGAGTGACGCAACCAGTCAGGCTGGTGCAATCCATCCTGGTCGAGGTTCCGGTGGCCATCGGCTGGCTCCGGCCGGTGATTCTCCTGCCCGTCGGCATGTTGACGGGGCTTGCGCCCCACGAGATCGAGGCCGTTCTGGCCCACGAACTGGCCCACGTGCGCCGCTACGACTACCTGGTCAACCTGCTACAGACGGTGGTCGAGACGCTGCTGTTCTACCATCCCGCCGTGTGGTGGGTCTCGCGGCGGATCCGGATCGAGCGGGAGAACTGCTGCGACGACACGGCCGTTGTGGCCTGCGGGAGCAAAGTTGATTATGTCACGGCACTGACAACGATCGAGAAAAACCGCACCGCGCCGAAATGGGCGATGGCGGCCACAGGCGCGAAGAAGGCCGGCGCGACGCTCAGCCGCGTGCGACGGATCCTCGGAGTGTCGGCGCCCAGTCGGAGCCAGGCAAGCGTTTGGGTCGGCGGACTGATCGTGCTCGCGTTGGTGGGTGGGCTGGCGGTTATCATCCCCTTCGCTTTGGCCGCACCGTCGGCCAAATCGGAAACGGAGAACAAGACGAGCGAAATCGCCGCCCCGCCGGCCGCAGCGGCCAATCCGCCCGAAGGCCGACAGCCCGCCAACGACTCCTCCTCGCGCGGCGAACAGCCGAAGATCCCCGAGCCGGATGCGACAAAGGCGAACGGTGAGCCCAGTGAGACCTCCGCGGAAAAGCCGCCGGAGGCCCTCACCTACACGGGCAAAGTGACCGACAAGCTGACCGGCAAGCCGATCGCCGGGGCTACGGTCACCGTGCGGCGGCAGATTGTGGCACCCTACGAGCATCGGATCATTGAGGAGCCGACTTACACGACCGACGCCGCGGGCAAGTATACCTTCACTATTCCGCCCGAGCAGGTGGCCGACCGCTACATGTACATCGAGCTCGACGTATCCCACCCCGACTATGCCACGCGAAAGGGCTTCGGCTACGCACTGAGCATGATCCGTAAGAACGAGAAGCTGGGCGATCCGCCATTTTTCGAACACGTCGAACTCTACCCGGCCGATGCGATCACCGGAACCGTGGTCACGTCCGACGGAAAACCGGCTGCGGCAGTGAAGGTGCTCGGGTTCACCATGCCCGATCGGGAGGATTTCGACAGCGCCTCCTTCACTGACACCACGACGGACCCGCAAGGGGCCTTCCGACTAAATCTGTCCAAGGGGAGCGACGCGGTCTTTTGGCTGGTGCCGAAGGACTACGCGCCTTCGACGCACGTCATCGATAGAAATCGCGGCGACCAGGGCCGCTTTGTGCTGGAGAAGGGGATCGAGTTGAAGGGCCGCGTGGTTGACGAAAATGAGAAACCCGTCAGCGGCGTGTGGGTCAACGCCGAGATTATCGGCGGCCGGTCGAAGAAACCGATCTCGTTGCCGGTGGCCGACTGTCTGGCCCGCGCGGCGTTGACCGACAATCAGGGCCAATTCGGTCTCGGGCCGCTTCCTGAGGGGGAGTGCCTGGTTCGGGTCGCCGAGTACCCTCATGACAGCCTGCTCGGGCGTCAGACGGTGCGCAAGCCGCCGGCCGTGTTCGGACCAAAGAAGTTGACGCTCAAGGAAGGAGAGACGCCCGGGCCGGTTGTAATCCGTGGTGTTCCGCAGGTGGTGATCGAAGGCCAATACTACGACAGCCGCGGAAAGCCACGATCGGGCCACGAGCCCGACCTCTGGGGACGCCTGGCCGACAAGGCACTCGGCGACCAGGGCGTCTTCTTTTCCACCCAGGGCGATGTCGACCGCAACGGCCATTTCGTCATTCGCGCGCCGAAGGGGCTCACCGAAGCCAGGCTGAACGTCATCACCAACGAGCATACGCGCTGAGAATTCGCATGAGGAAGGACGAGCCCTTGAGCAACCAGTGCCGCGAGATCGAGTTGGGCACCCTCGATCGCGACATCCAGGGCGTCGAGGTTGTCCGCTACGAGGCGCCGATCCTGCTGATCAAGCCGCTCGGCGAGGACGGCGCCCTGCTCGACAAGGCCAATGTGCAGTTCGAATACTCCGAGGGTAAGGGACCGTGGAAGGGCGGGGGGCAGTTCGTCCAAGGCAAAGACGTGCACTGCGAGAAGCAGCCCGACGGATTCCGCCGCACCGAACAATTGTTGTCCGACGAGGAGTTTACCGTCACTGTCGAGGCCGAAGGTTACGAGTCGAAATCGGAGAAGCTCAAGCTGCCTGAAGGTGCGGTCAGGGAGTTGGAGGTGAAACTCAAGCCAGTAACCTCAAAGGCGAACGATCCATCCGGCAAGACTTCGGTGGAGAAGCCGGCTGAGCCCCTTGCCGAACCGGAGACGAAGTCGGGCCTGTCCGGCGGCGCGGCGGCCGCAGCGGCCAAACAGCCGGATAGCCAACAGCCCGCCAAGGCATTAGCCGCGGGCGGGGCCAATGGCCAGGCCGCAGCAGCATCGGCGGGTAGATCGGAATCGGACGAAAGCGAGTGGTTCCACCTCGTGAGAATGGAAGCCACGGCGGATGCGCAGGGACGGTTTGGATTTGGCGCCTCGACCGCGTTTAGCACTTCCTGGCCCGACGGCGCCGTAGAATCGCCCATCATGTATAGCGATTTCAACCAGAACCTCTGGATGGGCTGGATTGACCGCGGTGTTGTACTTCAGCCGGGTGATCGCGACGGGCCAACGTGGATGGACGTGCCGGCGGACAAGATGCTCATGCAGCCATCCACCCAGCGGGAACTAAAGCTCACCGCCGAGCAGAAGAAGAAACTGCGGGAGATCTCGGCCAGGTATTGGCCGGAGCGCCAGAAAATTGCCGAGCAAGATCTGGCGAAGCGGGGATCCAAGTCGGGAAAGAAGAACGAAGAGCCGGCGGCAAAAGCAACAAAGGCCTGGAAAGCGGCGAACCAACCAGCGGAGACGGCGAAGTTCACGGCGTCCTTCAATCTCGACGGCACGGGCTCGCAAGGCCCCATGTTCTCGAAAGAGACGGTCGCGCGGCTTGAATCGCAATGGCGCGACACGCGAAAGCAGATCGAAGACGTCCTCACGCCCGACCAGTTGACGGTACTCAAGGACTTGACCTTCCGCACCCTTGCTTTTGGGAGCGGCATCATATCTCATCCCCTGGTGGTTGGAAAACTCGGTCTGACAACGAAGCAGCAAGAGGAGCTGAAGCAACTCACGCTACAGCTCCAGCAGGAAAAGAACCGCCGGCTCGCGCAGATCGCTCGCGACAAAATCGCCAAGATCCTGGCCGTCTTGACGCCGCAACAGTTGGCGGAACTGCACAAGCGATACGCTTTGCCGGACTTCGAGCTCCCCTACCCCGCGCTTCCCTCCCGCGACACCGATGGAGCGGCCGACGAGTTGGGCCTCAGCGCGGCTCAGCGCGCCCATGTCCGGGATATGATGGATAAGTATTGGAAAGCGATAAGCGAAATCGACAAAGAGAGGGCAAAACTTTCGCTTGACGACGAGGCGGGCCTGAAGGCCATCGGCGAGAAAGCGTGGCGATTAGTCGCCGAACTCCACAGGCAGGTCGAGGCCGCGCTCACGCCGCAGCAAATGGCGATGCTGAAGGAGATGGAGTTTCAGAATATTGTGGGTTCCGCTCTGCATCTTCCGGCGGCGCCGGAGAATGTCGCCGGCAACAACCAAGAGAAGCCGTTCCTCAACGAACAACAGAAGGCCACCCTCCGCCAGATCGACAATGAATTCTCCGACAAGCCCGAACAGGTTTACTGCGAACTGACGGCCAAGGCGCTCAAGCTCTTTACGCCGGCGCAACAAGCAATCCTGCGGGCCGAAGTTGATCGCCGCGGATGGTAGCTCTCGCGCTATCGGGGCGGAACGGAATAGAGGAAATCATCAATCCTGTTTCGGCCTCAACCGCACCCGAAAACACCAGCCATCGACCTGGCAGAGAATCACGTTCGGCTCGACCTCGTAGATGCTCGAGTAACTGGTGCCGATTTGTCGGCCGACGATCGTCTCTTCCCATGTGGTTCCGGTTCCGTCTTCGTTGATCGCGAATTTGAGCAGACCTTCGGCGGGATACTTCCAGCGCTCCTGGTCCGTGCAGGGACCGGCCTGCGACCAGCCTTCGGGAAACCGTTTTCCGTAGGAGAGCAGGATGCGGCCGTCGCGCAGCCGGAGCAGGCACGGGTCGCAGCCGCGCTCCAGTCCCGTATATAGCGGCGTGGTCCACGTCTTGCCCTGGTCGGAACTCCAGCAACTATAGAGCGGATAATAGTGGCCCGTGCGCATGACGCACAAGAGCCGGCCGTCATCAAGTTGCATGAAGGTCGGCTCGACGAAACCTTCACCCACCGGATCGTCGGCCCGCGGATAGGCCACCGTCGAGAGATAGTTCCACGTGTGCCCTTCGTCGGTCGAAGCGACGACAATGGTCCTCTGCTTGACAGCGGTCTCGATTTTGCTCTGGTGGTCGGTCGGCGTGATGGTGTCGCTTTCCAGGTTTCCTTCCAACGTGGCCAGCCACGTGCCATCCGCCATTTGCAGGATGGTGCGGTAGACATAGAGGCCATTCCATCCCTTCAGGCCCTGGTCGGGCTTCGGTCCGTCCGGCACGTTGAAGGTGGCGGTTTCCTCGGCAATCGTCTTCAGATCATCGGTCGAACGCCAGGCCTTCACCCGATAGACGCCGGGCGAGGCGTACGACAGTTTGCTATCCAGCGCAAAGAACAGTCCGGGCCGGACAAACGTGGTCTCTTCGGCCTGCCCGAGGATCTTCTTGAAGTCCGGGCCGGTGTGTTCGACGATCGTCAGGCCGCCGTCGGTGGTCTTTTTGCCGAAGGGAAGAAAGATCGTGCCGTCGGCCGCCCGAAACGATCGCAACCATTTCGCGTCGCCCTCGCCCAAGAGGCGCCGAGGTTCAACCTCTTGCACGAATCCGGTGTAGTTCTTCAGCGGCTTCGGTTCGTCCTCCGCCCGGCAGAAGCCGGCCAGTCCGATGATGCCCGCAAAGGCCGTGGAAAGGATCGCCAGTCGCAACATGGTCATCAACTCCTTCGGTACGGTGACGGGAAAAAAGCAAAAGGGGATTCTAGCAACGTTTGCGGCGACGAAAAGGGGGGGAAGGCGAAATGATCCGTGCTGAAGGATGAAGGGCAAACGCCCGAGGCATTCTATCAGCGGGCCGGTGGTGGAAGCCGGCCTAGCTCCGGCGTTGGTTTCTCTCCGACCGGCAACAGTCGCAGAATGTAAGAGAACTGGGCCGGCTCGGACCAGACGATGTACTTCTCCAACGGGCGCGGGCCGCAACCGTTCGAGCCCACTCCCAGCGTCTTGGCACTGAGACACAAGACCGTCGCCTCGCTTGTGGGCAAGTCGATCTTGTACTCGACCGGCGTCATCTGCTCGTCGGTGTGCGGCAGGGCGGAGACTTGCAACAGATCGCCGTCGGCTTGGGCGAGCAGGCCGGGCAGGCCGGCGCCGGTGAGCGCGGCCCAGCGGATGTCTTCGTGGTTGGCCCGCTCCATCGGTTTCTCGTAGGCGTATTGGTCGTTCACGCCGGCGCCGTAGAGGCCGACGTCGAAGCCGCGTTTACGGTCAGGGTAGTTTTCCATCGGGCCTCGACCGAGAAAGTCGAGCCGGTCGAGCCGCTTATCGAGCAACAGGCGAACGCCCAGCCGGGCCAGCGGCACGCGCGGGCCGTCAAACTTCACGTTGTTGTCCACCGCGATTGCGCCGTCGCCCGTGATCGTGTACTGGGCGACGTGCGTGGCGCTGAACTTGTTCTGGCCGTCGGCCTTGATTTCGGCAACTACGCGAACGGTGGCCGGGCCGGCCTGCGAGGCGGTGAGCTTGACGACGCTGAACTGGAGCTTATCGAGTCCGTATTTCACCCACTCCTTATACGCCCATATATCGTCGTTGCGGTGGGGCGCGCGAAAGATGAAGGCGCGGCCCGCCGCCGGCCGCCAGAACATTCATGCCATCCCGCTTTAGCGCCGAGATCGCGCCGGCGGCCCTGTCGAAGACGACCGCGAAGCCATCGCCGGAAACGGTGATCGCCGTGCCGTCTTGCGCCAGGCTGACCGATTTGGCGACCGACGTCACGAGGTCGGCCCGTACGGAGATCGGCAAGTGGAACTGCTCGGCGGCGACTTCATAACCTTGCTTCGCCCAGAGCTGATCCTTGGCCAGCGTGAAGGCGACCCGCAGGAAATACTCCCGGCCGGCGCGGTTGGAACGGCCGGAAGGGGATGGTGACGGTCGCTTCGGCGCCGGGGCGACGGCCGGCACGGCCAGCGCGCCCCGTTGAATTTCGACGCCGTCTTCGCTCACCGTCCATGCGCCGTCGAAGCCCGCAAGCGAGACGAACTGGTGCTTGTTCTTCACTTTGACCGTGCTGGCCGCAATGTCGGCGACCTCGATGCCGATCCACTGGTAGGCGTGTTTCATCTCGGGGTAGTGCGGCTTGGGCGAGCGGTCGGCGGCAACGACGCCTTTGTGGATGAAGTAATGGTCGTTGGGCCATTCGCCGAAGCCGCCGCCATAGGCGAGGATGGGATGTTTCGGGTCGCGGCGGTTCCAGAGGCCCTGGTCCTGCCATTCCCAGATCGCGCCGCCGACGATCTCGGGGCAGCGGTCGAACACCTCGCAATATTCGGCCAGCGAGCCCATCGAGTTGAACATGGCGTGGGCGTACTCGCAAATGTAGAACGGCTTGGTGAGGCTGGGATTGGCGGCGATGCGGGCGAATTCATCGGGCGTGCCGTACATCTTGCCGTCGAGGTCCGCCGGATTGCCGGGATCGATGCCGAACCGCTCGTAATGCACGGGCCGCGTGGGGTCGAGCGCCTTGACCGTGTTCATGGCGTCGATGAAGTTCTGGCCGCGCCAGCCGCATTCGTTGCCCAGCGACCAGATGATCACCGCCGGGTGGTTCTTGAAGTTCTCGACGTTGGCCACGTTGCGGTCGATGATCGCCGCCCGCATCCGCGGCTCGGCGTCGAAGTGGCCGCTGTAGCCGTGGCACTCGCAGTTGGCCTCGGCCACAAGCCAGATGCCCCACTGGTCGCACAGTTCGTACCAGCGGGGATCGTCGGAATAATGGCAGGTGCGCACGTGGTTGCAGTTGCCCTGCTTGAGGACTTCGAGATCGCGGACCATCTGCGCCTCGGTGACGGCGTGGCCCGTGTCGGGCCACTGTTCGTGCCGGTTGACACCCTTCAGCTTGATGGGCGTGCCGTTGACCAGGAGTTGCCGGCCCTTGATCTCGACCTTGCGGAAACCGATGCGGGCGGAGAGCCACTCGGCAGCCTCTGGATGCTGCTGGTTGGCAGGGGCCATTCGTAGTACGAGCGTGTAAAGATCTGGTGTTTCGGCCGTCCATTTGGCCGGGGCTGCCACCGGCATCTTCAAGGTGATGATTTGTTCCTGGTTTGGAGCAAAGACGCCGACGCGGCCTGATGTTTCCGCGACGACGTTGCCCTGTGCGTCAAACAGCCGAGCGGCGACCGTCTGTTCAACACTCGCGTCGGTCGTGTAGTTCTTCACCTTCGCCGTCACCTCGACCGTGGCGTCCTTGTAGTGCGCGTCGAGGTCGGTTTTCACGAAGAAATCGCGGACGTGGACGGCCGTGCGTGCTCCAGAGCGTCACGTTGCGGAAGATGCCCGAGAGGCGCCACATGTCCTGGTCTTCGAGAAAACTGCCTGCGCTGAAGCGATAGACTTCCACCGCGACGAGGTTCTTGCCGGGCCTTACGTACTCCGTGATGTCGAACTCGGCGGCGTTGCGGCTGTTGATGCTGTAGCCGACCTTCCGGCTGTTGATCCACAGAAACATGGCCGAGTCGACGCCGTCGAAGGTGAGGAACACGCGACGAGCGCTCCACTCGGGCGGCAGCTCAAACTCGCGCCGGTAGCTCCCCACCGGGTCGCGCTGGTCGTATGCCGTCCAGTTCTCGGGCGGCTCGCTCATCACGTGCGGGAAATCCTTCTTGAAGATGTAGCCGTTGTTGCGGTAGTGCGGCGTGCCGTAACCAAGCACCTCCCAGTTCGACGGCACCGGGATGTCGTCCCAGCCGGAAACATCGAAGTCGGGCTTGTAGAAATCCTCCGGGCGCAACTCGGGCCGCTTCACCCAGTGGAACTTCCACGTGCCGTTCAAAAGCCGGCAGTAGGGCGACGCGTGCCGATCGGCGGAGAGCGCCTGCTCCAAAGTGGCGTAGGGCATCAGCATCGCGTGAAAGGGCTCCTTGTTGACGCCGAGGCATTCGGGATTCTCGATCTCAGGCGGAAGCGTAGCGGCGGAACTGGGCGCCGTCAGCCCTCCGCCCATCGGCAGCATCAGGGCCAAGATGGCCAGCATGGTCTTCGATCCCGTCTGCTTGTGCATGGGCGTTTTCCTTTCGATCGGTGTTTCCCGCTTCGGCCCCGTTGCGCAGGTCGCCAACGGCGATGCTCGTCCCATGGTAGCAGACGGTCCTGGGACTTTCCAGTTGGGCCGGAAGTTCGGCACAGCGATAGATTGTGCCGCTTGCAGAGTGGGAGCGGTGGACGGAAGTTTGTGGTACGGGCGTCCTGCCTGTATACGCAGCCGAGAGCCGCACCACAATCCCGGGCGGCAAGAGGACGTGGCAAAGGAAATCGTGCCTTCCGCCGGGACAAGCCCGGCGGGGACGATCGGCGAAACTTCGCCCGACAACGAGGTCTGCCGCCCCGGCCTCGTACTACCTTAACGATTGCTGCCGCGAGGCGTCGTACCGGATGAACTTCTCCGGCGTCAACTCCTCGATGGAGAGGACCTCCACAACCCCGGTGGCTTCGAGGGCCTTGCGCGTGTCTTCGGGACGTGCCGAGAGGAACGAGCCGATCAAGACCCTGTCCATGGCCTTCGTCCGGAAGAAGCTACCCCCGCCGAGACCCGTCGAGTCGGACTTGAGAACCGGCGAGTTGGAGAACTTCTGGAGGTACGCCTCCGGCGTTTTGGGCGCGAATCGCCCGATCGGCCGGAAGGTGACCACGTAAGCCCCCTCGACCAACTCGGCCAGGAGTTTTTTCTCGTCCTCGGAAAGCCTCTCGACGCTGCCTTTCTTCTTCCCGCCACGTTCCCACAAGGAATACTTCTGCCAGAAGGTGTCGGCCCCTGAAGATCCCTGCGGCGAGGAATACTTCTGCGAGAAGGTGCCGGCCCCTAAGGATTCCTGCGGCGAGGCCTCGTACTGGATGAACTTCTCCGGCGTCAACTCCTCGATGGAGAGGACCTTCACGACGCCGGTGGCTTCCAGGGCCTTGCGCGTGTCTTCGGGAATTGCCGAGAGGAACGAGCCGATCAAGACGCCGTCCTTGGCCTTCGTCCGGAAGAAGCTGGCCCCGCCGAACCCCGTCGAGTCGGACTTGAGAACCGGCGAGTCGGAGAACTTCTCGATCAGCGCCGCCGGCGTTTTGGGAGCGAATCCCCCGACCGGCCGGAAGGTGACCACGTAGGCCCCCTCGACCAGGTCGGACAAGAGTTTCTTCTCCTCGTCGGATAGCTTATCGATGCCGCCTTTCGTCTTTCCGGTTTTCTGCCACTGGGCATATTTCTCGCGGAAGCTGCCGGCCGCGATATTGGTGTCGGCCGGCTTCTGCAATGTACTGGGCGGCCCCTTGGGGGCCGGCTCTTGCGCAACAAGATTCACGCGCACCAGGCCCAGCAACACGAAGCCCAACGCGGCTCCAAAAACCATGGCTTTCTTCATGATCGAGTCCTTTTCATTGTGGGGACAAAGCAAACGTTGAACGCGAGCGGAAAGGCCGCGGCCCGAGGCGGCGGCACGGTACGATAGACGTGGTCCGAAGATGGCGTCCAATTGCAGCAGCGCCTTGGCATACTCCCGACATCCCTCGAGGGTTGCCCCTTTGGCGGCTTCGTCGCACGCCCATTCCGCCACCTCGCCAAGCCGCGCCGCGGCCGCCCAAGCCAGCGGGTTGAACCAGTGCGGCAGCACCAGCAGTCGGACCAGCGTTGACTTCAGCAAGTTGCGCCGCTTCCAGTGCGCCAGTTCGTGCTTCAGAATGCTCAGCCGTCCGGCCGTCGGCAGCATCATGGCCAAGATGGCCAGCATGGTCTTCGATCCCGTCTGCTTGTGCATGGGCGTTTTTCTTCCCATCGGTGTTTCCCGTCTATTGATGTTCAGCACAGTAAGGCGACGGCGATGCTCGTCCCATGGTAGCAGACGGTCCCTGGATTTTCCAGTTGGGCTGGAGTTGCGGCGCAGCGATAGATTGTGGCGGTTGCAGAGTGGGGAGCGGTGGACGGAGGTTTGTGGTGCGGGCGTCCCGCCTGCATACGCAGCCGAGGCCCGCACCATAATCTCGGGCGGCAAGAGGACATGGCAAAAGAAATCCCACCTTCCGCCGGGACAAGCCCGGCGGGGACGATCGGCGAAACTTGTGCCTAACAACGAGGGCTGCCGCCCCGGCCCCGTGCTACTGCAAGGATTCCTGCGGCGAGGCGTCGTACTGGATGAACTTCTCCGGCGTCAACTCCTCGACGGACAGGACCTTCACAACGCCGGTGGCTTCCAGGGCCTTGCGAGTGTCTTCGGGACGTGCCGAGAGGAAGGAGCCGATCAATATTCCGTCCTTGGCCTTCGTGCGGAAGAAGCTGGCCCCGCCGAGCCCCATCGAGCCGGACTTGAGAACCTGCGAGTCGAAGAACTTCTCGAGCAGCGCCCCGGCGTCTTGGGCGCGAATCCCCCGATCGGCCGGAAGGTGACGAGATAGGCGCCCTTGACCAGGTCGGCCAGGAGCTTCTTTTCCTCCTCGGAGAGATTCTCAATGCCGCCTTTCGCTTGCCCGCTCTGCTTCCACAAGGAGTATTTCTCCCAGAAGCTGCCGGCCTTGTAGGCGGTAGAACGTTTCGCGCCATCTGGAAACTGGCGATCCGCCTCGTCCATGCTTTTCGGGTCGGCATATTGGAGCATTTCCGGGCTGGTTGCCCAAGCGACGGTTTCGGCAGAGATCGGCGGCTTGCCTCCTTGCTTTTCCCACCACTGCCGCCAGGCGGCCACGTCGCGGCCGAAGTTCTGGCCCGTCAGCCGCACGAGTGCGATTTGGGCCCATTGCCGCACATTCCAGTTGTAGTGATACGTCAACTGCACCAGTTCCGGCACGACGCTGGGATCGCCCAGCATGGCCAGAGCGCGGGTGGCCGTGTGGCGATCCCAATTGTTCTTCTCTTTCCGATCGGCCGCAATGTTCAAGATGGCGGGAACCGCCTTCATGCTGCCCAGGGCCACGAGGTCATCAATGGCCTTGACCCGTTCGCTTTCGTCGTCGCTGGCAAGCTGTTTCAGAAGTTCTTCCTCCTTGGCGACTTTTTCCTGGGGAGTCAGCCTTTGCCATTTTGTGAGGTCCGGCAATCCAAAGGTTTTGGCGTCCCACTGGCAATACAGCCGTTGCTTCTCGGTGAGCTTACCGCCCAATTCGGCCGCGATATCGGTGACGATCGGCTTCTGCAGCATGCCTGCCTGCCCCTTTTCGGCAGGCTCTTGCGCGACAAGATTCACGCGCACCAGGCCAAGTAGTGCGAGGCCCAACGCGGCTCCAAGGACCACGGCTTTTTTCATGATCGAGTCCTTTTCATTGTGGGGACAAAGCAAACGTTGAACGCGAGCGGAAAGGCCGCGGCCCGAGGCGGCGGCATGGTACGATAGACGCGGTCCGAAGATGGCGTCCAATTGCAGCAGCGCCTTGGCGTACTCCTGACATCCCTCGAGGGTCGCCCCTTTGGCGGCTTCGTCGCACGCCCATTCCGCCGCCTCGTCAAACCACGCCGCGGCCGCCCAAGCCAGCGGGTTGAACCAGTGCGGCAGCACCAGCAGCCGGACCAGTGTCGACTTGAGCAAGTCGCGCCGCTTCCAGTGCGCCAGTTCGTGCTTCAGAATGGTCAGCCGTCCTGGCGGCGTCAGTTGCTGCCACAACACGCTCGGCACGACCAGCAGATGGCCCTGCGGCAGGCGGCACAGCAGCGGGCCGGCGCTCTTTGTCGCCCGAAACGGAATGGCTTCGCGAACGCCGTGCCGGGCGCACAAATCCTCCCACTGCCGCACCCAGATTTCCTCGACGCGGCCGACCGGGCGAAGTTGCCGAAGAGAACGCAGATAGCAGGTGATCCACACCGCCACAACGACGAACATCCCGAAAAGCCAAACGGCGACAACCGCCAAGGGCCAGTTCGCCCGAAGCGGCGCGAGGAACCCCTGGTCGGCCGGCATTGGCCGCACGCCTGCCGAAATTGCCGCCGCCACTGGCACGGCGGAAGCTCGATCATCCATGTCGAAGGAACCCTGGTCGGCCGCCGGCGCCGGGGCCGCTTCGTAATAGGGGATCGTCACCGGCAGCCGCCACCAGAACCAGCCCGTCAAAAGCACCAGCAGCCACACCGCGCGATGCACCGTGGGGCTGGCCGGACGCCCGAACTTCAGCACCAGTCGCACGGCGATCGCGGCCGCACTCAGAAAGACGGTCGTCCGCAGCAACATCACCAACAGAGCAAGACCATACCCATTCATCGGGTATCTCCTGATATCTCGGTGGTTCGGCTTCCCGATTGCGATTCGGTGATCAACTTCCGCAGCGCACCGACCTCTTCCGCGCTCAGCTTGCGGTTTTTCAACAAGTGGGCGACCAGCGGAACAATGCTCCCTCCGCTGACCCGCTCCAGCAGCAGCGTCAAATAGCCGCTGCTGACGTCTTCCGGGTTGACCGCGGCCCGATACGTTGCCGGCCGTTCGGCGGTGCGGACCACGACGCCTTTCTCAGCCAGGCGGTTCAGCCGGGTCTGCACCGTGGTATAGCCGATGGTCCGCCGCAGGCCGCGCCGCGCCGCGGAGATCGTCACGGGGCCGTCCCTCCAGAGCATCTGGAAGATTTCCAATTCCCCGGCCGACAGGCGCGGCGTTTTCGGTTTTCTTGCCATGCACGTTCCTCCATTACTACATTCGTCGTTATTATTACGACTTGCGTCATAGTTGTCAAGAGCTTTGGGGCCGAAAAACGAAAATCGGCAATTGCTCGACGGAGCCGCGGGCAACCAGCGCGCCGCTGCGCACTGGCCCCCCCAGATGGTGGAATGTGTATCAACCGCGGGACGACGACCTCAATGACATCGGGTTGCGTGGCGTACGGCAGGCCACCGTGGACTACGGCGCCGGCGGCAGCACCGACACCGGAGCGATGGGCTCTTGCGGCGGGACCTGGCCGGCAATCTCGTCACCCCAGGCCGACACCCAACGCTCCCACGGAATCGGAACCTCGTCGAACACCAGCCGCCAGCGGGCAAGCGTCGGCAGCAGTTGCCGGGCCAGTCCGCGAACCGACTGCGGCGCAACCCACGCGTCGCCGCGCAGATCGTAGAGAATTTCGACGTTCCAGTCGCGCTCGGGCCAAACGGCCAGGCCGCCGGCGACCACGTCGTATTGCGGCACAGGCGCGAACTGCTCCTCGATCTGCTGCCGCACCAGATCGATGCCCGCCGTCTTGTATAAGCCCACAAGCGCCGTGGCCAGCGCCTGGCGCTGATGGGGAGCGAGTTGGTCGGTCCAACCGGTGCTTGTCACACCGGCGATCAACCAACCCGACTCGACTTCCAGCGAAATCTGCAAGTCGTCGCCTTCCAATTCCGGGCAGGTGATGACCAGTTCGACCCTGTTGGTGGCCAGTCGGACGCGCTCCAGAACGACGGCCGAAATCTGCCACGACGGGCTCTCGGAAAGAAGCTCCAGGAACTCGCGCTGCACATAGCGGCGCAGCGCCAATTCGACGCGACGGATCGCAAACCACTGTTTGCGGACGGCGCTCCAGTTTGCACCGGTGCGGGCGCGGCGCTCGGCGCGGCGAAGCTTGGCGAAACGTTTGGGGATCGTGCCGGAATGGAAACCCGGCCGCAAGAGGCGTCGGATGGTTTCGCCATGCGAGCCGATCGGCGTCGCAGCAAGGTTCGGCCGCCGGTTGGCTTCATACAGTCGCCAATTCTCTTTCAGTTCCCACACCAGGAAGCCAAAAATGCCGGGAATGGACCAGATGGTTCCGGTAGCCAGCAGCCACGCCCGGAACGCGGTCATCCCCATGCTCAGTTCGAGGAGATCGGCGAACGGCTTGTATAGCGGCAGCAGCAGCTTGTGCGATACCGTCACGACGGGGAAATGCTTGATGGGGTTGATTTGCGGCTCGATCAACACGTTGACGGCAAATCGCAGGACATAGCTGACGAAGAACCACAAGAGGCCCAAGCCGGCCTTCGCCACCAGCGTGACGCTACGCTCGCCCGTCTTGAAGCGGAGCCATTCGTTGACGCTGTACATCAACCGCTCGATGGTTTCGAGGACGCCGCGGAAGAAATCGACGACAAGCCAGAAGGCGCCGGTGATGACGGGCAGCCCGAATCGCCGCCAACCCTGCACGATCCCGTCGGCGAAGAGTTCTTCCATGACGCGTCCCGGCCGCGAGTTCAACAGCAGATTGATCGCCAGGAAGAGCGAGATGATCATCGCCGCCGCGGCACTCTCACTGCCGTGGCGCGGCGGCAGAAGCCAGTAGGCGACACCGGTCCATAGGAGCGGTTTGATGAAGAAGCGAAACAGGGCGGTAAACAGCCGGCTGTGGAGAATGCGTTGCAGCAGCGGCGAGCCGCACGATCCAGCGTATCGGTTCGACCACCACCGCGCGGAAAGCGCGATAGCAGGTGGTGAAGAACAGGCCGACCGCGCCGCGAAATGCCGCCGAATTCACCAGTCCCAGCAAGAAGACCCCCAGCACCAGTACGGCCTCGACCGCCGTGGAGATGTTCGTCTCGTACTCGACGCCCGTCACCTTGCCCCAGATGTGATGCGTGAAAGCCAGCACCACATAGGCCCCGCCGAAGGGCACGACGGCGAATCGGGTCAAGAAGCGGCCGACCCGCGTGCCAAACCCGAGCGAACTGATGCGCTGCATCCAGCGCAGATAGAATTCGCCGCGGTGATACACGCCGTCGAGCACGATGGCCAACCGGCGGTCGGCCTGCAGCAACTGGTCGCCCTCCAGAAAGCTGCGCGGCCGCGAGAGATCGGGCAATTTCAGGTTGTTGCGCGAAATCGCGTCGCGCAGGTGCCCCATCGCCAGGTAGCCCCGCTCGCCGATCTGGTCGAGCAACTCTTCGACCAACTTGGAGCGGGCGACCCGCTCGGGCAGGTTCTGCGGCGCGAGGCCGACCTCGTCCAGGACGGCCACAAGTTGCGGGCGGACCCGTTGGCGAAGCATGGCTTCGACGTGCCGGCATCCGTCCTGAAGCACGAAGGCAAGCTGCCGCCGCTGGGCGTCGGAAAGCCGCACAACCCCGAGCCGTCGGGCGGCGCTTCGCAGGTGCTTCAAGATGAGCACCTCGCGTTGATTCGGCAGGCGGCGCTTGATCGGGCGGCGGCCCCATGAAAGCCCACTCCACCAGGTCCACCGTGTAAATGTCCCGCTCGGAGTCGATGCACACCTTTTGCAGGTCGTAGAGCAGCCGCGCTTCGGCGGTCCAGATGCCCCGCGGCGTCTCATGTACCAGGCTGAACAGCGACTCTTCCCACGGCTGGGGCTCGGCGTCGTCGATATCCAGGGCGGCCCGCAGCCGGCGGATGAGCCGGTAAACGTCCAGTTTGATGGCCGCCCGAACGCGGTCGACGCACTCCGGCGGCGCATAGCGCTCGGCCCGGGCACGATAAATGGCCGCCCGCACGACGTTTCCCTGCGATGCCGGACGCTGCGATCGCCGCATCAGGGTCGAGTACTTCCGCTGCGACGGCGCCACCGCGGGCAACGCCACGGCGGGCGAATCGGATTGGGGGGCCGCCGCGTCGGTCAACTCGTCCAACTCGCAGCCGACCTGCGGATCGGCCGCGCCGCGGGGCCGCGTCGCTTGGAACAGGCTCTCGGCGTCGATGTCCTGGCCGAGCAGTTCGCCGATGGCCTTCGCGTTTTTCAAGCCCGGAAAGTAGCGAGGCAGGAAGCCGGCGGCGAAATATCGCAAGCCCCAATACACGGCCACGAACTCGATATAGATCGAGACGTCGTCGCGCGGCGGCAGCAGCATGTCGTCTCGTTCGAGCACCGTGCGGATTTCGTCGAACGCGACGGGCCCGATCTGAAAAATACGCCCGTGAACCACGGCCGGCGACAGCCGACCGTCGGCCAGGCGATCCTCCAAGGCGGCATGCACGCCGGCGTGGAAGAGCAGAGACCAGTACCGTTCGAGCACCGCCTGGGCCGGCCGATCGGAAAGCACTTGCGGATCGGGCCGCGCCAGCAGAATGACTTTTTCGGGCAACAGGTCCCATTCGGCCAGGCCGAGTTCCGTTTTCTCCACCAGTTGCAAGAGCGGCTCGCGAGCCACGACATAACTCTTGCGGTGCGGAACGTTCAGCCCGAAACCGGCCAGGCGGCGGTCCCGCCTGATCACCCGCCGCAGAATACGGGGCGGCACCAGAAAGGCCGACGGACTGGCCGACCGCAACGCGTCCTCCAGTTCGCTGAGTGTCAGCGGCGACATGTTTCTTTCATCGAGGCCCAACGGCAGCTTCCTGCAAAACGCGCGACTCCCGGCGCGAACACCATTCTAAATCTGCTCGACGTGCAAACCGCGGCGGCGACGCTCGGCGCACCGGGCGCCGTCGAACAATTCCGACACGCCCTTGACGTTCTCGATGCCCTGCAATAATAGCTCGGGATGCGTGCGATCAGCCGAGGAAATGCGAATCGTGCCCACGCCCACCAGGCGTTCCAACAGCCCTTGTTCGTAGGTGATGTCGTCCATGTCGAGCACTTCGACGCGGTCGTTGACCCGCCGCAACACGCCCGACTCGTGCATCAACCGCTGCGTGGTCAGCAGGTAGCGGACGCTCAGGCGGCGATAACACAGCACCACCAGGTCGTAGAGCCAGGGCACGAGCATCGCCAGCAACAACATCAGCCAATAGCCGGCCTGCCGCGCCCAAACCAGTCCGACGATCAACAGGCCAAGCGAGATCAGCCCGCTGAGGGTCCAAGCCCCGATCATGGCTTTGGAGCAGTAGCCGCCGTGCCAAAGCTCCTCCTCGGGCTGATCTTGGGTTGCCGGAGTTGCGACCGTGCCGCGCGGTGACGTCTCGGCGGGGACCGACGCCGGATCGTCGGCCGGCTGCGGACTCGCGGCAACTTCAAATTTCGCGGAGTTCAGCCGCTCGCCGCACTTGTGACAGAAGATCGCCTGCTCGACGGTTTCCACCCCACATGCGGGACAGTGCATGGCAGGCCCCCCTACAGTTAGGTCTTTTGGAAAGGTTGCCCGCATTATAAGGGCGGCGGGCGGCAGGCGGAAGGCGGAACATTGACCGTCGCAGCGGCGGCGAACAACATGCCGCCGTCCGCCTTCCGCCATCCGCCCTAATTCAACCCTCTTCCCTCTTCTCCCCGTTTGCTGTACAGTATATCCGCTGGCGTAGAAACGGAAGCATCGATGAAGTGCCCCTATTGCCTTGACGATAACGATCGGGTGCTCGATTCGCGGGCGAGCCAGGACGGCTTTGCCATCCGTCGGCGCCGCGAATGTCTCGACTGCCGACCGCCGCTACACGACCTACGAGCGGATCGAGGCGACGACCGTCAAAATCGTCAAGAAGGACGGCACCCGCGAGCCGTTTGACCACGCCAAAATCAAGCAAGGACTGGAAAAGGCCTGCTGGAAACGCCCGATCAGCGACGAACAACTCGAAGCGATCATTGCCGCGGTCGAGAACGAACTGGAAGCGAACTTCGAGTCGGAGGTCGAGAGCCGCTTCGTCGGCGAGCTGGTGATGCAGCACTTGCGGGATCTGGACGAGGTTGCGTACGTCCGTTTCGCCAGCGTCTATCGGCAGTTCAAGGACGTTCAAGATTTCGTCGACGAGTTGAGGCCGATGCTGGCCGATGCCCAACGGATGGAATAGCCGGAAGTATTCCGCCCCGGGAACCCTCGCCCTGCCGCCTCTTGAACGGCTTGAGAGTCCCAAGGACAGTGAATCTGGATTTCCCAGAAGCAGCGCACATCAATCGCCAAAACCCGCGGCGTCCCCCCCGGCTGAGGAGTGCCGCGCGGTTTTCTGACAAAAAAGTTGGCAGCCAACCCCGGAAAACCGCCCAGGCGCTAGACAGAGTGGGGGGTGCTTTGTTAAAATGATCGAACTAACGAGCCTTGACCGGCTCCAGGGTCGGGGCATCTGGGGAATGTTTGGGGGAGGCTGCTCTCGGGAATAGAGAGCCAAGCGGCCATGCTGAAACGATTACTCGGAATCATCTGCCTACTTGTAGCCGTTGACGTGGCGTTGCTCATCCCCGCGTCGTGTTCCTTCGATTGGAGATTGCTGCTGGCCGAAAATATCGTCATGGCAGTGATCGGGCTGATCGTGATTGTCGCCTATCAGTCACGTTGGTCCAGCGCGATTGCGGAGAGCCTGAACGACGAGGGCTTTGATGCCGCTTCAGGCCCGCATCGTCGTGAAGACGCTGCTTCTTCTTGTTGCCGGGCTATTGTTCGTGACTCCCGGGTTCATACTAGCTGACGTGGTCGGCCTGCTGTTGTTGGCGCCGTGGATTCGAAAACGACTCGCGCGTAGCTTGTGGTGAGTGGATTGAGCGTTTTGGCCCGCAAGCGCAGCGAAACGGCGGCGGCACGTCCGTGGTGTTTCCCGCCGGTGATGGTCGAGCCGCCGTTGCGACGACGCCGAATGTTCCCATGATCCACATCCTTCCGTGCACCTCCCACCAGCTACGCGAGTGGTTTGCCGAGAACGGACTGGCGAAGTATCGCGGCCGGACAGGTGCGGAAGTGGCTCTTCCAAAAGCGGGCGGCGGCGTTCGACGAAATGACCGATCTGCCCGTGGCGCTTCCGCCGGCAGCTTGCCGCCGAGTTCCGGATTTGGACCAGCGAAATCGCCCAGCATCGCCGGGCGGCCGACGGCACGGAAAAACTGCTCCTCCAACTGCACGATGCCCAACGGATCGAGTGCGTGTTGCTGCGCGATGACAAGCAGCACTGCACCGTCTGCATCAGCACGCAGGTCGGCTGCGCCATGGGCTGCGCGTTCTGCGCCTCGGGCCTCGACGGCGTCGCCCGCAACCTCACCGCCGGCGAAATCATCGAGCAGATGCTCCGCCTCCAGCAATTGCTGGGCAAGGAAGAAATGGGCACCGGCTCCCAGCCTGGCGCCGAAGCCCGGAAACAACCAGGCGGCAAGCGCCTGGCCCCCTTCTTCCGAACGCCTCAGCCACGTGGTGGTGATGGGCACGGGCGAGCCGCTGCTGAACCTCGACTCGCTGCTGCCGGCGCTGGAGATCGCCTCGGCCCGGGACGGATTGGGCATCAGCGTCCGCCGGATCACGATTTCCACGGTCGGCCTGCCCGCCGGAATGCGCCGGCTTGCCGAGGAGAACTGCCCATATCATTTGGCGGTTTCGCTCCATGCGGCCGACGACGCCTTGCGAAACGAGTTGGTGCCGGCCAATCGCGGCATCGGCATCGCCGCGATCCTGGCGGCGGCCGACCGGTATTTCGAGCTGACCGGCCGCCGCGTGACATTCGAATACGTCTTGTTGGCCGGTGTGAATGATCAGCCGGAGCACGCCCGGCAACTCGTCGATCTGCTGCGTGGTCGTCCCGCCCTGATCAACCTGATCCCCTACAACGCAGTGCCCGGCCTGCCCTATCGCCCGCCCGCCCCGGCCGTCACGGCCCAATTCGTCGAGCTTCTCACTCAAGGCGGCCTGAACGTAAACATCCGTTATCGCAAGGGCGATCGGATCGGCGCCGCCTGCGGCCAGTTGCGGCGAGGAGCGAGCGGCAAGTAGAAGCGGCATCCTGCCGCTTCCTGTCTCGTTGAGGGCCAGTCCGGCAGGGTGCGTGAAACGCACCATAGGCAAGTTCTTTTCCGTGCAGTTCCTTCAGGGAGCGAACCAGATCGCATCGTCGTCCCCTGACGGGGGCGACAAAGAAAAGAAGGGATCAAACGGCCCTTGTCCCAGGTGTGAAACGCCTGGGCTATAGAAAAGTCCGACTCCTTGTCCGAAAGCCGGATGCCTGAGCCATGCCTGCTGACTTCATTGACCGTCGCCAATACCTGCCGAACCGCCGAAATCTACCGAAGCCGCCTCTTCCGACTTATTGACAGGTCAATCTGCTTGGTCGAGGATGGTGTTCTGACAGGAACTTCGTGGCGGGTATGGGATCTCGAACAGTAACCGCAGATGAACACTGACGGACACGAACGGCTGGAATCGGCGTCCCGGGATGAGAACACCCGCGATGCCGATCGACAAGTCGTTGGGCGTCGCGGTTCTATCCTGCGCATCTTGATCGCTGCGATCGTCGTAGCTGAACTCTCAAAAGACGTTATCTTCATCTTCTCGGTCGATCGCGGAGACTGGCTTCCCGCCTGGGAGTTCGTTTACTACGGCATGACCGCCTGCTTGCCGTTCCTGCTGGCGAGAATGGCGCCCAAGGCTGCGGGTTTTGACACCCAGTGGTTGCCCAGTTCGCGGCGGCAATGGGCATGGTTCTTCGGAATGTTGTTCCTCCTGATCGTCGCGCGGGTGCTTGTCGCCGCACTGGCGGCCACCATCGTCGGCGACCCTTCTCCAGTACTCGTTCATCGGGCCATTCACGCCAATAGGCAATCGTTTTCTTCGGAATCGCGAGCGTCTTCGTTGCGCCTGTCGCCGAAGAGATCTTCTTTCGCGGCTATCTCCTGGAACAGTTGCGAAAACTCACTCGCTCGTGGCATCGCATTGTTGATCCAGGCGCTCCTTTTTGGCCTTTTTCACCTCTATACGTGGGGATTGTTCACTTCGCTCGCTTTGATCAATTCGGTCAACGCGTTCGTGTTGGGCATGATACTGGGAGTGTGGCGGATCAAGTTCAGGAGTCTTCTTCCGCTGGTGCTCGCTCATGTTCTTCTCAATGCCACCGCTATCGTTCCTCTGAAGGCTCGATACGATCAGGCAGTCGACCGGTCGCATCCGCAGTACACGATCTCCAAGGAGACGACATACATCACCGAGCCGCTGCGAAAAGACGGCTTTGTGGATTACGTCGCCGCGTTGAACCAACGTTCCAGCCAGGGCGTGACGCCCGAGAACAACGCCGCCGTGCTCTTCTGGAAGGCCATGGGGCCGGAAGAAATCGAGCCGGAATACCGCGACAAATACTTTCAGATGCTCGGTATCCCGCCACTGCCCGAGAAGGGAGACTACTTCGTCGATCTCGAACAGTACCTCGCGCGGAAGAGGTATGGCGTAACACGCGACGACGCTAATTCGAAGCCGGAGAACCAAGGTAGATGCGTATGGATCTGTTGAATCCGGCCGCTGAAGCGGCCCTGGTCGAAGCAGGAGCTTCCGGTGTTTGCCGCATGGCTTGCGGCAAATGAAAGCCGCTGTCGCTGCTGGTCGAAGCGTCGAAGCGTCCACGACGTTACGACCCGCTGGTGTGGGGAAAGGGGACGCCGCTGCTCGCCCTTCTTCAGCCAGCCATGTCAGTTTTCCACTTCGCAGGCGATGTCGTTAGCGCGCTGGTCGGCTCGGGCGATGTTGCAACTCAACGAGGGCAAGTTGGAGGAGGCGTGGCAGGACCTTTTGACCTGTCACCGCCTGGCCCGACTCGTCGGCCAAGGCCCGACGGTGGTCGAGGCCATGCATGCGTTTTCCACCGAAAGGCGGGCACTTGCTGGGGACCAAGCCTTGCTACAACATGCCGCATCTCAGCGCGACCCAGGCTGCAAAGATGCGGGAGGACCTGGACCGATTGCCCCCAAGGCCCAAGATGGCCGACAAGCTCAATGTTGGGGAGCGGCTTTACGTATCTTGACGTTGTATCGGATTATTCCCGGCAGGGGGCTGCCTCACTGGCTGGTTTTCTGGCCGGTTTGAGCAAGACGGGTGAGCTCGTGCCGGAGCCAACATGGCTCGCGCCGCAACTGAAAGACCTGAAGAGTACGGTCACGTCGCTGGTCCACTATAGCGTCAGCACGGCGATTGATTGGGACATCATTCTTCGCATGGGCAACAACTGGTTCGACCGGATCGCCGATGCATATCGCAAACCCACCCGAGCTGAGCAGAGGGAAGCACTGATCAAGCTGGATGAGGATCTCGGCCGCCTCACGAAAACGGCTGCGGACGCAACGTCCTTGGACAAGTTGATGCTCGACAGCCCCAGGCAGGCCCTTTCTGAGCGATTCGGACAGGTCATCCTGATCGTGTTCTCGTCGTCAACAACGCCGCAAGTCGATTGCGAGGATCGCGAGACGATGACGTTCGAGTTGACGAAGCTCGCGCTTCGCCCTGGCCGTGTACCAGGCCGATCATGGCTCATATCCGGTGAAGCTCGGCGACCTGGCACCGGACTACGTTGTGGAAGTGCCCAAGGACGTCTTCAACGATTCCGAGTTGCATTATCGGCTCGAAGGCGAGGGTTATCTGCTCTACAGCGTCGGTGTCAACGGCAAGGACGACGGTGCGAAAAGCTACGAGGACCGCAAGAAGGACGAGGACTGGGATGATCTGGTCGTCCGCGTGCCTGCGCCCGAACACGGTTCCAGATAATACTGAATAGGAAAAAGGCTCACGCGGAGTCGCGGGGAGAGAACACGACCAGCATAAACCACAACGCCGTAAGGACTTCGGACGATTGCGTTTGTCGCCGCTGGTGGAATGAAACACTGAGGATTACACTGTTGGAGTCTAACCACGATCCGCTACCGACTATTGACTACTGACTGATTTCGCGATGCCCCAACCCAACGTTCTGATCGTTCGTGCGCCCGGCACCAATTGCGACGTCGAGACCGCGTTCGCCTTTGAACAGGCCGGCACCGCCACCGAGACTTTGCACATCAACCGGCTGCTGGAGAAGCCGGCCATCAGCCAGCGGTTCCAAATCCTCTGCGTTCCCGGCGGATTCAGCTACGGCGACGACCTGGGGGCCGGCCGCATCCTGGGCAACCAGATTCAGCATCACCTGGCCGACGAGTTCCTGCGTTTCAAGGCCGACGGCAAGCTGATCCTCGGCATCTGCAACGGCTTTCAAGTGCTGATGAAATCGCCCGTGCTGTTCGATGACGATGCGGCCGGCGGCCCGGCCGCCACCTTGACCCTCAACGACTGCGGGCGATATCAGGATCGCTGGGTGCGACTGGAAACCAAGAGCACCAAGTGCGTCTTCCTCAAGGGCATCGAACAGATGTACCTGCCGGTAGCCCATGCCGAAGGCAAGTTCATCGCCCGCGACGCCGAGATGCTGCAACGCCTGGAGGCGGCCGGGCAACTGGTGCTGCGCTACGTGCCGGCCGACAACCCCAACGGCTCGATGGCCGACGTGGCGGGCGTATGCGACGCCACCGGCCGCGTGTTGGGACTGATGCCCCATCCCGAGCGCCATATCGATCCGACGCAACACCCGCGCTGGACCCGCGGGCAGGCGGGCGCGGTTGGCGACGGGCTGCAAGTGTTCCGAAACGCCGTGGCGTATTTCGGATAAGTAGACGCGGCATCTTGCCGCGTTGCTGGCGGGATGGCGGTACTCTCGCACACCCGCGGGAAGCGGCAAGATGCCGCTTCTACTTTCCCGCGCTCACTCGAAGATCCCCTCGCCAAAGCCGTTCCGGGGCGAGTGATTGGTTTGCGGCTGGGCGGCGGGCATCTTGTGCGGGCCGTGCGGTTTTTCCGCTCCCTGGATCCGGGCCGGCACGACAGGGGCCGGCGGCGCAGCGGCGACATCCGCCATCTCGAAGTCGTCATAGCTGGGCACATAGCCCGGCAATTTCGACCGCGTTTTCTCGTCGGCGAACGCCTGGATCACCCGCTGCTGGATCATTTCGCGGCAGACCGAGTTGATCGGATGGGCGATGTCGGCGTAAAGCCTGGCGCGGCCCTCCTCGTCTTTGGCGGCCGCCGGCTCCTTCAAGCGGCCTCCGCATTGATTGCAATAGGCCGCTCGCAGGTGGTTCTTGCAACCGCATTGGGGACAGTGGGAGGTCAGCTTGCGACTGGGCATGGCCACGAAGGGCCCGGTCGTTCCTTCGATGATCTTCAGATCACGGATCACAAACGCATCGTCAAACGTGATCGAGCAGAAGGCCTGAAGCCGCTCCCCCGGCTCCTCCATGAGCTTGACGCGAACCTCGGTGATTTCCACGGCTGTTCTCCTTGCGATAGGGGCGTATCAACGACAGCTTCGCACGGCAAACACAGCTCCTAACCCCATAGCTTCCAAACGCCGCGCAACGCCGCGCGTGACGTCGATCATGGCAAAGTCCGAAATACGATGTTCCGCTCCCGCTCATCGCGTGTCCTACACAATCCAATTGCGAGAACTCCCGCCGCAATCGGCTTACCCAGGGCGACAGTTGTTCAGCGGCCGACTGCAAACCGTTCGACAGTCGCCGCCCCGCCTGTCTCCAGTCGCCGCGCCGCAACGCATCGACCAGCGGCCGGGCGGTTTGCGGTTGTTCCGTCGGCCGGCACGCGTCATATACGGCCGCCGTTGACAGACCGGCCGGCGGTCGAACGAGCACGAAATGGAGCGCGCCCAAGCCGGGCACGCGTTCCACGCGTTCTCCGCGCCCTCGGCAAACGGCCGATCCGCCGGCAAGGAAAAAGGGGACGTCGCTGCCCAACTCAGCGGCCCACTCGGCAAGCTCGTCGCGCGTCCGACCGAGTTGCCAACCTTCGTTGGCGGCCACCAGTGCCGCCGCGGCGTCACTCGATCCACCGCCCAAACCTGCCATGGCGGGGATGCGTTTCACCAACCAAAGATTGGCGCCACGGCGAACCTTGGCGCGCTGCCGGACCAACTCGACCGCTCGGAACACGAGGTTCCCGGGCCCTTCGGGCATTTCGTCAAGGCCGCGGCCGCCAGGACCGCCGCCCCCGAAAACCCGCCGGCACCTCAACTCCAACCGTCCGTTGGGGTCCTCCTGGAAGTGCAATGTGTCGTATACATCGATCGGGCACATGAGCGTTTCAATCTCATGATACCCGTCGCCACGCTTGGCAAGCACCTCGAAGAACAGATTGAGCTTCGCGGGAGCCTGGATCACCAGCTCCACCGCTGAACGGTGGACGTGCATCCGTCTGAATCCTTCCTCTTCGTCTGCCGTCCCAGAACAGCAAGAAACCGCCGGAACGCACGGTTGGGAGGCACAGACTCACGCTAACAGGGCAAATCCTAACACTCCAGGCTCGCAAGGTCAATAGGGTAGTGGACCCTCCGGCAGATCGGAATTCTCCCTTGCGGCGACCCGTTGAAAAAGTGGAGTGTCGGGGTGGCAGTTGCGCTGGCACCCCTGAAAACGCGGCAAAACCGGGGGTGGCAGCGCAATTGCCACCCCAACAGACCAGGGGTAGTAGACGCAGCAAGATGCCGCGTCCACGTTAAGTGACGTTTTCAACGGGCTGGCAGGCATGGGGCCCCCAAAACAGCATGGGTTGCTTGACGGGTTTGCGGGGGATGATACTCTGAAGATTGGGATGCGCCACTGTTCTCCAGGGACGCGATATGGTCGGCGCCATCACAAGCTGGGATATCCTTGCCCACCCGATATCGACCATTCGGTGTTTTGGGTGGCTGGTCTTCTTCAGGGCCATCACCCCTTGGCGGGGCAGGACATTTATTTCGGTGTTGCAGGACGCCGGCGTCTTCGCAGCCGCAGCTTCGAACGTCCCCACGATACTGGAACGTTGCATTGGATTGGAACTGCGGGCCAAGCGACTCTATGCCGTTCTGGCTGAAGCCCTTGATGACGAGGGGTTGGTAGGGCCGTTTTTTGCCGGTCTCGCCGAGCAAGAACAATACCACGCCGACTTGCTGGAAACTGCTCGGGCGGCGGCGTTGCGTAAGGGCTGGAGGGCCAATCTATTCAATCCGTGGGAGGACTATCTGCCTCGGCTTGAGCAACAAATGGCCGCGGCTGAGGCGGCCGCGTTTGGAATTGACTCGGTTGACGCTGCCCTGCGACTCGTGATTCAGATTGAATCCGCGGAGATCAATCAGGTCTTCAACGCCGCTGTGGCTGCAACCGATGCGACTTTCGTGAAGAAACTCAGGCCGTTTCGAGAAGCGATGGAGGCCCACATGGCCTACCTCGTCGAACGGCTACCTGAACTGTCGCCCCGGTTGATGTCGGCTACCAGGGAATTGCGGGCAAGGTTTCCCGTGGTGCGGCGATAGATGTCGGCGTGGACAGCACACCCGCCGTCTTCAATCCCGGCTGCGGCGAAATATCCATCAGGCGTGTCCTTGCGAAAGGTGCGCCTCGTCTTCTTCGATCTCGAACGTACGGTCCAGGCTCATGGCGGCCAGGACCTGCCGGACCCCCGGGCCAACCTTGCGCAGCCTAAGATCTCCCCGCGTTTTCTTGATCCTGGCCTGAAGCATCACCAGCTTTCCAACCATCGTGCCGGAAACACCGCTTACACCGGAAAAGTCCAGGACAAGACGTTGTTTAGGCGCTCGGTCGGCGACGCTGCACAACTCGTCGGCAAGTTCTCCGATAATCGACTCATCACGAATCTGGTGTTCGACAAAGCCGACAACAAATACGTCGCCTTCCTTCCGCACCTGCAAGTGACGATAGTTGGACACGGGCGTAGCGCAGCGGGGGCAGACGGTGAACGATCGCGAGAGGACGCTGCCACACTCCACGCACAGTTTTGCCTTCTTTTTCAAAGGGAATAACGAAGGAGGCGGATTGGAAGCGGTTTCTCCGGCAACCCAGTTCGTGTCTAAGGCTTGACGCACGAACTCATCCAAGGCCGGCAGATCATCCGCTGCTTTGGGAAGCGGCACCTGAACTTTGGCATGACACTGCGGACAGAAGCCGGTCTTCCCCGCATACTCGTCTTTGACAAGCACCGGGTGTCCATTTGGACAAACGACAGAAATGGCCATTTTTCGACCTCCACACCTCACGCTAACAAGGCAACTTTTGCCGTGCCGCCTTCGTCGCCGGTGACGATTCGGTGGAGATGATCAAGATGGCAGGTCGGAAGATCGGCTATCCGCGATCACACTTGCTGGCTATTTAGGGGGAACCAGATTCGGCCTCGCAAACTGGCGGTCTGGCCACCTCCCTATTATACAACAAGGCGGGCAGGAGCGCCTACGGCAAGTGATTGAGCCAAGTTCTGACCAGCGATGCGAAGGCCCCTCTGTAGGCGTATGCCACGGGTCAGTTCCCCGAACCACGCACCGGAAACTCGCCGCAGCCGGTCTTAGCGGCCCCCAGCCTCCTTGCCCATATACTTGTGCGTCCCGGTGTCCACCTTCACACGCTCGCCGACCCTGATGAACAGCGGCACCTTGGCAACCAGCCCGCAGGCCAGCGTGGCGTCTTTCATCACGTTGCTGGCATGAGAGGCGGAGGAGGGCGGAGCCGTGTCCACGACTACATCGACGAAGTTCGGCGGGAAGGCAACTTCGGCCGCCGCTCCGTCGAGAAACCGGATCACGAACTCGGCCCCTTCTTTCAACAGCCATTTCCCGTTGCCGATCAATTCATCCGGCACGGCCACCTGCTCGAAGGTCTCCGAGTCCATGAAAACATGGCCGGACTTGTCGTGGTAAAGGTATTGGTGGGGTCTCGATTGCAGGTCGGGCTGGTCGAATTGATCGGCCTCGTCGAAGCTGCGATCTACGACATGCCTGGTCTTCATGTTCCGCAGCCTGACCTGCAAGACCGGCCGCCGTTGGGCCGTCTTGTGGATATGGTAGTCCTCGACGAGCCAGTGTGAGCCGTCCAGCGTGATGACCACACCTTTCTTGAAATCCCGTGCCGCAATCATCGCCGAACTCCCAGGCACTTGTGGCATTTCGTTCCTCACCGACAGCAAACGTCATTCTACCACGCCGGGCGGAATGCGGGCAACGATACTCGTTTGCCCAGTGCGCATTTCTCACTGCGGTGCGCCACTGCTCAGCGCAAGCTGAGCCGCGCGTGTCGGTTGCGGCAGGCACTGCTCCTGCGGACCAGTGGCACACTGTCTTCGGTTTCCTTCGTGGGGTGAGAAATCCGGACTAGCCATCGTTTCGCCGATCGGAGTCCCCGGCAGCGCCGCCAGGGAGGCACGGATCAGCTTGCGCAGGAGCCAAATCTCGCCTGAGTGGCAGGCTTCGTCGTGCAGCCCATGTACGATGGCGTAGCGGACGGTACGATTGACATTTCCAGGCATTGGGCCGGATAGCTGCTTCTCGTTGAGCAGCCCGATCACGTGCCGCAGGCGCAAATTCTGGTGGGTCAATTGGGCCACCACTTCGGAAAGCAAGGGCCAGCGATCCGAAGGCACATGGGCGGGTTCGCTCTTCCAACTGAAGATATCGAACCATCCGTCCGGGATCACGGGCTTGTCCCCGCCGCCCTCCATAATGAGCGACTCGACCAAGACGTAACTGTGTCCGGCATGCCAAAGGATGTGGTTATGCAGGCCGGGCGGGGACCAAAGGGCTTCCTCGTCGGTCACTCCCTGAAGCAACCGAAGCGTCTTTTCTCGCACCTCGTCCCAGAGCAACAGTAGCGACCGATCCGACATCATTGGCTCCTTAAAGGTGAGGACACCAGAGTGGATGGCTGCTCGACGATTTGACGCGGTCTACGGCAAGAGCCGCCGGGAGCCGAAAACGTAGATCACCAATTCTCCACGAGCACCTCGAAGTACGCTTGCGGGTGAGCACAGGCGGGGCAAGCGGCTGGAGCTTGCGGTCCTTCGTGAACATAGCCGCAATTCAGGCATCGCCATTTGACAGGTTGGTCCCGCTTGAACACGCGCCCCTTCTGAATGCTTTCCAACAGGCCCCGAAAACGCCGTTCGTGCTGCTTCTCGGCCACCGAGACCATGTCGAAGATCACTGCAATGGTCTTGAAACCTTCCTCCCGAGCCTTGGCGGCGAAGCTGGGATATAGGGCGGACCACTCCTCGTTCTCGCCATGGGCGGCGGCCGCGAGGTTTTCGAGCGTCGTGCCGACGATACCGGCCGGGAATCCGCACTCGATTTTCACCTCGCCGCCTTGCAGGGACTTGAAGAATCGCTTGCCGTGTTCCTTCTCCTGGTTCGCGGTCTCCTCGAAGATTTGGGCGAACTGGATGTAGCCGTCGTTTCTGGCCTGGCTGGCAAAGAAGGTGTAGCGGTTGCGAGCCACCGACTCGCCGACATACGCCGTCACCAGATTTCGTTCGGTTTGCGATCCCTTCAAGTCCATGACAGTAATCCCTTTCCGGTTCGATAGCAGCGTTTACGGAGCGACGCGGGGTTATTGTTTTGCGCCAGGGGGCGGCGTTTCCGCTGGCTCATGTCTCCCGAATAACTCACTTTCGAGCCAACCGAAGAAGCTGAGGATGATAAAGGCCAGAATCGTGCCCACGACAGCCAGCCCCAGGCGCCCTGTGCCCACGACGATGCCGATGGTCGCCGTGAGCCAGATGCTGGCAGCAGTCGTTATTCCCACGATCTGATGCTGCTCGCTCATTTTGAGAATGACGCCGCCGCCGATGAAGCCGATGCCGGTAACCGTTCCCTGGATGATGCGGCTCAAATCGGCACTGGACATCCCCGTCAACTGCGGCAAGAGAACCACGATCGCAGTCCCCAGCGTCACGAGCATGTGGGTTCGCATTCCCGCCGTCTTGCCGACATGGGCTCTTTGGAAGCCCAGAACGCCGCCGAGGACCATCGCGGCGAGAAGACGGACAACAATACGGGCCAACTCGACATTGTCGGGGAAACCGGAAAGCAATTCCTGCCATACGGCCGCGCCTAAGCCCATCGTTCACCTTCCTACCGCCTCTTCCCTTTTTTCCTCGGGGTCAATTCCGCCAACCGTTTCAACGCTTCTCTCTTTCCGATGCCACGAGCGGCGACCAGCGCGGCGAGTTGTGCCCGGCGAGGTCGGGCTTTGTCGTGTTCCCAGTTGTAGATCGTCAACCCCGACACGCCCACGAGTTTGCCATAATCGGCAGCCGACAAACCGAGTCGGCTTCGTTGGGCCTTGACCGAGCGGGCCGAAAAGCGGACGCTCTCGGAGGGCTTTTCCTCGGTTTGGGGTTGGCCGCCTTGCTTCTTCAAGAGTTTGATTTCCCGCTCTTGTTGGCTCAGTGACCGCTTAAGCCTGGCAATTTCGCTGCGGTATCTTGCCACGGCCTGTTTGGTCGAGCCGACCTGGGCCTTGATTTCCTTCTTGGCCAGACGACGGATTTCTTCTTTTAGAACACCAGCAATGTTGGGCATGGGAGGCTCCTTTGTGCATGTGGAGAAAGGGGGTATTCTACACTTATAGCCCCTCGCCCCGCAAGGAGTCACGCCCTTGGGGGTGTTGCGACCAAACGATTGATGGAAGAGGCAGCGACTCGGCACGTCTTGGCCGCCCTATTTGCCCCCCAAAAAACTTGCGTTGCGCGAGCGTACCGGGTAGGATTGATCAATACGGGGGATTCTCGAAATACCGGAACCATGCCGCGGGCGGCCAGCGCCCGAAGGAGGTTGGCCATGGGGACACGCTTTGCGTCTATTGGCTCGTGTTCACTTGTAGTTCTTCTGGCCGTGCTTACGGCACAGGCCACTGCGGAACCGGTTCAGACGACGTTCACCGTCAACGCCAACACCACGGCGCTTTACCTATTCAAAGAAGGTACGGGCCCGACCGTGAAGAACGAGGTGTCAACCGGCAAACCGATCAACGTGGGCAAGGGCACTTGGGTCGCGGGACGGCAGTATTATGCCTTGGCGACGTATGCCGCATCGGAGAGCGACAAGAGCTACATCTATGTTGTTGAACGACCCGTCGGTACGCCCGAACAGCGCCATCACCGTGGAGGCGTGGGTCAAGAGCCGGTGTGGCACTGGTTATCTCGTCTGCAAGAATAGCAGTTTCTTTCTCACCCTCGGGGACGGCGTTTTTTCGGCGGAGTTCTACACCGATGGCAAGATCTGCACCGCCAGTGGCACGCATGTTGTGCCGAGTGGGCAATGGGTTCATTTGGCCGCCACATGGCAAAGGACGCAGACCGGCAGCACGTACACGGGCACTGCGACGATTTATATTAATGGGGCCCTCGAAGCGTCGGCGCAACTCACGGGGTTGCCGACCGGCCAGATAGCGATCCCCGGCTACGGCCCGAAGTTTGTCATCGGAAACGACGACTGGAATACCACGGGCGCCGAATGGGACGGCAAGGTCAACTCGTTGCGCATCTCGAGCATCGCGCAGCACGTTCACCCCCCTTTATCCTCCCAGCTCCGGTCCGTCCACTCCGCCGGGCAACCTTGTGCCCAACGGCGACTTCGAGTCGGGCCTGATGGGGTGGCGCCTGAACGGCTACGGCGACATGAACCTGGTGTGGGAGGTCACCGGTGGCGCGGCCAGCGGTCAGAAATGCCTGCACTCGCTGAGCAATGCGAAGACGGATTACGCCACCGCTCCCGGCGGAGGCACTCCGCCGCAGACGATATCCCGTCCCATCCCGGTGTACCCCGGCCGAACATACACGTTTAGCCTTTGGCTGAAGACCGTGGGCAGCAACCTATATCCGCAGATTTCGGTTTGCCAGTGCGGTGGCCCGGCAGGCATAGCAGCCATTTCTCCCTTCCCCCAGTATCCGACGGTGACCACGTCGTGGTCGCAACGGGTGTATACGTTTACGCTTCCCAGCAACTTCAGCGCACTTCCGTCTGCGTCCAGCTCGATTGGCCGTCATCCGGGCAGCAGATCTACTTCGATGACGTGCGTCTGATCGCCGGCGATGGGCCGCCCCTTCTGGCCCTGAAGGACAAAATCAGCGTCGGGCCTTGGAGCGGACTGCCCGCGGGCAACGTGTTTGTGGCGGGCGCGACCTCGCCCTTGACCCTGAATGTCGTCAACACGGATACGGTCCCTCATACCCTGACCGTGCAGCCGACCATTACGGACTGGGAAGAGAAATCGGTTTCGGGAATTCCGTCGCTAGGCACGGTCACGGTGCCCGCCAACAGCTTCCAAACTCTGACCTATAACATCGACACCACGCGGCGGGGAACCTTCCGTCTTGGTTTCAATCTCACCTCGGAAGATGGCCAGACGTGGCACCAGTTGGCCGAGATGAAGTACGCCGTGGTTTTCAACATGCAGAACGTCGGAAATCCCGACACTTCCATTTTCGCCATGAATACGCACCAGGAGCGCGACCCGACGCCTCACTTGGTACGTGAAATGCAGGTGTTTTCCATGTGCGGGGTGAAGTGGATCCGCGCCTGGTGGGGCTGGGGCATGTGCGAGAAAACCGAAGGGACCTACACGTTCACCGAATACGACCGGCAGTTCAACTCCGTGACCAACGGCACCGGCATTCGGATCATGCCGGTCCTGTTGCGGTACTATGCCCAGTATGAGCAGTCGTGGGCCGGCAGCGTGGCGAGCGGCAGCCTGCAGCAGCCACCTTACTCCAGCATGATGAACGAGTGGGGCCTGTTCTGCGGCAAGGTCGCGCAGCACTACAAAGGCCAGATTAAGGCCTACGACCTCTGGAACGAACCGGGGTATGACGACCACGGCACCTGCACCACAGCTATTTACACCAGCTTGCTGACCGAAACCCGGCCGAACATGGTTCTGCCTGCAAATGATCCCAATGCCAAGGTCATCGGCTTCGCGGGATGCCCGAACCTGACCAGCGGCTATGTGAACATCCAGGCCGTGCTGGCCAACGGCACGGCGGGCGACATGGATGCCGTCAGCGAGCACCCCTACAGCTTCCTCATGCTGCCCGAGAAGAACTATCCGATTGGAGTCCCGCCCCTTCGCACGGTCATGACGGCCGGAGGTTGCCCAACCACGATGCCGATCTGGGATACCGAAGAAGGAATCCATGCCGATGGCGACGGTTACATGACAACCTGGTTGTCCGAAGCCGATGTGGCCCAGTACTATGCGAGGGACGTGATCAGTGCATCGTGCAGGGCAGCCAGAGATACTTTTGGTTCTCCGCAGACAATCCCCCGACCTATGGAAATAGCGTCACCTTCGGAGACACGTACATTCCTCGCCCGCGGCTGGCGGCGCTGAACGCTCGCACTCCTTCCTGGAAGGCTTGACATATCAGAAGTCTTACATCCCCAGCGGCCAAGCCGCCTACGCGCATCTGTTCCTGGGCCCCAACACCGGGGTGTGCGCATGTGGAATATTGCCTGGCCCATGAACGTCAATCTGGCGATCGCCCCGAGTAAAGTGCAGGCGTTCGACACGATGGGCAACGCCATCCCGGTGACCGGGACGAGCAGTGCCACGATCCAGATTCCGGTGGAACGGCCGACGTTCTTGCAGTGCGCCGCGGCCGACTACAGCGCCCTGGATTCGGCGCTGAGCAGCATGACAGTGGCCGTCGCCAGTCCGGTGACCATCACGACGAGCCCGATCGTCGGTGGCATTCAGGTGACGCTGACCGGTTCGTCGGCCGGCACGACGGACGGAATTCTGAGCCTGATTTCGGCGGCGACTCCGCCACCGACGGGTTGGCCGGCACGCAGCACTTCGTCGGCATTGCCGCGGGTCAAAGCCAGACGTTCCGGTTCCTGCTGCCGCCCAAGGCCGCCGTCAAGAGCGTACAGGTCGTTTTTGGCGACCGGCAACTCCAAACGATCACGGTGCCGTACTCGGTTCATTGATCGCAGCCGGACCGTTTTGCCTCGCTGGTTGGGGTGGCAGTTGTACTGCCGCCCCAACATCCCACTTTTTCAACGGGCTGCCAGCGTCCGGTTAGATCCCCCTCTTTCCATCAAGCTAAGGCAGGGCTGACTCGCCAGGCGAGGTCTGCCGCAGTTCCCGGAAGGGGGTTCCCGCTTCGTACAGCGAGATTTTGGCTTTCAGTGATTCTGCCAGTGATTTCTTCTTCTGCTCGGTGGCCAGCTCCAAGGCCTTCTGCGCCGTTTGCACGGCCTCGGAAAACTGCCCTGCCTCGGCATACGCCGCAGCAAGGGTATCCAGGGCATTCACCTCGCCCTTTGACAGTGCGACGGCACGCGAGGCCAGGCTCACCGCCCCGGCGCCGTCACGAAACTTCGAGTCGGGATGTGTCGCGCAAATCCGGGCAATGTTGACGAGGATTTTCGGTCGATTTGGCTCCAGGGCGCAAGGCCTCCTGATAGAACTTCAATGCCTCTTCGGTTTTCCCCTCTTGTTCCAATAACGACGCCAGGTCAAAACAAGCCTTGGCGCTGGGAGGGGCCAGCCGCAATGCCTCGCGGAGTTCTCTTTCCGCTTCGTGTAGTTTTCCCTGGCGACTCAACACCAGGCCCAATTGGGCATGCCCTTGGACGTCGTTGGGATTCAAACGCAGAACGACCAGGTAGTGTTGCAGGGCCTCATCGAGTTTACCTTGGGCGGCAAGCGAGTTGCCAAGGTTGCCGTGGGCCTCGGCGTAGTCGGCTTGAATTCCCAAGGCCTTACGGTATTGGGCGATGGCCTCATCGAATTGTCCACGACCAGCCAGAATTTCGCCGATTCTGGTGTAAACATCCGCGCGGTCGGGGGCAATCTCCAGCCCTTTCCGGTACTCGGCCAGTGCCTCGTCAAACCGTGATCGACCGGCCAAGGCATTGCCGAGATTGAAGCGAGCGTTGAACTGCCCGGGCTCGAGCTCCAGAGATCTATGGAGCGGGGCCAAGGCCTCATCGAATCGTCCGCGGCCGACCAGAGCCGCGCCGAGATTGTTTTGGGCTGCCGCGTTGTCGGGTTTGAGTTTCACGGCCGTCTGAAAGCAGACGATGGCCTCATCCAACTGTCGGCCGCTCGCGAAGACGTGGCCGAGATTGTCGTTGGCCCGCGCATTGGCCGGCGCTTCGCCACCGTGTCTTTCCAGATCGAAAGCTCGCTCCGGTAATCCAGGTTGCGTTGGAAGGCGAGAGTTCCCAATGCGAGACCGACAAACATCACCAGCAAGCCACCGGTGGCCTGCAACGGCAGCAACGGAATTATCCCGCGACGGACGAGCCATTGGCCGGCGACCCATCCGCCCACCACCACCCCCGTCGTTACCGCCGCCAGCGGCAGATACATGCGGTGTTCGAAAGCGAGATCCTTGATCGGAAACAGACTGGAGGTCGGCGCGAGGATCAGGAAAAACCACGCCCCCACAAAACTCCACTCCGGCCAGCGAAAGATCGACCAGACAGTGATCGCCAACAGGGCCACGATCAGCAATAGCGGCGGGATGATCTTGGCAGCCGTGTCGGCTACCGGCCAGCCGTAGTCCAGACACAACCCCGTCGGCCAAAAACAAAGCCGCAAATAGTGGGCAATGACCCCGGGCTGGCTGAGCGCGTATTGCAACGGACTCACGTTTTCGACCACCAGCACGCCTGCCGCGGGATACTTGCTGCCATGGCTGAGCATGATCGCTGCCAGAACCACCCACGTGCCGGCCAGCCCGGCGTAAAATGCCCAGCGGCGGCGAACGATCTCACGCCACGAAGCGGCCACAAACGCCCGGTCGTACCAGAGAATCAGCAGCGGCGCCACGACGGCTACTTCTTTGGTGGCCACGGCCAGCAGGCAGCACGCCACCGAGCCGATGTACCACAACGCGGCTTGATAAGAAGGGCTATCGGCGCCGCGGATGAAGCCATAGAGCGTCAGCAGGAACAACAATCCCATCTGGGATTCATAGCGTTGGTAAATGTAGGTGACGCTTTCGGTCTGAAGCGGGTGGACCAGCCATAGCAGGGCGGTGGCCAGCGCGAGGCCGCTGGCCGCCGATCCGAAACGCGCCGCCAGCCGACCCCGCGAGAGGATGCGGCGGATGATGCCGAACAGCACCAATGCCGCAGCCGTGTGGATGACCAGGTTGGTCGCGTGGTAGCCCCACACGTTCAGGCCGCCCACCGCGTAGTTGACGGCGAACGACCACAATCCCACCGGCCGGTTTGTATCGACCATCGGCGCCCAAGGGGGCCATAGCGTACGGATCGCCGGGTTCGGCTCGATGTAAATCACGTCGTCGAAGACAAAGGGGCCGGCGAAGCTGTCGCTGAAGACTGCGACTGCCGCCAGCACTATCAGCCCCGTCGCCAGCAAGATCACCCAGCCGGAAGACGCGCCGAAGGATCCGGCTGGCGGGGGTGCAGAGGGTCCGCTGCCGGCAAGTGCATTTTGCCTCGGCAAAGTCCCCGGCGTATTTCGCGTCGAACTGGATGGGCGGCGACGTTTCATTGGCTCCCACAAAGTATAGCCGATTCCTCTTGCGCGGTCAGTGTTCGGCGTCCCATCCTGCAACCCGCCATAATCCGTCCCTGTGCTCCGCTATTGGCTTGACTTTCACGGGCCGCCAATTCAAGATGATGCCACCCCGTCAGGTTGACCGTCCGGAATGGCCCGGGCGATCGAAGGCCACATTCTCGCCCAGGAGTACGCCCGTGCAACAGAATCGGCTCATCAAGCTCAGCATAATGATCACGGCAATATCGCTCCCCTTGGTATCGAACGCTCAAGACCCGCCCGCAGGCGTCCACGCCGCGGATGACGGCCTGGCGCTGACGCCGCCGATGGGCTGGTATCCGTGGAATGCGTTCGGCGAGGGGCCGCAGAACGAAAAACTGATCAAAGAGATCGTCGATGTGCTGGTCAGCAGCGGCATGAAAGACGCGGGCTACGCCTACGTTGGCCCGGATGAAGGCATCTGCTTCTCGCGCGATGCCGCCGGCAAACTCCAGGCAAACCTCGAACGCTACCCGAGCGGCATGCGCGAGCCTCGGCGATTATATCCACAAGCGGGGGCTGAAATACGCCCTTTACACCGACGCGGGAACGCGCACGTGCAGCAAGGCCATGCCGGGCGCCAAGGACCACGAGAACGACGACATGGCGACGCTGGCCCAATGGCGAGCGGATTACGTCAAGATCGATTGGTGCAACACCCAAGGCCAGGACGTCGTCAAGAGTTACACCAAGCTCCACGATGCCCAGCTTGCCGCCGGCCGCCCGATCGTCCACAGCATTTGCTCATGGGGCCAAGGTGAGCCGTGGAAGTGGGCGGCGTCGGTCGGCCACCTTTGGCGGACCACCATCGACATCTGCGGGCCCGGCCAGGCGGATTGGGCAAGGGCCATGAAAGTTGCCGCCGCCAACGAGAAACTCTACTCGGCAGCCGGGCCCGGCCACTGGAACGACCCCGACATGATGATCGTCGGCATGAGCGGAGTGAGTGAATCGCAAGAGCGCTGTTTCTTCAGTCTCTGGTGCATGATGGCCGCGCCTCTGATTGCCGGCAACGATTTGCGAATTATGGCGCCCGCCGCGCTGCAAGTTCTGACCAACCCCGAAGCGATCGGAATCAACCAGGACCCCTTGGGTGTTCAGGGACGCATTGTCCGGCGAGAAGGGAACGTTCAGATTTGGGCGGGCAAGCCCTTGTTTGACGGCAGTCAAGCGATGCTCCTGTTCAACCAGGGACCGCAGCCGGCCGCGGTCGCGATCAAGCCGTCCGACATGGGAATTTCCCCGCCGACGGCGCTCTGCGTACGCGATCTCTGGCGGCATCTCACATCGGACGCCGCGTTCGGCCCTGACGGTTCGCTTTCCGTCACGGTCGAGCCCAACGACGTCAGGTTCCTCCGCATCTCCAAGTCGAACGATTTCCCCCTGCCGCCCGTTATCGTCGCCGATACCTACCTGCTCACGTTTCAGGCGACCGGCCAGTCGCCTCAGACGCTTGCGGGGACTGTCACACTCACGAACGAGGGAAGCGCGGAACTGCCGCTCTGGAAGGTCCATGAGGGCCTTCCCGCCTGGCTCACCGTGACCGTGGCCAAGAACGGCCGGACACAGACGATTACCAACACGGTTTCCACAGTCGGCCTGAAGAAGGGCCTCTCTCACGCCGTCGTGCGGCTCGACAACGTCGAACCCGTCTCGGGCAAGCCGATGTCGGCGGTCTATTATGACGTGGACCTGGAGGTCGCGGACGACGCGGGCGTCGCGAGATAGCGCTGCAAGGCGAATGGACCGCAACGGGCTGGCCCACCGGCTGGAGTCGTTTTCCGCCGTTGCGTGCCTTCCCAAGCTGCGCGGAAGGCGTTATCATTGGGCGATGCCGACACTCGCCTACAAGCCGAACTGCCTGGCGGTACTACAGCGACTTCGACTGTTGTACGAGCGTCAGGCGGGCGACCGGATCTTTGCCACGATGGCTGTGCCGAGCCCCACGCTCGCCGAGTTCGGGCGACAGTATCCGCATGCCGAGTGCGAGTACCCCGACCCTGCCAGGCGGGCCGATTTTTGGGACCGCCTACTGGCCGAACAGGTGACGATCGAGGATGATTCCCTGCCCAGCGCCTACCTGAGCGAGTTCGATCAAGGGCTTTACGGCGGCTTGCTGGGGGGCGCGGTTCGTTTCATGGCGCATCCCGACGTGGGCTGGATCTCGTCGATGGTTCCACCGCTGCTGAAGGACTGGTCGGAGTTCGATCGGCTCCGCTGGGACCCGTCACACGCCTGGTGGCAGCGATACCTGCGGCAACTCGCGATCTTCGTCGAGCGCAGCCGCGGCAAATGGGGCATCAGCCACTTCATCTTGATCGACGCGATGAACTTCGTTTTCGAGTTGGTCGGGGCTACCCAAGCGTACTTGAGCGTCGAGGAATGCCCGCAAGAAGTAGGTCGCGCGGTCGACTTCGCTTACGAGCTGAACGTGGCCGTGCAGCGCAAATTTTTCGAGGTCGTGCCGCGGTTGGAGGAAGGGACGTTCAGCAACTTCGGCCAGTGGATTCCCGGCCGCATCGTCTCCGAAAGCCTTGACCCGTACCACATGACATCGGTGGCGTATTTTGAGAAGTGGGGCCGCGAGCCGGCCGAGCGAATCCTCGGCACGTTCGACGGCGGCGTGATCCACATCCACGGCAACGGCCGGCACCTGCTCCAGGCCGCCTCGACCATCAAAGGGCTGAAGGCGATCCTGTTACTGGATGACCGTGGATTTCCGCTGGCATTCGACGTGCTGGCGGAGTTGAAAGCGCGGGTGGGTGATGTGCCGGTGGCCCTGTTTGCCGAGTACGCGACGTTCGCCGAGCGGCTGGACCGCCACGTCCTGCCCGGCGGAGTCATGTACCAGGTGAAGAACGTTCCCGACGTCGCTGCCGCCAACCGGCTGATGGAAAAGGTGCGGGAGTATCGGGCGTGAGCTTCGGCAGGGCTGAGAATGCGGCGGGTCGCCGGCTTCCTTGTTGCCGGGCGACGCCACTTTGAAACTTGGCGTTGCCCTGCCACTTCTTACCATTTATGGCCGGTGTGACGTGATTCGAAGGAATGGATCACTTTTCTGGTCGGGGAAAATCTAACGAGTTTGCCGGTTAAACGGCCGATACCCTAGGAATGATGGGCAACCCCGTATGGGCTGCTCGTTCATTACTAATCGTGCAGAACTCAGGCAAATAGGGGGGCTTGAGGTGTACCGACACCATTGTCTATTGCTCGTCTTTCTCATTGCTAGTGTCGTGCCGCCCGTATGCGGGGCCGATCGAGGCCCTGACGGCAGTGCTGGCACAGACAATCCCGGAGCGTCCGCCAAGGTAACGATCACCGGGAAATTGGCCAGGAACGTTTCGACCCAGCCCAACAAAGCCCCCTACGTTCTGCTTGATCGCCGGGGGAATATCCAAAGCCTGGTGAGCCCCGGCGAGGACGCAAACCTGGAGCCTTTCATCGGGCGCAAGTGCGTATTGCGGGCCATTCCGACTTGCCTGCGGACAAGGGAATACCTCACCTGACGGCCGAGACAGTGACCGCAAACGATCTGAAGTGGATCGATCCCCGAGCAGAGGCCACTCGCCCTGCGGAATCCGACCAATCTGTTCAGCAGGTGTCGCATTACGAGACGATGGCGGATGCGCAAGGCGGTGCCCGCCTGGAACCCGAACCAATCACCAACGGCACTCAAGACCCTCGCCCACCCGCGGGCACAGATCGGTTGACGCCGCATCTGAGCGACGAACTGAGCTATGCCGAAGGAATGGATGGATCGCCGTTACCCGGATCAGCGTACTCCAACTGCGGCGAGTGCGGCCAACCATGCGAAGACTGGTGCGGCTGTTGCCGCCGGCCATCGGTATCTCCTTGGGTGCGCGTTGATTATCTGTATTGGTGGACACAGGGCATGAACACGCCGCCGCTGGTTACCAGCGGGCCATCCCCGCAACAGCCGGGATACATTGGATCGGCCGGCACCCAGGTCCTTTTCGGCGACTCGGCGATCAACGGTCAGGGCAGCTCCGGCGGTCGCATACAGTTCGGCCTCTGGCTCAACTCCTGCCACATGTTCGGCATCGAAGGCGAATACGTGGGCCTCGGCGATGAAACCACGCACTTCTACGATTGGTCCTCGGGAGATCCTATTCTTTCCCGTCCGTTTTTCGATGTGGCGCCGACAGAGAATCAGCAGAACGTGGAGAAGATAGCTTTTCCGCGGGGCAATCCGGGCAGCATTGACGGCAGCGTGGCCGTTGACGCCCTGACCAGGTTTCAGTCTGCCGGGGTGCGCCTGCGATTCTACCTCGACAGCGACCAATGTTGCTGGTCGAACCCATGGTGTCCCTGCCAAGTTGTGCAGTACGGCTGGCGTACGGACCTTCTGATCGGATATCGCTTTCTGCGGTTGGACGACCAACTGGGAGTCCGCGAAAACTTGACTTCCACCGACCCGGAAGTGCCCGGAGCATTCCTCGTCCAGGACCAGTTCGGCACCGAGAATCAGTTCAACGGCGGCGAATTGGGCCTGTCGATGACCATGCGGCGGGGCCGATGGTCGCTGGAGATTGATCCCAGGGTTGCCTTGGGCAGCACCCACGAGATCGTGAACATCAACGGCAGCACGCGCACAACGCAAGCTGATGGAACCAATAGCGTGGCCTCCGGCGGATTGCTTGCCCTCCCCTCCAACATCGGCCAATACACTGCCAGCGAGTTCGCCGTGGTGCCCGAGTTGGATCTGAACCTGGGTTATCGGGTGTCACAGCACCTGCAATTCAATTTCGGCTACTCGTTGATCTATTGGAGTTGTGTCGCCCGAGCCGGAGACCAGATTGATTTCAACGTCAACGACACTTTGATACCCAATAGCGGCGTACCACATGCTGGCCCGGCGGCTCCCGCGTTCGCTTTCCATCAAACTAGCTTCTGGCGCAAGGACTGAATTTCGGAGCGGCATGCACGTGGTAACCGTCCGGTGCTCCAACGAGACCTATCACAGAAAACATTTTGGGCGGCTCAAGGAGGAGTCCCATGTCGCACGATCGATCTGCACACACCCAGCAGTCTTGGTTCGGTAGTCTCACGACGATCTTTGCGGGAACGGGCAGGTCCCCGTCCGCCGGGAAGCAACCGCAGTTCCGCAGACTGCGTCTCGAACCGCTCGAAAACCGCACGCTCCTCTCGGCAAATGTCCTGGCGTCGATCGCGGGGACGGTCTTCTTCGAGGCCAAAGTCGGCGCGATCACTGCCGGCGACATCGGCGTGCCCAATGTGACCGTTAAACTCTATGAGGATGGAGGCAACGGTGTCTTCGATGGCGGCTCGGGCGCCGGCGACGACACTCTTGTGGCTTCGACGGTTACCGACAGTTCTGGCAATTACCGCTTCAATAACCTTGCTGCCGGAGAGTATTTTGTCCAACAATTGCCCGCGGCAGGGTACGTCCTCAGTCCGGGGACCGGCGTCAGTACGGTGATCATCTCCGGCGGTGATCTTCAAGGGACGCCGGCGGTGGTCATCGACTCGTTCGGCGACAGTTCGCAGGCCGCTGCATCCTACTCCACCGGCCGAACGGCCTGGTCCACAACCAGTACGCCCGATGCCATCGGCGGGCAGCGCGACCTGCTCGTGCAGTTGACTACGCCCTATGGTGCCGTGGAGATGGACGCGAATACCTATATTCCGGGAATGCTGGATTTCTCGACGGCCTCCGCCTCCGACGGGATGATGGAAGCCTTGTGGGATGGACCGGGAAGCAACGTCCAACACCTGAATCCCACCGGGCTCAACCAGGTTGACTTGACAGCCGGCAACACCGCCAGCGGAATTCGCCTGGCTCTGGGTGCCGATCATGACGGCACGACGGCCGTACTGCGGATATATAGCGATGCCACCGACTGGTCGTCGGCAACGGTCACGGTTCCCAACACGGGCGACGGCACGGCAAACCAAGGGATCTTCGTCCCGTTCGTCAGTTTCACCGTCGGGGGCGGCACGGGGGCAGACTTCTCCAAGGTTGGCGCTGTCCAACTCAATATTGACGGCCCCAGCGCGGTTGACGGACAAGTGGGTCCCATCGAGACCGTCGGCCCGAAGGTCTTCACCTGCAACTTTACCAATCTGGCTCAAACCGATCTGGGCATTGTCAAGACCGACTCGCCCAACCCTGCCGTGGCCGGTCAGCAGTTGACCTACACGCTCCAGGCCACCAACTACGGGCCGTCCAATGCGACGGCCGTTACCGTCAGCGATACGTTGCCGGCGGGAGTCACTTTCGTCTCGGCCACCGCCTCCCAAGGCACCACCAATTTCACCAATGGCGTTCTCACCGTTGACGTGGGAAATCTGGCCGACGGGGCCGGCGCAACCACCACCGTCCTCGTGACGATCGCGCCGGGGACCACGGGTGTGCTGACAAATACCGCTACGATTACCGGAAATGAACCGGATCCCAATTTGGCCAACAACACCTCCACCGTGACCACTCAGGTTAACGCCCAGGCGGACCTGGCCATCGTCAAAGCGGCTACGCCCAACCCCGTTGAGGCGGGCCAACAATTGACGTACACGCTCAACAGCACCAACAACGGCCCCTCCAACGCCACCGGCGTCACGGTGACCGACACGCTCCCGGCCGGAGTCACCTTCGTCTCGGCCGCGAGCAGCCAGGGCAATGTGAGCTATGCCAATGGCACAGTGACCATACTGGTCGGCAATTTGGCCGTCGGGGCTGCGGCCACCAGCACGATCGTGGTGGACGTGAATTCGACGACGACCGGCGACATCACCAACACGGCCGTCATCGGCGGCAACCAGCCCGACCCCAATCTGGCCAACAACCAGTCCAGCGTTACCACGACAGTCACTCCGCCTTTCATCCCCCACAACAATTCCGACATCGACCTGGCGATTACCAAAATCGGAGTTCCCAACCCCGTCAACGTGGGCGCCACTTTGACCTACACGCTGACGATTGTCAATTACGGGCCGGCGACGGCAACGGGAGTTATCGTCGATGATACTCTTCCGGCGGGCCTGACCGTCGTCTCGACTTCAACCAGCCAGGGCAGCGATACCGCGACCAACGGCACCGTAGAGGCGAACCTCGGCACGCTGGCGGACAACGCCACGGCGACCGTGACGATCGTCGCCACGGTGGATCCGGGAGTGGGGCCGACGCTGGTCAATTCGGCCACGGTGAGTGGAGAAGAAACGGACAGCAACCCCAACAACAACAGGGCGACGTTCGTAACGGATGTTTTGACATTACCACTGTCGAAACGGCGTTTCCTGGGGCGGTGATTCGACTCCAGACGGCCCTTGCGGTGCGCTTGCCAAACACGAGCAACGGACCATCACGATCCCTCGATGGTGTTGAATTGCTCCAACTTCCTCCGCAGAGTTGTGCGGTGCAAGCCAAGTCGTTGAGCGGCGGCCAAGTATTCTCCGCCGCAGCGTTTCATCGCGGTTTGCAGCAGTGGCGGCTCCACGAGATTCAAGAGACGTTCGTAAAGGTCTTCAGCGTGGGCCGGGTCTTGAAGCTCCGATTCTGCCCATTGACGAACCAGGGAAACGATTGCTTCTTCGCGGACAGGATCCGGTGCCGCAGCCGGTGTCAGTGGCGGCGGCAAGTCTTCTGGTGCGATGATGCCGCCGCGGGCGAGAATCATGGCATGTTCAATCGCGTTGCGCAACTCACGGACGTTTCCAAACCAATCGCGTCGCTGCAATTCAGCCAGGGCCTCCGCGGAGATTACCGGCCGGGGGCCTTGGTTTCTTACCGCCAATGTGGCAAGAAAGTGTGCCGCCAACTCGGGAATATCCTCACGATGTTGGCGGAGCGGTGGAATCGTGATCTTGAAAGTAATGAGGCGGAAGTAAAGGTCGTGGCGGAAAGTGCCTTCCGCCACCCGTTGGCAAAGGTCCTGATGTGTCGCCGAAATCAAGCGAAAATCGCTTTGCACCGGACGGTCGCCGCCGACGGCAAGTATTTCGCCGTGCTCTAACACGCGCAACAGCTTCACTTGCAGAGACAAGGGGATCTCGGCGACCTCGTCGAGGAAAATCGTTCCGCCGTGCGCTTGTTCGATGAGGCCCCTGTGCGCCTGGTCGGCGCCCGTAAATGCACCACGGGCGTGTCCGAATAACTCGCTTTCGGCCAGGGATGCGCTGAGCGAGGCTACATTGACGGCCACAAACGGCCCGTTGCAGCGGCGGCTATAGCGATGAAGTGCCCGCGCTACAAGCTCTTTGCCCGTGCCGCTTTCGCCTTGCAGGTGAACACACGCATCCGAGGGGCGCAACCACGGCGATTTGCTTGAACATCTCCTGGATAGCCGAGGAATGACCCACGATCGTTGCGTCACCGGGCAGCGGAGGGCATGGAGAAACTGCTTCCGACCGGTGGGTCATGCTCTGGATGGTGCGCTGAATGGCTCGCTGAACCACGGTCAGGTCGAACGGCTTTACGAGATACTCGAAGGCCCCGTTCCGCACCGCTTCTACGGCTGTGGCCAGTTCGCCGAAAGCCGTGACGATAATGATCGGCACGGGACCCAACATCTCACGGAAGTGCAGCATTGCCTCCACACCGCTGATTCCGGGCAACCGAACGTCAAGGACGATGATGTCGGGTCGCCGTGCTGTTGCGGCTTCCAAGCCCTTTTCAGCCGATACCACGCTGGTTGCGGTGTGGCCCAGCTCCTCCGCCAGCTTGGCCAGCCCCCAGCAAATGCTCGGTTCATCATCGACAATCAGCAAATGGGCCATCGGCACCCCCAATATTCAAGAGCGATTCAAGAGAGGAAGCAACACGGAGAAACGGGTCTCGCCGTCGAGACGTTCCCAACGGATTGATCCTTGATGCGACTCCGCCACTCGGTGCGCCACGTATAGCCCCAGGCCGGCGCCTTCCGGCCTGGTGGTAACGAACGGTTCAAACAAGTGGTCCACAACCTCCGCCGCGGGGCCGGGGCCGGAGTCTCTCACGCGAACAACAACGCGATTTTCGCCCAGGCGTTCCAAATCGACGGCAATGGTAGCCGGGGCCGGTTGCCCCCTTGTAGCGTCCAGAGCGTTTAGTACCAGATTGACGATGACTTGTCGCAGTGCCTGAGCATCTCCACGCACCAACAGCGGCCAGGTTGGTTGCGCAAACACAAGATCGACACCCGCGTGCGCACACGCGGGACTCACCAGCGCGAGAGCATCCGCCACCAATGCCGGCAGCGAGACGGCCTCTTGTACGGCAGGCTGGTCCTGCCCAAAGGTGAGGAGTCGCTGTAAGTACGACTCCATCAAGTGAAGTTGGCGCAAGGCAATGCGCAGGGATTCGCCGGCCTCCTCCAGAGGGCACCGACGTTGGTGCAACTCGATGGCCATGCGCGTGCCGGTGGCGGCATTTCGCAATTGATGGGCCATTCCCGCGCCGAGTTGTCCTAGAGTTCGCAGTCGCTCGTGGCGGCGCACCTGATCCTCATACCGCCCCAGTTGTTCGCCCATTTGGTTGATGGAGAGCGCGAGATCGCGGATTTCATCGTCACGGCGAGAGACGGCCACCGGCTGAAAACTGCCCTGGGCGATCGCCGCCGCGCGCTCCCTCAAGTGGTGAATCGGTCTGACGAAATGATGGGCCAACACCGTGGTGACAAGCACGACGATCACCACGGCGACGCCGCCCGCGACGATTGCCGGATAGACAGCCTGTCGCATCATGGCCGACCACCGTTCCTTGGAACGGAGAACGATCAACGAGCCGGCACTCAAGACGGGATCGCGCATCGCGGCGGCAACGTGCTGGCTCAAATAGGCGTGTCCTCCCAGCGCTATCGTGGGGCCGGCCACAAGTTCGTTCGACGGCTGATCGCTGCCAATCGTCCGTAGTTCTTGTAGCTCATCGGGGCTCAACGGAAGCGTACTTGCCTGGATCGCGCCATGCTGGTCGAGCAAGACGAATTCATCACCGGAAAGGCCGCGCATTTGGCGAAGCACCGGTTCCACCAGCGGGAACCTCGTCTCGGTGAGTGTGGCCACCACACGGCGGAGACTCTCGTCGTCGTTCCGCGCCGCATAGATGCTCCCAAAGTAGGCGCTCGCCGCGCTGGCCAAAATGATGGTCAGCACGACCACGAACAGCATGGGAAACAACAACTGGAATTGGATCGGCCACCGCATCATTGACTCCCGGGAGAATGTTCGTAGTATAGCGATCTTCCTGGCCTGATGCGACCGCGATCTGGTCGTCGGTCATGTCGAACCGACCGACACCAAAGACGCGCAAATCGACACGCAGGGCGGCGCGAGGCGGTTTGGCCGCAGGCACGACCTCCGGGATTTCACGGCGTTTCGGCCAGGTTGGGCCGGTAATGCCTGGTTGGCACGAGAGATGCTCCTGTTCGGCGGACACCCATAGAACCAACTCCCGGAGACCGTCCGATCGGAGTATTCCCGTTCTGGCGGACGGAAAGCAGAAGAGGAGCAACGGAATGCACAGAGGTTGCCTTGGCCCTGGGGACGGATCTCGTTGCGGTGCGTCTCTACGGGGCTTTACGATTGTGGAGCTTCTGGTCGTCATTGCGATCATGGGCATTCTGATCGGGCTGTTGCTGCCGGCCGTGCAGGCATCGCGGGAGGCGGCGCGGATGGCGCAGTGCCAAAACAATCTTAAGCAACTGGCGCTGGCCTGCCATAACTTTGAAAACACAAACCGAGCGCTGCCGCTGCTCTATTCCTCGTCGAACCAACTCGGGTGGATCACCCAACTGCTGCCTTATTTCGAGGAGGGCAACGTCTGCAAACAATACAACTTCAGTCAACCGTGGTTTGATGCCAGCAACGCCGAGGCCGTCGCTCAAAGGATTGCCGTGTTGGAATGCCCTTCCAGTCCGGTTCCGCACGTCTTCACGGGCACGGATAGCGGTTTCAGCGGCCAGAGCCCCAATGCCTTGACGACCTTTACGGTCGCCGGCACCGACTACTTCGCCATCGCGGGCGCGTCCTCGACGACGACCGTGAAGGCGCCGAGCACGATCCCGGCCGGGTATTTCTACGCTTACCCCAACGCCTCGCCGACCACGGATCTCTCCGGCCCATTTGGGCCACAGAGCGCGACCCCCAGTTCGCGTCGGCTCGCCGATGCTTCCGACGGGCTTTCGAACACGATCATGATTAGCGAGATGTCGGGGCGACCGTGGCTCTATCTCGCCGACCGGCGGCAGGTTTCGATGGCCGCCTTCCCCTCGTACGTTTCCACTGGGTCGGTTCAACGCGCAACACGGTTACCCGCTCAATTACGGTTGGGGCGGTTGGCCTCACAACGACAATTTCAACGTGGGCACCTGGAGTTCGGACGGCGCCATGCAAGGGGGCATGAGCGCCATTAATTGCAGCAACTACCGCGGTGTTTACAGCTTTCACTCCGCCGGGGCGAATGGGGCGTTTGCCGACGGCTCCGTCCGGCTGCTTGGCCGGGAGATGTCGCCCACCGTTTTTTTCGCCTTTGTCACGGCGCGTGGAGGCGAGCTGCCTCCGCAGGAGTCCGGCGCCCGTGATGGGGGGCCATCCACGAGCCGTGATGGCCCAGGAGGTTTTGCCGTGAGTCGTTGTTCGACGTTGTTTTTGCTGACGCTGGCGGGCGGAGTGGCCCTTGGCCTGACGTTGTGCCGCCGAGGCGATCGCGAGACGGTTTTTCCCGTCACCGGCAAGGTTGTGTACCATGGGAAACCGGCGGAAGGAGCCACCGTGACCTTTGTCCCTGGCGACGGCAGCGATCCCCAGGCGCGGCGGCCCGGAGCCCAAGTCGGGCAAGACGGCTCCTTTCGACTCAGCACGTACGTCTCCTATGACGGCGCCCCGGCAGGCCGTTATGCCGTCATGATCATCTATCCCTCTCCCGAGCGAAAAGAGAACGGCGAGAACGCAGGCCCCGATCTGCTGTTGGGCCGCTACGCCGACCCCAAGACCACGCCGCTTGCCGTTGAAGTGAAGGAAGGGACAAATAACCTGGAACCGTTTGAACTTCAATGAACCCCATTGCGTTAGGCGAGGAGATCGACATGGTATGCCGCCACTTTTTCCGGATGATTGCAGGCTTGGGAATAACTGTAGCCACTTTCGGCAGCGGCGTTGTATCATTGGCCGCCGATCCGCCTGCCAAACCCAACGGGACGATCGACAACGGGGCTCGCCCCTCGGAAGCGGCGGTCGTGTCGGAGAAGACGGTCCTTTACGCCGATCGGGCCTATGGCAAGGATGCCAACCAGCGGTTGGACGTTTACTCGCCGCGCGGCGCGGCGGAGGCGCCCATCGTCGTTTTCTTCCACCGTGGCGAATGGACCAAAGGCGACAAGAGCGAAGTCAGTTACAAACCCCGCTTTCTGAACGAACACGGCATCGTTTTCGTTAGCGCCAATTACCGTCTGTCGCCGGCAGTAACCCATCCGGCCCATATCAAGGACGTGGCCGCGGCCGTCCGCTGGGTATACGATCATGCCGCCGAGTTCGGCGGCTCGCCGCAGAAGATCGTCGTCATGGGCCACTCTGCCGGTTGCCACCTGGTCACGCTGCTGGCGCTCGATCCGCGTTACCTGGCCGATGTGGGGCTTCGCCCGAACGATCTCCGCGGGGTAGTAGCCTGGAGCGGTGGGGCGTACGACCTGGTGGCGAAAGTCAACGCGGGCGGAACCTATGCGCCGTATATACGCCAGGCGTTCGGCGACGCGGAGTCCGCCTGGCGCGACGCGTCGCCGATCGCGCACGTCGGCGATGGCGCAACCATGCCGCCCTTCCTGTTCGCCTCGATCCAGGCCGGCAGCGATTCGCACCAGGCTGCCGAGAAGTTGGCGCGAGCGATCACCAGCGCCAAAGGCCGGGCGAGCGTAGAAGTTCTGGAAGACCGCACGCACACGAGCGCCAATCATTTGCTCGGCGCGCCCGACGACACGACCGGCGCACTGTTGCTCAGTTTCGTACGGGAGGCAACGAAGTGACGACTGGCCGCCCTATGCGGCGGCAAGAGCGCGGCGGGGGGCTCGGCGGCTAGCACGTCAAATGGGCAAAGGACTGCCCCGCAATAGGCTCGGTCCCAAAAGGCTTGGGATCTTATTGCCGGCGCACTTCTACCTCGACGCTATGGTGGAGAACGCCGGCCAGCGGGCCGCTGTCGAACTCCAGGGCGAGTGTGATCGTTTGATCGGCAAGTTCTTGCGGCACTCGACACGAGGCCGGACAAAATTGGCCTCAGCTAAAGCCCGAGAGCGCCGAACAAAGCGGATTGCCCTCCGCGGTCGTCAGCCGGATTTCCGCCCCCGGATGCCGCTTCGACGAGTCGGGCTCGCTGCTGCGAAAGCAGGATCGCAGCGACAGTTGACCGGCCGCTTCCAGCCGCGGAGATACGCCGATGCTATCGCCCGGACGGTATTTCAGATCGCTCTTGTCGAGCTTCGCCGCTAGCATCAAGTCGGCCAGCGGACGCACCGGTACGCGGGCGTCAGCCTTCACGGCATGCCACGGCGCTTTGTCGGCCGAGCCGCTTTGCCCGAACGAGAACGCCCAGGGCTCCCCGCCGGCCGGGTCTTTCATGACGACGGTCAGCTCGTAAAGCGAATACTCGCCCACGGGCACGGTCACTTTCTCATGGTCGAGGTCCAATTTGGCGATCGATCCTTCGTGGCCCATCAGCACCAGATCGAGCGACGCGAAATCGCTCTTCTTCTTGCCCTCCGGCAGGACCAACTCCAACTCGCCCGTGCCCTCCAGTTTTTCCAGGCTGAGGCGCTGGCCCGCCCAATCGGAGCGGACGGCGTAGCGGAGTCCTTCGACCTCGATGATGGGCGTCATCGGCAGGCGATCGGTGAACGGGTTCCATTTGCCGTCGCCGCTGGCATTGATCCAGAGTTGATCGCGCGGATCGGCCATGCCGCCGTCGCCGGTGGTGTTGACGCGGCGGGCCGGCGCTTGTCGCCCCTCCAAAGTCAGCATACCCTCGATGTATCCGGCCGTGGCGTAGCTAAGCGATTGGCCGGAACGACCCAGGCGGAAGACGACTGTGCGGCCGATGTGCTGCGTCTGATCGCCCTCGGGAATTTCGACATCGAGCCGAGCGCGGTACTTTGGTCCCGGGCCGGCGAGCCGTTGGCTTTCTTTGATCACGCGGTTGCGATTGGCGTCGACATAGACATCCGTCTGTCCATCGGCCCGATCGTCCAAAACGACCAGCACCAGACGGGAACCGGCCGGGCCAAAGCGGAACTCGCCATACCGCTGCTTGCTGCCGCGATAGTGTACGGTCTCTTTCACATCGGGGGGCTTCACATCCGAAAGGGCCAGTTCACGCAACGGCGGATATTCCATCGCGGCGCCCGGCTCCGGAACCACATAGCGCCAGGCGGCCGCTTCCGGCTTCGTGGAACAGCCCCCGTCGGCGGCCAGCGCGACGCCGACCACGACCGACCAGGCGGCGGAGACAGTCACCCAACCACGCGGACGATCGTTGATCATAGTCTACCAAGGGAAACTTCAATCATAGTGGTAATCATCGTCCGGCACCCACAGCCGATACTTCACGGAAAGCGCGTTCCAACGCTGGGGCAACGGATACGGCAGCAATTTACTGATGCACGTCGCTCCGTCGGCGCGGTTCCGCACGGTGTTCGTGGGGGAGTCGGATTTCAATTCCCCCAGGGCCTTGTCCAGATCAACCAGCGTCATTGCTTCCATCGGCCGGCAACCTCCTTCTCTATTAGCGGGGGTCATAATTCGGTCAGGCTTGGGGAACAGCGCCGCGCCCAACTCGCGATCATAACGAGCCACAAAAGCGGCCAACAAGGCGTCGTTGTACTCCGGCTCCATGGCGAGCAGAAAATCGTCCGGCGGGCGATTGAGCCGATAAGAAACCGCCCGCCATAGGCACTCGCGAACCAACGTCGGATCGATTTGCTCCACGACCGGCAAGAGCGCCCCGGCCACCGAGGGCGGACAGAAATCGAACGCCCATTGACGCCACTTCGCTTCGGGGTTGCGGCACGCTTCCGTCAAGAGGTCGAACGCCGCCACAATGTCCTTTCGGGCTCGCGGCTTGTCGAGGGGCGCCAGCGCCCTCGCAACCGTCCCCAGCGCATAGCGCGCAAATGCGGATTGTGAATGGCCTTGGCAATCCGCTCGGCCCGATCGGCGTCGGCCGCCGCCATCCGAAAAAGAACGGGCAGCAGCCGGTTCTCGTCAAACGTGATTCTGTAAGCCACGTCCTCCTCAGTCAGTTCGCGATTGTTTCGTTTCTTGAGATATGCCTCGTGCGGAGCCCGGGCGGCGGCAAGCGCGTCGGCCGCGATGCGCTCCGCTTCGGCCGGTTGCTGGCCGGCTACGCGGGCGGCAATGCGAAACAGCGACCGCATACAATAAAAATCGTCATGCTCGTCCCGCGAGCTTTCGGCCAGCTTCACGCCGGCCGGCAAGTCGAAGAGGCTGATCGCTTCGCCCGCCGTGGCGCAGCCCACGTTGTCTTTTGGCGGCAGTTGCACAACCAGCGGTTTTACGATCGCGACGATTTCTTTGGCCTCCTGCGTCTTGCCCAATTGGAACAAGCCCACGGCAATCTGGCTGAGTCGGTAGGTTCGATCGGTGGGATCCGTGGTGGCTCGGGCGTGTTGTGCCGCCCGGTCGAGCAGATCGAGTTTCTGCTCCCGGCTCAATTGCGGCACTTGGGCAGCCGTGTTGATCAGACCGAATGCCTTGAAATCTTCCGGCCAATCGAGCGCTTCCAGGGCCGCCAGGGCCTCGTCCGGCTCGGCCGCATACAGAAAGGGCATCGTCCAACCGACAAAGCGGTTCTTATCGCCCTTACTCAGGTGCTTGGTGACGAAGTCCATCGCATGCCACGGCTCAAGTGGGGCGCACGACTCGAAACACCACTCCGTCTGCGTCTCCTTCGTCGCCTCCAGGATGGGCCAAATCGTCTGCCGGGCCAACTTGAGGTCCTCTTCGTGACCGCGCACGGGCGGCAGCGTGTGGAGCGGCGAAGGCGTTTGGTCCTTTCCCAGCAGCTTCAACTCGTGCAACTTGGCCGACGTGTCGAGCAACTTCCCGTGAAAATGGAAATCCGGATGCTCGGCGAACACTGGCGACTTGCCTTCCACGAGCCCGGCAAGCCGGAAGCGGCCGTCGGAGTCGCTGGTCGCTTCGGTTCGCGGCGTGGCGTTGCCGGTATGGAACACGGTGGCCCCGGCCACCGGCTTGCCCTGCTGGTCCACCACGCGCCCTTCCACTGTCACCAGCCGGCGCAGCGTCAGCACGATCTCGAACTGCTCGCCCTGCGTGGCGTTGATCGGATCGTTCCGTGTAATCAAATAACTCGGGGCCTGGGCAGTGATACAGATATAAGTGGCCAGCGCTCGGCTGGTGGCCTCCTTGACGGGCGTGGCGAAGGCGATTGCCGCCCAGCCATCCGCGCCGGTGCGGATTTCGTGGCCTTCGTTCGCGGCAACGCGACGGGGCCGCGGAGGCATCGCTTCGCCGCCGACTTGCCAGACTTCGATCAGGGCCGCGGCGATGGGTTGCCCCGCCGCATCGATCGTTCGGACTTTGAATTCGAGCGGCTTTTCGTCGGGCGTTGCTTGGTTTTCGGCCGCGCGCCCACTAGCCAGCGCGACGCAGACCACGACCGACCAGGCGGCAGAGACAGTCACCCAACCACGCGGACGGTCGTTGCTCATCGTCTACCAATGGAAAGTTGAGTCATAGTAGTAATCATCGTGCGGCATCCACAGCCAATGTTTCATGGAAAATGCGTTCCAACGCTGGGGCAACGGATAGTACACCGATCTGCCGAGTCGGGCCAATTGTCCGACGCGGACCGCCGGGGCGTCCTTTGCGGAACCGGATTTCAGCTCGCCAAGCGCCTTGTCGAGATCCACCAGCGCCAGCGCGTCCTGCGGCCGCTCTGCTACCTCCGGGTTGGCGGGGGTCGTAATTCGGTCAGGCTTGGGGAACAGCGATTCGCCCAACTCGCGATCATAACGGGCCACAAAAGCGGCCAAGAAAGGCGTCGTAGTTCTCGGGCTCCATGGCGGTCAGGAACTCGTCGGGCGAGCGCGGCAGCCGATAAGAGACCGCCCGCCATAGGCACTCGCGAACCAACGTCGGATCGGTTTGCTCGACCACCGGCAAGAGCGCTCCGGCCACCGTGGGCGGGCAGAACCAGGATGGCCATGGACGCCGCTTCGTTTCGGGGTTGCGGCTCGCTTCCGTCAAGAGGTCGAAGGCCGCCACGATGTCCTTTTGGGCCCGTGGTTTGTCGCCGGGCGCCAGCGCTCTCGCCACGGTTCCCAACGCATAAGCGCACAAGTGGGGATCGTGGATCGCCCGGGCCAGCCGCTCGGCCCGATCGGCGTCGGCCGCGGCCATCCGATAACACACCGGCAGCAGCCAATTCTCGTAATACGTGATTACTTCCGCCTCGTGCTCTTCGGTCGTCTCGCGATCGTCTCGCTTCTTCAGATATGCCTCGTCCGAAGCCCGGGCGGCCGCCAGCGCGTCGGTCACGATGCGCTCCGCTTCGGCCGGTTGTTGGTCGGCAACCTGGGCGGCGATGCGAAGCAGCGAACGCGTGCAAGTAGGATCGTTACCGTCACCGCGCGTGCTTTCGGCCAGCTTGAGGCCCGTCGGCAAGTCGAAAAGGCCGATCGCTTCACCCGCCGCGGCGCAGGCCCCACTGTCTTTCGGCGGAAGTTGCACGGCCAGCGGCGTCAGGGTTTCGACGATCGCTTTGGCTTCCTCTGTCTTGCCCAACTGGAACAGCAGCAGAGCCGCCTGGCTGAGTTGAAAAACCTGACCGTGAGGATCGGTCGTAGCCCTGGCATGTTGTGCCGCCCGGTCGAGCAGATCGAGCTTCTGTCCTGGGCTCAAGCGGGGCGCCTGGGCGACCGTGTTGATTAGCGCGAATGCCTTGTCATATTCGCTACAATCAAGCGATTCCAGGGCGGACAGCGCCTCATCCGGAGCGGCCGCATAGAGAAAAGGCATCGTCCGCAGGACAAAGCGGAGCTTGTTGGCCTGGCTCAGGTGCTTGGCGACAAAGTCCATCGCATGCCACGGCTCAAGTGGGGCGCACCTCTCCAAACACCCCTCCGTCTGCGGTTCCGGCAGCACCTCCACAATGGGCCAGATGACCTGCCGGGCCAACGTCAGTTCCTCTTCGTGACTGCGCAGCGGCGGCAATGTCCGCAGCACATCGGGCGTCTGATCGCGGCCCAACAGCTTCAGCTCGTGCGACTTGGCCGACGTGTCGAGCAACTGCCCATGAAAATGGAACGCCGGGTGCGTGACGAAGATGGGCGACTTGCCTTCGACCAGCCCGGCGAGTTGGAAGCGGCCGTCGGCGTCGCTGGTCGCTTCGGTTCGCGGCGTGGCGTTGCCGGTATGGAACACGGTGGCCCCGGCCACAGGCTTGCCCTGCTGGTCCACCACGCGCCCTTCCACCATCACCAGCCGGCGCAGCGTCAATAGGACCTCGAACTGCTGGCCGCGCGCCGTGTTGATCGGATCGTTTCGTGTCACCAGATAGCCCGGGGCCTGGGCAGTGATGCAGACATAGGTGGCCAGCGCTCGGCTGGTGGCCTTCTTTACGGACATCGAAATTGCTGCGCAGCCGTCCGCGCCCGTGCGGATTTGCTTTCCCAGGTCCACAACAACAGGCCGCGACCGCGGGGTTCCCGCTTTGCGGTCGCTTTGCCGTACTTCGATCAGGGCCCCGGCGATGGGTTGCCCCGCCGCGTCGATCGTTCGGACCTTGACGTCGAGCGGCTTCTCGTCGGGTGTTGCTTCGCTTTCCGCCGCACGCGCGCAAGAACACAAGAAGCCCGAGAGCAGCACGTTCAGACAGGGTTTCGTCCACCGCATCGAGTGCCTCGCTTGCGAGAGGAACGTTGCTCCCCAGCAATTTAGGTACTCTTCTTTCCGCGGTCAAGTGTTGCCGAAGACTGCATGCGAATGGACATGCCGAACGACCAGGGGCACGTGCCGCGGTGGCCGCTGAGACTCAGCCGTCTTCCGCCTCTGCAAACTCGATGGTAATGTCCGCCGTGTTCGGCGCTCTTCTTGGCTCGTTCCATAAGCCAGGTCAATTGCAATCGCACTCCCTCCTCGAACGGAGTGAGTTTCTCGCCGCACAGCAGGTGCTTCTGCATCTTGCCAAGATCATAGGTGAAGGTGGTTTCCTTTTCGGGCGGCAACTGCTCGATTCGATAGTCGCGCGTGGTGCCGCAGATTTTGTTCAGGCTGGCGCCGGCGGTCCGCAGCAACGCGTCCTCCCGCAGGTAGTGTTCCTGAGAAGCGATGGTGAAGACCGGTGATACGCCACCGGGCAGGCGTAAATTGCCCGCGCGGATCAACGACTTGATGATGTCGCCCAGGTATGTGGGCACCAGTTTCTTGAAAGGTTGAATGACTCTGATCTCGACGTTCGGATCGGCGTCCAGAATCCGGTGGCATGCTTCGCCCACCGCTTGGGTTGATTCGTCGCCCGGGCCGTAAACGTTGCTCAGCCGGAGCACCAGGCCGCCGTGGTCCAGTACAAAGCGTTCCGCCAGCAGCTTGGTCAAACAATAGATGTGGTAGGCGTCCTTGTCGTAGATTTTCGGTTCAAACGGCGGAGGCCGCTTGCGGTGAATCGCGTCGATCGACGCCCCCGCGGCAGCACTTTCGATCTCGCCCGCAAGGATGGCGCCGGCCAGGCCGTAGTAATCGCTCTTGACCGCCTCGATCCAGTCGACGAAGTCGCGGCGGAATACGAACCGGTCTTCCGCGATGCGTCCCTCGTAGGGCCCGGCGAAATACACGCTGTGCGAAGAGGTGAAGATCAGCCTCTTTTTCGACTCTACACACAGTTGTGCCAGCAAGGCAGGAACCAGACTGTTGATCACATAAATCGACGTCATGTCCGGCATGTCGGTATTCGCCAGCCAAGCGGCCAGATGGTAGACGATCTCCCCTTGGTCGACGATCTGTTTCAACACGCCCGGATCCTGGATACTGCCGTAAACTACACGGACGCGCGGCGAGACGGGGATTCTCCGGGCCGTAATGCCGTGCGGGTTCCGGCAAGTCGTGTTGATCCTCTCGACGTGCGCAACTGCGCCAGCAGCACTTTGATGAACTGGCTGCCGACCGTCCCGGTTCCGCCGGTAATACTTACCTCTTTGAAGGGAAAGATAACTGGGGTCATGGGTGGGGCCCTCAGGTCAAATCCCGAACGTGTTGGTACAAATCCTCAGTGCCAAAATTCCCTGATTTCAGGACTAGCACGAGTCGGCGATCAGGCCAAGTGAAGCAGAAAGGAACGCCGGGGGAGATCGGCGTTCCGACCTCGACGGCTTGAATGCCCAGTCGGCGACAGACCGTGCCGGACGTTTCGCCGCCGGAGACCACCAGGCGGTTGACCCGCTGCCGGTGGACGAGCCGATGCACCACCTCGGCCAGCGCGTCGGCAATGCGGTTGCCAGTTTCCAAATGGCTGAGGCCCAAGGTCCGACCGAGTCTCAACACCTCGGTTGCCTCGCCATCGAGATCGAAAGGGGAATATACCAGCACCGGCCGGTCGTGTGACAGCTCCTCCTCGGCGCGAGCCGCGATGGCGTCCGGGTCGTGCGTGCCGCGAAGCACGGCCGGCACGTCCAGCCGGATCGCGGCCCAGCCCTGCGACAGGGCGTGTTCCGTCTGCCGCCGCGTCATGGGCGACTGACTGCCGGAGATCACCAAAGTAGCCGTGCCAACCGCCGCCAGCTCCCGCTCGAATCGCAGCGTGGCCCGGCGGGGATAGTGCACGGCGGCCATTGCAGCGGTGATGCCCGACCCGCCGCTCAGCAGCGGCCAATCGCGCGTGGCCTCGGCGATCACAAGCAGGTCTTCATCGCCGACGGCGTCGGTCACAATGTAGGAACAACCCTCAGCGACGCGTTTCTCCAGCATTCGCTTCGCGGCTTGCACTCCGAGACGTATCGCCGAAAGGTCCGTCAGCCCGACTTTCTTCGAGGTCTGATATCCCAACCAGCGGACGATGTCCGGGTCGGTCATGGGGTTCAGGGGATGGTTGCGGAGAACCGATTCCGACAGCAGCCGCGAGCCGACGAAGAGATGGCCCTGGTAAACGGTGCGATCGTTGACGGGCAAGGCTGGGCAAACAATTGTGGCGCAGGTTGCAAGGGCGTCGAGTGCGGCGTCCAGCGTAGGCCCGATGTTGCCTTCCCGGGTCGAGTCGAAGGTGGAGCAGTACTTCAGTTGGAACCGGTCGGCGCCCCAAGCCTTCAGCAGACCGATCGCGCCGCGCGTGGCCCGTGCGGCCGCCGCCGGCGCGATCGACCGGTTTTGCGTGCCGACGACGAAGGCCTCGAAGCCGGCCAGCGCCGCCAGTGGCAATTGGCGGTCGGCATCCAGCGCCAGCACCGTGCGGACACCGCGGCCTGGGTCAGCATGCCGGCGGCGTCGGTGGCGCCGGTGTTGTCGTCGGCAATCACCCCGAGCTTCATACAGGATCCCATTTACATCCGGCGGGCGAGCAATTCTTGCACCTGATGATCGTCGAGCAGTCGGCCGCGACCGCCCGCCAGCAGCCAAATGCGGCAGTTCTCTTCCAATTCTTCCAAGGCGCCCAGGGCCTCCCTGAAATCCACCGCAAACGCGACGATACCGTGGTTCTGCAAGCAGGCGGCCTTCTGCGCCTTGCTGTCGGCGAGCCACTGGCCCAGCGACTCGCTGCCGGGCGGGGCATAAGGCAGCACGGGCACGCGCCCCACGCGCATGACGAACTGGGGCGTGACCGACGGCAACATCGCGCCGGCTTCCAGCAGCGTCGAAGCGGCCACCGCGTGGGTTGGATGCACGTGCACGACTGCCGCAGTTTCCGGACGGCTTCGATAGATCGCCAGGTGAAGGCTCAGCTCTTTGGTCGGCTGCGGACCTGCGCTCAAACGGCCTTGCGTGTTCGTCCGGCTCAGGGCTTCAGCCGTCACCTCGCTGAGCGATGCTCCCGTGGGCGTTGCGTAGATCACCTCTTCATGGCGGAAACTGAGATTTCCGCTGGTGGACGTCGCCAGCCCAAGCTCGGCAAGCAGCCGGCAGGCTTCGACAAGCTGCTCCACGCCGACGCCCTTTCTCATTGCAGTTCCTCCAGCACGGCTGCCAACCGCCGCATGGCCGGTTCCGGACTGGACAGGAGAGGAACCTTCTGCTCGTCGGGCGCCATGGCATTCACGATCCGCGTCATGCTCACCTGGGCCAGCAGCACGACGTCCACCGCACCCATCAATTGGAGCAGATCTCTCTTCACGATGAGATCATGCTGGGCAACGTTTCCCGACAAAAAGGCCGCGTAGGCGCCTTCGCAGACAACCGACTCGACGTGGACCGCGCGTCCAAGCAGCCGGGCCTTCTTGACGACGAGCTCCGTGCTGGGGCGGAGCGTCGCCGGGTTCGTCGCAATCACTCCGATTCGCTGAAATCGCGCCACCGCGTCCTCCACCATGGGTTCGTCGATCGAGAGCAAACGAGCCTTGACCAGCGGCGCCAGTTCCGCGATGCAAGGTGAGATCGTGGAACATGTCAGTTGGATGACGTCGGCCCCGAAGCGATCGGCGGCCAGGACGTTCTCTTGCAGCCGGGCAAGAATGGCGGGCGTAAGCCCTCCCGCCGCCAAAATCGATTTGATGAGCGTCTCATCGGCGATATGGCACGTATCGACTTGTCGGCGGAAACGGCCCACAAGTCCCTCGAACAATGGTTTCAATCCGCAAACCGTGTGGATGAACGCTACCGTTGGTTTCACGATGTGCGTTCCTGTCGGGGCAACATGACTTCCTGGTAGCCGCTGACGCCGCCGACCGTGGCGGCGACCAGGCGGGTGCGAAAAGGAACATAGTCGTAACAGTCGCCGCTCTTGAGTATCTGAGCCGCTTCATAGGCCGCGTTCACTCGCCGCTTGTACTCATCCTTGATATCTTCAAATACGCCTGTCAAGCCGTTGCCGATGTAGTCGTCACCCGTGCGGCCGTGGAGGTCGTACGCTGTGCGGGTCAGGGCGCCCACGGTCTCGGCATAAATCCAATACCGAAGCGATTCGTCCCAGGCCTTCCGGCAGTACATTTCGTAGGGCACAAGTTGGATCAGCATTGTGATCGCGTAGTTCAACTCGCCGGTCCAGCCGCCCTGGACGCCGTAGCTCCGAGCCGCCTCCACGATGGTGGCGGCCAACTGCTGAGCGCGGGAGCCAGGCGCATTGGCCGTCTTCTGTTCCAGTGCCGCGATGAAATGGGCGATTTCGAGAAACGACCGGCGGTAATGCACGGAGATGTCCGCCGTTTGCTTCTCCCGGATCATTACGGCGGCGATCTCATCCGCCAATACCTTGACCTTCTCGTCGATCGCCGGACGATTTGCAGGGGGGATGTACGGCATGGATTGTCCTCCTCGAACTCTTCGAGCAACACATCAACCGGCAACAGCCATTTGATATTCGTCAATTACGTCGAGCCCGAAGCCGATCCAGGCTCACGATGTCAACCATCTTACCAGAACGCACCTTCGTGTCTATCATCGGCGCGGAACGATTCTCGACATCCCGCCCGGCCTTGCATTGGCGGGAGATCGTGTGTTCCAGGCGTAGGGGAATACCCTATGGCCTTCCGTGATCGGTAAATTAGAATTGCGGGGCTGGTACACTCGCATCGCATCGGATCGCGGCTTTTCCGGTCGTCGGATGACTGGATGAAGAGCCGCCCGGCGGCGTCGAAGGGGGCGTTCGTGAGTAAGCCGATGTGACGGAGGAGGTCACCACATGCGGCGTTTTTTGATGAACCGCCTGATCATCCCGACCCTGGACGCCATTAACGGAACGCGGCTGGCCGGGAATCTGCGATCGTTGGAGCGGAGCCAGTGGTACTCGGCCGCCGAGCTCCGCGCACTTCAGGATGAGAAGCTGAGGGTAATCATCGCCAACGCCTACGCGACCGTGCCATTTTACCGGGAGCTGATGGACAAAGAGAAGTTGACGCCGGGCGACATCCGCAGCACCGACGACCTGGAAAAGCTGCCCGTCGTGGACAAGGAGATGATGAAAGCCGCCACGCCGAAGAAGACCGTCTCCAGCCGCTGGCGCGTGGAGCAACTCCTGCCGCGTTTCACCAGCGGTTCGACGGGCACTCCCTTCCTGTTTTACATCAACAAGGAGGAGAAGATCATGAAGCGGGCGGTGGTGGCCCGCTCGTGGCACTGGGGCGGATGGGATTTCGGCATACCCTTTGTTCACATCGGCGCCACTCCCAACTCGTTGTTTCGCCGCAACGGCCTGTGGCGAGCCGGCGAGTCAACTCTCATGGGGCGGAAATTCTTCGCGCACGGCGCTCGTTCCCGAGCATCTCGATCAGATCGCGGCCTTTCGTCCGCGGATCATCCTGGGCTACGCCTCGGCGGTCGCGTGCCTGGCCAATTTCGCCTTGGAACGCGGGGTCGCACTGAAGCTGAAGTCCGTGCTGACCACGGCCGAGAACCTGACGCCGAACTACCGCTGCCGCATCGAAAGAGCCTTCTCAACGAAAGTGTTCGACGAGTACGGCGGCGAAGACATGAGTTTCATGGCCCAGTGCGAGCAGGGCGGTCTCTACCACGCCAACGCCGAGAACGTTTTCGTCGAGCTGCTCAAAGACGGGCAGCGCGTGGCGGCGGGGGAGGAGGGGGAGGTGGTGGTGACCGACCTCACGCGGCAGGCCATGCCCTTCATCCGCTACGCCATGGGCGACGCCGCCGTCAATTCAAGCCGGGCTTGTCCGTGCGGGCGCGGGCTGCCGACCTTTGAGCGCGTGGTAGGACGCATCGGTGCGGTCTTCACCGGCGACAGCGGCCGGAAAATCCCCGCCACCGGGGTCGGCCATGCCTTTGATCTGGCCGAGATAAAGTACTACCAGGTGATTCAACGAGAGCAGGGCATGCTCGTGGCCCGCGTCGTGCCGGACCGGGGATTCGACGCCCGCACCGAGGAGCAGATCATGGAGGTCCTCACGACCTGCGTGGGCGACGATTTCCGCTGCCGGTTGGACCTGGTCGATGACATCCCCCGCACGGCCGCCGGCAAGTTTCGCATGTTTGTTTCGGAGTTGGATGACGAATAATCACCGCTCTCTGTTCAAACCGCCAGCGCGAGAAGCCTGAGGCCTTTGGGGAGCGATTCGCCGAAGACGAGCCCCTCCTCTTCGGTGCTGAGCTCGCCGCCTTCGCGCACGAGCGCGACCAGGTGGGCGGCGCACCGCGCCGGCTCAGCCAGGCGGCCGCATGGTCGCGAATCTTGTCGGGCAGATCGCGATAGCGGTCGCCCGTCCGCCGCGACATCTGCATCACCGCCAGATCGGCCATCGGGTCGTCAAGGTCGATTTCGATGAACTTCTTGATCCAGACGACAAGGGTGTCGGCGGGCACGACCGTATTCAACGGGCCGTAAAGCGGGCAGCGGGCCCCCAGCCGGCCGATGGCCCAGGCGATTGCCGGCCGCAGCGTCTGCATCTTTCGCTTCGGCATCACGTCCAAGAGCATCGAGCCCAATTCCATCTTGGCCGCCGCGCTGAGGAGTTCGAGCGAGCCCAGCAGGCGGAAGATTTCGGCCGCTTCGTGTGAATCGGCGCTGAAGTCTCCGCCCCGCCCGCGTCCGGTGGTCAATTGATGATGCAGGGCCCGCAGGGGGCCCAAGAGCGGATCGGCCAGCGCCTGCTGTTGTCCGGCGGCGAGTCCGCCGGCGATCCGCCGCCAGAGGATCCACCATTCGGCGCGGCACATTCCGGCCGCGTGGACGAGGTTGCCCTGCAAGAGCCGCCAGGTTTCGGCCACGCGCCAGTCGTCAACCGCCAGGCCGTAACCCGGCCGCAGGCCGAAGCCCAGCAAGTTCAGCCAGCGGGCCTCATGCACCGGGCTGCGGCGCCGCCCGGGCTCGACTTCCACGAGCGCCTCCCGTGTCCGCCGCAACAGCGAACTGGGCCATTGGCTTCGGCTGCTGCCGACTACCTGAGTGAGCCGCTTGATCAGCCCTTCCGGCTTCTCGCGACCCTCCGGGCCGAAGGTGGCGTCGATCAGCCGCCGGATCTCTTGCCAAACCGCTTCGTCCAGCAGTCCCTCCCGCTCGCCGGCCGTTTCTCGCGCGGCAATGTCGGTTTGCGTGGCCGAGCGAACATCGAACACTAGCCGCCAACTGCGGCGGCCTTCCACCTCGCTGCACCAAAGGTCCAAGGTGCCGATTTCCGTCAGCCGGGCATGAAGGTTCACGGCGATCGTGCCCGACTCGCCTTTCTTCCGCGTGCGGAGCACCGTGCGCATCGGCGGCAAGGGCGTCATCTGCTCGCGGTCAACAACGACCAGTTCGCCCGGCTTGTCAACCAACCGCGTGCTCGAAACGAGCAAGGGAAACTCAACCGGCTCGGAGATCAACAGATCGAACGGCCGCGACGCCGAGATCGACATCCTGTCCCGGCTCGACGCCCGCCGGCATGAGGCAGACGGCCGCGGGTGGCTGGCTCTCGACGCCGATGTAGTAGGTCCGCGGCAGCCCCGCCGCGATCCGCTCGCCCTGGCCGCGGCGGACCATTCCATAGTAGGCGGCCCCGCGGGCGACGGCCAGATCGAGCCGGTCGTTGTCGAGGATCGCCGGGCTCCATTGGGGATCGTCCTTGCGGAACCAGCCGGTCAAGACCTCCAGCAGCCGCTCTTGGATCGCCCGCGACTCGAACAAGCCCGCCGTTGAAGAGCACGATGTCGGGCCGGGCCGGATCGTGGTCCACGCGGCTCGCTCTCGTCGATGGCCACGTGCCGATGGGCCGAGAGGAAGGCCGCCAGATAGCGGGTCACCGCCGGGTCGGGAGCATAGGGAAGCCCGAACTCCTGGAAGCCGGAGCGCCGGCCCGCGGGCTTGTCGTCCAGCCCGACCCGCGGAAAGAAACCGTCCAGCAACAAGCCGCGAACTTCATCGCGGGTCACTTCGAGCCGCAAGCCGCCGCCGATCAGCTTTCACGCCGGCGCCGGGCAGGTTGACCGTGAGCCGCTCGGGGGCATCATTGCCCAGCAGCGATTCCTTGACCTTCTGCGCGATCCGCACGAGCACGGCCCATTGGCGCGGATCGAGCTTGCCCTGGCCGCCCAGACGTTCTTCAACGTGGTGGGCCAGGGCCAAATCCAGGTTGTCGCCGCCGAGGATCAGGTGCTCGCCGACGGCCACGCGATGGAAGCGGACGCGGCCGCCGCTTTCGCTCCGCACGCGGATGAGCGTGAAGTCGGAGGTTCCGCCGCCGATGTCGCAGACGAGGATCTTCTGGCCCGCCGCGACCTGCCGTTGCCAGTCGTCGGCATGGGCGTAGATCCAGGCATAAAAGGCCGCTTGTGGTTCCTCGATCAGCACGACCCGCGGCAAACCGGCCTCGGCGGCGGCCTTCACGGTCAACTCGCGGGCAATCTCGTCGAACGAGGCCGGCAGGGTGACGATCACGTCCTGCGCGGCCAGCGGATGGTCGGCGAAGCGGGTGTCCCACGCGTCGCGCACTTGCCCAGGTATCGGCGCGCTGGCCTCGACGGGCGACAATCGCTCGGCGTCCGGGGCGCCGTGCCAGGGCAACAAGGGCGCGGTCCGATCGACGCCCGAATGGCAAAGCCAGGATTTAGCCGAGACGATCAGCCTGCCCGGAACCAACGCCCCATGATCACGGGCGAAGAAGCCGACCGCGTAGTCCGGCTCCACGCTGCTCCAGGGCAGCCGCAGCGCGCCGGGGGCCAGTTCGCCCGGCGCGGGTTGGTAATGGCACGAGGGCAGAGTCTCGCGGGCTTCGACCTGTCCCGGCGCAACCAACTGCGGCACCGCAAACGTGCGCACCTTCCACGGCGACTCGGCCGTATCGACGAAGGTCGCCGCCGAGTTCGTGGTGCCCAGATCGATGCCCACCACGTAGCGGCTGGGCGTTGCGTCGGAAGACGAGTTTGCCGGCACTCTACCCCTCCGCATCCTTTCGGACGCTGAATTCCAGCTTCCAGCGGCCGGGTGCTTCGTGCCGACGCACCACAGTTCCAGCATGCCCAGCTCGGTCACCCGCGATTGGAAGCGGACCGGCACGTAGCCTTCCTCGATCGCCTTCGGCCGCCGGCAGCGTCGTCTCCAGCGAGTCGGTCTCTTCCAACTCGTCGTCGCGTCCAGGAGTCCAGGACGTCGCCGGGCCGGTCCTGCTTGCGGACCGACGAGCTGAAGAAGCGGAACTGGGCCGGCTGGCCGACCACCAGGCCGATCTCGTCCGAAGGGACGTCGGCCTCTGTCGCCCTCCTCCATGCCGATGGGCACGACGCACAGCGCCCGCAGCGGCCGCGGCGCGCCGGGCACGGCCAGCCCGGCCGTCTCGATGCCCACGTAATACGCCCGGGCCGTGCCGCCGCGAATCCGCACTCCGCCGCGTCTGCTTGGCCCAGCCGTAGTAGGCCGCGCCGCGGGCGACGGCATGGTCCAGATCGTGCCGGCCTTCGAGCATCTCGCGGCGGCGGCGCTGCCGGGAAACCAGCTCGCCCAGCACCTCCAAGAGCCGCTCTCGCAGGACGTCGGCCTTGAACACGCCGCCGTTGAAAAGCACGTCGTCGGTTGGACGCACCGGCTCGCCGCCGCTGCCGGCCGTGCGAATGGAGAAAGGCGGCCAGATGCCGCGTGATGGCCGTATCGGCCTCGAACGGCAGCCCCAACTCGCGGAAACCCGGAGGCCGCGGCGCCGCGCGGCCGCTCGCTCGCCGCGGCAGCGCGGGAAGAAACCGTCCAGCAACAGCTCGGCCGACGCTTTGGCGATCGACTTCGACCGAAACCGTGCCGCCGATCAGCCGGCTGCCGCGGCCGAGAACCGCGATCGGGTGGATCTCGCGGCGCCGCCGGCCGAAAGCAGCGTCTCCTTGGCCGCGCGGCAGGAATGCCAGAGGGCGACCGACTGCCAGGGGTCGAGCTTCACGCCCTTCTCGGCGAACTTGCCGGCCACGTGATGGGCCAGGGCCAGGTCCATGTTGTCGCCGCCGACCAGCAGGTGATTGCCCACGGCCAGCCGCTCGCAGCACCAGTTCGCCGTTCTCCTCGGCCGACGCCGACCAGCGTCAGGTCGGTGGTGCCGCCGCCGACGTCGCAGACCAGCAGCTTGTCGCCCAGCTTGAGTCTTTGCCGCCAGCGCTGGCCGACGTCGGCCAGCCAGGCATAGACGGCCGCCTGCGGCTCTTCCAGCAGCACGAGGTCCTCCGGCAGTCCGGCGGCCAGGGCCGCCTCGCGGGTCAGCTCCCGGGCGCTGGCGTCGAACGACGCCGGCACGGTGAGCACGACCATCTGCTCGGCGACCGGGGCATCGGGAAACGCCGCTTCCCAGGCCGCCGACCAGGTGCTCCAGAGTAGCGCTGCGAGGCGGTCGACCGGCGAGACCTTCGGCACCTCCGCCGGCGCATCCCACGGCAGAATCGGCTGGCGGCGGTCCACGCGGCTGTGGGCCAGCCACGACTTGGCCGCCCCTACGGTCCGCTCGCGGCACCTCGGCCCCCTGCCGCCGGGCGAACTCGCCGACGGCGAAGTCGCGCTCCCTTCGGCCCAAGGCAGATCGAAGCGCCGCCGCGCCGTCTCGCGCTCGGCTGGCCAAGTAGAGAAACGACGGCAGCATGGTCCGCGATTCGATCGTACCCGGCGGCCACCAGTTGCGGAATCGGCAGCACCTCGATCCGCGGCTCGGCTCGGCCTCCAGCGGCGCATAGGCCAGCACGCTGTTGGTCGTGCCCAGGTCGATGCCCACCACGTAGTTTGCAGCCACGATCAACCTCTCTCGGAACGTGCCTTGAAAATCTCCCTTCTCCCGACCAACCTCCGTTAGCCGGGCAATTCCACTTCGGCCGGGGCGACGATCAGCGCGGCGATCTTCCCCGCCGGACCATGCCGGCAACTCGCAACGGGTGGCTTGCCAGCCGGGATGCACCAGCCGGCCGCGGAACGGCGATTGTCCCGTCACGTTGCCGGTCAGGCGGAAACGGCCGGCGTCGTAGCCGGTGGGCAGGTCGATCGCCGTGCCTTCCGCCTGGGCAACCACTGGCTCCAGCCCGAAGAGCCGCTCCAGCACGGCGGCGCATTCGCGGTGGACGTCTCGGGCAGCGGCGCCGATTTGGGCGTCGCCATAGCCTGTCAGCGGTTCCTTGAGAAAGTCGATCAGACGTCCTTCGCGTTGCAGCGTGGCCAGCAACGTCACGGCCTCGCTGCGGAATTGTTTCTTCGACGGGGCGGGCTTCGGCGAAGCCGGTTCCTCCGGTTGCGCCGACTGCCCGGCCCGCGCCGCCGCGCGGCGCTTGAGCAAATCGTCAACCTGGCCCGCCACCGCGCGGTTAAACAGGGCGAGGAAGAAAATCCACAGGGCGTTCAATATGCGTCGCATCAGGAAAACCCTCTCCTTTGCTAGACAATCTCGGTAGTATCCCCGCTTCGGTGAACTCCGACAACTATTCTTATCCATAATGGAGCCGAGGGCCAGGGCCGCCTCTTGACAAGCGGCAATTCGCGGGCCAAGATCACGGGGGTTGGCCTGCCGCTGAGGGACGCCGGCGGGCTCGACAGGGGAACGGACTCCGCAGCGGTTGTCTCGATCATTGTTCCGGGGCGGCGGGATGCCTTCCGGCCGGCCGCGCTGCCCAGGCGCCAGGACCGGCAAGACCTTGCTTCGCCATGGACCGCCCGCGGCTTTTTCTTTCCGCCGTCAGCCAGGAACTTCGCACGGCCCGCAACGCCGTGGCCGCCACCGTCCGCACGCTGGGCTACGATCCCGTTTCGCAGGACGACTTTCCCACCGGCCACGGCGAGCTGCGCGAGTGGCTCCGCCACGAGATCGATTCCTGCCAGGGGCTGTTGCAGATCGTGGGCCAGGGTTACGGCGCGGAGCCGCCGGAGGTTGATCCGGAGTGGGGCCGGGTTTCGTACACTCAGTTCGAGTTTCTCTACGCCCGGCGGCAGGGCAAGAAGACCTGGTTGATCGTCGCCGGCGAGCAATGCCAGCGCGACCGGCCGCCCGCCGAGCTTGACCTTCCCGACGATCCGGCTCACGCGGATCCGGCAGGCTACCAGGCCCAACGGCGGCAGCTCCAGCAAGACTACCTCGCCCGCTTACAGCGCGAGAATCACCTTTGGCATCTGGCGGACAACCCCATCGAACTGCAAAACGTGGTTCTGCGGCTGCGCGACGAGTTGGGCGAGTTGCGGCGGCGGTCGGAACGGCGGCATCGCCGTCTGAGTTGGGCTCTTGGCGCATCCTGTTGGCGTTGGTGGTTTTGGGCGGGGGCGTCTGGTGGGGCTATCATCTCCTGCATGGCAAGGTGGAACAGGGCACGGAGGAGGTCCAGCACGTCCGGGCGGAAGTGCAGCAGGCCAGGAAGGAACTGCGGGAGGTTACCGAGGTCAACACGGAGAAGATTCACGCCCACCTGTTGGAGACCGCCACCGAGACCCATCGCCGTGAGTTGGCCGAGGCCGATAAGGCCAAGGATTGGAAGCAACGGCAGCAGCTGCGCGAAGCGGCCGACGCGGCGCAGAAGGCGCGGCTGGAGCGAATCGAGGAGTTGACGACCTCGATTAGCGGGATCGAGGCCCGCGGCGAGGCCACCAACGTCTTCCAGGAAATGACCCGCATCCTCGCGGAGCAGGGGGTGGACGAGGCCGTCGCCTACGTGGAAAGCCAGCAGTCCGACATTTGGAAGACGGTTGCCGCCCGTTCCTCGGCCAATCGCGACCAATTGCAGCCGCTGCTGAAGGCGGCCGCGCTGAACGCGACCAAGGGGCAATCCGCCGCTGCCCGGGGCCTGTACACGCGGATCCTCGCGGCCGAGCCCGATTGGCCGGAGGCCCTGCACGCCTGCTCCTGGTTTCTCGTCGATCAGGGTGACGCGGCCCGCGAGCACACCACGCTGGCCGACGCCCGCGGCGACTACGAGGAAGCCCACCGCCTGGCCCAGCGCCTCACGGCCGCCGACCGCGGCAACACCCAGTGGCAGCGCGACCTCTCGGTGTCCTGCAGCAAGCTCGGCGACGTTGCGATGAAACAAGGCAAGCTGAAGGATGCGGTACGGCACTATGGAGACGGCCTGGCGATCGCCAAGAAGCTGGCCGCCGCCGATCCCAGCAACACCCAATGCCAGAACGACCTCTCGGTGTTCTATGAAAGACTTGGCGACGTAGCGGTGAAGCAAGGCAAGCTGGAGGATGCGGCACGGTACTATGGAGACGCCCTGGCGATCCGCAAGCAGCTGGGTGCCGCCGACCCCGGCAACACCCTGTGGCAGAGCAACCTCTCGTGGTCCTACGAAAGGCTTGGCAACGTCGCGGTGGCGCAAGGCAAACTGGAGGATGCGGCACGGTCCTACGGCGACTATCTGGCGATCGCCAAGCAGCTGGCCGCCGCCGACCCCAGCAACACCCAGTGGCAGAGCGACCTCTCGGTGTCCTACGAGAGGCTTGGCGACGTGGTGATGAAGCAAGGCAAGCTGAAGGATGCGGTGCGGTACTATGGAGACGGCTTGGCGATCCGCAAGCAGCTGACCGCCGCCGACCCCAGCAACACCCGCTGGCAGCGTAACCTCTCCTTCTCCTATAGCAAGCTTGGCGACGTGGCGATGGCGCAAGGCAAGCTGGAAGATGCGGCGCGATACTATGGAGACGCCCTGCCGATCCGCAAGCAGCTTGCCGCCGCCGACCCCAGCAACACCCAGTGGCAGCGCGACCTCTCGTTGTCCTTTGAAAGGCTTGGCAGGGTGGCGGTGGCGCAAAACAAGCTGGAGGATGCCGCGCAGTGCTACGGCGACGATCTGGCGATCGCCAAGCAACTGGCCGCCGCCGACCCCGGCAACACCCAGTGGCAGTGCGACCTCGCGGTGTCCTACGAAAGGCTTGGCGACGTGGCGATGGCGCAAGGCAAGCTGGAGGATGCAGCACGGTACTATGGAGACGGGCTAGCGATCCGCAAGCAGCTGGCCGCCACCGACCCCAGCAACACCCTTTGGCATCGCGACCTCTCCTTCTCCTACACCAAGCTTGGCGACTTGGCGGTGAAGCAAGGCAAACTGGAGGATGCGGCGCGGTACTATGGCGACGGCCTGGCGATCCGCAAGCAGCTGGCTGGCGCCGACCCCAGCAACACCCAGTGGCAGCGCGACCTCTCGGCGTGCTACAAAAGGCTTGGCGACGTGGCGGTGAAGCAAAGCAGGCTGAAGGATGCCGCGCGGTACTACGGCGATGACATGGCGATCCGCGAGAAGCTGGCCGCCGCTGACCCCAGCAACACCGAATGGCAGCGAGACCTATGGGTGTCCTATTGGAGACTGGCTTTCGTTGCCGAGCGGGGGCACAAGGCCGATGAGGCCCGCGGCTATTGGAAGCGGGCCCTCGACGTCCTCGCGGGGATCGAAGAGCGCGGGCTGCGCCTTTCGCCGGAAGACCGCAAGTTTCTCGCCCAACTCCGCGAGAAAGTCGCCGCCGGCGACACCCCGGAAAGACCGGGGGAGGGAAAACAGTAAGGCCCATGACGTTGTCATGGGTGATGCTGGCTTTCGCTGCGCCGCTGGATCCGTCCCCGCCTGCGTTGTGCGTTGAGTGCCTCTTGACAAGCGGCAATCCACGGGCCAAGATCACAGCGGTTGGCCTGCCACTGAGGGGCGCCGGCGGGCTCGACTGGGGAACGGACTCCGCAACGGTTGTCTTGATCATTGTTCCGGGGCGGCGGGATGCCTTCCGGCCGGCCGTGCTGCCCAGACGTCAAGACCGGCAAGACCTTGACCTGTCATGGACCGCCCGCGGCTTTTTCTTTCCGCCGTCAGCCAGGAACTTCGCACGGCCCGCAACGCCGTGGCCGTCACCGTCCGCACGCTGGGCTACGATCCCGTTTCGCAGGACGACTTTCCCACCGGCCACGGCGAGCTGCGCGAGTGGCTCTGCCACGAGATCGATTCCTGCCAGGGGCTGTTGCAGATCGTGGGCCAGGGTTACGGCGCGGAGCCGCCGGAGGTTGATCCGGAGTGGGGCCGGGTTTCGTACACTCAGTTTGAGTTTCTCTACGCCCGGCGGCAGGGCAAGAAGACCTGGTTGATCGTCGCCGGCGAGCAATGCCAGCGCGACTGGCCGCCCGCCGAGCTTGACCTTCCCGACGATCCGGCCCACACGGACCCGGCAGGTTACCAAGCCCAACGGCGGCAGCTCCAGCAAGACTACCTCGCCCGCTTGCAGCGCGAGAATCACCTTTGGCACCTGGTGGACAACCCCCTCGAGCTGCAAAACGTGGTCCTGCGGCTGCGCGACGAATTGGGCGAGTTGCGGCGGCGGTCGGAACGGCGGCATCGCCGTCTAAGTTGGGCGCTGGGCGCCATTCTGCTGGCGTTGGTGGTTTTGGGGGGCGGCGTCTGGTGGGGCTATCATCTCCTGCATGGCAAGGTGGAACAAGGCACGGAGGAGGTCCAGCACGTCCGGGTGGAAGTGCAGCAGGCCAGGAAGGAACTGCGGGAGGCCGGCGAGGTCAACACGGAGAAGATCCACGCCCACCTGTTGGAGACGGCCGCCGAGACCCATCGCCGCGAATTGGCCGAGGCCGATAAGGCCAAGGATTGGAAGCAACGGCAGCAGCTGTGCGCGGCGGCCGACGCGGCGCAGAAGCGCGGCTGGAGCGGATCGAGGAGTTGACGACGTCGATTAGCGAGATCGAGGCCCGCGGCGAGGCCACCAACGTCTTCCAGGAAATGACCCGCATCCTCACGGAGCAAGGGGTGGACGAGGCCATCGCCTACGTGGAAAGCCAGCAGTCCGACATTTTGAAGGCGGTTGCCGCACGTTCGTCGGCCGGCCACAAGGCGAATCGCGACCAATTGCAACCGCTGCTGAAGGCCGCCGCGCTGAACGCGACCAAGGGGCAATCGGCCGCGGCCCGGGGCCTGTACACGCGGATCCTCGCGGCCGAGCCAGACTGGCCGGACGCCCTGCACGCCTGCTTCTCGTTCCTCGTCGATCAGGGTGACGCGGCCCGCGAGCACACCACGCTGGCCGATGCCCGCGGCGACTACGAAGAAGCCGACCGCCTGGCCCAGCGCCCACGGCCGCCGAACCCGACAACACCCAGTGGCAGCGCGACGTTTCCGTGTCGTACACCAAGCTTGGCGACGTGGCCGTGGCACAGGGCAACTTGGACGACGCAGCGCGGTATTTCGGCGAGGGCCTGGCGATTCGAAAGAGGCTGGCGGGCACGGACCCGAGCAACGTCGAGCGGCAACGCGACGTGAGGGTGTCCTACACAAAACTTGGCGACGTGGCGATGACGCACGGCAAGCTGGAGGATGCATCGCAGTACCACAACGATAGTCTGACAATTGCGCAACGGCTGACAGCTCTTCGCCCCAGCAACACTCAGTGGCAGAATGACCTTTCCGTGTGCTACGAACGGCTTGGCAAAGTGGCGGTGGCCCAAGGCAAGCTAGAGAGCGCGGCGGAGTACTACGGTGACGCGGCGGCGATCCGAAAGAAGCTGACAGCCGGCGATCCCAGCAAGACCCTGTGGCAGAGCAATCTTGCCTGGTCCTACCTGGAGCTTGGCGAGGTGGCCGCGGCCCAAGGCAAACTGGACAGTGCCGCGGAGTACCACGGCAAGGCGGCGGCGATCCGAAAGAAGCTGGCAGTCGCCGATCCCAGCAACACCTTGTGGCAGAGCAACCTTGCCTGGTCCTACCTCGAGCTTGGCAAGGTGGCGGTGACCCAAGGCAAACTGGACAGTGCCGCGGAGTACCACGGCAAGGCGGTGGCGATCCGAAAGAAGCTGGCAGTCGCCGATCCCGGCAACACCTCATGGCAACGCGATCTTTCGGTATGCTACATAAGACTTGGCGAGGTGGCGGTGGCCCAAGGAAAAATGGAAGAAGCGGCACGGGCCTATGGCGACTGCCTGGCAATCCGAAAGAAATTGGCGCTGGCCGACCCCAGCAATACGGGGTGGCAGAACGAGCTTTCGGTGTGCTACGAACGGCTCGGCAAAGTCGCGGTGACCCAAGGCAGGCTGGCAGATGCGGAGCGCGACGATCGCGACTGTTTGGCAATCCGCAAGAAGCTGACGGCCGCTGACCCCAGCAACACCCTGTGGCAGAGCAACCTTTCATTCTCTTACGAAGAGCTTGGCGACGTGTCAGTGGCCCAAGGCAAGCTGGAGGATGCGGCGTGCGCCCACGGCGACTCCCTGGCGATTCGTAAGAAGCTGGCGGCCGCCGATCCCAGCAACACCGGATGGCAGCGCGACCTTTCGACATCTTACGAAAGGCTCGGCGACGTGGCGGTGGCGCAAGGCAAGCTGGAGGATGGTGCGCGGTACCACAGGGACAGCTTGGTAATCCGCAAGAACCTGGCAGCCGCCGACCCCACCAACACCGGGTGGCAGCGCGACCTCTCGGTGTCTTACGAAAGGCTTGGCGACGTGGCGCTGAGGCAAGGCAAGCTGGAGGATGCGGCACGGTACTATGGAGACGGCCTGGCGATCCGCAAGAAGCTGACGGCCGCTGACCCCAGCAACACCCTGTGGCAGAACGACCTCTCGTGGTCCTTCGAAAGGCTTGGCGACGTGGCGATGAAGCAAGGCAAGCTGGAGGATGCCGCGCGGTACTATGGCGACGACCTGGCGATCCGCAAGCAACTGGCCGCTGCCGACCCCAGCAATACGTCGTGGCAGAGCAATCTTGCCTTGTCTTACCTGAAGCTCGGCGATGTCGCGGTGCCCCAGGGCAAGCTGGACGGTGCCGCGGAGTACTACGGTGAGGCGGTGGCGATCCACAAGAAATTGGCTGTCGCCGACTCCAGCAATACGCAGTGGCAAAACGACCTTTCGGTGTGCTACGAACGGCTCGGCAAAGTCGCGGTGACCCAAGGCAGGCTGGCGGATGCGGAGCGCGACGATCGCGACTGTTTGGCAATCCGTAAGAAGCTGACAGCCACCGATGCCAGCAACACCTTGTGGCAGAGCAACCTTGCCTGGTCCTACCTGGAGCTTGGCGAGGTGGCGGTGGCCCAAGGCAAACTGGAGATCGCAGTGGAGTACTACGGCGACTGCCTGGCAATCCGAAAGAAACTGGCGGCCATGGACCCCAGCAACGCCCAATGGCAACGCGACCTCTGGGTGTTGTACTGGAAATTGGCCGACTTTGCCGAGCGGGGGCACAAGGCCGATGAGGCCCGCGGCTATTGGAAGCAGGCCCTCGACGTCCTCGCGGGGATCGAAGAGCGCGGGCTGCGCGCTTTCGCCGGAAGACCGCAAGTTTCTCGCCCAACTCCGCGAGAAAGTCGCCGCCGGCGACACCCCGGAAAAACCGGGGGAGGGAAAACAGTAAGGCCCATGACGTTGTCATGGGCGATGCTGGCTTTCGCTGCGCCGCTGGATCCGTCCCCGCCGTTCTTGGGCGTGACTTCTGATGTCCGCGGGCAATCCCGGCATCGCCAGCACGGCGGCGAGGTCCTCGGCCGCTCTTGCGTCTTCGTGAATCGCAGAATACGCAGGCGCCGATTATAGAGCACCATTCCCTTCACGTCGGTCGGGATATTGGGCACCAGAATTGCGGCTGAATAGTCGGCGATGGCGCCGTCGTAGTCGCGCGTGTTCGCCTTTGCCATTCCGCTTCGGTACAGCGAGAGCGCCTTTCCGCGACGCGAAAGAAGACTCTTCACCCAGTTCGTGAAGCTCATATCGGTGCCCTCCGATCGCGACGGGTGCCGCACAGAACGCCAGCATCCGAGTAGGATCAATTTAGCACGTTTCGCGTGGCAATACCAGACCGCAATGTGTGCGTTGGTTGACAGTTGCAGGTGGGCGGAGTATTTTGTCGGTACGGAGGACGTCTATGAACCGCAACCGTAAAACCCTTGTGCGTCGCAGTTTCCTCACCGGTGGCAGGTGGGAGGCAACCAAACCGAAGTTTGCCGTCGAAGGTTGAACGCGTGGAAATGACGCCTCGTCAGCGCTGGTTGGCCCTCCTGGATCGGAAAACGCCCGATCGTGTTCCCACCGACTACCAGGCGACCGACGAGGTTACCGTTCGGCTGCGGAACGTCCTGGGCTGCGCCGACAACGAGGCGTTCTATCGAAAACTCCATATCGACGCGCGGCGGATGGTTGAGCCCGCCTGGCAGCGGCCGCCGGAACTGCCTGCCGAGGCCGACATGTGGGGAATCGTCTATCGCTCGATCTCCTACGGCTCGGGGGCGTACCTCGAGCCCGCGGTTCATCCACTGGCCGACGTCGAGAACGTCGCCCAAATCCACGCGCATCGTTGGCCGTCGTGCGACGAGTTTGATTATGCCGCGGTGACTCGCGCCCTCGACCAGGACGACGGTTACCGGCCTGTCCACGCGGGCTGTTACGAGCCATTTCTGCTCTACGGTTATTTGCGGGGCCTGCAAACATCCATGGAGGACCTGGCCCTTCGGCCGGAGATCGCGCAGGCCATCCTCGGCCACATCTTCGATTTTTACTACGAACATCATCGCCGCATCTTCATGGCCGGCCGCGGCAAGATTGATACGACCTATGTGGCCGAAGACCTCGGCTCGCAGACCGGACCGCTGATGAGCCTTGCCATGTATCGCCGCTTCCTGCTGCCGAATCAGGTGAAGATGGCCGAATTGGCGCGGTCGTTCGGCGTCCACGTGATGTATCACACCGACGGCGCCGCGAGGGTCTTCCTCCCCGACCTGATCGATCGCGTAGGCATTGAAATCCTCAACCCGATCCAATGGCGATGCCCCGGCATGGAACGCGAGAGGCTGGTGGCCGATTTCGGCCGGCAGATCATCTTTCACGGATCGATCGACAACCAAAAGACGTTGCCGTTCGGCACGCCGGACGACGTGATTCGCGAGGTGCGCGAGAGTCTGGACATCTACCACGGTGCTCGCTGGATCTGCGCCCCCTGCCACAACCTCCAGCCAGTTAGCCCCACCGAAAACATCACGACCATGTACGAAACGATCCATGCACTGGGTGGCATCCGCCGATAAACGGCTCCTCATCTCCTTCATCGTGCGAGCGGGTGCGTCATGTCCTCTGGCCGCACCCAGGCGTCGAACTGCGCTGCGGTAAGGAAACCCGACTTCAGCGCCGCCTCGCGCAGGGTGAGGTCCTCGCGGTACGCCTTCAGCGAGATTTGGGCCGCCTCCTCATAGCCGATGTGCGGGCTGAGCGCCGTCACCAGCATGAGCGAGTTGTCGAGATGCTCACGGATGCGTTTCTCATTCGGTGTGATGCCCTCCGCGCAGCGGTCGTTAAACGAGTGGACAGCCTCGGCCAAGAGTTGGATCGACTGCAGGACGTTGTGCAGAATTACCGGCTTGTACACGTTGAGTTGGAAGTTTCCCTGCGAACCGGCGAAGGCCACGGCGTGATCGTTGCCGAACACCTGTACGGCCACCATCGTGAGCGCCTCGCACTGGGTGGGGTTGATCTTGCCGGGCATGATGGAGGACCCCGGCTCGTTCTCGGGAATCGTCAACTCTGCCAGGCCCGCACGCGGGCCGCAGGCATACCACCGCACGTCGTTGGCGATCTTCATGAGGGCTCCCGCCAAGCGTGCGCAGCGCCGCGCTCATGCTCACCATGGCGTCGTGTGCCGACAGGGCGGCGAACTTGTTCGAGGCCGAGACGAACGGCTTTCCCGTCTCCTCGGCGATTTTGCGCGCGGCCGACTCGCCGAAGCGGGGATCGGCGTTCAGCCCCGTGCCAACCGCCGTTCCCCCAATCGCCAGCGCGTACACGCCCGGCAGGCTGCGGCGGATTCCTTCCCGGGCCTGCTCGAGCTGCGCCACCCAGCCCGAAATCACCTGCCCCAGGGTCAAAGGCGTCGCGTCCTGGAGATGGGTCCGGCCCACCATCACCACGCCCGAAAATTCCCCGGATTTGCCGGCCAGAGTATCGCGCAGGGCGCCGATCGCGGGCAGCAGAGCGTCTTCGACCTGCTCGACCGTAGCGATGTGCATCACGGTCGGGAAGGTGTCGTTGGACGACTGGCTGTGGTTCACGTCGTCGTTGGGGTGGATCGGCTTCTTCGACCCCACCACGCCGCCGGCAAGCTGGATGGCGCGATTGGCGATCACCTCGTTGGCGTTCATGTTGGTCTGGGTGCCGGAACCGGTCTGAAAGACCACGAGCGGGAACTCGTCGTCCAGCTTGCCGTCGATCACCTCTTGCGCGGCCCGCACGATCAAGTCGACCTTCTCGTGCGGCAACTGGCCCAACTCTCCGCTGGCCAGGGCGGCGCACTTCTTGAGGACTCCCGAGCGCGCGAATCACGGACCGACCCCAGCGGTACCGCTCCACGCCGATCGGAAAGTTCAAGTGCGACCGCTGCGTCTGGGCGCCCCACAGGCGACTGGCCGGGACTTCGACCTTGCCCAGCGAATCTTCTTCGACGCGAAAGCCGTTCCGTTGGCGATTGCTCGTTGTCATGCGGCTCCGAGTTTCGACTCTCCTCCCAGGGGCGCTACGTCGGCGACCGAACGATAATCTGCTTGTTCTTGGACAGGGCGGCCATCGTCTGCGCGTCCAGGTTGAGGTTGGCCTGAACGAGTTCCGGCGGCGTCAGCGCCATCCACTGATTCAACGACACGTCGGCGAAGTAAGGACTGCGGAACATCTCCAGGAATCGCAAGGGCTCGTCGCCCGTGTTCTCGACGTAGTGCCCCATGGCGAATGGCACGTCGCCTACGTCGCCCGCCTGGTAGTCGAAGGTCCGCGCCTTTCCACCGGAGGCGAACACGGTCATGCGCCCGCGGCCGCTGATGTAATACTGCCACTCATCCGTGTTGGGGTGCCAGTGCAACTCGCGCAAGCCGCCCGGATCGATTTCGACCAGCGCCGCCGCGATGGTGGATGCGGCGGGGAAGTTCGAGGAGTCTACGATCCGCACCTGGCCTCCGGCCGCCAGGATCGGCGGTTGGGCCGACAACCGGTAACTGTACGAGAGCGGCACGGGCCCGGCCGGCGATCGGACCGTATCGGCCTCCCGCGGGCCGGGCACGCGCCCCGCCAGGATCCACCGTGTGTGCTCGATATCCTGCGGAAGGTCGGCAAAGGCGGCCGCGGGGACGCCGAAGTTCTTCGCCAGCACTTCCCGCGGCGTACGCGTGAACCAGTCGGAGATGAGGAACGTCTCGTTTTCCGAGAAGTTGCCGTCGTCGAATACCAGCAGGAACTCGCAACCTTCCTCGAGTCCCTGGATCGAGTGCGGGATGCCTGCGGGGAAGTTCCATAGATCTCCCACGCCCACGTCGTCGATGAAGTTGCGACCCTGGGCATCGATCGCCGTAATTCGGGCACGGCCGGCGAGCACGTACGCCCACTCAGCTTCTTTGTGCCAATGCAGTTCGCGGATGCCGCCGGGTTTCAGACGCATGTTGACCCCGGCAAGAGTCTTGGCCACCGGCAGTTCACGGATGGTTACTTCCCGCGCCCAGCCGCCCGGGGCAAGGCGATTGCGGGCCGTCGCGAATGAAAACTTGAGATTGGGAATCGTGCCGGCGTCGGTGTAGGGCGAAGCCAACAGATCGGGGTTCTCGTTTTCGAGGGCCACGTTGCGCGGCCCTAGAATGGAGGCGCCCGTTTCCCCGCGGATAGGCTGATGGTAGTCGTGTGCAAGGATGGACATAATAAAGCTCCTCTTGAGTGTGAATGTGGTAAGGTCTTACCCGAGACTTGCGTACTCGGGCTTGTAGAGTTGGTCTGCGATGAATCGCCGCAAGTCCGCCGGCTGTTCGACCCCGGCGAGGCCCCGCGCGAAGATGACCTCGGCTACCCGCAACGCTGTCGCAACTTCCGTTTGCAGAATGTCGCTCTGCGGCGGGTAGAGAAGCCCCGAGTCGAGCTCGGCCTGAGTGACCTGTTCGGCCACACCTTTGGCTGCCGCGATGAACATCTCATCGGTCACACGCCGTGCCTTGGTAGCCACGATCGCCAGCCCCACCGCCGGGAAGATGTACAGGTTGTTGCCCTGGCCCGGCACGAAGGTCTTGCCGCCGTACCGTACGGATGGAAACGGCACGCCGGCCGCGTACAGCGCCCGCCCGTCGGACCACCGGTAGGCCTCCTCGGCGGAGCACTCCGCGTGATCCGTCGGGTTCGAGTAGGCAAAAATGATGGGCCGTTGGTTCAGCCGGGCCATCGCCTCGATCACTCGTTGATGGAACGCCTTCCCCTGGGTGCTTACACCGATGATCGCGGTCGGCTTGAGCGACTCGATCAGGGCGACGAAGTCGCGCGACGGCGCGTGTGGATGGGCATACGGTTTCTGGAAATCGTAAAGATCGGTGCGGCTCGGTTCCAGCAAACCACGGACGTCGAACAAGGAAATGCGCGCCTGCGCCTGCTCTTTGGTCAAGCCTTCCAGCGCCATCGCGGAGGCGATCAGGTCGGCTATGCCGACGCCTGCCGAACCTGCGCCGAAGAACAGGATGCGCTGGTCGCGCAGCTTCCCGCCCGTCACGCGCAAGGCACTCATGAGTCCGGCCAGCGCCACGCCGGCCGTGCCCTGAATGTCGTCGTTATAACAGCACACGCGGTCTCGGTATCGCGCCAACAGCCTCATGGCGTCCACTCCGGCCCAGTCCTCGAAGTGGATACAGCAGTCCGGGAAGACATCTTGGACCGCCTCCACGAATTCCTCGACGAACTCGTCTAATTCGGCTGTCGTGACGCGCAGTTGCGCAGGCCCAGATAAAGCCGATCGCTCAACAACTCTCGGTTGTTGGTGCCGACATCGATGTGCACCGGCAGCAGATAATCGGGCGGCACGGCGGCGCATGCGGTGTAGAGTTGCAGCTTGCCGATGGGGATGCCCATGCCATTCGCGCCGAAGTCGCCCAGCCCGAGAATTCGCCCGCCGGATGTCGCGCAGATAACGCGCACGTCTTCGACGGGCCAGTTCCGTAGAACCTCGCGAACTCGGCCCTTGTGTGCGAGGGAGAGGTACATGCCGCGCGGGCGACGGAAGATGTGCCCGAATTTCAGACAGGCTTCGGCGACGGTGGGGTCATACACAATCGGCAAGAACCGCACCGGGTCGGACATCAGCACTTTGTAGAACAGCGTCTCGTTTGTGTCCGCCAGCCCGATGAGATAGATGTATCGCTCCAGGTCCGTCGGTTTCGCCTGCAACTGTTGCATGACCCGCTGAACCTGTGTCTCTTCAGTGTCAATGCCCGAGGGCAGGAGCCCGGTCAGGCCCAACTCCTCGCGCTCCGCTTCGGTGAAGGCCGTGGATTTGTTGAACTGCGGGTCGTGGAGCACCTCGATACCGTGCTTTCCGCCCAGTGTTGCCTCAGTGAATTGAGCCACGATTTGCTTCTCCTCTTTTCGTCAATTTCGTGCTGGACCAATTGAGAACGTCTCCGAGCAATGCTCGTTCAACATCACACGATGAATACTAGACGTGCACCGGCCATCGGCCATCTGGGCAACACGTATAGAAATCACCGGGGATTTCCCTACCCTCGTTGGCCCGGCGTTGGCTTTGGCCCGCCGATGAAGAAAGATGTCGCCGGCCTTCGTACTTCGTGTGTTAATTCTGACAGCGATTGTCCGATCACCGCTGTTGACTCGCGACCTCGCGTTAAAGCAGGAATCCAAGGCGAGTTCGGCAAGATGTCGATTAACTGGGCGGCGCGAAATAGCGAGATTCATCAAGGGTTCTGCATCCAATGTTCGGCAAGACCCGATCGCTTGACTTTCCGTTCTGGCGCAAAAACTTCTTGCAGCAGATGGTAGTTCGGCGCCGTAGCGGAAAATGAGGCCGTTCAGGTTCGGAAAAGACTTGGGCCAGGGCTGCAATTTGGCCTCGGGCACAGCCGTTGCCCAAGCCATTCCTTTTTCATGGAGTCGAAAGATGCAAACTTCCCTACCTACGAAAAGTCGTCGTAACGCCGTGCCGCGGACTGGCCAACATGCCGAAGAGATTCAGCGTTTTGGAACAATGGTGGCTATTCCGATCGGCTTGAGCGAAGAGACGCGGCGTGAGAGTGTCAACAACTTGAATCAGATACTCGCGGACACCATGACGCTTCGCGATCTCTACAAGAAGCACCACTGGCAGGTGTCCGGTCCTACGTTTTACCAACTTCACCTTTTGTTCGACAAGCATTTCGGCGAACAGAGCGAGTTGGTGGATCAAATCGCCGAGCGGATCATGATGCTAGGCGGGATTAGCATTGCGACGGCCGCCGACGTGGCCGAAGCTACCCAGATTCCCAGGCCCCCCAAGGGCCGCGAGGAAGTGCCCGTGCAGATTTCGCGACTGCTTGAGGCGCACGAACTCTTGCTGGTCGAAGCTCGCAAGATGGCCCGAAATGCCGCCGAAGAAGGCGACGACGGCACGAACGACCTGTTGGTCAGTAACGTGATTCGCACGAACGAGGCGCAAGTCTGGTTTGTTGCCGAGCATTTGGTTGACGCCCCACTGGTGAATGCCAACGGGCAAGATGCCGACCAGGATTAGCCGCAAGATTTCCTATCCGCGGTGTATCGGCGTGATCGTCCACACGGCCGGCTCTCAGTTGACGGCCGGAACATAGGGGAATGTTGTTGACGGCTTCGCGGTGACCGAGTCCCTGCCGATTCCGAGACGAACGGGCGTGTTTGCCGCTATAGAGAACATGACATCCGGCGCGTTGTCTGTCAGGGAGCGACCGTTCCAATCTGCGAAGCCGAACACGGCGGGTGTGCCGACCTCGTAAGGGAGGATGTTGGGGCAGAACCGGTGGGCAACTTTCTCCCCGTATGCCGCAGGGTCCTGGACAGTTCCGTTAGCGGAAACAACGCCGGCGACTACCTTGGCGATGGTCGCTCCGTGAGTGGTGAAGTCATCGGACGGACGCCCGGCGTTCAGACGATTGCCGAGATCTTCGTTGTACTGTGTGAACAGCGGATGGATCATCGGAAGGCCCACACGATTGATCGAACGCCATCCTCCTGCGTCGGTGGCGAGCGTCGCAACAGCCCACACCCCGATTCGACGCTTGTTGCCTGCACCGGCAAGCAACTCCCGATCCGGAACCTCCAGCACGATCGAATACACCGTGTGGCCGGCAAACAGGTTCTTAGCGCGACTCGGATCCCATTCGGACAGATCGATGGACGTGCCGTCCTGGAACGCGTGGCCAACGGCGTGCAGCACATCAGGCTCGATCCAAAATGGGTCACCCGCCTTACCGGCCCAGACGCGTAGGCCTGTTGCCGTGGTGACGATCTCGCCCGTTTCGCCTGTCGCAACCACTGTACCGGCTGCATCGGGATCGGCCGCATCCACTCCCCGAAGGCGCCGTACGACGTAATTTTGCGTTCCGCGCTCGTCGCGCTCCTTGAACGTAATGCGGTAGGCGATATCTTCGACCGCATCACCGTTGAGATCTACTTTGAACTCGTACATTCCTTCCGGATGGTACCCGGGCGCGGAAATGGGGCCGAAAATGGAGTGACACACATTGATCACAAACGCGGTGCCCACTTCACCGCGGAATACGTAGAGGTCCGTAATGTCGAGGCGGATGTCTTGCCGAGCGATGGGCGAGTCGAGGTGATGTGACATGACTTGGCTCTCCTTGCAGTTGGACTTTGAAGCTCAGGGCGTACGCGAACGGCGACGGAGCAAGGCACATATCCTGGTCCACGATCGATCTCCTCAAATGGTTCTCAATCGCAGCCGATGTTCCGGCTCGCAAAAGTGAAGTTTCCACAAGATCACGATGGAATTGTATGCTGGCAACCGCCGTGGAGAAGATGTTCTTTATTGCCAGGACCCCGCCGGCCAGAATGGCGGTTACCTGGGAGCGACGCTCGTCAGGCGTTAAGAAAGACGGATTGTCGATCGGTCGCATACCTGACGCCCAGGCCGGCGGGCGTTTCGACACGACTCAAAGTCTCCATCATGCCCGCGCAGAATGAAGCGTTGGGGTGAGTAAGGCCTGTAACAGAATAACCAGCCTGTGGAGTAACAGCCACTTCTCGGCGGATCAAAGCCCCGCTATATTACCAAGCATGAACCCAACGGGCTGGTTTTGAAACGCCTCGCGGTGGCCGGTTTCAAAGCGCCAATGGCACGGGCGCCGAAGCGGTGGTATACCTGGCAATTGCAATTACCAGCGAAGCCGATGGTAAGACGGTGGTTATGGAAGAGCAGCGTAGTTGACGACTGAACGTGTCACGAGCCACCAGAGGACTCGTATGCCGCTTCGCATGGCCTTGATCTTGTATGGCCTTTTCGCCGCATGCCTCGCCATTGTTCTTCTTGCCTGGGCGAGTGGCTCTGAGTTTTATGTGCTCTTCCCAAGCCGACGGATCACCATCGGTGCACGGCCGACTCATCCAGGCGTCGTACTGGGGCTGTTGGCGATCTGTGTAGCTCTATATCTGTACTCTCCGCATTACGCATTGGTTTTCTTTACGGCCCTTTTGGGTTGGCTACTACTCGGTAGCCTCGTTGGTTACGGCGTGCTCGGTCGGAACCCTACCGTGCCGCAAATGTTGCTAACTCTTACGATGATCGCTGAAACTGCCTATGGGTGGACTATCGAGGACTATTACCTTGACGATTAAGCGACGGCTCCCGCTGTGTCAGTGGGGAAGGTGAGGGGCCGTTGGGAATAGCGTTTCGATCCGGTTGAGCAGGGCCGTGCCGATGGCGTCGGCAATCGGGATGGACGCGAATCGAAACCGGGACGCAGCTAGGGTTTGGGCCTGATCGCCTTCGGGCGCGCTTCGCCACGCCGCGTGTGCAGCAACTCTAATCGCGTGGCTTGCTCTTCCTGCCAAGCCTCGTCGCCATAGGGACGGTTACTATCCACTGTCCGCCGACCATTGCTCTGGTTCAGAACGTGAAATACCATCCCGCCAGGCCATACTCTCGCTCGTCTTGGCACGGCCGAAATCTATTGCGCACCACCCATTATGTCAATACAAGCTGCGTGTCCGTTTCGACCCCATTGGCTCGGCGGCTTAGACCAACCGTCACGATCTCGCGGCGGTAGCCTGCTCCCCAAGATGTGAGCGTCCGGGGTAAGCATTATCTTCCTCGGCAGGTATTCCACGTTTGGAGATGGCAATCTGGGGCGGCTGGGAAGACATTGACGAGCGCGCCGATCGCCAGCCGGGAATCGACGTCAGTGAAATCCTGGTTTCTCAGTGCAATTTTTCGGAAAAGGCGTATGCAATTTTTTGGCAAAAGAGTAAAACCATAGAACTTGTGGACGTTTGGAACAGGGGGGCAGAGGAGGTAGTCACGACAACCCCTTTTTTCTAAGGAGAGCGGCCATGAGGGCGACGCGATGGACTTGTCTTTGTTGGTGCACACTCGTGCTCGTGGGAACGGTGCTTTCTGAAAGGGCCGCTGCCCAAACCCAAGCGGTCCAGTGGTCGATGACCGTCGATGGCAACACCGCCGGTCTCTGGTTATTCGAGGAGGGTACCGGCACCACGTCGGCCTGCTCAGTGTCGGGCATGCCGGCGGCTACGCTGAACAACGCCGCCTGGGTTCCGGGACGCAACTATTACGCCGTGGCTACCGATCCCGGCTACATCACAATCGCCGATAACGCCGCCCTCCGTCCGGCCACGGCGCTGACGGTGGAAATGTGGGTCAAGCTGGAACGGTCTTCCGGCACGCTCGTCTGCAAGAACATGTGCTGGCTCCTTAACCTCGGCACGACGCTGTCGGCCGAATTCTACATTGACGGCGCGTGGCGCACCATCACGGGAACGCTGCCGGTGCCGACCGGTCAGTGGACCCACTTGGCTTTCACGTATAACCGAAACAGTTCCACGGCCGGGACCGCCGCCCTGTACATCAACGGCACGCTCGACACCTCGCTGCAATTCACGGGGCTGACGACCGGCGACCTCAACCAAGGCACGTACTCCATTTGGCTCGGCCAGGACAGTTGGTCGCCGCAGGGCGGCAGCGAAGTGGATTGCAAGATTGATGCGTTCCGCATTTCGAACGTCGCGCGCTCGTTCGCTCCGCTGGCGCCGCAAGTCGCGACGAGCGTCGATTCCAGTACCACGGCATTGTTCCTCTTCAAGGAGGGCTCGGGCACGACCACGGCCAACGCGGTTTCCGGCGGGCCGTCGGGCACGTTGAATGGCACGTGCACCTGGGTCGCCGGACAGGAGTATTACGCCGTGAATTTCAACGGCGGCTACGTGTCGATCCCCGACGATCCCTCGTTGAAACCCGCGTCGGCCATTACCGTCGAGTGCTGGGCCAATCTGACAACCGCGTCGGGCTCCCTCATCTGTAAAAACGACGATTACTTGCTGTCTTTCAGCGGCGGCCATGTCGAGGCCTCCTTCTATGTGGACGGCGCTTGGTATTCCGTCACCGGAACCCTGCCGGTGTCCATTGGGTGTTGGACCCATTTAGCCATCACGTACGAACAAGACAGCAGCACGACGGGCACCATCGCGATTTACGTGAACGGCGCCATCGACGTGAAGCAGCAGATTTTTGGGCTGACCACCGGGCTGTTGGGGCAGGGGACCTATCCGCTCTGGCTTGGCGAAGACGATTGGGTCCCGGCGAACAATGTCAGCGGCAGCATCGACATGCTGCGCATCTCGAATGTCGCCCGGCACTTCACGCCGCTGCCGCCTCCGCCGTCAACCGTCGCCAATCTGGTGCCCAACGGCGACTTCGAGCAAGGTTTGCTCGGTTGGCGTTTGAACGTTGAGGGAGACGCCAACCTCGTTTGGGAGACTACCACCGCCGGCGTCGAGCATGGGCTGCGCTGCGCGGCGATGCAGACGGGTGTTACGCTGCCGGGCGGACTTTCGAACCCGGACGGCGAACTGCTCTCGCGCCCGATCCCCGTCATTCCGGGCGGCACGTACACCTTTAGCGCCTACTTAAAGGCCAATGCTACGATCTGGCCGCACATGGACATCTACGCCATCGGGCCCCAATCGTTGACAGCCATCTCCCCGTTCCCGATTTATCCGACGGTGACCACCTCGTGGTCCCAGGCCGTCCAGACGTTTACGGTTCCCGCCAACTGTAACTCGTTGTGCATTTCTTTGCCTTACCAGTCGGGCAATCAGTTTTACGTGGACAACGTGTGTCTGCAATACGGCAGTTCGACGCAGCCCCTGGTGCTCCAGGACATGATCAGCGTGGGGCCGGCGACGATTCCGACCGGCGGCTGGTACGCCTACACCTCGGGCACGACGACCGGCATTACGCTGAATATGGTCAACACCGACACCGTGGCCCACAGCGTCACCGTCGTCGCCACGCCCTTCGACTGGCAGAACAACGCCTTGACGCCGGTGACCGTCGGCACCTTCAACCTCAACGCCAACAGTCTCACCACCGCCACGTATCAACTGGGCACGAACCTGCGCGGGGCGTTCCGGCTCGGCTTCCAACTGACCTCGGGAGGACAAACCTGGCAGCAACTCGCCCAGTACAAGTACGCGGTGGGCATCAACCTCCAGAACGTGGGCACGGCCTCGACTTCCATCTTTGGCATGAACGTCCATTTCGAAACGGAGCCGGGCGCTCATGCGACCGAGAACGCGTCGGTGATGGCGCAGTGCGGCGTGAAGGATGTCCGGGTCTGGTGGGGCTGGGGCATGTGCGAGGCCACCCAAGGGACCTTCAGCTTCACCGAGTACGACCGCCAGTACAACGCCATCAACGGCGACGGCATGAAGGTCATGCCCAATGTGCAGCGCTACTATTGGGATTACGAGGAGTCCTGGGCGGGCCCGGTCACCTCGGGCAGCTACTCGCAGTATCCTTACACGAGCGAGCTGTCGGAGTGGGAGGTGTTCGTGGGCAAGGTGGCGCAGCACTACTGCGGCAACATTCCCAACTACGAGTTGTGGAATGAGCCCGAGTACGCCTATCCCACCCCCCTGACGGCGTCACAGTACGCTACGCTGTTGAACGACACTCGCCCCTACATACGCACCTACGATGCGAACGCCGATGTCGTGGCGTTCGCCGGCTGCCCCGACACCTCGTTCATTGCCAGCGTGCTCTCCCAGGGCGTGGCGGGCCAGATGGACCAAGTCAGCGAGCATCCCTACAGCCAGGTGATGCGGCCGGAAACTGACCAGCCGGCGCGCATTTCGGCGGTCCGCACCACAATGACCAACGGCGGGTGTCCCAGCACCATGCCGATCTGGGATACGGAGGTGGGCATCTTCGGCGACGGCGACGGCTATCTCTTTCCGACGGTTTCGGAGGCCGACATCGCCTCGCTCTACATCCGCAACGTGGTGACGGCCAAGTCGTTGGGCGTTGCCAAGTACTTCTGGTTCGCGGCCGACTCGAGCGCGGGGTACGGTTTGGGCACGTACTATGAAAACTACACGCCTCGCCCACGGATGATGGCGCTCAACGCGACCGCCTCGTTCATCGAAGGGTTGACTTGGCAGACCTCCTACCAGCCTGCCGGCACCACGATCTACGCCCACCTGTTGAACGGCGCCAACGGGGTTTGCGTTCTCTGGAGCACCAGCGGACCGGCCCAACTGACCTTGGCCATTCCCACCAGCGAACTCGCGGTTTACGACACGATGGGCAATGCGCTCGCCGTCACGGGGTCCACTTCGTCCACCTTCAGCATCGCGGGCGAGCGGCCGGTGTTCCTCGTGGTCGCCTCGGCCAACTATAGCACGCTGAACACGGCCGTAAGCGGATTGTCGGCGGTCAACACGGCCATTTCCCTATCCTACGTCACCAACAGCAGCACGAGCATTACGGTGACGGTGACGAACCAATCAACGGCCTGGCAGGACGGCTTCGTGTTCCTGACTCCGATCGGGAGCCCCTCGCCGTGGCCGGCCAACGAGCTGTTCGATTCCCTGGCGCCTGGCGATAGCCGGAGTTTCACCTTCACCTTTACCGGCGGCACGACGACGGCGAATCTCAGCCAGATCAGCTGCACCGTCGGGACTTTGTCGAAGCAAACCGTGACGATCAACTACACGGGCGTGCCCACCGCGCCTCCGGCCGTCTACGACGGAACCACCACCGGCGTGGAAACCCCCTACGCGACGTCGAGTACGCAGTTGTCGGCGAACTGGTCCGCGTCCAGCGATCCGCAGTGCGCCATCAGCGGCTACCAGTATGCCATCGGCACCACCGCGGGCGGCACCAATGTCGTCGGTTGGACGTCTCTGGGCAACGTGCTGACGGTGACCAAGACCGGCTTGAGCCTGACCAACGGGCAGATCTACTATTTCAGTGTGGAAGCCGTCAACGGCGTGGGAACGGTAGGCCCCGCCACGAATTCCCCCGGGCAGACGGTAGACACCACTCCGCCGAGCGCCCCTCCGGCCGTCTACGACGGAACCATCACCGGCGTGGAAACCTCCTACACGACGTCGACCACGCAGTTGTCGGCGAATTGGAGCGCCAGCACGGACTCGATCAGCGGCATCAGCGGCTACCAGTACGCCATCGGCACCACCGCGGGCGGCACCAACGTGGTCGGCTGGACCTCGGTGGGCAACGTGCTGACGGTGACCAAGACCGGCTTGAGCCTGACCAACGGGCAGAAATACTATTTCAGCGTGAAGGCCACGGATAATGCGGGCCTGGTCGGCAGCGCCACGAATTCCCCCGGGCAGACGGTAGACACCACTCCGCCGAGCGCGCCGCCGGCCGTCTACGACGGAACCATCACCGGCGTGGAAACCTCCTACACGACGTTGACCACGCAGTTGTCGGCGAATTGGAGGCGCCAGCACGGACTCGATCAGCGGCATCAGCGGCTACCAGTACGCCATCGGCACCACCGCGGGCGGCACCGACGTGGTCGGCTGGACCTCGGTGGGCAATGTGCTGTCGGTCACCAAGACGGGCTTGAGCCTGACCAACGGGCAGAAATACTATTTCAGCGTGAAGGCCACGGATAATGCGGGCCTGGTCGGCAGCGCCACGAATTCCCCCGGGCAGACGGTAGACACCACTCCGCCGAGCGCGCCTCCGGCCGTCTACGACGGAACCACCACCGGCGTGGAAACCTCCTACACCACCTCGACCACACAGTTGTCGGCGAATTGGAGCGCCAGCACGGACTCGATCAGCGGCATCAGCGGCTACCAGTATGCCATCGGCACCACGGCCGGCGGTACCAACGTGGTCGGCTGGACCTCGGTGGGCAATGTGCTGTCGGTCACCGCGACCGGCTTGAGCCTGACCAACGGGCAGAAATACTATTTCAGCGTGAAGGCCACGGATAACGCGGGCCTGGTCGGCAGCGCCACGAATTCCCCCGGGCAGACGGTAGACACCACTCCGCCGAGCGCGCCTCCGGCCGTCTACGACGGAACCACCACCGGCGTGGAAACCTCAAGCACGACCTCGACCACGCAGTTGTCGGCGAATTGGAGCGCCAGCACGGACTCGATCAGCGGCATCAGCGGCTACCAGTATGCCATCGGCACCACCGCCGGCGGCACCAACGTGGTCGGCTGGACTTCGGTGGGCAACGTGCTGTCGGTCACCAAGACCGGACTGAGCTTGACCGTGGGGACGACCTACTATTTCAGCGTCAAGGCCACGGACAACGCGGGCCTGATCGGCAGCGCCACCAATTCCAGCGGCTGCACAGTGGTCAGCGACATACCCACCGCGCCGCCGGCCGTCTACGACGGAACCACCACCGGCGTGGAAACCCCCTACACGACCTCGACCACGCAGTTATCGGCCAACTGGTCCGCGGCCAGTGATCCGCAGAGCGGCATTACCGGCTACCAGTACGCCATCGGCACCACCGCCGGCGGCACCAATGTCGTCGCTTGGACAGCACTGGGCAATGTGCTGACGGTGACCAAGACCGGCTTGAGCCTGACCAACGGGCAGATCTACTATTTCAGCGTGAAAGCCGTCAACGGTGTGGGAACGGTAGGCCCCGCTACGAATTCCCCCGGGCAGACAGTAGACACCACTCCGCCCACCGCGCCGCCGGCCGTCTACGACGGAACCGCCACCGGCGTGGAAACCCCCTACACGACGTTGACCACGCAGTTGTCGGCGAATTGGAGCGCCAGCACGGACTCCATTAGCGGCATCAGCGGCTACCAGTATGCCATCGGCACCACGGCCGGCGGCACCAACGTGGTCGGCTGGACCTCGGTGGGCAACGTGCTGTCGGTCACCAAGACTGGCTTGAGCCTGACCAACGGGCAGAAATACTATTTCAGCGTGAAGGCCACGGATAACGCGGGCCTGGTCGGCAGCGCCACGAATTCCCCCGGGCAGACGGTAGACACCACTCCGCCCACTGCGCCGCCGGCCGTCTACGACGGAACCACCACCGGCGTGGAGACCTCGACCACGACCTCGACCACGCAGTTGTCGGCCAATTGGAGCGCCAGCACGGACTCGATCAGCGGCATCAGCGGCTACCAGTATGCCATCGGCACCACGGCCGGCGGCACCAACGTGGTCGGCTGGACCTCGGTGGGCAACGTGCTGTCGGTCACCAAGACCGGCTTGAGCCTGAATGTGGGGACGACCTACTATTTCAGCGTGAAGGCCACGGACAACGCGGGCCTGGTTGGCAGCGCCACGAACTCCTCGGGCTGCACGGTGGTCAGCAGCGGCAGCACGATCTACTTTCAGGACAACTTCGAGGGCTGGGCCGTATATGGCGGGGCATGGAGCAGCGTCAACGGCGTGAACAGCAGTCATACGCTGGACACCAGCGCCAACTACGCCGAGGCGGGCGACAAGAGCCTCCAACTCTTCGGCGTTCAACTCGGCGGGAAACTACGGCGCCTACTTGACCGAGAACTTCAGCCCGACGATCTCCGGCGGTATCAACGTACGCTTCTTCGTCTTTCTGCCGACGGGGTATGAAAGCGCGAACTCGAACGACTCCCGGCGGCTCTTACGGATCTGGTGCGGGAGCAACCGCGGCCAGTTGTCGATCGTCGGCGGCCTTATTCTCATGGAGGAGGTCGGCGCCTGGGGCTCAGTCGAAACCACCACAGCGATTTCCGAGAACGCGTGGCATTGTCTCGAAATGCACATCAATGCCCCTTCGACAAGCACGCCGATGCAATTCTGGATCGATGGCGTTAGCGCCGGAACTCTCAACGGCAGTTTCAGCGGCAGCACCGTGTTCACATCGATCGATTTCGGCGATGTGGTCTTCGGCGGCGGCTCAAATAACGGCTCCACGTTCTATGTCGATGAACTGGTGGTTGCCAACTCCTATATTGGAACCACGATCCAATCTCCGGTAACCTATTTCAGCGATACCTTCGAGAACTGGACCGTGTATGGCGGGGCATGGAGCACCGTCAACGGCATCAACAGCAGTCATACGCTGAACACGAGCACCACCGAGGCCGCGGCCGGCACGCACAGCGTGGAGCTTACCGGCTACGACATTGCGGGACAATACGGCGCCTACTTGACGGAGAACTTCAGTCCCACGATCTCCGGCAATATCTACGTGCGTTTCTATCTGTTCCTCCCCACAGGGTTTGAGGCTGCCAATACCGGTTGCGGAAGGAGGCTCTTGCACGTCAACTGCGGCAGCAACCGTGCCCAGATGTCGATTATGGGTGGCCAGCCTTACATGGAGCAAGTGGGAAACTGGAGCGCACTCGATTGGCCATCGCAACTTTCGGAAAATACGTGGCATTGCATCGAGGTGCATATCACGCCGCCGGCCGCGACGACCTACTTTGAGTTCTGGGTCGATGGCGTGCTGAACAGCACGGGCATGACCGGTAACTTCAGCGCCAGCACGGCCTGGACCTCCATCGACTTTGGCGACATCTCCATCGGTGGCAGCACGAACGGCAACGCCCTGTACTACATGGATGAGGTGATCGTTTCCAACTCCTACATCCCCTTGCTGCCGTAGTTCCGTGACAACCTGATGACGCGGCAAGCCCGGCCAAGGCGGCCGGGCTCGCCTCTTTCAGGTCACGAACTCGCGGCGGTAGCCTGCTCCGCAAGAGGTGAGCGTCCGGGATAAGCATTATTGACGGTTCGGTTAGCCTGGAGGGTAGGTCTATTTCTTCCTACCCCGAATCAGGAGGCTGTGCGCCAGCCAGCGACAGTGGGCCGTCAGCTCCCCCTCCGCGCGTGGACAGACGACAAAGTGCCAACGTCCCTAATCCCTCACAATCTGTTGCTGCACCCTTGCGTTGAGCGCCCCTTGACAAGCGGCAATCCACGGGCCAAGATCACGGGGGTTGGCCTGCCGCTGAGGGACGCCGGCGGGCTCGACAGGGGAACGGACTCCGCAGCGGTTGTCTCGATCATTGTTCCGGGGCGGCGGGATGCCTTCCGGCCGGCCGCGCTGCCCAGGCGCCAGGACCGGCAAGACCTTGCTTCGCCATGGACCGCCCGCGGCTTTTTCTTTCCGCCGTCAGCCAGGAACTTCGCACGGCCCGCAACGCCGTGGCCGTCACCGTCCGCACGCTGGGCTACGATCCCGTTTCGCAGGACGACTTTCCCACCGGCCATGGCGAGCTGCGCGAGTGGCTCCGCCACGAGATCGATTCCTGCCAGGGCCTGTTGCAGATCGTGGGCCAGGGTTACGGCGCGGAGCCGCCGGAGGTTGATCCGGAGTGGGGCCGGGTTTCGTACACTCAGTTCGAGTTTCTCTACGCCCGGCGGCAGGGCAAGAAGACCTGGTTGATCGTCGCCGGCGAGCAATGCCAGCGCGACCGGCCGCCCGCCGAGCTTGACCTTCCCGACGATCCGGCTCACGCGGATCCGGCAGGCTACCAGGCCCAACGGCGGCAGCTCCAGCAAGACTACCTCGCCCGCTTGCAGCGAGAGAATCACCTTTGGCACCTGGTGGACAACCCCCTCGAGCTGCAAAACGTGGTCCTGCGGCTGCGCGACGAATTGGGCGAGTTGCGGCGGCGGTCGGAACGGCGGCATCGCCGTCTGAGTTGGGCGCTGGGCGCCATTCTGCTGGCGTTGGTGGTTTTGGGGGGCGGCGTCTGGTGGGGCTATCATCTCCTGCATGGCAAGGTGGAACAAGGCACGGAGGAGGTCCAGCACGTCCGGGTGGAAGTGCAGCAGGCCAGGAAGGAACTGCGGGAGGCCACCGAGGTCAACACGGAGAAGATCCACGCCCACCTGTTGGAGACGGCCGCCGAGACCCATCGCCGCGAATTGGCCGAGGCCGATAAGGCCAAGGATTGGAAGCAACGGCAGCAGCTGCGCGAAGCGGCCGACGCGGCGCAGAAAGCGCGGCTGGAGCGGATCGAGGAGTTGACGACGTCGATTAGCGAGATCGAGGCCCGCGGCGAGGCCACCAACGTCTTCCAGGAAATGACCCGCATCCTCACGGAGCAGGGGGTGGACGAGGCCATCGCCTACGTGGAAAGCCAGCAGTCCGACATTTTGAAGGCGGTTGCCGCACGTTCGTCGGCCGGCCACAAGGCGAATCGCGACCAATTGCAGCCGCTGTTGAAGGCGGCCGCGCTGAACGCGACCAAGGGGCAATCGGCCGCGGCCCGGGGCCTGTACACGCAGATCCTCGCGGCCGAGCCGGACTGGCCGGACGCCCTGCACGCCTGCTTCTGGTTCCTCGTCGATCAGGGCGACGCGGCCCGCGAGCACACCACGCTGGCCGACGCCCGCGGCGACTACGAAGAAGCCGACCGCCTGATCCAGCGCCTCACGGCCGCCGACCCCGGCAACACCACCTGGCAGCGCGACCTCTCGGTGTCGTGCAACAAGCTGGGCGACGTGGCGGTGGCGCAAGGCAAGCTGGCAGACGCGGCGCGGTGCTACGGCGACGGCCTGGCGATTGCTAAGAAGCTGACGGCCGCCGACCCCGGCAACACCCTGTGGCAATGCGACCTCTCGGTGTCCTGCAACAAACTTGGCGACGTGGCGGTGGCGCAAGGCAAGCTGGAGGATGCCGCGCGGTACTACGGCGACGGCCTGGTGATCGCCAAGAAGCTGACGGCCGCTGACCCCAGCAACACCCTGTGGCAGCAGGACCTCTCGGTGTCCTACGAAAGGCTCGGCGACGTGGTGATGAAGCAAGGCAAGCTGGAGGATGCGGCGCAGCACTACGCCGACTACCTGGCGATCGCCAAGAAGCTGGCGGCCGCCGACCCCCGCAACACCCTGTGGCAGCGCGGCCTCTCTATCGCCTGTAACAAGCTGGGCGACGTGGCGGTGGGGCAAGGCAAGCTGGAGGATGCCGCGCGGTACTACGGCGACGGCCTGGCGATCGCCAAGAAGCTGGCAGCCGCTGATCCCGGCAACACGCAATGGCAGCGCGACCTCTCCATCTCCTACAACGACCTTGGCAACGTGGCGCGGGCGCAAGGGAAGCTGCAGGACGCGGCGCGGTACTACGGCGACAACCTGGCGATTGCCAGGAAGCTGGCGGCCGCCGACCCCGGCAATACCGAGTGGCAGCGCGACCTCTCCATCTCCTACAACAAGCTGGGCGACGTGGCGGTGGCGCGAGGCAAACTGGAGGATGCCGCGCGGGCCTACGGCGACGGCCTGGCGATTGCCGAGAAGCTGGCGGCCACCGACCCCAGCAACACCATGTGGCAGCGCGACCTCTCTATCTCCCACAACAAGCTGGGCGACGTGGCGGTGGCGCAAGGCAAGCTGGAGGATGCCGCGCGGACCTACGGGGACGGCCTGGCGATCGCCAAGAGACTGGCGGCCGCCGACCCCGGCAACACCGAGTGGCAGCGCGACGTCTCCTTCTCGTGCAACAAGCTGGGCGACGTGGCGGTGGCGCAAGGCAAGCTGGAGGATGCCGCGCGGCACTACGGCGACGGCCTGGCGATCGCCAAGAGGCTGGCGGCCGCCGACCCCGGCAACACCGAGTGGCAGCAGGACGTCTCAGTGTCCTGCGAAAGGCTTGGCGACACGGCGATGAAGCAAGGCAAGCTGGAGGATGCCGCGCGGTACTACGGCGACAGCCAGGCCATCCGTGAGAAGCTGACCGGCACCGACCCCAGCAATTCCGAGTGGCAGCGCAACCTCTCGGTGTCCTGCAACAAGCTGGGCGACGTGGCGGTGAAGCAAGGCAAGCTGGAGGATGCGGCGCGGTACTACGGCGACGGCCTGGCGATCGCCAAGAAGTTGGCGGCTGCCGACCCCGGCAACACCTTGTGGCAGCGCGATTTCTCCATCTCCTACAACAAGCTGGGCGACGTGGCGGCGGCGCAAGGCAAGCTGGAGGATGCCGCGCGGTACTACGGCGACGGCCTGGCGATCGCCAAGAAGTTGGCGGCCACCGATCCCAGCAACACCTTGTGGCAGCGCAACGTCTCCTTCTCCTGCAACAAACTTGGCGACGTGGCGGTGGCGCAAGGCAAGCTGGAGGATGCTGCGCGGCACTACGGCGACGGCCTGGCGATCGCCAAGAAGCTAATGGCCACCGACCCCGGCAACACCGAGTGGCAGCGCGACCTCTCCATTTCCTACAATAAGCTTGGCGACGCGGCGATGAAGCAAGGCAAGCTGGAGGATGCCTCGCGGTACTACAGCGACGGCCTGGCGATCGCCAAGAGGCTGGCGGCCGCCGACCCCAGCAACGCCCAGTGGCAGCGCGACTTCTCGGTGTCCTGCAACAAGCTCGGCGACGTGGCGGTGGCGCAAAGCAAGCTGGAGGATGCCGCACAGTATTACAGCGACGGCCTGGCGATCGCCAAGAAGCTGGCGGCCGCCGGCCCAGGCAACACCGAGTGGCAGCGCGACCTCTCCATCTCCTACAACAAGGTTGGCGACGTGGCGATGAAGCAAGGCAAGCTGGAGGATGCCGCGCAGCATTACGGCGACGCCCTGGCGATCGCCACGAAGCTGGCGGCCAGCGATCCCGGCAACACCCTGTGGCAACGCGACCTCTGGGTGTCGTACTGGAAATTGGCCAGCCTCGCCGAGCGGGGGAACAAGATCGACGAGGCCCGCGGCTATTGGAAACAGGCCCTTGACGTCCTCGCGGGGATCGAAGAGCGCGGGCTGCACCTTTCGCCGGAAGACCGCAAGTCCCTTGCCAAACTCCGCGAGAAAGTCGCCGCCAGCGACGCCCCGGAAAAACCGGGGCAGGGAAAATAGCAGGGTCGGATCTGCTCCGGCGCAATTCATGACGCCGGCGAGGCGCGGGACGGGGGGGAACAATCCGGGCCGGCGGGACTCTCCACGCTACGGCTCGGCGGGCTGGAAGCGGTAACCGATGTCGCGGATCGTTTGAATGTGGCGAGGACGCCGCGGGTCGGGCTCGATCTTCGCGCGGAGGGTCGTCACACAGCGATCGACGCTGCGGGCGGTCACGATCACCGAACGGCCCCAGACGGTGTCGAGAATCTCTTTGCGCGTCAGTGCGCGGCCGGGCCGCTTGAGAAAATGCGCCAGCAAGCGGAATTCCTTCGCCGTCAACGGCACCTCGGCGCCGTTCTTGAACAGCTTATGCGCGGCGAGGTCCAACTCGCAGTCGCCAAACTGCATCCGTTCCTGAGACACACTCTCCTGCCGGCGAAGAAACGCGCGCACTCGCGCCAGCAGCTCGCGAATGCTGAACGGCTTGGTCAGGTAGTCATCCGCCCCGAGTTCCAGACCGCGGACGATATCCTCCTCTTGGCCCTTGGCGGTCAGCATGACGATCGGCATTTCCGCTCCCTGCAATCGGATCAGCCGGCACACCTCGTAGCCATTGAGTTTCGGCAGCATGATGTCCAACACGACCAGATCGCAGGGGTCGCCGAGCGCCGCTTCGAGCCCCGCTTTGCCGTCGCAGGCGGTGCGCACAGCGTATCCTTGCGACTCGAAGTTGTCTTTGAGCCCTCGCAGCATGGTCGCATCGTCTTCGATGATCAGGATGTTCTGTTGCGGCATGTCGTCACACGTTATCCCTTGCCGGAAAGCGCCGCGTTTTCATGTGTGGGCCGTCCTTTCCATAGCCGGTTGTGGCGAACAGGGAATGACGATCGTAAAGGTGCTGCCCCGGCCGAGACGGCTGTGGAGGCGAATCGTGCCGCCGTGGGCGGTGACGATGAATTTCACGATGCCCAGCCCCAAACCGCAGCCGCCGGCGCTGCGCGACAGATGCCGGTCCACCTGGTAGAACGGGCGGAACACCTTTTTCGCCGCCCGCGGCGACAGACCAATCCCGTTGTCACTCACCGCGAAGCACAGATTGCCGTTCTCGGCATAAGTGCGCAGCATAATGTGCTTGTGATCACCCGAGTACTTATAGGCGTTGTCGAGCAAATTCAAAAGCGCGGTCGCCAGGGCGTCGGGATCGGCCAAAAGCGAAGGCGCGTCGGCGGCCGTTTGAACCTTCAGGCGGCACTCGGGCGACTGGAACCGCTCGCCTGCCGCTTCCACCGCTCGCCGGGTGATTTCCGCGGCCGGAACCTCCGTAAACTCGAAGGTCTGCTTGCCGCGCTCCATCCGCGAAAAAGAAAGGAAATTGTCGATCAAGTGACTGAGGCGCGCGTTCTCCTTGGCCACCAGCCGCAGATAATCGCGGGTCTTCGGGACGTCCAGTTGTTGGGCGTCCAAGAGCGTGTCGACCAGCAGCCGCATCGAGCTCAAGGGCGTCTTCAGTTCGTGCGACACAGTGGCCAGCAGGTCGTTCTTCAGCCGGGTCAACCGCATTTGCCGGCCCAGCGCCCGGCCACCAATGCCGCCACGATCGACATCGCCGCAATCACCAGAACGGCAATCCAGACATAAGCGACGATTCGCTGGTCGGCGCCCGCCTCCGTCCGGGCGCTATCGACGAATGCCAGCGTGAGTCGCCAGCCGGGCATCTTCGAGCCGGCAGGCAGCAGCCGCGCAATGTTCTCAGCCGCTTCCGTGTCCGGCGGCGTAACGGCGACCCGGACCTCGCCGGGCGGCTCGTCGGCGGCGATCAGGCCGGCGGTCCGTTTCAAGAGGGTCTCGGTTCGCAGCAAAGCCACGATGCGGCCGCTGGGCGAGGTGAACCGCCACACGTCCGAGAGTTCGCTGAGGCGCAGCGCACCGTCGGCACGAAGCGGATTCGTTTCAAGATACGCCGCGGCAAGTTCTTCGGCCTGCAAAGTTGGAAACGCCGCAAGTCCGTCCGTCAGCCGGCGAAGTTCCTTCATCAGAAACCGCCGCTGGGCGGCCGGCAGTAGCGGTGCAGCGTAGTCGTTCAGCCATTTCGCCAGCCGGTCGGCAAGCGGCGCGAAACCGGGCCGGCTGGAATCGCCGATCAGTTCCAACGCACGCAGTTGGGCGTCGGCCGCGATCAGGCGCCGGTCAGGACTCAAGACTTGGCTGTACCTCTCGTCGGCCAGCGTGTCGGCCAACACGTGGACGGCTTCCACCACGCGGCCCGCCCGCGCCAGACAGCGGGCCTCTGCCTGCAATGCGAGGGCGGCCAGGCGGTCATCGGTCGTCGTTCTGGCGATTTCGTCATAGGCGGCCGCTGCCGCCGCCGGATCGTTGCCGGCATACTCCAATTGCTGGGCGGCCTTCCAGTCGGCATTGTCGGCAGGTTGCTCCAGCGCGCCGAGCCGTAGCCCCTCTCCCACTCGGGGAAGAGGCGAGTTGGAAAACGCTCCGGTCGCTGGGGCCGGATAGGAGAGTTGGCCCGACGCATCGTAGCATACCACGCTGTCGGCCAGACCCTGCCGAACACAAGCGGCGAAAGCGGCGGGGCCGGCGGATTTGGCGGCCGCCGAATCCAAGGCTTCGGCTTGTTGCTGCCAGTACGATTGGAGCCGATCGCGCAGCTTGGGAAGGTAGCCGCGATAGGCCTCGGCCAGTTTCTGTTTGGCGGCCAGCCGCTCGTTCTGCACGGCCTCGTTGAGAAACCAAAGAACGCAGGCCGTCGGAATCAGCACCACCAGCAAAGCAAGCAGCACAGGCCACAGCGCCGAGCCATGGGCTGTGCCGTCTCGGATCATGCGAACTTTGGCACTCACGGCTGTCTCACCTTCAGGCTTTCAATGATCTTATCGAACACGGTCCGGAAGGCCTCAAATTGTTCCCGCGGTTCCGATGCCGCAAACTTCAGGCCGATCAACTCGCCGCGCACAAAGGTGCGATAATCGACCATGTCTCCGTCGCTGCTGGTGTAATCGGCGATATAGCTCAGGGCCGGCAAACCGGCAACCTTCTCTTCGCCAGTTCTCAGGCCGCACCTTGTAGCCTGCGACCTCCTTGCATCTGGTGGCGATCACCGCGTCGGCCCAAGCCCGAAGCGATTTCTGCTCCTCGGGCTTCAGGTTGGCAACCTTCGCCACAAAGAGCACGCTCGAGGCGGTTACCTGGGGATCGAGGAGGAAGACCTTCGCCTCGCTCTTCTCGTCGGCCGGGGCCGGCGCATAGAAGAACCAGTCGCTCGGGGCTGCCAACGACACGCCCAGCTTCTCGTCCTCAAACTGACGCTGCTGGCCGGGCTTAATCTGGCCGAAAGAAGTCAGTTCAGCGATAACCGAGTTGGCATCGAACTTCACCAGGTAGCGGTGCGGGTCGGTGGCGATCCAGAACGTCTGATTGACCAACCCCAGGTGGATCTTGAAGCTCTCGAAATCGCCCGCGGGCACCTTCACTGTTTCCTTGCCTTGCACTTCAATGGGCAACTCGATCTTGGCGCCGTTGCCGATTCCGAGGATCGGCAGCGTGACCTTGTAGCCCGGCGCCAGCGGAAGCCGCCGCATGACGTCCATCGCCTGCTCGTTGTCGTAGATCACTTGGGTTTCGTCGAGCGTCTTGGTCGACTCGCCCGCCGTTCCCTGCACGGTGACGATGATCTGCGTTGGTTTGAACTCGGCGGAGAACTTGCCCAGCGGCGGCATGTTGTAGAAGCTCTTGATGGGCCGGAACGTGTTCCAATCGGCATCGACGCCGCTGGTGCCGTGAATGGGGCCGGCGATCTGCCGCGAGCCGACGCGCCAAATCTTCTGCCCGTCGAGTTCCGCCGACTGGGCCGTATAGATGATCGTGCCAATATCCATGCCGCCCGCCAAACGATATCGCAACTGCATGAACTCGCCGTCAACCCACGGCGCGGACTCAAGCTGGATTCCCTCGGGCACGAACTTCCGTGCCTTGGCAACCAGCTCCTTCTGATCGGCGAAATCGCTGATCAGTTTTTCGAAAGCCGCCGTGGCCTCGGCCTTCTTCCCCTTCTTCAGCAGGCACTGCCCGAGCCGATACTGGGCCTGCGCGGCCAGGGCGTGGCTGGCCGCCGCCTCGGCCACCACCTGCTGGTAGATCGAGATCGCTTCGTCGAGATTGCCCACGGTCTCCTCAGTGTAGATTCCCTTCTCCAGCAACTCCGAGGTCGAGGCGGCCATCGCGGTTGATCCCATCGCCAGCCCTGTCAAAGCCACTGTCCAAAGAACCACTTTCCAAAGAATCGCTGTTCGGCACATCGCACATTCTCCTTTCCACAAAGGTAACCGATGGAACATCCTGGGTAAATCCCACGGATCAATGAGCGCCGTTGTACGCCAGCGATGTTACCGATTTGTTACCTCCGTGTCCTGTTCGTGTCCTTTCTTGCCGCCTCCGGTTTCGCGTCGAAGGCGATGAAGTGGTGATCGAACAGATCGGATATCGTGACCGTAGCCGTTCACGGGTCGGACACGTTCTGAACGCGGCGACTGCAAAGTCTACCTGGCCCATGTCATCGGCTATGAGACAGGCGTGCGCAGCGATGGTTTCACCAATTGGTTCAATCTGGTCCATGTCTGGAACTGGGAGCCCACGCAGGGGCCCATGAACTATTGCTTCTATTGCAACGGAGTGGGCAATAGTTTTCACCAGTGTTTCGCCGACTCGCCGACCATCGCCGGGTTCTACATCAACCAACCCTTCCAGTCCGTGTGCCAATGCCGTGTGTACCACAGTCAATGGGCCAAGGATGATAGCGGCGCCGGGTTCATGATCACCCCTCAAGGCAGGTACGGAATTTGCCTCGGCAACGTCATCAACGGCGATAAAGGACACCAGATGGCCAAGGCCTTCGATGGCGATCTGAAGTTCTCCTGCATTCTGGGCACCGGCGGCTGGGGCGTGCTGGCAGGCTTGGAGAATCGCATCCCGTCGGGCAGTTCCAGCGATTACCCTACGCTGAACGTCGTGGGCAGCGGTTTTCGCCTGACGCAGTAAACCATCGCCCCGACGAGTGAACAGGGAGAGTTGGGCGAAATCCGGTGGGTGGATGACGGCAAGGACTCGGCGTTGTGGGTCAAGACTACGAGCGGTTGGAAGAAACCCATACTCTCGTAATGATTGAGAAGAGGATGTCGGCCGCCCATTCTGTTACAAGCCTCACTGCCCCCAACGCTTCATTCTGCACGTGCATGATGGCGACTTTGAGTCGTGTCGAAGCACCCGCTGGCGTAGGCGTCAAGTAAGCAATGCCAGCAACACGCGGTTTGAAAGTGGCATGCGTATTATTCGCATTCCACTTTGAACGCGCACGGCTGACTTTCTTTAACTCATTGTGCCACAATGGGTAAGCAATCCTAGTAACACACAGCCTTAAAGTGGTATGCGTATAAGAATGAGTCCTTGACGGACCCCGCACAGCCACTAGAGTTAAAACGGGAAATCTGCGATAGATGGGCTGAGATGCAATTCCTGCTGTGAGGAGCAGCGTGGTAAAGCAGGTTCTAGGCGTATTCCCCCAGTTTTGACGACCAAGTTTTTTCGCGAGGGGAGGACGTTATGACGAGCCAACCAACCGTGACTCGCCGGGGCGTTCTACGGGTGGTGGTCATGGGTTGCCTCCTGCTTGTGTCGCGCGGTGTCGCGGCGCAGTCGGTCAACGATGATGTTACGGATATCGTGTTGTTGATCGACGTCAGCGCCAGTATGCCGCTGGGTGATTCCACGGATATTGGCAGGCGAGAAATGCGGCTTAAAGGGTTCCGCGACTGGATGAACGAGCAATGGAGCATCAACTCACGTCTGGAAAAACTCTCTGAGGCGGACTTTAAGGAACTTGTCAATAAGGAGGCTGAACGGGAATGGGAGTCCGATTGGTTCCAGGACTATCGAAACGTTAAGTTTCAAGAGTTTAAGAGCAAGCTGCAGAACTTCATCAGGACGGGACTCAACCCGGACTCCCGCGTAACCCTGATCACGTTCGGTGAAGAGGTGACAAAGGGGGAGACGGCCCAGATCGGCGACAGGGCACAGCGACAGAGGCTGCTGGAGGCGATGGCTGCTCTCAAGGCGCAGGCCGTGAGAACCTACATCTGCAAGGCATTGTTCCAGGCCCAAGAGGAGGTGGCTCGTCTGAAGAAGCAAGAGGATGAAGCCCGGGCTCAGAATCCTCGCCTTCCCCAACATCATCGACATGTCGTCCTGCTCACTGACGGCGTCGATAATCCGCCTGTTGTCAACTACGCCTGGCAGAAAACTGCGGAGTTGAAAGAAGATCGAAAGTCCAAGGGGATTCAATGCGGGAAGGACTTCTTCCTTTGGTACGCGCATATCGGCCCACCCGACCCGAAACTGAAAGGAGCCATTGCCGAACTGAGTGGCCAATCGATGGAGATCGATGATTTGCGGTTCGGACAGTTCTGGCCGAGCCGAAGGGTCCTCAAACTTCCGTCTCAGCAGTCACCGTCACGACTACCGGGCGGCACGTGGCGTGTCGAGTATCCTGCGTTGTCGGCGTGGAACGCCGGCGAGCGGCTGTCCATTCAGCATCACAATTGCGAGGGGATGGAGGTGCAAGTGGGGCCGATAGAAGTTGAACAGATTGCCCCCTGGTGCAAAGGTGAGCTGTGCTACCGGTCAAGTTGTGCTGGATACCGACGGGCGACCTTGTGACTTTCGTATTACTTTCGAAGGCATCAACGTGCCGGTCGGAGAATATGTCGGACGGGTAAAGCTAGCGGCGGCAAATGGGCTGGCGGTCCCCGCGGTGCCTTATCTGGAGGTGCACTTTGAGGTAGTGGAGGTAGTCGATCCGAGGATGACGGTGGTTAATCCCGACAAGCCGCTGAAGCTCGGACCAGTGTCACTTGTCCAGCCGGGGGAAGGTCAAGTCCAAGTCCAATTCAACGATCCGGCGAAACGCCTGGAGCCGCCGCCCAAAGTGCACGTGAGATTGGAGTTTGAGGACGCCCCCGCAGGTTTGGCTTTTGAGATCGGGCGGAGAGGGGGACAGTTTATTCCGCTCGTAGGAACGGCGCTCGACTCCAACGATCCCCCGCGATACTACGTTGGGGACGTCGAGGTTCTCGATCAGGCGCCCCTTTGCATTCGGACACGCGTGACCGGTGCAAACGCAAGGCCTCGGTTGCTGTTGGGAAAACTCCAGTTGAGTTCCGCGACCGCCGGTGTCCAATTGGCTCCCAGGAATGTGACGGACGTTCCCGTCGAATTGCAGTTGACGAAGCATTCGGTTCGACTGAAGCAAAACCAATTCCTCGTAGACGTTAAGGGTTATGAAGAACTGCCTGCTTTGCCGGTGTCATGTTGGCCAGATTCACTTCTTGGCGACCAGCCCGTCACAATGGTATTTGAGCATCCAAAGGGCACACAGCCGGAAATGCCCAAGCTTGATCTCGAGCCGACTGATTTCGCCGCCTCATCCAAACAGCCGGAATTCAACTTGCATTTACGGATGTTGAGCGAGGAGCGAAGGCCAGGGAAGTGGGAGTACACGATCCCCATCCACGCCTCCGATCCTATGATTGGGTTGGAGCCCTCAGGGATTAGTCTCATCGTCAACAACGAGCCGCTCCGACCGCAATTCGACTGCACACAATACACCGTTGATCTCAACTTGGACGAGCCGATTCCCGAGCAGACACTGTCGTTCCAGCCCGAGTCCTTGAGCAGGGAGCGACCGATGAAGTTCGTGTTGGGTCCGCCACGGGCAATCCAAGCGGATGCGCTGCGCTGCTGCTGGAGAAATCCGAATTCTCGGTCCTTCGCGAAGCGCCTCTAGTCAAGTTTCGCGCCAAGCTTGACGCACCAGCGCTAGGCGTCTGGGAGTATAGGATTCCTGTCCGGAGCAGTGATTCTCTGTTCGAATTTGGGCCGGGCGAAGAGATAGCCGTCTCACTGCGGATCAAGGGGTTCGAGCCAGAACTGCGTCAGAACAAGTTTCGCCTCCAGTTTGACATGATGATTGAAGCCATGAAAGAGGGCGGGGAGCATGTGAGAGGCGACCTTTCCCTCCTTTTCAAGCCCAAGTCGCTCCCTATCGGGCGGACATTGCGAGTGGAGTTGAACTCGGGAGATGCGGCGATCCCTCCGCAAGAGCGACCGAGCGCCGATAGTCCGAGCGGTCCTGTGATGCACTTGGATCAGACTGCTTTTTCGATAGGACGTGATCAGCCGCAATTTGGACTTCCCTTTGCCCTCTCGGGTGTCTGCGAAGGCAAATGGTCCTACCGAATTCCGATCCAGGGAACGGGAAAGCGGTTTGCCGTGTCGCCGAGCTTTCTCGATGTGGATGTTGTCATTATGGGGCAGGGAAGCGAATGGGAGATTCTACCATCGGCATTCGTCACGCAGGCGACGCGAAGCTGGCCGTTTCGACTGAAGGTTCCTTTCACCGACGATCTTAGCGGCACCCTGGATCAATTCCGCTTCGAATTCCAACTACCAGACCAGCGGGATTGGATCGCCGCCAACATCGCGGACTTGGACGGGCCAAAGCCGGGGCTGCTCATCACGGCCCCCCCGGAACTGCCGCCTTTGGAAAAGATGTCTCTCGAGGGTGATAGCCGCGACGCGACTGTCCGCTTCCGGTTGAAGCGGGGCGGCAAGGAGATCAAGTCCTTCCATCGATACGTGCGAGTGGTGCCCGACATTTTGCTCCGTCCCGACTTGATCCGCGTTACGGACGGTGATCACGAGCCGATACGGCCGGAAAAAGGAGACTTCAAAGCCAATTTCGATCCACCCTTGCGGATCGATTTCACCTCGAAGATGCGCGTGGTTCGCGGACTTCCTTTGGAGGTGAAGGACCGCAAGGTGCTTGTATGGATCGATGTGCCGGTGATGGTCACGGGCGGGACGGCCCCCGATACGCTTATTCGGGACCTCCGCACCTATGCCGATCATCCCGAATCAGCTCCGCCTCCATTGCAACTCAAAGTACATCCTCTCGCCGTCAGCGAGAACGACCAACTGGTGCCCGGCGCGTTGGAACTCACCCCGCCGCGTCCCTCGGGCGTCAAGGCCATCATCGGCTGCCTCTGGGACGTTTTCGGAAGGCAATGGGAACAGTACTGCGTTGTGGAGTTGATGCGCTACCGTGCCGCCAAGCAGAGTCCCGATCCGGCAATCGCGGAGGAATGGGGACCCGTGTATGTGTTTTCGGTCATCCCATGGTACGTTCACTTGATCCGCAGGATACTGTTCGTTTTGGCAGCGGTCTTGGGTATAGGCCTGACGGCGGCCGCCGCGTGCTTTTGCAGGCGGAAGTGGAACCGTGCGTGCATCCCGGATGTCGGCCAGTTACTCGACAGTCTTGTGGTCCGGTCAGAGAACCTGCGTTTTGGGATCAAGCCGTTCGAGCCTAAGAAGGCCGGCTGGTGCCGCGATCGCCGGCCGCCGCGAGGCATGGACGCGGGTTGTGCCGACCACGACGGATCATGCCGACGCGGCGAAGGTCCACGACGAGAACCCGCTGGGCATCGCTCTGGGGCGCAAAGGCCCTGAAATCTGGACGAAGTATGGCGGCAGCTTTGAACGCCTTGGCGGCAAGCCCGTCCACTTGCCGGAGGGGACGTGGTGTTCGCTGTCTGATTCGTGCAGTGAGGAAGCCGGCGGACAAACGGAGGCCGTATGGGGCGCCCTCACGTTGAGAGTGAAGGCGCCGATGGATCTGATTCCGACCGCGTCGACACCGAGTTTGGTCCCTTCTGTAGACGACGCGAATACCCGCTCCGAGCGTTCGAAGAATTATAGCGGGAGCGGCGAGGCTTCATACTTTGTCGACGGCGAGGAGAATGGCACCGGGGGAATTGTGCCGCAGACGATTGCGGCGGAGGATGCCGCCGTGGTCTCGGCGTTGAATGACGCCGCGCCGGTGACAGAACCGGCCTCCGGCGGAGGAGATTGCACCCCACCGCCGCGCACGGCGTCGCGATGGTGGTGGCGCAAGAAGAACGTCCTCGAAGAGAACACAGGTTTCGTAACAGTACAAATGATGGTGAGTTGGCAAAGCATCCAGCGCCAAGCACACGCCAGCCCGATCTGGAGTAGCGCAGACTTCGGTTTGCGCCGCGTCATCGGGAAAGCGATCCCGTCGGCAAAACCAAAGTCATCGCAGGTTCCGCTGACGCCATCCGTCGTCCAGCGCACCGCTGGGCGTGACGAATCTGGAGAGACTCCGACAGCACAACCGCGCGAAGATCGTGTCTGCGGAGTTAACGAACCGGCGCCGCCATTGGCGAAGGAGGAGGACGCACGCCAAGAAGCGAGCGCGGACATAGCAGACCTATTGGCGGCGGCGATGTCGGAGGAAAAGTGATTGCATTATCGAGGCAGCACGAGGCGCCCGAGGGGTTGATATCGGAGTGATCGGTCAATTACACGAAACGATTTGCGACTGAGGCGTTCTCGAACAAGGAGCCAATGTGATGTCGACGGGCTTTGACATTGGAGGCAGCGTTACAAGTTCCGATTTCAGTATCAACGGTGCCGCAGCGCCGAGTCCAGGGCCAACAGGCGCGCCGAACCGGCGCCCCGTGGAGAAGATCAGCGATGCGTTGATCACTGCCCGTCCTACGCTAATCGTCGGGCTGGGGGGAACGGGGGTGCTCATTGCCCAGTGGACGTACCACCTGATTCACGAGTTATTCGGCACGATCCCTCCGTTCATCAAGTTCCTGGGCTTGGATACCGACGCCCAGGAGGAGGGTGGTCCTGGCCTGTTGCCGCGATCGGACTTCATCAATCTACTCGATGGATTTTGCTTGGGCGAAGTTCTGCGCGACCGGCACGGCAACCCGCGTTTCCACCAGCACCTTTCCTGGTTGGGAGACATGAAACTGGACGCCGCCATTGCCGACCGCGGCGCGCAGGGGGTAAGCCGCATCGGACGGGTCGTGTTCTTTGAAACGTGGCAAACCATACACCGCGCCGTGGTCGCCCGTTACGACCAACTCAACGGCAACAATGTCCGCGATGAGATCCAGGCGATGGAACCACAAAACCAGTATGAGCTCGGCAACACACCGATCATTCACGTGGCATCCAGCATCTGCGGCGGGAGCGGATCGGGACTCCTGATCGACATGGCATACGCGCTGCGCGACTGGGCCAACGAACGATTCCGTTCCCGAGCCGAAGTGATTGCCCATCTCGTCTTACCCGAGGCTTTTGGGATTGTTTCGCCCGTCATCTTGGACAAGCTACAGGCGGTGGCCGTCTCCACCTTGGAGCAGATTGAATTGCTGATGGACCACCGCCGCCCGAACATTCAGGTCACTTACCCCAACGGCCCGTTGCGGTGTTTCGTGCCCAGCCGCGCCCCGTTCGATGCTTGCTTCTTGGTCAACGGCTACGGATCGGGGGGAGGCGACGATCGTCTCCACCTGGTTCAGATGGTGGGGCGAATGATTCGGGCCATGACCGTCGAGCCGGCCAGTAAAAGCATTGCGTCGGATCTGAATAACAAAAAGAACGACATCCTCGGTAACGACGACGACCAAACCGGCCGCAAGCTGTGTTTCGCCAGTTATGGCCTCCGCTACGGCACGGCCGGAATCCCGGCCGACTCCACGGAAAATAAGCTACAGCGGGTGAAACGTTGGATTTGCAAGTCGCTGCAGAAGACGACCCACGACTGCCCGGACGATAGCGTCGGTAAGGATGTCAAGAGCCTTATCGACAACGTTCTCGACCAGAACAAACTGGTGCAAACCGTCGGCCTTGCAGGTTTCAAGGAATTTGAGTGGCCGAAAACCATGCCGCCCCCGGCGCCCGGCGAAGATTCCAATCAAGTGGCGAACAGGGCGGTTATAGGCGCGGTTCAGAGCTACTTGCAGATGGTCCACGGCGACATCAAGAGCAAGGCCGAAGACGCGGTAGCAAAGCCTGAGAGGCGATACGCCTTTCGGGACAAAGTGAAAGCGGCCACCACGTGCTATCCATGCAGCGGCAACGTCGCCGCCGGCGAGAAGAACATCCCGACTCTGGCGCACGACTACAAGTTTGCTGTGGTCGGCGCCACGTTGCTCGAAGAGCACATTGAAGACGTGAAGAAGAGACTCTTCGCTCTCGACCGGGTTGCGGTGCAGACGTCCATCATGAATGCGGTCGAAAATGCCCTGAACGACGCATGCCGGAAGAACGGATGCCCGAACTATATGGTCTTGACGGGAACGCTCGGTCGCCCGACGATCACAAGTGTCGTTCGAACCCCCACGAACCTGCTAAATCTTTACCGTGCCGCCGTACTTCCAGTCTATAAAGAACTCCTGGAAGACAATCTGGAAGACTGCAATGCCTGCATCAAGGCATTTCGGGAATTGGCCGACGACGCCGGCATGGTCTTGGATGCCATTCCCTCGGACGAGGACGTGCGTCTGCTTTCCGAAAGTCCGTATGCGACCTCGCTTTTCGAACTCACTCATCCTGACAAGGTCTCCAATAAGGAAAGTGATCGCCAGTTGGCAACCGAGACGACGAGGACTCGATTCCACGAGGGCCTGATTGTGCCCATCGGCATGGCGGCGATCGAGGCGCTGTTTCATCAAGTAGATAAGGCTCGAGCCGAACATCGCAAGAGGGGCGAGGTCGCGGCCAACGGAACAGCGTGGCTGGGAACGACGTGGATTGAGGACGTGCTGGCCAAACAGGAATGGAACATGCAGGCTTTCCTGGAGGATTACGAGAAGACCTGGGACAACGAGTTCCACATTCATGCGGTCGATCCCAAGACACCTTCCACGCATCCCTTCTTTGATAAGGTTAAAGCGATCTCAGACCGGGCGGTGGTGAAAATTGGCATCGACAGGCGGAACCGCTATTCGCAACCCCTTGACACGCGCGTCGTACAGCATTGTCCCAAGAGTTGCGTGAAGGGACTGTTGGGAGGCGACGTGCGCTCGGCAGCCGTCGCGCGGGAATATGAGCATCATACGAACATCTGGTTCCAGGTCATGAATTTTCGCTACGGGATCTCGTTGGTTGCCCTGGACATGTACGACGAATACAGCAAGGCTCGCGATCGTTACTGTCACCGCACGACCTTCACGCCCGCTGACTTGATGCTTGATCCGGCATGGTTTAGCGATCACCAGAGATTGCTGCGCCGGTGCGCAGAGCAGCAGGCCCGCGTCGCCTTCCGCGAAGCCGAAGAGGCCTCGGGAGCGGTCCGCCAAGAACAACACGACTTGGCTGTCGAGCAACGACGCAGAACGGCTGCTTACTTGGCAGGGAAGTACGCTTCCCGAATCTGTACGATCGTTTTGCCGCGAAGGCCACGACCTAGGGAAGACGCTGCGGCAATTGCTTTGCCGCCTGCCCCGCCTTCCCCAGCGACATTGACTTTGGCATACCAACAGCAGCACCCACAGGTATCTACATCCTGATCGATCTGCGCGACGTGCGTAATGTGGAGATGGGCTTGAAAGCCGTGACCATCAAGCGAGAATGGCCGCGCCGCAAGCCCCATACCCTGCCCTATCCGCCGATTTTGTCGAAGCTGACCGAGGAACAAAAGATCAGGATTCCTAGGCGATTCGAAGCGGCATAAAAGATCGACTGGAAATGGCATTGGGTGCCACTCTGCAACGACGCTGAAACTTCTCCATTTTCGCGGTCTCAATCCCGCTAGAATCGCGCTACATTCGGTAGACTCGGATGCGAGTTTTTCGCATCCGTCGTCCTCCGCTCTCTTTTTTCGTTGACGCGAGGCAATCTGGAAATAGGCTCTTTCAGCACCCCAGATTGCCCACCTTGACGCCGTTTCCAGTTTGATAGCCTGCGCCTAGCCACCGCTAGCAGGGTTCCGGTGCGGACGCGCTGGGGCAGAGCGAGCTAAGCCCAGGCCCAAGTACCGCCTTTGGCGCCGGCCCAATCAACACGCTGTTTTCCGAGTTCAAGGCACTGTTTGTTTACACTTCAGAACAAGGAGCATCAATACGCGATTTCGAAACAAAGTTGTGATTCTCAGCACGTCGGGGATTGTTCTAACCGGCCTCACGATCGTTTCCGTGGTGCTGTATCAGAGTCGTACGCTCGATGAGCAAGTTGTTGCAGAAATGAATGATCAGGCCCGGTCGGAATGCAGCAAGATCGCCAAGGACGTCTATCTGATGCTGCGCGCTCACGACGACCAAAGCAAGAAGACGGCTCGCACGGACTTGGCGGTTGTGCACGATCTGCTGGCTTGCGCTGGTGGTGTGTCCTTTTCACAGGAAACGGTGAATTGGGATGCAACGAACCAACTCACCAAGCAGACCCGCCAGGTAGTTCTGCCCAAGATGCTGCTAGGCAAGGAGTGGTTGGGGCAAAATCGTGACAGCAGCGTGTCTTCGCCCCTGGTCGATAAGCTCCAATCGTTGGTGGGAAGCACATGTACGATATTTCAACGAATGAACGACGCCGGTGATATGCTGCGAGTTTGCACGAACGTCAAGAAGGAAGACGGTTCCAGGGCCATCGGAACGTATATCCCGGCAACGAATCCCGACGGAAGCCCAAATCCCGTCGTCGGCACCGTGCTTCGCGGTGAGACGTTCGTGGGCCGGGCGTTTGTTGTCAATGCCTGGTACTCGGCTGCCTACGAGCCGGTTTTGGATGCCCAGAAACGCGTGATCGGCGTTCTCTATTGCGGAGTAAAGCAGGATGAACTCGGCGAACTGCGGCAAAGCATTACGGAGATCGTTGTGGGCAAAACGGGTTACGTCTATATTCTCAATGGCACCGGCGAGGAGAAGGGACGCTACGTGGTCTCTTACAAAGGCCAACGCGACGGCGAGAACATCTGGGACGCCACAGACACCGATGGAAACCGCTTCGTCCAGTCGATTATCACCAAGGCGCTCGCCACAAAGAATGGCGAATGTGATTTCGATCGCTATCCATGGCGCAACAGCGGCGAGGACCACGTTCGCTGGAAACTGGCTACCGTCACCTATTTTCAGCCTTGGGATTGGGTGATTGGCGTCGGGGCCTATGAGGACGATTATCACATCGCGCGTGCGCGTGTCGCGAGCGCAATGCATGGGATGATCTTTTTGAGCGTTTTCGCGGCGGCCGCTGCCTTCGTGCTCTGTGGCGGCATCGCTTGGGGAGTCGCGCGACGGATCACGAACCCGTTGGTTCGGGCCGTCACAACCATGGAGGCTGTGGCCGCGGGCGATTTCACCAAGCGGCTGGAGGTCAGCGGCACGGATGAAATCGGCCGCATGACCGCCAGCGTCAACGTGACGCTCGACGCTCTGACCAAGCCACTGACCGTCGCCGCCGAGTATGTCCACCAGATATCCCGAGGCGATATTCCCGAAAGAATTACGGACACCTTCAACGGCGCTGTCTGCAACGAGATCAAGAACAATCTCAATCAGTGCATTGACGCGCTCAACGGCTTGATGGACGAGATGAACCACATGAGCCGCGAGCACGACGCCGGTGACATCGACGTCGCGGTGTCGGCAGACAAGTTCCAGGGCGCCTATCGCAAGATGGCCGAGGGCGTCAACAAGATGGTTCAAGGCCACATCGCTGTGAAGAAGAAGGCGATGGCGTGCATCGCCGAGTTCGGCAATGGCAACTTCGAGGCGCCGCTGGAGAAGTTCCCCGGCAAGAAGGTCTTCATCAACGAGACGATCGAGCAAGTGCGCACCAATCTCAAGGCCGTGATACAAGAGACGAACACGCTGATCCAGGCGACCCAAGACGGCAAACTGCAAACGCGCGGTAACGCCCAGCGGTTCGCGGGCGACTGGGGCAAGTTGGTAGGCAGCGTGAACAAGTTGATCGACGCCCTGGTGGCTCCGATCAACGTGACCGCCGAGTATGTGGACCGGCTTTCGAAGGGAGACATCCCGCCGAAGATTACCGACACGTACAACGGCGACTTCAACGAGATCAAGAATAACCTCAATCAGTGCATTGAGGTCCTAGGCAACCTGATCGCCGCGATTCACCATCTGGCCGAGGAGCAGAGGATGGGCGCCTACGATGTGTTGATTCCCGTCGATAAGTTCACAGGCGCCTACCGGACCGTGGTAGAGGGCGTCAACCTCAGCGTGCAGATTCACGTCAACAACATCCTGGCGATCCTCAACATCCTTGCGTCCTATGCGGACGGCGACTTCGCCCCGGTTCTGGAAAAACTGCCTGGAAAGCAAGTCCTCGCCAACGAGAAAATGGACCTGCTTCGCGACAGTCTCTTGGGCGTGATGGCCGAGACGACGACGCTGATCCAGGCCACCCGAGACGGCAAGCTGCAAACACGTGGCAACGCCAAGCGATTCGCCGGCGGTTGGGGCGAGTTGGTGGGCGGCGTGAACGACCTGATCGACGCCTTCGTGGCTCCGATCAACGTCACGGCCGAGTATGTGGACCGGATTTCCAAGGGCGATATCCCGCCGAAGATCACCGACACGTACTACGGCGACTTCAACGAGATCAAGAACAACCTGAACTCGTGCATCGACTCGATGAACGGCGTGATCGACGGCATGACGCGAATGTACGAAGCCCAGAAGGTCGGGGACATCGACGCAATTGTCGAGACCACGAAATTCACGGGCGTCTACCGGCAGATGGCCGAGGGCGTCAACGCCGCCGTGCAACTCATCGTGAACAACACTCTGGCAATCCTCAACGTCCTGGGGTCGTACGCGGAAGGCGATTTCACCCCCGTGCTGCAGAGACTCCCCGGGAAGCAAGTCATTGCCAACGAGAGAATGGACCTGCTCCGCAGCAATCTCCTACATATTCTTGGTGACGTCGAATCGTTGGCCAAGGCGGCTGTTGCAGGAGAACTCGATACGCGGGCGGATGCCGCCAGCTACCGAAATAAATTCCGCGAAATCCTCGAGGGCATGAATGCCACACTGGGCGGGGTCGTGACTCCGATTCGGGACATCAGCGAGGTTCTCAAGCGTATGGCCAATAAGGATTTCACGGCGTGCGTGACGAGGAAGTACCCCGGCGCGTATGGCGTCTTGAGTGACGATGTGAATTTGGTGGTCGCGAATGTCCGCGCGGCAATCGAGCAGATCACCGAAAGCGCCAACCAATTCGCCGAGGGATCGCACACCATCGCCGAGAGCGCCAAACGCTGGCCCAGGGGGCTCAAACCCAAAGCGCCAGCGTGCAGCAGATTACGGCCTCGACCGAGGAACTGACCCGTACGGTGGCCGCGGTTAAGGACAACGCCAACGAGTCGACCAAGGTGGCCGCGAAGGCCAGCCAGTTGGCCGACGACGGTGGCAAGGCGGTGCAGAAGTCGATCGAATCGATGGAACAGATTCGCACCAGCTCACAGCAGATCAGCGAGATCATCCAGGTGATCTCGGAAATCGCCAGCCAGACGAACCTGTTGGCCCTGAACGCGGCGATCGAGGCCGCCCGGGCCGGCGAGCACGGCATGGGATTCGCCGTGGTGGCCGACGAGGTGCGGAAGCTGGCCGAGCGGTCGAACCAGGCCGCCCGCGAGATATCGACGCTAATCAAGGAGTCGACACAACGGGTGCAAGAGGGCGCCCAACTGAGCAGCCAGACCGGCGAATCGCTGAAGCAGATCATCAAGGCCGCCGAGGAAACGGCCGCAAAGATCAGCGAGATTGCCACCGCCACCGTGCAACAGGCCGCCAACGCCGACGAAGTGTCCAAGGCGATCCAGGGCGTATCGGCCGTAACGGAGCAAGCTGCCGCGGGAAGCGAGGAGATGGCCTCGAGCAGCGAGGAATTGGGCGCGCAGGCCGCATCGCTTCGCGACTTGGTGGGACAATTTCGCATAGGAGACGGTGAAGCAAGGCATGCACAGAAGGCGGTCGTATAGTTATAAGGTGTCGGTCGCATAATCCGTGAGGATAATCCGACGGCCGGGCCGGTGGCCCGAAAACCGCCGGCCCGGCTTTCCCATCCAAAACCACCTCTACTTCGAGAGTGACATACATGTCAACCGCAACGATGGAAGCAAGAGACGCCAAGAACACGTTTACCGAGGTCCACGGAACGACGCAGTTGGTCAGCTTCACGCTGGCCAAGGAACTGTACGGGATCGAGATCACGAAGATACGCGAGATCATTTTGATCACCGACATCACGCGCATCCCCGAAACCCCCGATTTTCTTAAGGGCTTGATCAATCTTCGCAGTATGGTTATTCCGGTGATCGACCTGCGGGTTCGGTTCGGCATGCCCGAAGGAGAAGTGACCGACGAGAGCCGGATCATCGTGCTTCAGGCATGCGGCAAGACCATCGGGATCATGGTCGACGCTGTGAGCGAAGTGCTGCGCGTGAAGCACGAGCAGATTTCGCCGCCCCCGCCGACCCTGGCGGGCTCGGGGCGCGACTACCTCAGCGGCCTGGTCAAGCTCGACGACACACTCTTGATCCTCTTGGACATCGATAAGATCTTCAACGAGGAAGAGATGCTTGCCATGAAAACGACCGTGGCGGGCAAGTAGGGAAGAGTCCGCGTTGGAGTGGCAGGTGAGCTACCGGCCCAACGAGCGACATATTGAGCAAACTGACGAACCTCGGCACGAAGCATGTCCCAAGACAACATCCGCGTATTGGTGGTCGACGACTCGGCAGTGAGCCGCGCGATGATCTGCGATCAGATCGATGCGGCGCCCGACCTGTCGTTGGCCGGTAAGGCTCGCAACGGCCGTGAAGCGATCGATAAGGCCGCGTCCTTGCGTCCCGACGTGATTACGCTCGATCTGCAGATGCCGGACATGAATGGGCTCGAAGTGCTCGACGAGGTCCTTCGGCTGAATCCGATTTCGGTCATCATGGTCAGCTCGTTTACCTACGCGGGCGCGGCGGTCACGCTGGACGCGTTGGATCGCGGGGCCGTGGATTATGTGGCCAAGCCGGAGCGCGTGGCAGGAATCCGGTCAACGTTTGGCGTGGAACTAGTCGCCAAAATTCGGAGTGCGGCCGACGTTGACGTGCGTCGCATGATGGCCGCGCGAAAGAGACGGAGCGACCTCTCCAAGGCGCCGAAGGCGCCGGTCGTCAAAGCGGGCGTGCAGCCGTGTCCGTCGGATATGGCCGACAAATGCGTGGCGTTGGGCATCTCGACGGGTGGGCCGCCGGCCTTGAGCCGGCTGTTGGCAGACATTCGTTCGCCCATGCCGCCGATGGTGATCGCCCAGCACATGCCGCCGCAGTTCACGGGGCCGTTGGCCGCGGGCTCGACTCGGTGTCGGTGTTATCCGTGCGGGAGGCGGCTCACGGCGATCTGCTCCAGCCGAACTCGGTGCTGGTGGCCCCCGGCGGCAAACACTTGGAAATCTCGCGGCGAGGCACGCAGGCTCGCGCATTGATTCGCGACGGCGAGACGGTGAGCGGGCACAAGCCGTCGGTTGACGTCATGATGACCAGTGCGGCCAAGGTGTTCGGGCGCAATTGTCTCGGCGTGATCATGACCGGGATGGGGCACGACGGCGTCGATGGTTGTCGCGCCATACGCGCCGCCGGCGGTTTTGTGCTCGGCCAGGACGAGGCCAGTTCCGACGTCTACGGAATGAACAAGATCGCGTTCAGGGACGGACACGTCGACCAGCAATTCGGTTTGAACGAAGCGGCCGCGGTGATTGCCCGCCAAGTGTGTTTGGTGGGCCGCAAGGCGGAATTGGTGTAAAGCGTTCGATGAACCACGAGATGCGATACCCGTGATGGCAGCACAGCAACAGATCACGGCCCCGGCGCCGATCGGCGCGAGCGATCAGGTGAGCGACGCTCAATTGGCGCGCTACGCCGAGTTGATCTACGCGCGGTCGGGAATTCGCGTGTCGCCGCAGAAGAAGACGCTGTTATCGAATCGGCTGCGGCGGCGGCTTCGTTCGACCGACATCAAGGGTTTCGACGAGTACTATCATCATTTGACGCAGTTGCCGGCCCGCGATCCTGAGTGGGACGCGTTTCTGCAAGAGATCACCACGCACGAGACGTATCTGTTCAGGGACGAGGCCCAGTGGCAGTGGTTCCGGGAGGTTTACCTGCCGGCTTGCGCGGCGTCGGTCCGGCAGGGCCACGGCCGCCCGAGTCTGAGGATATGGTCGGCGGCGTGCAGCACGGGCGACGAGGCGTATACGGCGGCCTGTTGCATCGCGGCATGTCTGCCCGACTATACGAAGTGGGACATTCGCATTTTGGGAACCGACATCGGCGTGGGCGCCTTGGAACAGGCCAAGACGGCCGAGTTCGGGCCGAGGGCGATGCGGCTAATGCCCGAGGAGTACCGCCGCCGCTTCTTCACCAATGCTCGAGACGAGAACGTTTGGCAGGCCCGTTCGGCGCTGACGGACATGGTGGTGATCCGCCAACACAATTTAATGGAGCCACTCCACGAGAAAGCATTCGACCTTGTGTTGCTGAAGAATGTGCTAATCTATTTCAACAAGGCATCCAAGGCGGCGGTGCTTCACAACGTTCGTGCATCCCTGCGCCCTGACGGGTTGCTCATGGTGGGTATGGCTGAGGGCGTGGCCGATTTACTTCGAGATTTTCAGCGTATCGGGCCTTGGTTGTATTGCAGACCGGCTCGAAAGCAAGGCGCGCGATGACGACAATTGAAAAAGTCAATCCCGATGAGCTATTTGCCGGTCTGGAAGACGACAAGGAGGCCGCGGCGCAATATCTTTCGATCTTCATCGACGAGGCGCAATCGACGCTGGACGAGTTGATCGAGGCGCTGCTGGCGCTTGAGGCGGGCGGGGGGCGGAAAAACGTCGAACAACTCTTCGTGGCGGCCCACCGCATGAAGGGCTCCGCCGCGTCGATCGGGTTGAACCGCATCGCCAAGCTCTCGCATCTCATGGAAGACCTCCTGCAGACGCTGGTCGACAAGGACTGTGTCCCCACGCCGCAACTGACCGACGCCCTCTTGTCGTGCACAGACGGGCTGCGGCAATCGATCAATGCCTTGAGGAGCGGTCAGACGGAGGACGACGGCTTTCCAGCCCTGGCGGAAACTTTGCTCGCCGCCCGCGCCGCGTTCGATCATTCCAACACGCCGCAATCGACTCCGGCGGAAACCGCGACGCCGGCACGGAACGGCACTGCCGCTCTTTCTGTCCCGACCCTCTCCGAGGACGTTCGCGAACAAGTGGCGGCTTTGGTGCCCGAGGAGGACTACGGCCTGGTGCTGCTGGGTCGGGCCGTGTTCGAGCCCGGGCTGCCGCTGGTAGGCCTGAAGGCGCAATTGGTGTATGAGAAGCTGCGCAATCTGGGCAGGGTTCGCTATTTCGATCCGCCCGCGGCAGACCTCGAGAAGATCGAGACACTGGACGCGATCGTGTTTGCCGCAACCACGGATAAGCCGGCGGACATCGTGCGGCGCACGTTGTGGGTTACGGGACTTCAGGAGATCACCATCGAGCCGCTCGAGCGGCGGCTATCGCGCACGAAGACGCGCGGAGCCGCGTTCGACGAGTGCTGCCGAAGCCGGCCCAAGACCGGCCGAAACGCTACGGGTTGACATGGAACGGCTCGATCAATTGATGAATCTCGCCGGTCAATTGACGATCGGCAAAGCGCGCATGATGCAGCTCGGCGGGAAGCTGAAGAAGGCCGTATTGGAGAACGATTTTGTCCACGCCCGCGACGGAGTCGGCGATCTGTTCGAGGCGATTCACCTGCTGGATCGAGTGAGCGACGGCATTCAACAGGGCGTGATGAACATGCGGATGCTGCCGATCGGACCGCTGTTCAGCCGATTTCATCGCGTGCTTCGCGACCTCATGCGGACCAACGGGAAGGAGATCCGGCTGGAGATCAGCGGCGAGACGACGGAATTGGACAAGCGGATGATCGACGAACTGGCCGATCCGATGATCCACATGATTCGCAACGCGGCGGACCACGGCATCGAACTGCCGGAAGTGCGCACGGCGGCCGGCAAACCGCGGCACGGCACGATTTCGCTGATCGCTTTCCATCGCGGCAGCAATATCATCATTCGCGTGTCGGACGACGGGCACGGACTGGACACCGAGCGAATTCGCGCTAAGGCCGTCGAGCGGGGGCTCGTTTCGGCCGCTGACGCCGAACGCATGACGCCGCAGCAAGTTCGCCAGTTGGTTTGTCTGCCAGGGTTGAGCACGGCCGAGAAGGTCACGGAGGTGTCGGGCCGGGGTGTGGGCATGGACATCGTGCGGTCGAAGATCGAAGAACTCAACGGCTCTATCGAGATCGACGGCGAACTCGGCCGAGGCACGACGATCACGATCAAGCTGCCTCTGACCCTCGCCATTCTCCCCTGCCTGATGGTGGAGATCGACGCCGACGCCTTCGCCGTGCCGCTGGAATCCGTGCTGGAAATCGTTCTGGCCAGGCGGCAAGATGTCAACATGGTGCAAGGGCACCGTATGGCTTCGGTGCGAGAGCAGGTGGTTCCCATTGTCACGCTCGAAAAAATCTTCAACTGGGGACAAGGCGGCCGGGAAGAAAACGCGGGCGAACTCGACGCCGTCACGCTCGTCATTCTCGGCGAAGGCAATCAACGAGTCGGCCTGGCGGTAAGCCGGGTCCTGGGCGAAGAAGATGTTGTCATCAAGTCGATCGCCACCAATTACCGTAACGTGGTCGGGATCGCCGGGGCGAGCATTCTCGGCGACGGCCGCGTATCACTGATCCTCGATCCGCACGTGCTGATCGAAATGTCATCCCGTCCCGGCCCTGCCGCGACGGGTACGTAGGAGAACTTCACATGACGCACGTCGTCTGTCCGGAAGCGATGAAGATGCACTTGTTGCAAGAGTTGTTTGCATCGGCCACCCACGACGCCGCGGCGGCCATGTGCCGCTGGACGAATGGTCTTGTCACCCTGACGCTGGACGAGGTGTGCGAGGTCCCGCTGGAAGACGCTTACCACCGCCTGAATCTCGGGGAGGAGCGGCTGACGATGGTCGTGCTCAATCTCGAGGGAGAGATCGGCGGCTCGATGATTCTCGCGTTCGACGACGCGAACGGCCGGAAGTTGGCCGCCTCGTTGCTCGAGTCCGAGCCGGGCACTGACCCCGAATGGAGCGAACTGGAGCAATCCGCGCTGATGGAAACCGGCAACATCCTCGGCTGCGCGTACATCGACGCCATCACGCGGCTGATCGACCGTCGGCTGATGCCTTCGGCGCCGTGTTTCGTTCAAGATTACGGAATGAGCGTGGTCGAGCAGGCGTTAGTGGACCAGGCCGCCGCCCGAGACACCGTATTGCTCTGCCGCGCCTGTTTCCGACACGAAGGCCAGGAGGTGACGTGGTGGTTGGTCTTCGTGCCTTCCAAAGGGTTGCCCGCCGCGATGGAAAACGCGTTGTATGCGCCGAACTGAAGCCGGCACGCCACCCGCCACAATCGAAGATATGCAACATGACTTCCCTGTTGCGCACCAAAGCAACCAACGACGTTGCCGTGGGAATGGGCCAGGCGATCTACGCCTGCGATCCGACGCGTCTGACGGCGATCCTCGGTTCCTGTGTCGCCATAACGTTGTATTCGCACGGGCGACAAGCAGGCATGCTCAGCCACGTTGTGCTGCCGCTGTCCACGGGCAACTCGGACCACCCCGGCAAGTTCGTGGATACGGCCGTCCCGCATATGTTGGCGACGCTTCGGAGCCAGGGCATTGCTACAAGGGAACTCGTCGCCAAGGTCGCCGGCGGCAGCTGCATGTTTGGAGAGGGGCAATTTGCACAGATTGGGAACGCCAACGTTGCGGCGGCCATCGTGGCGCTGGACGCTGCCGGTATTCCCCTCGTCGGACGCGAAGTTCACGGCAGGAATGGTCGTCGGGTCTGCTTCGACCTTGCTACCGGTTCCATGTCCGTGACCTCCGTCGGGCATTCCCCGGTAGTCATCTGAAAGGAAGGATATACGAATCATGGCAAAGACTTTGCTTGTAGTCGATGACGCGGCAATTGTCCGCGCGAAAATCAAGGACGCGGCCGGCAGCGCAGGCTGGGAAATCGTCGGTGAAGCCCGCAATGGAAAGGAAGCCGTCGATCGGTATGCCGAATTGCGTCCTATGATCACGACGATCGACCTGGTGATGCCCGAGTACGACGGCATCTACGCCTTGCGCGAAATCATGACGCTCGATCCCAAAGCCAAGGTGGTTGTGGTTAGCGCAGTCGGGCAAAAACACATCCTCCGGGAAGCTTTCAAGCTTGGCGCGATCGATTTCATCGTAAAGCCTTTTGACAAGCGGGCGCTGACCGAGACCCTCGATCAGTTGGTTTCCTGCGAAGAGCCCGCCGTACAGTGTTGAGTCTTGAGTGTCATGATGCCCAAGGTGAAGCCTGATGGCCGCATCGGATTTTGTTGGCGGATGCCGCCCAGTGCATGGATCGTCTCGTACATGGTCATGATGTTTTCGGTGGGGCTGACCGGCTGGAGGTTGCGGCAAGGGACGCAGATTCAGCGCGGCGCCGCGGTAGATCTCCAGACTCTCGTGCACCTCGCGAATCACGTCGTCCGGCGTTCCAAACGGCAACGTCTGCTGGTTGTCGCTCGATCCGGAATGGTATGGCGATCGCCAGCGATTGCTGCGCCGGTGCGCAAAGCAGGCCCGCATCGCCTTCCGCGAAGCCGAAGAGGCCTCGGGAGCGGTCCACCAAGAACAACACGACGCGGCTAAGGACAACTGCGAAGCGAACCGGGAATGTGGAAAGTCGCGGGGCGCTTTCCGACGTCAAAGGCCGGACAATGCAAACGGGTCCCCGCCCGCGCGGGTGATCAGGAACATGTAGACCGAAACGTCGATGTCCTTAGCCACGCTTCGCACCGACCCGTCGATGAACGAATGGTTCACAACAGTCGGATGCGCCGATGACGGCCCGTAGGCGGGCTGATTGGGAAGCGGCGAGTATGGCAACGCCGGATAGGATCCTGCGTCCGGACTCTTGGCAAAATCGAACGCCAGGTAGGTGCGAAACGCCTTGTACGTGGCGCTCGTGTTGGTTGGGCGAGATGGCCTGTCAAGAACGGCCTCATTAAAATCGGTCGGTGCCCAGTAACCCTTCTCCGTTGGCCCGCTGAATGTTACGGCCCCCGTGCAGCCTGGCGGCAGCGTTCCGGTCGGCAGTCCCACCAGGATCACATCCGTGGCGCGAAGCCACGAACTGCCGGTGCGCGTGTTCGTCTTGCCGAAATTGTCCATGGTCTCCACGTACAGAATCGTGTGCGCCGTTCCGTCAGTGAAGTCGGAGAGCTTCAACTGCGTGCCCGGAAAAATCGCGCCGTCGGGGTGCTTAGTCGGATCGAGACCTGGCGCCCCGGCTGCCACCTCGGTCGCGCCGGGCGTCAGACACATCGTCAAACTCGGCAGGCACGTCGCGCCCATGCCCTTGTAGTTCGTTAGGGCGTACTTCGAGCCCACTCCGCCCTCCGCGTTCCCATAGCGGCTGTTCGGGTTGCTCGGGCATCCCAGTTCGGCAGGCGCCAAGTCGCTGGCGGCCATTACCGCAGGGTCGAGCGCGTTTGAATCAGGATCCCCTGTTTCAACCGGCAACGAGTTGTAGATCGTGTCGTACTCCATGTAGGGCAGGAGGCAGACAAGGAAACTCCAACCCTTGACCGTGCCAGGTGTGGTGGCAGTTCCGCCGGCGACCGCACCATTAAGCGGCAAGCACCTCTTGGCGTCGTGAAAAGTGTGCAACGCCAAACCTAGCTGCTTCATGTTGTCGTTACAATGTGCCCGACGCGCCGCTTCCCGCGCTGTCTGAATCGCCGGTAGCAGCAAGGCGACCAAAACACCGATGATGCCGATCACGATCAGCACTTCCACGAGAGTAAACCCACGCTGCTTCACATGAGTGATCATGAGGCCACCTGTATCAAAGGCCCGGAGTGACGTTTCCTTGACAATCACCTATTCGGTGTCGTCGATGGAAACGCAAACGTCTTCGCGAACAAGACCCATCTCACGAAGTCTATCCACAAATATGTCAGCGTCAGGGGCATCAACGCTTACACATTGCTCTCCAAATTGGTCATAGGCAGCGAAGACAAGCCTACCCGCCTTCCGAATCTCCACATGCCATATTCGAGAGCACAATCCTACGCGTGGCAGGACTGAACTACTGATAATATCTCTGGTTGCCAGCTCCAATGGCAGTTCCACTTTGTTGCCCTTAGTGGTCGGCCTAGGTTTCGGGGAAGCCGGTCAGATCCAGTTGTGATAAGTCGCCCGTCAAACACAAGAGGGCATCGCCACAGAACTGGTCAATAGCCACTGACATGACACCGAGTGGCCGCCGAATCGTCATGCGATGAGCTGTATGCACTGGTTCGAGTCGCCAATCTGTTGATCATTCATTCACGGCTTGCACCGCGAAGCGGTGACCGGCTCTGCGGCTGCGGCTTGTTGGCGGCCTTTATCGTCCCTCGACGTTGCGAACGAAGTAGCGGCGCACGTAGAGCAGATAGCCCAGCCACAAGACCCCGCCCACCAACCCCATCCAAGGCATCCAGCGAGACATCATTTCGATCACGCCCGACTTCCGCATCATCTCCAACTGGGCTGCGGGCATGCGCATCTTCTCGTACATTTCCATCAGGTCCATCTGTGAAAATGTGACTACCGTGTTGAAGATCCCCACAATGCACAACAACAGCATTCCCCACCAGGCGGCCATTTGCAGCCGATACGTTCCCCAGGCAAGGTATGCCATCACCAACGTCAACAATAGAATCACCGCCGCGCCAACCGCACCGGAAAGAATTACGCCAAACACGGGCATCACCCAGCCGTAGAACGCCATCATCGGCATCCACATCGCCGCCGACGAGGCCTGAAGAATGCTGAGGGCGAGCACCGGCATAGGGCACCGGTCGGTCCACGGGATCCGTGGATCGCGCCGCTGGCAGGTCGCACGCACGGACTCTCGGTGATAGAAGATCAAAAAGACGCCCGGTAGGAGAATATAGACGCAGGCCAAGATCGCACCGAATATGATTTGAAACACCACAATCGCCTGTGGCGGCATCTTCGCCTGCTGTTCGAGCGATGCCGACATCGCGGACCCCGCGAAGAGCACGGAACCGGCAAACGCGGCCACGCCTATGATCAGCCACATCCACGACAGCAATACCGTCAGGGTCCAGGCCCAGCGGCGGGCACGGATCGAGCCGACTCCGAGCCAGATGAGCCCCACGGCCAACACGAAGTAGAGAACCATGCCGGGAATCATCGTCTGGACATTCATCGCCTCGCTCCCGGGCGCCTTAGCCATTGGCCCCAGCACAGAGACGACAACCACCATCAGCCCCATCAGGCCGCAGAGGCTGCCGAGCATAATCTGAAAGATGCCGAAAAGCATTAGCCGGGTGCTGCGATCGGGAAGGGCAAACGTCATAGCCGGTGGTTGAGCGGTTGACATACTCGGGCTCCGTCAGAGAAGGTGGTTAGTAGCCGTTGATGGTCCAGTCCACGACGGACGGCAGCTGGTGCAGCGTAGGCTTGAGTCTAAATGCACGGCGCAAGCAAGTCAACTCCCGTACGGATACGCATCCAGCAAACCTATTGGCGGACGGTGTTCCGCGGACACGAAGCGAACATGGTCGTTTGAGTAGTTTCGTGTGTCAATGGGCACGCCTGTTCCCCCTTTCTCCCCCAGGGTCGGCGGCACGTCCCGTTGCGTTGGCGCCTCAATCCTCGTACCCAGGCGGGTAACCGTTTACGGTGCCCGTGAACGGTTACCAGGCCGCGATAACCCGACGGGAGTATTGACATGTTCGGATGTATTGGTACAATGGTATTATGGCTTCGCTTTTTCCTATCGAGCACGATGATCCGCTGCCGCTCTACGCGCAATTGGAGCGCGCGATCAAGTCGGCCGTCACCTTGGGCAAACTCCAAGTCGGCGATCGCTTGCCGACGGTGCGCCAATTGGCGGTCGAATTGCGAATGAACGCCAATACGGTCGCCCGTGTGTATACGGAACTGGAACGCCAGGGGATTCTCAGCACTCGGCGCGGCGTCGGCACGTTCGTCGAGGCGGCGCCGAACGCCGAAGCTTCGCACTCGCTCTCGCGGCGGAAAAAAGAACTGCGGGCGTCGGCGGAACGATTCCTGGCCGACGCGGCGGCAAGGGGTTTTACGAAAGACGAATTGTTGTCGGAAATCCAACACATTTTCTCACAATTTCAGGAGAACGCTCATGGCCGATGAAAAGAGTCTCAGGAAGTACGCCAGTTGTCCCAAGGCCCGCGTCAATTTCGTGGCGGTGGTCCTCTTTTTGGTTCCGGTGATAGCGGGAGTGGCTGGGAGCAGGCTTGTCGGCGCACCATGGCCGGCCATCGCGGGAATTGTGTTGGGCTCGCTGCTGAGCCTTTCGCCGAAGGTTGCGGCGCAATGGGAACGGGGCGTGATTTTGCGCTTGGGACACTATATCGGATATCGTGGGCCGGGCCTTTTTTGGATCATCCCGTTGGTGGACGGCGTTACCGCGTGGATCGATCAGCGGACGATCACGACCAATTTCGCCGCCGAGCAAACGCTGACGTCCGACGCCGTGCCGGTCAACGTCGATGCCGTGCTCTTCTGGATGGTTTATGATCCTGAGAAGGCCGCCCTGGAAGTGCAAGATTACGAGCAGGCCGTAAGTTGGGCGGCGAAGACCGCGCTGCGGGACATTATCGGCCGGACGTCGCTGACGAATTTGCTACGCGGCCGTGAGCAGATCGAACTTGAGTTGCAGAAGCTGATCGACGACCGCACCAACCCCTGGGGCGTCACGGTGCAATCGGTGGAGATGCGCGACGTGGTGATCCCCGATTCGCTGCAAGACGCCATGTCGCGCGAGGCGCAGGCATCCCGCGAAAAGCAGGCGCGCATCATTCTCGGCGAGGCGGAGGTGGAAATCGCCCACCTCTTTGAAACGGCCTCCAAATCCTACGCCGTGAATCCGACCGCTCTGCACTTGCGGGCGATGAACATGCTGTACGAAGGACTCAAGGAAAAGGGCGCGCTCATGCTCGTTCCCAGCACGGCCGTCGAGTCGATGGGGATGGGCGGACTGCTTGGCGCCGCCGCGCTGAGGCAGCAAGCGCTGGCGGAAGGGAAAACGGATGGATCGGCATAGCGATTTTATAACGGGGAAGGGGGACTAAAAGGGGGGCAGGAACCGGAATCTTCTATTTCAACTGCGCCAGGGATAATCTCCCCACACACTTGGAAAGCCGAAGGGAACAGGCCCCATGAGCGCCTCGGCCGGCTACCAGATCGACGGCCAACTGTCTGCCGGTTTCGGACAGCCGAATGCCTGAAGAAACTCGGGAAAATTGGCGACCGAGCCGAGCACTCGCCAGCGGACCGGACTGTGCACGTCGCTGGCCACGTGCAGGCGCACCGCTTCGGGACGCTCGTTGGTGCGCCAGCTTTGGGCAAAGGCAATGAAGAACCGCTGATCCGGCGTGAAACCGTCAATCGGCCCGGGCTTCTTGTCTTTCGAGGCGAGCTTGAATGCCGCGTAGGCCACGCGCAGCCCGCCAATATCGGCGATATTTTCGCCGAGCGTCTGCTGGCCGTTGATGTGCAGTCCCGGCAGGACCTCGAAGGCGTCGTACTGCTTCGCCACCAGTTCGGCCCGTTGCTGGAAGGCCTTGGCGTCATCGTCGGTCCACCAGTTCTTCAAGTTGCCTTCCGCGTCGTACTGCCGGCCCTGATCGTCGAAACCGTGCGTCATCTCGTGTCCGATGGTTGCGCCGATCGAGCCGTAGTTCACGGCATCGTCGGCCTTCTCGTCGAAGAAGGGCGGCTGGAGGATGCCCGCGGGAAAACATATTTCGTTCAGCGTCGGCTCGTAATAGGCGTTGTTGGTCTGCGGCGTCATGTTCCACTCGGTGCGATCGACGGGCTTGCCGAGCTTGGCCAATTCACGCTGGACTTCGAAGGCGTTGGCGGCCAGCACGTTCAGGACGTAAGGCCGCCGCGCGATATCGAGCTTGCCGTAGTCGCGCCACTTGTCGGGATAGCCCACTTTGCTGCGCATCGTGTCGAGCTTCTTGTACGCCTGGTCTTTGGTGGGCTGACTCATCCAGGCGGCGGCGCGGATTCGGCCCCGCATGGCTTCCTTTTGAAAATCGACCATCGCCTGGGCACGGGCCTTGGCGGCGGGACTGAACGCCTTTTGCACGTAGAGTTGTCCCAGATCCTCGCCGATGGCGATGTCCTCCGCCGCCAGCACCCGTTTCCAGCGCGGCCGCAGTTCTTCTGCGCCGGAAAGCGTCTTTCCGTAGAACGCGAAATTCTCCTCCACAAACGGCTTGCTCAGAAAGGCGGCAGAGCCGGAAATCAGCCGCCAGCGCAAATATGTGCGCCAAACGGCCAACGGCTCGGCGGCGAGCAGGTCGCTAAAGGCCTTGAAGAACTCCGGCTGGCGGACCAGCAAATTCGTTTCGGCCTCGGGAAACGCAACGGTGGCGAAATAACGGTCCCAATCGAGGCCGGGGGCCAGCTCCGGCAGCGCCGCCCGCTTGAACTTGTTGTAGTTCTTCTCGGGGGCGCGCAGCTCGACCAGCGTGCGAGAGGCTTTTGCCAGCTTCGTTTCAAAGGCCATCACGGTTTTGGCGGCTTCGTTGGCCGCCGCGTCGGCGTCGCCAGCCAGTTCGAAAATGCGGGCGATGTGCGCCACGTAGGCCGCACGGATGTCCTCGGCCTCTTTCCCCTCGCGAAAGTAGTAGTCGCGTTCCGGCAGGCCAAGCCCGCCTTGATTGAGGCTCGCGATCATGGTGGTGGTGTCTTTGTCGTCGATCTCGACGGCGAGGAGGAAGCCGACGTTCAGTCCCAGGCCCTGCAACTCGGCGATGACGGCAATCAATTCTTTGACGTTTGCGATGGCGTCAATCCGTTTCAACCACGGCGCCAACGGCCGCAATCCTTCGCGGTCGACGGCGGTCTCGTCCATGCCCGATGCGTAGAAGTCGCCGACGCGCTGGAACACGCTGCCCTTGGGCCCGCCCCGCCGCGCAGAATCCTCGAGGATTTCCTTGAGGATGGCGAAGTTGCGTTCATCGAGTTCTTGGTTCACGCCGTAGGCGGGGTATTCACCCGGAATCGGCACTTTGTCGAACGCGCCGTTGGCGTAGGCGTAGAAGTCTTTGCAAGGCGAAACGCCGAGGTCCATGTATGACCTGTCCACGCCGCTTACGGGCGGCTCGGTTTTGGCGGCCTTCTGCTGCGCGTGGGCCGCGCCGGCCGCGATCAGAATCATTGCCGCCGTTTTGAGCCATGAATGCCTCGCCATGCCAAACTCCATGTTAAAGCCGAAGTTACGCCGTTGCCGTAGTACGCGAAACGAACCTGGGCGCAACACCAAAACCCCACTGCCGGAGGGGTCGAGCGGCTCGTCGCGCCGGTTTCCCAATATTATGGCGTACGAGGCGAATTACTCTATGGGTCACCGGGCGATTTTGCGCCAGATCGGCATGTCGGCCCGTAAGTTGGCTACCCGTAAGCATTTGATGTCCTTTTTTGGAGGAGGATGAGGGCCATGATCAGAAAAGCACTGTTGTTGGGCGGCGGCGCGACGTTGCTGGGCGCGCTGCTGTTCGGGCGCGACGCGCTGAGCTACATCCGCACGTCGGCCGGGTATGTGACCGATTCGATTCAGGAGTCGGTGCCCATCGAGTTCCAGATCGACCGCGCCCGCGGCATGATCCAGGACCTCGTGCCGGAGGTCCGCAAGAACATGCACATTATCGCCAAGGAAGAAACCGAGGTGCAACGGCTCGAGGAGCAAATCGCCGAGTCGGAAGCGCGGCAGGCCAAAGAGAAGGAACACCTTCTGCGGCTGAAATCGGACCTGGCGACCGGCAGCGAGACGTTTCAGTATGCCAGCCGCAACTATTCGGCGGCCGAAGTCCGCACCGATCTTGCCAACCGCTTCGAACGGTTCAAGACCAACGACGCCACGCTGGCCAGTCTGAAAGAGATTCGCGCCGCGCGCAGAAGAGCCTGGCGGCGGCCCGGCAGAAGCTGGAAGGCATGTTGGCCTCGAAACGCCAGTTGCAGGTTGAGGTGGAGAGCCTGGAGGCCCGCCTGCAGACCATCGCCGCCGCCCAGGCCACCAGCAACTACCAGTTCGACGACAGCCGGCTGGGGCGCGTGAAGGAACTCGTGTCGAACCTGCGAAAGCGGTTGGAGGTGGCGGAGAAGCTAGTCAACGCGGAGGTCTCCTATCAGGACGAGATCCCGCTGGACAAGGCAACGCCCGAGAACATCGTGGAGCAAGTGGGCGAGTACTTTGGCGAAAAGCCGGCCCTGGCCCCGGCCGCGGTGGCGAAGAACCAAAAACCCTAGCCGTCAGCCGGGTGCTGCTGCTACCATGACTGGTTTAGCACAAGATCTCCTCGAGAGGCTTTTCGATGGGAGTTCGCAACGGACGACATGCCGACCGGCTCATGCTTTGGATCGACGCGGTGGGCGGCTACTGGGTCTGCCTCGGCAATGAGGTTGTGCTCGGTCAGCCGGAGGGAAGCGGCGCGGTCGACGTGCCGATCCTCGGCGACCTCTCGCGCCGCCACGCGTGCATCCGCCGCGACGGTGAAGAATATCTGATCGAGGCTTTGCACGAAGTGCGCATCGACGATCGTCCGGTGTGCGACGTAGGCAGGCTGTGCGACGGCAGCCGGATCCAGTTGGGCGCTTCGGTGCGCCTGCTGTTCCGCCGCCCTCACGCCCTCAGCGGCACGGCCCGGCTCGATTTTGCCAGCCGTCACCGCACGCACCCCTCGGCCGACGCTGTGTTGCTGATGGCCGACACGTGTGTGCTCGGTCCAAAACGCCATTGTCACGTGGTCTGCCGCGACTGGAAGCAAGAGGCGGTCCTTTATCGATGCCGGACGCGATTTATTCTGCCAAACCGCGGGGCTGTTTACCATCGACGGCGATGTGTGCCGCGACCGCGGACGGATGATGAAGAACTCGCAAGTGCGAGGCGAAGGTTTTTCGTTCAACCTCGATGCGGGCGTACGATAGATGCAGCGTCGGCGTTATGCTGAAGCATAACCCACGGGGATGAGGCCACGACGGGTTGCCGCGTCCGAGGCGAGGCGATGTACGGCCGTTGGGGCGGCCGCTATAATAGGGGGGTTAGCTTCGTGAAAACAGAACAGGTGGCCACCGTGGGAGTAGACGGCAACGAAGCAGATCATGGGCCGGCCGCGGCCGAGCGCGATCCTCCCGCGGCCTCGCGTGCCGCCCTGCGCTTCGTCTATGCCGGCGGCGCACGGCCCCTGGCAGGCTACACGATCAAACGCGGCGTGGGCCAGGGCGGTTTCGGCGAAATCTACTACGCCGTAAGCGATGCCGGCAAAGAAGTCGCCCTCAAGCTGATTCGACGCAACCTGGACGTCGAAGTGCGAGGCATCCGCCAGTGCCTCAACCTGAAACACCCGCACCTGCTGAGCCTCTACGACATTCGCGAAGACGACAAGGGCGAAATATGGGTGGTGATGGAGTACATCGCCGGCCAGTGCCTGGAGCAAACCCTGCTGGCGCCCGGCCGGAGGGTTTCGCCCCGTCCGAGGCGCTGGCCTGGATTCACGGCATCGGCGCGGGCGTGGCCTACTTGCACGACCACGGCATCGTGCACCGCGACCTGAAACCGGCGAACATCTTTTGCGACGAGGGCGTCGTCAAGATCGGCGATTATGGCCTCTCGAAGTTCATCTCGTGCAGCCGCCGCAGCGGCCACACCGAGAGCATCGGCACCGTCCACTACATGGCGCCCGAGGTGGCCAATGGCCGATACGGCAAAGAGATCGACGTCTACGCCATGGGCGTGATTCTCTACGAGATGCTCACCGGCCGCGTGCCCTTCGAAGGCGAGAGCGTGGGCGAGGTACTGATGAAGCACCTCACGGCCAGGCCGGACGTCTCGATGCTGGCCGAGCCTTATCGCAGCGTGGTCGCCCGGGCCTTGGAGAAAGATCCGGGCTTGCGTTACCGCTCGGCCGGGGAGATGTTGGCCGCCCTGCCGCCGCCCGAGACGGTCGCCGTATCGGCGCGGGTATCGCCGAATTCGCCTGCCCCGCCGACGCGCGAAGATTTGCCTCATGGCGCGGGTTTGCCCGGCGGAGAACAGCCCCGGGCGAAGACCGGCGGGAAGCAATTTCTGAGCGCAACGCGCAGCACCCTACGCACCACGGGGACAAGTCTCCGCCGTGCTTGGGATGAGTTGAATACGCCGATGAAAGTCCTCACGCTGTTGGTGGGCGCGTATGTGGCGGTTCATGTGGCGCACCCTTTGCGTGGCGCTCGTCGCTATTGTCGTGGCATTGGCCATCCCACTGGGCATCCCGGTACTGATTCTCTACGGCATGTACAGGTTGATACGGCTCATGTTGGGCGGCGGAACGTCGCGTGAGCATCCCAGGGGGGCGACTGCCGGGTCAACGGGGCCACGCCGGTCCTTCCGCTGGCGAAGGCGGGAAGAGCCGATCATGGCGATGGTGGTCAAGCCCGCCCGCCAGCAGATCACCGAGTTGCTCGGTTCGCTGTTGACCAGCGCGCTGGTCGTGGCGGTAATGTGCGTGGCGATGATGCTGATCTACAGCCATGACAGCGCGATCTGGCGACCCGAGCGGGTGGCGTGGCTGCTGTTGGTGAGCCTGGCGGGGGCATGGGCGATCCTGGTTCCCGCGAAAGTTTGGGAAGCGGCGGCCGACGAACCCTCGCTCCGCCGCTTCGTTTCGGCGGTTGCCGGATTGGCAGTCGGCGCGTTGGCTTGCGTGGTGGCCGATGCACTGATGGTCGATTTGCCCTCGTCGCGACAGGGCGGTCCCGCGATCATCCACTTGCTCGATCAAATCCAGCAAATCCAGCGCGACGCCGGCTTCTATCCTGCCAATGGCCGGCCGCTGATGATCGCCTACGTGGCGACTTTCGGCACATTCTTTCTGCTGATGCGATGGTGGCGGCAAACCGATCCGCTGCGGCGGGCCCGCTTGCGCCTCCTCCCGTTGATCGTTTCCGCGGCGGTGGCCTATCTGGTGGCCGAGTTATGGCACTTTCCCCAGCCCTGGCTGCCCATGGTCGCCGCGACGATCTCCATGTCGGTCCAATTGGCGAGCCCGTGGATGTGTCCCCGCGGACGCCTGCGACAGGAGAATCCGCAATGAACGACGGGGTGTTGATATTCGTGGTGTTGATCGTGTTGCTCATGGCGCGGCAGCGGAGGCGGCGGGGAATTGGACGGGCGCCGACGATAGGTCACGCGTTCGCTGCCATCGCGACCGGGCTGGGTTTGTGTCTGTTCGCCGCGGTGGTTTGGTGGATAGCTTCTTATTGCCCTAATCCCACGGTCAATTGGAATTGGCGCGGTTTCCCCGAAGTCCGCTTTGACGGGAGCGGCGTGGCCGCGATTGACGATTCCGAGGGGGCCGGCAACCCGATCGCGGTGCCGCCGAAGCCCAAAAAAGCGAAAAAACACGCGTCCGCCGCGGATGCCTTGGCCGGTCGGATCGCTGGGTCGGCGAAATCGGCGGCGACGGATACGAAAGAGAATACGGCGGAGGCCGTCGCACCCGACGAGGCGCAAAGCGAAAGCGCGAAGACCGCGAAGACGGAGGACACAACTCGCCCGGGCTGGGTCGATGCAGCGCCGCAACTTAAGGATGACGTGTATCAAGAGGCGATTACCGTCGGCCCCTACACGACGCCGCTGGAATGCGAAGCCAATCTGCCCGACGCGGTCCGTGAGGCCGTGGAACAATACGTGGAGCTTTCCGTCGGGCCGCAGGCCGCCCGCGGCGCACGCTGGTTCGACGATCGCTCCTGCCGCGAACTCATCAAGGATCGCTGGGAAGAGGTCAGGCAATCCTCGGTGGGACCGATGACCCAACTCCACCTTCTGTTGCGATTCGACCAGAAGATCAGGGATCACATCTTCAAGGCGGGAGTGGTCGGGCAGCGGCTGTGGCTTATCGCCGTGGGATTGACCGGCGGACTGGGGCTGCTGGCGGTGGCCTTCGGCTATCTGAAGATTGACGGGCGGACCGGCGGCGCCTATCGCGGCCGCTTGTCATTGGCTGCCGCTTTTGCCATACTGGGGCTCATTGCCGCCGTCGTAATCGGGATGGCGGCCTAGTCCGGTTCTCGGCTATTGCACGTCAGCGAACTTGAGCACCCGGTTCCCATGCCTTCGCCCCAAGCCGACGCCCTGTTGATCCGACGCATCCGCGAGGGGGAAGCCGAAGCGTGGACCGGGCTGATCGCGCGATTCGAAGGCCGGTTGCAGGCCTTTGTCGAGAGCCGCACCGGCGATCCGACGGCCGCCGAGGATATCGTGCAGGAGACTTTCGTCGGTTTCCTGACGAGTCTGCCGAATTACGACGGGCGTCGGCCGCTGGAAGGCTACCTGTTCTCGATCGCCGCGCACAAGTTGATCGATTATCTTCGGCAGAAAGGCCGGCGGCCCGCGCTGCCGTTGTTGTCCGACGACCAGAATAGCAACCTGGAGCCATGCGGCAGCGCCCGGCCGGCAAGCAGCATCGCCCGCAGCGGCGAACGCCGCCATCTGGAAGAAGCGGCCGTGGCGACGGCCGTCGCCCAGGAGGTCGATCACTTTCAGAGCCGCGGGCAGTGGGAGAAGCTGAAGTGCGTGGAACTGTTGTTTGTCCGTGGCTGGCCGAACAAGGAAGTTGCCGCCAGCCTCGGCCTCTCCGAGAAAAGCGTGGCAAGCTGCAAGTTCGAGTTCCTCGCGCAGCTTCGCGCGGCCATCCGAACGCAGGGACTTTCGCGAGCCGTTTTTCCCGAGTTGTATCCAGGAGACCTTCTTTGAGCCACGATGTTCCGCCAATCCGATCTTGAGGCATATCTCGACGAGGCCTTGCCGCCGGAGGAAATGGCGCGGATCGAGAAGACGGTCCGCGACGATCCGTCGCTGGTGCGAGAGCTGGCCGCGACCCAAGCCCGCCGCGAGGCGGGCGTGCATTCGTTGGGCGACATCTGGCGGCGCCACCGGGTCAGTTGTCCCTCGCGCCAGCGGCTCGGCAGCCTCCTGCTGGGCGCCTTGCCGGATGTCGAGGCCGATTACCTCCGCTTCCATATCAACATCGTCGGCTGCCGCTACTGCCAGGCAAACCTCACCGACCTGGAGAAGCAGCAGTCGGAACGAGCCGACACGGCCGAATCGCGGCGCCGCAAGTACTTCCAATCGAGCGCCGGGCTGTTGCGGCGGAAGAAATAGGCCGGCCCGTTCACGGGCCGGTAAGGGGACATCGAGTTTTCATCAGGCCAGCCGCGCGGTCTATTGGCAGAACCCGAACTCCCGCGCCGCATCATACAGGGCGACGATGTTTTCCGGAGGCACGCCCGCCTGGATGTTGTGGACGTTATTAAAGACGTAGCCGCCGTGCGGCTTCCAAATCTCGAGGTGGTGGGCGACGTGGCGGCGGACCGTTTCCGGCGAGGCCGACGGCAGGACGTGCTGGGCGTCGAGGGCTCCGCCCCAAAAGACCATCCGATCGCCGAACCGCCCCTTCAGCACGGCCGGGTCCATGTCCTTTGCGCTCACTTGCACGGGATTGAGGATGTCGATGCCATTGTCCAACAAGTCGGGAATGCACCAGGCGCAGGAGCCGCAGGTGTGGTACCAGATCTTGGCCTGAGTTCGCCCGCGGATGTATTGCACCAATCGCTTCTGCCGCGGCTTGACCAAGGTGCGGTAGAGCTCCGGCCGGAACAACGGGCCGGTCTGGCCCGCCAGGTCGTCGCCGATCATGATCACGTCAACCAGATCGCCCACCTCGTCGAGGAACAGGCGGAACCAATCGAGCCAGAAGCGGAGCACCTGGTCCAACAGGGCTGCGCAGAACTCCGGTTCGGTCACCAGGTCGATGAGCCATTGTTCCAGGCCGCGCAGGTACCAACAGATTTCGTAGACCACGCCCGAGATGCCGCTCACGACGGCATAGGGCGTTTCCCGGCGCAACAGCAGCGCCCGCTGCCGCAGGCCGTCGAAGCGGCTGGGATCGTCGCCTTTCGGGAATGGATAGCCGGCAATGTCGGCCAGCCGGGCGCCGGCCAGCGGATGGTGGGAGATGTCCATATAATAAGGCCGGTCGTCGGGCATCGACCACATGACGCCGAACTCATCGCGCAGGTCGTGCCAGAGCCGGCCGTCGCGCCGGTTCTGCTCGATCCGGCCATCGAAGCCGGCTGCCGCCTTGGCGGCAATGTATCGGGTGTCGACGTGGAACCGCTCCAGCACCGCCTCGCACGGCTGGGCAAGCTGCTGGACGGCGTCCATAATCACGATCTCGTCGCGGATGCCCAAGTGCTCCAGCAGCGCTTGATAGGCGAACTTGTGGATGCCGGTCTGGTTGCCGCCGAGGTCGATCGGCACCCGATCGGGCAACTCGTGGTTAAGCGCTTTGAGCATCCGCTGGCGGGACGACATGGTTTCCCGCTGCGATGAGATTGGTGCGGTCATAAGGCCCGATTATCGTGTCCGATTCGGATGCGCGTCAAGGATTTGGGGATGCAGGACGGCCGTTCCACGCGGTGTTGAAAACGGAGTTTCTGAAAAGTAGAGATGCAATGTCATCATCGGATGTTTGGGCATCTTTAGGCGATGCGGATCGTCTGAAGTCCTTACGGCGCTGTAGGTTACGCTGGAAGGCGAACATGGCGAAATGGATATCCCGAGTGGAAAACCGTAGCAAATTGGCGCTGTAAACGTGACAGAACGTGCCGAAAACGTGACGAAACGCGCTGAAAACGTCGCAGAACGTGCTGAAAACGTGACAGTTCAGGGGTCGGAGGTCGGGGGTTGGGGGTCGGGTGACAGGTGATAGGTGATAGGGGGCGAAGGATGAATTTCGGCGAAGCTGAGCGCCGGCCCCTCTCCCCACTCCCCTCTCTTCTCGCCCCTATCCAGTGGCCGAGGAACTGAAATCCACGTCCCCTCGCCCGCCGGGAGAGACAGAAAAGCGGACATCGCCCATTTGCGATCCCCAGTTTGCCACAATCAATGACGTCCCCTTTGTGCGTCCGGAGAGGGGTAGTTGACATTTTCTCAATTATGCTGTAGGATAACGTCCGATGAAACGAAAACCAATTAAACTAACTGAGCAAGTGCGGCAGGCAATCGAGACCTGCGGCAAGACCCGATACCAGATAAGCCAAGACACGGGCATCGACGCGGCAACGCTCTGCCGGTTCGTGGGCGGCAAGGGCGGGTTGTCGAATCCGATCTTGGACACGTTGGGCGAATACCTGGAGTTGGAAATCCGACGACGAAAGGCAAGGTGAAACATGGGATTTGCAGGCCCATTGCATTGGCTCATTTGGGGGATACTGTGCTTCGGATTCTTTGGTGTGCCGGTTGCGACGGTGATTTGCATCTTTTGGATAGCAATTCGCAAGAGAGGGCCGAACCTCGATTCCTGCCCGGACTGTGGGCGCATGGTGTCGCGGTTGGCGAAGGCGTGCCCCCACTGCGGCAGACCCCTGCAATCGTAACGGTCTTTTTGAAAGGCAAATGAGATTATGGCGAGCATTTCCACGGATGCCGGCGGCAAGCGGCGAATCCTGTTTGTGGCCCCCGATGGGAAGCGATGGGAAGCGGCCGCAGATTCGTCTTGGCAAAGTGCCGATGAAAACGGCCACAACCGTCAAGGTGCGGGTGGAAACCATATTGGCCGCACAATTGGCCGGACACGCGATCGACGGCGACACGGCCGCATGGCTGGGCGACCTCGATAGCAAGATGTACGGCAGGCTGGCGACGGTTGGGCTGCTGCCACGACGCGGACCGGCGCCGGGCGAGGCGCGGCCCGAGGGCGAGACATTGGCCGGATTCATCAAACAGTACATTGCGGCCCGGCCGGGGATGAAACCGAACACGCTGAAAAACTATCGGCAGACGGAGCGGTCCCTGGTGGAATACTTCGGGGTGGACCGGCTGCTGACCGACATTGCCCCCGGCGATTGCGACGATTGGAAGGCCCGCCAGGAAGCGAAAGGCCATGCCCCGGCCACGATCGGCCGCAACGTGAAACGGGCGCGGCAATTCTTCCGGGCGGCCGTCCGAAAAAAGACTGCTTGCCGATAATCCGATGCAAGACGTGAAGGCCCCGGCCCAAGTGAACACGGCGCGGGCGTTCTACGTTTCCCGTGAAGCAACGGAGAAGATCATTGCGGCCTGCCCGGATGCCGAGTGGCGGCTGATTGTCGCCCTGGCCCGCTATGGCGGAGTGCGGACACCCTCAGAAACTTTTGCTTTGACGTGGGCTGACGTGGATTGGGAGCATGACCGGATTCGCGTGCGCTCACCCAAGACGGAGTGCCACGCAGGGCGAGAATCGCGAACGGTTCCCCTGTTTCCCGAGTTGCGGCCCTACTTGGAAGCGGTGTTTGACGAAGCGGAGCCGGGGACCACCGACGTTATCGCCAAGCATCGAATTGCCAGCGCGAACCTACGGACCACCTTGGAGCGGATATGTAACCGGGCCGGGATCGAGTTGTGGGAGCGGGCTTTCCAGAACATGCGGGCGAGCCGAGAGACGGAGTTGACCCAAGAGCAGCCGTTGCACGTCGTAGTGCAATGGCTGGGCAACAGCGCTCCCATTGCGGCCCGCCACTACTTGCAAGTGACCGACGCGACTTTGACCGGGCTGTCCAGGTGGCGCAAAGGCGGCGCAGAATCCGGCGCACTTGAGGCGCAAAATCAGGCGCAGCACCCGGCGGCAGAGAATCGCCACGGCTTCGCAAGAAACGCAAAAAGCCCCGGATCACCAGGGCCTTTCGCAAATCCTTGCAACTCCGTGCATTACTGCACTTCCGTACGCTGTACCCCCTAGGGGAGTCGAACCCCTGTTCTCGGACTGAGAACCCGATGTCCTGGGCCACTAGACGAAGGGGGCCTCGCTCGCTCACTCCGCCGGCCCACGGGGCCGGCGAAACTTCAACTTCTACCATCCGCGGCTCGACTTGTCAACCGCCGTCGTGGAAATGCCCTTTCAGCTCCTCCCACTCCTTGGCCGTCTCCGGACCAAGCACGGCGCGATTTCGTGCCACCGCTTCGCCCACCAGATCGGCCATCTGACGGTTCTTCAGCTTGCCGATGATCTTCAAGAGCTGACCGTACGCGGCGTTCGATTCCCGGTACTCTTTGCGCAGACTGAGTGTCTCGCACTCGCCCGCCAGGCCGAACGCCCTGAGCCCCTCGTCCTCCTGTTTGGCCAGGTCCGCAAAGATGGCCATGGCCGGGTCAAGTTCTTGCTTTCGCAGGTAGAGCAGCGCAAGTTGCTCGCGGGTGCGAGGCGATGTAACGCGACAATTCGGTTTGGCTCTTGCCGGGCGGGTCATAGTCGATGACGCTCTGCCACGCGGCTTCGTTGTCCCATTGCTGCATGGCAAGAAAGAACTGCCGCTGGATCGACGACTGCCGCGGAACGGCGGCCTCGGCCGATTTGGCCTCGGCCAGCAGCGAGGATGGCACGCCGGCATACCACGCGCCCGAGCCCCCCACCGCGAAGGTGCCGATCAGGCCCAGGGCAAGCAATACCTTGCCGCGACGGCTCGTTCGCGTCGCGGCCATCTTTCTCATCAGGTCGCCGAGTTCCTGCGTGGCGGCCACGCGCGGATCGGCCGGCATTTCGGCGACCAGCGAGTCCCATGCCGGCAGATCTTCCGGCCAGTCGTCGCCAAAATGTTCGATCTGCACGCGGCGGAGTTCCCGCAGCAGGTCGCGGGCCGTGGCGAATCGCCGCGCCGGGTCTTTCGCCAACATCTGGTGCACGATCCGGCACAAAGCGGGCGGCAGGTCGGGACGCAGCGATTCCAGCGGCTGCGGCTGCTTCTTGAGATGCTGCACCGCCACGCCGAGCGCCGTTTCGCTGTTGAAAGGCGGCGCGCCGGAAAGCATGTGATAGCACGTCACGCCGAACGAGTAGATGTCGCTGCGGGGGTCCAACGCCTTGCCCTCGACCTGCTCCGGGCTCATGTAGAGCGGCGTGCCCAGCGTAATGCCTACCTGGGTCAGATCGTTTTCGGCCCCTTCCCTGGTGACGCGAGCCAGGCCGAAGTCGGCCACCTTCACTTCGCCGCGGGCGGTGAGCATGATGTTTTCGGGCTTGATGTCGCGGTGCACGACGCCGCGTTCCGCGGCCAGCGCCAGCGCGGCCGCCACCTGCCGCATAATCGACAGCGCGTGGGGCAGATCGCAGGGGCCATGCCGGGCCGTGTAGTCCCGCAGGTTTTGGCCCGGCACATACTCCTGCGCAATGTAGTGCAGCATGTTCGACGCAGCCGACTTCGTAAATCTGCACGATGTTGGCGTGCACCAGCGACGCCGCCGCTTGAGCTTCCAACTGGAACCGCTGGAGATACGTTCGATCGACGGCCAGTTCCGGCTTGAGAATCTTGACCGCCACCCGCCGCTTCAGCCGGACCTGTTCGCCCAGGTACACCTCGGCCATGGCCCCGCGCCCCAGACGCCGCAGGAGGTGAAAATCGCCCAATTGCCGGCCCGACAGATCGGTTTCGGTAACCGCATCACGACGCGGGGGGATGGGCGGAGGGGGCATGGCGGGGCGTGCTCGGCCGAAAAAAACGATAACCCGAGGAACCGGCGACGGCCTACTCCCGGCGGTCGCTCGAATATTGTAACATTATCCTCGAAGAGCCGCGGATTGGCAATGCAGGATGTAACCGTTCACAGCCCGCAGCCGAAGGGGGCAGTCCCATTTTTGCGGACTTCGCCGCAAAAATCGGGACAGTCCCCGTGAACGGTTACGGCAGGACTCACCAGGAAACGACCATGAATTATCGAACTTTGGGGCGAACGGGTTGGCAGGTTGGCGAAATCGGCTATGGGATGTGGGGCATGGGCGGGTGGACCGGCTCGGACGACGCCGAGTCGCACCGCTCGCTCGATCTGGCCGTCGAGCTCGGCTGCAACTTCTTCGACACGGCCTTTGCCTACGGCGACGGGCACAGCGAGCAACTGCTCGGCCAACTCGTGGCTCGCCATCCCGGCAAGCGGCTCTATACGGCCACGAAGATTCCGCCCAAGAACGGCAAGTGGCCCTCGAAACGCGGCTACAAGCTCGACGACGTCTTTCCGCCCGATTACATTCGCAAGATGACCGAGACGAGCCTCGCCAACCTCGGCCTCGACTGCATGGACTTGCAGCAGTTCCATGTTTGGGAGGACGATTGGGCCGGCGACCAACGGTGGCAGCGGGCCGTCGATGATCTCAAACGCCAAGGCATGGTCCGCGCCGTCGGGGTGAGCATCAACCGCTGGGAAACCTGGAACGTCCTGAAAACCCTGCGCACGGGGCTCGTCGACGTCGTGCAGGTGATCTACAACATCTTCGACCAGGCGCCGGAAGATGAACTGTTTCCCTTGTGCGAGGAACTCAAGATCGGTGTGATCGCCCGGGTGCCGTTCGACGAAGGGACCTTGACGGGCACGCTGACAAAAGACTCGCACTGGCCCAAGGGCGATTGGCGCAACACCTACTTCTGTGCCGAGAATCTGCTCGCCAGCGTCGAACACGCCGAGCGGCTCAATCCGCTAGTCCCCTCGGGCATGACCATGCCCGAAATGGCGATGCGGTGGATTCTGGCCAACAAGACCGTCGGCACGATCATTCCCGGCATGCGCAAGGAGAAGCACGTGCGGGCGAACATCGCCGCAAGCGGCGCCGATCCCTTGCCGCCCGCCTTGATGCAGGAGTTACGCAAACACCGCTGGGATCGCAAGCCGGCCCCGTGGTCGGATTGAGGTCGGGGGGCGCACGGGGACTGTCCCGATCTTTGCGGCGCAGTCCGCAAAATGGGACTGTCCCCTTCAGCCGCCTGCCTGCTCTCCTGCTCTCCTGTTCTCCTCTCTCCTCTCTCCTCACTCCTCTCTCTTCTCTTCCAACGTCACGGGGCCGAGCAGGCCGGACTCGACCAGCGGATCGTTCTTCTTCCAGAGCCGCCAACTCGTAAAGGTGTAGCGGCCGGTCGGACTGGGCTTGCCTTCGGCCAGCCATGCGGGCCACGACTTCAACGTGCCGTTCGGATTGCGGTCACTGTCTTCGGGCAATTGTTCGTCGCCGATCTGGCGGTTGATCCAGAGGTTGACCACCCGAAGCTCCAGCGCGTTGTCGCCCGGCTTGAGCGCGTCGGTCACCTCGATCCGATACGGCGGCTTCCAGAGGATGCCCAGTTCGCGCCCGTTAAGCTTCACTTGGGCCATCACGGCGACCTTGCCCAAATCGAGGAACACGCGACGCCGGGCGCGGGCGACTGCCGCACGGAGAACGTCTTGTGATAAACGGCCGTGCCTGAATAGTAGCGGATGCCGTCTTCCGGGCGTTTCGACCAGTCGTCGAGCTTGTCGAAGGTGACACTGGCCGGGCCGCCCCATTTCGGATCGAAGCTCAGTTCCCATGGGCCGGCGAGTTCCTGCAAGGGCGTGAACTCGTCCCAGTTTTTGCCGCCGGCCGCTTGCCGCCGATCACCGGCCGCCTCGCGGAACACCACGAACACCGAGCCGCTCGGATTCAGTCGCAGCGGCAGGCTGGTGCAATCGTCCTTGATTTCGTAGGCGGCCGCCGGCGCGGTGCGACCCGTGTCGGGCCACCAGAGCTCGGGGCGTTTGCCGCCCAGGCGGAACGTGCAAAGCGCGTTCGACTTCGCGCGGTTCCGGGTTGGCGACAAAGTAGACGTCGGTTTTGCCGATGCGCTTGTGGATGTAGCGCAAGGCGGCCGTCGCCTTGAAATCGGGCGGCACGCCCGCCTCCGCCAGGGCGCGGCTGGGGATGGCGATATCGGCGCACTTCATCGATCGCCTGGGGTTTCCCCGGCTTTTCCGCCAGTTCGTAATCGGCATCCGGCTTCTTCTGGAACTCGCGCGGCCAGATGACGCGGCCTTTGCCGAAGGAGTGGCCGGGCGACTGGCTCTCGGCGCGGCTCTCGCCCCACAACTGGCCGGCCAGCGTATTGACTTCCTCATCGCACTTCGGGTAGTCTTGCAGGCTCGGCGACCTGACGGGCGGCGCGCCTAGGACCGTGGCGCCGGCCTCGACCAGATCGCGAATCCTCCGCAACAACTGCGGCGTCATCGTCTCGACCTGCGGCAGCACCAGCATCCGGTAACTCATACCGTCGGGCAGCACCAACCGGCCGTTCTCCACCGACATCCGCGTGAGCACAATTTCGGGGGGACAGCAGTCGAAGTTGTAGCCGGGGCGGTCGTAGCCCGACTTGATCGGCGACTTGAACCGCTGCGGCGAGGTTTCCGGCGCCAGGAAACAGAGGTCGGCGACGAAAAGACCTCGCTGGAGGATGAACTGGCAGCGGGCCAGATACTCGTGCCACGCCCGCGACTGTTCCCACCACGTCTGCGTGCGCTCGTAGTGCAAGCCCCACGGTCCCATGCTCATGCCTGGAGCGCGGTCGGGGTTGGTCCACGGCTGGAGCGCGTAGCGATGGAACACGAAGCGGTTGATGCCCTCGCACAAGGCCCAGTCGCCCTGGGCTTTGATGAGACCCGGATGGCCCTGCCATTTCTCTTTGTCGTTGGCGGTGAACGCCTCGGCTCCGAGGATGGGCCGGCCGTAGACGTGCGCGGCGGAGGCCATCTCGGTGCAACTGTAGGCCGTGTGCCACTGCGAGCCGTTATCGCCCCACGACCAGAACTCGGCCATGGGCTCGTCGGCGCGGCCGCCGTAGGCCATGTCATCGCAGGGCGGTTGGTCGTAGGCCTCGATCGAAAGCCGAATGCCGTGCCGATGGGCCAGCGTGCGGAAGTGTCCGGCGTAGTTCTCGCAGAGCAGCTCGTTGACGGTCTGCCGCACGTCCCAGAGGAAACGCTCGGAGACCTCGATGCCATCCACCACGCGGCCGCTGATGACCGGCAGCAGCGGCAGCGGATCGTAACCGCGGAGGCGCTGGAATTCCTCGCGAAACTTGGGCGTCCAGTTCTGCGAGCCGACCTCCCAACTGTCGATGTGCGTCGAGACCAGCGTGCGATTCTCCCCGACCAGCGGCTCGTTGTCGGCGATGAGTTTGCCCATGAGGTTGTTGAAGTGGAGTTCGGCCGCTTCTTTGCTGAGCTTGTCGCACTCCAGGCCGCGGCCGTCGATGGGCGCGGGGTGATTGTCCTTGCCGGTGGTGGTGTGGCCCATGCGCAGCAGCGTCCAGTTGCCGGCCGGCACGTCCCAGGTGAGCTGCCCGTCCTTGCCGAGCATCGCCGTGAGGTTCACGATGCGGTCGCGCGGAACAACAGCGTCGGCCGGCAGGGCGGGGAACGTCGTTCGCAGGGGAATCCACGCCGTTGTCAACGCCGACTTGCCTTTGATGCGCGGAATGACGTAGCTGGTTGCCGGGGTTGGATAGGCAAACGCGGCAATGTCGCGGTAGAAATCCTTTGTCGCCTTCGGCTGCGGCAACGCTTCGTCAAAGTGCTTTGGTCCGGCCACCTCGGTCTCGGTCCACACGATGCATTGCATGGAGAACTCGGGAGTGATCCATGGCCCGCCGCTGCCGCACCAGCCGGCATCGTTGTTCATGTTTACTTGCAGGCCGAGGCGATGGGCCTCGTTGCAGATGTGTTGGAACAGGTCGCGCCACAGCGGGCCGGCAAACTTCGCCGGTCCCCGCGGCGCCCCTTGGTCGGTTTCCATGTAGAGCACGCCGCCGATGCCGACACGCTTCATGGCTTCGAGATCGGCCGTGATGCCCTCGCGGGAAATGTTCCCGTCCAACGGGAACCAGTAGACCCAGGGTCGGGCCGAATCGGGGGGCGAGACGAATCCTTTGGCCAGGTCGGCCCCGCCTTCCTGCCCGGGCGCTGCCGCGAAAGCCACGCCGCCGAACCACACGCCGCCGGCAATCAGGATGATTTGCAGATACTTCATCGTGTCCTCCTTCTAGGGCTTCTGAGCCTCAAGCAGCAAAACCTCGCCGGCCGGCAGCGCCATCATCACTACCGTCTTCCCGTTGCCCCGCGTGAACTTCACCGGGGCGCCCGCGAGCACATTGACGATCTTTGCGTATTCTCCCTTGAAACTCACCTTGACGTTGTCCGCCTGACCCCAATTCGAAAGCACGGCGAAAGCCCTGCCCGGACCTTCGAGGGCGCGGAAGGAAATTTGCCCCGAGCCCTTCTCCAACTCCACAGGCACGCCCGCGTTGGCGGCAAGGGCCGGCTCAATAATCCACTTCTGAACCTGTTCGTCGTTCCTGCGGCGGTAGGCGAGCGTGAGCGCCGTGGCAAAGTAGATGGCCTGGCCTTTCCCAAATTGGTGACGAACCGCAAACGGTTTCCCTTGACGATCGCGCACCAGGACTTCACCCCCCTTCATCTGCAATGGCAGGTTCCAAAGCTCTCCCGCTTGCTCGTTCGCCGCGGTCACAGAATAGGGCTCCGCCACGGGGTAGACGTCACTCGCGTCGGCCCCGAACACATCTCCCAGCGCGCCCGGGATTCGGGGCCGCACCTCGCCATATTCGTTCTTCCAGGCCGGGAGGCCGTCTGCCCAAAGCGTTCCGCCATTCTGCACGTAGTCGCGAATCGCCTGGACCGCCTGGTCATCAAGCGCATAGCAATAAGGCAGGTAGAGAACGCGGTAGCGACGTGCGGCGCCTGCCTTTAGTTCCTGAAGGTGCACGAAGTTGACGGGAAGTGCTGCGCGGTGAAGCGCCCAGTAGGCGCCCTCCAGCGACCAGAGTGGTTCCTCGGCGCGCTTCGCGGCCGCCTGTTTGCGACCGTCGATCTGCATGAGCAACACGGCTTCGGGGTTATAGAGGATAGCCACCCGCGACTCCACCGGCTTCGCCTCTGCCAACTCGGGCAGGCGGTTCAGGGTATCAGCAATCTGCTTGACCAACTCGACGCGGGGCGAAGGGTCGCCCTCCAAGCTGACCAAGCCCTCCTCGCCCGCTTCGTAGCCCATCGCCCGCGGACTCCACATCCAGAAAACCACGCCGTGCGCGCCTGCCCCGAACGAATCCCAGAGCCAGCGCGCGCAGCTCATCTTTGGTGGGGTTGATGGGGAAGCTTCCGGCACTGTAAATCGCCGGACCGCCCCCGATCTCGGTTACCCACCACGGCCGCGCCCCGCGGCGCTGCGAAGCAAGTCCAGACAGTAGGCATAGGGAAGGCCGAGCTGACTGCGCTCGAACCCCACCAGCGAATTCTGGTAGTTCAACGACGAGCCCAGGAAGTCCACGGTCTGCGCCCTCTTTCCACGGATCGTGGCCTCCGGCCGCAAGGTTATGCCATAGGCCGACCACATTGATGTGGGTCGGGTGGGTGGTGTCGAGGGCCCGGACCTGCTGCTCGATCCAACCGAGCGAGTCGCAGAGATTATCGATGTTGAAATTTCTCCAGTCGATGAAGGGGTAATAATCGGGCCAGCCCCTACTCCATTGGTCGGGATTCACTTGCACGTCCGAGAACTTCTCGAGAGGCTGAAACCAGCGCTGGTTCAACCGCTCCACCGAGCCGTAGTGCTGTTCGAGCCATTTGCCGAAGGCCTCCATGGTCGTCCGCTCGTAGTTGACCTCCAGCCCGGGTTCGTTCATCAGCAGCCAGGCCCCCTGCGCCGGATGATGCCGGTATCGGCCGACGACTTGTTTGATGTAAATCGCCGATCGTTCGCGCAGTTTCGGATCGTTCAGGTTCATCCTGTGGTGGTAGAAAGGCGTCAGCTTCATCCACCCCGGAGGATCCTCGGAGCAAAGCGTCGCGGCGATCGTCAGGCCCGATTCCTGGGCCGCGTTGTAAATCCAGTCATAGCGGTGAAAATCCCATTGCTCGCGCACCCGCTCGATGTCATCCCAGATGATGAAAACTCTCGCGATCGTCAAGCCGTACTTGTGCATCAACTGGAAATGGTGGCGAACGCTTTCCTCGGTGTCGGTCCGATTCAGGAAGAACTCGGCCCCCAGACGGAGCTGACCTGTCAAGGGAGCCAACCGGGCCGCGGAGTCGGCCTGCCGAGCTTGCACACCCGTAGAAAACGCGACGGCCAACAATACGACTGATACGGATAACCGATGGGAGTTGAATAGGGCGGCTCGGTGTGCGACAGGTCGGGAGGTCATGGGAAGGGGCCCCGGTTGCTGATAAAACGCCTGCATTTTAACATAGCGATCCCCCTCCGTATCTAGCGCCCAGGCGGATTTTCCGGGCTTGGCTCTGCGCAACGCCCGTGTTTCAGCACTGCTGGACAAGCCGGCGGCGGCGCCCAAGCCGGAATCTTGAGCGTGTCGGACTACCAGGTTATACTGCTCTTGAACCTGTGAAACGTCGCAACCAATCCAAGTTGACGCTGAATCGCTCGGCCGCTTCGCCGGGGAAGAGCAGGGCCGTGGACCGTGGGCCTTCTGCCACGCATCCGGCCCGGGCCATGGGAGCATCTGCTGGATGGGCGGTCATCCTGGCGGCGGGGCTGATCGTGCTGGCCACCGCGGCGGTTTTCAGCAACAGCTTCGCTGGGTCCTTTGTTTTCGACGACAACCTCGCGATCGTCGATAACCCCACGATCCACCACCTCTGGCCGATCTGGCAGCCGCTCTGCCCGCCGCGACAAGGTGAGACCGTTACCGCCCGACCGCTTCTGAACCTCTCGCTGGCGATCAACTACGCGATCAGCGGTTACGGGGTCTGGAGCTACCACACGGCCAACCTGGCCATTCACATTCTCGGCGCCCTGCTGCTGTTTGGCATCCTCCGGCGGACGCTGCTGCTGCCCAGGATGCGCGACCGATGGAGTGCGGCGGCTCTGCCGCTGGCTTTTGTGGTGGCCCTGCTTTGGGCGATCCATCCGCTGCAAACCGAGTCGGTCACGTACATCGTCCAGCGGGCTGAGTCGCTGGTGGGGCTGTTCTATTTGCTGACGCTATATTGCTTCATCCGCGGCGCGGAAGGGAACAGTCCCATTTTTGCTGACGCGAAAATTGGGACAGTCCCCACCATTCGCGGCGCAAGCGTAGAGGGGGCAGGGGTCAGGGGTCAGGGGGCAGGGTGGTATGTCGGCTCCGTGATAGCGTGTCTGCTGGGCATGGCCAGCAAAGAGGTGATGATCTCCGCGCCGTTGGTCGTACTGCTGTACGACCGGACGTTTTGCGCCGGCTCGTTCCGCGAGGCCTGGCGGCGACGGTACGGCTTCTATCTGGCCTTGGCCGGCACCTGGTTGCTGCTGGCCGGGCTGGTGCTGTCGATGAGCACACTTGGCACTGCGATCGGCCCGGGCAGTCAGCAGTTCACCTGGTGGTCGTATTTGCTGACGCAGCCGGGCGTGATCGTCCATTACTTGCGGCTGGCCGTGTGGCCGTCAGAGTTGTGCCTGGACTACGACTGGCCCCCGGCATCAACCGTGGCGGAAGTCCTCCTTCCGGCGACTGTTGTGGCGGGACTGATTGCCGCGACGGTTTGGGCCTTGCTGAAACGGTCTGCCTGGGGTTTCTTGGGTGCGTGGTTCTTCGCGATTCTCGCGCCGACGTCGAGTGTTGTGCCTATCGGCCAGGCGGCGTTCGAGCATCGCATGTACTTGCCGCTGGCGGCGGTGGTGACCGGCGCGGCGTTCGGGCGCATTTCTCGTCGGGCAGGCAATCGGCGCACGATGGAACGTTCCGCGGCCCGTGTTGCGGGTCGCGGGCGGCGTTTTGGCGATGTTGGCAGCCGTGGCCATGGGGATTCTCACCTTCTGTCGCAACGGAGACTACCAGAGCCCGCTCTCCATCTGGGAAGACACGGTGGCCAAAGCCGGCAACAACGCGCAGCACACAACGGCCTCGCGCTGGCCCTGGCAGAGCAAGGACAGTTCTCGGAAGCGATCGCCCATTATCGGAAAGCTCTGGAGATCAAGCCCCGCGACGCCGAATTCTATACGAACCTCGGTGTAACTCTCGCCGAGCTAGGACGACTCGACGAGGCCATCACCCAATACCAGAAGGCGCTGGAGATACGGCCCGACTTTTCGGGGGCCCTCAACGACCTCGGCCTTGCCTTGAGCGAGCAGGGACATCTTGCCGACGCGATGGCCCAGTTCGAGAGGTCTCTCGAAATCGATCCCAACGGCGCAAAAGCGCATAGCAATCTGGGCGCCGTTCTTGCCAAGCAGGGGCGGCGCGGCGAGGCCGTCGCCCATCTCCAGAAGGCGAGAGAAATCATGCCCGATGACGCCGAGGTTCTCAATAACCTCGGCGTTATGCTGGTCAACCTGGGACAGTTCGACGAAGCGATTGTCCAGTACCGGAAGGCTTTGGAAATCAAGCCCGAGTATGCCAAAGCCCACAACAATCTTGGCGTGGCTCTTCTGCAAACGGGGCGGAGCGACGAGGCGATCGCGCATTGCCGGAAGGCCGTGGAACTTCGACCGTCTGAGGCAGACTATCATTATAATCTCGCAAATGCCTTGGATGACAAGGGTCAATACGACGAAGCGATTGCCCATTACGAGACGGCCCTGAAGATCAAGCCCGACTATGCGCAAGCCCACAACAACTTCGGCACCCTCCTGGCCCGGCGCGGAGAACTCGACCAGGCCATCGCCCATTATCAGAAGGCGGTGGAACTCGAGCCTGACTACATGGATGCTTGCTTCAACCTGGGCCTCACTCTGGCAAAGTGCGGACGCTTCGACGAGGCCATTGCCCATTATCGGCAGGCGCTGAAAGTCAAGCCCGACTGCGCGGCTGTCTACGACAGCCTTGGCACCGTCCTGGCCGAATGTGGGCGGGTGGATGAGGCGATCACCGAGTACCGGAGGGCCCTGGAACTCACTGCTGCCGGCGGGGCTGACTCCGTAACTACCCACTACAACCTGGCCGTTGCTCTGGTGCGAAAGGGACTGTTCGGTGAAGGCATTTCTCATTACCAGAAGGTGCTGGAAATCAATCCGGGCCACGTGGAGACGCTCAACAACATCGGCCTGGCTCTAGCCCAGTGCGGACGGTTCGATGAGGCCGTCGCCCATTTTCAGAAGGCGCTCGAAATCAAGCCGGGCGATACAGACGCCCGCCGCAACCTGGGCGTTGCCGAATCGCAGCGGGAAGGACTCCGCCGGATATTGGTGGAAAAGCGTGAATCGCTCCGTTTGCATCCTGATGATCTCGCCCTGTTGAACGGCATCGCTTACATGCTGGCGACCAACCCGAACGCCTCGATCCGCAACGGTGCGGAGGCCGTCGAGTTGCGCGATGGGCCGTTGAACTTTCCCGGGGCGAGGATCCGGCCATTCTCGACACGTTGGCCGCCGCCTGCGCCGAGGCGGGCCGGTTCTCCGAGGCCGTGCAAACGGCGAGCAAGGCCCTGGAACTGGCCACGCAACAAAACAACCAGGCCTTAGCGGAATCGATCAAGGCCAAGATTGCACTTTACAAAGCGGGGACTCCCTTCCGCGAGACGGCGCCGTCTCGCGCCGCCGCTGCAATTTCGCCTTAGGCATGCGTGATAGCATTCATGATTCTCTGCGTGCTGGCCAGCATCTCCGCATTGGCCCGGGTCGCTGCCCGGCTCAGGAACTCGGTGCTCCACGACGCCTGCAAGAGAGACGAGTGTGCGACCATTAGCGCCATTTCAGACCCGTCTTTCGGCGTGGGGAGCTTACTGTATTCTTCGGCTTCCCGTTTCGCCCGCTCCGCCAACTCCGGGAACACTCCATAGGCGAGCGAATTCGCCGCGAACTTTACGCCCTCGACATGGAGCCGCCAATTGGAATCGAATAGGTTGCTCATGGTCGTCCCTTTCCGAAAAAGTCGTGTTCAACAGGAAGCGATTCTCGAGGAGATCACCTCAACGTCGTTGACGATTTGTATCGAGTTGCCGCATACCTGCGATTATAGGCGCCAAGGCAATTGCCGCAGACACCCGAACGGGGGGCTGTCTGGTTCAAATCTGACCCTGATCGGCTGTGGCTGGCCGGCAACGCGCGGGTCGAGATTCGACATACGTCGGAAGACGGGACTTGCGCGGTTCGATTGAGGGCCGTGGCGAAGCCGCGAGCCGACTTTGCTTCTCCGCCGTCGCTTAGGCCTATAATTCCGCGACGACCGCGAGGGCGTGATTGTGGGTATTCGTTCCGTGCCTTCTGTCGGCGGCAGTACGCCGGGTGGCTCCGTTTGCGAAGCGAACGAGGGCCTCGGGCTCCTTCGTCTGTTGCTGGTCGAGGACAGTCCAGCCGACGCCCAATTGTTGCAGGACCAGCTTCATGAAAGATGTCCTGGACAGTACGCGATCACCGTTTCGGCGGCGCTTGGCGAAGCCCGGTCGGCGCTGGTGCAACAGGTCTTCGACGCGGTCTTGCTGGATTTGTCGCTGCCGGACTCGCAAGGACCGGAGACCATCGACCGGCTTGCCGCATGGGCGCCGGACTTGCCGATTATTATATTCACCGGCGCGGCCGATGAGCGGATCGCGATGGAGGCTATCCGCCGCGGGGCGCAGGATTATCTGCTCAAAGGCCAGGCCGACGGCGCGATGATCGTGCGGGCAATTCGTTACGCCATCGACCGCAAGCGAGCGGAGAATTCGCTTCGTGCGCAGAGGCGAGAACTGGAGGCGAAGAACAAGGAACTACAAGAGGTGCAACGGCGCGTGGAGGCATATCGCGATCGATACGTCGATCTGTATGATTTCGCCCCGCTGGGCTATGTGACCCTCGACGAAGACGGTTACGTCCAAGAAATCAATCTGGCCGGAGCCAAACTGTTGGACGCGGATCGAGACGCGCTGACAGGGTATCCGTTTGAAGAGTTCGTACTGAAGGAGGATGTGCCGATTTTTTTGGACCTTGTGCGGAAGTGTGTGAAAGAACACAGTGTGGTGACTTCCGAGTTGCGGCTTGTATCGAAAGACGGCCGGTTGATCGCAGCGCAGCTCCACAGTATTCCCATCGAGGGTTCCGAGGAAGATATCACCTTCTGCAGGACGGCCATCACCGACATTACCCTCCGCAAGGAAATTGAAGAGACGATTCGGCGGTCGCACGCATTCTTGCAGACAGTCATCGACGCCATTCCGGACGCCGTGTTGGTGATCGGCCGCGACTACCGCATCCTCTTGGCCAATCGTGCCGCGCCGAGGTAAGCGGGGAGGCCAATATGGTATCGCTCTGCCTGCCATGCTATCAGGTTTCCCACCATCGTGACGCTCCATGCTCCGACCAGCGCCATCCATGTCCTCTTCGACAGGTCGTTGCCACGAAGGCTCCGGCGAGGGTGGTGCACACTCACTATGACGCTGAGGGCCGAGAGGTTTTCGTCGAGGTCACCGCCGCTCCCGTTTTCGATGCGGCGGGGGAAGTGACCCAAATCATCGAAGCCTGCCGCGACATCACCGATCGCATGCAAACGGAGGAGACGCTGCGCCTGACCCAGTTCTCCGTGGATCATGCCGCCGCCCCCGTTTTCTGGGTCGGGTCGGACGCGCGATTCGTCTATGCGAATGTGAAGGCCCGTGAACACCTCGGGTATTCGCGCGACGAGATTCTCGCGCTCAGCGTGCACGACATTGATCCGCACTTTTCGGCGGCGGCCTGGCCGGAACATTGGCAGGAACTGAAGGAACGAGGCTCGCTGATCTTCGAGTCCGAGCATCGCGCCAAGGACGGCAGGTTGATCCCGGTCGAGATCACCGCGAACTACCTGGGATTTGCCGGAAAAGAGTACAGTTGCGCCCTCGTGCGAGACATCACCGACCGCAAGCGGGCAGAAGAGTCGGCACGGCTGGCCCAACAGTGGCTTCTGGAGCAACACCAACAGCAGCGCCACCCGGCGACGGAGCCGAAGGCGTGATGGCCGCAGCTCTCGACCATTGCTTTTCCGAGAGCCGATGGCCGAGTTGCTTTTCACCCCGCCGTCGCAGCGTCGTCGCGGTTTGCGACGGCCTCGACCAGGAACGTCATCATCCCGACGCCCAGTACATCACCGGGCGTCAGAACGGATTCCGTGATTCGGGAATTGTTGACGCGGGTTCCGTGAACCGTTCCCAGGTCGCTCACGACCCAGTGGTCGTCCTGCGAGACGATGCGGCAGTGGTGGTCGGCGACGGAGTGGTCATCGAGGCGAATGTCGGCGTCAGGGGCGTGCCCAATAACGGCGGGAAACTTACTGAGGCGTGTGTCGCATCGCGGCACACGGTAATCGAGACTGATCAAATTGGCTTTCATCGCGACAATCTCCTTCTCCTTTATTGTGCGAGAGACGTTTTGCCGCGCGCCGGCGATAAACTCAGCGGTAGGCCGCCCGAATAACGGCGGCCTCCGGGCTGGTCTCGTCGGAACAGTCGAAGACGTCGCGACAGACCAGTCCCACGGGAACCGGAAGCCTTTCTTCCCCTCGCCGCAGCTTGATCATGTCTTCTTCCGCCTCGGACGCGGGCACGCGGCACTTCACGATCACTTCAACGATTTCCATGTTCACGGCTGTTTCTCCTTCAAGATAATGATTCGCAAGTCAAGCCAACGGGGCAATGCGTCGGGAGGGGACGCCAGAACGCGCCGTCGGGGTCTGCCGACAGGGGTCGTTCGCCGGCGCCGGTTTTTCGGAGAGGACGATTTCTTACCCCGATTGTCGCGCCTTCATGTGGCGCCGGGGGTGGTGCAAAAACCAGGACATCAAGAAGGACCGGCTTCACTTCGCCGGCGGCGGGGCCGTGGGCAGCCGTTCCCACCGAGACGATTGGTACGTCTCAGTCTTCCCCTCTGAGGCGCGCACGAACAACGCCGCCACGTCGGGTGTCTGCTCGACCAGGTTCAGGCCCTTTTCAGGCCCCAGCACGCTGACGGCCGTGGCCATGCCATCGGGGTTGATGCCCATCGGAGCGATGACCGTCACGCTGCAATGACCGGTAAGCGCCATGCCGGTTCGAGGATCGACGACATGTGAGTAGCGCCGGCCGTCGATCTCGACGTTTTGACACGCATCGCCCGACGTGGAGACCGACATCCGGGACAGGCAGAGGCGGCACGTGGGTGGAGCATCCAGATCCAAGGGGGCCACGCCGATCAACCAGCCTGGCTGGTCGGGGGGCGGTTCGGCCAAACCGATTTCGCCTCCGAGGACGACCATCGCGCGGGTAATACCGTGTTGGCGGAGCACCGCCAACGCCTCGTCAACGGCATAGCCCTTGGCAATCGCGCCGAAGTCGAGCTGCATTCCGGGCTTCAACAGCTCCACGCTGCGACGCTGGGGATCGAACCGGACGAGGTGACGCCCGACCAGCTTAACCGCCTCGGAGAGCGCCTCTGGAGGAGGCAGTTGCCCTGTGCGGCGCGTCTGCCGCCACAGCAGAACGATCGGTCCGACGGTGACGTCGAACGCCCCGTCGGACCGGTTGCTCAGGGAGTCGGCGTTGACAAGCTCGGTCCACAGTTCCTCACTGACAGGCACCTCGATCCCCTGCCCGGCGGTGGCGGATAGCCGTCGCACTTCGCTCTGGGGATCGTAGTCGCTGAAAATGCCGTTGATCTGATGAATCCTGGCGATGGCGGCCTCGGCCGCGGCGTTGGCAGTCCCGGCCTCGGGAGCGTACAACACGATCCGAACGGGTGAAGCCATCTCCATGCCGGTAAATCGGAAGCAGATCGGTTGCGGTTCGTGGGACGGATCTGCGGCAAGCCCCGCGCCCAACAGCCAGAGAACGGCCAGTCGTCCGATCATCAGCAGGTCCCTTTTATACCGACCGAAGGGGACAGTCCCCGTGCCCAGTGGCGCGGAGTTTACCCGGGCAAATGGGTCAGGTCAACAGAAGTTGGCAGCACGCGGCTTTCCCATTTTGACCGCAAGAAAACTGCGCCCTGGCAGCATCTGAAAGAGAGCCGCGGCCGGCAACAAGCCCGAAAACACGGGTACCGGGTCAATGCGTAAAATTCTCCCCCCAACTACGATGCGGGTGAGTTGTCCGGTCGTCCGATGTTCGGGATGGGAGGATACTAGCTATTCGCCCGATTGTGTCGGAGAGTGCGCGGACAGTGGGTTTTCATTTTGTACGGTCGATCCCGCCGACAAGGAGTCGAGGCAGTTTGCGGGAGAGACTACCACCAAGAGAGACAAAAGCCCAAGGAGGGGGCCATGAATAGATTGATCGTCGGTCTTATCGCGATGTGCCTTGCGGCATGGGGACTAGTGGTCTGGTGGCCAACCTTTGGCACGGTTATGAGAGGTTTGGTGCCGTTCTGTTTGCTGGTGTTCAGTCTGGTGAACATCACATCCGGCCTGCGCCAACTCCGGACGAAGGAAGAAGTGAGGGAGAAGTTGTAGAGTTTTTCTTCGACGGTGGCCTCGATGAACGAAACGCCTTTCTGCGAAATGAAGCTTCGGCCGTGGATCATTCTCCTGGTCCTGTTCGCTGCCGGTGCGCTGGCCTATTCCTTCTGGTCGGCGCTGGCAACAGGCAGGCTGCGAATGTCCGGCTACCACTTGAGCCTGGGGAATCCGGCGGCAGGGCCGCCCCCTGAGCGCCGAGCCACGGGGGGGCAGCCCAGGTGGCAGCCGGGTGTGCCGCCGGCGGTTTCTCTACTTCCGGCCCCTGTGGCCCAGATTGTCGCGCCTGCGTTCCAGATGGCTGGCCCTGCGGTCCAACCGGTGGCGATGACCAACACCTATCCCCAGTACTCGCCGTGGTCGGCAGGAACTTCGGTTTTTCCGAGCCAGTTGGACGCCGTCACCATGCCCACGCCCATGGGCGGAATCAAGTTCATCGGTGGAACCGGGGCGACGGGCCCAAATGCGGGCGCGACCCCCGACTTCAGTTGGGTGGCGGAGGTCATCCGTCCCTGCGTGGTGGAAATCAACGCGATTCGCTCGGGATCGGTCTCGATGCCGGTGGCCGATCTGAACGGCGCCCGCTTCGTCGAGCCCTTTAATGGAGTTCCGGACAAGGTGATCGGTCAGTTGGCCTTCGAAAGCGTCGGCTCAGGCTTGATCGTAGACCCGTCCGGATACGTGGTGACCAACCATCACGTCGTGGCTGGAGCCAGCACGATTGTCATCACCCGCTTTCAGCAGACGGAAGGGTACTATTCCGCCCGAATCGTCGCCTCCGATCCCGGCAAAGACCTGGCACTACTTCAAATCCTCGGCGAGGGGCCTTTTCCGGCGGCCACACTGGCCGATTCGAGCCGGGTTCAGGTGGGAGAGCCCGTGCTGACGGTGGGCAACCCATTCGGTTTCGGAAACACGGTCAGCGCCGGGATCATCAGCGGCAAACGCGATTCACTCATGATCAATGGGGTCAATTTCAATGGCCTGCTGCAGACCGACGCCCCGATCAACAAGGGCTCCAGCGGCGGACCTCTGGTCAACATCAACGGACAAGTGGTGGGGATAAACACCGCGATCTACGCTCCCACGGGGGTCTTCAGTGGAATGGGCTTTGCCATTCCAAGCAACCGGGTGGGCGCCTTCGTGGCACGCGCCATCGGCAACGAAGCCGTCACCGTCGCCATGCAAAAACCTGTCAGCCCCGGTGGGGTATGGCTGGGAATCGGGGTGATCGACATGACGCCGGACCTGGCGGCCAAACTCTCCTATCCGCATGTGGGCGGCGTCTATGTGGGCAGCGTGGTGCTCGACTCGCCGGCCGACGAGGCCGAAATCGCGCGGGGCGACATCATCACCGCTGTGTCGGGAGAGCCCATGCAAGACAGCGCGTCACTACAGAGCGTGCTGGCCCGCTTGCGACTGGGACAAACGATCAGCGTGACCATCTGGCGGGGCGGAAAAACGGATACCCTCAAACTCACGACCAAAGCTGGCGTGAAAGCAGGGGGATAGTTCATGGAAACAAGGGGGGGGGGGACTCATGGAAACCTTAGGGATCAAGCGACTTTCCTATGGCGCGATTTTCGTGCTCGCCGTTGTGCTGGTCCTGTTGATCGCGGGCGCGATGTTCTTCGCCGATAAGGTGGACGATTATTTCGACGGCCACGGCAAGACCGAAACGACCCAGGTGATGGAGTTGCAAGGCAGTTGGCTGGGGATGAAGCTGTCCTCTTTGGACACTCCCACTGCCCAGCGTCTGGGCATTCCGGCGTCCGCGAAGGGAGTGATGATTACTGAAATCGAGGAGAGGATCGGTTGGCGGGTGCGTCAAGCCGGGGCCATGGAGGGCGACGTGATTGTGGCCGTGGAAGGCCAAACCGTTCGAAACCTGGCCGACGTGTATGAGGTGAGCCGCAACGTCAACGTGGCCGGGGTCGTGTTGCTGGATATCCGGCGGTGGGGGCAACTGATGACGTTGGCCCTGCCCGCGTTGCAAGCTCCACCTCCTGTCGCGCCCCAATGGCAGCCCGGACAAGTCGGTCAAATTCCACCGGCAACGATCCCGGGCGCGAATCCCGCTACGGGGCAGCCGGTCGCCTGGCCTCTGCAAGGCGCGCCGGGTGCGCAGTTCTGCCCGCCGGGTGCGCGATTCTGCTGCCCTATCCACAATCGGACGTGGTCGCAAAACGAAGTTTCGCCCCAATATCGCTGTCCTTTATGCAATTGCCCACTGAACAGGGTGCAATGAAATGAGACGTTACCTGGAAATCGTGCTCCTACTAGTTGCTCCAATAGCGCTGGTAGTGTTTGCCATCGCCGGCGGCGGAATCGGCGACGCCGCTTGGCTTGGCATGAAGGTGGGCACGCTGCACAAGTCCGAGGCGGCGCGGCTGAGAGTTCCCGCCAACGCCGGCCAGGTCGTCGTGTTGGCGGTCAACGATTCGGCGCTGTCGTCGGGAGTCATCGTGGGGGACCTGGTATTGGGGATCAACGGTCAGAAAGTGGAATCGGTAGATGATTTTCTCAAGGGGGCCCGGTCCGTGATGAGTTCGCGGGGAGCGGACGGAAAGTTGGCGGACGTGGTTCTTACGCTGAATCGCCTGGGCCAGACCGTGGTCGTCACGGTGCCTTCAGAATGGGTCGAGGCGAGCATCCGCAATGCTTACTTGGGCCTGGGTAAATAGAGATAGATCAAGGGGGGATGTTTATGGCACCCAGTAAAGAAATGAACAGTTGGCTCATCGTCCTGATGGTTCTGGCGACGGCCTTCATCACGAGCTGGGCCATGCTGGCGTACAAGCCTAGCCAGGACTGGAATGGTTCTTCCTATTATCCGCCCCAACAGGTCGCGCAGAACTTTTCGCCGGGGATCGCCGCCCTCCAGGAAGGTTGGCAAAACCTTCAGGGAAGTTGGCAATTTGCAGCCGGCGCCACGGCGATGCCGGTCGTACGTGCCGGCGCAGTCGCTACGCATACGGACCGCGGTGTTTGCACCAACTGCCATACGGTGGTCGGCAGCAGACAACAAGCGATCCCACCGGTTGCGCGCGTATTCAAAAATGCCGCACGAATTCCGGGGAGTTTGCACCAATTGCCACCTGCACACAGACCCGGGCAGGCTCAATGCAACTCCGTACGGCGTGCAAGCTGGAACCCCCGTGGCCGCGGTGAGGCCGGTGATCGCTCCGCCGCCGACGGCGCCTGCGAAGACGCCCACGGAAGGAGAGTGGCTGGGGCTGGAAGTGACGCCGATTACTCCGCTGACGGCCCGTCAATATTCAATTCCCGACGGAATGCAGGGTCTAGTCGTGGCTGAGGCCGAGGCCGGGGCGGCTACGGCCGGCGTCAGGGCAGGAGACGTGGTCGTAGCGATCAACGGGTTGCCGATCACCCAGATGACCGAGTTCTTCCAAGCCACGCGCAACGGAACTTCAACCCAAGGAACCGTGGAAATTGTCCGCCAGGGCCAAAGACTGGCGATAGACCTTGCTTCAACGACCGCTCCGGCCCAGGCCGCGCTGCCGAATACAACGATCAACGTTGCTTTTCCGGCGGGGCAGCGCGCGGCCATGGCCATGCGGCAGGGCAACTTCGCGATGACGCCGGCAGCGGGCGCGTGGGGCGGTGGACAGGGACTGGGCAGCCTAGGAGCAGCCTATCCGGGCGTGGGTTGGCAGCAGGGCAACGTCCCGATGGCGCCGCCAAATGCGGGCGCGTGGGGCGGTGGACAGGGACTGGGCAGCCCGGGAGCAGCCTATCCAGGCCCATGTTGGCAGAGACAGTTCTAACCGGGTTTCTCAGCGGAGGAACAAGGGCTCATGAATAAGTTAGTTTTGGCCATATTGACGACGATGGTGATCGTGGTTTTCGCCATTTGCAATTCCCATCACGTGGACTTGAACTTGGCGGTAGGCAAGCTGGAGATACGCCTTATTTTCTTGCTCCTGGTCGCCTTCCTCTTCGGAATGACGGTACCCGGTTTCTACAGGCTGTTTCGCAGCGCGGAGGACAAGAGACGCAGGAAGCGGGAGATCGAGTTACAGAAAGTGGTCGATCGCATCGATCGAGATATCGCGGCATAGCCGCTGCACCACGCGATCGTCGTGATCAGGCAATGAATTGGAGAAGGATAGAACATGCTGGGCAAACTGCTGGGAGTGGTTACAGCTGGAGTTTTCGTGGGAGCCGTGGCGGTAGAGGTCCTCGGCTACATGGCCCGCCATCGCACTCCAGACGGCCCCCCCCCCGCAAGCAACGGACGAGCGCATCGACGGCGCCCAAGCACAATCAGGTTGCACCGCAGGCTGACGGTTGAGCACCATGGACGAAATCGCTTCTCTCACGATCACCACCAACCGCTGCGACGCGTGCGGCATGCGCTTCTCCGTGCTCAACCTGGTGGTGAACCTGGTTCTGGGCATTATCAAGGGCGTGGTGGGATTCCTGTCCGGCAGCCACGCGCTGAAGGCGGGCGCCTTATACTCGATCAACGACGTGCTTACGGCGATCATCGTGATCGTGGGCCTGAAGGCCGCCAAGTATCCGGCCGACGAGGAACACGCCTACGGCCACGGTAAGGCGGAGTTCCTCGCCATTGCGGTAATGAGCGTGGTGATGGTGGCCGGCGTGTTCTTTATCGTTTTCTATTCGGTGATCGATGTCGTTCGCGGGCTGGAGGGATCGCCTCACGTTTCCGCTCTCTTCGTGGCTGCACTATGCATGGCAGCCGACGAGTTCCTTGCCCGGATGGGCTTTTGTTCGGCCAAGCGCTCGAATGGTTCAGTGGCGCTGAAATCCAGGCGCGAAGCACGATCGAGCCGATGCGCTATCTTCGCTTGCGGTGGTGGTGGGAGTGGGAGGGGCGCTGCTGGGTCTGCACATTTTGGACCCGATCGTCGCTATCTTCGAAACGATACACATCAGTGTCCTCTCCGGAGAGTTCTTCGGCAAAGCGGTCAAGGGGCTGATGGATTCCTCGCTGAGCGCCGCGGAGATGGAGCGTATTTCCCGGGCTGCCGGTCAGACGCCCGGCGTGTCGGCGGTGGCGCTGGTTCGGAGCAGGCACATGGGGGCCATTTCCCACGTCAACATTGTCGTGGACGTCCCCGGGGACGTGATGGTGGAGGAGGCGGACAAGATCGCCCAGCAGGTGAAAGCCAACGCCTGTAAAGCGCTGGGGCGCGCGGTGGTGGCGCACGTAAAATTTCAGGGCGAGCAGACGCTTCCGTTCATAAAACCGACTTTCCGTTTCGCAGAAAGCCATGCCTGACCAACGTTGTATACGCTGCGGCCGCCGGGCGTCTGGATTTGCTTCCTGGGCAACAGCGGCATTGCGCTCGTACAAATCGTGGTCGGTATTTTGGGCGGCAGCCGCCGCTGTTGGCCGACGGCTTTCATACCTTCACCGACGTGATCGGCACCAGCGTGGTGATCGGCGCGCGCAGGGTAGCCGATGGCCCGGCCGACGGCTCTCATCATTACGGGCACGGTAAAGCGGAGTTCATCGGCTCGGTGTTCATTTACGCGGTGCTCCTCTGCCTGGCCTGTACCATTTTCCTGAACAATCTGCTGGCGATCATCAGCGGGCGGCTGGCAACTCCGCAATTCGTGACGTTGCTGGGCTCGGCGGTTTCGGTCGCCGGCAACAGCCTCATGTATTTCTTAGGCTCCTGCGCGGGCAAGAAGAACAACTCGCCGGCGATCCTGGCCAACGCCTTCGAGAACCGGGCCGACGCCTTGTCCGCGGCCGCGGTCATCGTGGGCATCGCCGCGGCGATTTTCATCAATCCCATCTGGGACCCGATCGCCGCCATGATCGTGGGCGTGATCATCCTGGTGAACTGTTTGAAGGAGTTGAACAAGTCTCTGTCGGGACTGATGGATCGGGCGTTGCCCGGCGACGCCGTCGGGCGCATCAAGTATGTGGCCCTGGCCCAGGAGGGGGTCGTCGGCGTGGACTTCGTCAAAACCAGACAGACGGGCAGCGACTATTGGGTGGACCTGGGGATCCTGGTGGGCGAGAACCTGAACGTGGCTCGCGCGGACAGGATCGCAGCGGAGGTCCGGAACGAATTGATGAGACGCAGCGAGAGGTTTCGGCATGTGGAAGTCTTTGTGGCGCCTTCCCGCGGGAAGGCCGGCAAGCGACGCGGTTTCCCGCGCCGCGGAGAACAAGAAAAACAGCCTGAAGCAGTAGGCTAATCGCATTATCATAAAGGAGCTCGACTGTGACTAACGCCAGTCTCAAAGTTAACCGAACGGACGAAGGCTCCGGCAAGGCCGATCGCGGCGTCTCGCACGCCACCCATTTTCGCTTCGGACTAGCCGCCGTCCTCCACTTGACGGGACGGATCGCGGATCGGGTTGCGTCCGCGTACGACGGGCTGCTGTCGATGGACGAAAAGGAGACCGCGAAAATCTACTTCGACATGGGGACCGATCTGGTCCATAAGGGAAACAGCGACGACGCCCTGGCGGCGCTGCGAAAGACATTGGAGTTGCAGCCGGACAACGGCGACGCATGGCTCTACTTGGGGATGGTCCATTCGGACCGGCAGGAACCGGACGACGCCGTCGAGGCGTTCCAGCAGGCCATCACCCTGGGCAAGGACGGCCCGAAATTGCGCTCTCGACTGGCCGAGGCCTTTGCCGACGCGGGAAACTACCAGGCCGCGGCCGGAGAACTCCAGCACGCGGTGGAACTGGATCCGCTTTCGGCGGAGTCCTTCTTCCGTCTCGGCGTGGCTCTGGACAACCTCAAGAAATACGAGGAGGCGGTAGCGGCCTTCGAGAAGGCCATCGACCTTGCGCCAGAGAAGCGGCCTATTACCAAAGCCTGGGCTTTACGATGGAAAGCCTCAAGCGGCACGAGGAAGCCGTAACGTGCTTTAAACGGGCCGTCAACTTGGAACGCCGACAGCAGCCAGTGAGGTAACGGCCGTGAATGCGAGGAAGATCCTGGACACGTTCTACCCCGGCGCTGCGGCGGCCAGGCCCCCCTTCACCCGCGGCCTGCGTCTGCGCCTCCCGCATGTTCGCTGCGAACAGTGGACATGCGACGCCGAGGCCAAGGACGAAGAAGTGGGTCTCCTATCTGGTCATTGGATCTCTGGGCCTGGCAGTCTACATTGTCGTCCATCTGTATTACTACAACGTTCTGGTGGATTTGGAGTCCAACGTCAAAACGAAATGGGCCCACGTGGAGGCCCAGCTTCAGCGGCGGAACCATATCCAGCAGAATCTTACGCAGATCATCACCACCTACTCGAAGTACGAGAGGGACACGCTGACGTCGCTCATTGAAATGCGCACCGCGGCCGCCGGCGGCCGGGCCGCCAAGGCGACCGACGCCATCGGCCAGCCTCCTGCCGAACCCGACCCGAAGTCCCCGCCGGCCCAGTTGGCGGAATCAGGAATTGCCAGGCTCTTCCCCGACGTCCGGCTCACCGCCGAGCAGTATCCCGAACTCAAACTTACCCAGAACCTCCAGCAGGTCTCCGCGTCCATCATCGATACGGAGAAGGAGATCGCCGACCAGATCATCGCCTACAACCAGGCGGTGAATAACTACACGACCGTGCTGGAGCAATTCCCGAGCAACATTGTCGGCACGACTTTCGGTTTCAAGATGTATGACTTGTATCAACCGGACAAAGATATTTTGAAATTTACGCCGGTGAAGTACTGAGCGTTCTCTCGGAGAGGGAGCGGAGCGGCGAAGGATGAGTCACAAGCCCAATAAAGTGATGATATGGCTTCTTGCGGGCCTTCCCGTCGTTGTGGCGGGCTTGGGACTTGCGTCCGTTCCTAGGCGTGCCTCGGAAAGCTCCGACGCCTCCCTTCCCGTTGTCCCGGCGCAGGCGCCGACTCCGTTAATGCAGACGCCGATGCCCTTTCCACGACAGGATCCGCTGATCGCCGTCGCCCAGGCGATCCCGCAGGGCGTTGGCGGGCTGTGCCCGCCCCTGGCGATCTCGCCTGCTGTTGCGCCGACTCTCCCGGCGGCGCCTTCGCTGATCGGAATGATCCCCTTCCAAGAGGCTCATTGGCAGGGACTGGAGGTGATTCCTTCGAGCGCACGCCTGAAGCGCGCCTTGAAGATCGCCTCCGATGCTCCAGGCGTCATAACGGATGACGTCACCTGGCCGGCGGACATGCAGGGTTTCCAGGCGGGCGACCTGATTACTTCCGTGGGCGAGGTCCCCACGCCCACCCTGGAAGACTTCATCAAGGCCACGGCCAGGGTGCGTGAGCGCCGCCGGACGGAGATTCAGCTTCTGCGCGGGCAAGGAGTACAGCCTCGTCCTGGAGGCGATTCAGGAGCGGCTGGGAACGGCCAACGGCGAGGCCGCTCCGATGATTAAACCGGGAAGCCGCCCGCCGCACGGCTACTTGGGGGCCTGTACCAACTGTCATCGCATCGGCTCATCGGGTCAACTCGCCATTGACCAGGGCGACCTTCTCAGCAGAGCGGCCCCGCCAATTCGTGCCGGTCAGTCGCCGCCGCATCGAAATCGAGGAGACTGCACCGCGTGCCACACGTTCATTCCATGACCGGTCCTGTCGGCAAGAACCGTTCCACCCGAGTTGTCGGTGTTGTCGTGCAATTCGTTAGATGTTACACCCTGGCTATGACATTCAACGATCCCGAGTCACAAAAAAAAAAATCAACCCCTGGCTGGACGATGCCAAAGATAAGGGGACAACCTATGCGGAGTAAACGGCGTTCTTCACGGTTTCATTTGCCGGGCGTCATTTGCCCCTTGATTTGATGATGCGGCAGGAAAAATGGGAGGGACATAATGACCGAGCAGGAAAATGCGGATTTGGTGTCAGATGTCGAGGCTGCCGAGTCCTGGTTGACCTCCCTGTCCCGGGAGCTGGGCAGAACCTTCAAACGGGGCAGGAACGGAATTGACTTGTTGGTCGATTCGGCCGGCAGCGCACTGAAGACGACGACAACCATCACCAAAAGGATGGTCAGGCTCCCGAGAAAAGACCGCGGCGTAAGTTCGAGCGAGGGAGGCTTGCTTGAAGAACTCGGCTCCAAGGTTGCCGAATGCCCCAGTGACGATTGCTCGTCGCTAAGAGACGACGCATCGTTCTGGGAGTTGGTGAAACAGTTGCACTCCATCAGGAAGGCCGGCGAGGCCAGCGAGGCGGGCGAGGCAGCCGCTAGAGGCTGATGCAGGCATGACAAAGCCACGAGAACCGGAAAGGAAATGCCACGGGCCACAGGCATTGGCCGAGCGGGCCAATGAGCGATTCCTGTTTGCCGTTCGGTCCACGGGAAAGACCATCGGCGATTTGTCGTCCGGTACCGTGAAGGGCATTTCGAAAGTCGGGGAGGTATTGACCGCGAGAAAGTGGAGGATCGTGCGGCGACCGGCGAGAGCCTCCGACGCCGCGCCGCCACGGCAACCCGGCGCGGAAACGAAGCCGGCGGCGCCGCACTATCCTCATCCTCCCCGCCTGGACCTGGAGGCATTGCTGGAAGGACGCTCGCCGGAGGGCGCCGAACAGGCGGCCGTGTTGCGCAGGTGCTTCGACGATCTGCTGCTGGGGTCTGAAGAGGCCGGCGAGGAAGCGCTGAAGATATTGGTCGGCATGGGCCAGTTCGCCGAACCGCTGCTGGTCGCTTGTCTGCCGACAGACTCCCCTCGGGTGGCCAGGATCGCGCTGGAGGGCCTTAGTCGAATCGATTCGCCGCGGCTTATCGGCTGTATATCCCACGTACTCGAATCCTCCGATCCCGAACTGCGGATGGTGGCGCTCCGCGCCGCTGTCGGGCTCCGGGATGGCCAGCGGCGGCAGCGATTGCTCGAACGGGGATTACGGGATCCCGACGCCAGCGTGAGACGCCGCGCTCTCAGCTACGTCGGCTGGTACGACTCCTACTGGGCGATAACCGAGGCCATGCGGCTGTGCAATGACAAGACGCCCGATGTGCAATGGGCGGCTGTGGAAACCTTGATCGCCCAGAGGCCGTCCGAGGCAAACAGTATTCTGCAACGGGTGAAACCTTCGCTGAACCGGGGAAATCAGCGCCGGGCCGCCGTCCTGCTCGGGCAGCAAGAGGATCAAGAAACCTTGCCGAAGAAGAACGAGAACCGGATGCGGGACGTTTCCAAGGCAGGCTAACGGGTGCATGATGAACTCACGAAAACCGGAAACGAAATGGCATTCCCCACAGGCATTGGCCAACTGGGCCGACGACGGACTTCGGTTCGGCGTTCGTTCCGCGGCAAAGATCATCGATAATCTGCCATCCAGCCTGGGCTATGGCGCCTCGAAAATCGGGCGGGTATTGACCTGTAGTAAAAGGAAGACGGCCATGCAGCAAGCTGAACCCACGAAAGCCGCGCCAACGCGGCAAGCCGCGTTCGCGGAGGCTGCCGCGGGCCTCCTGGAGAGAGAAGCGCCTACCGCAGCAACCGTAGCGGCGGAAGGATGGGCCCCATGCGTATGCATTCAGACCGCGGCACAGCAACCGGCGCTGTGCGAGGCCCCTTCCGCGCCCATCGTAGCGGCGGCGGCATGCGCCCCTACGTATGCAGTCAGACCGCGGCACAGCAGCCGGCGCCGCGCCAGGAGACACAGCAGAAGCAAGCGACGCGTCCTCCGTTGGATGCCGAGGCATTGCTGGAAGAGCACTCGCCTCGGGACAGAGTCACGGCGATCGTGTTGCGCAAGGCCTTGGACGTCCTGCTGCGCGGCTCCGAAGCGGCCCGCAAGAGTGCGCTGGAGACATTGGTCGGCCAGGGCGAGGTTGCGGGACCGCTGCTGGTCGCTTGTCTGCGAGAAGATTCTCCAGAGGTAGTCGAAAGCGCGTTCGAGGGTCTTCGTCAAATCGGTTGGGATTGCCCCGCCAGCTCCCTATCCGACGTGCTCGGATCATCGAATGCCGAGCTGCGGATCGTCGCGTTGCGTGCGGCTCGGCGGCTGACAGACGAGCAGCAGCGGCCCTTGCTCGAACGGGGATTGCGGGACCCCAATGCCCGAGTGAGGCGGCGCGCGATCTCTTACGTCGCCTGGCACGACTCTTCCTGGGCCGTCGCCGAGATCATGCGGCTTTGCGACGACCCGCAACCGGAGGTAAGGTGGGCGGCCGTGGAAGCCCTGGTGGCGCTGAGGCCCGCTCAAGCCTACGAGCACCTGAAACTGATGATGCCTTCGCTGACCCCGACCTATCAGCATCGGGCCGCCGCGTTGCTTGCACGGCGAAATGACTCAACGGACAAGGGTGCTGCGGCGCAAGCTGCCGATCAACCCGCGGTCGGCGGACCTTCTCCGGGAAATGTTCCGGAGGAAGCGAAGCCGGCAGCCCGCACGGAAAACAGTACTTGCGCGTGCTCGGAGTTCTCGGGGAAGAAAACGGAAGAGGAGGAAGCCCCACAAGAGCCGGGCGGCGACGTGCAGACCACGGAGAAAGAAGGTGGGGAAAGATCTTGGGTGAGTCTTGGCCGGTATCTCCGCCGGAGCTTCGGCAGCGGAGATCCTGAGACGGAGAAAGACGCTGGGGCCGGCCCGGAAGTTCCTGAAGCTCGCAGCGCGACCGACGACGCCCCGGATCGAATCGCCACCGGATCGTAGAAGCGATGGAAGCCATGTAAACGCTCAATGAAAACGTTTGCCCGGAAACACACGCGATAGAAAAGGATAAAAACCATGGGAAAGATGATCATGTTGGCCTTTGGCGGTATCTTCATCGGGGCTCTCGCGATGGAGATCCTCAACCGGACGAAGCCGGGCCTGACCAAGTCCATCGAGGGAAAGGCGAAGCAGGTCGCAGATACGTTCACCAAGGGATTCAAAGAGGGCTGGGGCGACAAGGACGCCACAACGGAACCGGCGCCGCCTGAGGCGGCACAACTTGATCCGCCAGGGCGTCGTTTGGCGGCAACAACTAAACATTCAACGGCAGGAACATATTGTTCGGAGGGCAGTAAGATGCACGCAGTCTTTATCGTGGCTCTTGTCTTCGGCGTCGTCTCCTCGATCATCGCCTGTAGCAAGGGGCGCAATAGCCTGGGGTGGTTTCTGGCGGGCCTGCTGATCGGCCCCTTTGCTCTGGTAGTGGCGGCCATGCCCCCCGTGGTTCGGGAGGGCCAGTTCAAACGGTGTCCCGCCTGCGCGGAAATCATTCGGGCAGAAGCCGCGCGCTGCCGTTATTGCGACTTGACGCTCCAGGAGGTTAGCTATGGAACCAGGTAATGAGCACAGCGGGTTCTGCGGTTCCGGCACCGAGCGGGAACTCGTTGCAGAACTGCCCGCTTGCGAGAGGAACACCTTCTCATCGAACGGTCTCTCGGAGGATGATGAAAAGGAGTTCAAGGACATCATGGCCATCCTCACCGATCTGCAACGGGAGGTCGGACATAACTTGAAATTGAGGGACGCGCTTCAGGAGGAGGCCGCAACCCACCGCACCAGACGCCAGGAGGCCGAAGTCTTGCTGACGGCCCGTGCCCGGGAGATGGAGCGCATCGAAAAGGATTTAGCTTCGCTTCAATCCGAAAACAAGGAACTGACCATGGAACTGGCCACTTCTGAAGAAGAACGAACTGAGGGGGTCACGGAAATCAACCGGCTGAATGATGATCTGGAGAAGAAGAAGCAGGAAATACAAGCTCTTGAGGAAGAGCGGTCGAACCTGGAAGAGACTCTCAAGGCGACCAGGCGGGAGGCAGAGGCCAATGAGCAAGAGTTGCGCGAGACAATCGGGCAATTGAAGCAGGACCGGGAGAAACTGGAAGAGCGCCTGCTGCAGAAAACCCAAGAGGCGTCTCAAGAACTTGCCTTGATTGAAGATCTCAGGCGAGAAAAGCGGCAACTGGAAGGCGAGATGGCCAATTTACAGAAGACCCGCGCCAACCTCAAGAAAGTTCACGATAGTTTGAGAAATGTCCGGCAAATGTGCAGCTCACCCCATTCAGCCCCGCCCCCACTTCAAGAGGATTCATGACGGACTAGCTCTCCGGCCGAGGCGGCGGCGCAAAACAAGGATGTGATGCGATATATCCCCAAGTTTCAGCACCTTGAGCAGGAAGGTGGCGGACTGTGAGTTGTGCAGGCAAGACCATAGCGATTCTGGGCAACGAGGGCGTCGGGAAGACGACCCTCTGCGGGCACCTGTGCAAAGGCAAAGGTTCCTGGTGGTCCCGCTCGGCTGCCGGTTGCAGAACGGAGTTCATCGAGGCATCGCCCGACGGCATTGCGGGGCACGAGGACTCGAAGGGCTGGAGGCGTTTTTCTTCGCCGCGCGGACTCTTTCGGGCAGGGACGCAAACGATTGACGCTGCGCCGGGCCCGGAGTCGGCATCCGAAACGGGTCGCCGGCCGAAGAACAATCTGGTGACCCTGGTGGATACCGACGGCGCCGCATGCCTTTTTGCCGGGCGTGGGGACGAATCTACGGCGCGGAATCTGCTGATGGCCGGTGAGGCCGATGCGCTGGTCGTGGTGGCCGACGCGAAGAACCTGCGCCGCTCGCTGGCTGTCTTTCTCCAGAGTTGCGAGTTTCAACTGCCGACCGTGTTGGTCTTGAACATGATCGACGAGGCGCAACGGCTCGGTTTGCAGTTCGATCTTCAGCGTTTGGCGGCGGCGGCAACCGTGAGGACGGAGCCGCTCAAGGCCGGTGAAGGCCGCATCACCGAAAAGATGGCGGCGACTTTTCGACCAGGCCCAAATCCCTTCGGTTCGGGTTCGCTATCCGGAGCAAGTCGAGAAAACGCTCTGTGCCTTGGCGGAACTGTTGGGTGAGGCCCCGATTCCGCCGCGGGCGTTTGGCCTTCTGCTGCTGGCCGGCAACCTCCGGGCAAAACAAATGCTCGCGGACCAATTCGACGCTCAGACCGCCGACAAGGCGCGAGAACTGGTGCAAAAGGCCGAGCAGGCATTTCGCCTTCCCTTGTACATGGTGATTGCCAGCGCGGTCTACGCCGCCGCGGATCGCATTGCGGAACAGGTTACGATCTACCGGGCTGCGCCCGGCGCCGACCTGTTGCAGAAGTTCGGCCATTACGCCTCTCATCCGCTGTTCGGCTTGCCAATCGCCTTTTTGGTCATCCTGGCCGGTTACTACTGGGTCGGGGTGCTGTGCGCGACCATCGTGGTCGATTACGTGCGCGTTCATCTATTTGACGCCCTGCTGCTGCCGGTGTGCAACTGGCTGCTGAGCGGCCTGCCTTGGACGTTTGCCCGAGAAGCCTGTATGGACCCCAACTTCGGGTTGGTGCCCACGGGTTTGTTCCTGGCGTTAGGCATCGTGCTCCCCGTCTTGTTCTTCTTCTATGTCTTCTTCGGCTTCCTGGAGGACTCGGGGTATCTGCCACGGCTTTCCGCATTACTGGATCGTGCTTTGCGGCGTCTGGGCCTCAGCGGCCAAGGGGTCCTGCCTTTGGCGTTCGGATTCTCCTGCATCACGACGGCCATTCTCAGTGCCCGCGTGCTGAAAACCAAGAAGGAACGCCTGATTGCCAGCTTCCTGTTGTTGTCGGGCTTTCCCTGCGCGCCATGCTGGCAGTTATACTGTTGATCCTCGCACCGCTGCCCTGGACGGCGGCCGTGGCCCTGTTTGGCACGCTCTTTGTGCAGGTTTTAGTCACCGGTGTCCTGGCCAACGCGATTATACCCGGCCGAGGTTCGGATTTCATCCTGGAACTTTCGCCGATTCGCATGCCGCGGCCCTGGGCAGTGCTGGACCGGGCATGGCGGCAAAGTTGGCAGTTCTTGAAGGAAGCGTTGCCCGCCTTTATGGCGGCTTCCTTCTTGCTCTTTGTTCTCGATCGAATGGGTGGACTAGTCGCCCTGGAACGGCTCTCTCGCCCCATACTCAACGGCGTGCTCAGTTTGCCCGATCAGGCTGTCCAGGTATTCATGAAAACCCTGATCCGGCGAGAGAGCGGAACCGCCGAACTCGCCTTGGTGCGGGACCACTTTACGTCGCTCCAGTTGGTGGTCACGTTGTATGTCATGACCGTCATGCTGCCCTGCGTCAACTCAGCCGTCGTGCTGCTAAAACAGGAGGGAATCAAGGTTTCTGTTCTGCTGCTGCTGATCATATTTCTTTACGCGATTGTAGCCGGGGCCGGATTGAACTGGGGCTGCCATGCCCTCGGCATCACGTTCCAGTAACCGGCAGTTCTCACCGCCAAGGAAAGGCATGACTGTGAATCACACGCACGAGGAGATCCTCGAATCGATCTGGGTCGCTTCCGAGTCGGGCAGCGCGACCCTGGAGACGATACGAAGTCGTTGTCCCGACGAGTTTTCCGAGGAGGATCTCTCGCGCCTGGAGGAACTGGGGCATCTTACGCACAGCGGGCGCGAGCTGTTCTTGACCCAACAGGGCAAGCACAAGGCGCGTACCCTGGTTCGCTGTCATCGCCTGGCCGAGTCGCTGCTCTACACGGTGTTCGACCTGGACTGGCAGCAACGCGAGGCGTTGGCCTGCCAGGCGGAGCATACCCTGGTTCCCGAGATGGCCGACGGAATCTGCACCCTGTTGGGACATCCCGCCGAATGCCCCGACGGCAAGCCGATCCCGCCGGGAGTCTGCTGCGTTACACAGCAACAGATGATCGGCCGCCAGGTAATTCCTCTCTCCGAACTGGAAGTCGGTTCCAAGGCCCGAATCCTCTTTGTCAAGCCAAAGAACTACGACCGATTGCACGAAATCACCGTCGTCGGGCTGACCCCCGGCGTGGTCGTCACGCTCTATCAGCGCTCGCCGGCTTATTGCCTCCGCTTCGACGGAACGGAGTTGGCCGTGGACCATCGCGTGGCCCAGGACCTCTTCGTCTGCCCAATCAACGGGGATCACGATGACGCCTCGATCGGCCCCCGTCCCGCACGCCGTCGCCGGTAAGGTGTCGTCGGTCCGGCTGTCGCCTGCCGCCAGGGGCGCTTTCGACGAAAATGGGGACTGGCTCCGTTGCCTCGATCGAGCTTCGTTCCGCAAAACAGCGTTTTTGGCGACGGTGCCTGTCCCCTTTTTCGACGCCGATTGACAACAGCCCGCCGGAGAAGTTACGATAGTACTTCGGTGGTGCGTTTTGACGCCCCTTCGGCCGGTCGAAGGTTGTTGAAACAATGGAAAACCGTCTTTTGCTCCGCGCGATATTTCGGACCCTGGCCGAAATCCCGGACTCGCATCAGCCGGAAGCCGGCGATCCGGATGTGGCCAGCGACAAGATCATCGGACGATCGTGCAGGAAGGCGGCGCTGCTCTCGGCCGCCTTGTCGCTTCCGACGGGACCACTCGGGCTGATTACAATCATGCCCGATCTGACGGGAGTCTGGAAGATACAAAGCCAAATGGTTTCGGACATCGCTTCGGCTTATGGAGAACGGACGCGACTGGGTCGCGAACATATGCTGTTGTTTCTCTTCAGACATTCCGTTTTTCATGTGGCCGGCGATGTGATCACGAAATCGGGAGAGAGATACATTGTCGAGAAACTATCGGAGAGGACATTTTGCAATGTCGTTGACAAGCTGGCTCTGAGGATAAGCTGCAATTTGACAATGCGGGCCACGAAGATCATGTTTCCGCTGGTGGGAGCGGCGTTCCTCGGTACGTGTTCCTACCGCCATACGCTGCAAGTAGGAGCTACAACCAAGAGCTTCTTCAGCATGAAGAACGAGCCGACGCCGAGCCCGTCGATGCTCGACGGCGAGGAGACGCCCGGTTCGCGGCTGCCGGAAATTGTCGAGAGCGACTCTTCTCTCGGGTGAGCGGAAAAAGGGGACAGACCCCGTGGCGGCAACGTCTCTCTTTATGCGGCATCGGTTTGCGCCACCGAGCCAGTCCCCATTTTTCGAGAGTCAGACGGCCCCGAGGTGCGGGACCTGGTAGGCCACCCACACCAGCCGCAGACCCACCAGGGCCAGCGCGACCGCCAATGCCCGGACGATCAGGCTGCCGCGAAGTTTTGGAGACAAAAGCGCGCCAAGCTGCGCGCCCATGATCATGCCCAGCGAGAGCACGATCGTCCTCTGGATCCCGCCGTGCTCGAATCCGCCTGTCCCCATGTGGATGAGCGTGGCGGTCAGTGCCATGATGGCCAGCATGAAATGGGAGGTGGCCGTGGCAATATGCACGGGGAAATTCAGCAGGAGGATGAGCACCGGGACGTGGATGATTCCGCCGCCGATGCCGAGCAGGCTGGACATGAATCCGATGAAGAAGCTCAGCGCCAGCCCCAGAGGAAGGTTGAAGGAGAAGTCGTGCATCTCGCCCTCGGAGTTGACCAGGACGCGTCGATATTGGCCTGGGGAGGCCGCCGTTTTGCGGTGCGCGGACGAACTGGGCCGCACGAAGATGAAGATCGAGGCGATGATCAACACCACGCCCAGCATGGCATCGAAGACGCCGCGTTTCACATAGGCGGTAGCCAGCGTGCCGAGGATGGCGCCCGGCACCGTGGCCACGGAGAACAGCAGGCCGGACCGGTAGTCGATTCGTTTCGTGCCGGCATACGCGATCGACCCGGACAAGCAGTTGAAGAATACGACCGCCAGCGAAATGCTGGTGATCATCTCCGGGGGCGCATTCGGATACATCAGCAAAAGGATGGGGACGAGGATAAAGGCCCCGCCCGCCCCCACCAGGGTGCCGTACGCGCCCAGAACGAAGCCGAGAGGCACGAACCAGTGGTATTGTTCCATTCGTTCACCTGTTGCGCCTTTCAATTGGTGCCAGCCGGTTTGTCGTCCGGCCCGTGGTTTTGCCCGGGAGCTTCGCCAAATGACCCCCGTTTGGCCCGGGAGCATACTTATGGTGCACCCGTGCGTCCAGAGCGCGTTCCACACCCCCCTATGCGATTTTTTCGCATTGGTTCGTGTAAACGCCGGTTGAACGAAGACTGGCGACGATTATTCTCGTCCGGCGATAAACGTGCGCGCAAACTGCAATGCCCAGTCTGCAACGCAGAGGATCCAAGAGTGATTGCGGATCGCCAACCAGCAACTAGCAAACTCCGGCACGGGAACGAGGAAGCTCCGCCGCGCGAAACCGACAAGGGGCCCCGCCTGAGAAGCTACCTCTGATTAACTGCCAATGGTGGCTGCGATTAACCCGTTAGAGTTGAACACGTTGTTCATTTGTTGCCAAATGTAGCATATCTGTTATACTTGGATGTATGAAAGGTGACGTCATTACACCGACTGAGCGCATCCAACGAATTGCCGTGAGGATTCTCGCCACCCATCCGGCGGGGCGCGGGCTTTGTCTGATCGGCGGCTTTCGGTATCGACTGCTCAATGAAAGCGTCCGAGCTTCAAACGATATTGACTACCACTGGGAAGGTGATCTTCAGAGAAAACAACTGGAAGTCGTTGATGTCTTCCGCAGTAAACTGTTGCCGGAGGTCAAACGACAACTGGGTTACGATGGTGACGTGCGGCCGGCAGCCGGTCCTGAGGCGGAATGGCCAGTGGTGCGAACCGTTGAACTGGCGTTTTACCGCCTTGCAGAGCCTGGAAGCCGGATTGAGATTCCCGTTGATATCCTCGGTGTCGCCTGCCTCGATGCGCCGGTGGTTCATACCGTGGAGGGCACCGTCCTCCTGACGGTGTCGGATGCGGACATGATTGAGAGCAAGATCCTTGCATGCCTCGCCCGGACCCTTTTGCAGGTACGGGATGTCCTGGACATCTTCCTGTTCCGCGACGCTCTGCGGCCTGACTCGCCCGTGCGGTTGTCGCAAAAATTGAGCAAGCTCCCGCTGCCGCCCGCAGAGACCATCGAGAGACTCGACAGGCTGGCGAATAATCGAAGCGTCCACGTCCGGGGAATTGAGCGACTGCTCGACGAACAGGTTAACCCGGCAGTGACGGTTAACCTACGCGCCGCCGGCGGCGCCGCAATGATTTGGGATTCTGTGATGCGGCTGCTCTACGAAATGCTCGTCAAAGGCAAGGAGTCGTCATCGTGAGAGCGAATGCGTGGCGAAAGTACTTGGAGGAGCAGGCGCGAGATACGGTAAGGTCCTGTTTACCGTGACAGAACTGGCAAATGTAGCCTGCGCATCCCCGAACGCATTGAACGTCGAGCTTGCACGGCTTCGACGCCAAGAGATCATCGTGAGATATACTCACGGCCTTTATGGCACGCCGAGTGCCGTATCGCCACAAGCTCTGGTTGCCGCAATCGACTCGCATGCTTACATTACCGGCCACTACGCGCTTTATGCCTACCAGATGGTGCCCCAGATGCCCGTCGCCATTACTTGCTTTACCGACCGGCGCAGTTCCCGGGCTCGGCAGCGAGTCACGCCGGTCGGACGCCTGGTCTTTGTATGTGTGCATGGCAACGTGTACGTGCCGGTGCCCGAAGGGGCAATTGCGCCGCCGGCACAAGCGCTTTGCGACTATGTCTATCTTTCGCGTCGCCACGGAGCCGAGCCGGAGGCCTTGGTCACGTTCCGAAATCTCGCGCAGATTCGAGCTATGGATCTTCCTCCGATTCTTGCGAGGTATCCGGTAAGCGTGCAGAACCACATCGAGCGATTATTGCACTCGGAACGACACGCGGTAGTGTAGTCGCGATGGCAAAGGGCATCCGAGACAACGCTAAGCGGAGGGCAAGGGATTCGAACCCTCAACGGCTAACGCAACGGTGAATTGACCACAAAGAAGAGGTTGTACGAAGGCATTTCACGCCCAACTTTCCGCGGCACAACACGCCCGGGCGAATTCCTATCGACAGAGAATTTCCACTTTTGCAACCCAGGGCCAGGTAGTACAATGGGCCACTAGCGACCCATCGGCAAACGACCCAGAGGTGGAGTGCCGGAAGCGAAACGTACAGGAGATTCTTCATGATCCTGTCCGAACTTGGCGCCAAGCGGAACCCTACGTTGGAGGGTGCAGTAGAATGAAATCGAAGATGTATCGGCTGACCATCATTTTGCTGGTAGTTGTTGCCGTACCGGTGGCAGCGACCATATGGTATACCGTCCCAACGGCCGGGAAGGACTACACGGTCCGGGTAGGATACAAGCGGACTTCAGCCTATCAGATCTACCTGGTGGCCCAGTCGCAGAGGCTCTTTGAGAAGCACGGCGTAACTGTTGAAGGCGTCACGTTCAACTCAACGGACCAAATGCTGCAGGCTCTCGCCCTTGATCGCCTAGACGCTACGGCAGGGGGATCGCTTGAAGTTGCCGCCAGTCTGGCAGCAACCAGCCCAGGTCTTTTACGCGTCTGTTTCACGAACGTCTTGCGCGAAGGCGATGCGTTCTACTCAATCGTCGTTCCGCCAGATTCTCGCGTTCACAACCTGGCTGGTCTATCCGGCAAGAAGGTGGCCGTGCTTCCGGGATCGACGGCATCGGCGTGGCTTAAGGTCTGCTTGAAGTCGGAAGGCATCGATCCCTCCTCCGTCCAGCTGGTGCAGATGTCTCCAGAGTTACAGTTGCAGGCATTGAACTCTGGCCGGGTGGATGCCCTCTACGCAATGGACCCCTTAGTCGCAATTGCAAGAGTGAAGGGGCTTGGACGCGTAGCTGTTAAGGGGCCCGAGACGAAGCACATCATGAGTCCGATGCCTTGCGCAGGAGGCGTTCTTTCTATGACGTTTCTGAAGAGAAATCCCATATTGGCATCTCAGTACTGCGCCGCAATGGATGAGGCTATTGATTTCATGCGAGCAAAGCCGGCGGAAACCCGCAAGATCATTGCGGAATTAACGAAACTCGATCCATCCGTGGCGGAGCAGATGGCTCTCCTTGAGTACTGGAAGATCGACGAGACCAACTTCGAATCTGTCCAGAACTATCTCGCTTTCCTTGTCGCGCATGGAATCCTCAAAACAGAGATTTCGGCCCGTAACCTTTACATCGATGCAACTGCGATCAAGTAATCGCAGGTACAAGGAGCGCGGCCATGGCGCCCGTAATTCTAGCTACAGGACTGGGGTATTCGTACAAAACCGCTGATCCCGACGCGATGGTTGTCAAAGACCTCGGCCTGAAGGTCAGACCAGGGGAAGTCGTCTGCTTATTTGGACCCAATGGCTGCGGAAAGTCGACGCTGCTCAGACTCTGCGCCGGGCTTCTCGAACCAACGACTGGGACGGTCGAAATTCTGGGGCAAGCACCCAGGAAAGTTGATATCGGTTATCTGCCGCAAACTTTCAGCGAATCGCTGTTCCCATGGCTCACGGTGTTGGACAACGTAGCCTTCCCGCTCTATATGAACGGCATGCTCAAAACGGACGCTCGCAGGAGAGCGCAGCAAGCAATCGAAAGGCTGCCACGCGCCATACCGACCAACAGACGTCCATCGCGTCTCAGTGTCGGACAGCAACAACTTGCCTGCCTGGCTCGCGCCATAGTGCTGTCACCGCGTCTCCTGTTGGCCGACGAGCCGTTCTCAGCGCTCGACTTCCATACTCGGGTAGAGATGCAGGATGTTTTCCAGGAGGTCCTGGCACCTGCATCCGGAATCGCGGGAATTATCGTGAGCCACCTAGTCGAAGACGCGGTGTACATGGCGGACCGGGTCGTTGTAACGACAGCCCGTCCACTTCGGGCCATCGCGCAATTCGAGGTAGATGAGCCCCGGCCGAGGGTCCCGTCCTTTAAGCGATCATCGGCGTTTTTCGATCTTTCCAATGCCGTCGCAGAGGCTTTCCTGGGAGCAATGACGGCATGAGAAGACATATCACTCTATGGCCGTTCGTTGTGCCGGCCGCCGGCATTCTGCTCTGGCTGTTCTTTACGTCTGTTGCAAAGGAATCGGAGATCATCCTTCCGTCCCCGACCGCCGTGCTGCGCGAACTCGGCAAGATCGTCAAGGACGGACAACTGCCAGCGGACCTCGGCTGGACTCTCCTGCGCACGACTCTAGGTTTTGTCGTCGGTGTGGCAGTGGGCGTGATCATGGGGGCCGCGATGGGGTCATGGCGATCCGTGCATAATCTCCTGATGTTTCCTGTTCACGCCTTACGTTCGATACCGGTGACGATATTGCTGCCGCTGTTTATGCTGTTTCTCGGGTGGGGGCTCAGGTCGATGGTGTGCCTAATAGCGTTTCCGTGCTGCTGGGTGGTGACCATCAATACCATGTATGGTGTCGGCAACTCCAGCGGGGTGCGAAAGGAAATGGCCCATCTCTTCCGGTTGGGGCCGACGAGAACGTTTCTGTTCGTAACCATCCCAGACGCTCTGCCGTCGATTGCGGCGTCGGTCCGTATCTCCGTCGCTACGTGTTTGCACATGGCCATCATTGGAGAGATGTTCATGTCATCCACTTCCGGGCTGGGATATCGCATTTGGGATGCCTATATGCTTCTGCGTGTTCCAGAGATGTATGCATACGTCTTAGTGGTCGCTGTTGTCGGGTACGTACTCAACCGTTTCGCCGTCCTGATAGAGGCCAGCCTTGTATGGTGGAGGACCTAATTATGAGTGCTGTTGATTTTTCACAGTATCAAGACCTTGCGTCGCTCCTCGCCGTCAGGGATAGATTTGATAACGCTGTTCCTGGTCACGACGACCAGTTGAAAGGATGCAGAAGGTGGTTCGACGGCGCTGTGCGCTACGTCCTCCAGACTGCCGCCCCAGCGGCCGACAAAATCCTGCTTGAGCATAGCCGCGTCGCCGACACGGAGAGGCCCGGCATTGCCGGCGAGGTCACTCTCACAAAGAAGGTCGAAGACCTGCTCAACAGCAAGTTCACAAACGCACTGAAGTGTAAATTCAGTGCGGTCGCTTTTTTTGTGCCCGGCGTTAAGCCTGCGGCGGCGTTTTCTGCCGATTGCCCGCGTAAGTGGAAGACGTTCATGAGCGGACGTCTCCAGACAATCTCCCAGCGTCTAAATAGAAGTCAATTCGAGCCGCCACAAGAGCCGAACCATAATCACCTTTTCGCATTTAGCCATGCAGTCTTGCGCGACCGTGTATTGTCAACGCCAACTGGGCCCATTTCGTTCATGGTCGATGACATTAGGAAGGGCAAATATAAGCTCGGAAAGCAAAAGTGGAACGTAACTGACAAGGCGGCCGACAAGTTACGCGGGAAATCTGTGCTTGTGACAGGCGTTGTCGTAACAAAAGCTGCATTAGTCGTCCAACTAACCTATTACGAGACCGCGATTTTTGCGCCGGCCTGGACCTTGTCGAGGGCGGCATCTCTTCTGTTCCGAAGGCGTTTCACGCTGAACTGAAGAGGACGTGTCATGCTGCGGTGTGGCACTTGCAGGAGCTGTTTGCGCGGACAGTGCTTGCGAAGTTCTATGCACCGTTGATTCAGTTCAATACGAGAACTCTGCGGGTCGCACTGCAACGGACAAACATTTCGCGGTCGTTCCTCCAGGCTGCAGGAACAAGGCTGGACGCAGGTGCGGCCTTCACCTACGAGTTTGAAGATAGGGGCCGGAAGCATAAGAAGAGATGTTGCGCCGATTTCCCGGAGCTAATTTATCAAGATCTTATCGGAAAGCTTGACACGATCTTCGACACGACCATGGAGATCGAGAAGAGCGTATACAAATACCTGAGAGAAAAAGAACTGAACGTGGCCTATCCGATACTGCGGAAATGCCTTAGGTCGGATGGGAGGCATCCTAAGGCGCCCGAGCTATGGCTGTTTCCGGCAGATATTGACCGACAACGGCTTGTTCAGGAAGTGGAATATGCGCAAAGAGCCCTGCAGATGAAGACGCGGGACCATGTCATACATCCGTTTCAGACGTTCCTATTGGGCACGCTCTTGATCAACGAAAACGAAGTGGCATTTCGACGGGCAATAGCGACGTCATTTCACATACCCGAGGACGATCCCGAACTTGCCGAGACCGACAGTCGAAAGAGCAAGGCAGTGAGGGCCTTTCTGAAGGCGGCCTGGTTCGTTGCATCTACCATGCATGACATTGGCTACCCAATCCAGGTCTTCGAAGACGTCTCGGACGCGCTCCGACGGCAGATCGCCGACCTCTTGGACCTCGACGGAGAACTCGTGGCCAGTTCTCAGCACTTGCGTATCGAGGGCCTGCTCTACGACGATCCAAGAAGCGTTCTGATTCTCAGGCGACTTGCTCTGGGTTTTTATGAGCTAATAAAAGAAAAAGTTCCTCAGTCCGTGCTCCGCAGATACGGCAACGGCGACCGCAAGCAGGCGCACGCTTTTCTGAGTCGCGCCTTTGCGTGGCTCCTTAATCGGCTTACGTTCGTTGAGATGAGGCACGAGATGGTGAGCACTCTAGCCGTGGCAATGTTGTTCCTGAAGACCAACCCCCCGGGCCCCTTGACTGCGGCCCGGTTCGCCCAAGCTACCGAATTGAACCCGATCGAACGCCATGTCCTGCTGCCTGTGATGCTGCACCACATTCTCGATTGGCCCGACCTGGACCTCCAAGCCGACCCGGACCGCGGCGGTACGTCTCCTTTCGGCGGCCAAGTACTAAGGAGCCTCCTGCAGATATTGAAAAAACCCGATCAAGCCGGGCTGATGACCTTCCGCGATTGCCCGCTTGCCGTGCTTCTCGCAATTTGCGATTTATTCCAGGAATGGGGGAGGCCGGGTGGCAAGTCGACTGGTGGATTTCCAAACCACATTGAAGGGACAATCGACTTCGTGGATAAACTGCCGAAGCTGACGACGGAGCTCCTGTACAGGGGCGGCGGGGTGTTCAAGGACTCGCCACCGAAGCAACAGAAAGATTTCCGCAGCAGGAAACCCCGTGTTGATCGAATTGACGCCCTGTTCGACCGTGGTTGTCTAGACAACCTGCAAGCCGAGTTTCGCTGCAATCTCCGTGGGGCTCAGCGCATACGATTGCCGAGGAAACGCAAACCGTGACCGAACTCGACCGCCTGATTCAATGGAGAAGTTGACTACGCTGGGCGCCGAGTCGCCACCTCATAACGCCGGCTGGCCACTTGACTTGGCACTAACCACGGTGTGACCGACGTAGCGTGTTCGTAGATGGAAGCAGTGTAGCATGACGGTCCCTAATGCGGTGCAAGGGATGTTCGCGGAGCGACGACATCCAACGGTTGCTTTCGTATGGCTCGGCAACCGGGGCCGTCGCCACCGCCGACCGCGCCGCATACCGCCCGCTCGGCACCCTTGACCGCGGGCTGCGTCACGCTGGAATGTCCCTGCTTCCTCGCACGCTCGGGGAAGCTCTTATTTCCTTCCCCCTTTTCGCGATGGCAAATACACCATCCACGGCGAAGCGTCCGGCCGAAACACAGGACGCGACATCACCGGCCCAGCCCGTAGCGACAGTCCGCTACGGCGACGTCTCGGCGGCTGTTTTCGCCGAGGTTATCCGGCTTCCGAACGGAACGGAAGTCACCACTCACAGGGTCTCCCTGCGGCGGTCGTACCGCGACCAGCAGGCCAATGAGTGGAAGCACACCCACGTGCTCGGCGACTCCGAGACTCGCCCAAGAAACGCAGAAGAGGTTCCGCATTGGCATCTACGGAACCCCTTACAAACCAAGGACTTACATATGCGGAGGGCAAGGGATTCGAACCCTCAACGGCTTGCGCCGCACCTGATTTCGAGTCAGGCTGCTAACCATTCGCGTACCCTCCGGGCACGAACCCACAGTTTAGAAAGTCTACCACCTTCTGACAAGCCGGCCCCCGCCCGCCGGTCCGGCAAGTTTTCTTGGCGATGGTTGTGAGGGCCAAGGGCCCTGGCGAACCAACGCCCCTTCAGGGTGAACAGTACCGGCCGAAGGGGACAGTCCCATTCTTGCGGACTTCGCCGCGAAAATCAGGACAGTCCCCGTGAACGGTTCATTTTTCGCCCAGCAGTTTCAGAATTGCCGCTTTCAACAGGGCTTCGGAGCCCGGGCCTACTGCCGTGTCGGTCGGCTCGTAGCCGCCTTCCTCGAAGGCCTTGTCGGTGCAGATATAGCCCGGCCCCAGGTCCTCGTATGCGGCCACGGCCACAAAATCGTTCGGCGCCGAACGCTGGGCGAACAGTTGATAGGCCACCAGGCACTCGCCCGGCAGATCGAGGATGTGGACGCGGCCGATTTGCAAGCTGCTCACCGCCAGCGGCTCGGCGATGCGGTTGGCGTAGGCCAACAGCATGGCCCCTTCCTCCAGCCGCTGCCCGGCGTCCTGCTTGGCGTCGGCCATTCGCGCGGATCTCGGCCTCGGTTCGCCCCGGGCCGGCATAGAGCGGCAGTTTTACGGCGTCGCTTCGCCAGCAGATCGAGTCGGCCGGGGCGAACCGCGTGGCGGCAATCGCCGCCTCCATGCCGGCCAACATTCGCGCGGCAAACTGATCGCGAGCGGCGGGTGTCCCGTCGTTGTACTTGCCGACCAGAATGTCGCCGGCGCAGCCGGTAAAGTAGACCTGGAATACGCCCTCCTTCTTTTCCAACTCCTCGCGGGCCATGCCCGGAAAATCGTAACTCACGCGCGGATCGCCATAGTAGCTTTGCGGGTGCGAGGCGTAGTAGTGCAGCCGCACCAGCGGCTTGTCGCCTTGGGCCAGCGTGATCGTCTTGAGCATCGGATCGATCAGTCCTTCGGGCTCGTCGCGGAGCCATATATCCTTGCCTTTGACGACGCTCCAGCGCGGATGGTGCACCTTGCCGTCCTTGTCGATCAGCCGCCGCGTGGAAGCGACGCGCTCCACCTTGCCCTCGCCGGCGCCGATGCGATCGAACGGTTGCAGTCGGCCGAGCGATTGTTTCACGGCCGCTCCAAGGCGGTCGGCCATTTCCTCGAAAATCTTCGGATCGGGGCAGGGGGGCGGGTTTTTGGCCTGTAGCAACAGCCGGACCGCGTCGTTGTCGACAATCGGCGCGCTGTGCTGGTGGACCACGTGCACGGCCACTTGCGTTGGGTCGGCGCCGGCGCCTTCGGCCACCTTTCGGCGGAACAAGTCATAGGTCGAATTGCAGATCGCGCAGTAGTCGATGGCGCAGAGAACGTAGCGCTGCCCGGCCTGTTCGAGCACGATGCCCTTGGCCAGCAGGGGATGCTCGATCTTTTCCAGCGGTTTCAGGCTTGGATAGCTCAACGTCCCAAGCGGCGGCGACAGATCGCAACGGAACGTGGCCACGCGGAGTTCGGCCGCGCCGGCCGTGGCCGGCATGGGGCAAGCCCAAATGACGGCGGTCGAGACCACCCCAAGAAAGCAAGCGAAAGCATGGCGCATGGGATTCTCCTGTGTTGGAAATGTATTGGGCCACCTCGGCCTGCCAGCAGTATCGGCCGGCAGCCAGGGTCCTGTCAACGTGGCGGTCGTTTTTGGGCCGGTCTCGAATCGCCGGGCCTCTGAGAACTTCTTGCGCCCCGGCATCGTCAAAAAGCTTGCGTTGGGCAGGTGTGCCGGGCTATCATGTGCTTGGCACCCCTCCGATAGCCGGCGTCTAACCCTGTTCCTGTCCGCCATTTGTCGAGGGCATCTACCCCATATCACCGCCCTTCGGCCTGCACGAGGATCACGAAATGAATGCCAAGCCCCGATTTGCCCTGTTGGCGATGACCGTATTGGGCGTCGCCGCAATGTCGCTGGCCGCCGCATCGGCCCAGGAAGAGCCGAACGACCAGAACAAAGAAAAGTCCATTCGCGAGCAGGACATCTACATCCCCTATGAAAAGCTGCGGCAGGTTTTCGAGAAGCATGGCCGCGGGGTGTTTCTGCCTTACGAGAAGTTCCAGGAGCTGTGGCAGGCGGCCCAGGAGAAGACACAACCGGCCGCACAGCCCAAGCCGCCGGTCGGCGCCCTGGTGACCGAGATCGACAACGAGGCGTCGGTCGAAAAGGACGTGGTTCGGGTCAAGGCGAAGCTGAAGATCGAGGTCTTGGCCGAGGGTTGGAACGAGATTTCACTGCGGTTGGCCGATGCGGCCATCACCAGCGCCGCCTTGGACGACAAGCCGGCGCGGATCGTCGGCACACCCGGCCAGGACTATCGGCTGCTGATCGAGAAGAAAGGCAAGCAGGCCGAGCCGATGGTTCTCGCGCTGGAGTACGCCAAGGCGATCACGCGGACGCCGGGCCAGAACAGCGTGTCGTTTCAGGCGCCGCAGGCCCCCGTCAGTCGTTGGCGGGTAACGATTCCGCAGGCGGGCGTGAAAGTGAATCTGCATCCGTTGATTGCCGCCACGGAAGTGCCCGCCGAGAAGAAGCCCGAGGCCGACGCCAAGAAAGCCGATGAAACGGTGGTGTTGGCGTTCGTGGGTGCCGCGGCGGTGGTGCGCATCGACTGGACGCCGAAGGCCGAAGGCGCCACCGGTTTGACGGCGGTGGCCAGCGTGAAGCCGAGCAGCAGCTTTGGATCAGCGAGGGCGTGATCCGCACGCGGGCTACGTTGAATTACTCGATCAGCCGCGCCGAACTGGCCCAACTGGCCATCGACGTGCCGGCCGACCAGAAGGTGGTCAACGTATTCGACGCCAACGTTCGCCAATGGTCGGTCGAGCCGGTCGAGGGTGGGCAGCGCATCACGGCCCAGTTGTTCGAGCCGGCCAAGAGTTCGCAGCAGGTGACGGTGGAGCTGGAGAAGTTCTCCGGCGAGAAGGCCCAAAGCGTCGTCGCGGCGCCGGTGGTCAAGGCGGTCGGCGTGGGCCGCCAACAGGGCGTGATCGTCGTTCAAGTGGCGGAAGGCTTGCAGGCCGAGGCGGCCAAAACCAGCGGCCTGTTGCAGGTCGACGTCAAGGATCTGCCGCCCGCGCTGCAACAAGGCAAGTGGGCCTTTTCCTACCGCTACGCCACGGCGCCGTTCGAGTTGGCGCTGGCGATCGAGAAGGTGCAGCCGCAAATCAGCGTCGATTCGCTGTGCGAGGCGTTCCTCGAGCCCGACCGGCTTTCGCTCGACCTGGCGGCCGTCTACACCATCGAGAAGGCGGGCGTGTTTCGCCTGGAGTTCGATATCCCCGCCGGATATGAAGTGCGGAAGGTCGAGGGCGCGTCTCTGGCCGGCGCGGCGGCCGCGCAAGTCGATACCCATCATCTCGAAGGTCCGCAGCAAACGCAGCTGGTGGTGAACTTGTCGCACAAGGCCATCGGCCGAGTGGGCCTGGCCGTTCAATTGCAAAAGGACCTGCACGAGCCGGAATTGCTCGCGCCGAGCGACAAGGCCGCGACGCTCGACATGGCGATTCCACGGGCGCGCGCCGGGCGCGGTTCAGCGGGCCACCGGGCGGCTGGTGATCTATGCCCCGGAGAGTCTCCGCGTCAATCCGGGCAAGACCGCCGGCCTGCGGAGCATCTCGTTCAAAGAGGCCTTCGAGAACGCGCAGTCGATCCGCCCAGAGAAGCCGGCTGGTCTGCGGCCCGTGCTGGCCTTTGCCTATGCCCAGGAACCGATCGAGTTCACCGTGGCCGCAGAGCGCCGCAAGCCGCAGGTCATGGTGCGCCAGCTCGTGGTGGCCCGCGTGGAAGAGGGCGTGGTCAAGTATCAGTTCACTTTCTTCTACAACGTCCGCTACAGCGGCGTGAAATCGCTGCGAATCGACGTGCCGGCGGAAGTGGCCGCCGGCTTGCGAGTCACGACTTCCGGCGTGCGCGAAAAAACGATCGACCCCGCCGCCCGCCGATCTGGCCAAAGACAGCGTCGCCTGGAGTCTCAGCGGCGAGTCGGAGTTGATGGGCGACGGCCAGATTGAATTGAACTGGGAAAAGAAGGTCGAAAAGCTCGACGTCCGCAAGAGCGTGGAGTTGTCGGTGCCGCATCTGAAGCCGCAGGCGGTCGACCGGGCGTGGGGCCAGATTGCGCTGGTGAAGTCGGAAACGATCGACGTACAGCCGACCGAGGAGCCGGCTTCGCTGCGGCCGATCGATCCGCAGCACGATCTGATGGCCCCCGTGGCGTCGGCCGCCCGGGCCTTCGAGTTCCACGACGATTGGACGCTGCGAATCACCGCCACGCGATACGAGCTTGAAGAGGTGAAGCGGACGAGCATCGAGCGGGCGGTGGTGCGGATGGTGGTAACGCCGGCCGACAGCATTTCGGTCCAGGCGTTGTATCGCATGCGCAGTGCCCGGCAGCGTCTGGAGGTCGTGCTGCCCGAGGGGGCCGCTTTCGGCGCGGAACCGCTGCGCATCAACGGCCGGCCGGTCACGCTGCAAAGCGGCCGGCAAAAGGGCTACGACGTGCCGTTGGTCGGGGCCGACCCGGACACGCCGTTCGTGATGGAATTGCGATACACGTTGGCGGGCGACGGCCGGCAACTCGATCTGCCGGCGTTTCCGCAGGAGCCGGCGGTGGTGAAAGCCTACCTCTGCGTCTATCTGCCCGACACGCGAATGCTGTTGGGCGTCCGCGGTCCCTGGACGGAGGAGTTCCGTTGGCGGTGTGGCCCGTCACTGCGCTGGCAGGCGTCGCCGCGGGTGACGCCCGACGAGCTTGTCGCCTGGGTCCGCGAGGGCGCGGCTTCCGGCGGTGCGGCGGAAGACTTCCCGACGGCCGGCCGGCTCTTTGTCTACTCGACGCTGAGCCCGGCAGCCCCGCCCGGCGGCTCGTTGGAAACGACGACCGTCGAAGACCGCTGGCTCAGCGGCCTGGTGTTCGCCGTGACCGTGCTGTTGGGCATGTTGTTGTTGCCGGCCCGGCTTCCGCTGCGGGCGTTGGCCGTCGGCGCGGCGATCATCGCCTTGGTGTTGGCGGGCGTATTCCTGCCGACTTTCTCGCTGCAAATCCTCAACGGCGTGTTGGCTTCGGCCATCTTCGTCGTCGCCGTGATGTGGAGCGCGGGGGCCGTTGCGCGACGGCGCCGGCAGCCGCCGCAAACGGCGGAAACGGCCGGCGGTCCCCCGCCGAGCGTCGAGCCGATTGCGCCGCGCCTTCGCCCGAGCCACAGCCCGGGCCGGCAACCGAGCAAGGAGGACCGACCCATGCGTGAGAGACACTTCCGAATGTGCAGCGGGCCGTTGGTTGCCTTGATCTTATTGCCGATCTGCGGCGCGGTTTCGGCCGCCTCGGCCGGCGAGCCGCCGGCGCCGCAGCCCGAGCGGGCCCCACGCGAAATCTACGTGCCGTTCTCCGACCTGCACGTTCTCCTGGAGCAGGAGCCGAAACGGGTCTTGCTGAGCCGCGAGGAATACGACGACCTGGTGAAGAAGGCCAGGAAGACGCCCGAGCGCCGCGCCCCGCGGCAGGCGGTGATTGTTGCCGCCGACTACGCGATCGTGGCCGGCCGGCAGCAGGCCGACATTCGCGGCACGCTCACCATCGACGTGCTGGAGGACGGATTGCACGCGCTGCCGCTGGACCTCGGCGGGGTCGGCCTGCAAAACGCCGCGCTCGACGACCGGGCGGCGGCCATCGGCCGCGGCGAGGTGGGTCGGCTCCTGCTTTTCGTCGAAGGCCTCGGACGGCACGAATTGAAGCTGGAAATGACGGCGCCGTTGGAAACCACGGCCGCCCGGCAAGTGCTCAATTTCCGCCTGCCCCGGCCGGCCGCCGCACGGCTTCGGCTCACGGCCCCCGGCGACGTGGAAGTGAAAAGCGGGGCCGACGTCGTCAGCCGCACGGTGGACGAAGCCGCCAAAGTGACCCGCTTCGAGTTGCTCCAGCGCGAAGGCGATATGTCGCTGTTGATGACGCTAAACAGCCACCTCCAGCGGCAACAGCGGGCGGTCGTCGCCCGCAGCGTGCTGGTCGACGAAGTCACCCTGGGCTACGAGCGGCTGCACGCCGCGGTGTCGTTGGAGGTTCTCTATCGGGCGGTCGACCAATTCCGATTCGTCGTACCCGAGGGGTTCGAGATTACCAGTGTCAGCTCGCCGCTTCTGGCCCGATGGGACGTGCAGCCGGAAGACGGCCGTAAGACGCTCAGCGTGAAGCTCCGCGAGCAGACCACGGAGACGGTCGTGCTGCACGTGGCGGCAATCCACACGCCGGGCCGGCTGGAAGGTTGGCATGCGCCGCGATTGGAGCCTCTGGACGTGGTGGGCGGCGTGACCATGTTCGGTCTGCTGGTGGAAGATCGGCTGAAGGCCGAATCGCTTGCGGCGGAGGGCCTGATCCCGATCGATACGACCGTGCTCAGCGACGCGCTGCCGGCGGATTTGCTCGAAGGCGGCGTGGTGCGCCGGCGTTCGCGCGGTCGCCGCCTGGTATGCCCCTCAGAACCAGTTCGATTTGACCGCGCGATACGTCAAGCCGCCGGCGGAAATGGCCGCCACAACCAGCCTGCTGCTGGTGGTGGCCGACAAGGGACAAGAGGTGCTGGGCGGCGTTTCCTTGTTGCCGCGGGTGGAAAAACGTTTCTCGTTCGACGTTTCGGTCCCCGCCGACTGGCAGGTCACCAGCGTCACCGCCGCCGATGGACGGCCGCTGCCGTTCGACCGGTCGCAGGATTCCTCCCCTCTCCCGACCAACCTTCGGTCGGTGCCCGGAGAGGGGACCGCGACCGGCGGGCGCATTCGCGTGACGGTGGCCGGCGGAATGGCCATCGGCGAGGAGTTCAAAGCGAACTTTCGTGCCCTTCGCGTTCCGCCGGGTTGGCTCAGCGATTGGCCGTCGTCGGCCGTCGAGTTTCCCGCGTTTGCCGTGCTCGGCGCCGAGCGGCAGGAGGGCGCGATCGCCGTCGAAGTGCGCGACGACATGATCGTCCGGCCCGACAAGCTCACGCAACTCACGCCGTTGAATGCGGCCGAGAAGCCGAAATATGGACTGGCCAACGTCGCCACCACGCTCGCCTATCGCTACGAGAGTCCGAGCTATGCCGCCTCGCTGGTCGTGGAACGGACGCAGCCGCGGCTGACCGCCCGCACGTACTCGTTCCTTCGCGTCGATCCGGACGCGCTCAATTGCCATTACGAGTTGGTCTACACGATCGAGGAGGCCCGCGCCCGGCGGCTGGCGTTCTTGCTGCCGATCGGCACGCCCGCCTCGCTGTCGATCGTGGCGCTCGACGACGTGAAGCTGAAGGAATTTACCAGCGAGACGGCCGGCCCGTCGCGCCGCTGGAACGTGCTGCTGGCCGAGGCCCGGCGCGGTCGCGTTCGCCTGGCGGTCGACTTCCAGCAGTCGCTGCCCTCGCAGGAGCCGAAGGGGTTTGCCCTGCCCGTCGTGGCGGCCGACGGGGTGGCCTACCAGTCGGGCATGTTGGCCGTCGAGGGCTGCGCCGAGTTGGAAGTGCGGGTCAAGACGTCCGCCCGCCCGGTTGACGTGGGCGAACTGGCCGGCGCCGACTACCAGGCCGGTCGACGGCTGCTGGGGGCGTTCGGATTCGCCGGCACTCCGCCGCCGCTCGAGATCGACGTGTTGCGTCACCCGGGCTATCCGATCTACCCGGCGATCGTCGAAGACTGCACGCTGGAGACGAACCTTTCGCCCGAAGGGCAGAGCCAGACCCAGGCACGGTTCAAGCTGCGAACCAAGGCGGTGTATGTTGAAGTGAAGCTGCCGGCCGGGGCCGAATTGTGGTCGGCTGAATTGGACGGCGCGGTGCTGAAACCGCAGCGGCAGGGCGATGCCGTGCTGATCGACCTGCCTGCGGGCACGGCCCAGGCGGTCCAAACCTTGCAGATCGTTTACGCGGCGCCGGTCGGCGCGGTGGCATTGCGCGGCACGGTGGCGGTGCCGGCGCCCAAGCTGCTCCTGCGCCGAGCGGGAGAAAGAGGCAACAGAAGTCCCCTTGGCCGAGTTGACCTGGCGGCTGCATCTGCCCAGCGGCTACGAAGTGGTGGAAGCCGGCGGCACGGTGGTTACCGGCGAGATGCGACGGCCCATGCCGGCGGCGGTGAAGGTGGCCGGCATCCTCTATTATCTGAGCGGCGGCATGAGCGGCCCGCCGTTGTTGCCGTCCATTCAAATGGCGCGCGAGGCGGCGAGCCGGTCGAGCGCCGTGAACGATATGAAACAGATTGGCCTGGGCTACCATGACGCCAAAGGTGCGGGCGAGCGGTACGGCACAGCGACGACCAGCAGCAGTCTCCAGGAGTCGCAGAATTACCCCGTGGCCGATTTGGTAATTCCGTCTCCGGGATGCGCGGCCGCACCTAGCGAGGCCGAAAAGAGGATCGAAGCCGCGCTCAACTCGCCCACGCAGTTTGAATTCACCGACCTGCCACTAAAGGATGTCGTCAACTACTTGAAGGATCTCCACCACATCGAAATTCAACTCGATACCAAGGCGCTCAACGACGTGGGCGTCGCGTCAGACACGCCGATCAACAAGAACGTCCAAGGAATTTCGCTTCGCTCGGCCTTAAGCATCCTTTTGAAGGAGCATGGGCTGACCTACGTCATAAGGGATGAGGTGTTGTATATCACGTCGCAGGAGGATGCCGACCAAACGATGACAACCGTCTTTTATCCAGTGACCGATCTGGTGGCGTTTCGCGATAAGTCGGGCGAGCGTTGGAGCGACTTCGATTCGCTGATCACACTGATAAAGACGACCGTCAAGCCCACGTCGTGGGATGATACTGGAGGCACGGGCACCATTAGTCAAAGCATCGTCAACCAAACGGACATGCTTGTCGTATCGCAAACGCAGGAAGTGCATCGCGAGCTTGCCAAAGTTCTGGAGGAAATGCGGCGCGTTGGCGGAACACAACCGGGCGGCCCGCTACCGCTGAGAGAGAAGCCCCCGGCGATGGGCGCGGCCTGCGAGAGGGGCGGCATGGTGGGTGGCATGGGCGGCGGCATGGGCGGGATGGGCATGGGTGGCATGATGGGAATGGGCGGCGCTGCCCCAAATGGCGGTGAGGACAAGAAGCCGGCCTCGAAACCCGAAGCCGTGAAACTCGAAACCGAAACGCTGCCGTCGCCTGAGATGCCGCCCGCCGCGGCGCAGCCGCCCGCCGCAGCAAACCCAGCAAGCGATGGGTCGCTCAAAAAACACCGTAACCCGGGTCTGGCCGTGAAGCAACCGGCCGAGCCGGCCGCAGCGGCTAAGGAAAAACTGAACGCTTCACCCTATGATGCTTTTTCGCGGGAGCAGGCGAAGACGCCGAGCACCACCACCGCAAAGTCACTTTTGCCCTTTGAAGGCAAACTGGTAGTCGGCAAAGCTCTCGCCGGCGTGCGGAGTTTGAAGATCAATTTGGTGTCCGCTCCGGCCGAATCTGATCGCGTGATGACCTTCCAGAGCCTGGGCGTCGAACCGCAATTGGTGGTCACGCTCACCAACCGCTCACGCATCAGCGCGCTGGCCTGGGGTTTGGCACTGCTGGTGGGGCTGGCCGGCGTGGCGATGACGCGTCGGCCGGCGCGTACGAAAACGGCGTTCATTTTCACCGTGGGGCTGCTGGCTACGCTCGTGCCGCTGTTGACGGCGAGCATCGAGGTGGCCCAAGTGTGCGACACGTTGTTCTATGCCGCGTGCCTGCTGGCGCCCTATTACTTGATCGTCGGCATGGTGCGTTGGTCGGCGGGTTGCTGCTGTCGGGTGTGTGCATGGTGCGGGCGGAAGCTCGCCCGGACGCCCGCCGCGCCGGCGGCTCCGACGGCAATCGTGCTGGCCCTCTTGCTCGCCACGGCCGCTTACGCCGATCCGCCGGCGGCAAAGCCAAACGCGGGCGCCGGCCCCTATGTGATCGAAGTCGTCGAACCGCCGGCGCCGGTGAAGGTGCCCGACGACGCCATCATCTTGCCATACGATCCCGACGGGACCTTTCTGAAGGGTCCCGAGAAACTTCTGGTGCCGTACGACAAATACGTGGAACTCTGGAATCGGGCCGCACCCGGACAAGAAGATCGAGGCCAAGGCCCCGCCCTGCGCCCTACGGGCTGGCCGGCGCATCCTACAAAACGCTGCTGGAAGGCGACGACTATCTGCTGCTGAACGGCCGGATGGAGATTGACGTCTTTGCCGACGGTTTTGTCGAGGTTCCGCTCGCGCTGGGCGGGGGAGTTTTGGCCCAGGCCGAAGTTGACGGCAAGCCGGCCCGCCTGCGCGTTTCCGGCGTAGTGCCGCCGGCGGAGCCCGCTCCGGCAAGTCCTGCGGCGCTCAAGGCAAAGGCGACTGCCGCCGATCGGTCGGTGGTGGTGCTCTACCTGTCGGGCAAAGGCCCGCACAAGCTGGAGTTGGCCGTACGGCTGAAGCTCTCAAAGCAAGGCGGCTGGCGGACCGTCGAAGGCGTGTTGCCCGCCGCGCCCGCCACGGCGCTTTCGATTACGGCTCCCCAGCCGCAAACGGAGCTTCGCCTGGGCCAATTGGCCGGCCGACGCAGTTTGGAAACCGAGAGCCCCGACGAAACGATCCCGTCGGCGCCTGGCGCCGACGGCGCTGGTGATCCAGTGGCGGCCGAAGGTGGCTGAAGGGCAGATCGACCGCAGTCTTACGGCCGCTTCCAACGTGCTGCTGGACGTTCAGGAGGACGGCTTGCGGCTGGCGTGGCAGCTTGGACTCGAATTCCGCCGCAGCCAGCGAGAGCAGTTTGAAGTCAGCTTGCCCGCCGGCTACTTGCTCGAAAAAGTGGAGGGCAACAACGTCCGCGGCTGGGAACTTCGCAAGACGGGCGGGGGGCAGTCGGTCGAGATCACTCTGTTGCAGGCGGCCAAGGACCGCGAGCAGTTTACGCTCCATTTGTGGCGGGCGGGCGCGGTCGGTAAAGCCGATTTGACGCAGTTCGAGGCGCCGCTGGTGGGCGTGCCCGACGCGGCCTTGCACAACGGGCAGTTGACGATTCGCCGCAGCCCGATGTTGGATTTGCAGACGCTGGAGCACTCGGGCGCGGCGCGGACCGATCTGGCGGCCGAAGCGACGAAACTTTCCGGCGGCGAGGAAAGCCCGCTGGGCATCCGGCCCTTCGAGTCGTACCGTTTCGCGGCCGTGCCGTTCCGGCTGCGGCTGGCGGCGGCGCCGGTGGCGGCGAAGGTTTCGGCGGCCGTCGAGACCGTCTTGAAGCTCGCCGCCTACGAGCGGACCTTGGAAAGCCGGGTGAATTACGACATCCAGGGCCGGCCCGTCTATCAGTTGCAGATGTTCCTGCCCGCCGAGTTGCGGTTGGATCACGTCTCCACCGCCGGCGACTATCAATATGCGGTGACCGAGCGGGACAAGCGGCCGCTGCTGACGATCTATCTGGCCGCCGGCCGCCAGGGGAGCGTGCCGGTAATTGTTCGCGGCAAGCTCGGCCGCGAGGGAGAGCTCACCGAGCTGCCGCTGCCGCGGCTGGAAGTGCTGGGCGTTGACCGCCAGCAGGGCGACGTGGCCGTCGAGGCCGATCCGGCCTTCGACGTGGATGCCGCCGGGTTGAAGAACTGCGAGACGGTGATGCTGGCGCGGCTTTACAGTTGGCTCAATCCGCAGCAACACCAGGTGACGCGGATCGGCTTGCATTACAATCGAGGCGATTACGCCGGGACGCTGCGGCCCTCGGCCCGCAAGCCCGATGTGGTCTGCGACACGATCACCAACGTCCGCGTGACCGACCGCGCCGTCGAGGAAACGATGCTCTTGGACTTCACCGTCCGGAACGCGGGCGTCAACGAGGTCTCATTCTTATTGCCCGCCTGGATGGCCGACAGCCGCATCAGCGTGCCGATGCTGCGGCAAAAGACGATCGAGCCGATCGGGAAAGAGCCGGGCTCGCCGCTGCGCGTGCGGATCCAGTTGCAGGACGAGGTGATGGGCCAGCTCCGCATCCTGGTGGAGAACGACCGGCTGCTGACGCCCGGCTCGCACGATGCGCCGATTCCGACGGTGGAAATCGGCCGCACGAACCACCGCTACGTGACCATCGAGCGGGCCGGCCACGACGCGGTCGAGCCGGAAAAACCCGTGGAAATGGAAGCCCTCTCGCGCCAGCAGAAGGAATGGGAATCGCTCAAGGGCATTCTCCGCCACGAGTTGACGCTGGCCTATCTGGTGGCGCCCGACGCCCAGCGGCCGCGACTTTCGTTTCACACCGAGTACCACAGTGCCGTGGAGACGGTGGAGGCCCGCATCGCCTTGGCCGAAACCACGTTGGTGCTCGACGCCAACGGCGCCTATCGCGCTGCGATGGTCCTCCACGTTGACAACGCGACCGAGCAATTCCTGAAGATTCGGCTGCCACAGGGGGCCGAGCTTTGGACGGCTTCGGTGGCCGCCGAGCCGGTCAAACCGACCAGGCTTCCCGGGACGGCCGACCCGCGCAGCGTGCGGATTCCGTTGATCAAAACGGCGCCCGGCGACCTATCGTACGAAGTGGTGCTGAAATACGGCGGGCGGCTCTCGCCGCCGGGCAAACTGGGCGGCGTCGAGTTTCCCTTTGTCCATTGCGAGAATATCCGGCCCGAGTTGAGCCAGGTGCGGCTCTATGTACCCCCGCAGTATCAATGGTTCGACTTCGGCGGCACGATGCAGCCGGTCGGCGAAGAGGCCGATCTCCAGGCCGGTTACGTTGCCTTCCTCACCAAGCAGACGGAGCAACTCATCTCGACGATCGAGCACGGCGATCGGTATTCGCAGCTTCGCGCGGCCGTGAATATCAAGGCCTTGGACAACGGCCGTGCGCCGGCGCCAGCGCGCTCTCCAGCGCGGCCTTGCAATCGGAGGTGAACCAGAACGCAAGTGTCAGCCTCGCCGCGCGACAAGCGGCCACACAAGTGGAAAACGCCCCGGCCCAGGCGGAAGTCTTCGACAACCGCGAGCGACTCAACATAGCCTTTCAAGGACAAACGAACGAATTGGCGCGGAATGTGGTCAATGGGTTTGGCTACAACTTCTCCGACGCCGCTGCGGCGAAGTCCGTTGACGGGCAGGCCGAGGGGCGGCGACTGAACCGCCAATGGCTCGACAAGAACCGCCTTGTGATCGGCGAGGAAGAGGAAGAGGCGCCGAACAAGGCGGCGGCCAAACAGATGTCCGCCAGGCCAGCGGCGACGCCAACGCTGTCGGCCGGTACACGGATCTTCCTCGGCGGCGCACAACCGACCAGCCAGATGGGCGGGTGGAGCCAGCCTTCCGCCAATCCGGTTCTTGGCCGAGATTTCCAAGGGGAAGTGCCGGTCGGGAGCGTCGCACAGGATGAGTCGGTGAAACGCTTGAAGGATTCTGAATCGGTGGAGCAATACCGGCAGCAACTTTCACGGCAGGCCGGGGCGCAACAGCCGGCCGGTTATGGGGCCCGCGCTGAGTCGCAAGACCGTGCAAGGGTCATGGAAGAGTCTGAAGAGTCGCCCGCCGAATCGGCAGCCACCAAGCCCGCCGGGGCGCCCGCCGCCGGCGAGATGGGCGGGGCGGCTTTTCAGACCAAATTGTCCCTCGTGGTCGAGCAAACGCAAATTGTGCCGAGCGGCGGCCCGGCTGCCGCGCCCCCGGCGGCCGGCCTGGCGAGCCTCGACTTCCAATTGCCACGGCAGGGAGCGCTCTATTGCTTCACCACGCCGCAAGGCGAGGTCGAGATCACTGCCCGAGCGGTCTCGACCGAGCTCTTGCGGCGGCTGATCGAAATTGCCGTCGTGGCGGCGGCGGCGCTGGTCGTGTGGTTCGCGATCAAGTTCGCGCAACGCGGCGGTCTGGCATGGTGGGCTGGGCGAAGCGGCTCCACGCTGTTGATCTGCCTGGGGCTTCTGTCGCTCTGCGGAGGCGTTCTGCCTGTGGTGGGGCTCGCCGCCGTCATCGTCGGCGCCGCGGCGAAAATCCAGCGCCGACTCGGTCGCCCGCAGCCAGCGGTTTAGCGGGCAGATTCTCCCGTACCGGCCGAAGGGACAGTCCCGTTTTTGCGGACTTCGCCGCAAAAATTGGGACAGTCCCCGGGAACGATTACCGGCGTGGTTCAAGAAGATTCCGGCCGAGTCGGGCGATATGTAGCCCAGCAAGAGTTTCCCAGGCCGCAAAGTTTCTCATCCGAATGCGCCGTGTCTTCGCGATATTCCCAATCTGCCTCCTTTTTTGTGAATCCGGGTTGAACCGCTGTTCGATAGCAATCTTCAGGTTGAACCTGGCCTGCGACTGGTGCCATGCGCGGCCGATTCCAGCGTTTTGTGCTGTAGCCACGACCGGTGGCTTGCAGTCGCTATTACGACCTCACTATAGGGAGCACCAGCCCATGAAATGTCTTCTTTCGGTCACTGCCGCAAGTGTTATTGCCCTTCTGATCGGGACCACCGCCTGGGCCCAGAACAACCCTGCCGGAACGACGTCGGCAAGCGACAATGCCGCGCCCCCGGCCGCATCCGCCGGCGAAGGCGACAAGGCGGCCGAAGGTGATTCCTCGGACGAAAAGGACAATTCGTGCCGCTGGTGCATGCACGGCAAACTGGCCGACCCCTGGACCTTGCCGCAGCCCGATTTTCTCCAAGAGCGCAACATCACGGTCGGCGGCTGGCTGGAAGGCGGCATCTACGCCAATCAATACGGCGCTCCGAACAACGGCCCGATCGGCTTTCGCGGCATCGGCGACGGGTTCACCGTTGACCAGATGTGGGTCTACGCCGAGCGGAAAACGGACACCAAGGGTTGCGGTTGGGACATCGGCGGCCGCATCGACTATGTGTTCGGCGTCGATGGCCCGCAAACCCAGGCCTTTGGCGATCAGACGTGGGATTACGGCTGGAACAGCAGCCGCCAGTACGGCTCGGCGATTCCGCAGATTTACACCGAGATCGCCTACGACGACGTGAAGGTCAAGATCGGCCGCTTCTACACCCCGATCGGTTACGAAGTCGTTCAGGCCCCGCAGAACTTCTTTTACTCGCACTCTTATTCGTTCGCGTTCGGCTCGCCTTTTACCCACACCGGCGCGCTGGCCAGTTACCAACCCGACGAGCAGGTGACGTACTATGGCGGTTGGGTTAACGGCTGGGACGAGGGCTTTGACGGCAAGGACGGCGGCTCGATGTTCTTGGGCGGCTTGTCGTGGAAGATCTCGGAGAAGGCCAACTTGGCCTGGTACGTTTCGGCCGGAAAGTTGGGCACCGGCGACGCGTTCCCCGGCGCCGCCTCGGGCAACCTCTATTTCAACTGCTTCGTCTTCACCTATAAGTTGAACGATAAGTGGACGTACGTTCTGGAGAACGACCTGGGCACGAACACCGACGTGAATCCCGGCAGCGTCGACAACCAGTGGTACGAAATCGACAACTACCTGTTCCGCAAGCTCAACGACTGCTGGTCGGTCGGCGGACGGTTCGAGTGGTTCCAGGACCCGCAAGGGGCGCGCGTGGTTGCCGGCGATCGCGGCAACTACTTTGCGATGACCAGCGGCTTCAACTACAAGCCGCACGCCAACGTGGACATCCGTCCGGAAATCCGCTACGACTGGTTTAACGGCACGGCGGGCCCGAACGGGTTGCCCTTCAACGGCGGCTCGGCCAGTTCGCAGCTCTCCGGCGGCTTCGACATCTACTTCACCTTCTGAGCCTTCCCCCCTTGGCCGCCGAGCAGTGCCTGCCGACGGGGCGGGCACTGCTCCCGCGGAAAAAACGGGCATCATACCGGCCGAAGGGGACAGTCCCATTTTTGCGGACTTCGCCGCAAAAATCGGGACAGTCCCCGTGAACGGTTACGCGCCGGCCTATCGGTTCTGGCGCAGAACTCGCGCATGAAATCGGCCAGCAACTGCACTCCTTCGACGGGCATGGCGTTGTAGATCGACGCCCGGCAGCCGCCCACCGAGCGATGGCCCTTCAATTCGCACAGCCCGCGCTGGGCCGCTTGCTTCAAGAAGGGCTCGTCGTGGGCCGGATTGGCCAGCCGGAAGGCCACGTTCATCACCGACCGGCTCGCCGGCTCGGCATGGCCCTGATAGAAACCGTCGGACTGGTCGATGGCATCGTAGAGCAACTTCGCCTTCCGCTTGTTGATCGCGGCCATTTTCTCCAGTCCGCCGATCTCGTTGAGGAGCCACTCGGTCACGAGCTTGACCATGTAGACGGCGAAGGTGGGCGGCGTGTTCAAGAGCGATTTGCCCTCGGCCAGCACCTTGTAATTCACCAGCGAGGGCAAATCGGCGGGCGAGCGCTCGACCAGATCGTTTCGGATAATGACAAGCGTCACGCCCGCGGGCCCGGCGTTCTTCTGGCGCAGGCGAAGAGGATACCGTACTTTTGCACCGGTAGCGGCCGCGAGAGAAAATCGGACGAGGCGTCGCAAACCAGCGGCACGTTTCCCACTTCCGGCTCGTGGGGATACTCGACGCCTTGGATCGTCTCGTTCGAGGCGAAATAGGCGTAGGCGGCGTTCGGATCGAGCTTCAGTTCGCTTTGCGGCGGCACGCGGTTGTAATTGCCGGCCTTGCCGTCCCAGGCCATGCGCACCGCGCCCTGCGTTTTGGCCTCGTCGTGGGCCTTCTTGCTCCATGTGCCGTTGACGAGGTAATCGGCCGTCTTGCCCGTCCCGTGCAACAGGTTCATCGGCACCATGCCGAATTGCAGCAGTGCCCCGCCTTGGAGGAACAACACCTGGTAGTTCTCGGGAATGCCCAGCAGCGTACGAAGATTGGCTTCGGCCTGATTGATGATTTTTTCAAAGGCCTTCGAGCGGTGACTGATCTCCAAGATCGAGATGCCCGTGCCCGGCAGGGCGAGCAAATCGCGTTGGGCCTCTTGGAGAGCGGGCAGCGGCAACATGGCCGGCCCCGGCGAAAAGTTGTACACGCGTTTTTCCATAATCACGTCCTTGATACGACGAGTTCAAAGGGAAAGAACCGAGTAACGCCCAGTGTAGCCGGGGCGACGAGAATGTCCAGTGCCCCGAGGGCGCCGCAGGTTATCCGCATAACAGGCGTAACGGTTGCCGAAACGACCAGACGTTATGCTAAAGGATCAACTGCGAGTTTCACTTCTCCACTGTCGCGGCGATGGTCTTTTCGGCCGTTTTGACGGGCTCGGAAACGAGTTGCTCGGAGAAGCGATTGAGGTAGTGGATGCTGCTGGCCTCGCCGCGGAATCCGATGACGTGCCTGTCGACGTCCATTTGTTGGCCGATGACCCGCCCGGCGTCGATGTCGAACCGCACCTTGCCCGCAGTCTCGTGCTGCACCACCTGGGCCTCGATCGCCGGATCGGTGATCGGTGAGAGGATGTCGGTCGAAACGTGGATCGTCGCCACACCCGTCTTCACTTCCACCAGGGTGAACTGTTGGATCGCCTTGATTTTCTTCACGGTGCCGTCTTCCAGGGGGACCTCGATGTCGGAGGGCAGCGACCAGGTGTAGCCGACGGGCACGGCTTCGTCGGGCAGGGGCAGGGTCATCCAGCCGTCGCCGGGCAGGGCGCCGCCTTTCTCGGTCGAGCCGCCGGTCGGCCGCGGCTTGCTGTCTTTTCGGTGCAGCACTTTTCCCTTCGCGTCGAGGGTGACGGTCGTGAGCACGATTCCCACCGATTTAGCGGCGTCTTCGAATCCGGCGGCCGGCTTGGCGTCGGTTTCGCTGTTGTAACGGGTTTCCGCGCAGCCGCTGAGATTCTGCCGCATGTTGACTCGCTCGACGCGGTGTTCGAACGTCGCCGTACCGTCGGGCTGCACGTCGGTCACCTGCCACGCCTTCAGCGACAGGCTCACCGTCTCCAGAGTTTTGGTCGTGCCGGAGACCGTTGTGCGGACATTCGAGCGGTGCTCCACATTCCAGCGAACCGTTTCGCCAGGCTGGAATCTATAGCGGAGCGTGTACTTCTCGGCCTCGTCGGCAGCCGCCAGCGACGCGGCGGTCAGAAGGAACGTCCCTGTCCAACAGCAAAGCGTTTTCATACTCGCTTCCTTTCGAGTGTCGTGCCGGCCGAGCGGTTGCTACGCTCGGTCATCCAATTTCAAACGCCCGCCCCAGCCGAGCTTTTCCCGCAGCGTGCGATAGTACGTGTGGCTTGGATCGGTCACCAGCTTGAACTTCGGTTTAGCCCGTTCGACGCGGACGCGGTCGCTCGGCCCCAATTGGCAGAGCATCCGCCCGTCAACCACCAGCGAAGTGCCCGCGTTAGGGTGCTCGACGACCATTTCGTACACGCAATCGGCCGAGTCAACGACCGGCCGGACCGTCAACGTGTGCGGACTCAGCGGCAGCACGACGAACGCCTGCAAGTTCTTCCGCACGATCGGTCCGCCCGCCGAGAGACTGTGCGCCGTCGAACCGACCGGCGTGCTGATGATCAAACCGTCACCACTATAGGTAGTTACCAAATCTGAGTCAACGTAAAGATGAATCTCGATGAGGGTGAAGGGGGCGCCGGCCCGGATTGCCGCTTCGTTCAGCCCGAGTTGCCGGCAGCAGACTTTCCCCTCGCGCAACACGGCGCACTCGAACATCAGATGTTCGATGATTTGCAGCTTGCCGGCAACGAAATCGGGGAGCACGTCGCCCAGTTCGGCGGCCAGGATATTCGCCAGAAACCCCAGTTTCCCCAGGTTTACCGCAATCACGGGAACTTGCCGATGGCCCATCTGCCGCGCCGCCCGCAGAATCGAACCATCGCCACCCAACACGATGGCCAGGTCGGCCTCGACCTTCGAGAGGTCTTCGCTGCCGGTGAAGTCGCTGCAAACGATGCGGGCGTGCTGCTCGATGATCGGGCGAAGCCGCCGAGCCTCGTCGAGCACGTCGGAACGCTGGTCGGTGCCGAGAAAGAGAACTCGCAGAGGTTCGTGTCGGAAGTTCTTGGTCATGGCGTTCGGCGTGACTCGGCGGTTAAACGGATCGCGCGCGAGCGACGATCGCGGCTTTTCGCGGGTGGTCGCACCATTGCCGGCAGGCACGAACGATGCCGGGCACGTCGAGCCCCAAGTCGGTCAACAATTCGCTCCGGCTGCCATGTTCAATGAACTGGTCGGGGATGCCCAGGCGGTGAATGCGGCTCGTGTCCAAGCCGGCCTCCGAGGCGGCCTCCAATACCGCGCTGCCGAAGCCGCCCATCAACACGCCTTCCTCCACCGTAACCACCACCGGGCACTCGCGCACCGCGCGGAGGATCGTGGCGGCGTCCAGCGGCTTGACGAAGCGGGCATTGATGACGCCGAAATCGATTCCCTCTTCCGCCAGCCGCCCGGCCGCCTGCACGCAATTTATCAACAGCGCGCCGCAAGCTACGAGCGTGCCGTCGGCGCCCCATCGCAACACCTCGGCCTCGCCGGGCAGGATCGGAGCGGCTGTCCGCGGGATCGTCTCGGCGGGCGCCTTGGGATAACGAATTGCCACGGGCCCGTCGTGGCGCAGCGCCCAGTGGATCATCGCGGCCACGTCGTCGGCGTCGCCCGGCGCCATGACGACAAGGTTCGGGAAGGGCCGTATGTACGCCATGTCGAACACGCCGTGGTGCGTCGGTCCGTCGGGGCCGACCAGCCCGGCGCGGTCCATCAGCAGCGTGACCGGCAAGTTCTGGAGGGCCATTTCCTGGAACACCTGGTCGTAGCTGCGCTGCATGAAGGTGCTATAGACGTCGACAATCGGGCGCAGACCCGCCTTGGCCAGGCCGGCGGCGAAGGTAACGGCGTGCGATTCGCAGATGCCCACGTCGAAGAACCGCTCGGGGAACTCGTCGCGAATCGGTTCGAGCATATTGCCCTGGCACATCGCGGCGGTAATGGTGGCGACTTTCGGGTTTGCCCGCATCGCGGCCAGCACGGCGTCGCGGGCGACGGCCGTGTAGGGCGGCCGGGCGGCAGCCTTTTTGACCGGAACGACGGAGCCGTTTTCGCGCTCGAAGGGGGCGGGGGCGTGGAAGGTGGTCGGGTCTTCCGCGGCGGGCGCGAAACCGTGTCCCTTTTCCGTCACCACGTGCAGCAGCACGGGCCCCTTCACGTCGCGGACCATCTTCAAATATTTCTGCAACTGGCGGATGTTGTGCCCATCGACCGGCCCGATGTAGCGGAAACCGATGTCCTCGAAAAACATGCCGCCCAGCAAACCGGCTTTGAGCGCGTCTTTGACCTGCAAGAGGAACCGCTCCACCGGATCGCCGATCACCGGGACGCGGTTGAGCATCTTCTGCACTTCCAGTTTCAGGCCGGTGTAAAAATTGGCGGTCCGCAGCCGATCGAGCGATTCGGCCAGCCCGCCCACCCGCGGGCAGATCGACATCTTATTGTCGTTGAGGATGACGATGAGATGGGCTTTCAGCCCGCCGGCGTTGTTCATGGCCTCGAAGACGGTGCCGCAGGGAAAAGCGCCGTCGCCCACCACGGCCACGACGTTGCGTTTTTCTTCCGGCCGCAGCAGTTGATCGCCGCACGTCATTCCCAGCGCGGTGCCGACGCTGCATCCGGCGTGACCGGTCATGAACAGGTCATAGTCGCTTTCGGCCGGGTTGGGATAGCCCATCAGCCCGCCCTTGGCCCGCATCGTGTGGAACTCGTCGTAGCGGCCGGTGACCATCTTGTGAGGGTACACCTGATGCCCCGTGTCCCAGATCAGCCGGTCGCGACGGAAGTCGAAGGTGGTGTGCAGGGCCAGGGTCAACTCGACAACGCCCAGGTTCGAAGCGAAATGCGCGGTCCGCCGCGAGGCCAGCCGGCACAAGGCCTCGCGCATCTCGCCGGCCAATTGATCGAGTTGCTTATGAGAGAGCTTCTTGAGGTCCTGGGGCGAGTTGATCGTCGAAAGCAACTTGTCCATTATTACCGATTCCTTTCGAGGACATATCGGGCCACCGCTCGCAGACCGTCGGCCCGCGATCCGAAGGGCCCCAAGACCTCGCACGCTTCAGAAATCAATTGTTCAGCATGTTGGGTACTTTGGTCAATACCGAGTAGGGCAGGAAAGGTGAGTTTTCCCCGTTGGGCGTCCTTGCCGACCCTCTTTCCGGTGGCTGCCGTCGTGCTTTGCACGTCCAGCAGGTCGTCGGCAATCTGAAAGGCCAGACCGAGCCGCCGGCCGTAAGCCTCGAAGGCGGTCAATTGCTGCTGGCCGGCCCCGGCGGTCATCGCGCCCAGGCGGAGCGAAACGGCCATCAACGCGCCGGTCTTGCGGCGGTGGATCGATTCCAGGACCGGCAACGTCCCCTCGCCCGCCGGGAGAGGGCTAGGGTACGGGCAGACTGTGTTTTGAGCGGAACGTTCATCACTGATCATTCTGCACTGATCGCTGTTTTCCGCCGCCAGATCGTCCGCTTGTCCGCCCACCAGATTGCGCGCCCCGGCGGCCGCGGCCAAGGCCGCGCAGCATGCGGCCGCGGTGGCCGGCGGTCGAACCTCTTGGGCCAACACCTCGAACGCCAGCGTCAGCAGCGCGTCGCCGGCGAGAATGGCCGTGGCTTCGTCGAACGCCTTGTGGCAAGTGGGCCGGCCGCGGCGCAGGTCGTCGTCGTCCATCGCCGGCAAGTCGTCATGGATCAACGAGTAGGCGTGCACCATCTCCACCGCGCACGCTGCCGGCATTGCCGACTCGATCGACCCGTCACAAGCCTCGGCGGCCAGCAGCACCAACATGGGCCGCAACCGCTTGCCGGGCGCCAACAGGCCGTACCGCATGGCATCGCGGAGCCGCGCCGGGCAGCCCTCGCCCCCATTCGTTCGAGCGTCCAGGGCGGCGTCGATTCGAGGCCCGAGCGATCGGGCAAGATCAGCGAACGAGAGGGATGAATTCATGAGCATGAATCGTTCATCCGCACGGACTTTTGGTTGTGAAGAATCCTCCGGTCGCGAAGACGATCAGCGGGTCTTCCACGCGTCGGAGGATTTCGACAAAGGCGTTCGGTTCAACCTTCACGATGGCGCCGGATGCCTTAATGGCCTCAGCAATCACCGCTGCTGCCGCCGCGCCGCTACTTGCTCCTACGCTCATGACACAGCCCTCGTTCAGGAAATCAATCGCCGTTTGCTTTGCCACCCCCCAGTGTGACGACTCCCGCTAAGGCTCGTCGGCTCCGATTTCCCCGGTGCTCGGGTCCGGCATTCGGCCTCCGGCAACCTGCCGGGAGCGGAGCGGCGCCGGCTGCCGCTCTTGCCGGGCTCGTTTTGATCGAAGGTGGCCGTATCGTCGAACGGCTCGGTGATCGGATGGCCCTCGGCATCGATGCCGCTGAGCAGCTGGATTTGCCGTTCGGCCCGTTGCAGCAACTCATACGACTGCCGCAGCAGCTTGACGCCCTCTTCGTAGCGCTGGAGCGATTCGTTCAGTCCGATGTCGCCCTCTTCCAAGAGACGGACGATCTCTTCCAGCCGCTTCAAAGCGTCCTCGAAGGTGGGCTGCTCGGGCGGCGCGTCGCCGGTTGGTTTCTTGGCCATGGTGGTTCGTTGCGACCTCCGATTGCGTTGCCAAACGGTCGCGACCACCAGTCGCGGCCCGGTGTCATTCCCACTCGATCGTTGCGGGCGGCTTGCTGCTGATGTCGTACACCACGCGGTTGACGCCTTTCACCTCGTTGATGATCCGCGTCGAGATGCGGGCCAAGAGTTCGTAGGGCAGATGGCTCCAGTCGGCCGTCATGAAGTCTTCGGTGTCGATGGAACGGACCGCCACCACGTCGGCGTAGGTGCGGGCGTCGCCCATCACGCCCACGCTCTGCACCGGCAGCAGCACGGCGAACGCCTGGGCCGTCTGGCGATAGAGCCCCGCCTGCTTGATCTCGGCGACCACGATGGCATCGGCCTCGCGAAGGATGTCCAGCCGCTTCTTGGTCACTTCGCCCACGCAGCGCACGGCCAGGCCCGGGCCGGGGAACGGATGCCGCCAGACAATATCGTCGGGCACGCCGAGCTGCATGCCCAGCGTCCGCACCTCGTCCTTGAACAGATCGCGAAGCGGCTCGATCAGCTCGAAGGCCAGGTCCTCGGGCAGGCCGCCCACGTTGTGGTGCAGCTTGATCGTGGCGGCCGGACCATCGCGGGCGCCGCCGCTTTCGATCACGTCGGGATAGAGCGTGCCCTGGGCGAGGAAACGGGCGCCCTCGATTTTGGCGGCTTCGCCGGCAAAACACTCGATGAACGCGCGTGGCCGATGCGGCGGCGCTTCTCTTGCGGATCGACAATGCCGGCCAAGGCCGCCAAAAACTTCTCCTCTGCCTTGACCACGTGCAGGTCGGTCTTGAAGTGGTCGCTGAAGGCCCGAATGACCGATTCCTCCTCGTCCTTGCGCAACAGGCCGTTGTCGACGAGGATGCAGGAGAGGCGGGGGCCGATCGCCTGGGCCAACAAGGCGGCCACCACCGAAGAATCGACGCCGCCGGAAAGCCCGCAGATCACCCGGGCGTCGCCCGCGCGGCGGCGAATCGCCTCGATGGTTTCCCGGGCGAAGTCGCCCAGTTTCCACGTGCCCGAGCAGTGGCATGCCCAACGGAGAAAGTTGCCGAGGATGGCGGCGCCCTGGGGCGTGTGCGTCACCTCGGGATGAAATTGCAGCCCGTAAATCGGCAACCGGCGGTGCTTCACCGCGGCAATCGGGCACGTGCTCGTGGCGGCCAAGGGCTCGAAGTCGGCCGACACGCGCGACACCTGGTCGCCGTGGCTCATCCACACGTCGAGCGTCTCGGGAATGCCGGCCAGCAACTCGTTCGACTTAATGACCCGGCAGTGTGCCCGTCCATACTCGCGGGCCGGCGCGCTCTCGACCTGTCCGCCGAGCGCCTGACAGGCAAGCTGCATGCCGTAGCAAATGCCCAAGACGGGCAAGCCGAGGCGGAAGATGTCGGGATCGCAGTTCGGCGCGTGCGTTTCATAGACGCTGGCCGGCCCGCCGGAAAGGATAACGCCCTTCGGCGCCAACTCGCGAATCCGCTGGGCCCGGATGTCGTGCCGGACGATCTCGCAGTAAACCTGCTGCTGCCGCACCCGGCGGGCGATCAACTGGGCATACTGCGAGCCAAAATCGAGCACCAGCACCTTTTCGTCGGCCAACGCTGTCATGCTGCGCCCTCAGGGAAAGCCGGCCATTATAACCCTCGCGGGCGGGGCCGAACAGTGCCCGCCGTGTATCATAGCCACGCCCGGGTGGCATGCGAATGAAAACGGGGACAGGCACCGCAACGAATAGTCGTTCGGATCGAGGAATGATACAAGCCGTTGCGGAGCCAGTCCCCGTTTCCATTAGGCCGCGCCCGAGGAGCCGGCTAAGGGTCCGCCCCGAACGGTTCGACCACCTCCAATTGCAGGTGCCGCGCCGCGCGCAGCGAGTCGGCCGTATAAATGCCGATAGCCGTCCAGATGCAGGCGAAACTGATCATTTGGCCCCACCCAAACGGTTCGCCAAACGCCACTACCGCGACGAGAAATTGCCCCGTTGGGGATAGATATTGGAGGATTCCCAGGGTCGAAAGGGGCAATCGCCTCGCTGCGGCCACAAAGAACAACAGCGGGACCGTCGTACACAGCCCGCTCAAACTCAGCAGTCCGATCATTCCCGGCCCGCTGCCCGTGATATGGCCCGTCAGTGCCAAGAAACCGAGGTAAACCAGGGCTACAGGGGTCATCAGCAACGTTTCCACCGTGATGCTCGCCAGTCCGTCCACCGGCGTCTTTTTCCGCATGAGGGCATAAAAACCGAACGTTCCCGCACACGCCAAGGCGATCCACGGCAGCCCCCCAAGCAACCAAGCCCACACCGAAGCGCCCAGAGCCGCCAGGGCGATGCTCACCATCTGAGGTCGCCGCAGCCGCTCCCGAAGAAACACCACCCCGAGGAGCACATTGAGCAACGGGTTGATGAAATAGCCCAGGCTGGCCTGAACCGTCTGCCTGGTCTCAACCGCGTAAATGAAAACGAGCCAGTTGCTGGCCATCAGCAGGGCATTTAACCCCAAGATAGCCAAGAGCTTAGGGTTGTGCAGCTCACGCCATAGCTCGGCCCACCGCCCCAGCAGGCCGACCAGCACGGCCAGCAACACAAACGACCAGATCGCGCGATGCGCGAGCACCTCCGGCGGCGCAACTTGGGCCACTGCCTTGAAATAGAGCGGAATCAGCCCCCACAATCCGTATGCGGCAATGCCATAGACGGCGCCGCGATATGAGGCTTTGGATCCCACTGCTGCTCACTCTGGTTAATAGCGCGCTCCCCCTACGGGTCGCGGTTAAACAAGATCGACCATTTTCTGGCCTGCGGCCGGAGTGTCAAGGTCCGAATTCGGCGAAACTCTGCCGCCGGAAACGAAGACATCGGAATTGACGTTCGACGGGGTAAGGATTCGATGTGATAAACTAGAGAAGATGCGGCATGGCTTCCGATAAGCAAAACTAGGCCGTCAGGGTCCTCTCTGACGATCAGATAACAGCTTTCGATCCCCGGCGCCACCCACCACGACTTTCCCCGCCTGCGGGCTGGTATATCATCTTTACTGATTGCGTACGGCTTGCCAGGTTCCCCATAGTATTAGTGTCCAAAGCCCGATGAATGATCCAACCCCCCATTACCTGTTGAGGTCAGAGGCGAGCCGGACGGAGGGCTTCGGGCGGTGGCGGTTTGTCTTGCGGCCGGCGGACGGCTCAAAAGCCTTCGAGGTCGCCGATGTCGAGCCCGACATTTGGGGCGAACGGCTCGACCTGTTGACCGTCCTTCGCGCCTTGGAATCGCTCGACAGGCCCTCCCGGGTCACGCTGGTCGGCTGCACCCGCTACGTGGAGCAGGGCATCCTTTACGGGGTGTCGGAATGGCGGGAGAACGCCTGGCGGTGGGAGTATTTCGGACAATTGGTGCCCGTGCGGGATGCCGACCTCTGGCGGCGAATGGATCACGTCTTGCAATTTCATCGGGTCGATTGTGGACAGCGTCGCATCGACTCGGGGCACAATCTGCTCGGCGGCCCGCACTGGAACCTGGACAAGAAGGCGGGCAAGTGGCTTGACCATATCGTCAGTAATAATTGGCTAAAATATTGCGTACCGGTGTTGGCCGCTTGGTGCGGAGTCTGGAAGGAAATGGCGTCGCGACTGTGGCAGAGGCTAGGCGGGTTCAGGGACCATGGGCCGCCGATGGGAACCTGGCGCAGCGCCGCCGCGAGGCTTTGATGTCCGAACTTGTACTGGTCTGTTGCCTGCAAGGAGGTGTGTGTGCGTACAATGGTGTCGCTGGAAACCATCGGTCAACTGATTGAAGGAAGGCATGAAAACCCGTTCGAGTTGCTCGGTCCGCACGAGATCGACCAGGGGGGGCGTCGCGCGTTGGCGGTGAGGGCGTTCCTGCCTACCACCGCGCAGGCTTGGGTGGTCGATCCGGCGCAGGGCGATCACTCGCTGCCCATGCGGCGGATTCATCCGGCGGGCCTGTTCGAAGCGATTTGTCCCCCGCTTGACGGCAACGGCACGCCGCGATACCTGCTTCGGGTGGCCGACGAAGGCGGCAAGAAAGTCACGACCATGCATGATCCGTACTCGTTCCCGCACCTGTTGACCGACTTCGACCGCTATCTGCTGAACGAAGGCCGGCATTGGCAGTGCTATAACCGCTTGGGGGCGCAGTTGCGCACCGTCAACGGCGTGGACGGCGTGAATTTCGCCGTTTGGGCGCCCAACGCCACCGGCATGGCGGTAATCGGCGACTTCAACAACTGGGACAGCCGTCGGCATCCCATGCGCAAACACATTCCCAGCGGATTTTGGGAACTGTTCGTGCCGGGCCTCGGCGAAGGCACGCTCTACAAATACCAGGTTCGCCATCACGATTGGATTTTCGAGAAGGCCGACCCGTTTGGCTTCGCGGCCGAAGTGCCGCCGCGGACCGCCTCGAAGGTGTCCGATCTGAACCGCTACGCGTGGCACGATTCCAACTGGGTGACGCGGCGGCGAGAGACGAACTGGCTTGAGCAGCCGTTGGCGTTCTACGAGGTCCACCTGGGAAGCTGGCGCCGGCCGGGCGACGATCCCGGACGGTGGCTCAGCTACCGCGATCTGGCCCATCAGTTGGCCGACTACTGCAAGGAGGTGGGATACACGCACGTCGAACTGCTGCCGGTGTGCGAGCATCCGCTGTCGGCCAGTTGGGGATACCAGACGGTGGGTTACTATGCGGCCACCAGCCGCTACGGAACGCCGCAGGACTTCATGTACTTCGTCGACGTTCTGCACCAGAACGGAATCGGCGTGATTCTCGACTGGGTGCCGGCCCATTTCCCTCGCGACGGTCACGGCCTGCGGCAGTTCGACGGCACGGCGCTCTACGAACATGCCGACCCGCGCCGCGGCGAGCATCGCGACTGGGGCACGCAAATCTTCAATTACGGCCGGCACGAGGTGCGCAACTACCTCACGTCGAACGCCCTGTTCTGGATGGACAAGTACCATGTCGACGGGATTCGTGTGGACGCCGTGGCTTCGATGCTCTATCTCGATTACAGCCGCCAGGACGGCGACTGGCTGCCCAACCAGTACGGCGGCCGCGAGAACATCGACGCCATCGCGTTCTTGAAGGAGCTGAACGAGCAGGTCCATTTCCAATTCCCCGGCACGCTGACGATCGCCGAGGAATCGACGGCCTGGGCGGGCGTGTCGCGGCCCACCTATCTCGGCGGACTGGGTTTCAGCCTGAAGTGGAACATGGGCTGGATGAACGACACCCGCACCTACATGCGCCATGACCCCATCCATCGCCGATACCACCACAACGAGCTCACCTTCAGCCTGATTTACGCATTCCACGAGAACTTCGTGCTGCCCATGTCGCACGACGAGGTGGTGCACGGCAAGGGCTCGCTGCTGGACCAGATGCCGGGCGACCTGTGGCAGAAGTTCGCCAACATGCGGCTCTTGTTCAGCTACATGTGGACGCATCCGGGCAAGAAGCTGATTTTCATGGGCAGCGACTTCGGCCAGTGGAACGAGTGGAACTTCGACACCAGCCTGCAATGGGACCTCATGCAGTGGGACTCGCACAAGGGCCTGTTGAAGTGCATGTCCGACCTGAACCGCCTCTACCGCCGCGAAAAATCGCTCCACCAGGTCGATTTCGACTATCACGGTTTCGAGTGGATCGACTGCCACAACCACGACGACAGCACGCTGAGCTTCGTTCGCCGGGCGAAGGACCCTGGCGATTTCCTCGTGATCGCCTGCAACTTCACGCCGGTGCCCCGCCTGGGCTATAGCCTCGGCGTGCCCGAGCAGTGCTGGTATGAAGAGGTCTTTAACAGCGACTCGTCGTTCTACGCCGGCAGTAATCTGGGCAATGGTCCCGGCGTGATGGCCGAGCCGCATCAAAGTCACGGCCGTCCGGCGTCGATCCGCATCAATTATCCGCCGCTGGGCGTCTGTATCTTCAAACCGCGCAGGTAGGAAGTGGAAGCGGCATCTTGCCGCTTCAATCCGGTTCCGGCGTCGGCAAGCCCTTGGCAACATGCAGCGCGGCCGGTTGCAGCCAGGTGCGGCCGTCCTGGGCGATCAGCACTTCCGCCGACTCCGGTCCCCACGTGCCCGAAGCGTAATTGGGGAAATCGCTGGGCGGCGCCGATTCCCAGACATCGAGAACCGGCATCAGGATGCTCCACGCCGCTTCGACCTGATCCGCCCGCATGAACAGCGTGGCGTCGTTGGCCATCGCGTCCCAGAGCAGCGTTTCATACGCGCCGGGCGAGGCTTTCTGAAACGCGTCCTCGTAGTTGAATCGCATATCGACCGGGCGGAGATACATCTTCGCGCCCGGCTGTTTTGCCTGGAATCGCATGATAATGCCCTGGTCGGGCTGGATGCAGATGATTAGCCGGGCCGGTTGCCAATCCAGCCTCGCCTCGGCCGGAAACGACTGGTGCGGCACGGCGCGAAAGCGGATCGAAATCTCGGAAACATGGCGTGGCAGCCGCTTGCCCGTACGCAAATAGAACGGCACGTCCTGCCAGCGCCAGTTGTCCACAAACAGCTTCAGCGCGGCAAACGTTTCCGTGGCCGAATCGGGCGCCACGCCCTCCTCGTTGCGGTAGGCGCATGCCTGCCGGCCCTTGACCCAGCCGTCGCCGTACTGCCCGCGGGCAGCAAACGCGTGCACGTCGTGATGGGCGATGGGACGGACGGCGTGCAGCACGTCCACCTTCTTGTTGCGGATTTCTTCCGCATCGAAGGAAACGGGCGGCTCCATTGTCACCAGGCAGAGCAGTTGCAGCAGGTGGTTTTGCACCATGTCGCGCAGCGCGCCGGCATGGTCGTAATAGCCGCCGCGATGCTCGACGCCCACTTCCTCGGCCACCGTAATGGCGACGTGATCGACGTAGCGCCGGTTCCAGACGGGCTCGAACGGCAGGTTGGCGAAGCGAAATGCCAGGATGTTCTGCACGGTCTCCTTGCCCAAGTAGTGATCGATGCGGAAAATCTGCGATTCGCGGAAGTTGTCGGCCAGCGAGCGATTCAACTGCCGCGCCGACTCCAGATCGCAGCCGAACGGTTTTTCCACCACGAGACGGCTTCGATCCGGCTCCTCCGAAAGCTTCGCCTCGCCCAATCGGCGCGCGATCACGCCAAACAGCGCCGGCGGCGTGGCCAGGTAAAAGAGACGATTGGCCTTGGCGTTCCACTGGCCGTCAAGCTGAGCAAGGTATTCGGACAACCGGGCGTAGGCGGCCGCGTCATCGAAGTCGGCCCGTTGGTACGTCACCGCCGCCGCGAAGTTGCTCCAATCGGCATCGGCGGGCGGGCCACGGTGGGAAAAACGATTGACCCCGTCGCGGAAGTGCTCCCGCAACGCATCGTCGCCGGTCTCGACGCGGTCCACCGCGTGCAGGGCAAACGGCTGGGGCAGCGTCTTGTCGAGGTGCAGATTGAACAAGGCGGGAACCAGTTTCCGCCACGCCAGATCGCCGCGGCCGCCGAAGATCACCAGCGCCGTCGGCCGGCGATGCGGATCGTGTTCCATGGCTACCTTCCCAAGTAGGTTTTCAGCGCCAGCGCGTTGTTGTGCTTTTCGTCGCGCGCGCTGTAAAGCAGCGTGACGTTGCCGCGGCGGGCCGCCGCGCGGATCGGTTTCCAGGCGTCGGGGCGGTGGGCCAACTCGGCGAAATAGCGGCGGCGGAACTGTGGCCATTTGGCCGGATCATGCCCAAACCAGCGGCGCAACTCGCTGCTCGGGGCCGCGTCCTTCAGCCAGGCGTCCATCCGAAGCGCCGCCTTCTTCATCCCCCGCGGCCAGAGACGCTCGACGAGAAACCGGGCGCCGTCCTCCCGCTGCGGTGGATCATAGACCCGTTTGATGCGAATCCGTTTGATGCGAATCATCGTGGCGCTCCTGATGTGCCTGTAAAAAACCCGGCTATGATCATTCTTAGTGGGGGGAAGGCCGCGGCAAGCGGTCAAACGCTGAGGCGCCACTCAGGCATCGTCCGAAGCGAACCCGGACCGCTCATGGCAGATATGCTACAATTTCGGTGGTGTTCTCGTTTTCTTCGTCGAAAAAGGGGACAGGCACCGTCGCCAAAAACGCTGTTTTGCGGAACGAAGCTTGACCGAGGCGACGGAGCCAATCCCCATTTTCGAGGTTCCTCAGAAAGTGTCTCTCGCCCCATGCGACTTCGCCAGCTTCTTCCGCGTATGCTGATCTTCGCCGGTTTGGTCGCCGCGGCAACGCCGGCGCGGGCCGCCGGAACCGTCCAATTGCAACTTGTCGGCGACCCGGAAGGAGCGGGCATGCTGTTCCAAGAGTGGGGACAAACCCTCTCCAAGGCCGGCATTACGAACGTCCGCCTTCGCGCGGGCACCGAAACGGACAAGGTAGGCATCGAAACTCGCGGCAGCGGCGAGAGCCCCGTCTACCTGGTCACCGGGATCGTCGTTTCCCGCGATGAATTGTTCTTGCCCAACGGTCGATACCATCGCGGCGACATGGGCCGCCTGGCCCAGTGGCTCAAGGACCTGGCCGAGCATGGTCCCAGCACGGGCAAGGAGGAGAAAGCGGCCTTCGGGCTCTCTCGCGGTCAATTCCAAAAAGTCCTGCGCCGATCTGAGCGCGCGAGTCGGTGCGCGCCACGCAAGGCATTGCCCGCCGGCAGGTGCTGGCGAACATCGCCGGTCAACTGAAGTTGCCGCTGAAGTTGGATTCCCAGGCCGCCGCGCCGCTCGGCGACGACAAGGTCGAGGAAGACCTCACCGAGTTGACCTGCGGGACGGCCCTGGCCTGCGTGTTGCGTCCGGCCGGCTACTGCATGGTGCCGCGTGCGACCGGCGGCGAATTGGCCTACGCGGTGGTCAAGGCCGAGCCGAAGCTCGAAAGTTGGCCGGTCGGCTGGGCCCCGGAGAAGTCGGCCGCTGATTCGCTGCCCGCCTTGTTTGATTTCCTCAACGTCAACGTGCAGAATGTTTCCGCCGCCACGGCGTTGGACGCGATCGCCAAGCGAGTCGAAGCGCCGGTGTTGTTCGATCACAATGCCCTGGCTCGGAACGGCATCGATCCGGACAAAGCGATGGTGACGCTTCCCCGCGGCCGAACGACCTACAGCTTGACCCTGCGAAAGCTGTTGTTCCAGGCAAGATTGCAGTTCGAGGTGCGGACCGACGAGGCGGGCACGCCCTTCCTGTGGGTCACGTCGATCAAGCCCGTCTAGCCGCTTACGAACGTCGTAACCCGCCGGCAACGGTTCTTAACGCTCGTCCCATGCCGGGCTTCTACAAACTGCCCTGTCGCGCGTCAAGAACGGTTCCCGACACCTTTTCTTTCCAAGGACAGACAGTTTAGCCTCTTTTGCCACCCGGCCTTGCCGGGACGAATCCCGTCATCCAGAAATTTGTCCCACCACAAATGTCCACGAAATCAGCGTATGCCGTCTTGATCGTCCGACCGATCATTTCATCAATTGACTTGACGCCGTATACCTCAAAGACGGATTCGCCGACCAGATGTAGAGCCTTGATAGAATCATCTTTGGAGCACTGACCGGCCTTCGGATGCACATAGTTGTTGCCCAGGTCATACATCGCGTTCAGATTATCGAACACCTTTTTTGTGATCCGGGCATCGTTTTGCAAAAGCCATTTTATCAAGTCTCGAAAGCTCCTACGCTCAACATCCTGTATTGTTCCAAAGGGATGCGAGAAACATTCCAGACGATCGTAGCATACCATTTCGGCAATCGAACGGCAGACCATTATCGTAGCCTCATAGAATCCATCCCGGTAAAGCATTTTCGCCTGAATGTAAGCGCCAACTGGCGGTCGGTCAAAGAACCGCAGAACCACTGTCGCATTTGCCCATCTGCAAACCTTTTCACCAATTTTGACTCGATACTCATTAGCCAGTTCTTCACTAAGTTCGTGGAGTAGCCGGTCGAACTGTGGTCGATTCTGCAACTCACAGGCACTTTTGAGGTTTAAGAGAGGCTCATAGTCTTCAAGGATTTCCGTGTGCTGGTCGAGTTCAGGCATGATACCCACCTTTTAGCCCAATCATCGGGCACAATCATCGCCACCCAAGACAAGGACTCTACTTACGCCCCCGCGCCGAGGTCCTCCACGAAGCGGGCCTCGCGGGTTACTCTTTCGGGAGCGACGGCCAGTATGTCGGCCACGATCTGCCGGAGCGTGCTCCAGATTTGCTCGTCGCTCCACTGGTTTTGCGTTCGCGGCGGGTCACTGTAATTGATCGCCGTCACCGCGCGGGCCAGTTCGCCGACCGTCTGAAACTTCCGATCCCAAACGACCGCCAGCGGCGTGGTCAGCCAGAAGCCGACCACTCCAAAGAAAGCCGCCAACGGGCCGATGAAGAACAGGCAGATCATGGCGACTGCCGGTTGCGTCAGTACCCACTCCGGGTTGCGCGGCCCAAATGTGCACAGCCAGGCCAGGCCGATGGCGACAACCGCCAGGAGCCAACCGACGATGGGCGGCCGGCGGAGCGGCGGCAATCGCTCAGGCAATACCTTCCCAACACGCCGCCAGGTTCGTGCGCCTCGCAAAAATCGGCATGATGTCGCGCAGCGGAGTGGTGGGCTGAACCTGCTGCGGACTCAGCCCTCCGGCCGATTCCAGGGCGCGGCAGACCTTTTCACATACGAGCGAATCCAGCTTTGCCGGGTCCGGCCGCTCGCGGAGGGCCTTGGCGATGCAATCGTGCAATTGGCCGACCGTGCGGATCACCGGCACATCCGGCCCGTGGAGGCGGACCGCGAACGTTTGCTCGACGTCCATGACGATCTGGACCAACTCAAGTCCCATGTGCCTCGCGCCGCAGGGCGGCGATTTCCTCATGGGTGAGCTGCCGCGATGCGCCGGCCGGCAACTCGGCGAGCCGCACGGGCCCGACGGCGGTCCGCGTCAGCCGCAGCACTTTGTGTCCTACCCGGGCCAGGATGCGGCGAATCTCGCGATTCTTGCCCTCGCGCAGCACCATCTCCAGAACCGTGCTTTCTTTGTGATGCGACTTGACCGCTGCCCGCTCGGCCCGTGCCACGCCCTCGGCCAAATGAACGCCGGCCAACAGCTTTGCCAGCACTTCGCGCGTCGGCCGGCCGGCCACCACCACGCGATACGTCTTGCCGACGCCATAACGCGGATGGGTCAGCCGGTTGGCCAGTTCGCCGTCATTGGTCACCAGAATCAGGCCGTCGCTGTGCAGGTCGAGACGGCCGATGGTGAACAGCCGGGCGTCTCGCGTCGGCAGAAGATCGACAACTCGCGGCCGGCCCGACGGATCGCGGTTGGTGCACAAAACGCCCTTGGGCTTGTTCACCGCATAATAGACCAGCTTCGGCTTCGCTAAGGGCTGGCCATCGACGCGGACTTGCTGCTGCGATGGATCGACCCGCGTGCCTAGCTCGGTGACAACGCGGCGATCGACCTCGACGCGGCCGGTCGTGATCAGTTCCTCGCACTGCCGACGACTGCCCAAGCCGGCGGCGGCCAGCACTTTTTGCAATCTCTGCAACCCCTGTCCGGCAGCCGTTGCCTTATGCGGCGGCGCGGCGCGACGATGCTTCTGCTTGCGAAAACGTGGAGTGACCATCTTCCCAGCATAGAGGGGCAGCGGGGTGAAGGGAAGAGGAGCAGGGCTTCGGTGCGTGGCACGCACCCTGCGGCGTCAGCCCGCCGCGACTCCGTTATTGCCCCCAATTGCCGTCTTGCCAGCGGGCACGAGATGGCTCGGGCGGCGGCTGATCGAACTCGCGCGGCCGGACTCCGACGACGGCCGGGCCGGGCTCGTTCTCCGGATACGGGTCGTAACGCAACGCCCGGCAGCGCTGGGCGTCCGCCGTGCCGGGATGGGACCACGAGGGCATGGCCGTACGGCAACAGCCGCAGATTGCCACCGATATAAGCAGCGCAAAGGCAAGCATGCCGGCCCTGACCATGGCAAAATGTCTCCTTGCCCGACGCGGGGGACTGTCCCTTTTGGTGCGCGCCAATCGGGGTCGCGGATTATAGACATCGCCCGCCCGCGGCGAAAGACGAATCCGACGGATTGGCGCGGGCCCGCGAGGGCCCCAAATTGCCAAGATTGCGGCAATTCTCAGTCAGTCTTGCCGCTCTCCTTTGGGTCGCGGCTTCACGTGAAGCCGCGACCCAAAAGGGGAGCGGCCTTGCAAGCCCCACCTCACCCAAGGGCCTCGGCCATCCATTGGCTCACCTGCCGTGCGATCTGCCCGGCTTCGTGTTGCGGGTAATACTGACCCCAACTCGTCCGCCGCAGCATCACATCGCTCACATCCGTTGCCCATTCTTTCATGCAATAGCGTTGGACCGCCTCGCGGGTGACGGGCGGCGGAATGATGCTGCTCGTGGCGGCGTCGGCCGGAGCGATCAAGGGCTCTTCGCCCGTGCGGCAGGGGCTCAGTGAGCGTTTCAGGTACTCGCCGATTTGGTCGAGCGTTTGCTCGGCCATGAGGCGGTAGGTCGTCAACTTGCCGCCCGCCACGTCGATCCAGCCCGGTTCCGGCATGCGGATTTGGTGGTCCCGCGAAGTGTCCGACGGCGCTGCCTTCTGCACGCCCGCCGGCGCGATCAGCGGCCTGACGCCCGCCCAAGTCGAAATCACGTCGCTCGGCTGGAGTTCGGCCTGGGGGAACGCCCGATTGACCACGTTCAAGACATGACTTGTGTCAGCGGGATCCGCCCGCACGTCGTCGAGCGATCCCTCGTAGTCGGTGTCGGTGGTGCCGAGGATCACGCGGCTGCCCCACGGGATGGCAAACAGGATCCGCTTCCCTTCGGTCATCACGACCGCCTCGCTCAGTTGAAACCGCTCCTGATCGACCACGAGGTGGATTCCTTTGGTCAGCCGAAGCCGGACGCGGCTGTGCGGGATGGCAGCCGCCCAGCACCCGGCCGCGTTGACCACCACGCGGCTGTTGGCTTCCACTTGCCCTTGGCTCGCTTCGTCGCGCAGCCGACACGTCCAACCGCCGGGCGTTCGCTCGGCATCCAGAAACCGGGTATGGTTGCGCACCGTCGCGCCGTGCGCGCAGCCGACTGGAGCGTGTCGACGACCAGGCGTGCGTCGTTGGTCAGGCCGTCATAGTAGCGCACGCCGCCGGTAAGGTCGCAGCGGTTGATTCCGGGCAACTTCTCCGCCATTTCGACGGCGGAGAGCGTGCTGCACGGGCCGAGGTTCCGCTGGCCGCACAGGAAGTCGTATATCCGCACGCCGATCGACAGTTGCCAACGGACCCAGGACGTATGGCGATAGGTGGGAAAGAGGAACGGCAACGGGGCCGACAAATGCGGGGCAATGCGATGAACGGTGCACTTCTCGATGCTGGACTGGCGCACCATGCCGACTCGACCCTGGGCCAGGTAGCGGAGCCCGCCGTGGAGCAGTCGCGAGGAGCGGCTGCTGGTGCCGAAGGCGAAATCGTGTTGTTCGACCAAGGCCGTGCGAAGCCCGCGCATGGCTGCGTCGCGGGCCACGCCGGCGCCGACGATTCCGCCGCCGATGATCAGCACGTCCCACCGCTCAGCGCAAAGGCTGGCGATGTTGACCGCATAGGGAGAATGCTGAATGCGGGCCATCATGGAACTCGGGATTTACCTCGAATCTACCGCAAACGGGCCATACGTCAATGGCGAACGCGCACGCTGCTCGCCCGCCACGCTGCCGGCCGACTTATGCTCAAAGAGGCGTATTTACAGTTTCGGGGGTAACGCATACCATGGTGGCGGGAGGGCGATCGACCTTTCGCCAATCATTGCTCACTTCGAAGGAGTCTCGCCATGCCGGTGAAAAAACTCAAAGAGTTTCTCGACAACGAGAAAGTGAAGTACGTCACGCTCAAACACTCGGCGGCCTATACGGCCCAAGAGGTTGCCGCCTCCGCCCATGTGCGCGGCAGGGAGTTGGCCAAGACGGTGATGGTCACCCTCGACGGCAAGTTGGCGATGGCCGTGCTTCCCGCGTCGCGCAAGGTGAGTTTCGAGTCCCTGCGCGAGGCGTCGGGGGCGCAAAACGCTCAGCTTGCCGGCGAGCAGGCGTTCCGCGACATGTTCGGCGATTGCGAAGTGGGAGGCATGCCGCCGTTCGGCAACCTTTACAACATGGATACCTACGTATCGCCGTTGCTGGCCAAGGACGAAGAGATTGCGTTCAATGCGGGCTCGCACACGGAACTGATTCGCATGGCCTACCGCGACTTCGCCCGGTTGGCCAAACCAAAGCTGGCCCGCATCGCCTACGGCGAGTGATCAAACCGCGTCTACTTTCCCACGCAGAAGCGGCTGAAGATTCGATCGAGCACGTCGTCTGTATAGACCGCGCCGACGACCTTGCCCAACTCGTCCAAGGCCGCGCGAATTTCCGCAGCCGCCAGTTCCTCCTGCGATGCGGCGGTCAGTTGCCGGGCCCGATGCAAGCTCTCGTTTGCCAGCCGCAGCGACTCGCAACATTGCGCCGCCGTGCCGGCGACGACGTCGCCGCGCGCCTCGCCGGCAGCCATCGCGGCGCGGTGTAACGCGCTGCGCAAATCTCCGATTCCCTGTCCCGTCAGGCTGCTCGTTTCAACGGCCGGGTGGCGACAATCCGTGCGGCGCGGCACGTCGCACTTCGTCAGCGCGACGATCCGCTTGGCGGTCGCCGTCCGCGCCAATTCTTCGCGTTCCCACTCGTCCAGCGGGCGGGTCGCATCGAGGCAAAGCACCTGCACCTGCGACTGCCGCCGTTGCGACGCCGCGGCCGATTGTGCCGCTTGCTCCACGTCGGCATGAACCGTTCCCTCTTCCGGCCGGCTCTCTGCCCCGGCCATGTCAATCAGCCGGCATTCAATTCCGTCGAGGTTGACCACGGCGACGAGGTAGTCGCGGGTTGTGCCGGGGTGATGCGATACAAGGGCCGCGTGTTTGCCGGCCAAAGCATTAAAAAGGCTGCTTTTGCCGACATTCGGCCGCCCGACCAACACCGCGCACGGCGCCGGCCGGCTGGCCCCGGGCGATCGCTTGCGCCAGAACGGCCGCCACACGGTTCTCGGCATCGGCCAACTGCCGGTCGAGTTCCTCTCGCGTAATAAACGGCAGGTCCTCGTCGGCAAAATCAAAACCGGCTTCCACATGGGCCAGCAGCTCCAGGAGGGCGTCGCGCAACTGGTCGAGGGGCCGGGAGAGCCCGCCCGCCAACTGGCCTAGAGCCACGTTCAATTCTTGCCGATCGGCCGCATCGATCACGCCGAGCACGGCCTCCGCCTGGCTGAGGTCGATTCGTCCGGCCAGAAAGGCCCGCAAGGTGAACTCGCCCGGATGGGCCAGCCGGTGCCGGCCTCGCAAAGCGATCGCAGCACAAGTTCCAGCAGCGGGGGCGATCCGATCGTGTGAATTTCCAGCAGCGGCTGGCCCGTGTAACCTGCGCACCGTGCCTGCCACAAGACGGCGGCCGCCGGTCGCGCCGGAGCCGGCGGCGACCACTTGCGGCTTGCCGCCGCCCGTCCACAAATACACCTCGCATGGCAGGGACGCACTGAGCCCGGGCAGACGAAGCGAGCCGCCGATTGCGCAAGGAGGGTCGAGCGAAGACAACGAATCAGCGTGGTCGTTTTCCAGAAGCCGCAAGGCGCAAACCAGCGCTCGCGGCCCGCTGATGCGCACGATTCCCCGCGCCGCGCCTCCCGGCGGCGAGGCAATGGCAACGATTGTATCGTCCAGAGGGTACATGCACCGCAGGCGCTACTTCCGCTGCTTCTTCACGGCAGCTTGCGCGGTTTTTTTCGCTTCCGCCTTGGCTTGGGCGCGGGTTTCGACGATCGGGCCGCCGGGTGCGGCGGGTTTTGGCAGAAAACGGCGCTCCAGTAAGCTCCACAAGCTCGAGGCGATGAAGTAAAGGCACAAGCCGCTGCCCACTTTGTAGAAAAGAAAACCCATGACGACGAACATGTACTGCATGACCTTCTGCTGGGTGGCGGCCTGTTCGTCGGCGGCCGGAGGCATGTACATCTTCTGCTGCCAAACCATCAACGCGATCGTGACAAAAGGCAGCAGATTGAAATACGGCCCGAGGTACCCGACCACCAGGGCTGGCATGAAGTCTTTCCAATTGAAGAGCATGTCGGGAGCGGCCAGGTTCGAGCACCAGCGAATCGAAGGCGAAAACAGGGGGGCATCGCCAGCTCGATGGCCACCTGCAACGACTTGTACAGGCCGATGAACACGGGGAGCTGAATGAAAAGCGGCAGGCAACCGCTGAGGGGATTGTAGCCGTGCTTGCTGTACAGCTCGTGCATGGCCTTATTGCGAGCCTCGACGTTGTTCTTGTACTTCTCTTGGATCTTCTTCATCTCCGGCTGCAATTGCGCCATCTTCTGCTGACCGATGGCCTGCTTGCGGCTGACGGGAAACATGCAGCCGCGAACCAAGACGGTCAAAAGGATGATTGCCAGGCCGTAGTTGTGCACGATGGAGTAGAAGAAGTGCAGGATGACGGTCAGAAACTCGGCCACGACGGCGAAGATCGGCCAGCCGAAGTACACCAACTCGCCGAGGCGGTACTCCTTGTTTTGCAAGAGTGCCGGCTTTTTCGGACCGGCGAAGACCTTGAACTGGTGCGTGAGCACCTCGCCCGGCCTGAGGTCCTTGACCGTGCTCATCAACCGGCACGACGAGTTCGTGAGGTTCGGACGCTTCACATCGGGCCTGCCCACACGGATCGGCAACAACCCCTCGAACCACACGTCGGCCGGGTTCGTGCGATCAGGCTTCAGGACGGCGGAGAAATACTGGGCATCGACGCCGATAAACGTCAACAGCCGGTCGGGGAGGGTGTCAGGCCTGAGCAGAACATCGGGGACGTCGGCACTCAGCTTCATCGCCCCGGTCATGTCGGGCGTGCCGTTGCCGAAGGAACTGATGCAATCGCGGAGCCCAGAGCCGCCCGACCGAGTCACCCGCCACACGTACCAACTGCCTTCCGTCGGCAGCCCGTTGGGCCCGTCAAGCCGATAAGCCACCTTGCGGACGTTCTCTCCTCGGTTGCGAATCTCGATCTTGAAGATCAAGTGATAGGCGGGAAAATCGGCGTCTCCCTGCGATGCCTCGGGCACCTTCGCCAAGCTATACGTCTTGGTGATCTCCAGGCCCTTCTCGGGCAGTTCACGGCGGAATTGCGCTTGGAGCTGGTCGGAACTGACGAGCTTCCAGTTCGTTGTCCGCAGGTTCACGCCCTTCAGCTCGTCGTTGATGAACTCGTTGTACAGGCGATCGTTCTCTTCGGCGACTTTCCTCTTGTCCGCCTCTTCATCATCCTTTTTCTCATACTTGTTCGGTTGCTCGCCCAGCTTTTCCTGGTCGAACTGCTGCAACGTCAACAGCATCGACAACGGATCGTCGCCCTCCGGCTTGATCACTTGCAGCGGGTAGCGACGGAGTTTTGCCGTGAGGGTTTGCTCCGCGCCGTCGCGGGTAATCACGAGTTGCGCGGATTGCTTGGGCTCCGTCCCCGCCAAGACTTCTTCCAGCGATTTCCGGCCGGTGACCGTTTTGCCGTTGACGGTCTTGATGACGTCGCCCGGTTTCAGTCCGGCCTCGGCGGCGGGCGTGCCCGGCCCGACGAGTTGCACCAGGCAGCCGTCGGGCCGCTCGGCCCGGTCCATCACCAGGTGTCCGAGATAGCCGGTGCGGTTGTCGATGTCGCAATAGCGGGGACTGTTCAATTCGATCCGCTCGAGGCCGCCCCCTTGCTGGTCACTGTGACCAGCATCCGGTAGGGATCGTCGGGATCGGCCGAGCCGAGCGTCGCCCACTGCTCGGGCGCTTCGGGCTCGGGAGCCGCCTTGATCTCCGCCGCCGGTTTCTCGGCCGTTTCGGCCGGCTTTTCCGGCGGCTGCTCGGCCGGCTTCTTTTCCTCGGCCGGTTGTTCCGCCGGCTTTTCCGCTTCCTCTGCCGGGGGCGCCTTTTCTGCCTTCTCAGGCATTCGCGCGACCCGGCGCGGCCTGTGCGGCGTGGGGTAGAAATGCTCCATCACCGCGGTGTAGCCCACCATGATGGCCACGGCGAGCACCAAGAACAAGACAAGACGACGTTCCATCATCTGCGGCTCCAGTGATACCCCTTGTTCCTGCTTTTCTGCGCCGGGTGGCACGCCCTTTGCCGCCGCCTACCGCCCGTCGCGGAGCCGGTCACCGAGAAAATTGTCCAGATCGGGAATGTCGTAGATCTTCGCGATCGTTTTGTCGAATGGATATTCGACGCGGCGGAACCGTACGACGTCGTCTTCCAGCACCACGTAGCACGCAGCGGATCGCCGTCGCGGGGCTGGCCGACCGATCCTACGTTGATCATCGCCTTCTCTTGGTTCAGACGATACTCGTTGTTGAGTTCCTCGGGGCTGTAGAAGTTGTAGTTCTCGGTGAACACGCCCGGCACGTGGGTATGGCCTTGAAAGGCGTACTGCGGGATCAGCGCGAAGATCTTCTCCAGCTTCCGCTTGTTGTAGATGTCTTCGGGAAAGACGTATTCATTCAGCGGGTTGCGGGCGGAACCGTGAACGAACAGCAGTTTCCCTTCGACGTGGTTTCGCGGCAGTTCGCCCAGGAAATCCCACCGCTTCTGCCGCACGGCGACCGAGCCCGGTCCGTTTTCGAGCTGGTTCCGGGTCCAGAAGATCGCCCGTTCGGCGCCCGAATTGAAACCCTCCGGATCGAACAGCGCCCCTTGGTCGTGGTTGCCCAGCAGGCAGACGGGACATTTCATGATCTCGTCGATTACCTCGCGCGGGTTGGGGCCGTAGCCGACCAGATCGCCGAGGCAATAAATCTCGCTAATGCCTTGGGCTCGAATGTCGTTCAGCACGGCATCGAGGCTCTCGATGTTGCTGTGGATGTCGCTGATGAGGGCTCGTTTCACGCTTGTATCAGATCCTCACGAACAATGGAACGAGGGCTCGTCAATCGAGCCCGGTTTCCCGGTCATAAGCGTTGGCACGGTTCCACAATCAACCACGGGATCAAATATTCTGAGCCGCCCGCGACTCGCGGCCGTAGGGAAGGCAACGCATTGGCTCGCCTCGGATAGCCCAACAGTGTATTGTTGCAGACACGAGCGGTCAAGTCGAGATGCCCCTTGTGGAAGCCGGACGAATCCGCCATGCTGGGCTGGGCGGCAGGCGTCTTTCAACACTGCGGCAGCCGTGCCGCCGTCGCTGGGCTGCCAAGCCGTAGCGGCGGGCCGGCGCACATGGCGCGGCTCTTTCGCGATATAACGAGATGCGGATTCTGGCCCTCGAAACCACTGAAAAGCTCGGCACGGTGGCGGCGCTCGACGACGCTAACCTCTTGGCCGAGTTGACGTTAGACCGCCTGCAACGGTCCGCCCAATCGCTGGCTCCCGGCATCGAAACGTTGCTGCGACAAGTTGGCTGGCCCCCGCGGGAAGTTCGACTCGTGGCCGTCTCGGCCGGGCCGGGCTCGTTCACGGGTCTACGGATCGGAGTGGCCACGGCGAAGGCGTTCGCCTATGCCGTCGGGGCGGAAATCCTCGGCATCGATACCCTTGAGGCCATCGCCGCGGCCGCCCCGGCACGGTTTCCAACGGTCTGGGCGGCCATGGACGCCCAACGCGGCGAACTGGTCGTCCAACGGTTCGGACCGGAAGCTGCCGGGACACGGCAGCCCGAGACGCCCCAGGAATTGCTGCCTGCGGAAGCGTGGTTGGCGCAATTGCGTCCCGGGGCCGCCGTTACCGGCCCGGTTGTCGATCGCCTGACCGGTCGTCTGCCGTCCGGCGTGGAAGCGATCGACCGGCGTTATTGGCCGCCTCGCGCGGCGGTAATCGGCCGACTTGCCGCCCAACATTATGCGCGCGGCCGGCGCGACGACTTGATGAAGCTGGTTCCGCGTTATTCGCGTCGGAGCGCGGCCGAAGAGAAGCGGGACGCACGCCCGGATTGATCGGCCGGAACGTGCGTATTACCATGATGGCAGACATATATAAGGATCGACTCCCAACGGGGTCAACGGATGCAACTCTCGCCCATGCACGATTCGACTGCGCAGGCCGACCGCGAGAAGCGGCGATTGACCATGTTGTCGCTGTTGGCGGCGGTCTTGCTTACCTCGACGAAACTCGGCGTCGGCCTGTGGACCAATAGCTTGGGCATCCTTTCCGAGGCCGCCCATTCCGGCCTCGATCTGCTGGCCTGCGGCGTCACCTTCTGGGCGGTGCGAATCTCCGGCCAGCCCGCCGACCGGGAACATACCTACGGCCACGGCAAGTTCGAGAACCTCTCGGCGCTGGTGGAAACCCTGTTTCTGTTGGTGGCCAGCTTGTGGATCGTCAGAGAGGCCATTTTACGGCTCTTCTTTCACGAGGCCGCGGGCATTGATCCGGATCGGAGCGTTTGGGGGTTCCTGGTGATCGTCGTCGCGGTGGGCGTCAACTATTCGCGGTCGCGTGCTTTGCACCGGGCCGCCGTGAAGTATGCCAGCCAGGCGTTGGAAGCCGATGCCCTCCACTTTTCCACCGACATCTGGTCGTCGGTCGTGGTGCTGTTGGGGCTTTGCGGCGTGTTGGCCGGCGAGCGACTCGCCATGCCTTGGCTGGCGCACGCCGACGCGGTGGCGGCCCTGGGTGTGGCAATCATCGTCATTTGGGTCAGCTTCAAGCTCGGCAAAAAGGCGGTCGAGGACCTGATGGACAGCGTGCCGAAAGGACTGTATCAGCAGGTTGCCGCCGCGGTGGCGCAGGTGCCCGGCGTCGAGCAAGTCACTCGGCTTCGCCTGCGGCGGAGCGGGCCGCAGTCCTTCGCCGACGTGACGTTGGCCGTCAGCCATGCCGCCGCCTTTGAGCAGGCGCACGACGTCTCGCAGGCCGTCGAGGCGGCCATCCATGCCATCCTGCCCAATGCCGATGCGGTGGTTCACGTCGAGCCGATCGCGCCCGGCGAAGAGGACGTGACCACCGTGGTGCGTCTCTTGGCCGCTCGGCACGGCCTGGGCGCCCACGGCGTGCGGATTTATGAAGAGAACGGGCAGCGGTGGCTGGAACTGCACTTGGAGGTGAGCGACAGGCTACTGCTGGAGGAAGCCCATCAGCAAGCGACCGGGTTCGAGCGGGAGCTGCGCAAGACCCTGCCCGGCGTGACGCGGATCGTCACGCACATCGAACCGACCGGCGACGCGGCGGCGATCGTGCGCAGCGAACCGGCCGGGCAGCGCGAGGTCCAGGCTGCCATCGCCCAGTTTATGAAAAGCTACCCGCGGCCGGTCAGGCCGCACGAGGTGCGCGTGCAGCAGGCGGGCGGAGAGCTTTCCGTATCCTTCCACTGCACGCTCGACGCCGCAACGGCCATCACCGAAGCGCACGAGCTGACGGTCCGTTTGGAAGAGTACCTCCGCGCCAACGTGCCGGGACTGGGCCGAGTGGTGATTCACGTCGAGCCGGGAAAAGGCACGAGCTAACGCGTTCGCCGCCCGACATAGCCAACAAGGCAGATCGCGCCGATCGCGAGAAGAACAAATGACGACGGCTCGGGGGTGGGCGTGAGGAGAAACGCGGACGGCGCCCCCTCCGGACTAAAGCCAATCCCTGCGATTTGACCCAGATCGTTGATACTTTCGGCCTCTAGCAGGAACCATCCCGACGATGGGGAGATCAGGCTGTTAAGGTCGTACATCGTCCCGCCGCTGTAGAGGAAAGCGTGCGGGGCGGACTCGGGGTCGGCCGCCACGATGTAGCCGACGACTTGTCCGAGATTGTTGACGCCGCAGGCGGCGCTCCCTGCTTGGCCAAGCGTGCCGAGGTCCGTCATCTCGCCGCCAGTGTCAAGGAAAGCATGGAAGGCGCCGCTGCTCGTGTACGCGGACCCAACGATCTGGCCGTTGTTGTTGATCGCGCTGGCGGCGCTGCCCGTTCCGCCCAGCGTACCGAGGTCCGTCATGGTGCCGCCAATGTACAGGAAAGCATGGTCGTCCCCACCGACCGTGTAGGCGTCCCCAACGACTTGGCCGTTGTTGTTGATCGCACTGGCGGAGCTGTACGTTCCGCCCAGCGTACCGAGATCCTGCACGGTTCCGCTCCTGTAGAGGAACGCGTGGGTCGCCCCGCCGCTGGTGGTGGCGAATCCCGCGACCTGCCCGCTGTCATTGATTGCCGTCGCGCATGCGGGAAGCATTCCGTCGAGCGCGCTGATATCTTGCATACTCCCACCGCTGTAGAGAAAAGCGTGTTGGGTGTAGTTGCCGTTCGTGTAGGAGACCCCGACCACCTGTCCGGCGCTGTTGATACCGTAGGCATCGCTTTCCGCGCCGCCCAGCGTACCTAGATCGCACATGCCATCGTTGCTGTAAAGGTAGGCGTTGGGAGGGCCGCAGGTTCCATTTCCATAAACTATCTGGGCAGTAACAGCTACCTGCCCGCTGTCGTTAATGGCGCAATAATTTCCCACCTCAGCGATCTCGCTGATCGTGTACTGCGCCGCCCTAGAGGGCCCCGCCGCCACAAGCAGAAGCAAAATCGCCAACAGCGATCTGCCGCCATGCCTCATTGTTATAACCCCCGTACAGCGTAGCCGCGTCTCACCCGGTCAACTGAAACCCCATTGGCGAGCCAAAAGCCCCCCAAACAAACACGATTCTATATGACGGCTACAAATGACGCAAATAGATTTTCAAGAGTGGGGTGTCTTCGCGCCCCCAGGGCGTCACCCTAACGGGCACGACAGATCAGCGAGGCTACAACAGCCAGCGGGCCAAATTGAAGTAGCACAACAGCGTGATCACGTCGGTCAGGGCCAATACCGCCGGGCCGGCAGCCAGGTGCGGATCGAGCTTGAAGCGGCGCAACAAGTTGGGCACGACCATGCCCAACACGGTGGCGCTGGCCACGCCGGCGGCAATGCCGCCGAAAATGCAGACCGCCAGCCGCAACTGGTGAAGCCACGCCAGCCCCACCAGTCCGACCAGCAACCCGGCGGCGCCGCCCAACATCAGGCCCACCAGCAACTCGCGGTGCAATTTCTGGAAGATCGCCAACCACGACGGCGTCTTTCCATGCAGCACCTGCAATGCCAGGCTGATCGACTGGATGCTCACGCTTTCGGCCAGCGCCAGCACGACGGGAATAAAGATGCCAACTCGAACACGTGCCGAAGCTCCGCTTGGAAGACGCCGCCGAGAAACGCGGCCGCCACTCCGCCCAGCATGTTGCAAATCAGCCAGGGAAAACGCGTGCGGAACGCCTTCAACGGCCCAAGCTGACGCGCCCATGCCAGATGCACGCCGACCAACTGGAACAAGTCGTCGCTCAGACCGCCGCCCAGATCGCGGAGCTCGTCGGTGTAGAGTTCCACGTCGATCGCACCGAGCAGGCGGCGCTGGGGATCGACCACCGGAAAGGCCAGGAACCGGTGCAGCACGAAGAACTCGCAGGCGTCCAAGACCGTCGCCTCGGCAGGAATGGCGATCACGCTCTTGAGCATGATATCGGCCACGCGGCGTTTCGGGCGGGCTCAGCAGGAGGGCCCGGGAGGGAATCACGCCTTTCAACCGATCGGCCCCGTCAACCACGTAGAAATAGACGATCCGCGGCGGCGGCGGCGATTGCCGCAGCGCCGCCAGCGCTTCGCCCACCGTCTGCTCCACGTCGAGCCGGGCCACCTCGGTGCGCATGTGGCGCGATACCGGATCGCCCAGGTTCATTTCCGTTACAGGCCCGGCCATGGCTACACCCAGCCCATGTATTGCATGAAGTACATCAGCCAGGGGTGTGTCCAGGGGTTCCACGTCGGGTAGCTGGCCGAGAGGACGGAAAGCGCCAGCAAAACGAGCGCCAGGCCTCGTGCGCCGCGGCGCGAGGCCGAGGCGTCGGCCACGGGGAGCATCACTACGAGCCAGGCGGGGGCCAGCCAAAAGACTTCGCGAAAGCCGCTGTTCATCCCGCCGTAATTGCGATCCAGCGAGGGCCACCCAAGGTAAAACGCCGCGCAGACCACCGTGACGGCGCCGATCATCGCCGCCAATCGGCGCAACCGCGGCTCGCCGCGCCGCAGCCAAAGAATCACGCCGCAAATGCTCATCAGCCACATCGGCGTCAGCGACAAGATGCCGTGATGGCCCACCAGACAGTGGAACGTATAGCGAAGGACCGACGGCTCGCCCCGGTCGATTCCTTCCGGCGCCCGCCAGTGGCTCGGCTCCACGCGGCCGTCGCGGCGGAAGGCGTAATCGTACCAGTTGTCGGGCCGTTCGGCCTCCAGGTCCACTTCGTCAACGGCAGCCCGTACGAGGTCCGCGACCGCCGCCTTGTCGATGGTCTTGTATTTGTCGGTCAAAGCCTCTTCGACCGGCTGTTGGATCGCCTTGCGCACCGCGGCGGCGCCGGACCGCTTGACGGCCTCGACGATCTCCGCCTTGACGGCCGCCTTGACGGGGCCGAGATCGGCATCCTTCCACGATTGCGCATCGCTGTGCGCAACGGCCTCGCGCACGGCTTGCTGAACCTGCGATTTGACGCTCTCGTCTACAGGTTGGAGGACGACGGGGCAGCGGTGCAAGTAGGCGGGGCTCAAGGTGTGATGCGCGATCCAATTGGTGCCGAAAAAGCCCGCCGCAACGATCACGGCCGGCGGGGCGAAAGCCAACAGCGTTTGACGTGGGAACCGCCACAGCAGGCCGAGACTCAGTGCCGCCGCCAGCGCCAGGGCGGGAAGCTCGTTGGCTGCCAGGAGAGCGGCAAACAGACCGGCCAGCACGAAGTCGCATATCCGGCCCCGGTCGGAGAACCCAATGCGCACCGCATAGTACAAGGCAACCGCCGCGCAGGCAGCCGCCACCACATGGTTGTTCAGCACGACGGCGAAGGTGGTCAAGAAGGTGCCGAACACCCCGGCGGCCACGACGAAAATCCGCCCCCAGTCGGTCTTGCCCAGCCACTCGGCCAGCCCGGCCAGCGCCAGAAAGTAAATCAGCAGAGACGCGCCGTTGATCGAAACAAGCAGGAAGCGGCCGATCTCGAAAGGACGCGTGCCAAGCGTTGCGCCCGTAACGTGATAGACCAGCCAATACTCGCCCGCCAGCAGCGTCGGCAGCAGCGGCGGCTTGCTCGAATAGAGGTGGCCGTCGTGCTTGACCATGTCGATGGTATCCCAACCGGGTTGCTGGATGACCTTGTCGATGGCATACGGCGCCCCCTCGACGCGCATTTCCGGCTCGACCAGCGCTCGGACCGTGCCCCAGCGGCTGCGGTCGTTACTGCTGAGGAACGGGCGTCGCAGCGACGGCCGGGCGAGCAGCCTCGTCCGGAATTGCTGCAAGCGCTCGTCCAACGCCTGGCCCCCGACGCCCATGGCCTGGAGGAGCTTTCGCTCGCGTTCAACTTCCTGCGGCACCCGTTTGGCGCGGTCATCCTGCAAGGCGGTCCGATCGACGGCGTCGACGGCCAGAATGCGGCCCAACACCGCGCCCAGGCCGATCACCATGAGAATCGCATACACGCCGCGCCGCAGCGAGGCGCCGGAATCGGCCACGTTCTCGGTCATAGGTGTGAAGGAGGGTCTTGGGCAGGCTGCGAGGGCAAGGCGGGCGGGATCGGGCCCGTGCCGCTCAGCCACCGAGTAGCCGTGAATGTCCGACGCATGGTAAGCGATGAACAACTCGGCCAAAAAACCGATCGACATCAGTTGTCCGCCCAACAGCAGCAGCCCCGTCGAATAAATCACGGCGGGCTTCTCGTGCAGATGCACCGGCTCCCAGCCGGGCAGTATCCGGGAAATGGCCCACCACCCGGCCAGGTAGATCAACGCCAAAGCTCCCAGCAAAAACGAGCCCAAGCCCACGGCGCCCAGCAGGTGCTGCGGCCGCTGGCTGAAACCGGTGAGAAACCGCACCGTCAAGAGGTCCAGGAATCCCTTGATGAAACGGCTGATTCCATATTTTGAGCGGCCGAACTTCCGCGTGCGATGGTTGATCGCGATTTCGCCCACGCGGAATCCCCGCGCCGCCGCCAACACGGGCACAAAACGGTGCAGCTCGCCGTACAGCCGCACCTCGTGCAGCACCTCTTGGCGATAGCACTTCATGCCGCAGTTGTGGTCGTGCAGCTTCACGCCGGTCAGCCAACTGACCAACCAATTAAACACCCGCGAGGGCAGCACCTTGTGCCAGGGATCGTGCCGCACCTTCTTCCAGCCGTTGATCACGTCGAACTTCTTCTCCATCTCGGCGAGGAACCGCGGAATCTCGTGTGGATCGTCCTGGAGGTCGGCATCGAGCGTCATCACGAGCTCGCCGCGGGCTTGCTCAAAACCGGCGCTGAGGGCCGCCGCCTTGCCGAAATTGCGGCGGAATCGCAGTCCGCACACGCGGCGATCGACCGCGGCCAACTCGCAAATCACTTTCCACGAGCCGTCGGTCGAGCCGTCGTCAACGAAGATCACCTCCGCATCGTAACCCTGCGCAGCGGCAACCTCCGACAACTCTTGATGGAGAGTCGCCAGACCTTCGACTTCGTTGAAAAGCGGAACGACGATGGAAAGCATCGATTATGTGTTGCGGCGCTGCCGCATTCCCCAATACAGAATACCTGATATCACCAACTCTGCCACCAGCCACACCAGACGCAAGAGAATCGCACTGACCAGCGCGGGGGCGTCGCCGAGGGATGGCACCATTAGCTCGGCAAGGACGGCTTCGCGGACGACGGCCCCCCCCGGCACAAACGACACAAACCCTGCCACCGTCGCCAGCGTCACGCCCGCCGTGCAAAGAGGGAGTTGCTCGCAGGGGTTCCCGCCGGCCGCTCCCAACGACCGGAGCACGGCCCACAGACTGAGCCCGAGCACGATCCAGCCCACGGCCGTTAGCACCCATCCGACGAGCATGGTTCCGTAGCCCAGCTCGGCCAGTTTTGCGGCGATCGCCGGATCGCTCCGGCCCACGCCGACGAGCCGCACGAGTCGCCGGAACACGGGCGGGAGCGTCGGCAAACCGGCGACCGCCATCATGGCCACCGCCGCCCAAAACAGCAGCTTCTGCTCGTGAAACCAAATGGCCGCAATCGCGGCGGCCATGAACGCCCCCACGGCCATCATCGTCAGCGTCTCGAAGAACACGCTCACCGCCGCCAGAGCCGTATCGACGCCCTGCCCGCGCACCAAGCCGGCCCGAAGGACGACTACCATTGCCTTGCCGGGCACATATTTGCCGAGGTGCCCAATATAGAAAGCGCAGAGCGCCTGCGGCAGACTCACGTTCTGTCCGAGCGCCGGAGCGTGCGATGCCAGAAGACGCCGGACAGCAGCGAGCCAAGCAGGTAGAGGACCCCCGCCGCGGCAAGCCACCAGAAGTCCAGACGCCATCGGTGCGTGTCCTTCCGGCGGGCCTCGGCCAACTGCTCCCAGGCGCCGACCAGCGTGCCACGGATATACCATAACACAACGACGACAATCAGCAGCTTGATTGCCGCGAAAATCCATCGTTTTCGGCGATTGGCGATTTCCTGGTCCGTCGGCATGATGGTGCCGCCCATTGTGGCAGGTGCCGGTCGGCGGTTCAAGTGACTTGCGATTGCCGGCGTAACGGCGATAATTTGGGTGTGACGCGGCGTCGGCAATGACGGGGACTGTCCCGATTTTTGCGCAAAAATGGGACTGTCCCCTTCGGCTGGTACATTCCGGCGGCGCGGTGGGTGTTGCCGCAACGGCGGGCATGGGCTCGCCAACGGGGTGACGCCTCAAGTTTTGGAGAGACCCATGAACGCGCTAATGATCTGCGTTGCCGCGGCCGCCTTGGGATTCGACGTGGGCTGGGAACGGTTGCCGGAAGGGGGGATGAAGTACATCATCCAACTCAATCCGGAGACTATCGAAACGCTTCGCTCCATGCCCATCGACAGCGACATTCCGCCAACGGCAGGCGAAATCCGCTCCTATCGCATCATGGTGGGCACAGGAAAGTTGCCTCACGAGGAGCCGCTTGCCGTCCCGCCGGCACTGACAAAGAGCATAGGACCGCAATTCCCCGAGCCAGATCATGCGGAGGCGAAACAGTCGCCTCCCGACGTGCCGAACAAGCTGACGCCCGATGAGAACGCCAAGCCCTTCACCGAACAGTCCGCCGTCTTCGCGGAACCGGCCGCCACGGCTTCGACCGTACAATCAACAGCGAAGGCCGGGGCGGATACCGAGGCGAAAGGGCCCGCCAAACCGTGGCTCCCGCTGACGCTTACCCTGCTGGGATTGTTCACCTCGCTCGGCACCAACGTCTATCTCGGTTGGGTCGCCTGGGATTCGCGGCAGCGGTGGCGAAACGCGAGGACGAGAAGCGCCAAGCCGGCGGATAACGGCGGGACACCACAGCGCGAGAGGACGCTACGCCGCCTCCGCGTCGTCTTTGTCGAGATCGTCGAACGCCTCGTCCCCTTCGCCTTCCCAGAGCGAGTCGTCGCGCTGGGCGTCTTCGTCGTCCGATTCGTCAACGTCTTCTCGATCGTCGTCCGTTGCGCGGTCTTCGCGAGGACGTTGCGAGTTGGATTGATCCTGGCGAGAGGTTCGGCCTTCGGCGGCCGGTTTGCGCCGCGGCTGCCGGGGAGCGCGTTGGCGTTTCGGCTTCTCCTCGCGGTTTGGCTCTGCGGCAAAAATCACTTTGCCCGGCTCGGCGTTGCTGGGCAGGCTGCTGACGGGCGCCTTGAGCGATTTGAACAGCTTGAGAATGTGTTCGTGGCAGGTAAACACGAGCAGTTGATGCCCCGCGGCGGCGAAATCGCGGAGCACGGCGGCGGCCGCCTTCGCCCGATCGGCGTCGAAGTTTACCAACACGTCGTCCAGGATCAACGGCAGAGTCGCCCCGCGCCGGGCATAGGAGCTTGCCAGCGCCAGCCGCAAGCTGAGGAAGAGCTGTTCGCGCGTGCCGCGGCTGAGCAGTTCCACCGGCAGCGAATTTCCGCCGGCGTCGTCAACCCGCAAGACGTGCTCACCCAGCGGCGCCCAGACGCGGCAATAGCGGCCCTGTGTGAGCCGGTTCAAGTAGCCCGACGCTTCCTGCAACGTCTCCGGCTGGCGATGCCGCTCATACGTGGTGCGGATCATGTCGAGCACGCCGCAGGCCGCGGCCAGCACTTGCCAGCGATGCAGCGCATCCTCCAGCCGCTTTTCGAGCACCGCCAGATCGAGATGTTTCGAGGCCAGCGTCCTGTCGGCGGCCAAGGCCTCGAGTTGCTCGCTCAGCCGGCCGCGCTTTTCCAGCGTGGCGCGGAGTTGTTGCTGAGCAGCCGCCAACCGCGGGCGAAGTTCCTCGCGGCGCGCCTCCAGCGGCAGCGGATGATTGCCTTCGAGCTGCTGCCGGATCGCGTCTTCCGAGCAATGCAACGCGATGGCCGCCGCGATTTCGCCGGCGATCGCCTCGCGCTGGCGCCGCAGCACTTCGCCCCGGGCGCTCTCCAATACCCGCTGGCGAAGTTCCTGCTCGTCTTTCACGCCGGCTTCGATGAACAACTGGCGGCGGCGATGCTTCTGCCGGCCGATCGCCTCTTCATGCTTTGCCCGAGCGGCCCGGTGGCGCCGTGCCTCGCTTCGAATGGCGTCGCGGCGGGCCAGGGCCGACGTCTGCCGCGCCGCCGCTTCGGCTAACTGCCGCAATTGATCGAGCAGACCGCCGGAACCCAAGGGAACGCCCGTGTCGGCCGCGAGTTGCGCAATCCGCGCCGCAAGCGAGTCGAATTCCCGCTGCCGGCCGGCAAGGTCCTCGCGCCGCTGGGCAAGCCGCCGCTGGCGCTCCGCGATGCGGTCGCCTTGCTGCGCCAGCCGGCGCACCTGCTTGGGTAGAAGCGTTTCCGGCAGCCCGGCGGCTGCGAGCGACTCTCGCCAGCGCCGGCGGGCCGTCTGAAGTTCCGCGGACGCTTCGGCGGCGCGTTGTGCGGCGGTTGCCGCTTCTTGCCGGGCCGCACTGCGGCGCGTGTCCAACGGCGTCAATTCCTCCAAGGCGGCCAATTCCTTTTCCGCCGCTTGAAGTCTGACTTGAATGGCGCCGCCGCCCGCGGGCAGTTGGGCATCCAGCGCATCGCGATCTTGCGCGGCCTGCTCCATCTGCGACTTCAGCACGCCCAATTGCTTCTGGCAGGCGTCGAGTTGATGGACGTTCGACCGCTCGAGCAGAATCTTGGCCAGCGCCGCGCAAGCGCTGCCGGCCAGTCCGAGCAGCGCGAGGCCCCAGCCCGCCCCGGTCAGTCCCGGCATGAACAGCCCGACCAAGATGAGCACCATTCCCACGACGAACGCCACGCCGAGCCCGACAAGCACACCGGCCGGCAACAGTTGACGGCCCAGCAGGCGCCGGCTGCGATCTTCCAGATCGACTTGATAGCGGGCCAATTGATCCCGTCGATCGTCGGCTTGCGCGCGGCGGCGAAGCTGCGAAACCAGGCCTCCGGCGCGGTCCATCGCGGTTGCCAGGTCGGTTTGGCCATGGGCCTCGAGCGCGGCCTCGATCTGCCGCGTAAGCGATTGTACGGCCTCCTCGGCAGCCGCCTCGGCCTGTTTTGCCTCGGCCCATTGCTGCCGGCGTTGGCCCAGCGATTTTGCGAAAGGCCGTAGCGCGCGAGCCTTCTTGCCGAGAAGGCGGGCAGGGCCGTCATAGCGGCCGTGAACCCCAGCCGTTGGCCCTCTGCCGCAAGCTCGCCCTCGAGTTGCCCGATCTCGGTCTGCAACTGGCTGATTTGGGCCTGCAATTGCGTGATCCAGGGCTCTTGCTCTTGGAAGGCCTCGATCCGCGCCGCCTGACGCCACAATGGCTCGTTGATCGGCAAAGCGGCAAACTCCCGCCTGGCGGCCTCGCGAAGCTGCGCAAGCTGATCGAGTTGCTGCTGGTGCTTCTGGAGGCGATGGTTGCAGCCGTCGAGCCGTTCGATCGCTCCTTCGGGCACGGTTTTCAGCGGTCCCAAGGCCGACAGTTGCTCGTCCAAAGCGGCCCGCTGCGCCCAACGCTCGCGCAGCGCCGCGGCCAGGTCCACCACGGCGATCAGCCGCTCGGTCCGGTTGGCCTCTTCTTCCAGCCGCGTAACTTCCGCGTGGAGTTGCTCGCGCTCGGCCACGAGGTGCCCGTAGCGCCGGTTGGCGGCCCCGAGTTCTTCGATCTCCGCGCACAGCTTCTCGCGTTCGGCGAGCAACTGCGTCAATTGGCACGGTCCGCCGGCGGCATCCAGCAGGCGGTTTCGCGAGTTGTCCAGTTCGTGCAGCACTTCGACCAGCGAGACGCGGTCCAGTCCGGCCGTCAGATTGTAGAGCAACTCGGCCGCTTCCGTATCGCTGAGGGTGGCCAGTTCCTGAATCTCGCGCAGCCCGACGGCGAACACGTTGTTGAACACCTGCTCATCGACATTCGACAGCAAGACTTTGATAAAATGCTCGCCTTGGCGGGTGCCGTCGGGGGCGGTGAGGGTGAGTTGCTCGCCCGGGCCGCCGTCGGCAGCCGAGTCATAGCGGGCGATGTGAAAGCGCCCGTGCGGGCCGGCCAGGTCGAGAGTTCCGCCCGGCCGCCCCCCGTGCAGCGGCGGAAAGTAGCACCGCCGCGACGGCGAGAATCCGTAGAGCATCGAGCGGATGAACTGGAGCAACGTTGACTTGCCGGCTTCGTTCGGGCCGTACAAGACGCTCAGGGCGTCCGAGAGTTTCTCGATCCGCAGGCTGCTCCACACGCCGTAACCGTCGATTTCCAGGTCGGTGATTCTCATGCCTGAGGCCCCTCGCCGCTTAGAAGATCGACACCGAGCGCCGCCGCCTCGCGCAGGGCGCGGTCGCGCACGGATTTGCCGGCCAGACCGACCGCCGCCGCCAGTGTGCCGGCGCGATGCGCCTCCGAAACATACCGCTCCAAGGCAAGCGGCTCATCCGGGTTCATTTGCAATTGCCGCACGGTCCGCAAATAATCGCCGCGAATCGTCTCCTGCTCGTACCATTCGGGCGGCAACGTCTCGGAGATTTCCGCTTCCAGCGACACGCTCCAAGCCTCCGGCGTGCGATAGCCGTAGTCGCTGCGGAGCCATTGGAGCAAATCGGCGGCCAGCCCTCCGCGCCGCGTTTCCGCGACCAACGGGCCCCGGCCGGCGATTGTCCATGACACCAGCAGACTGACCGCCGGCGCCGACTCCAGGAGCGTGTGCATCCGTTCCCGCAGCCGGGCCTCGATGTCCTCGCGGGAAGTCGTCTCGTCGACCAACACGCGTTCGCCGAGCCAACGGGCCGCGTCGGTCGGGATCAGACTGGTGCGGGTTTGGCATTGCTCATCGACCTGAACGAGCGTGCAGCCGTGGACGCCGCATTCCGCGGGCGTGCGGCCCTGAGGGCTGCCGCAATAGTGAATCACGCGCGGCCCGCTTTGCGGTGTGCTGCGATCATGGCGGCCGCCCAGCGCCCAGTAGTGGACCGCCGGCGTCGGCGCGGCCGTTGCCTCAAGATCGCCGTAGCCGACAGCGATGGTGTACAAAGCGGATGGATCAACGGCGAAATCGCTCGCCGGCAACGGTTGGTGCTTGTCGCGATACGCCCCCAACAGTCGCGCCAGTGGAACGCCGTCGCGACGGACCGTGATTTCCTCGATCCGTCCGCGAGGAAACACATGAACGTTTGCCGGCAGCGGCACGGCCGCGGGCCATGCCTCGGGCGAATCCACCGTGCCGCCCAGCCAGTAGACGCCGATGCCGCGTGCGGCCAGTCGCGAGAACTGGTCGCTGAGAAACAGCGGTCCCCGTGGTCCTGTGCTCAGCGGATGCAAAATATCGCCCGAAAGCACGACCAGCGCCGCGTCTTCCACCAGCGCGGCATCGAAGACCTGCTTGGCCGCCGTAAAGGGGGCATCGAGGAACAGCTCGCGCAGATGGTCGGGCACGTCCGCGACCCCCATTAACGGCTGCTCCAAATGGAAGTCACTGGCGTGGATGAATCGAAACGGCCAACTCGCCATGGTCGCCTCCGCGCGCATCATGCTTGGGATCGGGGCACCGGCGTTCGCCCCTTCTTCCTCAACCCCTGTCGGCGCTGAGGGATACACTCAGCCGCTCAGTGTAGCCGCAGGAGGGAGATTGTTCCACATCGAATTCCACGGCGGCCAGAAAAATGGTCAAGTTGCAAAAGATGGGACGGGAGGGCAATCCGCCGCCACCGCCCCCGAGACCAGTCGGGCGCGGTGATTCCTCGTGGTCAAAATAAGCCATTGAACATTGTTTAGCAGCCGCCGGCACGGTGGCTGGATAGAGGGCCGACGTTCCGTCGGCCGCTAAACGGTCACGGCCATTTGCGATCGTTTGCCATACCGCCAAAATCCGAGCCATGTCGGCTCACGATGGTCCGGTTGACAGCGATCGGCGACAACTGGTATTCTAGGGGAATCATCCGTCTGGAGGGTCAAGTTCTACCTGCTTTGGGTGTTGGTCCTCGGTCTGCTCACGTTCGTAGCGGGATGCGTGCGGGAGACGTTTGGCGTGAAGACGATCTTGTCGGTCGTTGCCATCTTGAGCCTGCTGGCGCCGTCGGCGATGGCGCGTCAATGGACCTCGCGCGACGGCGGCTTCAGCGTGGAAGCCGAGTTCGTCGAGCTCAAAGACGGCAACGTCATGCTCAGGCAGAAAGACGGCACGCTGTTGCGCGTGTCGCTAGCCAAGCTGAGCCTGCCGGATGTGGACTATATCAACCACTTGTCGGGCCCGACGGCATCTCCCTCGCCATCTCCCCCGCCCGCTGCCGTGCAAAGTCAGCCGGCCAACGGCGCGGCGGTCGGCGCAGAGGGGCGCATGGAAACTGACGTATCCGGGACGCTTGCCGAGTTGCAGTCTGCCGATGTCGATCGCATCCGCCGCCGCTTGAAACTGTTGGCCGAAAGCCGTCCGACAAGACCGAACCCCGCCGTGGCCGGCGCACTGGCAGCTTTGCTGGCTGACTCCGGCAACGTCTCGGCGGCGATCCGTACCGATGCGGCCACAGCGATGATAACGTGGTCCACGGCCGATAGCGTTCCCGTGTTGACGGGCGTGCTAAACGAGGAGAAGTCACCGGCGATTCGCCGCGCCGTGATCGAGGCGCTGACTCCGTACAAATCGAAATCGGCAATCGCGCCGATTGCCCAACTCCTGTCGGACACGGCGTTGCGGCACGAGGCGGGAAAAGTGCTGATGGCAGTCGGCTCCGCGGCAGAGGATGCCGTCTTGCAGCAGATGGAGGGCGCCGACGCTTGGACCCGACTCGAGGCGTGCGAGGTTCTGGCGGTCATCGGGACCAAAAAATCCATTTCTGCCCTGGACAGTGCCGCCAAGGATCCCAGTTGGCTGGCGACCAGGACGGCCGAGAAGGCTGTCGAGGCGGTCAAGCTGCGCGAGCACGTCAAACCGAAGACGGATTGAGGCGATTCTTGCGGCAGCCGCGGTGTGCGTCGGCAAGCTGTGAGTATCGCCGGACCGCGGTGGCTCTCTCCCCATAAGGTGGGTACGCACCGCCGGCGAAACCGCTACAAAAGTCAAAGACCGAGTCCGCCCCGAGTCGATAACCTTCGGCGGCGTTCTCACGATGGGTGCAAGCGAGACACCGTTGACAGACCTTAACCGCCCACATAGAATCCTCGTCAAGATTGTGCGGGGAGGCCTCTGCGGCCCAGGACGGGCGGGAGCGGAAAGTCGGCGAGGCCGCTGCGAAGGATATCTCCAGAAGTCGTGTTCGCATAGGCAGTTGCGTCAATAGGGCGCCGTAGCCAAGTGGCTAAGGCAGCGGATTGCAAATCCGCCACCGTGGGTTCGACTCCCACCGGCGCCTCTTCTTCAGCCCCGTTGTCAGCCGTTGTCCGCGGGGCTTTTCTTTTCACGGCACAACCACCCTCAAGTCCACCCCAAAAAGGCTGCGCAGAGCCGAGACGCGCTCTGAAGGCGGCCGAAAAATGCCGGTTTTGCGTGCGGCAACGACAATGCCCCTTTTGCCGCCGGCCGCCCCGTGGGCGGACTAACGCGATAATAGCAATAATAAGAGAGTGACGTTGTGCTCTCGGGCGTAGGGCTTGGGTTAGTCGATTGGAACTCAAGTAAGCAATCTCGTGGCGCCGGCCGAAGGGGACAGTCCCATTTTTGCGGACTCCGCCGCAAAAATCGGGACAGTCCCCTCCCGTCGGTCGGCTTGCCGACATTGGTTTTCCGACCCGCAATAGCTCAATCATTGAGGAGCGGCCATGGCATCGAACAGTCTCCGTCTGGCGTTGTGGATTTCGTTGGGTTTGTTTGCCTCGGCGGCCTGCGGGTCCGATCCTTGGAACGGGGCCCGGATCATGCCCAGGTCGGATCAAGTCGGCTTGCGAGTCGATTGCGAAGAGACTGGCGGCGCGTACCAAATCGAGTGGCCGGCCACCGTCGCGCGTCGAGGGGCAATGGCTCTGGATCGTCAACGGCGGCGGGTATCATGTGCCCGCGGTGTCCGGTTGGATCAGCAAGGACGACGCGCTGATGCTCAACGAAGCGCACGATTGCTACACGCGGACGCTGAAGACCTACGACGCGCCGTGGCTTCATTGGCTTATCGGCATCTGCTTGGAAAGCAGCAACGAGTCGGGGTCCGCACAAGACGAGTATCGCGCCTGCCTGGGGCTTCCGCCCGGTGCGCCCGACCTGGCGGCGCTGAGCGTGGTGCAACAGAATCCCCAACGGCTGGACGCGGCAATGCGGCTGGCGCGCTCAGCGCGGCGTCGCCCCGCTCTGCCGATGAGGCGGTCACGGCCGCCAGCCTCCTCCTCGGACTGGCCCAGACGGCCGAGCAGGCCGGCATGCACCGGCCGGAACTGTTGTTCGATCAGGCCGACATTCTTCGCAAGGCATACCGGCGGAGCGTGACGGACGAGCGACAAAACGATCAACGGGATTGACGATTTGATTGCCCGGGCCAAGACGGAAAAAGACGGCGGGAGCCAACAGGATCAAGAGCTGTTTCGCCGTGCCGATTCGTTCTACCTCCAGTTGATGTCGGACAGTTGCGACGCTGCGCACGCCGACGCGAGTTGGTGGAAAGGCTACTTGGGCAGGGCCGAGTTGTACCTGGACCGGGTGACGCTGCTGGAAGACGAGGTGCGGGGGCTGGTTTCCGGCAAAGTAGGGTCGCAGCGGCCGCGCGGCAGGGCCAACTGGCCCTCGAACCACTTGCAGGCCGCCCAATCGCCGCTGGACCTGAAGATGCTGGACGCCCTGCTGGCGCAGTTGCAGTCGCCCCAATCGAACGGCGCCGTGACGAACCGGACGCGGGCGGCAAGCGTGGTGTTGGTGGCGGCGATCCAGTCGCTGCAAACGGCCATCGACTGTTTCGACGGGGCCGTCCGGCGGAATCCCGGACTGGTCGAAGCCTACCGCGATCGCGGACTGGCATACCTCGTGCTTGCCCAATCCGAGGGCGCCCTGGCCGCCATGGAAGATGCCGACCCGGGATTGGAGACATGGCTGGCAGGCTACTATCCGCAGCCGGGGGCGGTGCCGAGCGGCCTCGACCGCGCCATCGCCTACGCGCAGAACCGACTTCGACGCCGCCATTGCAAAGCTGCGTGACGCGCAGGCGGACGCGACGAAGGTGGAAAAAAAGAAGAAGGCGCTGATGGAGATCGAGGATGGCATCGCGAAGAAGCTCGTCACTCTCGCAGTGAAACAGGCCGGCACGGAGGCAGGCGGGCAAGATAAGACCGAATCGCCGGCGGCCAAAGCGGCGATACTGGCCACCGGGGAAAAGATGACACAACTGGCGACCGACGCCGCCGCGGCGCTGAACACCGTTTCCGAAAAAGAAGAGAAAGCGGCTGCCGAGGCGTTGCGCGAGGCCGGCGCCTCGCTCGATGAGAACTACCAGTTGCTGCAGAGCAGCAGCAACTTGAGGAAGGCCTTGCGCTCGGCTTCCACGGCCTGCGAGAAAACCGATTATTCCAGCGCCGAAAGCCTGAATCTCCTGGCGGCGATCCATGCGGCCCAGTGCAATTTCGACAGGGCCGAGTTCTACCAGAAACTGGCCGTGATCTTTGCCAGCGAAGCAGAGCGGACGGAGATGATGAAGACCTTAGTGGACTATCGCGCCGTGCTCGACCTGATCGAGGTGAAGAAGGGATCGAAGACTGCGCCTTCCGCGGGGGGCAAGGGCAGCTCGACCTGCGGCCTCCGACGACGACAACAGCAGTCTCACCCCGGCAGGCGAGAGTTACGGCACGGGCGAGCCGAAATTGGGCAGCGTATTCTGATACAGGTCCAGTTGCAGCAGGTTGGGGGCGGCGGGAGCGGGTCCGCGGGGGTAGTATTGCTCCTTCAAACCGCCCTGCCGCAACTGCTCGTGCAGAAAATCCAGCTTGCTTTCCAGCATCTGGTCTTCATCCAACAGCGCTCGCTTTTCGTCGGAATCGGTCGTGGCGGCCAGCCGTTCCTTGACGTGCTTGTGCCGGTAGTCGAGGAACTGCTCGATGCGGGCTTCGTCGGCCCGCTCCGTTTTTAAGAGCCCCTCGGGACGCTCGTCGATGGCGACCGTAGCGGATACCTTGCCCACGGCAAGCTTCTGCGTGGTCGGCAATCCGTAGGAATCAACGTAGAATTCGACCTGCTTCGAGCGCTTCGCCGGCGGCTCGTGCAAAGCGTAATCGAGGATCGTAAGCGTGAGTTTCGTCAGTTCGTCGCGCCCTTCGGGCGGAACCCACACGTAAGTTCCACAATGCTCGCCGCAGCACTCGCAAGAACCGTGCCTGGCCCAACACTTCTTGCAGCCGGCGCAGAACCAGCAGCAATCCGAGCGGAGACATTCCGACGTGACGATGCCGTTGGCCGATTGCCGAATGTCGCCATTCGGATCACCCGTGTAGAACACCTTGAAGCGGGTCTGGCAGTCGGGGCAGGTGCCCGATTCATCGGCACAGCGACAGCATCGGATGGCCCTCTGGTACGCACACCGCATCAATTCCAGCTTGCGCGGATCGTTGACCGGGGTGACGGTATATGCGGCCTGCTGCGACCGCGACGCCGTGCCGGACAGGCCCAATGCGGTCAGCAAGAAGGGGATGGTCGCGATATTCGGACGGCCCCAGCCGGCGTTGCCGGCGAGGTTGGCGGCGTCGGTGACCTGCTCGCCGCTCTGATTCGGATAAGAGAAAAACGGCATCGCGTCGGGATCGCACACGAACATCGCCAGGTTATCCAAAACCTGTTGCTGCTGCATGTCGTGCACCGACGAGGCCTGATTTACGCTGTTGTGCCGCAACTTGCCGCTCATCTCTGCGCAACCGGAAGCCGCCGCGAGAACGCAGCAAATCACCAAGTAATGCCGAATCATTGCCGGGACCTCTTACACCAATTATTCGGGAGAAACCGGAAACGCTTCCTATGCCGATGGATTTCAACAGCACGGTTCTACCGGCCTTATCGTCTGTGCCGCGGAAAACGATCCACAAATGCCCCGTCCGGCCGACTAACCGGCGCGACCGCTAAAACCGGACGTTCCAACAGGCGCGAAGCCTCCGGAACCCGCCGAAAGAGGGGCGACGACCGCGTATTGCGGCGCTGCGGGAGCGGACCGTCTCTCGGGGACCACGCCGACTTTACCCGTCGCCAGAGGGCGCGAACTTGCGGCCCGTCCCCCGTGGCTGACGACGCCGGTTGCAGAAGGGCCAGCAGCCTGCGGACGGCATTGTTCCGCAACGCCGTCGGGCAAGCTTCGAGCGTCGCCTGCAAACCGTCATCAGGATCGAACGGGACCTCCTGGCGTTCGACCAGATCGAGAACTTGAACGGCCGCCGCCTCGAATTGGTCGCGTCGCCCCTGCTGCTGGCAGCAGCGCAGCAGGCCGACGCCGGCAAAGTAGCGGTCGATCGGATTGTCGGCCAGTTCCTGTGAGCGGCGATAGTGGACCGCGGCCTGATCGGCGTCTTTTCGCTCCAGCGCACAGCCGCCGAGGAAGCTGTGCATCTTGACCTGGCCGACGACGTCGCCGATGGCCTCGGAAATTTCGAGGTCCTTTTGGAAGTGTTTTTCCGCGTTAGAAACGTCTTTCGGTTCATGGAACCAATCCAAGCGTCCCAATCCGGCCACCGCCATGGCGACGCCGCGGACATCGCCCAATTGGCGCTCGTCGTTCAGCCGCAGGCGGAACTCGAACAGCCGTCGGGCCTCGTCGCACTCTGCCGCCGATCCTCGACTCAGTTCCTCGGCCAGGGAATTCGCGATGCGGGCCAGGCATCGCCATGCCTCGCGGTCTTCGCTTTTCGAGTCCTGCACCAGGGCATACGCGCTGCGAAGTTCGGTCAAGCGTTCGGCGCGTCGCTCGCGCGGCTGACAGATTCCGAGGATATGCCGGGCGTGCGCTTCCTCTTGAGGCGAGGCCGGACGGCCGACGACCTGCTGGCAGAGCCGGATCGCCGCTTCCTGCCATTTCCGGTCATTGCCGGCACGCCCGATTTCGTAGCACAGTTCGGCGGCCGCCAGCGCCAACCGCGCCGGCGCGGCGGGGTGCTCGTCGAGGAATTTCAATGCGGCGGCGGCGACTTCGATTCGCCCCTGGCCGCGGCCGGTCACCTGGGCCTCTTGGCAAAGGATGATCTGCTTCTCCAACTCGACCGACGGGCCGGCTCCACAATAGTCGGAGCACTCCTGGGCCATGTCGAGGTAGCCGTTGGCGCGGCGGAAATCGCAGCCGGCCGCCGACGACTGGGCCGCCCGCAGGCAGTACTGAACGCCTTTCTCCGCGTGCCGGGCCCGGCGGCAATAGAAATGGTTGGCGACCTCTTGCACCGTGCCGGCAGAGTTCTTCAGGGCCGTTTCCAAAGCCATCCCCAGCCGCGCGTGGTACTCGCGGCACGATCTGCGGCACGTCGGTCTTGCGCGGGCCGTGTCCGCGAATGCTGAACTGGCCGCGAATCGCTTCCAAGAGAAACGAAGAATGGAAGGCATAGACGTCGTCGCGGTCGCGAATATCGTGGATCATGCCCGTTTTCCGCTCGATTTCGTCGAGAATCACGAGGACGTCGAGGCACGGCTTGCCCAGCGCGTCGGCGAGCACGCTCGCGCGAAACTCGCGGCCGTCGCAGGCGCATGCCGCACATTCGAGGATCGTCTGATAGGCGGCCGCGCCCTGCCACTGCTGTTGAATGGCGGCCTGCATGTGGCTGGGAATCGTGAACTCGGCGGGCCAATCGCCGCCGGCCAGGCCGAATCCTTCCGTCGTGCGCGTCAGCGCGCCGGAGCGGGCTAAACTTGCCGCCACCTGGAGCGGCCAGAGCAGCCCGCCGTCGCTTTCCCGCGCCAGTCCCAGGCGGTCGAGAATCTCGTCGGCCAGCGATGGCTGCAAGCCGACCCCGCGGCGAGAATCTGCGCCTGTTCGGAGCGCGACGGATACGTCACTTCCAGCCCATGTCCGGCAACGTCGAATCCGAGATCGGCAAGGGACGATTTGTCATTTGTCGTCAGGAGCACCAACAACGGGATGCCGCTGTCAGCCGGAAACTCATGGAGCAGATGCTTCACCAGCGTGGCGGACGCTTCGTCGAGCCATTGCACGTCGTCAAGGAACAGCAGAACCGGGCTGGCCTTCGACAGTCGGCGGAGCAGCCAGGCGATCGAGGCGTTGATCTCGTCGGGCCGGGCCACAAACTCGCCGTTGGCGGCGGATCGAGGAAACAAAATGCTCGCAAAAGGAAGGGCCGAGCCGACCAGTCCGCCCAGCGTCTGGCCGATATGCAGAATCTTCGGCCCGGGAGGGGTCAGCAGATTCACGTCGAAGTGGTGGGCAAGCGCCTGGCGAAACGGCCCATAGCTGATCGGCTGGCCGACCGCCTGGCAGCAATCGCCGCGCAAGATCGCGGGGTAGCAACGTTTCTGCGCGAGTTGTTGCACCAGGTAGTCGACGACTGCATCGGCGGTGGCCGTTTTTCCCGCACCCCGGGCGCCGAACAACCCCAGGTGGACGCAGCGACCCTCCAGAAGCCCGCCCACGCGCTGGCGGGCGCCAGCGAAGGCGGAAAACGGCTGGTAATCCGGATCTTCCGCCCGGCCGATCAGCGCGTCCAAATCGGCCGGAATGCCGCCGTGCAAGGGCGCAGGATGCGGCTGGCCGTGGCGCTCGGCTGCCAGACGGCGGCGACGTTCATAGATAAAATCCGCGGCAATGATCGCTGCCGCCGCCGCCACGATCAATGCCGCGGCCGCCGCCAGCCATATCGTGTCGGCATGAAGCAAGGCGGCTCCCAACGGCATGGTGAGCGCCAACGGAGCGACGGCCGTTGCAATCGGCATCCGGTCGGTGCTGTCCACGGCCCGTCCCGTCAAATAGGCCAAGAGGATAACGCTCACGACCAGCAATCCGAGTTGGGCTGCGATTTGCGTATCCAGGTACAGCAGCAGCGGCGTGGCCAGATAGGCGGCGATGCCCGCCCCCATCGCGGCCATGAGCGCGCCTCCGCGCGTGTCGGGACTGAAAATCGGCGACGCCTTGACCAACTGGGGAGATGCCAGCCAGTAAATGGCCACCGTACCGCCGATGAGAGCCAGGCCGGCAAGAAGCGGGAACCAACACGAGACCCATGCCGGCGAGCCCGGTGCCGGGCAAATCGAGCCAAGCAGCGGGGCAATGGCGTAGGGCAGGGCGCGTCCCGCCGCAAAACCGACCAGCGGCATCACCAAGAGCGACAACCGCGAGATGCCGGCCGCCATCGCCCGATGCGTGTACGCGATCGCTAGGTAAACGGCAAAAGCCAGGACCAACAGGGCGAGATTCGCCTCAACGAGCCATGCCATCCGGCTACGTCGATCACGGCCGAAACCGAGGGTCGAGAACGAATCCGACGGCGCGTCGCCGGACGCCTCGAGGATTTGCCCTTCGGCCCGGCAGCAAGTGACATCGTCGGTCTGATCGACCTGGCGGATGAAGACCACCAGCAACTTCGTCGCTGCAAGCCCCGCCAACAACTGCCTCTTGACCGCGGGCGTGACGCGGCTGGCCCGAAAATCGGCCAGCTCCGCGTGGGTGAGCGCCGTGGCGACTTCCGCATGCGTGCGCACTCGAAACCGCGGCGAGGCAAGAAAGACGCGGAGCAGAGCGTTTTCCACGGCCTGATTTTGCGGAATGGCAGCCAGCACGACCGGCAGTTGCAGCAAGTGGCGGTCTTTCTCCCAATCGGCCACGCGCGCCGCCAGGTCGTCGGCGGCGTCCAGGGCCGCGGTGACTGCCGGATCGCCCCGCCAACGGTACGCGTTTCCGGCTGTTCGCGGCGCCAACGACGACGAAGCGAGGAACCGCGTCAGCGGAAACACGCCCTCCAGACTGACGCCGGCGACGGCCGCCTGCGAGTCGAGGTCGCTTTCCAGGGCCGAAATCCGATCGCTCAGTTGATCGGCTTGGCCGGCCGGCAAGCCTTGCTTCAATAATTGACGGGCTTGGGCCAAATGACACTGGCCGGCGCGCAAGTCCAGCGGGCTTCCGTCGTCCTGCATGCCCAGCCAGTAATAAGTTTCCGCGTGCCGAACGGAGGCCGCGGCCTGATCGGCGACGGCGCCATTTGCGGCCGCAGGCCCGGCCGGCGACGGGGACTGCCCAAGACACGAGACAAGTACGAGCAACAGTGCCGTGTTTGACATTACGGGAACCTGCCGGCTCAGCCAGTTGCAATACTCGGCCGCCAGATATCAGCTTATCGCGGGCAGCGGATGATCGCCAGTGGCGCATATTGCGTCGAATAGGCGTGGTTCTTGTGAAAATGGAGGAACGGGGCCAGCGTTACCGCCGCTGCGGCAACGTAATTCCGGGGTAGGTTGTGTACGCTGTTTCCGGAATTGCGGTCAATACGTCCGACGCTGGCAGCAGTGGGTGCGGAGCGGGCTGGATGGCTATGACCTGGGGTTGCCGGGCGTCAAGCCTTCGCACCACGCCGCCGCAGATACACGAACCCAAGCCCCAGCAGTGCCGACCCCAAGAGCGTGAGGGTGGCGGGTTTGGGGGTTGGGATAATGGCAATGCCAAGCGGCTCAGCCAACCCGGAGACCAGGGCGGCGTTGACCGTTGCCCCCGACGTGCTGTATTCGCCAATCGTGCCGGCGGTATTCGCGACGAACAGGTTCGATCCGGACACGGCAATGCCCCACGGCCCATTCAACCCGGAGACCAGGGCGGCATTGACCGTTGCCCCCGACGTGGTGTATTCGCCAATCGTGCCGCCTTCGTCATTCGTGACGAACAGGTTCGCTCCGGACACAGCAATGCCAATCGGTGCAATCAACCCGGAGACCAGGGCGGCGCTGATCGTTGCCCCCGACGTGGTGTATTCGCCAATCGTGTTGACGGTGCCGTTGGAGTTTGCGACGTAGATATAATCCCCGTGCGCGGTCGCTGGGCCGAGCACCAGTGCGGTTGCCACCAGAGGCGCGACTGCGATAACCATCCGGAAAGACGCACGTTGCGGAGAAGGGGCTACAGCCAGAGCGGAACGCTCAGGGGACAGATGCGTGGTCATGACGGTAGCCCTTCCGTAGAGGGGAGTGCAATACACCCAATTTCAAGCGTAATTTACAGGAAAATTACAACGACGTCAACCATTTTGCAAAGCTTTTTCAAGCAGTGCCCCCTATAGCCCCAAGTGTCTGCCGAAATGTCCGTCCCCCGTGTCTTGGCAGCCGAGCGTGCCATCCTCTCCTCCCCGTCCCCGCGCCTCCGCGTGCCTTTCGGTTTCGGCTAGACGGAAAACGGTGCGGCACCGATCGATGGGACGAAAACGGCCCGCCCCGTAAAGTCCGCAGCGAAAAATGTCCGTAAAGAACATATAGAGGAGTCAACGGGCAGGACCACAGCCTAGCCGTTACCTAATCTCTAACCCCAATCCCTGCGGCCCGCAGGGGCCAGGGGATAAGTCCAGTTATTCGTCATGTTGGAAATTGGACGTCTCCCCACGTCTGTTCGGCACGACGAATGCCTATTGTAGCTAACGGCGGTGGTGGCGGCGAGAGTGTGGACTCGGGCGGCGCTTAGAGGCGGCGAGATTCGATATGGCCGTGGATTGTCCCCGTGCTGGCGCAGCACCAACCGAGCCGCGCTCCGCCGTGCGGGGCCGGCCTGGGTGCTACACCGCGGTCTGCGGCGGCAACGATTCCAGGTGGGCCGTCAGTTCGTCCAGGTCGGCCCAGCCTTGCAGATAGAGGCAGACCATCTCGTAGCTGCGAAGCGTGGGGCGCCCGCCAGTCCAAAGGCTGATCAGCAGGCAGGCGATGATCGCGCAATACGCCTGAATCTGAATGCCGACGGGATCGGTGCTCAACAAGTGTCGGCACCCCAGCACGTGCTTGAAGAAGCGGAAGAACAGTTCGATCGCCCAGCGATGGCGATAGATATCGGCGATGATTTCCGCCGGCACGTCCAACAGGTTGGTGGCGATGCGCAAGACACCGTCGCTTGGTGGGCCAGCAGTGCCACCTTTTCGTCCGCCAGTCTTCTGGTGTGGAGTGGCCTGCACCAAAACCACGCGGATGCGATGATCCGGACGCAAGTGGGCCTTGGTAGTTGCGCCCAGCGTCACCACCATATCACTAAGCACCTGGGCCTTACGAGCCGCTTCACTCAGTGGCCGCTCTTCGACAACGTCGCTGAAGTTGCTATTGTCACGAATGCGGCAGACATAGCTGCTTCCCGCCGCCACGATATCGTTGAACAGGCTGAATTGCGCGTACCAGCGATCCATGACGTAGCAGTGATCCGCCGCGATTCGCTGCCGCAGTTTGTATTTCTCCTCGCTCTTGCCGCTGTTGATCGCAGTCGTCACCTCCATCCGCGTGGGCACGTGGCGATCGATGTCGAAGTGAGTGTGAAACCGCCATGCACTGTGCGACCCGCCGTTCTTGTCGCTCAGGTAGGCCGCCTCCGCCAGCGAGGCCAGCGTCTTCACGACGCTACCGTCCACGGCGGTCAGAACGTGCGGCACGGCCCCGCGACCGACGCTACCGCGGGCTGGAACCTGGGCCAACAACTGGCCGAGAATGCCCTCCAGCCGTTGCGAATCGAATACGTCGGTGGCCTCCGAAAGTGAACCCAGCGAAGTTCGCGGGCAGCCCAGCTTTCGCTGCACTTTCTTCAGCCGGCTTGCCTGCTGTAGAGCGCGAAGCGAGCGCAAGGTCGGATTGAAGAGAAACAGCAAGACCAGCATGCAGTACTGGTCGTAGTGCAGCTTGCGATTGCCGGCTTTGTCGCGTCGGCAGCCGACATCGTGCAACCGCTCCAGCAGCGGCAGCAGTCTGTTCACGTATTTCAGTCCCTGAATGTCCCGTCCGCGGAGCCCCGACGTCCCCTCTGCCATACCAGCCTCCCTGCCATCTTGACAGTTCCCGGCAATGGCCAGATCATGGCGCAAATTCCGGTGCCGAACAGACGTGACGTCTCCCCTTTTCCTCGCCATCCGCCGCGCCGGCATGCTGGCCGGACCTACCGCGTCCTAGTCACCCTTAAAAATACCCCAATGGGGGGTGCGCGGCGCACACTCGGGCGACCCGCGAGAAATTCCGCGCAAAACATTTGACGCGGTTGTAAAAATGTGCGTTAATCACGGCAACTAAAGTGCGTCCGCAACACTAGGCATGCCCCCATACTTGTGGACATGCCAGAGAGTGGGTCGGTATACCGTGGTTTGTTGATGGTCGCGTGCCAACGATCCTGTCGGAGTTGGTGCGACTTCAAACAAGCGGCAATGCCGTGTCCCCGCTTTGCATTGATATCCAAAATCGAGGAATCTAGGCCATGAGATGGTTTCGCAAGATTGTGCGAGTAGGGATTCTCGTCGCTCCCGTCGTCGTGTTTGCCCTGTCCACCGCCCTATCGTCGTCGGTGCTGGCCGCGCAGTTCACAATTAACCTGCCTCAACTGGACCAAAACTATACATACGGTCAGCCGTCCGCCGATGTGCCGTTCAATTTAGGGACTTCGTTGGCGGCTCTCTACTCCGTCCAACTTGAATTGGACGGAACAGACGCCGTTGGAACAGTTGGATTTTTTGAAATACCACCATCGTATGAATCGTACCCCGGCAGCTGGGCAGCTATCATGAACGCGTCCGCTCCGATATCACTTCAGTGGTGGCAGGGTTACACCGGATCTTCAAGCGGCCCGTTTACAACCACCCTGACGTTTTTCGGCGGTGGAAACACACCGAATTGGTCGTTTCTGCAAGGTGGAGTCGCGGATATCGAGTTCGGCGTGACAGCTGCTCTCCCTGCTAATATGTACTGGGTGACGTACCCATCTATCGATGTGACCAGCGCTACCTTGGTGATCAGCGCTACACCAACTCCCGAGCCATCGACCATTGGGCTCTTGGCCATGGGTATCGTCGTTGCGATTGGCTATCGCTCCTGGCGGCGCAGGCCTGCTTAATTCCTGATTCCGGCTAGAGTCGAGAGGTGGTGCGGTGGGGTAGGCTTCTGCTTCGCTCGCTCCGTGGGCTGGATGACCACCGTCTCCCGGCACCCGTATTGCTGGTGCATTTCCAGCAACCACGCGTTCATGCCGCAGACTTCTAGAACCGCCGGGAACCCGCCCTCTGGCCGAGCCGTCTCCGCAAGATCGGCAAAGAAGGGCCGAACCTTCTCCCACGGGGTCCGTCCCTGAAGTGATGACGGTGCGGCACCGATCGATGGGACGAAAAAACGGCCCGCCCCTTAAGTCCGTAGCGAAAAATGTCCGGGGCGTGAAAACGCGACATCACTGATATTGACAGGACGAGCAAGCGCCTACGGGACGCACAGGGGGAGCCGAAAACGAGCCGCGGGACAGGTCCGATATTGGCAAGATAGGCACGGCTCACTCATGATCGGCCCGATTGAAGCTGGTCTAATCTCCGCTCTCCCCGCCCCCCGACGTTGAAGGAGGAAGGAGGAAGGACGAAGGCCCCCAAACGCGGCGGGACGCCGCGTCCACTTTCCCCCGCGGCTCCGCGTGAATCCTCACCCCGCTCTTTTCTACCGCGTAGAACGCGCCCCTTAACTCCGTAGCGATAAATGACCGTAAACAACATATAGAGGAGTCAACGGGCAGTGGTCAAGGCCAGGCCCGGGGCTCCAGCACGAAGCAGTCAGTGGGCAGTGGCGGCAGGAGCAGGAGAACCGGAGAACAGGAGAGCAGGAGAGCTGGAACCACTGGCCGGTGGCCAGTTTCGCCGAATTCATCCTTCATCCTTCATCATTCATCATTCATTTCCCGCCCCCCGCACCCCAACCCTGAATGATCAGTGATGAATGATGAATGTCCGGCCCCAATCCCCAATCCCCAATCCCGTCCCCTGCCAGGAAAAAACTGAATAATACAGACGTTTAACCACGAGCCGGAGGCGATACGCGATGATCGGTGCAAAATGCAAAGTGCAAATTTCTACCGCGAAAAAAACGACGGCCCCTTAAGTCCGTAGCGACAAATAGCCGTAAACAACATATAGAGGAGTCAACGGGCAGTGGTCAACGGCCAGGCCGGGGCTCCCGCACGAAGCAGTCAGTGGGCAGCGGCCGGTAACCGTGCGTCGCCTTCACCCAACCTCTCCGGGAGGCGGGGGGACGCCGGCTCACGGCCAAGCGCGGCCGACCATCGGGAGGCCCGCTTTGCGGGAAGAACGTTGGTTCCCCGTTGCATTACTTTGCTGAACACCAATAGCCCTAATCCCTGCGGCCCGCAAGGGCCAGGGGACTGACGCCTTTTCAGGCCGGGGCACCGAACGAAGGTTGGTCGCGGCCGAAAACGAACGCATCCCCGTCATGACCGTTGGCTAACGGCCGAGCGGGGATACCCTGCGTGCAAAGACGATAGAAATGCACCATCGACGAGTTGTACAGCGGTGCGTTTCACGCACGCAACAAAAATGGGGCCGGCAAGTTCTCTTGGCGATGGTTATGAGGGCCATGGGCCCGGGCGTTCACTAAGCCCAGGGCAACGCCCTGGGGTGGGAGGTATTCTCACCCATCCATCGGCCCAACGGGCCAATCGTTCGTCGAATGATTGGCCCGTTGGGCCGACAAGACGAGACCAATTGGTTCAATTCCCCAGGGCGTTGCCCTGGGCTTGGCGAACCAACGCCCCTTCAGGGCAAACAGAGACATGCCAAGAAATCTCGCCACACCCTACGAAGATTCACAACCATCGAGGCGAAGCCGCCGACCATGCCTTCCACACTCGCCACGCGCCAATGGCCCTCATTTTGTCTCATCTCCGCCACTTTTCCCTTACTACAAAAAATTCCCTGTCATTTCCTCTCATTTCCTCTCATTTGCTCCCAATTCCCCGCAAAATAAGGCCCCCCACCAGAACCAGAATTGCGCAGTTTATGCAGCAAACCGACAAATTTGTGTCGCAAACGGACGAGTTCGATCGGAATTTGTCACTGTTTCGACACCCGAATCACCGCCGGCCAGGTTCACCTTTTGGCGCAACTCGCGAGCCTGCAATAGCTTCGGACGATCCCATGCCGCCCCAACGAACTGCACGGGCGAACGCTCGCCCGACCTGCGGGCTACTCGGCACGCTCGATGCGGTATCCCAGGGCGACAATCGCCTTGAGGGCCTCGAGCGCCGTCAGCCGGTCGTACTCCTTTTCGCCCTCGGGCAGCCGTGCGTAAGGCACGAGGTCGGGATGCTGTTTCGACGCGTCGTTTCGCTCGGCCCCAGGTCCAACCTTCGGCCAGCCGGCGCTGGGCCCAAGTGTCGTGGGTGTTCTCGGCCAGCCGTTCGGTCAACTGCACGAGCGACTCCGGCAGAAGCACTTCGGCCGTGTCAATCGGATGTGGGATATACACGTGGAATCCTCCCGGGGTCTCGCTGGAAGGGAATATGGCCGCCCGTTGGTAAGTGACGTCGTGCGGCGGTCGGCCGGCAATGCTGATCAGCGCGCGGCCCAGTCGGCGGGCCTCGGCGATGGTTTGATCATCGCTCGGCGCGTCGGCGGCCAGCTCGTCGTTGCGCAGGTGCAGAAGCACGTGGCTATGTTCCGCGATATAGCGTCCGGCACATTGCCGAGTCGCCTCACCCGCCGCGGCGCTCTCGGCCGGCGGTTTGTTCTTCGGCCGCTGCGATGGTCGCGCGCGGTTCTCCGACGGCGCTGGAAAGACGACGGAATCGGCGCGGTCGAGGCACCATTGGAAGTCGGCACGCGCTTCCGAGGGCAGCGCCTCGCGACATTCGGCCACCTCGCCGTCCAAAACGGCCCGCAACGTTCGCCGGCCGGTTCGGCAAAGCAGATCGCGCACCACGGCCCGGCCGGCGGCCTCGTCGAGCGCACACAACAAAACAATTTGGACGGGCGACGCCGGATCGCGTTCTATCCGTTCCAGGACTTCGACGACTCGCTGGCGCATCGCCTCGTGCGGAGTATTGCGATCGCTCACAACTCCCACCATCAGCGGCGCCGGGGGCGGAACGTCGGCCGGTTGGTCGAAAAACGTGGCCGCCGTGGCGTCCGACATGCCGAAAACCTTGAGCCCTTCGACGGCCTGCGCGGCTGACGGCGATGTTCTCGGTCTGGTCGGCATGCAGGCGGAAGGCGTCGCGGTACGTGCGGCGGGCCCGGCCCCATTGCCCCAGCAACAACTGAGCCTCGGCCAAAGTGACATGATCCCAATAATTCAGGGCCAGATCGCGGTCGGCCCGAAAGCGGGCCAGCCGGGCGGCCCGGTCCGAAAGGCGCTGGCAGACGTCGGCCGCAATGCGACGCGAATCTGACGCCTTGCCCAGCCACAGCGCGGTCGTGGCCGCATTGATGCCCAGGTAGAAGCTGCCCTTCTTACTCAACTCCCAGCCCCGGCTGTACAAGCGAGCGGCTTTCGCCAGCCACTCGTCCTGTTCGCGCTCGGCCAGCCAGCGGCGTTTGTAGACCCCGGCCAGCAAGCCCGCCGTCTCTTCGTCGTCGCGCCAGCGGTCCTGCAAGGGTTCGAGGCATTCGAGCGCCTTGTCGAAGCTCGTTCTGGCGGCTCCAATAAAGGCCCAGCAGTTGGCCCAAGCGGCAGTCGTCAGGAAAGGCGCGGCGGGCCTGTTCCAGGATTTGGAAGGCGACCTCCATTTGCCGGCGGGCCAGCAGTTCTTCGACCAGCACGGCCGGCACCGCCGGGGTGGCGAGCAGCGCCGGCCAACGCCCCTCGACGCACTCTCTGGCCAGTTGGCCCGGTTCCGCGTCGCGGCGGTCGAACGCCGCCACCAGGCCGAGCAATTGGGGCGTGCAGCCGAGTTCCAACGGCGTCCCGTCGGCGGTCAGGCCGGCGAGCTTCGGCCCGTGGGCAAACGTGCAGAAGAACCAATACAAGACGCGCTCGACGAAGCTGACGGCCAAATCGGCGTCGTCGCACGTCACGCGGCGGTCGATGTGCCGCACGTCGTTGCCGAGCCGGCGCAGGCGCGTGTGCCCAATAGCGCGTCGTGGTGGGAATCAAGTTGTACTGCTGCAGCAGGTCGAGGTTGTGGAAGGAGTTGGGGTCGGCCGGCAACTCCACGGCCTCCAGCGCCTCGGCGGTGAGCACCTCCAGGATTCGGGCCGCATAGAAGACGACCGCCTCCCAGGCCGCTGCCCGCCGCACCTCGACGAGGCTTCGCAGGTCGCTGCCCGAGCGCGAAATGCGGCAAGGCATAATTCCGCACCGCCGGCGTCAGACGGCTGAGAAGATCGTTTTGCGGGTGGTCTTCCATGGGGCACCTGCCCAAAGCGGCGACGCCATCGCCAATTCTACTCCCTAACTAACATACAAGTGCCCAGCGCAGGAAGAAAAGTCGCCGCAGCCGGGCAACGGCGTTGCTCCGGTTGGGCGGCGACAGTTCACAATGTGCGGGAGCCGCCGGGCATCGAACGGAGCCGAAGTCACATGGCCGAAGCGACAGACGATCTCGCCCGATGGACCGACTTTGTCGGATGCCGAGTGGGTGGCGCTCCACGTGCCGCGGCTCGCCGCCATTCGTCCGCGTTACCTGGCTTACGCCGATTTCCTCCAGGCGGTCCTCAAGCACGGCTGCGGCAAACTTGCCCCTTTGGCGCTGATCGAAACGCGTGCCAAGAGCATCCCCAGCTTCGCGGAGAAGATCCTCCGCAAGCGAACGGCCTACATGCAGCCGAAGGGCTCGCTGCCGGCCGACCCCCTGGCTGCGACTGACCGATCTCTGCGGCGGCCGCGTCATCGCGCAAACCTCCGATCAGGTCCGCGCCGTGTGCCAGTTCGTCGAGGAGGCGTTCGAAATCGATTCGCCCAACAGCGAAGACGTCAGCCAGCGGCTGCGGCCCACGGAGTTCGGCTATCGTTCGGTCCATTACATCGTGTTGGTCGATCCGGAAAAGCTCCGGGCCGCCGGCGTCATGCTGCCGATTCCGCCGGAAGTTCATCGGTCTGAAGGCCGAGATTCAGGTCCGCACGCTGTTGGAACACGCCTGGGCCGACATCGGCCACGAGATGACCTACAAGACCGAACTCAAGGTGCCCAGCCATATCCATCGCCAGTTCGCTTCGCTGGCGGCCGTGTTGGAAGGCGTGGACCGCCAGTTCGGCGTGCTGGTGCGCGGCTTGGACGACTTCAAGTCCAATTTCGGCGCCTACCACGAGCGAAAGGAAGTCGAAGCTGAAATCGCCCGGCTCCGCATCGTGCTCTCGTACGATGCCGACAACCTGGCCCTGGCGGTCAAGATTGCGCAGCTTGCACTTTCCATCGGCCGGCACCGGACGGCCTTGGAGGTTCTCGAACCGTACAAGGCCAAAGGCGATCAGGGCGTCCAACGACTGCTCGGCGCGGCACTGACGGAGATGTATGAGGACCAGCCCGGCAGTCCGGCGTATCTTGCGGGCCGCCAAGTCGCTCGAAGCGGCCTGCGCCCATCGCACAGCACGACGCCGAAACCTTGTGTGCGCTGGCTGAGACTTGGGTGCGCGAAGATTCGTCGAAGGCCCGCGACCTGTTCCATCAGGCGGTTGCTGTGGACGCTACCGAGCCGGTGACGCTCAGCCGTTACGTGGAGTTTGAGATCGCCCACTTGCGCGACAATTCGTTGGTTCGCCTGGCGGCGCCGATGATCGGCGGCGCCATCGACCGTTGCCGCAAGCAGATCGAGGCGAGAGTGAATCTTCCCTGGGCGTGGGCCAGCCTCGGGTTGCTCGAATTGCTTATCAATCGGCCGTTCGAGGCCGTCGAGGCCGTCGCCCAGTTGATTCGGCTCTGCGGACAGAGCGAGGCAACGGCGGCCGGACTGGCGGAGGATCGTGATTCGTCCGAGTGCCGGCCCGCCTCCGCTCGCGCCCTGGTGCGGACCCGCGACGCGCTCGGCCATATTCAGTGCATTCGCGAAAGCCTTCCGGGCTTCGACTGGTGCGAGCGGACCGTTCTGCTCGGTTTGGCCGTCGGCCTGAACGACGCCCGGGCAGCCGCCGCGCTAAGCGATTTGGCGGCCGCCAACAAGGGGAGGCCGTCTCTGGCTGCCGACGACCGCATCGTTCTCCTGTCGGGAGCGTGTTCGCCGGAGATGCACGGCGCGGTGGACGCATTCCGCCCGCTTTTGCTGCGGGCGTGCGACAAGCTTTCGTTCACGCTTCTCTCGGGCGGCAAGACTTCCGGCATCGCGCCCTGGCCGGCCATGTGGCCGAGCAATCTGGCGGGCGCATCCGGGCCGTTGCTTATCTGCCTCGGTCGTCGCCCGGAGCCGAGCCCAGTCCGCTGGAGACGCTGGGCGCTTGGACCGATCTTCTCGCGGCCGGTGTGGACCCGCGCCGCGTCAAGCTGCTGAGTTACGCCGGTGGACGGATTTCTCGCGCCGAGGCTATGCTGGCCCTGGCGCTGGGCGCTCGCGTGGGCGCAATCGAAGACGCCAGCCTGCCGAAAGCCCGCCAGTTCAACGAGCCGCACTGGCTCGACTGCGCGAATCTCGTGCGGCTGCCGTTGGACGCCATGACCCTTCGGGCGTTTCTTATGGTTGACGAGTTGCCACGCCCGCGCAAGGAGTTCGCGAAAGTCGCCGAAAAAGCGCACGAACAATACGTCGCCTCCTCGATCCCCAAAGAGCCTTCGCTTCTTCCTTGGAAGGACCTGCCCGAGGCGCTGAAGGTCTCCAACTTCCACCAGATCGCCTACGCCGCCAATATTCTCGGCACCGCGGGGCTCGGTATCCGTCCGATCTCCGATCCGGCCAATCCGCCGCTCGATATGGAGAGCATCTTGGGGGCGGATCGGTTGAACCAACTGGGCGAGATGGAGCACGGCCGCTGGAATGTCGAACGGCTGCTGCTCGGGTGGCGCTATGCCGAAACCAAGGATGTCGCCAAGAAGCTGTCGCCCTACCTGGTGCCATGGGATCAACTCTCGCCGGAGATTCGGGAATACGACGTGGGCGCGATCCGCAGCCTGCCGGCCAAGTTTCGGGAGGCAGGGCTGGAAGTCTACCGCCTTCCGTGACGATCGCGGCCGAGTGGATAGCGGCCGATTAGCGACCGGTCATTCGCTCCATGCTTCCGGGTACCGAGTCGCCTTGCACCTTGATTTTCGAGGCGGCCCCGTCGATCTCGCGGAGATCGTCGGGTGTGAGTTCGATGGAAACCGCCCCCATGTTCTCGTCCAAGCGATGCAGCTTTGTGGTGCCCGGAATGGGAACAATCCAGGGCTTCTGGGCCAACAACCAGGCGAGCGCGATCTGGGCCGGCGTTGCCTTCTTGCGCTGGGCGATCCTGCCGAGCAGTTCCGTCAGGGCCTGATTCGCCTTGAGGGCCTCCGGCGTGAAGCGGGGGAGGATGCTGCGGAAGTCGGACTTGTCAAACTTCGTGTTCTCGTCCATCTTGCCCGTGAGGAAGCCCTTGCCTAGAGGGCTGTAGGGGACAAAGCCGATGCCGAGTTCCTCAAGGGTCGGTATCACTTCCTCCTCTGGGGCTCTCGTCCACAGCGAGTATTCGCTCTGGAGAGCCGTAAGCGGCTGGACGGCGTGTGCGCGACGGATCGTTTGCGGGCCGGCTTCCGAAAGGCCGAAGTGCCTGGCCTTTCCCGCTTGAATCAGTTCCTTGACCGCACCGGCGACATCTTCGATCGGCACGGCCGGATCGACCCGGTGCTGATAGAGCAGGTCGATCGTCTCGACCTTGAGCCGCTTGAGCGAGCCCTCGACGGCCTGCTTGATGTGCTCCGGCCGGCTGTTAAGGCCCGGCGCGCCCTTCATCGCACGGGGATCGAAATCAGGATTGAGGTCGAACCCGAACTTGGTGGCGATCACCACTTGGCCACGGAAGGGGGCGAGGGCTTCGCCCACAAGCTCTTCGTTCAAGAACGGGCCGTAGACCTCGGCCGTATCAAAGAAGGTGATGCCGCGCGCGACGGCGGCGTGGAGAAGAGAGGTCATCTCCCGTATGTCCTTGGGCGGGCCGTAGGAAAAGCTCATCCCCATGCAGCCGAGGCCTAGGGCCGAAACTTCCAGGTCGCTTTTTCCAAGTCTGCGTTTTTGCATTTGTTGACTCCTGTGTTTGAAGTGAAGGGCAAGGCTATTTTACTCCGCATGGGCGTGGCCGTAGGGAATTATAGTCAAAGGCGCCGAGCCGCCGCTAGCAGGATCGTCCCGGAGTCTTGGCTGGCAAAGGACGAAGGCGGAAGGAGGAGATTGTGTAGCCCCACACGATGGGTAAAATGGAACGAAAGCGAGGATCGTCGCCTATGTCTACCTATGAATGGTTGTTGTTGGGGGTGGTTATCGCTGTGGTGCTCGGGTTGGTCAAATGGTATGCCAGCCGGTAGTGCATCGAGCCTGTTGACCCGGTACACGCAGCCGAGATTTGACTTGCAGCCGCCGCACGGCTAGACTCTCGGGTTGTGAGAGCCTGCCTCCGCGGTCCCCTCTTCCGCCGGGAAAGGGCCGGGGCGAGGGCGATCTCGCATCCAGCCTTTGCCGTTTTGCCGCCAGTCCCGCTCGAACGTCCCACCTTGAAAGGAGCCCGCCGTGATTTCCGCCCTGCGCTGTTGCCAGCCCTGTTGTGTGCCATGATTGCGGTCACCGGCGCGTTTGCCGCCGAGGCGCCCATTCCGCCGCTGCCGGAAAACGTGATTCTCCAGCGCGACGTCGAGTATGGCAGAGCGGGGGAGCGTTCGTTGAAACTCGACCTGTTCCTGCCCAAGCAGCCGCACGAGACGCCCTTGCCGGTGATCGTGTTCATCCACGGCGGCGGTTGGGCGAAGCGCGACAAGAGCGATGCCCAGCGGCACGTGCCGCCGTATGTGGCCTCGGGCAATTACATCGGCGCGAGCATCGGATACCGGCTCACCGGCGAGGCCCTGTGGCCGGCCCAACTTTACGACTGCAAGGTGGCCATCCGCTGGTTGAAGGCCAACGCCAAGCAGTACAACATCGACCCGCAGCGGATCGGCGTGTGGGTGCTTCGGCGGGCGGACAACTGGCCAATATGCTGGGCACCACCGGCGACCTGAAAGAACTGGAAGGCGACTGCGGCTCGCCCGGCGAGTCGAGCCGCGTGGCCTGCGTGGTCGATTTCTGCGGTCCCAGCGACATGCGCACGCTGCCGGACGCGGGCCATCTGAAGCACCTGTTCGGCAAGCCGGTGGAAGAGGCGGCGGAGGCGGCTAAGGCAGCGTCGCCGATCGCCTGCATCAAGAAGGACAACCCGCCGTTTCTGATCGTTCACGGCACCAAGGATCCCGACGTGCCGTTGATCCAGGCCGAGCGTTTTCAGGTTGCCCTAGGGGTGGCGGGCGTGCCGGCGCAAATGATCCGCATCGAGGGCGGCGAGCATAACAGCCCGTTCAACAAGGAAATCGAGCCGGCGGTGCAGGCCTTTTTCGACCAGCATCTCCGCGGGATTGCGGTGCCCGAGCCGCCCAAGCCGAACTTGCGGCAAAAAGTGATCATCGAGCGCGACGTGGAATATGGCAAGGCGGGCGATCGGTCGCTGCTGCTCGATATCGTCCGGCCCAAAGCACCGGCCGCCGGTCCGCTGCCGGTGGTGGCCTATTTCCACGGCGGCGGCTGGAACAAGTGGGACAAATTGACCGGCATCGGCGGACTGGTGCCGGTGGCGGCCACGGGCAACTATTTTTGCGTAACCGTGGGCTATCGCCTTGCCAAAGAGGCGCTTTGGCCGGCCCAAATCAACGACTGCAAGGCGGCCATCCGCTGGTTGAAGGCCAACGCGCAGCGGCTGAACATCGATCCCGAGCGGATCGCCGTCTGGGGCGCCTCGTCGGGCGGGCACCTGGCCGCCGAGGTGGCCGTCACCGGCGACGTGCCCGAGCTGGAAGGCGGCTGCGGATCGCCCGGCCAGTCGTCGCGTGTGGCGTGCTGCGTCGACTACACCGGCCCGACCGACCTCCGCCTTCTGTGGGGCGGCAGCATCGGGTACCTGTTTGGCGGCAGGGCGCGCGAAATGCCCGAAGTGTATCGGCAGGCATCGCCCGTTGCGATGGTCACCAAGGACGCCCCGCCGATTCTGATCGTGCACGGCACGGCCGATACGATGGTGCCGCTGGTGCATGCCACGGCGTTCTACGACGCGCTGAAAGCGGCGGGCGCCGACGCCACGCTGTTCTTGATCGACGGCGGCGAGCACAACGCCGTGGACCAGCCGGCGCTGGTGCCGGTGGCCCTGGAATTCCTCGACAAGCACCTGCGCGGGAAATAGCTGGCCGGCAAGGGGACAGGCACATTTTCCGCCTGGAAGGGCCGAAAAACGAGCCAGTCCCCGTCAGTTCTCGCTTTGCAGCGGGTGCGGATAGACGTAGGGCTTGTAGTACTCGGGCTTAGGCTCCTCGTTGAAGAAATCCCGCCCTTCCTTGACGTGCGCCGCCTGGAGGGCCGTCTGTTTCGGGTCGGCCCAAGGGCGGAGCACCATGTTGAGCTTCGCCCCGTTGAACGTGTTGTTCCAGGCGTAGCAGGGCGACGGTTCGAACACGCCGTCTCCGTCGGCATCGGTTGCCCGACCCGGTTGGCCGAAGCACGGATAGCCCGCCCCTTCCTGGCCGGCAGGAATCTGATTGCCGTCAATGGGGTTCTTGCCGTCGCAGATGCCAAACTCGCCGATGGGCTGGAACGATCTTTCGTGACTGACTTGGATGGTGCGGGTGTTGTAGGTCGTTCCCGTGACCGTGTTGTTGAACACCAAGGCTACGCCGCCGGCGATGAAGATGAAGCCCTGGGGCCGCCCCATCTTCAGGCCCTCCGCGGAGAACGTGTTGTCATAGATCTCGGCGCTCTGGGATCCATACGCGCCCGGGCGGACCCTGTAGATTTCCAGTTGGCTATTGATGATCTTGTTGTGCCGGATGACGACCCGGGCGCCGCTGTACGGCACGATCCACGGGTTGTTGCCGGTCGCGTTGACGACCTCCGGACTGAAGTGAGCCTCATTGTCCTCGAAGTACACCGCTTGGGCGGTGCCGAGCGTCAGCGGCCTGGTGAAGGCGATCTTGCCGGGTCCCTGGCAGTAGATCGTCTGGGCCAGGCCGCCCTTCTTCTCCAGGGCGTGAAAGTAGCAGTGGTCGACCAGGCCATAGGTGTCTCCATTGATCGTCATCATCTGATCCATATTGAGGAACTTGCAGTGGTCAACGCGGAAGTTCTTGCAGTTGCCGGTGATGACGACCTCGCCGGCCCACGTCCCCGGGGTGGCGAACCCGGTTCCGTCGAAGGTAATCCCCGTGATCCGGAAGGGTTTTCCCTCTACTCCATTGACCACGAATGCCTTGTCGCCACCGGCCGTGGTGGTATCCGTGCGAATGATCGTCTTGTCGATGCCGGCGCCCTGGATGGTGATCGCTTTCATCTTCGCCCCATGCTTGGAGTTCCAACCGTGCTTCCACACGGCCGTCCCCTCGGGAAGTTGTACGACGTCGCCGTCCTGGGCCGCGTTGATCGCATCCCAGACAGCTTCCGGCGTGAGCGCGGCGGCGGTGCGGGTTTCGGCGCGAACGGTCGCCGGCAGTGCGCCGGCGGCGGCGACCAGCAAAGACACCGCCAACAACAATCGAGATCCCGTGGTTTTGCTTCTCACCGTCAGTTCTCCTTTGACTATCCGCAACGCGGCGCGGTGAAACGTACCATGGAAAACTCTACTTCTTCTCCTCTTCGGTCACAAGCGGAACCTTTTGGATCGGCCGCCAGGCAAGCGGCAATATCATCGCGTTGACGCCGTCGGCCGACAGGGCGCCCTGCTCGGCTGTCCATGCGGCGACGCAATAGCGTTTCCCGCTCGCCTGGGCGATCAACAGCCTTGCCCGCTCGGGCAGAAACCATGTTCCTTCGTCACCGGCGACCACATGAATGCGCGGCGGATCGGCCGGCAATTGCTTTTCCTTGGCGAGTTCCAGGGGAAAGCTGTTGACGCCGCTGTGAAGAACCCCCAGCGGCTTGCCGTCGACCAGAGCCGAGAGCGTGCCCGATTCACCGAGATTCACGCCCTCCAGCACCAGCGTGGCCGACTGAATGCCGTCGAGGGCGGGCCGGGGTCCGGCACTGGCAGCCGTCGAATCAGGCACTGGAAATAGTCGATCCCGCACGCCCTGTAGCCGGTTGACGTCGATCGAAGGCAGCGAAGGCCGTGCCCCTTTTCCCACCACTACCATCGACGAGGTGCCGTGCCGCTCGACCGTGATTTCCGCGGTGTCGGAAGCATGCTGCACTGCCGCCCAGTACGGCGGACCATCGGCCGAAATAACGTAAGCCCACGCCAGCTCGCCGGCGTCCGGTACGTGCAGCCGCAGCGCGATCGACTCGACGGCCGCCGTGCGACGCGACAAGAATCGCACGCGCGACGTGACCGGCGCAACATAGTTGCCCGCTCGATTTACAAACAGGTTGACGTCATTGGCTCCCGATACGCTAACACAATGCGGCAGCAGCACTTGCTCCTTGCCGTCGAGCGTGGAAAACAACGGCGCGTACAGTTCCAACAGGTCGGCCGCGTTGGCATTGGTAGCCTGTTGCGAGATTTTGAACTCGTGGGCGATCATGTGCGGAAACACGGCGAATTGCAAGCACCGTTTCAATTGCCCCTCGAACTGCAAGAGGTTCGCCTTGTACGGCTTCTGGAGGTTCCATGCCGATACGGGCCGCAGCGCCGAGATATAATTCAGCCCGCGCACGTGGTCGCTCTCATAGCAGTAGCCGTCGTTGTCGCGAAGCACCTCGATTCGCCAGGCGTGATTCGTGTACACCCGCCAGCCGACGGCGTGCGCCTGGCGGCACACCTCCGCGACGCCCTCCGCCACCGGACCGGCCATGTTTTGCACCGGCCGGTCGCCGATCATTGTCTCTCCGTCGTCGTGGCCATAGTCGATCTTGCTGCCCCAATCGAGCCGGTCGATGGTGAATCCATCGAGTTCCGGCAGCCGCGTAACGTGCCGGCGAAGCTGTTCCGCCAGGAAGGGAAAGAGCGAACAGTCGCGGCGGGCATTCATCGCCATCGCGTCACCCCAAGTCCGAATCGGCTTGCCCTTGGCATCCTTGATCAGGGCGTCGGCAAATTGCTCGCGCAGGATGCGGTCTGCCTCTTCCGTCTTTCCGCTTTCTCCGCCCGTCCCGCCGTATTCCGTCACGTTGAAGTACGCAAATACCCCGATCTTGTGCTCGTGCATCTCGCGGATGAAGGCGTTGATCCGGTCATCGCTCATGCGCTGTTTGAGAAAAAATATCGTGGCGTAGGTGAAGGGGGTCCATTCCCGCGCGTCGGGCAAGTATTGGCCAATGTGCGTGAACCAAAAACTGCTCCAGATGTAACGCACATCCTGTCGGGCCATCTCCTCGAAATCGGGATGGTTCTGGATGTGGTGATACCAAAAACAGCCCTCGTAGGGCCCACGCGGCAGCGCCGGGCGAAAATAGCGGGGAAAATCGTCGCTGTACAGCCCGATGGCCGCGCGATAATCGGCCGGATGCGTATACAAGAGCAGCCGAATCGAGCACGGCTTTCCGCCACCCATCCCTCGATGTCCCAACCGCAGCCGAAGCGTCTTCATATTCTGCCAATCGATTTGCAGCTCCGGCGTGTTCGCATCCGCCGGCAACGCGATGGTCACCGCCGTGTCGGCCTTGGGATCGAACACCGACACCAGCGGCAACACATAGCACCGCTGGTCGTGAGAACCCATGTGCGCATAGGCCACCGGCGTGAAGGTCGGATTGGCCGCCAGATCCATCACGCCCCGCTCGGTGGGCGTGAAGATCTGCTGCCCTTTGGCCAACATCGGCAACTCGATGGTCACTTGATGCCCTGCACGCGGTCCGTCTCCAGAGAACTTCAGATCCCAGGCCATCCCGCGCTCGGTCGGAAGAAACTCTTCGGCAACCGAGAGCCCCAATGCGTCGAGCGTATGCCGGGAAGGCGAAGCATCGGCAGACGCCGGCGTCAATTTCGGTTCAAAAGCGGCCGCCACGCCGTTGGCCTCATTGCGAACTTCGATCCGCGCGGGTCCATGTAGCCACTGCTGAAGTCTCTGGACGACCGGCGGCGGCGATCCCGGCTTGTTCTCACCACGCGCCGCCTCGGTCATGGTCAGCAGCGAACAGGCGCACGCCACGTGCAATGCGATGAATCGACCTGTCATGAGCGTATTTGCGTTGAAGTCACACGAAAGGGTGGATGCCGCGCCACGAAGATGGACCGCCCACCTCCGCACAGTGTATCACATCCTAATATCGATGGCGCGGGAAGAAAAATAGCCAGAACGAACCATTGTTATCCATTCCGAATATCCACGGCATCGCATGGAGCCCGCACGGACGGCGGGTGTCTTGCCCTAGTTGCGTCTCTCAATTATACAGGGGAATTGACATAAAAATACGCACATTGGTATGATGTGGTCTTTGCAGTTGTTCTCATCCAAGGCGACGATGTCAAACGCGGGCGAATTTCCATCTGGCCACGTCATGTCTAAAACGGATGGGTTCTATCGGTATCTGGCGGTCGGTGATCGAAATCGGCAGTGGGGGCTTTATGTCACCGGAGCTGGTTGCCGCGATGTGCCGCCCGGCGGTCTTTACCCTCCAAGACGGCATCTTCATCCGCAGTCGCATGTGTTCCACTGGCAAAATGGCCGGACATTCTACGAATACGCCATCGTTTATATTTCTGAAGGCGCCGGCGAGTTCGAATCGAGGTTGACCGGCCGGATGACCTTCGGCGAGGGCACCGCGATGTTGCTCTTTCCGGAGGTCTGGCATCGCTATCGACCCGACAAAAACAGCCGATGGCGCGAGTACTGGGTCACGTTTCACGGCGAGCAGGCCGAACGGCTGCAACGAAACGGCTTTATTACGCCGGAAGCGCCCCTGATCAATACCGGGGTGGATGACAACATCATCCACTCGTTCAACGCCATCTTATACCGTCTCCGTTGGGAGACCGTCGGATTCCAACACATCATCGCTGCCGAGACTCTGAAGATCATTGCCACCGTGCTGGCTGCGCAACAAAACCTGCGGACCGGCGCTCACAGATACGATTTGGTGCGCCGCTGCAAGGCGGCGATTGAAGAACAGACGGAAGCGTTGCCCGTCATCGAGGATTTGGCGGTTGCTCTTGGGGTAAGCGCCGGCCATTTGCGACGAGTGTTCAAGGAACATACGGGCCTCTCTCCTTATCAATATCATCTGCAACTGAAGATCGGCCGCGCAAAGATGATGCTGCGAGAGTCCGATGTTTCGATCAAGCAAATTGCCAAAGTCCTGGGGTTCCAGAATGTTTACCACTTCTCGAAGCTTTTCAAGGCAAAAACCGCCGTGCCGCCCAACCAATGGCGTCATGGCAAACAGAAGGTCCGAGAAGCAGCGCCTCGATAGCCGGGGCTCAGCCTGAGGAATCATGTATGGAGTCCGTTCGTCTCGGCTCGGTCGATTATGTCATGCTGGCGGTGTATGTCGTGTTCGTATTGGGCGTCGGGTTCGCGCTGAAGCGATACACAAGAACGAGCACGGATTTCTTCCTGTCGGGGCGTTCCATTCCCGCGTGGATCACGGCGTTGGCATTCGTTTCAGCCAATCTTGGAGCGAACGAAGTGATCGGCATGGGGGCCTGCGGCGCCAAGTATGGCATGATGACATGCCAGTTCTATTGGATCGGCGCCGTGGCGGCGATGGTGTTCGTCGGCCTGTATATGATGCCGTTTTATTACGGGTCCAAGGCCCGATCGGTGCCCGAATACCTGAAGCTTCGCTTCGACGAAAAAACCCGCGGATTCAATGCCATCTCCTTCGCCGTGATGACCATCTTTCAGTCCGGGATCTCCATGTACGCTTTGGCGAAGCTGATGCAGACGCTGCTGAGTTGGGACTTCAACGTCTGCATTTGGGTCTCGGCCACCATCGTGCTGATCTACATTTTCCTGGGCGGATTGACGTCGGCCATTTATAATGAGGTGCTGCAATTCTTCCTGGTTGTCCTCGGTTTCTTGCCCTTGGCGATTCTCGGTCTTTGCGACATCGGCGGCTGGGCGGGGCTCAAGGCCAAACTGGCCATAGTGGCCCAGACAGGCCCCGAACACTATCCGCCGGGGGCGTGGACCAGCGTCTGGGCCAATATGGGATCCGAGGCCGGCAACCCCATGCACGTCGAATGGTTCGGAATGGTGGTAGGCCTGGGCTTCGTATTGGCATTCGGTTATTGGTGCACTGATTTCCTGGTAGTGCAGCGGGCGATGGCGGCCGAGTCGATATCGGCCGCCCGGCGGACGCCTGTCATCGCCACGATCCCGAAAATTCTCATTCCCTTCATCGTGATCGTGCCGGGCATGATCGCCTTGGTGGCCGCACCGCACGAAGGCGTTTTCGATACGACCGGCCGGCCGACGGCCGGCGCAACGGTTGACGCAGGGGTCGCATCGCCCTATGTCGGGCTGATTCCCCCCAAACTCGAAGAAGCGACCGAGACCGTCAACGGGGTCGCAAAGACCGTGCGCCGCGTGAAGGCCGACCGAAGCGGCCAGGTCGAACTGGACTACGATCTGGCGATCCCGATGATGCTTGTTCAGTACTTTCCTACCGGACTGCTCGGCCTGGGGCTCACGGCGTTGATGGCGTCATTTATGTCCGGCATGGCCGGCAATGTAACCGCCTTTAACACCGTTTGGACCTACGACATCTACCAGAGCTACATCGCCCGCAAGCGAAGCGATAATCATTACCTCTGGATGGGACGGATGGCCACGATCTTCGGCATCGGGTTCAGTATTGCCGCGGCCTATGCGGCCACCCGCTTCAATAACATTATGGACTTCATCCAACTGGTATTCGGCTTCGTCAATGCGCCGCTGTTCGCCACATTTCTGCTGGGAATGTTCTGGAAGCGGACGACGGGCCACGGGGCGTTCTTCGGCCTGCTGGCGGGCACTTCGGCCTCCGCCCTTCATACGGCCGTAACCGGACCGTCGGGCCACTGGCTCGTCGCCCAACCATGGCACGCCTACGGCAGCGACATGGCGCAGAACTTCTGGATGGCGATCTACTCGTGGACCACGTGCTTCATCGTGACGATCGTGATTTCGCTGGCGACGGTCCGCAAGAAGTCGGATGACGAGTTGCGAGGGCTGGTCTACTCGCTCACGGCACGATTCGACAACGACGATCACCTGGCATGGTATGCCAGGCCCGAGACACTCGCCGCCGTCATGCTGACGGTCACCATTATCCTCAACATCATGTTCTGGTAAGCGGAGTTTAGTATGGTCAACATTCGCTATCCCATCGGTGGAATGTTCGCGATTCTGGGATCGATCCTGGCAATCTTTGGGCTTGTTTCGGATCCGAATATCTACCGGGTCCATTCGCTGGGCGCCAACGTGAACCTCGGCTGGGGATGCGTGCTGTTGGTTTTCAGCGGGTTTATGCTGGCCATGGCGCGGCGGGCGAAACAGAAAACAAGGAAAAGCGAAAAGAGAAAGTCATGAATCATCGCCAGCGTGTCCTGACGGCGCTCCATCACGAGACGCCGGATCGTTGCCCCATGCAAATCAGTTTTACGCCCGAATTTGCCAAGCGGCTGCGTCAACAAATGCGCTTCGATGCCGATGCGGACCATAATCCGCATGGCGGTGGAAATACCTATGACTTGGAGATGGCGATCGGCGAGGACATGCTCTTGACCTCCGTCGGTTGGGCCAACTCCTATTACCAACAGAGCGGGCCTTACACCGATGAATGGGGCGTCGGCTGGCGACCCTGTGTCTACCAGACAAAATTCGGCCCGGGCGTCTACACCGAGATGGCCTCACGTCCGTTGGCCGATGCGACGAAGATCGACGCTTATCAACCGCCCGACCCAAACCGGCCTGAACTCTATGCCGAAGCACAGCGCCTACTGGCCCGGCATGGGGCGGAATACTATATCGTGGGCGTCACTGTCACCACCATCTTTGAGACGGCCTGGGCGTTGCGAGGGCTGTCGCAGTTGATGATGGACTTTGTTGCGGATCCCGACCTGGCGCACCGCATTCTGGAGATTCCTTACCGCTATCATTTGACGGCCGCCAAGCGCCTGGTGGAGATGGGCGTCGACATGATTTGGACCGGCGATGACGTGGGCAGCCAACACGGCATGATGATTTCGCCTTCGCATTGGCGGACTTTCCTAAAACCGCGGATGGCCGAGTTCATTGCCACGCTCAAGGCAATCAATCCACAACTCAAAGTGGCGTATCACTGCGACGGAGACCTTCGCTCGATCATTCCCGAACTGATCGAGATCGGGTTGGACGTGCTGAATCCCATCCAACCGGCCTGCATGGACCCGGCGGAGATCAAGCGCACATACGGCGACCGTCTCTGTTTCTGGGGCTCGCTGGACGAGCAGCACACGCTGCCGTTCGGCAGCCCGGACGACGTAAGGCGCGAAGTGCTTGCGCGGCTGAAACAGATAGGACACAACGGCGGGCTGATTATCGGCCCAACCCATCACGTGCAACTCGACACGCCATTGGAGAACTTCTGGGCGATGGTGGAGACCATCACCGGCACACCGTACTAACGTCCTATGTTACAACCGCCATAATCCATCGGCCGCGGCTGCGGGCAACACGGTGGAACCTGGACGGGGCTTTCGGGTTATGGTAGGTTGGCGTTTTGGAGGTGAATGGTGCCTGGTGGTGCCCCTGGTCTTCAAAATCAGTGTGGGGTCCGCAAGGGTCCCGGGTGGGTTCGATTCCCATTCACCTCCGCCATTTTTCCCGCCCGGAACGCGAGTTGGTGAGGCACGGCCATGGGAACCATCATTCGACGCGCCGTCTTGCCGGTGCTGGTCATTGCCGGCGGCTTGGCGTCGCTGATTTACGGCGCCATGTTCCATTCCGCGCCGGTCGTGCAGACGCGGGAGACGGAAACAACGATTGACGTGCCCTTGCCGGTGCCGCCGCCGCGGCCCTTCGGCGAAGCGTCGCCGTTTCCGGGCGGTGGGCCGATGGGCCCCGCGCCCGCGTTCATCAAGAAAACCGTCAAGCGATCCGAAGACGTGACGCTTCAGGAATCGGAGCCGTCGCTGATTCAGGAAATCACTTTCGGCGGGGTCACGCGGCTGGCCTCCGGCGAAATCAAACGAACCTACAGCGGCGATAAAGGGCCGGCGTTGTGCCCTACGTGAGTGAAGTGAAAGGAGGTCATGGTGTCCATGACCAGGGACAAGTGGGGTGCGATGGTGCGGCGATTGGCGCGGCAACGGCATTGGGTTCAGGCCGGCTTCCTCCTGGCCTGGCTCGACCCGCTGATGCTTCGTATGCACACGGTCTGCTCGCCCGTGTTCCATTGCTATTCGTGTCCGCTGGCCACATTCGCTTGTCCGATCGGCGTGTTGGCCAACTTCAGCGCCATTCACGTGATCCCTTTCACGGCGTTGGGAACGCTCCTGGTGCTGGGCACGGTGTTCGGCGGCTTCATCTGCGGTTGGGCGTGCCCGTTCGGCTTTCTTCAAGACCTGGCCCATCGCATTCCGACGCCGAAGTTGACGCTGCCGGCATGGATGGGCTGGTTTCGCTACGTCATGCTGATCGGGCTGGTGCTGGCCATTCCGTATTGGTTCGGCGAGGATAGCCCGCTGTTTGTTTGCCGCCTCTGTCCGGCGGGCGCGATCGAGGCGGCGCTGCCGAACATCGCGCAGTCGGCGGCCACGGGCCAGCCGATCACCTGGCCGACGGCCACGAAGACGATCATTCTCGTTGTGTTCGTCGGGGCCATTCTGTTCACGTGGCGGCCGTGGTGTACGATTTTTTGCCCCTTGGGCGCGATCTACGCGATGTTCAACAAGATTTCCGTGCTCTTTCTGCGGTTCGAGCAGAAGCTCTGCAAGAATTGCGAACTGTGCCGGAGCTTGTGCGTGGGCGGCGGGCCGCCCGAGCGGCGATTGGACGGCATGAATTGCGTTCGCTGCCTGGAATGCACCAATTGCCGGGCCGTCACGGTGGAAACGGTTCTCACGTCGGCGGATAAATCGGTTTGAGACCTGGCTGATCCGCGTCGTCGGCAGATGATTTTTGGCGTTCCGCTCACGCCAGGTCGGAAACTGCCCGGACCCCCACGGGCACGCAACAGAGAACCACCCAGCCGTGCCCTTCGTGTTCTGCCATTTCGTCGATCGCCTGCTGCCGGCTGTCGAAGACGCGGAACGTCGGCCCGCGGGCGCCGTGACGGGCCGATACGGCTTGCCAAGTTTCACCGCCTCCTTGCGCGCGGCCTTCACCAGGTAAACCAGCACGTCGCGGAATCTTTGCGAAATCTTGCCGGCGGTGAGAAAATCGACAATGAAATCGCAGCGTTGCTGGTCGATCAGGGCCTTGAGTTGCTTCTGCACCGCCTGGCATTGGAGGATGGTGGCCACATTGTCGCGGAGCGCGACGACGATCACGTCGCCCACCAGTTCGTACTCCAGCGGCACCGCCCGGGCCGGGAATTTCGGCATGCCGATCGCCAGCAGGAGGTCCACGATCCAGCCGAGGATGAGCAATTCCCAAATGTAGAGCACCACGGCCATTCCGCAGATGGCCGACACCGTGGCGATGATGAGGACTTCAACCGGATACTGCCGTGAAAGCCGAATCGCCACCGGACAGACGACCGCCGCGAAGAGCAGCAGCACTAAGACGCCCAGCAGGGCCTTTCGCAACGTGCGGCGATAGCGGTAGAAACTCATGGGCAGCCTGCCGCGACGCGATGATCGTTGCAACGTGGATCGCCAAGGTGCCGACCGGGCTCCCAACTTACGCTTCGTCCTCCTTGCCGCCCTCTTCCTGCGGTACGCGTTTGACCGCCACCAACGTGTCGTCCTCGTCGAGACTCATGATCTTCACGCCTTGCGTGTTGCGGCCGATGATGCTGATGTCGCTGGCGGCGATGCGCTGGATCTTGCCCCGGGCGGTCATCATCAACAACTCGTCGGCGTCGGAAACGTGGACGATGCCGACCACCGGGCCGTTGCGCTCCGTCGTCTTGATGTCGCGGAGGCCCTTGCCGCCGCGGCGCTGCGTGCGATAGCTCCGCTGCGACGAGAGGTCTTCGCTCTCCTCGCCCTCCCCGTGCTCCTCTGGAGCGGCTTCGCCGGACGTTTCGTCTTCGTGCTCCTCGTGGTCGGGCAAATCGTCCTCGAACTCGGTTTCCAGGTTTGGTCCGAAGGGCGTTCGCTTGCCATAGCCGTTGGCGCAGGCGGTCAATAGCGTGGATTCGGGATCAGCCACGACCATGCCCACCACCATGTCGTCGCCCACGAGCTTGATGCCCTTCACGCCGCTGGCATTGCGGCCCATCGGGCGGGCGTCGGACTGCTTGAAGCGGATGGCCATGCCGCGGGCGGTGGCCAACACCAATTCGTCGCCCGGCTTGGTGACCACCACGTTGACCAAGGCGTCTCCCTCGCGAAGCTTGATGGCGATGATGCCGCTCCGCAGCGGCCGCCGGTAGGCTTCCAGCGGCGTTTTCTTGACCAGCCCGCGGGCCGTGGCCATGACGAGGAAGTGGTCGGGCCGGTCGAAGTCGCGTACCGCGCGGCAGTCGGTGATCTGCTCGCCCTCGCCCAGGTTCAGCAGGTTCACCACGGCGCGGCCGCGGGCGTCGCGGGCCAATTGGGGCAGGTCGTACACCTTGCGCCAATACACTTTGCCCCGGTTGGTGAAGAACAACAGGTAGGCGTGCGTGCTGGCCACGAAGAGGTGCTGGATGGGGTCTTCGTCTTCGGTTTTTGCGCCCGTCAGGCCCTTGCCGCCGCGGCGCTGGGCCCGATAGACCGAGGCCGGCGTGCGCTTGATATAGCCGTTGCCGCTGATGGAGACGACCATTGTCTCTTCGGTGATGAGGTCCTCCATGTCGAGCCTCACCCACCTCCTCGCCGCTGATTTCGGTGCGGCGGGCGTCGCCGTGCTTCCGCTTCAACTCGCGGCAGTCCTCGCGGACGATGTCTAGAATGTGCTGGCGGTCGGAGAGGATGCGGCGGTACTCGTTGATCTCCTCCAGCAGCTTGTGGTGCTCCCCTGCCAGCTTTTCTTGCTCCAGATTGACCAACTGCCCGAGCGTCATGTGGAGAATGGCGTCGGCCTGGACCGGCGTGAGCGTGTAGAACTCGGCCGTGCCGCGGTCTTCGACGAACACGGCAAAACCCTCGTCGCCCAGGGCCCGGCGCAGAGCGCGGCGGGCGTTTGAATCTGCATCAGCCGCTCCTTGGCCTCGATCTGCGTTGACGAGCTGCGGATCACGCGGATCACCTCGTCGATGTTGGCATGGGCCAACAACAGCCCTTCGACCGTGTGTTTTCGCTGCCGCGCCCGGCTCAGCAGGAACTGCGTGCGGCGGCGGATCACCGTCTCGCGGTGGCGCACGAACTCCTGCAACAACTCCTTGAACGAAAGCACGCGCGGCTTGCCGTCCACCAATGCCAGGAAAATCAACGAGAAGCTATCTTGCAGCGGCGAGAATTGATAGAGCTGGTTCAAGACGATGTCGGGATCGGCATCGCGCTTCAGCTCGCACACCAGGCGGACCGGCTCCTTCAGGTCGCTTTCGTTGCGGGTGCCGGAAATGCCGGGGATTTTGCCCTCGTTCACCAGCGCGGCGATGCGTTCTTCGATGCGGTCGCGGGCCTGCTGGAAGGGAATTTCGGTGATCACGATCTGCTGCCGCTTGCCGACCTCTTCGACGTGCGCCCGGCGCGGACGACGATCGTGCTCCGTCCGGTGTGATAGCCGCGGCGGATGCCCGCCCGGCCGCAGACCACGCCGCCGGTGGGAAAATCGGGACCGGGAACGATCTCCAGCAACTCGTCGATCGAAACCTCCGGGTCGTCGATTACGCGGATCAGGGCGTCGCAGATTTCGCCCAGGTTGTGGGGCGGAATCGAGGTCGCCATGCCCACGGCGATACCGTTGGCCCCGTTGACCAACAGGTTGGGGAACTTCGAAGGAAGCACCACCGGCTCGGTCCGCCGCTCGTCGTAGGTGGGGATGAAATCGACCGTGTCGAGCTTGATGTCGTCCATCATCAGCGCGGCGATGGGCGACATGCGGGCTTCGGTGTATCGCATGGCCGCGGGCGGCAGGCCGGCGATCGAACCGAAGTTCCCCTGCTTGTTGACCAGCACGTGGCGCATGTTCCACTCCTGGGCCATGCGGACCAGGGTGGGATAGATGACGCTCTCGCCGTGCGGATGGTAGTTGCCGCTGGTATCGCCGGAGATTTTGGCGCACTTGACACGGCCCGCCCCCGGCGTGAGGTTCAGGTCGTTCATCGCCACGAGGATGCGCCGCTGCGACGGCTTCAAACCGTCGCGCACGTCGGGCAAGGCCCGGCTGACGATCACGCTCATCGAATAGATCAGGTAGCTGCCCTTGAGCTCCTCCTCGATGGGCATTTCGATCATCCGCTTGGCCGACATCGACACCACTTCCGCGGGGGGTGTTTCTGGCGGTTGCTCGCCCTCAGGATTGGGTAGATCGGGAGGAAGATTCGAGTCGGTTGACACCGCGATTCCTTTCTGAAGCCAAACCCTCTCAGCACTGGCCCCCTTCCGAAGAGGCGGCCATGCGGCGCTCCTTTTCAAGCGTCGTTACAGAAGGCGCCAGTATAACGATTTGCGGCGTGGTCCACAATCGGTCCACGGCGAAAAGTGGCGTTCTAAAGTCTTATTCGAAAAGCACTTACAGCGCGACTTTTCCGGCCGCCTGGACGCCCGTGCGAATATCCCCGACCGCTGCGAAATTGCCGCGGCCGAAAGGCCCGGTCTGGCCGGGCGCGGCAATTTCTTGTGGCCAAAATGAGAGAGCCGTTTAGCCGGCAGGAAAGCCCGTTGGTCGTCACGAAGCAAGGAAGATGGTCGCGGAACCGTGGTTTCCCATCTTCTACCCGAGCGTCGAATCCCGGCATTGCCAAGTAGCCCAAGTGGGTGTTTTCGAAATCGTGAAGACTGCCCCATCGAAACGCGAGCCAATGGCCCAGTCGGCGGTCGAGCGCGTATTGGCCAACACGGGATTACGGTTTCGTTTCCGCCTTCCTTCCGCTCGTGGAAGTTCTTTGATCCTGTCCGTGCTGCAACCGTCATACTCCGGTGCCCCCCCGCATATTGACTTGCCCAAGGCGATTACTAGAATGACCACATCGGCGTAGGTTCTGTTCCCCCCGAATCGGATTGGAGCTGCCATGAAAAGCGCAAATCGATTGATCGGCGTGATTGTGGGCGGTGTGATTCTGATCGGCGCGGGCGTCGCCTTCGCGCAAGACTGGCCGCAGTGGCGAGGACCGCATCGCGATGGAAAGGCGGGCGACTTCCTCGCTCCCGAAACGTGGCCGAAGACACTGACGAAGAAGTGGACAAAGGCGGTGGGGCAGGCGATTCAACACCCGCGCTGGTCGGCGACAAACTGTATGTCTTCGCGCGGCAGGACGACAATGAGGTCACCCTGTGTCTGAACGCGGCCGACGGAAACGAAGTATGGCAGAACAAGTACGCTGCGCCGATGATCTCTGGTCCGGACTCCCGCGACCACGCCGGTCCGCGCAGCTCGCCGGCCGTGGCCGATGGAAAGATCGTCACCCTCGGCGTGTGGGGTAATCTTGCCTGCCTGATCGCCGCCGACGGCAAAGACCAATGGCGCAAAGACGAGTTCCCCAAGGTCACGCCCAAGTTCCATACGGCCATGTCGCCGTTGATCGTCGACGGGCTGACGATTGCGTATCTGGGCGGGGCGGGCAAGGGCGCGCTGATGGCCTTCGACCTGGCCAGCGGCGATCTGAAGTGGAAGTGGGACGCCGAAGGCCCGTCGTACTCGTCGCCGGTCATGATGACGGTGGACGGCACGAAGCAGATCGTGGCGATGACGGAGAAGAGCGTTGTCGGCGTCGCGGCGGCCGATGGCAAAATGCTGTGGCAAGTGCCTTTTGCTCCGCAGGGAATGGCCTACAACGCGGCCACGCCGATCGTTGACGGGCAAACCGTATATTTCACCGGCCAGGGGCGCGGCACGAAGGCCGTGAAGGTGGAAAAGAAGGGCGAGGGCTTTGCGGCCAGCGAGCTTTGGAGCGTGTCGCCGGCGGTGCAATTCAGTTCGCCGGTGCTAAACAGCGGTTTGCTGTTCGCCGTCTCCAGCGGCGGTAATTTGTTCTGCCTGAATGCCCAGGACGGCAAGACCGGCTGGACCGATGCGACCAAGCGCGGCAGGGGCTACGGGGCCATGATTGACGGTGGTTCGGTCATTTTGGCCTTGCCCGATAATTCCGAGTTGATCGCCTTTAAGCCCAACGACAAGCAGTACGACGAGTTGGCACGAATCAAAGTTGCCGAGACCCCTACGTTCGCGTATCCCGTGGTCGCCGGAAAGCGAGTTTTCGTAAAAGACAAGGATGCGCTGACGATGTGGACGATTGAATGATGAGCCAGGCGGGGGAGGTGCTGTGAAAATGGACGGGAATCCGCTCGTCTCGGAGACGAATGTGCTTGCCTGTCAGGTTTCTTGTATGGGAGGTGATGCGATGAGACGACTTTCCGTATTGGGGTTGGTTTTGGCATTTGTTGCCGTGGCCGGCGTCGCCCTGGCCGCGGACGACCCGACCGGTACTTGGAAATGGACCATGACGGGTGGGGGCGGAAAAGGCGGCAAGGGCGGGGGCGGGCAGGGCCGTGAAGTGACGCTCAAGCTGAAGCTCGACGGCGACAAGCTCACCGGCGCCATGGTCGGCCGCAACGACACGGAAACGCCCATTGCCGACGCCAGCTACAAGGATGGCAAGATCTCGTTCAGCGTGACCCGTGAGTTCGGCGGGAACACGATGACGACGAAGTACTCGGGCACGCTGAGCGGCGACACCATCACGGGCAAGGTGGAAATGCCCGCCCGCGGCGGCGGAGAGCCGCGGACCATGGATTGGACGGCCAAGCGGTCGGCTGAAAAGACCACCTAGCGACGTGAATCGAGCAGCGCCGGCCTGTTGGGGCGGCAGTTGAACCGCCACCCCAACGTTTCGGTCGATTGACTGCAACAAAAACCGCGCCGGGGCGACTTCCGCCTCAGGCGCGGTGTTTCATTTTCCGGTCTTGTGGAACCTTTCAACCAGTGCGCGTGAGGAGAATATGATGAGACGATTCCTTGTCGGAAGTATTGCGGCCGCGGCGGCCACGGGTGTTCTTGCCGTGGCGGTCCTGGGCGGCGATGCGGCGGGGGCCAAGAATCCGAGACTGGGCATGGTGCGGCACGTCGTCTTGTTCAAATTCAAGGATGGCACGACGCCCGAGCAGCTCAAAACGGTTGAGGACGCCTTCCTCGCCCTGCCGGCGAAGATTCCGGAGATCGTCGAGCTCGAATGGGGCGCCGAACATCAGCCCGGAAAACAAGAGCCAAGGCTTCACGCACTGCTTCCTTGTGACCTTCAAGGATACGGCGGGCCGGGACGCCTATCTGCCGCATCCGGCCCACAAGGAATTCGGCAAAGTCGCCGGGCCCTATTTCGACAAGGTGCTGGTGATCGACTTCGTGGCGAAAGACTAGTAGTCTGACACGCTCAAAGCGTGCCGCTACGGTCTCGCCGCGGCGAAGACTTCCTCCATCTCCACCGGGCCGTTGAGGCTTTCGGCCAGCTTGTTGAGGGCCTCGGTTTCGATCTGGCGAACCCTTTCGCGGGTCAGGCCGAGTGTTTCGCCGATCTCTTTCAACGTGCGCGGTTCGTTGTCGTCGAGACCGAACCGCAGCCGCAACACGGTCGCCTCGCGGGAGTCCATCGTCTCCAACTGGCGCATGACGTGCGTGAGATTGTCGCTTTCGACCATCTCCACGTCGGGCGTGCGGGCTCGCTCATCCATCACCATTTCACCCAACGACCAGCCGGCTTCGGTCTGGTCGGTCTGCGGCGTGAGGTTGTAGATGCGGATGGCTTTCTTGATGATGGGCAGCTTCTTGCGCGGCAATCCCAACACGCGGGCAATTTCTTCGGGGGTCGGCGTGCGGCCGAGTTCCTCGGTCAGCCGCGCGCTGGCGCGGCGCCATTTCGAGAGCAGCTCGACCATGTAGGCGGGAATGCGGATTGTCTTGGCGGTGTTGATCAGGGCCCGCTTGATCGACTGCTTGATCCAATAGCTGGCATAGGTGGAGAAGCGGGTGCCGATGGCCGGATCGAAGCCCTCCACCGCCCGCAACAGGCCCAGGTTGCCCTCTTCGATGAGGTCTTGCAGGCTGAGGCCTTTGCCCGTGTAACCGCGGGCGATGTTTACCACGAGGCGCAGGTTGGCGCGGACCATGCGATCGCGGGCTCGACCGTCGCCGGCGCTGATGGCCACGGCCAGTTCGTGTTCGTCATTGGCCGAGAGCAGCGACGTTTCGTTGATCTCGCGGAGGTAGGTTTCCAGCGGAGACTGCACGGAGGGGGAAGCGCGGCGGCGCGTCGTCTTGTTCATCGCGGTCAATACCATGAGCGGGAGTTGGGTGCCGGTTCACACACAACTATCGACGGTGGCCGACAAGTTTCTGCATAGAAGCGGGGCCGCGACGAACTGGGGGGAATGCAGTCGAATTCCGGAGTGTGCCGAAAAAAACGACCCGGCCGCGTGGTGCGGCAGGGTCATTGGATTTTCGCTGCTAACCAGCGCATCCGGCTTTTGAAAAAGGGCTATTCGGCCGGATTTTCCGGTTTTTCCGCGGAATCGACCTCGGCCTGCGGCTCCGGCGCGGCGGGGTGCTTAAACAGCGGACCGCTGCTGTCGCCGACGCCGCCTTTGAGCTCTGCCGTATCTGGGCGCTCGGCGGCGTGGCCGCCGCCTTCGGCTTCCGCCTCTTCGGCCCATTCCACCCGTTTGCGCGACAGGCCGATCTTGCGCTCCTCGGCGTCGACCCGCAACACCTTCACCTCGATCACCTCTCCGACCTTGACCACATCCTCGGGGTTTTCGACTTTGTGGTCGGCCAACTCGGAAATGTGCAGAAGGCCTTCCAGGCCGTTTTCCAAGCCGATAAACACGCCGAAGTTGGTGATCTTGGTGACCGGGCCCTTGACGATCTGGCCCGGCTGGTACTTGCCGGGGATGTCGGTAGCCCAAGGATCATCGACCATCTGCTTCAGGCCCAGGGCGATGCGGCGGCGGTCCTGATCGACCGAGAGCACGCGGCACTCGATCTCCTGGCCCTTCTCGACCATTTCGTTGGGATGGCTGATTTTGCGCGTCCACGACATGTCGCTGACGTGCAGCAGGCCGTCGATGCCTTCTTCGATCTCGATGAAGGCGCCGTAGTTGGTGAGGTTGCGGACCACGCCCTTGACGGCGCTGCCCAGCGGATAGCGGTCGGCCACGCGATCCCAGGGATTCTCCTGGGTCTGCTTGATGCCGAGCGAGATTTCCTGCTTCTCCTTGTTGATGCCCAGCACGACCACTTCGATCTCGTCGTCGACCTGCACCAACTCGCTGGGATGGCTGATGCGCCGGGTCCACGACATTTCGCTGATGTGGACCAGGCCCTCGATGCCCTCTTCGAGCTTGACGAACGCGCCGTAGCTCATCACGTTGACCACGGTGCCCTTGATGTGCGCGCCGACGGGGTACTTTTGCTCGACGCTTTCCCAGGGGCTGGGCATGCGCTGCTTGAGCCCCAGGGCGATCTTCTCCTTCTCGTGGTCGATGTGCAGGATTTGGACTTCGATTTCCTGATCGATGGCGACCATTTCGCTGGGATGATTGATGCGGCCCCAACTCATGTCGGTAATGTGGAGCAGGCCGTCGATGCCGCCGAGGTCGACGAACGCGCCGAACTCGGCGATGTTCTTCACGATGCCCTTGCGGCGTTGGCCGACTTCGAGCTCGGCCAGCAGTTGGGCCTTCTTTTCCGCCCGTTCCGCCTCGATCAGCGCCCGGCGGCTGACGACGATGTTCCGCCGCGCCTCGTCGATTTTCAGCACGAGGCATTGGATCGCGCGGCCGATATAGTCGCCGATGTCGGCCGGGCGACGGACGTCGACCTGACTGGCCGGCAAAAAGACGTTCACGCCGATGTCAACCAGCAACCCGCCCTTGATCTTTCGCGTGGCCACGCCGGTGACGACGTCCCCTTCGTGGACGGTTTCCATCACCCTCAGCCAGGCCTCGATCTTTTCGGCCTTGCGCTTGCTGAGGGTGATCATGCCGCGGGAGTCATCCACCAGGCCGTGGATGTCTTCCACGTCCTCGATGAGGACCTTGACCTTGGTGCCCGGCTCAGGGAGCAATTCGCCTTCTTCCCACTCGTTGCGGAAGATGATGCCTTCGCTCTTGTAGCCCACGTTGACCAGCACGACGTCGCCTTCGACGCGAAGGACACGGCCTTCGACGATCTTGTTCAGTTCCATCTCCTGGGTCGTCCAGGCGATTTCCTCCGCGGCGACGCCCTCCAGCGCGGCGTTCAGTTCCACCTGCCATTCTTCTTCGCTAAGATCCAGCCCTCGTATCAGGTTACGGTTGACCATAAAAACAACTCGTCACACACTCGCGCACCAACCACCCCTATCCGCCCGGCCCCTCGACACAAGGGACTATCCGCGGGCCGTCGGGGAATCCAGTAGTTTATCAGATCGTCGGGCCAGCTACAACAGTAGCGGGGCAGTGGCGGCCGACTACGGCGGTTTGCGGAATTCGATGTTTGCCGGCCCGCCGCAGGAGACCGGCAAACGGCACGACGGGCAAGCCCGCCGGCTAAGCGGCGCTTATCCATTTTCACTGAACGGTCACTGCACCCGGATCGGGGCCGCGGGCGGCGCAACGCTCGGCGGGGGAGATGGAGTCGGGACCGAGCCTGTGGCTGGCGCCGCGTTGGGCGTCGGGGATGGGACCGTTTCCGCAGCCGGACCGCCAGGGGCCATCACCGGCGCGGGGCCGCCGAGCCGAATCTGCCAGCCGCCGCCGAGGGCCTTATACACATTCGTCAGATTGGTGGCCACAGCTCCCTGCGCCACCGCCAACTGGTCTTGCTGCTGGTTCAACGACTGCTCGACGTCCAACACGCGATTGAAGTCCGTCTTGCCGGCGTCGTATTGGGTTCGAACCAACTCCAACGACTGTTGGGCCGCCGTGGCGCTTTCGGCAAGGTACTTCACCGTCTGCTGGGCCTTTAAGAAGCCGACCACGGCATTCTCTACTTCGGCGTTCGCCTGGAGCACGGTGTTCTGGTATTGGACGACCAACTCCTGGAACTTCGCGTCTTGGACGCGGATGGCGTAGACCAGCCGGCCGTAGTTCAGCACGTTCCATTGGAACGAAGGGCCCACGCTGCCGGCCAGCGACTGTCCTTGAAAAAGGTCCGCAAAGTTGTTGGCGTCGAAGAAAATGGTGCCGGTAATTGAAATCTGCGGATACAAGTCGGATGTGGCTACGCCGATCAGGGCGCTCTGCGCGGCAGCCTGGCGTTCGGCGCTGCGAACGTCGGGCGCCGGCGCAAGAGATCGGCCGGAATCCCCAAGGCCACCTGCGGGGGCGCCGAGGGGATCGGTCTCGGGCTGCAAAGAATGTCGTCCAGGTTTCGCGGCGGCATGCCCAGCAGGATGCAAATCTGGTTGGCTGCCTGCCGCCGGGCGGCTTCCAGACCGGGGATGATCGATTCCGTTTGCGCCAGAATCGACTGGCCTTGGGTTACATCGAGCCGCGTTGTGGCGCCGTTGCGAAACTTCAGGTCCGCCAGGTTGAGGCTGATGCGCTGGTCCTCGACGTTCTTTCGCGCATATTCCAGCCGCTGCTCCGCCGTGCGAACGGCGATGTACTGCTGGGCAACCTCGGATACCAACAAGACCAAGGCGTCATCGTAGTTCTCGATCGAAACGTCGAGGTTTGCGTCGGCCGCTTCGATGGCCCGACGGAACCGGCCCCAAAAGTCGAGTTCCCAGGCCAGTTTCGCGCCGAGGTTCCAGTCGTCGTAGAATCTGGTCCCGGGATTATTGACGTTGTTCCGGCTCAGGTCATTCCGCGTGTAGGTGCCGAAGGCTTGTTGGGTTTGCGGGAATAGCTCGCCGGCGGCAATCGCCCGTTGGGCTCGCGCTTCGAGTATCCGCAGGCCGGCGACGCGCAAGGTGAGGTTCTGCTGATACGCCGCGTGGACCAGGCAGTCGAGAATCGGGTCGTTAAACGTCTGCCACCAGGCGGCGTCGTCGGCCGACTCGCTGAGCACGTTAGGATCGGCATCGTCGATCCAGCGGTCAGCCACCGGGGCGGCCGGCCGGCAATAGTTGGGGCCGACCTTGAAGCCGTTCCGCACATAGTCGCGCCAACTGGTGCAGCCTGCTGAACTCGCCAAGAGAAGGGCTACCACCAGAGCGCAGAATGGAATTGGGCGCCATGCCCGCGCCCGTGGCAGGACCGTGCACGCAGCCCCCCCTTCCGGCAAAACCTGTACAATCACCATATCCGTTATTCTCGGCCCTGCCGATTGGTGGCTAAGAGTTTGCTGCTCGTCATTGACACATCTTGCCGAGATTGCCTGTCTTCTGGGTCGAGAAGCGAGGAAGGGGGGGTAGGCGAGCTTACTGACAAGCAGATCGCCCCGCCGCGCACGGCACCGGCCAAGAAAAGCCAACGGGAACCACTGATCGCTTACATCAGCGTGCCAGTCCCCGTTTCTCCCTTCCGCTGGCGGCGGTCGCCGAACCACTGAATGACGTTGAAGAAGACGGGCGTCAAGAAGATGCCGAACATGGTGACGCCCAACATGCCGCTGAACACGGCAATGCCGAGCGTTCGCCGCATTTCGGCGCCCGCCCCGCTGGAGAACACCAACGGCACCACGCCGAGAATAAAGGCGAAGGAGGTCATCATGATCGGCCGCAGGCGGAGCTTGCAGGCTGCCAGGGTGGCCTCGTGCCGCGGCATGCCCGATTCCCGCTTCGATTTGGCGAATTCCACGATCAGAATGGCGTTTTTGCTGGCCAATCCCACCAGCACGACAAAACCGATTTGGGTGAAGACGTTGATGTCCATCCGCGCGACGGCTACTCCGATCACTGAGCAGAGGATGCACATCGGCACCACCAGGATGACAGCCAGCGGCAGGGACCAGCTTTCATACTGGCCGGCCAGCACCAGGAAGACGAGCACGACGGCGCCGCCGAACACGAAGGCGGTGGTGTTGCCGGCGATCAGTTGCAGGTACATCAGTTCCGTCCACTCGAAGGCCATCGAGGAAGGAAGGGTCTCGTCGGCCAGCCGTTGGACGGCCGCAATCACCTGGCCCGAACTCATGCCCGGCACCGAGGCGCCGTTGACGGCGGCGGCGGGGTGCATGTTGTAGCGGTTGATCACGAACGGCCCGCCGCGGTCCTCCACGTTGGCCACGGTGGCCAGTGGGACCATGCCTCCGTTGCGGTTGCGCACATAGAGGCGGCGTAGGTCGTCGGGACTCATGCGAAAGGGGATATCGGCCTGGGCGTTCACCTGGAACGTGCGGCCGAACTGGTTGAAGTCGTTGACATACAGTCCGCCCATCTCCACCTGCAGGGCGTCGAAAACGTCGCTTAACGGCACGCCCATCGTCTTGCACTTGGTCCGATCGACGTTGACGTACAATTGAGGCGTGTTGGCCCGAAAGACCGTGTTGAGATTCACCAAGCCCAGCGACTTTCGCTCGTTGCCCTCTCGCACCAGGTTGTCGGTTTGTTCTTGGAGCGTTGGCGGACCTTCGTTGCCGCGATCTTCGATCATCATCCGGAAGCCTCCGGCAACGGCCAGGCCGCGGACGGGCGGAGGGCCGACCATGATCACCTTGGCCTCTTCGACCTCCTGAGAAACCTTGCGCTGCAGCGTGGCCACCAGCGCGCTGGCCCCCAACTCGGGCGTCCGGCGCTCCTCGAACGGATCGAGGGTCACGAACATCGTGCCCAGGTGCGACCCGTTGGCCCCCATCACGAACGACATACCACAGATGCGGATCGTATGGGCAACCCCCTTCGTCGAGCGGATGATGTCATCGGCGTGGGCCATCGCCGCCTCTGTCCGCTCCATGGAAGCCGAATCGGGAAGCTGGATTACGGCGAACAGATACCCCTGGTCCTGGTCGGGGATGAAGCCGGTGGGCATCCGCCCGAAGCTCCACACCGTCAAGTACAATAGTCCACCGTAGACCACAAGCACCAGCGCGCTGATGCGCAACAGCTTGCTGACCACGCGCACGTAGCCGTGCTCGATGCGTTGAATGTCAGGTTGAAGAGCTTGAAGAACCAGCCGAGCAAGAGATTGATAATCCAGGAGAACGGATCGCGATGCTCGTGCCGCTGCTTCAGCAGGATCGCGCACAGCGCCGGGCTGAGCGTCAGCGAGTTGAGGCACGAAAGGACGGTGGACACCGCGATGGTCAACGCGAACTGGCGGAAGAACCGGCCGGTGATTCCCGTGATGAAGACGCAGGGGACGAACACCGAGGCCAGCACCAGGCCGATGGCGATGACCGGGCCGGAGACTTCGGCCATCGCCTGGTGGGCGGCGGCTCGCGGCGTCATTCCCTGTTCGATGTGGTGTTCGGTGGCCTCGACCACCACGATCGCGTCATCCACGACGATCCCGATCGCCAACACCAAGCCAAACAGCGAGAGCGTGTTCAAGCTGAACCCCATCACGGCCATCGCGGCGAAGGTGCCGATGATGGCCACCGGGACGGCGATCAACGGAATCAGCGCCGATCGCCAGTTCTGCAAGAACACCAACACCACCAAGGCCACCAGCAGCACGGCGTCGCGAAGCGTGCTGAAGACGTCGCGGATCGACTCGCTGATATAGGGGGTGGTGTCGTAATAAATGTGGTATTTCACCCCCTCGGGGAAGCGCCGGCTTAGCTCCTCCATCTTGGCCTTCACGCGAGCGGCCGTCTCCAGGGCGTTGGAGCCGGGCAATTGAAAGACGCCGATGCCGGCCGCGGGCTCGCCGTCCACGTATTCGCCGATGTCCTGGTTTTTGGCCCCCAACTCCACCCTCGCCACGTCGCCCAGACGGATGATTTGGCCATCGGCGCCGGTCTTGACGATGATGTCGGCGAACTCCTCGGGTTCGGAAAGCCGGCCGAGGGTGGTCATGGCGTATTGGAAGTTGACGCCTTTGGCCGCCGGTTGTTGCCCGATCTGCCCGGCAGCCACCTGCACGTTCTGCTCCCGCAGCGCCTCGACCACGTCGCCCGTGGTGAGGTCGCGGGCGGAGAGACGGTCGGGATCGAGCCAAACTCGCATGCTGTAGTCGCGCTGGCCGAAGATCAGGGCGTCGCCCACACCCTCGATCCGCGTCAGTTCGTCGCGCACCTGGATCAAGGCGTAGTTGCTAAGGTAAAGCTCGTCGTACCGCCCCTTGGGTGAGACCAGATTGATGATCATCATCAGGTCGGGCGACCGCTTGATCGTAGTCACGCCGATCTGCTTGACCACATCGGGGAGCAAGGGCATGGCCAGCGCCACGCGGTTCTGCACCAGCACCTGCGCCATGTTCAAGTTCGTGCCGACCTTGAAGGTCACGGTGAGTTGATAGGTGCCGTCGGTGCTGCACTGCGAGAGCATGTACAGCATGTCCTCGACCCCATTGACCTGCTGCTCGATGGGAGCGGCCACCGTATCGGCCACGACCTGGCGCTGGCCCCGGGATACGTGCACGAAACGCGGATCGTCGGCGGCGTGATCTCCGGATATTGCGACACCGGCAGCGTGAACACCGCCACCAGTCCCAGCAGCGTTATGATGATCGACGGCACCGAAGCGAGAATCGGGCGATCGATGAAGAAGCGAGAAAACATCGCGGCCGTCCCTTAGTTCATCTTCGCCTGACCGCCGCCGACTTGCTCCGACCTTTCCACAACCGCCGACGCCGCGGCCGACGCCGCAACCCCTGTCTTCTCTGTGTGCGGCTGCACCGTGGTGCCGGGTCGGGCTCGCTGCAATCCCTTGACCACGATCTGGTCGTCGGCCTCGATGCCCGATTCAATCACCCGCAAGCCGTTCCGCAGCGATCCCACTTTCACTTCGCGGTATTCCACGACGTTGTCCTTGTTTACCACCAGCAGGTATTTCTGCCGCTGGTCGCGGCCGATGGCCCGCTCGGTCACCATTAGGGCCTGATGCACGGTGCCGAACGGTATCCGCACGCGAACGAAAAGCCCCGGGGACAGATATCCGCTGGCGTTGTCGAACACGCCGCGGACACGAAGCGTCCCCGTCGTCCGGTTGACCTTGTTGTCGGTGAAGTCAATGATCCCCGCGTGAGGAAAGCCTTCTTCGTTGGCCAGTCCGATCTCGACGGGGAGCTTGAGGTCCTTCAGCCGGCTGGGCCGCAGGTCCTGACCCGCCTTGCGCGCCAATTCCTGGTATTTCAGCAGCGCGAGCTCGTCGACGTTGAAGCAAGCGTAAATCGGATTGGTGGTGACGACGGTGGTCAGCACGGCGGAGTTGTTTCCGCCCGACTGGACCAGGTTTCCTTCCCTGATTCGCGCTTTGCTGACGCGGCCGTCGATGGGCGAGACGATGGTGGTAAACTCCAGGTCCAACTCCGCTTGAGTGACCGCCGCCTTGGCGGAATCGATGCCCGCTTCGGCCTGCTTCAGCTTGGCGACGTGTTGCTCATACTCGTCTTGACTGACCGCCCCCGAGGGTCGAAGCCGCTCGCTACGCTGCAAATCGACGACCGCCTTCTCGCGCGTCGCCTCCAGGAGTTTCAACTCGCCCTTGGCGCGCTCCAGCGAGGCTTTGTAAGGCCGAGGATCGATCTCGAACAACGTTTGGCCGGCCTTCACCTCCTGCCCGTCCTCGAAAGTCACACTGACGATATAGCCGGTGACGCGGGCGCGAATCTCGACTTCACTGACGGCCTCGGTGCAGCCGGGGAACTCGAAATAGTCGGTAACCTGCTGGGCGATCGGCTTGGTGACCGTCACCTCGGGCGCAGTGCTGGCCGGCTGGGGAGCATCTTTTGCGCAGCCCGTCAGGCAGATCGCCCCGCACATCAACAGCCCGCCGGACAGAGCGGCCCGACCAGTCATCCATCGCCAGGGGGATCGCCTTGCCGGCCGACCCGCCGATCTGCGTTGCAACACGGCACCGTCTCCGATTTGTACTCGTTTGAAGCGTTCGGCCCGGGGGCATGGCAACGGCCGCCGCACTCACGTCACGGCGCGCCAATGGCACGCGGAAGGCCACGGACATTGCCTTGGCCTGCCGGTGGAGCATGGCATGCGCTCCCCCTTACGAGACGGCTTGTCTCCACACGGCTGCCAAAGGGCGATTTCGGGTGGGATTGCCAGGCTCTTCGCCCCTTGTTCGATGGTAACATGATTCGCCTTCCCAATCAACAATTTGCCGTCGGCGCCTGCCCAATCCGCAAGGTGCCGGTCGTTTCGGCGGCGGCGTGTGCGATCTGGCTCGCCGAATCAGCCCGCCAGAGTGGGGCGAGGCCACGCCTCAGGACGGCGGCGCGGCGGTGTCGCATCCCGCTCGCCGCGAGCGTGGGCGATCGCCTTGTCCCCGTTGTCATAGGGAAGAGGGAAACTGGAATGCGAAGAGCTTCGAGGCGCGCAGAACAACGTGAAGCCTAATGACACGGCCGCGGAGCGACGACAAATCGGTTTTGCCCTTCCAACGGATCGTCTTTTCCAAGTGGTTGCCAAGCACCTCGTCACAGTCGGCCAACGAAAATCCTGGTACAACCTGCCCCTGTTGGTCGAGGATCTCCACCTTGCAAGCGCCCATGGCGCCGGCGTTGACGTTCAACACCAATCGCGCGCCCGAGAAAACCAGCAGCCGCGTGGTAAACTCGCCGCCGTCGGGGTCGGCGTCAGCGGAAACAAAGCCATCGAGTCGCTGCTCCAGTTCGACAGATGCCGCCGGATGGCAGCGGTTGAAAATCCCACGCTCCGTGGGTGAAGGGGTAGCCGGTGTAATACTGGAACAGCTTGCCGCCGCGGCGCAGCATGCCGATGGCCATGTGCATTTGCGAGCAGTCGATCTCGCCTTCCGTGCCCAATGACAGATAAGGATCTCGCGACACGCGCGTCCAGGCGATGCCGTCGCGGCTCACGGCCATCTGGATGTCCACCAGCCCGTCGTTGTCGTACTTGCCGATGGGCGGTTGCGGGAAGTGCCGGTAGTGCGCAGGAAACATGAAGTACGCATTGTCGGCCCAGGGATACTGGACGCAGGCGGCCTCGTAATGGTCCGACCCCGGCGGGTCGTGCTCGTCCGAGCCAAATACGGTGGGGACCTCGTAGCTGGCCACCGGAATCTTGTCCTTTCCCCACATGTACTTGGGCTTCTCGATCTTCTGGAACGGCCACGGTTTGGTGATGTCGTCGGTCTCGATCCGCCCGACCTTGCGGACGGGCGACCATACCCGGATATAGGCCACATACTTCTTCAGCCGCGAATCGTAGAAGGCCAGATTCGCCGAATCGGCCCCCAGCGGGAGTACCCGTTGATGGGAAATCTTCCAGTGGATGCCGTCGGGCGACGTATGCACGAAGAGTCCGGCCTTCTTTGGATCAGACAAGTTCAAATGGGTGATCGTCTTGAAACGGGCGTCGGGCAACCCCACGGGGTCCAAGAAGACGGTGGTCTCGCCCCAGTCTTTTGTTGCCGAAAGAAGGACGATATTGTTGTCCTTCGATCCGTGGTAATCAAAGACGCCCAAGTTCGGCTTCTCCCATACGATGCCGTCCTTACTCCAGGCATAGCAGATGAAGAAATTGTCTTCCTTGTCTGCGCCAGGTACCACATCTTGTACCGGCCGTCATCCTCGACGACGGACACGCAGAAGCCGATGTCCGTAGACTCCCACGGTTTGTCCGGCAAGAGGACAGGTCCCATCTTCACCGGTTGGTTCATGCGAAACGTAATATTCTTGGCGTTGGCAAACAAGTGGTTGTCGATGAGGAGTTGTTTTTGGCCGCCGACGTCGATCGGTGTTTCCACCGCCTTGTCGCTCGCAGATGGGAGCGTAGCTGCCGGCGGCGTCGGGGATTCAGATTCAGCGGCGGCGACTGCGCGCTCCGCTAAACCGGTCAGCGCCGTGCCGGCCAGCATGACAAAGCCGCTCCAGACGAACAGCTTCAGTAAACGGGCGATGGTCGGATGCGTTCTCATGAGGAATCGTCCTAATCCGGTATTTCTTATTTGGAAGCCGCTCGGATACGCTCCGAACGCCAATTTCCCCATGCTAAGAAAAGGGTGCGTAGAATACCAGTCGGTACGCCGATTTTTCCCGTCGATAATCCGGTTGCCCAGGTTGTTCTGATGTCCAACGCCCCCTCCGCTGCCGCGAGGCCCGGGCCAGACGACGACGGAAACGGGCCGCTCACCGGATCGCCGTCACCCAAGAGGCGATGATATGCTGAATTTGCACTCGTTGGGCTTGCAGGCGGCTCTTGCCCGGCTGCCCAAATGCAGCTCGATGGCGTTGGAAACCTCATTTCCCACGGCTTTCCGGCACTCTTGAATATCGAGCCAACAACGCGGCGAGGCGCCGCATCTGCTAGGGCCGTGAACGATCACAAAAAAACTGCGATACACCTCTTGACAAAAATAGTTTACCTTGGTAGATTTACCTTAGTATTCATTGTGAATCATTCCTCGAGGAGGTTGAACTCATGGCTGCGCCTCGATTGGGACGTGTCCAGTTGAAGATCATGCAGGCGCTTTGGCAGCGTGGGCGGGCCAATGCTCGGGAAATCACCGAGGCCCTCGGCCGTACAGAGCCGATCGCCCACAGCACGGTTCAGACCCTGCTTCGAAAACTGGAAGCGAAAGGGGCCGTTGCCCACGATGTCGAGGACCGCACCTTCGTCTTCTATTCGCTGGTCCAAGAAGACAACGTGAGAAGCGGGGCTGTCCGCGATCTTGTAGACCGCGTGTTCGATAGCTCCGTCGCCGAATTGGTGTCGTATCTGCTTCAGAACGAGCGGGTTCCACGCAAAGAGCTGGATCGAATCCGCAAGCTGATCGACCGTCAGCAAGGAAAGGAGCACTAGCCGCATGTTCCCAACCGCTATTTCTCCGCCGTGCCTGCAATTTTCCGAGGCGGTCGTTCGTTTTGGGGCCAATGGGCTCTTTCAATCCACGGTTTTGATTGCGCTCGGACTGCTGGTCGGATGGGCCGTTCGGTCGAAGGGAGCCGCGGTGCAGTCGGCGGTCTATCGTTTGACGTTGGCGACCGCGTTGGCGTGCCCCGTCGTCTCGCTCTTCTTGGCTGCGGCCGGAGTGCGAGGAATGTATCTGAACCTGTATGTTCAGTTGACATCGGACAGCCATCAGGCGTCCGAAACAGCGGCCGCCCGTATCGACGCGACCCGTGCGAAAGTGCCCGGCAATGCCCAGCCGGGTTGGCCGCGGCCGGTCGATCGCCGCGACGGATCACAGGCGGCCGCATCCTACCCCCATGATGAAATTGCAGGGGAGGCCGCCCCGGCAACTCTTCTAGCGTCGAAAGCAGCGTCCTCGTTCGATTGGCGATCGGCGGCAGTCTTTGGCTTGGCGACCGCGTGGCTTTTGGGTACGGGCCTGCTGTCGATCCGCCTGCTTTTCGGCTGGCGACTGGCCTTGTTGCTCCGGCGAACCGCCTCGCCGGCCGATTCGCCGACGATTTCGCTCTGCTTGACGTCGGCCGAGCGGCTAGGCATTCGCGCACCGCGGGTGTTGCGGACGCCCTTCTCGTCCAGCCCGCTGCTGCTGGGCATGTTTCGGGCGGCGATTCTGCTGCCGGAAGAAGACGGCGAGGTTTCTAGTCGCGAGGTTTTGGTTCACGAATTGGCCCATCTCGCTCGCCATGACGTTGCCTGGAATCTGTTGGGTCACGTGGCTTCGGCCCTGTGGTTCTTCCAGCCGCTTGTGTGGCTGTTGGTGCGGCGGATGGTTGTGGCGGCCGAAGAGGTCTGCGACGACTATGTGTTGCACCTTGGTTTCGATCGGCCCGGCTATGCCCGGCGACTGGTCGATATTGCCGAGAAATATGGTCCCGCGCCGGCGATCGGGGTTGGCGTGATCTCGCCGCGGTCGTGGGTGGGCCGTCGAGTCGTGCGAATTCTCGACTTGTCACGGCAGCTTTCGTTGTCGGCCGGTCGTCGGGCCGTCGGAATTGCCGTCGTCGCTTCGTTGACGGCGACCATTTTGGTCGGCTTGGTCGGCATCGGTCGGGAAGAAGCCAAGGCCGCGCCGGAGAAATCCTCGTCGCAGCCGGCGGACGTTTCTACGACGACGCAAGAGGCGAAGCAGATTACCGTGCATGGCACAGTGCTCTCGCCGGAGGGACAGCCCGTTGCCGACGCGACCGTCCGCGCTGGCATGGACCACTGGGCTATGCTCGAGTCCATCGTGGGCCGCGATGGCAAGCTGCCCGTTTCGGAGACGAAGACCAATGCCAACGGCGAGTTTACCATTTCGTTCACAACGCAACCGTATGGCGATCTTAGCAGTCTCGATCAGCGGTGGCGGAACATCTGGAGGAAAACGAACATCGTTGCGTTGGCCCCCGGTTACGGGGCAGCGTGGGTAGTCTACGAGGACGTTCAACCGGATCGTCCCATCACGCTCCGACTCGTTCCGGACGTGCCCATCAAGGGGCGCGTGGTGGATGCCGCGGGGAATCCTGTCGCCGGCCTGGAAATCGCCGTGGCGGATGCCAGTACATATGGCAGTATACGGGCAGCCAAGGACGAGAATCTCACGCCGTGGCTCGACGGAATCAAGCAAGGGCAGTTGCCGTGGGTCGTCGTGAATCTCGCGCCGAAGGAAATCGAACCGGCGTTGATTGGCGTTCCCGAACGAGTTACCACCGACCAGCAGGGGCGATTTGAGATCCGCGGCGTGGGACGTGAACGGAATTTGGAGTTGACGTTCCAGAGTGAAACGGTGGCCCGCCGCGAAATCACTGTTGTTACGCGGAAGATGGAGATGATCGAGCAGGTCATCCTCCCACCCGAATATGGACGTTCGGAACCGAGCAAACAGCCGGTTTATGGTGCGGAGTTTACGGTTGCGACCTCCCCGTCACGCCCGATTGTGGGCGTCGTCCGGGATGCGAAAAACGGCACACCGCTCGGCGGCGTCAGCGTCCAGAGTTGCAAACTGGCCGACTATCCCTTCTTCCTGCACCGCGTGCTGAAAACCACCACCGACGCCGAAGGGCGCTATCGCCTGATCGGAATGCCGAAGGGCAAAGGCAACCGGCTCATCGTTGTGCCCAATGACGACCAACCGTACCTGATGCGGTTAGTGAGCTTACCCGATCCCGAAGGGCTTGGCCCGATCACCGCCGACATCAAACTGCATCGCGGCATATGGATCACTGGCCGCGTGACCGAAAAAGCGACCGGCAAGCCGGTTCTCGCTCAGATGTATTACTTGCCGTTCCACTCGAATCCATTCGCCAAGGCAACGCCGGAATTCGGCGGGAATTTCAACGCCGACGGCTACCAGGACCGATACGAAAGCCGCGTTGACGGCAGGTACCGCCTCGTCGGGCTGCCCGGTCGGGCCATCGTCGGGTCGGAAAGCCTCCTGCGGCAATACCAACACGGCGTTGGAGCGGATGCGATCCAAGGCATCGGCAAAGAAGGGGAGTTCGATACGTACGCAAATCCGATCAAGCCTTGTCTTAAGTGGCCCAACGTGATGAAGGAAATCAACCCGCTGGCCGACGCCGAGTCGGTCACGGTCGATCTTGAGATGGATTCCGGCAAGAGCGTGCGCGTCTCGATCGTCGATCCAGACGGTAAGCCGATCAGCGGTATGCAAGTGGACGGCGCCACCTCGTCACAAGGCGGAAGAGACACCATCGAAGAACCGACCTTCGATGTCACGAACCTGGCTTCAGGAGAGACGCGACGGCTGGTGTTCCATCACGAGAAGCGGAAACTGGGGCTGGTGACGCAGATCGAAGCCGACCAACCTGGCTCTCAACCCGTCGTCATTCAGTTGCAGCCGGTAGGGACGCTGAAAGGCCGCTTGCTCTTGCCTGACGGCACTCCGGTAGTCGGAGCGAGCGTGGAGGCCATTTTGCTGCCTTCCGGCGACTTCGGACAGACTTTGCGGCTGGGTGTGACCGACGCCCAAGGCCGCTTCGAGTACACGCTCCTTCCCGGCGTCAATTACCGGCTTAAGATCGAGGGGGGTAATTTACGAGTGAACCGTGCTGATCAAGTTGACTTTGTCGAGGGCGATCTGTCGGTCAAGCCGAACGAGGTCAAAGACCTCGGTGACGTGACACTCGGCCAACGGGAGAAGGCAAACGAGAAAGCGCCGGCGAAAGCGAAGCCGTAGATCGGAGCAAGAAGGGGAGACTCACATGCACGCGCCGACGCGATCGGCCAGCTTTGCGCCGGCCGGCACGATCGACGCGGGCGCGAAGCTCGGCGAGATACTCCGCTCGCGCAGTTTCATCGAACAAAACCCGGCGATACCGCGGCAGCAAATCGGGAAACTCCGCCCGCAACAACTCGGCCACGGCCGGCCACACCCGCGGCCGCGGATTCAGCGCATCGACCCAGATCAGGTTGACGCCCAGGTCGGCGGCCCGCCGCATGAGGGCATCGATGGCCGGCTGGGTGTCGGAAAGGAAAGGCAGGAGGGGGCCGAACATCACGGCCGTCTTCAGGCCCGCCCGGCGCACGGCTTCGATCACCTGGCAGCGGTCTTCGACGCCGGCGGCCCCCGGCTCCCATAGCGATCTGAGACGCTCGTCGAGCGTGGTCAATGTGATGCCGATTCGCGCTTGGCGGCCGCGGAAGAGATCTATGTCTTTGAGGATCAGCGCGCTTTTGGTAAGCACGTTGACCTGAAAACCGCGTTCCAAAAGCAGTTCGCAGCAGCGTCGCGTCAGTCGGCAGCGGGCCTCGATCGGCTGCCAGGCGTCGCAGGCGCTGCTCACGAAGACTTCGCCGGGCGTTGCGCGGCGCAGTTGCCGCTTGAGCACTTCGACGGCGTTGATCTTCACGTTCAACAAATGCGCCCCACGGTTCGGGATGCGGATGGAACCGCTGCATGAACCGGGCGTAGCAATAGGCGCAGCGATGGGCGCAGCCCGTGTAGCAATTCAGCGAGTAATCGCTCGTTGCGCTGCGGTTGAGAATCGTCTTGCAGGCGGTTTCGCGAACGATGATTTCCGGAGGCGCCGGGGTGTGTTTCGAACTCATGCTCGCGGCCCGCATGGGAGTGGTTCTCTGCCGATATTTTGCCTTCGATCGACCCGCCGCCTGGCGACCTTATCTCACCATTGTATCCCATTCACTTGGGGCCATCCAACGGCTCATCGTGGCACAAGATGCTGATCGGCTCGCACATTTCTAACGATCTTTTAGTTCTCCGCTCACGGCCCCCGGTTAGGTTAAGGAGTGAACAAGGAGGGCGCCCAATGAGCAATTGCTTGGAAGCCGCGGTTGAGGACGACCAAGAGTGGCTGCGGCAGGCTGCCGAGGTCGGTCACGTGCCGGCAATGCACGCCTTTGCCCTGAGGTGCGATGGCCCGCACGAACGGGGGCGATGGCTTCGCGAAGCCGCTCGCGAAGGCTATGTGCCGGCCATGTACGATTACGGCCTGAATTGCAGCAATCCCAGGCAGAAGAAGCATTGGCTGAGGATGGCTGCCGACGAGGGGCACGTCCAGGCCATGTACCTGTTGAGCCGCGAGTGCGACGACGCGTCGCAGCGGAAGCGCTGGTTGAGAATGGCCGCCGAGGAGGGCCACGTCGCCGCGATGCACGAATTGGGCCTGGCGTCCGGCGATTTGAACGAGAGGCGGCGGTGGCTGGAAGAATCCGCCCGAAATGGTTGGCAGGCCGCGATGATGGACTTGGCGGAACTTGGATTTCGCTGAACATCAATAAGATCCGTCGTTGACATCCGTCGTTGACAAGGAGGTGACCGCATGTTGGTGCTCAGCCGAAAACCGGGTGAACGCGTATTCCTCGGCAACGAGATCGAAGTCGTCGTGGTCGAAGTCCGCGGCGATCGGGTGAAGCTGGGCTTCGTCGCCCCCGGTTATGTGCCGATTCAGCGGGGCGAACTCCGAGACGCGGAGAGTTGGTTTCCCGCTCTGGGCGAGGCGGAGTGCGCGTGACGATGCAGCGGCCGTCGGCCATGCGTTGGGGCGTTATCCGGCAAGGGAACGATCGGCCGATCCTAGCCGCGTCGCCGATTCCATACGACGCAGAGGCCCAGCAGCGCGCTTGCCAGCAGGGCCAGCGTGCTCGGCTCGGGCACGGGAGACATCGCTTGGATGGTCTCGTAACTCGTGGCGCCGGCAAACGTCAACGTGTAGCTGAAATCCAACGTGCCGCCGTTTCCAACCGCGGGGCCTCCTTGGAGATCGATCACGCCGACATATTCGTTCTGGTTGTAGCTATTGAGGCCGTTGTACGTCAGTAGCTCGGTGCCGACGGGCGACCAGCTCCAGCCGCCGGGGCTGGTGACGATCACGTTGGAAATGGAAGCGCCGGCGGAGAGGGGCTGCGATGCGGGCGTGTCCACCGTCAGCGTGATATTATAGCCGGTCCAGGCAAAACTTGTATCATTTGCCACCTGGTTGGTGGTCGTGATCGTCGGATCGGCAGTCGTGTCGGTCGTAAAACATGTCGCCATGTGGCCGGGACCGCAGAACTGTTGCCCCGCGATGGTCAGGTTCTGGGTTGCGCTGTCATATACCCAACCGGTTTCCACGCAATTGGTCGCGGCGTCGCCTTCGCAACTCCACGTCATAATGTCGGCACTGGCGAACGAAACGCACGCCAAGAGAGCACCGAACGACATCACAAGTGCATATCTCATTGCAGTTACCCCTGTTCAAAATTGGAACCGGCGCCGGGCACGCCCCCAACGCAGTATTATTTTCCAAATTTCGGCGGGGGGCGTCAACGAATTTGCGCCAGCGGGTTGCGTTTTGAGGCAAAATGCCTCCCGCGCGGGGTGGGCCCGGCAGTCCGCAGGCCCAAAACGACCATTTTCGAGAGATCAGCGTGCACAAAATCCCCGTTTGCCCCTGTGGATAGGCGCTCGCGGGTGGCCCCGATGACTTTTGCTATCGAGGCCATCCAACGACGAACACCGCAACACCGCTACCCGTACGGACTGCTGCTCTCGTTTGGCGGGAGCGGCTGGTTGCCCGGGTTGCGGGTCTCGTTGGCGCTGGTGACGCGAATGGCCGGCTCGTCCTTGAATGGACAGACGTATTCGCAAATGCCGCAGCCGTTGCAGAGATTCGGATCGACGTGCGGCTGCTTGACGATTTTCTTGTTGCCGTCCCGGTCGAGAATCTCGGTCTCCAGGCAGTAAATCGCCTTGGTGGGAATCGGGCAGTGCTCTTCACAGACCGTGCAGTCGCGGCCGTAGGCGTAGGGAATGCAACGCGTCGTGTCGAAGGCGGCCAGGCCGATCCGCACGTCGTGCTTGGCCTCGACGGTCAAGGGGGCGATGGCGTCGGTCGGGCAGACTTGGCCGCACAGGGTGCAGTCGTAATCGCAATAGCCGAGTCGCGGCACGAGCCGGGGCGTCCAGAGGCCTTCCAGGCCGGCTTCGGCCAGCGTCGGTTGCAGTCCGCCGGTGGGGCAGATTTTCATGCACATGCCGCACGACGTGCAGCGCTGGAGGAACTCGCGTTCCTCGCGTGCGCCCGGCGGGCGGATCAGCAGCGGATTGAACCGCGTGCCCCGGCCTTGCGGCGTGAATCGCATCATGGCCAGGGCGACCACGCCGCCGACGGCCGAGGCGAACATGGCCCGCTTGGAAAGATCGACCGACCGCTCGCCCGCCGCGCGGCGCCAGGGCCAATTCCAGCGGAAGTGCAGGCTGCCACGGCGGCACGAATCGGTGCAGTTCAGGCAGCCAAAGCATTCGGCCGCCTTCCAGCCGTCGCCCGGCGAAGCGGCGGCCGCGCCGTGGCAGGACATCGTGCACAGGTCGCATTGATTGCAGTGCTCCTGATCCAGAGCGCGCCGCAGCAAGGGCCGCCACGAAAAAAAGCCCAGCAGCGCGCCCAGCGGACAGAGATACCGACACCAGAACCGCCGCCGATAGCCGTTCAACAACAACAGGGCGATGAAAATCAGCAGGATGAGTGTGCCGCCCCAGAAAGCTTGCCGGGGGACTCCGAGGAGGTTATTGTCGTGCAGGAAGCGATAGCCGGGCTCGGTCACTTTGGCGAGCCGCAGCGAGCCCACGCCGGGATCAACCTGATAGATTTTGGTCGAGCCCTCTTCGACGGCCCATTGCGTTGCCGGCAACAAGGCGACCGTCGTGGTGCGGTAGAGCAGCACGAGGGGGTCGAAGATGCACAGCCAATGGCAGCCGAAGGCCGCCATCACCAGCAGCCCCGCCAGCACATAGTACTTGCCGCGCTGCCACGGCGACCAATGATCGCGGCGTTTGCCGCGATTTCCCCAGCGGTCGAAGAACCATCCGGCGACGGCGTGGATCGTGCCCAGCGGGCAGAACCAGCCGCAGAAGACGCGGCCAAGCAGGAGCGTCATGGCAACGACGGCCAGCGACGCCAACGCGGCCGTCACCACGGCGTGCGCCGCCAGCCACGTGGCCGCCAACACCAACGGATCGAGGAAGAAGAACGACTTGACCAACGGGCTGGGCTCCGAGCCGGGACTCAGCCGGTTCCACAGCACCAGCCCGAAGAATGCAAAGAGCACGACGATCTGGACGGCCCGCCGCAGTCGCGTGGCGTGGAAGGCCGGCTTCTCAGGATTCATGCGACGGCCAATTCCCGCAACGCCAGCGAGCGATAGTCCATCTTGCCGAGGCCGACTTCCGCAGCCTTCGCCACGAAGCCGACGTCGGCCGGCTGATGACCGAGCACTTCGGCGGCAAAGGCGTCGAGGGCCACGATGTCGACGCCCGCCGCGACGGTCAACGGCGTCTTGACGTCTTCCAGCTTTCCGCCGCGCGGGCCGTGGGCGGTCAGGATTCGCACGGCATCGAGCACGCACAGCCGCGGCTTCATGAACCGCGTGATGTCGGCCAGGCAGGTAGGGATGTCCTGGTGGAAGGTCGGCCGCTTGTCGACCACGCCCATGTAGTTCTTCAGGCAGGCGGTCATCTTCGACAACTGGTGATGCTTGGCCACCGGGACGTTAATGACCAGGTCGCACTCGACGATTTCGGGGCAGACCGGGTACAGCTTGATGCGCTCGCCCTTGACGTCCATCTCGCGGAAACGAGTGGGATCGAGGAAGAGGACCTCGGCGCCGGCCGCAGTGGCAGCCGCGGCGATGCCGCTGCTCTTATAGGTCTTGCCGGCGACCTGGCAGGGGTTGTCGCCCACTTTGACTTTCTTCGCACCGGCTTCGAGGCAGAGACGAATGAGCGTGGCGACCACCTCGGGATTGGTGTTGGCGGCCAACTGGGGCGGGCCTTCCCAGGCGATGTTCGGCTTGATCCAAACCACGGCGCCGTTGCCGACGAATCGCTTCATGCCGCCGAGGCCCTCGATCGCCTTCTTGGTGAGCCTCCACCGCGGCGGCCTTGATCTGCTCGGCGTCGAGTGTGGCCGAGCCCTTCACGCGGGCGATCGTCATGTCGGCCGGCTTCCCGGCGTCTGCCACTTGAGCCAACAACCGGTTTGTCCCCAATGCCAAGGCGCCCGCGGCGGTTGCCGAGCGGACGACAAACTCTCTGCGCGTATGCTTGCTCATCCCAAAATCTCCTGAGTTGACGTTCGCCCCATACAAAGCCGGGCCAGATGGATTCTTTTACTTATACTGGCTGGCTGTCCGCGATGCAACACAAAGGGACGCGAGCACCGCGACGTCCGCTGTTTTCGAACTTCTGCGGGCCGGAAAAGCACAGCCTTTTCTGCGAAAAATGAACTTGCCTCGCGGCGACCTCGCATTTCAGTCTCTTTTCGCCAAGACTGCGCGAAAACTCCAGACGAACGAGCGCCGGCGCTGAAACTCAGCCCGGCCACCGCTCGGCGACCATGCCGGCCAAGAGCAGCGCGGCCGTTTCCACGCGCAGGATGCGCGGGCCGAGATCGACCGTATGCCAGCCGGCCGCTACGGCCAACGCCGCCTCGTCGTCGGTAAAACCGCCTTCCGGGCCGACTGCCACAAGCACGCACTCGGGCAATTTGTCGGGCAGCCGCCGTTGTACGACGTCGCGAATCCCTTGGGGATGAGCCATCAGGCGGCATGACGTGCCGGCAGACGCCTGGACCAACTCGGGCCACGATCAGGGCGCGTCGATTGGCATCAGCCGGTTGCGGCCGCACTGCTTCGAGGCTTCGATAACCGCGCGTCGCAGCCGAGCGAGCGCCTGCTCGACCGGTTGGGCCACCGCCCGTTGGGTTCTTAGCGGCACGAGGCGCGTGACGCCCAACTCGACGGCCTTCTCCACGAGCCACTTCTGGCGATCGCCTTTCGGCAAGGCGGTTGCAAGAGTCAAATCGAAGGGCAATTCGCGGTCGACAAGCTCGCGCGAAAGCACGGCCAGTTCCACGTCGCTCCGGCCGACGCGCTGGACGACGGCGGGAAACTCGGCGCCGCTGCCGTCGAAAAGCACGACGTTCAGGCCGGGCGCCGCCCGCATGACGTGGATCAGGTGATGGGCCTCGGGCCCGTTGAGCGCCACGCGACCGCCGGAAATCGTTTTGTCAACGAAATAGCGTTCGGACATGGGGAAGGAAGGGGCCAGTCGATTCAAGTTTGCTGTTCGATTGTACCGACAAGAGAGGATATACGGGAAGTACTGTTTCGGGAGGTGGGCGAAGATGTATCAGACGCATTGGGGCTTGCGGGAATCCCCGTTTCGGGGCCGGTTGGATTCGAAATTCTTCTACCAGAGCCCTACGCACGAAGAGGCCTTGGCCCGGCTGCACTTTTTGGTCGAGCAGCAGCGTCGGTTGGGGCTGCTGATCGGTCCCGCCGGGAGCGGCAAATCGCTCCTGCTGAGCGTCTTTGCCGAGCAGCTCCGCCGCAGCGGGCCAGCGGTGGCGAGCTTCAGCTTGTTGGGCGTCGGGCCGGCCGAGATGCTCTGGCTGCTGGCCACGGAGTGGGGCGTGAGCCTCAACCCGTGCGAATCGATTGGCCCGCTGTGGCGGAGGGTGGCCGACCGGTTGATCGAGTATCGCTATCAGCAGATCGACGCGGTCGTGTTGCTCGACGACGCCGATCAGGCCGAGGGGCAAGTATTGCAGCAAGTGGCGCGATTGGCCCGATTCGACATGTCGCCCGAAATGCGATTGACGCTGGTTCTGGCCGGCCACGAGGAGGGGATCGCCAGACTGGGCGAGCCGCTTCTGAGCCTGGCCGATCTGCGCATCGACGTCGAGCCGTGGGAACGCAACGAAACGGGCAACTTCGTCCACAGCACGCTGGTCCAAGCGGGGCGGGAATCGCCCGTCTTCGAGCCGGCGGCGGTCGCCAAACTGCACGAGCTTTCGCAAGGCATCCCCCGGCGCGTCGCCCAACTGGCCGATCTGGCGCTCGTGGCCGGCGCCGGCCAGGAGCTTCAGCAGATCGACGCCGGCCTGGTCGAGGAGGTTTATCAGGAGTTGGGTATGTAGCCGGGAACCGGCCATTAACGTACGATATATCATATTCCGTTATGCCGAGTTCGCGTATCCCAAGACCCGCGTCAAAAAGGAGGGAATCATGTCGAAGGCCGTGTCCTACCTGGCTGTCGGTGCGATGGCTTTTCTGGTCGGCGGATTCTCGTTCCAGCTCATCAGCCGCGCCGAGGACGGAAAGGCCGGGCCGAGGCACACCGAAGTCCAAGAGAAGGGCAGAGAGGCAAATGCTGCCGTCCTCCGATACTTCGCAATCGAGGGAATGAGCTGCCAGGGTTGTGCCGACAGTATCGCTGCGGCACTGACCGGCATTCCCAATGTCCGTTCGGCCAAGGTGTCCCTTCAGGACAGGAGGGCTGTTGTTCTGGCCGAAGAATCCCAGGTGCCGACGGAGAGAATTCTGGCGGCCATCGCTGCGGCAGGCTACAAAGGACAGTTGGCTTCGGAAGAGCAAAGCGAGTCTGCCACGGCCAACACTTCCAGCAAGCAGCCGATTCTCGTCAACATCACTCGGGGCAAGAATGAGTTGCACGCCGTTTCAATGGCACTGGGGCTCGCTCAAACGGCAATCAAGGATGGCAGACCGACCGTCGTGTTCCTCAACGTGGAAGCCCCGATTTTCGCGGCAAAGGATTTGGGCGATGACATCAAATATGCCGACTTCCCGCCGGTCAAGAAGATGTTTGCTGATTTCGTTGCTATGGGAGGCCGCGTGCTGGTTTGCGGACACTGCGCACGTTGTCAAGCTGGAACACCGGGACATGATCGACGGTGCAAAAGTCCTTACCCAGGGCGAACTTTTTGCCGCGATGCCGCTCGGCACGGTTGTTTTTTCCTACTAACCTCCGCTCGGTCGGGTAGCCACTCTTCGTCTCTTCAAGGGGTTTGCCGCGAGTCCCAAGAAACGGCTGAGCATGTGGGCGGTCGATCTCCGCGATTTCTGAAATTCTGAGCAGCCCCCTTGACAGCTAAATTCGTTACGCTACTCTAAACAGCAATCGTGGCGTTGGTGGTCGGCCACTTCACCTCGAAGGGCCGACGTACAGGGAACCCGGTGCAATTCCGGGACGGTTCGCGTCGCTGTAACCGGGTGTTATTAGGGAGCCTTTTCTGTTGGCCATTGCCATAGTTCCCGCCAAGGGAACACGGTGAGAAGGCCGGGCATTCCTGAACTCGGAAGTCAGAAGACCTACCAACGTCAAGTCAGCGGTTCTCCGCGCGGACGGAGGCCGTAAAGGTGTCGTTGGAGTAGTTGCGCCATCCCTTGCTTGTCGGGCCGCCTCTTGTCTGTGCGCTGATTCGTGCGCGCAGGTCCGGCCACGACTCGCTCGGGCTGCGCGCATCACAATCATGGCTGCCTTCCCTCTGCCACGATCACGGTCGCGGGCTTTTACGCTCGTCGAACTGTTGGTCGTGATTGCGATCATCGGAATCCTGATCGCCCTGTTGCTGCCGGCAATCCAGGCGTCGCGCGAGTCGGCCAGACGCAGCACCTGCTGCAATAACCTGCACCAGATCGGGCTGGCGCTTCATGGTTTTCATGCGGCGAAGCAGTGCTTTCCGGTCGGGACCGCGTTGAAGGGCTACCCGGACGGGACGAGCCCCCCGGTCAGTCTCCTCAGCACGGGGCCGTATCGTCCGGGAGCGTTCGCGATGATCCTGCCGTACCTTGACCAACCGGCTCTGTACGAAAGCCTGAAAATGGACTTGGCGATCGACGAAGACGTGAACGTCACGTTAGGTGAGACGATTATCCCGGTCTACCTCTGCCCGTCGTCGAGTCACACCTACGGACTGGAAAAAGCGCCCCACTCCCCACCGCTGGCCGATCCGACCGTGCAGTTTGCCGTAATCGACTACAACGGTATGAACGGGGTTGATCGGCTTTTCACGGCCGCGCCCAGCTCAGGTCAGTTGGAGGACCACGGCAGCTTCGCTGAACGCCAGCAGTTACCGATCGCGGCTTTCTTCGATGGGACCTCCCAGACCATTCATGTCGTGGAAACGGTCAACTTCGGACGAGGAGTGTGGATTCACGGCCGGCCGCACTATAACCAGGCCGCCTACGCGATCAACTCGCCAAACGGATACAACAACACCCCAAATTCCGTCTATCCAGACGGGTCCAACCTGCCCGTGACCGACCGTGGGCCGGGCAAAGGCATCGCAGGCACGTGGGGCATTTCGAGCAGCCACCCCGGCGGAGCAAACACGCTCTTCGTCGATGGATCCATCCATTTCTTGACCGACTTCGTTTCCGCCGAGACGCTCACGGCCTTGACTACGAGAGACGGCGGAGAGGTGATCCCTGGGTCGTCGTATTGAATTGGTGCTTTCCTCAACGTTTCATTCAACAAGGAGTTTCGTAACATGAGTCACTTCACGATTCTCGATCATCGTTGCCTGCCCTTGCTCGCCTCGTTGGTCCTGGGCCTTGGTTCTCTCAGCGGCAACGCCCGCGGGAACACGATCAACTTCAGCGACTTGAACTTGTCTGCCTCAAACCCTGGCGTACAAACGCAATACGCCCCGGACGGCACCACCGTGACAGGCTACTACTGGAGCGGACCCGATCCCCAGGGTACGGCCGGAGTGGATTCGTATGGCGACCCGGATATCGTTGGCCAATTTACCAGCGGAAGAGCCGCATTTGCTAACCTCTATGAGACCTATTTCTGGTCTGGCTGGGCGTATTCCAACGTCAACGACAAGACAACGGCGGTGTCCACCAATCAGTTTGCGGCCTATTCGGCCACGGGTGGCGGAATCAACGGTGCCGGCTCGACCTATGCCGTGGCCTATGATGCGGCCGCGGCCGGCATGGGGGGGTTCGCTCCGCCAACGATCACTTTGCCCTCGCCCACCGAGGTCCTCAGTGCCAGCATCACCAACACGACCTACGCCTACTTTTCCATGCTCAACGGAGATTGGCTCGAGAACGCGTTCGGCCCTAACGACTGGTTCAAACTTACGATCAGCGCCTTCAATGCCGCCGGCCAGTCTACGGGAACGCCCGTGCAGTTCTATCTGGCGAAAGGCACCACCTTCGTCGCCGACTGGACGAACGTCCCTCTGACGGCCCTCGGCAATGACGTCAAGTCACTTCAATTCGACCTGACTTCGTCGGAAACCGGCGAGTGGGGCATGAATACCCCGGCCTACTTTGCTATGGACAGCTTGACGTTGTCGTCCGTACCGGAGCCTTCGACGCTCGCTCTACTGTGCGGTGCTGGTATTGCCTGGGTAGTCTGGGACTACAGGCGACGTTTTTGTCTCCCGTCGGCAGCCCTCGACACAGCGGAGCGTAGCTAGAAGGGTGCTGCTCGCAAGGCCGCTCCTTTGCGCGTGCGATGCTGGCCCGGGCGAAGGAAGGGACAGTTCTTATCTGGGCGACAAATGCGGGAAGAACGCGGCCTTTGGGGGGAACTCCATGAACCATACGCCAAAGACTCTATGGACAACCCTTTCAGTGATCTGTTTGGTCGCCGCGGGTCTCGTGATATTCGGGTGCAGCCGGGATGTGCGCACGATAGGCCGACCAGTGGCAAGCTGCGGATCGTCTCTCTGGCCCCTAGCGTGACGGAGATTCTCTTTGCGTTGGCATTGGGGGATTCCCTGGTCGGTGCGACGGACCATTGTGACTATCCGCCCGAGGCAAAACGCATCGAGCGGGTTGGCGGGTTCGGCACGCCGAACGTGGAAAAGCTGCTGGCCCTGAATCCTGACCTGGTGATCGCAGCCGGACTTGAGCGGAAGGAGGTTGCCGATGTGCTGCGACGATCAGGCATCCGGGTGCTGGATGTCCGAATCCGTAATTTCGAGGAACTGTTCGATGCGATCCGGCAGATCGGCGAAGCGGTGGACAGATCCCAGCAGGCCGAAGACGTCGTTGCACGGATGCGGGCCGAACTCGAATCTGTCACGGCACAGTCCGGCGCCACACCGAGGAGACAACGCCCCAAGGTCTTCGTGGAGATAGGGGATCATCCCCTGATGACCGCGGGCGGCGCCTCCTTCCTGGACGACCTGATCGTACGGGCCGGCGGGGTCAACGTGGCCCACGAGATTTCCCAGGCGTACACAACCATCAATCCCGAGAAGGTAATCGAGTGGAACCCCGACGTCATCATTGTCGCCCAGATGGACCACCCCGGAGACGCAGCCGTGCAACTCTCCGGCGCATAGGATGGGCCGACATTTCCGCGGTGAAGAACAGGCAGGTTATCGACGACATCCATCCCGACCTGCTCTTTCGTCCGGGTCCGCGACTGATCGACGGCGCAAAGGCGATGGCCGTGCATCTCCACAAACTGGAAGGCAGGCAGTAGATGTCCAATCTCTGTGACAAGAAGAGCTTGGCCGTGCATAGCATCTTGTCGCTGGCCCTCGTTGCCGCCTGCCTGGTTTCGCTTTTTGCCGGGGCCTCGCCCCTTCCCACCGATGACGTTTGGCACTCAGGCATTTTTCGGCTGCGGTTGGCTCGGACCGCGCTGGGCGTGGTTGCCGGGGCAGGACTCTCTGTGGCCGGCGTAATCTTCCAGGCCATCCTGCGTAACCCGTTGGCCGAACCCTACGTGCTGGGCGTTTCCTCTGGATCGGGTTTAGGGGCGGCGCTCGCAATCGTGCTTGGTCTCAGCGCCGTCGGCGCCTTGGACGCTGCCCGCTACGGCATTCGTCGGAGCGCTGGGCACGATCCTGCTCGTCTACGCTCTGGCCCGAACACCCACCGGAACCGCCCCTGTCCAGATGCTCCTCTTGTCGGGTGTTGTTGTAAGCGCCGTGCTGGGAAGCATTCTCATGTTCGTGGTGTCCATCGCACCTTCGGAGAAGCTGCATGGCATCGTCTGGTGGCTTCTGGGCAACCTCCAGGTTTTCGATTGGGCGTTGCTGCGCATTGTCTCGGCTGTGGTCGCGGCTGGACTCGCGGCGAGCATACTTTTTGCCAGGGATTTGAACCTCATGGCCCTGGGGGAAGAGCCGGCGGCACACCTGGGCCTTGACGTTGAATGGACGAAGAAGCTGTTTTTCCTGCTGGCGTCTCTGATGACCGGGGCCACCGTCGCCGCGTGCGGGCTGATCGGCTTCGTGGGGTTGATCGTTCCCCATACAGTGCGATTGATCGTTGGCCCAGACCATCGTCGTCTGGTGACGGCCTCCGCGCTGGCTGGCGCGGCCTTTCTGGTATTGGCGGATAGCGCCGCTCGGACGATCATTGCGCCATGAGAAGTGCCGATCGGCGTCATTACCGCAATACTCGGTGGCCCGTTCTTTCTGGGGTTATTAAGGAGGCGAAAGGCTTCTTACTGGGACTGATATGCTATCCCTTGAAAACATCAGCGCCGGCTATGTCGGAAGACGCGTCTTGGAGAACGTCGCCGTGAACATCACCGCTGGCGAATTCGTCGGCCTTATCGGGCCGAACGGCTCTGGAAAGACCACGCTGTTGCGGGTCATTAGCGGCGTGCTCCCTGCCCAACAAGGAGAGGTCTGGCTTGCCGGACGCAAACTGCGAGAGATGGGCAGACGCGAGGTCGCCAAGATTGTGGCGCATCTGCTGCAGGAGATTGGATGGGCGCCCGCGTTCTCTGTCCGCGAGATGGTCTTCACGGGACGGTCGCCCCATTTGCCGAGATTTGGCCGCGAGACGAAACGTGACTTGGCGATCGTCGAACGTGCAATGGAGCTTGCCAATGTCTCGCACATCGCCGATCGGCCAATTACGGAGATCAGTGGAGGCGAACGCCAACGGGCGTTCATTGCCATGTGCCTCGCCCAGGAGCCACAGGTGCTTCTTTTGGATGAACCAACAAGTCATCTCGATATCGGGCATCAACTGTCCGTCCTCAACCTGATAAGAAACCTGAACCGCCAGACGCGCATGACGGTTGTTGCCGTATTCCACGACCTGAACCTTGCCGCCGAGTATTGCGACCGATTGGTCCTGTTGGACCGGGGACGGATTGTGGCCGCAGGAACACCGGTGGATGTGCTCACGACCGAGATGATACGGAATGTTTACGGGGTGAGCGTTCTCGTCGGACGTAATCCCGTGTCCGACGGCCCCCACATCGTTCTCGCCTCCAGTCGGTGTCCCGGCATCGAGCACAAGTCGGCGATTCCCCGTTGCAACTGAAGCAACTTGGCAAGAGTGGTCCCTTGACACGGACACTGATCCCAACGTCGCATGGTCTTACCCGCACCGAGCACACGCCGGAGTTGCCTTGGGGGTGGCCTTCGTCTCCCATGTAAAGCCAACTTGAACATCCGTGCCGTTCTTAACCACCAAGTAGACGGGACAACGGTGGCTTTCCTCTTCGAGAAACTCGCGGTCGGCTGCGGAAGGCGCGTAGGGCGAGTGGATGTTGACGGTAATTGACGCGATTTTGTAGTCCTCCAGCACATAGCCGGTTTCAGCCCACGTTCCCGAAAGGTCAATGCCTCTGCCTTCCGCCGACTTCGCCATGACGATCAAAAGGCATGAGGCCACACCCATTGCCACCAGATCGATTGGGTTCAGGTCTTCGCCCTTGCCGCCAAACGCACAGCAACCCTCCAGCCCGATTTCCTTGCCCAAATCGTGGTGGACCGCGTTGGTGTGAATCATTCGGTCGAGAGTGACGGTCATTCCCATAGTTTTGAGTCCTGTGATAGTGGTGTATCCCAAGTCTTAGACCAACTCTGATACCGCCATGACAGTAACGGGGCAATCCCGGCTTGTCAAGAAGGAACAAGGCGATGGGCGAGCCATCCTACCGATGTGAAATCACGAGGATTCTTTCGTCGGGCATCACCGCGATGTCTCGGGCGGTCTGCTCGGCCTGTTCCTCCTCATGATGCCCTTCAGCCTTGCCATCGCCCGCCTGGTCGGCGGCTTTCTTGGCTGTTGGCGATTGCGATGGGAGCAAGAGTTCGAGGAGTCGTTGTGTCGGCCTGACTTCAACCGTCTTTCCCGTCCGGGTGTTGCGGACTTTCACAATAATCTGCTCTGCCTCGACATAGTGCAGATTGCGTTTACCCGGCGTGGCGCCCGTGCCGATCTGCACGCCGTCGAGGAAGCACGACTGGGGCGGCTTGACAAACGGCCCTTCGCAGGTGACATCGACGTCAAAATGGGTCTTTGCGTCCGCCGCCTGTGCGCCGGCCATTCCCAAGCGGGCCCCCGCCACGACCCACGGGCCGAGATGACCGTGGAGTTGGACCACATGTTCCAACCAGGGTGGATCGGACGGTTTCGCTTGGTAGTGAGGCGATGGTAGGCGGCCAGGCAATTCCTGGGCGAGGCACGCGGCGGCAACGGCACATAGCACGCAGCAGATGCTCAGTCTTAACATGGTCGGAATCACCTTGTAAGGACAGCGACAACGTTTGGTTAATCAGGAACTTGAACGAGTTCACCGCCGTCGATGGTGCAGAGATTGGCGAACAGAGTCATGTCGATGCTTTTGTTGAAAAAATGGACCGATCCGTCGCACAGCAGGAAGTTGATTCCGCCCGGATGGAAGCTGCCCCACTCGCGTTTGCAAGGGTCGACGCCACCGGCCCCTCCGGCCGCTACGGCCCGATCAAAGTCGCCCCACAGGGTCCGCGGCTGTGCCGTGCCGCCGGACATCGAGTAGTAAGCGTAGGAATAGGCCCAAAAGGTACGATACCCGCGATCGGTCCACGTTGTGGATTCGCCCACCAGCAGAGTGTTGGACGTGCCGTCGTGGATGGCGTCGATGCTTTCGACGCCGTATCCCCAGACGCCGACCGTATGGATCGGACCGCGTGAGTGCGGGTCATACTTGAACATCATCTCGGAATCGAGGTAGTTCAGTCCGTCGTCGCTGCGGCCGCTCACCGCACGGTATGAGCCGGGAGCATACGTTGCGCCCACGGCCGCGGCCGGACCAGTGGCCGGCATCCCCAACACCGAAGTGTCAACGTCCGAAGGACACACGTAGGCGGCAACCACCGTCTCCCGCACCGCTTGATTTTGCGGCGCCTCGTTGTTGTATTGCAGATTGTACTGATCGAACAGCCCCGTCTGCTCGATGTGGGGCAAAATGGCAATCAGCCAGTTGCCGAATTGCGTCGAGTAGGACGTGGTCGGTTCCGCCATCCCCGGGCAATCCCCGGCGGTGCGATTGATGTTGCCGGCGGGAAATGATCGGTGAGCCTCGTGATAACCATGCAAGGCCAAACCGATTTGCTTCAAGTTGTTGGTGCATTGGCCCCGCCGGGCCGCTTCCCGCGCCATTTGAACGGCCGGCAGCAATAGCCCGACCAGAATGCCGACGATGGCGACAACCACCAACAGCTCCACGAGCGTGAAAGCGGCGCGTCGCTCCGTCATGCGGTGGCTCCTTGGAAAAGGGGGCGCTGAACTCGCTTTCTGCCCCGTCCGCCGTCGCCAAAACATTGCGCCCGCCAGTCCGGCCGCCGCCAGCAACACCAGGCTGCCCGGCTCGGGAACGGTTAACAACTCGGAGGCGTTGGTCATCCACAAGAGATATCCGCCGGTGAAATCCGAACCTTCCTGGTCAAGAATAGCCGTCACGCTAAACGGAGTGGTCTCCAACGAGTACGGATTAATCGATGCGAGGGCCGGGTCCAGGCCAAGCTCCAGTGGAAACGTTAGATTCCCTTGTTGCACAGTCACAGTGTTCCCCAGTCCCCAATCCGCCGGGTTGGTGAGCGTGAGGTTGCTGAGATGCACCAGGCTGCCTTGGTAGTGCTCGTCGCCGGTCATCCGGGTTGGATCAAAGATGTAGTTGTTGTTCGAATCCTTGAGATCGGACATCGTGATGTCAGCCACCGGCGGCGTTGTGTTCCGCTGGAGAATCGTGATGGAGAAATCGAGGGCCGATGACGTCGAGTGCTGCATGTTGATGTTGTATTTTCCATCGTAGAACAGACCCGGCGCATTGGCGTCCACCTGGATCAGGTCGCCGTACTGAAGCGGCATCGTAACCTGCTGGCCGGTGAGGATATCGAGGGGATAATTCAGGCGATTCATCTGGGCCGTCCATTGCGCGTCCGTGAAGTTCGCGCTCGGATCCCCCGGATCCCATGGAACGTATTGGCCCATATAAAGGGCGGTCCCGCCAAAGTCGCCCGGCGCCACGGCCTCGATAAAGACCTGCCATTGCGGATTAGCGGACCCGGTGCTGTAGTTCAACATGTCCGAGGGGTTGTTGATGACCACGCCGGTCAACTGAATGGGATACGGCGGGCCGCTTACGGGCCACGCGGTCGTACCGTCCGGGTAAACCGCCTGAAGCTCGGAATGCGTGACCGGCGTGTAGGTGATTTGTCCGTGTGCCGACGGCGTCAGCCATAAGATGCATACCAGCAGGGCGCAGACGATAAATTTTTCGGGACAGGCTGCAAGAAGCCGCCGCCGATACGCGACCGAGGACGCGGCCACGGTCCGACAAGTGGGTGAAAGCAAAGTTCATTGAGGCATCTCCAAAGCGTGTGAGAGACATCGAAATCCCGTCCCGAACCGAAGCGGCTGCGGGAGCTGGAAGTGACGTGTTACGTAATACGAAGTTGTAATACGTAACACTGCGATTGTACTAACACCGCCCCGCTGTTGCAAGCACTTGGCCGGAAAAAAATATTCCCGCGTCTCCGGCCAAGGCCGCGCCCGCCACATCCGCCGAACCACGACGGGTTCCAAACGGCCTTTTGGCGGCAACCGCACGCCGCTATAATGGTCCGTTGCAGAACCAAACCCCACCACTAGCGGTATCCTTCAGACCGCTCAATGGAATGTCCGGCAGACCGCGGCGCGGCTGAAACTGGACGATGACATCACGCGGCGGCTCATTGAGCCCTCGGAGCAAATCCGGGCGGTGATCCATCCCGTGTTTCCCGACGGCGGTGCGCTGCACGCCAAGGTTTTCGTCGTGCGGCACAACGACATTCTCGGGCCGGCTAATAATTGTCGATCAGTGTTCCCATCGTTTGCGTGTTTCAGCGGACATCCTTCAATACCTCCTTAACTTGGCACTCACGGCCGAGCGGAGATACCATGCGCCGCAAAGCCCCTACAAAAGATTCACAGCCTTCAGGCGAAGCCGACTGTCATAGGTTTACGACAGCTATAAACCCTTGGCTATCAGGCGGTTGCAGAATGTGGGTCGAATATCCACGAAGAACGCGAAGTACACGAACGGGCGGCCGGATGAAAGGAAGATGGCGGAAAGGAAAATGCAAAAAAGGAACATCTTCTTTTCCTACATCTTCCTTTCCCGGATCGTGCAAAAATTCACAGCCTCCAGCCGAAGCCGCCGACCATGCCTTCCACACTCGCTACGTCCGCCAATGGCTCTCATTTCGTCCAATTTCCTCCCATTTTCTCTTACTACAAAAATTTCCTGTCATTTCCTCTCATTTGCTCTCATTTGCTCCAAATTCCCTGCAAAATAAGGCCCCCCACTAGAACCAGAATTGCGCAGTTTATGCAGCAAACCGACAAATTTGTGTCGCAAACCGACGAATTCGGTCGGAATTTGCCACTATTTCGACACCCGAGTCTTCGCCAGCCCGCTTCACCTTTTCGCGCAACTCGCACCCCGCTATAATGGCCCGATGCAGAACCAAACCCCCACTACTAGCGGTATCCTTCAGACCGCTCTATGGAACGTCCGACAGACCGCGGCGCGGCTGAAACTGGACGATGACATGACGCGGCGGATCATTGAACCCTCGGAGCAAATCCGGGCGGTGATCCGTCCCGTGTTTCCCGATGGCGGCGCGCTGCACGCCAAGGTTTTCGTCGTGCGGCACAACGACATTCTCGGGCCGGCTAAGGGCGGCATCCGCATGACGCCCACCGTTTGCCTGGATGAAGTCACCGGCCTGGCGATGGAGATGACCTGGAAGACGTCGCTGGTGGGCGTACCCTTCGGCGGCGGCAAGGCGGGCATTTGCTGCGATCCCAAGCAACTCGATGCCACCAAGAAAGAGATTTTGATCCGGGCGTTCACGCGCGGCGTGCGGCGGCACATCGGGCCGGAAATCTATGTGCCCGCCCCCGACATGGGCACGAACGAGCGCGACATGGGCCACATCCGCGACTGCATCTCCTACAGCAGCGGCACGTCGATTACGGTCGGTTGCTTCGTGACCGGCAAACCGGTGGTGCTGGGCGGCATCGTCGGCCGGCGCGAAGCCACCGGCAACGGCGTGGTGGCCACCATCGCGGCCGCCTGTGAGCGATTGAGTCTCCAAGTTCCCGAATTGCGCGTGGCCGTGCAGGGCTTCGGCAACGTCGGCTCGGTGTCGGCGTTGTCGATTGCGGAGCGCGGGGCGACGGTGGTGGCCGTCTCCGACGTCAGCGGCGGCACTTTCCGCCGCGACGGGCTCGACGTGCCGCGGCTGGCGGAACACGTCAAGGCCACGGGCGGCGTGAGGGGGTTTGCCGGCGGGAGCGACGTTTCGCTGGATGCGGTTCTGGAGGCGGACTGCGACGTGCTGATTCCGGCCGCGGCCGGCTCGGTGATTACGGAAGAAAACGCCGGGCGAATTCGGGCGAAGATGATCGCCGAGGGGGCCAACGCACCGTTGACGCCGCCGGCCGACGAAATCCTCAACGCCCGCAACACGTTCATCATCCCCGACATCCTTTGCAACGCGGGCGGCGTGTTCGTTTCCTACCTGGAATACACCCAGGAAACGCAGCGCGACCAGATGACCCGCGAAGAGGTCGACCAGCGTCTTCACAACCGCATGCGGAGCACGTTCGAGCAAGTATACGAGCGGGCCGAGCGGGGCGCGAAACCATGCGGCACGCGGCGATGGATATTGCCGTCGCCCGGGTTGTTGACGGCATCGTCGCCCGCGGTTTGCTGCCGTAGAAGTAAATGCGGCATCTTGCCGCGTCGAAATACGTTGACACAAGAGCGAAAGTGGCCGCGGGCGGAGACCGTCGGCCAATGGCGTGGGACTCGTGCCTGCACCACTGCCGGTTTTCCGCGGTTTCATTCAGATGCTTCAGGGCAGGAAGAGGCCGTCGGTATGGCCGTCTTCGGCCCGGGCGCTGGCCAGGACCAAGGCTCCGTGCACCACTACCTCTTCGCCGAGTTCGGCCGCGTTGATCGCGAACGTGCCCCGCAAGGGCGGGAACACATAGCGATCGATTTCCTCCCGCAGCGGGGCAAAAAAGAGTTCTTCGCCGGCCAGCGGCACACCGCCGCCGACGACCACGACCTCGGGCGAGAGGAGCGTGATCATTTGCGCGATGCCCCAGCCGTAGTTTTGCACGGCGCGGCGAAAGATCCGGCGTGCCGGCTGATTGCCGGCGGCGGCGGCCGCGGCCACGAGTTTGGCCGTGATCTGTTCGGCCGAGCAGCCGTGCCGGCGTTGGAGCTCGGCTGCCAGCGCCGCATCGGCGCGGGCGGCGGCGGCGATGGCCCAACCGCTGGCCGCCAACTCGACGATTCGGTCGGGCCGGTCGGCCTGCGGGCCGAGGCGAAGATGGCCCAATTCGGAGGCAATTCCCGCGCCGCCGACATACACCCGTCCGCCGATGATCAGCGCGCCGCCGATGCCGGTGCCAACGTTCGTATAGAACACGACGCGTTTGCCGCGGCCAGCGCCGAAGCGGGCCTCGCCCAGTCCGGCCATGTCGGAATCGTTGGCCAGGCCGGCAGGCAGGCCGAGAGTTTTCCGGCACCAATCGGCCAGGGGGAAATTGTCCCAGCCGGCCACATGATGGCTCTTGACGATTCGGCCGGCCGACATGTCGATGGGGCCGCCAAAGCCGATGCCGACCGCGCGGACGCCATGCCGGCGAACCAACGGCCCGGCGATTTCCGCGATCTGGCGACGGATGCCTTCGCCGCCATCGCCGGGGCGAACGTCGGCACGTTGCAATTCGACGAGCGACGCATCAAGGGCGGAGCCCACGCCGAGTTGCAGTTTCGTGCCGCCGATTTCAATGCCGAGGAACATGGCCGATGGTGCAAGAGATGGAGCGCCCGATCATGCAAGCCAAGCGCCGGCAGTGTAGCATTGGCCGAGAAACGCGGCAATAGGGCGCGCGAATGTCGCCGGCGCGGTGGTATACTTGACGAGACGTCTTGACAGCTCGCACCGCTTGTAAACGCCATGCCTCGCACCGCGCTTCCCACCGGCTATGCGACTCTCACGCGGCGCGAGGCCCGCGTCGTGCTGGCGGCGACCGTCGTGGCGATGGCCATCGGAGTGGGCGTGACGCTTTCGCCGCTGGCTAGCAGCAATTACCGGCCGGATCGCAAGGGGCCGGGCGACGTCCAACTCTATTGGGCGATCGTTGACCGCGTTCACAACGGTGAAGGCTACCACCGGGCGCTGGCCGCCGAATTGACCGCGCGCGGTTATCCCACCCGCAGCGTGTTCAACTGGCGCACTCCCTTGCCGATGTGGCTGTTGGGCAAGATGCCTGAGCCGGCGTTCGGAAAGGTATTGCTGGGCGGACTGGCGGCGGCCCTGTTGCTGCTTTCCATTAAACTGCTGGTTCGGGAAGAGAACAAGAATCTGCGCAAGCCGGTCTTATGCGCGTCGTTGATGGTCGGCGCCGTGCAGCCGGCGTTTATAGGCGATCTGATCGTGATGCCGGTGCTCTGGGCGGGGATATTCATCGCCCTATCGCTGTGCGCCTATGGACTTTGCCGGCCGAATTGGGGCATCGCCCTGGGGCTGGCGGCCATGTTCTTCCGAGAACTGGCGCTGCCCTACTGCATGCTCTCGGCGGTGCTGGCGTGGCGCCGTGGGCGGCGGCGCGAAGTGGCGGCATGGATGCTGGGACTGGCGGCCTGGCTCGCTTTCTTCGCCTGGCACTGGTGGGAAGTCAGCGGGCTGATCGCTCCCGGCGCCCGGGCCCATCGCTATGGCTGGATCCAATTCGGCGGCCTGCCGTTTGTGATTTCCACGGCCCAAATGAACGCTTACCTGGTGCTGCTGCCGCAGTGGGTGACGGCGATTTACCTCGTGGCGGCGATCGTCGGGTTTGCCGGCTGGCAGACGCCGCTGGGCGCAAGGGTCGGACTTAGCGCCGGCCTTTATCTTGTGGCATTCGCCGTGGTTGGGCAGGTTTTCAACCAATACTGGGGCCTGCTGATCGGCCCCCTGCTCTGCTTCGGCGCAGCGCGATTTCCGGCGTCGCTCGGCGATCTCTACAAGGCCGCAAAGACGGCTACTTCGTAAGCTGCTCGAACAGGGCTTTGGCCTCGGGACGCATCGCGAAGGGGCCGACGTGCTTCAGCGCCGTTTCCAACAGCGTCTTGGCTTCGGTCAACTTGGCGTGATCGACGTCGATCCGCGCGAGGTAATAGGCGGTGTCCGGGTTGAGCCCTTTGCTGGAGATGGCATTACGGAGCACGCGCTCGGCCTCTTCCATTTGGCCGTTCCGATAGAGCACCCAACCGTACGTGGAATTGACGTCGGGCGAGTTGGGGAACTGCCGCGTATTGGCTTCGGCGAAGAACAAGGCACGACGCTTCTTGGAAGTGTCCTTCTGCTCGACCAGCGCCAGGGCCAGATTGTTGCTGGCAAGGAAGCTCTCGGGCGACTGCAAGTGGACTTCGCCGAAGAGACGTTCGGCCAAGGGATAATCCTTCTGGAAATAGGCGATCACACCGCGAAGCGCCTTGGCGTCGATCGCTCGATCGTCAATTTTCAGCGCCGCGTCGGCCTGGGTTTGGGCCTCGTCCAGTTGCCCCGCGTCGAAGGCCACTTGGGCCGCTATCAGGCGCGTTTTCAGGTCGTTCGGCGCCGCCTTCAGAGCCGAAGCAATATATTTCCTGGCGTCTTCGCGATCCCCCGCTTCCTCGCACATGCGAGCCACAACGACGTCCGGCGCCAGCATCTGGGCGTCGATTTTGGCGGCTTGGTTGAGTGCCTGGAGCGCGCCGGGGATGTCCTTTTGCCGCACCAGACAGGCGGCGAGTTTTTCGAGGGTCCCCGCGTTATTGGGATCGGCTTTCGCCCACGCCTCGAGCTGCTTCTTGGCCTCGGCCCAATTCTGGCGGTTCTCGGCCAGCTGGGCCAGACCGTCATAGATATTGGCCTGAAGTATGTTCTTCCGACGAGCGCTCTTATTAAAAGCCTGCACCAGGCTGTTGGCCTTTTGGAACAGCAGTTCGGCCTCCGTGAAACGCCGTTCGCGCAGCGTGATGCCAGCCATCATGGCGTAGGCCTCGGGATCGGTGGGCTCGTCTTGCACCGCCTGCTCCAACGCATTTCGCGCGGCCTCGGACATATTGGCCTGGGCAAACAACTGCGCCATAATCACCTGGGCGGGCGGCAACTCGGCGTTCTTCTTCACCGCGTCGCGCAACAGATTCAAGGCGCCGTCGTAATCGCGGGCGTTAAATCGGCTGGCGGCCTCGTTCATGGCCGACGTCTGCGTGGCCGCGGTAGATGTCGTGCTCGTGTTGACCGATGGAATCATCGGCTCGGCCCTGGAAATCGACGGCATCGCGGCGACCGAAAGCGCGAGAAATGCGGTAACCGCGAGCGCGACAACGATGTTTCGTCTCATAATCGGAATATTCCTTTCTCAATGGCAATAGGAAGAGCCAACGCTCCCGCGTAAGCTCCGGCGAGATACAACGATTAACTTTAGCTTATGACGATCGCTTGTGCATGGCAATACCGAGCCCTGCCGGGAATATCAAGAGCGGCCAGCGGGGCGATCCTGCGTAGCCATGACGGCCGGTGCGTCCAGTCATACCGCGCATTGGGGGTATGTTATTGCCGTGCCGGCAAACTCACCGCCGCTGCCCGATCTCCCGTGGAAACGGCTTCGGATCGTCGGCTTGCGCCGGCCGGCTCTCGCACGCGGCACGATCGGCCAACAATTGCGTCGCCAGCCGGAACAGTTCGAGATAGGGGTTATCGCCCGACGTGTCTTCGACTTTAGTCGCCGGCGTGAAGTTCACTTTTCGGTCGATGAGGTAGTGCGGCCGGCCGCGGACTTGATCGTAGATTCGGATCACATATTCGCCAAGGATGCTGATGCCCAGGGCGTTGAGTGCGCCGAAGAAACTGCCGGTGAGGATGTGCGAGGTCCAACCGGGAATCGCCTGGTTGGTAAATAGTTTGCAAAACAGCGAGAAACCGCCGAGGGTGAGGAAGACCGCGGCGGCCAGCGCGCCGATGACGTGGAAGATTGCCAGGGGGAACGAGGAGAAGGAGAACATGGCCGTTTTGGCCAGTCGGAACAGCCCCCACAACGACACCCGCGGACATCGGTCGTAGCGGGCGTTCCGCTCGACCAGGACGCCCTTCTGTCGAAAGCCAACCCACGAACGCAGGCCGGGAAAATAGCGATCGCTCTCGGCAAGGGCGAGAATCTCACGGGCCACGCGGCGATCAATCAGGCCGAAAATGCCGGCATCGGCCGGAATGGGAACTGAAGCCACGGCCGACATCAACCGATGGAAGGCGGCAAACAGGAATCGCTTCAGCGGGTTTTCCTTGCGCTGGGTGCGCAGGGCGTAAACCACGTCGTAGCCCGCCTGCCACTCGGCCAGGAAGAGAGGAATGGCCTCGGGGGCGTTTTGCAGGTCGGAATCCATCAGCACGATCGCGTCGCCGCGGGCATGGGCCAAGCCGGCCTGCACGGCGGCCTGGTGGCCGAAGTTGCGCGACAGGTGGACCACGCGCACCTGACTGCTGGTTTCGGCCAATTGGTCGAGCACCTGCGGACTCTGGTCGCGAGAGCCGTCGTCGACGAAAATCAGCTCGTACTTCAGCCGGCAACGGTCCATCACCTCGGCGATTCGAGCCGCCAGCACCGGCAGCACCTTGGCCTCGTTGTAGACCGGCAGCACGACGCTTACCAGCGTCTCGCTGCACGGCGGTCGTCGCACGCCAAGATCGTCGCTCATGGCAGTTGGTCCTCGAGCCAAGTCGGCCTCGGCCAAGCCATGCAGCCGAGGAAACAAAGGCAGCACAAAGTCAGGCCCAGGCATGAAGTCCACCAGCCGCGCCGCAGGCTGTCGGGCTGGAAATTCAGTGTCAGTCGGCATTTTCCCGGGCCTACCACGCAGCCCATGAAATCGCCATTGATGCGGTATACCTCCCGCGAGCGCCCTCGACCGTGGCATGCCAGCCGGGGTGATAGCTTTCGGCCACAACCAGCAATTGCGGGGCGGGACAATCCACGGCGATTTCCAGTCGGCCGGGGCGTTCGGCCTTTACCACGGCTACACCGGGCTCGGAACATGGCAAGGCCAGCGGAACTTCACTGAGCGCGGTGGTGTCGAGGCAAATCGCGGCGATGTCGCGGGCAGGATCGGTCGAAGTTTGCGTGCGCGCGACCAGCCGCACCCGCGGCAACGGGTCGGGAACCTCCCACCAACCGCCGCGGGATTTCAGTCCGGCCATCTTCTCCGTTGACGGGTCGCGCTGCACCCAGCGAACGCCGGCCACGCGGAGGGCCGGGATGAGGTGATAATCGAGTTCTCGGGCAGGCTCCAGGCCCGCATAACCGTCGGCACGTTGCCAACCGGCCAACAGCAACTGGTTGCCGCTCCGCAAGCCGGGCTCATCGAAACGGAGCAGCGAAGCGAGCACACGGCCATCGCCGCCGGGCGGAGTCGCTACCGATGCCACATAGTCTTGTAACGTGGCGTTGTGCGAATAGGCGGCGTAACTTACGCCGTATGATCCCAAGTCGAGCGCGGCCAGGAGAATCAGTCCGACCAGCGCGGGCTGGCAGCCGCGCGCCGCCAGAATCAGCAGCACGACGGCCATCGCCAGCAGAGACCGGTCCTACGGCGGCTGCGGTCCACGAAGAGGTGTACACGTCGCGATGGCAGCACGCGGCCGTGATTGCTACGGCCAGCGAAACCCCGACCAGGCACCAGAACGGCTCGAAATCGCGCCACAAGGCCGGCCGATCGCCTGGCTCGGCGCCGCACGGGTCGCCTAACCTCAACTTCCTCTCGCGCCGGCTTTCATCGACCAACGCGGCAAATCCGATCGATGCCAGCACCGCCGCGGCGAGCTGAAAGAGCACCAGGTAGCGGCAGGGGAAGCGAAGACTGCGCACCAGCGGCAATCGCGAGGTGATCACCTGGAGCCCGCCATACTCGCCGAACGCCAGGAGCAGGGCGACCATCGCAAAGGCGAGTGACGCCCGCGCCAAGGGCTTCAGCGTTCCGAGTTCGCGCCGGCGGACGATCGCCCATGCGCACAGCACCAACGGCGCCGCGCCCAGGTACATGCCAAACTCGTGCGTGTTGCCGCCGACCGCGCGATCGGCAAGCACGTAGGGTCCCACCAGTTGCAACAGGTTGGATGGGGCCAGCGATCCCCAAGCGGCAAAACTCGCGTCGACGGATGTCCGCCCGCTGTGCAACCAGGCGTCGAGGCTGGGGAGCAGTTGCATGCCGCCCAGCAACAGGCCGATTCCCTTGGCGATCACGATCCGTGGCCAGGTGCTCGTGGCGCAACCGACGCACTCGTCACAGGTGACGTGCAGGTCGCAGCAACCGCGGGCGGCATATCGCTGCGTCGCCGCCAGAAAGATCGCGTAGGACGTTTCGGCGAGCAACGAGAACCAGACGTATTGAGGATAGCCCAGCAGCAATTGCGATCCGGTGAGCAAGGCGATCAGCGCCGTCGCCCAGGTCACCTTTCGATGCCGCGAGTCGACCAGCACGATGTCGATCGCCCACAGCAACCAGGGGATGTGGGCGATCACGGCGACCGCATTCGGATGAACAAAATGCAGCAGATTGAAGCTGGAGAAGGCAAACAGCAGCCCGCCGAGCGCGGCGGCATCGTTGCGTCCCAGCCGCCGTCGAAGCAACAACCACGTGCCGAGCATCATCAGCGGATAGGAGAGCAGGTATTCGCAGCCCAACGCGGCGTGCAGCGGAAGGATTCGATAGAGGAGTTGATGCAAGGGGTGATAGACGCCGGCCTGTCCTTCGCCGGTCAGGTAGAACCCCGAGTACAACTGCGGCATCCAGTCGTAGGGCTCGCCGCGCGAGCCGGTCGGCGTAGAAGGCGCGAAGGGGAAGATGGAATCCACCCAGGTCGTCGGCCGTGTAGATTCGTCCGGCGAAAAAGGGTCCCGCCAACACGGCCAGCAGCAAGAGCGCGGCTAGACTGGACCACGCGGCCAGGTTGCGCCGGGAGCGATCCACCGGCGACGGCGCCTCAAATTCAACCCGCTCGGACATCGGTCATCACATGCTTTGGGACAGGGAAGCCGGTTACTCAGCCCAAGCATAGGTTACGCAGTTGACAGCGCGCACAAGCGGGGATTGCGGCAGGCGGAGATTGACATTGACTTCCAAGAGAGACTGCCTTGCCGAAGCCAATCTCCTGCGAGGCCGGGGAGACGGATCGCCGCCCCGTCGCTTTTTCGCGGGCGAGAAATCACATCGAGCGGCAACGGCGCCAGCGGCAGGCCGCGGCAGCCAGCCCACGTTGCTTTTTGGCAACGCCGCCGGCGGCGATCGTCATGCCGACGACCTGTGCGAGACGGTCGACGCTCGCCGTTACTGACGGATGATCTGCCAATTCGCAACGAGGATTACCAACACGCCGAGAATCCAGGACGGCATCTTGGGCTCTTCAGGCACATAGAAAAGCCTCAGACACCGTGGACAGAAATTCGGGCCGTCCCAGTTCCTCGCTTGAACAACGTGCAGATCGCAATTGGGGCAGTTGACATTCATGGCAGCATTTTTCTTCCCAAGGCGCCGATCTCACGGGCTCCACATTGAAAGCATACTATACTTCTTCTTGCGGTGAGTAACGGCCAATGAGATTTCTGATCGTCGCAGGGCGGCCATTGCGATTGACCCGGTGCGGGGCGACGCCGCCGGCTGGTGCCAGTGGCTTTCAAACGACCATTTTGCCGTGCGGCGGGCGGTTGAATTTGACAATTCGCGAAACTGACCTACGTTACCCTGTAGAGGCGGGACGTGTAAGCGTCAGCCTAAGCGGGGTGGCCGAGAAGCCGCCCCGGCGCAAGAGTTTTTCCGCCGGATGCACGTTGTGATGAGCTTGTCTCGCTGGCGGGATTCTTGCGGGGAAGGCCTGCAGCCTCTTGATCCTCGACAAAGGCAAACCGGTCGCAAGGCCGGGACGCAAAGCCAAGGGCCGACGGATTGTCTCCGGCGGCAGCCTGGCTGCCGAAAGGTGATGCAAATCGCTTCGGCAAACGACGAGGGAGAGGTTTGTTTTTACTAAACCTGGGATCCCGAGGGTGAATCGCAGGCCGACGCCGGTTTTTTAGGAAGCCGACGCTTCACCCGACGGAACCCGACCATGGTTTGTTATTCCGGCTGGCTCTCGCGAGAGAGCCGAGGCTGGAATGGAGGAATACCGATGAAGTCGCTTGCTCAGAAGGTGCAACGTTTCCTCGTTTCTGAGGATGGACCGACTGCGGTGGAATACGCAGTGATGCTGGCACTGATCATCATCGTGTGCTTGACCGCCATTCAAGCGGTGGGCACGAAGGCCAGCAACACGTTCAACAAGATTGCCAGTTCGATGCCGTCTTGATGCGGCAGCCGCATGCCAACGTCCGGCCGGAAATGGCGGGCCGGGGCGCACACTTCGCTGGAACCAGAAACCCCTCGTCGCCGCAAGATACGGCGACGAGGGGTCGTTTTTTTGAGCTAGGATTCATTAGGTAAAGGCCTGAATGACAATTTCGGATCGGCCGCTCGGAGCGTCGTTTCGCCAACGGCGGATGACCAACCGCGGACGACCAGTGGCTTGCTGCTCCCGAGGCCAATTATGTACCCGGTCATCCCGACGGAACTCATCCAAAGCACCGCCGCATTGATGGTGTATTTCGTTACCATCGCCGGCGCCGTGCCTGGGATTGATGATCTGTAGTCACGGCTGATAGGAGAAATTCGAGACCGCCCGTCGAGAACAACGGGTAGCCTGCCGGCAGGCAATTCCTGCCACGTCCATTCCATTATCCATCGATCAATCATTGGAGATGTGACCCCATGCTGGAGTTGAATCATCTGCTCGCTTCGACCACCCAAAACTGGCCAGTTTGGCTGCTCAGCGGAGTGCTCGTCGTCGCTGCGGTAATCGACGGTTGGAAACTGAAAGTGCCCAATTGGATTACGCTTCCGCTGGTCGTGGGCGGCTGGGTATACAGCACTTATGCCTTCGGTTGGGAAGGGCTGGCGTGGAGCGTGCTGGGCACCTTGGTCGGCCTGGGCCTGTTGCTGCCGGCATATGCCATCGGCGGCATGGGCGCAGGCGATGTGAAACTGCTGGCCGGCGTCGGCGCCTGGGTTTGGGCGACTGATACGCTGTACGCCTTCTGCGTCTCGGCGATCGTGGGCGGGGTTATCGCTGTGGCGATGGTCCTCTGGCGCCGCGACTGGTATCACCACTGGTACCAATTCTGGGCGATCAGCAATGAAATTCTCGATATCCGCGATCCGACGCCCTGTCGGCCATTGCCGCCGAACGGAAAAGCAGAATGCTGTTGTTGCCCTATGGAATCCCGATTGCGATAGGATCAATTGCCTATTTTGCCTGGACGGGAATGCTGTTGTGAGTTTCCTAGTTACCCCAGAATCGAACAAACACTGCTGTCGGTGGGGTGAGTCATGCTCCGGGATGGCCGAATGCGAGCGGGAGCCGAGGTTAAGCTAGAGAGAGCTTGCCGGCTATGCCGAAGAAATCGACAAGGGGCGGCTGCCGTCGAGTTCGCCTTCGTTGCGCCCGTTTTCTTCTTGGTCAATGTTCGGAATGCTTGAGTTTGAAATCAATTTCTCACATAAAGGCCAGTGCGGTCAAGCGTTGCGAGACCGTCCAATAACCCTATGCGACCCAAATCGATGGCTTTGCTGTTGTTGGCTCTCGGCTGCGGGCTGGTGGCCACCGTCGGCATTATGCAGGTGATGTCGAAGCGCAGCGGGGATGCGTCGTCCAACGGAGACACGATGCCGGTCTTCGTGGCGATCAGCGACATTGCCTTGGGCGACCAGTTGACCGCTCAGTCGGTGAAGCTCGAGCAATGGCCGACGGACCGTGTGCCCGCGGGGGCCATCGCGCGGATCGAAGACCTCGAAGGTCGCCGGGCCCGTACCAAGTTGTACGCTGACGAGCCCATCCTGGAAACGAAGCTGCTGGGCAGGGGCGCCAGCGGACAGGGCGCCACTGCGCCTGATACCCAAGGGATATCGCGTGGTGCCGGTGAAAGTCGACCTGGTGAGCGGCGGCGGCAGCATGATTCTGCCGGGCGACCGGGTGGACGTCATGGTCCATCTGGCGAAGGCCCCCGATCGCGACATTCAAGAGACGGTCACCAGGATCATCTTGCAGGATATCAAGGTCTTCGCCGTTGACGACGTCGTGGACCTGGAACGGGACAAAGAGGGCCGCAAGTCGATCGCCGCAAAGACGATTTCGCTCTTGGTTACTCCGGAGCAGGCGGCCAAGGTAATGTTGGCCGCCCAGTTGGGGATCATCAACCTCGTCATGCGCAGTCCCGAAGACGACGCACAGGCGGCCAACGCCCAGGCCCGGCCGAGCGAGCTGTTTGGCATTACGGCGAAAGCGGAACGCAGCAGGGAATCGCTGGACGGTGCGCCCGAACAGGGACTGACGGAGAAAACCAAGGGGTTTCTGGATTTTCTGAACAACATGAAAGGGAACCCCCCGGGCAGCCGCCGACCGCAGAACGTCGAGGACCCGAAGTCGCGAGAGACGTGGACCATCCGCGTGCTGAAGCCCAACGGAGCAGACGAAGTGACCTTCGAAGCGGATCCGGCTGAGGGAGCGGGACCATCACCGTTCGGCCCATGGAAGAAAATGCCGGCCACCAGCAGTCTCAACGGTCCGCAGCAATCGGCCGATGGCGATCCGAGGCTCGGTGTTCCATCGGCCCAGGCAACGCCCGCGTCGCCTCCCGACGCGCGGCCGCAGTCGAAACAGGACGCCAAGGAGAAGAAGAGGGACCCCGTTTGATGGCCACCTCCTCCTAAGGAGCATCAGGTTCAAGGATGACCCTGTTCCGGGCGGTCGGCCCGGACATTGACGCAAGGATAACAAGGATGTTTACGCGACTTCTCCCGCGGCGGCTGATGCCGCTTTTGCTTTTGCTGCCCCTGTCGGTGGCGGCATCGGTTGAGGACGCCGCCGCCCAATTGATCAAGCCGTCGTTGATCTACAAGATCACGTCCACCAGCGAGCGGCTCGAGATGACGGTGCACACCAGCCGCATCCTCACGATGGACCAGAAGATTCCGCAGGCCCAGGTGAACAACCCGGACATCCTCGAGTTGACGCCCCTTTCCCCCAATCAAATCCAGGTTGCGGCGAAGGCGGTCGGCGTGACGCAGGTCAATCTTTGGGGCGAAGACAAGCGGGTGTTTACCGTTGACGTGATGGTCTGCGGCGACGCCCAGGAGTTGACGATGATGCTGCGGGCGACGTTTCCCAACGCCGCGCTGAAAGTCACTCCCCTCTCGAACTCGGTAATGATCTCCGGTTTTGTCGACCGGGCGGAGCACATCGACCGCATCATCCGCATCGCCGAGGAATACTATCCCAAAGTGATCAACAACATGACCGTGGGCGGAGTGCAATTGGTGTTGTTGCACGTGAAAGTGATGGAAGTTTCCCGGACCAAGCTTCGCCAGTTGGGAATCGACTGGGCCAATATCAGCGGCGGCAACATGATCATGCAGGGCGTGAGCGGGATGATCCTCGGGCCGTCGTCGGCGGCGCTGCCCTCAGGCGTGGTCGGCACGAGCACGGCGCCGGCTCCCAGCACCGTCGGCAACAATCCGATCAATACGACGCTGGCCTTCAACATCGCCCATGGCAACAGCGCCTTTTTCGCCGTCCTCAGCGCCTTGCGGCAGGACAACCTGACGAAAATCCTGTCCGAGCCCGACCTGATCGCCGAAAGCGGCCGCCCGGCACAGTTCCTTTCGGGCGGAAAGATCCCCGTACCCGTCCCCCAGAGCCTGGGCACGATCTCCATCGACTGGCAAAACTACGGCACACAAATCGACTTTGTTCCCATTGTCCTCGGCAACGGGAAAATCCACCTGGAAGTTCGGCCCAGCATCAGCGAGCTGGATTTTACCAACAGCACCACGATTGCGGGCACCACGGTGCCGGGCCTGACGTTGCGCTCGGCCGAGACGGCCGTCGAAATGATGGCCGGCCAGACTGTGGCCATCGCCGGGTTGGTGCAAAGCCGAGTCGAAGCGGGCAGCAGCGGGCTGCCCTGGATCAGCGAGGTGCCTTACGTCGGCGCGCTCTTCCGCAAGGACCACGAGAGCATCAACGAGGTGGAATCGTTGATCCTGGTGACACCGGAATTGGTCGAAGCGATGGACCCGTGCGAGGTTCCCCTGTGCGGTCCGGGCATGAAGACCACGAGTCCGACCGACTGGGAGCTGTTTTTCAAGGGTCACTTGGAAGTTCCCAGGTGTTGCCCGACGGGCAGTCCCGGTTCCTGCCCGCCGCGCGGCGACAATCCCAGCGGCCCGCCGCCGGACGGGATGATCCTTGGCCCCGACGAGAAGATTCCGGCTCCGCAGCCGGCCGACGCCGCCGAACGGCTGATGCGCAGCGGCACGGCCGGCACGGCCGCCCCACGCCAAACGCCGTCGGGCGAAACAGCGCCGGAACCCTACAACCGTTACGCTTCCTCTAAAACGAACGTTTCGGTGATTGAGGTTCCCGATGGACCCCCGAATGGTCCTCCCGGCTTCATCGGCCCCGTCGGCTATGACGTAGTAAAGTAATGAGGCCGAGTAAAGCATCGTGCCGGCGGAATGACGTTGCGCCCGCGGGCCGAGTCCCCCTGGTGGGCATTCGATCCGCAGCCTGACCGCCTGAGTTGCGACTGGGGAACACGGACGGCAAGCTGTCCGCGCCGCTCCCCCGCGGCCACACGTTTGCTTCGCTCGCCGGGGCATGATTTTGATTGTGCACCATTTGATCGATTGACATCCGGTAGCGGCCGTTATGAGCAATGTCCTTCGTCTAGCCATCGTCGACCCCAACGATTTGCAGCGCGACTCGCTGAAGAACATGTTGTTGGGCATGGATACGATTTGGCTGGAAGCCGAGTGCTCTCGGTATGAATTCTTCGCCGACGTTGTGGCCCAGACCAAGCCCGACATCGGCCTGGTGGCCATCGATGCCGATCCGCAGAAGGCGCTCGAGCTGGTGACGCGGCTGGGCGCCGCCTCATCCGACTGTGCCGTGTTGGTGGTCAGCTCGTCGAACGACGGGGGATTGATCCTGCGGCGTTGCGGGCGGGGGCGAAGGAGTTTCTTACCCAGCCCGTGCAGATCGAGGACCTGCTGGCGGCCCTGTCGCGAATCAGCGAACGACGTTTTGGGCACGGCGAGAACCGGCTCCGCGGGAGCCAGGTCATTGCCGTGGCCGGCGCCGCCGGCGGCGTCGGCACGACCAGCCTGGCCGTGAATCTGGGCTGCCTTTTGGCCCAAGACCCGCAGAACTCCGTGGCCTTGATGGACCTCGATCTCTGCTTGGGCGACGCCGACGTCTTTCTGGACACCATCCCCGACTACACGTTGGTGGATGTGGCCCAAAACGTCACACGGCTCGATTTTACCCTCCTGAAGCGGTCGCTGACGAAGCACAGCTCGGGGCTGTATCTGCTGCCCCGCCCCGTGCAGTTGGAAGATATCTCCTTGATTACGCGCGACGATCTGCAACGCGTGATCGGTTTGTTGAAGGCCACGTTCACGCACCTGGTGCTCGATCTGTCGAAGGCGTATACGGCCACCGACCTGATCGCTTTGGAAATGGCCAACCACATTCTTCTGACCACGCAACTCGATCTGCCCTGTTTGCGGAACGTGGTGCGGCTGACGATGTCGTTCGGCAATATGGAGGGGATGGCCGACAAAGTGAAGATTGTGGTCAACCGCGTCGGTTTGGAGAACGGCCAGATCACGCTCAAGAAGGCCGAGGAAACGATCGGCAAGAAAATCTTCTGGCAGCTTCCCAACGATTATCGCTCGATGATCGAAGCCCGCAACAACGGCGTGCCGCTGATCGAAAGCGCGCCGAAAGCGGCCATCACGCAATCGCTGTTGGCCATGGCGAAGTCGCTGGCCGGCAATGAAGAGGCCGCGGAAGAGGATGCCGCCGGCAAGAAGCCCCGCCTCACCGGGTTGTTCAAGCTCTGGCCGGCCAAGGGCCAAAAATAGCGCCGCCGAGCGCACGGCCGTCACAATCCTCAAAGTCGCTATGCCCACGACGGATGAAAATGGGGACAGGCACCGCAACTAATGGTGGTTCGGATCGAGCAATGATACAAGCCGTTGCGGAGCCAGTCCCCGTTTTCATCAGGCCACCCCTTGGCTCTCCCCTTGCCAAGACATTGCCGTCCCTGGCGCCTGCGTAAGCTATCTTTTCTCAGGATAGCCCCGGACATGCTGCCATGGCGAAACTACCGACGGCACTGCGGCCTAACGAGCCCAAAGAAAGCAATTACGAAGAACTGAAGCAGCGCATCCACGGCAAGCTGGTCGACAAGCTCGATCTGTCGCGGGTGGGTGAGCTGGAAGGCGAGACGCTGCGCCGCGAGATTCGGCTCGTGGTCGAGCATCTCTGCGACACGGAAGACACGCTGCTGAACCGCAACGAGCGCGAGCGGCTGGTGAGCGAAGTGCTCGACGAGACGTTCGGCCTGGGCCCGCTGGAGATGCTGCTGAAGGACCCGACCATCAGCGACATTCTCATCAACGGTCCGAGAAGCGTCTACTGCGAGCGCCGCGGTAAAGTGGAAAAGACCAACGTCGTCTTCCGCGACAACAACCACCTGATGCAGATCATCGATCGCATCATTTCCAAGGTGGGGCGGCGGGTGGACGAAACCTGCCCGATGGTCGATGCCCGCATGCTCGACGGCTCGCGCTTCAATGCCATTATTCCGCCGCTGGCCTTGGACGGGGCGTGCGTGTCGATCCGGCGCTTCGGCGCCAACCCGCTGAAGCTGGAAGACCTGCTGAACTTCCGCGCCTTCACGCCCGAAATGGTGATGTTGATGGAAGGGGCCATCAAGGCCCGACTCAACATCGTCATCTCCGGCGGCACGGGCTCGGGCAAAACGACGCTGCTGAATACGCTCTCGAGTTTCATCCCGAACACCGACCGCATCGTCACCATCGAGGACGCGGCCGAATTGCAGTTGCAACAGGACCATGTCGTGCGGCTGGAGACCCGCCCGCCGAACATCGAAGGCAAGGGGGCCATCGTGGCCACCGACCTCGTGCGAAACGCCTTGCGGATGCGGCCCGAACGAATCATCATCGGCGAATGCCGCGGTGCCGAAGCCCTCGACATGCTGCAGGCCATGAATACGGGCCACGAAGGCTCGATGACCACGCTGCACGCCAACAGCCCGCGCGACGCCATCTCCCGGTTGGAAACGATGATCATGATGGCGGGCTTTGAACTGCCGTTAAAAGCGATGCGCACGCAGATCGCCAGCGCCATCGACCTGGTCATCCAGGCCAGTCGACTCCAGGGAGGCCCCCGCAAAGTCACGCACATCACCGAAGTGGTTGGCATGGAGCAAGACACCGTTGTCATGCAGGATATCTACAAATACGAGAAGGAAGGCGTTGACGAAACCGGTCGGGCCTACGGCAAGTTCATGGCCACCGGCGTCCGGCCGGTGTTCATGGCGCGGCTGGAGGCGGCCGGCGTGCGCCTGCCGTCGAGCGCATTTCGCGAACGCGTCATGTTGGAGGATTGAGTGTCGAGTCCCGTTTTGCTGGCAGTGGTGGTGTTCTTTGGCGTTGCCGCGATGGTCGGCGGCGGGGCGATGCTGTTGCGCGACAAGTCGGGCAGCAAGGTCGAAGATCGGCTCGACCAGTTGACCAGCCTCAGCCCTTCGGCGGCCGGCAAGGACGGCCCGGCGAAGGAAACCAGCATTCTCTCCCAGCCGCTGGACGACAAGCCGAGCATCGTCGAAACGTTCCTGGAACGGTTCGGCAACCTCGATCTTCTCTTCCAGCAAGCGGATACGAACCTGACGGTCGCCAAGTTGGCGGCGATTTCGCTGGTCATGGCGGTGGTCGGCGCCGCCCTGGGCGTCCTGCTGCACCTCCACCCGGCGCTGCTGCCAGCGGTCGCAATCGCCATGGGCGCGTTGCCGCTGATGTGGTTGCTGTTTCGCCGCCGGCGGCGGCTGAAGACGTTCGCCGCGCAACTGCCCGACGCCCTGGAGATGCTCGCCCGCACACTCCGCGCGGGCCAGGGCCTGGCATTTGGCTTGAACATGGTGGCCTCGGAAATGCCCGCCCCCATCAGCCGAGGAATTCGGCCACGTGTTCGAAGAGCAAAATCTGGGCATTCCCCTGGACGAGAGCCTCCGCAACCTCACCGCCCGCATCCCCAACCTCGATCTGAAGTTCTTCGTCACGGCGGTGATCCTGCAACGTCAAACGGGCGGCGACCTGGCCGAAATCCTCGATAAGATCGGCGAGCTGATCCGCGAACGCTTCCGGATTTGGGGACAGATTCAGGCGTTGACGGGCGAAGGCCGCCTCTCGGGCCTTGTCCTGCTGGCCTTGCCCTTCGTGTTGTTTTTGGCCGTCTACCAACTCAACCCCGATTACGTCATGCTCCTGTTCAAAGATCCGATGGGCACCAAGATGTTGATGGTGGCCGTCGTCATGCAGGTTTTCGGGCGCCCTGGTCATTCGGAAAATCGTCAACATCAAGGTTTAGCAAGTCGTGCATTACTGCCGCAACCGTTCCATCATCAACAACGGAACCAATCAAGCCGCAACCTCGGATGCCGGAGCCTGAGAGCCGTGATTCTTGCCGCGAGTTTAATTCGTGTCGAAAACATGATCCCGGTGGCGCTGTTCGGCACCTTTGCCGCGCTGGCGTGGTGGACGCTCGACTTCATCGCGGCGCGAAAGCCGCGGGCTTTGGAACGCCTCGACGAGTTGAAGAGCCCGCACAAACGCCGCAATGCCGCCGAAAGCGCGCTGAAGAAGCAGGATGCCGTCACCAAGATGCTCGAAAAGGCGAGCCCCGCGCTGGCCAAGCCGTTGCAGCCGAAGAATGAAGCCGAGCTGGGCAGGCTGCGAACCAAATTGTCGGTGGCCGGATTTCGCGGCGAGACGGCCGGAAGCATCTTCCTGGGACTGAAGTTCACCGGACTGATCGCCGGCCTGTTTCTCGGCGGCGGCACGATCACTTCGCTGCGTGGAGTAAGCCAGAGTTCCATGATCTGGTCGATCGGGCTGGCCGGCGTGCTGTTCTATCTGCCGGACCTCTTCGTCCGATTCCTGGGCGGCCGCCGCAAGCAGGCGATCTTCCTCGCCTTGCCCGACGCCCTGGACCTGATGGTCGTTTGCGTCGAAGCTGGCCTGGGGCTCGACCAGGCGATGCGCAAAGTGGCCGAAGAAATGAAACGCACGTATCGCATCCTGGCGGACGAGTTCGCGCTGTCGAATTTTCAATTGCAGATGGGCCGGCCCCGTGCCGAGGTGCTCCACGAATTGGGCGCCCGCACCGGCGTGTCCGATCTGCGGGCGCTGGCGGCGGTGCTCATTCAGGCCGACAAGTTCGGCTCGAGCGTGGCCCAGGCGCTGAGGACGCAAAGCGATTCGATGCGCATTCGCCGCCGGCAACTGGCCGAAGAAAAGGCCGCCAAAACAGCGGTCAAGCTGATCTTCCCCCTGGTGTTGTTCATCTTTCCGGGCATTTTCGTGATTCTCGTCGGCCCGGCCGCCATCACCATGGTCCGCCAGATGTTCCCGATGATGAGCGGTTGACACCCTGTTCGACGGCTGTCCGGCTGATCGCTCACGGCTGCCTGTCATGCTCCCCAAGACCGACGATTTCCAGCAGCCGGAGCGCGTTGCTGGTGGTTGCGATGCCGGGCCGTAGAATGTAGTCGAACGTCATCGGGCGCTCCGCGCCTTGATCGTGAAGTGTCTCGCGAAAATGGACGCAACGGCAGGCGTCGGCGAGTTGCGGCCTGGCGGCCAGGTCGAGATCGTGCGTGGAAATGGCACCGATCACGGGGCATTGGATCAGGTGCTGCATCACGCGCACGACGGCAAGGTGCCGCTCCCTCGAGTTCGTGCCCAGCAGAATTTCGTCGAGGAGGTATAAGAGTGTCCGGCCGCTTCCGTGCGAGCCGTCTCGCGCGAGGTTGACGATTTCTTTCAATCGCATTAATTCGGCCATGTAGAAGGACACGCCGTCTTCGAGGGAATCGCGAATTCTCACGCTGGTGGCCAGCGCCAACGGCGGCATCGCCAGGCGCTCGGCGACACGGGTGCACCCGCTTGGGCCAGGACGGCATTGACGCCGATGGCGCGTAAGAGCGTGCTCTTGCCCGACATGTTTGAGCCGGTGACCAAGAGGAAGGAACCGGGGGGTCCGACTTCCAGGTCGTTGGCCACGCAGGCCTCGCTCGGCAAGAGCGGATGGCCGAGTTGGCGGGCCTGAAAACGGTCGGCCGCAGCGTCGACCTCGGGCATTGCCCAGCGCGGATGATCGCAGGGAAGCGTCGCCAGCGAGCAGAGGGCCTCGAATCTGCCCAGCGCCAGGAACCAGCGCGGCACGTGTTCGCCGTGCTTTGCCTGCCATCTTTCCAACAGATTCAGAACGTGAAAGTCAAAAAGAAACACCAATTGCAAAGGCAAGTAAACGAAGATGTTGAAGAACGGCTCGTGATGCAGCGCTGCGAGAATCCCAATCCGGTTCAGTTGCGCATACGAAGCAGCACGCCTCCGCCAACGGTGGTTGCCTCGCGCTTGAGCGCGTCCAGTTCAGCGCTCGAGTTGGGCATCGAGTACATAAGTCCGAACATGCGCAGATAACGCCGTATTTCGCCACGTCGCAGGCTGAATATCGAAAAGATGCCGTACACCTTTCCCCCAAACAGAACGACGACGTTTACATTCACGAATACCACGATCAAGAACGCCAGGCCCCCAAGGTCGGCGGCGATGACGCCGCAACAAGTGAGCACGGAAATCAGCAGGGCGGCTGCGGTCAGGATGCGAACGGGCCACAAAAGCCAGGACCTTGCCGTAAGCCAAGGGCCGCTTTGTGCCCATTCGATGAAGCGTTCCAAGGTCCGCCCCCGGTCGCCCAGCAATCGCCCCTCGACAATCAACGTTTGGCGCAATTCCAAGTGCGGCGCCAGTTCGGCAACCGCCTGCTGCCTCCGCTTGATCTCCCCAGGCGAAGCCGGTTCCAGGAACCAATTGCGGAGAGTTTGAATACCCATCGGTGTGTTGGCCAAACAAAGCAGCTGAAACAGCGAGCCGTGCCCGAAGAGATCAAGATCAAGGGCGACGGCACTGTGTTGCGGCGGCACAGTGGCAGGCGTCTCAGGCAAGGACTTCCACTCGCGGCGCAGCCGAGCGACAGCCTGCTTGTTGATTTCGTGCCAGACGAAGTATCGTCGCATTTGGCGACGCACATACTCGTGATATGTCACCGCCGCAAAGAAGCCGCCGATCGCAAAACCGCCGGCCAGGTGCCAGGGCCATCCGGAAGCACTTTTCCAACCCACGAAAAACATGACGATGGCGATCACGAACGTCGCCACTCGCAGGTTCATCAGCAGCGGCTCTCGATGTGCGTAATGGCGCCAGGTGGCAGCGAATTGGTCGGCACGTTGCCGGTAGGTCCCTTCCATGGCGTCGCGGTCAGAATCCATGAGGCGCCTTTCCGGTTACTCTTTACAAGGAACTCGATGCAATCCGAACGAAGGGAAGACGGGACTGTTCCCGGCATTGTGCGGTTTTGCCCGCCCAACCGCAAGCCGATTGTCGGCCATCCGGCGCTCACTTTGTGGACGGCCGACGATCGAAGCTGGCTGAAGCGATGCGGGACAACCTGGGCAATTCCCCATACGGCGGCTGCCCTCTTTGCCGATAAGGAGTTTGTGGCAAAATCGTTTTGCGCGTGCCGGGGTGGCAAGGATTACACAGCTGACCCAGTTTATCAAGAAGGATGCCGATATGACAGCTCGATTTCTGTCGGTTGCTGGCTTCGCTCTGATCGTCCTAGGTGCGGCCGCCCAGGCGTCAGCCGATTGGCTGTTGGGCATTCCGACGGAAATCAAGCGTCGCCAATGTTGGCCCGATCCGTTCGACTGCGCAGACCGGGCTACCGTGCGTGCGCCCTACGTCGCGATGGTGGCCAACGGCTGGCGGCGGCAGAACATGTTGGGAGAGTTCCACTTCGAGCCTGATACGGGCCAATTGAACGAAGCTGGAAAGCTCAAGGTGCGGTGGATTCTCACTTCCGGACCACAACAACACCGCCTGATCTACGTCCATGTGGCCGAAAAGAGCGAGGAAACGGCGGCCCGAATGGCCTCCGTGCAGCAACTGGCCGCCCAGATCACGCCCAGCGATCTTCCCCCGATCCTCCCCACGACGATCGCCGACGACGGTTGGCCGGCCGATCATGTCGATCTGATTGGGCGAAAGTACCAGCAATCGACCCCGCCGCCGAGATTGCCGGCACCCACCGGGAACGGCGGCGCCAGCGCCACTGGCGGCGGGAATCAATAGACCGATCTCCGCGCATGACTCACGGCCTTGGCGGAGGCGGTGCACGATGCGACTGGGATAGCAGTTCGACTACAATCCCAAGCACGATCTCAACTGCCATCCCAACCACGAGTCTCAGTTGCCGTCCCAGCCACAAGTTGCACGGCCGATCCTCCCGGTACGCCCATATTACGCCGTCAGCCCATGTTCTGCTGCTTCGGCTATCTGATTTGGTACATTCAGCAGATCTTGCCTAACCGGCAAGTTCGGTTGCAGCTTTCGGGGATGGGAGGTCGATCAATAGAGCGAAGCCGTGTGGTGGAGTCCGGGTGCGTGTTGCGCACGGCAAAGCGGAGGTGGCGCGTGTCGAGGCCTCGGCCGAATCTCTGGGCTGTATCGCTGGCACTCCTCTCGATAGGAGTGGCGGCGGCCGTCGCATCGCGCTGCTCGCCCGCCGCGGCCCAGGACACGTCCTCGGCCGACAAGTCTTGGGCGGATTCGATCACTTCGCCTTTCAAAAAACTAGGGCAGGCCGTCACCCCGAAGCGCACCACAACTGTTTCCGCGGCCGCTGACGATCCCGTCTCGCTGAAGAGCAAATCGAAGGCGGACGCCGACCTCTATGTGGCGGTTGCGCAGCTCTACGAGCAGGGAGGCAAGCTGGCCGACGCGGCCCAACAGTACGAGTTGGCATTGCGCGACAAGCCCGACCATTTGCCGGCACTGCTGGGCTACGCTCAACTGAAAGACCGCATGGAGAAGCCCAGCGAGGCCCTCGAGCTTTACCAACGAGCGAGTAAGGTGCATCCGAAAGAGGCGTCGGCACACAACAACCTCGGACTCTATTATGCGCGGCACGGTCAACTCGACGAGGCAGTAGCCGCGATGAACCGCGCGATCCAGTTGGACCCAAAGAATCCGTTGTATCGCAACAACATTGCCGGCGTATTGGTGGACCAGAACCGGGTGCGGGAGGCGCTGGCCCAGTTGCGCGAGGCGCACGCGGAAGCCGCGGCGTACTACAACCTCGGCTACCTGCTGAATAAAAAGGGGCAAACGCAAGCGGCGATGCAACAGTTCAGGTCGGCACTGAAGGCCGATCCGTCGTTGGAGTCGGCCCAGCGGTGGCTCGAGTATCTGCAAAGGACAACAGCACAAACCCAGGCGCCGCCGCGTCCGATGCCCACCGAAGCGGCGACAAACGGCCCTCTGGTACTCACCGAACCGGTAACAAACGGGCGGCCCGCGCTACCGAACCGGTAACAAACGAGCTTCCCGCGCCTACCAAACCGGTGGCAAACAGCCGGCCGACAATGCCGTCGAACCAGACGATGCTGTTGCCGGAAGAGCCCCCGCTGCGGCGGTTGCCGCCGACGACGTTTTACGAACCGTCGCCGGACACAGCGTTGCCCGGCATCTCTTACGACGATCACTCGGCCACATTGGTAGCCCCGTTGCCCCCAGTGTCGAAGAACGCCGCGCCGGGACCCCGGTTGCCGTGAGGCGACAAGGCGCGAGCGATTCGGTGCTTCGTGCCATCTCGGGGGCGATTGACCGGGGGGTGGCTATCTGCTATAAGGAGAGTTTCCGGCAATCGGACCAATCTCAAGGAGCCGCTTTGTGAGTTGCAGCGAACGGAAGAAAGAACTCCGCCGTCGTCGGCATCGTCGCAAGAAAATCGCCATTTTTGCGGCAAAACTGGAGAAGGCCACCGTTTCGGAGCGGGTGGTCATGGCCGAGAAGCTCCGCTCACTCACCCCCGGCGGCGCAGAGATCGTCGCCCGTTGGGAATTGGAAAAGCGATAGGCATTCACGTCGCCCAAGGTATGCGGCGCAGGGTGCGCCACACTAGCCCGACGCGCCGGCGAGGGAGCCCAACATCAGTCCCTCGGCGGCGCGTCGGGCTAATATTATTGTCTTCGCGGCTCGCCCGCTTATTGCAATCCGAGCCGAAACGCCCATATAATGCGGGGTTTACCCGCTGTCCGTCACGAAGGAGCCGGTGCCATGAACCACAAGGTTTGCCAGTATCAGGGCCTCACGTTTGACGACGTGCTATTGGAGCCCCGCTACAGCGAAGTGGTGCCGGTCGACGTTGATGTCTCGACCGATCTGACCCGGCGCATCCGCTTGAATATCCCATTGCTCAGCTCTCCGATGGACACCGTGACCGAGGCCGAGATGGCGATTGCCCTGGCCCAGGAGGGGGGCGTCGGCATCATCCATAAGAACATGTCGATCGAGCGGCAGGCAGAGGAGGTCGAAAAGGTCAAACGCAGCGCCAACGGGATCATTTTCAACCCCGCCACGCTCAACCCCGATGCCACGGTCCGCCACGCCCGCGAGCTGATGAACCAATACAACGTCTCCGGGCTGCCCGTCACCTCCGGCGACGGCCGGCTGGCGGGAATCATCACCCGTCGCGACCTGCGATTCCTGGAGGACTGGACACTGCCAATTTCCGAGGTGATGACCAAGGACAATCTCGTCACCGCGACGGGGAATGTAACGCTTGAAGAAGCTGAGAAGATTTTAATGGCAAAAAAGGTGGAGAAGCTTCTGCTAGTTGACGAAGATTTGAGGCTGACCGGACTGATTACGATCAAAGATATTGATATGATGCGGCGATTTCCGCAGGCCTGTAAAGATGGGCAGGGCAGGCTGAGGGCGGGAGCCGCCGTGGGAGTTCACGATTACCAACGGGTCGAAGCCCTCATTCACAAAGGCGTTGACGTGTTGGTGGTCGACAGTGCCCACGGCCATTCGGCCAACGTGATTGAAACCGTCAGGAGCATCAAGAAGCGGTGGGACATCGACGTCGTGGCCGGCAACGTCGCCACGGCGGAAGGGTGCAAGGACTTGATCACCGCCGGAGCCGATGCGGTGAAAATCGGCATCGGGCCCGGTTCGATCTGCACCACGCGAGTGATTTCCGGCGTCGGCGTTCCACAGATTACGGCCATCTATCAGGCCTCGCGAGTTGCGGAGAAAAGCGGGATTCCGATTATCGCCGACGGCGGAATTCGTTATTCGGGCGATTTGACCAAAGCGATTGCTGCCGGCGCAAACGTCGTGATGATAGGAGGATTGTTTGCGGGATTACAAGAGAGCCCGGGCGCCAAATTCTCTTCCAGGGACGCACGTTCAAGGTTTATCGAGGAATGGGCTCCTTGGGGGCCATGGTGCAAGGCTCGAGCGAACGCTACCGTCAAGGCGAACGCCGCGGCCCGGACAAACTGGTCCCCGAAGGCGTCGAAGGCCGCGTGCCGTTCAAGGGACAATTGGGACCGTTCGTCTATCAGCTTGTGGGCGGATTGCGGGCGGGCATGGGATACTGCGGAACACGAACCATTGAGGAATTGCGCACGGATGCACGATTCATCCAGGTCACACCAGCCAGTGTACGGGAGAGTCACCCTCATGACATCACCATTACGCAGGAAGCGCCAAACTACAGTACGGAGTATGTTGCCGGCGACGGCTCCTAGAACGTCGGCCGAGCGAGATGTCATGCGGCGCGGCTGGCCGCAACCGAATTGTCGGGTTCTGTTGGTGGTCGCAGGACTGTTGGTCGCGTTGGCGGCGAGCGTCCCATCCGCTTCCGCCGCGAGCAATCCTTCGGACTCCGATTCTGCGGCCGCTCCGGCGGTCTACTACAGCACAGGCAAGGCCGGCAGCCGGCTGGCCTGGGTTGCCCAGCGACCGGAATCAGCCGAGGCCGACGGCGCCGTGACGGCCACCCAGTACGCAATTCCCTTGAGGCCGCGCGGCGCGGCATCGCAGGAACTCAAGCCCATCCCGGATCCGCTGAGCGATCCCTTCGGTGATCACAAGGGCGTAACGGTGACGCCCGCGGGGAAGGTGGGCCAAGGCTTGTTGCTGAAAATGCCCGTCGAGGCGAAAGTTGCGCATCGCTGCAAAGCGCGGCAGCCGACGTGCCGGCCGCCACGCCCTCATTGCCGGCGCCGTCGACCGACGCCAAATCCAAGGCGAGCGAGTCGAAGAGCGCTTTGACCGAGGAAGAGACTGCATCACAGCAGATCAGCGAGAAGTGCCCATCGCCGAAGGACCTGAAGAAGGTCGGCGACCTGTTGACGAACATTGCACCCTCGGAGGGCACGCTGCCGCAAGATTGCCCGTTGGGCGACGCGAGGTTCGAGCCGCGGGCGTTTACGCCGACGACATTTTGCTGGACGGCGTCGGCCCTTTGCCACAAGCCGCTTTACTTCGAGGATGAGCAGTTGGAGCGCTACGGGCACATGTGGGGGCCCTTGTTGCAGCCGTTGATGTGCGGCGCCCGCTTCTTCCTGACTTTTCCCATTTTGCCCTACGAAATCGGGCTGGAGCCGCCCAACGAGTGCCTCTACTCGCTGGGCTATTACCGGACGGGCGATTGTGTGCCCTATCTGCTCGATCCGCTTCCGCTGAGCGTCCGCGCCGCCCTGTTTGAGGGGGGAGCGTGGACAGGCGGAGTCTTCTTATTTCCCTAGGGCGCGGCACAGGAAGGGCGATGCAAGAGCCGCCGGCGCTGGCCGGCGGTTCGCGTTTCTTGGGCAACGAGCGGCCTCGGGCCTGCCGCGTGCGAGACCGGACAGTCCGATTCTCGTTGACGCGAAAACCGGGACAGTCCGCCCATAATCAGCGGATTCGCACCATCGACTTGATGATGATGGCCTGCGCGGGCGTGCCGTCGAAGTCGGGCGTGTCTTGCACCGGCGCGTTGGCGATTAAGCCCACCACATCGGCTCCGCCGATCACCTGGCCAAACGCGCAATAGCCGAACCCGTCGGCAGTGCGGTCTTTGTGGTCTAAAGCCGGATTGTCGGCCACATTGATGAAGAATTGGCAGGTTGCGCTGTCGATGTCGTCGGGCAGTCGCGCCATGGCAATCGTGCCGCGCTGGTTCTTTAGACCGTTTTCGGCCTCGTTCTCGATCGGCGGGCGAGGCGCCCTTTCGACGAGATTCGTGTCGTATCCGCTCGCCAGGAAGAGTTGGCCCTTGTAAATCTGATGCACGATGGTGTTGTCGTACTGGCCGGAGGCGACGTAGCGGAGGAAGTTGTTGACGGTGCGTGGGGTTTTCGCCGGCTCGAGTTGCAGCGTGATGTCGCCCAAGGTGGTTTTCATGACGACCACCGGGTGCTGGTCATCGAAGGTGGACTTTGGGACCGCACCGCCGTCACCCGATGTGGGGGGGGTGTTGATCGACGTGGTCGGCGTTTTGTCGCCCTCGCTGCGATCGCAGCCGGCCATCGCCGAACACACAACGAGACTTAGACATGCTAGAATGAGCTTCCCACGCTGCGACACGTTGGCGTCTCCGTCACGAGGACCGACTTGCTTGTGGAAAAGTGGTTGCGTATCATCCGGAGAAACACCTCTTGTTGCAACGTCGATTGCGGCGGAATTCTCCTCGCCGAGAACCTGGGAGGTTTGGGAAGAGTTCCCTCCTCGTGATACAATGACACGGGGTTGAGCGGACGGTGGATGTCGTATGCACGGTCGGTTGTACAATTCGGGCGTCGTGTTGCTGTGGCTGGCCACGATGACGTGGTTGGTCAAGGACAAGGTGCTGCCGCCGCTGCTGACCGGCGAGCCGCCGACGGCGCTTCAGATCGTCGACGCCCAACGGAATGCGTCGCTGGTGGGATGGAGCATTTTGTGCAACGACCGGCAGATCGGCTGGGCCATCTCGGATGCAAAACAGCAATCGAGCGACACGTCCCCGAAACCGGAGTTCGACCTCCGTCCTCGCAGAGCAGCAATCGAGCGAGCTGACGGACATACGGGGCCGGGTGCACATCCGCGCCCTGGCGATGACGGAAACCATGTCGGCCGCGCTGAACCGCTTTCTGCAATGGATAGGGCAACCCGTTCGAACAAAGTGAAAATGGACGCTCGTAGCGTCGTGACCGTCAACGCGCTGGGGCGGCTGACGCAATTTCGCTCAACTATCCAAATCGATCTGCTGCCGGAACCGATTTCCGTGTCGGGCGTGGCGGACGGCGATCAAGTGCGTCTTCAAACTCGCATGGGCAACCTCTCGTTTCGCACCGACGCCTACCTTCCCACGCGTGCGCTGCCCAGCGACGCGCTATCGCCGCAGACGCAGCTTCCGGGCTTGCGCGGGCCAAAGCTGGACCGTTCCGGTCTATAGTCCCTTCCTGGCTCCGGGCAGCCCTATGGAGATCATTTACGCGACGGTGGAGAGCCGGGAACTGATCAACTGGAACCGCGAGATGCAGGAGGCGTGGCTGGTGGTCTATCGGGGCGAGCCGAAAGGCACGTTGGCCAACAACGCGGTTTTGCCGCGGGGCCGGCTTTGGGTTCGTACCGACGGCATGGTGCTCATTCAGGAGGTAAGGTTCTTCGACACGATCATCCGGTTTGTCCGCCTGCCTGATGCCGACGCGGCACGATTGGTCGCCAGGGCGGGCAAGCAGGGGTGGACTTTGGACGACGGCGAGGGAGCGCGGAAGCCATGATCGAGTTCGAGAATGTGACGCGAATATTCGCCCGCACGGTCGCGGTCGACGGGCTGACGCTGACCGTTCCGCGCGGCGAGTTGTTCGCGATTTTGGGTCCCAACGGCGCCGGCAAGACCACCGCCATCAAAATGCTTACCGGCTTGCTACGGCCAACGGCGGGCAAAGTGCGGGTGTGCGGCCATGATCTGGTTACCGATCTGCGGCAAGCCGCCCGCTCGATCGGCTATGTGCCGGAAGAGCCCTTTCTGTACGATAAGCTCTCCGGCCGCGAATTCCTGCATTTCATGGCGGAGATGCATGGGCTGGATCGGCCGACCACCCGTCAACGGATCGATCGCGACTGCGCCACGTTCGAACTGGGCGACTTCTTCGACGATCTGGCGGAAACCTATTCCCACGGCATGAAGCAACGGTTGATCTTGGCGTCGGCGCTGGTGCACGATCCGGCGGTGTTGGTGATTGACGAGCCGATGGTCGGGCTCGATCCGCGCAGCGTGCGGGTGGTCAAGGATATGCTCCGCGCCGGGCGGCCGCCGGCACTACCGTCTTCATCTCGACGCACACCCTGGTGATTGCCGAGGAGATTGCCGATCGCATCGGAATCATGCATTGCGGCCGGCTGCGCTTCCTGGGAACGGTCGGCGAACTGCGGCAAGAGCTGGCCTCACATCAGACGTCCTTGGAATCGCTCTTCCTGGAATTGACCGACGGCAGCAACGGTCGGCCGAAGAAGACGGCAGGGGAAGCGAAAGCGGCAATCGCCGGCGAGGCCAACCCGTCCACAACCTGATAAGAGAACCGTCGATGCAGGACTTCCTTTCGGTTGAAGGCGAGGCCAGGGCGTTCGGCCAGATGCGGCGACGGATTCTCGCCACGCTGCTGCGGCAGACGGTCACCCAGTCGCGGCTGCGCCTATCGCTGGTTCTGGCCCTGACGCTTTGGCTGTGGGGCCTGTTGTTTTGGGCGTTTCTCGACGGGTTCAACTTCCTCAAGATCACCATCACGTATAGGGAGACGTACGACCGTATGGTCGGGGCCCTGTTCGGTACGTTCTTCGCCGCCCTGATGGTGATGCTGATTTTCTCGGCGGCCATCATTCTCTACAGCTCGCTATTTCGCGCGGGAGATGACGTTGCTGTTGACGATCCCGGCGCGCACCGAACGGGTGTTCCTCCACAAGTTTCAAGATGCGATCGTCCTGAGCAGTTGGGGGTTCGTCTTTCTGGTGAGCCCGGTGCTGGTGGCCTATGGCATCATTGGGGCCGCGCCGTGGTACTATTATGCGATGCTGCTGCCATGCCTGGTGGCTTTCGTTTATGTGCCGGCGGCGATCGGGGCCGTCGCTTGCCTGTGCGTTGTGCGCCGCGTCCCGCACAAGCGGACGTCGGTGTTGTTGGGCAGCGGCGCATTGGTGTTGATCGCCGCTGCGCTGCTGGGATGGACGTTGCTTTCGGGCCAGTCTCACGATCTGCTCACGCCGGAATGGTTCCACCAGCTTCTGGGCGCCTGCAGTTCTCCGAGCAGCGTCTGCTGCCAAGTTGGTGGCTGAGTTCGGCCTTGCTTTCCGCTGCGGACGGCCAGTGGTCGGAGAGTGTGCTGTTTGCGACGCTTTTGGTTGCCAATGCCCTGATGTTTCGCTTGGTGGCCCTGTGGACGGCGGGACGCGTCTATCGCGAGGCCTATAGCCGGCTGTGCGGCCGAACGCCACGGCGAGCGCACCTGGACCGAGCGCATTGACCGCGCTGTTTCCCGCGTCCTCGCCTTCCTGCCGACGACGATGCGGCTGATGATCATCAAAGACCTGCGGATTTTCCGCCGCGATCCGCTGCAATGGTCTCAATTTCTCATTTTTCTCAGCCTGCTGGCCCTCTACTTCTCCAATATCCGCCGCTTCACCTACGACGTGCATTACATCGGTTGGGTCAACATGGTCAGCTTCCTGAACCTCGCGGTCGTAGGGCTGCTCCTGTCAACCTTCACCACCCGCTTCATCTTCCCCATGATCAGCCTCGAAGGGCGGCGGTTTTGGATTCTCGGACTGCTCCCCATGCGGCGCGAAACGATACTGTGGGGGAAGTTTCTGTTCGCGAGCGGGGGATCGATCATCCCTTGCTCGGCCCTGGTTCTCTTGAGCGACACGATGCTCAACGTTTCGACAGGAGTACTGCTAAGCCACCAACTGACCTGCCTGGTGCTGTGCCTGGGGTTGTCGGGAATCGCGGTCGGTTTGGGCGCCTACCTGCCCAACCTCCGCGAGCAGTCGCCCTCGCGCATCGCGGGCGGTTTTGGCGGCACGCTGACGCTCGTGCTCAGCACCCTCTACATCATGGCCGTCGTCTTGTTGACGGCGCTGCCGATCCACTTCTACCTAGCGGCGCATTCCGCTGGCTTTGGCCCGGGCATGGAAACCGCGGAATCCTCGTCGCTTTACTCATGGCTCACGGCGTGGCTTATTGGAGGCACGGCAGGCAGCATCCTGCTCGGGGCGGCTGCGATGCTGGTGCCCATGCGGCTCGGCTGCCGCGCCTTCCGGCGTCTCGAGTTCTAACCCCGTCCCTCAAGGCGCCAGGGACGCCGTCAGGGCTGGAACGCCTCGCTACCCGTCCTGCTTCACTACGCCGTACTTGCGGACATACTCGACGTTGTCGCTCAATTCATCGTAGAAGACGGGAAACATGCCGACAATCACCGCGTCGATGGGCTTGATGTTGGCGAAGGCGAACTTGAACGCCTTGTTGACCGATTCCTTGGCCGTCTTTTCGTTCTTGCAAACCCGGCCCGCCGCCAGAATCTTGAACCCGAGGCAAGGTTTGTCCACTGAACGGATCACCTTGGTCATGGCGATCGGGTCGGTATCGAAGAACGGTTCGCCCATGACCCGCTTGCCCATCTCCTCCAGTTGCTGATTGGCCGGATAGGTGAGATGGTAGAAGCAGGTCATGAAGAAATCGTTTTCCCAGCCTTCGTCGGCCATCCGCTTGGTGTGATCGGGGCAGTGGGCCGAAACGCCGCACAACAGTCCCAGGTCATGGACCCGCTTCACAAAGTCGTGAACCACTTCGGCCTTTCCGCTCCGGAAGTTGTTGTCGGTCACGTTGCCATGATGTGAGAAGGCGATCAGGTCCAAGTCCTTGGCCGCAGCTTTCAGGTCGCTGGGATCGGCGTGCAGACAGATGAACTGCATTTTGGAACCGGCTTCGCGCAGCTTCCTCACGACCTTGACGGCCTTCCCTTCCTCGTCGTAGTCCAGTTGCCAGGTGTTGATGCCCGACCGTTCGCACTTCTGGATGAACTCGAAGGTGCGGTCAACCGTGAAGTATTGGAGCATGTGCCGCGAGGCGTTGAGCGACTGATGCGAATGGCCGCCGATCGTGTTCCAGCCGGTGATCATCCGCGTGACGCGATATTTGCCCAGCGCGATGGTGGGCAGCGGCGCGGCGGTGGACGAGGGGATGCTCTCATCGGAAGCCGAGGCGCCGGCCAGCATCATTCCCGACGCGGCCAAGGTGCCGGAAACGCGCCGCAGAAACTCGCGCCGATCGGTCGCCCGCGACTCATGCATTTCTTGCGTCATGGCTCGAACCTCCAAGAGATTTGCGGTTGCACAACCTTATACATTTTTTCACATGCATGAATTGCTGTCAAGCTCGCGCGGCCATTGCCCAGAGGGACCACGGCGGCATTTGCGGTGGGGGTCGCCGCGATTTCGTTTACTCGCATACCCGTTTGACTCAAACCGCCGATTCCTTCAGCCGCGTTGCTGGGCGACTTTGGGGCGGTGGGTGCCCTGCCGCCCCGTGCAATGATCGGGGATGAGGGACGGCAGTGCAACCGCCTTCGCCGCGATGGCCCGTTATCCGGACTGTTTCGCCAGTTCGCTGATCTGTTTGAACTCCGCGGTCCCGGCCGTCTCGCACCACTCGAACAACGCCGCCTCGGTGGTCGTGAGCGTCGCGCCGGCAGAATCTATTCGGCTCAGGGCCGTGCGGAAGTCGATCTCGAATCGCGAGCCGACGGCGTCCACCGCCACGTAGACTCGCCAACCGTCGGCCAGCAGGTCCAACACCGTCTGCTGCACGCACACGTGGGCCTCCACGCCGCAAACCAGCACCTTGTGGACGCCGCGAGCCTGCAAGCCTTCGAATAACTCCGGGCAGCCGCCGCAACTAAAGGTGAGCTTCGACGGCGCCGGACCGAGCCGCTCCGCCAGTTCAGCAACCGTTGGCCCCAGGCCCTTCGGGTACTGCTCGGTGGCGACCACCGGCAGGCCGAGAATCTTCGCCCCGTCGATCAGCCGCCGCGCGTTCGCGATCACTCGCCGGCCGTCGGCAATCGCCGGCAGCAGCTTCTCCTGCATGTCGACGACCAGCAGGGCCGTGTCGCCTCGCGACATTAAATCGGGACTTCGCGGCAATCGGCGGTGTTCATTCATGGGCAACAGCATAACGGAAAGCAGGCTGAAACGCAACCGTTCTTGATGCCCAAGTCTGCAACGAACACCAGCCGCAGGCCCTCCCTTGACGGCCATCGTTCGCAACATTAGATTCGCGATACTCGATCAGCATTCGCCGATTTTCACGATGCACGATTCCGCCCTATTCTTGCCTTTGGTTGGTTGCCTGTTGGCCCTGTTGAGCCTGTTCGGAGCGTTTCTGCGCAGGCCGGCGCCTGAGGTTGATCGAGAACTTGCCTACCTCGAAGACGACCGGCGTCTTCATCGGGCTTGTCGATCTCAAGGGCACCGCCGAATCGGCGCATCCGCTGACGAGCTATCTGGCCGCGCAGCCTTGCGTCTATTACCAGTGGAGCGTCGACGAGCAGTGGTCGCGCACCGTCACCGAGACCTATACCGACAGCGAGGGCAAGACTCAGACTCGCACTCGGCAGGAAAGTGGTTGGACGACGGTGGCCCATGGCGGCGAAACGATCCCGTTCTATCTGCAAGACGATTGCGGCGTGATCCTGATCCGGCCCGAGGGGGCGAAGCTCGAGCCGTCTACCTGTTCGACACGACCGTCGGCCGCGGCGATCCTCTCTACTACGGCAAAGGCCCCGCCGGCGCGTGTCGCCGACTCCGACCGGCGCCGGCGTTTTATCGAACGGGGCATCGCCGCATCACGCCATGCTCTATGTGATGGGCCCAGCCCGCGAGCGGCAGGACGTCGTTGCCGCCGGAAATCGCGCAAGACCGCCATGCGCCGATGTTTCTGATTTCGACCCGCTCCGCAGGAACAAATACGCTCCGGCATCGCGTGGGGCGAGCGCGGCTGGGCCTTTCTCGGTCTCGTCTTGATCGTCGGCGGCTTCGTAGCCCGCGACGCGGCGCTCCACGTACCATGGCAAGCCGATCTGCCGATGTACCTGGGCGCCGGCCTGGGCTATCTGGCCGTCGCCACGTTGGGCTGGGTATGGATGGTCTTCAACAGCCTGGTGGAGTTGCGCCAGCGCGTGCGGCAAGCGTGGTCGTTGGTGGACGTGCAGTTGCAGCGCCGGCATGATCTGATTCCAAACCTGGTCGAAGCCGTCAAGGGCTATCGCGATTACGAGCAGAAGTTGCAGCCCCAACTGGCCGCGCTTCGCTGCGGAGCTCGCGGCCACGCCGCCCGGCGTGGCAGGCCCCGACTACGCGGGGGTCACCAAGGTCGCTGCGGCCATCGCCGAACAATACCCCGAGTTGAAAGCCAACACGACGTTTACGGGCCTCCAGAAGAACCTGGTCGATACGGAGCAACGGATCGCGCTGGCCCGCGGCTACTTCAACGACATCGCCACCCACTACAACACGCGGCTGGAAATCGTGTCCGAGCGATTTGTCGCGCGTCTTATCGCGATGCAGCCGCAAACGCTCATGGCGGCCAACGACTTCGAGCGCGCGCCGGTGACGGTGGAGATGGACGCGTCGCCGGCGCATCCTGGCGACTCTTCTCGATTCCCTGGTTGATTGTGGAACAGTTCCCGCCTTTTCTCCCGGGTTGGCGGGCTCGTTTCATGAGCCCTTGTTGTGGTAGTAATGCAGGACTCAACAAGGAGCAGGCGAGCCGAGCGATCTGCCCCGCCCCCCTGGCATTGCGAAAGAATTTCCGCCATACTGGCCCGAATGTCGGCGGCGATCGCGTGCGGCGCGCGCTACTGGCAGGGACCAGGTTTCATGAAGACGCATTCCACGACGATACTGACGGTCCGCCACGGCGGGGTGGTGGCCATCGGCGGCGACGGCCAGGTGACCGTCGGCAACACGATCATGAAGGCCGACGCCAACAAGATCCGCCGGCTCATGGACGGCAAGGTGATCACCGGTTTTGCCGGCGCCACGGCCGACGCCTTCGCCTTGCTGGAGCGGTTCGAGGCCAAACTAAAAGACTATCCGTCGAATGTGCCGCGGGCGGCCACGGAGTTGGCCAAGGAATGGCGCACCGATCGTGTGCTGCGCCGCCTGGAGGCGATGATGGTCGTAATCGACGCCCGGCACACGCTCCTGGTCACCGGCAACGGCGACGTGGTGCAGCCGGCCGACGGAATTATCGGCATCGGGTCGGGCGGGAACTTCGCGGTGGCCGCGGCCCGCGCGCTGCTGGCCCACAGCGGCCTGTCGGCCGTGGAAATCGTGCGCGCGGCGCTCGAGATTGCGGCCGGCATCGATGTTTATACGAATACGAACATCGCGGTGGAGGAGATGAAGTGCGAAACCTGACCCCTCGGCAGATTGTTGAAGAGGCTCGATCGGCATATCGTGGGACAAGACGCGGCGAAGCGGGCCGTGGCCGTGGCCATCCGCAACCGCTGGCGCCGCCAGCAGCTCGAAGGCGAGATGCGGCAGGAAGTGGCGCCGAAGAACATCATGATGATCGGCCCGACGGGCGTCGGCAAAACCGAGATCGCCCGCCGCCTGGCCAAGCTCACCGGCGCGCCGTTCATCAAGGTGGAAGCCACGAAGTATACCGAGGTGGGCTATTACGGCCGCGACGTCGAGAGCATGATCCGCGAGTTGGTCGAGAACGCCATCGGGCTGGTGCGGGAGAAGGAGCGAGAGGGCGTCGAGACCGAGGCGCGGCGCCGCGTCGAGCAGCGGCTGCTGGACCTGTTGGTGCCCGCGCCGCCGGCGTTCGACGCCGCGCCCGACAGCCCCCAATCGTCCGAACGCTTTGAACGCACGCGGGAGAAGATGAAGGTCATGCTGGCCGCCGGCGAGTTGGATAGCCGCAAGGTCGAGTTGCAGTTGGAGCAGCGGGCCGTGCCCATGATGCTCACCGGCGTGGGCATGGAACAGATGGACATCGACTTGCAGGGGATGTTCGAGAAGATTCTGCCGAAGCGCACCTGCGGCAGGGAAATGACGGTGGCCCAAGCCCGCGGCGTGCTGTTCGAACAGGAGTGCGACGCACTCATTAACCAGGAAAAGGTCCATGCCACGGCGATCGAGCTGGCCGAGAACGTGGGCATCATTTTCGTCGATGAAATCGACAAGGTGGTGGCCAGCGAGCAGACGCACGGGGCCGACGTGTCGCGGCAGGGCGTGCAGCGCGACCTGCTGCCGATCGTGGAAGGCACGACCGTGCAGACCCGCTACGGCTACGTCCGCACCGACCACATCTTGTTTATCGCCGCCGGCGCGTTCCATCGCGCCAAGCCGAGCGACCTGATGCCCGAGCTTCAGGGCCGGTTTCCCATCCGCGTCGAATTGCAGGCGCTGGGCAAGGAGGATTTTGTCCGCATCCTCACCGAGCCGAAGGGCGCGCTGACGAAGCAGTACGAGGCCCTGCTGGCCACGGAGGGCGTGGAGGTCAGCTTCGAGAAGGACGCCATCGAGGTACTCTCGCAGTTCGCCTTTCGCGTGAATCAGACCACGCAAAACATCGGCGCCCGGCGATTATATACGATCATGGAACGGCTGCTGGAGGAGTTGAGTTTCGAGGCGCCCGAAATGAAGCGCGGCCGCGTGTCGATCAACGCGGCATACGTCCAGGAGCGGCTGGCCGAACTGACCCAGGACGAAGACCTGAGCAAGTTCATCCTGTAGGAAGCTGTGGCACGACGTGTTGGGGCGGGACTTGGACCAGTCGCTGTGAAGTCCCGAATCACGGGCCGGATTCGGGCCATCACGTCGGTGCGGCCCCTACTTGACTTGCTTGGGTGCGTCGAGTTCTTGCAGCAGCTTCGCCGAATCGATGCCCGCTTGGGCCGCCTCTTGCCAGTAACGCCTGGCCAGGGCCCGGTCGCCTTGCGGATCGACCGCCAGGAACGTCGCGATAACCGCCTTCGAGCCGGGGTCCTTGCCAAACGAGTGCTCGGCGATCGTCAGCACCAGCGGCGTGGGCAGAGTGTCGATCCGATACTGAAACTTGTGCCCGCCGGTCTTCACCTCCAGAAAGTCGCCGCGGCTCTGGACCACGATCATCCGCGTGCGATTGGCCATAATCTCATCGGCTGGCCGGAACTTCGCCAGCGCCGAACCAATACCGTTCCAGAATTGAGCGAGGTTCTCCCGCATGGTGCCAAGTCGATCGACCTGGCTGGTTTGCTCGGGCGTTTGGGCATTGGCGGCGGCCGTCTTGATGTGCGTCTCCGCGCCGGCCGGGTTGCGAGCCGCCAGCGCAGCACGGGCGTCGGCCACGGCCTGAACAAAGACGGCAGCCTTTTGGGCATCCATCGGCGGCGGTTGCGAAGGCGGGCTTGCGGGCGCCGGTTGCGGCATGGGCTTCGCCGCCCGCGACTCAGGCTGCTTTGCCGGCCGACCTTTCGGTCTGCGCCGATGTTCTGGGAAGCGCTCTTCGCCGGGGTGGAGGTTGGCACCGCGGTTGGCGGCGCACTTTTTGCACCCGTGTTGCCCGGCTGATCCGGCCTGGCTGACGGTGCGCGCGGCTTGAGCATCGCGTTCAGTGCTATTCCCCCGACGCCCAGCAGCACCAGCAGCACGCCGGCGACGATTGGCCCGGTCCATGACGGCTGCAAGGCTGCGTCGGCCTTGGCAGCGGGCGCATGTCGGACGGGCATCGGCGCCTGCGGCGGCGGCTCGACGACCAACGGTGCAGCGACCGCCGGCGCACCGGCCGCTGCCGCTGCCGGCGGGGCCGGCAATTGGCCCGCCAGCCGGCCGTCGTAAAAGGCTTTGTTGGCTGGGTTCAACAGGCACGCCTTCGCCTCGCGGAGCAAATCCAGCAGTTGGCTCCATTCGGTCAGATGTGGGCCCGGCCGAATGCGGCGCACTTGCGCGATCGTCGCATCCGCCGCCAGGGCGATTGCCTCCGCGTCGGCTTCGAACTGCCGCAGCCCGAACAAGCGGTAATAGTCGGGCGGTCGCGTGCCGCCGCGAATCCCGAGCCAACTGGAATAAGGATCGAACGAATCCGGCATAGTCTCACCAACCATAAGTTAGTCGGACCGGCTGGTGGCTTGCAAGGTATCTGTTCGATCGGCAGGCGGGAGTTCGGCACCCCACCATTGCAGGGGGCGACGGTCGCCGGACCACTCGCTATGCTGATGGCGGAACTTTTCCGCCTCCCGCAGCGTCTAGTAGTCGGCGACGGCGCCAGTCCCTTTTTCGACCTGTTGCCGCTTTCAGGAGATTCGACGATGTTCACGAATCGGTGGTCTTGGTTGTCAATCGCGGCCTGCACGCTGGTGGTGGGTCTGGCAGTTTTCTCCACCTCCAGCGGAGCGCCCGTCGGCGAATCCGACCTGCGCGGCCAGATAAACGAAGCCTTCCGTCAGGGCAACTTCAACGACGCCTACGCCGGCTTTCGCAAGTTGGTCCTCGATCCGCACGACGCGCCGGCCCAGGTCGGCGGCGACCTGAAAATGGCCGTCCAGTGTCTCCAACGCCTCAACCGGACCGACGAGATCGACGCCCTGCTGGAGGACGCGATCACCATCCACAACGCCAACTGGCGGCTCTTGTGGCTTGCCGCCGAGACCTACACGGGCCTTGACCATCGCGGCTTCATCGTGGCCGGCAAGTTCTACCGCGGCAGTCATCGCGGTGCGGGCAAAACGGTTAACGCGGTCGAGCGCGACCGCATCCGCGCCCTGCAACTCATGGTCGAAGCAATGCCCCTGGCCATGAAGGATGACAACCACGGCGAGGTTGGCAACTATCTGCTCGGGCTGGCGAACATTCTCTCGAACGGCCGCGGCGGCACGGGGTCGTGGCGGCTGCAGTATCTCAGCGACCTGGCGGTCCTGCCCGACTACGAAGTGGGCTGGGGATATTCCCCTCAAACGTCGGGCTCGCCGGTCGACGCCGACGGCAAGCCCATTTTTTATCGCGTGCCGAAAAGCTTCGAGGCGGCCGAAAACGACGGTCAGCGATGGCGGTGGTGTCTCCAACAGGCCGTCGAATTCAATCCGCAGCAGCTCAATGCGGTCCGCGTGCAGTTCGCCGACTTCCTCGCGAAGCAGTTCGGCGTGGAGACGATGGCCCAATGGGGCCGGTCGTTCGGGCGCATGGAAACCGATGATACGAAGGCCGACGAGAGCGGCACCTACGCGCTGCACACCTTGGGCGAAAACGAGACCATCGCCCGGCTGGCCACCGGCATCAAGCGATTGGAGTTGCCCGACGAGTTCAACTTCATCAAGATCTACCAGCAGGTGGCTGCGGAGCCGAAGACGGGCTACGCGGAGAAGGCGTTAGGACAGCTTGCCGCAAATTTTCGAGAACCGCCGCCAGTATCCCAGGTCGGCCGAGTATTGGCGCCGGCTGCTGAAGGACTTTCCCAATGAAAAGCCCGGCCAGCGCACGAACTGGCAGCGACAGTTGGATCAGATTGTGGGCAATTGGGGCCGCTTCGAGCCGGCCGAAACCCAGCCCGCCGGCCGCGGGGCCGCCGTCGAATACCGCTTCCGAAACGGCAAACAGGTCGAGTTCACGGCCAGCGAAATCCACGTCGAACGGTTGCTGGACGACGTGAAGGCGTTCTTCAAATCCAATCCCAAGAATATCGACTGGGAGAAGATCAACATCCAGGACATCGGTTATCGGCTGGTGGCGAAGAACCAGCGGCAGTACCTGGGCCGGCAGGTCGCCCGGTGGGAGCTGACGCTCGAACCGCGCGAGAACCATTTCGACAAGCGCGTCACGGTGGCTACGCCGCTTGAGAAGCCGGGCGCGTACCTGGTCTCCGCGAAGATGGCGGACGGAAACACCAGCTTCATCATCGTCTGGGTCAACGACACGGCGATTGCCAAGAAGCCGCTTTCGGACAAGACGTATTACTTCGTGGCCGACGCGGTTTCCGGCAAGCCGATCGAAAAGGCCAACGTCGAGTTCTTCGGCTGGCAGCAACTCTATCATGACAAGCCGCCGCGCTACGAGATCACCACGAAACAGTTCTCGGAATACACCGATGCCGACGGCCAGATCATCCCCGATCCCGACCGGCAGCCGAACAATTTCCAATGGCTGGTTACGGCGACGACAAAGGAAGGCCGTTTTGCCTACCTCGGGTTCACCAACGTCTGGTACGGCAACTGGTACGACGCCGAGTACGACGCCACGAAGGTCTACACGATCACCGACCGGCCCGTCTACCGGCCCGACCAGAAGGTGAAGTACAAGTTCTGGGTCCGGCACGCCAAGTACGATATGGAAAACACGTCCGACTTCGCCGGCCAGACCTTCACGGTTGAAATCCACAATGCCAAAGGAGAAAAGGTCGTCGAACAGGCGATGAAAGCCGATGCCTACGGCGGCATTGAGGGCGAATACACGATTCCGGCCGACGCCGCCCTGGGAGTGTACGCGCTCGGCCTCAAAGACCTCGGCGGCGGCAGCTTCCGCGTCGAGGAATACAAGAAGCCCGAGTTCGAGGTGACCGTCGACGCGCCCACCACGCCGGTGATGCTCGGCGAGAAGATCACCGCCACGATCAACGCCAGGTATTATTTCGGCTCGCCGGTCACCAACGCCAAGGTGAAGTACAAAGTCAACCGCACGAGCTACGATCAGCAGTGGTATCCGATCGGGCCGTGGGACTGGCTTTACGGGCCGGGCTATTGGTGGTTTGCCTACGACTACACCTGGTATCCCGGCTGGCGCTCGTGGGGCTGCCTGCGGCCGATGCCGATCTGGTGGCCGCACGCCCAGCAGCCACCCGAACTGATCGCCGACCAGGAGACGACCATCGGGCCCGACGGCACGGTGAAAGTCGAAATCGACACCGGCGTGGCCAAGGCCCTCCATCCCGACCAGGATCACAGCTACTCGATCACCGCCGAGGTGGTTGACCAATCGCGGCGGACGATCGTGGGCAGCGGCACGGTGCTGGTCGCCCGCAAGCCGTTCACCGTCTATGCATGGGTCGATCGGGGTTATTATCGCGTGGGCGACACGGTCGAAGCCCAGTTCGTCGCCCGCCGCTGGACGGCAAGCCGATCCAGGGCCGCGGCGAGCTAAAACTGCTCGAAATCCACTATGTCGACGGCAAGCCGGTGGAGACGCCGGTGCAAACCTGGCAGCTCGACATGGGTGCCGATGGCACGGCCCGCCAGCCGCTGACGGCCTCGAAGGCGGGCCAATATCGGCTCTCGTATCGGCTCACGGACAAAAACTCCCCTCTGCCGCCGGGAGAGGGGCAGGGGGTGAGGGCCGAGGCAGAGGGCACAACGGCGCACACCATCGAGGGAGGCTACCTCTTCACGATCGTCGGCGAAGGGTTCGATGGATCGCAATTCCGGTTCAATCACCTCGAGCTGATTCCCGACAAACGCGAATATGCGCCCGGCGAGACGGTCAATCTCCAGATCAACACCGATCGCACCGGTGGCACCGTGCTGCTGTTCACTCGGCCGGCCAATGGCATCTACCTTCCGCCGAAAGTGATCCGGCTGGACGGGAAGAGCACCCTGCAACAGATCGGCGTGGCGAAGAAGGACATGCCCAACTTCTTCGTCGAAGCGGTCACCATTGCCGACGGGAAGGTTTACACCGAAGCGAAGGAGATCGTCGTTCCGCCGGAAAAGCGAATCTTGAACGTCGAAATCCAACCGTCGAAGGAGGCCTACAAGCCGGGCGAAAAGGCCAAGGTGAAGCTCAAGCTGACCGACTTCAGCGGCGAGCCGTTTGTCGGCTCGACCGTGGTGGCCATTTACGACAAGTGCGCTCGAATACATTTCCGGCGGCTCGAACGTGCCCGAGATCAAAGAGTTCTTCTGGAATTGGCGCCGCCAGCATTCCCCGCAAACCGAATCCAGTTTGCAACGCTGGTTCCAGAATCTCGTTCCACCCAGGACGGTCGGGATGGGCGACCTGGGCGTCTTCGGCAGCCCGCCGGGGATGCTGGGAATGGCGCAGCGAGGAGGGCTTCACGACGCTTCGTGGGTTCGGTTGTCCGCGGCAAGCGCAGAGACGGCGCGACGGCGAGATCGGGCCACCGCAGTGGATCAAGCTGCGCCGATGGTGGCCGCCCCAATGGCGGCCGCGAAGGCCCAGATCGGCGGGTTCGACGGCGGCGGCTCGCCTGCCGACGACACGCCACGGTCGAGCCCGCGATCCGCACCAACTTCGCCGACACGGCACTGTGGGTCGGGGCACTGACGACGGAGAAAGATGGCACGGCCGAGGTCTCGTTGGACATGCCCGAGAATCTCACCACCTGGCGAATCAAAGTCTGGGGCATGGGCCACGGCACCAAGGTGGGCCAGGGCTTTGCCGACGTGGTGACGCGGAAGGACCTCATCGTTCGGCTGGAAGCCCCCCGGTTCTTCGTGCAAACCGACGAAGTCGTGCTCTCGGCCGTCGTGCACAACTACTTGAAGACCAGGAAAACGGCACAAGTCGCGTTGGAGCTCGGAGAGCGTTCAGCCGCCGGTACGACGGAGCGTTTAGCGGCCGCCGGCACGGCGGCCCACGGCCCCTTGGCACTACTGGACGGCCAGAAACTCGCGCAATCCGTCGCGATCGACTCGAACGGCGAAGCCCGCGTCGATTGGCGCGTGAAAGTGCTCGACGAGGGCGAGGCGATCGTCCGCATGAAGGCGCTCACCGACGAGGAATCGGACGCGATGGAGCAGAAATTCCCCTGCTACATCCACGGGATGCTGAAGACCGATTCCTACTCGGGCGCGATCCGACCGAAGGAGGAGAGCGGCCGGTTCACGATCGACGTGCCGAAGGACCGCCGGCCGAAGCAGTCGCGGCTCGAAGTGCGCTATTCGCCCACGCTGGCCGGCGCGATGGTCGATGCCCTGCCCTACCTGGTCGATTATCCCTACGGCTGCACCGAGCAGACCCTAAACCGCTTCCTGCCGACGGTGATCACGCAGAAAGTCCTGCTTGGACATGAGGCTCGAATCTCAAGGACATTCAAGAGAAGCGGACGAATCTCAACGCCCAGGAAATCGGCAACGACGCCGATCGGGCGAAGCAGTGGAAACGCCCTCACCCTGGCCCCGGGACCGGCGGCAACCCGGTGTTCGATGAGGACGAGGTCCGCAAGATGGTGAAGGACGGCGTCGAGCGGCTTACCGAGATGCAGTGTTCCGACGGCGGCTGGGGCTGGTTCTCCGGCTGGGGCGAGCACTCCGCGCCGCACACCACCGCACTGGTCGTCCACGGCCTGCAGATCGCCCAGCAGAACGACGTGGCCCTGGTGCCCGGCGTGTTCGAACGCGGCATCGAGTGGCTCAAGCGACTACCAGGACGAGCAGGTCCAGCTGATCAAGAATGCCGAGATCAAGGACAAGCCGGCCGGGCTGCGCTGGAAGCAATATGCCGACAACCTCGACGCCTTCGTCTACATGGTGCTGGTCGACGCCGGCGTGAAAAACGCCGACATGCTCGACTTCCTCTACCGCGACCGCACGCATCTGGCTGTCTACGCCATGGCGATGTACGGCCTGGCGCTGGAAAAGCAGGGCGAGAAGGAAAAGCTGGACATGATCCTGCGGAACATCAGCCAGTACGTCCAGCAGGACGACGAGAACCAGACGGCCTGGCTCAAACTGCCCGAGGGCTACTGGTGGTGCTGGTACGGCAGCGAGTACGAGGCCCACGCCTATTACCTGAAGCTCTTGCGCGGACCGACCCGAAGGGCGAGCTGGCCCCGCGGCTGGTCAAGTACCTGCTGAACAACCGCAAGCACGCCACCTACTGGAACTCGACCCGCGACACGGCCCTGTGCATCGAGGCCATGGCCGACTTCATCCGCCCAGCGGCGAGGACCGGCCCGAGATGACCGTCGAGGTCTACTACGACGGCAAGCTGCAAAAGGCGGTCGAGATCACGCCCAAGAACCTGTTCACCTTCGACAACAAGTTCGTGCTCGAAGGCGAGGCCGTCGCGGCCGGGCCAGCACACGGTCGAGCTGAAGAAGAAGGGCGCCGGCCCGCTCTACTACAACGGCTACCTGACCAACTTCACGCTGGAAGACTTCATCACCAAGGCCGGCCTGGAGATCAAGGTCAACCGCAAGTACTACAAGCTCGTCGAGGCCGACAAGTCGGTCGCACGCGGCCGGCTCGCGCGGCCAGGCGGTCGATCAGAAGGTCGAGAAGTACGAGCGCCAGGAGTTGGCCAACCTGGCCGAGCTCAAGAGCGGCGACCTGGTCGAGATCGAGCTGGAGATCGACAGCAAGAACGACTACGAGTACCTGGTCTTCGAAGACATGAAGCCGGCCGGGTTCGAGCCGGTCGATCTCCGCAGCGGCTACACGGGCAACGACCTGGGCGCCTACGTCGAGTTCCGCGACAACCGCGTGGTGTTCTTCGCCCGAACGCTCGCCCGCGGCAAGCACAGCGTTTCCTACCGGATGCGGGCAGAGACCCCGGGCAAGTTCATGCCCTGCCCACGCGGGCCGCCGCGATGTACGCCCCGAGCTGAAGGCCAATTCGGACGAGCTGAAGATTGGGGTTCGCGATCTAGCGCCCTACCTGATCTGACGTGACAGGTTTGGGATTACATCGGCCTTGGGTCTTTGGGCTTGTCCAAGACCCAAGGCCTAAGACCTAAGACCTCACCAATGCACCCGTCAATTCAGGTCGGTCGAGCCGCTAACTGTGGGACGCGGCAAGATGCCGCTTCTACTTAGGAGCGGCGGTGGGCAACTTGCTGCTGAGGACGCCGTCTTCCGGTCCCGGCGGAACCGCTTCCAGACGCATGTTTCGCCAAAGATGCGGCAACCGCGCCATGGCGCCGACCGATACGGCCGCCGGATGCGTAGGCGACCTGACAGTACAACTCGGCAAGACTGCGCCGCGTCGTTGGCCAATGCCGACGCCTGCGAGCCCACGCGGGCGGCGAATTCCGTGCGGCGTCTGTTCGGGCTGCCGCGGACAGCCGTGATCGCGGGCCCAAGCTTCCAGCGCCTCGAACGTGTATCGCACAGGCGCCCTCGGGCGGATATTGGCCGGCAGTGCCCGCGGCAAACGGATCGGTAAAATCGACGAACCGCGGCAGCAACACTTTCTCCAGCGCCGCCTCGCTCGCCGCCGGACCCTCGCGGACCCGTCCGCCGAACCAACTACGCCACAGTTCCGAGAGCCAGGGCCAGAAGTTCACGATGCCGGCCCGATCGCGGCGCGGTTCTTCCACAGCCAGTAGACGGCCACCATCGCCAACGCCAGGTAGAAAAGGCACTTCAACAGGGCGACAAGCGGCGTAACGCCTACCGGCAAACTCACCTGCGGCAGCCGCAGCGCCGCGGAAGGCCTCTGCGGCGATTGGCTGCCGCCGCGTCGCTGTGCAGTTTTGCCGTCCGGCAGTTGTTTCGGCGCTTTGCCGGACCCGCCCGACTCGTTCCGGTCCTTCGCCGCATCGCGGTCTTTCTCTTGTTTGTTTCTTGTCCGCGGTCGGATGGTCGGAGGGAGATTGCCCTTTGTCGTTCGACGGCGATTTCTTTGGGCCCGCTTCGTTTCCGGTTTCCGGTTGCGGCTGGTCCTTCGCTGCATGGCGATCTTTCTCCTGTTTGTTCTTGTCCGCGGTCGGATGGTCGGAGGGAGATTGCCCCTTGTCGTTCGGCGGCGATTTCTTTGGGTCCGCTTCGTTCCCGCCTTCCGGTTGCGGCCGGTCCCTTTCGGTGTCCTTTCCCCCCGAGGTCGGCTTCTGATCCGAATCACCCTTGTCGTCGCCCGGCGGCACCTTTCCATCGGCCGCGGGTGCCGAGCCTGACGGTTTCTCGTCCGTTTTTTCGGCCCGGGCCCAAGGCTGTTTCTCCTCGACTCCGTCACGGCCCACACCCAGCGGCGACGAGGTCTGACTAGGCGAACCGATTTGCAGCGGCAGTTCCGATAGGGCGTATTCGGCATTCGGGCGAGGAAGCAGCATGGCGGCGAACATCACTCCGGCCAGGAGCACGGCGCCGATACCCAGCCAGAGATTGACCATCGCAAGCGGCATTTCCTGCCGTCGCTGCCGCAGATAGCGGCGCAGTCCCAAAAAACTTGTCGTCAGCAGCAGCCCCAGGGCGTAGCCGTGTAGATGAATAGCAGGCCGAACGCGTACTGCCGGCCAACGAGACTGTCGCAGGGAATGAAGATCTGTCCGATTCCGAAAAGCGGAAGTGCGGCCAGCGAAAAGTAGACGACCCAAACGCCAGGGGCGTGCGGCCGGCGACGCTGTTGGACGAACCGATCCCAGCGGTCCAAAAGCCGTTGCGTCAGGGACGTGGCGGCCGGGTGTCGAAGCGAGGCCGTCGCGCTTGCCGCGGGGGGGTAAATCGTGTCGCTGGAGTCAATCTCTGGGCCGCCGGCGGGCGGCTGTTTCTCACCGTGCCGGCCGTATCCGTTGGGCCGCCGGGCGCGACCTGCCGTTGCAGCGCCGCGCGGTCGGGGCGATCCATCCCGACGGACTCCAACAGCCCCTCGCCGGAGTCCTCCTCGTCCTCGTCGATCAGCGTGCAATCCCAGGTGAGTTTGTCGGCCGACCACCACACCAGTCCGATCAGCCCGCCGATGATCAGCAGGTTCAAGGGCCCAGCACGTTCCCCTGAAACTCCACGAACCGGTGAACTACGATGAGGACGGCGATCGCCAGCGGCACGGCGAAAAGGGCCGCCCGCTCACGTCCCTGTTCGATCGAAATGACGCCGCGATCAGCACGGCCGCCATGACGAACAGGGCAAAAACATAGGTCGCAGCGCCTCGGTATCGCCCTGGTAAAAGACCTCGATCAAGAAGAAGACCAGGCTTCCGACCAACAGCATGATCAGCGCCGGGCTGATGGCGACGATCACATAATCGAGAAGCGTCTTATTGAGCCGGCGGGCCATTGGAGCGACGACCTCCACGATCATTGTATCCAAATCACTCAGCGGAGCACGTACTGCCGGCACAAGGTTGGCAGCGACTCGACGCTTTTGAGGTGCCGGGCCTCGACGCCTTCGGCGGCCAGTTGGGCGCCGGTCGTTCGAACTCCATGTCGTCGTACAGGTTGATGATGGCCGTGACGGCGAGCCCTTTGTGCCGGAGCTCGCCCAGGGCCATGGCCGTTTCCACGCTGGGCGAGGCCAAGATCGCCACCACCGTGGCGTCGCGCGGCAACCGGCCGGCAGTTTCCAGCACCAGTTGGGCGAAACTCAGCCCGTCGGTCAGTTCCACCCGGGCGAGCGTTTCCAGGATTCGCATCAATTGCTCCGGCCCGCGGCGCGTTTCGACCACCAGCGGCTGGAGCCGATCGCTCGTTTCCAACATGCCGGCGGCCCTGGCGGGCCGCCTTGCGCGCGAGTCGGATGTCGTAATCCCAGCCCTCCTGGCGGATGCGGTCGGCGGCGTCGCGGCCGTTGGTGACCAGCCCGATCTGCTGGTCCATTTCGTACACGGCGTTGGCCAGCGAGGCCGCGGCCGTTACCGACAGTTCGCGAGCGGTACGGCTCGTGTTGCGGGTCATAGGCCGGCCTGGTGGAAATCCAACAAGAGCGTCGCCCCCACGATGCACGAGGGCTCGTAGATCTTGCTGTGGAACTGGCCGGTGCGGGCGGTCGCCCGCCAATGAATGCGGTTCAGCGGATCGCCCGCCTCGTAGCGCCGCACGCCGGCGATCCGCGTGGGGTCTTCGTAGAGGCGGTGGGAGATGCGGACCTCGCCGATCGGCCGCCGCGAGGCCAGCTCAAAGCCCTCCAGCGGCACCACTTCGGGATAGACCAGCAAGAAATGCGGCGAAGTGAGCACGCGGTAGCGGCGGTGCAGCCCGAACAGGTCGCCCGTCTCGACCACCAGCGGGCCGATCTGGTGGTATCCGCGGCGATTGCACTTCAACTGATAGAAGATCGTCTGCCGGCCGCGGCTCCGGAGCATGGCCAACTGGATGCGGTTTCCCTACGACTTGCAAGCTGGGCGGCTGATACGTGAAGGCGCGGCGCGGCAACAAGTCTTCGACCAGCGCCCAGGCCACCGGCAGCCGGCCGGCGTTCTCCAGCGTGATGACGACCGCCACGGTGTCGCCGACGTTGACGGCGATAGCGATTGCACTCCCGCACGGCGGAGAGGTTCTGGATCCAGTGCCGGGCCAGCCAGCGGCTCAGCAGCATGATGCCCAGCAGGGCGTACATGGCATAGGCCGGCAAGCTCAGCCCGAAGCGCCAGCGACGCAGCAGCAACAGCACAGGCCGCAGCGAACCATTTCATAACAGTCCATTATGCATACTGCGGATTGCCCGACGACTGCTCGTTGGAGAGCATGGGCACGGGAACGTTGGCGACAATCTCGGAGACTACCGCAGCCGCCGTCAGCTTCCGCAGCCGGCTCTCGGGCCGCAGAATCACGCGATGGGTCAGCACGGGGCCGGTCATCTGTTTCACGTCGTCGGGCCGCACGAAGTTCCGCCCCGACACGGCGGCCAGCGCCTGCGCCGTGCGGAACAGGGCCAACGACGCCCGCGGGCTGCCGCCCAACGCCACGTCGTCGCAGCCGCGCGTACTGTCCACAATTTGGACGATGTAGCGGCGCACCTTCGGATCGACGTGCACGTTGCGCACGGCTTGCTGGGCCGCCACCAATTCCTCGGCACTGACGACCGGCTCCAAGCGATCCAGCGGGTTGCCATGCTCCAACAGCTCGATCATCTTCAACTCCTCTTCCATGCTCGGATAGCCCAGGCTGAAGCGGATCAGGAAGCGGTCGAGTTGGGCCTCGGGCAGGGGGAAGGTGCCCTCATGGTCGATCGGGTTTTGCGTGGCGATCACCAGGAAGGGCGGCTGAAGATCATGGGTCACGCCGTCGACGGTGACTCGCCCCTCGGCCATCGCCTCCAACAAGGCCGCCTGCGTTCGCGGCGTGGCCCGATTGATCTCGTCGGAAAGCACCACCTGGGCGAAGATCGGCCCGGGCCGAAACTCGAACTCCGCAGTCTTCTGATTAAAGACCGAAACGCCCGTCACATCGGTAGGCAGCAGATCGGGCGTGCATTGGATCCGCTTGAACGAGCAACCCACGCTGCGGGCCATCGCCCGGGCGAGCATCGTCTTGGCCACGCCCGGCACGTCCTCCAGCAGCACGTGCCCGCCGCAAAACCAGGAAACCATCGAGAGCACGATCTGCCGGCGCTTGCCGACGATCACCTTCTCCACATTGGCCATGATCTTCTTGCCCGTCGTCGGCACGTCGCTCATTTTCTGCCTCGCTGTGCGGAGGAGGATGCCCGGCCACCGATTGAAGTGCCGGCCGGACCATTATCTATATCTATCATCATCAAACCAGCGAGCGTTGGCAAGTAACGGGCCGCGGTCAACCACGTTCCGGCCCCCCAGAAACCGGCGGCGTTTCGCTCCCGGGGTCCTCGCCAGGCCACTGGTCGTCAGGCTCGGCCACCGCCGAGCGATCCGTGCAATACCAGGCGAGTCGGCCCAGCAAGCGAAAGTAGATGAGCCAGACGAGGCTCAGCGCCACAGCCGCCGCGATGAGTCCGTAGCGGCTGTCGGCAGCGAAGATTGTGAGGACCACGATGCCGGCGGCCGCCAGCAACATGGCCGTCATGAAATAGAACGTCAGCCATCCGTTCGTGGCCATCCAGAAGGTGCGGCAAACCGCCGGTGAAATGACCGCCACCAGGGAGTTCTTTTCCAACATCGACAAGAGTATGACCGGAAACAGCAGGAAGGCGGCGGCCGCCGACGGGGCGAAGATCATGTCGGCGGGCAGCTCACCGGATCTGCCCCACCACCAGGCGAGCGCGACGCCCGGCAGCAGGCTCAAACCCAAGCTGTTGAACAGGTAGAGGGCCTCCAGCGCCCAGTCGATAAACCCGATGTCAGGCCAATTCTCGATCTTGTCGCAACCGGCTCCCGTGTCGCGCAGCACAGCCAGGCGCGCAGCCCGCGGCGAAGACAAACCACATCAAGGCCGTAATCACCGCGACGGCCATGTACATCGCGGCGAGAAACATCAGCCTTGGATCGCCGCTGGCGCTTGCGGGGCCGTATTCCCGCACCAATCCCATCGGCAACAGGGACCATGCAGCCAACACGAAGGCGAAGGCGGCGGCGCGGGAGCAAAACGGAAAGCTGATGGTCCCCGTGAGAAAGGGCCAGCGGGGCAGCGTCGGCCGCCCGACGTCGAACTTCAACTTCTGCCTGGCCCGCGCCAGAGCGTGGTCCTCGACGTCCGAGACACCCGAGGGAGCATTCGCCGACGCCACTGCCGCGGCGCCCGCGTCATGCCGGGCGGTCAGGTTGTATTCCTCCTGCGGTTTGGGGGGGAGCCGAGCCTTCGGCGGCGGCGGAGGCGGCAAGATCACCATTTCCCGGCCGCAGTCGGGACACGGTATCCTCTTGCCGATTTGAGTCGGACTGACGCTCACGCGAGTGTGACATAGCGGGCACTCGACCGTTGCCGCTGCTTGCGTCTCGTCCGGCGGGACGGCGGCCGCGGGACGAGGCCACCTGGCCAACGAGTATTCGCCGACATCGCCGGCCGAAGACAACGGTTTCTGCGACCGCTCGTCGGGCGGCCGTTTCACGAGCGTTGGCACGCCACAATCGGGGCAGACAATGGTCTGTCCGACCTGCTCCTGGGTCGCATACATCAACGTGTTGCATAGGCCGCATGAAACTCGGATCAGTTGCTGATTGGCGGCAGTCGGGTCGCTCGACAGCGGTACGGCCTCGTCGCCCGCCGGCGTCTCGTTCTGCAAGGCGTACCCCTCGACCGCTGCGCGCAGCCGGCTTGACCGGCGCCGCGGGCGGCGGAACGACCATCGTCGCGCCGCAGTCCGGACAAACCTCCTGCTGGCCCGCCTGCTCCTCGGTGCCGTACGCCCGCGTACCACATCTCGGACAGATCATCGGGATATACGACGGGCGGCTCGCCGTTGCCCGGTTTGGATCCTGTTCCAGCGCGTACTCCTCACGCGACACAGCGACCTGCGTCTCTTGGGGCACCTTCAAGACCAACTGGCAGTAGGGACAAAGACGCCGCACTCCCGCCAAGGTCGCCTTCGCCTTCAAATGCGAGCCGCAGCGGGGGCAAGCGAACCTTATCGTATGCTCTTTTTCTGGCGTCACGCCCGGATCCCAAGAAAGTTCCGCGGATCGGCCTGATAAATACAGAACCAGCCTCAAGCGGATGCTCCGCTCGCGCTGATCGACGTGAATACCGCATCAACTGGAGCACACCAACGATTTCAGTACGGGGACGGAAGAAATCCGGGCCACGGCTCTTGGCCGGGACGCCGGATGAACAGGATTCGTTTTCCATCGGATGAGGAAGCCGGCATCGACAACCGTCGCGTCGAGTCTTGTCCGGGAATCAACTGCGGCGCGACTTTCCCCTCGGGATCGATCAGATAGAGTTGATGATGGTGGCACTTTTGCGTGGCCACCGACGCCACGATGCGTTTGCCGTCCGGTTTCAGCCAGCAGAGGTGGCAGTCGTAGTCGAGGATGTCGGGCATCGCTTCCCGGGAAAGGATGACGCGGAAACCTTTCTCCTTCCCCTCGCGATGAATGACGGCCATGTGGAAATGGCCGCCGGTATTTCCCTTGAAGCACAACCACTGGCCGTCGGGCGACCAATTGAGTCCGGCCGAAATCCGCTCATAACCCTCGTCGATCAGGGCACGGCTCTTCTTGGTCGCCAAATCATAGATGTAAAGGTCGGCGCCGCGGCTATAGGCGATTTCATCTTTGACCGGAGACCATCTCCCCCATTGAGCGTCGGGAATGAGTTGTTCGAACCCGGTGCCGTCCGCCGCGATAATGCACAGTCCCTGGCGGCCGGCCGCGCCTGCGAAGAAGGCGAGCCGCTTGCCGTCCAGCGACCAACTGGACTGCCGGCCGGCGCCCAAGTCCTTGCGGTCGCCACCCAGTGCGTCAACCACGTAAAGGTGCCAACTATCGCCGAGCAGTGAGTTGCCGGCGTCAAAAGCAACCTTGCTGCCGTCGGGCGACCAAGCGGGCGAGCCTACAGCGAAATACTCGGGCGAAGTCACGAAGGGATGCGGGTCCGTGCCGTTGACGTTCATCATCCAGATCTGAAAGTCCTCCGTGCGGCTGAGAGTCAGTCGAAGGCCGCACGACCGATCGTTGAGATCCTTCGGTCGCCCCTCCGCGGCGTCGTTCAGCGCAAGCGTCAATTGATCGCCATCGAGTTTGTAGAGGCCCAGCAGGTCGCCGTCGGCCGATTTCAGGTCGATTGTCGCCGGGTCCTGTTTCGGGTCCACCGTGTAAGACGCCTCGATCTGGACGTCACGACCCGGCCGCATCGTGAGCCTCTTCTCGTAGACCACAAGCACCAGCAGATTGCCCTGGTCAGCAACCGTACTGCGCCTGCCGTTGGCCGTCGCCATCGAAGCCGACATCGCGCGCCAATTGCCGACAAGCGGGAGTCGGGCCGTCTTGTCGTCCGGCTTCGCGTTGTCCGAGTTGGCCTCGCTTTGGCCGAAGCACTTGCCGGCCAACACAAGTGCGATCGTCAACACGGCGGCAAGACGGAGGGAATGTCGCACGGCAGGTTCTCCCGTAATGTGAACGGTTGTGTTCCCGCAGTAATGCGGGATTCAATGATCAGTATAGTGCGGCGCCTTACCAGCCTCAAGCGGATGCTCCGCCCGCGCTGATCGACGTGAACACGGCATCAACTGGAGCACACCAACGATTTCAGTACGGGGACGGAGGACATTCCGGGCAGCGGCTCCTGGCCGGGACGCGAGATGAATAGGATCCGTTTTCCATCGGGCGAGGAAGCCGGCATCGACAACCGTCGCGTCGCGTCCTGTCCGGGAATCAACTGCGGCGCGACTTTTCCCTCGGGATCGATCAGATAGAGTTGATGCTGGTGGCACTCTTGCGTGGCCACCGACGCCACGATGCGTTTGCCGTCCGGTTTCAACCAGCAGAAGTGGCAGTCGTAGTCGAAAACGTCGGGCATTGCCTCCCGGGAAAGGACGACGCGGAAACCTTTCTCCTTTCCCTCGCGATGAATGACGGCCATGGACCAGCGGCCGCCGGTGCTTCCCTTGAAGCACAACCACTGGCCGTCGGGCGACCAATTGAGTCCGGCCGAAATCCGCCCATAACCCTCGTCGATCAGGGCACGGCTCTTCTTGGTCGCCAAGTCATAGATGTAAAGGTCGGCGCCGCGGCTATAGGCGATTTCATCTCTGACCGGAGACCATCTCCCCCATTGAGCCTCGGGAATGAGTTGTTCGAGCCCCGTGCCGTCCGCCGCGATAATGCCCAGTCCCTGGCGACCGCCCGCGTCTGCAAAGAAGGCGAGCCGCTTGCCGTCCGGCGACCAACTGGGCTGCCGGCCGACGCCCAACTCCTTGCGGTCGCCGCCCAGCGCGTTAACCACGTAAAGGTGCCAACTACCGCCGAGCAGTGAGTTGCCGGCGTCAAAAGCAACCTTGCTGCCGTCGGGCGACCAGGCGTGGCGCGCCCAAATGAAAATACTCGGGCGAAGCCACGAAGAGGTGCGGGTTCGTGCCATCGACGTTCATCATCCAGATCTGAGAGTCCTCCGTGCGGTCGAGAGTGAGTCGAAGGCCGCACGACTGATCGTCGAGATCCTTCGGTCGCCCTTTCGCGGCGTCGTTCAGCGCAAGCGTCAATTGATCGCCGTCGATCTTATAGAGACCCAGCAGGTCGCCGTCGGGCGATTTCAGGTCGATTGTCGCCGGCTCCTGTTTTGGGTCCGCCGTGTACGACGCCTCGATCTGGAGGTCGCCACCCACCCGCATCGTGAGCCTCTTCTCAAAGATCACAAGCACCCCCAGAGTGCCCAGGCCAAAAGCCGTCCCCTGGTTAAAGACCGTCATGCGCTTTCCGTCGGTCGTCGCCATCGCGGCCGACATCGTGCGCCAATTGCCGACAAGCGGGAGTCGGGCCGTCTTGTCGTCCGGCTTCGCGTTGTCCGGATTCGCCTGGCCTTGGCCGAAGCACTTGCCGGCCAACACAAGAATGATCGTCAACACGGCTGCAAGAACGGATTGAATGTCGCACGCTAGGTTCTCCCGTAAGGAGTTTTGCGAATGTGAGAAGTTCGTCGCACCCAGACAGCCTAACGCGTGCCAACGGGCCGTCAAGGACCCATCTGACGATGCGTCACCCGATCAAACCAACGGTTCTTGGTCGGTCGGCAGCTCCCCCCCACGGCAGATCATAAGGGGGGTTGTATTCGGGGGTGCCTTAGCGTATACTCAAATCGGAAGGGTAGATTGCCACCCTTATCCTGACCGGTCGTCAGCGCCAACTCGGTCGACTCCCTTCCCTACGCATCTGTTTACGCAGAACCATCCTCCTTCTTCGGGAGTCTGACCATGCTCAAGCGAGTCGCTGTTCCGGACCACCTTCTTAACCAAAAAGTGGTCCGGGAGTTGTCAAACCACGGTATGAGGCCGCCATGCAAGGTCAACGTAACAACCCACAACGGTTCGATTACGCTCTCGGGCGAAATTCAGTACGAGCACCAGCGTCGCCCCGCCGTGCACGCGGCGCAGAGCATTGAAGGGGTCCAGCGCGTAGTGGACCAGTTGAAGGTGATCCCCGCGAAGTTGCGCTGGTAGGAAGAAAGGGGCCGCCAAGCGGTCTATTTTTTCTTTGCATGAAGGATGTGACGGTCTTGAGATGTTCGTCACCGACAGTGCTAGCACTTTGCCAAATCAGACCCGGCGATGTGCCTTATCTGAAATTCGGGGAACCGGACTCACATCGATTGAACGGCCAAATAGAATAACTGAGGCGTCAACCGTCGTCTGAGATCCGAGCCTTGACAAGTGCCTTATAATTTGTTGGAACGAGGGCCTTGGGGAAACTGGGCCACGGCGGCGAACGGTGCAACCGGTGAAGACGAAGACCAGCGGCAGATTGCCATGGGCGCGCTTAAGGCTGTCACTGTACAACCGATCGCAGGAGGTGAGTCGTGAATACGGTTCGACCGCTTTTCGTCTCAACCTATCCTCCGGAAGCCTGCGGACTGGCGACGTTCACACGGGATTCTGCCGACGCGGTGGACCTGGCGGCGCCTGAGCCGGTGTCGTCGGTCGTGGCCATCCAGAAGACGCACGAGCTTCGCTACGACGACCCGCGCGTGGTCCACGTGATCGACAACAGCCGCAGCGACGCCTATGGCCTGGCTGCGGAGGCAGCCAACGACGGCCCTTGCGACGTGGTGAGCTTGCAGCACGAATTCGGCCTTTACCCCGGCGATTGGGGGCTTCGCGTCTTGGATTTTGTGCGCCTGTGCCGCAAGCCCATCGTCACCACGCTCCACACGCTTCTGACTGCGCCCGACCCGTTGCCGCGGCGGGTGATCCAGAACCTGGCGGCACATAGCGCGGGCATCGTCGTCATGACCGAGGTTGCGGCACGGCTCCTGTCGAGAGTCTACGGCGTGTCGGGGTCGTACGTGAGGGTGATTCCTCATGGAGTGCCGGAGGTTCCTTACGAACGCGACTCGGCGCACAAAGAACGATTGGGACTCGGCGGCCGCCGGGTGATTTGCACCTTCGGACTGATCAATCGCGGCAAGGGATTGGAATACATGATTCGGGCCATGCCGCAGATCGTCGCCGCCTGTCCGAAGGCCCTGTATTTGATCGTCGGCGCCACCCACCCGCAGGTCAAACGACAGGAGGGTGAAGCCTATCGAGAAAGCCTGGTCGAGATGGCCGAGGCGCTGGGCATCGGCGGCGCACGTGCATTTTGTCAACAAGTATCTCAGCCTTGCCGACCTGCTGGCGCATTTGCAGGCCTGCGATGTATATGTCACCCCTTATCCAGGAAAAGAGCAGATTGCCAGCGGCACCTTGGCTTATGCCATGGCCGCCGGCGGCGCCGTGGTCAGCACGCCCTACCTGTATGCCGAAGAAGTCCTGGCGAACGGGCGAGGTCTGCTCGTGCCGTTTGGCCAAAGCGGTGCGCTGGCCGAGGCCACGCTCCGATTTCTCGGCGATGCCGCCTTTCAAGTTGCGACTCGGCGCAGGGCGTATCAATACGCGAGGTCCATGTTCTGGCCCAACATCGGCCAACGCTATCTCGATTTCTTCAACCAGGTGGTAACGGAACGCGAGGTGAGCCGGCAGTGGTTCTATCGCAAAGCGTTTCCCGAGCCGGGCGATCGCCGCTGGCCGAGTGAACTTGTGCAGGGAGGCCGCTAATGCGCGTCTGTAATGAAATCGCTTTGAACCACCTGGACCGCATGTCGGACTCGACCGGATTGATCCAGCATGCCATTTACAGTGTTCCGCGGCGGGAAAGCGGCTATACGACCGACGACAACGCTCGCGCCCTGCGTCTCTGCGCGCGCTTGTGGCAGCAGCAGCCGAGCGATCGCATGCTCGGCCGGGTGACCACCTATCTGAGCTTCCTGGAGCATGCCCGCTGCCCTATCCGCGGATTCCATAATTTCCTCAGTTATCAGCGCGACTGGCTGGATGCCGCAGGCACGGGCGATAGCCAAGGCCAGGCGGTCCGCGCCTTGGCTGAAGTGCTCGGCAGCAGTCTGCCTGACGGATACCGCGCTGGCGCGGCGAACTGATCAACGCGGTTACGCCCGCGCTTGCCGAGTTGCGGAGCCTGCGGGCGCAGGCCTATGTGATCCTGGCGTGGGGACATCTGCGGGCATCGGGAGTCGAAGACCTTGCAGAAGTCGAAGACGTTGCCTGGTGCGCGGCGCGGCGGTTGGTGGAATGTTATAACCGCTCCCTTCGACCGGACTGGCCCTGGTTCGAGTCGCGGATGACATATGCAAATGCGGTGTTGCCGCACGCCCTGTTCATCGCCGCTCAGTGCTGGCCGGAGGAAGGTCATCTGGACGTGGCGGAAGCCACCTTCGCCTTTCTCGACCGCGAGACAACCGTTGACGACGTCTTCTGGCCGGTCGGAAACAGCAATTGGTACCCGCACGGCGAAGAAAAATCGCCGTATGATCAACAACCGGTGGAAGCCGTCGCGGTGGCCGATGCCGCGCTGGCCGCCTTCGGGCTGCTGGGCGAGGAGAAGTACCTGGCGGCCTTCCGCCGCGCCAACGACTGGTTCTATGGCCGGAACAGCCTGCACGAACCATTGGCGGATGTCGCGTCGGGCGCCTGCTGCGACGGTCTGCAGTCCTCCGGCGTAAATCGCAATCAGGGAGCAGAATCCACGCTGGCTTACTTATCGACGGAACTGCTTGGTTCCGTTGTTGATGATGGAGCGGTTGCGGCCGTCTTTCCGGAGAAAACGGGCTCGCTTCACGAGACCCCATTCCGGCGGTAGTGCGGGATTCAATCGACGACAGCGACAGGTCAACATGCACCGAGAATCGACAACCGCGCATCCGTACGCAGACCTGTTCCATCGCCACGACGACAATCCCATTTTGACGGCCCGGGATTGGCCCTACCCGGCCCACACGGTGTTCAACGCCGGCGCGTGCCAATTGGACGCCGAGACGATCCTCTTGGTTCGCGTCGAAGACCGGCGCGGCCATTCGCATTTGACCGTGGCCCGAAGCAACGACGGCGTGTCGAACTGGCGGATCGACGCGAAACCCAGTTTTGCGCCTGATCCGGTAAACTGTGCGGAAGAAGCATGGGGCGTGGAAGACGCGCGCTTGACCTGGGTCGAAGACCGCGGCCGGTGGATCATCGTCTATACGGCCTTCTCGCCCAACGGGCCGTTGGTATCCGTGGCGGAGACGAAAGACTTCGGCGCCTTTTCCCGACTCGGCCCGGCCATGCCGCCGGAGAACAAAGATGCGGCCGTTTTTCCCCGCCGCTTCGGCAATCGCTACGCGATGATCCATCGTCCGGTCTCCACGGGCGGGTTTGGCGCCCACATTTGGCTCTCGTTCTCTCCCGATTTGATCCATTGGGGCGGGCACCACCTCGTCATGCGCGCGCGGCGCGGCGCGTGGTGGGACGCCGCCAAGATCGGCTTGGGCCCACCTCCCTTGGAAACGCCCGAGGGGTGGTTGGTCCTTTACCATGGCGTGCGGATGACGGCCGGCGGCTGTCTCTATCGTCTGGGACTGGCGCTGTTGGACTTGGAGGATCCTTGTCGAGTCCTCCGCCGCAGCGACCAGTGGGTCTTTGCGCCGAGATGCCGTACGAACGCGTGGGGGACGTAGGCGGCGTGGTGTTTCCCTGCGGCTGGATTCTCGACCAGCCCGGTGGTACAATCCGTCTTTATTACGGCGGCGCCGACACTTGCCTCGCCCTGGCCACGGCCCAACTCTCCGACGTGGTCGGCTACCTGCGCACCTGCCCCGCCCCGCCGGTACGGAACCGCGCGGAAATGGTTGTGGAGGAATGAGAGGCGATTGCGACAGCGGCCAATGATGAACAGCTAGCCAGGATTGCCGTGCTATGTCTCGAGGAACAAATCGCAAGGGCGCCCGGGGCTCGTTGAGCGTCGAGCGGTTGCCGGTCACCTTTACCAGCGATATTCGCCGCGTCATTACCCGATTCTTCGATCCTGGCGGTGCGGCGCGGGTCCGCAGCGTCGTCGAACGAGTGCGCAGTCTCAGTGGCGGGCAGGTCAGCCGGTTGTTGGACAAAGTGTTCCTGAAGTTCCGCGCCCGCCACGGCAACATCGACGCGGTGTTCGATGAGAACTACCGCACGGCCATGGCGATGATCGGCATGTCGGACGACTTCTCGCGCCATCGCCGCCTGCTGATCGGGTCGTACCTGACCGCCGAGTACTCGATCGAGTCGGCGGCGCTTTTCAATCCGTCGATCGTGCCGCATCACAACCAGCGGAACCTTCCCGCCGGCGCCGTGCGGTTCATCATCAGTTTTCGAGCGACGGGCGAGGGACACGTGTCCTCGATCGTCTTCCGCACGGGCATGATCACTTCCGACCACGAGATTCAAATCGACCCTTCCGGACGCCTCGCCAGGCCCGTCCGCGTTGTTCCAGACCAGCAATACCACAAACCGCTGTTTCGGCGCAAGCTCGCCGACATCGGCGTCCCCGAGGCGGCAATGTGTCTCGTGCTCGACCGTCTCGCTGAATCTTTCACCTTGGCCCAACTCGAACATGCCGTCGTCGAGGCGCGGGAAGCGGCGGCGGAAAGGCTTAAACTGGAAGCGTCGCTCCAAGACATTCGTTGGCTGGCTCACTCGAACTATCAGTTGGAACTTCCGCGCGAGGCGGAGGCGTGGGAGATCGTTATTTTCCCCCAGACCGCCAACGAAAGCCACGGCATCGAAGACCTGCGCATGGTTCGTTTCGTGGACGACGACGGCACGGTCACCTACTACGGCACCTGCTCGGCCTTCGACGGCTACCGTGTGCTCCCGCAAATGATCGAGACCAGCGATTTCCTCAAGATCGGCGTGCATACCATCAACGGCGCCTTGCGCAGAACAAGGGCATGGCGCTCTTTCCGCGGCGGATCGGCGGGCACTACGTGATGTGCTCCCGAATCGACGGCGAGAATCTCTACATCATGTATTCCGACATCGTTCACTTCTGGGAGACCGCCGAGTTGCTCCAGACGCCCCGCTATCCCTGGGAGTTCGTGCAGATCGGCAACTGCGGCTCGCCGCTGGAAACGCCGGAAGGTTGGTTGCTGTTGACCCACGGTGTCGGACCGATGCGCACCTATTGCATCGGCGCCATGCTGCTGGACCTCAACGACCCGAGGAAGGTGATCGGTTGTCTCGACGAGCCGTTGATCACGCCCACGGAAAAGGAGCGCGACGGCTATGTGCCCAATGTGGCTTACTCCTGTGGGGCGATGATCCACAATGGGCGTCTCTACCTGCCGTTCGCCACATCCGACATGATTACCCGCATCGCGATGGTCTCGCTCGATTCCCTGCTGAACCGGCTCATCAGGTAGAGAGCTGCGGCGAGGCGAACGCCGTTAGCGTTCACGTGCAGCCGTAACCGTTCACGGGGACTGTCCCGATTTTCGCGGCCACTCCGCCCGGTTCAGTCCGGCCTTAACGGGGAGAATACGTTGGCCGCAAGAGCGCGACGGGCTATACTGTTTCTGAGCCCATGAAACGTCGAAAACGATCGAAACCCGGCGGGAATACTCCGGCGGCTTCGCCCGGAAAAAGCATGGCGCCCGGCAACGAGCAGTCCGCGCCGGTGCCGGCTCGATTTACCGGGGCATCTTCTCGTTGGTCGATCATGCTGGCGGCCGGGCTGATCGTGTTGGCCACGATGGCGGCCTACAGCCGGAGTTTCACGGGCGTCTGGGTCTACGACGACGTCCCTGCAATCGTCGAGAACCCGACCATCCGGCAGCTTTGGCCCCTATGGAAGCCGCTCTGCCCGCCCAACGCCAAGGGGGAGACTGTCGGCGGCCGCCCGGTCCTGAATCTCTCCCTGGCTGTCAACTATAGGATCAGCGGCGACAAGGTCTGGAGTTATCATGCGGCCAATCTGGCCATTCACATTCTTGCGGCCCTGTTGCTGTTGGGGATCGTCCGACGGACGTTTCTCTTGGCGGCGATGCGCGGTCGATGGGGCTCGGCGGCCCTGCCGCTGGCCTTTGTCGTGGCTCTGCTTTGGGCCATTCATCCGCTCCAAACGGAGTCGGTAACGTACATCGTCCAGCGGGCCGAGTCGCTGATGGGACTATTCTATCTGTTGACGCTGTACTGCTTCATCCGCGGCACTGAAGGGGACAGTCCCATTTTCGCTAGCGCGAAAATTGGGACAGTCCCCGCCATCCGCGGCGCGAGTGTAGAGGGGTCAGGGGTCGGGGGTCAGGGGTTGAGGAAGTTTTCAGTTTTCAGTTTTCAGTTTCGTCGAATTCGTCCTTCATCCTCTATCCTTCCGCCAGTTGCTTGGTATGTCGGCTCCGTGACAGCGTGTCTGCTGGGCATGGCCACCAAGGAAGTGATGGTTTCTGCGCCGCTGATCGTGCTGTTATACGATCGGACGTTTTGCGCCGGCTCGTTCGGCGAAGCCTGGCGACGCCGCTGGGGCCTGTACCTCGGCCTGGGCGGCACGTGGTTGGTGCTGGGGTGGGTGGCGGCAACGATGAGCACTCTGGGCGGCCCGATCGGACCGGGAACGGGGGAGTTCACGTGGTGGTCCTATCCGTTGACGCAGCCGGGCGTGATTCTCCATTACCTGCGGCTGGCGTTGTGGCCCGCGGGGTTATGCTTCAACTACGGATGGCCCCCCGCGTCGAGCGTGGCAGAGGTCCTCTTGCCGGCGACGTGCGTGGCAACTTTGTTGGTTGCGACGGTGTGGGCCTTGGTCAAACGGCCGATGTGGGGTTCTCTCGGCGTGGTTTTTCGCGATCCTTGCGCCCACTTCGAGCTTTCTGCCGATCGGGCAGGCGGCCTTCGAGCATCGCATGTACTTGCCGTTGGCGGCGGTGACGACGGCACTGGTAGTGGGGGCTTCTCTCGCGGGCCGGTGGCTCGTCCACCGCGGGAAGATCACTCGGCCCGTGTCACGGGTTGTCGGCGGCTGTCTGGTGACGTTGACCGCTTTCGTTCTAGGGATTCTCACCTTCCAACGCAACTTGGATTACCGGAGCAATGTTTCCATCTGGGAAGACACACTGGCCAAGGCGCCGGCCAACACGCGAGCCCACGCCTACTACAGTTGGGCTCTGGCTGACTGTGGACGGGTTGACGAGGCCATTGCTCATTACCGGAAGACGTTGGAAGTCGCTCCCAATTTCGCGCCGGCCCACAACGAAATCGGCATCATTCTGGCCAACCGCGGGCAACTCGACGAGGCCATCGCCCACTACCAGAAGGCCTTGGAAATCAGTCCCGATTACGCCTCCGCCCACAACAACCTCGGCCCGGCTTTGGCCGCCTGCGGCCGAGTCGACGAAGCGATCGCCCATTACCAGAAAGCCCTGGAAATCCAACCCGACTACGCCGAAGCCCACAACAACCTCGGCTTCGTCCTGAAGAGCCGCGGACAGTTCGATGAGGCGATTGCCCATTTTCGGAAGGCCTTGGAGATATTGCCCGACTATCCGATGGCCCACAACAACCTCGGCGTGGCTCTGGCCGGTCGCGGACGGCTCGACGAAGCCATGGCCCATTACCGAAAAGCGTTGGAAATCACGCCCGACTACGCGGACGCGCACAACAACCTTGGCGACGCCCTGGCCGGCTGCGGCCGGCTCGACGAAGCCATCGCCGAGTACCGAAAAGCGTTGAAAATCAAGCCCGGCGACGCGATGGCCTACAACAACCTCGGCTCGGCCCTGGCCGGCCGGAAACAGTTCGACGAGGCGATCGCCCAGTACGAGAAGGCCCTGGAGATCAGCCCACAGGTTGCGGACTTGCACGACAACCTCGGCACCGTTCTGGCGGAGTGCGGACGGTTCGACGAGGCCATCGTGCATTACCAAAAGGCCGGGGAAATCCAGCCCGGGCACGCCGACGCCCGACGCAACCTCGGCATCGTCCAGTCGCAGCGGGACGGAATCCTGAAGGCACTGGCCGGGCGGCGTGACTTGCTCCGCGCACGGCCCGATGACGTCACCTTGCTGAACGACACCGCCTGGGTGCTGGCCACTAATCCGAACGCCTCGATTCGCAACGGCACGGAAGCGGTCGAGTTGGCTGAGCGCGCGGTCCAACTCTCCGACGGGCGAGAGCCAGCGATTCTTGGTACTCTTGCGGCCGCCTACGCCGAGGCGGGCCGGTTTCCCGAAGCCGTGCAATCGGTGCGCAAGGCCGTGGAACTGGCCGCCCGACAGAACAAGCAGCCGCTGGTCGAATCCCTCAAGGCCAGGATTTCGCTTTACGAAGCGGCAGCGCCCTATCGCGAGATGCCGCACTCCACACCGCCCGGCTCAGTCCGGCCTTGACGGGGAGAATACGTTGGCCGCAACAGCGCGGCGGGCTATACTGTTTCTGAGCCCATGAAACGTCGCAAACGATCGAAACCCGGCGGGAATACTCCGGCGGCTTCGCCCGGAAAAAGCACGGCGCCCGGCAACGAGCAGTCCGCGCCGCTGCCGGTTCGATTTACCGGGGCATCTTCTCGTTGGTCGATCATGCTGGCGGCTGGGCTGCTCGTGTTGGCCACGATGGCGGCCTACAGCCGGAGTTTCACGGGAGTCTGGGTCTACGATGACGTCCCCGCAATCGTCGAGAACCCGACGATCCGGCAGCTTTGGCCCATCTGGAAGCCGCTCTGCCCGCCCAACGCCAAGGGGGAGACTGTCGGCGGCCGCCCGGTCCTGAATCTCTCCCTGGCTGTCAACTATTTGATCAGCGGCGACAAGGTCTGGAGTTATCATGCGGCCAATCTGGCCATTCACATTCTGGGGGCCCTGTTGCTGTTCGGCATCGTCCGACGGACGTTTCTCTTAACGGCGATGCGCGGTCGATGGGGCTCGGCGGCCCTGCCGCTGGCCTTTGTCGTGGCTCTGCTTTGGGCCATTCATCCGCTCCAAACGGAGTCGGTAACGTACATCGTCCAGCGGGCCGAGTCGCTGATGGGACTGTTCTATCTGTTGACGCTGTACTGCTTCATCCGCGGCGCGAGTGTAGAGGGGTCAGGGGTCGGGGGTCAGGGGTTGAGGAAGTTTTCAGTTTTCAGTTTTCAGTTTCGTCGAATTCGTCCTTCATTTTCTATCCTTCCGCCAGTTGCTTGGTATGTCGGCTCCGTGACAGCGTGTCTGCTGGGCATGGCCACCAAGGAAGTGATGGTTTCTGCGCCGCTGATCGTGCTGTTATACGATCGGACGTTTTGCGCCGGCTCGTTCGGCGAAGCCTGGCGATGCCGCTGGGGCCTGTACCTCGGCCTGGCCGGCACGTGGTTGGTGCTGGGGTGGGTGGCGGCAACGATGAGCACTCTGGGCGGCCCGATCGGACCGGGAACGGGGGAGTTCACGTGGTGGTCCTATCCGTTGACGCAGCCGGGCGTGATTCTCCATTACCTGCGGCTGGCGTTGTGGCCCGCGGGGTTATGCTTCAACTACGGATGGCCCCCCGCGTCGAGCGTGGCAGAGGTCCTCTTGCCGGCGACGTGCGTGGCAACTTTGTTGGTTGCGACGGTGTGGGCCTTGGTCAAACGGCCGATGTGGGGTTTTCTCGGCGCGTGGTTTTTCGCGATCCTTGCACCACTTCGAGCTTTCTGCCGATCGGGCAGGCGGCCTTCGAGCATCGCATGTACTTGCCGTTGGCGGCCGTGGCGACGTCGCTGGTGGCGGGCGGATTTCTGGCCGGCCGCCGGCTCGTGCGTCGCGGCGCGATCTCGCCGAGCGTCGCGCGGATTGCAGGCGGCTCGATGGCGGTCTTCGCCGCCGCGGCGTTGGGGGCCCTCACGATGGCTCGCAATCTGACCTATCAGAGCGAGCTATCCGTCTGGGAAGACGCGGTGAGCAAGGCCCCACGCAACCCGCAAGCCCTTGTCAACCTCGGCGCCGTACTGAAAAAAAGTGGACAGACCGACGCGGCGAAAGACCTGTTCGAGAAAGCCTTGGCAATCCAACCCCGCCATGCCGAAGCTCACTACAACCTCGGCGTGGCTCTGGTCGCCCGCGGACAGGTTGACGAGGCCATCGCGCATTACCGGACGGCGGTGGAAATCGAGCCCAACTTCGCCGACGCCCACTACAACCTCGGTCTGGCACTGGCCTTACGCCGACAGTTCGACGCGGCCAGCGGCGAGTTCCGCAAGGCGACGCAAATCCAGCCCGACTTTGTGAAGGCCTACAACAACCTCGGCCTGGCGCTGGTCGAGTGCGGCCGAATCGACGAAGCCATCCCCCAGTACCGGAAAGCCCTGGAAGTCCAGCCCGACTTCTGCCTGACCCACCACAATCTTGGCGTGGCGCTGGCCAGCCGCGGACAATTCGACGAGGCCATCGTCCACTACCAGAAAGCCCTGGAAGCAAACCCCGACCACGTGGACGCCCGCAAAAACCTCGACATGGCCCAGTCCCGGCAGACAGCACTCCTGAGGACACTGGCCCAACGGCGTGAATCACTCCGGTCGCGTCCCAGTGACGTCGCCTTGCTGAACGACACCGCCTGGATGTTGGCGACCGACCCGAACGCCTCGATCCGGAATGGCAAGGAAGCGGTCGAGTTGGCCCAACGGGCGGTGCAACTCTCCGGCGGCCGACAACCGGCCGTGCTCGACGCATTGGGGGCCGCTTACGCCGAGGCGGGCCGGTTCGCCGAGGCCGTGCAAACGGCGCGCCAGGCCGTGGAACTGGCCACTCGACAAAACAAGCAGCCGCTGGTCGAATCCCTCAAGGCCAGGATTTCGCTTTACGAAGCGGCAGCGCCCTATCGCGAGCTGCTGCACGACACTCCGCCCAGTTCCGTCGGGCCTTAACGGGGAGAATACGTTGGGGAAAACGATGCATGCGCACCCTGCCTTTCGGCTGACCATCCTTCGCCTGCTTGGAGCCATAGCTGCCATCATGTCCGGCCTCGGCCCGGCCGCCGCATGGGCAAGTGAGCCTGAGAGTCGTTCGACCCTCGACTGCCCGACAAGATCGTGGACCCTGGAAAGCGGTGGCGTCCAATATCAGTTGCGGCAATCGGACCGAGGAATCGACGTGCTGCGTTTCGCGCCCGCCGCCCCGGCAGGCCCAGTGGAGCCGGCCGTCTTCCGGCCTGACCTTCGTGGCCGGGTCGAGGGGCGCGATGTCTCGCCCGAGAGCCTGCAGCTTGTGGATGCCCAAGGTGAAGCCGGTGCCGGGGCAAAGTCTGACCCTGACCTACCGCCACCACGTCCTGCCGCTGGAGATCCAGGCACGATACGCTGCCTGGGGCGAGACCGGCACGCTCACTCGTCGGTTGACCCTCGTGAATCGGGGGCAGGGCGTGCTGCACGTGGAATCCTTCCCTTCGCTTTCCTGGCAGCTTCCGGCGGGAGAGTTTGAACTGACGACGTTGCGGGGAGGCTGGGGGCAGGAACGCCAGGTGGTTACGGAAACGCTGGGTGACAAGGCGGTGTCGTTCGAGTCGGGCCTGGGACGTTCTACGGCGCGGATGTCGCCTTGGTTCAGCCTGCGCAACCGGCGTAACGGCCTGCGATATCTGGCGCAACTGGCGTGGTCTGGCAATTGGAACCTGGCGTTTCTCCGGCTGCCCGGCGACGTGCCGACGTCGCAGAAGGACCTCTACGTTGAAATGGGGCTGCACGGGGACTTCAACGGGCCGATCAGCCTTCCCCCTGCCCAATCGCTGGACCTGCCCGAGGTCGCGTTTACCGTAAGCAGCGGCGACCTGGACGATGCGGCCAACGCCCTGCATCGCTACCACCGCCGGTTCGTGGTCCCCCGCAATCCGGCAAACGATCCACCCCTCGTGCAGTTCAACTCCTGGTATCCGTTCCCGGGCAAGATGAATATCCTCGATATGAAACGGTGCGCCGATATCGCAGCGAAGATCGGCACGGAAGTGTTCGTGCTCGATGCCGGCTGGTACAACAAGATCGATTGGGGCCGCGAGTTGGGCGACTGGCAGCCGGACCGAAACGCTTTTCCCAAGGGCACCGCCGAACTGGCCGAGTCTGTGCACGCTGCGGGGATGAAGTTCGGCATCTGGATGGAGATCGAGTGCCTCGGTGACCAGTCGGAGATGATCCGCCGGCATGCCGACTGGTGCCTGAAGTGCGACGGCCATCCGGTGAAGCGTGACCAGCGCTTCCAGTTGGATTTCGGCAAGCCGGAGGTCCGGCAGTGGGCCATGGCCGAAATAAACCGTATCGTCCGCGAGCACGGGCTGGACTGGGTCAAGATTGATTACAACATCGACATCGGCGACCGCTTCGATGCCGACGACGGCACGCGGCCGGGCGACATCCACTACCGGCACGTGCGCGGCTACTACGCCTGGCTCGACGAGCTCCGCCGGTCCCACCCGGGCCTCGTGGTGGAGAACTGTTCCAGCGGCGGGTTGCGTTTCGACCTTGGCATCATCGCCCACACCCACACCACATGGCTCTCGGACCGCACGACACCGAAACAGTCGCTGCAACTGGCGTATGGCAGCACCCTGGAATTCACGCCCCAGGTCTGCAACCACTGGATGGTGGGCGACGACGAAGAGGGGCACGTGTCGCTTACCGATCCGCCGGGCTGGTGGCAGTTCATGTTCCGCGTGCCGATGAACGGACAGTACGGCATTTCCAGCCGGGTCTTCGAGTGGAACGAGCCGCTCGTAAGGTGTGCGGCGGAAAACGTGGCCCTGTACAAGCGAATCCGCACGACGATCGCTGCCGGCGACTGCTACCATCTCACGCCGCCCCCGGCACACGGGAACCCCGCAGGCTGGATGGCGCTGCAATACGTTGACCCTGCCACCGGGCGAAGCGTGGTGATGGCCTATCGCCTGGGCGAAAGCGAAGCCACGCAGACATTCCGGTTGCGGGGGCTCGCCCCGCCGTCGCGTTATCGGCTGCGGATCGATGGCGACGTGAAGGGCGACATGGACGGTGCCCGATTGGCACTGGAGGGCTTCCCGATCAGCCTTGCCGAACCATGGCGGGCCGCGACACTCGAACTCGAACCCCAGGATGTAGGGCCGCGCCGTGGTGTGCGAGGGCGGTGAGTACCCGATGGGAAAGGTCCAAGCGGAACCCGAAGCTCTTGTGTCGTACGGTCCATATACCTGCCCACGGCCGGTGGATGGCTTCGCGCCCGCACGAATCGTGTTGGCCAGGGGCAGCGATACGGCGACCTCCGCTAGAAGACTGGTGGAAGGGATTTGCGCGGCGTATCCACATGCTGAAGTGGTCAAGGCGTTGGATACTCCGCACAACCGCATCCCTTTGTGGTCGTCGGACGCCTTGGGACTTCATTACGAGGGCAAGCGGACGCTGGTGCTGGCCGAGCACCAGAGCGCTGTCCGGCAGAGCGCGGAAGAGGGGAACTGTTGTCCGAACTACTGGCACTTCTCACCGTACGGTTTCTGCCCTTACGGGTGCGCCTACTGCTACTTGGCCGGCACCCAAGGGGTGCGGTTCTCGCCAACCGTCAAGATATTTTTGAATCTGCCGGCAATCCTCGACGAGGTGGATCGTACGGCACGGCGACTGGGCAAGCCCACCGCTTTCTACTTGGGCAAGCTTCAGGATGGGCTGGCGTTGGATCCCCTGACGGGCTATTCGCGACAGATGATCCCGTTCTTCGCTCACCATCCGCTGGCGCGACTGACGCTATTGACGAAGAGCGCCGATGTGACGAACTTGCTCGACTTGGATCATCGGGGGCACTCAATCCTATCATGGACAGTAAACCCCTACGCTGTTGTCGAGGCGTTTGAACCAAGTACGCCCTCTCTGGAAGAGCGAATCCTCGCAATGGAAGCCTGCGCCAAGGTGGGCTATCCCGTGCGGGCGGTAGTGATGCCGATCATTCCCCTGGCTGATTGGGAAACCCTCTATGCCAAGTTCCTGAGCAACTTGCTTGGCCGCGTACGGCTTTCCCGGATCACTCTCGGCTCGATCTGCTCCTACCCGCAGGCCATGCGTCTGACGGAACAAAAACTGGGCCGCGACAATCCAATTTCAACGCAGCTTGATCGGAAGCGGCAGGGCACGTCGGACGGGAGAACTCGGTTCCCGCGGGAGTTGCGCGAGAAAGTGTACCGACATCTCCTCCGTCAGATCCAACGACTCGCCCCCAACCTGGAGGTCGGACTGTGTCTGGAGGAAGAGTGCATGTTCGATGCACTTGAGATGAGAGCGAGCGTTGGTCGATGTAACTGTGTACTCTAGGGCCAATTGAAATCAAAGCGCTTATCACGTAGGATGTAGCGGCCGCCAAGGGATTCGGGAGCAAGCGTCACCGGCGCGACGGAGTCCTGGATCGCGGTGCAAACCAGAAACGGCGCATCTCGTTATACGAAAATCACTTAGGGGCTGTAGCTCAGATGGTAGAGCAACGGACTTTTAATCCGTAGGTCTCGGGTTCGAGTCCCGACAGCCTCACTCTTATTTCAACCACGGAACCAATAAAGCCATAGCTGGCAATTAGTTAGGAGATCGCGGATGAACAGGGCTACTGATCGACGCCGCTTCCTGAAAACGACCTTGCTCGGCGGGCTGGGGGCCGTCGGCGCCGTGCGATGGGCCGGGCTTTGCCTGGCGGAGCAGTCGCCCGCCAGCCGCGTCGTCCTCACCGCCGGCGACGACCGGGCCGACATCGCCTTCCGCAGCCTGAAGCCGTTGGCTGACGAGGTTGCCCGGGCCATCGGCGATCGCTGCATCATCATCAAGCCGAACAACGTAGCCATCGAGACCCAGTTGGCCGCCACGCACGCCGACACTCTTGCCGGGATCTTCGAGTTTCTCAAGTCGATCGGCAAATTGGGCCAGGCCGTGGTCGCCGAATCGGCTGCCGAAGGCCCGACGATGGAAGGCTTCGCCAACTACAACTACGACAAGGTCGCGGCCAAGTACGGGGTGAAGCTCGTGGACCTCGACAAGGAGCCAGTCGAGATTGTCCACGTCTTCGACGAGAAAGACTTCCACCCGCATGCCGTGCGGATGTCGCGGGTGCTTCTGGACCCCCGCAATTACCTGATCTCGGCGGCGCGGATGAAGACGCACGACCGCGTGGTGGCCACACTCTCGTTGAAGAACATCGTCGTCGGGGCCCCGATCAAGGACGCGGGCGCCCGCTGGGGCAAGCAGTCGCCGCCGGGGGTGCACAACGACAAGCCTTTGGTCCACGGCGGCGGTTTCCGGGGGATCAACTTCAACCTCTTTCAACTCGCCCAGCGGATGCACCCCCACCTGGCGGTCATCGATGGCTTCGAGGGCATGGAAGGCAATGGTCCGATCGGAGGCACGCCGGTCGATCATCGCGTGTGCGTCGCGGGCACCGATTGGCTGGCCGCCGACCGCGTGGGCATCGAGCTGATGGGGATCGACTTCGCCAAGGTCGGCTACCTGAAGTACTGCGGCCAGGCGGGCATGGGCGAGACCGATCTGAAGAGGATCGAGGTCGTCGGCGAGCCGATCGCCAGGCACGTCAAGACCTACAAGCTGGCCAAGAACTTCGAGCAGCAACTCCAATGGATCAATCCGCCGGCGTAGGACCTGCGCAGGAAGAAGTTGGCCATATCGCAGAGCAGCAATGACAGAACCCCGTAATGAACGCAAGAAATCCTGTCTACTCGGCAGTTTTGTGTCTCTTGATTTGCGCGGCGTCTCAGACCGCTGCCGCCCAACAGCCTGGCGGCCAACGATGGGAGCAGGAAATCCAAGCCTTCGAGACAACCGATCGGGCCCACCCGCCGCCCCAAGATGCAATCCTCTTCATCGGCTCCTCCACGATTCGCCTGTGGAAGACGCTGGCCGAGGATTTTCCGGAACACAAAGTCATCAACCGGGGATTCGGCGGCTGCCAGATCGCTGACTGCACGCAGTACGCCGACCGCATCGTCATCCCGTATAAGCCACGGTTGGTCGTTCTGCGGGCCGGCGGCAACGACATCTACGCCGGCAAGACGCCCGAGCAGGTCCGAGACGACTTTCAAGCCTTCGTCGAGAAAGTGCGAGCGAAACTGCCGGACGTACGGATCGCCTACTTGACGATCAACGCCACGCCTGCCCGCTGGGCCAATGTCGAGCGGGAGAAGAAGGCCAACCAGCTCATCAAGGATTACATCGCCACGGCCAGGAACCTGGACTACATCGACGCCTCCGACGCCACGATGGGCGCCGACGGTAAACCGCGCGAGGAACTGTTCGTCAAGGACCGCCTGCACTTCAAGGTGGAGGGCTACAAGATCCTGGCAAGCGTCGTACGATCCCACTTGAAATGACGCGGATGGCTCGATCCTGTTCCGATTGGTTGCTCAGCAAGGTTCAAAACCACGCAAGCCGCAAACAAGAAATGCCATGAATTAGCGAACGGGTCCCCCGAACTCCTGAACTCCTAAGGGAGGAGCCGTGGGGGACATCCATCGATGACACGTCGGAACCGTCCATCCCTGCCGGCCAAATCGAAAGAGCCGCGGCAAGAGTCCTTTGCATCCGGGCACGCTCGGCCGGAAGGTTCGCCGTTCCCGACTAGGCTCTCCACGGCGGCCCGGCCATTTGGTCCACGGGATTGGTGGTTCGTCGTCGCCTTGGTGCTCGCGGTTTTCCTGGTTTACCAGCCGGCCTGGCAGGGCGGGTTGATTTGGGACGACGGTGCGCATGTAACCCGCCCGGAACTGCAATCTTGGCATGGGCTGTATCGCATCTGGTTCGACGTGGCCGCCACAACTCAATACTATCCGCTCCTGCACAGCGCCTTTTGGATCGAGCACAAGCTGTGGGGCGATGCAACGCTCGGCTATCACCTCCTGAACATTTTCCTCCACACCACGGCGGCCCTGATGGTGGCCCTGGTTCTGCGGCGGCTGAAGATTCCCGGCGCCTACCTGGCCGCGGCCATCTTCGCCCTGCATCCGATTCAAGTGGAATCCGTGGCCTGGATCACGGAGCAGAAGAACACCCTCTCCGCCGTCTTTTATCTGGGCGCCCTGCTGGCCTATCTCCATTTTGACCAGGCGCGGAAGACATCCTCCTATTGCTGGGCGTTGGGCCTGTTCCTCTTGGGGATCCTCACCAAAACCGTCATTGCCACGCTGCCCGGCGCACTGCTGGTGATCTTCTGGTGGCAGCGAGGACGCTTGTCGTGGAAGAACGACGTGCTGCCCCTACTGCCGTTCTTTCTCTTAGGGGCGGGCGGGGGAATGATCACGGCCTGGTGGGAATTGCAGGTCAACAAATGCGTCGGGCCGGAGTTTGCGCTGACGTTGGTCGAGCGCTGTCTGATCGCCGGGCGGACGGTGTGGTTTCTGTCGTGGAAGCTCTTCTGGCCGACGCAGCTTACCTTTATCTACCCGCGGTGGCAGATTGACACGGCATCGTGGTGGCAGTATCTCTTTCCGCTGGGGGCGGTGGCTTTGTCAGCGGTGCTGTGGTCGATCCGGCGTTGGACGCGGGCCCCGTTGGCCGCCTTGTTGTATTTCGGTGGGACGCTCTTCCCGATGCTGGGGTTCTTCAATTTATACACCTTTCGCTATTCGTTTGTGGCGAATCATTATCAATACCTGGCGAGCCTGGGAATTATCACGCTGGCGGCGGCAGGACTGGTCCTGATGCTGGCTCGTTGGGGACAATGGCATCGGTCGGCCGCTTATGCCGTGAGTCTGGCGTTGTTGGCCACTTTGGCGAGCCTGACCTGGCAGAAGAGCCGGATGTATTCTGACGTTGAAACGCTCTATCGAACCATCATTGCCGAAAATCCCGCTTGCTGGATGGCTTACAATAATCTCGGCAACCTTCTGCACCATCGCGGACAGGCGGGCGAAGCCTCATCGCTGTTGCGGAAGGCGATCGAAATCAAACCCGACTATGCTGACGCCTACTACAACCTCGGTACCGTCCTGGCGGGCTGCGGGCAGCTCGATGCAGCGATTGTCCATTTCCAGAAGGCCCTGGAAATCAAGCCCGATTACGCGGATGCCCACCACAACCTCGGCGGCGTCCTGGCGGGCTGTGGACGGCTCGATGCAGCGATTGTCCATTACCAGAAGGCCCTGGAAATCAAGCCCGATTACGCGGGTGCCCACCACAACCTCGGCGTCGTCCTGGCGGGCCGCGGACAGGTCGATCAGGCCATTGCCCATTACCAGAAAGCCCTGGAAATCCAACCCGACTACGCCGAAGCCCACAACAACCTCGGCTTCGTCCTGGAGGGCTGCGGACGGGTCGATGAGGCGATTGCCCATTTTCGGAAGGCCTTGGAGATATTGCCCGACTATCCGATGGCCCACAACAACCTCGGCGTGATTCTGGCCGACCGCGGACAGTTCGACGAAGCCATCGCCCATTACCGAAAAGCGTTGGAAATCAAGCCCGACTTCGCGGACGCGCACAACAACCTTGGCAACGCCCTGGCCGGCTGCGGACGGCTCGACGACGCCATCGCCGAGTACCGAAAAGCGTTGGCGATCCAGCCCGGCAACGCGCTGGCCTACAGCAACCTTGGCTCGGCGCTGGCCGGCCGGAAACAGTTCGACGAGGCGATCGCCCAGTACGAGAAGGCCCTGGAGATCAGCCCCCAGGTTGCGGACTTGCATTGCAACCTCGGCATCGTTTTGGCGGGGTGCGGACGGTTCGACGAGGCCATGGTGCATTACCAAAAGGCCCTGGAAATCAAGCCCGGGCACGCCAACGCCCGACGCAACCTTGGCATCGTCCAGTCGCAGCGGGAAGGAATCCTGAAGGCACTGGCCGGGCGGCGTGACTTGCTCCGCGCACGGCCCGATGACGTCGCCTTGCTAAATGATACGGCCTGGGTGCTGGCCACCAACCCGAGCGCCTCGATCCGTAACGGCGTGGAGGCCGTCGAGTTGGCTGAGCGCGCGGTCCAACTCTCCGACGGGCGAGAGCCGGCGATTCTCGGCACTCTTGCGGCCGCCTATGCCGAGGCGGGCCGGTTTCCCGAAGCCCTACAGACGGCCCGCAAAGCCTTGAAACTAGCGGCCGAGCAGAACAAACAGTCGTTAGCAGAATCGGTTAAGGCCAAGATTTCGCTTTACGAAGCGGGAACTCCCTTTCGCGACACCCAACAGCCCTCGGGTTCCGGGGACAGAATCTTGAACTATTGACGAGAATCGAGAAACTTGGCAATCTGCGGGCATGGCAAGATTGGTGCGGCTGGTGATTCCTGCAATAACCACGTTGCGGGGGCCATGCTACGAGAGTAGACGAAAGGCCCATCCTGGCTCTCACCGGGATGGGCCTCTTCTCGCTGAAGCGTACGCTCTTCCCTGGCCGTTGGTCAGCACGCCGATGCTACAACGGTTTCGCTCCCGAATACGGGATGTGGCGAGCCTGTATCAACGCCTCATGACCCTTCTCGAATTGGGCGAAGGTCAGCCCCTTGTCTTTGGTGCCGCCCAACTTGGCGAAGATCTCGCCGGCTCGCTCGTCAGCCCGCTTCACCCAAGAATCGACGAACTCGCTCTTGGAGAGTTTCCCGTCGTGGTTAACATCCATCTTCTGGAACTCTTCCTGGGCAGTGATTTCCGGTGTCCATTCCTTACGCTCTGCGGTAAGCTTCTGCTCCCAGGCCTGCCGAGCCGCCGTGAACTGAGCCAAGGTCAAATCGGCAGCCCCGCCGCTAATCTTGTCGAAGACCGACTGGGCCTTGTCGAGCGCCTTCTGATGGTGAGCGGCGATAAACTCCTGTTGCGACACGATGCCGTCGTGATTCGTGTCCATGGCGTCGAACGCCTGCTTCAGCGACAGCGCCGAGCTTTGCACGCACGCCGGTTGATCGGCCGAAGCGCCGACTGCTATCGACAATGCCCCCAGCAGGGGCACGCAAATTGTTGCTAATCGCATACTGCACTCCTTCTGTAAGCGGGAGATCCGGACTTCGCAAGCCCCAATGCTCGTTGGTCGTCTCCCAAATATGACCTCTAGATTCTTCCGGCAGATGCTCGCAGGGTCCAGATTCTTCATTTATCTAACTTGCGACAGGCCGCACGCCAATGGCTGGGAATGCCCGAAAACTACGGAGTGAGCGGCAAAACGCCGGCTACCAGGGCTGAGACTGGACAACAATTGTCGCTCTTAAATCAGCGGTCATGCCGCAAGAGCTACACGAGCCCGGTCAGGAGCATGTATAATAACGAGGGGAAAGACGGAAGGAGATCGCCATGAATGACACGTTCGAGAAACGAGTTCGGGCCGCAGCGGTTGCCGGTTGGTGGACCGTGTTGATCGCCATTGCCTTCATCGTTCTGCAATGGCTAATCTATCTGGCCGTCGTGCACGCTCGACCGGCGTGGCTCTTGTCAATGTGGGGACCAAACCTTGATTGGGCTTTCGTCCAGACGGTGTGGTTCTGGGCCATCGCGCTGATGAAGTTCGTCATGTGGCTGATGGTGCTGGTTGCCTTGTGGCTTACTCTCTGGGCGAGGCAGTTGAGAAAGCAGATCGGCGGCCCGTAGCGGTGGAAAACGGCTGAGCCTACGCCATCTCGCCCCGAAACTGATCCCAGAGGCGCTGGAAGCGGCTTTCGTAGATCATCTCGTAGAGTTCTTCACGATCCGGGTAGAGATCGAGGCACCGCTGGCGGACTTTGCTCTTCTCGATTTCGATGTCGATTGCGGGAAGGTCGCTGCTGAGGATCAAGGTGCAGAGCCGATCTGCCATTCGCTGGAGATCCTGCATCGCCTGCCTGGGATCAACCACGTGCGGAATCTCCTTCATCACTGGCGAACCGGCGTAGTTCCGAGGGGTTTCCCGAACAGGATGGCGTCCGCCGAGAACCGTCCCGGTCCCAAAAGAAGGAACACAACGGCGCAGGCAAGGTAGACGGCGGCCAGTTCGTAGGATGGGCCTCCCGGCTTGCTCACAAAGGGGTCTCCGTGGGGCAAGTGAACCAGCCCAAGTGCCACGATCATGTCCGTGGCGATTCCCAGCGAGGCCAGCCGGGTGAGGAGCCCGACGATCAAGGCCATGCCCCCGCCAAACTCGGCAAGTGCAGCGCAAGCCTGGAGAATCACAGGCACAGTCGCTTCCGGCCCCATCCAGCCCAACGGGTTTTGGATCTTCGGCCAGCCGTGCAACACGAACGCCATGCCCATCACCAAGCGGAGCAAGAGGAGGCCGACAGAACCGATCCAGCCGACGGTATCGCAGTAGAACATGTGTCGCATCGATGTTGTCCTTTCTTTTTCGAGATACGGATCATCGTTCATCTCCGGCACATCGCCCGTTATGCGGTGAGATCTGCCCCTTACCAATTGTACGGAAACGGTATAGGGGGCAGAATTGGACCAGAAATAGACGCCTCGCAGGTTATGCCTCAGCATAACGTTCGGCCGGCCAATTCGTAATGCTGAAGCATAACCTACTACTACAACCCCAGCGCCTTCCTCTTTTCCTCGATGAACGGAACGTGATGCAGGATATGGTTGGTGCTGCGTTAGACAAGCGTGGCCAGCGTCATGGAGCCGTATTCCGAATGCGTGCCGCGACGTTGGAAATCTTCGGGCTTCAAGGTCCTCAGAATCCGAGCCACTTGCTGACGGATCAAGGCAATCAGCAGAAGCTCCTCGTCGAGGTTTCGTTTATGGTAAGCCAGCCGTGCGGCGAACTGTTTTTCATCGCCGCCGAGTAATGTCGGCTCGCTCTCGGCAATCACTCGCTTGATTCGGTCGGCGCCGACAATCTCAAAATCAGCCAAGTGACAGACGACCTCCAAGGTGGACCATAAGCCGGGGATGGGGCGGGCAATGAGTTGCTCGTGGGATATTCCGGCCACAGCCGCCCGTAACATCTGGAGACCGTCAAGGTAATTGTCGATGAGCATCGCGGGTTCCATTGGTCACCTCTCGTGGTTTGTTGATGCAAGTGTATAATACCACCTTCGGCAACAGCAACCGATAGGGGGTCAAAAGGGGTTTGCAAGGAAAAAATGGCCGACGAATCCCGACAGTCCCCTTGATCCTGGAGGCATTTATGCAGCCCTTGCCCACTTCGATGGAAAAGCCGCATTGCGCCGGCCCGCAGCTCTTGCACGACCCGATGTTCAACAAGGGCTCGGCCTTTTCACACGAGGAACGTGAGCGGTTCGGCCTGCTGGGCCTGATGCCGCCGGGCATCCGGTCGATCGATGAGCAGGTCGCCATGCAGCTCGAGCACCTGCGATCCAAGAACGATGACCTGGAGAAGTACATCGGCCTGAGCGGTCTCCACGACCGCAACGAAACCCTGTTCTACCGTCTCCTGGTTGAGAACCTTGTGGAGCTGCTGCCGATCGTCTACACGCCGACCGTGGGGCGGGCGTGCCAGCAGTACAGCCACATCTTCCGACGCCCGCGCGGCCTGTGGATCACGCCGGACGACGTAGACCGCATCCCGGTCCTGCTCCGCAACGCCCCCGGCCAGGACATCCGGCTGATCGTGGCCACCGACAACGAACGGATTTTGGGCCTTGGAGACCAGGGCGCGGGCGGCATGGGCATCCCCGTCGGCAAGCTGTCGCTTTATACGGCTGCCGCCGGAATCCATCCCCGGCGCTGCCTGCCGGTGAGCCTCGACGTGGGCACGAACAACGCCGAGTTGTTGAGCGATCCGTATTATCTGGGCTACCGGCATGCCGCCTCCAGGGCGAGCCTTACTGGAAGGTCCTCGATGCCTTCGTAGCCGGCGTCAAGCAAGTGTTCCCCCAATGTCTGGTGCAGTGGGAGGATTTTCATAAGAACATCGCCTTCGACGTCCTCAATCGCTACCACAGGCAGATCCCCAGCTTCAACGACGACATCCAGGGCACGGCGGCGGTGGCCCTGGCGGGCGTGCTGGCGGCCCTGCGAATCACCGGCCAGAAGCTCTCCGACCAAAGGATCGTCTATGCGGGCGCAGGGGCCGCCGGGGTGGGCATCGGGCGGCTGATCGCCATGGCGATGCGGGAAGAGTGCGGCCATCAGGACAACGTTCATTTCGCCCAGGTCTTCGTGGATACTCAAGGTTTACTGCACCAAGGGAGCCGGATCACCGATCCGCACAAGCGTCCCTTCGCCCTGGATGACGCGGCGATGGATCGGTACGGCTTCGGCAAGGATGAGTCTTACGACCTCTTTGAGGTAGTCCGCCACGTCGGCCCCACGGTGCTGATCGGCACCACCGCTCAGCCGGGCACTTTCACCGAGCCGATCGTGCGGAAGATGTCGCAGCACGTAGAGCGGCCGATCATCCTCCCCTTGAGCAACCCAACCTCGAAAGTCGAGTGTGCCCCGGCCGAAGCAATCCGCTGGAGCCAGGGACGGGCGATTGTCGCCACGGGCACCGCCTTCGAGCCGGTTCGCCAGGAGGGCAAGACCCACGTGATCGGCCAGGCGAACAACGTCTTTGTGTTCCCCGGCATGGGGCTGGGGTGCATCCTTTCGGGCGTCGAAGAGGTGGCTGATTCGCTGTTCCTCGCCGCCGCCCGCCGGCTGGCAGATTGTGTCGGCCGGGACAGGCTTGACGCGGGGGCCATTTATCCCGATCAGAAGGAACTTCGCAGTGTGGCCGCCCACGTCGCCGCCGCCGTCATCGGCGAGGTGCAGCGGCAGCGGGGCGGGCAGCCCGATGAGCGGGAGTCGGTTGAGCAAAAAGTGCGCGACGCAATGTGGTTCCCGGAATACCCAAACTACGCGTGACGTTTGCCCGAAAACCGGGTGCGGTAAAACCGCCCGGGCCTCACGGCTTGTCCGTCAATAAGGGTTCCCGACACGAATGGCACTGTCGTAGGCCCGAAAAACGGCCTCCGAGCCCACAACGGCTACCAGGTATTGTGGCGACAGCATTGCTTGCACCACAGCAGTTTGTACCGGCCGTCGTCTATGACAGTGCCATTCGTTCTCGACACCTTGTCACGACTTGCTGTCGTCAAGATTTGGAATCAGGCGGCTCGGCGATCCATTTGGGGAGCGGGATCGGTAAGACCTTCGCTGCCAGCATAAGTGTGCCAAAAACAATGACCAACGAAGGAACCTCCGTATCGACGTCCATGCGGCCGGTCTGACGGAGGATGGAGAAAACTGTGGCGGCCATCAGGAACGGCCCAATAACGACGGTCACCTTATCGAAACTACTCGCCAGGATCAACACGCCGGTCACGCCCAATCCAATAGTCCAAACCCAATCCACGCCGGGGACAACGTTGCGGGTCGTTAGAAGCCAACCGACCCCCAGGGCGATTATCAGGATTGGGGCGGCGAGGGCCTTTGTGCTGCCAGTCATTTGTCCATCTCCTGCCCAAACTGATCCTCAGACTACAGAAACGACACGCTCTCCAAGCAGATAAGGCGTCGTGTTTCGGTCGGATATAACGGTTTCCATCTTACAAATTTGCTTTTCAAAGGACAACTCGGTCGCCCACCGGCCAAGGGGCGTGTCGAATCAATACGCCCCATTCATTGAGTCCTGACGTGGGCTCACGGGGCTGTCAGAACTCCTACCTCGGGGGTAAAATGACCGTGTGGCGAAGGAGACGCTGTCGGTGGCGGCAGTCTCTCCCTCTTGACGTGTTTTGTTGACGTTGCGTGCGGTTAGAACTCCGTTGGCCCAGACTTCCCAAAATGGAGCCAGACAATGCGACAGGTAAACGCCCTCCGACTTGCATTGTTGTTGACTTGTTGGTTTTGGGTGGATTCAGTTTGGGCTGTTGATCCGCCGGTTCGAGTGGTCCTCATTGAAAGCAACCCGGACAAGGGCGGCCTCACGGATAACAAGATTCGGCTCAGCCTAGTGAACGAGGAGGACCACTCTGTCTGGTACATCCTCCCTTACATTGTCGATCCCGCTAAGCAAATGCCTGCAAGCGGTGTCTTCAGTTACAAGAACTGGAAACCTACACCCGGATGGGGCGACGGCAGGTTCGGTGGTAGCCCAGTGCGTGCAGAGCAAGGCTGGGCTGTGGAAGTGAGAATCCAGAACGAAGACTTCGTCACGGCCTTCCATCTCCCGGCGAAGAGACAGATTGTATTAGCCAACTATCGCATCTGGGCCCACGGGAGGTTGAAGAGGATCGAGGTGTTAGAAGTTCGCGAACCGAAAGTGAACGGAACAACTCCGTTGGAAAAGTGGCTCCCGTACGACACCATGTCCGGTGATAAAGAACCCGTGGACTCCGTGGGCTCTTCCGAGAATCTGGACTGGGACAAAAAAAGGGACCATCCAAGAGACGACTATCCGAAAGAAATCGTGAAGAATGTCGTTGCAACTGGCATTCGTCATTGGGATGTAGCGGTCCGACCGACAGACGACAAGAAGACTCCGTAACTGCCTTACGGTTGGGCCAACGCCGCATCAGGCGACAGAGTTCCCCGCGGCAATCGCCCTGCGGGCGACCGCCATGCGTACCATTGGACGAGCTAGGCATTGCACGGATCGTAACATCGACACGTGAGATGGAAGGTGACAGCCCCCAAATCTCGGCAATCTGGAGTGGCATGCGCGCCGCCACGTCGCCTATCTTCTCCAGTTTTGGTCGCTGTCACCTGGCCCCGATCCACTGACCCTCACCCTAACCCTCTCCCGGCGGGCGAGGGGACGAACTTGCAGACACGTTGCAAGGTGACCGCATGAGTCGTAGGCGGAAGAACAAGAACTGCGCCCGGCGACCGCCATCGCGCCGTCGCGCCCCCTGCCGGTCTTTCCGCCCGCGATCGGCGCGTGGTATGGGCCGTTTGCGGTGCTCTTCTCGCGGCCGTGGCAATCGTTTTTGTCCCCACCATCGGCCACGGCTTCATCAATTACGATGACCCCGACTATGTTTACGAGAATCCGGATTTGTTTCGCGGTTTGAGTGTTCGACGGCATTGTTTGGTCGTTCACTACCACGTGCGCCAACAACTGGCATCCGCTGACCTGGCTCTCTTACCTGTTGGACTACGAGTTCTATGGTCTGAGGCCGTGGGGCTATCATCTCACCAGCGTCGTTCTGCATGCAGCGGCCGCCGTTCTGCTGTTTCTGACGCTTGCGCGGATGACCGCGGATCTTTGGCCGATGCTTTCGTCGCCGCCGTGTTCGCCATCCATCCCTTGCGCAGAATCGGTGGCCTGGGTGGCGGAGCGAAAGGACGTCTTGAGCGGCTTGCTTTTCATGTTGACCCTGGCCGCGTACACGGCTTATGCACGTCGCCCGAAGTCTCTGGCCGCTATCTGATGGTGCTGGCGCTGTTTGCCCTGGGGCTGGGGGCGAAGCCGATGTTGGCGACGCTGCCGTTTGTTTTGCTCTTATTGGATTACTGGCCGCTGCGTCGCAGTTTCGCGGCGCCGTGGCGACTGGTGATCGAGAAGTCGCCGCTTCTGGCGTTGTCGGCCGCTTCCTGCGTGGCGACGATCATCGCTCAGCGCAACGTGGTGAGGCCGCTGGAGGTCTTCCCCTTCTCTGCGAGGGTCGGCAACGCGATGATTTCCTACGTCGCCTATGTGGGTCAACTCTTCTACCCGGTGGGGCTGGCCCCGTTCTATCCGCATCGGGGAGGCAATTTGCCGGCCTGGCAACTGGGCGGCGCGATGCTGTTGCTGGCCGGCGGCTGCGCGGCCGCGGTGATCTGGCGACGGCGTTTTCCGTCTCTCTTCGTCGGGTGGTTCTGGTATCTGGGGATGCTCGTGCCGGTGATCGGCCTGGTGCAGGTGGGCCAACAGTCAATGGCCGACCGCTACACGTACCTGCCCCAAATCGGCCTGCTGATCGCGCTGGCCTGGATGTGCAAGGACGCCCTTTGGTCGCCGCGCCGCGTGGGGACATGGAGCATGGCCTCGGCTTTGGCAATAGCGATACTGATGGGTTGCGCGTGGAGGCAGACGTCATACTGGCGCGACAGCAACAGCCTGTGGACACACACCCTGGAATGTCAGCCCGATGCCGTTGCCGCGCACGTCAACCTCGGCGAAGACCTCGTGGAGCGGGGACTATGCGCCGGAGGCAATCGGCCACTTGCACAGCGCAATCAAGATCGACCCACGCTGTTCCGAGGCGTACACCGCGCTGGGGAGGGCCTATGCGAAGCTGGGACAGACCGACGAAGCCGTCGCCAATTACCACAAGGCCCTTGCCATCAACCCCGACGACGCAATCGCCCACGACGATCTCGGGCTTGTATTGTTTGACACGGGACATGTGGCCGAGGCCATCGCCGAGTATGGGCGAGCCGTGCGGAGCAATCCGCGTGACCCCGATGCTCACAACAATCTTGGCGTTGCCTTGGCCGCGCAAGGCAAATCGGACGAGGCCATTCAAGAATATCGAACGGCGGTAGCGATTAGGCCCAACTGCGCCCGCGTCCACTACAACCTGGCCGTCCTCTTTCGCGATCGAGGACAGGCGGCCGAGGCGATCGCCGCGTGCCGACAGGCACTGTCTTATGAGCCGAACGATGCCGACACGCTCGACACGTTGGCGGATGCTTACGCCGAGTCGGGGCGATTCGCGGAGGCCGTGGAAGCGGCGCAGAACGCCCTCAAGCTGGCCGCGGAACAGGCGGACCAGCCGCTCGTCGAATTGCTAAGAGCGAAGATTTCCTCGTACAAGGCGGGCAAGCTGCCTGACACGGATGGCCGCCGGGACTCGTCTGATGCGCGGTGACCTCTCAGGCCGGCGACAGCCACCAAATCTAGGCAATCTGGATTGGCATGCGCACCGCCACGTCGCCTATCTTTTCCAGTTTTGGTCGCTGTCGCTTTTCCTGGCCCGATAACCGCCAGACCGAGCAGTAGGGTGACAAAGGGGGGCGGGTGTCTTTGTTCGCCCGGGGATCGGACCCGGCAACTGACCAACCCGTCGATCAGGCCGTTGATCATCTTGGCGATCACTTCAATTCGGGCCCGAAATGCCGTGTGTGTGGCGTCGTCGAGGAACCCTTTGCGGTGCGCGCAACTTCCAGCAAAGGCACACACTCCGACCGCCCTCCGGGCTGTAGAGCAGGTGAAGAGGGGAACAGGTGATCAGGAGAGCGCACGGGGCACAGGGACGTGGTTTATCTCCCCCCAGCCACGTTCGCACCCGGATGACCTGTAGATGGGCCATGGCCTACAACGTCGTTCCAATCTTACGGTCGCCGACTCGCAGGTCTTGTACCCCCAACCTGGGCGTCGCCCAGTCGGAGTGGGAAAAAATCTGCAGCGCGCTGGCCCACCGGCGCGAATTGCTCCGCGCCGATCCCGACAACATCGCTCTGCTAAACGAAACGGCCTGGATCCTGGCCACCAATCCGAACGGCTTGATCCGGAACGGTACAGCGTCGATCAGCCGTTGGCCATCGCGCCTCGGGACCTGCCGAACACCTTCACCGACATCGCCGCCGGCACGCCACTAGCCAACCTCTGTACCGACGCCTTCCGCAAGGCGACGAAAGCGGACATCGGATTGACCGCCAACGGGATGATGTGCGCCGGCTTGACTCGGGGGAAGTCCGGCGTGCGAACGGTCTACGACGTGTTCGCGGTGGCGCCGCTGGCGCTGGCGTCGTCGATTCCACCGCCGGGAGTCGCACTGGTGAATCGAACTGGGAGACCTCGACTACGGTTACCACGCGATCGACATCAGCGGCAAGGACGAGAAGTTGTACAGCCTCACATGCCCCCTGATGCTCGGCCCGATCATCGTGGCCATCCCGAAGTACACCAAAGGCAAGCTGCCGCTCGCGCCCAAGAACAAGGCTGGTCAGCCCCTCACATCGCGGGTCGAGGCCCTCGACGCGCCTCGCGACAACTCGGGTTACCTGCTGCCGCCGCCGGGCACGGTAGACAAGGACAGTGTCGCCACCGCGCCGGAGAAAGGCGCTGTCCGAGAGATCAAGGAATGGCAGGCGATCATGGATCAGCTCCGCAGCCTGCCGGTCAAAAGGCAGGGCGAATTGCCCACGATACCGGTCCACACGCGTGCTACAGAGGTCCGGGCGATCAAAGTGAATTGAATGGCGCATCCGCGGCCTGCCCAGGAACGTCGCTACCGGCGCACGCCAGGGTGTCGCTTGAACGAGGACTCAACGTTCCGGTTATTGGCACTTTGGCCTTGCCATTCTGCGAACCGTGTCTCCGCGTATGGAAACCTCACCTTCATGTGTCCCCCTTTGTGCTTTTCGTCCGCCGTCCGGATAATGAGGGCTTTGGCCAAACGATTAGCGGAGGGCGACTTCTCATGAGTGGGACTACAGTCGCGGTGGCGGTTCATACGGTGATCGAGCTGGCAGTAATCATTCGGGTGATGCTCCGACCGCACCGCGAGCCCGCCTCGCGAATTGCGTGGGTGGCAGTTATTGCTGCGCTGCCGGTGGTCGGCATCCTGGCCTACATTCTTTTCGGCGAGGTCAACATCGGCCGTCGCCGCGTGGCCCGCATGCGAAAAGTGCTTGAGCGCATGCCGGACGTTGCGGGGGCCGCGGAGGGGGATGAGATAAATCTCAAGGCTCTTGTGCCCGAACGTTATGAGCATTTGTTCCGCTTGGGGCATTCGATCAGCGGGTTTGATCCTGTCGGAGGCAACTCGGCTCGCTTGATGGCCGACTCCAACGCCACGATTGACACCATGGTGGCCGACATTGATGCGGCGGAGGACCATGTCCATCTGCTGTTTTACATTTGGCTGGCGGATAATAACGGCTGCAAGGTGGTCGAGGGCTTCAAACGAGCGGTCCGGCGTGGTGTCACGTGCCGGGCCATGGCGGACGACCTGGGCTCCCGGTTACTGATCCGCTCGGGGCATTGGAAGGCCATGCAGGACGCCGGGGTTCACTTGGCCGTGGCGCTTCCTATCGGAAATCCGCTGCTGCGGCCGTTAAGAGGTCGCATCGACCTTCGGAATCATCGCAAGATAGTCATCATCGACGGCCGTATCACCTATTGCGGCAGTCAGAACTGCGCCGATCCGGAGTTCCTCGTCAAGGCGAAGTATGCGCCTGGGTAGACGCTGTTATGCGATTGGAAGGGCCGATAGCGCGGCAGAACCAGCACCTGTTCGCCGCCGACTGGATGACGTACGCCGGCGACAACATCGACGACTTGCTGCGGCAGCCCATTCGCGCACCCCAACAGGGCTTTCCCGCGCAGGTAATCGGCACGGGGCCGACAGTTCGGTACTCGGCCATGCCCGAGGTGTTCGAGTCCCTGATCTACGCAGCCCGCCGCGAACTTGTCATCTCCACGCCCTACTACGTGCCTGACGAGTCCATGCAGAACGCCCTTTGTTCTTCCGCATACCGGGGCGTCGATACAACAATCATCTTCCCGGCCAGGAACGACTCGTGGATAGTCGGCGGTGCGAGCCGGAGCTACTATGCCAGCCTGCTGGACGCGGGCGTTACGGTCTACGAGTATGTGGGCGGGCTGCTCCATACCAAGTCGCTCACTCTGGATGGAGAAGTCACGTTGATCGGTTCCGCCAATATGGACCGCCGCAGCTTTGAACTCAACTACGAGAACAACATCCTGTTCTACGACGCGAAACTCACCGCAGACGTCAGGGCGCACCAGCAGGAATACATATCCCGGTCGAATGTGGTCACGCGTCAAATGGTGGCGTCGTGGTCCTTACCACGTCGCCTCTGGAACAACACCCTGGCGTTGCTTGGACCGGTTCTTTGACATTCATCACCATCGGTTGATTACCTGGGCATGCTGGCCCTGCTCGTAGCGAGTTGGACCACTGGTTGGCTGCTGGGCGGTCCCGGAAGTGACAATCGCAGGGCCTTGACGCTCACGACCTGGCTGCGTAAAGTCGGCGTCGGTCTGATCATCGCGACCAGCAACTTCGGTGGCACGGTGGCGGTGACTGCGGTCCTCGCCTACGGGATTTTCGAGATTGTCGGATCATTGCTGCTGGCCCTAACCTGCGGCCGAGCCACACTGCACAGCGCTTGATCCCAACCTACAATAGATACGAGCAACCAGGTAGATAATGGTCGGCAGATCATAAGCCACAGCACACGCCAATCCAGGGGGTTGGGGCCAATGAACCAAGAGCAATTGAGGCTGAAGGCAACGCGAGAACAAGGCGTTGCGTGGAAAAAATGGGGGCCCTACCTGAGCGAACGCCAGTGGGGCACGGTGCGCGAGGACTACAGCGAGAATGGCGACGCCTGGAATTTCTTCACCCACGATCAGTGCCCGCTCGCGCGCCTACCGCTGGGGCGAGGACGGTATCGCCGGCCTTTCCGATGACCAACAGCACCTCTGCTTCGCGCTGGCGCTGTGGAACGGCAAGGATCCCATTCTCAAGGAGCGGCTCTTCGGATTGACCAACAGCGAGGGGAACCACGGCGAGGACGTGAAGGAGTATTACTTCTACCTCGACAGCACGCCGACGCATTCCTACATGAAGTGCTTGTACAAGTACCCGCAGGCGACCTTTCCCTACGCCGACCTGGTGGAGACGAACCGCCGGCGCAACCGCAACGACATGGAGTACGAGCTCCTCGACACCGGCGTTTTTAACGAGGACCGATACTTCGACGTCTTCGTGGAGTACGCCAAAGCCGGTCCGGAAGACATCCTGGTGCGGATCACGGCGACGAACCGGGGACCGGACGCGGCCGATCTGCATCTCTTGCCCACACTGTGGTTCCGAAACAACTGGTCGGCGTGGATTGCCGAGTCGAACCGAGTTGCTAGGAAGCCAAATCTCCGGCAGATCAAGGCGCCGGCAGGGGTGAGTGCGGTTGCCGTATCGCACTCGGAACTCGGAGAATTTGTTCTCTCTTGCGAAGGCGACACACCGCTGCTCTTCACCGAAAACGAAACCAACCACCAGCGGCTTTTCGGGCAACCGAACGAGAGCCCCCACGTCAAGGATGGCATTAACCTCTGCGTGGTGCAGGGCAACCAGGGCGCGGTCAATCCGGAGAGGCAGGGCACCAAGGTCGCGGCCCACTACCGGTTCAATGTCCGCGCCGGCGAGACCCAAGTGATTCGCCTGCGGCTCTCCAAGACTTCTCCGGACCAGAAGTGCAAACCCTTCGAGAAGCAATTCGACGAGGTCTTCGCAAACAGGCTTCGTGAAGCCGATGAGTTCTACAAGTCGGTCACACCGCCATCTGCGACTGAAGACGAAGCCAACGTGATGCGCCAGGCGCTGGCCGGCATGCTCTGGAGCAAGCAGTTCTTCTTCTTCGACGGCAACAACTGGCTGGACGAGCACAACTCCAACCCGCTCCACAGCGGCTATCGCAATTCGCGGAATTCGGACTGGTTCCACATGCTGAACAAGGACATCATCTCGATGCCCGACAAGTGGGAGTATCCCTGGTACGCGGCCTGGGACCTGGCCTTCCACACCCTGCCGCTGTCGATCGTGGATCCCGACTTTGCCAAGCAGCAGATGGAATTGATGCTCCACTGCCTCTACCTGCATCCCAGCGGCCAGCTCCCGGCCTACGAGTGGAATTTCAGCGACGTGAACCCGCCGGTCCATGCCTGGGCGACGCTATTCCTCCATCGCACCGAGCAGGCCCTTCACGGCGAGACGGACATCGACTTCCTCAACTCGGCCTTCAGCAAACTGCTGCTGAACTTCACCTGGTGGGCGAACCGCAAGGACCGCTTCGGCAAGAACTTGTTCGAGGGCGGATTCCTCGGCCTCGACAACATCGGCGTCTTTGACCGCAGCTCGCCGTTGCCCACCGGGGGCTACCTGGAACAGGCGGACGGCACGGCGTGGATGGCGCTATTCAGTCAGAACATGGCCGAAATGGCCGTCGAGCTCGCCGCCTACGACCACACTTACGAGAGCATGGCCTTCAAGTTCATGGAACACTTCATGTACATTGCCGCCGCTATGAACCGGCCGGGGCAGGATGGCATGTGGGACGAGGAGGACGGATTCTACTACGACCTGCTGGTGCTCCCCGATGGCCGCACTACGAGGCTCAAGGTCCGTTCGCTGGTAGGTTTGCTGCCCTTGTGCGCCACAACGGTGACCGAAAAGTGGCAGCGAGAACGCAGTCCGTGGACAAACGCCGCCGTTCAGGCACGCTGGCGTCGGATGCCCGAGGTCTTTGCCTCCATTCACCCCACGGGTCCCGACCACTTGGGCGTGGCCGAGCGCGGGATCCTGGCCCTGGTCAACCCGGAGCGGCTCCGCCGGATTCTCGCAAAGATGCTCGACGAGAACGAGTTCCTATGCCCCTACGGCATCCGCTCGCTCTCGAAGTTCCACCAGCAGCATCCTTATGTCGTCCACGTGCAAGGCCAGGAATACCGGGTCAACTACCTGCCGGCAGAGTCGAACACCGGCATGTTCGGCGGCAATTCCAACTGGCGCGGCCCGGTCTGGATGCCGGTGAACGCCATGATCGTGCGGGCCCTCCTACAGTTCTATCTCTACTACGGCGACAACTTCAAGGTCGAATGTCCTACGGGCTCGGGCAGGATGGTGAATCTCTTCGAGGTGGCCAAAGAGATCGCCGACCGGCTTGCCCGCATCTTCCTGCGCGACGAACATGGCCGGCGACCCGTCTACGGCGGAACGGAGAGGTTCCAATCCGATCCCCATTGGCGCGACCACATCCTGTTCTACGAGTACTTCCACGGCGACAACGGTGCCGGGCTGGGCGCGAGTCACCAGACCGGCTGGACTGGCCTTGTCGCTAAATTCATCCAGCTATTTGGCAGCCTAGACGCCACTCGGTTATTGGAAGAGGGCAAGGGTGCCGCATTCTTGACGGGCGACGCAAACAAACAGGGGCAGTGAAAGGAAGACTTGGCCCAAGAATCCCGTCATCTTCGAGATCAACACCTGGGTCTGGCCACGTGAACTCGGCCAGAAATACCAGCGGCCGGTGAATGTCGCGGCGGCGCGGGAGTAACCGCTATTCCTGAGATTCTGATTCGGTTCAATCGGCTACGCTCGCCATCGCAGTGGTAGAGGATTGCGAGCCGCCTTGTTAAGATAGAGGTTGCTGCTCGGAGCGTTTCCGAGCGGAGTGCATGTGACGAGTACCGGGTAGAATTACTTGGGTCCGCCTTTTCCCTTTTCCTCTGCACGTCATGTCAACCGGCAACCTTCTCGACCTCATTCCCCTTTGGCTCTTCTGCCTCGCCCTGATCCTGGTACTCCTCGCCTCGGTCGAGTGCGGATTCCGGCTCGGATCGCGCGTCCAGCGGGCCAACGGCCAACAGCAGGCCCCCCAGATAGGCACACTTGTCGGCGCCCTACTGGCCCTGCTTGGCTTCCTGCTGGCCTTCACATTTGGCATGGCTGGCTCCCGTTTCGACGCCCGCAAGCAATTACTGCTCGACGAGGCAAACTCGATCGGCACCACCCATCTCCGCGCCGGATTGCTGCCGGAGCCGCACCGCGCCGAAGTCCGCCGGCTGCTCCGCGAATACTTGGACGTCCGCTTGGCCGTTCGCACAGTCAACGACGTCCCAGCCGCTGTAGCTGAATCGGACGACTTGCACCGGCGCCTTTGGGCTGAGGCTGAGGCATGCGCCGGAAGAACCCAGACCCCGTCACCGCGATGTTCGTCCAATCGTTGAACGAGCTGATTGACTTGCACACCAAACGACTGACGACGGGCCTGGAGTATCGCATCCCCACCAGCATTCTGCTCATGCTCGGCACGGTCTCCATGCTCTCAACGGGCGTCCTCGGCTACCATTTCGGGCTGGCTGGGTCCCGGAATTTCACGCCCACGTTGATCCTGGTCCTGGTCTTTTCCGCCGTCCTCATTCTGATCATCGACCTGGACCGTCCCCGGCAGGGCATGTTCTCGATCAGCAAGCAAGCCCTCCTCGACCTCCGAACCAGCCTCAACGCCCCGTCCAAGTAGCGAGGCCGATTCGTTCACAATCGTCATGCATGCCCGGCAGAGAAGAGTTTGCGGCGGGCCCATCAAAGGTGTCTTTCCGGCAAGCGTGCGTGAATTGCTTTGATGCACGTGGTAGTCTGGGCTGTCAGTACACACATGTGGAGGACATCCATGTGAGTTTCTGTATGCGCCCCCATCTCAAGGAGCGACACCGTACACGGATCACCCTGCTCTATGTCCAAGGCATGGCTGATGCGGAAGGGCGGATCGCCCGGCCAGTGGACCATACCGGTTTTCAGCGTTGCCGAAACGTCGATCCAGGGCAAAGCCATCATATTCTCCTGTTTCATGGGGCCAGCCGTTCGGCCACTCCCTTATCAAAGCCCACCCTCTCGCACCTTGCCGATGAACTTGTTCACCACATCGCGGACCCACTGCCTGATAACGTCATCGTTCGCTTCGCTGATCGGCATGTCCTTTTTCTCGCAGCAGACGTTTACCGATGGCGGGACTGAGCGTGCGCCCGTGGTCTGGTTCGTTATCAGCCCGAGTTCCGCATGGCACTCGATGCGAAGGGATAGCGTATTCCCGTCAGCCTCCGCGACTACTTCACCTTTGACGCTGTCCCTGGGCATTTCACGGGGACACAAGTTGCCTCCGGTAAATTTCACCCAGTAGGCGTCGTACTCCTCCTCGCGTGCGTAGGAACCCGGAATGCCGGGCACCAGCTTCTTAAGCTCCCCGTAGATCATCGCAAAGACGGAGCCCGCGTTGCCTTGCATTCGTTCGTTTCCCATTAGGACCCTCCAATATCTGCACCACTAGGGGTTTCCGGATGGTACCGCCGCCCGTAGCACGGGCGTAGCACGGATGCCGAAATCCAAAAACACCCACAAAAGAAGCCTTCCGTAACCAGTTGCTACGGAAGGCTTTAGATGTCGGGGCGACAAGATTTGAACTTGCGACCTTCTGAACCCCATTCAGACGCGCTAGCCAGACTGCGCCACGCCCCGAACGCCTTGAAGGACGGCTGGCGTCCCCCACGACATCCTTAAGTATGGCAGATCGACGCGATTTCTGCAACGCCTCTCGGGCCGCACCGGGGCCTTTTCTCAACGGCCAAACCGTGGTAACAATGGGGGCGCAGCCTTACCGCTATTCGCTGTCAGCTACGGAACCAATAACCCTCCGGGAGCCGCCCCTTGTTGCCTTTCGCCGACCGCCTTGACGCCGCTGTGCGACGCTGCCGCAACCCCGTTCTGGTGGGCCTTGATCCGCGAGCGGAAAGTCTCCCGCCCGGAATGCTTCCCGAGAGGGGAGCCGCCGGATTGCCGGAAATGGCTGCCGCGTACGAGCGATTTTGCCGCGGTGTGATCGACGTGGTGGCCCCGCTGGTGCCGGCAGTCAAGCCGCAGGCGGCCTTCTTCGAGCAGCTTGGGCCCGCCGGAATGGCCGTCCTGGCCGAGCGTGATCCAGTATGCCCAACAGAAGGGCCTGATTGTGATTCTCGACGGCAAGCGGAACGACATCGGCACGACGGCCGCCGCTTACGCCCGCGGAATACTCGGCTCGGCCGGACAAAGCCCTTGGGGAACCGACGCCTTGACCGTCAGCCCCTACCTGGGCGATGACAGTCTGAGACCGTTTATCGACGTGGCCGTCGAGCGTGCGGCCGGCGTGTTCGTGCTGGTGAAGACGTCGAATCCCGGCAGCAGCATGTTCCAGGACCTTATAGCCGATGGTCGGCCGCTTTATCGGCACGTGGCCGAATATGTCGAACGGCAGGCTGTCAACACGACAGGCGTCTGCGGATATGGGGCGGTCGGGGCGGTGGTGGGCGCCACCTATCCGGCCCAACTGGCCGAGCTTCGGGCCGCAATGCCGCACACGTGGTTTCTCGTGCCCGGTTTCGGCAGCCAAGGCGGCACTGCCCGGGACGTGGCCGCAGCCTTTGATCCGCACGGCCATGGGGCGATGGTGAACAACTCCCGCGGCATCATCTTCGCCCACGGCCTGAAACCCTACTCGGAGCGGTTCGGCGCGAACGCTGGCAGGAAGCGGTGGAAGCCGCCACGCGCGACATGATCGAGCAACTTCGCAGCGACACGCCGGCCGGAGGGCTATAAGGAAATGTTTAACCGCGAGCCGAAGGCGAGCGTCTAGCTCTTTGTCCCTAATCCCGAGTCCGTTGCGTTCCTCCGCGTCCTCTGCGGTCGGCAATCACGTTGCCCCGACAATTTCTTCGGCGGCGAAGAAGATGCCGATTTCGCGTTGGGCCGATTCGGGCCCGTCGGAGGCGTGGACGAGGTTCATCTGCTGGCTGAAACTGAAGTCGCCGCGGACCGTGCCGGGATCGGCGTTCAGGCCGTTGGTCGCGCCGACCATTCTGCGAACCACGCGGATCACCTCCGGCCCCTCGACGATCATCGCCACCGTCGGGCCGCTGGTGATAAAGATCTCCAGGTTCCGATACCAGTCCTTCTGAATGTGTTCGGCGTAGTGCCGTTTGGCCAACTCGGGCGTCACCCGCATCAGCTTCATGGCGACGATGTCGAATCCTTTTTCCTCGAACCGGGCAATCACGCGGCCCATCAGCCGCCGGCTCGACGCAGTCGGGCTTCAGCAATACGAGGGTGCGTTCCATGGCGATCCTTTGCGGGCATTGAGGGCCAGAGCGATGATTCTAGAGAGATCCGGGCCCGCCACTCAGCTCATTGCCCGGCTCGGTCGCTCTCCTGCCGTATCCGCGACGTCCCGGCTTCCGCTGCGCGTCTGCCCGCGTCGGCTGTGGACCCGGCCCGACGAACGGGCAACCCGCCAACCGACTACAAGGAGCCGACCATGCACACGCTTACGAAGTTGCCGTATGCCTACGACGCGTTGGAGCCGCATATCGACGCCCGCACGATGGAAATCCACCACACGAAACACCATCAGACGTACGTCGACAAGCTCAATGCGGCATTGGAAAAGTATCCGGAGCTCCAGATGCTCTCGACCGTCGAACTGATTGCCGACTTGAACCGCGTGCCCGCCGGACATCCGCACGGCGGTACGCAACAATGGCGGCGGGCACGCCAATCACGCCATGTTTTTCACCATGCTCGGGCCGAAATGCGGGGCGGCCGGCCGGGCGGCAAGCTGGCCGCGGCCATCGACGCGGCGTTCGGCAGTTTCGAGCGAGTTCCAGCAGAAGTTCGCCGCCGTGGCCGTCGCCCATTTCGCCAGCGGTTGGGCATGGCTGAGCGCCGACGGCGGCGGAAGGCTGCTGATCGAGACCACGCCCGGCCACGACAGCCCGGTGATGGTCGGCCGCAGGCCGATCATCGTGCTCGACCTGTGGGAGCACGCGTATTATCTGAAGCACCAGAACCGGCGTGCCGACAGCGTGGCCGCCTGGTGGAACGTGCTCGATTGGCAGCAGGCCGAGCGGAACTTCGGCGGGTGACGACCACGTAGGCAGAGCAGCGAAGTTTAGCCGGCGGGCTTGCCCGCCGCGTTGTGCTGCGGTCTCGGCTGCACTTGCAGGCGGGACGCCCGCACCACAAGCCCGCGGACCGACGTTCCGTCGGCCGCTAAACGGTCACGGCCATTTGCGATCGTTTGCCGCACCGCCATAATCCGTTACTGCGTCGCGAACAAGCGTCGCCTTGCCGCTATCCGCCCTATCGCCGATAATGGCCTTGAGCTAAGGATGTTTTGTACCTCATGACATCAACCGCCACGATCGACGAATTGCTGGCCGGCCTGAACCCGCAGCAGCGTGCGGCGGCCACGCACGGCGGCGGGCCGCTGCTGATCGTGGCCGGCGCGGGCACCGGCAAGACGGCCACCCTCGTCCATCGGGTCGCTTGGCTGATCGCCCGCGGCGTCGATCCGGGCCGCATTCTTTTGTTGACTTTCACGCGCCGCGCGGCGGCCGACATGCTCCGCCGGGCCGAGAATCTGCTCCGCCGGCTGGCGGTGCCGGAAAAGGGGACAGTCCCCGGGAACAAAGGGGGACAGTCCCCTTTTCCGACGCGAGTCTGGGGCGGAACCTATCACGCCATCGCCACGCGGTTGCTGCATCGCTATGGGAAGTCGATCGGGCTGCCGCCGCAGTTCACCGTCCACGATCGCACCGACTCGGAAGACCTGCTGAACGTCGTTCGCACCGAACGGAATCTGGCCAAGACCGACAAGCGGTTTCCGAAGAAGGGCACCTGCATGGCGATCTACAGCCGATGCGTCAACGCCCGCGAAAAGCTCGAAGACGTGCTCCACCGTCATTTCCCCTGGTGCAAAGATTGGGGCGAGGAATTGAAGCAACTCTTTGACGCCTACGTGGATCGCAAGGAGGCGGCCGGCGTGTTGGATTACGACGATCTGCTGCTTTACTGGCGCGCGTTGCTGGAAGGCAGCACGGGCGACGCGGTCCGCAAACTGTTCGATTGCATTCTGGTCGACGAGTACCAGGACACGAACACGCTCCAGGCGGATATCCTCTACGGACTTTCGCCCGAGGGCAAAGGCCTGACCGTGGTGGGCGACGACGCCCAGTCGATCTACGCTTTCCGCGCGGCCACGGTGCGCAACATCCTCGATTTTCCCAAGCATTACCCCGGAACCACGATCGTCACCCTGGAGCAGAACTACCGCAGCACGCAGCCGATCCTGGAGAGCACCAATCGCGTGATCGGCCTTGCCGCCGAGCGATACACGAAGAACCTGTGGTCCCAACGGGTCGAGGGCGAGCGGCCGATGCTGGTGAATTGCGAGGACGAGGCCGACCAGGCAACGTACGTCATCCGCCGGATTCTCGAACATCGCGAAGCGGGCATCGATCTGCGGCGGCAGGCGGTGCTCTTCCGTGCGTCGCACCATAGTATGTTGCTGGAAGCCGAATTGGCCCGGGCCAATATCCCGTTTCACAAATATGGCGGGCTGAAGTTCGTCGAGGCGGCCCACGTAAAGGACCTCATGGCTTTCCTGCGGCTGGCCGAGAATCCGCGCGACGAAGTCTCCGGCGGGCGGCTGCTGCCGCTTCTGCCGGGCATCGGACCGGGCCGGGCGCGGCAGTTAATGGGCATGTTGTTGGAAGGCGGCGGCCGGTTCGACGTTTGGGCCGCTTGGAAGCCGCCCGCGGACGCCGCGACGCTCTGGCCGAAGTTCGTGGCCCTCTTGACCGACCTGTCGCGCACTTCCGACGACTTGCCGACCCAAGTGCACCGCGTGCGGAAGTTCTACGCGCCGCTGCTGGAGGCGAAGTACGACCACGCCGAGCCGCGGCTGCGCGATTTGGAGCAGCTCGAAGTGATCGCATCTCGCTATCGCAGCCGGCCGCGGATGCTGCTGGAGATGACGCTCGATCCGCCCAGTTCCACGCAGGACCTGGCCGGCCCGCCGCTGCTCGATGACGACTACCTGGTTCTGAGCACGATTCACTCGGCCAAGGGCCTGGAATGGGATGCGGTCTACGTGATCCAGGCCGCCGACGGCAATATTCCCTCGGACATGTCCACCAAGGTCCCGGAAGAAATCGAGGAGGAGCGGCGGTTGTTCTACGTGTCGCTCACGCGGGCGAAAAACTGGCTCTACGTGTGTTATCCGCTGCGCTACTACTGGCCGGGCCGCAGCGACCAGCACGGTTTCGCCCAGCGGACCCGCTTTCTGCCCGAGAGCGTGTTGGAAAGCTTCCAGCGGCGCGTTACGGACTGCGCTCGATGACGACAACGCCGGCGATGCGGACGCCGCGCCGTCGCGCTCGGCCAGCCGCTCGGTTCGCCGCCGGACGAAGGACCTCTGGCGGTAGCATCGCACTTTCCGCGGCGGCTCCTGGCGCTTGCCGCAAACGTGCGAAAAATCCCGGGAACCAACCGCGAGCGGAGGCTCCTTCTTGCATCCGCGGCGGCGGATGCGGTACTCTGCAAGGAGTATGCGCCTTATTGCGCCTCGGATAAATCATGCTACGAGGCCGACCATCGGGAGGCCGCTTCTGCGGGAAAAATGTCGGCTCGCTGTTCCGCTACTTTGCTGAACATCAATAGACGTCGCGCCGGCTTTACGCTGGTGGAACTGTTGGTGGTGATCGCGCTCATCGGGACGCTGGCGGGCCTGCTGCTGCCGGCGGTCCAGATGGCGCGGGAGGCCGGTCGCCGCATATCGTGCGCCAACAACCTGAAACAGATCGGCCTGGCCCTGCACGGCTACCTCGACGCCAATCGCGCCTTCCCGGCCAGCAGCACCAGCGACGTCGATGAAGGGGGGTGGATTTCCGACCCTCAATCACAGAACATTCACAGTTGGCGGAGCGTCATCCTCCCGTTTCTCGAACAGAGCAATCTCCTGCACCAGATCAACTTCACGGTTTCAGCGCTGGACCCGACGAACCTGCCGGTGGGAAGTCAGCTTGTGCCCGAATATCGATGTCCTTCGTATAGCGGCTCTCTGGTGAGCGCCAATCCCTCGTACACCCGATTCTCGAGCACGCTGGTGATTGCCAACTACGTGGCCATCGGCGCCTCCGACGCGGGTCACCTCTATGCGGCGGTCAATGGTCTGACGCCGGATGGAACCATGTACCCGCAATCGTCGATCCGCCCGGTTGACATCCTCGATGGACTTTCGCACACGCTGCTTGTCGTAGAAACGCGCGAGCAGGGGCTGATGGTATGGACCGACGGCGGCACGTCGGCCATTGTCGCCTCGCCCTACGACAGCGGCAATCCGCCCACGTACGCCGGCTCGCAGTCGCCGCTGAACTACAAACCCTATTTCGACTATCCCAGTCCGCATGCCGATTGGGGACCTTCCAGCCAACATCCTGACGGCGCCATGCACCTGTTCTGCGACGGCTCGGCGCGGTTCCTCATCAACGAGGTGTCGCCCGCGGTTTACCTGGCGATCGCGACGCGTGCCGGCGGAGAGACGGTCACTCCCGATCAACTCGACGGCCTGAGCCCATGAGACTTCTGCTGCGATGGAGCGTCGCGTTGCTGGCCGCAGCATCTTTCGGCTGCGGCAGGGAGCCGATTTCCGACCTGTCGCGGCAACTCACCGACGCCGATGTAAATGTGCGTCGCGCGGCCGCGCGCGGCCTGGACCAACTCGGCGACAAAGCGCAAGCGGCGGTAGCCGTCTTGGACGGCGCCGTGGGCGATCCCGACCGCGATGTCCGCCGGATAGCCTGCCACGCCTTGGGCCGCATCGGTCCTGGAGCCACGTCGGCAACACCCCGCTTGACCGACGCGCTTTGGGACAGCGACCTCTCGGTCCGGCTGGTGGCCGCGTTTGCCCTCCAGAAGATCGACCCGGCAGGCCGCGCCTACGTGCCGGTGCTCACGCAAGCCATGCAAATGGGCGAGGGCGGAGTGATTGTGTCGGTCGGCCAGATGGGCGACCAGGCCGATTGGGCCGTCCCCACCTTGGCGCAGTTGCTCGGCGACAAACGTCGTGGCATTCGCCGCCTGGCTGCCGAGGCTCTCGGCAAGATCGGCCCCGCCGCAAGCCAGGCCGAACCGTCGCTGCGTCAAGCCGCAGCCGACGGCGATGCACGCGTTCGCCAAGCCGCTCGCGAGGCCCTCGGGATGATCGGGACGACCGCAGCCCGAAAGTAGACGCGGCATCTTGCGGTGTTGTCTCAATAGGGGCGGTTGTTGTTGGAACAGGCAGGAAGCGGCAAGATGCCGCTTCTACAGCGTGACTCCGCCTAGCCGAGCGAGCTGCCGGCCCGTATCATCAACGAATGCCGCTAATTACGCTGCGCGATATCACAATGGGCTTTCGCGGCCCGCTGGTGTTGGATCAGGTCAACCTTGCGCTGGAGCCTGGCGAGCGGGTTTGCCTTCTGGGACGGAACGGAACGGGCAAAACAACCCTGCTGCGGTTGATTCAGGGTGAAATCGAGCCGCCGCGGGGTGAAATCGCCCGGCAACAAGGACTTGCCACCGCGATGCTCCCGCAGGAAGTGCCGCAAGGGCTTCAGGGCTCGGTGTTCGACGAGGTTGCCTGTGGTTTGGGATCCCGGGCCAAGCTGCTGGGAGAATATCATTATCTGGCCCAGCAACTCGCCGTGGAGGGGGGCGACGAGTTGCGGGCTCGGCTCGACCGCGTTCAACACGCCCTGGAAACCGACGGCGGCTGGTCGCTGCACCAAGAGGTCGAGACGGTCATCTCCCGCATGATGCTGGAGGCCAATGCCGACGTGGCCAACCTCTCGGCCGGAATGAAACGCCGCGTGCTGCTGGCCAAGGCCCTGGTGGGCAATCCCGATATTCTGCTTCTCGACGAGCCGACCAATCATCTCGACGTTGACGCGATCCGCTGGCTCGAAGAGTTTTCTGCGCTTTCGCGGAACGATCCTGTTCGTGACGCACGATCGGGCCTTGATTCGCAAGTTGGCCACCCGCATCATCGAGCCCGATCGCGGCCGGCTCATCAGTTGGTTGTGCGGCTACGAGACGTATTTGCAGCGTAAAGAGGCGGCATTGGAGGCCGAAGCCCGACAGCGGGCCGAGTTCGACAAGAAGCTGGCGACGGAAGAAGTTTGGATTCGCACCGGCATCCAGGCCCGGCGCACGCGGAACGAGGGCCGAGTTCGGGCCCTGGAAAAACTCCGCAGCATTCGCAGTGCTCGCCGCGACCAGCCGGGCGAAGTGCGTATGGAGATTCAAGAAGCCGAGCGGTCGGGCCGCCTGGTGATCGAGGCCAAAAACGCTTCTTTCGGCTACGGCAGCCCTGAAAAGGCGGGCCGTGATTCCGAGGCGTCCGGGCCCCTTGTGCCGCCGATCATTCGCGATTTCTCCACGTTGATCATGCGCGGCGACCGGGTCGGCCTGATTGGCCCGAACGGTTCCGGCAAGACGACCCTCTTGCGTTTGCTGCTGGGCCAGTTGCCGCCGCAAAGCGGGACGATCCGCCACGGCACGAATCTCGACGTGGCATACTTCGATCAGCTCCACGCCCAGTTGGACGACACGAAATCGGTGCGCGACAACGTCCGCGACGGGGCCGACACGGTCGAGATCAACGGCCGCCGGCGGCATATCATCGGCTACCTGGAGGACTTCCTGTTCACGCCCGAGCAGGCCGCGGGCCCCGTGTCGCGCCTCTCGGGCGGCGAGCGCAACCGCTTGCTGCTGGCCCGGCTGTTGACCAAACCGTCGAACGTGCTGGTGATGGACGAGCCGACCAACGATCTGGACATCGAAACTCTCGAATTGCTCGAAGCCTTGCTGGCCGAATATCCCGGCACGCTGCTGTTGGTGAGTCATGATCGGGAGTTCCTCAACAACGTGGTTACCGGCACGTTGGTGCTGGAAGGCGAAGGGCAGGTGAAGGAATACGCTGGCGGATACGACGATTGGCTGCGGCAGCGTCCGCTCGAACCGGTCGCAGAGAAGCCCGAGCTGGCCAAGGAGCGAAACCGGCCGGCAGCGCCCAAGCAACGTCCGCGGCGACTGACCTACGCGGAGCAACGGGAGTTGGAATCGCTGCCCGATCGGATCGAGGTTTTGGAGGCCCAATTGGGCGAACTGCACGGGGCGATGGCCGACCCGGCGTTCTATCGTCAGGACCCGAGCGAGATCATCAAGACCAGGGCCCGCGCGCAGTCGTTGGAGAAAGAACTGGCCGCGGCATACCAGCGCTGGGATGTTTTGGAAACGCTGCACGCGCATTGCAGATGACTCAACCCGTCCATCGGCACGAGCGACGCCCAACGATTTTTCGGTTGCAGGATACGTCGTTTGGGGGGCGTGGCATTTGCGATTCCACACGATCCGGGAATAAGTTTCGGGTAGGAAACGGACTGTCTATTTGGGGCGTTACAATCACTGGAATGGAGAGTTCCGCCAGAGCAGAACTCCGATTCTGGAGGTTTATAATACGTTAATTGGCGAGGACGAGTACTATGCGTATTCTGATCGCTTACATGATATTGCTTGCCGTCTGGATACTTACCGTTTTGGCGCTGCCAGTAAGACGTAAACGACGGAAGGTGGCGTTGGCGTTTCCCGTCTGCCTTGCGATTGTTGTAGCTTGCACCTACTCGTTGGACGCATGGTACCACCACCTGTATCCCTATGGCTGGAGTCACTGTTGCCTGAAGGGCCTCGGGCTTACGTTGGAAAACTACGCCGAGACACATGGCGGTCGCTTTCCGGCGGGGGCGGGGTGTCCGGAAGCATCGCTGAGCCTGCTCTATCGCGAACACCTCATTGATGCAGAGACGCTCCGTGGCAAGACGGTGCCCGAGGAGACCGTCAAGAGCATCCTCGAGCGGGGCGAGCTTCTCGGTCCCGATACTTGTGGCTGGCACTACGTCGAGGGCCTAACCACGTCCGACGATTCCAGGCTTGCCCTTGTTTGGGACAAGGTCGGCCTCGATCACTTTGGCGGAAACCTCAACGGCGGGCATTCCGTATGGTTCTTACATCGTGGAGAAGAAATTGTGCCCGCGTCGGATTGGCCGCAGTTCTTGGAGTTGCAGGAGACGCTCATGGCGCGAGCGGAGCGAACACGCCAACCAAGACTCGCCCGTCTTAACTGCGAAGATCCGCTTGCCGTCAGGCGAGGTTGTCGATCATCATGATGGATCTTATACGCTCTATCACGAGCGTACGCATGCGGGGCGGACTGACTCCGGACACACGTCCAGCAGTAACCTCAACGCATCGAGTCTGCAATGGCGCAGCTTATCCGACGGCACGACGAAGTGGTGGCTGGCCTTCGACGGCTTGAAATCCAAACCGGTAGTTTTCCGTGTATCAGACGGCGTCGCAAACCCCAGTTCCATTGTATTTGAAATGCAACCGGAGAACGGCGAGGGATCGGGCATGTCCGATCAGCCGCTTATTGGTGAGTTGCTGCCGCCGCCCGACGACAGTAGATTGCGAGCCACGCTCGGCGGCGGCCACATCGGTGACGTCATTTCGATATCCGTTAGCCCGGATGGGCAGATGTTGGCGTCAGCGGGTGCGGACGAGGCCATCTGGCTCTGGGATTTGGCCACGGGCAATAACCCGTCCGTCCTGCTGGGCCACGTTGGGCGCGTCAATTCATTAGCATTCAGCCCGGACGGCAAAACACTGGCCTCCGGCGGTGACGACAGAACAATCCGACTGTGGAATGTGGCCACCCGAAAGAATTCCAGCGTTTTCACCGGGAATCGTGATGCCGTTGCTTCGGTGGTATTTGCCCCAGATGGTGCGACGCTTGCCTCTGGGAGCGCCGATAAAACGGTCAGGTTGTGGGACGTGACTTCTGGCAACAATTTCGCCCTCTTCAACGGACACACCGCTGCGGTCACGTCCGTCGCGTTTAGTCCTGATGGCACAATCCTGGTCTCGGGAAGTGTTGACAGAACGGTGCGATTATGGGACGTGGCCGCCCGCAAGAACACCGCCATCCTCACGGGGCATAATGGTCCTGTTGCTTCTGTGGCATTTGGCCCCGATGGCAAGACGATAGCCTCGGGTGGTAATGACCAGACAGTCAAGATTTGGGACGTGGCCGATGGCAGCATCATCGCTACGCTCAAAGGGCACATGAAGAGCGTCAAGGCTGTAGCTTTTAGTCGCGATGGCAACACGTTGGCCTCCACGGGTGAAGATGGCGCGATCAACTTGTGGGATGTAGCCACTCATAAGAACACTACGACGTACCACGGCCGCACCTATCACGAGTACATTTCCGAGCGCGACTATCCCTACGTCATCAATACGGTGGCGTTCACGCCGGACGGTGAGACGCTGGCATCGGGTGGGCATGATCTTTCGATCACGTTGTGGAATCTGGATACAAGCGAGAGCAACAGCGCCCCGGGCAGTACCGGCCGCGTCAAAACTATCGTCTTCAGCCCGGACGGCAAAACCTTGGCTTCCGGGGACATGAGTGGGAGAATTGTGTTATGGGACGTGGCGTCGGGCAAGAGAACCGGAGTTCTGAAAGCACATAGCAACTATGTATTCTCATTGGCATATCGCCCGGATGGGAAAATCCTGGCTTCCCAAAGCTTAGACAAGACCATCAAGTTGTGGGACGTCGCCAGCAGCAGGAACGTCGCCACCCTGAAAGGAGACAGTTGGACCGTCGGCTCCTTGGCCTTTTGCCCGGATGGCAAGACGCTTGTATCCGCAAGCGCCGAACGGACGATCACAATTCGGGACTTGGTCAGCGGCAGAACAACCGCCACCTTTAGCGGGCAAGCCGGGCACATCGCGGCGATGGCGCTAAACCCTGATGGCAAGGTTTTGGCATCGGCGTGTGATGACAAGACGATTGAACTTTGGGACGTAACCAGCGGCAGGAACGTCGCGACCCTCAAGGTTTATCCCAACGCCGTAAAGTCCCTGGCATTTAGCCTGGACGGAAAGACGTTGGCTTCTGGAAGCGGATACACGTCGTTGAAGCTATGGGACGTGGCCACGGGCAAGACGATCGCGATTTTCCGTGGTCCTCCCGACACCGGGGATTCGGTTGCGTTCAGCCCGGATGGCAAAACCCTGGCCTCCGCGACGGGTGACAAGGTCAGGCTGTGGGATGTTGCCTCGCGAACCTGTATCACGACATTCACGGGGCATGTTCGACACGGTCGAGGCCGTGGCGTTCAGCCCCGACGGCAAAGTATTGGCCTCGGGAAGCATGGACAGAACGATCAAGCTTTGGGATGTGGACGAAGCAGCGAACAAGTGAGTCCCGTCCTGCACGCACCAAAATCTGTTGCGGCTGACCGTCCAGCCGTTGTCCGCCAAACCCTGAATTGCCGTCCCCGTCTTCTGGTGGTAGAATTGGGTGGTGTTGGGATCGAAATTCTTTCACCCCAACACGTCTCCTTGGCCATGATCAACATGGTCCTTGAGAAGTACTCGCTGCCTCCGGTGGATCGGCTGGAAATGGAACCGCTGGCCGTGGTGGCGTGAATCGTTGACGCGTGACGCCGCGCAGCCCGAAGCGATCCCTCGTCGCCGTCACCCGATCCTATTCAATTGACATTGGCGGTGATACCCCAACGGCGTCATGCCGGTGATACGTTGGAAAACCCGGCGGAGTTGGCTGGGGCTGGAAACCCCACAGGCCTTGGCAATCTTCTGCAATTTGACGTTATCGGGCCGCTCCAAGAGCCTGCGCGGACTCGATGCGGAGCCCGCGGAGATAATCTCTCGGCGAACGACCCAAGAGACGACGAAATCGCAGTTGCAGTTCCCGGCGAGAGATGTTGACGTGCCGCAGAACCTCCGCTACTCCGAACTTCTCGCCCAAGTGGTCGTGCATGAAGCGAACCGCGGCAACCACCTGCGGGTCGTCTACGTACATGGTGTCGGTGGACTGACGCGAGACGACGCCATCGGGCGGGACGAGGATGTCGTGGAGCGGCGGGTCCTTGCCCGCCATCAGATGGTCTAGCAGTGCGGCCGCGTCGAAGCCCACGCGCCGAGCACTGCGCAAAACGCTGCTAATCGTCGGTCGGCAGCACTCACAGACGACCGTATCGTTGTCGCAGCCGATCACGGCCACCTCGTGGGGCACGACCAGTCCCAACCGCTGGCACTCATTGACGATCACGCGGGCCATGTGGTCGTTCACTCCCATCAGGCCGACGGGCCGCTCCAGGCGTTGCAGCCAGCGGTGCAGGGGCGCCACTTGCCGGTGCCAGGGTATGTAGACACGCATGGGGCTGGCGATTTCGAATATCTCGCACGGCACGCCGGCCTCTTTGGCCCGCTGGGAAAATCCCGCCCCGCGCTGCTGGCTGTACCAAGGTCCCGGCGGCCCACAATACGCCAACCGACGCAATCCGCGTTCCAAGAGGTGCTCGGCGGCCAAGCGGCCGACGGCGCACTGGTTGACCATCACCCGGTGCAGATGAGCGTTGCGCACGGCGCCGGATAGGTTCACCACCGGGATGCCCAGGCCGCGAGCCGCGAGCGCATCGCGTTCAACTCCTGATCCCCAGGATCGCACCATCTCCCTCCCAGCCCACGAGCGAATAGCTGTTCAACTCGGAGAAGTTGGAGCCTGTCAGCGGAGTGAGACTGGTGGTGATGGTCCAATCGCCGTGTTCCTCGGCGTACTCGCTTACGCCGCGGACGAACAAGGCCATCCACGGCAACGCCACCGGATGGCCGATCGCCACTCGTCGCCTAGGCTTTCGCCTCATGGTATCACGCCTCTGTTGGGGTGGCAGTTGCACTGCCACCCCACTGAATCGCCGGAACACGGGGGCGGCAGTTCAACTGCCGCCCCAACGAACTGCACACTTTGAGTGTGTCAAACCACTACAGCTTTCACCGGCGCCGCAACCCAGATCCTGAACCCCCTCTGTTATACAGGATTTCCAGGATTTTGCTACCAGTAAAGCCGTGCGCAAAGCGCGCGCCGAATGCGCAAACTGCTCGTTGACGCACTGGCAACGAGGAGTAGATTAAGGGGCACTCGAAGGCAAAAGTCCCGCTTATCGCCGTTTTCCGCAAGTTACCCGAAAGGCCGCCGGTCCAGCCGGGTGACGAGAACAACTTTTACGGAGGTAAGGATCATGACCAAAAGTGCGCGATTGAGTCTGCCGCTGGTAACGAGGAGTTCGTTGACGAGTCTCTTGGCCGCGTGTCTCGCTACGCTGGTATTCAGCGCAGAGGTTTTTGCGGGCCCCCCCAGTGTCAACATTTATCAGAGCATGGAGGCCGGCAACAACGGCGACGTGCTCACCGCGGCCCTAATGACTGCTGGAGGCTATGGCGCCGGGACGTGGGACGTTTACGGCAGCAATAATACCATGTACGTTTCCAACCTCAATCACACGGACCTGCCGGGGCCTGTGGCGGTCAACGGGACGACCTACCCCGGCACCGGCGGCACTCGTTCCTGGATGTTTTACTACAACATAGGGCATAATGGCGCTCAAGTCCAACTCCCTTCGTCATACTATAACGGTAGCACTCCTGGAATAACAACTGCCTGTTACTACACCCCTTCATTTGATCAAACCTGGACTCAGATTGACAGCATCGGAATGGAAGGTTACGGGGCCTGGTGTTGCATGCAGACGGTCGTGACCAACGCCGGAACTCAATTCCTTCGCTCTCATAGTCAAGATCCGACCGGCGCATCGACTTTCGGCCCCTACGTCACGGTTCAAATCGGAAAGACGTACTGGGTCAATACGCGTCTCGACGCGGCGGGAGGGTGCTCGCTCGCCGTCTTTGACCCTGCCAATTCCTTCGCTCAAGTAGGGAGTGTATCCTGGTGCAATGCAAGGCCCGGCTCGCGTCCGACGGAAATTGCTTGGGGCCGATACAGTATGTATCTGAATTTTCCGACCACGCAGCAAGGCTACTTCGACCAAATTCTGGTTGACTATACCAATGGGCTATACCCGCTTCTTCCCAACGTGACCGACAAAACGCCACCCAACGCGCCGCCGGCCGTCTACGACGGAACCACCACCGGCGTGGAAACCTCAACCACCACCTCGACCACGCAGTTGTCGGCCAATTGGAGCGCCGGCAGCGATTCACACAGTGGCATGTTCGGCTATCGCTACGCCATCGGCACAACCCCCGGCGGCACCGACGTCCTGAACTGGATCTATCTCGGCAACGTAACGTCCTTTACACAACCATTTCTGTCGTTGACCGTCGGGCAAACCTACTACTTCAGCGTGAAATCAGTCAACATGGCGGGACAGCTCAGCGCGGCCACCGTTTCCAGCGGGCAAACGGTCGTAGGTGGCGACACGCCCACCGCGCCTCCCGCCGTCTACGACGGAACCACCACCGGCGTGGAAACCCCCTACACCACCTCAACCACGCAGTTGTCGGCCAACTGGTCCGCGGCCAGTGATCCGCAGAGCGGCATTACCGGCTACCAGTACGCCATCGGCACCACGGCGGGCGGGACGAATGTCGTCGGCTGGACGGCACTGGGCAACGTCCTGACGGTGACCAAGACCGGCTTGAGCCTGACCAACGGGCAAAAATACTATTTCAGCGTGGAAGCCGTCAACGGCGTGGGAACGGTAGGCCCCGCCACGAATTCCCCCGGGCAGACGGTAGACACCACTCCGCCGAGCGCGCCTCCGGCCGTCTACGACGGAACCACCACCGGCGTGGAAACCTCGACCACCACCTCGACCACGCAGTTGTCGGCCAATTGGAGCGCCAGCACGGACTCGATCAGCGGCATCAGCGGCTACCAGTATGCCATCGGCACCACGGCCGGCGGCACCAACGTCGTCGGCTGGACCTCGGCGGGCAACGTGCTGTCGGTCACCAAGACGGGCTTGAGCCTGAGTGTGGGAACCACCTACTACTTCAGCGTGAAGGCCACGGATAACGCGGGCCTGGTCGGCAGCGCCACGAGTTCCCCCGGCCAAACTGTGCTGCAGGCAAGTGGCGCGACGCCCGTTGATATCTACCAGAACATGGAAAGTGGCAACAACGGCGATCTGCTAACACCAAGCATTATGGATGCGTCCAGCTATCCGAGCGGATCGGCGTGGACCATTAACAACAGCATGTGGGTCTCCACCGCCAACCCCACGAACCTGCCGGGCTCCGTGTCGGTCGGCGGCGTAATCTACCCCGGCACTGGCAGCACGCGCACTTGGGTATTCAATGACAACAATCAGTTGAATTATGCCAGTTGTGCTTTTCCCGGCTCGTATTCCAAGATAACGATTGCTTGTTACTACACCCCGGGGTTCAACGTGGCCTGGGACCAGTGCAACACGATCTGGATGCAAGGTAGCGCGCCCTGGGCGGCCCTGCAGATCTACAGAGATAGCGGCGGACCGTATCTTCGAGCCCAGAGTTCCCTTTCATCGACCACGTATGGTGCCCCCATAAACGTTACCCCCGGAAAGACCTACTGGGTCAATTTGCATTTCGACGGCATCGCGGGCAGCACGTCGGTGGCGGTTTTCGATCCTGCCAATGCGTTTGCTCAGGTAGGAAGCACCTCGGTAGCGAACTCAACCCTAAATTCGACTATGTATGGCCCGGTTGAGTTCGGCCGAACCGACAACGGTGGCAATAACGGCGCCACGACACAAAGTTACCTTGAACATGTCTTGATCGACTACACCAACGGGGCATTCCCGCTGATTCCCGGCGGCGGGACGGACACGCCCACCGCGCCTCCGGCCGTCTACGACGGAACCACCACCGGTGTGGAAACCCCCTACACGACGTCGACCACGCAGTTGTCGGCAAACTGGTCCGCAGCCAGTGATCCGCAGAGCGGCATTAGCGGCTACCAGTATGCCATCGGCACCACGGCCGGCGGCACCAACGTGATCGGCTGGACCTCGCTGGGCAACGTGCTGACGGTGACGAAGACCGGCTTGAGCCTGACCAACGGGCAGATATACTATTTTGGCGTGAAAGCCGTCAACGGCGTGGGAACGGTAGGCCTCGTCACGAATTCCCCCGGGCAGACGGTAGACACCACTCCGCCGAGCGCCCTCCGGCCGTCTACGACGGAACCACCACCGGCGTGGAAACCTCCTACACCACCTCGACCACACAGTTGTCGGCGAATTGGAGCGCCAGCACGGACTCGATCAGCGGCATCAGCGGCTACCAGTATGCCATCGGCACCACGGCTGGCGGCACCAACGTGGTCGGCTGGACCTCGGTGGGCAACGTGCTGTCGGTCACCGCGACCGGCTTGAGCCTGACCAACGGGCAGAAATACTATTTCAGCGTGAAGGCCACGGATAACGCGGGCCTGGTCGGCATCGCCACGAATTCCCCCGGGCAGACGGTAGACACCACTCCGCCGAGCGCGCCTCCGGCCGTCTACGACGGAACCACCACCGGCGTGGAAACCTCCTACACCACCTCGACCACGCAGTTGTCGGCGAATTGGAGCGCCAGCACGGACTCGATCAGCGGCATCAGCGGCTACCAGTACGCCATCGGCACCACGGCCGGCGGCACCAACGTGGTCGGCTGGACCTCGGTGGGCAACGTGCTGACGGTCACCAAGACCGGCTTGAGCCTGACCAACGGGCAGAAATACTATTTCAGTGTGAAGGCCACGGATAACGCGGGCCTGGTCGGCAGCGCCACGAATTCCCCCGGGCAGACGGTAGACACCACTCCGCCGAGCGCGCCTCCGGCCGTCTACGACGGAACCACCACCGGCGTGGAAACCTCCTACACCACCTCGACCACGCAGTTGTCGGCGAATTGGAGCGCCAGCACGGACTCGATCAGCGGCATCAGCGGCTACCAGTACGCCATCGGCACCACGGCCGGCGGCACCAACGTGGTCGGCTGGACCTCGGTGGGCAACGTGCTGACGGTCACCAAGACCGGCTTGAGCCTGACCAACGGGCAGAAATACTATTTCAGTGTGAAGGCCACGGATAACGCGGGCCTGGTCGGCAGCGCCACAATTCCCTCGGGCAGACGGTAGACACAACTCCGCCCACCGCGCCGCCGGCCGTCTACGACGGAACCACCACCGGCGTGGAAACCTCGACCACCACCTCGACCACGCAGTTGTCGGCCAATTGGAGCGCCAGCACGGACTCCATTAGCGGCATCAGCGGCTACCAGTATGCCATCGGCACCACGGCCGGCGGCACCAACGTGGTCGGCTGGACCGCGGTAGGCAACGTGCTGTCGGTCACCAAGACCGGCTTGAGCCTGACGGTGGGGACGACCTACTATTTCAGCGTGAAGGCCACGGACAACGCGGGCCTGGTCGGAAATGCCACGAACTCCTCTGGCTGCACGGTGGTCAGCAGCGGCAGCACGATCTACTTCCAGGACAACTTCGAGGGCTGGGCCGTGTATGGCGGGGCGTGGAGCACCGTCAACGGCGTGAACAGCAGTCATACGCTGGACACCAGCGCCAACTACGCCGAGGCCGGCGACAAGAGCCTGCAACTTTACGGCGTTGACACGGCAAACCAATACGGCGCCTACTTGACCGAGAACTTCAGCCCGACGATCTCCGGCGGTATCAACGTACGCTTCTTCGTCTTTCTGCCGACGGGGTATGAAAGCGCGAACTCGAACGACTCCCGGCGGCTCTTACGGATCTGGTGCGGGAGCAACCGCGGCCAGTTGTCGGTCGTCGGCGGCCGTATTCTCATGGAGGAGATCGGCGCCTGGGGCTCAGTCGAAACCACCACGGCGATTTCCGAGAACGCGTGGCATTGTCTCGAAATGCACATCAATGCCCCGTTGACAAGCACGCCGATGCAATTCTGGATCGATGGCGTTAGCGCCGGAACTCTCAACGGCAGTTTCAGCGGCAGCACCGTGTTCACATCGATGGATTTCGGCGATGTGACCCTCGGCTCCGGCTCAAATAACGGCTCCACGTTCTATGTCGATGAACTGGTGGTTGCTAACTCCTATGTGGGAACCACGATCCAATCTCCGGTAACCTATTTCAGCGATACCTTCGAGAACTGGACCGTGTATGGCGGGGCGTGGAGCACCGTCAACGGCATCAACAGCAGTCATACGCTGAACACGAGCACCACCGAGGCCGCGGCCGGCACGCACAGCCTGGAGCTTACCGGCTACGACGTTTCGGGACAATACGGCGCCTACTTGACGAAGAACTTCAGTCCCACGATTAGCGGCAATATCTACGTGCGGTTCTATCTGTTCCTCCCTACGGGGTTCGGGACTGCCAATTCCGGTTGCGGGAGAAGGCTCTTGCACGTCGGGTGCGGCAGCAACCGCGCCCAGATGTCGATTCAGGATGAGCAGCCTTACATGGAGCAAGTGGGAAATTGGAGCGAACTCGTGTGGCCATCGCAACTTTCGGAAAATACGTGGCATTGCATCGAGGTGCATATCACGCCGCCGGCCGCGACGACCTACTTTGAGTTCTGGGTCGATGGCGTGCTGAACAGCACGGCCATGACCGGCAACTTCAGCGCCAGCACGGTCTGGACCTACCTCGACTTTGGCGACATCTCCCTAGCTAGCGGCAACGGCACCGCCTTGTACTACATGGATGAGGTGGTTGTTTCCAACTCCTACATCCCCTTGCTGCCGTAGTTCCGTGACAACCTGATGACGCGGCAAGCCCGGCCAAGGCGGCCGGGCTTGCTTCTTTTCCGTCACGATCTCGCGGCGGTAGACCGCCCCCGTCACGCCGTGCCGAACCGCCGTCCGACGGCCTCGGCCACGTGGCGACAGAGTGTCATCAGTTCCTCGAACTGTTGGAAGTCGAGTGCTTGATAGCCGTCGCTCAAGGCCGATTCGGGATCGGGATGGACCTCGACCATGATGCCGTCGGCGCCGGCAGCCACGGCCGCCGCGGCCATCCGCGTCACGAGGCTCGTGTGGCCCGTGCCGTGGCTCGGATCCACCACGACCGGCAGATGCGTTCGCTCGTGCAGCCAGGGCACCGAGGCCAACGGCAGCGTATAGCGGGTGTGGCTCTCGAAGGTGCGGATGCCCCGCTCGCAGAGCATGACGTTCGGATTGCCGGCGTTGAGAATGTATTCGGCCGCGAGCAACAGTTCGTCGAGCGTGGCGCTGGCCCCGCGCTTCAGCAACACCGGCTTCCCCTCCTCGCCAACCGCCTCCAGAAGGCGATAGTTCTGCATGTTCCGGGCGCCGATTTGCAGCACGTCGGCATAGCCGGCCACCAACGACACGTCCTCGGTGCTAATCACTTCGGTGACCACGGCCAGCCCGGTCTGTTGGCGGGCGGCGGCAAGAATCTTCAGCCCGTCCTCCTTCATGCCCTGGAAGCTGTAGGGGCTGGTGCGCGGCTTGAAAGCCCCGCCGCGCAGCGCCGTGGCGCCCGCGGCCTTCACCGCCCGGGCGGTCGCGAGCGTTTGCTCTTCGCTTTCCACAGAGCAGGGGCCGGCGATCATGCCCAGCAGGCAATTGCCCACGGCCAGGCTGCCGGCGCGGACCACCGTGGCCTCGGCTTTGACCTCGCGGCTGGCGACTTTGTAGGGGGCGAGAATGGGAACCACTTCAGACACGCCCGGCCCGCTCTCGAGCGACTGGCGGAACTCGTCGCGTTTCTCGCCGATCGCCGCGATCACGGTCCGTTCGGTGCCGTAGATCGGATGGGCTTTCAGGCCAAGTTGTTCGACGCGTTGGATCATGTGTGCGATCTGCTCCGGGGTCGCGCCGCGTTTCATGACGACGATCACCGTGAAGACTCCTTCGTGCTAGTGGACAGCGGCAACAAAAAAAGCCCCGAGACCTTGGGAGGTCTCGGGGCTTTGGTCGTTTGTTGGTTGTGTTGGGTTACACACCACCTCCGACCCCGAAACCTCGGGGGCTAAAATAAAAGTACCAATAATAGGCGTGTAACTGGCTCATCGCAAACGTCGCCCGGCTGGACGACTTCCTTAACTGGCTCTATTTTCGACTAGTCCTGCGAAAAAATCAAGGGGAAAATGTCGCGAAATTTGGAATCTGCCCCGGGACCTCGTCCTTACTCCGCCTTCCGGTCCCTGCCTTCGCCCTTCGTCTGAAGGAATTTTTCGATCGCCGCCTGGACCGGCTGCGATTGGAGGACTATCAGACACTTGGACGGAGGGTCGAAGCAGACATCGCCCGACCCGCTGGCGTCGTTCCACGTCGAGGCCGCAACTTCGGTCTTCAATCGATCGGCCAGGTCCGTACCCGCAACACCTTGGGCCAGCCACGGGCCGACGTGGTAAAACTCCACTTCGAGGCGTTCCTCGACCGCCTCCTTGGTTGTCACTTGCAGTGTTTCGGAACCGACCGCCCGATAAGCCAACCCCAGCGGGCGAAGCAGGTCTTTCAACGCCGCGCCCAGCTTCTCCTTTTGGGCTACCAACGAGGCCTCGACCCGATCGGAGGTTTCGGCCGTCGCCATCGCCTCGCGATCAATGAGGATGTCGCATTTGGCAGCCGCAGCGAGAAAGGCCAGGACCGTCGCCAACGGCGCGGGTTGATGAAAATTGGCGGTCACCGGCCGGTCGAGCATCGCTTGCGCCTGAGCCAGCCGCGTGTCCAACGTCGGCCGACGGGGATCGTCACCGCCAGGAAGCGGTCTTTGCCGGGCCAGCCGCAACTTGTCGCAAAAGGCCGACACCTGTTGCTGCAACTCGCCTGTCTGGTTGACCACCAGGACACCCGCTTCCGCCTCGATCGTGCCGCGACCGCCGCCGCCTTGCCAGGATTCGGGCGCGACCAGCTTTCGCACGACGGTTGCCAGTTCGACCGCCGCATCCTTGCCCTCGCCGGCAAGGTCCGAGACGGGATATCGCACCTTGTTGAACGTTTCGCGGAATTGGGGCGGGCTGGAAACCCGCAGTTGGCCATTTTCGACCGCCACGGCCAGTCCCCGCTGCGCCACGGTGGTTTCCAGCACCTTGCCCATGTTCACGGACTTGAGATGCACGGAGATCAGAGCGCGCGGCGCAATGCCGAGTTGTGCCAGGGCATCGGGATCGAGCGTGATCGGCACCGCGCTCATGCCGGACAGCAAATCGAGCGCGGTCGTCAACGGCATGTCGGCCAACTCGATCCCAGCCACCGCATCGGCCAGACGGGCCGCAACATCCACCTGCGCCGGCGGGGCCTTCTTGATATCGGCCGGCTGGGGATCATCCATCGCGCCCCCGGCCGCCTTATCGACGCTCGCCGAAGATGTCTGAAGCTCGCGCGGCGTGTCTTCAACCGAGCGCGGCGGTTCTGTTGAAGAGGCGAGAGACTTGGTCGGAGACGATGACGGCGACGGCGGCTCCGGCATTTTGGCGTTGGAAGCGAGGGCTTCCGAAGCCGAAGCGGCAGATGCCGGCTTGACCGCTTCCTTATGATCGTCTTCTTGCGACTGCGTCGCCGACAGTTTGGGAGTCGTGTCGTCGTTCGCCTTTGCAGCGATGGTCGTAGCGCTCTGGGGATCGACCTCGGTCGGCTTGGGCGCGGAACGCGACAGCGCGAACCATAGCACGGCAGCCACCACGGCCAAGGTGACGACCGGCGGTCCGGCGCCCCAGAGGAGCCACTTTTGCCGCGCGAGTTTTCCCAAGAGCGAAACCCGCCCGGGATCGAGGTCCAGCGTCATCGAGTCGGCCACCCGGTCCAAGGGCGGCAATCCGGGGGGCACAGGCTGTGGGGCTGCACCTCCCTGTGCGGCGGCAGCCGCCCACCCTGGAGGAGGTGTCACGTGGACCATACTTTCGCATCGGGGGCATTCCAGGATCGCCCCGATGGCCGCCTCGCGCGCACCACCAGCCGGGCCTGACAGGTGGTACAAGTGATGGTGAACAGCGACTTTTCCACGTTCCCGCCGGCAGTTGCGTTGGTGACCGCACCCGAGAGCATCGCCGTCCCTACGCCTCCCTAATTGTACGCCATTGGCAGGCGGAAGTCATCCGGAGTTTGGGCCCGGCCATTGTCAACGGTGGAGCGACAGCGGCTGCTGGCTTGGTTGCTGCGTCCGTAGAGTGTCTCGGCAAGCGGGCAGGAGAGGGTTATAGTAGTTAAGATGCGTTGATCGGAAGGCAATGATGGCTGCCAACAGTGTGAACATCCGTCGTATCGATAGCCGGCGGGACGACATTCGCACGGCGATGGCCGAGCTCGCGCCCGGCTCAGCCCGCGCGGAAACGTGGTCAGCCAGGCCAGTCGGGAGCGAACGATCGAGGTTTTTGGCGAGCCGCTGTCGCCGGTACAGGTGGTCGAGCGGATTTGCCGCGACGTGGCGCAGCGGGGCATCGCCGCCGTGCTCGATTACTCGGCCCGGATCGATAAGGCCCCGCTGAGGGCCGACGCTCTTCGCGTGCCCGCCGCCGAATTGGCCCAGGCTCACCGTGAGGCCGATCCGAAACTGATCGAGGCCGTTCGCCGCGTGGCCCGGAATATCCGCGAGTTCCAGCAGGCAATTCTCCATCACGACGTGCGGGTGGAACGGCCCGACGGCTATCTGGTCCAACGGTATCGGCCCTTGGAGCGCGTGGGGATTTGCGTGCCGGGCGGGGCTGCCGCTTATCCTTCCACGGTTCTCATGACGGCCGTGCCGGCTCAGGTGGCGGGCGTGCCGCAGTTGGCCGTCGTGGCGCCGCCCACCAGGTTCGGCGCCTACAATCCCGATTTGCTGGCCACCTGCCACGAGTTGGGCATCACCGAAGTGTATCGGCTTGGCGGGGCGCAGGCCGTGGCCGCCTTGGCCTACGGCGTCGAGGGAGTGCCGCGCGTCGACAAGATCGTCGGCCCAGGCAACCTGTTCGTCGCCTTGGCGAAGAAGCACGTTTCCGGCGACGTGGCCATCGACTCGATTGCCGGCCCGAGCGAAGTCGTCGTCATCGTCGACGAATCGAGCCCGCCGGAGTTCACGGCGATGGACCTGCTGGCCCAGGCCGAGCACGCCCCCGGGGCAAGCGTGTTGATCGGCTGGAGCGAGCCGGCGCTCGACGCCGCGGTGGCCGAGCTTTCGCGGAAGTTGAACGGTCTGGAGCGCGGCGAGTTGGCCCGGTACGGTTTAGAGGAGTTCGGCGCCGTGATCCTGGTCCGCGATGCCGACGAGGCTTGCGCTGGCCAACGAGATTGCCCCGGAGCACTTGCACATTGCCACGAAGAACGCGGAGGAACTGGCCGAAAAGATCCGTTACTCCGGAGCGGTGTTCTTGGGCAACTACACGCCGGTGGCGCTGGGCGACTATGCGGCGGGCCCGTCGCACGTGCTGCCCACCAGCGGCACGGCCCGCTTCGCAAGCGGCCTGTCGGCTAACGATTTCTTGCGGGCCAACAGCGTCTTGCACTTCGGCCGCGACGGCATGCTGCGTTTGGCGCCGGACGTGCAGGTGCTGGCAACCAAGGAAGGCCTGACGGCACATCGGGCAAGCGTGGAAGTGAGAATGAAGGCGGAAGGCGCCTGACCCCTGACCCCCGACCCCTGGCCCCTGATCTCTTCTCATGTCTTTTTTCCGTCCCGAGATTGAAGCGATGTCCGGCTACACGCCGGGAGAACAGCCCCAGCAGGGCGAGTTCATCAAGCTGAACACCAACGAGAACCCGTATCCGCCTTCGCCGGCGGTCGCGCGGGCGATTGAAGAGGTGACTCGCCGGCTGCGGAAGTATCCCGACTCGACGGCAGGGCAGTTCCGCCAGCAGGCAGCCGAAATGTTGGGCGTTGGGCCGGATTGGATCCTCTGCGGCAACGGGAGTGACGACATCCTTACGATCATCACTCGGGCGCTGGTCGGCCAAGGCCAGCTCTTGCGGCTGCCCTATCCGAGCTACATCCTTTACAAGACGTTGGCCGAATTGCAGGGCGCCTCGGCCGAAGAAATCCGGTTCAACGGCGACTGGTCGTTGCCGGCCGCCTTTGCCGCCGCCCGGGACGGCTTGCGGCTAGTGTTTTTGGCCAATCCGAACAGCCCGTCGGGCACGGTGATTCCGCCCGCCAAGGTCTTGGAGATTGCCGAGCAATTGCCGTGTCCGCTGTTGGTTGACGAGGCGTACGTCGATTTCGCCGAAACGAATTGCATGCACCTGGTGGCCCGGTGCGAAAAAATCATGGTGTCGCGGTCGTTGAGCAAGTCGTACGCCTTGGCGGGCCTTCGCTTCGGCTATGTGGTCGCCCAGCCGCAGTTCATCCAGCAGTTGGTGAAGGTCAAAGACTCGTACAACTGCGACAGCCTGGCCATCGCTGCGGCCACGGCCGCCATCGGCGACCGGGAGTGGCTGGCGGCCAATCGGGCCAAGATTCTCGCCACGCGCGGCCGCCTCGTGGAGAAAATGCGGGAACTAGGGTTTATGACGGTCGATTCGCAGGCCAACTTCACCTGGAACGTCTATCCGCGCCTCCCAGCCAAACCACTCTATGAGCGACTCAGACGCGAGCGCATCCTGGTCCGATACATGAACTATCCCGGCTGGGGCGACGGGCTGCGGATCAGCGTGGGCACGGACACTGAAATTGACACCTGCCTGGAAAAACTTCGCGAAATACTATGATCCCTCTTATGTCCCGAACCGCCAAAATCCACCGCAAGACTGCCGAAACCGACATCAACCTGGAACTGCTGCTCGAAGGCACGGGCGAGGCCCGCGTTGCCACCGGCATCGGCTTCCTCGACCACATGCTGGCCCTGTTGGCCAAGCACGCCGCGTTCGATCTCGCGGTCGCGGCCGCGGGCGATCTCGACGTCGATCAACATCACACCGTCGAGGACGTGGGCATCTGCCTCGGCCAGACGTTCCGCGAAGCCTTGGGCGACAAGGCGGGCATCCGCCGCTATGGGCATTTCATGCTGCCCATGGAAGAGACGCTCTGCAGCAGTCGCGTTGGACCTCGGCGGCCGGGCGTACTTCGTCTTCCAGGCCGATTTTCCGACCTACAAGATCGGCGACTTCGATTCGGAACTGGTGGCCGACTTCTGGCACGCCTTCGCCACCAATGCCCTTTGCAACTTGCACATCATCGTGCATCATGGCCGCAACAGCCATCATATCGCCGAAGCGATCTTCAAGGCGACCGCCCGGGCGCTGCGGATGGCCATCGAGCCCGATTCCCGGCTGACCGGCGTGCCGAGCACGAAAGGGACGCTGTAGGAACGGCTCGCCACGAAGACACAAAGGCTTCGTGTCTTTGTCGTAATCTACTCTGCCTCTTGCTCCGCTTCTTCCAGGGCCTTATCGGTGCAGGCCGGATCGACGCGGCGGCAGCTTTCGGTTAGCCGGGCGGCGATGTCGTCCAGGTCGCCGCGCCACTCCGGCTCCGCGGCGTCGGGTGGGCATAGTTGCACAAACTCGCCCACGAGCAAGATCAGCCGCAACACATGCCGGAAGACCACGCCTTCCTGCTTCTGAAGGCTCTTGCTCGTGACGTACTTGTTGAAGTCGCCGCCGAATTGCAGCAGTTCGCCGGCCGCCCAAACGGGCGAGGTCCGCAAATCGTGGACGCCGGGAAAATCGTAGTCGAACAGCCGGCGGAGTTTTTCGGCCAACGTCAGTACCCATTTCCGTTGCTCATCGTCGAAGCGGCGGCGATCGCAGTCTTCTTCGTCGCGGGCCGCCGCCGAGAGTTCCTCCGGCGTAACCAGGCCCAGTTGAAGCAGGTGCGGATCGAGCCGGATCGTGGCCAGCGGACCGGGCGGCAATTCGTCCTGCTTCGGCACGCGGACGAAATGGCCCACCGACCGCGGCAATTCCAGCACGCTCTCCATCGCCTGGACGCGCTCGTTGCGATCGGCGATGCCCAACTGATTCACCAAGAACACGGCATAGAGCGGGTTCGTGCCGCGGAACAGAACCAGCTTGGCGAGGTTCTCCGTGGGGCGGGCGAGCACCGGCTTGTAAGGGTTCGGCTCGGGGGCGGCCGCCTTCTCGGCGAAGCCGAAGGTGAACTCCAGCCGTTTCGCCGCCTGCGCCTTTTCCGCCGCCGCCGCCGCTTGGGCCTCGGCCAATTCGGCGGCCGTCGGCGGTTGCGGTTCGAGGCTGACGTAGCCGGCCCGCCAGAGCGTGATCAGCATTTGATCAAGCTCTCGTTGCCCCGCCTCGACGTGGCCGGAATCCATCAGCCGTTTGCCGACCAGGCGGCGGATGATGTCGACTTCGGGCGAGGCGTCGAGCATGAAGGCCAGCAGCCGCCACGGCAGCGGGCCGCGGCTGTGCAGCTTGCCCGGTGGGGCCGCACAAAGCTTCTGGAACTGGGCCTCGTTCCAATATTGCTCGGTCGAACGCCGCGTAGGCATCTTCTTCTTCAAGGCCTTCTTCGCTTTCAGCAACCCCGGGTCTTTGGTATCTTCCGGGATTTGATCGTACTTCTCGCGCCAGCGGGCGATCTTCACGTCGTCTTCGTGGGCCAGCACGAAGACATGTCCCTCCTTATCGTATTGCGGCCGGCCCGCCCGGCCGAAAATCTGGTACGCGCGTGCTCGGATCGAGCAGCTTCTTCTTATCGGGCGGGCCTTTCATGATGCTCGGCACCACCACCGATCGGGCCGGCAGATTGATGCCTGCCGAAAGCGTCTCGGTGCAGACGGCCACGGAAAGCAGTTTCCGCTGAAACAGCTCCTCGACGATGCGGCGATACTTGGGCAGCACGCCCGCGTGGTGCACGCCGACGCCGCGCGTGAGCAGTTGCTTGAGTTTCGGGCCGGCCCCTTCCGACCAATTATGCTGTTCCAATTCGGCCACAAGCCGTTTCTGCTGGCCTTCGCCCAACACGCGTTTGCCCTTGAGCTGCTCGGCCACGTTCCAACATTCCTCGCGGTTGAAACAGAACACCAAGGCGGGCGTCGTGCGCGATGGTTCGTCGCCTTCGGCCATCGCTTCGAGCTGTTCGGTCAGAAGCATGTCGCCGACCCAATGGAACCGCAACGGCACTTTGCGCTCGTCCCCCTTGACGAGTTCCAACCGCCGATTGTGGCTCTGCCGCAGCCAGTGCAGGAACTCGACCGCGTTGCCCACCGTCGCCGAAAGGAGCAATGTGCGGACATGCGCCGGCAGCAGCCCCAGCGATAGCTCCCAAACGATGCCGCGTTCGGGATCCGTGAAACTGTGGAATTCATCCATCACGACCGCGGCGACGTCGCTAAAGTCGAAAGCACCCGTGGCAGAAAAGGGGACAGTCCCCATTGGTGCGGGCCGTTCCGGCGGGCACCCAGCGAAGCTCGGTCGGAGATTGTCCCCCTTTCCGCTGTGAAGCAGTCGATTGAGCAGGATTTCGGCCACGACCACCAACACGCGGGCATCGGGATTTTCGCGGCGGTTCCCGGTAACCAGGCCGACGTCGTCGGGGTGGAAGCCCCACTTCACCGCCGCCGATTGCATTTCGCGAAACTTCTGCTCCGTCAGGGCGATCAACGGCGTGGTGTAGTAGGCCGTTTTGCCCGTGTGCAGGGCCTCGAACAGCGCCGCTTCGGCGATCAGCGTCTTTCCCGTGCCGGTGGGCGTGCAGACCAACACGCCTTGCTCGGCCGAGAACCACGCCAGCAGCGCCTCCTCTTGCACGCGGTAGGGCGCATAGGGCAATTGATCGAGATAGCGGCTGACAAGCTCGTCGCGGGTTGGGGTGCGGGCTGAGGACATCGGATCTGTCGTGGCAATTGGTCGGAGGTTTCCCGAAAGCCTACTCGGTTTTCGTTGCCAACGCCAGAAGCCCATTTTGGGCAACCGAGTCATGTCGGCAATTCCGCGGTCTGGCGCTTTCCGCCCGCCGCGGGTTGACGACCGCGCAAGAGCCTGTAGAATAACGCATTAGGACGCTTTTCGGGGTGCTCGGGTCACGCCATGCCGCCGGTGGTCATCGATTTGCGCAGCGCGGAGGATCGACGCGACGTCGTGCATCGCGCCGTGCAGGCCGTTGCCCAGGGGGGCTTGGTGGCCTTTCCCACGGAAACCGTGTACGGCCTGGCCGCCAGCGCGTTGGACGAGGACGCCGTGTGCCGGTTGGTGGCCTCGAAGGATCGGCATGCCGCCAAACCGTTGACCTTGGCCATCAAAAGCGCCGACGAAGCCCGCGACTACGCCCCCGACATGTGCCTCTTGGCGCAGCGACTGGCGCGGCGTTGTTGGCCGGGCCCGGTCACGCTGGTGGTCGGTGATTCTCACCCCGACAGCCTGGTGCGGCAACTGCCGCCGAAGGTGCAGCAAGCCGTCTCGCCGGCGCAGTCGATCGGCCTGCGCGTGCCGGGCCACCAGGTGATTCTCGACGTTCTGCGGATGATGGCCGGTCCGTTGACGCTCACCAGCGCCAACCGCGCCGGGATGCCCGAAGCCGTCACCGCCCGCGAGGTCCTCGACACCTTCGGCGACGAGTTGAGCATGGTTATCGACGATGGGCCCTGCCGCTTCGGCCAGCCGTCGTCGGTAGTTCAAGTGAAAGAAGGCCAGTACGAGATTTTGCGTGCCGGCGTGGTCCCGGAGCGCACCATTCGGCGTCTTTCCAGCTTGATGATTCTCTTCGTTTGCACCGGCAACACGTGCCGCAGCCCCATGGCCGAGCTGCTATGTCGTGATATCATCGCCCGACGGCTAAAGTGCAACATGGACGAATTGGAGGATAACGGCGTGCTGGTGATGTCGGCGGGCGTTGCGGCAATGATGGGCGGAAAGGCCACCCCTGAGGCCGTCGAGGTGATGGACGAACTGGGACTCGACCTTCAGGGCCACGAAACCCAGCCCTTGACCGAGCCGCTGGTGCGGCATGCCGACGTGATCTATACTATGACCGGTTCGCACCGCGATGCGATTGTGGCCCAGTGGCCCTCGGCCGCGGATCGAACCCGGCTGCTCTCGATCGATAATTCGGATATTTGCGATCCGATCGGGGCGCCGGTGGCTTGCTACCGCCGTTGCGTGGGGCAGATCAATGCAGAGTTGAGAATGCGACTGGATGAGCTTCCGTTGCCGTCGAAAGTGCGCAGGCCGTAAGGCGCCGGCCGCAGAATAGGATGGGAGGACAGGCATTCCTGCCGGAATGTTTTCGGACAGTCCGTTTGCGGACAGACGGCAGTGTCTGTCCTCCTGAAATGAAATCGCGTAACAACCTCTAACCGGTCCCTCGATCCGACGTCCTGCTCATGCGAATTGCTATTGGAACTGATCACCGCGGTTTCTCCATCCGGTCGAAAGTCGTCGAACTGGTCGAGCGACTGGGTCATGAAGCACTCGACATGGGCACGTTCTCGCCGCAGGCGGTCGACTATCCCGACATCGCGGCCGAAGTGGCGCGGCGCGTCAGTCATGGCGAGGTGGATCGGGGAATCCTGGTGTGCGGGACGGGTTTGGGAATGTGCATCGCGGCGAACAAGTTTCCGGGCGTGCGGGCGGCCCCTTGCCATGACGACATTACGGCCGAAATGAGCCGCCGCCACAATGACTCGAACGTGCTCTGTCTCTCGGCCGATCTGCTGGGCGAGCGGTTGATCGACCACATGATTGAAATCTGGCTCAATACGCCGTTCGAGGGCGGCCGCCACGCCCGCCGCGTCGGCAAGATCACCGAACTGGAGCACGAAGTCGAGACGGAGTTGCACAACAAGGAGCAGCGCGACTGACGCCCGACGGGGGGCGGGCGGTAAGATGTTCGGTTTGTAACGACGTTGCCGCGCACCTGCGACAACAGTGTCGCTCGTAACGATTCCCAAGCAAAAAAAACTCAAGATTTGTCGCGCGATTCGGCGCCGGCGCTTGGAGAAAAGGCCGCCGCTGAGTAGACTCGATTGTCAGGGGGATGCTTGACGATCGGGCCCTTCCCCAAGTTTCCGGTAAAATTTTAGAGCGTAGGCCAGGGGCACAGGGTTCAAGGCTCATGCACAATTCGCGACGTCCCCAACCTGACGAAGTCGACCAGCTATTGCGCAATGCCGAACTCCGCGACGAGCTGGAGCGCTACTTCGACGAGTCGATTAGCCGGGTCAACGTGCAGCACTTTTCGCTGGCGGCCGAGAACGAGTTTCTGGCCGCCATGCTGGCCTGGGAACAGGCCCCCGTGTTGCCGATCTACCGCTGGTTCGAGCCGGAGCTGCGGCCGCCGCGGCCCGAGTCGCTCGGCGACGCCGACCTGCACCGAATCCTCTGGGAAGTGGTTCGCAAGCTCTCGCAGAGGCGGATCGTCCTGGATTTCACCGATCATCTGAACGACCGCGAGCTGTATCGCCTCGTGTTTCGCGACATCTTGCCGGCGCGAAAAGAAGATCGACTGGCCGAACAACTATCTGCACTGGGACTGCACGGGCGCCAACTGCGACCCCGAGGTGTGGCTCCGCTACTACGCCACCGACGAGGAACGCGAGGACTGGGCCGAAACCTATCACCAGCCCTTGCCGTCCAAGGAGCCGTTGCCCTTCCCCCGTGATCTGCCGCGCGAGCCGGGGTAGCAAGTAGATGCGGCGTCCCGCCGCATCCCGGATAGTGCGCGCGCACCACGCCGCGCCATCTTCCCGGACCCTGCTGGACAGCGTCCCTACCGCGGCCGCTAATATAGTGACCACGGGGGACGACCAAATTCTCTTGCGGTCGATTGAACCGATCTATCCTCGGCAACGACCTAACCATATCTGATGAACCAACGTGACCGCCTCAACGACGAATTGCTCGTACTGCGCTGTCAGGAGGGCGACGCCGAAGCGTTCGAGGCGTTGGTCGACCGCTGGCAGCCGCGATTGTGGCGGCACGCCTGGCGGTTGACCGGCGACGAAAGCGCCGCCTGGGATGCCCTCCAGGAAGCGTGGATCGGCATCAGCCGGGGGCTGAACCGGCTAGCGGATCCCGCCGCGTTCTCCGCCTGGGCCTATCAGATCGTCAGCAATAAGTGCCGAGACTCGGTCCGTCGCGAACGGCGGCAACGCGAGGCGGCGGAGATCTACTTTGAGTCGATACAACTCGAAGAGCAAGAAATGGCGACGGCCGAGCAGCAGCATGACAGCTTGAAAGAAGCTCTGGAACAATTGTCCGGCCCGGACCGGGCCGTCTTGTCGCTACGGTACGAAGAACAATTCGACACGGCGGAGATTGCCGCCATCCTTGGAATCCCCGAGGGGACCGTCAAATCCCGGCTGTTTTATGCAAGAAAGCGCCTCCGCAAATATCTGGAGCAAAACGATGACTGAACACGAAGACGAACTGAAAAGAGCCTTGACCGAAAACGGGAATCTCGATGCCGAAAGGGCCGGTCGCGCCGCCGCCGAGACTGCGCGCCTTGTTTGACAGGCGGTTGAAGTGGCTGGCCCGGATCACGTGGCTGCGGACGCTTCTGTTCATCGTGGCAGGCGAGGTCGGCCTGGTCGGCCTCTTAGCGACTCACAGCACGAAGCAAATGATCGGTTTCGCCGCGCTGCTGCTGTCGGGCTTCGTGGCAGTTTGCGTGATCGACCTCCAATACCGTATCACCAACACCAAGGTCGGCTTGCTCAAGGAGATCAAGCTCTTGCGGTTGGAATACCTCGGCCAGCCGACCGGACAGGCGGCGGCATCGCTGCGGAAAAGCGACATTGCCAGTACAAACCTTTGGCGCAGTCTTCCTCTTTCGCTCGGAGAGGACTTGGCATGGTACGCGGCGCTGGTCCTGCTCGCCCTCTCAGGTGCCATTCTTTCGGTCTCGTTTCCTATGCCGAGTCCTGTAAATGTGCTACTGGTGCCGACCGTCAAAAGCTACGTAACCTTAGCGCCCGACGGCGCGGGCACAGAGGTGGTGAAAGTAGCCTATACGAACACCGGTTGGGTTCCGCGGACGTCTTTCCCCTTCACGACCGGCGACGCTAAAGCCAGGATTCGCTGGATCGACAGCCAAGGTCGGGAGTTGCCGGCGACCGTTTCGACCTCAGAGGGGCAACAGCACTACACGGTCCAATTGGTCGAGCCGGTGATGCCGTTCGACCACGTCCGTTACACGCAGATTACCGAGACTCCTGCTTCGGCCACCAGAAAGGACGACTTATGGACCTGCCGTGGAGAGCGTTCCTTCGGCGCCGAGAAAGAGGGGTCGCTGCCTGTCCCGGGGTTGGTCGTCGGCCCAACCCTCGTGGATACCCGCGAGCGCAAGGCGGAGTTTTCAGAGACGGTTCAAGTTCCCAACGGCGCGGAGATCGTCAACGTTGACCCCAAGCCTCTGGGTCTGTTGAGCTGGAACGGCACACTAGCACCCTTTTTTACGGCAACTCGCGGCCGCAACGAAGCCTTCACGTACACGATCCAATACCGGCTGCCCAAGGAGAGTACCCAGCCCGAGACGACGAAGTAATATGGTTGGTTTGCCCCGAAAAACGCGACGTCCTGACGGCGTGCTGTAAACAAAGGGCCCGAGCTGTTGCACAATCAACAACGGAACCAATAGATGTTTAGCTCCTGGAAAAGCGTGCTGACAGTTGTGGCACTCAGCGTGTTGTGTGGTCGGACTGTGGCGGCGGACGTCGAACCGTATCAAGTGGCGGTCTATTATTTCCCCAATTACCATCTGGCGCCGCAGAACGAGGCTCGCTACGGCAAGGGCTGGAGCGAATGGACGCTGCTCCGGGCTGCTACGCCGCGGTTTCCCGGCCACCTTCAGCCCAAGGTCCCCGTCTGGGGCTACGAGGACGAATCCGATCCACAGGTGATGGCCCGCAAGATGGCCGCCGCCGCCGACCACGGCATTACGGCGTTCATCTTCGACTGGTATTGGTACGAGGATAGGGCGTTTCTGGAAGAGGCCCTCAACGACGGTTTTCTCAAAGCGGCTAAGCCGGGAGGGCTGAAGTTCGCCCTGATGTGGGCGAACCACAACTGGACGGAGATATTTCCCGCGAAAGCCGGCGTCCGGCCCGCTTTGATCTACCCCGGCGCCGTTTCTCGCGAGGTCTTCGATGCGATCACGGACCACATCATCCGCGACTACTTCTTGCACCCCAATTATTGGAAAATCGACGGCAAGCCCTACTTCTCTATTTACGAAACCGGCACGTTCGTAAAGGGCCTGGGCGGGTTGGCCCAAGCCGGCGCGGCGATCGACGATTTCCGGGGCAAGGTGCGAAAGGCTGGGCTGCCAGGGCTGCACCTCAACGCGGTGGGCTGGGGCAACCAGGTGACTCCCGACGTGATCAAAGCCCTGGGGATCGATAGTGTCACTTCCTATTGTTGGGCCCATCACGTCGGCGTGGATCAGCACCCCGCAACCCTGTATCCCGCCTATGCCGAACGGTCGGCCGCCGTGTGGGAGCAACAGAAGAAGCGCTGGCCGGTGCCGTACTATCCGAACGTCAGCATGGGCTGGGATTCCAGCCCGCGGACGACGCAATCCGATCCCCTGAACAACCAGGGCTACCCCTACACCAACGTCTTGGTGGGCAACACGCCCGAAGAATTCAAAAAATCGCTCCAGCAGGCGAAGACGTTTCTGGACGCCGATCCGGCAGGACCTCGCATCCTTACCATCAACGCCTGGAATGAATGGACGGAAGGCAGCTACCTTGAGCCCGACACGGTCAACGGCACGAAGTACCTGGAAGCGATCCGCGAGGTCCTCCCCCCGGTTGCTGCCGAAGCGAACTCCTCAAACACCACGCCATGAACGACACTCAGGGTTCCCAGTCGGTGGAAGTGCAACAATTTCCGTTGCCCAGCGGCATTCCCTATCTTGCCCATTTCTGCCCGCTGGTGGGGCTCGATCTCTTCGGTGGCCGTTCGCTGGTGCTTGCCGCCCCCGGGATCGTTTGCTAGAATGCCGCATCGGTGGGGGCACGGCCGAAACCACTCCGGTCGAAAAAGGGGACAGGCACCATCGCCAAAAACGCTGTTTTGCGGAACGAAACTTGATCGAGGCGATGGAGCCAGTCCCCATTTTCGGGCGGATCCCGGAAGCCCAATAAATGTCATGCGGCGGCGAATACGTATTGATTCCGTGGTTTATCGAACCCTTTGCTCCACATAAGGAGGCTCCCATGGTGGCACGGCACTTGAACTGTAATTCGGTTCGACTCTTGGCTTTGACAATCGCACTGGCGGCCACCGGCTGCCTGGTCGCGCCGCCGATGAGGGCGGGCGAACTCGACAAGCTCGATACCTCGCTGAAATTGATTCCCGCCGACGCGGCCTTCTATTCCAGCATGTTGCGCAACCGCGAGCAATTCGATGCCGTTGCCGGCAGCAATGCCTGGGCGAAGATCAAGGAAATGCCCGCCGTCCAACAGGCTCTTTCGATGTACTCGATGCAATCCGGCGTGCCCGGCAGCGGACCGGCTCAAGTCGAGGCGGCGCTGCACAACCCTGAAGTCCGCAAGATCATCGACTTGGTTATCGACATGGCCTCGAACGAGGCCTTTGTCTACGGCGACGACAACTTTATCGACTTCGTCGAACTCCTTCAGGACGGTGGCGACGCGATGCGCTACGGCCCGATGGTGGCCCAGGCCACCGGCCGGTACAGTGGACTCACCCAGGATCAACTGCAAACCAGGATCCTGCTGACGTCCTTGGCAAAGCACGTGGACTTGATCGGCGTGCCCGGCATCGTCTTTGGTTTCAAACTGAAGAACGTCGATCTGGGCAAAGAGCAGTTGATCAAGCTGGAAATGTTGGCTAACGTCGTACTCGAAATGAATGCCCAAACGAAGGGCCATTTCAAGAAGACCAAGCTGGGCGATTACGAATACCTTGTCCTCAACCTCGATGGCAGCATGCTGCCTTGGGACAAACTGCCGACGGACAAGTTGATCGACGCGGAAGCCGTGGAGGGCGATGCTCAGAAGGTCATCGACCGAATCAAGGCGTCGAAGCTGGTCCTTGCCCTCGGCCTGCGGGGCGACTATTTGCTGGCCTCGATCGGCCCGTCACTGGAGTGTCTGGAAAAGCTGGGCAAGGGCGATCGACTCGCCGATCGGCCCGAACTGAAGCCGCTGGCAAAATACGCCGCCCAACGGCTCGTTTCGCTGGGGTATCTCAGTGCGGAGATGGTCGAGGGACTGAACAACCAGAAGAAGGGCATCGACGACCTGCAGGATGCGGCCGGCAAGCTGCTGACGCGGGCCAACCTCAGCGACGCCCAGCAGTCGCAAATCCGCGCGGATATCAACGCGCTGGCCAAAGATGTCAAGGCCATCATCCCCAAGCTGGGCGCGATCGCCGGCCTGAGCTTCCTTTGCGACCGCGGTGTTGAAGGCTACCGATATCAGTGGGGCAGCCACGACCGCCTCGATGGCTCGAAACCGCTGGGTCTGGTCGAGCATGTCGGCGGCAACCCCATCCTGGGCGTCGTCGCCCGGCAAAAGGTGTCCCTCAGCGATTACGACTTGATGGTCAAATGGGCCAAGAAGGGTTACGGATACTTCGAAACGTTCGGCCTGCCGAACATGCCGGAGAACGAACGCGCAAAAGCGAAGCAGTTCCTCGCCTCGGCGCTGCCCTTGTTGTCGCGGGCCGATAAGGCGAACCGCGACTTGCTCTTGCCTGCGCTGGCCGACGGCCAGTTGGCCCTGGTATTCGATGACAAGCTCACCAGCACGCACTTCATCGAATCGGCGCCGGCCACCGAGAAACCGATGCCCATGATCGAACCGGCCGTCGTCGCCGGCGTCAGCGACGCCAGGTTGCTGAAGCAGGCGTTCGGCGAATATCGAGCGGTGGTCAATGGACTGATCGATGCCGTACGGCAGATCGAGGGCAGCAAAATTCCCGAATGTGTCGGCATTCCCGAGCCGAAAGTGAGCGAAGGCAGCTCGGGCACGATCTATAGTTTCACGCTGCCCGACGCATGGGGCGTCGACAAGCAAATCGTCCCTAATATCGGCGTCTCCGAGCACGTGGCCGTGTTTACCGCCTCGCAGCAACACACCGAGCGGCTGCTGAAAACTACGCCGCTTTCGGTCGGCGGCGCTTGGCGAAGACCGATCGTCCGTTGGCCGTCGCCGCCTGGTTCGACTGGTCAGGCTTGGTCGAAGCGGCTACTCCCTGGGTGAACCTGGTCGTCGATCAAGCCTTGGCATCGCAAGGCGGCGGCGAACAACAGCAGAAGATCGTCTCCGACCAGGTGCAATCGGCGGTTGACGTGCTCGGGCGCTGCGGTCGATTACCAGCGAGAGCTATCTCGAAGATGGCACGCTCGTGAACCACACGCTGGTGGAAATTCACGACGTGGCGAAGTAGATTCGGCGGACGCGCAAAAACGCGGCAAACGGCCCTCTACTCCGTGCCGCGTTGGGCGGCCCATTGTTTTTCCATCGCCATGCCCAGGGCCTGTTCCGCCTCGGGAATCCGCCCCGCGCGCTGACAGATCAGGCTCATCGCCATGAAGCTGAATGGGTCGTCGGGCTCCAACTCGCACACCCGTTGGGCGTGCTCGACCGCCTCGTCATAACGGCCCAGCTTGCCGTAAAACACGCTCAGGGCGGCGTGGCTCAGGGCGTAGTCGGGATGGGCGACCACGAGACTTTCGAGCTTGCCGACCGCCTCCTCCAGCTTGCCCGTTTGTTGCAGCTCAATCGCCTCGTCATACAGTTGATCGACAGTCGGCATCGGGAATCACTCCATCGGCAAGCTGGCGGTGATCGCAAACCTCCAGTCTAACAGAAGGCGGGGGCGCCAGAAAAGAGAACGCGAAGAAACGCAAGGCATCCCCTCGCGGGAAGGGGGCATGGCGGGGAAAAATCGGAAAACCTTGCCGGAGACGCCGCCGGGGTTAACCGGCAGGTTCGGACCAACCGATACAAAGTAACGGATTTGGCTGTCTTAATGGAATCACAGTCCTGATAAGTCCCGGCTGTCAGTGAGGTGCCCCCGTGATGATCCACCCGTCGGCGATTGTTAGCCCCTCGGCCTGCGTCGGTGAGGACGTGCAAATTGGCCCTTTCTGCGTCGTTGAGGCGGGCGCGATGGTCGGCTCCGGCTGCATCCTCGAAAGCCGTGTGGCGATCAAGGAAGGAACCGTGCTCGGGCAAAACAACTGCGTCTCCGAGGGAGCCATCCTCGGCGGGCTCCCGCAACACGTCCACGTGCCGGCCCAGCCGGGCCGCGTCGCCATCGGCTCCGGCAATACGATCCGCGAAAACGTGACGATCCATCGGGCGCTGGTCGCCGAACATGCCACCACCATCGGCGACAATTGCCTCCTGATGGTCGGCGCCCACGTCGCCCACGACTGCCGATTGGGCAACAACGTGATCGTCACCAACAACGCGATGCTGGCCGGGCACGTCCACGTTGACGATCGCGCGTATATCTCCGGCGCGGTCGGTATCCATCAGTTCTGCCGCGTCGGCACGCTGGCAATGGTCGGCGGCCAGGCGCATCTGGTGCAGGACGTGCCGCCCTATGTGACCATCGACGGACTGAGCAGCCTGGTGGTCGGACTCAACAAGGTCGGGCTGCGGCGCGCCGGCTACAACCAGGCCGCCGTCCAGGAGCTCATGGCCGCCTACCGGGTGATCTACCGCAGCGGACTGCGTTGGACGGAGGTCCTCGAACAACTCCGCACCCGCTTTCCCACCGGTCCGGCCGCCCTGTTCTACGAGTTCCTCTCGACCACCGCCCGCGGCATCGTCTCTGAGCGGCGCACGCCGCCCGGCGCGACGATCAAGCTCCGCGAAACGGTCGAGTCCGAGTCGGAACCGGAAGTCCGCGTGAAGTACGGGTAGCGTAGACGCGGCATCTTGCGCGTCTTCGAGTATTCATCCCCGACACCATGAATCATGCGGCATGACGCGGCAGGATGCCGCGTCGACTACTCCACCACCGGCAACTCGGCGATCGCCTCTTCGATCTTCTCCTGCGGATAGGCGTAGTCTTCGAGCTTGTTGCTCAAGAACCGGTCGTAGGAGCCCATGTCGCACAGGCCGTGGCCGCTGAGGTTGAAGAGGATGCACTTCTCCTCGCCCGTCTCGCGGCAGCGGATGGCCTCGTTGATGGCGCCGCGGATGGCGTGCGACGTTTCGGGGGCGGGAATGATTCCCTCGGTGGCGGCGAACAGCTTGGCCGCCTCGAAACACTCGACCTGATGGAAGGCGGCCGCCTCGATCAGCCCCAGCGACGCCGCCAGGCTGACCATCGGGGCCATGCCGTGGTAGCGCAGCCCGCCGGCGTGGATGCCCGGCGGCACGAAACTGTGGCCGAGGGTGAACATCTTGATCAGCGGCGTCAGCTTCGTCGTGTCGCCGAAGTCGTAGCGGTACTGGCCGCGGCTCATCGAGGGGCAGGAGTGCGGCTCGCAGGCCACGAAGCGGATTTCCTTGCCCTCGAGCTTGTGGCGCAGGAAGGGGAAGGCCAGGCCGGCGAAGTTGCTGCCGCCGCCCACGCAGCCGATCACCACGTCGGGGAAATCCTCGGCCAGCTTCGAATCTGCTTCTCCGCCTCCAGGCCGATGACGGTCTGGTGCAGCATGACGTGGTTCAGCACGCTGCCCAGGGTGTACCTGGTGTGCTCGCTGGTGACGGCCGCTTCGACCGCCTCGCTGATGGCGATGCCCAGGCTGCCGGGCGATTCGGGATCGGCGGCCAGCATCTGCCGGCCGGCGTTGGTCTCGTCCGAGGGGCTGGGCATCACGCTCGGCGCCCCAGATGTGCATCATCGAGCGGCGGTAGGGCTTCTGCTGGTAGCTCACCTTGACCATGAACACCTTGCAGTGCATGTCGAACAGTGCGCAGGCGAAGGCCAGCGACGAGCCCCACTGGCCGGCCCCGGTTTCGGTGCCAGGTGGTTGATGCCCTCCATCTTGTTGTAATACGCCTGGGGCACGGCCGTATTCGGCTTATGGCTGCCCGGCGGGCTGTGGCTTTCGTCCTTGAAGTAGATGCGGGCGGGCGTCTTCAGGGCCTTCTCCAGGTTCGTCGCCCGCACCAGCGGCGTCGGCCGCCAAATCGCATAAACCTTCCGCACCGCCTCGGGAATCTCGATCCACCGCTCCCGGCTCACCTCCTGGGCGATCAGCGCCTTGGCGAAGATCGGCTCCAGGTCGGCCGGGCCGATGGGCTGCTTCGTGCCCGGGTGCAGCGGCGGCGGCACGGGCTTCGGCAGATCGGCCTGGAGGTTGTACCACGCGGTGGGAATCTCTTTTTCACTCAGAAAGACTCGTTTGCAGTCCATGGAACCATCCTCATTCGAAGAAGGAAAGTCGATGCAACAGGAAATGCCTAGTATAATTAGGCCCCCCACGCCTGTCGAGAGGCGGCTAGGCACCGTCGGGAGCCTGGGGTAGACTGGTCGGCCGAAGGCGCTGGTGCCTGTCCCCTTTTTCGACGCGGAGGAGCAACCATGCCTCGCGAAGGATGGAAGCGTTTGCTGGCCGAGGTCTCCTGGTTTCGCGCCGCCGGACACTTTCCGATCCCGGCCTATTCCGAGTTCATGCCCCGCCCCGCGATTGGGCCGCAAGCCCTACGGCGCCGGCGACCCGATCTTGTTCGAAGACAACGATCCGCTCGGCTGGCACATCACCGAGTACGAAGAGGTGATGGAGTTGCGGCCCGGCTTTGAGCATTTGGCCGTCGAGCTGGTTCATGTCTTGGAACAGCTCGGCAACGGCCGGCCGGCCCACGGAATCGCCCGGGCAAAGCTCGAAGGCAATCCGTACTGGCCCAAGGAACTGGCGGAACACGCGGGCCGGCTACCGCACGAACGCTATGTGACGATTGCCCCGCTGGCCCTCTCGCGCACTCAGGACGACAAGGGCCGCGTGCGATGGACTCTCTTCGGCGGCAGCGAACAAGGTCCGGCCCGGGCCTTCTGGAAGGGCTTCTTTACCGGTCCGGGCCGCGAGGTGCCTGCCGAAGAAGCCCTCGGCTTCGTCCGCCGGCTGTTGGCCGCCGCCTACGGAGCGCCGGCCGGGCAGTTGGCCGACTTGCGTCAGGCCGGCTTCCGCATTTTGCCCGGGCTCGGCGATGCCTCGTTGCCCTACCCCCAAGACGAAGAACTGCCCTCCTGGACGAAGCCGTTCTTGTTGACCGACGGCGAGCCGCCTGGGCGGCACGCGCTACTTGCTCAGCTTCCGCCCGTTCGGCAGCCTGCCGCCGACCGTTCGCCGCGCGTACCTGGCCGGCCGGCTCCATTTGCTCCCCTTTCCCGGGAGCCTCGTGTTCTGGGGCGCACCGCCGTATCTTCCGCTTGCGGCACGAACTTCCGCTGGCCATGCAGATCCCGCTCCTGCACATTTCCCGCGGCACGAATCGCCGATGAGCCTGCGCGTGCCGCAGTCGGGCTGGATGCACGAGCCGCATCCCGACCAGCCCGAACCGCAACCCGATCGACTGCCGCTGCGAAATACCTATCGCCGCACACACCGCTGGGCTCGCCTCCACCGCCACGAAGACGAACTCGGTGTGGCGGATGGCGAGGACCGCGTTGCGCACGTGCTGTTCAGCACGGCCCCGGACGACGTTGGGCTATACGGCAAGCCGATGGCCCGCAACGCCCAGCTTTGGACGCACGATTGCCGCCTGCTGCTGGATGGACCCCATGCCGATGCGAAGGCGCTCGCCCGGGCGGCGGCCGCCTTGCGCGAAGGCGGGCACTTCGGCTATCGCTTCCTCTTCCCGGCGATGCAAGTGGGGCGACATGAAATCTACTGGCATCGCCCCCTGGTGGCCTATCTTTCGGCCAGGACGGCAATGCCCGAGGTCTTGGCGGACGCGCCCCTCGGCTATCTGACGGCCTACGGCGCGGCAAGCGAGGCGGTCCGCCGTTGTCGAATCCGATCGAACTTTGGCCGCGGCTGCTGGCCCGGCCAGCGCACGTGGCAACGCTGCACGGCTTTGCGGCCAGTGCCGAACATCACGAACATCACGTGATGATTCACAACCTTCGCAAGCTGCTCGACGCCAGCGATTTGTGGAACGGAGACAGGCTGCCGGCGGGTTTCGCCCGTGCGCTGCTAACCGCGCCCCATCGCGAAACGCTTGACGATTGGCTCGATCGGCTGGAAAGGTCGGCCAACCGCGCCGGAGCAGGCGTTGCCTTAGCCGGCGAGCTTCGGCAGCGGATTGCCTCGGAAGCGGCCCCTTCGGGGCAGTCGCCGAAGCGGCATCCGGCGCGATCGCTGACCTATCACCGCACGGCCACGCGCGGCTTTGAGACGACCTATTGGCGAACCATCGCCCGCCTGGCCCATGGCCGCTATGTCAACAAGGACAATGCCGACTGCGCCCGCGACGCCGTCTCGCAATCGCTTCTGACCCATCATCGCCGCGACCTCGAAGCCTTGGGCGATTACCTGCTGGACTATTACCGCCGGACAATCCAGCAGGCCGGCATGGCCGGCAAAGCGGCTGTTGGTGACCTGCCTTTCCACTGGCGGACCGATTTCAACTTCCCCTGGTCCGGCGGCTGGCTCGGCAACCAGGAGGGCAAGCTCGAAGAACGCGACCTGGTCGTGGTCATTCCCGGCCGCGATCGCCGCCGGGCGGTCGTCATGGCCGACCACTACGACACGGCCTACATGGAGGACTGCTACGAGAAGGCTCGCGGCGGCAACGGCGCCCGCCTGGCCGCCGCCGGGGCCGACGACAACCACTCGGCCACCACGGCCCTGATGCTCGGCGCCCCGATCTTCATGGAGCTGAGCCGGGCGGGCCGGCTCGATTGCGACGTCTGGCTCGTGCATCTGACCGGCGAGGAGTTTCCTTCCGACTGCATGGGCGCGCGGCATCTGGCCCAAGGCGATCGTCGAAGGCACGCTCAAGCTGCGCCGGCAAGGCGGCCGCAAGCTCGACCTCTCCCGAGTCGCAGATCGAAGGCGTGTATGTGCTCGACATGATCGCCCACAACAACGATCACGATCCGGACGTGTTTCAGATTTCGCCGGGCGTGGGCGGCGATTCGCTACGGCTGGCCTATCACGCCCACGTGGCCAACGCCCTCTGGAACGCTTCGGCTCCGGCGTGGAACGCTCGTCCGAGCCGCCGCGGCTGCCGGCGCGGCCGGCGCAGCGCCGACGGGAAGACGATGCCCGCCGCAGCCCTGCATCCGACTGCTCAACGGCGAAGTCCGCACGCCCGACGATCCCCGCAGCTCGCTCTACAACACCGATGGCCAGATCTTTTCCGACGCCGGCGTGCCGGTCGTGTTGTTCATGGAGAATTACGACATCAACCGCGTCGGCTATCACGACACGCATGACAACATGACCAACATCGATCTCGACTACGGCGCCGCGGTGGCCGCAATCACGATCGAAACCGTTGCCCGGGCGGCGTCCAGTGCCGATCAGTGGGAGGCAGTGGCGAAATGAGCCAGGTTTCCGATACGTCCGAATCAAGCGACGTTTGCGAGTGCGAGACGTTTGTCCCCAGGCCGAAAATCTGGCTCCGCGCTATCATTTTTGTTCTCCTGGTGGCGTTTATTTTGATCGGACATCCACCGTGGCCCTCCCTCATTGGGTTCTGTGCCACGATGGCCGTGTTCCTCGGCACATTCCCACGGCCGACCATCAGCGCCGACTACTTCGAGAAAGAGTGGTTCGTGTGCTTCGTCCCCGTTGGCAGCAAGCGTATGTCGCTCGCCAAGGTCGTGGGTATCGAGGTTGACCTGGAATCGCGGATGGGTATGCTGGCTGGCACGTGGCTCCTTGGGGCCGTTGACTTGCTCTGGATATGGCTCTTGGATTGGCTGATTCCCTGGGCCGGCGGCGACTACAGACTTTGGCTCCGAACCGCCCAAGACCAACGTGTCCTCGTGTGGCAAGGAAACGGTGAACGCAATTTCCGGCGCAACGCAGCAATCCTCGAAAGCGTTACCGGCATGAAGCTAACCCGGGGGTGAGGTGGAGGACAATCCCGGAAATGTGAGAGTAGCGCCAGGACGGTGTGCGTTAGCGGCGCAGGCGCCATGTCCAACAGCATTGCCGCGAGGTTATCGAAGCTGATGCCTGCCGCGGCGGCCGCCTTGGGCAGTAAACTATGATCGGTGAAGCCGGGAATGGTGTTGATTTCCAGCAGTTGCGGCCCGTCGCGAAGGTCGGCGATGAGGTCTACCCGGGCGTAGTCGCGACAGCCGAGGGCCCGGAACGCCGTCAGCGCCGTTGCTTGCGTTGTGCGGTACAGGGCGTCGTCGATTTCCGGCTTAAGAAGAAAAGTCGTGTCCGTCCTGCAATACTTGGCTTCGTAGTCGAAAAAGCCGCAGGCCGGCTTCACCTGGATCACCGGCAGAGCCGTCTCGCCGAGAATCCCGACGGTCAGCTCGGGGCCGGTCAATCGCCGTTCGAGAATGGCGCGGCTGTAGCGAGCCGCCAATTCCCCTGCCGCCGCTTGCACCTCGGCCGCCGTATCGCACATCCGCACACCGATGCTGCTCCCTTCGGTGGTCGGCTTAAGAACGTAGGGCGGCGGGAAATTCGCGGGCAGGCGGACCGACTCGCAGCGGAGATCGAGGCACGCCCAGTCGGCCGTGGGCAGTCCGGCGGTGCGCCACGCCCGTTTGGCGGCGTCCTTGTCCATCGCTAGCGAAGATGCGGCCGAATCGCTGCCGACGTAGCGGAGGTTTCGCGATTCCAGAATCGCCTGCAATTGACCGTCCTCGCCGAACTGCCCGTGCAAGACCGGGAAGATCACGTCGGCGGGCAGGTCCAAAGCCGACAGATCGCTTGGCACGACGTCGGCCTCGGTGACCGAATGTCCGAGCCGGCGGCACGCCGCAGCGACGCCGCCGCCGCTGGCAAGACTGACATCCCTTTCTGCCGACGGGCCGCCGCGCAAAACCAACACGCGGGTTGCCTGAACCGCCCCGTGGTGCTGGCTTTGAGCGGCTGTGATCACTGCGAAAAAACCTCCCACGCCAAGAGCGAGTCGTTGCCCAACGGGCACTGGATTCGGCTCGCCGGTCTCCAATATTGCGAAGTGCCTCGTTCAGCACAAGTCCTTGACACGGGCCACCGGTGCGGCTATTCATAAGGGCATGCCTTGGCGCCGCCCCGGCGCCTTTTTCGCAGCACGCCTTGATTTTCCCGCCTGACTCGCTGCAAGGAATCGGCCATGAGAAGCGTTGCCCCTTCAGATTCCGCGTCTGGCGACGGAACCGACCCCGGCGGCCTGTCGCGGCGGCGGTTCCTGGCTGCCACGGCCGGCGTTGCCGTGCCGTGCATGGTTGCCACGGCATCGCCCGCGGCCGAAACTGCCGTCGGCGAGCAATCTCAGACGGCGGCCCGCGGCGACCGCGGCGGTCTGAAGGTGGGACTCTACAGCATTACCTTCCTCGGGCTCTGGTATCGAGGAAAGCATTTGGCCCTGGAAGAGGTGGTTCGCCGGGCGAAGCAGTATGGCTATGACGGGGTGGAGATTGACGGCAAGCGGCCGCACGCCAACCCGTTGGACTGGCCCGCTGCGCGCTGCCGCGAGTTGCGGAAGTTTGCCGACGGCGAGGGAATCGAGATATACTCCGTGGCCGCGCACAACGATTTCAGCAGCCCGATCTGCGAGCATCGCGAGAGCGAGATGGCCTATGTGCGGGAGTTGCTCCGCATGGCTTCCGATCTCGGCGCGAAGACGCTCCGCGTGTTCTTGGGATGGTCGGGCGTGACGCGCAAGGGGCAACTCGGTAGCTACGACATTGCGCGACGGCTTTGGGACGTGACGCACGAAGAGTTCTCTGCGGAGGAAACGTGGGCATGGTGCCGCGAGGGGATGGTCGAGGCGGCCAGGTACGCGGGCGACTACGGCGTCTTGCTGGCGTTGCAGAACCACAAGCCGGTGATCAAGGACCATCACGACGTGCTGCGGATGGTCCGCGAGGTCGGCTCTCCCAACCTGAAGATCAGCCTGGACGCGCCGATCATGCCCGACAAGCGGCCCGAGGCGGTGCGGCAAGCGGCATTGGACGTGGGCCCGTTGCAGGTTCTTTCGCATTTTGGCGGCGAGTACGAGCGCGGCGCCGACGGCATCGTCCGCCCCTCTGACCCGGCCAGCGGCAAGCCGGCCGCGGATGAGTTCAGTCCGGCCTTTGTGCGGGCGATGCGCGAAATCGGCTACCGCGGCTTTGTCGGCTACGAATTGTGCCATCCGCTGCCAGTGGTCAACGGCGAAACGGTGGGCATCGAGTACGCCGAGAAGAACGCCCAACTGGCCTGTGAGTACATGCGCCGCTTGATCCGCGAGTCCGCGTGAACAATCCCACCTTTCCTTTATCTCACCTTTGCAGCTTCCCACTTTTCCAAGGAGCACATCATGAGATCCGCTTGGCGCGTCCACGTTGCGGCGCTTCTGCTGATTGCGACGGCGACAGACATGGCCATCAGCGCGGACCAGCCCGCAGTGGCATTGCCCGACGGAGTCGCGCGGTTTGGGATTTGAGCAAGGCGTATCGCGAGACGACGCCCAGCCAAGAGCGGATTTGCATCAACGGGCTGTGGCAGTGGCAGCCGGCCGGCGCGAAGATCAACGCGCCCCCCACGGAAAATTGGGGCTACCTCAGGGTCCCGGGGCCGTGGCCCGGCGCCGGCCAGGGCGGTCAGCGACGATCCGGCGGCCAGGTCGTCTATCCGAATCCCGCGTGGCGAGGCGGAGGGGCAGGTGACGGCACCATGGCCTGGTTCCAACGCGAGATCGAAGTGCCCAAGGCGTGGGCGGGCCGCCACATTGCCGTCACGGCCGACTATCTCAACTCTCGCGCCATCGTGTTTGTCGACGGCCAGCGGCTTGGCGAAATGCTCTATCCGGCGGGCGAGGTGGATATCACTTCGGCGTGCCGGTCGGCCGGCAAACACCTGCTAAGCCTCGGCGTGTCGGCCCTGCCGCTGAGCGAAGTGGTGGCCGTCTTCAGCGACAGCAACGCTCCCAAGCAGGGCGCGGGTCGGTGGCCCGCCGCGGCCTCTGCGGCGACGTGTATCTGGTGAGCACGCCGGCCGGTCCGCGCATCGCCGACGTGAAAATAGACACCTCGGTGCGAAAGGGAGAGATTACCTTCGACACGGCCTTGCAGGGGCTTGCTCCGGACGCCAGGTACGTCCTTCGCGCGGTGATCACCGACAAGGGGACCAAGGCGGCCGAACTTGCCAGCCGGCCGTTTGCCGGCAACGAACTCAAGGCCGGCCGCATCGCCGTAACCGAGAAATGGAAGGCCGAGAAACTGTGGGATACGATTACGCCGCAAAACATGTACGAGGCGACGCTTTCGCTGGAGCAGAGCGGCAAGATGCTGGACACCGCCATCCCGGTGCGGTTCGGATTCCGCGAGTTCTGGATCGACGGCCGCGATTTCTATCTCAACGGCACGCGCATTTATCTCTCGGCCATTCCGCTGGACAACGGCAACGGCGGCACCGCCCAAGCGACCTACGAGGCCGCCAAGGAAACCATGCTGCGACTGCAAAGCACGGGCATCAACTTCGTCTATACGCACAACTACAGCTGCGCGCCGGGGACCCATTCGAGCTTTGCCGATATCCTCAGGGCCGCCGACGACGTGGGGATGCTGATTTCGTTCTCGCAGCCGCATTTCGGCGAATATGACTGGAAAATGGGCGATGCCAACCAACAAAACGGATACGCCCGGCACGCGGCATTCTACGTGCGCGTGGCGGAGAACCATCCGTCGGTCGTGTTCTATTCGACAAGCCACAACGGAACCGGCTACGCGGAGGACATGAATCCCGACATGATCGACGGCATTGCCGACCCGCGCACGCCGGCGGCGAAGGAGAAGGCCAACCAGGCCCTGCGGGCCGAGGCGATCATTCACGCTCTCGACCCGAGCCGCGTCGTCTATCACCATTCGTCCGGCAACCTGGGCTCGATGCACACCAGCAATTTCTATCCGAACTGGACGCCCATCCAAGAGCTGTGCGACTGGTTCGAGCATTGGGCCACGCAGGGCGTCAAACCGGTGTTCACCTGCGAGTTCGGGGCGCCGTTCGGCTGGGACTGGGCCATGTACCGCGGTTGGTACAACGGAAAACGCGAGTTCGGCAGCGCCGTTGTGCCATGGGAGTATTGTGTGGCCGAATGGAACGCCCAGTTCCTCGGGGACAAGGCGTTTCAGATTACGGACGTCGAGAAGGCCAATCTCCGCTGGGAGACCAGGCAGTATCGCGAAGGCAAGCTCTGGCATCGCTGGGACTACCCCGGACAGATCGGCAGCAACCACATCGACGAACAGTACCCGGTGATGGCGATGTATATCGCCGATAGTTGGCGGGCGTTTCGCACGTGGGGCATGTCGGCCAATTCGCCGTGGCAGTATTCGCTCTACTGGAAGCCGCGCGAAGGCGCCGGGGCGGACCGCGCCGAGGGCGGAGAAAGTCGCCCGGTCGATTGGGACAACCTGCAACGGCCCGGTTACGGTTCGGAAGGCGGGCGCGACCGCGGCGGGCGCAGCGACGCGGTTCCCACCGTGGCCGCTGAAGCCCTGGTGCGCAACAACATGCCGCTGCTGGCCTATATCGGCGGAAAAGCGGCCGCCTTCACCAGCAAGGACCATAATTTCCTGGCCGGCGAAACGGTCGAGAAACAACTGATCGTGATCAACAACTGCCGCCGAGCCGTCTCGTGCGAGTGCAGTTGGTCGCTGGGCCTTTCGCCGGCCGTCGCCGGCGGCCAGAGCATCAGCAGCTTGCCCACCGGGCAACAGGTGCGCGTGCCGCTGCGGTTTTCGCTGCCCGACGGTCTGAAGCCCGGCAAGTACGAAATCGCGGCCAGCGTCAAGTTCAGCACCGGTGAGACGCAAAAGGATTCGTTCACGGTCAATGTTCTACCGCCGGCGGCTGCGGCCGCGCCGGCCGCGAAGATCGCCCTCTGGGACCCCAAGGGCGAGACGGCCAGGCTGCTCCAGCGGCTGGGTGTAAAGTGCCAGCCGGTCAAGCCGGACGCCGAGTTGGCCGGCTACGAAATCCTGATCGTCGGCAAGGCGGCGATGACCGTCGACGGCCCGGGCCCGAACCTGGCCCGCGTGCCTGACGGCCTGAAGGTGATTGTTTTCGAGCAAACTTCCGACGTGCTGGAAAAGCGGCTTGGCTTCCGCGTGAACGAATATGGCCTGCGCAACGTCTTCAAGCGGCTGGCCGACCATCCGGCCCTGGCGGGAATCGAGGCCGACGCGCTGCGCGATTGGCGCGGCGAAGCGACCCTCCTCCCGCCGCGGCTGACGTACGAACTGAGCAAGCAGTTCGGCTCGCCCACGGTCCAGTGGAACGGCATTCCGGTCACCCGCGTATGGCGGTGCGGCAACCGCGGCAGCGTGGCCAGCGTGCTGATTGAGAAGCCGGCCTGCGGCAACTTCCTGCCCATCGTTGACGGCGGTTATAGCCTTCAGTACAGCCCCTTGATGGAATACCGGGAAGGCAAGGGCATCGTGCTGTTCTGCCAAATGGACGTGACGGGTCGGACGGAGTCCGATCCGGCGGCCGAACGGCTGACGCGCAACATCCTTGCCTACGTCGCGGCGCGGACTCCGGCCGCCAGCCGGCAAGCCCTCTATGTGGGCGATCCGGCCGGCAAGGCGCACCTGGAGAAGACGGGCATTTCGGTCGGTGCGTACCAAGGCGAAACGCCTTCGCTCGATTCTGTGCTCATCGTCGGACCGGGCGGCGCGCAGCAAGTGGCTGACAAGATAGCGGACATCATCGACTGGATTAAGGCGGGCGGCCACCTGTTGGCCATCGGACTCGATCGGGCCGATATCGACGCCGTGCACGGCAACATCACGATCAAGAAGGCCGAACACATCGCCGCGTACTTCGAGCCCTTCGACACCGATTCGCTCCTGGCGGGCGTCGGGCCGGCCGACGTTCATAACCGCGATCCCAAGGATTTCCCCTTGATTACCGGCGGGGCCACCGTCGTCGGCGACGGCATCCTTGCCGCCATCGACGGCGCGGGAGTCGCGTTCTGCCAGCTCGTGCCCTGGCAATTCGACTACAGCAAACAGTACAACGTCAAACGAACGTTTCGGCGGAGCTCATTCCTGTTGACGCGATTGCTGGGCAACATGGACATCGACGGGTGCACACCGCTTTTGGCCCGCTTCCAAAGCCCCGTAGACTCGGCGAAGGCCGAGAAACGCTGGCTCAACGGCCTGTACCTCGACCAGCCCGAAGAATGGGACGATCCCTACCGCTTCTTCCGTTGGTAAGCGGGAGGGCGGAAAGTCCCGTCTGTCGCTACGGAGGAGCAGGATGGGACTGTGCTTCGCTTGTCCCACCTACAATAATCAGCCAAGATCGTGCAAGTCGCTCTCGATCTTGGGTTTCTGCGGCAGGGCCCGACGGCGGGCGTTGCGACGTTCCCTCGGCCGCCACGTGGCCGCTGCGGAGATCATTGCCCGGATATTGAATCTCGGCCCCGCAAGCGCAACGGACCCGGTGCTCGAACTCGAAGAGCGTGGCGTCGAAATCGGCGCCGCATTTCGGACAACTGATCGCCATAATCACTCATCATACGCCAATTACCGCCCCGTGGAAATGATGCTTGACTATCGGCGGGGTCGTGCGTATGAATTATTGACGCCGACCGGCAGACTGCCGGCCGTGTTGCGCTCGATTTCCGCGGTCCCTATTTCACCGAGGAGGCATTGCATGTATCGCCACTTGATGCTCGTTCTGTTGCTGGCCCTGGCCGTCCTGCTGCCGGCCGCGGTTGCGCTGGCCGCCAGTGTGAAGGTCGGCGACGCGGCGCCCGATTTCAAGAACATCACCGGCATTGACGACCAACCGCACAGCCTGTCCGATTTCCGGGACGCGAAACTGGTGGTGCTGGTTTTCACCTGCAACCACTGTCCGGTGGCATCGGCCTACGAAGGACGCCTGGTCGCCCTGCAAAATGATTATAGTGCCAAAGGCGTGCAGGTCGTCGCGGTGAACGTCAACAACAACGAAGCCGACCGGCTGCCCAAAATGAAGCAGCGCGCCGCAGCCAGCAAGTTCAACTTCCCCTACCTGTACGACGCCAGCCAAAAAATCGGGCACGACTACGGCGCGACGGTCACTCCGCACGTCTTCTTGATCGACCAACAGCGGAAGATCGCCTACATGGGCGCGATCGACGACAAGCAGAACATCGATCAGGTCAAGACGCCGTTTCTGCGCAACGCCATCGACGCCCTGCTCAGCGGCCAGCAACCGCCGGAGCCTGTGACCAGGCAGTTCGGCTGCGGCATCCAGTACGAGAACAAGTGATGGCCGCGCGGGTGCTGATGCCGGCGGTTCTGGGTTGCCTGTTGGCGGCCGGCTGTTCGATCCGGCCCGAGTCCCAACCGCCGCGGGAAATCACTTTGGCAACGGTCGATCGCGAAAGCCTGGCCGAGGCAATCGCGCGGCATCGGGGCCAGGTGGTATTGGTCGATTTCTGGGCCACGTGGTGCGCCCCGTGCGTGAAACTGTTTCCCCACACGGTCGAGCTTCAACGGCGCCTGGCCGGCCGCGGCCTGGCGGTCATCTCGGTGAGCATGGACGGCGCCGAGAGCCGCGACCAGGTTCTCCACTTCCTGCGCGATCGCAAGGCGACGTTCGAGAACTTTATCAGCCGGTACGGCGTCGGCTCGGAAGGGTTTGACGCCTTGGGGATCGACGACGGGGCGTTGCCGCACGTGAAGCTTTACGGCCGCGACGGGAACCTGCAGAAGACTTTTCAAAGCGGCGGCCAGCCGTTGGATCCGCAGCAAATCGACCGCGCGGTTGCGGAACTGCTGAAGTTGTAGCCGCCGCGGCCACCCGCGAAGCCACAATTTCCGTATCATGGTGCGCGGCCGGCCGCGTGGGCTTGAAGACCGGGCCGGCGGCAAGTACGATCCAGCAACAGGTAGCCGTCGAATACCGCCGGATTCATCAATCATCAATCATCATTTAGCATTCATCATTCCTCCCATGAAACCACTCCCGTCATTCCGAAAGGTCCTTTTCTGCCTCGCGGTTACCGCGATGCTTTCGTGCCCGGCTTCGGCGGCCGTCCTCTGGATCGAGGGCGAAAAGCCCGTGCAATCGACCATGAACCGGCATCCTTGGTGGTATGACCAGGTGAAGCGAGACCGGTTCTCCGGCGGCGACTTTATGAGCAACTTCAGCCCGGAGAAGGCGGGCGAGGCCGAGTACGAACTGGCGGCCCAGGAGGCCGGGCCGTATGAGTTCTGGGTGCGGGCGAATCCGGTTCAGGCGAGCATGTCGTATCGGCTCAATGACGGCCCGTGGACGCCGATCGACCTGGCCAACGGGGCCATCCAGAGCGAGAACGTGGCCGCCGACGGCAAGCCCGACCTGCGGTTCATCGCCTGGTTTCACGTGGGCAAGGTGACGTTGAAGCAGGGCAAGAGCGCGATCCGCTTCCGTATGGACAGCAAGAACAGCAACCACGGCTATCTGGATTGCTTCGTGCTGGCCAACGAGCCGTTCTGGCCGCACGGAATTCTCAAGCCCGATCAAATTGCCGGCGAGTTGAAACGCCTGGCCGAGGAGAACAAGGGCTGGTTTGCCTTCAGGCCGCGGGCGGAGCTTCCCGACGACGAGAAGGGCTTCGACCTGCGCGAGTTGAACGAGAAGTTCGCCGGCCAGGGCGGATATATCCAGGCCAAGGGGGCGGAGTTCGTGCACGTGGCCAGCGGCGAGCCGGTGCGGTTTTGGGGCGTCAACGGGCCACCGGCCGATTTGCACGACCGCGCGAGCGCTGAACCGCTGTGCCCGCGTGCTGGCCAGGTATGGCGTGAACCTGGTGCGGATGCACGGCGGCTATTTCGACGAAAACGGAGAGGTGGATCCCGCCAAAGTCCGACATGCCATCGACGTGGTCGAGAGCATGAAAGCGGAAGGCATCTACACGCATTTCTCGGTCTATTTCCCGCTCTGGCTGACGCCCAAGCCGGGCAGCAAGTATCTGGCCGGCTACGACGGCAAGAAGCACCCGTTTGCCGCGCCTCTTTTTCAACAAGCAGTTTCAAGAGGCGTATCGCAACTGGTGGAAGGCCCTGCTGCTGACGCCCAGCCCCACGACCGGCAAGCCGCTGGTGGACGAGCCGGCCGTGTTCGGCCTGGAAATCATCAACGAAGACTCCTATTTCTTCTGGACCTTCGCACGCCGACAACATCCCCGACCCGGAATTGCGAATCGTGGAAGCCCAGTTCGGCGATTGGCTGAAGAAGAAATACGGCTCGCTCGACCAGGCCCTGGCGGCGTGGAAGGGACAGAAGGAGGTTCGCGACAATCCGGCCGAGGGGCGCATCGGCTTCCGCCCGCTGTGGAACATGTTCAACGACAAGACGGCCCGCGACCGCGACACGGCCCGGTTTCTGCTGGAGAGCCAGCGCGGATTCTACGAGGAGACGTACAAGTTTTTGCGCGGCCTGGGGTTCAAGGGGGTGATTACCGCGTCGAATTGGGCCACGGCCAGCCCGCAGATCTTCGGCCCGCTGGAAAAATACAGCTACACGGCCACCGATTTTATCGACCGCCACGGCTACTTCGACTGCAACCACAAAGGCGAGGCGGCCGAATGGTCGTTGCGCGAAGGCCACACCTATAGCGACCGCAGCGCACTAAGGTTCGACGCCGAGCAGCCGGGCAAGCCGAAGCTGTTCGTCCATGCGGTGATGGATCCGCACTATGACAACAAGCCGTCGATGTGTTCCGAGACCACGTTCTGCCGGCCCAACCGGTATCGCTCGGAGGCGCCGCTGTTCTACGCGGCCTACGGGCGCCTTCAGGGGAGCGATTGCATCGTCCATTTCGCCCTGGATGGAGCGAACTGGGGCGTCAAGCCGGGCTTCTTCATGCAGCCGTGGACGGTGATGACGCCGGCCATGATGGGTCAGTTTCCCGCCGCGGCGATGATTTACCGCAAGGGGCTGGTCTCCGAAGGCAAGCTGCTGGTCGAGTTGAATCTGAAGCTCGACGACCTGCTCGACCTGCGCGGCACGCCGCTGCCGCAGGACGCGGAGTTCGACGAACTGCGCCTCAAAGACGTGCCGGGCGGAAAGGCCGTCGGGCCCGACAGCGTCATCGATCCGCTGGTGCATTTCGCCGGCCGGGCCAACGTGAACTTCACCCCACAGGGCGGGCCCCATCGGCTCGACGATCTTTCGCCGTACATCGACCGGCGGGCGAAACGCGTCGCCAGCAGCACGGGCCAATTGAAGCTCGATTATGGCCGCGGCGTGCTGGTGATTGATGCCCCGGCGGCCCAGGGCATCAGCGGCGCGCTCCGCGAGGCGGGCGAAACCCGATTGGGCGATCTGACGATCTCGTCCGATCTGCCGTTGGGACACATCGTGGCCGTCAGTCTCGACGGCCGGGCGTTGGCAACTTCCCGCCGCATCCTGCTCCAGGCCATGTCGGAGGAAAAGGCCACGAACTTCCAAACCGAGCCGGCCGGCGAAGGCGTCAAACGGATCATCAGCATCGGCCAGGACCCCTGGCTGGTCAAGGAACTGTCGGGCACGGTGAAGTTCCGCCGACGCGATGCGGGCGAGTTGAACGTGTATCCGTTGGACCACAGCGGTTACCGCGGCAAAGCGTCCGGACATGCCGACGCGATCGCGCTGGGTCCGACAACGCTCTATTATCTCATTCAGCCGTGAGCATCCGCAGCTTGTCCCCTCTCCCGCCGGGAGAGGGTGAGGGGCGGATCGGCGGGTAAGCTCATCACTGTTATCCGGCGTCAGCCCCGAGCGGCCTTACCCCCCTGACCCCTCTCCCGGAGGGAGAGGGAGACGATCCTCGGCCCTCTACACGCGGAGCCGCAGCTTTTGCGTGAGGCGTTCCAGCGTCTGGCTGCGGTCGTTGATGTCGAGATTGATGTGGAGGAGGCTCATTTGCGACGTATCGGCCAGGGCCGACCGCAGGGCCTCGTCGAACTGGCCCTCGGTGCGAATATCGTAGCCGCGGCCGCCGCCGAGCAGTTCCGGCAGCTTGTGGTACCGCCACGGCAGTATGTCGTTGAACTTGTGGTCGCCAAGGTGAAGCTGCCGCTCGGTGCCGTAGCCTTGGTTGTCCAAGACGATCACGATCGGATTGAAGCGGTGCTGAACGATGGTCGAGAGTTCCATGCCGGTCATCTGAAAGGCCCCGTCGCCGACCAGCACCAGCGGCCGCAGTTTGGGCCGGGCGACCGCGACGCCCAAGGCGGCCGGCACGGCAAAACCCATCGACGTATAATACGCCGGGCTGATGAACTCCGTTTGGCGGTGGATCACCAACTCGCTCGAGGCGAACAGGGCGTCGCCGATGTCGGCAATCACCACCATCGTCTCGTCGAGCGCCTGGTTCAATCGCGCGATCAATCGGCGGATGGTGATCGGATCGTTCGGGCGGACCTGGAACGGTTCGGCGGCGGCGGCCGGGCGGGGCGGCAGCTTTCGCGGAGGGGCCTTCAAGCCGGCGGCGGCCAGCCCGCGATAAAATCGCCCAGCAGCACGTTGTTGAAATGGTGATGGCTGATGCGGAGCGTCTCGCTGGTGGCGTAGATGCACCGGGCCGGATCGAGATTCGCCGTGAACATGCCCATGTTCATGTCGGTCATGAACTCGCCCAGCAGAATCACGCAATCGCTCTCCTCGACGAGGCCGGTGATTTCCTCGCGGCCCAGGGCGCCCTCGTAGATGCCGACAAACAGCGGATGGCGCTCGCTCACCACGCTCTTGCCGAGCATCGTGGCCGTGATGGGGATTCCCGCCCCTTCGGCAAAGGCCAGCAAATCGGCCTGCAAGCCGAAGCGATGAACTTCCACGCCGGCGATGATCACCGGAGTGCGGCTGGCCGAGATGCGGCGCACCGCCTCGCCGATGGCCTCGGCCAGAGCCTCGGGATCGCTGCTCAACGGCGTATGGATGGGCGAGTGAGGGCCGTCGGGCACGACTTGCACCATGTCGCGCGGCAGCTCGATATAGCCCGGCCGCCGGTTGCGAACAACCGCCGCCAGCACGCGGTCGATCTCGCCCAAGCGCGGTATGCGGATCGTTCAACTCCGCCTCGGCGCAGCAAAGACGACGGAACACCTCGGCCTGGGTATGGAAACCTCGCACGCGGTGGTGCAAGAGCGGATTGTTGAACCGTTCGCGCAGTCCCGGCGACCCGCTGATGACCACCACCGGCGATTTCTCGGCATACGCTCCGCCGATCGAATTGCACAGGCTCAGTCCGCCCACGCCATAGGTGACGCAAACCGCGCCGATGCCGTTCAGTCGGGCATAGGCGTCGGCGGCGAAGCCGGCGCAGTCCTCGCGCGTGCAGCCCACCAGCTTGATCGGGCTCTGCTCCAACATCGTGTAGAAGGCGAGCACATAGTCGCCGGGGATGCCGAAGACGTCGCGCACGCCGAAATCTTGCAGCCGGTGGATGAGGTACTCGCCGACGGAAATACCCGATACGGCCGGTGGTGATGGTCGGTTGCGCCCAGCAGACATCGGTGCGTTCCTCCAAAAACGGCCGCGGGGTTGGGGTGGCAGTTCAACTGCCACTCCAACATCCGCCCTCACGCTAGCCCTCTCCGGGCGGGGGAGGGGAATCTTTTGTGAATACGCGAGTCTCCGGCACGATCTTCCTGGGCACGCTCTTGCCCTCGAGCAGCTTCACGGCGGCGGCGATGGCCTCGGCGCCGCCGGTCGGATAGAGAAGCGTGGCGTCGAGAATGCCCTCCTTCAAAAAGGCCTGGCCCTCATCCGGCACGCCGCCGACGCCCACGAACACCACGCCCTTTTCCCGTCCCGCGGCTTTGGCCGCATCATAGGCGGCTCGTGCGGCCGCATCGTCGTAGGCGAACACGGCATCGATTTGTTCGAGGTAGGCGAGGGCTTCGCTCATCAGAGTGCCCGCATCGACCTTAGGCGGATCGACATAGCCGTCGAAGACAAAGCGGTAAGCCGGATCGCGCAGCACCGACCGAAACGCCGTATGCAGCTCGTCGGCCTGGTACGAATCGACCGGCCCCTTGATCTCCACGATCTTGCCTTTGCCTTTCAGCCGTGCGGCCAACCACTTTCCGGCCGCCGTGCCGACTTGCTGCGGATCGGCCGCGATGAAGCAGGAATACTTGTCGCCGATCACGGCGCGATCCAGCACGATCACGGGAATTTGGGCGTCGATCAGCTTTGCCACCGGGTCGGTGATCGCCTGGGCGTCCTTCGGGCTGACGATGACGAGATTGGCGTCGCTGTCGATGCATCCTTCCAATTGGGCCTGCTGCCTGGCGGCGTCATTTTGAGCGTCCAAGAAGAGCAGCTTCAATTCGGGGTGTTTGGCGGCGGCCGTCTCAAGGTCGGTCTTCATCTCCGCCCGCCAGGGGCCGTCGGTGCGGCACAAACTGACCACGACGTAGAAGTGCCGGGCGGGCGGCGCGGCGACCGGTGCGGCGGCCGGCTTGCTGCAACCGCCAAGCAGCAGCGCCAACAACAGCCACAACATAGGTCGAACGGCAACGGCATGCGGCATATCGGTACTCCCCTCTAATTCTACGTCAAACCGCCTATGCGAATTTAGCCGAAAATCGGGGTTCTGTCCTATCGCCTGGGCGCCCGGATCCACGCGGACCGTGGGAACGAGAAAAAGGTAGCAGATTGGGGCGATTCTGTTAAGGGGAAGACTGGTAGTGTCCTAATTTGGAACTATTGTGGAGCCTTCGGTCGGTTTTCTTCAATCCACCGCTTCAACTCCTCCTTCTCTTCTGGCGTCTCCTCCCTGCCTGCTACCCCCGCAAGCCAGAAAAGCACCCAACGCATGAGAAAGAATCCACCGTAGATCACGGTCGTCAACACTATCATCACATTGACGGCGGGAAGAAAGCCATCTCTGAGAATGAGTACCGCAAACACAATCAAGAGGAAGCCAGCGGTGTTCTTGTAGTTCATGGGGGATTGAGAGGTAGGCTAGCGTGGCCAAATGTGACCCACCAGCTTGACACAGAGACCGAGAAGGGGCAAAATACCAAAAGCCAGCGGGGGCAACCGCTGGCTTCTATCCGTGCCGCCGCACGGCTCGGGCGCTGATGTTGCGTCCATTCTAACCTAACAGCCGGAATTGTCAATGAGAATTTCAAAGCGCCAAGAGGGTGTGGCGCTGTCTGTTCAAGCTTAGGCTGCTTGGACGACAATCTGTGACTGTCGTATGCCAGACACAGACCGCCACGACGACGGGATTTCTTCGTGACGATCAGCGGTATTACAGCCTAAATCATCGCCGACCATTTATGCCACGGGTATTTCGTCGCCGTCGCAACGGACGCCATCACCGTAGCGCATGACCAAGTAATTCGGCCACAACACACCTCCTTCCTTGTCGGTTGGGGGGGGTATTACTGCGGCGCGACATGCGCCACACCCTCTCAGCACTTCTTTTGAGTGTACCACCCGACATATACCTGTCAATAGGTACAATAGCCGAGAGGGGAAAACAATGACGACTTGTGTTGACAAGCAGTTACTTGAGTGGATCGGCACTAACCCCCAGCGCGTTCTTGAGGACATGAAAAATCATGAGCGGCTGTGGTGGCGATGTCTTCCCGGTATTCTGCAAGAAATGTGGGAGGAGTTGCCCTTCGCTGCCCAGTTGATTGCTTATAAGCAAGCTGAAGATACGGCAAGCCGGGTTTGGGAATTCTGATTATTGACCTTGCTTCAGGCTGAATTCGGCGAGTGATAGTTGAGCAAATGCTTGCATTGCCGCCAAGATAAAATAGAGGTGCGCAGGCCCGCTAACTGATATTCCTGTTTGCTCCAAACGAGCAATCGCGGTCTGTTCGTAATCTTCGCTCAACTTCTCGGGCGCAGATATTGGCCAAACAGGCTATCTCTTTTTCTATGCTTTCATGGGTCAAACTGATCTGGAAGTTTTCGTGAGCACACGCATTTCGTATTTTGCGAATTGCTTCAAGAGCGTCATATGTTTCTCGGTCGATTACTTTGCAGGCTCTGGCAATCCACACCTTTCCCCCAAAATCACTAAGTAGCCCGTTGCCTAAGTTAAAGAGCTTGTTCAATAGGTCATCCTCTGCTTTGTCTTTGGGAAATATCAAACGCAGACATTGCTCTAAACCGTTTTCCAAAAAGGTCGCGGCGATAAGGGCCTGAACTCTTTCGTCTTGGTTTGCTAGACTCTGAAAAAGGCATTTGTTATCCCTCGACAGGTTCCACGGAGGCGATTGCTTTTTGCGAGCCATAGTTATTTTTCCTTGTACCTATTGACTCATACGTACCGAATGATACAATAAGGCGAAGAAAGGAACAAGACCAATGAAACGAGAAACTTTGCCCAACAAACTGCGAGCCGCGATACAGAAGAGCGGCAAAACTGTCTATCGAGTTGCCGTGGAATCGGGCGTTGCCCATCCCGTCATACTCCGCTTTATGAGCGGAGAGCGGGACATACGGCTAGAGACTGCCGAGAAGCTAGCGGCTGCGCTAGGCTTGGCGCTAAAGTAGCAACAAAAAGGCCCGGATCGGCGCGAACCGCTCCGGGCTCAACCACAACCGGGCTTTCGCCTAATTGCGGCCGTTACACCTGCATTATAGCGAAAGCCCCCAGAAATGGGAGGGCTTCGTTATGTGCAACACACATAAGCCGGAGCGCCAAAAGCGGGTGCTCCACATGCTCCTAGAGGGCGATTCCATCCGGTCAACCGAGCGGATTACGGGTTTCCACCGCGACACAATCTGCCGCTTGGTCGTGCGGTTCGGCAAGGCTTGCAAGTCGTTTCTCGACCAGCACTTGCACGGACCCACCCTCAACCACATCGAGGTGGACGAAATCTGGACGTTTGTGGGCAAGAAACAAGGCCGGCTGACGCCAGAAGAGAAGGCCGAGCGGTACGACATTGGCGGCGTGTACTTGTGGACGTGCTTGGACAAGAACACGAAGCTGGTCGCCAGTTTCCTCGTCGGCAAGCGGTCGGCCGACAACGCCCGCAAGCTGATGGTTGACCTCGCCCATCGACTAGTGATGCCCGAGCCACACGCCAGTGATCCGCACGGCTACAAGCCTGGCGGCTATCTGCATATCACGCAAATCAGCACAGACGGTTTCAACGGCTACCCCGAAGCGGTTGACCTGGCATTCGGCCCGTATGTCAAGTATGGGCAGATCATCAAGGATTACCGCAACGTCGATCAGCCCGGCCGCTACGCCCCACCAGAAATGATTGCCACCGAGCGAAAGGGGATTTTTGGGATTACCGAGCAAAACGAGCGCACAATATGTACTTCGCACATCGAACGGCACAATCTCACGATTCGCGCGCTGATGAAGCGGTTTACCCATCTCTGCTTGGGATTCTCCAAGAAGCTGGAAAACCTCGAAGCGGCGTGCGCGATGTTTCTCGCCTACTACAATTTCTGCTGGCGCACACGATACCCCGACCATAGCGGCAAGCCTGGAAAGCGCCGTCCGCCGGCTGCCGTGATGGCCGGCGTTGTGCCTTCGCTCTGGAAGTTTGACGACCTCTTCAAGGCGGTCACTGGCGCGTAAAGGATTGTAAGAAACGCAACCAACAGATAGAATGAAAGCCCTCAGTTGAGGGACTGACGGCTTTCCTGTTTCTGTGCCGCATGGGCGACACTGGCGCTCAAACTACCGCCGTTGTACGCTCTGCGACTTGTTTTGCAAGGGGAGGGCGTGCGATGCCGTGGCCAAAGAAGTTCGCTGTTGGTTTGCTTCACAAACTCTGGGACAACATATTCGCCGTGGCATTTGGTTCTCTGTTGGGCCTGGTCGGGCCTGCGTACTCATTGGCATTCTCATATCAGTGGGCACTTCCTTCTTGGAAGCCAATCACGATTGGTGGCGCTGATGGCGCTTGCCGCAGCCGGGGCGGCAGGAATCTACATCAGCGAGAAGCGACGAGAGCAACGCCTTAGAAAAAACAGGTTTCAAGCCACTCGGACAATGCTCGCAACGCTTGCCAGGGAGGCGAAGGACGCTAAGACGCCCGATATTGTACTTGCGATTGTTGGGCAAGCGGAGGGCGTAATTGCTGCTGCATTTGGGGAGGACCAAGCGGAGGAATTTGCAAACCGCTGGTATGGCCCGATGCCGGCCAGCGGCGTCGGGGTCAGTTGGTATCTGCTTGCCCTCTCTGAAAGGCTCTGAGCTTTCCCCCCATTAGTACAAATTAGGACACTATCCCCTGAATCGGGTTATTGCGTCCGAAACGCAGGCGAGTGTAGAATGCCACTTAGTTCCACTCTTGAAGGCCCCATCATGCAGCCCGCCGTTCGACGAAGCCTGCTGTTCGCCGGCGCGATGGTCGTCGTGCTCGCGATATTTGGGGCCGGCTACTACACCGGCCGGTCAGCAACCGGCCGCTACGCCCTGGTCGTCGTCGACCAGCCCGGCCGGCATCTGTGCCGCATTGACACCCTCACCGGTGAGACCTGGCAGTCGCGCTCAATAGGGGGCGAGATCGAATGGAACCCAGTGAAAGAAGAGTCTTGGTGCCTGCCCGGCGACCAAAGCCGATAGTTCATCGACACGCAGTTGAGGCACTGTTTTTCTTTCCAGCCATCGCTTCCATCATTCGGCCGTGCGAGGAATTTGCAAACCGCTGGTATGGCCCGATGCCGGCCAGCGGCGTCGGGGTCAGTTGGTATCTGCTTGCCCTCTGTGAAAGGCTCTGAGCTTTCCCCCCATTAGTACAAATTAGGACACTATCGGAAGACCTGCCGCCTTGCCGGCTGCGGCGACGTTGGGGATAATGGGCTTCTTCGCTAGGCGGACGCCGAGGGAAGCCCACCCATGCCCGAACGAGTGCTGGATTTTCGCAGCGATACGGTGACCCGGCCGACCCCTGGAATGCGCGCGGCGATGGCCGCCGCCGAGGTGGGTGACGACGTGTTCGGCGACGATCCGAGCGTCTTGCGGCTGCAAAGCCGGGCGGCCGAATTGCTCGGCAAAGAGGCGGCCCTGTTCGTGCCCAGCGGCACGATGGCGAACCTGATTGCCGTGCGGCTCCATTGCCGGCCGGGCGACGAGATGATCTGCGAGGCCGGCTGCCACATCTACAATTACGAGCAAGGCGGATACGCCCAAATCAACAACGTGGCCGTCCAACCGGTGGCCGGCGAGTCCGGCGTCATGCGGCTGGAACAACTGACCGGGCTGGCGCGGCCCGACAATCCGCATTTCGTGCGGACGCGGCTGGTGACCATCGAGAATACGCATAACCGCGGCGGCGGGCGGATCCAGCCCTATGATACGGTCGAGGCGATTTGCGGCTGGGCCCGGCAGAACGGATTGCGAAGCCATCTCGACGGCGCCCGGCTCTTGAACGCCGTGGCGGCCACCGGCATCGCCGCTCCCCGCTGGACTCGGCATTTCGACTCTGTCAGCCTGTGCTTCAGCAAGGGACTGGGCGCCCCGGTCGGATCGGTGCTGGCCGGGCCTCGCGATCTGGTGGCCGACGGGCTTCGCCATCGCAAGGTGTTCGGCGGGGGCATGCGGCAGTCGGGCGTGCTGGCCGCCGCCGCGCTCTACGCGCTCGATCACCACGTTCAACCGATTGGCCGAAGACCACGTCAACGCCCGGCGGCTGGCCGACGGCATTCGCCAGATCGACCGACTCGAAGTGTGCTCGGAGACGATCGACACCAACATGGTGTTCTTCCGCATCAACCCGCGATGGGGCAGCGCTGCCGAATTCTCCGCGGCAATTGGGCGCGCGCGGGCTGCTGATCGCCGCCACGGGACCGGCCACACTCCGTGCCGTTACGCACCTCGACGTGTCGGCCGGCGACGTGGAGCGCGGCGCTCGAGATTCTCCAGGGCGTGGCCAAAACGCCCCGATCGTAGTGGGAGTGGCCCCCGCCGTCTCGCCATGGCAGTGCGCGGCGAGACCTATGAACTTGCCGACGGAGGCAGTCTTACGATCGTCACCCAGAAGGTCGTGATCGACTTGACAACCTCCATTAAGGCATGGAGGTCCATCGGTTTCACGACGTAGCAATTGGCATGCAGGGCGTAACTCTTCAGCACATCCTGCTCCGCTTGCGAACTGGTCAAGATGACGACTGGAATGTGCATCAGCTTGGGATCGGACTTGATATCCGCCAGCACCTCACGTCCGTCCCTGCCGGGCAGATTCAAGTCCAACAAGATCAGGTCGGGCTGAGGGGCGTCAGCGTGCCGACCCTCGCGGCGCAGGAACTTCAGGGCCTCGACGCCGTCTTGGACGACGTGGAGGGCGTTGGCAATCTTCGCCGCCTTGAGTGATTCCGTCATCAATACGATGTCGGCTTCGCTGTCTTCGACCACCAGAATTTGAATCGGCATTACGTCCATGATTTCCCTTTTTCGGGAAGGCGCCGGACTTACGACCGGCAGCCTACCAGCCCGGTCGCGAATCGCTGCAAACTCCTGCTGCCCCCTCGGCCAATCGTCTCCCTTCTCGCAGGCCGCGTGGGCGACGAATCCGCGCGAGGAGCCGCAGACGATTCGTACAGTTTACCACCCCAATTGCGTGGCGTCTGTCCGCTAGATGACCTAAGGAACTTGTCGATCTTTTTTACAGGATCGGGTGCGTAAAATAAGGACGCAGCCGTTTGGGAAGTGAGGATTTCCCCTAAAAGAGCAGGCGACTTATGGTGCCGGACGCAGCAACGTGCCGGACTGGAAACCGGCTAATCGACAGCCTTCCGAAGGACGTGAGCCGGCGGCTGTCGTTTCTGGAAAAGTCGGAAAATGCACGGCCGGGTGAGATCATCTACGCAGTGACCACGCCGACCTGCCACGTCTACTTTCCCATAAGTGTCGTGTATTCGCACGTCGTCACCTTGGACAATGGCCAACGCATTGAGGCGGCCACGGTCGGCAATGAGGGCATGCTGGGCTTGCATGTGGCCCTTGGGGTTGGCGTCAGCCCGGGTTTGGCGGTCTGCCAGGTGCCGGGGGCGGCCCTCCGCGCACCGGTTGAGGCGTTTTTGGAGGCCGCGCGGCCAGGCGGCCATCTCGACCAGGTCTTGAGGCGCTACGCCGCCTACCGCCTGCAATGCATGCACCAGACGGTGGCGTGCACCACGACACACTCCGTTGAGGAACGGATGTGCCGGTCGCTGCTGATGGTTCACGACCGGGTCGGAAGAGACGAGTTTCCGCTGACTCACGAGTCTCTCGCCCAGGCGATGGGCGTTCGCCGCCAGACGGTGACGCTGGTGGCCCGGACGCTTCGGGCGGCGGGGTTCATCGGATATCGGCGAGGCGTCGTCAGGATTCTCAATCGGCGCGGATTGGAACGCATCAGTTGCGAATGCTACGCGGTCAACCGGGCCGTGTATGAGTCGCTTGTGGGCGGGCTGAAGGGGACAGTCCCCGTGAACGCCTAGGCGTCTCCTTACGCCGGGAGCGTAAAGCAGAAAGTGGTTCCCTGTCTCGGTTGCGACTCGACCCAAATCCGCCCGCCGTGGTGTTCGACGATCCTCTTGCAGATCGCCAGGCCGATGCCCGTGCCCGGATATTGCTTGCGGCCGTGCAGGCGTTGGAAGATCAGGAAGATGCGGTCGTGGAACTCGGGATCGATGCCGATGCCGTTGTCGCGGACGGAGAAGAGCCAGTGGTCCTTCTCGCGCCGGGCATCGACGTGAATTCTCGGCGTTTCTTCGCCGCGGAACTTGATCGCGTTGCCGACCAGGTTCTGGAAGAGCTGCACCAGTTGCGTGTCGTCGCCGGGAACCGTCGGCAGCTCGCCGTGGGTGATTTCGGCGGCGGAATCCGCAATGCTGGCGCTCAGGTTGCTCAGCGCGCTGCGCAGCACCACGCCCATGTCGGTCGGACGGGGCTCCCGGTGACGGCTGCCGACCCGCGAGTAACTCAACAGGTCGGCGATCAAGGTCTGCATTCGCTTGGCGCCGTCCACGGCGTACTCGATGAAGCTGTGGGCCTTTTCGTCGAGCTGGCCCTTGCAGTGCTGCTCCAGCAGTTGCACGAAGCCGGTCACCACGCGCAGCGGCTCCTGGAGGTCGTGCGAGGCGACGTAGGCGAATTGCTCCAGGTCGCGGTTGGAGCGGGCGAGGTCTTCGGCCGTCTGGCGAAGCGCCTCCTCGGCCTGCTTGCGGTGGGTGATGTTGACATTCGATTCGAGCAGCTCGGCCATTTCGCCCTGTGCGTCGAGTTGAGCCATCCAAAAGCTTTGCACGGCGACCCCGCGCCCGTCTTTCGGTGCGCTGCACCAGATCGCCGGACCAGCGGCCCATCCGCTTCAGGGTTTCGACAATTTGCGCGAGCGGTTCGGGGAACTGCGTCTGGAGCAAGTCGTGCGTCCGCCGGCCCAGGGCCTCCTCCTTGGTCCAGCCGAAGAGCGCTTCGGCGCCGCGGCTCCAGAAAGTGATCGTGCCGTCGAGGCGGCGGGTGACGATGGCGTCGGGACTCAGATCGATGAGCGCGGCCTGCCGCCGCGTGTGCTCTTGCAGCCGCAAAGTCTGCAAAGTGCGGGCGCACTGGGCGGCCAGCCAGTCGCCCAAACCGAATTGGAACGCGTTCCACTCCTGTTTCTGGCGGCTGTAGACCGCCACGACGCCGAAGGGCTGGCCCTCGGCGCGAAGCGGCGAGGCCAAGACGGCCGCGAAGGGCGGCTCGCCGGGGGCTTGGAGCAGCGAAATGTCGGGACGCAGCGATGCGTCGGCCAAGGCAGCCGTCCGGTTCTCCGCCATGACCACCGCGGCAAAGCTGTTCTCCAAGGACCGCGACGAAAAGTCGGCGCCGTCCCTTCCCAGTCCCGCCTGGGCCCGCAGCGTCAGTCCTTCACCCTGCTTCTCGAACACGGCAACGGCAGAAGCTGCCGGACCGAACATCTCCAGCGAGGCGACGCAGATGTCGCGGATCACCGTCTGCTCGTCGATGGCCATACGGGCCGAATCGAGGAGCCTCTGGAGCAGCTTCTCCCGGCCGGCCAGCTCTGTGTTGAGCGTCTGAATCTCTTCCGACTGCGACTGGAGTTCCTCGTTCTGGTGGGAAAGCTCCTCCGCTTGCTGCGAAAGTTCTTCCGATTGCTGGGAGAGTTCCTCGTTGAGTCGCGACAATTCGTGCAACTGCTGCCGCTGGGCGCCGGCGACCGCTTCGGCCCAGCGGGCGCGGCGGAGCCGCTCGGCGAAGACCGACAAAAACAGGTTCGTGCCGGCGAAGACGCCGAGGGCCAAAGCGTCGTTGGGCCGCTCGATGCTAAAACTCCCGTAGGGCGCGATGAACCAATAGTCGGCCGCCAACGCCGAGAGCAGGGTGGCGAGAATGCCGGGCCCGCCGCCGGCGATCGTCGCCACCAGGAGGACGGCCGGGTAGAACGTAAGAAAAAGGGGCAGCTCGCCGAACGAACTTGTCAGCCACTGGCGCGCCCCGGCGGCGGCGGCTACCGCGACGATCGCAAAACCGTAACGAACGGCGATGGCCGCCCGCTTGCCGTCCGACGGGCCAGCGGGCGACGCGGAACCGCCCAACGGCACCCTGTGCATCATCGCGACGGCCGCAATAGCCAGTACGCTGAGCGCCAGGGGCACCCATAGGACGGTCGACCAAATGGTGCGCTCCGCATCGGCGTCGGCCACGGCGTTCCGTTCATCCAGCAATTGCTTTTCCCGCTGCTCCATCTCCGCGATCACGCCGCGAAGATCGTCCATCACTTTCTTGCCTTGGCCGGTCTTCACGACGGACAGGGCCGCATCGAGGCCCGAGTCCCGCCGCAGTTGGATCGTCTCCCGGAGTCCGGCAAGCTTGGCGTCGGCGAGACGGCGGAGCTGCTTGAGGCTTGTCTGTTGGGCCGGATTGTCAATAGTTAGAGCAGCCAAGGCGTCGATGGCGTGATCGACCCGGCCGGTGGCCCCATTGTAGGGCTCCAGAAAGCGGTCCTCGCCGGTCAGAATGAAGCCGCGCTGGCCCGTTTCCGCGTCCGTGAGGATCGAGAGAACATGTTCCAGCTTCTCAATAACCTCGTGAGTATGGGTCACCCACCGGTTCGCTTCCACCAGCCGCTGCGTGCTCACGTAGGCGGTGGTGCCCACCGCGAAGATAATCAGGAGCGACACAATGAAGGCGGCGCCGATCTTGGTTCCCGTGCTCATGCGGACCTCCGATAGATGCACCGCGCGACGTTTCTCAGCCCGGCCTGAGCGGGCGGACGCTCAGCCTTGCCGGCCACGAGCACGCCCCCGGGCGCGAGCACCGCCGCCAGCCGCCGCCAGACGCCTTCGGCGGCCTCGGGCGTAAGGTAGATGGCCGCGTTCCGCCACAAAATGATGTCCCACGGACCGTCCTCCACCCGCGCCAAGAGATCGGCCACCTTCCAGTGGACGCAGTCGCGGAGGGCTGCGACCGGCCTGTGACGCCAGCCGACGACTTCGAAATGCGCCTCTGCCGACTCGACCAGTCTGAGCGCGATCGGATCGTAGAGCGCCTGTTTGGCGCGATCGATCGCGTCGCTGCGGCAGTCGGTGCCCAACAGGAAGCTCCGCTCCAGCAAGCGGGCCTCGGCCAGAAGGATGGCCACGCTATAAAGTTCGGCCCCGGTGGAACACGCGGCGCTCCAGATTCGCAGCGGCCGGCCCAGCGACGCCAGCGCCGGCAGGACTTGGGTGGCCAGCGATTGGAACACGTCGGGCTCGCGGAAGAACTCGGTCGCGCCGATCAGCAACGAATCGGCGATCGTGGCTGCCAGGCGCGGCTGTCGCTCGACGAGCCGGCGGGCCGCAAGCGCGGAACGGACCTTCAAAGCCCTCAGGCAGGCCGGCACGCGGCGACACCGCGCCGGCCGGCGATACGCCGTGGCATCGAGGCCCGCGCGTCCCAACGCCCAGAAAACAAAGTCGTCGAGGCCGTCTTCGGCGGGCAAACCGGCGGCAACTGCCCGCCGATGTGGCGCGGCGCATGCACAAGGCGCGGCCGGTTCGGCGGAGTTCCCTCAAAGCGGATGTGGCTCAGGTCGCGGCTTGTGCTGCTCATGGCGTCTGCGCAGCGGGTCGGCTGGGAAGCTTCACGACCGCTACCCAAAAATCCTGGATCGACTTGACGACATGCATCAGTCCGTGAAAATCGACCGGCTTGACGATGTAACAGTTGGCGTGGAGGTCGTAGCTCTGAAGCACGTCCTGCTCGGCGCTGGAGCTGCTGAGGACCACCACGGGGATCGTGCGCAGGGCAGGGTCGGATTTCACATCCGCCAGCACCTCGCGGCCGTCTTTGCGCGGAAGGTTCAGGTCCAAAAGGACGAGGTCGGGCCGGGGCGCGTCGGCATACTTCTCCTCGCGGCGGAGAAACTCCATGGCCTCGATGCCGTCGTGGACGACGTGGACCGAGTTGGCGATCTTAGCCTCTTTGAGGGCCTCCATCGTCAGGAACACGTCGCCGTCGTTGTCTTCGACCAGAAGGATCTGAATGGGGGTTGCCATTATGCCGGGTCCTCATGCGGGAATGGTGAAATAAAAGGTGGCGCCGTCGCCGGCTTCCGATTCGACCCAAATTTGTCCGCCGTGGCGTTCCACGATTTTCTTGCAGACGGCCAGGCCGATGCCTGTGCCGGGGTATTTATGCCGAACGTGCAATCGTTGGAAGATCAAAAAGATGCGATCGCGAAACTCCGGCGCGATGCCGATGCCGTTGTCGCGCACCGAGAAGAGCCAATGGTCCTTCTCCCGCCGGACGTCAACGTGGATTTTGGGAGTCGCCGCGCCGCGGAACTTGATCGCGTTGCCGACCAGATTCTGGAAGACTTGGGCCAACTGGGTGCCGTCGGCGCGGACGGTGGGCAGTTGGCCGTGGGTGATTTCGGCCGCCGTCTCGTGGATGGCGGCGCCGAGATTGGCCAGCGCGTTGGCCAGCGCGATGCCCGAGTCGGTCGGCCCCAACTCGCGGCCGCGGGTGCCGAGGCGCGAGTAGGCCAGCAGGTCGTTGATCAAGGTCTGCATCCGCGAGGCGCCTTCGACGGCGAAACCGATGAACTGGTCCGCCTCGGCGTCCAAGCGGTCGCCATACTTCTTCTTCAGCAGTTGCACGAAGCTGGAAACCATCCGTAGGGGCTCTTGCAAGTCGTGCGAGGCCACGTAAGCGAATTGGCTCAGGTCCTCGTTCGAGCGGGCCAGGTCCTCGGCGGTGCGCTGGATCGCCTGGCGCACCTGGAGGTGGACCAAGGCGCTGGCCACCTGGTCGGTGACGGCTTTCATCAGCGACAGGTCGGCCTCGCTGAAGGTTTCGCGGCTGCGCGTGCCGAAGGAGAGAGTGCCCAGCACCTTGCCGCCCGGCCCAAAGAGGGGATGGCAAGCGTAGGCCTTCACACCGAACGACTTGACCAGCTCGGTGCGCGGATCGGGCGTGGTGGGGATGCACTCGGCGACAATCCGCTCGCGGTCGCGGGCCGCACAGCCGCAGATCGCCGTGCCATAGTCCAGCCACTCGATGCGGCGGACCTCCTCCGGCGGAATGCCGGCGCAGGCGTTCAAATGCAGCCGGCCCGCGCCCTCGTCGACCATGAAGTTGAAAAACACGTGGCAGTCGAGGTGCTGCAGCACGTTGCGGCAGAGCTCGTTGAACGACCTGCTGCGGCTGGTCGGTGTGGAGGAGCGTCTCGGCTGATTGGGCCAAGAGGCTGAAGCGTTGGACGCTGTGCTCCAGGGCAGTTTCCCACTCTTTGCGATCGGTAACATCGACGTTGGATTCGAGGATTTCGGCGATTTCGCCCTGGGGATCGACCTGGACGAGCCACCAGCTTTGCACGGTTACGGTTCGCCCGTCCTTGGTGTGGTGGCCGATATCGCCCGTCCAGCGGCCGGTGCGCTTCAATTCGGCGATGATCCGCTTTGCCGGTTCCGGCATCAGCGGCCGGATGAGCTCGTCGGTGCGCCGGCCGAGGGCCTGCTCCTTCGTCCAGCCGTAGAGCATTTCCGCGCCGTGGCTCCAGAAGGTGATCTCGCCGTCCGCTTTCCGCACGATAATGGCGTCGGGGCTCAGGTCGATCAGCGCCGCTTGCCGCTGTAACGACTGTTCGGCCTGTGCGCGGGCGTTGCGCAACCGGATCGTATGCACGCCGTAAGCCAGGTCCTCGGCCAATTGCGCCAACAGCGCGACCTCTTCGTCGAGGAAGGCGTCGGGCTCGGCGGCGTAGATGGTGATGGCGCCGAAGGCCTTGCCATCGGCCAGCAATGGCAGGGCCAGCGACGAGGCGTAGCCGCGGCGCAGGGCCTCCTCGCGCAGGGCGCGAAGCGGGGATCGGTCAGCATGTTCCGGCAAGAGCACGGCTGGGCGGTCCGGATCGCCGTGCCCGTGGGCCCGCGGCCACGGTCGGCATCGGCCCAGGTAAGCCGGAGGGTGTCGAGATATCCTTCCTCGAAGCCCGAACAGGCGACCGGCCGCACGCTTTTGTTCTCGTCGTCCTCGGCATAGCCGACCCACACCATCGCGTGGCCGCAGTCTTCCACAACCACCTTGCAGACTTCTTCGAGGTATGCGGATTCGTTGAACGGCGCGGACCATCGCCTGGCCGCTCTGGCGAAGGGCCTTGAGCGTCCGGTTCAAGGCGGTGAGGTCGTGATTGAGCCTGGCCAGCCGTTGTTCGTACCGCTTGCGTTCGGTGGTGTCGAGGCAATAGATGCGGACCCGCCCGGTCGGCTCCACGTAGTGGATCATCTGCTGGTACCAGCGATCGCCGACCGCGACTTCCCGGATGATGCACTTTGTTTCGCTCCGGCGCAGATCGCCAACCACCGTTTCCCAATCCGCAAGCCAGGGATGGCCGATCGCCTGGTTGCGTAAGTCCGGGAACATCGTTTCGGCAACCGGGTTGAGGTAATGGACATTCCCTTCCAGGTCCGCCTCGACGATGGGATTCGGGTTGAGTTCCGGGAATGTGGCCAAGGCGGCCGCCTGTTCCTCCGCCCGCTTCCGCGCCGTGACGTTGTTCATCGCCAGGATCACGTGCCGCTTGCCGTCCAAGAGCAGAGGATCGGCGCTGACTTCCAGCGACAGATGGACCTCGCTTCCGTTGACCCTGAGGGCCGCATCCGCCTCGACGTCATGCAGAGGCTGGCCGGATTGCAACACCGATTCGAACGTGCGGCGGATGGGGCAGTCAGCGCAGTGGTGCGTCCGCCCACAGCCGGCCGGATCGCTGAGGGCATGGACGCAGCCGAGAAGATCGCCCGGCTGATGCTCGCCGCAGACCGACACCTCGCGTCCCAGCCAGCGAGGAACGGTGTCGTTGACCCGTTGGACGACGCCATCCTCGCCGATGACCAACATGCCGACGTTCACCACGTCGAAGACGGCCTGAAGGTTGGCTCGCTCTTTTGCCAGCGTCTCCTCGGCCTGCCGGCGCTCGGCGATCTCATGGAGCACCTCGGCCTTGGCTTGTTCGGCCCGTTGGCGTTCGGCCAGGGCGTCTTCCATCAAGTTCAGCGCGGCGCGGCGCGATTCGACAAGCGAGGCGTTGGTGGCCTGGAGGTCGGCCGTGGAGTGACGGGACCGCTCCTCGGCCTGCTTGCGAGCGGTAATGTCCTCAAAATAGACGGACATGCCGCCACCGGGCCGCGGGAAACAGCGGTTGTGGAACCACCGGCCCCAAGGCTGGTAGAAATTCTCGAAATCCCTGGCCTCTCCGGCCGCGGCGCGGCGATATTCGCTCTCCAGGTCGGTGCCCAGCGTTAGAGGGAACACGTCCCAGTGGCTCTTGCCGAGCACGTCGTCGCGGCGGATGCCGAGAATGCGCTCGGCCGGCGCGTTGACGTAGACGAAACGCCACTGCGCGTTGCAGGCGAAGAAGGCATCGCCGATGCTCTCCAGCGTTGCCAGAAGCTGCTGGTCGGACGTTCGGCGCTCGGCAAGCCGCTGTTCGGCTTCCGCCTCGGCCTTCCGCTCGGCCTCGCGGGCGAGAAACTCGCGCCTCCGCCCGGACTGAAGCTGCCAGCCGCAGGCGCCGGCCATCGCGCCGGCCGCCAGCAGGCTCAATAGCACCGTGCAGAAAGCCTGCGGCGAAGTCGCCACGATCGGCGCGACCACCGCCGCCTCGCCCGCGATGTAGATCAGGCACAGGATGAGTTGGTTAACGAACCGATTGGGAATGGCCAGGAACGTGATGAACACGCCAAGGACCACGGCAATGCCGTGGCCGACGAAGGCCTGCGGCCGCGTCGCCGCAACGGCGATGGTGAAGATCGCGACCATCAGCCCCCACGCGAATTCCCTTCGATCGTAGGCGCGGTAGCTCGTCAGCCCGCGCAAGCCCCGCAGCAGCAGAATGGTCCAAACGATCATCACCAGCCGCGCCGCCTGAAGCGCGTAGAACGGCCGGGTGAGACCGAAGAAACCGTAGTCGTTGACCGTGAAAGCCACCACGACCAGCAGCAGCAACCCGATGCTGGTCCGGGCCTGTGCGAGATCGGCAGGAAGGCTGGCGCTGCGGTAGCGATCCTCCTGATCCTCGGTCAGTCCGAATAACAGCCGCTTCTCAAACATGTTGCCGATCTCGGATGCGTTAGGGCTGCCCCTTGTCGAAGTCCAGAGCATAGGGCGGCGGCTGACCGTGCTGGACGCACAGTTCGTTCACCTGCTTCTTCAGTTCGATCATCCGCAACTCGCGATCGACCATCGCCCGATTGAATCGCGCCAACTCCTCGTTGCTGGCGCTCAGTTCCTTGGCGGCCCGCTCGCGCTGGGCGATTTCCGCCTGAAGCTGGGCGTTGGCCGCTTCCCATTGCCCCGTGCGCTCTTGCACTAACTCTTCCAGGTGGTGGCGGTGCTTTTCCAGTTCCGCTTCCGACCTTCGGCGGGCGGTGATGTCGAGGTCCATTTCCAGGATCATCGGCGAACCGTCTACGTCGGTGAAGGGGAAGTTGTGCACGTCGATCACGCCGCCGTCCGGCCCGGTCGCTTCCCAATGGTGCGGCCGGCCGGTCTTAAGCACGTTGTACGTTTCGCAGAACTGCGCACGGCTCGCTGCGACCGAAACAGTATTCATAGCAGCGCCGGCCATGCGACTCGCCGAACTTGTCGCGGAAACTGCGATTGGCGAAGGCGACGTGATAATCGGAGGTCAGCAGGCAGACCATCGGCGGCAGCGTCTCCAGCACGTCGAAGAGCCGCTGCCGTTCCGCTTGCGCGGCGGCCTGGGCCTTCTTCATCTCCGTGATGTCCAACCCCACCTCCATGATCAGCGGCGAGCCGTCGGCATCGGTAAAGGGGAAATCGAAGATGTCATAGTTGCGGCCGTCGGGCCCGGTCCACTCCCAGCGGTGCGGCGCGCCCGTCTTGAGCACACTGTAGGTTTCGCACTTCTCGCACGGCTCGGTGCGCTGGAACAGGTACTCGTAGCAGCGGCGGCCCTCCGACTTGCCGAAACGCTCCTCGAAGAAGCGATTGGCAAAAGGCACGCGATAGTCGGGCGAGAGCAGCACCACGTACGCCGGCAACTGGTCCAGCGCGTCCCGCAGCCGCTGCCGCTCGACCCGTAGCGACTCCATCGTCTCCTTCAGCTCGGCCGTTCGGCGCTGAACCTGGATTTCCAGTTCGTCGCGGGCCGTTTTCAACACCTCCTCGGCCTGCTGGCGTTCAGTAACGTCGATGCAAAAGCCGACGATGCCCACGATTTCGCCGCGCCGGTCAACATACGGGATCTTGTCCGTCTGGACGATCCGGGTGCCGCCGCCGGTCTCCATCGGTTCGATGATGCCGCGTTTTGCGCGGCCGGAGGCGATCACCTCCTTGTCGTCGCTCCAGAAGGCGGCGGCCTGTTGGCGCGGATAGATGTCGAACAGGGACCTGCCCTCCAATTGCTCTTTCGGCATGCCCATGGCCGCTTCAAAGGCCCGGTTCGTGCGGACAAAACGATTTTCTTTGTCCTTGTAGAAGATCATGGCCGGCACAGCGTCAAGAACGAGTTGATGCTCGTCCTTGGCTCTTTCCAGGTCCATCGCCAGTCGCCTGCGAGTGGCGTCGGTCCGGTTCAACGACACGGCTGTCACCCACACCAGGCTGAGGAGAAACGCCGCCAACAGCACGGCGCCGAGCCCCATGACGGTGTCTTCGCCGTAGAGTCCGGCCCGCTGGCCCGCCAAGAGCAGAAGGTCCAAGCCGACCGGAACCAGGAGGATGGGAAGCAGCAGACGCCGGGCCATGATGCTGCCGGGCTGATCGCCGGAGAGAAGCGACAATAGTCTCGGCCCCGGACGAGCCGCCGCCAGGCCGAAGAACGTGACAACCCCGGCCAGCACGGCGGGGACCGACATCGCGCTGGCCGCCGCGCTGGGGGCGTAAAGGCTCGTGGCATTGTAGACATAGCCCGCCAACGCCACGAAGGCGACGATCCCTTCCAACGCGATCAGATACCGGGCCGGGCGGAATCCGCGGCGCGTCTGCACATCCAGCAACAATAGCGACAGACCGATCAAGAGAAAATTCAACGCCGTGTTGGGCGCCATCCGCCCTGGAGACGTGGTCTGCACCGTCCCGGCAGGCTCGGTGAACAGCCGTTGATCAATGCCGAAATCGCACCCGAACACGTACTCGGCCAAGGTGAGCAATCCTAACGTCGCGACTATCACGGCGATCGCGCAGGCGATGAAGCGGCCGGGTTGGAAGCGGGCCCGATTCGGCTGCAACAGCCACAACGAGATTCCGGTCAATATGAAGGCCACGGCCGTGTTGGCCTTCATGGAAACCAGATTGGGATGGAGGCTCTTCAGGATGGCGATGTCGAAGAACCAGCCTAAGAACACCAGCCCGCCGATGGCGAAAACGCCGATTGCCGCCCCGCCGGACATGGCTGCCAGAAGACGCACGGTGCGAGGCTGATTCTGATGGGTCATAGGCTCGTCTCTTCCGCCGCGATTCTCGCAAGCGAGGCGGTCGGCGCCACGGCGCACCATCGGTCGATACTAGTGGCATTCGGTAAAGACAGAAGTCTATTTCCATTCGACCAAATTTGGAAGACGCAAACGATAGGAAAAAGCCCTACCCATTGCTCGGGGAAAGCTGCGACTGGCAACGCGCTTCAGGCGGGATGACCGCCGAGCCATGTGAGTGCAAGTTGTGCACTGCGCGGGTTCACGCGGCATCCTGGTAGTGACGCTGACCGGTAGCGCGGCCGGGCCTTTCCCTCCAGAAGGTGGTGAGCGGATCGGTTTTGCTCAGGCAATCGGCCGCCAGTTGTAGGAGGGCTTCGGCCCTCCACTCCACGCCCATTGTGCCCACTGACAGTAAATCGGCCAACCCTCGCCCAGGCGACGCCCCGCCATGGCCCCCGCAAACACGTAACAGATGGCGTGGATGAAATTCAGGATCGGTGTGTAATGGGAGAAGTAGCGGCGCCACACCGTCCAGTTGGCGTCTTGTCCGTCGCCGACGAACGCCTTGCGCGACGCGACGGCGAACCCTCGTTGCCAGGCGGCCGCAGCCAACTGTTTGCCGAAGGCATGCACGTCTTCCCGAGTGGCGACTACGCTACCCCGCCTTCTTCGTTCGTTGCCGCTCGTCTTCCGAGGGTTTGCGGTTGCGGATTTGGAGTCGTCCCCCATCCATTTCCACACAAGCGACTTGCGGAATTTGCTCCCGTGGACTTCTCTGCTGCTCGGGTAAGGACAACTCCGCCCAGACGTTCGTTTGGGCATCGCGCTCTGCCACGCGCTCTTGGCCGATCCGCTTGGTGGCCCGCATGATCCGTTGATCGGAAACGTCCAACTCCGCTTCTTCTTTCAAATCCTTGCTGGCCTGTTGGAAACCGCTGGCATGACTGCCCGCGTTGACCATCTTGCGGAGCACCCCTGGACTCACCGTGTCATCCGGCGCGATTCCCAAGGCTTGGGACTGAGGGGAAAAAAGCCCTGCGACATCGCCTGCAACGGCCGTAGGACTCCTGCCAAGCGACCTCTCCTCGTCGGGCCTGGAGAAGCCGCCCGGCGACCTTCTCAAAAAGGATGGGCTCCCCACAACCGCCGCACTCGCCCGCCGCCGGATGACCGTCCGCCTCGGCTTGCCCCTGCAACTGTTGGGAGAGCATCGCACAGGCCAACGCATCGCCGACCTCGCCCGTCTGTTGCTCCATCTCGACAAACTTCGTTCCCCATGGCGGATAACCCTTGGGCCCGTAAAGTTCCTTTCGTAACTCTGCCGCCAACGCCTCAATCCGATCCTGCAACTGCTGGTTAATTGCCATCCTTGGCTCCCTCCTTTACCTGGTTTATGCCAACTCGGCCAATCGCCGAGCAAAATATCCCCCCTTCTGTTTACCAACAGTCGAACGATCAGCAAAGTGCAACTTGCACGCCGTTGCCTCGCCCGAGCAGTTGCGACCTTGACCCACCCTGGCCGGGGCCGTTATACTGCGGTGCTTCGCAACCCATTGAGATCGATTGGCTTAAGGGGATACAAACCATGAAAAGTGAGCGACGGCACGAGCTTCAGCACAATGTACTGGCCGACTGGCTGGCCAATACGGCCGAGACGCTAAAGCCCTATCAGAACCTGATCCTTGCGGTCGCAACGGTGGCGGTCATTGGCGTGGCGGTGTACACGTGGTGGTCGCGCGAAGCGGCCAGCCGGACGGCCCAGTCCTGGGACGAACTAAGCGCTGCGCTGGAAAGCGGCAAACCCGAGGACCTGGCCAAAGTGATCGAGAACCATCCCGGCACGATCATCGCAGACATGGCGGCGTTGGTTTCCGCCGACGCCCATTTGGCGCAGGGTTGCAACGCTCTGTTTGTCAACAAGGCTGAGGCCCAAAATGAACTGAACAAGGCCATTGAGTCATATACCCTGGTTCGGCAACACAGCCACGTGCCGGCGCTGTCCAGCGGGCTGATTTCGGCTTGGCGCGGGCAAAGGAAGCCAAGGGCGACTCGACAGATATCGCCGAGGCGAAGCAGCTTTACGAGGAAGTGGCCAGCGCGCACGACTGCGCTTACGCCGCCGCGGCACGTCAGCGGTTGGACGACCTGAAGAAGCCGGCGACGATGGCTCTCTATGATCGGTTTGCCCAGTTCGATCCCAAGCCGGCCTTCTCTCCAGCGCCCGGCGGCAAGCCCGCCTTCGATATGAATGCCCTGCCGAACGACGGGCCGCCGGCGCCGTCGACTGTGACGCCGGAACCGAAGGCGGCTGAGAAGGCACAGGAGCCGAGTAAGGCGGAGGAGACAAAGCCTCCCGAAGGTGCGACGCCCGCGGAGGAAACGAAGCCGTCGGGCGGAGCCGCTCCGTCCGACGAAAAGAAGACGCCCCAGGAAACCGGCAAGTAGGCTGCTGCTGCGTCTACGCGCCGGCCAGGCGATTGGCCCCCTCTCGGCCTTGGTACTGCGATGTCGCTTTCTTTGGAGCCGGTTGAGTTGACCGTTGATGCCGCGGAAGCCGGCTACCGATTGGATGCCTTTCTGGCAAGCCATTTTTGCGACTACAGCCGCGTCCATCTTCGCCGCGTGATCTCGGCCGGCGGTGTGAAGGTTGACGACCGAGGCGGCAAGCCGGCCTATCGGCTCAAGGCGGGCCAGCGCGTTTCGATCGTGCTGCCGGAGATCCCTCGTCAGGCCCCGCGTCCCGAAAACATCCCCTTGGAGGTGCTCTACCAGGACGAGCACCTGGTGGTCGTCAACAAGCCGCCGGGCATGGTCGTGCATCCGGCGAGGGGGCACTGGTCGGGCACCTTGGCCAGCGCCTGCAATTTCACTTTGGGGCAACCCTCAGCGCGTCCGGTGGACTAAGCCGCCCGGGCATCGTCCACCGCCTCGACCGCGACACCAGCGGCGTGATTTTGGTCGCCCGCAACGATCCGGCCCACAGCAAGTTGGCGAAGCAGTTTGCGTCCCGCTCGATTGAGAAGGAGTATTTCGCGGTGGTTTCCGGCTGCCCGCAGCGCGATCGCGACATTGTTGACTGCCCGATCGGATTCCACCCCCACGCCCGCGAGAAAATGGCCACTGGCCGCGACTCGAACGAAAGCCGGCCGGCCCAGACGTTCTACGAGGTTCTCGAACGCTTCGACGGCTTCGCTACGGTACGGCTGTTGCCGAAGACGGGCCGGACGCACCAGCTTCGGGTTCACCTCCATCACATCGGCTGCCCCGTGCTCTGCGACCGGCAGTACGGCGGGCGACGCGAAATCACGCGCGGAGAGATTCGGCACGATCCGGCCGACACGACAATCGTGCTCCAACGGCAGGCATTGCACGCGCGCCGGTTGCGGTTCCTGCATCCGGCCAGCGGCGAAGCGATGGAAATCGAAGCGCCGTTGCCTGCCGACATTGCCGCGGTGCTGGTCGAATTGCGCCGCTACCGGCGCCTTGCGCCGCGTGCGGGCAATTTGCCCCCGATGCGTCGCCGGTAAGGGCTGGAACTCCACGGCCCCTTGAGCACTTCGAGCAACGCGTAGTACGATAGCGGCAACTTTACCCATTTCGGGTAGGGAGGGATTGATATGCGACTCTCCGTCCCCATCGCCTTGGCCGGTTGGCGAAGAAATCGGTTCATTCCCGCGTGTACAGGGAACAATGTACCAATGGGCCGGATCATCGCAACTGGCTGCCGACACGGTTGCTCAATACCAGGTTTACGAGTTTGCGAACCTCGGGGGCCGTGGCAACCAGGTGTACGGCTGTGCGAAAGTTGTCTACACCGACCGCCAAAATGCACTTGCCCAGTACTTCATCAATAAATGATGGTGTATAAGCCTCCACTCCGTCGAGCATCACATCGACATATCCGTGCTCTTGAACCAATTGCATGAGGCGAGTGCGTACGGGTTCGCCTTGATCCCTTGTGACCAGCAGTTGACCAAAGTCGCTCATCTTGAGCGAGCCCGCGTGAGTAGTTGATTCGGCCATATCAAAAAAAGTCCTGTAATTGCACGCCTTGAATAGGCGGCAGAATGCTGTATACGTCTTCCACTAGGAGCAACGCATCAAGATCAACAATCATAGCAATCCAAGTTCCATTCCAACCATTGGCAAGGGAAGCCACGTGTTCTTTTCGCTGCCAGCGTTTGCGGTAACATGTAAATATTTCGTTTCCAGAGAATATTCGAAAGGTGCCGCCGTTACGTACGATCAGTTCGCTGGCGACGTAGAGCCCGTATCCCGAGTGTTTGTCTGGTTTGCTCGTAATCAAAGGCGCACACGCCAAACGCAACGCTGATTCACTTTCCTCCACGCGTTGTATTAGTGCTTTGTTGGAGGAGGATATAATGGACTCGCGAATCCCAATTCCTGTATCGACAATGCAAATTGTCAACTTTCGCCTCTGCGGGTACACTTGCGCAGGCGAAGGCGGGCGAGGAGATACCAGCATGTCGCTGAATGTTTTCGACAAGCTCCGCAAAAACGACAATCAGGCCACTACGGTTCTTGCGAGACAAGTGCATGTGGTGATCGACGATGTTCACGATCTTGTTGGCGACGCTCTCCGGCTGGCTGCCCGCGACGATGCGTTCAATCGCCATGGCATAATATGGTTCTGACTGGGCAGGTTGAGAAGCACGTCGTTCGGACACTCTAGTGAACCCAATTGTGTCAAGATACTTGAATGTTGTATCCGATGCATTGATGATTATTGGGATGATCTCCATTTTTTCGCACCAAGCCTTGAGAGCAGCCAAACCAACAGCATACACGTGTTCGACGTCCGAAAAATCTAGACAGAGTTCATCAGGTTTAGGTGTTAGGTCGGCGATGACGGAAGCCATTGCTTCCATTCGTCGGATGTCAGACAGTTCTTTCGTAACGGGAACTGTGGCACGTGTCTTTCCCGATCGAAACCATTGCGTCTTTGGCTCAATCAAGACTCCACTGACCCAACTGTGTTTTACCTGCTCACTAACAATCGGCTCGGCGGTAGTCTCGAAGTCCGCGAGCAGGTCTCGAACTGAGCGGACTTCTTTCGCTAGCCTTTCGTTTTCTTCCGCCAGTACTCCGCGGACTCTCGAAACAAGAGGTCTTGGACATCGTCCCCTCTTGGTAATGCTCTTTTGCAGCACTCGCGCCCATGCAGGAGATCGAATCGCCAGCTCACGAAACAGGCCGAGCAGATTTGTTGTGACAGTTTCTCCCGGCTCATGGACGAAGACACTAAACAGTGCCGAAGCGGCCTCTTTGGTACTAACGGCCAGGATCTCCGTCGCCAGTACCTCGATCTGAGGCAAGGACAACTCAGACTCTCGAACGCGCACGATGAATTTGTCGAAGCCGGTTGGATTGAGAGACATACGACGTAATCCTACTGAATGCCAGACCATGCGCTAGTAGGTGCCCGAGCTTGACCGTCACAAGCCCGGCCTGGTAGATGACCTCTTGGGTGTACCAGACGTTGTCCGTGACCGGCGGCTTCGGCAAAATGGTGACCATTTCCTTGTTCTTCGCAGGCGGCGTTTCCGGCCCCCGCGAGAGGTTCTTGACGCCATACAGGCTGCCCGACCGTCGCCAGTCGCCGTGACTGTCATCGACTTGGCATTCGATCCCACACGTGGGCCAGTCGGCCTCCTGATTCCTGGTGTGGAAATATATCCCGAGGTACGGTCTGCATGGATACCGATAACGAAACACCGACATTTTAACAATGCGACGCATTGGCCGCCACCCCGCTGCGGATGGGGTGAACCGAAGCGGTTTTGCTTCCCTCGCCCGAAATCGTCCCAAGACCTCCTGGAACGATGCCTGACTCTTTCGAACCGCGGTAGCCATGCCTGCCGTTCAGATCATAAATCGCCGGACGGCTCAGCCCGTCAACAAGCGTTTCATCTTCTGTGGCGCGCGGGGCGGTTCGTGTTTCCCGACACGGCCGGCCTTAGCTTTTGGAGGTTGCCCATGATCGCTCCCATCAAGCGTCGTTCTCGAAGACCAACACCTGACTGGCACGCCGACTTTCTTCGCACGCTGCCGATCATTGCGCCCGAATCGTATTTCGTAGATTCGGGCCGAGGCGAGGCAAGAGGCTATCGTCGCCAATTAAAGGCTGTCGCGAGTCTCGCATTTTTCGGCCCGGCGGCTATAATCGTGGCGGCGGAAGTTTGCTGCTGAGGCCGGGAACTGTCATGGCCATACGTGTCGTCTGTAGTCACTGCAAGAATTCGTGTTCGCTGCCCGACAGCCTGTCCGGCAAAGGCATGGATTGCCCTGCGTGCGGCCACTTCATCGCGGTCCCCACGGCGTCTGGCGGGGCAACGCCGCCGCCGCTGACGGCCGCCTCGCTGCTGGATTTGATGGATCAGGGGCGGGGGCCCGGCTGGTCGGTCCCCCTGGCGCCCAGACCGCGGAAACGGACGCCGCCGACGGCCTTGTGGGCCGTGTTGGGCGGACTGTTGTTGTTGCTGCTGATCGTAGTCGTTGCGGCACTGCTGAAGAACGGATGCCAGCGCGAGGCCGCCGCGGAACCGCCCAACGCGAACGTGCGAGCGCAAGGATAGCCGGCAAGGGGCGGCTACTCGGCTGTTTCCAGCCGCAACGGCACCTGCACCCTCTGGCCCGCGCGGATTACCGTGAGCACCGCTTGATCGCCGGGTTGCTTGGCCTCGACGGCGTCGAGGAACTCATCGACCGTTTTTGTCGGCCGGCCGTCAACGCCCACGATCATGTCGGCGGCGGCAAGATCGGGCGTTTGATACTCGACGACGAACGGTCCTTGGCGTTTTTGCTCTTTCTTGATGCGCGGCACTTGCAGGCCGGCGCACTCGGCGGGGCCGCCGCGGATGAGATTCAGGACCAACAGCCCGCGCTCCGTTTGATAGACCCGCGCGATGCCCGTTTCCGGCCGGCGCACGCGGCCGTTTTGGATCAATTGGGGAACGACCCGCGCGATGGTGTTGACGGGAATGGCAAAGCCGACGCCCGTGTTCTCGCCCGTCTTGCTGGCGATGGCCGTATTCATGCCGATCAGGCGGGCGTGGGTATCCAACAGCGGCCCTCCCGAGTTGCCCGGGTTCACGGCGGCGTCGATCTGGATGATCGACTTGATGTCGCGCCGCCCGCGGCGGGACGGCAGCGAGCGGTCTAAGCTGGAAATGATGCCGGTCGTCAATGTGCGCTCAAAGCCGAAAGGGTTGCCGATGACAAAGACGCGCTGCCCCACCAGCAGGTTCGTCGAACTGCCGAACACCACCGGAAACAGCGAGTCGGCGGGCGCGTCGATCTTGAGGACCGCCACGTCGGTATCCGGATCGCTGCCCACCAGCTTGGCCGGATAGGTCTTGCCGTCATAGAGCGTGACTTGAATGTCGCGAGCCCCGTGGACAACGTGGAAATTGGTCAGCACATGGCCGGTGCGATCGATCACGATCCCGCTGCCTTCGCCCTTCGATTCGATCTCGAACATCAAGAAGTGATCGCCGGAGAATCCTTCGGTGTTGATGTTCACGACGCTGCGGTTGACCTCCTGATAGACGAGCACGTTGACACGCTCATCGGGCGTCAGCCCGTCGAGGGCCGAGACGGCGCCGGGCGCGGCGGCGGACAGGTCGGCCGGCGTGTTCGCCGGAGCGGGGACTGGTGGGTTTGGAACGCCCCGCGGGACCGGCCAAGGCGCCGGTTCCTGCGCCACCGACCGGCTTTCGACGGGCGGTGCATCGTGCAAGGCGATTGCCGCGAGTCCGCCCGTCAACGCCGAGAAGACACAAAGGAAAACCGTCCTTTTCATGGCAAGTGGTATCCTCGATAGTTCCGCGTGGGAAGACTCCGGAGTATAACCGCGGTCCCCAAGAAATTCGAGATCGTCTTCGGCGACGAGGGGGACAAGCCATCACCCGCACCGGGTCGCGCGAGGCTCTTTTGCAAGCTCCGGCAAGTTTCTTCCACCACCCGGTCCTTTGTCCGCCGGCGCACCGCCATTTTTCGCAGAAACCCGGCTAGGGAAATTCGACTTTGCGGGCGGTGGCGGTCTGATCCACATTCCCGCAGCAAATCTCAAAGCTTACCAGCGGACACACGTAAAACCGTTGCAGTTTCACGCGGAGAACCGGCAATTTCGCCATCGGTTGCAGGACGGGAACGCCGCGCCAGTGGGGCGGGAGACTTTCGCTGCACCGCTTAAATTAAATAGCCAACCAAGTATGCCCCCTTTGCCTAATGGCCCCAAATCATTCACTCCGATATCTCTAACGAGTCACTCTCAACACGATGGCCGTTTTTCTGCGGAGGAACTTGGAACATGAAGTGCTCTCGCCTTGCCTTGCTGTTGGTGCTGACGGTTCTGGCTCGAGTCACGGTGGCTCTGGCCGCCGGCGATGGTGCGGCCGACGGGTGCGACAAGATGGCGCTGCTTCCGTTGCCCTGCCTGGACGTTCTGCACCAAGCCGATTTATCCGAGAACGCTGTGGAACAGCGTGACAGCGACATGGCCAAGGACGACCGCGACGACAATTCTGATCGTGTCGCCGGCAAGAAGACCGCCGATGCCGAAGCTTCTGTAGCAACCGATTCCAGTTATAACGGCTATTACGGAGATGACGCCGATACGACCTTGTCTCCCAACGTCTCGGCGGAGGAGGAACCGGCCGAACCCGACATGACGGACGTGGGCGGGCCGTCTGATGTTGACGATGACGGCAACGCGGCGGCCGCTGCCGAGGAGCCCGACACCCCGCGCGATGCCGATCCGGCGAGTACCAGCGAGCGGACGCGCGCGGCGAGCGACGAATCCGAGTCGTCGATGGAATCGGACGACGGCGACGATGGCAACGACGACGGCGACAACGGCGACAACGGCGACAACGACAACGGCCAACAGCGCGACGCGAAGGCCGACGGAGAAGAATCGGCCGCCGTCGAACAATTCGACGTCTATGGCGCCAACGTGGGCGCGAGCGCGCCGATGGAAGCCGACGGTGATGACGACGCCGATCAGCCGCGAGCCAAAGTTTCGCCCGACGAATCGCCTGACGATGCCGGTTCCCAAGCAGCGCCCGAAGATTCGCCGAACCGCGAGCCTCGCGAAGGCGGCGACAAGGACTCTTACGACGACTTGATGTCCGACGAGGTGGAAAGCGGCGTTTGGAGCGGGCCGGTCAACAGCCGAGAAATAGTCGTTGCGTGGGGCTCGGCGCTATCGCGGCTGGCGGACTTCGGCCGATGGTCGGCCAATGACTGGCGGGCGGTGCTTCAGAAGGTTTCGCGGCAATTTGCCGGGATTGATTGGGAGGGCTTCCGGGCTGGGCAATCTGCCGACTAGGCGATCTGATCGGCGGCAGGGTGACCAGCGCCGGCCAGGGAAAACGATTCGAGACATGGGTTGATGTGTAAGTACTTGTTAGCGAAAGACTTGTGGCCCGGGCCTTCTCCATTTGGCCCGGGCCATTCTCCTTTCCGGGGGGCCGTTTTCCCCCACGTCGCCGCGCGTCATCACCGACCTATAATTGGAAGCTAGGCGCGACGGGTATTATTTCATTGGCAAATCTCCGTCCGATTGGCTAAAATAGGGGCAGGTGACCCTGTTACTGGCGGGAGTGTCGAAATATCTGCGTACCGAGCGGCCGTTTCGGAAGACGGCTTTGTCAAGGTGCGCGTCCAATATTGGTTCGCCGGAGACGTGATACCATGCTAAAGCGAAACTTCGTCCAACGGGCCGCATTGCCGGTGGTGATCCTCGTCGCATGCGGGCTGGTCAACCAGTTTGCGGCTGGCGCAAACGCCCTTGCCGCCACCGCGAAGATCGATGCCTTCACCGCTCCCGACGGCGTTACTGATTTCGCGGTCAGTCTGAAGCCGGGCGAAACCGCCGCCTCGACGGCTCCTCGCGATGTCGTGGTCCTGTTCAGTACGTCGGCTAGTCAGACGGGAGAGTACCGCGCGAAGGCGATCGAAGCCCTCCGCGGCGTCCTGGCTGGTCTGACCGGAAAAGATCGCGTGCAACTCATGGCGGTCGACTTGAACGCGGTTCCAATGACGAAGGCCTTTGTCGCTCCTGATAGTCCCGAGATGGCGGCGGCGTTGGCCGCGCTGGAAAGCCGTGTTCCCCTCGGCGCGAGCGATATGGAAAAGTCGCTCAATGCCGTGTTGAGCAGTTTTGCCGCCAATTCGATCGGTGCTCGGGCCGCCTTGTACATCGGCGACGGCCGCAGCTCTGCCAACGTCCTGGATGTCAACAAGTTCCGAACCCTGGCCGGCAAGTTGGTCGAGGCGCGCATTCCCGTCAGCAGCTACGTTTTGGGCGGGCGGATCGACGCTCAGTTGGCCGGAGCCCTGGCCGTGCAGACAGGCGGAACGGTAATTGCCGACGCCGATGCCCTCGGCGGCGGCGAAGCGGGACGCAGGTTGGCGGCGGCCGCCGACGTGACCGTTCTCTGGCCGACGAAAGTCACTCAGCCCGCGGAAATGAGCGAAGTGTTTCCCAAAACGATGCCTCCCTTGCGCGGCGATCGGGAAACGATCCTGATCGGGGTACTCAAGGGCAGCGGACCGCTGAACATGGAAGTGACTGCCGACAGTGCGGCAGGGCCGCAAAACCTGGCCTTTTCGCTGCCGGCGGCAACCTCCAATGAGAACAACAGTTATCTGGTTCGATTGGTCGAACGAGCCCGAGCCGACGGCGGCATTACCCTGCCGCTGCTCGGCACCGCCAGCCTGACCGAGGCGGAAAAGGAAATCAGCGCGGGCGTCCGTAACCTTACCCATCTGGCTCGGGAGGCGCTTTCCGAAGGCAACCTCGCCGACTCGGAACGATTTGTCAATGCCGCCTTGCGCAGCGACCCGAACGACAGCGACGCCTTGGCCGTCCAAAGCGCGTTGGCAAAGCGTCAACCGATCGGCGCGGCAAAGGGCGGAGCCGGTCCCTTGCCCGCTGCGCCTCTTCCTCCCGGATCGCCGGGCGACGGCGCCGACTTGAACCTGGGCGGTCCCGCCGCCGGCGAGCCGCTGCCGGGTGCGCTGGCCGAAAGCGTTCAGAACGATCGCCGCGTCATTACGCAGTTGATTCAAACCGAGGTGCAGAACGCGCTCAGCAAGGCCCGGTCTCTGATGAGCACGGATCCGGACGCCGTCACACAGCAATTGAAAATCACGCTGGAAAAGGTCCGGCAGACCACGGAGTTGAATCCCGAGGTGCGCGACCAGCTCGCGCAGTCGCTGGAAGGGGCGTTGCGCGATACGGCTCGGCGGAAGATCGAGATGGAGCAAATCCGGCAGCAGCGATTGGAAAGTACTGCCGCCGGCCAGGAACGCCAGCTAATTGCCGACAACCTCCTTCGCAACGAGCAGAAGGTCAAGCAGTTGATGGATCGTTTCGCTTCCTTGATGAACGAGGGGCGTATGTCGTGGCGGAAGAGGCCGGCGCGTTGGAGGCGAAGAAACTGGCGCCCGATTCGCCCGTGCCGCGGCTGGGTGAATTGGAAGCGCGCCAGCTAGGCTATTACGTCGAGTTCATGCATTTGCGCGACATGCGATGGAAGGGCGTCGTCGACACCTTGGCGCAAGTTGAGAGGGCGCACGTCCCCTTCTCCGACGAGCCGCCGATCGTCTACCCCGACGCCGAGGTCTGGCAACAGCTAACGGCGCGACGCAAGGAGAAATGGAGCTCGGTAGACTTGCAAAGCACCAAGCCCGCGGAAAAGAGGATTCGCGAAGCGCTCAAAGAGCCCACGAAGTTGGACTTCACCGATCAACCGTTGACCGACGTCGTCGACTACTTGAAGGATCTCCACCACATCGAAATTCAACTCGATACCAAGGCGCTCAACGATGTGGGCGTCGCGCCAGACACGCCGATCACCAAGAACCTCCAAGGCATTTCGCTTCGCTCGGCCTTACGCATCCTTTTGAAGGATCATGGCCTGACCTACGTGATAAGGGATGAGGTGTTGTATATCACTTCGCAGGAGGATGCCGACGCAACAATGACCACCAAGGTTTACCCGGTCGCCGACTTGGTCATACCCGTCCAGACTCGGATGATGGGCGGAATGGGTGGAGGGATGATGGGTGGCATGGGAGGTGGCATGGGCGGTGGTATGGGTGGTGGCATGGGAGGTATGGGTGGTGGCATGGGAGGTATGGGTGGTGGTATGGGGGGAATGATGGGAGGCATGGGAGGCGGCATGGGTGGCATGGGAATGGGCGGCATGGGCATGTTCAACCTGCCCCCCGACTTCCTCCCCAAGGTGCCGCCGGGAGGCTTCCAGGCATTCGCCGTCAAGGACGATCGCAGCAACGCGGAGAAGCCCGCTGTCTCGGCGCCTTCGGCCCCTGCAACGCCGGTTAAGGCGGAGGCCCCGGCAGCGATGGACAGCCGGCCCGCAAAGATCGAGATCGAGATCCAAGAGGGCGCGAAGCCCGAGGCGGTTTGGGATCAGTATTTCACCAAGAACCAGCCGCAAACGGCAGCGGTTCGCGATGCTGTCCGCCGGCTGATGAACCAGCAGAAGTTCGACCACGTGATCGCGCTGATCAACGCGGCCATTCGGCATCGCCAGGCCCAACCGTGGATGTACGAGGCGCTGGCATTGGCATTGGACGCCGCGGGCCATCCCAAGGCAGAGATTGAAAGGGCGGTGATGTCGGCCGTCGATTTCGTCGACAATACGGCCGACCTGATGTACATCGGCACCTATCTTGCCGAGATTGGGCTGAACGAGCGGGCATTGCAGGTCTACCGTCAGGCCGCCGCGATTGATCCTCTCCGGCCGGAGCCCTTTATGTTGGGGCTGCGGGCGGCCAGGGCCTTGGACGATCTCGACGGATTGAAGTGGGCGAGTCTGGGCATTCTCAGACAGGCCTGGCCCAAGGAGCAGGCTCAGGTCTGGCAGGCGGGCGTCGGCGTGGCCAATGAAGTGCTCGCCAAGTTGAAGGCCCAGAAACGCACCGGGGAGGCCGACGACTTCAAGGCCGCCCTCGACGACGCCGTTCAGCGCGACTGCGTGGCGATCGTCACCTGGACGGGCGACGCGGACTTGGATCTGCTGGTCGAGGAACCCAGCGGCACGGTCTGCTCGCTGCGCAGGCCGCGAACTACCGGCGGCGGAGTGCTGCTGAGCGATGCCATTGTACAAACCGGGCGCGACAGCCTCGGCGGTCACAGCGAAGCGTATGTCTGTCCGAAGGGATTCGACGGCACGTATCGGCTGCTGGTGCGCCGCGTATGGGGCAACGTCACGGCGGGAAGAGTGAATGTCGAAGTGATCACTCACTACCTTGCGCGGGATTCCCGCGACGTGCGCAAGAAGATCGCCCTGGAGAAGGATGAAGCCGTCGTGGCGTTCGAACTGAAGGACGGCCGGCGCAAGGAGCCGCTTGCCGACCAGCAGGTGGCGAATGCCGCGATCAGCCAACTCAGTTTGAATCACCAGATTCTTGCCCAGCAGTTGGCCGGCGCGATTGATCCGCGAGTGGCAGACAGCCTGGCGACGACGCGGGCCACCGATGCCGCCTTGGAGGGCGGTCAGGGTGACGGCGGATTGCCTTTCTTCGGCGTTGGCGGCGCTGCGGGTTATCAACCGGTAATTGAAGTCCTGCCTGAAGGCGCCGTCATGATGGCCCAGGCCGTGATTTCTGCCGACCGCAGGTACGTGCGCATTACGCCGACGCCGATGTTCTCGCAGGTTTCGCAGGTCTTCACGTTCAACATGGCCAACGGCACGAGCGGCTCGTCAAACGGCGCCGGTTCCTCGGGATTTAGCGGCTCCGGCACCAGCGGCAGCGGCAGCAGCGTCTGTTTCGGCGGGCGGTTCCTCGACATCAAGGACGCGCCCGACATTCTCTTCCCGTACCGCGGCCGACAGGGAGCCGTGATCGTCGTGGCCATCCAGCCCGGCTCGCCAGGCGACAAGGCCGGCTTTCGCCTCGGCGACATCATCTACCGGTTCGACGGCCAAGCCGTTCCGGCCGAGAATACGATTGGCGCGCTGCGGGAGAAAGTCATCCCTCTGAAAATCGAGGGCGGGGTGACCCGCAACGTCGGCATCTTGCGGGGCGGCATCGAACTGGAACTGCCCGTGACGTGGCCCCGTTTGCAGTGGGAAGATTCGGCAGACGAGATCCGTGATCTGCCTGACCCGCAAGCCGACGGACCGGCATGAAATTGGCGGCTTCTCGGCCGCGGTTCTGGTCGCATGACGCCACGCGCGCATTGAAGCAGCGGTTGCACGCGTGTTGGCGCGGCGGTCGTGCTGCCGCTGTCGCATCTTCGAGATGAACGAGGAATGAGCCAAGGACAATCCAGCCGCGGACCGGGGAAGTCGTCCGGCAGTCGTCGCCAGGAAGGGGCCGAGGGACCGGATGAACGGGCGGGCGCGGTGGATGGCGACGGCGGCCGAAACTCCCCCTTGCCGAACAGCGGTTCGTGGACCGTCGATCGCCTGTCCCTGCTGGCCGTTTGCGGTCTGTTGTTGTTGGCGGTTGGGCTGGTATTTGGTCAGACGGCCGGCTTCGATTTCGTCAACTATGACGATGACGGGAGCGTCTATGAAAATCGGCTGGTCACCGGCGAATTGACGCCGCGGGGCCTCCTGGCGGTGTTCACCGATCGCCACGTGGAAAGCTGGGCCCCGCTGACGTGCGTCTCGCACATGCTCGTCTGGCACCTTTTGGGGCACGGCGCCGCGGTCCATCACTTGACCAACGTGCTGCTGCACGCCGCTTCGGCGGTCCTGCTGCTTCTGGTTCTTTGGCGGATGACGGGACGTCTGTGGCCGAGCGCGTTGGTTGCCGCCATCTTCGCCGTTCATCCGCTCCGCGCGGAATCGGTGGCTTGGGTGACGGAGCGGAAGGACGTGCTTCAGCGGGCTGTTTTTCATGCTGACGTTGGCGGCCTATCTGCGGCTACGTGCGCCAGCGGTTTTCACTCGGTCGCTATCTGGTCGTGCTCGCTTGCTTCATCGTGGGCCTGGCAGCCAAGCCGATGGCGGTCACCCTGCCCTTTCTGCTCTTGCTGTTGGACTACTGGCCGCTGGGACGGATGAACGACGCAGGCGCGAGCGGGCCAGTCAGCAGGGCCCGGTTTTCCGTCCCCATGCGGCTGATCCTCGAAAAGATCCCGATGTTGGCGATTGCCGGCCTCTTCTGCCTGTTGACCGTTCACGGTCAGGAGGCGGCGGCGTTGGCAGTCAACCAACAGTATTCCTTCGCGTGGCGGATCGGCAACGCGCTGATTTCCTACGTCTCCTACCTGGGCCAGTTCTTCTGTCCCGCTGGGCTTGGCGCCCTGTTATCCCCGCCGGCCCGTGTTGCCGCCTTGGCAGGTAGCCGCAGCGGTTCTGCTGCTGGCTGCCATCACGGCGGCGGCGTTCGTGGCGGCGGCAGCGTCCCTACCTGCTGGTCGGCTGGCTCTGGTACCTGGGGATGCTGGTGCCGGTGATCGGGCTGGTGCAGTTTGGCGACCAGGCCGAGGCCGACCGGTTCACCTACCTGCCGCAGATCGGGCTGGCGATTGCGTTGGCCTGGACCGCGGCGGACGCCTGTCGGACCTGGCCGCGATTTCGCCCGATTTGGGCCGTCGCCGCCACGTGCGTCGTGATGATCCTGGCCGTCTCCGCCTGGCGTCAGACGTCGCTATTGGCACGACAGCGAGACGCTCTGGACCTACGCCCTGGCCTGCACTTCGCAAAACACGGTGGCCCACAACAACCTCGGCATCGCTTTGGCGGATGGCGGACGGATCGACGAGGCGATCGAGCAGTACCAAAAGCCCTGGAAATCAAGCCCGACTACGTCGAAGCCCACGACAATCTCGGCATCGTTTTGGCCGGCTGCGGGCGGATCGACGAGGCGATCGAGCATTACCAGCAAGGCGCTGGACATCGATCCCGACTACGCCAAAGCCCACAACAACCTCGGCATCGCGTTTGTTCGACCGCGGGCGAACGGACGAAGCGATGGCGGAGTTTCAGGAGGCGTTGGAACTCGATCCGGGCCTCGTGGAAGCCCAAGTGAATCTCGGCAATGTTCTGGCCCGTCGCGGTCGAACGGCCGAGGCAATCGTTGGCTTCGAGCGGGCATTGCAACTGGATCCCGACTTTACGTCGGCCCACAACGGTCTCGGCTGCGTCCTGTCCGATGTGGGCGCGCGGACGAGGGGGAGCGGCACTTTCAAAGGGCCCTCGAAATCGATCCGAAGTCCGCCGAAGCCCGCAACGGGCTGGGCACGATCTTGATGCGACGTGGGCGGGTCGCTGAGGCCGCCGAGGAGTTTCAGAGGGCGGTGCAACTCAAGCCCGGTTTCGCCGAGGCCCACGAAAACCTCGGTTTGACGCTAAGCAGCCTTGGCCGCAACGATGAGGCCGCGGCGGAGTTTCAGAGAGCGGTGCAACTGAAGCCCGATTTTGCCGACGCCCACGGCAACCTCGGCGCCGTTCTCTACCTGCAAGACAAGCTCTCCGAGGCGATGGTCCATTTCCAAAAGCATGTGGAACTGGATCCGAAGAGCGAAATGGCGCGGCAGAATTTCGCCCTTGCGATTGGCCGTTTGCGCGGCCCTCCGACGGCGCTGGCACACTGGCGTTGGTGGATTGATTTCTATCCCGACGACGCCGGCCTGTTAAGCGGCGCCGCCTGGCAACTGGCCGCCGGAGCCGACGCCGCGCTGCGCAACGGCAAGGAGGCGGTCGACCTGGCCCTTAAGGCGGTCCAATTGACCGGTGGGCAAGAACCGGCGATGCTCGGCACACTGGCGGCCGCCTATGCCGAGGCGGGGCGGTTTTCCGAGGCCGTGCAAACGGCCAGCCGGGCGGCCGACCTCGCCACCCGGCAGAAAAAACCCGAACTGGAAAAATCCATCAAAACGAAGCTCCTGCTTTACGAGGCCGGCGAACCCTATCACGAGACAAGGTAACCGTTCACAGTCACTTGGCGTAAAGGGGACAGTCCCATTTTCGCTGCGGCGAAAATCGGGACAGTCCCCGACGCCGCGGAGGCGCGGGACCGTCAAACCGCGTATCCCCACTCCTCAAAACTTCTTCGCCACGCCGAGCTGATCCGGGAACGCAGCGTTGAGGGCAGTTCGGGATATTCGTTCTTTTGGTAGCCCGACAACGACGCGACGTACTGCCGCACCGGCGTCTCGACCTCTCCGAAATCGGGCAGATCGAGTTTCGCATAAATCTCGCGCAACTGCCCCACCGGGTCTCGCTCCAAATCCTCAAAAGCCACCTCATGATACCGGCCGGCGGGGATCAACGGCCGCTCGGCAAAAAACTGGTCGTACATTTCCAGGTATCTGCGGATGAGCGTCTCATCGTCCGCTCCGACCGGCCGCTGAAGACGAAAATACTCGCCCACGACGGCGCGCCGGTGTCGAGTTCGACAAGAAGACCACGTAGGGGTTGCGATGAACGTGGACAAACCGGGCGTCCGGAAACAACTCCAGAAGCAAGCGAATGCGACAGGTGTGGCTCGGCGATTTCAATACCAACGGGCGACGGTACTTCCAGGTGAGTTTCTGAAGGAAATACTTCAAGCCCGCCTTCCACTGGGCCAACTCGCCGTCGGGCACGCTGCGCAAGGTCAGATACCGGTCGTAGTGCTCGCTGCGGCGCGGAAACGACCAACTAAGATACGGCGAGCGCAAGGTGGCCGCGCAGAGCGCGAACTCATCTTCAGCGGCCATCCCCAGGTGCTGCACGATATTGTCGCCGAGACGACGCTTTGGCACCAATAACGCCAACAGCCGTGCCCCGATCGGTTCCGAACAGAGAAAACTGTGCGGGAAGATGACTTGAAAAAGGTTCGGATAGGCGAACCGGTGATCGACGGTGAGTAGGTTGAACAAGTGTGTGGTGCCGGATCGCCAATGGCCAAGGACAAAAAGGGGCGATCGGACCTCTGTCTTCCGGACGCGCGGCCCATAGAGCGCGTTTTCGTAGCGGCGAAGCAGGGAATTGCCTGGACTACCGAGAGTGATCAGCGCCGCCCGCAACAGGTAACGACGGTCGATCGCGTAACGGTTGTCGCGCAACAGGGAAAGCCAGTCGCCAGTAGTGATGCCTGCGAATTGGCCGGAAGCAATGCGGAGGAGGAACGTTTCGCGCCAAGATGGCATTCGTCCGCCTTAGTAGTACCGGCCGAAGGGGACAGTCCCATTTTTGCGGACTTCGCCGCAAAAATCGGGATAGTCCCCGTCAACGGTACGCTGGTTTGGGTGCGCAGATCGGAGAGGCCGCAGAGATGACCATCGGACGTCCTGGAGCGTGTTCTTGAAGTGCCGGCGTTAACGTCGGATTGTATCGCATTTGCCCCACATTCGGCAAGAACCAACCGCTTGTTCCACCGCCATGGCATCGCGGCCTGCAAGCGTGGCGATGGATGGACGCCGACCGCCGCAGGACTCACTCGGCGTTGCGCCGGACCACGCCGGGCAAAACGTCCAGGTCGAGGTCTTCGACCATGCCCGCCTTCCAGCGTTCCACGGCGATGGCGCCCATCACGGCGTTGTCGGTGCAGAGTCGCAGGGGAGCGATGTGCAGTTCGACCTGCCGCCGCCGGCTCTCTTCCTGCAATCGCTTCCGCAAGCGGGAGTTGGCAGCCACGCCCCCGCCGACGCACAAGATGCGCAGGCCCGTCTGCTCCAAGGCGGCCATCGCCTTCCCGACCAGGCAGTTGACCACGGCTTCCTGGAAACTGGCGGCCAGATCGGCCATTTGCTCGGCCGCCAAGCGGACGCCGCTCGGATCAGGCCGGCCCCGGCCCGGCGATCGTGTAACGCACCGCCGTCTTCAGTCCGCTGAAACTGAAATCCAAGCGATCGTCGCGGAGGAAGGTGCGGGGGAAGGCATAGGCGCGAGGATTGCCGGTCGCGGCGGCGCGCTCGATGGAAGGCCCGCCGGGATAGGGGAGCCCGAGCATGGCGGCCACCTTGTCGAAGGCCTCGCCCGCCGCATCGTCGATGGTTCCACCCAGGAACACGAACTCCAACGGGCCGCGGCAACGGTAGAGGCTGCTGTGTCCGCCGCTGACGATCAGGCCCACGCAGGGAAACACGTCGCGTCCCGGCGGCCAGGCGGCATGCGTACACGTGTGCCTGGAGGTGGTTGACGGCGATCAGCGGGATTTCGCGGGCCACGCAGATCGCCTTGGCGGCCGCCAGCCCGACCAGCAGCGATCCGGCCAGTCCCGGCGTGTTGGCCACCGCAACGGCGGCCAATCTGCGCCGGCGAAAGATCGGCCTTGCGGAGAGCCTCGTCGATGACCGGCAGGATTTGCTCCAGGTGAGCCCGGGAGGCGATCTCGGGCACGACGCCGCCAAAACAGCGGTGCAGATCGTCTTGCGACGCCACGACGGAAGCGAGCACTTCCAACCGATCGGTTACGATGGCCGCAGCCGTTTCGTCGCAGGTCGTCTCCAGGGTGAGGATGTTCACTGCGCCTTTGCCAATTCGGTGCTCAGATACTTGACCGCCGCCTGCAACTGGCGATCCACGAACGCCGTTTCCACGGCTTTGGCCGGCGCCGCCGGCCGGGCGGCGGCGGAGTCTCCGGCCGGCGCCGGCAAGAGAATGTCGCGGGCCCGGCGGTCCTGCACGAGGCCGAGCATTTCACCGTCGCTCAGTTTGATCTGGTAACCGTCGTCCGGCATGACGCCCCACTCGTCGCTTTCCTTGGCGTTGGGGAAGCGGTGGATGTTCTTGCCGCTCGGCCGGAGGTACGTGGCGGTGGTGAGCTTCAGCACGCTCCGGCCGTCGTCCAATTCGATCACGTTCTGCACGCTTCCTTTCCCCCATGTCCGCTCGCCGACGACGATTGCCCGTTTGTGGTCTTGCAGGCAAGCGGCAACGATCTCGCTGGCGCTGGCGCTATAGCGGTTCACCAGCACGACCATGGGAAAGCCCTCGAAGGTGCCTTCTTTGTGGGCGTTCCAAACGCGTTCCAGGCTGTTGCGGCCTTGCACGCTGACGATCCGTCCATCGGAGATGAAGAGGTTGCTCACCTCGATGGCCGACCCGAGCAGGCCGCCCGTGTTGAATCGCAAATCGAGGATCAGTCCGCGCAGTTTTTCCGCTTGGAGTTGGCTGAGCGCCCGCTGCAAACCGGCGGCGGTGTCGCGGCTGAACGCCGTCACTCGCACGTAACCGACGTGCTGTTTCGCATCGAGCATGAAATCCCAACTGCCGTCCGGCTTGCGGCGGTCGCTGATCACCGTGTCAACGTGAATTCGCTCACGCTTCAGCGTGACGTTCTCCTTGGCGTCCTTGCCCGGATGCACGATCGTCAGCATCACGGTCGTTCCTTCCTTGCCGCGAAGCCTTTCGATGGCGTCGCTGCGGTTCAGTCCCTCTGTGCTCTTGCCGTCGATCTCCACAATCCGGTCGCCGGCCATAAGTCCCGCGCGGAAGGCGGGCGTGCCGTAAATGGGAGTGAGAATCCGCAGCGGGCCGTCGTCCTCGGGAATCTGAATCCCGATGCCTCCAAACTCGCTCTCCACGCTGGTCCGAAAACGTTCCAAATCCTCCCGCCCGATGTAACTGGAATACGGATCGAGCTTGCTCAGCACGCCTCGTATGGCCGCCTCGATCAATTCCCGCCGGTTGACCTCGGTGACGTAGTTCTGCTCCACCTGGTCGATGGTGTCGACGAGCATTTTGTAGAGGTCATAGTCGCTCTCACCTGACGGCTGTGCCGCATCGTGCGGGGACTTCGAGTGGTCGGGGCCTTCTGCCGCCAAGGCGGCCCCCGACGCGCAGAGCAACAGGCCCAACCACAAAACACAGCGCACATTTCGCATCATCGTGATATTCACTCCCGAAAAGATGCCCCGCGCTGAAGTATAAAGGCCGCGAACCATGGCGGCAAGCGAACTTCGGCAATGTGCGCGGGCAGAGGGGGCCGGCATCCCCGCGTTGTGACCACCGGGCGCCAGGCGGCACACCGCCCCCGGGCATTTTCCCCGTCTGGTTGAATAATCGTCGCCGCGCCGAGCGAATCACGATCGAATCGTTGCCACGCGCGCAATAATGCAGGACTCGCTAGATGCGCACGTGGTGAACCCACGCGGGCGGGACGTTCAACCACACGGCGTCGCGGCGGATTTCTCGACCATCGAGCAACGCTCGCATGGCACGGCCGATGCCTCGCAGCCGCGCCCGTTCCGCTCGACCGCTGACGATGGCCCGGGCCGAACGCACGGCGATGTACTCGAAGAAGGAGAGCGTTCCCCCCGGCGCCAGCAAATCCGTGAGCGCCGCCAAAATGCGTTCCACGTCGGCGACCGCGAAGTTGTTCAACGGCAGCCCCGAGACGATCAGGTGGTAACCGTGATCGCCTGCGGCAGCTCTTCCACCGGGCAGTGCAACACGCGTGCCCGGCTCGAAACCGCCTGAAATGCCGGCTCGGTCCGAAAACGCCCCTCCAGCCGGCGAACAAAACTCTCGTTGAGTTCCACCAGATCGAGTTGGTCGGCGGGGCCCATGCCGGCGATGATCCGGCCGGTGACGGCGCCGGTGCCGGGACCAACCTCGAGAATCCTCCGGGCTGTGGTCGGCTGCTGATGGACGTAACGCGCCAAGGCGGCCGCCAAGAATCGTCCACTGGGCAAGATGGCGCCCGTGGTGTGGAAGTTGCGCAGAAACTCGCGAAAGAACAGCAGGTTCTCGGAAATGCAGCGGCGCATGGGGCCGATTCTACCGCATCGTGGTCATCGCCGCCACCGGCTCAGGCCGCAACGCATCGCCGGGGATCCGCAGAACCGCTGTGTCTTTCGTCTCCAGCGAGGCCTGATCGTCGGCCGCGGCCGGCTCTCGCGTCGGCTCAGCGGACGAGTTGTCGGACACCGTGATCGAACCTTCTGCCGCTGGGGGCTCTCTCTTCGAAAGAACCGTTGCGTCCTTCGTCTCCAGCGGGGCCTGAGCGTCTGCCGCCGCGTCTCGTGTCGGCGCAGCGGACGAGTTGTCGAACGTCAGAACCGAACCGTCTGCCGCCGGCGGCTCCGTCTTCGACACGATTACTGGCGACGTCTTGGCATTAGCGCGAAGAACCTTCGCTGTCGCGGCGGTCATCTTCGCAGCCGCCGGCTGGGGCGGCGAAAGCCGGTCCATCGCCCGCTTCAGTCCTTCGTATTCCTCGGGCTTCAAAACGGCCTTGGCATGCAGGAGAATCGCATATCGATCACCGCGACTGATGTACCCGTTGGCCATCGCGATGCAAACCTGGTCGCGTATGGCTTGCCGTGCGGCAAGGGCACTGAGCCGGCTGGGTTCTAATGCCGCCGCTTTCCGCGCGTCACTGACGACAGTCGCTGCCAACACCGCGGCGATGCCAAAGGCTAGCAGGCTTCGCATGGAACTCCCCCTTCAAACAGCCTCGTTACGGTCCACAAATCTAGTAGTCTCATCGGAACCGGCTTTCTCGGAACTTGACGCACAGGGTGCGCAGGCAGCAGAGTTTCACGGGGCATGGCGAAAAAACCGGCATATTTGGCATTGGTTGCCTGAATAGCCCATTTTATCCGCCGACATCGTGGCTGCGCGAACGCTGACGCGTTATACTGCCCGTTTGACAACGACCACCGCCGGGCCGGTTTACGCATACCAGGAGCCAGAACATGCGAACACCGCTTTCAGCCATTCTATCCGCTTGGTTCGTTCTGTTGCTGGCACAGCCCGCCCCGCTCTTGGCGGGACCCGCTTCGTTGGAGTTCCGCTGCGAGGGCTTCTTTGCCTCGCGCGACGGTAGTGTGAAGTTCTTTCGTGAACCGTGGCGCTATTGCCCGCATTGGGACATCGATGGGCAACTGGCCGCGTACGTCGAAGGCCCGATCCTTCGCCCCGTTTACACCACGCTTTCCGGCGAGACGACGAAGACGGAGTTTGATCCGGCCCGCCGCTGCATGGTCGAGACGGGCGTGCTGGGCAAGTTCGCCGCCCCCTGCCGCCGGACGCTGAGCGAATATCAGGGCGGCATGTTGATGCGTTTGGAATACGGCCAAACGCCGCCGGAAGTGACCGAGGCTGTCTGTCGGCTGATCTTGCCGATCGTCGTCTTCCAGGGCCGCCGCGCCCATTGGCAAGGCGGAGAAGTTGTTTTGCCCAAGGACAAGCTCGACGCCAGCCACCTCACTTTTTTCAGCGATCCGAAAGGCAAGACCGGCTGGTTTCGCTTCGATTTGGGCCAAAGTCGCCAGTTGGGCGTGAAGTTCCTCTCGCCCACCCGAGAGCTTTTGCTGGCCGACTGCCGTCAATGGGGCGAAGGGAATTATCACTTGCAAGCGACCTTCTCGGGCAAGACGATGCTGGTCTTCTTCTGCCTGCTCGGGCCGGAAGAATCGTTCCCCGAGGTCCAGTCTCCGCCCGCGCCGGCCAAGCCACCGGCGGCCAGACTCTCCAATCAGGGGGCCGTCCTGCCGGCGGGGAACGGGCGGTACGAAATCGTTGTCGCCAGGTCCGGGCGCGTTCTGATCCGGCGAAGCGGCGCCGACCTTTTCAACGTCGAGCCGCCTCAGGTGCGGGAGAACGAGGTGATCCACCCGTTGGACGAACCGGTGAGTTTCGAGGCGAAGGAAAACCGCGTCGAGGTCGTTTCCCGGTCAAAGGACAAGCCATTTCGCCTGCACCAGTCTTTTGTCATCGAAGACGACGGCTGGCTGAGCGTCTCGGCCAGGTTCGAGGGCGTCGCTGCGGCCGATCGCAGCCAGGTCGAATTGGCGCTGCCTGCCAAGCCGTACGCCGGCAAGACCGTGCGGGCCGCCGAACGCTTCTTTGTGCTGCCGAAGGAGGCCGCGCCGGCGGCGCGGCTGTTCGACGATTGGGCGGGCAAAGTCTTCGACTACGAGTTGCCGTCCGAGGGGCCGGAGCGCGTGGCGCTCATCTGCGACCAGAAAGCTGCCACCAGCCTGACCGACTACCGCACGTGGGGCCAGCAAAGCTTCAAGATCGGCATGACGCCGAAAGACTCCGTGGTGACGTATCGCCTTCACTTCTGGAAGGATGACGCGCCGCCGAAATACGGCAAAGGCAATCTGCTCCGCGACGGGGCGAGCTTCGAGACCGGCCCCGACGGCGTTCGCCCTTACGCGTGCTTTAGCTGGTACGACAAGATGGTCGAGCCCGGCGTCCCGCCCGCGTTCGACACGACAACCGCCGTTGACGGCACCACCAGCCTGTGCCTGACGGCCGGCGATTCGCAGAAACTGGGCAATCCACACGGCTTCGCCTTTGTCGGCGCGGCGTTCAATCGCGTGCCGCTGCAACGCGACCGCAAGTACACGGTTTCGGCCTATCTGAAAGCCGACCGCCCGGGCCTGCGGGCCGTGATCTACTGCGGCGAGTCAACTTGGGCCGGCGAAGATTGGGGCCCGCTGCCGGTGACGACAGAATGGAAACGCTACCATTTTCCCTTCTACACCGCCGACTTCAAGAAGAGCGGCTACTATTTAACCTGGGTCGGCCTCGACCCGGGCTGCAAACAGGGCAAGCTCTGGATCGACGCCGTGCAATTGGAAGAAGGCGATCTGAGCGATTTTCAGCCTGCCGCTGAAATCGAATATGGCGTTGAGGTGCCGAATCAGGAAAAGCTCTTTGAAAGCGGCGCCTCATGCGGGGCCGTTCTCCACGTGCGCAACAACGGCAAGAAGCCGCTCTTGAGCGACGTGAAATATGAAATCAAAGACTACTGGGAACACGCCGTGCGCTCTGGCGCGACGGCCGTGAGCGTGCCGGCGGAAACGACGACCGCCTACCCGGTCGATTTGGGCCGATTGCCGTGCGGCTATTATCGCGGCGATTTCACCGTTGCCGGGGGCGAGGTGAAGGAGTTGATCTTCGGCGTTTACCAGCCGCAGCCGCTTACGCCGCTTCCCGACGATTGGCCGCTGGCGTGCCACAACGATCCCATGCCGCTGGTGCGAAAGCTGGGCTTCGGCTCGGTGCGGGCCTTCGAGATTTTCGAGTTTGCCGGTATCGCCCCGCAGAAAGGGAAGTTCGATTTCGCTCGCGCCGACCGCATGGTAAAGCGGGCCGAAGAGTGCGGGCTCTCGATTCTGCCCATCTTGAGTGAATTCCAGTGGCCCTCCTACCGCTCCGACCCGCCTGTGCCTTCCTATGCTCAAGAGAAGGTGGCCGAGAACGTGCTGGAAGACGGTCGGCGCATGCCGCATGGCGTGGCCGACCAAGGAAGCGTGGAAGGATTATGTCCGCGCACTGACGAGCCGTTACAAAAGTAAAATCAACTACTGGGAAGTGATGAACGAACCGAACCTCATCATGACCGCCGAGCAATATGCCACCCTATCTCCAGGCCGCGTACGAGGCGGCCAAGGAAGGCAACCCCGATTGCCGCGTGGTGGGCGTGTGTGCCACCTCCGATCTTGCCGGCAAACCCGGCTCGTTCACCGACGCCGTGCTGAAACTGGGCGGGGCGAAGTACTTCGATCTCCTCTCGCTGCATCTCTACGATACCCACATGCCCGAGCAAACCCTCGATGCGGGTTCCGACCAGTTGATCGAGCGGCGGCGGAAAATGCTCAAGGAAACCTGCAACAAGGACGTTCCCGTGTGGCACACGGAGCGGAGCTTTTCCTGCCGGCAGCTGGCCTATTCGGCCCGCAAGGTGAACGTGCCGGCCGAATACTGCGAGGAGCCGCAATTCCTCATCGACACCTTCAAGCACAAGGCGGAGTACATGATCCGCGAGACGCTGTTGGATGCCGTGGCCGGCAGCGGCGGGCGGTTCTTCTGGTTCGGGCAGTTCGACTATGAAACCTGCTTCATCACCGAGCGGTACTTCGAGCCCTATGGGCTGGACCATGCCGAGTTCGACCAATCGCCTTGTCCCGAGCTCATCGCCGCCAACGGCTTGGCCCGAGTGCTGGACGGCGCGTCGCATCCCTACCGCCATCTTTCCCTCGGCGACGGCGGCCGCTGTTGCACGTTCAGCGGCGAAAAGGGCTCGGTGGCGGCGTTATGGAATTGGAAAACCACCGGCCGCATCACCGTGAACGTCGGGAAGAGCAAGTACACGCTTCACAATTTCTTCGGCGAGCCGATTTCCGTCGCGCCGAACGAAAAGGGCGAGATCACGGTGGAATTGGACAGCGCACCGAAGTATTTGTCGCTGCCCGGCCAGGACGGCGAAGCCTGCTGCCGGCTGTTCCAATAGACGGCACAATTGTCCATACGCCAAGTCAACGCCGAAAGTGAATCAGGCGACAAACGCCTCCAACTGGCGGAACGCGGGACATTTTTTGGAGACCTTAACGAGATCGAGGTGTGCCGCCATTCTCTCGTTGTGTGTTGCGTGGCTATATCGAGGTCTCTGCCTCGAATCGCGGCTCAACTTCTCGAGGTGCTCTTTTGGGCTAAGAACTTGCTCCGGGTTGTCAATAGCGGGGGGCGTCCAGGAGGGAAAAATGTTGCTTGCGCTCTCGATGTCCGCGAGAATCCAAGCCTCCAGCTCTTGCACGGGCACAACGATACAGTAACCCGCATCGATGCCCGACGGCCGAATGATCCGCTCTCGCACTAAATCGCGTTTGGGACGGGGATCGGGACCGTCGGCATCGTGACACACGATGAATCGCGTGCAGTGTAGCGATCGAAAAAGCTTGAGTTGTCTAGCTCCTTTTCGGAGCATTTCGGCACAGCCGCTGTACCCCTTGGCCTTGACGGACAATGATTCATTGCGGGCAAGCCTGCGCACGAGGACCTTCAGCGTGGCGACGTCAGACCGGTCCTCGCCCAAAATCCCATACACGGTCTAATCCTCCTCGACCGTCTCGATAAAGTCCGAGAGTGATCCATCTTCTTCCATGAATCGGGCAGCGGCACGCAATTCCTCTTGCGTCAAGGCGCGGACCTTCGTTTCGCCTCCGTCCATTGTCACCAGCCGGACTGCGGTGGGATAGAGGGTATTAAAGACTGCCGGCGAATGGCTCGTGAGGATCAGTTGGCTCTGGTCGGAGTATTTTTGCAGCACGTCGAGGAGCTTCCGGAGAAGTGCCCCATGGATTCCGTCCTCGGGATGCTCGACGAGCATCACCGCCGATCGGTCGAAGACGAGCGAGACGATGAGGCGGATGATCCGTTGTGTCCCGGTCGAGAGCTCGCGGAAATTGAAGGTCCCCGATTGCCGGCTTGGCCGAAAGCGGAGCCAGAAGAACCAATTTGTTTCCTTTTCACTATTGCCGCCGTCCGATTTGGCCATTGGAAGGACCTCAACCTCATCGATGAGCCCGAGGCCGTTCGTACCCAACAAACCGACAATTTCCTCAAGCTGTGACTTATTCGCCTGGTACATGTACAACAAGCGACAAAGCAGCGATTCGCCAGGAGAACCTGTCGCCCGGTACCTCGTTAGCCACTCGCTGAACTCGGTCTGATCGACGATGAACGAGGAGTCGTCGTCCGCGCTGACGTCCAATGGGTAGTACCGGGTCCTTTGCACGACATCGAGAAAGGGCCGGATCAGGTCGATGTGCGGGGAGGCGGTTGGCATGAGAGAGATCAATGCCGGCATGCATGGCGCCAACGCCCCAATTCTCAAAACTTCGCCCGTCTGCAGCAGATGCACCTCCTCTTGTCTGCGATCGAATACGCCGCGCGATCGACCGTCATTACCCCTGCATTCCAGCGACTCGACAAACAAGGAGTCATTAGGCTGTCCACGATTCGACGAGTGTGCGACTTCAGCGTCAACTGTGTAGTTGTAAACCGTGTCCCCGGCAATGGCCTGTAAAGAGACATGACCCCAGTTGCCGAAACGTAGCACTTTTTCGGAGGTTGCGATGCCGGCTGCCCATTCAATCGCCCGAAGAATGTTGGTCTTGCCAACCGCGTTGCGTCCAGCCAACACCGTCGTCGGCCCCAGGTTATCGAGAACGATACCGTGGCACGATCGAAAGTCTTTGATTTCGACGCGTCTTAACATCGGCCGGCACCATAGCGACGGAGTATTGGAAGCAATAGTTCTAATCGGCAAGCGATACTTAATCCGCGGAGCGTTTTGCGGGCAGCGCATCCAATCATTGATCTTTTGCGCCTCCCAATCGGTTCAGCCGAAATATCCAGTGCCGACGGAAATTAAGGATACCTTGCGTTCGGCTATCGTGCCAGCGACCCTCGTTGTCACGAGAGGGTCCCGTTCTGGAAAGAGGATTTTGTCGGCCGGAAGGGCCGAAGGTGCGACTCCCCGATGGCGGGGGCAACGAGCTTCGCTGCCCCACAAGATTCGCGCTCTAGCAGGCCGTTTCAAAACCATCGACCCATTGGCGAAACCATAACTCCAGAATCAGGAGTGACCAGAGCCGATAGCCGTGGTTGAACCGCCGCTGCTGGTGCTCCTCCAACAGCGTCGAGACCGCCTCCGGCCGAAAATAGCCGCGATCGAGCGTGCGGCGACCCAGCAAGGTCTCGCGGGCGAAGTCCTTTAATTCGTGCCGGAACCACTGATCCAACGGCACGCCGAACCCCATCTTCGGCCGCCGCCGCACTTCTTCGGGCAGCAGGTCGGCGAACGTCTCGCGCAAAATCCGCTTGCCCCGACCCCGGCGGAACTTCAACCGCCGCGGCATTCCGGCTGCCAGCTCCACCACGCGATAGTCCAGGAACGGTTGGCGGCACTCCAGCCCGCGGGCCATCGAGGCGATATCCACCTTCGTCATCAAATCGCAAGGCAAATAGGTCACCAGATCGGCGAGGCTGAATGCGGTGACCGGGTCGCGACGGCCGGCAAGGGCCAAAGCGGCGGAAAGAAAGTCTAACGGGTCGCTGTCCGGCAGCGTGGCGGTGAACTCGCCCGTATACAGTGCGGCCCGCCGGGCTTCGCCGAAGGTGGCAATCCACTCCAGATATCGCTCGGCCGAGGGCCGGTTCAGCATCTCAACGAACCGCTTCCACTGGCGGATTCGGGATTTCTGCCGCGTGCCGGAAGGGAGTCTCTGCCAGTACCGGCCGGCGATCAGCCGGCGCATGGTGCCGGGCAGGCGATCAAACCCATCGGCCAACCAGGCCGCCAGGTAGGCGCGGATAGCCGGCGAACAATTCGTCGCCGCCGTCGCCGGTGAGCGCCACCGTGACGTGCCGCCGGGTCAATTCCGACACGTACCACGTGGGCACGGCCGAGCTGTCGCCGAACGGCTCGTCATAGTGCCACACCAGCCGCGGCAACACCTCCATCGCATCCGGCCGGACCTGGAACTCTTCGTGAATCGTGCCGAATCGCCGGGCGACCGATCGGGCGTAATGCGTTTCGTCGAACTCCGGGACCGGGAAACCGATGGAAAAAGTCCGCACCGGCCCGCCGGCCAATTGCGACATCAGGCCGACAATGATCGTCGAGTCGATGCCGCCGGAAAGAAACGCCCCCAAGGGTACTTCGCTCTGCAAACGCATCTCTACCGCGGATCTCAGCCGCCGCCGCAGCTCCGCCTCCCAGTCGGCGGCCGGGCGATCTTCTTCGGCATTGAAATCGGGCTGCCAGAAGGCGCGCACGTCCAACCGGCCCTCGCGATAGGTCGCGTAATGACCCGGCGGCAGCTTGGCAATCCCGCGAAAGACGGTCCGCGGGTGCGGCACGTATTGATAGGTCAAATACTCGTCGACGGCCTGCGGATCGACCTCGCGGGGCACGCCGGGCGCCTGCAAAATGGCCTTCAACTCGCTGGCAAACAGCAACCGGCCCGGCTCGTGGCGATACACGAGCGGTTTCTTTCCCAGCCGATCCCGGGCCAGGAGCAATTGCCGCTGCTTGGCGTCCCAAAGGGCCAGGGCGAACATGCCGTTCAAATACGCGAGGAAGTTGGGCCCTTCGTCCTCGTACAAATGGACGAGCACTTCGGTGTCGCTTTGCGTGCGGAACCGATGGCCGGTGCCTTCGAGCCGGCGGCGCAACTCGTGGAAGTTGTAAATTTCGCCGTTGAAAACGACCCACACGGTGTCATCTTCATTCGACATGGGCTGTTTTCCGCCGGCCAGATCGATGATTGCCAGTCGGCGATGCCCCAAAGCGACGCCGGGCGAAAACAGGGGGAGTGGCTCGGTGCAGGCGGCGGTTGGCCCTGGTGATTCGGAAGCGCGCCAGCGCCTGTCCCCATTTTGTCGGGGAGCACTTGAAGATCGGCCGCATACGTTCCCTCGTCATCAGGGCCGCGATGGCGCAACACGTCGATCATCCGCCGGAGCGTTGCCGGCACCACGGCCATGGCTGCGTCGTTCCAAACTGCACCGGTGATGCCGCACATGGCGAGGGGGGGCAGCGGTCAGGGTTCAGGCACTTTGGACTTGGGGCTTGGGTTGCCTGGCGACCCTTTCCGCGGAGGGTCGGTTGACAGGCAGGGATGCCCAAGCGCCGAATTCGTCCCGTCAGGTACGTGTTTGTTTAGTGCTTGAAATGCCGCCGGCCGGTGAAAATCATGGGGATGCCGTAGCGGTTGCAGGCGGCGATGGCCGCCTCGTCGTTCTTCGAGCCGCCGGGCTGAATGATGGCCGTCACGCACGCCACGGCTGCTTTGTCGATCGAGTCGGGAAAGGGGAAAAATGCGTCGGAGCCCATCACCGAGCCTTCCGCGCGGTCGCGGGCCTTCTTGACGGCGATTTCGACCGAGTTGAACGCGGCTCATCTGGCCCGCCCCCGTGCCCAACAACATGCGGTCTCTGCACAGCACAATGGCATTCGACTTCACGTGGCGGACGATCTCCCAGGCGAAACGCAAATCGGCCATTTGGGCATTTTGAGGCTTGGCCTCGGTCACCACCTGCCAAAGTTCCTCGGGGTCGGGCAGGTTGTCGGAATCTTGCATCAACATCCCGCCTTCCACGCAACGAAACGCCCACCGCGCCGGCACTCGTTCCAATTGCCCAACTTCCAGAAGCCGCACGTTGGCCTTCCATTTGGGCCTGGTCGTGAGAATCTGCAGGGCGTCTTCGTGAAAATGCGGGGCGACGATGGCCTCGACGAACAGGCCCGGCGCGGTGAGCATTTCGGCTGCGGCCGCGTCCACCGTTTGATTGAGCCCCAACACCGAGCCATAGGCGCTCAGCGGGTCGCCGTCCATCGCGCAGTTGCAAGGCCGCAGCCAGCGTGGCGGCAATCGCGGCACCGCAGGGATTGTTGTGCTTGATCACGGCGGCAGCCGGTTCCGAGAACTGGCGGACGATCGCCAGCGCGCTGTCGAGATCGAGGATGTTGTTATAGGAAAGCTCCTTGCCGTGCAATTGCCGTGCGGCCACCACGCTGGCGGCGGGGCAGTCGGGCCGGGCGTAGAGGGCCGCCTGCTGATGCGGGTTCTCGCCGTAGCGGAGCACGGCTTTTCGCGTCAGGTTGACGGTGACCGTGCCCGGGAAAGGGCCCTCGGCCGTTGCCCCGGCAAAAAAATCCGCGATGGCGCGATCGTAGCGGGCGGTATGCGTGAACGCCTCGCCGGCCAGGCGGCGGCGCAGTTCCGAGCTGGTGCAACCGTGGGTCGTGATCTGGTCGAGAATCTCCGAGTATTGGGCGGCGTTGGTGGCCACCGTGGTAAAAGCGTGGTTCTTGGCCGCGGCCCGCACCAATGTCGGCCCGCCAATGTCGATCTGCTCGATCGCTTCGGGCAGCGTGACATCTTGCCGTGCCGCGGTGGCCTCGAACGGATAGAGGTTTACCACGACCAGCTCGAAGGTGAGGATGCCATGCTCGGCCAGCGCTTTCATGTCCTCGGGGTTGTCGTGGCGGCAAAGGATGCCGCCGTGAACCTTGGGATGGAGGGTTTTTAGCCGGCCGTCCATCATCTCCGGAAAGCCGGTGTACTCGGAGACGTCGCGGACAGGAATGCCCTCGTCGCTCAAGTGTTTTCGGGTCCCGCCGGTGCTGAAGATTTCGACGCCGGCCGCGACCAGCCCGCGGGCGAAATCGGCAAGCCCCATTTTGTCGCTGACACTGATCAAAGCGCGTTGAACGCGAGGCGAATACATGTGCCACCTATTGGACGGAAAGAGCAGACGGTCCCCGTTTGTGCAGAGCACTTTCGGGCCGTCCTCGATTCACGAAACGGTAGTACCCGCATGTTTACGGGTTTTTCCGCTCGTGGTCAAGGACCCCCGCCGATTGGCGGTCGGGAGAAATGCGGGTTACGGGGCAGCCGCGTCCGCCGGGGCGGCCGCGTCGGTCTTCTTTTCGCCCTTCGTGGCTTTCGTGGCCTTCGGTTCCTTGGGGGCGGAAGGTTCCTTCTTCGAGGCGGCGACTTTCCGCTTTTTTGGCGGGCTTTTCGGCCTCCGCGGCCGCCTGCTTCCGCTGCTTGCCGTGCTCCAGCGGCTGAGTTTGCTCGATCTCGTGGAGGCATTGGATCAGCCCGCTGCTATCGGCCAGGTAGATCCGGTCGGTGTCGGTGTTCAGCAGTTTGATAGGAATTGTTTCCGTAGAAATCGTGTCGAGCAAGGAGCCTTTCCGGGTATTGAAGACCAGGAGGCGGCCCAATCGATCGCTGACATATACGCGTGTTTCGCTGGCCGCAACGAACCGCATCACGTCGTGCGCCCACCACAACGACTTGCCGGTCTTGATGTCGAGACAGTACATTCCGCCGATCTGCGTGGGCACGTACACGTGATCTTCGACCACGGCTGGCGGCTCCACGATCGGCTCACTGGTCGCGAACTGCCAGAGCGTGTCGCCGCTCAATTCCTTGATCGCGTAGACGAATCCGTCGCCGGAAACGGCCAGAATCAAGCCTGAATCGCCGGACACATTGGGATCGGGGGGCTGGTACGCCGGCCGCGCGGCAATCGGCGCATCCGTCGTCAAGCGGTACCGCAGTTCGAGGTTCCGTTCCTCCTGGCGGTTGAGGAAGCTGACGTTCAGGTAACCCTTGTCGGTTGCCCAGGCGACGAACTCGTCCGCCGCGGTCTCACGCATCACCAGCGGCTGCACCACGGCTCGTCCTGACGACTTGCACGACAACGGCGGAATGAATTCTTGACGCAGTCGAGTTTGTTGATGACGATCGGCGCCGTTTTTCGGCGTTTCCTCGGCGGCAACGACCAAGGCGGCCTTCGCCGCGTCGAACCTGGAAGTCTGCTCGGGTTCCAGGCGGTAGGCGGTGAGCATGCCCGAGACCATCGGCACGTACGCATGCTTCGCGCTGAGGGCCGGACCGGCCCCAGGCCCGCCTTCGAGCTGTCGTTCATACAGCAGATCGCCCGTGAAACGATTGACGATGTAGAGGTGTGAGCCGTTGATCACGCCCAAGTAATTGTGGCTGGCGCTGGGCGTCAGGCTGGGTTGATCCGGCCGGCCGATCTGCTGTGTCCAGAGTGTCTTGCCCGTCTCCGCGTCAAGGGCGTGAATGGTCGCTTTGTCGGTTTGTACGTAAAGTGTTCCTTGGTAAAGGACGAACTCCTGAAGCCGTCCCCGGGTCTGATCCACGTGCACCTGGGCGAACCAGGGCCGTACGAGGCCATGACGAGCGGCCGCGGCGTCGGAAATCGGCGCGTTCCGCTGCGCCCATAACGGAGAACAAAAGCAGCATGCAAAAGACAATGACGCGGCAACGAGAATATTCTGACGCATCGTGGTGGTCCTAAAGCGGGTAGGGGATCGACAAGCGCTGGCGGCCGCCGGCAAAAAAGGATGATTCGAGCCGTGATGGCGCCAGCCATCGGCTGTCACCGACACCAATCGCGACGAACTTGAGAAAGCCAATCGCCGGGCGCGTCGCCAATCTCTATCATAATCGCTAAGACCGCAAGAAGCACGCAAAAACCGCTGCCTGGGCGTAGTAACAGATGATGGCGATTCAGGACGGGACGTTTAGCCGGTGGGCTTGCCCGCCGTGTCAGAGCCCCCGGACAGCGCGGCGGGCAAGCCCGCCGGCTAAACACGTTCCCTGTTTTGACCGCGACAAGTTGATGTGACCAGGTGGGGGCATTGGCTACCACCATGTGGTGGCATGGAGAGTTGTTGAGTTTGGAACCGTTCCGGCCTTCTCTCCGGCGAAGACAGGCCTGTCAGCTCGCGCCGGCAAGAAAAATGCCGACGCGTTTGCCGCTGGGACGAGCGACGTGCTTTAGCACGCTGTTTGGGGCTGCCGATCAGAGCCGGTCAGCCCGCCAGAGGGCAAAAACGTCCATTCGAGGCAAACGCGTCGTGGCGAACATGGGTCGATTCTGCGATCGTGTGATCCTCCTGTATAAGAGCGGCGAAACGTGGCCCAGCTTACGATGGCGGCCGTGGTCGAAACGGATACGGCGGAATCGCTTCGTAATCGACCAACCCCGCCTGAAGGTCTTCCTGTTGCTGGCGCAACTGGCGGCGGCGCTCGAGGGCACTCAGTTGGTTGCCGAGTGCCCCCGCGGGCGGACCCGATCGCGGCAACCTCGCGCGTCGTGTGTACACCCAGGCAGAGCGCAATGGTCCGATGGGTCGGATCATGAGACGTGTGCTCGCTTTCCGTATTCGGAACGACGCGTGGCCATTGTGATCCGGCCTGAACTCGCGTCGTTCGCCCCGGTACTTGTATATGCGCGATGATTTCTTGAAGTCAAAAAAAGACTCAAGAAAATCGGCGGAAAAACGACACGCCGCGAAACGCCGTCCGCTGCGACGCGAAAACATGACAAGGGCTCGGCGACCGGCAAGGTCGCGGGGCAAGAGGCGGGGTCGAAGGCAGCGCCGGGCGCTATCGTCCGGCGAGGACTTGCGGCGCGCCGCGATCGTGCTTGACGAACTCCGACACGCGCAGCCCGGCAGCGTCGATCCGAACTTCAATCGCTCCGCCCTGGAAGGTGTGCAACACCTGGGCGCCGACCGAGCGATAAGGCGATTCGGCGTCGGGTACGCTCCACCGTCCGTCGCCGCTGAACACGACGAAGCGGGGCCGGCACCATGCGGCCAGGCCCGGCAATTGACTCTGGCGACTGCCGTGATGCGGCGCCATCAACACCTCGCAATGCTGCGGCTCCTCGGCCAGCAGATCGTCGAGGCCCGGCGATTCCAAGTCGCCCGGCAAGAGGATTCGGCGGCCCAGGTATTCCACCGACAACACCACGCTGTTGGCGTTATCGGTACCAAGGATGCCATGGCCCGGCGGATGAAGCACTTCCAGCGCGCAGCCGTCGCCGCCGCGCAGCCGATCGCCCGCCCGAACTTCCCGAATCGGCACACCGTGTCTCTCGATGGCGGCGCGGAGGGCCGTCATCGCCCGATTTTCCTTGTCGAACATGACCGGCGAGACATAGACGGCGCCCACGGAAAACTTTTCCAGCACGCCCGGCAGTGCGTTGTAATGGTCGATGTCGGAGTGGGAGAGGACTACGGCGTCGAGATGCGTTTTGCCGCGCAGCCAGAGCGACTCGGCAATGGCGCGGCTGCCGGTGGCCGGCATCCCCATCTGGCCGGCATCGTAAAGCATGGTCTGGCCGGAGGGGAGTTCCAAGAGGACGGCGCAACCATGTCCCATGCTAAGAAAGGTGCAATTCAGGCGCTCGCGATCGTGTCGCCAGGCGGCGGTGAAGCCGACCGCAATCCACCCGGCCAACAACGCCACACACCACCGGCGTGGCGGACGGAGCCGAGGAACTGCGGCCAATATCCCCAAACCGCCATAGAATCCCCACAGCCACCAATCGGCCGGGCCGGGAACCCAAAAGTGGCTGCCGGGAATGTGCCGGACCGCAGTGACGCACCACTCCAGCACGCGGAAGTTCAGGTTGCAGAAACCGGCCGGCACGTGCGCCAAGGGGGCGCGATCGTACCGGCGACCAACAGCATCGCCCCACTGAGCAACCCGCCCGCCATCGGCAGCCATGCCACCGTGTTCAACAACACGGCCGCCGGCGTGCAGAGATGGAATCGGGCCATCACCAGCGGCATGGTCAACAGCCCAATCGTTAAGCTGATCAAAGTCAGATGCCGTACGCTGCGCATCACGGCCCAACGGAGCCGCGCCAGCCAACCGAGATTCGCGGCAATCAGGCGATCTAACGGGTCCGGCTCGCTGCGCATCCAGCGCGGCGCGAACCACATTAGCCCGGCCACCGAGAGGAATGAAAGTTGCGCCCTGCGTGGAAGAGATGGTTAGGGTTCATCGCCAACACGAGCAGGGCGGCGGCGGCCAACGAATTGAAGCTCAACGGGCTGCGTCCCAGCGCCGCGGCGGCGCAGGCCGTCAGCACCAACACCGTCGCCCGCACCACCGGCGGACCCGCGTCGACCAGCAGCATATAGAGAACCGCGGCTGCCGCGACCAACAGCAGGCCCCAGCCGTGCGGCAGGGGCGTCCGTCGCACAAGCCAAAACAGGGCGCCCGCCAGAATTCCAACGTGCAGTCCGGCAATCACCAGCAAGTGAATCGTGCCGGTGGCCATGAAGTTCTCCGTGCGGCCGAAATCGACTTGCTCGCGCTCGCCCAACAAAATCGCTTCCGCCATTTCCGCACGGCGGGGGTCCAAGTAGGCTTCCAGCATCCGGTTGCTATGCGGCTCGCAGGCGGTCGAGCAAAGCCGCAACACTGAGCCCCCGGCCCGGTCCGATCACCGAGATACACTGGGGGACCTCCGCCAAGAGGCGGCTATAGATGCCTTCGGCGCGGAGATAGGCAGCGTAGTCGAAGGCGCCGGGATTTTGCGGGCCCAACGGCGCGGTGAGGCGGCCAAAGCAACACACCCGGTCGCCTGCATGAATCGGCGGCGGCCGGCCTTGCACCGTCAACGCCGTCCGCCCCGATATCGGACGCCATTGCGATCCGTCCCGAATTGCCGTCAGGTCTACCTCGAGCCGCGAGCCTTCCCCACGCGAGATGACCTGCATCGGATCGAAAGTTGCTGTGGGCAACGGCCGGGGCGCTCGGACGACCGTCGCCTCCACGCAAACCGGCTGGCCCTTACGACGCGCATAGCAGCCCAAATCGTCGCAGTTCGCCAGGTTCCAGCGGCAATGGTGCCAGACGCCGGCTGTGGCGGCCGCGGCCAGCAGTAATGCCAAGTTGCTCAGCAACAGCCTCGGCAGATTCGACCGGCTCTGCCATGCCAGCCGCAACGCAACCCATGCCGCCAATCCGCCCACCGCCAGCATCCACCAGGTTCCCAACGGCAGCGGGCGGAAGTCGTCGGCAAAGATGCCGGCAGCCGCAGCCGCCAACACGATCACCAACGGATGATAGCGGGGCGCGGCCGGCGATGCGGGCGCGGCATTGGACGACGGGACCAACATAAGCCGCATTCTGCACCCGCACAGGCATTTCGACAAGCCGACTGGGCTTGACCGGCGGCGCCGGTTGCATTATCATCCCCCCCGTTGAGAGGATCGCGGCGGATGGCACCCGCACCGTAGCCACGCCGGCGCGGCCGTATGGTGCTTCGCCGCCAAATCATGCCCACGACAGTCGCGGGCGGGGCGCCCCAACTCGCTTCGGTCAGAAATTGAAGCTCGGAAGTTTCACGCTTACGAACGATCGGCACCTGCGCCGCGCCCTGGCCCTCTGGGCCGTGCTGGTGATGGCGTTGTGCGTGAAGACGGCCTTCTGCGGCCGGGGGCACTCGGTGTACCCGGTGTTTGCCGCCGGAGCGCGGCACTGGTGGGCCGACAAGTCGCTCTACGCCGATTACGAGCGAAGCGAAGACATCGACGGCTATCGCTACTCGCCGACGTTCGCTGTCGCCTTTACGCCGCTCGGCTTTCTGCCGGATCGCGTCGGCGCGGTTCTGTGGGCGATTCTCAGCATCGGCGTGCTCGTCTTGGGGCTACACGCCCTGGCGCGCGACGTCCTGCCCGGCGACTGGCCGGCACGTCAGGAAAGCCTCTTCCTGACGTTGACGCTGGCCGGCTCCGCGGTAGGCATTTGGTCGGGGCAAAGCAACGCGATTGTGCCCGGTTTGATCGCACTGGGGTTGGCGGCAATCGTTCGGCAGCGATGGTGGACCGCCTGTTGGTTGCTGGCCGTGCCCGTGTTCATCAAGCTGTGGCCGATGGCCATGGTATTGCTGCTCATGGTTTTCTGGCCGCGGAAATTGATGTGGCGATTCGTGTTGGTCTGTGCAGCGTTGGCGGCGATTCCTTTCCTGACTCGGCCACCGAGCGTTGTTGCGTGGCAATACCAACAGTGGTACGCCGGCCTGACCGGCCCGCTTCAGGGTCGCTGGCCCGGCTACCGCGACGCATGGACCATCTGGGAACAGCTTTGGCCGCCGGTCCGTCCGCATCTCTACATGGCGATACAACTGGCAACGGCGTTGGCCGTCCTCGGCTGGTGCATCGGGCAGTGGCGGCGATTGCGGCCAGCCGCCCAAGCCGCCGGCCATCTGCTGACGCTGATCCTGGCGATGTGGGTTTCCTGGCAATTGCTCTTCGGACCAGGCACCGAGCAGCTCACCTATGGCATCATTGCGCCGTCGGCGAGTTGGGCGGTGCTGGCCAGTTTCGCGGAAAAACGGGCGCGGTGGCTGACGGTCGCCGCCTGGGCCATTTTGGCCTTCCTCCCTTCCGGCACCATCGAGCGGAGGGTAATAAGCTTCTTCCCGGCGGGAAAAATCGTGCTGCCCCTTGGCGTATTGCTGTTCGTCGCGTGGCTAATCTGGCACGAACGCGGGAATACGCAAGGAGCAGGCTGCCCATCTTCTCAGGCTTAACCGACGTGACGGGCGGGAACACGCGATTTCCGCCTTGACAGGGCGGCCCAAATTCGGACAATCCGGCACCCGCAGAGTCGGATGTTTTGATGCACCTTTCCCCGGGCATGGAGGCCTTGGGTCATGCAAGTCTGTCCCAGCCTGGGACATCTCGTCGGTCTCCGTGAATTGTTGCCCGACGCCGAGATCATCGGCGACGGCGACGTCGCCGTCAGCGGTTGCACTTGCGACTCGCGGCAGGTGCGCGGCGGCGAATTGTTTGCCGCGCTGGCGGGAAGCCGCGGCGACGGTCACGATTACATTGCCGAGGCGGCCGCGAAAGGCTGCGTGGCCGTGCTGAGCGAGCGGCCCGTTGCCGAGAGTACGTTGCCCTGGTGCATTGTGCCCGACGTGCGCGAGGCCTACGCCCGGCTGTGCCAAACGTTGGCCGGCAATCCAAGCCGCCAACTGAAGCTGATCGGCGTGACTGGCACCAACGGCAAAACGACGACGAGTTGCCTGATTGCCGGAGTGCTCAAAGCGGCCGGTTGTCAGGTCGGCATCTCGGGGACGTTGGGGTCCCTCGACGGCCGCGCCGTCGAGCAGTCCACGCACACGACGCCGCCGCCCGAACGGTTGGCAACGCTTCTGGCGCGGATGGTCGACAACGGTTGCACGCACGCGGTCATGGAAGTATCGAGCCACGCGCTGGATCAATCGCGGGTGGCCGGCGTTTCGTTCGACGCGGCCTGCGTAACCAACGTCACCCAGGATCACCTCGACTATCACGCAAGCCTCCGCGACTATCGGCTCGCCAAGGGCAAGCTGTTCGATCACCTCCGGGAGGAAGGTTTTGCGGTGCTCAATGCCGACGACCGCGGCTCGGCCGGCTATCTCCGCCAACTCAATATTCCCGTCCTCACGGTGGCCATTGACGCGGCGGCCGAAATCACGGCCGCGCCCGTCGAGCAATGCCTGAGCGAACAGACCTTTCTGCTCACCGCGGGAAGCGAAACGTTGCCGGTGCGGACGGAAATGATCGGCAGGCACCACATCTACAATTGTCTGACGGCGGCGGCGGTCGGATTGGCGTACGGCATCGAGCTGACCACGATCGGCGGGGGCTGGAATCGGTGGGGCACGTGCCGGGGCGGCTGGAGCGGATCGAGTGCGGTCAGGCGTTCGGCGTGTTTGTCGATTTCGCCCACACGCCCGCGGGCTCCAGGGCGTTTTGAATGCCCTCCGCCCGGTGACGGCCGGCCGGCTGATTTGCGTCTTCGGTGCCGGCGGCGAGCGCGATCGCAAGAAACGCCCTCTGATGGGCCCCGCCGTGGAGCAAGGCTGCGACATCGCCATCCTCACCAACGACAACCCCCGCCGCGAGGACCCTCGCGCCATCTTCCGCGACATCCTCCAGGGCATCCACAACACGGGCGTAGTCAGCGTGATCCCCGATCGGATCGCCGCCATTCATCGCGCACTGAAACTGGCGCGGCCGGGCGATTGCGTGCTGATCGCCGGCAAGGGCCACGAGGTCTGCCAGATTGTCGGCGACCAGCGGCTGCCGTTGGATGACCGCGAAGTGGCCCGGACGTGGCTCTATGAACAAGCTCGAACCGGCGACGGCTGCTTTCCCATGAACCGCGACCAATAGCCTCTAATCTCCAATTCATGTCCACCATCGGCGAGCTCAACCAGATCATCGGCGGCCTGCTGTGCCGGGCGGACACGCTTGGCTATGTGGCCGATGCGCCGCTGGGGCCCGTGGTGAGCGATAGCCGGAAGATCGGCCATGGCGACGTGTTTTGGGCGCTGCGCGGCCCGAATCATCAGGGCGAAGAGTTCGCCGGCGACGCGTTTCGCAAGGGCGCGGCCGGCGCCGTCGTCGGCAGCGATGTGGTCATTCCTCACGACCGCTGGGCGATCCGCGTCGAAGACACGCAGCGAGCGCTCTGGGACTGGGCGCAGTGGAAGCGGAGCCGCTTCAACGGCACGGTCATCGCCGTCACCGGAGCGCGGGCAAGACCACGACCCGGCAGATGATCCATACGCTGCTGCAAGCGCGGTTTCGCGGCACGGCCAGCCCGTACAACTACAATAACCAGCTCGGCATGCTTCTGAGCATGACGGCCGTCGAGCCCGACCACGACTATGTCGTGCTGGAATTGGGCGCCAGCCACGCCGGCGATATCAGCGCACTGGCCGAATTGTCGTCGCCACGGATCGGGATTATCACCGGGATCGGCGACGCCCACCTCGGCAGTTTTGGCGGCCGGCGTCAGATCGCGCAAGCCAAGGCCGAGTTGCTGGCCGTTCTGCCGCCTGACGGCGCGGCCGTGCTCGCCGATGACCCTTGGCTGCGCAAGCTGGCCGGAGGTTGTGAGGCCCGCATTGCCTGGGTGGGCGTCAATGACGACTGCGACATCCGCGCGACCGACGTCCGTAGCGACAACGGCCGGCTGGCGTTCCGCGTGGGCGACTGCCAATTCTGCTTGCCGGTGTGGGGGCGTCACCACTTGACCGCCGCGCTGGCTGCCGTCGCCGTCGGTCGAATCATGGGACTCAGTCTGGACCTGATCGCCCGAGCATTGTACTACTTCCGTCCCATGCCCATGCGTTGCCAGGTTCAGGAGATCCGCCGCCACGATCATCAACGATTGCTACAATTCCAATCCCACGGCGATGCGAGCGGCCTTGGAACTGCTTCGTGAATTCCAAACCACCGGACGCCGCATCGTTGTCACCGGCGACATGGGCGAACTGGGCGACGAGTCCGAGACGCTGCACCGGGAACTGGGAAAGCAGATCGTGGACACGGCCGGCGCCGACCTGTTGGTGGCCTGCGGCCGGTTTGCCCGCTGTGTGGCCGACGGGGCGCTGGCGGCGGGCATGTCGCGGGCCCGGGCGATTGCCGTTGCCAGCGCCGACGACGCTTCACGTTGCCTCAACCGCGAAATCCTGCCCGGCGACGTGGTGCTGGTCAAGGGCTCGCGAATGATGGCCATGGAACGGATCGTCGAATTGCTGGCTCGCGGCCCGAACGAGAACACACCCGACAGTTGCGGCCGGCAGGACGCCGGCCTGACAAAACGAACCATTGAAAGGACTCCGCCGTTTGTGCCGGATTTGCGGGAATTCGGCGCTTATCCTTCCCTCCTTGGGTCGGAGCAATTGCCTGCCTGAAACGCGGCTACTGGGTCGGCCGCATCAGCGGGTGCTTCGCGGTGGAGTCTTTGACTGAGCGCCGGGGCGGCGCATCCGCGCCGTCCCGGCTGCTCAGGGATACAGGAGAACGGCAGTGACGGGCGAGGAGGCGGTCGCAACATCCGGCGTTCCGCGTTCACCATCGAGCAATGCTTCTCTGGCTTCTTCATCATGTGACGGGACTCTGGCCCGAGGCCGGCGCCGCCAATGCGCTGGCGGCATGGGCGAAGATCACGCCGCGGGCCGTGCTGGCCGCCACGATTAGTTTTGCCGTCGCGCTGTTGTTGGGCCCGCGATGGATCGCCTGGCTTCGCCGCCGCTTTCGTGAGCCTATCAAGAGCAGTTCGCCCGGCGTGGCGCTCTTGCATTCGGGCAAACAATCCACGCCGACGATGGGCGGACTGTTCATCGTTGCGGCCCTGATGGCGTCGGTCGTGCTATTTGGCGATCTGAGCAACCCCTACCTGGTGCCGGCCCTGCTGGTGGCCGGCGGATTGACGTTGGTGGGCGCGATCGACGATCTTGTGAAGATCTACAGTTCCGCCAACGGAATCTCCGTCCGCTACAAGCTCGTGGGACAAGCGGCGGTGGCGGGCGCCGCAACGGTGCTGCTCTATCATCAACAAGCCGCGGCGGCCGACGGACTGCTGTTGCGGCTGCCGCTGGCGGGCCTCGCGATCCCCTTGGGGCTTTGGTTCATTCCGCTGGCGATGGCGGTGATTGTCGGCGCGTCGAATGCCGTCAACCTGGCGGACGGACTGGACGGCCTGGCGGGCGGATGTCTGATTGCCGCCACGGCGGCCATGGCCGCGCTGGTCTATGCGGCCGGCCACGCCGAGTGGGCGGCATACCTCGGCGTGCCACACGTCTCCCACGCCGGCGAATTGACCGTGCTGGCCTGCGCGATGATCGGCGGCTTGCTGGGCTTCCTCTGGTTCAATTGTCATCCGGCGCAGGTTTTCATGGGCAATACGGGCGCGCTGCCCCTGGGCGGCCTGCTGGGCGTGCTGGCCGTTGTCGCCCGCCAGGAACTCCTGCTGGTGGTGGTCGGAGGCGTGTTTGTCGTCGAGGCGGCCAGCGTGATTCTTCAAGTCGGCTACTTCAAGTGGCGGCGGCGACGTTTATTCCGTTGCGCACCGTTGCACCATCATTTCCAGTTCATCGGCTGGGCCGAAAACAAAATCGTCGTTCGTTTCTGGATCGCTTCGGTGCTTTGTGCCCTGCTCGGCGCCGCCGCACTGAAACTGGGAGTTGCCGAGAAGCCCGTCCGCACCCGAGGCAGCGAAGTCGTGAACCTTGTCGGCGGCAGCCGCGTAGTGCAGGAACCCGCGGTTGTAGGGATTGGCGCGGATCAGTGGCCGCTCGAAGAACATGTATCCTTGCTGCGCCAGAGGGCCGAAAGAGGGGGAATAACGATGCCCACCAGTCCGTCGTTACCTTGTCGCAAGGGGAGAGGCGGCCGCTGCGATGAGAGACCCTCGACGAACATGAGAGGCGATTCGGCGCCATGAAGCGAGACATCCATATTGTTTTTGCCGGGGGCGGCACCGGCGGACATCTGTTTCCCGGCCTGGCCGTGGCCGACTCTCTTGCCGCGGCCATTCCCCGCCTGCGCATCAGCTTCTGCGGCAGCGGGAGGCCGTTCGAACGGGAGCACGTCGCGCGGGCCGGATTCGACTATTTCGCCCTGCCGGCGCGGCCGCTGCCGCACGGCGCGCGCGAGGCCGTCGCCTTCCTCGTCACCAACGTGGCCGGCTACCTGGCGGCACGGCGGTTCCTGCGCGAGAATCACGTCGCGGCGGTGATTGGTTTGGGAGGCTACGCCAGCGTGCCCCTGGGTCGGGCCGCGGTCCGCTGCCGCGTGCCGTTGGTGCTGTTGGAACAAAACGTGGTGCCGGGCAAAGCCACGCGCTGGCTGTCGCGCCGGGCGACTCTGATCTGCACCACGTTTCCGGAAACGTCCGCCGTGCTGCGCCGCCGATCCGCGATTCGTGTGACGGGCAACCCGGTTCGCCGCGGCTTCGCGCAGCGCCAGCCAAATGGCGATTGGGACGGAAGATGTCCGCCGGCAGCTTCTTGTGCTCGGCGGCAGCAGCGGCGCCCAGTCGCTCAACGAAAACGTGCCCCGGGCGCTGTACAAGCTTCGAGCGCAGTTGGCCGGCTGGCGCATCGTGCATCAATCAGGCCAGCCGGATTTCGAGGCCACGCGGGCGTTGTACGGCAAGCTCGCGTTGCAGGCCGCCGTGGTTCCCTTCGTGGGCGATATGCCCCGGACCTTGGCGGCGACCGACGTGGCCGTATGCCGCGCGGGGGGAACGACCTTGGCCGAGTTGGCGGCCGCCGGCGTCCCGGCCGTCCTGGTTCCCTATCCCCATGCGGCCGACGACCATCAGGCCGCAAATGCCAGGCACTTTGCTTCGGGCGGCGGATGTATTACAATCGACCCCCGGGAAGTGAGCGGCCGGCTCGACGCCCGACTGGCCGAAGTCGTCGGTTCCGTGTTGACCAGCGAGAGGCTGCGGCAGCGGATGTCGGCCTCCATGTACGACCTCGCCCGGCCCCATGCGGCCGACGACGTGGCCGAGTTGATCTGGTTAACCGTCAGCAGCCGCTCGCGCCACGCGGCGCCGGCGGCATGAACGGCGAAAAGTAATTCTCGCTTTTCGGAACCAACGAACGTTCCTGGTAAACTCAGTCTCCCGGAGAACCTTCGCGTGCCAGAGAAAGTCATTATCATCGGCAGCGGACCCGCCGCTTGGACGGCCGCCATCTATTGCGCCGAGCCGCGCTAACGCCGTTGCTTTTCGAGGGCGCACTGACCGAAGAAAACCGTTTGGCCGGCACCTTGCCGCTGGGGCAGTTGGCCCTCACGACCGAGGTCGAGAATTATCCCGGCTTTCCTGCCGGCGACGTCAGCGGCTATCTCGACAGCTCGCTGGACCCCGACAAACGGCGTCTGATGGCTCCGCACATGCGCGAGGGGGTGAGCGGCCCGGAACTCATGGAATTGATGCGGCGCCAGGCGACAAACTTCGGCACCCGCGTGATCACCGAGGACGTCGTCGGCGTGGACTTCTCGATCCGGCCGTTTCGGCTTGCCGCCTCGGACGGCAGCACGCACGAGTCGCACGCCGTCATTGTGGCCACGGGCGCGAGGGCGAATTATCTCGGCTTGCCGTCGGAAGAAAAATACAAGAATCGCGGCGTCAGCGCATGCGCCGTGTGCGACGGTGCGCTGCCGCGCTTCCGCAACAAGCCGCTGGTCGTGATAGGCGGCGGCGACTCGGCCGTGGAAGAGGCCGACTACCTGACCAAATTCGCCAGCACGGTCTACATGGTCCACCGCCGCGACGAGTTGCGGGCCTCGAAGATCATGGTCCAGCGCGCCACAAGCCAGCCGAAGATCGAAATCCTCTGGAATCGCACGCTGGCCGAAGTTCTGGGCAACGACAAGGAGGGGGTGACCGGCGTGCGACTGGGAAGCACCGCGGGCCAGCCTGATTTGGAGAAGCCGGCGACCGGCGTGTTTCTGGCCATCGGCCATACGCCCAACACGGCGTTCCTGAAGGGCAAACTCGAATTGACCGCGAAGAAATACATCCAGTGGACCACGCCCGCGCGAACCTACACCAGCGTGGAGGGAGTTTTCGCCGCCGGCGACGTGGCCGACGACTACTACCGTCAGGCGGTGACGGCCGCCGGCAGCGGCTGCATGGCGGCCTTGGATGCCGAACGCTGGCTGGCAGCGAAAGGATTGTGACCCGAAAATGGGGACTGGCTCCGCCGCCTCGATCGAGCTTCGTTCCGCAAAACAGCGTCTTTGGCGACGGTGCCTGTCCCCTTTTTCGACCCTAGCGCTGTAGTAACAACTGACCTGCCAAATCATGACCGTTCTCACTTCCCGCCGCGAGGCGCTAAAAAAGATTGCCCGGGCGACGGGCTTGGGCGCCGCCGTGACCTGGGCGTCTTTCCCGGGGAGAGAGAGCCGAGGTGAAGACGCCAAACCGCCGAGTCCGATGAAGTACGCCATCTGCAACGACTCCTTTGGCGACTGGCCGCTCGAAAAGGCTTTTGCCCTGACTGCCGAGTGCGGCTACAAGGGAATCGAAATCGCGCCTTTTACGATCGGGCAGCTGGTGACCGGCATTTCCCCGAAACGCCGGGCCGAAGTGCGCCGGGCAGCGGAGGGAGCAGGCCTCGACGTCGTGGGATTGCACTGGCTGCTGGCTCGTACCGAGGGCCTTCACCTTACGGCAGCCGATGCCGGCGTGCGGCGCAAAACGGCCGATTACTTCGGCGACTTGGCCCGCTTCTGCGCCGATTTGGGCGGCAAGATCATGGTCCTCGGATCGCCCGACCAACGCAAGCTTGCCCCCGGCATGACCAGGCAGGAGGGAATGCGGTATGCGGCGGAGGTCATTCGCGCCACGGTGCCGACGCTGGAGAAAACCAGCGTTGTGATCGGCCTGGAACCGCTGGCGCCCGTCGAAACCAATTTTCTCACCACGGCGGCCGAAGGCGTGGAACTGATGGAGATGGTCGATTCGCCCCACTGCCGTCTTCACCTCGACTGCAAGGCCATGTCGACCGAAGCGACGCCCATTGCCGAGTTGATCCGGAAATACCATCGCGTGCTGGTCCATTTCCATGCCAACGACGCGAATCGCCAAGGGCCCGGTTTCGGAAAAACGGATTTCGTGCCTATCTTGAAAGCCTTGCGCGATGTGGACTATCGCGGTTGGGTTTCGGTGGAAGTCTTCGAGTTCGACGCCGGGCCCGAGCGGATTGCACGGGAGAGCATCCAATACCTGAAGCACTGCGAGCGAGCCGAAGGCAAGTGAGGACGCGGCAATTTGTGTGATCGAAACGGGAAAACCGTAGTATCCATAAACGTTCTATCCTGCGACCGCCATAATCCGTTGCTGTGCCCAAACCATCTTGACACCGGGCGGGCGGGCAGCTAACCTGCCCAAAATGCCAGGAGCCATAGCGATGCCGCACCAACCGTACCGATCGAAGCTCGCCGGTTGGGGCCGCTTTCCGGTGGTCGACGGATTGGAATCCAAAGCCGAGAACCTGGCGGCGATCACCGAGGGGGCCACGCTCTGCCGTGGCTTGGGCCGCTCCTATGGCGATTCATCGCTGCCCGCCCGTGGCGATCTTCCGGTGGCCAATACCACACTGGCCGATCGGCTGCTAAGCTTCGATTCGGCTTCGGGTTCGTTGCGGGCCGAGGCGGGCGCGTCGCTGCTGCTGCTGAACCAGGCGTTCCTTCAGCGGGGCTGGTTCGTCCCCGTTTCTCCCGGCACGCAGTTCGTCACCGTCGGCGGCATGGTCGCCTCCGACGTGCACGGCAAGAATCATCACGTGGACGGCTGTTTCGGTCAACACGTGCGCAGCCTGAAGCTTCGTGTCGCGGATGGGCGCATCATCGAATGCTCGGAGCAAGCCGAACAGGAGTTGTTTCGCGCCACCCTGGGCGGGATGGGACTGACGGGCCATATTCTGGAAGTTGAGTTTGAAATGCGGCGGATCCCCTCGCCTTGGATTTGGGGCGAGAGCCAGCGGATCGACGATCTCGATTCCATGGTGGAGGGGCTGAAAGAGGCGGCCCGCGAGTGGCCGATGACGGTCGGCTGGGTCGACTGCCTGGCCCGTGGGGCGAAGCTGGGCCGCGGGATCTTGATGAAAGGACGCTGGGCGGCCGCGGATGAGGCGCCCGAGGGCGTGCCGCCGCGGAAGCGGCGTTTTCGCATCCCTTGCCAGTTCCCCCGCGTCGCGCTGTGCCGGCTCAGCATGAAGGCCTTCAACTTCGCCTACTATTGGAAGCACTTCCAACGCGTTCGCTGCGGCATCCTCCATCCGACCGCGTTTTTTTACCCGTTGGACACGCTCGACGACTGGAACCTGATTTACGGCCGCCGGGGATTCACGCAGTATCAATGTGTGCTGCCGCATGCCGACGACAACGGCCCCGCGCGGCGACTGCTGGAAACGTTCGTTTCCGCCGGCGGCATGGGCTTTCTGTGCGTGATCAAGGATTGCGGCACCGAGGGCAAAGGCATGCTTTCCTTTCCGCGGCCGGGCATGTCGATCGCGGTCGACTTTCCCATCCATCCCGCGCGAACGCCGGCGCTGGTCGATCGGCTGAACGAACTGGTGATTGCCGAAGGCGGACGGATTTACCTGACGAAGGACGCCTTCACCCGGCCCGAGCATTTCCGCGCCATGGAGCCCCGTCTGGAGGCGTTCAACGCCGTGCGTCGCAAATGGGACCCGCAGGCCCGCATCCGCAGCGCCCAATCGGTTCGACTCTTGGGAGATTCGCCATGAAGGCCGTGCTCTTGGGAGCCACGAAGGGAATGGGGCGGGCGGTGGCCCGCCTGTTGGCCGCGCGCGGCGACCGGTTGTTCTTGCTGGGGACCAAGGCGGAGGAACTCGAGCTTTCGGCCCGAGACCTGGACATTCATGGCGCGCCGCGCCGGTCAAGACCGCTTATTGCGACCTGCTGCAACCGGACAGCTTCGCGCCGCGCTCGACGAGGCCCAGCGGGCGCTGGACGGTTTCGACACGGTGATCGTCACCGCAGGGATGTTTGCCCCACAAGAGGACTTGGAGAAGGATCCTCAAGGGACGGCGCGGTTATTGACGGTCGATTTCACGAACACCGTGCTTTTCTGCGAGGAAGTGCGGCGGCGGCTTCTGGCTCGCGGCGGGGGCACACTTTGCGTCTTCAGTTCGGTGGCCGGCGAGCGGGGCCGAAAACCGGTGATTCTCTACGGGGCGGCCAAAGCCGGGCTCTCCCGATACCTGGAAGGGCTCGACCATAAGTTTCGTGCGCAGCGGCTGCGAACCGTGTGTGTGAAGCCGGGCTTCGTGCGGACCGGCATGACCGCCGGTTTGCCGCCGCCGCCGTTTGCCGGCGGGCCGGAGGAGGTTGCCCGGCGCGTGCTGCGGGCGATCGACCGCGGCTGGCCCGAGGTCTACGTTCCCCGCCCGTGGCGCTGCGTGATGAGCGTGATCCGCAGCTTGCCGCGGTTCGTGATGCGAAGGATCAAGTTCTAGGACAGCCCATGCTGACCGACCTCGTCCGACTCGCTCGCCCGCAAGACTGGATCAAGAACGTCTTTGTTCTCTTGCCGGTGCCGTTTGCCTTACAGGCAGGGACGCGTTACACGACAGCGCCTTTTGCACTCCCCTTCGCGTTGGGGCTGGCCGGGTTTTGTCTGGTGAACTCGGCGGTTTATACGCTCAACGATTTGTTCGATGCCGCGGCGGATCGCTTGCATCCCACAAAGCGCAATCGCCCGATCGCGGCGGGCAAGGTTTCCCAATCGGCTGCATTCGCGCAAAGCATCGTGCTGCTCTCGGCCGGATTGACCTTGTGCGCGGCCACCAACATTCTCGCCGCGCCGGTGATCGCTCTTACCTACGTGGCCGTGAACATCGCGTACAACCTCGGCGCGAAACACGTGGCGTTGCTCGACGTGTTCATGCTCTCTTCGGGGTTCGTGATTCGCGTTTTGCTGGGTTGTGCGTTGGTCTCAGCCGCCCCGTCGCCGTGGCTGCTGTTGTGCACGTCCACGCTGGCGCTATTCCTGGGATTCGCCAAGCGGCGCGCCGACCTGACCGAAGAGCTTGACATCGACCATCGCCCCAGCCTCCGCGGCTATAGCATGGGGTTTCTCGACCAGGCGGTGAGCATTACCGCCGGCGTGGCCATTCTGGCCTATGCCCTGTACTGCATCGAGGTGAAACAGGTGCTTCGACCGGGCCGCGAATTGGCCTCGATGCCTTTCGTCGCCTACGGAGTTCTCAATTATCTCCGCATGGTTTACGTCGAGGGCGCGGGCGGATCGCCGGTCGAGATCGCTTATCACTCCCTCTCGACGCAGCTCTGCGCCGTCGGCTGGATCGTGGCCGTAACCTGGAGTCTCGGAATATGGTAGATTGGAACGGCGACGAAGGCGCCACAGCGGCCGGCCCCCGGGTCGGGTAAACGGGAACATTGCCTTGAAGAAGTTCATTTTCACCTTGCTGAAAGTCGCTATCTCGGTAGCCATTCTTGCCTACCTGGTGTACGACGCCACGCGGAGCAAGACCCACGGCAACGTCTTCGTCAACCTCCGCGAGCAGGCCAAACAGTGGGACATGCTCGCCGCGGCTTGGGCATGCTGCACGGCCGCCGTCCTGCTGACTTTCATTCGCTGGTGGTACCTGGTGCTCGCTTTGGGCATTCCCTTCCGCTTCCGCGATGCCATTCGCATCAGCTTTTGGGGCTACCTGTTGAACCTCGCTCCCTTGGGCATTGTCGGCGGCGATCTGACCAAGGCGTTGATGCTTGACCACGAGTATCCGGGATATCGCACAAGTCCGTGGCGTCGGTACTGGCCGATCGCGTCATTGGGCTATACATCTTGTTCATCGTGGCCTCGGTTGCCATCTTGCTGAGCGGATTCGGGCAGGCTCCCGTTGAGGAAATCCGCTTCATTTGCAACGCGACGTTCGCGATCGCCATCGTGGGCACGGTCGGCATGGGCATTACCCTGGGTCCCGACCTGAGCGCCGGCCGGGCGGGCCGCCTTTTGGACCGCATCCCCCGCATCGGGCGTCCGCTGAAGAACCTCATCTACGCCGTGCGAATGTACAACCGCAAGCCGATGGTGTTGTTTCTCACCTCGCTGATGACGGCGGGCGTTCACGTGCTGTTTGCGATTGGCTGCTACTTCATCGCTTGCGGGCTGCCCGGCAACCATCTCTCGCTGGCCGATCACCTGGTGGTCATGCCCTTGAGCAGTGCAATGGGCGTGATCCCGTTGTCGGTCGGTCCGATGGAAGCGGCCGTCGATTTCTTTTACAAGTACGTGCCCGTCTCGGGGCCGCCCATTCCTGACGGCCAAGGATTTGTGGTCGCGCTGGTCTATCGGCTCATCACCTTGCTGATTGCCGCGCTCGGCTCGTTCTACTATTTCCGCAATCGCCGGGAAATGGCCGACGTGATCCACGAGGCCGAGCAGGAAGAGCCGGCGTAGCAGGAGGAAAGCATGCCAACGTTTCTCGTTACCGGCGGGGCCGGATTCATCGGTTCGCACATCGCCGAAGCGCTCGTTGCCCGCGGCGACCAGGTCCGCGTGCTCGATAACCTCAGTACGGGCCACCGCTCGAACCTCGACGGTTTTCTGAAGGAAATCGAGTTCATGGAGGGGGACGTCGCCGACCCGCAGGTGACGGCCCGAGCGGTCAAGGGCGTGGATTGCGTCTTTCACGAAGCCGCGCTGGCGTCGGTTCCGTTGAGCGTCGAGCGGCCGTTGGATAGTCACGCCGCCTGTGCCACCGGCACCGTGACGTTGCTGGAAGCCGCGCACCGCGCCGGGGTGCGCCGCGTGGTTTACGCCGCCTCCAGCGCCGCCTACGGCAACCAGCCCGGCACGAGCAAGCGGGAGACCGACCTGCCCGCCCCGCTCTCTCCCTATGCCGCCGGCAAGTTGGCCGGCGAGCTGTACTGCCAGGCCTTCTGGTCGAGCTTCGGTCTGGAGACGGTGGCGCTGCGCTATTTCAACGTCTTCGGGCCGCGCAGGATCCGCACAGCCAATACTCCGCCGTGATCCCGCTGTGGATCACCGCCATGCTCGCCGGCCGCCAACCGGTGGTCTACGGCGACGGGCGGCAATCGCGCGACTTCTCCTTCGTGGCCAACGTGGTCCATGCCAACCTGCTGGCCGCCGAGGCGCCCGGCGTGGCCGGCCGAACGATCAACGTCGCCGACGGCCGATCCATCGACTTGCTGCGGCTGCTGGAGTCGTTGAACAGGCTGCTGGGCACGAAGGTCGTTGCGCAGTTCGCCCCGCCGCGGTCCGGCGACGTTCGCGAAAGCCAGGCCGACATCACCCTGGCGCACACCCTGTTGGGCTACCAGCCGCAGGTGGACTTCGATGACGGCCTGCGCCGGTCGATCGAGTATTATCGGGAGATTGCCGGGCGATGACGCGATCGGAAACGGCCCACCTGGAACTGCTGGCGGAGGTCGAACGCCCTGGTCAGTCGGCTCAACCGGTGGGCGGACAGCGCACCCGCCTGGCAGCCGGCCGAGAAATGCCGGGCGTTGGTGCGTCGCTTAACCGATCGGGCCGCCTCGCTGCGAGTGCGGCTCGAAGCGCCGTTGATCGTGGCCATGTTCGGCGGCAGCGGCACCGGCAAAAGCGCGCTGCTGAATGCGCTGCTCGGCGCAGGAAGTGGCGCGGACCGGTCGGTCGCGGCCGACAACCACCCGACCCACGCTCGTCTGTCGGCCGGGCGTCACGCCCGAGATGCTCGGCATCGATCCGGCCACGGTGGAAGTGATTCTGCTGGACCTGCCGGCGTTGCGCGATTTGGCGGTGGTCGATTGTCCCGATCCGGACACAACGGAGGAGGGGGCCGCGGCGGGCAGCAATTTAGCGCGGCTGCGGGCGATCCTGCCGAAATGCGACGTGCTGCTGGTCGTCGCCACGGAACAGAAATATCGCAGCGCCCGGGTGGCCGAGGAGTTGGCCGCCGCGGCGCGAGGGGCCCACAAAATCTTCGTGCAGACCCACGCCGACGTCGATGACGACGTCCGCGAGGATTGGCGGCGCGTGCTGCACTCGCTCGGCTGGGCTGCCGGCGAGGGCACTGCACTCGCGAAGCACGAACACATTTTCCGCGTCGATTCGCTTCGGGCATTGGCCGACGCCCAGGCCGGCTTGCAGCCGCGGGGCGAGTTTGCCGATCTGACCGACCTTTTGACGCGGCAGATGGCCGGCGCGGCGGGCCATCGCATCCGCCGGGCGAACTTTCTTGATTTGACCGCCGAGATGCTCGACTCCTGTCACGGACGCATTGCGGAGGCAATGCCGAGCGTGCAACGGTTGCGGGAAGCGATCGACCAGCAACGGGGCCAGTTGGCCGCCCGAATCGCCGACGAAATGCGGGCCGAGCTGCTGGCCAGCCGGCGGCTGTGGGAAAATCGGCTGCTGGCACAGACCGCCTCGCGGTGGGGCCTCAGCCCGTTCTCGCTCGTGCTCCGCGTGTACCAGGGGATTGGCGGGCTGTTGTCCGGGGCCCTGTTGTTTCGCGCCCGGACCCCGGCTCAAATGGCCCTCTGGGGCGCCATGACGGGCGCCCGCACTTGGCGCCGAACGCGGCAAACCCGCCAGGCGGAACGGGCCGGCGATCGCGTCGCCACCGGCGGATTCAACCCGGCCGAACTCCGCAAGGCCGCAATCATCGTCGAGGGCTATCGCTCTGAGGCGGGGCTCAATCGCAAGGCGGCCGAAGGCGGCACAATTGCCGCGGAAGCCGATGTCGCCGCAGCGAACTTCGTCGCACATGTTTCCACCGAATTGGAAGCGCTGGTGGCCCAACTCGCCAAACGCCATACGGGCTGGTTTACCCGGTGGCGCTACGAGTTTCTGCTGTTGGCGATGCTCGGCGCAGTTGTTGTTCCGCCTGGGCAAGAACTTCTTCTATGATTCGTGGTGGGCCGAACATCCGCTGCCCGTCTATGGGCTCGATTTCTATCTTTCCGCGGTGTTTTGGTTGATGTTATGGTGTCTGCTTTTGCTCTGGGCGTTTTGCAGCCGGTTACGGCGCGGCCTGCGAGGCCAGATTGATCGGCTGGCCGCCGGTTGGCAAAACGCCTCGTTTGCCCAAGGCATCTTCGCCGGCGTGGATGCCGACTGCCGGCGGGTGGAATACTTTGCCGGTGAACTCGACATGATGCGGCGGGACGTGGAGGCGTTGCAGCGCCGATTGGCCCGGCCCGCGAGCCAGGGCTATTCTTGCGGGGATGAGTAATCCCGGCTGGCACGCCGGCGAACTTCGGAGAACTTCCAGTCCCGCAGAATCCGCCCGTCTCGGAAGACCTCGACCAACTCGTCCTCTCCGGGCTCGCCCGGATCGACCGTTTGGTAGCATCCGCCGCGCGGCCGCTGGACCTTCACGAGCTTCATGCGTCCGCCTTTCGATCGCTTGTCGTGGTCGGTCACGGGATTCTTGAACACGTCGCGCTCCCGCCCGTTGACGGTCACCGCGGCGCACTTGAAGGCAAATTTCAGGGTATCGCGGTTCAGTTTCTGCAAGAGCCCGCCGCCCGAGCCAAAAGCGATGTTGTCGGCCGAGAAACCGGCCTTCTGCATCGTATCGAGGATGCTGCCGAGCATCTCGAAATCGATTCCGTCGCTTTGGATGACGCGGACGTGGGGATTGAGCACCTTGTAGCCCTTCGCGTTGACGGTGTAGCCGAACTTCTCCGCCAGGATCGTCAGCACATTGGGATTGCCGGCGGCGAGCACGGTCAACGGGTCGCCGGAATCGGCACGAATCACCACGCAGCCATCCCTGGCCAGCACGCGGTCGCGCAACGTCTCGCCCCAGATGGTCGCGCACGCCGCGAAAACGTCGTAACTATCGCTGACAACCGCGATGGTCCCCGTGGGGAACTGGTCGAGCATGTTCCGCATCGCGTCAACCTCGTGGCTTTCTCCCCACGCGGTGATGGTGGAGTGTTCGGCGGCCGGGATGGAGAATCCGGCCATCGGCTCCCCGTAATAATCGCGAGCCACGATGATGCCTTCGAAGGTGTCGGTGCTCTGAAAGCTCAGCAGGTGGGCGGCTCCGCCCACGCCCGCCGTCTCCACGCTGCTGACCCCGCGAAAGCCGAAATCGTGCAGCTTGAAATCAATCAAACTCGGATCGCCCGTGCGCTGCAAGTACTGGAAGATCAGGTTCTTCATCTCGTGCGACTGGGTGGCGACCGTGCAGCCGTACCACACCTGGACCAGCAGCGTTTCCAGATAGTTGGGGAGCCAGTAGCAAGCCGGGTCGGTGTTTTCCACCGTCATCAGCACATTGTGGCCCGAAACGACGGCGCCCTCGGGAACGGCACGAATCACCACCGGCAGACGCCCGCCGTGGGCCGAAAGAATGTGTTCCCAGCCGCGCCGATTGAACAGCGAGACGTCGGCAAAATGGCGTGCCACCATGTCTTCCGCTTCGTCGATGTCGCGACGGCCGACCACCGGGCCCTCGAGATATTTCTTGAGATAGTACTGGAGGCCGAAAAACACGACGTCGTGCCACTTGCCTCCGCGACTCTCGAAGTAAGAATAAACTCGCTCGGTGCCCGGCGGGTATTGCCGCCAATGCGTAAATTTGTAGCTGTCGGTGCGAAGCAGTAGGTTTCCCGTAGTGCGCATCCGCCTACCCTCGCATTGGGGCCACTGGCTGGGCACAGGTCTGCACCGATTTTACGTCGGCGGGGAGCGAAAATGATCCCTCTGGAGAGTTGGGTGCGACCCTTTGGGGGATGCCGTTGGCCACGCCGGCCCTAGAATTAGTGTGGTGGCTGAAAGACGCCGTGACAGTGGCGAAAGCTCTAATGTCAATGGGAGTAACACCATGCCTGTGAGACTCAGAGCGGAAGAGCGAAGTGCTGACGTACTGGTACGCAAAGGGCGGGGTGATTATCGCATCTACCCGATCTCCGATGCGGCATTGCGCTGGTTGAAAGAGTGTGAGCCGCGCGGCGCGTGGAGCGTGATCAGCGGCCGCGACACCATGACGGCTTCCCGAGCAGAAACGTCGCGGCTGCTCAACAAAATTCGCAGCAATGATTTTCGTGTTCGCGGAGAGTCCATCGAATGACACTTTCTGGAGGTGACTTATGTCGGGGCGACATAGCGGAGCGCTGGAGGATCGGCGGAAAAAGAGGAAGCGGCAGCGACGCAATGCGAAAAAAGCCGAAGCGCATCGGCGGGACCTCGCGCGTGCGTTGTCGGCTCCCCCGACAACCCTGACCACGGCCACTTAACGGCAGAGGTCAAGGAGTTTTCGGTCTTTCCAGCCGGAAAATTTGGCTGGGAGTCAGCAGAATGGGGGAACGAGGTGGGCGGCGAGCACTATTTCCGCGGACCGACCGCTCGGCGGCACTTCCGCGTCCCTAGCACCCTTACGGAGCCCCTTCGGTAACCGGAACCTTCACTTCGTGCATCTGCCGATCGCCAACCCGCACCCGCGCCTCGCGTACGGCGCTCTTGTTGGAGATCGCAAACGTAAAGGATTTGCTCTCTCCGGAGGCGAGCGACTGGAAGTGCTGGGCCGCCGGCTTCTTCCCTGCGGACGAAAGCAAATCGACGACGCCGTCCTGCGGCGAGAGCGACCGGCCGGTGACCTTCACTTCGATGCCGCCGGTCGTTGCGCTTGCCGTGGCGACGATCGGATCCAGGTATGCCACTTTCGCGCCCGCCAGGGCTTTTTCCAGCAGGCTGAAATCGCCGCCGGCACAGCGCAGGTAGATCGGGCGATCCACGGGACACTCGATGGCGACCCGATTCGTCTCGGCCGCCACGGGCACGGCGTTCCCCATCGTGTCGAAGGCCCGTACCTTGTCCGACGGCAGCGAAAGGCTCAGACGCATCGGCGCATTGATGTTCCAGAGGACACACGCCGCGGTCGGTCCCTCGTAAAGATGCGCGTATGTGCTCTTGTCGGGATTGAACGACTTGCGGTACTTCAGGCCGTCGATAAACGAGGCGCACGCATTCAGCGCCGCCAGGCGCGCGCGGGGGATGTAGTTCTCGTAGAAAACGGCCGCGCCATAGGTCGGATCGGTCTGGGCCGAGAACCAGAAGTACCTGACGACGCCCAGCGAGCTGCAGGTGACGAGATTGCGCGTGTAGAACGAGGCGGCGTCGGGTTCGGAGGTCGGGCACATGCGGTAGCCTTCGTCGTCGGCCATGATGCCTTGCTCGGTGTGCCAAATCGGTTTTTCCCCGCCGGCGGCGCGGAGTAGATCGCGCACCGTTTTCATTTCGACGGGCAAAGCCAATTCGGGCCGGTAGACCTGGCCGTAGGAGTGCTCGCTCACGACGTCCATCAACGGCCCGACGTCCAAGGCGAGCGTTTGTTTCATGTAGGAAGGATCGACTCCCGCAAAACCGACAATCGTGGCCTTGGGATCCGCTTTGCGAATGGCGGGCGAGGCTTCCTTGACGATTTGCGCGTAGATCTTCGGCGGAATGGCGCCCTTGTTGTCGGTCGGCGGCTCGTTCCAGATTTCGTAGACGCCGACTTTGCCCGCGAAGTGGCGTGCCACCTCGCCGGCGAACTTGCCCCACTCGTTCATCATATTCGGCGCGGGGGGCTGCTGGACGGTGGCCAAGGAGCCGGCCCAGGCCTGCTCCCATTTTTGATAATAGCGGAGGAGGACGGGCATGACCTGCATCTTGGCCCCCTTTACGGCCGCCAATTGCCGTTGGTATTCGGTCCAATCGAATTGCCCTTGCGTCTTTTCGCACATTCCCCAGCCCCACCAGGCGCGAATCCATTTCACTCCGCACTGGGCGAGCACCTCGGTGTTGCGTTGCAAGTGCGGCGTGGGCTCGCGATCCATGTGCGTGTTCATGCCGAAGATCGAGCCCTCGGCCTCGCCGACGCCCTTCAGGGGAACGACCACGGCGTATTTGAAATCGGCGCTTTGGCGCCAACTTTGGCCGTCGGCGCTCAGTTCGAAGGCCAAGCGGAAGGTTCCGCGCCGGCCCGTGTCGAGCTGGTAGGTCAGTTCCTTGACTCCGCCGGCGGGCACGTCAACCGTGCCCACCGCCGTTGCCGGGCATCGCGCGTACTGCCAGTCGGTTACTTGCGCCGGACGGTCACCTGGTGCGGCCGGTTATCCGTGTTGACCACGTTGAGCGTAATCGGCGTCGGCTCTGCGGCGAAGTAGAGGTTGCCCACGGGCGCCGTTTTGGGACCGGCGGCGATCTTGTCCTGGAGAAGCGGGGCGTCCTTTCCGTCGCCGGCCACCAATCGCACGTCATCCACCCAGATTTGCCCGTTGCCGGGATGTGAGAGATGAATGCACAGCGAGGGCGCCGCGTAATCGGCGGGAAGCGTAAACGATTGCGAAACCTGCGTCCACGTCGTGTTCAGCGTGGGATAGAGCGGGAAGGGCGGTAGGGGCAGTGGCCCACCGTTGACGCCATATCCCTGGATCTCGATCCGCGGCGTTCGCTTGCCGTCGGACTTCATGCGGGCGCTAAACGTGTATTGCACGCCGGGCGTCACCGGTATCGGCCGCGACAGCAAGCCCAGGTTGTGCTTGCTGTCGGGGAGGTTGTGAAGACAGCGGAGGCCGCCGGCCGCGTCTTTCGTCGTGGTGCCCCAAACCAGGTTCGCATCCCCCTCGCCGTCGAGCCGCCATCCCAGCAAGCCCAGCTCAAAATTGCCGTTGGGAACCAGGTTGCCTTTGGGGGGAGCCGCCGCGTGAGCCGCCGCCGGGGGCTCGAAGGTGCGGGCCACCTTCGACACGCGCAGCGAATCGATCTTGCCGTCCACGCCGCTGCTCAACGGGCTCCAATCGTTCGCGCCCAGACGAAGCTCGGCGGTCAACTGGTTCATCTTGCCGGTCGAAAGGTCCTCGATCTGCCGCTTCACGTCGAGCGCGCCGTCGATGTAGATGGCGCCCGTCTTCGTGGCCGAATCATAGGTGATCGCCAGATGGGTCCAGCGGCCGGTGGGCACGGCCTTATGGCCGGCGAAGGCGTGCCACTTGCCGTCGATGTGCAACGAGGCTCGCACGGTGGCTTCAAGCCGCAGTTGGTAGCACGAGTTCTTGCAGATCAGGTCGCCGCCCGATCGGTCGAGTTTGACCCAGGTCTCGACGGTGAAGGCGTCCTTCGGGCGCAGTTCCGGCGCATCGGGGATCGAGACATATCCGGCATCGGTGGCCAGGGCGAAGCCGTCGCGTCCCGGAACCCAGGCGGCGCCGTGCAGCGTGGCGGCGGGGCCTTTCACTTCGGATGCGGAGGTATTGCCCTCGCCCTCCCGGAATCGCCACAGGGCCGTGGTCGCGGCATCGGCAGAGAGCGAGGCCGGCACCGGCTCGGCGCCGGCTCGGATAGGGATCGCGCCGGCCGCGATGGCCAATGAACAGACAACCAGCCCCGTCAGTCGCGGTAATCTCATGATCGCCCTCCCGGGATATGTTGAAAGGTATGTTTCGACGTCGGCGTCTTCCGACAACATGATGTTGTAACAGACCGCGGCGGAACTGTCGAGTTGCCCGGGCCGAAGGGGGGCGGTAACAGATTTTGGCGGTGTGGCAAACGATCGCAAATGGCCGTGACCGTTTAGCGGCCGACGGAACGTCGGCCCTCTATCCAGCCGCTCAGCAGGCTGGGTCGATTCCACGATGTGGAGCACGGGTAGCATGACGACGTGTTACGGGGTTCCATAGCAGTAAAGCCCGTACGCGGTGGCGATAAATAACCGGCCCTCGGCTCTCAACACGGAGAAGAAAGGGTTGCCTTCTTGATAGGCCAGCCACCGAACGTTGCCGGTGGCGCGGTCGACCTCGTACAAACCGCTGGCGGTTGGCGCCCAGATGCGGGCGTCGTCCCAGGCCGGTTCGCCCATCGTCGGCGGCAGGGGCACGGCGGCAGTCACCTGCTGGCCTGTCTTCACGAACTGGAACACCGATTTCTCGCCTGCGGCTCGAACAACGATCGTCTCATCACCCTGCGACACGACGAGTCGGGGAGCCTCGTTGATCGGATAGGGCTGCCATTTCTTGTCTTGCGGCGTCCAACTATACTCGTTGGTCAACATGGGGAACAGAGTATGCCAGTATTGGTAACAGCAGGCGTAAAGGCGCGGCGTGGCGGCGTCCCACCGAAGCCGAAATGTGTTCACCAGGGGTTCGGCCGCCTGCTGCGCCTCACGACCGGAAGGCGCCAGCACGGAAACCTCGTCGGATGCCGGGTCGAGCACGGCCACGCCTTGGTGGGGAGAACCTTGGAACGAGAAGTAAATCTTGCCCCCTCCTTCGCAAAGGGCCATGATTCCGTCGCCGGGCAATGCGGTGCTCTTCTTGTCGTAGTGCTTCAAAAGCGTGCCGTTCGTGTCGAGCTTGTACAGCCCCATTTGCCCACCGAAGAAAACGGCGTCTCTGGTGGCCGCTACGCAAACCAGTCCAGACGGCATGTCCGGCAACAGTCTCGAAACCTCGCCGCTCGCATGGCGATACAGCAGCCCATTGCCGATGGCGAAGCTATTTCCGGATACCAGCCATAGCTTTCCTTCCGTGGCAGCCAGGGACATCCACCGCCGTGGCCCGTTCAAGGGCCCGACCAGCTCCGTTCCCTTGATCAACAGCAGGCCGCCGAGGCCGGGCACCGGCTTGCCCGCCAGATGGGCCACAAGTTGTTCCCGCTTCGTGGCCATTGCAGTCCACGGTTCGCGACCTTCATAGGATTTTTTTTCGAGGGCGGCGAGATACGTATCGCAGATGGCCAGCGATTCCTTCTCTTGTCCGGCCCCCAAGACGTTCGTCACACAGTACTGGTACAACCAGGCGACCGAGGCGTCGAATCGCGCCACTTCCATGAAATGCCTTGCCCCGGACAAAGCGGTCTGTTTGGCTTCTTCCTTCAGGCCAAGAAGTTGACAGCCTTCGATTCGCCGCTGATAGATGTTGTCCAGGAAGAAACTGCTTCGGCTGCACAGCGCGTAGGCCTTCTCCAACACCTCGATGGCCTTGTCAAAATGCTGTAATCCGGCAGCGTCTCCCTTCCGACATAGCTGCTCGCCCACGGCTCTTTGGGCAACGAATTGGACCACCGGATTGGAGGAATCGAGATGCTGGGCGAGGAAAACGGCGGCCTGCTCCGTCGGGAACTCCCGATCGCCGGGCCTTTGCATGAACCCAAGAACCACGGACTCGGGATCCTTCTCTGCATTCTGAATGACCCGATTCCAGTCGGCCATCAGTGCCTTGATGTCCCAGTCGGTGCGCGGAGTGTTGATGTCGCCAAAGGCTCGCGGCTGCGGCGTGGCCAGTGCCGATTTCACCCAGTAGTGGTCGGGCCACCTGAATTCCCCGCGGTGATCGACGACGTATTGGGCCATTTCCTTGGCGCGGGCCGGGGCCGGCTCTTTTAGCGCTCCGATACACGCAATGTACGTGTCGGCCCGAACTTCGTCATGTTGCATTCGCATCGCACGCTCCACCAATTGCGAGCCGGCGATGCACTGGGCCGCTGCCGCCTGCTTCTGGGCCGGCGTTAGGTCGCTAGCATTCCAGGACCACCGGTTGAAGGCAATCAAGCACACCCCCAAGTACGTCATGGCCTCCGGGTCCTTGTCGTCCAACAGCAGCACGTTTTCCCAGGTCCGAATGGCTTCACGTTTGGCTACTTCGTTCGACGAGTAGAAGTTGGGAACAATCGCTTTGGCCCAGGTTTCGCACGATCGCGGCATGAGATACAGTGCTTGGCGGCGCCATAGTTCCTTTTCCGGCACGGCCGTCCGAGATGTCGGCTGCCGGCGAAACTCCTCGATCTTCCCCATGATTTCATCGGCCGCCGCTTCGATCGCATCGGAACGGGACGTCTGGGTGACCTGGCTAACGTGCCCTCGCAGCCGCAAGCTGAGATCGAGCTTCACCTCCCACGGCTTGTTCGGTTCGTACACTCGGCTGACGTCGTCCATGCCGCCCGAGATCACAAAATCGGCTGGCGGAAGCGTCTCGACGGCGTCGCGGCCGGTCAACCCGGCCCGCCCCAGGTCAACCTCATTGAGTAGAACCTTCGGATATTCCCGCTCCAAGACAACCGCCCAGGGCTGCTGGCTCAGCCGCGCGCAGGGCCTTCTGCAACTCGATGCCGAGCTTGTCACTACGATCGGTGCCGCTGCGGTTTGTAAATGCCGCGACGCCCACGGTAAGGCGGTTGGCAGCCTGCGACTCGGGCTTCAGGGCCGCCAAAACCTTCTCTCGCACCGCCGCCATCGACAAAGCCAGATTCTCCGAGACCGCAACCTGATCGTCCACTTTCGCCTGGCCGGTGGCCACCTCCACCAACCGAACAGACGCCTTGCGCTGCGTCGGGAGAACCTTGTCTCTCTCCACGAGAACATAGAGCAGATAGTCGGCCCCGGCGAACTTGCCCAGGGAAAGCGCGCTTTGGGCATCGCCCGGATTGGTCAAGGCGATGGAGTGTTCTTTCATAACGGCCTGGAGGGCCTGCCGATCGACCAGTTGCAGGAAGGGCTGGTTGCCCAGTTCGATGGTGAGCAAGTCCTCGATGTTCTGGCGGTCGTCGTCGCCCTTGTCGTGTACTGCCGTCACCACGGCCAGCTTGGGCAGCGAGACCTTCGCGCGTGCCGACTGATCCGGCGCGCTTTGTGCCCGGGCGGAAGTACCGGCCAGGCATACTCCGGCTATTGCGATCGCCACAAGGAACGTTTGCGGTTTCATCATGTATCTCGCTTCTCTTCCATTGTAACGGCTTATTGGGGCGGGCTGCGGTTCAGCTTGCACCGCTTACGACCGCTGGGCGATGTGATCTCGCGCGAACTTGCTGAGTTCTTCGACTTGCGCGCCAGCAGGGCTTTCGCTTCAATGAGCGTCCGCCCTAGCTTGGGCTGCGCCGCAATGACCTCGGCCGCTTGCTCCAGGAAGCCGTCGAGGACGGCTTTCGGTTGAGCGGTCGCGGTTGGTTCCAGGGTTTGGAGCATGGGAGGATCTCGCCTTCTCTACATGTTACTGGTTTTTTGCGGCAGTAGGGTCCGCAATCCATGGCAATACGGCGTTCTACTGGGGGTTAATAACTTGAATATCGCCGGGCCGCGCCTCGGTGACGTCTTCGACGAGGACCTTGCCGTAGCCGAGGCCACCGGAGACGTTTCCACGAACGCGGCAATAAAAAACGGCGCCTTTCTTCAACCGGAGGTTGCCGTAGTGATAATCGGATTCGGGTGCCACGACCATGGTTTCGTAAGATAGTTTCTGGTCCCGATCGCAGATGCCGAAGCCGTCGCTGAAATTGCTGCCGTTGGAATCGACCATGCCGATCCCGTCGGGAAAACGCTCGAAGTAAAGGCAGGGGATGGCCTCGCACCGGAAATGCTCGCGGGGATTCTGCGAAACCTGTTCGATCCGCCAATCTTCGCAGAAGTATTTCGGTCCGGCGCCGATGGATAGCGCGACGCGCTGCTCTTCCACGTCGCTACCGTCGAACCTGCGGCCGCCACGGGTATTGAAGGCGCATCGCAGCACGACGTAACGCGGGCGAAACAAGCCGACCTGTACCCAGGAGTACGCGATGTTCGGAGCTTGCTGCTTCGCAATCTCCCAGGCCGGCATCGACAGCGGGGTATAGCCGGGATATTGGAACTCAATGCGCTGGGCGCGATCGGTGACGGCCGACAGATCGATTATCGTTGTTTCCGGATGACGCGTCTTCGCCAACACCTTCGTCTTGTCCAACGTGACGGTGAGTTCCGCCTGAGCCCTGCCCTCCAAAGTGAGTCTCACGATCACCGGTCGGAGGCTCACCGGGCCGGCGGTCTCAAAAGGCCCGTACGACTGTGAAGGGTGGGCCGCGTCTTTGATCGACACGGGCAACAACTTTGCCTCGCCGCTGGGCGTCGTCGACGGATCGTCCTGGCAGTACAGCCCGCCGCGGGCGGCCACATACAGCCGGCCATCGGCCTTCAAGGCCGAGAAGAACTGATTGTCGCTCTGATAGGCCAGCCACTTGACCTGGCCGGTTGCGCGATCCACTTCGTAGAGGCCGCTGGCCGTGGGCACCCAAATTCGCTTGTGGTCCCAGGCGGGTTGGCCGATCATCGTAGGCACAGGCACCGCGGCCGCGACGGTCTCGTCGGCCTTGACGAAATGGAATACCGATCGCTCGTCCCCAACCCGCACCAGGAGCGTCTCATCGCCATCCGAGATGACGAAACGGGGGGCGTCTTCGATGGGAAACTGCTGCCAGGTGTTGTCCCGCGGCGACAAGCCGTATAACTGGGTGAACGGGCCGAAGCGGGCGTAGTCACTTGGCTCGTGCGCGCCGACGTAGAGTCGGGGCGTGACGGCGTCCCACTGAACCCGGCTCATGCGATCGATCGGCTCTTGCTCCGGCTTTGCGTCGCGGCTGGACGGGGCCAGAATGGTGACCTTGTCGGTGGCCGGGTCCATAGCGGCGATGCCAAATCGCCCCTCGCCGCCGAAGGCGAAGTAGATCTGCCCTCCGCCCGCGCAAATGTCGTTGATATGACCGGGGAAAAAAGGGTCCTTGTAGTTATAGTCCTTGAGCAGCTTGCCATTGGTGTCGAACTTTTCCAGGGAAAAATAACTGGCGAAGAACACCGTGTCACCCGTGGCGGCAACGTAATGTCCCTGGCTCCTGCCGTCCAACAGTTTTGCTATTTCATGTCGGCCGGCATTGTACACCATACGGTAGCTGTTGCCGTGCCAGGTCCTCGGCTCGAACCATAGCTTTCCGGGCGTGGAAGCCATTCGAATGTCCATCATCCAGTCCTGATCTGTTCCCATGAGCGATGCGGCACTTTGGATCAAGTGCAGGTCGCCGAGACCGGGCACCGGCTTGCCGGCCAGCCGCGCCACTAACTCCTCGCGTTTTGCACAGACGCACGGCCAATCTTCATAGCGACGCCATTCTTTCTCGGCAGCCGCGATGTACGTATTGCAAATGGCGAGCGTCTCGCGGCTGTCGGCTGCGTCTGCGGCCTTGGTGACGCAGTAGCGATAGAGCCATCCGACCGGCGAGTAGCCCTGGGCATCACGGGCGAAGCGGCCCAGTTCGCGGAAATGCCTCGCCCCGGCCCAGGCGGTGCGACTGGCTTCGTCGGGCAGGTCCAGGTATCGGCAGGCTTCGATCTTGAGCCGATAGATGTTGTTCAAACTGTCGCGATGGTCCTTGCATCGCTGGTAGGCGTCTTCCATCACAGCGATCGCCCGGTCGAAATGCTCCAGAGCGGCCGAGTCCGTCTTGACCCAGCACAAGAGCACGCCCATCGCCCGCTCGACCGCGAACCGGACCACCGGATCGGGCGAATCGAGGTAAGGCGTGAGCAAACTCACATAGGGTGCAACCGGGCCGTTGCGGGTCAGCTCCGGCGGGAACACGATCAGGACGGTGTCGGGGTCTTTCTCGGCGTTCTCGAGCGCCGCCTGCAACTTCGCAAATCGCCCATCGCCGGCAATTAGCGTGGGCAGATTAAGCGCGGTTTTGATGGTCGATTCTCGTTCATAACCCTCGCATTGCTCAGGATGAGCGACCATGTATTGGGCCATTTCCGTGGCCCGCTCCGGGGCCACCTTCCGGGACACCAGGTAACTGAGGCAATAGTAGAACGTGGCGGCGTTATCCTTGGTGGGATTTGCGGCAAACGCCTGTTGGATCAAGCGCGAGCCGGCAACGCACTGCGCCGCCTTTTCCGGACTCTCTTGGGCCTCAGACAGGTTGAGGCCGACAAGACACACACCCAGGTACATCATGGCATCCGTGTCGTTCCCATCCAGGAGCAGGACGTTCTCCCATGCCCGAATCAGTTCTCGCCTCCCCTGTTCGCTCATCAGCGGTAAATTGAGGCTGTGCCCGGGGTACTTGTGAGGGTCTTTCGGCATGAGATACAACGCCTGTCGGCGCGACAGACTCCTTTTCCGGCACGCTCGCCTGCGAGAGGGGCTGCCGACGGAAGTCCTCGATCTTCGCCATGATTTCGTCGGCTGCCTTCTCGACCGCATCGCAGCGGAACGTCTGGCTCGCCTGGCTAGTGTGCCCCTTCAGCCGCAAGTTGAGATCGATCGTCACTTCCCACGGCTTGTCGGGCTCGTAGACTTGCGCGACGTCGCTTAAGCTGCCGGAGATCACCAGATCGGCCGGGGGCAGTTTCTCGCCATTCTTGCCGTTGACCAACCCCGCCTGGGCCAGGTCGCGCTCGTCCAGCAGGATCTTCGGATATTCCCGTTCCAAGACGACCGCCCAAGGCTGCTGGCTCAATCGCGCGCAGCGCCTTTTGCAACTCGGCGCCCAGCTTATCGCTGCGGCTAGTGCCGCTGTGATTGGGAAACTCGGTAATGCCCACGGTAAGGCGATTGGCGGCCTGCGACTCGGGCTTGAGGGCCGCCAAGACCTTCTCGCGTACCGCCGCCATCGACAGGGCCAGATTCTCGGAGACCGTAATCTTATCGTCAACCTTCACCTGGCCGGTGGCCACCTCGACCAAACGAACTGCGGCTTTGCGCCGCGTCGGGAGAGCCTTGTCGCTTTCCACCAAGACATAAAGCAGGTAATCGGCTCCGGCAAACTTGCCCAGCGAAAGCGCGCTGTTGGGATCGGACAGATTCGTCAACGAGATGGCATGTTCCTTCATCACCGCCTGGAGGGCTTGACGGTCGACCAGTTGCAGAAACGGCTGGTTGCCCAGCTCGATCGCCAACAGGTCTTCGACGTTCTCGCGATCGTGTCCGGCGGAGTCCTGCGTCTCACTGGCACGACCCTTCTCCGGACGCCGCGAGTTGCGGCTATTGGCTCCTTCCTGTCCACTGGGCTCCTGCACCACCGCCACCACCGCCAGTTTGGGCAGTGGGGCGGAACAGCGCGCCGGCCGTTCCGGCTCGCTCTGTGCCCAAAGTGGAGCACGCTCGAGGAAGATCGCCAAGGCGGCGGCCATCCACAGGCAGCAAGATCTCGTCATGGTGGCGTGTCCTTCTCAAAGATGGAGACAATCGGATGTTTCCTCCATCGTCGGCCGATGCTACTTGCTCTTGCTCTCGGCGGACGCACGGCGGATCACGGCGTCACAAGCCTGCGCACCGGCGGTTTCCAGCGCCGTCTTGGCGGCCAGCGCCTCCGCCAGGTCGGCAGCGGCAGCCACGCCGCGGTCGGTGGTGGCCACGGTTCGGCCCGGCACGGGCACCAGCCGCAGCTCGACCCGTGCGCGGCAACTCGTCAGGCCGTTGATCTGGGCGGCAAATGCGCTCGTGCCTTCGCCTTCCAACAGCAGATCGACCTTCTGGTCGCCGTACTTGCCGGTTTGCAAGAGCGACTCTTTCCACCCCATCACCGGCTCGACCGGCACGATCACGTTAAGGCCCAGGCTGCGAAGCCGTTGGGCAATGGCCATTTGGGCGGCCGGATCGCGCAGAGGCCGGCCGACGTGAGTCTCCTCGACCCATACCAAGAGCACCTTGCCCGCCATCGGCTCGGCAAGCTTCTTCAGTTCGGCCAGCGAGATATCTTCGGTTTCGGCCTTGGGCCGCTGCAACTGGCGTATGTCGGTGGCCAGCGGTTCGGCGAGCCGTTGCAACACGGCCTCGAAGCCGCTTTGGGTATCGGCCTTGGCCGAAACGGTTGTCTGCACGGTGGTCTCGACATCCACGATCCGCAGCACCAGATAGAAGGTCTGTCCGATCTTGCTCGCCCGGCCGACGATGACATACTGGGCCGAGAGGAACTTGCCGAGCTTCGCGGCGGCGCCGTTGTCCACCAGGCCGCTCAGGCCGATCTGCTGCTCCTCGGCCACCTTTTTGATCTGGTCGCGGTTGACCAGGGTGATTCTCGGCAATGCCGCCAGCATCGTGTTGAGCTGATCCGCCAACGCGCCCCCCTCGGTATCGACGCCTTTGAGCACGTTGACGTCGAAAACGGCCACGCGAATCGGGCGGAGCTTTGCCGGATCCTCGTCCTTGACAGCATCGGCCATCGCCGCTGCCGGCGCCAGCCACAGGCTCGCCAACGCCAGCACGAATCCCGGCAGCCGCCGCCTACGGGTCATTGTCGCGGTCTTCATGATCTGTCTCCTTGGGTTTTTCTAAGAGAATGTTGAGCTTGGTAAAGAACTCCATCACACGCAACTCCGTCGCCAAAGAAGGGGGCAGGGAGCCGTCGGGCAGCCAAAAGACGCCCGGCCGTGGCGACTTCTGGTGCTCGCGATCCAACTCCAGCCACCTCCATGAGTCCAAAATGGGGCTATCGCCGAGAATCAACAGCGGCGTGCGCGCGGTCGATCCGCGGCTCGATCGTTCGTTCGGCGTCAAGTTGATACAAGAGGTTTTCGGGCGGCGCGGCGCCGCGCAGATCGATCACGTAGCCGCAAACGTCCGCCGACGGCGCGGCCGCTGTTGGGTTGCCATGTTTCGACTCGACCGATTTCCGCGCCGACGCCAGCACGGGACGATCATGGAACTTGACCGCCTTGGCCGCCGGATAGAGCAGCGACCATCGGCCCTCCATGGGTTGAACGTTCTCGTTCCCCTTGGCCGTTTCGGTCAACAGTCGCAGGAACAATTCGTCGGCCGCGGCACAGCGACCGAGTTGCTCTTGCCAAGGCAAGTAGCTGGCAACCGTCCGCAGCGTTTCCGCGCCCTTCTGCGGACGACGAATCTCCTCGACCAACGGATACTGGGGACCGGCGAGCCAGGTCAACCGGTTCGAGATGTCGGGCCAGGGGGCCGAGTAGTTGCCGAAGACGGGCGGCAGCGGCCAATCCTGGGCTTCCAAATCGGCCAGCGCCGCCCTGGAAGATCGACGGCGTGTACTGGTCCTTCCCTTCGACGTTGGCGGTGGCGCCCTTGCCTGGCTTCGGCCGCAGCGCCAATGGCTTGGCCGCCGCCTGCCTCGCGCCGAACCAGTCGGCGTTGACGACCAAGACGTTTGTCGTAAAGTCGGCGGCAAGCCGCGCTGTCTCGTCCGGATTGCTGCCGGCGGCCTTTCGCCCCGCCATCAGGAGCCCCGGCTTCTCCACCATTCGCCAATGGTGCGCATCGAGCGCTTCCGGGCCCGAGAAGGTCTCCGCCGTAAACTCCACCGCCGCCAGCCAGGTCTCCAGCCATTGCGGTGCGCCGACCGCGACGAATTGCATCTTTTTCAGCTTGCGAAGCTCCGGATCGGTGTCCCAGGGGAACCAGTGGTCCGGATAGACCAACAGCTCGGCGCCGACAAACTTGCCGTTGGTTGCCGCGGCAAGGCGGAACGCCATCGGCGCGCGCACCTCGGGCGCGACGAACTCCGCCGCGCCGCCCTTGACGGTCGCCGGCTCGCCCCAACGCTTGCCGTAAGCCGCCAGCGCCAGGACGTCGCCCTCGTTGATCTCGCCGCCCGCGGGCACGGTCACCTTCTGGCCGCTATGGGCGAAGACGACCGGTGTCGGCTCGGCCGCAAACACCCCGGCCGACGCGAACGGCACAACCGCAACCAGCAGATAGCCCAAGCTCTTCATGGACGGCTTGTCCTGTAACACGTGCTCTCCCGATCCGGCAGAGTGCATCAGTTCTTCCTTTCCTCCGGGATCACCCAGGCGCTGGCGTTGACGTTCATCAGGCGATCGTTCAACGCCAATTGTCCCAGGGGCGTCTGGCTCAAGCCGATGCGACGCCCGCCGACCACGGCCGCGCTCTCGTCCGGCCCCGGTTGGTTGCTGTTGGCCGCCAACGCATATTGCAGATTCACGGCGCCATTGGCCACTGTGGGAAGCAGGGCAAGTGGGCCGAGCGGAGGCCCGCCGATTGCGGCAGCTCGATCACCGCCGGATCGTTGTTGCGGCAGACAATCACGTAGGTCTTTGTCTCGGCTCGGCGACTGAGATCGGCGGGAACCAGCCGGAGAACTACCGCCACCGGCGACTCCATCTTCTCGCCGTCCTGCGCCGGCGCCACTTGAATCCTTGTGTCGTCGGCCGCGTACCAACTCAGCGGGCCGGCCACCGATTCATGCAGGGCGAATGCCTGCGCGATCTCGCGTCGCTGCTCGGGGGTAACCACGAGCACCGGTTTTTGCGCCGCCGCCACAACCGCTCGCTCGCCGCCGAGCCGATTGCCCAGGTAGAACCCGCCGGCGACCAGCAGGCCGCCCAGCATTGCGGCCGCAGCCAGGCTCAGCGCCCGCCCATGCCGCCGCGATGCGTTTTCAACGGGAGGCAACGTAAGGACGGGACGCGTGTTCTCCTGGCGGCGCCAGACGCCCGTCGCTCGGCGCAGCTCGAGCATGGCCACCAGCCGCCGGCACGCCTCCGACTGGCTTAGCACGTCGGCCAGTTCGCCGAGCGTTTCCGCAAGCAGCTCGTTGGCCTGATCGGTGGGCAGCTCGCCGTCGACCAGTTGCGACAGGAGGATTTCTCGTTCTTCGCGGAGGCTCATGACATTTCTCCTACCGCTGGCGGTGGTTCATTTGTTGCAACAGAAGTTTTCGTGCGCGGCACACCCGCGAGGCGATCGTGCCGCGTGGCAGGTCGTCGATGGCCGCCGCCTCGTCGTAGGTGTATCCATCCAATTGGGTCAACACAAACGCCGAGCGGCAATCGTCGGGCAGCGCGGCGACCAGTTTCATGGCCAAACGATACGATTCGTTTCGCTCGGCGTGCTCGGCCGGCGTGGCTTCGAGCATCGCGATCATGCCCACCGTGTCGGAGTCCCAGGCGGTTCGCCCGCGCTCGACCTGGCGGGTCTTGCGCAGGTGATCGTGGGCGCAGTTGACGGTGATGCGATGCAGCCAGGTTGTCAGGGCGCTCCGGCCGTCGAACTTCTCCACCCCCCGCAATGCCTTGACGCAGGCCTCCTGGGCCACTTCCTGGGCGATGTTGACGCTGCCGACGATTCGCAGCGCCACGCGGTACATCCGCGACGTCTGGCCGGCAATTTCCGCGGCGAGTGTCTCCATGATGCGGCAACCCCTGCGTTCAATCGCTTGCTAGGCTGTGTCGGCCAACATGTTAGTTAGACGGTCGGCAGCCCGCACGATTTCGCGCGCGACCTGGCGGATGCGGGTAAATGCCTCTTCGGTGGGGGTGTCCTGCTGCCTGCGGTCGCCTCCTCGATGGCGTGCGGAGCCTTTGCCGCCAATCTTGGGTCTATCGGAAACTGCGGGGCAGAGCGACTCGCAAGAAAGCCAGACTGTTACGCGCACTGACCCGAAAGTATTGGGCTTGGCCGCCGCGGTGTTCCAAGAGTAAGCGTTGCGCCATGCCGCAGATCGCGCGGCGCCGCAGCGGCGAGTGCACTGCGCGATCAGAAGAACGCCGCGATAAACAACAAGCAGAGTGCGATTGAGACAATGTTGAAGCAAAAGACCACCCCGCACCGCAATGTGTCCGCCCGGGACAGCGGCGTGTTTCTCCGGCTGAGTTTCCACAACAGACGCATCGAGTAGAAGCCCAGCGGCGGAAACCTCAGAATCCCCAAGACCCCGGCTTGCCACGCCCGCCGCACGATCAAATGGCTAAGCCAGCTCTCCGTCGGTGGCGGGCTGGGAGAATGGTCACTGCCTGGTTCTGTTGCCTCGTGGGCTTCCGGCCGCGAATCGGCCCGAGGTTCAAATCGCCGCAGAAGGAAGTAGACTGCCAGGACGAAGGGCGCGCAGATCGCCGGCAGTTGTAGGCCGCGTTTCACCAGCAATATCGTCAGAACACCGGCCGACGCGGCGACAAAAAAGGCGCGGCACGTTCCACCACGCCGCTGCTTCAGCGGGCCCCTCCGGCTGCACCCCTGCGTCGCCGGCAACGAGGCCGCCCTGCGCGGCATCTGCCCATTGGCCGCATTGCCAGCAGGCAGTCCATCGCCCGGCAACACGCCGGCCGCAGGACCGGCAAACCCAAGCCGGCAAGCTCTCCGTGAATTTGCGCGGGCGGCAGCCAACACGTCGCGGGCCCGCTCAGCTTCACAACGCCGAACGAAAATCGGCACGCCGCCCACGGCGTTGCTGTAATGCCAGAACCAGGAGAGGAAGTTGACGTTTCCCAGCGCCGTCGGAATTCCTTCCCTCGCCAACGCCATTTGCACCAGATCGGCACGCGGCGGATCCAGGCAAGAGTCGATTCTGACGAGCTGGCTGGCCGATTCAGAGTCGTCAACCACGCGATCAACCCCTCTTCCATGTCGCCATCGGCGCCCTGCGATGGCGCCTTTCCAATCGACGACTTACATGGGGCATTGTACCCCCGGCAGCCGTGTCTGTCAGCCAACCGCCTTGTGGAACGCGTCGGCAGAGGCGGCAACCGCAAGAAATGATCTTGCCCCAAGTGGCCACGATAAAGGAAAATGCCGCCTTCAGGAGGACGGCAATGACCAGAACCTTCGTATTGTTGGCGGCGACGTGTGCTTTGATGTTGTGCAACTCCACGGCCGTCGGTCAAGGCGGCATGGGTGGTGGAATGGGCGGCGGCATGGGCGGCGGACATGGCGCCATGGGCGGCGCAACAGGGTCGGATCGCTCCAAATCCGCCTCGGACTACTATCGCGGCAAAACTCCACCTCCCTCGCAGGGCACCCTCACGCCTCATGGGGGTGAATATCTGGAGACCGAGGCAAACCGTTACGAGATTGTCTACCTGCCGCTTCAGGTCCGAATCTACCTGTTCGACGACAAACTGAAGCCGCTGACGGCCCGCGACGTCCACGCCCAGATGTCGCTGAAACTTCCCTTGGAAAGCACTCCTCGGAAGATTCCCTTTCGGTACGTCCCTATGCCGGCGGGAGCGGCCGAGCAGGATTATGCGGTCGCGGTCTTCGACCTGCGGGAACTGAAGGACGCGGAAACTCCGATCGCCTTCGAGTTTTCAGACCTGGCCGATCGCCAGCATCCGACCGCCGTTTTCACTCCCATCTTTTCATCCTCGAAAATTCGCCCGTACGTTGCCCGAGTTTTGCTCACGGCGGCGGATCGCGACGGGGTCATGCGTCAGCGAGTTTGCCCTGTCTCCGGCCAGATGCTCGGCACCCGCGGGCCGATCGTCAAGCTCTATATTGCCGACTTCCCTTTGTATCTTTCCGGAGAAGACGGCATCGCGGCGGTGAAGGAAGCGCCGGAAAAATACTTGCCGCAGCCGGCTCCCGGTCGCTAAGCTTCATCAAATCAAGACGGAAGCCATTGACGAGCACGAGAGATGCCAGACAGCCGGCCCATCTTCGTCATCAGCGACTTGCATATGGGGGACGCCGGCCCCAGGGACAGCTTTGCCTGCGGCGACCGGGAGAAGCAACTCGACTTGTTCCTCGATTACGTCAGCCGGGAGCGGGGCGAGCTTATCCTCTTGGGCGACCTGTTCGAGTTCTGGCAGATGAACCTCAGCAAGATCGTCGTGCTGCACAAGCCGACGCTCGATCGGCTGGCCGCAATGGACGTTACCTACGTCCTTGGCAATCACGACGCCGATCTTGACCACTTCATCGGCACGGAGTTCCTGGCCCATCCGCTCTTTCAACGGATGTGCGGACCCTTCGAAAGGCAGATCGGCGGCAAGCGACTGAAGTTCATGCACGGCCACGAAGTTGACCCGGTCAACTCGGGCGACACGCCGGGCACGGGACGAATCTGCTGCATTCTGGCGGGGATGCGTGAAGACAAGAACGGCTCGCCGCTGCTGCCTGACGGCGAGTTTGTTGACGATCACTTGGAGGAGATCGGCGACGTTCTCGAAGACATCTTGTGCCAGGTCAAGGGCGCCGAGACCCGGCTGGCGGGATGGTGGAATCTTCTTCGCCGAAGAAGCCATCGCTCGGGGGAAATCGCCAGCTACCTGACCCCCGCGCAAAATCCCGATCTGGCGAAGGAAATGCTTGCCCTGTACTACCAGGACATGGAGGACGCCGGCTACGACGTCCTTATCGCCGGGCACACCCATCAGCCCGGCCGAATTGGCGACTGGTACTTCAACAGCGGCACTTGGGCCAGAAAAACCAACACGTTCATCCAGATCGGCCCCGCGGGCGACGTGGCGGTGCTCGATTGGGCCGAGGGTCGCCCCGTGCCCAACGACACGGTGCTCAAAATGTGAAGGGCATCTCCTCGATGCCGTCACGACGGCGGTCCGGCCCAACGGGTCTGGTCGCCGAGCATAGCGGCGAACTCGACCGCCCGGTTTTTCACGTCGCTGGTGATCTTTTCGGGCGTCGTGCAACCGGAGACGAACAGGTGGCCCACCACTCGGCCCTTGAGGTACTCGGCGAGATGCTGAAAACCACGGATGACCATATCGGCGTTATCGGTTTCCGGCCCGCCGCCGGTAAGCAACACGGCCATCGGCTTGCCGTGGAGCCGCGGCACGCCGGCGCGCTCGCCGTTGAAATCCATCATGCAGAACATCCTGTCGAGCAGGCACTTGATTTGGCCCGGAAATCCCCAACAGAATATCGGCGCGGCGATCAGCACCAGGTCGGCCGTCACCATCCGCCGAAATAGCCCGTTGGCGTCGTCGTCAATGCTGCACAGTTCCACGGCCCCCTTCTTGCAGGCCAGGCACTCGCCGCAGCCGCGCACGTCGTAGTCGAGAATGTTGGCCGCGTCGATATCGTGGCCGGCGGCGCGTAACCGGTTTTCCATCCAGCCCAAAACTTTGGCCGTATTGCCCTGGCGTCGGGGGCTGCCCAGGATTGTCATCACACGCATGGTTTCGTTCCCCCATCGCGAATTGGTTTGACAACATTCTATCCCCGCTGGCGGCATTTGCCATCCACGGCTCCGACTGCCGTACAGCCCAGCCCGGCACTGCCCCGGGATGAGGGGACAATGCTCCTCCGGAGCGACGGATTGGGCGTTAATTGAACGGTGTCGGGGCAAGTCCGCCAGCTAGACAGCTTTCCCATTTTAACAACAAGCGGGGGACAGGAGCCCGTCTTTAGCCGGCACGGGCGGCCCTATGGAACCACCGCCGCGATGCACGATTCTCTCTTGGCTGCGATCCGGCAAATTGGTATCCTTCGCCGCCCACGGTTGGGTTGGAGAGAGCGGGTCGTCGCGCGGTAGGGAGGAAATTGCCAACATGACTATCAATCCGCAGCCCCGTTACGTGAGGAGGATCGTCGCTCAAACGTTGAGAGAACTGGGCGCCACGGTTCGCAGTTCGTCCGACATGGAGGAAACCATTCTCGGAGATGAAAGCGATCACGGCTCGCGGTCCTATCGGGTCGGCGGCTACCTGGCGTCGTGGCTGGTAGAAGCCGGCGTCGTCCAGTTCTACGATGCGGAGGGGCACATGCTCCGAGCGATCAACCTGCTCGAACAATCGCAGGGCGTCACCTCGGCGGCATGACGAACTCCGCGGCCGCACGAAAGCCGGCTTCGTGGCCCTTCTCGCTCGCCTGCCGTTCTATCCGGCCAATTCCGACGTGCAGTGTGGGCAACGGGTGGCTTGAATCGGAATGCTCGAACAGCATTTCGGGCAGTCCTTGGCCGTCGCCGTCGGCGCCGCCTTCAATCGGTTGATTTGCTTGACCACCAAAAAGATGGCGAAGGCCACGATGGCGAAGTCGATCACCGAATTGATGAACGCCCCATACTTGATTACCGTTTTCGCATTGATCTGGATTGTCAGACTGGAGAAATCCACTCTACCCACCAGCCAGCCGATCGGCGGCATGATGATGTCGTTGACCAACGACGTAACAATCTTGCCAAAGGCTGCCCCAATGACCAAACCAACGGCCATGTCGATGGCGTTTCCCTTCACGGCGAACTCGCGGAACTCCTTGAGCATGCCCATCGCATATCTCCTTCAACTTGGAAGTGATGCGCGCTTGGAATAGTGCACGACAACCGGTCCTGCCGAGGGCCGATTCTCTCCGCTAACGTTGGCGTCGCTTGCGGACGTCCGTCTGCGCGCGATCAGCGCAGAGCAAGACGGCGCGGCTTCGCCGTGCCCGCATCATACCATGGTCTTCAGGCCCTTCAGCGGCACGACCTTGACCACGTTCTTGGCAGGTTTGGCCTTGAAGACCGTTTCTTCCTTGGTGAAGGGGTTGATGCCCTTACGTTCGGGAGTGGCCGGCTTGCGGACCACTTTGATCTGCAAGAGGCCGGGGATGGCGAAAACGCCCGGCCCGTCGCTGCCGAGGTTTTTGCCGATCAGCTTGGCCAACGCGTCGAACAAGCCATCGACCTGCTGCTTGGTAAGGCCGGTTGCCTCGGACAGGCTGACGAGGATTTCCGTCTTGTTCATGGCTTTCTTCGAGGTGTCTGTTTCGCCCATGGGCATCCCTTTCTGATAGTGGTGAAGACCGCTGCACGCCGGAAACTGGTGCGTCCTCGACGAAGCGCCGCCGTCGGCATCCGCCAGCCAAGCACGCCCGCGCCACATTGTCAGAACAATGAGGCGGATTGACAAGGGGGGGGTAACTTCCCAAAATTGACGGGTAGCCGCGACTTCCTCGACAGTCTGCGGTGCGCGTTCGGCGGGGACGGGCAAGCTTTCTTGGGTCAACTTCCGCGAGAAATGGCACGGCTACCTAGGGCATGGGCCTTGCCAGAAAAGAGGTGGATTCCCCAGACCATTACTTGCCGATTCGCACGAGCACGACGCCGTGCGAGGCGACCTTGGCGCGGAACTCTCCTTCGCACGCGCCGAGATCCTTCTGCCGCCACAGGTCGCGAACCTCCCGCCGGCCCTCGATCCCCAGCTCGGCCCAGTTGGCCGTGACTTCCGTCTCGGCCGGTCCGCGATTGAACAACCCGACCGCCTTCGACCCATCCTCCATGTCCTTGGCCCATACTTCCACATCGACCGTCTTGGCTACCCGCGACGCTTGCCGGCCCAGCGGGTCTTGGCTGACCTCCAGCACCTCGTCGTTGGTCAACAGGCCCAACGTCAGGTCGTCCATCTTCGTCATGTCGCAGCCGATCAGAAGCGGCGCTGCCAAGAGGCACCAGAGACTGATGTGGGTGTACTGCTCGTCGGGCGTGAGGTGGGTAGGATGCAAGTGTCCCCAGCCCACCTGGCCGACCACGAGCATGTCGGGATCGTTCCAGTGTCCCGGTCCGGCGTATTTCTCGTGCCCCGCCTGGGAAAAACCGATTTCTGCCATGCTCCGCCACGTGTCGGTGATGTCGTAGGTGGTGCGCCACGAGTTGCCCCCCACCTCGCCGCCCCACTCCCACACGTTGCCCATTCCATATTGGCAGAGGCTGAAGACAATGTCGCGATCGACCTTATCCAACGATGCCCGCATCACGCGATACGGCTCCATCAATTGCTCGCGGGTGGGCTTCTTGGTCTCGATCACTTTCCCGTAAGAACACCAATCGTACTTCAAATAGTCGAATCCCCACTCGGCATATCGGCGGGCATCCTGGTCTTCGTGCTGGTAGCTGGCCGTGTAGCCGGCACAGGTCAACGGGCCGGGCGACGAATAGAGCCCGATCTTCAGCCCCTTGCCGTGCACGTAATCGCAGAGGGCCCTCATGTCGGGAAACTTCTTGTTGGCGTTGATCATCCCTTCTGCGTCGCGCGGCGCCACCGACAGCTTGGCATCCTGCGAGCCGGGCTTGCTCTCCCAGCAGTCGTCGATATTGATGTACGTCCAACCGTGGTTGATCAGGCCGCTGGCAACCATGGCGTCGGCGGCCGCACGGACCTTCGCATCGTCCACCGCCGCGGCAAAGCAGTTCCAACTGTTCCAACCCATCGGCGGCGTCAGGGCGATTTCCGCGCCGACCACGATGCGGCACTTCCGTTGGGCGGCCCCCAAGGCGTTCTTCGCCCGCAGCGTCAGCACATACTCCCCCTTCTCCTTGAGCAATCCGGTGATCCGCCCCGTCGCCGCGTCGAGCGCCAGGCCCTCGGGCAATCCTTCGGCCGAGAACTCCATGGGCCGATCTCCCGTGGCCGGGATGGTAAGCAACACGGGATGGCCGGGTCGGACCCCAAAAACCTTCGGACCGTTGATATGCGGTATGGACGGAGCCTTCGGCGTCAGCACGATCGGCCCGGCCGACTCGTCTCCTAAGCCACGGGATGTAGATGTAATCGTCACGAATACCGCGATGGCGGCCACCGCCAACGATAAGGGCATCAACCGTCTCATAACTCGGCTCCTCCTGACAATGGGTTGTAGGCGCAGGCCCCTCGATTTCGCGAGGCCGCCAGCCTGAAGCGGTGATTCTTTGTAGCGCTCGCTCGGACGCGCTCGAAGCAAGTTGGTCCCCTCTCCCTCCGGGAGAGGGTCAGGGTGAGGGCGAGTGGATCGTGAATCATCTGCTTTCCGTGATTATGGCGCTGCCGCCCTCACCTACCCCTCTCCGGGCGCCGACCGAAGGTTGGTCGGGAGAGCGGAGATTTTCAAGACGCGCTCTAAGCGGCAATGGTCCTCCATGCTAACAACGTGACACGCAACCTTCAAGTCACGATTGTGAGGAAGGTCAGCCTACGGCATCTGCACCTTCTTCACCGGATTCCCATTCTCCACGAACTCCACCGTGTACTTGTCCTGGACAAAGGGGCCGGTGGGGATCGACACGATCAGCGGGCTGGCAAAGGTGGCGGAATCACTTGTCGTCGAGGTGGTCGTGTACCGCAACTCGACCAGGCCGTCATTGACCGTGACGCCTTCCACCTTGAACTCCCAAACTGCATTGCCTCTTTTGATTGCTGCGAGGACCACGTTCGACTTGAAGGCATCCTCCGGCAGACGGTGCGACTTGTCGCCCATCACCGTCGCGACGCCGAAGATATTGTCGAACTGCTCCTGGCTGTTGATGACCACGAACGATTCGGTCGCATCCGGCTCGAACTTGTTGGAGACAAAGTAACCCGAATAGCTGTCGAAGGAGGGGGAGACTGTGACAGGTTCGGCGCCGATTGTGGAAGCCGAGGCGGTGGTGGCGCCTTTCTGGTGTTGTTCCAGAGCCAGCGTAAATTGCCCGAGATTCTTTATGGCCTGGTCCCGGCGTGCAGTCTCTCTGGCCGCCTGGATGACAACTGGCACGCCGACCACGCAAAAGAGAAGTGCCGCCCCCGCCGCAACAGCAAGAGCGATCACCAGAACCAGGCGTCTGCGGTTAGTCATGGCCATTGTACCAATCCCCTCGATTCTTGTTAAAGGACCGGCAGAAGAAATCGTTGCATGGTCACCAATGTCCGAACCGGAAGACGTGTGGTTGTACGTTCACCTTGGGGCCGCCGCTTCACCTTTTCTTCTTGCCGAGCTTCGACACGATCCGGTTCTTCTCCATCTTCTTCCGCAGGTGGGCGAACTTGGTCGCCGGTTTGCGGGCCGTCTGTCGTCCTTGTCGAGTCATTCGTGTTCCTCCATCACAAGCATGTGGTAATCGGGCGATCCCTACTTCTCCTCCGAATTGATCTTCTTCAACGCTTCGGCGCCCGCCTTGCGGACATGCTCATCCCTGTCCTTCAGCAATTCCGTGAGGGCCGGGACTGCGGCCCTCGCCTCGGGACCGATCCTGCCCAAGGCCATGGCAGCAGCCTCCCGACTCGACCAATAATTGTCCTTCAGCAATTCTGTCAGGGCAGGCATGGCTCCTTTCGCCTCGGGACCGATTTGTCCCAGCGTCTCGGCGGCTTCCCACCGAACCAATTCGGCCCTATCCTTGAGCAAGTCTGCAAGGGCGGGAACGGCCGTCTTGGCCTCGGCAATCTTCCATAAAGCCGCAGCGGCAACCACCCGAACCCGCCGATCCTCGTCTTTGAGCAAGTCCGTAAGAGCGGGAACCGCCGCCTTGGCTTCGCGACCGATCTGCCCCAAGGCGCCAGCGGCACGTTGCCGAACTTCAGAATCCTCGTCCTGAAGCAATTCTGCGAGGGCTGAGACGGCTGTCTTCGAGTCTGGACCGACGTTTCCCAGAGCATAGGCAGCGGCAGACCGAACTCGCCCATCTTTATCCCTAAGCAATTCCGTGAGCGCAGCAATAGCCGTCTTGGCCTCGGGACCGATGTCCCCTAATGCCAGGGCAGCAGTCCGCCGAACGTTATAATCCTTGTCCTTCAACAGTTCTGTGAGAGCGGGGATCGCGGCCTTCGCCCCGGTGCCCATCTGGCCCAGGGCGCAGGCGGCACTGCTCCGAACATCCTCGACTCTGAGCGATTCGATCAGGGCCGGAATGGCTGTCTTCGCCACCGGCCCCATGTCTCCCAGGGCCATCGCAGCATGTGACCGAACAATCGGATCCTCGTCCCTGAGCAAATCCGTGAGAACGGCAATCGCGGCAGGACCGATCTTCCCCAACGCCCAGGCAGCGGTAATCTGAACCAGGTAATCCTTCTTCTTGAGCAGTTCCGTGAGGGCGGGAATGGCTTCTTTCGCCTCGGGGCCGATCTCTCCCAGCGATTGGGCGGCCGCCTCCCGAATCCCGGAATCCTTGTCGCTGAGCAATTGCGTGAGGGCCGCCGTGGCGGCCTTCGCCTCCGGGCCGATGTCTCCCAGGGCAAAAGCAGCAGACCACCGAACATTCCAATCCTTGTCCCGGAGCAATTCCATAAGAGCGGGAACGGCCGTCTTGGCCTCTGCACCCATCTCTCCCAAAGTCTGAACGGCGGCAGACCGCACCTCAGAATCCTCGCCCTTGTCCTTCGCCAGGTTCATCCACTGGCTGAGGGTCTTCCCCTGGTAGGTCGGGTTTTGGCCCTGTGCCGTTGAAGCAGGTTCTTGTCCGGCTCCAACACAGACGGCAACAAGCGTGAAAGCCAGGAACAAACTGAACGCCTTCATATCTCGTTCCTCGCTCAACGACTACCAAACCCACTCGGCGATTTCCCGTCGAGTTCCAAGCCGGCAGTTTCACGCTGAACGCCGTGCTCATTCGTTATGGGCGTTCACACTTTGATCTTCTGCAATATAAAAAGCAGAACGATGGCCCCGACCGTTGCAGATATCAGGCTCCCGAGCAAGCCAATGGCCAAGAGCCCGACAAGCTGGAACAAGAAGCCGCCCAGAACAGCTCCAATGACGCCGACCACAAGGTTGCCGAGCAGACCGAAGCTGTGCCCCTTCATAAGCTTGCCAGCCAGCCATCCTGCCGCCAGGCCAATCAATAGGAAGTAGATTAGATCAAACATCTCGTTGTTCTCCGTGGCCAACCGTTTGACGTACTCGCCGAGACAGAGTCTACGCGTTCTCGTAGACCACCACCATCACCTTCGGCGGCGCAGGATTGGCGGATTCTTACTTCTTCTCCTCCTGAATCTTTCCTAGGGCCTTCGCAGCAGCCCACCGAACCGACCGGTCTTTGTCGTTGAGTGATTCTGTGAGGGCTGAGATGGCTGACTTCGCCCCGGGGCCGATCAGCCCGAGGGCCTCCGCAGCAGCCTGCCCAACCGACCGATACTCGTCTTTTAGCGATTCCGTGAGAGCGGGGACGGCTGCCTTTGCTTCGGGGCCGATCTTCCCTACGCGCCTTGGCGGCCCCTAGTCGAACACTCCAATCCTCGTCCTTGAGCGATTCCGCGAGAGCGGGCACGGCAGCTTTTGCCTCGGGACCGATCTCCCCTAGAGCCGTGGCGGCGTAACCCCGAACGTACCCATGCTTGTCTTTGAGCGATTCCATGAGAGCAGGGATGGCGACCTTAGGCCTTGAGTCTATTCTTGCAAGGGCCACCACAGCAGTAAGATGAATGGTGCCGTTCTCGTCCTTCAGCAATTCTGTGAGGGCTGGGATAGCTGCCTTCGCTTCGGGACCGATCTCACCCAGGGCTATCGCACTGGCCCACCGAACGCCTTTATGCTTGTCCTTCAGTAATTCCGAGAGGGCAGAGATAGCTGTCCTGGCCTCGGGACCGATCTTCCCGAGGGCCTCCGCAGCGGCTACCTGAACTTGCTCATCTTTCAACAATTCCGTGAGGGTGGGAACGGCCCTCTTCGCCTCGGGACCAATTCTCCCCAACGCCCAAGCAGCGGAACGGCGATCCACTTCATCCTCGTCGTTGAGCGATTCGGCGAGGGCGGGGACGGCGGTTTTCGCCGCAGAACCTATGGCTCCCAGGGCGGAAGCAGCGGCCCTCCGAACCTGATAATCTCTATCCTTGAGCAATTCCGCGAGAGCAGGGACGGCTCCTTTCGCCTCGGGCCCTATCCTCGCCAGGGCTTCAGCAGCGGCCCTCCGAACCTCATAATCCTTATCCTTGAGCGATTCCGCGAGAGCAGGGATGGCTCCTTTCGCCTCGGGCCCCATCTGCGCCAGGGCTGCAGCGGCGGCCACCCGAACGTACTCATCCTTCAGCAATACCGTGAGGGCGGGGACGGCTGACTTGGCCTCGGGACCGATCGTCCCGAGGGCCTCCGCAGCAGCCTGCCGAACCCACCGATCCTTGTCGTTGAGTAATCCTGTGAGGGCTGGGATGGCTGACTTCGCTATGGTTATCTTCCACAAAGCCACAGCGGCTTGTAGTCGAACGTATCCGTCTTTGTCCTTGAGCAATTCGGTGAGACCAGGGATGGCCGTCTTCGCCTCGGGACCAAGTTGTCCCAGGGCCCACGCTGCCTCTTGCCGAACCGGCGATTCCCCATCCTTGAGCAATTCGATGAGGGTAGGGATGGCTGTCTTCGCCTCGGGACCGATCTTTCCGAGGGCTGTGGCAGCCTCCTTTCGCACGGACCAATTCTCGTCCAGAAGTAGCGCCATGAAATCTGGTGTGGTCAACTTGGCCTCAGGACCGATCTTCCCGAGTGTCCAGGCGGCGGCCTGCCGAACCGAAAAATCCTTGTCTTTGAGCAATTCCTTGAGCAATGGGATGGCTGGCCTGGCCTGGGGAGCGATATCCTGCAAGGCCAAGATAGCTTGCAGCCGAACTCGGTGATCCTTGTCATCGAGAAACTCCACGAGCACTGGGACGGCAGTCTTCGCCTCGGGACTGATTTTCACCAGAGCCACAGCAGCGGCCAGCCGAACCCGCCGATCGTCGTCTTTGAGTAAACCCGTGAGGGCCGGGATGGCGGCCTTCGCCTCGGGGCCAATCCCTTCCAAGGCCGCAACAGCCGTAAGCCGCACATCTCGATCTTTCTCGCCGAGCATGTCGCTCAGGGCCGGGACGGCCGTCTTCGCCTCGGGACCAATTCTCCCCAAGGCACAAGCAGCGGCGTGGCGAACCATTTCGTCCTTGTCTTTGAGCGATTCGGCCAGCGCCGGGACCGCGGACTTGGCCTCGGGACCGATGCATGCCAATGCCTCGGCGGCAGCCTGTCGAGCTTCGTCCTTGTTCTTCAGCATTTCCGTGAGGGTTGGCACGGCCGTCTTCGCCACCCGACCAATTGCCCATTGACCAATTGCCCCTAGGGAGTCTGCAGCGCAACGCCGAACCTCCACGTCCTTGGCATTGAGCAATTCCGTTAGGGCGGGAACAGCTGCTGGCCCAATGTGTCTGAAGGCCAGGTCGGCGGCATACCGAACCTCCTCCTCCTTGGCACTGAGCAATAATTTCGTCAGGGCGGGAATAGCTGCTGGCCCGATGTGGCTCAAGGCCAACTCAGCGGCATTCTCGACATCCACATCGGTGTCGACAAGCAATTCCGTTAGGGCGGCCACGGCGGCGGGACCCATCTTCCCCAACGCCTGGGCGGCCCCTCGTCGAACACTCCAATCCTCGTCCTTAAGCGATTGCGTGAGAGCGGGGACGGCAGCCTTTGCCTCGGGACCGATCTCCCCTAGGGCCTCGGCGGCGTACCGCCGAACGTCCGCATCCTTGTCTTTGAGCGATTCCCTGAGAGCGGAGATCGCGGCCTTCGGCCCTGAAACTATTCTTGCAAGGGCCACCACAGCAGTAAGGTGAACGATGCCGTCCTCGTCCTTCAGCCATTCCGTGAGGGCTGGGATAGCTGCCTTCGCTTCGGGACCGATCTCACCCAGGGCCTTCGCAGCAGCCCGCCGAACCGACTCATCTTTGTCTTTCAGCAATTCCGTGAGGGTGGGAACGGCCGTCTTCGCCTCGGGACCGATCTCACCCAGGGCCTTCGCAGCAGCCCGCCGAACCGACTCATCTTTGTCTTTCAGCAATTCCGTGAGGGTGGGAACGGCCGTCTTCGCCTCGGGCCCCATGTGTCGCCAGGGCGCCAGCAGCGATCCTTCGAACCTGATAATCCTTATCCTTGAGCAACTGCGTAACGGCGGGGATGGCGGCCCTTGCCTCGGGACCGATCTTCGCCAGGGCTTCAGCACTGCACACCCGAACCAGCCAGTCTTCGTCGTTGAGCAGTTCCGTGAGGGCAGGGATCGCTGCCCTCGCTTCGAAACCGATGTGCCCCAACGCACGAGCGGCGTACCCCCGGACCGCAGAATCCTTGTCCTTGAGCAATTCCATAAGGGCCGGGACGGCGGCCAAGCCGATCCCCCCCAGGCGGCCAGTGGCACACCTCTGATCCAACAGTTTCTTGTCCTTGAGCAATTCTATGAGGGCCGGAATAGCTGTCTTGGCATAGGGGCCGATCAGTCCCAGAGCCTCCGCAGCAGCCTGCCGAACCGACTGATTTTTGTCTTTCAGCAATTCCGTGAGGGCAGGGACGGCTGTCTTCGCCTCGGGGCCTATGTTTCCCAGGGTCATGGCAGCTTCGAACCGAATGCCTGCCTCCTTGTCCTTGAGCGATTCCGTGAGGGCGGCGACGGCGGTTCTTGCCTCGGAGCCCATTTGCCCCAGGGCTTCGGCAGCGTGCCGCCGAACTTCAGAATCCTTGTCCTTCAGCAATTCCGTGAGAGCAGGGATGGCGGTCTTGGCTTTCGGACCGATGCTGCCCAGGGCATAAGCAACGACGCACCGAACCTCCCGATCCTCGTCCTTCAGTAATGCCGTAAGGACCGGGATGGCGGCCCTCGCCTTTGCACCGATCCTCCCCAATGCCAAACCAGCGAACACCCGGACCTGTTGATCGTCGTCCTTCAGCAATTCCGAAAGGGCGGGGATGCCCTCGGGGCCGATCTTCCCCAAGGCTTCAATAGCCCCCTTTCGCAACTTCGGGTCTTTGTCTTTCGCCAAGGCCATCCATTCGCTGAGGGTCTTCCCCTGGAAGTTCGGTTCTTCGTCTTGGGGCTGTAAAGCAGGCTCTTGCCCGGCCGCAAAACAAACGCCAGCAAGCGTGAACGTCAGGAACAGGCTGAACAGTTTCACGGTTTGTTTCTCCCTTGCAGGCCGAAGGCAACGCCTCGTTCTATATCCCAATCGTCTTATTTTCATCCGCCAGCAGCGACATTACCTTTCCACTATCCGTTGCTGTCGTCTGAAGCAAACGAAATTCCCACTTCCCGTCTCGGCAGGACGCTTCGACGTGAACTAGAGCCGTGTCTTTCGAACCAGACACCGTGAAACTGAAGTCCGCTTCACCTGAAGCCACCCCGTTGTTGATGTGGTAAAAAAAGTTCCCGGTCGGCATCCAGCTTTTCTCTTCGACAGGTTCACCCAGGGCCTCAATCACCTGCCGGTCGGTACACACTCGTTTCAACGCCATCTGGTAGGGTTCGCTCGACTTGACGGAGCCGATCAGCCAGACGAAGATGCCTGCACAGCAGCCGATGGGCAACACTACCACCAGAACTGAGATCGGCAGCAACCACCACAAATTACGAAAGAGCCAACCTCGTGGCCGCGGTCGAGGTGGAGTGGTCGGCTCAGTGGGCAGGCCGAAAGTGGCGTATTCGTTTTCCATAAGGGTCCAAACTAGCCAAGGTGGGCAGATTTGTCACGAGGCTATCGTTTGGCCACAGTCTCCGCTCTCCGCTTGAGATCCAGCGCTCGCCAACAATACCAGCTTGCCACCGAGGCATAGGGATGCCAGGGGGCGGCAATCGCATGGGCCGTCTGTTTGTCGGGCAGATTCGCCAGTCCGTAGCGATCACGAATGACCATCCGCACCCCTAGGTCATTGTACGGAAACACGTCCAGCCGGCCCAGCGACATGATCAGGAACATCTGTGCCGTCCAACGACCGATCCCTTTCACCTGCGTGAGTTGCTCCACGACCCGCTCGTCCGACAACCGCCCGATCCGCCGAAGATCAACCGTCCCGTCGTTCACCTTGCGTGCCAAGTCGGCAAGATAGGATGCCTTCTGCGGCGACAAGCCGACCGACCGCAGTTGTTCCACGGTGAATTGAGCGACATTCGCCGCCGTCAGGCTCGCGGCAAGTTCCTGCAACCGCTTACGGATGGAGCGGGCGGCACTGGTGGCGATCTGCTGAGAAATGATGGACCGAACCAACGTGCCGAAGCGGTCACGCTCAAGCCGCAGCGTGAATGGCCCCACGGCGTCGATCACCGCCCGCATCACCGGATCGGCTGCCCGGAGATGGCGGCGTGCTTTTCGGATGTCAGTCTGCTTGAACATCATGTCGCCAACAAAGACGCCGCTGTTCCCACCACGGCCCCTATCCGGACCGCCACTTGGCACCCTCCCGGCCTCGGCGAGCCTCCCCATCCCGTCCTATTTCGGATCCTCCTTCTTTGGTTCGGCGGCAGACGCTTTCTCCGCCCGTTCGAGCCGCTTGACGGCCGTGTCTGCCGTGATGATCGCTTGGTCCGCTGCCTGGGAGCCTTTGCTCTTGGCAGGAAATCCCTTGCCCTGCTGAAATCGTTTCAGTGTGGAAACGACACGCTTGTCCCCAACCCCGACGATGCTAAGGGTATCCGCCGTCACTTGAAATATCAGCTCACGGTGAGCGACTTCCGCAGCGGCAACGTTCAAGATATCCAAGAGGACCGGAATGCACTTCGAGGCTTTCGGGCCGACGTTGCCGAGCGCCACGATGGCCTCTTGACGAAGAGCTAGTGGAGGTTTCTCACTATCGAAGGGGCGAATCGCACCGCCCTTTCCACCTCGTACCACGTCGATCAAGAAGTCGAGTGCTTCGGGGGAATCCGGTGCGATACGGCCCAGTGCCCCGATGACTTCCGCCTTGGAAGCAGTATTCCGCTCGTAGCACTCGATGATGCGCGGAACGGCCTTCTTTGCACTGGGACCAATCTTGCCCATCGCAACGACCGCAGCGTTCCGAACCGATCCCGAGATGTCACCAAGGGCCCCAATGAGAGCATCGACAGCCACATCTTCGTCCTTGGCGTCCACACAACCAAGCGATGTGCAGGCGCCGGCCCGTGTCATTACGTTTGGAGCGGATAGGTCGTCGATCCGACTGCGGACGGCGTTGGCATCAGCCGCCGCCAACCGCTGTGCTGATGCAGCGATAAGGGCCATCACACCGATAGAAAGGGAAAGCCATCGCATGGTGGCGGTCTGACACGCGGAGTTTCTCGCCTGCTTTGAGCATGTTCGTTTCCGTCCTGTGACCCATCGCTACTGTGTTTTGTCTTCATTCGCTGCGAAACACCACCATCCTCACCGTAATCGAAGACTTCATCGTCCCCAACTCGTCCTCCATGATAGTCCTTGCCCGCTCCTGGTTGAAGCCACCCGATCCGGCTCCGATGGGCAATCATCGGGGCTTCCCGCTTTCGGATGGAAGCGACTCACTCGGTTTCACGCCGTCCTTCCCCTCGTACATTTCCGCATGCTCCAGGTGCGCCTTCCAATTCGCCGTGTATTGGGCCGCCAGTTCCGGGGAGCGAATGACCAGCACTTCTTGGGCGTTGTTCTCCTCGGCGTTTCGAGTGCAGTTGAAGCTGCCGGTGATGACGGTCTCGCCGTTGACAATAATGCTCGTGTTGTGGGCGATCTGGTGCTTGGTGTCGATGGAGACGGGAATACCAGCGTGGAAGAAGAAATCAGCCAAAGAGCCATTCTCACCCAGTTGGGACTTGTCCAGGATGACCTCGACTTGGACCTCGCGTTGATCGGCCTCGACGAGCGCTTTGGCGATGGGAGCCGAGGTAAAGCTGCCCGCCTGAACCAGGATCAAGCTCTCGGCGGCGTCAATCTCCTTGACCACGGCCTCGGTGCCGCCGCCGGCAGAGAAATAAACTTCGATGGGTGGCAGGGATTGCAAAGCCTTCGGCGGCTCCCGAGCCTGGCAGGAAGAGAGGGAGACGAGAAGGAGCAGAATAAGTGGGAGGCCGAGACGTTTCATGGCATGGCAGTTCCTACTTCTTCTCCTCCCGAATCTTTCCCAGGGCCTCCGCAGCGGCCTGCCGACCCGACCGATACTTGCCGCATCAGCTCCGTCAGGCGCCCAAGTAGACGCGCTGTCTCGCCGCGTCATGCCGAATAAGTAGACGCGGCATCTTGCCGCGTCCCTTCGTCGTCGGCGATCTCTGGAACACGCGAGAAGCGGCAGGATGCCTCTTCTACGGTTTCTCAGAACGTGTCTGCAACTTCGTCCCCTCGCCTTCCGGGAGAGCGGCAGGGGGCGAGGGCCGTCCATTGTCCGCCGTCCACTGTCCGCCGTCCACCGACCACTGGCCACCGACCACTGCCGCAAATCCATCCTCCTTCGCCCCCTGGGCATGAGCATTCGGCCTCGCGGCCGGCCCCAGAAGCCCGAAGTCGATGACAAATAGTTCTGCGCCCTTTTTTGTCTGTGGTCCTGGAAAGTGGACTTACGCCTTTGTGCGTCGCCTTGCCCATCCTGTCAATATCAGTGATCTCCCCCTTTCATGCGCCTACCGAATCATGGTTTTCTGCTCGGGTGTAAAGTGCCTACCATACAAGGATATCCTCCGTCCAGCCACCCCCATCAAAACTGGTGAAAATGGCAGCGTCCAGTACGCACGGGTAAATGTCCGCCTGCTTGCATAACTCGTGGAGGCCATCGGATACATACTCGTAGTAATTACGGTCGGCCAATGCTGCCGCAGACAGTCGCACCGGGAATGGAAGCCTATTAAGCCACTTGGTAATTCGGCTGTCGATGGGAATCTCCCACTTGGTCAACCCAAGTGATTGCAGGAGATTCCTGGATTGTTTTGGACCAAAACCAGCAAGCTTCTCCTCAATGAATTGTGCGGCACTTCGCTCGCTGTCCCGGCTATCAGCCTTCCGAAGTTGATCGGCAGCATCGAGCATCGGCCGCCGTTTGCATGTCGTCCACGATCTCCTGAGCCAACACGTCCTGGTCAATAGTGCTTATGGCCTTGGCTGTTAGTGGCCGCCTCTCGAAGAAGAAGTTCGGCCCCCTACTGCTACGAACCCCAATTTTACTTCCCACAGGGGGTGGCCGCAATCTCCCCACCGAACGGGGGCAAAAATGTGGCCAGTGGCCAGTAGACAGGGGTCAGCGTCCAAGCACGGAGCCCAACACGTGCGGGACATTTACAAGGTAAAGATCGCCAGAAAGCTTGCCGCCGCCAGCGCCCCCGGGGCCGAACTGACCACCGGCCACTGACCACCGGCCACTGCCACTAAACTGTCACGTTTTCAGCACGTTTTGCGACATTTTCAGCGCGTTCTGTCACACTTCCAGCACGTTCTGTCACGTTTACAGTGCCAATTTGCTATGGTTTTCGATGACTCGATCCCATTTGCCATCTTTTGCTTCCACCGCAAACTACAACACCGTAAGGACTTCGGACATCCGCATCGCCAAAGATGCTCGAAATTCGCGTGAGATTTTGCCCAAAACAATAGGGAAAATTCGAAAACATGCTCCAACACCGCGTGGAACGGCCGTCCTGCATTCCGCATCCTGTGCAGGGCCATAGTGCGCGAAACGCACCGTGCACTATGGCTTTTCCCCGCCAATAACGCGGCAGGTTACTGGCCACCGGCCACCGACCACTATTGGTCGAGCTTGAGCGGTCGGACCCAGATGTTGCGAAACAACACGGCCGAGTTATGCTCTTGCAGCTTGATCGGGCCGGTGCTGCGGCGCGAGTCGTAGGCGGCGGCCAGCGCCCGTGCATGGTCGGCCCCAGCGAAGCCTGGTGGTATTGCGCCAGCACGCCGTTCCAGAAAACCGTGAAGTAGGCCGGGGCGACGAGCTTTTCGCCGCTGAAACGCGGGGCGGTGAACACGACGTCGAAGCTCTGCCATTGGCCCGGCTTGCGCGAGGCATTGACCAACGGCGGCGTTTGGCCGTAGATCGCAGCGGCGATGCCGTCGGCGTAGATTTTGCTGTCGCGCGATTCAATGATCTGCAACTCGTGGCCGTCGGGTTTGTTGCCGTGCGGCGCCTTGGCGGGCGGCTTCGCGCTCGGCGAGAAAAAAGACGCCGCTGTTGCCCCAGTTCATCGCGTTGCCGTCGGCCACCGCGGGAGTGGCCCACTCGACGTGAAGTTGGCAATCGCCGAAACTCCTTTTCGTCCGCAACTCGCCCGTTTTCCGGATATTGATGCAGCCGTTTTCGATGCCGCGGGGGTCGCCGCCCTGCCACTCCGCCAGATCCTTGCCGTCGAAGAGGATAATCGCGTCGGCCGGCGGCGCTTCGGCTGTCGCGCCCGGCTCGACCATCGTGGGCTGCGGCCGGTGGCGATCGTGCACGCGCCAAGCGGAATCGGGCAACCGCGGCGTGTCGTCGTAGCCGGCATCCTCGGCGGCAATACCACGTTTGCCGGACAGCAACGTCGCCGAGACGATCGTGCCGAGAAGGATCACCCGAGCGGCACGCCTCAAGGAATTGCAGCACAGAACGCCCGGGCTGAACATGTTTCGATCTCCTGGAACGCGACCCGCGGAATCGGAAGGAAGGCTCGTTATATGGCAGGCAAAGACGCAACGCTCCCATGTTATAACAAACTCGGCATGGAGGTGCAACGCTCGCCGGGGTCCGTTGTGGAAGCCATGTTGCGCCTATTTCACGCGATGCACGGGCACCTTCACCGCGCACGTTCCGCTCTCGCAATTCCTGCCGAACGGTCTTCCAAGCCAAACCCGGTTGCGGGCGAATATGTCGTACATGCCATCGAGCACCTCGCGGACGACCGGCAATCGCGTTGGGGCGACGAGCCAACCGAGCCCCACGGCCGCGTAGGCCTGTCGGATGGCCTCGACACCCCGCACCACGTGTCCGTCGCGCAGGACTCCGTGCAGACGGCCCATGACTTCTTCGCGGCTTAGGCCGTATCGTGCCGGTTCGAAGCCGATCGCCGTGATGTCTTCCGTCGCCAGCCTACCTCGACGGTCGCGGCGTTTCAGCCACTCGACCTCCCGGCGGCAGAAGGGGCACTCGCCGTCGTAGAGCAGTTTTAATCGCCACTCCGGCATGGCCATCTCCTGCGTGTCGCCTGGTAAATTATCACCAGGCCGGCGATGGGGGCAAATGTCCTCGATGCGCCCTCGATGCTGTTCCAGTTTGATTGCCACCTGATGAAAAACACTAGGCGGCCGACGGGGAAACACCGAGGCTTTTCGCATACGGCCTGCCTACAATTACCACGTCACCGAAAACAGGAGTCCTTTCGGGGAGACACAATGAAAACGATTGTCCTGGCAGCCGCCGTGGCCCTGATGTGCCGAAGCGGGTGCAGCCGTGCAAACAAAGACCGTCAACTACAAACAAGGCAGTGCGGCGCTGGAAGGGTATCTGGCGTGGGATGATGCCCTCCAAGGCCGGCGGCCGGGCGTGCTGGTGGTTCACGAGTGGACGGGGCTAGGCGATTACGCCAAGTCAGCGCGCCCGCAAACTGGCCGAGATGGGCTACCTGGCGCTGGCCGTCGATATCTATGGCAGAGAACATCCGCCCGACCACGCCCGAAGAGGCGGCCACTCAGGCCGGCATCTACAGGAAGGATCGGGCGCTCATGCGGGCGCGAATGCAGGCGGGGCTCGATGTGCTGCGCAGCAGCCCGCTCTGCGATCCCAAGCGGGTGGCGGCCATCGGTTATTGTTTCGGCGGCATGTGCGTGTTGGAACTCGCCCGCAGCGGCGCCGACGTCGCGGGAGTGGTAAGTTTTCACGGCGGTCTCGATACGCCGGCGCCGGCGGATGCCAAGCACATCAAGTGCAAGGTGCTGGTCCTGCATGGCGGCGACGATCCGCACGTGCCGCGCAAGGACGTGGAAGCGTTCGAGGACGAGATGCGGGCCGGCGGCGTCGATTGGCAGTTGGTCATCTACGGCGGCGCCGTCCACGGCTTCACGAACTCGGCGGCCGGCAGCGACAAGTCGAGGGGCGTGGCCTACGACGCCGAAGCCGACCGGCGGTCTTGGGAAGCGATGAAAAGCTTCTTTGCCGAGCTGTTCAAGTAAGAGCTGAGTGAATCGGCTCTCATTTTCGCCGTCCCACTTCAGGATCGAGTTGCAATGCCTTCTCCAGATCGGCATCGGCGTCTTCGGCGCGGCCCAGCCGGTGGTATGCCAGCCCTCGCTGAAAATACGCCTCGGCAGACAACGGGTTTTGGGCGATGGAGGTGGCGAAATCCGACAGGGCCCGCCTGATCTGGTTCAGTCCCATCAAGGCCACGCCGCGGAGATGGTACGCCTCGGCGTCGCTCTTGTTCTCGCGAAGGACGCGGTCGAGGTCGTCTTTGGCCAGTTCATACTGTTGCAATCCGACGTAGGCCGCGCCCCGCGTGCGGTAGGCGTCCGAATCGGAATCGCCGAGCTCGATCGCCCGATTGCTGTCTTCCAAGGCGGCCGCGTGCATTCCCAACTTGATCCGCGCCGCGGCACGTTGCTGATACGCTTCGGCATCCGTGGGATCAAGCTCGATCGCCCGCGAAGCAGCCTTCTCGGCCAATTCGTACCGTCCATCGCTCAAGCAGGTCATGGCGAATGTAAACAGCACGTCGGTATCCTGTGATTGAAGCACGGCGTCGGCCTCCGCCTTCTCATCGGTGGCACACGTGTCGTCGGGCGACCGGGTAACGGCGGCGTCGGGCATCCACTGCGCAAGGTCTTGCCGGTAGAAGTCGCGCAGAATCGCGTACAGTTCCTCGTGCTGCCGCCGCATGGCATGCGGCTGCTCAAAAAAGCACTCGGTTGCCACGGCAAAGAACTCGGCCCGGTTGGTGGCGCCGTACTGGTTCAGCAACGTCACTTCATGTCGCCGCGCCGCGCCGACCAGTCGCCGGTACTCCGCCTCGGTGACCCGATACCACGTCCTCGCTTGCTCGTTTCCGCCCAGCGGCGGCGAGCCGTCGACTTCGCCGTCGAGCCCGTCCAGGTAGTGGGCAAACTCGTGCAAAACCACGTTGCCGCCGTTACTGGCATTGCGGCCGGCCTGAACGACATGCTGCCATGACAGGACGATGGGGCTGTGATACCACGCCTCGCCAAGGTAAGGCACCCCCTCCGGCGAGTTCAGATAGCGCTGCAATCGAGGCGGGCGCATGTAGGCGCCGGATAGAGGATGATCGATTGCGCGGATCGAAGAAATACGGCTCGTCAAACCCCAGCACAAGCAACGAAGCCTCTGCGGCGACGGTCACTTTCATCTCCTCGGTGACGGTGAACCCCGCGCCGCCGCTCCAGTCCTTCTCGGCCGCGACTACGCTCACCACCGCCTGCATCATGGCTTGTTTCGGCGGATCAAGATACGCGTAATGCCTCACGTTGTTGACGAGAAAATCGTGCCAGGCCGGTGGAAACGGCCCTGCCAGCAACTCCTTCCGGCGATGGTTCCTGGACCAGAAAAAGACCATGCTTCAACCCTTGACGAGCCGCGGGAGTCCACGTCCGGTCTCCTACGAATGTCCGGCTTCTTTCCTCCATTGCTTCCAATCGTCTTCCGTGGCCATGGCCATCTCTTTGGCGGCCTTGGGGAGCCACTTGGACGGCCGGCGATCCAGATCACGTTGGATGGTCGCTGCCGCTTGCCGGTCGCCGAGATGAACGTTCGCCGTCTCCTGGCCCATCGCGTGCAGCAGTTTCAACTCGTCGCGATCTTTGGGCAGACTGGCCAGTTCGATGCGGCTGCAATCGGGCGCCAGGCGCCGTACGAGCCATCGCCCGGACAGGTGTAACCACGGATCGGGCATACGAACTGCGCGTTGGATGACCTTATCGTAAAGAATCTCCGCCGTTTGCGATGTCTCCTTTTCCCAAAGGCAGGCCGATGCCGCAAGCGCTTTGCATTCCCGCGCAATGCTGCCGCCTCGCCAGTCGGCCAATGCAACAAACCGCTGTCGCCCCAGGCTCCCCAGCCCCGCAATCCGATGAACGACCCTGTACGGCAACCCCTGCTCCGGCAGCCATCGCTGCAAGGCCTCCGTCACTTCGCGAGCAATATCGTCCGCCACGTCGGGAAGCTTGTCCAACTTCTCCCAAAACACTACGGGATCGCGGAGATTGCTCTGGGCCATGTCGCGCAGCCAGTGGTGCCTTTCGGCCAGCACATAGGTGCTTCCGCCATCCGACAAACCGTCCTCGTACCCCTTCAGAACCGCATCGCACGCTTCGCCGACGTCGATCGCGAGGTGGTTCTCTTTGGCCGCCAGCAACGCGCTGGCGGCCAGACGCACCAGATCGTTCGTGTAGGCCATGGGAAAGGCTTCATCGAAGTCGTTGATGCCCCAGATTAGCCGCCCTTCCGAATCTCGCCAGGTGCCAAAGTTCTCGACATGGAGATCGCCCACGCTGAGCACGGCAGGCGCGGCGGCCAGTTCGGGGCAGACTTCCGGCCAGAGTTGGACCCAGCGGTAGAATGTCGCCCGCAGAAACGGAAATGGGCCTTCCGCCATTCGCTGGTGCTTTAGCACCACATCGGCCGGAATCAATGTGAGCTGACGGCCTAGCCACGCTTCATACTCTTGAGTTGCTTGCTTGATATCCATGGGGCTCCTCCTCCGGCGGACGCCTCGTAGGTTATGCTTCAGCGTAACGTTTGGCTGGCCGGCGAATTCGTTATGCTGACGCATAATGTGCCACTCGCCGCACGGCCCGAATCGGTTCAACGTATCGTATCCGCCGCGCCGACGGCTGACAATGCGCCCACGGCCGGGCGCGCAGTAACAGGTTTTGCCGCTTGCAGGAGGGTGACTTGACGTGACGCGCCGTGACGATTACGATGAGGGTCTTATGAAGTCCTGCATTACTGCCGGAAGGAGGGCTCGTCAAGCGAGCCCGCCAACCCGGGAGGAAAGGCCGGAACTGCATCATAAGCATCAACGAAACCAAGAAACGTGAAGTGCCCGAGGCCGCGCGACTTACCGGAGGTCGGGCGCTTTAGCAGTAGAGGGCGATTAGCTCAGTTGGTTAGAGCACCAGCTCGACAAGCTGGGGGTCACAGGTTCGAGTCCCGTATCGCCCACATCAAGCAACCCGTTGACAGCACTTGTCAGCGGGTTGTTTCGTTTGACGGGGCAAGCACTTACGGCAACGGAATCGGTCGCCCCCGATTTCCCAGCTGCGCTTGCAATCTTGTCCACAATGGACTGCAATGGACGCGTCTTGCCAGCAGTTGGTGCAAGCGTTGGTGCAAGCGGCGAAGCGGTCGAATCATCGGTTCCCGTTGCACGTAGCGCGACAGCTTCCGTTTGCGGACCACGCCCCAGGGGGAGGCTCGGCAATGCTTCCATCGCCCCCGCCACGTCCAACAGCTTGGGATCGGTGTACGTGTTCATGGTCAGGTTCACGTTGGAGTGTCGCATCGCGGCTTGCGCTGTCCGCGGCGTTACCCCGCCCTTGCTCAGCAGCGTGCCGAACGTGTGCCGAAGCGCATGAACGTCAACCGTCCGGCCCCGCTCGTCCCGCTTGTCGATTCTCATCTTGCCGTCGGCCCCCTTCGCCCGGCAAGCGATGCTCGCGGCCACCAGGTCACGGTCAAGGATTCGGACCAGCTTGTCCGGCACGTCGAATAGGGGTGTATCAGCCGGCAGCGTGGGCACGGCAGTCAACGGCAGACAAGATTGCGTCTCTGACCCCGCAGAATCACGCTGGTTGCGTTTGCCGCCCGTAGGGTGTTTTCAGTCGAATCGAACCGCCGGCGCCTCGCTGGTGGCATCCTGCAAAGCGAGGGCCTTGTCGGCAAGCCATCCTCGAAGATCAGCCGCAAGGTCGGCCCGCAGCGGTATCGTCGATCCTTCGCGGTTCTTTTCGTCGGCAGCTTCGAGCACCAGATAAGGCGGGTCGGCGTCGAGTACCACTTGCCCCACGGTAATCGAAGCCAGTTCACCCTTGCGGAGCCCAGTAAGCACCAGGGTCTTATAGATCGAGGCACGTTCCTGCCCCAGCCGGTCGAGATGCCGTCGCACTTCCGGCCGGAGGTTGGCATATCGTTGCCCCTTCCGTGGCCCTTTATAGACGGTCAGCCGATCTTCGAGCGGTCGGCGGCGCGCCACGTCCAATAGCCGCGTAAGTTCGTCTTCGTGCAGGGCTCTGCGTTGTCTACGGGAGTCGGCGTTCTCGTCGGCCTTCGCCACCTTGGCGAAAGGATTGGCCACTAGCCGGCCCGTTTCGATGCGCCAGTTGCCGAATGCCACGCGGCACGATAGGTGTTACGGTTCCGCGCCCCCATGCCGGCCTTCTTTTGCGACACGAGCCAGCGTTCCAAGGATTCACGGGATAGGTTGGCCAATCGCTTGAATTGGCAGTCGGCGGCCAGCCGGTGCAAAGCACGCCGCACATTGTCACGGTGCATTGCCGAAGCCCCTTCGGCTTCGAGTTTCAAAAGATAGGTGGCGATATGGTCGGCTAGCGGCGTCCCCTGGTGGTCAACGATTGCGTCTTCAGCGGCGGTCAGCGGTGCCGTTCGCGTTTTGCCCTTGGCGTCCTTCCACTCGGCATGCCGTTGCCCCTTATAGACGATGATTTGTGCCCCGGCCGGCAGCGGCTTGGTATAGGTTTTCTTGTAGACGTTGCCCATGGTTTACTGTGCCCTTCGTTTCTTCACCACTTCCAGCCCCAGACAGTTCAGTAATTTATCGGCCATATCGAGCCGAAGTGATTGTTGCCCTCTGGCAAACTTCATTAGCGACTGGCGTTTGACGCCCGTCCGTCTTTCCAGCTCGATAAAACTCAGTCCGCTGTCGGCAATTGCCCGGCGGATCAGGTCCGTTGCTGAAGCCATCCGGTTGGTCTTTCGCGGTGTTGTCATGTAACGACTATTACAACTATCGGAGTCTCTGTCAAGCGGCCTGGAGTGCCGGCCGCGATTTCCTCCTCTCAGCTTCCTCGACCATGCAAGGGGCAAGGGTGCGCGCCTATGGTCCCTGGGTGATACGGAATGTAGTCGCCACCGGTTCCCTCCACGCGATTTGACCCCATCCAACTCCTTGCAAATGCGTGTCTGCAACCACTTGCCCAACTCCTTGCAATGCGGGGATTGTGCAAGGAGTTCAGCGTAAGCTCCAATACACTTTATGGTTTTTCCCCTTACCCGTCCGCCTGGTCTTGATATCGAGGTTACTCTTGGCCTCGTCCAGGGTGCGTTTGCTGCAAAGGCCCTGCGATCGTTGTACTAGCCAGTTGACCTCCTGCGGGCCGGGGCTCAATTTGTCCAGCAAGAACTCCTCTGCCGTCTCCAGTTTTGGGCGACCTTTGCGTTGGCCTCTAGGTCGTCAAGCGTTAATGGACACTCCCCGTGCCAGTCGAGTCGGATCGCGTTCGGGTCCGTAGGCACCACCTCAAACATCAGAATCGGCGCAATCGACCCAAGGTTCGACTTGTCTTCAAGGACCACCCTGAGATTTGGGATCATCTGGGTGTCCATATACCTTGAGTTGGCTACGGACCATGGCAGTAATCCCGACACTGCCGCCGCCACGATGGAGCGACCGGCCGACATTCTTTTTCACAAAGTGACGCAGGAGGACCACTGCACTGTCGGTCCGTTCAGCAAGGGCATGCAGAGGAGACAGGGCCTTCCGTACCGTCTGGTTTGCCAACACATTGCAGGAAAGGAAGTCATTCATGGTGTCTACCACAAGCAGTTCGGCGTCGATCTTACGGAGCGCTTCTCGATTTGCAGCAGGTCATTGGGAATAGTAACGTTGGGCAGGACGCCGATCTTGTCCAAGTTGCGCCGGCTGCAGCCAGCCGTACCTTCAGCGCCTTTGCCAAGCTGGCGACGCACTCGATGGTTAGTTCAAATCCCGTCTGCTACGGCCGTAGTTGATATGAAAAAAAGAGCCCTCGCCGTGGCGAAGCCACATGTAGTACGTAGTACTACGTGATAGCGTAAAACATTCGTGTGTTTTACGCTATCGCCAATACCAATGGGCATTGTCCTCCGATTGGTAGCGTGTTCGGGTACCGGAGAGAAAAGCCGACAATCAACGCAGTGCGCCCTGGCCCGAGCCGATGGCGGCCCCGGAGTTTCCGTCTTGCTGTCTTGTGCGAGGTTTACCAGCAAACCCAGCAAAGCCGACGATGGCGTCGTCGACGCCAAGGATCAGATGCAATTCACCATCGCACCGAGGCAGCCGACGAAGTCCGGCCGCAAGCTGCGCATTGCTGGCCAGAACAGCCTCCACCGGTCTACGGGATTGTCCCCGCGAACTATCAAGAAGCCATCTGCGTGTCATGCCCAAGACGGCCCCTGCCCGTCGCGCCTAATGCCCCGTGGGGCTCAGCGATTGACACGCATGTGAGGTTTGGATAGGATTCGGCCTGGACTCCGCGGGCAACGAACACGAACATCTTCCGGCGCAGACACCTGTACCGCCTGACTTCCCTGTCGTTTTGTCTGCGGCGGGCGCGGCGATCTCGCGGCACGGTCCCTCGCATATGACAGTTCCTTCGGCAGAAATCAGCGTGACGGCGCCGGTCGGCCAGGCTTTCGACCGGGTGAAGAGGATGCTGTTCCAGCCGTTCGACCTCGGCAAGTGGTTCGTCATCGGCTTCTGCGCGTGGTTGGCCGACCTAGGCGAATCCGGCGCTAGCTTCAACGGCCGCTATTCCGGCGGGGGCGGTCCGTCGGGCGTCACACACAACTTCCGGGACTTTATGGACCAGGCCACGCAGTACGTGATGCAGAACCTTTACTGGATCATTCCGGTGGTGGCGGCTATGGTGGTCCTGGGCTTGGCATGGGCGATGCTGGTGACGTGGCTCAACAGCCGGGGGAGGTTCATGTTCCTGCACTGCGTGGCCCTGGACCAGGCGGAGGTCAAATGGCCGTGGCGCGAGTTCGCCCGTGAAGGCAACAGCCTGTTCTGGTTCCGGTTCCTGCTGGGATTGATCGGCACGACCTTGTGCCTGCCGCTGCTAGGAGGCATTCTCTTCATCATCGGGCGGATGCTATATCGCGGCAACGCCGAGCCGGGCGGCATCGTGCTGGCGGTCGGACTGGGGCTGGTGTTTCTTGCCCTCGTGGTCTGCCTTTGGCTAGTCCGCAAGTTCACCATCGATTTCGTGGTGCCGATCATGTTTCTGCGCCGCGCGCCATGCACAATCGCGTGGTGGGAGTTCCTCAGCCTGCTCGGCGCCAACACCGGGCACTTCACGCTGTACGTGCTGTTCCAAATTGTGCTGATGATGGCCATCGGCGTCGTGCTGCTAGTCGCGGTCGTCGTGACCTGCTGCATCGCCGGCTGCCTGATGGTGCTGCCCTATCTCGGCACCGTGGTGCTGCTGCCGGTGCTGGTGTTCGAGCGGTCGTATTCGATCTACTATCTCGCGCAGTTCGGCCCGGCCTACGATGTATTTCCGTCCGCTGCCGCCCGTTCCGACCGCGTTGCCGGGCTAGTGACCAGGATTTCGTCGGAACGCGAGAACTACCACCCACGCGCGACGTTGGCACGCGGCGCACCGCACGGCGGGGACAGGACTGCTGTATCAGGGCTGTTTAGTTGAGTCCTGCACTAGTGCCGGAACGAGAGCTCGTGAAATATTGTGTCTCAGATAAGTAATGCAACGAGGCCGACCATCGGAAGGCCGGTATTGCCGGAAAACCGTTGGTTCGCCGTTGCGTTGCTTTGCTGAACATCAATAGACACACCTTGTGCCGACGCTCACTTGCCCACTTGAAACAGAACCGTAGCGTAGCAGACGAACTTCAACGCGCCCGGGTCGGTCCCCATCGCTTCGTCTGGTTTCGCATCGGGGCCCTCACCCGTTTGCTGGGCGATCATCTGACGTAGCAACTGCATTCTGCCGGTTGGGTCGTAGCCCTCGAACCCACCGAAGTTGCTTTGTCCACCGCAATGACCGGTCAAGCCGATCAATGGTCCAAGCTCCACGCCCGCGGCTTTGGTCAACTCGGCGGCTTTCTTCTTGGCATCGGCGAACGCCTCGGCCATAGCCTTTTCGCGATCCTCCTTGGGGAGCACGGCAACGAAGACGAACTGCGGCTGACCGGCTGGCTGTTCTTGCTGGCCGAAGCGCCCCGCCATCTGAGTTGCTTCCTCCTCGAACTCTTGCTCCTCCGGCGCGAGTGTTTCCGCCTCTTTGCTACCGGCCAGATCGTCGGCCTTGAGCTTCTCTTCAATGTCCTGGGACAGCAACAACAACTTGTCGGGCGATTCCGGCTTTAGCGGCCATTCGGCGGTGAGTGTGGCCGATAGGGTGACCGTCTGCGGCGCCTGCAATCCCTTAGGCGCCTTTTTCCCGCGGTTTCGCATCTGCTCGATCACCATCGCTTCGATCTGCCGCTTCCGCGCCGATGCGGCGTTGGAGAGGCTCGGGCTGCCGAAAACGATCGACTTCGTGTCGGCCTTGAGCACTTCCAATTGTGCCGTTGCGGCCTCGCGGCGGTCCTTCAGCTTGACCAGCGCGTCTTCCAGCGTCTTGCCCTTGGCTGTGAGTTGAATGTACATTCGCAACTTCGTGGCCTCACGCGGAACCGTGGCGATGCCGCTGGCGCTAACCGCCGGCTGGCCGGCCCCCTCCATCGCGGCAATACTGGCAAAGTCCCTGCCGAACTGAGCCCAGGCCGTTGCCGGCCAACACGCTGATATCAACAACGCGGCCAACAACACGCGTCTCGTGCGTAACGTCATCACAGGCTTCTCCTTTGCTTGAGAGAATAAGGTTGCTGCATTCCCATGCCTCGCATGGCACTGGAAACATTTCGCTATTGCAAGCGAGAGGCCCCGACCTCGTCGCGAATTTGCTTTCGGAACTTGAGAATCTCCGACCCGCTCATGATGCGGATCGTCCAGTAGAACTCGGACATCTCGTACTGTTGGAGTTTGCCGTAGATCTCCCGCAACACGGCAATTTGCTGGGAGTCGTCGGCCACCGCAATCGCCCGATACACGAGTTTGCTCCACTCATCGCGACTCTCGGCGTGCTGCCGCCAGTACCGCAGCAGGGGCTCCATGCCGTCGGACTCGCCCAGCAGGACCAGCAGGTAACCGGCACAAGCCGCTACCTCAGCGTCCGAATCGCTCAACAGGGGGCGGACATCCTCGACCATCAAACCGTCGGGCGGCTTGGGGACGATCGGGGTTCCCGCGGTGCGGCTGACCGAGGAGAAGTTGATCGAGCCTTGGAAATAGAGCCCGTTGGACATCGAGCGCAGTTCATTGGCTCCCAGAGCCAAATACTTCGTGGCGAGTTCTTTGCGAGCCGTGTCAGTCCCCCGAATCGCCGCCAACGAAATCTTTTGCGCCTCTTTGTCTGATGCAGTGATCAACTGCAACTGGAAGGCTTCCGTTCGCAGCGGGGCGGCGAGTTGCTGGTCGTCGGCCCATTGGCCGGCAACCTCGGCGGCTTCGTCGGGGGCGGCAGTTGCCAAGAGCATCAAGGCTACCTGGCGCTGCCGGTCGTGGCCTGCTGCGGCGCGGCCTTTCGCCGCCGCCGCCAGCTCACGCCGATCGGCTGCCGAAACCTCCGAGGAGGAATAGTAGCGCTGACCGAGGTGGGCTTCCATCAACGCTCTTTGTACGCGCACCGGCCTCCCCGTCGGAAACCTGCGCGTCGGCCAGCAGCGCCCACATCGGCTCGGCTGCTCGCCGGTCGGGCACGCTGCTGAAAACTACGATCAACTGCGAGCGTTCTTCCTTGCCGGCGGTCATCAAGCACAAGTCTTGGAATGTCTTGAGCCGCTGCTCCCACACCAGCCATGGCAACACCGTCTCCGCTGTGCCGACCAAATCGGGGCTCGCCTGTACCGCGTCGCGCAGGATCGGCAGTGCGGTAGCGGCCTTCCCCAACGGTACCAACGCCAGCGCCGCCGCAATCTGCTCTTTGCCCGTGTCCGCCCGGAGCATCTTCTCCAACGGAACGGTCATCTGGGCAGTCCAATTCGGACGGTGCTTGCCGGCGTAACATTCTTCAAGCCACTCATCGTACCAGTACTTCTCTTCTGCCGACTTTGCCTCGCCGGCTTTGTTTTCGTTGCCGTCGGCTTTATCCTCTTTGGCGTGCTGTTGATCGCTGGCTGGTGCGGGCGTGGCCGGCGGAGGGCCTGCCGCCGAGAAGCTGCGTAACCGCCGACAACAGCCTCGTCCCCAAACCCGTGGGCGCCTGCACGACCACGCCTTCCACCTCCTGCCGGACGCGCTGCCCCCGGTTCTGAATAACCTCCGTGCGCGAGCGATCCAAGAGATGCAGCATCGCGGATGCGGCCGCAATTCGGACCTCGCTTTGCGGATCGCCAAACGCCCCAAGCAGTTCGTTTTCCACGTCGTCGAGCGCAGCGGTACATAGGGCCGTCACGGCGGCGGCCCGCACCTGCGGCTTCTCGTGCTTGCAGAACTTCCGCAGATGTGGAACCGCCTTGGCATGCATCGTTTGCCCGTTGGCCAGAGCCTCCAGCACGCCAGCGGCCAGCTCAGGATGCTTTTCGGCGGCCCTTACCAACGGTTCTACGGCCACGACCATGTCGGCCCCGGCCAGCCCTTCCACCGCCTTGACCACCACATAGGCGTCGTTGTCGTCCAGCAGATCCAGAAGGGCGACGTATGCATCGACTTGGGCTTGCGTCTTCGCGTCGGTTTGCCCGGCCGGACGAAACGTGACGGAGCCGTTGCCGTCGAACGGGTCTCGTGGAGCTTGCCAATGCCGGCGGCGGCTTCCGCTCGAACCTGCCAGCTCTCGTGCTTCAGCAGCGACATCAGGCACTTGATCGCCTCGGTTCCTTTGACAGCCTGCAAGAAGCGAATGCCATGGACCACTAGGTCGGCGTCCTTCTCCGCTTCCAGGTATTTTACGACCGCCGGCACCATGGCCGCGTCGGGAGCCTCTTCCAGTTGTTTCAACACCGCGGCGCGCACGTTCGGCTCGGGGTCAGCCAGCAACTGGACCAGCGCCGCATTGGAATTCTTACCCCCGATGTGCTGCAGACCGCGGAGGCTGATCTCGCGAACCAACGGGTCGGGGTCGGCGAACAACTCCAACAACAGCGGTTGATCATTCTCGGCTGCCAGCTTGGCAAGCTCGTCGGCCGCCAATTGGCGCTGCCGGACGTCGACGTCGGCCAACCGCTCCAGGCCGCCAGGCCATCGCAACACCAACGAGTCGGGCGCCACCAGCCGGTACCGCAACGTCAGCAGCCGCCGGCGATCCTGGTCGGTGGCGGCGGTCTTCAGCCGTGCGTAAAGCTCCGGCAGCAGGGCTGATCCCCATCGCGCCAAGCGTTGACGAATGGCGTCCGACTCGGCCTCGTCGGCATTCAGCATTCGTTCCAGCTGCCGCCGGGCAGCCGCCAGCTCGCCGTCCGACAATGTTTTCGGCAGCGATTGGTCCAAGCCAACCACTTGCTCTCCCCATTGCTCCAACCGGGCGAGACGCTCGGCGGTGAAGGTCTCGGGTCGCCAGGGGTCCATGTCCGCCAGAGGGGCCTTCCATTGCTCCAGCACCTCCATCGCCGCTAAACGAGCCGCAAGACTGCCCTCCCGAAACGTCTTGAGCACGATCGGCCGCGCGACGCTTGGATAGGCGAGCAGACGCCGGATGGCCGCTTCGCGCAGCGCCGGGTTCCGCTGCTGGAACTGCTTGACCAACCGTACCAGTGCCAACGCGCTGGGCTCGCCCGAGCCCAGCAACACCTCATCGGCCGCGGCCGTTGCCACATCGTAGTTGCGTTTCAACCAGTTGACCAGGTCTCCCGTCGCAAGGTAGCCGTCCAGCCGGGCTACCTCCTGGCCGCCCGGCGTGTAGATCCGCAGCGCCGGTACGGTGACCACGCCCAACGCCTCTGCGTCATCCGGTTGGGCGTCGATATCCACCGAGACGGGCGTCCATCGCGCCAACTCGGCCTGCACCACCGCGGTCTCTACGTCGGCCGCCAGTTTGCGGCAGAAGCTGCACCACTTTGCTCCCGCCAGAATCAGCAGCGGCTTGCGGTCGGCCAGGGCGCGGCGATATCCGTCGCCCAAGCTCGGCAACCAGGCGATCGCCTTGTCGTTCTCGACGGTTGCCGCCGGCTTGTCGGAACTGCCGTGGGGCTGTTGCTCTTTCGCCGCGAGGTTCTTCGCCTCGTTGTCGTCCGCCTGCTGGGCGGTTGCGCGCGAGGCCAGCGTCACGGCGCATGCCAACAGCAGTACCCATTGGGCCGTCCGATAGAAGTTCATGGCTGCGGCTGCTCTCCGTGATGGATTTGTTCCCAGTACTTGTCGTAGTCGAACTTCGGGCTGTTCTCGCGGTCGTGGCAGGTCGTGCAGCGGTTCTTCGCCTGAGCGAAATAGGGTGTGCGCACCTTCGAGTTGGCCACGTGGCCCTGCGAGGGGCCATGACAGCTTTCACAGCCGACGTCGATCCGCGCCGCCGCGCCGCGCCGAGGCAAACCCGCCCGGCAACCCGTAGCCGGTCGTATGACAGCGCTGACATTCCGGGTCGGCGAAGGCATCTTGCTTGTCGAGCATCTTCCACGCCCCGAATGTTTGGATATCCGCCACAGTTGATAATCCTCTTCGTGGCACTCTCGGCAGGAAATTGTGCCCGCCACGGCGAACTCCTTCGGCAAATCGGCCGGCAGAGGTTCCGCGAATGCCGTCTGCTGGGGCGTGAAATCCGCTTTCGTCAATTCCTGGCGGAAACGTCTGAGGTTGGCCACCTGCTCGGCGTCGTCGGCGAACTGCTCATTGAGTTCTACGATGCTTCCGGTCCAGTGTTGGGCGGAACCCGGCTTCGGTGCATCGAGCCGGGCCAGAAACTTGCCCTTACTGGTGGCCGAAATGAGCAACGTGGGGCCAACCTGTTTCGGGCTGACCGGCTGGCCGGTTGGCCCGCCCACGACCGCGTCGGCCTCGGGCAGCGCTTCGGCGAATTGCCGCAACTCGTCGTCGGGCAGATAGGCCAGCACGATCGCCGCATTGTACTTTCCGGCCGCGCTGCAGGAGCGCTTCCAGCACGGCTTGGCGAGGCGGCAACACCTGCACTTCGGCCGTCGCGTAGCGCTCGCCCAGCACGCCCACCAGGGCCACGCGTCGCCCGCCCGCTGAAACGATCCGCAGCGGCTCGGCGACCAACCGCCCGGACACATCGCGCACATTCGCCGAAAGCAGCGGCACGGCCAGTCCCTTGGCCAATGCTGGCGCAACTTGTCGAGCCCGAAACGAGCCTCGGCGGCACCGATGTTGTGTGCGGTAACGCCCATGAGCACTTCGCCGCGAAGAATGGCTTCGAACTTGGCCAGATCGTAGGGCGATGTTCCGTGGGCCGCGCCGCCGGCGTCGACCAGGATGACCTCGGCCTGGCGGTGCAGCCCCGCTACATACGTGGCGCGGCGCAGCAGGCCGCCTGACTGGTTCGCGGTGCAGCCGCAGGGCGCGATCCAGCCGGCCGTATCGCCACTGGCCATCACGACCAGCGGCAGCCCTGGGCCGCTGGGGCGGCAACCGACCATCGCCGCGCACGCCAGCACGCCCAGCCCTGCAAGAACGAATTCAAAGAAACCGATTGTCATCATCTGTCAAGGGGCAGCAGCCGCCTGCTGCTCCAGCCGCGTCCTCCGTTCAGTACGTCAATGCGTATGCCAAAATGTTCACGTTGATGTCGATGGCGTTTTCCAGCTCGTTGCCGCCGCAACAGCAACAGCCGGTCGAGTGTGGAGTGTCGTTCAAGCCGTCTTGCGAGTAGACGACCCCTAACCGGCCGCCGAGACTGACGCCCACCAGAGGCCGCGGGCTGCCGCCGTGCGTGGTGCGCAACTCCTTGATCTCGTATACCGTGTGGAACATGGGGTGGCTCATGCTGATGGCTTGCAGCGGATGGTTGGGAAAGACCGTGGCCATCTCGCGGCGGAAGGCGCGGTCCCACTCCGTCGACGAACAACCCGCCGAGGCCAGCAGCAGCCCGCCCCGCTCCACGAACCGCCGCAGGTTCTCCCGCTCGGCCTCCGACAACTGAAAGTCGCCTTCGCCGGTCATGATCAGCAGCGGAAACTCGTAGATGCTCTCGCTCGATAGCTTCACGGCATGAAAGCGGCGGCTTGTCGAGATGGACGATTCCTTCTCGGCCTTGATCAAGAATTGATCGGAGAAGCAGCGGCTGCTCTTCGTGCCGGCGTACACCAGATTCGCCACCTGCACAATGCCGTCTGGTTCGCCGCCCGACTGCTTGTCGTCGGGCACGGCCCCAGCAAGGCCAGGCAGCAGCAACGCCGCCGCGGCGGCAAACAGATATCGACGAACGATGCGTGACCAGTGGCGAGCTGCACTCAGGTTGTTTTTCATTTTGCGACCTCTCCGGTTTCTTCGGCGATGCGTTCGAAGTATTGTCCGACCTGGCGGCGATAGCGGACGGGAACAGCCGCATCGGCGGCGCCGCCGGCGGCACCGGGAGCGAACACGTCCTCGGCCCTGGCCTCATCGGGGTTCTCGCCTTGCGGTTTGCCTTGGCGGCCGACCCTTCCTGCGCCGCCGCCTTGGAAATCGGCCGTCTCCCCTTCCTTGCCGCCGAACATTTCAGGCAGGCCGCCGTACAGACCCATCATGCTGTAGCCGCCCATCATCCCGCCGGGGCCGCTGCCCATGCCCATTCCGGCCAGCATTTGCTCAATGGTGTTGCCCATGCCGGTGCCCAGTTGTGGCTGAAACGCCAATTCGCAGTGCCCGCAGCGTCATTGCCCATGCCGCGGCAACGCTTGATGAACCTCTTGAGAATGTCGGCGGCATCTTGGGCGTTCTGGTGGCCTCGCGTGGGCGCGAACTCGGCCAAGGCAGCCTCCGCCATGGCCATTGCTTCCGACGCCCCGCTGGTGGTCACATCATGAACGAACTTCAACGCCGTCTGTCGAAGCTTCGCCAACTCAGGTTTGTCAGGCAGCTTCTCGCTGTGTTCCTGAATGTCGTCCAACAGCTTGGCCAAGGCATCCTCAATCTGCCGCTGCTCCTGCTCCAGGTTGCGCATCCGCGCCTTCAGCCCCGGGTTGTCCTTGCCGTCGCGCCCCTTCAACGACGCCAGGCGGTCGGCAAAGTCGTCCTGCCATTGGACCAGCATGATAAATCGCTCTTGATCGGCCAGCAACGGGAACACGGCCTCGAAATCCTCCAGCGGTTTGGTGACGCGCTCGTCGAATTGCCCGCGGTCCGAGGCCAGCCGCCTGGCCAATTCGTCCAACTTGCCGCCCAGCCTCTTATTGAGCAAATCCCGTTCCTGCAGGAGATTTTCCAACTCCTTTGCCATCCCTTCGCTTATTTGGGCCAACTGATCCAACTGCGGCGTGAGGTACTTGTCGAGATCGTACGGCAGCAGGTTTTGGGCCGACTTCCGGATCTCCGCGGCTTCGCGGCGCATCGACTCCTGCAGCCGCTGTATCTCCCGCCGCGTCTCATCGGACGTTTTGTCACCCGGCGGCAGATGCTCCAACTTCTTCTCCAGATCGTTCGACTTCCTTGGCCAGCGATTCCATGCGCCGCCGCGCTGCATAGTATTTCGAGAACAGGGCCTGAACGCCTTGCCGCGTGCGGAAGAGCCGTTCGAACTCCTCTTGGCTGACGATTCGCACGGTGGCCAAGGCACTTTCGGCCCCTTTCGCGCCGGCCGGATCGTTGTCCTCGACGCGGCCAAAGAGCTTGATCACGTCACCCGGCTGCCAGGCCATACTGGTCCAGCGGCAGCCGGACCGACTCGTCGAGGCGGCGCGGCGGCCGCGGCGGCAACGGCAGGTTGACTGCCAACGGGCGAGAGTCGTTCAGACTGCGGAACAGTTGCAGCCGTGAAATACCGCAGTCGTCCTCCGCCGAAAGCGTCACCGGCAGCAGTGCGTTGGGCGTGGCCAACGACGTCTTCGGGGGCTGCGTGAGCCGGATGAACGGCCGCTGGTCGGCCAGCATGGTAATAGTGCCTGAGAACGTCTGCTGCGAAGCCTGGCCGTCCTTGTCGATCACTCGGCATTCGAACTTCCCATCGCCGGCGATCGCGAACTGGCCGGTGACTTCCTGACTGCCGGGCTCGATGGGTTTCATCGCGAGCGTCTCGGGTTTTCCTTGCGGCGCGGCCGTCTCGTTTTGTGGTGCAGGCGTCTCGCCCGCTTGCGCGCCGCTGGGACGGTTGCACCACAAGTCGAGCGTTCCGCCGGACAGCGGCCGGTTGCTGCGGAGAAAAACGTCTACTTTCGTGCCGGCCAGCCCGCTCACGCCCTCCTTGGGCATGCGCACCTTCGTACGGCCCCCGGTTGGCATACTCGGGCGGGGTGATCCGCAGCCGGGCGCTTTCGATCAGCGGCACTGTGGTGACGCTGATGTGATACTTCGAACTGCGGGCGCGATAGGCGCGGACGAAGTAGTCGGTGGGCTCGACGATTTTGGCTAGCACCGCCCGCCACGCGCCGTCCGCTTCCTGGAACATCGGCAGCGGCGGCTCCTGGCCGTTGGCCGATGCGAGCACTAACTCCAATTGTTCGACCGGCGTGCCGAGCACTTTCGCGCGGATTTCCAATTCGCCGCCGTAAAGCACCGCGACATTGCCCGGCGTGATCTCGAACTGGCTCGACGAGAACGGCGGCACGTCGTCGAAGGGCCGCAGGAAGCGGTTCCATTGCGTCCAGGCCAGGGCCGGCAAGCAAACCGCCAGCGCGCCCACCGCGACCCAGAGAAAGCCCGTCGTGGCCAGCGAACGGGTCAGCGGTCGCAACGGCGCGGCCTTCACCAAGGAAACTTGCCCGGCGGCCCTGGTCGCATCGGCGACAGCCCGGTTCGCCAGGCCCGCACTTAGCGCAGCCGGCTCTTCGCCGCGCACTCCGTAGCGGCCGTGGGCAAGTTCCCAGCCGGTGAGGATGCGGCCACCCAAGTCGCCCGCCTGATCCAATCGCCGGGCGACGCTGGCAACTCCCGCAGCGCGGATGGTCCACGTCGCCACGGCACCCAGCAACAGCGCGCCGCAGGCCCCAGCCGCCCAGAGCGTCGCGATTCGCCACGCAGGCGGAAACTCCCACATGAGGTCCAGCCACGCTCCGAACAGCAGGAGCATGGTCGCGGCGGCCAATCCCCACACCGTTCCCGCGGCCGTGCCGATGCCCATCAGCCGGCGGCGAACGCGGCGAAGTTGTATGCTGAGAGAAGTCATCTTCGCTTATCTCTTCTTCTACACGAGTCCCGATCGCCGTCTCACGCCCCACGCCGCGCCCCAAATCGCAAACGCCCCCAGCAGCACCCACCAGCGGTCCCAGGCCATGGTCTGGGCGGTGCGTTCGGGCCGGCTCCGGCTGAGGTGTTGCTCGAATTGTTGTGCCAATTGCCGGGGCTCGGGGCTTTCCAGCACCGCGCCGCCGCTCTGCTGGGCAATCAGTTTCATCAAGTCGGGCTGCGCGCGAACTTCGAGACGCTCGGCCAGATTTCCACGCACGTCAAAGGCGGCCACGGCCGACAGTTCGTTCTTGTCGACCCCCAATACGCGAAGGGAATATCGCCCCTCGGGCAATCGGCCCAAGCCGGCGTAGTACTGGCCCGGATAGTTGCCGCGGGGCACGCAACTGAAGCTCTGCGGCCGCTCCCCCGATCCGCCGAGGAGTTCCACCTGGGGCGGCTCGCCGGACCAATCGCGCACCAGCAGCGTGGCGGTGACGCTTTCGTCGGTGTTGAAAGTGAGTTTGTCGGCGCGAAGCGACATGCGTTGCGAAGGCAGGAGGCCCACGTTCGCCACGAGCCAACGAACCAGGCTCCGCCACAGCGAACCATAAACTTCTTCCTGCTGCTTTTGCTCGGGCGCGAGGAAGGCCCATCGCCACATGCCGGCGCCCTCCACGACGACTACCCGGCCATTGCCCACTGGCTGGTACGACATCACGGGGCTGGCCTGGCCAGTGCTGCCGGCCATGCCCGTGGCCAGCACGACGGCCAGCGCCTTGGGGGCTTCCGCCCGCGCCGTCGCGGCCAACGAAGGCAGACCGGCCAGATCGTCCTTGGCGTCGCTGGAAGTCGATAACCACCGCAACGCTTGGCCGACGCCGGTCAGTTGCAGGTGAAACCGCGACTCGGCCGTCGGCGTCCAGCGCACGGGCATCAATTCGCCTAAGCGTTGGTTGATTTGTGCCGCCGGCGGACCGCGGAAGCAGACCAGCGACCCCTCGCCTTCGACGAGCCACTTCCGCAACTTTGCCAGCCCGTCATCCGTCAGAAAGACCTCGGCGCTGCGGCCGAGAATCACGATCTGGTACGAGGCCAGCGCGTTCGGCATCGGAGAGAAACTTGCCCGCATCCTTTTCGACGGTCCATTGCTCGCGATCGACCTCCTTCTTTTCGGAATCGGCTAATTCATTCTCCGCCGCCCGGCGGCGGAATCTTCCGCTGCAACATCCGCCCCTCGGCAAGCTGCACCACGCTGGTCAACTCGATCGACTCGTCGGCCGACAAGGTCCGCACGAGGAACTTTGTGTCCCAGTACGGCTTGCCTTCCAGTAGCAGCACGCGGACTGGCTGGTCGACCACGCGGAGCAGCAAGGGCGCGCGTGTTGTTCAGCGTGGTGACTTCCCCCGGCAGGGCGTCGGCACGAACCTCGTAGCGATACAGCCCGCTCTGCTTGTGCGAGACATAAAACACCTGCTCGACCGTATCGTCAGCTTTCAGTGCCACATCGCGATTCCCCACGGGCTTACCGTCCAACAACAGCGTAAGTCCGGTCTCTGCGGCCAGCTGGCCCCGCTGCCGGACCGCAACCGCGATGGGCACGTGCTGACCTACGAACGCCAACTCCTGCGGTTGCTGAAGGCTGACCTCGAGGTCGCTCACGGTGGCCGGGCCGCCGATCGTCTTGACATAGACGGGCGCGGCCATCGCCTTGGCCTTGGCGGCGCTTTGCCGCACCCGCTCTACGCCGCCGGCGTTGTGAATGCCATCGCTCAGCAGCAACATGGCCTGACCCTGCGGCTGGTCGTCCTGCAAGGCATCTTGCACAGCCGCCGCCAGATCGGTGGCCGCGCCGTCCGGTTCCTGCTTTGCCAGGTTCTCCGCCGCAACCGGCGACGACGTCTCGGCAAACGTGCGCACGCGGACTTCATACCGATTGTTCAATTCATGCACAACGGCCGTCGCAAAAGCGGCACCGGCCTCGTAGCGGGTTTGGCCCCCGGCAGCGTCGCGCGTGGCCATGCTCGCCGAACGGTCCAAGAGGATTGTCATGAGCGGCTTTCCTGCCGGCGGTGGAATCCGCTCCAGCCACGTGGGATTCAAGAGAACCACCAGCGGCACGGCCATGGCCACGGCCATCAACGCCACCACAACCCACCACCTCCGACCGGGCAAGCGGCGGCGCCCGGCCACGGCATACCATCCCAGCAGCGCCGTCATCAAGAGTGCCAACGGCACCCATAGCGCCAGCGGTATGTAGGGATCGAAGGTGATGCGTGTCATGGAATTATTCGCTTACGCGCGGAAAATCAGCAAGGCGGAAATCTCGGCCACAATACACACCGCACAGGCTACGGCGAACCACTTCCAAAAGTCGTCCCGGCGTTGGCCCTCGTCGATCGCGCCGTGATAGACCACCATGCGGCCCGCCGCCAACCGGCTCGTGAGCACGCTGGCGGGCAGCACGTCGAGCTGGCTCTCGTCGGGCGGAATGTTGACGGCTGTGGCGAACACCGTCGCGCCGTTGCGCTCGACACGGTAAACGCCCGGCGGACCCGGCGCGGTCCATCGCCAGACCGCCCCCACGGCCTCGTCGACCAGTTCGCCACAACCGCCGGCACTTGCGTCGGGCGCGTAACCCCTCCGGTCCACGGATTCGCAGACCGGCTGCCATTCCGGACTCGGCCGGCAGATGCGCCACCAACGGCTCGCCACAGACCACCGAATCGGCGGCCCGATTCCGATCGAGCATTTGCTCGACCAATTCGGCCAGCAAGGGTACGAACGCCGAGGTCTTGGGCAAGTTCGACGCGGCAAGATCGGCGTTGATCACTGCCAGTGCGCCGGCGTCGGACGAAGTCAGCACCATCGCGGCCGAGCCGTCGTTGTACGCAGCCAGCACGTCCGAATCCACGCCCGTATCAAGGCGGCGAGACCCCAGCCCGCCGGAAAATCGCAACTGGCCAATCAATGGCGTGAGGCTGTCCCCAAAGACATCGAACGGCGGGCTGTCGCGTCGCACCGACGCAAGGAACAGATCGCGCCGCGCCTGGCCGGCCGGCGGCGGGCTGAACTCGACCGGCAACTGCAACCCGCTGCCCGCCTCCTCGCACAACCGCTTGAGGTTCGTGGCGTCGATCAGCTCGCTGGTGACGTACAAGATCGGCCGCCCCCGATGCAGCAGTCCTGCAAGCAGCTTGATTGTCTCATCGGCAAGCTTCCCCGGGTGGTCCGGCAGAATCAAGTCGCCCGCGGCCAAGGTGGTGCGATCCATCGTGGCAGGATCGACGCGGACAACACGCGGAGACGACGAATCGACGGCGCCTTGTTTCCGCAGGTTCCTTGCCGCCGGCGCCAACGCGCATTCGACGAACAAGCTCGACGTGGCCTTTCGGCCCATCGGTTGGCGAGTCATCAACACGAAGGTCGGCCGCGGGCGGACGTGCAGCACGAAGGGATAGACATTGTCGGCAGCCAAGGCATCATCGACTCCGACCAGCCTCGCCTCGCCTGACTGCCAACCCGGCTGCCGCGTGCCGATCTCCTCGGTCAACGTGGTGCGGCGGCCCGGCGGACACGTGCCCGCCAATCGCCGGCTCAATCCGTCGATGGTCACCTCGACGGTGATCTTGCGGGCCGTCGGCGAGTAATTGCCCACGTTGACTTCGAGTTGCGTGCTGGCTTGCGAGCCGGCCGTGCGGCCTTCCACCCGGAGAATCGCCAGGTTCGCCAGCGGGTCGGTCGGCGCGGTCGATTCGAACTGGATTTGCGTATCGGCTGGCAAGGGCGAAAAGTCGGCCTTCGCCCAGCTAGAACGCTGGAAATCGCTCACGACCACCAGCTCCCGACGCCGATGATCGCTCTCCGAGGCCGGGGCCAGCATCCGGGCCGCCATGTCCAATGCTCGATTCACATCCATCCGCTCGGGCAACGCGCGACAGTGCGCCAACTCGTCGCGCAAGGCGTCGAAATTGGTCGACGGGCTGTCGAACACGGCCTGCGGCCGCGCACCGGCCAGAATCAAGTTGGCTGCCAGCCCGGGCTGATAGCGGACGTAGTTGGCGGCCATCGTCCGCCCGCGTTCAATCTGCTCGATCGCCCCAGCGCGGGCGGCTATGCTCTGGCTGACGTCAAGAACAACGACGCGAACGGCATCGCCCTCGCGGAGGTCCAACATCTGGAGCCTTTCGCCCCACTGCGGCCGAGCCACGGCCAAAGCCAACAACAGCACGGCAAGCGTCCGCAGCGTAAGCAGCACCGCGTCACGCAGCCGATGCCAGCTTCGCCGCTGCCGGACCGCCTCGCGCACGAATCGCAGCGTCGAGAGCGGCATCCGCGCGGGCCGTGGCCGCGTGAGCCAGTGGATCAGCAGCGGCACCGCCGCCGCCGCCACGCCGATCGGTATTGCCCAAGGATGCAGAAATGTCACGGCCAATGATTTGTGGTGCGGGTGTCTGGCCTGCACGGGCAGCCGGGACCAGTAGTTCCAACATTGCAAGGGCTTTGTGAAACGGCAGTTACGTTTTGAGTATTTCAAAGTCGAGGATCATTTCGAGTTCTCCGCTGAGGTAAATGTTCAGTTGATGCAGTTGGATGGAGAGACTCACCGGACAGTATTGTACCTGCTGATTGCGCCATACCCAAAGGTTGCGCAACAGCAACGCCACGGCTACGAGCAACATCCGCCAAGCAATTCGCTTCGTCGTCGTTTGGGCCAAGCCTTCGCCCAATTGGCGGTAACTGGTTTCGATGCCGAATCGACGGCGATACCCTTCTCGATACCACAACAGTTCCCCCGACGAAAGGCCGTCGAAGGCAAATACCAGCGGCCCTTTGCGGCGATCATCGGCCCTTCGCGGCACACAAGCAATCCGCACCGTCACCTGTTGGCCATTTGACTTTCCACGTGCCGTCCACGAGTGCTCGAAGAAACCGATTGTGCCGGGTTGGAAGAACCGCCGTGTCCCCGTAGGACCGCCCGTGCCTTGAAGCTGGCCCCGACGAACGGCCGGCATCAAAAACGGAACGCCGCGGCTTTGGAGCACGGCAATCACGCGAGCGGCGTAGAACTCGCGATCGACAAGGGCCATTTTCACGGAGATGCGGGCCTTTTCCACGTGATCCAACAGACGGGACACCACATCCTCCAGCGCGTCGCTCGGCCCCACCGGCGTCATCGCAACCGTCCAACGACGGCCGCCTTCGACAACCGCGACGGTGGCCCAGGTCCAGAACCATCCGGTGCCTTGTTTCTTCTTGCCGCCGCGGACCGGAACGTGCTGGCGTTTTCCGTAGTACGGGCGTTGGTGCAGGTCGATCGCCAACCGCCGAGCGCGCTTGAAGAATGCCCTCGGTGCCAATCGCAGCAAGTTGTCGTTGATTCGCCGCTCCATATCGGCCAGGTTTTCGCGCAAATTGGCCAGCAGGGCCTTGCGTACCGTTTCGCCCGACGGACTCCGCCGCGTGCGAGCGGCTACCCCCGACAGAGAGGCCCCGACACACGCCGCCATGACAATCAGTCTTCCCAAGAGCGCCGCGGAAACCGAGCGTCCGAACTCGCGCAACTGAAAGGTCGAGACAACCAATGCCACCGTGTCCTGTTGCCATTGGGTCCTGGAAATGATACTGTTTACTCGACGCATGGCTTCCTCCTTGAAGCTAGGGGTTTGTCTTCAACTTAACCTAGCGTGGAGAAAAGCCTTGCGTCTTTCAATAGGAATTAGGTAGGAATGTTGGAACTACTGGGGACGGCTGCACCACAATACTCCACGGTTAGTCGTAGAAGTCCCCTTATCCCGCTCGTTCCACCAAAAATCCCCCCAACGTCTGCAAGTACGGAATGGACGTCAAGACGCGGCGGTAATCGCAGCCGCCGGCCAGCGACAACTGCCTGACCATCGCCAGGTGGGCCGCAAACCGCTCCTGGTACGCCGCGCGAATCTCGGCCGGCGAACAATTCAACCGCCCCTCATTCTCCAGGCCCTCGAAGCGGTAGGCGACACCCTCGGGCAGCCGCTCCTCATCGGGGTGAACCACGTGCAGCACGACAATGTCCCAGCCACGGTGGCGAAACAGCCGCAACGTGGCGAACACCTCTTCGAGATCTTCCATAAGGAAGTCGCTCATCACCAGCAGCACGCCCCGGCTGCGCGAACGTTCGAACAGTTCGCGCATCCCGACCGCCATCTTCAGGCAAGCGTGCGTGGCGAGGTCCTCGATGACTTGCTGAAGGTGTTCGACGTGCGGCGTTGCGGCCCCCGGGCCGAGCCACTCGCTCAGGCCGCCATTGAGCACGGCCAGCCCCACGTGGTCCTGGTTGCGGGTGATCACGTGCGACAGCGCGGTGGCCAGATATTGTATGTACTCCAGCTTCGAGCCGCGGTCGTAGCGCCGCCCGGCCGCACCAAAACGCATCGAACCGCTGGCATCCACGACCAGCGTGCATGCGAGGTTGGTTTCCTCTTCGTGCAGGCGAACGAACGCTTTTCCGGTGCGGGCGAAGACCTTCCAGTCGAGTCGGCGAAGGTCCTCGCCGCCGGTGTATTCGCGGAAGTTGACGAACTCGCCAGCCCCGCCCAGTTGCCGCGATTGGTGATAGCCCATGAATGTCCCCTCGACGCGACGCCGCGTGCTGAAACGCATGTGTTCCAGCGCCGAGGGCGCGTAGATCGAGGAAACGGCTGGTCACGCGCGTGGTCATGGGGCCACTTCTTTCAACAGGTGAGCCACAATGTCGGCCGAGCTGACCGAATCGCCCACCGCCCGGTGATTGACGATGATCCGGTGGCGGAGGATCGGCAGGGCCGAAGCGCGGACGTCCTCGGCCGTGGGTGCCGAATGCCCCAACAGCAACGCCCGGGCCTTGGCTGCCAAGACAAGGTTCTGCGAGCCGCGCGGGCCGGCGCCCCACGCCGCGTAATCGCGAACGAACTTGCTGCTGCGGGGATCTTCCGGCCGGCTCGCTGCACAAAGCCGCACGGCGTGCGCCGCCACGTTATTGGCCACCGGTACCGCCAACACCAGGTCGCGAAGTTGCAGGAACTCCTCGCGCTCCAGTGAAGCCGTGGGCAACTCTGGCATTCCCGCCGTTGTGCGCAGCACGATCTCTTCTTCCTGCTCCGGCGTCGGATAGCCGATACGAATCTCCATCATAAAGCGATCGAGCTGAGCTTCCGGAAGCGGATATGTCCCTTCCTGCTCGATGGGATTCTGTGTGGCAGCCACGAGGAACGGTTCTTGCAGCGGGTAGGTCGTTCCGCCGACGGTCACATGGCGTTCGGCCATAGCCTCCAAGAGCGCCGACTGAGTCTTCGGCGCCGCACGGTTGATCTCATCGGCCAGCACGAGGTTGGCGAACACCGGGCCATTACGGAAAACCATCGTCGGACCGTGTCCATCTTCACTCCGGCCGAGCAACTCGTAGCCGGTCACGTCGGCGGGCATCAGGTCGGGCGTGAACTGGATGCGAGCATATTTCCAACGAAACGCGGCGGCCAGCGCCTTGACCATCAAGGTCTTGGCCAGCCCCGGCACGCCCACCAACAAGGCGTGCGAACCGGTCAACGCACACACCAGCAATTGGTCGATCACCGCGTCCTGGCCCACGACAACTTCGTGCAGGGCTGCGCGGATCGTGCGGACGCGATCCGCGAAGGTGCTTACCTGGTGAAGGACCGAATCCGCCTCGTTGGTAGTGGTCGCCATATTCAGTTCTCCCTTGGGCAGATCAGATTTGTAGACATCGTCGGCAGAACAAGACAAGCTGCCGACACCCCCGCCAAACGAGTATTAGAATAGTGAACGGATAAACCCCTGTCAAGCAATAGCATATACCTCAAGAAATGGCTGGCTGGCTGGCGAGGGGGCCAACTCACTTGGCCGGGTTCACGGGACCGGGGGACATTTCCCGGTCGTCAGAAAACTCGACAGGTCCGGGCTCCTTTTGGTTAGTCTTGTTCCACGAGCCCACCACACACTCACCTGCGCATATTGCGGGTTCTTGTGAAGCCACACGCCCGGTTCGAGCTGCGCGGTACCTGATTCAGGTTGGCGAGCTGAGCAGAGGGTTCGGGTGCCGGAGAGAAAGGCCGACAATCAACGCAGTGCGCCCTGGTCCGAGCCGATGCAAACCGACACACCATTTCCCGCGCGGGGAACGAACTCGTCTTCCTGCCGTAACGACTTGCAACACAAAACCCCACCTTCATGCGGGCATCAAATATGACAAGATTCCCGCAGAATCAGTCCGTACTGGCGAACTTGGGTTAAGGTGCCTGGATTAAGAAAGCGTCGGCGGTTAGGATACACCCTGATTGGTGCAGCGCCAATACATAACAGAGGGGCAAATCATCAATCCCGGAAACACGACCCGATAGTGACGCTTTGGGAAAGATTCGATAGATTTCCGGCATGGCTCGGCTGGCAAGATTCGTTGCCCCCGGTTTGCCGCATCACGTGACCCCAGCGCGGCAATCGTCGGCGGCAGACTTTTTCTGCGATGAAGACTGGGCGGCTTACGTGGAACTGATGGCCGACTGGTGCACGCAACGCGGTGTCGAGGAGATAGGGGCACAATCGGGTCGTGTCTGCGCAACACAGGGCTTTGGCGAAGGCGATCGATATGACCTGGCTCCTCAGGCTGCCGGAGCCATGCCGGCCCAAAACGGCAGCTTGATGACGGCTCTTACCGACAGCCCAGCCCATTGGCCACCGCTGCACAGTCTTGTTGGCAAGCTGCTTGCGGCCATACGGATAGGCGGTACTGAGTGTCGCACAGCACTGATTTTGGTCGGCGATTTACGAGACGATTCTCTAATGGTCGTAAAATCAGTTCGTATGAGGGGCTACTAACTCCCCACGATTATTGCCACTTGAAAACAGCGAAGGCCTTGACGATGGTGGCACGCGCTGGATAATTACTCCCATGCCATGGGAACATGCCCCCGGAAACGACAGGATAATGTTCGCCACAGGCCATTGTGCCTCTTATGCGAGATGGCGGTGCCGTTTCTTTGCTTCCAGTGAGAGCGCATCGCGAGGGCGACCCCACGCAGCTTACAGAGATGCCATCGCGAATAACGCTGATGGACATAGCCCCGGTGACCTGGACCCGACCGGTGCTAGGTCTTGACAACTGGGTCCGACCAGGTCTTGGCCGCGGAGGGCTGGCAATGTAAGTTGAACATAAGGAACAGTGGTGCTTTACTTGGAAGACTGGCAGTGTTTAGGTTATCGATACCCAGAGTTGTGATTGGCCGTTCCGTGTCGGATTAGGCCTTCACGTCACGCCGTTAGAAGGCCATTTGAGCGGCGTCCGAGATCTTGAAGGTAGGAGAGTCTCGACGCAGGTTTCGTTGTGTCCAGATTTCTTGAAGTGGCGTGTGACTACGATTATTGAGAGACCGTCTTACCAGGGAGAATAACCATGAGTACCAGAACATTGTTGTTGGCTGGATTGTCTGTGTTGGTGGCACTGTGGGCATCGACGGCAACTGCGGGAGACGGCGAGAGCGTCGCGGCCGAGTTCGGGGCGTCGCAACTGCGAATCCAAGAACCCGCGGGCATTTACGGCCCCTTTCCCTACTTGCTGCGCGAGGTGGACGAGAACGATTTGATCCAGTTGCAGGTCACGTATCCAATTGCCCCGCCCTTCCCGCAACATGTCGAGGCCACGGTCGCGAACCGCGCCTTGACGCGCCCTTTGTATTGCAGACACTGACGGGCAAGTGGTGACGCTCACAGCCGAACCGCAAACGGGAAAAATCGGCGTTGGGTTCATCAGCGTATATTTGAAGGCCAACAATGCGGGCCAGAGTTCGGCCGAGGTCACCGTGACGCTCTCTGACGGCACCAAGAAGAAGGTGCCCTTCGCGTTCCGAGTCTTTGCTCGGAAGACCCGCACAGACGCGCGGCCTGTACATGTGAAGACGATCCTCGACGTGCAGTACACGATTGAGAAGTCGAATCCGCCGAACCTCGTGGTCACGACAATCGGCCAGGTACCCACGCTGGGCTGGAAGGACCCTCAGTTGATTCGCCGCGTCTACGTAGCGCCGCCGGCCGACGGCATCTGGGATTATGACTTGTATGCCGTGCCGCCCGCCGATCTGGCACTACAGGCGCTCTCTCCCATTGCGGCGGATGACCGCTGGGTCGGCTTTGATCCGATATTGGTCAAGGGAGTTCGCATCCACGGGGAAGGATCTGGCATCAAAGAGGTGCGATTTGGATCTCGGACGGCCGCAGAACCGGTTAGTAACACCAGCGTCCACAGGAACATCCACGTCTACGCCTACCCAGTCCCGCTGAAGGCCACCGACAAGCTTAGCGACGGGGCTGGCACGCCCCTTTCACTCGTTGATGATACACAGTTGGTCTGGATCGATCTGATGCCCGGCGATCGGTTTGCGCATGCGACAATGTACCTCTTGATCCATGACCGAGACGCGCAGGTTGTTAAAGGAGAATGGTGCCCGATGCTCAACGGCAACCGGATCTTACTGGATGCCACAGCGCCGATGATGGTCCGCGGACACTAAAAGCAGTTTCAAATGATACCAATGGTTAATTCCCGGGGGACGACCCGATAGTGACACTTCGGGAAGGATTCGACGGATTTCCGGCATGGCCCGGCCGGCGAGATTCGTTCTTGCCGGTTTACCGCATCACGTGACCCGGCGTGGCAATTGTCGGCAGCAGACTTTTTTCTGCGATGAAGACTGCGCGGCTCACGTGCAACTGATGGTCAACGGTGCCCTGCCTCTGACCCCCGACCCCTGAACCCTCGGCCGCCCTCACCCCCTGCCCCTCTCCCGAAGGCGAGGGGAGATTCTCTGACTCGATTGCAGTCAATAGATTACTGCCACCTTGTCGGGTATCCACCCTTCCTGACCACCGGCCAGGCGGATCAGAAGCCAATCGTTGCGGCGCTCCACCAGATCGAATTCGGCCCCTTCGTCGACCGGCGCGGTCAGCGCCGGCTCGTACGTCTCGGCGTTTCCTTTACGCACGATCGTCTGACGCTGGACGATCACCCCGTGCGTCTTCCACTGATAACGATACCAGTCGTAGCTCGCCGAGAGAATCAACAGCACAGAGACAGCCAGTGCCAGCAGCGTCAGTTGCTTGAGCCAACGCCGGCGTACGAGCAACATAGCTGCGGCCAGCAGGAAGGCGACGCCTACACCGCAGGCTGCCAGTTGAAACTTGGCGGGGTAACTGACCCAGTCTTGCCAAAAGAGCAGATGTTCGACCAGCGGACGGCGAGCCGCGGCCGGTGGATTGCCGAGCGCGTAGGCCAAATTGGCCTCCAGGAACGGATCGGGCCCCAGATATTGCCGGGCCTGGCGATAGGCGGCGATGGCGCGGCCGCGCTGGCCGGCCTGCATGAAGGCGTTTCCCTGGTTGTAGAGCACTGCGCCGGAAACAGGGCCGCGATCGAGGATCTCCTGGTACATCGCTGCGGCTTTCAGATAATCCTCCGGCGATTTGGCCTGCGAGAAGACCTTTTCCGCATCCTGGAACACGCGAGCCGAATCCAAATCCAACGGTTGCCCGCAGCCGGGCAACAGCGCCACACAGACAAGCCACAGTAACTTGCGACGGAGTAGTTTCGGTTGCGGAAAGCCTTCTGTCGCCTTTCGCTCCGCGAAAGGAGCGATCAATCCATGCCACTTTCGCGGAGCGAAAGGCGACAATCCAGCCAACCTGCTCTTTCCGCAACAGAAACTAAGTGTCGTTCTGCCGGTCATCAACGGAACCTTCTTTGGCGCGAAGAGCCTCGATCACCGCTTCCAAGACCGGCGGGGCTTCATCGCCGAGGTTGGCCGAAGCCGCGGCGCCGGCATACCGCGCGGCGTCACAACCATCCAGCAGGCGGCCCACCCGCACGGTCACGGCTTCCGGAACGTTCCACGCATCCAACTGCCGCATCACGTCCTTGGGGGTCAATCCGGCCTCTTGCAGGTCGGCCACGTCGGCCACCAGTCCCGCCAGCGCATCCTGGATGCAATCGGCCGATTCGGGCCCGTCGCGCATGCCAGTGGGCCATTGCCTCCCGAAGCCGTTGCCTTGCGCGTCCCACAGCCGCCCGGCGTCGCAGCGTCGATCGATCCTGTGTGCGGCGGCGAATGACTACCGCGATGCCTGCCAACAAGAGATATGTTCCCACACAGCCTCCTAATCCAGTCAGCCATCGCAGGGGATACACCCTCTGGTCGCGGGCCAGCGTTACGTTCGTGATATTGGCAAAGATCCCTTCGCGGCGGGCCTCCAACTCCTTGCCGGTCTGCCCGGCTGGCGCGGCGACGCTACGATCTGATCTCCTGAGAGCCGCTCGGCGTTGGTAATGGTGATCGGAATCGGCTCACTGTGGATCGTTACATTTTCTCCTGATCGACGTCGAAATAGGCTACCGGCACTGCGGGAAAGGGCTCGTCGCCCTCGGCCAATGGGCGAAGCGAGTAGACGAAGTGGATCGCGGCGTTTTCGGCCTTCTGTGTGGCCTCGTAGACTTTGAATCTCGCAGCCACGGCCGGGACTTGGTTCAAATCGACCGCTCTTGCCGCGGCTAAGGAGCCGGAACCGGTCAGAGTGAGGGTAAACGTCATCGGATCGCCCACCTTCGACTGCCGCGGCGCCAGCTCGGCACTGGCGCTGAAATGACCGATCGCGCCGATATAGTTGTCGGGCCGGTCTTCTTCAGGCACGTCCTTCACCATCATCGCCAGCGGCTTGGAGACAGCATAGATTTCCCGGCCGGCCAGCCGCCCGGCCTCAGAGACTTCATCGCCGAAGTTCCCCTGTAGCGTGACGGCGTCAAGGGTGATCGCGCCGGCCTGTTTGGCGGTAAAGGTCCGCGGGAAATCGTAACGGTAATACGTCACGTCGCGTCCCTGGGCATCGCGGCGCAAAACCGTTTGCGATTTCGGCCGGAAGGTCAGGGCGCCTCTCTCGCCGAAAAAGAGAAAGCCGTGTTCTGCACCAGCTCATTGATGCCGAAACCGCCTCCCTCACGGTTAATAAATCCCTTCACCCAGGTTTGCCAATCCTCCTTGGACGCCAGCGCGGCGGGAAGTTCCTGGTCGGTCAGCCAGGGAATTTTCAACATGGGCGGTCGCCTCTGCACCGCCACGGGATCGCGATCCGCGAACGGCGGCGGGAGTTGCTTGACAAAGATCGACAGCGTTACCGTAAACGGCTGCGTGGGGTAGACTGTCTGACGGTCGGCCGTAAGTTCGACCGCCACCAGGTCCTGGGCATTGGGCGGCTCCACGAGCAACCGCTGCTCCGTGCCGGTGAGGGTTTTGCCGCCCACGGTAAGCACCGGAGCCGGGATCGTCAGTTGACCCGTTCGTTTGGGCGTAACGCGATAGTGATATTCCCGGCCGCGCTTGACGGACTGCTGCATTACCCCGTTGATGACCGTAATCTGCTGCGAATCGAGCGATCGCTGGCCGAGGAAGGCCATATCGAAGTCATCTGTTCCGCGAAGCTCTGGGGTCGGCGGGTTCTCCACGTTCTCCACCACGACCCGGTAAGTGACCGATTGCCCCTCGAAGACTTTTTCCGGACTTAGCGTCACGGTCATTTTCGGCTCCTCGTCGGCGCAGAGCGCGATCGACGGAGCGAAGGCGATCATCAGGGCAACCACGAACTTCTTCACGTTCACCAATCCTTCTCCACGTTGCCTGGCCGAGGCTGATAGCGCTGCATCTTCTTTTCCATCTCTTGCCGCTCTTGCTGTCGTTGCTGCACCCGGCGGACCGCAGTCTCGGCCTGCTGGCGCGACGACTCCTCCTCGCGCGGCTTCTTGTCGGGTTGCTTCTGGTCCTGTTTCGACTGCTTCTGGTCTTGTTGCTTTTCGTCGCGCTTGTTTTGGTCTTGTTTGTCTTGATTCTCCTGTTGGTCCTGCTTGGGGAGCGGTTCGGCAATCTGTTTGAGCAGTTTAAGGACTTCCTCCTGCTTGGGCGAGGCGTTCACCGGCTTTTGGTCATGCAGCAGTTGGGCCGCCTCGCCCGCGAGCTTCTCGACTTCGGGTCCCAGTTCAACGGCCTTCTCCATCGAACGCTTCAGCCCCTCTCGCTGCTGTTGGAGTTTCTCGTCGCTTGGAGCCGAACCGTTCTGGCCGCTCTGGGGCGGCGCGGCCGCAGCCGGCCGCGCCGCCGGCATCGACTCGAGTTGCTTGAGCCCTTCTCTGGCCAGCGGCACGAGAACCTCGCTATAACGGGTGACAAAGTCCTGATTCCAGGCCGATTCTTGGGTGTCGGGCGACTTGTCCGCGGTCTTTTCGTTCGCTAGTGCGTGGCTTTCGTTGACGAGGTTTTGCTGGGCGCCGACAGCGCGGCCCACCAGGCTCGGATAAGGCGCCACGCCGCGATACATCTGGTTGAACTTCTCCACGGCTTCGGTCTGCCCCTGATGGGCCTCGGAGAACTCGCCGTCGTGAAGGCGCGCTGCGGCGGTCTCGATCGCACGGGCCGCCTCGTCGGCCAGCGATTGCAGTTGGACGATGCCCTGCTTGATTTCCTCGGGCAGGGCGGTCGGGGCGGGCGAAGCGGCGCCGCCGGAAGCCGCGCCGGCCGCTGCCGGCTGGGCCGCCTTGCTCAGGGTAGCTTCGATCTTCTCTTTCAGCGGTCCAATCTCTTCGCCCAATTTCCGCTGGGCTTCTTCCGCTGCCCGCTGGGCCTGGCGGCGTTTGGGCGAGTCGTCGAGTTCCTCCAACGCCCGGACCGCGGTTCGCAGTCCGCGCTGGTTCTCCTCCAGCATTTGCAGAAACGCCGCCAGGTCCATTTCCTCGCGTTGTTTCTGGCGATCGGCCTGCTCCCAGAGCGACTCCATGTGCTTGATCCAAAGGCGGATCAACTCCAGGTTGTGCCGCGCGTCGGCATGGTCCTTGTCGAGGTGAAGGCAGTCGCGAAAATGGCCGACCGCCACGGCCAGATCGGCCAAGCCGTCTTTGCGGACGTCGGGCGAAGCCGTCTCGGGATGGTCGCCGAACTGCTTCTGCGCTTTGGCCGCCGCCAGGCATCCCAAGTTATATCGGGGCGAACGGCCAGGTCCAAATCGGGGGAAAGGGCCGCCTGCTCCAGCAGTTCCGTGGCCTTCGTTGCATCACCCTCGGCGGCGAGGGCCATGCCTCTGTCGAAGGCGATGCGGAGATCGTCGGGTTGGGCTACGTCGGCCTCGTTGAAGGCCGCCGCCGCGTCCTTGTAATCGCCCGACTCGTAAGACGCAATTCCTTGGCGGACCTTCTCCGCCGCTTGCCTCGATCCGGCTGCCGCAACGGAGGGAAAGGCCAAGAGCACAGCGGCCAGCAGCAGCACGAGATGGACATTTCGGCCGGCCCCTGCCTTCTTTCCCTCTTCGGCCCGGATCGGTGCGAAGTTGTGCTGCCCGTTGGGCCGGTAACCGGCGATCCCCATTTCCAGCAACAGCAGCGCCAGGCCTAGACAGACGAACAATTGAAATTGCTCTCGATACCGCTTGCGTTTCTCGGCTTGGTATTCAGCGCGGGTGAGTCCGGCCAGGTGGTCCGCATAGACCTGGCCCAAGTCATACGCGCGGGTTCCGGCCGGGATGTACGCCCCGCCGGTTGTCAGTGCGATCTGTTTGAGCAGTTGGTCGTTGAGCTTGGACCACTTCTCTTGTCCCTCGTCCTGCACATAGGTAAGTTGACCGGCATCGTCGCGAACGGGAATACGGGCCCCCTCGCGGGAATCGCCCAGCCCCACGGTAAAGATCTTGACGCCCCGTTCGGCGGCTTGCCTGGCGGCTTCTTCGGCGTACGAGTCCTGGTCTTCGCCGTCGGTGATAAGGACGAGAACCTGGTCGCGATCGCGGCTGCGGGGCATGACCTCCAGCGCCTTGCGAATGGCGTCACCGATCAACGTGCCTCCGCGGGGAGCGCTGTAGATGTCGGTCTCATCGAGCGCCATGCGGAAGAAGCCTTGATCGCTGGTCAAGGGCACTTTCACCACCGGTTTTCCGGCGAAAACCACCAGCCCGACGCGATCGCCGGCCAGATAGGGGAGCAGATCGCGGACATCGGATTTTGCCCGCTCCAACCGGCTGGGGGCCACGTCTTCGGCCGTCATCGAGCGCGACACGTCCAGGAGCACATACAGGTCCACGCCTCGTTGGCTGACCGTTTCGGTAAAGACACCGAAGCGCGGCCGTGCGCCGGCCACGATCAAGAGCCCCACCCCGACCAACAACAGAACGCCCTTCAGCCAAGGGCGCGGCCCGCCCGGCGACGGCATCAGCCGCTCGACCATCGCCGGGTTGACGAAGGTCTTCGCCGCCACCATCCGCTTGCGGTGCGCACGGACCAGGATCCATGCCAAAAGCGGCAGAATCCATAACCCCAACAGGATGCGCGGATTTTCCCAGTACATGGCAGCTACGGCAGGCTACGAAAACGGGTGCTGGCCAGGACGATCTGTGCCAGAATCAGCCCCAGGCCCGGCAACATGAAGTATTGATACAACTCGTGGTACTCGGAGTAGAGTCGTCCCTCCGACGCGCTTTTCTCCAGCCGGTCGATCTCGGTGTAGACGTTTTCCAGGCTTTCCACGTCCTGGGCGTATAGTACTTGCCGCCGGTGGTGTCGGCAATTTGCCGCAGCGTTCGCTCGTCCAGCGGAAACACTTCCTGGTGCAACACGTGCCGGCCGAACTGGTCGGGATACGGATCGGGAATCGTCACAAGCCCGTTGGTGCCGATGCCGATCGTGTAGACCCTGACGCCCAACGTCTTCGCGACTGCCGCTCCTTCGACCGGTTGCAGCACGCCGGCCGTCTGTTCGCCGTCGGTCAAGAGGATGATGACCTTGCTCTTGGCTTTGGCATCCTTCAGCCGATTGGCCGCCAATGCCAGGGCGTCGCCGATGGCCGTCTGCGAGTCTTCCTGCCACAGCCGGCGATTGATCTCTTGTCCGCGGTTGTCGAAAACGGGATGCGGAATCTCCACCGCGTCGAGCGCCTGCACCAGGGCGCCATGGTCGAGGGTCAACGGGCACCTCGGCTCGACAAAACCACCGAACGAGATCAGGCCGATCAGGTCGTCGGGCCGACCCGGCAGCTTGCCTTTTCCCATGACGAAATCGTGGAACACCCGCTTCACCACCGAGAGACGATCGACCTGCTTGCCGTCCAGATTGAAGTCCAAGGCGGCCATCGAACCCGACCGGTCGATGCACATTTGAATGGCAATCCCCTCGGTGGAGATGCGGAACTCCTCGGTTCCTCGCTGCGGGCGGGCCAGGGCGACGATCACCAACGCCAAACCAAGAAGGCGGAGCCAAGGCACTGCGCGTTTTAACCGCAGGGCCAGCGTGACGGGCAGGGTTTGCAGGATACTGACGTCCGAAAAGAGCACTGCCACGCGGTGCTGCCGGCGAATTGCGAAGATGCCGACCGCACCTGCTACGACCAACAGCACCAACCAAAGCGGGTCTTGGAAGCGGAGGATCATGCGGCCGCCTCCTCGGGGCCGGTGCAGCCCACAAACACCTTGGCCCGGCGGAAACTCTCCTCGACGTCCTCCTTCTTCGGCTGATGGAGGGCGAACTTGACCAGATCGGCCGCCTCCAAGAAGCTTGTCAGCCGGCGGGATTCCTCGGCAGGAAAGTCCCTGCGCCGGCCGATCTTGCGCAAGAACTCTTGCGTGGTCTGCTCGGGAGCGCGAATTCCCGTGGTCCGTTCGATGTAACGGCGGACGATGGCCGTCAACTCCACGTAGAACAGTTTTACGTCCGCCCTGGTTTCCTGGTTTTCCAAGAGCCGCTGCAACTCGAGCCAGGCAAGCTCTACGGGAGTGAGTGCAACGCTCGCCTGCTGTTGCTGCCGGCGCCGTCGCCGCCAAATCAAGGCCGCCGCCAAGGCCGCCACACCCATCGCACCGGCGCCCCACCAATAGGCGGCCGTGGCCGCCTGTGGCAGCGGCAGCAGAGCGGCCGGCGGATGCAACTGGTCGAGTGAGGGAATCTCGCCGGCTACGGCCGCCGCCACTTCAACCGTAATCGGCTCGGATTGCAGCGAATGATCCTTGCCCGTGCCGCCGGGCCGGTCGTCGGTGAAGTTTACGGTGATCGGGTCGATCACGATCTTGCCGGCCCGCATCGGCTCCAACGTATAGACCTGCTCGGTGATCTGTCGATCGCCGCGCAGGCGCGGCAGCGGTTCGCGGAAATCGCGGATCACGAACTCGCCGAGTTTGTCGCCGAACTCCGGCTTGCGAACGGTGACTCCCTGGGCATACTCGATTTCGATTTTCAGTTGCGGCTCATCCGAGAGTCGGGCTGCGGCGGGCTCGACGGCCACCAAGAGCCGCACGGGGCCCCGCTCCACCTCGCTGCGACCCGCCTTGGGCTTTTGGTCGGCCTCGCTCGACGGCGTCTCCTCGCGCCGGGTGCAGCCGAAGAGGAGAATCACTGCCAGCAGTGCGGAAAATCGCGCCGTTCCTGGCTGCCAGACGAACGACATCAGACCGCTTACCCGGCATGGCACCCAGCTCTCTGTGAGAATCGGTCCCCTCTCCCGCCGGGAGAGGGTTAGCGTGAGGGCGAGCGGATCGTGATTGATCTGCTTTCCGTGATTCTGGCGCAGCCGCCCTCACCCCCTGCCCCTCTCCGGGCACCAACAGAAGGTTGGTCGATAGAGGGGAGATTTTCAACACACGTTCTGACACAGACGCTCTCCTCGCGGCTTTCAACGATCGTTGCTCTCCGCTTTCACCTGGCCCCCAGCGGGCTTTTCATCGCCCGATTTCACCGCGTCGGGCAGAATGCGCACCTCGTAACGCTGCCCCAAATCGGCAAACAGCTTCTCCACCATTTCCTGCTGCTTGCGCGCTGTATAGTCGCCGCGCACGCGATCCAGCACCTCCTGCAACTGCAGCGTGCCGCGCGGCGACTTCTTTTCCACCAGCACCAGGAAACGCCCCTTGCCGCCGACGTGCGGCTGCTTCGTCCACTGGCCCTCGTCCAAGGCAAACAGCGCCTCGACGTCTCCCAGCTCGGGGTCCTTGCGAGCACGCGCCAACTGCCGGCCCCCTGGCTGCGGGTCTGAACCGGCCGGTTGACGTTGGGCCGCCAGCTTGCGAAATTCATCGGGCGACGTGATCTTTTCCAGCAAGGCGGCCGGATCCTCGTTTTCTTCCAGACGAATGGCGACCACGTGCAACGCCTCCGGCTTTTCATACTCCGACTGATGGGCCTTGAAATAGGACTCCAAGTCCACCGGCGTCGGACGGATATTCTCCAGCTCCCGCAGCAGAAACCGCTCGGCAAGCAGATTTTGCAGCGCCTGGTCGCGGGCCTGCTGGTAGTCCTGGTCGCGATCGAGTCCCAGCTCACGGGCACGGCGGCAGAAGAAGCTCCGGTCCTCAGGAATTCCTGGAGAAGTTGCCGGCGTACGGAAGGCCCGGACATCTGCTGTAGAATGGCCTGCCGCTGCTGCGGCTCTCCGCCGCCCTGAAAGGCCAACATGCGGTCTACGCGGCGCTCGATCATCCGATCCAGATCGGCTTCGGTAAAGTCCTGCCCGGAGAGCGTCGCGAGCACCTTGGAGGCGGGCTTTTCGCCGCCTTTCTCCTTGCTCCCCGCCTCCACCTGACGCGACAATTCGCGGCCGACCTCTCCGTATTGTCCCAACCGGCGCAGGCACTCGACCAACCGCGGGCCGATCTTGTCCTTCAACTCCTTGTCGTCTCCGGCCACCTGCTCGGCACGCACCAGGGCGGAAGCCGCCGGACCAAACTGCTCGGCCTGCATCCACAGGCGGCCGATGCGGTAAAAAATCTCGGCCCGTTGGGGACACTGCGGGTCGGCCGCCAGGTAGGCTTCCCATGCCCGGGCCGCCTCGGCATCGAGACTTCTCTCTTCCAGTCGCGCGGCCAGCGCCTTGAGCCTCATCCGCCGAGCCGGCCGGCGCAGTCCCGGCCCCGCCGACGGACGAACCAGACCGCCATAGCAATGTTGTCAGGCAGCCCAAGGCCGCCACGTTCAGCAACACGATCAACAGCAACCAGCCCCTCGGCACGCCGCCCAGTTTCTGCTGCAATTTCCGGGACGGCTGACCGAGCGAAAGTTGCGGGGGTTCAGACATGGGATCATTCATCGGAATCTCCGTTCACGCATGTGAAAAAAACGGCGGAGGCTCTTCAAATAATCTTCGTTGGTGCGGATGGCCAGCTCGTCGACGCCCACTTTGCGCAGGTCGGCCGATAGGGTTTCAGCCCTCTCCGCGGTGCGATGGGCGAACAGGGCGCGAACCCGCGGATGACGCGTGTCGAGTTCCACGACTTGCCCCGTCTCGGCGTCCACCAGCGAAATGAAACCTACGTCGGGCAGGGCCTGCTCGCGCGGATCGGTCACGGTCACCGCGATCAGATCATGCCGCGAATTGCATAGCGCCAGCGTTTGCCGCGCTTGCGGCGCCATGAAATCGCTGATCAGGAACACCACCGCGCGGCGCTTCTGCACCCGGCTAAGGAACTCCAAAGCCGCCGCCAGGTTCGTAGGCCGGGCCACCGGTTCGATGCTCAAAAGCTCGCGGATCAAGTGCAGCAGGTTGCCCTTGCCTTTGCGGGGAGGATAGTAGCTTATGACCGCGTCGCAAAACGTCACGAGCCCCACCTTGTCGTTGTTCTTCAGCGCCGAGAACATCAGCATCGCCGCCACCTCGACCACCATGTCGAGCTTTGACTGCTGGCCCGAGCCAAAGGCCCCCGAGGCGCTGGCGTCGACCGCGAACAGCACGGTCAGTTCCCGCTCTTCGCAGAAGCGCTTGATAAACGGCGCGCCGGTACGCGCGGTAACGTTCCAGTCGATGCTGCGGACGTCGTCGCCCGGCTGGTACTCGCGGACCTCGTCGAACTCCATGCCCCGACCGCGGAACACGCTCTTGTATTGGCCGGCGAACAGATCGTTGACCGTGCGATTGGCAACGATCTGTATCCGCTGGACCTTCTTGAGAATTGTCGCGACGTCGGGCTGGGCCATCACTTACGGAACGGGCACGGTGTTGAGAATGGTCTGTATCACATCTTCAGGCGTCTTTTGCTCGGCTTCGGCCTCATAGCTCAGGATCACCCGGTGCCGCAGCACGTCGTAGGCGATATCCTTCACATCCTGGGGCGTGACGTAGCCGCGCCCTTGGAGAAAGGCCATTGCGCGCGAACCGAGTCCCAAGTAGATCGACGCCCGCGGCGAGGCCCCGTAGTCCACCAGCGCGGTCAGCTCCTTCAATCCGAACGCTGCCGGGTCGCGCGTGGCCCGGACCACGTTGAGAATGTAGTCCTTCACCTGCTGGTCCACATAGATCAGCTTGACCACCTCCTGCATGCCGAAAACCTCTTCGGCGGAAAGCACCGGCTGGATTTGCCTAGTTGTGCCGTCCATGGCCATGTCGAGCACCTTTCGCTCCTCCTCCGGCTCGGGATAGGTAATCTTCACCTTTAGCATGAAGCGGTTGACTTGGGCCTCGGGCAGCGGGTACGTCCCCTCCTGCTCGATCGGATTCTGCGTCGCCATCACCAAAAAGAGCCCTTCCAGCGGGAAGGTCTGCTCGCCGATGGTGACCTGCCGCTCCTGCATTGCCTCCAACAGGGCCGACTGCACTTTCGAGGGGGCTCGATTCACTTCATCGGCGAGAATGAAGTTGGCGAAGATCGGACCCTTGCGCGTTCGGAACGTCCCTTCGCTGGGCACGTAGATCAACGTGCCGACCAGGTCCGCCGGGAGCAGGTCCGGAGTAAACTGGATGCGTTGGAAGTGGGTCGACAAGGCTTGCGCCAGCGATTTGATGGCGGTGGTCTTTGCCAGACCAGGAACGCCTTCCAATAGGATATGGCCGTGCGTGAGCAGACCCACCAGGAGGCGGGAGATCATCTCCTCCTGTCCAACGATCGTTTTGCCTAACTCGGTTTGGAGGCGATGGACCAGTTCGGCCTTTTCCGCCACGCGATGCTTGATCTGTTGCACATCGGCCTGCATTACGTGTCTCCTTGGTTACACCTGGTGGTTCAGCTAACGTAATGTTTTGTTAATACGCCGGCGACTTAAGGGTGGTTCTGATGCTCCGTGCGCCGTTCAGACAACGAGCAGCCGGCTCGGATCCGGTGCTGAAAACCAGCAACCGGCGGCGCGAGACAGATATACTATACCTATACTATACCACTTCCGACAACGCGCACAACCAACAGCTCCCCTCAAGTTAGTGGGCCGTCGCGGCGTGTCAAGATGCGTTGGGAGTTGTGTCAGACTACTAGCCGGCGCCAGGCCCACGCTTGTCGAGGGCGTGCTGATCCGCCACATTGGCGACCGGCGTTTCGGTTTTCGGCTGAAGATTCAGGCCCCCGACATTCGATGTGAATAGCGCGGAGGTCGTAAACTCGTTCGGCTCTTTTCTCTTTTTGCCATGTCTCCTATGTTCACACTTGGCCGGTTCAAACTCCTTTTCCCCTGGCAGAAGCGTCGTTGGACCGATCAGATCGGCGGCCAACTCGCTCGGGAGTGCCGTGCCGACATCTGGCAGCGCCGGCACCAGTACCTTGCAACGATGAGCATTGCGGCAATCAGGGGCTACGTCAGGGCGGAGGCCGGAGAGCGATTGGCGCCGAAAATCGACCACGTTTTACCCGGCCAGAATCTCAAGCCGGCTCTGCGCAACGGCGCACTCGATGCGGCCACTGACCAGTTGATCGGTATGGTACTGCACGACGTGCTTGCCGGTGCACCTGCGTTGGGCGAGCGATCACTAGCCGCGTAACGCCCCGACACGCTTTGAGGCACGGGGCCAGTCGTGTTGCCGTGCGTAGCCGCGAAGCCAACGGTGGCGGGTTGGCGTCGAATCTCTTGCCCTCTTCTGTGGGCGAACTCCCCTCATGTTCTTGATCTCCACGTCTTGCCGGTGCTTGGGGGTGGCGTTAAAATCGAGCTTTTTCGCCAGGGAGGGGTTTGCATGAGTGTCAAGCGGAACGTCATTGTCGCGCAGAGCGGCGGTCCGACGCCGGTGATCAATAGTAGTCTTAGGGGGATCGTCGAGGCTGCCCGGCAGTTTGACGGCATCGGTACCGTGTATGGGGCCTGCCATGGCGTCGAAGGAGTGCTGAAGGAAGAGCTGTTGGACCTGTCGGCCCAATCGGCCGAAGAGATTGCCCTGCTGCGGTTTACGCCCGCGGCGGGTTCCATCGGCACTTGCCGCTACAAGCTCAAGCCGAAGCAGACCGAGGATTTCGACCGCGTGATCGAGGTGCTGCGGGCGCATCAAGTCGGATTTCTGCTGTACATCGGCGGGAACGACTCGATGGACACGGCCAACAAGATCGCCCAGTTGGCCCAGCAGCGGGGGCTTGATCTGGTGGCGGTGGGCGTGCCGAAGACGATCGACAACGACGTGGGCGACAGCCAGTTCAAGCTGATCGATCACACGCCCGGCTACGGTTCGGTCGCCCGCTATTGGATGCACAAGGTCCAAACGGCCAACGAGGAGAACGCGGGCTCGTCGCCGGCCGACCCCGTGTTGGTGATGCAGGCGATGGGGCGAAAGATCGGCTTCATTCCGGCCGCCGCGCGGCTGGCCGACCCGGCGCGAGCTGCCGCTGCAAATCTATCTGGCCGAAAGCGCCTGCACGCTGGAGCAGGTTGCCGATCAAGTGAGCGATCGGTTGCGGCGCTCGGGCCGCTCGATGGTCGTGATCAGCGAGGGTTTCGACGTCGGCGACGTGGGCTCGGTGAAGGACGCCTTCGGCCACACTTCGTTCGGCGCCAGCAAGCTCACCGTCGCACAAATCGTGGTGAATTATCTCAATGAAAAGGGCCTGCCCTGCAAGGGGGCTGCGCGGAAACGTCATGGGCACCGACCAGCGGCATTCGATGGCCTATGCCTCGCCGGTGGACCTCGACGAGGCCTACCGCGTGGGCCAAAAGGCCGTCGAACTGGCCGCCACCGGCCAGAGCGGCTACATGGCCACGATCCTTCGCGAGCCGGGACTGATCTATAACGTCCGCTACGACAAGGTTCCGCTGGCCGAAGTGGCCAACAGCGAGCGGGCCTTCCCCGAGGCGTGGATCGCCAAGAGCGGCTGCGACGTGACCGACGATTTCGTCCGCTACGCCAAGCCGCTGGTGGGCAGCGACATGATCAGCCTGCCGGTAATCGACGGCCGGCAGCGAATGACCCGTTTTGCCCCGATCTACGCCGAGCGGAAACTTCCCCCGTACGTACCTCAAGCCGACAGAAAGTAATGTTCGACATCACACCGAAGCACGACTACCTGGTAGGGATCGATTCCGACGGCTGCGCGTTCGACACGATGGAACTGAAGCACAAGGAGTGCTTCATTCCCAACATCATCAACTACATGGAGTTGCAGGGCGTCAGCAAGTACGCTCGCGAGGCGGCCGAGTTCGTCAATTTGTACTCGAAGAGCCGCGGCATCAACCGCTTTCCGGCGTTGGTCGAGGCCCTCGAATGGCTGCAAAAGCGGCCGGAAGTGAAAGCCCGCGGCGTGAAAATCACCATTCCGCAGGCGCTGCGCGACTGGATCAAGCAGGAAACGAAACTGGGCAATCCGGCCTTGGAGAAGGCCGTTGCACAATCGGGCGATGCCGATTTGAAGCTGATCCTCGCCTGGTCGGTAGCGGTCAACAAGTCGGTCGAGGCGATGGTCCGCCACGTGCCGCCGTTCCCCTTCGTGCGCGAGAGCCTGCAAAAGTTTGACGGTCACGCCGACATCCTCGTCGTTTCGGCCACGCCGCAAGAGGCCCTCCAGCGCGAGTGGGAGGAGCACGGCCTGACGCGGCACGTGATTGCCATTTGCGGCCAGGAGGTGGGCACGAAGAAGGAGCACCTCAAGACGGCCGCCAAGTACCAGCCGGGCCACACGCTGATGATCGGCGACGCGCTGGGCGACTACAACGCGGCCAAGGCCAACCACGCGCTGTTCTTCCCCATCAACCCCGGCGCGGAAGAAGCCAGTTGGAAGCGGCTCTACGAAGAGGGCATCGATCGCTTCCTTTCCGGCGAGTTCGCCGGCGAGTATCAGGCGGCCCTGCTGACCGAGTTCGACCGCTACTTGCCCGCGCATCCGCCGTGGAAGGTGGAGGAGTGACGAGAGATGCGTGTAGCGCCGGCGACGTTGTGGTGAATAGTTGATCAGCGCAGTTCGTTCGGAAGGGATCACCATGAAAAAAGAACTTATCGTTCAATTGCACGCCAGCTTTGAGCAATTGGTGCATAAGGAGGAGGAAAGCGGAATCGAGTTTTGGCTGGCCCGAGATCTCCAACGGGTGCTTGGATATGACCGTTGGGAGAACTTCGAAAAGGTTATCGAGAGGGCTGTAAGTGCTTGCGAGAAATCGGGTTACGAGACGCGAGATCATTTTCTTGATACCACGAAAATGATCCCTCTCGGGAAGGGTGCGACGCGCGAGGTGGCCGATTATATGCTCACCCGCTATGCCTGCTACTTGATCGCCCAGAACGGGGACCCAACGAAGGCCCCGATCGCCTTTGCTCAGACCTACTTCGCCGTTCAAACGAGAAAGCAGGAGTTGATTGAGCAGCGTCTTGCCGAAGTGGAGCGGCTCGGCGACGAAAGAAACTCACAATGTCGGAGAAAGAGCTTTCGGGCATTATTTTCGAGCGGGTGGGTGATGAACGGAGCTTTGGACGGATTCGCAGCCGCGGTGACCAGGCGCTGTTTGGCGGGCGAACCACGCAGCAGATGAAAGAGCGATTGAACGTGCCCGAAAGCCGCCCGCTGGCCGACTTTCTGCCTACCATTACGATCAAGGCCAAGGACTTTGCCAACGAGATAACCAACTTCAACATCAAACGCGAGGACTTGCGTACGGAAGGCTCGATTGGGTACGAGCATACCAAGAACAATGCCGAGGTTCGGAAGCTGCTCGGAAAGCGGGGCATCGTGCCCGAGCAATTGCCGCCAGCCGAAGACATCAAGAAGCTGGAACGTCGCATGGAATCGGAACAGAAAAAGCTGCCCAAGCAAGTAAAACCGTTAGAAGCGGACGAATCGGACAGCTAGGACAAAGGCAATGCGCCCACCGCAAGGAAGCGGGGCACCAGTCCGAGGAGAGACGCGGAGAATTCAACTATCCACCAACCATTAACCACTACGCACTGCAATGACCCAGAAATGTGACATCGGACTGATCGGCCTGGCCGTGATGGGCGAGAACCTGGCCCTGAACATCGAAAGCCGCGGATTCAGCATCGCCGTTTACAACCGTACCGTCAGCAAGGTCAACGAATTGTTGGCCGGCCGGGCCAAGGGCAAGAATTTCGTCGGCTGCCATTCGTTGGAAGAGCTGGTGGGCAGCCTGGCGGAGCCGCGCAAGGTGATGCTGATGGTCAAAGCGGGCGCGGCGGTCGATGAGTTCATCGAAAAGCTGATTCCGCTGCTTTCGCCCGGCGACGTGATCATCGACGGCGGAAACACCCTCTTCAGCGAAACCGAGCGGCGGACGCAATATGTCGAGTCGAAGGGGCTGTTGTACATCGGCACGGGCGTGTCCGGCGGCGAGGAGGGTGCGCTGAAGGGGCCCAGCTTGATGCCCGGCGGTAGCGAGAAGGCCTGGCCGTTGGTCAAACCGATCTTCCAGGCGATTGCCGCCAAGGTCGGCCCGAACAACGACATCCCGTGTTGCGAGTGGGTCGGCCCGCGCGGCGCCGGACATTACGTCAAGATGGTCCACAACGGCATCGAATACGGCGACATGCAGTTGATCTGCGAGGCCTATTGGATGCTCAAAAGCACCCTCGGGCTGGGCAACGACGAGCTGTACGACGTGTTCCAGAAATGGTACGAGGGCGAACTCAATAGCTACCTGATCGAGATCACCCGCGACATTTTCAGCGTGAAGGACGAGTTGACCGGCGGCTACCTGGTCGATTACATCCTCGATACGGCCGGAGCGAAGGGCACTGGCAAGTGGATGAGCCAGTTGGCGTTGGATTTGGGCGTGCCGAGCACCTTGGTGACCGAGGCCGTCTATGCCCGCTGCCTCTCGGCGATGAAAGGGGCACGGGTGCGAGCGAGCGCGGTGCTCCGCGGCCCGACGGCCAGGTTCCGCGGCGACCGCACCAGGTTCATCGAGCAAGTGCGGCAAGCCCTGTACGCCTCGAAGATTTGCAGCTACGCCCAGGGCTACGTGCAGATGCAGGCGGCGGCAGCCGAGCACAAGTGGCCGCTGAAGTTCGGCGAGATCGCCCTGCTGTGGCGCGGCGGGTGCATCATCCGGGCCGTGTTCCTGGAGCGCATCAAAGAGGCGTTTGACGCCAAGAAAACACCTGAGAACCTGTTGTTGGCGCCGTATTTCAAGAAAGCGGTCCGAACGGCCCAGACCTCGTGGCGCAACGTGGTCACCACGGCCGTCCGGCTGGGCATCCCCGTTCCGGCGTTTTCGGCCGCGCTGGCCTACTACGACGGCTATCGCTCCGAGCGACTGCCGGCCAACCTGTTGCAGGCCCAACGCGATTACTTCGGCGCCCACACCTACAACCGCACCGATCGCGAGGGCGTGTTCCACAGCGATTGGCTGCGGCTGCGGAAGGCCCCGCCCGCTTGACACTGGACAAAAGGATAGAACGCATGTCGTCGAAATACCTGGAAGAACTGTTTGGACTCGGCGGCCAGACGGCCGTCGTGATTGGCGGAGCGGGCGTGCTGGGCGGGGCGTCTGCGCGGGCCTGGCGCAGGCCGGGGCTCATGTCGTCGTGGCCGATCTGACCGACGACGGCTGCAAGGCCCGCGTGCAAGCCCTGGAAAAGCTGGGCGGCAAGGCCGGCTATTGCCTGGTGAACGTCACCTCGCGGGAGTCGATCGAGGGTTTGCTAAGCGCCGTGTTGAAGCAGACCGGCCGCGCCGACATCCTTGTCAACGCCGCCGGGGTGAACGCCGGCAATCCTTTCCTCGAAGCCACGGATGCCGATTGGGACCGCATCCTGACGATCAACCTGAAGGCCGTGTTCCAGGCCTGCCAGGTCTTCGCCCGGCACATGGTTTCGGCCGGCGGCGGCGCGATCGTCAACATCGGCAGCGTCACCTCGCACCTGCCGCTGTCGCGGGTGTTCGCCTATGCGGCGTCGAAAGCCGGCGTGCTGAACCTGTCGCGGAACGTGGCCCATGAGTTCGGCGCCAAGGGCGTCCGCGTCAACGTGATTTGTCCCGGCTTTTTCCCGGCCGAGCAAAACCGCAAGCTGCTGGACGAAAAGCGGGTTGACAACATCATGCGCCACACGCCGATGAGCCGTTACGGCGAGCCGGAAGAGCTGATCGGCGCGTTGCTGCTGTTGGTTTCGGGGAAGGCGGGTAGTTTCATCACCGGCTCGGCGGTCAACGTTAACGGCGGCTTCACCGCCGCGTGGTTTTAGCAATGTGACCGGCGACCGGCGTCGCCTCGTGCGGTATAATTGTCAGGGCCGATTTCTGCCGGTCCCAGGGAGGGAAAGGTATGGCCCACACGATCGTGATTTTCGGCGCTTCCGGCGACCTGACCAGTCGCAAGCTGATTCCGGCGCTCTACGAGTTGCTGCGCAAGAAGCGGCTGCCGGAGGATACCCGCATTATCGGCTTTTCCCGCACGAAGTTCAGCGACGACGCCTGGCGGGAGAAGCTGGCCGAGACGACTGCGCGTTTCGTCGGCAAAGGCTTCGACAGTTCGCTGTGGCAGAGCTTCGCGCCGGCCATTCATTACTATGCGGGCGACTCGGGCAACGCGGAAGATCTTGCCGGGCTGAGCCGCTATCTGACGCAATTGGAGGGCCAGCAGCAGGCGACGCGGGTGTACTATCTTTCCATTGCGCCGCAGTTATATGCCGCGACGATCACCCAGCTCGGCGGCGCGTGTCTGAGCAAGGAGGAGCATGCGCCTCGCCGGGTGGTCATTGAAAAGCCCTTCGGCACCGACCTGGCCACCGCCCGAGAACTCAATCGGCAAGTCCACGAGGTCTTTGCCGAGCACCAGGTCTACCGCATCGATCACTACCTGGGCAAAGAAACCGTGCAGAACTTGCTCGTTTTGCGGTTTGCCAACAGCATTTTCGAGCCTATCTGGAACCGCAATTACATTGATCACGTGCAGATCACGGCGGCCGAAGACCTGACGGTCGGACATCGGGCCGCCTACTACGATTCGGTGGGCGTGCTGCGCGACATGTTCCAGAACCATCTGCTCCAACTGATGACGCTCACGGCGATCGAGGCCCCTTCGCACTTCGAGGCCGACGCCATTCGCGAAGAGAAGGCGAAGGTGTTGCGGGCGGTCCGCGTCATGACGCCCGAGCAGGTCGTCACCGACACGATCCGCGGGCAGTATCGCAAGTATCGCGACGAGCCGGGCGTTCCGGCGGAAAGCCAGACCGCCACCTTCGGCGCCGTCAAGCTGCACATCGACAATTGGCGTTGGCAGGACGTGCCCTTTCTGCTTCGCTGCGGCAAGGCCATGTCGTGCGTGACGACCCAGATCGTGATCCAGTTCCGCCAGCCGCCGCACATGATCTTCGAGGGCGGGCCGCGGGCGGCGTTCGAGTCGAACCGGTTGGTGATCCAGGTGCAGCCGGCCGAGGGCATACAATTGCACTTCCACACCAAGGTGCCCGACGCCGGCATGAAAGTGCGGCTCACGGATTTGAGTTTCAACTTCCGCGACCGCTTCACCGGCGGCATGCCCGACGCCTATCAGCGGCTGCTGCTGGACGTGATGCACGGCGACGCGAGCCTCTTTTCGCGGTCCGACGAGGTGGAGCTGGCCTGGGAGATCATCGATCCGATCCAGGAGGGTTGGGAGAAGCGCGACCTGCCGCCGTTGTCGCTCTACGAGGCGGGCGGCTGGGGGCCGCCCAACTCGGTCGGCTGGATGTGCCGCCAAGGCCGTGAGTGGTTCGATTCCTGCCCCGTGTTGAGGTAGGGAGTTGAAACCGGGACGGAGGCTGCGTCTGGCCTGATGAAAACGGGGACAGGCTCCGCAACGGCTTGTATCATTGCTCGATCCGAACGACTATTCGTTGCGGTGCCTGTCCCCGTTTTCATCCCGATGTGGTAATGTGCGCAACAGGCTCGCCGGCGACATGATCGAACATCTTCCCAAGCTCCGACTCGGCTCGGTGGCCGTCGATTTTCCCGTCGTGCAGGCGGCGCTGAGCGGCTACAGCGATTGGCCGATGCGGGTGATCGCGCGGCGGTTCGGCGCGGCGTACACCATCTGCGAGGTGATGCTCGACCAGTTCATTCTCAGTGTGACCAAGGGCCGAAAGGCGAAGCGATTCTCTGCGCGTCAGCGACGAGGAGCATCCGTGCGGCGCGCAATTGATGGGGGCGTTGCCGGAGCATTTCCCGCCGGCCGCGCTGAAACTCGTCGAGGCCGGCTTCGATGTGATCGACTTGAACTTCGCCTGCCCGGTCAAGAAGGTTTTGGGCCGCTGCCGGGGCGGATTCCTGTTGAGCGACCCCGAAACGGCGATGGCGATCGTCGGCCGCGTGCGCGACGCCCTGCCGCCCGAGGTGCCGTTGACCGTGAAAATGCGCCGCGGCATGGACGATAGCCCGCAAAGCCGCGATCGCTTCTTCGAGATTTTTGACGGCGCGTTTCGTCTCGGCGCGGTTGCCGCGACCGTGCACGGGCGGACGGTGCGGCAGCGTTACGAAGGGGTCAGCTCGCGCGAGTTCCTTCGCGAAGTGAAGCAGCACGCCGGCCCGCGGACCGTGCTCGGCAGCGGTGATTTGTTTACAGCACAAGACTGCCTGGACATGCTGCGCGAAACGTCGGTGGACGGCGTTTCCGTGGCCCGCGGCGCGATCGGCAACCCGTGGATATTTCGACGCGTTCGCGCGTTGGCGTCCGGCACCATGCTTCCGCCACCTGCTCTGCACGAGCAACGCGACGTGATCGCCGAGCACTACCGGCTTTCCGAAGAGATTTACGGCCCGAGCCGCTGTTGCCGGGTGATGCGGAAGTTCGGCATCAAGTACGCCCGCCTCCATCCGCAGAGCAAGCAAGTGCGCGATGCCTTCGTGGCCGTCACCCAGCCGCCGCAATGGCGGGCAGTTCTGGAAAAGTGGTACGCCGAGGACCTTCCCGGCGTCGAGCCCGAGGGCGGTCCAGACGGGGTGTATGGATATTCAGAGAAGGACGGCAAGCAGACGCCGGGATGCGGGGGAAGAGCGGACTGAACACTGAGAACTGAAAACTTCAAACTGAACCAGGGGTTCCCGTGGGCAGTGCGCAGTCATCCCATTACCAAAAACCTGGTGCGCCCTGGCAGAGGTGTAGGATTCCGTGTTCAGGCAAAGGAAAATGGCAGCCAGGCACCGAAAATCCGCCTGGGCGGTGGACACGGGGGGGCGCGATGCTAGAATGGACGGCCGAACGAGCCTGGATCGGCTCCAGGTTAACCGCAAATAGGAAGTCTCGGTTGAGAGGACGATGTTGTGAACCGAATGCTTGCTATCTTGTCGGCTTGTCTTTTGGGGTTGGTTGTTGTTGGGTGTGAAAAGAGCAGCACCTTTACCAAGGCTGATATCGCAAGGATGCAACCGAAAGGCAAGACTGGCAAAGAAATTATGCAGTTATTCGGCAAACCATCGGTTGTGACGCACTTTGGCAAGTCCGCTGGTTTGGACTTCGACGAAACATGGTTGTATCGGGATCGCATTACCGAACCGACTGCTCGCCCGGAGACCTCCTAATCGAGTTTGACCACGGCATTGTGTTGGACGTTAAAGTTACCGGACAGCGTTTTCTCTGAGTTTACCGGGCAATCGGCCCAGCCGCCGCAGCGGCGGGCAGTCCTGGAAAAGTGGTGTGCCGAGGACCTTCCCGGCGTCGAGCCCGAGGGCGGTCCAGACGGGGTGTATGGATATTCAGCGAGGGACGGGAAGCAGACGCCGGGGATGCCGCAGTTGAGCGGACTGAACACTGACAACTGAGAACTTCAAACTGAACCAGGGGTTCCCGTGGTCAGTGGCTGGTGGCCGGAACATTTCCCCTCTCCCGCCGGGAGAGGGGCAGGGCGAGGGTGCTTCGCTAACCTCTCCCCTCCCCTCTCGACTACCCTTTTTATGCTCTGTCGCTGAAGATACAGGCGTGGCCAACCTCTCCAGCGTCATCCACCACGTTGACGGTGTCATGGCCGCCGCCCTCTTCCAGCGCCCAGAGGCGGCTCAAGGCCTCTTTCCACGTCTGGCGCGTCAACCTCGGAAAAGGGAACATCACTCATAGTGACAGGATGGGCAAGGAATGATATTGCGCAGAAAAGGTGTCAGGAACCGTTGTTTTGAGTTTCCCTAGGGGGACACGCTCGGGGAGGAAAGGCCGAATCGAATGCTCGACCGCAGGGTGGCCTCGATAGCTTGTCTATCGGGGCAGCGAAGCCGCAGGAGATTCTTGACGCCCTGCAAGCCGCCTCTCGTGCCTCCGGCGCCCCGATAGCCGAGATGCTGAAGCCGCTGCTATCGTTTGACGGCTTTGCAGCATTTTTCATAATAGGGGCATGGATCTCTGCATTTTCCTGGGCATCTCGTTGGTGTTGCTCAGCCTGCGGTGGTTCATCGGGCCGCCTGACCCCAGGGACGATCACCGGCCACCGTGGGATTGAACGGAACGATTCTTCTCTTCTTTGCCGCAAGCCTCGTCAGTGGTTTGGTTTCGGGATGACAAACGTCTTCAGACCGGTCACCGTGTTGTCTGCTGCTATCGGTTCGCTCGAAAGCCGTAAAGCCCATGATGCCGTTGTCAATCGAGCAATAGCGGCCAGTGGTCAGGGGGCGGCGGACAGCGGGCGCCCTCACCCTAACCCTCTCCCGGAGGGGGAGGGGACCGCGGCACACCGCCGCTCACTCTCCCAATAACGGCTCGGCCGGCTCCACGCATCGCGGCTCGTCGTTGGCCGGACTGTTCACTAGCGGACTGACCGCAAAAGCCGTCATCACGTCGCTCGGGTACGGCCGCAAGAGCGGCATCAGCCGCTCGAGACTGGCGACGGCCGGATCGAGCCAGCGATCGTAATCCGACGGGGCGACGATTGCCGGCATCCGATCGTGCAGCGGCCGGACCAGTTCGTTGGCCTCCGTCGTCAACAGCGTGCACGATTCAATGGCCGGTTGATCGGGCCGCTGCCACACCTCCCACAGCGCGGCGAAGCCGAAGGGGCGGTCATCGCGCATGCCGATCAGGTGCGGCACTTTTCGTTTGCCGGTCTTTTGCCATTCATAGAACCCGTCGGCCACGACCAGGCATCGCCGCTGGCGCATGGCGGCGCGGAAGGCCGGTTTTTGCGCGGCCGTCTCCGCCCGGGCGTTGATCAGGCGGTTGCCGATGGCCGGATCGTCGGCCCAACCGGGAATAAGTCCCCAGCGAAGCCAGACCAGCTCGCGGCCCGAGGCGGCTTTCGCGCCGCCGCCGGCCATGCGCACGGCGATCACCGGCTGCGACGGGGCGATGTTATATCGTGCCCGCCACGGCGAGGTCTCGAAAACCGAGAACTGCTCGGCCACCATGCTGGCCGGCGCGAAGAGTGAAGCGTCCGCACATGACAGTATTTTAGCGAGCAGCTCGCCGGGAGCCAGTGCCGCGGGGCGCAGTAACGGATTATGGCGGTTGCAGGATGGGACGTTTAGGCCGAAAGCTCGCAAATTCAACCACAGAGGACGCGGAGGACGCAGGGAGAATAAATGCAAAATGCAAATTGCAAATTGATCATAACCTCCGCGTCCCCTGCGGTTCCCTTGCAGAACGACACGGCGGGCAAGCCCGGCGGCTAAACGTCCCGCGGTGCGACTGAACCCCGGTTCACTTCGCCGCTTGACAGGCGTCGGTCGAGAGCGGACGATACACGCGGTTGCGCACGGGGGCAAAGGCCATGAACGAACCTGTTTCGCCGCTGAGGCCGACGTCGAGGCGATTTCTCGACGGTTTGCGACAAGCATGCCGCGCAATCATTGGCTGTCTGATGGTTGTGGCTTCGTTGTTGGTCTTTCCCCAAGCGGTCCCTTGGCTGGCGGCTGCCTGGCTTTTGGCGTATACGTCGCTGGTGCTGCTGCGCCGGTCGGGGCTTGTCTGTTTGGGCGGCTGTGCGGCGATTTTGCTTGTCAAGCGGCTGCCGCCTGCCCCCGGCTTGCTCGGACTGCTGGCGGTGATGCTGGCGGTGGTGCTGGTCGGGCTTGCGCGGGCACGGACGAGCGGGCCCACTCGCTGGCGACGGTTCGCGTGGCGGAGCGTGCTCGCCTTATGGCCCGCTTGGGTTGCAATGAGCGTGGACTGGTACACCGCGTCGCACTGCCGGCATCCCGTCGTTCTCCAGGGAGACCGTCCCGTCGTTTGCTTCGGCGACAGCATGACTTCTTGCGGTATGGTGGGCGCCTATCCGCGCGACCTTCAGAAGCTCATTTCGCTTCCCGTTGTGAACCTGGGCATTGGCGGAATGTCGGCCCGGGAGGCGGCGGAATACCATTTGCAAGAAGTGCTGCGGCACAAGCCGCAGGTGGTCGTGATCGAGCTCGGCGGGCACGATTATCTTCGCAGCTACGGGTTGCCGGGCTATAGCCGGGCATCGACCAAGGCGAGCTTGAAAGCAATCATCGACGGTGCGCGGCAGATCGGCGCCGAGGCGGTGTTGATGGAGATACCCCGGGCCTACATGAGCGACCCCTTTTGGGGCCTGGAGCGGCGAGATCGCCCGCGAGGAGGATGTCGGGTTGATTCCCGACACGATCATTCGTACCCTGTTTCTGCATAGTCCCGCGATGCCGCCGGGCAACTGGCTGGGCGAGCCTTACTTGACCGACGACACGGGCATTCATCCCAACGCCCGCGGGAACCAGATGCTCGCAAAATGTGTCGCCGACACGCTGGAGCGGATGTACGGCCCCGGGATTCGCAACGTCTCGTCGCCTACCCCGCCATCTTTCTGATCTGCTCGACGGGCTCGGCGGCCGGCTGGCGTTCGGGCCGGTAGCGATATTGCATCAGATAGGCGTCTTCGGGCGTGTCGGCGTAGTAGCTGCGAAGCACCGAGACGGCGCGGAAACCGTTCTCGCGGAAAAAAAGCTGGGCGGCCAGGTTCGTCTCGCGCACTTCGAGAATGATGCGGCTTCGCCGTTGCGACGAAAGCTTGGCAATCAGCTTGGCGATCATCTGGCTGCCGACGCCGCGGCGGCGGAACGCGTCGGCCACGGCGAAGTTCAACACGTGGATGCGGCTCTTGTGCAACTCGTAGATCATGAAGCCGACAACCCGGTCCTCATGCTCGGCCACCATGCCGATGCAATTGCGCTGGCGGAGGCAGCGGACGAAGTCGTCTTCGAGCCAGGGAAACTCGAAACTCTCCAACTCGGCGGCGAGCACCTCGGGCATGTCGCGACGGATCATCCAGCGAATGTGAACTCGCACTTCCTGTTTCTGATCGGATTGCATGCTGGCCTCCTTCCTTGTCGGCCGGGAGGGAAAACACGCCTCGTTTCCCTCGAACATTGCACTCGTTCCGTGACGCCCCGCTGCGCTGCCTCGATCGACGGCCAGCGGTTTCCGTTCCGCCCTCGTCACAGGCTCGTCAACAGGGCCATACCGTAACATAAGGGCGAAAAATCGCCAATACGAACTGGCAAGGGTTTTTGCCGGAAAACGGCGAAAAAAAGGCGACAGGGCCACACCGACCCCCAACCCTTGTAAACCGGCCATCTCCGGCGATAATGGGCCTCCACGATGACTGCCGCAAACGATTGGCGCTCGCTCTATCCGTTTCGTTCCCACGAGATCATGCTCGGCGGCCATCGCTGCCACTATCTGGACGAAGGCGCGGGCCCGGTCTTGCTGCTGGTTCATGGTAACCCGACCTGGTCGTTTTACTGGCGGGAATTGGTGCGGGCGTGGCGCGATCGGCACCGCGTGGTGGCGATCGACTTGATCGGCTGCGGATTGTCGGACAAGCCCCCCGCCACCGAGTATTCGTACCGGCTGGCGCAGCGCGTGGCCGACGTCGGCCAACTGATCGAAGCGCTCGACCTTCGCCAGGTGACGCTGGTGGCGCACGACTGGGGCGGCGCCATCGGCATGGGCGCGGCGGTGGCTGCGCCCGAGCGGTTTGCGCGGTTCGTGCTGATGAATACGGCGGCGTTTCGGGCGCCGACGTGCCCGTGGCAGATCCGCCTGTGCCACGTGCCCGTGCTGGGGCAGGTGGCCGTGCAAGGGCTGAACTTGTTCGTTCGCGCGGCGCTGCGCACCACCTCCGCCAAACCGGAACGCATCACACCGGCGGTGAGGGCCGGCTATCTGGCCCCCTACGATTCGTGGCCGCATCGCGTGGGCGTGTACCGATTCGTGCTCGACATTCCGCTCCGCCCGAGCCATCCCAGCTATCAAACGCTGGCCGACGTCGAGCGGGGGCTGGCCAAGTTTTGCCAACATCCGGTGTGCTTGATCTGGGGAATGCAGGATTGGTGTTTCTCGCCCTGGTTCCTCGACCGTTTTTTGGAGTTTTTTCCGCAGGCCGAAGTGCATCGCCTGGCCGACGCCGGGCATTACGTGGTGGAAGACGCCTACGAGCAGATCGGGCCGCTGGTGGAGAAGTTCATCGAGGCGCACGCGAGCTAGATAGGCATGATGGACGGGCGCCATGCTTGCTAAGCGAGCGAGGCGAGACAGAAACCCCGCTCCCTAAGCCCACTGCTAGACATTAATTCCCTGGCCCTGCATGGCCGGTCTACATCGTTCCACGACGGCGCCATCCATAGACCATCACCGACAATGCGCCCACAACCAACAGGACAATGGCGGAAGGCTCGGGCACGGCGGTGATATAGTCATTCTCCCACCACTTCGCATAATCCATTTGCACGGCCACATACTCGGGCGTGGACGGCCAATTGTCCTCGCAGATGAACCAATCGTGCTGCTGGGCATCAACGAAATAACCGACGCCGACAACCGAGTGCCCCTCGGACTCCAAATTAGCCTCCCAGTTATACTCATGCACTGTCTGTCCGTTTACGGTAACGGTGATTCCGTTGGCATTGCCAACCCAACGATCGAAGGTCACCTCAACGGGATGGCCCTGGTCGATTTGGCTGGTGTATGTGCTCCACATCACGGCCTGGCCGGTCGCCGGGCTCGCTTGCGTGAACCCAGCCGTGTTGGGGTAGGCTGTCTTCACGATGCCCGTGAGAGGGTCGATCCAACCGGCGCTGGCGTAGTTCAATAATCCGGGAAGAATGTTGGCCACGGCCGTCCCGGTCGCATTAGGTGGGAACTGTTTCGCGGGATTCACCCAACCGTCCGTGCCCATGAAGTAGCCCAGCTCGACGATGCCGTCATGGTACAATCCTTGCGTGTACGCGTTCGCATTGTTGGCATAGGCGGGGCTAGCGGGGAACGCCTGGTTGTCCGTCAGGCCGTTACATCCTTTGACGTCGTCCCAGTAGCCCAACAGGTCGCCGCCGGCCGACGGGCTGCACCACTGGGGATAGTTATAAGCGGCGTTGTAATCGAGGGGCTGGTTCCAGTCGGGCACCTGAAGAATCAGATTGTCTGCCAAGGCTGGTGCCACCAGCATCAGCATCATCGAGCTTACTATCAAACCTGCAATTAACCCTTTCATGTTTTTGCTCCCCCAGCTAAGAGTGAAGTGTTGCACCAAGATCAAGACAACTTCGGGGAATCCTGGCCTGCTTCTTTTCCGCGACTGCGCTGCGCAACTGCGCAGTCATGCCCAACGCAAATCAGCATCGCGGTGCTGCTGGGTTGGGGTGTGGTCAATCGGCCCAGCGCGACCCAACATTCCATGACAGTGGGCAGCCCGCGGCCTTATGATCCACCGGAATTAAGGCTCCGGTTTTATCAGCGTGCTGCCCCCCCGCCGTCGCCCAGAGAAGAACGTGCTCAAGCCAACCGACGTTCCCGTTTCACGCACCACCCCCTTCCACCAACGTGCCACCACAGTTGCTGGCTCGGAGAAGATTGCAACGCGGGGACCTGATTTTTGGCAGACAGCTCCAGGGAGTTTTTTGCCCCCTTGCAGCATGGTGCATCGCTTATGCTAACACTTCGCTAATAAAATGTCAAATGTTGAGTAGGGAGGGGGCGCAGTAACGGATTGTGGTGCAGGCGTCCCGCCTGCGAGTGCAGCCGAGACGGCCGCACCACAACACATCGGACAAGTGCTCTCACTCAGTAGCTAACGTTCGCGTTACCGACACCGACGAGCCCTCCAACAGATGCCAGGGATTCGTTGCAGGAACAGGCGGCGTGTGGTAACCTTGTAAAGGTACGCGAACCGTAGCGTCCCGCGCCGCCGATTTACTCCTCCCCGGTTACAATTCACGGCAACCCCTCCTGCACCCCCCCTTATGCGAAGACCATTTTGGACAGCCACGAACATCGCCGGCCTCACAATACTTGCCCTAACGAGCGTGTTGTGGGTGGCCGCCGGCAGGGCCGCCACGGATGTCGAGGCGCCGGCCGAGAGCCATACCGTGGCCAACGCCTCGATCGAGCCGGCCATCGAGCGGGTTTACCCGGCGCTGGTGCGGATTTACGTTGTTGCCGAAGAGCCGGCTGGCGGACGGATGGAACGGATGCGGGCGGCCGGCAGTGGGGTGATCGTCTCCAGCGAAGGCTATGTGGTCACGAACCATCACGTGGCGGGCAACGCCATCCGGATGACCTGCACGCTGGCCGACGGCGAGGAGGTCGAGGCGACGCGGGTGGGCACCGATCCGATGTCGGATATCTCCGTGCTGAAGCTGAAGTTGGAGACGCGCAAGCGGCCCGACGCGCCGTTGGCCGCGGCGCCGTGGGGCGATTCCAGCCGGTTGAAGGTGGGCGACGTGGTGCTGGCGATGGGCAGCCCGATGGCCGTCTCGCAGTCGGTCACGCAAGGGATCGTGAGCAACACGCAGTTGATCATGCCCCGCTTCCTGGAAGGCGCGTTCCGCCTCGACGGCGAGGACGTGGGGCAGATTGTGCGCTGGATTGGCCACGACGCCGTGATTTTCCACGGCAACAGCGGCGGGCCGCTGGTGAATCTCCGCGGCGAGATCGTGGGCATCAACGAGATCGATCTTGGCTCGCTGGGCGGCGCCATTCCGAGCAACCTGGTCCGCGACGTGGTTGACCAATTGATCAAGCAGGGCCGCGTCAAGCGGAGTTGGCTCGGCGTGGAGTTTCAGCACCGCTTGAAGAGCCAAAAAACGGACGCGGGCGTGTTGGTCGCGGGAGTGGTGGCGGGGTCGCCCGCCGACAAGGCGGGCATCAAGGCCGGCGACGTCGTCACGCGTTTCCGCGGCGAAAGCGTCAACGCCGAACTGCCCGAGCAGGTGCCGCTGGTCAACCAATTGGTATTCGCCACGCCGATCGGCGAGACGGTCGAAGTGGCCTATCTCCGCGACGGCAAAGAACACGTGGCCAAGGCGACGATGGAGGAAATGCAGCGGGCGCTGGGCGATCCCAGGGAAATCAAGGAGTGGGGCATCGCCGTCCGCGACATCACGCGGATGATGGCGCTGGAGCGCCACCGCCCGAACACGGCCGGCGTGCTGGTTGACTCGGTCCGCGGCGGCGGCGGGGCTGCCACCGCGAAATTGCCCCTGGAATCGGAAGACGTGATCACGCAGGTCAACGGGCAGCCGGTGGCCGATGTTGCCGCCCTGCGGCGGATTACGGCCCAAACGCTCGAAGGCAAGACCGAACGCGTGCCGGTCCAGGTGCAGTTCGAGCGCGACACCGAGCAACTGCTGACGGTCGTCAAGATCGGCCCGGCGGAGAACACCAACCGTCCGGTGGCGGCCAGCAAACCGTGGACCAGCGTTGTGACGCAGGTGCTGACCTCCGACCTGGCCGAATCGCTCAACATCGCCGGCCAGCACGGGGTGCGCGTGACGGAGGTCTTCAAAGGGCAAGCCGCCGACAGGGCGGGCGTCAAGCTGGGCGATATCATCCTGGCGGTCAACGGCAAGAAGGTCGAGGCGTCGCAGTCGGGCGATCGTGAAGTGTTCGAAACGCTGGTGCGGAGACTCTCCGTAGGCGACAAGGCCGAGCTGAAGATCGTCCGCGACGGCAAGCCGCTGGAACTGGAGATGGCGTTGGAGGCCCCGCCGTTGACGGATGAGAACGTCAAGCGGCTGACGGATACCGATTTCGAGTTCACCGCCCGCGAGCTGAGTTACACCGACCGGGTAAATCGGCATCTTCCCGACGGTCTGCAAGGCGTGCTGCTGCAAAAAGTGGAGACCGGCGGTTGGGCGTCGTTGGGCCGCCTGCGCGGCGACGATTTTGTGATGACCGTTGACGGCAAGCCGACGCCGACGATTGCCGAGTTGAAAAGCGTGCTCGACGAAATCCGCAAGGAGAAGCCGCGGCGAGTGGTGTTCTTCGTGCGGCGCGGCATCCACACCGTGTTTTGCGAGGTCGAGCCCGAGTACCGCTAAATTTGATCTTCAACCGCTGGAGGAGTCGATCGATGCTGAAAGGACTGTTGGCGATTTGCGCGTGTTTGAGCTTCACGGCGGGAACGCTCCGGGCGGAGGACGAAGACCGCCCGCTTGTTGACGTAGCGCAAGACCCTGAAAGCCTACGACAAGGCCGTCATTTCGCTGGCGGCCGTGGTGAAGATCGAGGGCGGGGGCCTCGGTTCGGAGCAGGAGCGGAAGTTGCAGTGCGTCGGCGCGATCATCGATCCCAGCGGCCTGGCGATTACCTCGTTCACGAACCTCAATCCGCAAAGCCTCCTGCGACTTCGTTTCAGCCGCGGCGGTTCGTCGGGGGCCGAGATCGAGTGCCAGGTTCAGGAAGTGAAATACCGGCTGGCCGACGGCACGGAAGTTCCCGCCCGGCTGGTTCTGAAGGACGAAGACTTGGACTTGGCCTTCCTTGCCCCGCTGAAGCCGCTGGATGACGAAACCCGCACCAAGATCGCGGCCATTCCGCTCGAGGACGGCGCGGTCCAGGCCGACGTGCTCGACGTGACAATCTATGTGGATCGGTTGGGCGAGGGACTGAACTACATCCCCACGCTCAAACTGGGCCGAATCGCGGCGATCCTTTCGAAGCCGCGGACCTGTTACCTCTGCGACGGCGGCACACTCGGGCTGCCGGTGTTCAATCGGGAGGGCAAGGTTTTGGGCATCCTCTGCCGGTGCGTCAACACCGAGGGGGGCGAGTCGAACCCCAACGAAATCATTTCGCGGCTGCTTTCCACCAGCCACCTGATCTTGCCCGCCGCCGACGCGGCCAAGCTCATCCCGCAAGCCAAGGAAGAAATGAAGAAGCCCGCCAACGAGGAAAAGAAATAGCCTGCGCTGGATGAAAACGGGGACAGGCACCGCAACTAATGGTGGTTCGGATCGAGCGATGATACAAGCCGTTGCGGAGCCAGTCCCCGTTTTCACTCCACAACATCAACGGATTGACCCATGCCCACCTTCCACATCCGGCTGGCCAACGACGATCTGACGTTCTCCGCCGGACACTTTCTCGTCTTGGAAGGCGGCCAATGCGAACGGCTGCACGGACACACCTATCGCGCGGCCGCCGAAGTGTGGGGGCCACTGGACGGCACATGCTGTGTGGTCGATTTTCTCGCCGCCCAACGAGCGCTGAAAGACATCCTCGGCGAGTTGGACCATCGCATGCTGTTGCCGACGGAACATCCGGCGCTGCGGGTGACTTCCCGGGCCGCCGAAATCGAGGCGACGCTTGGTGACCGCCGTTGGGTCTTTCCGCCGGGCGATTGCCTCTTGCTTCCGATTGCCAACACCACGACCGAGTTGTTGGCTCAGCACGTGGGCCGCCGCTTGCAGGCCGCACTCAGCGGCCTGGGCGGCCAACCGCCCGAGCGGCTGCGGGTGGAAATTGGCGAGAGCACGGGGGCCTCGGCATTCTGCGAACTGCCATAATCCGGGCGGTTCGGGAGAACCCGTAAAGTCTTGCCCCCGGGCTGCCGATAATGGCGCACGCCTCGACTCTCGCGCCGGGACTCTGCGCCATGGCGAACTCCAATCTGCACAACGCGGCCGTACTTCTTTCCAGCCTGCCGAAGACGCAGGCCGCGCGGCTGCTGGGACTTCTCGAACCCGGACAAGTTGCGGTCGTTACCGCCGAGATGGGGCGGATTGAGCAGATCGACGCGGTCGAGCAGGAGAACGTGGCACGCGATTTCGCCAAGGCCGGCGCCGCGTGTGCCGCCAATCGCCGGCAGGCCGATGTCGCGCCTTTCCAGTTCCTCTACGATGTGCCGGGCGACGACCTGCTGGAGTTGATCGGCGGCGAGCGTCCGCAGACCATGGCGCTGGTGGTCTCGTATTTACCGCCGCGGCAGGCGGCCGACGTGTTGGCCGAGTTGCCGGCCGACGAGCAGCTGGAGGTGTTCCGCCGCATCGCGGCGATGCGTCAGCCCAGCGACGAAGTCATCGCGGATGTCGAGCAGGAATTGCGCGACCGGCTCTGCCCTTCGGCTGCGGGGCCGGCAGGCAACCGCGGCATACTCAACCTGGTGAAAATACTCCATGCGATGCCGCCGGCGACGGAACGCCGATTGCTTGGCGAGCTGGGTGAAGCCGATCCCGGCCTGCTGCGGGAAATTCGGCACGCCATGTTCGGCGCCGACGTGGCCGAGCGCCTGCGCAGGGCACGGCCGAAGCGGCGTGCTGAAGCATCTCTCGCCCGTCCGTGCGGAAAAAGGGGACAGGCACCGTGGCGGCAACGTTTCTCCGAGGCGGCATCGGTTTGCGCCACGGAGCCAGTCCTCATTTTCCGAACCTTACAGGTCGCCGCCGCGCGAAGCCCCAATCTGGTCCAGGTGCTCGACCTCGTTGAGCGCCAAGAGCGCAAACCGGCCGCGGTCATCCACCATGACGCGTGTTATCGAGCCGTTGTGCAAGGAGAACGGCGGCAGCGGCTCGGACAAATTGAGCAGACTCCGAAGCGTGACGCTCAATAGTCCTCCGTGCGTGACGATGACCGCTTCGCTGTGGCCGGCGGCCGCGATGGCACGGAACGCTTCGCAACCGCGAAGGCTCAACTGCCGGCGCGATTCGCCGTGGGGAATGACGAAATCTTCGTCGCCGCCGAGCCATCGGCCGAATTCGTGGGGATAAATCGCGGCCAGATCGCTCCGCAGTTTTCCTTGAAAGACGCCCGCATTGAGTTCCATCAGCCGCGGATCGGGCTGGACGCGAAGCCCGTGCTTCTCGGCAATGGACTCGGCGGTTTGCAAGGCCCGCCGCAACGGGCTGCTGTAGACGGCCTCGATCGGCAGCGACGCCAGCCACTGAGCGGCGGCTTCGCTCTGCCGCCGGCCGAGTTGGGACAACGGCACGTCGGATTGGCCTTGAATGCGTCCCTCGGCGTTGTACGTGCTTTCGCCGTGTCGAACACAATAGAGGAGCATAGTGGGCGTGCAGGGGAAAGGCCGTATGTTCCGCGTTGGCGTTGGCTCGTGATCTTACCCTGGAGAGCCGGCGGCAGCCAAGGCCACCCCTCTTTCGGCGGCGAGTTGACAGACCGTTTCGGCGCTATCAGAATTGAGGGGCTGCCACCCTGCCGCGGCGAAGCGGCGGGGGCGCCCGACTTTCCCCTATCGAGCAAGCAAGGAGCCGCAAGTGACTGCCCCGTGGATTACCTATCGCCCCGCGTTAAAGGTCCTCGACTGCACGATCCGCGATGGAGGGCTGATCAACGATCACATTTTTGAAGACGGTTTCGCCAAGGCCGTCTACGAGGCGTGTGTCGCGGCGGGCATCGACTACATGGAGGTCGGCTACAAGGCCTCGAAGCGGCTCTTTGCCAGCGACAAATGCGGGGCATGGAAGTTTTGCGACGAGGATGACATCCGGCGGATCGTCGGCGACAATCGCACTCCGTTGAAGCTGGCCGCCATGGCCGACGCCGGCAAGTCGGACTGGCACACCGACATCCTGCCCAAGCAAGAGAGCGTGCTGGACATGATCCGCGTGGCCTTCTATGCCAACCAGGTGCCGGAGGCCGTCGACATGATCAAAGACGCGGCCGACAAGGGTTATGAAGTGTCGGCCAACCTGATGGCCGTCTCCACGGTTTCCGAAATCGAACTCGATCAGGCGTTGGAAGTGATCGCCCAGACGCCGGTCAGCGTGATCGTCGTGGTCGACAGCTACGGCGCGCTCTATGCCGAGCAGGTCGAGTTGTTGGTGAAGAAATACCAGGCCTTCGGCAGGGACACGGGCAAGGAGGTGGGCATTCACGCCCATAACAATCAGCAGTTGGCGTTCGCCAACACGATCGAGGCGATCATCCACGGCGCGAACCGGGTTGACGCCTCGATGGCGGGCCTCGGCCGCGGCGCCGGCAACTGCCCCATGGAACTTCTGATCGGCTTTCTACGCAACCCGAAGTTCCACATCCGGCCCATTTATCAAGTGATCCAAGAGCAGTTGCTGCCGCTGAGCCGAGGGGTGGAATGGGGGCCGTACCCGCAATACATCATTACGGGCCAGCGGAACGAGCACCCCCGCTAGCGCCATTGCCGCCCGAGCCGGCGAAGCCCGCGACAATTACGTCGACTTCTACGACAAGCTGACGGGGGATTATTGAGAGGCATGTCGGGGCGGCCGTGTAACATCGCGCCACTGGCCTTCGGCTCGCGGCTAAACGGATTATTGACGGCTTGCGGCTAAACGGATTACTGAGCCACCGTGACGACGTTCGCTTTAACGTTCTGCGGGCGTGGCTTCCGGTCGCCAGCCAGCGTCAGTTGCCTTGTCGGCCCGGTCATCGGCCGACCACTCCAGCAGCTTCGTCCGCGGGGCGGGAATTTCGAGCGACGTGGGATACGGCCTGTCGGCCGGCCGAGAATTCAAGGAAGCGCCTTGATGAACTCCGGCGAGGCGTGGTCGAGCATGATCACTTCGCTCTTGGCGTTGGGATTCTCGCGCGAGCGGATGACGCAGACCACTTCCGCGCCCTCCTTCAAGTGACGTTGGATTTCGTCGAAGGCCGCCTGCTCGTGAGCGGCAAGGCCCGGCCGGGCGTCCGTCGGCATTCTCGGCGGCGCCGGCGGCACGGTGTTGGCGATGGCCAGCGCCGTCGGCCCTGCCGCCTCGGACAATACCGTCGGGCTGCCGCTGGGCGATTTGTAGACGAACGCGAGCCTGGAGCGGTCGAGTTCGGCATAGATCGAGCCGAGGCCGGCGAAAACGCCCTCTTTGTCGCTCGGATCGGCGGCGTTGCACACGCCGATGACGTATCCCTCGCGGGAGAACAGCCCGCCGCCGCTGCGGCCTTCGACCGGCTGTCCCGTCACCTCGAGATTGGACGGCCCGGACAGGTTTGCCGGACCTTCGAACTTGTCCAAAGCTGTCACCTGGCTATGCCGCGCGGTGGGCGGATCGCCGTTGTTGCAGCCCACGCTCACCACCGGCACCCCGGGATCGATGCGGTAGCCCAACGGAGCGACCCGGGCGACGGCCACGGGAGCCGGCGTGCGGATGGCCACCAGTCCCACGTCCTGGTTTACGTCATAGGAGAGCAACCGGCCGGGAATCGTCTGCGGGGCATTCCCGCTGAACAGGTCGACCGTGATTTGTCCCTTGCCCTGCGAATCGCGGAAGATATGGCCGCAAGTCAGGATCAGCGCTTCGCCGCTGCGAGAGTCAATGATCGTGCCGGTGCCGCAGGATCGGCCGTTGGGGTCGGCGACCCGCAATCGCACGGTGGCCGCAAGCAAGGCCGAATCGCTTGCGCCGCCGGCGGCTGTAGCCGGCGGCAAGGGCACCTGCGTTGGGGCAGTAGATGCACTGCCGCCCCTCTGCGTCCAGGCAGCGGTGGCAGCAGAACTGCCATCCCAACGTTGCGGCGGAGCCTGATCAGCCAACATCGCGGGCGAAGTATTGGGTTGGGCCGACGCCCGCCCCAGTTTGCACATCTCGCTCGAGGCGATAGGTGCTGGTTCCGCCCACGACGCGGTCAACTTCCTTTCCGTCGACCACCATCACGAAGCATGGGATCGGCCCGACGTGGCACTGAGCCACCAGGGCTTGATTCTCCTTTTTTTCGACGTTGACGCGTTGCACGGGATAACCCGCGTCGATCAGCGCCTGGACTGTCGGCTGCATGGCCTTGCAGTGGCTGCAATGATCGCCGTAGAAGTCCAACAACACCGTTTGACCTGTGGCCGACAACATCATGGCCGCCAGGGCCGCCTGTAGAGTGACCATCGGTTCCCTCCTGGTCGATGAGCGAAGTCCTTTCGCTCGTTTCGGTTCGCTGTGAGTCGGCGTAGACTTACTGAGGAGGCGGCATTGTCGCCGGAACCGCGATTCGACACAATCGCAACTTGCACGGATTTTTGGGATGGGGCGGGGCCGGCCTGATGAAAACGGGGACTGGCTCCGCAACGGCCTTTATCATTGCTCGATCCGAACCACTATCAGTTGCGGTGCCTGTCCTCATTTTCATCCCGAAAAGTGTTGCTGGCGAACACATTGCCCCTTACGGGTGGTGTGTCAATTCGCGTCTTGTTACGCCCCGCGGCTCGGGCTATATTGGGAGGTTTTCGTGCCCCGGCCTTTGCCGGAGTGTTCGTGAGGACCACGTTGATGAATCTCCGAGATCCCAAATACAACCGCTTTGCCCTGGTTCGCGAAATGCTCGAAACGCCGCGGATCGTCGGGCAGTTCGACTTTGATTGTGCCGGCGACGCGGCCCAAATGATCCGTGACGCGGGCAGATTGTTCCTCACCGGCGAGGGTTCCAGCCGGATCTTCCCGGCCAAGAACCTGATCTGCGAGGTCCTGCGATTGGGAATCCCGCTGCAGCGTTTTCACCGAAGGCGCCGGCAGGCCCACGAGTACGATCTGCGCCGATTTCGCGGTCTTCGGGGCCAGCAACAGCGGCAAGACCAAGGAGTTGATCTCGCTGTTCAGCCAGCTCGGCAAGCAGGGCCACGCGAAGCGCTTCGGGCTGTCGGCCAACAGCCCGTGCATGTTGGAAACCGTCACCTCGCGGTGCTACACGCTTCGGCTGCGGCAAGGAAGACGCCGTGGCCGCCACGAAGAGCGTGGTCGAGCAGGCGCTGTTCTACCGGTCGCTGCTGCTGCCCTGGGAGAGGGCTCGCCCATGGCGGCCAACCAGCAGCTGGCCGCCGAGAAGGCGCAGGAGGTGTTGGAGACCGAGTTGGACCCGCGGCTGGTGCGAGAAGATGGCCCAGGCGCCGGTGATCTACTTTGCCGGCCGCAACAACGGGGTGGCCGAGGAACTGACGCTGAAGACGAACGAGATCACGCACAAGAAGAGCGACTACCTGGAAGGGACGTACGCGGTTCACGGCATCGAAGAGATCATGCAGCCCGAGGAGGTGGTGGTGGTCGATCGATCCGTTTCCCGCCGAGATCGAGAAGTTCCAGACCACGCTGGTCGACGGCGTGGGCATGACCGTGATTGCGGTGGCGGCGGAGGAGACGCCGCTTGCCGACGATCCGCATTCCGCGGGTGGAAGGCTACGACACGGTGCTGCAATTGCTGGCCGGCTGGAACATCCTGGTCCAGGTGGGCGTGGCGCTGGGGATCAACCTCGACAAGGCCGAGCGGGCCCGCAAGATCGGCAACGAGTTCGTCGCGGCGTGATTGCCGAATGTACGCCGCACGTCCGCTGAGGTTATGGCCGCAACCGTCCTCACAGCGGAGCGTGAGGAGTACCACAATGAGAGGAACCGAAGAGTTGACTGCCAACATTACGTATAGCCCGCCGCACGCCCGAAGGGCTATGTCAAGAGAACGGCGAAACATGGCCGAGTTGTTCGGCGATTGGCGCGGTCCGGCCGAGTGCTGGATGTTCGTCTCGCCGCACGACGACGACGTGGTGATCGGCGCCGGACTGACGTTTCAGGCCGGTTTGGCCGAAGGGGCCCAGGTCCACGCGGTGGTGGTCACCGACGGGCGGATGGGCTATTGCCGCTTCGAGCAGCGGCGCAACATTACCAAGATCCGCCGCCGCGGAAGCGGAGAAGTCCTACCAGATTCTCGGCCTGCCGCTGGACCGGCTGCGGTTCATCGAATGTCCCGACTGCAACTTGAACGCCTACCGCGGGCGGCATTTCACCACCATCGGCGCGCCGACGGAGATCGAAGGGGCCGGCGGGATGCAAAACGCCATTACCTATGCGTTGCGGCAGGTTCGCCCCAACCGGGTTTTCCTGCCCACCAGCGCCGACCTGCACCCCGACCATCAGATCGTCCACGAGGAGATGCTGATCAGCTTGTTTCATGCCCAGGGCAATATTTGGCCCGAGCTGGGCCCGCCGATCGCCGAGGTGCCCAAGGTGTACGAGTTCGCCTGTCTACTGCGATTTTCCCCAACCGCCGCAGATCCGCATCGAAACGCCGCCGGCCATGCTCGAAACCAAGCTCCAAGCGATTCGTGGCCTATGCCAGCCAGGAGCAGATCGAGTCGGTCGTGTCGATTCAGCGCAACGTGGGACCGATCGAGTATCTCCGCGAGTTGGAGTTCCATTTCTACTCACCCGCAGACAATATCACGCCGCTGTTCACGAAGAAGCCGTGATGCGTGCGAAGATTTGCTACCTGGGCGACGGCTCGCCTGGTCGGGCGCGGCCAGCTATCTGGCCGCGATCATGCTCCACGACGGGCTTGGCGTTCGACCATGTGCCGCAGCGACGAGCCGCCGCCGGCCGACTTTACTGTCAGAGCCTTATGCGCTCTACGTGGTGAGCGATTACCCGGCCGGCCGGTTCGGCGCGGCGGCCATGACGGCCGTGGCCGACTGCGTCGAGCGGGGCTCGGGGCTGGTGATGCTCGGCGGCTGGGAGAGTTTTTTCGGCCGGGCGGGAGAATATCACCAGTCGCCGCTGGCCGATGTCCTGCCCGTGGCGATGCAGCAGGCCGACGATCGCCGCAATTGTGCCCAGCCCTGCCTGATCCACAAGGTGGCCGAGCATCCGATTCTGGAAGGATTGCCGTGGGACCAGCCGCCGGGAATCGGCGGCTTGAACGTCATCGACGGCCAAGCCGGCGCGGAAACGCTCTTGACCGCCGTGCCGTTTGCCGTCCGCCGGAGGCGGGCGGACAAGTTCGAGTTCCACCGCGGCAAAGAGTTGCCGCTTGCTGGTCGTCGGGCGGCACGGCCGGGGCCGCACGGCGGCGCTGGCCACCGACGTGGCGCCGCACTGGGTCGGCGGGCTGGTCGACTGGGGCGACCGGCGGGTCATGCAGGAAGTCGCCGGCGGGTTCAATCGAGGTCGGCAACTGGTACGCCCGGTTCTTCCGCAACCTGTTGGTGTGGACGGCACAATTCTAGGTAGACGCGGCATCTTGCCGCGTCCCACATTTAGATTCCGTTCGAGGGACGATCGCATGCTCCACGGCAATGCCATCATCGGACAAAGCGGCGGCCCGACCAGCGTGATCAATGCCAGCCTCTGCGGGATCATTCACGAGTGCTCGGCCCGGAAGGCCATCAGCCATACGCTGGGGATGCGGTTCGGCATCGAAGGATTCATGCGGGGCGAGGTGATCGACCTGGGCCGCGAGAACCCGGCGACCATCGAGACCCTCCGCACGACGCCCAGCTCGGCGTTGGGAAGTTGCCGCCACAAGCTCAAGGACGCCGACTTCCCCCAAATCCTCGAGATGCTCCAGCGGCACGATGTCCGCTACTTCTTCCTGATCGGCGGCAACGATACGATGGACACGATCCATCGCGTGGAGGAGTATTGCCGCGGGCAGGGCTACGAGCTGATCGGCGTGGGCGTGCCGAAGACGGTCGACAACGACCTTTGCGGCACCGACCACACGCCGGGATTCGGCAGCGCGGCACGCTACGTGGCCCTGTCGGTCAAGCAGGCCGGCATGTTGGCCCGCGACATGAAATACGTCGATCAATACGTGATTTTCCAGACCGTGGGCCGGTCGGCCGGCTGGCTGCCGGCGGCCGCGGCCCTGGCCAAAGCGGCCGCGGACGACGCCCCGCACATTATTCTGCTGCCGGAGCGGCCGTTCGATCCCGACCGGTTCCTGGCCGACGTAAAAAGTTGTTACGACCGCTACGGCTGGTGCAGCATCGTCTGCGGCGAGGGCGTTTGCTACGCCGATGGCACGCCGATCAGCGCCTCGAAGATCACCGACAAGTTCTCGAACGTCGAGTTCGGCGCGATGGGCGGCACGAGCGCAGCGATGATGTTGCACCGCATGATTCACGCGGCCTTCGGCTGGCGGGGCGAGTTCCAGGTGTGCGAGTCGCTGCAGATGTGCGCCGCCGACCGCGTCTGTCCGGGCGACGTGGAAGAGGCGTACGCCTGCGGTCGCCGGGCCGTGGAGTTGGCCGCCGAAGGCGCGTCGGGCGTGATGGTCAGCATCGTCCGCGAGTCGAGCGATCCGTATCGCTGGTCGCTGGGCACGGCGCCGCTGGCCGAGGTGGCCTGGGGCGCCAAGCCGATGCCCGACGAGTACATCAACGCCGAAGGCGAACTTTGTCACGCCGGCGTGCATCGAGTATCTCAAGCCGCTGGTGGGGCCGCTGCCCGAGTACGTCCGGTTGGCGGGCGTGCCGGCGTCATGACGAGCAGCCTTGTTTCAGGTATTCCAGCCGGGCCACGCCTGCGGCGCCGATGATAGCCGGCATCGCCGCCGAGGCTGGCAAAGTCGATGTGCGGCGTCTTGCACACGCCAGGCGGCATCAGTCCGACGACCTCCTCTCGGACCCTCGCAGAAAACGGCGGCCCAGCTCGCTCTCGGCGCCGCCAAACGTCATCGCCCCGCCCAACAGCACCGCGGCCGGATAAACGGTCACCAGCATGTTGATCGTGCCGATGGCCCATGTATCGGGCGGTCTCGAAGACAATCTCCAGCGACAGCTCGTCGCCCGCTTCGGCTTCCTCGGCAATCAGTTTGGGCGTTAGTTCCGCGCCCTGGGCCATGCGTTTGATCAGAGCGAGCTCGGTCGACCGGTGCGGAGGATTTCCTGCGTGTGGCGGATGACGCCGGTGGCGCTGGCATACGACTCCAGGTGGCCGTGGCGGCCGCAGCCGCACGGCGGGCATCTTCGCGGGCCGATGTCGATGATGACGTGGCCCGACTCGCCGCCGTGGCTGTGGGCGCCCTGGACCACGAGGTCGCCGATGATGATGCCGCAACCGATGCCCGTGCCCAGCGTGAAGAGAACCATGCTCTGGAAGTCGCGGCCCGAACCGACCCAGTATTCGCCGTAGGCGGCGGCGTTGGCGTCGTTCTCGAACGATCACCGGCAGGCCGCAATGATGGCTCACCCGATCGCGGATGCGGAAAGTTGTCCCAGCCCTTCAGGTTGATGGGCGTCAGCAGCATGCCGGCGGGGATATCCATTCCGCCGGGCGAGCCAAGGCCGACGCGGGCGATGGCGGCCCGTTGCAGCCCGGCTTCGGCTCACCTCGCGATGGACGGCTCGCCCATCCGCCGGGCGGCGTCTTCCGGGCCTTGCTCGACCTTGGTGGGAATGCTCAGCCAGGAGAGCGGCCGGCCGAGGTCGTCGACCACGCCGACCTTGATGTTGGTGCCGCCGAGGTCGATGCCCACGAAGAAGGGCGCCTTGGCCTCTCGGGCCGCGATAAAGCAGCGTGTTTCCGCCATGACGCACCTGTTCTGAAGGAGCCCAGTATAAAAAGTTTCGGCGTGGCGAACAACCGGGGCCGCGCGGCGAAGAGGCGGTTGCTTGCGCCGCCGCCGAACGATATGATGGCGTTTTTCTGGCGCCCACGCCCGCCTCAACCCTATTGCGTGAACCAACCATGCCTGAGACCAGCACCTTCATTTCGCGAGAGAAAGCCCAGGCTCCCTTTTTTGTCGGCATCGACCTCGGCGGCACGAACATCAAGGCCGGCGTGGTCGACGATCTGGGCCGGCCGTTGTCGTGGCTGACGATTCCGACCGAGTCGGACAAAGGGCCGGAAGATGCCGCCCGCCGCATGGGCCAAGCCGCCCTCGAGGCGATCCGCAAGGCCGGATTGACGCCGGCCGCCGTGGCGCGCGTGGGGCTCGGCTCGCCCGGCGCAATGGACATCGGCGCCGGAGTGCTGGTGACGATGGCGAACTTCAAGGGCTGGGACAAGTTCCCGCTGCGCGATCGCGTCCAGGCGCATTGCCGTCTGCCGGTCACGCTGGTCAACGACGCCAACGCGGCCGCGTATGGCGAGTTCTGGGTCGGTTCCGGCCGCGATTTTCACAGCATGGTGTTCTTCACGTTGGGCACGGGCATCGGCTGCGGCATCATTATCGGCGACCTCTTGATCGACGGCGAAAATGGCTGCGGCGCGGAATGCGGCCACATGATCATCGACTGCTCAGACCGCGCCCGGCCATGTCCTTGCGGGCAACTGGGGCACCTCGAGGCCTACGCCAGCGCGACGGCGGTCGTCAAGCGCACCAACGAGGCCCTGCGCGGGGCGACCCAGTTCGCTGCTGCGCCGGATTGCCCAACAACACGAGCTGACGCCCAAGGTCTTGGCCGAGGAGGCCGAAGCGGGCGACGAGCTCTCGCGGGATCTCATCGCCGAAACCGCCCGGCATTTGGCCGTGGGCATTGTGAACCTCATGCACACCGTTGATCCGAATGGAGTCCTGCTCGGCGGGGCCATGACGTTCGGCGGCAACGAAACGCCTCTCGGCCGGGAGTTCTTGGGTTGGATCAAGCAGGAGATTGCCCGGCAAGCATTCCCCGTTTTGGTCGAGAATACCGTCATCGACTTCGCCACACTTGGCGGCGATGCGGGTTACATCGGCGCGGCGGGCGTTGCCCGGCTGGAGCATCAAAAGCACGTCTGCTAACACTTTGGACGAAAGGGCTGTCGGGCAGTCGCAAACGGTACAGTCGCTACAACAGGACTTCCGACGGCGATTTCTGCCCATATCCCCGCCTGTGCGAGTTGGATAATCACTCGAACTAGCGGGCCGGCCCGCATCGGTTTCCCCGCGGCTCTCAATATCGCCGCGTGGAGTTTGACATTGGCGATGCCCAAACTAGCTTTTTATATCAGGGTTCCGTGTTTGTGCGGGTTTTTGCAGCTAGGGTTGCCCACAATGAGCTTAAAGGTTCTGCTTGCCGACGATTCGAGTATGATGCGAAGGATCATTCGCAGTCTCTTGGAAGAGGTCGGCGTAACATCTCCGGTCGAGGCGGCCGACGGCGCGGAGGCTATCGCGCTGTTCAAGGCGGGCGAGTTCGACCTGGTGCTGAGCGACTGGAGCATGCCCAACAAGGGCGGGCTGGAGGTGGTCAAGGAGATTCGCGACGGGCTCCAACGTGCCTCTGATCATGATCGCCACCGAGGGTGAAAAGGAGCACATGGCCATGGCCATTCACGCCGGCGCCTCGGATTATCTCGTCAAGCCGTTCGATCGAGAGAAGCTCGTGGCGATGCTCAGCCTCCACGTCGATAAAGAAAAGGCGACGGCCCTCGGCGGCTGGTATCCCCAATTCAGCGCCCGACCAACTCCCAAGAGGAGATGGGGTAAAGAACTCTGAGCGCAACAAGCGATACCCGCGACGGACACCGAGTCGAGGACCATCAATGCCGGCTACGTCAACGTCTTTCTTGCCCAGGTCCCAATAATTCGGTGATCCTTGCCAGGGGCGAGATTGGCGGAGCGGCGGTAATTGTTCGTTGCCGAACGCTCCCGATGCCGTTGATCGCCGAAAAACACATTCCCGGGAGCCAGACGTCATGAGAACCCCTCCGCAATTCCGTCGGTTGTCGGTGGAAAACAGATCGTTGACAAGCCTCTGGGCGGCGTCTCTGGTTGTGCTCGCGTTTCATGCGGAAGTCTTCGCGGCCACTCCTGTCAACGTCTATCAGAGCATGGAAAGCGGCAGTGCCGGCGATCCGCTTACGCCGACCCTCATGAACGACTCCAGCCATCCCGGCGGAAAGGACTGGAGCCTTTCCAACGGCGCCGATCTTCGGATTTCCGGGAAGTATGCAAAGGACTTGCCGGCGCCGGTGGTCGTCGGCGGGACAACCTACCCGGGCACGGGCAGCACCCGCACCTGGATGTACAACTGCAATAATGCCAAACATTTTGCGTCGCTTGCCCTTCCCGGCCCCGGACATCCGAACATCACCATCGCTTGTTACTACACCACGGAGACGACGGTCAGGAACACGAATCAATACGACACGATCATCATGTGGGGCCAAAAGACGTTTGTCGTCATGCAGAACGTCAATGACGATGGAAAAGGGCCGTACCTTCGTGCCCATAGCTGCAAAGATCCCGGGCATGCCACGACGTTCAGTCCCACGCAAATCAAGGTTGTTCCCGGAAAGACATATTGGGTCAACTTGAAGTACGACGCGATTGCCGCAAAAGTCTATCTGGCGGTTTTCGATCCCGACGATCGGTTCGCCGAGGTGGGAACCACGGCGGCGGCCGATTCGTGCTACGCCGATGCCATTTACGGACACTTGGATTTTGGTCGAGCCGATGCGCACCACGACCAACCGCGCGACACGAAACAAAGCTGGTTCGGGCAAATCCTCGTCGATTACAGCAACGGGGCATTTCCGCTTCTGCCCAATGCCGCCGAGACGACGTCGCCCACCGCGCCGCCGGCCGTGCGGGGTGGAACCGGCGCAGGCGCGGCGACAACTCCTTCCACGGCCTGGCTCGCGGCAAACTGGGACCCAAGCACCGATCCCGAAAGCGGAATCCGCCCCTACCAATACGCCATTGGCACCACGCCGGGCGGAGCGGACGTTGTCGATTGGACGTCGATTCCGAACGTCACGGCCTACACGAAGACCGGTTTGAACCTGACCGCGGGCCAAACGTACTTTTTCAGCGTGAAAGCTGTCAATGGCGCAGGATTGGCCGGCAGCGCCACCAGTTCCAAGGGGCAGACGGTCCAGACGCCGACGCCGCTCACCTATTTCCAGGACGATTTCGAGAGTTGGACAGCCCCGGGAGGCGCATGGAGCGGCGTGAGCGGCCAGTCCGGCGGCAACAATCTCGATACCAGTACGGACCAGTCGGCATCGGGCGCAAGAGTCTCAAAATCGTCAGTGCCGCCAGGCGGATCGCGCAGCACTACCTGACAAAGAACTTCAGCTCCGACTTCAAGAATCCCTCTATTCCCTTCGGGGACCTCTACGTCCGGTTCTACGTGTTTATCCCAACCGGCTTCGAGGCCGCGAATCCCCTGACTCGGCTAATGTCCATACTCCCCGGCACTTTCGGAACGTACGACAATGGAGCCTGTTTTGCCCGGGTAACGTTGATGAACGGCAAGGTCGAGCTGGAGTTGCAGGGGAATTGGCATGGAACCTCCGCTTTTGCCGCGGGGCCGGCACTTTCAGAAAACCAGTGGCATTGCATCGAGATCCATCTGGGGCCGATTACGTCGCAGACCATGATGGAATGTTGGATCGACGGCGTGAAGAACACGGCCGCGCTCAGCTATGATCTTTCGTATGCCACTTCCTACGACCAACTCCTGTTGGGCGACTTCGCTCACGGCTCGTCCAATAAAGGCAGCACGTTCTATCTGGACGACGTCATCGTCTCGAACTGCTACGTCGGACCGCTTCCAGCCAGTGCCACGCCGCGCACCGCACCGCCGCAGTGAGGCACGAAATCGGCGCCGGGCGCCGCTCCTTGAAACTCGGATCCTGCCGGATGCCGCCGGGCCGTCGAAAGAGCGTCTTGACGGCACGTTACGGCGTGGCGGCTGCCGGCTGATGCTCCCGCGGTGGTGCGGCTTTCACGTAGCGGTCAAACCACGTGACCATCTCATAGAGCACGTGCTCGGTGGACTCTTCGGCCACGTAACCATGGCTCTCGTAAGGCAGGACAACCAGGCGGACCGTGCCGTCGAGTCCCCAAAGCGCCTCGAAGAGTTTTTCCGACTGCAAGGGGACGGTGCCCGGATTTTGATCCAGTTCACCGTGGATCAAGAGCAAGGGCTTGTTGATTTTGTCGGCCTGCAGGACGGGCGACAGTCGAACATAGACTTCGCGGGCTTGCCACAGCGTGCGATGTTCGTTTTGGAATCCGAAGGGGCGCATGGTGTGGTTGTAGGCGCCGCTGCGGGCGACGCCCGCCCGAAACAGGTCGCAGTGCGCCAGGAGGTTGGCCGTCATCAGCGCACCGTGGCTGTGGCCCATCACGCCCACCCGCTCGGGATCGGTCACGCCCAATTCGACCGCCTTCTGGATGGCCGCCTTGGCGTTGGCGACAATCTGCTCGATAAACGTGTCGTACGCCGTCCCCGGGGGGCCCACCACCGGCATGGCCGTATTGTACAATACGGCGTATCCGTGAAGCACGAGGAAAAGCGACGATGCGCCGCCGATCGTCGTGAACCGTTGGGAAGTCCCCTCGATCTGGCCGGCCACTTCCTTCTCCGCGTAGTCCAACGGATAGGCGTCAACGATCGTGGGCAGTTGCGTGCCCGGCTTGTAGCCCGGGGGCAAGTAGAGAATGAACGAAAGCGGCACGCCGTCGGCCCGGGTATAAGTAACGATACGCTTGGTAATGCCGCGCAATACGGGCGTGGGATCGGCAAAGTGCGTAATTGCCCGCGCAGCGGAAGCCCAAGATGCTTCTCCTTCGGGCACGGCCGTCAGGGGCGTCTTGGCCAGCGTGCGAATGAAGAAATTGGGGGGATCGGCGGGTGACTCCCGTCGAGTGACGAACGTCCGCTCGACCGGGTTGAAACCATCGAGGTAGAACTCGTAGGCCGAACGATCGCAGTGGAAAAGCCGCTGCGTCTTGAGCGTGTTCAAGTTCAACTCGTCGATGAACGGGCGATCGCCTTCGGGAGAAGCTCCCGTGCCTTGCAGATAGATGCAGTCGTTGTGCCGCATCACTGCCCAGGAACCGTTGGGCAAGGGCCGGTAAATGGGAAATCCCGGATTTTTGTACTTCTCGTTCGCGCTCATGTCCCACAACAGCCGGGCGGGCTGGCTGGGATCATCCGCGTTGATGATGAACGTGCGCCGCCAGCGTCGATCGCGGTCGTATTCCGAGACGAGCGCCAACCCTCCGCTTTCGATCGACTGTAAGCCGGCGTATCGATGCTCCAACTTGCAGACCTCGGTGGCCGTTCGGCCGATGGGTTTCATCAGCACCCGGTCGCGATGCGCCGCCTTGGTGTTGGGATCGCCTCCGTCGAGCGCTTCGGCCCAAATGACCGTGGCCGGCTGCGTGCGTCGCCAGACATGGTCGCGCGGACCTGTGGGCACGCCGTCAATCGGTACCTGGTCGGCCAGCGGCACGCTGGCCAGCGTTTCCACCAGTTCGCCGCCGGTCGTCCACACTTCAACTTCCCTGGGAAACCGCTCGTACGCGCAGAGATACGAATACGGCCGGTGAATCCGTTCGACCAACAAATAGCGCCCCCCAGCGCCGCATCGACCTGGCCGAAAACGGCCGGCTTGCCGATCAAGGTCGCTTCGCCCGAAACGGAATCCACCAATGCCAATTGGGAGGTGGCATAGTAGTCGAAAAGATCGGCGTCGTAAGGAGTCTTCAAGACGTCGCGGGTTTCATAGGTGCTGCTGGGCACCGCGCCGGGCGAGCTTTCCTGGATTTTCGGTCCGGGGGGAACGGCCGGCGGCTCCGGCAGCGCACCCGCTGGCTGGGCACGACCTTCACCAGCAGCGTCTTCTGGTCCGGCATCCACTGAATCGCCCATTGCAGAAGCGGATTGATCCGCAGCCCCGGAATCAGCCTTGGCTTGCCTGTGGAAACGTCAACCACCCACAACTCGACCCGGTCTGCGGTCTCGTTGGTAAGGGCAAACGCCGTGCCGTTGGCATTCCAATCCGGATACCCGGCTCGGACTTTGCCGGGCAGGCTGATCGACGTCGCGGCGCCGTCGGGGAGTTTCTTCAGCGTTAGCTCAGTGAAGCTGTTGGGATAGCTGCGTTCGGCATTGGTGCGCGGGTTGATCCGAATCCCGGCCAGACGCAACATCGGCTCCGCCAGGTCGGAAATCGGCGGATAACGCAGCGGTTGAGCGAACACGATCGCGTCGTGCGTCGGACTTAGCGACGGAATCGGAGGCAGCGGCGCATGCAGAACATCGAGGATTTCCTTTGGCGGCTTCTCATATTTTGACTGGCCCAGGACGGCCGGGGAGAGAAGTGCCAAGGCCAACAGGAGGAACGTCGCTCTTTTCATGAAAATGCTCCCTGCAAAAAAGGACAAGACGCCCCAACAAGATAGGAGTCGAGCCGACGGGCCGTTTGTCTAACAATCCGCCATTGTCGGGAAAAAGGCGCCTTCCGATTGGCGGGCTTCATGCCCACAATCTAGCGGCTGGGCGATCAGTGTCAAGCGCGGTCGGTCTGTTGCCGCGCCCCTTGTCGCGCGGCCGTAGACGCGGGGGTCGTCGGCGCGATACGATAGTGTCTTGGTCCGATCGCGGTCGCCGGTCGGATTCGGAGCCTCGAACTTCCTCGGAGCCTTGCCATGAGCCATGCCTCACCAACTCGCGTTTGTACACCCAGCCCCGGCTTGACGTGGTGTTGGGCGTTTCTCGTTCCCGTTGTTGCGTTCTCTTTCTGCTGTGCCGTCCGTGCGGTGGAGCCGGCCGAAGCGGAGAAGGCCGGGATCAAGCTGGAACAGGTGGAGCCATGGGCCCCGCGTGCCGAAGCCGCGCCGAAGACTTCCCGCACGGAAACGGGGGACGTGGTCATCGAGGCCAACGGCACGCCGACCTGCGCCGGCGGGTGGCAATTTCACTTTGCCAACGTTAACGGCAATCAGGCCTACCGCATCCGTACCGAAGTGAAGGCTCACGACCTGGCTTATCCGCGCGACACTCTGGTGGGCCAGGTGCTATGGGACAATTGGGGAAACAAGCAGTCGGCCCCGGCCTCCAGGCCCATGAACTATCTCTTGCCCAAGCGACTCTCGGACGACACGATCGAGTTGGAATGTTGCGTGAAGGCGCCTGCGGAGGCCACCTGCCTGACGGTTCGCTACACGTTCCTTTGGTCGGACCGCGGCAGCTCGCGCTGGACGCCGCCGAAGATCGAGCCGGTTGTACTTCCCGAGCGGAAGCCGGTGAAAATCTGCATCGCCACTGCCACTCGGCAGACCCCACAGCGGATTGCCATGCGTCGGCTCAGCGACGGCCTCGACCTGCCCAAGGACGTGGCCGCCAGCGTCGATCTGTGGGGGAGCCTGCTGTGGGCGGCCTGCGCGGAGAAACCGCAATTGATCGTCACGCCCGAGACGGTGATTGGCGGCAAAGGGCTGCGGGAAGGGGCCGTGACCGTGCCTGGCCCCGCCACGCGACCGTTCGAGGAAATCGCCCGCCAAAACCGGGTCTGCCTGGTGCTGGGCCTCAAAGAGCGCGACGACAAGGCGGTCTACAATAGCGCCGTGCTGATCTCAGCCGAGGGAAAGGTGCAAGGAGTGTACCATAAAGTGCACCTGGCCACTGGTGAAGACAACACGGGCCTCACGCCGGGCGACCGGTTCCCGGTGTTCCCCACGCCCCTCGGACGCATCGGCTGCCTGATCTGCATGGATACGATGCTTAGCGAGTCGTCCCGCATGTTGGCCCTGGGCGGGGCCGAAATCATCTGCATGCCGATCATGGGCGACCTCCGTGCCGATCGCTTCTCGATTGGTCAGCCGATCTACAACGAGAGCCGCTGGAAGGCGGTCATGCGCACCCGGGCGATCGACAACCAGGTATGCATGGCGATAGCTCGGAACGACGTCCAGGGCAGTTGTATCATCGACCGCAAGGGAGACATCCTGGCGTGGAACGAAGGTGATCGGGAGTTCATCTACGCCACGCTTCCGGCCGACGACGGCTATCGCATGTGGAACGGCACCGACCTGCGCGAAGTGACCTTCCTGCTGCGCCGCCCGCACTTGTACGGTCGGTTCACCGACCCGCAAAATCTCGGTCCGCTCGGCCCGGTTGACCAACCGCCGGCCGCAAGCGTCAACAGTGGCAATTGATCCGCGTGATCGAACCCGGGGCATCGATTCGTTCGCCTGCCCCTTGTCGCAGCCTTGGTCGTCCGATAGACTCGGCGTAAGCTCCGGGAAGTTCGAGACGATGATGCACGACTTCAATGTCTTGGCCGGCTGGGGGGGAATGATCCTGGGCGCGCTGCTCGGCATGGCCTTCGGACTGCGGGCCGAATCGCGCGATTGGGCAGGCGGATACGGCAGCTTCGAGCGCCAGGCCCTACGTCTGGCGCACGTCGCCGCCTTCGCCCTGGGAATGATCAATGTGCTCTACGGCTTATCGACGCGGGCGCTCGACTTGTTGCCGGCGTGGGCCATTGTCGCCGGATCGGTCGCCATGATCGCCGGCGGTTTGCTCATGCCGGCGGTCTGCCTGGCCGCCGCTTGGCGCCGGCCGCTGAAACTCCTCTTCCCGCTGCCCGCATCCTGCGTTCTGGCGGCCTTGGCGATCCAGGCCTGGGCCTGGTGGCGGCTGGCGGTTACGGGGGGATGATCCATGCGGCTCGGCTTGCTGGCCATGAGCGGAGTCCGAGTCATCGATCCGGAACTTGCCTGGCTGGGTGTGACCTTGCCGCAGTTCGTCGCCCGCGGGCACGTCGTCGCTTCGCTGCCCAGCCTGTCTCTGCTGACTTTGGCGGCTCTGACGCCCGAAGACGTCGATATCGAGTACGTCGAGATTCCACATATCGCCGACCTGAACCTTCAGAGGTTGCCTGCTTTCGACGCCGTCGCGATCTCCTCGTACTCAGCCCAGATCGGCGAGGCCTACGCATTGGCCGACTCGTTTCGGGCCCACGGGACGAAGGTGATCGTGGGCGGGCCGCACGTCACTGCGCTGCCGCAAGAGGCGTTGCAACATGCCGACGCGGCGGTGCTGGGCGAGGCCGAGCCCTTGTGGCCGCGGGTGATTGAAGACCTCAGCCGCGGCCGCTTGGAGCGCATCTACCGCGCCGCTGCCGGTGCGCTCTACGATCTGCGGCAGTCGCCTGTTCCCCGATTCCGCCTGTTGGACCCCGAGAACTATAACCGCATCCCGATCCAGACGTCGCGCGGCTGTCCGCACTGTTGCGAGTTCTGTGCCGGGTCGCGTCTGTTGGGGCCGGGCTACCGCCAGAAAACGGTTGACCAGGTGCTTGGCGAGATCGCGGCCGTCGGCGAGATTTGGGAGCGGCCGTTCATCGAGTTCGCCGACGACAATCTGTTCGTCGATCGCCGCTGGGGCCGCGAACTGCTCGAGCGGCTCCGCCCGCTGGGAGTCCGCTGGTTCGCCGAGACGGATATTTCCATCGCCGACGATTCCCAGATGGTGCAAGCCCTGCGCCCGGCCGGCTGCTACCAGCTACTGATCGGACTGGAGAGCCTGTCTCGCGAGAACCTCGCGGCGATCGAGTTCGACCGGCTGGAAGGCCGATCGCCTCGATGGTTACGTCCGCGCCGTCCGCACAATCCAAGATGCCGGCGTGACCGTCAATGCGTGCTTTATGGTCGGGCTGGACCGCGACACGCAAGCCGTCTTCGACGACATCCGCCGCTTCGTCCGCCAGGCCGAACCGCTGGAGGTGCAGGTAACCGTGTTGACGCCGTTTCCGGGCACGCCGCTTTTCGAGCGGTTATGGCGCGAAGGCCGCCTCGACGAGGCGTCGTTCTGGCACAAGTGCACGCTGTTCGATGTCAACTTCAGACCCTCGGGCATGTCGCGCGAAGAGCTGCGGCGCGGCCTTTACGACCTCTTCCGCGACCTGTATAACGAGGAAGCCTTTGCCCACCGCCAGCGACAGTATCTGGACCTGATCCACAAGCTGCGCCGCCGGGAAGAAGCCGCTTTGTCGGCCGGCTGACCCGCGGCAAGGAGACCGCCGATGTGCTACGACATGTGCCTCCGAGCGATCGACGACGCCTTACAGACATTCGGCAGCATGCGATATCGCCGCCTGGGAGACCAAGAGGCCGGCCCGGCGGCCGAAACGGAAGTGGCCGCCCTGGTCGAGCAACTCCGGCAGATCCGCCGTCGCTTCGGCGACTATGAAGGCGCCCACGTGGACGAGACGGTCAAATGCAACGCCTGCAACGTGTACCATCACCACAACCACCAGAAGACCGAGTGGCGCGGCGAGGCCAGCCGCGGCGGCTATGACGACGACACCAAGTGGGCCGCCCGCAAAGACGGCTCGCGATACGTGATGCGCCCCCCGTCGCCGTACGCCGATATGTGACGTTGGAGCGCGGGGCGGTGCGCCGTTCTTGGTTTTTCACATCCGGCCCGAGCAAGGAGAAATGAAAATGAAGACGACAACGGTCTCCGGACTCTTCCTCGTGGCGGCCCTGTATGACGGCCTCTTGGGTCTGGCCTTCCTCGTGGCGGCCGACCGGATCTTCGAGTACGCCCAGGTTACTCCGCCGAACCACTTCGGTTACGTCCAGTTCCCCGGCGCGCTTTTGGTGGTCTTCGGGATCATGTTCGCGGCCATCGCCCGACGGCCCCGGGAGAACCGCGGTCTCATCCCCTACGGCGTTCTGCTGAAAGTTTCTTATTGCGGCGTCGCCGGCTATCACTGGCTCGCCGGCGGAATCCCCACGCTGTGGAAGCCCTTCGTAGTGATCGACCTTGTCTTCCTGGTCTTGTTCCTCCTGGCGTACCGATCGCTGGGCCAGGCCGAACGGTAAACTTCGGCCTTCGCCGCTCAGCGCTGCATCGGCCCCGGGACCGCGGCGGGCTGCTGAACGGGTAGCGACGGCGGCACGAGCGCCGGCGGCATGGTGTATTTCGCCAATTGCTCCAGCAGCCGGGCGGTAGAAGCCGGCACCGGACCGGGATGCTGCGGACTGGGGATCGAGGAGGTCTCTGCCGTCGTTGCCGTAATAGGCGGCGTTGGCCTTGTCGTCGATCAACAGCACCGTGCCGTCCAGGGCGACTCCCAGGAACAAGCCGCGGCTCCGCGAGTAGGAGAAGACGGCCGACCGCAGCGTCACATCGGCGCTTGCCGCGGCCTGGCGTCCGATTGGTCCCGCGCTGATCGAGGCGTCAGCGCCGAGCGTAAGCTTGCCGGAGAGGAGCATGTCGAGGCTCTTGCGGGTCTTGAAGACGAGGATCACGTCGGTGGCCTGGACGCCGATTTGCCAGCCGAAACTGCCGCCGGTGAGCGTAATGAAGGCGGGCGGCGCCAACCGCCCCCCTCGTCGCGCACCAGGAGGATTCCACGCCCGAAGCGGATGGCGATGCCCAGCCCACCCTTGACCACGTTGGGAACGATGGCGATGCCCTGGGAGTCGGCCAGCAGCGAGGCCGGAATGCCTCGTTCCGGCGTGGCCATGATTTCGTTAAGCACCCCGGTGGATTCGTCGACCACGGCCCCTTCCTTGATTTGGGCCAGCAAAGGCGTGGTCAGGAGCGCGGAGAAAATAAAAGCCCCTACGGTTGACAAAAACGCGAGCGGTTTCATGAGCGGTCTCCCGGCGGCTGCCAGTCACACCCTGCCGGCGACGAAGCCAGCAGCGACGAGGCGGATTTTATCCGCTATCCGCCGGCCGAGCAACGCCGGTTTGCCCGGCCGCGTTGTTCCTGGCTGTAAACGGTCGCGGGGCTGGCTATAACCGGCAATTTTTGGTATATTGTGTGCACAGGGCTTCTTCGGGGAACAGACGAGGAGCAAGGGGATGGTCCGGCGAATTGTTTTGGCGGTTTGTCTGATAGTGGTCCTGGACAGCTTGTTTCTTGTGTTGTGGACAAGGTACTACTCCGGTTGGCCCTATGTGGCGACGGAGAATGTCGTTTCGGCATTGTTTGGAGTGGCCGTAATCCTTTACTATGAGTGGCGTTGGTCGGCATTGGTTGCACACAGCTTGGACACCCCGCCGCCTTTCCCAGCGCCGACCAACGGGAGATTCGATCGTTCCGAGAAGATGCTACTTGTCGTGGCCGGTGTATTTCTGATACTCCCCGGGCTCGTGACCGACTTGATTGGTTTGCTCCTGCTGGCGCCGCCGATTCGACGATGGGCTGCATGCAGGCTGCGCAGCAGTCATCAGGCCGATTAGATCACTCGGGCATTTCCTACTATGAGCACGTCCGTCACCTGGCCCGAAGGAAAGCAATTCGCTTTCACGGTGTTCGACGACGCCGACGGCGGCACGGTCGAAAATGTCGGCCCCGTGTACTCGTTCCTTGCCGATTGTGGTTTCCGCACCACCAGGTCGTGCTGGGCCTTCAGCGGCGATCCGCTCCGTGGCAAACATCCCGGACAAACGCTCGACGACCCCGCCTATCGCCGCTGGCTCGTGGATCTGCAAGCGAAAGGCTTCGAGATCGGCTGGCACGGCGCCACCTGGCACGGGTCGGAACGCCAACGGACCGCCGAGGCGCTGCAACGTTTCGCCGAGGTCTTTCATCATGATCCCTCCGTTGCTGCCAATCACACAACCGCGGAAGAAGTCATGTATTGGGGCAGCAAGCGCGTCACCGGCTGGCGGCGGGTGGTCTACAACGTCTTCACCGGCTATCGCAACCACAACAAGTATTTTGGGGACGTCGAAGGCAGCCCGTACTTCTGGGGCGACCTCTGCCAACAGAAGATCAAGTACTTCCGCAATTTCGTCTTCAGGGACATCAACACACTCAAGGCCTGCCCTTACATGCCCTACAGCAACCCCGCCCGGCCGTACGTCAACTTCATGTTTGCCTCGTCGGACGGGCATGACGTCGGCGCATTCAATCGCTGCGTCTGCGAACGCAATCAGGACCGGCTGGAAGCGGAAGGGGGCGCGTGCATCATGTATGCTCACTTCGCCAAGGGATTCCGCCCGGAAGGCAAGTTCGACGCGCGGTTTCAAGAGATCATGACCCGCCTGTCGCGGAAGAACGGCTGGTTTGTCCCCGTCGCCACGTTGTTGGACTACTTGCTGGCGCAACGCGGCTCGCACACGCAGACCAACTCGCAGCGCCGACGGCTGGAGCAACGGTGGCTCGGGGAAAAGCTCTTCACCGGCACGAACTAAGCAGCCTTGTACGATTCGGGGGGGAAGAACAACAATCTCCCATATTGAGCGCGTCGAAGGCGAGGAATCCATGCGATCCGTGAGAGTGCTTTCCACCATCGCTGCCGTCGGGACGTTCCTGGTCATCGTCTTCGGTAAGATCGTGCGGGTCACGGGGGCCAGCACATCGATACCGGACTGGCCGTTGGCCTTCGGCCGGCTGGTGCCGGAGATGACCCTGTTGGTGTTCTGGGAATGGTCCCATCGCCTGCTGGTGCTGGTCGTTTTCATCACCGTGCTGGCACTGATCCTCCGCGCGGCCTGGCTGCCGGGGAAGCTGTGGCTCTACTGCTCGATATCGCTGTTGATGCTCTTGGTTCCCGCCGTGATTGGAGGGCTTTCGATCCTGCTCCCCTTGCACTGGGTGTTCGCCGTGATCGATCACGCCTTTGCGATGCTCTTCTTCGCCAGCGTGGTCGGGCTGGCGGTGTGGTCGCGCCTGGTCGACGTGGAAGCCGACGGACGGCGCGTCGCCGGCCGGATCGCGACGCGGTCACCCTGAGCCCTTTCCTGTCGGCCGCGGCGGGCTCGGACGCCCACGCCACGTTGATCAAGCGTCAAAATCGGCTATACTATCGACGAGGGCGTTTCCTGCAAAGTTGAACGTGTTCCCTTTCGGCAAGGTTGCCCAGGAGAAATCTCATGAACCGAATTGCACTGCCCATGGCGGCGCTGGGCTTGTTGGCGGCCTCTTTTTCCTCGGGTTGGACGGCGGAACCGCAAACGGAACAAGAGAAGGCAGTTGCGGCAATCAAAAAATTGGGCGGCAAAGTCACCGTTGACGAAAAGAGTCCGGATAAGCCAATTATCGGCGTCAACCTCAGGTACACGAAGGTGACGAATAGCGGGCTACAATGCCTCACGGCTCTGACCAATCTCCAAACGGCCCGCTTGGGAGTCACTCAGGTCGGCGATAAGGGCCTGGAAAACCTTAAGGGATTGAACAGCCTCCGCACACTGGACTTGGAGCTCACCGAGGTGACCGATGCGGGGATGCTGAATTTCAAGGGGTTGACCAACCTCCAAACGCTGGACTTGGAAGTTACCGATGTGACGGATGCAGGGATGATATACCTCAAGGGGCTGGCAAAACTTCAATCGCTGAACCTGGCGCATACCCAGGTGACCGATGCGGGGCTGCAACAGCTCGCGGGGCTCAACCAACTCCAATCGTTCAGCCTGCGGAACACCAAGGTAACCGGTGCCGGGCTGGTGCAACTCAAAGGATTGACCAACCTCCAAACCCTGGACTTGGGGGCCGCCAAGGTGGCCGATGCGGGCCTGGAAAACCTCAGCGGGTTGACCAGCCTCCGATCGCTCGACCTGTCAATCACCAAGGTTACCGATGCGGGCCTGGCGAAGCTCAAAAGACTGACCAATCTCCAATCGTTGGACTTGTGGGACACCAAGGTCAGCGACGACGGCGTCAAGGACTTTCAGCAAGCAGTGCCGAAGTGCCAAATCTCGCATTGATTGAGTCCTTCCGGCTGATGCAGGGAGCCTGCCATGTTCTCTCGGTTCTTCCTACGGTCAGTGTTGGTCTGCCTGTTGGCCGTCATGGCGTGTAGCCTTGCCAAGAGCGAGGAGAAGATCGACTGGGAGCGAGCCCGGCAGCTTCATCAGCGGCTCCTGAGGGGCGAGAAACTCACCAAGGAAGAACAAGCGTATCACGACCGGGCGGCGCGGGAACTTCAAGCCAAGGGAAAGGCCCAACAACCGCCGACCAAGCCGCCCCTCGGACTGAAACCCCTGTGTGACATGACCGCCGACGACCGTTACAAACAAGAGGAGGGCGGGCTGTATGGCGGTGGAAAAAACGAACCGCCCGAGGAGCACCTTCAGGAAGCCCTGCGAGAAGCCAAGCTGATCCGGCCGCTCAATGGAGAGGGAAAGCCCACCGAGAGCGGCAAGATCGTCTTGATCTCGGTCGGCATGTCGAACACAACCCAGGAGTTCTCGGTCTTCCTCCGCCTCGCCGATTCCGTCAAGTCGCCGAAGGTGGTCATCGTCGATGGGGCTCAGGGCAGCATGACGGCAAACACCTGGGCAAGCCCCGGCGCTCACAATCCTTGGGATGTGCTCGAACAGCGACTTCGGCAAGCAGGCGTCACCGGTCAGCAGGTGCAGGCGGCCTGGATCAAGCAAGCCCTTGCTCAGCCCGCCAGTCTCGGTGATTTTCCCAAGCACGCCGACGTGTTGAAGAAAGATATGGTCGGGCTTCTCAACAAGCTGAAGGAGAAGTTTCCCAACGTTCGCATCGCCTATCTTTCCAGCCGCATCTATGCCGGGTATGCCACGACGCCGCTCAACCCTGAGCCCTACGCCTACGAGTCGGCCTTCGCCGTCCGCGGGCTGATCGCCAATCAGATAAAAGGCGAGTCGGCGCTCAACTTCGACCCTGCAAAGGGGACGGTACGCTCGCCGTTGCTGCTGTGGGGGCCCTATCTATGGGCCGATGGCGAGCGGGGCAGAAAGATCGACGATCTGGTCTGGAAGGCCGAGGACCTTGGTCCCGACGGCACGCATCCCAGCGACAGTGGACGGCGAAAGGTCGCCGAATTATTGCTGGCGTTCATGAAGACCGACCCGACGGCCAAAACGTGGTTCGTTGCCGGTGATCGGGCAGATGAAAAGTAATCGTTCCACGCGTAGCAACCATGCGACAACGAGATTGGAAGGAAGGATCATGCGCGTATCGCATGGCATCGTCCCGTTCTTGCTGCTCCTTGTGTTCCCATGCGGCCTTGGCTGCTTCGGCCAAGAGAAGAACCTGATGGAAGAAAAGAAAGCGGCGCCGGCCGGCCCGCCGATCAAGCTGATCGCCTCATTCGAGGACAAGAGCCCCTTTGAAGGGGGCGTCGTGGTGGAGGAACACGCCACCGAGGGCCGAAAATCGCTGCGGATCGACAAGTCCTACGCCAGCATGGATCGGTCCCAGGACTGGACTGGTTACGACTTTCTCAAAGCCGACCTCTACACGGATGCCGAAGAGCCGATGCTGCTTTACGTGGAGATTCGCGACACGGGCACCCGCGACTACTGGACCCGGGTGAACTACCAGACGGTCGTCCCGCCCGGTCCGAGCACGCTGATCATCCCACTCGGGCAGTTATACGTCGGCGAGAAGTCCCGGCCCGGGCGGATGTTGAACCTTGGCGGCATCGTCAAACTGGTGTTCGGCATCGGTGACAAGCCGCCGGCGCCGCTGTTTGTCGCTGGTGTCCGACTGGAACGCGACGACTCGCCCCGGCAAGTGACCTTCGAGGGCCTGTATGCCTTCGATTTTGGGACGAGCACCAGTCCTGTAATGGAAGGCTTCACCCAGATTACGCCCGGCACGCTCTACAGCAAAGGCCGGGGCTACGGATTGAAAGACGCGCGGATTTGGCGGGCCTGCGACGCGCTCCAGCCCGATCCCCTTTATCAGGACTTCCTCTGCATCGAGTCGGGCGGGTTGGCGGTTGACGTGCCCAACGGCAAGTATCGCGTCTTCGTCAACATCGACAATCCATCCGGTTTCTGGGGCGAGTACCAGGTTTTTCGCAAGCGGACCATTCTCGCCCAGGGCCGCCCCGTGCTGACCGAAACCATGGATTTCGAGGCCTTCAAGAAGAAGTATTACCGCTTCTGGAACGTCGAGGACCTGCCTGCCGACAACACCTTCGACAAGTACCAGAAGGCATACTACCGCGAGAAGATGTTCGACGTGGACGTGACCAGCGGGCAGTTAAACCTCGGCTTTCAAGGCGAGAATTGGGCGTGCAGCGTGTCGGCCGTGGTAATCTTCCCCGTCGAGAAAGCGGCTGAAGGCCGGCGGTTCCTCAAGTATGTCGAGGACAAGCGCCGCTTCTATTTCGACAACTACTTCAAGCGGATTCTCCATCGGCCGGCCGGCGATCCGCTGCAACCGACCGAAGACGATCGGCGCCGCGGATACGTAGTCTTCCAGCGCGACGACATGCAGGACGTGTACTACAACGACACGCCGCGGAAGGAGGAAATCGGCCGGCCGCTTCATGGCGAAGCGTTCGCGGGCGAGTTTGAGCCGGTGACGGTGGCCCTCGTGCCGCTGCGAGACCTCGGCAAGGTTACGGTGGCGGTGAGCGAGTTGGCCGGCCCGGCAGGAACCATCCCTGCCGGAGCGATCGACGTCGGCTACGTCTCTTATCGCATCAGCCGCGTCACGATGGAAGGGTCGGTCTACACGATCAGCCCGCGGCTGCTCATGCCGGGCGGCGCGGTGGACATGCCCCGTGACGTGACGCGGCGGTTCTGGCTCACGGTGAAGACGCCTCCGGACGCGGGGCCGGGCACGTACAAGGGCCGAGTGATGATGCGGGCCGAGAAGGGAGAGCCCGCGGAGATTCCCGTCGAGTTCCGGGTTCGCATGGGAACACTGGACCCGGTGGACATCCCCGCCGGCCCGTGGGGTTGCACGATCAACACGCCTTGGTACAGCGACGATCCTGCGGCGGCGGAGTACAACCGGCAAATGTATCTGAAAGGCCTGCGCAAGATCCGCGAGTACGGCTTCACGGCCTTTAGCGGTATTCCGTCGATCACCTATCGCGGTTTCCGAGACGGCAAGCCGGTGCTCGATTTCACGGTCGCCGACGCGCAGATGAAAGCCGCCGGGCAGTTGGGATTTCTGGCCGTGGTCAGTTACGGCAGCGGAGTGGCGGGCATCGACCCCTACTACCACGACACCGAGCGGATGAGCGCCGCGGGCTTCCAGGATTACCCCGCATTCGTCAAGGCCATTTACAGCCAAATCCAGAGGCACGCCGACCAAAACAACTGGATTCCCGTCTATTACAACCTTGGCGACGAGCCCATCGGCGACGACCTGCGACGATCGGCGGAGAACGCGGCGGCATACCACCTCGCCTTTCCCAAGGGGCCGCCCTATTTCACGGCAGCCAGCAGTTTCACGGGCGGCAATCGGCAAGACCCGCACTTTTTGCTCTCCACGGCCCTGCACGTTGCCGACTGGAACGGCCACGATGAGGATTCCGTAGAATTGCTTCACCAGGCGGGCGGCGATTGGGCCTTCTACAACGGCGGCAGCCGCTGGACATTCGGGACCTACATGTATAAGGCCGCCAAACAGTTCGGCATGAAGTTCCGCCTCTCGTGGCATTGGAATTGCGTTGCCGGCGATCCGTATTATGCGCTCGACTGCCGCGAAGACGACTACGCCTGGTGCAATTCATCGCCCGATGGGCAACTCATTCCGGCCGTTCACTTCGAGCAGCTCCGCCAGGGGCTCGGCGACTATCGCCGGCTTCTCACCTTGGCCCGATTGGCGAAGCAGAAAGACGGCACTCCTGCCGCCCGCGCCGGGCAAGAACTGCTCGACGGCCGGCTAGCGGCGTTCCAGCTCGGCCAGAGGGATCACGAGACGCTCTTTCCGCCCGGCGATTGGTCGGAGTTCCGCCGCAAGGTGGACGACGCGATCGAAGCCCTCCGGAAGTAGAGATGCGGCCCCGATGCCGCTTGGTTCCGTGATCGACAACGGAACCATAGAGTGTTGAAGGACGGCAGCGGAGACGACGGCCCAACTCCGGCAAGCAGGACTTGATGCCCTTGCCAAGGCGACCGTGCTCTTCCATGCACTGGTCGGACCTCCACCGTTAATAAACATCGCCTTCCTTCAGGAAGTCCGTTTTCCCATCCGGCGTCCTGAACTTCACAGGAATGGTTCTTCGCTTGTTGCCGTCTATCGTGCAGAAAACGGCGAAGTGGAGATGCGGCCGTGAAGAGTATCCCGTATTGCCCGACAACGCCAGGGGGTCGTGTTTCCTGACCTTCTGCCCCAGTTCCACCAGGACGCTATGTCCCTTGAGATGGCAATACTCCGCAAAGGTGCCGTCATCATGTCGAATGATGACATAGTTGTGGCAACCCTTGAACTTCAAGTCAGGGCCGCCGACGTCCGAATCCTCCCGAATGCCAACTACCGTTCCATCGCGGGCAGCGCACACCGTGGTTCCAACAGGCATCGCCCAATCGATAGCATTCTCATCCCCGGAACCCTGATAGTGACTGAACTTTCCCAAAGGTCCCTGAACCACCACATAGCTTCCACGTACGTAGGGTAGGGCGTAGGCGAATGAACTCTGCGTCACGTTGCCTCTTCTACCAGGTTTCCACTGATAGTGGTAACTGTAATTCCAGTGCTGTGTGGAATCCGTTGGTTGGATCGTAACAAGTTCAAAGGAACTCCTCCCCGTCGCATCGACAGTCAGGGGCAGGCTGGTTGAGGCGGTCATCCCCTTGAGGTTCATGGTTAGGGTAATGGTGGCTTCGGTGCAATTCGTCAACCGTGCATAAAGCGTTACGGTCTCCCCGTCCTTCTCCTCCACGATCTGCACGTTCGTGTCTTTTGGCAGAGCCGGGGTCTCGCCTTGGTCGGACCGGGCGACAGCACAGTGACCAGAGAGAACGAGAGAAGACAATATCAGCAGGCAGTAACCATGCTTGTGCCTCCTCTGAACCGCCGATGGAAATATCGTGTTTGCCATACCGAATTTTAGACCATACAAAGCCGACTCGATTCGCGAGGCGGCGTTACAACCACTACAACCGCGACGACCTGCCTTGGGCCGCGGCGAATCACCAGCGCCATCAGGGCGAAACCCAAGAGCGCGGGGCAACGTCCACTCACCAGGTGACGGGGATCTCCAGAACCTGGCTTTTTCCCGCCCTATCTCCACTCGGCAATTCAAACGTCGCGCTCTCCTCTTTTTGCGGAGTGGTGATGCTCAGGTGCACAGCAAAGAACTCTCCGCCCGGACTGGAGACAGCAATGCGTGTCGATTCCCCCTGTTTACGCAACAGCGCCAGGCACCGGTGATCGACTTTGACGACCGTACCTTCCACCAGCATTACGCTGCCCGGCGCGTGAAACACGATCTCGGCCACGCCGAGTTGGTCGTGGATCACCGCTTGCCGGGCCGGGGAGTTGGCGATAACTCGCAGCGGCGGGCGCGCCACCCACTGCGCAAGCTGCTCGGCGCCGGCGCCGGGCAGAACGGCGTAAGCATATTGTGCGTCTCGCGGGCGAACCCCATGGTCAATCCAGAGCGAAAACACCTGTTCGGTTCGCGGGGCACTCGACGTCGAATTGCCGCGGCGCCTCGCATCTCCGGCTTGGGGTCCCGCTTTGACGTTGACGGCCGTAGGTTTCAGCAGTGCATAACCGACCTCGTCGTGCAGCAGCCACGACGCTTGCGGCACTTCCGCTTCGCCCGGCTCGGCCGCATGCCCGTCAATCAGGACCGGCCCGTGCAGCCCGGTTTGATTCAAGGTTGTTGCGAGGGGCTCGTCGCGCGAGGAACCGATGCCGGCGCCCAGCGCCACCATCTCCCGGTCGAAAAAGAACCACGCCTTGCGGCCCCACGCTGATCTATTGAGGCGGGGGGTGAGAGGAAGGGGCTCCGTCTCCTCGAAGACCATCGCGGCAGCGCCATAGTCTCCGTCGGAGACTCCTCCCACGAAGGATTCCGGCTGCATGACGTTTCTCACCGGCGGCGTGGTCGCGTGCGGCGAGGTCACGCCCGGCAAGCGTCCCCAATCCAGGACGGGAAAAATATCCTTATATTCATCGCCGCGACGAATTATCCAGGTGGCGCCGAAGGGGAGGTAGCATCCTTTCAAATTCTCGGCATGGATGGTTTCGGTGCCCACGGTCCGGTTTGAGACCATTTTGACGGAAATATAATATTCCTCCCGCTGGTGCGTCATGAAATCAGAGTTCCAGAAATACCGGTTGCCCAGGAAGCTGTACGGCTTTCCGGTGCCGTCAATGTGGTTTTTGAGCGCCGTCAACTCGCCGGCGCGATCCGGCACGAAGGCGGCAAGCTGATTGCAGACCTCGACAAGATCCGTCGCCCCCTGGGCCGAGTCTCGGCGAAGCAGGGTACGACCGAAAGCGCTGTAGTCGAGGACCTTGCCCCGAATCATGTGTCCGTCGCCCTGCAAGCAGTGCTCGGCAAGCAAGGAGAGCTTTTCAGGAGCGAATGCGTAGCGGGTTCCGGCGAGGATCTTGGCATATTTGCACAAATCGACGATGAAGCTGCGGCCGTACCCGCCGTTGTAAAGCTGCGGTCCATGCTGGTGAAAGCTGAAATCCCGCTGAATGCCCTCGTCGGCACTGAGGCGGATTTCCCTCTGCATCGCATCGCTGCCTGCGGCAACGTCCTCCCCGCAGCGCGCCAGCGCTCCGCGAAGCACTTGTTGCTGTGCGTACCAGACCAGGTTCGCCCCGGTGGCATACGTAGGATAGACGTCCGTCGGGCAGGTATAGTAGCTCAAACCCTGGCGTAAAAGCGCGGCCGGCAAAACATCTTCCAACGGCACCAAAATGCGCGAAAGCAGCGCCGGCTCGCCGATCGTGTTGTCCCACCAGTTGTCCGAGATGGGGTGCCCCTTGCACCAACACTGGAGCCCGCGCTCGACCCCGTCGAGCATCTTCGCCGAGTGATGGTCCGGGCTGGCAGGATTGGCATAGGCGACGGCCATCTGGGCCACACGGCTTAAGTGCGCATTCGAGTGACGGGTGGGGGTGGTGGGATTGGCATATTCGCTGGCCGTCATCGGCGGGCGGCGCTCGTACTCGACATCGGGCCAACGCCCGTCGGCCGTCAAAGACGAAAGCCACTCCGGCGCGCGCGAGTAGCCGAGCCCGCGTGCGTCGCGCAGGGAGCTGGCGTCGGGATTGGCGAAGTCGGCCTTCAATCGCTGCAAAATCAAGGCCAGATCAGCCGCGTCGGCCCCGGCCTGGCCGAGAGTTCCGCCGCTAGCCGGCGGCGATTCTCCAGGGCCGTCGGCCCCCCAGGTTCTTGCCCCGGTTAGAAGACACGCCACGACAGTGACGATGATGATACTCCCACGATGACCTTTCCATCTTGCTAACACGATCTGTCTCCTACCAGGTGACGGGGATCTCCAGAACCTGGCTTTTTCCCGCCATATCTCCACTCGGCAATTCAAACGTTGCGCTCTCCTCTTTTTGCGGAGTCGTGATGCTCAGGTGCACCGTAAAGAACTCTCCGCCCGGACTGGACACGGCGATGCGTGTCGAGTCGCCCTGTTTGCGCAACAGCGCCAAGCACCGGTGATCGACTTTGACGACCGCCCCTTCCGCCAGCATTACGCTGCCCGGCGCGTGAAACACGATCTCGGCCACGCCGAGTTGGTCGTGGATCACCGCTTGCCGGGCCGGGGTGTTGGCGATAACTCGCAGCGGCGGATGCGCCACCCACTGCGCAAGCTGCTCGGCGCCGGCGCCGGGCAGAACGGCGTAAGCATATTGTGCGTCCCGCGGGCGAACCCCATGGTCGATCCAGAGCGAAAACACCGATTCGGTTATCGGAGTATTCGACCGGCCGCGTGTGCCGGACGTCGAATCGCTGGTTTGCGGTCCCACTTTGACGATGGCATCAGCCAGTCCCAGCAGCGCATAACCGACGTCGTCGTGCAGCACCCACGATGATGGTTGCACTTTTGCTTCGCCCGGCTCGATCGCGCTGCCGTCGACCAGCACCGGCCCATTCAGCCGCGTCTGGTTGAGAGTTGTGCCGACGGGCTCATCGTACGAGGAGTTGATGCCGGCGCCCAGCGCCACCATCTCCCGGTCGAAAAAGAACCACGCCTTGCGGCCCTGCATCATGATTTTGACCACGGGAACCAAGGGAAGCGGTTCGTTCTGTTCGAAGATCATCGCCGCGGCGCCATAGGTGCCGTCGGAGACTCCTCCGACGAACTCGTCCGGCTGCCGAACGTTTCGGACGGGCTTGAGGACCGCGTGGGGCGAGGTCACGCCGGGCAAGCGCCCCCAATCCAAGACGCGAAGGATGCTGTTATACTCATCGCCGCGCCGCAGTGATCCAGGTGGCGCCGAAGGGAAGCCAGCATCCTTTCATATTCTCGGCATGGATGGATTCCGTACCCACGGTGCGGTCCGACACCATTTTGACGGAAATGTAATACGCCTCCCGCTGGTGCGTCATGAAATCCGAGTTCCAGAAGTACCGGTTGCCAAGGATAGCTGTAGGGCGCGCCGGTGCCTTCAATGTGTTTCTTCAGCGCGGTCAGCTCGGCGGCGCGCTCGGGAAGCAGTGCAGCAAGCTGATCGCACAACGGTACAAACTCCACCGCGCTTTCGCCGCACCCCTGCGGAGCAGGGTGCGACCGAAGGCGCTGTAATCGAGCGCCTTGCCGCGGATCATGTGCCCGCTGCCCTCCAGCAAGTGATCGGCAAGCAACATCAGCTTGTCGTGGGCGAAGGCGTAGCGGGTTCCTCGCAGGAGGGTGGCGTAATTGACCATATCGACCATTAAGGTCAGTCCGTAGCCGCCGTTGTAGAGTTGCGGGCCGTGTTGATGAAAACTGAAGTCCCGTTGAATGCCTTCGTCGGTGCGGATACGGATGATCCTCTGCATCGCTTCACTGGCCGCGGCAACGTCCTCGGCCGAGCGCATCAGCGCCCCGCGAATCAGTTGTTGTTGGGGGTACGAGAGCGAGGCGCGGGAATACGCAGGGGTCTTTTTCCGTAGGAGCGACATAGTAGCTGACGCCTTGACGGAGAAGTTCGGCGGGCAAAACATCCTCCAACGGCACCAAGATGCGTGAAAGCAGCAGCGGCTCGCCGATGGTGTTGTCCCACCAGTTCTCCGAGATGGGGTGCCCCTTGCACCAACACTGGAGCCCGCGCTCGACCCCGTCGAGCATCTTCGCCGAGTGATAGTCCGGGCTGGCAGGATTGGCATAGGCGATAGCCATCTGGACCAGACGGCTTAAGTGCGCATTCGAGTGACGGTTGGGGGTGGCGGGATTGGCATATTCGCTGGCCGTCATCGGCGGGCGGCGCTCGTATTCGACATCGGGCCAACGCCCGTCCTCCGCCAGAGACGAAAGCCACTCTGGCGCGCGCGAGTAGCCGAGCCCGCGTGCGTTGGCCGGGTAGGCAGGCTCGGGATTGGCGAAGTCGGCCTTCAATCGTTGCAAAATCAAGGCCAGATCATCCGCGTCGGCTCCCGCCTGGCAGGAAGTTCCGCCGCTAGTCGGGGGCGATTCTCCAGGGCCGTCGGCTCCCCAGGCTTTTGACCCGGTTAGAAGACACGCCACGACAGCGACGATGATGATACTCCCACGATGAACTTTGCGGCTTGCGAACACTGTCTGTCTCCTTGTTCCACCAGCGCAACATCACGTGGCCTGCCACCGTTTGCTGTGCTGGAGGTTATGAGAGTCTGGTTGGGGAAACCGGGGTAGATACCGTTGGCGTGCGCCGCGAGCAGCAATGCGGATCTCCCCATGCTAGCACGGCGGCTTGCGATTATCCACTGCCGAGTGTCAGCGGTTCGACCCTTGGTCACGCATACCGGGCAGGCGGCAGCCCAAATAACCGGCATATCCAGAATTGCTGAACTCTTCCCTACAGTCATCCCGATGACTCCTAACGATACCCGCATCGGCGATGGGAAATCGCTGCGTACACGACCCATTCTTTATAGCCGCCTTGGGGGGCTCGCCAATGGCTTACAATGGTCTGTCGATCATTGTTGCGCTGGCCGCGTCGATCGGTGGGATGGTGTGGGCCACACCAACCATCGCTCAGTCGGCAACGATGCCGGGGGGCGTCGCGTCATCTCAGCAGACGGCGCCGTACGGCGTGGCGCCAAGTTATCCCTCTACCGATCCTTCCATTTACCCACCTTATCTATCGAGTTACCCGTCCACATACCGGTCGGCCGCGTCCACATATTTTTCCCAATCCGTCTTCATACCCCTCCTCGTACCCATCCACATATTCCGGCGCAGTCGCCGCCGTCACGGCCGGCGCGTCACTGCCGCCGTACGACAAGGCGCCGTCGTCGCAATTCGCCTCTAGCTCCAGATGATTTGGCGCCGCTCCAGGGGCCTTCCTGACGGGTAACGCCGGCGCGCTGAGTGCCCCCAGCAATCCCGGTCCGCTATCTGCGCCTGACGGCAGCCCCGACGCCACGGCTGCTTCACGGGGTGTCGATCCAATCGGCGACGGCCAGAGCTTGCCCGAGAACGACGAGCCCTGGACGTGGCAGATCTTGCCCACGGGCTTGATGTACAAGTCGTATCTGGCCAGTGACCGCGAGCCGCGATTGGGCAGCGAGATTGTTCACGAACGCAACCAGGGTTGGTTGTGGGATTCCACCATCGGCGGCCGCGTGGGCCTCTTGCGTTACGGCACGACGGACGACGTCTTGCCGCAGGGATGGCAGTTGGATGTCGAAGCCGCCGCCTACCCGCGACTGGACTCGCAGTCGAAACCTCGTCGAATGTGATTTCCGCGCCGGCGTTCCGTTGACGACCCGCCAAGGCCCCTGGGAATTGAAGGCCGGTTACGTTCACACCTGCTCGCATATCGGCGACCTGTATTTGCTGGCGAATCCCGGTTTCCAACGAATCAATTATGTGCGGGACTCGATCGTTTGGGGAGTGGCCCTGTACGTCGCCCCGGATTTGCGGCTCTATACGGAGACAAGCGCGGCCTTTCACACCGCTGGCGCGCGCGGGGACGTGGGAATTCCAGTTTGGCGTCGATTTCAGCTCCCCCGCGCCGACCGGCCCTTGCGGCTCACCGTTTTTCGCCGTCAACGGCCACTTGCGCGAGGTAAACGATTTCGGCGGCAACATCACCGTGCAGACCGGTTGGCAGTGGCGCGGCCTCACCGGGCACCTGCTCCGAATCGGCCTGCAGTACTTCGACGGGCATGAGCGAGCAGGCGCGAGTTCTACAACCGCTTCGAGGAACAGATCGGCGGCGGGCTCTGGTATGATTTCTGACCCGCATTTCTCGCCGCGGTGCGCCGTGGCTCGGCGAGGTCGAGCAGCGCAGCGGCGGATGCGGAAAGCACCGCTCCCGCGGGGCAGCGGCACACTGCCGGCGGTTTTCTTCGTGCGGTAGAAATGCGGACTAGAAGCGCCCGTTCGCCGCGTTGTTCAGCACACCGAGGTAGAAGGAAAAGAGCCGGAAGATCAGGGCGATGATCAAGGCCGCGATCGCGGCCCAGACCAGCCAGCCGGCCACCAGCGCCAGCATGGCGAAGGCCATCCGGGCACGGTCCTGGTATTGCTGGGCGAGATGGCCCATCGATTCGACCACCTTGCCGCTCTCTTCGCCCACCGCCAGCGTGTCGAGGAACTCGACCGGATAGCCGCCCGCATGGCGGAACGTCTCCACCAGCGAGTTGCCCTGCATGATGCTGCGGTCAATCTCCGGGATCTGGTCGATGTAGCGTGCGTTCTGCGTGCTGCGAAGGCTCAACTGCAAGGCACGGCGGATTTCCATGCCCGTGTTCATCGTCACGTGCATCGACCAGGCCATCCGCGAGAGGGCCATCGTTTGCAGGGCCGGCCCGACGACGGGAATCCGCAGCGCCAAATATTGGATGGGCCGCGTCCAGAACACTCCGCGGCGAATGCAATGGAGGACGAAAAACAACACGGCGCCGACAATGGCCAGAAACGTGACGTAGATCGTCAGCCCCCGATCGCCGACTAGGCCGAGGCCGAGAATATCGACGTGCGAGCCGCTCTGGCGGCTAACCCAGCCGGTGATCCAGATCAGCAGTCCGACGACCCCGATGGCCAGTCCCAATTGCACGAGCGGCCAGGCGATGGCGCCCCAGAAAATCCGCCGCATGCGGATCTGGTTGTCGTAATGGTCGGCCATTTGGGCCAGCACGCCGTCGAGGTGGCCGGTCTGCTCGCCCAGGCCGATCATCTCGCGGAACAGCGAAGGGAAGTAATCGTCGTCGCCGGCCACGGCCTCGCCGAGCGCTTCGCCGCGGTCGATGCCCTGGCAGATGGCCGACAGGCGACGGTGCAGGCCTCCTTTTCGCGCTCGGCCTCGCGGCTAAAGGCGGCGCGCACCGGAATTCCGGCCTCCAGCACGGTGCTCAGCCGGCGGCACAGGCCGGCCAGGGCCCTCAAACTGATGTGGGGGGAGAAGAGCATAGGGTTAGCATAGCGAAGAATAGCGGGCCGGCCCAGCCCTGTTTTCTCCCCCTGCCGCCGACCGCGCTCGACAAATTGTAGACAAATCGGCTGGCAATGCGGCTCTTTAGTTATTTAGGGGAGGCCGCTGAGGATGCGCGCAACCGAGCGTGGCATCGCGGCGGGGGATTGCACGCCCACGGCGGTCGCTGTATAAGGGCGTGCGCCCGGTCCGCGGGTCATTCGTACCGGAGAAGCCATCATGCGTCGAATGCTATTGGTCGCCCTCGCGACCGCGCTGACATATTATGCGGGGTGCAGTTCCAAACCGCCGACGGAAACCGCTGCGAAGCCGGCCGCGGCGGTCGAGAAACAGGCGGACGCCGGGGCCACAACCTTCCCGGACGAGCCGGCCGCCCACGCGCTCTACAATCAGATGATCGAGGCAATGCGCAACGCCGAGTCGCTCTCCTTTGTGAGCCAATATCATTTTGGCGTCGAGGGGGAAGAAGAACAACCGACGAAGTGTACGTATCGGGCCTGGCTGAAGAAGCCGAACTATTTTCGGGTCGAGGCCGAGCTGTCGGGCATACCGGAGAAGGGAGGCACGCTGATCGGCGACGGCGACGACATGTGGATCTTTTGGCCCCAGGGTTGTCCGCGATACGTGCTGCCGTTCGAGGAAACGAAGGATCATCCGGAAGCGCGTTTGGGGCTCTACATGACCGAGCCTGCGCCGGTCGGCGGGCATTCGATCGGCCATGCGGTTGACATGCTGGGGCCTTTGCTCTGTATGACGGTCGTCGATCTGAGCACATTCCACGGATGCACGGACGGCTTGCAGGGGCTCCTGGACGGAGTGAAGGCCGTGGGCAGCGAAGAGATCGACGGCGAGGGTTGCGACCAGATGGAAGTCAGTTACATGAAGCACCAGCGAAGCTGGAATTTGTGGTTGTCGCAGCGCGATCATTTGCCGCGGAAACTCAAAGAAATCACGCGCGTCAACTGCAATATCATCACCGACGAGCGATGGTCGTCGGTGGTCGTCAACGGCGAGATTCCGGAGAGCATGTTCGCCTGGAAACCGCCGGAGGGCTGGAAGGAATGGCGGAGACCGGACGACGAGGATTGGCTCCTGAAGCCCGGCGTTGCGGCGCCGGAGTTCGATCTGGTCGCGGTCGACGGGAAGCGTATCAGGCCCTCGGATTATCGCGGGCGCGTCATCTGGTTCTATCTTTGGAGGGCCGGCTGACCGGCCGCTCGCGAGGGGATGCGTCATCTCCAAGAAATCTATGCGAAGTTCAAAGACAAGGGGCTCGTGATCCTGGGGCTCAACACGGTCGATGATAAGCAGGTGGCGTTGGAATTGCTTCGTGCCGACGGCGTGACGTTTCCCAACATCGTCGACACTTCCGAGACCGCGACAAAAGTGGCGATGAAGGATTATCGCGAATCGGCTTGCCCGACGAATTATATGGCCGACGCCGAGGGAAAGATCGTCGCCGGCTGGTGCGGCTACGACGAAGGAGTGCCGCAGGCGATGGCAGCCCTGATGAAGACGCCGGGCGAAGTGGGCGAGGCGGTGCGGCGGCAGTGCGACGCCCGCGCCGCCGAAGCCGCGGCGCCGTGAAGGCGGCAGCCGAAAGGTTGTTCCAGGCGCATGCGCACGGCCGACTACGACCATTCCTGGCTGAAAACGGCCGATTGGAAGTGGTTTCCGGCGGCCGGCGCGGTGTATGACGCTGACGATCGCCCGCGGTGGGTGCGATCGGCGTGCCAGAAGTTCAAGGCGAACCCGATTGTCAACGTTCGGCTGGATAAGGTGTTTGCCGGACCTACCAGCTTGCCAACGGTTCATTACGAATTGCACCTGAAGGACGGAGAAGTTCTCCAGGGCGACCTGCCGTTCGCGTGGGACGAGAAGAAGAAGCAATGGATCGGCTCGGAAGGGCTCGACTGGCACCTCCAGCACGACAAATGAGACACGTAGAATCCGCCCCGCGGACCATAACAAACGCGGGGCTGTGATCTTGAAAAAGGTCCGCACGGCGGACCCTACCTCGGTTCACACCGGACGCGGCAGGAGGCCGCGTTTAGTAGGCTTGCCATAACCGCCGGCCGCGGTCTATACTTGTGACACGGAATCCTCCCCGCGAGTTGCTTTTCGGAGCGTCCTTTGTATCGATGCCCCACTCGCCGGGGGGGCCATATCGAGGCCCGCTGGAGACCTATGCTGAAAGTCACCCTGCCCGACGGAAAAACCCTCGAATACTCTCGTCACGTTCGACCGATCGACATTGCCGCCGAGATCGGCCCGCGTTTGGCCAAGGCCACGCTTGGCCGCCGAAGTGGATGGCCGCCTGGTAGGGGCCAACGAGCCGCTGCCGGCCGACGGCCAAGTCGCCCTTCGCCTGATTACCAGCAAGGACCCCCAAGCCCTCGATCTGCTGCGCCATTCGTGTGCGCACGTCATGGCCCGGGCGGTGATGCGGCTATTCGACGGCGTGCAGTTGGCCTTCGGGCCGACGGTGGCCGGCGGCTTCTACTACGATTTTCAGATGGAGCACGCCCTCTCGGAGGCCGACTTCCCCAAGATCGAGGCCGAGATGGCCCGGATCGTCAAGGAGGACGAGCCCTTCGAGCGGGTCGAGATGGATCGCCAGGAGGCCATCCAGTTCTGCCGCGATTTGAGGCAGTCGCTCAAGGTGGAGCACCTTGCAGAAGGGCTGGCCGACGAACCGACCGTCTCGTTCTATCGCCAGGGCGAGTTCGTCGATCTGTGCCGCGGTCCGCACGTGCCCAGCGCCGGCGCGATCGGCGCGTTCAAGCTGCTGTCGGTGGCCGGGGCGTATTGGAAGGGCGACGCCTCGCGCCAGCAGTTGCAGCGGCTCTACGGCACCGCCTTCTTCACCAAGCAGGAACTCGACGACCATCTGCGTCAGGTGGAAGAGGCCAAGCGGCGCGATCACCGCGTGCTGGGCAAGCAGTTGGAACTGTTCCTGATCGAGCCGGCCGTGGGCTCGGGCCTGGTCTTCTGGCTGCCCAAGGGGGCCGCGATCCGCCACGAGCTGGAAAACTTCCTCTACGGCGAGTTGATCCGCCGCGGCTACCAGCCGGTCAATACGCCGGTGATCGGCAACGTGCATTTGTACGAGACTTCGGGCCATTATCCGTATTACAAGGAATCGCAGTTCCCGCCCATCGAAATGGAGGACGGCGACCGCTATCTGCTGCGGCCGATGAACTGCCCGCACCACGTGACGATCTACCAATCGAAGCCGCGGAGCTATCGCGACCTGCCGCTGCGGCTGGCCGAGTTCGGCACGGTACACCGTTTCGAGCAGTCGGGCGAACTGAACGGCATGACGCGCGTCCGCGGCTTCACCCAGGACGACGCCCACATCTTCTGCACCGAGGAGCAGGTGGCCGACGAGTTCCGCGGCTGCATCGAGATGACCCAGTTCGTGCTGAAGACGCTCGGCCTGGACGATTACCGCGTGCGGCTGGGCTTCCGCGATCCGGCCAGCGAGAAATACGTGGGCAGCGCGGAGACCTGGCAGCGGGCCGAGGCGGCGCTGGAAAGCGTCTGCCGCGAGTTGGACCTGCCCGACATGCACGTCGAGCGGGGCGAGGCCGCCTTCTACGGCCCGAAGGCCGACTTCGTCGTGGCCGACTGCATCGGCCGCGACTGGCAGCTTGGCACCGTGCAGCTTGGACTACAATCTGCCCAGCCAGCAGCGGTTCGCCCTGGAATACATCGGCGCCGACAACGCGCCGCACCAGCCGGTGATGATCCACCGGGCGCCGTTCGGCTCGTTCGAGCGGTTCGTGGGCATGTTGATCGAGCATTTTGCCGGGGCGTTCCCGCTGTGGCTCGCGCCGGAGCAGGTGCGGGTGATGGTCGTCAGCCAGAAGGTCGAGGAGTACGGCCGCGGCGTCCAGCGGCAACTGGCCGAGGCCGGCCTGCGGGTCAAGCGGCGACTATCGGGCGGAAAAGATCGGGGCCAAGATCCGCGATGCCCAATTGGAGCTGGTCCCCTACATGTTCGTCATCGGCGGCCGGGAGGCCGAAGAGGGCAAGGTGGCCGTCCGCGACCGGCTGGAAGGCGACCTGGGCGCCATGCCCCTGGCGGCCGCCGTCGACAAGCTCCAGGCCGAAATTCGGGCGAAAACGCGTGCGGAAAGCCGCGAGAAGCGCTGCAGGACTGGGATATGGGCAGATGTAGCATGCGGCAAGATTTCGACCCTCATCTCGCCCCAGGCTTGACCTCTAGCTTGACAATCTTCGCAAGTGCGGAATACTGTAGTGTGTTTTCGGTCGCGTTTCAAAGTCCTTTGAGGTGCATTGCTTATGGGAAAATGGCGGCCGCCGGAGTCGGCAAACAAACAGCGCATCAACGAACAAATCCGCGTCACGCCCGTCCGCGTCATCGGCGCCGACGGGGCACAATTGGGCATCCTGCCGACCGACGAGGCGCTGCGGCAGGCCCGGGCCCTCGATCTCGATCTGGTCGAAGTGGCGCCGACCGAGCGCCCGCCCGTCTGCCGGATCATGGACTACGGCAAGTTCAAGTACCAGCAGAAGAAGCGGCAGCACAAGGGCCACGCCCACCAGGTGAAGATCAAGGAAATTCGCGTCCGTCCGAAGACGGGCGATCACGACATCCAGGTGAAGGTCAGCAAGGCCCGCGAGTTCCTCGGCCAACAAGGACAAGGTGATCGTCACGGTGGTGTACCGCGGCCGGGAGTTGGCCCACGTCGAAGAAGGCCGCAAGGTGATCGACGACGTCCTGGCGCAACTGGCCGACGTCTCGAAGGTCGAGGCCGCCCCGGTCCATCACGGCCGCCGCATGATCTGCACGCTGGCGCCGAAATAAGCCAACGGAAGTCCGGCAAGGTGGCCAGCCCCGAAATGAGGTCGGCAATAAGCGACCCGGTCGGCGGGCGGCAGTGCGACGCGTCCAACGGCGCCTTCTGGCCGAACAATCCAGAATGTCATGCGTAGCCGAGGGTTGCCATCAGCTCGCGGCAATGCTCGATAATCGTGGTTCGCTCCGGCTCGCTGATGCCTGCATGGTGACTGCCAATCTTGTCTGCCAGCACCATGGAGACCTGCTCACGGGACACGTTCGCGACCTCTGCCAGAATCTCCATGGTCTTTGTCTCTTGCCGTACCACGTCCTCATAGCGAAGCAGATGGCAATGGGCGTCGGTTGCAGCGAAGGTCGTGAAGTATTGAACGTTCGTCTTCCATCTTGTGATCCATTCGTCGAACGAGAGGTACCAGCTTCGCGGCGTGCTTTTCCAGGTGTCCAGCGGATTGCGAACCAGAAGCACGATCTCCGTCTCCGGGCAGCACGCGCGAATCAGATCCAATTCCTCGCGACCGTAATGGACTTCTTTGAACCCGATGGTGTCATGCTGCTCTCGATATTGCCCGTAGAAACTATCCAGAAACGCTCTGGCTGACTCGACGACGGCGCTGCGGACGTAGTCCACCTCCGGACACATGTCGGCGATCCACAGGTTTGGGTGCTCACCTTGCCTGAAGTAGTCCACGCGTTCGCGGCTTCCGGCCACCGAGAAATACGCGGCACTCGCGTAGATGTTGGCAAAATGTGCCAAGAGTCCGCCATGCTCGCCCCAAATGAGGGTTCCTTTCCGCGCGTTGCAGATCCGCTGCAAGAGAGTTGAACCCGACCTATGCACGGGCGACAGGATCACCAGGTCGATGGGCCGCGTATCGGGTCGGGCCCGCTCCTTCAGCCGCCAACTGAGCGGCGCGTAGGTCAGGTCCCCGGCAGCATTCTGCGCAAGGCAAGCACATTCCTCCGTGCTGAAAGCGAGTTCCGTGCTGTTCAAGACCGTCTGGCTCGGCGGTTTCAGGGAATCGGCGGCTGGCCTGATGAAAACGGGGACTGGCTCCGCAACGGCGTGGTTCGGATCGAGCAATGATACACTATTAGTTGCGGTGCCTGTCCCCGTTTTCACGAGGAAAGCGGGGGCGGGAGGGCTGTCACTTATCGATTCCCGACTTGCGGCCGACGACGTCGGAACTGAAACCGGAGTCAAAGCCGGCGACGAAATGCTTTGTGGGCCCCGCGTGACACGACGCAGAGCCCGCAAACTCGCGATGGCAGAACGTTCATGGAGACTGCCACGCGGCATCAAGAACGAGTAAATCCGACGGAACGCCTGGGCGAGCTGGAACGTGCGGCTGTGCAAGACCGTTCAGCAATTGCGCCGCCAATCGCGCCGCATCTGCACGAAGCAATTCGACCTCGTTTTGCAGAGTTTGATTCTGTTCCAGGCTGCCGACCAAGTGAGTGTACAGAGCTTGATTTTGCTCCTGGCTGACGACCAACTGAACGTGCAGAGCATGATTCTGCTCCTCGCTATCGGCGACCTGAGCTCGCAGGAAGCTGGAATCCCTTGCCATGTGGCGCATGCGGTCAAGCACGCACCACGTGGCGATTTGCTGACGGTCATTCTCCGTCGTTTGCATGGCAAGCCGATTTTCCGCACGGGCGCCGGTGAGCTTCAACATGACGCAATATTATCTTTTTCGATCTTCCGTGTCGATCACAGTTGGTGTGAAAAAAGGGGGGATTGTGCACAAACCGGCTAGCGACGGAAACGATTTGTCACTAGAATAGCCCCGGACCATGTTCTCCCCTCGTAGATCCCCCAGAATATGGGAGCCGCCTTGGGGCAGAAACCGTTGGATTTCGTCATCTGGACGATCGGTCACCGGCCGGAGTGGGGCGGTATCTGCGCGCTGAACCAACTCGGCAATGAACTGGCCAAACGCGGCCAGCACGTGCTGCTCTACGGCGACAGCAAGCCCCCCGGCTATCTGGGTGAACTGGTTCGTCCCGGCATCGACCCGATTTGCGTGACGCGGCCCATCGTGATCTACCCCGAAATCGTGCCCGACAACCCCCTGGGTTTCCGCAACGTTGTGCGCTGGATCCTGAACTTGCCTGCAAGGTGCGGCTGCGGAGACCTCTACGGCGTTGACGACTTGCTGTTTTTATGGTCCGAGCGTTATCGCTACCCGTCGAAATCGAAGCCGCTCGGCCTGCTATTTACGACGGATTGGCGGGAGCACGTCTTTTACGACCATGGCGAAAGGCGTCAGGGCGTTTGTTATGCCGTGCGCAAAGGCAAGCACAAGCCGTTGGACCAGCACCCTCCCGGTGCCCTGTGCATCGACGACTACGGTGCCTTTGGTGGCGACCCGTATCTGGCCGACCTATTCAACCGTCACGAGTTGTTCATCTGTTACGACCATTGCACCATGCTGTCCGTAATGGCGGCGATGTGCGGTTGCAAGAGTGTCGTGATCCCCGACGGCGTGATGAGCGGCGAAGAATATCGCAGAATCGAGCCGCTGGCTTCAGTCGTGGCTTGGGGCTTCGACGATCTCGACCGTGCCCTGTCGGTGAGGCCGCACATTCCCAAACTGCTCCGGGAAGTTGACAGACAATCTCAGCGGTCCATCGATTCCTTTGTGACCCTCTGCTACGAACGATATGTTCACGTCGGTCGCGGGGCGCATCGGCGGTTGTACCGTTATCTCAAGCGATTGTTCGGACACTCCACCAAACCACCCGTTTGGAAGGGTGGATAAGAAAAACAGCGCACGGGCATCGCTGGTTTCCGCCGGGAGTCATCGAAGTGGTTGCCCTTACGCGACATTTTGACGCCAAGCGTGAGCGTCCGGTGGAGAGGGTAAAGGGGGCGCCGATGACCGCCGCGTCGTGACGCGGCCGATCGTGATCTATCGACGGTCACTTTTCATTGCTCATACGGGCCGATGTCGCAGCCATTGCCCAGGGGGCGCGGTTCACCCGCCATGTCTGTCTTCGGGCGCGTTCGGCAATGCCCGCGCCAATCGCCGGCGAACCTGGTTTCAGCCGGAAGTCATGATCCTGCGCGTTCACGAACATTGGGTCGTCGCCAATCAAATTGCCGACGACCTTGCAGGCGCCTTTATCGTCGCCCTTCAGCCCGCCACCGAAAACCAGGTTATTGCGGATCGTGACGTTCTGCAAATCGTCGCTCGAGAAATTGATCGCGTTGGCGACCGCCGGCCGGTAGAAGATATTGTTTTGGATCAGCACGTTGTGGCATGGCATCCACAGGACGACGTGGCCTCGCTTGTAACCGAAGGCGAAGACGTTGTTGCTGACGACCACATCGTCAACGGTCTTGTACCCGGCGAGATTCAACCCGCAGCCCGCGTTACAGTCATAGAACACATTGTTGGTGATGATGAGGTGCTTGCCGCAGCTATAGATGGCATGATCGTGGTTGAAGTTCTCCGTGGGCGGCCCCGTCCGGCCGATGTCGTGGAACACGTTGCCGTCATAGACGATGTAGCGAGCGAGCGAACCATCAAACGCTCCGTCCTCTCCCTGGTCGGTCGTCGTCTCGACGTTGCCGATGTGATGGACGTGATTGCCGCGCATGGCGATGTGATGTGCGCCGGAATTGTCCCAGAAGCCGCCTCGCAGGAAACTCTTCAGCTCGAATCCCTCGACGATGATGTGGCTGGCGTACTTGCCGAAGTCCCAGCCAAAGCCCGTCGTGTAGTTCTTCCCGTCCAGCACGGCTCCCCATTTGTGCTCGGCGCGGAACGTAATCGGTTTCTCGGGCGTCCCGCTCCTGTCCACGATGACGCAGCAGTCGTCGCCTTCGGCGCTGTGGTACACGCCGTCCTTAACGATCACCGTATCGCCGGGGAAAACCCGCGCCGCGGCCTCTTGGATCGTCGCAAAGGGGCGGCGGGCGGATCCGTCATTTCTTTTCGACCCGTTGGGAGCGACATAATAGAGCGTCGCCGCCCGGCAGGGAGCGCTCGCAACGCACAGCACCAAACAGACCGCGAATCTCATCCTCATGGCAGGCAACTCATCCCGTATTTCCAATTTGGACGTCACACGAATATGCTCCGAGCGTCAACTCCCTCCAGGTTAGCGAAGGGGAACGGCAGATGCAAGCCGGTTTACGTCCCGCCTCCCCTTTTGGGTTTCTCGCAGGGTGCGTGCAACGCGCCGCAACAGATTGTGCCCTGGGGACCGTTCAGTTCGGCTCGCCGACCCACGTTCTCAGGGCTCGATCAGGTACGCCTGGTTGTCGAGCGTCAGCAACACGGGCTCGTCGAACACGAGATACTGCGCGAGTCGCCGGCCCTGGGTCCTGGCCAGGTCGAAGTATTCGTCGCTGAACTGCTTGATGTGCCGGGCGTTCTGCTGCTGCTGGGCCGTCATTTGCGAATCGACCCACTGTCCACTGCGGCGAAAGAAGGTGCGGTTGCCGACGTTGCGGACGCTCTTCTCGGCGTCTTGGGCCTCGCGTCCGGCCTCGGCGGCGAAGCTCAGTTCGACCATCGCCGGGTTGTCGGCGGCGCCGAACTTTTCCAACGGCGCTCCGGCTGACATGGGCGCCGCGGCGGCGCTGGAACGTGGCCTTCAGGTCGCGCTGCACGAATCCTCCCGCCCCCGATGACTGACTCAATGCCGAGAGCCGCTCGGCGGCCCGCGAGGCGTTGCTCGCCATGTCGTGCACGCTCGTGCGTTCGTCGGCCATGAACGAGGTATAGGGCGTAAGAATGCCGTGCTTCGTGGCCAGATCGACGAGTTCCTTGACCAGCTCGTCGTTCTTGCCGTGGAAGTCCAGTTCGTCGAGGATTTCGCCCACGCGGCGGACCGCCCACAGTTTTTCGACGAAGCCGAAGCTCTCGTCGTTGCTCTTGTCGACCAACGTGGCGGGAAAATCGAACTTCTGCTTGCTGTCGCCCAGCGTCCCTTCGACGATCACTTTGACCGTGCCGGGCTTCCGGTAGCGTCCGACCACGACGAGTTGTTCGCCGGCGAACAGGTCGAACGAATCCTTGGGATAGACGCGATTGACGGGGCGGCCTTCTTCGGCCGGGACGTCGTCGTAGGCAAAATCGAGCCGCACGCCGGTCAGAACGGGCGATTCGATGCGGCTGTAAAGCTTGCTGACGCGATCTTCGATGTCCTCGTTCGGCCGGACATATTCGCTTTGGCCGAAATTCTCGCGCACCAGCTTGTCCAGCAGCCGGCCGTTGACGTCGTAGCCCACGCCGAAAGTGAAAATCCGGGCGTGAACCTTGTTCCATTCCTTGGAGTCGGCGACGATTTTCATCTCGTTGGTTTCGCCGGCGGTGGGCAGGCCGTCGGTCAGGAAGATCACGTAAGTCGGCCGCGAGGAATCTTGCAATTGGCCAAGCGCGGTGTGCAGCGCGCCGTCGATGTTCGTGCTGCCGCCGGCATAGATTCCTTCGACGAAACCGAGCGCCGCCTTGCGCGTTTCCTCATCGAAACGTTGCAGTTCGGGCCGGAACGACTCCACGTAGGTGTCGTAGGCGACGATGTTGAACAGGTCGCCCGGCCGGAGGTTGTTCAAGACGTACTTCAAGGCGGCGCGAACCTGCTCGATCTTCTTGCCGTTCATGCTGCCCGACCGGTCGATGACGAACATGACGGTCTTCGGCGGCCGTTGGTCGTGGGCCGCTTTGATCTCGGGACTGGCCAGCAGGAGGAAGAAACCGTCCTGGCCGCTGTCGGGCCGGTAGCTGAGCACGCGCGCGCCGACCTTGCCCTTGCCCACGTCGTACAGCAGGCGAAAATCGCTGTTTGGCACTTCGTTCTTGCTGCTGAAGGCGACGGTAGCGTGCCGATCGTCGGGCCGCTTGATCTCGATCGCGTGCGTCGGACTGTAAATGTTCTTGATCTCTTCCTGGCTCTCGATCGAGGCGCGGATTTCCACCTTTTCGACCGCCTCGGAAGTGTACTTCGCCGTGCTCAGCGGGAAGAGGAAGTCGGTCAGGCCCTCTTGCTTCCGGCAGAGTTGCGAGTAGCGCAGCGAAACGGTGCGAGCGGCGCCGGCCGGCACCGGAAACACGCTGGTGCGGAACAACCCCGTGCCCATCCATTCCAAGAGCGCCGGATCGCGGTTTTTGCGCACGATCTCCTCGTACATCCGCCGGGCGTCTTTGGCGTCCAGCAGCCTGGCCGGAAATTCCTTGCCGTCGATCAGCAGCGTCATTTGCTCGATCGCGCCGTCGTAGGGCAACGGGAAGACGAACGCCACTTCCATCGGCCGGCTGCCCGTATTGACAAACGTCTGCGAGACCTGAACTTGGGCCACCTGGTCGATCAGCCGGGCTTGCACTTCCAATTCCTTGATCTTGTAGCTCTCGGGTGGAAGCGGCGGCACGGGACGCGGGATCGGATTGGGCCAGATGATGATCGGACGCGGCAGCCGCACCTGTTCGTTCGGGTCGGTTACCACCAGCAGCCCCTGGGCGCGGGCCATGGCGGTGATCATCAGGAATAGGAAGGCCGTAAGCGAAAGGATCGAAGATTTCCTGAGCATCGTTTTTCTCCTTGTTGGTGCCGCAGGGGACCGAGGCGAAACCGGCCGCCGGCGCGGCCGCGCACGATCAATGTCTAATCAACCACGCCCGTAGGGCGTGGGTTTGGCTTGCCCCGCAAAGCGGGGCGGACACGCAGGGAAGGCCCCGTTGGGGCCGCCTGCACTACACGTGGGGAAAGCCCCGCTGGGGCTTTGCTGGTGTTAATGGTTACTCAAACAACTGACCCTGTTGATGATCCCTTTCTTCCTGCTCCCGAATGTACTTCCGCACCGTGGCTTCATCACTCCCCACTGTGCTCACCCAGTACCCGGTCGCCCAAAAGTGCAGCCCGGCCATCCGGCGCTCATGCATCAGTTCCCGATGTATCCGCACCGCACTCTTGCCCTTCAGGAACCCCACCGTGTACGCCACGCTGTACTTTGGTGGGATGCTCAGGCACAGGTGGACATGGTCACTCATGGCATGTCCCTCCAGCAGCCCGATCCCTTTCTGCTTACACAAATCCCGCAGGATTCCGCCTACGGAAACCCGAAACTTCCCGTACATCACTTTCCGGCGGTATTTCGGAATGAAAATCACGTGATACTTGCATTCCCAACGAACATGTGCCAGACTCTCAAAATCCTTCATACGCTCTTTCTCCTGCCCAACAGGGCTTTCCCCGGAGGAAGAGCGTATGCTATTTCAGGGCACGCCGGAACGGCTTAGCCCCCAGGGTCGCACGGCCGTAGGCCGTGGGTTTATGACGTACTAATCTCCCTTGACGGGTGGATTTATTCCCGCACGGCAGGAGCGACGTGGGCGGATCATGGTCTCGCCGTCTCTATGACGATCCAGGGAGGCAAATCGTTCCCCGATTTTCGTCTGATCGCCACAAAACGGTTGGACCCCATGCCGCCGCAGAAAATGCGGCAAAATCGGAGGATTGGGCAAAATGTCCCCATGCGCCGGTACCGTGTTTCCGTCGCGGGGTTTGACGCCTTCCACCGGGTTGCTATGCTTTCTTCGGAGGCTCTCCGTTCGGCCGCGGCTGGCGGCCCATCGCAATGTTTCTTCAGATTGCACGAAAGGATGAACGAGATGCAAATGGCCAAGCAACTGTCGGTCTCGTTGGTTAACAAGCCCGGGCGACTTGCTGACATGCTCGGGGCGTTGAGCAAGGGAAAAGTGACGTTTCGCGCGTTGGCCGTCATGGATTCGGGCGAGCGAGGGACTGTTCGCTTCGTGCCCGACGATGTCACCCTGGCCGCGTCACTACTCGAGAAAAACAGCGTTCGCTACGAAGCGTCCGACGTGTTGTTGGTTGAAGTTCCCAGTCAGCCGGGCGGATTCCGCAAGATCTGCGAACGACTCGCTGCCGAGCACCTGAACATCGATTACGCCTACTGCTCGTTCGATGCGGGCGGCAAGGCGAAAGGCGGCGTATTGGCGGTCATCAAAGTGAACGACCTGGCCAAAGCCCAACGGTTGCTCAGCGAGAACGGGACCGCCCGGAAGAGAATGCCGTTCCGCCGCCCAGTGCTCACGCGGTAGAAAACGGGCAATCGGCAGAGAATGCGGAAGATACTGTGGGGGTGGTTCGCCCCCATAGTGATCAGGCGGGCGGCATTATCTGGCCTTGTCCCAACAGGCCGTTTCGGCGAAACTACCACCCCTACTTTTCAGGTACGACTGCTCTACGCCGGGCCGTTGATGGCAAGGATCGCCTTACTGAATGTGCTTTTAGCAGGCGCGGCGGCGGTGTTATCGGGCTGCTGCGGATTGGATTCCCAGTGCGGGGCGCCGCCCGCGTATCCGGCCGCGCAAGCCGTGCCGATTCCGCCTGCCGTGGCTGCGCTCCCAACCCGTTCTTTCTTCCCATCGCCGATCCGCAATGCGCCTGGGAGCAGGTGGTCGATGTGGTCGACGACTACTTTCGGATCGAGCATGAGGAGCCGGCGCGCATCGTGGGCAACGTGGTGGTTGAGGGCCGCCTGACCAGCTTGGCGGAGGTCAGTCCGACGATCTTCGAGCCCTGGCGGCGCGATACCGTCGATCCGGACCAGCGCATCGAAAACACCTTGCAGACGATGCAGCGGCAGGCGGTCGTTCGCGTTATCCCGGTTCCGGCCCAAGGCGGCTGCTGGATCGACGTGGCCGTGTACAAACGACTTGAGAACCTCGTCAAGCCGGAGTATGCCACTGCCGGCTCCGCCACTTTCCGTTACGACGATTCGTTTACGCGGATCGTGAATCCGGTCCCCGCGGGTCAGCCTCCTCTGCTTTGGATCCCGCGGGGCCGCGACGCCTCGCTGGAGCAGGCGATCATCGGCGATCTGGCGGCCCGGTGCGGCCCATGCGGCGGGCCAATGGTGGTCCGCGGTCAGAGTCCGGGGAAGTAGGGGAGGATGAATTGATCGGCCTTCGTCCTTACACCGCCTGATACCGCTCTACCTTCGCCCGATCGACTTCTACGCCCAGGCCATGCGATTTCGGGCACGGCGATCAAGCCGTCGGCGATTTCCAGTTGTTCGTGCAATAGCGTGTCGCGGAGCCGACCGGGCGCAATGTCGTTGCTGGTGGAAAAAGCGGAAATGGCGGCCGCCAGGTGAAGCATGGCGGCGGTAGCGATGCCCAGCGAGGGGCGGATTCCCAACAGCGGCACCACGCCGCCCGCCGCGGCGATCGAGGCGCAGGCTCGGGCGGGAATGATTCCGCCGACCTGCTCGGCATCGATGACCAGAAACGCGGCGGCGTTGCTGCGGACGGCTGCCAGAGCGTCGGACGGTGCGCGGATCGCCCGACCCAAAGCCAACGGAACGCTCGTTTGGCGGGCGAGCGAGGCCACCGGATGAACATCCGGCGTGCTCAAGGGGTCGAGAAGGAACTGAAGATTATAGGATTCCAGTCCCGCGCAGACATCGCGGGCGGTTTCCAAGTCGTAGCGCCTCATGCCATCCAACCGCATCTCGATGCGATCGCCCACGATTTCGCGAATTGCGGCCAGAGTGCGGAGATCGTCGTCGGGCCGGTCGCTGCTGTCGAGCGTCTGCATGTGAAAGCCCTGCTCGGCCAATTCGCGCGACACCTGGGCGACCATCCCGGCCCTGCGGCCGGGCAACCGCATCGACACCGGGACCCGCCGCCGATAGTAGCCACCCAACAGGTTGCAGAGCGGCTGGCGCAGTGTCCGCCCCAGCAGGTCCCAGACGGCCATTTCCACGGCCGATCGCAACGGCGGCGGCGCGAGGGCCTCGACGGTGTGCAGTTCTTCGATGTCGTAGACGCTTCGACCGGCCAAGACGGCCAACACCGCTTCGCGGTGCGCAGCCAGTTCGCCGGCGCGCCACGCAAGCCCCGATTCGCCCCAGCCTTCCAGTCCCGCAGTGGTTGTGATCCTCAGCAGCAACGAGCGGACCGGCGCGGACGATTCCGTTTGGCCGATCGAGACCAGGTAGAATTCCAAGTCGTTGATCTTCATGACTTTTTGCGCAATGGTTGGGGCAGCACGAACCGCAATCCTTCCCGGCGGACGACGCGCGTTTCTACCTGGGCGGCGAACCGCGCGCGAAGCAATTCCACACACTCTTCCACCAACGATTCGGGGTGCTGCGCCTGCCGTGATCATTACCGTCTCTTTGCCGGCGAACCAGGCCAAATCGATGTCGGCCGGACCGTCGATCAAATGGGCTGCGACGCCGCAACTGCGGGCCAACTCGGCCAACCGCTGGCTATTGGAGCTATTCCGGCTGCCCACCACAAGCACCGTGTCCACGTCCGGGGCGAGTGCGCGAACGGTCTCTTGCCGATTCTGGGTGGCATAGCAAATGTCGTCGCGCGGCGGCCCGACAATCAACGGAAATCGCCGCCGCAACCGCTCGATGATCTGCACCATGTCGTCCACGGACAATGTGGTCTGGCTGAGATAGGCAACTTTGGACGGATCGGGCACCTCGACATTCTCCACCTCGGCCGCCGTCTGCACCAGGCGAATCGATTCCAACGCCTCGCCCATCGTCCCCACCACCTCGTCATGCCCCGCGTGACCGATCAAGATGACCGTGTAACCCTGGCGGGCAAATCGGATCGCTTCGAGGTGGACCTTGGTCACCAACGGGCAGGTGGCGTCGATCGTCTCCAGCCGCCGTCGGGCTGCCTCCCGGCGAATGGTCGGCGACACGCCATGGGCCGAATAGAGCAGGTGCGATCCCTCGGGCACTTCGCTCAAATCGTTGACGAACACGACCCCCTGTTGTCGGAACCGGTCCACCACCCATTTGTTGTGAACGATCTCATGGTAGACGTACAACGGCGTGCCGTACGCCTCGATCGCCAACTCCATTGCCTCGATGGCCATGTTGACGCCGGGGCAAAACCCGCGCGGCGCCGCCAGGATGATCCGCATAGTTCCCTCTTTGATCAACAATCATCATAATGGGGTGGCGCGACAGCGGCCAGGGGTTTTGCCGCCTTCGGTGAGCCGCGTCTGCGGGAGACCACGCCATGCTCGACCGGCTCTTTCACCTGAAAGACAACAATACCGATGTCCGCACCGAGTTGCTGGCCGGTTTGACCACGTTCCTGACGATGGCATACATCATCGTCGTCCAGCCGATGGTTCTTTCGGGCCGGATGTTCCATTTGGATACGGGCATGGACTTTGGGGCGGTGGCCGCGGCCACGTGCATCTCGGCTGCCTTCGCCTCGGCCATCATGGGCCTCTACGGCCGCTACCCGATCGCGCAGGCGCCCGGTATGGGCGAGAACTTCTTCTTCGTCTTCGGCCTGCTGCCTGCTGCCGGCGCCATGATCGCGAAACAGGCCGCCGACGGGCAAATCGCCGCATCGACGACGCCCTGGCAGATCGGCCTCGGCGTCGTCTTCTACTCGGGCTTGCTGTTCCTGCTGCTTTCGATGCTGGGCGTGCGCGAAAAGCTCATGGAGGCAATCAGCCCCAGCATGCGAAACGGCATCGCCGTCGGCATCGGGCTATTCATCGTGTTGATCGGATTGAACAGCACGAAGCTGCTGCTGACCGACACGGCAACGGGTTGGAAACTGAACCCTCGTTTCGGTTCGCCCGATCTGATCGTGTTCTTTTTCGGGCTGGTGGTGACCGCGGCCTTGCACGCCCGGCGGGTGCGCGGCTCGATCATCTGCGGAATCCTCGCGGCCACGCTGTTCTCGGTGGCGCTGAAGTTCGGCTTGCCCGGCCTGGGAGAAGGGGTAATGGCGTTGCCGCTGATCAAGGACTCCATGCTCATGACCGACTTGATGCTGGCGCATAAGGTCGTTGCCGCGCCGCCCTCGATTGCCCCGACGTTTTTGAAGCTCGACCTGGTCGGAGCAATCTCCTGGGAGATGCTGCCATTCATCTTGGTGTTCCTTTTCATGGTACTGTTCGACACGCTGGGCACGCTGATCGGCGTGGCTGAGCAGGCCGGCTTGATTCGCGACAATCGCCTGCCCCGGGCCAGACAGGCGCTCATGTCGGACGCGCTGGGCACGGTAACCGGCGCCGCCTTGGGCACCAGCACGGTGACCAGCTTCATCGAGAGCGCCGCGGGCGTGCAGCAGGGAGGGCGCATGGGCCTGACGGCGCTCTGCGCGGCGGCGCTCTTTTTGCTGGCCCTGTTTTTCAGCCCGATCATCGACATGATCGGCAGCTATCGCCCGATCACCGCCCCGGCGCTGATTGTCGTCGGTTCGATGATGATGCGCAACGCGACCAGGATCGACTGGGACAACTACGCCGAGAGCTTGCCGACATTTCTCATCATCGCCGGGATTCCCTTGACATTCTCGATTGCCGACGGGTTGGCCCTGGGATTCATCGCCTACCCGGTGGTCAAGCTCTTGGCCGGCCAAGGCCGCGACGTAAAATGGCTGATGTACGTGATGGCGGTGGTGCTGGTAGTTTACTTCGTCACCGTTCGGGTTCACACACTTTGAAGAGGAATTGGCTATGCGGCGACCTGTGTTGATCAACCTGTTGCTGGGCCTCGTGGTGGTTGTGGCCGCCGGCGTGGCCTCGGCCGAGGAGGCGGAAAAGCCGAAGATCCGCGTGCTGTTGACTTATGGCGGGCATGGGTTCCAGCAGAAGCCGTTCTTTGCCATGTTCGATGCCCTGGACGGGGTGGTTTATACCAAGGCCGAATTGCCCAAGTCGGCCGACATGCTCAAGCCGGGCCTGGAAAAGGACTTCGACGTGCTCGTCATGTACGACATGGTGCCCGGTTTCTCCGCCGAGCAGCAGAACGCGTTCGTGGAGCTGCTCCGTCGCGGCATCGGCGTGGTTTCGCTACATCACAATCTCGACGCCCACAAGGATTGGGGCGAGTTCCGCAAAATCATTGGCGGCAGATATCTACAGAAGCCGCAGGAGATCGACGGCAAGACGTACGGCCCGTCGCACTTTGCCGAGGGGCAGGAAATCAACGTCCTCGTGGCCGACAGGCAACATCCGATCACCGCCGGCCTTGAAGATTTCCAAATCCACGACGAGACCTATGGCGACTATTACTTGTCACCCGACGTGAAGGTCCTGTTGAAGACCGACAATCCGAAGAACAACCCGTCGCTGGCCTGGGTTCACGAGTACGGCGCAAGCCGAGTGTTCTACTTTCAGCTTGGCCACGACGCGACGGCCTGGCATAACCCGAACTACCCGCGGATCCTCCTAAGCGGCATCCGCTGGGCCGCCGGCAAGTAGGAGGTGGCTCTTTATCCGGCTGTCTGCGTTTGGCGGAACGGTGACGTCGCGGCATCGCATTTGGCTAACCACTTGGTAAACACGACGACCGCGGCAACATACAAGCCGAGCATGACCAGACGAACCATTAACGAAAAGCCCCAGCCGACGATCGCGCCGGCATACTGAGGAGTGCCGGGGGAGAACCTGCCTAGAAAGTACGGCAGTTGGAAAACGGAGACAACCATGAAGCCGACGGTCGCAGCGATATTGAGCCATGCGGCCACCAGGCCCCACCGCTGCTTGGACAGCATGGCGAGACTGGCCGTAATGCCGAACACGGCGATGCCCAGGCCGCAAAGGACTTCGTAGGGTCCCGTCTTGAGCAAAGTCGGATTGTGGGAGTGGGCCACGCCCAGGATCGATAACCCCACCAAAGGCACGCGCAGCGAACAGAGGACAAGGTCCAGGATGAATATACTCGTGCAGAGGGTCGGAAGTTTAAAGACTGTCTGGGGTGGAGCCGGTTGCTCGAACAAGTAGGCGTAGCGGGCAGTCTCGGTAAGTCCGTACACACCTGGCACGTCGGGGGCACTGGACATGGGAAGTCTCCTTCACGTTTGTGGGGACTGAGAATCGACGTGTGAAAACGACGTCCGCATTGGGCGGCCCGCGAGCGCCAGGCGCGGCGATCCGCATCGTTGGAGTGGCAGTGGTACTGCCACTCCTGGAACGGGCAACTTCGGGGTGGCAGTACAACTGCCATCCCAACCGCTGATGCCGCCGACCGCTCGGCAATCGAGAGCCGCTACTCTAGTTTAGCGTAGGATCGGGCGGCAGGTCTTTCATGTGGAGCATTGATTTCAACAGCGAATGCCCCAACTCGCGGAAAAGGGTTTCCCAGAGGGTGTCGGCGGTGGAAAAGACGTGGTCCGGCGTGGCGGCCACCGTGCGCCAGGCCCCTTGCTTCATCTCGTTTTCCAGTTGGCCGGCGCCCCAACCCGAATGTCCGACAAAAAGCTTGTAAACAGGCTCTTCGGCAAGCACCAGTTCGTCAAGATGGGGTTTTTTGGCGGCGAAGAACACGCCCGGCGCAACTTCCAGCTCGGAGAGTTTGGGCGTCGTATGCAGGGCCATCAAGGGGCCGGGCACGGGACCGCCGACATAGACTGGCTGCCGGCTGTGACACGGCGAGCTGCCCACCTCGCGCCATAGCTCTTGAATCGTCTTGCCGGCCGGCCGGTTGACGACCACGCCCAGCGCCCCCTCCTTGTTGTGCTCGATCAGGAGCACCAGAGAGCGAGCGAAATTGGGGTCCACCAATTGCGGAGAGGCGACCAGCAGTTGGCCTTTGAGCGATTCCATGTGCGTCTCAGGTCGATCTCCCGGCATCGACTGGCACCGGCCACCAGCAGGCTACCGCCGCGTCAGATCGGCCGCTTCCCGGCGGAATTTGGCCGCGTGGTTCTTCAGCGTTTTCTGCCTCGGAATGCTCTTGGCCACCTTGGCCAGATGGTCGTACTTGGACGCTAAGGCCAGCTTCACTTGCACCCGCCTGGCGTTGTTTTCTTTGCTGCTCACGTCATCTCTCCTGGATGAATTCCACCGGCTAGCCGACGACCGCCCACGGCCGCGGCAATGTCCGACACATTATAGCAGCTTGGGGCAAGCTGCCAATCCGTGCTGAGGGCTTGATCGAACGGCAGCGGCCAACGTGCGGCCTTCCTGGCCGGCAAGCCGCAGAACGTGGTCAATGTTCGACGGCGCCGCCGGCCTTTGGTTCGCTGGCCGCGTTCAGTTTGCGACGGAAGGTGCGAACCTTTTCCTGAACCATCGCCGGGGCTTTCTGCCTTACCAGGTTCACGCCGTCGAACCAGCCGTAGGGCTCTTCGTAAACCAGGTGGCTCTCGATGAAAACCGCGTCGGCCGGTTCCTTGAGCCGCGTGATCTTGCTGTACCCGCCGGCGTGGGCGAAGAGTTGCGCCGGCCCCGGCACGATCTCCGCTTGCTCGTTACGCACCAGCGGCCGCCATTGGTTCTGATACTCCGGGTCTTCGTCGAATCGCGGATCGACGCGCGATGCGGTCACAACGACATCCTTGCCGGTCATGAGCACCGCAAGCCGGGTGCAACTGATTTCCACGCGATCGAACAACGAGAACGTCGCATAGACGAACTCTTCTTCCAAACCTTCCTTGGAGATGACGGTCAGTTTTCGCTTGGCCCTTTCCTCTTCGCTGAGGGCTCCGGACTTCGAGACGATCTGACTCTTGCCCTCGTCTTTGGTCTTCATTGCCGTTTCGAGGAAGTCCTTCGAGGTGAGCGTGGCCCAATCGCCGTGGGCGACGAACCAGACGTCGAGCGCGCGAACGGCCGGCCCGTTTTCCACCACCTTGACGTTGTGCATTTTGACCACGACGGGCGGCGTATAGGACTTGCGCACCAGGTCATCGACGCGAGTGCGGGCATCGGCAACCTCTTCCATGGCCGCCCGTTGCCCGGCGGCGTCCAGCCCGTCGGCCATGATCGGCGCCGGCAGCTTGACGGCCGTGCCGTCGGACATCGTGATGCCCTTTTCCAGAAGCTCGGTGAAGACGGGGATTTCGCTCGGGGGCGTGTCGGCCGATACCAGGGCGGCCAACAGGAGGCTGGCTAGCGAAGAAGTCATGGTGGTCCTTGATCGGCTAGGGGTCAGGGGACAGTGGTCGGTGGCCAGTGGTCAGTGTACGGGGGACAGTGGGCAGTGGACAGTCGCGCCGTTGGAGCATCTTATTCGAAAAACTCCTATTAATTTTGGCAATATTTATCTCAAATTCGCGCATCTCTTGGTGATTCGTATCGTCTGAAGTCCTTACGGCATGGTAGTTTACGCTGGAAGGCAGACATGGCAAATGGAGACCCAAGTGTCGAAAACCATAGCACTGGACGCTGTAAATGGTAACAGAACGCGCTGTAAATGTAACAGAAGGCGGTGTAAACGTGACAGAACGGACTGAAAGTTGGACATTTTAGTGGCTGGTGGCCAGTGGCCAGTTGGTGGCTGCACAACTCAACAACGTGGCAAAATGGTGAAACGGGGTTGAGTGTAGTTTTCAGTGTTCAGTGTTCAGTGACTCCTCTTATCTGAGGCACAATAGTGGCAGTATTCTTCACGGCTGGCGGAGATTCGGGTGTCGAAACACTGACAAATTCCGACCGAATTCGTCGGTTTGCGGCACAAATTTGCCGGTTTGCTGCACAAACGGCCCGATTCTGGTTCTAGTGGGGGGCCTTATTTTGCGGGGAATTTGGAGCAAATGAGAGGAAATGAGAGGAAATGACAGGAAATTTTTTGTAGTAAGAGAAAATTGGACGAAATGTGAGGAAATGGCAGCCATTGGCAGGGCTGATGAAAACGGGGACTGGCTCCGCAACGGCTTGTGTCATTGCTCGATCCGAACCACTATTTGTTGCGGTGCCTGTCCCCGTTTCCATCGCGAATTGCAAATTGCAAAATGTAAATTGCAAAATGAAAAATGCAAAATCAAGAGTAACTGTTCACGCCGCCGACAGGTCTTTGCGGCGCAGGGTATCTCCGCTTGGCCGTGAGCCGGCGTCCCCCCGCCTCCCGGAGAGGTTGGGTGAGGGCGCGCACGGTTACCGGCCGCTGCCCACTGGCTGCTTTGTGCTGGAGCCCCGGCCTGGCCGTTGACCACTGCCCGTTGACTCCTCTATATGTCTTTACGGACATTTGTCGCTGCGGACTTAAGGGGGCGGGCCGTTTTTTTTCGCGGTAGAAATTTGCACTTTGCATTTTGCACCGATCATCGCGTATCGCCTCCGGCTCGCGGTTAAACGTCCGTATTTTTCAGTTTTTTCTTGGCAGGGGACGGGATTGGGGATTGGGGCGGTAGAGTCGAGAGGTGGCGCGGTGGGGTAGGCTTCGACATAGTCTGTTTCGGGGTTTCCCCGGCTGTGCCTCAATAGTCGCATGCCGTGCTCCGTTTCCACCTCCCGCTCATCGAACCGGACGGGCGGATTTCCCGCATCCGGCTCTCGGACAAGGTTCATGATTTCGCCCACGAGTGACGACGTGGAAAGCGGGTGAGGTTCAGCAGTCCAAGCTCACGCTCTAGACGACTGTCAGGAAATTGGCCTATTCCCTGCCCATCGAGCTCCAGTTTCCGCCGCAGCCACCGACGGATCCGACGACAGGCGTGCCGATGCACGATCCCAAACGCCGGAGTGTAGGTTCCGTAGCAGAAGTAGTTGGCCCACCCTCGCAGCACCTCATTGACCTGGTAGACCAACGCTTCCGGTCGGATGAACGTCGGCAGCTTGCCCACCAACTCGTTGAGCCGACGGCAAACGCCCACGATCTTCTTCCGCGCCGGACGTGCGCCCAGATAGGCCCCGCCCGTTCGCGGTGAGTACATCCGGCCGAACGTATACCCAAGAAAGTCGAACGATTCGGCAGGCAGGCGACAGACGTGCGTTTTCGTTTCGTTGACGGTCAGCTTCAGCCGCGTCATCATGTTGCGCATCGCTGCCAAGGCTTTGTCCGCCCGAAAGCGACACAGGATCACGAATCATCGGCGTAGTTGACGATCCGGGCCTGGAATCGCTTCTCATGCCCGAGGGTCTTCCAACCCAGCACGATACGTCGCATGTACAGATTCGCCAACAAGGGTGAAATCGGCGCACCTTGCGGTGTGCCGCGTTTCGTGTCCTTGTTTCGCGTGGTACGTCGCACTCGGCCTCGCTCGTCGGTCTCTTCCACCGGCACCACCAACCATTGCTTCATTAGATGCAGCATGGCTTTGTCGCTCACGCGACGGGCGACGCACAGCATTAGTTCGGCGTGCGGGATGCTGTCGAAGTATCCGCTCAGATCCGCATCCACCACCGCATGATAACCCTGGCCCAGCCAGCGATGCACTTCTTGCACTGCTTCCAAGGCGTTGCGGTTTTCGCGGTAGGCGTATTGCTCGGGTTGCAGGTCGGCCTCGAAAATCGGCTCCAAGATCAGCAATGCAGCGGTTTGCACCGTGCGATCGCGGATCGTGGGTATTCCCAAAGGCCTCTGCTTCCCGTCCGGTTTCGGCAGGTAAACCCGCCGCACCGGTTGCGGCTGATACCGTTTCGCTCGCAGTTCCTCCGTCAGTTCGTCCAACCACCGTTCCAGCCCATACCTCTCGATGTCCTCGAACGCTTGGCCGTCCACGCCAGGCGCTCCGCCGTTGGCACGGCATCGCGCGTAGGCCGCTTCCAGCACGTCGCGGCGATACACCTTGTCGTACAGGGAGTAAAAACGAAAGTTGGGCGCACTCTTCGCTTTGTCATGCAGCGCCGCGCGGAGTTTCTGCAACGGATCGGTGTTGGTAGGCTTGTCGCCAATCATCCTCGGCCTTGCTCCTGCGCACGCTGATCCTTGAACTGAGGCCCCTTGGCTCCACCGGCATTACCCGGTTTCGACACTACTACGAGCCTCTCCGCCACCGACGCGACCGGGCCTGGCCCTCGCGGGTTGCCCGTTGCGGTTGCCTCCGCTGTCGTCGTCGGTTTCCCGTGCTTCATGTGCATTCCTTCGATACATGCCGTCGTCTCTACCCCGGTGGAATTGCAGAGTGCATCTATCGCTAACTTCCTCTGCACCGCTGGCCTTCCCCGAATGTCCGACGGGTCGGCTTCCACGTTAAAGGTTTCGGGGCCTCGTCGAGCGTTCACTTTCGTTACGGCCTGCATCTTCGCGGAGTCACCAAGTGACCCTTTCCATCGAAGGCTCCGGCGGATTCGTTGCCTCCTCCGCCGCTTCGATTGCTACTGGGCAAGCGACCCTTCCCAGACGGGACTTTCACCCGCTAAAATACACACGCATTCACGGCGCACGGACATTCATCATTCATCTCATTCATCATTCAGGGTTGGGGGTCAGGGGTCGGGGGCGAATGATGAATGATGAAGGATGAAGGATGAATTCGGCGCAACTGCCGCATCCTGGGCTCTCCCGTTTTAGGGCTTTGGGCTTTGGGCTTCGGGGCCACTGGCCGCTGTCCGCCACATGAAGAAATGGCGAAGCATCCCGAATAGGCCGACGAAGGCTACAACGAGGAGCAGCCACGAAACGATCCTCGTCTCGCGATCGTTTCGCGGCAGCAACAGCACGACCAGCACCGGAAGGAGGAGCAGGCCAAACGCTCCCCAGGTCCAGCCTCGTCCGCGCCGCGCAAACGAAGAGCCCACGGCAATCAGGGCTATCGGGTACGAAAGCACCAGGTATTGACACAATACCGCGAGTGGGTGCCCTCAGCCAAGATGGAGCGGCATTTGAATGGCCACGCCAATGCAAGGCAGCGAAGCCAACACGAACGGAATAACGCCCGGTTTCATGGCACCATCCTTTCTCGCACTTCTGCGGCGTATTCGTTCCGTTGTTGATTGTGCAACGGCTCGGGCCATTTCTTCCGGGTTGGCGGGCACGTTTCACGAGCCCTTGTTGCGGCAGTAATGCAAAACTCAATAAGACGCCGCGATCATCATTTTCCCACCTTCCGGCATCGCCATCAAGCACCCGTTGCCGTCGCACTTCTCCCCTCTCCTCTCTCCTCTCTCCGCTGTCCGGTGTCCAGTGACAAATTTTCAGAGACGCTCTGACCCCTCTCTCGGAAGACCCCAACTCAACATGAGACAACGGAGATAACGGAGTGCCGAAGGTTAGCTCTCCGTTTCCTCCGTTTGCTCCTGTTCCAACGCAGGGTTCAGGGTTCAGGGGTCGGGGGTCGGGGGATAGCCGAAAGTGGTCGGTGGCCGGTGGTCGGTGTCCAGTGACGAATTTTCAGAGACACTTCGACCCCTCTCTCGGAAGACCCCAACTCAACATGAGACAACGGAGATAACGGAGTGCCGAAGGTTAGCTCTCCGTTTCCTCCGTTTGCTCCTGTTCCAACGCAGGGTTCAGGGGTCGGGGGTCAGGGGTCGGGGGATAGCCGAAAGTGGTCAGTGGCCGGTGGTCGGTGGCCAGTGACGAATTTTCAGACACGCTCTGACCCCTCTCCCCACTCCTCTCTCCTCTCTCCTCTCTCCTCTGTCCCCTGTCCAGTGGCCGAGGAACTGAAATCCACGTCCCCTCGCCCGCCGGGAGGGAGGAATGCAGACATCGCCAATTTGCGATCCCCAGTTTGCCATAATCAGTGATTCCCCTTTGTGCTACCCTTTGTGCGTCCCGTCCGGGGGCGTTGACTGGCGATGCCGTCGGCCGATAGACTGAGTATGGGAAGGCACGAGTAGCGGGGATGGACACGAGGGAGCCACACAATGCCTGAGATCAGCAGGTTCTTCGGCATCGTCATCCGCATGTTCTTCACCGAGCACAATCCTCCTCACATCCATGCAGAGTACCAAGGCCGCAAGGCCGTCTTCGATCTCAGGGGGAATGCCGCGCATGGCGACTTGGGGTCGAGAACGGCCGTAAGGCTCGTACGCGAGTGGATCGACTTGCACGTTGACGAGCTTCGCGAAGATTGGGAACTCGCACAGGCGGGAAGGGAACCGAAGAAGATCCGTCCTCTCGATTGAGGTGTGCCATGTGGAATCTGAACGATGTGATTGACATCGAGTACGTGTCGGGCTACTGCTACCGGGTCGTCTTCGACGACCGCACGAGCGCTGTGGTCGATTTCTCTGAGTATCTCGACGGCGGACCAGTGTTTGCTCCCTTGCGCGACCCCAATTTTTTCAGGCAGGCGAGGATTGAAGGTGGGACCATCGCCTGGCCAAACGGCGCCGATATCGCTCCTGAGACGCTCTATGAGAAGTGTGAAGATCTGGCGGCACGCGATCGGATTACGGCCGCTGAAGGCCGATAGCCAGATAGATCAGGGGTCGGGGGGCGAGGGCGAAGGATGAAGGATGAATTCGGGCCACTGACCACTGGCCACTGGCGGCCTTCCGCCTCGCCGAGGACCTGAAATCCACGTCCCCTCGCCCGCCGGGAGGGAGAGAAAAGCAGACATCGCCCATTTGCGATCCCCACTTTGCCATAATGTGTGATTTTCCCATTGTGTGTCCTTCATTGGCGAGCGTTAGGAAAAACTTCGGCGATGGCGGATGTCCGTGCAGAACTCGGCAATTACGTATCGCGTCCGCCGAACTATGACCAGTTTGGCACAGTCGGAGGAGGGCCGACAAGTCGCAATTTAGGCGACCGGTACTAGATCGCCCCCCGTCACAAGTTGGCCGCTAGTTGTTTCCCCTCAGTTTTGATAAAATCCTATCCCAGATGGGGACAGCTCTTTTGGAGGGCGTCAATGGAAGAAACGCAGTTATTGGAGAAGACCCCGGCGGAAATCAACGGCGAGCCTCCAGACGCGGTGGAACAACTACGGAGGGCTTGGCCATTGCCGATCAAGAAACGGCAAGGTTCAGATGTACTCCTTTCTGGGATTGCTGTGTGGCATGATTTCGACTGGCTAGAAGTTATCGGCCATCCGATGACTACCTTTCACAACTGCAAGCGTCTCGCCGCCCGGCTTTGTGCTGAGTGCCCTCCCGACAAGAACCCGGTCTTGTTCCTGACCAGCCGAGGCGAAATCAGGATCAAAATTGTGGAGAACACAAGATATCGCGTTGTGGTCGCGAACGTGAATGAGGTTCGCAATGCAAATTCAGACACTGGCTTCCTTGCAGACGCTACACATGTCCCGCTCACTGAGCTTATTGCGCATGAAGATCTTCTAGCTACCATTGGTGCGAGAGCCAGGCAAGATCCCGGCTTCGCCGCCGCAGCGAGGGATATACTCGGGACAACTGGGGCTGGTGAAGCTGATCGTCGAGCCAACATAGAGGAGGCACTTAGGCGATTAGAAAATTGCGACGGCATGGAACACGACGAACTGACCTTCTTCCTAGCGCGTCTGACCAAACTCGCAGGAACGACTCGCCCACTCGACTCAGTGCTCGATTCTCTTGCGGACGAACAGGATGTTTTGCGATGGGCACGAGCGAACGAGAGTAGATGGCAGGCACTACTTCGCGAGGTCTTTCGTGTCGAGCCTGGAGGCCACATATCCGTTCGCGAGCGTCGGTGAGTATTGTGAACACGTGCGCAACCAAGCGTACTTGGCCGTGCTGTACGACGGTTCGCTCTTGCAGATGTCCTACGAGTTCTACGCCAGCAGACTCACAGGACATCGCCTGTGCTTCTATCCATGCCCCTACGATATTGAGCCTGACGAACTCGTAGCCGGCCCCATACTCGATGTGATTGATCTGTATCGCGCTGCCGCTGACGCACCACTAAGGCTGCGATCTCCGATCCGCTTCGATTACGATCCGGCCAACGCGTCGGAAGGTCATCCAGCCGTCCATGTTCACATGCTTTGGGGGCACTGTCGGTGTGCAGTTTATGCACCCTTGAGCGTGGGGCACTTCCTTCAGTTCGTGTTTTGTAATTTCTTCCCCGGAGTCTGGGCGGAGCACAAGTTTCTGAGGAACTGGAGAAGGATATGGCAGCAAAAGACAATCACGGATGACGAGACATTCTCGCTGCATCTGTCCGCACAATCACGGGATGCCGAGAGGCTGCTTCGCCGTTGACTCATGTCCTTTCGGCAGGCGAGTGTGAATCGTTTTGAGGCTTTCGGTATCGTGGGCTGAGGGAGAGAAAAGGAAGTCCAATTTCCAAGACCACAGACAACAAGGGGGCAGAATTATTTATCATCGACTTCGGGCTTGTGGGGCCGGCCCGGGGGCGAATGATGAATGATGAATGATGAAGGATGAGGAACAGTGGCCGGTGGCCGGTGGCCAGTGGCTGGCGGACAGGGGACGGGGGAGAGAGTAGAGGGGAGAGGGGGCGGTGGGCAGGCGGCGAGGCATGGCGACTGGTTGTTCGCTTCCGAACTTGGATTGAGACCATAGAACGCTCGCCTACGGACTCGCGGTTAAACGTCGGCCGCTCGCGGCGGCCTCGGCCCCGTTCCGCCGCCCCTTTTCCCGGCAAAACGGAGAATTCCGCCGTGTGCGGGGAAAATCTTGAACAAATTCTCGCCTCTTCAGCGTCTAACTACTAGAGGATTCGCCACGGGCGAGGCGTGGATTTTCCACTGGCCAACGCTTGCTCTTTTCGCACAGCTCTGTCACAATCACTGATGGGTGGGGGCGTAGTTTCCCCCGAAATACACCCACACGGGGGGGCACGAGAAGATGGCCGTTTATTCGCTGCGCGTTGCTGCGGTGTCTGGCTGCAGCACTGACAGTAGCCGTGTCAGCGCAGTGGCTGCTGGCCGACGACGCCGAAAGCCCCCAAAAAGACTCCGCCGCTGCCCCTTCCGCCCAGGCAGTGCCCGCTGCGGCGCCAAGTGGTGATGCTGCGACTCGTCCGGCAACACCCGACCCCACGGCCAATCCGCCGGCAGAAGCCGGCAAGTCTGGCGCCCCATCGGCAAAGCCACCGAACCAGGCCAAACCGCCGGACCCCCCCAAGAACGTCCAGCGCCCCGCCAAGCCTGAGACTCCCCCCAACCCCGACGAGTTGAAAGTTCGCCCCGACGAGGCCGGCCAAGTCATGCTCAACTTCAACGGGCAGCCCTGGCCCGACGTGTTGAAGTGGGTGGCCGAAATCTCCGCCATGAGCCTCGACTGGCAAGAACTCCCCGGCGACAACCTGAATCTCAAAACGCGGCGAACGTACTCTGTTCGCGAAGTCCGCAATCTGATCAACCGGCACCTGCTGGCCCGCGGTTTCACCCTGCTTCGCCAAGGCGAAATGCTCAGCGTCGCCGAGGTCAAGAAGCTCGACCCGGCCCTCGTGCCGCGGCTTGATCCGGATGATCTGATGAAGCTCGACCAGCACGATGAATATGAGTATGCCAAGGTGTCGTTCCGCTTGGACTGGCTCTTGGCCGAAACGGCCGTCAACGACCTGAAGCCGTTTCTCAGCCACAACGGCAGACTCACGCCGATGATCGAGACCAATCGTCTTGAAGCCATGGACTGCGTGGCAAATCTGCGCGAAATCTACACGCTGCTCAGCCAAGAGCAATCCGTTGACAGCCAGCATCGCCTCGTGAAGAAATTCAAGCTCCAGTACGCCCGCGCCGCCGAAGTCCGCGACGAACTGCACACCCTCTTGGGGATTGAATCGAAACCGGGGCTGGCCGGCATGATGCCGCAAAACCCCGAGCAGGCGCAGCAGCAGGCCATGATGATGGCACGGATGCAGCAGGGCGGCGGGCCCGGCCAACCCGGCGGCCAACCCGGCGCACAGCCCGGCGCACAGCCCGATGCCGCCGCCAAGAGCAAGGCAGCCGTCACCATCGTGGCCAACGAACGCGAGAACTGCATCCTCGCTCATGCCCCGGCCGACAAAATGGTGATCATCGCACAGACCATCGAAGCCATCGACGTGCCTGCCGACTACAGCCAGTCGTTGCTGAGCAACATGAATCGAATGCAGGTCTATCGCCTCACCGGCGTTGACCCCGAACCGGTGGTCAAGACCTTGACCCAACTCGGCAATCTCAGCCCCAACACGCGGCTCGAAGTTGACAAAAAAAGCAAAGCGATCATTGCCTACGGCTCGCTGGTTGACCATGTGATGATCCGCGCCGTCATCGACAAACTCAGCGGCAGCGATACGCAAGTTCGAGGTGATTCCGCTCCACCGGCTGCCCTCCGACTTCGTCGCCGGCAGCATCATGTTCATGATGGGCATCGACCCCAAGAAGAAGAAAGAGCGTTCCAGCCCGTGGAATTGGGGCCCGTCCAATCAGAATACCAGCGACGTGGTCAATGAGTTCCGCGTTGACGCCGACGTGGAACACAACCGGTTGATGCTCTACGCCAACGACGTCGAACTGGGCGAGGTGAACAATTTGCTCGTGAAACTCGGCGAGATTCCCTCCAAGGATGGCAACGGCGAAACGACTCGCACCATTGATGGCGGCAGCCCGCAGGAAGCCCAAGAGTTGCTCGAACGAATCCGTCGCCAATGGCCGGGCGTGGCGCCCAATCCGCTTGTCATGCCGCCGGCGGCTCCCGCAAAGGAGCGTCTCGACGCGCCGCCCCAACCACCGGCTCCCCAGGAGGCGAACCCCCCGGCGCCGGACAAAACCGCCGCCGATCGGCTCCCCGGCGTGCATCTCAACTTGGCCGATCTTCGCCGCGACGTGGCCGTTGATGAGCGTCTCGATCTGCGCGACGACGGCCCCGGCCCATCCGCGTCGCCCGCCGTCAAGCCCCGCCTCCAAGAATCGCAACCCGCTTCGGCCCCCGCCGCGGTTGCCAACGCGGCGCCGTCGATCAACGTGCGGATTGGGCCCGACGGCAAGATCATCATCTCCTCGCCCGACACCCAAGCCCTCGATGCCTTCGAGGACCTGGCCCTCAAGATGGCCGCGCGCGCAAGGATTACAAAATCTTTCACCTCAAGTGCGCCGGCGTCTATGGCGTTGTGCAGAATCTCGAAGACTTCTTCAAGGAGGACAAGAAGGAACAGCACGCGACGTTCTGGGATTACATCTACGGCAACAACAATCAAGATGATTCCGACAACGATTTGCGGCTCTCCAAGCGGCGGAAGCTCAAGTTCATTCCCGAATCCGAATCCAACACCATACTGGTCGAGGGCGGCGACCAGAGCCAACTGCAAACGGTCGAGGAGTTGATCAGCATCTACGATCGGCCGCCGCCGACCGATTCGGAGTCGGTTCGCAAGACCGAGCTCATCCGCCTGAAGTACACCAAGGCCAGCGTGGTTGCCAACACGGTGAAGGACGTGTACCGGGACCTGCTGAGCGACAACGACAAGGCCCTGGCCAATCAAAATCAAACCCAAAACGGTCCTCGGCGGAACGTCATCGTCTACAGCGAGACCTACGACGATACGGAAAAGGGCGAGCGCAAGGTCCCCAAGTTCAAGGGGATGCTCTCGATCGGCGTCGATGAAACCTCGAACAGTCTCTTGGTCTCGGCCCCCGCCTTCCTCTTCGATCACGTCAGCAAGATGATCCAAGAACTCGACGAGGCCGCCGCGGCGAACGATTCGGTCCGCGTGGTGAAGATCGGCCCCGGCGTGAGTGCCGAACGCATGCAGGTACTCTTGGAAGACATCCTGCACCCCGGCAACTCCGCCAACCGAACCAAGCCGGCCAAACCCGCTCCGACGCCTGCCGCCACGAAACCCGCCGCCAAGTCGGCGCCCAAGTCGAACGCCTCCGGTTCGCAGTTGACCAGCAAGTAGCCCGCGCCGGCGAAGGGGCGAAGGATGAAGAACAGTGGTCGGTGGTCGGTGGCCGGCGGAGAGGGGAGAGAGGAGAGGGGAGAGGGGAGAGAGGAACGTGGACGTATCACGCCGGGCCTTGCCATCGACTTCGGTCCGCATGGCGGACCCTACGGACTCCCTCGCGTCTAGTTCAGCATGATGATCTCGACTTTGTTGGACTTGACGTGAAACTCGACCGTGAGAGTGTATGGCCAACGATATACCAACGCTAAGGTTGTTCCGCCGAATCTCTCTTGCGAAGCTGCCGGTTCGCCCAGCAAGCTTTTTACGCGATCGGGCGTATCGCCGAGCTTGACTCCCCGAATGCTGCCGGGCCATGGGTTGACAAAATGAATTGCGCTGATCTTATTGGAATTGTCAAAGAAGAACTCGACGCCCTGGTCCTTGAGGTAAAGGCACTTCTCTTTGTTCCAGGGCGAAGGAAGCTCATGCGTCTTGTAAGCGGCACTGACCATCTCGTAGGTATCGCCGACAGTTACCGGCATCCCTCCGTTCGACCGGATTCTGGTTCCGCGTCGCACCGCTGGACCCCGCGGCCGCTTCGACGGTCCTTTCTGCCGGAGCATTGGGAGCCGGAGCCGACGCCGCCGGTTGCGATGGAACTGGGGGAGCGACGGCTACGCTCGGCTTTTGCGGAGAGGGGGCGTCGCCGGTTGCCACGGAAGGAGCGGCAGGTGTGCCGGGCTTCCAGGCCAGGTAACGGTAGACAACAAAGCCCGCACACGCCAGCAGCAACACGGCGGCGACAGCCACCGTCGTGACAGGCGATGGACCGGCGGATCGCGGCGGTTTGCCGGCCGACGAACGTTGGGGCCCCGGCTGCCGCTGGGAGATCGATGCGGTTTGCGTGGCGGCCGTCGCGGCCGTCGCTTCGCTCACCGCCGCCCTCGCGGGCGAATCGGTAGCGACCTTGGCCGTCACGCCCGCCTGATCGACCTGCAGGATCGCCTTGACCGCCTCGGCGAGGCGTTGAAAATGAGCTTCGATAGGCGGCGTGATCGCATCGAGCCAATGCACAGATTCCACAAAGTATGCCATCGATCGGGTTGGCTGGACATTCTCAATGCGGACAGGAACAATGGGCACAGCCCGGCTCACGGTGCGCTCCACCTCGCGGCGGAGCTGGGGCGACTCGTTGGCGTTCGACGAGAAGATCAGCACCAGCACGCGGCAGTGGTCCAGGGCGTCAACGATTGCGGCGCCGTATTCGGTGCCCGGCACGATGTCACGCGGGGCGATCCAGCAGCGAATGCCCGCGGCTTCCAGCGAAGCGCACGCGCCATCGGCGATGGCCTTATCCTTGCTCGAATGGCTGATGAATACATCGAATCCCATCGAATCACCGCGTCCATCGGCAGCCGCTAAACAAAAGTGTTCAGTGGCCAGTGTTCAGTGGCCAGTGACGAATTTGCAGACACGTTCTGAACCCTGGCCCCTGACCACTGACCACTATTCTTTACCGGGGCGGATGTGCAGACAGCAGCAGCCTTCGCCGCCTGGCTGCCAGGTGTCGGCTGTGAAGTCAAAGCCGGCCGCCTCGAAGGTGCCATCGTCCACTTGCGAGGCAATGCGACAGAGCGTGGCCACGTCTTCGTCGGACAGGCCGGCCTCCAGCCAGGCTTCGCGCAGGGGACAGGCGTGAAACTTCACGTCCAACGCCGCCGGATCGCTGCGAAGGACCTCGGGCCGGAACATCTTGCCGTCGTCGGCCATGCCACCCAGAAAGGCCGCTTGCAATCCGGCCAGGTCGTTCGGACCGAACTGGGCGTATTTTTCCCGCCCCCGCTGCTCGCCGCGGCGGTAAATGGCCCGTGACAGAATCTCCTCGGCGCGAGCATCGCCGAGCTCCTGCCGCAATTCCTCAAAGATGGCATGATAGAATAGCGCCCGATTCTTGTACGAGTCGTAAAGCTGGGCACGAAGCGTTTGCTCGGACATGTTCGTATCCTCCGCGAAAAGAGGCACGCCGGAACACGGGGGCAGCAGGTCAACTGCCGCCCCAACAGACCAACGCGATTCCAACTCTGGAACACGCGGGAAGCGGCGGGACGCCGCTTCTACGGTGCAACGACCACTATCATAGAAGAGCGCCCTCGCTCGGACAAGTCACTCCCTGCCGGGCAACAGGGATTTCTCGTCGGCCACGAGCGCGGCAAGCCCTGAAGGGGCGTTGGTTCGTCCAGCCCAGGGCAACGCCCTGGGGAATTGAACCAATTGATCTCATCGTGTCGGCCCAACGGGCCAATCGTTCGTCGAATGATTGGCCCGTCGGGCCGATGGATGGACGACGTCGCCTTTGTCCCCAGGGCGCTGCCCTGGGCTGGGCGAACGCCAGGGCCCTTGGCCCTACTACCTGTTGCCAAGAACTCTTGACCCATTACGGCTCTAAGGATTTCTCGTCGGCGGCCAGCACTACCATTTCGCCCGGATTGAGGAACCGCTGCTGCCGGAAAACCACTCGGAACCGGCCGGGGAATTTGCGGGCGAGCTCGGGCTCGTACTCGTCGGTCGTGATCACGTACGAGCGGTTCGATCGGGCGAGAAACTGGCGAAGTTCCTGACTGGCGGAACGGCCGGCGGCCGTGTCGTCGTCGCAGGTGGTGACGGGATGGCCCGCGTAGTAAACCGTGCTTTCGCGAAGGAAGCGATAGGCGGCGATGGGGGCCGCGGCGCCGCGGCGCTATCCGCTTGAATGCGGGCGATCATTGCCGGGCCGTTCTGGTGGCGGTTGACCCGCAGGACGGCGAAAGCGAAGACGACCGTCAGGAACACGGCCGAAGTGACGGCCAGGCCGATCGCCGCTCGTTGGGGCCGGCGGCGGGCCGTCTCCCACCAGCACCATCCGCCGCCCACCACGAGAATCAGTCCCACCAGCCCGAGCACTTCCTCGCCCGGCAAGAGAGTCCAGGCCACGATGGGCACGGCAATCATCACGCCGGCGCCGACCAGGATCATCGAAATCCATCCGTTGCGCAGCGACCAGGGGGCGACGCTCGCTGGCACGGTCAGCCAGCGGTCGATGAAACATGCCGTCATCAGGGCCAGGGCCGGATAGGCCGGCAGAAGATAGTGCGGCAACTTGGTTTTGCAGAGCGACCAGAACACGAACCACGCGCTGAACCAGCAGACGGCCAGCAGTCCGCCGTTCCACCATGCATCGCGGCGGTGTAGACGCCGCATCGCATCGGCGATGGTTGGGCCCAAGAGGACTGCCCACGGGAAGAACCCGAAGAGCAGGCCGGCGATATGGAAGAAGTAGAACGCGATTGCCGCCAGCGCGGCCGCCGCCTGGTCGAGCGAGCTGGCGTCGCCGTGACCCTGGATCGGCTGCTGGAAGGGACGGAGATTGAAGTTGACGATGAATTCCCGCAGCCAGCGGCCGTCGGTGCGGACGCCAACCAGCACATACCAAGGCACGGCCACGGCCGCTATGACAACGATCGCCGTGAGCGGCCGCATGCGCCATACCGCACGGACGACGTTGCGCGAACCGTTCGCTGCCAGCAGATATCCGGCCAAGGCGGCCGCCGGCAGCATGATTCCCGCAAGCCGAAGCGGCGCGGCCCACCGGCCGGCCAGTATTCCAGCGCATTCGCCGACCATCGACCCGAGAATAATGGCGTAGAGCAACGACAACGGAACCATGGGCCGGTCCACGGCAACCACGAGCACGTAGAAGCCCAGGGCCGCCAGCGGCAGCAGCATTCCGACCGGTCCCTTGGCCAATACGGCCGCGCCGATGCAGGCGTACATGAGGACGGCCTGCGGCAGCTTCAGCGAACCGCTGTTGGGGTCCGCGGCGAAAAGCCTGCCGCGGCCGGCCAACACAAACAGCAGGAAGGCGGCCGTAGTGAGGAACGTCAACGCCATGTTGACCGTGGCAGCGCGGCCGACACGGTGAAAACGATCGTCGAAGCCGTAGCCAGCCCGGCCCACAGGCCGACGCGGGCGTTGAACAGAAGTCGGCCCAAATGAAACACCATTAATGCCGTCGCCAGGCCCATGACGGCGGAAAAGAACCTGGCGCCCCACTCGTTGACGCCGAACACTTCAAAGCCGGCCATCATGGTCCAGAACATCAGCGGCGGCTTTTCGACGAACATCTGGCCGTTGAACCAGGGCACGACCCAGTCGCCGCGCTGCAACATTTCGCGGTGCAGGTGGAATAGAGCGCCTCGTCCATGTCCCACAAGGCGGCCGTGCCGAGATTCGTGAAGAAAATCACTCCGGCCACGGCCACGATGAGCAATTGGAAGAGGAACGGCCGCAGTTGCTCGCGCATTTTGTCGGCTCTCCGTGCCGAAGCCGGTCTTGACATAGCTTCCCAAAATGTCTACACACTCTAAACCATCTCTGCTCGCGAGCCAACACCATTTTCCCGCCATGACGCGCCGCTGGCCGAATCGCCGCCGATTTCTCCTGCCGCTGGCGTTCGGACTGGCCGCCGTAGCGGCCCTGGCGATCGACTTGCCGGTCGCCCGGATGTTCCAGGAGTGGAACAAGCAGGAGAGCATCCACGGATACCTGGGGTACTTCGATATCTTTGAGCCGTTTGGCCACGGCTTGCTGGGGGTATCGCTGGTGCTGCTGGTGCTCCATCAACTCGATCCCGCCCGGCGGTGGGCAATTCCGCGCGTGCTGGCATGTGCCCTGACGGCGGGCGCGGTCACCGACCTGCTGAAAATGCTCGTGGCCCGAACGCGGCCCAATGATTTCGCCTTCGATGGCCCGGTGTGGACGACGTTCGGCCAGTGGTTGCCGCTGCTTTCCGCGGGCAGCGAACGACAGAGCTTCGCCTCGGGCCACACGGGCACGGCCGCCGGCGCTGGCGGCCGCGATGGTCTGGCTTTACCCCAACGGCCGCATCCTCTTTCCCACCGTGGCCGTGCTGGTGGGCTGTCAGCGGATTATCGCCGGGCGCACTATCCGAGCGACGTGTTGGCCGGCGCCGCCGTCGGATGTCTGGTGGCTGCGCTGTTCCTGGAAGTCGGCCGGCTGCCCGGGTGGTTCGCCCGCTGGGAATCGCGTTGGCGGAAAAAGTAGACGCGGCGGTATGCGGCGTCTACTTTGTGTGATAGAGCCGATAGTGGCCGACCGTTTGGTAAGGACTGTCCGCGAGATCGAGATACTCGGCCACGCGTGACAGTTTGCGTTCGGGCAGGGCGATCATATCGCCGGGTTGCAAGGGGGGCGCCTGGTCGGCGTACAGCCCGCGGAGTTGCCCCTCCTTCAGCCCGGCTCGGAGCTGCGGATCGAGATAGAACACGAACGATCCGATTCGTTCTTCGGCCACGAGCAAGTGCGGCGGAATGTGGCCCAAGCGGTTGAAATGTTCGGCCAGATCGTGCGGAAAAGACGCCGGCCACCGAGGGGACGATCATCGTCATCACGACCAGGAACTGTCCGGCCAGCGAAAGGGTCGCCGCGACAAGGGTCGCCTGGATGAAAACGGGGACAGGCGTCGCGACTAATAGTGGTTCGGATCGAGCAATGATACAAGCCCTTGCGGAGCCAGTCGCCGTTTTCATCCGGCCGGCGTACCACGGCAGCAGCGGCAAGGGAGCCAACGCGGCCGCCAGCCCCACGGCCGCCCAAACGGGCCAGGTGAACCGCACGCCGAACACGATCTGCACGACCAGTGCGGCCGCCGGCAGCACCAGCAGGCCGGCCCACGATGAGCAGACAAACGACCGGGCAAACGATTTCTGCGCGCCGCGGCTCAGCGTGCCGTCGAGAAGTCGCGTCCAGACAATCGCCGCCAGGACGGCCATCGGCGGAAACAGGGGCCAGAGGTACGTGGCCAGCTTCGACCGGGCCAACATCAAGAAGACCGTCCAACTGATCAACCAACACCACAACAGGGCCGCCGGTGTTGCCAGAGAATCTCGACTCCGCCAGTCGCCGGGCGCCAGCCCGTCCTTCACCAGGATCGGCAGTTGTCCGATCCAGGGCAATCCGCCGCCGATGAGAATCGGCAGGTAGTACCACCACGGCTGGTTCGAGTGCGGCTGGCTGGCGCTCACCAAGCCCAGCAGATGCCGTTCGAGGAAGAAGTAGCGCAGGTAGCCGGGGTTATGCGTTTCGACCAGGATGTACCAGGGCGAGGCGACCAGGGCGGCGGCGGCGAGCACGGCCATGCCGCGCAGCACCATCGCAACGCTCAACCGCCGCGCGATCAACAGGTAGCTGCCGTAGGCCAATCCGACGACGCCTACACCCACCAGACCTTTCGTCAAGATCGATAGCCCCAGGAAAACTCCGGCCGCGACGGCGCGAGCGATGGCCGCCGGCGCCGCGGCCGCTCGTTGCGATTCCCACAGGAAGAGCATCGTCAGATTGATCCACGGCACGAGGGCCACGTCGTGCGAGGCGGCCTGCGCCAGGGCGGTCGGCAGGATGGTGGTGGCATAAAGGATGCCGGCGATCAAGCCGGTCGCCCGGCCCAACATGCGCCACCCCAGCAGGGCCGTGGTGGCCGCGCCGAATAGTCCGAACATCAAGCCGGGCAACCGCACGGCGATTTCGTCGGAGCCCAGCAGTTTGAGCGACAGCGCTTGGACCCAGAAGTAGAGAATCGGCTTGTCGAAGAACCGCTCGCCGAGGAACGTGGGCGTGATCCAATCGCCCCGTTCCACCATCTCCTGGGCGATCGAGGCGTGCAGGCCTTCGTCAGGATCGAACAAGGGAAACTGGATCCACAGCGGAACGACGAAGATCACGCCTGCCAGCACGACGGCCAGCAGCAGCAGGTTGGGCCAGGCAATTCCCGCGTCGTGCGAACTCATATCCCCATGACTGGCTGCGGCAAACTACGCTCGGTTGGCAACATCGTCGCCAGTATCCTATCCGAGAACGAAGCAACAGAGAATGGCACTTCCCGGTCCTGCGCCGAGCCGGGCGGCGGAGGTCGCGCCGGCCGACCGATGAATTGAGGTTTCTCTGCCAGCGAAGAGGCGTATAATGGCGGCAATACTCTGCAAGGAGACCACGCGATGACCACCGCCCCGCAATCTCCCCGCCAACCGCCGGTGGAGCGGATCGCCTCGATCGACGTCTTCCGCGGCCTGACCATGCTGCTGATGCTGTTCGTCAACGACATCGGCGACGAGATCTTCGGCAACATTCAGAATGCGCCCTGGTGGCTGCACCACATGCCGAAGGAAGTGGACGGCATGACTATCAACGACGTGATCTTTCCCGCCTTTCTCTTTATCGTGGGGTTGTCGATTCCGCTGGCTCTCCAACGGCGATTGGAACAGGGCTCGTCCAGCGCCAGGCTGTGCGGCCACGTTGTGCTTCGCTCGTTGGCGATGATCTTCATCGGCGTTTGCATGGTCAACATGTACGCCATCAACGAGCGGGCGACCGGCATGAGCGGCGCCGTGTGGCGGCTGCTGCTGTTGGCGAGCATCATTCTGCTCTGGAACCGTTACCCGGCAACGGAGGGCGTCGGGCGGTGGCTCTCGATCGGGCTGCGCGTCTTGGCGGCTGCCGCGCTGATCTATCTGCTGGTGATTTTCCGCCAGGACTTCAACGGTGAGACGGTTTGGCTACGGCCGCGATGGTGGGGAATCATCGGGATCATCGGCTGGGCGTATCTCGTGTCGGCGCTCGTCTGGGTGGCGTGCCGCGACCTCGGCGTGGCCGTGATGGGTGCGATGGCGCTGCTGATTGCGGTGCGCATCGGCGACAACTACGGATTTTTCAATTGGTGGAAAAACGTGTTCCAGGGCTACTTGCTGGCGCCAGGCGCTCTTGCCGGACACGCCTCGGCGGTGGCGGGCGGCATGGTAATCGCCATGCTCTTTCGTCCCAACTCGCCCACGAACACGCCGCGCAAGCGGATCGTGTGGATCGTGCTGTTGGCGGCGGGCTTTGCGGCGGGCGGCTTCTTTTTGCGGCCGCTGCTGGGCATTCACAAGAATAGCGCCACCCCCTCCTGGGTCCTCTACTCGGTGGCCATTGCTTCCGTGATCTACGCCTTTCTCTACTGGCTGATCGACGTGAAGCGGGTGAGCCGCTGGGCCGCCTGGCTCCGTCCGGCGGGCTCGAACACGCTCTTGATGTACATGTTGCAGTTTGTGTTGTACTCGGCGCTCACCGCGGCGGGAATCGACTATCTGCAAACCCACTTCAACGAGGGCTGGCTGGGAGTCGCGCGTTTGGCGGTGATCGCGCTGTGGCTGGTGGGCGTGACGAGCTTGTTGACGCGCTGCCGCATCCGACTGCAATTGTAGCCGCGGCCAGCGTCCCATCTCACGGCATCAACCAGCCGCGCATAAGCGGTCGCATCTCGGTTGTGGGGAAGGTTGGTGATCATGCCCCACCTGTTGGGATGCATTCCAGCGTGTTACGACCGCGCACGAATATTCGCAGGGCGGGACGCCACCAGAACTCGGCGCGGTTGCCGGGGTTTACGACATATATGGCGCGAGCCGGCGGCTGCTCCTATAAGGGCTGGAACAGATTCGCAAGAGCTTCGCCGCATGCCTATAATAATCATGGAGCACATGCAACTGCGCGTCGGCAGCGGTGAGGGCACGCGAGGCGGCCGTCGTATGGCAGTGGCCGATTCGATGCGTCTGGCTCAAGTCGAAGTGGATGCGGACGTACACGCTCCATCGGTCGCAGAGAGAGTGGTCTCGATCGATGTGTTGCGCGGCTTGACGATGCTGGTGATGCTGTTTGTGAACGATATCGGCCAGCCCGATCTCGGCAACGTCACGCACGCTCCCTCGTGGCTCTATCACATCGATCCGGTTTTCGACGGGATGACGCTGCCCGATGTGATTTTCCCCACGTTCCTTTTTCTCGTGGGCCTGTCGATTCCGCTTGCGCTGGAGCGAAGGCTCGCCCGCGGTGATTCGCTGGTGGTGATTGTGGGGCACGTCCTGATCCGGGCGGCGGGACTGGTGTTCATCGGCCTGTGCATGGGCAACATGGACGGCATCGACGCGGCGGCCACGGGCATGAGCGGCCCCTTGTGGCGGCTCTTGACGCTGACGAGCATCGTGGTGCTGTGGTTGGGCGAACCGCCGCCGGGAGTGCGGAAGCCGGCGCTGGTGGCGCTCCGCGTCGTGGCGGCGGCGACGCTGATTTACCTGGTGGCAGTCTTCCGTTGCGATTTTCAAAACCAGGTGATTTGGCTCCAGCCGAAGTCCTGGGGAATCCTCGCCCTGATCGGTTGGTGCTATCTCGTGTCGTCGCTGATCTGGCTGGCATGTCGCGATTATTCGGCTGCTATCGTGGGCGCGATGTCACTGTTGCTCGCGGTGAGCCTGTGCGATGATTACAATTTGTACAATTGGTGGGCCAGCACGTATGGCAAATACCTGCCCGGTCTGGCGTTCCTGGCCGGGCTGGCGTCGATCAGCGTCGGCGGCATGGTAGTTGCCACGCTCTTCGGGCCGACTTCGCCGGCGAAGTCGCCGGCGGGGCGGATCGCGTGGATGGCGGCGTTCGCGACGAGCTTCGTGGCCGCCGGCGCGCTGTTTCGTCCTGAATTCGGGATCCACAAAGAGAACGCCACGCCCACCTGGATTCTCTACAGCATGGCAATCGCCTGCATGGCCTATGCCGTGGTGTACTGGCTGGTTGACGTGAAGAAGATCACGCGGTGGGCGGCGCTGGTGCGTCCGGCGGGGTCAAACACGCTGTTGATGTACATTTCGCCGCATATTCTTTACGCCGCGCTGGCCGTGGCGGGAATCACCTTCTGGCAGACGCACTTCAACGACGGCTGGCCGGGCGTTGCCCGCTCGGCGGTGATCGCCGTGGGATTGGTGGCGGTGATCGACCTGTTGACGCGGTGGCGGATTCGGATGCAGATGTAGCGCGGTGGCCGCGAAAACGTTCCCTTGATCCGCTACCGAGCGCCCAGGAAATAGCCCATCAGCCGCCAGCCTTCGGGAAACACCAGCGTCGAACGGGCCGCGGTGGGATCGTCGAACCTGGTGGCCGCGTCGGGCGCGATGCCGGTGCCCGCGATGGCAAAGGGCACGTCGCCGTGGCTATGCGTCTTCGTGCGCAGCGGCGTGGGATGGTCGGGCGAGATGAGAATCCGGTACTGGCCGTACTTCTTCAGCGCCTCATGCACGGGGCCCACGATGTGCCGCGATATCTCTTCGATCGCTTTCACCTTGGCGGCCGAATCGCCCTCGTGCGAGGCCTCGTCGGGCGCTTCGACGTGGACGCAAACGAGGTCCGCATCCTTAAGGGCCTCGATCGCATACCGGCCCTTGGCGGCGTAGTCGGTGTCGGTATAGCCGGTGGCGCCGGGCACTTCGATCCGCCGCCAGCCCAACAGCGCTGCGATCCCCCGCAGCAGATCGACGGCGGTGATCATGGCTCCTTGCTTGCCGTACCGTTGGGCGAACGGCTCGAGGCGCGGCGCGGAGCCGAGCCCCCAGAGCCAAATGTTCGTGGCCGGCGGTTTGCCTGCCGGCGCCGGGCGACATTCACCGGATGCTGGGCGAACAGGTTCACGCTGTCGCTCATCAACTGGTTCAATAAATCGCTGCCGGGCCCGCGCGGATAGTCGTCCAGCACCGATCCGTCGCTGAGATCGTGCGGCGGCGTGGTTCGCGTGTCGGGCGAGAAAGGAGCGGGCCGGCCCGACCCGCGGTAAATCACCAGGTTCCGGTAGCTCACGCCCGGATGGAACTCGAGTTGCGGGCCGCCCAGTTCGCCTGCGCGGTCTGCATGAGGGCCGCGGCTTCGGGCGAAGAGATGTGGCCGGCCGTAAAACTCTTCATCACCTGGTCTTCGATGGTGACCAGATTGCAGCGGACGGCCCAATCGGCGGGGCCCAAGGCGATGCCCTGGGCCGCGGCCTCGAGCGGAGCCCGGCCGGTGAAATTTTCCAACGGGCTGTAGCCCAAGAGGCTGAGGTTGGCCGTGTCGGAGCCTGCCGGCAGCGATTCGGGCGTATTGTTCGCCCGGCCAACCGCGCCGGCGGCGGCCACGGCGTCCATGGCGGGAATCTCGGCCGCTTCCAGCGGCGTTTTGCCCCCAAGCGATTCCTGCGGCTCGTCGGCCGAGCCGTCGGGAATGATCAAAGCGTATTTCATAAATGATGAATGATGAATGATGAGTGATGAATATCGACAACCTGGTTCCTGGCCGTTGCCGGTGGCACGCGCCGGGTGTGCGTTTTTCCTTCGTCATTCATCATTCAGCATTCATCCTTCCTCCTTCCTGTCAGTCTCTCACCCGCATCCTGATGCTGCCCGGATGGACGCAGGCGAGTTGGTTGATAATCTTCATGGCTTCCGCCATGCGGCCTTCCGAAGCGGTGTGGGTCATGATCACCAGCGGCACGACGTTCGAGGCGTCTTCTTCGGTCTCGTGCTGGATCACCGAGGCGATCGAGATGCTGTGCCGGCCGAGGATGCCGGTGATCTCCGACATCACGCCCGGCCGATCGTCGACGTTGAATCGCAGGTAGAAGCGGCCGGGCACGCGGGCCGGATCCCGGGTCCGCACCGCCGCGTCGCCGTCGCTCGACCACAGGTTCAACATGCGGAAGGTGATCGCCATGCGGCCCACGACCGTGTCGATCAGGTCGGCCACCACGGCGGAGGCGGTCGGCATCTGGCCGGCGCCCAGGCCGTGGAAAAACACGCGGCCCACGGCATCGCCCACCACGCGGATGGCGTTGTAGGCCCCGCGCACCTCCGCCAGCGTGCTTTCGTGCCGCACCAGGGTGGGCGAGACATGCAGTTCCAGGCCCTCGGGCACCAATTCGGCGACGGCCAGAAGTTTGATGCTGTAGCCCAGTTCCTTGGCGTAACGCATGTCGGTGGCCGTGACCACGTCGATGCCCGTGCGCGGGATGTTGCGCCAATTCACGCGGGCGCCGAAGGCGAGGTGGGCGAGGATGGCCAGTTTTTGAGCCGCATCGCTGCCGTTGACGTCCATGGCCGGGTTGGCCTCGGCATAGCCGCGCTGCTGGGCCTCGGCCAACGCCGAGGCGTAGTCGGTGCTGTTCTCCTCCATCTGGGAGAGGATAAAGTTGCTCGTGCCGTTGAGGATGGCATGGATCGATTCGATCTGGTTCGCGGTCAGGCACTCGCTGATGGCGGCAATGATGGGAATGCCCCCGGCCACGGCCGCCTCGAAGGCAATCGACCGGCCCAGTTTCCGCGCCGTGTCGAACAGTTCCGGCCCATGCTCGGCCAGCAGGGCCTTGTTGGCGGTGACCACACTCTTGCCGCTCTCCAGGAGCTTCAGGACGATGGTCCGCGCCGGCTCCAGTCCGCCGACCAACTCGACGGCGGCCACGATCTCGCGGTTGTCGATCACGTCGTTCAGGTTGGCGGTGAGCACGCCCGCCGGAAGAACGAAGTTCCGCGGCCGCTTGAGGTCGATATCGACCACGTGGACGAGTTCCAGCCGCTTGCCCACGTGGCGGGCGAGGCGGTCGCTATGTTCCAGCAGCAGCCGGGCGACGCCGGAGCCGATGGTCCCGAATCCGATGATGGCGACTTTGACGGTGTCCATGGGCAAAGCAGGCGGTGATGTTTTGACGGCAAACGAGTAGGATTCGTCATGGTAAAGCGCGACACGCCGGGCCGTCAAGGCGTCCGCCGCCGCGGGAAGGACAAGAGTTTCTTGGCAACAGTTCGTAGGGCCAAGGGCCCTGGCGTTCGCCCAGCCCAGGGCAGCGCCCTGGGGACGGAGGCAATCTCGCCCATTCATCGGCCCAACGGGCCAATCATTCGACGAACGATTGGCCCGTTGGGCCGACAAGATGAGTTCAATTGGTTCGATTCCCCTGGGCGTTGCCCAGGGCTGGACGAACCATCGCCCCTTCAGGGCGATCAAAGCTTGGCCTTGAGAAGCTCCGAAAGGATGTCCGTATCCAATAGCGACTGGTCCATAGATTAGGGCAGGTTCCGGGTGAGATTCGCCCGCGTCTTCACGTCGCGATCGATCGAAGCAATTTCATCGTCACTTAACCCCTCGTACACCTTCTTCCAGTCGTCAATCGACTGTGCTGAAGGGGCCGCGCCCGCCGTCGGGTCGATTTCCGCCACGCTGATGATCAGACGTTGGCTTCGCTGCAACCGCGTGCCAATTACGTCTTCAAAGGCCTGACGGTGGGCGGCGTCGAGATTGGTCACATCGATTTCACGGCTCGCTTCCATGACTCTAACGTACCACAAGAGCGAGGGTTCGCCAAGGAGAACCAGCCCACCCCGCCGCCGCGTGGCTTGCAAAACGCGGCCGACTCGCCATACTTGGCGTATCTTGCAGGAGACCTTGCCATGGAACCCAAAGCCCTTGAGTTCTTCAAGACGTTGCTGGAGACTCCCAGCCCGTCGGGCTACGAGAGCCGTTTGCAGCAGCTCGTGCGCGACTATGTGGCGGACTTCGCCGACGAAGTCCGCACCGACTTGCACGGCAATGTGATCGTGGTGAAGAACCCCCGTTCGCCGCTCCGCGTGATGCTGGCCGGACACTGCGATCAAATCGGACTGATCGTTCAGCACATCGACGACGAAGGGTTTCTCTATATTCAGCCGATCGGGGGGTGGGACCCCGAAGTCCTTATCGGCCAGCGAATGACCGTCTGGACCGACAGCGGGCCGGTGCTGGGCGTGATCGCCCGAAAACCGATCCATCTGCTCACCGAAGAGGAGCGGAAGCAGGTGCCGAAGATGAAGGACCTGTGGCTGGACATCGGCGCCGCGAAGAAAGAGGAAGCCGCGGCGGTGGTGCGCATCGGCGATGCCGTGACGGTGGAACTGGGATTCCGAACGCTTCGCAACAACTACGCCGTTTCGCCGGCCATGGACGACAAGGCTGGATGCTGGGTGGTGATCGAGGCCCTGCGGCGTGCGTGCCAAAGCGGCAAGCTCGCCTGCGGGTTGTATGCCGTCTCGACCGTGCAGGAAGAAATCGGGCTGCGCGGGGCCCGGACCAGCGCCTTCGGCGTCGATCCGCAAGTCGGCGTGGCCGTTGACGTGACCCACGCCACCGACTGTCCCACGATCGACAAGAAGGAAGAGGGGGATGTGCGATTGGGCCGCGGTCCGGTGGTTCATCGCGGCCCGAACATGAATCCCAAAGTCGTGCAGCGTCTGATCGAAGCCGCCGACGGGCACCAGATCGCTTATCAATTGGCCGCTTCGGGCAGGGCCACCGGCACCGACGCCAACGCCATCCAAGTGAACCGGGCCGGCGTGGCCACGGGGTTGATCAGCATCCCGAACCGTTACATGCACAGTCCCGTGGAAGTGATTTCGCTGGATGACATCGACCGGGCGGCCGATTTGTTGGCCCGCTTTGCCGAATCGCTCACCGCGGAGATGGAGTTCGCGCCGTAGCTAGACTTGTGCGTACCGGTTCACACCCCAGTGAGCAATGAAGGACTGCGCCTTGCTTGGCGTCTTCGGCCCTAATCCCTGGCCGGGACCGTGGAGCGCATGGCCAGGATGGACCATTTCCCATCCTTCTTGGCCAGAACAGCGGTCGTGCCGCCCTTTCGTATTTGCGCTTCCGCTTTGCCAGGCACGCGAATGCCAGTCCACTCCCAGCCATAGTCCACCATCGCGTGGTTGGGCGACAGGATGCGGACAGAAATCGTGGAGTTCGTCTTCACGGCCGTCTTGGCACGGGACCCGAAAAACTCGGCAAAGAGCTTCTCAATCTCCTGCCGGCCCGCGGCTCGCTCGCCCCTGGAAGTGACAAAGTCACCGTCCTCAGTGAAGAACGACGCTACGGCCTTTGCATCCTTTGCGTTTTGAGCCGCCACGACGTGCTCGAACACGTCGCGGATGGCCTTTTCGTCGGGTGCACCGGTCTGTCCCAAGGCAAGCGAACCGACGATGACGAGAAGTTGCGCAAACATGTTGGTCCTCCCGAAAGATGGTGAACAGAACGAACCTGTATAACTCCGGCCAACCGATGCGGCCGGACAACGAAGTGTATACAATTCACCGGCGGCGGACAACGGTTGACGCCGTTTCGTCAAGCAGCGAGAATTTGTCGGATAGTCTTTAGCTGAGTAAGGAGCCCTGGTTCCCAAGGCATTTTCCGAGAAGTCCCGTCACGGGCGCGAGGCGGACAGTGTGCCACGTCGCTGGTGTCTGGTACAATTACCGCCGGACACCTCGCCGGACAGGAGGGCTGGCTGGCTTGTAGTCTCGTGCCACGAAGCTTGTGCCGGCCCGTCGGGTTCGGCCATCGGGGGCGCACGAGCTATTGGATAACCAAAGTACTTGGCGATGGAAGCGGATCGAAGCAACCAGCAATCGAAGAGAAATCTGCCGGCCGCCTCCTTGTCGGCCCCCGCTCCCTTCTGTGGGCCAATCGAGATAACCGATGCGTCGAGTGTCGCCGAGATATACGGCTTCCGGGCCGAAGTCTGGAAGGCGGAAGGGTTTGCCGTGAATTCCCGTCCCGATGAGCATTCCATTCATGCGCGACACTGGATCGTGACCAGCAGCGGGGAAACCGTAGGGGCAGCGCGTCTCTGCTTTCACACTTCGATCGAAGAGACACCGGACTTCGATGATATCAAGCACCTTGGGCTGTCCGTGTCGTACGGCTTTGGTTTTCTCAGCCATCTGGTGGTTTGCCCGAGCGCACGGGGCCACCGTTTAAGCACGTATCTCGATGCCGTGCGCGTGGAATCTGCAAGGGCTGCCGGCGCAAAGGCCGTGCTGGGAAGGTTCTTTGAGTACCGGGTAAAGGGCCTTGCCGCGTTGGGATTTCGTCCGATCGCAGACTTCCACAATCCGAAGTTCGGAAATCGGTTAGTCATCATCATGCAGCTTGACTTGCGGAATGAGCGCGACCACATTGTCCGTACAATGGATGGCGCAAGGCGCGTGAGGTGATTGCATGGGCGATACGACACATCTGGTTACGGGCGCGTTCGGATATTCGGGCCGGTACATCGCCCGGCGGTTGTTGGACCGCGGCTGCCGGGTGCGCACGCTGACGGGCTCTTCGCAGCGGAACAGCCCGTTCGGCGATGCGGTGGCCGCCGAGCCGTACCATTTCGACCAGCCGGACCGGCTCGTCGAGTCGCTGCGCGGCGTGGCGGTGCTCTACAACACTTATTGGGTCCGCTTCAATCATCCGAACTTCACCTTTGCCGAGGCGGTGCGCAACTCGCGAACGCTTTTCGATGCGGCCCGGCAGGCGGGCGTCGGGCGGATCGTCCACGTGAGCATCACCAACCCGTCGCTGGATTCTCCGTTGGAGTACTTCCGCGGCAAGGCCGAAGTGGAGCAGGCGCTCCAGCAGTCGGGCGTCTCATATAGCATCCTTCGGCCGGCGGTGCTTTTTGGCAAAGAAGACATTCTCGTCAACAACATGGCGTGGATGCTCCGCCGGTTTCCCGTGCTGGGCGTGTTTGGAAAGGGCGATTACCGCCTCCAACCGATCTACGTCGATGATCTGGCAGGACTGGCCGTCGACGAGGGGGGCCGCCGCGAAAACACCACGATCAACGCCATCGGGCCCGAAACGTTCACCTATCGCGAGCTGCTCCGGACGATCGGCCGGATCATCGGCAAGCGAAGGCTGATTGTCTCCGTTCCGCCGTGGCTCGGATACATGGTCGCCAGCGCGATTGGCCGGATGGTGGGCGACGTGGTCGTCACACGTGACGAGATCGCCGGTCTGATGGGCAACAAGCTGTACGTTAACGGGCCGCCGGCCGGAACGACGAAACTGACCGATTGGGCCGCCGAACATGCCGGCAGCTTGGGACGCAGCTATGCCAGCGAGCTTTCGCGCCGGCGATAGAAGGGCATTGTCCCCTCTCCTTTGGGAGAGGGTCAGGGGGTGAGGGCCTGCGGACGGTCGCCTACACCAGTTCTGGCAAATTGTACGGCTTGTGATCCGCCGCTTGAGCCAGCGCCATGGGGGATTGTTGGCTAACGCGCCCGCACAGTAAACTGAAGCGATTGCCGTCCGGCGCACTCCGGTCAGACTTGATCAGCGTCCAACGGCCGAGCAAAGGACAACCAAAAGGTAGCTGGTATGTCTCCAGAGCAAACACCGCGCAATACGCCCGCAGCGCCGGTTCTGGCAGAACTTGAGCCGGAGCCGGGGTCAAACGCCAATCGTCTGTTGCTGCTTAGAGTTGGTGTCCTTTGGGCTGTCGCTATTTTCACTGTGAGTTTTTTCTTCTGCGAATATGGCGGGGCTGCTGGCGGGGCAGATAGGATCAGCGAATCGGGGGGCCCGATAGTCACCGCCTGGTTCGGCTCTTTGATCGGTCTCATTGTCATTTTTTGGTGCTACCCGCGTTCCGTTGCATTTGTGAACTTCCAACTGGGAGCCGCGGCCTTTTATTCGGCGTGCATCGTCGTGGAAATGACCAAGTCTTTCCACTATTGGCCATTGGACTACGATGAACAACTCAACGTGAACATCATGCTCTTCTTCTGGTTTTCTACGGCAGTGGTTGGCGGATTGGTGCTTGCCCTGGGTTGCCGCCGCAACGGGCGCCCGCCGCAAGGAGGAGTGGCTCCGTGGTGCCTTGCAATCTTGCTAGCTGTCACGGGAGGGTACGCCGCAATCGGCTTTGCGTACATGTTTCTCACGGAGGACCGGCCGATTATGGTTTTCAATTCGGGCACGACGGCGCTCGCAGTCTCCCCGGACATGAAAACCATTGCAACCAGCGGTAACAAAGATCGGTTGGTCAGCCTTCGTGATGTGGCGACCGGCCACCTCCTGGACCGCTCTCCACTCGATGTTGACGAATCACGAATGTGCCTCGCCCTCCAGTTCGTCGACGGCCCTGAATTGCTTGGAATTGCGTCTCAAAAGACGTATGAGCCGCCCGGGCGATTTGCTTTGCAGGTCTGGGATTCGACGACCGGCAGGGATCGATTTCGATGGGACGATGAGCTAGATAATTATCCTTGTCGGCCCGTTTTCTCACGCGACGGCAGCTCGTTTGTGTATGTCGCCAAGGGCGGACATGTTCGGGTGTTCGATTTGAAGACGCAACGCGTCACCGCTGAGATTCCTGTGGACCTGAAACGTGCCAAAGGAGACGTCTCCTTGTGCGGTGACGGCCATATTGTAGGTGTAGCCGTTACGCCTTCATCCGGCGTTCTGGCGTGCTCGACTGCTAGATCCGATAGAGCCGAGGTTGAAATTTGGGATGTTGCCAGCGCGAAAACAGAGAAACGTTATCAAGCTCGAAACGTGTGCTGATCTTCTCGATTTCTCACCGGACGGAAATCTGCTCGCATGTAACGGCCCCAACGGCCAGGGAATTTTGGTCTTCAATTTGGCTGAAGTCGCCAAGCCCACTCAGGTTACTGGGTGGAGAGCTCATCAGCCATGGGCCATAATGTCGGTCGCTTTCTCACCCGACGGCGCGATTCTTGCGTGCGGCACCTGGGGTGGCACGACCGTTCTCATCGACACACAGCAGTGCAAAGTTGTGACCAGATTGTGGACTTGGGGCGGTAAAGAGACGAGGTATCTTGCCTTCTTTGCGGACGGCAGCCGACTTGTGACGGCCGATACTAACGGACGAATCGAAGTTTGGGACGTGTTGGCCGCAATGCGGCGAGCACAAAGCAGCCAGCCCTCACCCTGACCCTCTCCCGGAGGGAGAGGGGATATGATGACCATGCTCGACATCCTTGTTGTTTCCCCGCATCCTGACGACGCCGAATTGGGGATGGCGGGGGCCATGATGAAGTTTCGGGCCGAAGGGCTGGCCGTCGGTATCCTCGACCTGACCGACGGCGAGCCGACCCCCTTCGGCGCGGCGGAGATTCGCCGGCGGGAAACGGCCGCGGCCACGAAAATCCTCGGCATCGAGTGGCGCGAGAACCTGGGGCTGCCCAACCGCAGTTTGGAGGCGACGCTGGCGGCCCGCGCGCAATTGGCGGGCGTGTTCCGCCGCACGCGGCCGCGGTGGATTTTCGCCCCCTATTGGATCGACGCCCATCCCGACCACGTGGCCGCCACCGAACTGATCGAGGCGGCCCGATTCTGGTCGAAGCTGACCAAGACCGACATGCCGGGCGAGCCGCATTGGCCCGAGCGGATATTTTATTACTACTGCGTCCACCTGCGGATCATCCCGCAGCCGGCCTTCGTGTTGGACATCAGCGACTATTGGGAGCGGAAGCGGGCGGCCATCGAGTGTTATCGCAGCCAGTTTATCGAGGGCCGGCCGCCGGGGCCGCCCACCTTCGTCCACCGACTCCGCGACCAGGCGGCCACGTGGGGCTGGTCGATCGGCGTCCGCTACGGCGAGCCCTTCGCCAGCCGGGAACCGATCGGACTCGGCACATTGAAGGGGATGTTGTAGTTGTGGGGAAAACGAAGGAAATCAGACCGCGGAGGATGCTGCAATCGGCGCTCGCCTTCGGCGTCGCGGCTAAACGGAACTCCCGGCCCCTGCCCCCTTTTTACTTCGTGCGTTTCTTTGCTTCCTTGGCCAGAGTGTCCTGCGACTGCTGGAGCCATTGAAACGCCTGGAGCGGCGTGACGTTGTTCAGTTCCAATTTGCGCAGCTCGTCCAGCAGCGGATGCTCGGCCGCGCCGAAGAGCGTCAGTTGAAAGTGCATCTTCTTCGGCTCAATTGCGTGCCGGGCGATCTTGGCCTGGCCCTCGGCGTCGAGATGCTCCTCCTCCAACTGGGCGAGAATCTCTTTGGACCGCTCGATCACTTCGCGCGGCACGCCGGCCAGCCGGGCCACGTGGATGCCGTAGCTCTTGTCGGCCGCGCCGTCGATGATCTTGTGCAGAAAAATCACTTCGTCCTGCCACTCGCGCACGGCCACGTTCAGGTTCTTCACGCCCGGGAGCGATTTGGCCAGGTCGGTCAGCTCGTGGTAGTGCGTGGCAAAGAGCGTGCGGCAGCCGACGTGCTCGTGGAGATGCTCGACCACCGACCAGGCCAGCGAAATGCCGTCGTAGGTGCTTGTGCCGCGGCCGATCTCGTCGAGGATCACGAGGCTCCGCGGGGTGGCCGTGTTGAGGATCCGCGCCGTCTCGATCATCTCGACCATGAACGTGCTCTGGCCGCGCGTAAGCTCGTCGCTGGCGCCGACGCGGGCGAAAATCCGGTCGGCGATGCCGATCGTGGCCTGGCGGGCGGGCACGAAGCTGCCGATCTGGCCCAACAGCGCCACCAGCGCCACCTGGCGAATGTAGGTGCTCTTGCCGGCCATGTTCGGGCCGGTAATCAGCAAAATCGAGCCGGCCTCGCCGCCCGCCGACGTGTCGTTGGGCACGAACTTGCCCTCGGGCTCGACGACGTCCAAGACGGGATGCCGCCCATCGACGATGCGCAGCACGGGCTCCTCGACGATCTCCGGGCGGCAGTAGTTGCGCCGCCGGGCCAGCTCGGCCAGCGCCACCAGCACGTCGATCTGGGCCAGCGCCGCGGCCGTCGATTGCAAACGCCGGCGATCGGCGGCCACGACGCCGCGAAGCTCCAGGAACAGCGTGTACTCCAGCTCCTTGGCCTTTTCGTCGGCCGTGAGGACTTTTTCTTCGTACTCCTTGAGCTCGGGCGTGATGTATCGCTCGGCGTTCTTGATCGTTTGCTTGCGGATGTACTCGGCGGGGATCTTCTCGCGGTGCGCGTTGGTGATTTCGATGTAGTAGCCGAAAACCTTGTTGAATCCGACCTTCAAGGTGGGAATGCCGGTTCGTTGGGTCTCCTGGGCCTGGTAGCGGGCGATCCATTGCTTGCCGCCGTGGGCCAACTCGCGCAGGGCATCGAGCTCGGGACTGAAGCCGTCGCGGATCAGTCCGCCCTCGCGGCTTGCCAAGGGGCATTGATCGGCCAGCGCCGCTTCGAGCGTGGCCCGCAACTCCGGGCAGAGGTCGATCGCCGCTTCCAACTCGTCGAGCAGGCGGCTGCGGCGCGAGGTGAGCTTCGCCTTGACGGCCGGCAGCGATTGCAGCGTCCGGCCCAAAAAACTCAGGTCGCGCGGGCTGGCCCGCGCGGTGGTCACGCGGGCCAGCAGCCGCTCCACGTCGTAGACGCGCCGCAGGGTTTCATGCAGGTCGTCGCAGAGCGATGGATTGCCGGCCAACTCCTCGACGGCGTCGAGCCGGGCACGAATGGCGTCGGCAGCGGTGAGCGGATTGGCGACCCACTCGCTCAAGAGCCGCGAGCCCATGGCGGTCACCGTCTGATCGAGCACCCAGAGCAGCGAGCCCTCGCGGCGGCCGTCGCGGATGGTGCGAGTGATTTCCAGGCTGCGGCGGCTGGCTTCGTCGATCTCCAGCGTGCCCGAGCTGCGATAGGGGAGCAGCCGGTCGATATGATCGAGCGAGCTTTTTTGCGTTTCCGCGAGATAATCGAGGATGGCCCCGGCGGCGCGGATCGCCTGCTGGTCTTCGGGCGCGCCGGCAAAGCCGAAGCCCTCCAGGCCGGTCGTGCGGAAGTGTTTGCCGAGCGTTTGCCGGGCGGCCTGCAGGGCGAACGCCCAGGCCGGCCGCCGCGTGACCATCATCCGCTCGTTCAGATGCGTCGGCAGCGGCGCGGCGTCGTCGCTCAAGAGGCATTCGGCCGGCGCCACGCGGGCCAATTGATCGGGCAACTGCCGCGCGGGAAAACCGGCCGCCACGAACCGCCCCGTCGAAAGCTCGACCCATGCCAACCCCGCCGGCTCGCCCGGGGCCACGGCCGCCAGGAAATTGCTCTCGCGCGGATCGAGCAGGGCGTCGTCGGTCACCGTGCCGGGCGTGACGATCCGCGTCACCTCGCGACGCACCAGTCCCTTGGCCAGCTTGGGGTCTTCAACCTGTTCGCAGACGGCGGCCCGCATTCCCGCGGCGATGAGCTTGGCCAGGTAGCTGTCCAACTGGTGGTGCGGAAAGCCGGCCATGGGCATGGCGTTCTCGCCCTTCTCGCGACTGGTCAGGGCGAGGTTGAGCACGCGGGCGGCCGTCTTCGCGTCATCGTCGAACATCTCATAGAAATCGCCCATCCGAAACAGCAGGAGCGTGTCGGGGCATGCCCGCTTCGCTTCCTGATACTGCTTCATCATGGGAGTGACGGCCATGCCGCCATGCTAACAGCCCAGTGGCGACGGGGGAAGGGGCGAAGGCGATCGCGTCAAATCCCGAAGATGGCCTCGATCTCGACCGGCACGCCCAAGGGCAGCGCAGTTGGCGCCGATCGCGCTGCGGGCGCCGATGCCGGCCTCGCGACCGAAGACGTCGGCGAACAACTCGCTACAGCCGTTGATGACGGCCGGCTGCTGGGTGAAATCGGCCGTGCAGTTGACCACCCCGAGGACTTTCACGACGCGCTCGACCCGGTCGAGCGTGGCGAACTCTTTTCGCAGCGAGGCGAGAATGGCCAGGCCCGCCAGTTGTGCCGCGCGATAGCCGGCGTGGACGTCGAGTTGTTCGCCGAGCCGACCGGTCACCAGCTTGCCCGAGGCATCCACCGGCAAATGGCCGGAGGTGTAGACGAGACTGCCTACAACCAACAGCGGCCGGTACACGCCCTTCGGCTCCGGCGGGGGCGGGAGTTGCAGGCCAAGCTCGGCAAGTTTCGCGGCAAGCCGCGATTCGGCGGACATGATTGCCGGCTAGTCGATGACCTTGTTCAACGGATACTCGACGATTCCCCTCGCGCCGGCAGCGCGGAGACGGGGAATGATGTGTCGCACGACCGCTTCCTCGATGATCGTATTCACATCGACCCACTTGTCGTCGGCCAGGCCGGAGATCGTCGGCTGTTGGAGGGCGGGCAGCAGGGCCAGCACCGCCTTAAGACAGTCGCGCGGCACATTCATCATCAGCCCGACCTTCCCCTCGGCGGCCATCGCGCCCTTGGAGCATCAGCACGATGTCGTCGATCTTCTGTTTCTTCCACGGGTCGGCGTAGGCCGCGCGGTTGGCGATAAAACGCGTGGTGCTTTGCAGCACTTCATCGACGATCCGCAAGTTGTTGGCGCAGAGCGAACTGCCGGTCTCGGTCACCTCGACAATGGCATCGACCAGCTTCGGCGGCTTCACCTCGGTGGCGCCCCAACTGAACTCCACGTTGGCCGTAACGCCGTGGCGGGCCAGATACTGAGTGGTCAGCCCGACGGCTTCCGTGGCGATGCGCTTGCCTTGCAAATCGCGAACGCTCCGGATCGGCGAATCCTGGGGCACGCACAGCACCCAGCGCACGGGCCGGCGGCTGACCTTCGAAAAGACCAGTTCGGCAACTTCGTAGACGTCGGAGCCGTTCTCGGCAATCCAGTCGTGGCCGGTCAAGCCGGCATCGAGCAGGCCCTGCTCGACATAGCGCGACATCTCCTGCGCACGGATCAACAGGCATTCGATCTCCTCGTCGTCGACCGAGGGATAGTAGCTTCGCGAACTGAAAGTGATCTTGTAGCCGGCACGGCGAAACAACTCGGCGGTTGCTTCCTGCAAGCTGCCGGCGGGGATCCCGAGCTTTAGTAGGTTGGTCATCGTCTTGGTAATGTGTGATGAAATCAAGCCACCGCCGGCCTATTTCTTTCCGTACACCTCCGCCGGATCGAAGACTCGCTGGGCGATCAGCTTCAGTCCCTCCGGCGTAACCTGGCGGAAAAAGCAGCTTTTGTAGCCTTCGTGGCAGGCGGCGCCGCCCATTTGTTCGACGGACAACAGGATCGTGTCGGCGTCGCAGTCGACGTAGACGGCGTGGACGCGCTGGATGTTGCCGCTCTCTTCGCCTTTGCGCCACAGTTTACGCCGACTGCGGCTGTAATAAACGGCGCGGCCGGTGGCCAGAGTCTCGGCATAGCTTTCGGCGTTCATATAGGCCAGCATCAGGACCTCGCCTGTGGCGGCATCCTGGGCGATCACCGGCAGCAGACCGTCGCCGTGCGAAAAATCGGGGCCCGTCGAAGACGTCTCAGACATTTCCGTGGTTCTCTCGTCATTGATTCGATAAGTAGGGGAAACTCCAGCATAATCGGGCAGGCCCGAGGCCGCCAGTGGGGACAGTCCCGCTTTCGCGGACGCGAGAATTGGGACAGTCCCCAAAAGCGGCAAGAAGCGTACAGGGTGCCCATCTTCGGCTTCCCTATTGGCAGCTTGATCTTACGACCGAAATTGAACTATAAGCGCGGTGAATTGTTCGCTCTGGAAAGGGCCTGTTCGTGCAACGCTTCGTCTCTGTGCTGCTGCCGGTGCAAGATGCGCAGGCGACTTTGGCGGATTCGGTTCACGAGATTCTCGAGACCGTGTCCGATCTGGGCAGCCCTTTTGAAGTGTTGATTATCGACGACGGTTCGAGCGACGCGACCAGCGAGGTGGCCCACGATCTGGCCCGCCACTATCCCCAGGTGCGCATGATCCGGCACGGGACGCCGCTGGGCCGCGATGCGGCAATCCACAGCGGTTTGGCGCGAAGCCGTGGCGAAACGGTGGTGCTGCGCGATGAGAGCCGCGGTCTCCGCCTGGTCGAACGGGCCCATCCGCAGGGCGGTCCCGCCCGATCGCACCCAGGCGTGCCGAATTACCTTCGCCGGCTAAAAGACCTCATTCTCAGCGAATAACCTTCTCTTGCTATCCCCCCAACCGTGTGGCGGGCCGCGACCATTTGAAACCGAAATTTGCAAATCGTTTTCGGCTTGGGTAAAATTAGACGTTGACGGGGTTCCTCATCGCTTGGACGGCGCTAGCCTCGTTGCTGGTTAATCTTTGCCAGCTTTCTCGAGAGGGGCAGTGCGTGTGTAGGACACTTGCGCTGCGTGGCTGATATCGGTGGGCTAGTTCTTAGCCGCAGGGAAAAGGTTGGCGATCGAACACGGTATCGATCTTTCTTTTCTTGCTGTGTTCTCGCCAGTTTGCGGCGTCGGAATGGGAAGGCAGTCGTCATGAGCACGGGACAGTGTAACACGACGGGTGGGGTACCCTCGCGGGCGATCACAATTGCCGACGGCAAACGCCGACCGCTGCAGCGGCTGGCAATGGTTCGTCGCCTGCAAGGGATTTCGCGCCGCACGATGGCGCGAAAGTTAAACATCGACATCGAGGTGCTGCGACAACAGGAGAGCGAAACCGCCGATCTGCCGTTGAGCGTATTGTATGCGTGGCAGAAGGCGTTGGACGTTCCCATCGCAGAACTGCTGGTCGAGGCGAGCGATACGCTGGTGTCGCCGGTTTTGGAACGGTCTCAACTGGTGCGGTTTATGAAGACGGTTTTGGCCGTGCAGATGCACGCCAGGCAGGAGTCGATTCAGCGGATGGCCCAAACGATGGCCGATCAACTGGTCGAGATCATGCCCGAGTTGTCATTCGTCGGGCCTTGGCAGGCCGTCGGCAAGCGGCGCCACCAAGACGACCTCGGCATCGCGGCTCACCGCCGATTGTCCGACACCGTATTCCTTGAGCCCGATTAGACCGCAAAAAAACCGCGAAGAAGACGCGACGGGACTTCACGGCGACAGCCTCCGCTCGGGGCCTGGTCGCTTTCTTTTTTGCGCCGGGTAAATAACCTGGGCAATTGCAACGTTGCTTCTGCTGGCGACGCGGCCCTGATCCGGCTGCCGATTTGTCTGCCGTTGACCGGGCCGATAGAATTCCGATGACTTCCCGCAGGGCCGGAGAGAAGCGTCAATGCCCGCGGATGGGCCGGCTGGGGAAAAGGAGTTGGCTTATGCTCATCGTCGCCAGGGAGATGTTCGGCGTCCCACTGGAAGCGGCGGAGGGCCGCGTGGGCACGCTTTATGACGTTTTGTTCGACGATCAATCGTGGAAGGTTCGTCATCTCGTCGTTGACACAACGCGCGCCTTTCACGGCCGGCAAGTGCTCTTGGACCGGCAATCGGTGGAGCACGTGGACTGGCGGGAGCGAAACATCCGACTTCGGCTCAGCCACCACGAAGTGGGCCAGTGCGCAAGCGTCGGCATGAACCTCCCGGTGGCACGCCGCGAGCCTGCCGAGCCGACTCAGGTGTTGGTGTCGGAGGCATACTGGACGGGAAGCCTCGACCCCTCGACGGCTTCCGGCGGCGATCCGCATCTGCGGAGTGCGCGATTGTTGGCGGGCGTCCACATCCATTGCCGCGACGGGCGTCTCGGCCACCTCGAAGACTTCGTCATCGACGACAGCACCTGGTCGGTGGGCTATCTGGTGGTTGACACGCGCAACTGGTGGCCGGGTAAAAGCGTGCTGATCGAGGCGGCGGCGGTCGAGTCGATCCGCTGGCAAGATCGCGAGATCCATGTAATCCTCTCACGCGAGGAAGTCGAGCGTCGCCCGGCGTACGACGGCACGATGCCGGCGGAAGAGCCCGTGATGGGCACCGCCTGACAGCCCGTTGACAGATGGGTAACGGCATGCCTAGGATGGGGTAGTTTCGTCGTTTTGCGGGCAAAATCGCGATGCGGCGGCCTAACATGCTAACGCCGTGACCAAGTTCTAACTGTCTGCTCATTGTACGCTAACAATCGGCCATTACACTTGGGCCACATACACGCGGTGGGAGGATGAAAACGGGGACAGGCACCGCAACGAATAGTGGTTCGGATCGAGCAATGATACAAGCTGTTGCGGAGCCAGTCCCCGTTTTTATCGGACAGGCACCGCAACGAATAGTGGTTCGGATCGAGCAATGATACAAGCCGCTGCGGAGCCAGTTCCCGTTTTCATCAGGCCACACACACGCGGAGTACCAGCGTATGAGCACGCAATCGGTGTTGGTTGTCGAAGACGATCACGACATCCGCGAATTGGTCAGTTATAACCTGTTGAAGGAGGGCTTCCAGGTTGCCGGCGTGGCCACGGCCGAAGAGGCCTTGGTGATCGCCCAATCGCGCCCGCTGGACCTGATCCTGGTGGATCTCATGCTGCCGGGCATGGATGGGCTTACGCTCTGCCGAAAGCTCAAGGAAGAGCCTCAAACGACAGCCATCTCGTTGATTATTCTCACCGCCAAGGGCGAGGATCGCGACATCGTGGCCGGCTTGAACCTTGGCGCCGAGGACTACATCACCAAGCCCTTCAGCCCCAAGGTGCTTGTGGCGCGCGTTCGTGCGGTGCTGCGCCGCGGGACCGCGCGACCGCCCAGCGAGCACGAAGGCGAGCAGGAGGAAGAAGTCCTCGATATTCAGGGCCTGATGATCCATTCCGGCCGTCACGAAGTGCAGTTCCAGGGCCAGACGATCGAGCTGACGTCGACAGAGTTCCGCGTGTTGAAACTTCTGGCAAGCCGGCCGGGTTGGGTGCTCACGCGGCAGCAGATCCTCGACGGAGTCCATGGCGACAACTACGCCATCACCGATCGCGCGGTCGACGTCCAAGTGGTCGGGCTGCGAAGGAAACTCGGCGAGGCGGGAAACCTCATCGAAACCGTCCGAGGCGTCGGATACCGCTTCAAGGAATAAATGCTAACCGATATCTAACGGAATCGGCAAATTCCCGCTCACATTCGACGATTAGAATCCGCCGGGGCAATTCTCACCGCTTTTGCAACACACTCTGAAGGAGCATGTCATGGTAAAGAACCTTTGGCCGACGGCGCGGGCGATGTTCGGCGGTTGCGTCTTGGCGGCAGCGTGCTTCGCTACGTCGCCCTCGTTTGCCGTCGAGGTCGATCCGGCGATCAAGAACTATGAAAAGGTGTCCGACGTGTCCGGCACCCTCAATAGCGTGGGCTCGGACACGCTGAACAACCTGATGACCCTCTGGGCCGAGGGCTTTTCCAAGGTTTATCCCAACGTGAAGATCCAGATCGAAGGCAAGGGGTCGGCCACGGCGCCCCCGCGCTGACCGAAGGGACGGCTCAACTCGGGCCGATGTCGCGGGCGATGAAACCCGAGGAAGAACAGGCCTTCGAAAAGGCGCACGGTTTCAAGCCCACGCGGATCAGCGTCGCGCTGGATTGCCTGGCCATCTACGTCAACAAAGACAATCCGATCAAGGGTCTGACGCTGGACCAGGTCGATGTCATCTTCTCGAAGACGCGGAAGAGCGGTTTTGCCGACGTTTCGGAGTGGGGTCAGCTTGGCCTGACGGGCGACTGGGCCAAGTTGCCCATCAGCCTCTACGGCCGTAATTCGGCAAGCGGCACTTACGCGTATCTCAAGGAACACGCGTTGCAGAAAGGCGATTTCAAGGACACCGTGAAGGAGCAGCCCGGTTCTGCGGCCGTCATCAACGGAGTGGCAACAGACCGGGCCGGCATTGGCTATTCGGGCATCGGCTACAAGACTTCGGAGGTCCGGGCGATTCCCCTGGCCCGGACGGCCGACGCTCCGCTGGCCGAGCCGAGCTTTGAAAACGCCCTGGCCGGCAAGTACCCGTTGGGCCGCACGCTCTATATTTACATCGCCAAGAAACCCAATGAGCCGGCTTCGACCCTGGTTGGCGAGTTCTTGAAATTCGTGCTCTCGCAGGAGGGCCAGGAAATCGTGATCAGGGACGGCTACGGACCGCTGCCCTTGAAAATCGTTGACAAGCAACACGAAACGTTGAAATAATGCTTTCCCTCGACCAATCCACGATCCGGTGCGCGAAACGGCGCGACCGGATCGCGCGGTGGGTCATCACGCTCGGCGGCATGACGATTATCGCCAGCGTCGTGGCGATCGTGGTGTTGATCGTGGGCGTGGTGGTGCCGCTGTTTCGGCCGGCCAGCGCCGCCGTGAAGACCAACGTGCCGCTTGCCGGCTTCGCTGGCGCCGAGGACATTCTCACCTTGGGCGTGCGGCTCGATCTCGATCAGAACGAAGCCGTCAAGTCGCTTACCGCCGACGTGCTCGCGCGAGACGGCACCTGGACGTTTCTCGATCTGACGGGCGACGCGACGCGGCTGGGGTCGCAAGACGTCGCGCCGCCGGGGGGCGAAAGAGGTCGATTGCGGGTGTCGAGCGCCACGACGGCACGAACTACTCGTTGCTCTGGTCCGATGGTTCGGTGTCGTTGGTGGAAGTGACCGCCAACGCCGACTTCGACAAGCAAGGGCGCCGCCGCATTGTCTATGGCGCGGCCACGCGGGCGGTCGTGCCGGCGGATGCCGGACCGTTGCCCGCGGCCGCCCTGCTGCGGCACTTCGCCGATCCGGACAGCGCGGCGACGACGACCACCTGCGTGCGCCGCCTGGCCGACGGCGGCATCTCGGTCGTTCGCCAGCGGGTGACGAGAAACGAGTTGCTCGACACCGAGGAGAAGACCTCGGCGAGACTCCTGTTGAAAGAGGGATTGCCGGGCCCGATCACGGCGCTGGCCATGGATCGCGAAGGCAAAACCCTGTACGCCGGCACCAAGGACGGCCACCTGATCCGCTGGACGCTCACGGCGGAAGGGAAGATCGGCGAGCGCGAGGTGCTGCTGGCCTTTCCCGACGAGCGAGAAATCACCGCGTTGGCGATGGTGTTGGGCGACGTGTCGCTGGCCGTGGGCGACGCCAAGGGCGAGGTGACGACTTGGTTCGTGGTGCGGGGCGAGCAGGGCGGCCGGCTTCGCCGCATCCACGACCTTTCCGGTCACGGCCAGCCCGTGCGGGATATCGTGCCCTCGGCGGCGAAAAAGACCCTGGCCAGCCTGGATGCGGGCGGGGCCGTCCATTTCGATTATCCGACCAGCCAGCGGCACCTGCTGACGCTGGCCGGCGAGACGCGGCTGCGAATGATCGGCCTGGATCCGCGCGGCGGGGCCATGATCGGGCTGGACCAGGGGCAAAATCTTACGGTGTGGGCCATCGACGCCAGATTCCCCGAAGTGAGTTGGGGAACGCTTTTTGGACGCGTCTTCTACGAGGGTTACGATCGGCCCGAGTTCGCCTGGCAAACCACCGGCGGGAGCGATTTCGAGCCGAAAATGAGTCTTGTGCCGTTGCTGTTCGGCACGCTGAAGGGCACAACCTACGCGATGCTCTTGGCCGTGCCGCTGGCGCTGTTTGCGGCCGCGTATACCAGCCACTTCACCACGCCCGCGTTCAAAAGCGTGATCAAGCCGGTGGTGGAGATCATGGCCGCCGTGCCCTCGGTGGTCATCGGGTTCCTGATCGCGCTTTGGCTGGCGCCGAAGATCGAGCGTTGGATTCTCGTGGTGTTCGCCAGCATGCTGACCCTGCCCGTGGGGTTCCTGATGCTGATGGTTTGTTGGCAATCGCTGCGCCGCTACAGTTGGGCCAAGCGGGTCGAGAACGGTTATGAGTTTGTGGCGCTGATCCCGGTGATTGTACTGAGCGTCCTTCTGGCGATCGTGCTGGTTTCGCCGCCGGTGGTGGACTGGTGCGGGGACGTGGTGGCGAGGTTCGAGTGGCTGCGGGTCTTCCGCGGTTTCAGCAATTTCCAGCTTTGGCTGCCCGAGCACCTCGACATGCGTTACGACCAACGGAATTGCATTATCATCGCGTTTGGGCTGGGCTTTGCCGTTATCCCGATCATTTTCTCGATCGCGGAAGACGCGCTGTCGAACGTGCCGCACAGCCTGACCGCGGCCTCGATGGCGGTGGGGGCCAGCCGTTGGCAGACTGTTTGGCGCGTCGTCCTTCCCTCGGCGAGCCCCGGTATTTTTGCGGCGATCATGATCGGCTTCGGCCGGGCGGTGGGCGAAACGATGATCGTGTTGATGGCCACCGGCAACACGCCGATCCTCGACTGGAGCCCCTTTAACGGCATGCGAACGCTCTCGGCCAATATCGCGGTGGAAATGCCCGAGGCGCCGGTGGGCGAAACCCTTTATCGTGTCCTGTTCCTATGTGCGGTACTGTTGTTCCTCCTGACCTTCCTCCTGAACACGGCGGCCGAATTGGTGCGCAGCAGCCTGCGCAAACGCTACGGCCGGTTCTGAACAGCGCCAGGTGCGGGGACGAAATTCTGGAAGCGCGGCGAACCGCTCGTCTGGGCCACCGGCGGGGCGCTGAGCGTCACCCTGCTCATGACGGCCGCCATGCTCATCGTCGTGTTGATCAACGGCCTGGGCGTGTTCTGGCCCAGCGCCCTGGCCGAGCTCACGCTCACTGACGGCCAGAAGGTGCTGGGAATCGCCACCAAGAGCAACGTCAACGCCGACACCAGCGTGCTCAGCCTCCAGTTCAAGACGGGCAATCGTGACTTCGACTCCCAACGCAGCGATTTCCACTGGTACGAGCAGACGAAGATCGCGGAGATCAACTATCCGCCCGATGTATTTGTGCTGGAGCGGCAGGAGAACGGCGACTTCTATGGCGTTCTGAAGCAAGTGCTGGCGCCTACGGTCGAGGTGGCCGACGGCGGCAGCCTGGTCGATCGCTTCGGCCGATCGCGGGCCGCGGTGCGACGGATCGCGGCCGACGAAATGGACCCGCTCACGGCGCGTCTCTCGACATTGAGCTACCAGCTTCAGCAACTCCGTTACGAGCTTCTCGACGTTGACTACCACCGGAAACAACTGGCGGCCGGCGCTTCAGGGGTCGACGCAAGCCGGCTTGACGCCCGCAAAAAAGAAATCGAAGCAGCCCAGTCGGCCATCAAGAACGAATCCGACCGACTCGTCGCCCGGCAAGATCAGTTCGGCGCCGAGGCCCGTCGCAATGTGGCCGTTTTCGCCCTGCCTTCGGGCCGGGAGGCGACGATCCCGTTGGTAAACATCGTGCACGCCTACCAGCCCAACGCGATGGGATTCGGCGCAAAGTGTGGCATTATCTCGGCAAGCTCGGGGAACTGCTGTGGGCTAACCCGCGCGAATCGAACACCGAGGGAGGGCTGTTTCCCGCCATCTTCGGCACCGTGATGCTGATCTTCGTGATGGCGGTCACCTGCTTCCCGCTGGGAGTCCTGGCCGGCGTTTACTTGGGCGAGTACGCCAAGGAAGGCCCGTTGGTGCGGTTGGTGCGGATCGCGGTTAATAACCTGGCGGGCATTCCTTCGATTGTTTACGGCATCTTCGGTCTGGGGTTCTTCATTTACGGCGTGGGCGGCTGGCTCGACCGTTGCCTCTACCCGGCCCGCGTTGCGGCGGGCATCTCCACCTTCGGCACCGGCGGCATCCTCTGGGCCAGCCTCACCCTCGGCCTGTTGACGATCCCCGTGGTCATCGTGTCGACGGAGGAAGCCTTGCGGGCGATCCCGGGCGGCATTCGCGAAAGCTCGTTGGCCCTCGGTTCGACCAAGCTGCAAACGCTTTGGCGGGTGCTGCTGCCGGCGGCTTCGCCGGGGATCATGACGGGGTTCATTTTGGCAATGGCCCGGGCTGCCGGCGAGGTGGCCCCGCTGATGATCACCGGCGTGGTGAAGCTGGCCCCCGATCTGCCGCTGGATGGACATTTCCCCTTCTTCCATCTCGAACGCAAGTTCATGCACCTGGGTTTTCATATTTACGACATCGGCTTCCAGTCGCCCAACGTCGAAGCCACCAAGCCCATGGTCTACGTGACGACCCTGTTGCTGCTACTGATTGTGGTCGTGATGAGCGGCCTGGCCGTCTTTCTCCGCAACCGAATGCGGAAGCGGTTCCAATCGCGGAGCATTTGATCGAAGCTTGCCATTGGCGAGGCAATGCCGATAATGAGTTAGCAGTGAGGTAATGATGGCTTCCGGCAACGAACGAAACATCGCGGTGACCCTGCGCGCCGAACGGACCGGCTCCGTCGAAGGCTGAACGGCAGCCGCCGGCCGGCTTGACAGAACCGATCGTGCGGTCGAAACGGCTGTCGCTGTTCTACGGCGCGAGTCGGGCCTTGACCGACATCACTATGGATTTTCCGCGAAACGAGGTGACGGCCTTGATCGGCCCCTCCGGTTGCGGCAAGTCGACCTTCCTGCGATGCCTCAACCGCATGAACGACCTGATCGACAATGTGCGGACCGAGGGGGCCATCGAGTTCGACGGGCAAGACATTACGGACGCCACCATTGACGTAATCGAGCTGCGGCGGCGGGTGGGGATGGTGTTCCAAAAGCCCACGCCCTTTCCCAAGTCGATCTACGAGAACGTGGCCTATGGGCTACGGATTGCCGGCGTGCATGGCCGCAGCATACTCGATGAGGCCGTGGAGAGGAGCCTGAAGCGGGCCGCCTTGTGGGACGAGGTCAAGGACCGGCTCCATCAGTCGGCCCTCGGCTTTTCCGGCGGCCAACACCAGCGGCTGTGCATCGCCCGAGCCATCGCCGTCAACCCCGAAATCATCCTCATGGACGAGCCCTGCTCGGCGCTGGATCCCCGTTCCACCACCCGCATCGAAGACCTGATCGGCGAGCTGCGGGGACAGTACACGATTATCATCGTCACCCACAATATGCAGCAGGCGGCGCGGGTCTCCGACTGGACCGCCTTCCTCTACGAGGGCGTGTTGATCGAGTTCGGCCCGACCAAGCAATTGTTCACCAAACCTTCCCGGAAAGAAACGGAAGATTACATCACCGGCCGGTTCGGCTAAATCGGCGTTCGACGCGTTTGCTGTTGCATTAAGAGGGCAGTTTCGGTATCGTTGAGTGGGTGCGAGGGACGGTTGTCCGGCGCCTTGGCGGAGCAAATCATGTCGGTACATTTGCAGCGGGAAATCGACCGGCTCAAGAAGAGTCTGCTGGCCCTGTGCGCGATCGTCGAGGACCAGGTGCAGATGGCCGTCCGGCGCTTTTGGATCGCGATGCCGAGCTGGCCCGCACCGTCGAGAATCGCGACCGGGACATCGACCAGCGCGAGGTGGAGGTCGAGGAGGAATGCCTGAAGATCCTCGCCTTGCACCAGCCGGTGGCCATCGACCTGCGGTTTATCGTGGCGGCGATGAAGATCAACAACGACCTGGAGCGGATCGGCGACCTGGCGGTGAACATCGCCCGCAAGGCGGTCAGTTTCACCGAAGAGACGCAGATGGAGATTCGCTTTGACATCGCCGGCATGTGGGAGAAGACGCAGGCCATGTTGCGTGACAGCCTCGACGCGCTAGTGAACATGGACGGCGCGTTGGCCGCCTCGGTTTGCCGCCGCGACGACGAGGTGGATCGGATCAAGCACGATATCCGCCTGGGGGTTGAGGAGTCGCTCCGCCGCCAACCGGAGCAAGTCCGACCCTTGATGCGATTGTTGGCCGTTTCTCGCAATTTGGAGCGGATTGCCGACTGCGCCACCAACATCGCCGAGGACGTGATCTACATGTCGGAGGGCCGCATCATCCGGCACAACAAAGCCGATTCATGAGTTTAGCCGGCGGGCTTGCCTGCCGTGTTTGTGCCGGGGTGGCCGCTATTCTGCTTTGACACAATCCTCCGTGACCAAACGGGCCGGATCGGGATACGCCGGGGGAACGCCGGGGGCGGTGACCGGCTGCCGGGCATCGATCCGGGCGGCCACGTCGAGATTCAGGTCCAGCAGTTGCGACAGGAGGTCCTTGCGGGGCGAAAAGCCGTAAGCGGCCAGCACGGCCGAATCCAGCGCGGCGTGGGCGTCCTTCAAGCGGGTTCTTGCCGGGCAGTTCGAGCGTGCGATAGACGGCCCGCAGGCCGCCGTGGACTTTTTGCAGGGCTTCTTCGCGGACCCGCCGCACTTCCCGCCCCGCCGCCGCCACCGCGTCGATCGCCGCCACGCTCGGCGATTGCGGCCAGGGAAACGTGTCAAAGACCGATTCCGGCGTGTAGCGGAAATCCGATCGTCAGCTTCGAGCACTTCGCCACGAACCACTGCCAATGGGCGTTCGATTGCAGAATGCCGAAGGAATAGTCGTCGGCAAGGGCGAAGCACGAAAGCGCGTCGCCCGGGCGAATCGCGGGGGACGAAACATGAACACCGGCCGCTTTGTCACCCGTGAACAGACAATGATATCGAGGAATCGCCGAAATCTTGCCGATCAGCCCTCGGCCGTGGCCGGAAATGCTGCCACCACGTTCGAAGCCAGTTCTGGTCCTGGCCAGTTTCATCGGCCGGTTGTTTCGCGCTCGTTCTCGCGTTAGCCCGGACATGCGGCAGAACGATTCTCTCGACGTGGGCGAATGGCGCGAGAATACGTCCTTGCGTCGAACATGAGCATGCGTCTGAAAGTCGATCACCCATCGCCTTGGAGCGGCCATCGTGAGCATCTCGCGGCCAACCAGAGAACGGCCACACGACCTCACTATTTCGCGATCGGCGTGGAGCATCAGCTGTGCTTCGCTCTGCGAAAGCATGAACCCTTTGTGCCCGGGTATTGGCCGGTGTAGCACGCTGCAACGCCGTTGCATGGGCAATACTTGCCGCCGCTCACGTCCACCTTGTCCGACAATGCCGAGTTGATGAACGCGCACTCGCGCGAATCCAACTCGATATTCCTTGCTGGCCGGCCCGCTGCCGCGTTTGCGGGCCTTTTTCGCGCCGGCGGGCGGATCGACCTTGAACCACAGCCGCCGCTTTTCGGGCAACAGCTTCGGCGTCTTGCGTCTTGACCCAGTCGACGATCGAAACGTGGACATTGGCCTCGCCCGACCAGGGCTGGTTGTCGACGGCCTCGACGATCGTGCCGTCTGGACGACGTGGTCCAGCCCGCCGACGCGCGACTGGTTGTTGCGGATGTTTTGCGTGCCGACCAGTCCCGCCCGGCCCGCAACGCGATCGTCGGCCGTACAGGCGGGCAGATGGTCGTGGGCCCTGCGGAACCAATAGACGCAGTAGTCGGCCATGCCGGGCACGTCGGGATACGCCCGGCGAATCGCATTGACGTAGTCGGGGCCGCGCTCCGGCTTGAGCCGCTTGGCCCCCAGGAACGGCGGATTGCCGATGATCACGTCCACCTTCGGCCAGGGCGTCGGCTTGCCCGCACGCGTCGATCAGGGCGTCGCAGGTGCGAAAGTTGGCGTCCAGATTGTCCAACGGCAGGGCATGCTCGGTGATGTGCAGTTCGTCGATGGCCAGTTTGCGGGCGATCATCATCGTCACCTTGGCCAACTCGATGGCGAAGGGGCTGATGTCCATGCCGTAGAAGTTCGAGGCCGTGACGAAGCCGAACACCCGCTGCGCCGCGATCGGCCTTGGCCGACATCTCGCAGATTCGCTCGTGGATGCGCGCCTCCAGCCGCTTCAATTCGCGGTAGGCGATGTACAGGAAGTTGCCGGAGCCGCAGGCGGGATCGAGCACCGTGAAGTGGTGCATCCGGTGGCGAAGCTCTTGCAGCCGGTTGACGGTCTTTGCCCCTTCGATTTGTTCGCGCCACGGCTCGACGATCGTCGGGCCGACGATCTTCATGATGTCGACCGGGCTGGTGAAGTGGGCCCCGAAGGCGTGCCGCTCGACCTTGTCGGTCGAGTGCTCGAAGAGCGTGCCGAAGATTTCCGGCCGCACCTTCGACCAATCCGACTTGGCGGCCTGCTTGAGTTGGGCCAACTCGTCGGGGTAAAGCTCGATCCGGGCGGGATCGGCGAACAGCCCGCCGTTGAAATAATCGACGCCCTGGAACCGTCCGCCGCGACGTCCGCCCGGCGTGTTCATGGCCACGAACAGCCCGCCCAACAGGTCGAAGCTGTCGCGCGGCTCCTTGCAGTCGTCCAGCAGCTGGGTGACCATGTACTGCTCCAGCAGGCCGATATCTTCGGCAAACAGGGCCACCAGCATCTGCAGGATGAACCGTTGCGCCAGGGGCCGGTCCACCTTGCGGGCGATGAGCTTGTTGAAGCAGGTGGCGAGCCGGTCGGCAGCCTGGCGGGTGACCGCCTCCTGGTCGTTGCCGAAAGTGGGCTTCTCGCGGTTTGGAAACAGAAACGCCAGCGGGCCCGTAGCGATTCGGCAACTCGTCGATCGTGAGTTGATCGACCGGCGTGTCCATCTGGGTCTCGAAGTCGTAGACCCAGAACTCGTCGAAGTTGCAGAGGACGACGTAGCGCGGGCGGCCCGGCACCAGACGCGTCCAGTAGTCGAATGCCTGGCGGTAATGGCGCCGCAGGTCCTCGCCGCGGCGCTTCATTTCGATCAGCACGACCGGCTTCCAAACCAGGTCGGCGAAGGCGGTGCCGCCGGCGTCGGCCTTCTTGACGCGCTGCTCGCAAACGGCCCCGGCCTCCTTGACCCCCTTGAGGCCGAACGCCTGGAAAAGGCGGTCCAAGAAGATTTGGGCCTCGCCCTTCTCGTCGCCGATGATGTGCTGGTTGACCCAAACGACGAACTCGGCGAGTTGCTGTTTGCGGGCTTCGTGCATGCGAGGAAACCCCTCGTTGTTTGGTCGGCATCCCTCCGCAAAAGCGGCGTGCACTCACGCCGGCTTAAACGGGGAATTATCGGAATCGGTTAACCGGCGAGTTTACCCGCGGCCGTTGGCCCTGGCAATGCCCCCGAGAAAAGCCCCGGTGCGTTGACGGATCGCCGCACTGCCAATACACTTAACGGTTTTGACAATCGTGCTCACCAGCCGGACGGAGCTACCATGGCCGAGAAAACGATCGAACAACTGGCAATCGACACCATCCGCACCCTGTCGATGGACGCGGTGCAAGCGGCCAACAGCGGGCACCCGGGCACGCCGATGGCCTTGGCCCCGGCGGCCTACGTGCTTTGGAACGAGATTCTCCGCTACGACCCGGCGCAGCCGGCCTGGCCCAACCGCGACCGGTTCGTGCTCTCCTGCGGTCATGCCTCGATGCTGCTCTACTCGGTGCTGCACCTGGCCGGCGTGAAGCAGTTGGATCAGGAGGGCCGTCCGACCGGCGAATTGGCCGTGTCGTTGGATTCGACATCCGCCAGTTCCGCCAGTTGGACAGCCGTTGCCCCGGCCACCCCGAGCACGGGCATACCAGCGGCGTGGAAACCACGACCGGCCCGCTCGGTCAGGGCCTCGGCAACAGCGTAGGCATGGCGATCGCCTCCCGCTGGCTGGCCGCCCAGTACAATCGGCCCGGATTGGAGCTGTTCGATTTCGACGTCTATGCCATGTGCAGCGACGGCGACATGATGGAAGGCGTCGGCAGCGAAGCGGCCTCGCTGGCCGGGCATTTGAAGCTCTCCAACCTCTGCTGGATTTACGACGACAATCACCATCACGATCGAGGGCCACACGTCGCTGGCATTCAGCGAGGATGTCATCACCCGCTTCGTCGGCTACGGCTGGAACGTCGTGCGGCTGGACGACGTCAACGATCTGGACGGCTTGCGGGCCGCGATCAAGGATTTTCAGCAAACCAGCGATAAGCCCACGCTGATCTCCGTCCGCAGCATCATTGCCTTCGGCCGCCGCACAAGGCCAACACGCACGAAGCCCATGGCGCCGCTGGGAGACGAGGAAGTCCGGCTGACGAAACTGGCCTACGGCTGGCCGGAAAACGAGAAGTTTCTGGTGCCCGCGGAAGTGCCGGCCCACTTTCGCGACGGCATTGGCGTGCGGGGGCGGAAGTTGCACGCCGAATGGGAAGCGAAGTTCGCCAAAGTACAAGGCCCAATATCCCGACCTGGCCGCGCAACTCGAGATGATCGACCGTCGCGAGTTGCCCAAGGGCTGGGACGCCGACATTGCAGCCCTTCCCGGCCGACGCCAAGGGGATCGCCAGCCGGGCTTCTTCCGGCAAAGTGCTGAACCAGGCGGCGAAGAGCATCCCCTGGCTCCTGGGCGGATCGGCCGATCTGGCCCCTTCGACCAGTACGCTCTTGAAGTTCGACGGGGCGGGCGACTTCGAGGCCGGGCCAATATGCCGGGCGGAACTTCCACTTCGGCATCCGCGAGCACGCCATGGGCTCGATCTGCAACGGCATGAGCCTTTGCGGGCTGCGGGCCTTCGGGGCCACGTTCTTCGTCTTTACCGACTACATGCGTCCCCCGATGCGGCTGGCCGCGATCATGGGCTTGCCCGTGTTCTATGTCTTTACGCACGATTCGATCGGCGTCGGCGAGGACGGCCCCACCCATCAGCCGATCGAGCACCTGGCCGCGCTTGCGGGCGATCCCCAACATGCTGGTGATTCGCCCGGCCGACGCCAACGAAGTGGCCGAAGCGTATAAGGTCGTCTCTGCAGTTGACGAACCAGCCGGCGGCGCTGGTGCTCACGCGGCAGAACCTGCCCACGCTGGACCGCACGAAGTACGCCGCGGCCAGCGGCTTGCAACGCGGCGGCTACGTGCTGGCCGACGCCCCCGGCGGCAAGCCGGAGGTGATTCTGATCGGCACCGGCAGCGAGGTGTCGCTGTGCCTGGCGGCCTGCGACAAGCTTATCGGCCGAAGGCGTGAAAGCGCGCGTGGTGAGCATGCCCTGTTGGCAATTGTTCGACGCCCAGCCGCCCGAATACCGCGACGCGGTTTTGCCGCCGGCGGTGACGCGGCGGGTGGCTGTCGAACTGGGCGTGAAGCAAGGTTGGGAGAAGTATATCGGCCGACGCGGCGAGTTCATCGGCATGTGCGGCTTCGGCGCCTCGGCCCCGATCGGCGTGCTGCTGAAGCACTTCGGCTTCACCGTCGAGAACGTCGTGGCGGCCGCCAAGAAGGTTTGCGGAAAGTAAAAAAACCGGCGCCAAGGCCCGTATGGCGTATCTGTGCCTTCGTTGTCGGAAACCTCAGTTTTCACGGCTTTCCCGCGATTTGTTTGACGAGATGGCAACCTCGGGGCGGTTTGGCCAAAAAAGTCGGGGCGGCGACGAATTGCTGGTCTAGTCTCAAAAAACGAAGATTTGTTGCGCTGACAAACTGGCCGACCCTGCTCTTGCAAGTTCGGCGGGCGCCGTCGTCAGAGATCCTCTCTTCAATAATAGATCAGAGCATCCATCGCGACATTCGATTGGGCGCGATGGACGTTCTGCCGGTTCGCTAACGATGAATTCCGCATCCTCTGGTGGGGGCGCTTGCGAGAGCACAAAGATCAGAATAGACTCTTTGAAGATACCCCTCTTCCGCACGGGTGCACCGAGGCTTCTGTTCGGTTCGTAAGGGGTGCCATGGCGTGAGGAAGTTTTTTCCGGCGTGACACCAAGGGATGCCGCCGAGGTCGTTCCTGAGGAGATCGTCATGGATTCAGAACATGGTGCGGACGCCCAATCGCCTGCCGACAAGCGATACGAGTATTTTGCGTTCATCAGCTACAAGCATGAGGACATGCGCTGGGCCAAGTGGCTTCAGCAGCAGATCGAGACATATCGCCTTCCCAGCATCATCAGGAAGCAGGCCCCGCACTTACCGAAGCACATTCGCCCTGTCTTCCGCGACCAGACCGACATCAGCACCGGACCGCTCCTGCAGAACCTCCGCCAGGAGTTGCAGGATTCCCGTTACCTGATCGTGCTCTGTTCCCCCGCGGCCGCGAAATCCGAATGGGTGAACCGGGAAGTGCAGCACTTCCTCGACATGGGCCGAGAGGACCGGATCATTCCCTTCGTGGTAGCGGGCACGCCGAATGCCTCGAACCCGGAGGAGGAGTGCTTTCCCGCCATCCTCCGAGGCGAAGAACGGGCGATGCTTGGCGTCAGTGTGCCGGAGCTCGGCCGGGACAAGGCTTTCGTCAAGGTCGTCGCCAAACTGCTGGGGTTAAAATTCGATCAACTCTGGGACCGGCATCGGCGGCGAGAGCGGCGGCAGCGCCTGATCCGCGGATTGACGGCGGTGGTGCTGTTCGTGGCGGCTGCGATCGGCAGCGTCGCCTACTGGGACTACCACCGCACGAAGGTGGCCTACTATGCCGATTACGTCGAATGTCGGGGAGTTCCCCAGGGCATCGGCGAACTGAGCGCCGCACAGATCCAACGCCGCCATGCCGCATGGCAATTCGAGTCTTCCAAGTATCGGGTCGACCGCGTTCGCTGCATCAACGGCAGCGGCCAGCCCACGGACGCGGATGACGCCGATCATCCGACCAATCGAACTTTTCATTACCGCGATGACGGCACATTGGAAGACACGGTTGAATTCACGCCGACCGGAAAAGAGCTGCGAAAGTCGGTTTACGCCCCCGACTTGTCGATCGTTGAGTTCAAGGGCGGCAGCAAGGGACGATTGCAGCTGCAAGCCCAATTCCTGCCGGCCGACACAAGCAGTTTGAAGAACGAGGCCGGGGCGCGCGATAAGAGCGGGCGTTCCGAAATCGCGGCATGGGAGTTGAAGTACGACGACCTCGGGCATGTCGTCCGGCGAACGTATTTGAACGGGAGCGGCTACCCCACTTCCGACGCCAATGGGATTTTCGTCCAGGAGTTCACCTACACTCCGACGGGCCAAGTGGCCACCGTACGCTATCTGGATATCGGCGGCCAACCTTCTTCGACTAAGCGGGGGGTCGCCGGCAAGCAGTACGAGTACGATGCCCGGGGAAATCGCATCCGGACGACGTGGATCAGTGCGGCTGGAACGCCGGTCCTCCACGACGACGGCTATGCTATTCACAAGCAGAAATACGATGCGGACGGAAATTTCGTCGAGGCGACGTTCTTCGGCACCGACGGCAAGCCCTGCCTATGCAAGGAGGGGTATGCTTTAGCTAAGTCCGCCTATGACGACCGGGGAAACCGGACGAATGTGTCCTACTCGGGGATCGATGGCAAGCCCTGCGCGACGGCGTTTGGGATTGCCGTATGGAGGGTTCAGTTCGACCCTTGGGGAAATCGGACGCGTGAATCGTTCCTTGGCACCGACGGCAAGCCCTGCCTGTGCAAGGACGGGTGTGCTGAAAGGGGGTGGACCTACGACGAGCAGGGACGCCGGACGAGCGAGTCGTACTTCGGCGCGGACGGCAAGCCCTGCCTGGACAAGGAGGGGTTGGCCCAATGGAAGAATACTTTCGACGAGCGGGGAAACGAGACGAGCAGGTTCTCGTTCGGAACCGACGGCAGGCCATGTTTGCTTACGGACGGAACTGCCGGAGGTAAGGCCACCTACGACGAGCGGGGAAACAAGACAAGCGTGTCCTACGTCGGCACGGATGGCAAGCCCTGCCTGTGCAAGGATGGGTATGCCGGCTGGAAATCGACCTTCGAGCGGGGAAACGAGACGAGCGCGTTCTTTTTCGGCGCCGACGGCAAGCCCTGCCTGCGCAAGGAGGGGAATGCCGGATGGAAGGCCACCTACGACGAACATGGAAACCAGACGAGCACGTCCTTCTTCGACGCCGACGGCAAGCCCTGCCTGACCAAAGATGGCTTGGCCCGATGGAAGGCCAGTTTCGACGAGCGGGGAAACGCAACGAGCGGGGCCTACTTCGGCACGGACGGCAAGCCCTGCCTGCGCAAGGAGGGGTATGCCGAAATAAGGTGGACCTACGACGAGCGGGGAAACGAGACGAGCGAGTCTTGCTTCGACACGGACGGCAAGGCCTACCTGTGCAAGGAGGGGTATGCCGAAGTGAGGCGGACCTACGACGAGCGGGGAAACGAGACGAGCGTGTCCTATTTTGGCACGGACGGCAGGCCCTGCAGACACAAAGACGGGAACGCCGGATGGAGGGCCACCTACGACGAACGGGGAAACAAGACAAGCGTTGCTTATTTCGGCACGGACGGCAAGCCCTGCCTGCACAAGGACGGGTATGCCCAGTGGAAGTCCACCTTTGACGAGCGAGGAAAGGAGACAAGCGCCTCTTTCTTTGGCATGGACGGCAAGCCTTGCCTGCACAAGGACGGATATGCCGAATGGCGGGCCGAGTTCGACGAGCGAGGAAACCGGACGTGCGAGTCGTACTTCGGCATTGACGGCAAGCCCTGCCTGATTAAGGACGGAGTTGCCAAAGTAATGCGGACCTATGATGAGCGGGGAACCCAGACAAGCGAATCCTTCTTCGGCGTCGATGGAAAGCCCTGCTGGTTCAAGGACGGGTATGCCCGATGGCAGGCCCAGTTCGACCAACGGGGAAACCAGACGATCGTCGCCTATTTCGGCACGGATGGTAAGCCCTGCCGGGACAACAACGGCATCGCCGAGTGGAGGTCCATTTTCGACGAACGAGGAAAACGGACGAGCCAGTCTTATTTCGGCGTAGACGGCAAGCCCTGCCTCCACAAGGAAGGGAACGCCGGATGGAAGTCCACCTACGACGAACAGGGAAACCAGACAAGTCTGTCCTTCTTCGGCACCGACGGCAAGCCTTGCCTGCACAAGGACGGATATGCCGAATGGCGGGCTCAGTTCGACGATCGCGGAAACCGGACAAGCTTGTCTTATTTCGGCACCGACGGCAAGCCTTGCATGAACAGCTTCGACTATGCCGTACTAAAGCTCGCCTACGACGAGCGGGGAAACCGAATCAGCGAGTCGTTCTTCGGCCCCGACGAAAAACCTTGCATGACCATCTATGGCTATGCCGGACGGAAGTTCACCTACGACGCGCGGGGCAACAAGATCAGCGAGTCGTTCTTCGGCCCCGACGACATGCCCTGCCTGATCAATGACGGGAACGCCGGATGGAAGGCCGTCTACGACGAACGGGGAAACCGGACGAGTTGGACTTTCTTCGGGATCGACGGTAAGCCCTGCCGGGTCAAGGCGGGTTACGCCGGATGGAAGTCCACCTTCGACGCACGCGGAAACGAGACGAGCGAGGCGTGCTTCGACGCCGATGGCAAACCCTGCCTTAACAGCTACCACTTTGCCGGGTGGAAGGCCACCTACGACGAGCGAGGCAACATGGTGAGCAGAGTGTGCTTCGACACCGGCGGCAAGCCCTGCCTTTCTCTCGACGGCTTTGGTGAATGGAGGGCCACCTACGACGAACGGGGAAACAAGACCAGCTTTTCCTACTTCGGAATGGAGGGGGAACCGATTATCGTCCCTAAACGGGGGTATCATCGCATCGTGACGAGCTGCGACCTGAACGGAAAAGTTCTCGAAGAGAAATATTTCGATTGCCAAGGCAAACCGCTTACCCTTGCCGAGACCCTCAAGGCGGCGGCCAACAACATGCCGGCGGAAGGATCGGGACCACCCCGGCGAGTGATCGTTGCGGAGGTTCTTCGCGGCGGCGAGGCCGAGGCGAAAGGCATACGCGAGGGCGATATCCTCGTGCAGTATGCGGGCCGTCCGGTCACCAGCATTCAGGGATTTGTCCTGGAGTCGAACAAAGGAGGAATGGAACCGAGGATACTCGTCTTGCTCCGCGACGGCAAAGAAATCACGCGTCGCGTGGCCTTCGGTCCGCTGAAGGTCCGGCTTGAAGAGACCCCCATCGAGGCGTCGCGGGCGTCGGAGCAAGCCACAACAGAGAAGACCACCGAAAAGGTAGCTGCGCCTGCGGTGAAAACCGTCCCTTCCAAGGAGTAGACCCAGTACGCTCATGTTCGTGAGAACGTGTCATTAACTCAAACGTTTCTCAGTTCTGTTGAAAAACGACCGAATTCTGGGACTGTTCGCCGGGAAGCTTCTAGCGGCCACGCAGACCCGGCAACAATCTTGCCTGTCTTGCTTACAGTGGCGAGCAACCTGCTCCGGCAGCGGAGATGGGGCTGCAAGAGCCGATGGCGATTCGTTGACCGTTACCAATAGGTCCCCAAGGTGGCCAACAGCTATCGGCTAGCGCTCCCCGTCGCTGCACTGCCCGCCGGCCGGCAACTCATCCCATGGCGGACGCCAGAGAGGGAGCCGGGGGAACAGGGCGCGGGCGGCCTCGGCGGCCAGCGCGGTGGAACAGACCAGCCGGCTGTCGGCAACTGCCGCGTCCCAGTCGAGCTGGCCGAGCACCAGGCGGGTGAAGTCGGCCACGTTCAATTGCAGATAGCTGCGGCCGATATGCTCGCAGGTTGCCGTGGCGCCCTCTCGGCGAAGCTCCAATTGATACTTCTCGCCGTCAACCGAGATGCCCAAATCCAACGGGCGGGGCAGGCCGCTGGCCGTGCGCGGCAATCGAACTGGCTGCATAGCCGGCGCAACAGCTTCAAAGGGTCCAGGAGCCGCATCATGGAGACCTGGCCGTGATCGGGCGTGCGCGGCGGGCCACAGCCGCCGGCTTCGTCGAAAATTTCGAACAGCGGGCAGGAAGGCGGCCCGTGCAACAGCACGCAGTGCCGATCGTGCTCGATGGCGTCGCCGCAGCAGCGGGCAAGCAGTTCGGCCGCCGCCCGCGGCCGGCGGGGATCGGCCATCAGCTCCACAATCTGCTCTCCTCGCGTAACGGCGTAGCCCACCACGTGCGTGCTGATCTCACCCAATTCGAGAAGTTCCGGTCCCTCCAGCACCACGTAGATTTGATCGTGGGCGTGGCGGTTCAACAGCCAGTGCCAGTAGGCGGGCGTCCGCTCGAAGGCGCCGTAGTCGCAACAGGGTCCGCGCGGCAAGGTTGCCGGTCCGTGGTTTTTCGGAGAATCGCCGGAGGATAGCCCGAGACGCGCGTCCGGAACGTTCCGCCGCGGCCGCGACGAGTTCGGCGTGTCCTCGGCCGGCACGATATTCTTCTGGTAGATCCGCATCAGTGCGGCCTGTTCCCATTGGAGCCAGGGCCGGATGTGCAGACGGCGTCGGGGCGCGGAATGAGGCCGCGGTCGAGCAGGCAGGCCAGCACGGCCCGGGCGTCGGCGCGGCGGCAGCTGGGCTGTCCGCACAGGGCCCAGCCCGTGCGGCGGAAGAAGCGGGGGATCGAAGTCCGCAGCATTCCCACCAGGGCGCCGCCGCTTTGCATCTGGTTCTCGGCCGCGCGGAGCAGATAAGTGCCCAATCCCCGCTGACGGTATTCCGACGCGACGCCCAGCCATTCCAATCCCTCGACCGGGATTTTCAGCGGTCCAAAGTGCATGGCGCGATGGGTCGTGTGCACGTGGGCCACGATCCGCCGCTCGCGGCGCAAGAGAAGCCGGTCGTAGGGTTCGTAGAATGGATCGGCCAGGGAGGTGTGAAACTCGGCGACCGACGGCGCTTGGAAGATCGACTGCAGGAAATAGTAGATGGCCGCATGATCGCCCCCTTCGGCCCGGACCACCGGCAAGCGAACTCGACGAGGGGCGCTGGCCTCAGCGGCAGAATCGTTCGACGTGCGTGAAAGGGCCACTCGGCTCATCGGCGCGAATCCTTTCTGCGACACCGATGAATATCAAAGCATGTTCACGCACGTTTGGGAAGTAGCCCTGACAAGAATTCTCGCAGGGTGGCTTCGGGGTAGAGACAAAACGCGTATTCCCGCCATGCCAAGACCTTCTCCGCACGGAGGCTTCTCTGGGCCTCGGTTTGGCGTTCGAGCAGCCGCGTCCGCCGGGCTTCGAGCCAGGGTTGGAGCCCGGTATTGGCTTCCCGGATGGCATGGCAGCGCCGCCGGGCATTTTCCACGGTCTGCGGGATGTCAACCCAATGCCGCTTGGCCGCGGTAAGATCGGCAGGGGCGCCCTCCGAGCCATTCAGAAACCGTTCGGGGTGGTATGTCAATTCTCGCAGTTCGCGTTGGATAGCCCGGGCCGCGTCGGGGGACGCGCGCGGCCGCTGAATAGGTAGGTGCAATGTGGCCGAGAGGACTAGAACGCCCGGCGGGGTCAGCCCGAAGAACCGCTCCATTAGCAAGTCGGTCACCTGATCGTACTTCGCGCCGCCGATGCCGTGGAGAAAGAGGTCGCCCAGCGCCAGCCGCGCCCAAAGCGTGGTAATCAAGGCCCGGGAGCGAATTCGCACGCCGGCGCGTTGCAACTCGAGCAGCGCTTGCACCGCGCCGCGGGCGTCGCCGTCGGCCCCGAGCGGCAGCGTCGCTTCCCACGACTGGCCGTCGAAAAGCGAGATTTCACTTCCCGTCGAGCGGGCAAAAAGCCGCCGCCGGCGCGGTTCGTCGGCCGTCCAGACCCATAACGGGGCTTCCAGCCACGTCCCTGCTTCGGCAAGGTCCGGCACCGGGTGCGAAATGCTGCGAATGCCGTGCATATGCCGGTACTCGCGGACCGCCTCGTTATAGACGGCGCGAAACCGCGGCAGCCGGGCCAGGATGTGCGCCGTGAGCCACTGGAACGACTCGGCCTTGCATACCCAGCTTTGCGGAACTTCCAACGTTTCCAGCCCCCAGGAGCCCTCCAGTTGGTGACGTGCCTGCGCCAAACATGCGCCGAGGTTCGGCATCGCTTCAGCGCGGGCACGCACCAGCGGCCAATACTGCGTGATCAGTGGATCGGCCACCAGCGGCGTCAACTGCCCGATCACCCGCCGCTCGAAGCCGGCGAACAACTCGCGGTCTTGAATCGTCCGTTCCTCATAGGGAATTCTCGGCTCCGGCCGGTCGAACTCGATCTGCACGGCGAGTGGATCCGCAACGGACCCGCCGGGCACGCGCAGCGATGCGTCCGAGAGCGTGTCATTGTCGATAATCAGATTGATCGCCGTGGCGCCATGTTGCCGAGCGAGTTTGCCCAGCGCGAAGTTCTTGAACCACACGCCCGGATGAAACATCTGCGGCTGGTGGCCGGCCAGGTAGATCAAGCCGTTGGGATCGGGCGGATCGGCCGGCACGCTGCGGTAGGCCGACGTCCAGCGACGGGCCGCTGCGAGCAACTCGGCGCGGGCCTGTTGCGCGATCTCGACAAGCCAACGGCCGTGAAAATCGTAACGATGTTGATTCCGATTGTCGACATTCATGCCCACCAGATTGCGCACTTGATCGAACGGCGGCTCGACCAGCGCCGCGCGATCCGCTTGGGGCGCTTGCAGCCGAGAATGCTCGATTTGGGCGCGTTTGGAAATCATACGGGTACCTTGGGCATTTGGCCTGCAAACCCCTGCGCCGTCCGTTGAACACTACTTTCTCGATCCGGTCTGGCAGCGAGATTTTAACCGATCGAACTGCTGGGAGTGCGGGGCGATTGATGGCTTTGGTCACTGACATGCGGATTGAGATCGCGGTCCCACCGAGGCGGCGTCGATGGCCTTGTCCAACACCTGGCGATAGACGGCTAGCCGCGTGTCGGCATGGTCGAGCGATCCGCCAAACGAACGTTTCTCGTCGAGATAGATCAGCGGCACCGGCAACTCGATGATGCGAAGCCCCAGTTGGGCCGCCCGCACCCATAGCTCCAGCGGCATCGCATAGCCGGGGTCGGTCAATTCGATCTTTGCCAGCGCGGGCACGCTGTAGGCCTTGAAGCCGCAGAAGGCGTCGGTCAGATTCAGCCCGAGCCGGCGATTCACTTCTTCGGTGATGATTTGGTTGATGCGGCGGCGCTGTTCGGGCGGATTGCTATCACCCGGGAACCGCCGTAGATAGCGGCTGCCAGACACGATATCGACGTCTTCGTTCCGGCAGGTTTCCACAAACTTGGGAATCAACTGCGGCTGGTGCTGGCCGTCGCAATCGATCGTGACCAGGATATCGTAGCCGCCGCGAATGGCAAAATCGAACGCGGAGCGGAGCGCGGCGCCATAGCCCACGTTGTTCGGATGCCTGACCAGGTGGATGTCATCGCGGGCCGCCAGCAAGGTCGAGGTGCCGTCGGTCGAACCATCGTCGACGACGAGAACCTCTCGGCTGTAAGCCAGCGCCCCCGCGATGGCCGCCGTAACGTGGTCCACCTCGTTATACACCGGCAGCGCGGTAAGCGTTCGCCAACTCATACCCCTATTTTACGCCGCCAGGAACAAGGGGGAAGAGGTGGGAGAACGCTGAATGCTCGACGACGACGGCTGAATGGTAGGGTCCGCCACGCGGACCAGATCACGCCGGGCCTTGCCATCAACAACGGTCCGCACGGCGGACCCTGGGTTGCCGCCCCAACGAGCTGCTACTCCCAGCGGATCGGGTTGTGCTCGCGCCGGCTGGCCCAGACTTGAACGTCGGGAAATTGGCGGCTGAGTTCGCCGGCCAGGCACTCGACGGCGAACCGCTCGCTGGCGAAGTGGCCCGGGAGCAGCAGCCCGATGCCGGCCGCCTCCGCTTCAAGGCAGGTGTGGAAACGGGCTTCGCCCAACACCATCGCGTCGCAGCCGGTCAGCCGGGCGGGCTCCAACAGTTCGTCGGCCGCGCCGCAACCGACGGCCACCATGCGAACGGAATGCTGCGGTTGGCCCACGACTTGTAGCCGCTCGATGGAGAGAAACCGCTTCAGCTTGTCGGCCAGTCCCGCCAGCGTGAGCGGCTCGACTAACCAGCCCCAGCGGCCCGTTCCCTGACCTTCCGCATGCGGGAGCAAAGGGGTGATGCCGCGCAGGCCCAGCCCGGCCGCCAAACGCTGGTTCACGCCTTCCAGCGCCGAATCGAAGGCCGTATGCGGGCTGTACACGGCGATCCGCGCCGCGATCAAGTCCAACAGCAACCGGCCAGTGGTGTCATCGGCGGTCAGCCGCTTCGTCGGCATAAACGGCAGCGGATGATGCGTCACGATCAGATCGGCGTGGCATTCGATCGCCTCGGCCGCGCTGGCCGGAGTGACCGTCAGACAGGTCATGATCTTCGTGACGTCTTGCGCGCGATGGCCGACCAGCAGCCCGACGTTGTCCCAATCCTCGGCCAGCCGGAAGGGGGCGACATGTTCCAGAAACGCGGCGACGGCGGCAACAGTGGGCATGAGGCTACCGGACAATGCTCGACGGCGGAGTTCTCAACGACATTCTGCACGAGTGCCGCGCGGAGTGCAAGCGTGGGATCGAGTGAGAGCGGCGAGATCGCCGGCGATGAAAACGGGGACAGGCACCGCAACTAATAGTGGTTCGGATCAAGTAATGATACAATCCGTTGCGGAACCAGTCCCCGTTTTCATCAGCTACCGTCCCATCGCCAGGGCGAGGTCTTCCAGCCCCAGCCGCTTCATCTTCTTGTAGAGCGTGGTGCGATTGATGCCGAGGGCATCGGCCGTGGCGTTGCGGTTCCAGTTGTACGATTCGAGCACTTCACGAATGATCTGCCGCTCGGGCGATTCGAGCGCCTGTTTCAACGAACGGCCGGCGGCCGGTTCGGCATGGACGGGTCCACCGGCGGTGAGCGAGTTGGGCAGATCATTGACGCCGATCACGCCGTCTTTGCCCAGCAGCACAGCCCGCTCGATCACGTTCTGAAGCTCGCGGACATTGCCCGGCCAGCCGTAGCGCTGGAGGGCCGTCATGGCGTCGCCGCTGAAGCCGCCCACGGTTTTGCCCGTGTCGCCGCACACCTGCCGCAGGAAGTGTTCGGCCAGCAGGGGGATGTCGGAGATGCGATCCCGCAGGGCCGGCAACTCGACGTTGATCACGTTAATGCGGTAGAAGAGGTCCTGGCGGAAGCGTCCCTCGGCGACCAGCCGGCTGAGGTCGTCATTGGTGGCCAGGATTACGCGGGTGTCGACGTGGAAGGTCTTGGTCCCGCCGACCTGCTCGAACTCGAGGTCTTGCAGCACGCGGAGCAGCTTCACCTGCATGCTCGGGCTGGCCGTGCTGATTTCGTCGAGGAACATCGTGCCCTCGTCGGCCAGCATGAACTTGCCCAGCTTTTCGCCGATCGCGCCGGTGAAGGCGCCGGCCACGTGGCCGAACAGCTCGCTTTCCAAGAGCGTCTCGGGCAGCGCGCCGCAGGCGATTTCGACGAACGGCTTGTCGCGGCGACTGCTGCGGCGATGGATGGCGCGGGCAATGAGCGACTTGCCCGTCCCGCTCTCGCCGCTGATCAACACGGTGGCCCGCGTATCGGCCACGGCGTCGATCACGTCGAAAATCTTCAGCATGCGGTGATCGTGACCGACGATGCTCTCCATGCCGAACCGCAGGTCGAGTTGGGCCTTCAGCGTCTTGTTCTCTTCAATCACCTTCTGCTGGTTGAGAGCGCGCTCGATCGCCACCAATAGTTCTTCGTCGATCAGCGGCTTCGTGAGGAAATCGAAAGCGCCGAGACGGATGGCCTCGACCGCCGCTTCCACCGTGCCATAACCGGTGATCATGATCACGGACGTGGCGGGACGGGTTTTGCGGCAATGGGCCAGCAAGTCGAAGCCGTCGCCGTCGCCGAGCCGGATGTCGGCCAACACGAGGTCGTACGATTTCTTATCTACCGCGGCGCGGCCATCGGCCAGGCTGGCGGCCGTGTCGGTGGCGTAGCCCTGATCGCGGAGCCAATCAGCCATCGAGGCCAAAAGGTGACGGTCGTCGTCAACCAACAGGAGAGAACCCAGTTGTTTCATGTTTTTGCCCTGCCTGGCTCGCTGGTCGGCCTGTGCCGATGATGCCGGTCGTAGCGGCGGAACATCTATGGTGCGAAATGAGCCCCCTCGTCGCCAAATATCTACGTCACAGGGAAGTGAAGTCAACGCGCGAAAACAGGTAAAATGGGCAGGTCGAAATCATGCGGTGTTTCGTGGTCCGAAGGTAGGGAGGCTCATTTTTGAGGCGTTGGCTTGCTCCCCCTCGACTTGGTTCAACTTTCAGCACTTATCCCGCTGAGTCGGGGGGGTTAATTGGTTGTTATGGGGGATTACATCCTGGCCGATGGTGGATTAGGATTGTGGTATAGTTGATCCGTTGGATGGGTATCCAACTCCACACACTTAGGGAGATCGCGATGAGTATTCGACTGTTGATCTGTGATGACCACGAGGTCATTCGTACAGGTTTAGCCAGCATGCTCGCTGGCTCCGACATTCAAATTGTCGGCACCGCAGACAATGGCAAGGAGACGCTGCGGGTCGCACAGAAGGAGAAGCCGGATGTGATCCTGTTGGACATCCGCATGCCCGACGGTGACGGGCTGTCAACATTGGAAAAGCTGCGGGCGAAGGTGCCGGAGAGCAAAGTGGTAATGCTCTCGACCTACGACAACCCGACGTACATCGCTCGGGCCGTGGCCCTCGGGGCGGCCGATTACGCCTTGAAAGGTTCTTCGCGCGAAGACCTGATCGCCACGATCGTGGCGGCGGCGGCCGGCGAATCGCCGAGCCGCTCCGGTGAGCTGAAGAAGATTGCCGCCACCATGAAAGTGCGCCAGGCCATCGACGACGACGATGTTCCGCTGACCCAACGCGAGACCCAAGTGCTGCGCCACGTCGCCCTGGGGCTGAGCAACCGGGAAATCGGCAAGTCGCTGGAAATCAGCGTCGAGACGGTCAAGGAACACGTGCAGAACATCCTGCGGAAGATTGCCGTCAGCGATCGGACCCAGGCTGCGGTGTGGGCCGTGCGCAAGGGGCTGGTGTAAGAGACACGTGCGGGCTATCGCGCCCGCGGGTGGGCTTTCTCGTACACTTGCCGCAAGGCCGCAGTGCTGACGTGCGTGTAGATCTGCGTGGTGGCCAGGCTTTTGTGGCCCAGCAGTTCCTGCACGCTGCGGATGTCAGCGCCACTGTCAAGCAGATGCGTGGCAAAGCTGTGACGTAATGAGTGTGGAGAAGTGCGGCTGTCCAAGCCGGTGAGTTGAAGATATTTTTCCAACATTCGAGCGACGCTTCGCGTCGTGAGGCGCCGCCCGAACTTATTGACAAACACCGGCGCCGCAGGCCCCGCCGGCACGCGCGGGTGCAGCCGCCGCACCTGCAACCAGCAACGCATGGCGCGGGTGGCATAGGAACCGACCGGCGCCAGCCGCTCGCGGCGCCCCTTGCCGCGGATGCGCAACACGGCGGCGTCGAAATCCACGTCGCCGTCGTTCAGCCCCACGACCTCGCTGACGCGCAACCCGGCCGAGTACATCGTCTCCAGAATCGCTCGATCGCGCAGCCCGCTCGGCTCGTCGCGCGACGGAGCATCGAAGAGCCGGCCGAGATCCTCAGCCGAAAGGAAATGGGGCAGGGACCGGCCTTTGCGCGGATTGCGCAACGGCTTGGCGGGATTCGTCTTCGCCCACCCTTCGCGCCGGCCAAAACGAAAGAAGCTGCGCAGCGAAGCCAAGTGGCGGGCGATGGTCGTCTTGGCGTAGCCCGACTCGTGCAGGGCAGCCACGTAGCCGCGAAGGTCCAGGACCGTCACATCGCCGGGCGCGGGCGAATTGCCGCCGTGGAGCTCCGCCAAATAGTCGGCCAGCGCAGCCAGATCTTCGCGATAGCTCTTCACCGTGTAAGACGACGCGTTGCGCTCGACGGCCAGAAACTGTAAAAAGCGAGCGACGGCGGTACGCATTCTCTCAGCAGTACTCGTCCATGTCGGACGGCAGCGGAAGTTCGAATCGCGAGGCGTTGACGTACTTGTGGCTTTCCTGGCGAATCTTCTGGCTCAGCACGGCCGCGTCGTACCAGGTGAAACTCAACTCAGGGTTCGAGGCATATCGCCCGAGGGTCCGCAACATCTCCGCGCGGCTGGCATCGTCATAGAGGAAGACGTAGCGTTCCGCCCCTTTCAGCAGGGCCAATACGTTGATGTCTTGACTCACGGCGTGTATCTCCTGACGCGGCAACAGTCGGTCCCCGTCGATCGCCCCTCGATGGCTCGCTCGTAAGGTGTTATCGGACGGTTGCCCGCCGCGGCACTACTTCTCGCCTGATTACCCCGTTCGTGCAGATTGGGTTCTGCTTGCGGGCACCGACGCCGAGGCTGCGGCCCCCAACGCGGGGTATTGCGCACGCCAAGCGTCCGCCGACCGAGCGGTGGTGTCGCAGTTTATCGGCAAAGTTTGTGTGATATCTCCAACTTGCGAGCGGTTGTTGATGAAAACTGGGACTGGCTCCGCAACGGCGTGTATCATTGCTCGATCCGAACCACTATTGGTTGCGGGGCCTGTCCCGGTTTCATTACAAGTGGTATTCCAAGGAGAATAGGAAGAGCTGGTAAAACGCGGTGCGTGGCTCTGGGGAGCGTGGCCAAATCGAGAGCATCGTGGTAAGCTACTCATTGGCCTAAACCCGGGTTGCGTTAACCGTTAGATGTCTCCAAGAGTGTTCTCTCCAACTCCGCGCCATCGCAATGTCACCCGGCCGATAAAAGTCGGATCGATTACGATTGGGGGCGGCCACCCGATCGTGGTGCAAAGTATGTGCGCCACGAAGACCGGCGACGTGGAGGCCACCGTGGCCCAGGTTGACCAATTGGCCGCCGCCGGCGCGGGGGTGGTGCGAATCGCGGTCGATACGGCCAAAGATTGCGAAGCGCTGGCCGAAGTGCGCCGCCGAACGACGGCCAATCTTTCCGTCGATCTTCAGGAGAACTACCGGTTGGCGGCGGCGGTGGCCCCGTGGGTTCAACAAAATTCGTTACAATCCGGGCCACTTGTACCATCACCAGCGGGAGCGGCCGTGGCAGGACAAGGTCCGTTTCCTGGTCGACGCGGCCGGTCAGCACGGGTGCGCCCTGCGGGTTGGCGTGAATTGCGGCTCCGTCGATCCGGCCAAAGGCGAAATGCGGGCCGACGACGATCCTTTGCGGCCGATGCTCGAAAGCGCCCTGGACCATTGCGAGTTGCTCGATCGGCTCGGTTTCATGCGCTACTGCGTGTCGCTGAAGGATTCCGATCCGGCGAAGGTCGTCGAGGTGAATCGGCGATTTGCGGCGGAAAGGCCGGAGACGCCGTTGCATCTTGGCGTGACCGAGGCGGGCATGCCGCCCGAAGGAATACTCAAGACCCGGCGGGCGTTGGAACCGCTGCTCTGGGAGGGCATCGGCGATACGATTCGCGTTTCGCTCACGGTGCCTGCGGCACGCAAGCACGAGGAAGTTGCGGCCGGGCAGAAGATTCTGGCCGACATCGCCGCCGGCCGCTTACTGGGCGACGAGGCCGCCGGCGATCGGCTGAATATCATCAGTTGTCCAAGTTGCTCGCGCGTGGAGAACGAGGCGTTCATCGAATTGACCGAACGCGTGCGCGAGGCGACACGCTATGCAAACGCCTGTTCGATCACGATTGCCGTGATGGGCTGCCGGGTGAACGGCCCGGGCGAGACGGACCACGCCGATCTGGGCCTCTGGTGCGGACCGAACTCGGTGAATCTGAAGCGGGGCGGCACGCCGTTGGGAGCGTTCTCGTACGAGGAGGTCGTGGCCCGGCTAAAGGTCGAGTTGGACTCGCTGATTGCCGAGCGTAAGTAGCCCCGTTGAACGGCCGCGGCTTGATCACGCCACGGGGCCATCGGTACACTGCTACTGGCAGGATCGGTAGCGACTCGTGCGAGGACCGCGCGTTGAAACTCAACCGACGAAGAGTCCTGGGCGCCATTGCATTGGGATCGCTGGCTTTTTGGCTGGGGTCTTCGGCACTGGTCGATTGGGCACTTGTGCGACGCAACCATCGGGTTGGGGCCGAGCCGCAGCCAAACGTCGCGTGGGCCAACATCGAGTCCCACCGTTTGACGACGTCTGACGGCGAGGAACTGGTGCGTTGGCTGATTCGGGGCGACGAGCAGAAAGGATGCGTCCTGCTGCTGCATGGCGTTAACGCCTCGCGCCGACAGATGTTGCCGGTAATGCAGTGGCTTGCCGAAGCGAGATTCACGACTCTGGCGATCACGTTTCGATGCCATGGCGACTCGACAGGCGACGTCAACGACTTCGGATGGAGCGCCAGGCACGACGTTGTTGCGGCGGTCGAGTTCCTGCGGCAGGAGTATCCCGAACGCCCAATTTACATCGTGGGACGATCGATGGGCGCCGCCGCGGCGATCTTTGCCGCCAAGGAACTCAAGGATAGTGTAGCCGGCTATTTCCTGGAGCAGCCCTACCGCGATCTGAAAAGCGCCGTCTGGAATCGCTTGCGGGCTCACTTTCTTCCGGGGTTGGATTTGCTCGCGTATGCGGGCATGCAGTTCTGGGCCCCCGTGTTTATGCCGACCGATCCGAACGAGATATCACCCTACCAACACGTGGCAGAGATCCCCGAATCGGTGCCTATCGTCTTCGCCACCGGATCGGCCGACCGGCATGCCACGCTTTCCGATGTGACGGCGCTTTTCGAGCGAGTGCAGTCCCATGCGAAGTTGGTGGTGTTTGAGGGGGCCAAGCACGAGGCATTGGACAGGAACAACCCCCAACTCTACCGGGCCAACCTATTTCGCCTTCTGGGCGAGCGCCAAGGCGACCACTCCGATGCGCAGCCGACCGCGGGACGGACCGGTTTTGTGTCACCGGGTGGGCGACAATAAGCAATTCGGTGTAGCGGGCCGGCAGCGGATTTGCTACCATCCGCCGTGTGCGATTCCTGCCCCCCCTTCTGATCCTGCTGACTGCCGGCGGCTGTGTCGGTTCGCTGGCGAGCCGGCTGACGCCTCCCTCGCAGAACACGTTGGTCCGCGACCAACTGGTGATCCACGCCGATTTTCCCCTGTCCGCCCATCATCGGTTGTTTGAGGACCTGACGGCGCAGCGGGCCGATATTTGCCGCCAACTGGCGTTGCCCTGCTCGGACGAGCCCATCCAAGTGTATCTGTTTGAAACCGGCTCGCGGTTCGAGGGGTTCATGCGGCTGCACCATCCGGAGTTTCCCGATCGCCGGGCGTTTTTCGTGGAAACCGACTCGGAGCTTTCGATCTACGCCCAATGGGGCGACCGCATGGCCGACGACTTGCGCCACGAGGTGACCCACGCCTACTTGCACTCGGTGGTGCCGACGATTCCACTTTGGATCGATGAGGGGGTCGCCAAGAACTACGAAGTGCCGCGGGGCCAGCGGGGAGTGAACCGCCCGATGCTCGATCGCTTTCTGGCAAAAATCGATCGCGACCATTGGCAACCTAACTTGCAGCGACTGGAGCAGTTCCCCGCGTCGTACAACATGACGCAGGACGACTATGCCGAGGCCTGGGCGTGGGTGCATTTCCTGATGGACTCGGGACCGGAAGGCGCGGGCGTTTTGCGGGAGTATTTCAGCGAGTTGCGTCGCGACGGGACCGCCATACCGATATCCGCCCGCCTGGCAGCCAGTCGCGACCACCCCGAAGCGGCGTTGGTCGAACATGTGCGCGGGCTCCGGAGCAGCGAGTGACCCAGCGGCGCAGAGCTGAACCATCTATTCATCGTTCGTGCGCTCGACTGAGAATAGGCGCGATTGTTTACTGCCGCGAGGCGATTACCCGTCTGACGAGCCTCCATGCTGACGTATCGCACGTTTCGTAATGCCGATCCGCCGCTGTTGGCCGACTTATGGCGGAGCCGGTCGGGGCAACCGGGGCTGGCGCAGCCCGTTTCGCCCGACCTGCTGGAACAGCTCGTTTTCTCCAGGCTCTACTTCGACTATGACGGCTTGTTCTTCGCGCTCGACGACGGCCAGTCGGCAGGGTTCGCCCACGCCGGCTTTGGCCCCAACGCGGAACGGACATGGTTTTCGACCGATGCGGGCGTGACGTGCGTCGTCTTGGTTCGGCCCGGCTGCGACGAGGCGGCCGTTGCGGCCGGATTGCTCGATCACTGCGAGCAGTATCTGCGCCGGCGCGGGGCCAAGGTTCTCTACGGCGGCGGACTCCATCCGATAGACCCCTTTTACATCGGCCTCTACGGCGGCAGCCGGCTGCCGGGAGTGCTCGACTCGGACGCGCTTGCCCGCGGGCTCTTCGCGGCGAGCGGCTATCAGGAGACCGAGCGGATCGTGCTCATGCGGCGCGAACTCACCGGGTTCGAGGCCACGGTCGATCGTTATCAGATGCAGGTGAGACGGCAAATGGTCGTGGAAGTGACCAGCGACGCTCCCACGCAAACCTGGTGGGAAGCGTGTACCGTAGGCAATTTCGACATCACGCGGTTCGACCTCGTGCCGCGCGGCGGCGGTTCGGTGATTGCCACGGCAACATTCCGCAGCATGGAACCCAGCGGCACGACGGCCGTCTGCCGGTCGGTCGGATTGCTCGACATCTGGGTCAACGAGCCCTACCGGCGCCGCGGGCTGGGCGTGTTTCTGCTGAGCGAGGCTTTTCGCCAGTTCCTCCGCCAGGGAATCGGGCATGTGGAGAGCCAGGCCCGGCAAGACGATGCCGCCGCGCAGGGCATCCTTCAGAAGCTGGGCTTCGAACAGGTCGGGCAGGGCGGCGTGTGGAGGAAGGAGTGAAAGCTTCAGGAACCGTTGTGTTCCCGGGCCTCGCCCTAGAAACGGTTTCCGACACCTTTTCTAACCTGATGTTGAGAATCAGTGCATCTCAAGAGCAGCCGTAGCCACAGCCCATAACTTGATCGTCTTGTCGTCGCTCGCCGAAGCGAGAGTCTTGCCGTCCGGGCTGAACGCGACGGATTCGACATCATCAGAATGGCCGCGCAGAGTAGCGATATTCTTACCTCCAGCCACGTCCCACAGCTTGATCGTCTTGTCCTGGCTCCCCGATGCCAAAGTCTTGCCATCCGGGCTGAAAGCCACGGACTTGACAGCGGGGATGTACTCGCCGCCATAGTTTCCATGACCGTATGTGAGCAGATCGCAGGAATGTCCCTTGAGGGTGCGGATGCTCTTATGGCTCGTCACATCCCACAACTCAATCGTGCAGCCATCGCCTGACGCTAGGGTCTTGCCGTCTGGACTATACGTTATGGCAAGCACGTTCTCCCCGCTCTCCGCATCGAGAGAGACGATAGTCGTGCCATTCGTAACATTGCATACCTTGACTATCCCATCGGCATTTCCCGAAGCCAGGGATTTACCATCTGGACTCCACGCCACGGAATGGACCCATTGGTGGCTTCCTTCGAGCGTGGCTATGTTTTTTCTGGTGCTCACATCCCATAGTTTGATTACCCCAGCACCTACCGAGGCGAGAGACTTTCCATCTGAACTCCATGCCACGAAATCGACGCACTCGGTGTGACCTTCGAGTGTAGCGATTTGCTTGCGGGCAGCGGCGTTCCACAGCTTGATGGTCCTGTCATAACTCGCGGACGCGAGCGTCTTGCCGTCTGGACTCCACGCCACGCACGTAACGGCATCGCCATCGCGCACTTCGAGAGTAGCCGTGTTCTCGCCGGTAGGCACATCCCACAGTTTGATGGTCTTGTCACAACTCGCGGACGCGAGCGTCTTGCCGTCTGGACTCCACGCCACAGAACAGACCCCCCCAGAATGTCCTTCGAGGGTCTTTTGTAATTTTGCCTCCTGGGCTGACAGCGGCGAAACTGCCGTCAGCCCCACGCAAGCCAGCCACACCATCCGATACATGGTTCGCGCTCCCCATTCAGGAATCACATAAAGGGGACAGACGCATATACTGGATAAGATGCGATGCCATGCTTCACCATGCTACCCATTAAATGCGACTGTCCCCTTTATTCCTCCCCTTTATTCCTCTTAACTTCACTCTTGGCAACGCCTGCTGAAGGTCTTTCACTCCGGAGTCCGTCGCCGCGGTGCCGTTAAGGAACAAGTTCTGCAATTGCAAGAGCCCATGGATGTGCTCCAATCCAGCATCCGTCACCGGGGTGTTCTCAAGGTCCAATGTCTGCAATTGCGAGAGCCCCTTGAGGTGCTCCAAGCCGGCGTCCGTCACTTTTGTGCCGTTGAGGTACAATTGCTGTAGTTGCGTGAGTCCCTTGAGGTGCACTAATCCCGCATCCGTCACCGGGGTGTCCCCAAGGTCCAATGTCTGCAATCGCGTGAGTCCCTGGAGATGCTTCAAGCCATTGCCCGTCACCTTCGTACCGGCGAGCCACAATTCCCGTAATTGCTGGAGCCCCTTGAGGCGTTCTAAGCCAGCGTCGGTGATCTGAGTATCCTGAAGGTTCAAGTCCCGCAATCGCTTGAGACCTTTGAGATACTCCAAGCCAGCGTCGGTAATATCGGCTTTCCAAAGGTTCAACTTCCGCAGTTGCGGCAGCCCTTCGAGGTATTCCGAGAGGTGTTTCAAGCTAGCGTCCTTGATCTTGGCATTATCAAGGAACACCATCTCGACAAACTTGTCGCCACTCCATTCTTGAACGTCGGTATAGCCGCCCTGTTTCTCGATTTCGGCAATTGCCCTGGCTTGCATCGCATTCGGATCGGGTGCGCAGCCCAATGGCAGAAAGGCCACCAGCAAGGCAATCGTCAGCATCGGCGTTGCAATCCGGTTCATGGGGTTCTCCGCGATGTTTCCACGTCGCGGTCTTAGGACTTGGGTCTTGGACAGGCCCAAGACCCAAGCCCAAAGGCCGACGTAATCCCAACCTGTCATGTCAGATTGGGTGGGGCACTATCGCTTCTCCGGCAGCTTGGCCAGCAGATCGACCATTTCCAGGGCGGCCTTGGCGCAGTCGACGCCTTTGTTGCCGAGGTGGGCGTCGGATTGATCTTTACCCGTGGTGGCGACCTGGCCGCCGGACCGGGCGATGGCCTGCTCGAGGGTGTCGCAGGTGAGCACCCCGAAGAGCACCGGCAAACCGTAATGGACGCCGATCTCGCACAAGGCCGTGCTCACGGCCCGGTTGATGTGTTGGTCGTGGCTGGTTTCGCCGCGAATAACGGCCCCCAGGCAGATCACCGCCACGTAGCGGCCGCTGGCCGCCAGGGCGTTGGCCACGGTGGGGATTTCAAAGGCGCCGGGGGTCCACGCCACGTCGATGCGGTCGTCGGCCACGCCGTGCGCCGTCAGCGTTTGCACCGCCCCCTCCAACAGCCGCGAGGTAATCGACTCGTTGAACCGTGATACGACGACGGCGAAGCGGCCCTCGGCGGCGGCGACAGTCCCTTGATATGTGTTCGGCACGGCGGTCTCCCCGGGCTTACACCTTCATGTTCATGCTCATGAGGAACTCGGCGTTGCTTTTGGTCTTTTGCAGCCGGCCGACCAGCAATTCCATGGCGTCGGGCGGATTCATGTCGTTGAGCACGCGGCGGAGAATGCACACGCGGCGATATTCCTCCGGATCCAACAGCATCTCTTCTTTCCGCGTGCCGCTGCGGTTGATGTCGATAGCCGGCCAAATCCGCTTGTCCACGAGCTTATGGTCCAAGAGAATCTCCTGGTTGCCGGTGCCTTTGAACTCCTCGAAGATCACTTCGTCCATGCGGCTGCCGGTATCGATCAGCGCGGTGCCGATCACCGTCAGCGAGCCCCCCTCTTCGACCTTCCGCGCGGAGCCGAAGAACCGTTTGGGGCGGGTTAAGGCATTGGCGTCAACGCCGCCGGAGAGCAGTTTGCCCGAGGGCGGGCATTCGGTGTTCCACGCCCGGGCCAGCCGGGTGATCGAATCCAGGAAGATCAGCACGTCGTAGCCGTACTCGACCATCCGCTTGGCTTTTTCGAGCACCATTTCCGACACCTGGATATGCCGCGTCGCCGGCTCGTCGAACGTGGAGCTGATCACCTCGCAGTTCGGCCCTTTCACCTCGCGCTCCATGTCGGTGACTTCCTCGGGCCGCTCGTCGATCAGGAGCATGAAGACGTACAAGTCCGGGTAGTTCACCAGCGCGGCCTTGGCCATCTTTTGCATGAGGATCGTTTTGCCGGCCCGCGGCGGACTGACGATCAGCCCGCGCTGTCCAAAGCCGATGGGCACGATCAGGTCGACCACGCGCATTTCCACTTCGTCGGGCGTCGTTTCCATGACAATGCGCTTGTCCGGGTGCAAAGGCGTCAGTTCGTCGAAGGGAATCTTGCTGCCCAGCAGGTTCGGGTCCTGGTAGTTGATCGCCTCGACGCGCAGCAAGGCGAAGTAGCGCTCGTTCTCCTTGGGCGGACGGATTTGGCCGGAGACGGTGGCCCCCGTTTTCAGCCCGAAGCGGCGAATCTGGCTGGGCGAAACGTAGATGTCGTCGGGGCACGACAGATAGTGGTAGTCGGGGCTGCGGAGAAAGCCGAAGCCGTCGGGCAGGACCTCCAGCGTCCCCTCGCCGTACATCAACCCGTTGAGCTTCACCCGCTCCTTGAGAATCCTGAAGATCAGGTCTTGCTTCTTGATGCCGGCATAGTCGCTGAGGTTTTCTTTGCGGGCCTCCTCGATCAGCTCGGCCATCGACATGCGTTGCAACTCGGCGATGTGGGTATCGCCCGACTGCTTGATCTGCTCGTAGCGGTCCTGGATTTCGTCGCGCTTGGTCCGGCCTTCGGCGGCGAGCTCTTCGGCCAAGGAAAGGGGCTCTTCCCTCTCCAAGGCGCGAATTGCTTCGTTGACCGAGGGCGACAACGGCTCCGCCGCCATTTGGGGATGATTGGTTTCCTGATTTTCGGTGACTGCCTCTTTCTCGGGATTCATGCTCGCTCAACTCCTGAAAAGATCGATCGGGCGGCGCTCGGAAGGCGCCGGCGGTGGGATAGATAACTGTCTCGAAAACTGATGGACCAGGCCAGAAACTTCTTGATGTGTCGTGCTAACTAGTGAGCGCATCGGATTCGCAACGGCTACCGCCAGGCGATAGCCGTAACCTTGTCCGCAATTTTTGGACGGTTCCTGGTCGAGGAGCGGTAAGGCGGGATCAGCGGAGGAGGGACGCCCAAAACTGCTCGACCTGAGCTTGCGTCCGCTGCGGAGAACCGGAGTTGTCTATTATCGCATCGGCACGCGTGCGTTTGCGATCCAACGATTCTTGCGCGGCCTCACGGGCCGTAAATTCCGCCTCACCCCAACCGCGGGCCACCGCCCGCGCCAATCTCGCCTCCCGCGGCGCCTCGACAAACACGGTTTTTTCGCAGAACTGATCCCATCCGGCCTCGAACAACAAAGCGGCGTCCAACACCCCGACGGCGGCCTGCCCCGCCAATGCGTCAGCCTGTTCCCGCAACAAGCGGGCGATTTCCGGATGAGTCAACTGTTCCAGGTATTCACGTTCTCGCCGGCCTTCGGGGCCCGGGGCGAACACGATTCGGGCCAACCGCGCCCGATCGATCCGCCCGTCGGCGAAGACCGCCTCTCCCCATCGCTGCCGCGCCGCTGCCTCGACCGCTGGCAGCCGCAGCGCTTCATGTCCCGCTCGATCGGCGTCGAGCACGCCGGCGCCGAGGCGCGCGAACTGCCCCGCCACGAGGCTCTTCCCGCTCGCCACTCCGCCCACGATGCCGATGATTTGCATTCATTGGTGGTCAGTGGTCAGTGGTTAGCGGCTGAGTCATCTCGCTACCCGCCGGCCGCTAGCCGCTAGCCACTAGCCACTTCCTCCGCCGCGGCCCAATTGGGTCCCGCTTTGATGTCAACTTTCAAGGGAACGTTCAGGGCATAGACGCCGACCATCTCCTCCCGGACAAGCTGGGCCAAGTGGGGAAGTTGATCGGAGGGGACTTCGAAGATCAACTCGTCGTGGATTTGGAGCAGCATCCTTGCTGCGAACTGTTCCTTTCGCAGGCGCCGATGGATCGCCACCATTGCCAACTTGATCAGGTCCGCCGCCGAACCCTGGATCACGGTGTTGACCGCGGTGCGTTCGGCCAGATTGCGTTGCCGACCCGCGCCGGGGCGCACGCCGCTAATCGAACGGCGACGTCCGAGAATAGTCTTAACATACCCGTTCTTGCGACATTCTGCCAGCACTTGTTCCAAGAATTCTTCGATGCCGGGGTAGCCGGCGAAGTAAGCGTCGATGAATTTGGCCGCCGCGGCCTGGTCGATACCGAGCGCCCGGGCCAGTCCGAAAGGGCTTTGGCCGTAGATCACGCCGAAGTTGACGGCCTTTGCTGCCCGCCGCATCTCCGATGTAACCATTGCGAGGGGGACCGCGTTCACCTGGCAGGCGACTCGGGCGTGGATATCCTCGTCGCGGGCGAAGGCCTCACACAGTTGTCGGTCGCCCGAGAAATGGGCCAACACCCGCAACTCGATCTGCGAATAGTCGGCCGCCATGAGCAGCCACCCCGCTTCGCCGGGGACAAACGCCGAGCGAATTTCCCGCCCCTCCTCGGTCCGGACGGGGATGTTTTGCAGGTTGGGATCGCTGGAGCTCAACCGCCCGGTGGCTGCCACGACTTGGTGAAACGACGCGTGAACCCGCCCCGTTTCGGGGCAAACCATCGTCGGCAGGGCATCGACGTACGTACTCTTGAGCTTCGCATACTGCCGATACTCGAGAATCTTGGCCGGCAAGGGATGAAGCCGGGCCAATTCCTCCAGCACATCGGCATCCGTGCTCGGCCCTGTCTTCGCGGTTCTTTTCAGCACCGGCAACTTCAATTCGGTGAACAACAATTGCTGGAGTTGTTTGGGAGAAGCGATGTTCAACGGTCGGCCGGCGAGCTGGTGAATCTCCTGCTCCAACTCGTCCATGCGCGTGCCGTACCGTCCGCTCAACTCGGCCAGCCGGGCGGAGTCGATTTTGATGCCGTTATATTCCAGCTCGACCAGCACATCGATCAGCGGCAGTTCGAGCGCGTGCAGCAGGCCGGCCAGCTCGGTCTCTTCGAGTTTTTTGTCCAGGATCGGCCGCAGCCGCAGCGGCAGCCAGGCATCCTCGCCGGCGTAGTCGGCCACCTGGCGAGTCGGCGCCTCGTCCATTCGCCGCTGCTGGCGGCCCGTGCCGATCAACGCCGATATCTTGATCGTTTCGTGGTTCAGATAGGCGCGGGCCAGTTCATCGAGGCTGTGATTGCGGCGGCCCGCCTCGAGCAAATAGCTGGCCACCATGGTGTCGAACGACACGCCGGCCAGTTCCACGCCCGCCCCGCGCAGCACGATCATGTCGTACTTGAGGTTCTGGCCGATCTTCTCTACCGCCGGGTCTTCCAGGATCGGTTTCAGGGCGGCCAGGGTGGATGCGGGATCGAGATGTCGCTCGCCTTCGGGCGCACGCAGCGGCAGATACCAAGCTTCGCCGTCGTTCCATGCCAGCGACATGCCCACCAATTTCGCCCACCGCGGCAAAATGCTCGTGGTCTCGGTGTCGAGTGAGAATGACCGCTGTTTTCGGAACTGATCGAGGAAGTGATCGAACGCCTCGGGAGTGTCGACCAGGTGGGTGACCAACGGCGCCGAGGGATCAGGGATTGGAGATGGGTGACCGGAAACATCGACTTCGTGCGTCTGCGGAGCGTCAAGTTGGTGCGGCTCGGACGTCGCATGCCCGGCGGCAGGCATCCCGCCGATGGCTTCCGCAATCCGCCCTCCGCCTTTCGCCGTTTCCTCGTCGCCCCGTGCCTTGACGATCGCGACCAGCTTCTGCCCGATGCTGCGGAAGCCAAAATCATGGAACAGCGCGAGCGCCGCTGGCAGGTTGACGTGGCCCGTGCGGCCGGCTTGCCAGTCGATGGCAATGGGGACGTGGGCGTCGAGCCGCACCAGATCGCGGCTCAAAAGGGCCTGGTCGCGGAACTTCGTCAGGTTCTCCTTCCGTTTCGCACCGGCCACCTCGCCGGCGTGTTCGAGGACCGCTTCGAGAGTGCCGTATTGTTCGAGCAACTGCCGGGCGAACTTTGGCCCAATCAATGGCACGCCCGGCACGTTGTCGACCGAATCGCCGACCAGCGCCTGGAAATCAACGACTTGCCGGGGCGTGATTCCCCATTCGGCCCGCAGCACGTCGGCGTCGAACAGCTCGTTCTTGCGGATATTGAACACCTTGACTCGTTCGGTAATCAACTGCCGACAGTCTTTGTCGCCGGTCACGAGGAAGCACTGGCCGGCGAGTTCGTCGGTCAGGCGGGCGACCGTGGCCAGAATGTCGTCGGCTTCGTACGACTCGCAGGCCAGCGCGGGGATGCCCAAGGCGGCAATCACGCGGCAAATCGCCGGAATCTGCGGCGCCAAGTCCTCGGGCATCGCCGCCCGCTGAATCTTGTAGGGCTCGTACATCACGTGGCGGAAGGTCTTGCCCGGCAAATCCAAGGCACAGAACAGATAGTCGGGTCGCTTCTCTTCCAAGAGATAAAGCAGATCGCGGGTGAAGCCGAACACGGCCCCCACCGGTTCGCCTTTCGGGCTGGTCATCTCCGGCAGCGCGTGGAAGACCTGGTGGATCAGCGAGTGGGCATCGATGATCCACACGGTTTTGCCCGCAAGCGACTCCGGCGGGGCGCCCTGCCCCGAGTCGCTCTGGGCCACCGACTGCGCAGAATGCTTTCGGCGCTGCTGCTTGCCGCCGGGCCAGCCCGCGCCTGCGCCGACGCCGCGGCGGTCGACGGGCGGTTGGCGTCAGAATCGAAGCCGGGCAGCGAAGTTTGGCGAATACGTCGGACGTTCATGGATGAGCAACGGCCGCTTCAACGGCGCGGCGATGGGATGTCGTGAAAGAGACTGCCAACGATCGCAAGGCAAGGTTCATTCTGTGCCGCCGGCCGTTTTGATGCAATCGGGCAGCCGATAGCTGGGCCGCGGCGGTTTTACCGAAGGGAGAAGTGCGGAAATGTCACCCCCCGTTGTGGGCACGCCGGCGGAATGGCTGCGGAACCGATGGCATTTCGTTGACATTGGATATGGGCCGGAATAAAATCGGCGATAGGCCCTGATGCTGAACGTTTGGCCCCTTCGTGTGCGTTTCCGGCACAAACTATCGGAAGACGGCGCGGAGAACTACTCTTTACCATCTTGCCCCGCAAAGGCGCACCGCGATAGCCCCTAAAGGAGTGCGTTAGACATGGCCCGCGAAAACCAAGGTCTCCAAATCGCCTTGATCGTCTCCGTGATGCTCGTGATTATTCTCGGAGCATCGACGTACTATTACTTCCGGCAATACGATGAGGCGAGCGTCAAAGCCGCCAGTAGCGACGCGAACGCCATGAAGAAGGCGCAAGCGGCCACCGAGGCCGGCAACGACCTGGTGCAGTTGAAGAAGCTGATCGGGGTTCCCGAAACCGACAAAGTTGACGTGATCGTGAACACGACCTTCAAGGACGACATCAGCAAGTATGGAGGCAGCTATCCGGAGGCGGATCGCGTGTACCGCCGGCTGTTGGAAAAGATGCAAGGGACGATCAACGACAAGAATGGCGAGTTGGCCGCCGCGAAGACGGAAGTTCAACGCCTCGCGGACCAAATCAAGATCTTCGAGGCGAGCAAACAGCAGCAGATCGACGATTTCGCGAAGGCTCGCGAGGCGGCGAACCAGGACCTGGCCAGCGAACGCGCCAAGTACAACGCGGAGGCGGATGCCTCCACCAGAGTGAAGCCAAGCTCCAGGCGGACATGCAAACCGTGACCAAGAATTCGGCCGCCGACAAGGCCAAGGCCGAAGCAACGATCAAGGAACGCGACGATCTCATCGTGAAGGGGGAGCACATGATGCAGAATCAGTCGGACATGATCGCCGGGCTGACGGCCACGAAAATCGACGTTTTCGACGGCCAGATCGGCTGGGTTAACCAGCGGCTCGGCAAGGCATGGATCAACGTCGGGCGAGCGGACGCGCTTCCGCATCAGATCACCTTCAGCGTCTATCCTTCCAACGCCACCGATCTGACGGTGTCCGGCGGCAAGAAGGCGAGCATCGAAGTGACGCGGATTCTCGGCGACCACCTGGCCGAGGTTCGCATCATCGACGACACGATCTCCAGCCCGATCATGCCGGGCGACAAGATTTACACGCCGCTGTGGGCCCCGGGCGACAAGAAACACTTCGCCCTGGCCGGTTTTATGGACATCGTCGGCGACGGCAAGAGCCATCTCCAGACCGTGCTCGATCTGATCAAGGCGAACGAGGGCGTCGTCGACAGTTACATCAACGACAAAGGCGAATTGGTCGGCGAGCTGACGGTCAACACCCGCTACTTGATCCTGGGCGAAGCGCCCACGGAGAAGGGGGACACGACCCAAATTGCTTCCTTCAGCAAGATGATCGAGTCTGCCAAACATTTGGGAATTCAGAAGTTGCCGATCGGCGATTTAGTGATGCAAATGGGGTGGAAGAACGAGACTCCGGTGGTCCGCTTCGGGGCCGGCAAGAACCCCAACGACTTTAAAGCCAAGCCGGAGAACGGCATACCGCAGAAGTCCCTCGGCACCGTTACCGATTTGTTCAAGCCACGGCGGCCGCCGAGCGATCTTCCGCCCGGCACGATGAAGAGCACGCCGCCCGGTGCGCCGGCCTCTGCGACGCCGCCGGCGTCCACGGCGCCGTCGTCTTCGCCGCCGCCCAACGCGTACTATCGGTTCTGACGGTTGACGGAAGCCCTGCGGCGGGTATTGCCGCCGCGAGATGCGTGATCGTCGGCCGCAGGGACTCACCGGTAGCCGCGGCAAGGAGGTCGTTATGCCAACTCCGATGTCTGCCGCCGAGGTGCTGGAGCGCGAATTCCTCGCCATCCGCTGCCGCTTGATCGAGTTGGCGGCAACCCTCGATCGCATCGACCGGGCCGACGGTTCGGTGGCCGCCGACCCCCGGTGGTTGCAGATGCGCCGCAGTCTTGATATGCTCGCTACCAGCGCCGCCGCCCATGCCGGCGGGCGCGCTGAAGGCGTCGAGATGATCTTCTCGCTGCCTTACGAAAAGTAGCCGGCGCTGGGGCGGCAGCGACGTTCGTTGGAGCGGCAGGAGCGCTGCCGGGCCGACGTGGTCTTCTTCTGCCTTGTGCCTGATCGGGGGCAACGTATGAGTGAGCCGATAGCCGACGGCGTGCACCAAGAACTTGCCGGCCTCGATCCGGCCGATCCCGAGTATGCGAGCCGGTCGATCGACGCGGCGCTCGCCGCCGCCCGGGCCGCCGGCGCCAGCGACATCCATTTCCAGCCCACTGCGGACGGTCTGGAATTGAAGTTCCGGTTGGATGGCGTGCTGATGCCGGTGGCGAGCTTCCCCTCGCGACTTGCCGCCAATATCACCGCCCGGCTGAAAGTCCTCTCCGGATTGCTCACCTATCACACCGACCGGCCGCAAGAAGGCCGCATCCGCCTTCCGCAAGATGACGTGGAAATGCGGGTTTGCACCTTTCCCACGCTGCACGGCGAACGGACCGTGGTGCGACTGTTTGGCGGGACGCAACGCTATCAGCACCTCGACGATCTCGGGCTGCCGGACGACGTGCTGGGCCCGCTGCGATTGTTGCTCTCGGAAACGTCGGGAGCGATCTTGGTTTCCGGACCGGCGGGGAGCGGAAAGACGACCACCGTTTACGCGTGCCTGCGCGAGATCGCGCGGGCGAGCGGCGGCACGCGCAGCCTGGTTTCGATCGAAGACCCCATCGAAGTGGCTGTCGGCGGCGTAGCCCAATCGCAAGTCCACGGCCCGGTCGGATTGGACCTCGCCACCGGCTTGCGGTTCCTCATGCGGCAGGATCCCGAGGTCATCATGGTAGGCGAAATCCGCGACCGACCGACGGCCGAAGCAGCCCTCCAGGCCTCGTTGACCGGCCATCTGATGCTCAGCACGTTCCACGCCGGCAGCGCGGCCGAGACGGTGAGCCGGCTGCTGGACATGGGCCTGGAGCCGTACGTTTTGCGCAGCGGGCTGCTGGCGATCCTCAACCAGCGGCTGCTGCGCCGCTTGTGCTCGTGTGCCCGGCCCAGCGACGATCGCGGTGATCGCCTGGGGCTCGCGGTCGAGCGCGTGATGCTCCCGCAGGGATGCGCCAAGTGCGGCGGGAGCGGCTACCACGGGCGACTGCTCCTGGCGGAGATGCTCACGCTATCGCGCAGCGAGTTGGCCCGCGCCGTGCTCGCCCGCAGCGACACGTCAACCATCGAACAACTGGCGAACAAGGCGGGGGCGATCAACCGCTGGCAGCGTGCCTGCCAGGCCGTAGACCAGGGTTTGACGAGCCCGGCGGAGGTCCGCAGAGTGTTGGGGTTCACAGAGGTTTCAAGGTCGCCGTCTTCCTGAAATTCCCCTCTCTAGATGGGAGACAGGAACAAAAGTCGAAAAACCAGAGGTCGGTAGACAAATCGTCGCGCAAATCGGCTCTTCTCTTCCATAGGGGTGATGACTAGGGGTAAGGAGTTGGATGACCCCGGCCCGGACCCACTGCTGCCGCGATTAACCGCCGGCGACGCGCGGGCGTTCGCGGCATTGTACGACCGCTTTGCCGGGCGAATGTACCGTACCGCGTTGAGAATCTTGGGGCGTCGCGAAGATGCTGAGGACGTTGTGCAGGATGTTTTTCTGGCCATGGTGCGAAGCCGCGAAAGGTTGGCCGACGTGTCCGATCTAACCGCCTATTTGTTCGCGTCGTTGCGTCGGGCGGCCGGCCGGTGTGCGGGCCGGCGGGCGCACGGCCCGCAAACATCCGCCCTGGAATTTAGCGAGGTCGCCGCCCGGGTCGAACAGGCCCGATCCGAATGTCCCGAGTGCGGCCTGCTCCAGCAGGCGATCCAGTTGTTGCCCGCCGAGCAGCGCGAGGTCATCGCCTGGAAGATCGACGGCGAACTGACGTTTGCCCAGATCGCCCAAATCATGGGAGTGAGCATCAATACGGCGGCCAGCCGCTATCGTTACGCATTGCAGAAGTTGAGGGCTTCACTGGAAGGGAACCGAACGTCCTTCGAGGAGCCATGCTGATGGAAAACGAACCGCTTCCGGCCGAACTCGAACAATTGGAACGCCGGCTGGCCGCTGGGCCACGGCCGGAGCCACCCGCTGCGCTGCGGCGACAGGTGCTCCGTAGCGTGCGAGCTGAGCTGCGCCCGGAACAATTCGCGCCATGGTGGCGGTTTGCGGCTGCGGCTGCGGCGGTCATCTTCCTCTGGCTGAGCCTTTCGGTCGCCGTGGCAGAGGTGGCCAACTCGGCCTTGCAAGAGCGGGAGTGGAATCCGTCGGTCAAGGCGATCGCCAAGAAGATTCAGCGGATTTCACCCGAGTTCACGCCCGAGGAGTCGCTGCGGGAAGCCGTGCTGTTGCAGATTGCCGCCGAATCAGGGTCGCGAGCCCGCGCGGGGATCGCCTGTGGTTCGGTTATGCAGGCGAGCGTGACGCACCCAAGCCGGCGGAGCCGCCATCGCAGGATGACACCCGTCCGGACCGCTCGCTGCCGGAGCTGCGGCGGCCGGACCGGCCCGGCGCCGATCCGGAGGGGGCGGGTGTTATTGGCGCAGAGAGAACGAGTATGCTTATCGCGCGGCAAGAACGGTAAGGGCATAAATCCGATGACCCTCGACGACCTGATTGCCCTGAACGACGAGATGGCGGCCTTGGTGCGCGCGGGAGTGCCGCTGGAAAGCGGGCTGGCCGCGCTGGGGGCCGACATGCCCGCCCGCTTGGGCCAAGTGGCTGCCGCCTGGGCCCAGCGCACGGCCCGCGGCGAACCGCTGGAACAGGCCGTGATGCAGGACGCCGGTTCGCTGCCGCCCGCATATCGGGCCGTGGTGCAGGCCGGGCTGCGAGCGGGTCGGCTCTCCGCCGCGCTGGAAGCTGTGGCCGTCTCCGCCCGCCAATTGGCCGAAACCCAGCGGGCCGTGCTGGTGGCGGTCATGTATCCGGTGCTGGTGTTCCTGGTGGCGCTGGGAGGCCTCGTCTTCTTCACCCGTGTGGTGGCGCCTCCTCTGGCCGACATGTTGCATTCCATCCACGTGCCGGGCCATCGAGCCATTGCCATCCTGGCTCGCCTCGGCCCTTCGGCTTGGTATTGGGGAACGGGCATTATGATCCTGGTCGTCGTGTTGCTGGCCGCGTGGTGCCATGCCGCCACCCGCGCCGCTGCGCTGCAGAGTCGCGCCGACCGGCTGTTTGGCTGGCTGCCGTGGGTGGGGCCGATGTTGCGCTGGTCGCGGACGGCCACGTTCCTGGAAATCCTGGCCTTGCTGGTGGAGAATCAGATGCCGTTGGAGGAGGCGGTGGCCCTGGCAGGCGAGGCCTCCGGCGATCCGGTGACGTTGTCGGCGGCGCGGCAACTGGCGGCCACGCTGCGGCAAGGTCGCGTCGAACCGGCGCCGGGCGAGCCGGCGCTGCCGGCGCTGCTCACCTGGCTGATGCTGGCGGCCCGGCGCGACGGCGCCCTGCTGCCGGCGTTGCAACATTCGGCGGCCGCCTATCACCGCCGCGCCCGGCATCAGGCCGACATGGTTCGCGTGTTTCTGCCGGTGCTTCTGACGGTTGCCATCGGCGGAACCGTGACCGCCTTGTATGCCCTTACGCTGTTTATTCCGTACACCACGATGCTTTGCAAACTGAGCCTGGGCATGGGAGGCTGACGTCCGATGGCGAAATTCCACTGGCTGGGCTTCGACTCGTCGCGAAGGCTCTCCACCGAGGAAACGGGGGAGTTGGCCTTGCGAGTTGCCGAGTTGACCAAGGCCGGATTGCCGCTGGGGGCCGGCTTGCGGGCCTTGGCCGACGAATTTCCGGGCCGCCGGCTGCCCGGCGTGCTGCGGCGCCTCGCCGACCGGCTCGACGCCGGCATGGACTTCGCCGCTGCCATCGACCAGGAAGGGCGCCGGCTGCCCGAGTGCCTCCGCGGCGTGATATTGGCCGGCATCCACAGCGGCCGATTGGCCGAGGTCTTGGAAGAGTATACGGATATCGAGCGGACCCAGTTGGAACTGCGCCGCCGGATCTGGCTCGGCCTGGCCTATCCGATGGTATTGCTGATTGCGGTGGCGGGGTTGGCGGTTCTCGCCAGCACAATTGTGCCTTCGTTCCAAAAGATATTCGCGGACTTCGGCACCGGCTTGCCCCCAGCGACGCAACTAGTCCTTGTCGTCGCCGGGCCGCTAGCCACGATGTTTGTAATTTTGCTCTTGGTGATTGCCTCGGCCGCGATCATGCTGCGGTTGGGTTTGGGCACAAGATGGGTGTGGCCGGTGCTGCACCGGTTGCCGCTGGCCGGGCCGCTTCTGCGTTGGAGCCAATTGGTGCAGTTTTCGCGGCTGATGGGGCTGTTGATTGCCCAGCAGGTGTCGCTTCCGGATGCTCTGCGGTTGGCGGCGGCCGGATTGCGCGACGCCAATCTTGCCCGCGGATGTCGCCGCGTGGCCGACGACGTGGAGGGCGGACGCGCGCTGGACGAGAGCCTGGCGGCGCGGCGCCTTCCCGCCGAGCCTGATTCCGGTGGTCGAATGGGGCCAACGGACCTCCGCCCTGGCCGACTCCTTTGACGCCGCCGCCGAGATGTTTGCCGGCCGGGTGCGTTCGCGCGGTGCGCTGCTGGGAGGATTGCTGCTGCCGGCTTTGCTGGTCGTCGTCATTGCGTTGGTGGGATTCTTTGCGATCGCCATGTTTATGCCATTGATCAGCCTGATACAGAAGCTGAGCGGAGGCCATTGAAACTCGGAACGTCGAACAGCCCGTTGAGCCATGCAATCGCCTGAAATTGCCCTTATCGTCGCCGGTGCCGCAGTGGCGCTGATCCTCTCAGCCATCGCCATTTTGTGCTTAAGAGGCATGCGTTCTGAAGTGCCCGACTTGCTGCTGCGCATGGCGATCTGGGCCGTGCTGCTGGCGCTGTTGGTCGTCTTGTTTTGGATGCCGATTATATGGATCGCGTTGCTGTTTGCAATGATCGAAATCACGCGACGCCATCGAGAATCGCAGCAGTATGCGCTGCTGTGGCTGTTAACGGTCGCGGCCGAGCGTTCGATGCCGCTGGCGCCGGTGGTGGAAGCCTTTGCCCGCGAGCAGCGCGGCTCGATCGGCCGGCGCGCCCGACGGCTGGCGGAAATGCTCGGCGCGGGGGTGCCGTTGCCGGAGGCCTTGCAGCGCGTCGGTGACTTATTGCCGCGACGTGCGCAGTCGATTATCCGCGTCGGCTGTGATTCGGGCGCGCTGGCCCTCGCCCTGCGGCAAGCGGCCGCGTCGCAGGATTCGCAGCGGCCGATGTGGGCGGCCGTGGTGGGGCGCGTTTTCTACCTGACGTTTGTCCTGATTTTCGAGTTCCTTTTGCTCGTGTTCGTCATGCTGAAGATCGTCCCCGCCTTCCAAAAGATCTTTGCCGACTTTGGCACCGACCTGCCGCCGATGACACACGTGCTGATTGACGTGTCCGTCCTATACACAGGGTACTGGTACTTGTTTCCGATTCCGCTTCTGCTGATCCTGTTGCTGGTCTATGCGGCCGCACGCTACTGGGGCTGGACCCAATGGGACCTGCCGGGCATGAGGCGGTTGGTGCGGCGGCTCGATTCGGCCCAGGTGCTCGGCAGCCTGGCGATTGTGGCCCGCCAGCAGCGGCCGCTCGGCGAGGGCATTCACTGCCTGGCCGAGTCCTACTTCAGGCCCGATATCCGCCAGCGGCTTCGGCGGACCGAGGCCGACATCCGCGCCGGCGACGATTGGGGCGAAAGTTTGCACCGCCGCGGCTTGATCCAACCGGCCGATCTGGCCGTGCTGCAAGCGGCCCAGCGAGTGGGCAACCTCCCCTGGGCCTTGCGGGAAATGGCCGACAGCACCCGCCGCCGGCTTGCCTATCGCGTCGGGGCGATCACGCAGGCCGTCTTTCCCGTGCTGGTGATCTTGATGGGCGTAAGCGTGATGTTTGTCGTGGTGGCCTTGTTCCTCCCCTTGGTGTCACTCGTTAACCATCTGGCGGCCTTACCATGAACCGACGCGGCATGATGATTATCGAGGCAACGATCGCGGGCACGATACTCGCCGTGTTGCTGATCGTCTGCGTGCAAATGCTAGGCGCCGTGGCCGCCCAACGCCGGGCCGCCGACCAGCAGCAGTGCGCCGCAATGGAGTTGGCCAACGTGCTGGAGCGAGTCGCCCCGCGGGCGTGGGCCGAATTGACTCCGGAAGCCGCCGCCGCGGAACAGCCGTCGGCGGTGCTCCGCGAGCGCCTGCCCGGCGCCGAGTTGAAGGTCGATATCTCCACGTCCGAGAGCGAGCCCGATGCCAAGCGCATTGCGGCTTCGCTCCGCTGGCAAGATCGTGCCGGCCGATACCTTCCTCCGATGACCGTAACCACTTGGAAATACCGGACCACTAACCACTAACCACCGACCACTGATCCCCCCATGCTCCGCCGCGGCTTCTCACTGATTGAAATGCTGGTCGTCATCGCCGTCAGCACGGTGCTGATGGGCGTGGCGATTGGCACCCTGGGCTTGTTGTTCCGGGCCGAGGGCAGCGGCCGCGATCATGCGGGGCAGGCGGCACATACCGCCCGACTGGCCGATCAGTTCCGCAGCGACGTTCATGCGGCGATCCGCCCCATCACCGCCGAAGGTGGGCCGACAGGCCAGTGGCAGCTCGCGCTGCCGAACGATTGCACGGTCACCTATCGCGCCGCGCCGGGTGAGATGGAACGTCGCCAAGAGGTCGGCGGGAAGCTGCTGCGGCGTGAATGCTATGTGATTGCGGCCAAGGACGCCGCCGAAATCGCTTTTCATGCCGATTCTTCGCCGCCGACGGCCACGCTGGTGATTCGTTCGCCGGCCACCAGTACAGCGGCGGCACGCGAGATTCGGATCGACGCGGTTCTGGCCAAGGATCATCGATTTACCAAGTCGCCTGCGGGGAGTCCGTAAGATGCGTCGCCATGGTGCGGTCCTGATTGTGATCCTGGTTTGCCTGGCGGTGGCCGGCGTGCTGCTGGTGCTGTTGGCTAAACAGGCCGCGGCCGGTCGCCGCGCCATGGAAAATCAGCAGTGGAACGTGCAGGCGCAATGGCTTGCCGAGGCCGGCGTGGAGGCGCCGTGGCCCGGTTGGCCGCCCATGCCGACTACCGAGGCGAAACATGGAGCATCCCGGCCGGCGACCTGGGCGGCAGCCACGGCGGGAAAGTGCGAATCGGGATCGACGCCGTCGCCGGTCAGCCCGAGCGACGAACGATTCACGTAGAGGCCGATTATCCCGACGATCCCCAACACCGCTGCCGGCAAGTGAAGCAAATTACGGCGGACATTGAAAAAAAATAATCCTGCGCTCTTGCGCAGCTCTATCAACTCAAATCAACCAAAGCATTGGAGAAAACCATGAAGAGCACGGACAAAACACGATCACACGGCGGGCGCCTCCGCCGCATCAATGCCGCCGGCCGGGCGGCGGGGTTCACGCTGGTCGAACTGCTGGTGGTGATCGCCATCATCGGGATCCTGATCGCGCTGTTGCTGCCGGCGATCCAAGCGGTGCGCGAGGCGGCCCGGCGGGCGAGCTGCTTGAATAACTTGAACCAGATCGGCGTGGCCTTGCAGAACTACGAAGCGGCGCAGCGCGTTCTCCCCAGCGGCACGGTGGATAAAGAAGGCCCCGTCCACGACGTCCCCCAGGGCTACAAGATGAGTTGGCTCGTGCAACTGCTCCCTTATATGGAGGAGAACGTCACGTTCACGCACATCGACTTCGCGGTGGGGGCGTTCGACGAGAAGAACGCGGCGGTCCGCGCGATCGGCATCGCGTCGTACCTCTGCCCGTCCTGCCCGATCCGTGCTCGCAATGGAACTCCCCGCGAGGGCACAGAGCAGGCTCGCGAGTCGGCGGAGTATTCCCAGAATCCTGCCGCCCTGGGAACTTATGTCGTCTCGAATTACGCCGGATGCCAGAACGACGTGGAGAAGCCGATCGACGTGAACAACAACGGCGTGTTCTTTTTGAACAGCCATATCCGTGCCGAGGATGTGACCGATGGCACCGCGCACACGATCTATGTGGGCGAGAAGATGGGCAGCGAAAAGGATTTGGGCTGGATGGCCGGCACGCGAGCCACCTTGCGAAACATGGGCGTGCCCATGTTTGAAAATTATCGATCCGGCAGAGGCGCCTATCATCCGTATAGTGATGAGCCAGCCCCAGGGGCTGCCGATGCCGGCGACCTGTTCGTCGGCGGTTTTTCCTCCGGTCATCCCTCTGTCTGCAACTTCCTGTTCGGCGACGGCCGAGTAGCGTCGCTCGACAAGGCTACCGAACCGAAAGTGATGCAGCAGCTTGCCAATCGGGCCGATGGCGAACTGCTGACGCACGGTCCCACGCGCGGCGAGTGATCGAGCGGAGATTGCCAATGAAGAGCTGGCTGTGGGCTTCCGTGGTTTTTGTGGCGATGTCTGCCGGGGCGGCGGAAAGGAACGTGGGAGACGCCCAAGCGAATGCCGCCCTGCAATACTGGTTGGCGTTCCAGTCCATGCCGAACGTGCTCGACGACAAGGTTTGGAACGCGACCACCAACGACCCGAAGTTCGGAGTTGCCGTGCCGGTAAGTCACGAGCAGGCGAAGGTTCTCCAGGAGGAGGGCGCGGCAGGCCCTGATTTATCTGCACCGGGGCGCTGCCCTTTCGTTTTGCGATTGGGGGCTCGACCTTCGAAAAGACGGCCCCCACGCCCAATCCGACCTTTTCACAAACCAGGCTCGCGGCTTGGCTCGCCTTTCCTGTTTGCGGGCGCGTTGGAACTTCGAACAGGGCGCGTGGGACAAAGGGTTAGACGATGTGGTCGCAACGATGCTCATGAACCGCCATGCCAGCAGCCAGATGCTCCCATTTGACCATTACTGCTACATGACCGAGAATATCGCGCTCGGCACCGTTACCGCGTACCTTCCGCGTATGCCTGGCGAAGCGCGAGCGAATGCAATGAAGAAAATCACTTCGCTGCCCACTTTCTCGCCAATGCGCGAGGCGATGCTGCGCGATTATGATGGCATCCTCGATTGGCTAGTGGAGAATCTTCCGCAGGCGGAACGGGAGGGCCGGCTCCTGGACTTTCTGGCCGAGTTTTGGCCACCCGACCAAGCGAGGGCGGCCGTAGAGCAGGGACGCGACGCAGAGACGATGGTCAGATTCGCTCAGGAAGCCCGCCCGTTGATGAAACAGTCTGCCGATTTGATGTTACTCCCTCCGGCCGAATGCGATCGCGTTTTCCAGGAGCGTTATGCGCGAACCATCAAGGCGAACCCGATCGCGGCGCTTGTGGCTCTGGATTACGGGGGGGAGTGCCGCGAGAACGCCCAGGCTTCCTGTCGCAGGTCGATGTTTCAAGCGGCGGTTGACGTCTGTGATCGCGGCAAAGCTGCATTGGCGGACCACCCGGACCCCTTTGGCAACGGACCGTTCGACTACATCCCCTTCGAGGGCGGCTTCGAACTACGCTCCTCACTGGTCTATTGTGGTTTCCGAATCTCCTGGTTCTTCGGGGCACGCCAGGACTGATATCATGGCTGCCTGAGCCATGCGAAGCCGGGGCGGCCTTCGCTGACGGTTTTGCCCCCGAAAAGGTCTGAACGAGATGATGGGAACGGCCGGCCGACCCCGTCAAAATGGGGAAGCAGTCCCGCGACCGCTGTAGTTCATTTTTGCGCCGCTTCTCGCGCCTACGATTGACCGCCCCCGTGCCCCAGGGATATACTGAAGGCGTCTCAGTAGCCTACGGGGTAAAGGAGGTGGAACATGCGAAGGCGGTTGAAATGGCCGTGGTGGAACGTGTTCCTGTTGGCGGCAGTCGGTCTGTGGACGGCCGGCACGGCGTTGGCGGACGGAAAAGGATCGAGCGCGCCTGCGGCGACTTCCGCTGCGCCCGCGGATCAATCGAAAACGGACGCCGCGCCCGGCGATAAGCTTCCGGATGTTCCGGCCTTGGAACCTGAGCCGGATCACCCGAAGACCGGCACGAGCGCCACGAAGCGCGATCCCGTGACGGCGCGCGTTACGGCGGCATTTGCCCCGCCGCACGGCACGACGCTCACCACTATCCAGAGCGACAAGTTGAAGAAGCTCAAGGACAAAATGGAGCCGGGCCTGAAGACGGCACTTGAGAAACTCGATAAGTTGGCTCCCGGCCCCGACAAGACGGCGGCGGCATTGGCTGTCCGCACCATGACCAAGGACATCAAGGCGAAGGTTCAGGACATCGTTGACACGCCCGACCCAACACAGCAGAACAAAATGCCGCAACAGCAGCAGAGGTATCAGCCCCCGTACCCCAACAACAGGTACCCCAACAACAGATACTATTGAGCGCTGCTTGCTGCCGGCAGAAGTTGTATGCCCCGCCTTTTCTGACATTCGCCGCGGATGATTCTTCTGGACGTAGTTGATGTCAGAAAGCGGTTCGGCGCCGAGGAGGTGCTGGAAGGGGTGACCTTCGAGGTGCGGCCGGGCGACCGCATCGGCCTGGTGGGGCCCAACGGCAGCGGCAAGACGACGCTTTTGCGGATTCTCGCCGGCAAGGACGAAGCCGACGCCGGCGCGTGCCGCGTTCATCCGGCGGCCCATCTCGGTTACCTGGAGCAGCAGCCGCGTTTCGACCCAGACCGGACGCTGCATGGCGAGGCCCGCACCGCGCTGGCCGATCTGGTGCTGTTGCAGCAGGAAGCGGAAGAAGCCGCGGCGGCCATAAGCGAAGCCTCCGATCCGGCCGAGCAGAAGCGGCTGGTCGCCCGCTACGATCATCTCCAGCACGAACTCCATCGCCAGGACGCCTACGACATCGATCATCGCGTGGAGCGGGTGCTGGAAGGGCTGCGGTTTCGTCGGGAAACGTTTCATCAACCCGTCTGCTCCCTCAGCGGCGGCGAGCAGAACCGCCTGATGCTGGCCAAATTGCTGCTGGCCGAGCCCAACGTGATGATCCTCGACGAGCCCTCGAACCACCTCGACATCGAAGCGACCGAGTGGCTCGAAACGTTCATGGTCGAGAGCTCGGCGGCCATGGTGGTCGTGAGCCACGACCGCTATTTCCTCGACACGGTGACCAACCGCACCGCGGAGCTTTTTCACGGCACGGTCGATTGCTACACGGGCAATTTTTCCGCCTACTGGCAGCAGAAGGCCGAGCGGATGCTGGTGCAACGCCGCACGTACGAGAAGCAGCAAACCGAGATCGAGAAGACCAAGGACTTCATCCGCCGCAACGCGTACGGCCAGAAACACGCCCAAGCCGAAGACCGGCGCAAGAAGCTCGATCGGATCGAGCCGGTGCCGCCGCCGCGGGAAATCGTCGCGCCCATGGTTCGGTTTCCGGCGGCCCGCCGCAGCGGCGACATCGTGGTGCGGGCGACGGGTGTCGCCAAGGCCTTCGAACGTCCGCTGTTTCGCGACGTTTCCCTGGACATCGTCCGCGGCCAGCGATGGGCGCTGCTGGGCCCCAACGGTTCCGGCAAAACCACGCTGCTGCGGTGCTTGCTGGGCCTGGCGCCGCCCGACCAGGGGAAAGTGAGTCTTGGGCAGGGCGTGGTCGTCGGCTACTTCGACCAGCAATTGGCCGAATTGGACGACGACCTGGCCGTGGTCGATGCGGTGCGCCCGAAACACAAGCAGTTCAACCTGCAATTGCGGCGCGACCTGCTGGCGGGATTCGGCCTGACTGGCGACACGGCCTTGCAGAAGGTAAGCAGCCTCAGCGGCGGCGAGCGATGCCGGGCGGCGCTGGCCCGGCTGGCCGCCGCGGACGCGAATTTCCTGGTCCTCGACGAGCCGACAAACCACCTCGATCTGTGGGCCCGCGATGCGCTGGAAGAGGCGCTCAGGCAGTTTGACGGCACGGTGCTGTTTGTCAGCCACGACCGTTATTTCGTCAATCGCGTTGCCGACCATCTGCTGTTGATCGAGGCCCAACAGGTTCGCATCATCGACGGGAACTACGATACCTACCAGATGCTCTTGGGCCGAACTCGCCATGAACCGGCGGAGACGCCCGATGCCGAGCACCCGGCCGACGGCGGTCTGTAGACGGCGCTCGCAGCACTGCCGAAGCGCCGTCGTCCCCTCGCCGCGCCGCCGACAAGGCAGCCAGGCCGGCGGCGAAGAAGCGGCGTTTTCAGTTCCGCAAAGTCGTCGATCTTGAAGACGAAATCTTCGAACGGGAGACGTGCATCGAGGAGCTGCAACATGAGCTCGCCGAGCCGCACGTTGTGCGCGACGGAAATCGCGTGCGACAGATCAAGGCCCAGATTGAAGACGAGCAAACGACGCTGAAGAAGCTCTACGAGCACTGGGAAGAGGCCACGGAGCTGAATTGGTGAGCCGTCCGCAGAAACGGCAGCCCACCCCGCAGCGGGGTGCCCCGGTCGCGCGACTTCCCGCCGGCAACTGTTTGGCGAATTGTCACCCGACGTTCGGTGGCAAATGCCCGCTGGCTTGGCTATAATAGATGAAGGTTGGTAAGATCGGTGGAGTGCACAGCCTGGAGGGAACGCCGTGGCCGACGAAGGCGATAGCCCTAATCCTGACGACTTGAAGCCGCACAACGAGTCTTTGCCGGCCGAATCGGCCGCAGGATCGGCGTCCGACTATGCCGACCTGCTTTCGGGCGATCTGCTCGGCTCGCTCGATGCGGCCAACTTGGAAGAGTCAACTGCCGCAGCGCCTGCCGAGCAACCGGCCGAGACGCCCGAGCCAGCAGCCGAAACGGGCGAAGGCGACGAAGGGCTGTTGACCGACTTGGGCCAGGTCGAGATACCACCTGCGGAACCGGTTGCCGCGGCGCCGGCTGAAGAGGCGAAGGAAGAAGAGCACAAAGAGGAAAAGGAGACGAAGCCTCGCGAGCCTTCGAAAGCTCGGGAACTGGCCTTGACGATCGGCATTCCGATCCTGGTTTTAGTGATCGCCTGGCTGTGTTCGATGTTCTTTGCAACCAAGCTGAGTGCGTTCTCGACGGCCATCTACCTGATTGCGTTGGGGTTCATTCCGTACGGAATCTGGAAGGGACGGCAGACCAACAGCGTGTACACGGTGATCTTGGGCTGCGCGCTGGCTGCCCTGCTGACGGGCGTTTTTTGCTTGTGGATGGAGATTGTGCGTATAACGGCGATATCAGGGCACGCGAGGCCAAGCAGCGGATTGCCGTGTCACAGCAGCTTCAGTTGCCACCCGCCAACACCGCCGCCGCCGCTTGACCGGCGGGCGTCCGATTGATCAACAGCGCGGGCTTCGACGAAATCAGCGGCTCGCCGGCTATTTGGCGGGGACGATTTCCAACAGCCTCTGATGGCGGTGGAACGTCAGACCGGTGGGCTTCAAAAGCTTGCGGAAAAGCTCGTCAACGGTTGCGTTCTCGACGTGCACGGAGACCAGTTGATCCAAGGAAATGCCGGCCGCCTGGATTGCCTGCGGATCCATCGTGATCTTGAGATCGAGTTGCCTGGCCAACTCCTGGAGAACGGGGCCGAGAGGTTTCTCGCCGCACCGTCAACGCGCTGATGCGGGTTGATTCGACCTTTGGCGACGGCCCGGCCGCCGGCTCCCTTGCCGTAATCTGCGGCGCGACCTGGTGTTCGCGACTCTCCGCCGGGACTTGCAGGTTTTCGGGCAAGCTGGCCAGCTCGACCTGCGTGCCGTCGGCCGCAATCTTCAAACCAAGATCGAACTGCATGGTAATCAGCACCAGCCGGTCAACCAACGAGAGAGGGGGCAAATCGGCGGCGGCCCATAGATCGTGCGGCACCTGTTCGAGCCCCGTGATCGTCACCCCGTTCTCGCGGCCTAGTTCGGCCAGCAAGCCTTTCGGCGTGGCGCAGTCATCCCAGGTGAGCGACTTCAATTGCAGAAACCGCCGCTGGGAAGCCGAAGGCAGGCGACGGACGGCATTTTCGGCCGCTGCGGCAAGAGGACGCAATCGTTCGGCGGCCGCGGGCGGACCGAGATAGACCACGGCTCCAAGTCGCGCAGTGCGCAGCCCGCACGAGTCGGCGACCTTACGCAAGGCCGATTCCACCGGCACGTCGGTCAACTTGAGCTCCAGCTTTTGGCCCGGGTCCACCCGCCGATCAATGAGAATTGCCACCCGCTGGGCGCGGGAGAGGTTTCCAAGTGCTTGCCGCAGGGGATCTTCGGACCACCAGACATCGATGTGCTGGGACAAGGCCTTTTCCAATGCCGTGCCGGTGGCCCAAAGCGTGCGGTCGGCGGCATCCGCGGCGCGAGCCCCGCCGAGGGCAAGCGCCACGGCCAGGGCAGCCATCGCAAGCAACGTCTTCCGGGCTTTCGAAGCCAATTCTCCCCTCCCTTGGCGAGACGCGAGCCGTTCAGCCGCCCGCTACTCTATTCTAGCCTTTCCGCCGGCAAACGAAACCGACCTTCCCCCCGACGGGATTTTTGGTGGTGTTGCCGGCACGTTCTGGTTACAATCGGGGTAGATAACCAGCCCGCCGTGGCAGCGGGCATCTTCGTCTGGGAGACAGTGGCGTGAGTGCTGATCCGGTGCGGCCGCCCCTCCTGCTGGCGCTGTATCAACAATACCTCGACCATCAGGATTCGGCCAAGTTCCTTGCTCAGGTATCGCGGTGCTACGTGTCGGGCACGCTGGAACGCCTTGCGCCACGCTACGCGGGAGGTCCGGCGGGCCGCCATCGTGGCGCTGGGCTTTCTCGGCGATTATGAAGCCAACCACACGGTCGGCTGCGCGCTTTGGACGACGACCGCACCGTGCGGACCTTCGCCGAAAATGGCATCCGAGCCATTTGGAACAGGGCGGGCAGCGAAGCGGAACGCCAGGAACTTGGCGCGATCATCGAACTCAACACGGCCCAAACCTACGCCGCCGCCGCGGCCAGGGCCAGCAAGCTGATCGAGCGGGCGCCGTGGTTTGCCGAAGCCTGGCACCAGCGGGCCGTCGCCTATTTCGCCCTCGGGCAAATGATCGAATCGATCCGCGACTGCCACCAGGCCCTGGAGATCAATCCCTATCATTTCGTGGCGGCGACGTGCATGGGCCAGGCTTACCTGCAATTGCAGAATCCCGTTTGCGCGCTCGAATGCTTCCGCCGGGCATTGCGGCTCAATCCGGGGCTTGAGGGTGTCCGAGTGCACGTCACCCGCCTGACGCGCTCGGTGGAAGGCAATCTGTAGACCAGTTTTGGTAAAAGGCTGGGATGCCACGGCCGAGGCGGTGGTCTCCGGGCGGAACGATCTTCCATGTCCTCAATCGAGGCGTGGGCCGGAGATCGCTCTTCACCAACGACGAGGAGTTTTCGGCGTTCGAACGGACAATTCGACCGCGTGGGAAACGGGAGAGGCGATTTCATAGCAGCCAGGCATGCCCGGAGGCAAATGCCGCAGCTTCCATTGCCGCTGCCGCCAGCAATATCCAACGGCAACGCCACGTTGGCGCCAACGGCACCGAGACCAGGAAGCTTGGGGCCAGTATGGGCGATAGGAACGTTCGTATCTCCCCGGCGGCCGCCAAGGCCCGCGACCAGCCTATTTCGGCGTGCAGACTGCGCGTCCAGACCACGACCACGGCGGCAAGCAGCCCGGTCACCGCCAGGGCCAGGCATCCCGTGGCAAACACCGTGCAAAGTCTTCGGAAAGGGTGCAGGAAGCAGACCGCGAGCGCGGTAGGAGCGGCCGCCGCGACACCGAGCGCCTCGACAAACAGGATGAAATCGGCAAAAGCAGCCATTCCCGGCGAGTCCTGCGCCGTCGCCTGCCATTGCGGCTGAAGTTCGCGCAAGTGAACGACCCCGGCGGCCACAACGAACGCGACGACGTAAGCGGCAAGAACTATACTGAGTTTGATGAAGACCTTCATGGCTTTGCTCCCCCGTCGCGGCCGTCGCGAGACACGTGTCATCGGTACTCTGCAGGGCGAGAATGGCCGTTTCCCAACGCGTCTGCTACTATTGAAACATAGTTCATCGTCTAACGAGCGGAGATGTGCGGCGGCCCAGGATTGACGGATTCCTGGCGGGATGAGGTCAACCGACCGTGAACCGATAGACGGGATTTTCTTCTTGCTCGCACTCGTCGAGATTGGCGACCAGCAACCGCCCGCGTTGGTGAAGATACTCCACGCGAGAGCCGACGTCGGTGATTGCCAGCAGGGCTCGGAAGCCGGTGACGTCAGGGTAGAGTTGCACCGTAATTTCGTGTACGGACAGCGGCTGGCGGACTTTGCGGAGCGTCTCCAGGAGACGTTCGAGCCGCCGCAGGAGCGAGCCGCGAATTGTCTCGATCCGCCCGTACACGTCGTGAATCGCTTGTTCGTGGGCCGCCAAAGCCGACGTGAAGCCGGGCATGCGTTGCACCTTGTCGAGCGAATCGAGGTAATGGCCCAGCCCGGTGTAGGCGGCCACGCTTTCGGGCCATTGCTGCGATACGGTCCGCGCGAGAATGTGATCGGCCGACAGCAGGATGTCGCCCACGCCCAGGCACACCAGCCCCGGCGAGTGCCCGGGCGCGTGAATGATTCGCAGACCGTCGAGGTCCTGGCCGTCGGCCAACGACCATTCCACGGTGGCCGCTTCGACCGGGTTGCCGCTATCGTGCGACATGTTCAGCAACTCGGCGCGGCTGGAGCGATCGACGCCGGCCCGCTGCAAAAAGCTGCTCAGGCGGCTGTTGCGGACCACGGTGTACTGGCGACGGGCGGTTACGGCCACGCTGTCCAGCGGGTGGACGGCCACGCGGGCCCCCGTCGCCCGGATCAGTTCCGAGAGGCCGCCGATGTGGTCGATATGGCCGTGGCTGACGATAATCCGCCCGATATCCTCAACACGGAAATGCTCCGAAAATTGGCGGCTTACCGTCTCCAGGCCTGCGAGAATCTGGCGGGTCGATTCGCCCAGGCCGCTGCCGGTATCCACCAGCGTCGGCGTTTCGATCCCCAGCAACAGATACACGCGGGCAGAAAGGCCCTCGAACACCTGGCACGGAATGCGGTAGATGCGAACACCCGTGTTGGAAACGAATTTCTGGATAGGCGGCAAAGCAGGCATGCTGCATGGTTTACACAACAAACGGCCGCTCGGCAAGGCCACATCCGGATCGCCCGGCAATGCTTGATCAGAACGGCGGGTTGCGGTAGGCTTTTCAGTAGCGTTGCGAGATGCTGCTTCTCGTTAAGGAGGTGGGCCATGAAGCCAATTCTGCATCGTTTCTTCTTGGCGTTGGGGTTGCTGGCGATAGCCGGTTGCCAGGGTGAAACACCCTCGGGCCAGGTAGCCCATGCCGCGCAACCCGCCGCGACCAAAGACTTCACAAAGGTCCGCGGGGCGGCGGTTGCCGGGCTCTTCTATCCGAACGATAAGGATGTCCTCCGCCGCGACGTCGATCGGATGTTGGCCGCTGTGAAGACGGAGCCGATCAAGAATCTTCGCGCGTTGATCTGTCCCCATGCGGGGTATGAGTTCTCGGGGCCGATCGCGGCCGTCGGATATAAACAGCTTATCGGCCGCAAGTTTTCCAGCGTGATCCTGCTCGGGCCCAGCCACTACGCGCTATTTGCCGGGGCCTACGTCTCGCCGGCCGACGCCTATGAAACGCCGCTGGGCATGGTTCCGGTGTCGCCGAAGGCGAGAAAAATGACCCAGATCGCGCCGTTTGCAGACCACGTGGAGTGCCAAGTGGGGCGGCCGGGGTGGTGGCCTCAATCGCCGCTCAAACCGCCCCCCGCCGGCGCCGACACTCCCGAAACGTGGGAGCATTCGTTGGAAGTCGAGCTGCCGTTCCTGCAAAGCACACTGCACGACTTCAACATCGTGCCGGTCGTGTTCGGACAGGTTGATACCAAGCGAGTGGCGGAGAAGCTGATTCCCTTCCTCGACGATCAGACGTTGATTGTCGTGAGCTCCGACTTGAGCCACTACCATCCCTACGAAGAGGCCAAGACGCTCGACGCCCGGACCGTCAAAGCGATTTGCGATTTGCGGGCCGACCTGCTTTCCGGCGCCGATGCGTGCGGCTACGCTCCCATCTGCACGCTGATCGAAATCGCGCGGCAGAAGGGCTGGAAGGCCCAACTGCTCGATTGTCGCAACAGCGGCGACACTTCCGGCAACAAGGCGGGCGTGGTGGGCTATGCGGCCATCGCCTTTTCCGGAGACCTGGGCAGTCCGACTGCCGCGGCGAAACCGGACGCCTCGCAGTTCACGCCGTCGCAGCGCCGGTTCTTGCTCGATTTGGCCCGGCGCAGCGTTGTTGCCGCGGCGACCGGCGGCGAAGGTCCCAAAGAGGACGGCGACGTGCCGGCGGAGTTCGGCGTCCGCCGCGCCTGTTTCGTCACGCTCACCGAAAACGGCAAACTGCGCGGCTGCATCGGCAGCATCTCTCCCCAAGAATCGCTATACCAGGCGGTGATCAGCCGGGCCAAGTTGGCGGCGAAAGATCCGCGCTTTTTGCCCGTCAGCGCGGAGGAACTCAAGAGAATCGAAATTGAAATAAGCGTGCTCACCGTGCCCGAGCCGCTGGCGTTCGCCTCGCCGCAGGACCTCCTGGCCAGGCTGCGGCCGAACGTCGATGGCGTGGTGCTGAGCGTTGACGGCCGGCAGGCCACCTATCTGCCCCAAGTCTGGGAACAACTGCCCGACAAGCAAGTCTTCATGAGCGAACTGGCCCGGAAAGCGGGCCTCCCGGCCAAAGCGTGGACCGAGCCCGGCGCAGCGGTCATGACCTATCAGGTCGAGGCGTTCAAGGAGGAGGGCGGAGAGGCCAAGTAGGGCTGCGGAGCGTCAATGTGCAAAGACCGATTTGCGGCGTCCAATGACCGCGTCGCGGGCGGACGTGAAACGCCGCTTGCCGAGAATTCGCCGTCTGGCGATCGTCTGCCGACGTCCACCTTCACGATTGCCGTCTGCTGTCTCGGCCTGTCGGCGTTCTTGACGCAAGTGGCGCTGATGCGCGAACTGCTGGGCGTCTTCTCCGGAAACGAGCTGGTCTTGGGGATCGTTTTGGGCAATTGGATGCTTCTGACCGGCATCGGCTCGACGCTGGGCAGGAAGGCTTTCCGGCTGCGGTCGCCGATGACCGCGTTTGTGAGCGCCGAAATTCTCATTGCCGTGCTGCCGATCGTCAACGTGTTTCTGCTCCGCTGGCTGCGCAACGTGGTCTTCCTTCGCGGCGCGGAAGTGGGAGTGACGGAGACCGTAGCGAGTTGCTTTGTGCTGCTGGCGCCTTATTGCCTCGTGACGGGCTACACGCTTACCGTGGCTTGTCAGATCGCCAGTCGCGCCTGGTCGCAGTTTGCGGGGATCGGCAGGGTCTACTTGTTCGATAACTTGGGAAATGTGCTGGGCGGACTGGCTTTCCTCCTGGTGCTGGTCAATCTGCCGAACCACTTCGGCATGCTCTATGCGGCTGCCGCGCCGAACCTGTTGCTTGCCGTCGTTCTGGCGGTGACGGCGGGCAGGCGATGGCCGGCCGCCGCCGCGGCGGTCGTCCTGGCGGGCATGCTGGCCGTCATGGCTTCGCTCGACCTTAACCACATCTCGCGGACGCTCGAGTACGCCGGGCAAAGCGTGGTGTTCGACGGCCTCTCGCCCTACGGCAGCCTGGTGGTGACGCAGTCGCCCGGCCAGTTGAACTTCATCGAAAACGGCGTGCCCATGTTCTCCACCCGGAACTTCGAGCAGATCGAGGAGACGGTTCACTACGCGATGGCGCAGCGTCCCGATGCGCGGCGAGTGCTGCTGATTTCGGGCGGTCCTTCGGGGGTCGCTCGCGAGCTTCTCAAGTATCCGATCGAAGCCGTTGACTACGTTGAGCTCGATCCGCTGATTCTTGAAGCCGCACGGCGTTACGTGCCGGAGAGTCTCGCCGACCCGCCATCCACGTGATCAACTCGGACGGGCGGCTCTTCGTGCGGCAGACCGGCCAGCGGTACGACGTGGTGATCGACGACGTCTCGGATCCGTCGAACTCGCAGTTGAACCGCTTTTACACGCGCGAGTTTTTCAGCGAAGTTCATCGAATTCTCACCCCCGGCGGCGTGCTTTCGTTTTCGTTGGGAAGCTACGAGAATTACCTTAGTCCGGAGGTCGCCCGGATGATCGGGGTCGCCCACGCGACGCTGCGAGCCGCGTTCGGCGAGGTGTTGATTCTGCCCGGCGGGCGGGTTTTCTTTCTGGCTTCCGACGGCCCCTTGACCGCCGACGTGGCCCGGGGCATGGAGCAGGCCGGCGTGAAGGCCGGACTGGTCACGCGCGGCTATCTCCGCGGAATGCTCACGCCGGACCGAATGGAGGATGTCGGCCGCGCGATCTCGGCCGACGCGCCGTTGAACGCGGACTTCAGTCCGATCCTCTACTACTATCACCTCCGCTATTGGATGAGTCAGTTTCAGGTTCGTTTTGGAATCTTCGAGGCCGCGCTGCTGGCGGGGCTGGTGGTGTACCTGGTTCGGCTGCGACCGGTTCCGCTGGTGATCTTCTGCGGCGGATTTGCCGCATCGGCCTTGGAAGTCGTGTTGCTGCTGGCGTTCCAGGTTTTGTTTGGATCGCTGTATTACCAGGTGGGATTGATCATTACCATGTTTATGTTGGGGCTGGTGATCGGCGCGATGTTGATAGGCCGGCGGTGGATCGGCTGGGGGCGGCGCCACTTGATCTATCTGGCGATTTCGGTGGCGGTGCTGGCCGCATGTTTGCCGCTGTTGCTGCTGGCGATCGCTGAACCATCGGTCCCGCTGCCGACGGGACGAATTGCGATTCCGCTGTTGACGCTGTTGCTGGCCGCGCTGGTGGGCATGCAGTTTCCGCTGGCCGCCCGGGTCGATTTTCAGGGCGCGGCGGCCACTTCCGCCCGGCTCTACACGGCCGACTATCTTGGCGCCGCGATTGGGGCTCTGTTGGTGAGCACGCTGCTGGTCCCCGTGTTGGGGGTCTTCGTCGTGTGCCTGGCGACCGCCGGCTTGAATCTGGCCGCCGCAGGGATCATGTTAGTAGGGAGGGATTAGGGATTAGATGGAGGCATTGGCCGTTCCGGCTTTCCGATCTTCGGTTGGCCATCCCTTTGTGACATCTATGGCACGAAAAACCTTCCACTACTACCTCCTCAAGTTGGCCCGGCTTTCCGGTTGGTTGTTGTTGCCGTTGGTGATAATATACATAGGGACGGGTTTCGCGCTGTGCGGCATGTTTGGCTTCAGCCGGTGGATTGACCTGCAGACAGCCCTGAGCATTCACCGCATCTTCGATTGGCCGCTGATCGGGCTGTTTCTCGTGCACGCGACTATTACGTCCTACTTCGCCATGCGGAGATGGGGATGGATCAAGAACCGCAAAAGGCAGTGCCAGCCGGACTCTCCCGCCGAGAGGCGCTGAAGTTCGGGCTGGGCGGATTAGCGTGCGTCGCCTGCGGCGGCGCGGCGGTGTACTATCTGGCCGAGCGGATCCGATCGACCGAAGCGGTCGCCGTCTTTCAGCACGATGCGCCCGCCGGAGAGCTTTGGGAACTTTGGCAGAAGCAGGGCTGGGTGCGCGAAGCGCGGCACTACCTGAAACTGGGGGAGAACATCCAGTGCAAACTCTGTCCCAATGAATGCCTCTTGGCGCCCGAGGACCGAAGTCACTGCCGCAATCGCGTCTACAAGGACGGCAAACTCTACACGCTGGCTTATGCCGATCCCTGCGCGATGCACATCGACCCGATCGAGAAGAAGCCGCTCTTGCACTTTCTGCCGAACACGACCGCGTTCTCGATTGCAACGGCCGGCTGCGGGTTTCGCTGCCTGAATTGCCAGAACTGGGACATCTCGCAGCGCAAGCCGGAAGAAACCAAGGACCCGCATGGCGAGCCGCTGCGGCTGACGCCGTCGCGATTGCAGTCGACCGGCGGCGGCGACGTCGGGCACGTCACGCTCATGCCGGAAGACGTGGTGGCCCTGGCCGAGCATTTCGCCTGCCCCTCGATCGCTTACACCTACTCGGAGCCAATCGCCTGGTTCGAGTACATGGTCGACACGGCTGCGGCGGCCCGGGCGAAAAAGCTGCGAAACTGCTGCATCACCTGCGGTTATATCCAAGAGGAGCCGCTCTTGGAGTTGTGCAAAGTGACCGACGCGGCCAACGTGAACCTCAAGAGCTTCAGCGAGGACGTCTACCGCGATTTGAACACCGGCAAGCTGGAGCCGATTCTGGCCACGCTGAAGACGCTGAAGCGCGAAGGCGTATGGTTCGAGGTCACCAACCTGGTGGTGCCCACCTACACCGACAGGCCGGAGATGATCCGGCGGATGTGCGACTGGCTGCTGACGAATCTTGGGCCCGACTATCCGTTGCACTTCTCCCGCTTCCATCCGGCGCACAAACTCACGCACCTGCCGCCCACGCCGGTCGACACGCTGCTGGAGGCGCGCGACGTGGCCCGGTCGGCCGGGCTGCACTTCGTCTACGTGGGCAATTGCCAGGAAGTGGCGGACGGCGAAACCACCTTCTGCCCCGGCTGCAAGCGGGCGATCATCCGCCGCGACATTTTCAGCGTGGTTTCCAACGACGTGGTCGCAGGCAAGTGCAAAGCGTGCGGTCGGCAGATTCCCGGCGTTTGGGCCTGAACCGCCGGCCGCCATGAGGCTGACGCCGCGCGACTACCGCATGGGCGAGTAGTCGGTTGCCTTCAGCGTTTTGCTTTTGACGTCCTTGGCCAACACGCCCTCCTTTTCCGAGTCGGCTTTGGCTTTCTGCCATTCGGGATCGGCGCGAAAGGCCTGCCATGCGGCTTTCTGCGCCTCGATGCCGGGGAAGGCAACCATATAGATCAGCGTCGTTTTCGCGTCGTCGCCTTCGACGGGCGTCCAGAAGCCGACGATTTCGATCCCATGCTTCTTGAATAGCTTGCACGTAACGTCGCGAAAACGCGCGTTGAGCGCATCCAACTTGCCCGGATCCGTCGTGTAGGTCCGCAGCTCGTAGACCTTGCCGGCCGGGGCATCCGCCGCCGGCGCCGGCCGATCGAGCACGGCGAGGCCCGCTATCGAGAGACCCAACACGGCCGATATGCACAAGAGCGTTCGCATAGCAACCTCCCATCTTCTGACAAGGACCGCGGCGAAAGCCAAGACAACAGTCCACCAGAATAGCGATGCCCGTCGCGAAATGCAATCGACCGCTCCATCCTGTTGACCTGAGCCGGGTTCCCTGCCAAAATCACGTCTGGCCGCGGCGCGGCGAGCATTTTTGCCGGCCGCGGAAGGAAACCCCTTGAGCAGCTTCTTGCAGGAGAACGAACGATGAGCCGCTGGATTGTGCGTTACGTGTCGGGACTTGCCGCGTTGTTGGTGCTGGCGGGCTTGTGCCTTGCCCAGCAGATCGTGGCCACACCGCAGAAAGCCGACGGCATCTACGACATCGGCGAGAAAATCCGGTGGCATATCACGGTGCAAGGGGACGGCCAGCCCGCTGCGACCGAGGCGCAGTTCGTGCTCAAAAACGGTGGGCTGACCGCGATGCGCGAAGGAACCATCGAGTCGAATTCCGGCTCGGGCGATCTTGAGACCTCGCTGGACGGGCCCGGCACCGTGCTGGCCGAGATTCGAGTGAAGCTGCCGGAAAAGGAGTTGAAACGCCTGGTCGGGGCCGTCGTTGCACCCGCGAAGATTCAGCCTTCGGCCCCGCGGCCAGCCGATTTCGACGCCTTCTGGGCCACCAAGATCGAAGAGCTTCAGGCGGTGCCCATCCATGCCAGGGTCGAGCCGGCCGACAGCGGCGAACCGGGACTCGAATACTACAAGGTGCAACTCGACAACATCCGCGGCACTCACGTCTACGGCCAACTGGCCAGGCCGAAGCGGGAGGGCCAGTTTCCGGCGATGCTGATCGTGCCCTGGGCCGGCATTTATCCCCTGCCCAAGGCCAACGTGGTCAACCCGGCCCAAGCCGGTTGGCTGGCGCTGAACATCATGGCGCACGACCTGCCCTTCGATCAACCGAAAGAGTTCTACGACAAGCTGGCGGCCACGACGCTCAAAGACTATCCGTTGATCGGCGACGACGATCGGGAGAAAGACTACTTCCTGCGGATGTTTCTGGGGTGTTATCGGGCGGCCGACTACCTGGCCCAACGGCCCGACTGGGACGGCCGTACGCTGGTTGTGACCGGCACCAGTCAAGGCGGGCTGCAGTCGCTCGTCACCGCGGCGATCTATCCGAAGATCACGGCGCTGATGGCCAACGTGCCGGCCGGCTGCGACATGACCGGACTGTTGGCCAATCGCGCCCCTGGCTGGCCCTTCTCGGGGCGCAATCGCCGGGCATAAAGAGCCTGCAGGTCGCCGAGTACTTCGACGCCGTCAATTTCGCCTCGCGCGTGAAGTGCCCGGCGCTGGTGGCCACGGGGTTGATCGACGTAACCTGCCCGCCCGCCGGCGTTCTGGCGGCATGCAATCAACTTCAGGGGCCCAAGGAGGTGCTGGTGATGGTTGACTCCGGCCACAGCCCTCAGAACGGTTCGCAAGCGCTCTACGACCGGCGTTCGGCCGTTTGGAGTGCCGAACTGTTGAAAGGCAACCCGGTGCCGCCGAAATAGAACTGTGATGCGGGCCGATCGCAGGCGAATTCGCGGCAAATCGCCGAAAAGAACCGCTTTTCCCGCTCAACTGCTCTTGCACGATCCGCCCGGCTGCGGTACGCTTCAACCCCTTTATTTTCTCGGGGCCGCCTCGTATGCGCACACTTACATCAGTCTTCTTGCTGCTCGTTCTGACGGGCTGCACGCAATTGCAAACGATCCGAGTCGTCGATTCTCAAACCGGCAAGCCGATCCAGGGCGTTCGTGTTGAGCGGCTGAACTCGAAAGTCGAGCCCAGCGCGATGCCGTTGGTGCTGTTGGATTCGCTCACTCCCGCCGAAAAGGCGGTCACCAACGAGTCGGGCGAGGCGAGGTTCAAAGAGGCCGGCAACAAGGCCATGCTCAATCCCGACGGCAGAGACCCGACCTACGGCAAGGCTTATGTGTGTGTGTCGTGGTGGGGCGTGAAGGTCCGCTATCCCGACGAGTACCGGGAAATCTCCGTGTCGCCGGTGAACGGCGTCGTCGAAGTGCCCCTGCCCAAACGGCACTTGGAAACTCGCGCAGATCGGCAGCTTCAGACCGACGTCAAGGAGCTGGATCGCCAGGGGGCCGAGCAGCTTGGCGAGCTCGAACGCCAGGAGCGGCTGGCGGGCGGGGATACGGACAAAGTCCTGCGTTAGCAGCCCGTTTTGATCGTGCCGCCAATCACGCATTGGGCAACTCTAGCGCTGCCGCCGGGCGCCGATCGATCAATGATGATCGGCCCCTAAGAACCGGTTGGAGGAGTCGCCAAACAGCGATAGCCCGACCAGCAACATGGCCGCCAGCGAGTACGCGGCGGTCCAATGGTAGGGCGACTGGCACAGAATGGCGGGCGTTTGGGCCATCTTCGCCAGCACGTCGGAAGGCAGGGCAATGGCTGCCGGGCTAAGCGGCGAGTGAATCACGCCGAACAGGCTGCATAGGGCCGCGATGCCCAAGTAGCCGGCCGATCGCAGCAGTTTTCCGTCCAACATGGCCGCCAGCGCCGAGGCCCACAGCAGACTGGTGACGATGAAACCATTGGCCAGGCAGCGGAGCGATTGCACGGCCGCCGCGGCCAGCGCGGCCGGCGAGAGCGCCCGCCAACGCCTGGTCAACGGGAATCAATGCCAAGTAGGCCAGCGCCGGCAGAATGGCCAGCGCCAACGCCGGGAAGTGCCGCTCCGGCGTCGCGCGAAACGATTGGGCGGCGATTTCCAGGCCGATAAAGACCAGGATGGGAAAAGCGGCCGCCTCGGGCAGCCAGTCGAAGAGGTGCGTGAACCAGCCGAACAGGCCGGCCGCTCCGATGAACGCGGCGGTGGCCATCGTGTAGGCCGCCCGCCCGCCCATGGCCTTGTATGCCGGATGGCCGATATAAGGCGTGTTCTGAATCACGCCGCCGCACGCCCCCGCCGCAATCGAAGCAATGCCTTCGGTCAAAAGGATGGTGCGGGTGTCGTATTCGTCGCCCGCAGCCGCGGCGCTCTCGGTGCAGTCGATGCCGCCGACGATGGTTGCCAGCGCGAACGGCAGCATGATGGGCAAACTGCTCATGGCCAAAATGCCGACGCGTTGCCACCATAACAGGTTCCACGAGAAACTCGGCAGCAAGTCCGGCATCCGCCAGACAGCGGCCGGATGGTTCTCCGGCGGTGGAACGACCGGCCAGCCGGAGACTTGCGTGAGATAATGGGCGGCCCAATAGAGCGCCACGCCCACCGCCACGGCGGCCAGCGCTCCCGGGATGCGGCCGGGCAGTGTGCGGCGGGCCACCAGCGCCGCCAGGATGACCGTCAGCGCCACGAAGCCCACGATCGGCACTGCGGCAATGTGCGTCCACAGGGGCACAAACGCGATCAGCGCCAAGGCAATGCCCGCCAACGAGCCGAGCAACCCGGCCCGCGGCACCCACCGGCGTATCTTTCCGCCCAAAGGCGCCAGCACCGACTTGAACAGCCCCACCATCAGCAGCACCAAGGCCGCCACGTGCCAGCCGAACACCATCGCCTGGCCGTGATCCATTCCATATTCCGCCATGCCGTGGTTCAAGGCCGGCAGCAGCACCAGCGGGCCGACGGCGAATGTGCTCGGCGTGTCGAGCCCAAGCGGCATGGCCGTCACATCGGGCCGGCCGCTTCGCCGGGCCAGGCGGAACGCCATCCAGCTATAGATCAAGTCGCCCAGCACAACGCCCAGGGCCGTGCCCGGAATCATCTGCGTCAGCACGAACGCCCGCGAAAAACGGTGATCTTCGACCGGGTTGGCACTGGTGACCAACACGACCAGGACGATCATCACGGCCACGTTGTCGAGGATCAGGCCGAAGAAGGCGTTGATGTCGCCCCAGCGCGCCCAAGGGTAGCGGGTCATGGAATCTCCTCGCGTGACTTTCGCCGTCATGCTAGCCGGGCGGCCGAATGTCGTCAATAACGCGGATAAAGGCCGGACACACCCCTTTTCCTATTGCCCACTTTGCCGAGTTCGGCTACCATCCGCCTCCTCAAGCACGGTTCGGAACGATCGATCGCTCGACGGCGGGGACTTTCGCATGCCGAAGGCGCGGTGCCGGAAGAGTGGGTGGCTGCCGCCGGTCGTGCGTTGCCATCGCTGCTGTGCCGCGTCGATTTCGTTGCCAATGGTTGTCTGTTGCCTCCTCGGCTCGCAAGCTGCTGCTCAAACGGGATCGCTACAGACGATCCGTCAGGACGTTCGCGACGGCGCGCCCGCCAACCCCTCGCCCGCGCCCTCGGATGGCTGCGGCGACGCCAAACCTGAGTGTCGCTCCTCCGGTTGCCAGACTTCGGGCGATGACAGCCTTTCCATTCCTCCGAATGGATTCACTACGCTGGTGATTGCCGGCGCGTTTGCCGCGGGCTATACCGTCACGTCTCCGTTTTGGGCCCCGTACACGTTCTTGGACGATCGTCTCTCCAACAGCGGTTACTTTCTTCATTTCCCGTACGATGGCGGGGAGGGATACATTCGGCTGGACGACGGTGCAGACGGCGCGAGGCCATTTTCCGCCCGGCTCGATTTCGAGTACATCGATCCCTTCGGTCGCCTCGACATCGTCGATAGTCATTTGCTGGTTGACACCGGGTCGCGATTCGGATTGACCGCCTCGTTCGTCCATCTGGAAGAACGCTTGCCAAGCGGCGGCCACGACGCCCTGCAACTCGGCGATTGCAACGCGGTCTTCCGCTTCGCGCAAAACCAGTACGCCGAGTTCCGCAGCGGGCTGGGAATGAACTGGTTGAACGATTCCCACGGCACCGACCTGGGCTTCAATTTCACCTACGCGGCCGATCTCTATCCGCGCAAGCCGTGGGTCCTCTCGGCGACGATCGACGGGGGAACGCTCGGCCATGCCGGACTGTTCCGATTCCGGACGACGGCCGGCGTCGTGCTGCACGGCATCGAAACCTACGCCGGTTATGAGTATACTGACATCGAGCGGACGCATTGGAACGGCCTGGTGGCCGGCCTGCGACTCTGGTTCTGAAACCATTGATGACAAGCATCCTGCCCCCTGCCGTTTCTGAATCCGCCCCGCCTGCCCAGCCTGCCGCCGAATCGTTCCGCGTCGCTCACATGCGCGTCGGTGTGGTCGTTGCCGGGTTCTGCACGTTTCTGCCCCTTTATGCCACGCAGCCGCTGCTGCCGCTGTTGCAAAACCTCTTTTCGGCGTCGGCCCTGGCCACCAGCCTGACCGTCAGCGCGGTGACAACCGCCGTCGCTCTGGCCGCGCCCTGGATCGGGCTGCTGGCCGATCTGACGGGACGCAAACGGGTGATCGTGTCGGCCATTTTCGGGCTGGCCGCGGCCACCTGCCTGGCCGCCACCTCTTCCGGCCTCTCGCAACTGATCGCCTGGCGTTTTGCCCAGGGACTTTTCGTGCCCGGCATTATCGCGGTAACGCTGGCCTACATTGCCGAGGAGGTGGCGCAGGGCGCTCGCCGCTTCGATGACCGCCGCCTACGTCACCGGCACGGTGCTGGGCGGAATGTCGGGCCGCTTTCTCACCGCCGTGGTTGCCGAACATCTGAAGTGGAGTGCGTCGTTCCTGGCGCTCGGGCTGGTGACCGCCGCCGGCGGCGTTCTTACCTGGCTGTGCCTGCCGCGATCGCGCCGCTTCGTTCGCCAGCGCGATCCGCTTGGATCGCTGCGGGCGATGGCCGGCCACTTTCGCAACGGCCGGCTGCTGGCCACCTATTTCGTCGGCTTCAATGCGCTTTTCACCATGGTGGGTGTGTTCACCTGCGCGAACTTCTATCTGGCCGGCGAGCCGTTCCGGCTGGGACTGGTCGCCTTGGGCTCGGTGTTTTTTGTCTATGGTCTCGGTGTGATCGTCACTCCGGCCGCCGGGCCGCTGATCGACCGTTTCGGCTACCGCGCGGCGATGGTTGCGGCCGGGCTGATTGTGATCGCCGGCTCCCTGATCACGTTGGCGCCGGCGACGTGGTGCGTGATTCTCGGCCTGGCCGTGTTCTCGACGGGCATTTTTATCGCCCAGTCGGCCGCATCGAGCCACATCGGGGTTGCCGCCAGCACGGCCCGATCCTCGGCGGCCGGCCTGTATGTCAGTTTCTACTATCTCGGCGGATCGGCGGGCGCGACGGTGCTGAGCCTGTTGTGGAAATGGAACGGCTGGACGGCGTGCGTCGTTTGCGTGGCGGCCGTGCAACTGATTTCGGCGGTGATCGCGCTGCGGCTGTTCGCCTCGAAGCCGCCTATCCGGCCGCCGCGGGACGTGATTGTCTCGCCGTGAGCGGCTTGGTCCCCAAACCCTAGTGCCCCACCCGATCTGACGTGACAGGTTGGGATTACGTCGGCCTTGGGTCTTTGGGCTTGGGTCTTGGGCTTGTCTAAGACCCAAGTCCTAAGACCTAAGGCCTCACGAATGCACCCGTCAATTCAGGTCGGTTGAGACGCTGGCCGCGCCCCCGTTTCGATTCCCCGCATAGGATGACTTTCGCCGCGCACCGTGGTATCTTGCTGCTAGCGAGGCGGCTGAGCCATGAAGTTCCACGAATACAAGACGTGGTGGATCGAGGTCACAATAGGATGAGAATCTCTCAGACCTTGCTGGTGGGGCTCTTGGTTGTCTCCGGTTTGCCGGCTGGGGAGCCGAGGAAGACGGCGGCGGATGAACCAACGGGGTTCGTCTGGAAATCGCCCGTTCCCGATGATTGCCCGTTTCCGAAATCGACGAGCCTGACGGGCATTTTCTTTACCGGCCGCCACAGCGACTATCACTGCGGCGACACCTGGTACCCGTGCTGGGCCGGCGACGGCAATCTGTACTCGCCGTGGACCGACGGCAAGACGGATGGAGTCGGTTGCTTTTCAGGATCGGCGCGGAAGCCAAGACGGGGCACGCCGTGATGATCGGCGACGACCCGCTCGGGCTTGAGATCCACAACACATCCCCGCCCAAGCAGGCCAGTGCATTGCCCTATAAAGGACGCTATCCAGCCGGCTCACTGCTGTACAACGGCATCTGGTATTACGGCACGTACTGCCTGGGGCCCGACGGAGCGTATCAACACAAGGGGTTTGTCTGGAACTGGCCCAATCTTGGGCCGATGCCAGGATTCCAGATCTCGCGGGATTACGGCAAGACGTGGGAGCCGTCACCGCATACGCCGGAAAAGCCGTTGTTTCCCGAGCCGCGAGCATTTCTCGGGCCGGTCAAGATCGGTGCGCCGCATTTCGTGGATTTCGGCAAGAACATGGAACATTCGCCCGACGGCAAGGCGTATGTGCTCGGCATGGGCGCCGAAGAGAACGATCCCCAGCCGCGCCCTTGCATCAAGCCTGGCAAGCCGGGCGAGGTGTTCGAGGTCGTCGAGGGTTGCACCGACGACTTCGCCCATGCCAACTTGAGCTGGATCACGGCCGACCAGGTCTATCTGGCCCGCGTGAAACCCTCTCCGGAAACCATCAATGACCTCAAGGCCTGGCAGTTCTTCGCCGGCCATGACGGCGCGGGCCAGCCGGTTTGGACAGACTGCTTCGATAGGATCAAGCCGCTGCTGGAATGGAACAATCACATGGGATGCGTGACCGCCACGTACGTGCCGGGCCTGAAGAAGTATCTGATGTGCGTAACCGACGGTTGGCCGACCGTGGCCAAGATGACCTCCTACATCCTTGAGGCCGATGCCATTACCGGCCCGTGGCGCATGGTGTCCTATATGAAGGACTTCGGGGAGCAAGGGTACTTCCTCAATTTCCCGAGCAAGTTCATCAGCCCCGACGGGCGGACCCTATGGCTGTGTTATTCCGCCAATTTCAGCCCCGGTTGGAATGGCGTGAAGCTGGACATCAATCCTCCGGGAGGGCGGTACGGTTTGTGCCTGCATGAGGTCAAGCTCCTGTCACCGGAACAGCGGCCGCCGAATGCGAACGAACTGGACGCAGGCGACGGTAAATGAATGCCGACAGGGCTTAGAGAGCAGGCTACCGCCGCGAGATCGTGACGCAAGAAAAGCAAGCCCGGCCGCCTTGGCCGGGCTTGCCGCGTCATCAGGTTGTCAGGTTGTCACGGAACTACGGCAGCAAGGGGATGTAGGAGTTGGAAACGATCACCTCATCCATGTAGTATAGGGCGTTGCCGTTGTTGCCGCCAGCTAAGGAGATGTCGCCAAAGTCGATGTGGTCCCAGGCCGAACTGGCGCTGAAGTTGCCGGTCATGGCCGTGCTGTTCAGCACGCCATCGACCCAAAACTCAAAGTAGGTCGTCGCGGCCGGCGACGTGATATGCACTTCGAGACAATGCCACGTATTTTCCGAAAGTTGCGATGGCCACAGGAGTTGGCTCCAATTTCCCACTTGCTCCATGTAAGGCTGGTCACCCTTAATCGAGATCTGGGCACGGTTGCTGCCGCAGGAGGCGTGCAAGAGCCTTCTCCCGCAACCGGTATTGGCAGTCCCAAACCCTGTGGGGAGGAACAGATAGAACCGCACGTAGATATCGCTCGTAATCGTGGGACTGAAGTTCTTCGTCAAGTAGGCGCCGCTGGATTGTCCCACAATGTCGTAGCCGGTAAGCTCCAGGCTGTGCGTGCCGGCCGCGGCCTCGGTGGTGCTCGTGTTCAGCGTATGACTGCTGTTGATGCCGGTGACGGTGCTCCACGCCCCGCCATACACGGTCCAGTTCTCGAAGGTATCGCTGAAATAGGTTACCGGAGACTGGATCGTGGTTCCAATATAGGAGTTGGCAACCACCAGTTCATCGAGATAGAACGTGGAACTGCTACCTGAGCCGGCGCCGAGGATCACATCGCCGAAATCGATCGATGTGAACACGGTGCTGCCGCTGAAGGCGCCGTTGAGAGTTCCGGCGCTAACGCCATCGATCCAGAATTGCATCGGCGTGCTTGACGACGGGGGATCGATGTGCATTTCGACACAATGCCAGGCGTTCTCGGAAATCGGCGTGGTGGTTTGGACTTCGCCCCAGGCGCCGACCTCCTCCATGCGAATAAGGCCGCCGATGACCGACAACTGGCCGCGGTTGTTCCCGCAGAAGACCCGTAAGACTCGCCGGTAGCTGTTTGTGTTCGCGCTTTCATACCCCGTCGGCAGAAAGAGGAAGAACCGCGTGTTGATACCGCCGGAGATCGTCGGGCTGAAGTTCTCGGTCAAGTAGGCGTTGTAGCTTCCGTTTGCCGTGTTGACGCCGAAAAGTTGCAGGCTCTTGTCGCCGGCCTCGGCGTAGTTGGCGCTGGTGTCCAGCGTATGACTGCTGTTCACGCCGTTGACGAGCTCCACGCTCCGCCATACACGGCCCAGCCCTCGAAGTTGTCCTGGAAGTAGATCGTGGTGGTGCTGCTGACCACCGTGCAGCCAGAGGAGTTCGTGGCGCTGCCGACCAGGCCCGCGTTGTCCGTGGCCTTCACGCTGAAATAGTAGGTGGTTCCCACATTCAGGCTCAAGCCCGTCTTGGTCACCGACAGCACGTTGCCCACCGAGGTCCAGCCGACCACGTTGGTGCCGCCGGCCGTGGTGCCGATGGCATACTGGTAGCCGCTGATGCCGCTGATCGAGTCCGTACTGGCGCTCCAGTTCGCCGATAACTGCGTGGTCGAGCTCGTGGTCGAGGATTCCACGCCGGTAGTGGTTCCGTCGTAGACGGCCGGCGGCGCGGTGGGCGGAGTGGTGTCTACCGTCTGCCCGGGGGAATTCGTGCGCTGCCGACCAGGCCCGCGTTATCCGTGGCCTTCACGCTGAAATAGTATTTCTGCCCGTTGGTCAGGCTCAAGCCGGTCTTGGTGACCGACAGCACGTTGCCCACCGAGGTCCAGCCGACCACGTTGGTGCCGCCGGCGGTGGTGCCGATGGCATACTGATAGCCGCTGATGCCGCTGATCGAGTCCGTACTTGCGCTTCCAATTGGCCGACAACTGCGTGGTCGAGGTCGTGTAGGAAATCTCCACGCCGGTGGTGGTTCCATCGTAGACGGCCGGCGGCGCGCTCGGCGGAGTGGTGTCTACCGTCTGCCCGCTGGAGTTCGTGGCGCTGCCGACCAGACCCGCGTTATCCGTGGCCTTCACGCTGAAATAGTATTTCTGCCCGTTCGTCAGGCTCAAGCCGGTCTTGGTGACCGACAGCACGTTGCCCACCGAGGTCCAGCCGACCACGTTGGTGCCGCCAGCCGTAGTGCCGATGGCATACTGGTAGCCGCTGATGCCGCTGATCGAGTCCGTGCTGGCGCTCCAATTGGCCGACAACTGCGTGGTTGACGTCGTGTAGGAAACCTCCACGCCGGTGGTGGTTCCGTCGTAGACGGCTGGCGGCGCGCTCGGCGGAGTGGTGTCTACCGTCTGCCCGGGGGAATTCGTGGCGGGGCCTATCGTTCCCACGCCGTTGATGGCCTTCACGCTGAAATAGTATTTCTGCCCGTTGGTCAGGCTCAAGCCGGTCTGGGTCACCGTCAGCACGTTGCCCAGAGACGTCCAAGCGACGACATTGGTGCCGCCCGCGGTGGTGCCGATGGCATACTGGTAGCCGGTGATGCCGCTCTGCGGATCACTGGCCGCGGACCAGTTCGCCGACAACTGCGTGGTCGAGGTGGTGTAGGGGGTTTCGACGCCGGTGGTGGTTCCGTCGTAGACGGCCGGCGGCGCGGTGGGAGTGTCGCCACCTGTCCCGTTTTGCGGGGTAATACCAGGCGAGTTCGCGGCGCTGCCTACCACGCCTGCTCCGCTGGTGGCCTTCACGGTGAAATAGTAGGTCTGCCCCCAGGTCAAGCTCAATCCGGTCTTGGTCACGGTCAGCACGTTGCCCACCGAAGTCCAACCCACAACGTTGGTTGCGCCGGCCGAGGTGCCGATGGCGTATTGGTAGCCGCTGATGCCGCTCCCGCCGGGAGCCGTGCTGGCGTTCCAGTTGGCCGACAAGGTCGTGTTCGAGTAGGTGACGGGGATTTCGGTTGGCGACGTTCCATCACGAACGGCCTGCGGCGCGGTGGGCGGAGTGGTGTCGGTGACGATCGTTTGGCCAGGCGAAGTGGTCGCAGCGCCTAACGTGCCAATTTCCATTGACGCCTCGCACGGAGATATAGTAGGTCTTCCCCAAGGTGAGGCTCAAGCCCGTCTGCGTGATGGATTGCACGGGTCCTGTATAGGGAACGGCCGACGACGGCCCCCAGTTGAAGACGTCGGTGCCGCCAGACGTGGTGCCAATGGCGAATTGATAGCCCATGACTCCGCTGCCCGTGTTCTCCGTGGAGCGGGTCCAACTGGCCGAGAGTTGGGTGGTCGAGCCGGTGGTGGACGTTTCGCTCGTGCCGAGGCCATCCCACACCGAGGGGGGGCGCTGGGCGGCGTGGTGTCGGGGCCGATAACTACCTGGCCGTCGGAAGTCGTGGCCGGGCCGGTACTCCCGACGCCGTTGATGGCCCTTACGGAGGTATAGTATCTTACTCCTGTCGCTAATCCGTTCGGTGGGTTGAGGCCCTCGGCTGTGCAAGTCCTGGCCTGAGCGGGGATACTCGTCCAAGCGACGGCATCGCTACCGCCCGGCGTGGTGCCGATGCAAAACTGATAGCCGCTGATGCCGCTTAATGTGTCCGTAGCGGGATCGAAGTTGGAATACAGGTCATGCGCGTTGGAGGTAGAATCGATATCGGGCTGAACCAAGTCCCTCCCGCCATCCCGAACGGCGGCCGGTGCGCTTGGACCCGTGCTCTCCGTCAGTCCGTATGTCTGCCCGGGGGAAGTCGTAACCGCGCCGGTATATCCCACGCCGTTGATGGCCCTCACGCTGAAATAGTAGGGTTGGTTTTTGGTCAGGCTCAACCCCGTGGCCGTTACCGCCAACTGGTTGGGGATCGTGGTCCAATTCACGACATTCGTTCCGCCGGACGTGGTGCCGATGGCGTACTGGTAGGCTTTGATTCCGCTTTCGGCGTCCCAAGCCGGGTCCCAATTGGCCGACAATTGCGTTGACGACATCGCCATTGACTGCTCCATGTTGTACATGGCCATCGCCGAGGCGTTGAGGCCACAGGGGAGGCCATCGCGAACGTTCGGCGGCGCGCTCGGGGGAGTGACGTCGTTGGAACCGCTCGGCAAGAGCGGAAATGCCCCATTGGTATAATCGTACATGATCTGGTCGAAGTAGGCTTGGGTCGGGTCATTGAAATTGCCATGTTCATCCTGGCGACCGTAATAGAACGTGCTGGGCGAGTTGTTGTATCCGACAGGGGAGAAGGCCGTGCCTCCGACTTGGGCGTAATTGTTCGCAGGGTCGAAGACCGCAAGCAAAACCACTCCGGCCACGCCATCATACTTCATGTTGACCCAGTAGGTATGTCCGGGATTAATCCAGAGACTTGACACGGTGCCGGTGGCTTGGTAGTTGGATAACAGGGTTTCTTGACGAAGGTTCAGGCCCGCCAAAGGCGGGTTTACCAGCGGTAGCAGAAGAACGTCCGCCCAATCCAAAGTTTGCAGCCACACAGATTGCATAACCATAACGTCGTAGCCGCCCGCGTTCGTGCTTAGCGTGGTGTAATAGCAGGCTAAAGTGATATTGTTGTGGCCGCCGGCGAGGTTACATTCAACGTAGCAACCCTCGATGTTATTGTTGAACATCCAACTCCGCGAGCCGCCGGTGCCGTTGTAGATCGTCCCGCCACAATTGATCGGATTTGGCAGGTCCGTGTGGTAGTTGGTCGAGACCCACATCGGGCCCGGTGTCGATACCCACCCCTGGGTCCCATAGCTGGTGGCGTTCATGGCGGCATTGGTAAGCAGGTCGCCGTTATTCCCTTGTTCCATGCTTTGATAAACGTTGACCCAAATAGGGGTGCCGGCAAACGCGTTGGCGCCGAACGCCGCTACGACAAGGAACACGGCGCAATAGCTCCAGAATGATCTCTTCATCACCGACGACGGGTTGAGCAGTGGACTTCGCTTCATGGTACACACTCCCGGGCAGCATGAGTAAAGGGATTCAGAAACGAGACGCGTTCGACAACCGCGCAATACGATACCGCATCGTCCTGTCGCAGGAGATTCGGCAAACGCCTGTCGTTACCGCTTGGACGAAAATGACGCGCCGATGTTCCTGCGGCCGGGCGAAAATTTGCTTTCAGCCCCACGGAGAGACGCCATTGTACACTTTCGTCAAAAGATTACAACTACTTTTTTGCGCAATCCGGTCGTGTTATCCGATCAAGAGAGTCGAGACGGGGACGCAGCTAGTATTGACCCTAATTGACCGGTGTGTGTACCGGCGTTAGAATCGCTCTCTGACCTGCCGTTGGCGATTCCGTCCGGTTTCACTTCCCCGACCTGCTTCCCCGCCTCCCATGACAACGTTCCGTTTCCCGGCCGTCGTCGCCCTTCTGATGTTGCTCGTTTCGCTCTCGGCCAGGGCCGCGGAGCCGGCGGAGGCGCTGCCTCCTTTCCCGCTGGAGGCTTCCTTGCATCATTCGCTCAACGACCGTGCCCTGGCCAAAAAGGTCTATGACGCCCGGCTGATCGACGACATGGAACAAGACGGTGCTTGGTTGACCAGCGGCATCGGCAAGATGAGCTATACCGAAGATCGGGCTATCGACGGCCGGCGGTCATTGCGATTCACCACGTCGCTCCGTGATGAAGACTACTTGCGGTCGCACCAGAACGAACTGGGATCGTTTGTCGGCGCAGGGCGGCAGCAGCGGGATCACGCTCAGGTTCGCCGAGCCGCAGGATTGGTCGGTCTATAACCGGCTCTCGCTCTGGGTCTACGTCCATCCCTGCTCGATGCGGACCTTTTCGTTCAATCTGGGGCTTGTATGCCGCGGGGCGGTCACCGATGCCACCACTCCCCGGCTCGAGCATTGCGTCGTCGATTTGCGGCCCGGCGTTTGGAACCACGTGCTCTGGGAGATTCCCAATCTGAAGCGGGACGAAATCACCGCTCTCAAGATTCTGCAACCGCTCCGCGGCCACGGCCCGGAGGAGGAAGGGATCGTGACCTACGACTTCGACCGCATCGAGATCGAACGCGTGGACGCGGAGGTCTATGACGGCTGGGCGGTGGCCCCCGGAAGGATCGCCATGGCGCAGGGCTATCTGCCCGGCGAGAAGAAAGTGGCACTGGCCGGCCAGGGAAGCGGCGAGACGTTTGAGGTCGTGCGTGCCGACGACCCCGGCGCCGCTGAGCCCGCGGCGGCCGTGCTCAAGCGGCCCGTGGTCACTCTCAACAATCGGCGGGGCGAGTTTCGGGTCTTGGATTTTTCCGAACTGCAAACGCCGGGCAGATACGTGCTGCGAACGGCCGGCGTGGAGAGCCATCCCTTCGAGATCGGGCCCGACGTCTGGCGGCCGGCGACCTGCAAGGCGCTCAATTTCTTTTTCTGCGAGCGGTGCGGTTTCGACGTGCCGGGCATTCACGGCGTCTGCCACGAGGACTGGCAGGGTGTCCGCGGCGACCTGAAGAAGATCATCAACGGCGGCTGGCACGATGCGGGCGATCTGTCGCAAGGCACCTGGCGCACGGCCATGGCCGTCTACGCCATGCTGGAACTGGTTCGGCAGCTTGACCTGCGGCAGCAGGATCAGCCGATGCGCGAGCGGGCGATCGATGAGGCGGCATGGGGGCTCGATTGGCTGCTGAAGACCCGGTTTGGCGACGGCTACCGCATGTCGTGGGGCATGATGCGCATCTACACGGACAACAAGGTCGGCACGCCCGACGACGTGATTTCGCCGGCGAGGAACGTGCCCTGGGAGAACTTTCTGACGGCCGCGGTCGAGGCGCAGGCCGCCGAGGTGCTGCACCAGCGCCGGCCGGAACTGGCCGCACGCTGCCTGGAGGCGGCAAAGGATGATTGGAACGCCGCGCTGAAGTCGCACGCGGAATGGTCGCGGGCCACGTATCTCGAAGCCTCGTGGGGCGCACTGGCGTCGCTCCACATGCTGCGAGCGACCGGCCAGCGGGAGTGTGCGGACCATGCGGCGCAATTCGGCCGGCTCTTGGTCCAATGTCAGGAGCAGCGGTTTTTGGATGGCATTCCGTTGACGGGCTTTTTCTATAGCAACAGCGGCCGCACGTCGGTGATTCACAACTATCATACGGGCTTCGAGGAATCGCCGCTGTTGGCCCTGGCCGCGCTGTGCAACGCGCTGCCGGATCATCCGCAGTGGATCGAGTGGTATGGCGCCGCGCTGCTGCACTCGGAATACTTCTTGAAGCGGGGCAGCCGCGTGTCGGCTCCGTACGATCTGCTTCCCAACTCGGTCTGGCAGAAAGGAGAAATCGCGGCCGTAGCCGATGCGGCTCGGCGCGAGGTCATGCAGCGGCAGTTCTTGGACGGCACGCGGCTCAATGACGACTTCCGCCTGCGGATTTTTCCCATCTATACCGACAACCTGTTCCACGGGAACACCAACATCCACTTGTCCGACGCCCTGGCCCTGGCGGCCGCCGCCCGGCTGCGCGGCGATCGGGCGGGCGAGCACCTGGTGGCCAAGCAACTGCAATGGGTCTTCGGCGGCAATCCGTTTTGCCAAAGCCTGATGTACGGCGAAGGTTACGATTATCCGCCGCTTTTTGCCTATTGCCTCAAGGACGTCGTGGGGGCGCTGCCGGTGGGCATGGACTGCATGCACAACGACCAGCCGTATTGGCCCGCCGACAACAACCCGACCTACCGGGAAATTTGGACCGCGCCCACCGAGCGGTTCCTCTGGTTGATGAGCTACTATGCCATGCCGGCGCTGGTGGAAGGCGTTGCAGACGCGGGCGGCACGGGGTCGATTCAACTCGCCGACGAACGGGGCGGCGCGGCCCAAGCGATTGCCGTGGGCGCCGACGGCCGCTTCCACGCGACGATCCCCTCAAGCCTCTACACGCTGAAGTGCGGGCCGGTCACAAAACGCATCGCGGCGGTGCTGGGCGGGCGGCTTTCGCTCGATCTGCGGGCGGCCAACATCATCAACCTTGAAGCGCGGCTGGTAAATGTCGACAAGGAGAACAAGCGCATTCGGGTCGCAGTGACGGCGCAGGGCGCGGGCCAGCACGATATCTTCTGCCGCGGCTTCAACGTCAAGCAGGCTCCTGCGGCCAGGCAGATTGATCTTGCCAAGTCGCCCAGCACCCAGTTCACGTGGGACATCGAAGTGGACAGCGCAGAAAGGCCCTGGGTGGTTGTAGTGGCGGATCGCAGCGATCCAAGCACACGCCAGGAACTGTTCGGCACGCTCGGGCCGGAAGCGGAAGACGTTCTGGAATGAGCAGCGGGGACGGAACAGCGGTGTTCGCGAGACCGGGTTCCCGTGAATGCCCGGAGGAATCGCCCAGGGTACGCGGTAAGGTTTTTTGGCGTCCGCTACGTGGGCAAAGGCTCAGCTTCCGGCTTCGCGATGAAGCGGTAGCCGGCGTCGCGGATGGTTAGGAAGTGGCGCGGCTGGGCCGGGTCTGGTTCGAAGGTCTTGCGCAGCCGGCGGATGAATTGGTCGGGGGCCCGCGTGTTCAGCGTGCCGGGCATGCCCCACACGTTTTCCAACAACTCGCGGCGGGGAATCACGCGGCCCTCGTTCTCGACGAAATAGCGCAGCAGCGTCATTTCGAGCTGCGTCAGGCGGACCGGCTCGCCGCGGACCGTGGCCTCGAACGTCTCGAAGTTGATCTTGGCGTCGGCGAACTCGAAGGCGGTAACTTTGCCCGCCAGCTTCCAGCTTTGCCGCCGATCGCGGCCGTGGAACGTCAGCAGGTTCTTCACCCGGCTGAGGAACTCGTCGAGGTCGAACGGCTTGGTGAGATACTGATTGGCGCCGACGTCAAAGCCGCGCGTGCGGTCTTCGGTGAGCGTGCGGGCGGTGAGGATCAGCACGGGCGTGTCCATGTCGAACGCCCGCAGGGCCTCGCACACCGCGTAGCCGCTCATGCCGGGCAGCATGAGGTCGAGGATCACCAAATCGACGCTGCCGGGGTTTTCTTCGAGGAATTTCAGGGCCGAAGGACCGTCGCCGACGGCCGTGACGCGATATCCCTCGGCCACGAGGTTATACTTGATGCCCGTGGCCAGGTGCTCTTCGTCTTCGACGACCAGAATGTGTTCGGTGGCAGTCATGACAGTAGAAGCGGCGTCCCGCCGCTTCAGGTTTCAACGGACGCGGCAAGATGCCGCGTCTACTTACTTGGATTGTAGCTGCACCTCGAAGACGCTGCCCGGGCCTTGCTCGGGGTCGCGAACGCGAATCCGGCCGTGGTGGCGATGGACCAGCGTTCGCGCGATGTAGAGTCCCAGCCCGGTGCCCGGCTTTTCGCGCTCCAGTTCCTGGCCCAGCCGGACGAAGCGGCCAAAAATCTTGCGTCGCAGGTGTTTGGGAATGCCGCGGCCGTTGTCGGTGATTCGCACCACCACCTGGGCGTTGGCCGACGGTTGCAGGCTCACCGTCACGCGCGGCGGCGCGCCGGCGTATTTCACGGCGTTGTCGATCAGGTTGCGGAAGATGATATCGAGATCGGTCCGCCGGCCGGAGATGACGCTCGGCTGGAGGTCAAATTGCACCGTGTCGGCGGGCACGCGATAGTTCATGCAGACCGACGCGGCGCACGCCCGCAGCAGGTGGGCCAGGTTGACGTCTTCGTCTTCGCCGTTGGGGCGTTCGGCGTCGAGCCGGCCGGCGTCGAGCATCTGGTTGATCAGATGATCGAGACGCTCGATGTCTTCGAGCATGGAGCGGTAGAAATCGGCCTGCAATTGCTGATCGACCTGGTGGCGGCTGAGGGTTTGCAGGTAAAGCTTCATCGACGCGATGGGCGATTTCAGTTCGTGGGTGACGCTATCGATAAAGTTCGACTGCCGGCGGGTGAGGTTGATTGTCTTGATCGAAAGGATCAGGTAGAGGACCACGCCTACCACCAGGAGCACGATGAACGTCGAGCCGATCGACAACAGGGCCCAATAGAGGCCGGAGAAGCTCGGGTCTTTGAGCGCACCCGTACGGCCAGCACCACCGAAAAGACGGTCACCACCACCAGCAGGACGATCATCACGATCGCCAGCGAAATCGGCAGGCTCAGGGAACGGCGGACGGACATATCGGGCAAAATAGCAGATTGCGGCGCGACCCGTCAAGCGGGAGCGGGGGGCGGGCAGATGGCACGTTTGATGAAGGCGAAAGGATGAAGGGCTTGGGTCTTAGGACTTTGGACTTCGGTCTTTGTAACGAAGACCCAAGGCCGAAGCCCCATACAAGCCGTGGCGGACTGCCGAGCAACGCAGCAGGCAAGCCCGCCGGCTAAACAACTTTCCCATTTTGACCAAAAGAAATCAATGTGCCGGCAGGTTCCCTGCGGGTACTCGCCTTTCGCCGGTCGGATCGGTAAACTTCTGTCAGAATCAACATTCCGCGATTCGCCGGGAGGGAAACATGGAAACGCGACGACTCGGAAATACCGATATGCAGATCACGCCGATCGGCTTCGGCAGTTGGGCCATCGGCGGCGGGAACTGGGAGTTTGGCTGGGGGCCGCAGGAAGATCGCCAGGCGATCGAGGCCGTCCAGCGCACCGTCAACCTTGGCATGAACTGGGTCGATACGGCGGCGGTCTATGGACTGGGCCATTCTGAGGAATTGGTCGGGCAGGCGGTCCGCGGCATGGCCCGCAAACCGTATGTTTTCACCAAGTGTTCGATGCTCTGGAATGAGCAGCGGAAGATCTATCGCAGCCTCAAGGCGGATTCGGTCCGGCGCGAGTGCGAGGCCAGCCTGCGGCGATTGGGGATCGACGCGATCGATCTCTATCAGATTCACTGGCCAGACCCCGTGGCGGAGATTGAAGAGGGTTGGGAGGCGATGACGCGACTTCAAGCGGAAGGCAAGGTGCGGTATCTGGGCGTCTCGAACTTTGACGTGGCGCAGATGTGCCGCGTGCAGCGGATCGCGCCCATCTCGTCGCTCCAGCCGCCCTACTCGCTGCTGAGCCGGGCGGTGGAAGGCGAGATTTTGCCTTTCTGCCAGGAAAACGGCATCGGCGTGATCGTCTATTCGCCGATGGCCTCGGGATTGCTGACCGGCACGATGACTCGCCAGCGGATCGCCGACTTCCCGGCGGACGACTGGCGGCGTCTGAACCCCAACTATCGGGAGCCGCGGCTGACGCGTAACCTGGCAATCGCGGAGCGATTGAAGCAGGTTGGGGCACGCCACGGCCGCTCGGCCGGCGAAGTGGCCATCGCCTGGACACTGCGGCATCCGGCCGTAACGGGCGCCATCGTCGGCGGTCGCAGTGCCGCACAGGTTTCCGGCATTATCGGCGCCGGCACCTTTCGGCTGAGCGAGGGGGAGACCAGCGAGATTGAATCTTTAGGTTAGCGGTCCGAAGGTAAGTAGACGGGGCAGAATGCCGCTTCTACATCACGGCGGGCGCCACCGCCGGGTCGTGAGCAGGCCCAGCACGGCCACAAACAGCGCGCCGCCGATGATCGACCAGATCACGGGAAAACCGTGGCCGCCGACCTGGAGCGTGAACAGTTCGGGCAGGCCCATAACTCGGGCCAACCAGGTGCCAAGCAGCGCGCCAATGAAGCCCAGCACGATCGACACCAGGCAGCCGCCGTGCGAATAGCCGGTGATGGCCTGGGCGAGCATTCCGCAAACACCGGCCACGACGAGCAAGATCAGGAAATCAATCATGGTCAATACTCCATAGGTCCGCGGGTTTCATACGACAATCGTCCCCGGTTCGGGGTGATCGAGGCAGAGGAGCATCGTCAGGTAGTCGCGAAGATTGCGCGTCAGCAGAAAGTGCTCTCGCACGAACTCGTGTGCGGTGCGACCCATCTTCAGCCGCTTCTCGGCGTAGCGCAGCAAGTAGCGGATTCGGTAGGCGGCCCCGGCCGGCGAATGCACCAGGAAACCGGTCTGATAGTCGTGCACTTGCAAGGCGATTCCACCACAAGCGCCGCCGACGACCGGTTTGCCCTTCCAGAGGGCCTCGGTCACGGTGAGCCCAAAGCCCTCCTTCAGCGATTTTTGGAGCACCACCGTCGCGGAGCGCTGCAAGGCATTGATCGCGCGGTGGGAATTGGGAGGCAGCATCAGCACCTTCAAGTCGCTGTCGCCGCCCGCCTGATCCAAGACCTCGGTCAAGACGGCGGCCCCTTCGGGATCATCGTCGGCCGGACCGCCGGCCAATGCCAACTGCAAGGCGGGATAATAGGACTTCAACAGGCGATAGGCGGCAATCACGCCCAAGGGGTCCTTGAACCGATCGAACCGCGACACTTGCACCAACAGCGGCCGCTCCGGGTCGATGCCGAGCTCGGCCAGGGTGGCGAGCCGCTCAGCTTCGGGAATGGCGCAGTTCTTGTCGGACAACGGGTCGATGGAAGGGGGGATGATGAACATCGGGCAGGCCAGCGAACGCGTGAAGGCGGGCATGGAGAAGATCGTCGCGCGGTAGTGGGAAAGGGCCGCCTCCAAGTATTTCCACACGGTACGATCCGGTCGCGAGGCATCGATGTGGCATCGCCAGATCCAACGCCCCACCTGGCCCGACGGCGTAAACTCGGGCAGGTAAACCGGCTGGGGATCGTGCACGAAGACGATGTCGGCCTGGAGGTTCAACCGCTGGGCGTTCTCCCGGTTCACTTCGTAATGCAAGCCGAAATCACTTTTTTTCAACGACACGGGCAGCCCCTGCAACCCGTTGTGGAAGGCCTTCGTAACGCGGTAGAAATCGGACGAGCCGGCGATCACTTCCCAGTGGGCGTCGATGCCCAGTTCGGCCATCAAGGGAATCATCCAACCGAGAATCTCGGCCACGCCGCCACCGCTTCGCGTCGAGTTGACGTGCACGATCCGCTTGCCTGCCAGCCGTTCGGCCAGGCGGCGCAGCCGCTCGACCTCCAAGTGGCCCACGATCTCCTCGTAGCGATCCAAGAGCCTCATACGGCGGTCCTCGGCACGGGCGGGGCTTCGGCCACGTAATGCTGAAATGCGTCGATGATGGCCTGGCGCAGTTGGCTGAGATTGAGGAAATAGAAATCGATCTCGCGCAGCGTGCTCACCAGCGAGGGTTCGGCGCCGGATCGTTCGAGCCACAGCGAGAAATCGTCGCTTTGGCCGCCCGTGCGCCGCCGCGCCTCGTGAACGTGATAGAAGATCGACCGCAGCGACATACGCTCGATGGCCTCCAACAGCGCCGCGGGGCTGGAAACCCGCTCGCGCGTGTCGTAGGCGATCAAACGCGATTCGATCAGGTGCAGGGCCAGGCCGGACTGGCACCAGGGGATGTAATCGATGCCCCACAGGCGATCTTCAATCACGCCGACCAACGACTCCCGCAGGCTGCGCATGGTCTGCGGCTGGTAAGGGTCGATCAGGGCGAGCTCTTCGCCCAGCACATTGTCGCGCAGCGCAGTCCAACACCAGCGGGCCAGATCGTTGGGAAATTCGTGCAGTTGGAAATGGTCTTCCAACGCGCAGCGCATCATGTGATGCTCGATCACCGCAGCGGGAACGGTGCGGATCGCTTCGAGCAACTCGCGCAGGTTCGAGCAGACGCGGCCCGTCGCGCAGCGGATCAAGCTGCAATCGAACAGGCAGAATGGATCAGCGGCTTCCATCGTCTCTGGTTCCTCTGCTTGCCAACGCTGCGCCCCTTGCGATAATTGTATACAAGCGGCAATAGCCCGGAGGCAAACGGGGGGAAAGTATGCAGTACGAGGCCGACTCTCCTCCGCAGGGCGCATTGCGCCGAGGCGACGGCAGCGTCGTCTGGCGCATCTGGGCGCCGCTGTGCGATGCGGTGTCGTTGGTCACCTTCCCCTCGGGCGGTCGCCGGGAAACCGAGATGGCCGCGGAGGACTGCGGATACTTCGTCCATCGGCAGCCCGATGCGCCGGAGGGCCTGCGATACGCCTACAAGCTGGCCGATGGCCGCGAGTATCCCGATCCGGCGTCGCGTTGGCAGCCGGACGGCGTGCATCAGCCGTCCGCCCTGTTCTTTCCCGAGTTGCACGAGTGGACGGACGCCGCCTGGCGCGGCGTTGCCGGCGAGGATTTGGTGATCTACGAACTGCACGTCGGCACGTTTTCGCCCGAGGGAACGTTCCAGGCCGTCGCCGCGCGATTGCCGGAACTTCAATCGCTGGGCGTCACGGCGATCGAACTGATGCCGGTGGCGCAATTTCCCGGCGATCGAAACTGGGGCTACGACGGCGTGTTCCTTTTCGCCGTGCAGCAAAGCTACGGCGGCCCTCGGGCGCTGCAGCGGCTTGTCAACGCGGCCCATCGTCATGGCCTGGCGGTGCTGCTCGACGTGGTTTACAACCACTTGGGCCCGGAAGGCAACTACCACGGCCGGTACGGCCCCTATTTCACCGATCGCTACCGCACGCCCTGGGGCATGGCGATCAATTATGACGGGCCAGACAGCGATCCGGTGCGGCAGTTCATGATCGACAACGTTCGCATGTGGATCCGCGATTTCCACGTCGACGGCCTGCGGCTCGATGCGGTTCACGCGATCTATGATTTCGGCGCGCAGCACATCCTGGCCGACATCCAACGCGCCGCCCAGTGCGAGGCCTCGCGCGCCGCTCGCATCGTTCACGTGATTGCGGAGAGCAACCAGAATGATGCGCGACTCGTTCGGCCCGTCGAGTTGGGCGGCTACGGGCTCAGTGGCGTCTGGAGCGATGACTTCCACCACAGCGTTCACACGCTGCTGACCGGCGAGCGCGACGGCTATTACGCCGATTTCGGCCGGCCGGCCGCGCTGGCCAAGGCCCTGAACGACGTGTTCGTCTACGACGGTTGCTACAGCGAATTCCGCCGCCGCCGCCACGGCAACCGCGTGGGGGCGATCGACCGCACGCGCTTCGTCGTGTGCGTGCAAAATCACGATCAGGTGGGCAATCGTGCCCGGGGAGATCGTTTCGGCACGCTTCTTCCGCCCGAGGCCCAGCGATTGGCGTGCGGCTTGCTTCTGTTGTCGCCGTGTGTGCCGCTTTTATTCATGGGCGAGGAATACGGCGAGCGCCGGCCGTTTCCGTTCTTCTCCTCGTTTGGCGATCCGGCGTTGATCGAGGCCGTGTGGCGCGGTCGGCGCGGGGAGTTCGCCGCGCTCGGGTTCGACTGGAAGCTCGAACTGCCGGATCCGCAGGCGACCGAGACGTTTGCGGCGGCGAAACTGACCTGGAGTTGGCCGGAGGGTTCGTTGCACGCGGAACTGCGGCAGCTTTATGCCGACCTTCTGGCCGCGCGGCGGCAGTGGCCGGCGCTCCGCGATCGGCGCAGCACGAGGGCCCGGCTGGCGACCGGCTCCGGCGGCGAGGATTCGCCGCGCCCGCCCAGCCTGCTGTTGCTCGATCGCGGCGGCGAGCAAGGGGTGTCGGCCGTTGCCAATCTCGCTTCGCAGCGAGCGTCGATCGCCGCGATCGAGCTTGGCCGGCGGAAGCTGTTGCTTAGCACGGAGGACGTCCGATATGGAGGGGCCCGCGCGGCGGGCGACGTGCGAAAGGAAATACTTCCGTACGAGTTGCTGATCTTCGGCGGCGGAGGCGGAAATGGGCGACTTCTCCCCACTGGTCGAACCGATTGCGGAGGCCGTGGCGCAAACGGCGTGCAGCCGGTTCTGCCACCCCGTGGCCACTTATCGCCTCCAGTTCGACAGGGAGAAGATGACGTTTCGCGATGCGGCGGCGGTGGCGCCCTACCTTGCGGACCTGGGGATCACTCACCTTTACGCCTCGCCCTATCTGAAAAGCCTCTCGGGCAGCCGCCCACGGCTACGCGGTGGTCGACTATGGCCAACTGAACCCCCAATTGGGCCGCCCGCAAGATTACCGGGCGATGGTTGAGGCACTGCACGGGCGCGCGGATGGGGCAACTCCTGGATATGGTTCCCAACCACATGAGCGCCGCTCCCTCTGAAAACGCCTGGTGGCACGACGTGCTGGAGAACGGGCCCGCTTCGCCGTACGCCGCGTTTTTTGACATCGACTGGCACCCGTTGAAAGAGGGCCTGCGGAACAAGATCCTTCTTCCGATCCTCGGCGATCAATATGGGCAAGTGCTCGAATCGGGCGAGCTGAAATTGGAGTTTCACGACGGGGCGTTCCGGCTGGCCTACTTCGACCGGAACTTGCCGTTGGACCCGCGGAGCTATCATACCATCCTCACCCACCGGCTCGAAGCGTTGAAGGAGGCCCTGCCGGCAGATTCCGAGGACCTGCGCGAGTTGGAGAGCATCGTGACGGCTTTGGAACACCTGCCCGAGCGCACGCAAATCGAGTCCGCTTCGATCGCCGAGCGGCAGCGGGAGAAGGAGGTGATCAAGGGACGGCTCCGCAAGTTGGCGGAGAAGGCGGCAACGATTGCGGATTTTATCGGCCGGAACGTGGAGGATTTCAACGGAACGCCCGACGATCTGCACAGCTTCGACGCGCTGGACAAGCTGCTGGACGCCCAGGCCTATCGGCTTTCGCATTGGAAGGCGGCCGCCGACGAGATCAACTATCGGCGGTTCTTCGACATTCACGAACTGGCGGCCGTGTGCATGGAGGACCCGGCCGTTTTCGCCGAAAGCCACCGCCTCGCGTTTGAACTGTTGGCCGACGGCAGCCTGGACGGACTGCGCATCGACCACATCGACGGGCTGTACGATCCGGCGGAGTACTTGCGGCGGCTCCAGGATGGGTATCTGCGCGAGCCTCGGCAGGCGACTGTACGAGGATTGGAAGGCGAGGCCGCCCGCGGGCGATGCAAAGGCCGCAGGGGCAAACGGCTCTCAGCCGCCGGCGTGGAGCGAAGTGGAGCCGGAGTTCATGGCCCGGGTGGCGGCGATGGTGGCCCGCAACGACGCCCCGCTTCCGCTCTACGTGCTCGTGGAGAAGATTCTCGGTGCCGAAGAGGCGTTGCCCGCCGAGTGGCTGCTGGCCGGCACCACGGGCTACGACTTCATGAACGTGGTGAATGGACTGTTCGTCGATCCGTCGGGGCTGGCCGAGCTGGTGAAGTTCTATTGCCGCTTCATCGAGCAGCGGCCCAACTTTCGCGAAGTGGCCTATCAGTCGAAGCTCCTGATCCTCCGCGTGGCCATGTCGAGCGACTTGCACTTGCTGGCCCTTCGGCTCAATCGCCTTTCCGAGCAGCACCGGCGCACGCGCGACTTCACGCTCAATTCGTTGCACGGCGCGCTGCGCGAGATCCTGGCCTGCTTTCCCGTCTACCGGACGTACATCGGCGAGAACAAGGTCTCGGATCGCGACCGCCAGGTCGTGGCCCGGGCGGCGGCGCAGGCGAAGCGGCGCAATCCGGCCATCGACGCCGCCATCTTCGACTTTATCCGCGACGTGCTGCTGCTGGAACGCCCACCCGAGTTGGACGACGCCGGTCGCCGCGAGCGGGCGTTGTTCGTGGGCCGCTTCCAGCAGGTGACCAGCCCCGTGATGGCCAAAGGCGTGGAGGACACGGCCTTCTACCGCTACTTCCCGCTGGCGTCGCTGAACGAGGTGGGCGGCGATCCGGCCCGCGGCATGACCAGCATCGAGGAGTTCCATCGTCACAACCTGGCCCGGCAAGCGGCGCGGCCGCGTTCGCTGCTGGCCACGACCACCCACGACACGAAACGAAGCGAAGACGTGCGGGCGCGGATCAACATCTTGTCGGAGGTTCCGCATCTGTGGCGAAGAACGGTGGGCCGCTGGGCGCGGCTGAATCGCCGGCACCATCGCGAGGTGGACGGCCAGCCGGCTCCGAGCCGCAACGACGAGTATCTGTTCTACCAGACGCTGGCGGGCGTGTGGCCGCTGACTGCCCCCGCGCGGCGAAGGCGCTGGGCGAACTGGCCGACCGCCTGCGGGCCTACATGGAGAAAGCCACGCACGAGGCGAAGGTTCACACGAGTTGGATCAATCCCGATCCGGAATACGACGCCGCCGTCCGCGAGTTTGTGACGGCCGTGCTCGACGATCGCGCCAAAAACCGCTTCCTGCCGGAGTTCGAGCGTTTTCACGAACAAGTGCTGAATTGGGGCCTCTACAGCGCGCTGGGGCAGACGCTGCTGAAGCTGACTTCGCCCGGCGTGCCCGACATCTACGACGGCCAGGAGGTTTGGGACTTCAGCCTGGTCGATCCCGACAATCGCCGGCCGGTTGATTTTTCCGGCCATCGGAAGTTGCTGGCGCGGCTGCAAAAAGATATTGGCCGCCGCGGGCAGTCGTTGCTTTCGGTGGCGAGCCGGCTCGCGCAGAATCCTGCGCGACGATTGCACGAAGCTCTTCGTCACGTGGCGGACGCTCCGGTTCCGCGGGCAGCATGCCGATCTCTTCCGGTCGGGCGCGTATGTTCCTTTGGAGTGTCAGGGATCGCGGGCGAAGCACGTCTGCGCGTTCGCCCGGCGATTGGCGGCTGCGCCGGGAGCGGCCGCGCCGATGGCGATCGTCATTGTCCCTCGGTGGATTGCCCAGTTGACGCCGTTGCCGCCGCACGGTCTGGTGGCCCCCTGCGCCGCTTGGGCCGGCGATTTGGGAAGACACTCGCGTTCTGCTGGATGAGCCGGCGTCGTCCGCCTTACGGAACGTTTTCACGGGGCAAACCCACGAGCCGGATGGTTTGGTATTGTCGCTGGCCGGCGTGCTCTCGGAGTTTCCCGTGGCCTTGCTTTGCAATGACGCCGCCAGTCCATGACGGTGCTCGAAGCTGCGAACCAGGAGTAGTCTACGCGGCAAGATGCCGCGTTGACGCTAGTGGTTGGGTCCGCCACGCGGACCATATCACGCCGGGCCTTGCCGTCAACAACGGTCCGCACGGCGGACCCTACGGACCGGCCGAGGTGGCGGTACCCGCCGCAATAGGGCCCTCGGAGCCTGTCAGTTCTTCGGGGTTGCGCCGTCGTTGCCAAGATCCGCATGATGCGTGAAACTCGCTATGCACCGCCGCTTTTGGTGCGTTTCACGCACGCCACGAAAAATTCGCAGCCCCTCAGCGTCCCCGCCACCCTCCTCTTGCGCTGACATGCGGAATTATTACCCACCTATTACACAATGGATACGCAGTGGCCATTGGGGCCATGGCGACAAGACCTATAATACAAAAACTCGTAAAAACCTTAGTACACCCGGGGAGTGCCGTTGCTGTGAAGATCAATCATGTTCCGATCGAAGGTTCCCATCAACATTCGCAAGCCAGGCATCCGGCCGGAGCGCACGCGCGAGTTCTCTTGTGCAGCGTCTTTGGGCCTTATGGCCAAGACGACGAGTACGGCAGCCGGCGACTGAATCCGATGGAACTCTACCATAACCAGGTCACGCGAACGCAGGGCGCGTTCTCGCTGCGAATGTTCCACCGCAGTTGGGGCCTGATGATGATTCAGGCGAACATCGAGGCCCCTTGCGCGCTTCTGGACTTCCCCACGCTCGACCGCTTCATCGAGGAGATTCGCACGCACGAGTACGACGTCGTCGGCATCTCGTCGATCATTCCGAATATCTTCAAAGTGAAGAAGATGTGCGAGCTCATTCGGCAGTACCTGCCCAAGGCGACAATCGTCATCGGCGGGCACATCGCCAACGTTCCCGACCTGCACGAGCGGATCGACGCCGATCATATCATTCGTGGCGAGGGCGTTCGCTGGTTCCGCCGCTTCCTGGGCGAAAACGAGGACCGCCCGCTGCGCCACCCGATGATCACCTCGGGTTTCGGCACGCGGAACATGGGCGTGAATCCGAAGGAGCGCCGCGGCGACGTAGCCGCCACCATCATTCCCTCCGTCGGTTGCCCGCTGGGCTGCAACTTCTGCTCCACCTCGGCCATGTTCGGCGGCAAGGGCAAGTCGGTCAACTTCTACGAGACCGGCGACGAGTTGTTCCACGTCATGCGCCAAATCGCCGACACGATGGGCGTCCGCTCGTTCTTCATGATGGACGAAAACTTCCTCTTCCATCGCAAGCGGGCCCTCCGCCTGCTGGAACTCATGGAGCAGCACGGCAAGTCGTGGTCGCTCTATGTGTTCAGCTCGGCCAACGTGCTCCGCTCGTATACCATCGACCAACTCATCCGCATGGGCGTTTCGTGGGTGTGGATGGGCATCGAGGGCCGCAACAGTCAGTACGCGAAGCTCTCCGGCATCGATACCTTCGAGCTGGTGCGCGAGCTGCAATCCAACGGCATCCGCGTGCTCGGCTCGACGATCATCGGCCTGGAGAACCACACGCCCGAGAACCTGGGCGAGGCCATCGAGCACGCCGCTCGGCACGACACCGACTTCCATCAGTTCATGCTCTATACGCCGATTCCCGGCACACCGTTGCACGCGGAACTCTCGGCCAAGGGCCTGATGAAGGACGAGAGCGAGTATCACCTCAGCGACATCCACGGACAATTGATCCTCAATTACCGGCATCCGCACCTCGACGACCGGCAGACGGCGGAGTTCATGCTTCAGGCGTTCGACCGCGATTTCCAGGTCAACGGGCCGAGCACCGTGCGGATCGTCCGCACCACGCTGGCCGGCTGGCGGCGGCACAGGAATCATCCCGATCCGCGCGTCCGCGACCGCTTTGCCTGGGAGGCGCGCGAGTTGGCCACGACATTCTCGGCGGTGGTCGCCGCGGCGAAGCTCTATTACCGCGGCAATCCGCCGATGCATGCCAAGATGTCGGCCCTGCTGCGGGACCTGAACGCCGCTTTCGGCTGGAAGTCGCGACTGGCGGGGGTCTTCGGCGCCCGCTGGGTACTGCGGAAAATTCGCCGGGAACAGCAGCGTCTGGCGGCCGGTTTCAGCTACGAGCCGCCCACATTCTATGAGCGGAATCAATCGCTCGCCGATCGGCCGGATGTCCGCCTTTGCCGTTCTGCAGCGCCGCTGCCGGTGGCGCCGGCCAGGCCGGCCGCTCCGCGGCACGTGCCGAGCCGCGAGTTGGTCGAGGCGTAATGCCGCGGGGTACGATCACCTGGCCGCTCGCGCGGCCTGCCCGACTGCCCGGATAAACTCCGGCGTCGTGCCGCAGCAGCCACCCAGGAACGATGCGCCGGCCTCGACCAGTTGCGGAACATAAGCCGCGAACTGGGCGGGTGTTTGCCGGTACTGAACCTTCTCCTGGCTGATCTCCGGCAGGCCGGCGTTGGCCTTGATCCAAACAGGCCGGTCGCTTGCCGCCCGAAGCCGGCGGCACACGTCGATCATGTCGGCGATGCCGTGGCCGCAATTCGAGCCGATCACATCGGCGCCGGCCGCCGTCAATTCCCGGGCGGCCTGCTCGGGCGTGGTGCCCATCATGGTGCGGTCCTTCTTCGGGCCCGAGTCGAACGTCATGCACGCCACCACGGCCAGGCCCGTCTCGTGCGCCGCGGCCACCGCCAGGCTGGCTTCGGCCGGGTCCGACATGGTTTCCACGGCGATGCCTTGCGCCCCGCCTCGGCGATGGCTTGGGCCTGCTCGGCGAACGCGGCCTTCAGCTCGTCCCGGTCCACCTGGCCGGCCATCAGCATCAGGCCGCTGGGGCCGACCGACGCAAACACGGCCGCCCGGCCGCCGGCGGCTCGCCGCGAAATCTCGACTCCGGCCCGGTTGATCTCGGCGACCTTCCCGGCCAGGTTGTGCCGCGCCAGGATGAAGCGATTGGCGCCGAAGGTGTTCGTCAGGATCACCTGGCTGCCGGCGTCGATATAACTGCGGGCGACCTCCTCGACCTTGGCGGGCTCGATGAGGTTCCACTGGTCCGGGCACGCCCCCAGCGGCAATCCGCGCTCCTGGAGTTGCGTGCCCCAGGCCCCGTCGGTCACAACGGTTCCCGCGGCAGTCAGCTTTGCGATCGTCGGGTGCATCGTCTGTACCTCGCGCTTTTCAACATCTTGTCATTGTAATAAGACAGCCGCGATAGGGGAACTCGTTTGGTCGAAAGTTGTTTAAAGGTCCCATACGTCGAAACAGCCCGCCTTGACAGTCGCCCCCCTCGACCGTACCATTCCCTACCTTTGCACCGGCATAGGAGCACCCTCGATGGCGATTGCCGCGAATCTTGGCTTTCCTCGCATCGGCGCTCGACGCGAGTTGAAACGGGCGATTGAAGAATTCTGGCAGGGGACCCTCGATCCCGAGGAGCTTCAGGTCGCCACGGCGGGCCTCCGCCGCCGGCATTGGCAATTGCAGCAGTCGCTCGGAATCGAGCACATTCCTTCCAACGACTTCTCGCTCTACGACCACGTGCTCGACACGTCCGCCATGCTCGGCGCGGTGCCTGCGCGATTCAACTGGTCAGGCGATACGGTCGGCTCGGCGACTTACTTCGCCATGGCCCGCGGAACGGCCGAAATCCCGCCCATGGACATGACGAAGTGGTTCGACACGAACTACCACTACATCGTTCCCGAGTTCGAGGCCGGCATGAACTTCCGGCTTGCCTCGACCAAGCCGGTCGATCATTTTCTTGAGGCGGCCGCGCTGGGAATTCACACGCGGCCGGTGCTGCTCGGGCCGTTGAGTTTTCTGTGGCTGGGAAAATGCCGCGGGCCGAAGGTGAAATCGCTGTTGCTGCTGCGCAAGATTCTGCCTCTCTACAAGGAAATCCTTTGCCGGCTGGCCCACGCCGGGGCCGACTGGGTGCAGATCGACGAGCCGGTGCTGGCCCTCGATTTGCCCAAGGAGGCGATGGAAGCGTTGGAGTCGGCCTGCGCAGGGCTGACGTCGGCCGCGGAACCGATCAGGATTTGTCTGACCACGTATTTCGGCGATTTGCGCGACAATCTGGAGGCGGTGCTGCGGCTGCCGGTGGCTGCGGTTCACCTCGACCTGGTCCGGGCGCCGTTGCAATTGGACCGTGCCTTGCAACTCGTTCCGGCGGGAATGACGCTCTCGTTGGGCGTCGTCGATGGCCGCAACGTGTGGCGGAACGACCTGGAGCAGACGCTGAAGCTGGTGGACGAGGCGGCGGACAAGCTTGGCCCGGAGCGGATCGTCGTGGCCCCTTCGTGCTCGCTGCTGCACTGCCCGATGAACCTCGACGACGAGCCGTCGCTCGATGCGGAGCTTAAGGGCTGGATGGCCTTCGCCAGGCAGAAGCTGGAAGAGGTGGCGATTCTCACCCGCGCGGTCAATCGCGGGCCGGCCGCGGTGGCCGACGAGCTGGCGGCCAGCCGGGCGGCCGTGGCCGGTCGCGCGAAGTCGCCGCGCATTCACAATCCGGCCGTTCAGCAGCGATTGGCCCGTGTCAGCGAGGCGATGTTTCGCCGCCCGCATCCGTTTCCCCAGCGGCGAGACGCACAGCGGCGCCGCCTGGCGCTGCCCCTGCTTCCCACCACGACGATCGGTTCGTTTCCGCAGACCAGCGAGGCCCGCCGCGCCCGGGCCGCGATGAAGAAGGGCAAGTGGTCGCCCGCGCAGTACGAAAGCTTTTGCCGCGAGGAGATTGAGCGGACGGTGCGGTTTCAAGAGGAGATCGGCCTCGACGTGCTCGTGCACGGCGAGATCGAGCGGGCCGACATGGTCGAGTATTTCAGCGAGCAACTCGACGGCTTTGCCTTCACGGCCAACGGCTGGGTGCAAAGCTTCGGCACGCGCTGCGTGAAGCCGCCGATCATCTTCGGCGACGTGGTCCGCCCGCGGCCGATCACCGTGCGCTGGTCGCAATACGCCCGATCGCTTACGCCGCGGCCGATGAAGGGCATGCTCACCGGACCGGTCACGATTCTCCAGTGGTCGTTCGTGCGCGACGACCAACCGCGGCGCGACACGGCCTTTCAAATCGCGCTTGCCGTTCGCGACGAAGTGTCCGACCTCGAAGCGGCCGACATCGGCGTCATTCAGATCGACGAGCCGGCCTTCCGCGAAGGCCTGCCGCTCCGCCGCGCCGAGTGGGCCGAGTATTTGAAGTGGGCCGGCGAGGCCTTCCGCCTGGCTTCATCCGGCGTGCAGGATGAAACGCAAATCCACACCCACATGTGCTACGCGGAGTTCAACGACATCATCGAGTCGATCGCCGCGCTGGATGCCGACGTGATTTCGATCGAGGCCTCGCGTTCCGACATGGAGCTGCTCAGGGCCTTCGTGAAGTTCAAGTATCCCAACGAGATTGGCCCGGGCGTGTACGACATCCACAGCCCGCGCGTGCCGGAGACCGAAGAGATTATCGGCCGGCTGCGAAAAGCGCTAGCGGCGATCCCGGCCGAGATGTTGTGGGTGAACCCCGACTGCGGCCTGAAGACGCGTGCCTGGCCGGAGGTCCACGCCACGTTGCGCAACATGGTCGAAGCCGCAAAGAGCCTGCGGCGGACAATGGCCGCGAAGTAGAAGGCCCGCCGGTTCGCCCGGCCCGTGGCAGCTCTCGTCCACTTTAATTCACCAGCCGGTTCGATCGACTTTCAGGTCGTGGCGGGCACGCGGCGTTCGCCCGCCTCAGCCAGCACACCTGTCAGATGGGAACCCAATCCCCCACGCAGAGTTGATTTGCAAAAAAACGCGCCAAATTGTGGACATGTTTGTAAAAACATGCAGAATACGGGCACCCGCGTTTGAGCCTGCTGAATCGTTGTCGGTCCAGCCGTTGTCCAGTCAATCCGAAGGGGGGTGCAACATGAGAACTACGTTTTGCCACCTTGTCCTGTGTCTGTTGGTTCTTCAGTCGACCGCTTTCGGCGGGCCTCCCCAGTATACGGTCATCGACCTTGGCTCGCCCGTAGGCCTTCCCAAGGGTGACACCGCAACCCAAATCAATCCAATTGGTCTCGATTCAAACGGCGACGTGGTAGGCGACTACGAACTCATCCGCTTCGGACAGTACATATCCACTAACGCCTTCCTGTATACCTATAGCACCAAAACCATGGTGACTCTTACGCCGCCCTCCCCGCCGTACGTTCCCTCCTTCGCATATGGAATTGGCATCAACGACAGTGGAAATGTGGTAGGCAGCTTTCAAGATGCTGCCTCTGACACTCACGGCTTCCTCTATTCCAACGGCACATACACAGACCTGACTCCTAGTGGGACGCAACTCTCCGCTAACGCAATTAACAACAATAATCTGATCGCCGGCACCTGGACCGGCGGCCACGGCGCGTTCCTCAGCAACAACGGGGGGCCGGTGACCGATCTGTGCGCTTTTCCATCGCAATACACCAGGGCAGTCGATGTCACGGCCATCAACAGTAGCGGAGTTGTCGTGGGCGACTGCTATTCGACCGCGGGGAACAGACAGGCGTTCGTCTATAGCGGAGGGAGCACCGCGACCGTCCTCCCGATGCTTTCCGGGTCCTACAACGAGAGCTTCCCCTATGGCATCAACGCGTCCGGGCAAATCGTTGGGCAGTGTACCGGCTCTGGCGACAGTTACGCACACGCTTTCCTTTACAATAACGGCACCTTAACCGATCTTGGGACGTTCGGTGGGAACTACACCGTCGCATTTGGCATTAACGACGCCGGCACTATTGTCGGCTTTTCCGACGACTCAAACCGGGTGGACCACGCATTCATTTACGCTAACGGAACCATGACAGATTTGAACAGCCTAGTCTCATCATCAGGCTGGAACCTCGCCGTAGCACAGTCCATTAATGATAACGGCTGGATCACGGGCACTGGCACGAATCCCGCCGGAGATTATGGGACTCCCTATCTACTCACCTTAGCAACGCCTGAACCATCGAGCCTTGTCCTATGTTCCATGGGCGCTGCTAGCATGTTGTTTTACGCGTGGCGGCGGCGGAAGCGGGCGGCGTAATCTGCCGGCGAAAAAAAGAAGCCATACACAGCGGGTCGCCCTTCGGGACGGCCCGTTTCGCTTGACAACCCTAAGCCGAAGCGGTTTCGCGGAACTGCATTGGGTAGTTGTCTTCTCCTGTCTTGTTGGGCCTTGCTAGCCCCAGCCGCTTGCCAGATCGAGCGCACCGACGGATGATAAGACGCCGCGATCGATCGCGACGCAACGCCGACGACGGGATCGCGACGTGTCCCCTCTTGATGGTGGTCGCCATGAGCCAATTCTCGCACGTGGACAGCCAGGGCCGGGCCAAGATGGTCGATGTCAGCGGGAAGACGCCGCAGCACCGCACGGCCCGGGCGGTCGGCACGATCGCCTTGTCGCCCACCACGCGGGCGCTGATCCGCGAAAACCAGATCGCCAAGGGCGACGTGTTGACGGTCGCCCAGATCGCCGGCATTCAGGCCGCCAAGCGGACCGGCGAACTGATCCCGCTCTGCCACCCATTGGTTCTCGACAAGGTCAACGTACAATTGCAATTGACGGATCGCGGCGTCACGGCCGCCAGCGAAGTGGTCTGCGTCGGGCGGACCGGCGTGGAAATGGAAGCCCTCACCGCCGTGAGCGTGGCCTTGCTGGCCGTTTACGACATGTGCAAGGCGGTGGATTCCGAAATGCGGATCGAGCAGATTTCACTCGTCGAGAAAGTGAAACGCGATGTCCCTGCCGATTGAAATTGTCTCCGTGAACGTGTCGGAAAAGAAGGGCGTCGTCAAACGGCCCGTGCCGGAGGTCCTTGTCGATCACTTGGGCATCCGCGGCGACGCGCACGCCGGAGCGTGGCAGCGACAAGTGAGCTTGCTCGGCATCGAGAGCATTGAAAGTTTCGCCCGGCAGATCGAGCGGGAAATCCGGCCCGGCGAGTTCGGCGAGAATCTGACGGTCCGCGGGATCGACGCCGACGACATGGCGCATACTCGACCGCCTCCGCTTCGAAGAGATCGATCTCGAGGTCACGCAGATCGGCAAGCGATGCCACGGCGACGGCTGCACGATCTTCCAGGAGATCGGCAAGTGCGTGATGCCCATCAAGGGCGTATTCGCCCGCGTGTTGCAAGGCGGCATCGTTCGATCAGGCGAACGCGGCCAGCACGCGCCGCGGGTCCTCCGCTTCCTGGTCATCACGGTGAGCGATCGGGCGGCCGCCGGCCACTATGAAGACCGATCGGGGCCGCGCGTCCGAGAACTCTTGGAAGCGTTCGCGGCGCAGAAATCGCGGCCGGCGCACTTCGAGACGGCACTTGTGCCCGACGATCCGGAGCAACTCCGATCGCATTTGCTTGCTGCCAGGCAGAACGGCGTTGACGTCGTGTTCACCATCGGCGGAACGGGCCTTGGCCCGCGCGACACGACGCCCGAAACGGTTGCCGGCGTGTGCGATCGGCTGATCCCCGGCGTCATGGAACATATCCGTCTCAAGTATGGCGACGGCAACCCGCACGCCCTGCTCAGCCGCTCGATCGCCGGCGCGGCGGGCCGCACACTGATTTACGCACTCCCCGGCAGCACGCGGGCCGTTGCCGAATACCTGGAAGAAATCCTCAAAACGCTCGAACACGCGATCTTTGTCGTCAACGGGCTCGATGTTCATTGACACGCGACCTGGGCCGGATAGACTGAATTGATCCCAGCGGGAGCAAGAGACGCCCCACTTGCCAATCGCCCTCACCCTGGCCCTCTCCGACTAACCTTCGGTCGGTGCCCGGAGAGGGGACCGGCGCGCCATGCTTTCCGACTCTCTAGGACGAACGGTTTCGTATCTGCGGCTGTCGATAACGCCGGCCTGCGCGATGCATTGTTGCTATTGCCGCCCGGAGGCGGCGGAGAGCCAATGCGGCGAGTTGAACGCTGATCGCGGACGAAATCCTCTCCTTGGTGCGCCATCTGGTCGAGCGTCACGGACTGACGAAGGTGCGGCTCACCGGCGGTGAGCCGATGACGCGGCCTGGCTTGCTGGAGATCGTCCGGCGGTTGGCGGCCATTGAAGGCTTGGGCGAGCTGACCATGACCACCGGCGGGATGTCGTTGGCCGACCACGCCGCCGCTCTGGCCGATGCCGGACTGCGGCGCATGAACATCAGCCTGGATTCGCTTTCGCCGCACACTTTTGCCCGCATTACGGGCGTCGATGGCGTCAACCGCGTGCTGGCCGGCATCGAGGCCGCCCAAGCCGCCGGGCTCACGCCGGTCAAGCTCAATACGGTCGTCTTGCGGGGGATCAATGACGACGAGATTCCCTCGCTCGTCCAATTCGCCGGCAGTCACGGCGTCGAAATCCGCTTCATCGAGTTGATGCCGATGGGACCGCTGGCCGACCGCTGGTCGGAGCGATTCGTCGGCGTGGACGACATTCGCCAACGGCTGGCCGAAACGGTCGCTTCGTGGACACGCTTGCCGGCCGGCGCCGATTCGGCCCAGCGATTCTCCGTTCGGCTCAGCGACGGTCGGCAGGCGACCATCGGGCTGATCGCGCCGATGAGCGAGCCGTTCTGCGCCCGCTGCGACCGCATCCGGATCGCCTCCGACGGCGCGTTCTACCCCTGTCTGATGGGCTCGGCGGCCGGCACATTGCTTCCCGCTCTTCGTCCGGTCTTCGACTCTGTGGCCCTCGACGAGTTGCTGGAAACGTGCCTTGCGGAGAAAGCCGCGCAGCATCCCGAAGCGGGAGTGGTATTAATGAGCCAATTGGGCGGCTAGGAGCAGTCCTCCGGCAAAGGGAAAAACACGGCCATTGGTTTCCAGTCGCGCGAAGATCGGCGAAAGGCGCGACTATAACACACCTGCCTGATAAGCATCAAAGAACGTAAGCGTCGCGGCCATGATCCTTGGCCTCCCCTCAATAACGGCTCCTGACACCATTTCAACCACCTTCTCTCGTCGCCCCCGTTTTCTTCCCCATCAAGGGGCGTTGGACGAGCAAAGAAGCCTTTTCTCTCGCTCGATCCACGCCTCGTGCCGAGACACTAACCTTTGATAGGAGCTCTCCTCATAGTAGTCGGCGGGACCGACCGTGTTCCCCCTCCTTTGAACCTCGTGCGGGCTGTCTGGCGGAAAGCCGAAATTCTCGCCAGAACTCAGTCAATGCAATCAGGCCGTCGAACGGGATTCCTGGGGATATTGCCCAACAAATCTTCAAGAAGAATCACTCGCCATTTCCGAACTTCGCGAAGAATCACACCCGCGCAAATCGGACAGATGCCCCAAGCGATCGGCGATGGCCTCCCGGCTTTCCGTGTTCAGATTGAGAGTCAAAAGGCTCACCACCAAGTCATCTTCGGCAATATCAGACGAAGATGCGAGGCGCTCATTTGCATAGGCAGCCACTTCATCTGCACAGAGAAGCGGCGGGAATTCAGGCCATCGCGCAGGCCACGGCGAAAATACCCCTAGGCCCTTCCAGCCCACCAGTACCGTCGTCCAGTTTACAGCAAATTGCTTCTTGAGCGTTGCAAATTGAGTCATGGCACAATCGGCACACCGTTGAGTTTGCCGCCCGCAACAAAAAAGCGGTGCGTGATGTTACCGTTCTGAATGATCCACTCAAAGCGCCCGGCCACCCCGTTCAAGGAACCTTCAATCTGACAAAGAACACAGCCGTCCGGTAAGGTTGTCCTTGTCGCGCCGGCCGAAGATGCAAAAAAGGTGACACCAAATATGGGACATATGGGAAGTGTCGGCGGTTTCGCCTTTGCATTTTCGGCTTTCCACGCGGTCGAATTGTGCGTTCGAACGTCGAAAAGTCCTCGTCTTTGGCGAAGAGCGATCTCCAGTCCACGCCTCGATTGAGGACATGGAAGACCGTTCCGCCCAGAAACTGCCGCCTCAGCCGTCGCATCTCAGCCTTTTACCATAACCTCCTAATCTTGTCAATTTTGGGGGCTCTCACCTTCTCCTCTTCCGAAGCGGGAGCGGCATTGATGAACCAATTGGGCGGCTAGAGCAGTCCTACGGCAGAGGGAAAAACACGGCGATTGGTTCCCGGTCGCGCGAAGATCGGGGAGAGCTGCGACTATGACACACCTGCCCGATAAGCATCAAAGAACGTACGCAGACCCGCCGGGAACGGTTCTTAACGCTCGTCCCATGCCGGGATTCTAAAAACCGCCCTTTCGCGCGTAAATAACGCTTCCTGCACCTTTTCCACCTCGGGTTCGGCGACAGGCGGAGCGATCGCAATTCCCTCTTCCGTCTCCCCGCCTGTCAGGTATAATTGGTTGATGCGGTTCGACTGGGACGAACAGAAGAACCAAGCCAATATCCGCAAGCACGGCTTGGACTTCGCCGATGTGTGGGAGATGTTCACGCTGCCCATGCTCGTCGCCCCTGACGACCGTGAAGATTACGGCGAGGAACGCTGGATCGGGATTGGCTTTCTGAAAAGTCTCGTTGCCGTCGTGGTGTATGTCGAGAGGGACGAAGACGTTATCCGCGTAATATCTCTCCGAAAGGCGCTTTCACATCGAGCGCGCAGAATATGAACGAATCCTCCAAGACCGATTGGGACCGGATTCGCGCACTCCGGGATGAGGAAGTCGATACGTCCGATATTCCCGCGCTGGGGAAATCGTTCTTCGACAGGGCAACGCTGCGCTCGCCGCGTCAGTCGGTGGCCGTGACGGTCCACATTGATCCGGAGGTCCTGGCCTGGTTTCAGTCGCAAGGTCAGGAATACGAGCAGCGATTGAACGCGGCACTACGTCTATATGCGGAGGCGCATCGGCATTGACGCCTGCTTCGGAATGGGCCATGCCGAGGACACCCGTCAAACGGGCGTCACAGCGAGCGGATCGAAAAGAGAGATGAGAGCGCAGTCGCTCGAACGACCCGGCGTGAACGCTCGGGCCTAATACCGCCTGCGGCGGCCAAGTGCCGTGAACGGCCCTCGGTCCCAAATCGCTTTTCGTGATTGCGAAACATGAAATGACGCTGAGGAGAGCGTGGTCACGGCGCCCGCTTATTCTGGTGGATCCCGGCCAAAGCGGCGGTGGCGTCATAGTTGCGCAGGCCGGCCGTGGCGCCGAAGCCGGTCACGCAGCAGGCGCCGGTGGCCGCGGCGAGCCGGCCCGCCTCTTGGATCGTCATGCCGCGGAGCAAACCGGTCAGCAACCCGGCATAGAAGGCATCGCCCGCGCCGGTCGTATCGACCACGGTTCCCGGCGCCGGAACGCACGGTATTTCGACGAACTCGCCGGCCGCCGGGCTCAGCAACGCGCCGTCGCTGCCGAGCTTAACGCCCAACAGGCCCGCGCCGCCGCACTGGCGAAAGACGTTCAGAATCTCGCGCAGGATCGCGCTGGCCCGTTTGATGAGCCGCCTCGGCCAGGCTGGGCACGTAAATGTCCAAGTGAGGCAGGAATTGATCGAGCGGCTGCAAGTCGCCGCCGCTGCCGGCCGCATCCAACGCCGTTTTGCACCCGACGCCGCGGATCGCCGCCAACACCTCCGCCAGGTCGGGCTGCAAGTTGGGCATGAGCGAATAATACCCCAGCAGCATCATCCGGCTCTCGGCAAACAGATCGAGATTGTCGAGGAACAGCCGCTTGTCCATCAAGCGCAGCGCACCGACACAATGGGCGAACGTCCGCTCGCCGCTTCGATCGATCAGCACGGCGGTGGTGCTGGTGCCGCGATGGGGATGCGTCAGCAGGCGGCCGGCGTCAACGCCCTCCGCTCGAAGCCGCTGGCGGATCAGTTCGCCCCAGTCGTCGTTTCCCACATAGCTGAACGCGGCCACCTTGGCCCCCAAGCGGGCCATCGCGATGCCGGCGTTGCTCACGATGCCGCCGGTGGTGACGCTGATGGGATCGACTTCGATCAACCGTCCCGCGCCCAGAGTGGTGCCCAACGGAATCGGCCGCACGAGAATGTCGGCCACGCACGAGCCGCATATCACGCAATCCAGCCGCAGCTGCATGGTCGCGTCTCCAGATGATCCGTCATTTCCCCGGCAGAGGCTAAACGCGCGGTCAACCCAGAATCCGTTTCCAGCGCTGCTGGTTCCAGGCGATTTTCTCCGCGGTCGTCATCCTGGCAAAGTCTGGTTCCTGGGGCACATTCTGGCGGCGGGGGTTGCGGCCGTCAAGGCCCGGCGGCAAGCCGTTGGGTCTGGCGTCGCCGTCGGCGCCGGTGCGGAGCGTTCGCCGCAGATCGTCTTCCAGGCTGCGACAGGGTCGGACCTTAAGCCGCCGCAACGCGGCGTGGTACGATTGCACGGCGGCCCGCGGTTCGAGTTGCCCGTCGGCCAGCATGCGAAGGTGCGCGATGAACGTTGGTTGATGCTCGGAGTTGTTGATCATCCGCCCGTAGAGGGCCGCTCGCGCGATATCTCCTGGCTTCCCAAAGCTGATGGAACGCATCGAACGTGGTGCCGGACGAGCCGCCCAGGATGCCGACGATGAGGCGCGAATCGTAGCCGGCCAACTGCTCCATGGCGGCGGGGCCGTGGTAGACGACCTTCAGAAACAGCGGCCGCGCCTTGCCTGCCACGCCCGCCAGTGTCCGCACAATCATGTCATTGGTGAATCGGGCCGGGTCGGGGATGGGCGATTGCGGCGCGTTGGGATCGAAAACCTCTAGAAAATGCCGAAACGACCTGGCGGCCGCGTCCTCGCGAAAAAGCCGGTAGGCCTCCAGCGTGCGATGGTCCAGGGCCGAATCGTTATTGAAGGTGACCGAATAGAGTCCCAGGTCGGCCCCGGCGGTTGGCTCCAGCGGTTCGCAGCGGGGCTTGCCGCACATCGCCTGATCGATCGCCGCGGAGCGAAACGGCAACGACGGCTGCTTCGCGTAGACGCCGCCCCGGGCCGCCCAGATGTCGGTCGTGTCGTTCGCCCTGACGGCCGGCGTTACGGCGCTCCGGTCGAACAGCCGCTCGGAAATCGTCAGCACCTCGTTGGTGCTGGCGCTCATGAGCATGATGTCCAAGAGACCTTGTCGCACGTTTTCGCGGATCAATTGGCGATATTCGTCCAATGAGCGGAAACGGCCTTCCCGCCCGTGATGCTCGGGGCTGCGGCCGGGCGCCGCAATGCCATAGGCCATGTCCGCATCCTTCGCGTCGGCCAGGATGAAATCGGTTAACGAGCGATCGGCCAGGATCCGGGCGATTTTCTGATCCAGCGATTTCTGCACGGCTGTTGACCCTTACGCCCTGCTTCGCTCTCGCAACGGGAGAGGCGAGTTGCTCCCGCCGAGCACCGCATCGAGCGTCTGGCGCAGCACCGAGGCGCTGTGACGCAGGCCCTGAAGCTCTCGCGGCCAGAGGTCAAGCTGATGGACGCCGAGCGCGCCGCCGCGGCCTACCGCCGTCGGCAGCGAGAGCGCCACGTCGCGGACGCCGTAGCTGCCGTCTTGCAGGCTGGAAACCGGCAGCACGCGGCGGCTGTCCAGCGCCATCGCGTGGATCACGTCGGCAATCGCCACGCCGACCGCGAAGCCGGCCCCGCCCTTCTGCTTGATCACCTCCGCGCCCGATCCCTTGGTGCGCGTGAAAACCTCGTTGGCCGAAAGGTTCGTCCAGCCCGGGTATTTTTCCAAAGGCAGTCCGGCCACCGTGGCGCCCGACCAAATCGGGACCATGCTGTCGCCATGCTCGCCGAGAATGATTGCGGAAACCTGCGTCGGCGGCGCCGAAAGCCGCTGGGCGATCAGGCTGCGGAAGCGAATGGTGTCCAGCAACGTCCCCAAGCCGATCACCTGGCCGGGCGGCAAACCGAGCCGCCTGGCCGCCAGATACGTCAGAATGTCCACCGGGTTGGAGACCACCAGCACGACGGCGTCACGGCGCAGACCGGCCCCCCGCGTCGCGTCGAGAATGTTGTTGAACAGCTCGACGTTGCGGTTGATCAGGTCCAGCCGGCTTTCGTCCGGCTTGCGCCGCAGTCCGGCGGTGATACAAACGCAATCGCTCTCGGGAATATGCTCGTAAGCTCCGGCGCGGATCACCTGATCGGCCGTTGCCGACGAGCCGTGCAGCAGGTCGAGGGCCTGGCCGGCTGCCAGTTCGGCGTTGGCGTCGATCAAAGCGATCTCGCGCACGATCCGGCCCGCTTGCAGGGCGAAGCCGGCGCACGAGCCGACCAATCCGCCGCCGCCGATGATACTGACTTTCATAATGGGTGATCCGCCTCCGGTTACCGATTGCTCAACGTGGCCATGACGCGGTCGGTGATGGCTTGAATCAAGGCCTCCTGGTCCGACGTGCCCGCTTCCGCGGCCGACGGATCGGGCTTCTCGGCGGGACAGCCTGGCCGCGGAAACGCCCGCGGCGCGACGCCCGACGCCTGCCAACTCTGGCGAAACGTGTCATTTCCGCAGATGTCGCAGTTCTTCATTTCCAACCGCGGGTCTTTGAAGCCCCACTTCTCTTTCAACTCCAGCAGGGCTTTCGCCTCCGGCTCGGTGAAGTAGTTGATCGACCCGAGCCCGCGGGCCAGCATCAACATACGGCAATAGGCGTCGAGGATTTCGGTCCACCAATAGGCCCGCTCGACCGTTTCGCCGAAACTCACCGTGCCGTGGTTGGCCAGGATGATCACGTTCGCTTTGTGAACGAAGGGCAGGATCGTGTTGGCAAACTCCTGGCTGCCGGGAATCTCGTACTTGGCGATCGGCACGTCGCCCAGGAAGATTTCGACCTCGGGCAGAACGCACATCGGCACCGGCTCGCGGGCGATGCCAAACGCCGTGGCGTGCGGCGGATGGCAATGCACGACCGACTTGATCTCCGGCCGCTCTTTCATGATGGCCAAGTGCAGCTTGATCTCGCTGGTCATCTTGCGCTTGCCGCCGACTTGCTTGCCGGCCATGTCGACCACGCAGAGGTCGTCGGGCTTCATGAAGCCTTTGGAGATCATCGTCGGCGTGCAAACCACCTGGTTCTCGCCGACGCGGCAACTGATGTTGCCGTCGTTGGCGGCGGCAAATCCGCGTTTGTAAAGGCGGTCGCCGATGTCGCAGATTTCCTGCTTGACCTTGTGAATATTGATCATGTGCGTTCCTTAGGGCAACTCGTAATTCAAGCTGTCGAGAATCGCCGCGTTGTAGGCGTCCACCGGTTTCAGCTCGGGATGGAACGGCATGGCCGCTTCACGCCCCTCGCTGATGGCGATGCGGCTGCCGATGCCCGCTCCCAGCTCGTCGTAGACGGCGATTTCGTCGAGCCGCTCGCGGGAAAAAGGGACAGCCTTTTTGAGGGACTGTCCCCTTCTTCCGTCGCCAGGTTTTCCCAGCTCAGCGGCGTGACCAGCTTGAAGCTTGCGCCGCCAGGCTGGGATGGGCCCGGTTGAGCGTGATGGTTCCCACGACGTCGGCAATTCGCATGACGATGCTCCTAGGCGAGTCTTTCGCGGAAGGCTTCCGGGCAGGGGCGAACCCCGCCGCGGCAAAACTCCGTGATCATCTGTTTCAGTTGGAAGAACCAGTGCGCCCGCGGATCGGCCACCAACAGGTTGGCGCCCACCGCCGAGGCGGCGGCCATTACCGTGGCGGCATCGCCGGCCGCCACCGCCCGGACACCCCGCAGCCGGTTTGCCAGGCACACGCCGGCCGCGACGTCGGCGGTCAGCAGCACGCCGAGCGCGCTCGGCGCCGGCAATCGAGCCGGCCAACTCGTCGATGGCGGCCGTGAGACAATCCGACGCCGTGCGATGTACGTCGAAACCCTCGCGAGTCGCGGCGGCGATCAATCCGGCCGGATTAAAAGTGGTGCCGCAAAGCATCAACACCAGTCGAGTCGCCGCGGCCGAATGTCCGTCGGCCGAATCGGCGTCAACCAGCGTGACGTGCCGGCGAGCAACTCCTCGCGAACGGCCGGTGTTACCACCGCCCCCCGCGAAACCAGCAGGCGCCGCACCGACTCCAGCCGGCCGGCGACTTCCGCCATCGTCACCACGCGGCGCAGCAACCACCAGGTCGGCGCCGCGCTGGCCCCGACCTTTTCCCGGCGGGAGAGGGGAGCCGCTCGGCGCAACGCCAAGCTCGGCGAGCACTTCGCGCACGACCCGTTCGACTTCATTGGCGGGCTTGTTCATTCGTCGCGGATTCCCAACACCGACCAGCGCACCGGCGAGGTGTTGTCGCCGATCAACTCGCGGGCGCCGATGCCGTCGCTGGTGATCATCACCGTTTCGCCTTTGCCGGCGCCGAGCGAATCGATCACAAGGATCGGATCGCCCTCGACCGTGCGGCCGTCGGCCTGGAAGCCATCACCAACAGCAGCTTCCAGCCTTCCATCGAAGGATGCTTGACGGTTGCCGTCGCGCTGCCCATAACCCGGCCAAGAAACATTCGGTTAGTCCTTGCCTGTCTCAAGCAAAAAACTGTCGGCTACAAACGCGGCCCTCACCCTAGCCCTCTCCGGGCACCGACCGAAGGTTGGTCGGGAGAGGGGACTTATCATTTCCCTAGGATTCGCAAATCGTCGATCATCGAGCAGCGGCGTTCGCGGGTAAAGGTTAGTGGCGTGGTGGCGCCCTCGCCGGTCGGACCGGCGATCGAGAAGGAACAATATCCTTCGCCGCCGAGCCCCAGTCCCGCCATCGACGGGCCATTCTTGATGAACAACGTGGTGTCCATCACCTTGCCCATCTTGGTCATGTTGCGGACGTTGTTCGAGTGGATCACGGCCGTGTGCCGGAAACCGTGTTCGCTGCGGCGGGCTCGCTCGATCGCGTCGTCAACGTTGCGGCAACGCACAAACGGCACGAACGGCATCATCTGCTCGACCTCGACGAACGGATGCCCATCCTCGGTCTCGCCGACGAGCAACTCGACCTCGGGCGCCACCCTTTTGCCGGCCACCCGGGCCAGCACGGCCGCGTCCTGGCCAAGGTAGTCGCGGTGCGGCACGTCGCGCTTGCCGGAGCCTTCGCCGCTGGTGGTGATGGCCGCCTTGCTGAGCGCGGCGATTTCAGCGGTTCTCAGCCGCACGGCCCCGGCGCGTTCCATCGCGGCCATCAGCGCGTCGAAAACCTCCTCCACGGCGAAGACTTGCTTCTCGGCAATGCACAGCAGATTGTTGTCGTAGGCCGCGCCTTGAATGATGCAGCGGGCGGCCCGATCGAGATCGGCCGTTTCGTCGACGACCACCGGCGGATTGCCGGGACCGGCGACGATCGCCCGCTTCGCCTGTTGCAAGGCCGCTTTGGCCACGGCCGGCCCGCCGGTCACGCAAATCAGATCGATGTCGCGATGCTTGAACAGGGCGTCGGCCGTCTGGAGGGTGGGCTCGGTCACCAGGCACAACAGGTTGTCGATGCCCAGGTCGCGGTGAATCGCCTCGTTGTAGCGCCGCACGCCTTCGGCGGCGATGCGCCGTCCGGCGGGATGCGGATTGAAAACCACCGTGTTGCCGGCCGCAATCATGCTGATCGCGTTGCCGGTGATGGTGGGCAGCGAGTGGGTCACGGGCGTGATGGCGCAGATCACGCCGAAGGGGGCGTGCTCGATCACGGCCAGGCCGTGGTCGCCGCTGAAGACGTCGCTCCGCAGGAACTCGACGCCGGGGGCGCGCTCGCCAAGGGTCTTGATCTTTTCGATCTTGTGCGGCAGCCGGCCGATCCTGGTTTCTTCCATCTCCATCGTGCCCAACTCGACGCACTGCTCGACGGCGATGCGGCGGATGTGCGCGATGATGCGGCGGCGGTCTTCGAGCGTGCGGTGGGAAAGCCGCTCGAATGCCTCGCGGGCGGCCGCCACGGCCTGGTCCACGTCGGTAAACAGGCCGAAGCGCCCCTGGCAGCCGCCGTGGGCCGCTGCGCCGCCGCCCAGCCGCAGCATCACTTGTTCAACGACGCTTCGAACTAAAGATTCATCTACTTGCATTGCCATTCCTCGTCGAAGAAACGCTTCCCACTATTCACTTCGCGCCTTCCTTGTCATACACGCAGGCGTGATCGACGTGAACGCTGTCGATGATGCCGACGATGACCGTATCGACCGGCAGCGACTTGGTTTCCGGCGTTAGTCGTGCGCTGGAGCCTTGGGTGATCAGCACGAACTCGCCCACGCCGGCGCCGACCGTGTCGACGGCGACCAGCGAGCGGCCGGTGGCGGTCAGTCCGCTGCGCCTCTTGGGATCGAGACGATAGGGCTCAACCAACAGCAGTTTCTGGCCGGTCATCGAGCCGACCTTTTCGGTGGCCACGAGCGATCCGGTGACTTTGGCGATCAACATACGCTACCCTCCGACAAGAGTTGTGCGGCCTGGCGGGCGACGACCAACTCCTCGTTGGCCGGAATCACCCAAATCTGCACGCGGCTGTGCGGGGCGCTGATTTTCGCCTCGCCCTTGGCCGCCTTGTTGGCCGCCGGATCGAGAACGATGCCCAGCTCATCCAGATCGCGCAAACGGCGGCGCGAAACTTCGGCCCGTTCTCGCCGATGCCGCCCGTGAAAACGATCGCATCGGCGCCGCCGCAGCTCGACCAGGTAAGCGCCCAGATAATGTCGCACGCCGGCGGCGAAGACCTCCAGAGCGAGTTTCGCCCGGGCGTTGCCGGCCGCGGCGGCTTCTTCGATGTCGCGCAGGTCGCCGCTTATACCGCTGAGTCCGAGCAACCCGCTCCGGTTGGCCAGAATCGAGAGCACTTCGCTAAGCGGCTTGCCCGTCTGCCGCATGACCATCGGCAAGGCAAAGGGGTCAAAATCGCCCACCCGATTGTTCTGCGGCAAGCCGCTCTGCGGGCTCAGTCCCATGCTGGTGGCCACGCTTTGCCCGTTGCGAATGGCGCAGAGCGAACTTGATCCGCCCAGATGGCAGGAGATGATCCGCTTGCCGGGACCGAGCAGTTCGGCGGCCCGCGTGGCGATGTAGCGATGACTGGCGCCGTGGAAGCCGTGACGCCGGACCAGGCCGCCTTCGGCCCAGTCGAACGGAACGGCGTAGTGGCGGTTGTGGGCGGGCATCGTGCGGTGAAAGTCGGTCTCGAAAGCCACGACCAGCGGAATTTCCGGCAGCCTGGCAGCCAGCAGCCGCATGGCGTCGATGTAGGGCGGATTGTGGGCGGGCGCCACCTCCTTCATCTCTTCCATCGCCGCCAGCACGTCGGGCGTAACGCGGCGGACGCCTGAAAGCCGGCCGCCGTGAACCGCTTTCAGCGCAATCGCCGACACCTCCGATGCCGCTTTGAGACAACCCGAGTCCGGGTCGGTCAACTGCAAGAGGCATTGACGGACCGCCTCGGCGTGGTCGGGCACGAGCAGGCTCTTTTCCTGCCGCCGCCCACCGATCTCCACCGCACAACGACTTTCCGCCGAACCGATCCGATCGATTCCCCCGCGCAAGCTGCACGTTGCCGGGCATGTCGAACAGCCGGTACTTGAAGCTCGTCGAGCCGAGATTCGCTACCAGGATCTTCATGTCGCTTGTGACGGGAGGTTCGTGGTCAAACCACGAATCCCCAATCCCTAAGTTAAATAGGCCGCGACCACGCCGTCGGCCGGACGGGGAATGATGTGGCTGGCCACCAATTCGCCGGCCTGCGAGGCGGCGCTGGCGCCGGCCTCGACGGCCGCCCGCACGCTGCCCACGTCGCCGCGGACCACGGTGGTCACCAGCCCGCCGCCGATCTGAACGCGCTTGACAACTCGCACGTTGGCGGCCTTCGCCATCGCGTCGGTCGCTTCCACCAGCGCGACGAGTCCTTTGGTCTCGATCAATCCAATGGCGTTTTGCATTGCTGAGATATTCCTTCTATTGGAGGTTCTGAGTTTTCTCGGTGTGAAATTCTTCCTGGGTATCGCCGGCGGCGCCTGTCGCCGGTCGTGAGGTTAGTCGGCGGCCGATTTCTTGGCCGGGGAAGGCAGCACGACGTCGATATCGTCGTGCGGCCGCGGAATGACTTGCACGCTGAGCACTTCGCCGATGCGTGCGCCCGCGGCGGCGCCGGCGTCGGTGGCGGCCTTCACCGCGGCCACGTCGCCGACGACGAAGGCGCTGACCAGTCCGCTCCCCACCTTGTCCCAGCCGAGGAACTGGACATTGGCCGCCTTCAACATGGCGTCGGTGGCCTCGACCAGGACGACAAAGCCCTTGGTCTCAATCATTCCCAACGCTTCCATCGCTTTTGCCATAGCACGTCTCCAGAAATGAGTAACTTCGGGGTAAGATTACGGTCCTCTTATAGTCCCCTCTCCCGGCCAACCGTCAGTCGGCGCCCGGAGAGGAGTGCATCAACTCCACGCTGCCGGCGTGATCGATATCGCAGGCGTTTCCTTCATCGGTGTCGACATGAACCTCGAGCTTGTTGTTCGCGCCGACCCGCACCAGAAAATTGTGGAACGTGGTCTCGCAACTCGAGGCGACGCGGAGACTCATGCGGTCCTTGTCGCGGACGCCGTAGAACCTGGCGTCCGCCGGGCCCATGTGAACGTGGCGCTCGGCGCGAATCACGCCCTTCTTCAACTCCACGACGCCCTGCGGGCCGACCAACACGCAGCCGGGCGTGCCTTCGATGTCGCCGCTGGCGCGCACCGGCAAGTCGATGCCCAACGAGATGCCGTCGGTCAGTGCCAACTCGACCTGGCTTTCCGGCCGCGTGGGCCCCAAAATTCGCACCGTGGGCAGCATCCGCCGCCGCGGCCCAACGATCATCACGGTCTCTTCGGCCGCGAAAAACCCGTCCTGGTACAGGCTCTTGGCTACGGTAAGCTTGCGCCCGCGCCGAACAGAGTTTCCACGTGCTCGTCGGTCAGATGGACGTGCCGGGCGGACACGCTCACCACGAGGTTCGGCTTGCCAGGCGGGCCGCCGACCTGCGCCAACACGATCTCACGCACGATCTGCTCGATGAGGCGTCGATCGACAGGTGGAGCCATGCTCATGCTGTGCCGCCCTGTTGTGGGGCTGCCACGATCAAATCAACGCCCGCGGCACGCAGCTTCATTTGCCACGCTTCCGAGATGCGATCGTTGACAACCACGTGATTCACGGCCTGCAAGGGGCAAAGGTGGGTGAGGCTTTGGTGGCCGAACTTCGTGCTGTCGGCCACGATAATCACCTCGTTGGCCGCCCGCATCATCGCCCGCTCCGTTTCCACCAACAACAAGTCGTCGTTGAAGAAGCCTTCGTCGTGAACGCCCGCCACGCTGAGGATCGCCTTGCGGACGCGAACCATCGCCAGCATGTGGTCGGCATAGGGGCCGCGAGCGACACCCGACCGCGAGCAGATGTTTCCACCTATCAATACTAGGTCGCTGTTGCCGTCGGATGCCAATAGGTTGGCCACCGGGAGCGATGTGGTCACGACGTGCAGCGGCCGCCCGACCAGCAGGCGAGCCACCTCGTAGGTGGTGCTACCTCCATCCACTAGTATGGTATCGCCGTCCTCAACCAGCCCCACGGCCGCGGCTGCGATCGCCCGTTTCTTGTCCCACTCGGCCGGCTGCCGGGCGTCGAAATGGGGAAACTTCGGCGAGATGCCGGTATAGAGCACGCCGCCGTGAATGCGTCGGGCGGCGCCTTGCTCCTCCAATTGGACCAGATCGCGGCGAATCGTGGACTCCGAGACGGCAAGCTGCTCGACCAGTTCGGGCAGGGACGCGAAGCGCCGGACGCGGATCAGCTCCAAAAGGCGATTTCGACGTTCTTCGGCCATCATCGGGCGGCATCCCCGGTTTCATCCCGCACGTTACGATTATCCCACAAAATGCGACATATTACAAGCATATTCAGTCACGTTTGCGGAAGATTGTGACGGAATCCGGTCAAAATTGGCCCGTGCAGGAAGCGTGCAATGGAAGGGGCCGGCCGGCTTCAGGCGGACACAGAACGCCCAGCAGGGCGCAAAGAAAGACGCAGCGGTCCAAGATTGATGGAGCCGCTGCGCAAACCAGATGTCGCCGACTGCGCCGGGCGGGGGACGCGACGCAACCGGCGTGGCATCATGGATTTAAGACCATATCGTCTGCGGCCTTCCCCGCCAAGCCGCTGCGGGTCTTGTGGTTACGGCATCAGGTGCCGTTGCCCCCGCCACCGCCCTTCTTGCCGCCCCGGGGCTGCCTGGTAGTCGCAAACGTCACGTATTCGTCCTTGGTGACTTTGCCTTCGTCCGCCTTCTTAATGTTCTTGAAAATGTCTTCCGCCCGATCCGCCATCTTTCCGCCAGCCGCTTTCATGCCGGCGACGAACTCCTCCTGCGTCAGCACGCCCGTCAACGGATCGTGCTTGGCCGCCTTCTCCATGTCATCGAAGCGCTTTTCCGCGGCCGCTTTTGCGCTCTTCGGGCGTCGGCCTCTTCTTTTTGGTGTCTGGCTGATCTTGCGCAAAGGCCATACCCGTCATCAGCAGACATGTTACAACCACCACCAGCAGTCTCGACCAAACTCTCAGCATGTGCATACTCCTCTTGATTGGTGCCAGCCAACACTCCGATGGTATCGTCCGACCAATCGGGCCATACCGTCAGAGTCCGTTGAATCAACAACCATTGAAACCCCGACGGCCCACCAAGGGTTTCGCCCAGGCCGAGAAAAAGACCTCTCTCAGGCGAGGTCGATGGCGGTTGTCCCTCGCAAGGGTGGCCATGCTGCCCATCTTCCCGCGCCGCTGATACAATGGAGGTTTTCACCCCTTCGCGGGACCGCGAGAAGGGGCCAGCCAGCGACCCAAAATATCCGCGATCGAAGGCGCGTTACCGATGATTGCTTCCAACGACGGTGTTACCTACCGCGAAATGCTCGCTTCCGGCCGCTTCTATTACGGCGCCGAAGTGGTGACCACGCGAGGACTTGAACCGGTTGACTCGCCGGGCCATTTGGCCGGGTTTGCCAAGGATTTGCTGGGCGACCCGCGGATCGGTTGGATTTCGGTGACCGACAATCCGGGCGGCGGGCCGATGCTTCCGCCCGACTGGCTGGCGGGGCTGGTCGCCGATCATCACCGCCGCGTGGTGCTGCACCTGACGTGCAAGGACATGAACCGCAACGGCCTGGAATCGGCCGCCTGGCGTTACGCTTCAGAGGGCTTCCAGAACATCCTGGCGATCACCGGCGATTATCCCACCGGCGGTTTTGGCAGCCGGGCCGAACCGGTGTTCGACCTCGATTCGGTGGGCCTCATAACACTGCTGCGGTCGATGAACGAAGGGCTGAGCGTGCTCGGGCGGAGCGGCAAACCGGAAACGCTGCCGAAAACGGACTTTTTCATCGGTTGCGTGGTTTCGCCCTTCAAGCGCTACGAGCGAGAATTGATGCCGCAGTATTTCAAGCTGGTGCGAAAGATCGCCGCCGGGGCCCAATGGGTCATTCCGCAACTTGGCTACGACATGCGGAAGTTTCACGAGGTGAAGCTGTTTCTCGAAATGCGCGGCATCCGCCTGCCGATGGTCGGCAACGTTTATCTGCTCACCAAAGGCGTCGCCAGGCTCTTCAACAGCGGCAAGCTGGCCGGTTGCGTGGTGAGCGACAATCTGCTGCAGACGGTCGAGCGCTACGCGGCCGGCGCGGACAAGGGCAAGAAGTTCTGCCAGGAACTGGCCGCCAGGCAGTTGGCCGTGTTCAAGGGGTTGGGGTTCGCGGCCGGCTACTTGGGCGGCATCCATAAGGCGGATGGCTTTGGGCCGATCATCGATCTGGCCGAAAGCTATGGGCCCGACGATTGGAAGGAATTCATCAAGGAGATCCAGTATTCGCAGCCCGACGAGTTCTTCCTCTTCGATCACGATGCGCACACGGGCCTTTGCGAGCCGGGCCGGGTCAGCCCGACGTATCTCGAATCGCTGCGGAATCCGCCTCGCTCAAAAGAGGTCTCGCTGAACTACCGGCTATCGCGGTTGGTGCACAGCCTGGCCTTTACGCGCGATCGCGCGTTATATCCGCTCTTGAAGCGGATTTTCACGCGGTGGGACAAGCGGCCGGGACTGATGGCCCGCGCGGCTTACCGAGTGGAGCGGCTTTCGAAGCTGGCGATGTACGGCTGCCAGGACTGCGGCGATTGCAGCCTGCCCGACTGCGCCTATCTGTGCCCGAAAAAATATTGCTCGAAGTGCGGCCGCAACGGGCCATGCGGCGGATCGGCCGGCGGCCGCTGCGAATTGGACGACAAGGAATGCTTCTGGGCGCGGATTTACGAGCGTCTGAAGCGATTTGGCGAGTCGGAGACGATGCTCGATCGGCCGGTGACGATTTACAACACCACGTTGAAGGAAACGTCGTCCTGGGCGAATACGTTTCTCGACCGCGATCATCACGCGCCGCCGGCCGAGAAGCCGGCAGCGCCCGCCAACGCCGCCACGAAGGAGTAGGTCAAGCTTCAGCGCCGGTTCATGACGCTCCGCGTCGGTTCACGCCGGCGGCAATTTGGCCCCCGCCGGACGGTCGGCCAGCAACCGGGCGCGGACAGGCGAGACTCTCCCGGCCGGAATCGAGGGATCGCCCGCACAGAGTCGCGACACCATCTCGGCCTTGTCGCTGCCGGTCACAAGCCACAAGACTCGTCGGGAGCGGTTGAGTATCGGATACGTCAACGTCATCCGGCGGCGGCCTTGATAGGGCCCGGTCACCGTCACGTCGGCGTCAACGACGCCCAGGGCCGGATCGCCCGGCGTCAGCGATGCCGTGTGGCCGTCCGGGCCGAGGCCCAGGTGGACAAGGTCCAACACGGGCGGAGAGCCGGCGATTTCCGCAAGCGTTCGGCAGTAGGCGCGGGCCGCGCCTTCCAGGTCGGACGATTCGACCGGCATGGCGTAGACGTGCTCGGCGTGCAACGGGCCGCGGTCCACGAGGATTTCGCGCAGGTGCGTAAAGTTCCGGTCCGAGTGGCCCGCCGGGGCGACGCGCTCGTCCACCTGCACGACACGCACGCGGTCCCAACCGATCTCCTCGGCCGCGAGGGCACGCAGCATGAGCCAGGGCGTGCGGCCGCCGCTGATGGCGACGAGGAAACGATCGCGGGCGGCGATCGCTGCCCGAGCCTCCGCGGCAATCAGCGCGGCAGCCTTCCGGGCCACCGAATCGGCATCGGCAAGGATCTCGACTTCCACGAAAGTGCCTCCGTCATTCTCTGCGCCCTCAACTCACGCTGATGATGGCACCCCAATCGCTTGGGCCTTGCCGGCGTCACGTCGCGTGCTGTCGCTATTCTGCTTGCGGTGGTTGTTTGAGCCGGACGAGCGTCCATTGCTGGGTGCGGTCTTTGTCGAGATGCAGAAGCAGCGGAGCTTCGTCCTTCGTCAGATTGGCGATTCCGACGTCGTAGACCGTGGTCCTGTTGTCGCCCACGGTCCAGGCCGCCCGTTGGGTCTTTTTGTTCACAGAGCCGTGCACGGGAAGCGTGGTTCCCGTCAGCACACTGTAATAATTGCCGGCGACGGCCCCCGACTTGTTGACCGCCAGTTCGAACATCGTGCTGGAATCGGTCTGCTGGCCCTGCACGAGCGAAAAAACGCCCAGCGGCATCCAGTCGGCGGTTTGCGGATCGGGCGGGGGATGCTCTGGGCCAAAGCGGCCGCCTGCTGGTAGTATTGGTCGGCCGTGGCCACCGGCTGGGTCCCATAATAGACCTGGTCGCCTTGGTAGGTCACGTTGGCGCCGTAATCGTAGTAGACCGGCGCGACGCCGGCATCCCAGCCACACCACGCGCCGACGGCGGGCCAAGTGGCCCAGTCCCAGGCTCGTCCGGCCGCCCAGCCTGCGGCGAACCATGCGCCCGGGTGGTTGTGATACCAATCGGGATGGAAGGCGTCGTAGTGCTGAAAATCATTTCGTACCGCAGCGCCCCGTGCAGCGGCCACGCTGCGAGGAACCGCCACGGTTCTGTTGCCGACGGCGGCGTAGCCGGCGGCAGTTCCCGCCCAGTTGTGACCGAAAGCACCGTCGGTCGGCAGCGCGAAGTGCCTCGCACTGTATGCTCCGGCGCCTTCGCCGCGATATCCTTCATAGCGTTGTGGGGTGAAATTTCCCATCGCGGCGGATTCGGGATGAAAATCGCCGCGATCGTAGCCGCCGGGCCGGTAGGCGCCGCCCGAAAAACCTGTCGGCCGGTAACCGCCGCCCTCGAAACCTGTCGGCCGGTAACCGCCGCCCTCGAAACCTGTCGGCCGGTAGCCGCCGCCCGAAAAACCTCCTTCGTGGAATCCACCGCCGGAGACTCCGCCGGTATGAAATCCTCCACCCCCGCCGCCGAAGCCGCGGGCATGCACGGCCTGCGTCCCCATCAGGACCAATGACGCCGCAATCACCAGGCATATCGTTGTCTTCATGGAATCGACCTTTCAGAATATCGTCCGATTGTTTCTGTCATCGTTTTGCAACGAACGTCACTTGCCGGCCGGCAGCCGCACGATCTTTACGGGCGGCACGTCGGGAAGACTTACGCCGTCAATCGTGCGACTTACCGATTGCCAGGTGAAGCTGTTGGCGTCGATCGGCGTCAGGATATTGACGGCCGTGCTTTCGCTGCCGTCGCGGAACACGCCGCTGGCTTCGATCACCCATTTCGAGCCGTCCTTGGTCCAGACATCGTTGCCGAAGCCGCCTTGGGCGTCGAAGTGCAGCGAGACGATCCGCCCCAGCTTGGGATTCCAGCCGATGAACTGGCCGCCGCCCAGCGTGGTCTTATCGCCCTGCGTGACGGTGAAGCTGGATTTGATGAAGTTCCGCTCGCACATCCATTCAAATGTGATCCGGCGGCCGTCCTGTTTGGCGTCGGTTGTCCAATCGCCGATCAGCCACTCGAGGTCCTTCAGATAATCTTCGTTCGATCCGGGCACGTAGGGGGCGTCGCGACAATCGACCATGATCCAGGCCCCGTTGCGCCGGGCGTGGACGACGGTGTAGCGAGCGGCCGACGCTTCGCCCGAGGGCGACTTCAGCCTGGTAATGCCCTTTTCGACGGCAATGTCCGGTCCCAGAAAGCGGATCGATTCGATCGTGACCGACATCGTTGCGCCAGGATGCGCTTTGAACAATCCGGCGTACAGTTTTTCGATCGCGTCCCGGCCGCGGTAGGATTCGCCCGATTCGTCGGTGTACTCGGCGTCAGTCGCCCAAAGGGCGGCGACGGCCTTGGCGTCGGCCGCGTTGCAGGCTTTGACAAAGTCATCGGCGGTCGCCCGGATCGCTTGCTGATCGGCCGCTCGGGCCGCGTCGGCGTTGGCGGCCGGAGCCGCCGGAGCCGCGGCCAGGGCCGTTCGCACAAGAGTCGCTCCGGCCGCAAGCGCCGATGCGGCAGCCACGAGCTGCGCCGCTGCGGATCAACCGTCCCACCTGTTTCCCCTGCTGTGCCATGGGTAATCCTCCTGCGTTGATTTATGGTTCGTGCCCGCCGCCAGGCAAGGGGCAGGCCAATGCATGTTCACTTCGAAAAACATACCTCCAGAAACGTGACGTCACCGGGAAGCCGGATATCAATCGACATATTATTGGCTCGCGGCACGGTTTGGGGAAGTAGCCCTTTATGGTGGAAACCAAAACAGGAACAGTAAAGGCCAGTGAGGCTGGACAACGCCTGCCGCCGGGTGTATGGTGATGGGCGTCGCTACCGCAAAGTGCCCAAAGTTACGCGCATGAAAAGTGCTCGAAATCTACCCTGATCAGAATCGGGCGATCGAGGCCTTGGCTGCGCCCGCCGCCGTGTCGGAGGCATGACGCCTCGGTCCGCGGTCGCCACACACGGCGCCCGACTCATGGCCGGTGAAAAACTCCAAGCCGTCAACCTCTGGAAGGTTTATCCGGGCACGACCGCGCTGGCGGGCGTGTCGCTGCAATTTGCCGGCGGAACGGTGCATGCCCTGGTCGGCAAAAACGGCGCCGGCAAAAGCACACTCGTGAAAATCTTCTCCGGCGCTGTGCAGCCGACGCGGGGAGAAATCCTCGTCGATGGGCGACCCGTGCGGCTCGCAGCCCGCGCGACGCCTTTCGGCAGGGAATCGCCACCGTCTACCAGGAATTGAGCCTGGTGCCGGAACTCACGGTGGGCGAGAACATCCTCTTCGGCCGGCTTCCGAAGTGGCCCGGACTCGGCATCATCGACTGGCCGGGCGTCTATCGGCAGGCGCGAACCATCCTCGACGATCTTCAGATCGACCTCGACGTGCGCACCGAAGGTCGGCCGGCTGGGCATGGCGCAGCAGCAGTTGGTGGAAATCGCCAAGGCCATGTCGTTTCGCCCCAGTGCCTGCTATTGGACGAGCCAACCTCGGCGCTGGCGCACCACGAGGTCGATCGGCTGCTGGCCTTGGTGCGCAACTTGGCCAGGCGGGGAACGGCGGCCATCTATATCTCCCACCGCCTGCAAGAGCTGCCGCAAGTGGCCGACGTGGTCTCCGTGCTCCGCGACGGCCGATGCGTGGGCACGATTTCCATCGCCGAGGCCACGCCCGGGCGGATCGTCGAGATGATGTTCGCCCAGACCATCCACGGACGCCGCTCGGCCACGGCGGTGGGCGCCGGGCCGAATGTCCTCGAGGTCCGCCGGCTGTCGCGACGCGGCAAATTGGAAGATGTGAGTTTTTCCCTCCGCCGCGGCGAAATCCTGGGGATCGCCGGCATGCTCGGCTCCGGACGCACCGAACTGTTGACCTCGATCTTCGGCGCCGAGCCGTTCGACTCGGGGCAAATCCTGGTCGAAGGTCGCCTGGCCCGCCGGCGCCGCCCCGGCGCCATGAAACGCATGGGCATGGGCCTGATTCCCGAGAACCGCAAAGAGCACGGCATCGTCGGCGGCATGAGCGTGCGCGACAATATATGTCTGGCCGGCCTCTCGCGAATCGCTCGCAGCGGCTTCATCTGGCGTGGCCGCCAGGACCGCGTCGTCCAGCAGCTCATCCGCCGGCTTCAAATTGCCCTTTCCGACGCCGGCCAGCCCATCGGGTCGCTGAGCGGCGGAAACCAGCAGAAGGTGGTGGTGGCGAAGTGGCTCGCCAACCAACCGCGAATCCTCTTGTTCGACGAGCCCACCCGCGGCATCGACGTCGCCGCCAAACAGCAAATCTTCGAGATCATCCGCGACCTGAGCCGGCAGGGGATCAGCTCGCTGCTGGTCTCCAGCGAACTGGAAGAACTGCTGGAGGTCTGCCACCGCATTCTCGTGATGCGCAAGGGGCGGATCGTCGGCGAAATGGCGGCCGAGGGAACGTCGCTGGATCAACTGTTCCGCGCCTGCATGGAGCCGTAGGCAGTCAAAAGGGGAAAGCCGTTTATTGGTATCCAGGTAAGTTGTGTTTGGTGCGTGATCGAGTGCCCCCGGAGCTTGTTTTCCTTCTTTCACACTTTCACAGGAGTCGTGAAATGCTTTTTCGTTACAAACCGCTATTTGTCCTTCAAGTATCAGTTGCCCTGTTGTGGCCGGCGTCTGAGACTCGCTGCACGCTCAAGAAACTAGCGATGGCGTTACGGACAGTGGTTATGGCAACAGCGCTCACTCAATGCAGTTGCTACTGAAGAAGCAAGTCCAGGACGAACTGAAACTGGACCGTGATCAACAGGCTAAGTTGAAAGAAATCGATGACGCGCGACCCACTATCACCGATCGAAATGAACTGTGGAAGAAGAGCGCCGAGTGGGGAAAGGCGGCAGAGAAGATCCTTTCGCCTGCGCAGCTTGCACGATTCAAAGAGATATCGCTACAGGCCCACGGAATCAGTGCGATGACGGATTCGGTGGTTACCGAGACGTTGGGCATAGCCGGCGACCAGCTTGAAAGATTGGCACCATCCAATCCAAGTTTGGCGAGCGATTGAAGACGCTGTCGCAAGCTGAGCGTTACGCGCGGTTCTCGGAGTTGCAGGCGGAGGCGATGAATGAGGTCGTGGCCTTGCTAACTCCGGCCCAACGTGAAAAGTATGAGAAGATGAAAGGCGAACCTTTCAAGCTGGACATGTCGCCCCCCCGTAAGCCGGAGAAGGCGTCATAGAAGAACACAAAGGCGTCAGGAGCCGTTTCTGACGCGAGAGACGGGCCGTTCTCCCAGGGAATCTCCAAACAACGGGTCCTCACACCTTTTCGATCTCCAATGACTTGTCGTTCGTTTTCATGGAAGATCAACTTCAAATGAGGTCCGAAAAGTCCCGAAGGCTTGAAACCGTTTGAGGGAGTCCCTGGCGTTCCAGTGACGCGAGATACTCTTCGACGCTCAGAGGCGGGTTCTTCAGGCTGCTCCGTTGCTTTTTGGCGGCAGAGCATACCAGATTAGGGGCAAGTTCAAGCTGGCAATTAAGGAATTCATCGGGATGCTGCGCTCGATTCCATACGGCTTGAGGGCATCCTCTGGAAAGTCCTTCAGATTGAACGTCACGATGGCGTCGGCCCCGCAGCGCATGGCGGCAGCGAGCACATGCCTATCATCCGGATCAGGGAGCGTGAGGCCGCCAATCAGCGGTTCGTAACCCGTCACAAGGCAGTCTCGAACATGCAGGTTCATCAGGTCTCGGATACGTTCGACTTGTTCGCGAGGAATGTCGGCATGGTCCTTGACGACGTTTCGCATCCACTCCTCGTGAATGTCATTGCTCCACCGAGCGTGATACAGATCGGTGACTGCCAGATACATCAGGAAGCTGCGCAGCGGTGCTGGGTAAAGAACGCATGCGTCGTAGACGACCGTAAAGTGGCTCATTCCGAGTAACCGAGTCCAAGTTCCTGGTCGATGGCAGACAATTCCTCAAGCGCATTCAGACGATTGCGGTCCATGGTCTGCCTGTATTCCATCAGGTCCTTGAACATTACCCGGCGGTGCGTACCGACTTTCCGGTAGGGAATCACGCCTTTCTCAAGCTGCTCGATCAGAAACGGTCGGGAGACATTCAGGACGTGTGCCGCTTGTTGGGTCGTCAGTTCGGCATGTACCGGGATCAGCGTGACCGCGTTGCCCTTGGCCATTTCGGTGAGAATGCTGTTCAGCAAACGAAATGCGGTGACGGGAATCGGGATCGATTCTTCCGGCTCGTTCTCCGGTCCGATTCGGACTCGAAGCGACTTCTTCGGCTTGGCGGCGAGGAACTGCGTTAGCCGACGGCTGGATTCCCGGGCGAGTTGGGCGTCTGCGGCCGTCGGAGCAACGGCTTCTTGAATTTCGCTGAGCATGGTGGTCATGTTTGTTTCTCCTGTCCTCTAGAAGTATATCGGACAAACGAAGTAAATGCAACAGACGCAGCAAGTGAAATCGCAAGAAGCAACCGTAACCACCATAATTACAGTGGGTTACGCACTTTTGACGGCACGGGCATACAAAGCCGTCAGGAACCGTTCCTGACGCGAGAAACGGGCTGTTCTTCCAGGGAATCTCCAAACAACGGTTCCTGACACCGTTTCGTTCACTCCTCGATTCTTCGGATCGCGGCATCGGCTGCCTCACGGACCAACTGATCTTGACCTTGTAGTAAAAGAAATAGCGTAGGTAGCGATTGCTTCGCCTCAGGCCCAATTCGCCCTAACGCGGTCGGCCGCTAACAAGTCCTGTTGGGAAGAATACGAAGCGGTTTTTGGCGAGAGCGACGGGGAATGCATGGCCTTCGGGCGGCAAACGACGCCCGAACCAGCTCTACGGAGGGCACGTCGGGCATCAGGATGGCCTTTGGCAATGGAATCTGAGCAGGAGAATCGGCGCGATATCTTGCACCTTGTGTACGTCCTAGTTATGATCGGGGGCGTCTACTGTCGGGAGCATGTCCAGGCAGGTGTTAAATGGGAAATGTCGGATGATACGGCAAGAACCGGGAGAGGTCGCAAACGGACCGTTCGCTATCAAGGAAACCGTGACGCCGTAGTGGTTTCCCCGGGGAGGGCTCGATGAAGAACACGGGGCTGGTGTCAATTCTTCCGCTGCTGTTGTTCTGCGTGTTGGCCGTGGCGGCATTTGTGTTCTTGCCGGTGCTCATGGAACGAATGGCAGTGCCGCATGGAGACATCTTGACTTACGAGGTCGATCCGGAGTTCGTGTCAAAGGATCAGAGCGTCAACATGGATCGTTTGACGCGGACTGTTGACCGCCGGCTTAATCCGGCGGGCTCCGGAACGCTGGCGCAGGTTCGCAAACTGGACGATCGCCGGATTGAAATCGCGCTCATACGCCGGGATGACGGCGACAAGCAACGAGTGCGGGGGTTATTGGCACACACCGGCACATTGGAGTTTCGCATTTTGGCGAACGATCACGACAACAAGGAACTGATCGGCGCGCGCAGAGCGACCCATCGAAGAGGCAGGTTCTCGATAGTAAGGGCGATCTGCTGGCTTGGTGGGTGCCCGTGGAATCCGGGGCAGAAAAGGGCTTCGCCGACTACCCCGAGATTGCGCGACGCACGAAGAAAAAGGGCGACCAGGAGACCATGGAAGTACTGGTTGTCAAGGATCACTACGACGTGACCGGCGCAGTACCTGACGCGGGTCAGCGCCGGCTCCGACCAGAAGGGGAAGCCCTGTGTGCACTTAGCGTTGAGCAAGGCTGGCGGACAGCTCTTCGGCGCGCTGACCGGCGATCACCTGCCCGACAGGACGACCAATTTCACCTACAAGCTGGGCATCATCCTCGACAACGAGTTGTATTCCGCTCCCGCTATCCACGGCCAAATTTCCAACTACGCCGAACTCAACGGCACGTTCACAGAGAAGGAAGTGCAGGACTTGGTTGGCGTGCTCAACTCTGGCACCCTGCCGGCGCGAATCCGCCCGGTCGAGAGGAAAGACGCGCCGTAGAGACCGACTCTACTCCTCCATGACCTTTTTTTCGTGGGCTTTGCGTTCCCCGCACCTTTTCGTTCCCTATCTTTTTGGCTCAGATCGCGTCATAAGCGTGAGACCGATAACGACAATGGTCACGCCGATTGCAAATCCGGTTGGCGCTGAATCGGTCAGTGGATCAGGGCCGACGGACGTAAGCGCAGAGTAGATGATGAGAACAATCCCCAAAACGAAGAAAATAGTGCCAAGCACCCTCATCGCTAGCCCTCCCACGTTGTGTGGAACACAAAGGTGTTAGGAACCGTTTCGGACGCGAGAAACGGGCCGTTCTCCCAGGGAATCTCCAAACAACGGTTCCTAACACCTTTCCGTCAGCCACTCCTTAATGGCTCCCGCCCGGAACGCCGGCTACACGCCGAGCCACGGCATGCACACGATGTGCCAATGAGGCGAAACAAGCAGGCCCATAGCGGCTAGGACCGCAAGGTATCGACGTTTCCCAGTCCTCACCGCGAGGACCAAGAATGTAATGTACACCGGCCAAAACGCGGCCGATGCAATTAGCACAAGTGGCGACGTAGCGGCGATGGGCAGCCAGGAAAACATTGCCGTGATGGCCCGATGAGTTGATACAGGCAAAGCAAACGGACAGACCGCCACCGGGTACACCACCCAATACGAGAACCAAGTGCCAATCGGCACGTTCCGATCTACATACAACTCCCACGCACCGTAGACATTATGAAACGATAGCATGGACAACAACCACGATCCTACCCAAGTGATCAAAAGGATGCTGATCGTTGTCCGGCGTGGTAACGGGCGTAAGACCCATCGCGGCATCGGGGCACCAGTTTCAAGGACCACAGAAACGGGAACACAAAGGTGTCAGGGGAACACAAAGGTGTCGGGAACCGTTTCTGACGCGAGAAACGGGCCGTTCTTCCAGGGAATCTCCAAACAACGGTTCCTCACACCTTTGCGTTCCCCAGAGGTCATTTGACTTCAACAACTGCTCGCTCGTTCCCCCGGACGTCCACCAGTTCGCCATCCACCCGGACGCCCTTACGCCACATCTCGTCGAATGGCCATAGGCCGACCTTGAATGGTTGCGGTTGGGCGAGAAGGATTTCTTCCGTTCCGGGCTTGGCGTCCGGAAAATAGAGGAACGGTAGGCTTGAAGTGAGGTCAATAACTGTTTCCCCCACAACAACCGACAGGCTTTCTGGCCATCGCCCGGTCTTGTCGCGGTATTCACGCGCGCGGTCATAGGTGTCCATCATGTTTTCAACTGATAAACCCTCAAGGTGCCCGGTCGTCACGAGGCGTCCTAGATACGCAACGTAGTAGCCCGCCGCAGCGAGGCCAAGTGCCACGGCAATCGCGACGGGAATTGCAATGCTCTTAGTGTTCATGGGATAGTTCCAGGTAAGCCAACAGCGGCTAGTTTCCGAGCGTGCAATAGGCCGATACTTCGCCCGTTCCAGGACACTGGACCAGGACACTAACTACTTATCCGCATCTTCGGTCGAGTCAAGGTTCACGCTACGGTCGTCCTCGGGTTTAGCGCTTCCAAGGTCCACATGGGTCCCGTCGGCCAAAATCGCGGGACGCTTTTCAATAACAAATGGCCATACATGCAACCGGACCGGCACCGGCACCGCGAGCAGCACCTTCTTCGATCCTGGCTTAGCGTCGGGGTAATAGAGCAGGGGACGATGTGAAATTGGGTCCCTGGTCTCTATAGTATCGGCGGGCCGCCGCTCGGTCGCCGCCTGCATCGGGTCCTCGGGCCATCGGCCGTTCGCCTCCTCGTATGTTCGTAGCACCCTGTAAAGGTCTCCCACGCCAAACGCCTGGGCGCTGGTCTGGTGAGCGACATTCGTGGCGTGACAACCAACGAGGAAGCCGTAGGTCATGAGGCCGAGAACAAAAAGGCCGACGACGCAACCGACTGCAATCTTCTTGGTTCTTGTGGTGACCATAGAAACCGCTCCGGAAATCGCCGCACCTTCCCGAGAAGGGGGGCGGTGAAAAAGGGTAGAGTCGAGAGGTGGCGCGGTGGGGTAGGCTTCGACATAGTCTGTTTCGGGGTTTCCCCGGCTGTGCCTCAATAGTCGCATGCCGTGCTCCGTTTCCACCTCCCGCTCATCGAACCGGACGGGCGGATTTCCCGCATCCGGCTCTCGGACAAGGTTCATGATTTCGCCCACGAGTGACGACGTGGAAAGCGGGTGAGGTTCAGCAGTCCAAGCTCACGCTCTAGACGACTGTCAGGAAATTGGCCTATTCCCTGCCCATCGAGCTCCAGTTTCCGCCGCAGCCACCGACGGATCCGACGACAGGCGTGCCGATGCACGATCCCAAACGCCGGAGTGTAGGTTCCGTAGCAGAAGTAGTTGGCCCACCCTCGCAGCACCTCATTGACCTGGTAGACCAACGCTTCCGGTCGGATGAACGTCGGCAGCTTGCCCACCAACTCGTTGAGCCGACGGCAAACGCCCACGATCTTCTTCCGCGCCGGACGTGCGCCAGATAGGCCCCGCCCGTTCGCGGTGAGTACATCCGGCCGAACGTATACCCAAGAAAGTCGAACGATTCGGCAGGCAGGCGACAGACGTGCGTTTTCGTTTCGTTGACGGTCAGCTTCAGCCGCGTCATCATGTTGCGCATCGCTGCCAAGGCTTTGTCCGCCCGAAAGCGACACAGGATCACGAAATCATCGGCGTAGTTGACGATCCGGGCCTGGAATCGCTTCTCATGCCCGAGGGTCTTCCAACCCAGCACGATACGTCGCATGTACAGATTCGCCAACAAGGGTGAAATCGGTGCGCCTTGCGGTGTGCCGCGTTTCGTGTCCTTGTTTCGCGTGGTACGTCGCACTCGGCCTCGCTCGTCGGTCTCTTCCACCGGCGCCACCAACCATTGCTTCATTAGATGCAGCATGGCTTTGTCGCTCACGCGACGGGCGACGCACAGCATTAGTTCGGCGTGCGGGATGCTGTCGAAGTATCCGCTCAGATCCGCATCCACCACCGCATGATAACCCTGGCCCAGCCAGCGATGCACTTCTTGCACTGCTTCCAAGGCGTTGCGGTTTTCGCGGTAGGCGTATTGCTCGGGTTGCAGGTCGGCCTCGAAAATCGGCTCCAAGATCAGCAATGCAGCGGTTTGCACCGTGCGATCGCGGATCGTGGGTATTCCCAAAGGCCTCTGCTTCCCGTCCGGTTTCGGCAGGTAAACCCGCCGCACCGGTTGCGGCTGATACCGTTTCGCTCGCAGTTCCTCCGTCAGTTCGTCCAACCACCGTTCCAGCCCATACCTCTCGATGTCCTCGAACGCTTGGCCGTCCACGCCAGGCGCTCCGCCGTTGGCACGGCATCGCGCGTAGGCCGCTTCCAGCACGTCGCGGCGATACACCTTGTCGTACAGGGAGTAAAAACGAAAGTTGGGCGCACTCTTCGCTTTGTCATGCAGCGCCGCGCGGAGTTTCTGCAACGGATCGGTGTTGGTAGGCTTGTCGCCAATCATCCTCGGCCTTGCTCCTGCGCACGCTGATCCTTGAACTGAGGCCCCTTGGCTCCACCGGCATTACCCGGTTTCGACACTACTACGAGCCTCTCCGCCACCGACGCGACCGGGCCTGGCCCTCGCGGGTTGCCCGTTGCGGTTGCCTCCGCTGTCGTCGTCGGTTTCCCGTGCTTCATGTGCATTCCTTCGATACATGCCGTCGTCTCTACCCCGGTGGAATTGCAGAGTGCATCTATCGCTAACTTCCTCTGCACCGCTGGCCTTCCCCGAATGTCCGACGGGTCGGCTTCCACGTTAAAGGTTTCGGGGCCTCGTCGAGCGTTCACTTTCGTTACGGCCTGCATCTTCGCGGAGTCACCAAGTGACCCTTTCCATCGAAGGCTCCGGCGGATTCGTTGCCTCCTCCGCCGCTTCGATTGCTACTGGGCAAGCGACCCTTCCCAGACGGGACTTTCACCCGCTAAAATACACACGCATTCACGGCGCACGGACATCACTGATTATTCGGTCTTTTTCGTGGCCGGCCGGGGCCGCGGAGGGTGAACTCAAGCCCCAGACGCGCCGCCGTCTGCCGCACCCACGCCTCGGGACCCAACGGACGGTCCCGCTGCACACAGGTTCGTATGCCTTCCAGTTGTTCATCCTTGAGCCCGCGATTGACCCACGCCACCCAATTCCGCGACCGTTCCAGGGGCCACGGACTCAACCGCAGGTCCGCCGTGCCGTGCGCCCGTCGCCATAGTCCGCACCATTGCCACTCCTCGGCCCGTTCCACCAGTCCCGCACGCAGCGCGTTGGCCTCCACGTACCGACACAACGCCACGAAGTAATCGTCCTCCGCCACGGGAAAACTCTTGAAACGTCCTTGATAGAGATGCCCCCCGCCGCGGCTGTGGTGGCGCTCGTGGTAGCGGCGAACGTGCGTCACGCCCATCCAACCCATCCATCGCCCCAACGCCTCGTCGGTCCGCGGCCGGGCAACGAGGTGCCAATGGTTCGGCATCAGGCAGTAGGTCAGCAGGTCCACCGCGTAGCGTTCCAGGCCCTCCCCCAACACGCGCTCGAACGCCTCGTAATCCCCCGCCTTGTGAAAAATCCGCATTCGCCCGTTCCCGCGATTGAGAACGTGGTAAATCATCCCCGCTTCAGTGGATCGGGCCGTTCGCGGCATGACGATACAGTATCATTCCTTGCCCATCCTGTCAATATCAGTGATGTCCCCTTTTCATGCCTACTCCTTCTCCCACTGTTCAAGCTGCTGGCGGTATTTACGGACTTCCTCGGGCTGGGCCCGCGTCAACAGCAAGCCCGGCAGCGAGGTTCTCTTCTCGACCGGCCGGCCTTGCAAGGCGTTGACGGCCGCCCGGACGGCCTTGCCGCCGATCTCGAACGGCCGTTGGCCCGTCGTGGCCTGAAGGATGCCGTCGCCGGCCAGCAGAAAATCGACCAGTTGCCGGCTGACGTCGGTGCCGAACACGACCACCTTTCCGGCCCGGCCGGACGATTTGACCGCCGTGACGGCGCCGACGGTGCCCCCTTCGTTGGCCGCCCAGACGATGTCCAACCCGGGATTCGCCGTGAGGATGCTGGCGACGGCATCGGCGGCTTCCGGCGCCATCCACGCCTCCTGCTGGGCGACGATCCTCACGCCCGGCAGCTTGCCGACCACGTCCAGGAAGCCCTTGGCCCGGCGCCGCCCTGATCCGGGAGAAGGGATTGGAAGCCCACCGTGGCGATCGCCGCTTTGCCGCCCAGGCGGTTCTCGATGTACTTGGCAACCTCCCGGCCGGTCGATTCGCCAAGCTCATACTGGTTGCTTTCCACCGCACCGACGGGAAAATCGCCTTGCACGTTGGCGTTGTAGGTGACGATTTTGACTCCCTGATCGTTGGCTCGCCGCAGCGCGGTGCTCGAAGTTTTCTCGCTCAGCGGCGAGATCAGGATGGCATCGACGCCGCGCACGCGGTACGTGTTGACCGCAGCGATCTCGCGATCGAGCTTGCCCTGGCTATTGCTGGCCAGAAACTCGACGTCAAGCCGCCTGGCGGCATCGCGCATGCCGAGTTCCACCAGGCGGAAGAACTGGTCTTCGTTGGCGATCACGGCGGCGATCTGCAATTTCTTCGGCCCGTTGTCTGGCCGCGACTGGCAGCCGGCGTAAGAACCGGTCACGACCGCGAGGCCGACAGCCAGCGGAACCAGTAGCTTTGAACGATGGCCGGCCGACGACTTCATGGCGGCGTTTCTCCTGTAGTCCTGTAGTCCGAAAATGGCGGGGGCCCTGGAACGCGTCTAACTATCATCCCACACGGCGGCGATTGTGGCAAATCCCCCTGCCGCTCATTCCCGCCGCGAGCGGTTGATCTGGTTGATCAGCACGGCCGCCAGAATCACCAGTCCTTGAATGCACCATTGCGCCGGAGCGGAAAAATCGAGCAGTTGCATGCCGTTGACGATCACGCCGACGAAAACCACGCCGATCAGGGTCCCCCAGGCGGTGCCGGCGCCGCCGTTGAGGTTGGTGCCGCCGATAATCACCGCCGCGATCACCCCCAGTTCCCAGCCTTCCGCCACCTGGGGATTGCCCGACATGATCTTCGACGAAACCAGCACGCCGCTCACCGCGGCCAAGGCGCTGGTAATGGCCAGCACCGAGGTTTTCACCAGGCCCACGTTCACGCCGCTTAAGCGCGCGGTCTCGGCGTTGCCGCCCACGGCATAGATCATGCGCCCCAGCGACGTGTAGTTCATCAGCACGTGGACGGCCACGAAGACGGTCAGGAACACCACGACCGGCACGGGAATTCTGCAAATGTCGCCGGCGCTGAGAAAGTTGTAGCCATCGGGAAAGGGCGTGATCGGAAACTGGCCGGTGAGCTTCAGGGCAATGCCGCGCAGCAGCCTCATCAGGGCCAGGCTGGTGATGAACGACGGCACCAGGAAACGGGCCCGCATCACGCCGATCAGCAGGCCGTTGACGGCTCCCAGCAGGATCGTCAGCAGAATGGCCGCCGGAATCGGCACGCCGATCTGAACCAGCCAGGCCACCAGGCATGCCGACATCGCCACGGCCGATCCGACGCTCAGGTCGATTTCGCCGGCCACGATGACCATCGTCATGCCGAAGGCGATGATGCCCTGCTCGGCGACCGAACGGAGCACGTTGATCAGATTGCCGGCGGTAAGAAAGCCCGGCGCCCGCCACGCCAGCAACAGGCACAGCGCCAAAAGCAGGATTTCCATCACCGAGCGGCCGAGCGTCCGGCCGACGGCGTCCACGATCGCGGGGCGGGGTTGCGACATACGACTCTTCAAACCGGAAGGCGCCAATCGGCGGAATCGCCGACAACCGCCCCATGGTAACCAACAGCGGTGCGATTTGCAACGCGGGCTAGGACGCTTCGCGCGCGCGCGGCCGTTGATGAAGTCGATCAACTGCCGCAGCCGGCCGTAGTTGCGGCGGTTGAAGCGGAAGATCAGCCGGGGCATCTTGGCCAAATGCACTTCCTCGCGCTCTTCCGCCAGCGGGCCGCCCAGCGTGTACCGCCCCTCGATGAGAATGTCCCGAAAGCGGTCGTTCAGCTCTTCCAGCACGTTCTCGCCCAGCGGCTGTTGCAACCGGAACACGAGTTGTGTGCGGATGTACCTCATGCTGTGGTACACTCGGTAGAAACCGAGAATCTCTTCCACGGCTTCGTCCACCCGATCGGTGAGCCGGTAGAGCGACAGGTCTTCCTGGCTGATCATGCCGCGGTCGAACAATTGCTCCTTGACGAACCGGTGGAAGGCGTTCCAGTAGTCGCCGCCCGGCTGATCCAACAGCACCAGCGGCATCATGTCGTGCTTGCCGGTCTGCAAGAGCGTGAGCACCTCGAGGCCTTCGTCGAGCGTGCCGAAGCCGCCGGGCATGAGGCAGAAGGCGTCGCTCTCTTTGACGAACATCAGCTTGCGAGTGAAGAAGTACTTCATGTACACGAGCTTGCGGTCGCCGCGAATGATCGGGTTGGCCGACTGCTCGAAGGGCAGCAGGATGTTCAGGCCCATCGAACGGTCGCGGCCGGCGCCCGTGTGTCCCGCTTCCATGATGCCGCTGGCCGCGCCGGTGACCACAAACCACTGGTGTTCGGCCATCGCCCGGCCGAAAGCCACGGCCTGTTGGTAGGCGGGCTGCCCGGGCAAGGTGCGGGCGGAGCCGAAAACCGTCACCTTGCGGATGTGCCGATAGGGCGAGAATACCTTGAAGGCGTAGCGCAACTCGCGCAGCGTGCGGCTAAGGATCTTCAGGTCGCCGCGGCTGGTACGGTCGCTGACCAGCTTATCGGCCGATTCCTTGATCGTCTCGATCAGCGCGGCAATACGTTTCGATATTGGATGAGGTGCGTCGCCCACAAAATCCCTTTTATCACGAATTCACGGCGGAAGAAACCCCAACTGCCGGCCGCGCCCCCTTGTCCGACCGAGGCCCCCGTCCTAGACTCATGGTTATTATGGCACGAACCATCCCGCTTCCGGAATGCACGGTGATCGAGTTGGGCGCAGTTACGGCTCGCTGGACGAAGCCGCCTTGGACGATTTGGGCGGCATTCTGCTCACCCAGGCGACCACGGCGACGTCGGCCAACATGGTCGTCGACTTTTCGCAGACCACGTTTATCGGTTCGATGTTCATGGAACTTCTGATTCGGGCGTGGAAACGCTTGAGCGAGCGAAACGGAAGCCTCGTTCTCTGCGCGGTCCACCCCTTCTGCGCGAAGTATTCCGCATCACCCGCCTCGAAACGCTGTGGCGCAGCTACCCGACGCGCGAGGAAGCTGTCAAGTCGCTCAGGAAGGTTGCCATCGATTAACTGGGCGTGTCGAGGTACGGGTCCTGCCCCATTTGCCGCTGCATCTTCTTGCGCTCCTTTTCGAAGTAGACGAGCGACTTTCGTTGGCGGAAATGGCGGCGTTCGACTTTCCGCTGCGCCCTGCGGAAGAGCCGGCCGAGATGATTGAAGGGGCCGGCCGACTCTTCGCCCAGCTCTTTGTATTTTCGCGATTTGTCGGGGCCCAAACCGGTCAGCAGCAGATCGTCGTCCAGCGCGAGATACTGGCGGAAGGTGCCCGGATCGCCCTGGCGTCCGCAGCGGCCGATCAATTGGCGGTCGATGCGGTTGGCGTCGTGCATTTCCGTGCAGATCACGTGCAGCCCGCCCAGTTTTGCCACGCCGTCGCCGAGCTTGATGTCGGTGCCGCGTCCCGCCATGTTGGTCGAGACGGTCACCGTTCGCGGCAAGCCGGCGCGGGCGATAATCTCGGCTTCGGCGGCGATCTGGTTGGCGTTGAGCACGCGATGTTCGATGCCGGCGGCGTTGAGCAAAGCCGAAAGCTCTTCCGACTTGTCGATCGATCGCGTGCCGATCAGCACAGGCCGCCCGGCCGCGTGCAATTGGCGCACTTCCTCGACGACGGCCGTCCATTTGGCGTCCGTCACGCCGAACACCCGATCGGGCAGGCGCTGGCGGATGGCCGGCCGGTTGGTGGGTATCGGCAGCACGTGGCAGCGGTAGATGCGGCGCAGCTCGCGGCGCCGAGCTCATGGCCGTGCCCGTCATGCCGGCCAGGTTTTCGTAGCGAAGGAAGAAATCCTGAACGGTCACGCGCGCCGCCTGCCCGGTTTCCACGGTCACTTCGACTTCTTGCTTCGCCTCAACGGCCTGGTGGATGCCGTCGCGCCATTTGCGTCCCTCGGAGAGCCGGCCCGTGAATTCGTCGACGATGACGATCTCGCCGTCGCGGACGACGTACTGCCGGTCGAGGTGATACTCGCGATCGACCAGGATCGCCCGCTCCACGTACTGATAGATGTTGACCATGCCGACGGTGTCCATCTCCGGCGGTTTGGGCAGCAGCCGCACCTTCTGACGCCCCTCGCGGGTCAACTCGACCGTCTTCTTCTCGTGGTCATAATCGTAATCCTCCTCGTCGACGAACTCGTCGATCTTCGAGGCGCTCCACATGTAGCACTTCACCGCCAGGCGCTGCTCCTCGGTCGGCAGCGCCGCGATAATCAACGGCGTGCGGGCTTCGTCGATAAGAATGCTGTCGGCCTCATCCACCAGCGCGAAGTAAGGTTCGCGCTGCACGGGCTTCTCGTCGGCCGCGCCGGGGCCCTTGTGCAACATCCCGCCCAACAGGTCGGTCTGCCCTTCACTGATGCGGCGCAGCAAGAGCCGATCGCGCAGGAAGTCGAAGCCGAATTCCTTGGCGGTGCCATAGGTGATGTCGCAGGCGTAGGCCTTGCGGCGTTGCGATTGCGACATGTCGGTTTCCACGACGCCCACGCTCATGCCGAGCAAGGCGTAAATCGGCCCCATCCATTGGGCGTCGCGCCGCGCGAGGTAATCGTTCACCGTCGCCAGGTGGCAGCCGCGGCCCAGCAGCCCGTGCAGGTAGAGCGGCATGGTCGCCGCCAGCGTCTTTCCTTCGCCGGTCTGCATCTCCACGATCGAGCGATGAAACATGGCGATGCCGCCGAGCACCTGCACGTCAAAGTGCCGCATGTCGATGGTGCGCCGGCCGGCCTCGCGGACCAAGGCATAGCCTTCGACCAGCAGGCTGGTCAACGGCTCGCCGCTCTTGGCCCGATAGCGCAGCGAGAGGCTGCGTTTGCGAAGTTGCTCGTCGCCGAGCTGCTGCAACTCCGGCTCCAGCGCGGCGATCTTCGGCAGCAAGGCGGCCCATCGCCTCAGACGCCAGTAGTTGGGGCTGGCGGCCCCCCACTGCAATTGCGAACGGACGGCGGTGGAAATGTCGCTCACGCGTTGCTCGTCGGTCCAAAGGGCAGGGTGCGCAGAACGCACCGGTTGCAAAGAAATCGGCGCAGTCGATGCGCCTTATCCAGAATTATACTGCGCCCGGGCCGGCATGTTGCCCAATCTCAGGGCCAAAGCGGCCCGCCCGTTTTCGCGTCGGCGGCACTGCCGCCGGCCTTGGGCAAGTCCATGATATCGACCAACGGTCCCGAAGAATCATCCTTCGTGCGAGGCGGGATAGTCCGGATAATCGGCTTCCGCCCCCCCGCATTCGCAGTGGCTGATGTATCGTCCACCGGCTTGGGCATTCGCTCGTCCGGGGGCGCGATCGTGCGGCTTACCGAAACATTCGTCGTCGCCGGCGGCGGCGCCATTTCCGGCCGAGAGGGGACCAGGGGGACCGGCGGGCCCTGGAGCGACGAGCCCCGATAGTCGAAGCTGCCACCCGGCGGGGCATAAGGGCTTGGAGGCCCCGATGGCGAGGTTGGGGGCGAAACCGACGGCGAGGCCGGAGGCGCTGAACGAGCGGGCGGATAAGCGCCCGGCAACGTTGACGTCGGCCTTGGTGAAGACAGGCCGAAGCCTGACGCCGGCGGCGAAACCGCCTGGCTGGCCGTTCCAGCCGCTACCCCTGGCGGCATCTGCGGATACGTTGACGAAACGGCCGACGGCTGCGAGGGCATTTGCACCTGGGGCTGGCCGATGAACGCCGGCGCTTGCGTCGCGATGCCGGCGGAAGTTTGCGGCGGCGCCCCTCGCAACGGCATTGGACCTTGTGCCAGTGGCGCCCCCTGGCAGCACGGATCAATCGCCTGCCCCGTGGCCGAGCCGGTTTGAGGCGGCGGAATCGTCGTGCGGCCAAAACATGGATCGGCCGTCGGCGGCTGGCTCTTGCAGCCGGCCAAAACAAGGCCAAGCACGAACAGGATCAACGGGCGTGTCATGGCAGACTCCGCGGCTGCCTGCGGATCAATTCCGTCCCACCGACGGGTCGGAAATGTACCGTCACGGGCAGGGCGATAGGGTAGCGTTTTTCAAGCCCGTGTCCAGACCGATTTCTCAGAACGGGCGCACGCCGGCCGGCCGTTGCACCGCCAAAGCCGGATGAACCACTTGCGGAGCACTGCGTCGCGGGCCCTGGTTCTTCGTCACTCCCGGCCTTTCCCCCTGCTCGACGAATGGATTGTCGATGCGCAGCGGCCGGGTCTGTTGGGTTTCCGCGTTGATTTCGTTCGGGGCGTAGGTGTTCTGCACCGTCGCCGGCTGAGGCGACGTTGAACCGGGCGTCAATACCCCGGGCGGATACGCATACGGGCTGTATCCGAAAGTGCGTGCGACCGGATAACTGTAGTAAACCGGCGGAAACACCGAGAAATAGGGAACTGACCGGTTCGAATAACTGTACAAACACCCGTAGCTGCCGTAGTATGGGTCGTAGGGCCAACCATAGCCCCCGTATTGGCCGAAGGCGACCTGCGGAACCGCGAAATTCATGAGACCGACGAGGACAACCAAAGCAAGTTTCGCATTCATCGCAGTCACCTCATTTGAGCCACTCGGGCCATTCTATCCACTCGCCGCCACCCGTATCATATCCATTTTTCGCGCCGTGGCAAGTGGCGGCGGAACTCGCGCGATCGACCCTTAAGAGGGGTGCCCAGTCGGTGGCGATCTGTGCGATGATGATGTTTGACGCCCGTCGCCAGGGAACTTCTCATTCACACCAGACCGATGGATGCCGCTTCGCTCACCGCCGCTTTGAAGCAGGAATCGCTCCGGCTCGGTTTCAATCTTGCGGGGGCTACGCCGGCCGTCGAGTCGCCCGACTTTGAACGGTTGCGGCAATGGCTGGCCGAAGGTTATGCCGGGCAGATGCGCTACCTGGCCGATCGGCTGGTGCTTATCGATCGCCGGCCGAGTTGCTCGCGGGGGCGAAGAGCGTTCTTATGCTCGCCGCGAACTATCGCACCGTCGAACCGGCCCACGCAGGGCCGGGCCAGGCAAGCGTGTCGCGTTGTGCTTGGGGCGTCGACTATCACGAAGTGATCCGCCGCCGGCTTCACAGCCTGGCCGACTTTCACCGCCGGCTGACGCCTGCGGCCCGAGTCCGCGGCGTGGTCGATACGGCGCCGTTGTTGGAGCGGCAGTTCGCCCGGCTGGCCGGACTCGGGTGGATCGGCAAGAACACGTTGCTGGTCAACCGGCGATTCGGCAGTTGGCTACTGCTGGCCGCGCTCTTGAGCACGGAAGAGTTGGACTACGACACGCCGAGCGAGGCCGACCGTTGCGGCTCGTGTCGGGCCTGCATCGACGCCTGTCCGTCGGGCGCACTGGTGGCGCCCTATCGCCTCGACACCCGCAAGTGTGTGAGCTATCTCACCATCGAGTTGCGCGGAGCGGTGTCGGCAGAACTGCGCTCGAGCGTGCGCGGGCCGGCTGTTCGGTTGCGACGCATGCCAGGCGGTCTGCCCCTGGAATCGCAGCACGCCGGCGACCGCGGAACCGGCCTTCCAGCCCGGGCCGGGCATGAACCCGGTCACGCTGGCCGAACTGGCCGCACTCGACGAAGATGCATTTCGCCGGCGGTTTCGTCACACGCCGCTATGGCGGGCGCGGCGCGAAGGTATCTTGCGGAACGTGAAAATGGCCGAGTCGGAGCAGGGGCACAGCTATCGAGCGGCAGAAGAATGATTCGCCGGGCCGACCAAACGGGAGGCCGGGCTTGCTCGCGACTACAGCTTTACCGCTTTTGGATCGGTCGCGCACCAGGGCACAATTCGATGGTGGCCGGTCAAACGCCACTCTGGCAGCGATGGCCCCATGTTCAGGGCGACGATCAGCGCGGCGGCCGTTGCCAGCGGGTAGATGGCCAAGCCATAACCCGAATCGCCTGCCGTGGCCGGTGCGGCCCGGCTGCCCGCCACCCCGCCGAGTAGCTCCACCAACAGGATGCAAAGCGGCGCCAGCAACACGTAGTCGTAACCGGGGATAATCCAGCGGCCCGTCATGATTCGACCCCAGATGCCGATCGGCGGGCGATAAGACCCCAAATAGACAAACAGCCGGGTGACGAACGCGGTGATACCGATCGTTGAGAACACAAGCAGCATGAACGAGGCCGGGTCGTCCTCCACGGGAATTAGACTGGCCACACAGTACGTCCACCAGGCGACCAGCAAAGGTCCGATTACGCCGTCGCGGCGGCGTACCATGCGCTCGGGCGGCACACCGCCAAGCCAATCGAACGACCATCCCAAAAACGATGTCCGCCGGGCATTAGGGCCGGAAGATAACTGTTGCTCCAGGGTTTCCAGCAAACGCGGGTTTGGCCACGGAAACCGTGCCAGCGCCATGCCGCAGCCCATCAAGGCAAGCGGGAGCAAGGCCGCGAGAACACCCAGGTACGCCGACGGCCAATCCGACAACCGGAACGCCAGCCCTATGCCGAAGAAGATGATGTAGCCCATCCACCACGGGCCGGTGATCCAGAACGAGACGCCGAGAGTAGCCTCGTATGCGAACAGAAATGCCCCCAGCGCCCAGATACGGCCCAGCGACGTTCCGTGCATGGCTAGCAGGAGCAGCCCCACGATGACCGCGTTTTGCCAAATCGGGTGAAGCGGCGCCAGCGGAAGCGGCTTGCGGTTGGTCCACGGGGTCTGTTCGAGCCAGGCACGGTACTTTGGCCGGAACCGCGGATGAAATGCCGCCACACGCCAGGCCCCGTAAGCGCCTATGACGGCCGCCATGGCTCTGTCGCGCCCGGCCAGAATATCGGAGGAAAGCATGTTCGCCAGTTCCGGCGAGTCAGCCCGCCATTGCAGCCAAAAGTAGAACCCCTCCCACATCAACCAGAAGAGCATCGCAACGCTGATCGCCCAAAGCGGCGGCAGAGTCAGGCGCAGCCAGCGGAAGAAGGAGCCGATCATTTTTCCTGCCCCTCGAAGTATTGCCGGAGATTGTCGGCCGTCTGTGGATGAATGAGCCGCTCCAGTACTTCGGCTACCGAGCCTGAGCAGCCGGTCTGGCGGCGCAACCCGTCGGCCGTGTCGAACGCGGCGACCTGACCGTCGCGCAACACGACGATCCGATGGGCGAGTTCTTCGACCAACTCCGCCACCGGCGTGGACATCAACACGGTCACCTTGCCGTCGGCGGTCAAGTGCTGGAGGATCCGCTTGAGGGCCAGGATGCCGGACGGATCCAACCCGCCGGCAAACGGCTCGTCCAGGACCAACACCGGTGCTTCGGTGACCAACGCGGCACAGAGGGCGATCTTCTTCTGCTGCCCATTGGACAAGCTTGGGATCGGCCAGTCCCCTTCCTGCTGCAAGTCGAATACCCGTAGCAGCCGATCAACGTGGTCCATCAGTCGCTCGTCATCGATCTCATAGAGTCGGCCGACGGCCAAGAGAAACTCGCGCCCGGTGCGGAGGCCGGGCAGCCAGGGGCGGTCGGGCAGATAGGCCAGCCGCCTGCGAATCGCCAATTCATCGTCTGCCGATGCGCGCCGCCTGCGCTCGTCGATCTCGACATATCCCTTCAACGGCCAGAGCGCCTCCGGCGATGACGCCCAGCAGCGTCGTTCTTGCCCATTCCGTTCGGCCCCAAGACGACTACCAGCTCTCCGGTATGGACTTCCAGATTGACTCGTCGCAGTACCGGCCGGATTCCGTAGTGATGCGTCACATCGACAACGCGTATCATGGCCCGATCTCCGGCGAACCACACCTTGCCAGAACGACAATGCCGTCGCAGTATAGGGATTGCAACCGCCACTGACAAGCGGCGCGGCGGCGCGAGTCTGACTGCTCCGGATGGGCAGCAAGGCAGCGATCCGACAGCAGGGCTTCCAGAACGGCCGTTGCCTGCCGGCAGGGGAGGGAAGAGAGGAGAGGGGCCGGTGCTCAGTTTCGCCGAATTCATCCTTCGCCCCAATCCCTAATCCCTTCGCCTTGGTCCAGATCGGCTTTACGCCCAGTTCGCGGTTCCACAGTCGCCCGTGGTCGCGCAGATGTTGCGAATCGTGTGGAGCGTCAGCAGCCAGGAACCAAAGACAGCATCTGGCATACCAAATGCATCAGCAACCGGCCGTTTCTGTTTGCGATGAGCACCGTTGAAGAACGTTAGAACGCTGCCAAATGCCATCACTTCGGCGGCCATCCAGATTGGAAGGTATTGACGGCAAGCGCCGTACTTGCTCCGAAAGTGCTTGGCAAATGTTTCGTGACTTCGGTCCGTCTCTTCTTTGATGCGGGCGAGAAAGTCCTGATGCTCTTCACTCGTGGGCCTCGGCAGAGTGCCAGGGTCTGTGACGTAGGCAAAGGGGCCATAATGGAGCGACCTCCGACCCCCGAACTGTCACGTTTTCAGTACGTTTTGTCACGTTTACGGCGCCAATTTGCTATGGTTTTCGATGACTCGATCCCATTTGCCATCATTTGCTTCCACCGCAAACTACAACACCGTAAGGACTTCGGACATCCGTATCGCCTAAAGATGCCCAAAAATCGGATGATGACATTGCATCTCTACTTTTCAGAAACTTCGTTTTCAACACCGCGTGGACCGGCCGTCCCGCATCCTTGCGTGCACGTATTCAGCAAAAATCCCGCGACTGCGGGTCCATTCCGCGCAGCAGTTCCGACAGGTCTTCCAGCTTGGCGGTCAAGAGGTGAATCACGCCCGCCTGGCGTTGCAATTGGCCGGAGGCGAGCATCAGCGTGGCCCCTGCCGCGGCCGAGCGATAGCGCCGCCAAACCGCGGGCCGGATGATCAGGTTGGCTGTGCCCGTTTCGTCCTCCAAGGTGACAAACGTGATTCCCTTGGCCGTGCCCGGCCGCTGGCGGACCAGGACGATTCCGGCCACACGGATCGTGCCGCGGTCGTCGCACGTTTTCAGCCGGCTGGCGGGCGTTACACCCAAGCCGTCCAAATGGGCTCGCAGAAAACTCAACGGATGGGCCCGCAACGACATCCCCATCGTGCGATAGTCGGCCAACACCTCTTCCGCCGCCGACATGGTTGGCAAAGCGGCATTCTGATACGTCTCACGCACCCTACGATCGAACAAGGGCAACTCCTGTTTGTCTTCTGCCATCGCCTGCCAGAGCGACTGGCGGCGTCCCAGGCCCAACGAGCCGAACGCCCCCGCCTTGGCCAGCCGCATGAGCACCGCGCGCCCCAGCCGCGTTCGCCGCGCGAAATCGTCAATCGAGAGGAACGGCCCGTCTCGCCGCGACTGCTCCATCCGTTCGATAGGTGCCGACGGCATGCCCAAGAGCATGTTGAAGCCGAGACGGAGGGCAAAGTGAGCCGTGGACAGTGGGCAGTGGGCAGGATTAGTCTGGTGTGTCCGCTGTCCACTGGCCACTGCCCACCGCCCACTTTTCTCCAGCGTGCATTCCCAGTTGCTGAAGTTCACATCGACCGGCAGGACTTCGACCCCATGTTCCCGGGCGCAGCGAACCAATTGGGCGGGGGCGTAAAAGCCCATCGGCTGGCTGTTCAAGCAGCGCCGCCGTCAGGGCGGCCGGATAGTGCCACTTCAGCCAGGCCGAAACGTAGACCAGCAGGGCGAAGCTGGCCGCGTGCGACTCGGGAAAGCCATAGTCGCCGAAGCCGCGAATCTGGCCGAAAACGGCCTCGGCATATTCGGCCGAAAAGCCGCGGGCCCGCATCCCGTCGGTCAATTTTTTGTGGAACTGGTCGATCAGTCCGGGCCGCCGCCACGCTCCCATCGCGCGGCGAAGCTGGTCGGCCTCGCCGGGCGTGAAGCCGGCCGCCACAACCGCCAATCGCATGGCCTGTTCCTGAAACAACGGCACGCCGAGCGTCTTTTCCAGCACGCCGCGCATCGCATCGTTGGGATAGCTGACCGCCTCCTCGCCGTTGCGGCGGCGGAGATACGGATGGACCATGTTCGCCCTGGATCGGCCCGGGACGAACGATCGCCACCTCGATGACCAAATCGTAGAACGATCGCGGCTGGAGCCGCGGCAACATGCTCATCTGCGCCCGGCTCTCGATCTGAAACACGCCCATCGTGTCGGCGCGGCGGATCATCGCATAGACATCCTCATCGCCTTCGGGCACGCCGGCCAGCGTCAGCTTTCCGCCCATGATGCCGTTCCGACGAGCTGGAAGCATTTGCGAATGGCCGTGAGCATGCCCAACGCCAGGCAATCGACCTTGAGGATGCCCAGCTCGTCCAGATCATCCTTGTTCCACTGGATGACGGTCCGGTCGGGCATGGCCGCATTCTCGATGGGAACCAGCTCGCACAATGGCCCCTGCGTCATGACCATGCCGCCGCTATGCTGCGAAAGATGGCGGGGGAAGCCGATCAACTGTTCGACCAGATCGAAAAACGGCTCGTTCCGCGAAAAAAGCGGATTCCCGCGCAGGGTGTGGGAACCAGAATCCTTTCCCATTTGCAATTTCCAATCTTCATGGGAATGTTCGATTTCACCGGCCAGCCGGTCGATCTCCTCCGGCGGCAGCCCCAGGGCCTTGCCGACGTCGCGGATCGCCGAACGGGGACGATATGTGATCACTTCCGCGGTGATTCCCGCTCGCTGGCGGCCGTACTTGCGGTAAAGATATTGAATCACCTCCTCGCGGCGCTCGTGCTCGAAATCGACGTCGATGTCGGGGGCTTCGTTCCGCTCGCGGCTCACGAACCGCTCGAACAGCACGTCCATCCGTTGCGGATCGACGGCCGTGATCCCCAGGCAGTAGCAGACGGCCGAGTTAGCGGCCGAGCCGCGTCCCTGGCAGAGAATCCCCCGCCGCTCGCGCAAAGCGGACCAGGTCCCAGACCGTCAAAAAATAGGCCTCGTAATGCAGCTCGGCGATCAATTGCAACTCGTGCTCCACCAGCCGCCGCACCTTCTCGGGCACGCCGCGGGGATAGCGCCGTCCGCGCCCCGGCCCATGCCAGCCGGGCGAGATACCGGCTCGGGCGTCTCGCCCGACGGGGCCAACTCCTCGGGATATTCGTACCGCAACTCGTCGAGCGAAAACGTGCAGCGCCCGGCGATCTCCAGCGTGCGGCGGATCGCCTCGGGCGCATCGGCAAACAGGGCGGCAATCTCCTCCGGCGGCTTCAAGTGGCGTTCGGCGTTGGCAAACCGGTGCTCGCCCGCGGCGGCCACCGTGCAGCCGTGCCGGATGGCCGTCAACACGTCGCAGAGCGCCTGCCGTTCGGGCACGTGGTAGTGCACGTCGCCCGCCGCCGCCAAGGGCACGCGGATTTGCCGCGACAACTCCCCAAGCCGCTCCAGCTCGCGCCGATCGTCCGGGCCGCGGTGCAATTCGGCCAGCAGATAGCAGCGATCGCCGAAGAGATCGCGGTAGGAGAAAAGAGTGGGCAGTGGGCAGTGGACAGTAGACAGCGAACGGAGAGCAATCGTACTGTCCACTGCCCGCTGTCCACTGTCTACTGTCCACTGTCCGATGATCCCCACCAGCAGCCCCTCGGCGTGTCGAGCCAGATCGTCAAAACGAAGGCGGCACTGGCCCTTCTCCGCACGGCGGCGGCCCTCCGTGATCAGCCGCGAGAGCCGGCCGTAGGCGGCCCGATCCGTGGCCCAAAGCACAACCGGCGGGGCGTCCTCGGGCGTGATTTCCGCCCCGATAAGCAACTTCAAGCCCACCTGCCTGGCGGTGCCGTGCGCCCGGACTACGCCCGCCAGGTTGTTGCGGTCGGTGACAGCCAGCGCCGCGTAGCCCAACTCGGCCGCACGCTCGACGAGTTCGTCAGGGTGCGAAGCCCCTTCGAGAAAGGAAAAGTTCGTTTTCGCGTGAAGTTCGGCGTATGGCATGGGAATCTATCACTTCGCTGCAAGTCACTCGAACATTCCGTGCAAGAACCACTGCTGATCGCGCAAGCGGCGGTAGAGCCAGAAGCGGCGGCCGGCAGTGGTTTCCACGCGAATAATAATCGCGGCCCACGATCTGCCCGCACCACCAACCGGTTTCGATCCGCTCCGGCCCCCAGCAGCGGGCGACGTCGTGCCATTGGCCGCCCGAGTCGAATCGGGCCGGCGGACCGCCGGGCAAAACCGACATGGCGGCCAACCGCCGGGGACGAGGCAAAAGCCGCAACGGACGCGGCGGCAGATCGCCGGGCGTCGCCGGCCGCCGACCGCGACGGCCGGCAGCGCCCTCCGCCAGCGGATCGCATTGCCAGGCCAGTTCCGGCTGGGCGTCGGCCTTCAAACGCACGCGCACCACGCCGAGCGGCCCCAACCGGCTGCTGAGGCGATCGACCAGAACGGCTAATTGCCGCGGTCGGACCGCGCGTCGAGTCGTCCACAAACAACTCCGACTGCCGACGTTCCAAAGGAGCCACGAGCGTCGCTTCGACGTGAACGGCCGCCACCGGCGCAGCGATTCGCCATCGCTCGAACTGAAGCTCGATCAACTGGAACAAGTGCCGGACCGCGGCGGTCGGCTCGAAAAGACCGACGCCCACGCACAGCGGACGCTGCGGCGGGCAATCCAACCGGCACTCCAACCGGAGCGCCGCCGCAGCCGCGCCGGATCAGCATCGCCGCCACCTGCGCGATCAAATGCTCCACCACCGGCTCGATGCTTTCGCGCCGATGCGTTGGATGCTCGAATGCCCAATCGGCTTGGAACCGCGGCGACGCCTGATGCGGCACAACCGGCTCGGCCAATCGGCCGATCGCCTGATCGAGCCGCTGCAACACGTGGGCACCGAACCGCGTGGCGAGCTCGCCGCGGGGCAGCGCTTCCAATTGTTCGATCCGTTCGATCCCCAGTTGGTGCAGCGGCGATAGCACCTCGTCGGCCAGCCGCAACAGTTCGATCGGCAGCGGACGCACGGCGGCGGCGGCTTCGCCGGGTGGAAGCACTGAATATTCCGACGCCGGCGAGTGGTCCGCGCCAAAGCATGCGCCGTCGCCCAAGCCGAGCCCAGGGTGTCGGCAATCGCCACGCGAACGATCAGCCCGAGCCGAGTGAAGTCGCCGACGATCCGCCGGGCCAACGCCGCTTCGCCGCCAAACAGATGGGCCAAGCCGGTAATGTCCAACAGCAGGCTCTCCGGCAGGGGCGACGATTCCACGCCGACCGCCGGACTGAAACGGTCGCAGAATGCGGCCAACGCCGCCAGTGCCTGGCGGTCGGCCAGGCGGGCCAGCGACGGGTTCGCATCGTGTGCCACGGCTTCATCGAAGCGGCACGATCCCGCCGCCATCCGCGCTCCATGCTTCGCATCAAGCGGTGGCATAGCGCGGCGCCGATCGCGGGCCAGTCTCTCGCGCTGGCTGGGCCAACCGGGCAGCCAGATGCACAGCATACGTTTCATGGTCGATTTCCACCTCGACGCGACGGCCCTCGGTTCCCCCGCGGCAGCGAAGCAGCTCGATCCGCAGCCGCCGCGGGACCTTTCGCCCCTCCAGCGGCGGCAACGGCTCGATCAACATCCGCACGTCGGCCCAGGAAGGCTCGTGCCGGGCCGTTTCGGGTCGGATCAACAACCCCAGCCCGCCGCCTTCTTCGGCGGCAAGCTGCAAGCGGCGGAACACCCGGCCGTCGAGTTTCTCCGGCCAGGCCAGCACGGCCGCCACGGCGCAACATCGCAACGATTGGTCCAACGCCCAGAGGTTGTCGGCCGCACTGCCGGCACGAACCACAAGGAGTTGCTCTCTCTCAATCCCCAGGCGAATGGCGGCAGGCGGATAGAAGTCGCGGCGGCTGTCGAAAACGATCAGGGGCCCGCCGTTGCGGCAGGCTTCTCGGGCGCAGAGCAACGCCAGCGTGCCCGAGCCGGTCCCTTCTCCGGCGGCGAGCCATTCGGCCAGGGCGCCGCGGTGCAGCCCTCCCTCGGGCAGCAACTCGTCCAGCGGGCCGCAGCCGGTGGAAACCACTTCCTCGCCGCCGCAACGCCGGGCGCGCTCAAGCCGGGCGATCTTCCGCCGCAAGGTTTCCAGATCGCAGGGGACCATCGCCGATTCTCCATCGCTCTCGCGCTCTCCCTAGATAGTGTACGTATGTACCGATATCCCGTCAATAGATATCGGCCCGCCAGCAAACGAAGCTTCACAGGAAAGGCCCGATGAAAACGGGGACAGGCACCGCAAACGAATAGTGGTTCGGATCGAGCAATGATACAAGCCGTTGCGGAGCCAGTCCCCGTTTTCATCAGGCCGGCTATTGGGTCCCAGCCGTAGGGGGTCGAGCGGCGGAGCCGCGAGCCCCACCAAACTTGCGACGAACCGATGGTGGGGCTCGCCGCCAAGGTGGCTCGACCCAACCTACTGTTGTTTCCGCTGGCGCGGCGCGCCCCGGAACACTATGGTTGGGGGCCGGGCGGAGCCCCAGGACGAACCGGGGCCTCTGGAGAACCCTCGAAGCGGGTCCAATGCTCTGTCAGCAACCCTCTTTCCATTTTCTTTCCCCCTGCCCCATTTTGGCCAGTTCGGGCAGCGAATGAGCAGGTGGTCGGGGTCGCTGATGTTTATCGTCGCTTCGATAATCCGGTCAGTGGGCCGTGCCCGCCGGCGGCGGCATCATCGGAGACGAACTCCCCGGGACCGCGAACGGCGAGGCCGGCTTTGTAAACTGCGATGCCTTTTCTGCCGACGACGTTTCGACGATCCCCTTTCGGAGGCAGAATTGGCAGAAGTTGCGCAGAACTGCAACCCATCGAATTCATTCAGGTTCACCGACTTCGGATCACTCACCCAGCCTTTGCCGTAAGGAACCAATGACCAATACGCGGTTCCCGCCTTGAGCTTCGGGGAGAAGTCTCTCTCCAAGACCAAAAGCGGTATCACTCCGCGGTAGCCGAGCGAACACGCTTTGCCTTCGATCTCCTTCAACACGACCTTTTTGCAATTGCCAAGGATCGGCGCGGCCTCCGGCGACGTGGACGCGACGCACATCATTGTTCCGCCCCCTCCCGTCAACGAGGAATGACGGATTCTGAACAACGTTAGCACGTCATTATTCGTCCAAAGCACGCCTCCGCCGCTTACCCAGGCGATGAGGCGATCTGTTTGGGCGTCGTCGAGCTTGTCAGCAGTGCAGTCGTCGGCCAACTCGATGATTCGCGTATCGGGATGGACAATTGCCGAGTCGATCAACTGTAACTGTGCTGCGTTGACGAGTACGCGCCGCTGGGCGAGCTCGGCGTCCAAGGTGTCAGCTTGCGGAGACGGCGGGCTGCCGGGCGGAACCGGGCCGGTCGCCGCAGCCGCAGGAGGGCCTTCCGGATTCTGCGGCGGCGCCGGCGGCGGGATGGTCCCCGGACCGGTTGACGTTCCCGGCACCACCTCAAACGGCGACTTGTTTTCCGTGGGCGGCGCCTCGGGGACCGACGGCGACGCGGGTGGCGGGGGCGTGGCGGCCGATGGCGGCACCGGCGGCCCTGCCTCGTTGCCTTCCGCCGCCGGCGGTCTGCCTCCTACCCCGGCCGGCCCGGCTCCGCCCGCCTTTTTCAGCAAGTATGCCGTCGCCTCTTGGCCGTTTCGCAACGGGCTATTGGAGTAGGCTAACAGGCCATGGAACCGATTGCACCAGAAGCACATATACGACATGTTCGTCACCTGCGCCGCCGGCTCGAACCCCCTGAGCACGTCGTAGTCATGGCACAATGGCGTCAGGGCGAAGGCGAATGCCACAAAGCTCCAAGCCAAGAATCCGGTCAGAAAGCCCAGGCAGCCCGCGCCGACGCTGTCGAATGCCTTCGGGAACCTGGCGCAGGTCGCCCGAAAGGCAGGCAAACGTCAGCCCGTACGAAATCAGCAGCGCGGCGATGGCCACACACACCAGCACCAAGGCGTAGCCGTACGGCGTTTCGGTGGCGGCGGGTACGGTGCTGATGACCACCGGCGTGAGAAAAATGGCCACATAGGCCGACAGCCCCATATTGAAGAACATCGTCCAGGTGGCATAGAAGCCGATCTGGACGGCGATCCACACGAACAGCGCGCCGGCGAATACGCCAAGCCAAAAAACCATAGGCTTCTATCCCACCACTCGCTTGAGTTCTTCCAAACTGGTCAACCCGGCGATCACGCGGGCGATGGCCTCGCTCTTCAGGTTGGTTCGGCCCTTCTTCTCGCCTTCGGTGCGGAGCTTATCGGAAATCTGCGCGTTTTGGGCGATCTCGGTCCGCAGTTCTTCGGTCACCGGCAGCAGGTCGCAAATCGCGGTGCGTCCGTAGTAGCCCGTGCCGCTGCATCTCTCACAGGTGCCGGGCTCGAAAATGTTCCTCGTGTCGATGCCCTTCTGCTTGAACTCCTGGACCAGCGCCGGACTGAGGGTCGCCGGCTTTTTGCAGTCGGGGCATAGTTTGCGCATCAGCCGCTGGGTTAGAAGCAAGGTCAAGCCCGACGACATCAGCAAGGGCGACACGCCCAGGTCCAGCAATCGCACCAGCGCCGTCGCGTTGCTGTCGCAGTGAATCGTCGCCAAGACAAGATGGCCGGTCTGGGCGGCGCGAAGGGCGATCTCCGCCGTCTCCTCGTCGCGGATCTCGCCCACGCAAATCACGTCGGGGTCCTGCCGGAGGATGCTGCGCAGCGCCTTGGCGAAAGTAATGTCGGCCTTGGGGTTGATTTCCAGTTGGCTGGCTTCCGGCAAATGGGCCTCGATCGGGTCCTCGACCGTGATCACGTTATGCGTGTGGCGGTCGATCAGGTTCAACATCGAGTACAAGGTGGTGGTCTTGCCGCTGCCGGTCGGTCCGCAGATCAGCACCATGCCGGACGGCTTGGAGATGGCCTCGGTGATCACGTTCCGCTGTCGTTCGGGAACCCCCGCGTCCACCAGGGTGAACTTGTCGGCGTTTGTGTTCAGCACGCGGATCGACAACTTCTCGCCATAGAGGGCCCCCGCCGTGGCCACGCGGAACGACACGTGGGCTCGGCCCTTTTGTGCCGTAAAGGCGCCGTCTTGCGGCCTGCGGCGCTCGGCGATGTCGAGGCTCGATACCGCCTTCACGCTGTTGATCACCGCCTTGCACGCGTCGCTGGTCAGCTCGCGCACGGTCCGCAGCGTGCCGTCGACGCGCAGCCGGACGGCGTACGAGTTCTGGTCCTTCGGGTCGATGAGAATGTCGCTGGCCCGCTGCTTCAAGGCGTCGTCGATGATCTGGACGGTCATGTCGAGGGTGTGCCGGTCGCCCCCACGGCTGTCGCTGTGACCGTACAATTCGCTCGCCTCGGCGCCCATCGAATCGAACAGCCGCAACGTCGTGTCTTCCTCCTGCACCTGGGGCCCTCGGCGCCGCATCCTTGTCGCCACGTCCTTGATACGCTGGAGAAGACGCGTGAAATAGGTCCCCTCGCGGCCCGATTGCTGGCCCTCCAAAAGCAACAGCACGAGAAAAACCAAGGGGCCGAAAAACAGCGTAACCACATAAATGATCCTGCGATACTTGTCTGGCACCAGCGGACTATCTTCGACCCGCTTGACCAAATACAACGACGCATACACCCAACCCAAGAGCAAAGTCACTTTCAGCGGGCTGAATGGCAGCGAGGTCACCGACGCGGGACCGCTGGACTGAGCCCACAACAGGCCGGCTGACAAGGCGGTCATACTCTGGGAAAGACCCGGCATAATGATCTCATCAGGCAGGCTCGATGAGGGAAGACTACCGCCTCAACACGCGGCTGCCCGCAGACCAGCGTGGGACGAAATGCACCCCAAGCGGCTCGATCCGCTCAACGCGCCCGATAAAGCCCATTGTGACTGACAATGGCGTCGTAGTCAATATGTCCTCCCAGGCTCCCCCCGACGACTGGTGTCGTGGCGCTGTCGCCGGCATCGAATCGTTGTTGCCCCACCTCTTGTAACCCCGACCCCATGCTCTCCGCTGGTGTTCTTCGCTCGGAATCCCTCCAAATTATTCCCGCGTCGATCTGAACTCGTAACACGGGGGGAAACAAACTGCCGCGACGCCATCTCAATAACCGTTAGACGCCGTTGTGTGGGTGAGAGTTCTGTTAACATTCCGTGCAAGGCGGCCATCGGCTCCACTTGCGATCCTTCCACGGTATACGACAGAGAAGAATCGGCCGTTCACATCTGGCCTGATGAAAACGGGGACAGGCACCGCAACTAATAGTGAATTCGGATCGAGCAATGATACAAGCCGTTGCGCAGCCAGTCCCCGTTTTCATCAGGCCAGTTCACGTCCGAGGCACCTCCGGCGAGAACAGGGGGTGACGTATCCGCCCCAAGGGGCGACAGAAGGGAGCTCCGTTGGTACGCTTGTGGTCAAAATGGAAACGTCCCATCCTGCGACCGCCATCATCCGTTACAGCAACCCGCTGCCCAGACTGCCCTTTTCCTCGCCGGCGCCAAAGCTTAGTATCGGGCCACCGCAAGGAGCGGACCACGACACAACATGCTGTTTCGGTCACAATCTTGCCCGCCGAACTTCTCGGCCGACCACTCCGATGCCCTTCGATTGGCGACAACTTCACGCAAGCGAAGATCACGCCGCCGGCGGTCGTCGATCCTCGGCGCAGGCTCCGGCTGTGCCTGGCGGGACTGGTGGTCCTGCTGTTGATCGTCCTCGGCCGGGCGACGCAGTTGGAGGCGACCTGGGGCGACGCCTTTCGTGAAGAGGCGCTCCGGCCTGCCGAAAAGCAGATCGCCGTGCCGGCGGCTCGCGGACGTATCCTCGCCCGCGACGGCGCCGTGCTGGCCTACGACCAGACCGTGCAGGCCGTGGCCGTTCACTACCGTTGGCTGCAAGACCCGCCCGACGAACAGTGGCTGCGGTCGATGCTTCGCTCGCGATTGCCGAAGGCCGATCGCAAGGATGGCGACAAAGTGTGGGCCGAGCGGGCCAAGGTCGTTGCCGAGCGCGCCGCGTTGACCGAGCGGCTTGCCGCGCTGTGCGGTCTTTCGCCCGAGCAATGGGCCGCCCGATCGCGCCGCATCCAGGCCCGCGTCCAGCGCATCGCGGAGACCGCGAACCAGCGCCGGCAGTCGCAGGCCGTTGAGGCGGCGCGGTCCGACGACTCATGGCTTGTCCGCGTGCGCCGACTGCTCCTCGAGGAACCGCCTCCGCCGCGGATTATCGTAGCCGAGGAACTGGATTACCACATGATGGCCGACGGCGTGCCCGCATCGGTGGCGGATGAAATCGAGCGTCATGGCGAGCGTTACCCCGGCACGAAGGTCGTCTCGCTTTCGCGGCGAACGTATCCGGCCGGTCCACTGGCCGCCCATATACTGGGGCACCTGGGCCGGATCAATGAAGACGAACTGGCCGAACGAAACTCGCCCCAGCCGTCCGCTTCGGAGTCAGCGCCGTCGCGCCAAGCGGCGTACTCGCCCGACGACTGGATCGGCCGGATGGGGATCGAGCGCCGCTACGAAGCGGTTCTCCACGGACGCCACGGGGTGGCCGTCCAGCAGACCGACCGCAGCGGGCGAGTCGTGGCCGCCTTTCAACGCCGGGAGCCGACGCCCGGCGGCGATGTAACGCTATGTCTCGATCGCCGGCTGCAACAAACGGCCGAAGAGCTGCTCGATAGCGCCATGCAGCGGCGAATGATCGCGTGCCCGGCGACGGCCCCGGCCGGCGGGGCCATCGTCGTGATGGACGTGCATGACGGCGCGATCCGCGCCGCCGCGTCGGCGCCCGCCTTCGACCCCAATCTGTTCGTCGCCGACAGGCCGGAAGAACGAGCCGCGCTGTTGAGCGACAAATCACATCCGCTGTTCGATCGGGTCTCGGAAATGGCGATCCCGCCGGGCTCGACATTCAAGGTGCTCACCGCCATCGCGCTCTTGGAGTCGGCCGCCGTGGATGCGGAGGAGCCGTTCGTCTGTCAAGGCTACCTGGAGCATCCCGACCGGCAACGGTGCGAGATTTTCGTGCGCCAGGGGGTGGGCCATGGCGAGGTTGCGCTAGCGGACGCGTTGGCAGTCAGTTGCAACGTGTACTTCTTCCACTTCGCCGGTCGGATGGGCCCGCAGCCGCTGGTCGATTGGGCGGGGCGGTTCGGTTTCGGCCGTCCGACGGGCGTCAACCTGCCCGGCGAAGCCTCGGGCGTGCTGCCCTCGCCCGAGAACATTCCCCGCCTCGAAGGCCACGCCTGGCGGACCGCCGACACACAAGCGCTGGCCATCGGCCAGGGATCGCTGACCGCTACGCCGCTGCAAGTACTGCGTATGATGGCGGCCGTGGCCAACGGCGGCCGGCCCGTCACGCCGCACCTGCTCGACGAACAGACGGGGCAGACCCGTTTGTTGCCGTTGGCCTCTCGAAAAACTCTGGAGGCGATCCGCGAAGGGCTGCGCCGCACGGTGGCCGATCCCCAGGGCACCGCCCACGGCACCGTGCTGATCGACTCGCTGCCGGTCGCCGGCAAAACGGGCACGGCCGAAACGGGCGGCGATCGCCCCGCTCACGCCTGGTTTGCCGGCTATGCTCCCGCTGAAGATCCCAAACTGGCGCTGGTCGTCGTGTTGGAGCATGCCGGCGACGGCGCTGCGGCGGCCGGACCGGTCGCCAGGCGATTGGTGGCGCGGATGGAGCAACTGGGCCTTCTGTAAAACCGCGACCAGTGGTCGCGATGTCGTGGGCGCGACCTTCATGCATACGCCACCGACGCCAATCGGCGGCGAACGCCGTGGCGATACTTTGCCGCCGAATGGCCCAGCACCAGCGCCACGCCGATCTTGTTCCTCCGCGGAATACCGTACTTCTTTCGGAACGGCTTCGAGCGATCGAGCACCGCCGTCGTGCCCAGCATGCAAGTGCCCAGCCCAAGCGATTCGGCCGCCAACATGGCGTACGTTGCAGCAATCGCGCAATCGGCCGGGTCGGCCGTCGGGCTCGCGTGAAACAGCAGCGCCGCCGGCGCGTTGTAGGTGAACCAATCTTCATTCGCCTTGCGCTTCCAGGCCAGCAGTGCCAGCAGCGGCCTGACAAACCCGCGCATCGTCTCGTACCCCTCGCGACCTAGCCTCGGCCGCATCAAGGCGAGCACCACTGGATGGAAAAATCGGGCCAGGCGTCCGAACACCTGGCACGCGTCCTCGGCGAACGCTTGAACTCGATCGGCGCCGTGCAGAACGATGATCCCCACTTCACTCGGCGGAATGCCCATCGGCGCGGTCGAGGTCATCTCGATAATTCGATCGAGCGTCGCGCGGTCGATCGGCTCCTTGGTGAAGCGGCGGATGCTTCGCCGGGCTCGCAGCAAGGCCTCCAGTTGATCGGCCGTGGCTCGGTGAAACGCAGGGGCCAGCTCCACGCAGTCGTCGGGCGTCATGCCGCGTCCGCTGACGGTGATGCTGGCCGTGGGACATACGGCCACGCACTGTCCGCAGGCGATGCAGCCCATAAAGGCCCCGTCGCCCGGCCGCGGCTTGCCGTCCTCCAAGACGAAGACCCGATCGCCGCAGATTTCCACGCAACATCCGCAACCGGTGCAAGTGGCGAAATTGATCGTCGGGACGCCTTTTTCGTGCAAATCAAAGCCCATGGCAGGTTCGCTCCAAGCACGGTCGATGGACAACCGGAACCACTAGCGGATTATAGCCGTTGCAGGATGGGACGTTTAGGTAGGGATGAAAGCCTGTTGCTCCCATCAGGTATAAGCAGATTGGCAAATGTCCTATCCCGCAACCGCAATAATCCCTTACCGCGCCTCCCACCACCGGCGTACTTGCGGAGTGGACCAAAGGTGATTATCGTGGTAAGGGTTGGTCCTTGACCCTGGCAGTATCCACGGCCGTAGAATAAAATAGGAGGGCGGGGGGGCGAGACGTGAAAATCCGAGAAGTGGGCGCAAAATGAGAAATAGGAGACGAGCAATGTACAAGCGATTTTTGGTTGTGGCAGCGGCCATCGTGCTGAGCCTGATTCCGTTGACGGCATTTGCCCAATGCGGCTGCGGCTTCGTGCAAACGACGTACGCCCCGGTCGTGCCGAGTTACGCGCCTTGCTACGCACCGACAGTGGCCTACTACGCGCCGGCGCCCTACGTGGCCTACGCGGCGCCAGTAGTGCCGCAAGTGGCCTACTATGCCCCGGCGCGGCGCCGTACGCGGCCTACTATGGCAGGGTGGGGTGGAGCATCTACGGAGCGCCGAGGGTCTACGTGCCGGGCGAGCCGGTGCGAAACGTCCTGCGGGCCGTCACTTGGTAGTTGCGGCCGCGACGGTTGGCGCTGTTGTGGAACCGTTGCCGGAAGGACTAGCGTGTTGATCGCGATCTCAAGACGCTGCGCCCGCCGGATGTGCGGTCTTGGCGTGCTCCTGTTGGCCTTGTCGCCCTTGCGCGGGCCGACGGCGCCGAAACGATCACCAACCAGCTCGGCATGAAACTCGTGCTCATCCCGGCGGGCGAGTTCATGATGGGGGCTGAAGAAAGTCGCGCCGAGACGCTCAAGTGCTTCCCCTCTTGCGATCCCAAGTGGCTGGAAGGCGAACTGCCCCGTCACAGGGTGCGGATCACCCATCCGTTTTATCTGGGACAGTACACCGTCACGCTCGGCGAGCTCCTTGCGTTCTGCCGCGATGCCCACTACAAGCTGGAAATGGAACGTGACGGAAAGCCGAGCCGGGGGTATAACGCCGAGGCGAAGCTGATCGAAGCGACCGATTTTCGTCCCTGGGCGCCCGGTTGGGAGATCGGCAGGGACCATCCGGCAGTCTACGTGTCGTGGAACGATGCCGTGGCGTTCTGCGATTGGTCGAGCAAGCGGGAAGGCAAAACGTACCGGCTGCCCACGGAAGCCGAGTGGGAATACGCCTGCCGCGCCGGGACGAGCAGCCGCTACTACTTCGGCAACGATCCCGAAGAGCTCGTGTACTATGCCAACGCGGCCGATGCCGATCGCGCGGCGATCTGCGGCAACGAGTTGATTGCGAGTTTCGACCAGCAGGGCCGCAGAACGGACACCCGGATCCCGTTTCCGTTCTTGAAGGGGCGGGACGGCTACGCCTGGACGGCGCCGGTGGGGAAGTTCCGTCCCAACGCCTTCGGCCTTTACGACATGCACGGCAACGTGTGGCAGTGGTGTTCCGACTGGTACGACGAACACTACTACCAGAGCGCGCCCGCGGACGACCCGAAAGGCCCCGATGCCGGTTCGTCGCACGTTGTTCGCGGCGGCTCGTTTCGCAACATTCCAGCCCGCCTGCGGTGTGCCTGCCGCTCCCACGATGCCCCATCGTACCGGTTTTGTTCTGTCGGCTTTCGGGTGGCGTGCGAGCCGTAGTCGTCCAATGTTCTAAACCGATCCGAAAATGAGAATCATTACATCCGCCAGCCGCTCATTTGTGCCTGCCGGGCACGAAAATCCTTTGTCGCCCGGAGTGCTCAAGAAAGTTCTGCTGGAAAAGGTCGATTTCCAGGCAGGCCGTATCCAGATGGTCAATTGGGCCCGTCTTGGGGCAGGCAAACGATTCGCCCGACATTACCACGAAGACATGCAGGAAATCTTTATCATGGTCGAGGGTACTGCGGAGATCACCGTCGCAGCGGAGACCGCCACTTTGCATCGTGGCGATACCGTGGTGATCGATCCGCGAGAGATCCACGAGATGCGAAACGAAGGGAGCGAGGTGGTGGAGTACCTCGCAATCGGCATCACCAGCGAAAGCAGCGGCAGGACGATTATTGTGGAGTCATGAGGCATTGATACAGACCCGTCACTACCCGTCTTCAGCAGCGAAACCGATGTAATGTCGGTTAGCTGCCGAGCGGCCAGTCAGGCAGCAACAAACCGTCGATCGTCAGTGCGGCGTTCGACTGACGGGGCCGAGAGCGTGCCGGGGCCGGCTTGGGCAAGCGGCAACGGTTCGGGCGACTCCTGCCTGCTGGCCAGCATCGCCGCAAGCACTCCCTGCGACGCGGCCGCCGAAGGCAACCGGCTGTGGGCGGTCACCAGCGCCGGCAGGCTGGCCGGCGTGGACGTGGTCGGACGGCTACCGGTCAACAAGTCGGAGACCCGGTCGGCCAGCAGCGTCATCGACGCGTTGCCAGCCGCCGCGGCTAGCGCACCGCTGATGGAGACCGAGCCGCTCGTGTTGGCCACGGCCATTTGCGTGGTCGCCGACTGGAGTTGCGCCACGTCAGTTGGCCGGGTTGATCGGTTCCCCACGGGTTGTAGAGCGTGAACGTCTTGTTCGCGCGCTGTAACCGACGATGGCATAGGCGTGGCTGGAATACAGGCCCTCGTAGGTGCCCGACCACGAGCCGGTTCCGATCGTCACCGCCTCGTTAGCCGCCAGGGCGTTGATGGCGATCTGGGCGTTGGTGGTCGACATGATGTAGTCGGTGGCGTTGTGGCCGAGCACCTGGGCATCGACCGTGGCCATCCATCCGCCTTGGATGGAAGAGTAAGCGTTGGTATTGTCCCGTCCCTCCTTGCCCGTCTGGTTCCACTGGGTGTAAGCCTTTTCGATCAACGGGATCCACAGCGGGTTGGCCGCGCTGGTGCAACTGGCGCCGCAATCGGCGTAGACCAGTTGGCCCGCGGAGTTGGTGGGCAGCATGCAATTGACGGTCACATAATCGGCCGTAATGATGCTGCCGGCGGTAAAGCCGGCGCCGATGCCGCCGTCGCTCGCGTAGCCGGTGGTGCCGTAGTAGCCGGTGTAGAAGCGGACCGTGTACGTGCCGTCGCCGTTGTTGATGATCATGTTCTTGATTGCCGCCGGGTTGCTGTCGGCCAGCGTGCCCAAGGCGGAAATCAGGTAGCAGTCGCCCAATTCGCCTTGGACCTCGTCGGCATGCGACGGCGCACGCGGGAAGAGCGACCCCGACGTCGATCGGTACACCAACGAACTGTCGCAGAGCGTGGGCAGGTCGCTGCCCAGAAACCACTTGTTGATCAGATCGGTCAGTTGCGTGCTGGAGCTGCCGACTGCCAGGTTGCCCAACGATTGACCGAGATACGTGGTGTTGGCCGCGTTGCCGTTGACCACATCCGAAGCCAGCACCTGCACGTAGCCGGGCATATTGTATTTCGCCGCCTGGCTGATAATCTTCTTTAGATCGCTAAAGTCCGCGGCGCTACGGCGCCGTCGGCAGCCACGCTGCGAAGGATCTGAATCATGTCGTTGCGGCTTAGCGAGCCGTCGGCGTCGAGGCTGGTCAGCAACTTCGCTAAGGCTGAGTCCTGAAATCGCTGTCGAATTGGCCAGCAGCGTGACCGTCGCCGTGCCGGCCACAGTGCCGCTCTTGACGGTTACGGTGGCTTTCGTGCCGTTGGCCGGCGCCGTGTACAGGCCCGCAGAGGTCACCGTACCGGCGCTGGCGCTCCACAAAAACGTTTGCTGGTTGGCCATCGCCTGGCCAAACTGGTCCAAAGCCAGCGGCGTGAACTGCTGCGTGGTGCCCAGCAGCACGCTTGCCGTGTTGGGCGACGCGCGATCATGGACAGCGTCTGGCAGACATAGACGGACGTGCTGAAGGAAACGCCGGCGTTGCTCGTAACGTGGGCGATGAAATTATACGAGCCATACGCGTTGAAATTGATCGTGGTGGTTGATCCGCTGGTGCTGAACGTCGGCGCCGCGACGTTCGCCGGGCCCGACAAGGTCGACCAGGTCAAGGCCGGCGTGCTCATCACGCTGCCGAACTGGTCGACAAACGTCGGCAACGCCACCTGGACGGTTTTGCCGTAACCGTACAGCAGCGCCGTCGATACATTCTTCACGCCGCTGACCACCTGTACCGGGCTCATGCTTACGGTGCGCGAGATCGAGTTCGTCCCGGACGTGGCCGTAACGCCCAGCCCATACGTCCCGAGCTTGCTGAAGGTGACCGTAGCAACCCCGCCGCGGGTCTGCAAACCGGGCGCCGTCGCCCCGGCGGGCAAACTGTTAAACGACCAGGTGAACGTCGGCTGCGTGGCCAGGATGTTGCCGAACTGATCCAGACCCTGGGCCGCGATCGACTGGCTGGTACCCGAGACGGACAGCGTCGAACCGGCCGCGACCACCGCGCCGCTGGACGTCGTAATGGCGATGCTGGTCAGCGTGGCCGACACCAACTCGTTGGCCGTCGTGGCCACCGACAGCCCGCCGCCGTCGACAATCGTCACCTTGAACGAGTACGTGCCGGCCTTCGTAAAGGTTGCCGTAACGTTCTTCGCCGCATTGCTGCCGTTGGCGCTAAAGCCGACCGTGCCGCCGCTCGGTTCGGCCGTGACCGACCAGGTGTAAGTCAAGTGCGATTCACCACCGTCGTCGGCGCCCAACACCGAGAACGAGGCGGTTTTGCCCGTGATTGCCGAGCCGCCGACCAGCGTGATTTGCTGCGACACGGTGGGCGGAGCATTCATGGGCGCCTTGACGCTCGCCGTGCCGACCAGGGGGTTACCCCCAATCACCCAGGATGCGACGGGGTTGCCGTTGAACATGGTGCGGGGTTCCAGCCACTCGGCGCGCAGGGCGCGATGGCTGGGCTTCGAAGTCTCGCGGGAGAAGAAGCGCGGACGCGCCGACCGGCGCCGAGATCGACCGAGCATGGCCTGGCTCCTATTCGATGCTTGTCAGAAGACGAGAATCAGGTCGCCGGCAGGGGAAGGGCCAGTCGGCGCCATCCCCTGCACTCAGGTCATCCACCGCCGTGTTCCAGAAAAGGCCTGCCGTGGTCGGTCCCCGATTGCACCACCCCGCGACAAGTTGAACACCTCGGTATCTAAAACCTAGATCGATTTTTGACACCTGTCAAAATCACGTGTCCACTTTTTGTCCCGGCGCGATTCTCAAGTGTTGTTTGGCCCGAAGCGGTTAGTAACCGTTGACCGGGACGGTCCGCCGGCAGTAAACGGTTGCCAGCGAACCGGACGACATGACAATGCCGATTGCGTGTTTCCCGAGGGACCGTAATGCCAGGTCGTTGGGGTACGTCCACCGATCAGGGCATAGCAAGCTTTAGCCCGCCATTCGGCGACCAGGCGCGCATAGTTCTCGTGGCTTTCTGGAGAGTCGTGGGCCAATCGTGGTTTAACAAATTGCGTTGGGTGGCAGTTGTACCGCCACGCCCGTGGATAGCGATTCGCGGCGGCAGTACAACTGAGCTGCACTTTCTGAAGAGACGACTTACATTACACGGCCAAGGTCATAAGACGCTTGGTCAGTTGGAGGATTTTCCGTGGCAGCCGACGGACGGCGGCAAGCGTTGATAATTCGTGTTCCATGATCTGTCGCCGCAAGGCTTTGCGGCGATCGGCATGGGACGGACGGCGTTCGGCATCGTCCCACGGCGACAGGCTGCGATCGCTCAGTTCGTCGTGGCAGCGGTTCCAACACCAGAGTTCCACCAGCGTATGTATCCAGAGATTCAAGTGGTAGACGGCCAGGTTGCACCAAATGTTGCGCACCTGCTGTTGGCCAGCGCCCCAGACTTCCTTCACATCGTGAAAGTCCTGTTCGATCGTGGCGCGGTCGGCGAAGGCTTCGATAATCTCCACGGCGGTGGCGTTCGGATCGGTCGAGAAGAACGGATACCAATCGTGATCCTCCTCGACAATCACGACGCGAATCACCCCGCCGGTCGGCCGATAGGTCGCCAGAAAGGTCTTGTAGAGTTTGGTGACCGTCTTGCCGTAGACGACGCACTTGGCCGTCTCCCAGCCATCGCGATGGGCGGCTCGCTTGGCCAAGCTGATCTTGTTCTTGCCGTACTTGGGCGGACGGCCCCGCCCACGCCGCTTTCCGCGTCGGGGCTTTCGCGGCAGATCCCGCAACGCCGCGTCTTTGCGCAGCCGCCCAATGATCGTCACTCCGACACGCAGGGCACGTTTCAGGAAGGGTGCCTTCACGTAGCCGCCATCGACCACGATCCACAGCGTTTTTCCGGCCTGTTTGATGATCGGAGCGATCCACTCGACCAGCCGGGCGGCCAGTACGAGCTTGGTGGCAAACGTCCAGCCACGCCACTTGGGAATCTTGACCATCGTTTTCCGGCGAACGTAAAGCATGGCCCGCAACGGCAAAGCCAAAGCGCCGAAGCAGGGATGCCGCACGGCCAACGAGAGCGTCACCCAGATGTGTCCGTAGAGATACTTTTGGTCGGCCGGCCCCGGCGTGGGGTTGCGATGGATGTCGGCCCCTTCGACCTGCGGACCGTACCGTTTGGTGGGCGTGTCGTCGATGACCGCCACAATTCGATCGGGAAGGGGCAAGGTACGAAGCACCAGAACCAGCAACTGGGTGGCGACGGATTTGGTCTTGCGTCCGAGTGCTGCCAGGAAGTAATAATAGTCTTGGAAGTCGTCGCTGACTCCGGCGGCCCGAAGCCAAGTGGTCACGGTCCGTCGTCCGTGCGCGAAAAGGATGCCTACAAGCAAGACGGGCAGTCGCCAGCGGTTTCGGGCGTGCAATCCTGCCGCCAGCCACTGGCCCCACTGATCCCAATCTTCCGGACACGGCCAACCACATATCGAATTCGCCATCCTTGGCTCTCCTGTCACTTGCGTCCTGGAAAACGCCTTGTGATGGAAGAGCCTTTTTCATTGCAAGATCAATTTTGAAAATCCAAACGGCCTACGGCCGTTTTCTCAGAAAGTGCAGAAGGAGTGGCAGAATGCCGCAAGGGACAATCAAGAAAGTAATCGCGGACAAGGGGTTTGGATTTATCGAAGGACAGGGGGGCGACTTGTTCTTCCACCACAGTGCCGTGGAAGGCACCAGCATCGAGGCCCTTACGATCGGGCAGCGGGTCAGTTACGACGAAGGACGCGGCCCGAAGGGACCTCGCGCCGAGAACGTCAAACCGGCGTGAGAGCGCCGATCGTCGTAGGAGCGTTGCGTGACCAGCATTGATCCGGGCATGAGTGTGCCGCTCCCTATCAGCCCGTCACAGGTCTGACCGGGAGCGGGATTTCCTTGAACAACCGCATGAATGTCTGCTTGGCATCACCGATTACGATGACCAAAGAGAGGGAGTCATGACGCCGCACGAACAATTGGAACGTCTCAATGCGGAACTCGATCGGCTGCACAGCGAACACCCGGACATGCACGGAATTCTCCGGCTGCCGGACACCTGGTTGATCGGATGCTCGAAGTGGAAGTGGGAACAGCATGGCTGGACCATCAGCGACCCGCAGGTGTGCGGCATCATGAACGGCAACGACCGGGAACGCCGAACCGCGCTGCTGTCGGTCCTCAAAGGGCACATGATTGACAGAATTGAATTCGTCCCCAGTGCGGGTGTACTGGAGGTTCTGCCCGGCCTGCCCGTATCCGATCTCGCCCCAAAATGAGAGCCTATGCGGACGTGCTAAGCGGTTGTCCAAGAATAAGCTGGGACCTTTGGGAGTGCGGCCGTCCCGGCTGTACCGTGCCGGCGGAACGCCTGCACTACCACTTATTCTCGGACAGCCGCTTAGCCCGGAAACTGGATGTGCCAATCATGGCGGCGCCTCGTTGGACTGCCGCTTACGCACAATGTCCCAGGCCAGGCCGAGCTTCTCCATGAGGCAGATGACCATATAGGTCACGTTGACTTCCCACCAGCGGTGGCCATGCCGGGCGCAGTCGGAAAAGGCATGATGGTTATTGTGCCATCCCTCGCCGTAGGCGAGCAGTCCGACCCACCAGAGGTTGCGGCTGTCGTCGGGCGTGTCGTAGTTGCGATAGCCCCACATGTGCGATGCCGAATTGACCGCCCAGGTGACGTGCATCACCCACACGAGCCGCAGAAACATGCCGTAGACGAGAAACGAGAGTCCCGTAAAAAGGCCCCAGCCCAGCCATCCGGCGGCAAGCAGCGCGACGCCCAGCACGACGTGCCACGCGAGGTAGGTCTTGTCGAGCAATCGCATAAACGGATCCTTCAACAGGTCCCTGCTATAACGGCCGATCATCTTCGTCCACTGCGGTTCGCGCGGTCGCGGAAAGAGCCAAAGAATGTGGCTCCACCAGGCGCCTTCGCGAGGCGAATGAGGATCGCCGGGGATGTCGGTATACTGATGATGCTTGCGATGGACGCCAATCCAAGTGACGGGCGGACCTTGGCCGGCCAGCGCGCCGAGAAGCCCCAAAATGCGGCGCACGATCGGATAGGTGTGGAAACTGACGTGAGCCATGAGCCGGTGGTAGCCCAGGCACACGCCCAACCCGCCCGTTAGCCACGACAGAACGAGGAAGAGCAACAGACCCTTCCAAGTGAATACGAACAGTGCCGCCAATGTGCCGACGTGAAGCAGTCCGATCCACAGCAGAGTGGTCCAGTCAAGTCCGTGCGACCATCGCTCGGCCGCCCGCGCCGGCATCGCAGCCGGCGGCGGGACGGGCTGCAGGCCGGCCGGACCCTCGGCGGCACTTGTTGTCGCGCCTGACGCACGGCAAATAACCATTGCATCGGCGGTCATGCTCTCAGTGGAAGTGTCCATAACATGGCACCTTGGGGGAAGCGATTAAACGGGGCCGACGGCGAGCGGGCGAGAGTCGCCGGCAATTGCGCCGACGCCCGAGACCTCGAAAAGTCACAATAGATTGTGAGTGTACACCGCCGCCGCGGCGTGCCCCTACATTCTCACATGCCCCCACCCAGAAGTTATGATGAGCACACGGTCGGTGACGGAAGCAACTTAGAATACAGGAATTCCCGAGAAAGACGGCTCACAGCGAGCGTCGGCAGCCGTGTAATACATTGGTAAAACATGGTCGAGGAGTATTTCCTGTCTGATAGTCATTGCCGACACCCCATGACTGGATGCCGTTGAACGCAAGGAGAAATCGCCGTCGTGAGCGCCGTGGGTGCCATACAATTCAGCGACGGCCGATTGAAAGGGGAATTCAAGCGGAGGAGTCCGATGGAATCCGAGAGTAAGGCTGGCGGATTCGTTCGCGTGTGCAGCGTTTCCGAACTATCGGATCCAGGCAGTGCAATCGTCAAAGCGGGCGACTGCACGGTGGCTTTGTTCCAGATTGCCGGACAGTTCTGGGCAACCGATGCAAGATGCACACACGATGGAGGGCAATTAGCCGCTGGGCGATTGGAGGGACACACCATCATCTGCCCGCGGCACGGTGCACGGTTTGACGTCCGCACGGGTGAGGCCCTCTCGCTGCCCGCCTCGGTAGACCTCGCGGTGCATGAGGTTCGAATCGATGGAGACGACGTGCTGGTCCGGGTGAGTGAAGGCCCGTGAGCTTTCCAGGCGATTTCTGCCACCTGCACCTACTGCCAGCGCCAAATAAAACCGCGGAAAACCGACAGTGGTGCAGGCACGAGCCCCACGCCATTGGCCGGCGGTCTTCGCCCGCGGCCACTTTCGGTCTTGTGTGGACGTATTTAGTCCCCGTCGTCGACGAACAGGTTGTCGGCCAGGTCGCCGATGGGCGGCCACCCCCAACTCGCTTGGCTGGCGCCGTTTGCCGACGGCGTTCCAAGGGCTAACGTCGGCCAATTCGGGCATGATTTCGATGAGTTGGTCGGCCATCGTTTGGGCCACCTGTTGAATCGACTCTTGCCTGGCGTGCGCTCGCACCGCCAACACCGTCTTCATCAACCGCACCAGTTGGGACCGCACCAACACGGGCAAGGCAAGTGAATCACCGGCTTCGACCAGCAACTCTGCGATGGGAACGTCCAACGCCTTCTGCCAAGTGTACAGCACGCTCAACGGTAGATCAACAGTTGCGATTTCTTGTTGTCGCAGTTGCTCGATCTCGACATTCATTCGTCGCGCCATCGTGCGGCGTGAGACCCCTTGCATCCGGCGGACCAAAGCCAGGCGCTGAAGCGGTCGGCCTTTGGCGGCCGCAACCGCTAGAGCCTGGGAAGGCCCCGCACCGGTCGCGTTAAACTGTTTTGTGCTCATGACGATTTCTTATCCGCAGTCCTCGTGGTGGTGCCGTCCTTGATTGCCCCGACGTTGCTGGCGCTGGCCATCCTTTCGAGTTTCGGTCTGACGGCGGTCTTGTTGTCGTCGTCCCTTGTCTCCGGTTTTAACGGGGGCGAGGCTGGTGATGTGGGTGGTCAAGAGGGGGCCACTACTCCACGTCAGCTCCAACTTCCCACCTTTGATCGAGATTGAGCCCGTCGAATGGCACGGTTCCTCGCCTTTCGCCTCACATCCGACGGCTTCTCGTAATACTCTCGACTCCGTACCTCACGCTTCAGCCCCGAACGCTCCACAATCTTTCGAAGCCGACGCACTGCCTCCTGAATCGACTCCCGCTCACGCAATGTGATCTTGACTGTCACAAGTTTTCTCCTGGAACGACACTATTCGTTGCCGATCAGCGAACGCACGCCCTCGATATGGAAATGAACGAGATACACGCCTTCCTCCTCGCTGACCATGGGGATGTTGCGGTGGCGAATCGCCTTGATCCTTTCAGGGTCAGCCTCCTCCTCGATTACCGTTAGCGAAAGCCGCTTGCCGACGTACCCCTTGCCTTCTTCAATGAAGAGATACGCCGCACTCGGGTTGTGCCACACGTTGTCGTGGGATAGCCGGTTGCTCATGATGAACGAGCAAGTTTCGTCGTCGTCATCGTCCAGGAAGTGCGGTCGGCTATAGATCGCCTGATTGACTTGCCCGCTCGCATCGGTCGTTGCCAGAACGCCAATGCCCCGGGTCTTCTCAAAGTATTCGCTGAGTTTCATGCTTTTGCTCATGATTCGCTCCTAGGGTGATCTGCCGTAAGCGTGGTCAAGCCCAACATGGCCAGAGGGCCACCTCAGGCAGAAGAGCCCACCTTGGTCATCGGCGGATCACTGCGGATAATCTCGCCCGTGTCCGACACAGTCAAGTAATAGGACCAGGCAATACGGGGACTTCTCGTTATTGCAATATTCTTATTGGGCTCACGCTGCTCCCAAATGTTGACCCTATACTTGCCGTTATGGTGATGGGATACTTCCACATGGTCCAGGCGGAGCGGCTTGCCGATGGTCGCTAACACCTGAGACTTTATCTTCTCATTGCGACTCGGCTGCTCGGGTTGCTCCGCCACAGCGGGTTCTTCGTTGGTAGTGAGAGCCTTCTTAATCTTTCCCATTGTTTCCCCAAGTCAAGTGGAAGGTGGCGAGGGTGACGTAGTGTATTCTATGCACACGAGGCTTCGTCCAACGCGGGAGGCCACCCGAGAGTTCAGTGTTGTTCCTCATCGCCAATTCCAGAACCAGTAACCGTAGTCCTCGATGAACTGGAAGTTGGGATTGTCGTCCGGCACTTTCAACTCGATCAGCGGTAAGTTGATCTCGTACTTCCCCTTGCTGGTCTTGCAGAAGATGCCGTCGAACGGGTCGTAGATGTCCTTTCCAATGCGCATCAGCAGAAGCGGCGAGCAGAAGCATCGTCTCACCTCCATGAGTAAGGACAGAGAAACTTCCGTGCTTGGATTGCGAACGTCTTGTCGCCAGAGACAAAAAAAGCCGACGTGGCGGAACACCCGAAGGAATTCGGCCACGTCGGCTTACTCTTCAACAAACCCCTCGGCAGAGCCGAGTTGTTCTTCATTTAGTCATCCGACGAGTTCTATCCATGATACAGCCCGGCGTTGGGAACGCAATAGCACTTGCCCGAATCCCCTCCATTGGCGATGGTCTAAGCGGGGCGTATATCAAGAAACCCGCTGCCCAGCCTCTCGTTCAACGTATTGGATGAGCACAATCAGCACGTCACCGTTGTCAAATCGGTCCACCACCTCGTATGTGTACTGTTGGAAGTGATCCGGCTCGTCTTCTTGGAGTTGTTCCCGTGTGAGACGCTCGATGGCGTAGTCGGAAGCGGTGCGAAATCGTTGTCCAATACGTCCGTGGTCGGTAATCGCATGGTATCGCTGAGCTTCCTTCCCCGACTCCCCCACGACAATCTTGCCGTCCAGCGGACCGCCTGCGAACTTGAATATCATATTCTTCATGGCGAGGACTTATAGACGCGTGATGCGTCAGTTGGGGTAGAAAATTCATCAATCACGGTAAAGCCCAACTGAGAAGCTGATGGTCTCCCCTTTGGTGCATCTGCCGCAGCCAAACGGCGGAACGGCGGGGGAAAGACCCGAGCAATAGGGCGATTCAGAGCGGCTACGCCCGTATCCTACACTTGCCCAGATTACCATAACCCGAATGGCAGCGGGGCCCCCTTTCTCGCCCAGGCCCATCTCGGTGGCAAAGCTCGTCAACGAGTCCTGCATTATTGTGACGAGTTCTTCCCGATCTGGCTTATCGAGCAGGAGGGGGGTTGTATTCTAAAGTGGTTGGGTCTATAGTTACATTGAAGGGTAAATCCCCCCTCTTATCCTGAGCATACTCAGCGACATTTCGGCGACTCCCTTCCCTGCGTATCTCCTCACGCAGAACCGACCTCTTTTTTGGAGTCCGACCATGCTGCGGAAAGTCCCTGTCCCGGATCACCTTCTCAACCAAAAGGCGATCCAACAATTGTCAAACCATGGTATGCGGCCGCCCTGCAAGGTGGCCGTATCGACCCACAAGGGCTCGATCACGCTCTCGGGCCAGATTCAGTACGAGCACCAGCGCCGCCCCGCCCTGCGCGCGGTGCAGAACATTGAGGGGGTCCAGCGTGTGGTGGACCAGTTGCAGGTGACCCCCAAGACGTCGCACTGGAAAGAAGGAGGGTTCATATCCCCTAGCTTTCACTTCTGAAAGAGGAGTACGGGTATGATGCGGCGGCAACTTGGCGGGCGTTGATATCAAGGATCAGTCAGAATCGCTATTTCTTCTTGGCATCGCGGAGAATTGGCGACTCGGCAAGAGTAAAGAGAACAACCTCTTCGCCGGTTAGCGTGCTGATATCATGGTGCAGGGTGAGCACCTTGACACCGGTGATCTCCTGGACCATCGCTTCCATGACGGGACGGGCCGTTTCGATCAGATGGGTCCGCACCTGCTTCAACAGGTCGCGCCCCTTGTCGGCCGAGAGCGACTTGACCAGATGCTGTTCGGCCGCGGTCAACACGCCTTGAAGGCGGACCACGAGAAGATCACCGAGCAGGTGGGCATAGATGTCCTTGGGGCCCCGACCCATGTAGTCCTGCTCAAAGCGACTGACTCCCTCACAAATGGCGGCTTCGATTTCACCCTGGGTTTTCACAGCCCCCCCCTCTGCCGGACGGATATTGGTGCGAAAGACCCCATTTGTCAACGAAGCATGAGCCATCAGGTGCTCCACAGCGATCCAGGCAAAATGATACCAAATGTGGCGAAAAGGCAAAAGACCTATTGCACGGTCCGCCCGACGGGGTAGAATTGTGCATGTGGGAAAGCGGTGAAACACTTGATTGCGGCTTTCCCAATGGAGTCGTCGGATGACTAGATGAAGAGCAACCCGGCCGTGCCGGGGGGCTCGTTCGCGAGTAAGCCGACGTGGTCGAATACCTTCGGGTGTTCCGCCACGTCGGCTTTTTTTGTTCTTGGCGATGTAAGACGTTAACGATCACTGGGGGAGGGGAATCCGATGGAAAAGCTCGATCCGAGTGTAGCACAACAGATTGCTCAAGTGGCAATCGCCTTCCAGCAGCAGCGAACGGGCCACGAACCCAAATCGGTGGCCGTGATACTGAGCGAGAACACGCTGGTGATCACGTTGCATGGGGCCTTATCGCCCGCCGAGCAGGCCCTGGCCCAAAGCCCGGACGGCGCCGCCCGGGTGCAGGAGTTTCATCGGCAGTTGTTCAGCAACTCGGCCGACGCGCTGCGGCAGGAGATCAAACGAATCACCGGGGTCGAGGTGCGCGAAGCGACCGCGGAAGTGGAGCCGACTTCGGGCACGGTGGTGCAGGTGTTCTCGACCGGCACCATGGTGCAGGTGTTCTTACTGGTCCGCGACGTGCCTGCGGGCAGTTGGAGCGGGGAAGGGTCAGGCGAGCAATCACAAAAAACGGAGGTTTTGCCATGTTAGTTCTGTCAAGGAAAAATCGGGAGTCGGTGGTGGTCGGCGGGAGCGATAGCTTCCATCGCCTGTTGAAGGTCACGGTTCTCGGCATTCAAGGCGCGAACGTGAAACTGGGTTTCGAGGTCGACCCGGATGTTCCCGTCCATCGATCGGAGGTGTGGGAACGAATCAACGCCGAAAACCAGCTATTGCAAGTGGAGCAAAACAAGTGAGAGGAAACACGAGAGGGCGGTCGGTACGCGAACATCGCAAAACATTGGAGGAGAAGAGGTCAACCGACTGAAGTTTCACATCTCTGTCACAAGAAGGAAACAGCCGTGTCTCGCACAATGATGCCGACGGCACCTCCACGATGGTGGGTCGGAGCGCATGTCCGCGTTCATTTCGGCGTTTTGGATCGGGATTGTCGCGATCTCTCCATCGAAGGGTGGGCAGGAACAATCATTCGGACCAATGACGCCAGCGCGACTCCGTGCCTGGTCCGCTGGGATTGGAATACGCTGCAGCGCGCAGGATTCGACCGGGGAAGCGCGAACCACAAAGGATGGCTTGGCCCCCGAAGAGATGTGGCTGGCCGAAGATGATTTATTGGCCGATCCGTCATCCGACGGTTAGAAAGTCACGAACCGAGTTTGCTTTTTTTGAAGGAGAACTTGACATGTTACAGCTTGCAATCACGTTTCTGGTGATCGCGCTGATCGCCGCCTTTTTTGGATTCGCAGGAGTGGCAGCCCTCTCTTGGGAAGGGGCGAAGATACTGTTCGTTATCTTCCTCGTCCTCGCCGTGTTGTCTTTTCTGGGGCATGGGCTCAGAGGACGGCATTTCTGGGGCTAACGAGAGTGCGATCGCTGCCGGGATCGCTCCCATTTTATTGGGAAACAGACAGTCTCACGGAGGAGTGCATCGTGAAGAGCGGAGATTTCGTTCAACCGCGGTCGAAGGGTTCGAAGTCGATTCGAGTCTTGATGGCCGATCCCGATGAGTCGCTTCAGCTCGTGTATCGAGGGCATCTCTTGGAGGAGGGCTTTGAACTGGTCACGGCAGTGAGCGGGCTAGAATGCGTTGCTCGGCTGCGCCAGCGCGCACCGGATGTGCTTGTGCTGGAGCCACAATTGCCGTGGGGCGATGGCGAAGAGGTTCTCGCAATCATGGGCGAGGTTCCCGAGCTTGCGACCGTTCCCGTAATGGTCCTCACCTCGTGCCGCGATCCTCGTCTCTTGGAATCCGTAGCACGGTTTCCGGCAAGCGACTATCAACTCAAACCACTGACGCCTGATCGGCTGGCGGGAAGGCTCCGCACGATACTCGCCCATCCAAAACTGTGTTTCACGATGGCTGAACAGAACGGCCGCCTGGAATGTGCAATTGCGATGCGAACGGACGGCCGGGTTCACGACCTGCGGGTCGAGACCGTTGACGGGCGGGTCATTGTGCATGGCCGCACCGATTCGCACTACGTCAAGCAACTGGCGTTGGCCGCCGTGCTGGAGGCGTTCGAAGCCTCGCAGTCTCAGTCCGAAAGGGTCGAGTTGGACATTGAGGTGGCGCCGATTGATGGATGGCAGGCGCGGCGATGTGCCTTATCCGAAGCAACGGATGGGGATTACTCCAAGGAACCGGCTTTTACAAATGAATTTGGTCACACGACGAGGAGGTAAGATGAACGTGCATTATGTCTACAAATGGTGCGTGGTAACCACATTGCTGGTCCTGGGTTCAAGTTTTGGCTTGAACAAGGCCCTGTTCGCACAGCCGGCAGCACCCGCGCCGCCGGTCCCGGCCAATGCCGAGCAAGGGGTGGAAGTGCTGACGCGCGGGCCGGTTCACGAGGCTTTTGCAGAAACCGTGACTTTCGATCCCGAACCGGGCATCGTGGTACCGAAAGCGCCGCCGGCTGCCATCGAAGAAGTGCCGCCTGAACAGCGACTGGAGGGGGCCCACGTCGCGTGGATCCCCGGCTACTGGGGCTGGGACGACGAGCGGAACGATTTCCTTTGGGTCAGCGGCATTTGGCGCGCCCTGCCGCCCGGTCGCCAATGGGTACCCGGTTATTGGGGCAAGTCGGGGCAAGGCTTTCAATGGACTTCGGGGTACTGGGCGGATGCCAAATTAGGCGAGTTGGAATACTTGCCCGAGCCGCCCGCGTCTGTCGAGAGTGGTCCCAACATCGCCGCGCCTTCGCCGGACGACACCTGGCTGCCCGGCTGTTGGGTATGGCAGAGTGGTCGCTATGCGTGGCGGCCTGGTTTCTGGGCGCCCGTGCAGTCGGATTGGGGTTGGGTTCCCGCCCATTACGTCTGGGCCCCGCGTGGGTACGTCTATGTTGACGGCTACTGGGATTACTCGATCGGCCGTCGCGGTCTGCTTTTTGCGCCCGTGTACTTCAGTGCGAGCGTGTATGGGCGGCCCGGTTTTTCCTATTCGCCTACGACGGTAATCAACCCGGCGGTGTTCGCCAATCATCTCTTTTTGCGGCCGCAATACCAACACTATTACTTCGGCGACTACTACGCCGCGAACTACGCCAACGCGGGGTTCTACCCGTTTTATGCGGTGAACTCCGGCCGTATCGGCTACGATCCGATTTACGCTTACGACCGCTGGCAGCATCGGGCGGACCGCGGATGGGAACAGCGTCAACAGGCGGACTTCGCAAATCGCCGCGATAACGAGGATGCCCGACCGCCGCGCACCTGGGCGGCTCAGAGCATAATCGACGCGCGTGCGGCCCAGTCCGCCCGTAGGGGGATCGTGATGGCCGCGCCGCTCGACCAATTGACCAGGAGCAAAGACAGTCCGCTACGATTTCAGCCGGTGGACCCGTCGGAGAGAGAAACGCTCGCTCAGCAAGCCCGAGCGGTGCAGCAATTCCGCGAGCAGCGGCAAAAGCTGGAAATCAACGAAACGGGTGCGCCATCCGAATCGCGGCCCAAGGAATTCGCGCAGCGAGAGTGAGACTTCCCGGATCTCCGATTGTGGCAAAGCCCGGTGCTGAACTGGGCAGGGACCAGGCTCCGCCGAAGATGTACGAGACTCCAAAGCCGGATCTGAATGTGGCTGCCGCGCCGCGGGTGAATCGATCGCCCGGGCAACCGCAGCAACACGTGGTGAACCGACTTCCGCTAGACCAGCCGCCGCCGAAGGTCGAACGGGCCACCCCTCAGCCACGGGGCAACGCGCCCGCAGGTCCGCCATCGGCGGGCTCGAAGCAGGACAAAGACAGAAACTGAGCGTTACTTGTCGCCAAATGAGGATTTACCAATGAGGAAACGAATTCGCGCAAAGCGGGAGTCGATTCCCTGTTTTCGAATCCGTTGAGAAAAGAGGAAGATACATGTCTACCACACGTGATCAGCTTGGCGATGATGCGAAAGAAGTGATTGAAGACCTTCAGAACATGGGCAGGGCCGTAAGTGATGCTGCCCAGGAGAAGCTCGGGCAAGCGGGCGATAGAGCCGCCGAATGCTGTCAGCAGGGACGAGACAAAGTCCACGGCGTCGCGTGCGCGTGCGAGCAATTCCTCCACCAAAGGCCGCTCGCGTCGGTGTTGCTCGCGGTGGGCGTCGGCTGGCTGCTCGGTCGTTTCTGGAAGCACCGCTGACCGCGTCTGCGATACCCGGCGGCGTTACCGCCTGTCGACGGCGAGGAGGAAACCGCCCAGAAGGTCATAATCCATGGCGAAGACATCGACAGTTCCTGGCTGGCAACTTGCCCTGCTCATCCTGACCGGTACGGTGGTGAGCGTGGTCGTGGTCACCTGTCTGTATTGGGCACGAACGGTTTTCATCCCGGTCGCGATGGCGGTGTTCCTGACCTTTCTGCTGGCTCCGGTAGTTACGGCCCTTCAGCGGCGTGGCCTGAGGCGATTGCCCGCGGTGCTCTTGGTCGTCATGCTGGCAGCGGCCGTGCTGGGCGGCGGCATTTGGTTGGTCACGGCCCAGGTGACGAGCCTGGCCGGCGACGTGCCAACGTACACTAAGAATATCGAGGGCAAGGTCAAATGGCTGCGGCATCTGGGCCAGGGGTCAATAACCAGCCGCCTCGATACAATGATGCAGACGATTACCGAGGAGTGGAAGGGCGGCAAAGAGCGGGAGGACGGGGACAAGCCGGCGCTTCCCACTTCGGAGAAGCCGACCACCGTGGTGCTGGAGCCGGAAAGCCCGACCTGGCTGGCGCGGTTGCCAGCCTTCCTCAGTTCCCTGCTGGAAACGCTCGGCGGCCTGGCCTTGGCCCTGGTGCTGGTCATCTTCATGCTGCTGAAGCGCGAGGACCTGCGCAATCGTCTGATCCGGTTGGCGAGTCACGGCCAGATCACCGTGATGACCAAGGCGTTGGACGACGCCGGCCGGCGGATCAGTCGGTTCCTGCTGATGCAGTTGATCGTGAACGCCACGGTCGGTTTGTCGGTGGGCCTCGGCCTGCTGGCAATCGGCGTCCGGTATGCCTTTCTGTGGGGATTCGTGGTGGCCGTGTTCCGCTATATTCCCTACGTTGGCATCTGGATCGCGGCCCTGCCACCGATCATCCTCAGCTTGGCGATGTTCGAAGGGTGGGTCCAGCCGCTGCTGGTGATTGGCCTGTTTCTGGCGATCGAGTTGCTCGCAAGCAACGCCGCTGAGCCGCGGCTGTACGGCCGTAGCATCGGCGTCTCGGAAGTCGCTCTGCTGGTAGCCGCCGCCCTCTGGTTCTTCCTCTGGGGACCGATCGGGTTGATTCTGTCCAGCCCGCTGACGGTTTGCCTGGTAGTGTTGGGCAAGTACGTCCCGCAGTTGAAGTTCCTTGATGTGTTGCTGGGCGACGAACCGCCGTTGGACTGCGCATGTGACTTTTTACCAGCGGCTGCTGGCCCGCGACCAGGACGAGGCGACGCAACTAATCCTGGGCCAGGCCAAGGCATCTTCCCCGGAACAGGTCTACGACGACTTCTTGGTCCCCGCCTTGAACTGCGCGAAATGGGACCGCGAGCGAGACAACCTGACGGAATCGGATGAGCAGTTCGTCTTTGAGGCAACACGGGAGATCCTGGAAGACCTGGGCGAGCGGCGGGAGGCTGCTACTCTCGCCGAGGAGGCGATCCGCCCGGAAGATCAGGCCAACGCCTCCGCGCCGATCCGGCTCCCCATTCTGGCGTGTCCGGCCCGCGACGAGGCGGACCGGTTGGCGCTGGAGATGTTGCGCCAACTGCTCGACCCGGTCAAGTGGGTCGTGGAGGTCGCCGCCGTCGAGACGCTAACTGCCGACTTGGTAGCGCAGGTGGCCGAGCAAGCGCCTGCGCTGGTTCGTATCGGCGCGTTGCCGCCGGGAGGTCTGGCCCACGCGCGCTACCTGTGCAAGAAGTTGCGAGCCCGGTTCCCCGAAGTCAAGATCATTGTGGGTCGGTGGGGACTTACCGACGGCGTGGAGGCGAACCGCGAGCAGCTCCAGGACGCCGGGGCCGACCTGACGGCAACCACGATGCTCGACACGCGAAGCCAACTGAGCAGTCTGCTGCCGATCCTTACGCAGGCACAGGGAAAGCCCATGGCCGGATGAGGGGACCTCGCCGCAAGAACGAGTGGGAACGAGTGGCAGAAGGAGGCGTCGAGAAAGGCGTTGTCGATGGGCCGTTTCCGTGCGGGAAGAAGTCTGCAGATCGTGCGACTGCTGAAGCAGGCGGGGTGGGAGTGGTACAAATCCAAGACATTCCAACTCGGCGCCGCCCTGGCCTTTTATGCCGTCTTTTCCATCGCGCCGGTAATTGTGCTGGCCTTCACCGCCGCCAGCCTGGTTCTCGGCAAGGAAGCGGCGCAGGGCCGGGTGAATCAGGAAATCGAAAGCACCGTCGGCCACACCGTGGCCGTTGCCATCCAGGCCACCGCCCAATACACGTACCGAAGCGGTTCGGGAACCCCAGCGACGGTGCTGAGCATCGTCTTTTTCGGGCTTGGCGCCACCGGGCTTTTCCTCCAACTGCAAAGCGCGCTGAACGCGATTTGGGAAGTAGCTCCAAGACCGGGGCGGGGACTGCGAGGGGCCCTGCTCGATCGGCTGGGATCGTTCCTGGCCGTCTTGGCAATCAGCGCGCTGCTGCTGGCCGAGTTGCTGGTCACGGCCGCCCTTGCCGCGCTCGGCCAGATCTTGCCCTCCTCGCTCGCGCCGCAAGGCTTCCCGCTCTGGCGGACCGTTACGTTCGTCGTGTCGTGGTCGTTCCTCACGCTGGCCATCGCGCTCGTCTACCGCGTTCTGCCCGACGCCAAAATCGCCTGGCGCGACGTTGGGGTCGGAGCCGGCGTCGGCTCCATGCTGTTCTTGCTCGGCAATCACTTGATCGGCTGGTATCTGGCGGCAACGAGCGTCAGATCGGTCTATGGGGCCGCCGGTTCGATTGTGATTGTCCTGCTGTGGGTCTACTATTCTTCGCAGGTCGTGCTGTTCGGCGCGGAGTTCACACGGGTCTACGCTAAATACCGCGGATCGGCCCTGGAACCGAAAGAAAACGCGGTGCGAGTCAACCAAACGGGGTATGCCTAAAAAATACCGCAACCAGCGAGCAATGGTCGCACCTTGTTGCTTTCCGCTGCCCATGCCGTATAATGGGATGGTAAGAGGGAGCCGTAGAGAGATCGAATACGGCTCGGCTAACGTGTTGGTTTAGAGTTGTCGGATGACTAGATGAGGAGCAACCCGGTTGTGCCGGGGGGCTCGTTAGTGAGTAAGCCGACGTGGTCGAATACCTTCGGGTATTCCGCCACGTCGGCTTTTTTTGTTTCCGGTGCTTCGAGATCGCCGCAAAGACCAGGGGTGAACCCTGGCTAATCTGAAAAAGGGAGACATGTTATGTACATCGGTGGTGGGTTGGTAACGCTTGTGATCGTCGTCGTCTTGGTTCTGTTCGTGCTTCGCCGCGGTTGAGCGTTCACGAAACCGAGATCGGTCCTCGGATGCCCGAAAGAGATCAACACTATGCTGGCAGATCAGCACGGGGTGAGATTGATTGCTAAAGGGGTCCTGCGATGAAAGCCACGATAGAATTGCCGACAGCATTTTCTGTGCGTCATGCTGGCGAGTTTCCGCTCGTACAAGACCTGATGGCGAGGCTGAATCCAAAGCTATTGGTCGTTCAAGTGGCGACGGGGCTGCACGTTAACGGCGGCTACACGGTCAACTGGGGCCTCGTTTACATGGAAGGCCAGCCGTTGACGGACGCGGATGTGGCGGCCGCCTTACAGGAGGCGGGGCTGGATGCCCAACACAACGCGGAGATCCAGCCATCGCGCGTTTGGGTTCATGATGAACCTGGGGTGACCGAGCCGACGTCCGCGTGATTGTGCCCTCCGGAGGACAATGGAAGCTGCCACAGACCATCAACGTGGTCAGGAAAGCCATTCAGGAAAGATAAAAGCGATCATGAACGAAGCAAATGCAGCGGTCAGGGAAGCGGCAAGGGAGCTGGCCGTGGAAATCCTTGGCGGCCTTGGAATCAAACCGCAAGAGATGGAGTCGTATTTTAGCGAGGGGGCCGCAGGGGCCGCCATCGAACTGCGGTTAACGAGGTTTGCCGGGGCCATTTTGGAGCAAGTGGAGCCGCAGCCGCCACCCAACGCACGCTCTCGATCATTTGGGGACGTCGGGTAGACGAAACGCTCGTGCAAAGACACGAGCCAATCGCAACGGACGATGATGGGTGCAGTACCGTGCTGATCCTTTCACAGGACAATGATCTTTCGTAACGGGAGTCGCCATTATGAGTGGCAAAACAGATGTAGTGAAAGGCCGAATCAAGGAAGCCGCCGGCGCGCTGACGGGCAACGAGAGGCTTCGCGAAGAAGGAAGGACCGACCAGGCGGTCGGCAAGACCAAGCAAGCCGTTCAGAAGCTCGCCGGAAGAGTCAAGAAAGCCGCGAGAAAAGTATTCGAGTGAAAGCGGTTGGTGATGATCTTGGAAACGAAGTCCGCCGAGCCGGATGTCTCGCCAAATGGAGTGCTTGGAACAACCACAGGAGGTGACTTGTGAATACCGTTCGACCTCTTTTCGTATCGACCTATCCGCCGGAAGCGTGCGGACTGGCCACGTTTACCAGGGACTCGGCCGATGCCGTGGATCTGGCGGCGCTTGAGCCGACGTCCTCGGTCGCAGCCATCCAGAAGACATGCGGGCTTCGCTACGACGACCCGCGCGTCGTCCACGTCATCGACAACAGCCGGCCGGACGCCTACCGCCTGGCCGCGGAAGTGGCCAACGACGGTTTCTGCGACGTGGTAAGCTTGCAGCACGAGTTCGGCCTCTATCCGGGCGATTGGGGCGAGCGCGTGTTGGAGTTCGTGCACGGCTGTCGCAAACCGCTTGTCACTACGTTGCACACGCTCTTGACCCGGCCGGCCCCACTGCCACGGCGCATCATCCAATACCTGGCGGCCCACAGCCAAAGGATCGTCGTGATGACACGGGTCGCGGCGAGGCTGTTGGAGAGCGTTTACCAGGTGTCGGGAGCGAAGGTGCGGGTGATTCCTCACGGAGTGCCGGAGGTCCCTTATGAGCGAGACGGTGTGCATAAGGCGCGACTGGGACTCACCGGTCGGCGGGTCATTTGCACCTTCGGACTCATCAATCGCGGCAAGGGGCTGGAATACATGATTCGGGCCATGCCCCAAATCGTCGCCGCTTGTCCGAAGGCCGTTTACCTGATCGTGGGCGTCACCCACCCGCAGGTCAAGCGTGAGGAGGGGGAAGTCTATCGAGAGAGCCTGGTGGCGATGGCCGAATCGCTGGGCGTCGGCGCGCATGTGCATTTTGTCAACAAATATCTCAGCCTTGCCGACCTCCTGGAGCACTTGCAGGCTTGCGACGTCTATGTCACCCCTTATCCGGGAAAAGATCAGATTGCCAGCGGCACCTTGGCGTATGCACTGGCAGCCGGCGGTGCCGTGGTTAGCACGCCCTACCTGTACGCCGAAGAAGTCCTGGCCAACGGGCGGGGCCTGCTCGTACCGTTTGGCCAAAGCAATGCCATGGCGGATGCGACGCTGCAATTCCTCGGCGATACCAAGTTCCAGGTCGAAACTCGACGTAGAGCGTACCAATACGCGAGGCCCATGTTCTGGCCGAATGTGGGCCGGCAGTATTTGGAGTTCTTCGACCAGGTTGCGTCGGAAAACAAAACAAGTCGTCAGCGGCGCTATCGCGGGGCTTTTCCCTCGCCGAGTGATCAGCGCCAACCCCGTGAACTCGTGCCGGGAGGCCGATAATGCGCGTCAATGACGGAATCGCCCTAAACCACCTGGACCGCATGACGGACTCGACCGGGTTGATCCAACATGCCATTTACAGCATCCCTCGTCGCGAAAGCGGCTACACGACCGACGACAACGCCCGGGCCTTGCGTCTTTGCACGCGCCTCTGGGAGCAGCATCCGGGGGATCGCATGCTCGGCCGGGTGACCACCTACCTGAGTTTCTTGGAGCATGCGCGTTGTCCCGTCCGCGGGTTCCACAATTTCTTGAGCTATCAGCGTGACTGGCTGGATGCGGAAGGAACGGGCGATAGCCAGGGCCAGGCGGTCCGCGCCCTGTCCGAGGTGCTCGCCAGCAGTCTGCCCGATGGATACCGCGAGTTGGCGCGCGATTTGATCGACGCGGTTACGCCCGCCCTGGCCGATCTGCGGAGCTTACGGGCGCAGGCCTACGTCATCTTGGCATGGGTGCATCTCTCGGTGTCGGGGGTGAAGGATATGGAAGCAATCGAGATTGTTGCCCGATCCGCGGCGCAGCGACTCGTGGAATGCTACCACCGTTCCCGACGGCCGGATTGGCCCTGGTTCGAGTCGCGCATGACCTACGCAAACGCCGTGTTGCCGCACGCCCTGTTCACGGCCGCTCGCTGCTGGCCGGAGGAGGGTTTCCTCGACGTAGCGGAAGCATCGTTTGCCTTTTTGGACCACGAAACCACCGTCGAAAACTTCTTCTGGCCGGTCGGAAACAGCGATTGGTACCCTCGTGGAGAAGAAAAATCGTCGTACGATCAGCAGCCGGTGGAGGCCGTCACCATGGCCGACGCCGCGCTGGCCGGATTCGTGCTGCTGGGCGATGCCGGCGATGTGGGCGGTGAAAAATACCTGGCTGCGTTCCGTCGCGCGCACGCTTGGTTTCATGGCCAGAATAGCCTTCGTGAGCCGCTTGTCGATGTTCACTGTGGCTCCTGCTATGACGGTCTGCAACGTTCAGGCGTGAATCGAAACCAAGGAGCGGAATCAACGCTTGCCTATTTGTGGACGGAACTGAACAACAAGGACAACGCGACATGCGTCGAAGATCGAAAGCCACGAGTCCATTCGCGGAGCTGTTCCATCGCCACGCCGACAACCCCATCCTGACAGCCCGAGACTGGCCCTGCCAGGCCCACGCGGTGGTCAACACCGGCTCGTGTCAGTTGGGCGAGAAGACGGTCTTACTCTAACAATTAACGAATCTGATCTGTTGTCAGCCAATCCCCCGGTAACCTGAACTACGCCGGGTCAACTGCACGAAACAACCAAGGAGGTTGCCATGATGCTCGAAAATCGGATTAGGGTTGCACCCAATACAGTAGCGTATGGTGACGAGGAGAAAAACAAGCTGGTAGTGGAGTTCGCCATCCCTGGAGTGCCAACGGATACCATCGATCTGAAGGTTCTGCCAGACAGCGTCCACCTGACAGCGCCGGCAAGGGACGTCGAGTATGTTTCATCGCTGGCTTTAGCATGGCCGGTGAAACCTGAGAAAGCCGAAGCAGTCTACGAGCACGGCCTGCTCCGAATCGAGGTGCCCTTCAAAGATCCGATGGAAGATGCGGTGAAGATCGCCATCAAGGCAGGTGGCGAGGAAACCAAGACCAAGAAAATCAAAGCCTGCTGAGCCGTTAACTTAAGAGACAAAGTAGAGTCAAGAGGCGGCGCGGTGTGGTAGGCTTCGGCATAATTCCGTGTCGGGGCTTCCCCCGCTGTGTCACACTAGCCGCATGCCGTGCTCCGTTTCCACCTCCCGCCCAATGGTCGTTTGCGTAGTTTCGATGGGCGGCCCGGTTTTTGGGGGACCGGCAGAGAAAGGGGGCAACAGTTTCCTACCCTTCTTCTGACGGCAGGCCATAAATCGGGCTTGCCGCCACAGCCCGTCGAGGTAGAATGGGCGGCGTGATCGCGTGTGCTGCAAGGAAGGGGCCTCGTCAGGCTGCGTGCGGCCGTTCACGGAGGAGGCGGTTCATGGCCGCAGATGCCCAGGACTACGCAATACACCCCTTGCGATCGCAAGTGCGCGTGCTGCTGCTGAGCGTATTCGGTCCCTATGCCCAGGACGATCCCTACGGCAGCCGTCTGTTGAACCCGATGGAGCTCTGTCACAACCAGGTGACCCGGGTGCAACATGCCTTTTCCTATCGCTCCTTCCATCGCTCCTGGGGACTCATGCTCATCCAGGTGAACCTGAAGGCCCGCTGCACGCTCTTGGACTTTCCCTCGCAGCAACGGTTTATCGAAGAGATCGCGACCAGAAAATACGATGTTATCGGGATCAGCTCCATCATTCCCAATCTTTTCAAGGTGCGGAGGATGTGCCGGCTGATCCGAAAGCATCAGCCCGAGGCGACCATCGTGGTGGGCGGGCATATTGCCAATGTGCCGGACCTGAAGAAGTGGGTCGATGCCGACCACATCGTTGCAGGGGAAGGCGTGCGGTGGATGCGCCGATTTCTCGGCGAAGACGAAAATCAGCCGATCCGCCACCCCCAGGTCATTTCCGACATCTCCCCGCGGATCATGGGCGTGCCGCTATTGAGGCATTCCGGCGTTGACGACGCCACGTTGATTTCGTCCGTGGGATGTCCCATGGGCTGCAATTTCTGCTCCACTTCGGCCATGTTCGGCGGCAAAGGAAAGTGCATCGAGTTCTACCATACGGGCAAAGAGATCTTCGACATCATGTGCGGGTTGGAGTCGAAACTGCGAGTCAAGAGCTTCTTCATCATGGACGAGAACTTCCTGCTGAACCGGAAGCGGGCTCTCCAACTCCTCGACTTGATGGAAACGCACGGCAAGCCGTGGAGTCTGAAAGTCTTCAGTTCCGTCAACGCGTTGCGACTCTACACCATCGACCAACTGGTCGCCCTGGGCGTCGATTGGGTGTGGCTTGGCTTGGAGGGCGAGAATTCCCATTACGGCAAGCTGACGGGAATGGATACGATTGCGTTGGTCCGTTGGCTGCAATCGCACGGGATACGCGTGCTCGGTTCGAGCATCATCGGCACCGAGGAGCATACGCCGGAAAACATCGATGCGGTCATTGATCGTGCCGTCCGCCACAACGCGGATCTCCATCAGTTCATGCTCTACACGCCCATTGCCGGCACGCCCTTGTATGCCGAACACGAGGCCAAGGGCACGCTCCTGGGAGTTTCCGAGTTCCACCTGGCGGATATCCATGGACAGTTGAGATTCAACTTCCGGCACGAGCACATCAAGGACGGGCAGGAGGGGGTGTTGCTGCTGCGGGCCTTCCACGCCGATTTCGCGGTCAATGGCCCGAGCGTCGTCCGCATCATTCGCACGCTGCTTGCGGGTTGGAAACGCTACAAGGGCCACCCGAACCCGCGTATACGGGCCCGCTTCGCGCAGCAGGCGGTGAACCTTCCGATCAAGTACGCGGGCGCGCTCTGGGCCGCGAGACATTGGTGTCGGCGCGATCCCCATAGCAGGCAATTGATTTCGCTGGTTCTCCAGGAACTCGTTGCCGAGTTCGGTTGGAAAGCCCGCCTCAGCGCCCCGATCGTCGGTCGCTACTTCTACCATACGCTCTGTTGCGAGCACCGGCAATTGCAGAACGGTTGTACGTATGAGCCACCCACGTTCTTCGAAACCAATTCGGCGGACGGGCCGGAAGCGGCCGCTCGCGTCGAGGGCCTCTCGACAACAAACACCGCAACTGAAGAGCAGTCAAGACCGATCGGGGAGTTCCGGGTAGACGAACCGATGATGGTCGTTTGAGCATTTTCGATAGGCGGCCCGTAAACGTCGGGCCTAACACGGCCTGCGGCGGAATAGAGTCGTGAACGACCCTGCAAAGTGCGGAATGCACCGGAATTGTACTTTCCCTCCAAGTTGGCCCTCTCTGGGGGATGCGCTTGTGGGACCTTATTCCCGCCGCACCTCCACAAGCACGGTCTGTTGAACTTTTCCCGCCAAAGGACCACTGTCGAACTCAATGGCGAGTGCGGCGGTTTGGTCAGGGGTTTCCTTGGGCACTCGGCACGAGGCCCCGCAGAGGCCGCCTCAGCTAAAGCCCGACTGCACCGAACTCAACGTGTTCCCCGTGGCGGTCGTTAAGCGGATCTCCGCACCGGGGTGCCGCTTTGACGAGTCCGGTTTGTCGCTGCGATAACAGGCGCGCATGGTCATTTGGCCGGCCAATTCGAGCCGTGGAGAAATAGCGATGTCATCTCCGGGATGGTACTGAAGGTCCTCTTTGTTGAGCTTCGCGGTCAGCGTCAAGTCGGCCAGGGGATCGACCGGCACGTGGGCGTCGGCCTTGACCGCGTACCAACGCGACCTGGTCGCGTCGGCCCCATCACCGCTTCGGCCGAAGGAAAACGTCCAGGGCTCGCCGCCCGCCGGGTCCTTCATCACCACGGTCAGCTCGTAGAGGGAGTATTCGCCGACGGGCACGGTCACCTTGTCTTGTGCCAGGTCCAATTTGGCAATCGATCCCTCGCGGCCCAGCAGCACCAGATCGAGCGTCAGAAAGTCAGTTCTCTTCTTGCCTGCCGGCAGCGACAATTGCAACTCGCCGGCGCCTTCCAGTTTTTCCAGGGCGAGCCGTTGGCCGGCCCAGTCGGAACGCACGGCATAACGGAGCTTTTCCACTTGAATGATCGGCGTCATCGGCAAGCGATCGGTGAAGGGGTTCCACTTCCCGTCGGCCTTCCAATTGATCCAGAGCAGGTCGCGTGGATCGGCCATGCCGCCGTCGCCGTTGGTGTCGACGCGGCGGACCGGCACCTGCCGGTCTTCCAGCCGCACAACGCCCTCCATGTATCCGGCCGTGGCGTAACTGATCGACCGGCCCCCGCGGCCCAGGCGGAAGACGACCATGCGGGCGATCCGCTGCGTCTGGTCGCCCTCGGGGATTTCCACATTGAGCGGGACACGGTATTTTGGCCCCGGGCCGGCAAGCCGCATGGTCTCGTCGATGGTGCGCGTGCGGTTCACGTTGACGTAGACATCGGTCTGGCCGTCAGCCACGTCATCCAACACGACCGAGACCAGTTTGGAGCCGGCAGGACCAAAGCGGAACTCGCCGTAACGTTGCTTGCTGCCGCGATAGTGGACGGTTTCTTTGAGGTCGGGCGGCTTCGGATCCGAAAGCGACAGTTCCCTAAGCGGCGGATGTTCCATCGGATCGCCCGGCTCTGGGACCACGTAGCGCCACGCGGACGTTTCCGACTCCGCGGCCCGCGCGGCCAGGCCACGGTCGGCGACGGCCAAGGACAATGCGACTAGACCCACGGCCGCAACGAACCGACCAACACCCTGCGAATATCGTCTGCTCATCGTTCACCCAAAAAAGGAGGAGTCATCGGTAATCCGCGTATTGGTTGTCAGGAATCCAGAGACTGTGTTGTGACGCGAAGCGGTCCCAGCGGTGCAAAGCGTCGATGGGCAATAATTGAATCGCATAGTATGCGGTTTGGAAACACAGACCTGCGTCGGCCACTTGCGACGTGGCGTCGGTTCGCAGCTTCTTCAACGCCTCGTTGATATCAATCATGACGAGCCCCGGGAGCCAATAGAAATCCAATCTGTCCTGTGCGGGAACCACTGTTTTGCAAACGCTGGGCAATAACCCACGGGCCAGTCCGCGATCGTAACGTGCCACAAACGCGGCCAACGTGGCGTCATTGGCTTCCGGCTCCAGAGAGACCAAGAAGTCGTCGGCCGGCCGATGCAGGCGGAAGGAAACTGCCTGCCACATGCATTCGCCAACCAAGGTCGGATCGATCTCCTCGACAACCGGCAGCAACAAGGCGGCAATGGTCGAGGCGCTGAAACCCCAAAACTGTTGAGGCCAACGACGATCAGGATTCCGGCGGGCTTCCGCCAAGATGTCGTAAGCGTGCGAAATGAGTTTGCGGGCTTTCGCCTTGTTCGTGGGCGCAGGGCCTTGGCGATCATTCCCACGGCATACGCCTGCAAGTAAGGGTTGTGGATCGCCGCCGCCATCCGTTGGGCCCGAGCGACATCGACCGAAACCAGGCGGTAACAAAGTGGGATGAGTTCCTTCTCGGACCAAGTGATCGAGTTCGCTAAGTCTTCCTCGGTTGGGTCGTGATGATATTCCTTTTGAAAATCCGCCCGGTCCGATCGTTGGGCAAAATCGATCGCCTCGGCCGCGATCCGCTCCGCCTCGTCCGGCTGTTGCCTGGCAATCCGATAGGCCACATGAAACAGCGCCGGCATCGAATAATTGTCGTTGTCGGCGTCGCGACTGTCGCAAATGAGCTGCATTCCGGCGGGCAAGTCGAAGAGGCTGATCGCCTCGCCGGCCGACGCACAAGCGGCCACGTTGGTTTTGGGCGAGAGCTGCTTCGCCGTCGGGGTTATGAAGTCAACGATCTTCTTCGCCTCCTCCGTCTTGCCCAGGTCAAACAACCGCAGGGCGACGCCGCTAAGCCGAAAAACTCGTTCGCCGGGGTCGGTCGTCGCTCGAAGATGCTGCGTGGCCCGATCCAGGAGATCCAGCTTCTGCTGCCGACTCAAGCCGGGCGCCTCGCGGACCGTTCCGAGCAGGGCAAAGGCCTTCGTGTCTTCCTCTGTGTCGAGCGATTCCAACACAGCCAGCGCCTCCTCCGGGTCGGCGGCATAGAGGTGGGGCATTTGCCAGAACACAAAGTGGTTCTTACTCTGCTTGCTTAGATTCGCGGCGACGTAATCATACGCGACCCACGGCTCAATGGCGGCATACGACTCGCTGTACGTCCCTTTTGCCCATCCATCGGCCGATTTCATCGCCGCTTCCCAAAGCGGCCGGATGATCCGGCGAGCCATTGCGAGTTCTTCCTCGTGCGATCGCAGTGGCGGCAAGCGTCGCGCAATGGGGCCGGCGTCTGACTGGTGGCCAGAAGTTCGATTGTTGGTTCTGCTTCCCGCGATTTGGCGGAAGCATCGACCAACCGGCCGTGAAAATGATAGGCCGGGTGAGTGACGAAGATCGGCGGCTTTCCCTCGGGCAACCCGTCGAGCCGGAAATGGCCCTGTGCATCCGTCTTCACCTCGGTCCGCGGCGTAGCATTGCCCGTGTGAAAGACGGTGGCATCGGCCACAGGCCGCCCCTGCTGGTCAACGACGTGTCCTTCCACGCTTACCAGCCGCCGCAACGTGAATACGATCTCAAAATGGTCGCTCGCCGCCGGATCGATCCTTCCGCCTCGCGTCACGAGAAAACCCTTGGCCTGGGCCGTGAGGCAAAAACCGGTCCGCGGACCGTGGTAGGTCGGTGGATTGGACGGGAGCACGAAGGAGAGCGACGCCCAGCCGTCATCGGCAGTGCGGACCTCCTTTCCACCATCGACCGATCTGCGTCGAACGGTCGTCCACGGCCCGCCTTCGCCGCCGCTTTGCCACACCTCAATCAGATGCCCGGCAATTGGCGTGCCCAGCATATCGACCGCCCGGACTTTGATGGCCAACGGCTTTCCCTCCGCCTTTTCTTCGTTTGCCGCCGCGTAGCAGGACGGGTCAACAGCACACACCAGCGCCACGACCGAAAAGCATCTTGCCAGCCACATGCGATGTCTCGCTGTTGAAGAGGACTCTGACCAGCCTTAAGTCTAAGCACGTTCTTACGAGGGGTCAATCTGTGCCGCCTTCCGTGGCTAGCCCCAAGAGCATTGTGTGACGGCACGATGCCTGTAATGCGTGGCCCGGTGTCATTGATCATGCGTGCCGCCTTTGCCCCCCGGTTGCAGCACGCTCCCTTCCGCTCTAGAATTGCGGTAGTGATTCGCTCAAAGTTGACTCGACGCAGGAGCGGCGGCAATGGCACACGACGTGTTTATCAGCTATTCGTCCGAGGATAAGGCCATAGCTGACGCGATGTGCCACTACTTGGAGCAAGATGGGATTCGCTGCTGGATCGCACCTCGCGACGTGCGGCCGGGAGCCGAGTATGCCGGGGAGATCATCGACGCGCTTTCGGCGAGCCGTGCCTTTGTGCTCGTCTTTTCCGGACACGCCAATGCCTCGCTGCACGTCAAAAACGAGGTGAAGCGCACCGTCAGCCACGAGATTCCCATCATCCCGTTCCGCACACAGGATGTGCAGCCGAGCAAATCGATGGAGTTGTTCCTCGGTGCCCGGCATTGGCTCGATGCCATGACTCTGCCCTTGGAGGCGCATTTCCAGAAGCTGGCTACCCATGTGAAGTTTCTCGTTACGGAGCGGGCGTCGGCGGCCGCGCCGGCCGCGGTGGCGACGGATCGGGCCGGCGTCCTGCCCGTACAATCCCCAGCCGCCTTGCCGAACCGCTCCGGCTGGAGGCTTGCGGCGCTGGCATTGGCGCTGATTCTGGTGGCAGGGCTCGGCGCGGCCGTGGCCGCGTTCTTCATCCCGCGCGGAACTGCCCCATCGCAACCTCCTGCAACGGTTTCTCCGGCGGTGCAACTCCCTGCGAGGCAAGAGTCGGCCGCCGCCCCGCGAGAAGCTCCGCCCTCACCACGCCAGGCGAATGTCGAGAGCGCGCCGGCGTGGAGCGCCCCGCCGAAAACCCGACGCCATCGGGCGGCTCCGGCGGCCCGGCGGCGATCCTTCCCAAAGAGGCGCCGGCAGAAACACAACCGCTCGGCGCCGCCGCCCCCAAGCTGTCGAACATCGAGGGCACCATGTGGCGGTTTCCGACTTCGTCAGTGACAAAGAAGGCGGGCACCGTCGAGTTTCTCGCCGATGGCCGCTTTCGCTGGGATGGCAAGCCGGGCGTCGGCTTCTGGAAGCAAGAACGGCGGGGAGGTCGTCCTCAACGTGAACGACTTCACGCTGTTCCAATTCAAGCTCGACGGCGATACCATGCGCGGCAATTGGGAGCGGCTCCATGGCGACGAGGCCGGCCACAAGTATCCTTCAAGCTTGCAGCGCGTTCGCGAATGAGTGTGTCATGGGCGTTCCGGGGACGTCCATGTCGTCGCAGATGAACCGGCCTTGCCAAGCGGGCTCGTTCTTGTTTTTTACAGAAACCGTGCTAAGGATGGCCGGACAGAGGAGGCGACGGTGGTTGAGCATCGCGATAGGGGGAACCGGCTTGATACAGCAATTTTTCCCGCTGCGATCGAGCGCTGTCGAGGTTGTTGCGGGCATCTGCATAGTCGGGCTTGAGTTCCAGCGCCTTGCGATAATGGGCCATCGCCTCATCGGTCCGACCGCAGCCGGCCAGGGCCAAACCGAGGTTGTTGTGGGCTTCCGCGAAGTCGGGCTTGATTTCCAGGGCGTTCTGGAATTGGGCGATGGCTTCGTCGAACCGTCCGAGACGCCCCAGCGCGATGCCCAGGTTGTTGCGGGCTTCAACGTAATCGGGGCCGATTTCCAACGCCTTCCGGTAATGAGCAATGGCTTCATCGAGCTGTCCGCGGCCCGCCAGGACGTTGCCGAGGTTGTAGTGCACTAGCGCGTAGTCAGGCTGGATTTCGAGGGCCTTCTGGTAATGGGAAATGGCTTCCTCAATCTGTCCGAAGCCCGCCAGGACGGTGCCGAGGTCGTTGTGGGCCTCCATATTATTCGGCGCAATTTCCAGTGCCTTCCGGAAATTCGAAGATCGCCTTATCAGGCCATCCGTAGTTGGCCAGAGCGTGGCCAAGGCCGTCGTAGGCGCGATCGTTGTTCGGAGCCTTGGCGACCGTGTCCTCCCAGATCGAAACGTCGCTGCGATAGTCCAAGTTGCGGCGGAACGTGAAGATTCCAAGTGTGATGGCAGCAAACATCACCAGCAAGCCGCCGGTGGCCTGCAACGCCGGCAAGGGAATTGCCCCGCGCCGGACAAGCCACCGGCCCGCGAGAAATCCGCCGACCACCAAGCCGGTCACTACCGCCGCCAGCGGCAAGTACATGCGATGCTCGAACGCCGCCTGGCCGAGAGGCACAAAACTCGACGTCGGCGCGAGAATCGCGAAGAACCACGCACCCAACAGCCCCCAGGCGGACCGTTTCAGCAAGGCCCAAACCGTCACGGCAATCAGTCCCGCTACAACAGTCGCCGGAAGGAGAACTTCCGCCACGGTCGATGCCGGGGCCCAGCCATAGTCCAGGCACAACTCTGACGGCCACACGGCCAGCCGCAGGTAATGGACGATCACGCCCGGCTGCGTCAGCAAATACGACCACCAGGTAAACTGCTGACTGCCCGGCCCTATCGCAGTGCCAACTGTGCTCATCGACAGCACCAGCCAGCCCAGCAGTAACCAGGTGCCGGCCAAGGCCAGATAGAAGCCGTACCGTTGCCGCCAGGCCTCGCGGAACGAACCGGCACAGAACGTCCGGTCGTACAGCAGTACGACCAACGGCGCGGAGACCATCACCTCCTTGCTGGCCATGCCCAGCAAGCAGGCCAACGCCGAGCCGGCATACCAAGCGATTGGCGGAAGGATGAAGGATGAGAATCCGGCCCTGACCCCTGATCCCTCTCCACTTGCGCCGCGCATGGTGGGGACTGTCCCCATTTTCGCGTCAGCGAAAATGGGACTGTCCCCTTTCGCACCGCGGATGAAGCAATATAGCGTCAGCAAATAGAATAGCCCCACGAGCGACTCGGCCCGCTGGACAATATATGTAACCGACTCCGTTTGCAGCGGATGGATCGCCCAAAGCAAGGCCACCACAAAAGCCAGCGGGAGGGCCGCCGCACTCCATCGGTCGCGCATCGCCGGCAGGAGGAACGTCCGCCGGACGATCCCAAACAATAGCAGGGCCGCGAGAAGGTGAATGGCAAGGTTCGTTACGTGGTAGCTCCAAACCTCGTATCCGCTCACGGCGTAGTTGATCGCCAAGGAGAGGTTCAGAAGCGGTCGTCCGGCAACGGTTTCACCACTGTGTCGTGGTGGGCAGAGTGTCGGCCAGAGGGGCCAAAGCTGGCGGATCGTGGGATTGTCCACGATGGAAGTGATATCGTCGAAGACAAGAGAGCCGGCAAAGCTGCTGCTGAAAGCCGCCGCCGTGGCCAGCACGATCATCGCCGCCGCCAGGATGATCGCCCATCCAGCGGGTACTCGCATGGACCAGGCCGGAGGCGTGCCAGGGTGCTCGCCGTCCACAGCCATGCTGATCCCCGGCGACGTGGCCGAGCGATTCAGTCTCGACTTGGATCGTTTGCGACGTTTCATGGGCCAAAAGACAGTATAGCCCCCTGCGCTGTTGTGGCCAACGTTCTCTCCGCGTTAACGTTGGATCGAACCGGCTGCCTGCTGACGCCGGCCCCGTCGAAATGTGGCTCCCCTGTCGTCACGGCTGGAAGGAAACCGCGCGGGCCAACTCGTCGGCGATTGCCTTGTTCGGCCGCTCAATCTGTTCGGCCGATCGGACCGTGACCGTGGGAATCGCTCCCAGCCGGGCATGGACCTGCATCCGCAACGCCGATTTTTCATCGCGGCCGTCGAGACCGGTGTAGCCCGTCGTGCGGCAGAGATCATCGAAGAGGTATGCGTTCACCGGGCACGGCACCCGGCCCAACCCCTCGACCGTGTCCTGCCAACTCTGGAACAGATGGGCCTGGGCGAAGCCCTGCCCCTGCATCGAGATTTCATTGCGCCCTTCGCCGGCCACCGTCAAACCGCCGCCGACCGCGGTCAGCTCGTCGTTCAATCGCCACATGCCTTCCGTGGTCGTTTGGTTCTCCACCAGGCAGTTCTCGATGTTCGAGGTGTGAAGCGTCTGGTCGGTGAAGACGCAGTCGAGTTTGAGGTCTTCCACGACGGCGGCAATTTGTTCGCGCAGGCACGCCCGCCACCAGCTCAGGCCGGGATGGACGTACAGGATGAGGTTGGCATCGGGATGAGCCGACAATTGCGAGCCGCTTTGCGGCAGGCCGAGGACGCCGCCTTTCCATACCCAGCCTTCCAGTTCCGTGCTTCCCAGCTTGCGATAGACGAATGGCCGGACCACCTGGCTGACCGGATTTCTGGGATCGACGCCGAAAAAGTTGAAATGCGGCATGACGTGAAAGCCCATGGCCCGGGCCTTGCCCAAAAAGGCGCACGCCGAGTCGCTGGCCACGTAGCGCGGGTAGTCCTGGTCGTACTTGCGGTCGCGCCAGTTGGGAACGTGCAGCAGCGTCTTGCCCGGCGGCTGATGCCTGGCCAATGCATCCAGCAGTTCCGGCCGGCATGGACACCAACTCACCGCCAGTGTCACCTCCCTCGTCCACGCCGGCTGCGATTGTTTCACGCGCTCCAAGTCGTAGGTCTTCCACAGCCAGCGGCGATACCGCTGCGCGGCCACGCGCCAATCGCCCGAGTGTGCATTGAGCCGCCAGGTGAGGCTTCCGGCCGCCTGCTGATCGCGCCACGGGGCGTAGTTTTCGGTCTCCAGGCCCAGCACGTCGGTCTTTTTCGTGCCCGCATGTCCCACGTAGAGGTTCTTGTAGCGGAATCGGTCGTCGTGGCAGCAGACGGAAAAACCGCCCGCGTTGTCTGCCTGGAGAATGGCCAGGGCCGCTTCCCAGCGATTGGGCCAATTCCAACGCGACCGGGCGATCAGCGAGTCGTTCAGCTTCAGCCGGATGCCTTGGAAGAACGGCGCCGCCAGATCGAGCTCTGGGTTGATGCCGGCCAGATTCCAGCGGAGCCGCGCCACGCCCCCATGCAGACACGTCACCGCGGGCGTAACGCACAAATCGCCGCTGCTTTCATCCACTTCGATCCGCAGCGCGGCATCGCCGTTCCAGTCGGAGATGATCATGTCGGCGGCAGCAGGACCGAACCGGACAACGCGGACTTGCGCGTGTTCGCCCACGCCGATCGGATAGGCTTTGTCCGAAGGGTCGAGCAGTTCCAACGGCGGCGGGCTGTCGGCATCGTGTTCCAGCAACACTTGGCCGTCGGCGGCGGTGAAGCGGGCCAACCGCGGTCCTTGAAAAACGGCCGTAAACCGCTTCGTCTGAACGGTGATCGACGTCCCTTGGCACACGAACGACACGGTCTGCTTTTCCTCGGTCGGCTGCTGGGGATCGGTCGCCGGCGATTCGTGCGTCTGTTGACCGACGGCCGCTTGTGCGGCGACCAATCCGGCGGTTCCGGCGGTAGCTGCCATCAGAAAGTCACGTCGTTTCATGGAAGATGCCTCTTGAATTAGATTGACCGGTCTTGGGGGGGACTTGAATCCGTAACGATTGCGGTTGGAGTTGGTCGGATTAGCCGAGCAAACGTTAAGATAACACAACGGCGGCGCAACGTCACTCCTGGGGAGTGGTCTTTGGGACGTCATCTCCAGGAGATTGTTGGCGGTGTTCGGTTTGCCGCCGTTTGTCCAGTTCTGCCTGGCGTTGCTGGGCGCTGGAGGAGAGCAGAGCGCGTGGAAAGGAATCCGAATGGAGCCAGGTAAGATAAGTCACTTCGATTGCGATAGCCAACACGAATGCCAGTCGCGTGCGCAGCCACGCTTGGCCAGAGGTCTTGGCACGTGCAGTCCACACGTAGCTGGCCAACGCAGCTCCAACCAGCAGAGGGATCTCAACGATGTTGGAGTGTAGATGGCACATATGCTGAGTATCACCATAGACCATCGTGAGCCCGACCATCAGCATAGCAACCAACTCTGGCAATTTGGATTGCTGCTTCAACCGATTCATGGCGATAACAACCCGTTTTCAACCCAGTTACTTGTCGCCGGTCTGACCTGTCGCGATGCCGCTCAGGATACGGGGGCAGCCTTAATCGAAATACTTCACCATGACCCGCCATGCCACGTAGATTCCCACCAGACTGCCGAGCGAACTGACCAGGAATGTGCCCATCAGTCCGAAGCCGAGGTATTCGCCTGCCCACCAGCCGATATAGCCGCCGACCGTCATCCCGATAAACATCAGCAAACGATTCATAGTTTGGACCCTCGGCACTGTATGTGGAAAGAGTAAGGGTTGGGAGTCGGGCCGACGTGCTTTCGCATCAGGAGTTTCGTCAGACAAGCCGCCCGAGCGCGCTTAGCCACGGGTCCCAAAACGGCGACACATCGAAAATATACTTCAGGGAGAAATGCACTCCGATTACCAGGCAGATCACGCCGGCAATACGCTGCGCCCACCAGACCGTCTGCGTCATAACGTGAAAAGTCTTGCCCACCGCCTGGGCACTGAGCGCGATCAGCGTCGCAAACGCCAAGACCGGCAGCACCGTGCCCAGGCCATAAACCGAGGGCAGAATGACCCGCGAGTCGTTCGCGGTCGCCAACGCCAACAGGCTGCCGAAGAAACAGACCGCCGAGACCGGGCAAAACGCCAGCGCAAGCAATGCACCCAACGGCAGCACCGCCCAAATGCCCAAGGCATCCACGCGTTTCTGCATCTTTTCGCTGACGCCCGGGCCGGACCAACTCTCGCCGATCAGGTTGAGGAACAGCATTCCCAGCACAACCAACACCGGTCCGAGGAACTGACTGACGCGTGCTTGCAGAAAAATCGACACGCGGCCGGCCTGTAGGCCTTCGACCAGCAAAACCGCCAGCAGCACGTAGGCCAGCGTTCTGCCCAGAGCGTACAACAACCCGGCTAGCAAAACCCAGCACGGACGGTCAACTCGCCGACCCAAGTAGGAAATGGCCGCGACGTGGGTGGCCATCGGACAGGGTTGCACGGCCGTCCAAATTCCCAGGCCAGCGCCGCCAAGAGGGCCGGCAGAAGGTCCATGGCTGATCACCGTACGGGCGCCCGGCAGGCAAGGTGCACCGCCGCCTATTGATGTTCGGCAAAGCAAGGCGACGGCGGAGCAACATTTTTTCCGCAACACCCGCCTCCCGGTGGTCGGCCTCGTTGCATTACTTGTCTGAGGCACGATAGGCGCCAAAAAGGCTCGGATTTCTTTCTTGACGAATTCCATGAACGCGGGCTTGTCGTCAACCAACTCCCACACTTCCTGAAGGTTCTTCCAGTTCTGCCGCGTCCCGTCCCGCATCGTGACCAACACGATCGACGTTGCGATCAGATCGAAGTCCTTGGCAAAATGCTCGTTCTCCGGCTCCTCGAAATCGACTGCCTTCCATGCAATTCGGCCCGCGCGGAGGTCGTCGGCGAACCCGTCGAGCACCGCTTCGCGCGTATAGGCCTCGATCTTCTCGCACGGCGGGCAACGGGCCTTGCCGTGAAAATAGTAGACCACCAACCCGTTGCGCGGGTCTTCGGCCGTTGCGGTCGGCGGGCTTTGCCGCACCATCTTCGCAACAAGCATCGCCACGCTCGCCGCCACGAACAAAAGCAGCACGGCGGTGAAAGCCTTCGCAACGGTCATTCAGAAACCTCCCCGAAGGACGCAACCGCCGGTCGCGGCTTGGCAGGTCATGTCAGCAATTTCTTGATATCCTCGGCCGAAGCGACCCGGCCCACGAGCCGCACTTCGCCGTCGATCGCCAGGGCGGGCAACAGCATCGCACCGACGGCAATGATCGCCTGGATATCGGACACTCGTTGGATCGTCGCCTCGATGCCCAACTCGCGGACGGCCGTCTCGACGTTGTCTTTGAGCGTGTCGCATTGCCGGCACCGGGCGCCCAACACTTGAATCAATCTCACCGACACTTCCTCCCCGCATCCGCCGCCATCACGCATCGTACGGCAAACAGGGCGGTTTGTCAAAATGCCGATAGCAAGCAAGCTATCAGGGCCACCCTGCGCGATCAATCAAACCCGTTCAACAGCAGCTCGTTCAACGGCGGCAGCTCGGGAATGCGGCCGGTGGGAAGCACCAATTCGTACCGCATCAGCACGTCTTGCAGGCACTCGACCACTTCCTGGCAACGGGTGGCGACATTGTTGACTTCCCAGCGGTCGGCCGGCTTGGCAAACAGTTCCGGCTCTTCGCACGCACGGAGGAACCACGCCGGCGTGCGGATCGCGCGTTGGCCTTGGGCGCCTGAATGCAGAGCCGATCGCGGAGCGCGGCAGCCTGTTGGCTCACCAAGGGCATCGCGCTGCTTGCCGTGGGCGAGGGGGGCACGCTGCCCACCTGCCACCAGTCCAACAGCGTCGCCCACAGGTCGGCCGGCTCGACCAGGGCCGGGCTCCGTACGGCAGCGCCCGCGGCGTCGGGAAACCGCACCATCCACGGCACGTGAACCAGCGCGGCGAACAGCGCGCCGTCGCACGGTCCAACACGACGGTGTTCGCCCAGCGGAAAGCCGCGCGCCGAGTTCAGCGAGAGCAGGGTTTCACGGCCGGCGGGCAAGCCCTTGAGAAACTCCAGCAGCGCGCCCACGCACGTGTCCAGGAGCCCGACCTGGCCCGCATAAGACTGGGTGATGCCGAACAACTCATCGGGATCGTAATCCTCCGCGAGCATTCGATCGGGCACATCGGCCGTGGCGGGCGGCGGCGGGTCACCCTCCTCGCAATAGGCTTCGCGAAAACTCAGCGGCGCATCCCACGTTGTGCCTAAGCCGCCCAGGTGGCACCACAACAAGAACGGTCCCTGCGCCGCCTCCAACCACTCGATCATCTGCACAAAGCAACGGGCAAAGTGCGTTTGCTCGATTTCCGCAGCGTTCTGCGGCTGCCAGGGCGGATCGATCTCGATCACTTCGTCGAAATCGACCGAAACTGGGTGCCGGGCGACCTGCGGCTCGTCGGTCAACAGCACGGTGTTGACGCCCGCGTCGCGCAGCAAGGCCGGCAACGAGGGACGCGGTTCCGGCGGCGGCGACGGACACAACGCATGCCAGCCTTGCCAGTAGGCACGATACAACGGCTCCAAATGGGGCGAATCGACCAGCATTTGGTCGAAGACGAACGACTGGCTGGCCAGCCGATCCAGCGCCGGCGTGTTGATCCACGTGTTTCCGTAGGCCCCAAGATAGCCCACGTGCAGCCGGTCCACGCAAAGGCAAATGGCATTCATGCCGCGATTGTAATGGAGCGCCGGCAAGTCGGAAAGGGCGCAGCGAGTCGGCGCCGACGACGAGGACGTTGCAGAACCGCAACGTTCGAGCGAGGGGTTTTATCGATCTTCAGCAAAGCAATGAAACAGCCAACCCACGTTTTTCCCGCAAAACCGGCCTTCCGATGGTCGGCCTCGTTACATTACTTTTTTGAGGCACAATAGGCGGCGCGGAACCGACCAGGCGGCCGACCGTGACTTAGGTTTGAAGTAGTTGCGGGAAAGCCTCACTCCAGCATCTTTGCCGATGGAAGCCATTGCCGTCGTAGCCGGAATCGTCGGTTTGATTTGGGCGGGGATCATCTTCCTGCGCGGAGGGCTGGTCGGCGGCTGCCTGGCGGTGTTGCTGGCCGGCATGTGTTTCAGCGTGCCGTTCTACAAAGTCGAGCTTGGCCCCTTGCCGTTGACGGCCGACCGCGTGCTGCTGGTCCTGCTGGTCGGTCAATATCTCGTTTGGCGCCGCTGGGGCTGGGCCGATCCCAAACCGTTGGGGAAACCGGAAATCATCCTGCTGGCGTTTACGGCGGTGATGGCGCTCAGCACCTTTACGTCGAATTGGCAGTCAGACAACTATCGGGCCGTAGCCTGGTTGATCATCTATTACCTGATGCCGGCGGTCGTGTACTGGATCGCACGGCAGGCAAGATGGTCTCAACGGGCCGTTGTGGCCGTGTTCGGCTTCTTCGCGATCTTCGGCCTTTACCTGGCGGTCACTTCGGTGGCGGAGTATTTCGAGGCGTGGTGGCTGGTATTTCCCAAGTACATCGTCCCGACGGCCGGCGGCGACGCGGAGTTCGTGGGGCGAGGACGCGGACCGTTGCTGCACCCGATCGGCAACGGAGTCGTGATGGCTGTCTGCCTTGCCGGCATGCTTTTCTGGTGGCCGCGCCTGAACCGCCCGGGCCGATTGTTGCTCATTCCGCTTTCGCTATTGTTCGCGACGGGCATCTACTGCACGCTAACCCGCAGCGCGTGGATCGGCGGAATGCTGACCTTGGCCCTGGTGATCGGGCTGGCCATTCCGTGGAACTGGCGACTCTTGTTGTTCGGCGGAGGACTTCTGGTTGCCGGGCTTGTGGGCGTGACACATTGGGAACAGTTGGTCGCCTTTAAGCGAGACAAGGCGTTAGGGGCCGACAAGACCGCGGAATCGGTCGAACTGCGTCCGATCATGGCCGTGATTGCTTGGCACATGTTTCTCGATCGGCCGCTATTCGGATGCGGCTATTCACAATACGGCGTCGAACACCTGAACTACCTTTCCGACCGCTCGACCGACTTGCCGCTGGAGCGCGCCGGGACTATATTCCGCATAACGTGGCCTTCTCGCTGTTGACCGAAACCGGGCTGGTTGGGCTGGGGCTGTTCCTTGCCATGCTGGGCTACTGGGCACGCGACGCCTTGCGACTGTGGGCCGGCACCGCCGTGCCGCTCTGGGCCCGGCAACAAGGCCTCTTGCTGTTGGTGGCGCTGAGCGTCTACCTGATCAACGGCATGTTCCACGACGTGTCGGTGGTGCCGATGGCCAACATGACGGTCTTCTTCGTGGCGGGCGTCACGGCGGGACTCCGGCCGCTTGTCCCATCGGTGATGCCGGGATGAAAACGGGGACAGGCACCGCAACTAACGTGGTTCGGATCGAGCAATGATACAGGCCGTTGCGGAGCCAGTCCCCGTTTTCATCAGGCCACCCCTGGGTTCACGCCCACATTTCGCACATTACCCATTTTTGGGCGACATCGCTCCGGACGGCGTCTTTCCCGGCGTCTCGCCAGCCGACGTCAACCGGTTTTGCCGGCGAAATGGCGAAAAAATGCAAAAGCTCGTCTAGACGTGATCTGCGAAAAATAGGTAAACTCCCGCCTTCAGCATTCTCCAGAATTTTCCAGTTTGCCCAGCGAGGTTCAAGGAGGAACGCGCGATGCGGTGCAAATGCCCAGGGAGTATTCTCGTTAGCGCGACCACGGTGCTCTTCGGCGTCTTGATCGCCCGCGTGACTGCGGCCGACGACGCCAACCCATCGAGCGCACCAGCCACTTCATCGCCGGCACAAGCGCCAGCCAAAGAGTCGGGCAAGTCTGACGCGACGCAGGAGGATTCCGTCAACGGTTCGACGTTGGGGCGTTCGGTGAAGTCGGATGCCGCCAGCCCGACGCCCGCGAAGCGCAAGACGAGCGCGGACGCTGCGTCTGTCGAAGCCGCGCCAACCGACGCCGCCGCGGCCAAGTCGGAGCCGGCTGCCGAGCAGGCGAAGGAAAAGGGCGCGGCCGCTCCGCTCGAGCCCGTGCCCGATCCGCTCGAAACGGGTCCGGCGACCGTCGAGGCGGCGAGCTTCAAAGGCGTCACGCCGGGCGCGAGTACAAAGGAGGACGTCGAGAAAGCGTGGGGGCTGCCCAAGGAAGCCTCTCGAAAAAACGGTTCCATCGTTCAGCTTTATTCTATCGACCTCTTTGACCGAGTCGAGGTCGCGTATGCCGAAAATAAGGTCTCCTCGATCATCATTCGTTTCGACCGGCCTTTTCCGGCGGACGCCGTTGCCAAGCAACTCGATTTGTCATTGATTCGCCCCGTGCCGGTCTCGAACGACTTGGGCGAAATCCTCGGCACGGCATATCCCGAGCGCGGCGTGCTGTTTGCCTTCGAACCAAGCAACGGCTCCGGCAAAACCTCCACGAAAGTCATGCAGATCGTCTTAGAGCCCGTTACGGCGGAGACGTTTGTGCTCCGCGCGGAAACATCGCTGGAAGACCATCCGGATCTGAGCATTCGCGACCTGGAGCAAGCGTTGACACTGGACCCCAACAATGCTCGTGCTCATTGGCTGCACAGCCGCGCGTTGACGGCCACCGAGCAGCATGCGAAGGCTGCGGCGGCGGCCGCCGAGGCGGTTCGCCTCGAGCCCAACAATCCCCAATATCACGTCACCCGCGCGAGTCGTCTGGCGCAGGCAGGTCGCCTGAGCGAGGCGATCGAAGAGGCCCAAAAAGCCGTTGCCACCGGCCAGAAACGGCTCCATGTGAAGGCACGGGCGTTGTGCGTGGTGGGCGATCTGACGGCCTCGGGGCCGAAACCCGATTACGGCAAAGCCGCTTTCGTTCCACACGCAAGCGGTGCAGGTGGCCGATCCCTTGACCAGCGATTCGCATCCGGCGATCCGGATGGCAGCCAAGGAAGTGCTGATCGACGCCCATCTCGGCGCGGCTCACGACATCGCCTGGGGCGAATGGAAGGAAAAAGAGAAGGCAGTGGCCCGGTGGCTGCAACGCGCCGTGGCCGTGGCCGAAGATTACACGAAGAGTGACGGCGCGAGCCGGGACGTGATGCTTCGCGTTCATTGCCGGGCTTTGGCTGCGTGTGTCGGAGTGCGGGGCGCGATCGATCCCGGACCGGCGGTGAAGGCGGTAGTCGCCACAGGCGATGAATTGATCGCCGCCGCCAATGATCCGAAGAAAAAGGCCCGACTGCAAATGCAGGTGGGCACCGCGCTCTACGACGCCGTGCAAATCTGGCAGATGCGCTCCGACCAACGCAACGCGCTGAAGTACGGCGAGCTGGCCGCTGAATATCTCACGAAAGCCAATGTGGCGAATCCTTCGGCCGATTCGGCCTTTATACTGGGAAGGCTGTTTTTTCGCATCGGCGCCATGCACGCGATCCAGGACCATGACCACCGCGCGGCTGTCGATTGGTTCGACAAGGCCCTTGTCCTGCTGGACGGCCCGACGTCCGACGAAATTACCACAGACGCCGGTCGCCACGGCGAGGCCTTCATTAGCATGGGTGTATCGTATTGGGAAGTTGACCAGCGGCAAAAGGCGGTCGAGCTGACGCAAAAAGGCATTCGGTGGATGGAGCAAGCCGTCCACGATGGCAAGCTCGATGGTTCCGCGTTGGCGATCCCCTACAACAACCTCGCGGCAATGCATCGCCAACTCGGTTCCAGCGAGTTGGCCGACCATTTTCAGGAACTCGCCAGCCGAGTGAAGAAGGAAACGGTGAGGTAGAGGACCTTAGCCCGTTTCCGCACCATGCGACGTTCGGGGGCTGTCGGCGAGCGTTGCCCGCTCTTGCTCCGCAATCGCCGGCTCATCGTCGCGTTCGGGGTAACGACCGGCGGTGCAGCCAGATTGGCTGGTTGTGACGTCGGACGATCCAAAAACGCGGCGTGATCGTGCCATACGCTCCCGCACTGCGCGGCCACAATCGACTGATCCGCGATACTCCCCTTCCTCCACCGCGCCCTATTTTGCCCCAACAACTGCATATTCCCAAGAGCGCATTGTTCTGCAAACTTGCGGTGGAAAAAACCGATATGCGCGGCGTCGCGGCCGGATTTTGTCAAACTGGTATAGTCACTTTTCGCCGCTGTCGTTACTATCTTGAGGCGGCGGGCGGCAAGAGGCCGCCAGCGGACCGCGAAGGTCCCAATTCTTTCTCGCCGGACAGGATGCCTTCCCATGCCATTTCGTAGTTTCTCGCGGTGGACCAACTCTGTGGGTTTCGGACGTACGAAGAAAACGTCGCGAGCGGCTGCCCATGTCGACCGACAGGCGGACCGGCGCCGTTTGCGTTTCGAACGATTGGAAGATCGCCAATTGCTGTCCGTGGGGCTGGCTGGGTTGTCAGCGGCCGCCCGGTCGCCGAGCGTCGCGGGGCAGGATACGGTGCCCGTCGCCCTCGGCGCGGCCGGCGCCGGTCCGACAATCAGCGAGGTGGAGGTCTCCACGACGCAGGGGTTGATCACCTGGAACGCCGCCGATATCACGGGCGTAGCAAGCTCGGGCATTGCGATCGACGGCACGGCGGTGACGAGCATCTACGGCCCGTTTGCGTCTCCGCCTGGCGTGAATTATGCCGCGGCGTACGGACCGCGATTGACCGGCCAGCATACGTATGTAATTACCGCCACCGACGGCGCCGGCAACGCCACACAATACGACGGAACGTTTACGGTCGTGGGCCCGACGATCAGCAGCGTGACGACGTTGACTTCTCAGAAGCTGATCTCGTGGAACGTCACGGGGCCTCAAGGAGTGGCGGACTGCAGCGTCACAATCGATGGCACGCCCGTAACCACTATTTATGGTCCTTCCTCGGCGCCTTCCGGCGTGAATTACTCGGCGGCAGTCGGCGCACTTACGGCGGGCAGCCATCAGTTCGTGATCACGGCCGCCGACAGCGCCGGCAACGAGTCGCAATTCACCGGCGTCTATGTGCTCCCTAGTGAGCCCGGTCCGACGATCAGCGAGGTGCAGGTGGACCCCACGCAGGGTCTGCTTACCTGGAACGTGGCCGCCGCCGCCGGCGTGGAAAGTTCTGAAATCAGGATCGACGGTGTTGCGGTAGCGGGCGTTTGCGGCCCGTATACCGACCCGCCGGGCGTGGATTACGGCGCGATCTACGGCCAGCGCACAAGCGGCACGCACACCTACGTCATTACGGCCACCGACGGCCTCGGCAACGCGTCGGAATTGACCGGGACTTTTTCCGTCACGGGGCCCACGATTAGCGGTGTGATTGCCGCGGCATCGCAGCAAGTGATCACGTGGAACGTAGCCGGATCTCTTGCCGTGGCAAGCACCAGCCTCACGATCGACGGCAACCTCGATCTGAACATCAGCGGTCCCTATGCGGCCAGCAGCGGCACGAATTATGCCGGGACGTTCGACCAACTCGCTTCCGGCAGCCACATGTTCACCATTACGGCTACTGATGCCGCCGGCAACTCGTCGCAATACACCGGGACGTTTGTCCTCGGCACCGATCCCGGCCCGACGATCACCAGCGTGGTCGTCGACCCCCTTCACTGCGTCGTCTCCTGGCACGCCTCCGATCCTGCCGCGGTGACGGGCAGCGTACTCCGCGTTAACGGGATGGCCGCGACGAACATGTATGGCCCCTATAGCGCGCCTCCGGGCGCCAATTATAGCGGAACCTTCAACACACTTGGGCCGGGCGTTCACACCTACGTCATTACGGCCATCAACAGCAACGATAACGCGTCGCACTACTCCGGCACGTTCATCGAAGCCGGTCCGATCATCAGCGCCGTGGATATCGTCGCGGCGCAGGCGACAATCACGTGGAACGTCGCCACGACCACCAGCACGACGTTCGCCGGCTCCGCAATCTGGGTTGACGGCCAAGAAGTGAAAAACGTGTTCGGCCCTTATACGGCTGACACCGGCGGAAATTTCGCCGGTGTGTACGGCGCGATTGCCGGCGGCAGCCACACGTATGTCATCACGGCCACCGACGGCTATGGCAACTGGTCGGAGTACACGGGCACGTTCAGCGTGGCGGGACCCACGATCAGCGCGGTAACGGTCGCCGCCGTCCAAGGCCTGATCACCTGGAACGCGGCCGATAGCGCCGATGTGCTGAACTCGGGCCTGACGATCGACGGCACCGCGGTGGCAAACGTTTTCGGCCCCTATGCTGCCACCACCGGACAGAATTACTCCGGGGCGTTTGGCACGCTTGCGCCCGGCAGCCACTCGTACGTAATTACGGCGACCGATAGTGCCGGCGTCTGGTCGCAGTTCAACGGGACGTTTACCGTCTGAGCCTGCCGCAAACGAGTGCCTGGGGCGTGAGGGGGTTGTGACCCGAGGGCGGTGCCTTTCTGGAAAACGCCGGGGCCAGCCCTCGACACGAGCCGACAGTGTGCTAGAATGAAGTTCTGGTGGGATGTGCCAGGCACATCCGGCCGCCAAATTTGACGCGGGGTGGAGCAGTCCGGTAGCTCGCGAGGCTCATAACCTCGAGGTCGCAGGTTCAAATCCTGTCCCCGCCATTTGATGAAACGCCTGGGTGTGTGACTTTGCCACTCGGGGATCAACGACCAAGGCCGAGGCTGATCGCCTTGGCCTTCTGTGTTCTAAGGCCTTTTTCCGCAACAACTTGCGTCTTGCAGGCCGTCTCTCTTGCCGCACCATGCCGGAGAGCAGAGATACCGTTGGATGGTCGCGTATGTGCCAACGCGGTAACCCTTTGCCCCACGTTGACGCCTTCGAAGCCACTGACGAGCTTCCCTTCCACGGGAGGGGCAAGAAACGCGAGCCCCACGTGCCCTTGGCCGCGGCGCCGGTCACAATGGCGTCGAACCGATCCCCGATTGTCAACTCCGGCAGCAGGGCCGCGGCCGACTTTCCGACCTGACGTTCGACTTTTTTGCGGCATCAAGAAGATGGCAGAAACCCCGGAGAAGCCGCGGGAGAAAGATCAATCTGCTCCGACAAACCAGCCGTTGCGACCGGCCCCTGCCCTCGGCAGGGGAGCATTCTTTCTTTCCCTTAACCGTGGAGGTACAATCGCGCCTTGCTTGAAGCGCCGATGATGCGGACTCGTCCCCATGTCACGCAAGTCCCATTACGACCTGGCTCACGTCTGCACGCTGGTGCTCGTGCCGGGCATGGCCGCATGGGCGCTCGGGAAGCCCATGATTTTTCCGAGCCTCGGGCCGTCCGCTTTCGCGCTGGTCCTGGACGGGAACGAAAACGGGGCCTGGCGGGTCGTCGGCGGACACCTCGTCGGCGTGCTGAGCGGGCTGCTGGCCTACCACGTGATAGCGCACGGGCTCGGACTCGCCTCCTTGTCGCCGGCGCTGGGCTTTGACGGGCTGCGGATCGTGGCGAGCGGTACGACGTCGATCGCCCTGACCGTGGTTGGCATGTGGGCTGCCCGTGCGAGCCACGCTCCCGCCTGCGCCACGACACTGATCGTCTCGCTCGGCGTGCTGCCGGGACTCGTGGACGGCATGCTCATCATGTCCGCCGTGACCGGGATGTTCCTGACGCACCGGCTGGTGATGCTGGTGCGAAGGTGACTGTCCCGGCGGGCAGTCTTTGCGTGTACGATCTTCGAACTTGGATCCTCTGCGTCGCAGACTGGGCATTGGAATTGCGACCGTTCCGGCTTAAACCAGCGTCCGCTCGTCTGCCCATCCTGTTATCGGGGCGGCATGAGTGTAGCCATTATGGTGGACTCTAGAAGAAAGTTGCTTATACGCCGGTTAGGGGGTTTCAGCAAACTCAGATTCAAACCGACCACGACCACTTTCCACCAGGCCTGCAACGAAGACAAAAAGCTATATTCTCACAAGGGTCCATGATATCCGCCTCGGCGGTGGGGAACATTCGGCGGCGTCGGCACGGGCAGATGTCGGTCCCCACGGCGCGAAAGCGCGACTGGACAGCAGTGCTGTTGCGCAAGCAGGACCTCGGCCTCAACCCGGTGCGACGGATGGAAGACACACTTCACGTCAACTTGCCGATCGCGATGTCGCTGCCCCCGGCTCCCAGTGACGCCAGACTGATTGGCGGCCGTTACCGCATCGCTGGGCCGCGGCCGGGCGACAGCCCTACGGATCGCTTGCTGGCCACCGACACCGTCACCGATAAAGCCGTGGTCATTCGGTGGTTGCCCATTGCTGATTTATGCGTCGCACGCGGGCTCAATTGGAGCACGAAGCCCAGATCCTCTCCAGGCTGCACAAACCGTGGCTAAAGGGAGTGTTGGAGATCGGCAGCGAAGGCGATCGTCTTTACGTCGTGCGGCCGTACGCGCAGGAATTACGCTTCGCCAGCGGCTGCTACACGGCCCGCTTTGCCTGCAAAACGCACTCACGCTGGGACGTTGCCTGTTCTCGGCGCTGAGAGACGCACACGCGCAGGGCATATTACACGACGACATTCGGCCGGCAAACGTGATCGTGGACGACCAAACGCCGTTGGGCCAGGCCGTGTTGATCGGCTTCAGCTTGGGGCTCAACGCGGGCGTATCGGCGGCCCACAACCCCCTGGAAGCGGCCCTGTACTCCTCGCCCGAACATGCCGGGTCGATGGACTACGAGGTTGGCCCACCCTCGGATCTTTATTCGGCCGGAATACTGTTGTTCGAATGCCTCACGGGGAAGCCGCCCTTTGCCGGCGACGCGATGGGCACCGTGCTCTTGGACCACATGACCTCTCGCGTGCCGGACCTGAGAGCCACTGGGGTTGACATCCCGCGGCCCTTGGACGAATTGATCCAGCGGCTGTTGCGGAAGGATCCGCACGACCGCTACCAGACGGCTGAGGCCGTGCTCATCGACCTGAACGGTATCAGCGACTCGCTGCACGGCGGTGCCGTCGAGTCGGATTACGTCGTCGGATTGCACGACAGACGGTTGACGCTCACCGAGCCGGCATTCATCGGTCACAAGCGCGAATTGCAACAATTGGATGAGCAAATCGGGCAGGTCGCCGCTGGGCATACAAGCCTTGTGTTCCTGGAAGGTGAGTCGGGGGGCGGCAAAACGCGGTTCCTGGCGGAAGCCGCTTTGCACGGCGCCCAAGGCAAAATGTGGGTGTTGCATGGCCGCGGGCAGGAAATGGCGAGTGATCGTCCCTTCCAGGTGCTCCACGGCATCGTCGAAGATGTGGTCGAGCGGACTCGCGGCGAACCCTCCTTCGCGGAGACTCTGCGCGGCGCTTGGGCGATTACGCCGATACGGTTGCCGCCGTATTGCCGGAACTGGCCCGCGCGCTCGGTTGGAAGGAGTCGGCGGGGGCGGCCCCTGAAGGCTTTGCTGAGACATGGAGTATTCAGGCCCTGGCTACTTTCCTCGACGCCTTGGGGACCAAGAATCGCCCTACCATGATCCTGTTGGACGATTGCCAATGGGCCGACGAGACAACGGCCAAATTACTGGCGCATTGGCAGCGGCAACGGACCGAGTGGGAAATGGAAGGCTCACCCAGTCTGCTGATCGCTGCCTTTCGCTCTGAAGAAGTGGCCGCCAACCACCCCCTCCGCGCAATCCGCCCGACGCTCCATCTGCATCTGACGCCGTTTGTGGCGAGCGAACTTCAGGAACTGCTGGAATCGATGGCCGGGCCGCTGCCGCGGGAGGCCGTCGAGGCGGTCTCCAAGCTGTCCGCCGGCAGCCCGTTCATGGCCTGCGCCGTGTTGCGTGGTATGGTCGAGTCGGGCGCGCTTCAGGCCGAACCGGCGGGTTGGCAAATCGAGCCTGTGGCCCTGGCCGATTTGCAATTCTCCAGCCGGGCCGCCGGGCTGCTGGCGCGGCGGATCGAACTGCTGCCGCAAGGCACCCTTGATCTCTTGACGACCGGCGCCGTGTTGGGCAAGGAGTTCGACCTCCATCTGGCTGCGAGCCTATTGTCGTTGGCGCCCGCCGAAGCTCTTGTCGCCCTCGAACCGGCTCGTGCGAGGCACTTTGTCTGGATTGGCACCAACGCCGGGAAGTGCGCTTTCGTACACGACAAGATCCGCGTTGCGATGTTGGATCGGCTGTCACCGGAAACCCGCCAAGAAAAGCATCTCGTTATTGCGCACTCTTTGCAGCAGAACAATCCCGAGCGGGTTTTCGACCTGGCGTACCATTTCGATGCCGCCGGCGACTACGAGGCCGCCTTGCCTTATGCCCTTCAAGCCGTCGAGCAAGCATGCGCCGAGTATGCCCTGGAGATGGTGGAACGGTTATATCGCATTGCCCAGCGCGGCGCCGTCTCGGCCGACAGGGCCACGCGCTACGCCATCGCCGAAGGCTTGGGTAACGTGCTCATGTTGCGAGGCCGCTACGATGAAGCGGGGGAGTTGTTCCAAGCGGCCCTGACGTTGACCGAGGGCGCCTTCGCCGAAGCCCAGATTCACGGCAAACTCGGCGAACTGGATTTCAAACGGGGCGATATGGCCAAGGCGGCCGACGCGTACGAAAAGGCCCTGCAGCTCTTGGGCCGGCCGATCCCCAAGAATACCGTTGCGTGCCTCGCCGTGTTCTTGCGGGAGGTTGTAGTTCAGGCGTTCCACAGCCTGTTGCCCAGCGTATTCGTCAACCGGCACAACCGCGTGCCCTCCCAGCCTGAAGTGCTCCGTCTTCGCCTCTTGAATCGTCTGGCGTATGCCTATTGGTTCTCGCGGGGAAAAATCGTCACCGTGATGGTGCACCTGTCCGGCATGAACCTTGCCGAGCGATACGTGCCCGCCGCCGAGCTGTCCCATATCTACTCCTCGCACGCCATGGCCCTGACGCTGGTGAGTTGGTTTAGCCGTGCGATCTCCTACGCCAACAAGTCGTTGCACATCCGGCGATCGCTGGGCGACTTGTGGGGCGTGGGCCAGTCGCTGGGCTTCTACGGCTGCGTGCTCTTTGCCGCCTCGCGTTTTGACGAGTGCCTGACGCGATGTCGCGAGGCCGTGCGGTTATTGGAGCGTACCGGCGACTATTGGGAATTGCACATCGCGCTGTATCAGATCGGCGCGTCGCTGTATCGGCTGGGCGACATGCGCGGCGCTGAAAGAAGCCCGGCGATTGCACAAGTCGGGGCTGGAATTGGGTGATCGGCAGGCCTCCGGCATCAGTCTGGACATCTGGGCGCGGGCGACCGGCGGCAAAGTGCCGGAGGATATCCTCGCCACGGAAGCCAACCGTGAAAGGACGGACCTCCAGGCCAAGGCGCAGGTGTTGGTGGCCTCTGGCGTGCAGTTGTTGGCCGCCGGCCGGTACGAAGAGGGCGTAAAAGCGTTCGAGCAATCGGTTGCGGAAGGCAGGCGGCTGGGCTGGTTGAACGTCTATTGTGCGCCTAGCCTGTCGTGGCTGGCCGCAGGTTTGCGATCGCTGGTGGAGAGCCAACCTTCTTTGACGCCGAAGACGCGGAGCAGATTGTTTCGCCGCGCCGAGGCCGCCGCCCGCCGTGCCGTGCGCGTAGGATGGCGATTGCAAAACGACCTGCCCCACGCACTGCGCGAACATGCGTGTATTCTCGCTCTTCGCGGACACGTTCGCCGTGCGCGCACGGCAGTTTGAGAGGAGCCTTGCCGTAGCTCGGCGGCAAGGCGCTGAAATATGAATGCGCCGAAACGCTCTTGGCCTATGGTCGATTGCAGCGGGAATTGGGTCGGGCCGACGCGCAACAGATGTTGGCCGCCGGAGAAGCGGCCCTGCAAGACATCCTGATTCCGTCCGAGGAAGCCGGGGGCGGTCGCAATGAGGACGCCACGCCCACCCTTTCGCTGGTTGACCGGTTCGATACCATCTTGAAGGTCGGGCGAAAGATCGCATCGGCCCTCTCACCGGCCATGATTTTCAGTGAGGTTCATGCGGCGGCCCTGCGACTGCTGCGCGGCGAACACTGCCTGGTGCTGAAAATCGCCGCCGCGGACGGCCAGGAGCCGTTCAGGCCGCTGGCCGGCTCGATCGGGGCAGGCTTCCGCAGCAGCAGTTCACCGCGCTGTTGAGGCCGGCCGGGCAATCGCCGTTTCCGGGTCGGTTAACGACGACCAGCCCGGCGACTCGCCCGAGGAACGTTCCACGCTTTGCACGCCGATTTTCGTGCGTGGCCGGGTGGTTGCCTGCGTGTACGTGGCGCATTGCCGGGTACAGGGGTTGTTCGGGCCGGACGAAGAGCGGTTGGCCGATTTCATAGCCACGGTGGCCGGCGCCGCCTTGGAAAACGCCGACGGTTTTCAGCAGTTGCAGCAACTCAACGAGACGCTGGAGTTGCGCGTGACGGAGCGGACCACGGCGGCCGAGTCGCGGGCCCGTGAGTTGGCCGTAGCCAACCGCGATCTTGAACGGACGGCAAAGGAGTTGTCGCACGCCAACCTGCAATTGAGCTTGGAGATCGGCGAGCGAAGACGAACGGAAGCCGAATTGCAAACCGTCCATCGGCAATTCGTCGAAGCGGCCCGCCGGGCCGGCATGGCCGAGGTCGCCACGGGGGTGCTGCACAACGTGGGCAACGTGCTGAACAGCGTGAATGTCTCGACAACGCTGGTGGGTGACCGGCTGCGCAAGTCGAAGCTTGCAGAGCTGACACGCGTCTTGAATCTCATGGACCAGCATGCCGCCGATTTGGGCGACTATCTGACGCGGAACGAGCAGGGAAAGCGACTGCCCGGCTTCCTGCGGCTGGTGGCCGACCATTTGAACCGCGATCAGGCCGCCCTTCTCGAAGAGCTCGACTCGCTGACCAAGAACGTAAACCACATCAAAACGATCGTGGCCATGCAGCAGTCGTACGCCGGAGCAAGCGGGGTGGTGGAGCCGGCTTCGTTGGCCGAACTGATCGACGACGCCCTGCGGCTAGACGCCACCTCGTTCGAAAGGAACCACGTCCAAGTGGTTCGCGATTATGCCGATGTTCCGAACGTCCAGATGGACAAGCAAAAAGTGCTGCAAATCCTGGTAAACCTTCTGACGAACGCCAAGGACTCGCTCTTGGAGAGCAGCCCCGATGCCCGCCGCATGACGATCCGCATTCGGGTCGACGGGCAATCGCAGCCGCCGCGGGTTGTGATCGAGGTCACGGACAACGGCGTCGGCATACCGAGAGAGCACTTGAAGCGGGTCTTCTCGCACGGATTTACCACCAAGAAGCACGGCCACGGATTCGGCCTCCACAGCTCGGCCAATGCCGCCAAGGAACTGGGAGGAACGATCACGGTGTATAGCGACGGGCCGGGACGCGGAGCGATCTTTACCGTGACTCTGCCTTTCAAACCGATTGAGGTGCCAAAATGAGTTGCACGGAGCCTATCCGGATCCTGGTCATCGACGATCAGGAATCCATTCACGAGGATTTCCGCAAGATCGTTCGGTCGGAGGATCGCGACAACCAAATCATCAACGAGGAAGCCGCGGCGCTGTTCCGCGATGCGGCGGTTAGCAGCGAGCCCGCGGAATCATTCCAGATCGATTCGGCCCATCAAGGCGAGGAGGGGCTCGCCATGGTCGAGCAGGCGCTGCGCGAGAATCGCCCCTATCCCCTGGCCTTCGTTGACGTCCGCATGCCGCCGGGTTGGGACGGCGTGGAAACGATCCAGCACCTTTGGAAAGCCGATCCGGAAATCCTGGTTGTGCTCTGTACGGCCTATTCCGACCACACCTGGGAGGACATCGTCGCCTGCCTGGGACGAACCGACCATCTGCTGATCCTGAAGAAACCGTTCGACAACATCGAAGTGCGGCAACTGGTCCTGGCCCTTTCCAGGCGTTGGTTCCTGGCCCGCCAGGCCGAAATGACGCGCAACCTGTTGGAGCAGAAAGTCGCCGAGCGGACGCGGGACCTTGTGGCCCGAAGCAAGGCCCTCGAAGAGGCCGCCGACGAACTACAAGCGATGAACCAAGAGCTCACCGCGGCCCGATTGGCCGCCGAGGTGGCCAACCGCGCCAAGACCGACTTCCTGGCCAATATGAGCCACGAAATCCGCACACCGATGAGCGCCATTATCGGTTACGCCGAACTCCTGCGCGACGAGGTCGGCAAAACGCCGCGAACGGGCGAATTTGTTGAACGCCATCCTGCACAACAGCGAACATTTGCTGGCGCTCTTGAATGACATCCTCGACATAACCAAGATCGAGAGCGGCCAACTCAAGGTCGAGCACATCCGTTGCAATCCCTGGGAAATCATTGACAAAGTGATCGCCATGATGCGGGGACCAGCCGGGGCCAAACAGCTTTCCGTCAGCGTTGAAAACATCGGTCCCATCCCTGAAACCATCGTCACCGATCCTCTTCGCTTCCGGCAGATACTGACCAATCTGGTCGGCAATGCGATCAAGTTCACCACGGCCGGCAGCATTCGCGTTACGGCGACGCTACTTCGCGACAACCTCAGCCGGCCACTCTTGGCCCTGGAGGTGGTCGATACGGGCATCGGATTGTCCGAGGCGACGATCGGCAAACTGTTTGATCGATTCAGCCAGGCCGACAACTCGATTACCCGGCAGTTTGGCGGCTCGGGGCTTGGCTTGGCCATTGCGAAACGATTGGCGATGCTGCTGGGCGGTGATATCACCGTCCAGAGCGCGCTTGGGCAAGGCAGCCGGTTTAGGTTCACCGTTCAAACCGGACCGTTGGACGGCGTTCCGCTGTTGGAGAACCCCCAGGCCGCACCCGCCGCCACACGGTCGGAGAAGAAGCGGCTGCCTTCGGCTTCCGGCGAACGGATTCTGCTGGCCGAGGACTCGATCGACAATCAGCGGATCATATGCCTGATCCTCTCGAATGCCGGCTTCAAGGTGACGGTCGCCGAAAATGGTCAGGTGGCCTGCGAGAAGGCCCTAGCCGCCGTGAACGAAGGAAGACCCTACGACCTGATCCTCATGGATATGCAAATGCCCATCATCGGAGGGCACGAGGCGACACGGCTATTACGCACGGCAGGCTATACCCGGCCAATCGTCGCACTGACCGCCAATGCCACCGTCGAGGATCGCCAAAAGTGCCTCGACGCCGGCTGCGACTTCTACGTAAGCAAGCCTGTCAACCGCGCGGAACTGCTGGCAGTGGCCACCGACTGTGTCCGCCAATCCGCCGAGGAAGGCATTGCGCCGCTGCCCATCTGACGGAGACTGTTCTAACCTATTGTGTTCAGATCGATTATGCCCCAATAGTTCCCTTCAATGCTGCGCAGCCGACCATCGAGAGGCGGGCTTTGCGGGAAGAACGATTGAATGGTACAGTTCTGATCGCCTCCCGTGCCTTCGGCACCTCGATAGCGAAGCCATCGAGGCCACCCGCTTATGTCCCCAAAGCCGTCATGGTTCGATCGGTTCTTTTCTGTCCATGGCTGACCAGCCGCGTTCACGACAGATCATCCATAGGTAGAGCGCACAGAACAGGCCGATAGCCAGGGCCAACAGGAGCCACGAGTCGGACGATTGAGGATTTGCGCCGGACACAACGGAAATCGCGGTCAACAGGGCGGCCGCTCCCATGATAGCCAACGCGGAATGATCCTGTCGCACACCGCCTTGTACGAGACGCTGATAAAGGTGGGTATGGTGGCGTAGCCAGAATTTCTCGCGCCGGCAAATGCGGCGCAGGAGCGTAAGCGCGCCATCGGCCAGGAAGAACCAGAGGCAAATGGCAACGCTAAACACGGCTTGCGCGGATCTGAGGATCGAGGAGAAACGGTAGAGCGGCGATGGAAAAACCCAAGGCTGGGGCTCCTGAGTCCCCCATCCACAGCTTGGCGGGGTGCCAATTGTGCGGCAGGAATCCCAGCGATGGTCCGGCCAGCGCCAAGGCCGCAGGCGCTGAAAGGGTTCCCTTCACCCCAAAGTGCCATTCCCAGGCCGGCGATGATTCCCTGCAACGCGGCGTAACCGTCTATGCCATCGAGGAAGTTATAGATGTTGGTAACGCTTACCAGCCAGAAGATGGCCACGGGAATGGCAAGGCCGTCTAAGGGGATGTCCAGTGGGTGGGGAAGCGGCAGAAGCGGAAGTCCGCCGTAGGACGCGACAACGATGCCCGCGGCCGCCACCTGCATGGCGAGGCGAAAGAGAATGGACTTGATGATGCCGAGGTCGTCGGCGAGCCCCGCGACAGCCACAAGCAGAACACCATACAGTATGGCCGGACAAGGTTGTCCGATTTCGAGTTTGCCGGCAACGCAGAATCCTGCCATGATTCCCGCCATGATTCCAATACCGCCGAATCGCGGTGTCGAGGCGACGGCACCGAGTCTCGTCGGATCGTTGCCATTCCTGGGACGGGGCTTTTTGTGGATGAGGGCTAGCACTACCTGGTTGACACACCAGGTGACGATTGCCGAAATTGCAAGAATCATCAACGCGCTGCACAACACGCTGCACCTCAACAACCATTTAGTTCGGCCAAGTGGTCCACAACCCGTGCCGGGTTCCAGGGGAGCAATTGTCGCGCGCGCTGATCGGAAAACGTCAAAGTCGAAGTCATGGTCTTCAGCTTTCGCGAATTGAACGGAGCTTCCCTTTTCAAGACGGTCTGTAAGACATCTCCAACGCGTGCAGCGGGTTTTGCCAAGCACAGCGGCAGCCGAGGGGGCGGCCGCCTGTGCAGAACTGCGTAAAACGCCTGCTCCAATTCCACGAGAGCAGGGTGATGTCCGTCGGTGAGATGAAACACGCCCCCCACGGCAGCGATGTTGTGGAGCACCGCCGCCACGTCGGAGGCCAGAACCATGCTTCGGCGGGCACTGCCGCAACCGACGCCGAGATATCTGCGCCGTGATATGGCCCGCGCCCATGCGCCCATGTTTCCCGGGGGTCGGGCGCCGACGATCACCGGCAAGCGCACGATTCCGGACCGCACTCCGTGTTTGTCGCACCACTGCAAGACGGCGTCCTCGGCTTGACGTTTGCTCAGGCCATAAGGGGATGTGGCGTCGCACGGCGTCGATTCATCCAGCAGCATGCCCTCGTCGCGTCCATAGACGGCGACGCTGCTCGCCAGGACGATAGCGGAGGGGAATCGAGGAAGCCGCTCCAAGGCATGGAGCAAGTTCTCCGTTCCCCTCGCATTGACGCGAAAGAACATAGCCCGTTCTGCATCATCGCGGGGCACGCGGTGGGCCAGGGCCGCAAGATGATAGACCGTCGAGAAAGAGCGGTCGCCGAGGTTGAGGTCATTGGTGCCGAGATCGCCGACAATGTGTGGCCCTTCGCCGGGATGCCGGCTGAGAACCGTAACGTCGTATCCCCGTGCTATTAGCGATCGGGTCACGTACCGTCCGAGGAAACCTGTGCCTCCGGTCACGAGGCATTTCTCACCGTTGACGTCATTCATCGAAATAGCGGCCCCCTGTCATGCGAACGGCGGAGGTCGTTGCAGAATATGCCGTAGAAGCTGCCGACTCCGTAGCTCAGATGCGTCAGCAAGAATAGCCAAGGCAGTACGAGCATGTGACTCCAGCCACGCCGTCGGCATACGCCGACGCTGATCACCAAGCCGATCAATAGATGCGTTGCGAGCAGGACAGTGGCGGCGTAGCATGCCGGCCGCCAACAGCACCCCGCCAGCAGAAGAAGCAAGAGCGTCAGCACGAATATCGCGGGCAGCGCGTGCCGGAGCGAGCAGGTTCGAATGTTGATCCTCAGGCTGGGTACCAAGCTCTGACCGTGAACGAACATCTGCCGAAGGAACGCCCGCAAGGTAGCCCGACTAACGTACGTAGCGACGATATCGGACTTAAAGTAGCATGTCAATCCCGCTGCCCGCAGCCGACAATTGAGTTCCTTGTCTTCAGCGATGGAAAATCTCTCATCCATAGGCCCCACGACGTCGAAGACCTCTTTACGAAAGGCGCCGAAAGCGACGCTATCGATGGCTCCTTCGGCTCCTCCGATGCGGTGCCGCGCCCAGCCCGTGCCGAAGCGGAGCCCGTTGACGGCGGCGATCGAGGCACCGATCAGGCCAGGGCGCCTGGCACGATGTTCAACGTTCCGCCGGCGTTCGCCGCGCCGGTGCGCTGCAGAGCCGTCACGCACTGTCGCACGTAGTTGGTTGGATAGAGGGCGTGGGCATCCATCCGCACGAGAATCTCACCCGATGAATGCCGCAACCCGAGGTTGAACGCCTTGGCCTGAATACGGCCGGGATTGTCCAGCATGCGCCAACGGGGTCGCTCGGCCGCGAGCTTCCCTGCAATCGCACGCGTCCCATCGGTGCTCCCGCCGTCGATGATGAACACCTCGCAGCGGTCTGAAGGATAGTCCTGGAGCCAGATGCTTTCCAGGCAATCGCCGATGTATTTGACTTCGTTGAGGACTGGCACGATGATCGTGACAAACGGCAATTCCTCGGAAACCGGCGTTTCTGCATGCCTGGCGTCGCTCATCGATGATCTCTCACAAAATCGTTCTTGAGCGTCGTCATCAGGTCGACGGTCTTTTGCACCCATTGTGAAACGTCGAACTTCCGCAAGCACAATTCGTAGCCCCGGCGGCCCATGGTGGCGCGCAGTTCGGCGTCGCCCGCCAACCTGGCCATCGCCTCGGCCAGGGCGGCGGGGCTATGCGGAGGCACAAGGAAGCCGGTGACGCCGTCTTCGACGGCCTCGGCAATGCCGCCTACATTCGTGGCAACGACCGGCAGCGAGGCGAGCATTCCCTCGCGGAGGCTCAGAGGCAGCGACTCACGATGACTACAAAGCAGGAACGCATCCGCGGCCTTGTAAAGCTGGGGCATGTCTCGCCGGAGCCCGCCGAAGATCACTCGGTCCGTCACGTTTAGCCGGCCGGCTAATGCCATCAGGGCATCTCTCCGCGGCCCGGTACCGGCAAGGTAACACAGGATTCGCTTGTCTTTCAGAACAGGTTCGTTGAGGGCGTGCAAGAGAACCTCATGCCCCTTCTCCGCACTGAGCCGGGCAGGCACTAGAAACACCATCCGATCATTTGGCCAGCCGATAACATCGCGAATCCGCTCTCGCGACTCCGGCACGGCCGAGAACCGATCGGAAGGGGCGCAATTGGGAAGGATCGTCATCGGTCGAGTCACGCCGGCGCCGCGCAACTGCGATTCTTCAAAAGCCGATTCCACGATGACATGATCGGCGACTCGATTGAGCATGAACGATCCCAAGCGGTAGTACCACGGTTTGACGATGCTAAACATCGCGATGGTCGCTAGATTGGGAATCGCGTTGCCTTTGCGGAGCAATCGCCGAGTCGCAAGGTATCCGCTTACAGCCGGAAAGACCCCCTGAGCATTGAACACGTCGACATGGTGTTCCTGCAAGAGTTTCGTCAGTCGTCTGCCGTTCGCCCAGAGCATCCACGGTGAGCGGGCGTTGAGTGGACATATCACCACCGGGATCTGTTCGCGCTGCAGGTCGTCCAGCAGTTCGCCACCCGACGTGATAACCATCGGGTGATGCCCGGCCTTACGAAGCCCCGCGCAAAGATTGAGGACATCGTACTCTCCGCCGGAACACCACATCTTCATTACCCCGAAAGCGACAATCATGTGAGCGCCAAGATGCGATGCCTCGACAGCCGGAAAGCACACTTATGGTTCACGCCGCAGCCCACCGCTGGGTGCAGACGCACGTGAAAGTCAGCACAAATGAGCCGCTCGAATAATTATTATTATAATATCCTTGCGCATATACTTCCAGATGGCATATCCCCCCCATATAGACCGCTGCGTCACCCTGCAAATACGATCGTTGCAGCAACGTGTGAGGGGAGGTGAAAGACGAATCTCCGGGGCACGCTTGGGATCGAGACGGATGGCCTCCGAGAAAAATCGGGATAGTCCCCGGAAACGGTTACCTTGGTTCAAGCAAGCGCTGGAAGATCCGTTCGTATTGGTCCGTAACCCGCGTCGCAGCAAAATGCTCTCGGACATAAGCGAACCCGGCGGCGCCTAGTCGCGCGGCAAGTCCGGCTCTCCCAGCAGTCGCCGCATGGCGCGGGCAAGCGAGTCGCTGTTTTCGGGCTCCACAAGCAGCCCCGTGACGCCGTCTTCGATGATCTCCGCAGCGGCCGAAACCCGCGTGGCAACGACCGGCAAGCCCTCCGCCATGGCTTCCAAGATAACATTGCTCAAGCCTTCGCTCCGGGCAGCGTGGACGAGAAGATGCGATGCGGCCATCATCGCAGGGGCGTCAGCCTGATCTCCAAGAAACTTGACGCGAGAAGTCAATCCAAGCTGGGCGGCCAGCGCCTGGAGCTCGGCCCGCTGCGGTCCTTCGCCGACGATCGAGAGTTCAAACTTCACCCCTTGTGCCGCCAGGCGGCCAGTCGCTCGCAGCAGGATGTCATAGCCCTTCCTGGGTATCAAGGTTCCGACGGCGATCATTCTCGGTATGGCCGCTGGCTCCGCGGGCCGCGCACGGTTCTGCGGCACCACGATGTTGTAAATCACTTCGTGGGCCGGCAAACGCACGCCTCGTTCGCACAGTGTATCGAGGTTCCGCCGACAATTACTGAGCACAACGTCGGCAGATTCCACCGCGCTGCGCTCCAAGCCGAGTCTGCGAGTCTTCCCGGAGTTCATCTGCGTCGTGACGTCGTGCCGCAGGGCGAAAATCTTCCGCGGCTGCACTGTTCCCCAAAGGAAGTGCGCGTACACCGCGATATAGTATATCCAGGAAATGATAAGATCAGGCTTCTCCTGGCACACAAGTCGCCGCAACTGCCAGAGACGTTTAGGCTTGAACCAACTTCGCTCAATCGTGCGAACGGGGATGCCGGCTTCCAGCAGAGGGGCCCGCCAGACCCCATCGCGATCGAACGAAACCACCAATTGGTCCCAGCCGCGCTTGCGCAGCGAAACGCCAAGCAAGTAGACCTGTTTTTCCAGGCCACCCCTGCCCAAACCTCCGACCAGGTGCAGAATCTTATGGCTGTGCACTGGTCTTTCTGGAGGCACTGTTCCGTTCTTGTTCTCGCTTGGGGTCTTCAATCGAACAACCTCTCATTTCAACCGATATTTTTGATCCCGATCTCTCCCAAAGTGTCATTATCGGTTCGTGTCGCTGGAATTGCAAACCCTTGTAGCGATCGGAAAGGCGAGTTGAACCGGTGAGATCGCACTTCTTGTTCGAACGCCGTTATCACGCCAAATCGAAAATCGAGGGGCCCACCCGTGTTCGCTTGGCCGGCGAACGGGTAGAATGGACCACGCTTTTGATTGCTGGAAAGGACTCGCTTCATGGCTAAAAGAAAACGACCGGCCGCCAAGAAAACTGATAAGGAACAAGGCCCCTTCGCCCCACCGCTGCCCAATCGGCGGTCAATGGAACGGGTCATGCGGCAGCTTGCGGCCGACCTGGGCGAGGAGGATAGGGAAGAAAACCCGCTGGATCGTGCGCAAGAAGTAATGTATCGCGCATTCGAGGTTTCAGGAGCCCAACAGGTGCGTCTGGCACGTCAGGCCGTGGAAATCTCGCCCGACTGCGCCGACGCCTATGTACTGTTGGCGGAGAATGCGACAACCGCCGACCAGGCCCAAAAACTGTACGAGCAAGGCGTGGCTGCCGGGGAACGGGCATTGGGCAGGCAGGCGTTTGCGGAGTACGAGGGTCATTTCTGGGGTGTTTTGGAGACCCGGCCGTACATGCGTGCCCGACAAGGGCTGGCCCAATGCCTTTGGGAAGCTGGCCGCCGCGAAGAAGCCGCCAAGCATTATCAGGAGATGCTCCGGCTGAACCCCAATGACAATCAGGGCGTCCGCTATTCCCTGGCCACCCTGTTGTTGGACATGGACCGTGACGAAGATCTTCGACGGCTGCTAACGCAGTACGAGAACGACGCCTCGACGGAATGGGGCTACACGGAGGCCCTCCTGGCGTTCCGGGAAGGGGGTGACACGGTGCAGGCCAACAAGCTGTTGGCACAGGCGGTGAAGGCCAATAAGCACGTTCCGGCCTATTTGTTGGGTCATAAACAACTGCCGCACGACTTGCCGCCGTACATCAGCGTAGGTAGAGACGACGAAGCCGCCAGCTACGCGGTTGGCAATCGCCGCGTCTGGCTGAACACGCCGGGGGCCGTCTCGTGGTTGCGGAAGACGCTCAACGTGCCGTTGCCCCAAGCACCGAAACCCCGACGGCCTTCGTGGCCCGAACTCAGGCTGGCATTGCGGCGTTGTCCGCAGGAGAGAGGCGAAGTCTGGCAGGTTGACACCATGCCAGGCCCGGTGGCCGACCAAAGCACGTCGGAGGAAGGATCCCCCTGGCTAGTCGTGGTTGTTGGCCGGGACAGCCGGCAACTGCTGGACATGGAGGTCTTTGATGCCGAGCCGAAACCGGGCGACGTATGGGACTACCTTACGGACGTCATGCTGAGGCCACGCCACGCCGAGTCGCACCGGCCGGCGATGATCGAGGTCCGACGGAAGACGTTCCAGGCGGCTTGGAAAGCTAAGCTCAAACAAATCAGCGTCGAGTCCGTACTCTCCGACCATTTAGATTCCGTCAACCTGGTGCGCGACCAGTTGCCGTCTGCCAGCGCGGAAGTCGGTGCGGAAGGGACTGACGCAGTAATCAGCCCGGAAGACCTGCTCTCACTGCCGGTGGAGCCCGGAGAGGTTTGGCAAGCCGACGTCCGTCCCATGCCGGCCTGGATCACCGGCGAGGGGGAACCCTATCGGCCCTGGGTGGCCATGGTGATTAGCCGGACCGACGACTTGGTGCTAGCGCACCAGGCGGCGCCGGAGCGTCCGCCTGCCGAGTGGTTGTGGGAGGCGGTCCGTCAGGCCATCCGGCAACCGGCCATCGGCGAGCCGCACCGGCCCGGCCTGATCGAGGTGGCTTCCGCAGAGCAATGCGAGGCCCTGTTGCCAAACTTAGATCGGGCCGGCATCGACTGTGTTGCCTTGGAGCGGCTCGAACAACTGGATTCTGCAATGGACAGCTTGTCGCAGCATCTGGCGGGTCAAGGCGCGCCGCCTTCCCTACTGGACGCGCCTGGGATGGAGCCGGCGCAGGTGGGCAGCTTCTACGCGGCGGCGGCCGAGTTCTACCGCCGAAAGCCTTGGCAGCAGGTGCTTGGCGATACCGTGATCAAAATCGAGTGCGACAAGTTTCAGAGCGGGCCGTGGTACGCCGTCGTGATGGGCCAATCGGGCGTGCAGCAGGGGCTGGCCATCTACGAGGACCTGGCCGCCCTCCAGGCGATGATGACCGGCGGCTCGGAGGAGGAGAACGCGCGGAGTATGTCCGCCCTGTCAATGATGTTCAGCGAGGCGTTCGAGATCCCTGTGCGCGATCTGGACGCCGCCGAGAAGCACGGGTGGGCCGTGGCTGGACCGGAGGCATATCCCCTGGTCATTCGCGTCAAGCCCGGCCTGGCGATCCGCCCACCGCTGCCTTGGGAGTTGGAGCTTCTGGAGGGCTGCCTGCGGACGATTCCCGACTTTGTTGCGGAGAAGAACCCTATGTTGGTGAAAACGGTGGCGGCGGCGTCTGCACCGCTGACCGTGCAGCTTTCATGGGTTGGTGAAGGATGAGTCTTCCGAGAGGAGCAAGACGATGCGCTGCGGGAATTGCGGCAAGAACATCCCCGACACGGCCAAGGTCTGCCGCTTCTGCGAGGCGGCCGTGGAAGCGGAGCCTACGGAGGAAGAAAAGGACGTCGTGCGCGAGCTGCTGAAACAAATGCCACCGGAAGCCATGGATGAACTTCGTGCGGCGTTTGACGGAAGCGGGACGGCCGAAGAGTTTGCCGATCGCATCTTCGTGGGGGACTGTCCGAAGTGCGGCAGCACGGAAACGGGCAACTGCGAGGCCGATCCCGAGATCGAGGAACTTCTGGTCGGGCGCTGCTACCAGTGTGGCCAATTGTGGTGTACCGAGTGCGGCCGACTATTGGAGCGGGACTCGCCGCCCCATCGGGCGTGCGGTCCGGGAACATGAATACCCGAGACGAGCTCACCGTTTACGAAAGTCCGGTGCGATTCGACGAGAACCGCATTCGCGCAGCCGCCGTCTATTGCAGCGACGGGCGCTTCGGGGAACACGTCAACGATTTCCTGCACAACGCCCTGAAGCTTCCGCGATATGACCGCCTCGCGGTGCCGGGAGGCGCTGCCTGCCTCGCCGGTCACCTCTTTGCCTACCGCGAGGAATGGGGCCTTGTCGAACATCTGCATTTCCTGGTCAGGGCGCATGCTCTTCGAGCGCCTCGTATTGATCGCTCATCAGGACTGCGCGTTCTATGCCAAGCAGTTGCAGTCGTCGTTACTGCCCTCGGAAACGCGGCAGCGAGAGGACTTGCAGACCGCTGCCGAGCGAATCCGCTCGTTCGCCCCCGGTCTGTCGGTGGACGTATTCTTTGCCAGGAAGCAGCTAAACGGTACGATTCGGTTCGAGTCCTTGGCGCAGTGGTTAGCGTCGGGCGGCCGTTCCATCGAGTGAAAATGTCCGAGTCCGAAAGCGTACTCCCCATCGCAGAGAAGCCCATTTCGCGGGCAAGTCCGGCACTTTAGAGAACAATCAGTCGTCGGCGGCTCCCATCATCGGCTTGCTGGGCCATCCTCAGAAAACACCTGGTTCAAGATCGCGTCGATTTGTCCTCGCCGGTGTCGCTGTTCTGCCTCGCTGGGCGACAGACGGCGAAGACCGTCGTAGAACTGCACCCAATCATGGACGTCCTGCGAGCCGTCCCAATCGCCGTCAGGGGTGTAGATTATCCACTGGCCGTTAGCTCGCGCGCAGTGGCATAGCGCGACATGGCCGGTCACAACGTCCACCAACTGGATCTGCATCAACTCGGGGTCGGTCTCTAAGGACCATGTGCCACGGCCGATCAACTGGGGTTGGGCCCAGGTCCAGGGAAATGGCATCATGTTGTCGCTATCCAAGAGGAGTGAAGTCCGGTAAATGGCTTCTCCGTCCTTCAGCCGCAACACAGTCCCACTACGACACTCGTGCCCGCACACGACGTAGGGGCTGCCCGAAATGTAGCGGAACTGAATCAGTTCCCGCTTGGTCTCCGTAGTCCAGAGCGGTTTGCGCTGAGACAGGTCCCACAGTTGCGCACGGCCGTGACGGGTCCCCGTCAGCAGGTCGGAGCCAGCAAACTGAATCGCCTTGACCCAGATCGGAAAGTCGTCCAGGATGGTTTCAACGTTGCGAGTTTCGCAGTTGACGATAGCGACCAGTCCAAAGAAGTCCGAAGTTTCCATCCCTCCCATCCCGACCGCGAGCCGTCTTCCCGTATCATCGAACGCGAGCCCCCAAACGTTGAACAACGAGGCGTCCCTTTTCGGTTCGTGCCTCTCGACGACATCAGCGAGCGAGATGTCGTCGGCCTTTCCGTCGGCGACACAAACCACGCGCACTCCCGGCCCCCGGAGGCGCGCACACGCTACATACCGTCCGTCGCGTGACCAGGCGGAGGACCAAATACTGAATGCGCCTGCTTCTTCGGTATGAACCGGCTGGTCGGTTGTCAGCGAGTACAGCTCCAAGCATCTCCCTTGCTTCGTCCGTGGGCCGGCATACACGAGGAAGCTCGTCCCGTCCGGTGCGGCGCAGACGGGCATTCCAACAGCGGAGGTATACGAGACTTGGCCGGTTCGCACGTTGACCAGCGATGCGCCAGACTCTCGCCCCGAGACGACGGCGGCCAGCATTGTATCGGGCCCGACGAATCCGCGCATCGTGTGCGCAATTCCCTCGCCGCAAACGCCGAGGAAACGTCCCCGGCGGATATCCCATGCAAAGGCAGCGGTGGGCGGGCCGGATCCGTACTGCACACATAAGCCGGACGTTTCATTGTACCACAGGCCTTTCGGCCCTTTATGAAGCATCTTCGTCGTATCGGCGCACGGCAAAGCTGTCTGCCGAGGATCTTCAACGTGAACAAAAACGCCCCTTCGGGCCGGAAGCCAGTCGCGTTCGATCTTGCCGGTGTCCAAATGGAGGGTCTCCTTAGCCTCACCCATCATCAGCACGTGCATTGTGGGATCACCGTGGCCACCATGTACCTGGACGGTCTTCCCGTCAACAAGCACCTCCAGCCTTTGCGGCACGTCCATATCGACGGGCAGTCGCGCAAGGCGCCGAGCGTTCAGATCGTAGACGAAAAGCCCTTCCTTTTCGGAATCCGTGGCATCGCCTAATCCATGACGCCGTTCGCGACGGACGATCAGGACCTCTTGACTGTCGGGCGTGAACGCGACGAGCCCGCCGCGGAAGTCAGGAAACCGTCGCAGGTTGTACGTCTTCAAGTCCAAGAGAAACCCCTCGGTATCGCCGCAGGCCGCTAGCCATTTCCCATCCGGCGAGAAAGACACATCGGTCGGACATGAAAGCGGCAGGATCCAGAGGAGGTCACCTTGCTTGCTTACAAGCTTGACCGATTGACAGATATACGGCTTCGATGCGGCGCAAGTGGCAAATAGGGAACCGTCAGGAGATGGAATCCCTTTGCGGGGCCAAGCCAGTTGCGGCACAACCCGCAGCGATTCCTCGCCCGTGGATCGAGTGGAAAGCGGTCCTAGTCCCACGATGACCAAAAAACCGATCGCGCCGAGAAGATAGCGGTTCATGCCTGCTCCCATCTTGTCCGACAGAACCCACGGGCACCGCGACCAGTATAGTGTAACTCCGACGACCCCAGCACAGAATGGCCTATGCCTTCCGAACGCCGTTATAAAACACCATCGCGGGCGAGCCGCCGAAGGAGATCGCCACCCAGGCGGCTTCGTCAATCTGCTCCTGCGAAAAGCCCATTTCGCGGGCCTTCTGGATGTGGCTCTTGACGCACGGCTCGCAGCGGGCCATCACCGATAGCGCGATGGCGATGGCCCGCTTCGTCTTGCCGTCCAGTGCGCCCGGCGCGGCGGCGGCTTGCGAGAAGTCGTGAAACTGCCGCTCGCTTTCGCGAGCCGTCTCGGTTGACGCCCTCACCCCCTGCCCCTCTCCGGGCACCGACCGAAGGTTGGTCGGGAGAGGGGAGGAGTTTTCATTCCCTTCGCAGCAACTCATCTTGGGTTTCTCCTCGATTGTCGGATGGTTCTTGCGGGAAGCGACACTCTGTGAGGCCGCGAGAATCGGCCGGCGGCCGGCGGCGCGAAGCCGCACCCGGCCCGAGCCTGGTCCCACGGCCCGGCCGATGACGGCCGCCTCGTGAATGCCGGCGGCGTGCAACCGCGCCAGCAAATCGTCGGCTGCCGCCTCGGGCAGGGCAATGATCAGGCCGCCGGAGGTCTGCGGATCAAAACAAAGGTCCAACATGCCGGGCTGCACGTTCTCGTCGGCGCACAGACGATCGCCCGTCGATTCGCGGTTCCGCTCCAGCACACCGGATGCGATGGCTTCGGCCAGACATTCGACCACGCCGGGCAGCAGGGGCAAATCGTCCCAAACGATCTCGACGTCAACCTTGCTGGCGGCGGCCATTGCGGCGAGGTGGCCGGCCAGGCCGAAGCCCGTTACGTCGGTGCAGGCGTCGGCACCGCACTCGATCATGAGCCTGGCGGCAGTGCGGTTCAAGCGGGCCATCGATCGGCCGGCGGCTTCGATCGCGCAGGGCAGGGCGCGGCCGATCTGCGCGGCGAAGGCCAGGATTCCGGTGCCCAACGGCTTGGTCAGAATGAGGCGATCGCCCGCGACGACGCCGGCGTTGGTCACCGCCTTGTCGGGCCGCACGAGGCCGGTGACGGCAAACCCCGCCTTGATCTGCGGATCGTCGATGCTATGGCCGCCAACCACCGGCACGCCCGCCTCGGTCATCTTGTCCACGCCGCCGCGAAGGATTTGGCGAAAGGTCTCCTCGGGCAAAGCGTGCACGGGAAAGCCGACGATGGAAAGGGCCGTGATCGGGCGGCCGCCCATGGCGTAGACGTCGCTCAGCGAGTTGGCCGCGGCGATCTGGCCGAAAAGATAGGGATCGTCGAACCGAGGGTGAAAAGACGTGAACGGTTTGCACCAGCACCAGGTCGTCGTCAAGGCGATAGACGCCCGCGTCGTCGCCGGCAGGCGCCGACCAGCACGCGCGGATCGTCGAGAAAGGGAAGCCCTTGGAGGATGCGGTGCAGCGTGGCGTCGTCGATCTTCGAGCCGCAGCCGGCACTCTCGACCAAGTCCATCAGCCGCACCGGCCCGATGGTTTCGTCGAGACGCTCGCCCGCACATCGGCAGACGTCTTTCTCCCGGAAGAGATCGCAAGGGCAGGGCATCTTGGCGTTGCAGATGCAATGGCCCAACCGCATCGAGCGTGCCATCACCCGCTTGCGTCTGTTGAAGTCCTTCATGCGGTATCCATCGCCTGGCACAGAGAAACCTCGTTCCGCTCTCATTGCCACAATTCGAAGGGTGCGTGAAACGCGCCACACGCTATGGTGCGTTTCACGCACGCTACAAAAAAATCGGCGCCGAAACGGGCGACGCGGAGCGTGGGAACGAGGGCTCGACACACTTCCGCACCGGCCTCTCTGATTTTATGTCTTCCGGGGGAGACATGCAACCGAGTGGATTGCCCCCCCCACGCCGCGCATGAAGTTCCATTGCGGGAAAGGCCGGTCGCGCGATAGAATAATGGACGCGGCGCTCGGATACGCGCCGTCTTCGCTATGCCGTCTGGATTGGAGCCGACCCGATGAAATGGATTATGTGGGCGATGCTGATGGCGGCCGGTGTGTTGACACTGGCCGGTTGCTGACCGAATCACAACAGGTCCGCGTCGGACCCGGGATCAAGCGTCAGCGGGTCGGTTCTCCGTGTGCCGGATGTGTTTTCAAAGGATCAAGTCGGGAATCGTTTCCGCACGATCGCCCGGACCTCGTCGAGCCAGCCGCGGCGATCTTCGAGCGTGCTCATGACGATCGATTCGAAGTTGCGGCGGTAGAAGTCGGTGATGCCGCAGAAGCCGAAGATGCACGTTTTCCAGAGGTTCTCCAACGGATCGCCGAACAGCCGCAACTCGTCGTCCCGCGGCGTGTTCGAGGTAGTCAGCACCACCGCCCGCTTGCCCGCCAAAAGCGGCTCGACGCCGCCGGGGCCAAATTGATAGGCCACACCCTGCCGCAGCACGCGGTCCAACCAGCCTTTGAGCACGGCCGGCGGCATCGCCCACCAGTTCGGGTGCACCACAAGGAATCCGTCCGCGGCCGCCACCTCGCGGCAGTGTTGCTCGACGATCGGGTCTTGTGCCGAACCCTTGGGAATCTCCTCGTGCAACAGGATCGGATCGAAGCGCTCGGCGTAGAGGTCGTGATAGATGACCTCGTGTCCGAGGGCCTTCAATTCCTCGATGGCCGCGGCGGCAATCGCATGACAGAAGCTCCCCTGTTTCTGGTGGCCGACGAGGACGTAGACGTTCATGACGGGAGGGATTGGGGATTAGGGATTAGACTTTGCGAATCAGGATCACGAACGTGTCGTTCTAATCCTCAATGCTAAAGCCTTACCTTACATTCATATCGCAGCTCAATCCGCCGGAAGCGGGCAGATAGGCGTGGCGGACGTAGTCGGCCACCATGCGATCGGCGCTGAACCGCCAGGCCAGCGAGCTGATCGAGTTCATCATGCGTTTGATCCAGTGGCGCGGCAGGCCGTCGATGTCGCGGTCGTAGTAAAGCGGAATTACCTCTTCGGACAACACGCGGTACAAGTCGGCGGCGTCGCGGGCGTCGGTCACGCTTTCGTCGACGTGTTGCGTGCCCTTGCCGATGGCGAAGCCGTTTCCGCCGTCGTAGGCTTCGGCCCACCAACCGTCGAGGATCGAGAGGTTCAACGCCCCGTTGAGCACGGCCTTCTGGCCGCTGGTGCCCGAGGCCTCCAGCGGCCGGCGGGGATTGTTCAGCCACACGTCGACGCCCTGAATCAGGTGCCGGCAGACGTTGATGTCGTAATCCTCGACGAAGGCGATTCGCCCGGCGAAACGGGCGTCGTGCCGCAGGTTGGCGATCCGTTGGATCAACTGCTTGCCCGGCTCGTCGGCCGGATGCGCCTTGCCGGCAAAGATGATCTGCACCGGCCGCTCGGCATCGTTCACCATCGCCGCCAGCCGATCGAGGTCGGTCAGGATCATCGCCGCCCGCTTGTAGGTGGCGAAACGCCGGGCGAAACCGAGCGTGAGGATGTTCGGGATCGAGGATGTTCCGCGCGGCTTCGACCGCCTCGTCGCTTTCGCCGCGGCGGCGGCACTGCCGGCTGATCGCGCCGCCGCACGAACGCCAGCAGCAAGTTCTTCAGGGCGTAGTGCGTCTCCCACAACTCGCCCGGATCGATGTCGTGGATCGTCTGCCACACGTCGGGCTCGCCCATGCGGTGCATCCAGCCGGCGGGGAAGTAGCGGTCGTAGAGCTGCTGCATCTGCCAGGCCAGCCAACTCTGGATGTGCACGCCGTTGGTGATGTGGCCGATGGGGATTTCCTCCTCGACGTGCCACGGCCAGAGGTGCGCCCACATCCGCCGGGTGACGTGGCCGTGCAGGTTGCTGACGGCGTTGGCGCGGCGGGAAAGCTTCAGCCCCAGCACGGTCATGCAGAAGGTTTCGTGCTCGTTTTGCGGCTCGACGCGCCCCAGGCCCATCAACTGCTCGGTCGAGATGCCCAACTCGTCGCGCAGCGGACCAAGGTGCTCTTCGATCAGGTTGCGGTCGAAGCGGTCGTGGCCGGCGGGCACGGGCGTGTGCGTGGTGAACGCGGTGTGCTGCGCCACGTCGCGCAGCGCCGTGTCGAAACTCATGCCGTCGTCCTTCATCCGCGTGCGGATGGCTTCGAGCGTGGCGAACGCGCTGTGGCCTTCGTTCAGGTGAAACACGCCCGGGCGTGATCCCCAAGCGCCTTCAGCGCGCCGCACGCCGCCCACGCCGGCCACCAACTCCTGGCGCACGCGGGTGCGGTTGTCGCCGCCGTAGAGCCGCGCGGTCAGCTCGCGGTCCTCCGGGACTGTTGCCCGGCACGTCGCAATCCAACAGGTACAAGATTGACCCGGCCGACGCGCATCAGCCACACCTTCGCCAGCAGCTTGCCGGTGCGGGTGTCGATGCGCACGGTGATCGGCTTGCCGTCGGCGCCCAGGGCCGGCTCCATCGGCAGGTTCTCGACCTTCGTATCGAGATATTCTTCCTGCTGCCAGCCGTTGATGTCGAGATGCTGCTTGAAATAGCCCTGGTCGTAGAACAGCCCGATGGCCACCAGCGGCACGCCCAGCCCGCTGGCGCTCTTGATGTGGTCGCCGGAAAGCACCCCCAAACCGCCCGAATAGATGGGCACCGACTCGTGGACGCCGAACTCCAAGGAGAAATAGGCCACGGGCTTCGAGCCCAGCACGCCGGAGTGGGTTCGCCCCCAAGGGGGGATCTCGGCCAGGTATTCCTTCAGCCGCCGGATAAGCCTGGTTGATGCGGCTGTAGAGCACCAGTTCCGAAGCCCGCATTTCCAGCCGCTCCGGCGTGAACTCGGAGAGCAAGGCGATGGGGTTGTGGTCCAATTGCCGCCAACGGATCGGGTCGAGGTCGCGGAAGAGGTTGATCACCTCGGCGTGCCAACTCCACCACAAGTTTCGGGCCAACGCCACGCACTTGTCGTACAGAGTCTCGGCCGTAAGTCTCAAATGCCGCAGGGCGTTTGCGGCTGACGAGGAGGGAGCGTTTCAACCTGACTCATACAGACCTGCCAACGGGGAGGAAGTCATGTTCTCACACGAAAACACTCTATTATAGCCGCCCGTCTGCGAAGTGGCGACCCCAACTGCGAGCCGAGTGTGACAACGAAATTGGCGGCGGAGGATACGTTGCTTAGCCGGCGGCCGACTTCGTTGGGGCGGCAGTTGAACTGCCGCCCCCGTGTTCCGGCGATTCAGCGGGTTTTGTGACTCCAACAGCCTGGAAACCACGAACGTCTCGACCCGGACGGTCGTTTGACAATAGCCCGGCGATTCATCGCTGCGGAGGACGCGTACCGAACAACCTGTCCGTCCTGTAAGGACGGTTGAATGCGACGCCTGATATTCGGCCGTCCCTCGGGACAGAAAATGTGGGTAAGGACAAGGAGCCGAAACCGGGACGCAGCTTGTATTGACAAAACAGGTGATGCGCGATAGATTTCGGTCATGCCAAGACAAGCGAGAGTAGCGCCTGGCGGGATGGTATTTCATGTTCTGAACCGGACGGCGGCCGGTCTGCCGTTGTTCCGCAAAGAAAAGGACTACGAAGCGTTCGCGCGGATCATGGTCGAGGCAACAGGTGCACCCCCTGCGGATCCTCGCCTGGTGTTTGATGCGAAATCACTGGCACTTTGTCGTGTGGCCACGCAAGGACGGGGAGCTGACGGCCTACTTTCGCTGGCTGGCGCATACCCACGCCATGCGTTGGCACGTGGCGCACCACGCGGTTGGTGGTGGGCACTTGTACCAGGGCCGGTTCCAGAGCTTCCCGGTCCAGCAGGACGAGCACGTCTTGACCCTCTGCCGTTACGTGGAGCGGCATGCCTTGACGGCGGGTGTGGTGAAGTGCGCGGAGAAGTGGCAATGGGGCAGCCTTTCGGCGCGATACCACGGCGACGCCAAGTTGAAAGCGATCTTGGCCGATTGGCCCGTGTCGCGGCCGCGAAACTGGACTTCCCTGGTCAACAAACCATTGACGAAAGAGGAAGTGGAGAAGGTTCGGGTGTCGATCGCCAGAAATCGCCCCTATGGCGACCAGGCCTGGCAGGAAGGCCAAGCCAAGCGATTAGGGTTGCTGCACACGCTGCGTGGCCAAGGGCGCACCGAAGGCGAGACCAAAAAAGTAGCTGCGGCCTCGTTTCGATTCCTCCCTCACGACACCATTCTGGAACCCAATTCGCAATACGGAACTGTTGCCGCTCGACCCTACCGCGGCGGGGAATTGCACGATAGCCTGCGGCGGCTAAAATGGCTATCATGCCGATTCTCAGGGAGGAGCCGAGCCTGTATCCGGAGAGCCTGCTGGACGCGCCGCCGCCGGGCGTGGCCCCGCGGTGCTGGCTGGCGCTGTACACCAAGTCGCGGCAGGAAAAATCGCTGGCCCGCGAGTTGCTCAAAATCGGTATCCCCTTCTATCTGCCGCTGGTGCGAAAAACGAGCGTTTCTCGCGGCCGAAAACGCACCTCGCTGATGCCGTTGTTCGGCGGCTACGTGTTCCTGTACGGTTCGGAAGACGAACGGGTGCGGAGTCTGACCACAGGGCGAATTTCGCGGGTACTGGAAGTCGAAGACGCCGACCAACTGGTATTCGACCTCCGCCAACTCCGCCAACTGATCGTCTCCGACGCCCCGTTGACGGTCGAAAGCCGGCTGGCACCGGGCCAGTGGGTCCGCGTGCGGCAAGGGGCATTCGCCGGCCTCGAAGGAACCGTGCTGAAACGTCGCGGAAAGACCCGGCTGCTGGTGAGCATCAACTTCCTCCAGCAAGGCGCTTCGGTCGAGATCGACGACTTCCTCTTGGAACCGCTGAGCTAAGCGATGCCTCGCCCCGAGGACCCATGAAAACCCTCATCCTCGGCCTCGGCAATCCGCTGGTGAGCGACGACAGTGCAGGTCGCGGGTGGCCGAGGCGTCAAACCGCTTTTGGCCGACCGGCCCGACGTCGAAGTCGGCGAAGACCATTGGGGCGGCCTGCGGCTGATGGAACGGATGATCGGCTTTGATCGGGCGATCGTGATCGACGCCATCCGCACCGGCGCCCCGCCGGGCACCATCCACCTGTTGGACGCCGACGGTATCGCCACGCAACGCAGCGCCTCGGCCCATGACGTGAACCTGGCCACCGCCTTGGAACTCGGCCGCCGGGCCGACGCCCACCTGCCCGAGAACCGGCACATCCGCCTTGTCGGAGTCGAGGCGGAGGACGTACTGACGTTCGGGGAGCAATGCACGCCGGCCGTCGCGGCGGCGATTCCCCGCGCGGTGGAGACCGTTCTGCAAGTCCTGTTGACGCTGGCCGGCGAAGAGCCCCCCTGATTTCCGCCGAAGACCGCTAGTGGCTCAACCGACCGGAATTGACGGGTGCAGTGGTGAGGACTTCGGTCTTAGGACTTCGGTCTTCGGTCTTGGACAAGCCCAAGACCCAAGCCCAAAGACCCAAGGCCGACGTAATCCCAACCTGTCACGTCAGATCGGGTGGGGCGCCAGTTCGGTCGCCGTGCGGATAATTCGATCCGGCTCGACACCCAGCACGTCCGCCGGCGCAAGTCCGGTTCAGCCAAACGGTCTGCAAACCGAACGCCTTGGCCCCCGCAACGTCCCAGCAGTTCGACGAAACAAAGCCGATCCGGCCGCGCGGAATGCCCAGTCGCGTCTCGGCCAGTCCATAGACGACCGAACTCGGCTTGTAGATTCGCACCTCGTCAACGCTCAAGATGTGTTGAAACCGGCCCGCCAGTCCGGCGCTGTTGACGACGCTCTGCAACATGCCGGGCGAGCCGTTCGAGAGAATCGCACAGGCTGCGCCGGCCAGAGAGTCCAAAGCGGGGGCCACGTCGGGAAACAGATCGAGCGTCAGATAGGCCTGCATCAAGTGCTCGATACGCTCCGGCGTGCAGGCTAAACCGAGCGATCGGCACGCATAGGTCAGGCCGTCTTGCGTCACTTGCCAGAAATCTTCGTATCGGCCCATCAACGAACGCAGCCAGGTGTATTCGAGCTGCGTCGATCGCCAGAGCGTCGTCAACTCCGCCGCCGCGGCCGGGAAACACTTCTTCGCACCGGCTCAACACCGACCGCACGTCGAACAGGGTTCCGTAGGCGTCAAACACGAATGCTTTGGGCTGGCTCATCGCGGCTCCTCTTCACGATGGGATGTGGTCTTTGGCCGTTACTGTAGGGCTGCGGCGGCCGGCAGTCAAGCATCGACGCCGTCCAACGGGTCCCCCTTGTCCGGCGGCCGGCACTCTGGTAATTTGCGATCAGAGCGTGCAGGGCGAGCGCCCGAGCCGCAAAGATACTTGTTTTTCTCGCGGATCGCGCTCAGCCTGCCCTCTCCCGACCAACTTCGGTCGGTGCCCAGAGAGGGGACTGCTATCAGCAATTTCACTTAGAGGCCCGATCATGCGTGCTTTCACGACTCATACCGGCCTGGTGGTTCCCATGGACCGGTCGAACGTCGATACCGACCAGATCATCCCCAAGCAGTTCCTCAAGCGGGTCGAGCGAACCGGCTTCGGGCAGTTCTTGTTTTTCGATTGGCGTTATCGCGACGACGGCTCGGACAACCCGGAGTTTGTTTTGAATCGGCCCGAGTATGTCGGTGCGAGCGTGCTTTTGGCGCGGCGCAATTTCGGTTGCGGGTCGAGCCGGGAGCACGCCCCCTGGGCACTGGAAGATTACGGCTTCCGGGTTTTGATTGCCCCCAGCTTTGCCGACATCTTCTACAACAACTGTTTCAAGAACGGCATGCTGCCGATCAAGCTCGATGAAGCGGTTGTCGACGACCTGTTCGCCGCGCCGCCGCCCAGCCGGGCTACAAGCTTTCCGCCGACCTCGTCAAGTGCATGATCACCGACGCCTTGGGACTGTCGCTGAAGTTCGAGATCGACGCCTTCCGCCGCCATTGCCTGTTGCACGGGTTGGACGACATCGGCCTGACGCTGGAGCGCGAGGCCGAGATCGCCGCCTACGAACAGGCCCATGCCATCGCGCCGTAGCCAGACAGGAAGGCTCGCAGGTTATGGTTCAGCATAACGAAACGCTTCATCCGCCGGTTTCTCCGGCCGGCCGCTGGCACGATCTGGCCGAGCGCGTGCTCGATGGTCATCGGCTCACGCCGGAAGAGGGCCTCGGCATCCTCGAATCGGCCGACGACGAGATCTTGGATCTCTTGTCGGCCGCGTATCGCGTGCGGCATCGTTGGTTCGGCAATCGGGTCGATCTGAATTTCCTGGTGAACGCCAAGAGCGGGCTCTGCGGAGAAGATTGCGGCTATTGCTCGCAATCGCGCGTCTCGCGGGCCGAAATCTCCAGCTACAACTTGATTTCTGCCGAACAACTTGTGAACGGCGCTCGCACAGCCGCCCAGCGGCGGGCCAAAACCTATTGCATGGTCATTTCCGGCCGGTCGCCCACCGATCAGGAACTCGATACGCTGGGCCAGGTCGTCCCCCACGTAAAGGCAATTTACGGGCTGAAGATTTGCTTTTCCGTGGGGCTGCTCAGCTTCGAGCAGGCCGCGCGGCTCAAAGGGTTCGGCGTCGACCGCATCAATCACAATCTCAACACGAGCGAACGCTTCTATCCGCAAATCTGCACTACGCACTCGTACCAGGATCGGCTCGACACGCTTCGGGCCGTGCGCGAGGCCGGGCTGGAAATCTGCTCGGGCGGAATTATCGGCATGGGTGAGGAACCGGCCGACGTGGTCGAGTTGGCCTTGCGGCTGGGCGAATTGCAGGCCGAGGCGGTGCCGGTGAATTTTCTGCTGCCGATCGCCGGTACGCGGCTGGAAGGTTGCAGCCGCCTCAATCCGCGCTACTGCCTGAAGGTGCTCGTGCTGTTCCGGCTGGCCAATCCGCGTGGCGAGCTACGGATCGCCGCGGGCCGCGAAGTGCATCTCGGCCCGTTACAGCCCTTGGGCTTCTACCCGGCCAACTCGATCTTTGTCGGCGACTACCTCACCACGAAGGGCCAGCCACCTGAAGAAGACTTTCGCATGATCGAAGCGATGGGACTGGTGGTCGGCCGGATCGGGTAATCGTGCCGGGCGCGCCGCCCCCGTGCCGACCGCCTTCGGCTACTTGTACTGCCATTGCCGCACGTCAACGAAGTGGCCGGCCACCGCGGCGGCGGCGGCCATGGCAGGCGAAACCAGATGAGTCCGGCCGCCCTTGCCCTGCCGGCCTTCGAAGTTCCGGTTGCTCGTGGCCGCGCAGCGCTCGCCCGGCTCCAGCACGTCGGGATTCATCGCCAGGCACATGCTGCAACCGGACTCGCGCCACTCCAGGCCCGCCTCGCGGAAAATCTTGTCGAGCCCTTCGTCTTCGGCCTGCCGCTTGACCAAGCCGCTGCCGGGCACGACCAGGGCGCCGACGCGGTCGGCCACGCGATAACCCCGCACCACCTTCGCCGCGGCGCGAAGGTCTTCGATCCGCCCATTGGTGCACGAGCCGATGAACACGCGGTCGATCGGAATCGACGTGATGGGCGTGCCCGGCTTCAGTGCCATGTACTCCAGTGCCGCCGCCACGGCCTTGCGCTCTGTGGGATCGGCGAAGTCGGCCGGATTGGGCACCTGGCCGCCCACGGTAGTCACCTGGCCGGGCGAAGTTCCCCAGGTCACCTGCGGCTGCACGTCGCCGGCATCGAATGTCTCGACCCGGTCGTACTGCGCGCCGGCATCGCTGGGGAGCTGCTCCCAGCGGCGCACCGCGGCGTCGAACTCGGCCGGCGCAAACGGTCGGCCGCGAAGATAGGCGAAGGTTGCTTCATCGGGGGCCACCAGACCGGCCCTCGCGCCGGCCTCAATCGACATGTTGCACACCGTCATCCGCTCTTCCATGCTGAGCGCACGGATGGCCTCGCCGGTGTACTCGATGCAATAGCCGACGCCGCCGCTGGTCGAAAGGCGTCCGATGAGGTACAGAATCAGGTCCTTGGCGGTAGTGCCCGGCGAGAGCCGGCTTTCGACGCGGACTTCCATCGTCTTCGGTTTGTGCTGCAAGAGCGTCTGGGTGGCCAGCACGTGCTCGACTTCGCTGGTGCCGATGCCGAACGCCAGGGCGCCGAAAGCGCCGTGCGTTGCGGTGTGGCTATCGCCGCAGACAATCGTCATGCCCGGCTGGGTGTAGCCCAACTCGGGCCCGATCACATGTACGACGCCCTGGTTCGGATCGTGAATGTCGTAGAGGCGGATGCCGAAATCGCGGCAATTGCGCCGCAGCGTGTCGATCTGCATTCGTGAGATCGGATCGGCGATCGGCAGGCTGCGATCGGTGGTGGGGACGTTATGGTCAACCGTGGCGATCGTTCGCTCGGGCCGCCGCACCTGCCGGCCAGCCAGCCGCAGCCCTTCAAACGCCTGGGCGCTGGTTACCTCGTGGACCAGTTGAAGGTCGATATAGAGGATGGTCTGCCCCCCACCTTCGGACTGGACGATATGGTCGTCCCAGATCTTCTCAAACATCGTGCGGGGTCGAGGGACTTGGGTCATGGCCGGCAAGTGACTTCGATGGGCAAATACAACCTATGCGGTAGCGCTTTCATGCGCACAAACAACTCATTATATCCGCTTGCGGCATTCTCGCTAGCGACGTTGCCTCGGAAAACCACGCCTGCCCAGCCAGTTTGCGCATTTTACACACTCTGAAGCGGCCAGGTTGCCGTTGACTTGCTCGCCCGTCCCATTTAGCATCCGCGGTCCGGATGGAAAGAGGCATGTTCACGCCAGTCAGGGTGATGCTCCCCCATGTTACTGAACAAGCACCGATTTGCGTTAATACTGGTGGTCGTACTGGTCAATCTGCCCGCCTTGGGCGACGATTTTTCGTTTCCCTCGCTGCAATCCGGCCAGAACAGTATGCCGCCGCCACCGCTTCCCTCCTCGGATGGCTTGGCATGGCCGCCGCCCGGCGGACGACAGTTCTCTTCGCTGCCCGACTACGGGCAAGGCCGACCCGGCGGCATGGTCGCCCCGAGCCAAACCGTCGGTCCCGCCATGCCGCCGGGGATAGCACCGACGGCGCCGCCCCCGGTGGCGCCATCCGTGGCGGCATCGCTTGCGCCTTATGCGTCATCCGCCCCTGCCGCGGTCAACCGCGCGATCGAATCGACCTGGTATTATCGCCAAGACGCTTTCTATTGGAACGAGCGGAGCGACGGCACGGATTTTGTGAACGAGGCCGGACCGATCTCCACCATCGGCTACCTTCGCCGCAATGGCTGCGAACGATTCCGGTTTGAATTGTTCGGCGGCACGGTGTCGTACGACGGCGGCGCCCAGTTCGAGGACGGGACGACGCTGCCTTACCACGAATCGTTCGGCACGAACTACCTGGGCCTCCGCGGCGAATACGATCTGCTGATAGAACCGACCGCATGGCCGCGAGTTCGCTTTCTGATGGGCGTCGGCACGCGGTTCTGGATCCGCGACCTCCGCGACGCCGAAACCTCGTTCGGCGAGGTCGACGGCTACCAGGAAACCTGGTGGACGTTCTATCCCTACCTGGGCCTGGAAACGCGGCAATCGGATGAGCCCGGCCTGAAATTCTACGGCTCCGCGCGGTTTGGCATAACGCCGTTGACCTACCAGTACGCCACGTATTTCGACACGACCGTCTATCCCCGATGTGGAGTGACGGGCCGAGTGGAGCTGGGCGTCACCTATCATCGGCTCTCGGCCCTGGCTGTCGTCGAGGGCATGACCTGGGGCGAATCGGCCGTTGTCCGCGACACCTTCCAGCCCGCCTCGCGGATGCTCACCATCGGCGGGCAGATCGGCTATACCTTCTGACGCCCCGGCGGGCCGATTGTAGCGACACGAGACGGCCTGCGCAGCGAAATGCTACAGCCGGAGTCGCTTTTCTCCGTTGGCCGTCGGCGAAAGCCGCGGACATGGATGGCAACGCAACGTATTATGCCGCAGCGAGTTGCGTCCATTCTTTTCTGCCGCGAAGCTTGGGCCCCGGCAATCGGCACACCTTGTGCATTAAGGGGGGCGCGAAGCGAACGTTCGCTTCCGGAAAGAGATTGGCCCGTGGGGCCTTTGACGACGATTGGCCGGATGGTTACCTTGCCCTTACTATCCGGCAGGCCGCCGTGTCGGCGGCACGTCAAAGGCCCCCGTTTTTTCGCGCGAAAGGGTGTGGCGAGATTTCTTGACATCGCTCGGTTCACCCGGAAGGGGCGTTGATTCGCCCAGCCCAGGGCCCTTGGCTCTAATAACCATCGCCAAGAAAACGTGCCGGACCGCGCGAAATCGGGCGCCGTCGGCCAGAACTCTCATGTCTGGCAACAGTATTTCCAGGGTCTTACTACCATGAAAGCAGTGCGCAAAGTGCCGCGCCGAATACGCAAGCTGCTAGTTGACACACTTCCAACGAGGTGTAGATTAAGGCGCACTCGAAGGCAAACGTACCCCTTGTCGCCGTTTTCCGCAAGTCACTCGAAAAGCCGCCGGTCCAGCCGGGTGATGAGAACAACTTTTATGGAGGTAAGGATCATGACCAAAAGTCGGCGATGGAGTCTGCCGCTGGTGACGAAGAGTTCGTCGATGAGTCTCTTGGCCGCGTGTCTCGTTACGCTGGCATTCAGCGCCGATGTTTTTGCGGCCACGCCTCTGCCTGTCAACATTTATCAAAGCATGGAGAGCGGCAACACCGGCGACCTGCTGAGTTCCACCATCATGGACGCCTCCAGCTACGGCAACCAGGCGTGGCAGTGGCTCGGCACCAATCAGGCAATGTGGGTGTCCAACAACAATGTAACAGACTTGCCCGGCCCCGTGAGCGTCAGCGGGACCATCTACAACGGCACCGGCGGCACCCGCTCCTGGATGTTCAACGACAATCTTGAGTACAACGCGGTTTGTTGCACGTTCACGAATCCTCTTTCCAATCCTGGAGTAACAGCCGCTTGCTACTTCACCCCGGGGTTGACCCACGTGATTTACCACGAGGATGACACGATACGATTGGTCGCCAATGACGGTATCGGATGGGGCGTTCTGGAGACCGGCATCAACGGCGATGGAACTTTGTATTTCAACTCTCATAGTTGCGACTACCATGGCATCACGACTCGCGGCCCGCAAATCACTGGTGTTGTCGCCGGACACACCTACTGGATGAATCTGCATTTCGACATCGGCGGATTGTGCAGCGCGGCCGTCTTTGATCCCTCGAATGGGTTTGCGCAGGTTGGAAGCGTGTCCACGTGTCTGTCGCACCCCGGATCCGTGATCAAGGAGGCTGATTTCGGTCGAGGCGATAACGTGGGAAATGACAACTTGACGTCGCAAAGCTACTTCGACAAGATCCTGGTCAACTATACCAACGGACTGTTCCCGCTGATTCCCGGCGCCACCGACACGACGCCGCCCACCGCGCCGCCGGCCGTCTACGACGGAACCGTCACCGGCGTCGAGACCTCTACCACCGGCAGCCTCGTGGCGCTATCGGCGAACTGGACCGCAGGCAGCGATCCACAGAGCGGAATATTCGGTTACCGGTTCGCCATCGGTACGACGGCCGGTGGCACGGATGTCGTGCCCTGGACCTATGTGGGCAACGTAACGACCGTAACGCAACAATACTTGTCATTGACGGTGGGGAAGACCTACTACTTCAGCGTGAAATCGGTAAATGGAGCGGGACTGTTAAGCGCCGCGACGGTTTCGCCCGGGCAGACGGTCGTATCCGACTCGACACCGCCCAGCGCACCGTCGGCCGTATACAATACCCAATATGGACCGCTCCCCAGCATCAGTACCACCACGTCCTTGACGGAGTTGTGCGCAGTACTGGAACGCCAGCACCGATCCCGAGGCCGGAATCGCCTACTACCAGTATGCAATCGGCACAACGCAAGGTGGAACGGACACCACCAATTGGACCACGGTTTATGAGGATCAAGGAACGGAAGCAATACAAACCGGTTTGTCGCTGACCGTGGGAAAGACCTACTATTTCACCGTGAGGGCGGTCAACGGCGCCGGGGTGACGGGTTCCGCAACGAGTTCCGCCGGCGTGTTGGTCGTGGGTAGCGGCGACACGCCCACCGCGCCGCCGGCCGTCTACGACGGAACCACCACCGGCGTGGAAACCCCCTACACGACCTCGACCACGCAGTTGTCGGCCAACTGGTCCGCCGCCAGTGATCCGCAGAGCGGCATTACCGGCTACCAGTACACCATCGGCACCACCGCCGGCGGCACCAATGTCGTCGGTTGGACAGCGCTGGGCAACGTGCTGACGGTGACCAAGACCGGCTTGAGCCTGACCAACGGGCAGAAATACTATTTCAGCGTGAAAGCGGTCAACGGCGTGGGAACGGTAGGCCCCGCCACGAATTCCCCCGGGCAAACGGTAGACACCACTCCGCCCACCGCGCCGCCGGCCGTCTACGACGGAATCACCACCGGCGTGGAAACCTCCTACACCACCTCGACCACGCAGTTATCGGCCAATTGGAGCGCCAGCACGGACTCGATCAGCGGCATCAGCGGCTACCAGTATGCCATCGGCACCACGGCCGGCGGCACCAACGTCGTCGGCTGGACCTCGGCGGGCAACGTGCTGTCGGTCACCAAGACGGGCTTGAGCCTGACCAACGGGCAGAAATACTATTTCAGCGTGAAGGCCACGGATAACGCCGGCTTGGTCGGCAGCGCCACGAACTCCAGCGGGCAGACGGTAGACACCACTCCGCCCACCGCGCCGCCGGCCGTCTACGACGGAACCACCACCGGCGTGGAAACCTCGACCACCACCTCCACCACGCAATTGTCGGCGAATTGGAGCGCCAGCACGGACTCCATTAGCGGCATCAGCGGCTACCAGTATGCCATCGGCACCACGGCCGGCGGCACCAACGTGGTCGGCTGGACCTCGGTGGGCAACGTGCTGTCGGTCACCAAGACCGGCTTGAGCCTGAATGTGGGAACCACCTACTATTTCAGCGTGAAGGCCACGGACAACGCGGGCCTGGTCGGCAGCGCCACGAACTCCTCCGGCTGCACGGTGGTCACCAGCGGCAGCACGATCTACTTCCAGGACAACTTCGAGGGCTGGGCCGTGTATGGCGGGGCGTGGAGTCTCCGTCACCGGCGTGAACAGCAATCATACCCTGGACACCAGCGCCAACTACGCCGAGGCCGGCGACAAGAGCCTCCAGCTCTACGGCGTCAACAGCTCGGGACAATACGGCGCCTACTTGACCGAGAACTTCAGCCCCGTAATCTCCAGCGGTATCAACGTACGCTTCTTCGTCTTTCTGCCGACGGGGTATGAAAGCGCGAACACGAACAGCCACCGGCGGCTCTTACGGATCTGGTGCGGGAGCAACCGCGGCCAGTTGTCGGTCGTCGGCGGTTTTCTTTACATGGAGGAGGTCGGCACCTGGGGCGAAGCCGAAGCCACCACGGCAATTTCCGAGAACGCGTGGCATTGTATCGAAATGCACATCAATGCCCCTTCGACAAGCACGCCGATGCAATTCTGGATCGATGGCGTTAGCGCCGGAACTCTCAACGGCAATTTCAGCGGTAGCACCGTGTTCACATCGATCGATTTCGGCGATGTGACCCTCGGCTCCGGCTCCAATAGCAACTCCACGTTCTATCTCGATGAACTGGTGGTCGCCAACTCCTATATTGGAACCACGATCCAATCTCCGGTAACCTATTTCAGCGATACCTTCGAGAACTGGACCGTGTATGGCGGGGCGTGGAGCACCGTCACCGGCATCAACAGCAGTCATACGCTGAACACGAGCACCACCGAGGCCGCGGCCGGCACGCACAGCCTGGAGCTTACCGGCTACGACATTGCGGGACAATCCGGCGCCTACTTGACGAAGAACTTCAGCCCCACGATTACCGGCAATATCTACGTGCGTTTCTATCTGTTCCTCCCCACAGGGTTTGGGGCTGCCAATACCGGTTGCGGGAGAAGGCTCTTGCACGTCGGGTGCGGCAGCAACCGTGCCCAGATGTCGATTATGGCTGACCTGCCTTACATGGAGCAAGTGGGGAATTGGAGCGAACTCTACTGGCCATCGCAACTTTCGGAAAATACGTGGCATTGCCTCGAGGTGCATATCACGTCGCCGGCCGCGACGACCTACTTTGAGTTCTGGGTCGATGGCGTGCTGAACAGCACGGCCATGACCGGCAGCTTTAGCGGCAGCACGGCCTGGGACCACATCGATTTTGGCGACATCGCCCTGGCTGCCGGCAACAACGGCAACGCCACGTTCTACATGGATGAGGTGATCGTTTCCAACTCCTACATCCCCTTGCTGCCGTAGTTCCGTGACAACCTGACAACCTGATCATGCGGCAAGCCCGGCCAAGGCGGCCGGGCTTGCCGTTGACACGCGATTTCCCAACGAGATATCAGAGTCTCGTCGCATTTTTGCGTAAATTGATGTCGCGGGTTGGCAACTGAAAGGAATCTGGGGGCTCGTCGTAGTGTGGCGCAGGGGGGCGACGGCGCTTGCTGGCCCAAGATTCGTTGCAGCCGCTTGGAGCGTGAAGCCGAGCCCTCTGTCGATCGCGACTTGATCAGTCGCGTGCCGTGGCAGTTGCACTGCTGCCCCAACGTCCACAATATATGACCTGGCCGGGTGCTAGCCGCGTTCACCCGATCCTCGGCAACTGAAACTGACGATGGTACGCCAACGGCGTCGTGCCGGTAAAACGTCGGAATGCTTGGCGGAAGTGTTGGATGCTGTAAAACCCACAGGCTTTGGCGATGTTTTGCAATTTTGTTTGTTGGGGCCGCTCCAAGAGCCTCCGGGCGGACTCTACGCGCAGCCGGCAGAGGTAATCATTCGGTGAACGGCCCACGAGAAGGTGGAATCGCAGTTCCAACTCCCGGCGCAAATGGCAACATGCCGCAGCACCCGCTCGACACCGAACGCGTCACCCAAGTGGTCACACATGAAGCGAATCGCGGCAGCCACTTGCGGGTCGTCCACTTTCACGGTATCGGTGGATTGCCGAGCGACGATGCCGTCGGGCGGAATGAGGATGTCCTTGGCCGGCGGATCCTCGCCATCCATCAGACGGTCAAGCAAGGCGGCAGCTTCGTAGCCTTCTTGCCGAGCGCTGCGCAAAACGCTGCTGAGAGTCGGTTCGTCAAATTCGCAGACGATGGTGTCATTGTCGCTGCCGATGACGGCCGCCTCGTGGGGCACATTCAGTCCCAATTGCTGGCACTCATTGACGACCACGCGGGCCAAATGGTCGTTCGTCGCCATGATGCCGACAGGCCGCTGCAAGCCTTGCAGCCAGCGAACCAGGGGCGCCACTTGCCGTTGCCAAGGCATGCGGACGTCCGCGCGGCTGAAGAGTTCGAATACTTCGCACGGCACGCCCGCCTCTTTGGCCCCTTCGGCAAATCCCAAGCGTCGCTGCTCGGAGTACCAACGCTCCGGTGTGCCACAATAGGCCATGTGGCGAAATCCGCGTTCCAGAAAGTGTTCCGCGGCCAGGCGGCCGACGGCGTAGTCATCCACCATCACGCGCGGCACCCGGGCGTTTCGCACGGCGCCGGATATATTCACCACGGGAATGCCCAGGCGGGACGCCACCTGCGCCTCGGCTGGACTCGTGATCCCCAAAATCGCGCCGTCTCCGTCCCAGCCTCTTAGCGAATAGGCGTTCAAGTCATAAAAGGTGGGGACTGAGAGCTGACCAAGATTGGTGGTGATGACCCAATTGCCATGTTGTTGCGCGTACTCGGCAACGCCGCGGACGAACAATGCCCTCCACGATACGGCGACCGAGTTGTTCATCGCCACTTTTCGCCGAGCCTGTCCCTTCATGACATCTCCTTTCTTCTCTCCACCACATCGCGCACCCAAGCGCTCCCCGTGCGCCCGAATGCCGGTCCTCGCGAGCATGACGTCAGGATATTTCCCCCGTCACTTGTGAACACGATCGCCGGCGAGCTGCACGTGAGGCCCATTCTCCCCAAAACCGTGCGCCCCCCCGCAATCGCAAGTGAAACCCGCAACCCTGAAAAAGCACCGCTATTGGCACGATTCTACAAGACGGGAAGCTCAACTGCCTATATGATAGCCGAGGCTCCTCACCGTTGAAACTGCCCGGGAAACAAGGAGTTTGCGCGCATGGCGCACCCTTGCTCCGGACTGATGAAACGTCAAGCTGGTGAAACCTCCCTTGGAGAGCATGTGCGACACGCCGCCTGTGAGTCGTTCGAGCATTGGGCCGACGATCGCGCAGGCGCAATCACTCGCGCCTGTTGGTTCGTCGTATGGGTCCCCGTCCGCCGGAAGGTGGAGCGGTTGCTGCTGCGCGGACTTCAGAGCGGCAATCGAAATGTGCGAGGCACCTGCCGGGAGTTGTATGAACATCGCGGCTGGCTGTGGACGTTCCGGCACCACGAAGGAGTCGAGCCGATGGACAATGCGGGGGAGCGTTCGTTGCCTCATGCGGTGATGTGGCGGAAGTGGTCGTTTGGAACGCAGAGCGCAACTGGCACCGTTGCGTCGAGACCATGCTGACGGTGAACGAAACTTGCCGTCAACAGCGCGGCAATGCCTTGGTCTTCGTCACCGCTGCCGTCGAATTGCACCTTGCACATCAAAGGCCCCTTCACTGCTTCCTGGAGTGCGAACGGTTACGAGCGCAACAGTCTTTACAGAACCTTGCAAGCCCAATTTGCCTAAGTTATTGGGGTTTCATCAGTCCTCTCTTGCTAGGGCGTGGAGTTCCCAGGTTGTCCGCACGCCTGCATGCTTCTACGGCTGTGCGCAAGATAACACCCGAATGCGCAAAGTAATCGTTGACGTAATTGCACTTGCGGCTACATTAAGTGGCGAATGGAAAGTCCATAATCACCAGCGATTTTCAAGAGAAATGCCTGCGGGCTGTAATTCGCATCTCGCGCAGACGGGAAACATCGAGCGGAAGTCCTTTGCGTACGTTCGCCACCCCTGACGCCGTTCGTTGCTTCGCCGTTAACAGCCCGGTAGAGAATTTGCTGTCCTTTTCTTGTCCTAGAACATCGTAAGGAGGTAAGGATCATGAAGCGAAGTCCACGATTCAGTCGGTTGTCGGCAGTCAACAGTTGGTTCTCAAACATGGGAATCGCGTGCGCGGTCGTCCTGGCGCTGAGTTCGAGCGTCTCGGCGCAGACGCCGGTCAGCATCTACCAAAGCTGTCAGAGCGGCAACGCCGGCGACTTGCTCACGGCATCCATTATGAATGCTTCCAGCTATCCTTCCGGATCGGCGTGGACAGCCTTTGTCGGCAGTGTGTGGGTTTCCACCACCGATTACAGGAACTTGCCGGGACCGGTGAGCGTCAACGGCACCGTGTACAACGGCACGGGTGGCACTCGCACTTGGACATACTACGAGAATAACCAATTGAACTGTGTTTCGTGTAACGTCCCGACGGTGCCTGTAATGAGCGTCGGCTGCTACTACGCAAGTGGGTATACCTACCAGGATCAAATCGACACGGTCTGCATCACCGGATCCAATGACGCTTGGGGAATTATTCAGACAGATAACTATGCCTACCCGACTGACAAGACGCATGTGCATATTCGCGTCGAGGCGGGCACGCCGACGAACTATAGCGCACCCGACACGGGCGGAAGCGACATACCGCTGAATCTCAATCAAGTGTACTGGGTCACCTTGCAATACGACGGCACTACCGGAATTACCAGTTGTGCCGCCTATGATCCCTCGAATGGATTTGCGCAAGTAGGAACGACGCAACACGCCAATAGCTCAGGGTCCACCGTTGTGTCACCACTGAAATTCGGTCGCTGTGATGGTCATGGAAACTTCCCCTCGGTTACGTCGATGGGATACATCGGCCAAATCTTAATCGACTATACCAACGGGGTATTCCCGCTACTTCCCAGCGAATCGTCGGACGTCCCCACCGCACCTCCCAACGTCTATGACGGAACCACCACCGGCGTGGAAACCCCCTACACCACCTCGACCACGCAGTTGTCGGCGAACTGGACCGCGGCCAGTGATCCGCAGAGCGGCATTAGCGGCTACGTGTACGCTATCGGCACTACCACCGGCGCCACGAATGTCGTCGGTTGGACGACTCTGGGCAACGTGCTGACGGTGACCAAGACCAGCTTGAGCCTGACCAATGGCCAGAAGTACTATTTCAGCGTGAAAGCCTTCAATGGCAACGGAGTGGCAGGCCCCTCTACGAATTCCACCGGGCAGACGGTAGACACCACTCCGCCCACCGCGCCGCCGGCCGTCTACGACGGAACCACCACCGGCGTGGAAACCTCGACTACGACCTCGACCACGCAGTTGTCGGCCAATTGGAGCGCCAGCACGGACTCGATCAGCGGTATCAGCGGCTACCAGTATGCCATCGGCACCACGGCCGGCGGCACCAACGTGGTCGGCTGGACCTCGGTGGGCAACGTGCTGTCGGTCACCAAGACCAGCTTGAGCCTGACGGTGGGAACCACCTACTATTTCAGCGTGAAGGCCACGGACAACGCGGGCCTGGTCGGCAGCGCCACGAACTCCAGCGGCTGTACGGTCCAAACCAGCGGCACTACGATCTACTTCCAGGACAACTTCGAGAACTGGAGCGTGTATGGCGGGGCGTGGAGCAGCGTCAACGGTGTGAACAGCTCTCATACGCTGAACACGAGCACCGTCGAGGCCGCGGGCGGCACGCATAGCTTGCAGCTTTACGGCGTTGACGTGGCGGGACAAAACGGCGCCTACTTGACCGAGAACTTCAGCCCCGTGATTTCCGGCGGTATCAACGTACGCTTCTTCGTGTTTCTCCCCACCGGATTCGGGACCGCGAATTCGACTTGTCTGCGAAGAGTGTTGCGCACCTATTGTGGAAGCAACTATGGCGTGATCACGTTGACTGGCGATACTCCGTGCATGCAGGTATCGCCAGGGTGGAACGGCGTTTACCCAGGGGCGCTCACGGAAAATACGTGGCATTGCCTGGAAATGCACATCGATCCCCCGTCGTCCAGCACGCTGATGCAATTCTGGGTCGATGGCGTTAGCGCCGGAACTTTCAGCGGCAACCTCAGCGGCAGCAGCACGTTCAACCAAATACAGTTTGGAGACGTGGTTGCGAGCAGCAGCGGTGGCAATGGCACCGCCACGTTCTATGTCGATGAACTCGTGGTTGCCAACTCCTATATTGGCACCACGATACAAACGCCGGCAGCCTATTTCAGCGATAACTTCGAGAGCTGGTCCAGTTGGGGCGGGGCGTGGAGCAGCGTGGTGGGCGGCTCTACGTTGACGCTTAACACCAGTACCACCGAGGCGGCGAAAGGCACGCACAGCCTGATGATCATACCACCCAATGCAGGCTACCTGACCAAGACGATCAGCCCCACGGTCACCGGCGGCGTCTACACCCGGTTTTATGTCTTCCTGCCCACCGGCTGGGAAGAGGCCAACGAGGTGACCGTGCCGCTGCTGTACGTCTGCTACGGCGGCACCAATAAAGCGGGCCGCATCTCGCTACAGACAGACGGGACGAGAGGCGGCCGGGTCGTCATGGAGGAGACCGTGGGCTGGACGGGGGGGCACGCGACGCCGACCCTGACGGAAAACGCCTGGCACTACGTCGAGCTTTACATCGGGCCGCCCTCGACGACCACGACCCTACAGGCGTGGGTGGATGGGACGCAGATGACGACCACCTTGACGTCCAATCTCTCAAGCAGCGGCTGTACGGAGGTTGTGTTTGGCAACTTCGGAGGTTACGGCAATAGCGGCCCGCTATATTTGGATGAGATCATCTGCTCCGGTGCATATAACGGGCCGTGAACGTGCAACGGGGCCCCTCTCCCTTTCTCCCTTTGGGAGAGGGGAGGGTGGGGGCCAACGGCGCGAGAAATCACGGATTTGTTGTGATTTCGGGACTACGGCTCATCCCCCCGTCGCGCCCTCGAAACGGGCGAAGGGACGCGGGAGCGTCCGGATGAGTGTTCCCACGCAGAGCGCGGGAACAAGAAAGACGGTTTTTATTGCGACGTGGTGGCCGATCGATTGGCGCCGGCACAAGTGCCGGCGCCAATCGGCGGCCCGCGGGGGCATCTGCTTAAGGCAATAGGAGGTTGGCCGAGTATCAATTCTTCGCTCCATCGCAGGAGGTCTTTTGTGCTAATTGCGGTCGCCGCGCTGGCGGCGTTGGCTGCGGGCCTTTTCCCGGCCACGGTCGTTCTGGCGGCTACGTGGACTGCCGCAGGCTGCTCCTATACGGACGTTAACAATGCGATCGGTGGGACGAGTTGCTGATGCAGATCGTGGGGTCGCTGATGGCGGAGGATTTGGTGACGCTGAAGCGTGTGGCTCAGGACGGGATGCGAGTGCGAGCCAACGCGGGAAAGTCGTCGTTTCACCGCCGGAAGCACCTGGAACAATGCCTGGAAGAGGCGCGGCGGCAGGTGGAGGAGTTGAAGCGTCTGACCGAAGAATTGCCGGAAGAGCTCAGCCATCGGCAGCGGGCAGCTCGTGAGCGGGCGGCGGCAGAGCGGCAGCGTCGCGTGGAAGAAGCGTTGCGGCAATGCGGGGAATTGCAGCAGCAACGCGAGGCCACCGCCCGGAAGAGCGGCCGCCCGGCAGTCGAGGTGCGTGCCTCGACGGCTGAACCGGAGGCGCGCAACATGAAGTTCGCCGATGGCGGTTGTCGGCCGGGCCACAACGTCCAGTTCGCGACCGACATCGACAGCGGCGCGATTGTCGGCGTGGACGACAGCAACGAAGGCGTGGACCAAGGCCAGTTGCCGCCCATGTTGGACCAACTCCACGCGCGTTACCAGCAGACGCCGGAAGTAGCGACGGTTGATGGTGGGGTCGCCTCGCTGGAGACTGTGGAGCAAGCGGCAGCGCGTCAATGCCTCGTGTATGCGCCGCTGAAAGAGGAAGAGAAGCAGTTGGCGGCGGGCAAGGCCCTGTATGCGCCGAAGCGAGGCGACAGCGCGGCGATCGCCGCCTGGCGGGTGCGGATGGGGACGGCAGCGGGCAAGGCTATCTACCAGTTATGAGCGCAGACGGCCGAATGGGTCAATGCGCACTGCCGCAATCGAGGATTATGGCAGATGCCGGTACGTGGCCGTGCGAAGTGTCACATCATTGCCTTACTCTATGCCATTACCCACAACCTGATCCAGGGAGTGAAACTGCGCAAAGGGGAAGATGACAGGCGATTGAGAAGGAACTTACGGAGGCGAGGAAAACTCGGCAAGCGGTTCGGCAACGTAAACGCGGGAGGAGGATTGTTGGCTTAACGCCCCACCTCGTTACGAACGTTTTGCAAACCGAATCGTTACCGACAGTACCTACGGTCCGTCACGACCCTTCGATCGCTCTCGTGTTGAAAAAATCACAGCCTCAGCGTGTGCAGCAACCCTAATCGCTTGGGGCGGGGAAGGGGCAGAATGTCCCCTTCTTTGTTAATTACGGCGCTCGCAGTCCGTGAGCCCGGAAGAAGCCGTCCAACTCGAGTCCTTCCACTTCACACCCCGTCACGAGCCAGCGGTCGCCTTCGCGCCGAAAATCCACGCGGACCGCATTGTTATACGGTCCAGAGGGAATCTCGCCCCTGCGATCCCGGCCCTGGCCAATTGCCTGAAACTGCACCACGGCCGTCGGCGGACTGGTCAAGTGGTTGATCGTGATTCGCAAGTTGTGCACGTAGGCCCCTTCGACCTCGACGCGATCGAGCAAGCGCCGGGCGTAGCCGCGGGTCTCCTCGGCCGCGGGAGAAATGCAGTCCAACAGAGCGTTGATGTTGTTCGCTTCCACAGCGGCCACGGCCGCATCCATGGTTTGTTCGATCGACTTCCGGTCGGTTACCACGAAGTGTTCGACAATCAGCCCCGCCGCAACGACGGCCGCCGCGCCGATCATCACCCAAAGCAAATAGCCGCGCCCGGTCCTGCGCAAGCATCACCGCCAGTACGGCCTCGACAAGGATGCCGATAAAGATCCAGGGCCAAGGGCTTTCGAGGAGAATCATAGGCATCTGCCATTATAACTATTGTGCCGCCGATTTGCTCCCCTCCGGCGACCCGGCGATGGGCATGCCGGGCTTCAGCGGCCGGGCAGCAATCCCATAGCCCTGCCGGTAGAGTTCCTTGCGAACCTGGCGAAAGGCGTCAAAACCGTCCGGATACACCCAGATCGTGATCGTGGTCCGGCCGGGCAGAATCTTCGCCAACTCCTGGCGAAACTCCGAGTCCGCCTGCAAAGCCAGCCGCACCGGCTCGCCCAAGTCGTCGGCGATCGGGATTAGCGTCCATTTCTGCAAGCTGGCGTAGCTGCCGCCCCGGCCCATTTCCCTGGCCGTCTCCATCGAGATGTCGTGTCGCTCCATGGTGTAGCGAAGGCGGAAGCCGCCCACCGGACCGACCGTATCGGTCAACTCGGGCTGATCGGCAAGTTTGTAGAGTTGCCGTTTCACTTGTGACCGGAGCAGTTCCAAGAGCGCCTCGAGGGGCACGAACACGACCCGACCGTTGCTGATCAGGACATGGGCCTCGGGACCATCGACCGCCCGGCTGATCGGCGTCGGATAGCTCACCACCACCGTCGGCGCCGACGACGACTTTTCGGCTTGCTCCCGCTGGGCCGCGAGTTGTTCCAGTTCGGTCCGCGACTCGGAGAGGCTGCGAGCCAGATCGAAGTCGGCCTGTTTCGCCCCGTCGAGTCCCTGCCGATAGTGCTGAATCTTGTCTTCCACGGCGGTGACCATCGTTGCCAGCACGTCGCGCTCCGTGCCACGAGCGACCGTCTCTCGCTGCACCTTGCCGATCTCCTCGTCCACCTTCGTCAGATCGTCTCGCAGCGATTGCTCCGAAGCCAACTCCTTCTCATACGCCTTCATCTCGGGCGAGGCCGGAACCACCAGTTTCACCGGCGTGTTCTTGATTCGCGAGCCCTCCATGACCACCATGATGATCATGATGCTCACGACGCTGGCCACGATATCCAGGAAGGAATCGCCGTTGACCGGTTCGGATTGCTGAGCGGCGGGGCGACGCATGAAGAAGGGGTCGGGGTCAGGGGTCGGGGGTCAAGGGACGCAGTTGCTTGCGGTTTCACGCCGCGAGCTTCCTATTTCCTTTCTATCGTCAATCCGCTGCCTTCCAGCAGCGCGGCAAGATCGGCGAAACGCCGTTCGGCGTCAGGGGCCACATACACCTGCAACACGGGACGCCAATACATCCCGCGGCCGGCGATGCCCCACGTGTCCATGTGTTCCCAAACGGCCGAAATCAAGGTGTCGATGGACGATGCGGTGCGCGGGCCGAGGGGAATCGTCCTGCTGGCCGCCGGGCTACGCTCGGAAACCACCACCAGGCGGTCGGCGTAGCAATCGATGCGAATCGGCCGGGTAACGCCGAAAGAGCCGCGGGACGAATCGCGCAGGCCCCAGTCGGCCCCTCGCTTCGCGGCCAGGCTCTTTTCGCGTTTTCCGTCCTGCTTGTCGTTGTCCTTGTCATCGGCTTTCTTCGGCGGCGGATCGGGTGTCGGCTCCCATTCGCCCGGTCGCAAAGCCTGGCCGCGCCCGGCCATCGCCGCATCGGGCGGCTGGCTCGACGGATCGCGCTCTGCGCGTCGGCTGGCCGAATACGTACCCGTTGGGAATTTCGGGTCCTTGTTGGCCGGTGGGTTGTGCGCCGGCCGCTGAGGGTGTTCCCTGTCCGGCTGCAACGGCTGCGTTGGGATAGGGGCTTGCCGAACCCGGCGTGCCATTTGCGGCAACACCGGATGCGCTCCCGAGCATGGTCCGGGTCCACCGCCCGGGTCGCCGGTCCCGGCATTCTGCGTGGCAGGTCCATACGGACGTCCCGGTGCGCCGCCGCCCGATCCTTGACCAGCCGCCGCGTACGGATTGTTTGCCGCGTACGGACCATTTCCCGCATTTGGATTGCCGGCAGCGTACGGATCACCCGTGACGTACGGATTGCTTCCGTTGTACGGACCGGTTGTCGCGCCGCCGCCCGATCCTTGACCAGCCGCCGCGTACGGATTGTTTGCCGCGTACGGACCATTTCCCGCATTTGGATTGCCGGCAGCGTACGGATCACCCGTGACATACGGATTGCTTCCGTTGTACGGACCAGTTGTCGCGCCGCCGCCCTGTCCCTCGCTTCCCGGCCCACCGCCCTGTCCGCCAATCCCAAATCCGCCGCCCGTGCCCGCCGCATTGCGACCGACGGGGCCAGCGGCGCCGACGGGCGTGTAGTCGTCCGCGTCGTCGTCGGCCGAGCCTCCCTCGCGTACAAACCCGCCGCCGGAGGAGGCCCGATAGACGGGCTTCGATCGACTGCCGTAAGGACGGGGCGCGGCCGCGATCAGCCGGGCCTGGTTCGCGCGGGCTTCGGCAAGCGTCTGCCCAACCACCTCGGCCAGGCGTCGGTCGGGCGGAGGGTAGGCCAGCTTCCAGTCGTCGCCGAGCAGTTCATAACCAAAATCGTCACCCCACGACTTCATCGCCGCCCGGGCCGAATAATACGCGACAATGCCGTCCGGTCGCACCAAGAGCATGGGGTACGGCTCGCCCACTTTGGGATCGAAGTCGCGTTGGGCTTGGAGATACTCGCGGGCGGCGCAAAGCAGCGGCCAGCGGATTGCCAGGCCCCATCGGCCCCTCGAAGTCGGCCACCGTCAACTTGACGCCTTCCGGCTGGATCACGATCGCATCGGCCCGGCATTCGAGGTAGATCGGCCGGCGGTGCGTTTGGCTCGGTCCCTCGTAGGGCACGATGGCATAGGAGCGATTTCGCCCCACCGCGGCCTCGCGGGCTTCGCTCACCCGTTGCCGGGCAATGCCGATCTGCGTACGCACCTGTTCCAACTCCGTCTCGGAGCGTGCCCGCTGTTGCTGATCGGCGTTGGCCAGGCCGTCGATCTCGGCTGCGGTTTTTTCGTATTGCGAGAGTTGCTCGCGGAGGCGTCGCGAGTGGTCTTCGAGGTGGCCCAACTGGAACCGTGCGTCGGCCAGTTCCGCCTCGGCTTGCTTGCGCGATTTGGTCAATTGCCCGATGCGCCACTGCGCGTCCTCGCGCTGTATTTTCAGATCGGCATTTTGCTCGGCCGCCTTGGCCGCGGCGGCGGCTTCGGCCTGGAGCCGGGCGGTGCGGCTGATGGCCAACATCAGCGGCACCAGCGCGCCATCGTGCAAATTAGCACGGCCAGAAAGGGGAAGAGCGAAATGCTCGGCCCCGTCTGCGAAGCAGTTCGGCGTTGGAGTCTGGCAGAGGCTTTCATGCCGCCTGGGCCGTGCGTCGCTTGGGTGCCAAGGTGATCGGCAGGGCCGGGTCGGATGTCTCGGCCAGGCGGGCGCTGAGCATGTTCACCGCGGCCGCCAGGCTCAAAACGGTCTGTTCGAAGTGTTTTGCGCCCGCCAGGGCGGCGAGATTTCGGTTCAGCGCGTTTCCAGCCGGGTGACTTCGCCGGCCGCCTCGACGGCCCGCTGGAGCACTTCGGCCCGCCCGGCCAGCTCGCCCACCGCGGCCGACATCGCGCCGTGGATGTGCTGGCCGGCCGATTCGGCCATTGCCGCCCAGCGCTGGCCCGCCGCTTCGACCGACGCCTGCCACAATTCGGCCTGCCGCCGCACCAGCGCCTCGGTGGCTTGCCGCATCGTTTCCGCCATCTGCCGCGCGGCAACAATTTGCCCGTCGCCGCCCGAGGGAACGACCGTAAACCGGCTTAGCAATTCGCCCTCCAGGCGTTGATCGACCTCCTGAAGCAAAGAGTTTTCCGCCCGTTCGACGCCGAAATGCACAAGCATCAGCAGAATCGAAAAGGTGAGGGCCAGGGCCGTGGTATCAAATTTCAAGCCGAGCCCCTGGAAGATCTTGAACATCGCGGATTGATCCGCGCCGTTGGCAATTTCCGCGGCGCCGGTGAGCATCATCGTGATGCCGATCACCGTGCCCAAGAAGCCCAGAATGGGAATCGCCCAGACGATCACGCGAAACAGCCCGTAGCTGGCATGCAGACGCGACGCGTCCAAGTCGGAAAGATACTTCAGCTCGTCGTCGAGCGATTCGGCCGAGCCGCGATGCCTTAGGTGCTCGAGCGCGGCCCGCAGGCGCGCGACGTAGTAGTCGCCCCGCCGCCGAGCGGGCAGGCGTTCCACTTGCTCCAACACGGCGTTGCACTCCTCGGCCAAATGCACTCCGCGCGGCACGGCACTCAAGACCGATCCGGCCAGTCCCGCCCGCTGGGCTGCGATCGACATCGCCTTGATGATGAGCGCGGCCAGCCCCACCGAGAACATGACCGTTTCCATGTACTCCACGGGGTGCTTCGTGAAATAACGCCTGACCAGCTCATAATCCAACGGCCCGCCATAAACCAGGCCGTAGAAACCCACCGAACCCAGGATTCCCCATAACAAGGGCGATTTGGCAACGGCTTGGAGAAATCGGCTTGGACTGTTCATCGAATCGAATCCTCATGTTCTGGCGTGGTGGTGCTCAGCAGGCCCTTGTCGCCGAAAGGATCGGCTGCCCGCGGGGCGAATCTTACGGATGCCACCGGTGGCTTGTCCACCCATGTTTCTGCACGGGGCGTCACAGGGGGTTGCCGTTTCTCGGCCCGCTGCGGCGCGACGACCGCCAAGGGACGATGCCGGCGCGCACGGCAAGCCGCGGCCTCCTCAAAATCGACCTGATCGTTACAAATTATGAGTCTAAACGCCGGCAGGCGGCAAACTGGGATATTTGCCATTGACACGGCGAGATGGGAAGGACGGGATGCCCGCCCTTCAGCCTGGAAACTTCCTCAAAGTCGCCGCCGTTTCAGAACCGATGATCACAACCGGCACGGAGAGTTGAAATTCCCAGGGGGGAAACAGTCCGGTGCGCTACCAGCGGGTGCCCGGACTGTTGGATTTCTGGCCGGCCGCAAACTCCCCCAGACGGTGCGTTTCACGCACGCTACGAATTGCGGCGACCGCCTCCTACGTCAGCATCTCCGTCCACTTTTTCTCGATCGCCAGCAACTCCTTGCGTTGGGCAGCGGTGACGATGCTGCGGTTTGGCATGGCGCGGAGCCGCTCGATTCGCGTCCGGGCTTCGTTGACGATCGAGGGGCTGCCCAGCGATTCCCACTTTCCGCGCGAGCGGCGATTGAACACACGGGGGAAGAAGTATTCCTGTTTGAAATGGGCCGCCGTGTGCGGATGCTCGAGGTAGTTCGCTTTCTGGCCCAACTCCTGGATCACCGCGGTGCCCAACGTGTCGGCGTCGACGCAAATGCCCCGTTGGGCCCGCCGCATGGCGCCGGCAATGTCGTTGCCGATGACGGCCATTTCCAACGACATGCACTTGGTGGATTCGAGATTGCCAATGCCCCAGACGATGTTCACGTGGCTGAGCACGTGAAGCAGACCGGTGATGACGTACTCGGCGCCCGCGCCGGCGTCGGGCAGGAGACTTTCCGTGTTCAGCCAGGCCGCGCTGGGCAGTCCGTGGAAGGCGGCGATCTCCGCGCCGGCCGCTTGGAGCATGCCGTTCTCGACGCCGCCGGTCCGCATGAGCGTCGTCTGCATGTCCATGATGTGGGCGAACCCCATGTTAAAGACCAGCGGCCTGCCCGGCTCCAAGGCCTGGCAAATCACCACGCCGCTGAGCGCTTCGGCATTGCCCACCACAAGCTCTCCGGCCAAGGTCGCCGGGGCCGTCACGCCGCCGGCCGGCTCGGCGTTGACCATCATGGGCACTCCATAGCCCGAACTCTCGCGGAACGCGCCGCACGCCAGATCGGACCAGCGCAGCGGGCTTATGGCCGTATAGCCGAGGCTGAAGATCGGCGACTGGGCCAGCGGCTTGCCGTCCAACAACACCTGGGCCATCTCGACCATCGCCTTCGTTTCGCGGACGTTGTAGATGCAGGGGCGGAAGTGCTTGGCGCAGTTTTCGGCCAGCAGCCGCAAGCCGGTCATGCCCCGCACCGGCGCGGGCACGTCAGCCAAACACGTGCCCACAATTGCGTGGACGTGCTCCAGCCCGTCGATCACGTGGGCCAAGTCGGCAAACCGCTCTTTGTCCAACGGCACGATGCGATTGTTGACGGCCAGGTTGATGGCGTTGCCGGTCCAGAAGATGCTCGGCCCGCCGGCCGCCAGCAGCGTTTCCTCGCCGGTGGCGCTGACGAGTTTGACCTGCGGGGGACACTGCTTGACGGACTGCTGGACCACCTCTCGCGGGATTCGCACCACGCGCGACTTGCCGGCCACCGAACAGCCGTGCTCTTGGAGAGTGCGGACCACGGCGTCGTCATCCACCTGCACGCCGGTTTCGGCCAACACGCGCAGGCTCTCCTCGTTGATCCGCTCAATTTCGACCGTGCTTAGAAACGGCATGTTGTTCTCCGTTGTTTCTCGATCTAGGTCAGTTTTCGGGCCAGCATCACGGCCGCGCTGGCGTTGTCGCTGTAGCCGTCGGCGCCGATCTCGTCGGCATATTGCTGCGTGATCGGTGGCGCCGCCGATGATGACCTTCGTCTTGCGGCGGATGTTGGCCTTCTCCAAGGCCTGGATCACGTTCTTCATCATCGTCATCGTGGTGGTCAGCAGGGCCGATAGGGCCACGATCGTGCCTTCCTTCTCCTGCGCCGCCGCCACGAACCGCTCGGGCGGCACGTCCACGCCCAGGTTGACCACTTGGAAGCCGCCCCCTTCGAGCATCGACGCCACCAGGTTCTTGCCGATGTTCGTGCAGGTCTCCCTGCACCGTGCCGATCACCACTCGGCCCACCGGCTCGGCCCCCGCCGCCGCCAGCAACGGCGTGAGCAACTCCAGCGACATCTTCATCGCCCGGGCGGCAATCAGCAACTCGGGCACGAAGTACTCGTTGCACTCGAACCGCTTGCCGACCTCGTCCATCGCCGGGATCATGTACTTCTGCACCAACACGCTGGGATCGGCCTTGGCGGCGATGGCCGCCTTGGTCACCTCTTCGGCCTTCTTGGCGTTGCCGGTGAGAATGGCGTTGTACAACTCGCTATAGTCCGACATGTCGCTTGCTCCCTCGAAAAGAACAGCGTGGCCCCTGTGAAATTTCCAGGATAAGTTTCGCGGCCGGTGCGTACAAGTGCCCCTTTCCGCAAACCGGACGACATTTTTACGCACGCGGCGGATGGTACGACGCACAGCAGCCGGGCGTCTCCCATAGGCGAACATCGATTACCGGCAGACCCTGCCCGACGGCCGCGTCAAAGATCAGCTTGGCGATGTTTTCCGCCGTGGGGTTAAGGTCGATCAAGTACATCGGCTCGCCCAGACTTTCCAGGACCGGCACCGCGGGATCGGCCCGATGGAGAATCATGCGATGGTCGAGATGCTCGTCGATCCAGCGGCTCACGATGCCTTTGATCTCGGAGAAATCCAGCACCATGCCGCGCGGTCGATGCTCCACGGCCTCGAAGGTGATAACCAACCGGCCGTTGTGGCCGTGCAGATGCCGGCACTTGCCAGGGTAGTTCAGCAGCCGATGGCCGTAACAGAAGTTGATTTCGCGAGAGACGGTGAACATAGAGAGGAAGTGGCCAGGGGTCAGGGGTCAGGGGGCGGGGAACTTACTTTCCAATTTGCATATCGGGTTGGATCGCTCATGCCGGCGGAGCGAAAGGCGTGCTGCCGCTCGGCGCACTTGTTGCATTGTCCACAATGCAGGCGGCCGACCGGGGCGATGCAGGAAAAGGTCAAATCCAACGGCAACCGGCCCGCCAGCCGCATCACCTGCGATTTCTCCAGTTCGGCGAAGGGGCGCGAGAGGCTCACCCGGTTGCCGACGGCGCGTTGCAGCGCCGAGGCGAACTCCTCGAAGAACTCGGCCGTGGCGTCGGCAAACGGGTTCGAGGCCAACACGGCCAGGGCCAGCTCGCCGATGCCGTGCATGCCGCACCACAGGGCCGGCTTGATGGCCAGCAGGGCGTTGCGGCCCGGCAGATAAACCGCTTCGTCCGCCGTGCGAGCCCCGGGCACGCCCTGGCCGCTAATGCTCCAATGATCCCCATACAGGTCGGCAAGCGGCATCTGCAAGACGGCCAAGGGTTCCACCCGATCGGAGCCCACGGCCCTGAGAAAGGCCCGTGCGGTGCGCAGTTCGGCGTTTTCCCAGAGCAAGTGCGAGCGGACATAGAACGGCTGCACGCGGCGGCCGTCGCCTAACAGGCGGCCCAGGAGGATCGCGCTATCCAATCCGCCGCTCAGCAACAGGCCGACGGTGGAATCGTTGGAAACCATCGCAGTCACGGTACTGCCTCATCCGAAAGCCCGCTTCACGCCGACCTCTACGCTGCCGCCCGGCTTCAGAGCGTCCAGGGGGCCCGCATCGGCCGGCTCAACATGGCGGCCGCCTCGTCATCGCCGACGATCTGCTCCCTTTCCGGATCCCAGCGGATTTTTCGCTTCAACCGCATGGCGATATTGCCCAAATGACACACGCTCACCGAGCGATGGCCCACTTCCACCGGCGCGATCGGGTCCTTCCGCGACTTGACGCAATTCAGAAAGTTCCGCACGTGGTCGGGCACGTAATAGCTCATCGCGACCAGTCGATCCTCCGGCCTCCGCCCCTGATCCGATCCGTTGTAGGTGAGGGGATCATCCTCGTGCTCCGGATTGCTGACGGGGAGATGGATTTCGTCGGGCCCGATTTTCGTATCGACCAGGGAGGCGGGCTCGGTTTCAATCCCCAAGTCGGTCACGTTGACCATGCCTTCCGTGCCGACGAAGCGAGCCAGGAAATGTTTGCTGTCGGTCGTGCCGCACTCCAGCTCCACGCCGTTGGCGTAGCGGGCGGCGAAATGCGTCTTTGTGGCGGTGGTGTACAGGCTCCCCGGCTCGGGCCACTCGGCGCCGCGGTCCTCGAACTCGATCGGGCCGGTGCCGTCGAAGCCGCCGCCCCACTGGCCGGCGTCGTTGGTGTGGTGGCCCGTGTTGGTAATCTGGCCCCCCGAGTAGTCGAGAATGAAGCGGAAGCGGTACAAGCAGCGATCGATGTGAAACGGGGCCAGCGGGGCCGGGCCCAGCCACATCTCGTAGTCGAATCCCTCCGGCACCGGCATCGGCTGCCAGCCCGGGCCGGGGCCGGCGAAGTTGTTCCGGTTGACATCGGTGACGATCTTCTTCAATTGGCCGATCCGCCCGTTGCGAACCATCTCACAACCACGGCGGAGATACGGGTCCGAGCGATACATGCTCCCGGTCTGAAAGACCCGCTTGTACTGCCGCACCGCTTTGACCATTTCCTGGCCTTGGCGGATGCAGAGCGACAGCGGCTTCTCGCAGTAGATGTCCTTGCCGGCTTTGGCCGCCATCACCGTGATCAAACCATGCCAGTGGTCGGGCACGACCACGGCGACGGCATCCACGTCGGCCCGGCCGAGCACCTCGCGAAAGTCGTTGTAGGCATCGCAGCCCTTGTAGTCCGCCGTGCCGGTCTTCCGGGCGTAGTGCTCGTTGACGATTTTCCGGCCGGGCTCGCGGCCCAAGAAATGCTCGGGCTTCAGATAATGGTTGCTGCCGCGGTTGACGTCGCAGACGGCCACCACCTGCACGTCGTCGTTGTGCAAGAAGGCCGGCAGATCGATTCGGCTCTGGTTGCCCAATCCGATGAAGCCGACGTTAATCCGCCCGCTCGGCGCAAGAGCACCCAGCACCGAGGAGGGCACGATCGCCGGCGCGCAACAAGCGGCGGCCGCGGCGCCGGCGGTGCGCCCGAGGAATCGCCGGCGCGTCAACACCGACCCGGCCGTCTTGGCACGCTTTTTCATGGCGTCGCTCCCGAAACAATTGGACCGCTTTGCGCCAATTTCACACCGGCAGCGTCCACGGCGCCCGCATCGGCCGGCTCAGCATGGCCGCCGCCTCGTCGTCGCCGAGGATTTGCTCTTTTTCCGGGTCCCAGCGGATTTTGCGGTGCAGCAGCATGGCGATGTTGGCCAGATGGCAGATGTTGGCCGAGCCGTGCCCGATCTCCACCTTGGCAATCGGATCTTCACGCGTCTTGATGCAGTCGAGGAAGTTCCGCGAGTGATCGGGCACATAGTTGTCCTGGACGTCGTCCATGGGCGCCCTGGGGCTGTGGGTGAGATGGACGTCGTTCGGGCGGAGCTTCACGTCCTTCAACGACTCGGGCGAACAGTGGAACCCTCCCCGATCGTTGTAGGTCACGTCCACCCAGCCTTCCGTTCCCTCGATGCGGATGCCGAAACCGCGGCGCCATCTGGCACACCACCTCCACGCCATTGTCATAGAGCGCGCGGAAGTGGATTTTTGTGGCCGTGGTAAAGAGGCTGCCCGGCTCGGGAAACTCCGCGCCCAGGTCCTCGAACTCAATCGGTCCACTGCCGTCCTTGCCGAGCGCCCATTGGGCCAGGTCGTTGGAGTGCGCGCCGAAGTTCGTCGTTTGCCCGCCCGAGTAATCGCGGATGAAACGAAAACGGTACAAGCAGCGATCCGCATGGTAAGGCGCCACCGGCGCGGGGCCCAGCCAGGTTTCATAGTCGAATCCCTCCGGCACCGGCATCGGCTGCCAGCCGGGCCCGGGACCCTTGAAATTGTTCTTGAGCACGTCGGTAAAGATGCGCTTCACCTGGCCGAGATACCCGTTGCGGGCCAACTCGCAAGCGAAGCGGCAGTGGGGGCTGGACCGCTGCATGCTGCCTGTCTGGAGGACTCGCTTGTACTCGCGCACCGCCTTGACCATCTCCTGGCCCTGGCGGACCACCAGCGAGAGCGGCTTTTCGCAATAAATATCCTTGCCGGCCTTCGCCGCCGCCACGGTCATGACCGCGTGCCAATGGTCGGGAACGATCAGCACGACGGCGTTGACGTCGGGCCGCGCCAATACCTCGCGGAAGTCCCCGTAAGCGGCGCATCCTTTGTACCGCCCCACGCCGGCCTTCTTCGCGTAGTAATCCTCGACCGTTTTCCGGCCCGGCTCGCGGCCGAGGAAATCTTGCGGCCGCAGGTAGTTATTGCTGCCGCGGTTGACGTCGCAGACCGCGACGACTTGCACGTCGTCGTGTCCCAGGAAGGAGGGCAGGTCGATGCGGCTCTGGTTGCCCACCCCGATAAATGCCACGTTGATGCGCTCGCTGGGCGCCGCGGCGCCGAACACCGACGACGGCACGATCGCCGGCACACAACAGGCGGCCGCCGTGACCCCGGCCGTGCGCCGCAGAAACCGCCGACGGGTGATGCGGGAATTGATCGCCTTCGAGCCGTTTTTCATCGCCTTGCTCCGAATGAGGTGGGGTTGTTCTGCGTTCAACGGCGGCTGCCGGATGCGCGCGGTTCGTCGCACGGGGGTAGCCCTAATTAGTTTGCGGAAAGCGTTCTGTCGCCTTTCGCTCCGCGAAAGCAGCGATCTATTTACGCCACTTTCGCGGAGCGAAAGGCGACAATTCAGCCAGCCGGTTCTTTCCGCAACAGAAACTAATTATAACACTCATGAATGGCGGAAAACAGGGGGCGACGCCGCGCTCAGCGAGGGTCCATTTTGCACTTTGTAGGATCGTCCACTGTCATCTGTTCGCCTGAAGGGCCGGGGTCGCTTCACGTTATCCTATCCCCGAACCGGCGGCGTCGCTGCGCTTACCGCCGGCTAATTGCTGAGAACCCTTCGGGTTCGGCTTGCGTCATCCCGAAGGGATCCCGGCCATTAGCCCCGGGTCGCGCAGCGCACCCCGCCGCGCCCAGACTCGCAGGAGGTTCGGTGCGGGCGACCGAAGCGGGTTGAGCGCATCGAACGCGAAGCTCGACCCCGAGCGCGGCAGGCGCGAGTCGGGTGCAACAGAAAGTTATGCCTTGCCCTGAATACCTTGGTGTATCGCGACGACCTGCTCAACATAAGGTAAGCACTTCTCAGTGAAGAATTCTCTGGAGCGATTAATCCGATACGGCTCCAAAAGCCCGTGCAGAGCTTGTTCGAGCCCGTAGTAGTTCTTTGTCGCGAATTCTCTTATTACCCGAAAGCGAAACGGGACCCCCGTCGTGTAGAGCTGATTGATCCTAGCGTCAACGCTTCCCGTGGTAATCCCGATTTTTACGATTTCGTCGCCCTCTCTCGTGTAAAGATGAGTTCCGAGGACATACACGGTTCCGACCCCGGCTTCGAGCCTTTCGAGATTCTCGGTATCGATGTCCTCATCCGCGTCCCCGCCGTCGTCAACCGAGGCAGGGGTCGCTGTGAGCCTAAGAGGCTTCTGTGACTCGTCGACAGCAATCTGCCCGGCACCGGCGCGGCTACATAGATCCGTGCGAGTAGCGCATGGTCGAGGTCCTTGTAATGACCCTTTTCGACATTACGGCGGTGAGACTCCGTTCCGTAGTAGTCGGGATGATCCATTTTGATCTTGTCGCGCAGCTGTTGCGGCGTCATACCCTCCGGATGATCCCGTAGAATCTGTCTAATGAGTTCAACGAAGCTCATCGCTCTACCCTATTTTGCATTGTTTGGCCTCAATTCGTCACGTCGCGGTGGCCCTGTCCTGCATTTTACCAAGTTTTTTGCACGGGCAGCAACAGGGGGTGTATGGGGCGGGATGGTCGTGTACAGGATTCATGCCTCCGAATTTCGGTGGGGGCGACCGAGGCGCGTTGGCAACCTGCATTTGGACACATCAGACGATTTGGCCAAAGCCGGCGAATCGAATATACTCATGAACTGGGATGGGAGACTGATCGCCGTTGAGGATCTGTCGATGGATGAACCAAGACAACTAATCAACCACGCCCGTAGGGCGTGGGTTTGGCTTGCCCCGCAAAGCGGGGCGGACACGCAGGGAAGGCCCCGTTGGGGCCGCCTGCACTACACGTGGGGAAAGCCCCGCTGGGGCTTTGCTGGTGTTAATGGTTACTCAAACAACTGACCCTGTTGATGATCCCTTTCTTCCTGCTCCCGAATGTACTTCCGCACCGTGGCTTCATCACTCCCCACTGTGCTCACCCAGTACCCGGTCGCCCAAAAGTGCAGCCCGGCCATCCGGCGCTCATGCATCAGTTCCCGATGTATCCGCACCGCACTCTTGCCCTTCAGGAACCCCACCGTGTACGCCACGCTGTACTTTGGTGGGATGCTCAGGCACAGGTGGACATGGTCACTCATGGCATGTCCCTCCAGCAGCCCGATCCCTTTCTGCTTACACAAATCCCGCAGGATTCCGCCTACGGAAACCCGAAACTTCCCGTACATCACTTTCCGGCGGTATTTCGGAATGAAAATCACGTGATACTTGCATTCCCAACGAACATGTGCCAGACTCTCAAAATCCTTCATACGCTCTTTCTCCTGCCCAACAGGGCTTTCCCCGGAGGAAGAGCGTATGCTATTTCAGGGCACGCCGGAACGGCTTAGCCCCCAGGGTCGCACGGCCGTAGGCCGTGGGTTTATGACGTACTAAACGAGGCCGAACTCCAGGCTGAATTGGTTACCCGTGTTCGCGCCGCGCGTGCCCCTTCTCCCCGCGACCATCAAGGTCGAGCACTACCTCAACCTCCGGCTAGGCCATCGCGCGATGACCATTGACGGCAAGCAGCTTGAGAATGGGACTGTAAAGGGGCGGTACGACGTCCTCGTGACGATGGACGTCACGCCGCTTATCCTGGGCGAACTCAAGGCCCCTGACGTTGACCTGACTGACGACGACGTGGCACAGGCATTGTCCTACGCCCGAGTACATCAGCCGATGGTCCCCTTGGTGTTGGTGACCAACGGGAGAAAACTTCGGCTTCTGCGGACTTACGACGGCGAGGATTTGTCGCCGGACGACATGGAAGGCATGCGTCTTCAAGCGGTGCTGAAGGGCGCGGCGGCACTCGCAGCCTCGGCAACTGAAGATGCAATAAGGACGCTCCTCGGGACGTCCGGCGTAGTCTGGGGACAGCTATTCAGAGTATGGAACGACGAGTTGATCGCTGGCATGACGGGGGGTGTGCGGGAGTTCTCTCGTCCGATCGTCCGCGAGCTTACCATTTCCCGAGAGGCGGTCGAGCAGGTCGACGCCGCGCTGACCAGCGGCGCACGGGTGGTCATCGTGCATGGCCCCCCCTTCGCCGGCGTCACGAATGTCTTCGCCCAAATCGGCAACAGCATCTCGGCAGGGCCGGTACTGCTCATCGACGCCGGGGCCGCTCCTGACCCTCTTCAATTCATTGCGAACCGGCTGAGCCGGGAACTGGACATTGGTGTGTCGAAGGACGACCTGCGGAACTGGCTGAACACGCGCAAAGCCTTGTTGGACCTCACGCTCGCCATCGACGGCCTCCCTAAAGATGGTGTCGAGGAGTTGGTCGATCTTGCCAACGCTGGGCTGCTCCGCCTCGTGCTCGGAATGGGAACCGATTTGTACCATCAAATATCCGCCGCTGCCGGCCGGATTCAGCAATCCATCATCGGCCGCTCCGCTTCCGCGGTCGAACTCCTTCCGTTTTCGGACGACGAGTTCTACAGGGCTTGCGATCTGCTGGCTACGTCATTCGGAGCCTATTTCTTCAATGGAGCGCAACACGTGCCGGAGTTGCGATCCGCTGCAAGTTCAGAGCCATCGCAGGAACCTTGCCAGGGTCGATCGCCCGAGCCCAAAAGGGGGCAGCGCGTGAAACCTGCTTAATGATTCCGCCGATCCCCGGGCCGGGGATAATAGAGAAATACGCTCGGTCGCTTGCGCCGGAGCCGGCATTGAAGCACGACCTCCGCAAACTCGCGGCAACGTTCCTGGACGACGTAAGTCAACACGCTGCTGACCCGGACTGGGTGGCCGCGACGTGGGGACGTGCATCTGTCGATCCGGACGTGCTCGAAAGCGGCCTGGGCGAATCGAGGGTCAAGCGGCTCTGCGAACTGGGGTTCCTGTCATGGGTTCACAACCGTGACCTCGGCCCCCGGCTCCTCGTCCGCATAGAAGAACTGCTGACCCACGACGTGGCCACGCTCTGGGCCGCGGGGCTTGCCTCTCTAAAAGACCCGGACGCGATCAGGAAGGAGGTGCAACGCCTGTTGGGCCTGACGATGCTCGTACCGGCCGGCGAAGTTGCTCTCTCCTCGGCGCTCATCCAAGCAGCACGGCGCGACTATCAGATCCTCGGGGTCGTCGTCCCACACTTGATGCTGGAGAGGCCCACACTGTCCGAACTTAGAGAGGGCACGCGAGTTGATCTTCTGGTCAAGGACTCCAGGATTCGCCTGGAATTCGGTGAAGGGACGGAGGAACAGGCGATCGGGAACATTGTCCCCTGGGTCGTGCTTAGTCACCTCGCTGTCCAACCGATGGCCGCGGAGGGGTACCGCCTAAGTCTAAACTTCTCCATCTTCATGCACTTGGGTGTCACGCCGCACCTGATCATCAATCCCCGACCGGTCGAACCGGCGATCGCGTCGAGCTTCCACTTCCATGACTTTGCCGGCGTCGGCTTAGTCCTTTGCCAACGTTCGGGGATCGTCGAACCACTAGTGCAGGCGATGATGGCACATGCCCATGAATCTCCGGAGGAATTCATATCGCTTGCCGATGAGGCCATAAAAGAACAAGATCTGCACCTCGGCTGGCGTGTCCTGAGCGCCGCTAACGCCTTGCGCACTTCCGTCGAAGAGGAAGTCGCGAATGCCGCTGCGGTTGTGGAGTCAATGCTCGGTGATTGGTGGAAACAGTTCCTTCGGTCCGCTTCCGACCAACACGCAAGGTCGCGCGAACAAGCTGCGCCTGCCGGCACCTGATCCACGTCCGGCTGAAGTGGGGCTCCGAGCGGTGGCCGGACGTCAGGTGCCCCTACCTCGTGGAGTCACCAGGCTTACCATTGAAGAGATTGCCGGTGGTGATCTTGCTACAGATGCGAGAGTCGTGAGATTGCGCGATATTTCAAAACGGCAGGCACTCGTTGCTCCGACGAAGATCGGCAGGAACGACCCATGCCCCTGCGGTTCAGGCAAGAAGTTCAAGCGATGTCACGGGAAGTGGTGATGCCGAACTTGCTCGCATCGGCCAAAGACACCGACTTCGTTTCGGTTCTCATCCGAGGGCGCTTCGGTGGCGCACACCGACGTAGGTAGTGTATTCTCCTGCAATACCTTTGTTTCTTGGCAGCCGCGGCTTCCGGTCCCTTCGCGGTGCTCGGTTACGCGGCCACGAGACTAGGAGGAAGGCGGAAGGCGGAGGGCGGAGGGCGAATGATGAATGATGAATGTCCGCACCCCCGTCCCCTGCCAGGAAAAAACTGAAAAATGCAGACGTTTAACCGCGAGCAGGAGGCGATACGCGATGAGCGGTGCAAAATGCAAAGTGCAAATTTCTACCGCGAAAAAAAACGGCCCCGCCCATTAAGTTTGCAGCAGAAAATAGCCGTAAAGAACATATACAGTGGCCAGTGGTTAGTGGCGAGTGGCTAGCAATTTCCGCGGCCGCCCGGCCGAGGTGCCCATTCGAACCTAATCCCTAATCCCCAATCCCTGCGGCCGCGAGGCGACGCGGGCTCACGACCAAGCGGAGATACCATGCGCCGCAAAGACGGTAGGCTGCGTGAAACGCAGCATAGACGAGTCGCAGGGTGGCGCGTTTCACCCACACTGCAAAAATTCACAACCTCCAGGCGAAGCCGCCCACCATGCCTTCCACACTCGCAACGCCTGCCAATCGCTGCCATTTCCTCTCATTTCCTCCAAATTTCCCTTACTACAAAAAATTCCCTGTCATTTCCTGTCATTTCCTGTCATTTGCTCCAAATTCCCTGCAAAATCGGGCCCCCCAATAGAACAGAATTGGGCAGAGTTATGCAGCAATCCGACAAATTTGTGCCGCAAACCGACAAATTCGGTCAGACTTCTGGCATTGCAACGGCTCTGCCCGCCGTGGCAAGAAAACGGCCGTGCGGCCTCAATTTTGCCCTACACTTTCACAGGCGGCCCCATGTGCCGGTCAGCCTCCGCTTCTCTCCTTGCTCCACCCGTTGCCGGCGTGGTAGCATACACAGGTTTCGGAGCGGCGAACCGGGCTCCGTAATTGAGGAACGAAAAGATGCAAGTATCCGCCGAAGGCGGCAAGTGTTCCGGCTGTGCGGAAGCCACCGAGCAGGAGCGCCTGGCGCAGTTAGACGACGTGCTGAAGCAGTACGCCCACGTGCCGGGATCGCTCATCCCCGTGCTACAGATCGCCCAGGCCATTTTCGGCTATTTGCCCGAAGAGGCGCTGAAGAAGATCGCCGCGGCGCTCGGCAAGTCCTACAGCGAAGTGGCGGGGGTGGTGGGATTTTACTCGTTCTTTTCCACGGTGCCTCGCGGAAAGCACCTGGTGCGGGTGTGCCTGGGCACCGCCTGTTATGTCCGCGGCGGGAAGCAAGTGCTGGCCGCCTTGAAAGACGTGCTGCGAATCGAAGTCGGCGAGACCACCTCCGATCGACTCTTCTCGTTGGACGTGGGCCGTTGTTTCGGCGCCTGCGGCCTGTCGCCGGTGTTGATGATCGACGACGACGTGCATCAGCGGGTCAGGCCCTCGCGGCTGGCTAAAATCCTCGACGGCTATCGCGAAACCAAGGAAGCGGCCGCGGCCGGCAACGGAGACGACGAAGCATGACGCAAAGCATCGCCAATTGCGAGGAACTGACGGCGCTCCGCGACGCCGTGCGGACCGAACAGGCCCAATGGGCCGCCGCCGGCCACAAGCAAATCCGCGTCTGCATGGGGGCCAGTTGCATCGCCTCCGGCGCCCTGAAGGTGCGGTCGGCCCTGGAGAAGGAGCTCGGCGACCGCAACATGCTGGAGCGCGTTTCCGTCGTCGGCACGGGTTGTCTGGGGCCATGCTCCGGCGGGCCGGCCCTGATGATCGACAACGTCTTCTACGAAAACCTCCGCCCCCAGGACGTCAGGGAAATTGTCACCGAGCATCTCGGCCGGGGCCGGATCGTCGAGCGATTGACCCACAAGCGGCCCGACGGCCGCGCCCTGGCCAACGCGCCCGACATGGACTTCTTCAAACGGCAGAAGAAGATCGTGCTGCGCAACTGCGGCACGATCGATCCGCAGCGGATCGAAGACTATATCGCCCGCGACGGCTACCAGGCGCTGGCCAAGGTCCTGACGGAGAACAACACGGAGGCGGTGATCGAAACGCTGCGGACCTCGGGCCTGCGCGGCCGCGGCGGCGCGGGTTTTCCCACCTGGCGCAAATGGAAGTTCACCCGGGAGGCCGCCGGCGACACGAAGTACGTGGTTTGCAACGCCGACGAAGGCGATCCCGGAGCGTTCATGGACCGCAGCGTCTTGGAAGGCGATCCCCACAGCGTGATCGAAGGCATGGCCATCGCCGGCCACACCGTCGGGCGCAGATGGGCTACATCTACGTCCGCGCCGAGTATCCGCTGGCCGTCGAACGGCTGAAAATCGCCTTGGCCCAAGCGAGAGAGCGCGGCCTGCTGGGCAAGAGCATTCTGGGTACGGCGCTGGATTTCGACGTGGAACTCCGCATGGGTTCCGGGGCCTTCGTCTGCGGCGAAGAGACCGCTTTGCTCACTTCGATCGAAGGCAACCGGGGCGAGCCCCGTCCCCGCCCGCCCTTCCCCGCCACGCAAGGACTGTGGGGCAAGCCGACGGTGCTGAACAACGTCGAAACCTATGCCAACATCGCGGCGATTATTCTCAACGGCGGCGCGTGGTATGCCGCCCATGGCACGCAGCGCAGCAAGGGCACCAAGGTCTTCGCCCTGGCCGGAACGATCAAGAACTCGGGCCTGGTCGAAGTGCCGGTAGGCATGCCGCTTGGCGACCTGATCTATGACGTCGGCGGCGGTATTCTCAACGGCAAGGAGTTCAAGGCCGCGCAGATCGGCGGTCCCTCGGGCGGCTGCATCCCCAAGCAACACCTCAACGTGCCGCTGGACTATGAATCGCTCTCCGAATTGGGCGCGATCATGGGCTCGGGCGGCCTGATCGTCATGGACGAGGATAGTTGCATGGTCGACGTCGCCCGCTTCTTCCTCGAATTCGTGCAGGAAGAATCGTGCGGCAAGTGCGTTCCCTGCCGCGTCGGCACCAAGCGGATGCTGGAAATCCTCAACCGCATTTGCGAGGGGCACGGCGAGGAGGCCGACGTCGAGCGGCTGATCGACTTGGGCGAAATGATCAAAGACACGTCGCTGTGCGGCTTGGGCCAAACGGCGCCGAACCCCGTGCTCTCCACCCTCCGCCACTTCGGCCAGGAATATGTCGAGCACATCCGCGATAAGCATTGCCGCGCGGGCGTTTGTGCTGCGCTGGTCTATGCCCCCTGCTCCAGCGCCTGCCCGGCCAACGTCGATATTCCCGGCTACGTGTCCTTGGTGGCCGAGAAGCGTTATGCCGATGCGCTGAAACTGCACCGCCAACGGAACCCGCTGGCCGCGGTCTGCTCGCGGGTGTGTTTCCACACCTGCGAAGACAAGTGCCGGCGGTTCGACGGTCGATGCGCCGGTTTCCATCCGCGGCATCAAGCGGTTCATGGTCGACCAGGAGATCACGGTGCAACTGCCCGAGGCCCGCGAAAACGCGCAGAACGCCAGGCGGAAGATGGCCATCGTCGGCGCCGGCCCGGCAGGGCTTTCCTGCGCCTATTTCCTCGCCCGTTTGGGATACCGCCCGCAAGTGTTCGAGGCCGAGCCGCGGCCCGGCGGAATGCTCGTTCAAGCGATTCCCGCCTACCGGCTGCCGCGCGAGATCGTCGCCCGCGAAGTCCGCATGATCGAGCACATGGGCGTGGAGATTTTCACCAACATGGTGTTGGGCGAAGACGTGACGCTCAAGGCGTTGCGGGCGGAAGGATATGACGCCGTGTTCCTGGGCGTGGGCGCGCCGAGCGGCGTGGGGCTCGGCATGCCCGGCGCCGACGCCGAAGGCATTGCCGATTCGCTTTCCTTCCTCCGCACCTACAATCTCCGCGGCTCGGTGCCGGTGGGCAAGAATGTGGTGGTGATCGGCGGCGGCAATTCGGCCATCGACGCCGCCCGCACCGCCCTGCGGCTTGGCGCGGAGAACGTCACGGTGGTTTATCGCCGCAGCCGCGAGGCCATGCCCGCCTACGAAGAAGAAATCGAGGAGGCCGAGCACGAGGGCGTGACGCTGAGACTGCTGACCGCGCCGGTGGAAGTGCTCCTGGAGGGCAAGCGCGTGGCGGGCATCAAGTGCGTGCCCATGCGGTTGGGCGAGTTCGATCGCTCCGGCCGCCGCCGGCCCGAAGAGGGCGGCGATGCCTTCGTGCTCCAGGCCGACCATGTGCTGGTGGCCATCGGCCAGACGCTCGACTTGCAGAAGATCACCAATCACGTGCAATTGGAGTCGCGCAACCAGACGTTTATCGCCGTCAACCCCGTCACCGGACAGACCTCGGAGAAGTGGATTTTCTCCGGCGGCGACGCCGTTACCGGCCCTTCCTCGGTCGTCGAGGCCGTGGCGGCCGGCGAAAGGGCGGCCGTCGGCATCGACCTCTACCTCACCGGCGCGAACCACGCCTTCTGGCGCGATGCGCATGAGGTGGACACGGCCTTCGATCCCGACGCCGAGCCTTCCGACGCCCCGCGCGAAAAACTGAACTTGATTCCGGTCGAGCGGCGGCGGAACAATTTCGCCGAGGTCGAGCAGCCGTGGTGCGAGTCGGTGGCGGTTCGCCAGGCCGGCCGCTGCCTCCGCTGCGACTACGGCAAACGCGGAGTGGCGGATCTTGCCAACGCCGCCGCAGACAAATAAAGAACCGGGAAAACGGCCATGATTCAACTTTCGATCAACAACATTCCGGTGGAAGTGCCTGCCGGAACGACGATCCTGGCGGCCTCGAAGAAGGCCGGCGTCCGCATCCCGACGCTGTGCTTTGTCGAAGGGCTGCAAGCGATCGGCGCCTGCCGCGTCTGCGTCGTCGAGTTGGAAGGCTCGCGGAACCTGGTGGCTTCCTGCTCGATGCCCGTCGCCCGGGGCATGAAGGTCTTCACCAACACGCGGCGGGTCCGCGGGCGCGCCGGGCGGTCGTGGAACTGCTGTTGTCGGAACACCATGGCGAATGCCAGACATGCGACCGCAATGAAGATTGCGAACTTCAGGCGCTGGCCGCCGAGTTGGGCATCCGCGAGGTGGCCTACGACGGCGAGAAGACGCGCAAGCGGATCGACGTCTCGACTCCGGCGCTGGTGCGCGACAGCGGCAAGTGCATCAAGTGCCGCCGTTGCGTGAGCGTCTGCCTGGAAACGCAGTCCGTCGGCGCCCTGTTCCCCCAGGACCGCGGCTTCGAGACGGTCATCGGCCCGGCGTTCAATCACGATCTGAAGACGGTGGCCTGCGTGCAGTGCGGCCAGTGCGCGGCCGTTTGCCCCGTGGGCGCCATCATCGAGAAAGATCAGATCGACGAGGTTTGGAAGGCGCTCGACAATTCCAACAACCACGTGATCGTGCAGACCGCGCCGGCGATTCGCGCGGCCCTGGGCGAATGCTTCGGTTATCCGCCCGGCACGCTGGTGACCGGCAAGATGGTCGCGGCGCTGCGGCGACTGGGATTCCGGGCCGTCTTCGACACCAATTTCGCCGCCGACCTGACGATCGTCGAGGAAGGCAACGAGTTGCTCGCCCGGCTGAAGCGGGCTTTGGTCGAAAAGCAGCCGGTGGCCTTGCCGATGTTCACAAGCTGCTCGCCGGGCTGGATCAAGTTCATGGAATACTTCCATCCCGACATGCTGGCGAACCTCTCGACCTGCAAGTCGCCGCAGCAGATGTTCGGCGCGGTGGCCAAGACCTACTACGCCGCCAAGCTGGGCAAACGGCCCGAGCAGATCGTCGTGGTGTCGATCATGCCTTGCACGGCGAAGAAGTTCGAGTGCCAGCGGCCGGAGATGGACGCCAGCGGCACGCGCGACGTCGATATCGTGCTCACCACGCGGGAGCTGGGCAAGATGATCCGCGCCGCCGGCATCGACTTTGCCAGCTTGCCCGACGAAGGAATGGACGCCCCGCTGGGCTTTTCCACCGGCGCCGCCGACATCTTCGCCAATACGGGCGGGGTAATGGAAGCCGCCATCCGCACGGCCTACGAACTGGTGACCGGGCGCGAACTGCCGATGGCCGGGTTGCACGTGGCCGCGGTCGAGGGACTCGAAGGCGTGAAGGAGGCCTCGCTGAAGATCGAAGGCGCGAAGCCGGAGTGGAAGTTCCTCGACGGCCAGACGCTCAACGTGGCCGTGGCCCACGGCCTGGGCAATGCCCAGCGGGTGATTGCCGCCATTCGCTCCGGCGCGAAGCAGTACCACTTCGTCGAAGTGATGACATGTCCCGGCGGTTGCATCGGCGGCGGCGGCCAGCCGCGCTACACGAACAACCAGGTCCGCCAGGCCCGCATCGAGGCCATCTATCGCGAAGACGAAGGCAAGAAGCTCCGCAAGTCGCACGAGAACCCGGACATCGCCCGGCTCTACGAAGAATTCCTCGGCGAGCCCTTGGGCGAGAAGTCGCACCGCTTTCTACACACACAGTACACGCCCCGCCAGCGGGTTTAGTGCCACAATGGACAAGACGAAGATCGTTGCGCTGGCGGCCGCGCTGGTGCTGGCGTCGGCACTCACGGCGTCCTCGCAGGTCACGACCTTGCCCTTCCAAATTGCCGAGATTCGCCGCAGCGAGAAGGCATTTTGCGAAGTGGTCGTCGAGATTGCCGACAAAGACGCCGCCGGCACGGAGAAGGATGCCCGCATCGAGGGCTACGCGCTGGTGGTCGGCATCAACACCAAGCAAGTGCCCAGAAGGATCAGGGAAGGCGTCCTCAAAGACGCCGCCGCCAAGGGAGCGGATCTCTGCAAAACCGTCTCGGGAAAAACCTATGAAGACCCGACGGGCGGCAAGGCGGTCTGGGAGCTGATCGGCACGGGGGACAAAGCGGAGGGAACGTGCGTTGTTCAATTGCCCAGCGACATTGCCTACAAAGCGGCGGTGCGCGTGAAGGCCCAATTGGTCGCGCTTTCCGGCGGCAAATGGATCGAGAAATCCCGGCCGTTCGAGAGAACGATCAAGCCGTGACAGGTCTCTCCTCTCCCGACCAATTTTCGGTCGGTGCCCGGAGACGGGCAGGGGATGAGGGCTGCCGGAACTCGATTTGACGGTTCCGCTGCATGCCATCCTCGGTTTGCCCGTCAATCGGCAAGCGGACAATGAAGGTGGTGCCGCGGCCCACTTCGGTTTCAAAGTGAAGAGTGCCGCCGTGGCCCTCGACGATGATCGCCCGGGCGATGGAGAGTCCCTGGCCGGTTCTGCGCCGGGCTCTTTGGTCGTGAAAAAGAGGTCGAAAACGCGGGGGCGGATTTCCTCCGGGATGCCGATGCCGTTGTCCTCAACGCGGAGTTCCGCCCAGGGTCCGTCGCGCCGCGTGCGAATTGCGATCGCGCCCTTGCGATCGCCGTTGCCGGACGAGGCGTCGGCAATGGCGTGTACCGCGTTGATGATCAGGTTCAACACGACTCGATTGATCTCCGCAGGCATGCAGCAGACCGGCGGCAACTCGCGATCGAAGTCGGTGACCATCTCCGCCACGTGTTTCCATTCGTTGCGGGAGATGGTGATCGCGCCCGCGATCGTGTGGGCCAGATCGACGGGCTCTTTCTGCCTCGTGCCGGGATGCGAGAACTCCCTCATCGCCCCGACGATGCTGGTCACGTGATCCAAACCTTCCAGCGACTGCTGGATCGCCTGTGGAATCTCCTCCGCCAGGTAGCCCAGATTTGCCGTGCGGAGTTTTGCTTCCACTTCGTCGAGCAGATCGTCGGTGACGTCCTCGCCGCGGGCGGCCTTCAGCAGCCGTTCGAACGCGCCCAGCAGGCCGTTGATTTCCGTGAAGGCGCCCTGCAAGAACTTGGCGTTGTGGCTGATGTATTGAGTAGGTGTGTTGATTTCGTGGGCGATTCCCGCCGCCAGTTGGCCGATGGCCCTCATGCCCTGGGCCTCGGCCAGTTCCCGCTCGATCCGCTGTTTTTCCAAGAGCGTGCGCTCTTGATCAATGGCCCGGCGGACCACCAGCGGCAGCACGTTGATAAAGCCGCTGCCGAGGTCCTTGACGAGATAGTCGCTCGCTCCGGACTTCATGGCCGACACGGCAATCTGCTCATCGCCGGTGCCGGTCACCATCACGGTGGGAGGCAGCGGGCCGACAAGCCGCAACGCCCGGATGACTCCCAAACCGCTCATCCCCGGCATGGTCTGATCGATCACCAGGGCGTCGTAGGAGCCGGTGCTCGCCATCGCCAAACCCGTCGTGCCGTCGGCGGCGATATCGACGGTGAAGCCCGCCCGTTCCAGGCATTTCTTCACCAGACGAGCCTGCGCGGCGTCGTCTTCCATATAGAGAATTCGCTCGCTCAAGATGTCGCTCCTTCGCCCGACGGGAAGGCTGCCACATCGTCGGCAAAACGCTTCTGGATGGCATGGATTTCAGGAATCGCTTGGAGGAACGCGGCATGCACGCGGGTCGAAATGCCGACCCACCGTCGTGGCGATGATCGTCAAAGCCTCCTCTTCAGGCCGCGCAGGACGATAGGGACGATTCGACATGAGCGCGTCAAACACGTCGGCAATCGCTACGATCCGCGACTCCAGCGGAATCTGCTCGCCGGCCAGGCGCCGCGGATAGCCCGTGCCGTCCCATCGTTCATGGTGCGTCAAGGCGATCGTGGCCGCCATCTCCAGCACCGGATCGTCACCCTGCAAGGCGTCGCGCATCGAATTACCTTCGGCGGCGTACCAGTCGAACAAGGGCACCATCGTCTTCGACTGCCGGCGGAGGATGCTTTCGCCGATCTCGCAATGCCGCTGCATGATGACCCACTCGTCGTCGCTCAGCGAACCGGGCTTCAACAGCACGCTGTCGGGAATGCCGATTTTGCCGATGTTGTGCAGCGGGGCGGCCAGCAGCAGTATCTCCAGGAACGACGGCGGCATGCCCATCGCCGCCGCCACGGCGCGGCTGAAGCAACCCACCCGCACCACGTGATTGCCTGTGTTCTGGTCGCGAAATTCCGCCGCCATTCCCAGCCGGCACACCACGCGCAGCCGCGAGTGGGCCAGATCGACGTCTCGGCGGCGAACCTTATCGGCCAACAAATCGTTGTTCGTCCGAAGATCGTCTTGCGACGACTTCAACTGCAGGACGTTCCGCAGGCGGGCGATCAACTCGCGGCCGGCCACCGGCTTGTTCAGCAGATCGATGGCCCCGCCGTCCAGCGCCTTCTCCTTCAGGTCGCGATCGCTCAGACCGGTGAGCACCACCACGGGAATGTTTTTGGTCTGGTCGTTCTGCCGGATGCGCTCCAGCAGGTCGAAGCCGCTGATGCCGGGCATCTTGACGTCGGTCACCACCGCGTCGTACGCCGTCTCCAACAACTTCTCCCAGGCCTCCTCGGGATGGCAGACGAACGTCACCGCCCACTGGTCCATCTGATCGTGCAGCGTGCGCCGCAGGGCGTCCAACACGCGCTGATCATCGTCCACGATAAGAATCTGCTTTTTCATGGCTGCCCTTCCATGCGCCGGCGCGGCGAGCATTGTCTTGTGCGCCAACACTGTAAGCCTAGGTTTCTTCGATGGGGAGGAAATTTCTACCATGCGTATTTGGCAGAGCGACGGATGCCGAAGCGAAGACGCCATCGGGCCTCGAAAACCCGGCTTGCGGCGCATGTCCGCTGCCCATTCGTTCCATCCCCTGATGGCCCAATGTGGGGGGGCGACTTCCCCGCCGCCGTTGCCAGAAACCGCCCGGCAGGCAATTTCGTCGTCCCGCGGGCGCAAAATCGCTCGCCGCCGCCAAGATCAATCAAGCCCGGCCCCCGTATGAGCGAATGTTGATTAGGGGCCGCCGTGGTCTGACACACTACGGAACCAGGAACGGTGCCAGGACGAGTGCCCCTGCGCGTGCCCGTTAAACAAGTGACGCGTCAGACTGTTCGTGGCTTGCTGACAACAAGGAGTCGCCTCATGCCGCTTCTGGTTGACGTTTTGTTGGACTGTCTTCCCCGCCAAGTTGACGCCGCGAACGGTCTGCCGGTCGAGTTGCGGCTGCTGCCGGCCGACGACGGACCGCGGCTGGTTGACATGTACCTCGATTTTCAGCCGCGGAACTCCTTCCAGGGCCTGCCGCCGCTGAAAGACGCCGCTTGCATCAAGTGGGTTGAGCAGATGCTCGACATGGGCGTGAACGTAGTCGCCCTTGCCCACCGCGTGAGCCTCATCGGCCACGCCGCGCTGTTTCCCGTTGACCAGCGGAAGTGCGAGATGCTGGTGGTCGTATGTCCCGGCTTTCAGAACATCGGCGTCGGCAGCCAATTGATGCGAGCCTGCATCGACGTGGCATACGAACTGGGCTTTCAGCAGATTTCGCTTCCCGTCGATGCGACCAATGTCCGTGCCCGACACCTCTATGAGAAATGCGGTTTCGAGTATACCTCCGACAAGCAGGCCCGCGAGTTGGAAATGGCCTGCGACGTGACCCGCTGCCGCACCGCGCCGAAGGCGGCCAGGCTGCCATGCGCCGCGCCTGATATCGCCGTGCCGTCGCTCGACCCGGCCGTGCCGTCGCTCGACCCGGCCGGGCTGTCGTCGTCGCTGGCGGTCGATTTTCCTGGCCGCTGATGCGCAACGGCGTCCAGTTCATCCCGCCGCGGTAGGCCGACGGGGCAGCATCTGTTCGTTGCCTTGCCAGAGCAGCATGGCGTAGTCGGCGACTTCATCGCACCACGTGCTTCGCACATCGGTCCGCATTGCCGACGACAGCAATACAAAGAGCCTTTTCGAGCCCAACAGCCGGCCGGGATGCAGGCTGTAGTAGCGGTCGAGATAATTCGTCGTTTGATAGCAGGCCGACAGCAGTGCGCCGAGCGTTTCGGTCGTGAGAAGCTCCGGGTCGCCGGTCGGCTCGAGAATTACCAACAGCGTCGTGTGCGGATTGTCGCTCAGCAAGCCGCTGACCAGCTCGACCGCCGGCTTTTGCCGCCGGCGGAAGTCTGCCGAACGGAGCCACAGCGTAAAGCAAATCGCGAGGAATTTGTCGGCGCCATTTCCCGCGGCTGTTAGCCGCCGGCGATCGGCGGCGCTGTTTTCAACGTCTGCGGCGTCCAAGTCGATGCGGCAACCAAAGCCGGGCTGGCACGGTTCGTCGAACGGTTCGAGACGCGGCGGCGGCAACGGGTCGAACTCGATGCCAAAAGCATCCTGCGCCTCCTCCATGAGCCCGAGCATTTGCTCGATGTCCAGCGTCGGCGTCTTCAACACGTAGTAAGGCGGCCAAGGTTGATATTTGAGCCCCAACCGCTCGGCTTCCTGCCGAAACGCCGTGCCGGGCAGGATCGACAGATTGAAGAGCTGCACTGCGGTGTAAGCTTGCGTGCGGGTGAGGAAATCGATGCCGCGGCGGACGGAATCGACCGTGTCGCCGGGCAGCCCCAGGATCAAATCGACCTGCACTTTGATCCCTTCACCCAGAACGGCTTTCACGCCCTGTTCAAACGCCGCCAACGTCGTAGGCCGGCCCATCAGTTCCCACGCCCGCGGCTCGACCGATTGCAGCCCGATCTCCACTTCGTGGAAATTGGCCTGACGAAGCAGCCGGGCCGTGTCCGTGTCGATCCCTTCCGCCCGCAACTCGCCGGAAAATGATAGCTGCCGTTGCCTATTCGCGCGGCCGAGCAAGCGCAGGAAGTCGGCAAAATCGGGACGCTGATTCAGCGTCGGATCCAACAGTACCACCTCTTTCACGCCGTGGTCGATGGCCCAGTTCAGGTTGGCGATGATCTGCCGGCTGGAAAGAAAACGGGGGTTGCCGCAGCCCTTCGGATAGTAGCAATACTTGCAGTGGAACCGGCAGCCTCGCACGGTTTCCAGCAGCATCGGCTGGGGCTGGCTTGCATCCAGTATGCCTTCGACGTACGGCGACGAGATGGCATCGAGATCGGGCAAGAAAGGTCGCTGTAGCCCAGGCGACGGCTGGCCCGCCTGCCACAGTCCGGCCAGCGGCGACGAAACCTCGCTTTGCCGGGCAAGCAGGGCTAGCAATTCCGCGAATGTCGCTTCGCCTTCGCCCAGCGCGGCGAAATCGACTGCCGGATGTTGAAGAACCCATTGGTTGTCGCCCGTGATCTCCGGACCGCCCAGCAACACTCGCAGCACCGGATCGCGCTGCTTGAGTCGCTGGGCAATCCACAACGTGCGTCCGATGTTCCACAGATAGCACGTGAAGCCGACCATCCACGGACGGCGCGAGAATATTTCCTCGATCAGCGCCTGATCGCCCAACGCACCGGCCAGCGCAGACGGCAGCAACTCAATCTGGAACGACGCGTCGAGGCCCTGGCGGCGGGCGTAAAGCTTCAGGCAGGCCGCCGCCAGTGGCGTGTTGCCTTCGATCGGCCCCGGTCCGCCCGGCGGGATCGGCAACTGCACCAAGAGCACCCGACGAATATCAGCCATCGCAAAAAAAGATCATAGCGTAAAGGGAGGCGGCAGACGAGATGGCCCTCTGGCTTGGGGGTAGGCGGCACGCACTGCTCGGAACGCCGCCTCGCCCCGCCGGTTGCCGTCGTTACTGTGCCCGGCGCACCCCTTCGCGGTCGGGCGGGAGTCACCTATAATTGAATGTTGTGTACCCCGGCCGGAGTTGCCCTGTGCTGCGAATTGTCAAATATCCGCACCCCGCCCTGCGGCATAAATCGAAACCGTTGCGTCGCGTCGATGGCGAACTGAAACGCATCGTCCGCGAGATGTTCGACCTCATGTATCAGCAGAAGGGCATTGGCCTGGCCGCCAACCAGGTCGATCTTCCCTACCGGCTGTTCATTCTCAACACCGAGGGCGATCCGACCCAGGGCCAGGAATTCGTCTTTCTCAATCCGGAGATCGTCAAGCGCAGCGGCAAGGTCGAGGCCGAGGAAGGCTGCCTGAGTTTCCCGGAAATCTACGCGCCGGTGAAGCGATCGGAGAAGATCGTCATCTCGGCGTACAACCTCGACGGCGAGTATGTGAGCCATGAGTTGAACGGTTTGTTCGGCCGCGCGGCGCAGCACGAATACGATCATCTCGACGGCATCCTGTTCATCGATCGTCTTACGCCCGCTGCCTTGCTCCAGATCAAACAGTCGCTGGCCGACTTGGAACGGGAGTTCGAAGGCGATCGACAGCGAGGGGTGGTTCCCGACGATCGCCAGATTGCCACTCGGCTGGCTGAGTTGGAGCAGTTGCGGACGTAGGCCTTCTTCGATTTTGCGTCGTCGTCGCAATCCGTAGGGTGCGTGAGACGCACTATGCACCATGGCTTGTCGTGGGTTTCACACACCGTACAGAACATTCACACCAGATGTCCACTGAGGCGGGCAATTTTCGCATGGGGTTTTCTCCGTGTTTTTTGACGATATCCGGCCCCCCTTGCCGGCCCGGCGACTGCCCGTAGTATTCCCGTGAAGAAGGAAGAAGAAGAAAGGGAGGGCTGATACGAAGCGTTAAATGCCGAGCGAAGGACGGCGCCGACTGAGTGTCGCAAGTGCCTCCCTTATGTTATGTAGTACGACGAGTAGAAGAAACCCGCTTCGCGCTGCTTCGAGGCGGGTTTCTTCATTTTCTTGAGTCGCCTACAGAAAAAACCATCCGTCGGCGTCGGACCCGGCCGATTGACACCCGCCCGCACGCCAAGTACCTTGAAGGGCGATGCGGGTTCACCTGGAATACGGCCGGACGGGGCTCGATGCGGAATTGCCCGACCGCAATCTGATCGGCTGCCTTCGCGCTGGGCCGGCGGCGCCCGTGACCGACCCCGAGGCGGCCGTGCAGCAAGCCATTTCGCGGCCGATCGGCGCCCGGCCGCTTGGCGAACTGGCCCGCGGGCGGCGCAATGCGTGCGTCGTCGTCAGCGACGTCACGCGGCCGGTGCCCAACCAGGTCCTCTTGCCGCCCATCCTCGACATGCTGGAAGCCGCCGGCATTTCCCGCGACGACATTCTCATCCTGGTGGCTACCGGCTTGCATCGGCCAAACCAAGGCGCGGAACTCGTCGAAATGCTCGGCCCGCTGGTGGCCGAAAACTACCGCGTCGAGAACCATTTCGGGCGGCAGCGAGATCAGCACACGTTCCTCGGCGAAAGCCGTCGCGGCGTGCCGGTGTGGATCGATTCCCGCTACGTGCAGGCCGAGTTGAAGATTACCACCGGTCTGATCGAACCGCATTTCATGGCCGGCTTTTCCGGAGGACGAAAGTTGATCTGCCCCGGCTTGGCGGCCTTGGAGACGGTTCGCGTTTGGCATGGGCCCCAATTCATCGAGCACCCCAACGCCCAGAGCGGCCAGTTGGCCGGCAACCCGGTTCACGAAGAGAACACGGCCATCGCCCGGATGGCGGGCTGCGATTTCATCGTCAACGCGATCATCGATGCCCGGCGGCGCGTCCTGCGGGTGGTGGCCGGCGAGATGGAAGCCGCTTTTCTCGACGGCGTCGCCTTTGCCCAACAGGCCGTTGCCGCTACGCTGCCCGCGGCGGCCGACATCGTGGTGACCACCTCGGCCGGTTATCCGCTCGACGCCACCTTTTATCAATCGGTCAAAGGAATGGTCGCAGCACTGCCGATCGTCAAGCCGGGCGGAACCGTCATCCTGGCGGCAAGTCTTAGCGAAGGCATCGGCAGCCCCGATTTCCAACGTCTGTTCGACGAGAATCCGACGCTGGAGGCCTTCATGGAACGCGTGCTGGGTAAGAGCTACTTCAGGATGGACCAATGGCAGCTTGAAGAGCTGGCCAAGGTGCGGCGCCGGGCGCGGGTGAAGGTGGTGAGCGACGGGCTGCCGCCCGAGCAGCTCCACAGGTTGTTCGTCGAGCCGGCCCCCAGCGTCGAGGCGGCGGTCGCCGCGGCGCTGATCGACCACGGCCCGGAGGCCACGCTCGCCGTGATTCCCGAAGGTCCCTATGTGCTGGCAAGACTGGCCGAACGCCAGGCGGCGCCGCACCAACCACCAGAAGATCCAAGCGTGCTGGTAAAACGATAAGGAACCAAATCATGCTGCCCCATTCGCTGAACGCTCGGAAGACGTTTCCCCGTCGCACACTGCTCAAGCAGGCGGCCGCCGGACTGGCCGCCGGCTCGCTGCTGCCGCATTTTCTGGCACAGCGTTGTGCCGCCGACGGGCCCGCCAGCGGGTTCCGCATCGGCTCGTGCTCGATCGGGCTGGACGACGCCAAAAAGGCGGGGCTGGACGGCGCCGAGGTCCGCGTCGGCGATCCGGCCGATAAACTCGAGATCGCCGATCCGGCCGTCCGCCGGCAGTACAAGGAGAAGATGAAGGAAACCGGTTTGGTCATCTCGTCGTTGCAGATGGCGCTGTTGAACAACTGCCCGCTGGCCAGCGACGCCCGCGGGCCGGCCTGGCTCGAACAGTCGATCGACGCCGCGCAAGACCTGGGGGCCAAGTCCATCCTGGTGGCCTTCTTCGCAAAGGGCAACCTGCTGAAGGGCAAGAAGGAGGTGAAGAAGGCCGAGCTGGACGTCGTCGTCGAACGCCTCAAGGCGGCCGCCCCGAGGGCGAAAGCCGCCGGAGTGCGACTCGGCATCGAGAGCTACCTCCCGGCCCCGGTGCTGGTCAACGTCCTCGACCGGATCGGCAGGGACGCCGTCGGCGTTTGGTACGACGTCGGCAACACGACGGTGATGGGTTACGACGTGCCCGGCGAAATCCGCCTGCTGAACGACCGCATCGTCAGCTTCCACTTCAAGGACGGCCCGCATTACCTCGGCGAGGGCGATGTAAAGTTCGAGCCCATCGCCGCGGCGATCACCGAGATCGGCTACCGGGGATGGATCGTGATGGAAACGCCCAGTCCCTCCAAGGACGAAGTTGCCGACGCGCGGCGCAATGCGGCCTTTATCCGCCGCCTGTTCTCGCCGCAAAACGGCGCGTAACGACGCCGCTTAATCCGTGCGTTTCCGCCGGCCAAGAACGATGGCCAGGTTTCGCCGCGCCTCCGCATAATCGGGCTTGATCTCCAGCGCCCTGTGGAAGTGGGCAATCGCCTCGTCGACTCGACCACGCCGCTCCAGAGCCACACCAATATTGTTGTGAGCTTCCGCCAATTCGGGATTGCTTTCCAGGACCTTCTGGTCGTGTAGAATGGCTTCATCGAGCTGTCCCTGCTTCACGAGAGCGACGCCGAGGTTGTAGTGGGCAGGTACGTAGTCAGGCTTGATCTCCAGAGCCTTCCGGCAATGGGCTATCGCCTCGTTGACCTGGCCGCGGTCGCTCAGGGCGGCGCCCAGGTTGTTGTGCGCATCCACGTAGTCGGGCTTGAGTTCAATCGCCTTTTGGTACTGGGTGATGGCCTCATCGAGTTGACCGCGCCTTTTCAGGGCGTAGCCGAGGTTGTTGTAGGCCATCCAGCAGTCGGGGTTTCGCTCGATGGTTTTCCGATAGAGCATCTCGACATTGGCGTACATGCCGCTTTGCTGCCAGGTCAGACTTGCCGGGATGGCCAATAACCCCAAGCATGCCGCATAGCCCGCCGGCCGCTCCCACAACCTCCAGCGCGTCAGTAGCGATGTCACCGCGGCTGCCACAAGCACGATAATCCCCAAGCTGGCCAAGTACTGGAAATGATCGGCCACGAACGAAAACACGAACCAATACACGTTCAAGAAACCCAGCGCCGGGAAGAGCGTTCCGGCGAAGAACAGCAGCCCCGCCAAAGGCCCGCGCCACCGGCGACTCAGCCGCCATAACAGGCCCACCAACATCAGCAGCGCCAAGGGGAACAGGTATTGCCACCAAACCCCGGGGTCGATCTCCCAGCGGGGATACATGAAACGCAAATCAGCGGGCCAACAGAGTTTGCCCAGGTAGAACCAGATCACCCGCCCCGGCAACAAACAACGCTGCACGACCGTCAACGCGAAGTCCGGCCCCTCCGCGCCGACCAGCTTCCGCTCCGTCCAGGTAATGAACACGCCCGCCACCGCGCCGATGAGGAAAAAGGGCATAAGCGGCAGCACGTCCCGCCGCCACGACAACCTTCCCCGCTGCCACCAGAAGATCACCAGCAGGGCGGCGGGCAGCGTCACCGTGACAATCTTGCTCAACAACGACAGGACAAAAAGCCCCAACGCCCCCCAATACCAGGTCCTGCCGCGGTTCTGGTCGAACCGCAGGTAGGCCAGCGCGGCGCCCAGGTAGAACACGGCCGAAAGCGTGTTCTTCTGCTCCGTGATCCAGGCCACCGATTCGACATGCACCGGATGCAGGGCGAAGATGGCCGCCGCCAGATAGGCCCCGGGGATCTTCAACTGCCGCAGCACCAGCGCCACCAGCACGGCTGTCAGGGCGTGCCAGGCGATGTTTACCAAATGATACCCCAACATGGCATCGCCCCACAGCTTGTGCTGCACCCAGAAAGCGGTCTCCGACAAGGGATAGTACTGCTGTGTAGCCCCCACGTCGAACCAGATCCGATACAGCCCGTACCAGGACCGCAGTTCGGGGTGGGTAATGTGTGCGTCATCGTCCCAGAGGAGTCCTCCGTGCCAAGCCGGCTGGTAAACCAGGAAGACCGCGACCACTAAGAGGGTTACGAAACACCAGTCCCTTGTTCCCCAAGATCGAGCCGCGGTCGTCGCCGGACGCCCGGCTGCGAGCGGATGTCGCTGTGAGTTCTGCGACGCGGCCGGCTTGGAGCGACGGTTCCGACGTGTCATCGATCGATTTCCAATTCCTTGCGCAAGCCATCGATTGGTTCCGCTGTTGATTGCGGAACAATTCCAGCGTTTTCTCCCGGGAAAACGGGCTCGTTTCACAGGCCCTCGTTCCGGCAGTAATGCAGGACTCAATGATCCGTGCGTTTCCGCCGGTCGAGAACGATGGCCAGGTTTCGCCGCGCCTCCGCATAATCGGGCTTGATCTCCAGCGCCCTGCGGAAGTGGGCAATCGCCTCGTCGATCCGTCCGCACTCCACCAGGGCCGCGCCGAAATGGTTGTGGACTTCGGCATCGTTCGGTTCGAGGTCCAACGCCGTCTGGTAATGGACCATGGCCTCCTCGAGACGTCCACAACCGGCCAAGGCCATGCCGAATTTGCAGTGCGCTTCCGTGTAATCAGGCTTGGCCGTCACCGCCTTGGTGAAACGGCCGATCGCCTCGTCCACGCGGTCCTGACGCATGAGAAGAATGGCCATGTTGTAGTAGGCTCCAGCACAGTTGGGGTCGATTTCCGTGGCCCGTTGAAATTCCTGCATCGCTTCGTCCACCCGGCCCTTCTTGACTAGAGCCGCCGCGAGACTGTTGTGGACCACGGCCTTGTCGGGCCCGATTTCCAGGGCCCTGTGATAATGCTCAATCGCCTCGTCGAATCTTCCCACTTGCGCGAGCGCAAAACCGAAGCCATCCTGGGCGTGAGCGTTATCCGGGGCTTTGGCCGCCGTGTCTTCCCACACCGAGAACACACTCCGATAGTCCAGGTTGCGTTGGAAGGTGCACGTTCCCAGCATGATGGCTGCCAATGCCGCCAAGAAAACGCTCGAGAGCCCGAACGCCACCGGCGAAATTGCCTTGTGACGAACGAGCCAGCGGCCGGCCAGAAATCCGCCCATGACCAGTCCCGTCGCTACCGCCGCCAGCGGCAAGTACATGCGATGCTCGAAGGCGGCCTGACCGAGGGGCAAAAAACTTGACGACGGCGCAAGGATCGCGAAGAACCACGCTCCGAGAAATCCCCAGGCCGGCCGTTTGGCTAAAGCCCAGAGCGTGGCAACCAACAGGCCCACCACCAAGATCGCCGGCCCAAGGACTTCGTTCACCGTCTGAGCGGGCGGCCAGCCATAGTCCAGACATAATCCCGTGGGCCACAACGCCAGGCGCAGGTAACGGACGATTACGCCTGGCTGTGTCAACAGGTACGACCACCATCTGAACTCCTGGGTCCCGGGCCCGAACGCGGTGCCAAGGGTGCTCATGGATAGCACAAGCCAACCCAACAACAACCACGTGCCGGCCAAGGCCAGATAGTACCCATAGCGGCGCCGCCAAGCCTCGCCGAACGAGCCGGCACAGAACGTTCGATCGTACAATAGCACGATCAGCGGGGCGGAGACCATCACTTCCTTGCTGGCCATGCCCAACAGACAGGCCGCCACAGAGGCGAGGTACCAAAGGGTGGGAGAATGATGAACGATGAATGATGAACGATGAATGATGAATGATGAATGATGAATGTCCGGGCCCGAACCCTCCTCGCTTGCGCCGCGATTAGTGGGGATTGTCCCGATCTTCGTGTCAGCGAAAATGGGACTGTCCCCTTCCGCGCCGCGAATGAAGCAGTAGAGCGTGAGAAGATAGAACAGCCCCACAAGCGACTCGGCCCGCTGCGCGATGTAGGTGACCGACTCGGTTTGCAGCGGATGGACCGCCCAAAGCAGGGCGATCAAGAACGCCAGAGGGAGGCTCGCGGCCCCAAACCGGTCGCGCATCGTCGGCTGCAGGAACGTGCGTCGCAGGACGCCCAGTAGCAACAGGGCTCCGAGAATGTGAATTGCCAGATTCAACTCATGATAGCTCCGCTCGTCGCTTCCGCTGATCGCATAGTTGATCGCTAGCGAAAGATTCAGTAGCGGCCGGCCAGTGACAGTTTCACCATTTCGTGGTGGACAGAGCGTTTTCCAGATCGGCCACAAGTGGTGGACGCTTTGGTTTCCCGCAATGGCGGCGAGGTCGTCGAAGATGAACGGGCAGGCGAGGCTGTTGCTAAAAGCAGTCCTGGCGGCCACCACGATCAGCACGGCCGCCAGCAGGATCGCCCACCACGGGGACATTGGCGCGGCTTCGGTTGAACGGCCCGCTGCGTTTGCGGTTGGAAGATGGGCCGCCCGGCGGCACGTTCGTGCGGCGGCTCGCAGAAACAGATTGCCTGTGACGTCTCATGGGATTCCAAATCCTGTCATGGTCCGGCCTGGGAGAAAGTATAATCGATTCGAATACCCCACGCATGCTCAAATTGCTCCGAATTGTCACACGGCCGTCCCCCTCGACGTAGGACTTCGCCGCGCCGTGCCAGCTTGCGGGCGCTTGGCTTGCCGCCTCTGGGCGTTAGAATTAAGCGATCGGAGCAGCACCCCGGTGGAATCGGCAGGGCACGCAGGAACATAGGAAGAGACTTCGATGGCCACGGCAACTCTCACCCGACCGACCACTCTCCGTGAGCTGCGCGAAAGCGGCTGGGTCTCCAAGCCGGTGAAGCGGGAAATGTACGACAACTTCATGCACGCGCTCTCGCACGGCGAGGACCTCTTTCCCGGCATCATCGGCTATCAGGACACCGTCATCCCCGAAATCAACATCGGTCTGATTGCGGGCCACGATCTGTTGTTCCTGGGCGAGAAGGGGCAGGCCAAGAGCCGGCTGATGCGATTGCTCGCCAGGTTCCTTGATGCGGAGTTGCCCTATCTCGACATTCCCGGCTGTCCCGTGCATGAAAACCCCTACCATCCGATCACCGCCGCCGGCCGGCAGATGCTGGCCGAGCTGCCCGAGGACCGCGTGCCGATCGCCTGGTGGCCGCGCGACAACCGCTACGCCGAGCGGCTGGCGCCGGGCACGAAGTTTGCCGACGTGATCGGCGAAATCGATCCCGCCCGGCTGGCCGGCGGCGCCAGCATGTCGGCCGAGGAAGCGCTCCACTTCGGGCTGATTCCACGCATGCACCGCGGCATCTTCGCCATGAACGAGCTGCCCGAACTCGACGAACTGGTTCAAGTCGGCCTGTTCAACATCCTCGAAGAACGCGACGTGCAAATCCGCGGCTACCCGGTGCGTTTCGACATCGACGTGCTCGTGCTCTTCTCGGCCAATCCGGCCACCTACAACCGCAGCGGCAAGGTCATTCCGCAACTGAAAGACCGCATCGGCTCGGTGGTCCACACCCATTATCCGCACGATCGGGCCACGGGCATCGAAATCATCGAGCAAGAGGCGGCCATCGACCTCGACGGCGAGTTCCCCGTGCTGGTGCCCTACTTCATGCGCGAAATCGTCGAGGAGTTGAGCATGGTCGCGCGGCGGTCGAAATATCTCGACCAGCAGTCGGGCGTCAGCGCCCGGCTGAGCATCGCCAACTATCGGGGAATGGTGGCCAGCGCCCGGCAGCGCGGGGCCATGCTCGGCGAGCGCCCGGCCGTGCCCCGCATCAGCGATCTGGGCCACCTCTACTCCACCTCGCTGGGCAAGCTCGAATTGGACCTCATGAGCAGCCACCAGATGACCGAGCGGCAGGTGCTCGACGCGATGCTGGCCGAGGCCATCAGCAACGTGTTCTCCGAATACGTCGACCGGCACGGACTGGACGAGATCGCCGAAATTTTCGCCAAGGGAGTGAAGGTCGAGGTGGGCGATCTGCTGCCGTCGGAGCAGTATGCCCAGCGGCTGAAGCGGGTTCCGCCCGCCTGGGAAAAGGCGTTCGAGGTCAACGCCTCCAGCAGCCCGGCGATGCGGGCCAGTTGCGTCGAGTTCGTGCTGGCCGGGCTGCACGCCGCCGAGCGCATCTCCCGCTCGCAAACGCACGGGAGGATCGTCTATGAAATCCCGTAGCCCCGTCGGCGGCATCATCCACACCTATCAGAAATACGATCCGCAACACTTGCCCAGCCCGCGGCAGCCGCCTCCCGACGTCCTCTCCGGGGCCTTCGAGCACATGCTGGCCTACGGCGATTTGCGCGAGTTGAGCGAGGAGGAGCTGGCCCGGGCCGTGCAGCTCGATCCCCAGCCAGATCGCCGGCCTGGGTCCGAGCCTGGAAGCCCTGATGGCCATGCTTCGCGAGCGGAAGCGGAAGATCCTGGAAACCTACGAGACCGACGGCGTGGCGCAGGCGGCGGCCCGGCGATTCCGGCCGCTCGGCCCGCGCAGATCGAGCCGCCGCCCGCACTGGCCGAGCGCTTCCAGCAAGGCCATCGCAAGCAGGAGCAACTCTTACGACCTGGAGCGGCTCTGGTATCACGTCGAAGACGAGCGCGGCCGCCTCGCCGGGCAGTTGCTGCGGCTGGTGGCCGAATTGGGCGACAAGTACCAGGTCGACGAGTTGGCGGCCAAGTACGAGTTCACCGGCCGCACGCCGATGACCATCCCGCAGGCCCTGGAAATCAAGGAGGAGTTGGAAACGATCGATCGGCTGCTGAAGCAATTGGAGGAGGCGGCCAAGACGGCGCAGATCGGCGTGATCGACATGGAAGCCCTCTCCGAGTACGCCGACCCGGGCGACATCGAACAACTCAATCGGCTCGCCCGGCAGATCGAGGAGTATCTCCGCGACCTGGCCGAGCAGCAGGGATTGGCGCGACACGCCCGCGGTTACGAGCTGACGCCCAAGGCGTATCGGCTTGTTCCAAGGGCGGCTCTTGGACCGGATTTTCAGCGACCTCCAGGCCTCGCGGACCGGCCGGCACGAGCAGGCGTGGTCGGGCGAGGGGACCGTCGAACTGCAGCAGACGCGGCCCTACGAGTTCGGCGACTCGCTGCACGACATGGACATCCCCGGCTCGTTGATCAACGCCATGCTCCGCAACGGGCCGGGATTGCCCGTGCGGATGAAGACCGAAGATATCCTGGTGCATCGCACCCGCAACACGCCCAAGTGCGCCACGGTGGTGCTGTTGGACATGAGCGGCTCGATGCGCTACAACGGCCTGTACATCGACGTGAAACGGATGGGCCTGGCCTTGCAGGGCTGATCCACCGGCGAGTATCCGGGCGATTACTTGCAGTTCATCGAAATCTACACCTTCGCCAAGCCGCGGCCCTATAGCGAGATCGTCTCGCTGCTGCCCAAGCCGGTGTCGATCGACGATCCGGTGGTCCGTTTGCGGGTCGACATGAGCAATCCCGACGTGAGCGAGTATCGCGTGCCGGCCCATTTCACCAACATCCAGCAGGGCCTGCAATTGGCCCGCCGCTACCTGGTCGGCCCAGGACACGCCCAACCGCCAGGTGATCCTGATCACCGACGGCCTGCCCACGGCCCACTTCGAGGGCAAGTATCTCTACCTGCTCTATCCGCCGCGATCCGCGCAACCGAAGAGGCGACCCTGCGAGAGGGCCATCTCTGCCAGCGAGAAGGAATCACGATCAACATCTTCCTCCTGCCCAACTGGGCCCAATCGCACGAAGACGTGCAGTTCGCCTATCGGCTGGCCGAGTCGACGCGGGGCCGGGTCTTCTTCACCGCCGGCAAGGAACTCGACCGCTACGTGCTCTGGGACTACCTGAAACGCCGCCGCGAGATCGTGGCGTAAAGAAACCCCGGCCACGCCGGCCTCTGGCACAACGGCCCCGCGGCCTGCTAGAATAGCGTTGCGTCAATGCCTTTCCCTGCAAAATCATTTCAAGGGGTCGAAGCCATGTTTCCAATGAGCCGAGCGCCGCAACGGCGCGGGATTCGACAGTTGGGACCTCGTTGTGTCGCGCTGCCAAGGTCCACGATGAAGTTTCTCCCGGGGTTCGTTCTCGCCGGGCTCCTCTTCTGCCAGGTTGCCGCGGCCGCGGACGAGCAGGGCCAACTCCAGGCCGGCGTGGCCAAACGCGATATCACGCCCACCAAGCCCGTCACGATGGCCGGATACGCCGCTCGCAAGGATCTCTCCCAAGGCGTCCACGATCCGCTCTCGACCCGGGCCATCGCCTTCCAACAGGACGGGAAACGCCTCGTGCTGGTTTCCGCCGATCTGATCGGCTTTTACGGCGAAACCGCCGAGGCCATGCGAAAGGCGATCCTCGCCAAGTGCGAGCTCCAGCCGTCGGAACTGTTTCTTGCGGCGATCCACACGCACGGCGGGCCAAACCTCACGCTTGACGCCGAAAAAGGCCCGGCCAGCAACGTCGAATACACGCAAACGCTGCAAAACCAATTGGTCAACGTCGTCCAGGACGCCATCGCGCACCTGACGTCCGTTCAGTTGGGCGTTGGCATCGGTTGGTCGCCGGTCGGCGTGAACCGCCGCGAGCCGCGATTGGATAAGGGCGGCAAGCCTATCATCGCGCTGGGCCGCAACCCCGAGGGGCCGACCGATAAGGAAGTGCAGGTGCTGCGGGTCTCGCAACCGGGCAGCGGCGAAACGCTGGCCGTTGTCTTCGCCTATGCGACCCATAGCACGGCCATGGGACAGACCAATTACCAGATCACCGGCGACGTGCACGGCAACGCGGAGCAGTTCCTCGAAAAGTATCTCGGCCACGGCGTGATCGCTCCGGGCTTCGCCGGTGCCTCGGGCAACATCGATCCCTGGTTCCGCGTGCTGCCGAAGTTCGAAACGGCCGACGGCTGGATTCCCGAGCCGCTGCTGCTGGGCGCAATGCTCGGCGAGGAGGTGGTCCAGACCTCGAACCGCATTCGCAACGGGGCGGTCAATTGCCCGATCAAAACGGCCATGAAAACCGTCATGCTGCCCGGCAAGCCGCGCGGGGCGGACGCCGCGGCCGCCGACGTGCCGCTTGTGCTCACCGCCGCGCACATCGGCGAGGTGGGCGTCATCGGCCTGGGGGCCGAGGTGTTCAACGAAATCGGCACCGCGATCAAGGAAGGGTCGCCCTTCCAGCATACGCTGGTGATTACCCACTGCAACGGCGCCGCCGGCTATCTGCCCATCCGCTCGGCTTACGAGGAAGGCGGCTACGAAGTGCAAAGCAGCCGCTTCGCTCCCGGAGCGGGGGAGCAAGTTGCCACGGAAGCCATCGAGTTGCTGCGGAGCCTGTGAAGCTCAGTCGCTGATGACCAGCACGCCCGTGCCGCTGATGCGGTCGCCTTTCAGGTCCTGTAGCGCACGGTTGGCATCGGCCAGCGCATAGACGGTCGTGTGCGGATGGATGGGGATGGCGGCGGCTTCGGCCAACAGCTCGCGGCCGTCCGCCCGCGTGTTGCACGTGACCGAGTGGATGTCGCGCTCGTAGAATACGTAGCGCTCGTAGTCCATCTGCGGAATGGGCGTCATGTAGATGCCGGCCAGCGAGAGCGTGCCGCCCTTCTGGAGCGACTCGAGCGCCGGCGGAACCAACTCGCCGGCAGGCGCGAACATGATCGCGCTGTGAACCTTCACCGGCATCTCGCTGGCGTTTTCGCCCACCCAAACCGCGCCCATCTGCCGGGCCAGCGCGCGATGGTTCTCGCCGCGAGTGACTACATACACCTGGCAGCCGCGCTTCAGCGCGATCTGGATCACCACGTGGGCCGACGAGCCGAAGCCGTACAGCGCCAGCTTTCCGCCCGGCGGCAGATTGCATCGCCGCAGCGCCCGATAGCCGATAATGCCCGAGCACAGCAGCGGGGCGGCCTCGATGTCACTGAAGGCCGGAGGCAGCTCATAGACGAAGTCGGCCGGCGCCACGGCATACTCCGCGTAGCCTCCGTCGGCATGATAGCCGGTGAAGCGGGCCGACTCGCAAAGATTCTCGCGTCCGGAAGTGCAGAACTCGCACGCGTCGCACGTATGCCGCAGCCAGGCCACGCCCACCCGCTGGCCGACTTGCAGCAGCCGTTGGTCCGCCCTCCGCCCTCCGCCTTCCGCCTTTCGCAACTTGTCCACGATTCCAACGATCTGATGGCCCGGAATAATCGGCATCTTCGCTTGCGGCAGATCGCCTTCGATCACATGCAAATCGGTGCGGCAGACGGCGCAGCAGCGGACTCGCAGCCGCACTTCGCCCGGCCCCGGTTCTGGAATGGGCAGATCGGCAAGTTCCAGAGGGCCGGATTCGACGGGCGCGATGTGGCGCAAAAGCATGGCTTTCACGTCATCATCATAGATTGGCCCGGCAAGCGGGCAAGTGGGACGCAGGATCAAGTTATTCGCACTTCATCGCGTCACCGCGTCTCCGTGTCTCCCTCACCGCGTCTCTGCGTCTCTCGTTCACGCCCTACGTGGACCGCCCCCCCGACCAGTGGCCACGGGCCACTGATCTCCGACCCCTGCTACAGAATAGTACCTTTCGGGTGCAAAGTATTGCATTTCGCCTTTTGGGTATGTCAAATGGGAAATGTCGGGTTATACCAGTTTGAAAGCAAAGTTGTTGGCAAATGTGGGGGTATTCAGTATAATCGGGGGTGCCTTTCACCGCCTACGCTGTTACCACCGGAAACGGAAGGCAGCGAAGACGCGTATGAACGAGGTCATGACCGTGAGAAGCGAACAGGCTGCGCCGCCCGAGCGGCCTTGGTTAGAAGTTTTGGGCTCGCGGCACTTGTCGGTCTGGCTGGCCGAACACAACACGAGTCTGGCGTTCACCACGTACCAACTCGGTAAACTGTTTCTCGTGGGTCGGCAAGTCGGCGACCGCTTCTCGGTATTCGAACGCACCTTCAGCCGTTGCATGGGGCTCTGGTCCGACGGCCAGACGATCTGGATGAGTTCGTTGTACCAGCTTTGGCGGCTGGAGAACGCGCTCCGGCCTGGCCACCTCCATGAGGGCTACGACGCCCTGTATGTGCCCCGGGAGGCCTACACCACCGGCGACGTTGACATGCACGATCTGGTGATCGAGCAGAGCGGCCGGGTGGTGTTCGTTAACACGGCGTTTAGCTGTCTGGCCACGCTCAGCAGCCGGTTCAGTTTCAAGCCGTTATGGCGGCCGCCGTTCGTGAGCAAACTGGTCGCGCAAGATCGCTGCCATCTCAACGGCTTGGCGCTGGTCAACGGCCGGGTCGCCTATGTGACCGCCGTATCGCAGAGCGATGTGACCGATGGATGGCGCGACCAGCGACGCGATGGGGGCTGCGTCGTCAACGTGCGTAGCAACCAGATTGTCGCCACGGGCCTGTCGATGCCCCACTCGCCCCGGTTCTACCGCAACTGGCTCTGGGTGTTGAACTCGGGCACGGGCTATTTCGGCCACGTGGATCTGGAGAAGGGGTGCTTCGTGCCGCTGACGTTTTGCCCCGGCTATCTCCGCGGCCTGACGTTCGTGGGCAACTATGCGGTTGTGGGCCTTTCGCGGCCCCGCCACGATGCGACCTTCGGCGGCTTGGCCTTGCAGGACGAACTCAACCGCCGCAACGCCCAGCCACAGTGCGGCTTGCACGTGATTGATCTGGAGAGCGGCGACGTGGTGCACTGGCTGCGGTTGGAAGGGGAAGTCACCGAACTGTACGACGCGGCCATGCTGCCGGGCGTAGCGCGGCCGATGGCGCTGGGATTGCAAAACGACGATATCCAGCGGGTGCTGGCCGTTGACGACGAGGGCACACTTTAGACCAGTCCGGCTGGTCCCAACACGAGGGCTTGGCCATGTCTCGCAAGAGGTCTACTCGCTCGGTGAAGGCTCGCTCACGCGGTCATAACCGGCGGCGGGCGCGGCCGGAGGCTCGTCCCTTCCTGGGGCTGCCGGCCCGCGCGTTACGTCTGGAGATGTTGGAGGATCGGCGGTTGTTGTCGCCAGCCCCGTTTGTTTCCTTTGCGGCCAAGCAAGATATCTCCGCAAACATCGATTCCACCTCCGTATCGTTGGGGGACCTCAACGGCGACGGCAAGCGGGACCTGGTTGTGGCCAGCGAGAGCGCGAGCAGGGTGTCGGTGTTTTTGAACACGACCGCGCCAGGGGCCAGCACGCCCACCTTTGCCGCCAAGCAAGACTTCACCACCGGCGCGAGTCCTTCCTGCGTGTCGTTGGGGGACCTGAACGGCGACGGCAAGTTGGACATGGTCGTGGCGAACTCTAATTCGAACACGGTGTCGGTGTTTTTGAACACAACCGCGCCCGGGGCCACCACGCCCAGCTTTGCGGCCAGGCAAGACTTTGCCACCGGCACCAATCCCATTACGGTGGCGATAGGGGATCTCAACGGCGATGGCAAGCCGGACCTGGTTGTGACAAACATTAATTCCGAGACCGTTTCGGTGTTCCTGAACACGACCGCGCCGGGGGCCACCACGCCCAGCTTCGCGGCCAAACAAGACTTTGCCACCGGCGTTTGGCCCCAATCCGTGTCGTTGGGGGACATCAACGGCGACGGTAAACCCGACCTGGTTGTGACGAACCGGTACTCCAACACGGTGTCGGTGCTGCTGAACACGACCACACCGGGGGCCACCACGCCCAGCTTCGCGGCCAAGCAAGATTTCGCCACCGGCAGTGGACCCGTCTCCGTGCGTTTGGCGGACCTTAACGGCGACGGCAAGCCCGACCTGGTTGTGACGAACCGGTACTCCAACACGGTGTCGGTGTTGTTGAACACGACCACGCCGGGGGCCAGCACGCCCAGCTTCGCATTCGACCAACAGTTCACCACCGGCAGCAGTCCAGGATCTGTGTCGGTGGGGGACCTCAACGGCGACGGCAGACCGGATCTGGCCGTGACGAACTATGGTTCCAACACGGTGTCGGTGCTCTTGAACACGACCGCGCCGGGGGCCACCACGCCCAGCTTTGCGGCCAAGCAAGACTTTACAACCGGCACGAATCCCGGGTCCGTGTCGGTGGGGGACCTCAACGGCGACGGCAAACCGGATCTGGCCGTGACCAACTGGAATTCCTCTACGGTGTCGGTGCTCTTGAACACGACGCCGTGGGTCAGCGCGTTCGGCATCGCGGCCAAGCAAGACTTCACCACGGGCACACATCCCGAGTCCGTAACGTTGGGCGACATCAATGGCGACGGCAAGCCAGACTTGGCCGTGGCGAACCTGGATTCTAACACGGTATCGGTGTTGTTGAATACGACCGCGCCGGGGGCCACCACGCCCAGCTTTGCGGCCAAGCAGGACTTCACTACCGGCACGTATCCCATTTCCGTTTCGTTGGGCGATCTCAATGGCGACGGCAAGCCGGATTTGGTTGTGGCGAACGAGACTTCCAACACAGTCTCGGTGCTGTTGAACACGACCGCGCCGGGCGCCACCACACCCAGCTTTGCGGCCAAGCAGGACTTCACCACCGGCGAATGGCCCATCGCCGTGTCGATACGGGACATCAACGGCGACGGCAAGCCGGATCTGGTCGTGGCCAATGCCGGTTCCGACACTGTGTCGGTTCTATTGAACACGACGGCGCCGGGGGCCACCACACCCAGCTTCGCGGCCAAGCAAAACTTCAGTACCGGCTGGAGTCCTTTCGCCGTATCGTTGGGGGACCTCAACGGTGACGGCAAGTCGGACTTGGTCGTGGCCAGCTCTAGTTACAGTTATCATTCTACGATGGTATCGGTGCTGTTGAACACGACGGCGCCGGGGGCCACCACGCCCACCTTCGCGCCCAGGCAAGACTTCGTCATCAGCAATTTGCCCGCTAGCTATGCCACTTCCGTGTCCATGGGGGATGTTAATGGCGACGGCAAGTTGGACCTGGTCGTGGCGAACCATAATCCCGACACGGTGGCGGTGCTGTTGAATACGACCGTGCCGGGGGCCACCACGGCCAGCTTTGCAGCCAAGCAAGTCTTCACCACCGGTACTTGGCCGACATCCGTGGTGCTCGGAGACTTCAACGGCGATGGAAAGCCGGACCTCGCCGTGGCGAACTCGGGTTCCGGCACGGTGTCGGTGCTCCTGAACACGACCGCGCCGGGGGCCACCACGGCCAGCTTTGCAGCCAAGCAAGACTTCACCACCGGCAGTTCGCCCGTCTCCGTGTCCATGGGTGACCTCAACGGAGACGGCAAGCCGGACCTGGTCGTGGCTGACGCTAATTCCAACACGGTGTCGGCGTTATTGAACACGAGCGTCGAGCTGGCGCTGCCGACCGTCACCGTCACGGACAATGGCGGCCCCTACAACGGCTCGGCATTCGCCGCCACCAACGCCACGGTCACCGGCTTGCCGCCCGATGGCGTCATTGCCAACTTCGGCGCCGCCTCCTTGTCGTACACCTATTACCTCGGAGCCACGCCGCTGGGCGGCGCCCCGAAGGACCCGGGCAGCTACACCGTGGTGGCCCACTACACCAGCAACAACCCCTATTACGCCAGCGCCGACAGCGCCCCGGTCGCCTTCACCATCACCCCGGTGGCGCTCAGCATTAAGACCGACAACCAAACGGCGGTCTACGGGGCAGCCCTGCCGACGCTGACGGCCACCTATAGCGGATTCGTCAACGGGGAGACGTCGGCCAACCTCACTACGCTGCCAACGATTACGACCACGGCCACCGCGTCCAGTCCCATCTCGATCTATCCGATCAGCGTCGGCGGCGCGGTCGATCCGGATTACACCATCAGTTACGTAACGGGCTCGCTGTTTGTCATCGCGCCCCCGATGGTCTCCCTGGCGGCCAAGCAAGATTTCACCACCGCCGGCCTTCCTTTCTCCGTGTCGATGGGGGACCTCAACGGCGACGGCAAGCCGGACCTGGTTGTGGCGAACTCTGGCTCCAACACGGTGTCGGTGTTTTTGAACACGACCGCGCCGGGGGCCACTACGCCCAGCTTTGCGGCCAAGCAAGACTTCGACACCGGCAGTGGTCCCTACTCCGTGTCGCTTGCGGACCTCAACGGCGACGGCAAGCCGGACCTGGTTGTGGCAAACTATTCGTCGAACACGGTGTCGGTACTGCTGAACACGACCGCGCCGGGGGCCACCACGCCCAGCTTCGCGGCCAACCAAGTCTTTACCACCGGCAGCGGTCCCTTCTTCGTGTCGGTTGCGGACCTCAACGGCGATGGCAAGCCGGACCTGGCCGTGGCCAACCGGAATTCCAATACGGTGTCGGTATTGTTGAACACGACCACACCGGGGGCCACCACGCCCAGCTTTGCGGCCAAGCAAGACTTTGGCACCGGCAGCAGTCCGCGATGCGTGTCGTTGGGCGACCTCAACGGCGACGGCAAGCCGGACCTGATTGTGGCAAACTATTCGTCGAACACGGTGTCGGTGCTGCTGAACACGACCACACCGGGGGCCACCACGCCCAGTTTCGCGGCCAAACACGACTTCACCACCGGCAGTGGTCCCTTCTCCGTGTCGCTTGCGGACCTCAACGGCGATGGCAAGCCGGACCTGGCCGTGGCCAACTTCTATTCCAGCACAGTGTCGGTACTGCTGAACACGACCGCGACAGGCGCCACCGCGCCCAGCTTTGCGGCCAAGCAAGACTTCACCACCGGGAGTGGTCCCTTCTCCGTGTCGCTTGCGGACCTCAACGGCGATGGCAAGCCGGACCTGGCCGTGGCCAACCGGAATTCCAACACCGTGTCGGTGCTATTGAACATGACCACGCCAGGCACCGCCACGTCCAGTTTTGCAGCCAAACAGGACTTCGCCACCGGTCTCGCACCCGTCTCCGTCTCGTGGGGTGACCTTAACGGCGACGGCAAGCCGGACTTGGCCACGGCCAATAGCTCTTTGAACACGGTCTCGGTGCTGTTGAACACGACGCCGTGGGTCACCGCGTTCGGCCTCGCCGCCAAGCAAGACTTCACCGCCGGCAGCAGCCCCGTTTCCGTGTCGTTGGGGGACCTCAACGGCGACGGCAAGCCCGACTTGGTCGTGGCGAACCTGAATAGCAAAACCGTGTCGGTATTTTTGAACACGACCGCGCCGGGGGTTGCCACGCCCAGCTTTGCCGCCAAGCAGGACTTCACCACCGATCTCGCGCCCGTCGCCGCCTCGTTGGGTGACCTCAACGGCGACGGCAAGCCGGACCTGATTGTTGCGAACATGGGGTCCAATACCGTTTCGGTGTTACTCAATACGACCGCGCCGGGGGCCGCCACGCCTACTTTTGCGGCCAAGCACGACTTTACCACCGGCAGTTATCCCGTCTCCGTGGCGGTGGGTGACCTCAACGGCGACGGCAAGCCGGACCTCGTCGTTGCCAATAGGGCTTCCAACACCGTGTCGGTGTTCTTGAACACGACGGCGCCGGGGGCCACCACGCCCAGCTTTGCGGCCAAGCAAGACTTCACCACGGGTGCCTGGCCCAGCTCAGTGCGTCTGGCGGACATCAACGGCGATGGCAAGCCGGACCTGATCGTGACAGACTATTCGTCGAACACGGTGTCGGTACTGCTGAACACGACCGCGCCGGGGGCCACCACGCCCAGCTTTGCGGCCAAGCAAGACTTCACCACCGGCAGCGGTCCCTACTCCGTGTCGTTCGCGGACCTCAACGGCGACGGCAAGCCCGACCTGGCCGTGGCGAACATGGATTCGAACACGGTGTCGGTGCTCTTGAACACGACCGCGCCGGGGGCTGCAACACCCAGCTTTGCCGCCAAACAAGACTTTGTCACCGGCACGCGTCCCGGTTCCGTGTCATTGGGCGATCTCAACGGCGATGGCAAGCCGGATCTGGTTGTAGCGAACTTTGGCTCCAACACGGTGTCGGCGTTCTTGAACACAACCGCGCCGGGAGCCGCCACGCCCAGCTTTGCCGCCAAGCAAGACTTCGCCACCGGCACGAGTCCTCCCTCGGTGTCAGTGGGGGACCTCAACGGCGACGGCAGGCCCGACCTGGCCCTGGCGAACGTCAGTTCCAACACGGTTTCGGTGCTGTTGAACACGAGCGTCGGGCTTGCCGTGCCGACCGTGAGCGTCACGGACAACGGTGGCCCCTACGACGGCTCGGCGTTCGCCGCCACCAACGCCACGGTCACCGGCTTGCCGCCCGATGGCGTCATTGCCAACTTCGGCGACGCTTCCTTGTCGTACACCTATTACCTCGGAGCCACGCCGCTGGGCGGCGCCCCGCGGGACCCTGGCAGCTACACCGTCGTGGCCCACTACACGAGCAACAACCCGTCGTACGCCAGCACGGACAGCGCCCCGGTCGCCTTCACCATCAGCCCGGCGACGCTGACGGTCACGGGTATCACCGCGAATGACAAGGTCTACGATGGCACCACCGCGGCGACGCTCAATGTGGGCGGCGCGGCGCTGGTGGGTGTCATGAGTGGCGACACGGTGACCCTCAACACCAGCTGCGCCACGGGCACGTTTGCCAGCCCGAACGAGGGCGATAACATTCTGGTGACGGTGTCTGGCTTGACGCTGGGTGGGGCGCAGACGGCCGACTACACCTTGACCCAGCCGACGACCACGGCCAACATCACGCCGTTCACGGTGACGATCAATCAGGCGGCGAGCCAGACGGATCCAACCAGCAGTTCGCCGATCAACTTTACCGTGGTCTTCGGCGTGGCGGTCACCGATTTTGTCACCGGCGACGTGACCCTAAGCAGCAGCACCACGGGCGGAACGTTGGTGGGCATGGTGACCGGCAACGGGACGACTTACAACGTGGCCGTCAGCGGCATGGCTGGTGCCGGCACGGTCATTGCCAGCATCGCGGCCGGCGTGGCCCACGACGTGGCCGGCAACGCCAACGTGGCCTCGACCAGCACCGATAACTCGGTCGTCTTTGACCCCACGCCCGCTACGGTGGTCAGTACGGTGGTCAATGGCGGCGCCCTTGGCGGCGGCGTGCAGCGGTCGATGGTCGACAACGTTACGGTCACCTTCAGCCAGATCGTCACCATGCAAACCGGCGCCTTCCAGGTGATGCAGAAAGGTTCGGGCGGATTGGTCACCGTGGCCGTGGCTTCGACCGTGGTGAACAACGAGACCGTGGCCACACTCACCTTTAGCGGCGCGTACACCCAGTATGCGTCGCTGATGGACGGCGAGTACGAATTGACGATCTTCGGCAACCTGGTGCAGAGCGCCGCCAGCGGGACCAACCTGGACGGCGCCAACACCGGGCAATTCGGCAGCAATTACGTGTTCGGCGCCCAGCAAGCCGACAACTTCTACCGCCTGTACGGAGATATTGAAGGCCAGCGCACCGTGGACGCGGTGGACCTCTTCCACTTCAGGCAGTCGTTGTTGACCCCGGCGAATTACCAGTGGTACTTGGACTTCTATAACGACGGGTATGTGGACGCCACGGACCTCTTCCAGTTCAGGCTGCGTTTGCTAAAACCATTTGCTTGATTCGTGGCTGGCCTCGACCTGCTGGAAGCTCAAAACCCGGTTACGTCCCACTTCAGAGACGGCCGGCGGCCTGCTAGAATGGCGTGAATGGAGCCCATTCCCGATGATCCGGGGCGGCGAGGCGTGGTGGCGGTGGTGCCGCGCGATGGCCGAATGCTGGTGATACGCCGGGCGCGATCGGTGGTGGCGCCGCTGGTCTATTGTTTTCCCGGCGGCGGCATCGAAGGCGACGAATCGGAAGAAGAGGCGTTGGTGCGGGAGTTTCGCGAGGAGTTGGGCGCCGCGCTCCGGCCCGTGCGGCGGCTGTGGCAGTGTGTGACGGCCTGGAAAGTGGACTTGGCATGGTGGCTGGCCGAGATGGCGCCCGGGGCGGCGCCGCTGGCCAATCCGTGCGAGGTTGAATCGATTCACTGGTTCACGCCCGGCGAAATGGCCGCTCTGCCCGACCTGCTGGAGAGCAACCGGGCGTTCCTGGAATTGCTGGCCCGGGGCGAGATCACGCTGAAACCGTAGAGCCGGAAAAAGGCTTCACGCCAAGGGGGGACCGTCCCCTTTTCCCCTCCGACATCGTCGCGCCGGCTTCACTGCGGTGCGGGCGGGTTCTCGCCAGCCGGCTGCTTCTTGTCCGGCGCGTAGCGCCGATTGAAAACTTCGGGATCGAAAGGATCGGCCGGCTGGTTATACGAGGCCGGCGAGGCGTCGCCGGGCAATTTGGTCGCCGGGCGAGCGTCACCGCGGCGCGCGCTCTGGTTCGGACCGGCGGCAGGCAACTGCCGGGCCCTCCGCGCGTTTTGCGGCAGCAGCAGAGGGCCCTCGACGGGAACCGCCGAGGCCGGCGAGTCGGCCACCGCGGTCGGAGCCGGCACAGCGGGCGAGTCGGGCGTCTGCCGCGCCAATTGATTTACCCATTGCAGCAAGCGTTGGTATTGCCCGGCTTGGCGCTCGGTAAAGATGGCGGACTGCGCCGTGCCGTGTGGCGAGCTGGGCACCGTCAGCAAGCGGCTTGCCAGGGGATTGTCCTGGTTGACGAATTGCAGCACCGCGTACAGGTTTCGCTGCGTGATTCGCCGACCGGTGGCGCCGCTGGCGGATGTGCGAAACAGCCGCAGACTCGTCTCTGACTGCGGTCCGTGGCAGCCCGAAGCGGTGCAATGGCTCACCAGTACCGGCTGGATCGATTGGGTGAACGTCTCTATGGCGCCGGCGGCAGGCCGCGGATCATGCGGTCCAAATCGTCGTTCGACGGACCCGCGGTCGGGTGGCCGTCGCCTGCCGCCGCCGGTGCCGGTTCCAAGGCCAACTTCAACCGCCGTTGCAGCATGGCAATCTGGGGATTGTTCGGATCGGCGGCCGTGGCATCGGCCAACTCGATGCCGGCTGGTCCCCAGAGATCGTGCCGCAGGCACCACTGGGCCAAGTCAAGATGATGATGGACGTTGCCGACCTGGATCAGGGCCCGTTTCCGCTGGTAGGCTTCTTCCAGGTTCTGCAGACCATCTCGACTTCGACGTTCTTCAGACGGATTTCACCGTCGGCGAAGTCGATCACGCAATACCCGTCTTCTTGCGAAACGCGTCCCTCGACGATCTGCCCGTTGCGGAGCACAACGACGGCGCCGTTGCGCGGATCTTGCGTCGGCGTCTGCTGCGCCGCAGCGGCAGATAAAGCGGCCGCGAAGGCGCCAAGAAAAACGGCAACAGAGCGCACAAGCGACAGACACATAGGGGCGGCAGGATAGTCACTCGGCCCCCGGGCGTCAAGTGCGGTTTACTGGTGTTCAGCAAAGTGATGCAACGCGGGCCCCGCCGTTCTTTCGAGGGGGGTTGCGACGTGGCAAACCGACCTGGACAGCCGGCCCGCTTTAGGGTACTTTTCGCCGCCTTATCGTCCCCAACGGAGTCTCGGATGTCCTCTGTTGCCGTACCGCGTCCCGCGGTGCCGGGCCCTTGGTCCCGGCTCCAAGACTTGATTTTGCCGATCGCGATGGTCGCCAGCGTTCTGGTGATCATGGTGCGGGTGCCGCCGGCGCTCATGGATCTGCTGCTGGCATCGAACATCACCGTCGCGGTGATCATGTTGCTGACGGTGCTCTACGTGCGGACGCCGCTGGAGTTCAATATATTCCCGTCGTTGCTGCTGACCACCACGTTGTTCCGTCTGGTGTTGAACGTGGCCACGACGCGATTGATTCTCACCGGGGCCAACAGCGACGGCCTCTGGGCGGCAGGCGGCGTGGTCAAGACGTTCGGCGAGTTCGTCACCGGCGGCGCTACCGGCGCCGAAAACATCGTCGTGGGGCTGGTGATCTTCTCGATCATTGTCTTGATCCAATTTGTGGTCATCACCAAGGGGGCGACGCGCATCAGCGAGGTGGCCGCACGATTTACCCTCGACGGCATGCCCGGCAAGCAGATGGCGATCGACGCGGATCTGAGCGCGGGCGTGATCGACGATCGCGAGGCCCAGCGCCGGCGGCGCGAGGTTTCACAGCAGGCCGACTTCTTCGGCGCTATGGACGGCGCCAGCAAGTTCGTCCGTGGCGACGCCATCGCCGGCATCGTCATCATTCTGATCAACATCATCGGCGGCCTGTTCATCGGCATCGTGGAAAACGGCATGAGCCTGAGCGTGGCCGGATCGCTCTTCACGCGGTTGACCATCGGCGACGGGCTGGTGACGCAGGTACCGGCATTTCTGATCTCCTTGGCGGCGGGGCTGCTGGTCACTCGCAGCAACCAGGAAACCAACCTGCCGAGGGAATTCCTCTGGCAGCTCCTCTCGCGGCCGCAGGCGTTGTTCGTGGCGAGCGGTTTTCTGGCAATGTTGGTCTTCACCAGCCTGCCGCGAATTCCGCTTTTGGCGATCGCCGCGGCGTGCGTAGGCCTGGCCATGATCCTCTCGCGCCGCGAAACGCAGGCCCAAACCGCCCAAGCTGAAAAACGCGTCGAAGCGGCCAAACAGGCCCAGCATCGGGTGGAAGACTTCCTGGCCGTCGATCCGATGGAAGTGGAATTGGGCGTGGGCCTGCTCCGCCTGGCCGATCCAAAACGCGGCGGCGAACTGCTGGAACGCATCCAGCGGGTGCGGCAGAGCGTGGCTGCCGAAATCGGCGTGATCCTGCCCAAGGTCCGCGTGCGCGATAACATGCGCCTCGAACCGAATCAATACCGCATCAAAATCGCCGACATCGTCGTTGCCCAGGGAGCGATCGACGACCACACGGCCGAGCCGACCGCCGCAATTGCCGCGCATTTGGCTGAAACGGCCGGCCGGCACGCCGACGAATTGCTCACCCGCGATGCCGTCAAGCACCTCGTTGACGAGCTGCGGAAAACATCGCCGGCGCTGGTCGACGAGTTGATTCCCGGCGTGATGAAGCTGGGCGAGGTGCAGCAGGTGTTGCGCCTGTTGCTGCGCGAGGCGGTGCCGGTTCGCCAGTTAGGACCCATTTTGGAGGCGATGGCTGATTACGCGCCGCGGGCGAAAGACGAAATCGCAATCGCCGAGCACGTCCGCCGGCGATTGGCGCGCACCCTCTGCGCCCGCTACCGCGATCGGCAGGGACGGCTGCACGTGATTACGCTCGATCCCGCGTGGGAAGAACAGATTCGGACGGGTTGCGAACATGATGAGGACGGGCTCAGGGTTCGGCTGGCACCGCAGGCGATCGAGGAAGTGTGCAGCCTGCTGGGGGCGGAAACGGAAAAGCTGGCAGCGGACGGGCGGCCGCCGGTGGTGCTGGTGAGCCCCGACATCCGACCTGCCCTGAGGCAAATCACGGCGGCGCATCTGCCGCAACTGATCGTACTCAGTTACAACGAGATCACCCAGGACACGCAAATCGAATCGACGACGCAGATTTTGCAGGCGGCGTAGTAAAGCACCGCCGGGCAAGCCGGAAGCGGCGCCCGGCGCTAATCCTCAATCCCTAACCGTTACTGCCATGGAACTACGAACATTTCGAGCGGCGACGATGCACGAGGCCTTGGCCCTGGTGCGTCGCGAGTTGGGACCGGACGCGGCCGTGCTGCACACCCGCGAGGTGCGCAGCCGTTGGTTGGGACTGTTGCCGGGGGCGAGGCAAATCGAGGTGACGGCTTCGCGCGGCGTCAACGTGCCGAGCCGGCTGCCGGCGCGGCCGGTGGCTGAGCCGCCCACGGAAACGCCGCCGCGGCTTTCCCCGCGCGCCATGGCCGACGCCAAACTGACGCATCAGGTTCAGGGCCAGTTGAGCACGTTACAGGCGATGGTCAAAGACCTCTGCCGGCGTTCCAGGGGCGGCGGTCGCGGCGATTGGCCGGAAGAGTTGTTCCGCCTGTTTACCGAGTTGCTCGATGCCGATCTCAGCGAAGACGTCGCCCGCGAATTGGTCGAGCGCGTACGCGGCGATGCGGCCGACGCGGGCATTTCCGACGCCATGCTGTTGAAGACCCGCCTGGCGAGAATGATCGAGGGTGATATTTGCGTGGCGGGCCCGGTTCGCGTGACGCCCGGCCGCTGCCGGCTGGCGGCGCTGGTGGGCCCGACCGGCGTCGGCAAGACCACCACCATCGCCAAGCTGGCCGCCAACTTCCGCTTGAAGGAAAAACGCCGCGTGGGGCTGATCACCGTTGACACCTACCGCATCGCGGCGGTCGAGCAATTACGGACCTACGCCGACATCATCGACCTGCCGATGCACGTGGTTTCGACGCCCCGCGAAATGCGCGAAACGGTGGCCGAGATGAGCCATCTCGATCTGATTCTGCTGGATACGGCCGGCCGAAGTCCCCGTGACGAAGTCCGCATTCAGGAGCTCAAGATGTTTCTGGCCGAGGCGGCCGCCGACGAGGTCCACCTGGTCCTCAGCAGCGTGGCCGCCGCGAAAACCCTGGAAGAAACGGCGCAACGGTTTGCGGCGGTCGGCACCACCGCGTTGATCCTGACGAAGCTCGACGAGGCCAGCGGGCTGGGCAACGTGTTGCCCGTGCTCCGCACGAGCGGGCTGCCGCTGAGCTACCTGACCAACGGCCAAAACGTGCCCGACGACATCGAGACGGCCGGCACGCGCCGCCTGGCCCATCTGATCCTTCAGATGGATCCGGCCGCCGCCGACCGATCGCCGATTTGATGATTACCCCCATTGCGACCCAGACAAGCAAGGCAACGAGGCCGACCATCGCGAGGCCGGTTTTGCGGGAAGAACGCCGCTTCGCCCTTGCATTACTCTGCTGAACATCAAGAATGTTCGACTTATGCTCGATCAGGCTTACGACCTTCGACGGCTGACTATGCAGCATAGCGGTCCGGCATCTCCCGACGCCGGCCAGCGGCCTGCGCTGTTGGCCGTCGCCGGCGGCAAGGGAGGCGTCGGCACTACGACCGCCGCCGTCAAACTGGCCGAGGCGCTCACGCAGGCCGGTCAGCGGACGTTGCTGATCGATGCCGATCCGCGCGGCGGCAACGCGGCAATGCTCTGCGGCATTGAAGAACGCTACTCGCTAGCCGACGTGTTGTCGGGCCGGCGGCGGCTGGCCGACGCGGTGGAAACGGCCGTCAGCGGCCTTCGCTTGATGGCCGGCGCTCGCTGGTCCGAGGAACTCGGGCAAGGATCGCCGGCCGCGGCCGAGCGACTGATCGAATCGTTGCATGAGAACAGCGTCCAAGCCGACGTGGCCATAATCGACCTGGGGAACAACCCCGGTCAAATGGTAAAGAGCATCGCCCGCCTTGCCGACGTGATCGTGATGGTCACCACGCGCGACCCGGCAGCAGTCGTCGGCGCCTTTGCGGCGATCAAGATCTTTACCCAGTCGGCAAGAAACCGCAGCCCGTTCGAACCGGCCGCAGGCGCCCCCTATTTCTTCGTGCTGGTCAGTCGTGCGCCAACGACCCGGACGACCAAAATCATTCACAACCGCCTGGTTCGCGCCTCCCGCCGCCTGCTGGGATTGAAGATCGTGGCAGGCGATTGGCGCAACCTGCTGCATTTGGGAATTTTGGAGGCCAACCGGAAAAAAGTTAACTCTTCAGACGTCAGCAACCGATAAGAGGCGACCGCCGAGAGTATGCGATCTCATGTTAAACTGCACAAGGCACGCGGAGTTTAACACCCCTCTGAAGGCGATCGCCACGCTCACGAGAAATGGATTTCTAACCGCCGGCCTACCGGCGCAACATGGAGGAATGCATGGCAACCACTGTGGCTCCCGAGGATGTTGAGCAACTGTGGGTCGAATTCGAAGAAGGACCCCTCGAACCAGGAACTCCGCAATCGGCTGGTGGAAATCTACCTGCCAATGGTCAAGTACAACGGCGAGCGGATTTGGGCCCGGCTGCCGGAGGGCGTCGAGTTGGACGACCTGATCTCAGCGGGCGTTTTCGGGCTGATGGACGCCATTGACGCCTTTGACCTCTCGCGCGGCGTGAAGTTCGAAACGTATTGCGTGCCGCGCATCCGCGGAGCGATGCTCGACGAGCTGCGCACCATGGACTGGGTGCCGCGGCTGGTGCGCTCGAAGGCCAGCAAGCTGAACGAGGCCATCAAGTCGCTGGAGGCCCGGATCGGCCGGCAGCCCAACGAGAACGAATTGGCCCGGGAAATGCAAATCTCCGTGCCCGAGCTGGAGAAGATGATTCTCGACGCCAATGCCGTCAACCTCATCAGCCTCAACAAGAAGTGGTACGAGACGGACAGCTACAAAGACGTCCGCGAGATCGACATCCTCGAGGACAAGAAGGGCGAAGACCCTACCCGGCGCATTCAGAAGAACGACCTGATGCGGTTGGTGACCAAGGGACTGAATCGCAACGAGCGGCTGATCATCATCCTTTATTACTACGAAGAGTTCACGATGAAGGAGATCGGCGCGACGTTAAATCTCTCTGAAAGCCGCGTGAGCCAGATGCACAGCTCGATCGTGCAGCGGCTGCAAAGTCAATTGTCGCGGCGGCGGCCGGAGTTTGGCACGTAGCGCCCACTTTTCGCGGAACCGCCGCAGCAATCTCGCGGCGGTCAAGGTGGGCAAGGTGGGCAAGCAGCTTATCGATACTCAGGCAAGTAATGCCGGGAAGTGCATGGCCGAAGTCTCCTGTTTACCGGCCTCCCGTTGGTCGGCCTGCCGACATTGCTTTCCTGAGACCCAATAGCCGCCGGGAGGCCAGGCGATGGACCGCAACGTCCGCAATTTTCTCTACCGGAACCCGCAGTTCTACGAACTGGCATATCCGGAGCCCGGCGACGAGACACCGACCATGTGCCGCCGCATGTTCTCCCGGTACCTGGCCAAGCCGCCTCGCTCGATCCTGGACCTCGGTTGCGGCACGGCCCGCGACCTCAACTCCCTTTCCCGAGAGTGCCCCGATTGTTGCGGCGTTGACTGTCTGCCAGAAATGATCGACTTTGCCCGCGCGCGCCGGCCACACCTCCAGCTTCAGGTCGGCGATGCGCGATCTGTCCGCCTCGGCCGCACCTTTGACGTGATCATGAGCATGGGATCGGCGCTGATGTACGCGCTCGGCAATGCGGACATCGATCGCACGCTCGACACGTTCGTTGCCCATGCGGCCTCGGGCACACTGTTGATCCTCGACATCAACAATGCAGCCAGCTATCTCGGCGGCGACTATTTCCAAAAGACAGCGGAGCTTCAAGTGAACACGCCCGAGTTTTCGGCCCGGGCGCAATCCCAGTTCAGCTTCGATCGGCGCCGGCAGTTGTTACTCCGGCGGCGCACGTGGACCATCGACGGCGGGGAGGAAGTCGCAGATTTTTGCGAGTATCGCATGTTCTTTCCCGCGGAGCTTGAACACCTGTTGGGGCAGCGCAGCTTTCGCGTTGCGGGACTGTTCGACAATATGCAGTTGCAGGAAACCGATTTATGTGGGCCGAGGCTGTATGTGCCGGCCCTGTTCCAACCCGATTGAAGTGCGGGAGCGGGAGATTGTCATGGGGCAGTTGTGTGTTCCCGCCTGCTGCTTCTTCTGCCCCCTGCCGCCCCGCGTCTGCCTTCAGATACCGGCCGGAGAATCCGAGCACCAACCGCCGCAGGTCTCGCTCCTTCCGCTGAAGGTCAAGACTGTGCGGTGCGCCGTTGACGATAACCAACTCGCAAGGTGCGCCCGCTTTCTTCAACACTCGGCGAAGTGCCGAGATTGCTCGACTGGCACCGTCGTGTCGGCGGTTCCGTGGACGATCAACATCGACTGTCAGCCTAACGGGCACGGCATGATTCCAAGTGGCGGCCCGGGGAATCCAGCCAACAGGCAGCCGCTCCGGTCCGTTGGGGCGCCTCTGGTTTCAGGGAGCCGTCAAAATTATCAGATTCGGTAAAGTTTTACAAGTTTTCTACCGATCTACGGCCTGCACCTCAGTGCGCGTGACCGGCGTGGTTCCCGGCAAGATGCCGAAATATGCATCTCTGCCGCTTCCTGGAGTTCGATCCCCTTTCCATAGTCCCGCTGGCAGCGGATGCTGCAAAACGATACGTGCCACCCTGGCCGGATTGATGCGAGGAGGTCACGTCATGTTCCACTCGTCGCTCGGTTTCTGCAATGAGTGTCGAGAACGGGTCCCGGCGGAGTATCGTCTCGATGACGAGCGAGTCTGGTTTCGCAAGTCTTGCCCGGATTGCGGGACAACCGAATCGCTAATCAGTTCGGACGCGACCGCCTGGCAGGCCAAGCGCGCTGCTCTGGGAAGGCGCTCCCAAGAGAAAGTCTGTGGGCTGCACGTTGAACTGCGACAAGTGCAAAATCCACCACGGCCCGACGACGCTGTTCCTGGATGTCACAAATCGCTGCAATATGGACTGCCCCATTTGCGGATTCTCTCTTCGCGGGATGGGGTTCGGATTCGACCCGCCCCTGGAGTACTTCGAGAAGGTCCTGCAAGCCGTTTCCGAAATGCGTCCCCGCCCGGTCGTGAATCTCTTCGGGGGCGAGCCGACGGTCCGAGACGACATGTTCGACATTATCGACATCGGGCGAAAGTACGGCATTGAGTCCACGTAACCACCAACGGGCTGCGTTTAGCGAACGAAGAGTACTGCCGAAAACTGTGCGAGGCGGCGTGTGGGTCTGCGTATCGGCTTCGACGGCCGCAACCGTGAAATCTACCAGCGCCTCCGCAACAACGGAAAAGCGTACGACCAGAAGATGCGCGCTTTCGAGAACCTCAAGAAGTTACAGCCGCCGAAAGCATACGATCTTCGCCTGTGCGGCCCTTGGCATCAACGACCAATACATGGCCGACCTGATTCAGTTCTGCCATGAAAACCGCGAGATCGTCTCAGATCTCGGAATCCTCCCGTTGTACGAGAACTGGAAACCGGGCGAGTATGAGGTTGCCACGCACACGACGACAGAAGACGTCGAGAAAATGGTGCAGAAGTCCGTCCCGGGCGGCGGCGTGGATTTCATCCCCGCCGGCATGACCCATTGGCTTGCAGTCATGCGTCCCTTTTTCAGCAAAAAGCCGGAGTTGGGCCTCCTGAACTTCGCCGGCGTCCATCCGAATTGCGAATCGCTCACTTTCCTGATCCATGACGGCGAATCCTACCGCGGACTGAATCACTACATGAACAAGACGCTTCACCGAGGCCGCCGGGGAATTCGCGGAAATCGTCAGGAAGATCGAGCCAAAACTCTCGCGACTCGACCCTGCGAAACCTCTGCAGCGGCTGCGTGGGAAGCTAATGTGCCTTCAAGCGGTTGTTCCATGGCTGCTCCGTACGATGAACAAACGACGCGTGTTTGGGAGCAACCCGATCCTCGGTTCGATCCGAACTGCCTTGTCTCTTTGGAAACGCCGCCGCACGAAGCGCCGCAGCGGGCGTCCCTCGCCGGCTTTGTACCTCCGCGTTGTGGTAATCCCGCTGGAGGAACAGCATTCGATCGATTCGGAACGGCTGAAGACCTGCCGGGTCGGCTCGATCTATGAGAACGTGGAAACCGGCCGAATCGAGGTCATCCCGCATTGTGTCTGGTATCCATATCGCAATCCGATTCTCAAGAAGATTGCCGACAAGTACGCCGGCACGCGCAGCACAGAAGAAAGCGGCATAGTCACCGGTCAACGATCAGATTACTCGGACAGCCTCCGGGGCTATCCGGCGACAGATAAGAAGCCGATGTTGTTGCCTGCTAAGGGTGGTCGGAATGCGGGGTGGCCAACGGCGGCATCTCGTGATAGGGCGTTTGCGATTCGTAAAGCGGAATCTTGGCCTTGATGGATTCGGCCAGCGACGGCTTGCTTTGTTGGAGGGCTAGTTCCACGGCCTTGTGTGCCGTTTGCACGGCTTCGGAAAAGCGCCACGCCTCGGCATAGGCGGCGGCCAACGTGCCGAGGATTGTCGGATCGCGGTGCCGGAGATTTGTGCTGCCCGTCGGGCCAACTCGATGGCCTCCGGGCCGTTGCGTATCGAGGCGTTCGGATCGGTGGCCAGCACCCAGGCCGTATCGTTTAGCAAGGCGACGTCATCGGGCCGCGAGCGGAGCAATTCACGCCGCCTGGCCAGTCCCTTCAGGATTTCCTCCCGCCGGGAGCGGGCGATGCCAAGGTTGTTCTGGGCATTTTTGCAATCGGAGTCGAGTTCCAAGGCCTTCTGGAAATGGGCCGTGGCCTCGTCGAACCGTCCGCGCCTCCCCAGAGCGATGCCGAGGTTGTTGTGGGCATTGGAGTCGTTGGGATTGATTTGCAGTACCTTCTGGAACTCGGCGATGGCCTCGTCGATCTGTCCGCGGCCTGCCAGGGCATTGCCGAGGTTATAGTGGGCTTTGAAGTCGGTGGGATCGATTTGCACTACCTTCTGGTACTCGGCGATGGCCTCGTCGAACCGTCCGCACCTCCCCAGAGCGATGCCGAGGTTGATGCGGGCATTGGAGTCGTTGGGATTGATTTGCAGTACTTTCTGGTACTCGGCGATGGCCTCGTCGAATTGTCTGCGGCCTGCCAGGGCATTGCCGAGGCCATAGTGGGCTTTGAAATCGTTGGGATTGATTTGCAGTACCTTCTGGTACTCGGCGATGGCCTCGTCGAACTGTCCGCGGCCCACCAGGACACTGCCGAGGTTGCCGTGGGCATCGTCGTCGTTGGGATTGATTTGCAGTACCTTCTGGTACTCGGCGATGGCCTCGTCGAACTGTCCGCGGTCCGCCAGGGCATTGCCGAGGTTGTTATGGGCCAACCAGCAACCGGGATTTTCGGCGATCGTCGTCCGGTAGAGCGTCTCCGCGTCGGCGTACCTCCGGCTTTGCTGCCAGGTCAAACCGCCCAGCATGGCCAACGGGGCGAGACACAACGCGTAGCCGGTCGGCCGATGCCATAGTGGACGGCCCAGTGTTATGGTCACGGCGGCGAAAATCGCGCAAGGCACGATCATCGCCGCATACTGGTAGTGATCTGCCACCAGAGAGAATCTCATATAAGAAATGTTCACGAAGCCCAACGCGGGCAGCAAGAGCCCCACGTAGCAGACCAGCAGCATCACCACGGGGCGGCCCCAGCGGCGCCGCTGCCACCAACCTAAGGCCAGAATTGCCACCAGCAACACGCCCGGCAGATAGGATAGCACGTTGCGCTGGTCGATGTTCCAGCGCGGGTACACAAAAATCAGTTTGACCGGCCAAATCAGCTTCCAGAGGTAGAACCACACCGCGCAGCTCGCCACCACGGCGCGGCTCAGAATACTGTCGGAACGCACCATGGTCTCGCCAGCCCCTACGAGGTGCTGCCCCCACATTTCCACGCAGGTCATCAGCGCGCCGATCAGCAGGAAGGGAAGAACTCGCAGCAAGTCTTGCCGTCCGATGCGGCCTCGCTGCCACCAAGCGCACGCCAGCAACACCACCGGCAGCGTCAGCACCATGCCCTTGGCCAACGTTGACAGCAAAAACGCGCCGATCGACAATACCATGCACCACCGCTTCCCCTTTTCCTCGAAGAGCAGGTAAAGGAGCACGGAGACCAGCGCCAGCAGCAGGGACAGGATGTTTTTGAGTTGCGCGATCCAGGCCACACTCTCGACATTCACTGGATGGAGCGCGAAGAGAGCCGCCGCGAACATCGCCCCCGGCGCCTTGAGTTGCAAGAGAATCCGCCACACCAATAGCGCCGAGATGGCATGCAGCGCAATGTTCACGAGGTGGAAGCCGAGCGGATTGAGACCCCAGATGTCGAACTGGAGCCGGTAAGCGGTAAACGTCAGCGGCCAGTAATTGAGGTACGTGCCGGGCACCCATGCATCGAGCAGACCGCCCGGTTTGAGGACCGGATTGTTCAGCAGGTGCAAATCATCGTCCAAGATGAACCCGCCCCGCCAGGCCGGCTGGTAGACCAGGAAAACCGCGACCACCAAGGCGACGACGAACAACCAGTCCTTGAGCCCGAACGGTCGGGCCACGGCTGGAGAGTCTCGCCGGGGTGCTGGCGATCGGGCCAATGAGAATTGACGGTTGCGACGTTTCATGAGTTCAAAAAACAGCATAGCCCTGTTCACTCTGACGGCCAATGTTGTCTGGCCACTACGGCGGGGCGGAATTGAATGCAGCGGCCTGCGGCATCTCGTGATAGGGCGTTTGCGATTCGTAAAGTGGAATCTTGGCCTTGATGGATTCAGCCAGCGGCAGCTTGTTTTGTTGGGTGGCCAGTTCCAAAGCCTTGTGTGCCGTCTGCGCAGCCTCGGGAAATCGCTCTGCCTCGGCATAAGCGGCGGCCAAGGTGCCCAGAACAGCCGGTTCTTGTCCGTCGGAGAGCCGGACCGCGCCGCCGGCCAGTTCGACCGCTTCCGCACCGTTGCGGATCGAGGCGTTCGGATCGGTGGCCAACACCCAGGCCGTATCGTTTAGCAAGGCGACGTCATCGGGCCGCAAGCGAAGCAAGTCACGCCGCCCGGCCAGTGCCTTCAGGATTCCTTCCCGCTGCGACTGGACAATGCCGAGGTTGCGTCGGGCGCTGGTGTGCCCGGGCTGGATTTCCAGGGCCTTTTGGTAATGCACGATGGCCTCGTCGAACCGTCCGCACCCCGCCAAAGCGATGCCCAGGTTGTAGTGCAAGTCCGCAACCTGCGGCCTGATCTCCACGGCCTTCTGGTATTCGGCGATGGCCTCGTCGAACCGTCCGCGGCCGGCCATGACATTGCCGAGGTTGTTGTGCGCTTCAACGTAGCCGGGTTCGATTTCCAGCGCCTTGCGGTACTCGGCGATGGCCTCGTCGATCTGTCCGCGGCCAGCCAGAGCGTTGCCGAGACTGTTGTGCGCTTTAACGTAGTGGGGGTTGATTTCCAGCGCCTTGCGGAACAGCGCTACGGCTTCATCCACTTTTCCGCGGCCGAGCAGAAGGTTGCCGAGATTATTGTCGGCTTCCGCATTGTCAGGCTTGATTTCCAGGGCCTTCTCGTACTGCGTGATGGCCTCGTCGAGCCGGCCACATTTGGCCAGGGCATTACCGAGGTTGTTGTAGGCGGCCGCGAAATCGGGATTGAGTTCAAGTGTCTTCTGGTACTGGGTGATCGCCTCGTCGACCCGGCCGCGCATCGCCAGACTCAAGCCGAGGTTGTTGCGAGCGTCCGTGTAATCGGGCCTGATCTCCAGGGACTTCTCATACTGAGTGATCGCCTCGTCGAACTGTCCCCGGCCGGCCAGCGCCGTGCCGAGGTTGTTGTAGGCCGCCGCGTAGTCGGGCTTGATTTCCAACGCTTTCCGGTAATTGACAATGGCTTCGTCGAGCCGTCCGCAGTCGGTCAGCGTCGTGCCGAGGTTGTTGTAGGGCAGCGGGCAAGTGGGATTCTCGGCGATCGTCGTCCGATAGAGCGTCTCCGCGTCGGCGTACCTCCGGCTCTGCTGCCAGGTTAAACCGCCCAGGACGGCCAACCAGCCAAGACACAAGGCGTAGCCGGTCGGCCGATGCCATAGTGGACGGCCCAGTGTTGCCGTCACGGCAGCGAAAATCGCGCAAGGCACGATCATCGCCGCATACTGGTAGTGATCCGCCACTAGAGAATATTGCATGTAGGCGATGTTCACAAAGCCCAACGCGGGCAGCAAGAGCCCCACGTAGCAGACCAGCAGCATCACCACGGGGCGGCCCCAGCGGCGCCGCTGCCACCAACCCAAGGCCAGAATCGCCACCAGCAACACGCCCGGCAGATAGGACAGCACGTCGCGCGGGTCGATGCTCCAGCGTGGGTACACAAGAATCAGTTCGACCGGCCAAATCAGCTTCCAAAGGTAGAACCACACCGCACAGCCCGCCACCGCGGCGCGGCTCAGAAGGCTGTCGGAACGCACCATGGTGTCGCCTGCCCCTATGAAGTGCTGCGCCCACACTTCCACGCAGGTCATCACCGCGCCGATCAGCAGGAAGGGAAGAACTCGCAACAAGTTTTGCCGTCCGATACGGCCTCGCTGCCACCAGGCGCACGCCAGCAACACCACCGGCAGCGTCAGCACCATGCCCTTGGACAACGCCGACAGCAAGAAACGCGCCGATCGACAACACCATACACCACCGCTTCCCCCGTTCCTCAAAGAGCAGGTAAAGGATCACGGAGAGCAGCGCCAGCAGCAGGGACAGAATGTTTTTGAGTTGCGTGATCCAGGCCACACTCTCGACGTTCACTGGATGGAGCGCGAAGAGGGCCGCCGCGAACATCGCCCCCGGCGCATTGAGTTGCAAGAGTATCCGCCACACCAATAGCGCCGAGATGGCATGCAGCGCAACGTTCACGAGGTGGAAGCCGAGCGGATTGAGACCCCAGATGTCGAACTGGAGCCGGTAAGCCGTAAACGTCAGCGGCCAGTAATTGATGTACGTGCCGGGCACCCACGTCTTGAGCAGGCCGCCGGGTTTGAGGACCGGATTGTTTAGCAGGTTCTGATCATCGTCGAAGATGAACCCGCCTCGCCAGGCCGGCTGGTAGACCAGGAAAACCGCGATCACCAAAGTGACGACGAACAACCAATCCCGTAGACCGAATGGCCGGGCCGCGCTTACGGAGGCTCGGTGGGGTTCTAGCGATTGGGCTGATGACGATGGATGGTTGCAACGTATCATAAGCTCAAAAAACAGTATAGCCCAATTCACTCTGACGGCCAATGTTGTCTGGCCACATTGGAGTATTGGAACCACCGGGGACGCCTGCACCACAAGTCCGCCGGGTATGGTCAAGTTCGGGTTCAATGTGTATAATCGCCCGCCGATGGAGTTTGATTGTCTGTCAACACCAACCGTTGCGGAGACCTGAACCATGATCATTCCTAGAGTCGCACGTTTCGCTGCCATCGTTGCCAGCCTTTGCCTTGTCATCGCCGTGCCGGCACTCGGCCAAGAAACGGCCGTGTCGATCCAGCGGGCGGCCCAGGAAGGCAAGGTCGAGGTGAAAGTGTCGAGCCTCGGCGGGGCCACCGGCAGCACGGTCCGCGTTGACGTGCGCCGCAAAGTGCCGCAAGCGGTGCAAGTGGAAGTTGTCCCCGGCACGGTGTTCATGTGTCCGACGGGTGCGGTGCAGAACATGGCTTGCGGAATGGTCAAAGGAGAGTTCATCGGATCGACCAACACCTACCGGCCCGGCAACTCGAACGTCCTGTCGCTCAACGACGATGCCTGGCACGGCTACCTGGTGGAAGCGTACTGCATGGACTACCACAAAGGCCCGCCGCGGCCGAACGAGCAGTTCAGCCTCGAAATCCAAGACCAGCGAGCGGCCCGAATCCTCCAGGCCGGCAAGGATCAAAAGGCTTCGCTTTGGGCGTTCCAGTTCGCTCTTTGGATGGACCGGGAAGGCATCTCGGAGCAGGAATTGCTCAGCCGCTATGGTCGTGTCGCCACCGAAGTGGACGTCCGCGTGGCCAAGAACCTCATCAAGCAGGCGGAGCAGGCGGGCGTAGCCACCGTTCCCGCCGATATGCCTTCCAATGTGCGCGTGGAAGTGCAGAAGCTCTTCTCGCCCGATCCGGCCGTTCGCGCGGCGGCGGTGAAGGTGCTGGTGAAGATGGGCAAGGGGGCCGAGTCGGCCGCTCCGTTCCTCGCCCATAACGTGGTCACGCCGAACCCCGGCCAGCTTCCCCGCTCGACCTGGGTGAACATCCTGACCAACCCGCAAGAGACGAGCGTTGACGTGGAACAAACCGGCTTGCCCGACCTCAAGGCGCTGGTCGACATTCTGCGTGAGCGCAGAGCGGCGCGGGGTGAAGAGAAGGACAAGGAAGGCGCCGACCGGCATCCACTTCGCGAGAGGCTGCGCGAGAAGCTGGAATCGCCCACGGACGCAAAGCAGCCGTGAGCTGAAATGGTCCTCTCTCCCGACCAACCTCCGGTCGGTGCCCGGAGAGGGTTAGGGTGAGGGCTTCACGAAAGAAGAAGCCAACTCTCGGCGTAGGTCTTGCGGCCCTCACCCCCTGCCCCTCTCCCGAAAGGCATTGGTATCTACACAAGTCATTCATCGAAACGAGCCGAGGTTCCGCAAGACCCCGATGGAGGCCGGATTTCCCGCGGTTTTTTCCAAACTCCGGCCCGCCGGCTATCCTATCTTAACCAGTCTGCCAACCCGTGTTTCTCCGATGTTTTCGAGATGTGTAGATACCAATGCCCGAAAGGAGAGGGGAGACAACTGTGCGTCTACTTCGACGCAATCGGCTTGCCTGTGGCATCCACGGGGTCTTCAATGGTGAGTTTGCCGCCCAACGTGGCCGCCAGGTTCGGCAGATCGTATTCCAACAGTGCGCCGTGAACCACATTGACATACTGATTCACTGTCAGCCGGCATTGGATCACGCTCCTCCATGAAACCAACGTCTGCGAGAGCTTCACGGATTTGAACAACGACGGTTCAACGGCGGCGGCATGCAGGGCGGGGACGCCCACGTTGCCGACGGCAATCAACTCCACGGCCTCAACCGGCCCGCCGTCAAGCTGTTTGGCCGCATAGCGGGCGGTCGTGAGAATGTCTTCCGCCCGCATCCCAACGTACGACCGGCCGAGGCAATAGGCCGTCGAGATGTCTTCCCAGTCCGAACCGATCAGCGCCCACTTGGTTTGACCGGTCTGTTGCGTCTGGCCCGTGCCGCGCAGGTTGACGGCCAGCACGCGGGCGCCGCCGAGGGCGAGTTGCTCGATGCGGCCGCCGTCAAAGCTTTCGGTCCGCTTTCCCCCTTCATGAAGGTAAACGATCACGCGGCCCGCCGGCGCCCTGTCCGGCACGAACAGCGATGCGGGCAGCACGATGCCCTCTTCCGGCCGGAGTTCGAATTCCTGAATTCGATACCTGGAGCGCTGCGACGTCTTCCCCTTTTCGGCCTGGGGAAGAGGCAACTGGTCGAGTTTGCGGATGCCGGCCAACCGGCGGACCCGCTCCAACAGCGCCTTTCGATCGCCATGGGCCCAGGCCGAGTCCCGGCGCTTGACAAGCTCGTTCTCGTAGTCTTCGTTGAGATCGTATTGCGAGCGAGCGCCGGGAAGCCGCAGGACCTGGCCATCCGGCGTACACTGGCATTCCTGCTTGTTCAAGAGCTTGATCGCCGGCTCGGTGATTACTTGATCCTTGTGGAGCAGCCACCGCGACATCCAGCGGGCGGCCCCTTCACGCTGCACGCGGTTGTAATTGTGCGGGGCGTCGTTCTCGATGATGTCGATCCTCTCCGCAAAGCCCAGCCGCGTGTAAAGCCGCTTGGCGCAACGGATGCTCTGCCAGGCGCCGCCGATATCGAAGAAATCGTGCGTGGCCGCGCAGAGCAGGATGGGAACCGGCGCCCGCAGCATCAGCAGGTCGGCTTGCTGCGGGCCGGCGGTCATCGACGCCCACGTGTGATGCTCGGCATCCTGTGGACCGATCGTCTTGAGGACCACCGGCAGGTTTTCGGCATAACAGCTCGGCGCGGCCGCCTGAACGCGGTCGTCCAGCGCGGCCATGTAGGCGGTGACGATGCCGCCGCCGCTGTTGCCCGTGCAACCGATCCGCTGCGGATCGACCTCGGGCCGGAACTGAAGATAATCAACCGCCCGCATCGTGTCCCAAATCTCCAACCTGGCCGTGTTGCGGCCCATGAGGATGCTGCCGATGCCGATCATCTGATGCCCGTAGGTTCCGTGCAGGTCCGATCCCCAATTTCTGTCGAACACATACGGGCCGCGCTCGCCCCGATACTGGAGCCGCTCGGCCTCGTCGATGGCGTCGAACACGAGGCCGACCATGCCGTTGAGCGCCAGCAGTGCGCCGATGGACTGATACTCTTCGTAGGCCTTGCCGTTGCCGCTGTGGCCGACCGGCACGACGATGCCCGGATAAGGCGGCTTGAATCGGGCCGGGTCGGGCAGGAACAGCAGTCCCGTCACGTGGTACTTCGGTTGGCTCTCGAAGATCAGCTTTTCGACCGTGTAGCCGTCGCGTTCGACTTTGCCGGTGATTTGGGAGTTCAGCGGATTTCGCTCCGGCAGACCGCCGATCACGTCAAGCAACTGCCCGCGCTGCTGTTTCTGATAGGCGGCGATCTGTTCGGGCGTCTTCCGTTGCTCGTATTCGGCCTGCCATTGCTTGGCCGCTTCGTCCACCAGGCGGAGTAAATAGCGTTTCATCATTTCGCCGTCCGCTCGGGCGGCGCCGTCTGCCGCAACGGGCTGGTCGGCCCGCACGATGGTGCACGTTGCTAAAATGGAGAGGACAACCAGAAACCCGTTACGACGATGACGCATTCGAGTGCCCTTATGCGAACTGGTTCTGGACAATTGCCAAACTCCTTTAGTCCCCGCGCAGAGCGTGGGAACGAGACCCCGTTGCCGGCGATCACCGCGAGGCAACCGGCTTGCCGGCCCCATCCAATGCTTCTTCCACCGTGAGTTTCGCGCCCAAGGTTGCCGCCAAATTGGGGAGATCGTACTCGCGTAATGCCCCGTGAACCACATTGATCTGCTGGCCGTAGGTGACGTGGCACTCGATCACGCTCTTCCACGAAACGAGCGTTTGCGAGAGTTCGACGGAACGGAACAGCGCCGGTTCCAATGCGGCCGCATGCAGCGCGGGCACGCCGACGTGGCCCACGGCAACCAAGTCCACGGCGGCGACTGGCCCGCCGTCGAGATGCGTCAAGGCGTAGCGGGCAGCGACGGCGATGTCCTCGGCCCGCATTCCCACATGCGAGCGCCCGAGCGCGTAGGCCGCCATGACGTCCTGCCAATCGACGCCAATTTGCGGTCCGAAGTTGCCGGCCTTGGTGCGATGCGATCGGCCCGTCCCGCGTAGTTCCACCGCCAACACGCGGGCGCCGCCGAGCGCGAGTTGCTCGATGCGGCCGCCGGGAGCGGCATCGGCGTCGCAGCCTTGCTCGTGGACATAGAGAACGACCCGGCCCGACGGCGCCTTCTCGGGCACGAACAGCAGCGCCGGCAGCCAAATGCCCTCCTCCGGCTGAAGAACCAACTTCTCGACGCGGTATCCCGATCGTTGAAGCGTCGCGCCCTTTTCAACCTGCGGCAACGGCAACTCGTCCAGTGGGCGAATGCCGGCGAGCTGGCGAACTCGTTGCAACCGCGACGCCTGATCCTCCCTAGCCCACAGTTTTTCGCGACGCCGGGCCAACTCGCGCTGGTAATCGTCGTCGAGATCGTAGGCCGAGCGGGCGCCGGGCAGCTTCATCACCTGGCCGTCCGGCGTGCACTGCGCCTCTTCGTCCGTCAAGGGCTCGATCTCCGGCTCGGTGATCGGCTGGTCCTTCTGCAAGAGCCACCGCGACATCCAGCAGGCGGCGGCTTCGCGCAGCACACGCGAGTAACCGTGCGGCTGGTCGTTCTCGATGATATCGACCCGCTCGGCAAACCCCAGCCGCGTATACAACCGCTTGGCAAAGCGAAACGTTTGCCACGCCCCGCGAATATCGAAGAAATCCTTCGTGCCCTCGCAAATCAAGGTGGGCACGGGGGCTCGCATCATGAGAAAATCGGTCTGCTGCGGCCCGACGGTCAAGGCCGCAAACGTGTGGTGTTCGGCATCCTGGGCGCCGATGGTTCTCAGAACCACGGGAAGGTTGTTGAGAAAACAGGAAGGAGCAGCCGCTTGCACGCGGTCGTCGAGGGCCACCATGTAGGCGGTCAACATGCCGCCGCCGCTGTTGCCGGCGCAGCCGATCCGCTGCGGATCGACCTCCGCCCGCGATTGGAGATAGTCGATCGCCCGCATGGTGTCCCAGATCATGATTCGGGCGACGGCCCGGCCCAAGAGCATGTTGCCGATGCCGATCATCTGGTGTCCGTACACGTTCTTGATGGCCAGCGTTCCTTCGTCGGCCGCATCGTGGGCATGTTCCCACCCGGCTTGCAGGCGCTCGCCTTGATCCAGGGGATCGAACGCCAGCGCGGCCATCCCGTTGATGGCCAGCAGCGCCCCGAAGGTCTGATAGCTCTTGTAGGCCTTGCCGTTGCTCGAATGCCCGCACGGTTCGACGACACCCGGATAGGGAGGCTTGAACTTCGCCGCGTCGGGCAGGAACAAGAGCGCCGTCACCAGGAAGTGCGGCTGGCTCTCGAAGATCACTTTTTCCACCGTGTAGCCGTCGCGTTCGATCCGGCCGACAACCCGTGCATCGAGCGGCGAGCGATCCGGCCAACCGCCAAGCGCCGCGACGAGCTTCTCTCGCGACTGCTTCTGATATTCGGCGATCTGCTCGGGCGTTTTCCGTTGTTCGTACTGGGCTTCCCATTTCTTCGCCGCCTGGTCCACGAGCGCGACCAGGTACCGGCTCATCATGTCCTTGCCGGGCTCCGTGCCGGCGCTCGCCGGAGCGGCCTCGTCCGCCCGCAGCCAGGCGGGAACCATGAGCAAGGCAAGAAATCCGGCAAACCAGGTCGGTCGGCGAAACATGGCGAGCTCCTTCTTCACACGATTCTGCGGGCGGGTAATCGTATCCGGCGTGTGCCGTCGAGCATCAGGGAAGCTCGGCAGGCATGACCCTATTTTCGTCTACGGGCGGGCGAAAAGCAAGCACGCCTTCTGCCATGGGCAACGGCCGCGCCCCTTCGATGCTCGCGGCTTGACACCGTCAACCATTCGTGCTGTACTTCGATCGGTCCACAATCGTGATGGTCGCAGATGCTGAGTGCCGTTCTCTCGGGATTGCTGTTGGGTGTGTCGGCCGGGCTGGCGCCGGTCCGCTTCTGGCGCTGTTGGTGGCGCAGTCGCTGCGGCACGGTTCGCGGGAAGGCTGCAAAGTGGCGATGGTGCCGCTGGTGACCGACGCGCCGGTGATCGTGCTGACATGGGTCCTGGCGGCCTGGGCCGCCGAGTTTCACGAGGCGCTGGTGCGCGCTGTCGATCGCCGGTGGGGCGTTTGTTCTCTATCTGGCCGTTGACGCGTTCCGCTTGCCGCCGGCGGATGCGGCCATGGCCGACGCGCGGCCGAGGTCTTGGCTCAAGGGCATCGTCACCAACCTGCTCAATCCGCATCCGTGGTTGTTCTGGCTCACCATCGGCGCGGCCAGCCTGGCCCGCGCCCTGGCCGAAAGCCGGCTGGCGGCGGCCGTCTTCCTGGCAATGTTCTACCTCGCGCTGGTCGGCTCGAAGCTGCTATTGTCGCTGGGGATCGGCCGCTCGCGCGGGCTGTTGCGCGGCCGACCCTACCGATTGACCATGCGGCTGCTCGGCGTGCTACTGGTCGTATTTTCGGTTCTGCTGTTTCGCGAGGGGCTGAGGTGCTTCGCCGTCGTGTGAGGGCGAGAGAGCGCTCACCGGTACTCTTTCTCGCCCAAGTCGGCCGTGCTAGAATGGTCGCAGGGATGAACAAGTACATTCGTGCGGCGGTGGACTATGCCTTGGAGGCGCGGGTGGCGGCTGGCTGTGGCCCGTCCGAGATCGCACGTCTGGGGAAAGCTTTGCTGCCCTCAAGACGTGCGAACGCAAATCCGTACTTTCGTGATAACGGCCTAAATGGGAAAGGTGCGGACGCTGAGCAGGACGGTATGATTTCGCCAGAACCCCAAGCAGCAGCATCCGCTGCAAGTACTGATTTGACCGAAGCGGACAACGCGTTCTTCCTCGGGGCCTACAGGAACGCTGTCAGTCACTACCAACTAAAGATCGAGAAGCGGACTGGAGTTCGCCTGGGCAAGATCGGCGTCCGCGACTACAGGCAGTATGACCGTGACGTGCTGTTCGACCTGGAGCGAGCAAGGTATCCGTGGCTGGTCAGGTGGTTCAAGAGATCGGCGATCAAAGCACACCTCAGGCAATGGCGAAATTATCTTCAGTCAACGCAACAAGAGCGCGCGCTAGCGTGCATGGCATGCTACTTTCGCAGCGCCGTCTACGTCTCGTTTTCGCACGACATTAGGTGCCACGAAGAAGGCATCGCGTTCGCGGCTGTTCATGAATTGAGCCACGTGCTTTGGGAGCGGCTCGAAGGCGAGCCATTGGACAGGCCGCGGGCGGGGACGAGTGCCGACCGAGAGAAATTCAGGGTATTAGTGGAAGGTTACGCCACGTACGCCGAACAGGTATGGTTCTTGGACATGTATCCGAAATGTGTGAAGGAGATTTTGCCCCGTCATCAACCAACGCCGGGCGGTGTCCACTTCCAAGGGATGCAGAGGATTCGGTCGCTCGTCGAAGAGTTTGGCGAGCAGGTTCTTTTGGAAATCCCCAAACGCTGGAGGACTTTCAGAGTTGACGTTCGCTGAGGTGCGCCGCTTTTCTCGCCGTGGGCTCTCGGTGTGTCGGCGGTAAAGCCTCGCGCGCAAATACGTGAAACCGAGGAGATACCCCATGTACAGCGTTAAGCCGGGACGGGGGCCGTCGTTAATGGGCGCCGCCGGAGGCATCATCGTTGCCATCATTGGCGTGGGCTGGACGATCATGGCCGGTTCGATCGGCGCGCCCGTGTTCTTCCAGCTCTTCGGCGTACTGTTTGTGGTGATGGCCATCGCGGGGGTGGTTTACAACTTCTACAACGCCACGCAGGGCAACCGGATGAGCGCCTTCGATGTGACAACGGACCACGAGGAATCGGACCCGATCGCCGACGCGATGGGCGTGGCCACGCATGCGCCCGAACAAGGGTACGATCCCGGCGGCGGCGCCGCAAAGTTCGGAGGAGAGTTCTGCCCGTTCTGCGGGACCAAAGTCAGTCACGAGTTCCGCTATTGCCCGAAGTGCGGCAAGGAATTGGCGGGATGAGGACGATGGGGAACACTAATTCTCGCTGACGTACACTGATCGAACACTCGGCTAGGACCGGTGGATGGGAGGATGCAGTGGTAGCCGTTAAGTATAACGACCTGTCGTTGGCGTTCGAGTTCGTAAGCTCTGCGGAGATGGAAGAGCATCACGCCTATCTCTCGCTCGACACGGGCCGGATTTATTTTACCTCCGAGTTCGACCCGATGGAGGAAGAGCTGCCCGACGATTTTGAAACGTCCGACCGCTATCTGGCCATCCCGCACAAAAAGGAGTTGGACCTCGGCCGTGATCTGGTATTTCGGTTTGCAGCCGAAAAGCTGTCTGACGACGAGTTCGAGCGGGTTCAAGGCTTCTTTTGCAAGAGAGGGGCCTACGCTCGTTTCAAGGTCCTGCTGGAGTCCAAGAAGCTCCTTGAGGCGTGGTACAAATTCGAGCAGGGCGAGTCGGACAAAGCGCTCAGAGAGTGGTGCGCCGACAACGGGATCGAGCTGGTTGAAGAGAGCGGCGACACGGCATAGCTTGAAAATCTCCCCTCTCCGTCGGGAGAGGGGCAGGGGGTGAGGGCAGCCGAGGGTTCAGGGGTCGGAGGTCGGACGCTGGTGGTAATCCTTCATCCTTCGGCGGACAGCCCTCACCCTAACCCTCTCCCGGAAGGGAGAGGGGACGAATTTATCGACGCTCTACGCGCTCTCCGCCCTCCACGGCTTTCTTCCACCGGAGGGGCGCGCTGGAGATTGCTCTTGCTCCTCGACTTCGGACTGCGATTCATCTTCCTCGTCCTCCTCTGCCTCGTCGTCCTCTTCGTCCGTTTCGTCTTCCTCTTGATCCTCCTCGTCTAGGTCTTCCTCGTCGTCGTCGTCATCGTCGGCGACCTCGTCTTCTGAATCGTCCTCTTCATCAGTGTCCTCCTCGTCGATTTCTTTGTCATCGACGTCATCGTTGTTGTCTTCCTCATCCGCGTCCGCGTCGAAGGGCGGTTCTTCGTCGTCATTTTCGTCGGCGTAGTCGCCGGCCGAGGCGTCGTCTGCTGAATCCTTCACCGGTTTGACGGTCTTCACCATGGCTGGCGACAGCCGTCGATCGTCCGACTTGCCGATGAGGATGCGGTTACCCTTCTGGGAGTTTGCCGAAGTCGCAGGGGAAGCGGCCTCGCCCTGGCGAGCCATTTGCTCCCACTGGTCGAGACTCATGAGGATTTCGCGGGCCTGCGAGCCGTTGTAGGGGCCCACGATGCCGTCTTCGGCCATGAAGTCGATCAACCGCGCCGCCCGCCCGTAGCCGATGCCCAGCCCCCGCTGCAACAACGACACGCTGCCGCGTCCTTCGCGCAGCACCATGTCGATGGCCGCCTCGTAGAGCTCGTCGCGGTTGTTGAGCTTTTTGGCGTCGCCGTCGGGCAACTTGGTTTTCAGTTGGACGAGTTCTTTGACGAACTGCGGCTCGGTGGTGGCCACGGCGGCGATGATCCGCGAGATTTCCTCTTCGTGCAGGTAGGTGCCCTGGCCGCGGAGCAGCGTGTTCGTTTCGGGCGAGAGGAACAGCAGGTCACCGTTGCCCAGCAGGCGGTCGGCGCCCATTTCGTCCAGCACAACGCGGCTATCGGTGCGGCTGGCCACCTGGAACGCGATCCGCGCGGGCAGGTTCGACTTGATCAGGCCGGTGATCACGTTGACCGTGGGCTTCTGCGTGGCCAGCACGAGATGGATGCCCACCGCCCGGCTCTTTTGCGCCAGGCGGATGACGTGCCCTTCCACCTCCTTGGCGGCGGTCATCATCAGGTCGGCCAACTCGTCGGCCACCAGCACGATATAGGGCATGTGGGTCGGGATGAGCTTGCGGTCCTCGTCGTCCTCCGGCTGCATCCGCTCCATCAATTCTTCTTCGCCCAACTGGTTGTAGGCGTTGATGTGACGCACGCCGGCGCGGGCGAGCAAGTGATATCGCTCCTCCATCTTTTCCACCGCCCAGCCGAGAATCGCTTCGGCCTTCCGCATGTCGGTCACCACGGGGTGCATCAGGTGCGGCACACACTTGAACGGGCTGAGCTCGACCATCTTCGGATCGACCATCAGCATGCGGACCTCGTCGGGCCGCCGCGTCATGAGCATCGACACGATGATCGAGTTGAGGCAGACGCTTTTGCCGGTGCCGGTGCGGCCGGCGATGAGCAGGTGCGGCAGCGCGGTCAGGTTGACGACCAGCGGCTGGCCCGCCACGTCCTTGCCCAAATAGACCGGAATCCGCATTTTTCTGGCCGCCGCGTCCGCTTCTTCCATCACTTCGCGGAGGCGGACGAGTTGCCGCTCCTGGTTGGGCACTTCGATGCCCACGGTGTTCTTGCCCGGCAGCGGGGCGACGATGCGCACGCTCGGCACGCGCAACGCAATCGCCAGGTCGTCGGCCAGGCCGGTAATCCGGCTCAATCGCAAGCCGGCCTCCAGCTCGACCTCGAATTGGGCGATGACCGGCCCCGTCTGAATCTCCACCACGCGGATCGTGAAGCCGAAATCGAGGAACGTCTTTTCCAGAATCTTGGCCTTCCGCCGCACCTCCTTCTCCTGCTCTTCGAAGCTGAACGGTTCGCCTTTCAAGAGCAGGTCCAGGGATGGCAGCTCGTAGCCGGAGGTGCGCGGACCGATGTCGGATTCGTCCATTTCGGCCAGCACGCGCTGACGGTTCTTCTTCGGCCGGCTAATGCCCACGCGCGAGCCGAACGTCTTGCGGCCATCGCTCGGCGCGGTCTGTTGGTCTTCCGGAGCTTCGTTCTGCTGGCCGGCGCCTTCTTCTTCCTCTTCTTCGTCGTCCTGATGGTCCTTTGAAGGCCGGCCGGCGCGGCGTATGGCCACTTTGCCCTCGCTCTCGCCGAGATCGACGTCGTCGAGGTCGGAGCGCGGCCGGTTCAGCTTTTGGGCGTAGGCGGCGCCGACCTGCAGCGCGCCGCGGCCGAGGCTGCGGGTGAATTTGCCCACGAGCCAAACGGCCAGCCGCAGCAGCGCGTAGTCGGTGCACAGCAGCAGGCCGCCGAGAACCATGCTGATGGCAAGGATGTACGTGCCGAGATTGGCGAACTGCGTTTGCAACAATGCCTTGCCCGTGACGCCGAGATAGCCGCCGGCGCCGATGACCGGTCCCGGCGAGAATCTGGGCACGGCCAGAGCCGCCAGCGTGGTTATTCCTGCCAGCGAGACCAGCCATCCGACGACGCGCAGCCACGGTTGGCTGACTTCCCGCCGCGTCAACAGCACCACGTCCAGCACGGCCAACGAGACCAACAGGTAGTAGGCCCCCAAGCCAAGGGCCTCCAGCAGCAATCGACTGCCGACCGCGCCCCACTGGCCGCACATATTGACGGCGCGGGCGTGCTGCGGGAAGACGAGCCGATTGGGCGGGTCGGCCGGATCGTAACTCAACACTGCGGCGGCAAGAAAGATCACCAGGGCCAGCAAGCCCAATGCCAGCAGATCGAGTTTGAGATTGCGCTTTTCGAACATCGTGCGGCCGCTTAAGATAAGTATCGACGGCGTCGGCACTTGGCGGCCAATTTGCCGCCGCCATGCCATGCCGTTTGCCGGAGTGAATCCAGGCGCGGAATCGTTGTCTTGGCTACAACCGGCAGGAAGGCTGCTGACGGCTCAATCGGCTGCCAGGGGCATAATTCGCGACGATCGCCATTCTCCGGTTGTGCCGCGGACGACGATCCCCACGAGTTGGCCGGCCGGATCGAGGGCGGCAAACTCGTCGCAGGCGTGCGAAGCGGCAATCGGCTCGCCACTGGCATTCCACCCTGTACGTTCCAAATCCAGCAGAAGCGTCTGGCCGTTTCGCAGGCGGAGGGCTTCGTCGGCCGAAAGCTGCACGCGGGGGAGCAATTCGACGGCCCGCAACGGCGGTTGCAGCAACGTGAGCCAGTTGTCGCGGTCGAGTTGACCTGTACCGGCGGCATCCGCTATGTGAAAACCGCCGACGGACGTTCGCTCGAGGGCCGACATTACGGCCGCGGTGCCGAGGGCTTCGGCCAGGTCGCGGCCGAGGGATCGAATGTATGTGCCGCCGCCGCAATCGACCTCCAGAACCAACTCGGGATATTGGTAGTTTTTCACCTCGATCCGGAACACTTCGACGGGGCGCGGCTTCAAGTTGACCGGTTTGCCTTGCCGGGCCAGCTTGTAAGCCGGGCGGCCGTGAATCTTGAGCGCCGAAAAGGCGGGCGGACGCTGCTCGATGTGGCCCAAAAAGCGGCGGGCGGCCAGCTCGATCTGCTCCCGCGTCGGCGCCGGTGCGCCGCAGCACTCGGTCACTTCGCCTTCGATATCTTCCGTAACGCTGGTTCGGCCCAGCAGAAAAGTGCCCAGGTATCGTTTCGGCATGCGTTGCACATACTCGATCAGCCGCGTGGCCCAGCCGACGCAGACGACGAGCACGCCGCAGGCCAAGGGGTCGAGCGTGCCGGCATGGCCCGCTTTAGCCGGCCGCGACAACCGCTGGACGATGTTGACGACGTCCCGCGAGGTCATGCCGGCCGGCTTGTTCAGGTTCAGTAGTCCGCAGGGAGGCATGAAGACAATTGTAAGCCGCGGAGCGAAGCGAGGGGAGGCGTCCGTCCAAGACCTCGCGCGACATGCGCCGAGGCACGAAGGAGATGAACCCTCCGCCCAACGAGCTGGCTGGCCGTTGTCCCGCCGCCGGTCAACGTCTGGTTTGCCTCGCCGTTCGATGCGCTCAAGCTACGGCGGTCGCGCCCACCGAAGCGACCAAGGAGCTTCGGCCAAGATTCGTCGCTTACATCGACCTCGGCCGGTCCGGGCGATCTGTCGCAGCCAGGCACGGTCAGGTATACTGTTACTGGAATGAACCGTGACCCCACGTGCTTTCTCTAGGTCGAAGCGATGAAACGCTGGATCTTCTTGTGTGTGGCCGGGTTGGTGGCACTGGTTGAAATCCTGCTCTTTTTATCCCCGTCCCTGGTGTTCGACCTCCTCGACTTGATACCGGCCACGCTTCCGACGCCACCGAAAGCGTTTGACGTGCGCCGTGAGGGGATTGAGCGGGGCGCAGTAGAAATTGTGGAGTACGACTCGAAGGCCGCCGGAGGCACGCGGAAGATGTGCGTTTACACCCCACCCGGCTTTTCCTCTAACAACAAGCAATGCCCAGTCCTTTATCTCTTGCACGGTAGCCTCGCTGACGAAACCAGTTGGGTGGAAAAAGGAGCGGCAGACACAATTCTCGACAACTTGTACGCAGACAATAGACTGGTCCCGATGATCGTCGTCATGCCTAATGGCAACCTACCCGGGTTCGGGATCGACGCCTTTGAACTGGACCTGCTGGGCGACGTGATCCCATACGTTGAGAAACACTTTGCGGTGAAGGCCGACCGAGAGCACCGGGCACTGGCGGGCCTATCGGCAGGCGTTCAACAGGCACTCAGCATCGCGTTAGCCCATCCGGACAAATTCGCTTACATCGGCGCCTTCATTGGCGGTATGCTGGGCTGCGAGGAGTTTGAGAAGGAACACCAAGATACGCTCGATGACCTGGCGACGAACAGGAAACCGAAACTCCTCTGGTTTGCCAACGGCAGGAATGATATGACCTACGAACTCTGCCAACAGACGTTGAGGCTTCTCGACAAGTACAAAATTCATTACGTTTACCTGCACGGCAAGGGCCAGCACAGTTGGGAGACGGGGCGGAACGACCTGTTTGTATTTGCCCCACTCCTTTTCCACGACACCAATTGATGGAAGTCTGACGACACTTCGTTCACATCGACCGCCAGCGTTTCAGTCAAGGTAGGGCCGAGTTGAGACGTGTCGGGAACCACTTGTATTCCGGCAGCTTTCTTCGGTGCCATCCAAGGGCGGCGGCGAGCAATCTGGAACCGACGCGGCCTCGTCTGGGGGTGATCCACATTCCCCGCCCTCATCCCTGGAGCCACGTATCGCTTCCGTGTTGCCCGCCACCCTGACCGTTCGGATTGATAGCGGGCGAGCACCCGTTGGCTTGACCGCTGGGCCGGTTTCGGCGACATTGGAGCCATCGTTTTTACTGCCCGCCGCACACCGGAAGTTCTCCCGATGAGCCAGGCTGAGCCGAATTTGAAGGCCAACGCGCTGCGGCTGCCCTCGGTGATCATGCAGGCCGTGACGCACATTGCGCCCGGCACGGGCGTCATTCTCACCTTCCAGTTGATCGCCAAGTACTCCGGGCAAACTGTCCCTCTGGCGTTCGCGATCGGCTTTGTCATCATGCTCGCACTTGGCATGTCATTGGCCGAGTTGGCCAGGCACATTCCGTCGGCGGGTGGATACTACACCTATATCAGTCGCACGGTGCATCCACGGGCCGGATTTCTGACGGCGTGGCTCTATTTTCTTTACGACCCCGTCGGAACCGCCATCAACCTGACCTTCGTCGGTTTTTTGGCGGAAAAATCGCTAATGGCGGCGTACGGCATCAGCCTGCCGTGGTGGGCCTTCATGATCGTCACTGCCCTGCTGATTTCCGTATTGGCCTACCGCGGAATTGAAATCTCCATCGAATTCACCGTCATCTTGGGCGTCGCCGAGGTCTTGCTGCTGCTGGCCCTGGCGGCCACGGGACTAATGGAGCCAGGCGAAGGCAGCCTGAATCTGCACTCCTTCAGCTTCCAAAATGTTCCGTCCAGCAGCGCGTTGGCCTTGGCCGTGGTCTACACGATCTTTTGCTTCTCCGGCTTCGAGGCAGTAGCTCCCTTGGCCGAAGAAAGCGAGAACCCCAAACGGAACTTGCCGCTGGCAATCGTAGGCTCCGTGGCCATCATGGGCCTCGTCTATATCTTCTGTAGTTGGGGATTGTTAAGCGGTTGGGGCACCGATGTCGTAACCCGCTTTGTTGACATTCCCGATGAGGCTCAAAATCCGCCCTTCTTTCAGTTGGCAAAACAGCTTTGGGGAGGCGGCTGGATCGTGATCTTGTTGGTGCTGGTGAACTCGGCCATCGGCGTCTCGATGGCTTCGACGAACGCGGCCACGCGCGTATTCTATGCGATGGGACGAAGCGGCTCGCTGCCGACGGTTCTCGCCCGAGTTCATCCCGTCCACAGAACGCCCTTCGTCGCCATCGCCTTGCAGACGCTTCTGACTCTCGCCGTCGGGCTGGGCCTTGGATTCGCAATGGGCCCGAAGAACGAGTTCGACTTCCTGTGCGTTTCTTTGTCGCTGGGAGTTGTCTGCGTCTACTGCCTTGGCAATTTAGGCGTCTTCCTCTTCTTCTTTCGCCGCCTCCGAAGCGAATTCAGTGTCTTTCGACACTTGCTGCTGCCGTTGGCTTCCACGCTAGGGATGCTCTACGTCGGCTACAAGACGATTGATCCCGCCCCCGAGTCGTTCGATCCGCCCGCGTGCTATGCCCCGTATCTCGTCGGCGTATGGCTCGCTATCGGCATTGGGCTCCTGGTGGTGATGAAGTTGCGGGGTCGGGAAGAGTGGCTGTTGAAGGCGGGGCAGGCCGCCTACGAGCAGCCGGGCGGGGAGTAGTAGACGCGGCGTCTCGCCGCGTCATGCCGCGATCCGATCAGGTCAGCCGGAGGGAGTTGTTGCCAACACCGTGCCCATTTCCTGACGGAGCCGATCTTCGATCACGCCCTTGAAGAAGGCGGCGGCCAGGGGCAGATGGGTAACCAGTTTGATCATCGCCTCTTCGACGGCGATGGTGCCGGTGACGGCCATGCCCAGGACGTGAAAGCCGAACGAGAAGGTGTGGCCCTCCCACTCCTGGCGAAAGTCGCTCACTTTGTCCTGATACTCGGCATGCGCGGCGGCAAACTTCTCCTTCAGCCGCCGCGTGGCTTCTTCCTGGCCGAGCGAGTGCGGAATGTCGATGGCGAGTTGGGGCATGGGGAGGGATTGGGGATGGGGGTCGGGGGGCGGGGGTTGAGGAAGTTTTCAGTTTTCAGTTTTCAGTTTCGTCAAATTCATCCTTTATCCTTCGCTCCTAATCCCTAATCCCTCTATTTATACTTTGAAACGTCGGGCGCGACCCCTTCGGGAGTCTCGTCGCTATCGATGTCGAACCACGCTTTTTTGAATTCGATCCGGGCGCCTTGCCGGGCGGCAATGTTCGAGGTGAGCGCGATCACCGCATCGCCCAACGCCACCTTGGGATGGCAACGCGGCAAGTTCTCCGGCGCGGTTGCGGATGCACCACGCCCAATGCTCCAGTTCCTCGGCATAGCCGCGTTCGGCCGGCAGCGCGCCAAGGGTGCCGATGGCCACCGATTCGGGGTCGCCACTGTCGTCGACCTGCAACGCCGGGGTGGTCTTGTTATCGGCCTTCTTCGCCACGACCTTCGTCTTGCTGGTGGTTTCGTGGGTCTTATAGAGCATCGGCTCCTTCTCGGTTTCCAGCAGGAGAGTGCCCTCGGTGCCGAAAACGGTTTCGCCGTAGCCGCCGAACACATTGCCGTTGATCGACGCGTACTGCACGCCGATCTTCTTGCGGCTGTTGAAGGGATCGTCGGCATCGTAGCCCGGGGCGGGGAACTCGAAGATGCAGTAGACGTGATCCTCGACGTCGCGGTCAGGCGGAAACAGCGGCCGGTCGGCCGCGGCGGCGACGCTCAGCGGATGCTGCTTTTCGCCGTTGTGGCACGCGGCGATGAAGAGGCTGGCGGCGTCGAGTTGGTGACTGCCCAATTCGGCCATCAAGCCGGCCCCGGTGCGGTCCCAGAGGCGCCAGCGAATCAGCTCCTCGATGGCCGGCCGGCGGTAGACAATCCTGCCCGAGCCGTCCTTAACCTCCAGGTCCTCGTAACCGAATTTCTTGGCGTCGATGTTGTCTTCGATCTGGCGCGGACCTGGGCAAGCTGCGAACTGAGCTGGGCGATCTTCTTGTCAAAGTCGCCGGCCCCGGGCTTGGCCTTGGCTTTTTCCTCTTCGAGCTTCTTCAGGGCCTCGGACCAGTTGGCCAGTTCCTTGTCCAAGTCGCCGGCCAGCGGATCGTCGGGCTTGGCCGCCCTGGGCATGGGCGGCTGCCAGCTATCGTGGCCCGGCATGTTGCCGCGATGCCACTGGGCGCGGATGCTGTGCAATTCGCCCAGCAGACCATTGCGGATGAGGTACGTGGCGTCGTCATAGAGGATGTTATAGTGCCGCTGGTGGCCGGTGGCCAGGAGCACGTCGGTCTCGTGGGCGACCCTCGCCATCTCCTTGCACTCGTGGACCGTGTGGCCCATCAGCTTCTCGGTGATCACGTGCAGGCCGGACTTCATGGCGGCAATGGCCACCGGCGCGTGCAGGTGCAACGGCAAGGCGATAATCACCGCCTCGATGCCGTCTTCCTTGGCGTTGGCGAGCAACTCGTCGTACGGCCCGTAGACCTTGACGTTCTTGCGGCCTTCCTCCTCGGTCTTCCAACCGTAGACGCTCAACAAGCCGGGCCGAACCTTCTTCAGTGACTCGCTCGAGCAGTCGCCGTTGAACGCCCGCCAAACGTTGTAGGGGCGGACGTCGGCGATGGCCTTGACGGTGATGTATTTCGGGTTGACGGCCCCGATCAGCACGCTCCCCTCGTCGCCGGTGCCGATGACGCCGACGCGGACCGGCTCGGGCACCGAGGCGCCATAGCCGAAGTACAGCGGTCCGAGGCCGCTTTTCGACCTGGCGTCGGCCTTGATTGACTTCTTCAACAGGTCGCGACGGGTAAGCTGGCTGCCGATGGCGGCGTAGAAGTTGTCGCGGCCGATTGCCTTTTCTTCGGGGCTGAGATACATGAGATTCTCTTTCGGTAACTTGGAACCTGTCCGCTACGGGTCCCTTACGCTTTGGTCGAACGAACGCTGGGAGCGATGTTCTCCGGCGTTTCGTCGCTGTGGACGTCGAACCACTCCTTCTTGAACTCGATCCGCGCCCTTGGCGGGCGGCCATATTGGTCGTCAACGCAATGATGGCGTCGCCCATGGCAACCTTCGGGCCGCAATGCGGCTGGTTGGCCGGATCGGGATGACGGATGCACCAGGCCCAGTGCTCCAACTCCTCAGTATAGCCGCGGCTGACCTTTGCCGCGCCGCTCTTGACCGCGGGGCCTGACGCCGCGCCGCTGGCCTGGGTGTCCAGGGGCGCTCCGCCGCCGCCGGCGACCTTCACGCTGCTGGCCGCGGCGGGTCCCTTGACGATTGACAGCTCCTGCTCGCGTTCAAGGATCAACGTGCCCTTGGTGCCGAAGACCATTTCGCCGTAGCCGCCGAAGCCGTTGCCGTTGATCGAGGCGTATTGCACGCCGATCTTCTTGCGGCTGGCGAACGGGTCCTTGGGGTCATAGCCGGGGGCGGGGAACTCGATCAGGCAGTAGACATGGTCTTCCACGTCGCGGTCGGGCGGGAACAGGGGTCGATCGGCGGCCGCAGCCACGCTCAACGGCATCTGCTTCTTGCCGTCGTGGATGGCGGCGATGAAAATGCTCGCCGCGTCGAGCTGGTGGCTTCCCAATTCGGCCATCAGGCCCGCGCTGGTGCGGTCCCACAGCCGCCAGCGGATCAATTCCTCGATGGCGGGCCGGTCGTAGACCACCTTGCCCGAGGCATCCTTGAGTTGCAGGTCCTCGTAGCCGTATTTCTTGGCGTTGACCATGTCGGCCAACTGGGCCTCGACCTGTTCGAGCCGGAGGCGGCAGCGATCGATGTCGGCCCCGCGGGCCGCATCGAGTTGTTTCTGGAAGTCGGCCCGCCGCTTGACCAATTCTTGTGCCATGCGATCATCGGGCTTGGCCTCCGGCGGCAAGGGCGGCTGCCAACTATCGCGGGAGCGGTTGGGCAGGCTCGGCAGGTTCACCCGGTTCCACTGGGCCCGGATATAGTGCAACTGGCCCAGCACGCCGCGCTGGATCGAATCGACCGCGTTGGCGTAAAGGATGTTGTAGTGCCGCTGGTGGCCGGTGGCCAGGATCAGGCCCGTCTGCTCGGCCACCCGGGCCATATCCTTGCATTCGTGTACGCTGTGGGCCATCAGCTTTTCGGTGATGACCGGCAGGCCGGCCTTCAGGGCGGCGATGGCCGCCGCGGCGTGCAAGTGCAATGGCAGGGCGAGGATCACGCCTTCGAGCTTGTCGGCCTTTGCGTTGGCCAACAGTTCGTCGTAGCCGGCGTAGACCTGGACGTGCTTTCGCGATTCGTCTTCGGTCTTCCAGCCGTACTTGGCCATCAAGCCGGGCCGCGCAGCGGTCGCCGCCTCGCTCGAATGATCGCCGTGGAACGCCCGCCACACGCTGAAGGGGCGGATGTCGGCGATCGCCTTGACCCGGATGAAATCGGGATTGATCGCGCCGATCAAAACGCTGCCTTCATCGCCGGTGCCGATCACACCGACCCGCAGGGGCGAACCGACGGCCTTGTCGTAGCCGAACTTGAAGCCGGCGATCCCGCCGCCGACGACCACGCCGGCCGCCGCGGTTCCCGCGAGGAAGTGGCGGCGCGTCACGCCGCGGGCGGGCGGCTTAGCGGCTTGCGAACGAGGATCCAGGGGGTAGGAGCACATACGGCTATTGTTCCTTTTTCACTTCTCGGCAGCAAAACGGCTTGAAGATCCAGTAATAGAGGAAGTAGTCCAAGCCGCCCCAACGCCCCACCGGCGCGGAAGCGACCGTCAGCAGGGCGAGCATTTCGATGAAATCCTTGTTTATCAGCAGCGCGTGGCCGACGATGTTCGGATCGGGCGGATAGATGCCCGGAAACGCCGGCTGCGTCATGACCACGAAGCACATGAAGCCGGCCCCGCCGAGGGCCGCCAGCCGATTGCAGAAGCCCAGGATCAGGCACGCTCCAATTGCCGTCAGCGCGGAGGTCACGGCAAAATTGATCTGCTCCATCTGGTCCCAGTGGAGCGGATTCCAGTCAAACGGCATGGCGCCGTGCTCCCGCTGGGCCCAGTGGAGCGGATTCCAGTTGACCGGCACGGCGCTGCGCTCCCGCTGTTCTTTGTTCAGCAGGCTATAAAGGCCGTCTTCAAAGGCCAGTTTCTTGAATTTCGATGTCCCTGATCCAGTTGGCGGCCTCGGTGCGCAATTCCATCATCCGGTGCCAGCGGCGTTCCAGTTGGTAGGGGGCCGTTTGATCGCGCTCGGGATCGTTTTCGAACCGCTTCAGCGCGCCCAGGTAGGCGTCGATGTCCTCGACGTTCTTCTGCAAGTATTCCTTGAGCTGCCGCTGGAAAGTTTCGTAGATCTTGTTGGACTTATCGTCCAGTTGCTTGTGGGCGGCATCGGCCGAGGCGCCCGGCTGGTAGTAATCGACAAATTGCTGGCGAATCAAGTTCCAGCGGGCCGTGATGCCGTCGCTATTGATCGATTTCTTTTGATCCGCGCCGCTGGTGACGACGTGCAACCGCTGGCGGGCGTCGATATCGGGAACCATCGCATAGAAGTACCCGGCCAACGGCCCCTTCGCCTGGGTCAGAAACGGCTCGGCCGTGAACGGCGCCGGGTGCTGAGTGGAAAACTTCTCGATTGGCATGATCTTCCACAGGCCCTCGTAGAGGAAGTGGCAGCCTAAGCCCAACCGCAGCGCGATCAGCATCGCTACAGTCAATACGCCAATGTGGAACCGGTGATTGTTCAGGGGAACCTCCTTCGCCCTTGACGCTCAAGGTGTTGGGCGGGTCGGATCATTGTCGGGTGCGGTCACATACAGGCGGCATTGCCGGCTACTGCGGGTCAGAACACTAATGTCGGCAGGCCGACCAACGAAAGGCCGGAAAACAGGAGTTTCCGGCCCGCGTGCCACGACATTATTCACCTGACTCCCAATAAACCAGCCGACCGCATCTTCGGTGGGGTGCCGTCGCTTGTTCAACGACCTCATTATAAACTGTCTTTGTGCGGTTATCTAGAGCGGCCAGACGATGAAGCCATTGATCGAGCTTGGACCGGATTGGGGCTAGCCCTAGGGCCGCAAAACCATCAAAATAACCGTTTCGCAATGACTTGCAAGTGATCCGAAGCGGACCAACCGCCGTCCTCCCCGGGCGGATGTCGATAGCCCCCCATTGTTTGATCTCCATGCCCACGCGAATCGTCCTCTGTTATCCGGTAGAACCGAAACACATCGCCCAGATTGCCGCCGTGATGCCGGAGGCTGACGTTGTCGATGCCGGCCAGGAGCAAATCGCCCGCGAGCTGTTTGGGGCCGATATCTTCTGCGGGCACGCCAAGGTGCCGGTCGACTGGGACGGCGTGGTCCGAGAGGGCCGGCTGCAATGGATCCAGTCGTCGGCAGCCGGGATGGATCACTGCCTGGTGCCCTCGGTGATCGAGTCGAACATCATCGTCACCAGCGCCTCAGGCGTGCTGGCCGATCAGGTGGCCGAGCATACGATTGCCCTGACGACGGCTTGGACCCGCAGCATTCCCGTCTATCTGCGTGCCCAGCAGAAGAAGGAGTTTATTCGCCGGCCCACCCGCGATTTGACTCGCAGCACGGTGGGCATTGTGGGGCTGGGGGGCAACGGCCGCCGGCTGGCCGAGGTCCTCAGCGCCTTCGAGACGCGCATTCTGGCCACCGATCTGTATCCGATCGACAAGCCCGATTGCGTCGAGGCCCTGTGGCCGGCCGACCGGCTCGACGATCTGCTGGCGGCGTCAGACTTCGTCATCCTCAGCTTGCCGCTGAACGATTCGACCCGCGGGCTCTTCGACGCGGCGAGGCTGGCGAAGATGAAGCCGAGCGCGCTGCTGGTCAATATGGCGCGAGGGCCGTTGGTGGTTTCCGAGGATCTCGTGGCGGCGCTGGAGCATGGGCGACTGGCCGGCGCGGTCATGGATGTGACGGAACCCGAGCCGCTGCCGCCTGAGAGCCGCCTGTGGGACTTGCCCAACGTCATTATCACGCCGCACGTGGGAGGGCAGAGCCGTTGGCGAATCGACAATATGACCCGCCTATTCTGCCGCAATTTGCGGCGATGGCGAGCCGGACTGCCACTGGTGAACTATCTGTCCGACAAACGACTCGGCTTTCCGATCCGCGGCGGAGGCTACCCGCTGTGGGGGGAACCGTGTGAGCCGTAGGCCTCGTTCGTGGCCCGAGATCGCACTGGACGGCCTGCCGGCCGGCGAGCTAAGATAGGGCCACTACAGAAGGGATTCACTCAGGGGCTGGGGACAAGCCATCCATGACGACAACATTCCTTGAGGGCAGCGCAACGCGAACGTGGGGTGGGCACGCCGTCGCCCGCTGTTCCAGCGAGTTGCGCGACCGTTACCAACGGATCATCGATGACCAGCGTCTGAGCTGGACGGAGCACCATCGGCTCATCAGCCTTCTGGGGGCCGGGGGACAGGGGGTGGTCTATCTCAGCGAGCGCCGCGGAACCGACAGTTTCACGCTGCCGGTGGCCTTGAAGTTCTTCTCGCCCGAGCGGTACGAGGACGAGCGGTCGTACGATGACGCCATGGCGCGGATGGCCCAGGTGGCCGCCCGCGTGGCCCAAATCCAGCAGGACAATCTGCTGGACGTTCACAATTGGGTGGACCGCAGCCGCATCCGCGTGATGGAGATGGAATGGGTTGACGGCTTCGATCTATCGCGGCTGCTGACGCACAAGATGCTCGAACACGTGCAGAAGCGCGTCAGCAACAAGCGTTGGAATTATGTCAACCAGGTGATTGTCACGGCGGGGCCCGTGCAGCCGCGCGTCAAGCCGGGCATCGCCATCGCCATTGTCCGCGACTGCCTGGCGGCCCTGGCCGCCCTGCATCGCGACGGCATCGTCCACGGCGACCTGAAGCCGTCGAACATCATGCTCAAACGGACCGGCAACGCCAAGATCGTCGACCTCGGATCGGCGTTCGATCTGGAACAGCAGCCGGCGCGGCGAACCTGCACTCCCACCTACGCGGCGCCGGAAGTGCTCGAAGGGGGCGAAAGCTCGCCCCGCAGCGACCTGGCCAGCTTGGGCTACGTGTTGATCGAGATGCTCGCGGGCTCGCAGCCCTTCGCCGGCATGGCGAACTTCCGCGACCTGTTAGAGGCCAAGCGGTTCCTGGCCCAGCGCTTGCCGCACGTTCTGCCCAGCGAAGTGACCTGCAACGAGCTGCTGATGAGTTTCTGCCGCGGCTTGATCGCGCCCGATCCGATGCGCCGCTTCCCCAGCGCCGAGGCAGCCGATTTGGTGAAAGAAGGGGCCGCCAGTTTCCACCGCCAACTCGTTAAAGGCGACCTGGCCAGCGAGTACGACAACGAAATCCGGCTGTGGCTGGAAGAACTCCAGGACCTTGACTAGCCGCGGCGTGTCGCCACCCTGTAGGTCATGCTTCCGCATGACGATCCGGCAGGCTATGTCATGTTATGCTGAAGCATAACCCATGACTGAGGCATAACGTACGCTTTGGGTGCCCATGTATCGCAACCTTCGCGAGTGCGTTGACGACCTGGAAGCTACGCGGCAGTTGGTGCGGATTGACGTGCCGGTCGACGCGAACCTGGAAGCGGCCGAGATTCAGCGGCGGGCGTTCCGGGCGGGCGGGCCGGCCTTGTATTTCTCGAACGTCGTCGGGTGCCGCTTCCCGATGCTGGGCAACTTGTTCGGCACGATGGCCCGGGTGCGGTACCTGTTCCGCGATTCGTTGGAACGATTGCAACAGCTCGTTGCCTTGCAAGCCGATCCGGCCGACATGATGCGCCGGCCGAGGTTGTATTTGAAGGCGCCATGGTCGGCCCTGCTGATCCGGCCGCGGAAAGTCAATACCGGGCCGGTGCTGGCCTGCGAAACCACCGTCGGCCAACTGCCGCAGTTGAAGTCGTGGCCGGATGACGGCGGGGCGTATATCACACTGCCGCAGGTCTATACCGAGAACCCCGATCGGCCCGGCCTGGCGCATGGAAACCTGGGGATGTACCGGGTGCAACTTTCCGGCGGGCAGTACGCGTCGGACCGCGAGGTGGGGCTGCACTACCAGATCCATCGCGGCATCGCTGCCCATCACGCCTCGGCGCTGCGGCGAGGAGAAAAGCTGCCGGTGAATGTCTTTGTGGGTGGGCCACCGGCGATGACCGTCGCCGCCGTCATGCCCTTGCCAGAAGGCATGAGCGAGTTGGCGCTGGCCGGCGTGCTCGGGCGGCGGCGTGTGCCGATGATTTGCCGCCGCGGCCAACTGCCGATTCACGCCGAAGCCGATTTCTGCCTCAGTGGACAGATCGACCCGTCGCGGCTGAAACCCGAGGGTCCGTTCGGCGATCACCTCGGCTACTACAGCCTGGCACATGACTTCCCCGTGATGAAGGTCGAGCATGTGTACCATCGGCCGGGAGCGATTTGGCCGTTTACCGTGGTCGGCCGACCGCCGCAAGAGGACTCGATCTTTGGCCAGTTCATTCACGAACTTGTCGGGCCGCTGATTCCGAAGCAGATTCCAGGTGTCCGGGCGGTCCACGCCGTCGACGCCGCCGGCGTGCATCCGTTGCTGTTGGCCATCGGCAGCGAGCGCTATGTGCCCTACGACGAGCGCCGCCAACCGCGGGAGTTGCTCACGTTGGCCAACGCTCTGCTCGGCCACGGACAATTATCGCTGGCGAAGTATCTGTGGATCGTTGCCGCGGAAGACAACCCCCAGTTGAATGTCCATCATGTTGCGGAGTTCTTGCGCCACGCGCTGGAACGGGTCGATTGGCGGCGCGATCTGCACTTTCAGACGTGCACCACGATCGACACGCTCGATTACAGCGCCGGGCGGCTGAACGAAGGGTCGAAGGTCGTGATTGCGGCCGCAGGGCCCAAGCTGCGGACGCTGCCGGCTGGCTGCGATAGCCGATTGGGGCTGCCCGAGGAATTGGGCTTTAAGAATGCCCGGATCGCGATGCCGGGGATTCTGATCGTCGAAGGCCCGCCGTATGCCGTCTCCCTTCTTCGGCGCCGACCGAAGGTCGGTCGGAAGAGGGGCAGGGGGCGAGGGCGGCGGACCGAGCAATCGACGCATTCTGCCAACGCTACAGCCGGCAGCACGCGATCAACGAGTTTCCACTGGTGGTCGTGGTCGATCGGAGCGATTTTGCCGCGCAGACGTTGGAAAACTTCCTGTGGACGACGTTTACGCGGAGCAATCCGGCGTCGGACATCTACGGAATCGAGGCATTTTGCCGAGATAAGCACTGGGGATGCCACGGCTCGCTGGTGATCGACGCCCGGGCGAAGCCGCACCACGCCCCGCCGTTGGTCGAAGATTCGGTCGTCAGCCGGCGCGTTGACGCGTTGGCGGCGCCCGGCGGCCCGCTGCACGGAATCCTTTGATATCAGCATCTAACCTCGGAGTTCCATGTCCGCCTTCGGCTTGCCAATCTGGTTGATGGTGTTCTGGTTGTTCGCGGTCGGCGGGTGCGTCGGCAGTTTCTTGAACGTGGTGGTTTACCGGCTACCGCTGGGACTTAGCTTGGTCCATCCGCCTTCGCACTGTCCGAAGTGCGGAAAGCGGATTCCGTGGCACGATAACGTGCCGATTTTCGGCTGGATCATGCTGCGCGGGCGTTGTCGGCAGTGCCACAACCCGATTTCCGCCCGCTATCCGATCGTCGAAGCCATCACGGCTGCAATGTTCGGCGTGCTGGCGATCGTCGAGATCGAGCGGCTCGACACGACGTATCCGCTCCACCTCCTGCTAATGTGCACGCTGCTCTGCGCCGGCTTGATCGAATATGACGGCAAGCGTCCGCCGCTGCGGCTGTTCGTTCCGGCAATTCTGATTGGAGCCATCGCGCCCTCGTTCTGGCCCGAGTTGCGGATCGTGCACGCGTGGCCTGACCTGCCGCGATGGCTCTGCGGGGCTGTCGATGGGTTAACCGGTTTATTGGCCGGCGCCGTCTTGGGCGGCCTGGCCTGGCTGATACGAGGAGAGCAAAGACCGCTTGGTTTGTTGCTCGGTTTGGTTTGCGTGGGCCTGGTTCTCGGTTGGCAAATGTTGACATTTGCCGCGTTTTGGCGGGACTGGTCGAACTGTGTCTCTGGCTGCCCGATCCGATACGGCTACGGCGTCATTTCGCTCCCACGCTTTCGCTCCTGTTCTTTACTTTCTTCGGAACGGTTCTGTTAGCACTACTGGCTTTGCGGTAGCTTACGAAGCAACCGCGAGGAGAATGCACCCCATGACCGACGACGACGCCGCGAAGATTTCCGAGATTATCCAATCGCCCAGCTATCGCGTGGCCTACAAGGACGTGGAATTCTTGATGCGGCCGGAGATGCGGGCGGCGCGGCTGGAATTGGAGCTGCTCAAGCCCGAGTTGTATTTTCACGAAAATAACATCCGCTCGACGATCGTCGTGTTCGGCAGCACGCAGATTGTGGAGCCGGCGGCCGCCCGGCAACGGCTGGACGAGGCCCAACAAGAGCTTGCCAAATCGCCCGGCGATCGGCGGCTGAAACGGGCCGTCTCCAGGGCTGATCATCTCCTCGAACGAAGCCACTTTTACGACGTCGCCCGGGAATTTGCCCGGCTGGTTTCCGAAGCGGGCCAGAGCGAGCCGCCGTGCGACTACGTGATTGTGACCGGCGGCGGGCCGGGCATCATGGAAGCGGCCAACCGCGGCGCCTACGACGTCGGGGCGAAGTCGATCGGGCTGAACATTCGCCTGCCCCACGAACAGCAACCCAATCCCTACATCACGCCCGAGCCTCTGCTTCCAGTTCCACTATTTCGCCATGCGGAAGCTGCACTTCCTGCTGAGGGCGAAGCGCCCTGGTGGCGTTTCCCGGCGGATTCGGCACGCTCGACGAATTATTCGACGCCTTGACGCTCCGCCAAACGGGCCGCATGCAGGCCATCCCGATTATTCTGGTGGGCCGGCAGTATTGGCAACGGGTGATTGATTTCCAATATCTGGCCGATCAGGGCACGGTGGCCGATGAGGACCTCGATCTGGTGGACTTTGCCGAGACAGCGGCGGAAGCCTGGCAGATCGTGCGGAGGGGCGTGCGGGACGGGGGCCGGGAGATCAAGGATAAGGGATAAGGCCCGTGCGCAGTTCACGGGGGACTGTCCCGATTTTTGCGGCGAAGTCCGCAAAAATGGGACTGTCCCCTTCGACCGGTAACGGGACAGCAATTGCGGATGGAGCGTCTCACGCTCCTTGCGAGAACTTCACGTCTCATCCCCTCGCGCCACGATCACCAGGTCGTTACGGTCGGCGAAGTCGATGACCGCCGCCTGGTCGAGGAAGATCGTACGGCCGGCCTCGACGGCCAGCACTTTGCCGCCGGCGGCCAGCAGGGTTTCCAGCGTGCCGAGGCCGATGGTGGGCACGTCGAAACGCATGTCTTGTTGCGGCTTGGCGACTTTGACCAACGTGAAGCCACCGGCGCGGCAGAGCGTGCCGGCGCGGCGGATGCACTCGTCGGTCCCTTCGACCGCCTCGACGGCCAACACCGCTTGATCCTTCACCGCCACGCTCTGCCCGATGTCGAGCCGGCCCATCTCCTTGGCGATCTTCCAGCCGAAATCGATGTCTTTCTGCTGCCAGGCGGTGGGGCCACGACGGGTAAGTTGTCCCTTGGTCACGAGCAGCTCCGGTGCATAATCGGTGGCGGGGGCGAAATGGATTCCCTCCGAGGCGAACTCGGCCACGATCGCCCCCAACAGCGAGTCGTCGCGGCAATCCTTGTGCCGCGTCCATAAATGGGGCACGAACATGCGGATCGTGCGCAGGTCGGGCAGGTGCCGCAGCCAGCTCCATCGCTGGAACAGCCGCACCTTGAAAATCTTGCCGGCCATCGTCACTTCCGTGACGCCGCGCCGGCGGAAATAGCGGATCGCACTGCCGAAGCGGGCCAGCCCGCACCAGCGGAAGTCGTCGCAGACGTCAGCCAGGATCGGATCGGCGTGGCCGATCACGCCCAGGCAATAGGTTTGGCAACCTTGGCGGCGCAAGGCCTCCGCGATCAGCACCGGATACCGACCCCAGCCGGCCAAAATGCCGATGCGACGCGTTGCCGGCGGCGACAACTCCTCGGCCAGGCCTGGCCTGATGAAAACGGGGACTGGCTCCGCAACAGCCTGTATCATTGCTCGATCCGAACTACGATTCGTTGCGGTGCTTGTCCCCGTTTTCATCGCATCCGGCCAGGCTAGGCCACTGCCCGTTGATCGTCGGAATCTTGCTCGGGGGTCTCGACGTTCAGATAACATCCTTCTGCAATCCCCAGCTTTTCGGCGATCTGGGCCGCCAGGCGTTGCAGCTTCTTCAGCTCGCGCCGCATCTCCGGCAGTTTACTGAAAGCGGCCTGCTTGACCTTTTGCTCGCGTTCGGGCGTGGCGGGAATGCCGATCATGCGGCTGTCGGCCGGCACGTCGTTGGTCACCCCGGCCATCGCGCCCAGCACGGCGCGGTCGCCGATGTGCACGTGATCGCGGACGCCGACCTGGCCGGCCATCACCACGTAGTCGCCGGTGGTCGTGCTGCCGGCGATGCCCACCTGCGAGCAAAGCATGTTATGACGGCCGATGCGGCAGTTGTGAGCGACCATCACCTGGTCGTCAATCTTCGTGCCTTCGCCGATCACGGTCGGTCCGTAGGTGCCGCGGTCGATGGTCGAGCCGGCGCCGACTTCCACGTCGGCCTCGAGCACGACATTGCCTAATTGGGCGGAAAGCACGTGCCGCCCGTTGGCAAAACCGTAACCGAAACCGTACGCCCCGAGCACAACGTTGGCATGGATGACGCACCGCGGACCGACGATCGTGTTCTCGTAGAGCACCGCATTGGGAAAGATGGTCACGTCCTGGCCGATCTGCGAACCGGCCATAAGGTGTACGCCCGAGTAAATTGTCGATCCCGCGGCGATTGTCACGTCGTCGCCGATGGTGACGAACGGATGGATCTCGACGTCGGCGCTGATCCGCGCGGCAGGGCTGACCACCGCCAGCGGGCTAATGCCCACACGCGGCGTTTGGCAACGCGGATGGAAATAGCGGCACGATGGCGGCAAACGCCAGGTGGACGTCGTCCACCTGGATGGCCGGCAGGTTCTTCGGCATGAAGCTCTGCGGGGCGACGACGGCGGCTGCCCGGCAGTTATCGAGGCGTTGGTTCTTTTCGGCCGTGTCAACCAACGTGATTTGGCCCGGTTTCGCATCGCGAGGCGCTGCGGCGCCATCGATGGGCAGCAGGCCGTCGCCGACGACCTGCCCTCCGACCAATGCCGCAAGCTCCGCGAGTGTGGCCTGCATAATGCGGATTCCTTTCCGGGGACGAGCGATCCATCCCCCGCTCGATCGAGCCCAGCCGTCAAGACACCGAAATGTACCGAAATCTGCCCGGCTGGGCAAGGTCAGTGCCGGCGGACAGCTTGCCATGATTTCCTCTGGCGTCAGAATGGCTCAGCGGTTAGAACTACCGGCGGCCATTGGTGTTGCAATTCGCGACGCGTAGCCGCGGGGCCGGGTCAATTCGCTGTTGCCGGACCGCCGGCGCTCATAATCACAAGATGGCGACCATCGTAACCAAACTGCTTTCGGTCTTGCGCCCCCCGCCGTGTGGGTGCCGGTGCTGATCTTGGCGGCGGCCACTGTCATGTTCCGCTGGACCGATCTCGACGTTGCGACGGTGCGGCCGTTTTACGATTGTGGCACTTCGGTTCCCGGCTCCGATGACTGCTGGCCGTTGAAGTCGGCTCAACCTTGGAAAGGACTTTACGACTTTGGAGAGTTTCCGGCGTGGCTGATCGGCTGCGGCGGCATGGCGATCTGGATCGCCAGCTTTGCTTGGAAGCGGATCGAAACGTGGCGCGATCCCGGGCTCTTCCTCGCCCTGGTGCTGATCGTCGGACCGGGGATCATCGTCAACGCGCTGATTAAGCCCTGCTGGTCACGACCTCGCCCCAACGGCATCGTTGATTTTGGCGGCGGGAGCCAGTTTGTGCCGGTCTGGCAGCTTGGCGGGGAAAAGGACCACTGGTCGTTCCCCAGCGGTCACGCGGCGATGGGTTTCTATCTCATGTCGCCCGCCTTCATTTGTTTCCGCCGCCGGCCTTGGTTGGCGGCCGGATTTCTGCTGCTGGGGTTCGCCGCCGGCGCGGTGATGGGGCTGGCGCGGATTGTCGCCGGCTGCCATTTTCCCAGCGATGTGCTCTGGGCAGGCGGGGTGATCTATTTTACCGCCCTGCTGTTGGCCGCACCGTTTCGGTTTGGACTCGGGGCGCCCGTGTGGGGCAAATAAAGGAAGCGCCCGTTCAGAATTCGAACTCCATGCGGTCTTCGCCCAGCATGGTGTTGGGGAAGATCGCTTGAGCCACATCCAGCCCGATGGGGTCATCGGCGATCGACAAGGGATTCAGGTGCACCAACACGAGTCGCTTGACGCCGGCCCGTCGCGCCACTTCCGCCACGGTGGTGGTATGGCTGTGGCCGATCTGGCTCGCCCACTGCGCCTGGGCGTCGGGAAGGTAGCATTCGTGGACCAGCAGATCAACGCCGCGGAGCCTGGCCACGTAGGCGGCGTCGGGGTCGGCAATGGTGTCGGTCACGTAGGCCATCGAATGGCCCGGCCAGTCGAGACGAAAACCGACCGAGCCGCCTTGGTGTTCCAGCGGAAAGTGGGTCAGCCGGCCACCGCCGCCAAGCGCGAAGCTCTCTTCCAGCGGCAGGCACTCGAACGGCGGGTGCGCGGGAAACAACGCTTCCGAGAACAGGTGCTTCTCCACGGCCGCCAGCTTTTCCGGCAGCGCGTGGAGCGTGATCCGTTTCAGCGGATGGGCGTAAATCACGCTGAACAGATACGTCAGGCCGACGACGTGGTCCAGATGGGTGTGCGTGATGAAGATGTCGAGTTCCGGCCCGATGAGATACTCGCCCGCCCGATACGTCGCCGTGCCGGCGTCGAGCATCAGACTGCATTCGGGCAGCAACAGGCACGGCGTATGCCGCCGATCGTTGGGATGATAGCCGGTCGTGCCCAGCAGAATCAGTCTCATGCTCGTGGGATGCGGTTCGGAGGACCTTCCGCGATGCAAAGGTTTTCGCGATTGTAGCCCCTATCGGCCGCAGCGTACATGGGACAGCGAACTACTTGCCGGATGCCACGTCGATGACGGCGTCGGCCGGCATGCCGGGGTTGAGTTTCTCGTCCGGGCTCTTGACGTCGATCTTGATGCGGAAGACCAACTTGACCCGCTCCTTTTGCGTCTGCACGTTCTTGGGAGTGAACTCGGCGTCCTGGGCGATGAACGACACCCGGCCCTTGTACTTCTTGTCCGGGTAGGTGTCGGTGGTCACCCAGGCCGTCTGATCGACCTTCACCCGTCCTTTGTCGGCTTCTTCGATGTACGCCCGCACCCAGACATTCACGAGGTCGCCGACGGTCACCACCGGCGTGCCGGGGGCGACATACTCGCCCGGCTCGATGTTCTTCGACAAGACCACACCCGTAAGCGGCGCGACGACGGTGGCATAGCCGAGTTGCGTTTTGGCCAACTCCAGCGCCGCCCGAGCCTGCGCCACTTTCGCGCGGGCCTGCTCGATGTCTTCCTTGCGCGGCCCGTTCTTGACCAACTGGTACTGGGCTTTAGCCTGGGCCAGCGCGGAGCGGGCTTGCTCGATCTGCTCTTTGCGAGGCCCCTCCAGGACGAGCTTTTCTTGCTCGGCGGACTGTCGGTGCCGCTCCACGGCAACGTCGTAAGCCGCCCGCGCGGCATCGAATTCCTCGGCCGAGATGGTCTTTTTCTGAAAAAGCGTCGTAGCGCGGGTGTAGTCGGCACGCGTGCGAGTCACGTCGGCGGCGGCCGCCGCGGTGCCGGCCTTCGCCGCCTCGATTTCCTGCGGCCGCGAGCCGGCTTCGAGATCGGCCAGGCCGTGCTCTGCCTTTTCCACCGCCGCCTTCGCCGCGTCGATGTCCTCATAGCGCGATCCGGCCAGAAGCTCGTCCAGCGCGGCCTGCGCAGCGCCCAGTTCCGCCGCGCGCAGGTCGACGTTGCACTGGAGATCCGAGGTGTCCAGCAGGGCCACAACTTGACCTTGCTTGACCCGATCGCCCTCGTAGACGAGCCGTTTCTCGACTCGCCCGGCAATCTTGAAGCTGACTTGGGCCTCGGTGGTCTCGATGTTGCCGGAAACGCGAACCTGACCGCTTTGTGCGGGCCGATTCAGCAGAAAGCGCCAATAGGTCGCCGCTCCCGCGGATGACAAGAAGGCCAGCACTGCCAGGATTACCGCGATGCGTTTCATACGGACACTCAATGGTGAATTGTCGTTCACGTCGCCTGGGCAACCAGGTCACTTGCGGGGTCTGTAATAGCCAGAGCGAACAACTGCCACGCGCGTTGGGCGTGGTGCGTTACGTCGAAGCCGCCCTCGGTCAGGTGCCAGAGAATTCCGGCCGGTACGATGATGCCGAAGAGCATCGTGCTGACCGTCTGCGCGTCGAGGCCCGCGCGAATCCGCCCTTGCGCTTGACCGAGTCGCACGACTTCGCCGATTTGATCTCGGTAGCGAGTGAAAATTTCGAAGACGCGCCGTTTTCGCTCGGGGCTGCCGGCGTGAACGTCGTCGGAGAAGATGATGCGAGGAATCGCCCGGCCTTCGCGGATGAAACGGATGTGTCGCATCAGGATATCTTTGAGGCATTCGAGCGGATCGGCATGCGCTTGCCGCGCAGAGCGGACGTTGGCCAAGAGGCGCTCTTCGATGCGGTCGAGCACGGCGGCCAGGATGTCGTCCTTGCTCTTGAAATGGCGATAGATGCCCGAGGGCACCAGGCCCACGCGCCGGGCGACCGCGGCCACGCTGAGGCGCCGCAACCCTTGGCCGGCCACCAGTTCGAGGGCCGCCTCGGCAATCTGTTCGCGTCGGATCTGAGTGTCGAGCTTCGCTTCCGCCATGTGGGCCTCTATTGTGAGTATACGTTCACAACGGTTCGGGAGTCAATCTGACTATATGCGAATTGGGATCGTCCGAAGCTATTGCAGGGTCGGGAGTTGCGCATAATGTGAACCTGTCTGGCGGAGACTCGGGTGTCGAAACAGTGACAAACTCCGACCGAATTCGTCCGTTTGCGACACAAATTTGTCGGTTTGCTGCATAAACTGCCCAATTCTGGTTCTAGTGGGGGGCCTTATTTTGCTGGGAATTGGGAGCAAATGAGAGGAAATGAGAGGAAATGACAGGGAATTTTTTGTAGTAAGAGAAAATTGGCGGAAATGAGAAAAAATGGCAGCGATTGGCAGGCGTGGCGAGTGTGGAAGGCATGGTCGGAGGTTTCGCCTGGGGGCTGTGAATGTTTGCAGTTGTATGGTGGTGCGTTTCAGGCACCCTACCGTCTGGCCTGATGAAAATGGGGACTGGCTCCGCAACGGCTTGTATCATTGCTCGATTCGAACCACTATTCGTTGCGGTGCCTGTCCCCGTTTTCATCAGGTGACCAAAGTCGCATCGCGAATTGCAAATTGCAAAATGTAAATTGCAAAATGAAAAATGCAAAATCAAGAGTAACTGTTCACGCCGGCTACAGGTCTTTGCGGCGCAGGGTATCTCCGTTTGGCCATTGGCCAACGGCCATGACAGGGACGCGCTCGTTTTCGGCTGCGACCAACCTTCGGTCGGTGCCCCGGCCTGAAAAGGCGTCAGTCCTCTGGCCCTTGCGGGCCGCAGGGATTAGGGCTATTGGTGTTCAGCAAAGTAATGCAACGGCGAACCAAGGTTCCTCCCGCAAAGCGGGCCTCCCGATGGTCGGCCTCGCTTGGCCGTGAGCCGGCGTCCCCCCGCCTCCCGGAGAGGTTGGGTGAAGGCGCGCACGGTTACCGGCCACTGCCCACTGGCTGCTTCGTGCTGGAGCCCCGGCCTGGCCGTTGACCACTGCCCGTTGACTCCTCTATATGTCTTTACGGACATTTGTCACTGCGGACTTAAGGGGGCGGGCCGGTTTTTGTCCGATCTATCGGCGCTGCAGCGTCATCACTTCAGGGTTCGGGGTTCAGGGGTCAGGGCTACAAGGGACACTGCTTGAAAAATCTGCGCAAAATCGTGGACATCGTTGTAATTTTCCTCTATATTGCGGTTGAAATCGGTTGTATTATACCCCCCGCTACGGAAGGACTAACCTCATGACCACGCATCTGTCCCCCACGCGTTCCGCCCAGGCTGTCGCCCCTTCTCCGCAACGTGCGTCTTTCCATAGGGTTATCGCAGTCGCGCCTCTGGTGGCAGCGGCACTCGTGCTCGGCTCAGCGACCGCGCGGGGATAATATCTGCGTCACAAACTGGAACGGCGGCACAATTGGCGAATACACCACGTCGGGGGCAACGGTCAACGCCGCCCTGGTCTCCGGGCTGATTGATCCGCTTGGCATTGCCGTGTCTGGATCGGACCTGTTCGTCACGAGCACCGCTAACGGTAACTATAACGACTTCAATAACGGCATCATTGGCGAATACACCATGTCGGGGGCAACGGTCAACGCCGCCCTGGTCTCCGGGTTGGGTGGTCCGTATCGCATTGCTGTGTCCGGATCGAACCTGTTCGTCACGAGTGAGATCTTCGGCACGATTGGCGAATACACCACGTCGGGGGCAACGGTCAACGCCGCCCTGGTCTCCGGGTCGAATGCGACGTATGGCATTGCGGTGTCCGGATCGAACCTGTTCGTCACGAATTACAGCAGCGGCACGATTGGCGAATACACCACATCGGGGGCAACGATCAACGCCGCCCTGGTCTCCGGGTTGAGTTATCCGCTTGGCATTGCCGTGTCCGGATCGAACCTGTTCGTCGTGAATAGCCACAGCGGCACGATTGGCGAATACACCACATCGGGTGCAACGGTCAACGCCGCCCTGGTCTCCGGGTTGATTTGGCCGGAGGGCATTACCGTGTCCGGATCGAACCTGTTCGTCACGAATTACGAAATCGGCACGATTGGCGAGTACACGACGTCGGGGGCAACGGTCAACGCCGACCTGGTCTCCGGGTTGGATGGGCCGATGGACATTGCGATTACCCCAGCCCCCGAACCCGCCACCCTCACGCTCTTGTGCTCGGCACTGCTGGGACTTGGGGTAGTTTATCTGCGGCGGCGTAGCGCGAAGGCTTGATGACCGCCAACTCCAGGTCATGCCCATCCAGCCCGCTCTGCACCCACTGCTGCCAGCGTCGAATACGTTCAAGGCACCTGTGCGATAGCCGCTACCAGGCCCGGCATGGTGAATTCCGTCGCCTCTACCACCGGCTCATAGCCCAACTCACGCAGCACGCCGGAAGTTAGCGGGCTGATACTCGCCAACTTGGCGCGGCGAAGGTTCTCGCCAAAAAGCCTCGCCAGCGAGCGGGCCACCGCAGAACTGGTCACGGTTACCCAGTCGATCCGGCCGCCGGCGAGCGCCGCCGCAACCTCGGGTTGCGGCTGTTCCACATCGGTGCTGGTATAAACGACGATTTGTTCGACGATGGCGCCGGCGGCGTTGAGTTGGTCGGCCAGGACCTCGCGGCCGCGGCTGGCACGCGCAGCAAGAATCGTCTGCCGGCGGCGTCGCGCGAAAGCTCTTGGGCGAGCGCCTCGGCTCGGAATTGCGTTGGCACGAGATCGGCATGGAGATGGTAGCGGGCCAACTCGGCCGCGGTGCCCGGCCCGATCGCCGCCAACTTGAGCGCCGCCAGCCGCTGTGGGCCGCCGTGTTCGAGCAGCCGATCCAAGAGATAGCGAACGCCGTTGACGCTGGAAAAGACCAGCCAGTCGAACTGGGCCAGCCGCTCGAGCGCGTCATCGACCGGCCGCCAGTCGGCCGGCGGGCCGATGCGAACGGCCGGCTGCACAATGACTTCGGCGCCCAACTGGCGGAGTTGGTCCACAAGCGGATCGGGCGAACCGGCCGGCCGCGTGACCATGACGCGCCGGCCCACCAGCGGCCGCGGATTACGCTCGGAGGGGAGGTCGGCAGGCATGGTTGCTCGAATGGGGGTGCCGCGGGTGAATAGTGGCTCAACCGACCTGAATTGACGGGTGCATTGGTGAGGTCTTAGGTCTTAGGACTTGGGTCTTGGACAAGCCAAAGACCCAAGTCCAAAGACCCAAGGCCGACGTAATCCCAACCTGTCACGTCAGATCGGTTGAGCCACTAGCCGCATTCTACGGGTTGCTGCGGGGCTTGGCGAGCGGGGGTTGCCGGAGGAGCCTCCGCTGCGAAGAAACCGCCGCGCAGTTGGGCGGCGCAACGCACCTCGATGTGTTCCGCAAGCTCCGGGGGCACCGGGCCTGGCAGCGGCGGCTTCTCTTGCCCGAAACAGTAGACCAGCAGCCGCGACAACCCGGGATGGTAATAGTCCTTGTCGATCTGTCGCACATCCTCGCTGGAAAGCGGCTTGGCGCCGTCGGCAAAGACGGCGCCGTAGAAACGGCCGCGGTTTTTGTAAATGAACGGGTTGTTGCAAAGAAACGCCTTCACGGCAGGCGTAGGCGACAGCAGTTGAAGCGCGAAGCCGCTGTCATGGCCGTCGGTGATTCGCTGCGACCACTTCTTCTTGAACTGCAGCACTCCGTCGCGGAGAAACGGCCTTGACCAACCCATCAACGCCTTCTTGTAACCTTTCTCCTCCAGGTATTGCAGGCTGAAATGATACAGGGCGCAGTCCCTCGCCGTCCTTGACGTACTCCCGATTGCCATCGCGAAATCCGACGTCTCCCAGCAGCGGGCCCGCCGGGTAATACATGATGACCTGGCCGGCGATGGATCGCTCCTTGTTCTTGACCAGCAGCAAATCGGAGAAGCCCAACCAGGCTTTCAGTTGTTCATGCGAACTCACAACGGCGCAGTCGCCAAAAGCCTGCGAGATGTACGGAACGTGCATGTTGTAATAGAAGTCGTCACACGATCGCTGATCGCGCGTGACCTCAAATTGGAAACCGTGGCGGCGGATTCTTCGCAGGTCGCCGCTTACCTTGCGGTTTGCCGCGGCGTCGCGTGGCAGAACGACTTCTCCAAGCACCCACAACGGAATATAGAAGCACTTGCCCGCGCCAGGAATCTCAAGTGCGACTCGGAGATGTCGGCGATGATCATCGAGCAACCGGAGGCCGCGGCCGGGATCGCTTTAGAGAGATTCCATAGCCAAAAACGGCCGACGCAGCGCTCGCGACAGGACTCGCCGAATATCAATCGGGACAGGTAGCTCTTGTCTTCGCCGCCGGCCGCGCACAAAATCGAGAGCGGCAGGCCGCTGCTTTGTTCCTCTCCTTCCATGTTCCAGAGTTCTACCCGGAGCCGGCGCAGCCATTTGACGCCTGCCCACGGCCTGGAAACCAGCCAGCCCAGGCGCAGCGAGAGTCCAATGCCAGGCGTCAACGAGGCTATTGGCGAGCCACTGAAATGGGCGCATCCGATGAGCTCCTTTCAGTTTCAATCTCAGAGGGGGCAGCGGCGGAAACGTCAACTTCCCGGGCGATTGCCGGGGCGAGCGGCTCGGTGGCCGGCGCAGGGCCGGATTCCGCCGCCTGGCCGGCCGGCATGGCCGAGGCCGCCGCCGAGCACGCCGCCGGCAAGTTGTTGTTGCCGAACAGTTCGATATGCTCGGCCAGTTCCGCCGGGACGGGACTCGGCACGGGCAGATGCTCCTGCCCCAGAACATAGATCCGCAGCCGCGCCAGCCCGGGATGAAAATAATCCTTGTCGAGCTGTCGGATATCGTCGGCGGTAAGCGGCTTGTCGCCATCGACGAAGACGGCGCCGAACAGCCGGCCGTCGCGTTTGAAGACAAAGGGGTTATTGCAGAGAAAGGCCCTGACGGCGGGCGTGCCCGCCAGGACGCGCAGCGCGCATCCATAGTTGGCGGTGTCGGTCAGCCGCTGCGACCATTTTCGCTTGATTTGCAGGACGCCGTCGCGCAGCAACGGCCGCGACCAGCCGAGGCCGGCTTTCTTGTAGCCCTTCTCTTGCAGATGCTCGAAGGCGAACTGATACCAGGCGAAACCGGCACCACTTTGAGATAGTCCCGGTTGCCGTCGCGAATGCCCATTTCCCAAAGATGCGGATGCGCCCGCGATAAGAAATAAGCACGCCGGCGATCGGGTTCTCCTCGTGTTTTACCAGGAGCAGGTCGCAGAAGGGAAACGCCTCTTGGAGGCGTCCATAGGATGCCACGTCGGCACACGCGCCGAAGGTGTTGTTGTCGTAGGGAACGAGCATGTTGTAGTAGAAGTCGTGCAATCGGGCCGGATCGCGCGTGACCTCGTACCGCAGCACGTGCTGCCGGATGGTGCGGAGGTCGCGCTTTCACGCGGCGATTGGCCTGCTCATCGCGGGGCAAGTCAACTTCGCCAAAAAGCCACATGGGAACGAACAGGCAATGCGGACGCACGTACTTCATCTGCGACTCGAAGACTTCCGCCAACATCATGGCGGAGCCGGGTGCGACTGAGGGATCGCCTTGGCAATGTTCCAAATCCAGAATCGGCCCCAGCGAGCATCGCGATAAGAGTCGCCGAACAGCGCGGCGGAGCCAGCAGTTGCGGTCGGCGCCGGAGGCGGCCAGCAGCACCGAGAGCGGCAGGCTGCTGCTTGGCTCGGCCCCTTCCACGATCCAGAGTTCTACGCGCAGTTCGCCGAGCCACTCCAAGCCCGCCGACGGCAAAGAGACCAGCCAGCCAAGGACCTCGCCAATCCGGCGGAGGCCGGCCAAGATCGCGTTGGCAACGGATTGCAATGCACCGGTCATACGATCTGAAATTCCTTACGCGGCAAGCCACCGGCCGTGCGAACCTCGACAGGCGGGGAAAGCGGGGCGGCAGCGGCGTGCGGCATGGCCGCAGGCTCGCCCCCCAAGCGATAAATCAGCAGCCGCGACAATCCGGGATGGGAATAGTCGTGGGCGATGCGCTGAATTTCTTCGGCCGGGAGCGGCTGGCCGGCGTTGACGAACACCGCCCCATAGAACCGGCCGCCGCGGCAGAAAATGAAGGGATTGTTGCCAAGACACGCCCTTGTGGCGGGCGTATCGGACAGAATCCGCAGGGCAAAGCTGTTGGTATAGCCGGCCGTGATCTTCTGCGACCATTTCTTCTTGAATTGCAGCACGCCGTCGCGGAGAAACGGCCGCGACCAGCCAAGGCCCGCCCGCTGGTAGCCCTTCTCGTGCAAGTGGTGGAAGCCAAAATGATAGGAGGCCGCTCCCGCGCCGAGTTTGAGATACTCGCGGGCGTGCTGCGGATGCCCATCACGTAGAGCCAGGGCCCCGTCGATTCATACAGGATAAGGATCCCCGAAACCGCCTTGTCCCCCTGTCGGATCATCAGCAGGTCGGCACCGCCCCAACAGGGCTTTGAGGCGATCATAAGGGACGACGTCGGCGCACTGGCCATACGTTTGTGCGGTGGAAGGGACGAACATGTTGTGGTAGAAATCGTCGAACTCCTGGGGATTTCGCGCGAGCTCGGCGCGCAGCCCGGCTTTGCGAATTCTCGCAAATCCTCCTTGATGTTGCGGCTGGCCGTTTCGTTGCAGGGAAGATCCGTCTCTCCGAACAACCAGGCGGGAATGACAGAACCGATCGCGTGCGCCGGAAAAGCGGACGTGCGACTCGCCGGAATTCGGCAGAATCATGGAACAGCCGGGTACGGTCGCGGCGGCCCGGGAAAGATCCCACAGCCAGAACCGGCCGAGAAAACGCTCGCCATAGTTCTCGCCGAAGATCAATCTCAGAATGTAGTTCCGATTCTTGCCTTCGTTGGTTACGGCGCAGAGGATCCTGAGCGGCAGTTGGCTGCCTTGCTCTGTGCCTTCCACGGTCCACGCTTCGACCCGCAATTGGCGCAGCCATCCGAAGGCCTCAACCGGTTGCGAGGCGGCCCATTTCGGCGCAGAGTACGTCGCTCGCAAACCGGCCGGCAACATATTGGCCAGCGCGGGACCGTGTGCATGCGGCGAACTCCTCCGGTCTTGACCGCCCGCGAGCCCCTCCGGACGGCCATCCCCCTTGGTCACCACAAGTATACGAAGGGGGGCAAGTCCGCCGGCTATTGATCAAAACCATTATATTCGTTGGCGACGGAACCTGGAACCGTCGCTCTGGACGCGGAATTCGCGGCATTTTCGCGGCGTGCAAGCAGGCCGGCCAAACAGGGCAACAACGACTACTTTGGCGAGCATCATTGGACGTTTCGCCAAAATCTATGACTGCCTCTCGATCTTGCACCGCGCTTCCACGCCTCCTTCTTGGCTGCTATACTGCGGAAATGGAGGGCGCTGCCATGGCGGAAAAAACTATTTTCAAGCGGATCATCGACCGGGAGATACCGGCGAAGATCGTCTACGAGGACAAGTACTGTCTCGCGTTTGAAGACATTCACCCCGCGGCCCCCACCCACCTGGTCGTCATCCCCAAGAGGAAATCCCCACCGTCGATGACATCGCGGAGGCCGACGCGGAAGTGGTCGGTCGCCTGTTGGTGGCCATCCGGACGATTGCCGCGAAGCTTGGGCTCAAAAGCGGCTACCGCGTGGTGGCCAACTGCGGCCCGGACGCCGGCCAGGAAGTGATGCACATCCACTTCCATTTGCTGGCCGGCCGGAAGTTTGGTTGGCCGCCCGGCTAAGAAAAGGAGTTGGAATATGAGCCTGCCGCATCGCACGGCGATCTTGTCGCTTCTGCTCGGCCTGGTGCTGGCCTGCTACGCGGCACGCTCAGCAAGAGAGCAAGGTCTACAACGGCTCGTTCGAAAAAATGGCCGCCGACAAGCGGACGCCGGACGGTTGGACGACGGCGGGCGACGCGGCCATTGTGCAGCAGTTGACGATCGAAAAGGACGCGGAGCACGGACATGTCGCCCGATTGCGTTGCACGAAGTTCGTGCCGGGCACCGCCTCCAGTCACGCGATGCTCGCCCAGTTGGGGCACGTGGGAGTCAAGAAAGAACAGTGGTATCGGCTGAGTTTCTCGGGCGCGATCGGCCGATTTGTCGGCCGGCGTGGCTCAGGTGAGCCTGATGAACTCGCACAATTGGGCCAATGTGGGGCTCTCGGGCTCGTGCGTGCCGTCGGAGGACTGGCAGCAGTTCGAATGGGTGTTCCAGGCGAATCGCGATTTGCCGCCGGCCGAGAGCCGGCTGGCGATCTTCTTCGCCAGCACCGGCACGCTCTGGATCGGCGACGTGGTCATCGAAAACACCGCCGAGCCCAAGCGCCAGTGGCTGCCGGTAATACCGATGGAAGGGCGCACACAACGCCCTGCCCAACAGCAGCTTCGAGTTGGGCGGCGAACCGTGGGGATGCTGGTCGAATACGTACGTTAGCTGGACGGCCAACGTCTTCGAGCGACTCGGCCAATGGGATCGGTCGCAGGCCTGCGAGGGGAAGTGCTCGTGGCGGTTGACGCTCTCGGCCGACAATCCGCTGATGCTTTACGCGGGCGGCCTACCCGGTTGTTTCGCCCGTGCGTTCCGTCGAGTTCGGCCATTCGGGCTGGGTCGCCGTCGAACCGGGGAAAAACTACGTCTTCTCGGCCTACGTGAAGGCCGATCAGCCGCGTGTGCAAATTCGCCTGGCCCTGCGCGAGGCCAGCGATTGGCGGCTTGCCGCCAGCCGCGTGTTTTCGGCCGGCGAGAAGTGGCAACGGTTCGAGGTTTCCTACAAGCCGAAAAAGGAGTGGCTGGCGCCTCCGTGGGGCTGGAACTGGTGAAGACGGACAAGGGGGAGCGAACCATCTGGATTGATGCCTTGCAACTCGAACAAGGCACGGCCGCCTCGCCTTACCAACCACGAGCCGAACTGGAGGCACAGGTCGAGACCGGTGTGACCGGCAATATCTTCACTGATCCGGGCAAGGGCCTCCGCTTTCAGCTTCGGACGTACAACGCCTCGCAGCAGGCGAAATCGCTGAAGGGACGGCTCAGCGTCACCGATTTCTGGGGACGGACCGCGTGGGAGGAGAAAGCCGAGTTGAAAGTCGGCCCGCAGCAGTTGACCGAGCGGCCCTACGCCGTGTTGCCGGGCCGACAGGGCTTCTTCCGCCTGCATTGGGAGCCGGAAGGCGGACTTGCGCAGAGCATCCGCTGCGCCGTCATCGAGCCGTACAAGGAAGACGAAAGCCTCTTCGGTTTCAACCATGCGTTCTGCCAGGATTTCCTGCTCTCGCTTTCGCACCAGGCAGGCCTGCGCTATTGGCGAGATTGGTCGGACCAATGGGAAACCGTGCAGCCGAAGCAGGGCGGAGCCTTCGACTTCAGCCTGCCCGACAGCCAGATCAACCGCGTGCTGGCCGACAAAGGGCGAAGCCTGGTGTTGCTGCCTTCGCCCAGCGCGATTTGGGCCGCCGCCAGTGATCCCGAACGAATGAAGACTTTTCAAGATCGGTTGCAAAAGGGCCAGTCGAATCAGGAGAATTACCGGCGGGCCGTCACGGCGTTCAAGCCGAAACGGCTGGAGGACTTCGCCGAATATGTCCGCGCCACGGTGAAGCATTATCACGACCGCGTTGCCGGCTTCGAGATCCTCAACGAGCCGCTCTTTACCAGCTATTCGCTTCCCGAGAACTACGGCTACAAGACCTCGGACTACATCGAGGTTCTCAAGACGGCCTATCAGGCGGCCAAATCGGCCGATCCCCAATGCACGGTGATCGGCGGCATTGCCTGCTTCCCGGGCAAGGAGTGGATAGACCAGTTCATCGAACAAGGCGGACTGCAATGGTGCGATGTGACCAATTACCACTGGTATCCCGGGCGGCAACGGGCCGAATCCGCGGAAAGCGCCTTCGCCATGCGCTGGGAGCAAATGAAGAAGCGCGGACAGGCCAAGCCGATCTGGGTGACCGAGTTCGGGCTCTACGCCGAGGACGATCCGGCTTTCACCCCCTTCCGCGTCGGCGACGAAACGATGACTGACGCCATGCGCCCCGATGAGTTGACCGCCTCGTCCGACATGGTGCAACTGGTCGCCATGATGCTCGCCAACGGCGCGCGCAAGGTCTTCTATCACGCCGGGACTTGCCAAGGATTGCGCGATTCCAGCGCGGGCAACATCTTCTTTGAATACGGCGGAGCTGCCGCAAGATGTATGCGGCCCAGGCGGTGCTGGCCCAAATGCTGGGAGCCGACTGCAAGTTCGCCCGAAAGTGGGACAGGCCGGAATGGATCCAGGCCTACGAATTCCGCTGCGCGGCAGGACCGTAGTGATCCTCTGGACCCGCAAGGCGAACGCTCCGAAACTCGATGTGCCGATGGGACTCCAGCCGTTCGATCTGATGGGCAACCTGTTGGCCAGGAACGATGTGGTGCCGAGCGAGGTCCCGCTCTACTTGGTGGGCAGATAGCACTACAGCGCTAAGTTGGCTCAAATCGCCGGAAACGCGGCTCGATCGCGACAGTTGTCCTCGATTCCGCTCATGTCGTTGAGCGAGGTGGCCGATGTTAATCTATGCCGGTCACGGAGTCTGCGCAGGCTGCATAATATCAGCCACGCGGAAGACCGGCGGCCTGTTCCGGTTGCAACGGTTGTTCCGTCGCGGCCGCAGGCGCCAATGGCCACGGATGGGTTAATCGCCGCATCCTCCTGCCTCCGAACCACCGTGGCCAAATCCGCACCGCAACCGAAACATTTGAAGCTCTATACCGAGCAGCCGCCAAAACCCGTTCGGCCGGAAATCGAGGCGGTCGGGTGCATGCCCGAACTGCTCCGCGCGTTTCAAGCAGCCACCCGGTGGACGCTTCGGTATCTGCCCGCATCCGAGACGGACGCGTCGCGCAGCCCGAGCGGGTCGGCGCCGGTGTGCGTCAGCCCGAAGACCGCGGCCGGATTCCTCGCCCTCGAACAGCTCGAAGAGGTCGAAGAAACCGTGGAGGGCGGAAAGCGGAAGGCGGACGAGACCCGATCCGTACCGGCCCACACCGCCAAGTCGCGGCGTCCGACCCCAGAACCCCTTTCGCCTCTCCCTTCTGCGCGGTCCGCTGCTTCGCCCGCCGCCGATCGCGAGACGGCCCGGAAACTGGCCGGCTCGATCGCCGAGTTGCTCAGCGAGTTGCTGCAAACGCGAAGCGCGCGCTTCTGGCAGCGCGAAGCCGAGTTGGCGGCCGGCGTGCCGGTGGTTCCGCACCGCGAGGATGAAAAACACCTGGCCGCACGGTTGGAGGCGGTGTTGAAGGCGGGCGCCGAGGCCGTCGGCGGCGACGGCCGCGGCACTCTATCTTCTCGATGAAGCCACCACCGAACTGAAACTGCGCTCGTCGCTGGGGCCTGCCGTTCGATCGGCTTGTGGCCCCGGCCAGGCCGCTGCAGGGCGCGGTGGCCGACCTCGAAGCACTTGCTCGGCCACGCCGTCGTGCTCAACGACGAGCGAGATGATGCGGATGTGGAACGTGCCCGAGGATTTCCCGCCGCCGTGTGCGTGCCGGTCTCCACGCCGACCTACGCTGCTGGGCACGCTCTGGGTCTTCTGCAACGAAAAGCGCGATTTCAACGACCGCGAGACGAACATCTGGAGGTTGTCGCCGGCCGGCTGGCTTCCGATCTGGAGCGCGAGATGCTGATGCGAGCGGGAGCCGACGGGGCCGAGCTCAGAAACAGATGGCCGCCGCCGAGCGGCTGCAACGGAACCAACTTCCGACCATCGCGCCGCTGTTGGACGGCTGGGATGTGGCGGGATGGACGGCGCCAGGCCGAGGGTGTCGGCGGCGCGTTCCACGATTGGTTCTGTCTGCCCGACGGCCTGCTGGCCGTGGCGGTCGGCAAGGCCGCCGAGCAAGGCGATCGCCGGCGCATTGACGGCCAACGCCGTGAAGACGGCCGTGCGCGCCCACGCCCAATACCACCGCCAGGCCGAACGCATCCTCCAGCAAGTCAACCTCACGCTTTGGACCGGTTCGGCCGGCGACCAACACGCCGCGCCTTGTTCTGCGGCCTGATCGAAACGGCCACCGGCCGGGTATGCTGTGCTCGGCAGGCCCGTCCGTCCGTGCTGCGGCTGCTCGGCGACGGCTGGCAATCGCTCAGCCAGAGTTCTGCCCGCCTGGGGGAAAGCCCCGAGAGCCGACTTCGAGCAGTTCGGCCACGAACTGCAGCCGGGCGAGGTGTTGGTGATTCTCGCCGATGGCCTCCGCGACGCAGCCGACGCCGCAGACCGGCCGCTGGGCGAGGCCGGCCTTGGCGGAGGCACTTGCAGGCAAGCTCCATCTTTCGGCCGAAGAACTCGTGGCCGCGGCCCGCGAAGCCCTCGGATCGATTGCCGTCGAGCGGCCCGAGTTCGTGGCGACCTGGCAGTTCTGGTGGTCAAACGTACGACCGCTTGACGGCTGGGTGTGGGTCAGGTAGACTCAAGTTCAGCCGAGAGCGAAGCGGGAATGGCGGAATTGGCAGACGCATAGGTTGAGGGCCTAGTGGCCGCAAGGCCGTGCAGGTTCAAGTCCTGTTTCCCGCACTCCTTGCAAAATAAGGACTTACGTCTATTGGCGTGAGCCCTTTTTCTTTGGTCGTTGGCTGGCCCCCTTGCCTTATAGAACGATCATAGAACATAATGTTGCTGCTGCGTTGCTCCGTGTTGGCAACCGTTTGAGCCTAGAACACCGCATAGAACACTCTGACGGCGGCTTGGTGCGGCAGCCGCAAGGTATGGCAACTGTCTACCAAAATGCTACCGGGGTCTGGTTGATTCGCTTTCGCTTCGGCGGTCGGCAATTCTACCGATCCCTGGGCACCGCGGAAGAAAAGGCGGCCAAGGGTGTGAAAGCACAGGTCGAGGAGACACTGGGACTCCTCAAGCGTGGCCGTCTATCCCTACCACCGGGTGCCGGGCCCGACGAAGCGGCGCTCTTCATCATGTCAGGTGGCAAGGCCACTCAGCGGCCCGTCGTGGCCCCGGCGGCCAAAACACTCAAAGAAGTCACCGACGCTTACTTCGCTGAGTTGCCGGAAGGGGCGAAAGCGGTTAGCTCGATCTACACCGAAAAGATCCACGTCGGCCACCTGCTCAGGGTCCTCAAGGGCTCCACCCAGCTCCGCCAAATCGGTGTTTCTGAACTCCAACACTACGTGACAAAGCGGAGCCGGCAGAAAGGGCACAAGAAGAAGAAGGTCCAGCCCGAGACGATCAAGAAGGAACTGATGACATTCGGCCAGATATGGGCGTTCGCGAGGGCTCGGAAGTGGGTTGACGGTGAACTGGATAAGAGTCAGATCCAGCTCCCGAAGCCATCGGAGAAGCCGCCGTTCCAGACCTGGAACGAGATCGAGATGACCATCAAACGAGGCGGCCTAACGGGTCAGCAGGCTGAGGATCTGTGGGACAGCCTGTTCCTGAACGAGAAGGAGGTCTTGGCCCTGCTGGAGCACGTAGAGAAGAAAGCCGCCTACCCCTTTATTTATCCGATGTTTGCCTTTGCGGCCTTCACTGGGGCCCGACGGTCCGAGATCATCCGATCCGAAGTCTCCGATTTCCACTTTGACGGCAAATATGTTCTTGTCCGCGAGAAGAAGCGGAAGCGGGCGGTGCAGCAATCCTTTCGACAGGTGCGGCTCAGTGCGCGGTTGGAGAAGATCATGCAGGACTGGTTTGCCATCCACCCCGGTGGTCGTCTAACAATCTGTGCCGAGCCCGATCATGGTCTCACCCGGGACGCCGCCCACCACCATTTTGCTAAGACTATCGAGGGCAGCAGATGGTCGAAGGTCCGTGGGTTCCACGTACTCCGTCATAGCTTCGCTTCCATTTGCGCCCTGCGTGGGGTACCAGAAGGCGTAATCGACGCTTGGTTGGGTCACCAGACAGAGGAGATGCGAAAACGTTATCGGCACTTATACCCGGAGCAAGCCCAGGCTGCGATGGCTAACCTTTTCAATGCCGAGCTATTTGGGTAGCCCTTGGTTTTGCACCTGAACGACTTCCTCATGCGGAATCCTCCACTGGCCGTCCGGGCTCTTGTCTGCCTTGATGCGCCCCTTGCTGCATGCGTTGCGAATCGTCCACTTGCTGAAATTGGTCGCCGCGGCAACCTCTTCCACCACGTAGAACTTCCGCTCCGTCGCGATAGCCGATTTTTGCTGTTTCTTGAGAAGGTCGTAGATCGTAGCGAGCTGGCCTTCCATATTGGTGATCCTATCCGCCGGCACGTTCGCCGACGTAACGGGCGACGACGGTGCTTGGCTGTCCTGATCCATAGAGGCAACGTCGAATCCAAGAGCTGGATCGCCGCCGGCAGGACGGATGGTCTTCTCAGTAGGCGACACCTGTTGCCGTGCGATCTGCTCCAGCGCATCGGCAATCCGCTCCGCGGCCAGAATGAGGCGGGGAAGATTACTTTCCGCTTCGGCTGTGCCGCGGGTAACCGCGATCGCGGTTCCAACAGTATCGAGATTACCGTCAACCGTTGCCATCAAAAGATTCCCGCTCACTACGCGTTTTCTTTCAGCTATCTACTGTCGAGATCAATGGCCTCGACGCGACTCCGACGTTTGCCTTTCGATCCACTCGGCCAGGTCTGCGGGGCGGTATCGAACACACCGACCCACTCTGACGACAGGCACACACCCTAGTTGGGTTATCTGCCACAACTTCCTTTCTGAGATGGCCATGGCCTCTGCCACCTCATAGGGGGTAAGTAGTAGTCGCGTAACAGGCTTGTTTTTCATGTCCGTAGCTCCTCTGAACGCCAAACCGGCCGGGGTTGTTTGCAACCGCATCTGGCCGCAAGGGGAAAAATCCAACAGAACCGGCTTGCAGCAGACAGAATTGAGGTTATCATAAGGTTAAGTTTAATGACAATCTAAAACTTTTGCAAGGGGTTCCAGTCATGCCGAAAAGAGGACGACCCGTGGCAACGCCGGCTCCCGCCCAATTGTTAGAAAGGATTTTCTTCTACCGCCAAGTCTTGTTTAACGACAGCCAGCGGCGGATGGCAGAATGCCTTGGTTTCTCGCAAGCGTTGGTCTCAAAGATCCACAACCGGTCGCAGCGCCCTACCGAGGCATTTTTAGAGGCACTCGCCAGCCAGCCGCTCGTCAACCGCAGGTGGCTTCTTGAAGGCGAGGGCGAGCCGCTGCTGCCCTCGATCGCTGGCACTCTCGCCGTCGCCAACGTGATCTTGCCCGGGCCGCCGGCAGAGTACGCGGGACTGCTCACGGGGGAACGCTACCCCGTGGCGACGGCGTGGGATATTTCGAGCCGCTACTGGCTGAGATTGTCGTCTGAGGCTCCGCTTGTACGGATGTTCGGTTCGCAGCTCCGTTCAGGTGACCTGCTACTCGTCGAAACAGCCCGCGATCACCTGGACCGCCTCGATATCGTGAATGGGCAGCTCTGTGCGATCAGCGAGCAGTCAGACCAGCACAGCACCTATGCGTTCGCGAAAGTCACCGTTGAAGCGGGGAAGTTGCAGGCAATGGTGTACGACGCCCCCTATCCGCCGCACTTTGTTGAGCCGGACAGCGAGAGCAAGAGCAAGGAGTCTCTCGATCAAGTATTTGTTCCGAAGCGAAGGAAAGTCACTAGGAGGCAGGGCGAAAAGGCATCGCAGGTTGGTTCTGGCAGCATGCCGGTGTCGCACAGCGAAGATTGCATGCTCCAAAAGCCTGACGTGCCGGCGTTTCGGCAACTGACGGGAACGGACGACATTGTGGGCATCGTGCTGATGCTGCAACGCCCGTTGCCGCTATTGTTGGTGAATGGAGACACGGCCATGACCACTCAGTCCGTCCAGCAGGAGGTACAGCGCAGCGAGGGTGAGAGTCAAGGCGAAACCAAGGAACGGGAGATTGTGCGCGAGGACGCTGAGCAAGAAGCTGTTCTTGCTCACCAGCCCCAGTCCGTTCCCGCAAAGATCGGGAGGCGTGACTAGTATGTCAGTTCACAGATTTTGCGGAGCGATGGCTCCTCTCGGCACTGGGAGGTGAGGTCGCCGGTAGACTGCCCGGCGGCCTCCCTCCTTATTTATGCGTAGTAACCAAAACCAACGTCTACCCGTGGCTCAACACAAAGGCAGACGCTGAAAACCCCATATCCACGGAGGCGTGGCCATGTCCAAAAGTATAGCAAAAAAACAACCGGAAGGCAAGAAGCCCAAGGAGTTGGGTAAGCCCGACCTTCGCAAACAGCTCTTCAACGAAGGAACGGTCGGCCGCATCGAAGACATCCAGGTTTCGACCGACCGAATCGTTCAGCTCAAAGGCATTCTCTTTGATCTCGATCCGCCGCACTATGTGGCCGGCTCACTGATTCCAACTGTGAGCCTGGACCCCTCAAAATTTTATAGTCGCATTTTAAGGCCGTGGCTTGACCGGCACCCGGTTCTCGCCCAATGCGAAGTACGAGCTACCGGGACTGGGTTGCATGCGATCCTTTGGTTCGAAGCCCCGGTCAAATTTGAATCGGCCGGTGATCGCGATCGCTGGGCAGGAATCGTGAAGGTGATACAAGCGGCGTTGCCCATCGACCCAGACCAACCCGGCATCACGGCGACTACCAGAGCGTTGGGCAGCATCAACAGCAAAAACGGCGCGAAGGTGTCTCGGCTCGCCAAAGGCAAGCCCGTCACGAAAGAGGAGGTAATGTCGCTGTTTGGCGCCATGTGCTCGGCGCCCTTCAAGACGGTGTTCAACATTCTCACCGGCGGCGATTCCATCTCGCCTTGTCCCGTGTGTGGCGGCGAAGGCACCAAACTCAGCGCCATGGACTACGCGGGTCGCTGCTATGGGTCCTGCGGGATGGTCAAGCTGGAAACGCTGTATGACTTGGTATTGTCCCCGCGGCCGGAAAAAAAGGAGAAACGGCCAGATGTCAGCAAAACCCAAAAAGCAAAATAACTCCCGAGGCGCAGCCCTTGCCGCCCGACTCTATCAAGGACGCATGCAAGTGCAAAAAGCACCCTTTGCCGGTGCCGCACGCTGTCGGTGTTCTGCAGGGGCTGTCACCGAGTTGTACGGCCGATGTGCCATTGGAAAACGTACTCGTAAAGGCGCAGCAGTTTCTGACCGAGAGCGGGAAGGTATATTACTATGGCAACAGTGTAGTGATGGAGGTCGGTGCGGCCGGCACGAGAAAGCTATTGACGCTCACAACCGGCAACAAGGTAGAGCCCCATGCCGCTCCCCAACTGGCCAATTTCTTCGTCTGTGAGTATGAACAAGACTTTTCCCCTTTCGTCACGATCCAGTTTCCACCACCTTCCAAGTTCGTCACAACTCTCCTACACCGGGAGCCAACGCTCGCGGCGCTGCCGTTGATCAGGCTCTATGCCCTGCGTCCGGTCTTCGATGAGAACTTTGCGCTCCGTGGGCCAGGGTGGCATCCTGAGGTAGGCATTCTGGTCCACGGCTTTGACATTGAACCGACGAACATCGAAGACGTCAACCAGAAGGCTGCCGCCATTGATAGGCTGCCACCGCACCTGCATGAGCTACTCAAGGATTTCTGTTTCAAAGAGAACGCCGATGTCGCCAACACCGTTGCAGTGCTCATTACGGGCCTGCTCGTCACGCACTTCATCGTGAACGGCAAGCCGGTCGTGCTGTTGGATGGCAACCAGCCCGGCCTCGGTAAGACGCTGTTGGTTCGGGTAATCGGGATCGTGCTCGACGGCATCGACCCCACGATCATCCATTACACTGCCGATGAAGAGGAGTTGCAGAAGCGGATTTGCGCCACGCTGCGAAGTGGCGGTCAGTCGCAAGTCCTGATCGACAATGCCAAGGTCAAGGCCGAGACCGCCATCCACAGCGCCGTGATTGAAGCCAATAGCATGGCGGCGGAGATTTCGCTACGCATCCTAGGAAAATCGGAGAACTACAACCGGCCGAACGATGTGCTCTGGTATCTCACGATGAACAACACCAAGGCTAGTCCCGACCTGATCTCGCGTGGTGTTCCGATTCGCCAATATTACGAAGGCAACCCGAAGGACCGCAAATTTGGACATCGGGATCCTGTGCGTTATGCACGGGAGCATCGCCAGGAGATTTTAGGCGAACTGGCCGGCATGGTGACGCGGTGGAACCAAATGGGCCGGCCGGAAGGTGATCAAAATCATCGGCTGACAGAATGGGCACAGACGCTCGGTGGCATCATGTCGGCGAATGGGTTCCCCGAGTTTTTGTCCAACCTTGACAGCGCGGCCGCTGAGTTCAACACGGCACTGGACGCGTTGGCTGCACTGGCGGAGGCGGCTATCTCCAGCGAAAGTACGGCCGTGGTGGTTCTCAACCAGGAGGAGGGGAGTCATGCAAAACAAGCATAAACAAGAGGGATTACCCGCCGGCAAGTGGGAGCCTTTGTTCAAGAAAGCCGGCGTTGAGAAAGAGAGACTTGAAGCCGCGAAGAGTGAGAAGGCCAGGACGACCATCCTCGGCAATTTTCTGGCCCAGAACGTCGGTCGAGAAGTGCCCGTCGAAGTCAACGGCCAAACCGGCAAGGCCACGCTGCACATGATCATCGGCCGAGCGAAACAAAAACAGTATCTCTTTGAAGTCGTTTGGGATAAACCCGAGGACAAGAGGCCCGACAAGCCGAAGGGTAAGAGTCTGAGCAAACCTTCTGGCCCGCAGCCCGTCAAGACCAAGAGTCAAAAGTGCAGCAGGTCGGACGTCAAGATGATATCGGCGCCAAAGGAGCAAAAGCGGTTGATCGCGATACAGGGAAACAACGAGTCGTGGAATTAAAGGCAAGAAGAGAGTCGGAATGGTGGACCTCGGCGAAATGGTGGACCTCATTTTCAGAGGTCCACCACTAAGGTCCACCACCTTTAAGTTGAGGCAAAACAAGGAGTTGCAGAGAAAGTGGTGGACCTGGTGGACCTTTTTCCTAACCCCCGTACATATGTGCGCGCATGCGCACGCACGCACGCGCAGGAGAGTTTGCGGAGGGCGCCTTGAGGTCCACCACGTCCACCAAAGAACACAACTCATTAATTTTCAATAGGTTAGTGGTGGTGGACCTAGTCGGGCGCGAGGTCCACCATTTGGTGTGCAAGAGAAAAGAACTGCCGTGAAAATACAGTTTTCATCAACGCAAGGGGACTTCCGGCCGTGGCGGCCGGCCGATGGTCGTGTCTTCGAGTCTGCCTTTGCATTCGACTGCGAAACGACGGCGATCTCCGATGCGCAGCCGTGGCTCACGCCGGCGTATGTGTTGGGCGCGGCGTTCGACGGGCAGCGAGGATACTTCGTGCAGCGGCAAGACCTAGTCGCCTTCTTCCAGGCCCACAGGGGCATAACGGTAGTCATGCACCATGCCCCGTTCGATCTCGCGGTGATCGACGTGGTCGTCTCGAAGTATCTGGATGTATACAACTGGGTCGATCGCAACCGCGTCTACGACACGCAGATCCTGCATCGCCTGTATACGCTGGGCGCTGCCGGCCACACAGCGTCCTTCAAGGGACAATCGACGCTGGAGCACTGTGCCCAGGAGCACCTCGGCGTCGAATTGCCCAAGGACACCAAGGATTCCCGCGGCAGATTAGTAAGGCTTTCCTACGGTCAGTGGCTCAATCAGCCGCCGGAGAAGATCGACCTGATCTATCTGGAATACCTGGCCAAGGACGCAATCGCTACGTACCTGCTGTTTGTTCGGTTGCGGTCCCGCATAAGAGAACTGCTGAATAGCTCGGACGACGTTTGGGGTTACGTCTCACCCGGGTGGCTCCAGAGTCAGATCCAGCATTGGGGTTGGCAGACCCATCACATTCAGCTTCGCGGGGCCATCGTCCTGACAGCGATCACCGCGCGAGGGATCGGCATCGACCTTGACCGTCAGGAAGAACTCCAAAAGCAACTTCAGGCTGTGGCCGACGAGCAGCGGGAAGTCCTAAGGCGCTATGGCTACCTGCCGGGCCAGGAGGGTTCTGGAAAGGCCCTCCAGGAAATTCTCAAACGACTTGAGCGGGAGTATCCCGAACTGGATTTTCAACGCACGCCCACGGAGAAGTATGCCACCTCGGAAGAGGCACTTCTCGCGCTCGATTCACATGAGTTCGTCGCCGCCTTGCTTAAGTTCCAGGGAGTCCAGAAGCTGCTGGCGTCTTTCGTGAACAAAATGGGGCGGCGGCGTCTACACCCTTCGTTCGATGTGCTGAAGACTACAGGTCGCACATCTTCATTCGGTGAGATCAATGCGCAGAATCTCCCCCGTGATGACCGCGTGCGTTCTTGTTTTCGCCCTGCCGAAGGCCACGTTTTTGTTGACGCCGACTACGCCACCATTGAGATGGCCACCTTGGCGCAGTCTGTGCAGGGTCAGTTCGGTCTGCCGTCGAAGATGGCGAAGGCCATCAACGCTGGCAAGGATCTACACCGGCTCGTGGCGGCTTGTGTGGCGGGGAAACCGGAGTCCAAGGTCACCGCTGAAGAGCGTCAGAAAACCAAGGCGATCAACTTCGGCAAGCCCGGCGGCATGGGCAACGCCAGGCTCAAGATATACGCAAAGACAGGTTACGGAGTCGAGTTGGACGACGAGGAAGTCCAAGCCTTGTCGGACTCTTGGTTCGAGTTGTTCCCCGAAATGTCAGATTTCCTTGGCGGCGACAACCTGGGGGAGGGAGTTGCCCAGTGTTTCAACCTTACACCGACGACGTACTTCGAGCATACCGGCAGTCAGAAGTTTCTGAATCACCCGGCCAACGCAGGTCGGGCAAAAGCACCTCATCCGATCCTTGGGGCAATGTGCCTGAAAGCAATTAAGACGCCCGAGCCGGAAACCCAAAATGGTCGAGCCTACGACGCGGCAGAAATAGACTATTTTTGGACCCAGGTTGCGGCGAACTTGGACGTGATCCCAAGCAAGTTCCACCAGGCAATCCGGGATCGTCAGGCTTCTGTGCGACTCCAGCGGGCCATCATGCGAGCCGTAGGGCGTGCCGGCGTATTCACCCTCACCGGACGATTGCGGGCCAAGGCATCGTTCTGTGCTCGGCACAATACGGTTTTCCAGGGGCTGGCTGCCGACGGCGCCAAGTTGGGACTATGGCACCTTTGGCGGGCCGGCTTTCGGATCGTCAACTTTATTCATGATGAAGTCCTCGTCGAAGTGCCTACGAAGTCGAACCTGGCCCACCAAGCGGAGATGATTCGGCACTTGATGATTAAGGGCATGAAAGCCGTGGTGCCGGACGTTCGTGTGGATGTGGAGTATGCGGCGAGTCAGCGTTGGTACAAGAAGGCAAAGGTGATTCTAGATCAAAAAGGCAAACTAACAACGTGGTGGCCGGCCAAGGCATGACCACAGGTCCAAAAGTATTTGCAGCTGGACACGGCCTTGGCAACCCCTCGACCTACGAAGTGTTTTTCCCGAAGTCATAAAGCCGACCATAATCATCCGCACCCTTGCGAGCCGAGTTGATTGAGCAAGATGATCGAGTTTATCCCTGGAGTCCAACCTGATGATATGAACCGCTTTCGTGCGGCACACCGCTGTCGGATCCCGGTATGCCTCGACAAAAAGGATCCGGTCATGTTTTTCGAGGAGTTTTTTCATGAGCGTCACGTATCGAGGAATGTCGGTGCAAGCGCAATTTCAAGCTCTTGCCGACGCGATCGAGGGCATCCCCAATGATCCCCCGAAAAATCTTCTGGAGGCCATGCATGCCCAGCCGCCCGTCGGGACATTACCGGCGCCGCGGGCCACATGGCTCTCGGTCTCGCTGTTCGACTATCGAGAGCAGCAGAAACTGGCGAAAGAGCTGGTGCGGAAGCAAATGTCCGAGGCGATCCCGCCAAGTGAGCGTTTGTGCGACCTCGACCAGCCTGTAGAAATGGATCTGCCTGGTTCGTCGGAATGGAAGGTTACCCTGGAGTGCGAAAATGGCTGGGGCATCCTGATCAATCGTACGACCCGGGAAATGATCACGTTCGGGCTGACCCGAAAGGATCGGGAGGTGATCGTCTTCCTCGACGACTTTCACAACTTCGTGAAGCCCGCTTCGCGATTGGAGCCGGCGGGTCGCGCTTTGGAACTCAATTTTCCAAATGGCGAAATCTGGCAGTCGGTTGACGACCTCGTGGCTGCACGCCTTGTGGATGGTATTGATTATGACGGTTCGCTGCACGAGCCGTGGCTCGAACCACCCGGTTATTGCCTGAACCGCCACCTGGCCGCGGAGCATGCGGCCGGCATGCTGCGTTTTTGTCAACAGTGGGAGGACGCTAATCGCCGGCTGTGGCTTGCTGCAGTGATCGGCGACTGGGGCCTGGCGCACGAGCTTGCCCAAGCCACGCACGACGCCAAGCTGATCGCCTATACCGGCGAGCGGGCCGAGCAGTGTCGCGCGCTGTATGCCGAGGCGGTTGAGGGCGACACGCAACAGTAGAGTTACTCAGTTTTTGCAAACATTTTCAAACTGGCCCGCGTTGAGGAAAGGGAATATGGCAACGTGAAGCGGTCAGCCGACCAGGGACCATTGGGCGGCATCGGCGCAAGGCGCCTGCCGCCCAGTCCTGGCCGGCACTTACTCAGTACGTATTTCATTTACACGTCAGAGAATGACAGTAGGATCTATGAACTACCAAATTGAAAACCTACTTTGTCGAATTGCACGCTGGTATAAATCGCCGGCGGACTCCGTACCGGACGTAACGGTCGAAGCGGCACGACACCTGCCCCCGCCCCAGGTCACGTGGACGCTGCTCGGGCTCATCCACTACTACATGCGCAAGATTTGGGCTTGGAAGCTCTTCAAGAAACACTTGCGTAGCCATGTGAAGTCCCTGCCAGCCCGCGTAAGCATCCAGGATGTGCTGGAAGCCACTTCGGAAGGGATCATATCTGGGATGCCGGAATGGAGCTACAACCTAGATGGGAACGAAGGCTTTATCACCAACCGGGTCACGGGCGAGCAGCTTCCCATTGACATCTTCAACGGCCCCGGTCTCATCGGCTCCTACTACTTCCGCAACTACTTCACCGACATTCGCCAGCCCGGCCCAGCCGAGCAGCGGCTCAAGGAGTTGTTCCCCGGCGGCAACGGGCTGATGGTGGCGATGGACTACCTGAACAACCAGGGTTTGTTCCACCTCATTCTCCCGCCGGAGGACGGCATTTCAAAGTTCGAGCTGTGTGGAAGGCTCGGCAAGTACGCTAAGGGCGTGGAGGCGTTCTTGGCGGCGTGGGAGAAACCGGGGCAACGATTCGTGCTCGGTAATCTGATTGGGGACTTGCCGGCCGTCGAGGAGGCTGACCATTCGGACGATCACTCGGACTTGGCCATCCGTGCCGCTGCTTTGGCTGCGCAGTCCCGGCAACGTTGGCTGAACCTCGCTCGCGTGGCCATGGACAACGGCCTCGGCAAGGACGCCTTGTACGCCCTGGCGAATGCCAACGCGGAGGATTTGAGTGAGTACGTGGAGGTGGCACTGACCGACCCTAGCTCTGTGAATGCCGCCATTGAAATTATCCGGGATGATCCCGGTTGGTGCGTTCAGGCCGCTGAGGTCTTCGAGAAGTCGCTAAAACAGGACGACTTCCGTTATGCCCGCAGTGAGGCCGCCCTCTATCTTGCCAAGTTTGGACATCCTGTGCACGAGCTGGTTCGTGGCCTGATGGCTGAACCTGCCCAGATCATATCGGCGATTTCTCTGGCGATCGACTACGCGCCGGATCAACTCGGCCAATTGCTACACCACGGCCTGTGGTCCCGTTTCGACCATGACCGGCTGATGGCGGCGGTCATCCTGGGCCTCGTAGACAATGAGTGGAGCCGCAAGGAACTCGTGGCCGTGTTGCAGCAGTCCTCTAGCCAGGACGCCACGATCGAGGCCCGGTGTGCCTTGCGCGAAAGCCGCGAGCCAGCGGCGCATCGAGCCGCTGAGCGATGGGAAGACAAGCACCCAGACGTTGGGAAGAAAGATTACACGCCCGATCGCGCCATATACGATCTTGCCGGCGGCTGTGAACGGGTGTTGAGGGAAAGGATGCGGGAGTTGCACGACCGCGTGCAGAGATCCGCCACCTCTTACCCAAGGGGTAGCGAGGATTTGCCCGAAAAGATGCGTAGAGACTTATTCGATCTTTTGCAACACGAGATCCGTTCGTATGCCTTTTGATGGGCAGAAAGGATGGCGGAGTGGAGGTTCATTCCAGGAACGACGCGGTGTGACGGCGTGGCCGACGTTTAACGGGCCGGCGATTTGCAAACGTTTTCATTCGGGCTGGGCACCACGTTGGGTTTGGCGAAAATGTGACTTGTACCGCGGCGCCGGTCATGGACCGGTTGATCAAATGGAGTACACAAACGTGTTTACTTCGATGACATTTCGCCATAAGATAAAGATACACTCATGAAAGCCAAGGAGGGCATCACCATGGATAGGATTCCTCGACCCCGGAAACGAACTCAGAAACTTCAATTTTGGAGTTGGGATCCATCTCTTCCGGCGGATTGGCGGGCCAAGGACGCGGCCAACCTGGCGGCCGGCAAAATGACAACGTGGGCCGATGACAATGACCAATTCGTCGTGGCTTACACTGAGTATCTGCAATCGCTTGTTGCCAGCGAGGCAGAACCATCTCAGGCGGCAGTATCGCAGTGGTCGGCAATCAACGCAGCCCGCGAACTTGCCGAGCGGGGTGATCCGCTCCAATGGGAGGTGCAGGCGAGATTACTGGCCCGCCAGACGGATGAAGAGATTGGTGCCCAGGTTAATGAAGTGCCCCAAGTGATCCATTGGTTCGAGGGGCTGTTTTTCAATGTGCGACCACGGCTCGACGCCCGCGTGTGGATTGCCAGCAGGGTCATCGGCGACGGGGCCAGAAATGGATTCGAGAATGACCAGTTGGACCGACTCTGGATGGTCTTTGGTTATCACGGTGGCGTCCACGTTGTAGAGGCGCTCGTTAACACCTTCCATTCTTGCTGGCATCTGGGCGAGCCGGCGACTATCGGGGTTTATTTTCGTGACGACTGTTCGGTGCCGCTGGAAATGCAAGCGGCGATCGCGTCCTGCTCGATCCCGGTCACCGAGGAGACGAATCGGAAGTTCACGGAGATCCACGCGCGGTTGCAAAAGATCAAAGCAACGATGCGGCCGGCCGAGTCCAAAGTGGCAATGGACGAACTGAGGCGCAAAATGGTTCGCCTGTGGCAGTCGTCGCGACCGAAGGTCGATGATGCCCATCTGCCGCTGCCCGAGACGGTGCTCGTCGAAGAGACGATGGTCGGCAATGGACAACGCCAGTCGGCGGACGGTCCGATCGCTGATGTTCTTCAGCCAGCCTCGGAACTCGGCCGCACAGCAGGGTGAGTTCCCCCGGGCTGTCAGAACCTATCAAGGACTGAGAGGTGCCACACATGAACGGACTTATCCCCCAAAACAATGATGCTTCCGCGAACGGTAATCGAGCCCTGGTTCGATCGGCCGAGCCTGAATCACTTGCTGCCGCCTCAGCCGGCAAACTGACGCCCGAGCAGCAGGTTGTGATGGCCCGGGTGCAGCACAAAGCAGGCGTCATCCGCAATCTTGCCTTTCCGGCAGCCATGGCAACGGCGATCCCGGTGGCGCAGGACATCGGCGCGGGCGCTTTCAAGGTGTACCGCGATGGCCTCCTAAGAGAAGCCGGTAGTCCGACCGATCCGGTCGAGGTCATGCTAGTGGAGCAAATCAGCCTAGCCCATCACAGGGTCGCGCAGCTCCACGCTCAGGCTGAGCAATCGAAAACCATTGAGGGAGCAAAGGTCTACTCGACAGCGGCTACGCGGCTGACTGGCGAAGTCCGACGGCTTGCCTTGGCGCTGAAACAATACCGCGAGCCTTCCGGCAAGAAGCAGTTCACGGTAGTCCGGCAACAAAATGTCTCGGCCGGAGGTCAGCAGGTTGCCTATCTTGACCAAGGTGGCCCGCCTCAAGGGCAGATTCCTTTTAATAGTGCCGGCAGCGAACAAGGAAGCAGGAGGCTTGCTTATGCGCCACAAACCGCCTTCATCCCCGAATCCCAAGCGGCAAGCAGCCGGCCGGCGGAACCGGCTTTTGCGCGGCCCACTGACGCCGGAGGGGCGAGAGCGGCTGCGATTGTCGGCCCTCCAGAACCAACCATGGAAGTTCTCGACGGGGCCACGAACAGAGGCGGGCAAGGCCCGGTCGGCAGCGAACGGTCGCTGGCGGCAGAAAGGTGAACGATCGGTGCGGCAGATACGCGCCGGCGTCGCGGACGTCTGGCAATTGATTCGAGAGATGATCGCGTGCCGCAGAATGCTCGAAACCAACGGCTGATGGTCTTCGACGTATTCATTCACTGGACGGTGATGGAGGCCGACTGGATCACTCTCTTGCCCTTTTATCGGCCAAGAACGCGGCAAGAAGCGCAAGAAGCTCGCTGTGGCGTTGCCGAAGCCGGGATGACCTGGGAGGCCTGGCGGATTGCAGGCCCTCAGACGCGATCGTAGGGGCCTTGGCAGGCATGCAGCCCTCCTTGCTCCCCAAGCACCAACCTTCTCGCCGCATGGCGACAGGCGCCTTCCGCACAGGATGCGCAACAGTTGCGCAGTCGCTGTCTCTTGAGAACAAAGGCGAAAATGGCTGCCATGGTAGTCGCCGTGGCCCGACCGGGTACCCGCCGCGGCATCCGTCGAAACGTAGACCGGCCTGTGCCTGAGGAACTGGTACAGAAGCTCTTGGCGGCGGCCATGCAGGTCTCCATCGCCAGGAATCAGCAGCCGTGGCAGTTCATTGTGATCGACGACCGTGTGATGCCGGCCGAGATCGCCGGATGGAAGAATTGCCGGCGGGACGCAAGGGAACCTTGGAAATCAGATACAGCTATATATGTGGGTTGCTGGCACTGGGCATGGCCGACCCGGCGTTGGCCAAACCAAACGGGACCGTCAAGCTCCGGGGCCGGTATGCTCGACAGCGACAGCCCGGGCAACCCTCCATGGGAGGATGTGAAAATGCTGTCGAGAACCTCGCGCCGCACGGCTTTCCGGTGTTTTGTTTTGCGAGATGGCAATATCGGACTCCGATGGCGGGGAGGTCGGCCGCAGCGGTGGATGATGGGGTGGGTGCTGGAAAAGGAACGTTTGTCGAGACTGGCGACAGCATACCCTGTGCCGACAGCCAGCGGGCTTACGAGTCTTCGACGCAAGAGCAGGCACCCGACCTCTATAGCCGGCTGGCGTCGCCACATCATGCATGACGCTTGACAGCCAGATGGGGGTCTGGCAGGACGGGCAGACGCCAGATATACCAATACGAAGTGATAACTGTCTGTGCTCCGGGAGTTGGCGATGTCGGCTGCCTGGAAAACCGTCCGCTTCTTCATCTCCTCCACCTTCCGCGACATGCATGCGGAGCGGGATCATCTGGTCCGCGTGGTGTTCCCGGAGCTGCGTGAGCGGTGCGCCAAACGGCATCTGCACCTGGTGGATGTGGACCTGCGCTGGGGCGTGACCGAAGAAGACGCCCAGCGGGGTAAGGCGCTCGAAATCTGCCTGCACGAAATCGAGAGCTGTCGCCCCTTCTTTATCGGGCTGTTGGGAGAGCGGTACGGATGGATTCCACCCCACTATGACATCCCCGACGAAGAGCCGTTCGACTCGCTCCGCAACATCGAGTCGGGGCACTCCATCACGGCCATGGAGATCTACCATGGCGTGCTGAACAACCCCCAGATGCGCACCCACGCCTTCTTCTACTTCCGCGACCCGGCGTTCATCGACACGCTGCCGCCAGACCGCCGGCCTGATTTCTGTGCTGAAGACGACGAGCACGCCGCGAAGTTGCGACAGCTCAAGGAGCGTATCCGGGCCTCGGGACTGCGAGTGCGGGAGAACTACCGTTACGACGACCTGGAAGCCTTGGGCCGGCAGGTGCTGGAGGACCTGTGGAGTGCGATCCAAGTCGAGTATCCCGAAGAGGCCCCCGACGTTGACCCACTGGATGCCGAGCGGGCGTATCACGACTTCTTCATCGAAACCCGCACGGGGCTGTTCATCGGCCAGCGCCACCTGTTGGCCCGGCTGCACGAGTTTGCCGCCAAGGATACGTCTGGCCCGATGGTTGTCACTGGCACGCCGGGCTGCGGCAAGTCGGCGCTGCTGGCCCGCTTCGTCAGCCAGTTCCGCCGGTTGGAACCCGACACCTTCATCATCTACCACTTCGTGGGCGCATCGCCGAGTTCCACCGACCCACGGCACATGCTGCGGCGGCTATGCCAGGAACTGGACCGGCGGTTCAGGTTCGAGGAAGAGATTCCCGAAGACTTCAACGAACTGCGCGTCCGGTTCTGGCAGTTTCTTCGGCGAGCGGCGGAGCAATCTCATGTGGTCATGGTCATCGACGCTCTGAACCAGTTGGACGAAACGCACCGCTCGCACGACCTGGACTGGTTGCCGGCCTTAGTGCCGCCCGGGCTGCGATTGATCCTTAGCAGTCTGGAGGGGGACACACTGGAGGCGGCCCGCCGCAAGTACGAGCAGCGGCAAGACTTGATCATCACCTCGCTGCGTTTGGTGGACCAGGGCTTCATCTTGGGTCGGCGGTTGAAGGCGACGCGTAAGAGCCTGACCTCTGCCCGCAAGTACCGGTTGTGGCGGAAGCAGCACGTGGCCCAAGGCCAGCTCGTGCCGCCGGACGAGGACCGCAGCCAGTTGCGCTACATCCTCACGGGCGTCTATTGCCGCCGCCATGAGCCGACTCCCCAGCAGACAATCCAACGCGAGACGGCCAACCCATTGTATCTGCACCTGGTGGCCGAGGAACTGCGGCTGTTTGGTAGTTTCGACCGCCTGGCCGATTTTATCGCCGGACTTCCCACCGACGTGCCGGGCATGTTCCAGACGGTACTGGAGCGTCTCGAACAGGACCACGGGCGCGAGTTGGTCGAACGTTCGCTGTCGCTGGTGGCCAGCGGCCGGCACGGTCTGTTGGAAAGCGAACTGCTGGACCTGCTGGCGCGACCGGGTGAGCAGCATTTCCCCCTGGCGCTCTGGTCCCGTCTATACCGCAGCCTGGCCTTTTACCTCAAGCCCAGGGCTTCCGTCGGCGGCGGCGAAGAAGGGCTAATCGACTTCTTCCACCGGCAACTGGCGAAGGTCGTTCAGCAGCGATACTTGGCCGTGCCATCGACGCAACAGGCCCGGCACGTCGAGTTGGCGGCCTACTTCGAGCGCAAGGGCGACCCAGCAGGCAACGGCTCATGGACAGGCAAGTACCCGCGCAGCCTGTCGGAGTTGACGCACCACCAGATCCACGGCCAACTGTGGGATGCATTGGAACAGACGCTTACCACGCTTTGCTACCTGGAGGCAAATGTCACGGCCGGTCGCGTGTTCGATTTGGCTGGGCAATTCTCCGCTGCGGTGGGCGCGCTGGCTGCGGATCGTCCGCAACGGCGCATCCTGCGGCTATTGGAAGAAGCCGTGCGGCGTGACATTCACTTCATCGCCCGACACGCGCAGGACTACCCGCAAGGCCTGTTCCAGTGCCTCTGGAACAGTTGCTGGTGGTACGACTGCCCCGACGCCGCCCAGCATTATCTCCCCTCTCCCTCTAGGAGAGGGGCAGAGGGTGAGGGCGACTTCAACTCCGGCCGCTGGCCCGCTCACGCCCGCAGAAATCCCCGATGACCAAAGGCTTTACCCGCTCCTGGAGCGTTGGCGACATCAGAAGGGCGAAGCCGTACCCAGCTTCCCCTGGCTCCGTGCCCTTCGTCCGCCGCGGATGCATTTGGGCACGGCACAACAGGCCGTCTTGCGCGGGCACGAAGAGGGGGTGTATAGCGTGGCCTTTTCCCCTGGCGGTGACCAGATCGTCAGCGGCTCTTGGGACAAGACCGTGCGAGTGTGGGACGCCCGCAGCGGCGCGGAGTTGGCCGTCTTGTGCGGGCACGAGAACCATGTGACGAGCGTGGCCTTTTCGCCTAGCGGGGATCGGATCGTCAGCGGGTCCAACGACAAGACCGTGCGGGTGTGGGACGCCCGCAGCGGCGCGGAGTTGGCCGTCTTGCGCGGGCACGAGAACCATGTGACGAGCGTGGCCTTTTCCCCTAGCGGGGACCAGATCGTCAGCGGGGGAGGCTGGCGCGACAGCAGCGTGCGGGTGTGGGACGCCCGCAGCGGCACGGAGCTGGCCGTCTTGCGCGGGCGAGGCCACCAAAACTGGGTATGGAGCGTGGCCTTTTCTCCTGACGGGGATCGGATCATCAGCGGGGTCGGAAATTTCGACAAGCAAAGCTGTACCGTGCAGGTGTGGGACGCCCGCAGCGGCGCGGAGTTGGCCGTCTTGCGCGGGCACGAAAAGGTCGTAACTAGCGTGGCCTTTTCTCCTGACGGGGATCGGATCGTCAGCGGGTCCGACGACAGCACCGTGCGGGTGTGGGACGCCCGCAGCGGCGCGGAGCTGGCCGTCCTGCGCGGGCACGAATGGAGGGTAACTAGCGTGGCCTTTTCTCCTGACGGGGATCGGATCGTCAGCGGGTCCTGGGACAGGACCGTGCGGGTGTGGGACGCCCGCAGCGGCGCGGAGTTGGCCGTCTTGCGCGGGCACGAAAAGGTCGTAACTAGCGTGGCCTTTTCTCCTGACGGGGATCGGATCGTCAGCGGGTCCGACGACAGCACCGTGCGGGTGTGGGACGCCCGCAGCGGCGCGGAGCTGGCCGTCCTGCGCGGGCACGAGAACATTGTGACTAGCGTGGCCTTTTCCCCTGACGGGGATCGGATCGCCAGCGGGTCTTTGGACAGGACCGTACGCGTGTGGGACGCCGGCAGCGGCGCGGAACTGGCCGTCCTGCGAGGGCACGAAAGCGAGGTGAGGAGCGTGGCCTTTTCCCCTAGCGGAGATCGGATCGTCAGCGACTCGGGAACCTACGACAACAAGGACTGCACCGTGCGGGTGTGGGACGCCCGCACCGGCGCGGAACTGGCCGTCCTGCGCGGGCACGAGAACCATGTGACGAGCGTGGCCTTTTCCCCTAGCGGAGATCGGATCGTCAGCGGGTCTAGGGACCATACCGTCCGGGTGTGGGACGCCCGTAGCGGCGCGGAACTGGCCGTCTTGCGCGGGCACGATCACGAGGTGAGGAGCGTGGCGTTTTCCCCTGCCGGGGATCGGATCGTCAGCGGGTCTTGGGACGGGGTACGCGTGTGGGACGCCCGCGGCGGCGCGGAACTGGCCGTCTTGCGCTGGCACGCAGGCGTAACGAGCGTGGCTTTTTCCCCTGGCGGGGATCGGATCGTCAGCAGGTTGGACGACCGGACCGTACTGGTGTGTGACGCGCGCGGCGACCATTGCCCGGAGGTGATTCAAGGCTCCGTGGATGTGCAGGCAATTGCCGCCGGCTCGCAGGCATTCCCGCTACGGGTCCTCGCTCATGGTCTGGAGACCGTCGTTGAGCGGGCCGACAGCGGCAAGCCCATCGCCTGGTTCGCGGTCAGCCTCAGCGAAATCGTAGCCCACCCCTCGGGCCGCACCTGGGCCGGTGCAGCAGACAGCTACCTTTGCCTTTACATCATCACCCTGGAGGGCGGCGACGTGCTGCTGGCTGGAAACCAACCGCAGCCACCGTCGGCCACTGTCGAACCGAAGAAAAGGCCCTGGTGGAAGTTCTGGAGATGATCAACCGTGTCCGCTGGGTGGAAAACCGTCCGTGTGTTCATTTCCTCTAGCTTTTGCGACAAGCACGCGGATCTTGTTTTGCCTCGAACGGAATCACCGTCCCTATTGTCCTTGAATTCTGATTGGCTTCCCAGAGGCATTCGTCGATGCGAATCTCGTTTGATCTCGACGACACTATTATTTGTTACGGGGCTGGTGTGGCCAGTGAGCCACGCCTGCCCTGGTATTTGAGGCTGTTCCTGGGCGACGAGCCGCTTCGGCTTGGAGCCCCTGCGCGAGTGCGCACATTGCAGGCCCGAGGCTGGGACGTGTGCATCTACACGACCTCGCAGCGTAACCCGGCTGCAGTTCGTCGCTGGTTGCGGCGCCACGGTGTGTCCGTGTTGACCGTCATCAACAAAGACGTTCACGACTCGCAGCTCAGGCCGGGTCCACAACACCGCACGCCTAGCAGAACCCCGCCGCGTTCCGAATCGACTTGCATGTGGATGATTCGGATGGCGTGCGGCAAGAAGGAGAAGAACACGGGTTCCGAGTGGTGGTCGTCTCGCCGGATGACCCGCAGTGGGCGGAGAAGGTCTTGCTTGCCGCGACTCAGATTGAGGCGGAACTAGGCGAAGACAATGAAGGAAGATGTTGCACGAATGGCAGTTGAACTCCTCTGTCATTCGGCGCTTCAAAACCAGTTAGCCTCGCTGTTGTCTCATAATCTCAACCGTTTCTTCGGACGTGTCATCAAAGGACCCATAGATGACACGGCTCTCGGCATGCTGCCGCGTCCAGTTCAACAACAGCCGTACTCCGAGTCTGTTGACATGTGTGTGGCAGCCGCATGACAACAGAATCTTGGGCCACCCGGGAACAGGAATTGGCTTTGACGTGCTCACTGGCGGGAAGTCGTGGGCAAAATTCTTTTGACGTTGCGAACTTCGTGGGGGGCCATTGGCTTGACTTCCCTGGGCTATCCATTCAGACTCATGACAGCGCCGTTAGGCTGAGTCCGGCGTGGACTGGACCGTCAATGGCTACGCTTAGAGAAAGGGAGAGAGCTGTGAGAATCTTTGGATTCGTGTTAGCCCTGGCGGCAACGTCGGTGGCGTTTGCGGCAGAGTCACCCTCATGGGCAGCTAAGGACCTTCGAGCGGGCATCATTGGCACCGACACCTCCCACGTGCCGACATTTACGGGAGCGTTTCTGTCGCACCCCGAATGGAGAATCAAGGTCGTGGCGGCATTCAAAGCGGGCAGCCCGGATCTGCCCATTAGCGCCGACCGCGTCAACGGCTTCGCCACGACGATCCACGACAAGTACGGCGTCGAACTGGTCGGCAGCATTGAAGAACTGCTGCAGAAGGTGGACGTCGTCCTTCTAGAAAGCGTGGACGGCCGGCCGCACCTCGCGCAGGCCACGCCTGTCCTCAATGCCGGCAAACGCTTGTTTATCGACAAGCCGCTGGCCGTGAGTTTGGACGATGCCCGCCGGATCGTGCAACTCTCGAAGGAAACGGGCACGCCGTTCTTCAGTTCCTCTTCGACGCGATTTCACCCGGAGATCCCCCGGCTGCGCCAGAATCCCGGGGTGGGAAAGGTCATCAAGGTCCAGGGCAGTTCGCCGCTCAAACCGATTCAATATCACCCCGACCTGTTCTTCTACGGAATTCACGGTGTCGAAGCCGTGTACGCGGTGATGGGAACCGGATGCATTAGCGTTTCGCGGAAAACCGAGGGTGGTGTGGACCTTACGATCGGCAAGTGGAAGGACGGCCGCATCGGCGTCTATTATGGAGAAGCTAAGGATGAAGAGATGCCCATGATCCGAATCTGGGGCGACAAGGGCACGAACAGACTCCGTGGGCCCCGACGAATATGATGGCCTCATGCGGGCGATTGCCGAGTTCTATCAGACAGGCCGGCCACCGGTGGATCCCACCGAAACCATCGAGCTGTTCGAATTCATGACGGCTGCCCAACTGAGCCAGGAACGCCATGGTGCGGAAGTGCCGTTGGACGAACTTCGCAAATGAGCCGTGTATCGACTGAAGGCTGCAAGGGGGGATAACCGAATCAATTACGCTTTGATCGGTCGGAGAAACTTATCCGGTTCTTGAGAACCCCATCAGACGACCCATTTTCGACGCAGCGAAAGGCACCGGTTGGATGCTGTTCTGGCCAGCAGCGTGCAGCTTGCGACCAGGCTTCGTCGGCTGCCTCGCTGTGCTTGCGGATCGCGTCTGGTCCTTCGCGGCGCTAGGCCATCGTCAGCCTTGCCGGGTATACCAGCAAACCCCACACAAGATAGCAAGACGGAAACTCCGGGGCCGCCATCGGCTCTCCACTGGCGGAGGAATCCACGATCGCACCGAGGCAGCCGACGAAGTCTGGTCGCAAACTGTCCGCCGCAGACCACCACAGCATTCAGGCCGTTTACCGAGGCGATCAACGCAAACCATCAAGACGCCATCTGCGTGCATGCCCAAGAAGGCCCCTGCCGTCGCGTCTGAGCGCATCCTCGTTCCGCTGGCTCTTGGGGACTTTCCAAAGCTTGGGCGCAGCAGTGAATTCCCTGCGCACTCTACGGGGTTCTTGCAGCCAAACTGGGCTAACGATAGTGCCATGTGGCGTCTCTATTGCCTGGAAACTGCCGAACATCAAACCTGGATGCGTTCACAAGGGGCACTTACATGCGGAGGCGGGAAGTGGTTCGTCCGTTTACAGCAGTTTAATTGGAGTCCCGAAACTGCGCGTAACTGGACAGTGCCCAGAGCGTGGTGGCGAGAGGGTGGGCACCTGCCGCGCCTCGCCCGTCTCCACGCGCTTCCGGGAGTCGGCCGCCGGCACGTGGGCGGCTTGTAACCTCGCAGCATTTGGTTTAAGGTAATAACATGGACACCGAAGTTGTCAACCAAGACCCGTGAATTCTGAGTGGCACGCCGGTGTTCGCGGGAACAGGCATGTACCGCTTGAACAAAGTGGAAAGCCAAAGCCTAGCAATCGTCATCGCGCTCCTACTTGCCGTCGCGGACGCCGTCTGGGCCCAGGAGCAGGGCCAACACGGCGAGGGCGCCGCGTTCTCGATGACGCTCGGAGCCGAGGAGCACGTTCCCTTCGGAGACATCCGCTTCTGTCCCGACGAGCACGTCTCATATCGGAAGGGACCGCACGGCGTCTGCGTGTGGGTCACGGGCGATGGGGGAAGCTGGCTCTTCCACGGCCCCTCGCTCGGAGAGCTCTCTCGCGTCGGTAAAGGGCCGGTGCTGCCTTCACGCGGCAACGAGCATTTCGACCGCGACTACGTGGGATTGAGCGCCGTGATCCCGGCCGCCGACGGAAAGGTGCTCCTCGGTTTCTATCACGCGGAGTTCCACCCCGACGCGCCGAAGGCCTTTCCATTCCTCGCCTCGCTCGGCCTCGCCACCTCCGCCGACGGTGTCATCTGGAAGAGGGAGGGACAGGTCATTGCCGGCCTTGAGAACGAGCTGAGGCCGGGGGACACGCACAACATCGGCGCGTGCGAGCCTTCGGCGGTGCTGCAAAAGGTCGGCGACAAGGAGTTCATTTACCTATACTGGGGCGAGTATAACTACGATCGGCAGGGCGCGATCTACCTGGCGCGTTCGCCGCACGCCGACGGCGGCAGGCCCGGCACGTGGCAGAAATGGACCGGCAAAGGCTGGGGCGCGCCCGGCGTGCAGAACGTGGCCGAGCCTGTCTTGAAGGCACCCGCGAAGCCGCCGTTCCTGACCATGCAAATGCCGCACGTGAGCTGGAACACAGCGCTCCACCGCTGGCTCATGGTGTTCGCGAGCGACGTCGCCTTCCACGCCGCGGCATCCAAGGATGGCATCCACTTCGGCCCGCCGATCGAGATTATGCGTCTCCCGGCCTTCCACATGAAGCCGGGAGAGATCTTCACGGCCTACCCGACGCTCCTGAGCCCGGACCAAGCGACGCAGATGGTGACGGGGCAGGCAGGCTTCCTTTACTTCGGCGCGGCCGGTGGGGCACAAACCACACGGGGTGGCGACGCCCCTTCACAATCGAACAAAAGAATTAGGCGAAGTCGCGCTCGGCACCATCGGAAATAGAGTCGTTCTGTCGGCGCTATGGCATGTTCTCCCGCCGCCACAGCCACCAATCCTCGGTCAACCGACAGCCCTGAATCCGGATGTTTCACACGCGGCGTGAATCACAGACAAACCGTACCCGCCGACGTAAGTCACTGGTGATCTTGGGGCCAATCAGCTCGTTGGTCCTTGCGTGCTTGGGTCACACCCACTTGGTGCAGTTGTGGCGATTCGTCCAGCTACGAAGGTCGCCACGACCATCTGCTCAGAACGCGTCCCCCAGTTACGCGCTCGGGTGGCGCACACGTCCGCGTGCAAGATAGCCGGAGGCGGCGGACCAGCGACGGGTAGTCCCAAATACCCGTTGCGCCTGACACACGCCGAAAATCCACCCATTTTCAGCACCGCTTTTTTGGCGTCATCAAATGGTGGCGGCGAGCAATCTGAGACTGCCGCGGCCTCATGTGGGGGAGATGCGCCGGCAAGCGGCCCATCAATGGAACCAATTTCGGGATGCGAGTTCCGGGGGGCCCCCCATGCACGCCGAAATACACCGGCTGGCCGAGCAAAAGGTCTCCGGACGGGAACCAAGGTCAAGAATCCGCTGATTTTTACCAGCTCACTTGCCTTTGGGTAGTTCCAACAGAATAATTGCTCTCATTACGTTTCTAATCACCTCTGTTTTGCAATGGGAGGGCCGCGAAATGCTTATTGCCAGAAGGGTTCTCACGGGGTGCGCGCCGCTGACGGCGCTGGTCGGCCTGCTGGGCTGTTTTGCCCCACAGGCGCTCAGCCAGACCACCGGCGGAACGGTCACGCGCGGATCGCAGAAACCGCCTAACATCATCTGCATCATGGGCGATGATATCGGCATGTGGAACATCGGCGCCTACCATCGCGGCTTGATGGCCGGCAGGACGCCGCACCTCGACAAGCTCGCCAAAGAGGGCATGCTGTTCACCGACTACTACGCCGAGGCGAGTTGCACGGCAGGCCGGGCGAACTTCATCACCGGCGAATTGCCGATCCGCACCGGTCTGACAACCGTCGGTCAGGCGGGCTCGCCGCTCGGTATGCCGGCGGAAGCGCCCACCATCGCCACGGCGCTCAAGTCCATGGGCTACGCCACCGGGCAGTTCGGCAAGAACCACCTGGGCGACCTGAACAAATTTTTGCCCACGCTCCACGGATTCGACGAGTTCTTCGGCTATCTCTATCACCTGGACGCGATGGAGGATCCGGCCCACCGCAACTATCCCCAGAATCTGCTGGACCAAGTCGGTCCGCGCAACATGCTTCACTGTTGGGCGAGCGACAAGGACGACCCGACCGTGCAGCCGCGCTGGGGCAAGATCGGCAAGCAGAAGATCGAGGACGCCGGGACGCTTTATCCGGAACGGATGAAGACCGTGGACGACGAGATTCTTGACTGCACGCTCAAGTTCATGGACAAGGCCAAGGCTGCCAACAAGCCGTTTTTCGTCTGGCTCAATCCGACCCGCATGCACGTGGCGACACACCTTTCGGATAAGTATGAGAGTATGCGCAACTCGGAGAATGGCTGGTGCGTCGAGGAAGCCGGTATGGCGCAGCTCGACGATATCGTTGGCTCGGTGATGCAGAAGCTCAAGGACATCGGTGTGGACGACAACACCATCGTCGTGTTCACCACCGACAACGGCACCGAGAACTTCACTTGGCCCGACGGCGGCCAGACCCCATTCGCGGGAGGCAAAGGAACGGTGATGGAAGGCGGCTTCCGCGTGCCTTGCCTCCTCCGCTGGCCGGGCCACGTGCCGGCAGACTCCATCCAGAACGGAATCTTCTCCGGCCTCGACTGGTTCCCCACGTTCGTCGCCGCTGCCGGCAACCCCAACATCGTCGAAGAGCTGAAGAAAGGGAAGGTCCTCGGTGGCACGAGCTACAAGGTACATCTCGACGGTTACAACCAGATGGACGGCATCACCGGCAAGGGTCCATCCGTGCGCCACGAGATTTTCTACCTGGCGGAGTCCACGTTGGGCGCCGTTCGCATCGACGACTACAAGTATCGCTTCCTCGACCAGCCGAACGGCTGGTTTGGCGGGACCGTCAAGGTGGACTGGCCGATTCTTACCAACCTCCGCCTCGATCCCTTCGAGCGGACAGGGATGAAAGATTCGCTCTACTACAAGGATTGGTTCAACTGGGAGTTCTGGCGCTTCACGTTCGTGCAGCAGGAACTCGGCAAGGCGGCTCAGACCTTCCTCGAATTCCCGCCGATGCAGGCGGGCGCGAGTTTCAACCTATCAGCGCTGAAAGCGGAGCTTGAGAAAAAGATGGAAGATGCGAAGAAGCATGGCGTCGGCGATTAACAGAATGACCTTCACGGCGGGCGGTCCGCAAGGGCCGCCCGCTTTTGCTTCACCTGTATCCCATCAACTCAACGATTGTGACACCCCGCCGGCACCGCAGAACTGAACGATTCAATCAAACAAAGATCATGGAAAGGACAAACAACCATGAAACAGAGACTCATCAAACACAGCCTTACCGCACTGGCGGCTGCATTCGCGTTTATCCCCGGTTACTCAACCAGTCCGGCGGCGAGTCAGACAGAAGCTCCCCGGTCTGCTGGCGATCTCGCCGGCTACGTCCTGGGCGCGGGCGGTCCCATTTCCGGAGCGACGGTGACGCTATACGCGGCCGGTACCGGCGCTCCGCGCAATTGGCACAAGGCAAGACCGACGATGATGGCGCGTTCAAACTTGATGGCGGTCAAGCGCCGGAAGGCACCGTGCTGTACTTGGTCGCCAAAGGCGGTACGCCGAAGGCCGCCGGGGCTAAAGGCCCCAACGATGCTATCGCTCTGCTTGCAGTCCTGGGAACGAAGTTGCCCAAGACGGTCACGGTCAATGAACTCACAACCGTGGCCTCGGCGTTCACCGCCGCGCGATTTATCAAGGGGGAAGCGATCTCTGGTAATCCGCTCGGACTTCGGATTGCGGCCGGGAACGTTCCGAACCTGGTGGATCTCACGACCGGCGCGTGGGGCAAAGTGGTTCTGGATCCGCTCAACAGCACCCAGACCACGACGCTTGCGAACCTGAACACGCTCGGCTCGCTCATCTCCGCCTTTTTCACGGTGGCGAACGACGATTGGCGTGCCCGCTTCTTCAAGGCCGCCACCCTGCCCAGCGGTGTTACGCCGAAGAACACCCTTGAAGCGATGGCCGGCATCGCTCGCGCGCCGTGGGCCGAACCGAAGGCGCTCTACGCGTTGTTTGACGAAGCCTACCCGCAGCCGAAGGACGGTTCCCGGCGCAGTGCCGCCCTTCGTGCCGTATCTCGCCTACGTCCCGGACGATTTTGCTCTCATGCTTTGCTTCGCGGGCGGCGGGTACTACGCCGGTGGCAAGTTATTGTTCGACGCCGACGGCAACCTCTGGAGCGGCCAGAACTGGATGCCCGGCTCGCAGTCCGGCGTCATCAACAGCATCGGTGGCGGCGTGGTCAAATTCACCCCCAACGGGACGCCGCTTTCACCGCCGATCACCGGCTTCACCGGTATGGGCATAGACGGCATCGGATGGGGCACGGGCGTGACGCGTGAGAATGTCTGGGTATCGAGTTTCAACGGGAAGATCTGCGTGCTAGATTTCAACGGCAAGCCAGTCGCTAAAGAAAGCGACTTACCCTTCAAGGGGAAACTGTTCGGACTGATGGGCATCGGTGTCGCCGCGAACGGTGACGTCTGGATTGCCGATGGCCCCGGCAACCAGTTGCTGCATTTCCCCGGCGGACGGATCAAGGACGGTCGCATCGTCAAGGTTGCAGGTCTGATGTCGCCCTTCGGCATCGCAATTGACGCCCAGAACCGCGTCTGGGTCAGCAACTCGGCGACGGACACGCTCCTGCGGTTTCCCGCCAATGATCCGTCCAAGGTGGAAACGTTCCACTGCGGCCTGAGCGTCCGCGGCGTCGCCCTCGACTCGAAAGGCAACCTTTGGGTGACCAGCAACATGTCCCAGGATTTCCCGAAACCGGAGATCCCTCCCGGCGCGTCCATTATGGAGCAGTTCAAGCTCCTGGCCGCGCACATGATGAAGGTCCTCCTGTCCAATCCCAAGATGACCACCGGTGTGGTGAACATGATCCGTCCCGACGGCACTCAACCCGCGCCGGAAGGCTTCACCGCCAACAAGCTGATCAACGTGCCGTGGGGCGTGTCCATTGACGGCAATGACGACGTCTGGGTCGGCACGACCTTCAGCCGCTCGGTTGTGCTGCTCGCGGGTGACAATACGAGCGGCCATCCCACTGGCACGAGGCCCGGTGATCTCATCCACGTGTTCAAGAGCGGCAGCATACAGATTCTCACGGACGCGGTGATTGACCCGGCCGGCAACGTTTGGGCGGCGAACAACTGGAACGACCTCAACGCGGTGGCTTCCCCGGATCCGATTCGCGCCACCTCGACCTGGGGTGGCGGATCGGGCTTCACCGTCATCTACGGCGTCGCAGCGCCTGTGAAGCCTCCGCTTATGGGCCAGGTGCGCAAGTACTAAGCGGCAGTAGACTGGGACGCATACGTCCGATTCGGGTGCGGCCCCTCGCAAGTGCCCTGCCGTGGTTTTGGTATTTCAGAGCCCGGTGATACCCATCAGCTTCACGCCGGTCACCCGGCAAGTCGCCTCTGCCTGCACCAGCGCGGCCTCGGCCTTCATGACCTCGCCGGCGGCCTTGATGATTTCGTCCGGGGTACGCGCCTTCTGTTGGGCCTCCCTGCGGACTTGGAGCATCTCTCCGGCGGTCTGGAACGACGCCTGCGCTTCGGCGTACTCCCGGTAAGCCTTCTGGGCTTTCAGACTCACGTCGTCTCGCACTTGGCGGGCCTTTTGTTGCGCCATCGCAACCACGGTTTCCGCCTGACGCAGCGCATGGTCACGCTTGCCACCCTCAAACAGCGGATAATTCACCGAGACCGCGCCATACGCAATGTCGCTCTGAATCACATTGATGCCATCCTGGTTGAGGTACCCGCCCATCAGCATGACATCAGGCAGATAGTCCACCTTTGCGACACGCACCCCGGCCTCGGCCTTTACGGCGTCCTGGTCCGCCTGGAAAATCTCCGGGCTGGATTGCAGGGCCAGCACGATCGCTTGCTCCGCAGAGTTGACGCACGGGGCAATGGGAACTGGTTCAACCAAATCGAGTCTGGTGCATAAGGGCAGTTCCACGAGTCCGTTCAACTGTTCTTCCAGTTCCGCCGCTTGGCTTGATACCGCCTGGATAGCCTGCTTCGCCTCCACGCCTGCGATCCGCGCTTCCATGGTCGAAGTCAGCGCTGGTCCCATCTGTTCCGCGGCGGCGGCCGCCATCTGCGCTCCTGCGAGGATTCGGTTGGCCGCCAGCAGCCCGTAGTAGAGTTGTTCCACGCCGCTGGCGATCGCATGGTCCGCTTGCGCGGCCTGGGATTGGGCGATCTGTTCATCGGCCTTTGCCACGATGGCTCCTTGATGCACTTTCAGTAACGCGGTGATCGGCTGTACCACGGTCAGGGTGGCGAGGCCAAAGTCTTGGTTTACCACGTTGACAGCGGTTGGCGACAAACCGAGCGGACCACCTGGCGTCAATACTTTTCCCAGCGGTCGATCGAAATGGAAGCCCGTAAAACCGGCGAGCAGCTTCGGGTAGTAATCTGCCTCCATCACGTAGATCCCCTCCTGCTTCGCCTTAATATTCATGTAGGCCAGGCTCCGCAGTTTGCTGTTGGCCAGCGCGCGCTGTTTCGCCTCATCGAGGGTAAGGCGATAGACGCCGGGAGACACGGCGACGGATACGCCGACAGGAGGCCCTTGTGCGCTTACGTAGGCCACGTCGAGGCCAGCCAGGAATGCAGCCATCCAAAACGCTGTGAAGGTGGCCCGTCGATGTCGATCGCCCATCCTACGACCCTCGTGCAAGCGTTTCGCGGCATCGGATTGCGCGTAGCGGAAGCGAATTACCCGAGAACGCGCGAAATCGCGATGATTCCTCTTCTGCTCAGACTATCGGTTGTCCCGAATATCGCTCTTAAGCATCCGATGTTCGTCCGCAGACACTGGAATCCGCAAAGTCGGCCTGTGCCGGCTGCGCGAACTTTTGGCGCGCCCCCATGCACCGACGCCCTCGCCGCTTGCCGGCTCCGCCTGGATTTCTGAGGGCAAATCGCGGCCGTCACCGGTTCGGCCGTGACTGAATCATATCGCGGTCAGTTCCCCGTCACTTGTTTAACGCCGTTTGTGCCCCGATACGGGGCTGCATCATAGTCCTCATCTCGTAATCCCATCCGTATTCCGAGACGTGTAAGAATTCCACCCATTCTCGGCACCGCTTTGTTGGTGTCATCAAAGGGTGCCGGCGAGCAATCTGAGACTGCCGCGGCCTCATGTGGGGGAGATGCGCCGGCAAGCGGCCCATCAATGGAACGATATTCGAGAGTGGGACTTCGGGTTATGTCATCCAGATTGACAGGGCCATGCTCGGCTGCAAAAATGCGGTAGAGTTTTGCCGCACGTCGGCGGTCGAATACCTGTTGGGTCAATAAACACACTATGTCACCGCTTGGCTTTCTTCTGGTCGCGACCATAGTTGCCCTGCCAATTGCATGGCTGGCGTCCGAGTTCCGAGGCGGTCGCACGTTGCGGATCACCTTGGGGATTCTGGCGATCGGAGTCATGGCGACATGCATTTGGGCCTTGAGCAGTCTCCTGACCCGGTTCAACTACAACGCTTGGTATGGCGGTGCGACGGGTGACTTGATCAGCACATCGCTCCAGCAGATTGAGGACGGTCATCTCGACCGTGTGCTCAAAGTCTGGCGTGGACTTGACCAGCAGTACCACCCGACCTACGAAAACCGGGCACAATACAAGGAACTCGTGGAGGAGGCGACACGTCGGATGCGGGGGGATGTTCCGATTGAGGCGGGATCACCCTGGGATGCTTCGGTGTTTAGGGCAGAGACATGGCTCGGGCACTGGGAGGACGGACACGGATATTGGATTGTCATCAATGGCGTCGGACGACCGTTTGACATTCTTCAGTCCGGGCAACCGCGTCCCAAGGCGCACTCCGTTTCCGTTTCGCCGGACTATACCGTGCTGAAGTTCAAGGAGGGTGATCAGTGGTTACACACGCTCACGCTCAAGAACAAGTACGAGGCGAGTTACGAGTGGTTCGATCTGAAAAAAGGCACGGTGTGGGAGAGACGGCCGATTTACAAGCTGGTCAGAGCATCCGACGAGCAGAAGACAATGACCCAACAGGACGGCGCAGCGAACGGGAGCCAGCGTAAGCGTCCGTTTCATCCATACTTGTCAGGCGTGTTAGGCTGGAGGCGTGGAGTTTGTTCCTTCAGGGAGACATGGTATGGGTCGTCCGGCGAGCGGTTTGGATGAGTATTTGGACTGGCAAGAGCGGTTAGAAAGCTACAAGGCCAGTGGTTTGTCCGTGGATGAGTTCTGCCTCAGCGAAGGGATCGCGAAGTTGACTTACTATCGCTGGCTGGATCGGCTCAAGGATGGTCTTCCGGAGGAGATGGTCGAAGAATCCGCGGTGCGCAAGCGAATCGAATCCGGCGGCGCGGTGTTCGTGCCGATCTCTCTCAAAGCCTCTCCGGTGGAAATCGAATTGCCCAACGGCGGGGTGGTGCGGTTGCCGTTGGGAGTCGGCCAAGTGGTCCTGGTGGAAGTAATCTTCGCGGTTGGCGTCCTGCGTCCATGGAAGGCGCCCCGGCCATGAACGACTACGCTGACGTGCGGATCTTCCTATGCACGACGCCTACGGATATGCATTACAGTTTCGATCGCCTCATGGGGCGCGTGCAGGAGGTCTTTGAACAGGACCCGTTGTCGGGCCATCTGTTTCTCTTTCTCAATCGCACACGCGATCACCTCAAGATCCTCTTTTGGGATCAGGACGGCTTCTGCATCTGGTATAAGCGACTGGAACGTGGCACCTTCCCGATCGTGAAGCCTTTTGAGGGAAGCGAAGGGGTCGAATTGGACTACGCTCAACTGGTCCAGTTGCTAGGGGGTTTGGATCTGCGAACGGGACGTCGGCGGCGAAGGTATCGCCGCATCGGCTGAAGAAAAGGGAAGAAGAGGGCTTTTCTTGTTCGCGCGAGTTGTTACAATACTCGGCGACATGGATGGAGTTGACTTTCTTCCCACCGATCTCGCCGAATGCCAGCGGCTGCTGCTGGCTGCCTTCCAACAGGCCACGCACCTCGAACAGCGCGTGGCGGAACTGAACCGCGTCTTGGACGAGACGGCGACCTCGTACCAGGCTCTCCAGCAGGAGCACGCATCCACGCTGGACGAGTTGGCGTGGTACAAGCGTTGGGTCTATGGCCGCCGGCGGGAACGTTTGCCGGAAGACCAAGGGCAAGGCCACTTGTTCCCATTGGATGTGGATTTGCCAGTCCCAATCGATCCTTCACAACCGCAAACCCCAGACGATGTTGTGGAGGTGCGTGGCCATTGCCGGCAGCGCAAACGACGCGAGATTGACTGGGACAAGCTGCTGCAAATCCGCCATGAACACGACTTGCCGGCAGAAGAGAAGATTTGTTCATGCTGCGGCCGGCAGATGGACCGCATCGGCGAGGACGTCACGCGGGAACTGGAGTTGCAGCCAGCCAAGCTTGAAGCTCACATCCATGTCCGTCCGAAGTACGCGTGCCGCTGCTGCAAAGAGGGAGTTCATGCAGCTCCGCTTCCGCCGCGGCCAATTCCTGGCGGCATCGCCGGGCCGGGCCTGATCTCCGCGGTGATCGTCAGCAAGTTTGGCGACCATCTGCCGCTGTACCGTTTGGAAGACATCCTGGTGCGTTCCGGCGTCTACATCGCACGTAGCACGCTGTGTGATTGGGTGAAGTTCGCGGCCGAACTCTTCACGCCGCTGTACGAGTTGCAGCGCAAGCTGGTCCTTCAATCCACGGTGATGTGGACGGACGACACGCCGGTCACGGTCATCGGTGGTCTGCAGGGGAGTTTTCAAGGTCACTTCTGGACCTACATCGGACACGAGCAGCCCTACTCGGTGTATGACTTCACGAAGAGTCGCAGTCGCGATGGGCCGGCAAACTTCTTGCCGGGGTTCACGGGTTATCTGCATGCGGATGCTTTCACCGGTTATGACGCGATCTTTCTCGGTTCGCATGCGGCCATCCAGGAGGTGGCTTGTTCGGCGCATGCGCGGCGGAAATTCTTCGATGCGGTGAAGAGTTATCCACGGGAGTCGCATCAAGTGCTGGAATGGGTTCGGCAGTTGTACGACATCGAAGATCGGGCCCGCACGTGGTCCCCCGAGGCGCGTCTCCAGCTTCGTGTTGCCGAATCGATTCCCATCCTGGACAAGATCGAAGCCTACGTGACCGGGCTGGCGAGGACCGTGCTGCCCAAGAGCAGTTTGGCCAAGGCGGTCAACTATGCACGAAACCAATGGGCGGCGCTACGTCGCTACACCGAGGATGGTCGCTTGACGATCGACAACAATGTGAGCGAGCGGACCCTTCGGCACCAGGCCATCGGCAGAAAGAACTGGCTCTTCCTGGGTAGCGAAGCCGCGGGCCCACGGGCGGCGGTGTTATGCACGATCCTGGCCGGCGCGAAGCGTCATCGGATCGAACCCTGGTGTTACGTCCGTGACCTTCTCCTCCGCTTGCATGCGGACGATCCGCGGCTGGATGAGATGCTGCCCGACCGCTGGGCTGCGGCGCATCCCGGGGCCGTCCTCACCCATCGGCTCGACGAGTCCCGAGCCAAGGCGACTCGCACCCGAGCCCGTCGGGCTCATCGCCGCGCCCACTGCCGCTGATGCCTCCCCCACGGTCCGCCACCATGGACAGGGCTGGCGCTTACGAGCCAGCCGATTCGCTCAGAGACGCGAGCATCATCTGCGGCTGCCTCCCATCCCTGACCTTCGGGTTATTCTTGCCGCTGTCTCGTAATCTCATCCGTATTCCGAGACGTATCAGAATACGACCTTTTTTTCGGAGCGACCTATGCGGCCCCATCAAACGGTGCCCGCCAATGGATAAAGGAAGAAGGAAAGAGGCACCAGGGGAACGTCTCTGTCGGCAAGCATGACCCCACCCGCGCCCGGAGCGGGAAGCTCCGAGCGCGGGTAGGACCATCGCGGCATCCAAGTCGCGGCGTTACCGCCGTCGGCCTTTGCGCGGGCGGATCTCGCCGCTGTACAGCGACACGCCGATCAACATCGCGGCGGCCATGACGAAGACGGTCCATGAGCCGGCCAGGGCACCGACGATGGCAGCCAAACCAATGGCGCCGAAAACGTGGTGCTTGTTCAGCTTATCTCGTGCTCCCACACGTAATCTCCTGTTTTGCTTGTTGAAACTTGGAAGCAGATCGGGGGCTTGCTACTCGGTCCACGAGAGCATTTCTCGCGGCAATCGGAAGTCCGGAGGGACTCAGCGCTGGGGGCATTAGGAAGGGGGATCCGTTCGGGCCGACACAAAGAGGCAATGGCTGACCTATTCGGCACCACTTGCCAGACGAGCGATGGTTTCCAGCCAAGAGCGAACCTCGCCCTCCGGGTCGCGCTCGGCAAGGCGCTGAGGCGTCATACGCTCGGCCACTTGGCTATTCAACCAGGCCTTGGCTTTATCTCGCCGCCGCTTTCGTGCCCGGGCTGGAATCGCCTCCCAGAGTAGGTGCTCGGGGTGCTGCTCGTAGGCCTTCCGAACGACCAGTTCAGCCACGTCATCGTCGCCGGAGAACTCCACCCGCAGCCCGCTGACCTCGAAGACGGCCTCCGGGTGGAGATAGTTTTCCAAGGCGCGGAGGCCGGTAAGCACGGCACGGCACCGCGGCCGTGCGTTGACGATCTCGGCTGTTTGCCGCCGGGCCTCGGTGGCCGGTGAGACGTCCCGATCGAGAAGGTGAAACTCGGCCGCACCTAGTCCGGCCAGGCGGCAGGCCCACGAGCGCGAGTCGCCGCCCCCGCAAGGCACGAAGATAAGTTCCCGCCGCTGCTCCATGGCGGCAAGGTCGGGCAGGCGATGGTCCACAGCGTGGAACATGGTGCTCATGTGGCGGAGGAACTCGATGTCGTTCTTGCCCTCCGCGACGACGAAGATCCAAGGCAGACGAGGCGAACGTTGGGAAAAGAAACCCGTGAAGAATGAAACGGCCGGCCGCAGGCATGCGTGCAGTGGCGGCCAGAGCTTGGCGAAGTGCATGGCAGAGAGTCTCCATGAGAAGAGATATGCGACCGGGCATCAACCAGCGAGAAGCATGGCTGATAAGCAGAGGTTGCCACTATACAGACACGGCCGCAGCTTCCGTCGATTCCGCTTCACCATGAAATCGCTGCCAGGCTCTGTGCAACTCGGCGCGCAATTGTGAAACCCGGCCGGCCGACAAGTGGAACATCTTCGCTACGCGGCCGGTCGGCTCGCCCGAGGCCAACTTCAGCGCGACTTTGCGGTTGCGGGGTTTCAGCGTGCCGAGCCACGACGGGAAGTCGATCCTGCTGGCGGCCAATTCGGCCGGGGTGCAGGTCCGGTCAGGGATAAGGATTTCCTTCCAGCATGCCTCGGTTTCGTCGTACTCGTCGAGTCGTTCGAGGCAGATGTTCTTCTTTTGCTGGGCGTAAGTCGAACTGACATCGTTGACGCACAAGTGACTGCCGGTGATGCGGCCCTCTCTTGTTTGCGCGACGGCGTAGCGCAGACAAAGGCCCGGGGTAGGCCAAATCGACCTTGCCCAACGCGTAGAGCCGCGAGTAGGCGATCATGGCGTTGGCGATGCAATTCTGCACCGCCTCCGCGCGGCTTTCGGGATCGAGATGCCGGAACGAGAGGCGGGCGTGCGTGGCGATGGCGGGGAGCATCTGCAAAAAACCTTGGTGCCAACCAGGCGTTGGTCTTCGGGAACGACGCTTGATGGGAGCGATCATGGGACAGCCTCCAAGAGCTAAGGCCGCCCCGCAGGGCAGCCGTGTTGGGAAACACGTACCGCCCCGCACACGCGAGGCACAAAAAGCAGTCGAACAGATACATCGCCCCCGCGCCGTGCGAGGGCATCACGAGAAGAACCGAAATCGCCGCCTGGTAGGCAGCGAAATAGGCGATGCAAACGTTTTCAATCCGGTCGCTGATAGCTAACGGTGAGTTACAGGCAACTCACGCCGCGCCAGATGGGGCGGGCACGGTCAGCAACCTGGTCCGGGCAGATTTTCCGGGCGCCGGAAAATCTTTGCCGTGCCCGCCCCGACCTGCCAGGCGTCGAGACGGTCATCTACCTGCCGAAAGGCCGCTGGAAACGGCCCCCGGCAGGTAACGCCGGCGCGACCATAGATGATGACACAAAAAGCCCATTTCTTTAGCACAGTGCCCGGCCAGGAGCGAACAGCCAGCTTCTCACCGTTTTCACGACGTGTCTTGTAGGGTAGAATCACTGCGTCTGGCAGGAATGCCCCATGGAGCAATCTTCCAGCTCCGTTGATACACGATACCTAACGGCCTTGAAGCAACAACTGGAGGACTTGCTCTTAGATCCGTACGTTTTGCAGCCACGATCATGACGCGTCAGAACGAGAGGATTAGTCACATCGTTGTCGTCGGCTGCTATGGGTCATAACACGACGTCGCCCATGCCCGCAAGTTTGGAACTGTAAGCCCGAATCGCCAATCCCTGCCGGCAAGGAACCACCGCCTATGACAATCGACACGGTGAGGCGGCCGGTACGGAAGCCGCCACTGACAATCAGACAAATCCTGACATGGGCCGATGCCCATCATCGGCGTACCGGCAAGTGGCCCACGTTCTACAATGGACCGGTGCACGAGGCCACCGAAGAGAGGTGGCATTCGATCAATAAGGCTTTGCACCTCGGCCACCGTGGTTTGCCTGCCGGCGGATCGCTGCCCCGGCTGTTAGCCAAACACCGGCATGTGCGAAACAAGGCCGCACTGCCGCGACTTTCATTCCGCCGCATTCTGGCCTGGGCGGATGCCTACTACCGTCGGACCGGACGTTGGCCGAGTGGCCACTCCGGCCCGGTGGATGAGGCTCCTGGCGAGAGCTGGCAGTCAGTCGAGACGGCCCTGCGCGAAGGTCGTCGCGGACTGCCCGGCGGTCTATCAATACATAGGCTGCTGGTTATGCGTCGGGGCAAGGGAGATAACAGTGCCCTGCCAAAGCTCACCGTCCGCCAACTTCTGGCCTGGGCTGACGCCTATCATCGGCGCACCGGCACGTGGCCAAATTGCAATTCCGGTTTCGTGCGGGAAGCTCCCGCAGAGAATTGGCGGAGGATCGCCGCGGCCCTGCGGCACGGTCAACGTGGGTTGCCTGCCGATGGATCATTGACTCGGCTCCTCGCCAAATACCGAGGCAGACCCCGGAGGTCTCCGTCACCACCGTTGACAGTGCACAAGATTCTCCAATGGGCGGATAGTCACCACAGGCGCACTGGACGATGGCCACAAACGCATTCGGGAACCGTAATTGAGAGTGAAAGTGAAACCTGGAATTCTATCAATACTGCTTTGCGATCCGGGGGACGGGGGCTGCGAGGGGGCAGTTCCTTGCGAAAGTTGCTGGTGAAGAACCGACGCGTCCGGCCTCGTCGGGCCCTTCGCCATGCCCAAATTCTGGCCTGGGCAGATGAACATCACAAGCGTACGGGGCGATGGCCAATGGTATACTCAGGTGCTGTTCACGGCAGTTCCGCGGAGACCTGGATGGCGATTGATCGCGCCTTGCGGCGTGGCGGAAGGGGACTGCCCGGGGGCACATCCCTATTTCGGCTGCTCGCAGAGTGCCGCAATGCAAGAAAGATTACGGCTTTGACCACCGGCCAGATTCTGGTGTGGGCCGACGACCATCACGATCGTACCGGGGAATGGCCGTGCATCCACTCCGGCACCGTTCTGGGAGCACCTGGGGAGACTTGGTCGAGAATCGCGGAAGCTCTGAGGGTCGGTTGTCGCGGTCTGTCCGGCGGAACCTCACTATTCCAACTACTCGCGGCACGACGTGGCATAGGAAGGCATTGGCGACGTTCACCGTTAACTATAAAGCAGGTCTTGGCGTGGGCCAATGAATACCATCAACGCACAGGAGAGTGGCCCACAGCCTTCTCCGGTCGCATCCCCGGTGCGCCTAAACAGACGTGGTCGGGAATCAACCAGGCCTTGCGATCCGGCACTCGTGGTCTTCCCCGCCTCGGCTCTCTGCGGGAATTGCTGGAAGAGAATCGCGGCATAGACGGCAGCCAGAGGCGCCGCCACAAGGCCCACAGACGTGGTAGCGGTCGTTGAGCCGCAGTGGCGGAGGAATAGGCGCTGCAACACCGCGTGAACAATGTAGAGGACCCATGTGCCGCCGTTCCGGGAGGCAGCTTGGTATCAAGGCCACCCATCCGGCGATGATTTTCTGCCCTTCTTCGCCTGCAAAGCCGTGGGCGATGTGCTGTTGGCGACGGCGCGGTTGCACCCAGGATGCCAAATGCTTGTCCTCTGCGGTCACACCCACGGCGGCGGTGAGATTCAAGTGTTGGAGAACCTGCGGGTTCTGACCGGCCCGGCCGAGTACGGGAAGCCGGAGATCGAACGAGTCATCGCGGTGACATAGGGAGTCTCTTCCAAGTCGCGTTTCCACTCCCAACTACATTACGCCTGCAAAAGTTCCGGCCGCCAGCAGCGTTTCAAGATGCCGCGTCACCCGTTCGGCCAGCCAACGGGAGCGGACCAATAGGCCCATCTCGATGTTCCGCTCCTGGGCGGCCTCGGTGAAGTTGGCCGAGGAGATGAATACCGCTTCTCCATCGACGACGACGCACTTCGCGTGCAGGCAGGCCCGCTTGTCAGCCTCCAAATCCAGGGAACGCGGATCATAGAAGACTTTGGGTAGCGGCCGGCCTTCGGGCCATTCGCGGGTCTTGAACCGCTCGGCGAACCGTTTGACCACTTCGCTGGCCATCGAGGTGTCGCCAGGCCCACGCTGCACGTCCAGGAACATTCTCACGTCGATTTCCGGACGCTCTGCCATGCGGTCGGCCAGCGCCCGGAAGACTTCCCGCCCCTGGTAAACGGCATAGCCGGCCACCAGCACCGACCGCTGGGCACCGGCGAAAAGCTCCCGCACCACCACGCCGGTATCACGGTTCGTCACGCCCGGCACTTCCGGCCCGGTGGTCACCAGATCGAGCGCGTCCTCTACCTTGGGCCTTCGACAGCGGTCCCACACCAGCAGGTCGAGCATGGTTGCCATCTGTTCCGCCTGGAAACCCTGGTCGACCAGCCGCTGTAGCTCCCCAGCCACGGCACCGGCCGCCGGGCCGGCGATCACTCGCTGGACACTCATCGCTGTGAACGGCGCCCCAAGCCGCCGTGCCCGCAGCACGGACGCCAGTTCCCTCAGGTCGCTATCGGCAAGTTGAAGTAATTCGTCATCCATGGTGCTCACATCTTGAAGAACTCGACGCCGAGATTGTCCACAGTCGGCACCACCAAGGCTCGATCCAGAAAGTCGTTATGCTGTTCGCACGAGGTCTCTGCAATTAGCAGGCAGCCGTGGCAGGCCGACCCGTGGAGAAATCGCCGCTCGTTAGGGTTCTGCGGATCGTGCTCGGCGCAGACCGGGTCATTCGAGCAAAGCTGGCCCATTTCCAGCGCCGTGCGGATGTGATCGTGGATCCGCCGGCCGACCTCGACCAGACCGCCGAGCGTCCCTTCGGCGTCGGATGCGGCCGTGTAAAGAAGGATGCCGTAGCCGGTGCTAGGCAAGGCGTAGATGCGTTCGCGGATCGAACTGGCTGGGTAGCCACACTCCAGGGCCACCGCCGTGACCAGCAGGTGCGAAAAGGAATGGAGCAGTAGGTACGGCACGCCCGGGAACTTCCGTTTGCTGCCTTGATGCTCGTGCTGCCAACACTCGAAACCGGCCTTCAGCCTGAGTGCTCGCTGCAGAACATCCGGCCGCTGCAACCACGCTTCCACGTCGGCGTGCTTGAACTGGAGGAAGATCCCCTCGCCCCGGTTCTCGACGGCTGGCAGCCAGGTGATGTCCTGTGCCAGGGCAGCCCGGCGGACGCCAATCTCCAGTTCGCCCTCGGCGTCCGGTGAGGCCGCCTCGAACCGGGTAAAGCCCACCAAGGCCATCACCTCGCGGAGCCGGTGGACGGCGACGACCCGCTCGATCGATGCGGTCCATGGGACGTCCCATTTGGCTCGTGGCACGGCCCGGGCGAAGAAATATCCATCCGGTACGTCGTCGCCCACTTCTTCCTTGCTGGCCATCAGTGTTTCCAACTCAGCCTGCTTCACCGATTTGGTTTCCCCCAACACCGCGCCGCGGCGAGCGAGGATTTCGGTGAACACCTCTTCGTCCGACAACCCTTCCAGGGCTGCCTTCACCTTGGCCTTCTTCCGCTCATAGCGAAGCTGGTCGATGTCCTCGACTTCCTCGACGAACTCCCAAGCCGCATCGACGGCCTTCTTCACAGTCTCGTCGCGGTCGGGCAGGGAGATCACGCTCATCAACTGCGGAAAATAGGCGTTGCTGGCAGTACGGATAAGCAGACGATTCGGCTCACCGCACTGCTCGTGAGTATCCCGTCCAAGCCACGGCCGAGCACCGTTGCAGGTTCCCAGCACCTTGTCGGCCAAGAGTACCGCATCACCGATTGACCGTTGGGCACCGCATCCGCAGCGGACCCAAACCTCGGATAGATCGCCACTGGTGCCCCGTTCGTCGATCCAAAGCCGCTGCCGACACTCTTTGTGGCCGCCGTGAACGAATACATACCAGTCGATGTCGCCAACATGACCTGCGCGACAAGCGCGCACGAAACGTACGGAAACCACCGGGCACCACTTCCGATTCTCGTCGTAATACTTGTTGCCGCGTCCCAATTGCTTGCGATGTACGAGCATGCGCGAACGCACGGTGGTCGCCGGGCTGGCGGGCTCCACATCCTGGACGATGAACCACTCCGGAAACTGCCAGGCGTTGATGCCGGTCGGTGGTGCGGTCGGGTCTTCCTGGTCGGGCGGCGGTGCGTACAGCTTCAATGCCGGTACGTTCAACAGGAACTTGAGCTTCTCGGTCAGCCGGGGTTCGATGATCTCATCCCCCATGCCCCGCCAGTGCTCCAGGCCGGCAACCAGCACGGAGTGCTTGGGCAGGTCGAGCATCGCCCCCGGGCCGAACGTGGTGATGATCTGGCTCTGGCGAATCTGGCCCTGTGGCTTTCCTGTGGTCTTGTGATTCACGTTTCGTCCTCCTCGACGTCCATCCCCTCCAGGGTCTTCAACCACAGGTTTACGCTGGGCTCAACGTCTCGCATTGAACGGTTTGCCCGGAACTTCTTGTACCGCATGGGGAGGCGTTTCAGTTCCGGGTCCAAGAACCCGTGCAACAGCGGGTTGGCCCCGCCGACCTCGGCCTGGTACTGCAAGCCCGCACCGATCTGGTTGAGTTCCACGGCGATCTTTGTCCACTCTTCCAGCAGGTTGGTCGCCCGGTCCCGCACACGGAGCCGAAGCTCATCGGCTTCCGTGGGCAAAAGCATTTTCGAGTGCGATCGCGCCCGCTCGGCAAGGCAATCGGGCACAAAATCCAAGTAGGAGCGTTCCCGAAGAATAGCGGCAGCGCCTCGCGGTGGCGTCATCGGCAAGTGTCCCTGCCGGGCCAAAGCAACCAACGTACCGGCCAATCCGCGATCCATCGCCCGCGGCGAGAAGGGCGTGACGCTCGTGGCCTCGACGCTGCGGTAGAACGACTGGTGATACGCAGCGAACCGCTCGTAGTGCGAGCGGTCCCGCGGCTTGTGGATGTTCAGGATCGTCACCACCACGCCGGGCCGATCTTTGTCGCGGCCCACGCGGCTGGTGGCCTGGATGTACTCGGCGCTGGTCTTCGGCTGCCCGAAAACGACCATCAACCCCAGCCGCACGATGTCCAAGCCCACGGAGATCATGTTCGTGGCCAGAGCCACGTCCACGTGTTCTTTGTCAGAGAACAGTTGGGCTAGCCGCCGTTTGGCCTCGGCCACCTTGTCGGTACTCACCCGCGAGGTCAACTCGACCGGCTCGTAGGCGATCTTGCGGTTCTCGAACAGCCCCTCCACCTCGCCCACGCGCCTCCGACTGCCGTAGCCGGCCACACGACTGCCCACTTCGTCCTCGACCACGCGGCGTGCCCCACCCAGTTCCCGCAGGCTGTTGAAGTACCCCAGCACAGTCATGTAGGGGTCGGCCGGGTTGTCGGTGTTCCGCTTGCCGCCAAGCTTGCTGTAGGCCTTCTGCGCCGCGGCCAGCATGACGAGGTACGCCCGCAACATCACCACCTTGGGGCTGCGGCCCTGGGCGGCAATGCCGACGTACAGTCGGGCGTTGCTCTGCTGGGGCGTATGGGTCTCGGCGAAGAACGAGTCGCGTCGATCCGGTCCGGGCGGCGGAAAGATGTCCACCTGCCGCCGGTTGAATAGGGCGCGGATCTGGTTGTCGGCCCGGCGGACGGTGGCCGTCGAGGCCACGATCTTCGGCCGGATCTTGTGCCCATCCACCTCGCGGCTGCACAGCTCGTCCAGGGCCGACTCGTACAACCCGACCATCGTGCCCAGCGGCCCGGAGATCAGGTGCAACTCGTCCTGGATCACCAGGTCCGGGGGCTTGAGCCGGCCGCCGGGTAATAGCTGGCCACCGGTCGGCTCGCACGGCCCGTAGAAACCTTCCTTGTCGTGGCGGTTGACACGACCGAAGAATGCGCCGACTTCGCCCGTCCACGGCATGGCGGCGAACTTGTCCACTGTGGCGATCATAAAGCAGGGCAGCCGGCGGTAGATCGGCTCATCGACGGCCAGGATCGGCAGCGGTTGGCCGCGGGTGAACTCACAGCGGCGGTTCATGCACTGCACGCGCAGGTCGGTCGGATTGTCGGGGTTGGGCCGAAGCTGGAAGGAGTTGGTCTTGAACTTCTCACCGCACCAGGGACATTCCTCCAGCGGGATGGGCGACGGCTTGCGATTGTCATTCTGGAAGGCAATGGTCTTGGCCCGGGCCGAGTACACGTCGCCGTCCCCTTTGGAGCCCATGCGGTTCGGTGTGGCCGCCTGGCCGACCCACAGGCCAATCTCGAAGGGCCACTCGCCCAGTTTCTCGACGTCCTTCTGCCGTTCCAATTCCAAGGCGCAGATCAGCGTGGCCGCACGGCCGAGTTGGTCCAGGGTCAAGAGCCGCAGCGTGTATCGCATGAGTACACACAAGCCTGCCGAGGCGATGCCCGGGGCTTCTAACCGTCGCAGAACCAGCGTAAAGGCCGCCATGCCCAAGTAGGCTTCCGTCTTGCCGCCGCCCGTGGGAAAGAACAATAGGTCCACCACATCGCGGTCGGCGTGCATTGGGTCGGCGATGCCGGGCAGGTTCATCAGAATGAACGCAAGCTGGAAGGGCCGCCACGCCGGCTTGATCGTGGCGGGGTCTTTGCCCTGCATAACCCCAAACCGTTGCCTGGCCGCCGCGGCCATCGCACGGTTGGCGATCCGAAACGCCTCCAGGCACTTTGGTTCGGCCAGCAGGGCGATCCCCCGCTCGATCCGGTCGGCGGCAATCCCGGCAAGTCGCAGCAGTTCCTCGGCGGTTTCCTTCCGTTTGGCCGGCGACTGCGGCATCTTGGCCCGCTGGCGGCTGATCCAGTCGCGGTACTGCCCCACGAAGTTACCCAGCTTGGCCTTGGCGTCATCGACGCCGGCCAGTTGCGCCAAGGCGTCCATCGACAGTTCGACGCCGCTGATTGGCGCCGGGGCCACGTGCTCGACCTCGGCCTCGGGAATCCAGCAGGTCCGCACGAGGCGGCAGTGGCCGTCGTCAACCCTGGCATCCGTGGCCACGCTATGCCCCACGGCGAACTCGCACACATCTCGGTACTGAAGGTCGCCCACTCGCTCGTCCCAGTCGCTGCTGCCCAGGCTGCGAAGGTTGGGCCGCGGCACGAGTGACTCTTCGCTGGCCACTTCAAGCTGTGTCTGAAACGCAAACGCCTCGTCGCGGGTCTCATCGGGAGCGGGCCGACGGCGGTTGACCAGGAAGACGGAAACGGATCGCGTGCCTACCGGCAATCCACCCTCGGCACCGTCGCTGTTGACTGGCCGCACGGAAAGAGCCAACCGCAACCCGTTGCTGCCGGGCACGTCTTCCTCCTGGGGTCTTGGGGTCTCCTGGGGCAGATTGAAGACGACTTGCTCTTCGTGAGCCGTCCGCTGCCACGAGCCGAATCCTCCCTGGCCCTCCTTCGTCTGCTGGAGGCGATAATCGCCCCATCGCACCGTCGCCGTCAGCCGCTGGGCCGAAGCCGGCACCAGGATGCTCATGCCGATCGATGAGGGCATGTAGGCCCGTCGCGCGGCGGCCGGCTCTGGAGTGTTCTTGTCGTCTGCACCTCCCACCTCGTTCATCTCGTCCAAGTCATCGTCGCTGCCCACCTGAGCCCGTTGTTCCTCGCCGGCATCCAGCGGAACGAGGAACCCCGTCAGATACCAACGCGACGGCGCCTGCGACAAAGCCTCATCGGACGCACCGAGATTTCGGGTCGCATCCGGGCCGACCAAATCGAGCCGCAGGGCATCAACTAACTGGGAGCGAACTTCCACGGGCGTCACAACTTATCCTCCAAAGGAATGGTCATGCTTCCGGGCGCGGCCAAATCATCTTAGCCACTCCGAACAGCGTTGCCCCTCGGTTCAAGATTAGTTTTTCGTTCCAATCGCAGACGTGCTGGAGCTTGCGGTTCAAGTTCAGAGCGCTATGTTCCAAAATATCCTTAAGTTTCTCGGGCCATGGGCCGTTTGACACATCGCTGTTCAGGCTCTGCGTGAGCAAAGTCAAGTTCCCCAAGGTGTGAATCAACCTTTCACGACGTACCTGGGCTTCTATGGCCGGTACATCATCAGGAAGCGACCAGCACGCCTTCCACTGCTGTGGCATCAGGTGCTCGATAGTCAACTTCTCACCGAACTGGAGTTTTTCCGTCTTGACCGTGTGCAGTTCCATTTCCAGCGCTTCCAGCAACATGCGCACACGCTGCCGTGCGAGCATCTTGAACACTGGCACATCAAGCCACGCGGTGAGAAACTCTTCGTTCTTTGGCCAGCGGTTGCTCTCGGCCTCTGAACTGAGCAGATGAGCGCGCACGCGAGTCAGGGGTGTCCCTCCCTCTCCGTTGAGCGCGGATTAGATCAATGAAGAGTTTGTTGTATCCCCGCGTGTTCAGTTGACAGACCATGCGACGAACAAGGAATGATTCGAGGTCCATCAGAACGGCACGAATCTCGCCGTCATCCTCGCCAAGACGCATGAACAGTTCCATGAGGAAGGGATAGGCAGTGGTGATCTCCATCATCGCCAGCCGGTAGAAGAACACTGCTTGCCGGGTTCCCTGAGGCATCTCGTCAAAGCTCTGGTAGACCGCCGCGTATGCGCGAAGCGACTCTAGCATCGCAAGGGCGTTGGCCACCTTCCCGTCGAACATGTAATCACGGAACGCCGTATACAGGTTTGCGACCGACAATTCCTCGCCCGTCTTGAGGGTGAGGTAATGGTGCAGGAAAGTGTCGATTCGTGCCCGGCGTGCGTGGCCGCGTCCCAGTTCAGCCCGCCAGTACTTGGTCTTTTCGTCAAACGGCTTCCAGTATTGTACGTAGAGTTTCTCGATATTCTCGTGCTCGATCTGGGCACGATGAAAGAGCGAATTTTTTACCAGGTCCGACGGCAAGAGGGGGGTGCCGCGCACGTTGAGTGTCTCGAAAATCAGTTGGGCGTCGTCTTCCTTACCGAGGTCGATGACGACCATGCGAATGTGCTCTCGAAAGGCTGTGTACAGGGCGTCAAGGCGTTCCTTAAATTCATCCTGACTTGGCAAGAGCCACGCTGCGATCTCACGGTGGAAGAAAAGGTATGCATCGGCGAGGGGGTGGCCGACTTCCAAAGCTGTTGGCTTCTTGCCGTACCCCTTGCACAGTTCACCGGGGCCGTCCACCAGCATCACACGACGGAAGTGCTCTTGGTCTACGTTCGTGGGCCAAACCTTGAACTTCTCGTCGGCATCCTTGCTGAGTGGATCGTCATTGCGGGTCAGCTTGAAGAGCGCACGGTGGTAGTCGTCGATCTTCTGCTCCGCGCAAGTGTCGCAGAACGCCTCCAGGAAGAGTTGAATCGTCGTGAGCCGCTGCTGCCCGTCGATCACCAGCCGGGTCTCCAGATGGCCCGTGGGTTTGCGGAGTTGATCGAGGACGATAGCGCCAAGAAGTGGGGACGGGTGGAACCATTCTGCAAAAGCCGTTCCGCCACGCTACGGATGTCTTCCCAAAAGGGTTCCCATTGGATCTCGCGGGTCCAAACGTAGGGCCGCTGGAACAGGGGCACGACGTGCCGGCGATCGTGACCGAAAATATCCCGAATGCTGAGGGTACCGGCGTCCATGTTTAGCTCCTCTGTGTCAGTGGGACGATGATCATTCGTCGAACATATCGTGTTGGTTGCGGGCAGACGACCTATTACGGCTGCGTCCTTTGGCACCCGAGGCTTTTGTTGCAGCATCAGCCACTTGGCCGCTCAATGCCTCCTCTTCGGCACGCTGCTTGTTTAGTTCCAGCAGGCGGGCCAGAACCTCGTCACGGAACTCGTCGCGCCAGCGGTAGCGCCAGGGCTTTTTCTTCTTGCTGGCCGCACCGTTCTCGTCTTCGTCCTCCTCTTCGTAGTCCAGCAGGAACTCGCACGTGGCCTTCAGGTCGGTCCAGCCATAGGCGTCGAGCACGGCTCGGTCCATCTCCGCGTGCAACTCGCGGAGCTTGAGGATGTCGGGCGAGGTCTCGTTCGGGTCGTGGAAGCGGTTGTAGGTCTTTGTCAGTCCCTCGTTGTTGGAGACCATCAACACTGCACGGAAGTTGTAATACTCCTTTCCCACCGTGTCCAACGACGGGTTCGTCTCGAAGCCCGCAGGAAATGGGAAGGTCTCGAAGCAGTCGGATGACGTATACCGAAGTCGGTCTTCAAGGGAGGAGCCGAAGAAGCGGGCCCAGACTTCATGGATACGCGACTGGAGGATGGTAAACACGCGGCACCCGTCAAAAGGAAAGACGTCAAGCGTGTTTGCATACATCATCTTGGCATCCAGAAACGTGAACGCCATGTGAGGAGTTGCACCGCAGTTTACTGCGATAACTCGCCGCAAAGATCGGATTGCGTCGAAGAGAGCGGGTGTGTACCGACCCCATTGCCACCAATACTTCTTTCTTCGCTCGGCATCGGGGTTTCCTCCAAGTTTTGTCCGCTCAGGTCTTACACGTTCCTCGACAATCCGCATCAGGTCTGGCCAGTTGCGTGCCTCCTCCTCGCTCATGTCGTTGAAGTCGATTACGTACCTGTGATGCGCATGAGTTGGACTGTTGTTTACCTCCTCACCACCGATGTAGGGAAAGATGCGATCGGCGTTGCGAGGGTCCTTCGCCACGAGTCGAACGCATTTCCGAGATTGGAGAAGCCACGCCGTTCTTGTCGCTGTCGTCGAAAGTAAACCCCATCCCCAAAACCACTGGCCCTTGAAAGCTCTTGTTGGCATTGGTTTGGAGCACCGCTGGATTCTCTTGGCCGCCAGCATGAAAAAGATAGGCCGTTATAGTTGGCATTTGTCGCCCATCGAGAGTGACAGGCCCTGGGATCACACCACGGCATACGTGGACCACGCTGATTGTAACCGCGGCTTGACCAGGCCACTTCAGGTGCTTTCGAGCCATATAGATTGTGCCGCCGTTGTTACAGATCCACCGTAGACCGGTAACGCGAGTGTCGCCTTGGCCGATCGTTTTGGTGGCGATCAAGCCAAAGCAACCGTCCCGCCGCAACAGATTGAACGCCCGGCGGAAGAAGTGGGCTACCAAGTCGGCGTTGCCGTGGGATTCCGCGTGGATGAGCTTTAGCCAATCCACGTAGCCCTCCGGGTTGCTGCTTATGAGCGTGTTCTTACCTGCAAACGGCGGGTTACCAACGATCGCATCGAACCCCGGATTCTCGCCTCCGAAGACTTCGGGGAACTCGATCTCCCAGTGGAATGGCGGCACGGGGCGGTCGCCTGTGCGAAGCTGACGCACGGCCTCGGCGAGTGGCTGACGGTCCTCCATCTTCCCGCCGGGGCCGAGGTACTTCACCAGCCGTAGGGCCAGTTCCCGTAGCCGATCCTCACGGGCCTTGTCCTTATCAGCCGAGAAGTAGGCTGCAATGACGAGGTCGCCGACAAACCGGGCTTTGTCAAGGGCCTCGTCGGCCACGTCGAGTTGCTGGCGCAGGTGTTCATAAGGCACCTCGTCGCGCGCAGCCAGGATTCTCTGCCTGAAGTCCGTCGCAAGCCGGATCGCCTCGGCAATCGGGTCGCCGAACGAAAAAGTGCCGGCCCCCTCACCCCCTCCCCCTCTCCTGCGAGCGGGCGAGGCGGGTTTGTCAGCCCAATGGAACGCGGCAATCTGTTTCTTCGACAGCCCCACCAGCGAATCGCCGGACCGCAGCGTGTGGTCGAGGAAAGTGAACGGGTGGTCCTTCGCCAGCGTGGCCAGCCAAAGCGAGAGCTTGGCCAGGTCCACGGCCATCGGGTTGCGGTCCACGCCGTAGAGGCACCGCTGCGCGATAAGCCGCCGGGCATACAGATCCTCGTCCTCGTCTGGCGGCAGCTTGGGCACCTGGTTGTGGACGTGCCACGCCTTGACCAGCACGTCGCCAAGCTGCCGGCAGGTTTCTACGAGGAACGCCCCGGAACCCATCGCTGGGTCGCAGACGTTCAGTTCGAGGATTTGCTCAGGCGTGGGGTTGTCGCCAAGGCGTTGGAGCACAGGCCGGAGCGTGGTGCGGACGATCGGCTCAGTGAGCGACCGCGGCGTATAGTGGGAACCGCTGCGGCGCCGCTCGTCAGACGGCTGCAGGACCATCGCCGCCTTGGGCGCTACGCTGGGTGTGGCGTGCCAGGCGATCTTCTTCTCCAGGGCCGCCAACAGGTCATCCAGACTGGCCGCCTTCCTCAGCGCCTCGACGGCCTGGCCAGTGACTTTCTGGTCCGTCTGTTCCGCAAGCCACTTGGCGCGGTCGCCGGGGTTGGCGGCCAACAGGGCTTCCAGGTTGATGGTGGCCGGCGCGCCGTGCGACTTGGTGGGCTTGATGGCGATGGAGCGACCTTCCGCCACCTGAAGGTTAAAGCCCATCATGGTCTCGTAGACGCTGCCGATCTGTTCCACGTCGAGGGTCCGGTAGCTCAGCCGCTCGCCGTCGAGGATCAGCAGGTTCTGGAGCACGCGGTGAACCACTCCGTCCGAGATGTGCGGAATCTCGGGTTTCTCGTCCAATCGCCGCGGCGTCTTCGATGCCCGGCCTTCGAGGAAGTTGTAGCGGTCGGGGTCGAACAGGTAGCCCTTGCGGCCTGGGATGCGCAGGTTGCCGTGGCGCCCGCCCTCGTAGACCATACGGAAGAGGGTCAGCAGTTGCGCCCAGGCCCCGTAGCGCTGGTCCATCGTGTCCGTATAGCGGCCCTCGTCGGTCCGCAGCCGCTCGAAGAGGCCCGTGACCGAGTAGAAGTTGGCGTAGACCGGATCGCTGGAAAGCAGGTTGCGGTCTTCGGCGTACAGGACGAAGACCAGCCGCATGAGCACGGTCAAGAGGCCAGCGTAGACGTGGTTCGGGTCTTCGCGGAGCACGTCGGCCAGCAACTGGCCCTTGCGATGGTCGTCGGCCGCTTGGAAGCCACGGACCAGTTCATAAAGGGCCGCCAGCACCTGCTCGGCAAGCTGTGTGGATACGACGTTCTGATACTTGCGGCTGTCGGCCAGGATGGCGGGCAGTCGTTGCTTCTCGGCCAGCGTGAAGAGCCGGTCGGCGCAGAGCAGCATGTGCAAGGCAGCGAACATCGGCCGGCCGGCGACCTCGGCCATGGCCTTCACCGGGAAGGTCATGTACCCGCTGGTCTCGCCCCGCGGGGCGTACACCAACCGCAGGTCCGCGGCACTGGCCAACAGTCCGATGGGCACTTCCGTTTCCCGCAGCAGCCGCTCGAAGCGGGCATGAGGGCTGGCCTGCCAATGACGCTCGTCCTTGGCCGCCACTTCGTCGAAGTCCGTACCGGTGGGTATGGCCTGGATGAGCATGAGCCAAGGGTGGGCGGGGTCCTTGGGCTCCAGCTCGCGCACAGCCCACGTGGGGCGGAGCGTTTCGTTGTAGGCCGTCAGCGTGACCTCCAAGGCCCTGGATGCTTGCTCATCCTGAGAAACGTCTACCAGGTCGGCCGGCTCCCAGCCCAGTACCGCCTGGGCGAAGGCGCGGAAATCCTGGATCTCGGAGATCAACTCGTCGTGCTTGTCTCGGCTCAGGCAGGCCAGAAACCGCTGATGCTCGGGGGCGATGTTGCGGTTGACGTGGGCCTGGGCCGCCAGCAAGGCCGGGATCGACACGACCAGCCCGACCGGCTGCACGTAGCCAAGCCATTGCTGATGGGCGAGTTGTTCAGGGTCCTTTGCCATTGGTCTTGGCAGGCTGGCAGCCTACCCTACGTTTATCCCGACACCGGCCACAGGTATACCAAACCCACGGGCTCGATTCGCGTAGCCTTCACCTCGTACACTTCACGGATGCGATCCGGTTCCGTCTTGAGTTCTTCGTCGATCGAGGCCAACCGCTTGACCCAGTGCCGCTTGTTGGCTTCAAGCTGCCGCCGCTCGTCTTCGGTCTCGGGGAACCCCGGCAAGTAGCGTGCCCGAGAATCACCCTGTTCATACTTGGTGGCCGTCTCGGCGATGTGCTTTTCTGAGTTTCCAAGATCACTTGCATCGCTTTGGCCTCGGCCTCGGCCCGCTCTCGGAGCTTCTTTAGGGCATCGGCGGCATACTCCTCGCCACGACTCTGCAAGTGGGGCAGCAACTCCTGAACGTCGCGCGGTGCGCAGGCCTGGAGTTGCTTCTGCACTGTTTCCGTGATGGCGTGCCCGGATTTTGGCAGCAATGCTTCCTCCAGAAGATGGAGCGTCTTCGACTCGGCCTCACGGCCGTAGGGTGCTATCGGCCCCTTGCGGAGCTTAGGGTCGGTCCAGCGGGCCGCGATCTCGATCAATTCTTCGTGCAACCGGGCGGCACCGGGGCCATAGAGGCAGAGCCGGCCCAAGAGGACCACGCGGGGGATGGCATCGGATGCCTGCGCCAGGCAGGCCCGCGATAGGTCGTGGTAGACGAACCCCTGGGCAGATGAAACGGCCCAGCAGCCGCCGGACGACACGATGTTCGAGATGCAGGTGGACCACTTTGTCGTCCATCGTGCCCGTATCCTCGAAGACCACGGGACGGATCGGTGATTCTCGCCGCCATTCCCAAGGCTTCTGTCCGCGCTTGCGCGGCGCCCGCAGGGCATCCATCGTGTCGGTCCAGGTGGGATCGGCACCTTGCCGCTGGTCGAGGGCAGGGAACTTGCACCGCGGCGGGCCTTCTTCTTCGCCGTCCAGTGGCTTGAGCGGCTCGGCGCCCATCAACTCCAGGGCGCAGGAGATCGCCGAACGGAAGTGATCCTCGTCCAGACCGATGCTCTCCCTGGATGTTTCCAATCGCGAGCGCAAGCGGTCTATCTGAGCACGCAGGGCGTCCTGACGCTCGCGGGCCGCTTCGAGTTCCTCTTCGACGGTGCCGCGGGTGTCGGCGTCCAGGTCGGCGGTCTCGATGTCACTGGCCATCTGGTCGATCCGGTCGCGGCGGATGCCCAGCCGCAGCATATCGGCCAGGCGAGCATCAATCACCTGGGACAAGGCTGCCCAATTCCTTCTTGATGCGTCTTTGTCTTACGCACGATCGCCGTCAGGATGCGGTCTTCGGGCCGCTGACTGTAGACGAAGTAGTGGCAGAACACCTCGTCGTTCGGCTGGAGCTTGCGGTCGATGCGGCCGTTGCGCTGCTCCATGCGGCTGGGGTTCCAAGGGACGTCGAAGTGGAACAGGTTCCAGCAGTGGGTCTGGAGGTTAAGGCCCTCGCGGGCGGCATCGGTGGCGATCAGGATGCGGACTGGGTTCTTCTTTGGGTCGGCTTGGAACGCCTTCTGGATTTCCGTCCGCTCCTTCGGCGGTGTAGGGCCGTGGTAGATGGCAATCCGCTGCTCGGCCCGGTCGGTGCCCTCGATGGCCGTCGATAGGTGCTGGTAGAGGGAACGCTTGGTGTCGTCGTACTCGGTGAAGAAGATCACCCGGATGTCGTTCCAGCGGGCGCCGGGCTTCGACAGATCGGGGCACATGTTCTCCCGTATCCACTCGATCAGCTTACGGACCCGGGCGTCGGGCAGACCGCGGGCGGACTCAGCGATCTGGGTCATCTCGTCCAGCAGCTTTTGCTCGCGGCCGAAGAGTTGCCGGGAGGTCGCGTCGGTCAGCGGGCCGGCTGTGGCGGCCGAAACGGCAGCGACTTGGACCTCTTCTTCGGCCTGAAGATCTTCCTCGGAGAGCGTGGCCCGGTCGTCGTCGTTGCCCACGGCACCGCTGAGAAGATCGAGCTGGCCGGCAGTGCCCGGCACCGTGGCTTTTCCCGACTGAGCCTCTTCCCACTGGCGCTGGACCGTGCGGCGGTGGACCCGCAATGTGCGTGCGAAGGCTTCGATGGACGACAGGAGCCGCTGCTGGAGGCCGGAGATCAACAGGCCCGCTGCGGCCTGCTTCCGTTTGGTCTCGCCCGAGAGCCGCTGCTCGCGCAAAGCCCGGTACTCGTCGAGGAGGGCCGATAGACGCAGCTCGGGGGCGTCCGGTGGCAGGCCGTCGATGTCGACCTGCACGACCTCCCGCTTTGGGAACCCGCCCATCACCTCGCGGATGTCGTCCTTGAGCCGCCGGACCATGACGTCTTCCAGCATCTTCTGCTTGACCGGCACGCCGCGGCAGAACCGCTGGGGATCGAGGATTTCCAGCAGGGCCGAGAAGCTGTTGGAGTGGCCGTTGTGCGGCGTGGCGGAGAGGAACAACCGGTGCTCGAATCGCGGGGCCAAATCGCGGACGGCGCGAGTGATCTGCGAGTCGATGGCGTACTTCTGGCCGCTGGACGGGGCGGCGTGGTGGGCCTCGTCGAGGATCAACAGCGTACCGCTGCGGAACTCGCCCAGCCATGCGCGAAGCGGCCCGGCGTAGGTCTCGTCGATCAGCAGACGGTGCGAGACGAGGAACCGAGTGTGGGTGCCCCAGGGGTTCACGCCGTAACCGCGCTCGCGCCGAACTCGGGTGACATATTCCTTGTCGAGGATCTCGAAGGTCAAACCGAAGCGGCTCTCTGCTTCCTCCTGCCATTGGTACAGCATCGAGGGCGGACAGCAGATGATGATCTCGCGGACCTTCTTACGGATAAGCAACTCGCGGTTGATCAGCAGGGCCTCGATGGTTTTTCCCAGGCCCACGTCGTCGGCGATGAACAGATTGACCCGCGGCAGGAGTAGGGCCTTGCGGAGCGGCTCAAGCTGGTAGGCGTCCAAGCGGATGCCGGCCCGGAAGGGCGATTGGAACAAACGAGGGTCGGTGGCCGTGACGCAGTTCCAGCGGAGAGTATTCAAGTAGGCGGCGAAGATCCGCGCCGGGTCGAACCCCCGCTTGGCGATGGCCTCCCAGGCCTCGCCGGTGATGATTTCCGGGTCGATTTCCCGTTCCCACAGCACGTCCAGCCTCTGCCCTTGGGCGTCGTCGTCCACGCACGACAACTTGACCAGGGTGCTATCGCCGGCGTTGGGCGCCGGCACGGTCTGCTCGACCAGGTACAGCCGCTGGCGAACGCGGGCGATTTGGCCGGGGGCAGGGATAGTGGCAGCTTCGGGCATCGCGGATCTCTGGCGGAAAATCGCTTCGGTCGTGGTATCGGAGACCGGCCGGAACGTGGCCAGAGAGCCAATATACCCAAGTCGTTCCCCCTCATCTACCATCCCCCCCGTCAGTAAACGGGGTGGGTGAGGGATTTTTGCAGCTTGGGTAGAAAATCAGCCGTTTCACCGCCTCACCTGGACGTACATACCGGGCCATTGGAAGGTGAAGTGACCGTGGTAAAACTCTTTCCTCAGCCACTCAAGGTCCGATTCCCAATCCTCAATCGCTTGCTCGGACGGATTTGGCCGGTTGCTCATGCCTCCAGGATAGGATGCGATGTTGTCGGCGATCCTTTTAAGACGCTTTGGCGATTCCGGTTCACCCCAAGATTTCATGTACTTGATGCTGTCCACTATCGGCAGCTTGCCCGTGAAAGCCCGTCTCAGAATACGCCGGTGAGTGACCGTATCTTCGCCGGTCTTGCCGACATGATAGGGGTGTCCTAAACGGTCGTGAGCCCTGTTACCTGGCTTCACGCCCCAAGCATCTATGCCAGATTCACGGGCCAACAGCCCCCTTGACAGCCCCTGCTCTTAGACTACATTACAACCGGTCGTTTACCGCAACGCGATCTGTCTACCACAAAGGGGCTCAATGCTCTTGCTCCGTCTAAAGGCCGTATGATAGCCATGTATCACGAACGATCTCTGCCAAATGACCTTACCTGTCAACTCGATTACAAAGCCAATCCACTCTTCATTGATCTTCGAGGGAAATCCGCCGCAATCCTATCCAAGTCGCTCGACCTTCCGGATTGGATAATCACCGAGAACAAGATCGACATTTTCGATAAGTCGAAGAAAAATTTGTACGGATATGTCGCATTCAACAAATCCGGGCTTTCCGTGATCGACGCCGAGACCCACGAGCAATTCGTTCTTCTCGCAAGTAGGTTTGTGCAAAGCGTCCTCGCCTTGGACGCGTTTCCAAGTCCTTTCAATGTTGAACGCTTCGGCGTCCGAGCACGATTTTGCACCGCCTACATGGGTTCCTTCGACAACTTGCTGCAGCTCTTCAAAGAGCGATATGCAGACCTAAAACCCACTGCTTATGCTGCAGTCGGTCACGATGCAAATGTGACTGATGCCGGCGCTCCCTTCTACTTTAAGGACCCCCTGGGCGATTTCAACATGCACTGTGGGCCCATGAAAACCGACCAGATGAAAACCTTTTTCAACTACAAAGATGCTACCGCTCTCCCGGAAGTGGGCTTCTATTGCGACATTGACTACTACATCAAGCCCACTGAACCGTTAAACGTTACCGACTTCCTTTCACACCTCAGCAAGTTCGCGCAGGCGGCGTGGGACCGCCACAAACGCGTTAGGAAGGCCGTTTTCGAAGGCTAGCACGTGGCTGCAAAGTCAAAACAACGCAAGCCGACTTTCACCGGAACCACTACCATTCCGGACCGGCCGAACGCCACGCCCTGGCAGCCGCCCGATGTCGCAGATGTCCTTGTCGACGAGTTCAGACTAGGCCACACCACCACGTCAACTGATCTGCCCACCACCGTCTCCACAGGGGCCAGGTCAGGAACGTCTCCGGCCATCGCCCCGACGGCCGCTCCCCCGCCCGCCCCACACCGGCCGCAGACGGCTTTGGCTCAGGACTCGGCTGAAGACGCTACTCCCACCGCAACCGCACCAAGTGAATCAACGCCGCCGCCCCCACACCTCGCGCAATCTCCGTCTGCTCTGATCGATAAGCACGTTTTTGGCGTCGTTTCCGCGCGGCAATTCCTCCTCCTTTTGCCCTTCTTTTTTGGCCTCGGACTGATCGCCTGGTTCCTCGTTCAAGACAATGGCAACAAGCTTTTCGAGTCTCCAACCGGTTTCCTGTCGCTCGCGCCATGGTCCTAATCGTGGCGGCCTTCGTTTTCATCTTCTACATCCCCATAATATTTCTGACCCCTTACAGATGGCTCGCAAGAACTCGGCTTGCTAGCCTCAGCTCTGGTGCTCGCCGCCCTCTCGATTGCTACCCTCCTGCATTGCTTCTGGTTCTCCGAGCCGCTTACCACCAACGCCACACGCCCCCTGCAAAGACATCTTGGCGACCACAGCCCCCATCCTGATCCCACCTTCAACGTCTCCAATGCCGCCGTGCAGACGAAGGTCGTCCCGTACAAACACGGGGATGCCGTTCTGGAGGGTTATCTGGCGTGGGATGACGCCATCCAGGGCCGTCGTCCGGGCGTGCTGGTTGTGCATGAGTGGACGGGGCTCGGCGACTACGTCCAGTCGCGGCCAGGAAGCTCGCCACGATGGGCTATGTTGCTTTTGCCATCGACATGTACGGCAAGGACATTCGGCCCAAGACGCCCCCAGAGGCAGCCGCCCAGGTGGGCATCTACAAGCAAGATCGGGCATTGATGCGGGCTCGGGCGCTGGCCGGCCTGGAGGTGCTACGCAGCAATCCCTTGTGCGACCCCAAGCGGGTAGCGGCCATCGGCTACTGTTTTGGCGGCACCGTGGTGCTGGAGATCGCCCGCAGTGGCGCCGACGTCGCCGGCGTCGTGAGTTTCCATGGCGGCCTGGACACGCCGACCCCGGCGGACGCCAAGAACATCCGGTGCAAGGTGCTCGTCCTTCACGGCGGCGACGATCCCCATGTGCCCCCGAAGGACGTGGACGCCTTCGAGGACGAGATGCGAGCCGCGGGCGTGGATTGGCAGTTGGTGGTCTACGGCGGTGCCGTTCACGCCTTCACGAACCCCGCCTCGGGCAACGACAAGTCCAAGGGTGCCGCCTACAACGCCGAGGCGGACAGACGCTCCTGGGATGCCATGAAGGGGTTCTTTGGTGAAGTCCTGAAGTAGAAGCAGGTGGCACCAGCGACATCATGGGCATTTGCTCCGTCAGCCAAGTCGTACCACGCAGTTGTCGTGCCCCTCACCGTCTACCCGGACGTCAATTTCCAGAAAACGCCGGAGAAGCTCTAGGTGCGTGGTGCTGTGGAGCGAAAGTTCCATAGTGCGGAACTCGCCGCCGCCGGAGCCGAAATAGGCACCGATTCCCAGCGGTAGCATAATCTGGTCGGCCAAGCATTTGCCGACGGGCACGCTGGCCGCCAGATATTCCACGGCTTGGTGCAGGGCCTCCGTGGCCACGTCTTCGGCCCTGACGCCCAACTTGCCGAAGGCTGTGAAGACCTCGGTGACGTGTTCCGCTTCCAACTCGATCATCACCGCGTTGCCCGGCCCGCGCGAACCCTGCACTTCGTCGATGGTGAATGACGCCTCGTCCCAACCCGTCTCCCGGGCGATAGTTTGGCACTCCCGCTCGGCGATGTGCCGCGGCAAGTTGGCCAACAGTACCCGGACCCGCCGAACGACAATTTGGCCCCGATCGACCAATTCCAGGTTGCTGAGCTGCTGCGCGGGCTGGACGCGGACGGTCAATTCGCCACCGCCGGCCGGATAGAAGCCTGGGCGAACAAGCTGCATCTCGACGCGAGGCCCCAACCGGTTAACCAACGGCAGATACGCCTTCTCCAAAAAATCCGCCGGTGGGGCGAAGGGGTTGTGAGTGCCGCCCTCCAATGTCAGGTTCGACTGGCCCTCGGCCAGCAGCAGCGCCGGCAGCACAGTCTGCAAGACGAGGGTCGCACTGCCAGCGGTGCCGATGCGGAAGGCGTAGTCGCCCGACTGGACTTGGTTGGGGCGGAACGCCACGCGTTGGGAGCCTAACGCAGCCCCTTCGACCTCCGCGGCGGCGACCTCGGCCGCGGCCAATAGGGCCGTAAGGTGTTGCCGCATCAGGCCCGGTTTCTTCCGCCCAGCACGGATGTTCTCGATGGCGAAGGGCTTGCCCGTCACCAGCGACAGCGACAGCGACGAGCGGAGCACCTGCCCGCCACCCTCGCCATGGGAGCCGTCGATCGTAAAAATCCCTGCCGCCACGGAAGTGACCTCGCCATTGTCCGTCTTCAGACTTTTTCCATTGTGACGCCGGGACGGACAGGATCAAGGGATCGCCGGCCGAGCCGGCTCATCTCTTTGCGGGGAACCAGGTCACTCGCCGGTGCCCAGCGTCTTCGATTCGACGATCTTCTGGAACTCGGCCAGTATCTCGCAGCAGTGCTGCGACAGGTAACGGACGACTCTCACGTTCTCCAAAAGCTTCTTGAGATAGCCCACGACCAGGACGAGGTTCAGCACGTTGCGGCCGTGGGAATCCTCGACCGACCGGAGATCCTGGGCGAGGTTCTCCATTTCCCGTTCCATCCGCGACATGTCCTCGGGGCTCAGTCCCCGCACGTCCTTGGGCTTGTCGGGCTCCAGCAACTGATCCTGGGGCGTGGCGGCCAGCAGGCACTGGGCATAACTCGCCGAGAAATTGTTGGCCGCGACCATGAGTTCGGCCATCTCGATCTGCCGCATCGGCTTGACCTTCCGCATCTCGCGGAAGGCGCCAGCGGACGCCCGCTTCTCCTTGAGCAGTTGCACGGCCTCCGGGCAGATGCCGTCCAGGAGATCCGTTTTCGCCGGATGGCGGCGACGTCCACGGCCAGAGTCCTTGGCGATCCGCTCTTCGGAGACCCCCTGCCGGATGGCCTCCACGATCATGAAGTGCTCCTGGATTGCGGAGAGCGGGCTGACCTTGTGGTTGTAGGTGAACGCCTCGTTATCCGCCGCCACGAGGCATGCGACCTTCTCCTGCCCCATCTCCTTCAGGATGTCCAGACGGACGTGCCCGTCCAGCAGCATGTATTGCGTGCTGCCGTTGACTTGAGGATAGACGACCAGCGGTTCGATGATGCCGACCTCCGGGATCGAGGCTGCGATGCGGCGGTACTTCTTGGACTTGCTTATGCCGGGACTGAGCTTCTTCATCGGCAGGATGCTGCCGACAGGGAGCAAGAGGATCTTCGGGTCGCAAGCGAGACGGATGCGATTCGTCATGGTCAGCAGGCTTCTCCATGGATCTGGGCCGCAAGGTACTGCGGCAGGGAGTCGAGGGCCTCGGCCCGCAGCAGCGTGGTGAAGTTGCCGTCCTGGAAGAGCTGCTTCAGGGCCGACACGGCGAACACCAGCCTGGTTTCGCAGAGTTTTGCCTTCTGGACGATCGCCTTCTGCCGGCTGGTCTCCTCGCGGTACGCCTTGAGGAGCTGCTCGGACGACACCTCCCTGTTGGCTCGGCTGCGAACGCCACGGTGCAGCGATTTTCCTCGGCTGCGACGTTCCTCGACCAGGCGGCGGACCTTCAGCAGGGCCTTGCCGCGCAATTCCTTCTTCTCGTATGCTTCCGCCAGCGCCCTTTGCACCGCGGCGTCGTTGGAACCGGCGATGGTGATGGCGACACTGAGGGGTATCTGCCCTTTCTCGACGGCCCGCAGCAGCCGCTCCTCGCCCTTGGTCAAGAGCTTCAGGATCCCGTTGACGTAGGAGACCGTCAATCCCGTCTTGCCGGCGATGTCGGCGGGGGAGTCCCCGCGGTCCCGCATGTCCGCGATATCTCTTGGCATGCTCGATGGTGGCGTGCTGACGACGAGCCAGGTTCTCGACCAGGCTGATCAACATCAACTCCTCCTTGGTGGCCTCGATGAGGAACGCCGGGATTTCGGTCTTGCCGAGGCTCTCGAACGCCTCCATCCGGCCCTGCCCGCAACCGAGCATGTAGCGGTCTCGCCGTCGTCGTTCTTGGACGCGGCCACGGTGATGGGCTTCTTCAAGCCGATCTGGGCGATGTTGGCCACGATCTGCTTGAACTTCTTCTTGCCCCGCGTGCGGGGATTGGGCACGGTGATCTTGTCGATGCGGAATCGCATGCGCGTCGTTTTGCAGCTCGGTTCATGCTGGCACCTCGATCTTTCTGCGTTGAGCCATGACGGTGAAGTAGTCAAGACTGTCGAATTGGTAAGTGTCCAGGTACACGCCGTTGGTCTCGCACAACAGCAGCTTGGGAGCTACGATGTCCATGATCGGCAACAGGTAGTAGTCGGCCGGTTGCTGGTTGGTCGCGTCCATGCGGACCAGGATGGTGATGTCGGGAACGAGGCGCCTGGTCGATCCGCACCAGCCACCGTACAACTGCCGGCGGCGGTCTGACGGCAGCGGGAAAGCACCATCGACGCCGTGTACTCGCCGTTGATCACCAGCAGGTCCGTCTCGGCGTCCCGGCTGACGTGGGCGCCGACTCCGCCAAGCTGCCGGAGCATGTCGTCGAGGAGTTGAGGATGCAGCCGTCCGATGGCTCGGTTGATCTCCAGGAAGCCGTAGTCCCGATCTGGGCCGGTATCCGGCGAGTTGGTAGGCCCGCAGGAGGCTGCCGAACCTGTGCCCGGTAGGCGGAGCTTGCGGGCATGCCCTCGGCGGAGTCGATCAGACCGCTGGAGAGCAAGCGAGTGCTTGGCCAGCAGGCCCCGAAGCCGTTCGAGCATCTCGTCGTCCGTTAACCGCCGGGCACGGGCAAGAATGATCCCCTGGGCCGTGTAGAAGTCCTCCGGGCTGATGATCGGATCGAACGCCGCTTCCCGCCGCACCCACATGTCCGGCGTGTTGACCACCCGCTTCTTCTTCAGCTTGAACGACCTGCGGTTGTAGACGTTGTTGCCGATGTACTTCTCGTTGGTCAGGACCTCCCGCACGGTGCCGCGGGTCCAGGGACGGCCGAGGTCGGTCAGCACGCCCTGGGCGTTGAGGATCTCGGCGATCTCCCGTTCCAGGCGGTTCTCTCGGATGAACATGTGGTATATCCACTGGACCACCCGGACCTCTTCGTCGGGACCTCGCACCAGGATCACCCGGTCGGTTTGCAGGCTCTTCTTCTCGCCTCGGCCCAGGATGCCCTTCTCCTTGCGGGTGTGGTCGATCAGCATCCGCCGCAGCCCGTACCCTGCCGGTCCGCCCTGGCGATAGCCCAGTTCGATGAGCTTGCACTGCCCCTTGAAGACTTTCGAGGACAGCTCCCGACTGTACTCGGCCGCCATCACCCGCTTGACGCTCTTGATGATGGTGGCCGCCGGCCCACCGTCATTCTCGAACTGCTCGGCGCAGTAGTGGACCTCGATCCCGGCCCGCTTGCACAGGTACTCGTAGTAGGCGCTTTCGTCGGTGTCCTGGAACCGGCCCCAACGGCTTACGTCGTAGACCAGGATGGCCGTCGAAGTTGGCTCGGCCCGTCTGCACGTCCTCGATCATGGACCGTAGCGAATCCCGGCCCTCGATCTTCAGCCCGCTCTTGCCGTCGTCGGCATAGGTGCGGACGATCTCGTAGCCGCGCTTGGTCGCGTACTCGCGGATCACGTCGGCTTGGTTCTCCGTGGAATACTGCTGGTGTTCGGTGGACATGCGGACGTACTGCGCCGCGCGAACTGGTTTGGACACTGGTGGGAGGCTGTCTGGATTCGGATCTTGGTTCGCCATGATGCTTTCTCGCTGCTGTGTGATAGCGGTGGCTTGGGGCCGTCTGGGAGCGGTGGTGTTGCGGCGCAGACCGAGCTGAAACCGGTGATCTCTTGGGCAGATCACCAGCCGAACATCATCGAGGCCCTGCTGCTGTTCTAAGCCGCAACGTCGGCTCTCTCAGTATTGTGGCATCGTGCTGTGTGAGACCACGGTTGGAACCTGTGTGAAGCCTGTGGGATGTCGCGAGGAATAGCGGTCGAGCATAAGGCCGTAATGATGGGCCGCGTTTCCGTCGATGGCTTGAGCTAGATCATCCATACCCGCTGCCCTGAGCTTTTGGCGAAGGACTTTGACCACGCTCCGCACCGCTTCTCTGGACCGCTTGCTTTCCCAAACATCTTGGAGCAATGTGTCGTAACAGAAAAGCTGATTCGGGCGATGTGCCAGTCGCTCCAATAGCCGAAAAGACAGCGTATTCCCCAGATAGCAACTCTTGCCACCCCAACGGGCGCAGAACGTCGCCCGGTCTGCAATTGTTTGCCGATGAGCATTGTTCTCAGTGTTATCTGGTGCCTTCTGATAGCCAGGGCAGCATTTGTGCTGGCCGGCAAGACCGGCTTCGTGGGAAGCGCCCGCAAGCGTCTTTTCGGCCCACCGGAGCGTTTGTCGGAGGTGGTCGGAGAACTCAAGGAGTTGCTGAACGGTGCCGGCAGTGCGATTGACGGCAAGCATGGCATCTGACCTCGGCGCCGAAGCTGCGTAGGGAAGACAGCCATTCCCAGGGAATTGCCACATACGGCTGACACGCAAGGAGGGATGGATCTGTCGGGGCTGATAATGTCGAACGGCGTGGCCGTCGGGGAAATCCGCCGGCACTGCTAAACTATGCCTCCCTGAACAGCGACCAGGGGTACCACAGACTTGGACGCCGACCCGAGGGCCAGCCGGGCCGTGAAGAAAATGCTGGGGATCGGCGAGGATTCCCGGCATGCCCCGCTGGCTGATGGGCCTGTCGGCGATTATCATGAGTCCGCGAGTTCGGGGAGGCCCAACATGGCAGTATTGCCCATCGTGATCGCATGCCTCTTAGGAACGGACCCGGTCAGGTTCCAGCGTCACCTCATTGACAACTTTCCTGCCGGTTACCAGGTCGCCGTGGCCGACATCAACGGCGACGGCCGCCCGGACGTGATCGCCCTGTTGACCGATGCCGACCGCGTGGACTGGTACGAGAATCCGGGTTGGCAGCCGCATCCGATCGCACGGACCGCCAAGAACATCGACCTGGCTGTGCGCGATCTAGACGGCAGCGGCCACCCGGTCATCGCCCTGGCCAGCGGTTTCTACTTCAACGAATCGACCCGCGGCGGCGAAATCCAGTTGTTGCGGCAGCCGGCGAAGGCCGACGAACTTTGGCTGCGGCAGTCCATCGCCGCGGACCCCGTCGTCCATCGGCTCCGTTGGGGTGATCTGGACGGCAGCGGCCGGCCGGTGCTTGTTCATGCCCCGATCTTCGGCCGCGGGTCTCAAGGAACGCAGGCCCCGAAGCCGGCACACCTTTGGGCATTTCGTCCACCACAACAACCCGATCAGCCGTGGGAGGTCTGGAAGATCGACGAGTCGCTTACTGTGCTGCACGGTATCCAGGTCATTGACCTCGACGGCGATGGGCGGGACGAGATTCTTACCGCGAGCTTCGAGGGCATTCATCGCTTCGACTTCAAGGGGCAGGGCAAGACCGCAAGCTGGCGGAAGGTCCAATTGGCGGCTGGTGCACCGCCATCCAGCGATAAGCCCGGCGCAGCACGTGGCACCAGCGAGGTGGCGGCCTTTCGCCTGGCCAAGGACCGGCTGCTTTTAGCGGCCATCGAGCCATGGCACGGTAACCAAGTGGTGGTCTACTCGCCAGCCGAGGGCGAAGGGCTCTGGCATCGCCACGTGATCGACGACACGCTGCACGAAGGGCACGCTTTGGTAACGGGCGACTTTGACGGCGATGGGATGGATGAGATTGTGGTCGGCTGGCGCGCCGGCGGGGGCGGGCTACGGCTCTACAAGGCCACCGACGCGACCGGCCAGCAATTCAAGGCGTTCGAGATCGACCCCGCCATGCCTGCCGAAGGCGCCGTCGCCGCCGACATCAACGGCGATGGCAAGCTGGACTTGGTGGTCATCGCCGGCCGTACAAACCAGCTTGTCTGGTACGAGAACTGTACGCCGGTGCCAGCCACTCGATCGAAGTAAAGAACGTATCATCACCAGTATTCGGCAGAACCTTCTCAGGTTGTACCGCCGGGGTGCGCAGCGGCTGCCCCCGCCTATGCCGGCAATCCGCGCCACCACGAAACTACGGTTTACTCCCAGGAGGCGTCGTCGTGGAGTTGCCGGAGTCGGCGGCGACGGACTTCATCAGCGCTTCCCAGCCCTCTTGCAGCGGATGGGGATAGACGTAGGGCTTGTAGTATCCCTCCGGCGGCTTCTCGTTGAAGAAATCCCGCCCTTCCTTCATCGTCGCCGCCTCGTTCGGCTCGGCCCGGTGGGTGACCTCCATAGGGAGCGGCTTACCGTTGATGGTGTTGTTCCAGGCATAGCAGGGCGTCGGCGTGAACTTGCCGTCGACGATCGTGGCCCAACCCACCTGACCGAAGCACGGATAGCCGGCGCCCAACTCGCCGGCGGGAATCTGGTTGCCATCGGTGGGAATCTTGCCGTCGGCCTTGGGAAAGCCGCCCACGGTGCGCCACGCCCGCTCGTTCCGCAGCTCCAGTTGCTTGCTGTTATAGGTCTTGCCCGTCACCGTGTTGTTGAACACGATGTTCACGCCGGCGCCGATCGAAATGAAGCACTGCGGCCGGTAGTTGTGCAAGCCGACCGCCAAGAACTGATTGTCGTAAATCTCGCAGCTCTGGGATCCGTAAACCCCGTCCCTGACGCCGTGCCGATAAATCTCCAATTGCGAATTGACGATCGTGTTGTGCCGGATCACGGTCCGCGCCGCCCCAAAAGGCACGACCCAAGGATTGTTGCCGGTCGGATCGATGACCTCCGGGCTGAAAAGGACCTCGTTGTCCTCGAAGTAGATGGCCTGGTCAGTGCCCAGCGTGAGCGGCTTGCTGTAGTTGGAAATGCCGGCCGCGTTAATCCAAATGGTTTGTACATTAGCGCCCTTGTACTCCATCGCCTCGAAGTAGCAGTGGTCCACCAGGCCGTAGGTGTCGCCGTTGATGTTCATGAAGTGGTCGGCATTCTTGAACTTGCAGTGATCGATGCGGAAGTTCTTGCAGTCGCCGGTGATCTGAACCATGCCCTCATAGATTCCGGCATTGGGAAGGCCCGTGCCGTCGAAGGTGACGCCGGTAACACGGAACGGCTTTCCTTCCACGCCGATCAACAGGAAGGGCATATTGTCGCCGCCGCGGTTGCTGCGATTGTCGCCGATAACGGTCTTGTCCATTCCCGCCCCTTGGATGACGATGGCTTTCATTTTGGCCCCACGGCCGGTGTTCCATCCCTTCGTCCAGACGGCCTTCCCGGCGGGGAGCACCACGGTGTCGCCGTCCTGGGCCGCGTCGATCGCTTCCCAGACGGCCTCCGGCGTCAAGACGGCAGCAGTGCGGATCTCGGCATAAAGTCGCTCCCGGGATAAACCCGCGACGACGACAATGAAGACGGCGAGAATGTCAAGCTTTGTACGGGACATGGGGGTCTCCGGTGGGCAGGGAACAGGGGCAAGGAAGGCGACTTCCATGATGACGCCTGGCGCGGGCGAGAGCAAGAGGATAGCCGCCCTGGACCGGCGTCGGGTGAAACCACACCAAAACCACTGCTGCGGAGGAGGCGTCGAGCATCAGGATTGCTCGCGGGACTCAATTCTGGACGAGGAATCGTCGCGCCGACTGGAACGTTGCGAGCCGCTTTGTTAATATGGCAAGACTGTTGGCGCTCAGAGCGTATCCGAGCGGAGCCTATATGAGAAATCCCGGCCAAAGAGAGCCTCTCATGACCCGCAAAGAAGCCTCCCCCCCGTCCTCTAGTTCCCGTCGTGATTTCCTGAAGGCATCCGGCACCGCGTTGGCCGGCGCCGCCTTGCTGGGCGAGATTGCCGCCCGCAGCTATGCCGGCGAAGACAACACGATCAAGGTGGCGTTGGTCGGTTGCGGCGGACGAGGAGGCGGGGCGGCCGTCAACGCGCTGAAGACCAAGGGCCCCACCACGCTTTGGGCAATGGCCGATTTCTTCCAAGAGCGGATCGAGTCGAGCCTGCGCTACATCTCGAAGGAACTCAAGCAGCCGGTCGAAGTGCCCCAGCAACGGCAGTTCGTCGGACTGGACGGCTACAAGAAGGCCATCGACTCGCTGGGTCCGGGCGGGGTTGTGCTGCTGGCCACGCCGCCCGCCTTTCGGCCCATCCACGTCGAGTACGCCGTAGCGCAGGGCTGCCACGTGTTCATGGAGAAGTCGTTCGCGGTCGACGCGCCCGGCATCCACCGCATCCTCCGCGCCGGCCAGGAAGCGGCCAAGAAGAATCTCAAGGTTGCCGGCGGATTGATGAGCCGCCACTACCGGCCGTTGGAGGAAGCCGTCGCGCAAATCCACAACGGCGCCATCGGCGAGGTGATCACTTGCTGGGCCTACCGCGAGCACGAACCGGTCGGTTTCTCACCCAAGGCGGCCGGCATGACCGAGCTGGGCCACCAAATCCGCAACTACAGCAACTTCACCTGGTTGAACGGCAGTTTCCTGTTGGACTGGTTGATCCATAATCTCGACATCTGCTGCTGGATCAAGAATGCCTGGCCCGTCTCGGCCCAAGGGCAGGGCGGACGCCAGTCGCGCACCACGCCCGATCAGTTGTTCGACCATTATTCGGTGGAATACACTTTCGCCGACGGCACGCGGCTGATGGCCCAAGGGCGGCACATGAACGGCTGCTGGGGGTTCTTCGGCGACGTGATCCATGGCGCCACCGGCTGCGCGATCCTCGGCGAGGGCCAACCCAAGCCGCGCATCTGCAAGGGGCATCGCCTGTCGCCGCAAAACCCGGTGCCGCCGCCCGATGATCTGATCTGGCAGTACCAGGGACCATCGAGCAATCACTACCAGCACGAGCACGACCTGTTGTTCGAGGCCATCCGCCAGGACAAGCCGTACAACGAGACCGAGCGCTGCGCCATGGCCGCCATGACCGGCATTCTCGGCCGCATGGCCGCCGAATCGGGCAACCTGGTCAAGTGGGATGAAGCGTTGGCGTCCCAGGTCGAGTTGGCGCCGGGCCTCGATCAGTACACGATGGATTCCAACCCGCCCGTGATGCCCGACGCGCAAGGCCGCTACCCGATCGCCATGCCGGGCGTCACGAAGGTGCTGTAGTGCCCAACATGCGACTCTCGCTCACTCTGCTCTGCTGTTGCATCACGTCCGGCATCAACACCTCGGTCGAGAAGCGCTCCGCGCCCATAAAGCCCGTCAATCGGAGAAGCAACTCGGCAACCGCCTGAGCAGCGACGGCTGTCGTGAACATTATGACGGCGGGCTCGTCCGTCGCCAGCCCCCTGATATAGCCCTCTGCCAGCTCACGTTCTCGCGGCTTTGGCGGGCTGCGTGGAGGTCAGCGCCGTGAACGACGCTGATATGATTTTGGGGCGATACTCGACCGAAAGCGGCGTCTGGAGCAAAACCGGCTTGGATGTGCGCAGCGGTTGCGCACTTCATTCCGCCGAGGCCAACCAGCAAAGAAAGGAAAGAGGCCGGGACGATCGGCACTCTCGCTTCTGGAAGACGAGCCCGGCACGTCCTGGCCGCCAGATGGTTGTAGCCAGGGTTGGGAGGGTCTTCAATCGGCCGGCGGCGAGGCCTTGCGGTGCCACCACCCCGTGTGCGTTTCTTGGATCGTCGCTGGCGGCCTCGGCGGGCAGGGGCATCTTAGGGGCCAGCCGACCGCGGAACGCAGCAGCGACGTTCTTGGAGGCCTTCACGAGGCTGGGGCTGACTGGATCACGCTGGGCTGGGAAAGCAACTCGAATCATGCTAGGTTCTCACCACCGAAATCTTCCCCGTCCTGGCTCCGCCATAGAACATTTATAGAACACTGTTGCCAACACTTGGACTACACATCCGCAACACACCCGCAACGACTCACAGAATCAAGTCCTCGCGTGGAACTCACTTGCAACGCTTCCGCACATTCCACCCAACACGCTGACAACAGTGTCCTGCTAGGTTGAGGGCCTAGTGGCCGCAAGGCCGTGCAGGTTCAAGTCCTGTTTCCCGCACTGATATAAGGCCTTTCGCATCAAGATGTTGCGGGAGGCTTATTCTTTCGGATTTTTGAACCCAGGTGGGAGGGCCGGCCGTGGCCAATCCCTCAACGGCTGTGGCCAAAAAGCCGACTTGAACAAGCCGTGATGTCTCTGCTATAGTATACTTGTGTTCATGTACATGGTGGGCCGCGAGTTGCGGGAAGGCAGCCTCCGATCGGGCGGAGAAGGAAGAAAGTGATGTCCCATGCCGATCATCTATGAGCCGTGCGGCAAAGCCCGGGAGTACAGCGATCTGGCGGTGAACCTCTATACGGGGTGCTCCCACGCCTGCCGCTACTGCTACTGCCCGGCCATCTTGCGGAAAACCATCGACGCATGGGCGCTGGATCCGCAGCCGCGAAAGGGGATCTTGCGCGACTTGGAACGCGACGCGAAGAAGCTGCGGGGCGACCCGCGCGAAATCCTACTGAGCTTTATGAGCGATCCGTACCATTCGGACGAAGCGGCGCGGCTTACGCGGGAAGCTCTTCAAGTGCTGGAACACTACGAGCTTCGCGTCCAGGTGCTCACCAAGGGCGGGCGGAGAAGCACTCAAGATTTCGACATTCTGTTTCGCAATCGGTGGAAATACGGAACGACGATCATCTTCGAGAGCGAAGCCCTCCGCCAGCAGTGGGAACCGGGTGCGCCGCCGATTGCCGAGCGGGTCGAAGCGATTCGGCAGGCCCATGCAATGGGCGTCTTCACTTGGGTTTCGGTCGAGCCGGTGGTTGACCCCGCCGAGGCGATCAAGGTTGTTGAACGCCTTCGTGGCCAGGTCGATTTCTGGAAAATCGGCAAGCTCAACCACGACCGGCAGCGCGAGGCGAGCATTGATTGGCATCGCTTCCTGATGGACGTTGAGACCGCGCTGGAAGGCCATCACTACCTGATTAAGAAGGACCTGGAGCGATTCCGAAGCAAGGTTATGGGGACATAATAACGAACAAGAAAAGACATGAAGTCGTTAATATGTCCCCCGAACGCCGGCCTCGAATTCCAAAGAAAATCTAGAATGCCCCCTTTGTTCCCCCCTAATTTCAGTCTGGCACTTCTGATTCTTCCAGGGGCTTCCTTGTCCCAGTGCAAGGCGGTACCGTAAATGGAAACGTCCTGGTCCAAAACTGATCGTTGCTAGCATCGCCCACGAATGTCACCTTTGCAAAATAGAACCCTGGGACTAGCTTCACCGTGACGCCGCAAACTTGGATTTCTTTCGGATCGAGCCAAAAGTAAATGTCCTTTCGGCCAGGATCGTAGTAGTCCGAAAGCAAGTCAAATTCAGAGTCGCCAGTCAACTCGGTGCCAGTGTCTTTCGACCACCAATCGTAACACTGGTAGGTCTCAGAACCTGCGTCAACCTCGCCCGCCTTTTCGGAATCAACGGCGATTCGCCCAAGTCGCAAGCTGCAGGCGTTCCTTAACTTCTCAACACCATCATTCCAAACATACCGCTTTCTTCTGCCATCCTTCAAAACACGTCTCTTTCTGGCCACAAGTACTTTGCGTCCGATATTGCTTAACGCGATTTCGAAAACCGCGAGAAACCGCGCGTTGCCGAGCAGTTCGGAACAGCGAACGCTTGTCTCAATCTTGAGTGCAGATTCCTTTTCGGAACTCTCCAGTCTGAATCGCTGCACTGCCCAGAGCAATGCTCCGGCGGCAATAAACACCTGAGCAAAGTCAACGATTAGTCTGCAAACCACTTCAGTTGTTGTCATAGTTCACCCATCCTATGTTTGACGACGCGGCGTTTCGACGTGAATCATGGGAGACGAACGGTGCCGTGCCAGGCTGTAACCAGTCACTCATCAGGCCGAGAAGACCGTGCCTCGGCCGTACTGTCCGATGTTTTCTTTGCTCGCCTGGTGCAAATGTGCGTGTTCTACAATTTTGACCAACGGCCTGTCAATCACCCTGTTGGAAGACGTTTTTGCGTTAGGATCGGTCGCGTGCAAACGCGCGTTTCGATAACCTGGGAAATGTCTCCCCTTCAGTAGGGGGGGCGTGTCGCAGTTTTTCCAGACACGAGCGACAGTAGTTACTCACCAAATCAGGCGGGCGATGCATTTCGCTGTGACAGGTTTTTGTCACCCCCTGGGCAAGCCACTGGCACAATACGATCGGCAAGCCATCAGCACTTCAAGAGCTGCATCGTGTTTCCGGTTACCGCGGCTGATGGGAGCGGGCGGGAGGTGGATATCTACGGTCGCTGGCTTTCCAATGGGCTCAACCCGGCTAGCCCGCGTCATCGCCACTTGTCCGACGTGCGGCAGGGCGTGTGGAAACTCGAAGGCTTTGCCGGCACCGAGGAGTTCACCCACCGCCGCCACAGCAAAGGACACCGCGGTCAGCGCCATCAGGCCGAGCCAAGGATACTCCGGAAGTGTTGCGTTCATACCGTCATTCCCGTAGCCGTCATCAGCCGAGCACGGCAAACGTCTTGCGCAAAGTGACTGAAGCGCCTACCAAAGGTCATATCACGGGCCATCGCGAGCAGGTCTAGAGAAGAATAGCAACCAGCGGCAGGCTGAGGACGCGGCGGCAGCTTTGCGAGTTCACTCTCGCGTCAGCCGCAGGCCCTCTTTCTTGGCAATGCTCACCGCCTCCCGGAACTCTTGCGGCGTCAGTGGCCGGTCGATGGCCGGATACCGGCTCGCCAGCCCCTCGGGCCGGTACTGCGGCATGACGTTGACCAGCGTGTTGGCGGAAACCTCTTGCGCCAGAAAGCGAAGGATCTGGCGGGTCTCGTCCAGGCCGTCAGGCATTGCCAGGTGACGCACCAGTAGTCCCTTGCGGGCCAACCCATGTTCGTCGACAACCAGATCGCCCACCTGTCGGTGCATTTCCTTGACGGCCGCCCGCACAACCTCGGGATAGTCCGGCGCGCTGGCCAGTTCCCGGGCCGTCTCGGGTTTCCAGAACTTGAAGTCGGGCATGTAGATGTCAACGATGCCGCGGAGCCAGCGGAACGTCTCGAGCCGGTCATAGCCGCCCGTGTTATAGACCAGCGGCAACCGCAACCCCTGCTCGGCCGCCACGACAAGCGCTTCGAGAATCTGCGGCACAACGTGGCTGGGCGTGACGAAGTTGATGTTATGGCAGCCTAGCTTCTGTAACTGAAGCATCATGCCGGCCAGTTGCTCGGCCGTGACCGGCCGCCCACGGCCTTCCCAACTGATGTCGTAGTTTTGGCAGAACACGCAGCGGAGGTTGCACTGGCTGAAGAAGATCGTGCCCGAGCCCGCCCAGCCCCGCAGGCAGTTCTCTTCGCCGTGATGGGGAAAGGCACAGTGGACGATCGCCAGCCGTCCCGTGCGACAGTAGGATTGAGGACTATCATCGCCGCGCCGGTCGGCGTGGCACAGGCGTGGGCAGCAGGCGCAGTCCACCAGGGCATCGACCGCCTGCCGGGAACGGCGGGCCAACTCGCCGATTTCGTGCAATGCCAGATATCCGGGCCAGGGGGAAGCCATCGAACCGCCTATTGCGCCTCAGATAAGCAGACGCGGCATCTTGCCACGCCCCACACTTAAGCAATGCCGCGCGGCCGACCACTGGGAGGCCGGTTCCGCGTCACTTCTTCTGCACCAACCGCGCGACATGGCCGTCGAAGGGTGATCTCAGCGTGCGCTGGCGGCCGCCGGCAACCGTGTCGCTTTGATGAAAACGGGGACAGGCACCGCAACTAATAGTGGTTCGGATCGAGCAATGATGCAAGCCGTTGCGGAGCCAGTCCCCGTTTTCATAAGGACGGGCTTGCGGTCGCGTCAGCCGCCTCCACGATCAGCAGCGAATCTTCCCAATCATCGGGCGTCGAGAACGATTTCACGCCGGTATTCGATTGCTGCCCGACCGGCCTCGACTGGCCGGTTATCGGATTTTTCCAAAATACGTTGACGGTCGGGGAATTCACCTTGCTCATATCGACCGAGAACGAGGCCTTGTCGGCCAGGTAGAACATGGCCCACTTGCCGTCTTGATGCCGGGCGGCCAGGTGAAGCAGGTTGCCATTGGTCTGCCCGCCCGAGGCGAACAGCGCCTGGTCGGGCACCAGCAGCCACCACTGCGGGCGGGCGAGGAAGATCTTCTTGAGCACGCCCATTTGCACCGCGCCCGGCGCATCCAAAGCTTGCTTCCATGTAGGCAGCACGTGCCAACTGTCGTTATGCCCGTAGGTGTGGTGTCCCCCGGCGAGATACGAATAATAGGCCTGCCGCCGAATCCACAGCGGCGTGACATCGAATCCGTATTCGGTGCCCGCTTCATACGCGCCTTCCGCCATCAGCGCCGGCTTGACAGGCTTGAGATTGTAGTCGTTGGTCACCATGGGATAGATCAGCTTGACGTCCTTCCAGGTCTGCATTGAGTCGAAATCGAGCCAACTTTCGCCGTGGATGAAGCTGGAGGAGTAGGGCGCCGGATCGGGCTTGAAGGTGATGAGGTGGCGGTGCCCGTCCCCTTCGAGCAGTCCCGCCACCAACTCCCGGAGGATCGGCACGAACTCCTGCTTGGCCTCGGGCGTGGCCGACCACACGACGTTGGGCACGTCTTTGTACCGCTCGGCAAGCCACTTGGCCCAGGGCCGGGCCTTCTCCAGCGTGATCTTCTTGGGATCGCCCTGATGGTAGATGGTCATGGAAATGATCAGGTCGTTCCGGCGGGCGATCTCAAGCATCGCATCCACGGTCTTGAAATACGCCTCGTTGGGCGTAAGCGGATCGTCATTGTTCCAGGCTTTCTCTCCGTAGACATTGGCCGTCGCGCCGTTGCCAACGCCCAGCAGCATGACCTGCGCAAAGACAAAACCGTGGTCACGGGATTTTTCGATGATGGTCTTGGCGTCCTCCAGGGCATACCCGTGGCAGAGTTCCCATTGCGTGGTGCCCAGCCAAAACAGGGGCTTGCTGTTCTGATCGACAAAATACCGCCCGTTTTCGCTCACTTTGACGGGCAATGCCAGTTGCTGGGCCGAGGCATTCGCCCCCACCAACAACAATGCCGATAAGGCCAGGATTCTCTTCGCAGCTCGTTTCATGACGATTACCCTTTCTAGCGGAAAAAGGGGACAGGCACCGTGACGGCGATGTTTCTCTTTATGCGGCATCGGTTTGCGCCACGGAGCCAGTCCCCATTTTCCGCAAACCTAGCGCTGTAGTACTAACACCGGTCAATACGCCTGTCAATCGGCGGGCGGCGGCATTGTCGAGCGGCCACGGCCGCTGCCAATGTAACCGTTCACAGCCCGGGGACAGTCCCATTCTCGCAGACTTCGCCGCAAAAAATCGGGACAGTCCCGTGAACGGTCACGCGAGTGCTGATCTGTTGGCGCACTCTGACGATCGGCCGGCTTGTCCCACCAGAGAGCCGGGTGTAGGATGAGTGGCGCGCTTGCGGCGCGGAAGAACGGGTGTTTCGTTAGCCCCCTTTTCTGTCAAATCGCATCCCATGAAACTCGGGCAATTCTTCCGCATCCTTCCAGCGATCGCGGTTGCGACCGCCGTGCATTGGCTTTCCCAGGGGCAACTTCTTGCCCAAGATGCAAAGAACTCGAATGTTCCATCGGCCAGCGCCAACGATTGGTCGCCCGCGAAGGCGACGGCGAAATCTTCGGCCGCCGATGCCCAAGTCGCCATTGATCAGGCTGTCGGTTTGGCGGGGCAGCACAAGTTTGAAGAGGCCGCTGAAGCGTACCTGAAGGCGATCGAGATTTCGCCGCGCGACGTGACAGCGCACAACGACCTGGCCTGGCTGCTGGCAACTTGTCCCGTCGAGCGTGTGCGAAATGGCAAGGAGGCGGTCGTTCATGCCACGAAGGCATGCGAGTTGACCGAGTGGAAGAACTTTGCCGCGGTCAACACCTTGGCGGTAGCCTTGGCTGAGAGCGGGCAATTCGACAAGGCGATCGACGTGCTGGTGAAGTTTCGCGCGGATGCAGTACCGCAGCAACGCGACAAGATCGACGCCCGCCTGGCGATGTTTCGGTCCGGAAAGACCTATCGGCAGGCGGAAGACGCGAAGGCGGCCCGGCCCGCGGCGCGCGCGACGCGGCAACCGAAGCCGCCCGGTCGGAGCTGAAGGGCCTGGTCGCCAAGGCCGCCGCTTTGAAGCAGGCCAATCATCTTGTCGAAGCCGCCGCCCAATACGAAAAGGCGGTCGAGCGGGCAAAACAGTCGCTCGGCAAGGATGATCTCGACACGGGTATGGTGCTGAGCCAATTGGGTGATGTGTATTTGAAGCTGAAGCGGCCCGACCGGGCCGAAGCCTGTTACTTGCAATCACTGGCGATTCTCTCGTCGCGGCTTCCCAGGGCCGACCAGATCGTCACCTATGTGGTCAACAATCTGGCGATGGCGCTTTCGTGCCAGGAAAAGTACGATGAGGCAATTCGGTTGAACTTGGAAAACCTGAAAGTGCGCCAGGCTGTTCTCGGCGAGGAACATCCGTATACGCTGCTATCGATCCATAATCTCGTGGGCGAATACGACGATCTAGGGCGGTTCGACGAAGCGATCTCGGTGCTTGAGCCCTGGCTGGAAAAGCACGACGCAGCGCAGTGGGAGAAATGGCCATCCTTTGCCGTGTTGCTTGAGAACCTTGGCCTCGCGCACCTGCGGCTGGGACATTTCGACAAAGCGGAGGGCTATTTGACGCGAGCCCTATCGATCAGCGAGGATCGGCATCACGATACTCCCCTGGAGGCGATATCCATCCGTGAGCTCCTGGCCGAAGTGTACGCAGGTCGAAAGACTCCTGAGAACCTCGATAAAGCGAAGGACTTGTTCCAGCGTTGCGTGAAGGATTGCCAAGAGCGCCTCGGGGCCGACCATTCCGAAACGGCCAAGGCCATGTTCATGTGGGGAGAGACCTATTATAACGCCGGGAAATTTGCCGAAGCGGCGCCAATACTTTCCGAAAGCGTGCGCATCAGCCAGAAGGCCGGCGTTGACGATGCCCATTCAACGACGGCCCTTGGCCTTTTAGTAGAGGCAGAGATGAAGCTCGGGCAAATGGCCGAGGCCGAGAACCACACGCTGTCGGCATTGAAGACTGCGGAAGCACATCTTGTCACAAGATCTTCTCTCAATGGATTGGATTGGGTTGCGGGTGCCCTCATCGTGGTTGCACGACGAAGTGAGCATAGGGAGCGAATCGATACGGCCCTGCAAGAGTTCGTCGCTGGAGTGGAAGGTCGAGCGGGACGAGACGACCCGGCGGCAGCCCGCGCAATGAGACTGGCGGCCCAAGTCTATCTTCAATTGGGCTCGTTCGACCAATCGCGGCAGCTTTCACTGCGGGCTTTGGAAATCTATCGCAAGCAATCGGCGCCCGACGAATTGGAGACAGCCGATACGCTGGACCGCCTTGGGTGGAATGCCGTCAAGCTGGCACAATATGCCGAGGCGGAGCCGTGCTTCCAGGAATGCTTGCAGCTTCGCCGCAAGAAACTGGGAGATGAGCACTACCTGGTCGCCAGCAGTCTCTGTGATCTGGGGTTCGTCTACTTCCGAATGCAACGTTACCAGGATGCTGAAACGATCTTGCGCCAGGCATTAGCCGTTGCCACAAAAGCTGGCCCCAAGGGGCGCGCTCCCGCGGCCCTGGCCTCAGGCTACCTTGGCCGACTGTGCACCGAGCGGCAGCGAAATGACGAGGCCGAAACGCTGCTGAAACAAAGTCTTGACCTGGAGCGACAACTCTCCGGCGAGCACACCAGCTCTTACGGTTGGGGATTGGTGTACCTTGCGCAGCACCACACCGGGGTTGGCCGACTCGACGAAGCCGAGGCCGAATATCGTCAGGCCCTCGACGTCTTTGCCGAAGTTTATGGCAAGGGAGACGTTAACTACCCTGTGGCGCGGGGGGGCTGGGCGACGTGCTCTTGCGGGAGGGCAAATATGACGAGGCCGAGTCGGCCGTGCGGCAGAGCCTCAGTGCATTCGACCAGCAGGCGGAAGCCAATGATCGTGATCGGCATATCACGACCGACAGTTTGATCCGACTATGCATACGAACGGGTCGCTGGGAGGAGGCGATCACGCATTGCACCGAGTCGCAGCAGGCGGCACGCCGATGGTTGAGCCACGTACTGCCGGCCATGGCACCCCGCGAACAACTGCTGTACCTGTTCGCCGAAGAGAAGCGGCCGCTGTTTGGCCAGCTTTCCATCGCTCTCCGATGCGCCGACAAGCCCGGGGTAGCTGCCGCTTCGGCCGAATGGGTCTTGAACGGCAAAGCGACGGGCGCGGAATGTCTGGGCGAGCAGATGCAACTGGCCCGGCAGAGCAATGATCCCGAGGTCCAGCAAACGATGCGAGAACTGGCGGCCGTTCGCGAGCAGCAGGCAGCCCTGCTGCTCCGGCCCGAGAGCGATTCGGCCACGGAACGCCGCAGCCAGCAGGAGGCCCAGTCGCAAAAGGAGCGCGACCTGGCGCGAAAACTCGGTTTGCAGACCAGGAGCGGGACGCGGGGCAGCTCGTGGGCAAAGCTGGCCGATGTGCAAAGCGCGATTCCACAGGGAAGCGTCCTAATCGAGATTGTCCGGTTCCCCGCCTTCCATTTCGACGCTTCGGGCAAGACGAAGGGCGGCACGTCGGCCCGCTATGTTGCGTGGGTCATTCCACGGGCGGAGGCCGGGGAAGTGCAAATGGTCGATTTGGGTGGCGCAGAGACCATCGATCGAGCGGTGGGCAAGAGTCGGGCTATGATCGCCGCCTTCACTCAGGCGATCTCCCGCTTGGAAACCCGACAGGCAGCCGAGGAGGTCGAAGGTGTCACCAGCTACCTGGCCGACCTCATCTACAAGCCGCTGGTGAAGGCCATCGGCGACGCTTCCACTTTGTTGGTGAGCCCGGACGGCGGTCTGTGGCTGTTCCCCTGGGAAGCCTTGCCGATTGGAGAGGGAAAGTTCTTGATCGAGCAGAAACAAATTCGCTACTTGGTGACGGGCCGATCGCTCCTGGACGCGGCCCCAGCCGTGCACGGTACTGGCGCCGTGCTTTTTGCCGATCCGGATTTCAGTTGGGAACCGCCGGAGTCGGAATCGCCCAAACCGTCGGATTGGACCGCTTTGCTGCGGGAGTATCTGGGCTCCGACGCTGGCACAGGCTTGTTGGCCGGCGCAAGCTTCCGACGTCTGCCCGGCGGAAGTTCTTTGATCGATTCGTTAAGCGGCACGCTCGATCGCTATGTGAAGAGCAAGCCGGTCGTTTATCGCGACAAGACCGCGCTGGAAAGCAACTTTAAGGCCTTGCACGGCCCTCGCGTTTTGATTATGTTGACCCACGGTTATTTCCTCAAAGATCAAATGTTCGACAATTTGCCGCAGACCGAGCAGGCGAGGAAAGTCTGGGCCGAACTGAATCGACGGCGATCCATTGGCCTTGATACCGACAAGATTCCGTTTGTGCCCGAGCCGCTCTTGCGATGCGGCTTGGCAATGACTGGCGCCAATTATCACTTCCGACGCCACGACGCCAACGATGGCATTCTGACCGGTCTCGAAATCCTCGGGACGGATCTGTGTGGTACGGACCTGGTTGTACTCGACGCTTGCGAGACGGGCGTCGGCGCCGTGCGCGACGGCGAAGGAACCGCCGGCTTGAGCCAGGCCTTCCAACTGGCCGGCGAAAGGTGGTGGTGGCCAGCCTGTGGAGCATTCCCGTGATTCCCTCCAACGAGCTGTTGAAGTCGTTCTTTACCAACCTCGCTGACGGGCAACCAATGAGCACCAGTTTGCGAAACGCCCAGCTCGACATGATCGCCAAGCTTCGAAAAACGGCCGAGGTTGCCCATCCGGCGTACTGGGCCGCTTTCACCATGACCGGCGAGTGTCATTAGAGCCCCATCGCGATCAGCAGCACGCCACAAGTGTGCTCACGATGTGGCCTCTTCTGGCAGTCCCTCACTCCTGGCGGTGGCGCAGGGATGAGGGATGAGGGATTGAGGATCAATTTGCGCCGCAGGGGACGTAGAGGACGCCGAGGTTATGATACTGAAAGTATCTATACCGAAATCGTCTCTGCGTCCTCAGCGTCCTCGGCGGTTAAACAACTTTCATCTCATTGACCCCGCTGGCTGGCAAACGCCGCCAGACGTACAATGTCGCCATGGAATCCACTGGCTAAGGAGGCATTCTGATGAGTCCGTCCACCAACGGCGCCAATCGGCGCATGGTCATCTCGTCCTTATGGCTCCAAGTAGCCATCGTGACGTTTCTGGCGGGATTCGCGATGCTGCTTTACCTGGCCTACCGTATCCATGCTGAACCTCCCCCTATTCCCGGGCGCGTGGTTGCCGAAGACGGAAGCACGCTCTTCACCGGCGACGACATTATGGCCGGTCAACACGTCTTTCAGAAGAATGGGCTCATGCAATATGGTACGATCTTCGGTCATGGCGCCTACTTGGGGCCGGATTTCACGGCCCAGTATCTGCACGAAGCGGCCAACGTGATGGTCGATTTTCACCGTGGCCAGGGGCGTGCCGAGGCCGAGGCCCGCAAACTGACCAGGGACGAACTGAAGCAAAATCGCTTCGATCCACAGTCCGATGTCCTCCATTACACGCCCAGTCAGACTTACGCCTTTCATCGGCTTGTCGAGTTCTATACGTCCTATTTCGGTCCCGTGGACGAGCAGACCGGATTGCGGCGGCCGGCCATTACGGATCGCGACGAGATCCGCCAATTGACGAGCTATTTTGCCTGGTCGGCATGGGCGGCGGCAGCCCAACGGCCGGGCACCAGGTACTCTTATACCAACAACTGGCCGTCCGATCCGCTGGCCGGCAACGCGCCGACGGCCGAAGCGGTTCTCTGGAGCGCACTGAGCCTGATCACGCTCTTGGGCGGAACGGGGTTGATGCTTTTCGTCGTCGGACGCTGGGACCTGCTGGGCTGGCATCGGGCCGATGAAGAGCGGCCCGGCCAGCGCTTGCGGTTCCGCCCGCCGGAGGACGTTCGTCTCGCGCCGGCCCAGCGCGCCACGGCGTGGTATTTCCTGGTGATTGCCGGGCTGTTCCTCTTGCAGGGGATGTTGGGAGCGGTCAACGCTCATTATCATGTCGAGCCGGGCGGCTTCTACGGTCTGAACCTGGGCGAGTGGCTGCCTTACAACTTGTCGCGCATGTGGCATGTTCAGTTGGCGCTGTTCTTTGTCGCGGCAAGTTACCTGGCGATGGGGATTTTCCTGGCCCCGATGATCGCCCGCCGCGAGCCCAAGCATCAGGAGAAATTGGCGCTGGCACTGTTCGGCGCCTTGGTCGTGGTTGTCGTCGGGAGTCTGCTGGGCGAGGCGGCCAGCATCAAAGGCCTGATTCCCACCAGCGGCCCTTGGTTCTGGATCGGCTCGCAGGGGTGGGAGTACCTTGATCTCGGGCGGCTTTGGCAGATTCTGTTGACCGCGGGCATGTTCTTCTGGGTGGTTATCCTCGTCCGCGGGCTATGGAGCCGCTTGCCGGATGAACATCCGGGCAATCTGCCTTATTTGTTCCTCTACAGGCGCTGTCCATCCCGCTTTTCTACGCCGTAGGAATGGTCTTCGGCAAGGACATCAACTTCGCCGTGATGGATTTCTGGAGGTTCTGGGTGGTTCATCTCTGGGTGGAGGATTTTTTGGAACTGTTCACGACCATCATGGTGGCGTACATCTACGTTCTTCTGGGCGTAGTTCGTCCGGCCACGGCCACGCGAGTCGTCTATCTCGACATTATCCTTTATTCCATCGGCGGCGTGATCGGCACGATGCACCATCTTTACTTCAGCGGCGCGCCCGCGATTCACATGGCAATGGGAGCCGTCTTCTCCGCCATGGAAGTGATTCCGCTGGTGCTCCTGACGTTCGAGGCCTGGCGGTTCATGCGGCTGGGCGCCCAGGAGAGATCCGACTCGGTCATCGGCACCACCAGCACCGCCTTCCCGCACAAATGGGCCGTGATGTTCCTCATCGCCGTGGGCTTCTGGAACTTTTTGGGCGCCGGCGTGTTCGGTTTTCTCATCAATCTGCCGATTGTGAGCTACTACGAAATCGGCACCGCCTTCACGGCCAATCACGCCCACGGGGCCCTGATGGGCGTGTACGGCATGTTGGCGATGGGCTTCTTCATGTTCATCGCCCGACACTTCATTCCACCCGACCGGGGCTGCCAACAGGCCATGAAGCTCTCGTTTTGGGGCCTGAACGTCGGCTTGGGATTGATGCTCTGCGCAAACCTGATTCCGATGGGCGGGATCCAACTCTACGATGCTGTCCAGAACGGCTATTGGCATGCCAGGCAAGCGGAGTTTTTTCAGCAACCCTGGCCCCGCGTCATCGAATGGTTGCGGATGCCCGGCGACCTGGTCTTCCTCTTCATCGGTATTCTGCCGGTGGTCTACCTGGCGCTGCGCATGTTCGCCGTGCGCAGGCGTTATGCGAGACTTCCGGCTGAGACCACCACCGAAGAGTTTACGCAGTGGTACGAAGAGGCATGAACGCCGAACCAACTATCACCGCGGGATTCCACCGTCACGCGGCATCGGCAACGGCGGGGCGGCGTCCGCTTACTTTGTCGTGGCCGCGTCCGGCCACCGATCCGGGACCGCTGGAAGAAGCGTTTGTTTGCCCGTCATCCGTTCGACGGCAATCGCGTAAACGCTCACCTGATCCAGCCGTGAGTAGACGCCCTTCGGTCGGTCCCACTTGGAACCGCCGTACTTCTTCATCAGCGCATCGAAGAACGCCTTCTTCTCCGCCTGATCCTCGATGATTCGGATTCGACCGAACGCGACGACGCTGCGATACGCTACGGAGGTGTCGCACTCGGATGCCCCGGTAGCGAACACCTCGCCCGGATCGTCGACCTCAAAGCAGACGCGGGGCTCGTGGTCAACATTGCTTCGGAAGTGTCCGGGCGCACGGCTGTTATGAACCCAGATCTCGCTATTCATCCAGACGTAGAGCAGCGGCACGATGTACGGCCAACCATCCGAGCCGACGGTTGCCAATCGACCGGCATACGCTTGCGAGATCGTCTCGCACATGCGATCCTCGGACATGAGCTTATCTTTCCGCCGGACTTGCAGGGCGTTGCTCGCGCCCTTGAGTGCATTGCGCCGATCCATTTTGACACTCTTTCGTCTGTTGGTGAGCGTTCGATTATATCCCACCTTCCCCCGTCTGCCAACAATTCATTTTCCCCGCTGGCTGGCAAACGCCGCTGCCGGCGGTAAAATAGCGGTCATGCTATGGGCCCGATTACTGCAAGTTGGTCCACGGCGGAAGCCGGAGCGGGCAGGCCCTCTGCCCGATCGGGCCGGATTACGTCAAACTATTGAGTCCCGCATTACTACCGGAACGAGGGCTCGTGAAACGAGCCCGTTTTCCGGGAAAAACGCTGGAATTGTTCTACAATCAACAACGGAACCAATAAAACCCGTGCAATAGCCGAAAGGAAGACACCAGCACCATGATTCGCAGAAACACCATCCACCTTTGTCTGGGCATTTGGGTATCTCTGGCCGGTTCAGGCGTCAGCCGCGCGGAAGAGCAGCCCATCATCGAAGAGCAGCCGAAGATCGTGGACACCACCCCCGGCAGGGCGCCCTCGGACGCCATCGTGCTCTTCAACGGCGGCAGCACCGACGCCTTTCTGAACGTTAAAGGCACGCCCTGCCAATGGCCGGTCGTAGACGGGGCAATGGTCGTCCACGACGGTTTCATCGTCTCGAAACTCCATTTCCGCGACGCCCAAATCCACGTCGAGTTCGCCGTGCCCGACGATGGCAAGAAGGGCGGCGGGGCAGGCAATAGCGGCGTCTACCTCTTCGGACTGTACGAAATGCAGATCCTCAACTCGTACGAGAACCCGATCTCGCCTAAGCAGTTGCTCGGGGCTCTGTACGGCATTTCGGCGCCGCTGGTGAACGCGGCTCGGAAGCCGGGGGAGTGGCAGGTCTACGACATCCTCTACACGGCTCCTCGCCGCGACGAGGGCGGCAAGGTGGTTCAGCCGGGCGAGGTCACGGCGCTACTGAACGGCGTACTGGTGCAGCACAAAGCCCATTTCACCGAAAGCGTCTCCCATTATAATCCCCTGGTTTATAAGACCACGCCCTACACGGACAAAATCCTGGCAAGCATCCGCGCCACAGATTGCGGTCCGTTGTTCCTGCAAGACCACAACAGCCCGGTGCGGTTCCGCAACATCTGGATCAGGCCGTTGGACGACAAGGCCAGCGTGTTCACGGCAAAATGATTGGAATAGTTGACTTTCGGTTGCTTCTGGGTGTAAAAAAGAGTCGCTTGGTAGCACTACTGGTCAGGGATCCATCTTTTTCTCAGGGAGTTACCAAATGAGACCCCCACACTGGTTAGACGGCGTGATCGGCGACCTTCGGGATGTTGACGATATCGCTCTGGCGGTAGCTGAAAGCCCGAGGTTTCGGCAGGCAATTCAGAAAGGGATTGATGCGGCCTTTCTGTGGGAGGGACTCCACGAACAAGACCCTAAACGGGCCGCCAGCAACTTCGAACAGGAAATCCGTGTCGCCATCGTGGAAGCTTTCAAGAGCGAACATTAGCGGACGGAGGAAACTTGCACCATGAAGCCATATCTCGGAGCACTCATCGTTTGGCTGATCGTTGGTGGTTTGGCGGGAACTCTCGCCGGACGACTCGTCACGTTCAAGAAGGAGGGGCTCGGGCGATGGACCAACATCGGCGTCGGACTGGTCGGAGCATTGATTGGCGTCGGCCTTTTCAAGGTTTTCCACATCGATCTCGGGCTTGGCGATCTCGGGGTCACGTTCGAGGATTTGATTGCGGCGTTCTTGGGATCGGTGCTGTTCGTCGTCGTCTGGTGGGTGATTCGCAAGTTCACCGCCAGGAAGAAACCCAAATAGACCGCTGGTCTTAGCATGGCAGTTGGCGATCACCGCCGCCGGCAGCGAGAACCACCCCGATGACCCATAGCAGCTTCTTTTCCATGTGCCTGGCCGCTTTCGCAGTTGCGGCGGTCTCTGGCGCGGCGGAAGTCTCCCCGCTGGCGAAGCTTTCCTTCGAGCCGTCGATGCAGGCCGGTTTCACCGACGCCAACGGCAACTACGTGGCGGGCACGGAGATCATGCACCTGGTGCCTTACCGAGGCCGGCTCTACGCCGGCAACAGCCTGTGGATGGAAAAAGATCCCGACGTTCGCAAGGCGTGCCAGGTGCTCGTGCTGGACTCACCGCGAGGCCGGTGGCGTGTGGAACGCCAGTTCACCGCGAACAACCTCCGGCTGGGAAGCCTCAAGGCCATCACCTTTCACACCGACGGCAAGGGAAACCGCATCGGTCCCGTGCCGATGTTGCTGGCGGCCCCCGACATCAGCGCGCGGGCCGGTGCAGGTCTTCCGCCGCGATGACGAGACAGAAAAATGGGTTCCCGCGGTCCTCGGGTCGGTTGCCAAGCACACGACGACGCGGGCCATCGGGTTTCACCGGGACGGCGTTACCGGAGTGGACCATGCGCTGGCCGGCACCGACACCCTGGGCGTATTGAGCGGGACCTATGATCCGGCTGCGCCGAGCGGCATCAGGTGGCTCAGCGCGCCGGAGTTCCAGACCCCGGAGGGCGAAAGGGTGATGGGCTTTTGCGATTGCAATGGGGCGGCCTACTGCGCGACCTCGCGGCACATTTTTCGGCGCACCGACGGCCCGTCGCCTTCCTGGCAAGAGGTCTACTTCTGCCCCCAGGAAACCAGCCCCTGCGGCGTCCGGGGCCTCACGGCAGTGCCCAACCCGCGCGGCAGCGGCGAGGTGCTCTGGTTCGCCGCGCTGAGCAGGGCGCGGCGGCTTGACCCGGCCGATGGATTCAAGGAGACGGTCGAACTGCGCATCCCGGCGTTTCTCACCCAGACACTGGGCGTACGAATGGGCTTTGCGCTGGCGGCCTACGACGAGCTTGTGCCCTACACCATGTCCGACACGGGCGAGGTCGTTTGGTTGTTCGGGTTTGAAGCGAGTTACCCGCCGCCCGTGGTGGAAACGACGCCGCCGCCCAAGCTGCGGCTGTTTGTCCGCGAGGGTCACCATTCGTATTTCGCCGCGGAAGCGCGGTACTTCATCCGTCACGCCAAGGGGCAAGAGATCCGCTATGAGCTCGCTGAAGTGACCGACGCCGGTCAACCGACGCTGGTTGCGGTCCGCGCCATTGCGGTATCCCCCTTCGCGGAAGATCGGGGACGCGCGTTTTACTTTGCCGGCTTCGACTGCAATTCGATCGCCTCCCACAATACGGCGTGGATTTACCGGGGTGAGATGCGGTCCAATTAGCATTGGCTGTCAGGCAGGCGGGCTATTCCAGCTTGATGATGCCCCAGATGTCCAACTCCGGCAAGGTGATTGCCACACCGCTGCCGGTCGGTTCGACGCGCAGCGATACGGGCTCGCTCGCCCCGGGATGCTGCCGGTCCAACGCGGCCGGCGGCGCATACAGCGTGGCCTTGGCAAACGATCGGCCGCCGAACAGGTCTCGGTGGAGTGTCACCTTGACGTTCTTGAGCATCTTCATCGAGTCGGTCCGCTGATCATAGTCCCGGTTCAGCAGATGCACGATCGCCGGGGCAGCGGGTTTGCCGGCAGCGGCCCTCGCCACGCCAACCACGTCGGCGGCCCCCTCGATGGCGATCGGATTAGGCAGCAGCTTGAAAAGAGCCGCTTCGTCAACGCCCTTCTTCGCGTCCCACGTGACGACCTTTCCCACCGCCGCAAACTGGTCGAGTGCCTCTTTCTGTCGGCCCTCCAGGATGTTCGGTTCGGCCACCACCAATGCCCGATACTTGCCCAGTGTTTTGGGTGTGAGCCTGGCGTCGAGCCAATCGTCGCCGGCCATCGCCAGTTCGAATGGGATGTTATGTTTCGCAAGCCACAAGCAGGCGTCGCGGGTTGGACCGACGCCCCGTCGGGCGGCGGCGTTGCTGTAGAGCAGCCCGACCAATGCCACGGCTTCGTAATCGTCCAATAGTGTCTTGTTTCGCCGCACAAAGCGAAAGAGGTGGGCGTAGTCTTCCGGCCGGCTCTGGTACCAGTGCGTACCCTTCTCTTTGGTATAGGCCCACTGCCGGATGGGCGCCATCAGGCAATGGCCGAAGGCGTAGTCCTGGGCAATCCACATCCGCACCAGTCCCGGCTTGTGCTGGGCGTTAACGTACGCCCAATCGCCGCCCGACGCGGTGCAGGCCTGAAACCGGCCGATGGCGTCGGCCAGCTTGAACGACCATACCGGCTCGAGGTCCTGGTTGGCTTGCGGTCCCCAGGCGAAATGCTCGGTGCCGTGGCTCACTTCCCCACAGAAGTAACTCACATAGGGAGCAACGAATAAGTCTTTTGGGTCGGAAACGCCCGCATTGACCGACAACAACAACGGATGGCCCGCCAACTGCTCGGCGTACTGCCGCACTTCGCCGACAAACTCCGCCGCGCGCGAATATTGGAATCGCAGGTACTCCGGGCCAAGGTTTACCGGCGGGCCGAAAATGACGCGGCTGAAGTCGCCGGCTTTGGCGATTCCGCGCCCCTTGAGCCACGTGCCGTAGTCGAACCCGTCCAGCGAAGTGACGCCGCATTCCTTCAGCCGCGCGGGTGAGACTTTCGTTTTGAGGAACTCGGTAAACGCTTTCATGCAGTGCGGGCAGAAGCAGGCGCCGTGATACTCGGTGCCCGCCGTGCCGTCATAATCGTCGATGTGCAAACCCTCCACTTTCGCGGTCATCCCCGCTTTGACTTGCGACTTCAAGAAGTCCCGGTAGCCCGGCGTATTGGTGCAGAACCAGTAGGCGGGATAGCCGTCCTTGTGTTTCTGGTCCCAGAGCCAAGGGATGGTGATCGGCTGGCCCTCGATGTTCAGGCAGCGACAATCACGCCATTGCGGATCGAAGTCGATCATGGCGGCGAAGTCGGTGCGAAACGCGGCGCCGGAGCAGTATCGGATGCCCAACTCGTGAGCCGCCTGCACGTTATCGCGGAACTCCTTGATCGCGGCGGGAGCATTTGACCAGGGCCGTCCGCCCCAACTGACCACCGTGGCGCCATAGATCCGGTAGAGTTCCAGGCTATTGGCGCCCATCAGCACGACGTCGGAGTGTTGGATAACGTTTTCCGGCGCCCGGGCATCATTTTTCCCCGCCGGCCCGGCGGCGAAAACCGATAGAACCACAATAGCGCGCCAGACGACGTTCATAGCGAGTTCTCCCGCGGAAGCATCTACAGTGCCCGCCATCCCTCCGGGCGAAGTGCCGATCGCCCTTGCGCTGCGCGGCATCAATTGCCGCCAGTAGATTGGACTGATCGCGCAAAAGCGTTCCGGCCAGCGGCAGGTAGTTCGAGGCGTGATTGGTTCGGAAGATGCAGCGGGAAAGGCCGTTAAGATTGGCGATGACTTGCTGCAATTCGCCGAGCAGCTCCATCGGCCCCGGCAATTCGAACGTGCCGGACTGCCATTGCCGGTGCAGCTCGGTGCCGGGAACAAGCATGAGGGTGAGCATGGAGAGATACGGCGGATCCATGGCACTTACGACGCGGCCGGTTTCTTCGGCGTGCCGGGCCGAAAGTTCTCTGCCACCGAGACCCAGCAGCGCGATCACGGAGACTCGCATCCCGGCGTTTTTCGCTTTCTGCACAGCATCGACCATTTCGGCCGCCGTGGCTCCTTTGTGGACGCGCCGGAGAACCTCGTCGCTGCCGCTTTCCAGCCCCAGGTAGAGGATATCCAGTTTCCGCTGGCGAAGCATGGCCAGTTCGGCGTCGGTCTTGCTCAGGATATCGTGGGCGTTGGCGTAGATTCCCACCCGCCTCAGCCGGGGGAATGCGGACGCAAGCGCGTCAAGAACGGCAACCAGGCGCCGAGGGCTCAGCACCAAGGCATTCCCGTCTGCCAGAAAGACACGGCGCGTGTCAGGCAGGTGCTGCCGGGCCAGGGCGACGTCTTCCAGCGTCTCGTCGATCGGCCGGGCCTGGAACGGTTTGTCCAGGTAGGCGGCGCAAAACGTGCAGCGGTTATGGGAACAGCCGTACGTGAGTTGCAAGATGTAACTGTCGGCCTCGCTCGGAGGACGGAAGACCATTCCGTGGTATCGCATCGCCTCATTATCAGCGGCGACGCAGCGGCAGACAACCCTATATAGCCTTTTTCTACTCCTCGGCTTCCTGCTCTGCGATGGGCAATTCCACCACAATAGCAGTTCCCTCGCCGGGCTTGCTCCGAATACGGCACTTGCCGCCCAGTAGTCTTGCCCTTTCTCGAATACCAGCCAGTCCAAAACGGTCCCGTAGCATAGCCTTGGGGTCGAAGCCGACGCCCCAATCCCGAATCTCGATGCGAACCTTTTGGCCTTGTTGTCGCAAGGTGACTCGCACCATTTCGCTCTGGCTATGCTGAAAGGCGTTGGTCAGGCCCTCTTGGACGATGCGGTAGATGACGTTCTCCAGAACGGGCGTCAGCCGCTTGAACTCGACCGTGCTATGAAATACAACGTGTGGCTTTCCCTGGAACCCTGGATCATTAACGAGGTGGGCAATGGCCGCCACCACCCCCGACTCGTCAAGAATAGGCGGGCGGACACCGCTGATCAGTCGCCTGGCATCGCTGTGACCCTGGCGGAGCATCGTCATGGCGGCATGATAGGCGTCCGATGCCTGCTTTGGCTTGGCCTCTTTCAGGTGGTCGAAGACCTCGAATTGCATGATCGCCCCGGCCAACTGTTGGGCCAGCCCGTCGTGGATGTCGTAGGCGATCATTCGCCGTTCGTGGTCGCTGGCCCGCAGCATGTGCTTCAGCGTGCGATGCTCATGTCGCAGCGATTCTTCGGCCGCTTTGCGTCCCGTGATATCTTCGACCAAGGCAAGGATGTGATCCACCGTCCCATCTTTGCGACGGAAACAACGGATGAAGACGTGGGCGTAGACCACTTCGCCGCTCTTGCGAAGAAACCGCTTCTCGTAGGTGTAATGGTCGATCTCGCCTGCTATCATCCGGCCGAAGAGCAAGCTCCCCGCCTCCCGGTCGTCGGGGTGAGTTGCGTCTGTCCACTTCATCCTGAGAAGCTGCTGGCGAGAATAGCCGAGGATTTCGCAGAGACGGTCATTGACCTCCTGCCATTGCTTGTCGGGCCTGGTCACGGCCATCCCCATCAGTCCCTGCACGAAGTAGCTACGGAACCGCTCTTCACTTGCCCTCAGCGCCTCTTCGGCCGCTTTGCGTTCGGTGATGTCTCGCACCAAGGCCATCAGCGCCATCGGTTTTCCCGCTTTGTCTTTGACAACAACACCCGATGCTTCGCCAGGATAGCGTGTTCCGTCCTTTCTGACGAAGGTATACTCAACGTTCCTTGAAATGCCTCTTTTCAGTATTTGCCGGAGATCGGCGAGGAACTTGGAATGGTCCTCGGGAGCAATGACCTCCAGCGGGTTTCTGCCGATCAACTCATCGACGCCTTCACAGCCGTGCAACTCCGCTGCCCGCTGAGAGGCAAAGGTAATATGCCCCTCCAAGTCAGTCATCAGCACCGCATCCGGCGAGGCTTCCACCAATGTTCGATACCTTTCTTCACTCTGCCTTAATGCCTCTTCGGCTTGCTTCTGTTCCGTGATATCGCTTATCACAGCCGCGATCCGAAAAGGACTTCCGTTATCGTCCCGAATCAGGAAGGCGCTTTGCAAGGTCGGGATCAATTTTCCGTGACGTGGCAAGACCGTTTCTTCAGCGTGCCAATACCCGTCTCGCAGCAAGGCGGGAATGATCTCGTTCTGCCGCCTCTGCACGTATTCTTCCCGGTAGTACGTCGATACCGGCTTGCCAATGACGTCTTCCGGCGTCGTTTCACCGAACAACCGGCACAACGTCGGGTTCGCGTAGACAATGCGACCGTCAAAGCTGGCCATGCCCAAGCCCTCTCCCGAGGCCTCGACAAACTTGCGGAAAATCGCCAGTTCTTCGTTGGCTTTGATCAGTTCGGCAGTTCGCTCGTTGATCTTTGCCTCCAATTCATCGTGGGCCTTTTGCAAAGTCTCTTCCGCCCGCTTGCGTTCGGTCCGCTCGATACTCAGAACCGCGACGGCGGCGACGTTGCCTTTTTCGTCCATGACCGGGTGCATGGCAGTGTCGTAATGCCGTTCGGATCGCTGGTCCTCGAAACGGACTGGTTTGCCGGTGCGAATGACCTCTTCCACCTGCTTGTTTCTAGGGGCGGCTACGTCAGCGGGCACGAGGTCGTATGCTTTGCGGCCGGTGATCTCATCAACGGTTTTGCCGAGGCGATAGGCCGCTGTCTCGTTGACAATCAGGACGGTTTTTTCAGTATCCAGCAGCACAATGGATTCCGGGCTGGCGTCGATCAGCGTTCGCAGCGTACGTTCACTGTTATGCAGTCTTTCTTCAGCCCGCTTGCGCTCGGTGACGTCGATGCTGACGCCGAGAATGCCGTACAGGTTCGTCGCATCTCGAATGGGTGTGACGATGTCGTAGCGGTAGCGTGTCTCGCCGCCCACTTGCATCTCCACCTCCCTTTCGACCCGTTCCCCCGCAAATGCTCGTCGATTATTGTCCGCCCACACCTGTCGGGTAGCGTCGTCAATGGGGCACTCCTCTAGTCGTTTGCCGAGAAGATCGCCAAGGTGTTTTCGGTTCACGGCGTTCTGAATGATGCAGCGGTCGTCAGTTCCAAGGGCAAAGAAGTCGAACGGCAGGCATTCTATGGCGGCGGTCAGCATAGCTTGAAGACGGTTCCGGTCTTGGTTCGCCTCGGTACGAGAGCCAGGGGGCGGCTTGATGAAAACGGGGACTGGCTCCGCAACGGCTTGTATCATTGCTCGATCCGAACCACTATTAGTGGCGACGCCTGTCCCCGTTTTCATCCAGTTGGCCGCTTCCAATGCGGCAACCCGCTGCCGCATTTCTATCAGTTCGCCGATGAGTTGTTGCTTGGTCTTGTCCTGATCTCGCATAGCCGCTCCTCCCCTGCCTGGAAGATGCCGTGGCCGCCGCCGTCGTACACCATTCTATCACCAGCGTTCACCCGACAGGAGGGCAACGGGGCGGAGCAGCCGCGGCGCGACCACGTACGACCGCCGCGCTCAATCTCCGCCGGCCCACCTGCTTGACGGAGCAGTCCTCAGACCGGACAATCGGGGCGTAGCTATTGCCGCCAAGAACCTCCCACGATCAACGGCATGGCGCCGCCGCCTCCACCCCGGAAGCAACGATTGTCGATCATGCCCGATGGAGGTGCCATGATTAGAACCGCGGGATGCGCGCTTGCGGCCATTGCCGGTGCTCTACTGCTGGCTCCGCTGAACGCCTTCCCGGCCGAGAACCGGCCGGTGATCGTGCCGGTGACGCGAGATACCTGGGTGTCGGCCGTGGGCGCGGAACGGGACGGGAATAACGGCGCGTCGCCCCGGTTGAAACTCAAGGGCATTCAAGAGTTCAGCTTGGTAGACGGCGACTTCTCGGCGCTCAGGGGCCGGCGGATCGAGCGCGCCGTGCTGCGTTTGCACATGGCATCGCAAGAGCGGCTGTGGCGACTGACGGTCTCGACGATCGCTGCCCCGTGGGAGGAAGGAACGGGCATGAATTATGCCAAAGTGCCGGGAGCGGCGTGCTTCCGGTTGCCGGGCACTTCGCCGGACATCACGGCGGTCATCCTCGGCAACGGCGGATCGATCTGGCGATTTGCCGACGCTTCCGATCCGGACCCCGCCGGATGGCAGTCGATCGCCGTCGACCCGGCGGTGATTCAGGCAAGGATCGATGGCCGCAGCTACGGATTCGCCCTGATCGACGACGTGGGAAACGAGTGGACCCGCCAGGGCGACGCCTTCCAGTGGCGATTGTTCCCCAACCGCTTCTTTTACTCCAAGGACCAGAACGCCTCGGTCGCGCCGCGGTTCGAGATTTGGGCGGCGGAAGGGCAACCGGTCGTGGTTCCGCCATCGCCCGCTCCACCGCCGCTGGCCGGAGCGGAAAGGATCGATCTGCCGGCTATCGCCGCGCCCGCGGAAGAAACGGCGCCGCAGCGACCGCTGGCCGTCGGCGATCTCTTCGGCCGGCCGTTGGGCGTGCTGCGTGCGGCACGGGGTGAGACGGTGTGGCTGAATCTCCGGGCCGAGGCCGGCACAAGGCTCGACTTCGCCATGCCCGAGGGTCTTTCAGGAAAACTGTTTTCCATCGACGCCCACGAAGACGCCTTGGTGCCGTGCGACGCGTCGGGCAAGCCGCTGGTTCCCGAAGGAAACCGATCCCCGTCGCCAGGCAGGCCGGTGGTTGGCGGAAATCTTCGTCCCGAAGTCTGCCCGGCCGGGGCGGCACGCCATTCAACTTGCCGCCGGCTGCGAGGTGCCGCTGGACGTGTGGGACTTCGCACTGCCCGATCGGCTCTCGTTCGTCCCGCAGATGAACGCCTATGGCTTGCCCGAAGCCCAGGAGACCGCCTACTACCGCCTGGCCCACGAGCATCGAAGCTGCCTGAATTGCCTGCGGTACTCGTGGCAGGGCCGGGTCGCTGACGGCTGCGCGCCGAAGCCGGCCGCGGACGGGTCGTGGGACTGGACGGCGTGGGACCGCCGATTCGGGCCGCTTCTGGATGGCTCCGCCTTCGCCGATCTGCCGCGCGGGCGGATGCCGGTCGATGCATTCTACCTGCCGCTGAACGAGAATTGGCCCATGGACCACGAGCGCGCCTATCGCGGCGGCTATTGGATCGAGAAGGCCTACCCTGACGGCTACTGGGCCGAATTCCGCGCGGCCGCGGAGCGGTTCGCGACGGCACGTCGCGGAGAAAGGCTGGGCCGGACACGACCTTCGAGTTCTACCTCAACAACAAAGTCTACTTCAAGGCCGAGCGGGGTTCGTGGTCGGGATGCTCGGCGCCGTGGATCTTCGACGAGCCGGTCAATACGCAGGATTTCTGGGCGCTGCGGCGGTTCGGCCGCGAATTCCTCGCCGCCGCCCGCGGGGCGGAGAACCTGGTCTTCCGCTGCGATATCTCGCGGCCCGAGTGGCAGCGTGACTTGCTCGACGGCGTCTGCGGCGAGGAGGTCGTCAGCGGCGCCCTGCGGCCGTATCGCGACCGCATCCTGGCCCGGCAGGCGCGGTACGGGCAAACGGTGCTCCTCTACGGCAGCCCGAACAAGATCGGCACGCCCAATCTCCAGTGTTCCGCCTGGTGTCTGGACGCCTGGTGCCTCGGCGCGGACGGCGTTGTGCCCTGGAACACGATCGGCACCGCACGATCGTGGGCCGAGCCGGACCAAACCTGCCTCTTCTATCCGACGCGAGAAGGGTCCGCTGCCCAGTCTGAGACTAAAAGCATTCTGCCACGGCCAGCAGCTCGTCGAATACGTAATCATCTTCACGCAACTCGCCGGCCACGACCGCCGCTCGGTCGCCGAGGCGCTTCGGCCGCGAGCTGGGACTCGATGGGCTGCTTCAAAAAACCTCCGACGATGATGCCGGCACGATGAGCTACGATCGCGTCTCGGCGGAAAGTCTGGAACAGTTGCGATTCCGCCTCGGCTCGTGGATTGCCGCCCGGAAACCGGCCGATCGCCGGTCGTGGACCGTGCCGCGCAAGTTTGGTCCGATCGACGCGCGGCCCGACGAGAGTTTCTTTGCCGCCGGCAGCGACGTATCCGGCCCATAGATCATGGAGCCCTAGCAATGGCAGATGTTTCCCCAAGCGAGTCTGATCAACGTGGCATCGTCCCGTCGGCGGCGGCGGGCGATGCGCCTCCGCCAACCTCTCCCGCGGCTCGTTTGGCCTCGATAGACGCCTATCGCGGCCTGGTGATGTTCTTGATGATGGCCGAAGTGTTGCAGCTACGGATGGTGGCGCGGGCATTGCCCGACAGCTCCGTGTGGGCGCTGCTCGCCGGCCTTCAAACCCACGTCGATTGGGTCGGCTGCTCGCTGCATGATCTCATTCAGCCGTCTTTCTCGCTTCTGGTCGGCGTGGCGTTGCCGTTTTCCATCGCCAGCCGCAGCCGTCGCGGACAGTCGTTTCTGAGGATGACGATCCATGCCTGGTGGCGCGCGTTGCTGCTTGTCGCCCTGGGAATTGTTCTCCGCAGCCTGGCCGCGCTGCACGTCAATTTCACCTTTGAGGACACGCTGACGCAGATCGGACTCGGCTACGGGCTGTTGTTCTTCCTCGGTTTTCGGCCCGCCCGAGAGCAATGGATCGCGGTGCTGCTGATTCTCGTCGGCTATTGGGCCGCCTTTGCCCTGTACCCTCTGCCGGGCAACGATTTTTCGTACCAGAGCGTCGGCGTTTCAGCCGCCTGGCTTCAGGAACAAGGACTCGCGGGCTTTGCCGCACATTGGAACAAGAACAGCAATTTCGGCTGGGCCTTCGATACGTGGTTTCTGAACCTCTTCCCGCGCCCGAAGCCGTTTGTTTTCAACGGCGGCGGCTATCCCACGTTGTCGTTCATCCCCACGCTGGCGACAATGATCCTCGGGCTCACGGCCGGCGGCGTGCTCCGCGGTCCGCGCAGTGCCTGGGCCAAGGTCCGTTGGCTGGCGCTGGTGGGGCTGGCGACGCTGGCTGCCGGCTGGCTGTTGGCCTGGCTTGGAGTCTGCCCCGTGGTCAAGCGGCTTTGGACGCCCAGTTGGGCACTGTACAGCGGCGGCTGGTGCTTTCTGCTGCTGGCCGGCAGTTACGCGGTCCTGGACATCGGGCGGCGACGTTCCTGGGCCTTTCCGCTGATCGTGATCGGCATGAACTCCATCACGGCGTATTGCATGGCGAACCTTTTCGAGGGCTTCATCTCGGCGGCCCTGAAACGCCATTTCGGCGTGCAACTGTTCGCCGCCTCCGGCCAGCCCTACCAACCGCTCATGCTCGGCGCGTGCGTGCTGTTGGTGCAGTGGTGCATCCTATGGGCCATGTACCGCAAGCGAGTATTCCTGCGGGTATGAACAGTGGCCATTCATTAGTTGTCGCCCGGAGCCGCCCACCGCTTGCCGTCGGCGGCTTGAATCGCTAGATTGGAGCGACGGCGTTTTCCTGGCAAAGACTTGCCGCAGTGGACTGCTTTTGAACAACGGCAGCAAGAGAGATTCTCACGATGATTTCACGCTTTCAACCCGTTTGCCTCGGCCTGCTGTGCCTGCTTCCCGCGATCGCCTGGGCGGAGGGCGTTCAAATGAAATCGCCGGGTGAAGTCATCTACGGGCCGGCGGCCGGCGAAGACAATCGGGCGTGGCTTCACGCCATGCAAGAGTGGCGGCAGACGCGTCGCCAAGAGATTCACTATGACGGCTCGCAATATGATCGGCCCGAATTGGCCTGGGCTGGGCGCAGCTTCATCCAGCCGCAGGTCATGATCGAAGAGCGGTACCTCTACGACCCCGTAGCCGGCAGGTACACCGTCGATCGCTTTCTCGACGACGTGGATTCCCGCTACAGCGGCGTCGATTCCGTGTTGATCTGGCCCGTGTATCCGAACATCGGCATCGACAACCGCAACCAGCACGACCTGTTGCACGACATGCCCGGGGGCCTGCCGGGCGTGCGACAGATAGTCGCCGATTTCCACCGCCGGGGCGTGCGCGTGCTCTTTCCGGTCATGCCCTGGGACACGGGAACGCGGCCGGAAGGGGTGCCGCTGTGGGTCGCGGCCGCCCGCGATATGAAGGCCGTTGACGCCGACGGAATCAACGGCGATACGATGGGCGGCATCGGCCGCGAGTTCCGCACCGCTTCCGACGACTGCGGCCACCCGCTGGTCCTCGAACCGGAGTGCGCCCTGGGAAATGAAGCCGTGCTCGCTTGGAACAACATGGGCTGGGGCTACTGGCAATATCAGCCCATCCCGGTGGTGAGCAAATACAAGTGGATCGAGCCGCGGCACATGATCAACGTCTGCGAGCGTTGGGCAAAGAATCGCACCGACGGCCTGCAGTCGGCTTTCTTCAATGGCGTGGGCTACGAGACCTGGGAGAACGTGTGGGGCATCTGGAACCAGCTCACGCCGCGCGACGCGGAAGCCGTGCGACGAATCGCCATGATCGAGCGCGCCGTGCCTGAGTTGCTCACCAGCGCGGAGTGGCAGCCGCATTTCCCCACCCTGCAAGCCGCCGCCGGAGTCTATGCCAGTCGTTTCCCCGGGCGGGGACAAACGCTGTGGTGCTGGTCAACCGCAGCGACCGCGATGTAACGGGGCCGCAACTTGAAGTGCCCGCGACGGCCGGCGCGCATTTCTATGATTTGTGGAACGGCGTCGAGTTGACGGCCTCCGCGGGCGCCGCGGCTACCCTCCGTTTTGGAATCGAGCGGCACGGTTTTGGGGCGATTCTGGCCGTCGAGGCGGGTGCGCCGCCCGAACGGGTCGCTGCTCTCCTGCCACGGATGCGCGACCGGGCGAAGACTCGGTTGGCCGACCTGTCGGCTCAATGGAACTGCCTGCGACAGGCGATCGTCGACATTCCGCCGACCGCGCCGGCCCAGGAGCCGGCCGAAGGCATGGTCCTGGTCCGTGGCGGCTCCTATCGCTTCAAGGTTGCCGGTGTGGAGATCGAAGGGGACAACAATCCGGGCGTTGACTTCCAATACCCTTGGGAAGACGTTCCGCACCGCCATCATGACAAGGAGATGGACATTCAAGGCTTCTTCATCGACAAGTACCCGGTCACCAACGCCCAGTTCAAGCGGTTTCTCGACGCCTCGGGCTACAAGCCCAAGGACGACCACAACTTTCTCAAGAGCTGGCAAGGCGGGACCTATCCGTCAGGGCAAGGACCGCAAGCCGGTCACCTGGGTTTCGTTGGAAGACGCGAGGGCCTACGCCGCCTGGGCCGGAAAACGCCTACCGCACGAATGGGAATGGCAGTACGCGGCGCAGGGCACCGACGGCCGGCTTTTTCCCTGGGGCAAGACGCCGATCCGGCCGCGCTGCCCAATCCCGAGTCCGGCCGCGAGCTGCGCGAGCCCACCGACGTCGATGCCTATCCCAAGGGCGCCAGCCCATTCGGCGTGATGGATCTGGTAGGCAACGTCTGGCAGTGGACCGACGAGTATGTGGACGAGCACACGCGCGCGGCCGTGGTACGCGGCGGCGGTTATTACCGGCCCGACGGCTCGATGTGGTATTTTCCGCACAATACGCGATTGGACCAGCACGGCAAGTACCTGCTGATGGCCCCGTCGAAAGACCGCAGCCCCATGCTCGGCTTCCGCTGCGTCGTCGATCGGGCGGCCGATTCGGCGAAATGAGAATGGGGAAGACTGCGGAGACACGCCGGCGAGGCGCCGCACAGTACGAAGGAACCCAACATGCTGATCGTTCAGTCGTATCCCTTGGCCGTGACGATGTGCGTCGTTACGATGCTCTGCTGGGGTTCGTGGGCCAACACCCAGAAGCTCGCCAGCAAGGAGTGGCGGTTTCCAGCTCTTCTATTGGGACTATGCCATCGGCGTGCTGCTGCTGGCGCTGGCTCTTGGCCTTCACGCTGGGCAGCACCGGCAGCGGCGGGCGCGGCTTCCTCGCCGATCTGCGCCAAGCCGACGGCAAATGGCTCGGCTCGGCTTTCTCGGGCGGCGTGATCTTCAACCTCTCGAACATCCTGCTGGTGGCGGCCATCGACATCGCGGGCCTGGCCGTGGCCTTTCCCGTCGGCGTCGGGCTGGCGCTGGTGCTGGGCGTCATCACGACCTACCTGGTCAACCCGACGGGCAACGTGCCGATGCTCGCCCTGGGCGTCGGCAGCATCATCGTCGCCATCGTGCTGGATGCGCTGGCCTACAAGCGGCTGGCCGGCCGCGGCGCGCAAAACGCCGGTGAAAGGCATCGTCCTCTCCGTGGCGGCGGGCTTGCTCATGGGCTGGTTCTACAGTTTCGTCGCCCAGTCGATGGGCAAGATCGACCCCGCCACGCAAGCCCTGGAAGCGGGCAAGCTCAGTCCCTATACGGCCATCGTGGTGTTCTCCGCCGGCCTGCTGGCGTCGAACTTCCTCTGGAACACGATCATGATGATCCAGCCCGCTCACGGGCGAGCCGGTGCCGTTCGGCGATTACTTCACCAAGGGCAACACCCGGCTGCACCTCATCGGCATTCTCGGCGGAGTGATCTGGAACATCGGCATGAGCTTCAGCATCATCGCCGCGCCGACGGCCGGTCCGGCGCTGTCGTATGGCCTCGGCCAGGGGGCGACGATGGTCGGCGCGTTCTGGGGCGTGTTCATCTGGAAGGAATTCAAAGACGCCCCGCCCGGCACCGACAAGTTCCTGGCGGCGATGTTCGCCTTCTACCTGCTCGGGCTCGGCGATTCTGATCGCCTCCAAACTCTGAATGATAGGTCCAACGTCATGACAAAGAAAGCGATCGTCGTCGTCGGCAGTTCCAACACCGACATGATCATCAAGTTGGATCGCATTCCGCGGCCCGGCGAAACCATCCTCGGCGGCGAATTCGTGACCGCGCCGGGCGGCAAAGGGGCCAACCAGGCCGTCGCCGCGGCTCGGGCCGGCGGACGCGTCACGCTCGTGGCCCGCGTGGGCGGCGACATGTTCGGCGACCAGGCCGTCGCCGGCTTCGTCAAGGACCGCATCGACGTGGAACACGTCGTGCGCGACAAGGCGGCCCCTTCGGGCGTGGCGCTGATCTTCGTGGCCAAGGACGGCGAGAACAGCATCGCCGTGGCGCCGGGGGCCAACGCCAGCCTCTCGCCGGCCGACGTGAAAAGGGCCGCTGCGTCGATCGCCGCCGCCGCCGCGTCGGTGATGCAACTCGAAACGCCGCTGCCGACGGTGCAGGCGGCAGCCAGGATTGCCGCGAAAACCGGCGTGCGCGTGATCCTCAATCCCGCCCCCGCCCAACCGCTGCCCGACGATCTGCTCCGCCTGGTTTCGATCTTGACCCCCAACGAAACCGAGGCCGAACTGCTTACCGGCATCAAGGTCGAAGACGAGAAGTCGGCCGGGCAGGCTGCCGACCGGCTGCTGGCGCGCGGCGTGCAAACGGTGATCATCACGCTGGGATCGCGGGGCGCTTTCGTGGCCACCGAGGGGCTGCGGAAACTTGTCCGCGGCTTCAAGATGCGGGCGGTCGAACACCACGGCGGCGGGCGACGTCTTCAACGGAGCCCTGGCCGTGGCGCTTGCCGAGGGGCAGGCGCTGCCGCAGGCCGTGCGCTTCGCCAATGCGGCGGCAGCCATTTCCGTGACGCGCCTCGCGCGCAGCCGTCGGCGCCGCGGCGTAAGGAGATCGACAAGCTCGCGGCGTCGGCAGGCTAGCAAAAGTAGGTCAGGTACGCCGTACCTGACCGCCCCGGGGCAGATCGCCATGTCAGGCACGGCGTGCCTGACCTACGGGCTAGTTCGCGGTCATCATGTGCTGCACGTCGAGCACCCACTCGGGAGTCTCTTGCACGTAGGCTTCGACCAGTTCGCGACGAGTGAAGTAATACAACGCATTCAGGCCCTGGAAGATCGCGGTGAGCACGATAACGGTTCCATAGACGGCGATGACAAGATCCTTGTACAGATGATCGAACTGGCGAAACGAAGCAAGTGCGTCGCGAAGTTCGGGATTTGTCGCAACTTCGGCGGCAAACGGGCCTGAGCTGGTCAGTCCCGTGATGAGCATCCACACGCAGTACGCCACGATCATCGCCATCAGCCCGACCTGGTTCCAGCCGAGCATCGTGGGCGACGAGGGATCGAACCGCAGCAGCCCCTTGCGTCCCCGAAACTCATTGTACGCGATGACGGATAATCCGACGGTGATGAAGACGGTCGTAATGTCCAAGAAAACGAACGGCGCGGAACAGGCGGCAAAGATGCCGGTCACCCATCCGTTGAAGGCGGCAACGCCGGCCGCCTTGCGGATTTTCTTCGCCCGCTCGTTAGCGAGCATCAACGCATGACGGTGTTCCTGTGCTAACGGCCTGTCCAGTGCGGGGGCGATGGTTGCAGTGTTCACGTCTGGCTGCTCTCCGGGGAGGCAAGGAAACTCCAGCTTTGGCGCCGCGCAGTCCCAAAAGGGGCTGCTCGGAAGTATACGCCGCCGCGGAGAGGACGCAAGCGCGGAACCTGACCCGGCGGACGTAACCGATTACGGCGGTTGCAGGTTGCGACGTTTAGCCGGTGGGCTTGCCCGCCGCGGCGGATTGCCGAACTTCTCCCGACCTGGCCGTTGACCATTCCCTTGTTGCTGTCGAGCCAAGGGGCACTGTGAGACGCGGTTGGACGGCACTACAATGGGCGGCTGCGAATTGCTCGGTGCGATCCACACGTCGCCCGCCTGCATTATGAAAGAGAATCCGCCCATGAAGAACACGACGCGACACACACTGATGGCCTGTGCGGCCGCTCTGCTGTTGGGGCCGACTGCGGGCCATGCCACCGAGTTTCACGTGGCCAAAAGCGGCAACGACGCCAACCCCGGCACACAGGCGGCTCCGCTCCGCACGATCCAGCACGCCGCCCAACTGGCCCAGCCGGGCGATGTGATCACCGTGCATGAAGGCGTTTATCGCGAACGCATCACGCCGCCGCGCGGCGGAGAATCGGACCAGAAACGCATCGTCTATCAGGCGGCGCCGGGCGAAAAGGTGGAGATCAAAGGGTCGGAAGTCGTCAAGAATTGGGAGAAAGTGCAGGACCACCTTTGGAAGGCGACCATTCCGAATTCCTTCTTCGGCGGTTTCAACCCCTACAGCGATCTTCTCCACGGCGACTGGTTCAATGCCAAAGGGCGTCCGCATCACACGGGGGCCGTTTATCTCGATGGCGAGTGGCTGGCCGAGGCGGCCAGGCGGGACGATGTGCTGAATCCCCCGCAAGGCACGCCGCTCTGGTTCGCCGAGGTCGACAACGACAACACGACGATCTGGGCGCAGTTCGTGGCGGTCAATCCCAACGAGGCGCGGGTGGAGATCAACGTGCGGCGGACAGTGTTCTATCCGGAGAAGCCGGGCATCAACTTCATCACCGTGCGCGGACTGACGCTCCGCGACGCGGCCACTCCCTGGGCGCCGCCCACCGCCGAACAGATCGGACTGATCGGCACGCATTGGAGTAAAGGCTGGATCATCGAGAACAACGTGGTCAGCCATTCGATTTGCTCCGGGATCGCGCTGGGCAAGTATGGCGATCAGTGGGACAACACGTCGGCCAATCGCGCCGAGGGCTACGTCAAGACGATCCAGCGCGCCTGGAGAACGGCTGGAACAAGGAAACCATCGGCCACCACGTCGTCCGCAACAACACGATCTCGAATTGCGAGCAGGCGGGCATCGTCGGCAGCCTGGGGGCCGCGTTCAGCGTCATCAGCGACAATGTCATTTATGACATCCACGTGCGGCGGTTGTTCACCGGCGCCGAGATGGCGGGCATCAAGTTCCACGCCGCCATCGACGTGGTGATCCGCCATAACCACATCGATCGGACCTGCCGCGGCATTGTGGCTCGACTGGATGGCCCAGGGGACGCAGGTTTCGGGAAACCTCTTCCACGACAACCTGGAAGATTTGTTCGTCGAAGTGGACCATGGGCCGTTTCTGGTGGAGAACAACCTGCTGTTGTCCACGATCAGCGTACGGGACGTGTCCGAAGGCGGCGCGTACGTTCACAATCTGATGGCGGGGAGAATTGTTAGTCAGCCGGAGCTTTCGCGGTCCACGCCGTACCATCCGCCGCACTCGACCGCGCTGGCCGGGCTTGTGAGCGTCAAGGGGGGCGACAACCGGTTCTACAACAACATCTTCATCGGCGCCGGCGAGTCGGCTGCCCCGTCGGCCCGCACGGCGGCTCAGGCTGCCAATGGATACGGGTTGTGGGTGTATGACGCCCGCCCGGCGCCCCTGCAAACCGGCGGCAATGTCTATTACCATGGCGCTCGGCCTTACGCCCAGGAAGAAAAACCGATCGTCGAGGCGGACGTCGATCCCCGAGTGAAACTCCTGGACGACGGCGGCAACCTGTATTTGCACTTGACCTTGGGGCCGGCCGTGCAGAATGCCAGCGCCACGCCGGTCACGACCGGGTTGTTGGGCAACTTCAAGATTACGGACCTTCCGTTGGAGAATCCCGACGGCTCGCCGTGGAAATGCGATAGCGATTATTTCGGCAAGAAAAGGAACGCGGCCAACCCGACGGTGGGACCGTTCGAGAACCCCGGCTCCGGCCCGTTGAGTTTGAAAGTGTGGTAGGGCTGGCAGCTGGCGGCGGGAGTCATGGCATGACAGGCAGAGAGCGCGTTTTGAAGACACTTAGCCGGCAGCGGGCCGATTGCATCCCGCTGGACTTCGGCGGCACCGACTGCTCGGGCATCCACGCGCTGGCGTATGACCGGCTGCGGCGGAAACTGGGGCTTCGCACCGGCCCGGTGCGCTGTGGATGCCTTACGCAACTGATCGCCGAATTGGACGCCGACGTGCAGGATTATCTTGGCACCGACGTCGAGGCGCTGTTCTTCGCTTCGCGAGAAGAGAAGATTTGGAAGGCCCCGTTCGGCGTCGACCTGGTCGTCCCCAAGACGTTCGCGGTGGAAGACTTGCCCGACGGCTCGTCGGTCGTCCGCGGCGACCGGGGCGGCATTGCGGCCCGGCGAGCCGCCGACGCGTGCTATTTCGATCCCGGCACCGCCCCTGGCACACGTCAAGTCGGCGGCGCAGCTGGACCAATTCGGCGATCTGTTCGAGCGATGGGACTATCCGGCGGCCTACGACGAGCCGTTGGAGGATATGGCCCGGCGGGCCCGGCAACAGTATCAGTCGACCAGCCGGGCGGTCGTCACCCTTTGGAACCTGCATTACTTGCAGGCGGGGCAGGTGATGCGCGGCTTCCAGCAGTTCTTCGTCGATCTGATGACCGACCACGACCTGGCCCACGCCGTCCTCGCCAAGCTGCACCAGGCGTATATGAGTCGCGTCGATGCCTTTTGCCGGGCCATCGGCGACTCGTTTGACGCCGCCTTGCTCTGCGACGACCTCGGCACGCAACAGTCGGGCCTGATCTCGCCGGCACTCTACCGGGAGATGATTTTCCCGTTCGTTTCCGAGTTGGTCGCCACGATCAAGTCGCACGGTAAGAAGGTGATCATGCACTCTTGCGGCGCGGTGGCCAAGTACATTCCGTTTCTGATCGAGATGGGCGTCAACGCCTTGAACCCGGTGCAAGTGAGCGCCAAGGGCATGAACCCGCGCGACCTGATGCGGGAGTTCGGGGGCGACATCGCCTTCTGGGGCGGCGGTTGCGACACGCAACACGCGCTCAATGCGGCCGATCCGGAGATCGTGCGCGCCGACGTGCGGCAACGGCTCGACGAGTTCGGCCCCGACGCGTTTCTGGTTTTCACCCAGGTGCACAACATCCAGTACGACGTGCCGCCGGAAAACATTCTGGCCTTGCGCGACGAGTTCTGGAAGCGGGCCCGCCGCTAACGGCATTGACTCGGCGCCTTCGCCCGCGACAATTCCAAGGGGCTTCGCCACGGTCCCGTAAAGCCGCGACCGGCGGTTCGTCCCCCGTTGCGATTCGCTCCGACACCGCTTGCGGCTGCGTGGGGATTGTCATGGTCATACAAGTAATCGCCCCGTCGCGGCCCGCCGCCGTCCACCTGGAGGACGTGGAGGTTCGCGGCCACATTGTCGACAGCCTGATCCTGCCGAAGATCCTCGATTGCATCACCTCCGGCGGCGGCGCCTTCCGCATCAAGCAGATCACGATCGGCCAGGCCCGCACCGATCCGAGCTACGCGCTGATCGAGGTTCGCGCCGACCAGCAGCGGGCATTGGAGCGGATCCTTGCGCAGATTGCCGATCACGGGGCCACGCCGGTCAACGTTTCGGAGTGCCGGCTGGTGGCGGCCGACGTCGCCCGGGCGTTTCCCGAAGGCTTCTACAGCACCACGAACCAGCGAACCGAAATTCGACTGGCGGGCCGATGGGTCCCCGTCGACGACCAGGAAATGGATTGCGGCATCGTGGTCGACGCCGCCCGGGGAGTCGCTCGCTGCCTGCCCATGAACGAGGTTCGCATCGGCGATGCGATCGTGGTCGGGCGGTCGGGCGTTCGCGTGTTTCCCGAAGAGCGCTCGCGCGAGACCGAAACGTTCGAGTTCATGGGCAGCGCCGTCTCGACCGAGAAGCCGAAAGAGATCGCCATCCGGCAGATCGCCCGCGAACTGATCGACAATCACGATGCGGGCGGAAAGACGCTGGTCGTGGCGGGTCCGGCGGTCGTGCATACCGGCAGCGGCGAGTTCTTGCAGCAAATGATCCGACTGGGTTTTGTGGACGTGCTGTTCGCCGGCAACGCCTTGGCCGCGCACGACGTCGAGCAGGCCCTGTTCGGCACGAGCCTGGGCGTGTATCTCGACCAGGGAAGTCCCGCCGAAGCGGGCCACGCCCACCATCTCCGGGCGATCAACCGCATTCGCCGCGCCGGCGGCATCCGCGCGGCGGTCCAACAGGGCGCGCTGCGATCGGGAATCATGTACGAGTGCATCCGCCGTGGAACCGATTTTGTGCTGGCCGGCAGCATTCGCGACGACGGCCCGCTGCCCGAAGTGATCACCGACGTGCTGGCGGCCCAAGCGCGAATGCGCGAAAAGCTACACGGCGTGACGTTTTGCCTGATGATGGCCACCACGTTGCATTCGATCGCCGTGGGCAATCTGTTGCCCGCCCACGTCAAAGTCGTCTGCGTCGACATCAATCCTTCCACCGCCATCAAGTTGGCCGATCGGGGAACGTTTCAGACGGTGGGCTTGGTCACCGACGTCGCGCCGTTCCTTCGCGTGCTGGTCGAGGAATTGACCCTGCTGAAAACCGCCAGAGCGTGACGTTCATGGCCGGATCACCGCACGTCTTGATGTGTCCGCCCGACTATTACGGCATCGAGTACGAAATCAATCCCTGGATGGACCGGCGCCGGCAGGTGGATCACGAGTCGGCGGTCGGCCAATGGCGGCGGCTCCGCAGGTTGATCGAGGCGCACGGAGCCGCCGTTTCGTGCATGGCGCCGGTCGAGGGCCTGCCCGATCTCGTGTTTACGGCCAATGCGGCCCTGATATGCGGCGACTTGGCAGTGCCCGCCCGATTTCGATACGCCCAGCGGCAACGGGAAGAGGCGGTGGCCCGAAGGTGGTTCGCCGCCCACGGATTTCGCGTGCAGCCGTTGCTGGGCGACGCCTGTTTCGAAGGGGCCGGCGACGCGCTGTTCTGCGGCGAGATCCTCTGGGCCGGATATCGCATTCGCACCGATATCCGCGGCCATCACGAGCTCGGCGAACTGTTGGGCTGCGAGGTCATTCCGCTGGAACTGGTCGATCACCGCTACTACCATCTCGACACGTGTTTTTGTCCCGTGGCCCCCTGTCTGGCGATCTACTATCCGCCCGCATTTGATGCCTACGGGCTGGCCGCTCTTCGGGCGCACATCGACGAGCTGCTGCCCGTCAATGAGGAGGAGGCCCGGCACTTCGCCTGCAACGCGGTAGTGCTGGGAGAGACGGTAATCACCAACACGGGTTGTCCCGAGTTGCACCGGCAACTTCGATCGCGGGGGTTTGCGACGGAAGAATGCCCGCTTGGCGAATTCGTCAAGGCCGGCGGCAGCGCCAAGTGTCTGACGCTTCGGCTTGACGGTGAGGACGCCGCGGCATGGAAGGCGGCCCAACCCACCTCGCTCGGCACGTGGCAATCTCCACCGCAGGGCGATGCCGCGGCAGGCCTGCGCGGCGATTGGTGATGCGTTGGCTACGAGGGCCGGGCGGAGTTGGCGCGGCGTCGCCCGTAACCCATGTAGGCGACAACGGCAAGCAAGCCCATGCCGACCAGTGTGATTGTGCCCGGTTCGGGAACGAGGCTGCCGGTGATCGTACCTGTCAGCAGAACGTCGAAGCCGGTCACTGCGCTGCCGGATGTGGTGACGTTGGAGAAGTTTGTTCCGCTCAACGAGATCGAAGCGTCGCTGCCGAGTTGCAGGCTGTCGGGCAGGTTCTGCGAGACGATGGAGCTGATCGGGCCGCCGAAAAGCACGATAATCGGTTTGCCGCTGCCAGACGCTCTATACTCTCCGCCGATATCGCTATTATTGAAGTTGAGGCTCAGAAGCGAGCCTGCGGAAGTCAACAGGTCGAACCCGAACATATTGTTCAGACCGTGGCTGCCCGTATCGCCGGCAAACAGTGTGGCGCCGGTCTTGTTCAGCGTACCAACGTCGGACACCAGCAGGTCACCATAGACTTGACCGGCGCTGTAGGTACCGACGACGACGTCGTCTAACGACACCGTCACGATGCCCATCGGCGAGGCGGTGGCGAGGTTGACGCCGCCGCCGAGCGGAGAAGCCTGGTCGTAGAGGTCCATGTACGCGCTGACGTTGCCATACTGGACCGGGAACGAAGTGAACTCAATTTCGATGGTCGCTGCTTGGGCGGAATAAGAAAGCAGGAGAAACCAGACAAGAGTGGCCAACGCTTTCGCGGCATTCGATTTGGACATGAGGATGTACCCCCGCATGATTGTTCTCCTCGCTAAAGTTAACAAATGTTGCGAAAACTACAAGCCCCCCCTCACCACCCCCCCCACATGGATGAAGTTGTATCCTCTTATTGTAGCGGATACTCAGAAAGCGTCAAGTGTATTTTCTTGCTCGGGAGGCATTCGACGTTCGTTTTCGACGGCTCCTCCGGCTGGCGGCGCCTCTCCGGCACACGTTTCTCGGCGGTCCCACTGTTGGCTCGGCCTGATGAAAACGGGGACTGGCTCCGCAACGGCTTGTATCATTGCTCGATCCGAACCACTATTAGTTGTGGTGTCTGTCCCCGTTTTCACTCGGCACCGACGTGAGTCCCTTTTTCGGCCACGGATCGCTTCATGAGGAACACCAGCAGAACGAGTGCTGTCCCCAACACGGCGCATGCATAAAAGACGTCGAAATACGCCAACGACGCGGCTTGCTGCTGGCGGAGGTCGGCCAACGCCTGAACGGTCATCTGCTGCGACCGGGCCGTGTCGCCCGTGTGCTGCAGAAACAGGGCGTGCCCCCTCTCCAGGAAAGTATGAACGTGGGGGTTCAACGGGCTCAAGCTGTCGCCCAAACGGGACAAGTGGAATTGCTCGCGCCGTTCCTGGAGCGTCTGGCCCATCGAGGTGCCGAAACTGCCCCCCTCGTTGCGCAAGAGGGCCAACAAGCCCACCGCTGCCCCGCGGAGCTGTTTGGGGGTGTAGAGAAACGCCGCCACGTTGATGGGGGCGAAGATCAACGACAGCCCGACGATCATCACGACCCGCGGCCAGACCACTTGCCACGGGCTGATCTGGAGGTTCATGATCGCCATCCAGTAGCTGCCCGCCGCCAGGACCAAGAGTCCCGTCGTAATCAGCCAGCGGGCATCGACCCCGCGACCGAGTAGTGTGCCGACAACCACCAACACGATGATCGAGAAGACACCGGAAGGCGACAGCACCAGTCCCGAGAGAAAGGCATTGTAGCCGAACAGCGTCTGGAGCAAGGCCGGCAAGGCCACGGTCGCCGCGTACAATACGCTGAAGGCGCAAAAAATGATGATACAGGAAGAGGCGAAGTTGCGTTCGCCGAGCACGCGGAAGTTGACGACCGGGTGGGCAAACCGCATTTCCCGATAAAGCAGGCCGCCCAACCCGAGCACGAAGACGATCAGCAGCCTCTGCACCCGCCAGAACGGATCGCCCAGCCAGTCCCACTCCTGCCCCTTGCTGAGCATCACTTCCCACGAAGCCATGACCAGTGCGAGCAGGCCTAGACCGGTGCCGTCGAAGTTCAGCGGCCTCTTCTTCAGCTCCGCCCGTTCGGCTTTGAGGTAATCCGGGTCGTCCAACAAGGCATAGCACGCCAGGAAGCCGAAGACGCCCACGGGAAGGTTGATGTAGAAGATCCAGCGCCAGTTATAAGTGTCGACGAGCCAGCCGCCGAGCGTCGGGCCGACGACGGGGCCTAACAGGGCGGCAATGCCGAACATGGTCATCGCCGCGCCCTGTTTCTCGGGTGGGAAGTTGTCCAATAGCACGCCTTGGGTGGAGGGCTGGAGTCCGCCGCCGGCCAGTCCCTGGAGCACGCGGAACAGAATCAGTTGCGGCAGCGTGGCGGCCATGCCGCACAGGCCTGAGGCAACGGTGAAGACGGCAATCGACAGCAGAAAATAGTTGCGGCGGCCGAAATGGGCGGAAAGCCAGCCCGTGATCGGCAGGACGAAGGCGTTGGCGGCCAGATAGCTGGTGATGACCCACTCGCTGTCGATCACCGCCGCCGACAGCCCGCCGGCAATGTAGCGCAGAGCCACGTTGGCCACCGTCGTGTCGACCACTTCCATGAACGTCGGGACGACCACGGCGACGGCGACCAGCCAGGGGTTGACCGCCCGATGGCCGACCGCGGAGGGAGCAAGCGCCACGGTGCTCATGAGGCCACCTCCTCCGATCAACCTTTACTGGTTCCGTGGTCTCGCTCCGGCGGCAGGGAGTGACCCGACCGACGCGGTGGGCATCGGCGTCGGTGGCATCAGCGGTTGCAGCACATCCCCGGCATTCGGCCCCCTGGGCGCTTCCTTGTAATAGACGTAGGGGACCACCGATAAACCGACGAACAAGGGTTGCTTGTCGGGGTCGTAGTTGGTCAATTCGATGCGGACGGGCAGCCGCTGGACGATCTTCACAAAGTTGCCCGTGGCATTCTGCGGCGGCAGCAGCGAAAGGGTCTGACCGGTGCCCATGGTGAAGCCGGTAATGCGGCCCTCGAACTCTCGCCGCGTGCCGTACATATCCACCTCGCAGCGCACGCGCTGGCCGATGCGCAGGTTGGCCAATTGCGTTTCCTTGAAGTTGGCGTCGATCCAGATCTCCGTAAGCGAGCGGACCGCCATCAGGCTCTGCCCCACCTGGACGTTGTTGCCGGGGTTGACATCGCGGCTGGTCACCACGCCGTCGATCTCGCTGACGATGTCGCAGTAGCGGAGGTTCAGTTCGGCCTGATCGAGGTCGCGGCGCGCCTGGAGCAGCTTGGCCTCGGCTTGCTTGATCGCGGGCGCTTGGGGAATAAGCCGTTCATAAATGCGATTGAGGTTTCCCTCGGGATCCTGCTTGTAGAACGACTCGATCGCCTCTTTCGGCGATGCGGTCCACGAGGCCGCGACGTAACCAAACTGGGACGCACTGTAGAGCAATTCTCCCAAGGCCTGGCGAACCGTGGAGAACGTCTGGTCGAGGTCGGGCGGCACCTCGGTCAGGTCTTCGCCTGGGGCAGGTTTCATGGGCAGGCCGAGGCTGACGCGAATCGCGTAGACCGACTGCAACGCCTGGTTGACGCCCGCCTCCCCGACCTTGAACAATTCCCTGAGCAGGTCGAGGTCTTCTTGACTGATGGTCCTGCTGGAAAACAGTTTTTCGCCCCGGGTGAGATTGGCCTGCGCCAGTTGCAGCGTCGCCTCTCGGCTTTTGAGAGTCGCCACGCTGGCGCGCAGATTGGCGACCTGGTTGTCCACATCCTCGATGGCGTGTTCGAGCTTGAAGCGGTTGGCCCGCGCCTGGGCCACCTGGCCGCGCACTTGGGCCCGGGCCGCCGCCAGGTCCGTCTCGGCGGCTTGCACGGCAGCCTTCTTGATCGCCACCTGCACCTGATACGGCTCCGGATCGAGTTGCACGAGCAACTCCCCTTTCTTCACGCGATAGTTGTCGTCAACCAAAACCTTGATCACCTGGCCGACGACCCGGGGGGCCACGAAGGTAACGTGGCCGTTCACATACGCATCATCGGTCGAAACCGTGTTCAATGCCGTGACGACCCACAGCGTCAGAAAGTATCCGCCGATCGCCAGGGCGGCGACGATCGCGTGCACCAGCAACCATCGTCGCAGGCGATGTGACGGCGGCTTCGCTCCCCTGGCGTTTGGCGGGCCGTCGTGGGGAGGATTCGTTTTCGCCGCGGCAGGAGGCTCCGGCCCAACGGCATGGTGGTCGCTTTCGCCCGGGAGACTACGCGTCGCTTCATGAGGCACTGCTTCGGCAGAAGCCGGCGTTGCGGGTTCCGCGCGTGCCACGCGGATCGTTCGTGTCTGCCATGCCGGCACTTCTCCTTTCTATCGCCCGGCACCAAAGGCGAAATCGCGCCTTCGCTGCTCCTCTGGTTATTCTATACGTCCCGCAATCAGGATCGCGGACGCCTGGCAACTAAGGCGACGGCTGGGCGAAAAGTTCGATAAATGCCGATCGAAGGGGGAGGCGGGCCTTAGGCCGATCGGCAAACGGCTGACGGCCGTCCGCGCGGGCGATCAGGCGAGGCAAGCAACGGGGTGCCCGTGCGGAGGAAGGGCCTAGCCGCGATGAAGCAGCGGCAAAAGCTTCTCCGAGAACCCGATGATGATCTCGATCAGGATGAGAATAATCACGATCCACTCCAGACGCACCGAGCGTTTGTGATCGGCCTGGTCGGCCAGCGTCGTGTAGAGCGTGTTGAGCAAGTGCAGCTTGTCCTTGATGCTCTGGTTGCAGTGGCTCAGCCCCAGCGCCGGGAAGCCAGCGCGTAGATGCGGGCCAGGAACGCGTCGGGAAACGGCTTGAACGCGTTGGTCACCGCCTCGCTGAAGGCCTGGCCGTCGAGCATCAACTCCCGGATGCGCTGCATCGATGCCTTGACGCTGCTGGCCCGAGCGCGAATGTCGTAGGATTCCTGCAGGCTGTCGTCGAGTTGATCGTCAAGGTAGTGGAGCTCGCGCAACTGGACGTTGGCCAGTTCGAGCACGGTCAACACATCCTCCATGTGCGCGCCGAAGACGAGTGCGGCGTTCCAAGTGATGATCGTCATGTCGTCGCCGTAATAGGCGATGCGTTTCGACAGTTCTTCCCGCTGTTGCTGGCGGGAAAGCGCTTCGGTGTTGCTGCTGAGCACTTGGGCCAGAACTTGCCTGTTGTCGCGGAGAATGTCCTTCAGGTCCCGGCGGCCGTCGCCGAGAGACGGAATCGCGAAGATGAGGTAATCCTCGGCCTCCTCGCGGATCTGGGCCCGTCGCACGGACGGGCGGATGGCCGCCAGAAGCGATTCGGCCCGAGCCCGGGCGTCGGTGGCAAATTGCCGGTTGTCGTACAACTCGCTGCTGAGCACGGCAATCTCGTCGAACGTTCCCGCCAGGGGGACGCGGTATTCCACCGACACGGCGCCGAAGTCGTAAATCTTGATCGAGACCTGGTTCTCCGACACAAAGGTCGGCCCTCGAATCGGCTCGATCGTCTGGCGGATGTGAACGGGAGCGGGGCGGAGATTCAAGTAGGTCGGTGCCCGTGCATGACGTTGCCCCGCCTCCCCCTCGCAGGCCTCCCGCATCAGGCCCGCACAGTGCTTCAGATCGACCGAAAAACCGATATCGAGCGCGTAGTACACGTGGCAACAACCGCGGACCACCAGCGGAGCAGATTCAGGGGACGTCATGGTTGCTGCGCACTCCGGGTGCTTCTTTGCGAGCGCCATCCACTGCCTATCAGCCTATTCGGCCGGCGGTGATCGTCAAGTACCGTCGCGCCCAAGGATTCGCGCCCGCGATCAAGACGGCGGCCGCAAGCGGCGCCACGTTGGCCTGTCTCACGCGCCAAGGGCGGTGATTTCCCTAGCGTCGAGTGCAACATTCTTCTACTGCGACTCACTGGTTTTCCCGATGTTCGTGGCTGCCCAGCGGTTGCATATTTGGAGCTTCACGTTGGCGGTGTCGGCAGCCCGTGGCAAACGCCACGGTAACCGTTCACGGGGACTGTCCCGATTTTCGCGGCCAGCGTGACTTTCGCACGGTTGGGCGTGGTTCCAACGGCCGCGAAAATGGGACTGTCCCCCTGGCTGTGAACGGTTACACGCCACGCGGTAAGTCGCCACGGGAGTTGACCCGGTTGCAAATCACAGGGCAAGCCGAAGGAGTCGGCCTGTTGGAGGGAAGGAGCAATCCCTATCAGCCAGCGAGGGGGTAAGCTGCCATGGCCGAACAAGAACTTCTGGAAGCAGAGCCAATCGTTGCGCCGCCCGACGGCAAATGGATCGCGGGGATCTCGCCGGATCAATCCGTTTGTGAGGTGGCGGGGCGAGTTCTCGATGCGCGGCTGAAAGCCATTTGTCGTACTCTTCCGTTGGCCGCGGAGAAGAGCGATGACGATGTCGAGTATGTGCATCAGCTTCGGATCGCCGTACGACGGGCCGTTGAAGCGGTGAAGGTCTTTTCAGGGTTGATGGCGGAGGTCGAGATCGAGTCGTTGCGGGATTGGCTGCGTCGAATCCGCCTCGCCGCCGACGAAGCGCGCAACTGGGACGTGATGGCCGATCGTTTCTCCGGCGGCACCGGCGCGGGAATATCGGGCAGGATCTTTGAACAAATCAAGGCCCGGCGCCGAGAATTGCAGGGGCCGATCGTCGCGGTTCGCCAGGAGATCGAAGCCGCCGGCTACGAGCAAAAAATCGACAAGCTGCTCGAGGACGTCGCATCCAACCACCGCGGCGACGGCAAACGGCGGTTTGGACGGCAGGCTGCCAAGTACCTCGCCCCCGTCGTCAGGAAGTTCTTCAAGGCCGCCGCATCCGATCTGACCACTGCCGAATCGCTCCACGCACTTCGTATCCGCACCAAGAAGTTGCGGTACACGATGGAGATCGTGGCCGTAGCCTTCGACTCGGCCTTCCGCAGGAAACTCTATCCCCAAGTGACGCTCTTTCAGGATCTCCTGGGAACAGTAAATGACCACGCTACGGCCAAGAGGCTGTTTCAGGATTTGCTGGCGAAATCCGCGACGGTGGAGGAGAGGGCCTTTCTGGAAGGCCTGCTCCTGGCCGAAGAACGGGCCACGGAAGATTTGCAGACGACACTGCTGGCCACCTGGACGTCAAAGGCCATCTCCGGCTTGAAACGACAGTTCCGGGCCTACTGCTGACGGGAGGCCGCTTTTCTCTTCGCAGGGGCACTTGGCGGACGGTCGATCGAATCTCTAACGAGCAGCCGACTTACTTCTCCGCGTCTCAGCCGCCCTGTTTCAACTGCTGCACTGCCGGCGCCGCGATTGGCGGTTGGCTGCCGCCGCGAGGAATCAACGGAAATGCCGCGTTTGTGTAGTCAATGAGAATGTTGTCAAAATAGGTTCGTGCCGTGGAGCCGAGATTGTCTCCGTGAGAATCGGCTCGGCCAACGCGAACGCCGCGGCCCAACGTTGAGTTCTTCAAGGACGCGGTTTGCACGGTCTTTCCGACTTGCGCGTAGCCGTTATCAGCGTCGTAGACCGCCAGATAGCTAAGCCCCGCAGGCCCGTCGAAATGCATGTTGATCCAGTAGGTCTTGCCGGCGACAATCGGCGTGACGGGAGGACTGTCGGTTGACTTGTAGTGCTCAACGCAACTCTCAACTTCCAGATAGAGGCCAACTCCATGAGCGCCGCCTTGATAGACAAGCCCCATGCACATGAAGACTTCGTCGCCCAAGACGACGATGTGGTCAAAACTGTTGTAGGGGAGGACCGTCGTCGCCCCCGGAGTGTAGTGACAAGCAATTGTCAGCTTGGAGTAATTCCCCGCCAGAGTCCCCACGACATAATTATTGGCACGACTGTCATTGACGGTCCAGGAACGGCTGCCGCCTGTGCCGTTGTAGGTTGTGCCGTTGACGACTACCGGCCCGGGCAAGTCCCTGTGATAATTCATCGAAACCCACATCTTGCCGCGTTCGACGGTCCACGTCGATTCGCCGCCGTGACTGGAAGCGTTCATAAGGGCCGAGGTGAGCGGGTCGTCCTTATCGCCGCTCTCCATGTCCTGAAAGATGTCAACGGGGGTGGCCGCGAGAACATGGGAATGAGACACCAGTGCCGCCAACGACACCGCGGACAGCGCCAGCAACGATCTCTTGATGACCGACAACAGGGGCACCGGGAGACTTGCTTTCATGACTGGCAGTTTCTGAGAACTCGTTCTCGGAATGCAATTTGGCGAGCCGCTTTCCAACAGACGAATAGCATAGTCGATCCAATTCGAGCAAAACAGGGGTGAGAGCCGCTCTAGACGATGTGGCGGGCTGTTGCGGCGTGCGCCGCTTGAGGTTATTCTAGTGGGGCAGATGCGCCGCGACGTGCGCCGTTTTTTGGCCCGTGCGACCCAAGCCCGCCTGCCTGCCGACGTTCTCATTCCCACAAAGAGCGTAGCTCGATGATCGCCATTCTGACCCGCCGATCGTTCTTCCAATTGGCAGCCGCCGGTCTTGGCGCCTCCGCCGTCGCGCGGGCGTCCCGCCTGTTGGCCGACGAGCCTCGGCCAAAGCGCAAGTTTACGATGGCCCTGTCGTGCGGGATGGTCGGCGTACGAGCCACGCCGCGAGAGGAAATCGAATTGGCGGCTCGCTACGGTTTCGAGGCGGTGGCGCCGTCGGCCCGCTATCTGGCCGGTTTGTCCGATGACTCGTTGGCGGAACTCTTGGCCGATATGAAGGCCAAGAATCTCGCTTGGGCGGCGGAGGGCCTGCCGGTGGAGTTTCGCGCCGGCGACCAGGCGTTCCGGGACTCGATCAAGGGACTGCCCCAGTTTGCCAACACGCTGCGTCGCGCGGGCGTGACGCGGGTCGGCACGTGGCTTGCCCCCGTCCACAAGACGCTCACGTATATGGCCAATTTCCGTCAACATGTCGCCCGGCTCCGCGAGGTGGCCAAGACCCTTGGCGATGACGGCCTGCCGTTGGGCCTGGAATACGTCGGCCCAAAGACTTTGTGGTCCAGGGGTCGCTTCCCGTTCATCCACACGATGGCCGAAATGAAGGACTTGCTCGCCGAGATCGGATGCGACAACGTCGGATTGACGCTCGATAGCTGGCATTGGTACACCGCCCACGAGACGCCGGCCGACATCCTGTCGGTGCGCGCCGGCGACATCGTTTCTTGCCACCTCAACGACGCCCCGAAAGGCATCCCCGTGGACGAGCAGCTCGACGACCGCCGCGACCTGCCCGCGGCGACCGGCGTGATCGACCTGGCGGGCTTCCTCGGCGCGCTGGTGACCATCGGCTACGACGGTCCGATCGCGGCCGAGCCGTTCCGGCCGAACCTGCGCGACCTGCCTCGCGATCAGGCCCTGGAAACGGTGGCCGCCGCGATGAAGAAGGCATTCGCACTGGTAGAGCCCGGCGGTTCTGCAAGATCAAGTCACTCGATCCCCACTTCAACCGAAGGAACCAAGCAATGGACGGAAACATGAACGGTGCCGCGTCACGTCGCCAGTTTTTGAAGAACACCGGGCGAATCGCCGCGGCCGCGGCTCTGGCCGGCGTCGCGATCCCCAACGTCCATGCCTGCGAGAACAACACCATCCAGGTGGCGCTGGTCGGCTGCGGCGGCCGAGGCACCGGTGCGGCGGGCGATGCCCTGTCGGTCAAATACGGACCTCTCAAGCTGGTTGCCATGGCCGATGTCTTTCCGGATCGCCTCAAGTCCAGCCATCAGAACCTGACGAAGAAATACGGCGATAAGGTTGACGTGCCGCCCGATCGTCAATTCATCGGATTCGACGCCTACCAAAAGGCAATGGATTGCCTGAAGCCGGGCGACATCGCCATCTTTGCCACGCCCTTGGCTTTCCGCTGGGTGCATTTCGCCTACGCCATCCAAAAAGGGTTGAACGTCTTCATGGAAAAACCCCTCACGGCGGACGCTCCGACTTCCCACAAAATGTTCAAGCTCGCGGATGAGGCCACGGCGAAAAATCTCAAGGCGGGGGTGGGGTTGATGTCCCGTCACGCCCGGTGGCTCGAACAGCTGGCCGACCGCATTCACGACGGCGAAATCGGCGAAATCGTCCTGATGCGCGGCTACCGCATGGAGGGCGGATCGGCGGGGACCTTGCCGAAACCGGCCGGCATGAGCGAGTTGCTGTGGCAGATACAGAAGTTTCACAGCTTTATTTGGGCCAGCGGCGGAGTTTTCAGCGACTACTACATCCACATCATCGACCATTGTTGTTGGATGAAGGGCGCCTGGCCGGTCAAAGCCCAGGGCCTCGGCGGCCGCCATTATCGGCAGAGTCCTCAAGGCGTTGCGTATGTCGATCAAAACTTCGACGCCTATACCGTGGAATATACGTTTGCCGATGAAACGAAGTTCATCATGGATGGGCGCTGCATGTCCGGCTGCGACCAGATTTACAGGAGTTTTGCCCACGGCACGAAAGGCACGGCAATCATTTCCAAGCACGGCGATGAAGGGGGACCTTCCGCCACGTTCAAAGGCCTTGGCACGTCGAAGCAGGACGCGATCTGGACGTCCCAAACTCCCCCGGCAGAAAAGAACGCCTACCAAAATGAGTGGAACGACCTGGTGGACGCCATCCGCAACGACAAGCCTTACAACGAGGTGCGGCGCGGCGTCGAAGCGAGCCTCGTGACCTCCATGGGCCGGATGGCGGCGCATACCGGCAGGGAAATCTCGTTCGACCAAATGCTCGGTTGCGAGCAGGAGATGGCGCCGGACGTGGACAAGCTGACGATGGATTCTCCCGCGCCACTATTGGCCGACACCGAAGGCAGGTATCCCGTGCCGCAGCCGGGAATCACCACCGACCGGGAGTATTGAGCGGCTCTCGACGGAATGGCTCACAACCAAGAGCGTGTCTGCAAATTGGTCCCCTCTCCCGGCCAACCTTGGGTCGGGAGAGGGGAGATTTTCAAGACACGTTCTCCGTCATTTCTCGGGCGTTCTTGGAATCCGCACGCGGAGCCACGTAAACGGATTCACTTCCAGAAAGAGCTTTCCTTGGCGGATTTCCGCTGCCGATTCCAAAGGCCGAACCGCCTCGGGCGATTTCAGAGTGTTGGCCGCCCAGGGCACCTCGGCGGAGAGCCGATGCAGCTCGGCCTGCGGTCCAGCATTGAAATCTTCGATCTGGACCACCAACCGCAGCGGTCCCGCCGAGCCTCGATGGACGATCGACAGCAAAAGGCTGCCGTCGCCAGCCAGCGCTGCCAAGGCGTCGATCGTCTCGAAGCTGCATTCTGCGACTGCTCTTTTCAGCTCTGCCAGGACTCGTGGCGCGTTTTCCTTTGGTGAAGTCATCTCCACCGCAACCGGCCGCGCACCCGCGAAATCGGCAAAGCCCGCCTGAGCCCAGTGGCACGGATTCGCATAGACCCGCTCCCGCTCCTTCCGCAGGCCGCCGCCGTGATTGACCGTCGCCGAGTGCGTCACCATCTCCACCAGCGGCGCGAGCCGAATCGCATGGTGGTAAATCAGCACGTCGTAAAGTGCTTCGGCAAGGGTCCCCGGGTTGACCAGATTGTCGCGAGTGAGCCTGTTGCCGTCGCCGGGCCCCAGTCGCGCGAACATCTGTAGTTCGGTTACGGCCAGCCGCGGGTCACGAACGCCGCCCGCCTGCATGTCCCGCTGCAAGTCGCTCCATCTTGTCGCCAGCACGTCGGGGACGGCCATGAAATCGCGAAAGACGTCCATCGGATCGGTGGTCGGCGACACGGCGCCGCCGATCAGCGGATGATCGGTGATCGTACTGAACGACGAAGCGGCTCTTCGAATCAACAGGTCGTTCCATTGCTTGTTGCCCCCGAACAACGGCGATCCGCAGGCGTAGAGATGAATCGTCGGGTCGGCTGTCAGCATCGCCGTGCGGAACTGCTCGTAGCGATCCACATAGCCTGCGGCCGTCGTCCAGTGGTACTGCCAGCGGCCCCACAACTCGTTGCCGACTTCCCAATGCCGTACGTTGTAAGGCTGAGGGTGCCCATGGGCCGTGCGGCGTTGGCCCATCCGCGAGTCACGCGGTCCGTTGCAGTACTCGACCCAGCGGGCGGCTTCCTCGGGCGTGCCGCTGCCGGCGTTGATGCAGATCATCGGCTCGCAGCCCACCGCGCGGCAGAAAGCCATGAACTCGTCGGTGCCGAACAGGTTTGTTTCGACTCCACCCCAGGCGTAATTCGGCCGGGTTGGGCGGGCGTCCACAGGACCAACCGCATCCTCCCAGTGGTAACCGCTGACGAAGTTGCCGCCGGGCCAGCGGAGGATCGGCAATCGCGACTCCCTGAGCAACCGAACGATGTCCGGGTCCGCCCCGCCGATGTGATCGGCCGGACGCAGCAATACGCGCCCCACCACGAATTGCCCCGGCGAATCGGCGGTGACGGCAAAGCGGTAAACCGCGTCGGTCGGCGATTGGGCATCAACCTCCAGGATACCGCGAAAGGTGTTCCACGTGCCAAACAACCCCGGCACGACCGCTTTCGCACAGGCTTCCTTCGCACCGCTTAAGAAGAGCGATACGGACAGGGAGCGAACTTCGGGCGAGCGGGCAAGAATCTCGAACTCGTACCTCCGCGTCCGATGCAACGGCAGGCAGGTCCATTGGGCGATCCCCTCGCCTGCATCGGTTGTCTGCACGCGCTGCGCCCGTCCGCCAAGTGGGCCGGTGTCCGGGCTCACCTGTACCGACTGCCGGACGCCTTGGCGAATCCACCAGCAGGCCAGCCCGTCGCCGCGCAGCTTCGGCCAGGCGATCCAGTTCCTCCTCCGGCCAGCCGATGCGTTCGGCCTGCTCGCGGAGTTGCCGGACGATCTGTTTCTGGTCCGCCTGAAACGCCTCGATTCCGTCGGGTGTCACTTGGCCGGTCCCGAACGGGTACTCAGCCAAGGTCGGGTTTCGCAGGATTTGCGCATCCATGCCGTTGTAGATGTTCGTGCCCAAGTGCTCGCAGAACTTGCCGGTAATGTACTTCGAAATGGGCTGCGGTGCTTGTTGCCCGGCACGGATGCGGACCATCGCTTCTGTGCTCGCCGCCGGATCGTCAGCACGCCCTTCGCGGGCGATGATGCACACTACAGAAAGGGCGAAGACGAAAAATGTCTTCAGGCCCGATCCACTCCGATATTGCCGGGGTCGCCGCACCATGCCATTTCTCCTGGTGTTCGCGAATGGTGAAGAAACGGTGGCCGCAGCCTCATTTGGAGTCTTCGGCGGCCGATTGACGTTTTGAGGCAAGCACCTTCATGGCCACGTCGGCCACCGAGATCTGGCCGGTGCCACCAAACAAACCCACTTCGACGCTGGCCAGGCGGGCCGACGCGGGCACCTTGATCCGCAGGCGCTTCTCCACCCAGCCGAAGCTGCCGGACCATGGCCCGATCTCCGGCCGCGTAATCGGTTGACGATTGGCGTTGAAGAAGGCGACCCCCAGCGACGGCTGCGGTTGCTCGGGCACCGAACCCGGCTGCACGTTCTGCCCGCGGACCCACAACGATATTTCGATTTCCTGCGTGACGCGGCCGTCGATGCCCACGGCCTGAAAGGCCATTGCCGCCCGGCCTGGCGCATCGTTCCGAAAGGAGAGGCAATTGTCGCCCGGCGTTCGGCCGTCCGTCTCGACGCGGCCTTGACGGACGTAGTACCAGCCAACCGGCTGATCACCCGCGATATTTTTGAAGTCGCCGTTAAGAAGCATCGGCTCGCCGGGGTCGGCCTGCACGACCCGCTCCTCCTCGGCGCGGCCCACCATCGGCACGAAGAACGTCGGCTGCAAACGCTCGGCTTGGAGCACGCCCTCCACCTTCTTGAACAGATACAGAGTTTGCTGGTAGCGCTCGCCAAGGGGAACCACCAATCGGCCTCCCTCCTTGAGTTGCTCAACCAGCGGTTTGGGAACGTCCTCCGGCGAGCAGGTGACGATGATCTTGTCGAACGGGGCGTGTTCGGCCCAGCCTTGGTAGCCGTCGCCGATCTTCGTCTCCACGTTTTTGTAGCCCAGCCGGCGGAGCGTCTGCGCGGCGTGCTTGCCGAGCGATTCGACGATCTCGATCGAATAGACTTTCGACACCAGCCTGCTGAGCACGGCAGCCTGGTAGCCGCTGCCCGTGCCGATCTCCAGCACCTTGTCCGTCGGCTGCGGCTGGAGTTGCTCGGTCATGTAGGCCACGGTGAACGGCGACGAGATGGTCTGGCCCTCGCCGATGGGAATGGCCATGTCGAAGTAGGCGTATCGTCGCAGCGCGGTGGCGACAAACTCGTGCCGCGGCACAGCCCGCATCGCGTCGCAGACCCGCGGATCCTTTACGCCGGCTTCGAAGATCTCGTGCTGGACCAAGCGCGCCCGCGCTTCGGCCCAAGGATCGCGGTTCTGCCCCTCCGCCGCGGCCGTGATCAGAAAGACGCCAAGCACCGCGCCGCCGAGAAGGCGCCGCCACGAAGACCGTTTCAGAGCGATTTCATTATCCGTTGGGGCGAACGGCCGATCATGTTCGGCAAAGGTGCCCTGCCGACGCCGTTCGGCGTTGGGATCGGTTGGAGGTTGCATCGACGTGTTGCCCATGGACCGCTTGTGCGGCAGACCATCGAACGCAACTCTTATTGTCCTCCGACGGCTACCGCAGGACAAGTCGTCCGATCGCCGGCACGAGTTTTGCCGTCGGCCCCACACAGGCAGGGGCGCTGCCCTTGGAGTTGCAGCTTGACGGTGACCTGACCGGAGTTGTCGGCCAGTTCATTCCAGGTGTCACGGCAGCGGAGATACAGTTCGCCATCCGTCTCGAACTGGAGCGAGCCTTTGGTTCCCAACTCAAACTCCTCGCCGAGTTCGAAGTCTTTCATCACCACGCCGACCAGGCGGCCGCCTCCCCGGTCGTTGCCGTCGGCATCGACGGTCTTTCCGTCTGCCGTGAGCTGCCAAGCGCCCGAGGCAACGTACTCGCACTGCGTCCCCGAGCGGACCAACAGGCCGGCGGGTTGCCACCCGCGGCTCGCCAAAATCGTGGCTGTCGCCGTTCGTCCGGCCTGCAAACAGGCAGACTTCTTCCGCCAGTCCCAGGCGCAGAGGTCCACGCGGTAGCCCCGGTCGATGTGCTGGAGGAAGAAAAGGTATTCGAAGAACAACTGCCGGTTCGCGGTGCCATAGGTCTGTTCAAAGCTGGCGTCCTTGCCCGCCAGGATTCGCCGGCCCAGCTGTCGGAACTGCTTCGCGTAGTTGGGGTTGGAGATCAGGAAATGGCACAGCGCCCAGCGGGAGGCATAATTCTGCCACGAATCGCCGGTGACCTGCGCGAGCGAAAGGGGCTCGGTAAGCGATTTCGGCGGATTGTTGCGGAGAAAGTCGATCTCGCGTTGATCGGCGCAAACGGCCGTGTCTCCCTCGTTCCAGTAGTGGCCCATTTCCGCCATCCCCTCGGAATACCAAACCGGACCAATGCGGCCGAAGGTCTGATAACAGTAGGCGTGAATCGCTTCGTGTTGCAGCACTTCCAACCGAGCACGCGAATACACGACCGACTTGGCGACATGCCGCTTCCCCTCCAGCTCATTTTGCATCAAGGTCGCGCCGCCGGCCGTTTTCAGCCCCTCGATGGCGGCCGGAACCGTTGCCGCCAAGGGGAATTGATCGAGATGGCGGATGACAAAGCACTCGATCACGCCGCGCAGCGGCTGGCCCCAGTACGTGCAGACCGGCACCAGCATGGTCTCCAGCCGCTCGAGATATTCGTCGGCCTCGCCTGGTGAAAGATCGGTGTGAAGGAGGAAGTGGCGGGAACGAACGTCCCTGGTGGCACACGCCGCCGCCCCGGTTTCTTCCGGTTTTCCCGGTGTTTGTGCCGGCAACTCGCCTGCGTGCCACTCCCCAAGGAAACCCAAAAGCCCGACGATCACTACGGCCCGCATCCAGGGCCGGCGCAGTGCGCAAAACGAATCCATTCGGTTCCCCTCAGTCGGCCACAACCGGCACTCGACCTGGAGGGGTCACCGCGTGGATCAAAGAAGAAACGTCAAATCGATAGCTGCATCATAGCAAGTGCCGAGATATTTGTCTATCAAAAAAAGCCGGATTTCAGATATCCGACGATCCACAAGCGTGGCCATGGCGCCCGCTACATTGATAGTGAAACCGCACCAGTGTGCCATCTGGGCGGTCGCGCAGCTCTTTGGTAATATGTGAGGAGTGCTGCTGTTTGGACTTTTGCTGAACATCAATAGACCCCTTTTCGAGCCTGCCATGTCGCATTCCGCCACCACTCGCCGCGGGTTCTTCCGTTCCGCCGCCGCGGTGGCCACGGGGACGTTGCTTCCCTATTGGTTCAGCGGGCGGGATGCCTGGGCGCAGCCGAGCGAGTCAAAGAACGACCGACCGCACGTCGGCGTGATTGGCGTCGGTGGCCGCGGAATGGCCGACACCAAATCGGCAGCCAGGCTCGGCGATATTGTGGCCGTCTGCGACGTCGATCTTCAACAGGCTGAGAAGGCCAAGGCCGCGCTGGGCGGTAAGCCCGACATCTACCAGGACTACCGTAAGCTCCTGGAACGCGAAGATGTCGAGTTGATCGTGAACGGCACGCCCGACCATTGGCACACGGCGATCAACGTGGCGGCGTGCCAGGCCGGCAAAGACGTTTATGCCGAGAAGCCGATGACCTTGACCATCGACGAGGGCAAGATTCTCTGCAAGGTGGTCGAAGATACCGGCCGCATCGTCCAGGTCGGTTCCCAGCAGCGCAGCGACAAGCAGTTCCAGACGGCGGTGGAACTGGTCCGCAACGGAAGGATCGGCAAGTTACGGCAGGTCTGGGTCGCGCTGCCGTACTTCAGCAGCAAAGGCGGACCGTTCGGCGCCGAGCCGGTTCCCGAAAGCCTCAACTGGGACGTCTACCAGGGGCAGGCGCCGGAGCACGCGTACTGCCGGCAACGGACGCACGCCAACTTTCGCTGGTGGTATGAATACGCCGGCGGCATCATTACCGATTGGGGCAATCACCACGTGGATATCGCCCACTGGGGGATGGATTGCGAGTCGAGTGGCCCGACGTCGGTCGAGGCCCGCGGCTTGTTCCCGAACCCGCAAGGCCCTGAGTATTACAGCACGCCCGACCGGTTTTTTTCGCGCATGCGGTACGCCAACGGGATCGAGGTGTTGTACTTCTCGTCGATGAATGACCGTCAGCACTATGGCGAAGTTCAAAAGCACCAAGACACCTCGCCCGAGCAGATCGAGTGGTTGTTCGGCCAGGATGTGCCCGACGAAATCAAGACTCTCAATCGCAACGGCATCATGTTTATCGGCGAGGCGGGCCGGGTGTTTGTCAACCGCGGCGGTGTCTATGGCAAGCCCGTCGAGGAGCTCAAGGAGAACCCCTTGCCGTCCGGCGCCTGGCGCGTCTATCCCAGCACCGACCACATGGCCAATTTCTTCGAGTGCGCGAAGAGCCGGAAGCAGCCCTGCGCCGGTACGGATCGAGCACCGGACGATTACGGCCTGCCACCTCACGAACATCTCGCTGCGGCTGGGGCGGAAGATCGCCTGGGATCCCGTGGAACAGCGGATTATCGACGACGACGAGGCCGACACCTGGCAGAAGCGGTCGCAGCGCGCCCCCTACGTGATCACCGCGTAGCAACAGGAGTGCATAGTTAGGACCATGCGAGTTCACCTGGACTACGGCCGGACGGGCCGGGACGTTGAATTGCCCGATCGGAACCTCGTCGCGTGCCTCCAGTACCGGCCGACGGAGCCGTTGGCCGATGCGGAGGCCGCCGTGCGGCATGGTTTGGAGCGGCCGATCGAGGCGCTGCCGCTGCGGGAACTCGCCCGCGGACGCCGCAATGCGTGCGTCGTCATCAGCGACGTAACCCGGCCGGTGCCGAACCGGATTCTCTTGCCGCCGATTCTCCAGACGCTCGAGGCGGCCGGTATTCCGCGCCGCGAAATCCTGATCCTCGTGGCCACCGGCCTGCACCGGCCGAACTCGGGAGAAGAGTTGACCGAGATGGTCGGCCCCTGGGTGGCCGAGAACTATCGGATCGAGAATCATCACGGCCAGCGGCCCGACGAGCACACCTATCTCGGTCCAAGTCCCCGCGGCGTGCCCGTCTGGATCGACTCGCGCTATGTTCAGTCCGAGTTGAAGGTCACGACCGGGCTGATCGAGCCGCATCTGATGGCCGGTTTCTCCGGCGGGCGAAAATTGATCTGCCCGGGCCTGGCCGCCTTGGAAACCGTACGCGTTTGGCACGGCCCCGATTTCCTCGAACATCCCAACGCCCGCGACGGTTGTCTCGATGGCAACCCGGTCCACGAAGAGAACACGGCCATCGGGCGAATGGCGGGCTGCGACTTCATCGTCAACGTGGTGATCGACGCCCAACGGCGCATTCTTCGCGTCGTGGCCGGCGACATGGAGGCCGCCTTTCTCGACGGCGTGGCCTTCGCTCGCACGGCCGTCGCCGCCACGCTCCCCGAGCCGGTCGACGTCGTGGTGACGACCTCGGCCGGCTATCCGTTGGATGCGACGTTCTATCAGTCGATCAAAGGGCATGGTCGCCGCGCTGCCGATCGTCAAGCCGGGCGGCACGATCATCCTGGCGGCGAGCCTGGCGAAGGCATCGGCAGCCCCGAGTTCCAGCAGGTCTTTGCCGAGAACCCCACGCTCGACGGCTTCATGCGAGCGATTGCTGAGCAAGGAATCTTTCCTGATGGACCAGTGGAACGTGGAGGAACTGGCCAAGGTGCGGCGTCAGGCGAAGGTCAAGGTCGTCAGCGACGGCCTGCCGCCGGAGACGCTGCGGCGGCTGTTCGTCGAGCCGGCCGAGAGCGTCGAGGCCGCCGTGGCCGACGCACTCGCGGAATACGGCCCCAACGCGACCATTGCCGTGATTCCCAAAGGGCCCTACGTGCTGGTCGAACTGGATCGCCTTGCGTAAGTCCGAAAGACTGGTACACTGGCGCGGCGGTACCATCGCCGCTTCCACCACGTCTTGTACACTGGCATCTGACCGGGGATTCCGCCATGAATTGGGACCGCGTGTTTTCCTTCCGCATGCCGCAAGTGACGATGGGCCTCGGGGCCAGGCGCCAGTTGCCGGCCATCCTCCGAAGCCATGGAAGCCGGGTCTGCGTGGTGAGCGACCCGGGAGTGGCCGGACAGCCGCTGTTTGCCGAGTTGCTCGATGCGCTCCGGGGCGAGAGGCTGGAGGTGAGCGTGTTCCGCGACGTGCCGCCCGATCCGCCGTTGGCTGCCGTGGGGCAGTGCGCGTCGGCCGCCCGCGAAGCGCATGCGGACGTGCTGCTGGGAATCGGCGGCGGCAGTGCGCTGGACGTCACCAAGGTTGCCGCCGTCCTGTTGGCGCACGATTGCCCGCTGGAATCGATGTACGGCATCGACCAGGTGCCGGGCAAGGGCGTCCGGTGGTGTTGGTTCCGACCACGGCGGGCACCGGCAGCGAAGTCACGCCCATCGCCATCCTCTCCGATGTCGCGGCCGACCTGAAACGCGGCGTGGTGAGCGATTTTCTTTTGGCCGAGCACGCACTGGTGGATCCGCAGCTTTGCATCACGCTGCCGCCGGGACCGACGGCCTACACCGGCATGGACACGCTGACCCATGCCATCGAGGCCTATGCGAATCGGTTCGCCGTGCCGCTGGTCGACGGGTTTGCCCTGGAGGCGGCCCGGCTGGTAGCGCAAAATCTTCGCCGCGCGGTCCGCGACGGGGCCGATGAAGAGGCCCGCTACGGCATGTCGCTGGCCAGCTTGTTGGGCGGCTTGGTTTTGCGATCGGTCAACACGGGGGCCGTCCACGCCCTGGCCTATCCCTTGGGCGGACGGTTTCACGTGCCGCACGGCGTGGCCAATTCGTTGTTGCTGCCGCACGTGATGCGGTTCAACGCCCCCGTGGCGGCCGACCGCTATCGGGCCATCGCCCGGGCCATGGACGCCGACGACGCTGTGGCGGCGGTGGTGGAACTCTCGCAAGCCATCGGCACCAGTCGGCGGATGCGGGAATTCGGCGTAGCAAAGGACCATTTGCCGCAAATGGCCGCCGCCGCGATGCAGGTTCAACGCCTGCTGAAGAACAATCCCCGCGAAGTAACCGAGGCCGACGCCTTGGCGATCTACCAAGAAGCACTGTAGAAGCGGCATCTTGCCGCTTATGCCCGTTCCAACAACCATCGCCCATCCCCACCAGACGACGCGGCAGGATGCCGCATCCACATGACGATGAACACGTTCCAAAACTATATTGGCGGCCGCTGGTGCGACAGCGGCGGCGGCCAGACTTTCGATGACGTCAATCCGGCTGACACGGACCAGGTGGTTGCCCGCTGTCAACAATCGACGGCCGACGACATGCACCAGGCCGTGACGGCGGCCGCCGCGGCATTTCCCGCGTGGCGAGCCGTCCCGCCCGCCAAACGGGCCGAGATCCTCCAACGGGCGCTGGCGCGAATGCTGGAGCATTGCGACGAGTTCGCCCGCGACCTGACGCTCGAAAACGGCAAGACGCTTGCCGAATCGAGGGCCGAGATCGTCTCCGCTGCCAAGGAAATGGCCTATCAGATCGCCGAGGGCGTGCGCGTCGGCGGCCGCACCGTGGCCTCGGAGCAACCCGGCGTGTTCTGCTTCAGCACCCGGCAACCCCTGGGCGTGGTAGGCATCATCACGCCTTGGAACTTCCCCTTCAACGTCGTTTGCCGGAAGGCGATTCCCGCCTTGATGGCCGGCAACACGATCGTCTTCAAGCCCGCCTCTTTTACGCCGCTGACCGGCGTGCACTACACGCAACTATTTGACGAGGCCGGCCTGCCGCCGGGCGTGTTGAACCTCGTCACCGGCCAAGGCGCGGCCATCGGCGATGCGCTGGTCGAGCATCCGTTGGTTCGGGCGATTTCCTTCACCGGTTCCACGCCCGTCGGCCGCGCCATCGAACGCAAAGCCGTCGCCCACGGCGCCAAGGCCCAGATGGAGATCGGGCGGCAAGAATCCGGCCGTCGTGTTGGACGATGCCGACCTCCAGCAAGCCGCGGCGGCCATCCTCCTGGCCGCCTACGCCTGCGCCGGACAATGGTGCACCTCCACCAGTCGGGTCGTCGTGATGGAATCGGTCGGCGGCGAGCTCACCCGCCGGCTGGTCGAAGGGGCCAGGCAGTTCGTCGTCGGCAACGGGTTGGACCCCAAGACCACGATGGGCCCCGTGGCCGGCCCGAACCAATTGCGCACGGTCCTGGAATATATCGAAATCGGCAAGCGCGAAGGTCGCGCGATTGCTGTTGGGCGGAGAGCGCTGGACGGCCGACGGTTGCCAACGCGGCACTTTCGTCGCCCCCACCATCTTCGCCGACGTGAAGCCCTCGATGCGAATTGCCCAGGAGGAAATCTTTGGTCCCGTTCTGAGCATCATCGTCGTCCGCGATTTCGACGAAGCGGTCGAGGCGGCCAACCGCGTGCCTTACGGTCTGAGTTCTTCACTCTTCACCAGCGACTTGCAGCGCGCGCTGAGCTTCGTCGAGCGAACGGAAGTGGGCCTGACGCACGTGAACATTCCCACCGGCTACAAGGAGGCCTCGCTCGAGTTCGGCGGCATCAAGGAGTCGGGCGCCGGGCTGCCCGAATCGGGCCTTGCCGCGCTGGAGTTCTTTACCGACCACAAGGCGGTTTACGTCAAGTATCGCTGACGCAATCTCGATGCCTTCGTCTCTCGAATTGTCGTCGCGCCACGCGCCCCCCATTCAGTCGCCGGGGCGCCCCAGGCGGCGAATCATTTCCAGGGCTTTCTGCTCGTAAATCTCCTCCCACTGCGGAGCGAGCTGGGTATACGAGTCCTCGTAGGTTTGCTTGTCATAGGAGTCGGCCGTCGGCGCGTAGTCGCCGGGGATTTCGCCGTTCGAGTAGGCGGCTACGAACGTCTTGGGAAAGGGCGACTGCTTCTTGATCCGCAGGCCGACCTCGGCGAACGCTTCTCCCGGGAACGTGACCAGCACGAAGTCGCCGATCCTGATGGCCTGAATGTCGATCGGAATCGGCCCGCCGCCCAGCTTGTCCAGTTGCTCTTTCATGATCTGAAGATTGGTGCGGAGGGCGATCAACTTGTCGAGGCCCTCGGCGCATTGACGATAAACGGCGATCCGTTTCCGATTCTCCACATCCAGTTGCCGCAGGTCATTGCGGCCCGCGGCCTCCTCTTGCCGATAAGCATCGGCCGTGCCGGAGGGATAGTCGGGAGAGGCGGCATACTTCGCCGAGAGCGACAGAAAGCTCTTCACGTCCAGAGCGGTGCCCGCTCCGTGCGAGCCGCAGCCCTCGCCCACAAACGACTGGAGGATCTTTTCCTGCTCCGCCAGCAACTGCTGAATTCTTTCGGCCGTGTCGGTGCGCCGGGGCAATTCAATGACTTCGTGGACGACCCGAACGACGCCCTGGTTGTTCGTCGAAATCCCCTGGGCCGCCTGGAGCGCGCTGAGGCCCAGCCTGGTGCCCAGTTCTTCGGTAGGTTGCGGCGCGTCGAAGTCCTTATAGCGAACAGGCGTAATATCGCCGGCGGCGCTTGGAGGAACAGGGCGACAGCCCCGGGCCAGGCCTTCTCGATCACGCGCGAGGCGAAGCCCGGAAAATCGGCCGTCACCCCGCCGCCGGGCACGCCGCCGTAGGCATGGCCGGCGAAATTGTACACCACAGCCAGCGGCTTCCCTGCCAGCGTATCCACGCGCAGCAAGCCGATCTGCGGATCGAGAGGCCCCATCCCGATCACGTCGGCATCGGCAGGCGACGGCGTGGCGCGGCGAATCGCCCAATGCTTTCCATCCTTGGTGCGGAGACGGCGATTCTCGGTGATCCGATCTTCCTGCCCGACGCCGCTGCCAATCCGCGCCGCCACCATGTTCTGACTGGCCTGCTTCACGGCCGCAACGATCCGCGGCACCATGTCCTTCGCTTCTTGATCTTCCGTGCGATGATTGTGCGAAGCGTTCAGCAAAACGAGGGACGGGTCGATGCCGAGCTCCTGCTGCACGCCGCGGCGGACGGCGCTGACGATCGCGTCCTCAGCCACCACGATGTCCATCGAGATGATGACTACTCGGTTGCCGCCGTCCTCCAACACAAGGGCCTTGGCCATCAGCGGATCGTGGACCGGCTCGGTGGGCTTGTCGGCCGTGATGTTCACCGCCGCGACACCGGCACGCAGCGCCGCGGAAACCTCGGCAGCGGCGGACATCGACAGAACCAGAACTGAAATGGCAAGGCCCCAACATCGCGGGGCCATCCGACTCGATCGGTCTTTGGGCATGGCAGGTATCCTCCTCTGAGGGCTTGTAAATCGACATTTCCTCCATGCTAGCCAATGGCTGGCCAATATGCCAGTTGGTTGGGGCAGGGGTCGGGGGTCAGGGGGCTTAGGACTTCGGGCTTAGGACTTTGGGCTTAGGACTTTGGGCTTAGGACTTTGGGCTTAGGACTTTGGGCTTAGGACTTCGGGCTTAGGACTTCGGGCTTAGGACTTCGGGCTTAGGACTTCGGGCTTAGGACTTCGGGCTTAGGACTTTGGGCTTGGCAGTGTTCTTCACGGCTGGCGGAGAATCGGGTGTCGAAACAGTGGCGAATTCCGACCGAATTCGTCCGTTTGCGACACGAAATTTGTCGGTTTGCTGCATAAACTGCCCAATTCTGGTTCTAGTGGGGGGCCTAATTTTGCAGGGAATTTGGAGCAAATGAGAGCAAATGAGAGGAAATGACAGGGAATTTTTTGTAGTAAGAGAAAATTGGAGGAAATGAGACAAAACGAGAGCCATTGGCGCGTGGCGAGTGTGGAAGGCATGGTCGGCGGCTTCGCCTGGATGGCTGTGAATTTTTGCAGGGTGCGTGAAACGCACCACAAGCCATCGTCGATCGTGCATTTCTATCGTCTTTGCGGCGCATGGTATCTCCGTTTGGCCGTTGGCCCGCGTCCCCTCGCCGGGCACCGACCGAAGGTAGGTCGGAGAGGGCCAGGGTGAGGGCGCGATCCGCCAACGGCGATCACGGGGACGCGCTCGTTTTCGGCTGCGACCAACCTTCGGTCGGTGCCCCGACCTGAAAAGGCGTCTGTCCCCTGGCCCTTGCTTGCCGCAGGGATTGGGGATTGGGGGCGAATGATGAAGGATGAATGATGAGAGGTGAATTTCAGCGAAACTGACCGCTGGCTACCGGCCCCTCTCGTCTCTCCCCGCTCCTCTCTCCTCTGGCCACCGGCCACCGGCCACTGGTTCCAGCTCACCTGTTCCCCTGGTCTCTTGTTCCCCTGTTCTCTTGCCGCCACTGCCCACTGGCTGCTTCGTGCTGGAGCCCCGGCCTGGCCGTTGACCACTGCCCGTTGACTCCTCTATATCTCTTTACGGACATTTGTCGCTGCGGACTTAGGTTTTTCGCCGCAATTCAACATGAGGCAACGGAGATAACGGAGTGCCGAAGGTTAGCTCTCCGTTTCGTCAGTTTGCTCCTGTTCCAACGCCCTGCCTGCCTCGAAAACAGGTGTCGTGTTGTGCTGGAGCCCCGGCCTGGCCGTTGACCACTGCCCGTTGACTCCTCTATATGTTGTTTACGGCTATTTGTCGCTGCGGACTTAAGGGGCGCTTTCTACGCGGTGGAAAAAAGCTGGGGGGAGGATTCACGCGGAGCCGCAGCCGCGGGGGGAAAGTGGACGCGGCGTCCCGCCTGCTCACCTGTTCCCCTGCTCTCTTGTTCCCCTGTTCTCTTGCCGCCACCGGCCACTGGTTCCAGCTCTCCTGCTCCCCTGTTCTCCAGTTCTCCTGCTCCTGCCGGCCACTGGCTCTGGCAGTTCGAGGCGTGGCCAAAGGTCACTGAACTGCCTATTTGGCCAATATCGGACCAGTCCCGTTTTCGTCCCGCATTTCCGGACGGGATTGGTTGCCCGCAGAGTTCCAACAAAAGGTTTCAAACGTTGCGGGTATGTTATCCTCCTTTTCCAAGCATCGTGGCGCAAGACTTATCCGCTTTTCGTCTATCGCGGAAGGGCATTTGACGGCCCGAAAGTACCGGGTACAATGGGGGCCGTGCCAGACTTCAACGCAAAGGAAGAGAAGGTTCTGCGATACTTGCACAGATGCTATGTCGCGGAAACCTATGTAGTTCCGTGGTCGGGGGTCAAGTGCGAGCTGCGTCTTACAACGGAGGAGTTGAACCATATCCACGGGCGCTTGATTGAACTTTGCGTCTTGGAGGAGGGTTCGCCGCCACTCGGGGGAAAGAACGGCCACATTCTGCTCTCGGCGGCCTCGATCCACAGGCGGAACGCCTGGGCTAGAGAAAAAGGCAAATGGAAAAGTTGCCCTTTTCGGCCATGGGACGGAACGTCGCCTTTCGCTCTGCGAAAGATCGCTACTTTCGCGGGAGCGAAAGGCGACTATGCCGAGAAATCTCGCCACACCCCGCCTCCCGCGGCTCCTTGCATTCCGGCCCGTGGCAGGACACAATGACGGCGGGTGAAGGGCGCCGGGACGCAGTCAGGGGGACAGTCCCATTTTCGCGGCCATTGTGTCGAACGCTACTTTCGCGGGAGCGAAAGGCGACTATGCTGTCGAAAACCGGGACCGTCCCCGTGAACGGTTGCTTGTGAATCTTCACCAAGCCCTCACCCCCTGCCCCTCTCCCGAAGGCGAGGGGACGAATTTGCAAAAGTCCAGTTCGATCTTTGGGGACTGATAGGATGAAAAACGATTTGCACATGATGAGTCGGAATCTGACCCGGCGGAAGTTCCTCCAGCGCACGGCCCGCGGGGCGGCGGCCGTTTGTTGCGTGCCGGCGATCGTGCCCTCCTCAGTGCTGGGCGCTTTTGCACCCAGCCAACGGATCAACGTGGGTTTCATCGGACTGGGCAACCAAAGCCGGGGCGTCGTGCCGGCGTTCTTGCGCAACGACGACGTCCAGGCGGTGGCCGTCTGCGACGTCAACCGCGGCAGCAACCACTACCTGGAACCGACGCACTTCCTCGGCCGTGAACCGGGCCAAAAAACGGTGAACGATTATTACGCCCAGAAGACGGGCGTCGCAACCTACAAAGGCTGCGCCGCCTACAACGACTTCCGCGAGGTGTTGGGCCGCGCCGACGTGGATGCGGTGACGGTCGTCGTCCCCGACCATTGGCACGCGCCCATTACGGTGCTGGCGGCGAACGCCGGCAAAGACATCTACTGCGAGAAGCCGCTCTCCTTGACCGTCCGGCAGGGCCGGCAGATGATCAAGGCCGTGCGGGAAAACAATCGCGTCTTTCAGACCGGGAGCATGTACCGCTCGAATCCGTATCTCCGCCGCGGTTGTGAAATGGTCCGCAACGGGCGCATTGGCCAATTGACCAGGATCGTCGTCGACGTGAACCGGAACAACTTCGCGGGGCCCGGTCCCGGCTGGCAGCCGATGCCTGTGCCCGAGGGGTTTGATTACGAGATGTGGTTGGGCCCGGCGCCGGTGCGCCTTTCCACATCGATCGCTGCTTGTACCGGTTCCGCTTCATTCTCGACTACTCCGGCGGGCAGATCACCAACACGGGGCACCACACGCACGACGCGGGACAATGGGGCGGCGGCTACGACGGCACCGGACCGGTCGAGTTCGAGGACCGAGGCTCCGAATGGCCCGAGCCGGGCAGCCTTTTCACCACGGCCACCAAAACCCACTACGCCGCCCGCTATGCCGACGGCGTCGAACTGGAGTGCGGCGTAAGCGACAACCCGCACGCGCTGGTGCGCTTCATCGGCACCGAAGGCTGGGTTGACGTGAGCGACGTGGGAATTCAAACCGAGCCCAAGTCGCTGGTGGAGACGACGATCGGCCCCAACGAAATCCATCTGGCGGTGAGCAGCCAGGAGCACCAGAACGATCCCCTGGAATACAACGGCTCGGAGAAGGGAAAGAGTCCGCACGATCGGCTGATCGCGATGAAATACTACCTTCCCGATCATGCGCGGAACTTCCTCGATTGCATCAAGTCGCGGAAAGATCCGGTAGCGCCGGTGGAAGTCGGCCATCGTTCGGTGAGCGTCTGCCACTTGGGCAATATCGCCATGCGGCTGAAGCGCAAAATCCGCTGGAATCCGGAGACCGAGGAGATCATCGCGGACGACGAGGCGGCCGCCATGCTAAGCCGGCCGATGCGGGCCCCCTGGACCTTGTCGTAGTGATTGTAATGCGGCGGGGGTTGCCCGATCGCTTGCAAGCGATGTAAGCTAGGCGTTCGGCTAGTCGCATGTGCTTCGGTCGGGAATCCAGTTTGCTAATGTCCACTCTTGGCCTCTAATCCACGCTGTTAGTTCGGCCATCCATTCAAGGAGGGAGTAAAGTCCATGAGCCGCAGACCGGGTGTTGTTGCGTTTGTGCTGGCGCTGATGCCATGTGTCGGGTTTGGTTTGATGATCCCCTGCGGATTGCTCGGATTCGGCTGACGGAGTCCGATTGTGGTATTGTGTCAATACCTCGTACTTTCTTACCCCATTGGGGTGATCGCCGTGGCCTATGCGTTTTGCTCGGGGCGCGGGCGGCGATGGGCCTGGGCAGCGTATGGTTTGCTCTGCCTCCCGCTATTGCTTTGCCTGGTGACTTGGTTGCTCTTCGCGCGTGGCCGTGCGGGAGCGGTGCCCGAACTTGTCGTTTATCTGGGAATTCTTGCCATCCTGGGACTCGTCGGTCTTCTCGGATGGTACGACTTGCGCGCGCAAGCGTCGGGGCAGCGATAGCGATGCGGGATGCGCCGATGAGACCCAATCGGCACCGCCTGCCCCCGTGTCCCCCTTCCCGAAATCCTCATCACCAAAATCGGATCAACAAGCAGAGTAATTGCCTTCGGTGTCGGGGGCCATCTACAATGACGATCGTGCCGTCGAGGGTTGGACGGCTAACCCACGGGAACGGGAGTTTGTGCCGCAGACCCAAAGCATTGGCGAACCGGCCGTTGGAGGAATGTATTGTTCCAGGATACAGATTTAGTGATTCGAGAGGAATTGCGGCCGGATGAGCGGCTCTTGTGGTCCGGACAGCCGCCCCAAGGCATGCGCCTATGCGCAGCGGACGCGTTTCTTGATACCGTTCAGCATCCTGTGGGGAGGCTTCGCCGTCTTTTGGGAGACTATCGTAGTCGTACAAGGCGCTCCGCTGTTCTTCATGGCCTGGGGTGTTCCGTTTGTCGTTGTCGGTCTCTACCTGATCGTTGGCCGTTTTTGGGTCGATGCCAGGCAACGCGCCCAAACTTATTACGCTCTTACCGACAGTCGGGTCATCATCGTCTCAGGCGTCTTCAGCCGCAGCACGCGGTCGCTGAATGTCCGCACGCTGTCAGATGTTGCCATGACCAAGAAGAGGGACGGCAGAGGAACCATTTCGTTTGGCCCAGGGAACCCGATGTATGCGTGGTGGGGAATGGCGGGCTGGCCAGGGATGAGTCGATACACGCCCCCGCATCTCGAACTAGACTGCGATGCCGAAGAGGTGTATGAAAAGATCCTGGCCGCCCAGAAGGCGGGCAGCACCGTTGGCTGAATGCTGGAGCCGGCATGCGAGACCCCAACACACCCAACCCGCCGAATGGTTCGCCACGGACCCGTGGCACTATTGCAGGTGCCCTGGTAGGTCTTGCTCTATTCATCATTGTATTCAGCCTCAGTGACCTGGAGGTGGGATTTGGGCGGGCGACCTTGTACCCGATCCACTTTGTCTTTGCGGCTGCCGTCATTGCTTTGTCTGTCTATCTGTTTAGTCGGAGAAGGCAATGAAAGGCACCGGATGAGTGCTCACCGAGAAGCCGAGAGAAATCGCCGTCCTCGAAGAGTAGGGCTTCGCTGGCGATCGTCGCGCTCAACGGTGGTCCTGTCTTGGGTTTTGCCGTGGGCCTCACGTGTGTGGCAGCCATCAATGTGCAGCCCATGGATCGGGAATCCGTAGTTAGCAGCGTAACGGTCGTTGGTTTCATCGCTGGAATCAGCGTTGCGTTGGTATTGGCTATGGCAGGGCTCCTAAAGTGATAGACCACCCGCCTCATAGCTAAACAGAAATGGGCCGCTGCCACTGGGCGGCCCAGAATCAGCGTCCCGTCCGCGCCCGCCGCCCCGACGGACAACGGTCGGAGCGATCGCATGGTGTGCCGACTTGCCCAACTCAATCTTGGGAGCCGTTCTCCGTTGGACTGTTCGTCAGCCTTAACTCATTACGGCCCAGCAATACTGCGGCGATCAGCAGCGGCACCCAGTTATAGATTACTCGAAACGTCACGATCGCTGCGAATACCGCCGGACCTTGGTGCACGGGCAGGATGTGCAGGATCAGGCCGTCGAAGACGCCGTATCCGCCCGGAACGTGCGTGAGCACGCCCACGACAAACGCCAGCAGGAAAATGCCCAGCACGGTCAGATAGCCGCCCTCGACCGTCGGCAACAGCGCGTACAAGACGGCAGCGGCCACCAACAGGTCACCACACGCAATGGCAATTTGACAGAGAGTCAGCTTCAGCGGCGGCAGCGGAATCTGCCAGCGGAAGAACCGGAACGGCTTGCGTCGCAGGGCGCGATGCGCCACGTATGCCAACGCCACCAGCAACAGCACTACGCCCAGCCAGAACGTGTCGGTGACGGGGAGGTTCACACGCTCCATCAAATCCTTCAATCGGCCGGGAATCGGAAGAGGAACAGCGATGAAGACCACGCCCGCCAGCGTGAACACCCCAAACCAGAACGTCAGGCCGAGAATCACCAACAGTTCGACGATTTTCAGCAGCGGCACGCCCCAGGCCGAGTAGAGCCGGTAGCGGATCGACGTGCCGAACAGCGTGGCGCCGAAGTTGTAGCTGAAGGCATAGCCGGTGAACGAAGCCAGGGCGATCTTTTGCAGCGGCAAGTCCTTCTCGCCCACCCACCGCACGGCGAACCAATCGTAGCCGACGAGGATCAAGTAGTTCGCCACGGTCAACGCTGATGCGGCCGCGATGTGCCACATTGGGATTCCCACGAGAGCATCGCGGATCTGCTGCACGCTGTAGTGCTTCAAGCGATCGTAGAGCAGCCAGGCGGCGCCCAGAAAAATCAGCAGCACCAAGAACCGTCCAAAGTTGTTCAACATCCGATTCATGGCAGCAACGATTCAATGGAGACCGGAAAAAGCTTTTTTGGAAAACGGGACGTTTCGGCGCAGCAATGAAGCGGTTCTTTGGGAAACCACGATATGCAGGCCGCCACGCCACGTCCACGATAGCATGGCAACCCCGTTGCTGCCAGGGCGGTGGAGAGGGCAGACCACCGGCCCAATTCCCGCCGCGTTAACCTGGCCGGCCGGCGCGTTGCCAGGGGCCTTGAATCACGGATGTCGGATGCGACCATTTACACCAAGGTCGCCGTGCTCTGTCAGCGGCAAACGCAAAGCCCGCTGGAAATCGCCCATCTTCACATCGCCGGCTCGATTTCGTCTTCAACTGCTGGTGTCCCTCGGCTCGATGGCAAGATAGAATGAGACATTCGTTCTCTTGCCCCCAAAGACGTGTTGACCCCTGCATTACCACCGGAACGAGGGCTCGTGAAACGAGCCCGCCAATCCGGGAAAAAACGCTGGAATTGTGCCACAATCAACAACGGAACCAATAAACACCATGCAATACACCTATCTCGGCCGCACTGGCATCAAAGTCTCCCGCCTCTGCTTGGGCTGCATGAGCTACGGCGATCCCAAGTGGCGGCCATGGGTTTTGGACGAGCAAGCGGCCATGCCCTTCTTCCGCAAGGCCATCGAGGCCGGGATGAACTTCTTCGATACGGCCGACGTGTACTCCCTGGGCGCCAGCGAGGAGATCACCGGGAAGGCCCTGCGGCAGTACGCCAGGCTGGAGCAGATCGTCATCGCCACGAAGGTCTTCGCCCGCATGGGTGAGGGGCCGAACATGGAGGGCCTCTCCCGCAAGCACATCCAGCAGGGATGCGAGGCCAGCCTGCGGCGATTGGGTATCGAGACCATCGACCTCTACCAGGTCCACCGCTTCGATCGTCACACCCCGCTGGACGAGATGCTCTCCGCCTTGGATCTGCTGGTTCGCCAAGGCAAGGTCCGCCATTTGGGCGCCAGTTCCACAACGGCGTGGAAGTTTGCCCAAGCCCTTTCGCTTTCCGAGCGAAATGGCTGGGCGCGGTTCGTCAGCATGCAGAACCACTATAACCTGATCTACCGGGAGGAAGAACGAGAGATGATCCCCCTCTGCCAGGCCGAGGGAATCGCCGTGATTCCCTGGTCGCCGTTGCGCGCGGCCTTTTGGCGGGCACTCGCAAGACGCCCGATGACAAGACGCCTACCGCGCGGGCCGCCAGCGATGACTTTGCCTGGAAGCTCTACGACCATCCCGCCGACATCGAAGTGATGCGGGCGTGCCAGACTGTGGCCGACCGACTGGGTGCGAAGCCCGCCCAGGTGGCCATCGCCTGGCTCTTGGCCAGGCCTGCGGTTACCGCACCCATCGTCGGCGCGACGAAGATCGAGCATTTGGAGGCGGCAATCCAGGCGTTGGACGTCAAGCTCGGCGAGGAAGAGATCAAGGCGCTTGAGACGCCGTATCAACCTCATGCCGTCCGAGGGTTCGATTGATATGCGACAACCGTTGTTGTCCATCTCTTTGAGATGCGAAATGTCGGCAAAACCTTCGGCGAAAGCGGCGGTTCGTCTGGTTCTGTGCGGGTTATTCCATGTCATCTGCTGCTGGACAGGCGCGGCAGTCGCGGCGGAACCCGTCGTCTGGGACTTCCAATTCGACACCGCCGCTTGGAAGCCACGAGGCAGGACTGTCCTCGTCGAACGGGTCGTCACCGCAGGCCCCAACGACAAACAGGCGCCCGCACTGCACATCCACGGCCGGATCGAAGAAGGCTGGAATTACGCCAACTCGAACACCGTGCCGATGACGGCCGGAAAGCTCTATCGCCTTTCGGCGTGGGTACGGTTGGATCGCGTGGGATCGGGCACGCCCATGCCGTACCTCAAATGCGAGTTCCAAACTGCTGACCGGAAACGCGATCTCGGCCGGGCGAACACCGAGACCTACGATGCCGCGCAATTGGGCAAGTGGCAGCGGCTTCAGGGCGAGTTTCAGGCCCCGGCGGATGCTCAAAGCTGCTGGCTGGCGTTGGAAAAAGGAACCAGCTCGCCTGCTGAAATCGACGCCTGGCTGGCGGATGTCCGCCTCGAGCAGATCCAACGGCTGAGCTACTGGGACACCTACCGTCTGAAGCCCCTTCCTGCGGCTCTGGAAGAAGTGCGGAGCGTCCACCCCCGACTCTATCTCACCGGCAAGCGGATCAAGGAACTCCGCGCCGCCATCAAGACCACACACGCGGCAATCTGGAAGAAGATTCGCCGTCAGGCGGATCAGGCTGTGCGGCAAGGTCCTCCGGCCTATGTGCTGCATGATCCCTATAGCGGCGATGAACAACTCTGGCAGCGAAGCGTTGGAAACGCCATGCCCCTGCTGGCGATGGCCTACGTCCTGACCGGCGAAAAGCAGTACCTCGACGCTGCCCGCCGCTGGGCGTTGGCCTCCTGCGAGTATAAGACCTGGGGCCTGGGGCGCATCGACGGCATGGATCTGGCTGCCGGCCACCAGCTCTTCGGACTGGCCATCATCTACGACTGGTGCTATCGCGACCTGGACGAACCTGTGCGGCAGCAGGTCCGTGAGACGCTCGTCCGCAGGACCTCGGCCATGTTCGAGGCGGCGGCCACCGGCAAGGCGTGGTGGCATCGCTCCTATCTGCAAAACCATCTCTGGGTCAACATCACCGGCATGGCGGCCGCCGGCATCGCATTGTTCGACGAAGTGGATGACGCCGCCTGTTGGATTGGCCTGCCGCTGGACAAGTATCGGCAGACCATGGCCGCGCTGGGACCTGACGGGGCGAGTCACGAGGGCGTCGGCTACTGGGAGTACGGGGTCGAGTACATGCTCAAGTTCATGGATCTTGCCCGGCAGCGGCTCGACGTCGATCTCTACGGCTCTGACTGGTGGCGCAACACGTCCACCTATGCCCAATACCTGATGCTGCCGCGCAGTGCTTGGACGCGGGCGAATTGCATCGTCGATATTGCCGACTGCCCGCGCAGCCATTGGTATGGCCCGGAGTACCTGCTGCGCGGGTTGGCGCGGCAGTATCGTGACGGACATGCCCAGTGGTTGGCCCAGCAGATCGACGAGGCAGACGTTGCCTCGGCCGAGGCGTCCTGGCTGAACGTCATCTGGTTCGACCCGAGCGTGCCGATGAAATCGCCGGAGACCCGGCCGACGCTGCACCACTTCGACGACATGGGAATCGTCTCGGCGCGCTCCGGCTGGTCAGGCGACGAGTCGTTGGTGGTGTTCAAGTGCGGACCGTTTATCGGCCACGAAGCGGTCGGCAAGTTTACCTACGATCCGGGCGGCGGGCACGTGCATCCTGATGCGGGCCATTTCGTGCTTTTCGGCAGCGGCCAGTGGCTCGTGCGCGATGACGGTTATCATCCGAAGTGGACCGGCCAGCACAATACGTTGCTGGTCAACGGGCAGGGACAACTCGGCGAAGGGGCCGAGTGGTTCAAGGGCGTCCAGGCCCTGGCGGCGAAGGCCAATCCCAAGGTGCTCCTGGCGGTCTCGACACCTGTGATGGACCAAATCATGGGCGATGCGACCGAAGCCTATCCCCGCGCGTTGGGCCTGAAACGATTCCAACGAAACCTCATCTTCGTAAAGCCCGACCTGCTCATTGTCGTCGACAATATCCTGCTGGACAAAGAGGCGTCGTTGGAACTGCGATTTCACCCCGAGCAAGAGGCCGTGCGCGACGGAAACGTTTTCCTGGCCACGGGCAAGCGGGCCGCGCTGCGGCTCGAACCGCTCACGACCGAGGGCATCCAGATTGTCGGCGAGCCCATGCCGGTGCCAGGCCAAAGTGGCCACGAGAAGGCGAGCCTGTTCACCATTCGTCTCAGCGCGCAGCGACGCGAATGGCGGAATGCCGTGGCCCTGTCCTGGTCGGCGGTTGGGATGGAGCCAACCAAGGTGACCCTGCGGGCGGACGGGCAGAAATGGACCTTTGCGGTCAAGGATCGTACGCTGACGCTGAATTGGACAACAGGGAAGATCGAGTAGACGAGGCCGATGCGCGAGCGCAGAGAACCGGAGAGGGTGGCCGCTGATGCCGCTTTTGGCATTGGTGCCGGCATCTCGATTGGCCGACAATTGCGTGGTTGAAGCGGTGGTGGAAATCTCGGCTCATTTGCCATCCCGCACTGCGGGCGGCGCACTGGGCGGCGGTGTTTTGTCCACGACCGTCACGCCGCTGGAGTTCGTTGCGGGACCGACCAATCCCGCTCCATTTACGGCCCTGACGCTGAAATAGTAGGTTTGCCCCACGGTCAGCGACAATTTGGTCCGTACCACGAACAGCACGTCGTGAATCTGAGTAGAAGTCCAATCGGCCGTATCCGTTCCACCGGGCGTTGTGCCAATGGCATACTGGTAACAGCCGATGCCGCTCTCCGCATCCGTGCTGGCGTCCCAACTCGCCGACAATTGCGTGGTGGAAGTGGTTGTGGAAACATTCTTATCGCCCAGTCCCCACAGAGTATGCCTCACCACGGGCGGTGCGCTGGGTGGTGTCAGGTCGGGCACTACCGTCTGTCCCTTGGAAATCGTTGCGGCGCTTAGCAGTCCCGCGCCACTGACCGCCTTCACGCTGAAATAGTAGGTCTTCCCCAGCGTCAATGACAAATAGGGTTGTGTCACCGTCGTTACGTTGCCAACATATTTCCAGTTCACCACGTCCGTGCCGCCCGGCGTTGTGCCGATTGCGTACCGGTAGCCGAAGATGCCGCTCTCCGCATCGCTGCCCGCGTCCCAGTTCGCCGACAACGTTACGAGGCTGCCGGTTGTAGCCATATCGGCGCCCGTTCCATTCCGTACCACGGGCGGCGCGCTGGGCGGCGTCGTGTCGGTGGCGCCGGGAATAAGCGGAAACACTCCGTTGGTATAGTCGATCACGATCTGGTCGAAGTAGCTTTGACTTGTCACCTTGTCTTTTCCCACAGCATCGCCTCGACCGAAATCAGCCTCCTTCATCAGCGCTCCAGGTTGCCCGTCACAGGTGGACACGCTTCCTACTTGAGCGAACCCGTTGGCGGGATCGAAGACGGCGGCAGAGCACGATCCGGCCGTGTCGAAATGCAGATTCACCCAATAGGTGTGTCCGGCAACAACGTTGATATATGGACCGCGAGTCGTGATGCCCGCTGGATTCGCGCTATGAGAGTTAATGACGGTAACTCCCTTTCCCGTGATGCCGGTCTCCAAGACACCCCATCCCTTGCCAGGACTGATGAGCCGTAGCGTGTCCAGTTCGTGGTAAATCACCTGATTTAACCCCGGCGTATAGTAACAAGCGACCGTCACGCCAAGGGCGGAGGCAGGAGGCGAGAATGTGCAACAAACGGCCGTGTAATCAAGATTGTCGTTCATCGCCCACGAGCGCGTGCCGCCCGTGCCGTTGTACGTTGCCCCGCCGACCGTCACAGGCCCCGGCAAGTTGTTTGAATGGCCCGTTGCAACCCACATCATCTGCGATTTGCCGAGCCACTTCCACGCCTGGTTGCCGTGGCTGGAAGCATTCATAATGGTTGGTGTGAGCAGGTCGGAGTCGTTGCCGCTCTCCATGTCCTGGTAAATGTTGACGGGGAGCGGAGTTGCCGCGCGAACATTCACGTTGAATGCCAGGACAACCAAGAAAGCGGCGCTGCAGCCCAATAACGACCTCTTCGCAACCGACAACAGACGGGATGGATTCTGTCTCATGAGCGCTAGCTCCAGTGACACGGAAGAAGTTGGTCCTGGAACGAGAAAGTGACGCGCGGCAACACGCCGATCACTGGGCGTGGGGCCCAGGCGGTCGGGTGATCGCTTCGCGACCGCCATTATAACGTCGCGTTCGGGGCGGAGAAAGCAACCATGCGATTTCATGCCCGCCCAGAATCTGGCCGACGTCTTTGCTCTTCAGCGCCAGCGCCCCACAGGGAATATGTTCCACGGCCATAGCGCACGATCATGGAGAACACTACGCCCACAACCGATGTTGGGCGGTAATGCGGTGGGCCGACGAGTCCATGGCGCCGGTGGCTGCAATGTTTTGCCGTCGGCAAGAATTGGCCGTGGGCCAACTCGTCCGGCATCCAGTCCCCGCACCCCGCGTGACACTGGGGGTTTCAGGCCCGCAACTTCTCCGACTGGGGCTGATTGCCTTTGTCGTTGGGGGCTATCTACAATGACGATCGTGCCGTCGAGGGTTGGAGGGCTGTGGGAGCACGGCGAACCCACTTGCTCCACCAATCCACTCGAAAAGCGTTGAACATTTTGTAGCTGGCACAATCTCGAAAGCAGTTCAGTTCCATATCCACTGCGAACTCGCTGGATTTGGCTGGAATACCGGCAACAGTGTAGCGCTACCCAGTTCGCCGTAGGCAGGCAATCCGTCTACGGAAAACGCAATACCGACGACCTCCCGAGATGCCAAACCGCAGCCTATCTCAGCTAACGGGTTCCCAGTCACAAAGGGCCCGTACTGACAGTTGCGCCAGCGCACCCAGCAAACGCCACCTCGCAACCCCAAATAATGACCGGGCTTCTGCCTCGCCAACAACGAAATGGATAGCGTTGCTCTTCTTGGTCTTTGCTATCGGATGGGTGGGCCCTTCGCATGCATTCTTTGGCCCTTCGCATGCTTACTTTATACACGTCACCGGTGATTACTACATTTTTGGAGACGACGACGACCGCTACTCGCTATGCAAAGCGATAGGTGCTGACACTGCGGTGCACGCGTGCGATTTCATCTGCAAAGGCGTCCGTGCTTATGGCAATCAGCATAACGTCATCTACGGAACCACGATCTATGGCACGTACTTCTTGCTGAATCCGCCGAAGCGGGTTCAAGTGAAGGACAGTCGGGAGGACTGGCTGAGCGAATTGGCCGTGCTGGGAGTGGAAGAGCCAAACTTGACGGCGCCGCGGCCACCGGAGCAGCCCGGTTCAGACATGGCAGCGATCGTTTACCGGTTGCTTGGTATCGTTGCTCCCGTCGTCGTGGTGCTGCTTGTGTTCACGGTCACACTCGGAATAATAAGTACGACCATTGTGAAAGCAAGGAGGCGGGGCTGACCCCCTTTGTGTGTTGACGGCGGTGCAGGGGTAGGAGCTTATCTGCGGTGGCGTAGTGCGAAGGCTTGACGACCGCCAACTCCAGGTCACAGCCTACCCCGCTCCGCACCCACTGCTGCCAGCGTTGAGCGTATTGGCCGATGCGAACGGCATCCGCGCCTTGCTCATAAAGCCGGTTCATCGGCTTGGCGTAACGTTCGGTCGTTTGCACGGCAACGCCGACGATCCCCGCTGGCGAAAAACGATAGCCGAGGAAGTCGAAGCCTCGGCTGAGCGCAGTTGTTTGCGGGCGGGTGGCAATGGGCGGACTATTGGGCGGCGACCCGCCTCTCCTTAACCCGGTTGGGGCAATTTTCCAACGGTTTTCTCCCTCGACAGAGTTAACTCCGCAAGATCATGCGTAAAATGTTTGACGCACCCCAACGCGGGGTGGTACATTCAAGTCTCTTAGTGCACATGTGACAAATCAACCGGCTTTCGCAGAGCCAGCGTTAAAGGCGAAAAGCAATGAAGTATTGCAGTTGGATGATGGCGGGCGCAGTGGCCCTGGCGACGATGATGGTTGGCGTTACGCAGGCCCAGGCCGACACGATCACGATCACCCACGGCAGCACGACGATCAATATGGCCTTTGTGCCGGTGGGCAACGCGGGCAACACTGCCGACCCCTTAACCGGCTACGGGGCGGTGGGCTATAACTACTCCATCGGCACGTACGACGTGACGGCTGATCAGTGGGCGGCTGTCATAGCGGCTGACTCCAACGTGGGAACGGCGGGCTATTGGAGCGGTTCGCAGCCGGTGGCTGAGGTAAGCTGGAACGAAGCGGCGATGTTCTGCAATTGGCTGACGACTGGAAATGCCGACAGTGGCTATTACACGATTAATGGCAGCGTGGTCACGCCCAACGCGCTGAGCCACAACGCCTACGCGGCTCTTTACGGCACGACGTATTTCATCCCGACCGACAACGAGTGGTACAAGGCGGCCTATTACAACGGGAACACGGGTATCTATTACACTTATCCCACCGGCAGTAACACCGTGCCGACGGCTGTCACCGGCGGTACCGCGCCTGGCACCGCTGTTTTTGGGGGTATTGGCGTGAATGGCATCGTGGTGCAGCCGAGTGCCCCCGCCAACGTTGACAACGCCGGTGGTTTGAGCCCCTACGGCACGATGGGCCAGGGCGGCAACGTCTGGCAGTGGAACGAGACCCCCGGTTGGTTTCAACATATGCGTGGAGGGTGGTTCCTCAGCTACCCGGACGACCTGTTATCGTCCAGCATATACGACTACAACCCGGCGGACGCGTTCGAAAATGTAGGTTTCCGCGTGGCAAGTGTGGCAGGTGTTCCAGAGCCCGGCAGCATCACCATGCTCATTGCGGGTGCGATTGTCGGTTTGATCTGCTGGAGGCGTTGGAGGTAGCACTCGTTATTCTGCGGCGGTGTAGGGAGAAGGCTTGACGACCGGCAACTCCAGGTGACAGCCCTAATTGATGCGATCAGCACGCTCTTGGAAAGGAAGAACGTCATGACCATGCTAGTGTCCCCCAAGCGTTCCGCATTGGCTGTCGCCCCTGCTCCGCAACGTGCGTCTTTCCATATCGTTATCGCAGTCGCGCCTCTGGTGGCGGCGGCACTGGTGCTCGGCTCAGCGACCGCGCGCGGGGATAATATCTACGTCGCAAACTACGGCAGCGGCACGATTGGCGAATACACCACGTCGGGGGCAACGGTCAACGCCACCCTGGTCTCCGGGTTGCATTATCCGGCTGGCATTGCCGTGTCCGGATCGAACCTGTTCGTCACGAATGGGAGCGGCACGATTGGCGAATACACCACGTCGGGGGCAACGGTCAACGCCGCCCTGGTCTCCGGGTTGAGTGGGCCATGGGGCATTGCCTTGTCCGGATCGAACCTGTTCGTCACAAACGAGGGCAATGGCACGATTGGCGAATACACCACGTCGGGGGCAACGGTCAACGCCGCCCTGGTCTCCGGGTTGAATGGGCCGGAGGGCATTGCCGTGTCCGGATCGAACCTGTTCGTCACGAATTATGGCGGCGACACGATTGGCGAATACACCACGTCGGGGGCAGCGGTCAACGCCGCCCTCGTCTCCGGGTTGCATTATCCGGCTGCCATTGCCGTGTCCGGATCGAACCTGTTCGTCACGAACATACAAAGCGGCATGATTGGCGAATACACCACGTCGGGGGCAACGGTCAACGCCGCCCTGGTCTCCTTGGGTGGGCCGCCTGGGTTTGCTGAACCGTATGGCGTTGCCGTGTCCGGATCGAACCTGTTCGTTACGAATATGCCCACAAGCACGATTGGCGAATACACCACGTCGGGGCTAACGGTCAACGCCGCCCTGGTCTCCGTGTTGGGTGGGGTGCTGGGCATTGCCGTTACCCCAACCCCCGAACCCGGAACGCTTACGCTCTTGGGCTCGGCACTGCTGGGACTTGGCGTAGTTTATCTGCGGCGGCGTAGTGCGAAGGCTTGACGAACGGCAACTCCAGGTCATAGCCATCCAGCCCGCTCCGCACCCACTGCTGCCAGCGTCGAACGTAGTTGCCGATGCGGACGGCATCCGCACCTTGCTCATAAAGCCGGTTCATCGGCTCGACGCAACGCTCAATCGTCTGCATGGCAACGCCGATGATCCCCGTTGAGTCCAGGGCTACGTTGGCTGCGACTTTTTGCCGACGGCAAAAACTGACTGGGGCACGTGGCCTCAGCCGTGGCCCGCCGGATGTTTACGATGGCAGAGAAACGCGATTCTACCGATGAGCCTACGGCGGCAGGATGTCGCTTCTACAGCCCCCGGAATGGCGGGGAAAAGCCGCCGGAATGGCGGCGGAATAAAGACGTTGGTATAAGACGAAGAAGAATAGGGATAACCCACGGGAACGGAGTTTGGGCCGCAGACCCTCCCGGCAGGCACTGTGCCGTTTAGAACACCGTTCGCCTCGCCGGACGACGGCAGGAGTAGCGGTCATTTCCGCAAGGCGATCTGCAATCATCACGAGTCATGGCCGAACAGTCTGACGACCGCAGTCTTGGGCCTCAAGAGCCGCCAAGGCGTGGAATGGTGGCGAGCCTTGGTTCGACCGTGGAGACTCCGAAGTCGTATGCCACGTATTTGAAGCTCATTGATAATGCGAAGAAGGCGGTGGCAATCGGCATGGTGGTCTGCGGGCCGGGCTTCGCTCTCTGCGTGAACCGTGATGATTACTTGAGGCTGACATTGAAACAAGGATCGGGAATGTGGGCATGGGGAGCAAGCGTGTTCGGAGTCGGTGTCCTTGCATGCCTCGTTGCAACCCTCGGTTTTGTCGTGGAGTACCTGGCGCGGCCCGCACCGACGCGATTCACGCTGGGATCGGTGTTCATTCGGTCGCTGCTGATTCTGGTTGCCGTCGTTGCCGTCTGTCTCGGGATGGTCTTGGGGTATGGGGTTGCACAGGGAATCGGTGCGGCAATTGGCACCTTCCTGGTGCTGGCTGCCGTCCGGGAGCACCGTATCTCGCGAGCCATCCTTGCCGTCTTGGCTGCGATCGTGATGGGCTGGACGCTGCTGGGCACGCAGTCCGCATATCAATTTGCACGTTGGCACGCGGACGAGATCGTTACGGCGGGTTGTGAACTGATGGATCAATGCCCGAGAACGGGCTACCGTGCCTATAGCCGTCATCTTGAGTTCGATACAAACGAGGCGTCTACACTCTTCGGTGAGGAGATCCAGCCTACTGACCCGCGTGTGCCCCGAGTGCTTCGGAAGTTGGGGGCACGCCGCATCTGGGTTGATGCGGAGCACGTGGCCGTCTACGTTGGAGTAAACGAGTTCGATCTCTCTGTCATTCCTCGCCCTGAGATCGAGTTTCAGATCTACCGCACCCCCCACCCAACGACCATATCCAATTTTGTCTGGGGAACCCAGGGGAAAGATGCCACCAAGCTGACCGACAGGCTCTGGACGAATCTCTATTGAACAATACCCGCATGCTCATGACGCGGCGAACACGCCGCAGCTGCATGGCGGTTCGCCGCTTACTAATGCAGGCCGAGGAAAGATGGTAGATTGACCGGCAGTGCAAACCTTTGAGGGATGGATGCTGCGGCGACGGCGACCGGTAGTTCCGGCAGCCAATCCCTAATAGAATCAATCGTTGTTCGGGCTTGACCGGCGTTGGAGAGTACGGCGTCGGCCAGCCTGTGCACACTGTTAGCGCGCCTCGGGGCAGGGGAACCCAGATCAATGAAGGCCATCGTTGACATTCTGCTATTTCCCTTGGGCGTTTTCATCGAAGCATTTATCGGTGTTCTGTATCCCGTGGAAAGCCCGAAAATGCGTAGACGCAGAAACTGGGCATTGATTTCCTTGGCGGGTTGGGTAGGAGTGTTTGGCCTGGTCTTCCTTCTCGCAGCAATCACCCCACACTCGCTCGCGATAGCTCCCTTGATCGTAGTCGGCATGGTGTTGATGTTCGCGTTCCTGATTGCTGGCAAAGCGTGTGCCGATGAGGCCGACAGCAATAAAAAGAAATAAAATCGCTTCCAACGGTCGCTGGGTTACAAAGTCGCTCTACGACCACCGCTTCGTAGTGCGATCTCGGCGATGCTGGTAGAATAACTGCCGGTTCGGACCGTGATCGTGGTGGGAGTTGCAGCGTCGGCCACCGTCTCTGCTGGACGTCCAAGTCGTTGATGTGGAGGATGCCAACCCATGAAAAAGACAAATGCTTTCTGCGTGATGGCCGTGCTCGTCGCTGGTCTGTGCCAATCAACGAGCGCTCAGCAACCATTGGCAAGATTCCCAACACGGCACGGCGTAACGCAACTCGCCAATCGTGTTGCCCCGCAGACGCGGAGTCTTCCGAGCACACCCCCACGACAGACGGGCATTGCAGAATCGCGCGGGCTGAGTATGATGAACTCGGTTTGAGGGGGGCATGTTCGTCGCCTTGCGTTGGCAGACCGAAGCGGAGTTGGAGGCGTTGCGGCGTTCGGTGGTGCGTGGTTCTCCGTTTGGCGAGGCGTCGTGGCAGCAGCGGACGGCGAAACGATTGGGTCTGCAATCCACACTACGCGCTCGCGGTCGGCCCTGCAAACCAGTACCCGTGAAGCTGCTTTAAGACTCCCGAGCCCTTTACGCGTGTCCGGGCTGGAGTAATTGGCCCGCGCCTCCACGAGGCCAGTCATTGCACCGTGTCCGGCCAACTCGGCGTACTGCTTGCGCCGCGAGGGGAGAAGACGTTTCAGGCGAGTTCTTAAATCCGTAGGCGAAGAAAAGCCGTAATCGCCGACTGGCGCGATGAGACGGATACTCCATTGTTCCACGTCGTATCCGCGGGTGGGGTGACGCCCGAGTCAACCCAACGGTGGCTTCCGGTGGTGCCAATCTCCAAATAGTCGGCCTGTAGGCCAATCGAGAGTCTATCACGGCAAAAAAGGGCTTCGGCGGTGAGGCTTACGTGCCAACAGTCGCCGTGCGTGTCTTCCATCGCGTACCAGTCGCCGCCGTCGCGGAGCAAGTGGTGGTCTATGTTGTTTGCCTGCGTGTAACCCCAATCACCCTGTAACGTCCAAGCGATGGGCGGTAATATCCGGGTTTCAAGCCTGCCGCGAAGCTGTGTACCCAGATAACCAATGGAGTATTCTTGGTTGAACGTGATCCCGTCGCCATCGAACGGCGGCGGGAGCGGGCCAACAGGTGGAACAATTCCACCTGTGGAAAACACTTGATTGACAGCGTAGGCCGTCATGTCGAACCGCTGCCAACGGAATCCAACCAGTGGCCAGAGATCGACGGGCAGCCCCAAAGGACATTTCAATAACCGGAACTCGTATTCGATATCGAGCATTTGCCCTTCATTCCATCGTTCCGACGAACTTGACACGCTATCGAGGCGCATAGGGTCGTTTCTGGGATCGTTGATGTTCCAGTCGTAGTCATACATGCCTCCGCTAATGCTCTCGGCCATTGGCGTCAGCCACTCGATATGGGCCGCTGAGTCCGCTTCTTCCAGTCCAAATCGAAAACCAGTCCACGTTGAGTCCAAAGACCAGTCGAGCTTGCTCACCGGGGCATATTGAGGGCCGCCCAGTTGTGGTGCCGTACCGAACTGGTGGGAAGTGTGGCTGTCGAACATCGTGAGAACCCGCCAGTCGATGGTTACAGCCACCGGGCCAGGCGGTTCTGACCAAAAGCAGACCCCAGGGTCACGATAACCATTCCACAACTCTTCGCGCCGCGAATTCTGGACGTAATCGTTGATGTCATAAGCGAGTCCGTCGTCCGGCCGCGCTCGGTCGCACAATAGAACGACGACCAGCATTGCCCCGATGACCACACCCAACCGACAAGTGACGGATCGGCTGATATGCAATAGTGATGCCACGGCTTGGTTTCTGCTCCCTCACCTTCCTTGAAGGTGTCGATTGGTACCTAATCGGAGTCTTCGACGGGGGAAAACGGAGCACTCAAGCAATGTTTGCCAATTCGGCAAAGTCTGCCGGGCTAGCCCAAACCCTTATGGCTTCCCCACCTTACCCGACACCCGCCGAACAATGACGGCAGAGAGAGTAAAGGGAAAGCGCCGGTCAAAACCGGCATGGGTGGCGGATGAAAGAGCCGTACGGGAAAGGGCTAGCGATCCGTCCCGGCCCTGAGTCATGCGCCGGTCATGGTGTCCCCTTTCCCGAAATGTTCATCTCTGAAATCGGATGGACAAGTAGAGTAATTGCCTCCGCCCAGCTAGGGAACCTGTCCGCCCCATAGCTAAACAGAAAAGGGCCGCTGCCGCTGGCGCCGCCCGAGGACGATCTTACCGCCCCGCCCGCCCACGCCAATGGACAGCAGACGGAGCGATCGCATTGCTTACCGACTTGCCCGACGCATTTCGGGAGCCGTTCAGCCAGTCCAGCGATGGGATAATGGCTGGTCTTGCGCGAAAAATCGTGACGTCACGATTTTTCGACGCCAAGCTCTAGGTTGCGGGTTGCAGGCGCTGACAATGACGACATCGGAGCCCAGGGGGGCTTGTTGACAAGACGGCCCACAAATCGCATGATCGTGGTTGTTGACGCCGTCACTGCGGGCCTTTGATGCAGGTGACCTCATGATCACTCATGTGAAGCGGCGTGGGCTTACTCTCGTGGAAGTGCTGATCGTGATCGGCATCATCGGTGTTTTGGTCGCCTTGCTGTTACCGGCGATTCAGATAGCGCGGGAAGCGGCGAGTCGGGCAGCATGTACCGACAACATGAAAGTGCTCGGTCTGGCGCTGCACACCCACCACGACGCCAAGGGACACTTTCCACCGAACGGAACGGTCACGGGAGGGACTGCCACCACGCCTGGAACGGTCAAGGGTTGGAGTTTCCTTGTGCGCCTCCTGCCCTACATGGAGTACGACACGCTCTACCAGACGTTGCCAATGGAGAGAGGCGATCCTGATTTGAGCGCCCTCGACCCTGCGGTAATGGCCGCCAGCGACTTGGCCCTTGGAGAACTGGGATGCCCGAGTAACCCGGGAGGGCGTTATGGAAGTAATCGCTATGGAAATGCGAAGGGCGGCGTAGGCTCGAAGTACGCTCTAACCAACTACAAGGGCATGGGCGCGACGTGCCTGCCGAGCTTGATGATGTGTCTGACGCCCGGCGCGACCGAGGTGGCAGCCGGTGCGCCGGGACTCGATCCAGCCAAGCACCCGGACAGCGCGATTTTTCCGGGCAAGGCGTTGAAGCTCTCCGACTTCACTGACGGAACGGCACATACAATTCTGTGCGTGGAGACCATGGACAATGTGGGCAAGACGAGCGGCGCACCGGCAGCTCGTGGCTTCGCGCCACGGACGTGATCCTGGTGGGACTGCCGACCGGAACACTGCCGCCAGGTTGTACGGGGGCCGTGACATTCAGCGGGCCAACGCAGGAGGGCTTCTGGACGCCGACCGATTTTGACAAAGCCGTTTTCGACAGCGCGGCCGTCCCTGACAGGCCGTCTCGCCCGACCAACACGAGCGCCACGTACAGGGCGTTTCGCACCTACCTGGCGTTCGAGTTTGCCAAGAGTCCGGACGCGGGATCCTATCCGGCACTGCCATACACGCCGCTTCCCAATCAGCCCGCCTACGGGCCGTCATCGGCGCATCCGACTGTTGTGAACCATCTGTTTGCTGACGGGTCGGTGAGGAGCTTGGACAAGAACATCGACGTTTCGGTCTACATGTTCCTGATCACCCGCGCGGGCGGAGACCCGTTTGCATTGCCACCCTGGTGAAGTCCCAGGACAACCTTCATCGTTCCCAGGGATCCAGCGTCACGTGGATCGGCTCCAGATCGCCCTTCCCGGCGACCCACACCAAGGTCGCCGTGTTCCATCGGCAGCAGATCCCAAGCCCACTGGATACTGCGTGCCCACCGGAGACGGGATACATTGACTTATCAGTCGTAGCTCGACGTTGACCGCTCTGCTGGGGCAGCGTCAGGCAGCCGCAGCCCACAGGCTGATGTCGCCCTACGGATCAAGTCGGGGAGCCGACCGGGCTGCTAACTGGATCGCCTCCAGGTAGGGGTCGCAATCTCGGCACGCCCGAACATGCGCCAACGCCTGCTCCAAGTCCCACTGTTCGATCCAATGCAGGTAGGCGATGACCACACTCGGTGAGCGGTTGACTCCCGCATTGCAGTGAACGTAGACGGTGTGCCCGCTTCGCAGCAGTTCGTCGAGCACATCCACGCATCTGGGAAGCTCCCTGCGGAGATCCTCCGGCGAGAAGTCTCGTACCGGAACCCGACGAACCTCGATTCCCAATTTTCGGTAGTGGGCGGCCAGCCGGTCTCCGTCGATTCCCCAGTATTCCAAGTCCTCTTCCGTTTGCAGACTGACGATCGCCGTAATGCCGATGCGGCGCAGAGCATCGACGTCGGCCGTGCTTCCTGGACACGATCCAAGGTACAAACGGGGCAAGATCTTGCTGTAGTCCATCGGGCCTTCACTCCGCCAATAGAATAATTGTAGCAGCGCAGGAGGAATAAGTCGTGCCCGACAAGAGATCGACCCTCAACCGTTTTCCCCTGTTGGGACTTTTCGCTTATCGGGCCGCCCGAAGAATCGGCTACTCGGAAGATGACGCACGGCTCCTCGGCTACTCCACGGCTTTGCTTTACGCCATCTTCAAGGCAAAGGCCCAAGCCAAGAAAGAGCCGCCCGAGAAGAAGAAGGAACTGCCCGAAGAGATCCGCAAGGCCAAGACCGAGACAATCATTTTCGGCGGCCAGGAGTTTACGGTGATCCCAGGGAAGGGAAAGCACCTGAAGCAGACCGTCGTCGGCCATGAAGCCCACGATCCCAAAGCTTACGACGCCGAGGTCGAAGCCAAGTTCTCCGAGGGGTGGCACGACCGGCTGGCCAAGGCGTTCGACGAGTACCTGGCCGACCACGATGCTGAAGAATTGAACCGGGGCAACACGCTGTTCGACCTGTACAAGGCGTGGCGAGATGGGTGCAAGGTGGGATTCAACCGGGTCGATCTGGAGAAGCTCATGAATTGGTTGAACAAACACGGAGGCCATTAGAGACCCGGCAGGCAATGCGATCGAGTTGATCACACCAGGTTGCTGGGGATTGCCGTCCGGTTGGTAAGTCCTTCCATGATCGATCCACGGGACACAATGTGAGATCTCCAGTGAGAGGTGGATCGGGTCTGTGTCCTAATCCTCAGCAGTGACTCTTCGACGGTTTGGCAAGACGGTGGTCGTTGCCGGACTTGGGCAGATACGATATACTTTGGAGTTAACGGTTCAGCAGTTGCCGACACGGCGCCTCGCGAAGGTGGTCGAAGTCATGTCCACTTGGCTGGATACCGAAACCAAGGCAATGTTGCAACACGTGCCGCCCGAGAAGTATGCGCCGCCCGCCACCGGTACGTTCGCGCTGGTATTGCTAAAGAAGGGCAAAGATCTGGTTCGTCTAGCGGAGGCATTCACGAGGATACCGCCGCATTTAGCGCCCGCGAAAGTGGCGGATCTTGTCGCGAGGCCCTGTCCAATGCCAATAGCCATTGGCTTATCGCTTGGCGACGCATTCCTGGGACAGTTTGAGTTGGTCTGCTGCGATTCGATTTCCGTCTTCCTGAAGGTTGAGGTACTCTTGTCGGCGACGGGAGCCTATCTGGCTCAGCTCTATTCACAGGTTCAATCGAGTCCCGAGTTTGAAGATGTTATAGTCCGCGTTACCGCAATCCCCGACACCGATCAGGGTAGACGTATTGTCGATCAGTTCTTGGGCGGCAAGAAAAAGGTCGCGGTTGACGCCGGCAAGGGCTATTCCTATACGGGCGCAATGATGCGAAAGAAAGCTCGCATCATGGCGCACTGGGCCGGAAAAATCGGGGCCGAAGTGACGATTGCGGGCGATGGCTGAGGACTGAGCGACGTTTACACAGGTGACAGAGCAGTTTCCCATCAACCCGGTGGAGTAGCTGGCCCCGTGTGGAAGCGTGCGGGGACGCAACGGCGTTCAATCGACTGCTCGGGCACCGCCTTGCTCTCCGAATGCCTGTTGGCACTTACCCAGGCATCGAGCCTACCACGGCGTGCAAGACTGGCGATTTATTGGCGCTAACCAAACCTCCGTCGTTCCCAGAGATCCAGCGTCTCGTGGGTCGGGTGCAGATGCCGTTCTTGCTTCAGCCGCCAGCCAGAACGAAAACGCCTCCAACGTCCCGCGTGACACTGGAGGTTTCCGGCTCCAATTGGGTCCTGCATTGGCAAGGGAACGAGGGCTCGTGAAAGGAGCCCGGTTTCCCGGTCAAGAACGCGTGAATTGCTCCACAATCAACCACGGAATCAATAACTTCCCCGACAGGGGGTGATTGCCTTTGGTGCTGGGAGCAAGCTACAATCACGCCCATGCCGCTTGACCTGGTTCCTCGGCGGTGCTGGGGATTGAATGGTTACCCCTAGTGGAACCGATTGATCGAGGGACGATGGGCAATGAGAAAGAAGATCGTGATAGCGATGGTTCTTGGCTCTTGGGCGCTCGTTTGTTCCAACGTTCAAGCGGCCGGTTGGGAGACCGATTTCACGAAGGCAGCCGCGATGCCGCTCAGGAGGGGCGCTACATGCTGCTTGAATTCTGCGGTTCCGACTGGTGCGGGTGGTCGATGAAGCTGAACAAAGAAGTGCTCAGCCAGGGCGAGTTCAAGAAGTTCGCCAAAGACAACCTGGTCTGCGTACAATTGGACTTTCCTAAGAAGAAGCAACTGAGCAAGAAGCAGCAGGAACAGAATGCCAAACTGGCAGAGAAGTACAAAGTTAAGGGATATCCAACGGTAATCGTCTTGTCGCCCCAGGGCGAACTGGTCGCGCAAACAGGCTATCAGGAAGGCGGGGCGACGAAGTACGTCGAGTACCTGAAAGGCGTGATTGACAAGCACAAAGGGAAAGTCTCGGCGACACAGGCGGAATCGAAATGATCTTCCAACGCCCACGCGAATCGTGGGTGCTGTAACGCCCTTCGTCCCGGCTTCACGCCGGTTGAATATTTGTTCGGTCAATAGGCATGCTCCTGGCAGACATTGCATTATCGTGCAATCCCTGAAAATCATCCTGTTGTGCACGGCCTCAGCCGTCATCTACGGCATCTGTCATGATCAGGTGACGGCACGGGTTTGCGTCGAGTATTTCACCGTTGGACATGCACCCATCTTTCCCACCGAGTCACCAACGCTTCTCGCCTTTGCCTGGGGGACGGCGGCGACGTGGTGGGTCGGCCTGATCCTTGGCGTCTTGGCCGCGCTGGTCTCACGGGCCGGATCGTGGCCGAAGCTCGATGCGGCACGTCTGATTCGTCCGATTGCGTGCCTGCTGATCGTCATGGCAATCGCCTCGCTGCTGGCGGGAATCACCGGTTATCAACTTGCCAAGGCCAGCGGCTATGTGCTGCCCGAACCGTATGGACCTCGGATCCCGGAGGAGCGTCACCGCTTGTTCTTTGCGGATTCGTTGGCGCACCTGGCCGCTTACGGAGTGGGGCTCTTCGGCGAGCTGATCCTCTGTGTTGGAGTGCTCGTCCTACGTCGCCGAACAGGTCGGGCTGCGCCTTTGACTAATAGCGGGACGGCCCGCATGGACCTCCTCGCCGAACACTGGGTTGTCGTCATCAGTCGTTGGACTGCCAGGACTATCGGTATTCCCCTCTTCGGTCTCCTCGTCATTCTTACTATGGGCGACGGCATACCAAATCCGCTTACGGCATCGCGGCGAGAAGACCTGTTCGGCATCGTTGTCCTGACGATGCTCTTCGGGCTGGTTCTCGCATCGAAGTGGGAAGGAATCGGCGGTCTGTTGATCCTTGGCGGGCTGGTCTTGTTCGCCACAGCCAACGAGACGATCCTGCTCGACATCGTCGTCACGCCATGGCTGGTCGTAGGGTTATCCTATCTGGTGTGTTGGGCGGGAAAGCGCAGGGTCGCTGGCGTGCACTAACGCCAAAGGGGACCCTGGAAATCGAAAAAGTTAACCGCCCGACCATGCTGGCTCCCGAGGTTTTGAGAAGTTTGTACCCCTGCAGTACAATGGCCATGTAGCGAGGGAAACGTGGGCCAATATTCCACTTAGAATAGCGCATAGATGAACGGCGCGGCGCCTGTGCCCGCCAAGGCGACCAGCAGCCCAAGCAGCGCCAAGACCAAGATGATCGGCGTCAGCCACCATTTCTTGTTGTGCATGAGGAAGTTGACAAACTCACGGGCGACTCCCACCTGACGCTCGCCGGCGTATTCCTCGAACGTGGGCTTGCCGTCAGTGTCGCGACCACTGTTCCCAGACTCGGCCATCTCTCGTTCTCCTCGATACGTGTTCGTCGTTTCTTGGTTCCGTTGTTGATTGTGGAACAGTTCCGGCCTTTTCTCCCGGGAAAACGGGCTCGTTTCACGAGCCCTTGTTGCGGTACTGATGCAGGCCTCGCTAGAACTGACGGAAATACGACTTCAGGTCTGTTGGTGTTCTTCGCGGAATCCAATAGGACTTCGCGCTGCTATCGAACCGACGCTTCAGAGGATCGTGGCCGAACAGTCGCAACGCCAATCCCGTTGGCGTGAGCACCAGGTAATAGGCCGCGCCCATCACCAGATAAGATACCACGAAGCCGAGCGGGAATGCCAGATACGCCGTGCCGATGTAGAACAGACGCAGGAAGCGGGGGGCCAGCACTCCGAGCATGGGAATCAGGATCGCTACCGCCGCGGAGATTGCCGGCGGCACGATCGAATCACCATGCCGCCACAGCCCGGCGCCAAGGCAGCCGAAGCAAAGCAGCCAGCAGAGTCCAAAGGTGACCAGTCGGCGTCGCGACGGGTTGCGATCGATTCGAATCAGAGCCATTTGTCGTCTCGCCCCATCTCGTTCGGTTGCATCAGTCCAATTGGAATTGCGACAAATACTTTTCGGCCTGCCGCCCGTTGGCGCGGCGTTGCTCTTCCTTCAACAGCACGAAATTCTCCATGACCAGAACATCCATATCGGTTGCCAGGAAGCATCGGTACGCATGCTCCGGCCCGCAGACCAGCGGCTCACCGCGAATGTTGAAGCTGGTGTTGATCACCAGGGGGCAGCCCGTCTTTGCCTCAAAAGCCTTGAGCAGCCGATAAAAACGTCCATGACGCGCCGCATCAACCGTCTGCACGCGTGCCGAGCCGTCCACATGCGTAACGCCGGGAATCACCGACCGGAGGACCTTCAGCTTATCCAGTCCGACGGCAGAGTCGCCGGATGCGGCGATCCGCTTCTCCTCCCGGACGGGAGCGACGAGCGACATGTAGGGGCTGTCCTCGCCGTCGCGCATCTCGAAGTACTCGCTCACGCGATCTCGCAGCACGGCCGGCGCAAACGGGCGGAACGACTCGCGGAACTTGACCTTCAGATTCATTACCTTCTGCATGTTGCGGTTGCGGGCATCGCCGAGAATACTGCGATGGCCCAGGGCCCTCGGTCCGAACTCCATCCGGCCTTGCAGCCACCCTACCACCTTCGCTCCGGCCAGCAGCTCGGCGACGTGACTACAGAGACGCTCTTCGTCGTCAAAGCGGCGGTACACCGCGCCCTGGGCATCGAGAAATGCGCGTACCTGTTCGTTCGAATATTCAGGCCCGAGGAAGGAGCCGTGCTGGAAATCGACCGGCGCGGGGCGACGCGGGTGGCCGAGAAGCTGATGCCAAATCAACAGCGCCACGCCCAAGGCCCCGCCGGCATCGCCGGCGGCAGGCTGGATCCAGATGTTCTCGTATGGCCCCTCGCGCAGAATACGCCCGTTGCCGACGCAGTTCAGTGCTACGCCTCCGGCGAGGCAGAGATTCTTCATACCGGTCTGCTGATGCACGTGGCGTGATGTTCGCAGCACGATCTCCTCTGTCACCTTCTGGATGGAAGCCGCCAGATCCATTTCGCGCTGGCCGAGCGGCGACTCCGGTTTGCGCGGCGGACCGCCAAACAGCCGGTCAAACTCCGGCGAAGTCATCCGCAGCCCCTGGCAATATCGGAAGTATCGCATGGCCATGCGAAACGACCCGTCCGCCTTCAGGTCGATGAGCTTCTCAAGGATAAGGTCCTCATAGATCGGCTCGCCATAGGGAGCCAACCCCATCAGCTTGTATTCGCCGGAGTTCACTTTGAACCCGCAGAAGTAGGTGAAGGCGGAATAGAGCAGACCCAGCGAGTGCGGAAAGTGCAATTCGTGCGTGAGCGTGATCCGGTTGCCGCGGCCGTATCCGTGGCTCGCCGTCGCCCATTCGCCGACGCCGTCCAGGGTCAGGATCGCCGCCTCGTCGAAGGGCGACGGAAAGAACGCGCTGGCGGCATGCGACTCATGGTGCTCGGTGAAGACATATCGCTTCGAGTACTTGCCCTTCAAACCGCGCCTGATTTCCCGCGGAAGATGCAACTTCTGGTGGAACCATAACGGCATCGCTTTGAGAAACGAGCGGAAACCGACAGGCGCGAAGGCCAGATAGGTCTCGAGAAGGCGGTCGAACTTCTGCAGCGGTTTGTCGTAAAAGCCCACGAAGTCTAACTGCTCCGGCGTCAGCCCGCTCGTTTCCAAACAGTATTCGATGGCATGGAGGGGAAAATCGAGGTCGTGCTTCCGCCGGGTAAAGCGTTCCTCCTGCGCCGCCGCCACGATGTTTCCGTCAACGACCAAGGCCGCGGCCGAGTCGTGGTAGAATGCGGAGATGCCCAAGATTGCGGTCATGGGATGCGATTGGTAGATCAGCAGAACGAAAACGCCGGCACCCGTCGCCGGCCGCCAAACTGAGCGCCCCTTCGACGGGGTACAAGAAAAGAATAAAAAGGGCAACAACCTACTATAATCGATGGCCTCCGAAAACAGAATCGCGATCCATCCCATTGACGGATTTAGACCCCTATGTATACTCGATTTCAGGGGGACTCTCACCGCTATTCTAGAGATGCCGGCTGTCGGCGGGCTCCCTGTCGGCTTGGAATTGTCCTCCGTTTGTGTGCTATTGAGTCCTGCATTACTACCGGAACGAAATCGCCAGTTCTCATGAACACGACCCGTCCGGCGGCTGCTGAGAAACCACACCGGCGGGCCAGTCGTCGTCTGTGGATGGCAGTGATTTGGGTGATCTACCTCGCCGTGCTTCTGACCGGCGCGTGGTTCGCGATCCTGTTGCTCTTCCCGACCAATCTGGCGTTCCAGACAAATCGCAATCCGGTCATCTTGTCCCAGTTCGGCAATCAAGTCGATCCGAATAGCAAGCTTCTGCGGCTGAAGCTAATGCCGTATACGGGTTATCACATGCCTCCGAATGTTCGCGAGAAGGGCACATTCTCTGGGCACGGCTATGATTTTCGCACGAATAACTGCGGCTTTCTGACCGCGGAGGACTTCTTCCCGTTCGCAGAGCCGCCAAAGCCCAAGGCCGCCGACGACCGCGTCGTGCTGCTGACCGGCGGCAGCCCGCATACGGCCTGGGCGCCACTTGCAACGAGTCCACGATCGCCTATCAACTCGAGACGATCCTCAACCGTGATGATCCCTCGCACCATTGGAAGGTCCATAACCTGGCCATGGGGACATGGATTGCCTACCAGGAGTTCATCGGGCTGGACCTTTACGGCTCGGACCTTCAACCCGACTGGATCGTGACCTTCGACGGACGCAACGACCTGGTCGTTCCGACCTATCACGGTGAGGGCGTGCCGAACTACTACTTTTTTCAGGGGCAGCAGGTTGAACGACATGTTCGACGAAATCGGAGACAGCTCCGAGCCGCCGTTTCTTCGTTTCCGCCGACTCTCGGCCAAACTCAACGAGGTGGCGCAAGCTCCCCGGTCACGACTTAACTCAGAGGAGGTCAACCGAGCCGCCGATTTCTACGTTCACTCGCTCCGATCGATGGTCGTGCTGTTTCGTGACGCCCGGTTCATCCTGACCACGCAACCCACAACGCATTTCTGGGCGGATCCCATCCTAGAGCCTGGTTATCACTACTTTGTCGCTCAGCTCGAGGAATTCCCTGAAAAATTCCCAAACGTCGCGGCCTATTTCGATTTCAATCCGATGCTCAAGCCGAAATGGGCTGACCTTTCTATCGATGATTGCCATCTCAACGACGAGGGGCAGATGGCCGTGGCAAAAAAGCTGGCGCAATTGATCCTGACTCCTTGATCGGGTAAACGAGAAGACGGCGAGGAAGGGCTACGGAATGCGCCAACGAGGCAAGCGGCAACGGCGGCTGCAGCGACGACTGATGTTGAAAAGGCCAACAACGGCCAGCCGCAGAGTCCGCCTGCGGCGGATCAGCCCGGCGGCTGACGGCTTGGTCGTCTCGTTGGTGCGAACTGGAAAACAACTCCCTGGGCGGGCTGCACAATGCGGTTTCCAGACGAACCCACCATCCCGGAACACTCGCAGGTGGCGCTCAAGATCGTGCGGACGCCCGGCAGTGTCGTTTATCGAGACGCGGTGGAGAAGGCGCGCGCGGGTTTGAGGATCATCAAGGGAAGAACAAGAGATGAAAGCATTCAGTCTGTTTCTGGCCTTCACACTCGTTGGAGTCTGCATTGGAGTCGGGCAAGAGCCCGCATCAACCTCACAGGGCAAAGAACCGACCTACGAGGGGAAGACTCTGAGCGAATGGGTTGCCTTGACGAACGATAAGGACGTCGTGCAGCAAGGCAAGGCGAAATCGGCCTTGAGGAAGATCGGTCCGGACGCCATCCCTGTCCTCACGGAATGGTTGAAGGACAAGGAATCTGCGGTTCGGCAGGCGGCTGCGTCGGCCCTGGGTGAGATCGGTCCCGGAGCAAACGCGGCCGTTCCGGCACTCACGGAATCGCTCAAGGATGAGAATGGGCAGGTTCGACGGGCTGCCGCTGCGGCCCTGGGGAATCTCGATTTCCGGGCGGAGGTAGCCATCCCGGCGATCATGGAAGCGCTCAAGGATAAGGATGGCCAAGTTCGACAGGCCGCCGCGTTGGCCCTGGGGAAGTTCGCGTTTCACGCCAAGGCTGCCATTCCAGCCCTCACCGACTTGCTCAAGGACGAGGACTCGCGGGTTCGGCAGGCGGCTGCTTCGGCCTTGGGTGAAATCGGTGTCTTCGAGAAGCCAGACGTTTCGCCCCTCATCGAATCGCTTAAGGACAAGGAAAGTGGCGTTCGACAGGCTGCTGCTTCCGCAATAGGGAGAATCCGGCCCTACGGGGAAACTGCCATTTTGGCGCTCACGGAATTGCTCAAGGACGAGGATGCGCAGGTTCGGCAGGCTGCCGCTTCGGCCCTGGGCGAGATCGGTCCCGCAGCACAGACAGCCGTTTCAGCCCTTGCGGAGTTGATCACGGACAAGGATCAACACGTTCGGCAGGCCGTTGCATCGGCCTTGGGTGCGATCGGTCCGGCAGGCATTCCGGTCCTCAAAGAGTTGCTCACGGATAAGGATCATCAGGTTCGACAGGCCGTTATTTTGGCCCTGGGGAGGACTGGACCGGCAGGCATTCCAGCCCTTCGAGAATTGCTCAACGATAAAGATGGTCAAGTCCGGCAGGCTGTTGCGTCGGGATTAGGAGAGACTGGACCGGAAGGCATCCCGGCCCTCACAGAATTACTCAAGGATAAAGATGATAAGGTTCGACAGGCCGTTGCTTCGGCCCTGGGGAAGAACGGTTCGGTGGCGATCCCCGCCCTTATGGAATTGCTGAAGGACGAAGATTGCGCGGTTCGGAATGCCGCCGTTTCGTCCCTGGGGAGCATCGGCCCCGAAGCGCGGACAACCGTTCCCGCTCTTGCGGAATTGCTCAAGGACAAGAAACGTTCGGGAGGAAGCTGTTTCGGCCTTGGGAAAGATCGGTCCCGAGGCAAAGACAGCCGTCCCTGCTCTCACCGAATTGTTGACGGACGAGGATGCGAATATTCGGCTGGCCGCCACTGAAACCCTGGGGCAGATTGGTCCCGAGGCAAAGATGGCCGTCCCTGCTCTCACCGAATTGTTGACGGACAAAGATGCCGGTATTCGGCTGGCCGCCATTCAAACCCTGAGGGAGATCGGTCCCGAGGCAAAGATGGCCGTCCCCGCCCTCACGAGTTTGCTCAAGAATAGGGATGTTCAGTGTGAAGCTGCTTCGGCCCTGGGGCGGATCGGTCCCGACGCAAAGACGGCCGTCCCCGCTCTCATCGAATTGCTCACGGAGGCAGAGGATCGACGGGATGCCGCCGAGGCCTTGGGAAGGATTGGTCCCGACGCGAAGGCAGCCGTCCCCGCCCTTACGAAGACGCTGACGGACCAAGACACGTCAGTTCGAGAGGCTGCGGCGTGGGCACTGGGGAAGATGGGACGCGGGGCCGAAACGTCCGTTCCCGTTCTAGCCGAATTGCTTAAGGACAAGGACGTTCGGTGGGACGCTGCTTTGGCCTTGGGGAGAATTGGTCCTGCGGCGAGCGCGGCCGTCCCAGCCCTCACCGAATTGCTAAACGACAAGGACCATTGGCCAGAACCAGCCTCAGCCTTGGCGAGAATTGGTCCCGCGGCCAAAGCGGCAGTTCCGACCCTTACCGAGCTCCTGAAGGACAAGGACCGTCAGTGGAGCGCTGCTTCGGCTTTGGCGGGAATTGGTCCGGAGGCGAAAAGCGCTATTCCTGTCCTTGCCGGATTACTGAGGGAGAAAGATGAGGATGACGGGTCTCGCCAGCATTTCGCTTCCGTCCTGGTGAAGATCGGTCCCACCTCTATCCCTGCCTTCATGGAATTGCTCAACGATCAGGATGAGCAGATGCGGTCTCTTGCCATTTGGGGCTTGGGGGAAATCGGTCCCGAGGCCAACACAGCCGTTCCAGCCCTCACGGCTTTGCTCAAGGAGAAAAATGAGTCGGTGCGACAGGCCGCTGCTCGGGCGCTGGGAGAGATTGGCCCCCAGGCGCAGATGGCAGTCCCTGCCCTCACTGAATTGCTCCAGGACAAGGACGTGTTACTGCGTTGGGTTGCCGCTAAGGCCCTGGGTGAGATCGACCTGGAAGCAAAGTCATCTGCCCCGGCGCTGACCAAATTGCTCAAGGACAAGAATCGAGAAGTCCGAGATGCTGCTGCTTCCGCCCTGGGAAGGAGCGCTCCGGCGGCGAAGGAGACCGAGGTCAACGTCAAGGCGATCAAGAGCCTTATTGCCGGCTTGGCGATGATCGACACCCCCGATGTCGGCTTCTCGCCTACAATGGCCGGAAGCGCATTCGCTCCTATTGCTTCCTCGGAGCAGTTTGAGGCGTTCTTGATCACGGAGCACGGGCTGAAGCACAACGCCGCGTTCACTTCGCTGGTCGAACTCGGGCCGACCGCACTTCCCTTTCTTCTCGAATCGCTTGACGACAAGACACCAACAAACTTGATTGTCGGTGACCCGCTTATGGGCGGCATGTGGTTGAGCCATGAAATATGCGGCAATCCCCTCAACGCGCACGAGGCAAGGGTACTGGCCGACGTGATTGCGGCTGATGAGGAATCGTTTTGGGACCGCCGGGAACTGGGCGCGTATACCGTGAAGGTCGGCGACATCTGTTTTGTCGCGATCGGGCAGATCACGAATCGGCCCTACACGGCCGTCCGCTACCAACCCTCGGGGTGCGTTGTGGTCAATAGCCCCGTGGAAGATCACAAGCTGGCTGCTGAAGTGCGGGCGATTTGGGGCAAGTCGGATTACCGGCAGAAGCTGTTGGATTCGCTCCTGATTGATTTTCGTACCCAGGAACGTTGGCGCAACGGCTTTCAATGTGATGCAGCCATGCGGCTGGCCTATTATTTTCCCGACGCCACGGAAGACCTCATCATCGCTCGGCTGAACGAACTGGAGGCCGCCCCCGCAAGCAGCTCACAGCAGACTGCTGACGCGGCTGTCAAGGACATGGTGACGGCCGTCGCTTGGTCCAACAGCCCCGGACTGCGAGCCGCACTGCTGGATATTTTCCGCAGAACCACCGACCCGGAAACCCTCGTGGCTGCCATGCCGCTCGAGAAACAGCACGATGAGTTGGTGTTCCGTCGTATCACGGAGCGACTCGATGCCTTGCCGAAGGATGATCCGCGGCCGTTCGGCGACGGATATGCCTTGTTGGTCGCCCTCGGAAATCGCCTTCCCGACCGCGCCCAAAATGTGTTTCAGAACTACCTGGCGCCGGGGACCGTTGGACGCTGCCGAACGGTCATTTACGCCCTGCAACAAACGTGCGGCGACCTGGCGATCCCGCTTCTGAAACCGCTGCTGGAAGACAAACGAAGTTGCGGTCAGACCTATTCAGTCAACCCGAACGGCAATGGGCCCCACTATCCCCTTCGAGTGTGCGACGAGGCCGCCGAGACCATTGCCATGCACTCGAAGACGCTGAAGTTCGACATGAAAGGGACGCCCGAAAACTCTGATCGGCAGATCGAGGTCATGCGGCGTCGGATTGCCGAGATGAAGCCATCGAAGTGACGGCTGACCCGATAAGGCTGTATGAGAGGACGGCGAGCCCGATTGCTCCACCAGTTCATTCTCAAGAGGCGTTGAACATTTCGTAGCTGGCACACCTTTCAATCCAAGGAGATCGCTATGAGAAAGCTGCTTGTCATGTTGGCGGGGCTGACGCTCGCTAGTGGTGAAGGCGTGTGGTGCGTCAGCTGTGCCGACGACGCCCAGCCAGGCCCCCCTGCGGCAACGGTGGCCCAAGCCGCGCCGGGGAAGAAAATCACGGCCTTGGGAACGCTTGAGCCCGAGGAGGCGGTTGATGCCTGCGCACAAGTGACTGGCAGGATTGGCAGCATCGGCGCTGACCCTCGCGCCAACGGAAAGTCGCTTGACTTCGGTTCGCCGGTTGAAGTGAACACCGTTCTCGCGCAAATCGACAATGAGTTGTACGTGGCCCGCGTCGAGCAGGAGCGGGCCGGTTGCATGCGTGCCGAAGCCGAGTTGGAGCAGGCAACGGTCAATCTGGAACATGCCCAGACCCGGTGGCAACGCGCCCAGGATCAGAAAAAGAGCAAGGCCATATCGGACGACGATTTTGAGCTGGCCCAATTCAACGTCAAGGTGGCCAAGGCATCTGTTGCGGTGGCCGAGGCTGCTCTCGCCCAGAACAAGGCCACACTGAAGCAAGCGGAAATCGAACTCGGCTACACCACCATCAAATCGCCGATCAAGGGGATCATCATCGACCGCCGCATAAACGTGGGGCAGATGATTGTTCCCAACTTCAATGGCTCTGCCTCTTTCTAATCGGGAATGTCGAAAAATTGCAGGTGTGGGCCTCCGTCAACGAGGCTGACATCGGGCGGATCCACCAGCAGCAACACGTCCGCTTTACCGTTGACGCCTACCCTGGCGAAGTTTTTGAGGGCCACGTGACGCAGATCCGGCTCAACGCCCAATCGACTCAGAACGTCGTCTCGTATACGGTGATCGTCGCTATAACGAGTGCGACGAAGAAACTGCTCCCCTATCTGACAGCGCATCTTGAGTTCGAGTAGCCGCCATCCACCTTGGCGTGAGCTAGAATTGTCGTGTCCCAGCATCATACCCGGAGTCCACGACATGAAGACCCGCTTGCTCGTCGTCGCTGCTGCCATCGGTTTCAGCATTCCCTTTGCCTCCGCGTGCACCGGCATTCGCATCAAGCCGAAAGATGGGGCGGTGATTTTCGCCCGCACGCTGGAGTTTGCCGATAATATTCATTCGAACATCATCCTGATCCCGAGAGGGAAGGAGTTTGTCGGGACGGCCCCGGACGAGAAAGCGGGCCTTCCCTGGAAGTCGAAGTACGGGACCGTGGGGGCCAATGCGTTTGGCATGCCCGCCATTATCGACGGACTGAATGAAAAGGGTCTTGCCGTTGGCCTCTTCTATTTCCCTGGCTACGCCAAGTATCAGCAGGTCGAAGGCGGGGATGTCGGCAAAACGCTGGCCCCATGGGAACTTGGAATGTACGTCCTCGGCACTTGCGGGAGCGTCAAGGAGGCCGTCGATGCCGCCAAGAGAGTGTGCGTGGGCGAAGTGGTTGAGCCGCACATGGGATTCGTGCCGCCCTGCCACTATATTGTCAATGATGCAAGCGGTGGTTGCGTCGTGCTGGAGTATGTGGGTGGCGAACTGAAGATCTACGATAATCCGCTGGGCGTGATGTCCAATTCTCCCGCGTTCGATTGGCACCTCACGAACCTGCGTAATTATGTCAATCTCTCCGTGACCAACGTGCCTCCGGTGGAACTGTCGGGAATCAAGCTCCCCGGCTTCGGGCAGGGAAGCGGGATGTTGGGCCTGCCCGGCGACTTCACACCGCCTTCCCGGTTCATTCGGGCGGTGGCATTCTCTCAGTCGGCCCTGCCTGTGGCCACGGCTGAAGAGGGAGTTCTGCAAGCATTCCACATCCTCAATCAGTTCGACATTCCGAAAGGCGCGGCAAGAGGAGTGGAACAAGCCAACGAGGTCGCCGACTACACGCTGTGGACCGGCGCTTCAGACCTGAAGAACCTTCGCTACTACTTTCGCACGTTCGACAACAGCCGCATCAGGACGATTGATCTGAAAAAGGTGGATCTCGACGCCAAGGACATCAAGACGATCTCGATGGCAGGCAAGGAAGTCATCGAGGACGTGTCGAGCCAGGCGAAGTGAATCCCGGGCCGAGTACCGCATGTTTCACGATATACCACAGACAATTCTGGCTCGGATGCACGAGTTGGAGCAAATGGACTTGCGCGACCGTGCCGACGGGACACCGCGACTGAAACGGCTCCGTCAGATTCCGCCCGAGGTGGGCAGGTTTGTCGCGATCTTGGCGGCGGCAGCTCCCGATGGCCATTGCATTGAGATAGGAACAAGCGCCGGATATTCCACGCTATGGCTCGCGTTAGCTTGCCGGGCGACCGACTGGAAAGTCACCACGTTTGAGATTCTGGACGAAAAGGCCGAGCTTGCGCGGCTGACCTTCGATGCTGCCGGGGTCGGCGATGTCGTCGAACTTGTCCACGGTGACGCCTTGGACTACCTGCCGAATTACGAAGACCTCGCTTTTTGTTTCCTCGATTGTGAAAAAGAACTCTATGATCGCTGCTATGAAATGGTTGTGCCGCGCATGGTTCCGGGTGGCATTCTTGTCGCAGACAACGCGATCGATCACCACGTGACATTGCGGCCCATGCTTGACCGAGCCTTACACGATGATCGGGTTAACGCGGTTGTTGTGCCCATTGGCAAAGGGGAGTTGGTTTGTAGAAGAAGATGAAGCGTGGCCGAACAAGCGGCGTCGAGCCAAGAGCCGCTACACGGCCAGTTTTCGGTTCGCCCGCCGGGAGGGAGATGCTGACTGCAACAGCACACTGGGCTATACTGTCTTTAAGCCCATGAGTGCCGCCAGACCGCGCGGGCTGAACTATGGTGACTTCGCTCCCGAAAAGCGCCGACCGGCGATACGCGTGGCTCTGTGCCGGCGCGGTTCTGGCCGCCATCGCGCTTAGCATCCCCATCGCGGAGAGCGGGGTGAACGACGACTGGTCGTACACCAGGACGGCCCTCGACCTGGCACAGACCGGACATTTGCGCTACAACGGGTGGTCGGTGGCCCTGCTTGGAGCGCAGGCCTACTGGGGCGCTCTTTTCATCAAGTTGTTTGGATTCTCGTTCTTGGCCGTGCGGCTGTCGGTGGCGCCGCTGGCCGGGGCTTGCGAGGCCTTGCTGTATGTGTTGCACCGCCGCGCCGGCCTGCCTGCCGGCCTGGCGATTTTCGGCGCCCTGGCCGTCGCCTTGTCGCCGATCTTCATCCCCAACGCTGCGTCGTTCATGACGGAAATCCCCGCCCTGTTCCTGTTCCTGGCATCCATCTACGGCTATGTGCGCGTTGCCGATGTGCTGGACGGGGCTGAACCCGCGGTCACACCGCCGGCATCCTGGCGGAATCGCCTCTGGGGCTGGCTCCTCTTGGCTCTGTCGGCGGGGCTGCTCGGCGGCACCGTGCGGCAAATCGACTGGATTGTGCCCGTATTGGCCCCCGGTTTCCTCCTGCTGCGACACCGGACATTCCGGCGGCTTCGTCCAGCAGTCGCTCCGCTGGTGGTTTCCGGGCTGGTCGCGTTGGGCGGTGCGGCGGCATTGATGGTCTGGTTCGAAAATCAACCCTATGTGCCTCATGAAAAAATTTTCACCGGCGTGATCCGGCTGTTTACGGACAAATACGCTTCGGCGTTGCTGTGCTTTCAAGTGGCCTCGCTGATGCAAACGCTGGGATTCCTGACGTTTCCCTTGCTGATCACTCTGCCGATGCTGTATCGCCGGTGGCTTGCCGGCCAGCGGCTTGCGCGGCTTCGCCTTGGCAGTGCCCTTGTTTTGGTTTTGCTGATCTGGTTTCTCGCCTGGCTGTGCTGGGCACGAAAATGGGTCTTCTACCCGCTGGGCAATTTGCTCTGGATATTGCCTTACATGTCTGAAGCGGCGCCGGCGCCGCCCGGGTCGAGTCCTCTCACGCTGCCCCTTGTTGTCTGGGCGGCGCTCAACTACGCTGTCACAGCTCTGGTTTGCGGTACTCTCGCGCTGTGCATTGCCGCCCATGTGTGGCCGCGCCGAAGGAGCGCCGAGGATCAGCTTCGCCACCGCATGCCGGCCGTCATGGGCCTGTTGCTGGTTTTTTTGGCGGCTTATGTTCCGCTGCTGCTGTTGAAGGCGATCATGCCCAACTCGTCTGGCATTTGGGATCGTTACCTGCTGCCCGTGTTTCCGCTGGCGACGATGGGCTTCCTCTCGGTGTTTTGGCGATGGACGGGTCGCGATCGAGTCCCGTTGGCGTCGTGGTTGCTGGTCGTGTTGTTCGGGTTCTACGGCGTGGCGCAAGTACACGACTACTTCGCTCAACTGCTGCGCGGGTGGCCATAACGCAATGCTTGGAGGAACGAGGCGTTCCGCGCACTCGCATCATGGCCGGCTGCGAATACGACAGTTGGACGCAACTCGATGTGGCCGGCCATTACAACGATCAGCGCATCGAGAAACCGGAAGGCATCTATATTCCACCGCCGGAATCTCCCGGTTTTTCCACCGTTTACCCCTTCTGGCGTCTTACCCCCGTCGTGCATCCCGACTATGTGGTCGCGTTGGCCAGGCATCCGGAACTGTTGGCGACGGACGTGCCGCAACGCGATTTCTGGTGCTGGTGGCCGCCGTTCCACCGCAGCCTCCAGGTGCAGGTGAGCGATCCGGCCCTGGCAGCGGCAATCGACCCCGGCGACGCGTCGGCCTGGAACAACGTTGGCGCGGCCCTGGCCAGACGCGGACAGATCGACGAGGCCATCGCGCATTATCAGAGGGCGTTAGAAATCAACCCCGACTACGCGGACGCACACGACGGCCTCGGCCAGGCCCTTCTGTCCAAAGGGCGAGTAGACGAGGCCATCACGCATTTTCGCAAGGTCGTCGCCGTCAAACCCGACTTTGCCGAGGCCCACAACAATCTCGGTGCGGCTCTGGCCAAGAGTGAAGGTGTCGATGAGGCCATGGTAGAGTACCAGAAGGCGTTGGAAATCGACCCCAACTTTGCCCAGGCCCACAATAACCTCGGCTTTGTTCTCGCGCGTCGCGGACGACTCGATGAGGCCAGGGTCCATTTCCAAAAGGCCCTGGAACTGAAGCCCGACTATGCGAACGCCCGCAACAACCTGGGCATCGCCGAGTCGCAGTGGGAAGAAATCCGCAGAACACTGGCCGGTCGGCGCGAATTGCTCCGCGCGCAGCCCGATGATGTCGCCCTGCTAAACGAAACGGCCTGGACCCTGGCCACCAATCCGAACGCGTCGATCCGCAACGGTGCGGAGGCCATCGAGTTGGCTGAGCGCACGGCACGACTCTCCGACAGGCGAGAACCGGCCGTTCTGGGCACCTTGGCCGCCGCCTATGCCGAGGCGGGCCGCTTTCCCGAGGCGGTGGAAACGGCGCCAAGGCCTTGCAATTGGCCACCGAACAGGGCAAGCAGCCGCTGGCGGAGTCCTTGAAAGCCAAGATTCCGGTGTACGAAGCGGGCACTCCCTTTCGCGAGATGCAACCAACATCGCCGCCCGGTTCAGCCCGGCCTTGACGACGAGTGACTTTCTAGTCACGAGAAGGGGAGTGGGCTATACTGTTTTCAGGCCCATGAAGCGTCGCCACCGAGGGAAGTTGACCCCCGATGCCGGGGCAGCTTCGCGGAGGACGACACCCCCTCCGCAGCGGTCAATCCGCTGTTGGTAACTCAAGCCCGATCATGGTAGAAATGCCGGGTAGGCTTCAGCGACATCGCATCAAAGGGAGCCTGATTTGGCGAAGGAAGCAGAATCCGACAGTCAAGAGACTCCGGTCGCGGCTGATCGAACCGGTGCTCCTGCGCCACCGCATCGTTCCATAAGACCCGGCGCCTGGATCGTCTTCCTGCTTTGCCTTGCCGTCTTCGCCGTCAGGGCCACGACGAGCATGGTGCAGGAATCGTTGACCTGTGACGAGGCACATTACTTCGGCCTGGGAAAATACCTGCTGCAAACCGGTCGATGGGATGTGCCCGGCTCGATCCTCCATCCGCCGTTGTCCTACTACCTCCACAGCATTCCGCTGTTGTTTGTTTCAACGGATGATACCCTGTGGAAGCAGAATCCGGGGTGGCAGCACGACGCGCACTATCGCGCGATACTCGATGTCGAGCGGGGGCGGGCGCTCCTTTCCAGTCCGGCAAACGACGGAGACCGGCTGCTGACGCTCTCGCGTCTGATGATGGTGCTCGTGGCCCTGCTTCTCGGCTGGTATGTTTTCTCTTGGAGCTTTGCGCTCTACGGCAATTCCGGCGCCATCATCGCCGTGGTCCTCTACAGTTTCTGTCCCAATATTCTCGCCCATGCCCGGCTCATCACACCAGATATCGTGCTGACGACATTCTTCTTTGCCGCGGTTTACTATTTTTGGAGGATGCTTCGAGAAGACCGGTTGTCCATCGCCGTCATTGGGGGCATCGCCCTGGGCCTTGCGCTGCTGTCAAAGTTCACCGCGGTGCTGCTTGTGCCGCTTTGCGTCGTACTTGCCCTGTTCTGGCTTTTCCAGACCAAATCGCTGCCCTGGCGCGGCTGCCTGATCTTCGGGGCCGTCGGGTTGGCGGTGTTGCTTGTGGGCTACCGGGGGAACCTGGAGCCGTATTTCGCCGGTCTTCAGTATCAGCGGGAATGTGCCAGCCAGCCGCGGTGGGTCTTTCTCTGCGGCGAGTGCTTGCCGCGCCGATGGGGCTGCTATTTTTTCACCATGGCACTGCTGTTGAAGACGCCGCTGGCGGCGATGATCGGCATGGTGCTGGCGATTATGGTGTTTGTCAAAAAGGCCCTTCGGGGAGAGTGGATTTCCGAGATATTTCTGGTGGCGCCGGCTTTGGCGATCTTCGTCCTTTATGCCGTCCACGCCCAATGCCTCGGCTTGCGGTATCTCCTTCCGATGTATCCGTTCCTGTTCGTGTTCATTGCGGGCGGGATTGCCTGCCTCTTGTCGAGAAGGATCATGGCCGTCGTCTGCGGCGGGCTGGCGACATGGTACCTTGGCGCATCCCTTTACATCCATCCCCACTACCTGGCCTACTTCAACGAACTGGCGGGCGGGCCGGACAACGGCTACAAGTACTTCGTCGATTCCAATCTCGACTGGGGCCAAGACCTGAAGGGCCTCGGTCAGTATATGCGCGAGCACCACATCACAAAGGTCTGCCTGAGCTATTTCGGTTCGGACAGCCCTGAGCGGTATGGCATCGCCTACGAGCCGCTGCCGGGTTGCAAGCTGAATGAGCCGACGCGCGATCAGAAAAAAGCTACAGACGCCACTGCTGCGGACTATGTTGCCGTCAGCGCGACAAATCTCCAGATGGTGTCTTCCCCGGACATAGACATGTATGCCGCGCTGCGGAATCGAGAACCGGTTGCCAAGATCGGGTACAGTATCTTTATCTACCCGAACGTGGACATCGTTCTCGATGACTCCGGCCGGCTCGACGAGGCCATTGCCCATCACCGAAAGGCGCTGGAGATCAGGCCCGACTTTGCGGGGGCGCGCAACAATCTCGGCTTGCTTCTCGCACGGCTCGGCCGGCTCGACGAGGCGATCACCGAGTACCGCAAGGCTCTGGAAATCAACCCCGACTACGTTAAAGCGCGTAACAACCTCGGCAACGCCCTGGTCGGCCGCGGACAGATCGACGAGGCCATCGCCGAGTACCGGAAGGTGCTCGAAATCGATCCCGACTACTTTGAAGCGCACAACAACCTCGGCAATATCATGGCCGGCCACGGACAGATCGACGAGGCCGTCGCCGAGTATCGGAAGGCCCTGGAAATCAGCCCCCAGGTTGCGGACTTGCACTACAACCTCGGCGTCGTCTTGGCGGGGTGTGGACGGTTCGACGAGGCCATCACCGAATACGAGAGGGCCCTGCAAATCAAGCCCATTCACACAAGTGTCCAACACAACCTCGGCATCGTCCAGTCGCAGCGGGAAGAAATCCTGAAGGCACTGGCCGGTCGGCGTGAATCGCTGCGATTGCGGCCCGATGACGTGGCCTTGCTGAACGATACGGCCTGGGTCCTGGCCACCAATCCGAACGCCTCGATCCGCAACGGTGCGGAGGCCATCGAGTTGGCCCAGGCGCGGCACGACTCTCCGACAGGCGAGAACCGGCCGTTCTGGGCACCTTGGCCGCGGCCTATGCCGAGGCGGGCCGCTTTCCCGAGGCGGTGCAAACGGCGCAAGGCCCTGCAACTGGCCGCCGAACAGGGCAAGCAGCCGCTGGCGGAGTCCTTGAAAGCCAAGATTCCGCTCTACGAAGCGGGAGCTCCCTATCACGAGATACCGCAGGCCACCGCTTCCGGTCCAGCCCAACCTTCGCAGTGAGTGAGGCTGCTTGATTATGGTTTTTCGTCGCGACCGTTCGAGAAATGCCATGCCAGGCGAATCGCCTGCGCGGGGAACGGATTGCCCGCCGGCTTTCGGTGGCTGGCGTAGAGCGCTGCCGCGGCTGGTGTGCGGCTATCCGGCGGCCGTCGTGGTGCTGGCTGCCCATTTTCTGATCGCGGCCGCCTCGGTGCGCGAGAAGTCGAACACGTTCGACGAGATCGCGCATATCACCGATGGTTTCAGCTACTGGAAGTACAACGACTATCGCCTGAATACGGTACAAGGCAATTTACCCCAACGATGGTTCGCGCTGCCGCTATTGACGCTCGACGTCAAGTTTCCCGCAGATCAAGCTGCCTGGGACATTTCCGACGACAGCACAATTGGCAAGGAGTTGTTCTTCCAGTCGGGAAATGACCTGGGAAAACTGCTCTGGCACGCGCGGTGCATGAATGTAATCCTTTCGGCAGGGCTGGGACTTCTCGTTTATGCCTGGTCGCGGCGTTTGTTTGGGCCCGGTGGCGGAATGATCTCGTTGTTGGCCTACGCCGCCGACCCTGCGATCCTGGCCAATGCGGGCCTGGCCACGGCGGAATTGGCCACGGCGGCGTTCTTCACCGCTTCGGTCGCCTGCCTGTGGAAAATGTTCCACAAGCTGTCGCCGGTCAGCTTCACTTGTAGTTGGCTGGCATTGGCCGGCCTGTTCCTCTGCAAGACGTCGGCACTGCTCATCGCTCCCATGGGTGCGGCGCTGCTGGTTCTCCGGCTCGCAGGGCGACGTCCTTTGACGATCGGCTGGAGGAAGAGCATCGTGGTCGAGTGCCGGCTCGCTCAAACCGGTGTGCTTTTGGGGGTAATGATACTTCAAGCAATCCTGGTAGTGGCTGCGATTTGGGCCTCCTACGGATTTCGGTATTCCGCGTTCCATGACCCGCCTACGGCACAAGAGCACCTGTCCGTTGAGTGGAACGAGGAATTGGCCAATGCGGGCGCATTGGGCAGGGCCATCGAGTTTGCCCGCGATCACCGCCTGTTGCCCGAGGCCTATCTCCTCGGTACGGTGGCGATCTACAATCGAACCCAACTGCGGTCGGCGTTCCTCAATGGCCAGTATAGTCTGACGGGTTGGTGGTACTTCTTCCCGTATAGTTTCCTTGTCAAGACGCCGCTAGCGACGTTCGCGCTTCTGATGCTTGCCGGCGCGGGCGCGATTATGAGTTGGCGGCAGGGTCAGCCCGGTCCTTGGTCGGCCATCGGTCAGTCTGCCTGGCGAGCGTTTTACGCCACCGCGCCCCTGTGGCTTCTCCTGGCGATCTACTGGGCCACGGCGATCAGCGCCAGGTTGAATATCGGACACAGGCATATTACGCCTACGTATCCGGCGATGTTCATCCTCGCGGGAGCTGCGGGCCATTGGTTCGCCGAGCGCGGACGGCTGCGATGGGGCATGCCGGCCGCCGTGATGGCGTGCGTGCTCTTACTGGTGGGCGAATGCTATGCCACCTACCCGCATTACTTGGCCTATTTCAACCGCATCGCCGGCGGTTCCCGCAACGGCTACAAGCACCTTATCAACAGTTCGCTCGATTGGGGCCAGGACTTGCCCGGCTTGAAACGATGGCTCGATGAACATGGTCTGGACGGCGTGGACCACACACCGGTGTATCTCGCCTATTTTGGAACGGCCAACCCCGCCTATTACGAAATCTCTGCCACGGACCTTATGTCGAGCGAGGCTGCCTTGATCCCGTTGGGCGAAGGCGTGTATTGCGTCAGCGCCACTAAACTTCAAACAGAAGGTCGAGGCCGGTGGTGCTCCAACTACGAGAAGGTTTACCAGGAAACGCTCAACGTGATTCGCCGTCTGGGCGTCGCCGATCCGATCGCGCAGCCGCATGCATTGCCGTCAGCAGCGAGGCTTTCTGGAATCGGACGCTATATAACGATCTTCGCTGGAATCGATTGTGTGCTTTTCTGCGGCAGCGAGAGCCGGATGACAATGTAGGATACTCTATCCTGATTTATCGACTGACGGCCGAGGACATTCAAAAGGCCCTGTTCGGGCTTCCCGTGGAACTCGACAGCCCACCCGTGTCGGGCAAAGACTCCAATCGAACAGACAAACTTCATGCCTACGCCCCGGCCTGCCACTACCTCGGCACGGTTCTAACTGCTTGTGGACGGTTCGACGAAGCCATCGCTCAATTTCAGAAGGCTTTGGAAATCGAGCCCGACGACGCGGGGGTGCACAACAACCTCGGCCTCGTCCTGGCGCGCCGCGGACAGGTCGATCAAGCCATTGCCCATTACCAGAAGGCTTTGGAAGTCAAGCCCGACGATGCGGAAGCCCACAACAACCTCGGCATCGTCCTGGCGGGCCGAGGACAGGTCGATCAGGCTATTGCCCATTACCGGAAGGCCCTGGAAATCAAGCCCGACTACGCGGAGGCCCACAACACCCTCGGCGCGGCCCTGACGGGGCAGGGTCGGGTCGCTGAGGCCATGGCGCATCTGCGGAAGGCGCTGGAAATCAAACCCGGCTACGCGGAGGCGCACGTCAATCTCGGTGTGGCTCTGGCCAAGAGTGAACGTGTCGAAGAGGCCATGGCAGAGTACCAGAAGGCGTTGGAAATCGACCTCAACCTCGCCCAGGCCCACAACAACCTCGGCTTTGTTCTGGCGCGTCGCGGACGACTCGATGAGGCCAGGGTCCATTTCCAAAAGGCCCTGGAGCTGAAGCCCGACTATGCGAACGCCCACAACAACCTGAGAGTCGCCGAGTCGCAATGGGAAGAAATACGCAGAACGCTGGCCCAGCGGCGTGAATTGCTCCGCGCACGGCCCGATGATGTCGCCTTGCTGAACGAAACCGCCTGGATCCTGGCCACGAACCCTAACGCCTCGATCCGCAACGGCGCCGAGGCCATCGAGTTGGCTGATCGCGCGGCACAACTCTCCGACAGGCGAGAACCGGCCGTTCTGGGCACCTTGTCCGCCGCCTATGCCGAGGCGGGCCGCTTTCCCGAGGCGGTGGAAACGGCGCGCAAAGCCTTGCAATTGGCCACCGAACAGGGCAAGCAGCCGCTGGCGGAGTCCTTGAAAGCCAAGATTCCGCTGTACGAAGCGGGAACTCCCTATCACGAGATACCGCAGGCCGCCGCTTCCGGTCCAAGTTAAGCGTAGCGGTCAGACAGGCCGCTTGATTCCGGTTCCAGTCCACCGCGCGTGCTAGAGCGAATTGCCACGATCCTTGTCGGTTGAAGCTTTGCAGCGTCCCCGTCGGCTTGGTAAGATTAAGGTGGTATAATCAGGGGGAATTTCGACGCAGGCGGTCGTAGTGTTCTGGTCGATCGGATCGAGATCATGCACTTGAAGCCCTGACGGTACTGGCATCCTCCGGTTCGGAAAAGCAGGCCCCATGGTTTTTCGTCGCGACCGTTCGAGACATGCCATGCCAGGCGAATCGCCTGCGCGGGGAACGGTTTGCCCGCCGGCTTTCGGTGGCTGGCGTAGAGCGCTGCCGCGGCTGGTGTGCGGCTATCCGGCGGCCATCGTGGTGCTGGCTGCCCATTTTCTGGTTGTGGCCGCCTCGGTGCGCGAGAAGTCCAGCACGTATGACGAGACCGTGTATATCGCCGACGGTTTCAGCCACTGGAAGTACAACGACTATCGTCTGAACCTCGCACAAGGCAATTTCCCCCAACGATGGTTCGCGCTGCCGCTATTGACGCTCGACCTCAAGTTTCCCACAGACCAAGCTGCATGGAGTGCGTCCCGCGATTGGGTAGTTAGCAATAAGTTCTTCTTTCACTCAGGCAACGACCTTGAAAAAGTGCTCTGGCGTGCGCGGTGCATGAACGCGATCCTCTCGGCAGGGCTGGGACTTCTCGTCTATGCCTGGTCGCGGCGTTTGTTTGGGCCCGGTGGCGGAATGATCTCGTTGTTGGCCTACGCCGCCGACCCTACAATCTTGGCAAATGCGGGCCTGGCCACGGCGGAATTGGCTACGGCGGCGTTTTTCACCGCTTCGGTCGCCTGCCTGTGGAAGATGTTCCACAAGCTGTCGCCGGTCAGCTTCACTTGTAGTTGGCTGGCATTGGCCGGCCTGTTCCTCTGCAAGGCGTCGGCACTGCTCATCGCTCCCATGGGTGTGGCGATGTTGGTTCTTCGGCTCGCAGGGCGACGTCCTCTGACGATCGGTTGGAAGGAGGGCGTCGTGGTTGAGTGCCGGCTCGCTCAAACCGGTGTGCTTTTGGGCGTCATGATGCTCCAGGCAATTCTGGTGATCGCCGCGATTTGGGCCTCCTACGGATTTCGGTATTCGGCGTTCCATGACCCGCCTACGGCAGAAGAGCACTTGGGCTCTGAATGGAGCGCGGAATTGGCCGACACCGGCGCCTTTGGCAGGGCCATCGAGTTTGCCCGCGATCACCGCCTGTTGCCCGAGGCCTATCTCCTCGGTACGGCGGTGACCTACCATGGCGCCGAACAGCGGCCGGCGTTCCTCAATGGCCAGTATAGTCTGACGGGTTGGTGGTACTTCTTCCCGTATAGTTTCCTTGTCAAGACGCCGCTAGCGACGTTCGCGCTTCTGATGCTTGCCGGCACGGGCGCAATTATGAGTTGGCGTCGGGGTCAGCCCGGTCCTTGGTCGGCCATCGGTCAGTCTGCCTGGCGAGCGTTTTACGCCACCGCGCCCCTGTGGATTCTCTTGGCAATCTACTGGGCCACGGCGATCGACGCCAGGTTGAATATCGGACACAGGCATATCACGCCTACGTATCCGGCGATGTTCATCCTCGCGGGAGCTGCGGGCCATTGGTTCGCCGAGCGCGGACGGCTGCGATGGGGCATGCCGGCCGCCGTGATGGCGTGCCTGCTCTTGCTGGTGGGCGAATGCTTTGCCACCTACCCGAATTACTTGGCCTATTTCAACTGCATCGCCGGCGGTTCCCGCAACGGCTACAAGCACCTTGTCAACAGTTCGCTCGATTGGGGCCAGGACTTGCCCGGCTTGAAACGATGGCTCACGGAACATGGTCTGGACGGTCCGAACCACACACCGGTGTATCTCGCCTATTTTGGAACGGCCGACCCCGCCTATTACGAAATCTCTGCCACGGACCTTATGTCGAGCGAGGCTGCCTTGATCCCGTTGGGCGAAGGCGTGTATTGCGTCAGCGCCACGAACCTTCAAACAGACAATCGAGGCCGGTGGTGCTCCAACTACGAGAAGGTTTACCAGGAAACGCTCAACGTGATTCGCCGTCTGGGCGTCGCCGATCCGATTGCGCAGCCGCAGCGCATTGCCGTCAGCAGCGAGGCTTTCTGGAATCGGACGCTGTATAACGAGCTTCGCTGGAATCGATTATGTGCTTTTCTGCGGCAGCGAGAGCCGGATGACAATGTTGGATACTCCATCCTGATTTATCGGCTGACGGCCGAGGACATTCAAAAGGCCCTGTTCGGGCCTCCCGTGGAACTCGACAGCCCACCCACGTCGGACAAAGACTCTAATCGGACAGAAGAACTCCATGCCTACGCCCCGGCCTGCTACTACCTCGGTACGGCTCTAACTGCTTGTGGACGGTTCGACGAAGCCATCGCTCAATTTCAGAAGGCTTTGGAAATCAAGCCCGACGACGCGGGGGTGCACAACAACCTCGGCCTCGTCCTGCGGCGCCGCGGACAGGTCGATCAAGCCATTGCCCATTACCAGAAGGCTTTGGAAGTCAAGCCCGACGATGCGGAAGCCCACAACAACCTCGGCATCGTCCTGGCGGGCCAAGGACAGGTCGATCAGGCCATTGCCCATTACCGGAAGGCCCTGGAAATCAAGCCCAATTTCGCGGAGGCCCACAACACGCTCGGCGCGGCCCTGACGGGACAGGGACGGGTCGCTGAGGCCATGGCGCATCTGCGGAAGGCGCTGGAAATCAATCCCGGCTACGCGGAGGCGCACGTCAATCTCGGTGTGGCTCTGGCCAAGAGTGAACGTGTCGAAGAGGCCATGGCAGAGTACCAGAAGGCGTTGGAAATCGACCTCAACCTCGCCCAGGCCCACAGCAACCTCGGCTTTCTTCTGGCGCGTCGCGGACGCTTCGACGAGGCCGTCGCCCATTGCAACAAGGCCCTGGAGATCAACCCTGACTACGCAGAGGCCCACAACCATCTCGGCATCGCTCTGGGGAGGTACGGACGGTTTGACGAGGCCATCGCTCATTTCCAAACGGCCCTGAAGATCAAGCCGGACTACCCGGAAGCCCGCAACAACCTCGACATTGCCCAGTCCCAGCGGGAAGCAGTCGTGAAAGCCCTGGCTGGGCGGCGTGAATTGCTCCGCGCGGCCCGATGATGTCGCCTTGCTGAACGAAACGGCCTGGATCCTGGCCACGAACCCTAACGCCTCGATCCGCAACGGCGCCGAGGCCATCGAGTTGGCTGAGCGCGCGGCACAACTCTCCGACAGGCGAGAACCGGCCGTTCTGGGCACCTTGGCCGCCGCCTATGCCGAGGCGGGCCGCTTTCCCGAGGCGGTGCAGACGGCGCGCAAGGCCCTGCAACTGGCCGCCGAGCAGAACAAGCGGCCGTTGGCGGAATCGATCAAGGCCAAGATTGCCCTGTACGAAGCGCAAACGCCGTATCGCGAGATGCCGCCGTCGGCCACCCCGCATTCCGACCAACCTTAGCACGCAAGAACAGGTGAGACACAGCCGGGGAAACCCCGAAACAGAATATGTCGAGACCTGCCGCACCGCGCCATCTCGACTCGCGTGCGTCCGCGCGATGCCGTTGCCCCCTGCTGCCCGTTCGATCCAGCCTTAACGCGGAGAGAATGTTGGCCACAACAGTGCCGTGGGCTATACTGTTTTTGGGCCCATGAAACGTTGCAACCAATCCACGTCGAGGCTGAATCCATCGGCCACTTCGCCGGGGAACGGCATGGCCGCACACATCGGACATTCTGCCACGCCTCCAGCCCGAGGCATGAGACTGTCTGCCCGGTGGGCGAATATGTTGGCGGCGGGGCTGATCACGCTGGCCACCGTGGCGGCTTTCAGCAACAGCTTCGCCGGCCCCTTTGTCTTCGACGACATCCCCTCGATCGTGAAAAATCCCACGATCCGCCAGCTTTGGCCCCTCTGGCCGACACTCTGCCCACCGAGGGACGGCGAGACCGTCACGGGCCGGCCGCTGCTGAACCTCTCCCTGGCGATCAATTACGCCGTCAGCGGCCAACGGGTTTGGAGCTACCATGCGGCAAACCTGGGCATTCACGTTTTCGCGGCTCTGCTGCTGTTCGGCATCCTCCGACGGTCGTTCCTGCTGCCAACAATGCGCGACCGCTGGGGCACGGCTGCCCTGCCGCTGGCACTGGTGGTTGCCCTGTTGTGGGCGATCCATCCGCTGCAAACTGAGTCGGTCACCTACATCGTTCAGCGGGCCGAGTCGCTCGTGGGGCTGTTCTATTTCCTGACGCTGTACTGCTTCGTCCGCGCGCGGAAGGGGACAGTCCCATTCTCGCTGAGGCGAAAATCGGGACAGTCCCCGCGATGTTCTGGTATGCCGGGTCGGTGCTGGCCTGCTTGTTGGGCATGGCCAGCAAGGAGGTGATGATCTTTGCGCCGCTGATGGTGTTGTTGTACGATAGGACGTTTTGCGCCGGCTCGTTCCGCGAGGCCTGGCGGCGACGGTACGCCTTGTATCTTTGCCTGGCCGGCACCTGGTTGTTGCTGGGGTGGCTGGTGTTGTCGATGAGTCCTCTCGGCACCAGCAAGGGGCCAGGCACACAGGAGTTCACGTCGTGGTCGTACCTGTTGACGCAGCCGGGGGTGATCGTCCATTATCTTCGGCTGTCCGTATGGCCTTGGCCGTTGTGCTTGGACTACGACTGGCCGGCTGCGCGGAGCGTGGCGGACGTGCTTTGGCCGGCCATCGTGGTGGTGGGCCTGTTGGCCGCGACGGTTTGGGCCCTGGTCAAGCGGCCGGCTTGGGGCTTTCTCGGCGCGTGGTTCTTCGGCATCTTGGCGCTGACATCGAGCGTGGTGGCCCTGGGACAAGCGGCTTTCGAGCATCGCATGTACCTGTCGCTGGCGGCGGTGGTGACCGGGATAGTGGTGGGTGGATGGGTTGCGGGCCAATGGTTTGTCCGTCGCGGCATCATTCCTTTGCTGGCGTCCCAACTCCTGGGCGGTGCTCTGGCGTTGGTTGCAGGCGCGGCACTCGGAATCCTCACCTTCCAGCGGAATGTGGACTACCAGAGCGAACTTTCCATCTGGGAGGACACCGTGGCCAAGGCGCCGGGCAACGCCGGAGCCCACAACAGCCTCGGCCTCGTCCTGGTGGGCCGCGGACAGCTCGATGAAGCCATTGCCCATTACCGCAAGGCGTTGGAAATCAAGCCCGACGACGTGGGCGCCCACAACAACCTCGGCCTCGTCCTGGCGGACCGCGGACAGCTCGATGAAGCCATTGCCCATTACCGCAAGGTGTTGGACATCGAGCCGGACTCCGCGCAGGCTCACAGCAATCTCGGCTTGGCTCTAGCAGAGCAAGGACGATTGGACGAAGCCATCGTTCATCTTCGGAAGACGACGGAACTGAGCCCCCGATTTGCGGAATCTCACTTCAATCTCGCGAACGCGTTGGCCAAGCTGGGGCAATTCGACGAAATGGCGGCCGAATACCACAAGGCGATGGAGATCAATCCCGAGTTTGCAGATGCCTACAACAACCTCGGCATCGCTCTGGGGAGGTACGGATGGTTCGACGAGGCCATGGCCCATTTTCAAAGGGGCCTGGAACTCAAGCCCGATTATACGGATGCCCGCAACAACCTCAGCTTCACACGGTCCCTGCGGGAAGAACTGCTGAAGGTACTGGCCGGGCGGCGCGAATCGCTCCGCTCGCATCCTGACGACATCGTTTTGCTAAACGAAACGGCCTGGGTGTTGGCGACCAATCCGAACGCCTCGATCCGCAACGGCGCGGAAGCCGTCGAGCTGGCCCAGCGAGCAGTACAACTCTCCGACGGACGCGAGCCGGCCGTTCTGGGCACCTTGGCCGCTGCCTATGCCGAGGCGGGGCGATTTTCCGAAGCCGTGCAAGCGGCACGCACCGCGTTACAATTGGCCGCCGAGCAGAACAAGCAGCCGTTGGCGGAATCGATCAAGGCCAAGATTGCCCTGTACGAAGCACAAACGCCCTATCATGAGATGTTATCGTCGCCCACCCCGCATACCGACCACCCTTAGCACGCAAGAACATCGGGTTTTTATCCACATAATGTCGAAGCCTACCCCACCGCACCACGTCTCGACTCCTACTCTCTCGCTGGGGTCTCCCCGCACTTGACGGAACTGCCTCCGATGAACTAAAAGTATCGCTTCATGCGCAAAATGATTAGCGACCGCACGGCATCAGATGGGAAATGAACCGCTATCGAGCCCAAAAATCCCCGTTAAATGCCCATTTTGTGACGCAACTGCCCGGTTTGCAGGCGGTTCTTCCTACTATCCTTGCTGGACTTTTTCCTTGAGGTATAGTAGCTTTCGTGCAGCCAAATCTCCGGGCGAGTGACCGGAGAGCGGGGGAACCAAAGAAGCGGCGACAACCAGGCCGCTTCCGGGGCGAAGGCGTGGTCCATCCAGGCCGGAGTACTTTCAAGCTCTAGCCCGTCAGCTAACCTCGGCGGCAGACCGAATTTTTTGAGTCGCTAAGAAGACGTTCGCGCAGTCGAAACCCGTGATTCCGACAACGCGATTGTTGCGACGTCGACTTCAAGAGATTCGATCAGAATTGAAAGGGCCTTCGGTCAGAGCGCGCACGAAGGGTCCCGCAGGCTTGCGCGCTGCAAGGTTTTGGCCCGATGTCTGGTCGCGAGTCCGGTCCGTCATCCGCGAATTCTTTCGTTTCTCCCGCGCGGAATCCTCTGCGCCGTTCGATTCAGGTCATCGTCGTCAGTAGCGTGATGTTCACGTTCATCTCCTACTGGCGCACGGCGGCCGTGGTCCTCTGCGACCTGGCCAGCACGGCCTATTACATCGGCGGCATCGTCGAAGCGGCGATTGGCCCGGCGGCCCCCTGGTTCATCCTGGGCGTGATGATCTTCAGCTACGGCGTGCGCTCGATCTATATCGAAAGCTGCTCGCTGTTTGTCCGCGGCGGCGTCTACCGCGTCGTCAAGGAAGCCATGGGCGGGTTTCTCGCCAAGCTCTCGGTCTCGGCGCTGATGTTCGACTATATCCTCACCGGGCCGATCAGCGCGGTTTCGGCCGGGCAGTACATCATGGGCTTGTTCGTCAACCTGGTGCGCTGCGTCAACGTCAACTTCCTGAGAGCCGAAGCGCGCAGGACCTGTTGACCCGTTGGGGCGCGGTCGCCATCGCCGTCGCCATCACGCTCTACTTCTTCCGCCAGAACATCATCGGCATCCACGAGTCCAGCGACAAGGCGCTGAAAATCATGATCGCCACCACCGTCATGGCGTTGGTGATCCTCGCGTGGTGCGGAGTCACGCTTTGGGTCCGCGGCGGTCCGGTCAACGCCGTCCCCCTCCGGCCGGACCTGAGTCCCAAGGTCGAGTACCGGGAGATTGTCAGGGACGATCCTCTCAGCGGCCAGAAAAATGTCGCGATGTGGGTCAAGGAGCACGGCAAGCTCGTGCCCGAGAAAGTGAAGGATGAACAGGGCAACGAGATCGACAAGCCCATGATCAACGACGCCACCCATCGCCAGGAAGATCCCCTGGGACTGATCAGCCGCTGGTTTCCCGCCTTGGCCGCCGAGTTGCGGCGGCCGGGCAATTGGATGAGCATTGTCGGCGTCATCGGCCTGCTGTTGGCCTTCGGGCATTCGATCCTGGCGATGAGCGGCGAAGAGACCCTCGCCCAGGTCTACCGCGAAGTCGAATCGCCGAAGTTGAAGAACTTCAAGAAGGCGGCCTTCATCGTCTTTCTCTATAGCTTGTTGCTCACCGCGGGCATTTCCTTCCTGGCTGTGATGTTGATTCCCGATGAAGTCCGCATGAAGCTCTACAAAGACAACCTCATCGGCGGATTGGCCATGTACATGGCGGGGCCGCTGTTGGCCCGCTTGCTGCTGAACGGCTTCGTGGTGGTCGTCGGCTTCCTGATCCTGGCAGGCGCCGTCAACACGGCGATCATCGGCTCCAACGGCGTGCTGAACCGCGTGGCGGAAGACGGCGTGATGCCCGACTGGTTCCTCAAGCCGCATCGACGCTATGGCACCACACACCGCATTTTGTTCTTGATCGTCGCCTTGCAGTTGTTGACGATCCTCCTCACCCGCGGCGACATGTACGCGCTGGGCGAGGCCTACGCTTTCGGCGTGGTGTGGAGTTTCGTCTTCAAGGCCCTGGCGATGGTCGTATTGCGATTCAAGGACCGCAGCCCCCGCGAGTTCAAGGTGCCCTTGAACCTGCACGTCGGCGGCGTGGAGATTCCTTTAGGGCTCATCATGCTGTTCCTCGTGCTGCTCTTCACGGCCTTGCTGAACCTTTTTACCAAAGAGGTCGCCACGATCGGCGGCTCGGCCTTCACGGCGGTTTTCCTGGCCGTGTTCATGATTTCGGAAAGGATTCACGAAAAGCGGCGCGGCGGAGGACATCACAAGCATGTCGAGCAATTCAACCAGACCACCGCCGAGGAAATCTCGCCCCAGGCTTTGAATCTCGACAAGCCTTATCGCAAACTGGTGGCGATCCGTTCCACCAACAATCTCTTCATGCTGGAGAAGACCCTTGGGGAAACCGATCCGGAAACCACCGACGTGGCCGTGATGACGGCCCAGGTGGCCCAACGCGGCGACATCTCCGGCGGCGGCCCGCAACTGGACGACTACGCCCGCAATTTGATGTCGGCCGTCGTCAATCGCGCGGAGAAGGCGGGCAAGCACGTGCAGCCGTTGATCGTGCGGACCAACAATCCGTTGTTCGCCGTGATCAACGCGGCCCGCGACTTCGGCGCCCAGGAGTTGGTCATGGGAGCATCGAACGTCTATTCGGCCGACGAACAGATCGAGCAGATCGCCTTCTATTGGTTCAACCTTCACGGCGGCACGCCGCAACCGCTGACAATCCGCATCCTGGGTCCCAATCGCGACCTGTATTTCGATTTGGGCGGCGGCAACCGCATACCCAAGCTGGGCGAACGCCGCGCCCGATCGGTGTCCGATCTTCGCGCGGCGGGCATCGGCGTCAGCCACGTGCTGCTGTTGCACGACGGGACTTCGTCCGGCAGCGACCTGTTCGCCGCCGTCTTGACGATGCTCGACCCGATGGTGGATCTCTCTCTGGTTCCGCTGCGCCGGACAACGGCTGCATTGCCCGACGGCGTTGCGGAGACCGACCGGATCGAGCAGGATTTGCTCCGGGCCAAGCAGTTGCGCCGCGAGGTGACGTGCAGCGAACTGCCGCCGGGTGATATTGCCGCGCAGGTGGCTGCGTTGGCGAAGCGGCTCCGTTGCGACTTGATTGTGGTGGGAAAGCCGGAAGTCTCCGAAGAACTGCAAACGCTGCTGGACACCGATGCAATCGTGCGCGAAGCGAACTGCGCGGTATGCGTCGTTACGCCGCCGCATATTCCGCAGGAAGCAGGGGAGTGAAACGCGTGGTAACGATCTGAAACACCCCCTTTTGCGACAGCCGCTTATTGGCCCTGTCGGCCCGAGCCCGGGCGGTTTCCCTGAAAATGCATCCTTCCACGAAGGTTCACGGGATAGTCGATCAGAGGCCGCAACGGCGGCTTGGAAGCCTTCGACTCCGGCTGGCGCTCGTCGATGGAAGCCAGATTCGGCCCGAGGGCGCTGACGACCTGCCATGGCTTTCTTGGCCTGCCAGCGGTCCGCATTGCAACGCGAAGGCAATCGTGTCGGTCCAACAATTCACAGGTCCATGCGAACACGATCAACACGCCCCATACGATCGCGCCGAGCAGCGGGATCGAGCCCAGCACGACAATCGCCGAGCCTCGCGGAAGAAGGATGTCCGAGAGAGCCAGGCCACAGGTCAGGATTGCGCTGCCCGCCAGAGCCAGACTGATTATCAACACCCGATTCCTGCAATAAACGCCCATGATTCAGGTTTCCTCGGATCTCCCACTGGGGGGCATCTGCTGACGCCGGCTTCACCGCGATACAATCGAGCGTCCCCGATGCTGCCGGATCGCCGCGCCAAGAACTGCATCTTTTTGCTCGCACACGGCGCGCCATAATTCTAAGGAAAAGTGTAAGTGATGATGCCGCGGGAGGTTATGCAACGGCGCGTATTCCACAGTCAGCGAACAATCTTGCAGAATGCACGACGAGAATCGCAAAATGCACGATCGATGGCCTCGGGCCAGGCAGTTTCTCCGTCTGACCGCTATGGGCATCCTTGTGATGGACGACGACTCCAGCCTCTGCCCTACGGCACGGATGTCGAGGGAGGTGCTTGGACATCATGCCGCGGAGCCCCGAGATAGCGCCCACGCGATGGAATTGCCGATTGCCAGGAGTGAAAAAGCCGCGGTGAAACTCGGCATCGGCCCGCCCACTTCGTATCGCAAACGGAAAAATACGGGATCTGACAACCACCAACCGCGGAGTCCCACATGACTTTCCGACGCCGCATCCTCATGGCCATGGTTCCCCTGTTCGTTCTGCTGGTCGCGCTGGGGACGACAGGAACATTCCTGATCTATTACCTCGGCAGGCAGGTCGATGACATCCTCCACGAGAACTACGACAGCGTGGTCTTCATGCGCGACCTCAACGAGGCCCTGGGCCGCATCGACTCGTCGTTTCAGTTTTCCTTGGCGGGCCTCGAAGAGCCATCCTTCGACCAGTACCAAGAGAACTGGAAGAAGTACCGGGAATGCCTTGATCGCGAACAACACAATGTCACCGTTCCCGGCGAACAGGAATTGGTTGACAGGTTGGCCAATCTCTCCAGGGTGTACCAGGTGCTGGGCGACACTTTTTACAAAGTTCCAAAGGGCGATCGGAAAACTCTCTACTTCGGCAATGACAAAGACAAGGAGAAGGCCCAAGGCGGGGATAAGGAGGAGCGGTTATATGCGCTGTTTCAGCAGATCAAGACGGTCTCCGGCGACATCCTCCGGCTGAACGAAAAGAACATGAAGGATGTCGATGAGGATACGAAGCGTCTGGCTCGCTCCTCGTTGATTTGGTACGGCTTGGGTCTAGCGTGTGGCATCGTGCTGGCCGTATTTCTCATGGCCAATACGATTCGGCGGATTGTTTATCCGGTTCGCACGGCGACGGAATCGGCCGTGGCCCTTGGCGTCGGCAATCTCGACCAGCTCGTGCCGATTACTTCCAACGACGAGCTGGGGCAGTTTGCTTCGGCTTTCAATACGATGGCCCGCCAGCTCCGCGAATACCGCCAATCGCACAAGACCCAATTAAACCGCGCCCAGCGTGCGAGTCAGGCGACAATCGACGCCTTTCCCGCACCAGTCCTCGTGGTCGATCCGGAAGGCCGTGTGGAGATGGCCAATCCGGCCGCTCGCCGCCTCTTCGGTCTTCCGCAACCGGAGCCTGTCGGCGCGGCGCCGCCGGTCTGGGAGCCTCCGGAACCCTTGCGGCAACCCTTGACGGAAGCCTTGCAGAAGCAGCGTGCGTACGTGCCCGAAGGCTTTGATAACGTCCTCGTGATGCAACAGGCGGAACAATCCTATTCCTATCTTCCGCGGATTCTGCCGATTCGCGATGCCTCGTCCGTCACGTTGGGGGCTGCGGTGCTGCTGGAAGACGTCACGCGGTTTCGCCTCTTGGATGAAATGAAGAGCAACATGGTGGCCACGGTCAGTCACGAACTCAAGACGCCGCTGACGAGCATCCGCCTGGTGCTCCACCTGCTCGTGCAAGAGGACGTGGGGCCCCTGCTGCCGAAGCAGCTTGAGCTTCTGGTCGATGCCCGCGACAACGCCGAGCGGCTGTTGACCATGATCAACAACCTCCTGGATCTTGCTCGCTTAGAGCAAGGCGGCAACCAGCTTCGCGTGCATCCGGAGTCGCCCACGACCTTGTTGCGCGAAGCGTTCGACGCGTTCCAGCCGCGGGCGCAAGACCGCGACGTGGAGTTCGTGCTCGAAGACCCGGGCCTTGCGGAGCAGGTGCCCGTGGACAAGGACCAGTTGCAGCAAGCCCTGCGGAACCTGCTGGACAACTCGCTGGCCCACACGCCCACCGGCGGCCGGATCACGTTGGGGGCGGAATCTGCGCCCGGCCGTGTTGTTTTTGCGGTAACGGATACCGGCTCCGGCATTCCCAGCGAATACCTGCCCTTGATTTTTCAACGACACTTTCGCGTTCCGGGCGACCCGATCCCGGGCGGGAGTGGCCTCGGGCTGGCGATTGTCCGCGAAATCGTCACGGCCCACGGCGGCATCGTCGAGTGTGAAAGCTGTCCTGGAAAGGGCACCGTCTTCCGCATTTCGCTGCCCACGACACTGACCAAGTGATGATCCGCATAGCCGATGGCGTCCGCATCGACAAATACGTTCGGCGCCGGTGGAAGTGGGTGCGAAGCAGGCTGGTCGGTTACGACCTGGAGTTGGCGGTCGTCAAGCCTTCGCACCACGCCGTCGTCGCCGTGCCCAGCCAAACAGCCCAATGGCGCCGGCGCCGAGCAGCGTGAGGGTGGAGGGCTCGGGGGCGGTGAATTCCAGAATCTCGTTGTTGACTTTATCGGCGACCCAGATGTTCCCCGACGGGCCGATCGCCAATCCCTCCGGCCCCCCGAACTCCCCGGGCCCAGTGCCTTGCGTGCCGTACTGGGCGATATAGGTTCCGCTGCTATTGAACTCCTCGATGCGGTGGTTCCAATACTCGCTGACCCACAAATTTCCCCAGGAGTCGATAGCTACGTCCGTCGCCCCCTCAAAATGTCCGTTCGAGCTGCCGTAGCTGCCGAACTGAGTGATGTAATTGCCGTTGCTATCGAACTTCTGGAGACGGCTGTTATTATTATCAACCACCCAGACATTATTCGCCGAATCTACAGCCACGCCCCCGAGCCAGGAGAACTGGCCGTTCCCGCTGCCAGGATTGGGGCCGCCGACCGTTACCAGCCACGTGCCGCCGGTGGTGAACTTCTGGATGCGGTTGTTCCACCAGTCGGAGACCCAGAGGTTCCCCGACCCGTCAAAGGCAATGGACATGGGATCGTCGAGTTGACCGTTGAGGCTGCCCTCGGTGCCGAACTGGGAGAGATACACTCCGTTGCTGTTAAACTCCTCGATGCGGTTGTTATCTGAATCAGCGACCCAGACGTTTCCCGACGAGTCCACGGCGATGCCCTGCGGGGACCAGAACTGCCCGTTCCCACTGCCCTGCGTGCCACCAACCGTTCTCATCCACACACCGCTGCTACTGAACTCCTCGATGCGGTTGTTGCCCGTGTCGGCGACCCACACGTTCCCCGATGGAGCTACAGCCACGTCGTAAGGCGAATTGAACTGCCCGTTAGCGCTGCTGGAGCTAGGGCCGCCAATTGTCATCGCCCATGAATAAATTGGCGCCGCCGCGGCGTGTTGGCTTCCCGCGAGCAGAATCGCCGCCAGCACCGCCGAAACCAAGGTTTGTCGCTTCAACACGGTTATTGTCCTTTCAGGTTCACTTATTGCGCACAACGACCCGTCCTGGCACGGGGCGGGGCAGAGGACGCCTGACTTCAACCGTCTTATAACGGAGAATTACAACGGTGTCAACAATTTTGCACGGATTTTACAAACATCGTCCGTCGTGACCCTTTTTCTGTGCGGTGGCGCGTTGCGTCGAGCGGATGAACCGGCTTTATGAGCAAGACGCCGATGCCGTCCGCATCGGCAAGTACGGTCGGCGCTAACGGCGGTGGCTGCGGAGCGGGCTGGAACGCCATGACGAGGTGCTGGCGGTCATGAAACCTTCGCCCTACGCCGCCGCAGATGAACAGCGCCACCTCCGACGTCTCCAGCAAACCAAAGCGGCAATCGCACCCGCTAAAAGCAAGATCACGCCGCCGGGCTCGGGAACATAGGCCACGCGGAAACCGAGATAGGAGTAGTCGAGCGTCGGATCGTAGTAGCTGTACTGGCCCGACGTGGCCATGTGGCACGAGCCGCAACTGAACGACCCGCCGCGCACCGCACGGTAGGAACCGCTAATGTTCGCCTCGGTCCACTGAAAGACATCGCCCCCCTGGTCGAATGTGCAGTACGGCCCGGGCGATCCCGCGAAGTACCCGACTGTCGTGAGGTAGTTCTGCGGGTCGGTATAGCTGCCGTTGTCATAGTTGGCGTTGTTCGTGCCGGTGGCCGATTTCACGTTGCTGGGCGCGGTGTCGCTCTTCGTCGGATAGAGCCAGTAACCACCGGCGCCGCCGTTCAATGTCGGGTCGTAATAAGCCGCCTTGTACCACTCGTTCTGCGTTGGAAGGACGTAGGTCGCATTGGCGTTGCGGGTTATCGCCATCAAGGCAGAACTCGTGGTTGCGTTGTTCATCGTGTACGCGCCGGTTTCCGTCGAGCCGGTTTGCAGCCAGTTGCAGAACCTGGCTGCATCGCCCCAGGTGACGTCGAATACCGGCATGTTGCCGTTGCCCATTACCGAGTAACTGTAGCTCCCGGAACTCCCGGTCCGCGAGATTCCGATACTCACGCCATAGTTGTTGGGAAAGTCCGTCTCCATCCCCGTGTTGTATAGGCCGTAGGTGTCGGTCTTCGCCACGGCGTTGAGGAACGCCGCGTATTGCGAGAGGGTCACGTCGTACTTGCCGATCTGGTAGGTGTAGCCGACAGACCCGTAGCCATTCGAATCGGCCGCGTTGCCCGGGTTGCCCACCGCGACCATCGTGATGTCGATCGGGGCGGCCTGGGCCTGCGCGACCGACAAGGCGACCAGCACCACCGAGAAAGCAACCATCCCATCGCGATGTTTCATCGGTTCTCTCCTTCAGCGCCGCCTCTGCGGCAACCCCCTGACTTGTCACATTCGCGCTGGCGAAGGCAAATGTACTCCTCCGCGTTGCAGTATGTCAATCACATTGCGCAAGATTGTGCAGAACGAACTCTGTCGCTGGAGATAACTGTTTTAAAAATGGCCCCAGCCGGTGTTCCGGGGATACGAACCGATGATGGTCGTTTGAGTAATTTCGATGGGCGGCCCGGTTCTTTGGGACCGAGGATACGACCGATCGCCCGCTCCAGGCAATCCACAAACGTCGCACCTCCTCACGGACAACCAGTGCGGCCGTGCTCTCGCAAATCGCGCAACTCCTCCCCTGAGATCGCACCGTTCAAGAGGCCTCGCCAATCGGCGACCATCGCCAGCATCCCGACAGCTGTTTGGAGCGTGTGCTTGATGAGACAGAGACGGGGAAACCCCGACACGGAATTATGCCGAAGCCTGCCGCGGCGCAGAACTTCCTGGCCACGGGTGGGTTTAATCAGACGAGGCTTCGCTCTCGTGTCTTCACTTGCCAAGGAGAGTAGCCATGTACAAAGTCGCAATCAGTCTCCTGGTGGCGGCCGCGATGGCTAGCGTTCTGCCCCAAACCGCCGCGATCGGCGACGAATTCCAGTCCGATCGACGTATGTCGGAGGCGCGACGTGATCGTTCTTCTCTCGACGGCGATCAGCCTTGGTGTGAAGAGGATGACGAGGACGCCTTTGCGGCTCATCGTGACTCGGGTGAGCCGATGCCGGCCTGCACGTCGCACCAGACTGTGCTGGGCGCCCAGCTTACGGATTCTATTGGCAATGCCACCGGTACGGCAGTGTATCGGACGTGGACGCTCCATGCGGTTGCCGACGCCGAAGTAACGCTTGATATTCAGGGAGCCGCCCCAAGCACCCCATTGACGGCGACGGTCACCGACGTCAACGGCATCGTGATTGCCACAATTGGGACCCTCACCACCGACGCCAATGGCAACGCGTACGAGGAGTTTGCCACTGCGATCGATTGCCGGGAGACCGACAAGGCTACGCTCCCGGCGAACTTCCCCACGCTCACTTCCGGCGAGGCGATAGTGGTAGGAACGCTCAGCGGCGAATTGTCCACGACTCTCCCGCCCCCCCTGCCGCCTACTCCGCGCCCCGTAGAGGGCACCGTTCTCTACGCCCAGCTTATTGATTCGACTGGCAATGCCACCGGTACGGCAGAGTATCGGACGTGGACGTTCCATGGGGTTGCCGACGCCGAAGTGACGCTTGATATTCAGGGAGCCGCCCCAAGCACCCCGTTGACGGCGACGGTCACCGACGTCAACGGCATCGTTATTGCCACAATTGGGACCGTCACCACCGACGCCGATGGCAACGCGTACGAGGAGTTTGCCACTGCGAGGCATCGCCGGGAGACTGACAAGGCTGCGCTACCGGCGAACTTCCCCATGCTCACTCCCGGCGAGGCGATTGTGGTAGGAACGCTCAGCGGCGAATTGTCCATGACGCCCCCGGTCCCCCCTGTCAACCCAATGCGCCGCCCCATAGAGGGTGCCGTTCTCGGCGCCCAGCTTACTGATTCTACTGCCAACGCCAGCGACACCGGTACGGCAGTGTATTAGCCGTGGACGATTTACAAAATCATCCCCGGATGTGAACCATCACGTTTGTCGTCATCCCCTTTGGAAACGGCGTGCCGCCTGGATCATCGTTTGGATTTGCGTCGCGGGCGTCGTTGCCGGCAAGGCACAACCGGCGTTGAGGATGAAACGCGGCGTGTCGGAAAAGATCTCGAGCAACTCGCGCGTCTTTTGCTCCACCAGCCGCGGCGATCCGAGCGCGAGAACGCCGCTGGGATCGAGGTTGCCGATGAAGACGGCTCGATCCTTCATTCGCTGGTGGGCCGCGGGTGTCCGTCTTGTAGTCCAACTCCAGGGCGTCGACGCCGGCGGCCAACATCTCGTCGAGGATGCTGGTCGCATTGCCGCAGATGTGCAGCACGTAGGGCAAACCGAGGGCGTGCGCCTGGTCCACCACCTGCTTCTCCCAGGGTTGGGCAAACAGGCGGTACATCTTGGGCGAGATCACGTCGGGGCCCGCGGGACTATCCCCATTCGACATCATGTGGGCCCCGGTCTCGGCCATCAGGCAAAGGAATTGTTTGGCGGCCCGGGCACAATAGTCCAACAGCCGGAACACGTCCTCCCGCTTGTCTTCGTCCAGCAAATCCATCATCCACAGGGCCGGGGTCCGCATCATGCCGGCCAAGGAGAAGGGGCACTGGTCGCAATTGCCGCGAAGGTACACTTCGTCGCCGAAATACGCCTTGACCAGTCGAACCGCCTCCAGCCAGACCTGGACGCGAGGGTTTCGCGCCACCTCCGGCGGCTCCAAATCGTTCACCCGCGTCAGATCGTCCAGGCAACCGCTCCGGCAGTGCGCGGCTCGTCCGGCGGATGATCGACAGGCACGCCGACCGCTTCGGCCAGCGTTGCCGTATCGACATCCACCAGCACACCGTCGAGGCCGTAGGTCTCGACGGCGCGAACATGCGCCGCGGCGATATTCTGCGGGCTGCCGCGATACTGTTGCTGCGTCATGCCGGCTTCACGGGCCGCCATCATGAAGTTGTGCAGCATGATCGGCGTCCGGTCGGGCCATCGGCCGGCCAGCGCCGCGCTGATCCGCTCATATCCGTTCATATTCCCCGTTCTCCCGGTAATAGTCTGACACATTTCAATCAAGCGGGCCATCCCGGCCGGTCCTGGAATGGCGCCGCCGTTCGTGGTAGGCTCATGGTGCTGAAGCGATCGGAAAGCGGACGCCCCGGGGAAAGCATAATCGAGAGGTCACCTGCATGAAAAGCGAGTCGTTGCTGCTCTTGGTTTTGCCGTTGTCCTTCCTCTGCGTCGCCCAAGGAGCGACCGCATCAGGGTCTCAACCCTCGACTCCCGCACAGACCGCGGCGAGCGCGGATGCCGTCGAGGCCGCGCACGGATTGATATGTCGCGTCCTGCCGGCACGGGCTGAGGAGTTTGTCTGTGAGGTCATCCCGCCGCAGGGCGGCAAGGACGTCTTCGAAATCGAGGCCGACCGAGGGAAGATCGTGCTGCGCGGCAACGACGGCGTCAGCCTGGCCGTGGCCTTCAATTGGTATCTCCGTTACTACGGGCAGGCCGATTTCGATTGGCAAGCGGCGGGGCCGTTGCAGATCGACGGCACGTTGCCCAAACCTCCGGCAAGAGTGCGTCATACGTGCGCGGCCCGCGAGCGGTTCCTCCTCAACTATTGCACCTACGGTTATACATTGCCCTGGTGGAACTGGGAGCAGTGGCAGCGGTTCGTCAACTGGATGGCCATGAACGGCATTAACCGCCCGTTGCTGCAATGCGGTCAGGAGGCGGTATGGCTGCGGGTGTGGAGGTCCTACGGGATGCCGCCGGACGAGGTTCGGGCCTACTTCTCAGGCCCCGCCCATCTCCCCTGGCACCGCATGGCGAATCTCGACAAGTGGGGCGGGCCGTTGCCCATGTCGTACATCGACGGTCAATGCAAGCTCCAACAGCAGATTCTCACCCGGGCCCGCCAGTTGGGCATGAAGCCGATTCTCTCGGCGTTTGCAGGCCATGTTCCCGAGGCGCTCAAGACGCTCAAGCCGGAAGCCAAGATTACGCACATCCATCCCGGCTGGGGCGGAATGGACGCCGCTTATGCCACCTGGTTTCTCGACCCTGCCGATCCGCTGTTCAAGGACGTGCAGGGGCGATTTCTGAAAACACAGCACGAGCTTTTCGGTTCCGATCATCTCTACGGAACCGATCCGTTCAACGAGATCTCGCCGCCGAGTTGGGATTCCGCTTACCTGGCCGGCGTGGCCGGCTCGATCTACGGCGGCATGGCCGAATCCGATCCGCAATCGGTCTGGTACCAGATGTCGTGGACGTTCTACGCCGACAAGAAGTGGACGCTGCCGCGGCTTTCCGCCATGATCGGCGCGGTGCCCAGGGGCCGCATGGTATTGCTCGATTATGTGTGCGAAGAGACCGAGTTGTATCGGAAGACGGAGGGTTTCTTCGGCGCCACCCTTCCTTTGGTGCTATCTGGCCAACTTCGGCGGTAATACGCACCTCGTGGCTCCGCTCCACAAACTGGCCGCTCGCCTGGCGGAGACATTGCCCGTGGCCAACTGCGCCGGGGTGGGCTCGACGTTGGAAGGACTCAACGTCAATCCGGTTGCCTACGACCTGCTCTTCGAGCAACCTTGGCACACGGACGGCAAACCGGACCTGGCGCAATGGGTGGACGCCTACGCCGGCCGGCGCACCGGTTGTCCCGATCCGGCCAACCTGAAAGCGTGGCGCATGCTGGCCGACAAGGTGTTCGTCAACAATGCCATGGGTATCAGAGGGCACGGCATCATTCTGGAAGCGGTCCCCAAAATCCGACCCTACACCCGCTGGGCGGACCCGAGGATTCCGTACGAGAAAGCCGACCTGGTCGCCGCACTGGCCGAGATGCTCAAGGCCGACACGGCCTGCGCTCGGTCGGACGGCTACCGGTTCGACGTGGTGAACCTGACCCGGCAAGTGCTCGGCAACTACTCGGCTACGGTCCACGCGCGGATGATGCGGGCCTACGAGGAGAAGGACCTGCCGGCCTTTCGTGCGGCCGCCGAGCGGTTCCTGGCGATCGGCCGCGACCTCGATGCGCTGTTGGGCACGCGTCACGAATTTCTGCTGGGACGCTGGCTGGCCGACGCTCGCCGTTGGGCCGCCGATCCGGCCGAGGCACGGTACTATGAGCGCAACGCCCGGCAGATCATCACCACGTGGCACAAGCCGGGCGGAGAGCTGAGCGACTACGCTCACCGCCAATGGAACGGCCTGCTGGGCAGCTATTACTTGCCGCGTTGGCAGGAGTTTATCGCCCGGCTGGACAGGTCGTTGGCCGACAATCAGCCGCTGGACGCCGAGAGCTATGATCGCTGGCGAGTCGAGTTTGAGCGGCAATGGCTCGAATCGACCGCGGAGAAATTCTCCGTCGATCCCGACGGCGATCCCGCCGCCACAGCCCGGCGGCTTTACGAAAAATACGGGTCGGCCGAATTGTCGCTGTGAAGCGGAAGAAACAGATGAGGAAGATAAAATCGTCATCGGCGGTCTAGACAACCAGGTCCAGCTCAGACTATGCTACAAAGCTCCAGTGGTGTGCGACTCGCGCGGAGCGGACCTGCCTTTTTCGCTGATCTGGCGGCGAAATGTCTCCCCGCATCAACAACGGCGCTGATCTCGCCACGAGGCCGGAATGACCATAAAACGACGGCATCTCACAATGGTGGTTGTCGGCGCCGCGGCGATTGTGGCGGTTGTGGTCGCGTGGCAAGTCGGCGCTCGGCACGAAGGGACGCCGGCCGATCCGGCCAATGAAGCGCTGGTGCAGCTCGGTGGCTCCCGCCTCCGGTCCTTCTGCTTTGGCGGAAGTTAACCTGTCGAAGTTGAAATCGATCGCGATCGATTATCCGCAAGAGGGCTCGATTTTTCCGCCGGAGATCATCGCGCCCTGCTTCTCCTGGCACGATGCCTCCCAGGAAGCGGCGGCGTGGCGAATCGAAGTGACATTTGCCGACGGATCGGCCGGGCTTCACGGACAATCGCGCGGCGCCCGCCGCAGATCGGCGAGATTGACCCACGCGCGATGGCCGACACAAACGTGCTGCCTGAGCTGACGCGGGAGGAAGCCGCGGCCCACACCTGGAGGCCGGACGCCGCAGGTTGGGAGGCGATCAAAAAGCATTCGATGGCGGGCCCGGCGACCGTGACCATCATCGGCCGCAAGAAGGGCTCGGGCGAGCCCGTCTCGCGCGGCCAGGTGGTCCTCTGCACTTCGTCCGACCCGGTGGGGGCGCCGATCTTCTACCGCGACGTGCCCCTGTCGCCGGCGAAAGCGGAGAAAGGCGTCATCCAGCCCATCTCGGATAGCGACCTGCCGCTGATCGGCTGGCGGCTCCGCAACATCGGCGACACCAAGAGCCGGCTGCTGTTGGACAACATGCACACCTGCGCCAACTGCCATTCGTTTTCGCGCGACGGCCAAACCCTGGGCATGGACCTCGACGGCCCGCATAACGACAAGGGGCTGTACGTCTTGGCCTCCGTCCAGCCGCAGATGTCGATCCGCAGCGAGAATGTGGTGCAGTGGAATCCCGCGCTGGTGAAGTCGCAGCAGCCGAAGCCGTTCGGCGCCGTCCGGGTGGGCTTCCTTTCCCAGGTCTCGCCGGACGGCCGGTACGTGATCACCACGCTCAACCCGCAAACCTTTGTGACCAACTTCGCCGACTACCGTTTTCTCCAGGTGTTTTATCCGACGCGCGGCGTTCTTTACTGGTACAACCGGGCCGAGGGCCGGAAGCAACCCCTGCCCGGCGCCGACGATCCGAAGTACGTTTACACGGGCGCGGTGTGGAGTCCGGACGGAAAGTTCCTGGTGTTCAGCCGAGCCGAAGCCAGGGAGGCCTTTCCGGCGGGCGCAAAACCGGCCGAGGCGGCCAACGATCCCAACGAAACGCCGCTGCAGTACGATCTCTATCGCATCGCGTTCAACGGCGGCAAAGGCGGGAAAGCGGAGCCCATCGCGGGCGCTGCGGCAAACGGCATGAGCAATACCTTCCCGAAGATCTCGCCGGATGGACGCTGGATCGTGTTTGTGCAATGCCGCAACGGGCAACTGATGCGGCCCGACAGCCAGTTATACATCCTCCCCATCGAAGGCGGCCAGCCGCGCCGGCTGCGGTGCAACGCCTCGCCGATGAACTCCTGGCACAGCTTTTCGCCGAACGGGCGCTGGCTGGTGTTCTCGTCCAAGCGGGGCACTCCCTACACGAGAATGTTCCTCACGCACCTCGACGAGGCGGGCAACGACAGCCCCGCGATCCTGATCGAAAACGCGACCGCGGCGAATCGGGCGGTCAACATCCCCGAGTTCGTCAACATCCCGCCGGACGGCTTGTTGAAGATCGACGTGCCGGCCGCCGAGCAATATCGGCTGCTCGACGAGAGCCTCTCGCTGATCCACAAAGGCCAGGGCCGGCAGGCGATCCCCCTGCTCGAAAAGGCCGTCGAGATCGATCCCAATTACGCCGAAGCCCACGTGGCGATCGGTCCTTCGCTGACCCAGGCGGGGAGAACGGAAGAGGCCATCGCGCGACCTCGAAGCGGGCGCTGCAACTGGACCCCGGCAATGAGTTGGCCCATAATAACCTCGGCCTCGCTCTGGTGAGGTGTGGTCGGACCGAAGAGGCGATCGCCCATTACAAGAGAGCCTTGGAAATCAAGCCCAACTTTGCGGAGGCGCACATGAACCTGGGCATGGCTCTGGCGGCGTCCGGACGGCAGGACGAGGCCATGCCCCATTTGCAGAAGGCGCTGCAAATGAAAACCGGACTTCGCTGAACCCTGCTGCTCCCGTTGGTCAAAACGGCTTGGCCAGCTTGCGGTAGAGATCGACGACCGCGGGAAAATCCCAGCGTTGTTGCTGATCGGTGCGCGATAACGACTTTTACCCCCTCGAGCGCGCCTACCAGCGGCCGCGACTGCGGCAGGTGTACGATGATCTTCTTGGGCGGCTCGCGCCGGGGCGGGTCCAGCTTGATTTCCACGCCCTCCTTCGTTCCTCGCACCAGCAGATTCATCTCGCCGAAATGGGTGGGCGCACGCTCGACGCGGATCTGCTGCCCGTCGCCAAGCCACCCGTCGGGGACGGCCGTCAACAGGTGCAACTCGTGCCCCGCTTCGTGGATCAACATGTGGCGGAGCATCAGGGCATAGTTCGCCGCGCCGGTCACGTGAGGGAACCTGTCGTGCCAGGCGACGCGCCACTCGTAAAAAATCCCTTCCGGAAACGCATGAGCCGCCGTGCTGTGCAGCAAGTACCAATAGAAATCCTCAACGAACCTGCCGGTCGTTGCCACGCACCATTTCGGCCATGGTGGTGTACGCGCCCATATAGGGAAGGATGGCCTCGGGAAGACCCGTATCAACCCAACGAATCGTCCCTTCGACGTAGCCGCCGCCATGTCGGTGGCGAACCTCTTCGATCAGGGCTTCGACGCGGGGATCGTCGGGGGAAAACAGCGGCGTGGGCCAAAGTGTCTCGGTGTTGCCCCAGTCCGTCCCCTCCTTTTCCCAACTGGGCGGAAAGTACGCGCACCCCAGTCTCTTGCAGGCGGCGTCGATGGCGGTCCGATAGGCGGCGGCTTCCCGCTCCAACTCCGTCGGCCTCCGCCGTCTTGCCGAGCATGCGGGCGGCGTCCGCCGTACAGAGCAGGCCGCGGAGATTCCAGAGATCGTAGCCGACGATGTGGTGCTTGCCGTCCCAGAGATGTTCGCCGTCTGCCGGGGCGGGCGGAAGCAGACCTGCATAGGGAGAATCCGCCGGAGTCTCGCGCCGGGCCTTCATGGTCCAATCCGCGGCCTTGCGCATCTGCGGGTAGGCGTTTTCCAGCCACGCCCGATCGCCGGTGATCTTCCCGTATTGCCAGAGTGCCCACAACGCCTGGCCGTTTGCATCGAGCTGCGTTGCGCTTGGCTCTCGAACTGCCCGTCCGGCCGTTGATGGCGGAGGAAGGACTCGATCGCTTTGGCAGCCACATTCGACAGCCCGGCCTCCTCCAGTTCCATGATTTGATAGGCGCCGTCACGAATATAGAACTCCTCGTAGAACCCCTTGCCGCCGCGCAATTCGCCTCGATCGCTGGTGAGTCAGTTGGCAGACGTGGGCGGCCAGCAGGGCCTCGGTCGCTTTCCGGCAGGGGACCTCGATCTTCGCGCCTCCGGCCAGCAGGTTCTTCCAGTAGGCTGCGGTTCGTTCCAGCCAGACCTTGGCATCTTCCTTGTCGAAGGCCGCCGGATCGTCAACGGCCTTGAACGGCACCCGGATCGCCACCTCGGCGGCAGACGCGGGCGCAAGCTGCCATGAATGCACTCGGACTTTGGACGCCGTGCCGTCGGACTGGTCCACCAACAGCTTCGCCTCGACGGCTTTTGAGCCGGTATTGGTCACTGTAACCGACGCCCACACCAGGAAATTTTCCGCCTTCGGTGGGCCAATCGAACGCCTTCCGCCAATCCTTGACCGTCGGCAAGGGAGTCGCCCAATACTTGAATTCGTAACGAAGCGGTCCATCCTCGGCCGAAAACAGCAGCACGGGCAGCCAGCCGTCCAGGGCCGTTTTGGTGTGGCGGCGGCTAATCCGCTCCAGGTTCGGTTTCGGGTTCTGCCCGTATTTGAACCGCAGCTCGTTCTTGCCCTCCAAGAGAATGGCGTTGTCCGGCGTCACTCGGGCGAGGTTTCGATAGTTTCTCAGCCCAACCCAGTTCCACGAGTTGTAGAAGTAATCGAAAGGCTTCTCTTCCGCGCCGGCAACGGGCGTGCTGGTATGGACCAGAAGGATCGGTAGAATACCAAGTGACAGCGCATTTCGCAGCGTTCGCATCACGGTTCACCTTGTCGGGTAGGGTTAGGGGTGGCGGGGAGAAAAGGGGACGGGCCCCATCTAGTATCCGGCATCTTCGGGCCCTGTTCAAGCCGTTCCCGGTAGTTTAGACTTCTTGGACACATTCGCCTTATGAGCACAAGGAGCAGATCATGTCCGGCCGACGTTTTCCAACGGATGTTGCGCAACCATCAGACTATTCTCGCCGGCAGTTTCTCGGCGACGCACTGGCCGCGGCGGCCGCGGGCACCTTGCTGGGGGCCTCGGCAAGTCTCGCCGCCGATCAACCGGCCGCCGAGGCCAGGCCGGACTCGTTTGATCGGAAGATCAAACTGGGGCTGGTCGGATGCGGCGGGCACGGCAGTTGGATCGCAGAAACTCTTCCAGCAGCACGGCGGCTATGACTTGTGCGCCGTTGCCGACTACTTTCCCGAGGTGGTCGACCGCCGCGGCGCCGCCCTGGGCGTGGCCGAGGCACGGCGTTTTTCGGGACTCTCCGGCTACAAGAGGGTGATCGAAAGCGGCGTCGAGGCCGTAGTTCTGATCGTGCCGCCCTGCTTTTTTGCCGAACACGCCGCCGCCGCCGTGGCGGCCGGCTTGCACGTCTACATGGCCAAGCCGGTCGCCGTGGACGTATTCGGCTGTCTGCGAATCGCCTCCGCGGGCAAGGAAGCGACGAAGAACAAGAGAGTATTGTTCGTTGACTACCAGTTGCCGGTCCACCCGGCCAACATCGAAGTGGCCAGGCGAGTCCGCGAGGAGGGATTGGGCAAGCTCTCGAAGCTCAGCACGGTCTGCGTGGCGGGCGGCGCAGCGACCCTCCGAAGACGGCAAACATCGAGAGCCGCTTGCAGAACCTGGTTTGGGACAACGACGTTGCCATCGGCGGCAGTTACATCAACTCCTACGACATCCACGCCTTGGACGCCGCCATTTGGGTTCTCGGGCAATGTCCGGTCGCCGCCATGGGAGATTCACGCATCTGCCGGGCTGATCCGCATGGCGACAGCCACGACGTCTGCTCGGTGATTTACCAGTATGCCGACGGCCTCCTGCACGAGCATTCGGGCCAGGCATTGCCCAATGGCGCCAGCAGGGAGATTTCCTGCAAACTCTTCGGCCAGACGGGCAATGCCGTGCTCGATTACTACGACCAGGCGCACTTCCACCGCCGCGGTGAAAAGCCGCTGACGATCGACTTGACGAAGATCAATACGAACACGGCGGGAGTGACGCTCAATATTGCTTCGTTCTACCAGGATGTTGTTGCCGGACGGTGCGAGAATGCCACGGTGCAGCGTGCGGTTGACGGCTGCCTGACGTGTATCTTGGGCGCGAGGCGGGTTTCCGGCACGGCCGCCTTACGATGGAAGACCTTCTTAAGGAGAACCGGCGGGTCGAGGTCGACTTGCGCGGCTTGAGAGATTAGCAGCCCAAGGAGTCCTGTCATGGAACATCCCGAGGTGCCGCTGGAACAATCGCAGGAAGAGATTGCCCATCACGCCCGCCAGGCTGCCGAGAAGTGGATTCTCGGCGTGGCGCTGACCGCCGCCTTGCTGGCCGTGCTGGCGGCGATCACCGCATTACTGGCGGAACATCACGCCAACGAAGCGATGCTCGAACAAATGCGCAGCGGCGACCTGTGGGCCTTCTATCAAGCCAAGAGCGTCAAGGCCAACTTGTTCACCACGAAAATCGAATTGCTCAAGGCGTTTGACAAGGCCGTGGATGAGAAAGACCTCGCCAAAGTGGAGACGTATCGAAAGGAGCAGGAGGTAGTTCGGGAAGAAGCCGAGGAGAAGGCGCGGGCGTCAGCGGCCCATTTGCGGCTCCATGCGATCCTGTCTCGATCTGTCACGCTGTTTCAGGTGGGGATCGCCGTGGGGGCAATCTCGGTCTTGACCAGACGGAAGAGTTTCTGGTGGGTGTCGCTGGCTTTCGGAGTGGTAGGCGTGACGCAACTCTTGTGGGGAATTGTTGCGGGCTGATGCGGCTGCCGCCGGCACTGGTCGGGGCCGCCTTCCTATTTTGGTTGAGGCTGTGCCTGCGCCCTGCGAATCGCACGATTCCTCGCCTTGCGCTTCACGTCCGAAGGCTTCTCATAACACTCCCGGCGCCGCATCTCGCGCTTCAGGCCCGTTCGGTCTACAAGCTTCCGAAACCGGCGCACCGCCTCCTGAACCGATTCCCGTTCCCGCAACACGATTTTTATCACTATTCGTTCTCCTGCGCCAACGGAACATGTCGTCAACGGCTAAGCCTCTTACTATACCAGCAATGAAGAAGGAGCGATACGCCCCCATCAAGTGGAAATCGGCCGCGCGAAGAAGGTGATCGGCTCAACCGAAAGGCCGCTTTTTGCCAGCTTTATCCATCGCAAACGACTTCTCGACTTGTGCCCCACCGCCCACGTCCAGGACGATGCCGCGGCACGGGGTCTGGTGGCTGCTGCCTTGACGGCCGGCCTACAATGGGCTATACCCAAGCCGGTAACGAAATCAAATTCCAGGGAACTGTGTCATGGCGAAGAAGAAACCCACGGAAGCCGTTCTCACGAACGTTCTGGAAACGGCGGTCGAATTGCTGCAAGACGCCGAGGAAGGCGATGCCGACGACGTAGTCACCGTGGCCAACAGCGTCTACATGCGCCTCCGAGCGGCGGTCAAGGAAGCCACCGGCGTCAATCATGGCATTGCCGTCAGCGAGGAGAGAGAGGACGACGAAGATGAGGGCGGGGACGACGCCCATGAATATGACGAAGACGACGGGTGATAGCGGGTCGTCAAGGCACGAACCGCAGGGTCAGCCCGCCAGCAAGTTCCACATCCACCGGTCACACTCCGGGTGGCGCCCCATCGCTCGTTTTCTCGCCGTCGCGTCGGGCTAGCGTGCCAGCATGTCGATTATTCGCTAGTCACCGTGTGCACCCCCCCCTGACGCGTGGTATTTGCGTCCAGTTTCTCCCCCGAGCGGCGAAAAGTTTTCCGCTATCTGAAGCCGGCAGCGCCATTTTGTTGACACGGTTGTAGCGGTTGAGCAGAATAAATGCTGCGGGATACTTGGACTCTGTATGCCTGGCCATGCCGCCGCATGCGCAGCCGGCTTGTTGTGCGGATCGTCCAGCCATCCATTCTCCAAATGGGAGGAGCATCGCCGAGCGTGCCGGTCGCCGTCGGGAGGAGTGACGGCGTTCGGGGAGCGGCAGGGCTACGCGTTCGGCAACCGTCGCCGCGCGGCGACACGGGGAGTTCGTCCATAGATACCCGGAGCTATTTGTCCGTCTCGCATTGGCCGCCCGGTGGGCGTCAAATCCGCACTACCGTCTTCATCCTTTAAGCATGACAGGACCCTGAACGATGTTGACCATGAACAGGCTCAGCACTAGGAAGACAACCGCGAAGTCGCCGGCACGGCGTGGGGGCCGGGCGGGTCGTGGATCGCCGGCCACCGCTTCCCGACGGTTGCACATCGAACCGCTGGAAGATCGCCGCCTGCTGAGCGTGCTCGTCAGCAACATAAACGACAGCGGCGCCGGAAGCCTCCGAGCCGCCATTGCCACAGCGAATTCCAGCGCGACTCCGACAACGATCACGTTCGATCCGACGGTGTTCGCGTCGGCGCAAACGATAACGCTTACGAGCGGAGTCCTGGCTCTGTCCAACTCCAGCCAGCCGACGACGATCGACCTTCCGGCGGCGGGCTTGACGATTGCCGGCAATTACCTCGAGGTCAACCCGAACACGACCGCGACGTTGTTGGGAACCAACCCGACCAACCTGACCAACCTGACGATGACGGGCGGCTTGTGCAACTACGGGGCTTTGACGCTCCAGAACGAAACGATCGCCGGCAACACCGCGAATGACGGCGGAGTGTGGAACGCGGGCCAGTTGCACATGACGAACGTTGTCGTGTCGGGCAATAAGGGCGACGGCATCGTCAACGGCTTGGGAGGAACCATGTGGCTGACGGACGTCGTCGTTTCAGCCAATACCGACGGGGGCACGTATAGCGGCGCTGGCATCTACAACGATGGCACCGCGACTCTGAAGGACACCACCATTTCGGGCAACACGGCCACAGGCAACGGTGCCGGCATCTATAACGATTCCGCAGGAATCGCGACGCTCACCAACGTCACGATTGCCAACAATGTCGCGGGCAGCGCGGGCGTGAGTAGCCAAGGCGGCGGCATCTACAATGCCGGATCCATCACGCTCACCAACGCCACGATCGTAGACAATACGGCCCCGTGCGGCGCCAGCAACTCCCAAGTCTACGGCGGCGGCGGAATATTCAATAGCGTGACCGGAACCGTGTCGCTCACCAACGTCACCATCTCAGGCAATGCCGCATCGAACGGGGTGGGCACCGGTTCTGGCGGCGGCGGAATCGCCAATGTCGCGTCGGCAGCCCATGTGACCATCGGAAATACGATTGTCGCCGGCAATTCCGCCGACAATCTTGGTCCCGACGGGCTAGGCAGTTTCACTTCGGTGGGCTCGAACCTCATCGGCACGACCGACGACAGCACCGGTTGGAGCGGCGCCGACCTGACGGGCACCATCGCGTCGCCGCTCGTCCCGGGACTGGCAACCACCTTGGCGAACAACGGTGGACTGACCGGCCCCGAAACGCTCGCGCTGCTGACAGGCAGCCCCGCCATCGACGCCGGCAACAACGCGCTGATTCCTCCCGGCATCACGACCGACGAGCGCGGCCTCCCTGCGCGTGTGGCCGGCAGCGGGCAAGGTGGACATCGGCGCGTATGAGTGGCAACCGGTCGTTACGGGAGTGAGTCCTTCGCCCGGCCCCGTTAGCGGCGGCACGCCTGTCCTTATCACAGGCGTTCACTTGAGCGGCGCCACGGGCGTCATCTTCGGTACGACGGCCGGAACAAACGTGGCCGCGCTGTCGCCGACAACGGTCATGGCTACCATCCCCGCGGCGAGCCAGCCGGGAACCGTCGATGTCAAAGTGGTTGTGCCCAATGGCCCTTCCGCCGTATCGCCGAACGACGTCTTCACCTACTCCAGCAACCCCTCCACCTTGGGCGGCGTAAGCGGGCGCGTTTGGAACGACACCAACAGCAACGGCACCGAAGATCCCGGCGAACCGGGCATTGCCGGCGCCGCCGTTGAAATCTATTCCTCGACCGGCACTCTGTGCGGCACCGCCGTCACCGACGCCAGCGGCGATTATTCGTTCGCCGGTCTGCCGGCCGGAAGCTATTACGAGGTCGTCCGCGCACCGATCGGCTACACTTCCTTCACCACGGAAGACGTCAGCGCCAATCCGGCGATCAATAGCGACGTCGATGCGACGGGCACAACCGCCGTGTTGACCATCGCCGCCGGCCAGACCACCGCCAACGTCAACGCCGGCCTGATCGGCAGCGAGCCGGGCTTCGGCTGGGCCTTGAGCCTGGCCAACATCAACGCCTACTACAGCGACAACACGCCCGCCTTGGCCCAGTTGGTCACCACCGATGCGGAGGGCGACGTCTATGTGGCCGGCAGCATCGACGGCACATTCAACTTCGACCGCGGCCTCGGCACGTACGACGTCACGGCCACCGGGCCCGGCACGTTCGTCGCCAAGTATACGTCCGCCGGGGCGCTGCTGTGGGCGAAGGGTTTCACGGGCAGCATGGAAGGCACCGATTGGAGCAGCATGGATGCCATCGCCGTGGTGCCGACGGCAGCGTGTACGGCGCCGGCGCCTTCGCCGGCACGGTCGATTTCGGCACCACCGCCGTCACTGCCCAAGGCAATCAGGATGTGCTGGTCTTCAAGCTCGACGCGTCCGGCAATCTCGAGTGGGTGAAGGATTTGGGCGGCACCCAGGGCGCGGAGGCTTTCGGGATTGCCGTAAGCGCCGGCGGCAGCGTCTATGCGACCGGCCAGTTCGACGGCCGCGTCAACTTCGATCCGGGTGAGAGCAACTTCACGTTGACCGCGCCGGCCAACGAGGAAGACGCCTTCGTCTCCAAGCTGGACTCGGCAGGCGACTTCGTCTGGGCAGAGGGCTTCGGCGGCGGCACGTTCACCCAGGGCGTGGCGGTCGCCGTGGGCGCCGATGGCAGCGTCTACACCACGGGCAATTACAGCGGCACGGCCGATTTCGGCGCCACCCCGATTACCAGCGCCGGCAGCCAGAACATCTATGTTGCCAAGCTCAGCTCGGCCGGCAACGTGGTCTGGGTCAAAAGCCTGGGCGGATCGGGCTACGACAACGTCAACGGCATGGCCGTAGCGTCCGACGGCAGCGTCTACACCACCGGCTCTTTCCTCGGCTCCGCCAACTTCAATCCGGGCTCGGGCGGCTCGCTGACCAGCGCCGGCGGCTCCGACATCTTTATTTCCAAGCTGAATTCGGCGGGCCAATATGCCTGGGCCGAGGGCATTGGCGGAGCCGGCGACGATTGGGGACAAGGCGTCGCGCTAGGGCCCGATGGAAGCGTGTACGTCACCGGCGACTTTGCGGGCACCGTCAATTTCAATCCCGGCGGGACCGCCAACCTCACCAGCGCCGGCACGGGAAACAACGAAAACAACTTCGTGCTCCGCCTGAGTTCCGCCGGCAATTACCTTTGGGCCGGAGCCACCGGCAGCGCCAACAACGATGCGTCCGGGCGCATCGACGACCTCTCGGAAAGCGTCGCGGTGACCTACGACGGCAGCATCTACACCACCGGCCAGTTTGAAAGCTCGGCCAATTTCAACCCCACTTCGTCGGGCACGTTCAACCTCTCGGGCACGCTGGCCGCCGGCGACGACGGCTTCTTGGCCAAGTTTACGGCTCCGACCGCCGGTGACGTCGTCCCCGCCGTTACCCTGTCCGCGCCCGCGCTCAGCACCAGTTCCACGCCGTCGGTGACCGTGACCGCCACCGAGGCGGGCTCGAACATGCCCAATGGCACGAAGGTATACGTTGACGTGGATCTCAACGACGACGGCACCTTCACCGATCCCGGCGACACGGGCTATGCCACGGGGACTCTCACCAATGGCGCGGTCACCTTCAACCTGCCTTCGCTGCCGGACGGCACCTACCACGTGCGGGCGCGGGTCAGCGATGCGGGTGGCAACCAGGGCTTCAGCGCCGTCTCCACCATGGTCGTGGCCTCGTCGCCGACGATCACCTTGGCGCCGTTGGCGGCGACCGAGGAGGTGCCGCTCAACGACGTTCTGCTGGCACATTTCCAGCCGTTCGGCACGATCGGCGCCTACGCGGCGGTGGTCAACTGGGGCGACGGCCCCATCCCTTCGATCTATACCACCGCGGCCAGCGGCGGCGGTTATATCGTGCAGCACGACCCGAGCGACCCCAGCCAAGGCTTCGATGTGTATGGCTCGCACACCTACATCGACGCGCTCAGCGGAGCGACGTTCTCCGTGGAAGTGACCGACGGCAAGACCACGCTCACCGCGACGAACAATAATTTCAGCGTGGCCGACCAGCAGATCACCGTGCCGGTGATCGTCGCCACGAACGTGCCGCCGACCACCCCCCAAGGCGTGGCCCTCGGCCCCATCACCGACATCGCCACGTTCATCGATCCGGCCGGACAGGGCGACGAAACGCCCGCCGATTTCACGGCCACCATCAATTGGGGCGACGGGAACTCCTCGCCGGGAACCGTTGTGTGGCTCGCCAATCTTCCGGGCGGAGCCGAGTACGAGGTAAATGCCCCAGGCTACACGTACGTCCAATCGGGCATGTTCAACGTCAGCGTGACGGTGCAGCACGACGCCTTGCCGCCGGTCATTTCGCCCAGCGTGCCGATCACGGTGGCAAGCACGACGCCGATCGTCGTGAGCACGACGCCTTCGCTCAGCGGCGGCACGTTGCCCTCCGCGACGACCTCGCTGGTGGTCACTTTCAACATGCCGATGGCCAACGCCGACGGGACGAATGAGTATACGCTCGAACACACCGGCGCAGACGGCCTGTTGGGCTCTGCCGACGACGTGGATATCCCGATCAGCAGCGTGAACTACGTCCCTGCCACGAACACGGCTACCTTGACTTTTCCCGGCTGCCCGAGGGCATTTATCGCCTGACGGTGAGCGACACGATCACCGACACCAACGTCCCCGGCGACGAGTTGGACGGCTTAAACAACGGCACGGCCGGCAGCGGCAACTGGGTCCGGGATTTTGTCGTGCTTTCCAACAACAACCCTCCCGCCCTGAACATCGGCTCGCCCTCGAAAGCCGGCACGATCGCCGCTAATCCCCGCGACGTCGCCACCGGCGAGTTCCAAAGCAACGGTGTGACCGACTACGTCGTGACCGATTACGACGCCGTGGGCGCGATAACGGTCCTTATGGGCAACGGCTTCGGTGGATTCTCCACCGCCACGACTTACGCTACCGGCGGCGGCGACCCGATGGGCGTGACGGTCGGCGATTTCAACGGCGACGGCAAGCTGGATATCGCCGTGGTCAACTCCTCGAACAACACGGTGGGGATCCTGCTGGGCAATGGGGACGGCACCTTCGGGGCCGCCACCACGTACAGCACGGGCGGCACCACGCCCGAAGCCATCGTGGAGGGCTATTTCAACAACGACGGCCATCTCGACTTGGCCGTGGCCAACACGGGCAGCAACTCGGTGGCCATTCTGCTAGGCAATGGCACGGGCGCATTCGCACCTGCCACAACCTATGCCACCGGCGGCTCTCTGCCCGATGCCTTGGCCGTGGCCGACTTCAACGGAGACGGCAAAGCCGATCTGGCCGTAGCCAACGGAGACGGCAATTCGGTGGGAATCTTGTTGGGCGACGGCCAGGGGCACTTCGGCGCCGCCACCACCTTCGCCACGGGAGGAACTTCCGATTGGTGCCTGGGAGTGGCCGTCGGCGACTTCAACAACGATGGCAAGATCGACCTGGCCATGGCGAACGCCGGCGATAACACGGTGGGAATCCTCATGGGCAACGGCGACGGCACCTTCCAGGCAGCCACCACTTACAGCACCGGCGGAACCTGGCCGCAGAGCATCGCCGTGGGCGACTTCTTCGGCGACGGCAATTTGGACGTGGTCGTGGACAACCATGACAGCGGCACTCTCTCGTTCTTCGCGGGCGACGGCACGGGCAACTTCGCGGCCCCCGTCGTCGTGAGCACGAGTTCGGTTGGCTCTACCCCCGAGGGCCTGGTGGCGTCCGACGTCAACGGCGGCGGCAAACCCGACGTGGTTGTGGCCTTCGCGGATACCGCTATGGTGGCGGACTGGTTGAATTTCTCCGATCCCGGTCCGACGGTGCTCAACTCGGCCGACGGTCTGCCGTTCGGCGTTGCCACGGGATCCTCCGGGGCAGGATCGCTTGTGCAAGGCTACAAGCACGCCTTCAACGGCGACGGCCGCCTGGTCGTCGGGGGCGTTGCGTACCAGCCCGCCGGCCTGGCCACCACGACCAACGACGGTCAAACCGTGGTTACGGCCGACGGCACCGCTGACGGGCTGATCGTCAGCCGCGCGGTCACCGTTCCCACGGCAGGCAACGTGGATTTCGCCCGCACGATCGACACCTTCACCAATCCTACCGCCGTGCCGATCACCGCGACCGTGCAGTACATCGGCAATCTCGGCTCCGGTCCGGACATCTCGATCCTTAATACTTCGGCCGGCGGCACCACTTGGACGCCCGCCGACCAGTGGGTTGAGACTTTCTGCCCCGGCTCGCCGGTGGTGATCCACTACATCCACGGCAGCGGTCTGGTGCCTACCTCGGTGGAAATCGTGGGGGACAACATCACGTGGAGTTACAGTCTGACCGTCAGTCCCGGGCAAACGGTGCGGTTGGGCGATTTTACGATTGTCGCCACCACCCAAGGGGCGGCCGAGGCCGCCGCCGCCACACTGGTGTCGCCCACCGGTTTCGGCGGTCAAGCGGCGGCTTTCCTCAGTCAAGACGAAGTGGACTCGCTGGTCAACTTCCGCACGTTGGTCGCCGACTCCTTGACGCCGCCTTCGGCCACGGAAGAGATCCCCACGGGCGACGTCAAGTTGTTCAACTTTAGCGTCTTCTACCCGAATCCCAACCTGGCCAACTTCTCGGCGACGATCGCGTGGGGCGACGGCACCACGTCGCCCGGCTATATCGCGCCCGATCCGGTCCAGGGATTCGACGTTTTCGGTTCCCACACGTACGTGCAGGAACTCAGCGGGGCCACCTTCAGCGTCTCGGTCACCGATGCCACAGACAACGATGTGGTCAGCTTGAGCGACGACGACTTCAGTGTTGCCGATCAGCAGATCACCGTGCCGGGGATCGTTGCCCAAAACGTGCCGTCAATCGCCGCCCAAGGAGCGTCCATCGGCCCCATCGCCGACATCGCCACGTTCACCGATCCGGCCGGACGAGGCGTTGAGACAAATGCCGATTTCGTGGCGAGCATCAATTGGGGCGACGGCACTTCATCCCCGGGAACGATCGATTGGATCAGCGGCGGCAACTACCAGGTGGATGCCCCCAGTCACACTTATGCCAATGCCGCGCTTGTCGGTTACGGCATTACGGTAACGGTGACCCACGACGCGTTGCCCCCTGTGACGTCGTCGTCGGTCACGATTGCCGTCCTCGCGCCCCGACGGTAACGATCAACAATGCCGCGAGCCAGGCCGGCATCACGAACGCTTCTCCGATCAACTTCACGGCCGTCTTCAGCGAGGCGGTAACCAACTTTACCGCCGCCGGCGTAAACTTGTCCGACAGCACCACGGGCGGCACGTTGGTGGCAACAGTTACCAACCCCAGCGGCGATCACGAGACCTACAACGTGGCCGTGAGCGGAATGGCCGGCAACGGCACGGTGGTCGCCATCATTCCGGCGGACGTGTGCTCGGGCCCGGCAGGCAACAGCAACGTGGCATCGACGAGCACCACGGACTCGGTGACCTATGACATCACGCCCCCGACGGTGACGATCAACAATGCCGCGGGCCAGGCCGGCATCACGAACGCTTCTCCGATCAACTTCACGGCCGTCTTCAGCCAGGCTGTAACCAACTTTACCGCCGCCGGCGTAAACTTGTCCGGCAGCACCACGGGCGGCACGTTGGTGGCAACGGTTACCAACCCCAGCGGCGACCAGCAGACCTTCAACGTGGCCGTGAGCGGAATGGCCGGCAACGGCACGGTGGTCGCCACCATTCCGGCGGGCGTGTGCTCGGACGCGGCAGGCAACAGCAACGTGGCATCGACGAGCACCACGGACTCGGTGACCTATGACGTCACGCCCCCGACGGTGACGATCAACAATGCCGCGAGCCAGGCCGGCATCACGAACGTTTCTCCGATCAACTTCACGGCCGTCTTCAGCCAGGCGGTAACCAACTTTACCGCCGCCGGCGTAAACTTGTCCGGCAGCACCACGGGCGGCACGTTGGTGGCAACGGTTACCAACCCCAGCGGCGATCACGAGACCTACAACGTGGCCGTGAGCGGAATGGCGGGCTATGGCACGGTGATCGCCACCATTCCGGCGGGCGTGTGCTCGGACGCGGCAGGCAACAGCAACGTGGCATCGACGAGCACCACGGACTCGGTGACCTATGAGACGTCGCCGACGGTGACGGTCAGCGTGGCGGCGGGCCAGGCGAATCCAACTACCGCCCCGCCGATCAACTTCACCGTGGTTTTCAGCGAGCCGGTCACCGGCTTTGTGACCGGCGAGGTGAGCTTAGGCAGCAGCACTACGGGCGGCAACTGGTGGGCACGGTGACCGGCAGCGGCACGACCTACAACGTGGCCGTCACCGGCATGGCCGGCGGCGGCACAGTGATCGCCGGCATCGCGGCCGGTGCAGCACACGATCAGTGCGGCGACGCCAACCTGGCTTCGACCAGCACCACGAACTCGGTGACCTATACGCCGCCGCCACCGACCTTCGCGCTCAGTGGTCCGACCGCCAGCACCTACAACGCCGACGATATGGTCTTGATCCAGTGGACGGCCGGCAATGTGCAGACGGGCAGCACCGTCTCCCTCTGCTACAACACCAGCCCCACCTGGAACAGCAACGTGCATTGGATCGAGGTCAACCAGGTGCAGGGCACCAACGGTCTGTCCTCCTACAACTGGGACACCACGGGAGTGACGCCGGGAACGTATTACATCGGCGGATATCTGACCTCCGGCGGCGTTTCCACCCCCTCCTATCTCACGCAGGCGATTGTGATCAAACCGGCGCTCCTCCGATCTTCGGCATTACCTCGCCGCTGTCGGGAACGTTCACCGCCGGGCAGGTCGTCCCCATCCAGTGGACGGCCCAGAACGTGGCACCCAACGCCTCGGTCAGCCTCAACTACGACGACGACACCATCTGGTGGAACGGCAACGAGCACTGGATTGAGATCAACCAGGCCCCCGCCACCGACGGCAACGGCACCTACTACTGGAACACCACGGGGGTCGCCCCGGGCACCTACTACATCGCCGGCTATCTGTGGTCGAACAACGAGCCCACCTTCTGCCACGTCATGTCGTCGATCACCATCGTCTGCGCCGCCGGCGCCCGCAGTTTCCATTTCCAGCGTGGCGGTGGTGGATGCCACGACGAACGGCGGCACCCTGCTATCGACCGATCCGGTTGAAATCACGTGGGCGGTCAACGGCGCCAGTGTGGGCAGCAAGTCGCTGAGCGTCGATGGCAAGGCGGTCACGGCCATTTACGGCCCGTACTCCGCCGGCGCCGACACATGGTATCTTGCGGCCGAGTTTGGACCGCTGGCGCAGGCACCCACAACTACACGATTCAGTCGGCCGACGGCAACGGCAACGCGGCGACTCCTTACACGGGCAGCTTCAACGTGGTCAGCCCGTCAGGCGTCACAGTTTCCATTTCCAGCGTGGCGGTGGTGGATACCAAGACGAACGGCGGCACCCTGCTATCGACCGATCCGGTTGAAATCACATGGGCAGTCAACGGCGCCGCCAGTGTGGGCAGCAAGTCGCTGAGCGTCGATGGCAAGGCGGTCACGGCCATTTACGGCCCGTACTCCGCCGGCGCCAACACGTGGTATCTTGGCGGCACGTTCGGACCGCTCGGCGCGGGCAGCCACAACTACACGATTCAGTCCGCCGACGGCAACGGCAACGCGGCGACTCCTTACACGGGCAGCTTCAACGTGGTCAGCCCGTCAGGCGTCACAGTTTCCATTTCCAGCGTGGCGGTGGTGGATGCCAAGACGAACGGCGGCACCCTGCTATCGACCGATCCGGTTGAAATCACATGGGCAGTCAACGGCGCCGCCAGTGTGGGCAGCAAGTCGCTGAGCGTCGATGGCAAGGCGGTCACAACAATGTACGGCCCGTACTCCGCCGGCGCCAACACGTGGTATCTTGGCGGCGAGTTCGGCCCCCTCGGCAGGCGCCGACACCTACAGCATCCAGTCGGCCGACAGTAGTGGAAACTCCGCGCCCCTGATACGGGTAGCTTCAATGTGGTGGCGGCATTGATGGTGGACGCATCCACTCCGCCCTCGGGCGGCGCCCAGTTGCTCAGCGAAAGCCAACTCCAGCCGATCGTGACCGCGGCGGAGCGGCAATGGGCGGTCGCCGACGGCAGCCAGGTTCTCGCCACGCTGGCCGACGCCAAGGTGGAGATCGCCGATCTGCCGGCCGGAATGCTGGGCGAAACGGCCGGCAACACGGTGCTGATCGATCGCGATGCGGCCGGCTACGGCTGGTTCGTCGATCCCACGCCCAACAACAATAGCGCCTTCCCCAATCGCTTGGACCAATACACCCTCGGTGCCCAGAGCGGCAGTCCGGCCGCCAACCGGGTCGATCTGCTGACGACCGTCATGCACGAACTGGGCCATGTGTTGGGCTATGCCGATGACACGGCGGGCGATCTGATGAACGTCACTCTACCCTTGGGCGAGCGACGCGTTCTCACCGGCAGTCCGTCGGCCGAGTCTGCCGCCCTCGACCAGATCTTTGCCTCCAGCGCGAGCAACAACGGAAGCGCGTGGGCGCAGTAATTGTTTGTGGTCAAGATAGGCAAGCTACTGAGTCAGAGCACTTGTCCGACGTGTTGTGGTGCGGCCGCCTCGGCTGTACTCGCAGGCGGGACGCCCGCACCACAATCCCGCTAGCGGAACATGCCGTGCGTGAATCACCGCAATCCATTACAGCGCCCGAAGCGGGTCTTGGACTTGACCGCCGCCGTTTGTCGGATGAGAATGACCCGGTAGTCTGACACACTCAAAGTGTGCAGTTCGTTGGGGCGGCAGTCGCAGTGACGCCCCCGCACCGCGGCGCTCGGCTCCGCCTCTTTCGCCTTGCTAGCTTTGTGCGGCCGAATCGCATCGCCCGCTATCCCTCGATCAGGTGAAGCTGGCCGCCTCGGGTGGGGCTTTCCGCCCCAATTTGTTGACATCGTTGCACGGACCAACGAAAATGAATATTTGCGGGACAGTCTTTTCTTGGACCAACGGAACACGGGGAGAAGGGGCCTATGCACGCGGGCGTTGACGATCGGGGCAACGCGACCCGGCGGCATGCGGGGGAGCTGCCGCCCGCGCTGGCCCCGAGCGAAGCGGCCGCGCCGCAACTCGAGCCGCTGCGCAGCGTCCACACCGCAAGCTTTCCGCAGATCCTCAATCAACGCGGCATCTCGCTGCTGGTCACCACCTATCAGGCGGGACGCCTGGTGGTTTTGCGCGCCGACGGCAATGTGCTGAACACGCACTTCCGCGGTTTTCAGAAACCGATGGGTCTGGCCGTGCGCGACAATCGCTTTGCCATCGGGCTGGCCCAGGAGGTCTGCGAGTACCACAACTTGCCCGCCGTCGCCCGCAAGCTCGAGCCGCCCGCCAGGCACGACGCCTGTTTCATGCCGCGGGTAGCGCATGCGACGGGCGACATTCAGATTCACGAGATGGCTTGGGTCGGCGAAGAACTCTGGTTCATCAACACCGCCTTCTCTTGTCTCTGCACGCGCAGCGACGGCTACAGTTTTCGACCCCGCTGGCGGCCGCCCTTCGTAACTCACCTCGCCCCGGAAGACCGCTGCCATCTCAACGGACTGGCGTTGGTCGACGGCCAGGTGCGATATGTCACCGCCCTGGGCGAAACCAATACGGCCGGTGGTTGGCGAGCGAACAAGCGAAACGGCGGCGTCCTGATCGACGTGCCCTCGAACCAAATCATCGCCCGCGGCCTTTCCATGCCCCATTCGCCCCGCTGGTACGACGGCCGGCTTTGGTTGCTGGAGTCGGGAGCCGGCACGATCGGCGCCTTCGATCTGGCCTCGGGCCGCTATCAGCCGATCGCCGAGCTTCCCGGTTACACCCGCGGCTTGTCGTTCCACGGGCCGCTGGCTTTTGTAGGCCTCTCGCAAGTTCGCGAGTCGGCCGTTTTCAGCGGCATTCCCCTGGTCGAGCGGCTGAAGGAGCGGAATTGCGGCGTGTGGGTGGTGAACATCCAAAGCGGCGAAACCGTGGCCTTTGTGAAGTTCGAGGACGCCGTACAAGAGATTTTTGCCGTCGAGGTATTGCCGGGCATCCGGTACCCCGACGTGATTACCGACAACAAGGAGTTATTGGCCAGCTCGTTCGTCCTCCCCGACGACGCTCTGGCCGACGTGCCCGAGGCATTGCGTGCTCGGGCTTAGTTCCGCGAGAAGAGCGTCACCAATCCCGTATTGAAACCGAGAGATACCGTCAGGAACAAGCCATGTTGGTACTGGAAACTTGCCCCGCCGCGGCCCGGAAGCACCGCCAATCGGCTGGCGGCCGCCGCCGTCCGCAGGAAGTCCGCCCCGCATACCGCACGCGGCTGCGGATCGAGCCGCTGGAAGACCGCCGCTTGCTGAGCGTGTTTACGGTTACGAACTTAAGCGACGCCCCGGTGGCCAATCCGGGCGACCTCCCCGGCAGCCTCCGCCAGGCAATTTACGACGCCGACCACACGCCCGGCGCCGACACAATCCAGTTTGCCTCCGGCTTAAGCGGTACGATCGACCTGACCGCCGGCGAGTTGCCCGTCACCGGCGTGCTCTCCATCCAGGGTCCCGGCGCGGCGACGCTGACGATCGACGCCCAGAACAATTCGCGGATCTTCGACGTCAACGACGGCAATAGCGCCAAGAACGTCGCCGTCGAGATCCAGGGGCTCACGCTCACCGGCGGCAACGCATCGGGTTCGACGTTTCCCGTCTCCTACGGCGGCGCGATCTTCTCTTACGAAAATCTCACCGTCCGCAACTGCGTCATCTCGGGGAATCACGCCGATAGTTCGGGCGGCGGAATCTTTGTCAACAGCGACAATGGCGGCACCACCACCATCCAAAACAGCACCATTTCCGGAAACACCGCCGCCTCAGGCGGCGGCATCGTCGCCTCGACCAGTTACTATGGCGCGGTCACCATCGAAGACAGCACCATTTCCGGAAACGCCGCCACCTCAGGCCAGGGAGGCGGAGTCATCGCGAGCGCCAACCCCTACGGCGCTGTGACGCTCCAGAACTGCACCGTCACCGGAAACACGGCCACCGGCGATGCGGGCGGCATCGGCGTGCAAAGCTACTACGGCAGCACGGTCAACATCCGCAACTCCACCATCACCGGGAACACGGCCGACTCCACTGCGGGCGGCAGCGGCTCGGGCGGCGGCCTTAACGTGCTCAACGGCGCCGGAGCGGTCGCCGTCACCAGCTGCATCATCGCCGCCAACGTGGACAACTCGGGCACCGCGCCCGACCTCGCCGGCGCCCGACGATCACCTATAGTCTCATCGGCGACAATACGGGCACCAGCCTGGCCGAAGTGCCCGTCGGAACCACCGATCCCAGCGGCAACAACAACCTCGTCGGCGGGCCCGTCGGCGACGTGATCGACCCGCAACTCGGACCGCTGGCCGATAACGGCGGCCCCACCCAAACCTTCGCCCTGCTGACCGGCAGCCCCGCCATCGATGCCGGCTCCAACCCGGCCGCCCTCACCAGCGATCAACGCGGCGGCAACTTCTTCCGCGTCTCCGGCGCCGCCGCCGACATCGGCGCCTTCGAGTTGCAACCGGGCGGCGCCTCGTCCTTCGTCGTCAACACCTTGGCCGACGAAAACGACGGCAATTATAGCCCCGGGCACCTCAGCCTCCGCGAAGCCGTCGAGTTGGCCAATGCCAATCCGGGCGACGACACGATCACCTTCGATCCCAGCCTCGACGGCGGCACGATCAACCTCACCCAGGGCGAGTTGGCGATCACCGACTCCGTGACCATCGAAGGCCCCGGCGCGGCGAACCTCACGATCAACGCCGGCGGCAACTCGCGCATCTTCGACGTCAACGACGGCAATTTGACCACGAACATCGACGTCGAGATCGACGGGCTGACCCTCACCGGCGGCAACGCCGCGGCGGCGACGTGGCCCGGCAACGCCGGCGGGGCTATCTACTCCAGCGAAAATCTCACCCTCCGCGGTTGCACCATTACCGGAAACACCGCCGCCAACCTCGGCGGCGGCATCTGCATCAACACCACCAGCGTTGCCGCCACGATCATCCAAGACAGCGTCATCTCGGGAAACACCGCCACCGCTGACGGCGGCGGCATCGCCATGACCATCGTCAACTACAGCACGCTGACCATCCAGGACAGCACCATCTCCGGAAATACGGCCGGCGGAAACGGCGGCGGCGTGGCGGCCTCGGTTTCCTACTACGGCGCGGTGTCCCTCCAGGACAGCACCGTCTCCGGAAATCAGGCCGACGGAAACGGCGGCGGCATCCAAACGGCAACCGCCACCAGCGCCGCCACGATGCTCCAAGACAGCACCGTGACCGGAAACACCGCCGGCCAGAGCGGCGGCGGAATCGCTATCAGCACCCAGGGCACCGGCACGACGACCATCCAAAACAGCACCGTCGTCGGAAATACCGCCAAGCTGGGCGGCGGCGTCTATTCCAACAACTACGGCGCCGCCGTTCTGCAAAACAGCACCGTCACCGGCAACACGGCCAGTCAATCCGGCGGCGGCGTTTACTCGCCAACTACACCAACCCCGCCAATGCCAACATCGCAACTTCTCCGCTCAGCATCCAGAGCACGATCATCGCCGCGAACACCGACACCTCGGACACCGCCCCCGATCTCGCCGGCCAGATTGCCGTCAGCTATAGCCTCGTGGGCGACAACACGGGCTCCGGCGTGACCGGAGTGCCCGTCGGCACGACTGATCCCACCGGCAATGCCAATCTGATCGGCGATCCCAACGGCAGTGGCATCATCGATGCGAAGCTCGCGCCGCTGGCCGATAACGGCGGACCCACCCAAACCTGCGCCCTGCTGCCCGGCAGTCCGGCCATCGACACGGGCTCCAACCCCGCCAACTTGCTCTACGATCAACGCGGCGACGATCGCGTGCAAGGCAACGGCCCCGATATGGGCGCCTACGAGTCCACCCCGGGCGTGTCCATCGACCGCGTCGTGGTCACCGAACTCGATCCGTCGCTCGGCGGCGTCCTCGAATCCAGCGCGCCGCTTGAGATCACCTGGGCAGTCAACGGCGCAACCAGCGTGGCAAGCTGGACGTTGTCGGTCAACAATACAGCCGTCACCGCCTTCTGCGGACCGTTCGGCCCGAATGCCGACGGTTCCTTCTACATCGGCGGCGTATTCGGGCCAGTCAGTGCCGGCTTGCACCAATACACCATCCAGTGCACCGACGTCGGAGACCACACTGCCAGTTATAGCGGCAGCTTCACCGTGGCCCAGGCGGAACTCACGATCGACCGCGTCGTCGTGGCAGACCTGCCGCTGGGGAACGACCTCTCCACGGGCGTGCCGTTGATCATCACCTGGGCGACCTCCGGCCCCGATGCCCCGACAAACCCCACGACGATCGTCACGCTCGACGGCCGGACGATCAACAATCGGTTCGGTCCCTTTGGACCATTCAATGGCGCGTACTACTCGGGCGCACTCCTGGGCGATCTCGGCGCCGGAACGCACAACTACCAGATTCAGGCGACCGACAGCAACAACCACCTGGTCACCGCTTCGGGCAGTTTCACCGTCGTCGGGCCGGCGAGCCCGACGATTTCCAGCGTCGTGGTGGTGGATGCCACGACGAACAGCGGCACGCTGCTATCGACCGATCCGGTGGAAATCACGTGGGCGGTCAACGGCGCCGCCAGTGTGGGCAGCAAGTCGTTGAGCGTCGATGGCAAGGCGGTCACGACAATGTACGGCCCATACTCCGCCGGCGCCAACACATGGTATTTGGGCGGCACGTTCGGACCCCTCGGCGCAGGCGCCCACTCCTACAGCATCCAGTCGGCCGACAGCAGTGGAAACTCTGCGCCCTCGTATACGGGCAGCTTCAATGTGGTGGCGGCATTGATGGTGGACGCATCCACTCCGCCCTCGGGCGGCGCCCAGTTGCTCAGCGAAAGCCAACTCCAGCCGATCGTGACCGCGGCGGAGCGGCAATGGGCGGTCGCCGACGGCAGCCAGGTTCTCGCCACGCTGGCCGACGCCAAGGTGGAGACTGCCGATCTGCCGGCCGGAATGCTGGGCGAAACGGCCGGCAACACGGTGCTGATCGATCGCGATGCGGCCGGCTACGGCTGGTTCGTCGATCCCACGCCCAACGACAATAGCGCCTTTCCCAATCGCTTGGACCAGTACACCCTCGGCGCCCAGAGCGGCAGTCCGGCCGCCAACCGGGTCGATCTGCTGACGACCGTCATGCACGAACTGGGCCATGTGTTGGGCTACGCCGATGACACGGCGGGCGATCTGATGAACGTCACTCTACCCTTGGGCGAACGGCGCGTTCTCACCGGCAGTCCGTCGGCCGAGTCCGCCGCCATCGACCAGGTTTTCGCCTCCAGCGCGAGCGACAACGGAAGCGGCTCCTGGACTTGACCGCCGCCGGTTGCCGGATGAGAATAACATAATTGCCTTCCGGAAAGTCAAGCGCCCGCCCGACAGGCCGCTTCCGCGATGCCCGACCGACGAACCCATCGTGGCCCGCATCCCGAAGACGTCCGCGTGTTTGATTTGGCGGCCCAATCACGCCTCCGTGCGGCGGCCGCCGATTTCTGCTGGCTTCTGGACCGCGGCTATCCCCACGACTCGGCGCTGAAATTGGTGGGCGACCGCTACGGGTTGCTGGCGCGCAGCGGACGGCCGTCAGCCGGGGCTGTTGCTCGCAGGCCGAGGTTGTTCGGCGGCGAAGTTGCCAGGTTGACGCCGAGCGGCTCGCGGCGCAGGCGTGTGGCTCGACGGTTACAACGTGCTGACGACCATCGAAGCGGCGCTGGCCGGTGGTGTGATCCTCGCCGCGCGCGACGGCGCCTATCGCGACATGGCCAGCATGCATGGCAGCTATCGCAAGGTGGCCGAAACGATGCCCGCCATCGAGCTGCTGGCCCGCACGATGGCCGGCCTGGATGTCGCTGAGTGCCGCTGGTTCCTCGATCGGCCCGTTTCCAACAGCGGTCGGCTGAAGGGGATCATCGACAGGTTGGCCGCCGCCCGCGGCTGGCCGTGGCAGGTGGAACTGGCGCCCAACCCGGACGCTGTGCTCGCCGACGCGCCGGTTCAGACGGAGCCGCAGCCGGTTGCGGCCGCTGTCGTTGTGGCCACGGCCGACAGTGCCATTCTCAACCGCTGCCGGGCGTGGTTCAATCTGGCGCGCAGACGGTCGCCCGGCATATCCCCTCGGCGTGGATCATCGAGTTGCACGGCTGACACGTAGTCCCCAACTCCTTATCCGGCAGTTGGTTACGTGCGCCGCATTGCCGCTTGCCGGTCGCCGCAGGTTCGCCTTCCCCGCGGCAAATGCTTTTGATACACTCCGCGTCCCCCAGTGGGCGCCCGGCGGCACGCCGAGCGGGGTGCCGGTTCGCGCGCCTAGGAACTCGTCAATGCTATCCAAGTGGCCGATTCGATTAAAGCTCCGGCTAGGGCTGGGGTTGCTGGTGCTGGTGGTCTCGATCCTCTCGAGCACCGGCCTGGTGGCAACCTATAGCTACCGCAACCTGGTCAACAGCCTGAGTTGGCGCGTGAAAGAGCTGCCCCTGGCCGCCGAGCTCAGCCGGCACGTCAGCGACCTGCGGATCACCGTCGGCGAGCTGCGCGGCCTGAGCTCGAACGCTTTTCCCGGCGCCACTCACGACCTCGTGCCGGTGCGAGTTTCGATGGTCGGCAATCAGTTTCGCTGGCAGTTGGACAGCGTCGACCAGACGCTCGCCGCATACCGCGACAACCTGGCCCGCGAGATGCAGGCCGATCCGCAGATATCGGACCACCAGCGCGAAGAGGATACGGTCCGCGCGATCGAAGCGCAGCTTGCCAAGATCCACGAGGCCAATCGCAACGAGTACTGGATGCTCGACATCGCCAAGATCGGCTGGCTCGACACGGAATTGGAGCAACTGCAATCGCGTACCACCGCGCTGCCCAGCCATCTGCATCGCAAGTTGGCCGGCCTTTCCGACGAGGTCCGCGGCCGCTATCGGGTGCTGATCCTGATCGGCTGGACGGCCACCGGCTCGGCCGCCCTCGTGTTCCTCCTCTTTATTCGGCTCTGGTACCGCTGGATATTCCGGCCGCTGGAAATGCTGATCGCCGGCTCGCGGCGGGTGGCGGCGGGCGAATTCAGTTATCGGATCCGCATCGACACCGACGATGAAATGGCCGAATTGGCCGCCGCCTTCAACGACATGACCTCCCGCTTCCAGGAAATCCGTGACGACCTCGACCGCCAGGTGCAGGAGCGCACCAAGCAGGTGGTCCGCAGCGAGCAGTTGGCCAGCGTCGGCTTCCTGGCCGCCGGCGTGGCCCACGAAATCAACAATCCGCTGGCCTCGATCGCCATGTGCGCCGAGTCGTTGGAAGGCCGCTTCAGCGAAATCCTCGATCCGTCCGACTCCCGCCAGACCGTGATCGGCAACTACTTGCGGATGATCCAGACCGAGGCGTTCCGCTGCAAGGGAATTACCGAGAAGCTGTTGGATTTCTCCCGCATGGGCCCCAGCCAGCGGCAGACCACCGATCTGGGCGAATTGGTCGGCGGCATCCTCGAAATGCTCAATCACTTGGGCAAGTACCAGCGAAAACACCTCGAATTTCGCCCGGCACGACGCCGTCCTGGCCACCGTGAATCCGCAGGAAATCAAGCAAGTGGTGCTGAACCTGTTGACCAACGCGCTGGACAGCCTGGACGACGGCGGCACGGTGCGCATCGGCTTGGAGGCGCACGGCAACTTCGCCGTTCTGACCGTAACCGACGATGGTTGCGGCATGGGGCCGGAAGTGCTGGAACACATCTTCGAGCCGTTCTTTACTCGCCGCCGCGGGGGGCAGGGCATCGGGCTGGGCCTTTCGATCACCTATCGCATCATCGCCGACCACGGCGGTACGATCGAAGCCCGCAGCGCCGGCGCCGGCCGAGGGTCCACGTTCCGCGTCCGCGTGCCGCTGGCCCAGTCGCAGAAGGAGGCCGACCATCGCTCCCTCGCCGCATAAACGACTGAAGCTGTTGTTTGCCGACGACGAAAAATCGCTGCAGGAACTGATGCGCCTGGAGCTGCCGCGGATGGGCCACGAGGCCACCATCTGCCCCGACGGCGCCACGGCCCTGGCCGCGCTCGAGCGCAACACCTACGATTGCATCCTGGTGGATCTCGACATGCCCGGCTGCAACGGCATCGAGGTGATCGCCCGGGCCAAACAGCTTTCGCCCGACACCGAGGCGATCGTGCTGACGGGCAAATCGTCGCTGGAAACGGCCGTGGCCGCGCTGCGTCACGGCACCTTCGACTACCTCACCAAGCCCTGCAAACTCGTCGATCTCGACGTCGTGCTCCGCCGCGTGGCCGACAAGCGCGAGCTGACGAACAAGTATCGGGCGCTCAAGCAACGCCTCGAACGCATCGAGGGCCGCTCGGAACTGATCGGCGACTCGGAAAAAATGCGGCAGGTAGGCCGCTTGATCGCCCGCGTCGCGCCGACCGATTCCACCGTGCTGATCCTCGGCGAGACGGGCACCGGCAAGGAGCTGGCGGCCCGCGCCGTCCACGACCAGAGCCTGCGGGCCGAAATGCCGCTGGTGCCCATCAATTGCGGCGCGCTGCCCGAAAACCTCATCGAAAGCGAGCTGCTTCGGCCATCGCAAAGGGGCCTTCACCGGCGCCGACGAGCACCGCACGGGCCTGCTGCAAGTGGCCAACGGCGGCAGCCTCTTCCTCGACGAGATCGGCGAGCTGCCCAAGGCGATGCAGGCCAAGCTGCTGCGCTTCCTGGAAAGCGGCGAAGTCCGCCGCGTGGGCGACAACGACTCGTTCACCTGCGACGTGCGCGTGATCTGCGCCACCAACCGCGAGCTGGGCGCGATGGTTGCCGCGGGAGAGTTTCGCGAGGACCTCTGGTTCCGCATCAACACCTTCGAGATTCCGCTGCCGCCGCTGCGGGAGCGGCCCGAAGATATTCCCGTGTTGGCCCGGCACCTGGCCGCGCGGTTCGGCGCAAGGCCGGGCAGCGACGACCAGATCTTCACCTCCGAGGCGCTGGAAGCCATGATCGAGCACACCTGGCCGGGCAACGTCCGCGAGCTGGCCAACGTGATCGAGCATGCCATGATCCTATGCGACGCGTTGCCGATCCGGCCCGAGCACCTGCCGCAGCGCTTCTTCGCGCGGCGGGCGGCCATCGTGCCCTATCCGTCCGCCGCCACGCTGAACCTTCGCGACCTGGAGATGCAGGCGATCCACGAAGCGCTCGGCCGCCACAGCGGCAACAAGCCGAAGGCCGCCGAAGAACTCGGCATCAGCCTGAAAACGCTCTACAACAAGCTAAACCAATCGGCTGGGCTGAGCAAAACGGCGTAGGGCGGTCTTCGCTTTTACGTTCCTAATGGCAGAAGTGGCGGGACCGACCCAAGAAACACCCTCCCTTGACAAGCGGTGCGGAAGGGATAGAGTGACACCTGTAAACGGGCCGCAGTTGTCTGCGGGCCGCCAGGTGTTGGCTTGGGGACGCATTCAGCATTAGGTGACGCGTATGAAAGACATCATGGCAAACCTCGGCTGGGCCTCTGTTTTCATGATCGTGTCGGCGGCCGTGGGGGTCGTTCTCATCTTGGCGGCCTCGCTGGCCATCCCGAAACTATTGGATCGGTTAACCCCGGCCATCGACGAAGAAAAGGAGATCGCCAGAGGGAACCGGGCCGTGGCCGAGTATTTCGGCCGACTCGGCGCGGCAGCCATCATCGGCATCAGCATCGTGATTGCTGCGGCGATCATCGGCGGCATCCTCCTTGCGGCTCTCTGACGGCCTGGCTCAACGGTGCTTCGACAAGAGGGCGGACGCATGAAATGGCGCGCAATTGCCGCCGCGGCCTTGTTGCTCTTGGCAACCCTGCCGCCCGCAGCGTTCGGGCGCGGCGGAGGTGGTTGCCTTGAACAGGGCTCCGCCGTCCTCACGCCGGCCGGTCCTGTCGCCGTAGAGAATCTGAAAGCCGGCGATGCCGTGTGCTCGTTCTCGGACGGGCGCCTCATCACCGCCGAGATTCAGGCCGTGTTCGCGGTCAACGCGGGCGCGTATTCGAGCTCGCGGTCGGCGGCCATGTACTGCGGCTCACCGGCGAACATCCGGTCGCGACGGCGCCGGGCGTGTTTCGGATCGCCGCATCGTTGCGTGCGGGCGATTGCGTGCTCGTCGGCGGTCAGCGGTCCGTCGCGTCGGCGGTGGTCGCCTCGGTTCGGCAAGTCCCCGCCGCCAGGCACGCCTACAACCTACTGGTCTCGCCGGGCGGGACCTACCTGGCCAACGGCATCGTGGTCCACAACAAAGGATGCTTCCTGCCCGAAACGCTCATCTGGAAGGACGACGGATCGGAAGTGCCCATCGCCGAGGTGCGCGCCGACGACCGGGTGTTGGCATTTACCGCGACAGGCGAGATGGTGCGCACCACGGTCAGGGGCGTGCTGACTCACGAGGTGGATCGGTACCTGGTCGTGACGACGGCCAGCACCACGGTTCACGTCACGGCGGAGCACCCGTTCTATGTCGGCAACGGCACGTTCAAGACGTTGGAGGCGTTGAAAGTCGGCGATCAAATCTTCGCCTTTGACGGACGGACACTCTGCCCTGAGGCGATCGAAAGCATTACAACGGTCCACAAGCGGGTCGTCGTCTACAACCTGCACACCGATTCGCCCAATACGTACCTCGCCAACGGTTTCCTGGTTCATAACAAGGGCGGAGGCGGGGGTGGTGGCGGCGGATTCGGCGGCGGCGGATTCCACGGCGGATCCGGCGGCGGGGCAGGATTGCCTGATCCGGACGCGATCGTCTGGATCTTTATCGGCGTCGTTATGGTCATCAGTCTCGTCGGCCGGGCCGTAGTCAGTCAGCAGGCTCGTAACCAGAATCTCGATTTCGTCTACAGCCCCACGCAGGTCGCGAAGAAAGCGGGCAAGACGCTGAAACTGCTTGAGTTTCTGTCGCGGCAAAACCCGACGGTGGCCCCCGACGCCTTGCGGAAAGTGGCGGAGACCACGTTCCTGAAGCTTCAGCAATGCTGGTCGGATCGCGCCTACGAGCCGATGCGGGCGCTCATGATGCCCGACCTCTTCCGCGACCATTCGCTCCAGCTTGCGGAAATGGCCCGCCAGCACGAGATCAACCTGATCGGCGATCTGCGGATCGACCGGATCGACCTGGTGAACGTCCGCTACACGTTCAAGGAAGAGCAGCGGGAGTTCACGGCGTTGATCACCGCCACGGCCCGCGACTACTACATCGACGACCGCACGCGCCGGTTCCTCAGGGGCGATCAGACTGCCGCGCAGTTCCAGGAGTTCTGGACCTTTCAGTTGCACGAGAAGGCCTGGCTGGTGCGCGAGATCGAACAGACACGGGAGTCGGAGGCACTGAAGACGGAGAACTTCTTCGAGCAGTTCACGGACACGGGCGTGGAACAGATCTACGGCAAGGAAGCGGCCAAGGAGGGCCAGGCGGGCCCGTGGCTGGAGAAGGGCGTGCAGACCAAGGAAACCCGCATCGAGCGCCTGTTGAACTTCCTGGTGCAGACCGACAAGATCTGGGACCGTCAGGCGATGCTGGAAACCACCCGCCGGGTGTTCCTGGAGATGATGGCCGCCCGAGAATCGGGCAACCCGGCCGACGCGCCCGACGACGATCTGTTTCCCGAGTTGGCCGCACATCTCAAAGAAGAGATTGCGCGGAACAAGGCGGACGATATTACCACCGAGTTCCGCAATCTGTGCGTCCGCAAGGTGGAGTTGATCCTCGTGCGAAACTTCACCGACAAGGGCCGCGACGAGTTCGTCGCCCGCGTGCGGGCGCATGCCCAGAAGATCATGCGCCGGCAGGGCCAGGTCGTTCGACAAGACGAGGATGTGGTGCCCTTCGAACAGTATGTAACGATGGGGCGGCTGGACAACCGCTGGAAGCTCAAGGAGATCCTCACCGCCGCGGCCGGACAAGCAGCGGTGAAGGAGGAGAACCTCGACCAGGATTCCAGTCCCGAGCAGGTGCAGTGGTACTATGAGCATTCGCGGGCCGTTTGAGCTCGCAGCAAAGCAACGTAACCGCTGACGGTTTTCCGACGGCCTGCTACGCTCGCGCCGCGCGAAATCCTTGCCGCCCGGCAGAAACGGCAGTACAATTCCCAGAAGTTCGTGGACCGTGGCGTTTCTCTAGCAGGGAGAACAGGCATGATGGAAACCATCGACTTCCAACTCAACCAGAAGCCCGTCCACATCAGCGTGGACGGCCAACGCAAGCTGCTCTGGGTCTTGCGATCCGATCTGGGGCTGACCGGCTCGAAGTTCGGCTGCGGCGACGGGCACTGCGGCGCCTGCACCGTGCTTCTCGACGGCGAGCCGGTCAAGTCGTGCCAAATCCCCGTCAAACAGGTACAAGGCAAAGCGGTCGTCACCATCGAAGGGCTGGCCGGCGACGGAAACCTCCATCCCGTGCAGGCGGCCTTCGTCGAGCACGACGCCCTCCAGTGCGGCTTCTGCACGCCCGGCATGATCATGCGGTCGGTCGGCCTGTTGACGAAGAACCGGCATCCGAGCCGGGCCGAGATCCTCCGCTTCATGGACCATAACTATTGCCGCTGCGGAGCCCACACCCGAATCGTCAACGCCATCCAATCGGCCTCGGTGGCCATGAGCGGAGGGAAACAGTCATGAGCAATGAAAACTATCTCGACATGGATTTCCGCGGCATCAGCGAGCCGTTGGCCTCCGACCGCCGCGATTTTCTTAAAGTTCTCGGCGGCGGGATTTTCATCTTCCTCACTCTCGACGCCGAGCTGCTGGCCCAGGAAAAGGGCCGTCGCGGTCCCGGCCAGGGCCTGCCCTCCGATTTCAACGCCTTCCTGAAAATCGGCGAAGACGGCGGCGTGGCCTGCTTCACCGGCAAGATCGAGATGGGCCAGGGCATCATCACTTCGCTGGCCCAAATGCTGGCCGACGAATTGAGCGTGCCGCTGGACCGCGTCAACATGGTCATGGGCGATACCGATCTTTGCCCGTGGGACATGGGCACGTTCGGCTCGATGACCACGCGGTTTTTCGGCCCGCCGCTGCGGGCGGCGGCTGCCGAAGCAAAGGGCGTCCTCCTCGAAATTGCGGCCGAGCATCTGCAAGCCGCGGTCGGCGACCTTGCGGCGGACAACGGCGTGATCTACCTCAAGGGCCAGAAAGACAAGCGCGTTTCCTACGCCGATCTGGTGCGCGGCAAGAAGATCGAGCGCCACCTGAAGCAAAAGGCCCCGCTGGCGTCCGCCGCCGAGTTCCAGGTGGTGGGCAAGCCGGTCACGCGCCGCGATGCCGTCGACAAAGTAACCGGCCGGGCGAAATATGCGGCCGACGTCCGCCTGCCCGGCATGTTGTGCGCGAAGATTCTGCGCCCGCCCGTGCATGGCGCCAAGCTCAAGAGCGCCGACACTTCGGCGGCCGAATCGATCGACGGCGTCCGCGTCGTCAAGGAAGGCAACCTCGTGGCCGTCCTCCACGAACATCCTGACGTGGCCGAGACGGCCCTGAAGAAAGTCAACGCCGAGTTCGATCGGCCCGAAGCTACGTTGGACGAAGCGACGATCTTCGACCATTTGCTCAAAGTGGCGCCCGCGGGCCGTTCGCTCGGCAAGGCGGGCGACCTGAAGACGGGCGAGCAGCTCGCCACCCAGGTGATCGAGGCGACCTACTTGAACAGCTACGTGGCCCATGCCGCCATGGAGCCGCACGCCGCGGTCGCGCAAATCGAGGACGGCAAGGCGACCGTCTGGGCGTCGACGCAAAACCCCTTCACCTGCAAAGAGGAGGTGGCCCGCGCGCTGGGGTTCGCGCCGGCCAATGTTCGCGTCATCACGCCTTTCCTCGGCGGCGGTTTTGGCGGCAAAACGTTCAACCAGCAGGCGACCGAGGCGGCCACGCTCTGCAAGGCGGTGGGCCGGCCGGTCCAAGTCGTCTGGAGCCGGTCGGAAGAGTTCTTCTTCGACACCTTCCGCCCGGCCGCCATCGTGAAAATCCGTTCCGGCGTCGACGATGCGGGCCGGATCGTCCTCTGGGACTACCATGTCTATTTCGCCGGCGAGCGCGAGGCGAAACATTTCTACGATATCCCGCATTCCGACACGGTCGCGCACGGCGGCGGATTTCGCAGCGAGCCCGGCACGCATCCCTTCGCCACCGGCGCTGGCGCGGCCCCGGCACGAACACGAACAGCCACGCCCGCGAATCGCACATCGACATGATGGCTGCCAAACTGGGCCTCGATCCGGTCGAGTTCCGGTTGAAGAATCTCAAGGACCAACGCATGGTTCGCGTCTTGAAGGCCGCCGCGGAGAAATTCGGCTGGACACCCCAGAAAGCGCCCAGCGGCCGCGGCTTTGGCGTGGCCTGCGCCACCGATTCGGGCGCCTGTGTCACGCTCATGGCCGAAGTGAAGGTCAACAAGGAGCTTGGCAAGATTCAAGTGAAACGCATCCTCTGCGCCCAGGATTTGGGCCTGGCCATCAATCCGGAAGGGGCGAAAATCCAGATGGAAGGCGGCGTCACGATGGGCCTGGGCTACACGCTGGCCGAAGAAATCCATTTCAAGGGGGGCGACATCCTCGACCGCAACTTCGACACCTACCAACTGCCCCAGTTCACCTGGCTGCCCAAGATCGAGACGGTGTTGATCGACGCCAACGGCGCCGCCCCGCAAGGCGGCGGCGAGCCGCCGATCGTAGCCGTCGGCGCGGTGATCGCCAACGCCGTTTTCGACGCCATCGGCGTCCGGCTGTTTCAGCTCCCCATGACGCCCGAGCGGGTCCTGGCCGCGATTGAGAAGGCCGGGTGAGCGATTCAACCGCTAAGATTAGCAAAGCAAGAGGAGGTCTGGCGCATGAAGACGTTCAGAACGACTGCGGCAGCGGTGGCGGGCGGGCTGGCAATCTGCTTTTTGGCCTTGGCGGCCGAAACGGCCACAAAGATCACGCCCGACGAGGTCCTCCGCCGACTGACCGAGGGCAACGCGCGGTTCGTCGCGGGCAAGAGCACACACCCCAACGGCGACGCCGCCCGGCACGTCCAGACTGCCGCCGAGGGACAGCATCCGCTGGCCACCATTCTGTCGTGTTCCGACTCGCGGGTGCCGTTGGAGTTGGTTTTCGACCAGGGGATCGGCGACATTTTCGTGGTCCGCGTGGCCGGCAACGTCTGCGGCGTCGACGAGATGGGCTCGATCGAGTACGGCGTGGACCACGTGGGCACGCCGCTTTTGGTCGTCCTGGGCCACACCGAGTGCGGCGCGGTGAAAGCGGCAGTCACGGCGGCCGAGCTGCACGGCAGCATCGCGCCGCTGGTGGCCCGGATTGGCCCGGCAGTAGCCAAAGCCCAAGCGGGCCATCCCGATTTGCACGGCATCGACCTGGCGCCGGCCGCCACCGAGGCGAACGTGTGGAACTCGATCGAGGAACTGCTGACCAAAAGCGCCATCACGCGCAGCCTTGTGATATCGGGCAAAGTCAAGGTCCTGGGCGCGATTTACGACGTGAAAACCGGAGAAGTCCGCTGGCTCGGCGAGCATCCGCGACAAAGCATCTTGATCCCGGACAGGCTTTTTCGATGACAAAACGTTGAAAGGTGAAATCTATGAAACGAAACCTGCAATGTAGGTTGCTGCTGGCGATTCTGGGCGGCATGTTGGTCCTTATGCCGGTAATTGCCGTGGACGTTCGGGCGGCCACGCCGGTGGATATCTATCAAAGCATGGAAAGCGGCAAGGACGGCGACCTGCTGACGCCGGACATCATGAACGCTTCGAGCCACGGCCAAACAAAGTGGAGCATCACCGGCCAGATGTGGGCATCGACCGAGTTCGTGCACGACTTGCCCGGTCCGGTCGTCGTCGGCGGGGCGACCTATCCGGGCACGGGCAGCACCCGCTCGTGGTCGTTCAAGGATCAGTTCGCCAACAATTATGTGTCGTGCAGCCTCGCCGGTCTGTATCCGAAGATCACGGTGGCCTGTTTCTACACGCCGTGCGTGACGATCAAGTTCGGGAACCAGTTCGACACGATCATCATGTCGGGCGACAAGGGGTTTGCCGTTCTTCAGACGACCAAGGAGGACCCGAAAGGGCCGTACATCCGCGCCCACAGTTGCACGGCGGGCTGGAAAACCACCTTCAGCCCGGACCACATCCCGGTCACCGCCGGAAAAACGTATTGGGTCAATCTGAACTACGACGGGTCGACCGGCAAGACCTCGGTGGCCGTGTTCGATCCGGCCAACGGCTTCGCCCCGGTGGGGCAAACCGTCGTGGCCGATTCCGTTTCCGGCTCGACGATGAAGGGCCGGATCACTTTCGGCCGCGGCGATAATCACGGGAATAATCCGAACGCGAAGTCGCAGAGTTACTTCAGCAACATCGTCGTCGACTATACCCATGGGCGCTGCCGCTGATTCCGGCTGCCGCGACGGACGCAACGCCGGCCGCGCGCGGCGAAAAACTAGCCAGAAGCACTTCTTGCACATCTTCAGGAGACGAGGACCATGAAGCCCGTGACGAGAAGGCTCGTCCAGTTCGGCGGCATGCTGCTGATCACATTGGCCGTTGACCGGCAGGTTCGCGCCGCAACGCCGGTCGATATCTTTCAGGACATGGAAAGCGGCCAAGAGGGCGATCTGCTGACGCCGGCCATCATGAACGCTTCGAGTCATGGCGGCGGATCCACTTGGAGCATCAACGGCCGGATGTGGGTGTCGACCAAGAACGCCGGCAACCTGCCGGGCCCCGTTGCCGTGGGCGACACGACCTATGCCGGCAGGGGCGGCACGCGCTCGTGGATGTTCAACGACGATAATCAACTGAACTACGTCAAATGCAGTTTGCCCGGCCGCTATTCCAAGATCACCGTGGCTTGTTACTACGCCACCGGCGTGACGATCCCCTGGGTGCAATTCGACAGCATCAACTTCCTCGAAGTCACCCAGGGAACGTGGGGCGTGCTCCAAGTGGAGACCGAAGACAAAGGAGGTCCGTATCTCCGCTGCCACAGCGCCAGCGCGGGAAGCAAGACCACCTACAGCCCGACGCACATCAAGGTGACGGTCGGCAAGCCGTACTGGGTCAATCTCCATTTCGACGGCGAGGCGGGAACCGTTTCCGGGGCCGTTTTCGATCCCGCCGCGGGGTTTGCTCAAGTGGGAACGACGATGGTGGCTCAATCAACCGTCGGCGCGAAAGTGTACGGTTCGATTCGCTTCGGCCGCACCGCCGCGCATGGAGATCATCCCGACGCCACGACGCAAAGCTATTTCGACGACATCCTCGTTGACTACAGTCATGCGGCGTTTCCGCTGTTGCCTTCGAGCGCCGCCGAGGCCTCGCCGGCCGGCGCGGCGGGCAAGGACTAGGCGGCGCGGCGACCGGTTGCCGTTCAGGCAGGCTCGTCGCCGCCCCTGCCTCGCCTCGTTGTCAGGCGGCCCCCGGCAGTGGTGCCGCGTGCGGTGATACACACGAAGGGGGGGTGAGATTTTCGCCCAGCGACCACTTTATCGTCGGTGCAAAAACTGTCGTCACGCAAACGGCCACCTAATGCCGACAATTCTGGTGCCGATTGCGGGTAATTAGCGGCAAGCATTATTTGAGGCAGAAATCATGCGAAGTCTGGCTGAACCCGGGACCGATGGGCCGCAAGCGCCAGAAACTCGTCAGCCTTTTCCCGGTCGGAAATCGCGTCTCGACGGAGTTCTTCATGGGCCGGGCAGGCGAAGAGTCCACGGAAATGACCTGCCCCTGGTGCCGGTCGAACCACGTCAAGAAAAGCGAAAGCGCGAACGCTCGGCTCGTGTTTCCGCTTTCTCTCTTCATGGTCTGGGTTCGGTGCCACCACTGTGGGCGGAAGTTCCGCCGCTTCGGCCTGCTGCCCGGCCGCCACATTTCCGACGCCACGGCCGAATGTCCGAAACGGTCGAGGAAGTCGGGGTTCTGAAGGCAGCCGTGTTTCTCAGAAACAACGAACGGGCGCCGCGGCCTCCGCTGGACGGAAGAGGAGCCGTGCGGCAATCCGCGGCTATTTTGCCGCTGCCGCGCCGGCCTCGGCGACGGCATGATCGTTTTCGACCGTGCTGCCGGAAACACCGATCGCGCCGATAATGGCCCCGGCCTTGTCTTGGATGGGAATCCCGCCCGGGAACGAAATCAGCCCGCCATTGGAATGCTCGATGCCGAACAGCGGCCCGCCGGGCTGCGAGAGCTTGCCGATTTCACCGGTGTTCATGTCAAAGAACCGGGCGGTCCGCGCTTTGCGAATCGCGATGTCGATCGAGCCGAGCCAGGCCCCATCCATCCGCGCGAATGCCTTGAGATTGGCCCCGGCATCAACCACGGCCACATTCATCTTGGCGCCGATCTGCCGCGCCTTCGTCACCCCGGCCGCAACGGCGGCGTTGGCCTGTTCGAGTGTCAGGTCATTCATGGGCCCTCTCCCTGTTGATTGGTTCCGCTGTTGATTATTGAACAGTTCCGGCTTTTTCTCCCGGCAAAAAGGGCTTGTTTCACGAGCCCTCGTTCCGGCGGCAATGCGGTACTCGACAAGTCGCTGCGCCGCCACGCGAACATTCTTTCCGCCCTGCCGCGGCTGTCAAGTGCGCGCGGTCTCTTTTTTTCCGGATAATTCTTACCCTGCGTTCGGCCCCACGATGCGGCCTTGCCGCAGCCGCTCGATTTTGCTACCGTCCGGCGCATGAAGCTTCGCACCCGCAACCGAATCGAGAACCTTTTGAGGCCGGAAGTCTGGCTGGCAGTCGTTGGCCTCTTGGCAGGGGTCGCGCTGGCTCACTTCCAAACACGCCAGCTTGCGCCTTTGCCGCCAGCTCCGTCGATGGCAACGCCCGAATTGCCTCTCAACGATGCGGCCCAATTCGCTTTGCCGGAAACCGGGCCTACGCGTGCCGACGTGGGCGCGGCCCCGGCAATCCGGATAAAGTCGGCGGAACCGCCGGCGCCGATTCCGCCGCTCAAGATATTTGTCGGCTCGCGCTCGCCCGATCGTCGCCCCACGGCGTCGGGCGTTTTTGCCGCCCAGCATTCGAACGCCTTCACGCCGCCCGACGATCGCGACACAGTCTGGGGCGCCGTCTCACAACTCGGATCGAGCGACGTCAACGGAAAGACGGGAATACTCAATCTTGGCAGCAAGAATGCGGCGGGCGAGAAGATGCGGTCGCTCGACGTCGGCGATAAGCCGGATATCGGCCTGCGCTACCCACTGGTGAAGAATCAGGACACCACGTTCCTGGGACGGCTTGACGGCGGCTTCTCACGCGACTATGCCTCGTTGGCGGGCGGCCAGCAGGTTCCTGAGTTTCTCTTGGGGGCGGAGGCCGAACATCAGTTCGACAAGCGAAACAAGGTGCTCGGATCGGTCGAGTACGCTCGCGACGTGACCGACCCGTCCCGGACCCGTGCCCGCAGCGAGGCGACGTGGGAAACGCTCTTGGACCCGGACCGCAACGTGAGTCTTCGCACCGGCGTGCAGGAATCTTCGAACAAAACGCCCACCGGCGAGCGGGCCAAGAACGTCGATTACAAACTCGATCTGATTTGGAAGTTCTGAGCGAGTTCCTTCCCTCCCCCGCCGAGAGAGGGGTTGAAGGCGAGGGCTGGAGGTCCTGGTTCCAGCAGGACAGCCGTCGCCCAGGGGCCGAATCTCGACGGCTTGTGGCCAGGTTGCCATCGCGCAGCGGGTCTTTTAGATAAAGATGCACGACTCATTGTCTCTGGTCCGGCTGCGACCGAATTTCAATTGACACCGCCCGCCGGTGGCAGTAGAGTTGAGTAGCTGAAACCTCCTTTGTTTGGAAAACCCCCCGGCCGAGCGATGTATATACGCCTTCCCAATATGACCCGCTTTGCGAGCCCGGTGCCCACCGGCGCCGAGTTGGTCGTCATTATTGGGGAGGTTCGGCCTTAGGGCTTCCGGTTGTAGTCCGGATGAGCCAAGCCCTGAGGCCGAAACGGCCCCGGGGTTTTTTGTTGGTCTCAAGGAGCTTTCAGCTATCCGCGTTTAGTGGTCACCTTTCAGCGATCCGTGAATTAACGGCCATACTTGCAACGGGAGGCAGTCCCCAGTCCCTGACCCCCAATCCCCAATCCCCAATCCCTCCCTCATGCCACGCATCGAAATCTACGACACCACTCTTCGTGACGGCGCCCAGGGCGAGGGCATCAGCTTCTCTCTCCAAGACAAGCTCGCGCTCACCAAGCGTCTGGACGACATCGGCTTCGACTATGTCGAAGGCGGCTATCCGGCCTCGAACGAAAAGGATTTCCAATTTTTTCAACGGATCGGCCAATTGGGACTGAAGCGGGCCAAGGTCTGCGCGTTCGGCATGACGCGCCGCAAAGGCGGCAGCGCCGAAACCGATGCGGGACTCAAGGCCCTGCTCGATTCGGCTGCCAAGGTGATCACGCTGGTGGGCAAGGCGTCCGCCTTCCAAGCCGCCGAAGTGCTGCAAACCACGCTCGCAGAGAATCTCGCCATGGTCGGCGACAGCGTGGCCTATCTGGTCCGCGCCGGCCGCGAGGTGATCTTCGATGCCGAGCATTTTTACGACGGCTGGAAGCAGGACCGCGACTATGCGATGCTCGTCGTCAGCACGGCAGCTAAAGCCGGCGCCCGGCTGGTGACGCTTTGCGACACCAACGGCGGCAGCATGCCGCCGGAAGTGGCCCGTATCACGGCCGCCGCGGTTGCCGGCCTGCCCGTGCCTGTCGGCGTGCATTTCCACAACGATTGCGACCTGGCGGTGGCCAATTCGCTGGCCGGCGTCGAGGCCGGCGCCGTCATGGTCCAAGGCACGATCAATGGTTTCGGCGAGCGCTGCGGCAATGCCGACCTGATCTCGGTGGTGGCCAATCTGGCCGTGAAGAAACAGGGCTGCGATCTGCTCCAGCCCGGCGGCATTGTCCGGCTGACCGAGTTGTCGCGCTATGCCTACGAACTGGTCAACATGAACCTCCGCGGAACCAGCCGTTTGTGGGCAAGAGCGCCTTCGCGCACAAAGGGGGCATGCACGTCAGCGGCATCGCCCGCACCACCGACAGCTACGAGCACATCGACCCGCAATCCGTCGGCAATCAGCGGCGCGTTCTGGTGAGCGAGTTGTCGGGCCGGGCGAACATCGCCGCCATGACGGCCCGCCACGGCATTCCGCAGGACCCGAAGCTGATGGACCAGATCCTCGCCCAAGTGGTCTCGATGGAGAACGCCGGCTACCAGTTCGAGGCGGCCGACGCTTCGTTCGACCTGCTGGTGCGCCGCGCGACGAAGAGGTTTCGGCCGCATTTCGATACCTTGCACTACGACGTGACGATCGACAACAAGGCCGGCGGCGAGGTCCGCGCCGAAGCGATCGTAAAGGTCCGCATCGACGGCCGGATCTACTTCGAGGCGGCCGAAGGGCACGGCCCGATCGACGCCCTCAACGCCGCCCTGCGCAAGGCCTTAAACGGCAAGTTTCCCCGCCTCAACAAGCTCCACCTGGTCGATTTCAAGGTCCGCGTGATCGATTCCCAGGCCGCCACCGCCGCCCTGGTGTCGCGTATTGATCCAAAGCCAGGACGAGGACGACGACTGGGGCACCGTCGGCGTCCACGAAAACATCATCGAGGCAAGCTGGATTGCCCTGGTCGACAGTTTCGAGTACAAACTGTGCAAGGATGAAGAAAAAGTGGGTTAGTGGGCAGTGGGCAGTGGGCAGTGGGCAGTGGACAGCGGGGAGTGGGCGGGACGCGACGGAGAGATCGTGCGATGTCTGTTAGGAACTTCCGCGACCTGATCGCGTGGCAAAAGGCAATGGACTTAGCCGAAGCGGTGTATCGAGCCACCGGCACATTTCCCAAAGAGGAGGTCTACGGCCTCCGTTCCCAGGTTCGAGCTTCTGCCTCATCGGTGCCCGCCAACATTGTTGAGGGACAAGGCCGAAAATCCACGAACGAGTTCTGCCGATTCCTCTCCATTGCACACGGTTCGTTGTGTGAAACGCACACCCACCTCCTACTTTCGGAACGCCTGGAATATCTGACGCACTCGGTAACCGCTGAACTGACCAAGCAGATCGAGGAGGTAGCGCGCCTAATCAACGGCCTGCTCGAAGCGCTTCGTCGCAAAAGTCAGTCATAGCGACTCCCCAGTTTCCACTCCCCACTGTCCACTGTCCACTGTCCACTGTCCACTGTCCACTTTCAACTACCCACCGCCCACTCCCAATGTCCGAAACCAACGACCTCCCCAAACAATACGATCACGCGGCGGCCCAACAGCGATGGTATCAGTTCTGGGAAGAGCGAGGGTACTTCCACAGCGAGCCGAACCCGCACAAGCAGCCCTATACGATCGTCATTCCGCCGCCCAATGTGACCGGCGCCCTGCACCTCGGCCATGCGCTGAACAATACGCTCCAAGACATCCTCATCCGCCAGAAACGGATGCAGGGATTCGAGACCCTCTGGATGCCGGGCACCGACCACGCGGGCATCGCCACTCAGGCGGTCGTCGAGCGGCGGTTGCTCGGCGAAGAGAAGCTCAGCCGGCACGAGTTGGGCCGCGAAGGGCTCGTCGAGCGCATCTGGAAATGGAAAAACGACTACGAAGCCCGCATCATCGGCCAGTTGAAGCTTATGGGCTGTAGTTGCGATTGGGAGCGCACCCGTTTTACGCTCGATCCGACCTGCGCTCGGGCGGTCCGCGAGACGTTTTTCCAGCTTTTCAAGGAAGGCGAGCAAGACAAGAAAGGCAAGATCTATCGCGGCAAGCGGCTTGTGAACTGGGACACGTTCCTGCAAACGGCCGTCAGCGACGACGAAGTGTTCCACGAGCCGGTGAAGGGCCATTTTTGGCATATCCGCTATCCGGTCGTCAGTCCCAAACCGGGCGAGCCGCCGCACGTCACGGTGGCCACCACGCGGCCGGAAACCATGCTCGGCGACACGGCCGTCGCCGTGCATCCCGATCCGGCTGCCGCGCTGAAGCAGGCCGAGGACGAGCTTCGCCGGCGGCTTGCCGACGCGCCGGCCAAGGAGAAGCCGGAACTCCAGGCCCAGATCGACGAAGTCGGCGCCGGCGCCGTGAGATGCTGCCGCAACTGGAACAACTCCGCGACATGGCCCTGGCAGGCGCAAAGTTGGAATTGCCGTTAACCGGCCGGCAGATTCCGCTGATCACCGACCCGTGGGCGAAGCCCGAGTTGGGTTCCGGCTGCGTGAAAATCACGCCCGCCCACGATCCGAACGACTACGACGTATGGCAGCGGCATCTTGAAATCGGCGCGATCAACATCCTCAACCCCGATGGCACGCTGAATGACAGCGTGCCGGAACCGTATCGCGGCCTGGACAGGGAAAAGGCCCGCGACGCGGTCGAAGCCGACTTGAACGCGGCCGGCCTGATCGTGGAAAAAGAGGATCGCGAGGTCGAACTGGCCCACAGCGACCGCTCAAAAACGCCGATCGAGCCGCTCTTGGCCGACCAATGGTTCGTCAAGATGGACGAACTGGCCCAATCGGCAATGGACGCCGTCACCAGCGGCCGTGTGAAGATCATTCCCGATCGCTACGCGAAGAGTTATCTCGATTGGCTCAGCGAGAAGCGCGATTGGCCCATCGGCCGGCAGCTTTGGTGGGGACATCGGATTCCGGTGTGGTATCGACTCTGGATCCGCCCGGTCGCCCAAACGCCACCCGATTCGTTCGCCCAAACGCCACCCGATTCGTTCACCGTGCCATGGGAATTGTCGATCCTGACCGAAGAGGAAAATAAGCATATCAAGATACAGCTGATTTCTCGGGAAAAGGATGGCAGCGTTTGGTTGGGTATTTGTGTTCAACCCGGGTATCCCGAAATCGAAAAGAAGTTGCTTGAAGATGGTGCAAAACAAGACGAGGGTGTCCTCGACACCTGGTTCAGTTCCGCCCTCTGGCCCCATTCGACGCTCGGCTGGCCCGAGCAAACCGAGGAACTGAAATACTACTATCCGACCAGCGTGCTGATCACCAGCCGCGACATCATTACGCTCTGGGTCGCGCGATGGTCTTGACCGGCCTGCACAACGTGGGCGAAGTGCCGTTTCACGACGTCTTCATCCATCCGAAAATCCTCGACGGCTACGGCGAAGGCATGTCGAAATCGAAGGGCAACGGCGTCGATCCGATCGACGTGATCGAAAAGTTCGGGGCCGACTCGCTCCGTTTCGGGCTCGCCTACCTGACGACCGAAACGCAGGACATCCGCATGCCGGTCGAGTTCGAGTGCCCGCACTGCGGAAAGCTGATCGAGCAGACCAAGGAGAACCGCGTCCGGCCGCGCATCAAGTGCAAGGAGTGCGGCCGGCAATTTTCGACCCAATGGGCCGAAAAGCCGGACGACAAGGCCCTGCCGCGCGGGGCGGTGGTGAGCGACCGCTTCGAGCTCGCCCGCAACTTCTGCAACAAACTCTGGAACGCCTCGCGGTTCGCGCTGATGAATCTCGACGGTTTCGCGCCGGGCGAGGTGGCCGACGACGAACTGATGGTCGAAGACAGGTGGGTCTTGAGCCGCCTGGCCACGGTGACCCGTCAGGTGACCGACGCCCTGGCCGAATATCGTTTTGCCGATGCGGCCCGCGTGCTCTACGATTTCGCCTGGGACGAGTTTTGCAGCTTCTACGTGGAGATGGTCAAGGGCCGGCTCCAGGATCCGTCGCAACGGCAAGTGGCGCACTGCGTGTTGGCCCACACGCTCGACGCCCTCTTGAGGCTCTTGCACCCGATGATTCCGTTTTTGACCGAAGACGTCTGGCAGCGGCTGGGCGAAGTGGCGCCGCAACGGGGAATCGACCAACCCATCGCGGCGGCCGAGAGCATCATGCGGGCGGCGTGGCCCCAATGTGATCCGAGGCGGCAGGACGCGGAGATCGAGGCCCAATTCGCCCGCTTCCAGGAAGTGCTCCGTGCGGTCCGTGACATCCGCGCCCGCCAGGGCGTCGCGCCGAAGACAGCGCTGGCATTCTCGGTTCGTTGCGAAGCCGCGGTGGCCGATCTCTTGCGGCCGATGGAGTCCTATTTCGCCTCGATGGCCAACGCCCGGTCCACCGCCTTCGGGCCCGAGGTCGTCGCGCCGGCCTTGAGCGCGCAGGTGACGCTCTCCGGCATGGACGTGTATGTCGATCTGGCGGGGCTGATCGACGTCGAAGCCGAGCTCGCCCGCAAGAAACAGGAAGTCGAAAAGCTCACCGGCTTCATCGCCGCCAAGGAAAAGAAGCTTTCCAACGCGAGTTTTGTCGAACGTGCCCCGGCCGACGTGGTGCAGAAGGAGCGAGACAGCCTGAAAGACCTTCAGGACCAACTCGCCGCGGCCAAGGATGTGTTACAGCGGTTGGCGGCTACTCGACCAACATGAGGCAAACATGAATTTTCCCGTTCTTTTGTTTCTAATGTCGGTGCTGGCCGGCGATCCGCCGGTGGCGGACCAATCGCCGCCCACGGCCGGCAATTGCCAGTTCGTCATCGACGGCGAGGACGTCGAGAAGTTGACGTTGGCGACACCGCCCGGCCCAATGGGGTACGTGGTCGTTACGGCTCCAGCGGCGTCGCTCCCCGCCGGCAAATACCATGTCGATGAGGTCGTCCTCAAGGGCGGCTACACATACAGTTACGACGGCGGAACCGGTCCGACCGTCACGCTTGTGCCCGGCGTGCCGTTCCATTATCGACCCGCGCTGCCGCTAATGCCCGGCGTCGAGGCGACGCGGCGCGGTCGGCTGCTGGACTTGAACTACCGACTGACCGACGTCGAGGGACGGGTTTGCCGCAGCGGGCGACAGCGCGAGCCGCCGAAGTTCGCGATCTTCCAGGGCGATCAGCAGATCGCCGCCGGCTCGTTCGAATATGGCTGAGCCGGCTGTTCGTACTCGTGGCGAGTACCCTTGAGCGTCGGCAACAGCGAGCTGAAAATTGTGCCCTCCGATGAGATTGGCCCGTTCGGCCGCCGGGAAGGCGCGCCCACGATCTTCGAGTGGCGATGGTACTATCATCTTCCCAGCCTCGCGTTCTGGGGCGTGGTGCTTGTGCCGCTGGTGTTTCGGAAGGCGAATCGCTCGCCGGCGGCGTGGGCGGTCTTATTTCCCGTGGCGCTCGCGATGGTCGTCTTCCAGATCGTTGCCATGCTATTCGCTTTCACTACGCGCAACACGGAATATCTCGGCACGATGGTCACCGGCCTGGCCTGCGGTTGGGCGATCGTGTGGCTCCTGGCAGACTGGCTCGCGCGGCGCCACTGGCTGGTGTCCATCGTCGTCGCACTGGTCGTCGTCATGGCCGCCGGCCTGCTGCTCTGCGCGTGCAATTACGGCGTAACGGATGGCGGCGAAGTTGTGGGCGTGCTGCTGTTCTACGGCGCCGCTTCCTTCAGCCTCTTGCTGTCGATGGCGCTTTGCGGCCGCGTCCGCCGCAAGCCATACCTCTCGGCATCGTTCCCGGTCTGGCTGCTGCCCTGGACGGTAGTTTCGCTGTGCCTGGGTTTCATTCTCCTTCTCACCGGGCTGACCCTTTGTCAGCCACACACACGCTTTTCGCCAGATTTTCTCTTGCAATTGATGATTGTCAGCGCTGTGGGAGGCCTTGCGCTCTACTCACTGAACCTTCCCTTCGTGCTGCTGGCGTTTTTCAGTCCTTTGTACCGCCGGCGCTTCTGTGACGTTTTCCGTTTGCAGTTGGCTCGCCAGCCCGCGAGGGAAGACGGCCCGGCGAGTTGCCCTCAGCCCCCGACAGATTAGGCGGGGGAGACTACTCGCGCATCGTGCCGTCCGGACGGACCTGAACCTGAAGTGCGCCGAGCATCCGCGTGATGGCTTCTTCCTTCTCTTTGATGAACGGCACGTTGTCCAGGATGATCGCCCGGCGCTCGTTGCTGGCCTGGAGGATGAGCCGGCCCGACCGCAGCAACATGTACTCGAACACATCGTTGATCTCTTTGTCGATGCGCAGGTTCGGCGCGCTCAGGCGTTCCAGGTTGCTCAAGAAACCGTGGTGGTGCAGCAACTCGTTCGGCCGCACCTCCCACCAGTCGAAACGCGTGCTGACGATGACGCCCAGGAACATGGCCCCCAAAATGCCGGTAAACGACCAGTAGAAGGTCGCATTCGCCAGCGGCCGGAACGTAGCCAGCGCATGGGTTATGGGCGGCAGAATCTCCGGCTTCAACGTAAACAGCAGCGCCAGCCGGTCACCACCGCCACCGCGAAGAAGAACAGCGTCAGCGACGTGGTCCGCGGAAAATCGAACGCCAGAATCACCAGGTTGACCGCCAACACGATCAAAAACAGTGCGCAGACGATCGCGGCGCCGGTGTGGCTGCGATCCAACACCCGGTCTGAAAAGCTCATATAGAGTGCCGCCAGGCCCGACGCCAGGAACACCGGATAGAGAAACACAACCTTCGGGTACGCCACCAGATAAACGCTGCTGGGCGCCGCTTCGGGGCGCGCCGGCGGCGGAGCAGGCGGCGTGGAGGCCGCCCCGGCGGTCGAGGGAGACGGATCTGACATCGCTACTAACTCCGCCGGGGCGGCCGTAAAGAGCCCTTCCGCGCCGCGTTTATTGTACCTCAGATAAATAATGCAACAAGGCCAACCATCGGGAGGCCCGTTTTGCGGGAGGAACGTTGGTTCGCCGTTGCATCACTTTACTGAACATTAATAGGTCCGACGTTCCACTCCGTCCTCAGACCAGTCCCTTACGTACCGCCCACACGGCAGCCTGCGTCCGGTCGGAGACGCCGATCTTCTCCAACACGTGCTGTACGTGCTCTTTGACCGTCTCGTAGCTGATGTGCAGCGCTTCGGCAATCTGCTTGTTTGTCAAACCGTGGGCCAGTTGCCGCAGCACGTCGCTTTCGCGCTGTGTCAACGGCGCCTCGACGTCGGCCGTGATCCGCGGCGTGGCCAGCGCGCCGGTCACGCGGCGAAGCTCCTGGCGGGTCCAGGCGTTCTCGCCGGTGGCTACCGTCCTGATCGCCGCGATCAACTCATCCCGGCTGCAATTCTTGCTCAGGTAGCCGTTGGCCCCCAGGGCGACCGCCCGGGCAACGTAAGTGGGATTGTCGAAGGCCGAGAACATCAGTACGGCCAGGTTCGGCTTGTCCAACTTGATGCGGCCCAGCGCGGTCAGACCGTCGCCTTCCGGCATGCGGACGTCCATCAGCACCACGTCCACCTCGTTTTCCAAGGCGTATTTCGCGGCCGCGGGCCCACTGGCCGCCTCGCCGGCGACCTTGATCTCGGTCCCTTCCAGCATCTTCTTCAATCCGCTGCGGGCAATTTCGTGGTCATCGGCAATCAACAATCGGATCTTGCTCGGTTGCGTCATTCGTGGCTCCTCGTAGAAAAAAACTATTAGAACGATCTGGAAAATGGCTGTCGCGACGGCCGCAATAATGCCCCCGAAATTGGTTGGGCGGCGTCATTGGTGGTAATCATAGCACAGTTTTTCGAGGGGAAAAGTAGCCCCCCACCATCTTATGCCCGTCGACAGGCGTCCTGGCGACCGCCGGCTCCTTGACAAACCCACTAGTTCCGGTTAGCATGACGCCCAAAGCACCCCTCTTTCCCATCGCAAAAGGACCGTTTTATGACCGAGAATCTGTCGCGCCGCACTGTTCTGGCCCTCGGAGCCGTTGCTGCCGGGGAGTTGCTGCTGAGCAAGTCGGCCCGGGCCGCCCAACCGCAGCGCCGCGTGCTGGTTTGGTCCGAAGGCACCGCGCCCCGCAGCGTTTATCCGCACGACATCAACACGGCGGTCGCCGAGGGGCTCAAGCCGCTGCAAGGCTGGGAGGTCGTAACCGCCACGCTCTCCGACCCCGGCCAGGGCGTGCCCGAAGACTCGCTCGGCAAGACCAGCGTGCTGATCTGGTGGGGCCACCAGAAACACAACGACGTGAACGACGAAAACGTCGCCCGCATCGTCCGCCGCGTCAAGGAAGACGGCATGGGCTTGATCGCCTTGCACTCCTCGCACTATGCCAAGGCGCTGAAGAAGCTACTGGGCACGCCCTGCGGTTGGAAGGGCGGCTACTACGAGGACGGCAGCAAGGTGAAGCTGATCGTCAAGGACAAGCACCCGATCGTCCGCGACATTTCTGATTTCACGCTGCCGAAAACGGAGCGGTACACGGAACCCTTCGAGGTGCCCGAGCCCGAGGCGGTTCCGTTGGACGGGCTGTACACGCTGGCCGACGGCAAGACCGAGCAGTCGCGGCAGGGCCTGGTCTGGACGGTGGGGAAGGGCAAAGTCTTCTACTTCCAGCCCGGCCACGAAACCTATCCCATCTTCTTCGACGAGAACGTCCGCAAGGTGATGCGCAACGCGGTCGAGTGGATGGGCAGTTAGCAGAAGGGGGCAGGGATCAGGGGTCAGTTTCCCCGTCCCCCGCCCCCTGTCCCCTGAATCCTGTCCCCTGAATCCTGTCCCCTTTTTCCCTCCGATCTCCCATGGAATGCAAGCAAACGAAGAACGAGAAGCAGTGCACGTGCACGTACGAGTCGTGTTCGCGGCGCGGGCTCTGCTGCGAGTGCGTCAGTTATCATCTGAAGTCGCGGCAATTGCCGGGCTGTTTTTTCCCGCCCGACGCCGAGTGGACCTACGACCGCTCCTACGCCCACTTCGCCCGGCTGGTCGCCAGCGGCAAAATCGGCTAGCCATCGGGACGCGGCAAGATGTCGCGCCTACTTTTCACCAGCGATAATAGCGGTAGGGGTCGTCCAGCGCTTCGGGCTTGTCAACGTACAGGCCCGAAAGCCAACGCGCGCTGCCGGCACCGCGCTTCTTGTACAGCGAACCCTTGATGCCGCCCACCTCGCGGAGATCGTTCACCTTCACCGCCACCACGTTCGGCCCGGCCTTCAGAAGCCCCTTGGGCAGCCGATACGTGCGCAGCGAATTCCACGTGGTCCCGCGGATTGGTCTTCTCGGTGATCGAGCCGACCAGTCGGCCGTTCACGTAGGTCCAGTCCTCATCGTCAACCGAGCCCAGCAGCAGAACCACGTCGCGCCGGGCCATTTCGGCCGGAACGTCGATCGTCGTGCGGTAAAGGAAAACGTCGTTCACCTTCGCCAGATCGGCGAATTGCGACTGCCACGTGCCGGGCACGTTGATGTCGCGCCACTTGCTGTCGTCGAAGCCGGCCGTCTCCCAGTCCTTCGGAGGCTCTTCCTTGCCGACCCACAAGCCCTTCCACACATCCGGCAGGAAGAGAACCGACTGACCGGCCTCCAGCCAGACCTGTTCGCGGGGAACCCTGTGCCAGGTGTCCTTCGGTTGGTCGCCGAGTTTTCCGACCGGTTTCACGTCTTCGAGCACCACGCGGGCGGGCAGCGGATCCTGGAGGTTCCGCAGCAGGGGCGTGCCGGCGGCCGCGCCCATGTTCGCCAGCAGGCGGCTCAAGGCGAAGCTGGAACGCCGGAACGTCGGTTTCAGAAAGTAGTCTTTGGGATTGTCGAATTGCCAGGGAACAAGCTGACAAAAGACGACATTCAGGCCATCGGCCTTCGCAAGCACGCCGTCGCCGAGGGCGACCGTTCCGCCGGAGACCAGCGACAACTCGCGCGGCCTGCGGTTATAGAGGTCGGCCGGAGCGATTCCGGAAAATGGACTATCGGCGGCCGGCAAGGCGTAGCTGCCGCAGACGTACTCGGCATTTCTCATCGTTGTCTTGAAGGGAAGAAAGGCGTCGGCCTGGTCTCGATCAAGTCCGATGCCCAACAGCCGGCCTCCCGCCTTGAGCCACGACTGAATGTCTTTGGCATGGGCGGCAAGCTTGGCGCCGCCTTCGGGCCCAACCGCCAAGACCTGGTCGGCCGTCAGCGGCCCGCCCTGATAATCGGCCGGCGAAAGCCCGGCGCAGTTCGAGGTGCGCTTGCCGGCGGATTGGCCCACATAGAGCAGTTGGCGCTGCGAAGCCGGTTTCCACGCGGAGACATAGTCCAAGAGGTTGCCGACCAGCCGGGCCGCCGCCGGATCGTTTTCGGTCCGCCCGGTCACGTCGAGTTGGCAGAACAACACCATGCCCGCGCCTTCGCGGTATTCCATCAAAGGCGAATACTGGAGCGCGAAGCCGCCGTCGATGATGGGCAGGAAATTGCCGGCGGCCGGTTTCTCGATCAATACCGTGGCCACGTCGCCCTCGCATCCGCATCGCCAGGCCCGCGTGGTGGTGAAACCGCACCACTGCACTTGGGGATATGTCTTGGGGTTCGTCATCGTCGAGGGATCGAGATGCGGCGGCACGGTCGTGGCTTCGCCCCGCCAATCGTGGAGGTTTTCGGTCGTCAGCCCCGCCAAAGCCGGATGGCCGCTGATCCTGGGAAAGACGTCGCGCAGACCGTATTCTTGGGTGCGGAATCCGACCCGTTGCTCCAGCACCTCGCCGGTCTGCTCGAACACGATCACTTTGAGTCCCTGCGGCACGCGCGTCAGGTTCAACTTCGGAGCGGCCAGTGTCAGGGCGCGCCGCCCGATGACGAAGATGTCGTAGCCGGCCGGGTCTGCCTCCGGGCCAACCGAGGTGTACGGGATTCCCAGGCCCGAAAGCAGCGTTTCCGTATCGCCGTTGGGATCGAAGACGGCCACTTTGGCCGCGATGGCCGGCTTGGGGGCGTGCGGAAGCACGTCGATCGCGAAGACGTCGGACTGTGTTTCGCCCGTGTCGAACTTCGCGGTCATGCTCATTTCGTACGTGCCCGGCTTCAGGTCGCGGGGCAGCGCCAGCGCACCGGCACGCGTTCCTGCTCGCCCGTATCCACCACGACCCGCGCCGCCCCTTGCAGCGGCTTGGGAAGTTCCAACGACCAGGCGCACTCGCAAACGACCGTTCGACGCGAGTTGTTGATCACGATCACCTGTTTCTCGACCGTTTCGCCGGCGTTGAAGTTATGATCTCGGCTGGTGAAGCGCGCCGCTTTGCCGGCGATGTAAGCCAGCAGCGGCCGGTTGTAACGCAGCAAAGCCTTGCCCACCAGATTGGGGATCCAGTCGGAGGGCTGATAGCACAAGTCCCATCGCGGCCTGCCTTCGTAAGACCCCATGACGAAATCGGCGCTGAAGCCGGGCTTCTGAAGGTCGTCCCAATCCACTTTCAACGTCGGATTCAGGGCGCCCGGCCGGGGGTTCCAACCCGTATACACTTCCCACTTGTTGAACAACGAAACTCCCCATGTCCGGTAGGCGGGCCAGGTTCGGGCGATGTAGGCCGCCTGCACGCCGCCCATGTTCTCCGAGTCGCGCGGAGTCGGCGCATCCCTTCCCATTTCCACGGCGCGATACGGCGGTTCACTCTCCGACACTTGATAGGCCGCGTCGCCGCGGAACTGGGCCCCCCATTCCATCGGGAACCACTGCACCGGATAGTTGGCCGTGGCGCCGCGCTGATTCGACCACGTCATCAAATACGGCTCGCCGTATTCGACCAGCAACAAGGGCTTGATGCCCTGGGTAGCCCAATGTCCGAACCAGTCGGACCGCTCCTGCATCGGCACGAAGTCCAGGTAGCAGTTCAGCGTGTACATCTGCCCCAGGTTGCCCGACGAATGCTGATAGATCGGGCGGGTCGTATCGAATCGCTGCACGATCGCCACGGCCTTGCGCGCCTGGATCCCTCGGATGTCGGTCCGGATCTCCTTGTCCTGCGGGTCGGGATAAGGATTGTAAATTCCGTCGATGTGCTCGGGGTTCTGATCCTGGGCGTAGCCGGCCGAGTTGTGGCAGCACGTATACATCACTACCGACGGGTGATTCTGGACCTGGCGCACGTGAATCTCGGCGTCCTCGGCGTAGCCGTTCGTGCGCTCCGCGTCGGCGCCGTCCCACTTGTAGGCCGGAAACTCGGGCTGAGAGAACGAAATCAGCATCCCCATGTCGTCGGCCGCCCGCATGATCTCCTCGAAACTCACGTGCGCCCCGGGAGCGCTCGAATAGTTGTGTGTGTAGGCGATGTTGATGCCCACGTTGTGGAACCGCGAAATCATCTTGCTGGCGCCCTCGTAGCTGGCGGCGTAGGCGCTCACTTCGCCCACGTCCAACGGCGCGGCAAAACAGAAGAACCTTGTCCCGTTCAAGCGGAAGTCCCGCCCGTCAACCCAGAACTCGCGGAAACCGAAACGCACGTTCAGAAACTGGTCCAAGACCTTGCCGGCAGCGTCCGTCAGCCGCAGCTTCAGATCGTACTGGTTCTGGGGCGTGACGGTGTCCCAGAGTTTCTCCGGCTTCCACGGATTCTCGAACGTGATTCGCCCGTCGCGAAGGTCTTCGGCTCCCAAAGGACGGCTCTCGACGGTTTTCACCAGTTTGCCGGCGTCGAAAATATCGCCGCGGAGCGTGTACTGCTGGCCCGGGTTGAGCGACAAGAGGGCCGTGTCGGCCGCGATCTGCCATTGCCGGACCGACGTGTTGACCTTCACGTCGTCGATGCGAGGGCCCTGCGGCACGGCATGGAGATAGACGTCGCCGCACAGCCCGCGGAAATCGGCGCCCCGCGCGGCCACTCGACCAGCATCGCCAAGACGTGTTTTCGGCCCGGCGGGCACAAATCGCCCAGATCGACCTTGCCCCCGCGCGTCTTGATTTCGCCGGCCCGCTTTCCATCCACATAGACCACGGCGGACGTGTTCACATACTGGGCCTCGACGAGCATTCGCCGCCCGGCCCACTCGTTCGGAACCTCGACCTCCCGCTGATACCAGGCCAATTTGACCCTGGACAGGTTAACATCCTTCCAGCTCGGGTGAGGATAATGCACTTGCGATTCGGCGGCGCGTTTCCAGGTGGTTTTGGGCCACGGGCCGGGGACCTTGAAATAACCCCAATTGCCGCTCGGCGGTTGGTCGCTCTTTTCCTTCACCGGTTGCCACTGCCACAGCCCGTTGATGCAAATTCGCCCGCGGGTGGGGGTTGTCTCGCAATGGGCCTTGCTCAAGTCCCAGACGGCGCGAACACCCTCCGGCAAAGTCACGGCCGACGGTTCCTCGCCGGCGGCTACGCGCACGACGGCCGACACACAGAGAATGGCTGTGAACGAAACGAGCAGATGAGCCTTCATGATGCTCTCCTCGAAAAATAGGGCGGGAATATCGGCAGGTCGTGGCAGAAGGGATTCGTGGATGCCAGACCGAGCTTAACACACGTGCGGAGGCCTGTCAAACGCCGCGTAACCGTTCACGGGGACTGTCCCGATTTTCGCGGCCAGCACAAATTTTGGCGAAAATGGGGACTGGCTGCGTCGCCTCGATCAAGCTTCGTTCCCCAAAACAGCGTTCTTGGCGACGGTGCTTGTCCCCTTTTTCGACGCGACTCCGCATGAGCCTTTTTCCAATCGCTCGCAGGGGGCCAGGCATGGCGATAGGTTGTTCGATGTCCTCACCTTCCGCAAGACGCAAATACTTCGGCCCCTTTTTGTCCCAGGGCCAATTCAAGGCAATGCTCGCGAGAAAGAAACTTCAAACAGTAGAGTTCTCCCAACGGCCGTAATCGGCTCGTGTCTGGAATCGGCTTGGCTCTAGCGGTTCCCTGCGGCTTTCTTGCCGTGGAAGTGGGCGAACATTTTCTCGATCGCCAACTCGTGCCGTTCGTATTGGTGCGACTCTTGGCAACTCCGGTAGGTCAGGTCATGGCAGCGGCGGCAACCGAAGTACCGCCCGCAAAAATACAGCTTACCCACCCGCCGCCGGCAGGCCACGCCGTTGACCAGCAGCGGGCAGATGAACCAGTACCGCAGGCCGCCGAAGTGGAGGTGCATCGGCTGGAGGTCGATGGGCAGACGAATAGTTTCGGAATCCTGCCGCCGATACGATAGCCATAACCGCAACAGCTCCTCCTCATCGGGAAGGCATACGACACGATACACGACCGATGCGGACGGCTTGCCCGTCCCGGCATAGGTCCAGTTTAGGGTTCCTCCGGCGCCGGGGAAAAGCATTCCCTTTCGACGCATGTAGTTCACATCGAGGGCCAAGCAGCTTTCCACCGTGGCCTTTGAGTCGTCGCGCTGCCAGCGTCCACTTCCCCACCCACCCACGATGCGCTCCGTTTTTTCTTGCGAAAAATTTATTGTGCTTCAGATCGATCAAGTGGAACCGCCCTATGATATATCGGCATTTTTGCTTTTTCGCTGACCATGCGGTTCTGCGGTCGGGCAAGTTTTCTTGGCGATGGTCATTAGGGCCAAGGGCCCTGGCGTTTGCTCAGCCCGGGAGGACCGCTCTTTCATGGAATCAGGGCAACGCCCTGGGGACGGGTAACCGTTCACGGGCAGGAAAAAAATGAGCCAGTTCCCGGGCCGCGAACGGTTACAATCGAGTTGCGTTTGCAGGGTCGTTCACGACCCGTGCCGCGAAGCGGTAATCGGCCCGCCGTTCACGGCGGGTTGTGAGGAGGCGACGGAGATAAATGTCAGGCTCGTTTACGAGCCTCCTTTGAAAGGAACCCCGTAAACGGGGTTGACAATACAACGGATGGGTGCTTGGCCAACCCGACGTGAACGTCGGGCCGAGTACCGCCTTTGGCGAAAACGCCCGTGAACGGGCGTTTTGGGCGTGCCGCTGGCTCTCCCGACGTTCACGGGGATTGTCCCCTTCGGCGGGTAAGCAGCCAAAAACGAGCCAGTCCCCGGGCCGTGAACGGTTACAGCGTGTCTTGATGATCGCCTGCTATTGTGGCGTCACGACAATCTCTCGCGTCGCTTCGACCTTTCCGTACAACTCCAACGTATCGTAGGCGACCGTTACGGTGAACGTCTCGCTCTTCTCTGCAAGCTTCAGATCGTTTGGCACTCGCCACGAGTACCCGCAGGTGCCGCCTCATCCAAAGGGCATCGTGCCGTTGGCCAGCTTCTTGCCGGAGGAATCGCTGATTACCACCGTCGGCTCGATCGACGCATAGCGGGGCACGGCAACCTTCTTGCCGTTTTCGTCGGTATACGTGTCTTCTCCCACCTTCGTACTGGTATCGTCAAGCCCCGCGAGCACCACGTTCAAGTCGGGGGCGACCAGAAAGGCTTCGACTTTCACCGTGTCGCCCGGCTTGAACGCCTGGCCTCCGCCGGGACTGACGAAGGCAATCGTCGGCTTGGCGGCGAATTCGATCAAGTACGGCTTGTCCTTGCGAATCTTGATCGGAAACGTCGCAGGCCGTTGGCCGTACTGTTCCGGATAGTACCGCGGACTGTCGGCAGAACGGACAAAGAGACTCAGCCGGCCAAAATCGATGCTCAGAATCTCGACCCGATAGTCGCCCACGGGCAAATGACATTCGCCCGGTTTTTGGTCCTTCCTCTCCCCTATCGCCGTCAAGGCATAATTATCCGAATAGACGGTGCCCACAAGGCCGGACTTCGTAATCTTTCTCTCGCCCGGGCCGACTTCCAGCACGCCGAAGTCGCCGCGGTACGGCCGAACGAAGAGTTTGTCACCGGTGGGGGTCGTCAACAAAGTGTAAGGCTGGCCATCGAGCGAACGCATCTCGGCCAGATAGATCGACCACGAATCCACCCGAGTCAGGTCGAAAGCCGCGTTGAACGGGCGAAAGCCGAAAACCGGCCAACGGCCGGTCGAGCCGCCCAGTCATGTTGGTCGTGCACGCGTGTGACAAAACAGCGGAAAATTCCGTTTTGCCCAGCCGGATCACGCCTTGGCGAACTACGGTCGGCACAAAATAGAGCGTGCCCGATTCGGGCCCAACGTCGTACAAGACCGGCACAATTTGCATCCGGCGCGTGCCAACCCCGGCCCCATAGTCAACCGGCAAGGAAACGGCGTCGAAAACCGTCGATGGCTCCGCCGCTTCCGTCTCCGGCGCGAACGCCGGCGGCAGCGGCTTTTTCATCGGCCTCACAACCGGGTCGTTCGTCAAGTCCAGGTCGCAATTCACATCGAAGTAAAGCAGGTCATAGTTCTCAATTGTTTGAGCTGTTTCTCCCTTAATCGCCGAAACTAGCGCACTCCACAACGACTTGGACTCGACCTTTTTCGGCTCGGCCGACGCATCGAGAACGAAATGGTACTCAGTTCCCCGCTCGCCGCGAAACCGGTTTCCGTCAACGGCAAGCGTGCCATACAGGGGCCGCTTGGACTTCAGCTTCGGATAGGCTTTGACCTTTTCGTCGGGCTTGGTGCTACAGTAGACGTCACAGGCCGTCATCGCATGTTTCACGGTCTCCTCGTCCTTGGCGTCCAGGATCGAAATCTCTTTCATCTCGAAAGTGGCCTCTGAATCGGCGGCCTCTTTTTCCCCGGCGCAGAAGCCGGCGGGCTAAACGAGAGAAACGCCAAGGCCGCCAGGCCGCAAATCGCCCAACGAGTTCTACCCATGTTCCGGTTCCTTTACGATGCAAAAACCGTCTGCTGCATCGACGTTTGTCACGCCGGGTCACGTCATGCGGCAAACCGGGAACAACGAATCGTGCCAGCCGAGCCATGCCGGAAACCTATCGACGCGTTTCCAAAGCGACAATATCGGGTTGTGTCGCCGGAACCCATCCATTGCACGTCTCGTTACACCAAGACACGGGCGAGGCGGTGATTCTCGATCTGGTGTCTAACTACGAACGCTGACACCCCATAGTCAACTGCCAGATTGTCGATCTCATCTTCGTCGATCATCGCTCCAGACAGTTCACTTCTAAGCATTTCGTGGGGCGCGAGAAACTCAGCGGCAAAAGCGCGATTCATCTGCTGCTGATCAGTTCGCAGTCGGGACACCGCTGCAAAGCGACCACTAGGCGACGTCAGGTGCTCGAACAGCGCCCGACAGAACGCAAACTGTTGGGAGTCCCGTCGCCTCTTCTCGATAAGAAACTTCGGATTTTCGCACCGGTTTGTTCCAGTCAGTGCATCCAGAAATTGGCACGCGCCGGTTCCTGGCAGCAGGCAGTGGTCGAGTTGGTCAATACTCAGATGCCCGGCCAGGTCGTCGAGCGAACGCGACTTCCAGGCTCCGCCGTTCAACTTCTCTCGCAACGCTGCCGCAAAGTGGTAGCCGGTCTCCCAGGAATTCGCGCCCGTTGTGAATGGGGGCGCCTGACTTCGCACTCGTTCAAGTGCATCGATGTTGTCGGCATCTGATTCGATGGATTTGGAAGCCGTTGCCAACGCGGATGCCTGACTGGCCAATTGTCCAACGGATGCCAGGGACAGAAAATCATTGAACAGTTCGGGACGAATTGTTCTGGAGACGTCGAAGATCGATTTCTCTAGTTGAGTGTCAATCGCGTAGGGGTCCGTGCCAAGCCGCGGCTGCGTCACAGAACTCCCGCTCCTCCGCATCCGCTTCCTGAATTGCCAGCCACTGATCGTGCAACGTCGTCCTCGGAAGGTCCCTGTTGTCGAGTCGCTCGACAACGGCATTCACAAAGTCCCGCAGAGTGTCTCCGAATGCACTACCAGACAAAACGGCAATTCCACTCGCCAGAAACCTGATCCCGGCTTCGGGAATGTCCAGCGATTCCCACTTGGCTTCGACGTCTTTTCCAAGCGTCACGAAACGGAGTGACGGCAGAGCAAAACCTTCTCGTGCCCAGCGAAGATTGTGTCTGCGATCGAAGTCGCAACTTCTCGCGGTATCCGGTCGCTCGACTTCCGATTGAAGGAACCACCAGTTATCAGCAAGCCATTCGGCCAGTGGAAACAACGGGAGGAAAACGCTGGTTCGAACGGACTTGGATTGTCTGTCTTGCAATTCCGTGACTGGACTGCCGTCAATCAGGATTGACAGCGACGCCCATGTAGCGCACAGTTCTTCACCTCTGGCTCCCGCCGGATCCTGCCACTCGAAATCAAAGCGTAGGTTGTTCATGGAACCCCGTCAATTCACACATGCCAGTCGAAATCGTCAATTCCAATCGGCCATTCTTCGGGCTCCAACTGCCAGCCCTTGTACTGCCCAAGGCCGCGATTCACGAGACGCGCTTCGTAGACAGTCTCTCCAACCTTGCACCACGCATACCGCGGAAAGCCACCTTCCCAGGGACCGCCGAAACACTGAACCTCAAACGCACGTCGGAGCCATTGTTGAATCTCGTGCAAGCGGCCACTCAGCGCCGTGTTACATTTCGTCGCGTCTCCGCGAGGTCGCGGTACTCCGGCAAACGATGGCCCTGTCTTATGTTCCGGACTGCCCACGTAAGTGACACGTGCGGCGAGTCCCGACGCGTCAATGCCTTCAGGCGGCGGCTGAATGGTTCGCGGCTGCGGTCGTTTTCGCTGAGGAGGACGCACGGAACAGCCGTTTGGTCTCGTCGGAGAAAAAAGGGTGTATTCGTGACACTTATCTAGAAGTATTTTAGCCCCGCCGCTGCTACGACGCAACGCCGCGAAGGCCCATCGCGCCCCCTCTTGTGGTGTCTTGCTGCCTGGCTTCCGCTCTGGATCGCGCGGTTCGTGCCGATGATTGGTGCTTTCGGCCCAGTCTGATTTGCGATCTGACTTTGGGGTGAAAGTGGGCCGCTGAGGAGACTCGCTATCCAGCGCAATCCCATTGCCGCGCATCGGTCCGAAATTCCTCCCGCGCCAGAGGCCAATCCCTTCATTGCTCCCCGGGATGTGAACGGTTATTACCGTGTGACTCATGGTTCTGTTTCAACAGAAGGCGCGTATGTGCCCGAATTGCCGCGGCCTTTGCTTTCAGAACCGCTGCCTGAGCCCGTATCTTTTCCGCGGTAGCTGATTCGACTTGCTCGTTTCTGAATTTGTCCCATAGCCACGCAACGATAGAGAGCAGTGCCTTGATAGGCTTCCTTACGATGAAATCTACACCCGAGCCGTGTGTCGCGGCGGGGGTGATTATTCTGAACTCCACAGGCGAATCTCTGTGAAAATGGACTTCAGCCGGCAGTTTTTGGCCGATTGGCTCGGCTCCGTTGCCATCGCTGCAGGGTACCAAGGCCGCGCTTGGCATTGAAATACCTGGAGGATGGTCGGCCATCAGTTGCTTCTTTCCTGTTGTACCAGGCACAGAAGACGACCTTTTCCTCACAATGCGCTCCTTTCGTCGCTGAGACGCCAACTCGCTACCCCCAACTCGGCTCCGCAGTTATGGCGGATTGTGAGTTCATTTCATGCTCCAAAAACTTGATAGATATCTAGGGGACTCCATCTTCGACGCAAGTGATTAGCTCATCGAATATTTCGGCGATCTTGCCTTTGTTCAAAGCTGCGTATCTTAGCCGGATGGATCGGAGGACCATCACCTCTTCCGGTATTTTCAAAGCTGCGGCGAGGCGCGCTAAGACGTCAATAGGAGTGGCTTTCTGGTTCAACTCATACTTGCTTAGCGCGCTTTTGCTGCATCCGGCAAGACGCGCCGATTCGGAGAGGCTGACCTGACGAGCCTCTCGCAGGGCCCTGATCACATCGCCCGCGGTAACGGCATCCATATCTTCTCCTCGACACATGTGTGTAGAGCGGTCAAGCGTGTTCGAGGCTAGGTTTATACAAAGTCGCACGCCCTTACCCGCATCTCGCGATTATTGTATAAACCCCGCCGGGGGCGATTCTACAATATCCAGCAACCATCTTTCTGTCAACGCCGGTTTCTCGAAAATTGAGCCGTAGTACTAAGTCGTGGAATAGCAATGGGTTGTGTCTCTTTGTGTGACTCTGGTGCCACGAAGTTTTCGAATTTCTCGTTTCCCATTCGGAGACGTTTTCTCACTCAGAGTTACTGCTCCACCCCGGACGTTACCAATTTGGTAGCGCAACCACATGCACCGTCAAAACTTGCGACAATGGATGACCGAGTCAATCGTTCCGTCCAAAATCGGAGCCTGAGCGGATCATTCCGGCGAAACGAACCGATTATGGTTGTTCGAGTAGTTTAGATAGACGGGCTGATCTCCGTGGGCGGAGTATACGACCGCTCGTTCCAGACGCTCTAAAAACGTGGCATCCTCTTGCGGACATCAGCCCCCATGAACGGCTGCGCCGGCTTGACAGCGACTCTGCGGGTCAGCAAAATTGGGGAGACTGGAAGGATTGGATTATGCCGCCCCCGTTGGTCCCTCACCGCATCGTCATCGGACTGGTGGTTACTGCCTTCCTCCTGCCGATTACCATTTGTGTGATCGCCGGCGTTGCCGCTCTCCTGGGTGGGATGGGTGACATCGCTGGATGCGCGGCCCTCCACCGCGTTGCCCTCGGATGCGGTATTCTTTGGGTGATCGGTTTGGTCTGCCTCCTGCTGGTTCTGGCGATCGCCACTTTGCGCGGTCCCGATGAACCGGGAGAATAGGGCCGGCCGTGAAAATCTCCCCTCTCCCGGCGGGAGAGGGGCAGGGGGTGAGGGCTGCAGCGTCAGAGCCCTTACCCTCTCCGGGCACCGACCGAAGGTTGGTCGGGAGAGGGGACCAATTTGCATATATGGCCAAACAACGCTTGCTGACCCCTGGTCCGACGGAAGTGCCCGAGGCGGCCTTGCTCGCCATGGCGCGGCAGGTAACGCACCACCGCACGGCCGAGTTTCGCGCCCTGCTGGCCGAGGTGTTTGCCAACCTGAAATACGTGTTGGCCACCGACAATGACGTGCTGCTGCTGACAAGTTCCGGCACGGGGGCGATGGAAGCGGCCGTCGTGAACCTGGTGCCGCGGGGCGGCAAAGCGATCGTGCTGGAATCGGGAAAGTTCGCCGAGCGATGGCGAAAAATCTGCGAAGCCTTCGGCATCCACGTCGTTCGCTACGAGGTCCCCTGGGGCCAACCGTTCGCGCCGGCCGAAGTGGCCCGGCTCGTCCAGCAGCATCCCGACGCGGTTGCCGTGTTCGCCACTTTGCTGGAAACCAGCACCGGCGTCGGCCATGACATCGAGGCGATCGGCTCGAGCGGTGGCCCCGAGCGACGCCCTTTTGGTGGTCGACGGCATTAGCGGCGTGGGCGTGATGGAATGCCGCACCGATCAGTGGGGCATCGACGTGCTGGTCGTCGGGCGCAGAAGGCCCTGATGACTCCGCCCGGCCTGGCCTTTGTGGCCGTCAGTCCGGCCGCTTGGGAGCAGATCGAGTCGATCAGCCGGCCGGCCTTCTACTTCGATCTCTTGGCATACCGCAAGGCGTTGCGGGAAACCGACACGCCCTATACGCCGGCCATCCCGCTGGTCAAGGCGTTGGCCGAAAGCCTGCGGTTGATCCGGACGACGGGGATCGAGAATATTTGGGCGAGGGCGAGGGTTCTGGCCGGCGCCATGCGGGCGGGAATCGATGCCTTGGGGTTGAAACTCGTGGCCGCTCGCCCGGCCGACGGGATGACCGCGGTCTACTTTCCCGAGGGGCTCGACGGCAAGCGATTTCTGGAACGTCTTCAGGCCCGCTTTGGCATCAAGTTGGCCGGGGGCCAGGGGCCGTTGAAGGGCCGGATTTTCCGCATTGCCCATATAGGAATGGTCGATGAAATCGACATCCTCTCGACCCTGGCCGCGATCGAGTTGGCACTTGCCGAAATGGGCCGAGAGGTTAAGCTGGGTTGTGGCGTGACGGCCGCCGCCCGGGTATTGGCCGGCAAGTAGGTCGAAAATTAGAATGGCGCGGCCCGGGGACTGTCCCGATTTTCGCGGCGGTCACGGCCCAGTCAGGTAAACAAACGCATTCCGCCGTGAAAATGGGACTGTCCCCTTTCGCGGTTCCAAGAAACAAAAAGAAGGTGCAGGAGGCCAGCATGACCAAAATACTTGTTCTCGACGAGCTTTCCCAGGACGGCCTCAACCTGTTGGAGGCGGCGGGAAATCTGGACGTGGAAGTTCGCATCGGCCTGAAGGGCGACGAGCTGCGAAAGGCCCTGGGCGAGGCCGACGGCGCGATCTGCCGCAGCGGCGTGAAGATCACCGCCGAATCGTTGCAAGGCAACACCCGCCTGCGGGCCATCGCCCGGGCCGGCGTCGGCGTAGACAACATCGACACCCAGGCCGCCACGCGCCAGGGAATCGTGGTGATGAACACGCCCGGCGGAAACACCATTTCCACCGCCGAGCACACGATCGCCTTGATGCTGGGCATGTCGCGGAACATCGCCGCCGCCAACCAGAGCCTGGTCGAAGGGCGATGGGACCGCAAGAAATTCATGGGCACGCAATTGGCCGGCAAGACGCTGGGCATCGTCGGCCTCGGACGCGTCGGCCAGGCCGTGGCCACCCGCGCCCGCGGTCTGGAAATGCGCGTCCTCGGCTACGATCCGTTCCTGCCCAGCACGCGGGCCAAAGAACTGGGAATCGATACCTGCCAGTCGGCCAAAGAAATGCTCCCCTTGGCCGATTATCTCACCGTTCACACGCCGCTCAATCAGCAGACGAAAAACCTGATCGGTGCGGAGGAGATCAAGATGTTGAAAAAGGGGGCGCGGCTGATCAACTGCGCCCGCGGCGGAATCTTCAACGAAGCGGCCTTGGTCGAGGGCCTCAAAAGCGGGCAAATCGCCGGCGTGGCCCTCGATGTCTATCCCGAAGAGCCGTGCACCAGCAATCCGCTGTTCGGCATGCCCGGCGTGTTGTGCACGCCCCATCTGGGCGCCAGCACCGAAGAGGCCCAAACCAGCGTGGCCGTCGAAGCGGCCGAATTGCTGATCGACTTCTTCGCCACCGGGGCCATCAGGCAGTCGGTCAACATGTCGCCGTTGGATCCCAAGACGCTTGCCGAGCTGCGCGGCTACCTCAATGTGGCCTACCGGCTGGGGTTGCTGCTGGCCCAAATCGACCACTGCCCGCCCACCAGTTGCCGGCTGAGCTACAAGGGCGAAGTGGCAAAGAAGGACACGCGGCTGCTGTCGTCGGCGTTTGCCGCCGGCTTGCTGGAACATGCCATGGCGGCCGGCGTAAACATCGTCAATGCCGAGGTGCTGCTGCGGGAACGCGGCATCGAAGTGGTCGAGCAGCGCAATAGCGACGTCGGCGATTTCAGTTCCATGATCACCGCCGAGGTGGTCACGGAAAAGAGGACTTCGATGGCCGCCGGTACGGTGTTCGGCAACAACATGCCGCGCCTGGTGCAGAAGGGCGGTTGCCGGCTCGAAAGCTACCTCGATGGGATTCTGATGATCTTTTCCCATCGCGACACGCCGGGCGTGATCGGCAAAGTGGGCAGCGTCTTCGGTCAACATCGGGTGAACATCGCCCAGATGTCGGTCGGTCGGGCGGCCAACAAGCCCGGCGGCGATGCCATCGGCATCCTCTCACTCGACTCGACCCCGCCAGCCGAGGCGGTCGCCGACGTCCTGCGCCTGGCGGAGATCACCGAGGCGTGGGTCGTGAAGCTTCCGCCCGAGGGAGAAATGCCTCCCTGGATGAACGGCTAGCATCTGGCTCGAAAGTCCCTGTGGCGCAAGCACTTACGACAGACGGTCGCCATCGCCAAAAGTGGCGGCGGGACGGCCGCCCTATCTCGGGGTTTTCCGCTCTTTCTCCGCTGCCGCTGAAGACGGGGAATTTTTTTCTACCGATTTGCTTTAATGCAAAATTGGAAGCTACTCTTTCAACGACAGCATTGTCGTGATCGCTAGTTGCCCCCCCGTAACGCACGCCCCAGACGGATCGCCGGCTCACGGTGACCGAATAACCGGCAATTTCCGCATGAACGGACCATTTATCGCATATTACACAGATCATCCATGAAGTGCATATTACGAAGTCAACGCAAATTACCGCAAATCACCACTAGCTGTCGGTGATTTTGCCTAAACGAATAGCCGAATTTTGATTCTTCCCGCGTGCCAGCGGGAAAACTGGCAGAAGTAAAATGATCGACATGCCACTAGACAACCGGCTCTTCACCGCTTTGGAAGGCAACCCGTACGTTGGGCGGCGAAATCTGCGTTTCGAAACCAGCGACGGCCGGGTCACCCTGCGGGGCGTGGTCAACACGTACTTTCAGAAACAGATGGCCCAAGAGGCGATCCGCCACGTGGATGGGGTGGCTGAAATTTCCAACGAATTGGAAGTCTGCTGGACCTAGCTGGTCCCGCGTTGCCGCTGGAAAGAAGAAGTCTTATTTGAGCGATCCGCAACTCTGGCCGCCCATCACCGCCTCGTGGCGATTCAAATAGGCCGGCAGACGCTCGTCGAGATGACAAGCGTGGAGCACTCGCAAATTGTCGGGCGAAAGCCCACAAACTGCGCATCACGCCGTTATGCTCCTCGATTCGCCGGTGCAACTCGCTTAGCTGTGCAAGCAGGTTGCTGTCCAAGGCACCGGCGTTGTCCAACTCCAGCACCAAGCGGCGGGTGAAGTGCTGCTCCAACAGCGACCAGAGACGATCCGCCAACGCCGTCGCATCTGATTTCGCCAAGGCAAGCTTGCGTACCCGAACCAACAGCCAGTCTGGTCCCCGTTCGACTTCCAGTTCACACGTAGGAGCGACTGCTAGCATACTGCTCCTCCCCTGAACTCCGCCAAAAGGCGATTCGACGAGACTACTATCCTACTTTTACTCTTACCTGTAATCCTAGCAGAATCTGCAAACTCGACAACCCCGCTAAAGCAGTAATGGGGGGCGGAGGCCGTCTCTGGCAGGACGCGACTTGCCAATTGGGGCAAGCTAGAAAAGGCTTCGCTGCCCTTCGCCAGGCTCTGTTGGGCTGATTCCCAGGTGCGTAAACGCCGCTGCCGTCAACTTTCGGCCGCGGGAGTGCGCACAACCAGAGGCGCTGCGGAGAAGATAGGGTTCTACTTCGTCGATCAGCGTGTCGGGCGAGAGGTTCATCGTGTGTGCCACGGCCTCCACGCCTACCGGCCCGCCGACAAACACGCGGGCAATCGTTTCCAGGTATTTTCGGTCCTGGGCATCCAGTCCAAGCGGGTCAATTCCTTGCATTTCCAGGGCACCGCGGGCTATCGCGAGCGAAATCTTGCCGTCGGCTTTGCTCTGGGCAAAGTCGCGGACCCAACGCAGCCGATTGTTGGCCAATCGCGGCGTGCCGCGGCTGCGACCGGCAATTTCCACTGTGGCACTATCGACAATCTCCACCCGCAGCTTCTTTGCGTTGCGGCGGACGATCTCGGCCAATTCCTCGACGGAATAGAAGTCCAAGTGCTCGCGCATCTGGAATCGGTCGCGCAGCGGGGCCGAAAGTAGCCCGCTCCGCGTGGTGGCGCCGATAAGCGTGAACGGCCGGAGCGACATGTTGATCGTCCGCGCATTTACCCCCTCGCCAAGTGTAAGGTCGATGCGAAAATCCTCCATCGCCGGGTAGAGGAACTCCTCGACCGCCTTCGGCAGCCGGTGGATTTCGTCGATAAAAAGCACCGACCGCTCTTCGGCGTTGGTCAGATAGGGGATAAGGTCCTTGGGGGCGGCCAGGGCGGCGCCGCTGGCAATCTGCATGTTCACGCCCAGGTCGCGCGGGATACACATGCCGAAAGTCGTTTTGCCCAGCCCCGGCGGGCCGTCAAAAAGGATGTGTCCCAACGGCTCCCCCCGTTTGGAAGCCGCATCGACGGCGATCTCCAGCCTCGCATAGACCTCCCCCTGCCCGACCATGTCGCGCATGTGCTGCGGGCGGAGATCGCGATCTTCGTCGTTGAACTCGGCCGGTTGCTTGAGGATCGGTTCGCGCGGCATAGGGTCATAATATACAGGGGCGGGCAACGGGCGGCGAGGGGCCCGGGGGCCATGCTCGCGACAGATCAACATCCCGTATCGGCTATCAGCTCCTCGACGACGCCAAAGTCGTCAAGGTCATTCGGATGTGGACGCATTACCAGTCGTCGCTACTTCTGGCTCTGCTGATAGATCGCTTCGATTAGGCTCTGCACGTCCTTGAACTTTTTGTGCGACGCCAATGCCGCGTCCAGGAGCCGCCGGGCGTCGCTTTCGCTGTGGCCCAGCGAACGGAGCACTTCGAACGTCTCCAAGACCACGTCGGGCTCGGCGTGAGCTTCGTACCCGTCCTCGCGTGCGACCATCAGCGCGAACTTCGGCACCTTGCGTCGCAGCTTGGCGATCACTCGCTCGGCCATCGCCGGCCCGATGCCGGGCAGCCCGGAGAGCGACTTGGCGTCCTGCTCTTCGATGGCCGTGGCCACCTCTCGGACCGGCCGGACCATGGCGCGGAGGGCCTTTTTCACGCCCACCCCGTTGACCGAGCAAAACAACTCGAAGAACTCCCGCTCCGCCTCGCTCAAAAACCCGATCAGCCGCGGCGTCATGCGGCCCTGCATCGGATTGCCGTTGACGTATTCGATCGTGTGCAAACTGACCGACTGGTTCAGTTCGCTCTGCAACTGCCTGCGGGTGAATTTCGGGAATGAGCACTTCGTATTCGAAGGCGTCGATTTTCAGCGTTAGCGTGGCGTTGTGCAGGGCCACCAATTGGCCGGTGATCTTGGTAATCAAGGGGCCACCTCGGTCGGTTTCATGGGAAATTGAGTGAACATCTCGGCGATCACTTCCTCCAGCGGCGGGTCTTCCACGCTCACGTTGACCACCGCATGATTGGCCAAAATGTTGGCCAGCACCTCGGGCACTGCGCCTTGCGCCACACGCAGCTTCACGCCCGGCGGCTCTGCCGTGAGCAGTTCGCCGTAGCGATCCAGATGGGCCGGCACGTCGCCGTTGACCATCTGCAGCGAGATCACCTTGTGGCCGCTGAAGCGGTCGATGATTCCCGCCAACGAGCCGTCGTAGATGATTTGCCCCGGCGCAATGATGATCACGCGCCGGCACAGCGCCAGCACGTCCTTCATGTAATGGCTCGTCAAAAGGATCGTCACCTGGCGAACTTGTTGGTAATGCTTCAAGAAAACCTGAATGTTGTGCTGGGCCACCACGTCCAGACCGATCGTCGGCTCGTCGAGAAAGAGCACGTCGGGCGAGTGCAAGAGCGCGGCAATCAGTTCCATTTTCATCCGCTCCCCCAGCGAAAGCTCGCGAACCGGCTGCGAGAGCAGGCCGCGCACGCCCAGCAGATCGGTCAACTCGTCGCGGGTGTGGTCGAACCGCTCGGGCTCGATCCGGTAGATTTGTTGGTGCAAGCGGAACGACTCGGCGGCGGGCAAGTCCCACCAGAGTTGATTCTTCTGGCCCATCACCAGGGCGAAGCGGCGGCGATAAGCGTTTTCGCGCCGCCAGGGCACGAAGCCCATCACGCGGGCGGTGCCGCTGGTGGGCGAAATGACGCCGGAGAGAAGTTTCAGCGTGGTGGTTTTCCCAGCCCCGTTGGGTCCAAGGAAGGCAACGAACTCGCCTTGCTGGACTTCGAGGTCGATGCCGCGAACCGCTTCGACGAGCCGGTGCCGGCGGCGAAACAAACCGCCCACGGCCGCGCGGAGCCCTTCTTTCTTTTGATAGACCCGGTAGGACTTCGCCAGCCGCTCTATTTCGATGATCGCCATAACGCAGACATTATAAGTGTCGTCTTGAGCGGGGGGAAGTCCGACACAAAGCCGCGCTCGGGCGGTGGCGCTGGGAGGCGAGACCAATGGTCGCGGCTTTACACTCGGTCACGCACCTGGGCCACGATATCGACGGCTTTCTTGCAGCGGTCGCGAATTTCCGTCCATTTCGCGGCGGCAAGGTCCTCCTTCTTGGCGATCCAAGTGCCGCCAACGGCTGCCACGGTGTCAATGGCGAGGTACGCGGCCAGGTTGTTCATATTCACGCCCCCCGTGGGTACGAATCGCACGCCCAAGTGCGCATACGGCGCGGCGAGCGCCTTGAGCATTTCCACACCCCCGCTTGCTTCCGCCGGAAAAAACTTCAGCGTGCGGCAGCCGAGCGCCACCGCCCGCTCGATGTCGCTGGGCGTGCACACGCCGGGCACGAACGGCATCTTCGCGCGTTTCGCCGCTTTGACGACGTCGGGGTTGAGTCCTGGGGCCACGCCGAACCTTGCGCCGGAAGCCTTCGCCGCCTTGAAACTGTCGGGAGTCACTACGGTGCCCGCGCCGACGAGCATGCCAGGCCGCTGCCAACAAATCTTTTCGATGACCTCGGCCGCCGCGTCCGTACGGAAAGTGATCTCCACCAGCGGCAGCCCACCCTCCAACAGCGCGTCGGCCAAGGGGATGGCCGCATCGACCGAATCGATAGCGATCACGGGCACGACCCCGTGCTTTGCAATGAGTTCAAAGACGCGTTTATCGGGCATTTGGCTTCTTGTCCTGTTTCGTAGCGGAAGTCTTGGAGATGTCCGGCAAGAGGTTGACAATCAGTTTAGCCACGCCGCTCGGCGCGTCAACGGCTCTTGCACCACCCCCCTAGACCAACCCCCACCGCTTGCGCAGATACCATTCGATCCCGAGCAGACCGACCAGCGTCAGGAAGAACAGCCATGTGTCCCAGAATGTCTTCTTGGTTTCCTGCTGCACCTCAAGGTATTGCGTCTCGTTGGTGAGGCGATTGATGAGCGCTGGCAACTGCTCGGGGGCGAGCGTCTGGCCGCCGGTCATTGCCGCGAGGCTCTCCAGCGTGGCGGCATCGGCCGCCGCATTGTCGAGTTCCAGGTCCTGCGGGAAAACCAGGAACCTCGCCCGCGCGGAACCCAGCAGTTTGTCTTTCTGCGCGGCGGTGACCTCGATGGCGTAATCGCCGGCAGTTTGCGTGTCGCGAAATGTGCCGGACATCTGTTCCTGCTGCCGCGTCAACGGCAAGACACGGCGGGCTCCATCGGGCATGACCACCTCGGCTTTGAAGGTGGCGTCGGCGACCGGTTCGTCCCTGGCCGTCTTCGCCCCGACGGAAAAATCCATTCTCTGCGCCGGCGCGATCCGCCGCTCGCCGAGCCGGACCCATACGCTGCCCTCCTGGAACTGGTCTCTTTTCGCCAGCCAGAGGATGATTTGCCGCCAGAAGCGTTTGTGGGCCGATTGCGATTCGTCGCTCTGCATCCACCAGCGTTCGGTGGAATCGCCGGCGAAAGCCAACACGCGGCCGTTGCCGTAGTTCCGCTCGACCAGCAGCGGTTTCTCCGGCCCGGCATCGGCCAGGACGACGGCTCCGGGGGGCAGATCGTGGAACTTGTTGGCCCCTTTCAACGGGGGCAATTTCGCCCATAGGGCCGCGTTTTGCTCCCGGTTTCCGGCCAGCATCAGCGCGAAGTGCATCATTCCTATCGACGTGGGAGTCATCCGCAGCGGGCCGGGCCAGGCCACGTCCTCGCGGATCGGTTCGTCGAGCTGCTGCCGTTCGGTCCGATCCATGCCCACGGGCAGCACGCTGGCCAGCGGCGTGTTTCCGTAGCCGCCCGGCCCGAAACTCTGGAACCCGCCAAGCATCATGAGTCCGGCGCCGCGGTTGACGCAGTGCGCAACTCGGCCAGTTCGTCATTGTGGAACGCCGTCGAGTCAATATCGCCGAGCAGATAAACATCAAACTTGCCGGGCCGGAAGCATTCGGACAGGTCGGTGGGGCGGGTCTTCGGGTCGCGAACGTCGATCCGCTCGTAGCGGACCTTGACGTCAGGCGAGTCGAGCGCGTGGCGGATGAACTTCGCCTCCACGCGCGGAGTCCCTTCCAAATAGAGCACGTTCAGGCCGCCCTTCAGCACGTTGACAAAGGTGCTCAGACGGTTGTTCGTGGTTACAAGCTCGCCCGGTTGCTCGGCCGCTTCCAGGGTGAGCTTATACTCGCCGGGGACTTGCGGCACATAGCTCAATTGAACGGGCAGAAGTTGGCCGTCGGCCGTGGCACGAATCGTCTGTTGGGCGACGACTTCCATCTTTCCCGGCGCGGTTTCAAAGAGCACGCGGACGGGGATATCCACGTTGACGTAGCCGTCGACGCGGATATCGCCGCTGATGTTCAGTTCATTCTTGACAAAGACGTTGGGGCTGACCACCAGGTTTTTCACGGCCACGTCCTGGGCCTCACCCAAGCCGCGCGACTGGCCGAAGGGAAAGACGAAGATCGGACAGCCGAGGTGTTTCAGCCGGGCGGCGGCCGTTTGCGGCGGCAGATCGCGCGGGGCAAACGCCCGCTGGCGCCGTCGCTCAACAGCACCACGCCCAAGAGCCGCTTTCCCGCTTCGCGCCCCAGCACGTCGTCCAGCGCGGCCCCGATGGCCGTTTGCTGCCCTTCGGGCTTGTCGGGCAATTCGATCCGGCCTCTGTCCGCCGCGGCTTCGTGCAATTCCGCGTCGAACGTGTACGCCTTGAGCTCGAAATCCCGCTGCAATCTGGCCAAAGCGGACGCGGCGTCGGCCACGGCGCCGCGGAGGGCCTCCCAGCGGGTCTTGTTGCCCACGGCGTCCGGCACCGACATGCTTCGCGACTGGTCGGCCAACACGATCAGGCTGGCTGCCTGTTTCTTCGTCTGCGTGTAGATCAACGTCGGCCGAAGCGTGGCCAACACCACCAGCACGATCACCGCCACACGCAGCAAGGCCAACAGCATCCGATGCCGTCGGGACTTCTCCCGGCTCGGCCCAAACCACATCAATCCCAGCAGCATGAGCGCAACGACCGCCACCAGCAGGTAGCTGTCGAAGATGGGATAAAAGGAAATGTGGAACATGGGGAACGGGGATTGGGGATTAGGGATTAGGGATTGGGGCTGACTGCTGATAGCTGGCTGCTCATCTTCATTCCTTATAGAAACGGTTTGCCACCAACATTTCCAGCGCCAAGGCCAACGCCACGATCAGGATCAGCGAGGGGTACAGCTCTTGCCCGACACGGCCCATGCTGATGTTGCGGTCGATCTGCTCGCGGGTTCGGGCCAGCCGGAACTTCACCGGGCCAAACAACGCGGCCAGCTGTTTATCGGTAAGCCGGTCGAGTTGCGTTTGCTCGGGCGCGTAGTTGACGCTGAAACCGAGAGCGACGCCGCGGGCCCCGCCCGCCTGAAGCCGATAGTTGCCCACCTGGTCGGTCGTGGTGATGGGCAGCTCGTGGCGATCCAGGTCGGCCGAATAGGGTGAAGCCACTCCATCCGGCGCGAAGAGCATATAGCCCTGGCGTGCGGCGGCCGTGTCGAGTAGCACGACGGCTGTTTGGCCGGCGAAATAGTTTAGCTGCTGGTCGCCGCCGCCGGTCAGGTAGCCCATCATATAGTTGGCCAGCATCAGGAATGGCCATGGCTCACCCACCGGCAACAGGTTCCAGGGGTTGCGGCCAGGCTCATCGGAGACGGGCGTCGTCATCGTGAGCACGCGGCCGCGGCCGACCGGCCGCTCCAAGAGCGCCGGACGGCCATCGCTATACGGCAACACGGTGGTAGCGCCGGCCGGCGCCGCATCGAGTTCCCAATAGCGGAAGACCGGAAAGTTCTTCCACGGAACCGCGCCGGAAAGGGCGTGGAAAGGGACCAGGATCGGATGCTGATAGTCGCGGGGCGCGAGATGCAAATCGCCATCGGGCCGGGGCACTTGACGCAACAGTTTGCCGGGAAGCAACTCCTGCGCCGGCGGCTCGTTGAATGAATCGACAGGTTGCGCATTGTGGCCCAAGAAAATCGCCACGCCATGCCCTTCCGCGGCAAAATTGGCCAACTTCTCCCAAAGGAGCGATTCCAGCGGCGGCGGGTCCAACAGGCACACGGCCGCATAGTCGGAAAGCTGACGCTGGCCAAGCTCGCTCGTGCTGCAAATCTCGCAATCGAAGCGGGCTTCGTTCCGCTCGCGGGAGCCCGCGGCAGCCAATGCCTTGGTAAGGGCGTTCCGCTGCGCCGGCTTGGCCGCCGCCACCAACACCCGCGCGGCAGGCTTGACCAGCACGGTGAAGAATCGCGTGTCGTCGGCCGCCAACCCGTCCTGGCCGACCAGCCGCACGTAGCCCTGATGTGCGCCCAGATCGAGCCCGCCGACGCGGAATTCCACCGGGCTCATCTCGCCCGGCGCGATGTCGCAGCTTTGCTCGTCGCGCTTCTGCGGCTCGCGGTTGGCGTCCAGCAGATACAATTCAACCATTCGCGTGGCCGACGGGCCGACGCACGAAACCGTCGTCTCCACGGTTAATTTGCTGCCGACCGAAAGCACTTCGCTGGAGAGCCGCGGTTCGCCCAGGCTGCAGTTTGTCGGCTTGGGAATGCCGACGTTGACGATGTACACGCCGAAATCGCTCAATTCGCCCAACTGCTGTTGAATTTGGGATGACCGCTCGGCAGGCCAAGCGCCGCTGGTGAGGTCGGTGAAGACGTACATCTCCTTGCGGGCCAGATTGCTCTGCCGCAGCAGCTTCGCGGCCGCGCTGATGGCGGTCGGCAGCGGCTGGGAATTGGCCACCGTCTCCAGGTGAGCGATCCGGTCGGTGGCCGCGCCGCGATCCACCTGAAATGCCGCTGGCGAGCCGAGCCGCGTGTCCACCACCGCGATTTCGCTCTGCTGCGGCAGTTGCGCCAAGAGCCACACGCCGAGCGCCGGGCTGCCTCCAAGCGGGTCTGGTTCTCGTGCCGATATTCCATCCGCGGGGCCGCGTCGAACACGAGCGCCGCCGCTACGGGGGCTTCCTGACTTCCCAGTACACCGGCCAGCTTCACGCTGGGTCGTGCCAAGGCGAACGCCAAGAGCGCGATCACCGCCGCCCGCAACAGCAGCAACAACAAATGCCGCAGTTGCAGACGCCGCCGGTTTACGTCAAGCCGCTTCTGGATAAACCGCAGGGCAGGGAACTCGACCAACGTCGGCCGCCGGCGCATGATCAAGTGCAAAATAATCGGCACGGCAATCAGTGCAGTTCCGGCCAGGAGTGAAAGGTTGACGAAGGTCATGGGGCGCGGCGTGAAAACGGACGATTGCAAATTGAAAATCGAAAGTTGAAAATTGAGAATTGGATATCGAGGCCGGGAGGAGCGGCGTGCCCCGCACTTTGCACTTTGCACTTTGCAATTTGCAATTTGCAATCCTGTCTACCCACGCTCGCTTCTCCGCATCAGATATTCGCCCAGCGCCCGGTCGAATCGCATGCTCGTATCCAGCGGCACGTAGTCGATTCCGGCCTGGAAACACTCGCGGCGATAGGTGGCGCGAAAGTCTTCCATCTCCGACAGGTACGTGCGGCGGAAACCGTCGGCGTCCAGGGCCAGACGTTGTCCCGTCTCGGGCTCTTCCAACTCCACCATGCCGGCAAAGGGAAATTGCGTTTCGGCTTCGTCGAGCACATGGAACAGGATCACGTCATGCCCGCCGTGGCGGAGGCGGTAAAGCGATTCGAGAATCGGTTGCGGCTCGGCCAGCAGATCGGAGAAGATCATCACGAGGCTGGCATGCCGAAGCATGGCGGCCACCTGGACCAGGCTGTGGGCGATGTCGGTTTCGCCCGCCGGCTTCAGGTTGGCCAGCAGCGACAACACGTCGCCCAAGTGGCTTCGCCGGGCCTTCGGCCGCAAGCTGTGACGGATGCGCCGATCGAAAGTCAACAGCCCCACCGGGTCTTGCTGGTAGATCATCAGGTAGCAAAGGGCGGCCGCCAGGCAAATCGAATAGTCGAACTTCGTCAACTCCTGCCGATAGGTGTAGCCCATCGACCGGCTCAGGTCCATCACCAGATAGCCGGTGATGTTCGTCTCGGCCTCGAACTTCTTGACGTAGTACTTGTCGGTCTTGGCATAGACCAACCAGTCAATGTCCTTCGGGTCGTCGCCGGGCGTGTACTTGCGGTGCTCGCTGAACTCCACGGAGAAGCCGTGGAAAGGGCTGGCGTGCAGCCCTTGCAAAAAGCCCTTGACGATGAACTGAGCGCGCAGGTCCAGCCGCTTGATCTGGCGGATGACCTCGGGCTTCAGGTATTTTTCGGCAGTGGACATTGGGGGGCGGGGGTCGGGGGGCGCAGCTCACCGATCGGCGCGAATCCTCTCGTTAAGGCGATTTCGCAGCCCGGCAATCATGCGGCTTATTGGAAAGGACCGAGTCAGCGAGTAAACCTGTGTAGTCAGCCTGATGCTGAGTTGCCACACCTCCAGGTCCCGATAACAGTTCACACTCATTTGGGTTCTGCGCGTCCCCCGTCCCCCGCCCCGCGCCCCTATTTCTCATATTTTGGAATCACCGGCGGGGGCGTTTCGCGGATCAGCCGCTGGATAATGTCCTCGTTGCTCATGCCTTCGGCTTGGGCCTGGAAGTTCGTGCTGATGCGGTGCCGCAGTACGGGGATGGCAATCTTCTGGACATCGTCAATGGCCACGGAGAAACGGGCGTCCATGGCGGCCAGCGACTTGCCGCCCTGGATGAGGAATTGCCCCGCGCGCGGCCCGGCGCCCCAATCGACCAACTCTTTGACAAACTCGGCGCCGACGGGTCCTTCGGCCGAGTCGCCCGCACCAGCCGCGACACGTACTGCACGATGTACTCGCTCACGGCTACCTTGTTCACCAGGTTCTGGAGGTTGATGATCGCTTTGCCCGAAAGCACCTTGCGAACCTCCGGCCGATCGCCGCGGGTGGTGCTGGCGAGGATTCGCTCTTCCTCCTCCCGCGAAGGGTAGTCGACCTTGATGTCGAACATGAAGCGGTCCAACTGCGCCTCCGGCAGCGGATACGTGCCTTCTTGCTCGATCGGATTCTGCGTCGCGATCGTGAAGAACGGGTCGGGCAAGGGATAGGTGCGTTGGCCCACGGTCACTTCCCGCTCTTGCATGGCCTGAAGCAACGCTGCCTGGGTCTTCGGCGGGGTGCGGTTGATTTCGTCGGCCAGCAGGATATTGGTGAAGACAGGCCCTTCGACGAAGCGGAAATCGCGCCGGCCGCGATCGTCTTCTTCCAGCACGTTCGTGCCGGTGATGTCCGAGGGCATCAGGTCGGGCGTGAATTGAATCCGCTTGAATTGGATGTCGAGGATGCGGGCCAGCGTGCTGACCATCAAGGTTTTGGCCAGCCCTGGCACGCCCACCAACAGGCAGTGGCCGCGAGTGAATATTGCCGCCAGGATCTGCTCGATCACTTCACTCTGGCCGACGATGATTTTTTGCAGCTCGTCCTGCATGAGCCGCCGATGCTGGCTGAACTCCTGCAAGACGTCGCCAAGATTTCGAGGTTTGACAGTGCTCATCGGGAGACGGATTGGGGATTGGGATTAGGGATTGGATAGCGGGAGTTGGCGGTTCAGGCCCGTGATGCTAGCGACCATCGGCTGCCGCCGACGGCTATTGTTGTTCACGATCAGTGTGCTCACAGACAATTCCCAACCCCCAATGGCATTCTTTTGATGGTATCATTCGGAGTGCGGGTACGCAAAACCACCCCGGCTTGGCGCCGGTGCGGGGTTGCCAAGCTAACTACGTAATTCTAAGATACTTATGACCATTTTCCGCCCCTTTTTCCAGGCCTCGTGCGCGGGGTCAGCCCTATGACGCGCCTTCTTACCACCGCGCTGCTTGTGGCTGGGATGTTTGCGTCAATTGTAGGGAGTCTGCGGGCGGATGTCACGGCCGACCAGGTTCGCCAGGCGATTGATCGCGGCGTCGTTTTCCTGAAATCACAGCAGCGGCGCGACGGCTCCTGGCTCGAAGTCGTGCAAACCACCCCGGGCGGAGTCACCGCGCTGTGTACGCTAGCCCTGCTGAACTCGGGCGTTGCCCCGGACGACGAGCGAATGCAGAGGGCCCTGCACTATCTTCGCGACGTGCCGCCTTCGAGAACGTATGTCGTTGCCTTGCAAACGATGGTCTTTGCGCGGGCCGAGCCCGACCGAGACCGCCTCCTGATTACGCGCAACGTGAGGTGGTTGGAAAGCACGCAAATCGTCGCCGGGCCGCGAAGGGAGCCTGGACGTACGATGAACGGGGCGACGGCGACAACTCGAACTCCCAGTTTGCCCTGCTGGCTTTGTACGAGGCGGAACGCGTCGGCGTGCCCAGCGCCGACCGGACATGGAACCTGGCCAAGCGTTATTGGGAAGAGCAGCAGAACCCCGACGGTTCGTGGAGTTACCCGCGCAGGGCGGCATCGGCACCGGCAGCATGACCTGCGCCGGCATCAGCTCGCTGGTGATTGCCGCCGACAAGGTGCAGGCGAGCGACGCGCGGGCTGTCGACGATCAAATCGAATGTTGCCTGGAGCACGACACCAAGGACAGCAATCGCATTGAGCGCGGGATTCAGTGGCTCGCGCGGCATTACTCGGTGGTCTATAACCCCGGCATTTCCAACCCCATCTGGCGGCTGTATTATCTTTACGGACTGGAACGCGCGGGCCGGCTAACCGTGCGGCGACTGATCGACAAGCACGATTGGTATCGCGAGGGAGCCGACCAGTTGATTCGCGATCAGGACATTGTATCGGGCTCTTGGAACGGGAGCGGCCCTTACGAAGGCACGCCCACCATCGGCACCAGTCTTGCCCTGCTGTTCCTGTCGAAAGGCCGTTGGCCCGTGCTGTTGGGCAAGCTGCAACACGGGCCGGGCGACGATTGGAACCGGCACCGCAGTGACGTGGGCAATCTCACCCGCTACGTTGAATCGCGATGGAAACGCGATTTGACCTGGCAAATCATCGACCTGCGATTGGCCACCGTGGACGAACTCTTGCAGACGCCGGTGCTTTATCTCTGCGGCGATCAGAGCCCGCTGCCCGACGATCCGGCCGACCGCAAGCAGCTTGCCGGAAAAGTCCGCGACTACCTGGATCGCGGCGGCTTTTTGCTGGCCGAAGGGTATTGCGGCGGCACGGGCTTCGACGGCGGCTTCCGCGAATTGATGCGACTGGTCTTCCCCGAGCCTGAATACAAGCTGCAACTACTCGATCCGGAGCATCCGATCTGGTATGCCGAGGAGAAGGTCAACCCGAAGCAATTGCGGCCGCTTTGGGGCGTCGAGTTCGGCTGCCGTACAAGCGTGGTCTATGCGCCGGTGAATCCGCAGCCGCCGCTGTCGTGTTTGTGGGAGTTGGGGCGGCCGGGACGTGGCGAGAAATACGGCCCGGCGGTTCAGGCCCAGATCAATGCCGCGATGTCGCTGGGAGTGAACGTGCTGGCCTATGCCACCAATCGCGAATTGAAATCGAAGGAAAGCTACTTTGCCGCGTCGACGACGCCGCGGCCGACCGACCGGACGGTGCGCGGCCGGCTGTACGTCGCGACGCTTCGACACCCCGGCGGCTGCAACACGGCGCCTCGGGCCGTGATCAATCTCATGGACGCCGCCAGCCGCGAAATGAAGATCCGCCCCCAAGTTCGCGAAGAGCCGTTGGACATCACCGACGAGTCGTTGTTCGACTACCATCTGGTCTTCATGCACGGGCGGACCGCCTTCCGCCTGACCGACGGCGAGCGGGAGCGATTGCGGCAGTACATCGAGCGCGGCGGCGTGCTGTTTGCCGACTCCATTTGCGCCAGCCAGGCGTTTACTGCGTCGTTTCGCCGGGAAATCGCCACGATTTTCCCCAATCGCAAGCTGGAGCGGATTCCCGTCAACGACCGGCTGCTGAGCACGACCTATGGCGGTTTCGACCTGCGGACCGTTTCGCGCCGCGATCCGGTGGGCGATCGATCGAAGGGCGAGCCGCTGGATGACGCCATCCGCAAGGTCCCGCCCGACCTGGAGGGGATCAAGCTGGAAGACCGCTGGGGCGTGATCTTCTCGCCGTACGACGTGAGTTGCGCGCTGGAGAAGCACAACTCGCCGGAGTGCCGCGGCTACACCCGCGATGACGCCGCCCGCATCGGCTTGAACGTGGTGTTCTATTCGCTACAGCAGTAGCGTCGCCACGAATAATGCGGCATGACGCGGCAAGATTCCGCGTCCAATACTCCTCAGCCGCCGAGTTCCCAACCTGTGCGATATTCGCGGGTGAGGTATTTTTCGGCTTGCGGCAGATTCGTGATTTCCATTTTGGCGGCGTCCCACAGCAACCGCTTGCCGCCCAGACGCAGCGATACGGCCGCCAGGTTGACCATGTCGGAGATGGGCCCCGCCAACCGGAAATCGCCGTAGGTGGGTGGTCCGCCTTTGATTGCCGCCACCCACAAGGACTCGCGGCCGGCCCGACCGCCGGCGCGCTCTTGCGGAGCGGCCGCTTCGGCGGCCGTCTTTGCAGCCTGATAGGTTTCACGCTTTGCCCGGTCGAGGATTTGCGGCTTTTCGCCGCGGAAACCGCCGACAATCTTGCCTTCCTGGCCCACGAACATCATGCCTTCTTCCGCCAGTTGCTTGTCTTCGGCGATGAGCTCTTCCGGAGTGGCCGGCCTGATGCCTCCGTCGTACCAGAAGATGTCGATCGCCGGCCGGTCGCCCTTGGCCGCGAACCGGCTGCGAACCGTGCAAGCGGTCGGGAAGGAGTAGTCGTTCTTGATCCGCACGGCCGCCTCATCGGTGATCGTGCAGTCGTGACTGGGCGTCGACTCGAGGCTGAGCGGCGAGTCCAACTCCAGTATGGTGAACACCGGCCAAAGGCTATAGTGCCCCATGTCGGCGATCGAACCGCCGCCGAACTCGTACCAGCCGCGAAAGACGGTGTGCGTATAGTGCGGATGATACGGCCGGTCGAGTGACGGGCCCAGCCACAGCGTCCAGTCAAAACCTTCGGGAATCGGCGGGGTGTCGGTGGGAATCGTCGGGATACTGGGGCCACACCGGCCGGTTCGACCAGTTGTGGATTTCCCGCAGCGTGCCGATCGCGCCCTGCTTGATCATGTCGAGGGCCGGCTGAAGCTGCGAGCCGTCGCTGGCGGGCAGAAAGTGCGTAGCGACCTTCGTCGTGGCGGGCCGTCTCGATGACCCGCCGCGCTTCCAACACCCGATTGGCAAGCGGTTTGTGCACCATGACGTGCTTGCCTTTTTTCATGGCGGCAATCGACACGGCCGCGTGGAGATGGTCGGGCGTCATAATCTTGACCGCATCCACATCCTTCGCCTCTTCCAGCAGTTCGCGGAAGTCGGCGTAGGCGGCACAGCCTTTGAACTTGTCGGCGGCCCGCTGCTTGGCGTAGTAGGTTTCGACGATTTCCTTGCCCACGTCGCGGCCGCCGGGCACGTGATCGAAGTTCTGCCGCCAATTCGGCTCCTGCAACAGTTTCCGCACTTCTTGGCGAAGCGCCCTTTTCGGCCCCACTCGACGTAATGGGTGCCGTCCTTTTCGGGGTCGCACACGGCAACGATCTGGATTTCCGGATTGGCCAGCAAGGCGCCGACTTCGCGAATCGACTGCGTGCCGAAGCCGATGTGGGCCAGGTTGATTTTTTCGCTGGGAGCGACCAGTCCCGGCCCGCCCAGGGCATGTCGGGGAACGATGGTGAAAGCGGCGGCCGCCGCTGCCGAGGAGGTCGTCAAGAATTTGCGGCGATCCATGCTGGCGGACATAGGCTGTCTCCTTGATGTCTTGAATTGAGTCCTACCCTACCATGGTACGGGATGCAGGACGGCCGTTCCACGCGATGTTGAAAACGAAGTTTCTGAAAAGTAAGGATGCAATTTCATCATCTATTCTTGGGCATCTTCAGGCGATGCAAATCAACCGAAGTCCTTACGACGTTGTAGGTTACGCTGGAAGACGAACATGGCGAATGCAGATCCAGGGTCGAAAACCGTAGCAATTGGCGCTGTAAACGTGACAAAACGTGCTGAAAGTGTGACAATTGTGTGGTCTTGGGTCTTGGGTCTTGGGTTTTGGGTCTTCGGTCTTCGGTCGGGGGGCGAATGATGAAGGATGAAGGATAGTCAACAGTGGTCATCACGGATGTCGCAAGTCATGCTTCATCAAAAGGTTACGAATCAAGCTTAGTGCCATTGGCCACTGGCCACTGTACGGTTTCCTTACCAGCGGAAGAAGCGATAGGGGTCGTCCCATTCCTCGGGCTGATCGAGATACAGGCCGTCCAGCCAGCGCCGTTCTCCCTTCTTCGCGTCCGCGGGGCTGCCGCAGCGCGACAGCAGCGGAGTGGAACTTTCGACCCCCATGTTGCCCAGCAGCCGCGTCAGCAGGAACGAGGCGCGGCGGAAGGTCCGCTTGACGTTGTATTGCTTGCTGTAATCGCATTGCCAGGGCGCGAGTTGGCAGAAAACGACGTTGCCGTTTTCGCCCGTCGCCAGTACGCCGTCGCCGAAAACCGTGGCGCCGCCGGAGACCAACGAGAACTCCTTCGGATCGCGGTTGTGCACGTCGGCAGGGCCGACACCCGCCAGCGGCGAGGCCGCGCCGGGGGCCTCGAACCAGGCGGCGATATGCTCGGCCTTTTTCACCTTGACGTTGGGCAGCAGCGCGGCGACGTCGGACTGGTCGAGGCCGACGGCCAACAGATGTCCGCCCGCCTTGAGCCACTCGTCCAGGGCGGGGGCGTTGGCCGAAAGCGTTTTCCCTGCGCCGGGCCCGGCGATGAGCACCTGGCTGGCGGCCGCGCGCCGCCGTTGTAGGGCGCGACGGAGATGCCGGCCTTTTCGAGGTGGTTCTTGCCGGCCGCATCGCCCGCGTAGACGGCCTGGCGACTGGCAGCGGGTTGCCAGGTGGCCACGTACTGGATCATGTTCTGCACCAGCCGCTCGGCCGCCGGGTCGGATTCGGTCCGCCCCGTCACGTCCATCTGGCAGAACAGCACCATGCCTTTGCCTTCGCGATATTCCATCAAGGGGCTGTACTGGAGGCTGTAGCCGCCGTCGATGATGGGGAGGAAATTGCCGCGGGCCGGCTTCTCGATCAACACGCTGGCCACGTTGCCGCGATTGCCGCACCGCCATACGCGCGTGACGGGAATGCCGGCCCACTCGACCGTCGGCGTGCCGAACTGCTTGCTGATCTCGTACTTCAGCCGGGCGGGAAGGATGGTCGCCTCGCCGCGCCAATCGTGCAGGTTGTCGAGTTCCAGCCCGGCCAGGGCCGGATGGTCCGGCACTCGTTGGAAGACGTTTCGCAGGCCGTATTCGTTCACGCGGAATCCGAACCGCTTTTCCAACGTGTCGGAGGTCTGCTCGAAGACGATTACCTTCAGCCCTTTGGTCACCGCCTGAGGTTTGGGCCGGGGCCGGTGGGCTGTCAGCGCCGCCTTGCCGATAACCAGCATGTCGTAGCCCGACAGGTCGGCGCCGCTTTCGAATCGCTGGCACTTGAGACCCAGGCCTTCGAGCAGCTTGATGGTCTCCCCTTTAGGATCGTAGACGGCGATCTTCGGGGCGGCCGCCTTGGCGGCCGGCGCCGGCGGGAGCACGTTCACCGCAAAGGAGTCGGTTTGCGTTTCGCCGCTGCTGAACTTGACTGTCGCGCTGAGGGCATACTTGCCGGGCGGAAGTCGCGGCGGGCAGATCGAAGCGCAGCGGAATGCGCTCCTGTTGGCCGGTCTCGACGCTGACGGTTTTCGTGCCCTCGACGGCCTGCGGGAGGCCCAACGACCAGCGGCAGTCGCAACTGACCGTTTGACGGCGAGTTGTTGATGATGATGAGTTGCTTCTCGACGGTTTCGCCGGGGAGGAAATTATGGTCCTTGCCGGTGAAATGGGCCGCCTTGCCGCCGATGTAGGCCAGCAACGGCATGTTGTTCCGCAGGATCGCCTGGCCGCCGAGCGTGGCGATCCAGTCGGATCGCTCGTAGGCCAGGTCCATCCGCTCGTAACGCGCGTCGAGATAGTCGGGGCTCATGCCGGGCCGCTGGAGGTTTTCCCAATCGACCTGGAGATTCTTGCGGCTCTTGTCCACGTCCTTGCGCAGCGCTCCAGTAGTGGCCGATGCTCCCAAGGCGAGTTGGCCGACATGCCCCAGGTGCGGAACGCCCGCCAGTTGTCGCCGAGATACATGGCGAAGATCGGGCTCGCTGATCGGTCAGCTCGCGCGAGCCCAATTGCGTGGGATAGTCCCAGCGATGCCAGATTTTGCCTGCGCGGAACTGCTTGGCCTCCCAGCGGAGGTTCTGTCTTTTCGGCGTCGCTGATTTGGAACGCCCGGTCGCCGAGGAACTGCGCAGTTCCACTCGGCGTTGCAGAACTCCCAGGGCACGGCGACGCTGCCCCATTCGCGTTTGCCTTTGTACCAGCCGCGGTACATGGCCCAGTCCCAGGTGCACGGCGCGCCGTATTCGCAGGTAAACAGCGGCTTGACGCCCTTGGTGGCCCAATGCTCGAACCAGTCGCAGATTTCCTGAACGGGGGCCAAGTTCGGGTAGAAATTGCTGGTGTGCATCGAGCCCAGATTGCCGGAGGAATGGTGATAGACGATGCGGCTGGGGTCCAAGCGGCGGACGATCGCCTCCGCCCGCTGCGCCTCCTTGGCGTTCTTCTTGGCGTCCGCGATTGCGAGGGTCCTGACGCGCCGTCGATCATGTCCGGATTCATGTCGTCGGTGTAGCCCGTGAAGTTGTGGCTCATCGAGTAGAACACGACCGAGGGATGGTTCTGCGCCACGCGGACGTAGAACTCGGCGTGGTGGGCGTAGCCGTTTTTCTGGTCGGCGTCGGGGGCCGTCCACTGTAATGGCGGCAGTGCGGCTGCGACAAGGAGACGAGCATGCCCACGTCGTCGGCCGCCCGCAGAATCTCCTCGAAACTCAGGTGCGAGCCCGGCTTGCAGTCGTAATTGTGCGTGTAGACGAAATTGATGCCGGTGCCCTTCAGCCGCAGCAGGGTCTCCTTGGCGCCCTCGTAGCAGGCGGTGGCGGCGCCGACCTGGGCGTCATCCAACGGGAGGGCCGAGAGGAAGATGCGCGTGCCGTTGAGGTAGAAATCGCGCCCGTCGATCCAGAACTCGCGGAAGCCGAAACGCACGGGCAGAGCGGTGTCGAGCACCTTCTCGCTCGCATCCACCAGCGAAACGGTCACATCGTACATGTTTTGCGGCGTATGCACGTCCCAAAGCTTGTGGGCCTTCCATTTCTCGGTGAGCGCCAGGCGGCCGCTGCGGACGCTGCCGCCGCTGAACGGCTTGCCGGCGAACTGGGCCACGCTTTGCCCCTTGTCGCTGACGGTGGCGCGGAGGACATACTTGCCGGTGGCCGCCAGGCCCTGCAAGGCGGCGTCGATCGTGATCTCTCCCTTGCGGACCGAGGTGTCCACCTTCACTTCGGTGATGCGCGGGCCGGCCGGTGCGCCGACGAGATAGACGTCGCCGCACAGGCCGCGGCGATTCACTTCGCCGCGGGCCGTCTTGGGCGCGTTGGTGTCGTTGAAGGTGGCCACCACGTCTTTCAGCGGCAGGGCCGTCACCAGGATGCTCAGCACGTGCTTACTGCCGGGAGCGCACAGCGAGGTGAGCTCGACTTCGCCTGAGGGAAAGATGATTTGCCCGGCCCGCTTGCCGTCGATAAATACCACCGCGTCGGAGTTGACGTAATCCGCAGTCAGTGTGACGTGGCGGCCGGCCCACTCCTTGGGCACGCTGATCTCGCGCTGATACCACGCGGCCGAAACGCCGGCCAATTTCTCCCCTTGCCAGCTCGGATGCGCAAAAACCGTTTGGCTGTCCTTCTGCATGTAGTCGGTGATGCCCGGCCAGCAGCCGGGGACTTTGAAATAGCCCCAGTTTCCGCTGGGCGGCTGATTGCTCTTCTCTTTGGCCGGCTGCCACCGCCACAGACCGTTGATCGAGATCCGTTCGCGCGTCGGTGTCGTCTCATGATGGGCCTTGCCGATATCCCAAACGGCACTTACGCCGGGCGGCAAATCGACGGCCGTCTGCTCCTCACACACGCCGGCGATCGGCATCACGAAAACACACAGGACGACGGACAAGCATGCGCACCGAGAAGTCCTCATTGCAGTGCTCCTGGGCGGGCAGAAAAGGCGGGCTGGGGCAGACGAGCGTGAGCGTATCACAGCCCCATACGAAAGTCAAATGGGTGGGGTGGAGCGCACACGCTGGAAGGGTGAGGCGCAACGGAACTCGGCTTGATCGGCTCGCGGGTCGGTGGTACATTTCTGCCGCTTGGTCATCCCCAGGACACGCAGCAGGAGGTTGCGTTTATGAGGAAGGATCCTCTGCCCCGCGAGGTCCGAGAGATCGTGTTTCGGACCTTTGAAGACCTTGACGTGGCCGTCCGCAGTCCGTTCGATCTGGACGAGACGATTCTTATCGACGATGGCCGTGTTTCCGCCCGGAGCTACCGGGTTGACGGCTTCCTGGCCATGTGGCTGGTGGAGATCGGCATCGTGCAGTTTTATGACGCCGAAGGCCACATGCTCTGCACGGTGAACCTACTGGAAGAACTCGTGCCGCAGCGCATGGCCGCATAAACCCCCCAGACCGTCGGGGTTGACTGTGCCAGGGCACCGGCCTATTCTTCTACGTGCTTTGAGGCCGTTTCTAAAATATAACAAAGAGCCGACCCGGGCTGGATGCGTTCACCTTGCGGCCTGGGCGGCTCGACAGGCCATTAAGCGCCCTGAAACGGCCTCTCGGCCAGCGGAGCTGTCCGTACACTCGGACTCCCGGGCAAACTGAAGCCGATTCTCGAAGGAGGTGCGCCATGAGAAAGCTGTGTGCGATGTCGGTCGTTGTGGCGGTTGTGTTGCTGGCAGGGATGTCGGCGACGGCGGAGGCGTGCTATTGCGGTGCGGCGCGGCACGGGTGTTGCGGCCAGACTTGCGGCTGTTGCTGCGAGCAGCCGCAGTGCTGCACGACCGTCATGAAGTGCTGCCAGCAGGTCGTTTACGAGCAAAAGCAGTACACCTGCTATCGGACCTGCTACGAGGCGGTTACCGAACAGAAGACCGTCCAGTGCGTGCGGTATGTCGCGGAGACGCAGTACCGCCAATGCGTCGAGACCATCTGCAAGCCGATCTACGAGACGGCCGAACGTGAAGTGTGCTACACGGTGTGCCGTCCCGTGACGACGATGCAGACCGTGAAGGTCTGCTGTGGCCACTGGGAGTGCAAGGAAGTCGAAACCTGTGCGGCCCCCTCGTGCTGCAACTCATGCTGCAGCCCATGCGCCCCGGTAAAGTGCACCACGCAATGCCGCGTGTGGGTGCCGGAAGTCGTCGAGAAGCAGGTTCCTTGCGTCAGCTACGTCAACGAAACGTGCACGAAGAAGGTGCCCTACACCGTCTGTCACATGGTATCGGAACAGGTGACCCGCCAGGTGCCGTACACGGTCTGCAAGGCGGTGCCGTATGAGACGACAGTGTGCTGTGTGCACTACGTGGCCAAGCAGGTTCCCTACACGGTGACCCGCTGCGAGCCCAAGATTATCACGACGCAAGTGCCGGTGAAGGTGTGCTGCCCGGCGGCACCGTGCTGCAGCCCGGCGGGATCGTGCTGCAACTGAACGCGAAGCCGCGGTTTTCCTTGGCGAGCAAGAAGCCGCTGCCGCTGACCGTCGTCGGAACGGGACGGCCCGCGGCGGCGGCTGGTGTGCGCCTGTGGGGGGCGGCAGTTCAACTGCCGGCCCAATGAACCTGCGCACTTTCGAGTGTGTCAGACCACTACGATACGGGAAGGAACTCGCCCAACGCGACCTCCTTCACTCGCTTCAGGTCGAGCTTGCCTGTGCCGAGCACGGGGATCGCGTCCACGCGGCGGAAGCTGTCGGGCGAGGGAATCCAAAGCGGCGGCAGCCCGGCGGCGGCCAGGGCGCGGCAAATGTCCTTCGGCTCCCGCCCAAGTTCGGTGTACAGCACCACAAGCCGTTCGCCCTTCTTCGCGTCGGGCACCGACGTGACCGCGATCCTCACCTCGTCCTCGTCGAGTTGCAAGAGCTGGACGATGGCCTCTTCGATGCGGATGTGCGGCACCATTTCGCCGGCGATCTTCGAGAAGCGGCTGAGACGGCCGGTGATCTGGATGAATCCCTCGTCGTCGATCATGGCCACGTCGCCGGTCACGTACCAGCCGTCGCGGAGGACTTCGGCCGTCAGGCCCGGGCCGGCCGTAGTAGCCTTTCATCACGTTGGGGCCGGTGACCAGCAGCATGCCCGACTTGTTGGGCCCCAAGTCCTCGCCCGTTTCGAGATCGACGACTTTTGCGGAAATGCCGGGCAGCGGGCGGCCGACCGTGCCGGCCTTCACGCCCGCGTGTTCCGCTCTGCTGGCCCGGCTCGGCGGGATGTTGGCCGAAACCACCGGCGAAAGCTCGGTGGCGCCGTAACCTTCCGACCGGGCGGACGCCGAACCGTCGCTCGAACGCGTCGGCCAATTCCGGGTCGAGAGCTTTCCGCGCCGGTGAACACGACGTCGAGCTTGGCAAAATCCTCGCGGCTCGCATCGCCGCAGATAGGATCGCACGAAAGTAGGCGTCGTAATCATGATCGTGGCCCCGTGCTTGCGGCACAGCTTGCCCACTTCGCGAGCCTCCAGCGGGCTGTAATGGTAGATGCCCTTGGGCGGCAACGTCAGCACGGTCCACATGGTGGTCGTATAGCCGAACGAATGGAAAAGCGGCAGGATGCCCAGCAACACGTCGCTCTGGCCGAAGATGGATGATTTCGTCGACGGCCGCCGACGTTCGAGCCTACGTTGCGATGCGTGAGCATCACGCCTTTGGGCCGGCCGGTCGAGCCGGAAGTGAAGATGATCGTCAGCAGATCGTCGTCGCGGATGCGTATCGAGTCCGAGCCGGCGTTCCAGCCAGGCCAGCGGGCGCGAGCCAGGCCGCGGCCGCGGCGACCAGCTTGTCGGCCAGGGTGATTCGGCCCACGAAGTCTTCCAGGTAGACCACCTCCGCGTCGAGCTTCAGCTTGAATCGCTCCATGACCCGGCGGCTGGTCAGCACGTGACGGATGCCGCACTGGGCGATGCAGTCGTTCATCACCTCGGAGGAAACGGTGTAGTTGAGGTTGACGGCCACGCGGCGGTCGATCGCCAGCGCCGCGTTGACCACCACGCCGGCCACGGTCGGCGGCAGGAGCACGCCCACCTGTTGCTCGTCGTCGCGCCAGCACTTCGCGGCGCAACAGCCGGCGCACCATCCAGCGTCCGCATCAGCAGACCTGCCGCCGGTGAGCTCGACGCCGGTGGAGTCGGCCAGCTTGGCACTCCGCATTCGCCGCCGGCACATGCGGAGAAACTTTTGCGGAACGGTCAGGTGGGGGATCGCGGCTCGGGTCATCGGTGGTTCGTCCTCGACCGAAAGTCGCCGATGGTGAATCGACAACGTGGGGATTATGCTTGGCGATCAACAGTCTCCCTGCGGCCGCGAAACCTCGGCCGCATTGACAATGGCCTGTAATTTTAGCACGGCCTGCTGAACCTCCTCCACCCTCGCCGGGTGGGAAAGGGGCGGGCCGAAGCGGATCGACACGGGGTAACGCCAATGCTTGGGCCACTTCCAGAAGAACTTCCCGCCCTCGTAGCTGAAGATGCTTCCCCAGAGTCCGCCCAGGTAGGCGGGCACGACCGGCACGTCCAGCTCTTTCAGTGATCGCCAGGAACCCCGGCCGAAACTCCTGCATTTCGCCGGTGCGGCTGATGCCGCCTTCGGGAAATATACACACCATCTCGCCCTGCTGCAAAGCCTCGCGGGCCAGCGCGGATCGACTCGGCCATCGACTTCCGCGTCGTCCCGATGGGGATGATCCGGCCCACGCCGGCCAAACCAGCCCAGCCAGGGTTCTCGAAATACTTGGCGTAAGCGATCATGCGCGGGTGGCGCGGGCAGGCCAGGCCGAGCAGCACGCCGTCGGCCCAACTGACGTGGTTCGCCACCAGCAGTGCGCCGCCGCGTGGGCGGCACGTTCTCCAGCCCCTCCACGCGAACGCGATACAGGCAATGGACCAGCAAACGCATGGTCAGCCGCGTGGTCTGAAACGGCAGCCGGCGGACGATCAGTATCGTGACGGGAACCGTAGCGATGCCGCCCACCAGAAAGATCGCCGGTGATGACAGCCGCAAGGGACCGGACAGCAGCCAATAGACGCCCGACGCGGCCAACATGCCCGGCGAAGGCCATGAAATTGTAGGCCGCCATGATCGAGCCCCGCGATTTCGGCGGGCTGCGGTCTTGGAGGAACGCCTGCAAGGGAATGTCGTACAATCCGGCGGTGAGGCCCATCGCCGCCAGCAGGACGCAACTCGCGTAGTAGGAAACGATGGCGGGCTGGCCGCTTGTGCCGCCCGGCATCAAGGCAATCAGGCATCGACGTCAGCGCGATGCCCAACCCGCCCAGCGGCACCAATCCCAGTTCTACCTTGCCGCGCGAGGCGGCTCCGGCCAACAGGGCGCCGCCGCCGATGCCGAGGGTCAACACGGCCAGCAACGGGCCGACGTATTGTTGGGCCACGCCGAGGTGGTTGGTGGCGAATTGGTCGATGTTCACGTTGCGACAGCGCGCCGATCATCCAAAAATACGTGCTCCCCAACGCCACCAGAAACAGCGGCCGCATCGAGAACAGCGTGCCCAGGTCGCGGACCGTTTGTTCGGCCGGATTCCAGGGAATCGGCCGCGCCGGATTGGCGACCTTCAGCCGGCCCACCAGCAGGCTGCTCACCAGGCCGCAGCCGGCCACGCCCAGCAGCGCGGAAGCATAAATCCACCAGTGGTTCTGGCCGGCGGGCTTGGTTTGGGCGTACAGCCAGTTGCCCGCCACCATGCCGATGATCATGGCCGACATCGAAACCATGTTGATCAGCCCGTTGGCCGCCGAAATCTGATCAGAGCGCACGAGTTCGGGAATCGCGCTCAATTTCGAGGTGATGAACATCATCGCCTGAGCCGCCGAGGATGAACAACATGACGAACATCAAGGGCACATTGCCCCACAGAATGGCGGCGATGCCCAGGGCGAGCACGGCGATCTCCGCCGCTTTGCAGATCACCATGACGTCGCGCTTGCTGAAACGATCGGCGAAGTAGCCCGCCGGCGCAGCAAACAGCAGGAAAGGCAAGGTAAAGCACGCCAATCCGAGCGAGAGCGCCAATTCGTCCGGCTTCATCCACTGGCGAACGAACTCCGGCATCTCGGCCCACTTGCTGCCGATCAACTCCTTGCCGATGGGAACCACCAGCCAGCGAAACATGTTGTCGTTCAGCGACACGAAGAACTGCGTGGCCACCAGCGCCAGGAAACTGAGCGAAAAGACGCGGCCGCGACCGTTCGACGCCGTCGCCGCGTCCGGGCGGGCCGTGGCACAAATCTCGCCGCTACGGCAATCTGCGGAGGCAATCGACATGGTGGACTCCTCGAAAACGACCCGTCTTCCAGACCGGGCTACTGGCTCAACCGACCTGAATTGACGGGTGCATTGGTGAGGTCTTAGGTCTTAGGTCTTAGGTCTTAGGACTTGGGTCTTGGACAACCCCAGGCCCCAAGGCCCAAGCCCAAAGACCCAAGGCCGACGTAATCCCAACTTGTCACGTCAGATCGGGTGGGCCACTACGTGCTCCTCCTCTCACATTACAGGCGACTTCTCGTGGAAAACGCAACGCCTTCGCTTTCGGCCAAGGTGCCCCCACATCAATTCTCGGGCCCCTGGGAAAGCAATCGCTACGCCTCGGCGCGCAGCATCAGCCACGAGCGCGTCGGACAGTATCAAAAATGGGTTCTCGCCACAAGAGCATATTGTGGCACCCTGGAGGAGGGGTAGGGATTAAATGCGCCGAAAGATCGCCGTCGGGTCCACGGCCGCCGCGGAGATTAGGGTCACAACGAACACTGCTTGAAAAATCTGCGCAAAATCGTGGACATCGTTGTAATTTTCCTCTATATTGGGGTTGTATCCTGCCCCCGCTATGGAAGTACTGACCTCATGACCACGCATCTGTCCCCTAAACGTTCCGCCCTGGCTGTCGCGCCTTCTCCGCAACGTGCGTCTTTCTATATCGTTATCGCAGTCGCGCCTCTGGTGGCAGTGGCACTGGTCCTCGGCCCAGCGACCGCGCGCGGGGACAATATCTATGTCGCAAACGCGGACGGCTCTAACACAATTGGCGAATACACGACGTCGGGGGCAACGGTCAACGCCGCCCTGGTCTCCGGGTTGAGTGATCCGACGGGCATTGCCGTGTCCGGATCGAACCTGTTCGTCACGAATGAAGGCAGCGGCACGATTGGCGAATACACCACGTCGGGGGCAACGGTCAACGCCGCCCTGGTCTCCGGGTTGAGTGATCCGACGGGCATTGCCGTGTCCGGATCGAACCTGTTCGTCGCGAATTTAGGCAGCGGCACGATTGGCGAATACACCACGTCGGGGGCAACGGTCAGCGCCGCCCTGGTCTCCGGGTTGAGTATTCCGACCAGCATTGCCGTGTCCGGATCGAACCTGTTCGTCGCGAGTTTAGTCAACGAGACGATTGGCGAATACACCACGTCGGGGGCAACGGTCAGCGCCGCCCTGGTCTCCGGGTTGATTGCGCCGCTTGGCATTGCCGTGTCTGGATCGAACCTCTTCGTCACGAATAACGCAACAAGCGGCACGATTGGCGAATACACCACGTCGGGGGCAACGGTCAGCGCCACCCTGGTCTCCGGGTTGAGTTCTCCGCATGGCATTGCCGTGTCCGGATCGGACCTGTTCGTCACGAATGTGTTGAGCGGCACGATTGGCGAATACACCACGTCGGGGGCGACGGTCAACGCCGCCCTGGTCTCCGGGTTGAGTCCGGAGGGCATTGCCATTACCCCAACCCCCGAGCCCGCCACCCTCACGCTCTTGGGCTCGGCACTGCTGGGACTCGGGGTGGTTTATCTGCGGCGGCGTAGGGCGAAGGCTTGACGACCGCCAACTCCAGGTCATAGCCATCCAGCCCGCTCCGCGGGGTGGCCCGCGATCGTTTGCCACACCGCCATCATCCGTTTCTGCACCCGGCCCACGGCCACCGCCCTATCGGCGACCTCTCGATGCCTTGACGGTCTGATGCCTCTGGCGGTACTCGCTCGGCGTCATGCCGGTGAAGCGGTGAAAGACCAGGCGAAAACTGCGCGCGTCGCTGAATCCGCAGAGCGCGGCGACGCGATCCAGCGGCGGTCGGTCGGCCTCGACCAATAACCGCTGCGCACGTTCGACCCGGGCTTCACAAATGTACTCGTGCGGCGAATGCCCGAAACGCGCGCGGAAGCGGTACTCCAGCCAGCGACGCGAAACGGACACTTCACGCAGCAGGTCGGCGACCGTGAACGGCTGGCCGACGTGTTCGCGGATGTAACGCACGGCCAGGCTGAGTTTGGGATCGTCGACCGGGACGATGTCGGTTAACTCGCGTGCCACGACGCCGGTGGGCGGAACGATCAGATCGCCGCTGGGCGGCCGCCTGCCCGACATCAGACGTTCCAGCAACTTGGCGGCGCGGTAGCCGACTTCCCGGCCGTTCAGCACGATGCTGCTCAGCGTGGGGCGCGACATTTCACAGGCCAACCGGTCGTTGTCAACGCCGATCACGGCCACGTTGTGCGGCACGAACAAGCCCAACTGGCGGCAGGCGTCAACGACCATCCGCGCACGATTGTCGTGGGTGGCCATCACGCCAAACGGCGGCTTGATCGTCTTCAGCCAGCGGCGAAGCTCGTCAAGCCAATAGTGCCAATTGCGTTTTTTGCCGAATGCCTTGGCGCCCTCCAAGATGGCGCACGAATGGCCGGCCTGGGTCAGTCGGTCCACAAACCCCTCGGCGCCTGGCGCGAATACCAAACGCCTTCGACCCCATAATAGGCAAATTGCCGGATTTCGCAGGCCAGCAGATGCTCTGCCGCCAAACGGCCCGTGGCGCGCTGGTCGTTGGTGACGCAGGGCAATTGGGCGTCGGCCAAGGCGCCGGAGAGATTCACCACGGGAATGCCGAGCCGACGCGCCGCGCGGGCCTGTTGCCGCGTGAAAATGTCGGCGATGACGCCGTCTCCCGGCCAGCCCTTCAGGCCCAGCACCGACATGTCGTAGGTCTCGGGCGCGGTCAGGAAGGTCCACGAGCCATGCTCCTGGGCAAACTGGACGATGCCCTGGACGATGTCGTGGTGATATCCGGCCGCGACGGGAAAGGCCAGTGCGATCTGTCGTCGTGCCATGCGGGCTACCCTCGCGTCGAAGAAAGGCGAGACGGATTATACCATCGAACGGGTTGCCGGAGTACGCGCGGTGGTCAGACATATTTGGAACGCCTTCCGGCCGCCCGGCCCCCCTTGGATCCGTTGCAGCCGCGACGATCGGGTCAACCCGCACAAGCCGCCCGCTACAAATGTTACCTCGAAACCGCGTTTGAAGCTGGACTCGGGAGAAACTCGATAGAACAGAGGAGGACAGTCCGATGATGGATATCACACGCAATCAGTTCTTCTTTGCGGGCCTCGTTTGCCTGCTGATGGGGTTCCAGTTCCGCATGGTCGATTCGGTCGAGTTCACGCCCGAGTTTACCATGTTTCTGGCCGAGCGGACCGGCCACCCGCTGGCGTCCGTGAGCACCGCCTCCCAATCCATGACGCAATCCGATCGGCCGATGGTCAAGAAGACCGTGCGTCCGCCCGACTGGCTCGGTTGGTCGCTGATCGCCATCGGCGCCGTGTTGGTGATGCACAGTATGGGGATGAAGAAGCCGGGCTCGTGAGCCGGACCCTCTACAACATGTCCACCGGGTCCACGTCCACAATCCACTGCACGTCCTCGGGCGGCTCCAATCCGGCGATGGCTTCGGCAACGGCGGTCCGCAACCGCTTGCCGTCCGAACCCTGAACCTGGATCTGGAAGCGATAGCGGCTCTTGAGCCGGGCGAAAGGACACGGGGCCGGACCGAGCACCCGGGCGTCGGATTGCCCTTGCGTCAATGCCGTCTGCACGCGCCCGGCGACGTACTTGGCAAACTCCGCGGTGACCGCCTGGAATGGACCCTTGACAACCAGGCGGACCATGTCGGCAAACGGCGGGTAGCGCAGCATCTCGCGCATCGGCAGCTCGCCGGCCGCGAAGGCGGCGTAGTCGTGTCGCACGGCCGCCAAAATGGCGGGGTGATCGGGGCTGAACGTCTGCACCAGCACGCGGCCGCCCTTCGGTCCGCGCCCGTGCGCCCCGCCACTTGCGTGACCAGTTGGAAGGTGCGCTGGGCAGCGCGAAAGTCGGGCAGGTGCAAAGCCGTATCGGCGTTGATCACGCCCACCAGGGTCACGTTGGGAAAATCGAGCCCCTTGGCGATCATCTGGGTGCCCAGCAGGATGCGGACCTTGCCCGAGCGGAACGCGGCAAGTGCCCGCTGGTGACTGCCGTGGGCCTGCATCGCGTCGGTATCCATGCGGAGACTGAGAAGGTTGGGAAATCGGGCCCTCACTTCCGCTTCCAATCGTTGCGTGCCGAGGCCCGAATAGCGGATGCCGCCGAAGCCGCACATCGGACACTTCGTCGGCGCGGGCAGCTCGTAGTCGCAATAGTGGCACAGGGCGATTTGTTCGGTGCGGTGGTGGGTCAAGGCGAGGTCGCACTCGGGGCAACGCACAACGTGGCCGCAGGCGGGGCACTGGATGTGCGTGGAAAACCCCCGCCGGTTCAGCAGCAGGATGACCTGCCCGCCCTCGTCCAGCGCGGCGGTCATGGCCGCCTGCAACTGCCGGCTGATCGCGCCGTGGGAAAGGGAGCTGCGGCCTTGCTGGCTGCGGAGATCGATCGTGCCTACCGCCGGCAGCCGCCGATCCAGCACCCGCCGCGGCATCTCCACCAGCTTGTACGCGCCGGTCTGGCGCGGCGCCAACTTTCCAACGACGGCGTGGCGGAGCCGAGAACCAGCGGAATTCCCTCGGCCGCCGCCCGGCTGAGCGCCACGTCGCGGGCGTGATACCGCGGCACGCTGTCCTGCTTGAACGACGTTTCGTGCTCTTCGTCCAGCACGATCAGCCCGAGATGGGGCGTGGGGGCGAAAACCGCGCTGCGCCCCCCACCACCACCGATACCGCGCCTGCGGCGATCCGCTGCCAGTGCCAATGCCGCTCCGCGTCGCTCAGATGACTGTGCAGGACCGCCACCGCGCCGAACCGCTGGCGAAACCGATCCACGGTTTGCGGCGTCAAGCTGATCTCGGGCACCAGCACAATCGCCTGCCGCCCGAAATGGATCACTTCCTGGATGGCCTGGATGTAGACTTCCGTCTTGCCGCTGCCGGTCACGCCATGAATGAGGATCGTTTCATGTTCCCGGGCATGGAGCGCGGCGGTAATCGTCCGCAGGGCGGCTTCCTGGTCGGAATTGAGCACGAGGTGTTTTTCGCGGACCACCGCCGCTTCTTCGCCACGGAGCGTGGCGACGCGGCCCGAGCGCGAGCGGATCAGCCCTTTGCGCCGAAGCGAGGCGATGGGGGCCGCCGTGCAGCGTGCGGCCCGAGCCAGTTCGCCGGGCGTCATGGCTTCCTTCGCCGCCGCCAATACGTTGAGCACTTCCCGTTGCTTTGCCGAAAGTTTGAGTGGGGAGGACGAATTGCCTTTGTCCGGTCCGGACAGGTGGCCCATCGTCTCCGGGTCCGCGTGAAGCAGCGTGGCCATCCGCGTGCCGGCGCCGCCGCGCACTCCCGCGGGAACTACAGCGTCCAACACGGCCGCCCAATCACACAGATAATAGTCGGCGATCCAACGCGTCAGCCGCAGCATGGCCGGCGACAAGAGACTGCACGCATCGAGGACGCCATGGAGCGACTTCAGCCGGCGCCGGCCGACGGGTCGATTCTCGAGCCGCACGCAATAGCCCACCACCAGCCGGTTGCTCGGCCCGAAAGGCATCTTTACGCGCCGCCCGGGCTGCACGCTGTCGCGCAGGGCGTCGGGCACAACGTAGTCGAACTCCCGCGCCGGTCCGGCCGAAAGCACTACCGAAGCCACCAGTTGCTGCGACTGGTCGTCGGCCTCCCACGGCTCGGGCTGGGTGTCGAAAAGCTGACGCTGTTCAGGAGACATGGGGTTCCGACTTCTGCCGCATCATCCGCCGCAGTTCGTCGGTCGTCTTCATCGAGCAGAACTTCGGGCCGCACATGCTGCAATAGTGCGAAGTCTTGTCCTCGGCATTCGGCAGCGATTCGTCGTGCATTCGCCGGGCGGTCTCCGGGTCGAGCGCCAGGCGGAATTGCTCCGCCCAATCGAACGCGAAACGGGCTTTGCTCAAGGCGTCGTCTCGATCGCGGGCGCCGATCCGGCCTCGTGCCAAGTCGGCGGCGTGGGCCGCGATCTTGTAGGCAATCACGCCTTGACGCACGTCTTCGACGTTCGGCAGGCCGAGATGTTCCTTGGGGGTGACATAGCAGAGCATGGCCGCTCCATACCAGGCCGCCAACGCCGCCCCGATGGCGCTGGTGATGTGATCGTATCCGGGTGCGATGTCGGTCACGATCGGGCCGAGCACGTAGAACGGCGCCGCGTCGCACCACTCTTGCTGAAGCCGCACATTCCGCTCGATCTGGTCCATGGGCACGTGGCCCGGGCCCTCGATCATCACCTGGCAGTTGCGATCCCGGCCGCGGCGGCCCAATTCGCCCATCACCTTGAGTTCGGCCAGTTGGGCCTCGTCGCTGGCGTCGGCGATCGAGCCCGGCCGCAGGCCGTCGCCGAGGCTCCAGGTCACGTCATACTGGTGCATGATCTCGCACAACTCGTCGAAATGGGTGTAGAACGGATTCTGTCGGTCGTGGGCCGTCATCCACTTGGCCACCAGCGAGCCGCCGCGGCTGACGATGCCCGTCAATCGCCGTTGGGTCAACGGCAGATGCTCGCGGAGCACGGCGGCGTGGACCGTCATGTAATCGACGCCCTGCCGGGCTTGCTGTTCCACCACGTCGAGAAAGTGCTGCGGCCGCAGCTCGACGATATCCTCGAGTTGCTGGGCCACCTGGTAAATCGGAACGGTGCCGACGGGCACCGCGGCCGCTTCGATGATCCGGCTCCGCACCGCGTCGATCTGCGCCCGGTGGAAAGGTCCATCACGGTGTCGGCTCCGTAGCGAACCGCCAAAATCAGTTTCTCCAACTCGCACTCCGGCTCGCTGGAGACGGCCGATTTGCCGATGTTGGCGTTGATTTTCGTTCGGGCGGCGACCCCGATGCCGATTGGCTCCAGCCCCTTCGCGAGATGGGCTTTGTTGGCCGGGATCACCATTCGGCCGTGGGCCACCTCCTCCCGAACAAGCCCCGGATCGAGCCGCTCGGCGCGCGCAACGGACTGCATTTCGGGCGTGATTTGGCCGGCACGCGCTCGCTCAATCTGGGTCATCGTCGGCATTCCCGTGATGTTTTCGACGGTTCAGTATAGGCATGGCGGCCGGTCTGGTCAAAGGTGAGCGGTTACGTGTTCAAGAACCGGCCTGCGGGAACCCGCCCGACCGCAAATGTCAGCCGCGAGCTTATCTATGTTGCCTATCCGCCAAACTCTTGCTAATTCTCAAGATTGATACAATCGGAACCGATAGCTTATTTGAAAGAGTCACTCCCCATTGGCTCATGCGCGCGTTTGCGCGAACGACGGCTCTACGAGAAGGAGCTCCGGCATGGTGCAGAATGAATCGGCACTCGTGGTCTTGGCCCGTGTGCCGCATCTCGATGCCGCGGCAGCCGAGGGCGATACTGCGAGCATTCCCCAGGAGGCCGGCCGGTTGATCGGCCAGTTGATGTCCTTCCGACTGCTGGCAGGCACGATTCTGCTGTTGCTGCTGATGACGATCATTCCGTTTACCGCCGGCGAGAAGGCGTCCACGCCCGCGCCGGTCGCGGCGACAGCGGCCACATCGCCGCCGCCCGCGTTCGGCGCTATCCCTCGTTTGTCCGAGGTCACAGGCGAGTTGGAAAAGGCGGCGGCCAAGGCGCCGCAAATGTCGATTTGGCCGAATCCGGACCATCCGACTTCCGGCGTCAAGGAGGATCGCATCGACGGCGCGCAACCGGTCGCCAATCCGTCCACGGCGATTCGCATGCCGGAGTACAATGCCGACGCTCGCGCACGTCGTTGAGAGGCCAATGGGAAGGGGCACGGGTCGAAGACCGCACTGAGAAACTCGTCATCCGGAATCGTTATGACCGCACTCGATCAAGCGTTCATCAAGGCTTTCACCCGGCAGGGCACGTCGGCGACGACTGCGCTGCCGCGTTCGGCTGTGGCCACGCCGGAGCGCTCTTCCGCGCGATCGGCGAAGCTTCAGGGTGAAAAAGAGTTGCCAACGAGCGACGGGATGAAAACGGGGACAGGCTCCGCGACGAATAGTGGTTCGGATCGAGCGATGAAACAAGCGGTTGCGGAGCCGGTCCCCGTTTTCATCAGGCCGGAGTCGGGCACCCTGGAGGACGACCGGCAGCCGCTTTCCGAGGCATCGCCGAACCCCGTGGCGAAATTGCCTTCACCGGCTTCGCTCGCTCCCGTCGTGGATATCAAGCCGGCATCGTTGTCGCTGGCAATGGACGGCGTGTTGGCCGCGTTGGAAACGCCGCCCAAGGGCGCGTCCATTTCAAACAGCGATTCGAGGCTCAGTTCCGAGGCGGTGAACGACATGAACCCCCCGGAGTCGAAGCGAACTGGGCTCGATTCGGATTTTCTGGCGCCGGCCACGGTGGCCTTTCCTTTGGGAGGTCATTTGCCGACGACCGTCGTTTCCGCCGATCAAGGGCCGCCCACGCGGCAACTTCAGCCGGCGTGGCGGGTGGACCATTTCACCTGGCCGAGGGTCTGTCGCCGGCTGATTGCGCGTGCGGCCGACGAGTTGGACCGATTGGCGGACGCCTTGCTGGCCGCAAACACTCAAGGGCAAAAAGTTCTGGCGATCGCCGGCTATCGCCACGGGGAGGGCGCTACAACGCTGTTGTTGTGCGCCGCGCGACGCCTTGCCGAGCGGGGGCTCAAGCTGCTTCTGATCGACGCCGACGCGGCCCGGCCGCGGCTTGCCAAACGTCTGGGTGTGCAGCCGCAGACCGGCTGGGATGAAACGGCCCTGGAAGAAGACGGATCGCTGGCGCACGCGATCGTTGAGGCGACCGGCAACAACCTGGCGATCTTACCGCTTCGCGAGCCGTCGGCCGAGAGCCGACGATCGGCAGGCGGCCTGTCGCAATTGGGCCAATGCATCGAAATGCTGCGGAGCCAGTACGACATGCTGTTGGTGGATCTTGGGCCGCTGGAAAACGCCGGCCTGGCTTCCGCCTCGCCGGGGTGGGCGGCGCCGGGAACCATCGACGGCATCGTGTTGGTGCGCGACCATCGCGTCACGTCGGAGGAAGAGTTGATGGCAGTTCAAGGAAAGTTGGCGGTGGCGGGCGTTGCGGCGGTGGGAATCGTCGAGAACTTTGTGATCGAGGGCTGAATCGCCTCGATGCTTGTCCTGTCGAGGATCGCAACGCATCGCACTATCCGTCCGGGAGCGCTAGCATGTACGAGGTCTATTGGCAACTGAAGGAAAGACCTTTCGAGAACGCCGCCGATCCGCGTTTCTATTATCCTGCCGAATCGCATCAGGCCGCGATCCTGAAGCTCCGCTACGCGGTTGAGAATCGTAGCGGCGGCGCGCTGCTGGCCGGCCCCTCCGGATCGGGAAAGACACTCGTCACGACCATGCTTCGCGGCATCGTGGGCAAGGAGTTTACTCCCTTCGTGCGCCTGGTGTATCCGCAGATGTTGACGCCCGAGTTGTTGGCCTATCTGGCCGACGAGTTGGACGGCGGCGATCACGCCCCGGAAACCCCCAGTGTGCAAGCGAGCATTCGCCGGATTGAGCGATTCCTCGCCGCCAACAGCCAGAAAGGGCATCATGCGGTTGTCGCCTTGGATGAGGCGCACTTGCTGGAGGACACGCATACCTTCGAGGCGCTGCGGCTGCTGCTGAACTTCGAAACACACGGCACGCCGGGGCTGACGCTTGTGCTGGCCGGCCAGCCGGCCATCTTGCCGACCATGGACCGAATGCCGCAATGGGAAGAACGGCTCGGAGTGAAGTGTCTGCTGCGCCCCTTCAGCGAACAGGAAACGGCCGGGTACGTGGAGCACCGGTTGAAAGTGGCCGGCGCAAAGCGTTCGCTGGTTGACCCCGACGCCCTGCCGATACTCCACGCGCTGACGCACGGCATCGCGCGACAAATCAACCGGCTGTGCGACCTGGCCCTTTTGATCGGCTATGCCGAGGAACGCCATCGCCTCAGTGCGGACCATTTTGAGGCGGTCTGCCGCGATCTCGTGGCGGTCGCGCCGGAGTAGAGAATTGCGGCCGGTCCGAGGCCTCGCAATCCTGGTCCGACCGTAGCATTCCGGCTCCGTCCATGATATGATGGATATTGGTACGGTGGCATTCTGCGCCGGAGCGGGCATGGCCAAGCCGAAGGCGGACGCATTTCTGGATTTGCTGCGGCGGAGCGGGCTGGTCGAAAAGGGCCAGCTCGACGCGATTCTCCTCGATTTGAAGAATGAAGTCGGCCAGGCCGTTGACACCGACGACATTGCCAACCGGCTGGTGAGCTACGCGGTGCTTACCCAGTGGCAGGCCGATAAGCTGATGGAGGGGCGGTACAAGGGCTTCTTCCTCGGCAAATACAAGCTCCTCGACCACCTGGGCACGGGCGGCATGAGCAGCGTCTATCTGGCCGAGCACGTGTTGATGCAGCGCCGCGTGGCCATTAAGGTCTTGCCGCGCAACCGCGTGGCCGACACGTCCTATCTGGCCCGCTTCCACCGCGAGGCCCAGGCGGCCGCCACGTTGGATCATCGGAATATCGTCCGGGCGTACGACGTGGATAACGACGGCAACATCCATTACTTCGTCATGGAGTACGTCGAGGGCCGCGACCTTCAGCACATGGTGAAGCAGAACGGCCCGCTGAGCTACGTCGCCGCGGCCGACTACATTCGTCAGGCGGCCGAGGGACTCGCCCACGCCCACGAGGCCGGTTTGATCCACCGCGACGTCAAGCCGGCCAATATGTTGGTCGATCAAAAGAACGTCGTCAAACTGCTCGATTTGGGGCTGGCGCTGTTCGCCGACGAAGCAGCGGGCTCGCTGACCGCCGATCATGACGAGAATGTGCTCGGCACGGCCGACTACCTGGCGCCCGAGCAGGCGTTGGACAGCCACGGGGTGGACGCCCGCGCCGACATCTACGGCCTGGGCTGTTCACTATATTATCTGCTTGCGGGCCACCCGCCTTTTCCGGGCGGGACATTGCCTCAGCGGCTGATGATGCACCAGATGCAGCCGCCGCCCAGCATCTACGTCGATCGCCCCGACGCGCCGCACGATCTGGTCGAGATTTGTTTCAAAATGATGGCGAAGAAGCGCGAACAGCGATACGTCTCGGCGGCCGAGGTCGCCGCAGTATTGGCGCAGTGGCTGGTCGCGCATGGCCAGGTCGTCGAGGGCGGCAGCAGTGCGGGCTCGTCCGCTCGATTGGGCGGAACGGTTTCTTCCGAGGCCTTCTGCGCGTTCGTCTGCTCGATCGCCGGCGCAGAAATCCGCCGTCGATTATCGCGCGCAGCGGACTTCAGGCGAAAGCAGCGGAGCCTCGAATGTTCCGCCGCTTCCCGATCGCCCTTCGTCGCTCACCGACACGTCGGTGGGGCTGGGCAACCAGACGGTGAAAATGCCGGGCGGAGGTCGGCCCGCTCCTCGCGTCTCCGACTCGTCGGTCATTTCCAGAAAACCACTGTTAGTGGCCAGGCCGTTGACAAGGTCCGACGCTTCGCAGCCTGCGGCTGACGGTGTCTCGGCCACGCCGGCCTCCAAGGGGCGCGACCTCTCGCAAGATGGGCTGGCGAAGACCTATTCCGCGCGCCGCACGAGCACTCCCCCGCAATGGGTATGGCTTGTCGTGGGGGGAATTGCCTTTCTGGTTGCAGCTCTTCTGTTAATCATTATTGTGCGGCTGCTGGTCGCATAGGGCTGCACTGCCCAGGGTCGCACGCTTCGGCCCGGGCAGTTCGCTTCGGCGGACCGAGCCAGCCCCCCTGCGAATGCCAATACCACCGAGTGCGGCGTTCCAATCTCAGCCACAAGGAGATGCTGAGAACGCACATTTGTCGCACGGACTGTGTAAACTTTTGACGCCGAGGAAGGCAGGGGGAAATAGGAAACCTGTTCGTCTTGGGCCCGAGACTGTCATATCTCGGATTATTTCCGTCGAAGCATAAGACATGTATTAGGGCGCCTGTTTTCTTTAGACAAGGGGGATACGCTATGAAGACGTTCGTGCGACACTTAGTGACGGCGTTGACCGTCGCCGTGGCATGCCAGGCAGGGATTGCCATGGCCGAAGATTTCTACTGGGTATCAACTGACGCCAAAGCGGCAGCTCCGGCAGTGCCGGAAAAGGCCGCCGCGCCAGCCCAATCGGCCTGCACCTCGTGCTGCGAAGGCACTTGCTGCGAGGAATCCACTGGCTGTTGCGGATGCGATTTGGGCTGCGATGAATGCCCGTGCCGCGGCCTGGTTGGCTTTGCCGGCGTCGATACGTTCAAGGGCGTCAGCAATGCCTTTCTGCCGAACAATCTTGGTGCCGTGGCCGGCTTGAATGCCGCGATTCCGGTGCCGGGGCTGAGCGATTATGGCATCGGCTGGCAACTTGGCATGAGCTATGGCGTTTATGATTTTGACGGCCGTGTTTCCGCCGTCAACCCCGCCCAGAGCGAGGAGCAGACCTTTGTGACCACCGGCTTCTACCACAAGGCCGCCTGTGATTCGCGGCTGAGCTTCGGCATGGTCTACGACTGGATGCTGAACAGCAACTGGGGAGCGCTGGGCACCACTCCGACTCTCGGACAGTGGCGTGGCCAGGTCGAATATGCCCTCAGCGGATGCAATGCCGTGGGTGCTTGGGGTTGCAGACGGGACCTCGGCTCCGTTCAAACGACGACCTTGTTGGTGCCGGGCGTGACGAACATGGCCTTCGACTCCAGGACTCGGGCCATTACCCAGTTCAATCTGTTCTGGCACCACAAGTTCGTCTCGGGCGCCGACAGCTATCTGTGGTTCGGCATTCCCGATCACGGCACTTTCGACCACGATGGTAGCCTAGGTGACTGGATGATCGGCGCCAATGTGCAGGTGCCGCTGACTGACGCACTGGCCCTGTATGCCAATGCCAGCTACTTCCATCCGAGCGCTGCGGCGGGAGTGATCGGCGCGTATCGAGGATGGCTATGACGTCAGCATCGGGGTCGCGTGGTACTTCGGCCGTCACGCCTGCAGCCACTCGATCAACGGCGCGTGCTGGATGCCCTACATGCCGGTGGCCAACAATAGTACGTTCCTGGTGGAACAAGGCGTAACCGTGCCTTAACGAGGGACGAGAAGCCCCGGTAAGATTCCATCGTGGAACCCTGATGCAATTGTGGGGAGCGTGTCCCCTGAGCCGTACGACGGTTGGGGCGGCAGTATTCAAACTGCCGCCCCAATGTTTTTTATGGTGAAGTTGCTCCGTCGTCCTTCTTCGCGTCGGGCGGCGATGCACTGCTTCTTTCGGATGAAGAGCCGAAGTCGATGCATCCCGCCTTGCTGATGATGAGCCGCCCGGTGAGCAATGCATACTGGACGCCCCAGTAGATTGCCACCAGGAGGGCAACGCCGGCCGAAAACAGGGTTATCGGGCGGTAGTCCGTAAGTTGCCACATCGACAACAGGCCGCCGCTGGCGACCAAGGCCACGACCGCGACCAGCAGTTTCGAGCCGATCGAGCGGATCAGGAGTTTCCGGGCGTATTGGCCGATCGCGCGTGGGCGGAAACGTTCGCCACTTCCCGCAATGCCGAGAGATCGATTTTTCTCTCCGGGGGGCGCGCGGGGAGCGAGTTCTACAGGCTTTGGTTGAGGCGCCGGTTGCGGCTTCAGCGCAGCGACGCTGTCGGCGACAGGGGGTGCTTGCCGCTGGCTGGGCGCCGGCTCTGCGGGAGTTGTCGCTGCCGACTCCGTTCGGTCCCCGCTTGAGCGGACGCGCTGCATCAGTCGAGCCATGTACTGATCGACCGATTCCTCTTCGTCGCCGCCGCCCGGCGGCTCCGGCGAGGGCGCCGTCGGCCGCGGGTCTGCCCTGTCCGCCGGCTGCCCCGGCCTCTCTTCCAAACGGTTCGGTTCCGGTTCGTCTTCCTCGATGTCCACTTGCGCGCCGAGGCGGCGAAACACGTCAGCCAGACGGACCGGCGCCTCAGGGGGCGTTTCCTGGAATTGTACCTCCTGTGGCGCGGGTCGTGCATTACGGGCGATTCGTCGTCGGCCTCGGGCGTCTCGGCGTTTTGCGGGACGACCGCGCACGACTCGGCCTGTTGCAATGCCCACTGCCGGCGCTCTTCGGCCAAGGCGGTGCGCCCGGCCTCCAGTTCCGCCATTTCCGTGGCCAACTGCTGCGACCTGGCGGCCGCCTTCGTGTCGTCGTCTTGACGTTGTGTTTCCCACTGCCGGCGCTCTTCGGCCAAGGCGGCTCGCCCCACCTCCAGTTCCGCCGTTTCCGTGGCCAACTGTTGCGACCTGGCGGCCGCCTTCGTGTCGTCGTCTTGACGTTGTGTTTCCCACTGCCGGCGCTTTTCGGCCAAGGCGGCTCGCCCCGCCTCCAGTTCCGCCGTTTCCGTGGCCAACTGTTGCGACCTGGCGGCCGCCTTCGTGTCGTCGTCTTGACGTTGTGCCTCCCACTGCCGGCGCTCTTCAACTAAGGCGGCACGTCCCGCCCCTAGTTCCGCCATTTCCGTGGCCAACTGCTGCGACCTGGCGGCCGCCTTCGTATCGTCTTCTTGACGTTGTGCTTCCCACTGCCGTGCTCCGTTGCCAGGGTCGTTCGTTCGGCGTCCAGCGTCTGGCGATCGTTGCTTAGACGCTGTTGGGCATCGGCTTGATCATCCCGCCAGTGTCGGCACTGTTCCTCGAATGTTCGCCGTTGCCTTTCCAGGTTGGCGGCTTCAGCGGCCAAATGCTGCGAATTTGCCGCCGCCTGCGCGGCCTCTTGATCGCGCTCGGCCGCCCACTGCTGACGCTCGTTGACCAGGGCCGTCTGCCGGGAATCGACGTCGGCCCGCTGCGCGGCCAGTGCCTCGCGCTCGTGACTGAGGAGTTGCTGGGCCTCGGCCTGTTCTTCTTGCCAATGCTGGATCTGATCTTGGAGAGTCTGGCGTTGGCTCTGCATCTCCGCCATTTGGGCGGCCAGGCAGCCGGCCTGCGCTGCCGCCCGCTCGGCTTCTGCATCCCGTTCTGCCTCCCAGTGTCGACGTTCTTCGGCCAAGGAGTCTCGCTGAGCCTGGAGTTCGGTTCGCTGAGCGTCCAATTCGGCCCAGTCCGGATCCCGGGGCGGCTGGGTTTCGGCAGCCCCAGCCTGAGCCTGATTCCGCTGTTGCACAAAGGACATCGGTGGATCAGAAACCGCGACCGGGACGCCAACGGAGAGGACCTCCAGCACGATTGGGCCGATACCCAGTCGATCGCCGGGGGAAAGCGGGGCATCGTCGAACGCCCGATCATTCAGGCGGGTGTCGGCCGACCAACGGCGAACAACGCCGCCTCGGGGACCGCGCACAACCAGGCAGTGCACGGGCGCCACGCCGGCCGCCCGAAGTCGTAAAGTGCATCGCGGCGAGGAACCGATCGTGCACTTCGCCGCCTTGAGCCGAACGATTTGGCCGTCGCGTTTCGAGCCCAGTAGGCGGAGTACCAGTTCCCGAGGGGCGACGTCAAACGGGGCGGTTGATAGGGGGGAGAGCGTCGTCGTGACCATGATACCTTCCGCCGGCGGGGGGATGATGCTAAAGCCTCTACAGCATTTAGCTTATGCCGCCAGTATGCGTCAAAAGCCCTCTGGACCAGTCGGCATTGCCGTTGGCACCGGATTGAGGAAAAACGGCTGTATATCTGTGCCGGTTTTGACGATTATCGGATAGCGACGCTGGGTCAGACGTCGCGCACGACTGCCAAATGGGGGTGGGGGAGGCGTTTTCTCTGGCAAAGTGTCCCGGCCATCAGTGTCCGAATATTCTGCGTATTTTGACCCACCGATGGTCGATCTGCGTAGTATATTTTGGTTGCTGACGAGTGGCGGCCCGAGTTCGGCACGCTGCCCGTCGCGCAGGGGTCGGAACAGCAGATTCACAACATGGGGGGGTTCGAGAACGGCTACTCTGGAGGGGGATGCGCTTCAGTGCGGCCAGGATCGGACGCCGAGGTGACAATCTTATGAGCCGCAAAGATGCGATCCTGAACATGCGCCAGATCCTCGTCAAGCGACGCGACGCCTTACGGAAGGCTCTGGCCGGCGACTTGAGCTTGCTGAAGGAACTCCGCGCCAGACCTCCGGCGACATGGTCGACGCGGCCCTCGACTCGGTCCAGGACGAGATCAGCTCGCAATTGGCCGAGGTCGAGAGCCGCGAACTTGACCCGCATCGAGTATGCCTTGGAGCGGATGCGGGAAGGCCAGTTCGGCATCTGCGAGGGCTGCGGGACCAACATCCCCATGGCGCGGCTGAACGCCCTGCCGTACGCCACGTACTGCATTACGTGTCAGCGCGAGGCGGAACGCCAAGGCGCGAGCTTCGGCCGCCGACGTCGACTGGAGCCGGCTGCTGGATTCGTCCGGCGGCGACGCCGACCTGTCGATCAACGACATCGAGCTTGGACGTCTCGTAAGCTTGATTTGGTGCGACGGGGCGGGTACACTGAGAGATATGCAGATTTGTGCCAAACCCCGACGCACGGATGCCAGCAAGGCGAATTGCGCGAGTCGCGGAAGCCGTGCGTCTTCATTGTTGGCCCGTGGCTGCCCTTTTTCACATCTCCGCTGGCCGATTTTCTCCCGTCTCCGCTCTGCGCTGGCTCTTGGCTGGCGTTGCTGCTGGCGGTTGGGCCGTACAGCCGCCGCCCAGCCGCCTTGTCCGGCCTTGCCCGCGGCGCTGGAACGGCCGGGGGCGACCATGCCGGAGCAGCGCGCCGAATTGCAGCGGGAATTGGAACGCAACATTCCCGGTGCTCGAAGCCCAATCGGCGGTGGTGAAGATCGTGGCCAAGCTGGTCGGGCCGGCCGTGGTCCACATCGAGGCCGACGTCCCGCCCGAGGCCAACCCCGCAATATGGCCGCAGCCGGCACGTGGAAGAAGCCGGCTCCGGCGTGATTATCCAGCGCAACGACAAGTACTACGTGCTGACCAATCGGCACGTGGTCCGCGATGCGGCGCCCGACGGCGATCAAGATCAATCTGGCCGACGGCCGGCGCATCCACCCGACCAAGGTCTTGGACAGATGCAGAGACGGACGTGGCGGTGCTGCCGGTCTCGGCGCCCGATCTGGTCGCCGCGCCGATGGGCGACAGCGATCGGATGCAGATCGGCGATTTCGTGCTGGCGGTGGGCAGCCCCTTCGGGCTGAGCCATTCGGTCACTTTCGGGATCATCAGCGCCAAGGGCCGGCGCGGACCCTCCACTTCGGGCGACGACGAATCAGTCGAAGTTCAAGGACTTTCTGCAAACCGACGCCGCGATCAACCCCGGCAACAGCGGCGGCCCGCTGGTGAACCTGCACGGCGAGGTCATCGGCATCAACACGGCCATCGCCAGCAACTCCGGCGGCAACGAAGGGATCGGTTTCTGCCATCCCCATCAACATGTTCATGATCGTGGGGCGGCAGTTGATCGAAACGGGCAAGGTGACGCCGGGCCTTTCTGGGCGTGAACCTGAACCAAGGCCGAGTTCGGCCCGGCGATGGCCGCCGAAGTTGGGCCTGCCGCGGCCGGTCGGCGCCCACATCAACGGCGTCATGCCCAACTCCCCCGCCGAGGCCGCCAAGCTGCAAGCCGGCGACGTGATCCTGGAGTTCAACCGACACGCCCGTCGAGGACGACGCCCATCTGAGCAATATCGTCAGCCTGACGGAAGTCGGCAAGACGGTGCCGGTGGTCATCTTCCGCGACCGCAAGCCGATGACCGTCATGGTCGAGGTCGGCGACGCCAGCAAAACCATCGGCAAGTAGTCGGCCTCAAAAGCGACAGTCCCATTTTCATTGACCGGGCATGAAAAGGGGACACTGGAGCATGAAAGGGGACATTACTGATATTGACGGGTTCGGGCTTGCGTTCACGCTTCGTGGTCCCGGCCGGCCACGCACTAAACCGAACAATCAGTGATCCCCTTTCCCCTTTGGGGTTGGAGTGGCGTTATGTCGCGGATGGCTACATTCTTCGCGTGCATGGGGTGCTACATCTCTGCGTGTCTCCTTGCCGTGCCGTTCTGGTTGATCAATGGCAAATGGTCGGAGGCGTATGAGATGGCGTACCACCTCCCCGCATGCTTCTTGATTGCCATTCTCCTGGCAATTCGTGGCCCTGATGCGTTTTCGAACGTTGTCGAGGTTGGTAGCCGGGACGGCTGCTCATCTTGAGTATTGGGTACGTTTTGCAGGTGGGGATGGCAGTCGCAGCCGTTTCAGCCAAGAAAGGCGCTGCCCGCCGAGCGTTACTTGTAGTCTTCCTTGCGCTGCTTGCTGTAAACGTCGTCGCTGCAGATATTTTCCCGCTTTGGGCACTTACGCACATTGCGAGGTAATTGCAGCTCAAGTTCCGGGCATGACAGGGGGCATCACTGATATTGACGGGTTCGGGCTTGCGTTCACGCTTCGTGGTCCCGGCCGGCCACGCACTAAACCGAATAATCAGGTCCCTTTTCATACCCGCTACGCCGCCCGCCGCCGCGCGATTGCCGCCGGCTGATGTTTCCAGGGATGCAGGCCCCACTTCCGCAGCCAGCGAACGTAGGCGCGCAGATGCCGCCGGGCGTCGGCGGAGAGCAGCTTTTGCTGGCGCGGCTCTCCAGATGGTAGCAGTGGGTCGCCCCGTGATACATCACCCGCCAGCCCGCCCGGGCCATCCGCAGGCAGATGTCCACGTCCTCGAAATACTTGCCGTAGGCTTCATCGAACGGCCCAACCTCCTCGATCGCCTGCCGGCGAACCATCAGAAAGCAGCCGGAGAGCCAGTCGCAGGGCCAGGTTTCGTGGGGCAAATGCTCGGCATAGAAATGGCGATCGACGCTCCGTCGCAAGAGGCGGCCCATGCCGCATCGCCGCGCGAGGATCAAGGGCAGCGTGGGAAATCGCCGGGCCGCCCGGGCCTCGGAGCCGTCGGCGTGATAGAGCCGGCAGCCGGCGATGCCGCAATCCGGATGGCGGTTCATGAAGTCGGCCATCTGCCGGAGGCATTGCTCGCGCGGGTCGAAATACATGTCGGTGTTCATCAGCAGCACGTACGGGGCCGACGAGGCTTCGAGGATGCCGTTGAGGTTGGCGACGTAGGACAGCCGGCGGGTGGTTCTCAGCACCCGCGTCTCGGGAAAATACTCGCACCAGGGAGCGGCACCCGCCGCCGAGGCGTTATCGACCAGGATCAGCCGCATCGACAGCCCGTCGCCCGAGGCCGCCATGGTTTGCAGCAAACGCGGCATCAGCTCGCGCTCATGCGTGTAGATGACGCCGATGTCGAGGTCGGGAGATGACATGCGGTCCGGGTTCCGCGTTTCCAGTGGTTCCTTGGAAGTTCCCAAGCCGCCTTATGCCGCGCGGCGTTGCGGAGCGGGTTGCGCCTCGACGGCGGCCGGCTCGTCGCGGAGGACGGGGGGCCCGAACAACTGCTCGCTATGTGCGGCGAAATGGACCCCGAAGGTCTTCAGCAACGATTCCAACGCGGCCAGCTCGTCCTGATCGGCGATCGGCTCGGCGCCCGCGGCGCGGAGTTCGCATAGTTCCTGATCCCGCCCCGGCAGCGACACCGAGAGCGACCAACGGCAGTCTCGCCGGGCAGCACGGCCGGATTATTCCAGCGGATGCGCCGGGGCCGCTGGTCGTCGAGCGAACGGAATTCGAGTTCGCAAATGTGCCACGTCTGCACCCTTTCGAGGAGCGAATCCCAAACGCGCCGTTCCGGGATTGGCAAGAGAAACTCGCCCGCGGCAGGCTCGATGGGCCCCGCGTTCGGCGCGGCGAATTGCCAGCCCCGCCTGCCCCACCGCGGCACAAGGCGCCCGACAAACCGCACAACCGACTCCACGGCTCCGGCAACGGCCTGCTTGGCCAAGGCGAACTCTTCGTGGCCGAACAACCGCAGGCGGATCATCAGCACGACCAGGGTCATGGCGGTAATCCATGCCAGCGCGTCGCGGCGGAAGATGGTGGCCGCCGTGGCGGCGGCGCCGGTCGTCAGGCAGATTGCCCCGACCAAACACAAGATCTGCCACGGATTCCAGCCACGCGCCAGCAGGCGATGATGGATGTGCTCCCGGTCGGGCGTGTCGAACGAACGGCCAGTCAGCCGCCGCCGCACAATCGCCGCGACGATGTCGAACATCGGCAGCGTCATCACCACGGCCGGGGCGGTGATGGCCAGCGTGGCGGAAGTCTTCATCGCGCCCTGAATGCCCAGCACGCCCAGGGTCAGGCCGATGACCATGCTGCCCGAGTCGCCGAGAAAAATGCTCGCCGGCGGGAGGTTGTACAAGAGAAAGCCCACCAGCGAGGCGGCCAGCACCGTCGCCATGCCGGCGACGTGATAGTATCCCTGGCTGGCGGCGATCATGCCGATCATCACGGCGGTCGAAAGTCCGACGATCGACGCCAGGCCGTCCATGCCGTCGAGGAGATTCAGCGCGTTGATGCAGCCTACCAGCCAAAGCACGGTCAGCGGAACGCCGAGCCAGCCGAGTTCGATCGGATAACCGAAGGCAACGATGCGGTCGACGTAGTATCCAAGCAACACGATCGGGAGCACGGAGGCGATTTGGAGGGCGAGTTTCAGGCGGGAAGGCAGCCCAAAACGATCGTCGATGCCGCCGACAAGACAGACGAAGCCGGCGGCGATCGCCCACGCCGTCGAGAGTTCGGCGAATCCTGGCTGGCGCCGGCCGGTCCGAAGCGGACGGCCAGCAGTCCCAGCACCGACGCGCCGTAGACGGCTACGCCGCCCCAAAGCGGCACGGCCCGGCCGTGCAGTTTCCGCAGCCCGTCGGGCCGATCCACGACGCCCCAGCGCCGCGCCAGATTTCGTACCACGGCCGTCAGCAGCAACGATGCCACAAAGGCCACGGAAACCGTTAGCGCCAAAGAGTTCATGTGCGGTCCATGCAATTTTTCAAGCCGCGCACGACATCCGTGCAACGGGCCATAACAATCGTAAACAGGCAGCCTGGCGAAAACGGGCATCCCAGTCGTTGTCTTGCCGGAAGCGTTCCGTCTGGACGCCGTCGTCGCGGTGACCGATCGCCGCGCCGACCAGTTTCGCAAGGTCGCGCGCATCGGTCGAGGAAGTAGACGCCGTCATCGCGGCCGCGGATCGCCATTTCTCCAAAACTGGTGCTAAGCACCGGCAGGCCGGCCGCGCGATACTCGTAGAACTTGATGGGATCGACGCCGGCCGTCAGCGCGTTGTTCTGGAACGGGATCAAGCCCGCGGCAAATCGCGCCAGGTGGCCGGCCACTTCGGTCTGCCGGCAAGGAGGCAATATCCGCACACCGGCCGGCAGGTGCTTCGGTGGAGCGGCGGCGACCGGACCGATCAATTCGATTCGCGCCGCGGGCATGGCCTCGGCAAGCCGAATCACCAACGGCCAGTCGAACCAGTGGCCCAGGCAGCCGAGGTAGCCGAGAACCGGCGATTCGACGCTCGACTCTTTACAGATGGCCGTCCGGCTCGTGCTCTCGAACGCATTGAGCACTTTCTCCACGGCCAGGCCGCGGCGGGCAAACTTCTCGGCCAGGAACGTGGACGAGGCGATGACAAAGTCCACCTCGGCGGCGATCGCATCTTCGTGGCGGCCCATGCTGCGGCGGGAAAGCCCGCGATGGAACTCGGGAAAATTATCCATCGCATCGAAGAAACTGGCCGCAGGCCGCAACTCGCGAAGCGCGGCCAGGGCCAGACGCTCGGCCGGCCAATACCCAATGCCCAGGGACCATCGGCGGCGAACCGCTCCAGCTCTTTCCACACGCCACGCCACAGCAGCCGGCGATTCAGCTGCGGGCCGAAACGAAGCGGCTCGACAGGCAGCGCAGGCACGTGCAAGATGCGAACGCGCGGATCAAGCGGCGTGCCCTGGTCGCAGAGCGCGCGGACGCGGTGCACGTCGCGCCACTGCGGCAGCCGGCAAGGATACGGATTCACCCATAACGCCGACTCGGCGCCCCATGCCAGACAGGCGCGCACGAAAAAGTGCGGTCGCTGGGCGTAGCTGCCGGCGGAAACGGGTGAAAAATAGAGGAGCCGCATAAACGCCTTTGCCGCCCTCCCGCGGTTGTCCACGCTATCCATTATGCCGCCTGACGCTGCGCACCTTCGTTGACTTGTTGCGTATAGGCGGCAATGACGTGCTCCGTCGGGCCGATCTGCCGCATCTTGCCATGATCGAGCCAAAGCACGCGGTCGCACAACAACGATAACGACGCCAGATCATGGCTGACGACGATCACGGCCCGCGCTCGACATCAGGGCCCGCATCCTGTCCCGCGCCTTGGTCTGGAAAGCCAGGTCGCCGGCCGCCAGCACTTCGTCCACCACGAGGATTTCGGGCTCGATCGCCGTGGCGATCGAGAACGCCAGCCGCACCATCATGCCGGCCGAGTAGTAACGCACCGGCATGTTGAGAAAATCGCCCAGCTCGCTGAACTCGGCGATCGAGTCCATCTTGGCGCGAATGGATCGCGGGCTCTCGCCCTGAAGGTAGCCGCGGTAGGCCATGTTCTCCCAGCCGTTGGCGTCGAGCTCGAAACCCAGGGCAATGTCGAACAGCGCACTGACGTGTCCGCGCACGCGGCGGACGCCGGCCGTGGGCGGATAGATGCCCGCCAGCAACTTCAACAACGTGCTCTTGCCGGCGCCGTTGGGGCCGATGATTCCCAGGCGATCGCCTTCGCCCACCGTGAGGTTGATGTGTTCCAAGGCTTGGACTTCGAAAGTCGCCTTCTTCGAGCGGCGGAAGAAGCCTTGCAGTAGATAGGCTTTCAGACTGATCCGGCCGAAGCGCCGCACCTGAAACCGCAGTCCGACATCGTCCAGTTGAATGAGCGTCATGTTGTCACAGGTAGAAGATCATGCGTTTTTCGAAGCACCGCAACGCCAATGCGGCGGCGCCGACGGCAACCAGGCCGGCCAGCAAGCCCATCCCCACCGCCCACGATGAGGGAAATCGGCCCTCCAGCACCGGATTGCGGATCAGTTCCAACAGCGAAGCCAGCGGATTGAATTGGACGAAACGCTCGATGTACGCATTTTTCGGCATCATGCTGGGACGCCACATGATCGGCGTCGCATAGAACAGAATTTGCATGACGACTTCCAACAGGTGTTGCGAGTCTTGGAACATGACATTGGCCACGCCCGTGCATACGGCCAACGACCAGCCAATCACGAACAGCAAGACGAGCGTCGGCGCCAGACTGAGCAATGCCAGCGGTTTGCCTAACCCAAGGACGAAAGCCACGAACACGATGACGATCAAGAGCCCCAGGAGGAAATGAAAGCCTGCGCTCAAGGCGGTCCGCAAGGGGTAGATCGCCAGCGGCGCGGGATGTTGACGAATGTACGATTCCCCCTGGAAGAAACACTGACAGCCCTGCATCACCACGGCAATGATAAAGCCCCAGAACGTCAACCCGCTGAGCAAATAGGGGGCATACTGCTTGATTTCCGGCCCGAGCAACTGGCTGAAAAAGGCGCACAAGACGATGGTCATGGCGATCGGCTGCAACAGGGACCACCCGATGCCGATGATTGAGCGCCGATAGCGGTTCCGCAAATCAATGCGGACCAGAGCCAGCCAGAAATGCCGTAGCCGCCAGATGTCCGACAGGTAGCCGGTCACAGAGAGCCTCCCTGCTCAATCGCGGTTGGGACCGCGGGAATGCGACCCGATCCTTAGGTACGCAGGTACGCCAAAGGGACACGTCCCCTTTGGGGCCAAAATATATACCGACTCGCTCGCCCGAATCAATCCCAAACCGCCGGAAGGGAAGTCGCGGGAGTGGCCCCGATAGCTTGTCTATCGGGGCGGCGAAGCCGCAGGAGGTTGTTGACGCCCTGCAAGCCGCCTCCTGTGCCTCCGGCACCCCGATAGCGGAGCTATCGGGGCCACCCGGCGGACATTAGGGCTACAAGGGACACTGCCTCAAAAATCTGCGCAAAATCGTGGACTTCGTTGTAATTTTCCTCTATATTGCGGTTGAAATGGGTTGTGTTATGCCCCCCCGCTACGGAAGGACTAACCTCATGACCACGCATCTGTCCCCTGAGCGTTCCGCTCTGGCTGTCGCCCCTTCTCCGCAACGTGCGTCTTTCCATATCGTTATCGCAGTCGCGCCTCTGGTGGCAGTGGCACTGGCGCTCGGCTGAGCGACCGCGCGCGGGGATAATATCTACGTCACAGACAGCGATGGCGACACGATTGGCGAATACACCACGTCGGGGGCAACGGTCAACGCCGCCCTGGTCTCCGGGTTGAGTGAACTGCGCGGGATTTCCGTGTCCGGATCGAACCTGTTCGTCACGCATTTAGGCAGCGGCACGGTTGGCGAATACACCACGTCGGGGGCAACGGTCAACGCCGCCCTGGTCTCCGGGTTGAGTGGGCCGGTTGGCATTGCCGTGTCCGGATCAAACCTGTTCGTCACGAATTACGGCATCGGCACGATTGGCGAATACACCACGTCGGGCGCAACTGTCAACGCCGCCCTGGTCTCCGATTGGCTTGGGCCGGTGGGCATTGCCGTGTCCGGATCGAACCTGTTCGTCACGAATATGGCCGGCGGCACGATTGGCGAGTACACCACGTCGGGGGCAACGGTCAACGCGGCCCTGGTCTCCGGGTTGCTTGTGCCGTTGGGCATTGCCGTGTCCGGATCGAACCTGTTCGTCACGAATGGGGGCAGCGGCACGATCGGCGAGTACACCACGTCGGGGGCAACGGTTAACGCCGCCCTGGTCTCCGGGTTGGATTCGCCGAACGGCATTGCCGTGTCCGGATCAAACCTGTTCGTCGTGAATAACGGCAGCGGCACGATTGGCGAATACACGACGTCGGGGGCAACGGTCAACGCCGCCCTGGTATCCGGGTTGAATGGGCCGTCTTACATTGCCATTACCCCTACCCCCGAAACCCTCGACGCTCGCGCTCTTGGGCTCGGCACTGCTGGGTCTTGGGTTCGTTTATCTGCGGCGGCGTAGGGCGAAGGCTTGACGACCGTCAGTTCCAGGTCATAGCCATCCAGCCCGCTCGGCACCGGATGGCCCTGCTATTGTCACCTGTCCCTGCGGGACAGAAAATGTGGGTAAGGACAAGCCTTTCCTACCCCCTTTTCCCGTTTGACAACTTCAGGCAGAGCTGCAATGCGGAAACGGCCGATTCGCGTCCACGGACGCCTGGCGAGAGGACTGGCGATACTCTATGAGGACCGGGATATCATCGTGGTCGATAAGCCTGCGGGGCTGTTGACGGTCGGTACGGATGCGGAAAAGTCGCGCACCGCCTACTTCATCCTGACCGACTATGTCCGCAAGGGCTCCGCCCGGTCCCGGAACCGCGTGTTCATCGTACACCGGCTGGATCGAGAGACTTCCGGGGTCCTCGTCTTCGCCAAGAGCGAAGAGGCGAAGGTCCGCCTACAGGGCCATTGGCAAGAGACGGAGAAGATATATCTCGCCGTCGTTCATGGCAAGTGCGAGAGGAGCGCAGAGACCATCACCACCTGGCTGGCGGAGAACAAAGCACACGTCATGTACTCGACGTCCGACCGCAGCAAGGGAAAGCTGTCGCACACAGCTTACAAGGTGCTCAAACAGACGAAGGATTTCGCCTTGCTGGAGGTGCGTCTGTTGACGGGCAGGAAGAACCAGATTCGGGTGCATCTGGCCGGGATCGGACACCCGATTGTAGGCGACCGGAAGTATGGAAAAGCGAAGGAGTCCTTTGCCGGTCTCGCCCTTCACGCCGCGTCGATCTCCTTCGAGCACCCCATCAGCGGCCGGCGGCTGGTTATTGCCGCGAAAGCGCCCGCATATTTTTGCAAACTGGTTGGCAAGCTGGGCGCGCCCTGATCGACCTCGACACGCGTGACCCCGTTTTTCTCATCTTCTCAAGCGTCGGCATCGCGGCTATGATCAAGGGGCGTTGCCTGCGATCGCCATCTCCGAGTTCGCTTCCGCCTAACCCGCCGCCTCGTGCATACCCGACAGTCCAAGACTATCTTCTACGTGATCGAAGGGCTGAACGCGCTCGGCTCGTCGTACTTCAATAGCTACGTGTTCTTTCTGCTGCGCGACCGTTTTGGGTTCGGCAACCTGGGCAACCTTTCCGTTTCGGCCGTCGTCGGCTTCGTCTACGTGTTCGCGGCGTGGCAGGGCGGGCGTTTCGCCCAGCGGTTCGGCTACTACACGGCGCTCAAGACGGGCTTCGGCGGACTGGCGGCCTGCCTGGCGGCAGGGGCGCTTGTGCCCTCGCTCGCGACAACGCTGCTGGTGGTGGTCGGCTGGACGGCCACGGTGTGCTTCACCTGGCCGGCGCTCGAAGCGCTGGTGAGCGACGGCGCCACCAGCGACGTGCTTCCGAGAAACATCGGTTTCTACAACTTCGTGTGGTCTTTGGCGGCGGCGGTGATCTATGGCGTCGGCGGCGCGCTCTACGAAACGCTCGGCCATGACAGCATCTTCTGGCTGCCCGCCATCATTTACGGCGGTCTCTGCCTGATTGTCGTCGGATTGGGCAAGAACCCCGTTCCCGCGGCTGGCCTGATGAAAACGGGAACAGGCGCCGCAACGAATAGCGGTTCGGATCGAGCAATGATACAAGCCGTTGCGGAGCCTGTCCCCGTTTTCATCCGGCAATCCGCTGCGATCAGCCCGTCCGTCAGCCCGCAAACATTCTTGCGCACGGTGTGGTTGGCGATTCCGTTTTCCTATGTCGGGATCACCACGGTCATCGCCGTCATTCCGTCGCTGGCGAAGACGCTTGAACTCTCCACGGCGCAAGCGGGACTGTTTTGCTCGGTCTGGATGTTCGTCCGCATGGGCACATTCGTCGTTCTCTGGCATTGGAGCGGCTGGCACTACCGCCTCCGCTGGCTGGTGGGGGCCTTCGTCGGGCTGATCGTCGGCTTCAGCCTCTTGCTCCTTTCGCACGGCATCGGAGTGCTGGTGGCCGCACAAACGCTCTTTGGCGTCTCCGTGGGACTGATGTATTACTCATCGCTTTTCTACTCGATGGACGTCGGCGAAACCCAGGGCGAACATGGCGGTGTGCACGAAGCGATGATCGGCACGGGCATGTGCCTGGGACCGGCCATCGGCGCGCTGAGCCTCTATCTGGCCCCCGACGTGCTCAACGCCGGCGCCTATGCCGTCGCGGCGCTGCTGGCCTGCGGACTGGTCGGCATGATCGGCATGTGCGTGCGGCGGGCGGCGTGAAGTGGGCCCTTGCAGAACGGGGACTGTCCCGATTTTTGCGGCGAAGCCTGCAAAAATGGGACTGTCCCCTTCGGCCGGTCTATGGCTGTTCCAGGTTGACGTTGAGGCGCTCGTTGTCGTAAGCCTGCTCCAGCTTTCGCACCGTCGCCGCAAGCTCGCTGTTCTGTTCGACGATCTGCGAGACCTGGAGTTCCCAAGTGGTGCTGGCTTTGCGCAAAGGGGTCAAGTCGAGGTGCAGCCCCAACAGCTTCGCCAGCCGCCTTGCGACGGCCTCGATGCTCGCCGGGTTCACGCCCTGAAGGTAACCGGGAATCTCCGCGACCAGGGAAACCATCTCCAGGCCGACGGTCTTGGCCTGGCTCATCAGATAGGTCGTGAAGGAGCCGGGACCCTGATACACCGATCGGCGAACACCATACTGCTGCATCTCCGGCAGCATGCTTGCGTCGGAACAACTGATGTACAGGGTCGGCAGCCGGGTGTGCGGCACGGCGCCGCCGAACGATCCGATGAACACGATTCGACGGACATCGAATTGGCGTGCCAGTTGGAAAATGCTCTCGCCGAACGTACGCCACCGCAGGTGCGGTTCCTGTCCGATAAACAGCAAGAGATTGGCCGGTGCACAGCAGTAGAACAGGTTGGTCGGCAGGTCGATCTTCTTGACAAGCCCCTCTTCGATCTCGACGTGCGGCCGATACATGGCCGCAACCTCCATCGGCCCCGGCGCGCTGTAGATGCAGAACGGCTCGGGGTCGATTTCCGCGATCAGCTTCGCGTCGAGCAAATGCACCAGTTGTTGGACGGTGCCCGTCGAGACGTCGCCGCCATTCATCCAGCCGGTCAGCGCCAGTACGAGGTTCGTCCGCTGGAGCGATGGCGACTCGTGGATCTTCAGAATGTCACGGTCACCCATGCTGTACTCCCTGCCAGGTTTTCCCGATCATATCGCGCCGAGCCGGTCCTTCCAAGAAGTCGGCTGAAATGCGCGGCCTGCGGCACGGATTGATGGCTGCTTCGGCTCATGGCGGTGTCTTTGCCGGGGGCCTACCTCTCGGCCGGGGAATCCGCTATAAGGGAAGGGAGCTTTGTTAGTGAAAAGCAGCCGCGGGAACCGCCGCGGCCAGTGGTATGCCTCCAAGTCCTTTCACATCAAGGCCTTAGGAAACGAGTCCCCGTAGCTCAATTGGATAGAGCGTCGGCCTCCGGAGCCGAAGGTTACAAGTTCGAATCTTGTCGGGGATGCTTACCATCTCGCGGTGTCGTTTCGTGACGACGATCGACGGCTTATGCTGGTTGGCGACAACCGGATGCCGTATCTCCCAAGTCCGTTGCAATTTGCGGCGACTTTTCTCCTGCTGAACCTCCCGCCCGTTAGGGGCTCCTTCGTGGCAGATTGTGCCCGTTCGTGCCGCTGAGCGGCAGCCAGTATGACACCGGGGCGCTCTCCTCGGGCCGAGAACAGAGCACCGTAGAGAGCACCGATCGCCGTTCCTTCTTGCACGGTTGACGGGTTAGTCACGGGAGTCTTGTGGTTGGCAATGGATTGACAATAATTGCCAAGAGCCGTATGCTACAAATATGGGGGCTACGGCTTTCCGAGTTCTGTTGAGAGGAGGAGCGGTATGAACACAAAGGCTATGGAAACGATGAACATTGCGTTGCCCAAGCCGATGAAGACGTTTGTTCAGTCACAGGTGGCCAAGCGGGGCTACAGCAGCGCTAGTGAGTACGTTCGGGAACTTATCCGCGCTGACCAAGATGAGCGTGCATGGACAGCACTAGAAGCCGAAGTTCTTAAAGGCTTGCAAAGCGGCAAGCCCACGCCGATGACTCGCGAGGATTGGGAAGCGATACGCCGGGAAGTTCGCCGCCGTCACGCCAAGCGATAGATCAGCTGTCCCTCCCGCGAGGCCGAACATGAAGAAGGCAATCACCAAAAGCTCTCAGGCCTACCGGGATCTCGTTGAAATCGCCGAGTACATCGCCCAAGACAGCATCGCCGCCTCGGATCGTTTCCTTAAAGCAGCGGAAACGACCTTGGATCGTCTAGCCGAAACGCCGGAAATTGGCGGCCTTTGCCCCTTCAAGAATCCTCTGGCAGCGGACATTCGCGTCTGGCCCATACGACAATTCAGTAGATACCTTGTCTTCTATCGCAGTGAGCCGAAATGCGTCTGTGTGATTCGAGTTCTGCACGGCGCTCGCGATTGGCAATCCCTTTTCGAGAATCGCGGTAGCGAGTGATGCAGTAGACAGGCGAACCAACATTCAGACCGGGGTGAGACCTGTCGGAGTTCTGTCAGGGAACTTGTCATAAACGACATCAAACGATACAATCTGCGGAAAGTGGGTCGAGTCCAGCAGGCTTAGGAGTTGGTTCGTCATGAAGACCAAGAACAGGCGCGCGAAAACCAAGGAAAGCAGGAAACTCACGCTGAAGGATCGCCTTTCCAGGCTGACCTATCTTCAGGCGGTGAAACTCCTGGGCCCGGATGGCCAGCGGCTGATTGGCCAAGGGGCGGCGTTCGACGACATCGATATCGATCGCGACGTGTACTTCCGCGGCGACTTGTTTCGGCTGAAATTGCGGGAGACGGGCGCCCAGGCGACGATTACCTTGATGGCCGAGGCGAACAGTCGGCTGCGATTCAACTGCACGGCCTGCAGAACCATGTGCGAGCACATTGGCGCGGCGGTGTCGCTGGTCTTGGAAGAGAAGCGCGCGCTGGGGTTGGCTGCGCCGCCTGATGAACAACGGCCGATCGAAACGCTCAGCGAACAAGAGTTGTTGGCGCAGGCCTTGAGCGAACGCCAGCAGCGGGCGCAAACGGAGAAGTTTCGGCTGCGGTCGTCCGATGCCGAGCGGCCGTGGGCCGATTACATGATCACCAGCGCACTTTCAGGCAAGACTTATCGCGTGGCGTTGCGCAGCCAAGAGCGCGGCGATTCCTATTGCTCCTGTCCCGACTTCCGTACCAATACGTTGGGTACGTGCAAACACATCTTGCATGTTTTGCATCGTGTGAAGCGACGTTTTCCTGAATCGGCACGAAAGATGCCGTACCGGAATCGCGAGGCGTTTGTCCATGTCTTGTATGGCGAAGAGCTTACCCTGCGCCTGCAACTGCCCGATCGGGCGGATGCAGAAATGGTCGAAGCCGTTGGTTCCTTGGCCCATGGACCCATTGATGATGTTCGCCGGCTGGTGAGTTGCCTGAAACGCCTGGAACGGTTGGGCCATAGCATTACTGTCTATCCCGATGCCGAGGAAGTGATCCAGCGCCGGCTGTTTGAATTGCACATGGCCGACCGGATGGCGGAAATTCGCAAGGATCCGGCACGGCATTCACTCCGCAAAGGGCTTCTCAAAGTCGAGCTGCTGCCCTACCAACTCGACGGCATCGCTTTTGCGGCAGGCGTCGGTCGCGCGGTTCTCGCCGACGACATGGGCCTGGGCAAGACGATCCAAGGCGTCGGCGTTGCCGAGATTCTCGCCCGCGAGGCCGGCATCAGCCGTGTGCTCGTTGTCTGTCCCGCTTCGCTCAAATCGCAGTGGCGCAACGAAATCCACCGATTTTCCGACCGTGGCGTTCAGCTTGTCACCGGCGGCGCGGCCGAAACGCGCCCGAAGCTACGACAACGATTCTTTCTTCACCGTCTGCAACTATGAGCAGGTGTTGCGCGATATCTTGGCGATCGAGCAAGTGCGATGGGATCTGATTGTCTTGGACGAAGGGCAGCGGATCAAGAATTGGGAGTCGAAGACGGCCAGAATCATCAAGGGCCTGAAATCGCCGTTTGCACTGGTCCTCAGCGGCACGCCGCTGGAAAACCGGCTCGACGAGCTGTATTCGGTGGTGCAGTTTGTCGACGACCGTCGTTTGCCGCCCGCGTTTCGATTCTTCCATCGGCATCGCATCGTTGACGAGAACGGGAAAGTACTGGGTTATAAGAATCTCGACCAATTGCGAGGCAACTTGCGTCCCATACTGCTTCGCCGCACGCGAGATTCGGTGCTTCAGCAATTGCCGCCGCGAACCAACGAGATCGTCCGCATTCCACCGACGGATGAGCAATCGGTGATGCACGCTTCGCACATGCAGGTGGCGTCGATGATCGCCCGAAAGCGATACATTTCGGAGATGGATCTGCTGCGACTGCAGAAAGCATTGCTGATGTGCCGGATGTCGGCGAACAGCACGTTCCTGGTCAACAAAGAAAAGCCCGGGTATTCGAGCAAATTGGCATATCTCGACGAGTTGTTCGATGGATTGTTTGCCGAGCCAGGCTGCAAGGCGCTTTCTGTTCTCCGAGTGGACGACAATGCTCGGCTTGATTGAGCCGCTGCTGAGGAAACGAAAGATCGATTTCGTGCGGCTGGACGGCTCCGTGCCACAGAAGAAACGCCAGCAAATCGTCAATCGTTTCCAAGACGATTCGCAATGCCGACTATTCATCACGACCAACGCCGGCTCCACGGGCCTGAACCTGCAAGCGGCGAACACGGTCATCAATGTCGATTTGCCGTGGAATCCGGCGGTGCTCGAACAACGCATCGGCCGCGCGCATCGCATGGGGCAGAACCAGCCGGTGCAAGTGTATATTCTCGTCACGGAAGAGACGATTGAAGAGAGCCTGTTGGGCACCCTATCGGCCAAGCATGATTTGGCCCTGGCGGCGCTGGATCCTGACTCGGATGTGAGCCAGGTGGACTTCAAGAGCGGAGTCGAGGAGTTGCGGCGGCGTCTGGAAGTGTTGTTGGGCGCGAAACCCGAGGCGCCGGTGGATGTGACGAAACGAGAAGAGGTAGCTCCCCAAGTTGTGCCCGCCGGCGATCGCCGTGATCGTGTTGCCGCTGCCGGCGGCGAGATGTTGGGGGCCGTATTCAACTTTCTTGGCGAGTTGGTTTCGCAAAACGCTTCGCAAACGCCCGCCGAACCACTGGTCGCGCAAGTCCGTGATCGCCTGGCCGGATGCGTGGAGGAGGATGTTTCAGGCCGTCAACGGTTAACAATAACCTTGCCCGACCGACAATCGTTGGATGCACTCGCGCAAACCTTGGCTCGCCTCATGCTGGCCGGCGGCGGCAACTCGTTGCCTGGCGATGGCAATGAACGTTGAATTCGAGGCCCCTCGGCCCCTACCTCGCGCGCTGAAAGGGGACGCGTTGTCAACCACTAAGAAGCGGGCAATCCAGCGGCACTGAGGACGTGGGTGATGGTCCGAGGCAAGCATCGTGGTATGACCCGTCCACGGCAATCGCCGCGCGAGAGCGACGTAAATCGCGGCGACCGATCAAGAGCGCCGATCCTCCCGGGGGTCGCCACGAGTGCCGCCGGGCCGTGGAGCGTTAGGGATTGGTGTTTTGTCGCCGCGCTGTTGGCAGCGGTGGTCCTACTGTATCAACCGGTGTGGCGTGGCGCGCTCATCTGGGACGACGACAAACACGTCACGCGTCCCGAGTTGCAATCCTGGCAGGGGCTATACCGGATATGGTTCGACCTGGGGGCCACACAACAGTACTACCCGCTGCTGCACAGCACCTTCTGGTTCGAGCACAAGCTTTGGGGCGATGCGGTGCTCGGCTATCATCTGGCGAATATCTTGCTGCACGCGGCAGCGGCCGTGTTGGTGGCACTCGTCCTGCGGCGACTGAAGGTTCCGGGGGCCTATCTGGCGGCGGCCATTTTCGCCCTCCACCCGGTGCAGGTCGAATCGGTGGCCTGGATTACGGAACAGAAAAACACGCTCTCGGCCGTGTTCTACCTGGGGGCCATGCTGATCTACCTGCGGTTCGACCGGACGCGGCGGACGCCGCTCTACCTGGCGGCGTTGGCGCTGTTCGTGCTGGGACTGCTGAGCAAGACCGTAACCGCCACGCTGCCGGCCGGGCTGTTGGTGATCTTCTGGTGGCAGCGCGGACGATTGTCGTGGAAAAGGGACGTCGCGCCGCTCGTGCCATTTTTCGCGATCGGCGCCGTGGCCGGGCTTTTCACGGCCTGGGTCGAGCGCAAGCTGATCGGGGCCGAAGGAGCGGCGTTCGACCTCACGCCGGTCGATCGCTGCTTGATCGCGGGGCGAGCGATCTGGTTCTACTTGGGCAAACTGTTCTGGCCGCGGGAATTGATCTTCATCTATCCTCGCTGGCACGTGAGCCAAGCCGTGTGGTGGCAATACGTATTCCCCTTGGCGGCGTTGCTGCTGCTGGGGCTGTTGTGGGCCGTGCGGCGGCGATGGCGGGGACCGCTGGCCGGTTTTCTGTTCTTCATCGGCACGCTGTTCCCCGTGCTCGGCTTTTGCAATGTGTTTCCCTTCATCTATTCGTTCGTGGCCGATCACTTCCAATACCTGGCAAGTCTGGGAATCGTCGCATTGGCGGCAGGCGGCGCGGCACGGTTGTTCGATCGTTGGGGGCTCTGGAATCGGCCGGCGGGTTACGCCGCGTGTTTGGGGCTATTGGCTGCCCTGGGGGGACTCACGTGGCGACAATGCCAAATGTACTCCGACGTCGAGGCGCTTTACCGTACGACGATCGCCGAGAACGCGGATTGCTGGATGGCTCGGAATAATATCTCCGTTATTCTATTCAAACAGGGAAAGGTCGATGAGGCCTTGGAGCAATTGCACCGGTCCCTCGAGTCAATCCTCAGAACGCCAACGCTCATTTCAACCTGGGGAATATTCTTTCGGTCCAGTCGCATTTCGACGAGGCGCTGAGCGAGTACCATAAAGGACTCGAAATCGAGCCCGAGAATCCGGACGCGCACAGCAACCTCGGCGTCGCCCTGGCGGATCTCGGGCGGACCGACGAGGCGCTTGTCCAATACCAAAAAGCCCTGAACGTGAACCCCAGTTTTGCGGCGGCCCACTACAACATGGGGTTGGCGCTGGCCCGTCTCGGACGCCTTGGCGAGGCGATTGCCCGTTATCAGCGGGCCCTGGAAATCCAACCCACGTACGCCGAAGCCAGCTACAACCTCGGTCTCGCGCTAGCTCGTTCGGGACAGATGGACGAGGCAATTGGACAATACCGGCACGCATTGGAAATCGACCCCAAATTAGCCCCGGCCTACAATCATCTCGGCCTGGCCTTAGCTGCCCGCAAATCCACTGACGAAGCCATCGTCAATGTTCGCAAAGCAACAGAGATCGACCCTAAATATGCGGAAGCCTACTACAATCTGGGAGCGATTCTGGCGGTTCTTGGGCGGTTGGAGGAGGCGATCGCGGAGTACGGCAAGGCGTTGGCGCTCCAACCGAACGACGCGGCGACGCACTGCAAGCTTGGTTTGGCCCTGGCCGCTCGGGGGCGGGCGGACGAAGCGTTGGCCCACTTTCAGAAGGCCGTGGAAATCAAGCCCCGCTACGTCGAAGCACGGTACGCCCTGGGCAACTGTTTGGCCGAAGGCGGCCGCTGGGGTGAGGCTCTGGCCCAGTATCAAGAGGTTCTGGAGATCGAGCCGAACCACGTAGAAGCTCACAACAACATGGGAAACGCGCTTGTGAACCTGGGGCAACTCGACGCTGCTGAAGTCCACTACCGCAGCGCCCTGGAAGCCCAGCCGGAATACGCGGAGGCGCATGGCAATCTGGCCAATCTGCTTGTCCGCCAGGGCAAGCTCGACGAGGCTCTCTCGCACTACCAGGCGGTACTCCGTCGGAATCCCCAAGACGCTCGGGGCCATACTCAATTGGGCCTGCTGCTGATTCGGCAGAGGAAATGGGAGGAAGCGGAAGGAGAGCTTCGCGAGGCACTGCGGCTGGAGGCAGGCAGTGCCAGGGCGCGTTTCAACCTGGCGTCGTTATTGAAAGAGGAGGGAAAGACCGACGAGGCATTGGCATTGTATGAGGAAGCCTTGCGGTTGGAACCCGATCGGCCGGAGATTCTCAACAACATCGCCCGAATTCGGGCGACGCATCCCAACCCTCGATTTCGCGAAGGCGCTCAGGCGACGACGCTGGCCACACGTGCCGTGGAACTGTCCCACGGCGAGGCGAACACGTTGGACACGCTGGCCGCCGCCTATGCCGAGGGGGGGCATTTTTCCGAGGCGGTGAAGACCGCCGAGCGTGCCCTCGCCTTGGCGACGGCGCAGAAGAACGATGCCCTGGCCGATGCCCTGCGGCAACGCATCCAGCTTTACCAGAGCGGTTCTCCCTACCGCGAAATCTCTCCCTCGGATGAAAACGGGGACAGGCACCGCAACGAATAGTGGTTCGGATTGAGCCATAATGCAAACCGTTGCGGAGCCAGTCCCCGTTTTCACCAGGCCACCGTTATGGGGTCGCTTTCTTCTTGGCATCTTCCCTCGCGTTGAGGGCACTGGCGAGATTCTCTCGGGCTTCGCCGTAGCCGGGCAGAATCTTCAGGGCTGCTTCGAAATGGGCGATGGCGTCGTCGACCCGCCCGGCGCGGAACAAGAGCTGGCCGAAGCTGTTGTGCGCTGCGGCGTCGGGGGAGATTTCCAATCCCTTGCGATATTCGCTGAGGGCCTCGGCCAGCATCCCCTGGCCAGCCAGTGAGTTGCCCAGGTTGAAGTAGGCGTTGGCATATCTAGGATTGATTGCCACCGCCCTTCGGAAGTGGATGATTGCCTCGTCAACCTGGCCGCGCTTCGCCAGCAAACTGCCGAGATTGTTGTGGACCTCCACGTAATCGGGCTGGGTCTGCAAGGCGTTCTGGTAGTGAGCGATGGCGTCGTCAATCTGCCCCCCTGCCGCCAGCAGCATGGCCAGCCTGCTGTGTGCATCGGTAAAGTCGGGTTTTAGTCGCAGGGCCGTCTTGAACTCCGCCATCGCCTCATCCGCGCGGTGTTGCCGATGAAGGACAACGCCCAGATTGTAGTGGCAGTCGGCGTCGTCGGGGCTGAGGTCGACGGCCTTGCGGCATTCCGCCATCCCCTGATCGGTTCGTTCTTCCGCAAACAGAGCGACGCCTCGATTGCTGTAGGCGATGGCGAAGCCGGGATCGAGATCCAGAGCCTTCGAGTACTGAGCCACGGCCTCGCGGATGTGCCCTTGGCGGAAGTAAGCAATGCCTAAATTGACGAGTGCTCTCAGGTCATCAGGCTTGAGTCGGATCGCTGCCTGGAAATGACCCACTGCTTCATCGACCCTGTTCTTTTGCAGCAACAGCATTCCCCAATCGTTTTCTGTGTCCGCAGAGTCGGGCGCGAAGGCGACGGCATCTCGATAGTGCTCGATGGCTTCGTCGACCTGCGCGGAACGGCCCAAGGCATACCCAAGGGCGGCGTGCGCCTCGGCAAGGTGTGGATTAAATTTCAGGGCGGCTCGGAGATGGTCGATGGCCTCGTTGGTCCCGCCGCGTTTCATCAGTGCGCAGCCGAAATTGCATTCGGAAATGGCGTTGGCTTCGGTGCAGTGCAAAACGCGATCCCAGAGCGTGACGCCATTTTGCCAATACGACGTTTGTTGCCAAGTCCAGCCCATCAAGATGACCAGGATGAGCGATGCGGAACCGACACCCCACGTCCAACCTCGGCCGAGCCAAGCCTGTGCAACATGCTTCGTCCCCCAGGCTACCCCGATTGCCAACCCGATTTGTGGCAGGTACGTGTACCGGTCGGCCATCGACTGGGCGCCGACCTGCACCAAACCGATCGCCGGCACGAGCATCCCCAGATACCAGTACCATCCGACAAAGAGATAGGGATAATTTCGTCTCCCGGCAACGACGGCGATGCAGATCACTGCCAAGAAAATCGCGGCGCACGCGCAGCGCCACGCCACCAAATTGTCCCCTTCATAGAGATAGAAGGCTGCCAGGCCCGTGGGGAAAAAGAACTGTCTCAAGTAAGTTACATACGCGATCAGGGCGTTGCCTATCCGCGCCGAAAAAGGAATGGCATCCAATCGAGCAACTGCCCTTCCCTGTGCCAATGGCGTGATGACACACGAAGCTGCCGAAAAGGCCAGTAGCGGCAGCTTTTCCAAGAGCAATTTCGTCGAGCTGACTCGCGCCGGCCCGACCGGCAAATCATCCGCGGCGAGAAACCTCGTGCGTTTCAGCGGCCAATAGTCCAACAGCAGCAGCACCAAGGGCAGCGTCACCAGCATCGGCTTGGCCATCAGCCCCAACGCGAAGATCGTGATCACTAGTAGATAGCGAAGAAGCGAAAAGGAATGCCGGACGTAGCCCACATAGCTGGCCAGGGTCAGCATGAAGAACAAACCGCTTAACACGTCTTTTCGCTCGGCTACCCACGCAACCGATTCCGCCCGCAAAGGATGGACAGCGAAGATAGCGGCCACGAAGCCGCTCAGCCAAAGTTCTCCGGTCATTTGCCAAAGGACCAGGAATAAGGCGATCGCCGCGGCGGCATGTAGCAGCACGTTCGTCAGATGATATCCGCGCGGATTCAGGCCGTAGAGTTGATAATCGACCAGATAAGAGAGCCATGTGAGCGGATGCCAGTTGGTGCAATCGGTGGTCGTGAATGCCCACGCGAGCCCGTCACGTGTCAGGCCTTGCTTTAAATGTGAGTTCCCGAAAACGTAAATCCCGTCATCATAATTGACGAAATCGAAGCCGAGCGTCTGACAGAAGACGATCGCCACCATCAGCAACAGCAGGCCGCAGACGGCGATCGCGGCATAACCGTCGCGGCCCCGCCGCTTGGCTCCGTGGGGAGTCTCCTTGTTGCCGGAGGAATTGTCTGGAAACTCGCAATCACCCGGTATTCGGTCTTTCCTGCGTCTGCGATCCATTCACGGTAAACGATGCTAAGGGTGATCGTACTTTCGGACAACGGTAGGATCTGCTAGGGCGATGAAAACGGGGACAGGCGCCGCAACAAGTAGTGGTTCGGGTCGAGCAATGATGCAAGCCGTTGCGGAGCCAGTCCCCGTTGGCATCAGGCCAGCCGCTGGGTGCGACCGTTTTCCGAGGTGTTCTTCGCTTTCTGCTCGCACATCATTACGGCGGCAGGCTCGCCAGAAACGACTGCAACTCATTGATGTATGGCTGGAGTGCCGGCGCCAAGCCCGGATTGACCTGAAGGGCCTTTTCGTAGAGGTCGAGGAATCCGTGTTGTTTGCCGTCGTCGATCCCCCCGCCTGTCGGCTCGGTCATCGTTCGCGCTATACTGTTGAACGTGGGGATTTTCGCTTCCCTGAATTTTGTTGATCAATTTTGCGACCTCACCGTTGACTGAGCCACTGTCCAAAGTGCACCCCAGGTACGGCACCTCAACAAAGTCCTGTTTGATGTTCCAATTTGGATCCACCTGACGAATCATCGCGCCATAGGTGATAATATCCTGATCTTGGTCCAACGGCCAAAGATCCGTACTGCCCGTCAGCATCTGAATGATGGTCTGCCGCGCGGCACTGTAGGCATTGGCGGCTGTCTCCTGCTGTTGCGAGTTGGTCTGGGGCGCATAGACAAGCGGGATGCGAAAGCTGTGGTTGGCTGCCAGATCCATCCATGTGAAGGCCCACGTGTCTTGCAACAATTCCGCGTGTGCATTGAGCGTGTACGGCCCCACCCTCGTGAGCAAAGGGAAACGGCGCGTCAGGCTGTCGGACACCCCACTCACGCCGAGAGCCGGATCCAGAATGTCGACCGAAGGGTTCACGACCGACGTCGGGCCTAACGGGTAGGTAGCAATTGACGGGCCGCCCAAGTCTCCATTTGGCGGTTGGAGGACGGGGTCAGGCACACTGCCGGGGGGCCAGAAGGTCGGCGACGGAAAATCGGCCGTCGAGCGAAAATCGGCGGCCGGCCCAAAGTCGGCGCCCGGGGTCGGCGACCGGTTCGCCCAAAGCGAATTACGTGCAACCCCCAACGCACGGACCTTCCACGAGGTGGCTGCGCCCGCGTTGACCATCAGGGCCATCAGGAACAGCAAGATCGGCAGCGCGAGAACAAGCTCCAAAGGCGCCAGCCCGCGACGGTTCTCATCGTGGTGCCGGCGTCTCGGCTGCGACGGGGGGCGGCACACGTTTCGCCTGCATTCTTTGGTGGCAGGTGAGACGCCTGCGCCACAAAACCCTGCCTTCCGAACCGCGGTGCTCATGCGTCCGTTCCTCGCCTAATGGTAGCTGATTTGCTGCAAGTGCTCGGATTTAAGGCCGCTGAGCCCCGGCACGAAATACTGGAGGATCGCCACCACCTGGCCGGCCTCCGTGCTGGCGAGGGTGGGGTCGCACGACGAGCCCGCCGGCACGAGCTGGCACGTCCAGTGCTGATTGAAGAGGTTCCATTGCTGGGGTGCGGGCCAGCCGTTGATTGGGTTCATTTCGACCCCCGGTTGCCGACCCGGCTGCCACATTGCCGCGCCGGAAGGCGGCGCCGGGCTCGACGGCCACTGATAGCGGGGCGCCCCGCCCATGGGGAACGGTGGCGGCGGCGGCACCGGCTGCACCCACACCAACCGCGACGTCGGCACCAGCACGCGACACTCGGCGAAGGCGATCGAGTCGCCGGGAATCGGGTTCTGGAAGAGCCCCGGTATCAGCTCGACCGCCTTCGGCCATGTAGTCACGCCCAGGAACGTAAAGTACTGGTCTGCAGGAGCTTCGTAGTCGGCGGGCAGCTTATACACATCGGGCAGAAACAGGCTTTCCACATCCGGTCTCAGCGCGAAGGGAAGGTTGCTGTCGGAGTATTCTTGCTCCAGCTTCTGGAGCTGACCGCAAGTGAAGTGTTGCCAAAGAAGGCCGAATTCGGACATCCTCGCGCCAACGTTGCAGAAGCCCAGTATTTGGTCATTCCACCATTTCAGGTAGTCGCGGGCGAAATCGTTGCGGCGGGCCGCCGGAGTCGGGATCGGGTTGGCCGGCGACGGTCCGCCACCGGGCGCGGCGGCGGTCGGATCGCCGTTGGGATCGACGATGAGCCAATCGCGCAGGTCGCCGCTCACCTGCTGCGCGGTCCCCATCCGCCACAACGTGGCGGTCATCGTGCCTCGCCCATTGTTGGGTTTGCCATCGTCCGTCGCCACGGTCGTCGCGGCTTCTTGCGCCATGCCGGCGGCATTCAGGACGATCGCCGTCTGGTATTTGGTAATCCAATGTTCGCTGAGGATTGACTCCACCATCACTCGCGCGCCCTGCTCGGGATGATCGGGCGGGCCATCCGCCAACGCCGCCATCCAACTGCTCAGCGCCGTCACCAAAGTCTGTTCCGCGTCCGCCTTGGCGGGAATGGCGGCGCCCAATTTCTGGAACTTCGGAAAACTGGAGCCTTGAAACACGACCGCGATGTTCTTCCATGCCGCCAGGATGTCGGGCACATAGCGATCGGAATTGCGTTCGTGCCCCTCGCGCAGGATCGACGTCATGGCGAACACTTCGCACAGCAGGCGGTTCGTGAAGGCCAGCGAGTTCATCGCCCGGGCCAACACCAGGCCGCCCGAATAGGCCGCCGCGTCCGCCGCATTTTGCATCCGCAGCTTGCCGTCCACCTGCCGCCCGACGTTGAGCACCATCCCCAAGAGAAAGGTCAACACCAGCGCGGCGAACACCGTCAAGAACGTGATCGAGCCGCCCTGGTCGCGGTGGCAGCGGCGGGCCAAGCGCGGCGCCACGGCCGCAACGGCGACCCATCTTGCTACTGATAGGGGGGAAGGTTGTAGTGTGCATAGGCCGGTTTCTCGCCTTCCATGCCCATGGTCGCCACGGCGGTGAGCGCATAGGTGTAAACGTCGGTATAGACGTTGGCTGTCTTCGTCGCTTTCTCACTCGCCACCTTATCAGCTTGTCCCGTGCCCGCAGTAATGCCGGCTATCGGCGGCGTCTTGCCCTGCCACGTGGCAAGCAACCGCCCCGGTCCGGGCAGCAGGGCGAGGTTGTACCTGACCCGCACCGTGATCGCGTCTTGCCAGCCGAGTTCTTGCTCCTGGACGTATTCATACAGGTCGGGATAAACCCCGGCCACCACTTGCCCGGGCAGAAAGGGCATTGGCACGGCCAACGGGAATTCCTCGTTGGAATGGTAGAACTCCACATTCACGGTGAGTGTGTCTTCCGTGGGGCCTGCCTGCTGGTACGGGTTGACCTGGAATAATGTGTAGGCCAGTTTGTTCGACAGGCGCGTCTTCTCCATGTCGTCGCATTTGCCCGTCATCGCCGCATACGCGCCGGCCAAGGCGTCAACAACCTTCGGCGCCGGCTGGGAGGAGACGCCCGGAAGGCTCCGCGACGGCGAGATCGAAAGACACGCCAACGCCGCAGCCATGCGTATCCTCTTGTATTTACTCTTGTTGACGTCGTTATAGTCGCCTGGTTGGCCGGTATCGTAGTCAAACACGTGGATCTTGCCGCCGGGCTGCGGGCCCGTGAAGGGGATCTGGGGCGACGGATCGACGTTCAACGGATTGTTCCAATCGTATCCGCGGCAGCAGTTCCACGATTCGACGAACCCGTCACTATCAACGACCCGCGCGGGAAGCCACACCGCGGCCGCTCGCGCCGCCGCGATCGCCGCGTATTCGACCACGATCTGGCCGATCATCAACTGGCTCACCTGCACGATGAACATCAGAACCCAGATGAACAGCGGCAGCGTAAGCACGAAGCTCAGGCTTTCCACCGCGCCGAACTCGTCGGCGTGAAGCCGCCGCAAGCGGCCTAACTCCAACCGCGCCCGGCTGGCGCGGGCCAACAGGTAGAGGAGCAAGACCGACGCCACCAGCAGCGCCAGCCACGGCAGGCACGCTATCAGCATCGTGCGAGTCATGTTGCACTCTCCGCGGTTCGTCGGCGCGGCAACTCCTTGTTGGGATGGCAGCGCAACTGCCACCGCAACCGAAGCCACTCCAGCGAGGGGTTCACATCAGGCAATTCGTGCTCTCGCCCCACGCCTTCTCTCCAACGCCCTCCGTGGGATGCATTATATCACCGGTTCCTTGCTCGTACAGCATGCGGCGGAACGGCGGTTATTTTATCGTCGAGGCCCAAGACCTCCGTAATTCGCGTGACCGCTGGCGACCATTCGTCCGTAGACCGGGCGATCTGCACGGTCAGGTCGAAAGCCGACACTACTCGCACAATGTAACGCAGGGCCTATTGCTCAGGGACCGTTATAGGAACCGGAACAGATGAACTCGTCCAGGTAGTACGACCCGCTGTTGCCGCCTGCAACGTCGCCGAATTGAAGCTGCGTGCAGCCGCTGGACGAGAAGTTGGTCGTCAGGCTCGTCGTAAACTTCGTCCCATCCACCCAGCACTCCAAGGTCGTGCTGGTGGAAGGCGGGCCGATGTGCATCTCGATCGAGTGCCAGGCGTTCTCCGTCAGCGTCGGCCCGGACGTTCCCGTCCAGCCCTTGGTCTCCTCCAAGCAAACGAGGCCGCCACTCGACCCATTGTTCTCAAGGCAGATGCGCCCTGCTGTACCGGTGCCGCCGTAACAGACGTACAGCAGCGGCACGGTCACTTCGTTCGCGGCCTCCCAGCCGGTGGGCAGGAAGACGTAGAATCGCGTGTAGGTGTCGCCGTTGATCGTGGGGCTGATGTTCTTCTCCAAGTAGCCCGCGCTGGGCAGCGTCACCTTCAGGCTGTGCGTAGTGCTCTTCGCCGCCTCCGTTGTGCTGGTGTTGATCGTGGACGTCGATCCGCCCACCACCGTGCTCCAGGCCCCGCCCCAACTACTCCAACTCTCGAAGTTGTCCTGGAAATAGGCGGAAGAACTCGTCACGGTGCAGCCGCTGGAATTGGTGGCCGGGCCGGTCACTCCCACACCGTTGACCGCCTCGACGCTGAAGTAGTAGGTCGTGCCCACATTGAGGCTCAACCCGGTCTTGGTCACACTGAGCACATTGCCCAGCGAGGTCCAGCCCACGACGTTCGTGCCGCCGGCCGTGGTGCCGATGGCGTATTTGTAACCACTGATACCGCTCTGGGAATCGCTGGCGGCCGTCCAGTTGGCCGACAACTGCGTGGTGGAAGTGGTCGTCGAGGTCTCCACACCGGTGGTGGTTCCGTCGTAGACGGCGGGCGGCGCAGTGGGTATGTCGCTGCCCACCGGTCCATTATACGCGTTGGAGGCGATGAACTCATCGAGATAGAACGTGGCGGTTCCAGTGCCGGAGCCGTTACACACGTCGCCGAAATCGATTTGATTGAACGCCGTGCTGCCGCTGAAATTGGCCGTCAGCGTGGTGCTGTTCTTAACACCATCCACCCAGAGCTCCAAGAGCGTGCTCGTCGAGGGCGGGGCGATGTGCATCTCGATGTAGTGCCACGTATTTTCCGACAGCTGCGCTGGGCCACTCCGCCGCACCCCAGTTGCCGATTTGCTCCATGAGCGGATTCCCGCCCTCCAGCGAAATCTGGCCGCGGTTGCTCCCGCACCAGACGCGGAGCAACCTTCGCGTGACAGCCGAGTTGGCCGCCGTATATCCGGTCGGCAAAAACACATAGAAGCGCGTGTAGATGTCGGTGGTGACCGTCGGGCTGAGGGTCTTGCTCAAGGAGGCGTCGATGGGTCCCGCCGTGTCGACGCCGAAAAGCTGGAGGCTGTGTGTGCCGGCCGCCGCATAGGCGGTGTCGGTGTTCAGGGTATGGCTGCTGTTCACGCCGAGGACGGAGCTCCACGCCCCGCCATACACGGACCAACTCTCGAAGTTGTCCTGGAAGTAGACTGTGCTGCCGCTGCTGACTACCGTGCAGCCGCTGGAATTCGTGGCCGGGCCGGTCGCTCCCACACCGTTGACCGCCTCGACGCTGAAGTAGTAGGTCGTTCCCACATTGAGGCTCAACCCGGTCTTGGTGACAGCGAGCACATTGCCCAGCGAGGTCCAGCCGACCACGTTCGTGCCGCCGGCCGTGGTGCCGATGGCGTATTTGTAACCGGTGATACCGCTCTGGGGATCGCTGGCGGCAGTCCAGTTGGCCGACAACTGGGTCGTCAACGTGGTGGTTAACGTTTCCACGCCGGTGGTCGTTCCGTCGTAGACGGCGGGCGGCGCGGTGGGTATGTCGGCTACCACTTTGCAGCCAGAGGAGTTCGTGGCGGAACCGATGATCCCCTCGCCGTCAACAGCCTTCACGCTGAAGTAGTAGGTCGTTCCCGCATTGAGGCTCAACCCGGTCTGGGTGACAGCGAGCACATTGCCCAGCGAGGTCCAGCCGACCACGTTTGTGCTGCCGGCGCTCGTGCCAATCGCGTATTGGTAGCCGCTGATGCCGTTCACAGGATCGCTGGAGGCGCTCCAGTTGGCCGACAACTGGGTCGTCAACGTGGTGGTCAACGTTTCCACGCCGGTGGTCGTGCCGTCGTACACGGCGGGCGGTGCGGTGGGCGGAGAATCCGCGACCGGGCCGGAGACGCGCAAAGGATGCGGATACGTATAAGGAGTATAGTAGGACGTCCAGGTATTTGTGGCCGTGCACTTGTAGAATGTGCCGGACAGCGGCGCCGAGGGATGCGGGCCGCAATTCGCGCTGGACACCTGCGTGCAGGTTTGGTTCGTGGCCCAATAGCCCACGCCCACCGAGCAGGTCGAGGGGCGGGACGACAACGGCCCGCACCCGCAACCTACGGTGCCGTTGAAATTCGGCGTCTGATCGTTAAAGAAATTGACGTTCTCCACCAAGCCGTTATATTGCCAATCGGCGTTGATGGAATAGTGCGACGTGCTATCGGGAATGGTGGTCCAGTTGGGCGAGACGTTGTACTGGGTGGAGGTGCCGCCGGTGATGTTGGCGCACTGGCCGCTGCCTGTGCCGGACGTGATCATGATCCCGTAGCGGCCGTCCTCGAGGCTGCTGCTGGCGCTGGCGACGCTGAGGTAGTTGCTGCCGCCGCCGGTCGCCGTTCCCGTCTCTTCGATGGGCACCGACGTTCCGAAGAGGGTTCCATTGTAGCGGTTGTTCCAATAGTAGGAATTGTTCGGCTTCTGGACGTAGCCTTCCCCCGTCAGGTTGTCGTTATACTCGTCACGGACCTGCATGTAGGGGGCGGAGCCCGAGTTGACTTGATTGAAGAAACACAGTGCGTTGCCGCCTCGTTGGTCCAACATGTCCCCCGTGCCCGAACCAAGATTGAAGACGTTGCCGTAGGTCTCCAAGACCATCATCGCGTATAGCGCGCCGGGCTGATTGCCGTGGGCGTCGCAACACGGGTACTCGCTGACTGTCGTGTTGGTGCAAGTGTTGTACCGCATCACACGCCGTCCGCCTTGCTCGCCGTCGACAAACGGCCGCAAGGTGGTGTTCGTAAACGTGTTGTCTTCGTAGAAGATGTTGTTCGCGGTGCCGAAAGTCAGGCTCTCAAGGGCCCAATCCGGACCGCCCGTTGCAGCGCCTTCCGAGTTCGCCTGTCCCTCGATGAACGCGTTGTTGTCGAAGACGCCGTAGATCATGCCCATGCGGCGGATTCCCCGATTGGCATTGCTGCCGCCCGCATACTCGATCTTATTGTGGTCAACGCGGATTTGAGAAATGGCCACCGTCGTGCTGGTGTTGGCGATGTAAACACCGTTCGACATGGAATTGGCATTGATCGTAAAACCGGTGAGCCGGAATGGCTCGTTCAACGACGGGTTCGCGGGCGAATACGTGACGACCCCGACGTACTGATTCGTAATGTTGCCCGTGATGACCGTCTGGCCGATCCCCGCCCCCTTGACGATGAGCCCCTTGGTGATCGAGAGCGAACTGCTCCAGGTCGCCGATCCGCTTGGCACGATGACCGTGTCGCCGGAACTCGCTTCGTTAATCGCGTTGCTCACGTCCGTATATGAGCAACTCGCGGCAGTCCACGTGGCCGCCCAAGCGACCCCCGCCGAGGAAAAAACCACAACCAACGCTGCCAGGGTGGCAGTCACCAACATCGCCAGGAACCTTTGCGACTTCATCGAAAGATCTCCCCTGAAAAAGAAATGGAACGGAACGTGGCCAAACCTCCTGATGGCCCGTTGCGACACGCGTCGTCCGGGCCGCCTCGCATCGGCGCAGCGTGGTCCGGGCCAGGGCTCGATAGTGCGACAGAGCCGCGACCAACCACCGCGCGTTACTAATCGTTACGCTGAATCCGAACCTGTCGGCGATCCGCCGCCGGCACCGGCGTACCGAGCGTCAAGCCGCGCTGTTGTTCCCGGCTTGCCGCTCAGTGCGGCCGAAGCCTCCGATCGCCACTGTCGCCTCTTCAACGTCCACGTCTGTCCGTGCGCTCAGGGACCGTTATAGGAACCCGAGGTAATCAACTCGTCCAGGTACAACGACCCGCTGTTGCCGTATCCATAAACGTCGCCAAACAGAAGTTGCGTGCAGCCGCTGGCCGAGAAGTTGGCCGACAGGGTCGTCGAAATCTTCGTCCCGTCAACCCAGCACTCCAAAATCGTGCTGGTCGAAGGCGGACCCACGTGGATCTCGATGTAGTGCCAGGCGTTCTCCGTCAGCGTCGGCCCAGACGTCCCCGTCCAGCCCTTGGTCTCCTGCAAGGAAACCTGGCCGCCGCTGCTGCCGTTGTTCTGTAGCGAGATGCGTCCTGCGGCGCCGCTGCTGCCGTAACAGACGTACAGCAGCGCCACGGTCACTTCGTTCGCCGACTCCCAGCCGGTCGGCAGGAACACGTAGAAGCGGGTGTAGGTGTCGCCGCTGATCGTGGGGCTGATGTTCTTCTCCAGGTAGCCCCCGTTGGGCACCGTCACCATCAGGCTGTGCGTGCCTTTCGCCGCCTCCGTTGTGCTGGTGTTGATCGTGGACGTCGATCCGCCCACCACCGTGCTCCAGGGCCCGCCCCAACTACTCCAACTTTCGAAGTTGTCCTGAAAATACACTGAAGAACTCGTCACGGTGCAGCCGCTGGAATTCTTGGCCGGGCCGGTCACTCCCACACCGTTGACCGCCTCGACGCTGAAGTAGTAGGTCGTGCCCACATTGAGGCTCAACCCGGTCTTGGTGACGCTGAGCACATTGCCCAGCGAGGTCCAGCCCACCACATTCGTGCCGCCGGCCGTGGTGCCGATGGCGTATTTGTAACCAGTGATACCGCTCTGGGAATCGCTGGCGGCAGTCCAGTTGGCCGATAACTGCGTGGTTGACGTGGTGGTCGACGTCTCGACTCCCGTGGTGGTTCCGTCGTAGACGGCGGGCGGCGCGGTGGGTATGTCGCTGCCCACCGGTCCGTTATACGTGTTGGAGCAGATAAACTCATCGAGGTAGAGCGACCCGCTGTTGCCGTATCCATAATCGTCGCCAAACAGAAGTTGCGTGCAGCCGCTGGCCGAGAAGTTGGCCGACAGGGTCGTCGTAATCTTCGTCCCGTTAACCCAACACTCCAAAATCGTGCTGGTCGAAGGCGGACCCACGTGGATCTCGATGTAGTGCCAGGCGTTCTCCGTCAGCGTCGGCCCAGACGTCCCCGTCCAGCCCTTGGTCTCCTGCAAGGCGACCTGGCCGCCGCTGGTGCCGCTGTTCATCAGCGAAATGCGTCCTGCGGTACCGCTGCTGCCGTAACAGACGTACAGCAGCGCTACGGTCACTTCGTTCGCCGCCTCCCAGCCGGTGGGCACGAACACGTAGAAGCGGGTGTAGGTGTCGCCGCTGACCGTGGGGCTGATGTTCTTCGCCAAGTAGCCCCCGTTGGGCAGCGTCACCATCAGGCTGTGCGTGCCTGCCGCCGCCTCAGTTGTGCTGGTGTTGATCGTGGACGTCGATCCGCCCACGACGCTGCTCCAGGGCCCGCCCCAACTGGACCAACTCTCGAAGTTGTCCTGGAAGTAGACCGTGCTGCCGCTGCTGACCACCGTGCAGCCGCTGGAATTGGTGGCCGGGCCGGTCGCTCCCACGCCGTTGACCGCCTCGACGCTAAAGTAGTAGGTCGTTCCCACATTGAGGCTCAACCCGGTCTTGGTGACACTGAGCACATTACCCAACGAGGTCCAGCCCACGACATTCGTGCCGCCGGCCGTGGTGCCGATGGCGTATTTGTAACCAGTGACGCCGCTCTGGGGATCGCTGGCGGCAGTCCAGTTGGCAGACAACTGCGTGGTGGAAGTGGTCGTCGAGGTCTCCACGCCGGTGGTTGTTCCGTCGTAGACGGCGGGCGGCGCGGTGGGTATATCGGTCACCACCTTGCAGCCGCTGGAATTGGTGGCCGGGCCGGTCGTTCCCACACCGTTGACCGCCTCGACGCTAAAGTAGTAGGTCGTGCCGACCGTCAGGCTCAAGCCGGTCTTGGTGACACTGAGCACATTGCCCAGCGAGGTCCAGCCGACCACGTTCGTGCCGCCGGCCGTGGTGCCGATGGCGTATTTGTAACCAGTGATGCCGCTCTGGGGATCGCTGGCGGCAGTCCAGTTGGCCGACAACTGGGTCGTTAACGTGGTGGTTGACGTTTCCACGCCGGTGGTCGTTCCGTCATATACGTTCGGCGGGGCCGTCGGCGTGTCCGTGCTCGTCGGCAGCAGCGGCCACGCGGCGTTGGTGCTATCAACAATGATCTGGCTAAAATAAGCCTGTCCTGTGTCCTGAGGTACGTTGCCGTGGTTATCGGCGCGGCCGAACTGCACCCAGCTTTGAACGGTCTCGTTGGCGATGTTCGCCGAAGTTGACGTTCCGACGAGGCTGAAACTGTTGCTGGGATCATACATGGCAACCATGGCTTGTCCACCCGCCACGTCATACTTCAGGTTGAACCAATAAGTATGACCGGCACTGATGTCAACGGTGGGGCCAAAAACGGTTATTGGCCCGCTGGACGAAGGCGCCTTGGAATGCGAACGGACGGACGGGTAGTGGCCGTCCCCGCCCACGACGACCTGCATAACGGCAAAACCGATGCCGGTGGTCGCCTCCATGATAACCGTGTCGTATTGCGTCGCCTGCGAGAAGTTCGAGTTGGTCGTGTAATAGCCGGCTACCGTGACGGCCGATGTAAAGTCTGCGGGCGCATTGAGCTGCACGTAATTCATGGCGTTATTGCAGTTGTATACCCAGGTTCGGGTGGCGCCCGTACCGTTGTAGACTGTCCCGTTGACGCTGACCGGCCCGGGCAAGTTGTGGGGATAGCTCGTCGACACCCACATGCTGCCGCTCTGCATGGCCCACGACCATCCCGAACCGTAACTCGACGCGTCCATGATCGTGGAAGTCAATAAGTCGCCGTTATTGCCGCTCTCCATGCTCTGATACAGGTTCACCGGCGTGGCCGCCAGGACCTGAGTATTCTGCGCCGCCATGAGCCCCATGACCAACAGGCTCGCAATCAGGTACTTGGCTGCCGCCGGCAATCGGGATCGTAAGCACTGTCTCATAATGACCTCCTCGGAGAAAATAGGTTGTGCCAGCCGCAACTACGGCTGCGCGGACATAAGTTACAAGAACAACATACCAACTAATGCGTCTCCCATCATCAACGTTGCCTCTTCAACGTCCACGTCTGTCCGTGCGCTCAGGGACCGTTATAGGAACCCGAGGTAATCAACTCGTCCAGGTACAACGACCCGCTGTTGCCGTATCCATAAACGTCGCCAAACAGAAGCTGCGTGCAGCCGCTGGCCGAAAAGTTGGCCGACAGGGTCGTCGTAATCTTCGTCCCGTCCACCCAGCACTCCAAGATCGTGCTGGTCGAAGGCGGACCCACGTGGATCTCGATGTAGTGCCAGGCGTTCTCCGTCAGCGTCGGCCCAGACGTCCCCGTCCAGCCCTTGGTCTCCTGCAAGGAAACCTGGCCGCCGCTGCTGCCGTTGTTCTGTAGCGAAATGCGCCCTGCGGCGCCGCTGCTGCCGTAACAGACGTACAGCAGCGCCACGGTCACTTCATTCGCCGACTCCCAGCCGGTCGGCAGGAACACGTAGAAGCGGGTGTAGGTGTCGCCGCTGATCGTGGGGCTGATGTTCTTCTCCAGGTAGCCCCCGTTGGGCACTGTCACCATCAGGCTGTGCGTGCCTTTCGCTGCCTCCGTTGTGCTGGTGTTGATCGTGGACGTCGATCCGCCCACCACCGTGCTCCAGGGTCCGCCCCAACTACTCCAACTCTCGAAGTTGTCCTGGAAATAGGCGGAAGAACTCGTCACGGTGCAGCCGCTGGAATTGGTGGCCGGGCCGGTCACTCCCACACCGTTGACCGCCTCGACGCTGAAGTAGTAGGTCGTGCCCACATTGAGGCTCAACCCGGTCTTGGTGACGCTGAGCACATTGCCCAGCGAGGTCCAGCCGACCACGTTCGTGCCGCCGGCCGTGGTGCCGATGGCGTATTTATAACCAGTGATACCGCTCTGGGGATCGCTGGCGGCGGTCCAGTTGGCCGACAACTGCGTGGTGGAAGTGGTCGTCGAGGTCTCCACGCCGGTGGTGGTTCCGTCGTAGACGGCCGGAGGCGCGGTGGGTATGTCGCTGCCCACCGGTCCGTTATACGCGTTGGAGGCGATGAACTCATCGAGATAGAACGTGGCGGTTCCAGTGCCGGAGCCGTTACACACGTCGCCGAAATCGATTTGATTGAACGCCGTGCTGCCGCTGAAATTGGCCGTCAGCGTGGTGCTGTTCTTAACACCATCCACCCAGAACTCCAAGAGCGTGCTCGTCGAGGGCGGGGCGATGTGCATCTCGATGTAGTGCCAGGTATTTTCCGACAGCGCTGGGCCACTTCGCCGAACCCCAGTTGCCGATTTGCTCCATGAGCGGATTCCCGCCCTCCAGCGACATCTGGCCGCGGTTGCTCCCGCACCAGACGCGGAGCAACCTTCGCGTGACAGCCGAGTTGGCCGCCGTATATCCGGTCGGCAGAAACACGTAGAAACGCGTGTAGATGTCGGTGGTGACCGTCGGGCTGAGGGTCTTGCTCAAGGAGGCGTCGATGGGTCCCGCCGTGTCAACGCCGAAAAGCTGCAGGCTGTGCGTGCCGGCCGCCGCATAGGCGGTGTCGGTGTTCAGCGTATGGCTGCTGTTCACGCCGAGGACGGGGACTCCACGCCCCGCCATACACGGACCAACTCTCGAAGTTGTCCTGGAAGTAGATCGTGCTGCCGCTGCTGACCACCGTGCAGCCGGAGGAGTTCGTGGCGCTGCCGACCAGGCCCGCGTTGTCCGTGGCCTTCACGCTGAAATAGTAGGTGGTTCCCACACTCAGGCTCAAGCTCGTCTTAGTGACCGACAGCACGTTGCCCACCGAGGTCCAGCCGACCACGTTGGTGCCGCCGGCGGTGGTGCCGATGGCATACTGGTAGCCGCTGATGCCGCTGATCGAGTCCGTGCTGGCGCTCCAATTGGCCGACAACTGCGTGGTCGAGGTGGTGGTCGAGGTTTCCACGCCGGTGGTGGTTCCGTCGTAGACGGCCGGTGGCGCGCTCGGCGGAGTGGTGTCTACCGTCTGCCCGGGGGAATTCGTGGCGGGGCCTACCGTTCCCACGCCGTTGATGGCTTCCACGCTGAAATAGTATTTTTGCCCGTTGGTCAGGCTCAAGCCGGTCTTGGTCACCGTCAGGACGTTGCCCAGCGCTGTCCAAGCGACGACATTGGTGCCGCCCGCGGTGGTGCCGATAGCATACTGGTAGCCGGTAATGCCGCTCGTGGGATCACTGGCCGCGGACCAGTTCGCCGACAACTGCGTGGTCGAGGTGGTGTAGGGGGTTTCCACGCCGGTGGTCGTTCCGTCATACACGTTCGGCGGGGCCGTCGGCGTGTCCGTGCTAGTCGGCAGGAGCGGCCAGGCCCCGTTGGTATGGTCGACAATGACGTTGCCAAACCACGCCTGACTGGTGTCGCCCGGCACGTTGCCGTGGTTATCGGCGCGGCCGAGCCTCACACCGCGGTCCATGGTGTAGTTCACTTCCGCCTGCGCCACGGACGTAGCCCCTACCTGGGCATAACCGTTGCTCGGATCATAGATAGCGACCTTGGACTGCCCTGCCGCACCGTCATACTTCACGTTAAACCAATAGGTGTGTGCGGCCTGGATGTCGATGCTGTTGCCGAAAGTCGACCCCGTTCCGTAGTGCGCATGGGCGTTGATGCTCGGATAGTGGCCGTTGCCCTGTCGATTTTCCGCCACTTGCAGGACGGCCCAGGTGGGATTATTGCTTTCCATGATCACCGTATCATACTGGGTCGCCTGGACATAGGTTGACTCGGTAGTATAGAAGCCGGCGACCGTGATGTTCGAATAGTGGCCACCGTCGTTCGCCTCAACGTAATTCATGGCGTTGTTGCAGTTGTACACCCAGGTACGCGTGCTCCCCGTGCCGTTGTAGACCGTCCCATTGACGCTCACCGGCCCGGGCAGGTTATGGGCATAACGCGTGGAAACCCACACGCTGCCATTCGTTCCCGCCCAACTCCAGTTGGTACCATAGCTCGACGCGTTCATGATCGTGGAAGTCAACAAGTCGCCGTTATTCCCGCTCTCCATGCTCTGATACAGGTCCACCGGCGTGGCCGCCAGGACCTGAGTATTCTGCGCCGCCATGAGCCCCATGACCAACAGGCTCGCAATCAGGTACCTGGTTGCTACCGGCAATCGGGATCGTAAGCACTGTCTCATAATGTCCTCCTCGGAGAAAACAAGTTGTGCCAGCCGCAACGACGGCTCGGCGGACATAAGTTACAAGAACAACATACCAACGGCTAATGCGTCTCCCATCGTCAACGTTGCCTCTTCAAAGTCCACGTCTGTCCGTACGCTCACGGACCGTTATAGGAACCCGAAGTAATGAACTCGTCCAAGTAGAACGAGCCGCTGGTGCCGCCCGCAACGTCGCCAAATTGAAGCTGCGTGCAGCCGCTGGCCGAGAAATTGGCCGTCAGGCTCGTCGTGAACTTCGTCCCATCCACCCAGCACTCCAAGATCGTGCTGGTGGAAGGCGGACCGATGTGCATCTCGATCGAATGCCACGCGTTCTCCGTCAGCAGCGGCCCGGACGTTCCCGTCCAACTGGCAGTCTGCTCCAAGCAAACCGTGCCGCCACTCGACCCGTTGCTCTCAAGGCAGATGCGCCCTGCGGCATTGGTGCTGCCATAACAGACGTACAGCAGCGGCACGGTCGAGTTGTTGGCCGCCTCCCAGCCGGTGGGCAGAAAGACGTAGAAGCGGGTGTAGGTGTCGCCGCTGATCGTGGGGCTGATGTTTTTCTCCAAGTAGCCCGCGCTGGGCAGCGTCACCTTCAGGCTGTGCGTAGTGCTCTTCGCCGCCTCCGTTGTGCTGGTGTTGATCGTGGACGTCGATCCGCCCACCACCGTGCTCCACGCCCCGCCCCAACTACTCCAACTCTCGAAGTTGTCCTGAAAATAGGCTGAAGAACTCGTTACGGTGCAGCCGCTGGAATTGGTGGCCGGGCCGGTCACTCCCACACCGTTGACCGCCTCGACGCTGAAGTAGTAGGTCGTGCCGACAGTCAGGCTCAACCCGGTCTTGGTGACACTGAGCACATTGCCCAGCGAGGTCCAGCCCACCACGTTCGTGCCGCCGGCCGTGGTGCCGATGGCGTATTTGTAACCACTGATGCCGCTCTGGGAATCGCTGGCGGCGGTCCAGTTGGCCGATAACTGCGTGGTCAACGTGGTGGTCAACGTCTCGACTCCCGTGGTGGTTCCGTCGTAGACGGCCGGCGGCGCGGTGGGTATGTCGCTGCCCACCGGTCCATTGTATGCGCTGGAGGCGATGAACTCATCGAGATAGAACGTGGCGGTTCCAGTGCCGGAGCCGTTACACACGTCGCCGAAATCGATTTGATTGAACGCCGTGCTGCCGCTGAAATTGGCCGTCAGCGTGGTGCTGTTCTTAACACCATCCACCCAGAACTCCAAGAGCGTGCTCGTCGAGGGCGGGGCGATGTGCATTTCGATGTAGTGCCACGTATTTTCCGACAGCGCGCTGGGCCACTTCGCCGAACCCCAGTTGCCTATTTGCTCCATGAGCGGATTCCCGCCGTCCAGCGACATCTGGCCGCGGTTGCTCCCGCACCAGACGCGGAGCAACCTCCGCGTGACAGCCGAGTTGGCCGCCGTATATCCGGTCGGCAGAAACACGTAGAAACGCGTGTAGATGTCGGTGGTGACCGTCGGGCTGAGGGTCTTGCTCAAGGAGGCGTCGATGGGTCCCGCCGTGTCAACGCCGAAAAGCTGCAGGCTGTGCGTGCCGGCCGCCGCATAGGCGGTGTCGGTGTTCAGCGTATGGCTGCTGTTCACGCCGAGGACGGAGTCTCCACGCCCCGCCATACACGGACCAACTCTCGAAGTTGTCCTGGAAGTAGATCGTGCTGCCGCTGCTGACCACCTTGCAGCCGGAGGAGTTCGTGGCGCTGCCGACCAGGCCCGCGTTGTCCGTGGCCTTCACGCTGAAATAGTAGGTGGTTCCCACACTCAGGCTCAAGCTCGTCTTAGTGACCGACAGCACGTTGCCCACCGAGGTCCAGCCGACCACATTGGTGCCGCCGGCGGTGGTGCCAATGGCATACTGGTAGCCGCTGATGCCGCTGATCGAGTCCGTGCTGGCGCTCCAATTGGCCGACAACTGCGTGGTCGAGGTCGTGGTCGAGGTTTCCACGCCGGTGGTGGTTCCGTCGTAGACGGCCGGAGGCGCGCTCGGCGGAGTGGTGTCTACCGTCTGCCCGGGGGAATTCGTGGCGGGGCCTACCGTGCCCACGCCGTTGATGGCTTCCACGCTGAAATAGTATTTTTGCCCGTTGGTCAGGCTCAAGCCGGTCTTGGTCACCGTCAGGACGTTGCCCAGCGCTGTCCAAGCGACGACATTGGTGCCGCCCGCGGTGGTGCCGACGGCATACTGGTAGCCGGTAATGCCGCTCTGCGGATCACTGGCCGCGGACCAGTTCGCCGACAACTGCGTGGTCGAGGTCGTGTAGGGGGTCTCCACACCGGTGGTCGTTCCGTCATACACGGCGGGCGGGGCCGTCGGCGTGTCCGTGCCGCTGGGAATCAGCGGCCAGGCCGGACTAGCGCTGGTGTCCAGGATGATTTGACTAAACCATCCCTGCCCCACATCGAGGGGATCGTTGCCGTGATTGTCAGTGCGGCCCGCATCTAGTCGCCAGCCGTACGATTCGCTCGGGATATTCGGAGACGAGGATGTCCCCACCAAGGAGAAGCTGTTGCTCGGATCGTAGAGTGCCACGATGGCCTCCCCGGCCGACGCGTCATACTTCATGTTCACCCAGTAGGTGTGGCTCGTGGAAATAGGGAACCAGGGACCGGTGGTCGATACATAGGAGCCGCTCTGAGTGGTCTTGGAATGGGAGCGGATACTCGGATAGTGGCCGCTGGACGGGTCCTTGCCCATCTGCGCCACTACGAACCCGATGCCGCTGTTGGCCTGAAGGTTGACCAGGTCATAATAGTTGTCGTTGCTAGGATAGTTCGAGGTGGTGGTGAAATAGCAGCCGAACGTCCAATTCGTGAAGGTGGTGGAGTAAGTGCCACGCACGAGGTTGTAGCCGTTATTGCAGTCGAACATCCAGGTTCGCGTACTCCCCGTGCCGTTGTAAACGGTCCCGTTGACGCTCACCGGGCCGGGCAAGTCGTGAGGATAGCTCGTCGAAACCCACATGCTGCCGCTCGGCACGGACCACGTCCAGGTTCCTGCCGAACTGCTATAGCTTGATGCATCCATAATGGTGGACGTCAACAAGTCGCCGTTGTTGCCGCTCTCCATGCTCTGGTAGAGGCTAACCGGTTGGGCTGCCAATGCACCTGACGGAAGTACCACTAGGAGCAGGGAAACCGTCGTAATCGTCCTGCGCACCAACGATACGCCAACATGCCGCCCAGCTTTCATGATCTCGACCTCCAAAATGCGTGTGTGTAAAGACGATAATGACATTGATTCATCCCTCGTGTCGCCGGCGAAGGGGTGCTCCGCGCGTCTCCGACCGTGGAGAATCACACAATCACCCTGCTTGCAAACTTCCTTACTTTGGGGCTGCGAACGCAGCACGCGATTCGCGAAAGACTATTGCATTCGCCCGAGCCGTGGCCCATAATGTAGACCCACATGGAAAAGTGTCAATAAGCCATTTTGCGCAAACGGGTAGTTTTTTGCGCAACCTGGTCAGAGTGTGCCGCGGCAGCCACGTCTTCCGTTTCGCCCAGGAGTAATGGGGAGAAAACGGCCATGAAGCGACGAGCTCGGCGACAAGTGGCCCTGGGACATCACGTCGCGGTTCCGTGGATGGCACTGTTCGTCCGCGGCGTGACCGATTATGCGGAAGAACATGACGGTTGGCTTGTCACCAGCACGTTGCCGCCCTTGATCGATTCGAATCCCAACGACCTGAAGGGTCGCTCCTTGACGGGCTGGTCGGGCGACGGCGCGATCCTGGCCATCGGCAGCCGCGCCGAGGCGCAGGCGGCTCGCGGCCTCGGCATTCCCGTGGTGAACGTGTGCGGCGCCGTCCGCGACGCCGGTTTGCCGCGAGTGATGGTTGATCAGGAGGCCATCGGCCGTTCGGCTGCGCAACACCTCTTGGATTGCGGTCTGCGCCGCTTGGCGTATTGCGGTATGGCGGGGCTTTGGTACTCTCAGCAACGATACATGGGGTTCGCCCGGCGTGCGAAGGAGGCCCGCGTGCGGTGCATCCTTTTCGAGATGCCGGACCCTACCAGCATCGACATGCCGTGGCAGCGCCAGATGGCGTCCGTAGGCCGCTGGCTGCAACGCCTGCGACGGCCTGTCGGAATCATGGCCGTAAACGACTCCTTGGCGCGCGCTGTCCTCGGCGAGTGCCAGCGATTGGGAATCAACGTGCCCCACGAGGCGGCTTTGGTCGGCAGCGACAACGACACGACCGTCTGCGAAATCTATCGGCCCACGCTCACCAGCGTGTCCCGCAACTCGCGCCGGGTGGGCTATGAAGCGGCCGCCTTGCTCGACCGGCTCATGATGGGCAAAGAGCCGCCGGCCCACGACATCCTCATACCTCCCGACGGCCTCGTCGCGCGACAATCCACGGATCTCCACGAGGTAAACGACCCGCACGTGGCCGCAGCGACTCGTTTTATGCGCGAGCACTTGAGCGACGTCGTCGGCGTGGATGAGGTGGCGCAGCATCTGGCCATCTCGCGACGGCAGTTGGAACTGCGATTCCGTCGCGTCCTGGGCCATTCGCCGCACGATTACCTGCGCCGGCTGCGATTGGATACGGCTCGGACGCGCTTGGAACGGCCCGATCCCGGAAAACTGCACACGATTGCCAGGTTCTTGCGGATTCTCCGGCACCGCGCACCTTCGCGACACATTTCTGCAGGTAATCGGCATGACGCCGTTAGAGTACCGCCGCCAGCATCAATCGCTGCGGAAGAAGTAGCCGGCCCAGTAGACGCGGCATCTTGCGGCGTCATTGTAAGCGTCAAAGAACCGCCATCGCTCATCTCATCGCTTAAGGGTGGTCGGAATGCGGGGCGGCCGATGGTTGCATCTCGTGATAGGGCGTTTGCGATTCGTAAAGTGGAAGCTTGGCCTTGATGGATTCAGCCAGCGGCAGCTTGTTTTGCTGGGTGGCCAGTTCCAGGGCCTTGTGTGCCGTCTGCGCAGCCTCGGGAAATCGCCCGGCCTCCGCATAAGCGGCGGCCAAGGTGCCCAGGATTGCCGGTTCTTGTCCGTCGGAGAGTCGGACCGCCCGCCCGGCCAGTTCGACTGCTTCCGCGCCGTTGCGTATCGAGGCATTCGGATCGGTGGCCAGCACCCAGGCCGTATCGTTCAGCAAGGCAACGTCATCGGGCCGCAAGCGGAGCAAGTCACGCCGCCCGGCCAGGGCCTTCACGATTTCCTCCCGCCGGGACCGGGCGATGCCAAGGTTGTTCTGGGCATCTGTGCAATCGGAGTTGAGTTCCAAGGCCTTCTGGAAATGGGCCGTGGCCTCGTCGAACCGTCCGCACCTCCCCAGAGCGATGCCGAGGTTGTTGTGGGCATTGCAGTCGTTGGGATTGATTTGCAGTACCTTCTGGTACTCGGCGATGGCATCGTCGAATTGTCCGCGGCCTGCCAGGGCATTGCCGAGGTTATAGTGGGCTTTGAAGTCGTTGGGATTGATTTGCAGTACCTTCTGGTACTCGGCGATGGCATCGTCGAACTGTCCGCGGCCCGCCAGGACACTGCCGAGGTTGCCGTGGGCATCGGCGTCGTTGGGATTGATTTGCAGTACTTTCTGGTACTCGGCGATGGCATCGTCGAACTGTCCGCGGCCCGCCAGGACATTGCCGAGGTTGTTATGGGCCAACCAGCAATCGGGATTTTCGGCGATCGTCGTCCGATAGAGCGTTTCCGCGTCGGCGTACCTCCGGCTGTGCTGCCAGGTCAAACCGGCCAGTACGGCCAACGGGGCGAGACACAACGCGTAGCCGGTCGGCCGATGCCGGAACGGACGGCCCAGTGTTGTCGTCACGGCAGCGAAAATCGCGCAAGGCACGATCATCGCCGCATACTGCCAGTGATCTGCCACCAGAGAATGTTCCATGTAGGAGATGTTCACGAAGCCCAACGCGGGCAGCAAGAGCCCCACGTAGCAGACCATCAGCATCACCACCGGGCGGCCCCAGCCGCGCCGCTGCCACCAACCTAAGGCCAGAATCACCACCAGCAACACGCCCGGCAGATAGGACAGCACGTCGCGCGGGTCGATGTTCCAACGTGGGTACACAAAAATCAGTTCGACCGGCCAAATCAGCTTCCAGAGGTAGAACCACACCGCACAGCCCGCCACCGCGGCGCGGCTCAGAAGGCTGTCGGAACGTACCATGGTCTCTCCAGCCCCTACGAGGTGCTGCCCCCACACTTCCACGCAGGTCATCAGCGCGCCGATCAGCAGGAAGGGAAGAACTCGCAGCAAGTCTTGCCGTCCGATGCGGCCTCGCTGCCACCAAGCGCACGCCAGCAACACCACCGGCAGCGTCAGCACCATGCCCTTGGCCAACGCCGACAGCAAAAACACGCCGATCGACAGCATCAATCGCCACTGCTTCCCGCGCTCCTCGAAGAGCAGGTAAAGGAGCACGGAGAGCAGCGCCAGCAACAGGGACAGAATGTTTTTGAGCTGCGCGATCCAGGCCACACTCTCGACGTTCACCGGATGGAGGCGCGAAGAGGGCCGCCGCGAACATCGCCCCCGGCGACTTCAGTTGCAAGAGAATCCGCCACACCAATAGCGCCGAGATGGCATGCAGCGCAATGTTCACGAGGTGGAAGCCGACCGGATTGAGACCCCAGATGTCGAACTGGAGCCGGTAAGCGGTAAACGTCAGCGGCCAGTAATTGAGGTACGTGCCGGGCACCCACGTCTTGAGCAGGCCGCCCGGTTTGAGGACCGGATTGTTCAGCAGGTGCGCATCATCATCCAAGATGAACCCGCCCCGCCAGGCCGGCTGGTAGACCAGGAAAACCGCGACCACCAAGGCGACGACGAACAACCAATCCTTGGGCCCGAACGGCCGGGCCACGGCTGGAGAGTCTCGCCGTGGTGTTGGCGATCGGGCCAATGAGGATTGACGGTTGTGACGTTTCATCGATTGAATTCTAGCTCTTTACGCAAACCGTGCTAAGGTCGGATGGACTTCGAGCCAGACGGTTGTTGCATCTCGTGATAAGGCGTTTGCGATTCGTAAAGTGGAAGCCTGGCCTTGATGGATTTGGCCAGCGGTTGCTTGTCTTGTTGGGCGGCCAGTTCCACGGCCTGGCGCGCCGTTTGCACGGCCTCGGAAAACCGGCCCGCTTCCGCGTAGGCGGCGGCCAGAGTGTCGAGAATGTCCGGATCGCGGTTGCCGGTCAGCCTTGCCGCCCGCTGGGCGAGTTCGACGGCCCTGCGGCCATCGCGCAGAGATGCCTCGCCGCTGGTGGCCAACGCCCGGGCCAACTGATTCAGCCCCATGACGTTATCAGGCTGCAAACGGACTAACTCGCTACACTGGGCAATCGCCTCGGCGGTTCTTCCTTGTTGGTACAAAGCGCCGCCCAAATTGTAACGTGCTTTCGCATAATCGGGCGCGATTTCCAGCGTCTTCTCATACTCGGCCGTCGCCTCGGCCAGGCGCCGCTCCGCGCAAGGCATTGCCCAGGTTGTAGTGCAAGTCGGCAAGTCGGGGATCAATTTCCAATGCCTTCCGGTACTGGGCGATGCCCTCGTCCAGTTGCCCGTTTTGCACCAGAGCAACGCCCAGGTTGCTGTACGCCTTGATCTCGCGGGGATTGAGCGCGAGGGCCTTGCGGTACTCGACGATCGCTTCGTCAACCCGTCCGCAAGCGACCAAAGCCGCGCCGAGGTTGTTGTGCGCGTTCGCGTCGTCCGGGTTGGTCTCCAGCAGTTTCTGAAATTGGGCAATTGCTTCGTCCCTGCTCGGATTCAAGGAAGACGGCGGATGTTGCCAACTATCCAGCTCCCGATAAACGCTGAAGATGGGCGCTTTGAAGGTGGTGATGACGTGCGTTGCCGGCAAGAGCAAGTTGGCCGCCGCCACCGCCGGCAGGCCTATTCGCAGCATGCCGGGCCGTTGCCGAGCGAGGTTCAGAACGCCCATCAGCGACAGGGGCATTACCACGCAGATGGTCCGGCCGAGATCGCCGGCAAGTACCAGCCCCACGGCGACCGTAAGGATCAGGATCATCGCCAAGACACCGTCCAAGAGCCGGCGCTTGGCCACCCACAGCGACCAGAACAAGACAGCCACGAAGAACCAGCCGGCGCAAGGCGGCCCAAACGCCTTCCACATAGCGGATCGGACTAACCGATGCCACGCGCGTCCAAGTGAAGTGCCCGCGGGCATAGGCAAACGTTTCGTCGCCTCCTATCCCGCTCCACGCCAACAGGACTCGCAACGACAGATACACCAGGCCGGAAACGAAGACGGCGATACCGTCCCGGAGCAGTTCGCCGGCCTGGTGACGATCTTCGATCCCGGCGTCGATTAGGCGAACAACCAGGCACAGGGGGACGCCCAGCAAGAATCGTTCGTCAATCCAAGGCGTTAGCAAACAGGCGAGCACCAGAACCAGACGGGACCTGCAAAAGGCAAGCACCAGCAGGCCGCCCATCAACCATGAATCGAAATAGGTCAGCCAGCCCGACGAGACAAAGAACCAAGAGCAAGTTCCCATCAAAACCGTAGTCAGAAATGTCCATAAGAGGTGTGCTGTCCGCTGGAAAACAATGTGCGCGACCAGTCCCAGGGTAAGAACGCAGCCTAGATGCGGCAAGATCAGGAACAACCAGTTCGGCAGGGCGAGATAATGCCAAATCAGCGGAAACAAGAGTCGCCAGGCGATGACCGAATTGTTCGCGTCCTTCACAGGCGCAAACGGATGCTTAATCTGATTCAGCGTGCTGACCGCCCTGTTTACCTCTGGAGCGGCCCAAGCGGTAGGGGAATCAATCCCGCCACAGCACAAAGCGAGGACAGAAGAACAACGTGATCGTTAAGGCTGCGACGATGCCAATCAACAACAATGAGCCGACATAACGGACCCGATGCGAGGACGTCGTCATGCCACGATCCCATTTTTGTCCCTCACCGGGCGGCGTGCAGGTAAACAACGGCGTCGCCTGCCATTGGTGCGCTGAGCGGGCACGACTTGCCGCCCTCCACCGGCTCGCCCGCCGTCACATCGCCCGTGATCGGGTGCACCCACTCGACCGCAAATCGGCCGGCAGCGCCGGACAGATCCAACTCGACCTGGCCGCCGCCGGGCAAATAGACCAGGTACTCTTTGCCCGCCTTGGCCAGACAATAGCCGGTCGAGGCCAGGTCGGGCTGGGGCGTGGCCGCTTCGAGGTCCATGCGCTGGGCGTAGCGTCGCGCGACGCCCATCGCGCCGCACCGGTTCGGGGTCTCGAACGCCCAGCTTCTGGCCCTCCAGAACGCCCACCCACTCCGGATCGCCGTAGGGATCCATGAACAGCACGTTGTGGCCGCGCAGAAACGCTTTCCAAACCCACTTCTGGTCGCCGCCGACGCCGAAGACGTGATCCGTGTCCAGAATGCTCACCTTGGTCGCCGGCGCCTGACGAGGATTGGTCGTCAGGTCGCGCCACTGCTGCGAGCCTGGCGAGATCCAGTCGGCCGGACTGGCCAGCATCTCCGCGTTCTTCTCCGTGCCGTTGCCTGTCAGTCCGACCGGATGCTGCTTCGCCTTCGTCTTCTCGTAATCCTGAACCGTGCGAACCACCCACCAGTCCCAATCCTTGTTGCCGCCTTCGTTGATGACCTCGTAGAGCACGTTGTCCAGGTCGCCCACCGTGTCGATCACCTTGCGGACATAAGCGGCCTGGAGCTCCCGCACTTTCGGATCGTTCAGGTCGGGGCCCGTATCGCTTGTCGAGTTGCCGTTGAGCTGCTGGATGTTGTTGTCGGGATGATAGGGGTGACCGAGCCAGGGCTGGCCCTCAGTCGGCTTCTTGAAGGAGCTCCATCCCTGGAAGAGCATGACCGAAACATAGATGCCGCGATCGCCCGCCTTTTGAACCCGCGTGCGCATGCGATCGAAATAGGCCGGGTTGAACTTCGCCAGGTCGAATTTCGGTTTGCCGTCACGGGCCGTTCCCGGTCCCGAGCGGAGATAGAGGTTGGGCTCGATGAACCAGTCGGTCGGGTCCGGCCCTTTGCCGTCGCTCCACGGCGCCCAGCGGGCCTGCTCCCACGCCCAAAGGCGAAACAGATTATGATGGTGCTCATCGAGGAAATCGAGGTAGCGGTCGAAATCGAATTGCGGCGGCGGATCGGTCCTGCCTTGGTCTTGCAAGTTCGCCCAAGTGTGAGCGCCGGTGAGATAGACGGCCTTACCCGATCCGTCGGTGAAGTAGCGAGGATTCTTCGGGTCGGCGCAGCGGCCCCCGGGCCGGCCGGCCGGCGGGCTCCTGCGCTTCGGCCGCTGCTGCCAGAAAGAAGGGAAGAGGGACTGCGAAGGCAACGACGATTCCCAGTTTGCGAAGTGCAGTCGGCATGGGCTTCTCCGTAACTGCTCCCGGGGACTGTCCCGATTTTTGCGCAAAATGTGCCTGTCCCCTTAGCCGCGTCGAATCACCCGCATCGTAGTGAGCGGCCAAGTCGCCGTCAATCAGGGGCGTTCACGCGGACCGTCCCGATTTTCGCGGTCAGCACGCCTTTCGCCCGCTAGGGCGTGGTTCCAACGGCCGCGAAAATGGGACTGTCCCCCCTGACTGTGAGCGGTTACGTAGTGAGCGGCCATGTCGTCGTCAATCAGAGCCCAAGGAAAAAAGCTGTCAATCGAATTACGTATTTGTCCAGCGGGATCGCCAGCGCAACCACGGGCCGCGGGCTGCCTGCCGGCGCGGGCCTGTGGCCGTACGGTTTGTGCGGGCGATTGCCAGGAACTGATCGCGGCCAATGTGGCCGAAGCACGCTACGAGCGGGCTCGATGGCCCCTGGCTTCGAAAAAATGGTCGTTCTTCGAGGCATTCGAAAAACGCGTGACTTAACGGGACTCCTCGCATGTTAGAAGGGTTGTCGCGTGACACGCGACGCTTCACTCACGTTGCCCGGCTTCGTCCCATTGGATCTCGCGGATCCCCAGGTGCTCCGCTAACATCGCAAGCATCTCCTCCCGAACGCAACGATTTCTCCCACTATAGCATCTTGGAATCTTCCTACACAGCGCATGTTCCTCGCCTGGGCACAGACGGGGCTGCGCTGTGTGGAGTGGGCATGGTTTGTTCCCAAACAGGAACGCCTCAAGAAGATCCTTCAAGACAAAGAAGTTCTGAATCTGCACCCCCCAGCCCCACCCTCTTTGAAAGCACCCTCCGGGGCTCAAGATGCTATCTCCTATGGAAAATGCGGGTACGACGCCGAGTATGAAATCGTACAACCTCTCTTGTCCTACGAAGAAGTCCTCCAGTATCGCTCCTCCCTTGCACGCACGGCGCCGCACGTCGAGCATCTTCCGATAGCACGTTCTGTAGAGACCAAGTAAGTCCGGTGGAAGCCCTGATGAATCCTCGCAGTGTGCGAATGCCTCCTCGGCGAATTCCTGAGCACGTTCCGTTAGACTGGCCATGTCCTGGTCGATACGAGCTGCTTTCAGAAGCTCATTCTGCAGGAGGACCACATCAGCCTGTCGCCAACCGACAGACAACCGCGGCAGGTCTGTGCAGGCGTCGCAGTACACGCCAAGCAACTGGATAAACGCATGCATGGGCGTAAAATCCTCTTCCCCCTTGCGATGTTCGAGAATGACCGGATCAAGCATCATCGCCAAATCCACGATCACGTAGAATTCCTCTAAACAGCCCCTGTCTGCAGCCGTAGGAACCGCTTGCAGTGCCGCAGTGTAAAGCCAGTTAGCCAAGTAGTAGGGAACAGCATTGGCCGGAGCGGCATCCCCCTTGTTCAACGAAGAGGAGAACAAGTTGTCCACGCTCGCCTTTGGGCCGGACTCATTCTCCAGTCGCCGCTGAATAAGTTCAACAGCTTGTGCAGATGCCTCCGACAAATGAATTAGCCCGAGAGACACTGCGTCCTCAGCACCGTTGATGCACCGCATATCGACGAAAAAAACGGGATAGCGCGTCGAACACGCCCAACACGTCGCATGACGGCTCGCAATAGAGCCATGATTCAGGACTCTCTCCCATCCGATGCTGCAAAACAGACGCTGGCCGGTGCAGACCTCCTCGGTGCAACACTGCTGAGCGGAGTAGAGGAAGGAGTGGCGAGAGCCTTTCGTACAACTCTTGCGAGTCCTCGTACTGCTGTATGTTTGCAAGTACGGGAGCCTTCAACATCCCCGACGAGGAAGTGGCAACGTGAGCGAGTATACTCTCGGCAGTGTCGAACAGATTGAGACCTACAACGAACTCGCGGATCCCTGCCAAAGTGGTCGTCGCCTGCACGAAGTGAGCGAACTCGTGGGTTACAAGAGCCACCGGGAGACCGCGGAGGAACTTCCGGAATGTGCGACCTCCAACCCTTTTGTTCCACCGGACCTTCATAGAATGCGGGTAATTGAAGCGGAGCCAGAGGCAAGTCGGATCGAATAATGCAAGCACCTGTCTCGCCGCCTCAAATTCGGCATATCGTATCATGGTGCATCAACCGAAGTAGCTCATTGCACAGAATTCAGCCTCTTGATGAGAGCCTGAATAGCGGCATCGCGTTCTTGGTCATCACAAAGTTGATCGGCAAGCCAGAGACCCAAGCGGCATTCCTCAATTCTCCGCATGTCCTGCATTAAACCGCGGAGCGTTCTATTCTCCGTCGAATACAGTTTTGCGAAGATCCCGCTGAAGATGCCGGACATTGCTCCCGCCGCTTCCGAAGCGATTCCAACCGCTGTGAGGCCGGCAAACGCCAGACCGGTGCCGATGCAAACCGTGATGCCTGCCATGGCACCCAGCAGGAGCGCCCCGAGAAATACGCGATCTGCTCTGTGTCGAATTTCGGCGCGGGTACCCGAGCCGAGCATCCCACGGTGCGCGAGCAACCATTTCGATGAATGGGTCACTGCTTGCAAGGGCGGACGCGCAGCTTTCTCGAACTTCGATCATGGCGGCCCGTTGACCGAAATGGTGCTGCTGGGCAACCTGGCGATTCGGGCGGGCGTCGGCAACAAAGTCCAATGGGACGGCCCCAAGATGAAGTCCACCAACCTGCCGGAACTCAATGGCTTCGTGCAACGCGAGTATCGGAAAGGATGGAGTCTGTAAACCGAAAGAGACACGTTTTCAGTCGTACTCCATTTCATTGCGGAGCAGCAACGGCTGCGGCTGATTGACCACACCGCTGGCGCGCACGCCCGGCCCCCGGCCCGTCACCCCCAAGTCGCCGTCCATCTTTTCGATGTAGCCCTGGAGCCGGCGCACCACGTCCGGGTGCCGGGCGGCCACGTCGGTCGTCTCGCCGATGTCCGCGTCCAGGTTGAAGAGTTTCGGCGTAAAGGGCTTTGTCGAAGGCCCCTTCGGTTTGTCGATGCCGCTTTCGATCTGCTCCACGACGGCCAGCTTCCAAGGCCCTGAGCGAACGGCCTCCAGGCGGTTGCCGTTGAAGTAGAAGAGGGCTTCGTGCGGCGATTGCTTGCTCTGGCCCGACAGCAGGGGCCAGATATCCCGACCGTCGATCACGCGGTCGCGGGGAGCCTCGCCGCCGGCGAGATTGACAAATGTCGGCAGCACGTCCATTTCACTCATCATCGCGTCACAGAATGTGTCGGCGGGGATCTTTCCCGGCCACCAGGCAATCGTCGGTTCGCGCACGCCGCCTTCCCAGGTGGAGGTCTTGCCGCCGCGGAGCGGTCCTGCCACCCCGCCGTCTTTGCCCTTGCTCCGCCAAGGCCCGTTGTCGCTGCTGAAGAGCACCATCGTCCGCGAGTCGAGCTTCAAGGCGCGGAGCGTGTCGAGCACCCGCCCGGTGCTCCAGTCCACTTCTTCGACCCAGTCGCCGTAGCGGCCGTTGGCCGATTTGCCCTGAAATGCCTTGCCCGGATGGATCGGCACGTGGACGGCCGTGTGCGGCAGGTAGAGGAAGAACGGGCCGTCCTTGTTGGCCGTGATGAATTTCACCGCCTCCTCGGTATACAGTTCGACGAGCTTTTCTTGTTGCACCGGGGCCTCGACCACCCGTTGATCGTGCAGCAGCGGAAGCGGCGGGCGGCGCTCGCCCTGCTTCTCAGAGCTACCCATGTCATTGGAATAGGGCAGGCCCAAATAATGATCGAAGCCGTGCCGCGTCGGCAGGAACTCCGGCTGATCGCCGAGGTGCCACTTGCCGATGCACATGGTGGCATAGCCCTGCTGCTTGAGCAATTCGGCCACGGTCCGTTCCGCAGAACTGATGCCGATCCGGGCGACCGGCATCAGGACGTTGGGCAGCGACACGCGTTTGGCGTAGCAGCCGGTCATCATTTGCGCCCGCGAGGGGGTGCAGACCGGGGCGGCGTAGAAGCTGGTGAGCTTCATCCCTTCGGCAGCCATGCGGTCCAGGCAGGGCGTACGGTTGAGCTTCGAGCCGAAGGGGCCGATGTCGCCGTAGCCCATATCATCGATGAGGATCACGACGAAATTGGGCGGGGGCGATCCGGCAGCCGCATCGGCGGCCGGAGAGGCAACCGGGCAGGGAACCAAGGCGAACAATGCCAGCCAACACGTTCTCATCAGAGAGGTTCCAGTAAAGAGCTTCATGGGCCTTGCTCCGAGTGACATGGCTTCCACCGTAGTTTCACACTTGCCGTGGGTCGGGATGAACCCAGGGTCGGCGGTAGGCGCGCTGCAAGAGACGGTTTGCCTCTTCGTCGCCCACCACCTGCTGCCCCTTGGCATCCCAGGCGAACGTCCGGCCAAGCTGCATGGCGACGTTCGCCAAGATGCAACTGGCCGTTGAGATATGGCCCTCTTCGATGTCGGCGGTCGGCCGGCCTCGCGTGCCGATGGCCGCCAGGAAATCCTGCATGTGCCGTCGAATTGCCGGAGCGGTGTGCTGCTCCAGGTCCTTTTCCGTCTTGTCCTCAGGGTATTGCTCCAGCTCGTACGTCACGTCGCGATGCACCGCCTTGCTCTCATTGCCCTCGGGAATGAAGTCGTAGCTCATAACGCTCGCTTTCAGCGTGCCTTTGTCGCCGTAGAAAGTCATTCCCCAGGGATATTTCGGATCGGGCGAGCTGCCCCAGGTGCGATGCTGCCACACGACATTGAGGCCGCCGAAGTCGAAGGCGGCGGTTTGGGTGTCGGAGATGTTCGCTTTGCTCTTCTTGTCGACGAGGATGCCGCCCGTGGAAGAGATTTTCCCGGGCCAGCCCAGTCCGAGCATCCAGCGGACCGTGTCGAACATGTGGACGCACATGTCGCCGACGATGCCATTGCTGTATTCCATGAAATACCGCCACTGCCGCGGATGCACCCATGGGTTGTAGGGCGCAACGGGGCGGGACCGGTCCACATCTCATAGTCGAGATATTCCGGCGGGACCGCGTCGGGCGGATTGCCGCGGCCGCGCATGTGATAATAGCAATAGATTTCCACCAGCCCGATGCGCCCGAGCAGGCCTTCCTTGATAATCCGGTCGCGGGCCTCGATCAGATGCGGCGTGCTGCGGCGCTGCAAGCCGACCTGCACGAACGCGCCCGTGTTTTCGCGCGGCGGCCAGCATCGCCTGGCCCTCGACCACGTCCACGCCGATCGGCTTTTGCAAATAGACGTCGCAGCCCGACTCGACCGCGGCGATCAGCGGCAAGGCGTGCCAGTGGTCGGGCGTGCCGATCAGCACCACGTCCAGGTCTTTCTGCCGCAGCAGTTCGCGGTAATCGCCGAACAGCCGCGGCTTCTGATGCGACGCCTGCCGAGCGGCCACCAACTCGGCTGCTGCCGCCGCCATCCGGCTGTCAACGTCGCACAGCGACACGACCTCGACCGGCGCGACCTGAATCAGGCGCAGGAGATCGCATTTGCCGTACCAGCCGCAACCGATCAGGCCGACCCGTTTGGGCTTCTCGCCGGCGACCGCCACAGCGTAACCATTCATGGTCGAGAGCGCCAGCGCGGCCGCGCTGGCGCGAAGGAAATCACGGCGATTCATGAGCGGTCTCCTGCGTTGAAATCATCGGCGCGGTGTTGATGCGACAATCGGCACGTTTACTCCAAAGCGAAACTGGCTGGGGCGTAGGCCTCAAGTTCAAACGCGAACCGGCACGCCTCGATCTTCAACGGCTCACCATTCGGCCGGCCGCGCAGATCGACCGGCGTTGCCTTCGCGAAGGCCGCGCCCTCGGGCAACGTGACGGTCAGCTTGCCCGGCGTGCCGCTGAGTTCCCAGACGTGCAGGATCGTCCCGGCCCCGTCCGGATTCTTGCCGAAGGCTGTCACCGCGACGCCCTTGCGCGACAACGCCAGGCCGGCCTGCGACGCGGGCAACTTGCCGCCGGCGGCGTTGGTCGCCGCGGCCAGCAGCGGATGACGAACTTCCAGCGACGGCGTGATCAGGTCCGGCTCCGCGTTGTAATGATCGAACGCCCAGACCCGAACGCGAAACGTCCACGTCCCGCAGTTCCAGAGACGATAGTTTGTGCTCCACTGGTTGTTGAACAGGTTGATGTACACGGTCGGCTCTTTGGGCACGTAATCCAGCGAGAACCTGGAGCAGCCGGTCTCACCGAGGCTGACCAACGGCGCGTCGGGGCTGCACACGGCGGCGCCGCGGCCCTGGGCATCAAAGACTGCCACGCCCGTGCTGACGGCATACAGGTGGCGATTGGCGCCCGGCACGATGTCTCGGGCGGGATCCATGACCGAACCCGCCCGGCCCACGCGGAACTGCGGCTGTTGCACGCGAAACGGCAGGCAGATCCAACCGGCCTCGGGCCAGGGATCGGCCGGCTTGGTTACCGTGACTTCGATGTCCACGTAGGGCGCGTCGGCGCTCAGCACGACCCGCGTGGCGACCTCATGCGGCAGGTTCGCGTCCGCTGCGAATCGCATCACGCCGGCGATGGAAACGGCGGATCGCTCGATCGCCAACGTGCAGTTAGCCGGCGCGGCCGATCGATAGGGAACCTCCGTGGCGGGCGGCAAGTTCGGCTTGCCATGCTCGACAAACCCCCAGGCCGCGGTGCCCTTTACGTACGACTTGACGAAAGCGGCGATGCGGTCGGCGTCGTACCGCTCGTAGAGGTACTGGCCAAAGCCCTGCCCGGCGGAACCATCGACCAATTCGCGGCTGCTGCGCTTATCGACCAGCGAGCCAATCGCGCCGCGCGCCGGGTCGAGCGTAACCTTCAACCAGCGGTTTTCCAGCGTGGCGGCTTGGGCATCGGCGGTGAGTGCGACAGCCGTTGCATCCGACTTTGCCGGCAGGTAGATTCGGTAACCGAGAGACGGAATGTCGCGGGCCAGGAATCGCACGGCCTCCCTATCGGCGGCAACCGCCACGGCCAGCCCGCCGTCGGCCGGCTTGAGCACCGTGACGTCGCTGCCGGGAAACTTGACCGCGACCAGTCCATCTCGTTTCCAGGGCAGGGAGTTGAAAACCACGACGCGAGCGCCGGCGCCGGCAGTGGCGTCGGCCAACGCTTGCAACTCGCCGCGGAGCACCGGCGCGATCAGCTCCTGCGCGGCGGCGGCATAGCGGCTCTTATCGTCCCACGATTGTTCGAGTCGCTTGAAGCGGCCGGCCGCCAGATCGGCTTTCCACTTGTCGCCGTACGCCCAATTCTCGGCGCCGCCGGTTCCCGTTTCTCCGCGGCCGATGTACTTGGTGACCCAACTGAGGGAGCCGCCCCAGGTGTGCTCGCAATAGAGCAAGTTGTTCTCGTAAGCGGCGGCGATGGCGGCGGCCGGGTCGGGCGAGGGAACTTTCCACGCGGCGAGCATCGTCGCCAGCGACTCCGCGGCAGCGATGGCGGGGGCCGTGTTGTGCGAGAGAATCACACCGCCGGGGTCGCACATCGGCCCGTGAATCCAGGTGTCTGGCATATCGCCGCGGATGACCGGCAGATCGGGCTTCTCGGCGATGATCCGGTCGGCGAAATCGGAAAGCTGGCCGATCCGCACCTTCGCGCCCGGCAGCTTCTCGGCCACGCGATCGAGCGTCTTCTTCACTTCGCCCGGGCTCGGCGGCCCATGGTTGTCGCTGGTCATGATCAGGGCGAGCCACGTCTTGTGCGGCCAATCGGCGGGCGGAAAGAGGCCTGAGCCGTAGCCGGCGGCCGAGTACATCGTCAGCAGCCGCGAGCCGTCGGGTCCCTCCCACCAGAACAGTTCCGGCACCCGCGGCGCGGCGCTCGCCGCGTTGCAGCCCAAATGAAGGAAACTCACGCCGGCGTGCGTCAGCAGCGTAGGCAAAAGCCACGAGTGACAAGGCACGTCGGTCATTTTTGCGGCCCGCGGCGGCGGAAGCCCGGCATCACGCGCCAAACGGGAGGCAAAGCCCAAGCCGCGCACGATATCCTCGGGATCGAGCATGTCGGTTTGCACGGTGAAGGGCAAGGCGTGCGCCACGAAGCGGCCGTCCTGGAACGCCTGCCGAATGCGCTGCTGCCGCTCCGGCGTCTGGCCGGGCCAGTCTTCCAGAATCGTCTTCATCACCCAGCCGGGGATCGTCCAGGTGAACTGCTGATCCGGCGGCAGATCGCGGTTCTGGTCGACCACCTCGAGCGCATGGTCGATCATCGTCGTGCGGTATCTTTCGATGACCTCCCGGACCCGTTGCGTGTAACCGATGTCGAAGTGCGTCTTGTAGACGACGATAATCTCCTCGACCGGCGGCGCAGGCCGGCTGGCCGGCGGCGACCGCGGCCGACATGAGCGCCGATCCGGCAAAAATCAGAAATGGCTTGATCACGGGGCGGCCTCCTTAACGAGCAGATCGTTGGCCGTGTCGAACATGGCGATGATGTTCTCAGGCGGCACGTCGGCGAGAATATTATGAACCTGTTGAAAGACGAAACCACCGCCCGGGGCAAGCGCGGCAATCTGCCGCCGCACGTGTTGGCGGATTTCATCGGGCGTGGCGTGCGACAGCGTCAGGCGTGTATCGCAGCCGCCGCCCCAAAACGTCAGGCGATCGCCAAAATCTCGCTTCAGCGCGGCTGCTTCCATGCCGGCGCACGAAATTTGCACCGGGTTGATGGCGTCGAGGCCGGCTTCGATCAAATCCGGCAAGAGCGGTCGAACGCCGCCGCAGCAATGCAGCATGACCTTGACGTCGGCCAGTTCCTTCGCCCGCCGCCACACGCGGGCGTGCCGGGGCTTGAAGAACTCACGATACATGGCGGTCAACAGTTGCGGCCCGTTCTGCATGCCGAGGTCGTCGCCGAAGGCGATGATGTCGATGTAGGGTCCGATGGCCTCAAGGAACCCTTCCAGGTTGGCAAGGTGGATTTCCACGAGCCGATCGAGGAACTGGTGCGCCCGCCGCGGCTCGCCCGCCAGCAGCATCAAGAAGCGGTCCATGCGGTAGAGAAAATGGCCCGTTTCCAGCAGGCTGCCGCCAAACAAGGCGATGACCGCACGGTCGGTCTGGCGGCGGAGCCTCGCGGCGCCTTCCGCCAGGATGCGCGGGCCATCGGCGCCCTGCGCCAACGGGCCGGGCGGCGAGGCGATGCCGCCCCACATGTTTTCGCCAAGCGCTTCCGGCAGCCGATCGAGGTCGTCCTTCTCCTGGAAAGGCCAGTAGCACTGCTCGAAATAGATCGTTCCCTCGGGCATCCTGGCAAGAACGCGGCCGCTGCCCGACCGGAGAAGCCAACCATTGCCCTCTCGTTCGGGCAAAGCCCAGGCGGGCATCTTGCAGGGCGTGCCGTCCGGCAGGGGCCAGTCGCGCCAGTCCTTCTCGTCCAGCGCAAACCCCCGCCCCAACTCGATGGTGTCAACCTGAAAGCGATCGAGCACGTCGTCGTCGAGGATGGCCAACTGCTGGATCGGATCGTACACGCGGATCGGCCGCGGCGGCAGTGCCAGAGCCCGCCGCAGTTTCGGATAGGCCAATGCGGCGATGCCCGATGAGCGGTGTCCGCCAAAGTCGATGGCCACCTTGTCTGGTTCGCGGTGGTTCAGTGCGGCCAGCACGCGATCTCTACGAGTCATAGCTGTCTGCCTTTCGCGTAGCCGTTACCGACTCGAATCTGGTTCCAACAACCCCTGGCTTCGCAGCCACTTCAGGCAAAGCGGCATCCAACTCGCCGGCAGTTTGTCGTTCTGGCGAACGCCGAAGTCGTGGTTGCCCGTAGCAAAAACGAGCAATTCGGCGGGGATGCCGGCGCGCTTGAGGGCCAGGTACATGATCACGCTATGCTCCACGTCGCTGATTTTGTCGTCGGAGCTATGGGCGAGGAAGATCGGCGGCGTGTCGGCGAGAATGTGGATGCCCGGAGAAATCTCGTCTTTGTCCTTGGCCTTCAGATAGCCCGAATAGCAGAGAACGGCGAAATCGGGCCGGCAACTCACTTCATCGACCGCGTCGATCGGCTCATACGTTCGCTTGTCGAAGCTCGTGGCGGCGGCCAGGGCAAGGTGTCCGCCCGCCGAGAAGCCGACCATGCCGATCCGCTTGGGGTCGATGCCCCACTCGGCGGCCTTGCTGCGCACCAGGCTGACGGCCCGCTGGGCGTCCAACAGCGCGCCCAAGGGCGGCTCGCCGCGGACATCGCCCGGCCGGCGCGGGCAACGGTACTTCAGGATGATTCCGGTCATGCCGGCCGAGTTCAGCCAGGCCGCTACTTCCTCGCCTTCGAGTTCCCAAAACAGGTCGTGGTATCCGCCGCCCGGACAAATCAACATCGCCGTCGCCGGACGCGCAGGCTTGGGACGCCTTGTAGATCGTGATCGTCGGCCTGGTGACGTTGGTGATCAATCTGGTCGGCCCTTCGATCAACGACGAGCGATAGGTGCGGGCGTTCTCCTGGCCGCTGATGCCCGCGTCGCCGGGCGTTTTTCCCGGCCAGACGTCAACCACCAGTGGTTCGGCGGCCAGCGCGGCGGAGGACAGGAGAATGACGACCGACAGAGAGACGACAGAAGCGGTCCGAATCATGGCAAGACTCTCACGTTGAGTATGAGGTCCGTAATCTTATTCTTTCTTTGCGGCGGTTTCGCGTCGGCGCGGTTCAACACGACCGTAAAGGTGGTTCCTTGTCCCAGCGTGCTGCGGACTTCGATGCGGCCGCCCATTTCGGAGATCAACATGCGGCACAGGCCGAGGCCCAGGCCGGTGCCGCCGGAGTCGGCCCGGGTGGTGAAGAACGGCTCGAAGATTTTTTCCAGATTCACCCGCGGAATGCCAACGCCCGTGTCGCTGACGTCGATCGCCACCGAGCCCATCTGGTCTTCGTCCTTGCTGCCCAGCGCGAAGGTGCGAAGGGTGAGCGTGCCGCCGCGGGGCATCGCGTTGAGCGCATTGGTGCAAAGGTTAAAAAGCACTTCCTGCAAGGTGTAAGGATCGCCTTGAACCGGGGCCACATCGGCCAGTTCTTTCTGAAGGCGAATGTTGCGGCCGTGGCTGGTGCCGAGCACTTCCAGAGTGGCTTCGACGGCCTGGTTCGCGTCGGTGCTTTGCAGGGTGATGCCGCGCGGCCGGGCGAACGCCTGGACCCGCTTCGCCGTCCGCTCGATGCGCTCCAGCGCCTCGGCCATCAATTGCACGTACTCGGTCAGATGCGGGTCATCCTTCACGCCCTCGCCGATCCGCCGCAGGCAGTTCTGCACGCCGTCCAGCGGATTGGCGATTTGATGGGCGATGCCGGCCACCAACTGCCCGATGCCCAGCATCTTTTCCTTCTGGCGAATCTCGGCATGGGCGCGATCCACATAGCGACGGATCGACGTGGTAAAGTAGACCGCCATCCACAGGCGCTGGCAAAAGCCACAAAGACGCCCAACAGATCGAGTCCGTCGGGCGGGGGCAGTTGCGGCGGATCGGAAGGGAACCGAAGCGGATACGAAGGAATCCATTGCACATACAACAACAACATCACCGAGCCGACCATGGTGGTCAACATGGCCGCAAAAAAATAGGGCACCGATCCGCGGAGGTACATCCCGGCGATGATCATGTGGAAGACGAAGTAGAACAGAAACGGGTTGCGCGGCAACCCGGCGAAGTAGAGCAGCAGCGTCAACGCGACAAGGTCGAAAGCGATCTGGAGGAAGATGTTCCGGTCGACGTTTCCCTCGCCCATCGAGACGTCGCGTTGGCTGAAATAGAAGAACAGGTTGTAGACGACCATCGCGCACGCCACGATGTACAACGGCACAGGGGATGCCAGCAGCGGCGGCACTCCCGCCAGCTTCGGCAACAGCGAGGACGTCAGCCACGTGGCGGCGCATACGGCCGCGCACGCCAGCCACCGCAACGAGATCAACCAGCGGGCGCCTTCCGGGGGAAGTTTCATGGCGAGGGCTGAAGCATGTGCCGTGGGAGGGATACGAAGCTATCTCACGCTTCCTGCCGTTCTCCTGCTTGTTGTTTCCCGTCCCCCGCCGCCAGCCCCCTCTCGTCCCACGACACGACCGCCGTGGATTTCTCCAGGTCGAGGGTGAGGATGATGTGGTCGCCGACGCGGGCGCCTTGCTGGCGAAGGAAGGCGCCCAGGCCCCAGGCGCGGCCGTCTTTGGTGGCCAGCGTGCCGATCTCGCGGCCGTCGGCGGCCAATAACCGGAAGCGGCCGCGCACCGCCTTCTTCAGCGCCGCCGGCACCGTGATCACGGCGTAGGTGCTCGCCGCCTTCGACAGCCGATAGCCGAGCCACACCTTGCCGTCGTCCGTCCAACCGTGATTGTCCAGCACGCGATGGTTGATCCGGCTGCTGCGGCGCCGGGAGAGCAACTCTTCCACCTGGCGCGGCGCCGCCTCGGTCCCCAGCAAACCGTACACACTGTGGCCCAATTGGGCAATCACCGGCGACCACGAGACGAAGGCGTGAAAACTGAACCGGTTCATGCCTTCCGCCACGCAGAGGTCTTCCATCTCGCCGCGTTCCATCACCGGGCCGTGCGCCAAGAGCACGTTGACCAACCGCGCTTCCACGCCCGTCAAGGCTTTCTTCCAATCGCGCGGCGGATCGGCGATGATGCGCTCGCCTTCGACGCGCACGCCCGGCATCTGGCGGCAGAACTCCAAGAGCACGCCGGCCGGCGGGGGCTCTTTCCAAAGCCGACGGTTGCGCGACAGCGCCGTGCGAAGCTGTTGGCCGGTGACCGTTCCGGCCACCGCCAGCACCTTGTTCAACCGCCTTCGGCAGTCCGTGCTTGTGGATCGAGAGGAGACGGAACCAGCCGACCGGTTCGTCGAGCCAGCAGAACCCGTCCATCAGCTGCACGGTTTCCCGCACCAGGCCCGTGCCGACGCGGCGGTGATCCCGGACGGCGATCGCCTGCTCGATTTGCTCCACCTGCGCCAAGCCGTGAAAGTAGACCTCCTTCTTCACCAGGTCGACGATCGCCGCGACGGCGTCAAGCTGGTCGGGACGGATCACCAATCGATCATCGGCGGGCCGGCCATTCGGTTCGTGCGACGGCGACTTGCCGCCGGGCACCTTGACCACCTTGAATCGGACCGGCCGGCCGAGCAACCGCGCGCCGGCCGCGACGCCCTCGGTCGAGATGCCGACGGCCGTCAGGTTCTTCGCGACCAATTCGGCCTCGAGCCGGGAGGCCGAACAGGGCAATCGGGCGGCAATCAGGGCCAGCGCTTCGTCGACGGCCGGCGCCGCCACCGCGGAAGGGGTTGCAACCTTCTTGGTCAGCTTCGCGCAGACCTGCCGCACCCGCTCGCGGGTAATGCCGAACCGGGTCCCAATCTCGGTGAGCGTATGCTGACCGCCATCCTGCCACCCGTAGTAGCCGACCAGAATCTCCCGGTTCCTCTCGGCAGGCGCCGCGGCGAAGATCGCGATAAGTTCCTGCTCGACCGTCATTCGGACACCTTCCCGAGTACCCGTTTGTCGCAGGATACCGATTCCGCTGGCCGATGGTTTGCCGGCGGCGCTGGCGGCCGCGCCGAGGCCAAATCACCATGGGGCAAAAGCCGCATTATAGCCGATGACAGGGGGGCGCACAAGCAACCGAGGCGGAGTCGGCCTGCTCATTGACCGCCATGGCCCCATTTGCTAGCTTGAACGGTTTTGGCAAGTCAAGATTTCGATGGGGAAACAGGAGCATGAGTCACGCGGTTACTTTAGTCAACGGCGACGGCGTGGGACCGGAACTGGCCGAGGCCGCGCGACGCTGCGTGGACGCCACCGGAGTGGCGATCGATTGGGACGTGCAGGAGGCGGGGGTGGACGTGATGGCCCGCTGCGGCACGCCTCTGCCCGAGTCAACGATGGCCAGCATCCGCCGCACGCACTGCGCCCTGAAGGCGCCCATCACCACGCCCGTGGGCACCGGCTTCCGCAGCATCAATGTCCATCTTCGGCAGGAGTTGGGGCTGTTCGCCTGCATCCGGCCGTGCAAGTACTATCCGGGCGCACGGACGTTCTTCCACGAGCGGCCCGTCGATCTGGTGATCGTGCGGGAGAACACCGAGGACCTGTATGCCGGCGTTGAGTTCGAGGCTGGCCAGGCAGCCACCGGCACTCTGTTCGACTATATCAACAAGCTTTCGCCGCAGCAGCCGATTCGCTCGGGACGCGACGAGACGGGCCTGTCGATCAAGCCGATCGGCGTTTCGGGCAGCGAGCGGATCGTGCACTGCGCGTTCGAGTATGCCCGCCATAACGGCCGCCGCAAGGTGACGGCCGTCCATAAAGCGAACATCATGAAGTACACCGACGGCCTGTTTCTGGCCACGGCGCGAAGGTGGCCCGCGAGTTCCACGACATCAAGTTCGAGGACCGCATCGTCGACAACATGTGCATGCAACTGGTGCAGAAACCGGAGTTGTATGACGTGTTGGTGCTGCCGAATCTTTACGGCGACATCCTGAGCGACCTGGCCGCCGGGTTGGTGGGCGGGTTGGGAGTGGCTCCGGGGGCAAACATCGGTCCCGGCGGCGCCATCTTCGAGGCCACCCACGGCAGCGCCCCGAAGTACAAGGGACAGAACAAGGTGAACCCCACGGCATTGATTCTCTCGGGCATGCTCATGCTGCACCACCTCAAAGAGCACGAGGCGGCGCAGCGGCTCGAACTGGCCGTGGCCGCGGTGATTTCCGAAGGCAAGGACGTCACCTACGACATGAAGCCCCATCGCGACGATCCGACGGCCGTCGGCACGCGCGAAATGGCCGACGCCATCTGCCAAAAACTGGGTGGGTAAACGCCGTTCGTCGTTGGATGGGCAGCCCGTGTAGGTCAGGTACCCCCTACCTGACACGCTGTCTGGCCAAGCGCCGAACAGTCAGGTATGGCGTACCTGACCTACGGTGCTGGTGTATTGCGGCCGCCCCGGCCGAAGCGGCGATCAGTCAGGTACGGAGCACCTGACCTACGGCTACGGCTCATCGTTGGGGCGTCAGATTGTCCAAGCGAACTCCTCGGGCTCTTCGCCGCGGATGCGCAGCCGCGGGCTTTCCATGGTCACCGTGGTGTGCGGGGCAACCGAGCGAGTGAGCCACACGCTCGAACCGATCACCGAATCGTGACCGATGATCGTCTTGCCGCCGAGGATGGTTGCATTGGCGTAGATCACCACGCGGTCTTCCAGCGTGGGGTGGCGTTTGACGCCGCGGACCAGATTGCCTTCGACGTCCGTGGCAAAGCTCAGCGCGCCGAGCGTCACGCCCTGGTAAAGCTTGGCCCAATGGCCGATCTCCGTCGTCTCGCCCACGACCACGCCCGTGCCGTGGTCGACAAAAAAATAGCGGCCGATCTGGGCGCCGGGATGGATGTCGATGCCCGTGCGGCTGTGGGCCCACTCGGTCATCATCCGCGGGATCAACGGCACGCCCAGCCCATGCAGAATGTGGGCGAGCCGGTAGACCGTGATGGCCTCCAGGCCCGGATAGCAAAAGATCACTTCGTCCAGGGACTTGCAGGCCGGGTCGCCTTTGTAGGCCGCCTCTACGTCCATCGCCAGAATCTTGCGCAGGTCGGGCAACTGTTCCAGAAAATCCACCGCTTTCGCCTGGCCTACGGTCTCGAAATCCCGGCGAGGATCACACGGACCGTTCTGGGTGGCCTCATGACGGATCGCCCGGCCGATCTGCACGGTGAGCGTGTCGTGCAACCGATCGATCAGGTCGCCGACGTGATAGGTGACGTTGCCGAGGTGCAAGCCGTCGCGGCGGCGATAGCCGGGGAAGAGAATTTCCTTGAGGTCCTCGGTGACGGCAATGATCGTGTCGTAGTTCGGCAGCGGGCAATGGCCCAAATGATGGATGCCGCCGACCTCGGCATAGGTGTCAACAATCCGCTCGGTCAACACGGGCAAACCTTCTTTCAGTCGAATATCCGTCGCCATGACAAGTCCCCTGGCGCCGAAACCGCGGCGCGCGCACACCGGAATGGAAAGAAATGAAGAAGACAGAGCTAGACAACGGGCGGGGCTGTCCGGTCATTCAGACCGGACAGCTACACGTGCAGCGACAGCATAGATGGCAACGAATAGCCTGCAGCACCGGCAAACTCCCCGCAAATCCCGTGGTCACCCGAATCGTAAACCTGAGCCCTGCAAAAGTCAAGCGTTCGCAATTCTCATCGGCTGCCAGCGCGACGGGGCTTGAGTGCGAGATCGTGCCGTCACGCGGGGAATATCTTCCGAATCTCGACTTGAAACCCGGGCAACCCGTCGTCATCGGTTAGCGTGCCGGAAACGTGCAGCATCCGCATCTCCGACTTGGGGGTATAAACGGCGACGCTCCGCGTTGCGGGATCGACCACCCACACCGTACAGCAACCCGCCTCAAGCCCGCAATAATTCACAACGTCCCAGGCCGGCCGATTGCAAGAGTTGTGCGGCCGTGGTAATTTCCGCTGCGGTTGCCGTAACGCCTTCCATCATAGGCGTGGACGACACGATCGTCAAGAACCGTACCTGCCCGCAGGACCTTGGTGGTTCACGCCTTTCCGCCGGCGAGGTAGAATCAATTAGCGGGCGCAGCTTGCTCACAGTGCGAATCAGCGAGGCGGTGGATCGATGGCTGACCAAGTGACAAAAGCCGCCGACGAGATGGTGATGGCCCACGAGGCGGCAACCGATGCAGAAATCGCGTGGTTACGAGCGCTGACGATGCAAGAGCGGAGTGCGCTCATCGAGGCAGCGTGCGAGGCGGCTGCCGCTATCGAGCAAAGCCGGCTCGCCGCGGGCCTGCCCCCGACCGAACCCGCTCCCTGGCCGGCATCCACTTGGGAATTCTTGAGAAAGCACGCCGCAGGTGTCCGAAGCGAACACACCGATTAACGTCGTTGCCGTCGCCAAACGCCTGGCGGAGCAACTTGAATCGCGGGGCCGGGAGTACGCCTTCGGCGGAGCGATCGCGCTGGGTTATTGGGGCGCGCCGCGCGGCACCGTAGACGTGGACCTGACCGTCTACGTGCCTCGCGATCAGCCGTCGGAGTGCGTCTGGCTTCTTCAGGACATCGGCTGCGACTTGTCCCCCTCCGAAGCCGCGCAATCCCTGCGCGAACATGGATTTTGCAGCGTTAAGTTTGCCGGGGTCCGGTTGGATGTGTTCTTACCGGCCATTCCCTTCTACGAGGCCGCGCGGAAGCGGCGCAAGCGGCTGGAACTTGCCGGCCAGCCAATCATGGCCTGGGACGCGGAGTCGCTGGCGGTGTTCAAGATGATGTTCTTCCGCCGCAAGGACTTGGCCGACATTGAGCAAATCCTCCGCACTCAGGGCAGCCGGTTCGAACGCGTCTGGGTTCGAGAGCAACTCATCGGGATATACGGAGCCAGCGACCCGCGACTGGCGGCGTGGGACACGCTTGTGAAAGAAGTGCGACCTTGTTGACCATGCTGCGACCGGGCACCGCGAGCGACGCGAACGCCCACGCCATGCTGTGTGGCAATTGCGCCGTGGGGCCGCAATCGCCCGCCGCTACTCCTCCTCCTCTTCCTTCACATGGGCCTTGGCAATAATCTCTTGCATGACGTTGCCGGGCACGATGTCGTAGCGACTCAACTCGATCGTGTAGCTGCCGCGGCCGCCGGTGAGGCTCGATAGGCTGCGGGCGTAGGTCGTGACCTCGGCCAAGGGCGCTTCGGCGATGACGGTTTGCAGATCGCCGCCGGCCGAGTCCATGCTCAGCACGCGACCGCGGCGGCCCGACATGTCGCTGTTGATGTCGCCCACGTTGGCCGTCGGCACGGTGACCTCGATCCGCACGATCGGCTCCAGCAGGGCTGGCTTGGCCGTCTGGAAGACGTTGCGGAAGGCCATCGAGGCGGCCGTCTTGAACGCCTGCTCCGAGCTGTCAACCGGGTGGTGCTTGCCGAAAAAGACCTCGATGCACAGATTTTGCACTTTGTAGCCGGCGATCACGCCGCGCTCGAGCCGCTCGCGGAAGCCCTTCTCGATGGCCGGCATGAAGTTGCTCGGGATTGTGCCGCCCACGACCGAGTCGATCCACAGGAAGTTGTTCGCCTCGTCGTAGTGGATTTCCCTCAGCGAGGGGAAGCGGGCCTTCGTGGCCCATTCTTCGACATTCACGTCCTTGGGCAAAGGGACCATGCGGATGTGAACTTCGCCGAACTGGCCGCGGCCCCCCGTCTGCTTCTTATGGCGATACATGCCCTCGGCGTTGGCTTGGATCGTTTCGCGGTAGGGGATTTTTGGCTCGCGGGTTTCCACTTCCACTTTGTCTCGCCGCTTGAGCCGCTCGCGGATGATCTGCAAGTGCAGTTCGCTCATGCCGGTGATGACCATTTCCTTGGTCTGAGCGTCGAGGTCGCGGCGGAAGGTGGGGTCCTCTTCGGAGATTTTGTGCAGCGCCCCGGAGAGCTTGCCTTCGTCGCCGCGGCTCTTGGGGCTGGCCGCCAGGCCGACCATCGGCGTGGGGAACACGATAGGCGGCATGGTCAGCTCGCCCAGCGTCGTGCCGGTGTGCAAATCCTCGACCTTCGCGACGGCCACGATCGCGCCGGGGCCGGCCTCGTCGATCGTCTCCGTCTCGTCGGCCTGCACTTCGAGCAAGGCGGCGAGCTTAACGCCCTTGCGGACGCCCACCACCGGCACGATCGAGTCCTTCTTGAGCGTGCCGGAGAAGACGCGGATGAAATTGAGCTTCTGCACGAAGGGATCGATGCGGGTCTTGAACACCTGGGCGACCAGCGGGCCGGCCGGATCGGCTTTCACTTCCACCTCTTCGCCGGCGGCGTTTTTTGCCTGCCGCGCGATGGCCTCCGGCGGCAGCGCACACAGCCCGACGGCGTCGATCAATTCCGGCAGCCCCGCGCCCGTCTTCCCCGACACGCAAACCATCGGAATCAAGGAGCCCTGGGCCACGGCCTTGACGATCAGCCGGGCGATTTCCTCGTCGCCCGGCGGGGTGCCCTCGAAATAGCGTTCCATCACCTGCTCGTCGACTTCAATGATCGTTTCCAGCAGCGACTCGCTGATCTCGGCCGGGTCGACCAGTGCGCCGGCCGTGTCGGCGGGGGGCTTCAGCGTGCTGGCCACGCCGCGGAACTCGGCTCCCTGGCCCAAGGGCACGTTCAGCAGCATGCACGCTTTGCCGAACAGCTCCTGAATGCTCGCCACCAAGGCGGTGAAGTTGATGTTGTCGAGGTCCATGCGATTGATGGCGATCATGCGGCCCAGGCCGGCTTTCTTGGCCTCGGCGAAGACGCGGCGGGTGTTCACTTCGATGCCCGACAGGGCGCTGATCACGATCACCGCCGTATCGACGCCCCGCATGGCTCCGATCGCCTGGCCGACGAAATCGGGATAGCCCGGCGTGTCGATCAAGTGGAACTGCTTGCCGCCCTGCTCGAAATGGACCACCGTGGACTCGATGGTATACTTGTGCTGCTTTTCCTCGTCATCGAAATCGCAAATGCTGGTGCCGTCATCGACACTGGCCAGGCGGTTGACGGTGCCGGTAGTGGTCAGAATCTTGTCGACCAGCGTGGTTTTGCCGGCCGAGCCGTGTCCACAGAGAACGATGTTGCGAATCTGCTCGACGGAATACTTGGGCATGAAAGGTGTCCTTTGGAAAAATCGGGATAGCCTTGGCGGCCGTCGCCGTACTTAGGCCATTGCAATCGTCACTTCTCCCCAGCGGCGGCAAGCGCCTCGGGCAAGGTCAAGGTTCCCTCGTACAAGGCCCGGCCGATGATGCAACCGGCCATCGGCACGGCCGCCAACCGGGCCACGTCCTCTTTTGTCGTCACTCCGCCGGATGCGACCACGGGCCAGGCGGCCGCCGCGCGCATCGCCGTCATGGCCGCCACGTTTGGCCCGGCCATCATACCGTCGGCGGAAATGTCCGTGTACACCAGCGCGGCGATCGGCTCACCGGCAAACCAGGCGGCCAACTCGGTCGCCGCCACGTCGCTGGTGGCCAGCCAACCTTCGGTCGCCACGCGGCCGCCGCGGGCGTCGATCCCCAACACTAACCGATCCGGATATTTTTGGCACATGCGGCGGAACCAGTCCGGCTCACGCAGCGCCAGCGTGCCGATCACCAACCGTGCCAGTCCCAGGTCGAGCAACTCGCGGATCGACTCCTCGGTGCGGACGCCGCCGCCCAACTCGCAGGACACGCCAACGGCTTCGACAATCGACCGAACGCCGGCCAGATTGGCCGGCTTGCCCTCGCGGGCGCCGTCCAGGTCGACCAGATGCAGGCGCTTGGCGCCCAGGCCGACCCAATGCCGGGCCATAGCGGCCGGATCATCGCCGAAAACGGTCTCCTGCCGGTAGTCGCCCTGCCGAAGGCGTACGCACTTACCCCCTCGCAGGTCAATCGCCGGCCAGATTTCCACGCCTTTGTTGCTCCTGCCCGTCGCCGGGCGCAACGACGAAACACGCAATATGACACACAATTCGGCAACGTGCAAGCGGGAGGGGCGGCGGGCAGTGTCCTAATTTGGACTTATGGGGGGTGCGAAGATGACCCCCATTGAAAACAGGCTGATGGAGATTGCCTTTCGAGACATCCCGGAGGGAATCAAGGCCCTAATCTTGGAACAATTCGAGGACTCCCCGGTCCTCTACGATGCTGGGACGTTCAACTGGCAACACTACGTTGACGAGGATGTGCGCCAATTATGGGGAAAACTGGATTTTTCCCAAAAGCTAATTGCCTTCATTCACGCTTACTCACGAGCCAGTGACGTAGATGATCCAGATTAGAACGGCAGGTCATTGTAGGTTTCACGATCGCGGGGTCCATACTCTATCGGAAACTTGAGGTTTATCGAGTCCAGGGTGCCGCGCAAACAACAACATGTGACTGTAAATCGTTCCCTCGGCTTCGGCTCTGGAATGAATATCAAAGCCAGCGGACACTTCAGGGACAAAGCCCATCCCTTGATAACCTCATGCTCAAAAGTGATCAACTCTTCGGATGCCGTTTTGTGAGCCAGAAGGTGAACGTCATGGGCGAATGTATTGCGGATGTCTTTGATGCGACCGAGATCGCAGTATATATCATGGCCGACCAAGCCCAGCCCGTAGGCCAATTTGATTTGAGTAGCAAAGGCTCCGATTCGTCCATCCGATTCAAACAGTCCGCGGGTTTCCCTTGTCTTCTTCGCCAATTGCCTAACGATCAACGTTGTAAGTCGTTCTTGCACGATGCTTCCGCCGATGATCGCACATCCCCGGTCAGTCTGCTTGATCAGTTCTGCATTGCTATCGAAAATTTTGCCGTTGTTACTCGGAAAGTCCGTATCTTCCATCGTATGTACCTCTTGACCTATATGTCCCCAATGATACAATCCCCTCACAAAAGGAGCAATAACCGTGAAACGAGAATCTTTGCCCGGCAAACTGAGGGCCGCGATACGCAAAAGCGGCAAAACCGTCTATCGGGTCGCCAAGGAATCAGGCGTTGCCCATCCGGTCATACTCCGCTTTATGAGCGGAGAACGGGACATACGGCTAGAAACAGCCGAAAAGCTAGCTGCGGCATTGGAATTGCAGCTAGAGCAGAAGTAAAAACAAAAACGCCCGAGTCGGCTGGAACCGGCTCGGGCAACCACAACCGGGCTTTCGCCAGATTGCGGCCTGAACGCTTGCATTATAGCGAAAGCCCCCAACAATGGGAAGGCTTCGTTATGTGCAATGTACTCAAGCCCGAGCGCCAAAAGCGGGTGCTCCACCTGCTGGCGGAAGGCAATTCGATCCGCTCGACCGAGCGACTTACGGGCGTCCACCGGGACACAATCTGCCGGCTGGTAGTGCGATTTGGCCACGGTTGCAAGCGGCTCCTGGACGCCCAGCTTCGCAACCTCACCCTCCAACACGTCGAGGTAGACGAAATCTGGACGTTTGTGGAGAAGAAACAGGGCCGCTTGAGCAATGAAGAGCGGGCCGAGCGGTACGACATCGGCGACGTGTACCTGTGGACGGCGCTGGACAAGTACACAAAGCTGGTGCCCAGCTTCGTTGTGGGCAAGCGATCGGCCGACAACGCCCGCAAGCTGATGGTTGACCTCTCGCATCGGCTGGTGATGCCAAAACCTCACCAGAGCGATCCGCACGCCTACACGCGTGGCCGCTATCTCTACATCACCCAGATCAGCACGGATGGTTTCACCGGCTACCCCGAAGCGGTTGACCTGGCTTTCGGCCCCTATGCGAAGTATGGCCAGATCATTAAGGATTATCGCAACGCCACCCAGCCGGGTCGGTACGCGCCGCCGGAAATGGTTGGCACCGAGCGCAAGGGGGTGTACGGCATTACCGAGTTCGAGGAGCGGACAATATGCACGTCACACGTTGAGCGACACAACCTCACGATCCGCACGCTAATGCAGCGATTCACTCGCCTGTCTCTGGGCTTCTCGAAGAAACTGGAGAATCTTGAGGCCGCGTGCGCGATGTTCCTTGCGTACTATAACTTTTGCTGGCGGACTCGGTATCCCGATCAGAGCGGGAAGCCGGGGAAGCGACGGCCACCGGCTGCGATGCTGGCGGGGGTGGCTGACCATCCGTGGAAGTTTGACGAGTTGTTTGCAAGAGCACTGGCTGCGTAGACGGAAGCCACCGATTGAGACCCCAGACGCCCACCGGCCCAAGAAAGAGCGCGAATATGGCAATGCAAATCGTAACCTTTTGCCTGAAATCGCGTGAGTCCTCTCGCTTTTGGTGGTCTGCGTCTCTGCGGTCCTCTCGCTCGCGCGTTAGACGCATCTCCTCGGCGTGGTGTAGCCGCTGTTCTTCCAACAGGTTCATTTCTATATGCTCCCGAGGGCTTAGGCCAGGAATCCACGCCCTAAACCGCCCGCACTCTCTTTCGTCTTGCATGAACTTCTTGGCGGAGACAGGCGATATGCGTTGCGCCCCACCGCACCGCATTCTTTACGGCAATTGGCCAGCCCCAGAGCGCACACCGGGAGAATGTCAACAATTGGCGTTCCAGGTGCCAGCTTGCAGATGTGCGTCTGCGCATACTCAACGTCCTTTGGGTCTGGCTCCCGCCTTGTTGGTTCCCCCGTTTTGCGGTGCTCTTCACTTGGGGCAAGCAAACACTGGCTTTCAATATGCCGCACTCCCAAATATCCACAGTCCGCACACTTCACCATTGAAATGCCCTCCTTCAACACGGAAGCGAGAGTAGAAGGGCGTCCAATGGCAATACCGCTTTGCCTTGCCGCCCTATACGGCAGAGCAATCGAAAGCCGCTGGGGGGCTCAACCCCAGCGGCTTTCACTTTATCACCAATCGGGATTCGGTCAAGAGGACAAGAAACATGCCAGAAAACCGTCAAATTAGGACACTACCGGGCGGCGGCAACAATCGAGAGCGCTGCCCCATTTTGCCGTGCTTTCCGGCAGGCTCGTTTCGATTCCGCAAGGCTCTTCCCCGTCGCAAGCGTGGTCGAACTGCGGCCGCGATACTAGAATGGGACGCTTGGCTGCTTCTGGAGCGACAGATGTTCCCTCTTTACGACGACAATCCGATTGAACGGACGCCGGTGGCGACCTATGCGTTGGTGCTCATCAACGTGTTGGTGCTACTGTGGTTGGGGCATCTTGCGCCGGGGCGCACGAGGAGGTGGTCTACCAGCATGGGTTCGTGCCGGCACGGATCAGCCAACTCGTGCGGCCGCAATCAATTCTCGTCGCCGGCACAATGATCGTGAACGTTCCCTTCTGGGGCCAAAAGGTCATGCCGCGGGCGATCGAACTGAAGCCCGAGCCACGACAGATTTGGGCGTCGCTTTTGACTTGCATGTTTCTCCACGGCGGTTGGTGGCACCTGCTGGGCAACATGTGGTTCCTTTGGATCTTCGGCGACAATGTCGAAGACCGGCTGGGTCCTTTGCTATATCTTGTGCTCTACTTGCTCGGCGGCGTGATCGCCAGCCTGAGTCATTGGGTGGTCAGCCCCAATAGCACGCTGCCGGTGATCGGCGCCAGCGGCGCGGTCGCCGCGGTGCTGGGCGCGTACGCCATCACGTGGCCCGGGGCACGCGTGCGGACGTTGGTCTTCCTGGTGATATTTGTTACCATCATCGATGTGCCCGCGCTGGTCGTGCTCGGGGCGTGGTTTGTTGGTCAATTGGTGGCCGGCCATCAGGCGCTTTATCATGCCGGAACGGGCGGGGTGGCGTGGTGGGCACACGTCGGCGGCTTTGTGGCCGGAATGGTTCTGATGCCGACGTTCAGTCTCCTTGTTGGCGGAGGGAAAGAAAAGAGTAACGGAGAAACGATTGCAAATTGAAAATTGCAAATTTGCAGTTTTCCATCGGGATCATCGGGTGGGATCGTTTCATGGGCCAACGCGCGTTGCGGAAGATCAATCCTTCGATTGACCTGAGCGGCCACCTGCGGCTGTTCGAGCAGTTGCCGAGCCCCTGGAGTGCGGCAACGCTGTTCGGACGCGTCGCGCCGCTGGAGGTCGAAGTCGGCTCGGGCAAAGGGCTTTTTTTGCGCAGTGCGGCTGCCGCCCGAGCGGACGTGGATTTTCTGGGCATCGAGGTAGCCCGAAAATATGCCGAGTTCGCCGCGGCAGGACTGGTCAAGGCGGGACTGCGCAACGCGCGTGGTGGTCAGCGCCGATGCCCTGCGGATCTTCCACGAGCTCATTCCAGACGGTTCGCTGGCGGCGGTCCACGTCTATTTTCCCGACCCCTGGTGGAAGAAGCGGCACAAGAAGCGGCGCGTGATGCGGGGATCGTTCCTCCGCGACGTCGAGCGAACGCTGCAACCTGGCGGATGGCTCCACTTTTGGACCGACGTGGAGGAGTATTTTCAGACCACGCTGGAGTTGCTGGCCGCGTGCAGCGCGCTGGTCGGCCCGCTACCGGTGCCGGAAACGCCCGCCGAACACGATATGGCCTACCGCACCCACTTCGAGCGCCGCGTGCGATTGGCCGACGAGCCGGTCTATCGGGCGGAGTTCAGAAAGAACCGATGACTGCCGGATAAAGAAAGTCTTATCGCCCGAGGCATAGAGCGCCTACTATTCAGGACTTATCCTTATCCGTCTCACCCGCTTCGCCTCTCCCCCGCGGCTTCTCATACGTCCGCCCAGCGACGTTGTTCTCGTGGTTTTCGTGGGCAAGGCGGGCCAGCCGCTGGCCGCAGGACGTGGGATAGGTGCCGGTGATGCACGCCCGGCAAAGGTCTTCGGCGGGCAGGCCGATCGCCCGGGCGATGGCCGCCACCGGCAGATAACGCAGCGAATCGGCCCCGAGCTGCGCGGCCATGCGGGCTTCGATCTCGGGCGTGAGCGGCCCGTCCTGGAGAAACTTCGGCGCGAAAAGCTCGCCGATCGTCGAACATGTCGATACCGTAGAAGCAGGGTGAGATGATGGGCGGGCAGGCTACGCGGACGTGGATTTCCCGCGGCTGGCCCAACTGCCGCATCCGCTGCAACAGCACGTGCAGCGTCGTGGCGCGGACGATCGAATCTTCGACCAACAACACGCGTTTTCCTTCGAGCACTTCGCGCAAGGGGGTGTACTTGGTTTCCGCCTTGCGTTTGCGATCGTGGCCGCCCTCGATGAAGGTTCGCCCGCTGTAGCGGTTGCGGATCAGCCCTTCCACGCAGGGCACCTTCAGGAAGTAGGCCATCGCGTCGGCCGCCGCCTTGCTGGTGTCGGGCACGGGCACCACGACCGTGTCGCCGTCGACAGGCACGGTTTCCAGCCGGGCCAGCTCTTCGCCCAGCGCCTTCCGCGTCAGGTACACGCTCCGCCCATCGAGCGTGCTCGCCACGTTGGCAAAGTACACCCACTCGAAGAAACAGTGCGGCGCAATGCACGCTCCGGGCGAACGGTTGAACGTCAAATTTGCCGTCGCTGATCGTCACCGCGTGGCCGGGCGGCACCGGTTTGATGCTCTCGGCCGCGAAGCCGATGTTCAGCAGGGCCACGCTCTCGCTGGCGGCGGCGAACAACGGCCCTTCCACGGCGTAGCTCAGCGGCTTGATGCCCAGCGGATCGCGGGCGACCATCATGTTACCCAGGGCGTCGAGAAACACCAGACTGTACGCGCCGTCGAACTTCCGTGCGCAGTGGCGGCAAACGTCGATCAACTGCGGCCGCCGCTCCGAAGCCAACGCCCCGCTGATCTGATGCATCAGCACTTCCGTGTCCGACTCGTGGGCCAGATGGTTGTCGTGATCGTCGAGCAACTCCTCGCGGAGGTCCATGTAGTTGGCCAGTTGCCCATTGAAGGCGAAACTGAACCACTTGTGCTTCTTGATATGCTGCCGCTGGAAGGGCTGGGCGCAGCTGCGATCGTCGGCGCCGCAGGTGGCGTAGCGGACGTGGCCGATGGCGGCCCGGCCCGCGTATTCCTCCATCAGGCTCTCGTACTTGCCGCGATGGTTGAGCCGAAAAACCTCGCTGACATTCCCCAGTTCCTTGTGGGTGTCGATTAGTTGGTTACGACTAGGGGCGTAGGTCGTCATGCCGGCGGCCAGTTGGCCCCGATTCTGAATGTCCAAGAGCATTCGCGGCATCAGCCGCGAGATTTCTTCGGGTCCCTGCGCGGGACATAGCGGGCTAACGCCCCGGTCCGGCAAATGATAGATCGCCGCAACGCCGCATTCCTCGTGAAGGTCGCTCATACCTTGAATTGTAGAGCAAACGCGCAAATCTCACAATCCACCTGAGCGGTGGGGATGAAAACGGGGACAGGCACCGCCACGAATAGCGGTTCGGATCGAGCAATGATACCAGCCGTTGCGGGGCCACTCCCCGTTTTCATCAGGGCAATCACGGCGTGTCCGCACGAATTCACGTCGGCATCAACGGCGCACCGATGCCCGTCTTCCGCCCCGGGCCCGGCAGCCATGGAGCCCCAATTGTGCCTCGGGCACGTAATGCAACGAGGCCGACCATCGGGAGACCGTTTTTGCGGGAAAAATATTGGTTCGCCGTTGCATTACTTTGCTGAACATCAATAAGCGTGGGACGCGGCAAGATGCCACGTCTACTAACGAACGGTCATCGCCCGCCGGGAAGCGGATGCACCGGCTGACCGCCGATGCTGTCGGGGACGGGCACAACCTGGCCGGCCGCAGGCGGCGGCGAACCGGGCGGGCAGACGGCGGCAGGACCGCCCACGCCTCCGGGCGCGGGCGGCGCGGCTACGCCCGATGTGGCGTGAACGCCGCGGCGAAGGTCTTCGGCCCGCGACATCAACTGCTCGGTGGGAACGACCAACTGGGGCTTGAGCTGGAAGTCGAGCGTCCGCTGATCGCGAACCTTACCGGGAACGAAGTTCTCCGTGACGAAATCGGCGGGAAATAGTTCGTACCAAGGCGGCTGAATCGATTGTATCGTGGTCAATGTCTCGTAGCCGTCTTTGACCAAGCGAATCTTCCGTTCGCCGTAATAGGTGAAATTGGTCGAGATGGGTGTCTCGCCGATCGGGTAATCGTCAACGTAAAGGAACGCGGCGGGCGGGTTGGTGCGAACCGTCATGCGACGTTCCACACACCCGCCAAAACATACGCACATCGTCAGGCCCAGCAGGCCCCATCCGGCCAGAAGCCGGCCAGCCACGAGAAGTCTGGGGCAGGATGCGCTTAACATGGCGACAACGCCGAGAAAAAGGCTACGAGAAAGGGTGGGGGAGTATAGTCGTGGGTGGACGGCACGCCTAGGTCGAATTCCGCATTTTCCCCCCGACCGTACTGGTTGCAGCCGAAAACGACCGCTATACTTTCCTTGCGGGAAATCATTCGTGGGAAGAGATTTCCTCTCTGCATTGCAAACCGAATTACCAGCATTACCCATTCCTTCCATTTGATCATGGATCGCCCCACGTCCATTTGGGATCAGTGTCTGGAATACGCCGCTTTGAGCGATGTGGGTTTGCGCCGTGGGAACAACCAAGACGCTTATGCGCTATTTCCGGCCGCAAACCAGACCGATTTCAAGCGATGGGGTCACTTCTTCATGGTTGCGGATGGAATGGGCGCCCACGCCGCCGGCGAGCTGGCCAGCAAGATGGCCACCGAAGTGATTTCTTTGGTTTATCGGAAGCGGACAGGCCAGTCGCCCTCGGAGGCGATCGTCTCGGCGACGCTCGATGCCAACCGGCAGATTCACGAGCGCGGCATGGCCACCGCCGATTTCCGCGGCATGGGCACCACGGCCACGACGCTGCTGTTGCTCCCCGCGGGAGCGATGGTGGCCCATGTGGGCGACAGCCGGGCGTATCGCCTCCGCGGCAATCAATTCGAGCAGCTCACTTTCGACCACAGCCTGGTTTGGGAGTTGCAAGCGGCGGGACAACGCCCGGCAGTGAAGTCTCCGGTTACGTCTCCAAGAACATTATCACCCGATCGCTCGGCCCGAACCCGGTTGTTCGCGTCAACCTGGAGGGACCTCACCCGATCCAGGTGGGCGACACGTTCCTGCTATGCAGCGACGGCCTGTCGGGTCAAGTCGAAGATGATGAAATTGGCCTGGTGCTCAATTGCCTGCCGCCGGACGAGGCGGTCCGAGGCGCTGGTGGACCTGGCGAACCTGCGGGGCGGGCCCGACAACATCACGGTCATCGTCGTTCGCGTATTGGGGCCGCAGATCGCTCAAGGCGCGGATTGCGACGATTTGGGCGGGGCGTCGAACCGCGGCCGGCCCATTCACCCCTTGCTCTGGACCATCATCGGCGTGGCATCGCTGGCCGCCGCCGGCTTGTTTGCCCTGGATTATCCGCTGATGGCGCTGTTGAGCGTGGCAGGCGCGGGCGTGGCGGGCGTCGTTGCCCTCTGGCATCGCTATGCCGCAACGAGCCCCACGTTTGAGACGGACGGCCGCCAATTCGGCCGCGGTCCTTACGTCCACTGTGATTGCACGGCCAACGCCAATCTCTTGGCGCGGCTGGCCGAGATTACGCGGCAACTGCGCGACGCCGCATTGGCCGAGAATTGGTCGATCGACTGGGGCCGGTTCGACGGTTTCTTGACCCAGGCGGCCGTCGGCTTTCAAGCGGGCAGGTTGGTCAACGCCGCCCGCGATTACTTGCACGCCATCACCTTCCTGATGTCCGAGCTGCGCAACAGCGAGTCGCCGGCGATCGTGGCGGCGCGGCGGGACGTTCTTGACGGCGGCACGGCTCGAAGTGCGGGCGGACGTGCCGCCGGCCGCCAAAGTCGTGCGGTTTCGCGGCCCCTTTGCGCTCGCAGAAGTACGCCTTGATTGCACGCGGCTCCGCGCATAAGATTCATTGGTTCGGGCGCCGGCTTGGCATCATACTTGGGGTTGCCGGATTAGGAGGCGCCGATGTCGATTCAATCTCATCGCTATCTTATCGTGGGCGGGGGAATGGCCGCTGATGCTGCGGTCGAGGGTATTCGCCACGCCGATCCGCAGGGCTCGATCGGCCTGATCAGCGCCGAGTCGCACCCGCCCTACAACCGGCCGCCATTGACCAAAGGACTTTGGAAGGGCGGCGATCTGAAGAACATCTGGCGCAAGAGGGCCGCCGGCGAGGCGACGCTGTACTTGGGACGCACGGTGCAAACCCTCGAGCCGACGCGAAATCGGGTCACCGACGATCAGGGGGCGCATTATCACTACGAGAAACTGCTGCTGGCCACAGGCGGCACTCCCCGGCGACTTGCGGCCGAGTCGAATCTGATCCTCTACTATCGCACGCTGGACGATTACGAAGCCCTGCGACGGCTTACGCGGGAGAAGCAGCGATTCGTGGTTGTCGGCGGCGGATTCATCGGTTCCGAAATCGCCGCCGCGCTGGCCGTCAACGGCAAGCAGGTGATCATGGTCTTTCCTGAAGCCGGCATTGGAGGACGGATGTTTCCTCCCGACCTGTCGCAGTTCCTCAACGATTTCTACCGCGACAAGGGAGTTGAGGTGCGGGCGGGAGAAGAGGTTGTGGAGATTCGGACGCGCCCGGGGCAAGGCGTGCTCAGAACGCGCTGCCGCCAGAGCCGGCAAGAACAAGAGATTGCGGCCGATGCGGTCGTGGCCGGACTCGGAATCCGGCCCAACGTCGAGTTGGCCCGGCAGGCGCGCCTCGACGTGAGCGACGGCATCTGTGTCGACAGCACGCTGCGCACCAGCCATCCCGATATCTTTGCCGCGGGCGACGTGGCCGAGTTCTACGCCCCGGCCTTGGCAACGCATCTTCGCGTGGAGCACGAGGACAACGCCAACACGATGGGCGAGATGGCGGGCCGCTCGATGGCCGGTCAACACGTGTGCTACGATCACCTCCCCTTCTTCTATTCCGACCTCTTCGAATTGGGCTATGAGGCCGTGGGAGAGGTCGACGCGCGCCTGGAGAGCGTGGCCGATTGGAAGGAGCCCTATCGCGAGGGCGTGGTCTACTACATGCGGCAAGGGCGGGTGCGGGGGGTGCTGTTGTGGAACGTGTGGGAGCGCATGGACGCCGCTCGCCAACTCATTGCCGAGCCCGGACCCTTTCATGGCGAAGATCTCCACGGCCGGCTCGTGGAACTTCCCCAGCACGCGTAGTCCTCGTGCATGCTGGTTCAACCTGCAGTGGTCTTCGCTCGGAACCGTCACGCGCCGAGGGCGGCAAAAACGCGGTCAACGGCGTGATGCTGGGTCAACGTACTGCCCGGGAAGATCAGTTCGTCCGTCGCCGCGGAATTGGCATTGGTCAATTGCGCCGATGCGGCGATCGCGAACGACTGGGTCAGGTGCGAGAAAGTCGGCTGGCTGTTCGACCAGAGGTAACCGGCGATGTAGTATGTCCCCGGCGCGACGCCGGCCGTGTTCCACGTGTAGCTGCCGCCACCGTTGGCGGCCGTCACCTGATCGATCTCGATCCAGGTTTCATTTCCGTTCCACCAGGTCGTGTCTGCGTCGTAGCAAAGGCTGATCGTGCTGCCCGGCGCGACGTTGCTGTCGGTCCACTGGATCGTCACGTTTTGGCCGGCAGTGAATTGTTGGGAGATTGGGCCCGAGAGACTGAATGTCGGCGCGCTGCCGGCCAGGATGGTGATCGACTGGGTCAGATGCGAATAGGTCGGCGCCGTTCCGTTCCAGAGATATCCGGCGACGTAGTAGGTGCCTGGCGCGACGCCGGTGGTGTCCCACGTGTAGCTGCCGCTGCCGTTAGCGGCGGATACCTTGTCGATCTCGATCCACGTTTCATTGCCGTTAAACCAGGTCGTGTCTTTGTCGAAACACAAACTGATCGTGTCGCCGGCGCCCACGTTGCCGGCGGTCCATTGAATGGGCACGGTCTGGCCGGCAGTAAATTGCCCGGAGGTCGGGCCCGACAGACTGAACGTCGGCGCGCTATTGCCGGCCAGGATGGTGATCGACTGGGTCAGATGCGAATAGGTCGGCGCCGTTCCGTTCCAGAGATATCCGGCGACGTAGTAGGTGCCCGGCGCGACGCCGGTCGTGTTCCACGTGTAGCTGCCGCTGCCGTTGGCGGCCTTCACCTGATCGATCTCGATCCAGGTTTCCTTTCCTGTCCACCAGGTCGGGTCTGTGTCGATGCACAAGCTGATGGTGTTGCCCGCGGTCACGTTGCCGGCGACCCATTGAATGGGCACGTCTTGGCCGGCGGTGAATTGCCCGGAGGTTGGGCCCGAGAGACTGAACGTCGGCGTGCTATTGCCGGCCTGGATGGTGATCGACTGAGTTAGATGCGAATAGGTCGGCGCCGTTCCGTTCCAGAGATATCCGGCGACGTAGTAGGTGCCGGGCGCCACACCGGTGGTATCCCACGTGTAGCTGCCGCTGCCGTTGGCGGCCGTCACCTTATCGATCTCGATCCACGTTTCATTGCCGTTAAACCAGGTCGTGTCTTTGTCGAAACACAAACTGATCGTGTTGCCGGTGCCCACGTTGCCCGCCGTCCATTGAATGGGCACGGTCTGGCCGACGGTGAACGTGCCGGAGGTGGGCTCGGTGAGAGAGAAGGTGGGCGTGGCAGGCGCCGAGACGGTAAAGGTGCCAAGCGTTCCGGCGGCGACATAATTGTTGTGCGTGTCGCTCACCTGGTTCGACTGCATCGCCGCCGTATACGTGCCGGCAGTCCACTGCCCACCGGGCGCGCTGATTTGATAGGTGGCCGCCAACGATGAGGCGCTGCTGCTGGGCGTCACACTCACTACAGACGCCAGCTGGTTGAAATTATTGGGGCCGGTGACGCGAATGTCGTTGCCGTCAATGGTCGAGAACAGCACGTTGTCGTCGGGATCGGTATAGGTTACGACGAAAGTGGCCGACGTGGCCGACACCGTCACGCTGTTAGGATCGATCGTTGCCGTGGGGGGCGTGGTATCACCCGCGGCGGCCTTAAGCGTGATCGACTGGGTCAGATGCGAATAGGTCGGCGCCGTTCCGTTCCAGAGATATCCGGCGACGTAGTAGGTGCCCGGCGCGACGCCGGCCGTGTTCCACGTGTAGCTGCCGCTGCCGTTGGCGGCCGTCACCTGGTCGATCTCGATCCACGTTTCATTGCCGTTAAACCAAGTCGTGTCTTTGTCGAAACACAAACTGATCGTGTTGCCGGTGCCCACGTTGCCCGCCGTCCATTGAATAGGCACGGTCTGGCCGACGGTGAACGTGCCGGAGGTGGGCCCGCTGAGAGAGAAGGTGGGTGTGGCAGGCGCCGAGACGGCAAACGTGCCAAGCGTTCCGGCGGCGACATAATTGTTGTGCGTATCGCTTACCTGGTTCGACTGCATCGCCGCCGTGTAGGTGCCGGCATTCGCACTGGTCCACTGCCCACCAGGCGCGCTGATTTGATAGGTGGCCGCCAACGATGAGGCGCTGCTGCTGGGCGTCACACTCACTACAGACGCCAGTTGGTTGAAATTATTGGGGCCGGTGACGCGAATGTCGTTGCCGTCAATGGTCGAGAACAGCACGTTGTCGTCGGGATCGGTATAGGTTACGACGAAAGTGGCCGACGTGGCCGACACCGTCACGCTGTTAGGATCGATCGTTGCCGTGGGGGGCGTGGTATCACCCGCGGCGGCCTTAAGCGTGATCGACTGGGTCAGATGCGAATAGGTCGGCGCCGTTCCGTTCCAGAGATATCCGGCGACGTAGTAGGTGCCCGGCGCGACGCCGGCCGTGTTCCACGTGTAGCTGCCGCTACCGTTGGCGGCCGTCACCTGGTCGATCTCGATCCACGTTTCATTGCCGTTAAACCAGATCGTGTCTTTGTCGAAACACAAACTGATCGTGTCGCCGGCGCCCACGTTGCCGGCGGTCCATTGAATGGGCACGGTCTGGCCGACCGTGAACGTGCCGGAGGTGGGCCCGCTCAGGGCAAAACTGGGCGGCGTGACAGGAGGGCTTAATTTAACGAGAAAGGCGTCGGCCGATCCGGCGCTGGTCAAGCTCGAAGTGCCCACGCCGAAGCCGAAGTTGGCCGTGCCTTGAAAATAGCCCGTCGCGTAGACATTATTGTTGGGATCGACGGCAATCGCCATCCCCTCGTCGTCTGAGCTGCCGCCTGCGCCGCCGGCCCAGAGGACAGCGCCGGTTTGGCCGTTGAGATTGGCGACAAAGGCGTCGGCACCCCCACGCTCGTGAGGTTGGACGCGCCGAAAGCAACGCTGCTTTGGAATGCTCCGGTGACCCACACGTTGTTGGCCGAGTCGAGTGCGATGCCCGTGGCCCCATCGTCGCTGCTTCCGCCGACACTTCCCGCCCAAACGAAATTGCCGTTGGAGTCGAGTTTCGAGAAGAACACATCGCTGGACTGTCCGGAGGCGGTGAGATTGTCAACTCCGCTGCCGGGATCGAAATCGACGGTTCCCCAGAAATTACCGGTGGTGTATACGTTGCCGCTCGAATCGACGGCGATGCCGCAGCCCTGCGAGGCGCCGCTGGAGCCTGCGAACGCCTCAGCCCAAACATAATTCCCGCCCGAGTCGAGTTTCACGACGAAAGCGGTGAGGGACTCGCCGGCGACGAGGTTCGCGGTGCCGGAGCCGGGGTCGAAGTTTGCCGTGCTGTTGAAATAGCCGGTGCCGTAGACGTTGCCGGACGAGTCAACGGCAACGGCATATGCCGTGTCGTCGCCGTCGCCGCCAAAGCGATCGCCCCAGACAAAATTGCCCGAGCCGTCAAGCTTTACGATGAAAGAGTCCCAGTCGCCCCGCGTGGTGACGTCGAGCACGCCGGGGCCGGGATTAAGGTCGATGCTTTCTGAGAAGGCGCCGGTAACGTAGACATTGCCCGATTTGTCCACGGTGATTCCCCGGCCTTCGGAGCTATCGGAGGCGGCCAACTGGCACGCCCAAACGAACCCGCCCGAGGCATCCAGTTTGAGCACAAAGACGGAGTAGGCATTGGGACTGGAGAGATTGAACGTTCCAGACCCAGGATTGAAGTTGACCGTGTCGGTAAAGCTGCCGGTGATGTAGACGTTTCCCGCCGCGTCAACGGTCATTGCGCCGTCGGCGGAGCCGAACGTTCCGGAAAGAGTGCGGGCCCAAACCAGTGCGCCGCTGGGCGTGTACTTGGCGACGAAGGCGTCGCCGCTGAGGTTCGTGGTCCCCGGCCCCGGATCGAAATCGACCGTTCCCTCCATCGACCCGGCGACGTACACGTTCCCGGCCGAGTCGGTGGCCACCGCGCCGCCGCCGTCAATGCCACTGCCGCCGAGCCTGAGAGCGAAGCCGAGGCTCAACGGACTGCTGGCGGCCGCCGCCGGTGCTGCTTGCGTGCCGGCTGCTACCGTGGCAGGGGCATCTGGATGGGCACTGATCATTGCGCTGGCGTGCGGCGTAAGGCCGAAAGGCGCGGGACTGAGGACTCGGCGATCTTCAAGGAGTTCAAGTCGCAGTTGCCGTCCGGTGTTGCAAACGCGTAATGCCGGCCGGTTGGAACGATTGCCCGCCGAGTGTGTGTGATGAAGAGCCATTGTTCGATTCCTCCTGCATGTCGATGAAGCCAAGGACGAGTTGGAACGGGCATCGAGAACACGGCGGCGACTGGCTCCCCAGGTTGGCCAGCCACGACGGTGCATTGCCGATTCGCCCATTAGTGTTTGCTCTGGCGATCGCGTGCAGTATTCGCTTTCGCGATCACCCGAATTTCCCCGAAGATGCAACCCGCAGAAGCCTGAAAAAGGTCTGGCTTTTTCTCTGTTGGCAGCGAATTATCGCACCCATGTCAATAGTCAACCCGCTCGCCTCAGCACTCCGACAGTATCGGCAACCGATCGGTGGGGTTCAAAGACAGCCATTCCTGGAGGACAGCGGGGGGGTTGGTCCGCCCGTCCCTTGCAGCCCGCCGCAACAGAATATTCGAGAATTTGCCTTGTTTGGGCAGGAAATCGAGCGGCGACCCGTCGCGCTGGGCCTGATGGCTGGCGTGGCGAGACCGAGAAGAGGATCGCCGCCAGCCGAGGCGCCGAAACTGTTGGCATCCGCGGAAACCGGGAAATCAGCGCTGACTGGACAGTTGCCGGCCGATCAGCAGGTGACGTGCATCAATGCGGCCTTGCGATGCTTGGATTTGTTGTAGGCTTCCACTGCCTTGACGGTCGGCAAGATCTCGCACTTGATCGAGCGCTGTTCGAGGAATCGGCCAGCCTCCTCGCTCAACTCGACTTTCGTCGACTTGCCCGCCCCGACGAAAAGCACTTCGGGGCCGCCCTTGCAAACCTTTTCCAATTCCTTCGGGCCGACCACGTGGTTCGAGCCGGCTTCCTCGGCCAGGCTTTCGTCGCGCTTCCTGACCTTGCCGCTGACGGCGATGTAGATGTCGCGGCTATAGGTTTCGTCGTCCACGGTAATCTCGCCGAAGCCGATGCGGGTAATCACGGGATATTTCGGCTTGACGAAGAACCGCTTCTTGAAGGGGCTGCGGCCCACCAGCTTCCGCGCTGCCGCCACGGCGCCGAACACCACCGCGTCGTCGGCCAACGCCGAAAGCAGCACGCGGCCTCCTTCGTGGGCCCCGGGCAACGGATCGCGGCCCACGATGTTGTTGACGATCGGCATGATGAAGTCGCTGCACGCCTCGACCACGCCGCCGCCGAGGACGATCGCGGCAGGGTCGATCAAGTGGCGGATATTCACGCAGGCGTGTCCCAGCACTTCGGCCGCGTGGCGCATGATGCCCGTGACCAGTTCGTCTTCTCCGTCCAGCGCCTTGCGGATCATGCCGCTGCGGATGACCGAGAGATCGCCGCCGGCCAACTCCACCAGCACGCTGGGCGCCCGGCGGCGACGGCTTCGCGGATATCGCGTTCGATGGCGGTGCGGCTGGCCAGCGCCTCGAAGCAGCCGCGGTTGCCGCAGCCGCACTTGGGACCGTCGACCTGCATGATCATGTGGCCGATTTCGCCCGCCGCCTCGCGATCACCACGCCACAGCTTGCCGCGCAGCACCAGGCCGCTGCCGATGCCGGTGCCGACGCAGATGTACATCGCGCTGCGGGCCTTGCGGGCCGAGCCGAGCCAGGTTTCGCCCAGGGCGCCGAAGTTGCCGTCGTTGCCGATGATGATGGGGGCCTTGAAACGGGCCTCCAGGAGCGTGCCGAGGGCCACCCCCGTCAACGGCATGTTCGGCGCCACGACCACCATGCCGCGGTCGGGATCCACCACGCCGGGCACGGCAAGACCAATGGCCGTCAGATCGCTGGGCGAGAGGCCGTTCTTCGCGACGATGTCGTCCATGGCCTTTTCGATGGCAGCCACGACCCGCTCCGGCCCGCGTTTCCGCGGAGTCGCGCAGCGTTCCCGGCCGATGATCTCGCCCGATTCCCGCACCAACGAAGCCTGAACCTTCGTGCCGCCCACGTCCACGCCCAAGTACAATCGCTGATCGTCGCTGTTGCGGTTCTTTTTCATGGCAATCTCCTCCGACCGATTGAATCGGAAACCGGCCGCTCTGTAAAGCGGGGGCGGGTGAAACTCGAAATGCAATTCTGGTTCCCACGCTCTGCGCAGGAACCAGAACTCCGCCCACGCTCCGCTACTTCACCACGATCGCGTCCAGTCCCTTTTCGGCCGGGGGATACTGGGGGGCCATCTTCTCCAGCGTCTTCCGCAGGATGCGGCTGACGACCAGGTTGCGATACCACCTGTGGTTGGCCGGCACAATGTGCCAGGGGGCGTGCTCCGTGTTGCACCGCGTCAGCGCCGCTTCGTACGCCCGCTGGTAGTCATCCCAGTAGCGCCGCTCCTGCACGTCAGCCACGCTGAACTTCCACCGCTTCGTCGGATCGTCGAGCCGCGATTGCAGCCGCCGGCGTTGTTCGTCCTTGCTGATGTGCAAGAACACCTTCACCAGTGTCGTGCCGCCCTCGGTGAGGATCTGCTCGAATTGATTGATCCGCCTGTAGCGGCTCTCCCAATCTTCCTTGGGCACGAGATTGTGGACGCGCACGACCAGCACGTCTTCGTAGTGCGAGCGGTTGAAGATGCCGATGAATCCTTTGCGAGGCGTGGCCCGGCTGATGCGCCAGAGGAAATCGTGGGCCAGGTCATCGACGCCGGGCTGCTTGAACGAAGTGACCTGGCAGCTTTGCGGGTTGAAGCCCCGCATCACGTGGCGAATTGTGCCGTCTTTGCCCGCCGAGTCCATGCCTTGCAGCACCAGCAACAGCGAGCGGTGATTCTCGGCATAGAGCCGATAGCCCAGATCGGTCAGGGCGACGATATTCTCATCGAGCTCGGCTTCGGCCTCTTTCTTCTTGATGCCGCCGGTGTACTCGGCGTCAAAATCTTTGAGCCGGAACTTCTTGCCCGGCGCAAGGCAAAGCGGCTGTTTCATGGCGGTGAACCCTCCCGCAAGCAAGGGGACTGCCCCATTTTCAGGAAAAGCCCGGAGGGTGCTTCGCACAAATGGCGACGGTCCCCTTTCTTCCGGGCCTCTGGAAAGATAGGTTACAGCCGATTCGAGGGCAAGGAGGCCGCGGTTGCGTCAGAAGAGAATCTGGTCGTCTTCTCCGCCAGCGGGTTGGGCCGGCCGTTGCATTGCCACCCCAACCTGTCGATTCCCCCACACCGCAGAACATCGCGCCCTTAGACGCTTTCCGGAGCCGCAGCAAAGTCGCCTTCGAGGCTCGTCAAGGGGGCCACGATCGGTCGCTCAACGAAGGCGGCAAGCCTTCGCGCCCTCGTCGGATGCTGAAGCAGCCGCACGGCCTTGTTCTCGATCTGGCGAACGCGCTCGCGGGTCACGGAGAATATCTTGCCGACCTCTTCCAGCGTGTAGGCGTAGCCGTCGGCCAGGCCGTACCGCAGGCGGATGATTTCCCGCTCGCGGTAGTCGAGCGCTTCGAGGACTTCGGCAATCCGCTTCTTCAGAAAGCGCGTGGCTGAGTTCCGAGAGCGGATCGTCCTCGCGCTGATCCTGCAGAAACTCGCCGAAGTAGCTGTCGTCATGGTCGCCCACCGGCTGGTCCAACGAGAGCGGCTGGCGGGACATCCGCAGGACGCATTCGGTTTCTTCGGCCGAAAGTCCCGCCGCCTGGGCCGTCGCTTCCAGCGTCGGCTCGGCGCCGTGTTGCTGGAAGAGAGCACGAGTGGCGTTTCGCACGTGGCGCCATGTTCTCGATCATGTGAATCGGCACGCGAATGGTCCGGCCGTGGTCGGCAATCGCGCGGGTAATCGCCTGGCGAATCCACCACGTGGCGTAGGTTGAGAACTTGTAGCCGCGGGCGTACTGGAACTTGTCCACCGCCCGCATCAGGCCCGTGTTTCCTTCCTGGATCAGATCAAGGAAGCTCATGCCCCGGTTGCGATATCGCTTGGCGATGGAGACGACCAGCCGCAGGTTGCCGGCGGAAAGTTCCCGCTTGGCCGCTTCATATTGCCTGGCCAGCGAGGCGATCCGCTCCAGCCGGCGGCGGAGCGTGGCCGGGCTCTCCTGCGAGGTTCGCATCAGATAGCAAAGTTCTTTCTGCAATTCGGCGGCGCGGGCCAGGTCTTCCTCGTCGCGGCAGGGTGAGGCCAGTTGCTGGCGGATCGCGTCCATGCGCTGCGAAATCCGCTTCAACTTCTCCAGGAGCGGCTGCAACCGCTGAATCCGCAGCCCCATCTCCTCCACCAGACGGACCGCCTTCACGCGGCGGTTCAGCAGCCTCCGCCACGCCTGGCGACGCGATTTGAGCCGGCTGGCGGCGGTTGACGGCCAGGGCGAAGTCGCGCTTGTTTTGCAGCATCAAATGGTGAAGCGTTTGCAAGTTCGGTCCCAGCACCTTCAGCAGCCGCGTCTTTTCGCGGAGATTGATCACCGAAACCTCGATCGTGCGATCCAACCGCAGTTTATTGTCGCGGATGTCCTCCAGCATGCCGATGGCCGCTTGAAGCACGTAGTCGTTTGCCAACAGGCAGCAACGGAAGCGGCGGCGGCTCTGCTCGATGCGCCGGGCCACGGCCAGTTCTTCCTGCTGCGTCAACAACGGAATCTCGCCCATCTGCATTAAGTAGATCCGCACCGGATCGTCGATCTGGTCGTCTTCGCCCGTGTGATCGATTTCGGACTCCTCCCCAATCGCCTCGTCCAGATCATCCTTTTCGATGGCCGGAATGTCGCTTTCGAACTCGTCGTCCTGGAACGACTCATCAAAGGATTCCGGGGCGGACTCCGGCTGGCGGCTGCGGGCAGGGCGAGCGTTCGGCTGACGGCCGCGGCTTTTGCCAGCGGTAGCGGGACGGCGGCGAGAGTGGCTGATGGTCTTCGTCAAGGCAGCACCTCCATTTGTGCTAGGGCGGCAGAGAAGGCCAGTCGGCGGAGCTAACCGGCGCGAAGGCCTTTGACCGGGAGAAAAGCACATGCGGTGCCAATCCGGCCCCGGGCCGCTGCCCATCGCACAACCCCCTGTCAGTTAACAGGTTGCGACGATGGCCACCCCCGGATTGCCCCCCGACGGCGTGGCGACGTTGGGTTTATTCACCGCATACGTGTTGTTTTTGAGCAACGCCGGCCGCCAGTTCGTCCAGCGGCGCTGTTCGCGCCGCCGCTGAATCTGGTACAATTCGGGTTTCGGTCCCGCCACGGGGCCGTGTCCTGTAGATTTGTTCGGAGAGCCCCACGATGGCGAAAGGTAAGAAAAAGGCCGAGGTTGTCTTCCTGGTGTGCAAAGAGACTGGCGACTATAACTACACGTTGCGACGCAAGCCGGGCGGCGAAAAGCTCAACCTCAAGAAATACTGCCCGCGGCTCCGCAAGCACACGGAACACTCCGAAAAGAAGAAGTAGGGAGAGCTGTCGGCGATCGGTTCTCGAATTGTCCCCTCTCCGGGCACCGACCGAAGGTTGGTCGGGAGAGGGAGCATCATTGCTGACCGCTGAGAGCTTCTCATGGCCAAGCGCTGGCGCATCCATCCGCACGATCCGGCCTGCATTGCGGCCCTTCAGCGCGCCGCGGGAATCCCGGCCGTCCTGGCCGAGTTGCTGATCTGCCGCGGCGTGACCGGCGCGGAAGCGGCCCGGGATTTCCTCGACCCCAAGCTTTCTGCGCTGCGCGATCCGGAGTTGCTGCCCGGCTGCCGCCAGGCGGCCGAGCGAATCCACGCGGCAGTGGCCGCGCGGCAGCCGATTGTCGTCTATGGCGATTACGACGTCAACGGCATGGCCGGCACGGCCATCCTTTGGCTTTGTCTGAAACTGCTGGGGGCCGAAATTCGCTACTTCGTGCCCCATCGCATCGATGAAGGCTACGGACTCAACGGCGAGGTCATCCGCACGCTGGCCGGCGAGAAGACGGCCCTGCTGGTGACCGTCGATTGCGGGATTGGCAGCGTGGACGAGGCGGCGCTGGCTCGCGAGTTGGGCGTCGAGTTGATTGTCACCGATCACCACGAGCCGGGCCCGCTGTTGCCCGAGGCCGCGGCGATTGTCCATCCGCATTTGCCGGGCGGCGATTATCCGTTCGCCGGGTTGAGCGGCTCGGGCGTGGCCCTGAAATTGGCCTGGGCCCTCTGCCAGCAGGCCCACGGGGCCAAACGCGTCGCGCCGCGAATGAAAGATTTTCTCCTCCAGGCCGTCGGCCTGGCCGCGCTGGGCACGGTGGCCGACGTCGTTCCGTTGGTCGATGAGAACCGCGTCCTGGTTCGGCACGGCTTGGAAAGCCTGGCCAATGCGCCCACGTTGGGCCTAGCCACCCTGATGGCAATTGCCAAGGTAACCCCGCGAAAACATCCCGACGGCAAAGCGCGGTTGGACGCCGAGGATGTCGGGTTCCAGATCGCTCCCCGGCTGAACGCCGCCGGACGCCTCGGTCAGCCCCAGTTGGCCGTCGAGTTGCTGGTGACCGATCGCCCCGAACGGGCCGAGGAACTTGCCGCCTATATCGACGGGTTGAACGCCACGCGGCAAACCCTGGAACGCAGCATCCAACTTGCCGCCGCCAAGCAGGCCAAAGAACTGTTCGATCCGGTCGATGACCCCGCCTTGGTGCTGGCCGATCACGGCTGGCATCCGGGCGTGATCGGCATTGTGGCCGGCAGGCTGGCCGACCGCTTCCACCGGCCGGTAGTCATGATCTCGTGGGACAAAGCGGGGGTTCGGCCGGGCATCGGTTCGGCCCGCAGCGTGCCTGGCTTCAACCTGCACGAGGCCCTGGCCGCCTGCGGCGAGTTTCTGCTGGCACACGGCGGACATGCGGCGGCGGCCGGACTGAAAATCGACGAGAGTCAACTGGCCGGCTTCCGCGGCGCGTTCTGCGAAGTGGCCGGCACGCGAATCTCGCTCGCCGAGCGGGCGGCCGAATTGTTCGTCGATGCCGAAGCCCCCTTGAGCGCCTTCACGTTGCAAACCGTGCAGCAAATCGATCGGCTGGCCCCCTTTGGCCAGGGCAACGCCCGGCCGCTGCTGTGCACGACCGGCGTGACGCTGGCCGGCCCGCCTCAGCCCCTGGGCAACGGTGGGCACCACTTGGCCCTGCGGTTGTCGCAACACGGCGTCACTCTGCGGGCGGTGGCTTTTGGCGGCGGCGAATGGGCCGACGAGTTGGCCGCCGTCGAGGGCCCGCTGGACGTGGCCTTTCGTCCGGTGATCAACCATTTCCGCGGCCGGCAGAGCGTCGAGTTGCACCTGGTCGATTGGCGGCCAACCGCGGCGTGCGTGGAAAGCGGGCGTTAGCGATATACGTCTCGGCGATGTCCGATGCGGAGAATGAGGATCCGCTGTTCCAGGATGGCGAAGATCACGCGATAGTCGCCGATGCGGTACTTTCGCAGGCCGGCCTATTTGCCTTTCCGTGTGGGGCAGGAATCGGCCTTCTTGGCAAGCGCCTTTTCGATGCGAGTGAGAATGCGACGCGATTCGGCCTTGCCCAGCTTGGCTAAGTCGCGGGAGACCGAGCCTTTGTAGACGATGCTATAGGCCAAGCTTCTTCCTCAGCTCTTTGCCGGGAATGACCGGATCGGCCGTGTCAAGCAGGCGATCCAAGGCGCTTTGGAGATCGGCATAGTCCTCGACGTAGGACTCGACCGCTTTCTGAATGATGTAGGACCGGGGCCGGTCGGTCTCGGTGGCGATCCCGTCCAACTGCTCGGCGAAGTCGTCGGGAAGTCTGGCGGAGATTGATGTACTCACTGGCATCTCCTGTAATCGTTGTATTACAGTGTACGCCAGAATCGTGATTGGGGCAGGACCGCGGGGATACCAACGGACGCGGAGCGTCCCCGCTGGTGTGTTCCTATGCGGAGCCTGGGAACAAGGTGAGGCACGCTGGTCGAAAGCCTTACAGCAGCCGGTCCAAATCGTCGACCAATTGGCCAAACTGGCCCAGGGCCGCATCGATGGCCGCGGGCTGTTCCATGTCGACGCCCGCGTCGCGCAACAGGTCCAACGGGTCTTTCGAGCAGCCGCCGCTGAGGAAGCGAAGATAGTCGTTGACGGGGCTTTGTTGACGTTGGCCATCACGCCCGGCGGGTCTCCCGCTACGGTGCTGACCCCTTGCCCCTCTCCCGGAACGGGCCAGCGGAGATGCTTGTTCGCCTGCCAGCACGCGGTCGGCCAGGGCCATCGCCGCCGACATGCCGGTGGCGTACTTGTAGACGTAAAACGCCCGATAAAAGTGCGGAATCCGTAAGCATTCCAGGTTCAACTCGTCGTCCAGCACGAAGTCGGGCCCGAAATATGCCTTCAGCAGCCCGCGGTAGATTTCCGTGAGCCGGTCGATCGTCAACGGCTCGCCCGACTCGGCCGAGGCGTGGACCAACTTCTCGAACTCGGCGAACATCGTCTGCCGGATGATCGTGCCGCGCATGGCGTCGATCTGCCGGTTGAGCAGCAACGCCCGCTGCCGGTCGTCGCGGGCGCGGGCCAGGAGATAGCTGGCTGAGCAAGTTGCTCGTTGAATGTGCTGGCCACCTCGGCCACGAAGATCGTGTAGTTGTAGTAGGTGTAGGGTTGGTGCTTGGCCGAGTAGTAGCTGTGCATCGAGTGGCCCGCCTCGTGGGCCAGGGTGAAGACGTGATCGAGCACGTCGGGCTTGATAGTTCATGAGGATGTAGGGATCGGCGTCGTAGGAGCCGGCGCTGAAGGCGCCGCTCTGCTTGCCGCGGTTTTCGTAGCGATCGCACCAGCGGCCCGCAAGCCCGCGCTCGAGCGCGCCGCAATAGTCGCTGCCCAGCGGCTCCAAGGCGGCCAGCACCGTGGCCACCGCCTGGTTCCAGGTGTGCCGCGTCTGCAGTTCGGCCAGGATCGGCACATAGGTGTCATAGTGGTGGATGTCTTTCAGCCGCATCTTTCGCCGCCGCACGTCGTAGTAGCGATGCACGGCCGGCAGGCAGCGATGCACCGACGCGATCAGATTGTCGTAAACGGCAAGCGGCACGCGATCGGGAAACAGCGCGGCCTCCAGTGCGCTGGGATGGTTGCGCGCCCGGGCGTAATAGATGTCGCGCTGCGACCGAGCCGGCCAACGCCGCGGCCAGCGTGTGGCGGTGCTCGGCATACTGGCGATAATATTGGTGGAACGCCGCCTTGCGGACGCTTCGCCGCGGCGAATGCAACAGCGCGCTGTACGTGGCATGGGTCAGCTCGACGCGCTCGCCCTTGTCGTTTCGCACCGGGCCGAACTTCATGTCGGCGTCGTTCAGTTGGCGGAACACCTGCCCGGCGGCCTGGGCCATCTCGGTCTGCATGGCCAGCAGCTTTTCCTCCTTCTTGCCCAGCGTGTGCGGCTTGTAACGCAGCAAACGCTCCAGCAGCAGCCGATACGGCGCCAGCGCCGCGGCAGCGAGAAAGCCTTTCATGCGGGCGTTGGGGATGGCGAGGATTTCGGGGCGGATGTAGCTGGCGGCCTGGGCCGCACGGCTGGCGACGTTTAAATACCGCCCTTGCATCCGCTGGTACCGGCTATCGGTCGTGTCCTCGGCCGTCTTCAGGTGGGCATAGGTCCCCAGCCGCTCGCCGGCGCGATCGAACTCCTCGTCGAACTTCAGGCAGGCGGCCAGCGCGGACGCATTATCGGCCAGTTTGCCCTGGAACCCGGCGAAGCCGGCGATCTTCTTCTCCCAGGCGGCCAACGCCTTCTCCCAAGCGTCGTCGCTCGGGAACAGGCTCGACAGGTCCCACGTGTCGGCGATCTTGATTTTGCTGCGAGGAGGAAGCTGCTTGATGGGCGGCATTGTGAGGGGGCGGGGTTCAGAGATCAGAAATCAAGAGATCATGGGGCACCATTTCGCCGGTCGAAAGCCGGTTCGGGCAGTTGTACCCCCGAACGGCCCCCCGTCGCAATAGGGGGCGCCCGTTGTTTGGCCCATCGCAAACCCACGGCGGTCGATAGGACGAAAAGAATTATTGAAAATGACCCACCTGGGGGGTGCAATGTGTCTTCGCGATTCGGTATCTTAATTAGAAGCTGCGCTTGTGAAGTCGTTGGTGGAGGAACGAGAAATCATGTGTACGATGGCCATTTTGTACCGCGTGGCTCGCGGTACGCCCATTCTTGTCGCCGCGAATCGCGAGGAACGCTTCGACCGGCCCACGCAATACCCGAAGATCCAATCCGGCTCGCCGCGGGTGGTATGCGGGATTGACCGGAAGGCGGGAGGAACGTGGCTGGGGGTGAATCAATTTGGACTGTTTTGTTCGGTGCTGAACCGCCGCCGGGTCAATGTGCCGGCCGATCCTGCGGTCGCGCGGACTGTTGTGCCGCGAGTTGCTTGACTTGCGCACGGCCAAGGAGGCGGCCACTCAAGCCGCCAAGGCCTTGAGCACCGGTGCGTACGCCGGGGCGAACTACGTTTGTGCCGACGCCCGGCACGCCTACGTGATCCACGGCGGCAACAAAGTGGAGACCGTCGAGCTGGACGCCGGGCTGCACGTCATCACGTCCGGCGATGTGAATGATCCCAAGGACCAGCGGCACGAGTTTGTCCGCCGCATGCTGACCCTGCAAACGCTCGATTCGGCGGTGACGTTTCTGGCGGTGGCCAGCCGGGTGTTTTCGCGAAAGGCGGACAGCGAGGGCCGTCGCGGCGTGGTCATCACCGGAGGCGATTTCGGCACGGTATCGTCAACGCTGCTGTCGCTGCCGCGGAAAATTCAGCACGCCATCTATCAATATGCCCCCGCGCCGCCGTCCGATTGCGCTTATGACGACCTTTCCGCCTTGCTGCGGCAAGTGCTTTCCACCGAGCGCAGCCGGAAGAACCGCGAAGCCGATGGGCATAGTGCCAAGCACCGGGAAATGGCGAAGTCGAAGACCGGCACGGCCGTGAAACATAAATCGCCGGTCAAGAAGCACAAGGAGCGGCGGTCGAAGTAGAAGCGGCATCTTGCCGCTTCAATTCTCTTTCTACCGGGCGCGCCTCCGGCAATGACGCGGCAAGATGCCGCGTTGACGCTCTACCGCTCCGTCGTTTCCTTCAGCCGCAGCCGGGCTTGAGGCGGAACCGCTTCCGCACCGGGCACCGGCATGACGTCGGGCACCGGCAGGTGACGCAGCAGCCAATCGGTCTGCCGGCTGCCGGGCACCTGTACGGCACTTTGCGGCACGAGCGTTTGCACGAAGGCGGCCACGGGCCGGGGCTGCGACGATTCGCCCAGCAGACGATTGCGGCCGTCGCTGAGAATCGTGCCCGTTTCATCGCACCGCCCGCGGAGCAGCAGACCCTGGGCATCGAGGATGACGAAGAAGGCCAACTGCCGGTAGCTCACGCGCTCGCCGCAGGAGAGCAGCTCGTTTCCGGGGCGGAGGCCCAAGCGTTCGACGGCGGCGCTCAGCAACGAGCGGTCCATCGTGCCGGGGCCCGCCGTAACCGAAGCGGTGGCCTCTTCCAGGCGTCCGCGACAGAAGCGGGCCGACTCGATCAGCACATCGCCGGTGCCGCTGAGTTTGTGCGGAAAATGCTCGCTCACCAGCCGCCCGAAATCGAAGTTGGCCAGCCGGCCGGTCACTTCGCCTTCCCAACCTTGCGGGGTTTCGCCGGCCCAAATGCAGCCGCGGAAGCCGCAGCGCGGTCCGAGGGCTTCGAGTTCTTCGAGGCCCAACGCCAGTACGTTGCAGGGCAACTGGCCGCCGCCCGTGTCGAGTTCGAAACGGCTCATCGGCGGTGAAACCTGGCGGTTGCGGAGGATGCGGATGGCGACAGGTTGGGGCGTGCCGTTGCCTGCCAGTCGGAAACGGGCTTCGGCGCGCGGGCCGCCCGGCAGAGTTTCCAGCGATGCCTCCACGTCGGTCACGGTTTGCCAACGGTCGCCAGCCCGAAGCGTCACATCGGTAGGCGAAAGCCGCAGGTCGGCCTCCAGCGGGCCGTAAGAGCCTTCCATCGTGCGCTGCAAACATTGCCAGACGTGATGGATCGCGGCCGCCTCCAACTCCGGTTGCGCGGCGCTGAGCACCAGCACGGTTCGGCATTGGCCCTGCTGGTCGGTTTCGCGCTGCCGTGAAATCTCCAGCAGCCGGCAGCGAAGGATCAATTGACCGGTTTCGGGAGCGGTCAGTTCCAGGCCTTCGTAAAGCACGGAGCCCGGCCGAAGGTGCTGGAAACCGCTTAGCTTCACGCACATGCCAAGCTGCCGGCCAAGCTCGTCGGCCTCAACCTGCAGACGGCCCGGCAAATGCCGGCTGATGCACCATCCGCCCACCAACGCCGTGGGCAGTACGCACAGCACGGCGAACGCGGCGAGACAGAGGTGATAACGCGTCTTGTCGTAGAGTTGGAACATCCCCGTTCCCTGAAGACAGGAAAGAAAACAATTGCCAGGCCGACTCTCCGCGCCCTCCGTGTCTCCGTGGTCGTTCTTCAGCTTCCCAGCTTTTCTCGGGCCATCTGGTGGAAGAGCTTCCAGCGCGCTTGGATTTCCAACAGGCTGTCGCCGCCGAACTTGTCGATAACCGCCCGGGCGATCTCGAAGGCCACGACGTTTTCGACGACGCAGCTTGCCGCCGCCACGGCGAGACGTCGCTCCGTTCGTAGGAAGCCGATTCCGACTGCTTCGTGACAAGGTTCACCGATTCCAGCGGCTGGGCGAGCGTGCTGATCGGTTTCATTGCCGGCGCGAATCACAATCGGTTGACCGTTGGTCATGCCCGCCTCCAAACCGCCCGCATTGTTGGTGGGGCGGGTGAAGCCGAGCGACGGCGTATCGGCCAATGCCGGATCGTAGCGAATCGGATCGTGAACCTCGGAACCGGGGCGTCGTGCCGCGGCGAAGCCCAAGCCGATCTCCACGCCCTTGATCGCCTGCACGGACATCACGGCTTGGGCCAGCCGGCCGTCGAGCTTGCGGTCCCATTGCGTATGGGAGCCGAGCCCGAAGGGAATGCCCTCGACGCGGACCTCGATCACGCCGCCTAGCGTGTTGCCCTGGTTTTGCATCTGCTGGATCAAGGCCGTCAGTTCGGTGTCCCGATCGGGGTCGAGGGTACAAAGCTGACTCTTATCACGCAAGGCCCGCTGCTGCTGGATTGTGCCCGGCCGGGGAGAAATGACCTTTGGGCCCACCTCGACGACATAGCCGAAGCAGCGAATGCCCAGCGCCGCCAACAACTGCTGGGCGACGGCGCCGGCGGCCACGCGCACCGCCGTCTCGCGGGCGCTGGCCCGCTCCAGCACGCAACGGATCGGGCCAAAGTACTTGATCGAGCCGCTCAGATCTCCGTGTCCCGGCCGAGGTCGAACGAGATCCTCCATCTGCTCGATCTTATGATCCCGATTCGGCACCAGCAGGGCGATCGGGCTGCCGATGGTTCGGCCGTGCCAGATGCCGCTGAGAATTTCGACGTGGTCAAACTCGATTTGCTGCCGGCCGCCGCGACCGAAACCCCCCTGACGACGGGCGAGCTCTGCGTCGATCGCTTGCGCGCTGAGTTCGACGCCGGCTGGAAAGCCGTCGACCAGCGCCACCAGCGCTTTGCCGTGCGATTCACCTGCGTTGAAGTAGCGTAACATGTTTGCCAATTCTACCCAAACCACCGCCGAGCGAACAGGCCGATTTGTCCCTCTCGGAGTTTGTGCGTCGTACGCCTGCCACGGGTCCGATTTCCTCTTGCGGAAAAGCGAATTCCAGGTTAATAGCGTCGCTTTCTTGTCGCGTTTCCGCTAGGGGACTGATCGTCCGCAATTGCGATTACCCAGAATGCCCAGGCTTTGTCCTTTGCGACCGATTCAGGGCTGGCGTCCTCCCGCTGCCTTCGCCGCGGCTGGAGTGGCGTGCCTGTGGTTGGCCGGTTGCTGCGATGCACCGACAGCGGCGGTGGGCCCCTCGTCGCAAGAGGCCATGTTTCCCACGTTGCGGCTTAACAACGACCTGATCAAGTCGTTCAAGCCCTCGAACCAGCGCGACTGGAGCCCGGAGCAGGCTGTCCTGGCCAATGCCGAGTTCCACGGAGACCAGGTAACCGTGCACAACATTCGCAATTGCCGGTGGCGGAGCGCCGACGATTTCACCGTGGCCTATTACGACAAGACCTTCGATCTCGGCCAACTGACCTCGGTGGACTTCATCGTCGTGCCGTTCAACGAAACGCCGACCTTGGGCCACACGATGCTCAGTTTCAACTTCAACGACAAGGATTACCTGGCCGTGTCGGTCGAGATTCGCCGGGAGCGCGGCGAAGAGTTCAGCGCGATCAAGGGTTTCTTTCAGCAGTATGGACTGATGTACGTTGTGGCCGACGAACGAGACGTAATTCAGAAGCGCGTCAATTGCGACCTTTCCGAAGTCTATTTGTATCGCTCGGTGGCCACGCCCCAGCAGGCGCGGCTCCTGTTCAAGGACGTGATGCGGCGGGTGAACAAGCTGGCTCGCGAGCCGGAGTTTTATGACACGCTGACGAACAACTGCACGACGAACATCCGCAATCACATCAATCATCTCAAGGCGGAGGAAGTGCCGTACGATTATCGCGTACTGCTGCCCGGCTATTCCGATCGGCTGGCGTTCGACCTGGGTCTGATCGAGCGTCACGGCTCATTCGAAGAGACGCGGATGCGGGCGAACGTGAACTATCTGGCCTATTTGCACCGCGACGAGCCCGATTTCTCGCAGCAGATTCGGCGCTGACGGGAAGGCATCTTCGGTTTCTTGACTGCCGGACCCGATTCTCGCGTGCGCGGAAACAGCGGGCGACTCGAATTGCGTCAAGCGGTCGTCCGTCGGCGGAAGATTCTGCCCACACCCCTACAGTTCGGGGGGCATTGATTTCCCCGCGGTATGAGCTAGCATGATAGTAGCATTTGTCGTCCCCTTATCTTCCAAATCGCCTGCGACTCGATGGCTACAGCGACGGGCAACGAACCGACGGCACTTCCGACGATGCGACAATCGCGCCGACGCCGGCTGGCGTTGGCGACTTGTTTTGGCCTGGGCGGCATCCTCTGCTCAATTCTGTTGTACGAGGTCTTGCACCAACGCGAGCAAAAGTGGCTGGAGGCGCGTTTCCAACTCGACGCCAAAGACCGCGCCGACGCGATTCAGCGGGCGGTGACGGAGCGGTTAAGCGCAGTCCGCGTCGTATCGACGTTTTTCGCCGGGTCGAACTTGGTAAAACGGGATGAGTTTCACGAGTTCACCGGGCCGTTGCTGGAGAGCTACGAAGACACCTGGGCCTTGATGTGGGTGCCACGGGTATCATGGGCGCAGCGGCCGGCTCATGAACAGGCAATGCGTGAGGCAGGTCTCGCCGATTACAGAATCAGCCAGGTGAATGCCCGGTGGGAGCCGGTCGTCGCTACGAAGCGGAACGAATACTACCCGGCGGTGTTCATCGAGCCGGAAAAAGAACTATCGGATTTGCTTGGACGCGACCTTGGAGTGCACTGGCCGTATTATTCGGCCTTTCGGAAGGCAATGGATACCGGCGTGCTGTCGGCCGCGGTGGCTCCTCCGCCGCGGCGAAAGACAGCGGGAAATAGCAGTCGATTGATCTTGGCCGATCCGGTTCGGAACGAACACCCCGAGGGGATTGAACGTCCGAAAGATCGACCCGAAATTGATGGTTTTGTCTTGGGAGTGTTCACGATCAGTTCAATCGCGAAAGAGGCGATGGATATTTTCCATCCGCTGGGGATCGATGCCTATATTTACGACGCGCCGGCGGAGGGCGATAAAAAACTGGTCGCCATTCGTCTGTCTTCCTTGCACGGCGCCCAAGCCAACCTGGAGCCGTCGCCGAAGACCAGCAGTCCGCCCGAGGACAGCAAGCCGTTCACGACCAATTTCAATGTTGCCAACCGTCGCTGGACCCTGGAATTCTATCCCATGGACGTCTACTTCAGCCGGCAGGCAACGTGGGAACCACTGGCGGTTTTGATCAGCGGATTGCTGGCCACGGGCTTGTTGGTCGGATATTTCATGTTGTTGACGGGACGCACCGCGCAGGTCGAGCAACTGGTGGGCGTGCGAACGCAAGAACTCCGCGAAAGCGAGCAGCGCTTCCGCCGCCTGGTCGAGAACGCCAGCGACGGCTTCTTTCTCCGGGATGTGGAGGGGAAGATCCGGGACGTCAACAGGTGGGCGTGCGAGAGCCTGGGGTACACTCGCGAGGAATTGCTGTCGATGACCGTTGCCGACTTCGATAGAGAATTCGTGGCAACCGATTTCGCCGTGCCGGGCCCGGCCACCGCCGGCAAGCCACCGATAAGTTTCGAGCGGGTTCACCACCGCAAGGACGGCACATCGTTTCCCGTCGAGGTTCGATCTGCGCCCATCCAGGTGGGCGGAGAATGGTTGATGCTGGCCCTGGTGCGCAACATCACGCGCCGCAAACAGGCCGAACAGGACTTGCGGCACGAGCAGCGGTTGCTGCGCGATATGCTCGATCTCCACGAGCGCGACCGGCGGCTCGTATCGTACGAGATCCACGACGGCCTGGCCCAGCAATTGGCCGGCGCTGTACAAGCTTCAGTCGGTGAACGCGATGCGCGAGACGGATCAGGGCGCCGCCCGGAAGTTGTTCGACGAGGGTGTGCGGCTGTTGGGCGAGGCCATGGCCGAATGCCGGCGGCTGGTCAGCGGTCTGCGGCCGCCGGTGCTCGACGAGGCGGGCCTGGTGGTGGCCGTCGATGCGCTGATCGCCGAGAAACAGCGGCAGCACGGCGGTCCCGACGTCGAATTCGTGCACTGGCTGGAGTTGGATCGGTTGCCCCCGCCCTTGGAAAGTGCGGCGTTCCGCATCGTCCAAGAGGGTTTGACCAATGCTTGCCGCCATAGTCGCAGCAAAAAGGTGCGCGTGGGACTGCGGCAGGAAAACGGACGGGTGTGCATCGAAATCCAGGACTGGGGTACCGGCTTCGATCTGGGACAAATCGAAAAGGGGCACTTCGGCCTGGAAGGGATTCGCGAGCGGGCCCGCTTGCTTGGCGGCACCGCCGCCATTCACACCACGCCGGGGCGGGGCACCCACATCACGGTCGAACTCCCCCTGCTTTCGCCCGCCGAAAACGGAACCGCCGAGAAGCCGGGCGACGGGTAGAACCAGCGCAGATCGTGAGCGGCGGCAACTCGATGTCGCAAGCGGCAGCCGTCGGCGGAAGCCGACAGTCGGCGCCTCAGAAGTTGTCTTGAAAATCTCCCCCTCTCCTTTTTTGGGGAGAGGGGCAAGGGGTGAGGGCGGCAGCCTCGTTCGCGGCTATCTCGCTGCTTTCGCGGCACGCCTCTCTGGTCGCCGTTTCAGTTTCCGAAGCAGCGGCCAAAGGCCTTTGTAGGATCGCACCGCCAGCCGTCCGCAGCCGCTCCGTGGAGCGACCGCCAGGCGTCCTACCGCGTACGACTCGGGCAACCAGGCGGCGTGCGCCTCGGTCATCGGACCCTGAAAATCCAGGGCCTTGCGCTGCGGCTCGGCAAAGAACCGCTCCAGCAGATAGTACCGCAGCAACTGGCCCGGATGCTGTGCGGCGAACTCCGGATCATAGCCGACCTTCATCGAATGAAACACGCCCTTTGCCATAAGTCCATAGGAAAAAGCCACGGGCCGGTCGTTGCAGAGGAGCGTCGCCAATTCGAGTTGGCCCCAGCGGGCCGCCTGTTGGGCCTGGCGAATGAAGAAATCGGCCATGCCCGGGCTGCGGAGCACGGAACTGCCTGCCCGCCCCTTCCAACTGCGATCTTCGACCTCGAAGCCGCGCTGCATCCACGCCGCCGCTTCATGCGGCGTAAGTTGCGAGTCCAGGGCCAGTCGCACGTCGCCCCGCTCGGCCAGCCGGCGCGCCGCCGCCGCCATTTTCTGGCGATGCTTTCTCGACCAGCGACTCTTGCTGCGCCGACCAGTCGCCGCGGATGTTGACCCGGCCCACCTGCCACCGCGGATGTTCGGCAACGGTCATGCCGCGGCGAAGCAGCGCCCGCACAAGTGCCGCCATCGCGGGGCGTCGAGTACGGCCTCGTCGAGCCACAGCAGCGGCCAGGGCGACTGGCCGATTCCCCCCGCCAGCTCATCCAGCACGGCATCGGCATCTGCCGTCGGATCCAACAACAGATCGCCGCTGGACGACCACTCGCTACAGGGCATGGCCGCGGCCGGGAGCCATCGGGCAACCTTCCGTTCCACCAGCGGCAGGGCGGCCGACAATCGCGAGTCGTCGGCCACCGCGATGGCGTGGAACCGCTCCGGCGCGGCGAACTGCTCGACCCATTGCGCGAGCAACTCGGCCCGCAAGCTGGGCAGCGTCACGTCGCTCCGCTGCCAAAGGTCGTCCCACGCCGCGGCATTATCGCGCAGGGCGGCAAGAGAATCGAAATGGACGATCCGCAGTTGGGTCATATTGCAAGTCTAGTTCAGCCAGTGGGCCGCCGTTCCACGCGCCGTTGGCGCATCTTAACTTTTGTGTAAAACGCCTATTGTTTGAGGCAAAAAGTCACACGAATTTCGAGCAACTTTGGGCAATGTGGATCGTCCGAAGTCATTATGGCGTTGTGGTTTACGCTGGAAGACAAACATGGCGAAATGGAGATCGAGGTGTCGAAAACGTTCGGTTGTTTTCTGTTTTGTCAAAATGCGTGAGTTGGATGAGGGACTAGTGGACAGTGGCCAGTGGAGAGTGGGCAGTGGGCAGTAACCTGCCATGCTCTGCTGTACCTTACATCGTCCTTTATCGCCCCGGACTTAGTAGCAGTCGTCGGGTGTTCAATCTATGTTGAAATGACGTTTATGCTCCTATTGTGCGACGAATACGCACTCACGGTGCGACCAAAACGCCCCATTGGTCGGTCGAAAACGCACTACCGACTGGGCAAAGTAGCAAAACCCGGCAGGCGAGATAGAGTGATTCCATTTTCCCGCCATTTGCCGGACGGCGACTTTGGACGTACACGGTCAAAGTAGAGAGTCGCCGCGTAAGGCTGGCGGCGGCTACTGATCATGGAGCAACCGCTCTGCCACAGAGGCAATGCCCCAGCGCAAGGCAATCACCGTCCCTGTCACGCCAAACAGCACGGCGCACACAAAGAGGACCGTCAGCCAAACGACCTCTCGCAAGGGCGCATACACTTCGGCAGCATCCATTTGGGTCGCCAGTAACCAAGGGGAGGCGGGGACGGCACGCACGGCTGCCAGCACGGGCATGCCGTTATCATCAACGGCTTCGACGATCCCGTTTTGGTTTAGCACCGCCTTCACCGGGAGCAGATCGGTCCGGTCAAGTGAAACCCGCCGGAGCAGGGCCGTGTTCTTTTGAGACTTCAGTTCGTTCAGAACGACGGCCTCGCCGTCTTGCCGTTGGACCAACAGGGTCTCGCTCGCCTGGTCTGGCACCGGCCACCCTTGAATTAGCGGATAAATGGAAACGTTCGGGTCAGCACTCAGCATGAGCACGCCGAGCGGCCTGTTGTCGGCCTGCTCGTCGAGAATGGGCACGAAGAGCCGCAAGCGAATCTGCTGGGTGCGAGTTGTGCGATAGAAGTCCGTGAACGTCGGTCGCCCCAGGCCGCAGGGCTTCCTGCACGTTGTGATAGGTCGTGGCGGAGGGCGGCGTCGTCATGTCGTCGAAACACAGCCACTTCTTGCCGACGGCGTCAAACAAGAGCACCCGATCATAGGAGCTGCTCATCCTGAAGTGGTCTAGCCAGGTCTGCAACTCTTTTTGGCCGGACAGATCCTGGGGATGGTCGGCGCACCGCCGCACCAGGGCCGTGAAGGCATCGTTCTTGTAGAAGACGTTGGCGTCGGCCAAACGCTCGTTTCGCCACATCGCCAATTGATTTGCTTTCAGATCGGCAATTGCGGTCAGGTTGTATTCCGCCATCATCCGGCAACTGTCCCGCTGATTGCAGAAGAGCAGCCACGCAACGGCGATAATGACGCCCGTTACGGTCACAAGAATCACGATGGCAGTCGGCAATGGAAACTTGCGCATACTGAACTCCTGCAAACTACCGCGCGTAGCGTGGCGAGCACGTGGCTGTCTGGGACTTCCCCGATAGGATCGGCTCGGATACGGGCCGAGCGACGCCACCTCCTATTGTGACGAATCGCGATGGGAAGTGCAAGTTTCTCCCCGCTTGCCGTTTGCCGGCAAAATGGGCGACTAAACAGTGGTCGGTGGCCAGTGGCCAGTGGGGATTGAGGATGGGGGATTGGGGATAGTGGGCAGGGGTCGCGGGGTGGGGGTCAGGGGATAGGGGGCGAATGATGAATGATGAATGATGAGCAACAGTGGCCGGTGGTGAGTGGCCAGTGGTCAGCGGACGGCGGACGGTCCAGGACGAAGGGATTAGGGAACTGAAATCCACGTCCCCCCGCCCGTAGGGCGGGAGAGATTAGGGCGGGAGGTGGAAACGGGGCACGGCATGCGGCGAGTGAGACACGTCCGGGGCAACCCCGACACGGAATTATGCCGAAGCCTGCCCCACCGCGCCACCTCGACTACGTGCGTCCCGACAAGGATCTGGTTATGTTCGATGGCGCGGAGATTCGCGAGTGGCTGATCGACACGGCCTTTCCGCCGGAATCGTCGGGGTAAGAAGAGTGACCTCGCTTGCTCGAAGAGCCTCAGAGATCGAGGAATTGCCGATTGGCCAGCATGCCGGCAGCGGGGCGCTGCCGACCGCCGCTCTCCAGTGGCAAGAGCGTCCTGATCCGGCCAACCGAGAAGGGGATGTCGTCGGGTACTCCGATTCCGCCTTGGGCCGTTGTGAACGGCAGAAGCGTGCCGCAACTCAGCCGCTCCTTGTGCCAGCGCGGGATCGAATGGATGAACTCGGTTAAGTCCTCGTGGTTGCGCATCACGCCATCGAAATCGAGGGCGAGGGAAAGAAATTCATGCACCACGAAGACTGCGAACGCCGCGTGCTGAGTTTCCGCTTCCATGATGGCCGCGGCAAGTCCGTGAAGGAGTTGGTACCGCAAGCGACGCAGCTCCGCCTCGATCGGACGCCCGAAAATGGCACGCGAGAGGTCGTAGATCAGGGCGGGACGCGGGTTGTCGGGGGTAGCGCCGTGCATCAGCGCATCTTCAATGGTGTCACCGAAAGGCTGGTCGGTGGCGGCCTCGACCAGGATGACAATCTTCTCTTGCCCCCGTCGTCCGTAAAGCAAGAGATCGCTATATCGTTTCTTCGCCCAGTGGGCGGCTGCGACAACGCTCTTCCCCGCCACCGTGGCGTCGATTTGAAACCCCCGCGTCTCCTCGCGACTGTCCAGCAGGCCAGCCATTTCCTCTGGGACCGAGAGGGAATCTCTTCGGAAGTAGGCCCGTGCCAACTCCTTTGCACTGTGGAAGTCCTTCCATTCGCCTACCGCATCGGGGGGGTGGGCCAACGGCAGCCAGTCTGCGAAAGAATGGATCGGTTCGCCGTTCGGATTCTCTAGTTTGAGTGTCATCGCTGTCTGATGGCTGATCGGGTTTACTGATTTGGGTTACCGCCGCCAGTCATAGCGCTTCCGCGAGAGCCAAAGAGCAAGTTGTGGGCCAAATCACGACGCGTCCTCATGCTGGGCCTCGCGGAGCGCCGATAGAGCGTGGCCTCGCCGATGCCGAGGATCTTCGCCGCTTCCGTCCGGTTCCCATCGACCGCCGACAGGACCCGCTGAATATGGTTCCATTCGACATCCGCCAGGGATCGTTTATCCAAGTCACCCCCCGTCTGCTCTTTCCTGGGTTCGATCTTTCCCAAAGGTGCGCGAAGGGAAATGCTTGGGCAAGATGACGCTGTCTTGACAGAATATCGCGGCATGTTCCACGGCGTTCTCCAACTCTCGGACGTTTCCGGGCCAGGAATACTCCAGGAGACTATCCAGGCTGGTGGCGTCGAGACGAAGGGCCGGCAATCCCAGGTTCGCAGCGCACCTCTTCACGAAATGCCGTGCCAGCGGGAGAATATCGTCCTTCCGGCGGCGTAGCGGCGGCACCTCGATTTCCACCACGCGCAACCGATAGTACAAGTCTTCGCGGAAGTTGTTGCCGTGGACTGCCTGCTGGAGGTCATGGTTTGTCGCTGAAATCACGCGGACATCGACCTTGCGCGGCCGTGTTTCCCCGACCCGCATAATCTCGCGCTCCTGGAGGACCCGGAGCAGTTTGAGTTGCATGGCGGGACTGGTGTCTCCGATCTCGTCGAGGAAGATCGTTCCTTTCTCGGCCTCTTCAAATAGTCCCGGCCGGTCTTTCGTCGCGCCGGTGAATGCACCCGCTTTGTGGCCGAACAGCGTGCTCTCCAGCAGAGTCTCCGGCAACGCGCCGCAATTGATGGCGACAAACGGGGCGTCGCATCGGGGCGACTGGCTGTGGATGTGGCGAGCGACAACCTCCTTGCCCACCCCGGTCTCGCCGGTTATCAGCACCGAAGAATCAAACTTCGCCACCCGCTCGGCCAATTCGACTACCCGCTGGAACTCACGACTGCGAACTTCCACGGAGGCGATCCGCGACCGGCCTGTATGCTCCAGTTGCCTTTGCCGGCGGTCCAGTTCCAATTCGCGTTCGCGCAACTGACTGGTGAGTGCCTGAATTTTGCCCTGGATGTCGGCTGCATGGAAGTAGGGCAGGTCCTTGACGATCTCCTGCCCCCAGGAGTCAATGTCCATGCCCATCGCCAGACATTGCTTGTCGCCCTTGGCGCGGCACTGTTGCTCGACGAAGTACACGCTCTTCCCCACGCAATAGGAGGCATACCCGCTGGCATACCCGATCAGGACCCAGCAACAGGGTTTGTCTGAAGTCCCAAACTCCGCGAGGTATTGGTCCACCTCGATCGAATCCTGGCAGGCGAATTCCAGCGAGTAGGCTGCCGGACTGCTCGTCCAATCCGAAAAGAGGTGGCTTCGATAATGCCCATGCCCCAAATCTCCCGAAGCCTCGGGCCGGCCTTGAGCCATTCCTCCACGCTGTCCCAGTGGAAAAGGCGTTTCATGGCGGCGGCGTCGTCCTGTCCCCAGAAGTAACCGCTGCGGGTCAAGATTCTTCGCGCGTCGTCCCAGCCGACCATTTCGATCAGGTCACGACGGAACTGCCCCACGGCGTGGGTGTCGTGGAGGATTAGCCGCCTGCCGTGAAGGTCCACCAGGCCCTCGCCAAAGCGGACCAGTTCATCCAATCGCAGTTCCTCGGCCTTCATGGCGAATCCCCCTGAAGCTGGGACACGAGACCTCTGATTATTATCGCGGTTCCATAAGCAGACGCAAGACTCGTGGCTCCTCGGCCTCTCAAAATGAGCGCTGGGCCCGTCAATATGACAGGTCCCCCGATGAGATCGCCCTTCCGCTGCTCCAAATTCCGCCCTTTTCCGCGGGAATCATGGCGACGGCAACGGCACGGCCGTTGCTAACAGGTCATGGTGGCTCCTTGAAATCAGCTGCGCCGCCCTTTGCCGGGGCAGTCCCCTCAATCACGGAGGAGGCCTGAAGGCCGCGCAGCGATCTTGTGTCGGCGTCAGATCGGATTCTAGCGAGACCATTTATGGATATCACACTCACGGAAATGAATATCCGCAGCTATGCGGATCAGGCTGTTTGTCCAGAATACGTGCGGAAGGTGTTGTTGGCCGCGATGGCCGCTTCCTCGGCGGGGGACCAGCGGCCCTGGCATTTCGTGGTCGTAGAAGACCAGGAAACGCGGGAGCAAATGGCCGAGATACTCGACCCCTTCGCCCACATGCTTCCCGAGGCTCCCGTCGCAATCCTCGTATGTGGCGATCCGACCCTTCAAAAACATGCTGGCTTTTGGGTTCAGGACTGTGCGGCCGCGACGGAAAACATTCTCATCGAGGCGCGGGCCCTGGGCCTCGGAGCAGTGTGGCTGCGCATCTACCCGGTCGAAGGCCGCGTGCAGAATTTTCGCAAACTCCTCGATCTGCCCCCTCACGTGATTCCCTTCGCCTTAACGCCGGTTGGCTATCCAGGCTGAGAAGAGTGAGCCGAAGTGCCGCTACGACGAGTCGCGCGTACATTTCGATCGCTGGTGAAGCTGGCCAAAATTGCCTTCCCGATGCCGTCCGGCATCAATTTTGCTACGCCAGGGGTGTCGATACGGCGTAGCCGCTCGTCGTCTCGGTTGCAAGGAAAAACCGTCAAGGAGGATTGGCATGTTGGTGTTATCACGCAAGTGCGACGCGGAGATTTTCATCGGACCAGACATTACCATTAAGGTGCTGGAGATCCACCAGCGGCAGGTCAAGCTGGGAATCGAAGCCCCACGCCGGTTCTCAGTCCTGCGCGGGGAACTCCTGCCAGTGACCGACCGCGGCAAGACGAGTGTCGAGCAGAGACTCTTGTTTGTCATGAAAACAGTCCCAATGTTGCGAGAACATGGACTAAAGGCAATTCGCCAACTTGTCCAACGGCTGGGTGGAACCGTAGACATTGATAATCGGCCTGGAGCCGGGGCGTGTATCGTTGTCGAGATTTCACTCCTGCGAGAGGCCGGTTATGAGCAAGCAAGAATATTCTGATGTGAAACTCCGTGACGCCGTCCAGCGTCTACCCCGAATAGAAGGGGATTCCAGTGTTATCGACGCCGCGGAGCGTCACATGCAGCAGTGGCTGCGTATGCAAAAAGGTCAGGCTGACGCTGTCCCAACACCGAGTACCGGCAAAGTCGCGGGCATCGGCCCGTATTTGACCATCTCTCGGGAATCCGGAGCCGGGGGCAGCCAAATCGCACGGCTGGTCGGCGAGGCCATCGGCTGGGAGGTTCTCGACCGGAAACTCCTCGAATGCGTGGCGGAGAGATACCACACCTCTCCCGCCGTACTGGAACTCGTGGACGAAACCACCACCAACTGGATCACCGAGCTGTTCGGCAACTGGCGCAATCCGGCCTCCGTTTCTCAAATGCAGTACGTCTGTCGCCTCAGTCGCGTGATCCTCATGGCTGCGCAGGCCGGGAAGGTCATCTTCGTCGGCCGCGGCGCGCAATTCGTCTTGCCGCACGATCGCGGTCTAAGCGTTCGGCTGGTCGCCCCGTTGAAGTATCGGGTGCAGCAAATCATGGAGCGTCGGCATCTGAGTTTCGAGGAGGCCCGTGACTACGTGGAGAAGACAGACGCCGGTCGGCAAGAGTGTGCCCGGCAATACTACCATCACGACATCGCCGATCCGCACTTATTCGACCTGGTGGTCAATGTCGAGAAGCTCGGGCCGGAATGCGCCGCACATCTGATCACCGATGCCCTGGCATCGTGCTTCGATGTCCATCGGTCGCCCTGAGAAGCCGCCTTTCATTCTGAGACGCTGCCGGTGACGGAATGCGGCAAGGCTGCCATGGGCCGCACGGGCCCTTTCCGGGATTGGCACGCTGTCTGCGTTGAAAGATGAGCGGTGATTGGCACATGGGTTGCATACGGTTGCGTCCCGATAGATCGGTTTGCAATTTGAGTGCGTTCCCAACGAGGAGAAAACCGCATGTCCGAGAACAAGGCGCTAGTGGCCATCTGCAACGGGCACGTGCAGGCCGAGAAGGCCGTCGCGGAACTTCAACGGCTGGGTTTCGACATGAAGCAGGTCTCCGTCGTCAGCAAGGCTTACGTGAGCGATGAGGATCTCGTTGGATGCTACGTTGTCGATGGTCGCATCAGGGCTCTTGGCGGATCGGCGGCTTTCTGGGAGCGGTTGTGGAGTATTCTCAGTGAGGCAGGATTCTTCGTTGTACCTGGCATCGGGCCGGTGGTGATCGCTGGTGCTCTTGTCAACGCGCTGGTTACGACGGTCAAAGACGCCGTGGTTGCCGGGGGGAACCTCACTCCATTGGCAGCGGCCTCCTACAGCCTTGGCCTCCCGAAGGACAGCGTTTTCGGGTACGAGATCGAAATCAAAGCCAACAAGTGCATCTTGATAGCCTTCGGCACACCAGAAGCACAGGCTAAAGCCAAGGCTGCCATCGAAAACACCCACTCCGCTGTGAGTGTGATAAATCACGGATCAAAGATCGCGAGCGAGAGCATGCCGAACGGTCGTCTTTGCGAAGTAATCAAGTGAGACTGGGCGGTCAAGAGAATTTGGCGGAAGGAAAAGGGGGTGGAGAACGATATGGAAGGTCGCGGTTTGGTTTGGTTGCTGATCCTCGGTGTCGTTGCTGTGGAGCTTGTACAACTAGCGTCTGTGTGGCCGTCGCCTAGACGGGAAACTGCGCCTGAGAGACAACAATCTAGTCGGGGGCGCCGACTCCGGATAAGGCACAAGAGAAACAGGAAAGGCAAGACAATCTTGCAGAACGGGCTAGAAACGTTCCCGATGACGATTCTCGGCATTCCGAAGTGGCGCGGCAACACGGCGACATTCATGTCCTGGCGGAGGACCAACAATGACTACAGCCGCGCATTTGTGGGCTATCGGGTACGACGATATGGGGCGGGCCGACGAAGTCCGCGATACGATCTCCAGGCTCGGCTGGGGTACCGGTCATGGCGGGAAGTACCTAATCCTACTTGATATCGTAGTCGTTGTGCGGCATCCCGATGGATCGTTCACGTTTGACAAGAAGCCGCTTTCGGGCGTCAACAACATCCTGGGTTGCACGCTTGTCGGCTTCCTCGCGGGCCTGGTGCTGGCCGCGCCGCTAGCCGGCGCGATCATCGGAGCCGTCGTGGGCGGAGTAGGCACCGCCGCATTGGTTGCGTCTGCCGGGATCGGCGACGACTTCATCCGAAAGGTGGAGGCGATGATGAAGCCGGGAACTTCCGCATTGTTCGTCCTGGACGAAGAAGGAGACATGGAGACCATCCTGCACGCGATCCGGGGGCTAGGCGGAACCGTGTTGAAAACCAACGTCGATTTGGAGCGGGCCAAGTTGATTCAATCTACCCTGACTGCGGCGTCCGCCGACACGACCAAAACGGTCGCAATCGCGCCCTCGCCAGACTACGTCGCGAACTCGCAAGGAAGAAAGGAAACCGCGCGATGAAAGCTGATGATCCTGTGACCGTGTACACGCTCAATGACCCCTATCATGCGGAAATCATTAAGACGGCCCTGCGGGGCGAGGGCATCTCCTGCGAGTTGGATGGAGAACGTCAGGCGGGGCTCTCCGAGATCCTGGAGATTGGCGTGCTCGTACGGGCACGAGATGCCGACCGCGCTCGGAAGCTCATCCGCCGGCACGAGCTTCAACGGGCCGGGGAACACAGCACTCCGGGAACGGGGTGAACAAGGGGAAGTATCCCTTTTCTGCCGTCCATCCCGGCGGACAAGGAGTCGAATCGGATGGAACATCGTGACGTAAGGAGGTGTATGATGACGCGGACTTTGATTCCTTGGAAGGCGCAGTTGCCGCAGTTCTTCGGCGATTTCGAGAAGGAGGTTCCACATGTACCACTCGATCCTCATGCCACTTGACGGCTCACAGTTTGCGGAACAGGCGCTGCCGCTGGCCTTGAATATCGCCAATCGGGCCGGCGCTAGCCTTGAAGTTGTGTTAGTCCATGTGCTCTACTCGCTCCAAGAGCCTGCTTGCAGTTGGCTGCCCTTCGATCCAACGGAGGATGCCATATTCAAGGAGCACGAACAGGCATATCTGGATGCTATCGTGAGGCGATTACAGAAGACAGCATCAGTGCCTATCAGCTCCGCTCTTGCAATTGGCTTGACCGTGGACCGCATCCTGGAACGCGTCCAAACCAAGCCCGCCGATCTGATCGTGATGACCACCCACGGCCGCGGCCCAACCAGCCGCTTCTGGCTCGGCAGCGTTGCCGATGAACTCGTGCGGCACGCTCCGGTCCCGATCTTAATGATGCGGCCTCGGGAGGCCCCACAAGACCTGGGGCCAGAGCCGACTTTGAGGCGGATGCTGATACCTCTGGACGGATCAGAGTTGGCCGAACAAGTTCGGGAACCGGCTGTCGCACTGGGACGTCTGATTGACGCGGATTATACGCTCATTCGAGTTGTTCAGAGCGGTTTGGTTCCCGAGGGCCATCCACTTCTGGGGGAACTAAGGGCGGCTGGGCAACTCCGGCTTGAAAAACGAAAGGCCAAGGCCCAAGCCTATCTCGACAGGGTGGCGGAACGCTTGCGAGCCGAAGGCTTCCGCATCCAAACGCACCTTGTTGTTGCCGAGTCGGTTGCCACCGCCATTCTCGATATGGCCCGTGACAAGAATATCGACGTTATCGCCATCGCGACCCACGGCCGCAGCGGTCTTAAGCGATTACTCTTGGGAAGCGTTGCCGACAAAATCGTGCGAGGCACATTTACGCCCGTGCTCGTCTATCGGCCGATAACCAGCGGATGAAACTCGCAAGGAGGAACGCACCTGATGATTGCTTTTCGGGTCGAATCGGATGGACGACGTCAATCCCGGAATATCGTGAAGATGGCGCGGGACCGCTTGCAGAGAAGCGACTACCGTGGCCTCGGAACGATCTCGTGCCACTTTGAGCAAGGCGTACTTTTCCTTCGCGGGCAGCTACCCTGTTACTATCACAAGCAACTCGCCCAGGAGGCAGTTCGTGGCCTCATCGGCGTAAGCCGGATCGTAAACGAGATTGAAGTGCCGCACGGCTTCTGACCGAGGTTCCTGTGCCAGGGCATAGCGGCACGAAGTGCCCAGGCGACGACGTTGGTCGTCTCCTCGATCGGGTCTTGGCCTTCGGCAATCATGGGAAGAGAGACTGGTTTTTGGTGTGACGTGTTGGTTCGACGCCTTGCTATTGTCTCATTTATACCGATCCCGCTTTGAAACTGCGCATTGGAGGCAGGGGGCGGGCGGCGAAGGATGAAGGATGACCGATGAATGATGAAGGATGAATGATGACCAACGGCTGGTAAGGGGACAGGCACATTTTTTTCGGCCGCACAAAAAATGAGCCAGTCCCCAGGCGTCCTGCCACCCTCACCCCCTGCCCCTCTCCGACCAACCTTCGGTCGGTGCCCGGCGAGGGGAGATTTTCGGCTACTGGGGCGGATTTGCGCCGTTCAGACGTTGGCGGGCTAGAATGGCTGCACCGTGGGCGCAGGTCAATTGGGGTTGCGGCGCTACGCTTAACGGCTGCCCTAACGCGGCACCCAGGGCCGCTTCCATGCCGGGCACCAACGCCACGCCGCCGGTCAACGCGATGGGCAAGGGCAGATCGCGGCCGGTCATCGCCGCCACGCGGGTGGCGATCGACGCTTGCACGCCGGCCACAATGTCCTCCGGCGCAATTCCCGAGGCCAGCAGCCCGATGATCTCGGTCTCGGCAAACACGACGCACATGCTGCTGATGATCGCCGGATTCTGACTGCGGGCGGCCAGATCGCCGAGCGACGCCAGGCGCACGCCCAGCCGCATGGCCACCAGTTCCAGAAAGCGTCCGGTGCCGGCGGCGCAGCGGTCGTTCATCACGAAATCGGCGACCGTGCCGTCTCCGTTGAGCCGCATGAACTTGCTGTCCTGCCCGCCGATGTCGATGATGGTCCGGGCGTCGGGCATGGCCTGGCGAACGCCCCACGCCTGGCAGGTGATCTCGGTGATCGTGCGATCGGCCATGCCGATCAGTTTGCGGCCGTAGCCGGTGGCCACGATCGCGGCGACCTGGCTGCGGTCGATGCGATGGTTCGCGCAACATGGAAGCCAAGAGCGAAGTGGCCAGCGCGTCCTGCTCGATGCCCTGATCCACCACGGCGGCCGCCACCACGGCGCGGCTGTCGGAATCCAACAGCACGATCTTGGTGGTCCGCGATCCGGCGTCAATGCCTGCGCAAATCATGGTGGGTCAGCGTGTTCGGGTTGTGCGGCGCTGCCGGGCGGTTTCGACGAGGGCTTCCAAACGGGTGCGCAGCGGTGGGCTCCATCGCATCGGTGATCGGCGGCACTTCAATTTCGACGATCGGAACGTCGGTTTGCGTTTGCAGGGCCGCTTGCGATCACGGCGCCCTCCATCGCGCAGTGGCTGGCGCCGGGAATGCGCGAAATCACCACCGCTTCGGCGCCGAAGCGGCCGATATCCGCGCCAATCCGCTCCGCGCGATCGGCCGCCGAGCCGACCATCGGATCGGCCAGGGCCATGCGGGCCAGTGCCTCCATCGGCGGCAAATCGGTGGGGATGGGGTCGAGTGCGTGGCAGAACATATAGTCGGTGCCGCAGACCCGGCCGCCGGCGTCTTCCAACAGGTTCATCACGCGCAGATCGGCCACCGGATTCACCCAGAACACGCCGACGGAATCCGCCGCCAGCACGCCCACCCCGCGCTCGACTCGACGCTCGACCTCGTCGAGCAACTCGGCCAACACGGCGAGTGATTCATTATGATCGGAGCAGAAATGGATCGCAAGCATCTCGGCAACCAGCATTTCCAGGGCCGGCAGCGGGGCCGCAGGGGCGGTGAAGACGAGTTGCCGCAGGGCAGCCAAGGCGTGGCGGACGCGGTTGGCCGATGCGATGCCGGCCGCGAGGCGCTGGTCGTCGAGCGGTTGCCCGGCGTATGCCTCCAACGCCTGGCGGACGCGCTCCAGCTCGGATTTCACAAACGCCACTTGCGCCGCGGCGCGCGAAAACCGCCGGGCAACGCGACGGCCGTTTCCTGCGGATCGGGATGGCGGCGATGGGGTATTTCCCACCACAGGATCGGAAAACCTAGCGACTCCAGACGTTGGGCGATGGCCGAGAAGTCGTCGCAGGTGGCCCCCACGCTACAGGTCAACAGGCCCGGGATCGGAAAACGGCTTTCACTGACGAAGGCCCCCAGCATCGCTCGCACCGGACAGAACGAGTCGTCGATGCCCAGCGAGTCGGCGATTTCGAGCAGTCGGCCGCCGCCTTCCAACACGCAAGGCAGCCACCACGCGCCGTCGGGATAGAAGGCCACCAGGTTGCCGAGCGAGCAGGCCATGACCGGCACGGTGCCGAGGTCTTTCATCGTTCCGACGAGTTTCTTGCCCTCGGCGACGCTGCGGCGGAGGCGATTCTCTTCGGAGAGCAGGAAGTTCCATAGCCGCAGCGCGGCGGGCGAGTTGTCCATCCGCAATTTCAAGAGCCGCAGATCGCCGTCGTCGACGTGCCGGCGGAGCGGGCCGCCGTAGTCGGGCTCGCGAAGCCCGGCCGCGCACAACTCGCCGTATCGTCGGTCCCACTCGGCCAAGGTGATGCGGCGCGGCAAGTCGTTCATCGCAGCGTCTCCAAAAACGCCTCGATGCGGCACTGAACGCGGCCGGCGGCGCCGGCGTCGTCGCGGGCCGACGTCGATTTCCAACACCGGCAGCGGGGTCCACCGCGGAGGCGGTGCAATTCGGCATGCCACAGGTCGCACCAGACGTATCGCCGGAAGATGATGCCGCGCACTTGCCGCGCGGCCAATTCCCGGCCGAGCCACTCGTAGAGCTTGTCGTTGGGGCGGCGGAAAACGTCGGGAATGTGATCGAAATAGGCGTCGGCCAATTCCCGCAGCGGATCGGAGGCAAGCCGGCGGCGGGTCGAAGGGGCGGGGCAGTGTCCGCGGCCCGCCTTCGGTCGCATCCAGCAGGACACGGCCGCCGGCCTTCTCGATCATCTGGAAAAACGCCTTGTCGGAATCGCCCAGCGGACCGCCGACCACGGCCAGGGGAACGCCGCCGGCATGCGACGGCCGGGAGTCGGCAATGTTGAACCCTGAACCCGCGGTTGCCCTCACCCCCTGCCCCTCTCCGGGCACCGACCGAAGGTTGGTCGGGAGAGGGGAGGTTTTCAAGACACGCTCCTGCTCTGAGGCCAGCATGACCCGGGCCAGTTCAGCATCAGCGGGCGAGATGCCACCGAGGCCTGCCAGGAATCGGCCCAGCCGCCGAAGTTCGTCATAATATAGATCGCGCGCCGCCGGCGTCTGCCACGTGGAAGGCACGTTCATCAAGAAGACGGGAAGATCGCCGCGGCTTTCCACGATGGCGGCCGCGTATCGCATCTGATCGCAAGTGGTGGTCAACACCAAGGCGGAGAGGGCGACGTCGGACAGGGCCGTCTCGATGATCGCCTCGGCGTAGGGGCAAGCGCCTCGGGCGGCGGCCGAGGGGGGCTGGCCGGCCTCGGCGCCCGGCCGCAGCCAATGCGGCCGCAGTCGGTGGGCCGCAATCCATTCTGCGGGAACGAAAGGATTACAATAGGCGACCGCTTTCATGGGCAATCACGCGACGGACAAGAGGACGAGGCCGACTTGGGCGCGGCGTCGTCGGGGCTGTTGCCGCAGGCGGCGCCGCACTTCTGGCCGGTCGCGGAAGCCCGCCGGGCACGCACCGTCTCGAAGAGGGCCTCGACCCGCATGGCGATTCGGGCGGAGTCGGAGGGCGAATAGTCGGTCTCGATGTGCAGATAGGGCAGGCCCAACTCCTGCTCGGCAAATCGCTTGACGCGGTGCGATTCGACGTCATACGTGAGGCACGCCTGCCATACCAGGTCAATGACGCACTCCGGCCGGTAGTCGGCCGCCAGTTGCCGCAAGGTATCGAGCCGGCGATTGTTGGGCGTCATCACCGAGCAGGGGAGGTGGAAATATTTCTCGGCCATGGCGCGGAGCGGATCGGGGGCCGAGGCGTCTACGTCTTCCAAGATCGGCTTCAAGCCCGTGCAGTTCTCCATGGCGACCACCAGGCCGCCGTTGCTTTCGATGATGTCCAGCACGCGTTCGGCCCCGTGGACCATGGGCACGCCGGTCATCAGCACGCGGACGCGCGGCTCGCTTTCCTTGCCCGGTTTGCTCTCGGCCAACACGTCGAGCACGCACTGATATTGTTCGAGTCGCTTCGGGCATGGCCCAGATGCTGCTCTTGCAGTCGAGCAGTCGCCGGCCGGAAAGCGGGGGCTGGTCGGCCGTCATCAGTGTCGGCCAATTGCCGGCGCAGCGCCCGCTCGCGGTTCAGCAGCCGGATCGCCTCGCGAAGCTTTTCGTCGGTAATGTCCGTCGCGAACCGCTGCGCGAGGAAGGTCCGGAACTCGTCAGTTCGCGCACCCAGTATTCGAGCGAATCACGGTCGTCGGCGCTGATGCGGCAGTTCGAGGACGTACATCGGCCGCGATTCGGCCATCAACTCGTACATCTTCTTCTTGCCGTCGCAGGTCGTTTCGCCCACCACCAGGTCGGCCATTTCGAGGAAGGGGTTGTTGCCGAAGCAAGTGGTAGCCGTAGGTCGATTTGATCAGCGGGCACAAGTTGGCGGGCAGGTGCTGCTCGGCGGCGGGAATCGTTTTGGCCGAGCCGCCGCAGAGGCAGACCGGCACGCCGCCGGCCGCCATGATCAGTTCGCGGGGCGTGTATTCGCAGAGAATGCCGACCACGGGGCGGCCGGCCGCCTTCGCCGCGGCGGCGTACTGGAGACAATGTTCGATCATGTGATCGAACCAGCCAAACGGCCCGGCGACCTGTGATGTGCCGGCTGAGGATGACGAACAGCACGCCGAAGGGGCAGCGGCCTCCGCGGCGCGAGTGCCGTCGCCCTTGTTCCCGCAACGTTCCGCCATGGCAGCACCTCCCTGGCAAGTAGAGTACAGTCTAACCGTTCACGGGGGCAGGGGCCAGGGGTCGGGGGGCAGTGGTCGGTGGATAGTGACCAGTGGTAGCAAGCTTGCCCGCTCGGATGTAGCCGCAGGACGATCAGACGGCTACGGTGTGCGTTCATTTCCCCTGCTCTTGGCCTCGTGGTGCCTACGTCGTATCCGCTCTAGCAAGGCAACCCCGTCTTGGGTAAGTCGTACCAGCTTTGTGCTTCCGCGTCGGGTGGACTCGATATAGCCAAGTCTCTCCGCAATCATAAGCCTCTGCGTGAACCTACTCCGTTGAGTCCTCCAAGCCCGGGGAGCAAACGAGCCAATCACCTCTGACACAGGCAAGAACTCCGTTGTGCAGAAGTGGAGGGCTTCAAATGCTTCAAAGATCATCCGGTCGCTGTCTGACATATCGATCTCATCGCCGCAAGATCATTGTACTCCAGGGGCAGGAGGCTCTCAAACCCCATGAGCCGGGCACTTGTCGGCGGATCAAAGCCCAGCTACATTACCAAGCATGAACCCAACTGGCTGGTTTTGAAGCGCCTCTCGAAACGGCTCTGGCCAAGGCCGAAGGCGTGATCGCGCCCACCGTTCCAGGGCAAAGCAGTGAATTTGGAAGAGATAGAGATTAAAATAATGGGGTGGGGCTACGTATTGTGGCTATGAGCATCGCAACGCCGCATTTCCACGCGGAAGAATTCGTGCCCGAGGAGTTGGCCGCGCTGGATAACCCGCAGACAGCCCTTCCGGCGATCGCCAAGGACGCGCGGCTGATCGCGCTGATCGAAGAGGCCATCAAGCAGATTCCGACGCGGCATGATCTGCACTTGGGCGATGCGCGGACGATCAAGCTCGAACCGGAATCGGTCCATCTGGTGCTGACGTCGCCGCCCTACTGGACGCTCAAGGAATATCGTGACACCGAAGGGCAGCTTGGCCACGTGGCCGATTACGATACGTTCCTCGGACAGCTCGACGAGGTGTGGCGGTGCTGCTTCCACGCCTTGACGCCCGGCGGCCGGCTGATTTGCGTGGTGGGCGATGTTTGCCTCTCGCGGCGGAAGAACAACGGACGCCATACGGTCATTCCGCTGCACGCGTCGATCCAGGAGCATTGCCGCCAGATCGGCTTCGACAACCTGGCCCCCATCATCTGGCATAAGATCGCCAACGCCGTGCATGAGGTCGAGAACGGGTCGTCGTCATTTTTGGGAAAGCCCTACGAGCCCAACGCGGTGATCAAGAATGACATCGAATTCATCTTGATGCAGCGGAAGCCGGGCGGATATCGCCAGCCGTCGGTGGCCACGCGGGTGCTGAGCGTCATCTCGGACGAGAACCATAAGGCCTGGTTTCAACAGATTTGGTCGGGCCTGACCGGAGCTTCCACCCGGAACCATCCGGCCCCCTTTCCGTTGGAATTGGCCGAACGGCTCGTGCGTATGTTCAGCTTCGTCGGCGACACGGTCCTCGATCCGTTCCTCGGCACGGGCACGACCACGTTGGCCGCTATGGGCAATGGGCGAAACTCGATCGGCTACGAAATCGACAAGACCTATCTTTCTTACGCCCGCAAACGGATTCACAATTCGTCCGATTTCTTCACGACCGCAAAGGTGAACGTTCATGGACAAGCTTGAGAAGCGCGTCGGGCAAGCGATCAAGCTGTTCTGGTTGACCCGCGAAAGGCAGAGCCGCGATCAAGGCGGCAAGACCGGGCAGAAGGACGCCGGCCCGCGGGCGGCCGTGACGGGCGGAAAGCACCTCGACGGGTTCACGCAGATTTGCCGCGACTTGTTCATCGAAGCCGGCTTGCCCGAGGCCCATATCTTCTGGCGGGACCGCAAGGAGTTGCCCGGGTTCTACCGTGCCGAGAAGAGATGGGACCTCGTGGTCGTGGCCGACGGTACATTGTTGGCCCTGATCGAGTTCAAGGCGCAAGTCGGGCCGTCGTTCGGGAATAACTTCAACAACCGGACGGAAGAAGCGCTGGGCAACGCCACCGATCTTTGGGCCGCGTATCGCGAAGGGGCCTTTCGCCCATCGGCGCGTCCATGGCTTGGGTACGTGTTCATCCTGGAAGACTGCGAGAAGTCGCGCAGCCCCGTTTCGGTCAAAGAGCCGCATTTCAAGGTCTTTCCCGAGTTTCAGAACGCATCCTACGCGAAGCGCTACGAGATTCTGCTGACGAAGCTACTTCGCGAACGGCTCTACGACGGGGCAAGCCTCCTATTGACCACGCCCGAGGGCGGAGCAAGAGGCAAATTCGCCAGCCCGTCGGAGGAACTGAGCTTTCGGACGTTTGCCGCAGGACTCAGCGCCGCATGCCATTGCGTTTGCGAAGATGAAGAAATAGGAGGATGGATTTACTGGTTCCGTTGTTGATTGCGGAACAGTTCCAGCGTTTTTTCCCGGGAAAACGAACGCGTTTCGCGAGCCCTCGTTCCGGTAGTGATGCGGGACTTAATGAAGATTCTCTCGGTATGTGGAGCGAAACACGTCGGACCAAGTTGGTGAAGGAGGCCGACGCATGGCGCGGGTCGAGTTTCTGGTATCGCGTGCACGGCGACGAGGCGGGATTGTCGGACGAAGGTCCGTGGAAGCTGCCACTGTCCACCTATATCGCCCTATATCGCCCCAGACTTAGTAGCCGTTAGCCATTACCAGGCGATGCCCGTCTTCGTGGCCGCTCTCGTTTTGCCTTCATACGGCGACGGGCTATAGTGTCGGAGTTGGGCCTGTCGCAGGGAGTGAAGGCTGAATGGTCAAGTATGTGATTCGCCGAAAAGAAGGGCTATACGCAAACGCGCCCCATCCGTTCGTTCACGGGACATGGACGAAGAGTGTTTACATTGCTCGTCGATTCAAGACGAAACGGGATGCGAGGGCATACCTTGCTTCCCTTGATATTCCGAGCGACGAGTGCGAGATTGTAGCCACAGCCTCGGTTCATAACGATGCCAAGCTGGAACTCGTTAGCGAGATGCCGGAGGTGCGGAGCCTCTGGGTTTGCAGCCTGCGTCCCGCATCGTCTGTTGACCCTCTGCTAACGGATAAGGGATTGGCAAGTTTTGCGAAAATGATTGATCTTGAAGAACTGGGTATCTCTGGCGAATGCTTCACTGACAACGGGCTGGAACATCTCAGGTGGTTGACACGACTTCGCAGCCTAAGGCTCTGCCGCACCCGAGTGACCCAGCAGGGCGTGAAGAAACTCCAGCAGGCATTACCCGACTGCCGTATATTGCACTGAAACTCCCCTAAGGGTTCATGGGACATAATACGGAACTCTTGACAAGAATCGAGGAGATTGGCAACCTCTGGGCACGGCGAGATTGGCACGGCTGGTGATTCCTGGTTTGCCGCGTCGTGAAACCGCAGAAACCGGGCCCCAAGCCAAAACCACGCACGCCGCGAACAGGAAAAGGCATGAATTAGGCAATGTGTCCTCCGAACGCAACCGGCGGCTTCGCACTGACGGTCTTCGGCTCGTTCCTCTTTTTTGCGAGGTGGCAGCGGCGGGGGAAGCCATCCGTCAGGCAGCGATCTTCGATCCGGTGGGACTTCTGGGCCTGGTCTATTGGCACGCTTTGCACCCCCGTGCATCGCGTCGTGTTCTCGGGTATGTTGACGGGGATCGTGTGTGCCGTGCGAAAGGGGTAGAAGATGAGAATTGCGATCATCGGTTCCGGCATCAGCGGCCTGCTTGCGGCCCGCCTGCTCGCCGCCGATCACGACATCCACGTGTTTGAAGCCAACAACTATGCGGGCGGGCACACGAACACGGTCGCGTTCGAGGCGTTCGGACAACGGTATGCCGCCGACACGGGCTTCATGGTCTTCAACGACCGCACCTATCCGAACTTCGTCCGCATGTTGCAGATGCTCGATGTTCCGTCGCGCAATAGCGACATGAGCTTCAGCGTGCGCTGCGACAAAACCGGCCTGGAGTACCAAGGCAGTTCGCTGAACGGGCTGTTCGCCCAGCGCCGCAATCTGGTGCGACCGTCGTTCTATCGCATGCTCCTGGATGTGCTTCGCTTCAACCGCCGGTCGCTGCGAATGGCTGCGAGGCGAGGACTACGAGTTGGAGTTGGGCCAGTACTTGGACCGCAATGGGTACAGCCGGGAGTTCATCGAGCACTATCTGATTCCGATGGGCGCCGCAGTCTGGTCGGCGCCGCCCGAGCGATTTCGGCAGTTCCCGGCGCGATTCATCGTGAACTTTTTGAACAATCACGGGCTGCTGACGCGTGCGCGACCACCCGCAATGGAAGACCGTGCAAGGGGGTGCCGTGCGGTATGTCGAAGCTCTCGTTCGCCCGTTTGCGGACCGTATTCGGTTGAATTGCCCCGTCGTCTCGGTGCAACGCTACCCGGATCGTGTGGCCGTGACCTGGGAACACGGAGGCCCCGAGGATTTCGACGCCGTAGTCCTGGCCTCGCATGCCGACCAATCGTTGGCCATGTTGGCGGACGCCAACCAGGCTGAGCGGGAAATCCTGGGGGCGTTCGCTTATCAACGGAACGAGACGGTCCTGCACGTCGATCCGTCGCTGTTGCCCCGCTGTCGCCGGGCCTGGGCCTCTTGGAACTACCGGATTCCCCAGGAACAAGACCAGCCAGTGGTGCTGACCTACAACCTCAATCGGCTTCAAGGACACTCCTCGCCTGACCCGATTTGCGTTACTCTAAACGGAACACGCCGGATCGATGCGAAGAAGGTCATTCGGCCAGTCGAGTACCATCACCCGCTCTACAGCCGCGAAGCCCTCGCGGCACAGAAGCGGTTTAACGAAATCAACGGCAGGAATCGCACCTACTTCTGCGGAGCGTATTGGGGGCACGGCTTTCACGAGGATGGAGTCAACAGTGCGTTGGCCGTCGGCCAATCCTTCGGCAAGCGGTTGGAATCATGCACAGTTGCATCTACACAGGGTATGTCCAACACCGGCGGCTGAGCCCCGCGGAACATGTCTTCCGCTATCGGCTGTACATGGTGTACTTGGACCTCGAAGAACTGCCGGCGCTACTGTCGGGCGGGTATGGTCTGCATGGGGCCGGCTTCTCCCCCGCCTCGTTTCGCCGCACCGATCATCTGGGCGATCCGCATGTGCCCTTGGCCAATGCCGTTCGGAATTTGGTCGAAGAGCGGACCGGTTGGCGGCCGGTCGGGCCGATCCGCCTGCTCACGCTCCTGCGGAACTGGGGCTACTATTTCTGTCCGCTGTGCCTGTACTATTGTCTCGACCGGTCGGGACAGACGGTAGATGCCGTCGTGGCGGAAGTCAGCAACACCCCTTGGCGCGAGCGGCACTGGTACGTGCTCGGCAGGGGCAACCACATCGGCGAGCCGTCGCAACTGCGGTTCCAACACCCCAAGCACTTTCACGTGTCGCCTTTCATGGACATGGACATGCGGTATGAGTGGCGTCTGTACGAACCGGGGGCGGAACTGAGCGTGGCGATCATCAATTTCCGGGGGATGAGCGACTGTTCGACGTCAGCCTGGCCTTGAAACGTCGCGAACTGAGTTGTTGGTCCATGCTTTGCACCTTGGCCGCCATCCCTGGATGACAGGACGGGTAATTCAAGCCATCTATTGGCAAGCATTCCGACTGTGGTGGAAAAAATGCCCATTCTACGCTCACCCAGAATAGGACGAGAAGTCGGAGGCGCGGCAAGGACGCCGGACGGCCCTCTGAATGCCCCCAGGCGATCCGCGCCGAGCGGGCGTTTCCTGGACCGCATGCTGCGCCGCCGATGTGGCGCCATTTGGAGAAGCTCGACGACGGACGGTTGGCGATTGACGACGGCGACGCGTGTCGGGAGTTCGGACGGTCGGGCGACGATTCTCTGGCGACCAGGATCGAGATTCGGGACCCGCGTTTCTATCGGCATCTGGTCTTTGGCGGCAGTCTCGGCGCGGCGGAGGCGTACATTCGCGGATACTGGACCTGCGACGACCTGGTCAGCCTGGTGCGAATCTTCTGCCGGAATGGGGCAATGTCGACCAGCCTGGAAGGTGGCCCGGCGCGTATTGTCAGCCCGCTGCCCAGGATTGCCCACAGCTTGAGACGGAATACACCGTGGGGAAGCCGCCGCAACATCGCCGCCCATTACGATTTGGGCAACGACTTCTTTTCGCTGTTCCTCGACGAGACCATGGCCTATTCCTGCGCGATTTTTCCCCCTGCCGAGAGTACGCTCCATGAGGCGTCGGTGGCCAAGTTCGACCGCATCTGCCGCAAGCTGGCCCTGACGGCGGACGACCACGTCTTGGAGATCGGCTCGGGCTGGGGCGGCTTCGCCCTCCACGCCGCACAGAAGTACGGCTGCCGAGTCACTACCACCACCATCTCCCGAAAGCAGTATGATTACACTCGGCGACAGGTGGAAGCCGCCGGCCTGGCAGACCGCGTTGCCGTGCTGTGCGAGGACTATCGGTGCTCAAGGGATCGTACGACAAGCTCGTTTCGATCGAGATGATCGAAGCCGTCGGATATCAATACTTCGACGCCTACTTTCGCGTTTGCTCCCAACGGCTGAAACCACACGGCATGATGCTCTTGCAGGCGATTGTCATCCCCGATGAGCGTTTTGATCGCCACCGGCGGTCGGTGGACTTCATCCAGCGATACATCTTTCCGGGCGGCTGCCTGCCGTCGGTGGGGGCCATTTGCCGGTCGCTCGGTCGCGCGACCGATCTTCAGCTCTTCCACTTGGAAGACATCACTCCCCACTACGCCGAAACCCTGGCGCTCTGGCGGCAGCGGTTCCGTGCGAACGTCGAGCAGGTGCGAGACCTGGGGTTCTCCGAGGAGTTCATCCGCACCTGGGAGTTCTACTTCTGCTATTGCGAAGGCGCGTTCCGCGAACGGGCCACTGGCGACGTGCAGATTTTGCTGACGAAGCCCGCGTGCCGGTGCGCGGCAATCTTGCCCCCCCTGGATGGATCGTGACGGCAACCGTGAACTGATGTGGGATTTGGTGATGGCCCGATGGAAGAGACTACTGAACTTCGGGTGCTTCCAGATCGGATGGTTTGCCTGCGCCCTGGGTGCTGTACGCGGCTGGCCGTTGCTGGGGCCGCTGGCGGTCGGCATCCTCCTGATTCTGCAACTTCCGCTGGTGCCCGCTCCCGGCAAGCAAGCTCGTTTCGTGCTGGCAGTGACGCTGCTCGGTTGGTTGATCGACAGCGGGCTTGCCTGTGCCGACGTGTTTAGCTTTCCCTTCGGCAGCGGGCTCCTGGGGTTTTGTCCCCTGTGGATGGCTGCGGTCTGGGCGAACTTCGCCGGCACGCTTCACCTGTGCCTCGATTGGTTGCGTGGGCGCTACTGGCTGGCGTCGGCACTGGGCGCCTGCGGCGGGCCCGTCGCTTACTATGGCGGTCAGCGTCTGGTCGCCCTGCAGCTTGGCAGCGATATCGTGTCGAGCCTTCTGGTAATCGTGGTCGAGTGGGCCCTCGTAACGCCGGCACTCGTGTGTTTGTCAGAAGTCGGCAGTCTCGATGGCTTGAAAAGCTAGTGCAACACCCACCACGCCAAAGCCGGGTTTACGCTCCTGGAGTATGCTATTCTAGGCAAGATGCGGAGCGGGACATCATTCCGTAAGCCGAGGCGGGCTTAGATTGTGCGACTTCTTGCAAGGAAATTGATATCCTGGGCAATTCAGGGCATAACAGTATCGGGCATCCGAGAAGAATCATATTCCGTTTGCTTCCTCACTGCATGGCGCTAGGATTACTCTACCAGAATTGATCGCGGTCTTCGGATGGCCACACTCCAGATACCGACGGCAGCGACGGGCCAATTGGTTCGCGAACCCATCGCCCAGAAAGGAATATCCTATGTCGATACCGAAAGAGATTGCTTCAGTATGGTTGCTTGCGGTTCTCTGGTGCGCAATTGGCAAAGCCAACGAGGGTGAACGTGTGCTGTTCGAGTTCGACAAACCCAAAGTCGATGAAGCGTGGCTGAACGTCAACGACAACGTGATGGGGGGCGTGTCGGAGGCTAAGTTCCGCATTACGGATGACAAGACCCTGGAGTTCTACGGTACTCTCTCTTTGGAGAACAACGGTGGTTTTGCTTCGGTTCGTTGCCGTGCCACGAAGCTCGACCTCTCGACGTTCGAGGCCGTGGCATTCAAGGTGCGCGGTGACGGGCGCACCTACTGGTTCAACATCAATGTGCCTAGTCTTCTGCCCGCGTTTTCCTACCGGGCCACATTCCCGACCAAGGCGGGGGAATGGCAAGAGATCAAGATACCGCTAAAGGACTTTGCGCCACGTCTTTCGGGCAGGAGGTGCCCGGTACGCTCGATCCCTCGAAGGTGCAGGCCGTCGGTTTCTTATTGGCAGACAAGAAGGTGGGGCCGTTCAAGCTTGAGGTTGCGTGGATCAAGGGAGTGCCGAAGCCAACGAAGTAGTCCGGCCCCAAGCACGCTTGTACTGAAGCATTACGTTCGCGAGGCGTGACGCTCTCCCCGCGAATCATCCTCAGTGACAAAGCGGGTGCATTCGTGTGCAGGTCGGTGGGAGGTCCAATGGGTGACAGAATGCCCATAAAACCCGGCGGCGAAAGCGGAGGGATTCCACTACTCCGTTTCAGCTTATTGAACAATCGGCCACCGAAGGCGGAGGGCGAGTTCGTCGTCTATTGGATGACAGCGGCGCGGCGGGCGCGATGGAGCTTCGCCCTTCAACGAGCGTTCAGCTGGGCCAGGGAGTTGAAACGGCCCCTGGTAATCATCGAGGTCCTTACCTGTGGTGGCCGTTGGGATTCCTGCCGTCACCACAGCTTCGTTCTGCAGGGTATGAAAGAGAACGCCGGGCATTTGGCAAATGCGCCGGCGCTGTACTATCCCTACGTCGAGCCGCAGCCGGGCGAATGCCGCAGGTTCTTTGATGCTGTCTGTGATCAGGCTTGCGTGGTTGTGACGGACGATTATCCGATCGCACTTCCCGCGGTGAAAACGGTCCACGCCGAGGTGCCAATCCGCGTCGAGAAGATCGACGGCAGCGGGTTGCTGCCTCTGAACGCAACGGATCGGGCGTTTCCGACGGCCTACGCATTTCGGCGATTCCTTCAACGCACCTTGCGAGAGCACCTGCTCGATGCGCCGCGGTCCGATCCACTGGGGCGGTTACAATTGCCGCGCCTGAACTCCTTGCCAACCCGGATTGTGCGGCGCTGGCCACCCGCCTCATCGTGCCTGTTGTCGGGTGAAACAAAAGCTTTGACGGCATTGTCGATCGACCACCGCGTGGCCCCCGTGCAGATCGTGGGCGGTCCTGCACCCGCCCATGCCTGCTGGAAGAGGTTCTTGGAGAGGAAGCTCGCCTTGTACTGCGAACTTCGCAACCAGCCTGAAGTCGAAATAACCAGTGGCCTGGCGCCGTACCTTCATTTTGGTCATATCTCCGCCCACGAGATGTTCCACAGTCTGGCCCGTCAGGAAGAATGGTCGCCGGGAAGGCTGGCGGAGAAGGACAACGGCTCGCGCGAAGGATGGTGGGGGATGAGCGAGCCGGCTGAGGCATTCCTGGACCAATTGGTGACATGGCGCGAAGTGGGGTTCAACTGCTGTGCATTCAGATCGGATTACGACGAATACCAGTCGTTGCCCCCATGGGCGAAGGCGACGCTGGCCAAACACGCGGCGGACAATCGCTCTTACGTATACACTCTGGACGATTTCGCGTCGGCACGGACTCACGATCGACTGTGGAACGCCGCGCAGAGACAACTGATCAGCGAAGGGCACATCCACAACTATTTGCGGATGCTCTGGGGCAAGAAGATTTTGGAGTGGACGGCCAGCCCCCAGGAAGCCCTCGACATCATGATCGAATTGAACAACCGTTACGCGTTGGATGGCCAAGATCCCAACTCGTATTCGGGCATCTTCTGGATTCTCGGCCGCTATGACCGCCCGTGGGGGCCCGAACGACCGGTCTTTGGGACCGTCCGCTACATGAGTTCGGAGAACACCGCCCGCAAGGTCCGGGTGGGAGACTACATTCAACGCTACTCCGCTGAGACTGCCGGATTGCCCAAAGGCATGCGTAGCAAACCACGACCGACAAACTGACAGAACGGCCCGTTCACCATGGCACGCGAAGAGTCCGTAATCCTACTCACAGGCGCGACCGGCTATATCGGCGGTCGCCTGCTGCCGTTGCTGGAGAGGCGTGGCCTTCGCCTGCGGTGCCTAGCGCGGCGACCGGAAAACCTCCGCCTGCGGGTTGCCGGCACCACGGAGTTGGTCGCCGGCGACGTCCTTGACCCCGAATCGCTGCCGTCGGCTTTCGAGGGTGCCGATACGGCGTACTACCTGATCCATTCGATGGGGGCCACGCGGGATTTTGGACGCGACGACCGTCAGGGAGCGGCAAACTTTGCCGCCGCCGCCCGGAAAGCCGGGGTTCGCAGAATCGTCTATCTGGGGGCTCTCGGCGATCCGAAACATTCCCTTTCGGAACACTTGCGCAGCCGGCAAGAGACGGGTGAGGTGCTGCGCATGTCGGGTATCCAAGTGATCGAGTTCCGGGCCTCGATCATCATCGGATCGGGCAGCCTTTCGTTCGAGTTGATTCGGGCCTTGGCGGAACGGCTGCCTGTCATGGTCTGCCCAAAATGGGTGGCCACCCTGGCACAACCCATCGCCATCGAAGACGTGCTCGACTACTTGCTTGCCGCATTGGATCTGGAGGAAGAGAAGAGCCGCATCTTCGAGATCGGCGGCCCCGATCGGGTTTGCTACGGCGATATCATGCGCGAGTACGCCCGACAGCGCGGGCTTACGCGAGTGATGATTTCGGTTCCGGTCCTCACGCCGTACCTATCGAGCCTGTGGTTGGGATTGGTGACGCCGGTTTACGCGCGAATCGGGCGGAAGCTGGTCGAGGGCCTGCGGAACCCTACCGTCGTGAACGACCCGTTCGCCCTGGAAGCTTTTGCGATTCGTCCCCGCAGGCTTCGTCAATCTATCGAGCGGGCGATTCTGAATGAAGACCGCGAATTTGCCGAGACCCGCTGGTCTGACGCCATCTCTTCGGGCGGTCTGAAACCGCGGTGGGGCGGCGCCCGATTCGGCTCTCGAATCGTCGACTCCAGAACTGCCACGGTGAACGCGCCGCCCGCGATGGCCTTCGCGCCAGTCCAGCGTATCGGCGGACAGACGGGCTGGTACTACGGCAACTGGCTCTGGCGACTCCGCGGGCGCTCTCGACTTGTTGCTGGGCGGTGTCGGACTGCGACGCGGTCGGCGCGATGCGATGAACCTCCGCACGGGCGATGTCGTTGACTTCTGGCGCGTTGAGGCATTCGAGCCCCATCGTCTGCTTCGACTCCAGGCGGAAATGAGGCTGCCGGGCCGGGCGTGGCTGGAATTCGAGGTCTCCGACCAGGACGGCGCTTCCCTCATCCGCCAGACGGCGATCTTCGATCCCGTGGGACTTTTGGGCCTGGTCTATTGGTATGCGCTGTACCCCGTTCATCGCGTCGTGTTCTCGGGTATGTTGAGAGGGATCGTGCGTGCCGCGCGGCAGGGGTAGAAGGTAAGGATCGCGATCTTCGGTTGTGGCATCAGCGGTCTGCTTGCGACTCGCCTGCCCGCCGCCGATCCTCCTGCCGTTGTCACTGTAGCCAACGTCCGGCCAGGTATCCGATGCCACTGACCGACGCCGCGAGGACCAGTCCCCACGCCATGTCCACCAGCGTCAGCAACCACGGCCAGTTCGTGACCGTTGCCAGGTTTGTCAGGTCGTAGGTCGCGTAAGCGACCAAGCCGAAGAAGCTGCCCAGCAGCAGGGCCGTGCGCAAAGAGCCCGCTTGCAGAGCGGGAACCACGGCGAACACCAGCAGCCCGCCCACAAAAAGCAGGTAGAAGGAAATGGCGGCCCACCAGTTGGGCTGGTCGCTCAACAGGACGCCCAACTGTTTCCGGTAGAATCCGCGGGCCACAACGGTGAGCCAGACCATATCGATCGCCAAAAAGCTGACCAGTGCCAACACGTAAAGCTTCAGGTAATAAATAACCATTTGTGTTCTCCTTTCTCGTCGCGATGGAGTTCAGTTATCCGCGGTGCTCGCCGCCCTTCTTGGGAAACCACGGTATGAAGACGCTCGTGGTGCGCTGGTACTGGCGATAGTCTTCGCCGCGGCTGGCCAGGGCCTGCGCTTCGGTCGGCGGGATACCGGTCACCCTGAGCAGGAAATACAGCATCGCAGCCGGCGCAAGGAGGGTGAGCCACCAGTACGAGGATCCAACCGCCAACGCCACATAGGACCACCAGTGCAGCCACTCGAAGAAATAGTTCGGGTGGCGCGAGTCAGCGCCACCAGCCCTCGCGGCAGGTTTTGCCGCGGCTTTCCGGCCGACGTTTGAATCGGGCAAGCTGCCGGTCGGCGAGTATGGTATTGCCGACGCTAATGCACCAGATCAGCACGCCCCCCACGTCCCACCCCGTCCAGCGATCGACGGGACGACAGACCACCACCAGCACCGGCAGCGCAAAGAACAAAGCCGCCAAAGCCTGGGTCTGAAAGAAGAGAAACAGCCGTCTGCCGGCGGATGCGCCCCACTGTCCGCGCAAAGTGCGGTAACGGCCTTCTTCGGGACGCCCGACTACCCGGTCCAGCAGCAGATAGATCGCCAGCCGCGCGGACCAAACGCCAATCAGCACGGCAACCAGGACACGGCGAGGCAAGTAGCCGTCGGACGTTGCCGCGTAGAAGATCCCCAGGATGCCGATGCCGGCAGCCCAGCCGACATCGACAATCCCAGCGTTGCCCGTCCGCCGCTGGACGAACCAAAGGACCGTCATCATGGCGGAAACGATCAACAGCCCGAGAAGGACTTGCACTCCCGGGGCTAGCACCATGGTCATTGCCCTCCGAATTATTCAGGGAGCGCAGTGTTGGCTGATCGGCCTATGTTCCTTTGGGTATTTCGCCAAGCGAGATGCCAAGTGCGTTGGCTTCCTGATAAGGCTGAAGGTATGGCTGCCAAAGCCGTGCATGTGGCGGTAGGTGGCAGGAATGCCCCGGTCGCTCATGACGATGGTGATCTGGTGCAAGGCCTCGGGCAGGGAAGTCCAGAAGTCCCAGTTGTTCCGCGCGCTGCGCAGGTTGGTGTGGGGGTCGCGCTTGACGGCGTGGTTGAGGTCGGGGAACTTCAGCGGGTCGCGCAGGAAGAAGACGGGCGTGTTGTTGCCCACCAGATCCCAGTTCCCCTCCTCGGTGTAGAACTTGATGGCAAAGCCCCGGATGTCGCGCTCCGCATCCGCCGCGCCTCGTTCCCCCGCCACTGTGGAGATCGGAAAAAACCTTCGCTTTGGTGTAACGGGTGATGTCGTGGGTGACGGTAAAGCTGCCGTACGCCCCGGAACCCTTGGCGTGCATTCTCCGTTCGGGGATGACCTCCCGATCAAAGTGGCTGAGCTTCTCCAGGAACCAGACATCCTGAAGCAGCATCGGGCCACGGGCTCCGGCGGTCATCACATTCTGGTTGTCGGCTACGGGAGCCCCGGCGTTGGTGGTCAGTTTCTTGCCGTCTTTCACGGTCCTTCTCTCCTTTTGCGTTTTGGCTTTCCGCAGCTAACGGACGATCTCACCTGAGCCTCCTGCAATCATCGTCGGTTGGTCGCCGTGCGGCCTCGCGCGAAGCGGCGCTACCGCAGGTTCCTGACGGGAGTTCACGATCCTTCTGCCAGCCGGCAAAGTCGGTCCCCGAGCGTCTTGCCTAAATACGTCCACACAAGACCGAAAGTGGCCGCGGGCGAAGACCGCCGGCCAACGGCGTGGGACTCGTGCCTGCACCACTGTCGGTTTTCCGCGGTTTTACTCAGAGCACCCCTCAGGGTAACTACTTGCTCTTATTTTGGGAAGGGCTCCAAATCTTGCGGATAGACCGCGAGCGGAATCGCAATTTGTCCGACCCGCTCCGGGTACTGACCCGGGGGTTGGTCGGGAGAGGGGAGCAATTTGCGGACATGGTCCCGGTCACGCCTTCTTGCGGGCGATCAGGCGGCCCCTGGGCGATTTTGCCGGCATGGGCCAGGTCGCGGAGGAAATTCATTTCCGTGGCCACCGCTCTGCTGCGGCTCCATCCCCCGCCTCCGGACGCGTCTCAGGGAGCGGGCTCAACCATTCCACCGGGCGCATTCGATTACCGGTATAAATACGGCTTTGGGATGAACTGGGAACAGGAACTGTCGAAAAACGTGGGCGTGTTTTCGCGTGTGGGTTGGAACGACGGCCACGAAGTGGCGTGGACGTATACCGACGCGAATTGGTCGGTCTCGCTGGGCACGAGTGTGAAAGGCACGAATTGGTGCCGGCCCAAAGACACCTTCGGGCTGGCCGGCATCCTGAGCGGCGCTTCGCCCGAACAGATCGCCTTTCTGAAGGCAGGCGGCACGGGCATACTCAACGGCGACGGCAACCTGAGTTACGATTGCGAGAAAGTTGTGGAAACCTATTACGATTTTCCCATTGGGAAAACTTCTCACCTGACGCTCGACTACCAGTTCGTCGGCGACCCTGCCTTCAACCGCGACCGCGGCCCGGTATCGGTCTTTGGGGTGAGATTCCACTGGGAGGAGTAGCCAGGTTGAAAAAGGGGTCGGAAACATTGTCGTCCTGCGGAAGGCGAGGACATCGCATGACCTATCGCCATGCCTCGCCCCCTGCGACCGACTGGCTGGCCGGCTGAAGCTGGACCTGACCGTTCGCCCTCGCGGCCGGCCCCAAAAGCCTGAAGTCTATGAAGAATAGCGCTGACGGCTTGTGTCCCTTGACGTTCGGGCTGTCATCCGCCAACGACGACCTTCCAGGCTTCCTGGATCGCGTCCGGCAATCCGTATAGGTCCATCGCGGTAATCAGCAAAGCACTGCCCCAGCCAGCGATCAGCAGGAACCAACCGAGCTTCCATTTGCCCATCCGCTTGCGGGAGCAGGTGAAGAGCAAGAGCGGGAACATGGCCAGCGGGAGTTGCATGGCCAGCACCACCTGGCTGAGAGTGAGCAGATCAGTCACGCTGCTCTGGCCGCGCAGTCCTATCACCAGGACGGCCGGCAGGATCGCCAAGCCGCGCGTAATGAGCCGGCGGAGCCAGGGCGAAATCCGCCAGTGCATGAAGCCTTCCATTACCACTTGCCCCGCAAGCGTCCCGGTGACGGTGCTGCTCTGACCGCTCGCCAGGAGTGCGATGGCAAACAGAGTGCTCGCTACGGCAGTGCCCAACAGCGGTGCAAGCGTCAAGTAGGCGACGCGAATCCAGTCGCTCTCCGGGCTGAAGGTGATGACCTGGCCGCCCGGCACCATGACGCTTTCCTTGCCGAAGAACACGATTGCGGCCAGCACCATGATGGCGGCGTTGACGAAGAAGGCAATGGTCAGGGCCACTGTCGAATCGATCGTGTTGAAGCGGATGGCACGGCGAATGGATCGCTCGTCTGTTTCCAATTTGCGGCTCTGAACCAGGGCCGAGTGGAGATACAGGTTGTGCGGCATGACGGTAGCCCCGATGATTCCGATGGCCACATAGAGCATCCCGGCGTGGCGGAGGTTCGGCAGCACGAGCGCCAGCCCCATTTCGGCGAAGTCCGGGCGGGTCTGCGGAAGCACAAAAATCTCGATAAAGTAGCAAACGCCGATGGTCGCCACGAGCAAGGCCACGATGGCTTCGATGGTCCGCATACCGAATCGCTGCAAGGCCAGCAGGAGCAGCACGTCCAGTCCTGTGATGATGACCGCCCAAAGAAGCGGAATATGGAACATCAAATTGAGGGCGACGGCGCTTCCGAGAACCTCGGCCAGGTCGCAAGCCCCGATCGCGATCTCGCACAAAAGCCAATTGGGCCAGCGGGTCCAGCGCGGATACCAGTCGCGGAAGCATTGGGCGAGGTCTTTACCCGTCACGACGCCCAGGCGGGCAGCAATTAGCTGCATGAAAATGGCCATGAGGCTTGCCAGCCCCACGACCCACAGCAGCCCGTACTTGTACTGCGCGCCACCCTGTAGATCCGTGCCCCAGTTGCCCGGGTCCATGTAGCCGACGCTCACCAGGACCGCGGGGCCGGCGAACGCCCGCAACTGCTGCCAGAAGCCCGCCTGATGGTCGGGCAATGCTACGGTGCCATGCACTTCTTCGAGTGAAACCTGGCGGACCGGAACCGCGACGGCCACGCCCACGCCATCGTCAAAGTCGTGCGGTTCGACGGACGAATAGCTGCTGTCGCGACGGACTGTCGTCCTCACTGGCGACTTCCTGCTGGCCACACGCATGATGACCTCGGGAGTGATCGCTCAAATCCACAATTTGGCGAGCCAAATGCGCATATTTGGCTACAAAAACCAGCCGGCGAAGTGTATGGACGAAGAGGAAAAAGTCAATCGCCCCAACAAGACCTGTCAGCAGATTGCTGAGGGGTGTTCCGGGGGGCTCGCGCAGCGGACGCCGAGAGCGTCGCTAGAGCGGACGGACCAAGATGCTGGCCGCCATTTCGCGGCTCAGGCTGACGTGATGGTTCCCGACCGCAACGATCACAATGCCCGCTGAGGGCTGATTCTCGCGCACCGTCCCTTTCGCGCCGACGATCATGCCGCCGTCGCGGAGGTAACGAAGAAAATCGGGCGAACGATCGGGTACGCGGAGCAGCACAAATCGCGTCTTCGGAGCGCACTGCGCCAGCGGAGTACCTTCCGCCGTCCTCATCTTGCCATCGGTGTGGGGAATTGGGTCGCCGTGGGGATCGCGGGCCGGCTGCCCCAGGTACTCGTCGATTCGGGCCACCAAGCGGTCGGAAACGGCGTGCTCCAGGTTCTCGGCCTCTTCATGCACTTCGTCCCACGGGAGCCCCAGCGTATTGGTCAGGTACAACTCCAGCAGCCGGTGATTGCGCACGACGCGGATGGCGACCTTGTGTCCCTTCTTGGTGAGCCGGACCCCCTGATGCGCCGCGTACTTCACCAGTCCCGCGTCCGCGAGCCGCTGAAGCATCAGCGAGACGCTACCCGGCGTGATCTTCAAGCGGCGTGCCAGTTCGCCTGTCGGGGCACCGCCCGCAGTGTCGGACAGTTGGTAGATCGCTTTGAGATAGTTCTCTACCGCGACGCTTTCCATGTGACCCCCCCCTTGCGGTAATGAAATCCCTGACGGCAGGCGCTTGCCTCGATTTGCTTCCATTTTACCACGTCCGCCTGACGACACAGGACAATTCTGCCAGGAGACGGCGCCTCGGAAAAGCCCCAGGGAGTTGCCCGTCGCCCGATCCGCGTATAATTTGGGCGGCAAAATTGGAAAGTTTGCGCCGCCAACCCCGTCACAGCGCGTGGCACGGAACAACGACTGCGAGCCGGAGGCGTTATGCACATTCTCACCGGATTGCTGCTTGCGGGACTGTTGGGCAAGAACAAGTTTCGTCGCCGCACGCTGATGCCCATGTTTCGGACCGGCCCGGTGCAGACGGCGCATTTCGTGCCCGGCCGGGTACGACTTCGAGTGCCTTCGCTGGGGAAAAACGCCGCGGGTGCGGCGCTGGTGCGCGAGAAGCTGCCGGCCATCCAGGGCGTGCAGTCGGTCGAGGTTAACCCGGCTACTGGAAGCGTACTGATCGTATATCGGGAGGGGCAGGTCCAGCCGGAACTGCTCTTCGCCGCCGTGGTCCGCCTGATGAACCTCGACGCCGAGTTGAAGCGGATGCCCCAGCCCGTCGTCACGCGCGAGTTGCGCGAAATGCTCCAGAGCGCGAACCGCGCCGTGTACGACCGGACGGGAGGGCTGATCGATCTCTGGTCCGCCGGCCTGATCGTGTTGGCTGCCATCGGCATACAGCGCCTTGTGGCGCAGGGGATGCGTGCCTTTCCGGCGGGGCTCGTGCTCGTTTGGTGGGGACTGGCCTCGCTGCTGGGCGGGCAGAGATTTAGCCAACAGAGTGCTTGACATGTTCTGGCGCAAGCGACAACCGCTCTTGCACTGTGAAGTGATCCACACGCTCCCCGGGCGGGTGCGGATCGGCTGCCGCGCGCTGCGCTACCTGGGCACTTACGCCGCCGAAATCCAGCAACGATTGGAGGAGTTGTCGCCGATCCGCGCGGCGAAGGTCAACATCCTGACGCGAAACGTCCTTCTCCATTACGACCAGACCAAGGCATCAACTCAGGATGCGGTGGAACTGACCGAATTGGTGATCGGGTCGTATTCGTTGACCGCCTACAAGGCCGAGCGAGCCGAAGAGAACCGGCCGACCGTGAACGAACGGCGACTGCAAGAGGGATCGCTGTCGGAGATGGTCGTTCGCATTGGCGTGACGACCGTTACGCTCGTGTTTTATTTCTTCCGCAGGCCGACGGGCCACGGGCCGACCACACTTTCGGGCCGATTCCTTACCGTCCCGTCGCTGACGGCAAGTTCGTTAGCCGTCCCCATCTTCCGCAGCGGATTGCACTCGCTTGCGACCAGCCTCCGTCCGAACGCGGACACCTTGAGCGCCACGGCCATCCTGGCGAGCATTGCCACGGGCCGCGGACTGTCGGCGCTGACGATCATCTGGCTGGCGGACATCGCCGAGCTGCTGACCGCCTACACGATGGATCGCACTCGCCGCGCCATCCGCGGGATGCTCTCGGTCGGCGAAGAGGCTGTCTGGCGGCTGCGGGAAGACGGCTCCGAAGAGCGCGTCGAGTTGGACCAAATCCACGCCGGCGACCGGGTTATGGTCCACACCGGCGAGAAGATCAGCGTGGACGGGGTGGTGCAGTCGGGCGAGGCGGCGGTCGATCAGGCGTCGATTACCGGCGAATACATGCCGCTGCGCAAGGCGGACAGCGATCAGGTTTTCGCCGGAACCGTGGTCAAGAGCGGCCGGCTTGTGATTCGCGCGGTCAAGGTGGGCGATCAGACCGCTGTGGCCCGGATCGTCCACATGGTCGAAGAGGCCACGCACCGCAAGGCGAACATCCAGACGATCGCCGACCGCTTCTCGGCGCAGTTCATTCCCGTCAATTTCCTCTTGGCGTTGATCGTGTACTGGGCGACGGGGAAGAGCGGCCGCGCGCTCAATATGCTCATCATCGACTATTCTTGCGGCGTCCGGCTTTCCACGGCCACGGCCCTGTCGGCGGCCATCTGCTCGGCTGCGAGAAACGGCATTCTCATCAAAGGGAGCAACTACCTCGAACTGCTGGCCGAGGCTGATACGCTGATCTTCGACAAGACGGGCACCATGACCGTGGGCCGCCCGGAAGTCACCAGCATCATTCCCATGAAGAGCGATCTTTCCGCTCGGGACGTGCTGCAATACGCCGGCGCGGCCGAAGAGACGAGTACGCATCCGATGGCGGCTGCGGTTGTGGAGCAGGTGCGCCGCAACGGCTGGCAGATACCGGCCCACCACGATACCCAGGTGCATACGGCCCGCGGCGTCGAAACGCGCGTGGACGGCCGGATTATCCGCGTCGGCAGCCGCCGTTTCATGCAGGAGAACGCCATCGAGTTGGCCCCCGCCCTGGAGGCCGTCAATCGCCTGGTCCGTGCAGGCGAGAACATCCTCTACGTCGCCGAGGATGGCCGACTGCTGGGCGTGCTGGGCATCCAGGATGCCTTGCGGGAGAACATGAAGAAGGCGATCAATCGGCTCCGCTACAGCGGCATCGACGACATCGTGCTCTTGACCGGCGACGTGGAGCAGCACGCCGAGATCATCGCCGATCGCATGACGGTGGACCGCTATCGGGCGGAGGCGATGCCTGACGATAAGGCGGAAACCGTCTTGAAGCTCCAATCCAAGGGCACCCACGTCGTTATGGTCGGCGACGGGATCAACGATGCGCCCGCGCTGGCCTACGCCGACGTGGGAATCGCAATGGGCGGCACTCGAACCGACATCGCCATGGAGGCGGCGGACATCACCGTCACCGGAGACGATCCCTTGATGATTCCCGCGGTCATCCACCTGGCGAACCGGACGATGCAAACGATCCGCCAAAACTTTGCGGCGGCGGTCGGGGTCAATACGCTGGGAATCGTGCTGTCCTCGATCGGCGTCTTGCCGGTGTTCTGGGGCGCCGTGCTGCACAATAGCTGCACCGTCGCCGTTGTGCTCAACTCGTCCCGGCTATTGTTCCATGACGTGGAAGGAAGGACTCGATGACTGCATCCGAAAAGCCGGTTGTGACGGTCGTTCATTCCCTGCCCGGCCGGGTCCGCACGCGGCTATCGGTTGCCCCTCGAGACGTACAGCGGATGCTCGGCGGCGTCCGGGAACACCCGGGAATGGGCTCGATCAGTTTTTCGCCCATCACGCGGTCCATTTTGGCCCGGTTCAACCCGCACGAGATCAGCCAGGAAGAAATTGTTCTTGCGGATCGCCTTCCACCTGTCGCTCGATTTCGACGGTCGGCCCGTCCGGCTCTTGGCTGCGCCGAACAGCGGGGCGCGCTGGGCGGCAGCGCCGTGGCGTCCGCCGCTCTACTGGCCTCGTCGCTGGTGATGCGCGGGCTGAAAGCGGCGAAGGGATCGCCGACGGGATGGGAATGGATGGCGGGACTCGGCACGGCATGGGCAGTGGTCGATCACGCCTGCAAGGAGCTTCGGGAACGGGGAGCGTTCGATCCGGAAGTCCTCTCACTGGCCTATCTGGTGACAGCGCTGGTGCGAGGGAATGTGCTGACGGGTTCGGTTGTCACCTGGCTGGCGTCGTTCGGGCGGCACCTGGTCGAGCTTCGGTCAACCGGCGTTCAAATCCGCCCTGTCGAAGTGCGCGGCCGCGATAACGGCCAGTCCCACTATGAAGTGATGATCGGCCCCGACGTGGACGCGCCCGAGCGGGTGCGCATTCTCAACGCGCTGCAAGGCGTGCTGAAATACGCGATCACCGGCGGTGGAGCGCTCCCCTTCCGCAGCTTACTGGAGGAACTCCGCGACGTATCGAAAGTCCACGGAGAGGTGTTGGAAGGATTTGGCCGGATGCGACAGGGGATACCGATGCGTTTTAACTAGGTTCTAGGGACACACTCAAGGGAGCAAAGCATTTATGACCATCACGTCAGAGCATGTGACCGGCTTCGTCGTCGGCCTCGGCGTGGCCTCGTTGGGGTTCTACATGTACAAGAAGAACGAGGCCCAGATCGACGAATGGCTGCGTCAGCAGTCCATCGGTTTTCCTTTCTCCCGCCAGCCGGGGAAGGACCAGTCCGGCATGTCGCTGGAAGAATTGCTGCGGGAAAAGGAGCGTCTGGAAGACCTGATTGCCGAGCGCGAGCAGGCCGAGAAGGCCAAGGCCCAGCCTGCGCCGGTTTGAAGGGGGCAAAAGGGGGCTGTCGAACAAACTGTGCAGGGGCTTTAAGGTTGGCCCTCGAACAACGGCTATAGCGGTGAGACCTGCACACCGGCCTCGTTGTCTGCCGAAAACTGATCAAGTTGCGAGAGGTCATCCAGTTGCAACACGCCCGCCATGTCAACTACCGCTTGCCACTGATCGCCGAGCGCCTGAGCGTACGTGGAAACGACCGACGCCAAAGTCTGTTGAGAGGTAACAACATCATTGAAATCCACGCTGTCGGTGTCCTGCTGATATCGCTGGTAGATGGCACGGTAACTTTGCACCTGATCCGGAAGGATTTGCGTTCGGTAATAGTCGAGAAGGACACGTTGGGATTGGTAACTGGCGAAGGCATCGGCTAACGAGGCCGCAAGGTCGTTGCGGGTTCGGTTGTATTCTTGAGAGGCACGCATCAAAGCCGCGTCGGCCGATAGGATGTTGCCGCGATTGCGGTCAAACAGGGGGATGGGAATGCCGGCGTGCAAGTTGTAGGCCGTGCCGAATGGTGGTGTGGTGTTGTCGTGCTGGATCGACGCGTCCACGTCAATGTCGGGAACCCAGGGCGTGATCCTGGCCAGGCGCAGCAGATGCTGCGCCTTGGCCACGCCATTTTGCGCAATAAACAGGTCGGTGTGGTGGTCTAGAATCCATTGCCACGCGGCCCGCTCGTCGAGATTCGGCACGGAGCAATTCACGTCACCCGCTAGTTCCACCGGGCACATATCGGGCGCGTTAAGAGTGGCGGCCAGCCGACGCCAGGCGGCGCCATATTCGTTCTGCGATTGAATCAGTTGGGCGCGCGCCTGGACTACCAGGACCCGCAATTGCAACGGTTCGTAGGGGGCTGCCTGGCCGGTCTTCGTGCGTCCGATTTGTGCTCGATAGACTTGTTCGGCGAATTCCGATAATGCGCGATTTACTTTCATTCGCTTCGTGGCCACCAGCACGGCGTAGTAATTCGAGCGGACTTGAGTGACCAACTCGTTGCGTGTGCGGCACAAGGCCAGTTCGGCGTTCTGCACGTCCACGTTCGCTGCCCGCCGCGCCAGCGCCAGCTTGCCGCCGGTGGGCACGGTCTGTGAAATGCCAACGCCCTGGTAGCCGGCAGTGGCGCCCGTATTGACATTATCCTCTTGAAAGGAGACGGTTGGATTGGGAAGGGCGCCGGCTTGGATCGCGGCCCCTCGGGCCGCTTGCACGTCGGCCATCGCCTGGCGTACCAGGGGGCTCTCCCGCAACGCCATGTCCTGCAACTCCGTCAACGTCAAGGGTGGAGTGCCCTCGACAGGTTGCATCGCCGCAGGCAACTCTGGCAATGCCCGAAAGAGCCGTTCGATTTCGGCAAGCCGGTCCGGTTGTGGCTGGCTCGGCTTGAAGGGCGGCAGACGTATTGGCGGGGCCTCGCTGCCAGGAAGATCGCGTGGTATCTGCAACAGTTGATGCGAGACGGCGGTACGGTCAGCGGGCGGAAGGGGAACGGTTTCCGGCGTTGGGCCGGATGGCGCCGGCTGAGTGAATGCCGCCGCGTGAACGCTGGCGTCAATAGGTGAAGCCGAAGCCGTTGCCGATGGTGTCACGGCCTGATCGGTGGCCATGCATTGCTGCGGACAGGAGGCAACCTGCGATTTCGTCGCCGCGCAACCGACGACCAGGCAGCCAGACAACAGACATAACAAGAATGCAGCGCAGCGCGCCATGGTCTGTTGACCAGCGGTGGCCCTTCCTCCGACACTTCCGCTGTGTAGTCCGGAAACGTACATAAGCGTCGATCGTTCGGCCGGCAGGACAGGCCAATGATTGGGCAAGATTACGGGCGAGGCTGTCAGTGATGTCTGTAGCAATCCTTCCACTGATATCGGAAATGCCGATTGTGCCGCTCTTACGATGCTTGGCTGGCCGCACAATTCGCCGTAGATTCTCCAATCTGCTTTTCCAGCCTTCGGTGCCTGCCCCCGAGAATGCCAAGGGCTCATTGCACGCCGGCGGCAAGACTACATCCCCCTCATAATGCTGGGCCTCGGCGCCCATTTTCCGTCCGCGAATCACACCTGCTCGCTGGTGCGGCGATGATCCCCTGCTGGTTTTCGGAAATTGACATGAGTTGTTGGCAGAGGTACCCTGGAATGATAGGTATTATTGGCTCTTTACGCTCTCCCCGATCTGGGTTTCCACGGTAGCTGATCTGTCCATCACGATGACACGCGGGAAGCGAAAGACGGTCTGGTTCGTCATTGTGCTTTATGCGATGACCGTCTGCGCCGGCCAGGGCCTGCATCTGCTACACGGGTGCGGCCACGCGGTGCAATTGCCCGGCGGCTGGCTGTCTTGCGACGCATCGGCGAGCGACCACCATGCGTCCCAATGCTTGCACTACGACGTACTCGGCCATGCGATGGGCCCATCGCATTCCGCCCATGATGCCGACTGTTGCCCGATCTGCAAGCTCTTCTTACTGCCCGTGTATGGCGGTTCAACTGCCGCCCCCGTTTCCGCCGGGTTGATTCTCTGCAATGCGATTTGGTTATCAGAACCGAAAGTCTTTCACAGCGTCGGTTCGTCTTTTCTGAGCCGCGCCCCGCCCACGGTCTGAGTTGCCTCGGGGCATTCGCCGAAGGAGCTTGCGCAGGCTGGGACGAGGCGGCAACATGTGCTGCATGAATGCGGCGCGTATCCCGCTCGCAGACCATGCGGACTGGCTCGCTGCCGCACCGGAAGCTCGTTCCGTGTTGATGAGGCACTTACGGTACGTCGCTAGACGAGCCAGGTTTTCATGCCGGTCGGTATTTCTCGGCTGTCGCGACGGCCTGAAGCGCTGGCCTACTGATCGATTCTATCGCAGAGCCTTGATCCTCGATCCGGCTTGGCCGGATTCGAGCTACATCATTCAGAAAACGAAGGAGAGTGTCGATGACATCCGTCTATCGCGGATTGAAGACCACCGTGCCGGTCGTGGTGCTGGCGGCGGCGGTTGGCGCGGGGATCGCGTATCGCGCGAACCTGGCGTCCTGGTGGGCCGGCATCACGACGCCGGTCGCGGCCAACGCATCGCCGGCCACCGCGCCCGAGTTAGCCGGGAAGAAGGACGCGTTGGCCTTGCCTGCGGACGTCGCCAAGCGGCTGGAAGTGCAGACCGAGCCGGCCCGGCCATCGACCTTGCCCAGCACGCTGGAGCTTTCGGGCTCGCTGATTCTGGATTCCGATCGGCTGGCGCACGTCCACGCCCGGTTCCCCGGCGAGGTCGTCGAGTTGGGCAACGCGGGCAACGGGTCGCGGCCGGTCGCCTTCGGGCAGCATGTCCGCAAGGGACAGGTCTTGGCGGTGATCTGGAGCCAAGACCTGGGCGAGAAGAAAAGCGAGTTGGTCGACGGCCTGTCGCAATTGCACCTCGATGAGGAGAGCCTGCAGCGGCTCAGCGAGGCCGCAGCCGAAGGGGCTGTTTCCGACCGCACCCTCCGCGAGGCCCAGCGCAAGGTCGAAGCCGATCGGATCGCGGTCTCCAAGGCCTTGCGGACCCTGCAAAGCTGGCGACTTTCCAAGGAGGAAATCGACGAAGTGCGGGCCGAGGCCACCCGGTTGGTCCGCGAAAAAATGCCCGACCGCCAGGAGCTCGTCCAGCAGTGGGCCCGGCTCGACGTGGTCGCGCCGCTGGATGGCGTGATCATCGAGCGCAACGTGGCCCTCGGCGAGCTGGTCGACACCACGAGCGACCTGTTCAAGGTCGCCGACCTTTCGCGGCTGGGAGTGCTGGCCTACGCCTACGAGGAAGACCTGCCCACGTTGGATTCCCTGCCCGCCAGCCAGCGGGCGTGGTCGGTGACCGTCGGCTCCGGCAGCGAGGCGGCCACGCGGATCGGCCGTTTCGACCAGGTGGGCTGCATCATCGATCCCAACCAGCACACGGCCCTGGTGATGGGCTGGGTTGACAACCCCGACGGCAAACTTCGCGTGGGGCAGTTCGTCAACACGCGGTTGGAGATTCCGCCGCCGCCGGGCGAAGTGGTGGTTCCCGCGTCGGCCTTGTGCGAAGAGAGCGACCGCAATTGCGTCTTCGTGCAGTCGGATGGCAAATCGACGTACGTCCGCCGCAGCGTCGCCGTCACCCGCCGCCGCGGCGACAAGGTGTACATCCGCAGCCAGCCCACGCCCGAGGAGAAGCGCCGTGGGTTGGAGCCGCTGGCGCCGGGCGAGCAGGTGGTCGTGTCGCGGGTCGTCCAGTTGGCCGCCTGCCTCGACAGTCTACAGCAGAACGCCGGCGCACCCTGAGAAGATCCGAGGTACCGATGATCAATCGTCTGGTTCGTTGGGCCATGCACAACCGGCTGGTGGTGATCCTGCTGGCCGCGGGGCTGTTGGGCTACGGGATCTACGCCTTCCGCAAGGTGAACGTCGAGGCCTATCCCGATCCGGCGCCGGCCATCGTCGAGGTGGTGGCCCGCTATCCCGGCGCGTCGGCCGAGGAGGTCGAGCGGCAGGTGACGATCCCGCTGGAGGTGGCCCTGGCAGGCATGCCCGGGCTGGCCATCACCCGCACGCAGTCGTTGTTCGAGTTGTGCCACGTCAGCAACCAGTTCGAATACGGCGTCGATCCGGCCCAGGCCCGGCAGGAGGTGCTCAACCGTCTGAGATTGGCCGACCTTCCGGCCGGGGTAACCCCGGATATCTCCCCACGGTCGCCCACCGGCGAGATCTTCCGCTACGTGCTGATTGGCCCCAAGGACTCCGCGGGACGCGACATCTACGATCCCAACGACCTCAAGTCGCTGCAGGACAACACGCTGGAGCGGCTGTTCCGCCGCCTGCCGCGCGTGGTCGACGTGACCAGCTACGGCGGGACCGTGAAACGCTACGAGATCCATCCCGACCCGGCGCGGATGCAGCGCTACGGCATCACCTTGCAGCAGCTCAAGGACGCTATCGCCTCGAACAATTCCAACGTCGGGGGCGACTACATCATCCAGGGCGGCGCCGCCCACGTGGTCCGCTCGCTGGGGCTGTTGGGCATGGGCCAAGATCCCATGGAAACCGCGATGGGCATGAAAGACCCCGTCGCCGCACGCAACTACCTCCGGGCCGAGGAAGAACGCCGCATCCGCGAGATCCGCCAGATCGTGCTCAGCGCCACCAACAACGTCCCGGTGCGCGTCGGCGACGTGGTCGAAGGCGGACCGCTGCGGGCCGGTTCGCCGCTGGGCAGGCAGGGCGTGGTGATGGGCTACCAGACGCGCCTCGGACACGTGATGCGGAGCCTGCCGGCTGCGCGATGCCCAAGGCCGCGAAGTGCTCGACGCCCAAGGCCGGCGCGTCTGGCGCGACGAGGACGAAGTCGTCGAGGGCATCGTCCTGCTGCGCAAGGGCGACCAATCGCTGCCCGCCCTGGACGACATCCACGCCCTGGTCAAGCAGCTCAACGAAACCCCCGGTCGCCTGCTGCCGGGCGTGAAGATCGAGCCCTATTACGACCGCACCGACCTGATCCACGTCACCACCGCGCACGGTCCGGGAAAACCTGCTGGCCGGCATGGGCCTGGTCGCGGTGGTGCTGCTGCTGTTCCTCAGCAACGTCCGCACCGCGCTGATCGTGGCCATCAACGTGCCGCTGGCGCTGCTGTTCGCCGTGGCCGTGCTCTTCCTGCGCGGCAAATCCGCCAATTTGCTGTCCATCGGCGCGGTCGACTTCGGCATCATCGTTGACTCCTCGGTGATCATGGTGGAGAACATCTACCGCCACCTGAGCAGCGGCGCGGATGCCGATCTGCCCATCGATCAGCGGATTCTCCGGGCCTCGGGCGAGGTGCAGCGGAGCCTGGCGTTTTCCACGGCCATCATGGTGTGCGCGTTCCTGCCGCTGTTCACCATGGCGGGCCCGGAAGGACAGATCTTCGGCCCCATGGCCGACACCTACGCCTTCGCCCTGGCCGGGGCCTTGCTGTTGGCGCTGGTCCTTTCGCCCGTGCTCTGCGAGCTGTTGCTGTCAAACGTCAAGCCCCGGCCCGACAACTGGCTGGTGCGCACGCTGCAGACTGCCTATCTGCGGCAGTTGGACCGCTGCCTGCGGCATCGCGTGCTCACGCTGGGGGTGTTCGCCCTGTTCGTGGCGGCGACCGCCGCGGTGGTCCCGATGCTGGGCCGCGAGTTCCTGCCCGAACTTGAGGAGGGCAACATCTGGATCGCGGGCACCTTCCCGCTGAAATCGTCGCTGGACGAGGTGTGCCACGGGGTGAAAATCATGCGCGGCATCGTCAAGCGCTACCCGGAGTGCGAACAAATCATCAGCGAGGTCGGCCGTCCCGACGACGGCACCGATCCGTCGGGCTTCTACGGCACGGAAAGCTACGTGCCGCTGAAGCCGCACGACCAGTGGCCCAATCCCCCCGGCCAGACCCGCCCCCGCACCAAGGACGAGCTGGTCGACGCCCTGAATCGCGAGATCTCCGAATCGCTGGTGGCCGTGGACTGGAACTTTTCGCAGAACATCCGCAACAATGTCAACGAAACGCTCTCCGGCGTCCGCGGCGACAACTCCGTGAAGATCATCGGTCCCGACCTGGTGGAGCTGGAACGCACCGCCGACCGCGTGGTCCGCGCCCTGCAGAAGATCCCCGGCCTGGAGAACGTCGGCGCGTTCCACATCCTGGGCCAGTCGAACCTGAACCTGCCGGTCGACCGCGACAAGTGCGCGCGGTGGAACCTCAATGTCAGCGACGTGCAGGCGGTGGTCGATACGGCCGTCGGCGGCAAGGCCTTCAGCCAGATGATCGAGGGCGAACGGAGCTTCGACATCACCTTGCGTTACCCGCGCGCGCTGCGATCGAACCTGGACGCAATCCTCGACATCCCTGTGGAGGTCAGCAAGAACACGGTGGTCGACAGCCAGTCGAACGGACAGGGGAATACGCCCGTCAGCGGCCCCACGAGCGGCCCTTCGCCCACCGGCTGCAGCGTCGCGCTGCCGCCGCTGACCGGTTCGAGTTCCAACGCCGCCATGAACGACCTCAGCCGCACTCCGCGCCGCCGGCTGCGCGACCTGCTCACGCCGCTTGGCGCGGACGGCCGGCTCGATGAGCACGGCTCGTTCCTCCAGCGCGGGGCCTCGGACATTTACCGCGAGCAGGGCGAACGGATGATCGTCGTCAAGTTCGACATCCACAACCGCGACCTGGCCGGCGCCGTGGCCGACGCCAAGGAGGCCACCAAGGACCTTGTGCACGCCCCCTGCCGGCTCTCGTGGGGCGGCGAATTCCAAGAGATGGAGCAGGCCGAATCGCGAATGCGTATCGTCATCCCCCTGGCCGTGGCCCTGGTGGCCGTGTTGCTGTACATGGCGTTCGGCTCGCTGGTGGACGTGCTGATCGTGCTCTCCAATGTCGTGGCCCTGGCCTGCGGCGGCGTGTGGGCGCTGCTGTTGACGCAGACGAATTTCAGCATCTCCGCCGCGGTCGGGTTCATCTCCATCTTTGGCGTGGCGGTGATGGATGCCATCTTGCAGGTGTCTTCATTCCACCGCGCGCGATTGGATGGCAAGCCTCTGGAGGAGGCGGTTATCTACGGCTCCCGTGCTCCGCCTGCGGCCCATCATGATGACCGCGCTGACGGCGATCTTCGGACTGATGCCGGCGGCGCTTTCCACGCGTATCGGCGCACAGAGCCAGCGTCCGCTGGCGATCGTGGTCATCGGCGGCATGATGGCGGCGCTGGTCTTGAATCGCTACCTGACGCCCGTGCTCTACAGCGTCTTCCGCCGCCAGCCGCCCCGCGAAGAAGCTGCCGTCTGGCGTGGTGTCGAGTGAAGGAATACTGCCGTCAATGTTGTGCTAAGCTTCCTCATTTGACTTGTCTGCCTGCCTCGCTTTCACCTCGGATGGCCGAGGAGCGACTCCCGATCAAATTCCAGGCGGATCGTGCGCCAACGTCTTGGCAGGCAAGAAGATACCAGTTGGCCCCCTGCGACGACGATTCGCGGACGGCGTATGCGTCTGGTGCTTGATAACTCCGAAGTGGCATCATTGAACGTAAGGTCTTTAATTCCAAAACACTATCTCGCCCGGAAATAATGGCCTCGCGCGAAAAACGGGTTCGATAACTGAGGTAGTTTGCCTGGGCCACCAGGCGAGCAACTGCCGGCTATTTCCACGGAAGGCGAGCCGACGTCATGGCGTCAGGGATGTGCAGCCAGACCATCGCCGGGCGAGCCCGCGGCCACACGCGCGGAGCGTCAGCCTCTGCCGCCCAATCCGGCGGCGGATATCGGCTGGCTCGCTGCGCGCTTCTGGCGGTGCTGATCCTCAGCAGCGGATCGTTGCACGCGGCAGCGGACGACACATTGTTTCGGCCTTTTTTTGGCTCGCCTCAGTGGGAATCGTTTGAGGCCACCGGTTGGTCCTACTCATCCTCTTTTACCGGCGGCATGGTCCGAGCCGCAACGTGGAGCGAGTTGCCTCCACCGCCGCCTCCTTCGCCCAACGGCGAGCAGCCGAGCGCGGCCCCGCCGGCGCCGACAAAGCCTGGCGAGCCGCAGACCGGCGGCGAGAAGGAAGAAGGAAAAAAGGAGGAGGAGAAGAAGGACGACGAAGAGAAAAAGGAAGAGGAAGGGAAACCGCTTCTGCCCAAGGGATGGAACTGCCACGCGCAGACCACCGGCGCTGTTGACTTCGATCCTCCCTTTCAGGCCGCGTACTCCGGCCCCAACAGCCTGAACAACCACGGCGAGCGCGCGGAAAGCCTTTCGGCCGACTTGTTCTTCGGCGTGCCGCTATGGAAAGACGCCGAGTTCCACGTGGACTTGCTGATGTGGCAGGGCTTCGGTCTGACCGACACCTTCGGCATCGAGGCGTTTCCCAACGCCAACGCCTACAAAGCCGGCACGGAGGTTCCCGACTTCATGTGCGCACATTTCTTTGCTCGCCAAACCTTCGGCTTGGGCGGGGAGCAGGAAGACGTGCCCGATGGCCAGCTAACGCTCGCGGGCAAACAGGACATTTCGCGGTTGACCGTCACGGTGGGCCGGTTCACCCCCACGGATGTTTTCGACAACAACACCTACGCGCACGACGTGCGCACCCAGTTTCTGAATTTCGCGATCGGCGCCAACATGGCGTGGGATTATCCGTCGGATAGCGTCGGATACACGACGGGAATTGCCTTCGACTTGAACCAGCCGCAATGGGCCTTGCGCTATGGATGGTTCCAAATGCCCGGCGTGATGAATGGTTTCACGGCCGACGACCGGATCTTCATGTGGCCCGGCGACGGTTCTGACGGTCAGTTCTGGCGATCCTGGGGGATGATGACGGAACTGGAACGCCGCTGGAAAATCGAGGATCATCCGGGGGCGATTCGGTGGATGGCCTGGCTCGACCAGGCCGATTTCGCCAGCTTTTCCGTGGCCACCGCTCTGTTGCGGCTGCATCCGCCGCCTCCGGATGCGCCTCAGGGAGCGGGCTCAACCATTCCACCGGGCGCATTCGATTACCGCTATAAATACGGCTTTGGGATAAACTGGGAACAGGAACTGTCGAAAAACGTGGGCGTGTTTTCGCGTGTGGGTTGGAACGACGGCCACGAAGTGGCGTGGACGTATACCGACGCGAATTGGTCCGTCTCGCTGGGCATGAGCGTCAAAGGCGCAAATTGGTGCCGGCCCAAAGACACCTTCGGGCTGGCCGGCATCCTGAGCGGCGCTTCGCCCGAACAAATTGCATTTCTGAAGGCAGGCGGCACAGGCATACTCAACGGCGACGGCAACCTGAGTTACGATTGCGAAAAAGTTGTGGAAACCTATTACGACTTTCCAATCGGGAAAACTTCTCACCTCGCGTTGGATTACCAGTTCGTCGGCGACCCTGCGTTCAACCGCGACCGTGGCCCGGTATCGGTTTTCGGGCTGAGATTCCACTGGGAGGAGTAGCCACGATGAAGGAATAGTTGCACCGCATATTGTCAACAACGCTGTCCCTTCCCCCTCCGCGTCTCTGCGTGAACGAACATCGAGGTCAATTCTGAAATCGGCTTGGTTCTAGCGCCCCTGTCCGGCTTTCTGGGTGGAGAAATTGGCGAACATTTTCTCGGTCGCCAACTCGAACCGTTCGTCTTGGTGCGGACCTTGGCAACTCCGGTAGGTCAGGCCATGGCAGTGGCGGCAACCGAAGTACCACCCGCGAAAATACAGCTTAGCCACCCGCCGCCGGCAGGCCACGCCGTTGACGAGCAGCGGGCAGATGAACCAGTACCGCAGGCCGCCGTAGTGGAGGTGCATCGGCTGGAGGTCGATGGGCAGACAAATATGTTCGGAATCCTCTCCCGAGGGTCCACTTGCCCGTTGCGGGATCGCGCCAAACAGTATCGCCAATCGAGCCATCAGCCACCCTACCTGGGGGTGGCACCGTTTCTCCCAGACACCGCCTCTGCCTCGGGCAAACGATACCGCTGCCGCCAACCTTGACTTGCAGTTGCCGTGATACACAATGAACTACACTTGGCTGGCTCTTTTTTTGCCCCCTGGACAATCCGATGCAGCGGAAGGCCGGAATACATTTGCCCGCGTGCCTGGGGGTGCTGCTGGCCGCGGCGGCGTGGATCGGGGCGGCCGGCGATGCCGGCGCCGCCGAACTGTTGCTGAAGGATGGCCGCGTGATTCGCGGGAAGCTCGGCGAAGTTGTCGGGCTGGCCGACATGCCGTTGAAGCAGGGCGGCGACGAGGACCAGATCCCATCGATCATGGTCATGGACGACAATCTCCGGCGCACCTTCTTCTCTAAGCGCCTGGTGCAACAGGTCCTCGAAGATCCGAAGGGCCAAGCCGACGAGAAGTTCAAGATTTTTCAGCGTGCGGTCCACTCCGGCCTAACGATCGCAACGGTGGGGGTGCCGCTGCACATCGATCCGTTCGACGAGTTCGGGCGGCGAACCTTCACCATGCTCACCGCCAAAGGGGCTCTGCCCGTTGTCCAGGGAATCACCGAGTTGACTCCGCAATGCGCGAAAGTGGAGGGCTGCTCGAAGTACGTCTGGGAAATGTGGATTTCCACGGCCACGATTCCTCCCGACATCCTGCACAAGATTCTTCTGAGGCAGTTGAACCCGAAGGGGGTGGCGCCGAGCAACCCGGAAGACTACAAGAAGATTGCGCGTTTCTACCTGCAAGGCGAGCGCTACGAAGAGGCCCGGGCCGCGTTGGAGGCCCTGATCAAGGCGTTTCCGGATCAACCCGACCTGAAGGAGCAATTGGCGCCGTCGCTGCGGGCGATCACGCAACTTTCGGCGGAGCGGCTGCTTTCGGAATTGAAATTGCGCCGCGACGCGGGGCAGCATCGGTTGGTGCGCAAAATGCTGGCGAAGTTTCCCACCGAGGGAGTGGGCGGAGAAGTGCTTCAGGGCGTTCGCGAGATGACGGCGGCGTACGACGCGGGCGAGGCCCGCCGCCAAGACATCCTCAAACACCTTGCCGCCCTGCGCGATCAGATCGCCGACACGATTGCGAAGGAGAATCTCAAGCCGATCATCGACGAGATCACGGCGGAACTCGGTCCCAACACGCTGGATCGGCTGGCGGCATTCCAGCAGAACGCCGACGACGATCAAGTCGCCCGCCGGCCAGAAACTCGCGTTGGCCGTCAGCGGTTGGCTGCTGGGCACGGATTCGGCCACGGTGGACCTGACGACGGCGACTGCCGCGTACCGGGTGCGGGAGCAGATTCGGAATTATCTCAGCGAAACGGCCACGTTGAACCGCGAACAGGCTTTCGATGCGATCAAGCAGGAGTCGAGCGTGGGTGCGGGGATGGTGGCCGGCCTGCTGGCCCGCATGAAGCCGCCGGCGGCTCCGCCCGAGCCCGTGGCCGACAAGCCCGGCTACTATCAACTCGAAGTCGTCGGGGTGAGCAAGGAGGAGCGGGTGACGTACTACGTTCAGCTTCCGCCCGAATACGATCCCTGTCGTCTTTATCCGGCGATTGTGACTCTCAACGGCGCCGGGCACACGGCCCAGCAACAGGTGGACTGGTGGGCGGGTGATTGGAGCGACGGCGGGGTGCGCGCCGGGCAGGCCACGCGCCACGGCTACATCGTGATCGCGCCGATTTGGATGGTCGAGCACCAGTTGGAATACGATTATTCGGCCCGCGAGCATGCCGCCGTGTTGAACTGCCTGCGCGACGCCTGCCGGCGGTTCGCCATCGACACCGATCGGGTCTATCTTTCCGGCCATTCCACGGGTGGCGACGCCGCCTGGGACATCGGCCTGGCGCATCCGGATTTATGGGCGGGTGTGATTCCAATCGTGGCCCAATCGGACCGCTATTGCAGCCGCTACTGGGAGAACGCCCGCTGCGTGCCGTTCTACGTGGTGGCCGGCGAGTTGGACGGCGGAAAACTGGTGAGGAACGCCCGCGATCTCGATCGTTATCTGAAGCGCGGCTTCGACACGACGGTGGTCGAGTTCAAGGGGCGGGGGCACGAGGATTTCTACGACGAAGTTTTGCGGCTGTTCGATTGGATGGTTCATTTTCGCCGCAACTTTTTCCCGCCGGAGTTCGCCTGCGTCACGATGCGTCCCTGGGACAATTACTTCTGGTGGGTGGAATTGCAGGGATTGCCGCCGAAGGCATCGGTTGACCCGGCCGATTGGCCGCCGGGCCCCGGTGTCCGTCCGGTGGAAGTGAAGGCCACGATCAACAAAGACAACGGGCTGAACGTCACCGCGGGGACGGCCCAAGTGACCGTGTGGATCGCACCGAAAGGTCCCCACGGCGGGATGATCGACTTCCAGCAGCGTCGACGATCACGGTCAACGGCCGGCGGATAAACAATCCCGATCAGATGATCCGGCCCGACCTGCGGACGATGTTGGAGGATGTCCGCACCCGCGGCGACCGTCAGCACCCGTTCTGGGCCCGGCTGGACAGCGCCACCGGCCGCGCCCGCGGCGGGTGATCGGCGGTGCGCCGCGCTTTGAGATTGTGGCCGGCGACAAAGGCCGAAGTCAATGCAATGCTCGTGAGAAAGAAATTTCCACGAAGAACACGAAGAAAGAAGGTGGCAACGAAACCGTCAGCCGACGATACAGCTACGTCCCAAAATCGTCTAGCTCGATCTCCCCTTGCAGCCAGACTTCCTCACCATTGCTCTTGCCCAGACCAATTTTGACATCACCATCGTCTGGTACAACGATGGTAAGCCCTGGTCGTGTATTATCACGAGTTAGCGTCAGGACCGTTCTCCCATTATTCGTTCGTCGGACAATGAACCACGGATTTCCGTCCGCCCGAAGGAATGATAGGGACGGGTAGCCCCCCGCTTCGAGCTCCAGATAAGTGCGGGGGACTCCTTCTTCATCGTGGAGCGAAAGAACCGCCTTACTCGAAGCGTTTACCGCGCCAAGTGTTGCTCGGACCTTGCCGTTTCCGTCCCGCACGATAAACTGCTGTGCTTCAATGGTTTTCGGTTCTTGCGGACCCGACATGCGACCCTCGCTAAATGGAACCGCCAAGCATCGACTCTTGCCCAATAAACGGATTTCCCTTTCCGGTATTAGAAATGCGGCCGATTGTCGTCTTGGATTTTTGTGCGCCCGACAGCCGCGACCTACATCGTGCTGAGTTTCGAGAAGTTCAGCGTGGTGTACATCGGAAATACGCCGTACAGGCCGCGGGTGAAGGTCAGGTTGATGATGTCGTCGGCAATGAGGAGTTTGCCCTTGGGCACGATGATCACGTCGGAGTCATCGATCCAGATTTCGCCCCTCGGGCAGGGTTGGTTGCCGAACAGCGCGGCTTCCAAATTGATCAACGTGGCCAGCAGCCGCCAATCGTCGCCGCGGCGGTAGACGACAATCTGCCGCAGGTTCGCTCCTACGCGCCAACTGCCGGCCAAACTGATGGCCTGGAGGGCCGTGGTGGGAGCGACCAACTCGAACCGGCCGGGATTGTTCACTTCGCCCAGCACGTAGACGTATCGCGGCGCCCGCTGGGCCAAGATCGGAATCACCTGCATCCCTTCCACCAACTGACGATAACGTTCGTTGATCTCGATTTGCAGTTCCGGCAGGCTTAACCCCTGGGCTTGCACCGAACCGATGCCCGGCAACTGCACGCTGCCCTCGGGGGTCACTCGCACCGATTGGCTCTGGCCGCCGATGCCCGCCCGGCGGTCGATCGTCGCCCGCAGGTCTTCCAGCTTGGTGTTCACTTTCAGCGGCGTGACGGTGATGGCGGGCACCTTGTAGTACTTCGTATAAAGCTCGTCCAAGGTTTCGCGGAGTTGATTCACGGTGCAGCCGGTGGCGTGCACCTGGCCGAGCAGCCGCAAGGTGATGCTGCCGTCGGGCTGAAGGAGCAAGTCGCGGTTCAACTCGGGGTCGGTGAAGGATTCCACGCGGATCTCATCGCCGACGTTCAACTTGTAGGGGGTGGGCGTTTCGTCGCGCGTGAGTCGGTAGGTCATGTCGATCTGATCATCGACGCGGAGGCGATACTCGGGCACGTGGGCCAGCCGATCGTGGCCCACGTATTCGCCTTGGGCGTAGGCTTGCCAATCGATTGCCCGAGCCTGTTCCCAAGCGAATCGCCGCCAACCACAGTTGCCGTTTGCGCAATCGACGGCGCAGATGTTGTAGGGCGCGGCGGGACCAAGCGCCTGGCAGAGGAGAATTTGATGTCGCTCCTCCGGGGTACTGGAGGCGACGCGCGCCGACGCGAGGTCGGCATGGCGAGGCCCCGCCGGAGTGGCCACACCCGTCGGAGCGACCGTTTCTCGAGTCTCCCAAGCGACCCAGCAGGACGCCGCAAGCAAGGCCGCCAATGCGGGCAGCAGCACGCGCCGCACGGCAGACCTGTTTCCCGCGGCAAGTTGCAAGGCCGAATTCGCTACGCAATCGCGTTTTCTTCTCATGGTTCTTGCGTTATCTATTCTGATACGTCGATGGCCCCCCGAGCGTTCGCTCGGCCGTTGGCCCCGCCATCAGCGGATAGCCGCCCGTCGTCGGACGCGTGACGGCGGGGGGATTGCCCGCTGTCAAGGCCTGTCGCGGATCGCTGGCCGCGGCGGGCGGCGTGATCGCGCCGGGCGAAGCGGGGATGTTTGTGGAAGTTTGCGCAAAGCTCTGCGGATCGAGCAAACGCACGTTTTCATTGGAGGTGCCCAGCGCCATCCGCCGCCGCGCGGCATCGGCCTGGCCGAGCAGCGCGGCCTGCTGGTCGGCCTGCCCGGCCAGGCCGGCTTGGCCCAACTGCCGATACACGATCCCCAGGTTCTGCCAGGTGGCCGCCTGACGGCAGAGCGACAGGCTGAACTCGAGCATCGTCCGGGCCTCGGCATAGTTGCCGCCTTGCGCCAGCAGCACGCCCAGGTCGTTGGCCGCCATGTAGTTTCGCGGATAGACCAACAAGGCTGCCTGATAGAACACCATGGCTTTGGATTGTGCGGCAACGACGGCGTCGCCCTTTTTTTCCGCCAAGGCGCAGTGCAATTTGCCCAAGCCGCGCAAGGCCATCGACGCGGCCACTTCGTGCCCGCCCGCCACGCCGAACTGCTGTTGGGCAAACGTGAAATAGCACTTCAAGGCCGTCATCGCCGTCGCCGCAGTCGCGTTTTGCCTCAGCACCGGCGTGGTATGTCCGGCGACGATGCCGGCCATATCCAGGTCGGCCTCCAGCCGCGCGCCGCCGGGAAGGAAATCGTCGGCCTCTTTGATGGCCATCAACGCCGCGGCCAGCGCACGGCTGTGAGCGGCCGTCTCTTGCTCGGTATCCAGCCCCTCCGCGACCAACCGCAACGCAGCGACGAACTCCGAGCGGGCCGCGAAATATGCGCTGCGGCCGGCCAGCTCGTAGCCGTGCCGAATCTGCCGATCGGCTTGCCGAGCGACTTGCTCCAACTCGTCCGAACGCTCGCAGGTTGGTTCACTGGTTGCCAAGGGCGAGACCGCCAGGCCGCGCGCCTCGGCGGCGATTTTCAGTTGGGCCGGATCGCGTGCCGGCGGCGGCGTCTCGATCGTCTCCCTGGCGGGACCGGCGGGCGCCGCAGCTTCTTTCGGCTGCGCGAACGGATTCCTCGGCGGTGCCGCCTCTTTCGTCTCGACAATCGGCATCTCGGAGAGCGTCGCAAAAGCCGGCCGCCCGGTTAAAGGCAATCGCTCCAGCGATCCCGAAGGTTGGCTCAGCGACGGGCCGGCCATGTCCAGCGCCGACTGTTCCGTCGGAAAACCGGTGGTCAGCACGAGTCGCAAAGGCTGTTCGGCAGCCGGCAGAAGATGCGCCGGGGCCTGCGGGTCGAGTAGTTTCGGCGGTGTTGCTTCATCCGTTGCCATAACGGCGGGAGCGGCGGCCGTGCCGGTCTGCTCGCGATGGCTGGTCGCGCCGAAAACGCCCCCCGCAGCACTCGTGTCTTGCTGCGCAACTGCCGGCTGCCACGTCGGTTCCGGCGGCGCCGGCGGAACCGTGGTCCAACGAACGCTCTCCACCGCCAGGGCCAGCAGCACCAGCATCACCGCAACCGGCAAAATCCGCATAACACGAACCATCCTTCCACCCTGATCAAGTTCGCTATCGGTTACAGATTCTCACCGGCCGGTCGCATCGTGCCGGCCGTTCTTATTCTGACCGATCGGCCGGTTTTTCCGGCCGCGCTGAGCAAAACCGGGCTGTAGCGGTCGTGCAGGGGCCGGCGCGGCGGCATAGCCGTCACAGGTGTTTCGACCGGCACGCGCGGCCCCCCTTGCTAGGAGAAGCCCCGGTGGGTAAGCTTCGCTTCTATTTACCCCCGCAGATTGGCAACATGCTGCTATTCAAGAAGAAGTTTCTCCCCGCGATCAGGGCGGGAAGCAAGACGCAGACCATTCGCCTTTGGAAATTCCGCCGGATGCGCCCCGGGCAGCGAAATTACATCCCCGGGGTCGGCCACGTTCGCATTACCGGCGTCGATGAGGTCGCGTTGGACCAACTCACCGACGCCGACGCCGTGCCCGACGGCTTCGCGACGGCCGAGGAACTGCGGGCAGAGATCGCCCGGCTCTATCCTCAGCAATTGACTTCCGGCTACCGGGCGTACCGAATTACGTTCCAAGTGGAGGCCGCTGCCGCCCCTGGTCAACCGCCGCGGGATGGGGCACAATAAGACGTTTTGACGCCAATAGTCCCCTTTCCCGACAACCTTTTTCCCCAAGGGACAAGCAAAGCCATGAGTTCAGCCATTGTAGACATTCGCGCCGACAAATTCTCGATAGCCGCGGAAACCCGACCATCGAGGTCGATGTGGAGTTGGCCGACGGCGCGTTCGGCCGGGCGGCCGTGCCCAGCGGCGCCAGCACCGGCGTGCATGAGGCCTGGGAACTCCGCGACGGCGACAAGTCGAAATACCTCGGCAAGGGGGTTTTGCAGGCCGTCGAGAACGTCAACAACAAGCTGGCCGACGAACTGTGCGGCATGGACGCCATCGACCAGACCGCGCTCGACCACCGCATGATCGAGTTGGACGGCACCGAGAACAAGAAGAGCCTTGGGGCCAACGCGATCTTGGGCGTGTCGCTGGCCGCCGCCCATGCCGCGGCCGCCCATTGCGGCGTGCCGCTGTTCCGCTACCTGGGCGGCGTGGGCGCGCGGCTGCTGCCGGCCCCGATGATGAACATCATCAACGGCGGCTCGCACGCCGACAACGCCGTGGACGTGCAAGAGTTCATGGTCATGCCGCTGGGCGTCGGCTCCTTCAGCGACGCCATCCGCTGCGGCTGCGAGGTGTTCCACAACCTCAAGAAGGTGCTCCATGCGAAGAAGCTCTCGACCAACGTGGGCGACGAGGGCGGATTCGCCCCCGATCTGAAGAGCAACGCCGATGCGCTGGAAGTGATCATGGAGGCCATCGGCAAGGCGGGCTACGAGCCCGGCAAGCAGGCGTTCATCGCCCTCGATCCGGCCGCCTCCGCGTTCTACAACGCCGACAAGAAGCGGTACTCGGTCGACGGCAAAGACATCGAGGCGGCTGCGCTGGTGGACCTCTACGCCAAGTGGGTCGATAAATATCCCATCTGCTCGATCGAAGACGGCTTCGCCGAGGACGATTGGGACGGGTGGAAACTGATGACCGAGCGCCTCGGCAGCAAGATCCAACTGGTGGGCGACGATCTTTTCGTCACCAACACCAAGCGGATTCAGCGCGGCATCGACGAGGGCGTGGCCAACAGCGTCCTGATCAAGGTGAACCAGATCGGCACCTTGACCGAGACGATCGAGGCCATCGACCTGGCCCGGCGGAACGGCTATACGGTCGTCACCAGCCACCGCAGCGGCGAGACCGAGGACTCGACGATTGCCGACCTGGCGGTGGCGCTGGGCACCGGCCAGATCAAGACCGGCTCGGCCTCGCGGACCGACCGCATGGCGAAGTACAACCAATTGCTGCGGATCGAAGAGATCTTGGGCGAAGCGGCCCTTTACGGCGGCGCGGTGTTTCCGAAGAGACGATAGCCGGTCAACGCAGCCCGCAAGAAAAGAACGTCCCCTCTCCCGACCAACCTTCGGTCGGTGCCCGGAGAGGGGCAGGGGGTGAGGGTTGTCGGCGTCGCGCATGCGCGCCGTCATTCGGCCGACATCAGCGCCCGGATTTCGCCGAGCACGGCTTCCGGCTGCGAGAAGATCAAGAAGTGGTCTTCGCCTGGGTAGACCTTGATCCGGACGTCAGCCCCGCGCCGTTTCAGCGTGGCGGCGGCCATTTCGACCAGGCCGCACGGGATCCGTTGGTCCTGATCGCCATGCAGGAACAGGATCGGGCGGCCGGACCGCATGGGAAGCTGGTCGGTCGCGCAGGATGCGTCCTCGGTAATCGCCGAAAGATAGATAAGGCCGCGGAAGAGGGCCGGCTCTTTGATGCCCGCCCGCGTCACGCCCATGGCCCCGTTCGAGTAGCCCATCAGGAAGATCTTCTCGGCCTCCACCGGAAGCATAGCGATCGCTTCCCGGGCGACGTCGATCGCCAACTCGCCGCCGCCGGGCTTGTCCCAGTTGCCCATGCCGAAGGTTGGAGCGATCACGGCGAACTCATGCTGCCTTGAGAGGACCCACAGACAAGCCTTGGGGTTGCCCCCGAAACCGTGCAGAAAGATGAGGCAAGGAAACCGCTTGCCGCGGCCCGTCTCCGGAAGCGCAGACGAAGTAGTGGCCCGAGCGAAACTCCATGTGGAACAAGTCGCGGTACGCCATTGCCATCGCGGAACCGAGCGGGTGGAAATCGGCATCACGGTCCATTTCGTCGTACAGCGGCAGGATGAGCGATCGCATGCGCGCGGCCTTGGCGAATGTGGTGTAGGGATCGCCCAGCGGCAGAAGGCACATGCCGACGTGGATTTGATCCGCCTCCGGCACGACGTTCCATGGCGAGAATCGCGAGAACCGGCCGGCGCCGTGCAAGAGGCAGTTGCGAACGCGCCCGTCCGCGTCACCGCCTGTCGGCGCAAGCATCATGGGAACCAGGTAGAGCAACAGACTGATTGGAACCGCAATTGCATAAAGGCGGTTTCGTATCCGCCGGAACCACCCGCGCCGCCAGTAGCCGACCGAGAGGTAAAGTACCACGGCGAGAATCGTCGCGCTCAGCGCGACACTTCGGCCCGTGGTCGTGGCGCCGAAGAGGAGAAACAGCAGTCCACCGGCAAGCAGGCTAATGATCGGCACGCCCGCCGCAATTCGCAGCAGACTCACCACGAACCGTCTGAGAATCTTCTTCAGCAACGGCATTCGGGCACATTCCGGGGCAGATTCCAGGGAGACGACCCGTTTATGGTCGTTTGAGTGGTTTCGTGTGTCAATAAGGGTGCCTGTCGCCCTTTCTCCCCTGCTGCCGACGATTGCCACGCTGGGTCACGTGATGCGGCAAACCGGGGACAACGAATCTTGCCAGCCGAGCCATGCCGGAAGTTCATCGGATATTTCCCAAAGTGTCAATATCGGCTCGTGGCCCCGGAATTAACCAACTGGTGCCAACCACCAAGGCAACCCACTTGCGTAATGGCACCCAGAAGGACTACACTTGCCAGCAACGGACGGCGACCACTCGACAATCGTAAGGCGAGCGGCGTCAGTCCAAGCAATCACTACGGGAAACGCACAAATGGCCGAAGGCACTATCAAGAAGTTGACGAACAAGGGATTCGGATTCATCAGCACGGGGGCCGAAAAAGACCTGTTCTTCCACTCATCGAGCCTCCAAGGCATCACCTTCGAGGAACTGCGTGAAGGACAAAAGGTGTCCTATACGGAAGGCCAAGGCAAGAAAGGCCCGTGTGCCGAGAACGTCAAGCCGGTATAGTTCCGCCAGGGCTGGTCACCCAACAGCATTCAACGAACGGGCGACAGAAGAACATCGTCGTTAACCCAAAACAAGGCTCGTGAGGTTAGGGGCCAGGTAGCTCTGGCCCGACCCTTGGCAGCACCACGATCAAGAACGTGGCGATGGGACCAAGAAAGAGCGAGACGAGCCACCACAGAAACCCGCTTCGGCCTTTGGACTGGGCCAACCCGGCGTTGATGAACGAAAGCGTTCCGAGGCCAACTGCGAATTGAACCTGGTCGTGCATGGGCAATTCCTCCTGCTCCGGTGATCTCCACGGCACGCCATGTCGATCACCATGGTGTCAAATGGGATGGCCGATCAAAGGAAGTCCGGCCATTTCACCATCTTTCTTCTGAGATTAAGAACCCTTCCGTCAACGACGAAGGTGCCATCTCCGTTGTGGTGGATCGTGCGGCGCTGTTTGCGTCCCGGATCGACCCACGCCTTCACCGGTTCGAGGATAAAGAGGTTGTACTTGCGAACCAGGCTGGCGTCCGCAACTCGGCACTCGATATTGACGAGGCATTCGGCAATCAGCGGCGGGGCCACTTTCTTGGCTGGCAACGGCGTCAGGCCGAAGGTCTTGAACTTGTCGATATCCTCGCCCGAGCAGTTCCCGATCTCGACTGTTTTGGATGCAAGGTCTACCGTGGGAATGGCGATTACGCACTGCTTGGTGGCACGCAACGCCTTGAAGCTGTGATCCCAGGGGCCGATGACGCAAGCGATCACCGGCGGCTGATGATCCAACATCATGTGATAGGTCATCGTCATGATGTTGGCACTCCCTTTATACGCCGTCGTCACCAGCACGACCGGACCTGGCTCGATCAGCCGGTACACTTTGGATAGGGGAATCGGTTTCAACATGCGTGTGCTCCTTTCGCCCACGAGACAGCCTCGACCACGATTGGGATTTATTGGTTCCGTTGTTAATTGTGCAACAGTTCGAGCCCTTTCTCCCGGAAAAACGGGCTCGTTTCACGAGCCCTTGTTGCGGCAGCAATGCAAAACTTAATACATTGGCTTCTTCCCGCCGAACAATGCCAACTGGAATAGCTTGAAGAAACAGTCCACGTCTCCGAAGCCGATCTCCTGGAGCCACTGGCACTGTACTTCAAGCGGAGCCAGGATATTTTCCGATTTGTCGGGGCGGTTATACCACTTTTCGGCAACGGCGTCACGAGTCTTCGTGCCACCGAGCTTCTGATGGTGCGACCAGAGCGAGTCCACGAACAGGTCGTCGAACGCTTGCTTCGCCCATTCCGACCGGGGTGACACATGCTCCAAGTTGAGGAACAGGCCGCCCGGCTTCAGCACATCGAAGATCTCTTGGTACAGTTCCCGCTTTCGGTCGTCGGGCAGATGATGAATCGCCAAGCCTGACAACACGAGGTCGAACGGTGCACGGTCGCTGACGGATTGCATCCATGTCTTCGACCCGAGGTCTTGAACGACGAAGGTCGCCCGGCCGATGTCTGCCTTCTTCTTGGCCGCCTCGATCATGTGTTCCGAAAAGTCCAAGAACACGCCCTTGGCTTGGGGGTATTCAGCCATCACCGTCCGACCGAGAATGCCATCACCGCATCCGAGATCCAGAAGTCGCTCAACTCTGGGAATGCCGTGAAGGACCACTCGCAGCAACACGTCGATCTGCTCTGCCGCCAGGGGGATTCCGCCCCGCACGTCTTCCAAGAACAGCTTTGCCAAGTCCTGTCGCTGCCAGACACGAGGTTGGTTTACCATACTCGGCTCCTTCTGACCGTAGAATCCTTCGACTTGTAACCGGGATGATCTGTGGCTTGCGTGGCTGGCCGTTACTGGGTCGGCATCTTGGGCAACTCGAACTCAGGCAACGGATGCCCTTCGAGATAGCCCCGCGTGGCGGTCGTACCGCCCTTATCATACTCCGGGCCGATGAATTTGCCAGCGTGGCAAGCCCAAGCCCATTTTCGATCTTTTCGCCCGCTGTTGCGGGTGGGGGTTGCTCGAACAGCAGCAGACGATGTACGATAGGGGCGGTCGATTTCTACGGTAGTCCGATGAAATCAAGCACGGAAATAGTCCGCGGCGGTGGCTGGGTCAAACGCCAGTTCGTCGGCAAGCCCAAGGCGCTGACCTTCACCTTCCTGGCGATCATCTGGCTCGGTGTTTCCGTCTGTGCCTCGATCCCTTTCTGGGGCGGCTTTCCAGCGTCGTTTTCCTGGCTTGAATGGTTGTGCGTTTCCCTTATCGTACCGGAGCCGGTGTTCATTGTTACGACACTGGTGTTGTGGCTCGTGGAACCGCCACGCACCATCACCCACTGGCAGACCAATCCGGATTACGACATTCGGAACCTTCATTGAAGTCGAATATCATGCCCGCACAAATGACCATGACCGCACGGCGACAAGGTTGGAAGAACGGCATAATCAGTGTTGTCGTTTTCCTGATTGCCGTGCTGCTGCTTGAGGAAGTGCTTGCGTTGACTACCGGGAAACAGGGCGAGGAAGTCAGGCGCATTGCCTTTGCAATGGCGTGGGGTTTCTTCCTGTTATTCTCACTGGCGAGGTGGATCTACGGTCGAAGCATCGCTGGACGGATGCTATTGGATTGCGGCCCAATTCCGGCCAAGTGGCTCTACTTGGTGCTCGGGTTCGTGGTGGGGCTGCTGTGTTGCGAACACCCAGCTTCGGTGTTCAGCGTTGACCTCTGGTTTTCCATCTCGTTTGCCGTCTTTTTCCTCGTTGCCGCATTTGGTCGGCTCCAGGTGCGGGAGAACGGCATCATGCAGTATTGGAGTTTGCTCAGATGGGAGAAGATCGCATCGTACTGCTGGGCCGAGGACTCGACGTTGCTGTTGAAGCAAAGAAGTCGTTTCTCTCTTCGAGCGGCGTTGTCCGTTCCCCCTGAACAGAGGCAGGCCGTCGATGAGTTCCTGACTCGATTCTGTCGCGTTCCACGTACGCCTCTCTAACCAGGCGAGAATGAGATCGAATGGACCCGAACGGGATTCTGCGTATCGTCGATGCGATCCATCGCGATAAGAATATCGACAGGGAGATCGTGTTCGAGGCGATCGAGGCCGCACTGGTCTCGGGCATCACGAAACACTACGGCGAGCAGACCGGTATCATCGTCGAGATCGATCGCACTACCGGTTCCATTCGTGGTAGCCACAACGGCGTGCCGATGGATACGGACGAAATCGTCGAACGCATCGGTGCGCAAACCGCCAAGGAGGCGATGGTTCAGAAGATCCGCGAGGCCGAGCACAAGGCACGCGGTCGATCCAGCAACGGCGGTTCGACCTAGGTGTTCCGGCGACACGAGCCGATAGAATGAGAAACGCCCGCCGGCCTTCAATGCGCAACTGAGCCCTCGGCCGCGGGCTCCAGGACGGCGCCGCAGAGGTAAACCGTCCCGAAGGTCGGAAATATCATCACCTTCACCGCGCCTTGCGTGACATCCAGGGTGCGGGTGATCCGGACGGGCTGCGTGCCGCCGCTGGGGATCATCAATTTCTCGACTGCCGGCAGCAGCGTCGGAGAACCCCGAAAGGTGACGTCGGCGAACGCGGGCTTGGGCGCAAAGATCACGTAGACGGTATATCGTCCCGGCGGCAGTTTGTCGCCCATGATGGGGCCAAGCTGAAATATCAGTCCCTGCCCCAAGATCTTCTGCTCGATCTTCACGCCGCAACTGCAAACCTCGTCGGTCGCGGCATCCGGGCTTTCCGCGAACACGGGCATCTGCGTCTCCTTCTCGCCCAGCCCCTTCCAGAGTCGCCGCTGTTGGTCGAAATAGAACGTGCTCGCACCGCTCTCCATTGCCAAGGGGTCATGGAAGGTCGGCTCAAAACGGAGGCGGACCGGCTCCAGGCCCTCCGCCTGCCGCTCGCTGACGATATAGGGCAGCCAGCGGAGGTTCATCGACACGAGGATGCCCTGTTCGCCCTTGGTGATGCCGCCCAGGGAGGAGAATTGGGCGAACCGCTCGATGACCTCCTCCGGCTTGCAGCGGGCCAATGCCTGCCGGGCCTGTTCCAACCGGCCTTCCTCCCGCAGGGTTTGGGCCTCCTCGTAAGCCGTTTGCGATTCGAAGAATGCCATGACGAACCGCTCCATCCCGGTGAAGTACTCGACCCACTGCCGTCCTGACGGAGTCGATTGCGATTGCGATTGCGAGACCTTCGCCAGCAGGTCCAGGCGCTGGCGGCACCTGGCGGCAACGCCCGCCGGGTCTTTGAGGAGGGAACTGACGAAGCGGTCCGAGGTCTCGCGGCAAAGGTCGGCGCCTCGGTGACCCAGCGGAGGAGATATTCGCCGCCGGTCTGCCGGGCCGACTCGCCAAATGTATGCGCGGCCATCTCGCGCACGGTCTCCGCCAGCGGCTGGTCTTGGGTCGCTTGCCACAGCTGCGCCCCCAGGCTCTTGAAATAGACATCCATCGGGCGGGTGTCCCAATGAATGATGCTCAGGCCGGTGCAGTTCGCGGAGCGCAAGAACGTGGAGAGGTTCGCATAGGGAGTGTGGGGCCTGATCAGGTATCCGCGTCCGTCATGGTTCGCCCAAAACACGGGGTACAGCTTGCGATGCCGGCCCACGCTCTCCAGCACTTCACGGAAGCCCGCGGCTTCGATGCTCTCTGTCTGGTCCATCATCTGCAAGCCCACTTCGGGCGAGAGGAACTGATCAGCGGCCGGCAGGAAATCATGTGCAAAGGCCGAGCCAGCCAGTTCCACGTCGGCGCGGCCCAGCTCACGGAGCACGCGGCTGACCGCCGTCATCATTTTCGCCAATACGAACATCGGCACGGCCTTGGGGTCGTTGCGCAGCCGCGGGGTCTTCTGCACCGCCGCGGCAAACTGCGCCTGCCATGCCTCCGGAAAATCTTGCACCTTGACGTTGCGCCACGGTATCTCCTGAAAACGATAGAACAAGATCAAGCGGTCGATCTGGGGATACAGCCGCAGCAAGGTGGAAATCTCGGCCCGGTAATACTGGTAGCCCTCCGGCGTCTCGGGATTGGCCAGTTGGCACTCGCCGCTCCCCAAGCGGGCACCGGGGGGCAGTTGGCGAATCAGCTCTTGCGGGTTCGATTCGGGGGTCTCGACGTCCAACACGAAGGACACATGGAACCCGCGGCTGTGCGCGAACTGGAAGACTTGCTGCATCAGACGGATGGCGGCCTCGGTGCGCTTTTCGTCCGGGACCATCGAAATCTCGCCGCCGAAGACGGGGCCCGTGAAACTCTCGCCGCCGAACAGGCGGCGGACGTCGTTGACGTGCTGAGTGCCCCACTCGCAGCCTTTGGCCGTCGAAGTGAAATAACCCACCGGCTTGGTCTTCCCGCGGAAGTCGAAGGTGAAAATGGGGCTGTTTCCGTAGCAATGGATCATCACCGTGTTGTAGCGCATCCGCCCGATCTGGGTCAGCCATCGTTGCCACTCCGGCAGGTCCCAGGCCGAGGAGCCGCTCAAGAAGTTGTGCCAGGGGAAGACGGCCCGGTCTGCGAACAGCGGCGCGTCCGACGCCGTCCAGTCCGTCAGCTTCAATGATCCGGGCCGCGGTGGCGGTTCCGTGTTGTACGACAAATAGAAGCCGTATCCCAGCTTTTCCAGCAATCCATAAACGCCGTAAAGGACTCCTTGCGGGTCAGCTCCGGCGATAACCCCGATCTCGGCGTCGCCCTCCTTGGCCGTGCAGACGAGAAAGCTCTCCGGCTTCGCCAGGCTGCCCGCCGGCAAGTACGACCTCAGTTTAGGCTGCGACTGCACTGTGCCCAACAGAATCTGCAATCGGCCCGCGGCTGCCGAAGTTGCCACCAAAAAGGATTCGTCCGGGTACAAGCGTTCGAGGCAGCTTTTCAATTCCTCAGCCGCGAACTTCTCCGTCTCGCTCGCGCCCGCGCCGAGCACGATCGGAATGGGACCCTGCATGTCCCTACCGGCGGCATAACCGCTCGACAACCACAGAATCACTCCCCACGCCGTGCTCAGAACGACAGAAATTCTTCATTGTGACCTCAGCAGTTCGGGGCGTGTTGCTCTCTCCGCATGATCAAACAGCCAGACCTTGGTCTAGCGATGAAGGGCTTGACGAAACAGTCCATTTTGGCAACGATCTACACAACCAGCAAGAGGGGAACGGATCGCAGATGGGCGTTGGGAGGTCATTGCTGATGAGCAGGGCAGTTCGACATAAGCCAGATGGCGGCAGCCGATTATGACGAGGTACATGCCTTGTGGCGAGCCACCGAAGGCATTGGCCTCGACGGCGACACCGACAGTAGCGAAGGGATCGCCGGCTACCTGGCTCGAAATTCAGGGATGAGTTACATTGCCCGCCGAGAAGGGCGGATCGTGGGAGCGGTCCTCTGCGGTCACGACGGCCGCCGAGGCTATCTCCATCACCTGGCGGTCGATTCACAGTGCAGACAGCGAGGAATCGGTCGAGCTTTGGTGGAGGCGTGCCTGGAAACGCTTGGCTCCCTCGGCATCCAGAAGTGCAACATCTTCCTGTTTGCCGACAATGACCTCGGCGAAGCGTTCTGGAAACACAATGGCTGGAACGAACGAAGCGACCTAAAGGTCTTGCAGCGACAATGTTCGTCGAACGGTGGGAGACGATTACCATCCCCCGAGGCGGCTCCGCCGATTTCGACCAGAGGCTGCAAAGCGAACAGCGACGGGGGAAGCAAGCATGACGTTTGAGTTCGACGGCAAGAGGTACGCTCGGGCATCGGCACACCAGAAGGAATGGGGCAGGCGGCTGATTGCTGAGTTGGATCTCCGAGGCGACGAGCCGCATTCTCGATCTCGGATGCGGTGATGGTGCCTTGACCAACCAATTGGCTGAACTGGTTCCCCAGGGACGAGTCGTGGGGGTTGATGCCTCCCAAGGAATGATCGACGTTGCCCGACGTCAAGCAAAGGGCAACGTCTCCTTCGTCCTGATGGACATCAACGAGTGGACTCTTGCCGACGGCTTCGACCTGATCTACTCGAATGCAACGCTCCATTGGATTCTGGACCATCGCCGCCTGCTGGCCAATGTGTACGCCCACCTGAAGGAGCCGGGAATCGCCCGTTTCAACTTCGCAGCGGAAGGCAACTGCTCGACGTTTTACCGAGTCGTGAGGCAGGTTATGGCTCAGGATCGCTACGCCGCCTGCTTTCAAGATTATGTGTGGCCTTGGTTCATGCCAAGCGTGGAACAGTACGAGAAACTTCTTGACGACTTTCCGTTTCGGGGGACCACGGCATGGGGTGAAAATGCCGACCGGAAGTTTGCCAATGTCGAGGCCCTTGTCGGCTGGATTGATCAGCCGAGCCTCGTCCCATTCCTTAAGCAGCTTGGGCAAGATGAGAAGATGGAGTTTCGCAACGCTGTCGTGGAACGAATGCTGAAGGAGACTGTTCAGGAAGATGGGAGTTATTTTGAGACATTTCGCAGGATCAACGTCGTGGCGCGGAGGTAGACGATTACCATCCCCCGAGGCGGCTCCGCCGCTTTCAACCAGAGGTTGCAAAACGAACAGCGACGGGGGAAGCAAGCATGACATTGGAGTTCGACGGCAAGAGGCAGCCGCCAGCAAGGGCCACGCACAGCGAGGCTGCTGTCTGCGGCGGCGACCACCCATATAATGGATTAACCCAAGGGAGGAAAATCGTATGGGAGAAGGCCTTCACATTCACGTAATGCTGCTGATGATGCTCTATTGGTTGTCGATTCCAATTCTGCTCTTTATGCTCGTCCGCCAGCGTCCCAGGGGTCCAAACCTTGTCCGCTGCCCGGACTGCAACCAGCCCGTTTCCCGCCTTGCTGCCAACTGCCCTCATTGCGGTCGCCCTTCAATACCGACAGCCGGTGGTTGAGTCAGTTCGCCCCCGGAAACGGCAAGTGGGCCACCGCCACGTTCTGGCTGGTCGTTCTCCAATGGCTAAGTTCGCACACTTGGTCGGGGTTGATGCCAAGCTCTTGGAGGGCCGCATCAATCTGTGCGGCATTGAGGATGGCGGGCACCAAGGCGAGGTAGAATCCGCCATGTTGGTGTCCTTGCGCCAGGAATCAGAAAAGGTGTCAGGAACCGTTTCCTAGCACACAGCCCTCACCCTAGCCCTCTCCCGACCAACTTTCGGTCGGTGCCCGGAGAGGGGACCGTCGCGCGGAGCGCGTGCAAGACGCTTACATCCGCTTCACCGCATCAAACCGACAGACCTCGAAGCACCGACCACATTTGATGCAGCGGAGTTGATCGATCAGGTGGGCTTCCTTGCGGACGCCGGAAATGCAGGTGACCGGGCAGTTCCGCGCGCACACCGTGCAGCCGACGCACTTGTCGGGGTCGATCTCGTAACGCACCAGCGTCTTGCACTTGTGGGCCGGGCAGCGGTGCTCGGTGATGTGGGCGAGGTACTCGTCGCGAAAATGCTCCAGCGTGCTCAGCACGGGGTTGGCGGCGGCACGGCCCAGGCCGCACAGCGACGCTCGACTACATGAGCAGTCCCAGCCGCTTCAGCTTGTCGATATCTTCCAAAGTGCCGTTGCCGGCCGTGATGCGATCGAGGATTTCGAGCATCCGCGTGGTGCCTTCGCGGCAGGGGGTGCATTTGCCGCACGACTCGTCCTGGGAGAAGGTCATGAAGAACCTGGCGATATCGACCATGCAGTCGTCTTCATCGAGGATGATCATGCCGCCGCTGCCCATGATCGAGCCGGCCTTGGCGAGCGTGTCGAAATCGACGGCCAGATCAACCCATTTGGCGGGGATGCAGCCGCCGGCGGGCCCGCCGGTCTGAATGGCCTTCAATTGCTTGCCGCCGGTCGGTCCGCCGCCGATCTCGAAGACCACCGTGCGGAGGGTGGTGCCCATCGGCACTTCCACCAGGCCGGTGTGCTGCACCTTGCCGGCGAGGGCAAAGACCTTGGTGCCGCCGCTTTTTTCGGTGCCCAGCCGGGCGAACCAGTCGGCCCCGTAGTTGATCACGGCCGGCACATTGGCGAAGGTCTCGACGTTGTTGATGACGGTCGGTTTTCCCCACAGGCCGCTCTGCGTGGGATAGGGCGGGCCGGACGCGGGGCTGGCCGCGCTCGCCTTCGATCGAGTGGATCAGGGCCGTCTCCTCGCCGCAGACGAAGGCCCCGGCGCCCAGGCGGATTTCCAGGTCGAAATCGAAGCCCGAGCCGAGAATGTTCTCGCCCAGCAGGCCCCACCGGCGGCATTGGTCGATCGCCCGTTCGATCCGCCGAATGGCCATGGGGTATTCGGCACGGACGTAGAAGAAGCCGCGATGGGCGCCGATGGCGAAGCCGCCGATGAGCATGCCTTCAACCACGTTCAGAGGATCGCTTTCCAGCATGCTGCGGTCCATGAACGCGCCGGGGTCGCCTTCGTCGGCGTTACAGATAAGGTAGCGGGTGGCGTCGGCCGCTTCGGCGCCCATTTTCCATTTTTGCGCCGGTGGGATAGCCGCCGCCGCCGCGGCCGCGGAGCTTCGATTTGGTAATCTCGGCGATCACCCATTGCGGGTCGTTCTTCTCGAGCACCTTGGCCAGCGCCTGGAAGCCTCGGTAGTGGAAATACTCCTCGATGCTGTCGGGGTCGATCACGCCGTTGTGCCGGAGGGCGACGCGGCTTTGGCGGTTGAAGAAGGCCACGTCGCCATAAAGCTCGAGGAACTTGCGGCCTACGGTCTTGCCCGGCACCTTCAGATGCTCGACGGGCCGGCCGCCGAGCAGGTGCTCGCGAATGATCTCGTCGAGGTCGGCCTCGCTTTTCACGCGATAGAGGACTTTATCGGGCCGGACCAGCAAGTGGGAGAACCTGCCCGCCTCGGGCGTGCTACAGGCGCCGAAGCAACTGGCGCGGGTCAGGCAAACCTGCTCGGCGGCGAGGCCCGCGGCGCGGAGCTTTTCGGCCAGGATTTCAGCGAACGGTTTCTCGCCCTTCCATCCGCAGCGGACGCTGCCGCAGATAAGGACGTCGTAGCGTGCGAGCATCTCGATCGGCCCGTCGAGTATCCGTTCCAGCACGGGCTTGCCGTGCTGGATGTGTTGCGTGAAGATTTCATGGACCGCATTGCGGTTGACCCGCTCATACTTGACCGGCATTTGGCCGGGGGCCAGCACGCCGACGATCGGCTCGCGGCTGCAACGTCCGGTGCAGCCGGTCTGGTGGAGGATGATGTCGTCGCGGCCGGAGGCGGCGATGTGTTTGCGGAACTCGTCCCTGACATCGTTGCTGCCGGCGGCGTTCTCGCAGGTGGCCGAGCCGACCTGGATGCGGATGCGGCTGTCAGTGCCCCGTTGCCGGAGAACCTCGGCCGCTTTTTCCGTCAACGCCTGGAATTGTCGGGTAACTGCGGTTGTCATCGAAGTCGGTTGTTCAAGCAACTATGCGACAGCGGCTGGAGATCGGCCCGGCCGTCCCGACCGTGCGGCGACGTTCCAGTATATCAACTCCGCTTGGCGGTTCCAGTCGGGCAAGGGCGTAATTCAGCAATTACCCGATGCGCAGCGGCAAGCGCAAAAAAATCACTCGTTTCATGCGGTCACTGGGCTTAATCGGTCTCACGGTTAATCTCGATCGACTCGGGTATCGGGCCGGCAATCGGGTACTTGGCAACCCAGGCGAGCCCGTTGGCGTCATACACGCGAATGACAACCGTCTCGTCAAGTTTCGTGACAGTGAAGTTGCCGGGACTGTCTTCGACCATCAGGTCGCCGCCCATGATCTCATTCCGTTGACGCCCCGGCGTCCATCTTCTTGGCCCGTGCATCAGAGCGTCCGCGATTTTGGTTTCCGACCGCTTCAGCAGTTCGGGTTGCTCCGCAATGAAGTCCCTGAACCGGTATTGCAGCGATTGCGGGTAACTTCGCATACGCCGGGCGTGCGTCACCTGAACGTCGGGCGCTTCGAGCTTGGGAAGGTTGTGGGTGTAGGCGATGGCACCAACGCCGAGCAGGGTCAGCCCGAGAATTAGCATGAGGCTCAATCCCATCGCAACGGCTCCCAGTCTTGCGCCCAAAGCTTACAGATTAGCATTGACACTAACGTCCAAATGGCTCCATAGCGCAGGAAGACGAGCCATCCCGACTGACGCGCCCCGCTTTCGGTATAGAAGTGTTTCTGTAGGGCCCGATACGGTTTCCAGGTGAAGCCGATATCGCCGGTCATATCGTCGGCGTTGATCGTGCCAGCGAGCTTCGTGAGCACACAGCCGTCCCACATCAACCTGCAAATAGCGGGCTGACCAAGATAGATGTCAGTGGCAACGCCCTTGTACCACGGGTCGGCGGACGATGGCTGAACAGGACTCTTGGCGCCCTTCTCGAAGCGATCACAGAAGTCCTCCTCCAATAATCGGCACGACGCCCTTTTGTCGGCGATCACGAACAGCTCGAACGCCGGCGCGCCGCCGGCCAGGGCCGTCAATCGCATGGGGTAGACAGCATCACTCGCGTTGAAAACCATTTCGATCGGATGCGGGGTGTTGGCGCCGGCCTCGCCGCGGGTAAGTTTGACCGCGGCGAACACCCAGCCATGCGTGATGTAGTCGGCGATTGTTGCGTCGGCGGTCGCCGGGATGGCGGCGAATCCATTGTCCGCTAGCCAGGCATTCAACTCACCCGTTTCCTTCGGCTTGAGCACGCTTACCTCGTACGAGCCAACCTTCGCCGTTTTCTCGACTTGGATGGTTGCCGACGAGAAAGCCTTTCCAACGCCCTCGCTTGCCGGCAACATCAGGCTCCAGAGTACGAACAAGACGAACAGCGTCACGAAGAAGCGAAAGAGCCATTTTCGTTTGAACAACAGAATCGCCACCAACGGGATCCCGATACCGGCGGCGAGGATCACGGCTCTCAGTGCGAGGTAGAGATCATGGGTGATTTTGGGTTGAATAGAGAAGCTTAACGTCTTCAGCATTCCAGGTGTCTGCTTTTCGAGCTTCTCCGGCACGGATGGGAGCGGAATAATCCACCCGAGTTGCTGCGACGGGGAATCCAGGGCCGACGAAATAACAAGCGTTTCAACGCCGTTTTGCCAAGAGATCACGGCGCGTTGGGCGGCGATCTTCGGTATCTTCTGGACCGCCCGCTCGGGCAAGTAAACGCCGTCTGCCACTGCCGACGATGCCCACAGAAGCAGGCCGAGAACCACGATGCAAGAGAATCGTTTTCTCGTCATCCGACGACCTTCAGAACGCCAGCCACAATTCTCCCGCGCTCGCGCGTTGCCCGGGCGATCCCCCAGCGATGACACCAATATACTACGATGATCTGGCATGCACAATCGGCCGAAGCGACAATGGGAGGCATGGCAGGCAATACCGATTTGAATCGCTACGAAGAGGAGAAGTGCGAGCGGCATTGGGACCCGGGCGTGCGGTGGCAGGTCATTCAGGAGATGATTGCCTGGGCCGACTCGCAAGCCACCGGCGGCCGCAATACGAAGGCGCGATGTTTGGAGCTCCATCGGGCCAAGAATGGCCCGAGTCAACCGTCTCCGTGAAGTTGGCCCTCGCTCCCAACCTGTCTCCCGTGAGCGGCTCAGCGGAGACAGGCGTCTTGCTGCCGCCGGGCTTCGTACGCCGCCACGGCCACGCTGACCGCCAGATTCAGGCTGCGGGCCTCGGCCGCCATCGGAATCCGCAGGCAGCGTTCGGGCCGGGCATCACGCAGCGATGGCGGCAGGCCCTGCGACTCGCTGCCGAAAACCAGCACGTCGCCCGGCGGAAAACGGGCCTCGGTGTAGATCGTCGCCGCGTGCTTGGTGAAGAACCAGAAGCGGGCTTGGGGCAGTCGGGCCAGAAGCGCCGACCAATCGTCCACCGCTTCCCAATCGAGGTGCTGCCAGTAGTCGAGCCCCGCGCGACGGAGGCGCCGATCCTCGATACGGAAGCCCAGCGGACGGACCAGCCAGAGCTTGGCCCCCAACGCCACGCACGTCCGGCCCACGTTGCCCGTGTTATCGGGAATTTCCGGCTGGTAGAGCACGACATGGAGCGGCGGACCGTGGTCGCTGTTCTCGCTGGTCATCATATTTCGTGTTATTTCGCCTCGCTTTTCCTATTCCCGGCCGGCGCTTATAATGGCCCCTTGCCGGCCGAAGGGGACAGTCCCATTTTTGCGGCTGCAATAATCGGGACAGCCCCGTCCTGCATTCGAGCCACATCATGCCGATCCTGCCGACCTTCATGCTGCCGAAGAACATCTTGACCGCCATGCGAAGGCCGGCCAACCAGATCGCCGCCTCGCCGTTGCTGGCGGAAGTCGCGCAGAGCGACACGCAGGCCGTGTTTAGCCGCCTGCAAACGGGCGAAAGCGGCCTGAGCGAGGAGGAGGCCGCACGGCGCCTGGAAGCAGTACGGCCCCAACGTCGTCACCAAGGAACAGCGGTACCGGCGGCTGCGGCTCTTGGGCCACGCCTGCGTCAATCCGCTGGTGATCCTGTTGCTGCTGCTGGCGACCGTATCGCTGATGACCGGGGATGCCCGGGCGGCGATCGTCATGCTGAGCATGGTCGTGCTGGGAGTGGCGCTGCGGTTCATCCAGGAATGGCGGGCCGACGATGCGGCCGCCAAGCTCAAGGCCATGATCAGCGTGACGGCCACCGTGGTCCGCGGCGGGCAGGCGCAGGAACTGCCGCTGGGCCAGCTGGTGCCCGGCGACGTGGTGCGCCTGGCGGCGGGCGACATGATTCCCGCCGATCTCCGCATCGTTTCCTGCAAAGACCTGTTCGTGATCCAGTCGAGCCTGACCGGCGAATCGCTGCCGGTGGAGAAGTTCGACGCGAAAGAGGAGGCCGGCGCCAAGGCCGTGCTGGAGCTGAAGAAACATCTGCTTTCTCGGCACGAGCGTGGAAAGCGGCTCGGCCACCGGGGTGATCGTCGAAACGGGCTTCCGAACCTACCTCGGCAGCATGGCCCAGATCGATCGTCGGCCAGAAAGTGCAAACCAGCTTCGACCAGGGCGTGACGCGATTCACCTGGCTGATGATCCGCTTCATGCTGGTCATGGTGCCGCTGGTGTTCCTCATCAACGGGCTGACGAAGCACGACTGGATGGACGCCTTCTTCTTCGCCCTGGCGGTGGCCGTGGGCCTGACGCCGGAAATGCTGCCGATGATCGTCTCGGTGTGCCTTTCGCGCGGGGCCATCTCCATGTCGCGGAAGAAAGTGATCGTGAAGCGGCTGAACTCGATCCAGAATCTCGGCGCCATGGACGTGCTCTGCACCGACAAGACCGGCACGCTGACGCTGGACCGCGTGATCCTGGAGCGGCATTGCGACGTGGTCCGCCACGAAGACGAGGGGGTGCTGGTGCTGGCCTATCTCAACAGCCACTTCCAAACCGGGCTGCAAAACGTGCTGGACCGCGCCATCCTTCAGTTCGAGGAAATTCACGAGAAGCACGCGGTGCCCCGTTACAAGAAAGTCGACGAGATTCCCTTCGATTTCTCCCGCAAGCTGATGTCGGTGGTCGTCGAAACGCCGGAAGGCGACCACCGCTTGATCTGCAAGGGCGCGACCGAGGCCGTCTTCCAGCGGTGCAGCTCGTTCGAATTGGAGGGCAAGGTGTATCCGATCGATCCGCTGCTGATCACCGAGCTGAAGGAAGAGTGCGACGACCTCAGCGCCGACGGTTTCCGCGTGCTGGCCGTCGCCTACAAAGACGCGGAACAACGGGCCGCGTACTCGAAGGACGACGAGCGCGATCTGATCCTGAAGGGCTACGTGGCCTTCCTCGACCCGCCCAAGGAAACCGCCGCGCCCGCCATTGTGGCGCTGAAGAACCACGGCGTCACGGTCAAAGTGCTCACCGGCGACAACGAGTTGGTGAGCCGCAAGATTTGCCAGGAGGTGGGGCTGCTCGACCGAGCGCGTGCTGCTGGGCGGGCAGGTCGAGGCCATGTCCGACGCCGAACTGGCCGAGGCCGCCGAGCAGGCGACGCTCTTTGCCCGGCTCTCGCCCGCTCACAAGCAGCGGATCATCCGCGCCTTGCAGAGCAAGAAGCACGTGGTCGGTTTTCTGGGCGACGGCATCAACGATTCGCCCGCCCTGCGCACGGCCGACGTGGGCATCTCGGTCGACAGCGCGGTGGACATCGCCAAGGAAGCGGCCGACATCATCCTCCTGGAAAAGAGCCTGATGGTGCTGGAAGAGGGCGTGCTGGAAGGCCGCAAGGTGTTCGCCAACATCCTCAAGTACGTCCGCATGGGCGCCAGCTCGAACTTCGGCAACATGTTCAGCGTGCTGGGGGCCAGCTGTATGCTCAAGTTCCTGCCGATGGCGCCCATCCAGATTTTGACCAACAACCTGCTCTACGATTTCTCCCAAGTGCCGATCCCGGCCGACGACGTCGACCCCGAACAGATCGCCAAGCCGCGTCCCTGGCAGATGGGCGAGATTGCCCGCTTCATCTTGCTGATCGGTCCGTGCAGCTCGGTCTTCGACTACACGACCTACTTCATGATGCTCTACCTGTTTGGCTGCTGGGACGTAAGCACGGCGGAGGCGCTGAAACATAGCGCGTCGCTGTTCCAGACCGGCTGGTTCGTCGAGTCGCTGTCTGACGCAGACGCTGATCATCCACATCATCCGCACCAACCGCATTCCGTTTCTCCAAAGCCGGGCGAGTTGGCCGCTGATCGTGACCACGGCGATCATCATGGCGGTCGGCATTTGGCTGCCGTCATCGCCCATCGGCCCGTGGCTCGGGTTTACGCCGCTGCCGTCGCCCTACTGGCCGCTGCTGGTGTTGACGCTCCTCTGCTACGTCTTGCTTACGCAGGGAGTGAAGATGTGGCTGATCCGCAAGACGTGGATTTGAGGACATGGGTCTTCGGAAAGACCGGCTGACAGCCTCTCGGCAATTGCCGCACACCCTTGACGCACGCGCCCTTGCCCCCTACACTCGTGTTCCGATGTTCTGGCCTTCTTTCCCTTCCAATTCTCCGTCGTTCAGGAGTCACGGCAATGCGAAAGAACCTGCTGCTGCGGTCTGTTCTGGTGACTGTGGTTCTGTTGTGCCTGATTGCGGCGGCATCGGCCGAGGTGCGGCTGCCGGCCATGTTCAGCGATCATATGGTGCTGCAACGCGACATGCCCTTGCCCGTCTGGGGCTGGTCCAATCCGGGCGAAGAGGTCACGGTCACCCTGGCCGATCAGTCGAAAACGGTCGTGGGCGATAGCGAAGGCAAGTGGTCGGTCAAACTGGCCCCGATGAAGGCCGGCGGACCGTTCACGTTGAAAGTCAGCGGCACGAACTCGCTGCAGATAGGCGACGTGCTGGTGGGCGAAGTGTGGCTTGCCTCCGGCCAGTCGAATATGGAGATGGCGGTCAATGGCGTGATGGACAAAGACAGGGAAATCGCCACCGCCGACTATCCCCAGATTCGCATGTTCACGGTTGCGAAGCAAGTGGCCCAAGAGCCGGAACGCCTCTGCAAGGGCGATTGGCAAGTGTGCAGTCCGACGACCGTCGGCCGCTTCTCGGCCACGGCTTACTTCTTCGCCCGCGAGATACATAAGCAACTGAATGTGCCGGTGGGCATCATCCATTCGTCTTGGAGCGGAACGCGCATTCAAGCTTGGATCGGCGTGGACGCCTTCAGGTCGGTTCCCGAGTTGCGCCCTTCGCTTGAGTATTTCAAGCGGACCGTCGCCGCCTATGATCCCCGGGTTGCCCAAGAGAAGTTCGAGAAGGCGATGGCCGAATGGCAGAAGTCACTCGACGCGGCAAGCGACGACGCCCAGCGGATGGAATTGAACCGCCGCAAGCCCAGGCGAACACCCGACCCACTGACGGAGCCGGGAAGTCCTAGCCGGTTGTATAACGGCATGATTGTCCCGCTCGTGCCCTACGCGATTCGGGGCGCCCTTTGGTATCAAGGCGAAGCGAACGCCGGCGAAAAGAAGTACGGCGTTTGGCTGCGTACGATGATCGGCCAATGGCGCGCACTTTGGAACGAGGGCGATTTCCCCTTCCTCTTCGTTCAGTTGCCCAACTACATGGACCCGCAGGTGAGCCCTTCCGAGTCCGTCTCCGGCCAGATGCTCAGCCGCGAGCTTTTCTTGCAAACTCTCGCCGTGCCGAACACGGGCATGGCCGTGACGATCGACATCGGCGACGCCAAGGACACCCATCCGAAGAACAAGCAGGAAGTGGGCCGGCGGCTGGCGCAATGGGCGCTCAACAAAACCTATGGCAAGGACGTCGTGCCCAGCGGCCCGCTCTATAAATCGATGCGCGTCGAGGGCGGCAAGATCATCATCGATTTCGACGATCTCGGCGGCGGGCTGGCCACGCGAGACGACGCCAGGCTGAAGGGTTTCGCCATCGCCGGGGACGACAAGAAGTTTGTTTGGGCCGACGCCCGGATCGTCGGCGACACGGTGGTGGTTTCCAGTGCCGAGGTGGCTTCGCCGGCGGCGGTGCGTTACGCCTGGGCGAGCAACCCCGACTGCAACCTGATCAACAAAGCCGGGCTCCCGGCTTCGCCGTTCCGAACGGATCAGTGGGATAAGTGAGCGATCGACTCAGAGTTTACCGCCGGCGGCGCGTCTGCCGTTCACCAGCCGAAGAACCGATAGGGATCGTCCCATTCTTCGGGTTCGTCCAGATAGAAACCCTTCAGCCACCGGCGCTCCGGCGATTGTCCGTCGGCCAGTTTGACCGGCGAGGCGAAAAGCGGCAGCAGCGGTGTCTTCGCTTGGACGCCCAGATTGCCCAGCAACCGCGAAACAAGGCAACTGGTCCGGCGGAAAGTTCGCTTGGTATTCTGCTGCTTGATATCGAATTGCCACGGTGCAATCTGGCAGAAGACCACGCGACCCTCCAAGGCGCAGGCGAGCACGCCGTCGCCCGCTGCCTGGGCGCCGCCGGCGACCAGCGGGACGTTGCGCGGATCGCGGTTGTGGACGTCCGCCGGGCCGACGCCGGCCAGCGGCGAGTCGGCCGCCGGAGGTTCGAAGAACGTGCCAATGTGCTCGGCTGACTTGGTTTCCACCTTGACCGGCAGAAACTTACCGGCTTCCGCCGAGTCCAAGCCGAGAGCCAGCACGCGCCCATCCTGTTTGAGCCAGGTGGCAATGGCGGCCTTGTCGGCGGCCAGGGCGGCGCCGCCGCCCGGGGAAACCACCAGCACGCTATCAGCCTTCAGCGCCCGGGCGGTGTAAGGCTCAACCGCGAAGCCCGCCTGTTCCAGGTGCTTCTTTCCGGCCGGTTCGCCCGCATAAACGATGGTGCGCCGCGCGGTAGGCTTCCAAGCGGCGGTGTAGGACAACAAGTTCCGCGCCAGCCGCTCGGCGGCCGGATCGGTTTGCGTGCGCGCGGTGACATCCATCTGGCAGAAAATCACGAGGCCCTTTCCGTCGTGGTACTCCATCAGCGGGCTGTATTGCAGGCTGTAGCCGCCGTCCACGAGGGGCAGAAAATCGCCGCAGGCCGGCTTCTCGATCAGCACGCTGGCGACGTTGCCCCGGTTGCCGCACCGCCAGGGGCGCGTGACCGTCACGCCGGCGCTGGTGATCGCGGGGTTGATGATCGGATAAGGCAACTGCTTGTATTTCAGGCGCGGCGCCATATTCGTCGCCTCGCCGCGCCAGTTTGTCAGCAGATTTTCATCCAGACCGGCCAGGACCGGGTGGTCCGGAATTCGCCGGAAAACCTCCCGCAAACCGTACTCCTGTACGCGGAACCCGAACCGCTGCTCCAACACGTCGGCGTGCTGTTCGAAGACGATTACCCGCAGGCCGGCGACGGCCCGGGCCAGGTTCGGGCCGGGGCCTTCAGGCGACAGCGAGTCTTTGCCGATAATCAGCATGTCGTACTTCAACAGATCGGCATTGGCCGGGACCACGTCGCCATGCACGCCCAGCGCGGCGAGCATTCTGGTCGTCTCGCCGGGCGGGTCGAAAATGGCCAACTTGCCGCCGACCGTGGGCCTCGGGTCGGGCGCCAGCACGTTGATGGCGAAGGTGTCTTCCTGGGTGCCGCCGGGAGTGAACTTGACGGAGAGCTTCAGCGTGTAGGGGCCGGGCTTGACTCCCGCGGGCACGGCGAACTTCAGCGGCTCCATGTGGATATCGCCGGTGGGCGACGTGAAGGCTGCGGTGCCGCTCTGCGGCGTGGGCAGGTTCACCGACCAGGCGCAGTCGCACGAAGCCGTAAGGCGGCTGTTGTTGACGACAATGATCTGTTTCTCGATCGTCTCGCCGACGCGGAAATTGTGCCCCTTTTCGGTGAATGCCCCGGGCTTGCCGCCCAGGTACGCCAGCAGCGGCTGGTTGTTGCGCAGCAGCGCCTCGCCGGCCACCGTGGGAACCCAGTCCGCACGATCATAAGCATAGATCATCGAGTTGTATCGGGAATCGACAAAATCGGGGCTGTAGCCGGGACGTTGCAGCTTCTCCCAATCGACCTTGAGGTCCTGGCGGCTCTTATTCACGCCGTCGCGGAGTCTCCAATACTGGTCGAACGTCCAGGGGCTGGTGGCCGACATGCCCCAAGTACGGAAGGCGCGCCAGTTGTCGGCATTGTACCGGGCTATGACTTCCAGGACGCCGTCGAAAACGGGGTCGGCAAAGTAAACGGGGTATTCCCAATGCTGCCAAGTCTGCCCGGCTTTGAACTTTTTGGCTTCCCAGCGCAAGTCTTTTTTCTCTTCTTCGCTGAGCTTGAAGGCGGAATCGCCGAGCCACTGCGAATCCCATTCCGCGACGCAGAGCTCGTACGGAACCTTGCCCCCATGGCCTTGCCAGGGCAGTTTGCCGTGGAAATAACCGCGATACATGGTCCAATTCATGAAATAGGGCATACCGTATTCCGTGGTGAAGACCGGTTTCACGCCCTTGGTCGCCCAATGCTCAAACCAGTCTGAACGTTCCTGGACAGGCACGAAGTTCAGGTAAAAGTTGCTCGTCCACATCATCCCCAAGTTGCCGGAAGAGTGGTGATAAACGACGCGGGTGGGGTCGAGCTTGGTGATGATCGCCTGGGCCATGAGCGCCGTCTTCTCGTTGCTATTGGGCGGGGGCGTATAAACGCCGTCGATCAGGTCGGGGTTCATCACCTCGAAGTAACCGGTGGCATTATGGCTGGTCGCATAGGCCACCACGGAAGGATGGTTTTGGGCCACACGCGCATAGAACGCGGCATGTTTTGCATACCCGTTGGTCTGTGCGGCATCAGCGGCTTTCCACTCATAATCGTGGAAATGCGGCATGGAGAACGCCACCAGCATGCCGGCGTCATCCGCGGCGGTAAGCGTTTCCTCAAAACTAAGATGCGTACCCGGTTTGCAGTCGTAATTGTGGGTATAGACCATATTGATGCCTACACTCTTCAAACGGGCCAGCGATTCTTTGACGGCCGCATAGGTAGACAGCCCCGCGCCGAGCGTGGGATTGTCCAGAGGCTTGTTGTCCCAGAAGACACGGGTGCCGTTGAGCATGAAGTCGCGGCCTTCGATCCAGAATTCCCGAAAACCAAAGCGCACCGGCAGGAAAACGTCCACGGCCTTGCCGCCGGCGTCGAGCAACGACAGCTCCAAGTCGTACTGGTTCTGCGGCGTATTGATGTCCCAGAGCTTCTCCGGCTTCCAGGGCTGGGTGAAGGTAAAGCGCTCGTCCTTCAGATCGGCGCTCTTGAACGCCGGACTGGTCAGCGTCTCGACCAGCCGGCCCTGGTCCAGTAGTTTTGCCTGGAGCTTGTAGTCCGCGCCCGCGGCCAGACCCGCCAGGTCGGCGTGAATGGTAAGCGCCCATTGGCGCACCGAGGGGTCCACTTTCACGTTGGTTACGCGGGCCTGCGCCGGCGTTCCGGTCAGGAAGACGTCGCCGCAGAGACCGCGATAGTTCACTGTGCCTTTCACCTCTTGGGGCATGTTCGTATCGTTGAAAGCGAGCATCATCTCCTTCAACGGCAGGGCCTCGACAAATATGGAGAGCACGTGCTTGCCGCCGGATTTTGCCGCCGCGGTCAGGTCCATTTCACCGGCGGGAAATTCCAGCTTGCCGATTTTTTTCCCGTCCACGTAGACAGTGGCCAACGAGTTCAGGTATTTGATCATTAGCGCCACGCGCCGCCCCGTCCAATCGGCGGGCACCGTGAATTCCCGCTGATACCACGCCTTGGTGACTTTGGTGAGGTCCGTCTTATTCCACTTCGGGTTCGGGTAGGCCTTCTGCGATTCCTTCCGGGCGAACTCGCTGACTCCGGGCCAGGCGCCGGGTACCTTGAAGAAACCCCAGTTGCCCACGGGCACGCTGGTTTCGACGGCGGCGGCCGGCTGCCACCGCCAGAGGCCGTTCAGACATACGCGCTCCCGGGTGGCGGTTGTCTCCCGATAAGCCTTGTCGAGGTCCCACACAGCCTTGACTCCGGCGGGAAGCGGCGAGTTGGCTTGTGCGAGACACCGAGTCCCCGTTGCCGCCAAAGTCAGCAGGATTACGGACATGAGAATAGGCACGCGGTTCATCGGATGGTCCTCTGAGGATTAAGGTGGGAACTTGATTCTAACAGATTGGAGCATGACCTTCCAGTTGGCGAGCCGACCCGGAAAGCACCCGCTTACCGCTTGCTTCCGCAGGCGAAATACCAGGGCGTCGTCGCCAGCCCACCCCAGCTTTCGGGCTTGTGGTTGGCCTCGAAAATCTGCCGCAGCGTGTCGTCGTAGGGCGCCAGCGCGGTCCAGAGCACGCCCGGCGATTCGGCCCACCGCGGGTCGGGCTTGTCGCCGTCGATCCGCCGGAACCTGGCCCCTTCGATCTGATGGTTCCACATGAAATCGCGGTTCGTGGCGATCAGCCGCTGGAGATCCTCCTTGTCGAACACCAGACCGTGCTCGTGGGCGGCCACGATGCCCTCCACGTCCACCCCGTAGTAGCCGCCGTTCGGATGCACGCCGACCCAATGCTTGAGGGATCCATCGGGCTTTTTGTCCCAGGGCCCGGCAGGGTCCCAATAGTTCCAGACGAAGTACTTGCCCTCTTCCCGCAGTCGCATCCGCGACTTCATCACCCGCCACCATTTGTAGGCCCGATCGAGGTAGCGCGGCTTCCGCGTTGCCTGGTGCATGGCCAGCAGCCAGAGGGCGATGAAGTTCTGCTTGTTGTCGGGCAGGGTGAAACCGTCGGTGGTCCGCTGGTCGTAGCCTTCGGTCCACTTGCCCGCTTGCCGGTCGATGCCGAAGATGGGCACGATCCAGACCCCGCCGTCGTTGAGCCTCGCGCCAGCAGCCGCGCTGGTCCCATTTGTCGAACACGTCCTCGGCCAGCTTGATGTATTGGTCGGCCTTCTCGGCATGTTTTTTCTGGAGGTCCGGCGTCTTGCGGATCGCATCCGCCATCAAGATCATCGGCCGCAGCCCCATGGCTTCGCCCAAGAGGTTGTCGGTGTAGACGTCGGGAACCGAGCCCGTGCTGGCCCCATGTTCTTTCGGCCAGCCGATGCATCCATCGGGCTCCTTCACCCCGCGTTGGATCCAGGCGTCGCCCCAATCCACGAGCATGTCTACCCATTTGGCGTCGTGCGTGGCCAGGTAGCCATAGTAGAAGCCGTTGAGGAAGGGGCTCACGAGCCAGCCGATCTCCTCGCCCATTTCCCGATCGCAATAGCGGTTCCGCGCGTCGCCTATGATATTTTTCTCCCACCGCGCCAGCCAATCCTTGCGCAACGAGGCTTCGTCGCCGCGAGCCGGACGCACGGCCAGCCCCGCCAGCACCCGACGGCCAGCGAACAACCGGCCGGCAGCATGGCGCATCGCCGCCGCCCGGCCCAGGAACTCCCTCCGGCCGATTCGTTTCACGGTGTTGTGCATAGCTTCGATCCTTTCTTGTCGTCGTGATTTGCCGCCCACCATCGCTCATCCGCTAGCACGACCGACGTCTCGACCTGGCGGTCGGGGATCGACCAGTAGCGGCGTAAGAGCCGGTTCTTCTCCTCCGGCGAGACCATGCGGAAACCGTGCCGCTGATAGAAGCGGACGGCCCAATCGGCCGCGGCCCAGGTGCCGATCAGCGTCGGCCGAATGGTTCTCTGACGCAACTCCGCCAGGAGTCGGCCGCCGATGCCCTGATTCCGTTGCGCGGTGCGGACATAAGCATGTCGAATCAGCGTCACGTCCAGGACATCCTGGATCCCCATCACGCCGGCGAGATCGGACTCTTTCTGGCAGCCCCAAAAAATCACGCCTTCGTCGATCTCGTGCCGCAGTTCGTCGCGCGACATGTAGGGCGATTTCCAGCGGTCGGCCGGAATCACGCCTCGATACGCCTCGGCGGCGTCGTTGATGATGGCATAGACGACTTCAAACTCGTCCGGCCGGCAGAGCCGGATCGACGCGACGTTTTCCTTATCGATCATTTTGCGGCTCCCTCGACGGGCAGATGCTTGTCGAACCACGCCGTCATTTCGGCCTTCATCTCCGGCAGGTATTCGTGGCCGGTTCTGCTGTACATCACGTTAGCGCCCCGATTCAATCGGCTGCGGTGATTGAGATAATCGACGAGCACCTCACCCATGTCACGGCTCGTGTCGATCAGCACGCGCTCGATGCGGTTCCGTTGGCAAATCGTCGCCAGGCCGTCGTTGAATCGATTCATGGCCGCCAGGTAGTAGCGGCGAATCTGATCGGCCTGGGCCGTGAGCACTTCGTTGGGCGCCTCAAGGCCGATGAACTTCGTCATCCGCTCGAACTCGAAGCTTAACTCGTCGTGGTGCATGATCTGGAAGAGGATTACTTCGTGGCGGCGGTAGCGCATTTGTTGCAGGGCCGGCTCGAGCGACTCCAGGTCGCTGAAAAAGTCGCTGAAGATCATCACAATCTCGCGGCGCCGCATTCGCCCCACCAGTTCCGTGAGGCACTCGGCCATACGCGTTTCTTGGGTCGGCCGGCTCTGGTCGAGCAGTTCGGTCATGCGCACCACTTGAGCCATGGAGTTGCTGGGCGGCACCAGGCCGCGAATCTGGTCGTCGAAGGCGGCCAGCGATACCTTGTCGCTCTGCCGCACGACGGCATAGCCCAAGGCGGCGATCATTTGGGCCGCATAGTCCAATTTTTGCTCGGGCCCCTGGCCGTAGCGCATCGAGGCGCTGATATCGAGGAGGAAATGGCAGACGAAGTTCGTCTCCATCTCGTACTGCTTGACGAAATAGCGATCGCGGGTGAAATAGACGCGCCAGTCAATGTGTTTCGGGTCGTCGCCCCACACATATTCGCGGTGGCCGGCGAACTCGACGGCGAAGCCGGCCAGGGGCGAGCGGTGCGCTCCGGCCAGGTTGCCCAGCACCAGCCCGCGCGGCTCGATCCGCCGTCCGGTCAGCCGCGCCAACACGTCGGGATTCAGGTACCGGCTGAGAACGGTTTTCGCCATGACGCGATCCTCGATCTATTCCGCCGGCCGTTGGTACACGCGGTCGGCGGGCGTGGCTTCCAGCAGCATGCCGATCAACTTGTCGCTGGTGAGGTTGTGGGCCTGTGCCGCATAGTTGCCGGCGACGCGATGGCGCAGCGCCGGCCTGACGATTGCCTGCACGTCGCCCACCGTGGCATGGTAACGGCCGTGCAGGATCGCACGCGCCTTCGCGCAGGTCACTAGCGCCAACACGCCACGCGGCCCCGCGCCCCACGACACCCACTTGTCGACGAACTCATGCGTTTCGGGCATGCCCGGCCGGGTGGCGCAGACCAGCGCCCAGGCGAAGCCCAACACCTGGTCGCTCACCGGCACGCGGACCACCAACTGCTGGAGCGTGATAATCTCTTCGGCCGACAGCACCGGCGCGATCTTCCCCTGGCGGCCGGTGGTCACGCGGCGGGCGATTTCCCATTCCTCGGTCCCGCTCGGATAATTCACCTTGATGTAGAGCAAGAAGCGGTCGAGTTGGGCCTCGGGCAGCGGGTACGTGCCCTCCTGTTCCAACGGATTTTGCGTGGCCAGCACGAAGAACGGGTTGGGCAGGCTGAACACCTCGCCGCCCGCGCTCACCTGCCGCTCCTGCATCCCTTCCAGCATGGCCGCTTGCGTTTTCGGCGGCGTGCGGTTGATCTCGTCGGCCAGAATGATATTGGCAAACAGCGGCCCGGGCAGGAACTTGTAGCGCCGCTGACCCGTGGCCAGGTCTTCTTGGATCACCTGCGTGCCGGTCACATCGCTCGGCATCAGGTCGGGCGTGAACTGAATCCGCTTGAACTTCAAGTGCGTGGCCTCGGCCAGCGAACTGATCAGCAGCGTTTTGGCCAGCCCCGGCACGCCTTCCAACAGCGCGTGCCCCCGGGCGAAGATCGCCACCATCACCTGCTCGATCACGTCGCTCTGGCCGACGATCACTTCGGCCAACTCGGCGCGGATGCGATCATAGGCGTTCTTGCACTGCTGCACGGCAGCCAGGTCGTCGGGCGGAACATTGTCAGTCGTCATGGTTTCTCTCGCGTGTGGGCTCGGTTGATCGTCACGTCATTCCAAGTTTTGAAAGTACTCCTGCAAACGCTCCTCGTAACCGCGCGGGGGACGCTGCTGGGCGTTGTTGCGGATCGCCTTGCGCAGCTCGGGCGGCAATTTGGCCATCCACGGCTTCTGCACGGCCGCTTGCCCCGCCTGGGCTTTGCCTTCCGCATCGTGGTCGGTCGTCGGACCTGTGGGCAAGATGCCGCTGCCCGCCTGTTGGCCGTCCTTGCGGTCGGACGGCATTGCATCCGGTTGCGAACCGGCGGCCAACGCGGCATCCTGCTCCTCGCCGTGCGTCCGCGCCGCGCTTTGGCCAGGGCTTGAGCAATTTCCTGCTCCCGCGCGGCCAGGCTGCCGGCCGCTTCGCTTAGGTCGTCTTGCATGTCCTCCTCGGCGCCGGCATGTTGGGCCTTGCGCAAGGCTGTGGTGGCATTGCCGTCCAGGGGCACGGTGTGCCGGGCAAGATGGCCCGCGTCGTCCGCTTCCTGATTCATATCGGCATCGTCCTGAAGCGATTGGGCCAGTTCGCCCTCGACTTCCTTGCGGCCCTGGTCAACCTCGTCGAACTGCTGCCGGGCCAGCTTCTCCAAGGCGTCGGCCGCCTCTTGCAACTCCCTGCGGATTTCCTTGGCGGCGGCGGCGATCTTCTCGGCCGCCTGCTTGGCCTCTTGAGCCGCCTGCCTGGCCGCGGGCTTGGAGGGTTCGCCCGGCTTGTGCTTGGCGTTGTCAAGCTGTTTGCCGGCTTCGGCGATCGGCTTGTCGGCCTCGTGCAGCATTTGGGTGGCCCTTTCGGCCGTATGCTTGATGGCCTCGGCCACATTGCCGGTCACTTCGCCGACCTCCTGCTGTTGTTGGGTCATTTCGCCGGCCTGCTCGGCGCTCAGCCCCTTGTGCCGGGCGGCTTCATCCGAATCGCGGGCCACGCCGCGCTCGGATTTCTCCGCCTCGTCGAGGGCATCGGCAGCGGCCGCAAGCTCGTTGATCTTGGCCGACAACTGCTCGCGGCGGGCGTCGGCCAGCGTGGTCAACGCCTCCGACAGCGCCCGCTCCACGGCCTCGTTGGCTTTTTGGACCGACGGCTGGCGCTCCTCGTCGCGGCTGATGTTGTCCTCGGCGTTCTTGACGGCTTGCCGCGCATCGTCAACGCGCCCGCGGACGTTGGCCGGCAGATGTTGCGGCTTCTCCGCGTTGACCAGATGTTGGTCGACCTGTTTTTCCTGTTGGCCGGCCGCGGCGGGATCGTTCTCCGCGGCGGCCGAAGCCTCCTGTTGCCGCTGGTCGGCCTTGCGCAGCTCTTCTACGGCCTTCTCGAGGTCGGCAATTCTTTCCGCCAACTGATCGGCCGTCAGGTTGGCCAGGTCGGCCGCATCCTCGCGCTCGGCCTCGTCGGCAGCCTCGCCCAGCTTGCGAATCACTTCGTCCTGCTTGGCGACGGCCTTGGGCTTCTTCTGGTCGAAAAGATTGCCGGCGGCATCGTCGGCCGATTGTTGCGCCGCCAGCAGCGGGCGTTGCACCTCGGGCCGGCCTGCCAACGATTCCTGCAAGGCGGCGATTTGCTTGCGGATGTCGGTCTGTTGGCCCACCAGTTTGTCGGCATCCGGACGGCTGAGATCGGCGCGCTCGGTGGTTTCTCGCAATTGCTCCTGCCGCTTCGCCAGCTCGCGAATGCGGTCGGCCAGCTCGCTCTGGCTGGGTTCTTTCATCCCTTCCGCTTCCTGAATCTGGGCGAGCAGCGTTTGCAGCTTGTTAATCACCGCCCGCTGATGGGACGCCGCCTCGGCGAAGGCCGCGCCCTGGAGTCGCGTCTCGGCGGCAGCGAGTTCCGCGGCGACCGCTCTTTCGTCGATCGGCTTCAAGCCGGCGGCCGCTTCGCCGCCCAACGGACCGGTTTCGCGGCTCGCTTCGCCCAAGGCCTCGCGCAGACGATCGAACAAGGCGTGCACGTCGCGTTGATCTTCGAGCGCGGAGAGGTTCAACGCCTCGCGCCGCGCGGCCGACTGGTTGGGCAGCCCCTCGGTCACGCCGAGCACCTTCGATTGCACCTTGATGACCTGCTCGACCTGCGTGGCGATCTCGGCGACTTTCAGCCGCCGCAACAGGTTCTGCCGCTCGACCAGCAGCCGCACGACGACTTCGCGACTCTTCTCGCGCGCCTGGCGGTAGATTTCCTTGCGCCTCTTCGGGTCCCGCCGACTCGACCTTCTCGAGCAGCCGCATTACGTCCGGCATCTGGGCATCGACCAGCGTGTCGAGCCGTTGGCGCATGCCGCGGATGTCGGCATAGAGCGGGTTCGAGCTTAGCCCGTTCTCTTGGAGTTGCTGGAGCTGAACGTCGATCACCGAGCCGACCAGCTCGCGGGCCATCGCGCGGACTTGCTGCTGCGACTGCTCCTTCTGCCGAAGGTTCTCCGCCGGAATCGTTTGGGCTCGCGCCGCGGAGACGCCGGCCGCAATAATCAGTCCGCCGAGCAATCCTAGCGAGAGCGTTTTCATGGCGATTCTCCGATGCCGAGTTGGCGCTGGATCATGTCCTGGAGTTCCGTGGCCGACTGCTTGTCGGCTTCCATCATCGCCGCCAACACGCCTTGCTCGTCGGTTACCTCGAGCACGACCGGATCGGAAGAGGTCGAGCGGCCCTCCTGCGGGCCGCGGAAATCCGTGGCACGAACGGCGACCTTCACCGTGTCATCCTTGCCGAGCTTCAGCGGGCCGAGATCGAGCACGTAGTTGTTCTCCAGGCTCTTCTGCGGCGTTTCTCCGTCGCGGAGCGTGTAGATCGGCGTCTCTCGTTCCTCGGTTTGCCCGTCGGCGCGAACCACCTCGAAGGTCAGCGCCAGCGATGCCAGGCCGTAATCGTCGACGGCGTGAAGATAGATGGTCGGCGCCGCCGAGGGCAGCACGCAGCGAGTAACGACTGCCGCCGCCACGCGCGGCGGGGCGTCGGGCTGAACGCGGACCATCCCTTCCAACGGCCGCTCCAACTGCTGGTCGTCGGCGTCTGTGATCTGAATGGCGTAGCGCACCGGGTCGCGCACCGCCGCCAGCGGCGTCTCCTCGGCCGGATCGAGCACCCACTCATATTTCAGCTTACTGGTTTCCGCGGCCGGCGCGGCGCCGCGTTTCAAGGGGTAGCTGCGGCCGCCGATCGTGGCCGTCGCGTCCTTCAACTCTTGGTCCGCGCGAAGATGGATCGTTACCCGAGAGCCCTCGACCACCACCGCCTGTCGCAGGCCGGCGGGCAGCCAGAGCGGCGCGGAATCGGTCGTCGTGTAGGAGGGGGGCGCCACCTCCAATCGAACCTCCAGTGCCGGCAATTGGCCGACGATCAAACGGCCCGCGTCGGTCCAGGCGTCGCCCGCCGCCACATGATACGCCGCGCTCTCCACCAGCCGCGGCAATTGGCCCACGAACAATCCGGCGCGCTCGGCCGCGGGCAAGAGCGGCAGGGACGTGCTCAGCCCGCCCCGCGCCGCCGCAATGTGCACTTCGGCATCCTCGGGCAGCCGGCCCGCGCAGCGCACCTCGAAGCGGATGCTCCGATTAGAGGAGACGCGGATGGGTGTTCGGTCCGGCGATTGCAGATCGACCGTGCGGCCGTTGACCGCGATCGATTCGATCACGGTGCGACTGGGATAGTGGCAAGAACCGAGCAGCAGCCGGTTGAAGAACGCGCCGACGTGCTGCGGCGAGCCGATGGTTGCCGCCAGCCAGATGATCAACACCAGCGCGAGCGCGCCCATGCGCCGCTTCAGGCCGCGGCGGTCCAGGCCGCGCATTACGTCGATCTGCCGGCCGGCTGCGGCCGCGCGCTCGATCACGGCCCATTCGAGCTGCAGGGAACCCCAAGCCGGGGCCTCGCGGTTCTCGAATTGCATGGCGGCGACCAGGTCGCTATCGATGCCTTCCTGCTTTTCGACCAACAGGGCCATGTCCAAAGTGCTTTCTCGCTGCCGCAGCCAGGGGAAGGTGTAGCGGCGGAAAGCCCAGATCAGGATCGCGGCGCACAGCGCCAACGAGATCGCCCGCTGCGTGCGGGTCAGTTGGAAGAGCCAATCCACGAGAAAGGCGGCGGCCAGGGTGCAGAACAGGGCCAGCGCCAGCCCGCTATAGCCCGTGCCCAACCGCACGTTGCGGCGGCGCTGCTTGAGGGAGGCGAGGCGGCGGCGAAATTCGGCGAGTTTGCTCATGGCAGATTCACCCATTTTCGCACGAGCCACTCGCCCGTCAACAGTCCCACCACGCAGGCGAAGCAGAGCCAAGTGTTCCACAGGGCGATGACTTGGATCGAGATTTCGGGCTTTGTGGGCGGGCGAATCTCGTCGGCCAGCCGCCTGGCAGTGCGCAGATCGTAGCTTTTTCCACCGGTTTCCGCCGCCAGTTCCTCTTGCAAGGCCACGTTACGGACCGCCCGCTGCCGCTCGACCGAGGTGCTTGTGACCTGGAAGGTCCACTCGACCGGTTTCGCGGTGATCGGGTCGATGACGCGGACGCGATGCTCGCCGCCGGCGAAGACGGTGAAGCGGGCCTCGAACAGCCCCTTCCGCGATTCGGTGATGGCCAGCGGCTGGACGTTGTCGGCCTTCCCGGCTGCGCCGCGGGGCAGAATCAGCTCGCCGCGGAGCCGGCGGTCGACGAGGTCCTTTTCGCCAAGCGGCTCGAAATCGCCGTTGTAGGCCTCGATCGTCAGCAGCACTTGCTCGTCGGTTTGATAGTTTCGGCGGTCGGTTCTCACGACGAACCGCTTCTGGCTGCCCATGGCGTGGCTCAATCCGAGCCGATGGATCAATTGTCCCCAGAACTGGCGATAATAGGCCTCGCCGTATTTGCGCCGCAGGCGCCAGGTCTCGTTGAAGCCCAGATAGACCACTTCTCCGCGGCCGTAGCGGCGCACGGCGATCAGCGGCTGCCGCGGTCTTGCCGTCGGCGCAGGTCTGCGAGGGATGCTCGGCCAGCACGGCGGCCATGGGGTGCAGCCGCTCGACCGGCTGGTACCACGGCAAGAGGCCCAAGTTGGCCCAGGCCAGCCGATTCTCGACGGCGCTGTTGCCCAGTTGCATGAAGTCGAATTGCCCGGCACTGCCGGTGATCCGCATCGCGAACGGCTGGCGATCGTAGATGCGGGCGTTGCGGTCGAAGCTGACCGGCAGCATGCTCCCCAGCGGCGTGTCGGCCAACTGGGCCGGCCCGAACCGCGGCCCGGCCAGCACCACCAGCCCTCCACCAAACTCGCGCACAAACTCCTCGGTCATCTGGCAGAACCGCGGGCTCAAGGCCGCAGCTGGGAAAATCGCTCAGAAAGATCACGTCGTAGGTGAAGAACTCGCTCCGTGGTGGGCTCATCGTCGGCAGGAACAACTCGTTCGACTTCCGCACCCGCGGGTCGGACGACCGCAGGAACGTGCGGAATCCTTGCGTGCCCACCAGCTTGTCGCGATAAAACACCTCCTTGATGAACCGCCATTCCCAGGTCGGCTCGTATTCGACGAACAACAGGCGGAGGAAGTCGTCGCGCACCGTCACTTCACGCTCGGCCCGGTTGTTATCGCGCACGACCTCGCCCTCGACCGGGTCGACCTCGGCGGCGAGCATGTAGTGACCCGTTTTTTTCGGCACATAGGGACACTCGACTTCCTGGACGGCGCCGGAAAGCGTCACCGGTATCTCGGCCAGCACCGTGGCCGCCGCTTCGGCCGTCGCATCGTCCTCCGCGCCGCCCATTTGCCGGACCGAAAACCGCACGCTCACCTCGCGGTCGTCAAGCCCTTGCTGCCGGACGGTAGCGGTCATGACGGCGCGTTCGTCTTTTTTCATCATCAGCGGCGCCTGCAACTCGACCGCCACGTCGACCGTGGCCGTGGGACCGACGCCGACCGCGTGGAGCGGCACGCCGAGCCGCCTGGCCGCCTCGACTGCCGGCGGCCCGGAGTTCTGCTGGAAGTCGCTGAACACCACCACGCCGGCGAGATTGGTGGTTGCATAGCGGCGTCGCCATGTCGTTGCACTGCCGCGCCGAGCGCGGTGACCTTGCCGTTGGTCGTCAGTTGTCCGGCAAGCCGCCGGGCGTCGATCTCCTGACCGTCGCCGGCCGAGGCTTCCAGCGTGCGGGCGCCGCTGGCTTGATCGAACAAGAAACGTCCGCAGCCGAAACTTCTTCGCCAATTGGGAGAGCAGCCGTCCGTTGCCGTCTTGGATGCAGCGCCTTGACGTACTCCATGCGATCCGGTTTCCGATCGTCGGCGCCGGCAGGGGCGTCGCGCAGGCCGACGGCCTCGGCCAACTGGGCCCGTTGTTTCTCGGCAAGGTCGTCGGCGATGCCCATGCTGTCGGTGCCGTCGAACAGCAGCCAGAGGGCCGGCCGCACCTGGTTGGCGACCTTGATCGTCAAGATGGGCTCGGCCAGCGCCAGCAAAACAAGGCTCAGCGCCAGGCGCACGGAAGACGGCCAGCAAGGCGCGGACTTTCACGTGCTTGCCCCGCTGGCAGCGAAAGTAGAAGAGCACGGCCAAGGTGCCGAGCGCCAGGCAACCGAAAAAGAGCCAGCCGGCCGCGTTGTGCGCCCAGGGCGCGGCCAGTGAGGGCTCGACACTCTCGATCGACTGCGCATCTGTCGAGGCCCAGTATCCGTCCGAAGATTGCGGTGAGGTTCATGCCGGCGGGCCCTCCCGCACCGAAGACCAGGCCAACAGGCTCAATTCGGCCAGCAGGCAGGCGAGTACGGCCATCAGGCCCCACTTCCACAACTCGCGTTCAGGCTGCATCGGTTGGGCAATCGCCGGCCCGCGCCGCGAGGTCGTCGCGCCGCGCGGCGTCGGCGGCCGGCCCGGCAAGGGGCTTCTCGTCGACGGCCGACTCCGATGCCTGGGCCGGCCCATTGACCGCCAGAAGGACGTCCCACAGTTTCGGCCCCTGTCCCTCCTGGCCGGTCTCTTTGGCGTGTGTCGCCACCACGTGGTACAGCCCGCGTTGCGTCCGGTTGGCGATCGTCACTCCGTAGCGATCGGGTCCCAGAACGTCCACCGTCAGCGGCTCTTCGCGACCGTTGGAATCCATCAGGGTGACTTGGGCGTGACGGTCGGCCGCCGGCACGGGCAGAACCAGTTGCCCGAGCGTGTCCATGTCGCGGCGCGGCAACGTGTCCTGCAACATGCCGCGCAAGATGCGATCGAAAACCAGCATCGTGTTGGTCAACGGCAGCGTGTTCCACTGCGGCGAAACGCCGGTCGTGACCAACAGCACCTGGCCGCGGCCCACCTTGCGATCGATCAGGAAGGGCAGGCCGTTGGTGAAGCGGGCCAATACTCTTGGCCGCGATCTCTCGGCCAGTTGGGCACCGGCTTTGCCCATCGTCCGACGGAAGCGAGGCCGACCACAGCAGCCAGGAAGGATGATCGCTTTCGTCCGTGGTCCGCCGTTGCTGCTCGATCCGTTCGCGCATGGCCGCCACCGCGGAGAGCAACGTTTTCTCGCTCACGTCGGCGGCAACGGCTTTGAAGAAATAGGGCAATCGGTACAAATCCTGCAATTCCTCGCGGGAGACGTCATCCAGGAAGAAACAGCCGTGCGACCAGACTGTCGAAGTCGATCTGGAACGGCTTGACGGCCTCGGGCGACTCGGCGGGCAAACGCCCGATGGCCGCCGGGTCGAGCGGGGCGGGCAGAATTCCGCCGCCGTCCTGCCATGCGGCTTCGGTCCAGAGCCGCGGATCGAATTGGCCGCCGGCGGCAATCACCAGATTGCCCCCTTGCTCGACATACTCGCGCAACAGCGGCACCGCCGATTCCGGACCGGCCGCGCCGGCGATCACCAGCAGCCGGGCGTCTTCCAGCAGTTCCCGTTTCAATTCGTCGATCTTGACGTGCCGAACGTCGATCAAGCGCCGCTCGCGTTGGGCACGGCTCGTGACGGGCGCCAGCAGCCGGCGGAGATAAAACGTCTCGCCATAGCGGTTCAGCCGCGGGGCTTCTTCGGTTCCCCATTGGTCGACGAACACCACCGGCAGCGCCGCCAGCACCGGCACGGCCAGAAAACGCCGGTCATCGCCCGGCAGCCGGTCGGCGGAAAGCGAGACCTCGGCCCCGACAAAGGTCGGCTTGCCCGGCTCGACCGGCACGTCGAAGCGGTACGGTGGGAACTGAAGTTCGCGCCGCTGGCCCGGTTGCAGATCGATCGTCTGCGAGGCAATCGACACGCCGTCGACCGTGAGGGTCACTTGCACGTCGTGCCGCGGGCTGCGGCCTTCGTAGCCGATGGTGGCCAGGAAAATCGCCGGCGTTTGCAGGTCGGCCACGCCGTCGCGGAGTTTGAAGTCGGCGACCCAGGCGTTCTCCATGTCTTCGGCCGCCACCTGGACGACCTCCAACGGGCCGGGCAGTTCCTTCCATTGTTCGTCCAGCGACTGCACCGACCACGCGGCTCCCTGCTGAGTCGGTCAGCAACACCAGCCGCTTGGCCGCCATCGTGGGCAGGCGGCGGCAGGCGTCCAACGCCAGGTCGATTGCTTGCCGGGTCGTGGCCGCGCGATCCACCGGCTTGGATCGCCGCCAGGGCCTCGAGCGCGTCTTCGGGCGTGTAGTAGGGATCGTAGCTGAAGGCGGTCGCCGAGCCGCAGATCGGCAACACGGAAATCCGGCTTCCTTGCGGCAGCTTCTCGATGATCTCCCGCCCTCTCGCCTTGGCGTCGTCCAAAAGCGTGCCGTCGAGCTTCTGGTAGCTCATGCCGAGGCTGTTGTCGACCAAGAGCACCGCGTGGACCGGCTGATCGGGATTGGCAGCGGCTCCTTCCGGGCCGCTGAGATAGGGCCGAGCCAAGGCCAGGCCGAACAGCAGCAGGCAGAGTGTGCGCAGCGCCATCAGCACCAGCTCGCGCCACTGAAGGATTCGCCGGCTGCGCTGCACCGCTTCGCGGAGAAAATCCATCGCCGCCCACTCGACCACCCGGAACCGCCGCCGGTGCAATAAGTGGATCACCACCGGGGCTGCGGCAGCCACAAGTCCGGCGACGGCAAACCACGGGGCAAGGAACATGGGGAGAATTCGGGGGTCAGGGGTCAGTGGTTGCGACCTTAGGGAGTCTGAAACTGCTTGCGCAGCGTGGAGATCTTTCCTTCCTGCAAGATGGGCAAGTAGCGGTTGGGCATGGCCAGCACGAAACAGGCCACGGCGGTCATGTACATCTGCCCCGGCTTGTCCCGCACGTTCCCCCGCGCCTCCCACATCCCGTCGCGCTCCGGCTGCGCCGCGTGAATCTGGATGCCGACGAGGTAATCGCGCAGCAGCGGGTAGCACGTCTGCCAGTGCGTGCCGCCGACCTGGTACATCGCCTGGCCGATGTAATAGATCGCGTAGGGAAAAAACTGCTCGTCCAACGGCAAGGGGCCCTTCTTCGGATCGCACGGCTTGGGCAGCTCGCGGACCGCGGCGGCCACGACTTCCATGCTCTTTTCGATTCGCCAGTCGTCATACTGGGCGAACTCTTGCAGACAGACCACGCCCGCGGCGGCCATGGCAACGCTGCCGGTGCCGCCCCCTTTGGAATAGGTGAACTGGCCCGGATGCTTCCGCTGTTCCGTTTCGTCGGCGTTGTAGGGGCAATCCTTGGGCAGGTAATGTTGCCGCACGCTGCGGATGGCGGCCTCGATCACCTCGGGCGAAACCTCCAAACCGCTATCGACCGCGCTGCGCAACGCCTTGGCTTGCATGACCGCCAGGCTCAGGTCGTGGCCGTTGGGCAGCGCCTGGGCCACATAGTCCCAGCCGCCGTCGCGGCACTGCGTCTGCGCAATCAGCTTCAGCGCGCGGTCGAGAGTGGCGCCCAGCCGCGGATCGCCGCTCATCCCATAAGCCTGCCCCAGCACGAACGTTGACAACCCGTGGTTGTACATGTCGTGCTGCGATACGGAGATGTTCAGCAGTCCCGAGGGGCGGGCATGGCGAACCACGTAGTCCAGCGCCCGTTGGACGGCCGGGCCGTGCCGCCCGCGACCCGGCAGATGGCCGGCCGACAGGAATGCCAGGGCTCCCATGCTGACTAGGCCCAGGTCGTTCGATTGCCAATTGCCTTCCGGCCCTTGGTTCTTGGCCAGCCATTCCAGCCCGGCCTGCAACGCCTTCTCGCTGGCGGAAGTCGTTTCCCACGGGCCTTCGGCGCGGGCTTTCTGCGGGAACATGGCAGAGGCGGCAACTAGCGTCACGACGCCCAACAAGAAAGCGGCGCCGTGCGCCGCTGCTCCGCCGGAACAGTGCCGGCGGCGCCCGAAGACACTGCCCGCTTTGCTCCGAGCAGCGGCACAACGCGGTGAGAAATGTCGGCTGGCATGGCCGCTGGCTCCAAACCGTCGTGTGGCAACCGATGGCCGCGGCGAAACCGCGGGCGCGATCCGCATCGCCGTCCGCAGCGTCAACGACGATCAAGGTATCGGCACTCCTGCGGGACACGCCCGCAGGCAGCCAATGGCAGGTGGGCTTTCCGGGTGGTTGTAGTTCCAGTATATTCGACGCCGGGGTGGTTGGCAATTGTCCGCGGCGGGTAATTGCTCAACAGTTATTGCAGCAACAATAAATATCCTGTCAATGGTCTTGCAAAGATTTTTTTTGTTGCTACAATATCAGCATGGCTCAAACGCGTGGTAGACCGCAGAAAGACCCCAATGACCGCAAGTCGGCGGAATTGCGAATACGCTTGACTGAGGATGAGCGTAAGTCCCTCGACTCGGCTGGAGGGGGAAAAACGTCAACTTGGGCGCGTGAACTTCTGCTGAAGGCTGCCAAGCGTAAGGCTTAGTGGAGAGAGGGGTTACGGTCCCATCCGTGAGCGCACGGAACCCTCCCACAAAGAGTAAGGCTGCTGTGCCGCCAAGACGCGGGCCGCTCTCTAGTGTTCGGAGTGTGGCCGGGATGATTTGTGGACGTTGGCTCGATACTCCAGCCCATGATAACGCCAACCACGCAGGGGTGACGTAAATGGTTCGAAGGCCACCGCGGCAATTACATCAGTTGACAATGGACTTTGAGCAGGTTAAGCCGAGTCTAGAGCAACTAATGAGCCCTGATGAGATATTTGAGCAGGCAGAAGAGGGGCTCCTTCGAAGGCTTCGGGAGGATCACCGTGTCGAGCGAAAACCGGCACACTTTTCCGGCAGCAACCTCGCCGAATACCTGTGCATGTGGGCAAACACCGCTCCCGACGGTGGCCTTATTGTCGTAGGGATGCGCGACGATGGGGCGTTTGAGGGCTGCAATACACTGTCGCAAGATAATCTCAACAAGCTCGATAAGGTGGGCTACACTTGGTGTCCCGATGCTTGTACGCAGGTTAAACGTGTTCCTGTTTCGAAACCGAGCGGGGAAGCTGATTTTGTTCTTCTTTTTCGGGTCTCGTACCATCCGAGCGTTGTGGTACGCATGACGAACGGAAAGGTGTTCGTTCGAAAAGGCGACAGTAAGATTGAACTTTCGCCGCAAGAGATTCGAGAGCTACAAGCCGATAAGGGCGAAATCAGCTTCGAGCAGGAGGATTGTAAGCAAGAATGGCCCGATGACTTTGACGGAAAGGCGGTGGCCGAGTTCGTCAATGCGGTAAGAACCGCAAGATCGCTCTCCCCGTCGTTGACAACCGAAGAGGTCTTGATCTTGCGGCATCTTGGTAGGGGTGTCCGCGGTCGATTCGAACCAAACTATGCTTGCCTCCTGCTCTTTTCGCGCGATCCACTGCGATCAATGCCGGGCTGCAAGATTCGTTTTCAGCGGTTCGAAGGTGAATCTGAGGGTACGGGGGAAAAGTATAACGCCGTCAAAGACGAGGTCCTTGAGGGAACGGTTCCCGCACTTATTCAGCAGGTGGAGGGGCGGCTGGAATCGCAACTTCGGACCTTTTCTCCACTTGATGCCACGGGCAAGTTCTACCCTCTTCCCGAGTATCCGAAGGTCGCATGGTACGAAGCCGTAGTGAACGCTTGCGTGCACCGGTCATACGGGAATGGTTTGAAGAACATGCCGATCTTCGTCAAGATGTTCGATGATCGGCTGGTCGTGGAAAGTCCCGGGGGCTTTCCTCCCCTTGTGACGCCTGAGAATATCTACGACATGCACCATCCGCGGAACCCCAAGTTGATGGATGCGATGTTCTATCTGGAATACGTCAAGTGCGCCCATGAAGGAACACGACGTATTCGCGACACGATGGCAGCGATGAGCCTGCCAGAACCGGAGTTTAATCAAAATCGCTCCGAAGTCGGCAGCGCCCTCGTTCGGGTTGTTTTGCGAAACAAGATCAAACAGCGGCGGGCCTGGATTGACCGAGACGTTTCCAAAGTGGTAGCGGAGGCAATCGCAACGGGATTCACGGAAGCCGAAATTCGAGCCGTAAACTGGGCTGCCGAGCACGGCAAGATAACGATCAGTGATGCCAGCAAGCTGCTTAATACCTCGTGGCAGAGCGCAAAAAGGCTCCTGTTTGACCTGACTGAACGCAAAGTCTTTCAGTACGTTCGGTTCAAGCCATTCGAAAAAGACAAGCGAGATCCCAAAGCGTTCTTTCGCTTGAGAAACATAGGTGAGATTCCAGCCGGCGGGTTCGAGCAGGCGAAGCTTGAACACGACGAGAACAAGAATTAGGAAAAACACATCAGCAACACACTCTCGACCCACTACCCCTCTGCAGCCGGCGCGGTTCGTATTTCGCCGGCCTGTCGGCTATAATAAGCGGAAGAAGCGGGTCCCCGCGGCGCCGCGGGGATCTGCGCCTGCCCCGCCGTCCCGTATCCTGCCCGACATCATGCCCCGCCCGTTGCCGCTGCTTCTGACGATCATCGCGATCGGGATGGCCAACGTCGCCGGCGGCTCGCCGGGCGCCCGCTATGTGGCCATGTTTGCCGACGGCACGCGAATCGAGGGCGACGCGGTGACCGGCTGGAATTCCGACAAGGGCCAACCGCAACTGGACGGCGTCAACCTCTTCGATCCGGACCGGCCGCTCCGCTGGCTGCACAACCACGATCCGGACCTCGACACGGTCAATGACGACACGGCGGGCTTCGTGGAACTGGTGGGCGGCGACCGGCTGCCCGGCCAGTTGATCGCCTGCCAGCCGCGCGACATGCAGTGGGGCGGTGCGCCGGGCCAGTGGATCGCGGTGGTTCAATCGCGGCTCGACGCCGAGCCCTCGCGCCGGGCGGTGACGCGCAGCCAGGTGCGCATCGATGCCGGCGCGATTCGCCGCATCGTGCTCCGCGGCGAAACGGAAAGGCATCTGCCGCCGAGCACCGTGCTCTGCGCCGACGGCCGCCGGCTCGCTTTCCGCCGCCTGCGGTGGGACAACGAGGGCGTGGTGCTGCTGACCGAAGACGGCCTCCACCAGGTTGCCTTCGCCGAGATGGTCGAGCTGCGACTGCCGCGCCGCGACCCGTGGGATGCCTACTACGACGAGTTGGCCCGGCTCGATCCCGACTGCGCCGGGCGATTGGTCCGGCTGGAGACGAGCGACGGGCTGTGGGCGACGGTTTCGCCGGCCTGGTCGCACATTCTGCCGATCGGCAACGAGAAGGAGTCTTCGCAGTGGCGGCACGTCGTCCAGCCGGCGTGGAGCCTCGATCCGCTTCGGGTGCGGTTTGCCACGATCCGCAACTGGTGGAGTTTCGCGCCGCACGAGGTGCCGTTGTCTCGGATCGAGCCCTCCCGCAGCGTGCAGCACCCGATCCTCGGCCGCGGATGGAGTTGGCAGGCCGACCGCAACGTGCAGGGCGGTCCGCTCCAGAACGGCGATCGAGAATACGGCTGGGGACTTGGCGTTCACGCCACCAACCATCTGTGGTTCGATCTGCCGGAGATGGTCGAAGGCTTTCGCACGCGGATCGGGCTGGATCGGATGGCCGGCAGCGGCGGCTGCGCCCGGGGATTGATCTACTGCAACGAGCCGGCAGGAACGCCGCTGTTTGCGAGCGCTCACCTCATCGGCTCGGCGGAATCGGCCGATACGGGCACGCTGGCGTTGGGCGGGCCTGCCGCTGGACAAAAATCGCTGGTCCTGGCGGCCGACGCCGATGCAGGCAATCATCCGCCCGGCGCCGACCCCTTGGACATCCGCGACACGCTCGATTGGCTCGAACCGCTCCTGCTGTTGGACCCGGCGAAGCTCAAGGACGAGGTGTCCAAACGCAGCGCGCGACTGCTGCCCGCCTGGGATGGCTGGGATGTCCGCGTGGAAGGGGGCGGACGCCCGCGGCTCCAAGTCGAATGGGAGGAGAACAACAACCGCGAAGAGGGACATTTCACCGTTGCCGCTGCCACCGGCGCCCGTCCGCTGGTGCTGTCGTTGCAGCGCCCCTTGGCCGAAAACGACGATGTGCTGACGATCTTCGTGCGGCTCGCGTCGCGGACCGGTAAAGCGGGCCACCTGGCCGTCCGCGCCGACGGCCGCACCATTGCCAAAACGGCGATCCACTACGCCGCCGCCTCGCAGCGGTTTTCCGTGCCGCTGCAGAACTGCCGCGTGCTCAAGACGCCGCTGGAAGTCCTCTATTCCCCGGCCGACGAGCAGGACCGCGTCGCCTGGCAAACGCTGGAAGTGGGCAACCGTCCGACGACGCAGACCCGGTGGGTCCCGTTGGACCCGGCAACGATCTATTCGCTGCAAGGAGCGACGGTGAAGCGACAGAGCGACGGCTCGACGCTGGTCACCAAGCCGGCCGCGGCAGGCGACGTTTACGTGGTCGAGGGGCGGACGCAACTGCCCAGGATCACGGCGCTGCGGCTGGAGGCCCTGCCGAGCCCCTCGCTGCCGCGCGGCGGCTCGGGCACTCTCAGCGACGGCGCCTTCATCCTCTCGCGGTTCCAGGCGGCCACCGCTGCCGTCGATGCCCCGCCCGTGCTGGGAAGCCGCGTTCGTATCGAGTTGCCGGGACCGCAGCGGCCGTCGCTGGCGCTGGCTGAGGTGCAGGTGTTCAGCAACGGCCAAAACGTCGCCCGCCGTGGAAAGGCGAAGCAGTCCAGCACCGATGCCGAGGCTGCGGCACAACGGGCCATCGACGGCAATACGGCCGGCGACGCCAAGTCGGGCAGCATCGCCTGCACGGCCGCCGACACCGACGACCCTTGGTGGGAGGTCGATCTGGGTGAAAACCAGCCGATCGAGCGAATCGTCGTCTTCAACCGGACGGATGCCGGCGCCGAGCAGTTACGCGACTTCCGCGTCAGCATATTGGCCGCCGACGGCACGATGGCCTGGCAGCGCGACGTGGCGCAGGCCCCGCTGCCGGTTGCCGAGTTTCGTACGGACGGGGCGAGTGAAATCGGCCTGGCCGAGGCTGCGCCCGAACGTCGGCCTCAGGCCGAGAATTCGCCGCGCCTGGCGTTGGCAAACTCCGAGCCGCGTTCCAAGGGCTGGTCGCCCAGCGGTCAGACGCTCCTGCCGCATGCGGCCGTCTTCACGCTGGAGCAGCCGGTCGATGCCAGCGGCCGTACGGTGATCGTCTCTCTCTGGTACCTTCACCAACGGCAGCCTTCGGCCATCGGTCGGTTCCGGCTCTTTGCGACCGCCGATGAGCCGCCCATTCCCGTCGAACCGGTTACCCTGACGCTGCTGCCGGAGGAAACGCCGTGAGTTGCTATTGCCGTCGCGTCATCTTACCGGCCGTCGTCTTGGGGCTTTGCCTGGCGGGGCGGATCGCCGCAGCCGACGATGAGCCGACGGCCGCCGGCCAGCCCTGGTTCGGCGACTTCGACTATTCCCAGGGCTTTATCGGCGTCGACGAGCTCAGCGAGTTGTTGGAGCCCATGCCGGGCAAAGAAACCAGCGTCAAGGCCGACCGCAATTACGGCAACACGCCCGTGACTCAGCGGCTCAATGGTTTGTTCCGCCTCAAGGCCGCCTGGCAATCCGACTCGGTGCTGCGGATCAACTTCGATGTTCCCGATTGGGCGAAGCAATTGCGGCTGCTGTTTTGGAACGGCGACCGCGGCGTTGTGCTGCGCTGCTATCGCGAGCACCTCCTGATGTGGATGGCCTACGGCGTCACGCGAACCGGCAAGGAACCGGATCCCGACACGTACGTGCATTGGGCCGGCGACGCCGCGCGTTACACGCGCAGCAAGTGCGGCACGGTGGAAATCCGCATCCAAGACGGCAAGCTTGTGCTCACTCGCGGCGACCTGATGTTGATGTGCGTGCCCTTCGAGGGGCTGCCCGGCGAAATCTACTTGGAGGGCAATGCGGCGGTGCACGGGCTGGCCATGCTTCACTCGCCGCCGGCGCCGTTATCGTTGGCTCCGGCTCGCCCTACGGTCATCGCCGAGCGACCGGCGAAACTCTCCTGGGACCTGTCCCCGCCGCGGGGCAAATCGGTAGGCGCGATCGACCGCCTGCCGGACGGCTCCGTCGAACTCACCGCGTCGGCCAGCAATGACGTGACGCGTGCCAAGGCCTTGACGCTCCCGCCGGGACTCTACGAGTACATTTTCGAAGTTGACGCGGCCGATCCGGGCACGGGTGTCTATTTTGCCGCGGCCGACGGGCACGAGCTGGCCAACATGGATTTCTTTCGCGACCAGCAGACCGGACGGATGGGCGTGGCCCTGCCCGAAAGCTGGCATCCACCGTCCGGCGTCTCATATGTCGGGCGGCCGCAATGGCTGCGCGTGGTGCTGGGGGCGGGCCTGGCCCAATTGTCCGTGAGCCCCGACGGCGTCGTGTGGAGCGAGCGATGTCCTCAGCGATCGCGCGTTGCCGGCGGCGCGTGCACCTCGATCGGCCTGTATGTCAAAACGAACGACAAGCGGCGCGGCATCCGGCTGCGACATCTCGAAGTCCGGCGGCTCGACGCGCTGATGTCGCTGGCGGCGCCGGCGCTTCTGGCCCGCGCGCCGTCGCCCGCAAAGGCCAAAGACCTTGCCGACTGGGAGCAAATGGTCGCCGACCAAAAGCCCGCCGACGTCTCCGCGCCCGCCTGGCGGTGCGCGTGCATCCTCCGTGCGCTCTGCGAAAATGCCGCCTCATTGCCTTATGACGCGCTGTTGGGCGAGTTGGCCGATGTGGTGATCGGGGAAGGTGCCGACACGGCCTCGACGTGGGAGGCGCTCGACGAAATCTGCACGCTCAGTTCCGTCATCGACTATCACAGCCCGGCCCAGCGGTATTACCTTCGCTGGGGCAAGGAGCTTATCCGCCGCGGCACGCCCGACGGCTGCCGCATGGTTCGCAACGCCGTTTTCCAGATGCCGGCCTGGACGGTCGATGCCGAGGTGTTTTCTCCGGCCCTTATCCACCATGAGCTGGAAGAATTGATCCAGGCCGGGCGCTGGACCGAGGCGGCCGATTTCTGCCGCCAGACGCGATACTGGCTGCGGCTCTCGGAGCTTCCGTTTTCTTATTTCCCCTGGGCCGGCGAGTTGAGCACAACGTTCCATCTGTTGACGTGGGGCGAGGCCCAGGCCGCGCGCTACGGCCAGAAGGCGGGCGGGCCGGGCCGCGCCGCTGCGGCACAATCGGTCCGCGATCCCCTCAACGAGCATCTGGGCAAGGAAAGCTACAACGTACTCGGCGAGTTCGAAGCCGCCATGGAGACCGGGGCTTACCGCGAGGCCGCTCAGACCGTGTGCAACATGTCGGCCTCGCAAGGGCTCGGCCTGGTGTCCGACGTGAAAGACCCGCAACTGTTCGTGTCGTTGCCGATCACCATTGCGCGAAGGATGCAAGACGTGCCCGAACTGCGCGACGCGATGCGAAAGCATTTCGGCGAGCTGGGCCAATTGCGTCGGCGCGAGGCGGTTGCCGACGACGATCCGGCCGCCGTCGAGGCGATCACGTACCAGTTCCCGGGCACGGAGGCGGCTGCTGCGGCCCATGCCTGGCTGGGCGACCGCGAGTTCTCCATGGGGCGTGTCGCCCAGGCGGCCAGTCACTACCGCGAGGCCCTGCCCGACCTCGTGCCCGCCTATCGCCACGAGGCGCTCGCCCGGCTCCGCCTGGCCGAGGCCCTGATGGGGCGCGACGTGGGCCAGCCGGTCACCGCGCCGGTGAACCTCGGCGAAGTCCGTATGAGCGCGGCGGAGTTCGAGCAACTGGTGGGCAACGTGCGAGAAGCCCGCGCGAAGCTCGGCGACACGGCCGGCATCGATCGCGATGGGGCCGACGCCCCGTTCCCCTGCCCGGCCCCCGGCCGTTATGAAGTCAAGCCTTTTGCGCATTGCCTGCCGCGACGACGCCATGCCCGGCGGCCTGGGAGGCGTCGATCGCCGTTTCGCGGCGGTCGTTAGCGGCCAACAGATGATCGTGACCGACCAGGTCCAACAGACGGCGATCGACTTGAAGACGGGCGCGATCGGCTGGCGGCAGAAGAAGCCGGCGCCACCGGCCCCGCCCGAGGAGCCGGACAAGAAGGCGGCCCGCCAGGCGAAACAGGCAAAGGAAAAGGAGAAAGAGAAGGACAAGAAACCGCCGCCGCCGGCCGATTTTCGCTGGTCGTTGGCGGCAATGACGCCCACGGTTGACCGCCAGCGGATTTACGTGCGGCGGTTGAGCGACCAGCAAAGCGAATTGGTCTGCCTCGATGCGGCCAGCGGGAAACCCGTCTGGAGCGGCGAGGCGGCCGGCTCGGCCATTTCCAATGTGCTCTTGATCGGCCAGAACCTGTTTGCCATCACGGCCAGGCAACCGTTCAACGGCCAGCTCGACGTGGCCCTGGTGGGCTTCGATCCGGGCACGGGCCAGGTGCGGAGCCAGGCGGCGTTGGCCGATTTCCATGATTATTGCAATCGGGTACTGCATTGCCGGGCCGTGGCCGTCGCTGACAAGGTCATCGCCAGCCTCGGCGGAACGGTGATCTGTGCCGAGTTGCCTGGCCGCGTCCGCTGGCTCCGCCGGCAGCTTTTTGCGCCGCCGCCTTACGCCGCTTCGCCTGACGAGGCGAAACGGTCGCTGCTCTGGCACCAACAGATGCCCAGCCCGCCGCTGGTGTCCGACGGTCGCGTCTATGTGACGCAACCGGGCGTATGGGCCGTGGAATGCCTGAATGTGGACAATGGCCGACTCATTTGGCGGCAGCCCTTGCCGGAGATCACCGCGCTGGCCGGCCGCATCGAGAAACGGTTGATCGTCGGCACCACCGGCGGCCTGCTGGCCCTGGATACAGAGACCGGCAAGGTCCTCTGGCGGCGCGACATTTCTTATCGGCTCGATCCGATCGTTTGCGGCCGGCCCGGCGGCATTCTCTGCGTGCGGCTGGAGGTGCCGGACGATGAGGATCCGCTGACTCGCCCGGTCTTGGTTTGGCTCGATCCGCAAAGCGGCGACGTGCTGCGCCAATGCGCTCTCGACCCGCCCACCCCGGACGCCGAACTGTGCGCACCGATTGTGGCCCACGGCGACCGGCAGTGGGCCATCTTCACGGTCCCCGGCCAGCCCGCCGTGCGGCAGATCGTCGAGTTGATCCCTGTGAAGGACGTCGGCAAGGCCCCGTCGCCCTAGCCGGCAGGCAAGGCCGCCGGCCAATGGCGTGCGACTCGTACCTGCACCACGGTCGGTTTTCCGCGGTTTTATTTAAAATCCGCCTATCGTCCGGATGGCCGTCCCAGAGCTGGGAATCGCAACCTCCTCATCGAATAACGATGTCCGATGCACTCTTCCCATGTTACCGATATCGGACCTCCCGTTTTCTTCCCAAAACGGGAAACCCAAAGGTATCTTACCAGGCGATTATATCGAGCGAAATAGTTCCAGCCACAATTGCGATACCGAGAGGCACCACAAGAATTCGCCACCACCGCCGCGCGCACAACGCCAGAATTGGGCATGCGACGAGTAAACTGATCGCGGAAACGATTCCGAGCACGACAACGCGAGGCGCCGATGAACGTGCCGGCACCGCTTCGGGGAGCACAACAAGGAAACAATACCACAGCGAGGGAAACGTCGCCAAAAAAGGGCGAACCTCAGCTTGCCTACGGGCCTCCTTGCCCATCAACAACAACGGGACCCACGTGGGTATGAAGAGGACAAGCCAGAAAGCAAAACCACCAATTGCATTGGGAAGTTGTGCGAAGCCATCTGACGACGCGGACAGGCGCACGAGCAAAAGGAGGATGGCAAGGAAAAGAACCATTGCCAGAATTGATCGAATGGCAAACCGGGATTTCATTTCGATAATTCCTCCGTGTCAATGCCATGCTCGAAAATGAGCTTGGAAGAATCTACCTTCTGGCAGGCAAACAAGTCTATTGGCCAGAAAACTCGGTTCGCCCAACAAACGCGAGGCTGTACCAAGAAAATGTTGTGATAATTCGACGACTTCGGCCGGAATCCAACAAACGGCGCGAACCGATACGCGCTTTGGGTGGTATATTGACGGGCAACCGGGTCAAACGCCGACCGTCGCCAGTCCATCATCAATACATAGGTCGCCACATACCAAAACAATGCCGTAAGCAGACACCCACCAACTATTCGGACAGCGCGAACGCTTGTAGACATTGTCACACCCCACTGAGCATTAGCACCCAATCCGGCTTGCACCTATGCATCACGTCCTACCAGTTCTCCAGTTCTTCAGCGCTTCGTTCCATAGAGCGTCAGGGAGTACAGCCGTCCTGGATACGGTCTCTAGGGTTGGCTCCCTAATGACCGTTGGCGGAACGCCAGGGGAAGCAGGAACAGGGGGTACTGTCAGTACCGCGTCACGAAGTGCATCGTACCATGTAAAGCTGACGCAGCCTAGGATGTAGTCCGAGTATTGGCCCGTTATCTCATTGGCGACCTGATAGTCGGCAGCGACGGTTATGCTCCACGTATTCGCAGCAGGGCAGACAATATTGGATTCATACTCGCGGTCACCGAGCGACGCTCGCCCGTTGGGGTGCGGCCCTGCGTACTCGGGGAGTATCTTGTGCCCAAACGTGACGCTTCCCTCGTCGTCGAAATGATCAACCGCGACGTTGTTGTAATGGGACGTCGGATTGACTAAGGCTTGCACTAGGACTATGTTGCCGTTCGGCGGGAGGCAACAAAGGGGACATTCTACGAATGGCACTTGAACTTTTCTAACGTCCATGCAGCATTCGGTTTCGGTAATTCTGTCGCGGTTCGCGCATGCATTTGTACGGTTTCGGTCGGCGTTTGCGCATGCGCGGTTCAATGCGGTCGGGACGGTTGCCCACCGTGTGCGACGCGGTCGCCGCCAAGAGCGTTCGGCACCAGCAATCCAGGTCAACGCCGTCATGAAGCATGGGCAGAAACGCATTGAGCGTTTGCAGGGCCCCCTTGAAACTGATGCACCATGGCGGAATGTCCGCGCCGTGGCCTGCCATGGCCATCATGCCGCGGATGAGATTGTAGCCGAGGAGGTGCGTCCAGATTTCGTTCCGCACGCGCTCGGGGGTCTTGCATCGCAGGTGGTCCATTTGCAGGACGATCTTGATACTCCTCAGATGAAGCTCCGCCTGCCAGCGTTGTCGGTACAGTACGGCAATCTCGTCAATCGAGTACTCTTGAGGATTCAGCAACGTGGTCACCGCCAGGATGCTCTTGGTGCGGAAGCCCGGCTGCCGCACACGGACCCGAACTTCACGAAGTTCCAACTCGCTGGGCAGAGCCGCATACTGCTCGGCGCTCATCCACTCTGGCCGCGGCGGCTTGCTCCAGCAAACGAGGTGATCGTCCTTGCCCAAGCGTGTGCCCATACGGAAGTCCGTGGCTCGCAATTGGTGCTTGCGGACGACCACGTCAATGCCGCGCTGACGCAGCAGTGCGATGTCGCACCAGCCGCCGAAATAGCGGTCGGCGAGCACCACGTCGCCATCGTCGAGCAGGTGATGCAGTCCGCGAAAGAGACTGTTTTCGCCGGTCTGTTTTCCTTCGTATTTGCCGATGGCCGCGTCGAGCACCGTGCCCACGGCCAACGAGAACACCACCACCAACCGCACGATGGGAAAGCCGCAACCGGCCTTTTGGGTTTTCTGTTGGGGATAGGCCGCTTGATTCTCCGCTGTGTCGGGCATGGTCGCCGTCGTGCCGTCCACGACGCGAACCTTGCGCCCGTGCCAAAACCAAGATTCTGCGGCCTGTTGCTCGCACTCGCTACCGGTCTAGCAAACCAACTGGTGGCAGGCTGCCTCTGGGAGCTTGTCGCGCGCTGTGCAGTAGGCTCCCGTATCCGGGGAGCAGGGCTTCTGGCCGCGACCGATCCGCCACGCCCCCAGTCGCGCCACCGCTTCGCGGCAGGAGTGATCGGCACTGAGACATTGGGAAAGGAACACCCACACCGTGACAGCGGGCGTGTAAATCCATCCTTGCCAAAACCATCTTGCACGATCGAACGCCTTTAAGATATGATCTTCAGGCAGCAATGCCGCAAAGTACAGGTCGCCATGACGGCGGACCTCCGCTACTGCTGTGCGCAACGAGCGATACATTTTTGGCCTCCTTGCCAGGGTGAGAGTTGTGAACCACCCTAATGACAAGTGAGGCCATTTTTGTCCATATCAACTGCCGCGAAACAACTTACAAAAGTTCAAGTGCCATTCGTGCGATGAATCCTGGGCGGATATCGATACGGAATTGAAACGCCGCTACGATCTGATTCCCAACCTTGTCAACACCGTGCAGGGCTACGCCAAACATGAACGAGAGGTGCTAGAGAGGGTGACTCGGAGCCGCACGACGGCGATGGGCAATCACGATTCGCCGCAATCGCAGGCTGGTGATGAGAACGAGTTGGTTCGGGGTCTACGGCAGCTATTTGCGGTGGCGGAAAATTACCCCGACCTGAAGGCGAATCAAAATTATCTGGCGCTCCAGACGGAGCTTGCCAATACCGAAGACCGGATTCAACGATCCCGCCGTTTCTACAACGCCAACGTGCGAGATTATCAGAACCGCCTCCAGAGTGCCCCATCCAATCTTGTGGCCCGCACGTTCGGTTTCCCGAGCCGAGAATTCTTTGAAATCGAGGACGTTTCACAGCAGCAAGAACCCGTCGTGGACTTGGGGTAGAGGCACCGGAATCTGCCAAGGGAGACGATTGTGTCCCTGAGGGGAACGTTACGACAGCACCCCAAGAACACTGTCGTCGATGTTGTGCCAAGCTTCCTCATTTGACTTGTCTGCTGGCCTCGCTTTCACCTCGGATGGCCGAGGAGCGACTCCCGATCAAATTCCGGACGGATTGTGCGCCAACATCTTGGCAGGCAAGAAGATACCATCTGCCCCTTGCGACGACGATCCGGGCACGGCCCATGCGTCCGGTGCTTGATAACTCCGAAGTGGCATCATTGAACGTAAAGTCTTTGATACCAAAACACTACCTCGCCCGGAAATAATGGCCTCGCGCCAAAAACGGGTCCGATACCTGAGGTAGCTTGCCTCGGCCACCAGGCGAGCAACTGCCGGCTGTTTCCACGGAAGGCGAGCCGACGTCATGGCGTCAGGGATGTGCAGCCAGACCATCGTAGGGCGAGCCCGCGGCCACGTGCGCGGACCGTCAGCCTCTGCCGCCCAATCCGGCGGCGGATCTCGGCTGGCTCGCTGCGCTTCTGGCGGTGCTGGTCCTTGGCAGCGGATCGTTGCACGCGGCAGCGGACACGTCATGGATACCTTGAAAGACTTGACGGTGCGATACCGCGACGCCGCAAGCGGAACTGGGGACATCTCGGACCCGAAGAGTGCCAACAAGTGCCACGACGAGTTACACGCCTGCTACAAGATTCTTCGGGAGACCGAACAAGGCCGGCAATGTCTCATGTCACTAATCAGCGATGCCAACACTCATGTGCGTTGTTGGGCTGCCTCACATTGTCTCCAATGGCTGCCCGATATTGCGCGCCCTGTATTGGAAGCTCTACGGGACGCACAAGGCCAATGTTCCCTTTCTGCCGAAATGGTCTTGAGAGAGTATGATGAGGGGCGTTTGACATTCAACTATTGATTCGCGCGGGTGCTACTGCTGGCGCAACCGTTCACGGCCCGGGGACAGGCACATTTTTCGCCCTCACCCTAACCCCCTCCTGGAAGGCGAGGGGAGCAATTTTCCCGGTCAGGCTTTCTTGCGGGCGATCAGCCGGCCTTGGGCGATTTTGCCGGCATGGGCCAGGTCGCGGAGGAAATTCATTTCCGTGGCCAACGATTGCATCAGGCCCGTATCGAAACCGATCAGCCGCAGCGCGTCATACGTCAACTGCATGTTCAACATGTCGAGATAGAGGTTAACGTGGCGAGCGAATTGGCCGGTGTCTTCGGCCGTCAGCACCTCGCAACCCTGCCCCTTCAGCAGCGCCGCATAATCGTCGAGGCCGAGGACGTTGGGGAACTTCATGAACTTCAGATAGCGGTCTGATTCGCCGTCGGTAAAGGGGTTGCGCCCTTCGACCCAGTCGGTAAAAGCGATCACGCCGCCCGGTTTCAGCAGGCGGGCCGCTTCGGCGATCAGTTGCCGCTTGTCGGTCACGTAACACCAGGCGTCTTCGCCCCACACGAAATCGGCCTCGGCGCCGGGCAGTCCGGTATGGCAGGCATCGGCGAGCGTGAACTGGATTCGCCCGGCGAGCCCTTCGGACTGGTTGCGGCGGCGGCCTTGTTCGATGACGGTCTCCGTGGCATCGACTCCGTGCATCCGCGCCACGTTGCGGAAGCGGACGAGGAAACGCATTCCGGCGCCGCTGCAACAGCAGAGATCGACGCCTGACATGCCGGAGCCGATGCCCGCTTTTTCGGCCAGTTCCATCGACGAACGGAATCCGCCGATGTGGATCTGCTGGCCCATCACAAGTTCCCACAACTGCCCTTCCGGCCCGTTGTAGACGGCCTGAACGTCGGAAAGATCAACGCCCGCGATTTGCCTCATGATATGCTCCCGAGAAAAAGAGGACCCGTCATGGAACCGCCATAATCGGTTGGTGCGTCCATCGTACCGGGCGGCTTGATCAATCACAAGATAGTGGGCTAAAATGAGGGCCGAAGGGGACAGTCCCCGTGAACCCAAATGGGTGGACTATGCCGTCGGAAAAGCAGCATCTTTTGGCCCGGATCCCCTCCGTCGAGATTCTGCTCCAAGAGGCGGAATCGCAAGGCTGGCCGGCGGAAGTTCCAAGACGGATTGTGGTGGAATCGGTTCGGGCGGCCGTCGATCGGATGCGCGACCGGCTGCTGGAAGCGGCCGACGACGAGTTCGACCCGGATAGCCTGCGGAGGACGATCCTGGCGGAGGCCAGGCAGCGGGTGGAGACGGCCGTCGGGCCCTATTACCGCAAGGTGATCAACGCGACGGGCATTATTCTGCATACGGCGTTGGGGCGGGCGGTGTTGCCGGCCAAGGCGGTGCGCCAGATCGCCGAACAGCTATCCGGCTACTCGCTTTTACAGGCCGACATCGCCACCGGCCAGCGGTCTCGGCGCGATGGGCGGATCGAGCAGCTCTTGCGGCAACTGACAGGGGCCGAGGCGGCCACCGTCGTGAACAACAACGCGGCCGCCACGTCGATCGTGCTCAACACGGTTGCCTGCGGCAAGGAGGTCATCGTTTCGCGCGGGCAACTGGTCGAGATCGGCGGATCGTTTCGCCTGCCTGATGTCATGGCGGCCAGCGGGGCGAAGTTGGTTGAGGTTGGAACCACGAACAAGACCCACGCCCGGGACTACGAGAAGGCGATCACGCCGAACACGGCCGCCATTCTCCGCGTGCATCCGAGCAACTACAAGATTTCGGGGTTTACGGCGGAGGCGCCGCTGGCGGAACTGGTGCGGATCGCGCGGGCACGCGGAATTCTGGCCATTGACGACGTCGGGGCGGGGCCGCTTGTGGACTTTTCGCAATTCGGTTTCGACAAGGAACCGACCTTGCAGGAATCGGTGCAGAGCGGAGCCGACCTGGTCACATGCAGCGCCGACAAGCTGATCGGCGCGGGCCAAGGCGGAATCATTCTCGGCAAGGCTGCCTTGATCGAGGCGGTGCGCAAGAATCCGCTGGCGCGGATCGTGCGGGTCGGAAAACTCACGCTGGCCGCCTTGGAGGCGACGCTCGGCTTGTTCCTCGACGAGTCGCTTGCGCTCCGCGAGGTGCCCACGTTGCGGATGCTTTGCCGGGGGCTGGCGGAAATTGCGGCCCAGGCCGAACGCATCGCCGCGGCGATCGCCGAAAAGGCGGCGGCGGCGAAGGTGACCACGACCGAGGGCTTTTCCGAAATGGGCAGCGGCTCGCTGCCGACGCAAAGTCTCGCCACCCGGCTGGTGGCGGTCCAATCGGAGACGGTCGAGGCGGGCGAATTGGCAGCGCGGCTTCGCCGTCACACGCCGCCGGTCTTCGCGCGGGTCCACAAAGGCCAGGTGTTGGTCGATCCGCGGACGCTGTTGGACGGCGAGGAGGAAGTGCTCGTGGCGGCGCTGGTGCAGGCGCTGCGGGGCCGGTAAGGGGACAGGCGTATTTTCGGCCGCACGAGGCCGAAAAATGAGCCAGGCCCCGGGCCGTGAATGGTTAGAATCGAGTTGCGTTTGCAGGGTCGTTCACCGCCCTTGCCGCGAAGCGGTAATCGGCCCGCCGTTCACAGCGGGTTGTAAGGAGGCGACGGAGACGAATGTCAGGCTCGTTTACGAGCCTCCTTGTACCAAGGCAAACGGTGAGCGTTTGATGAGCCGCTGCTACAGCGAGATCAACCTCCACGTAACGTGGCACACGAAAGAAAGCCTGCCACTGTTGATCGACTACGTGCTGAACCGCTCGGACGCCTTCGTCCGATACACCAGTGACGGCAGGATTCCAATAGACAACAACGTGATCGAGAGGCTTCTGCGGCCAGTGGCAATCGGAAGAAAGAACTACCTGTTCTTTGGAAGTGAGAAGGGCGGCAAGACGGCGCCGACACTCTACACGCTGGTGCAAAGTGCCCGGCGGAACTGCGTGGATGTGTGGCCGTACCTGACGGAGGTGCTGCGACGGATTTCGGCTATTGCCCCCGATGACACCACCGCCCTGGAAGCCCCACTGCCGGATCGCTGGGTTGCCGTACATCCCGAACACCGGCTTGAGCAACGGGAAGAAGAATCCCGTGAAGCACCGTCCCGTCGTCGCCGAAAACGCCTTTCCCGCCGCGCTGCCATCGCGCCATAAGCAATGGCGACTTCTTGACGGTGCGGCAGCGGGTTGTTGTTGGCAAACATGGGAAGACGGGATATAATCGAACGCGCATGCTTGGCCAGCACGCCTTGCGTTGGTCGTCCCAGGTGGGTGAACATGTTCGGGGAAATTGCCATTTTGTGCAGCCTTTTTCCTCTCTTCGGTGGTAATCCAAGCGACGCGGACGCCAAGATACCCAAATCCGTCTCAGGTAGCGTCATTTCCAATGCCGAGGCCCCAAGGGACCACGTCGGGGCACAACCAGACGGGACGGATCGAGAAAAGGGATCGCCGGGGGATAAGGTCGATCGTCTCGCGGCTGCGAGAGACGCTGAAAAGTCATTTCACGCCGCATGCGACGAATGGTCTGCGGCGCATGCCAAAGGTAAAGACACTTCCGCCGCCGCCGCGAAGATCGCGAGTTCATACTTTGACTTCATGAAGCATATCCTAAAGACCAAGTATTTCCCGAACGCCGCCATACTTGTGTCGCCTGATCCCAAGCAAATCGCGAGTGCAGGTACAATACAGTCCGAGAACGGAAGCACACAAAGCTATGTGATAAGCAAGGATCAGGGCGGGCTGAGTATAAGCGTTTGGCGTCGCGCTGCATGGAAGGATCCACCTGGGGGCTTGCCCGCGCATGGCTTCGCGGCGCGCTTCGACATTGAGCCGCACGAGTTATCTTCCAAATTCACTCTTGGGAAGGCCGATTGGACCGATGCTGACCAGAAAATCCTACGTGTGCCGTACACGCTTGGAGACATTCGAGGGGTGATAGAGATTTGCCGCGACGACGACCATTATCCCTGGCCGATCCACCCCGATCGCGGCGTGATGAAGGGCAACCTGTGGCTTCCCTTCCCCAAAGAGTAGCGCCCGCAGCGTCTCCAGCGCTGCCCCCGAAGGAGCGTGAAGAGGTATTGCTCTTCAAGTGGGTTGATGGCGATTTATTGACGCTTATACTGCTGACGCCGCAGGTTGAGGAGTTGCGCATCGGTGTGTGCGACAGAGAATTATCAATACGCCCGGCGCATTTATTCATCAGGATCGAGCAAATGAAAGGAACCCCGTAAACGGGTTGACAATACAGCGGTTGGGGGCTTAGCCAACCCGACGTGAACGTCGGGCCGAATACCGCCTACGGTGGAAACGCCCGTGAACGGGCGTATTGGGTGTGCCACCGTCTCTCCCGACAACCGCGGCGAAAAAGGGGACAGGCACCGTCGCCAAAAACACTGTTTTGCGGAACGGAGCTTCATTGAGGCGACGGAGCCAGTCCCCATTGTCGCCAGCGGAGGAGGCACGGCTTTGGAACAGGTCAACATCACGCTGGGCACGGCGGGACATATCGACCACGGAAAAACGGCCCTGGTCAAATCGCTGACCGGCTGCGAAACCGATCGGCTCAAGGAGGAGAAAGAGCGGGGGATGTCGATCGACCTGGGATTTGCCCCTTGCAAGATCGCCGACATGCAAGTGGGCATCGTCGACGTGCCGGGGCACGAAGGGTTCATCAAGACCATGGTGGCCGGCGCCAGCGGTATGGACGGTGTGATCCTGGTGGTGGCCGCCGACGACGGCGTCATGCCGCAAACGCGCGAGCACCTCGACATTCTCACCTTGCTGGGAATCGGGCACGGCATCGTCGCCTTGACCAAGATCGACCGCGTCGCGCCGGCGGAGCGGGAAGGCATCCGGGCCAACGTGGCCCGTTTCCTGCAAGGAACGTTCTTGGAGCAATCGCCCATTCTTCCCGTGTCGAACGTGACGGGCGAAGGATTCGATCAGTTTCTGGAGTCGCTGTGGAAGCTGGTGCGGTCGATCAAGCCGAAGCGGATCGACGGCGTTTTCCGGCTGCCGCTGGATCGGGCCTTTTCGGTGCCCGGCTATGGCACGGTGGTGGCCGGCATCCCCGTGGCGGGCGCGGCGCGTCGGCGACGAAGTGGTTCTCTTGCCGCACAATCTCACCGGCAGGGTGCGGCGGATCGAGGTCTACGGCCAAGGCAGCGAAACGGTGATGGCGGGCCAATGCGCGGCGATCAACGTCGGGCATTGGGACCATCGCCTGATTCGCCGCGGCAATACGCTCACCTTGCCCGGCTACTTCGCGCCCGAACATTGGTTCGTCTGCTCGGCCCGGCTGCTGCCGCGCGAGAAGCTGACGCTGAAGACCGGCGCGGAAGTGCGGTTTCACACGGGCACGTCCGACGTGGCCGCGATGTTCTATCCGCTCAGGGGCAACCAGATGGAAGGGGGCGCGGCCGGCTTGATCCAGTTGCGGGCGAAGACGCCGGTGGTGGCCGGACCGGGCGACCATTTCCTGCTGCGCACTTTGTCGCCGGTGCGGACGATCGGCGGCGGCGTGATTGTCGAGGCCGTGCAGCAGCGGTTCAAAGGCAGCCGGCCGGGCGTTTGCGAAGACCTGCAAGAGCGGGCCAAGTCGGTAGGGGACGAATGCCGCTTCGTGGAATACTGCGTGCGCAGGGCGGAACTGCTGGCGGTCGACGAGCTTTCGCTTGCCGTGCGGACGAAAGTGCCCGCCGGCCGGCTGCGAGAAGTCCTTTCGAACCTGGTCGGCAGCGGCGCCGTGCTGGCGCTGGCAGGGAGATTCTACATTCATCGCGACACGGCGGCCGAGGCCCAACAGCGCATGCTGGGCGGCGTCGGCGAGTTTCACCGCCAATCGCCGGAAAGTCCGGGCATGCCGGTGGAGCAACTGCGAAAGTTGACGCTCTTCGGAAAGGCGGTGTTCGACGGGCTGGTTGCCCGGCTCGCGAGTGAAGGCCGGTTGGTGGAGAAGAACGGGCGACTGGCCTTGCCCGAGCACCGCAGCACGTTTCAGGACGAGGATGCCCGCTTGCTGGAGGCGGTGGAAGCACTGTTCCTGCGCAGCGATTTGCTCCGCCCAGCCCGGAGGAGGTCGGGCTGCACACGGGCGCTGCTCCCGAAAAAGTCAAGCGGCTTCTCGACATCCTTTGCCAGCACCAACGCCTGATTCGGGTGGAAGCGGGCCTCTGGTTTCATTGCGAGGCCGTCGAGCGGGCGCGAGCTGTTGATCGAGCATCTTCGCAAGGAAGGCCGGCTGGAAAGTGTCCAGTTCAAATATCTCTTGGATACGACGCGGAAATATGCCATTCCGCTGTTGGACTACTTGGATCGAGGCGGCGTGTCACGGCGGGTGGGCAATACGCGGTTCGCCTTGTGACGAGGCCGCCGAAGGGAAGGTTTGTTCAGGCGGCGCTTGACAGGGGGGTAACGCGCGGCGAGAATGTGTTGGCTGCCCGTGATTTTGGCGATTGCGCCCTCACCCCTGCCCCTCTTCCAAAGGAGAGGGGACGAATTTGCTGAGAGCCATCCCCGCCGCGGACACTTTCGATATCCCACCTGGCGGTCGTGAAAACCGCGCCATGCCGCCTTCCCTCAGGCGGCGACTGATCGACGAGATCGGGTTCCAATCCGGCGTCGAACCAACAGCATAAGGAGAACGACAATGCGTCGAAATCGGCGGCTCTTGATTACTACCCTGGCTGCGGCCATGATCGCGGCGATGCCGGCCTTGGGTCAAGACAAGCCGGCTGTGGCGTTGCCGGAAGGTGTGAAGGCCGTCTGGGACCTTGGCAAGGCGTATCGCGAATCGACGCCTACCCGCGAGCGAGTCTGCATCAATGGGTTGTGGCAGTGGCAGCCGGTAAAGGAGCGAAGCGACCGGCCGCCGGCCGAGAACTGGGGCTACTTCAAGGTACCCGGGCCCTGGGCGACGAGTTGGGGGCGCGCGAGGAATCGCAGGTTCACTATCCGCATCCGGCGTGGAAGAGCCTCGATCTGAAGTCGGTTCAACTGGCCTGGTACCAACGCGAAGTGGACATTCCCAAACAATGGGCCGGGCGGCGGATCATCCTCGACGCCCAGTACGTCAACAACTCGGCCGTCGTCTACATCGATGGTCAACGGGCGGGAGAAATCAAGTCGCGCGGGGGCAAGGTCGATCTGACCGAAGCGTGCCGGCCGGGCCAAAGACAGATGCTGGCGATTTTCGTCCGATCGAGCAATTTCCGCGGCCTTTGCGGCGACGTCTATCTCGACGCCGTGCCGCAGGGCGAACGCATCGACGACGTGAAAATCGACACCTCGGTCCGGCGCTGGCAAATTTCGGCCGATACGGCGCTCGTGTCGCTCGATCCGGCCAGGCAGTACACGCTGGGCGGCGAAATCATGGACGACGGCAAAGTGGTCAAGACCATCACCAGCCAGCCTTTCCGCGGCGACGCCCTCGAAAACGGGCGAATCACGTTCGCCAATCCGTGGAAGGCCGACAAACTGTGGGACGCCAACACGCCGCAGAACAAATACGACTTGCGGCTGAAACTGCGGGACGCTTCCGGCAAGCTCCTGGACGAGTTCCGCAACGTTCGTTTCGGTTTTCGCGAGTTCTGGATCGACGGCCGCGATTTTCGCCTCAACGGCACGCGGTTCTTTTGCTTTGCCGCGCCGCTGGACCTCGGCGAGGTGAGCGCCTACGCGGCCAGCTACGAAGCCGCCCGCAAGATGGTTTCGCGATTCCGCGGCGCCGGCATCAACGCCGCTTATACGCACAACTACGGCAGCGCCCCGGCGTGCATATCAGTTTTGAGGAGATTATGAAGGCGGGCGACGATACGGGAATGCTGATCACGCTGGCGCAGCCGCACTTCTCGCGATACAAGTGGGGCAGCGCCGAGGCCGACCACAACAACGGCTACGCCGAAGACGCCGAGTTCTACGTCCGCCACGCCCAGAATCATCCCTCGGTCGTGATGTACGCGACCAGCCACAACTCGACCGGCTATGACGAGGACGAGAACCCCGACCAAATCGACGGCATTTTCAATCCCTGGCCCGATCCGGAAGGCAAACAGATGCGGGTTGAACAAGAGCGCCACCTTCGCCCTGAAGGCCGAAAGAATCATTCGGCGGCTCGACCCGAGCCGGCCCGTTTATCATCATTCCTCCGGCAACCTGAGCCAAGCCTATACGCTCAACTGCTACCTCGATTTCGTGCCGATGCAGGAACGTTCCGACTGGTTCGGCCATTGGGCCACCGAGGGCGTCAAGCCGCTGCTGCTGGTCGAATACGGCGAACCGTACCAGATGACTTTTTCGGGCAATCGGGGCGAAGGCCGCTCATACAGACCGTGGTTCCCCACGGAATGGGGCGCGCAGTTCCAGGGCGACGCCGCCTATCAGCTTTCCGACGCCGCGATCGGGAACTCGATCAAACAGGATGCGGCGATCAAGTTCGCCGTGCAGGCGGCCTACATCGCCCGCAACTGGCCGGCCTTCCGCACCTGGGGCGTGAGCCTGTTCAATCGTTGGGAAGTTTATACGGGCTGGGATGCCCGCCGCGGCGCCAAGAACGGCACGTGCAAAACCGATTGGGAAACTCTCCAGAAGCCGGGCTACAGCCCCGACTTCATCCGCACCCAACGCTGGGACCTGGCCTACGACGACGCGGACTGGACGCCCAACGTCGTCGGCAAGGCCCTGCTGCGCTATAACAGGCCCGTGCTGGCCTACATCGCCGGCAAGGCCGAGCACTTTACCGGCAGGGACCATAATTTCCTGCCGGGCGAAACGCTCGAAAAGCAATGCATCGTGATCAACAATAGCCGGCGGCCGGTGACGTGCGATTGTTCTTGGTCGTTGCAACTTCCTTCAACCAACGGCGTCGTGAATCTCCATGGCGACGCCCAGGTCCGCATCGAGACGGGCGAGCAAGTGCGGCGGCCGCTGAAGTTCGTGATCCTCCCCACGACCAGGCCGGGTAGCTATCAGTTGACGTTGACCGCCAGGTTCGACACGGGCGAGACGCAGAATGACAAACTGACGATCAACATCCTCCCGGCGGCGCCCAAGCCGGCCGTGACGGCGAAGGTGGCCCTGTTCGATCCCAAGGGTGAGACGAAGAAGCTGCTGGCGGAATTGGGAGTGGCGCTCAAGTCGGTCGATGCGGGCGCCGACGCGGCAGGCTACGACGTGCTGATCATCGGGAAGCACGCCCTGACGATGGCCGACCCGAAGCTCGACCTGGGCCGAGTGCGGAAGGGACTGAAGGTCGTTCTGTTCGAGCAAACCACCGACGTGCTGGAGAAGCGGTTCGGCTTCCGCACGGAGGAATATGGTCTGCGCGAGGTCTTTCCACGGGCGGCCGGCGCCGAACTGTTGGCCGGCCTGACGGCCGACAACCTGCACGACTGGCGGGGCGAAGGGACCACGGTTCCACCGCGTCTTGAAGCGGCGACGAACAACCCGGTGAAGTTCCCCAAAGTGCAATGGTGCGGCATCACCGCCTCACGGGCCTGGCGATGCGGATGCCAGGGCACCGTGGCCAGCGTGCTGATCGAGAAGCCGGCGGCGGGCGATTTCCTGCCCCTGCTGGACGGCGGATTCGCGACGCAGTATGCCCCATTGATGGAATACCGCGAAGGCTCGGGAATGGTCCTGTTTTGCCAACTTGACGTGACGGGACGGACCGAGGGCGATCCGGCGGCCGCGCGGCTGGTCGGCAATTTGCTAGGCTACGTTTCCGCGTGGAAGCCGGCGCCGCAACGCAAACTGCTCTATGTGGGCGAGGCGGCCGGCAAGACCCATCTGGAGCAGGCCAGGTTCGCGCCGGCCGACTACCAGGGCGGACCGCTGACGGCTGACCAGGTTCTCGTGGCCGGGCCGGGGAGCGGCGAGAAACTGGCCGCCAACCGCAAGGACATCGAGTCCTGGCTGAAGGCCGGCGGACGGCTGCTGGCGGTCGGGCTTAGCCAAGACGAAGCCGACGCGTTGCCGCTGAAGGTGACGATGAAGAAGGCCGACTATATTTGCGGCACCTATCCGATGCCGGCCGCCGATAGCCCGTGGGCCGGCATTGCTCCGGCCGATCTGTTCAATCGCAGCCCGCGGGAATTGTCGCTCGTATCGGAGGGGGCTTCGGCTGTCGGCGGCGGAGTGCTGGCGAAGGCCGAAGGCGCCAATCTCGTTTTCTGCCAACTCGTGCCGTGGCAGTTCGATTACCAGAAAGACGGCAGCTTGAAGTGGACTTTCCGGCGTTCCAGCTTTGCGCTGGCGCGTCTGCTGTCGAACATGGGCGCGGCGGCCGAAACGCCCCTGTTGGGAAACATGCAGGAGCCGCTTCCCCAACGGGCCATGCTCAACGACGTGAGCGACGCGGTTTGGCTGGAAACCAGCGAGAAGCAACTGGTTCTGCCCAAGATCTGGAAGGGCCTGTGGATCGGCCCGACCGACCCGCCGAAGGACTGGGAGACGGCCGCGTACGACGACAGCAAGTGGCGCGATCTGAAGATCGCGGAAACCTGGCAGAACCAGTTCAAGGACCTGGTCAACGTCAACAGCGTGTTCTTGTACCGCGTGGCGTTCGATGTGCCGGCCGACATGGCCGGGCAGGATGTCACGCTGGTGCTCGGCGCGGTGGACGACGAGGATTGGACGTACCTGAACGGCCAGTTCGTCGGCTCGATGACCGAGAAGACCAACCCGAAGGACTATTGGCAGGCGATCCGGCGCTACAAGCTGCCTGCCGGACTGCTGAAGCCGGGCGCAACGTGATCGCGCTGAAGAACAACGACATCAAGGGCATGGGCGGCCTGCTGGCGACGACGCTGTGGCGACGGGGAGCCGGCAGCACGCGGCTGGCTTTCGGGCTTGTATCTTGACAAGCCCGAAGGGACCGACGACCCCTATCGCTACTATCGTTGGTGAGCGGCGAGTGCGACATTGGTTCCTCCGCGACGTTTGACAGGGCTTACCGTGCGTGATAAACTCATCGGCGCACGTGGAAATCCCTCCCACCTTTCTTTCCTTGCCCAAGGAGCCTGCCGTGAGAAGCCGTTGGAACGTTCTGCTCGCTGCCGTTTGGTATGTTATGGCGGCCGCCAGTGCGGCGGTTTGTGAAGACTCGTCCGCCGTCGCTTTGCCGGAGGGCGTTCGCGCGGTGTGGGACATGAGCAAGGCCTATCACGAGACGACTCCTACGCGGGAAAGCATTTGCATCAACGGGCTGTGGCAGTGGCAACCTTCGCCGGAGAAGAGCGACGCGCCGCCGAAGGACAAGTGGGGTTATTTCAAGGTCCCCGGCTGCTGGCCCGGCATCAACGACTATCAGCAACATGACAGCCAGACCGTTTACGCCCATCCCAGTTGGAAGGGGGAGCCGCTTAGCCGCGTGAGCGTGGCCTGGTACCAGCGCGAGATCACGGTGCCGCAGGACTGGGCCGGCCGCCGCATTGTCTTGACCGCGCAGTATTTGAATTCTGCGCGCCGCCGTGTTCATCGACGGGAAGAAGATCGGCGAGATGGTGTTTCCCGCCGGCGAAGTCGATCTAACGTCGGCATGTTCTCCGGGCAGCAAACATGTGCTCAGCTTGCACGTCGCCGCCGTGTCGCGGCCCGGGCTGGCCCAGTTCTCCTACGACAACCCCACCGGACGGCAGAACCGATCGGTGAAGCGGCGCGGCTTGTGCGGCGACGTGTATCTGGTGAGCACTCCCCGCGGCGCGCGGATCGCGGATGTGAAGGTGGACCCGTCGGTGCGGATGTCGGGAATCACCTTCGACACGAGTTTGAAGGACCTATTCCGCGGCGCCAATACACTCTTCAGACCGTGATCACCGAAAAGGGAAAGAAAGTGGCCGAGTTTACGAGCAAGCCGTTTACGGCCGCCGACTTGAAGGACGGGCGGATCAAGGTGACGGAGAAATGGAAGGCCGAGAAGCTGTGGGACATTCATACGCCGCAGAACACGTACGAAGCGGCCGTTTCGCTGTTGGCGGCCGACAAGAAGGTGCTTGACGCGGCCGCCGCCGTGCGATTCGGCTTCCGTGAACTGTGGATCGACGGTCGCGACTTCTATCTGAACGGCACCCGAATCCTCCTCTCGTGCAACCCGATGGAGAGTCCTTCCATCGGGGCCAGCATGGCCTGTTATGAAGGCGCGAAGGAAGAGTTATCGCGGTTGAAGGCCGTGGGAGTCAACATGGTCTATGGGCACAACTACAGTTGCGAACCGGGCGCGCACATGAGCTTCGAAGAAGTGCTCCGGGCGGCCGACGACGTGGGAATGCTGGTGGGGATCACCCAGCCGCATTTCAGCCGCTACGATTGGAAGGAGCCCGACGCCGAGGAGAAGAACGGCTATGCCCCCCTGGCCGAATTCTACGTCCGCGTATCGCAGAACCATCCGTCGGTGGTGTTCTACTCGACCAGCCACAACACGGGCTACCACGGCGATATGGATCCCGAATTGATCGACGGGACCAGCGATCCGCGCACCGGCAAGGCGAAGGAGCAGGAGACCCAGGCCCTGCGGGCGCAGGCGATCATCAACCGCCTCGATCCGACGCGCGTCGTCTATCACCATGCCTGCGGCAACGTCGGTCCCGTGCACACGGTCAACTTCTATGCGAACATGGTTCCGGTCCAAGAGATGGACGACTGGTTCGAGCACTGGGCCACCGTGGGCGTGAAGCCCGTCTTCACCTGCGAGTATGGAGTGCCGATCAGTTGGGATTGGTCGATGTACCGCGGTCTTTACAAGGGCAAGGCGGTGTGGGGGAGCGCCGTCGTGCCTTGGGAGTATTGCAGCGCCGAATGGAACGCCCAGTTCCTCGGCGACCGCGCCTTCAACATCCCGGAGGCCGAGAAAGAAAACCTCCGTTGGGAGGCCGAGCAATTCCGCGAAGGCAAACTCTGGCACCGCTGGGATTATCCCAATAGAATCGGCACCGACAAACTGACCGACGAGTTTCTGGTCTGCGCCGAGTATATCAAGAACAACGTGCGGGCGCTGCGCACCTGGAACGTATCGGCGATTGGGGATTGGGAACTGGCCCGTTACTGGTCCTTGCGCGACGGCGTCGACAAGAGCCGCAAGGAGCTCAAGACCGACTGGGAGAACCTGCAACGTCCGGGCTACAGCCCCGACTACCTCGGCGACCGCTTCGAGCATTTCACGTTGGCCTACGAGCGATCCGATTGGACTCCGACGGTGGCGGGAGAGACTTATCTGCGCAACAACGGCCCGCTGCTGGCTTACATCGCCGGCAAACCGGCCCGCTTCACCAGCAAAGACCACAACTTCCTGCCCGGCGAATCGGTCGAGAAGCAACTGATCGTCATCAACAACTGCCGCGAAGAGATCACCTGCGATTGCCGTTATTCGTTGGGCCTTTCGCCCCCCGTGCTGCGAGCGAGCACTTTCAAATTGCCTACCGGCAGACAGCAGCGGATTGCGTGGGGCATTCCTCTGCCTGAGGGGTTGGCGCCGGGCAAGTACGAGCTGAGCGCCACGGTGAAGTTCAGCAACGGCGAGACCCAAGAGGACACCTTCGCCGTTGACGTTCTTCCGCCGGCCCCTGCCCCGAAGCCTGTCGCGAAGATCGCCCTCTGGGATCCCAAAGGGGAAACCGGGAAGCTGTTGGAAGGCATGGGCGTGAAGTGCCAACCGGTCGAGGCCTCTGCCGATCTGGCCGGCTACGACGTGCTGATCGTGGGCAAGCAGGCGCTCAGGCCCGAGGGGCCGGGGCCGAACGTGGCCAACGTCCGCAACGGCCTGAAAGTGCTGGTCTTCGAGCAGGAGGCGAAAGTGCTCGAAAAACGCTTTGGTTTCCGCGTTGACGAATACGGCCTGCGCAATGTGTTCGCGCGCCCCGGACCACCCGGCCCTGGCCGGACTCGGCGACGAGAATCTCCGCGACTGGCGGGGCGAAGCAACGCTTCTTCCGCCGCGGCTGGAACGCAAAGGCATGTTGGCCGTTGATAAACTGGATTGGTGCGGAATCGAACTGCCGCGGCTGTGGCGGTGCGGGTGCCGCGGGAACGTGGCCAGCGTGTTGATCGAAAAACCCGCCCGCGGCAACTTCCTGCCGATTGTTGACGGCGGCTACAGTCTCCAGTACAGCCCGCTGATGGAATACCGCGAAGGCAAGGGAATGGTGCTGTTCTGCCAGATGGACGTGACCGGAAGGAGCGAGACGGATCCGGCCGCGGAACGATTGGCCCGCAACCTCATTGCCTACGTGTCGGGTTGGAAGCCCGCCGCCAGCCGGAAGGCCTTGTACGTCGGCGAAGCGGAGGGCAAGAGCCACCTGGCGAAGGCCGGCATTACCGCCGCCTCGTACGCAGGCGGAAAGCTTTCGCCGGAGCAGGTGCTGATTGTTGGTCCGGGCGCCGCCAAGACCCTGGCGGCCAATGGGCCGGCCATCGCCGAGTGGCTCAAGGCGGGGGGGCGCCTGTTGGCGATCGGACTCGACCAGTCGGACGCCAAGGCCCTTGTGGCCGGCGTGACCATGAAGAAGGCCGAACACATCGCGTGCAGCTTCGAGCCCGCTGGTTTGAGTCTCGCCGTTGGCCGGTGTCGGCTCGGCCGACGTCCACAATCGCGCCCCCAGGGAGTTCTCGCTGGTCTCCGGCGGGGCAACGGTCGTCGGCGACGGAGTGCTGGCCACGGCTGACAACGGCAACGTCGTCTTCTGCCAACTCGTGCCCTGGCAGTGCGACTACAGCAAGGAGCAAACGAACATCAAACGGACTTTCCGACGCAGCTCGTTCCTCGTCACGCGAGTGCTGGGCAACCTGGGCGTGGAAAGCGCCACTCCGGTGCTGGCGCGATTCAGCAGCCCGGTTGACGTTGCCGGCAAGACGGACAAGCGGTGGCTGGACGGCTTGTACCTGGATCAGCCCATCGATTTGGACAATCCGTACCGCGCCTTCCGCTGGTAGTTTAATGCAGGCACGTTGCGGACTCTCTGGTGGTTCGATAGGATCATAGCAATAATGCGCCGCCACGGTTGACGGGGAGCCCGCCATGGTCTACCAGGAGCAACTGTCCTTTGAAACGACCGGCCATCGCCAGATGACCGAGGTTACCGGTCAGGTTGCGGCGATCGTTGGGCGCTCGGGCATCAAGGCAGGTGTGGTCCAGGTGTTTTGTGTGGGCAGTACGGCGGCGGTGGGCACAATCGAGTTCGAGCCGGGCCTCGAGCGCGATCTGCCTGAAATGCTCGATCGCTTGATCCCACCGAGCCGCGACTACGGCCACGAACGGGCGTGGCACGACGGCAACGGCCATTCGCACTTGCAGGCTACCCTGTTGGGGCCGTCGCTTTCCGCTCCCGTAGCCGATGGCAAGCCGGTGTTGGGCACATGGCAGCAGATTATTCACTTGGAATGCGATGTCCGCCCGCGACGACGTACCGTGGTGGTGACCGTGATGGGCGAGTAGAACGATGGCCGTAAGCTGCCCGCTGCCGATGGCGGGCGAATCTTCTCACGGTTTCTCGCCCGTTGGATCGGGCAGGCAGCATGGCTGGCAACCGTGCGAAAGGAAGGAAGAGTGCTCGGCGCCCTGAAACATCGCAACTTCCGGCTGTTCTTTTTCGGCCAGAGCATCTCCCTGATCGGCACCTGGATGCAACAGGTCGCCATGATGTGGCTCGTTTATCGGCTGACCAACTCGGCGTTTCTGCTGGGGCTGGTGGGGTTTTCCAGCCAAATCCCCAGTTTCTTTTTGGCCCCGTTGGCCGGCGTGTTCGCCGACCGCTGGAACCTCCACCGCACGATCATTGCCACCCAGACCTTGTCGATGCTCCAGGCCGCAATCCTTGCGGCGTTGACCATGTCGGGCGTCGTCACCGTATGGCAGGTTCTCCTTCTGGGCGTCTTCCTGGGATTGATCAACGCCTTCGACATCCCTGCCCGGCAAGCCTTTCTCATCCAAATGGTGGAAGGCCGCGAGGGCCTGGCCGCGGCGATCGGCCTGAACTCGTCGATGTTCAATGCGGCACAATTTGTGGGAGGGGCGATCGGCGGTCTTCTGATTAAAGCCATGGGCGAGGCAACATGCTTCCAGTTGAACGCGCTCAGTTACTTGGCCGTGTTGGCCGCCCTGCTGGCGATGCGGCTAGCCCCGCGACCGCCGGCGAAACCGCCGCAACGCTTCCTCCACGAATTCCGAGAAGGATTCCGCTATGCCTTTGGTTTCCGGCCGATCCGCGACATCCTGCTGCTACTGACGGTGATGAACCTGGTGGCCATGCCCCTGCGCGTTCTCCTGCCGGTGTTCGCAACGACCGTATTCCAGGGCAGAGCGGGCACATTGGGCCTGTTGACCGCCGCCTTGGGCATGGGCGCGCTGGTGGGAGGCCTCTTGTTGGCCTCCCGCAAAACCGTGCTCGGCCTGGGCCGGCAGATTGCTTGGGCCGGCGGGGCTTTCGGCCTGACGCTGATCGCCTTCTCGCTGTCCAGCGTCTTGTGGCTTTCCTTGTTGATCCTCGTCGGCAGCGGCTTGATGGTGATGACACACATGGCTTCGTCCAACACGGTCGTCCAAACGATCGTTGACGACGACAAACGCGGCCGGGTGATGAGTTTCTACACCATGACCTTCCTCGGCGTGGCTCCGTTGGGAAGCCTGATCGCCGGCGCCTTGGCCGACCGCATCGGTGCCGCCCGCGTAGTTCAGATCGGCGGAGCGCTGTGCATGGCCGCCTCGCTGCTTTTCGCCTACCGTTTGCCGGCGATGCGGAAACTCGTTCACCCGATCTATCAGCGAATTGGCGTGCTGCCCGACGTGACCTCGGGGGTTCCGGCGGAGACGGATTTGGCCATTGTGGAGGATGGCGGGTAGTGGATGCAGTCGCCTTTATGATTGACTGGTCCGCGGTCCAACGTTAGAATCGCGGCGGCTCCATTTCACGCTGAACCGAACCGGAGGTCGGAGATGATGAGCAGGATGTCGGGCCTGTTGATCCTTGCGGCAGTGATAAGTTCGGCAGCGGCCGCGGCCCGCGCCGAGGTGGTCACGTATCGGGCTCCCGAGGACGAAACGCTCTCGACGGACTATGAGGTGTGGGTCGACGGCAAGAAAGTCGAACGTATACGCCGCCCGCGTGCTCGACCCGCCGTTTGCCGGAAAGCAGTGGGATTACGGCGGGCCTTATTCGTTCGCCAACTTCGATACGTCCGAGCGCGTCGCCGTGCGGATCGTGGCGAAGCAATCGCTGCGAGACCTGGTGATCCGGCCGCTGTCGGCCGAGATTCAGCCGACGAGAACGAGCGACCACGAAATGTTCTTCGCGCTGGACGGTCCGGCCAAGTTGAGCATCGAGCCGGACGGCAAGAAGGGGCCGCTCTTGCTGTTTGCCAACCCGATCGAGACCGATGCGCCCAAGCCCGATGACCCGGGTGTGGTCTATTTCGGTCCGGGCGTTCATAAGCCGGGACGGATCGACGTGAAAGGCGGGCAAACGCTCTACCTTGCCGGCGGCGCGGTGGTGAAGGGAGGCGTATCGGCGCAGGGGGACAATATCAAGATTCTCGGCCGGGGGATTCTCGACGGCAGCGACTACCAATGGCGCAAGGGGCCGTACGGCGTCACGCTGGGCATCCGCGGCAGCAACGTCGAGGTAAACGGCATCACGATCCGCGGCTCGAGCCACTGGACCATCGTGCCGCGCAATAGCCGGCGCGTCACGATCCGCAATGTGAAGATTTGCAACGGCCGCGTGCAGAACGACGACGGGATCAATCCGTGCAACTCGCAAGACGTATTGATCACCGACTGCTTTATCCGCACCGACGACGACTGCGTGGCGATGAAAGGGATGGAGTCCAGCGGCGAGAAGAGCAACGTCGAGGGCGTGACGGTGGAGAACTGCACGCTGTGGTGCGATCGGGCCCGCATCTTTCTGCTCGGCCACGAGAGCCGCGCCCCCAAGATGCGGAACATCCGCATCCGCAATCTCGACATTATCCATTTCACGATGACGGCCTTTCTGCTGGAGCCGGGCGAGGAGATGCGATTGGAGGATGTCCTGGTCGAGAATGTGCGCATCAACGGCGAGGGGCAGCATGAGCTTATACGCCTGAAGCCGACGGTGAACCAATATATGCGGACGAAAGTCCCCGGCCACGTCGCCGATGTGACCTTCCGCAACATCGAGGTGACGGGCAAGCCGGGTGATTATTTCGTCCAGCTTGAAGGCGCCGATGCGGACCACAAGGTGTGCAACGTCAACTTTGAGAACATCTCGATCCTGGGCGAGCGGCTTTCCCGCGATTCAAAGGGTTTGAGCGTCGGCGATAACGTGGAAGAGGTGCGGTTTCTTGACGGCGGCCAGGGGCAACCGGCGCCGGCCGAGCAGAAACCGTAAGCAGTAACTTTGTGCAGTTTCAGGAAGCACCATGGAAAGCAAGATCGCCTCTGCAATTCGACTTCAACTGGAGCCGGTGGCCCTGATTTGGGCCGATGAGAAACCGGAAGGGGCGATGGAATTTGCCCCGGGCAAGTGGGGCTGCGTGATGTTTCTGGCGGCGGCGGCCGCGAAGGGCAAGACGGCCGTGGCCAGCCGCGAGACATTTGGCTGTTTTGGCGGCCGTGTCGGATTCGGCCTCGGCGGGCAGTACCGCGACTTTCCCGGCGGCGAAGAGTGCTTTTGCCGCTTCCTCTCCAACGGCAACGCGGGCATCGAGCCGGGCGAGACGATCGGCCGCGGAATGGCGGCTTCCGGAGCGACCAGTATGGCCGAAGAGTTCCTCCACGGCGAGCGGTACGTCAAGAGCCCGGCGGTGGCCAGAAAGTTCCTCGCCTGCCTGCCGATGATGGATATTCCGGCCCGCTATGTGGTCATCCGGCCGCTTCGGGAGGTGGATTTCGCTCGCGACAACGTCCGCAGCATCACCCTGTTTGTGACGCCGGACCAGCTTTCGGCGCTGGTGGTGCTGGCGAACTACGACGGGGAGGACAACGAGAACGTCGTCATACCGTTTGCCGCCGGCTGCCAGAGCCTCGGGATCTGCACATTTCGCGAGAACGAGCGCCAGCGGCCGCGGGCGGTGGTGGGCATGGTCGATCTGTCGGCCCGTAAGAACCTGCGGCGGCAGCTCGGCAAAGAGGTGATGTCGTTTTCGGTGACGGCCGCGATGTTTCAACGGATGGAGGCGAACGTCGCCGGCAGTTTCCTGGAGCGCGAGACCTGGAAGACGCTCTCTGAGGCACACTAGGGCACTCGCTTCAAGAGCACGGCCCAGTCGTTCCAGCCGGGCGTTTTGGGCAGCTTGCAAAGCGGTCCTTCCACGTCGCCCAACGGAATCCACCCACCCGTCATGGGATCAAACCAGGTGGCGTTGTAGTTGCCCGGTTCGAGCTGGATCGTCACGGGGTGATAATCGCGTTGGAACTCCAGGCTTTGCGAGACGCCGCCCAGCGGGCAGGGGGAGATAGACCGCGTAGAGCTCGCCCGGCCTGGCCAGGCAGTAGGCGCCGCCGGTGACCAGCTCGTCGTGCGGCTCGGTCTTCCACCAGTCGAAAGTGGTGAAGAAATCGACGATGTGGGCGTAGCCTTTGAGCATGACCATGGTGTCGTCGCCGCGTCCGTTGAACCAGCCGCCGCCCGTGTCGGGCCAGATGTTGACGCCGCGGCGGGCCGATTCGCCGGCCGTGCCATACGCGCCCGCCATGGCGATTTCCCAGGCGCAGCGGCAAAGCACCTCGGCCGAATCGCCCGGCGGCGCGGGCGCCCAGCGCGGGTAGTGGTCCTCGTAGCCGTACTCTTCGTTCGTCTGCGGAATGATGCGGCCGGTCTTTTGTTGAACCTGCCGCTCTTCGAGCATCAGCTCGTGCTGCTTGCGGCTCCAGTTCTGGATCGACGTAAAGCCGAACCATTCCGACGCGCGGTCCTGGTGCTGGCGATTGGTCGGATGCGAAGTCGCCAGGTGGCGATAGGGGTCGCATTGCATCGAGAATGTGCCCGTCTCATGGGCCCACTTTTCGTTGCGGAAACTGTCGAGGTCGTCGCCGAGGTCCCAGTTGACGTTGGAGAAGGCGCTGAGGCGATCGGCCGCGTAGCGGATATAGCGCCGCTCGTCCTCGCTGCCGGCCATCTGCTTGCGGATCGGGTCGCCGTCGGTCGAGATAAAGAAGATGACGGAGATGATCATGTCGCGGTCGCGGGCGAAACGCAGCATCCGCTCCCATTTTTGCCAGTAAGCGACGTTGAACCTCGTGTAGTCGATGCGCGGGCGCTCGTAGCTCGCGGGCGCTTCGGCGGCCCATGGCCGGAGCATCACGCTGAAGTGCTCGTCGGTGACGATCGGCTCGCCGACGAAGCTGTTCATCGAGCCGGCCAAGAGGACGCGAAGGCGGTTGATCTTGAGCTCGTGCAGCCGCTCGATGCTTTGCTGGATGATACGCTCCGCGCCAGCCCACCAGGAAGAAGGCGGTGGTGCCGTTATAGTAATAGTGCTCGCCGGAGCCTTCCCAGACAAAATGCCAAGGGTATTTCGGATCGACGCGGACCGGGCCGCGGCGGTGGCCATCGGCGGCCTGGAATGCGCCTGTGTGGGTTTTCTCGAAGTCGCCCGCGCGGAACGTGACCGAGTAGGTGTAATCGCCCGGCGTCGAGGGCATGAAGCGGATGCGAAAGACGTCGCCGGTCTCCGAGTCGCAGAATCCTTCCACGGCGGTGTGCCCGGAACTGCCGCCCTTGGTAAACCAGCCGGTGAAGGAAACATCGGTGAACGGGTTGGGGGCGTCGGGCGAGTCGACTTTCGCCGTCAATTCGACGAAGTCGTAGGCTTCGATGCGGGGCGCGGATTGGGAAAAACTCACCCCGGCAGGAGCGGCGAAAAGAGGCATCGCCCACAAGGCAACCGCTGCCGCCGTGGAAAACCTCGTCAACCGTCGCACGAATCGGGCGTTCATTGTTTTGCTCCGTGAATGGTCGTGTGTCCTGCGATCCTAGTGCGGCACTTCTTCGAGCGTCGCGACAGAACCGTTGGGTTGAATTCGGTAGGTCACGTACGAAGCGTCGCCCTCGCGGTGAATGGGGAGCCAGCGCACGTCATTGCCCTGCTTGAACCGCACCAGCTTCCAATCGGCGGGGATGGCCGTCCGCGCCGTCAGCGGCAGATCGTACAGAGTCTTGTCGAGCGAGTGGGCTACCGTAACTTCGATCGTATCGCCGGCCAGATTCGTCTTTACCGTGCTGCGCATTCTTTCGCGCGTGTACTTCGTGCCGTCCTGGAAGGTCGCCGCCCAAAGAGTCCGGTGATGGTCGACAATGTCGTCGAAACAGTTCCGCAGCGTGTCGGTCGTGACGGGCTCGTAGCCGATGCCTTCGATTCCGTGGATCACCAACACGAGCCAGATGCCGTGTTCGTCGGATTTGTCGATCCAGCCCTTGATCATGTCGCGGGTCGTGCGCGAGGCAATGCCGCGCTGCCATTGCACGTATTCTTTATCGGACTGGGCCGGGTCATGCGAGTTGGGGCGCATGAAACCCTCCATGAAATCGTCGAGCACCCAGTTGCGGGCGGCGGGAAACCGCGCCGCGAAGATTCGGCTCACGCGCTTGTCGTCGATGCCGTAGGGGATCTCGGCCGAAAAGGTGTGCTTGGGACCCACCTGCTCCAGAATGTCTTCGTTGGCTTTTTCGAGCTCGTAGACGATGTTGGCTTCATCCAAGGCCGGCATGAAGGGGTGGCTGATGGTGTGGTTGGCGATCTCGTGCCCCTCGGCGGCGCAGCGGCGCAAGTCGTCCCAGGTGACGGCCAGGCGCTTCGTCGCAGCCGGCGGTTTCGGCGGCCCGACCGCGTACGAGACGCCGGTCTGGCGGAGCGCCGCCAGCAGCGGATCGATCGTCGTGGCGATCGCGGCGATGTTTTCACGCTGAATTTGGCGCCCAGGCGTTGAAGGTCAAGCTGCCGCAGCTCGGGCACGCGCTCGATCGATTGCAGGTAGTTGAGCACGGAGAGCCGCTCGGAGAGGTTGTCTTTCGTCGTCGGCACGCTCTCGGATTCGCGGAGGATCTCCATGATCGGCCGTCCCACGAAGGTCGGCTGGTTTTTCGAGCCTTGGATGTCGCCCGTGATGACGAAAAAGGTTGCCGGCAAATGCCGTTCGTTCATCAGGGGAACGGCGATGCGAAACTGATTGAGCGTCGAGTCGTCGTAGGTGATCGAGACGCAGGCCTGCTTGCCGTCCTGCCATTTCGTGATCTCGGTACGCGGCGGTTCGGCGGCGCAGGAGACGGCCGCCGAAAGCAAACAGATTACGCCGGTGGCAAGTTTGTGCATGCGAATATCTCCCCGTTCATCTTCGCCATAGGTTTTGTGGAACCGATGGCGACTCGATGTGACCGAAGACCATCGGTTTGGCCGCCGTGCGCAAGACCGGTCACTCCGTGCTCGTTCGCTCGTCTACCTCAAACACCGCTACGGCGAGAGCGGGCAGTTCGATTCGCAGGGCGTCGGTAGCCGATCGTCGGCCTTCCAGCGGCCTGGTTGCTCCAAAGACGCCGCGCAGTTGATAGTCATGCCGACGTTCTCTGTCGGACAGGTCCAGCAGGTCGGCCAATCGGCCTTCGAACCAACAATCCTTGTCGCTCGGATTGCGAAGGGCCAGGGTGCCCGCGCCGGCGTCGAACGCCGCAAAACCATAGACCTCGCCTTTTTTCGGATCGCCGCCGATCATCCGGCTGAATCGGAAAACGGCCTCATGCGATTTGGCCCATTTCGCCGTCTGCGCCAGCAGCTTCCACTCGTCGGCCGTCAGATCGCCGGCTTCGACGTACCAGTCATGGTGCAGCGAGGTTCGCGCGGCCAGCCACCACGCGCCCCGTTGGAATGCCTCGGGATTGCTGCTCCGCGTTCGCCCCTGCACGATGTCAAACGTCACGAACCCGGAGATCGGCATCTCCGTGGAGCGATGTGCTTGCAGGCAGCCGTCCACGAACGTATGGTAGCGATCGAACGGATCGCCCACGCCTTCATGCCGATCGTCGGCGCCGCCGCGCCACACGTAGTCGCAGTGTTGCAGCCAGAACGGCGACGGATGGGAGCCGGAGGTGTAGCCGATGACGAGCTTGGGGTTGGCCTTCCGCCACGCGTCAAAAATCCGCATGAGCACATCCATCTGTTGGATTTCGCCGCCAGGGCCGGTCGCGTGCCCGTGGTCCGTCTTCTCGCAGTTGGGCCAGAAGCCATCCACCTTGATGTAGTCCATTCCTTGAGCGGCCCATCGGGAGAAACTGTCCGTTACGTGTTGTTGATACCGCGTGCCGGCCAGACACAATCTGTCGCCGTTGATCTCGAAACCCAGCGATTGGGCATACGGCAGCCGTTTTTTCCGCGTAGCACCGTAGCCGCCGATCGGTCCGAACCAAAGCGATACGCCGATATCGGCCGGGCGGCCCGCGGCCAGCAGCGACTCCCAGCCGCCGGGGAACCGCTTCGGGCTGAGCCGTCCCCACACTCCGGTCGCCGCATCCCAATCAAAGTCCCATCCGTCGTCGAGGGTGAAGGAATCCAGCGGCACGCCCGTTTCCTGCTTCATCCGCGCGAAAGCCTGCATTGCCTCCAGCGGATGGCTCTTGTCTCTCCAATACCAATCATTGACCAGAAAGATCATGTGCGAGGCCACCGGTCGTGTCGCGTCGATATACCCCAAAAGCGCACGACGGGCAGCGCCGGCCTCGCCGGCGCCGAGCACGAACTCGCGTGATTGAAAGGGAGCATCCGGGGCGATCTCGTCGTGTGCGGCGAGACGGCAGGCCACGCCTGTTGCAGTCGTGAAGTTGCCGGCGCCGGGATGCGCAATGGCCAGGAAGAGGTCGCCCACATAAATTGGTTGACCGCACGTGCTGGGGAAACCGTGCGAGTAAGCCGTTTTGCCGCGGGCCGAAGGGCCGCGAGCCGGCTCGCAATCCCAGCGCGCAAATGTCACGTCTTCCAGCCGTCCGGGGCCCGAGCGGACCGTGAGCCAGCGCCGCGCCCACCACTGGCCGGGTCCGAGTGCGGTGGTCAGGTCCGCCGCGGCGTCCTTGTGCGTGAAGTGCACGACCAACTGTTTGCCGCCGCCTTCGAGAGGCTGCTCCCGGACATTCTCGACGTGAAACTCGCTGCTGGCGATGGTGCGGCCGCCGGCAAAGTCCAACACGAAGTCCTCGCCCTGGAAGGTCGTGACTTTTCCCGTCCGGCGATTGGTGACGGCCGCAGTGCTCATGCGCCCGCTGTCCAGTTTCATTTCCCAGACAAGGAATTCATTGCCGATGGCGACTTTGTCGGGCTCAATCCGGACGGCTACGACCTTGGCTTCCTGGGGGGCCGATCGAGCCGCTCCCGGAGCAGCAAAGCAGTAGAGCCCCAGCGCGATTCCCAACACAAGACGTTGTGTGATTGACACGTCAGCCTCAGTTAACCGATATTTGCCATTTGCAGTACGCTTGGAGCCGATCCAGGCTTGTTCGGCCATCCATATTACCATCGTGCGCAGCCCCGTGTCCAGCGCCACGCGGATTTTCGGTGCCCGGCCGCCGTTCCCATTTTGGCCACCAGAGATTACTGCGCCCGTGACCGACAGGGCGAAGCAAGCGGCCGGTGGTTGCAGACCGTCGGATGTAGTATGATGGGCGGCACGCGAGGTGACGGGACGACCACTCCAAACGGAGAAGAAAGCTGATGCCAGACCGCAGTTGGACATTGTTGGGCAGCCGGGATGTTTCGGACCTGAGGGTCTTTTCTCTCCGGCATGACCTGTACCGTTTTGAGCCCAGCGGCGTGGAGCGGGAGTTCGTGGTGCTCGACACGCCGTCGTGGGTCAATGTGGTTCCTGTCACCGCCGACGGCAAGGTGGTGTTGATTCGCCAGTACCGGCACGGAATCCAAGGCCTGACGATCGAAACGCCGGGCGGGATGATCGACGCCGGCGAATCGCCCGAGGCGGCCGCGGCCCGGGAATTGCGCGAGGAAACGGGCTATGCGGCTGAGCGTTTGCGGCCGTTGGCGCGCGTGCTGCCCAATCCGGCCATCCAAAACAATTGGTGCTATCTGTTTGCGGCCGACGGGTGCCGCAAGGTGGGCGACTCGACGCCCGACGCGTTTGAGGCGATCGACGTGGTGGAACGTTCGCTGGACGACATTCCCGGCCTGATCCAAAGCGGCGAAATCGCCCATTGCATGGTGATTGCGGCGTTTGCGTTCATGGGATTGGTGCGGCCTTCTTCTCAGCCCCCGCCCGCCGTGGTATAATGAAAGCCACGACGTTAGCATAGACACCGTGGAAAAACCGCGCGGGCGGACCACCTGCCAAGGCCACCCAGGCCAATCGGTCCGCCGAGAACAGCGTCGCGGCACCGTCTCCTGATGAAAAGCCATGATCAAGGCTTCGTCGATCCTTGGCATTGTTCTCCTGGCCGTCGCGAGCGGAGCCGCGCCGCCGGAAAATGCGGCGAGCGTTTTTGATAGCCCAACGGCGCTGACGCACGAGTGCCAGCTCGATCGGATCGTGGCGGCCAGGCTCTCGGCGCTGGCGGTCCAGCCGGTCCTTTGCTCCGATGCGGTGTTCGTCCGGCGCGCCTATCTCGACGTGATCGGCACGCTGCCCACGGCGAAAGAGGCCCGCGAGTTCATCCAAGATCCGGACACGAAGAACAAGCGCCGCGCCTTGATCGATCGCCTGTTGGAGCGGGACGAGTTCGCCGATTACTGGGCCATGAAATGGGGCGACATCCTGCGGATCAAGGCGGAGTTCCCGGTCAATCTCTGGCCCAACGCGGCCCAGGCCTATCACCGCTGGGTCCGGGCGTCGATCGCCGAGAACAAGCCCTACGACAAGTTCGCCCGCGAGCTGCTCACCGCCAGCGGCAGCAATTTCCGCGTCGGCCCGGTCAACTTCTACCGCGCCATCCAGAACCGGACCCCGGAGGGCATCGCCGCCGCCGTGGCCCTGACCTTCATGGGAGCGCGGGCCGAGTCCTGGCCGAAGGAGCGCTTGGCGGGCATGGCCGCCTTCTTCTCGCAGATCGGCTACAAGCCCACCCGCGAGTGGAAGGAAGAGCACGTCTTCTGGGACCCGCTCCGATTCCGCGGGCCAGGCCGCCAAGAGCGAATCGTCCGACCGTGGCGGCGCCGCGCACCGGCAGCCCGCCGCAGGAAGCGATCTTTCCGGACGGAACCAAGATCGAGTTGCCGCCCAACCGCGATCCGCGGGAGGTCTTCGCCGATTGGCTGATCACGCCCGAGAACCCCTGGTTCACGCGCAGCATCGTCAACCGCGTCTGGGCCTGGCTCCTGGGGCGCGGCATCATCCACGAGCCGGACGACATCCGCGACGACAACCCGCCCAGCAATCCCGAGCTGCTGGCCTACCTGGAGAAGGAAATGGTCGCGGGCCACTACGACCTGAAGCGGCTCTACCGGCTGATCCTGAACTCCGAGACCTACCAGTTCTCGTCGCTGCCGCAAGTGAGCACGCCCGAGGCCGAGGCCAATTTCGCCAGCTATCCGCTGCGCCGCCTGGACGCCGAGGTGCTGATCGACGCCATCAACAAGATTGACCGGCACGTCGGACCTTTACACCAGCGCGATTCCCGAGCCGTTCACCTACATTCCCGAGGACAAGCCGGCGATCGCACTGCCGGACGGCAGCATCACCAGTCCCTTCCTGGCGTTGTTCGGGCGTTCGGCGCGGGCCACAGGCATGGAAAACGAGCGCAACAACAAGCCGGTGCCCGCCCAGTGGCTGCACATGCTCAATTCCAGCCACATCCAGCGCAAGCTGGAACAAGGCCCGAGGCTCAAGGCGATCTTCGATTCGGGCCGCAAGCCGGATCAAATCATCGAGGAGCTTTACCTGACGATTCTTTCGCGGTTCCCCACGGCGGACGAAGTGAAGAACGCGGTGGAGTATAGCGGCGCCGGCGTGGCGGGCAAGTCGGGCAAATCGCCGCCGAACAAGAGACGCGAAGATTGGATCGACATCACGTGGGCGATGATCAACAGCACGGAGTTTCTGTTTCGGCATTGAGAGGGTAACGTCACTGCTCCGGGTGCCGGCCGAAGATTGGCCCGGCAGACGGCAGGTTGCAGGGCGATTGGCGTGGCGAGGAGAGTCTGGCAGCTTGAGCCTCGCCGCGGCCATCACCCCCTGCCGCTCTCCGGGCACCAACCGAAGGTTGGTCGGGAGAGGGGCGATTTTGGGAAAGGACCCATGACGATGCTCACCAGTCACGGTTCCAACGACGCCGGGCGGATTTCGCGGCGCGAGGCGATGCGCCGCGGCCTGGGCGGCGCGGCGGGGTTGCTGCTGGCCAATGGCCTCGGTTCCACGCTCTTGGCCGACGAGACGCCGCCGGCCGAAACCGCCGACAAGGTCAAGGCCAAGTCGGTCATCCAGTCTTCCTGTGGGGCGGCATGTCGCACAACGACACCTGGGACCCGAAACCGGACGTCGGGCCGCGAGTACATGGGCGACTTCGCCAAGGCCTGCCCACCAACGTGGAGGGCATCCAGATCGGCGAGCTGTTTCCCGAGCTGGCCAAGCAGGCCGACAAGTACTCGCTCATCCGCAGCATGACCCATCGCAACAACGGCCATGAAACGGCGGCCTACCTGATGCAGACCGGGCACACGCCCGGCGAGCGGCTGGCGTATCCGAGCATCGGGGCCGTGTTCGCGCTGTTCAAGGGCGCCGGACTACAAGGGCCTGATCCCGCCTTACGTGGTGCTGACGCAGCCGCAGGGGCGGTTCTCCGAAGAGGGCTTCCTGGGACCGAAGTACAAGCCCTTCGCCACCGGCGGCGACCCCAACGCGGCCCGCTTCGAGGTGGAAGGCGTCGTCGCCCGCGGCATCACCGACGAGCGGCAGAAGGCCCGCCGCGAGTTGCTCGACAAGATGAACACGCTGGGCGACGCCATGGCCGCCAGCCCCCAGTTGGCCGCCGCCGAGGAGGCCAAGAAAGCGGGCCTACGAATTGATCCTCGGCCAGGGCCGCGAGGTGTTCGATCTCTCCAAGGAGAAGCAGGAACTGCGCGACCGCTACGGCCGCCACACCTTCGGGCAGGAGTGCCTGGCGGCGCGACGGATGGTCGAAGCGGGCGTGCCCTATGTCGTCATCAATTATCCCGGCGGCTGGGACACGCACAGCAACCACTTCGCCACCATGCGCCGGCAATGTCCGCAACTCGACCAGGGCCTGGCCACGCTGCTCGCAGGACCTGCACGACCGCGGCCTGCTGGAGAGCACGATCGTCTGGTGTTGCGGCGAGTTCGGCCGCAGCCCGAAGATCGACTGGCAACCGCCTTGGAACGGCGGCCGCAACCATTAGGGCAACGTCTTCACCGTGCTGGTCGCCGGCGGCGGATTCAAGGGCGGCCACGTGGTCGGCGCGTCGGACGCGAAGGCCGAAGAGGTCAAGGATCGGCCGGTCTACCCGGTGGACCTGCTGGGCAGCATCTACCAGTTGGCCGGCATCGACGCCGCGGCGAGGCTGCCGCACCCGATGGGCATCGAAGCCCACGTGCTGCCGGCCGCCTCGGAAGGCGTCAAGTCGGCCGGACTCTTGACGGAGATCATGTAGCGGAGGGAGCGGCTGATGCGCAACATGCGATGGCTTGCGATGGTGGGACTGGCCGGCCTGCTGGCGTCGGCGCCCGAGGCTCGGCGCAGGTCCGGCCGTATATCGGTTTTGTCTATCCGGCCGGCGGCCAACAGGGCACGACCTTCCAGATCGAGGTGGGCGGGCAAGGCTCGACGACGTCAACCAGGCGATCGTCAGCGGCCCGGGCGTTTCCGCCAAGGTCGTCGAATACCATCGCCGGCTGGGCTCCCAGGAAATCCAGCTCTTGAGGGAGCAACTCAACGAGTTGAAGAAAGCCGCCAAGCCCGCTGCGCCGCCGGCCGCCGCCTCAGCCGCCGCCGGCGGAGCGACGACGATGATGGATAGTTCGATGATGGCATCCCCGGCGCCCAGCGACAAGGCGCCGGCGGCCGAAAAAGCCGAGAAGACCGAAAAGGATGAAGAAACGCCGAAGCTCATCGCGCGGATCGAGAGGCGGCTCGGCGAACAAGTCAATACGCCGGCCTCGCCTTCGATCGCCAACCTCGTGATCGTCGAGGTCGCGATGGACGCCGACGCCAAGCCTGGCCCGCGGGAACTTCGGCTGGCAACGCCGCGCGGCGTGTCGAATCCCTTGGTGTTCTACGTCGGCCAACTGCCGGAACTTTGCCGCAAGCCGATGCTCACCGCCCAGCTTCAGGTGCTCGGCAAGGAGGAACTTGCCCTGCGCAAGCGGCCCGAAAGCGAGGTGGAGGACCGCGTCACGGTGCCCTGCACGCTCAACGGCCAGATTGCCTCGGGCGAAGTGAACCGTTATCGTTTCGAGGCCCGCGAGGGCCAGCGGCTGGTCATTTCGACCTCTGCGCGGCAGTTGATCCCGTTCATTGCCGACGCGGTTCCCGGCTGGTTTCAGCCCGTGCTCAGGCTCTACGACGCCGACGGGAAGGAGGTGGCCTACGACGACGATTACCGCTTCAACCCCGATCCGGTGATTTTCTACAACGTGCCCGAAAGACGGCCAGTACGTGCTCTGCGATCTACGACGCCCTCTATCGCGGGCGGGAGGATTTCGTCTATCGCATCACCATCGGCGAATTGCCGTTCGTCACGAGCATCTTTCCCCTGGGCGGCCGCGCGGGCGAGCCGGCAAACGTCGCCATGAACGGCTGGAACCTCCAGGGCGCCGAGCTTACGCTCCCCGCCGACGACGCGGGGCCGGGAGTCTATCCGATCGCCGCGCGCACCAAGGAAGGACTGGTTTCCAACCCCGTGCCGTTCGCTTTGGACACGCTGCCGGAGTGTTTCGAGAAGGAACCCAACGACGATCCGTCGTCACGCTCAGAAAGTGGACGCTTCCCGATCATCATCAACGGGCGCATCGACCGGCAGGACGACTGGGACGTGTTCCAGTTCGCGGGCCATGCGGGCGAAACGATCGTCGCGGAGGTCTATGCCCGACGGCTCGATTCGCCGCTGGATTCGGTGCTCAAACTCACCGACGCCGACGGCAAGCTGCTGGCCTTCAACGACGACCATGAGGACCCGGAGGCCGGCACGAACACGCATGACGCCGATTCCTACCTCACGACCAGACTGCCCGCCGACGGGACCTATTACGTCCACCTCGGCGATACGGCCCGCAATGGCGGCGAGGAGTATGCCTACCGCCTGCGGATCAGCGCGCCGCAGCCCGATTTCGCCTTGCGGGTCGTGCCGTCAAGCGTCGCGCTGCGCAGCAAGGGCAACGTTCAGATCAACGTCCGCGTGATCCGAAAAGATGGATTCGACGGTCCCGTCAAGCTCAGCCTGAAGGACCCGCCCCAGGGATTCACGGCGCCGGTGGCGTCGGTGGCGGGCAAGCAAGACGCGGGGCGGCTGACGATGAAAACCGATCGGAGCGACACGCAAGAGCCCGTCACGCTGCGTGTCGAAGGGCGTGCGAAGATTCAAGACCAGGAAGTGGTCCATGAGGCAGTGGCGGCAGAAGACCGCATGCAGGCCTTTTTGTGGCGACACCTGGTGCCCGCGGCAGACTTGAAGGTGGTCGTGGTCAACCCGACCTATGTGCCGCCGCCAAAACGTGTCCGGCGCGCACCGCCGCCCACGGCGGAAGAGACAAAGCCCGTAGCTCCGCCGGTCGATGCGGCCGGCAAGCCGAAGTTTACCAAGCAGCAGGTTGCCGGACGGCTGCGGCAGATCAAGCTCCTGTTTGAAGAGGGGCTCTTGACCGACGATTTCAACGACCAACGGATCGCGGAATGCGAGGCCGTGCGTTGAGGCCGGAAGAACCGTGTTGGCAATTGTCGTGGGCGCCGATCCGGCGTCGTTCGCCAGAAACCGCCGGTTCACCTCTTCAGGCTGGCGATCATCTTGTCGAAGGCGGGCTGCGAGCGCCTGCCACTGCTGCTCGGAACATTGGCAGACGATGCGGATGCGGCGGTCGCGGCTGAGCGCCGTGACGCGGTAGCCGTGCAGCGAGCCGCCGAAGTTGCGCTGGCCGGTGAACTCCGACTTGCGCGAATCGCCGAACCCGGTCTGCACCGGCGACGGTTCTCCCTCTTTGACGCCCATCTCTTCGACGAAACCCTCCTTCTCCGTCTTGTGGACTCGCTCGACGGGCTGGGCCGCCTCTTGGGCGTCGGCCTGAAGTCCGGGAACCAGTCCCTTGGGAATGTCGGCGATGAGCGAACCGGCAACATTGGTCTCGACCAGCACCTCCGCGGTTCCGGAAGTAAACTTGGCCCAGACATAACCGCTGTTTCCGCCGCCTTGTGCTTTCCAGTCGGTCGGGCGCTCGATCTCGAACGAGCCGTTCGACGGCCTTGTAGGTTTCGAACGTGGTGGGGATAACGGCGGGGCCGCTGCAACCGCTCAAAACCAGCGCCGTGCCCGCTGTCACGGCCGCCACCCACGTGTGCAAGTCAGAATCTTCATCGTCATCTCCTTTTGTCAGGTCTTCTTTGGCCCCGATGCATGCGGCGAGCCTTCCCGCCAGCCGGGCGTAGATCAAGATCACCGCCGCCAACAGCGGCGCCGCGTACAGCGGCACGAGCCATGGCGCCTCCTCAAGACCCTTTTTTGTCAGCGCTACCCAGGCCACGATGATCGTGGTAGTTTCCAAGTAGAAAAAGCCCCACGCCCAAGCGTGCCGCACGAGGCTCCGCAGGACCGTGCCGATCGCCAACGGCGCCCACGCTCCGCCGGCCGCCAAAGCGCCCAACATCACCACGGGAAAAGCCGCGAGTGTGCCCCAGATCATGACAAGCCATGAGTCCGAGCGGCCTGCCAGGTTCACAACTCCGCCCACGATTCCCGCCTGGAGCACGAGCGCCGCCAGGTGCCCGAAGTTCCACACCCATTCCTTCCATTCGATCCCGGCCGAAACTTCGACGGCGTCCCATCCGTGGCTGGTTTCTTCCATGATCACCAGGCAACAGGAAAAGGCATAGCCGATCGTCAACAAGCCCGCGGCACAAGTCGCAACCCCAAAGGTGCGGGCGCTCAGCATGCCCATCGGCGACCTCTCGATGCAGAGCATCAACAGCCAGGCGGTCACCATGAGCCCGAAGGAGATGCCGATCCAGGCCCCCAGCGTACCGAGGTAGAAGGGGAAGGTGAAAATGCCGCTGAGCATCGGCAAAAGGGGCGGGGGCGGGGGCTCGTCGGCCGCACTGACTCGCTTCGCAAGCGCCGCCTGGACGCGCCGTTGCAGAAAGTCGGGCAGGGCCGGCTCCGTCGGCCGCTCGGCCGCGTGCGCCGTAGCGAGATCATCGGGCGGAACCGACCGCTTTTTCGGGTTGTCGATGGGAGGCGACACGGCACTTCTCCCCGGGGCGACTCCGAGCACAAGACACCTTACAGTTTCGCCGCCCGCCAAGGGACTGTCAATTGGGCGAAAAAGGGGACAGGCACCGTCGCCAAAAACGCTGTTTTGCGGAACAGAGCTTCATCGAGGCGACGGAGCCTGCACGTGATCATCCCTTACCGCCAATTCCGTCGGGGCACTGCCCTTGACAAAAACTACATAGCAGCCAGTCCCCATTTTCGACTGCCAACCCGAACGGTCGTATACTCGGCCCACAGAAATCGGGCCGTATATCTAAACTACCCAAACAACCATAATCGGTTCGTGTCCGCGGAATGATCAAAGATGCTAGCGTCCCAATTCCACTCTGGGGGGTTGTGCTCACGTATTGATCTGGTATTCTTATCGTTAGTCCTGACCACATTAGCTAGGTTTGCCGTACTCAGCTCTGTCTCTCCTCCGTAGCGGCTCTCCCAGCGGTTGCGTATCAGCACCGCTTTGCCTTGCAAGGCCCACGCCGACTCGTGGCGGTCCATTGGGCAACCAGTTGTAGCTGGCTGCGCGGCAATACCTCCCCACGGAAGGTTTTCGCTGCACGAAGGTGACACGATGCAATTGCTCACGGTTATGGATGCTCCCACGATTGCGGAGATGGCGACGGAGCGTCTACGGGACAGCCCCTACAAAAACATGCGACGGATTTCGTGTGAGTGCCAACACGGCGTTCTTTTGCTCCGAGGCCGGCTGTTCAGCTTCTACGAAAAGCAAATGGCCCAAGAGACGGTGGCCGGGATTGACGGCGTGGCCCAGGTCGTCAACGAGGTGGAAGTGGACTGACAGGCCGGAAAACCATTGGTCAAGATGGAGGCGAGCTATGATTCGCATCGACTTGGTTGACAAGACGGACAAGGTAAAACATGTCGATTTCCGTGTGGTTCCCGCAACCACCGAGGAGGATTTCACCTGCATTCCAGACGGCCTGCTGCCGCTACGTAGCGTTGTGCGACTTTCCCATAAACTCAAGGCTGGGCGTGTATTCGGGCACATGGGCAAGTACCTCTGGTATCGGCTGATCGCGGCGCCGGCTGACACGCACAAGAACCCGCTAAACACGTATTGGTGAGCAGCCGAGCCACTGGTTAAGCTACTCAACGTATGCGCAGTGGCTTGGCTTTCCGGGTGGCTGCCGGCTTCGCCCTTTCGAGCGCCAGCAGCGTGACTGCCGAGCCCGGCTTCGATTCGAGCTTCTTAGGCGGCGGCCCGCCTTTGCAATAGGCGATGGTCAACCAGTCGCCCTCGAACTTGTCGATGGCGAGGAGCCCTTGCGTGGTCCTTGCGGCAATCCGTCCGCTCGATTACATTGCCAATTCCGCCGTCAACAGCGAGGTCCCGCATGTTCAATTTCTTGCCCCGCAACACCAAGTTTTTCGACTATTTCGATCGCGACACCGAAGTGCTGGTCCGCGCCGCAGAGGAGTTCTGCAAATTTCTGGAGTCGTCGGGCGATTTCAGAGCATACTCCAAACGCCTGAAGGAGTTGGAGCATGAGGCCGACAGGCTCACGCACGAAGCGATGGCACTTTTGCACCGTTCGTTCATCACGCCGCTGGAACGGGGCGATTTGCGGCGGTTGATTCTGGCGCTGGACGAAGTGGTCGATTACCTTGACGACGCCGCCCGGCGAATCGCCATCTATGAAGTGGGTCCCATCTTGCCCGAGGTCTGCGCCATGGGCAAGCTGGTCGTCGAACTTGACACGGGCCGTGGAGGCGGCCGTCCACGATCTGCGCAACCTCCGCAAGAAGAACAACCACGTGCTGGAACGCTGCATTGAAATCCAGCGCCTGGAGAATCTCGGCGACCATTTGCACCACATCGCCCTGGCCTCAATCTTCAAGACCGGCAGGGATCCGTTGCTCGTGATGAAGTGGAAGGAAATCATCGACCTCGTGGAATCGGCGATGGACGCCGCAGAAGAGGTCGCCCACGTGATCGAAGGGATCGTCTTGGAGAACGCCTGAACGTATGAGTCGCCAATGGTTTTGGGGTTTCCTGACAATCGGGTTCGCCGTTTGGGGAAGCTGCTACACGTTGTACCACGTCGGCACGCTGGCGCTCAGCGCACCCGTTTTTGTCACGGTGGTTGTCGTGCTGGCGTTGGGCTTTGATTTCACCAACGGAATCCACGACGCCGCCAACTCGATCGCGACCGTGGTCTCAACGCGCGTCTTAACGCCGATACAGGCCGTGGTCTGGGCCGCGTTCTTTAACTTCGTGGCCGCTTACGTGTTCAGCAACCACGTGGCAACGACCATCGGAACGGGTGTCGTGCGGTTGGAGGTGGTCAACACGCCCATGATCTTCAGCGGACTGCTGGGGGCTATCCTTTGGAACCTTCTAACCTGGTATTTCGGGCTCCCCACCAGTTCTTCGCACGCACTGATCGGCGCACTGGCGGGAGCCGCCATTGCCAAGGCGGGTGTCGGAGCCGTCATCATGAGCGGACTCCTGAAAATCGCCGCCTTTATCGTCCTCTCACCGTTGATTGGCGTAGTGCTCGGCTTTGTCATGGGCGTCGGCATGACCTGGCTCTTCCGCAACGCGACGCCCCGACGAGTCGATTTCCTGTTCCGAAAGGGGCAACTCTGCTCCGCCGCGCTCTACAGCCTGGGCCACGGCAGCAATGACGCCCAGAAGACCATGGGGATTATCGCCATGTTGCTCTATTCGAGCATGTTGAAAGGCGAACACTTTCAGATCGACTCCTGGGTAAAGCTGGTCTGCTACACGGCCATGGGCTTGGGAACCTTGTTCGGCGGCTGGCGAATCGTGAAGACGATGGGCTCGAAGATCACCAAACTAGACCCCTTCGGCGGGTTCTGCGCCGAATCGGGCGCGGCGGTGACGCTCTTTGCCACGGCGGCTGCGGGCATTCCCGTAAGCACGACGCACACCATCGCCGGCTCGATTGTCGGATTCGGCGCCATGCGGCGGCTGAGCGCTGTTCGATGGGGTATGACGGTGGATATTGTCTGGGCGTGGGTGCTTACGATTCCGATCGCCGGCTGTATCGGCGCTTTGGCGTATTTTGCCGTGTCTGTGCTGGCCAGAACATTTTCGTGACGGCTGACAGCCCATTTTGTGCCGCCTGTTTATCCTTCCGCACGAAGATGCCTTCCGCTGCCCCCCCGGTTCCGGAGTGTCACCCGGCAATTAGCGCCCCTTTCTCCATTTTCTTCTTGCACTCCGCCTCCACCGGCGGCCGGTTGACGTTTCTGGCGCATAATTGGTATGCTAGCAGTTGTGTTTCTTGTCTGGCGTCGCAGCCGCGCACGGTTGTTCCGCGCCGAGAGGAGCTCGGGATGAAGCTCGAACTGGTCAGCTTGGATCGCCAAAAGCCTGCGATCGTTCTCCAGCAATTCCCGGTGATCGTGGGCCTTGATCCGGGCGCCGATGTTTGCTTGGACGACTCTGCGGTTGGCCATTATCAGTGCATGATCGACCATTCGGACGGCGTGTTAATGGTGTGGGACCTAGGCACCAAGGCCGGCACGTTCATCAACGGAGACCGCATTGTTCAGAAGGCGTCGTTGATGTCTGGCGACGAGTTGACAATGGGGAAGAGTCGGTTCGTGGCGCGGTATGACAATGACGTCGTCCAATCGTCGGAACGTGCCGCGCACAGCGCCCGAGCGGTTCCCGACATTCCAGCCCGGCCCACCGCCGCCGCCAACCTGCCGCCCAGCCTTGAGCCCGTAGTTTATGCTTCAGCATAAGCTGCGTTTGCCGGGGCGTTTGGTCCTTTCGATTCGAACACATTTTTCTTATCCGCGCCGTGACCTCTGTCGCCGCCGTCGCCAGGAATAGGCGATTAGCCCCGTCCGCCATCGCCTTGCGGGCGCAAGGGCAGCTTCTGAAAATCAATTTGTGCCGAAATTGCGTCACCGCGCGATGGAACGCGCGATCCGAAAGAGAGAGAAAGCGGAGAAAGCTTTACGACTCGGCGCCCGGCTCGCCGGCGCTTCGTCGACCACCGACGGAACGACCCAAATCTTCAGTTCGGCGTCGATCTCCTGGCCGAGGTGGACGGTAACCGTGTAGAGCCCAAGCTCCTTCAGCGGGCCTTTCAGCCGCACCTGGTCGGCCGCGATGTGGAAACTGGCCCGCTTCAACGCATTGGCCACTTCCGTGGCACCGACCGAACCGTAGAGATGGCCCTCGTCGTTGGCGTTGGCCTCGATCGTGATGCTCTGCCTGGCCAACTCGGCAGCGAGGGATTGCAGACCGGCCAGCCGGGCCTGCTCGACCGCTTCCAACTGCGCCCGGTGCTTCTCCACCATTCGCTTGTGATGGTCGGTGGCAATCGTGGCCAGCCCTTGCGGGATCAGGTAGTTTTTGGCGTGGCCGGGCCGCACTTCCACCACGTCGCCCTGCTTGCCCAAATGTTCGACCGGCTGCACCAGCAACAGCTCGATGCCGTCGTGCGGGCCCTTCGGCAGCCGCTTCGAACGATGGGGAACCGTCGGTTTCTTCTTCGCTTTCGTATTGGCCATTGTTTGCTTCACTTTCGCGCTTGTCAAAACGGAATATCATCACCGCCGGAAGGTTCGGCCGGCGGGGCATCATCGAGTTCTTCGGACGGCGCCGCCTGGCTGTAGGCGGAGTTCGGGGCCGCTTGGCGGCCTGCCGGCCGCGCTCCGCCTTCACCACCGCCTTGGCCGCCACCCTGCCCGCGTCCGCCCAGCATCTGCATGCGGTCGCCCACCACCTTCAACTTCGATCGCTTCTGACCGGTTTGCTTGTCTTCCCACGAATCGAGCTTGAGCCGCCCCTCGATCAGCGCGGGCGAGCCCTTGCTGAGATATTCGCTGACCACTTCGGCGGTTCGCCCCCAGAGCGTGATGTCAACGAACGTCGTTTCCTCGATCAACTCGCCGTTGGCGTTCTTTCGCTTCTCGCTCACGGCCAGCCCGATGTCGGTCACCGCCGTGCCGCTGGCCAGATAGCGCAGCTCGGGGTCGCGAGTCAGGTTGCCCACCAGGATTACGCGGTTGTAGCCGGCCATCGCGTTGGTCTCCTATTTTTCGTCTTCGGCCTCGATCACTTCGCCTTCCACCGCGTCAACGACGGGCAACGCCTCTTCATCCAGCCCCTCCGCCGCCGGTTTGCCCGCTTCCGGGCGCTGGGGGTAACGACCGGCGCCGACTTGGCGTGGGCAACCACGGTGTCGACGATCCGCGGATCGACCTTCAGGAACAAAACGCGGATGATGTCCTCGGTGATCTGGCATTGCCGCTTCAGTTCGCCGAGTCGGGTGCTCTCCAAACGGAAGTAGGTCAGCCAGTAGGTGCCCTTGCGCTGTCCCTTGATCGGAAACGCCAACCGCCGTTCGTCCCAGAGCCGGCTCACGAGCATTTCGCCCCCGAGCTTCTCGATCATCGTGGGAACCTGACCGGAAACCGTTTCCGCGTCGCGCCCGAAACGGTTCGAGTCGAGAATGAACATGCCTTCGTAGACGTTCGCGGCCAAAGTGTGACTCCTCTGCTGTGTGCTACCAAGCTAATTATATTGATTCATGCAGGACTCGACGCCTTGGCGGGCCCAAACGGCCACCGCCTCGGCTGCCAATCCCACCGCACGCTCGATTTCCGGCAGTTCCTCCGGCGTGAACTTGCTCAACACGTAGTCGGCCCAGTCCCAGCCGTCCGGCGCGGCCCCAATGCCCACGCGAAGCCGCGAAAACTCGTCGCTGCCCAACCGCTCAATAATGTCGTCCAACCCCTTTTGCCCGCCCGATGAGCCTCGCGAGCGAACCCGCAGCTTGCCCACCGGCAAGTTCAAATCGTCGCACAACACCAATAGGTCTTCGTTCGGCAGCTTGTAAAAACTCTTCGCCTCCTGAACGCTCACGCCGCTGAGATTCATGAAGGTCGTCGGGCTAAGCAGCAAGGCCTTCTCCCCTTCGATGTCGGCCTCGACCACTTCGCCGTGAAACCGCGACCGCGGCGGAGGCGTGCCAAACCGCCGCGCCAATTCGGCCAGGACAAGGTAACCCACGTTGTGCCGCGTTCCCTGGTAACGCCGGCCCGGATTGCCCAGCCCCACGACGAGCTTCATTGTTGATCCTACTTCTCCGCCTCCTCCTCTTCTTCCTTCTCCTTCGCACCGATCACTTCGGGCTCGCCGGGCGCCGCTTCGGCCGCGGCCTCTTCCGGCAGCTCCACCGGGATGTTGCACTGCACGATGATGGCCGCCATGTCGGCGGCCAGAATCTTCGCCCCTTGCGGCAATTCCAACGCACTCAAGGGGATCGACTCGGTAAGCTTCAGATGGTTGATGTTCACCGCCAGCCGTTCCGGAATCACCGAGGCCGGGCAAGCGATCTCCACCTCGTGGATCAGTTGCACCACCACGCCCCCTTCCCGCACGCCGGGCGCCTCGCCCCGCAACTCGACGGGCACGCGAACCTCGACGATCTCATGCTCGGAAATCCGCGTGAAGTCGACGTGAACAATGTGCGTCCCGAACGTGTCCCATTGCAGTTGGCGGATGAACGCCGATTCGCTCACTGCGCCGGTCAGGCTGACCAAGCGGCTCCCGTGCCGAACGGCCGCCGTGATGGCCTCAACCTCGACGCTCAACGACAGGTTCTCCAGGCCGTGCCCATACAAGACGGCCGGAATCTTGCCCGCCTGCCGCAGCCGCCGGTTGCGATGTTTCCCCTGCGTATCACGCGATTGAACTGCTAACTGTAGCGCCATGGACGTCCTCGAATCAAATGCGCAGACCGACTCTCTCCGCCTACGGGCGAATCGATCATTTTCGCGGAAATGCAGAAAATTGCAACCCCGGAGCCGGAAAATTCATGGTCGGCGGCTCGTCTCCGGCTGAACTGCCCGTCACCCCCGGAAAATTCGCAGCCGTTTGTGCAATCGCACAGGGAAGGGCGGTCCGAAAGATCGGAGCCCGCGCTGAGAGATCTCCCCTCTCCGGGCACCGACCGAAGGTTGGTCGGGAGAGGGGCGGGGGGTGAGGGCGGCCGTGCCAGAATCACGGAAAGCAGATCATTCACGATCCACTCGCCCTCACCATAACCCTCTCCCGGGGGGAGAGGGGACCAAGCGGCCGACCTCTGGTCGCTGCCCGGGGTGAGGGCGGCTGCGCCCCTGTCGGCCGAATCGCCCTGACCATGACCCTCTCCAGGAGGGAGATTGGGGCATCCACCCCCTCTCCTCTCTCCCCTCGCCTCTCTCCTCTACCACTGGCCACCGACCACTGTTCCCCACCGCCTCGATCAAGCTTCGTTCCGCAAAACAGCGTTTTTGGCGACGGTGCCTGTCCCCTTTTTCGACTCGAAAGCAGCGTGCATTGTCGCCTTTCGCTCCCGCGAAAGCAGCGTTCGCTCCCCGCGACTTTCGCCGAGCGAAAGGCGACATGGGCCGACGCCCCTGCGCGAGCATTGCCACCTGCCGGTGCATCGGCCCCCGCCCCCTCTCCCCTCTCCTCTCTCGCCTCGCCTCTCTCCTCTACCACTGACTACCGACCGGGTCGCGGCCCATAGAACGTATCTGAAGAAGAAGGAAGAAGAAAGGTGACAGCCACCAAATATAGGCAAGCTGGATTGGCACGTGCGCCGCCATGTCGCCTATCTTCACCAGATTTGGTCGCTGTCACCTTTTCCAGGTCCCACAGTCGCCCGGGACGCGAGTGGTGCTGATAAGAACTGAAATCGTCTGCCGGGAATCAGGCCGGGGCTGTCCTCGCCAGATCGACCTCGGACGGCTGTGCAGCAGCCTGCGCCAGCCACCACTGTTCGGCGCACTCCTCGTCCCAGTTCGATGCGCAGCCGCACGCCGCGAGAGCCTCCGCCAGCGCTCGCGTATCGGGAAACCTTTCCTTCGGGTCCTTGGCCAGGCAACGCAAGATGATCGCTTCCAGGTCGGCAGGCACGTCGGAGCGGATCTGGGAAGGCGGTCGAACCGGCTCCGATGCATGGGCGACCATCAATGCCATTGGGTTCTCACGGTCGAAGGGGGGCGCGCCGGTCAGCATGAAGTAGAGAATCGCCCCCAATGAGTACAGATCGGCGCGGCCGTCGATCTCGCGGGTGCCGACAGCCTGCTCGGGGGACATGTACATGGGCGTGCCGCTGACCGTAAATTCGACCGTCAACTGCCGGCCATCGGCCGGGCTTTGCTGCTTGACCAGTCCGAAATCGAGAACCTTGGCCACGTCGCATTGCCCTCCGAGGACCGCTACGAAGATATTCGCTGGCTTCAGGTCGCGATGGACAAGTCCCATACGATGGGCCTCGGCGAGAGAGCCGCATACCTGCCGCATGATGTAAACGGCTCGCCCCGGCGGCATCGGCCCGGCCTGCCAAACCAGATCGGCGAGGCTTAGACCCGGCAAATATTCCATCACATAATAGAAAGTGCCATCATCGGTGTGGCCATAGTCGAAAATCTCGATCGTGTTCGGGTGCGACAGCATGGCTGCCGACTGGACCTCACGCTCAAAACGCGCAACGGCAATCGAGTTATCCTGCAAATCGGAATGAATCAACTTCAGTGCGCAGGGGCGTTTGAGGAGCTGGTGCTTCGCCATGTAGACCTCGCCCATTCCCCCAGCGCCAAGTTTCTCGAACAACTGGTATTGGCCGAGGCGGCGCGCCTCGCCGAGATCCCTGCGCAAGCCCCGTAGGATGTAAGCCGCGATAATCGCCAGGGACGCTCCCAGCAGAAGAAAAAGAGCGTTCGCGATCATGTTCCGGCTGTCCGCTATCTTGTTGACGAGCGCATGTGTGTTCAGCGCGTGTTGCAGCACCATACCGTGGCAGACGATCAGGCTGATCGCCATGGTAAGGACAACGCGAGCCGTGATCTTCGGCGCATTGGGGATGAACACACCATATGCCAGCATCAATGCGACCACTCGGAACACGCCGTCCTTCTGATACGCCACCGTGCCCAACGCGCCGCCTTGGTCAACGAACTGCCGGTTGAACAAGTACTGAGCCACTAACACTACGAGCATCTCCGTGCCGAACAGAAAGCACTCGACGGCGCGAAGTTGGTGACGGGAAAAGACAAGCGGACTCAACAGGACGCCGATGACGAGCGCGGTTACTGCGGCCCGCGCTGCCAGCGAGGTCGCTATCTCATGCATCACCGAACCGGAACTGATCGCCTCGAACACGGCGAAAATGATATGGCTAGCCAGAAAGTAGCACGCCACAGCGAGAAGCCGAGATCGCAGCAATCTGGTTGACTCGCTGTCAACGCTGGCAGTCGCATCGTACGAGTCGCGGTTCGTGGACGTGGTGTCGGGCGACGAGGTCTCGGCCTGAGCCAAGGTGGTCGGCTCCAGGTCGATGTCCTCGCTTGCCTCCGGATTAGCGAGTCGTCCCGGTTGTTCGTGGAGTGCGCCGATTACAGAAACCTCGTTGTGTGGTCAACCGGCCATTTGTATACCGCACGATCGTCCGCGAAGTCGTCAGGGATTGCCGTTCTGAACCGGCTTTCCGGCATCGTTGGGCTTGCTCCCGTCGGCGGCTTTGCCACGCGTGCCCGTCCCGTCCTTCTCCTTCAACTCATCGAGTCCGCTCTCGACCGCATCCTGAGCTTTCTCCAACATGGTCTTCGCCTCGTTCATGGGCGTGCTCAAGTCGATCTTGCCCTCCTTGGCCGTTTTCGCAGCTTCCGAGGCCGAATCGTCAACGTCGTGCTCGAGGGATTGCACGGCACCGCGGATTTGCCCTTCGAGAGTGCCCTGAATCGGCTTGCCCCCGTTCAACCAAGGGACGAACATGTAGGCAACCACCACCACGCACAGGCTCGCAGCCGGAAGCACTATCCGGCCGACCGACTTCCGGTACTTTGGCCAATTCCGCCAAAGATAGCCGATGTTGATCGGCGGGATCAGGACGAGCACGCCCTCCATCGGGCTTTTCTGAAACGCGCGCATCGCGAGATTCACCACTGCTGCCGCCAGGGCAACGACGTTGAGAAGCACGATAACGCTTATTCCGAAGACGGCAAGGGAATGCTGATTCGCCATGCCGCCGGCGATCGCCAGAACGAGAATAACGACCGACAAGGAGTAAGAGGTCTTACCGATCCAGTGGGACAGCGTCGCCAAGATGCCGAAAAACTGACGATAGAGCCCCACCCCTTGTGCGTATTTCTTTCGCACCACTTGCGGTCCCCGACCACTACCATTGAACTCTCTGCGCAGTTCGTGCGGAATGACCAGTTTGTAGCAGGATGTGCTTCTCCTGAATTCCGAGTCCGATGTCTTTCGCGCGGACGCGGGGTAGCGCATCCTCCGTGATCGGCTTTAGGCCAAGCTGGCTGGTGACGGCATCCTTCCAGCCAATGGGGCGTTCTGCGGTCGGACGGGGCTGGCCCTGTGGTCGTGAGGTTGTGGCGGTGCATCTCGCGTGGGGCGAGCCAGATTCGGCCGCTGCGCCGACCGGTTCGGCGGCGACTCTCCCCTCGGCGGCGACAGCCGGCCGCTCGGGACTTGCGGCCGCGGGCACGACCATTCGCTGGCCGCAATGCCGACAGCGTCCCGTCCGACCGGCCAAGTGAGCATCAACCGTAAATGACGATTTGCAATTGTCACACGAGAACGAGATGTTCATGTTCAACTCCCCCGACGGCGCCACAGAGACGCGAACCGTCCAGGATCTTCTGACATGCCACGCTTCGGACGAGATGCACAAACAGTATACGCTCCCCCCCCGTCAAATTGCAATCGTCCTGACTGTCGGCCGCGGGGTTCGCGGTGGGCGGCAGCTTGTTGATCGCAATTAGGGAGATATAAAAGGTAGAGTCGAGGTGTGGCGCGGTGGTTTAGGCTTCGGCTTACTTCTGTGTCGGGGTTTCCCCGTACGTGGCGCAATATCCGACTGCCGTGCTCCGTTTCCAACACCCCGTCAATCTCCCTTCCGGCGGGCGAGGGGACGTGGACGGGCCAGTGGCCGCGGTGGCCGGCAGGAGCAGGAGAACTGGAGAGCAGGGGAACAGGTGAGCTGGAATCAGTGGCCGGTGGCCAGTTTCGCTGAATTCATCATTCATCATTCATCCTTCATCATTCATTTCCCCCCCCCGCCCCCCGACCAGAAAACGGGACGGCCCGTAACAACTGCTGCTAAGTCCGGGGCGATAAAGGACCGATATAAGAGGTACGGGCGCGGGATATGTACGTGCGTCCACTGCCCACTGTCCACTGCCTACTGCCCACTGTCCACTGTCCACTGCCCACTGCCCACTGCCCACTGTCGCCGACCATGCCTTCCACACTCGCTACGTCCGCCAATGGCTCTCATTTCGTCCAATTTTCTCCCATTTTCTCTTACTACAAAAATTTCCTGTCATTTCCTCTCATTTGCTCTCATTTGCTCCAAATTCCCTGCAAAATAAGGCCCCCCACTAGAACCAGAATTGCGCGGTTTATGCAGCAAACCGACAAATTTGTGTCGCAAACCGACGAATTCGGTCGGAATTTGCCACTGTTTCGACACCCGAGTCTTCGCCAGCCCGGTTCACCTTTTGGCGCAACTCGCGATTCTGTAACAACTTCGGACGCCACGAATTGTTACGAAACCTCGAAATTCTCACTGCCGAACGCGCGCATACGCACGGTGCAAAATGACCGTTAAGCCGCACCTTAAGAGGCCCCGTTTTTCCGCGTGTTCACACGAACAGGCGGCTCACCGACTCGTTGCGGTGGATGCGTTTAATGGCCTCGCCCAACAGGGGGGCAACAGTCAGCGTGTTGAGCTTGGGAAGCTGCTTCTCCGGCGGCAGCGGAATCGTGTCGGTCAGTACCAGCCCGTCGATCGGGGCGCTGTTGAGCCGTTCGACCGCCCCGCCCACCAGCACGCCGTGCGTGGCCGCCAGGAAAATCTGCCGGGCGCCGTGCCGGTGCATCACTTCGGCCGCGCCGCAGATCGAACCGGCCGTGCTGATCATGTCGTCGAAGATCAGGGCCACCCGCCCTTCGACCTTGCCGCCGATGACGTTGGCCTGCATGGTCTTTTCGGCCGTGCTGCGGCGCTTGTCGATGATCGCCAGGTGCCCACCGAGGCGGGCCACGTGCGCCAGCGCCCGCTTGATGCTCCCTTCGTCCGGGCTGACCACCACAAAATCATCGTCCCCCAGCGCCATCGACTTGAAGTGCTCGTCGATCACCGGGGATGCATAGAGATGATCCACGGGGATGTCGAAGAAGCCCTGAATTTGGGCTGTGTGCAGGTCCATGGCCAGCACGCGGTCGGTGCCGGCGCGGGTGATCAGATTGGCGACCAGTTTGGCCGTGATCGGCACGCGGCCCTCATCCTTGCGGTCCTGCCGGGCGTAGCCGAAATAAGGCATCACCGCCGTGATCCGGTCGGCGCTCGCCCGCTTGAAGCTCTCGACCATGATCAACAGTTCCATGAGATTCTCGTTGACCGGCGGGCAGGTGGGCTGGACGATGAACACGTCGCGGCCGCGGACGTCTTCATCGATCTTGCAGGAAATCTCGCCGTCGGGGAAATTCCCCATTACCGCCCGGCCCAGCGGCAGCCCCAGGTACTCGCAAATCCGTTTTGCCAGGGTCGGATGGGCACGTCCGGTAAAGAGTTTCATGGAGTTCATGGGAAAATTTGCGGTTTAAGCTCGCTTAGTGACGCCCCGAAGAATGATGCAGTATGAAGGATGAATGACGAATGTACAATCTCCCCCTCTCCCGACCGACCTCCGGCCGGGATGAAAACGGGGACAGGCACCGCAACTAATAGTGGTTCGGATCGAGCAATGATACAAGCCGTTGCGGAGCCAGTCGCCGTTTTCATCAGCCAGGGTTGGGGCAATGGGCCAGGCAGTTGGGGTTGCCGTTGTACTGCCGCCCCAACGTCGTGCCGTTGGCCGGCAGTCGGCGGCCGCTGCATTACGAGAGCTTCGTTCCCGCGGTGAGGAACCGTTCGGCCGTCTCGCGGCTGATCCGCCCTGCCTTGAACAACCGCCTGATCGCCTCGTCGAGGGTAAGCATGCCGTCGGCCCGGCTGGTGAGGATTGTGTTGTCCAACGACTCCAGGTTGCCGAAGCGGATGGTGGCCGCGACCGCCGAATTGTTGAACATGATCTCCTGGGCCAACACCCGTTTCTCGCCTGGCTTCGCGCTGGGCAAAAGATGCTGGCTCACCACCGCCCGCAGGCTCAAGGCAAGCTGCGCAGGACTTCCCGCTGAACATCTTGCGAAAACAGGTCGGCAAAACGCGTGATGGCGCCTTTCGCGTCGCGACTATGCAGCGTCGCGAGGACCAGGTGGCCTGTCTCGGCCGCGCTCAGGGCCATCTGCGCGGTATCCCGATCGCGAATCTCGCCCACCAGGATCACGTCGGGGTCCTGGCGGAGCGCGTATTTCAGCCCGTCGGCGAACGTGTGAACGTCTCGGCCGACCTCGCGCTGCGTGACCATCGACGTCAACGTCCGCGGAAACACATACTCGACCGGTTCCTCGACCGTAACGATGCGGTTTCCGCTCTCGTTGTTCAGCAGGCTGATGATCATGGCCAGCGAGGTCAACTTGCCCGAGCCGACGACGCCGCAAACCAGCACCAACCCGTTGCGGAAATGGGCCAGCCGCATGGCGAGGTCTTCGGGGAAGCCGCTCCAGCGGAAATCGGGAATCGTCGAGGGAATGATGCGGAGACACGCGCCAATCTGTTCGCCGCTGAGGAAGTAATTCGTGCGAAACCGCTGCATCACGCCGCGGATCTCCAACTCCAACGAGAAATCCAAGTTGCGTTCGGTGCGAAACCGGCCCATGGCATGCGAGGGGCAAAGGCGAGCCAACAAATCCCGAACCACCTCCGGCTCCAACGGCTCCACGCCCAATGGCCGCAAGTCGCCGTGGACCCGCAACATGGGCGGATAGCCCGGCACAATGTGCAGATCCGACGCCTCGGCCTCGATCGCCTCGGTCAGCCATTGGCGAACTTCGGTCGGACAAGCCTCATCCATCGGGTTGGCGCTGGTCATCGAATGTCACCTTTCGCTTTTCTAGCGCCCGCTGCGGACTGATTCCCTTCAGTAGGTTGCCGCATTGTAGCCCCAGTTCCCGCGTCACGCCATACGAAGGAGCATTTCGCGGCGCGTCGCCGTTACTCTCGACAGGCAAATAGGTTATGAAAGGCGATGGCATTCGCAGAAGCACTCGCGGCTTGAGGCGTCGCACCGCGGGCCGCGAGGCGGCAGGATGGACGGGTTTGTGACCGGGCCATTTCCCGGTACAATCGCGGCTGCTGCAAATGGCTCCCTCATCCATCATGGGACCAAGAGATGCCCGCCACGACCACTGTTGCCGACGCTCGCCGGGCCGAATCCATCGGCCGCGAAGTGCTGCTCCAAGGTTGGGTGCGCATGCGCCGCGACTCGAAGGCCGGACTGAGTTTTCTGGAAATCAACGATGGCTCCTGCTTCGGCAACGTGCAGGTGATTGCCGAAAGCGGGCTGGCAAATTACGAGAGCGAGATCAAGCATCTCTCGCCCGGCTGTAGCGTCACCGTGGCCGGCCTGGTGAAGGCTTCGCCCGGCAAAGGACAGGCGACCGAAGTGCAGGCCGCGGCGGTGACCGTTCACGGCCTGGCCGATTCGGCCACCTATCCGCTGCAGAAAAAAGGGCATTCGTTCGAGTTTTTGCGCACGATCGCCCATCTGCGGCCGCGCACCAACACGTTTGGGGCCGTCGCCCGCGTGCGAAACTGCGTCTGCAACTCCATCCACCAGTTCTTTCAGGAGCGGGGCTTCCTCTACGTCCACACGCCGATCATCACGGCCAGCGATTGCGAAGGCGCCGGGGCCATGTTCCAGGTAACCACGCTGAAACTGGAAAACGTGCCCAAGAAAAGCCCACCGGACGCGGAGGCGGCCAACGGCGATCAGGGCGCGAAGGAGGCGAAAGACAAGCCGAGGCCGGAGGTCGATTTCACGCTCGATTTCTTTGATCGCCCCGCCTATTTGACCGTCAGCGGGCAGCTCGAGGCCGAGACTTTCGCCTGCTCGCTGGGCAAGACGTACACCTTCGGGCCGACCTTCCGCGCCCAGAACTCCAACACGCCCCGCCATCTGGCCGAGTTCTGGATGATTGAGCCGGAAGTCGCTTTCTGCGATCTGTGGGGCGACATGGAATTGGCCGAAGGACTGCTGAAACGCATTTTCGGCGACGTGCTGGAAAAATGCGCCGAAGACATGCAATTTTTCAACGAGCGGATCGACAAAACGGTCATCGAGACGCTCAAGCACGTGGTGGGCAGCCAGTTCGTCCGCGTCTCGTACAGCGAAGCCGTCGAGATTCTCAACCACTCGGGCCGGCAGTTCGAGTTTCCCACGGCCTGGGGCAACGATCTCCAGGCCGAACACGAGCGTTATCTGACCGAAACGCACTTTCGCCAGCCGGTGATCCTCTACGATTATCCGCGCGCGATCAAACCGTTCTACATGCGTGTCAACGATGACGGCCGCACGGTCCGTGCGATGGATGTGCTCGTGCCCAAGGTGGGCGAGATCATCGGCGGCAGCCAGCGCGAAGAGCGGCTCGACGTGCTGGAAAGCCGCATGAAAGAACAGGGCCTCGCGCCGGAAAGCTACTGGTGGTATCTCGACCTGCGCCGCTATGGCACGGTGCCGCACGCCGGCTTCGGACTGGGCCTGGAGCGAGTGCTCCAATTCATCACGGGCATGACGAACATCCGCGACGTGATCCCATTCCCCCGCACGCCAGGCAACGCGGAGTTTTAGGTGCGCTAGACTTTGGCGGCCGCTGGGGTTTCGGCCAACGCGACGTGCTCGATCTCGGCGGGCGTGATGGCCTCGCTGACCGGCGTGGCGGCCGGCGGCGTTTCCAGAACCGGCTCCTCGATCGCCTCGTCGAGAACCTGCTCCATTTCGTTTGAGGTTCGCGCCGTCAAAGTCTCCAGATAGCCGCGGAGCCACTGGACCGTCTCGTCGATGGCGTCGGCCTGCAAGAGCACCAGCTCGCCCGGCTGGGTGGTCGTAAGCGCGGCTTCGGCTGCTTTCGTGGCGCCGACGATCTCGATGATCTCCTTGGTTCGCGTCGCCGACTCCACGCCCTGGCGGAACAAACTGATGATCTCTCCCTCGGAGCGGCCTCGGCGATAGTGGTCCTCGTAGAGAATGACGCGGTCGAAGGCCGCGCCCAGCAATTCGCCCTGGCGAATGATGTCGCCATCGCGGCGGTCGCCGGCGGTGGAATAAACGCAGGTGCGGCGGGCATGCGGCAATTTGCTGATGGCTTCGATCACGGCCCGCAGCGAATGGGCGTTGTGGCCGTAGTTGACGACCACCGTGGCCCCTTCGATCTCGAAGACGTTGAACCGGCCGGGCACCTTGTCGATGTCGGCGGCGATCATTTCGGCCCGGCTGCGGATGAGTTCCACAGGGATGCCGACCGACCATGCCGCGGCGACCGACGCCAGGGAGTTCTCCACTTGGAAGGTGACCTGTCCGCGTCGCGTCAGGGGCAGGCTGTCCAAGGAAACGACCCGCTGTTCGCGCTCGCCTTCGGCCAGCACGATCCAGTTGTCGCGGACGAAGGCCGCTCGTCCGCCGAGGCCGCGGTGCCGCGCGATCACCGGATGCTCGGGACTGACGGCGAAGAACACCACGCCTCCCCGGCAATGGGCCGCCATTTCCACCACCAACGGGTCGTCGGCATTGAGCACGGCGTATCCGCCGGGATGGACCGCCTCGACGATGCACCGCTTCACCTTGGCCAGGTCTTCCGGCGTGTTGACGTCGGAGATGCCCAGGTGGTCGCCGTCGCCGATATTGGTCACCACGGCCACATCGCAGTAGTCGAAGGCCAAGCCCTCGCGGAGGATACCGCCGCGGGCGGTTTCCAGCACGGCCATGTCCACGGTCGGGTTCAAGAGCACGTTGCGAGCGCTCTGGGGGCCGCTGCAATCGGCCGTGTCGATGCGACGCTCGTTGATAAAAATGCCGTCCGTGCAGGTCATGCCCACGCACTTGCTCGTGCCGCGGAGAATGTGCGCGATGAACCGTGCGGTGGTTGTTTTGCCGTTGACGCCGGTGACGGTCACAATGGGAATACGGCCCGTTTCGCCGGCCGGGAAGAGAGTATCGACGATGGCCTCGCCCACGGGCCGCGAGATGCCCACCGAAGGCTCGAGGTGCATCCGCAGCCCCGGCGCGGCGTTGACCTCGACGACCACGCCGTCCTGCTCCGCCAAGGGACGAGAAATATCTTGAGCCACCACGTCCACGCCGGCGACATCCAAACCGACGATCTTGGCGGCGTCCACGGCCGCGGCAGCCACGGCGGGATGCACGCGCTCGGTCACGTCAATGGCCGTGCCGCCCGTGCTGAGGTTCGCGTTGCGACGGATAAGCACCATCGCCGCAGCGGCCGGAATCGAGTCGGGGGTGAGCCCCTGGTCGGCTAGCACCGCCAAAGCAATCGCGTCGATCTTGATCTTGCTCAACACCGTGGCATGGTGCTCGCCGCGGCGGGGATCGGCATTGGCCAACTCGACCAATTGGGCCACCGTATGGATGCCGTCGCCAAGGACATGAGCCGGCTCGCGGCGGGCGGCGGCCACCACCCGATCGCCCACGACCAGCAGCCGATAGTCGTGGCCGGGGGCGAACTTCTCCACCAATACGCCGTCGCCCTCTTTCTGCGCCTCCGCGAAGGCCTTGACGACCTGCTCGCGGGTGGTAAGGTTCGTGGCCACGCCGCGGCCCTGGTTTCCGTCCCGCGGCTTGACGACCACCGGCACGCCGATGTCTTCGGCAGCTTCCCAAGCGTCGTCGGCGTCTTTCACGGGACGGCCGTAGGGAGTCGGCGTTCCGACGGCGCGAAGCAATGCCCGCGTCATCTCCTTGTCTTGTGCAATCGATTCGGCGATGGCGCTGGTGCGATCGGTTTCCACCGCTCGGATGCGCCGCTGCTTGCGGCCATGGCCGAAAAGCACCAGGCTCTCGTCGTTCAGCCGCCGGAAGGGAATGCGCCGTGCTCGGGCTGCTTCGACAATCGCCCGCGTGCTCGGGCCGAGGCACACTTGCTGCGCGAGGTCGCGCAGTCGGCCCACTTCCGCCGGGACGTCAAACGGCCGATCGTCCATGGCAGCCAAGACAAGATTGCGAGCGACGGCCAGGGATTCGCGCCACCGTCTCTTCGGTATATGCCACGACGACCCGATACACGCCCTCTTCCGACGTTGCACGGGCCTTGCCGAATCCCACGTTGGCGCCGGCCAAAGTTTGCAGCTCCAGCGTCACGTGTTCGAGGATGTGTGCGGGATAGGTGCCGTTTCGCAGGCGTTGGAAGAAACCGCCGCGCTCGCCGATGCTGCAACGGTGCTCGATCAAGGTGGGCAGCCAAGCCATCAATCGTTCGTTGAAGCCGGCGATCTCATTGGAAGCTTTGTCTTTCAACTCGCCCAAATCAACCCACGCCTCGAGCACTGGAAAGTTTGCCCAAATGTTCGGCCCTCGAAGCGCCAGCACCTTACGGAATTCCATGACGGTCTCTCGCAGAATGACGTTGCAGTGTTCGCTGAAGCAGTGGTGGATCGAACCCTCTTAACCCGATCTACGCTGCAAACAGTCAAATGGTTGTATCGGCAGGTTTTGCCGGTCCGATAACAAAGGGAAACTTATCAACGAGCGTAATCCCTTTCGCCCACTCACGCCTCATACAAACAACCAGTCTTGCCCCACCATCCATGAATGGTGCGCGCGCGCAGACTCCCGCCCGAAAACAATCGCTTGGGAAGTGACGCGCGGGCATCGGTTGGGAACATCCCGGGGGGGAAGCTATTGCACGGACGGGATACGTCGCGTCCTGGGCAACGCCTTCACCCCATTCTAATCTGCCGCGGCGAAAGTTGCAACAGGCGGGTGCGTAATTCTCTTGCTGAGCCGACGATCGGTGAATTTCGCCGCCTGCCACGACCACCATCGGACACGCCCAAACGTGGGGATACACCGCGACGGGCCGACTGTACCCGGCGTACTACCTGCGATGGCGCTGGTGGGCTTGGACATGGCTACAGCCACACCCAAGGCTCCGACGATCCCCGGGGTCAGGAGAAGTCGTTTCACGCTCGATCCTTCGGTGGAGTGTTGTGTTCTCAGACAGGGTCTTATGCACTTGGCGTGCCATGAAAGGGTTTCGCAGCCATAAAGTATTCATCAGTAAGATGTTGCGTCATACGTTCGTGCCGCAGGCATGCGCGCCCCACGATGGAAATCGCAGTCGCCATGACTAACGATGCGATCGGATTGATGACACCTCGCATCATATCTCGGGGCCAGACAGGTGTTGAGGAATGCCCCTACTACGGCAGTGGGGCAACACGCGTTGCAGAAGGGTGAAACTTTCGTATACTTGATGATTCGCTTTGCCGCCAGTCAGGTTGCATTCCGCCATGCCAAAGACCGAGCCGACTCTCAGCCCGCCCGTTTCCTCCGGCCGTTTCGTCTTTCTCGATGCCCTGCGGGGGCTGGCGGCAATGGTCATCGCCATGCACCACATCGATCACCACGACTACGGGCCGCTGCCCGCGGTGGCCGATGCGGTGTTGCCCGAGTGGATCCCCTTGGCGATTTTCCGCGGGAGGCTGGTGGTGCAGATCTTCCTGGTCATCAGCGGCTTCGTGATCGCCCACAGCCTGCGGTACGCCCGGGTCACGCCGGAAATGGCGGGGCGATTCGTGCTCCGCCGGTTGCTGCGACTCGGGCTGCCGTATTGGACCATCATTTTTGTGGTCTTGACCATGGATACGCTGGCTCCTCGCTTGGGCTGGCCCCCGCCGAACACGCCACAGCCTCCTGCGGCGCAGGTCGTCGCGGAGTGCTGCTTCTTGCAGGACATCCTGGGCTTTGGAGGCACTTCAACGGGACTCTGGTTCGTGTCCATCGAAGTGCAGTTCACACTGTTGTTCATCGCGTTGCTATGGGCTGCGCAGCAACTGCCGCACGGCAACCGCACTGCCGGAGCACAGGACTGGCGACCACTGCTGGCGGTATTCTTGCCGTTGGCGGCGCTGTCGCTATTCCTGTGCAACGTCGATATCTTCGGCATTCACGCCGACAATGATGCCTGGGTGAGCTATTTCTTCGGCACGTTCTTCCTGGGGATCGTGACGGCATGGGCGCTGGGCGGCGTGGTGCCCCGCTGGGCGTTCTGGCTGTATCTCGCCGTGGCCATGTCGCGCCTGGCGCTGGTGCCGACTGCCCAAACGGCGGTTGCCATCGGGGCAACCGTCACAATTTACGGTGTGGGCCGGGCGGGCAAGCTCGACTGCTGGCTTGGGGCCGCGTGGCTGCAATATCTGGGGTGGCTTTCGTATAGCCTGTTCCTGGTGCACTACCCGGTCAGCCACATCGTCACCAGCGTGGGATATCGCCTGACGGGTGATGCGCCCTACGCGGCCGTGGGCTGGATGGTGCTGGCCTTAGCTGTAAGCCTGCCAACCGCACACCTGTTTTGCGTGCTGGTCGAGGCGCCCGCATCGGGTTTGGCGTCACGGCTGAAGAGGCCGGCATTGGCGGCTGCGATGGAGGATGGGGCAGCGGAGTCTTGATCTCCAGCGGCGTGCGTACCGGCCGAAGGGGACAGTCCCATTTTTGCGCAAAAATCGGGACAGTCCCCGTGAACCATGTCGGTCAGAGGAAGGCGGGACGCCCGCGATCCCTACCAGTAGTGTTCCAATGCCGCGCGGCTCCGCTTGTCGAGTTGATCCAGGCCCGGGATCAGATAGCGGATGCCGCTGGTGTTGACGATCATTGCCCGGCGCTGGTCGAGGCGGCGGACGGCATTCTCATCATTGGTCAAGAAGGTGACCGGTCCGCGGTCGGTCTCGATCTTCCACTGGCAGGATTCGGAACCGTTTTCGACTTCGACAATCCGGGTGACGATCGGCACGAATTCGTGCCCGGCCAGCTCGTCTTGGAGCGTTTGGCGACAGTCGCCCGGAAGGTTGCCCAGATCCTTCACGCGGACCAACTCATGCCCCTGGGCGTCGCAGATCGAAATCCACTGGTCCGGAAACGAGACGGGAAAGCAGCGGATGGGCTCGACGTTGACGTGCTGCCGCCCTTCGCTGTCGATCAATACCAGCCGGCCCATGGCATCGTGCTGCAGCGTGAAGCCGGGACCGTTCGAATTGGGAATATGCTCGGCCATGGGTACTACAGGCGAATCCGTTCGGCAACGGCGGGGCCGTCCCGGCCGCTTTGCCTGGCGCGGACCTTGGTCATTTCCAGTTGGGCGTGATAGAGCCGGGCGTAGGTGCCGCCACGGGCCAACAATTCGTCGTGCGGCCCAATCTCAACGATCTGCCCGCGCTCCAGGACCACGAGCCGGTCGGCTCGCCGCAGGGTGCTGAGCCGGTGGGCGATGGCGATGGTCGTCCGGCCTTGAATCAGGTTCTCCAAGGCGAGTTGGATCTCATGCTCGGTTTCGGTATCGACCGAGGAGGTGGCCTCGTCGAGGATCAGGATCCGCGGGTCGATCAGCAGTGCTCGGGCAATGCTGATCCGCTGCCGCTCGCCACCGGAGAGCGACTGCCCGCGCTCGCCGACCATCGAGTCGTAGCCGTCGGCCAGCCGGAGGATGAACTCGTGGGCCCGCGCGGCCTGGGCGGCGGCCACGATTTCTTCCGGCGCGGCATCGGGCCGGCCATAGGCGATGTTTTCGGCGATCGTGCCGTAGAACAGGAACGGCTCCTGAAGCACCAGGCCGATGTTGCGGCGGTGGTCTTCCATGGCCACCTTGCGGATGTTGACGCCGTCAACGGCGATCACCCCCGCGGTGACGTCGTAGAAGCGGCAGACGAGGTTGATCAGCGTGGTCTTGCCGGCCCCGCTGTGCCCGACTAAGCCGATCATTTCGCCCGGCTGGATGTCGAGTTCGATGCCGTCCAGCACGGGGCGGCTTTGATAGCAGAAACTGACACGGCGGAATTCGATGTGTCCCTCGACCCGTCCGATGGGCAAGGGATTTTCGGGGTCCGTGACGCGGGGCGGCTGATCGAGGATTTCCAGCAGGCGGTGGGCGCTGGCGGCGGCGCGCTCGGTGAGCGAAAAGACACGGCTCATGGATTCCACCCGCACATAGAACCGGCCGATGTACAGCAGGAACCCGCTCAGCACGCCGACGGTGATCTGCACATCGATCACTCGCCAGGCGCCGAAGGCCCAGACGACGAGCAGTCCCGCCTGGTTCAGCAAAGCCACCATGGGCCAGAAAAACGTCCAGGTCGTGTTGATGCGGTCGTTGGCTTCCACGATGCGGTCGTTGGTGGTGTGGAAGCGGCGGTTCTCGCGGCGCTCCTGGGCAAAGGCCTTGACGACGCGAATTCCGGGGATTGAATCGGCCAGCACGCTGGTCATCTCGCTCCAGCGGCGGCCGCCCCGCTGAAATCCTTCTTGCAGCCGCGAGCGAACCAGATAGACCAGCCAGATCGTCAGCGGCAGCGGCACAAGGCTGGCGACGGCCAAGAGTGGATCAATGGAAACCAGGATGATCGCCGTGCCGACGATCATCAGAACGTCGGTCCCAAAATCGACGACGGTGTCTGCCAGGTACATGTTGATGCGATCGGTATCGCTGCTGATGCGGGCAATCAGATCGCCCGTCCGCTTCTTGGAAAAGTAGTCCAGCGATAGGCGCAGCAGGTGGGCGTAGGTTTCGTTGCGCAAATTGGCGCCAATCCGTTCGCTAACCCAGGCCATCACCGCGCCTTGGCCCCAGGCCAGTGCCCATGCTCCGACCGCTGCGCCCCCGAGGCCCAAGAGATACCAGGACAGGCGAACCAACATCCGGCTTCCCTCCCCATCACGGAGCTCGGCCAGTTGCGCCGCCTGTTGCTGTGGGTTCAGGCCCGTTTCGCCCCGGATAGCATTCACGTGATCGTGATAGGGAATCAGCACATCGTCCATCAAGGGGATCGTCAGGTAGGGCGGCACCAGGCTGAGCGCCGTGCTCATCAAAGCCAGGATGATCCCCACAATGATCAGGCCGGTGCATGAACGGGCAAATCGCGCGAGGCGAAACAACGACCATGCCCTGGGCTTCCGCTCGGCGGGCTCGCGCTCCCAAGAATCCAAGTCTTGACCGTCCTCCTCTGATTCGTCTTCGCTCGAATCGAGCCCGCTGCGGAGGTCGCGGAAGCGGCGGACCAGGTCATGGGCCGCGGGGCCGGCAGCGGCGGTATAGCGCCATGGCCAGACTTCCCCGCCGGCGGTGATCAGCTCCAGCTTGCCCAGCCCGGCCCGGTCCTGCGCCCGCAGGTCATCGATGGCGTCCAACGGCCAGCACCGCCAACCCGACGCAGCCGCGAGCGGAGAGGACGGCGCGCGGCCGTCGCCACCGCCGTCGCGGGCAGGCGTCAGCACCCGGCGAGTGGTTAGAACAACGACCTCACGGGAATATTTCAGCCGCAGATCGAGATCGGTGACGAAGCAAGCGACGATATATTCTCCCGGCTGAAGCAGCCGTTCGATATCCGTCAAGTCGGCTTCTCGCTGCGGCAGAGAAAAACGGAGATCAGGGGGCAACGCAACACCTCTTTGATTCAATATCGTTAATATAAGTCAACCGAGAAAGGGATGCAAAACCAATCCGGGGAATATCCGGCGTCGCTGCAGCGGTGATACAGCCGTCAGGCCCGCTGGCCGCGCGGGCCGGGCAGCGCCAGATCGCGGTTGCTCACATGTGGTCTCAAGATTATAGTAAAGGATGGTGTAGTTCAACCTGGGTGCTCAAGGCGTGGAAATTCGCAAGCTTTATTCGTTGCTCGGCCCCAATCTCTGGCGCGCGCGCGGTACTGGAGGCCTGGGTCGATGTGAGCCACTCGGGAAAGGCGCAGCGCAGACTGGGCGGGCCTCGTCGAGCGGCTGGGCCAGTGGCTGCCATCGATGTTCGAGCCGCCGGCAGGGAAGGAGCGAGTTCGGTGGACGGAACAAGGGCCTTGCCGCGACGCGCAACTGGCCATGCTGTGGGCCGCCGTCACGCTGGAACTGCAGAAGCTCGCGGGGACCGATCTCCGTTTCAGCCGGGTTCAAGCCGCGCCGGAGCCGAGCGTGTACAAGATCGTCGTCGGCATCGAAGAAGAGCCGCTGGGACAGGAGTGTTTGCAGACGGCGGGGCAGGTGCTGTCGGCAGCCTGTGATGACCGCGCGCTGGACTTGGCCGCGGTCCTCGAGAGACTTCGGGAACTGGCCAATCATGTCCGCCTCGGCCCCAGCACCGGCGCCATTGTCCGTGCTGCCGGCGCCCGCGGCATCCCCGTCCGTCGTCTGGACTACTGGGGCAGCCTCGTGCAATTAGGGCACGGGGCCCGGCAGCACCGGATCCGGGCCGCCGAGACCGACGCTACCCGGGCCATTGCGGTGGCCATTGCCAGCGACAAAGCCGTGACCAACAGCTTGCTGCGAAGCCTCTCGGTGCCGGTGCCGAAGGGACGCGTTGTCACCAGCCCCGAAGACGCTTGGGCGGCGGCTGACGAGATTGGATTGCCGGTGGTGGTCAAGCCGACGGACGCCAATCACGGCCGCGGCGTGTCGATCAACCTCACCAACCGCGAAGAGGTGATGCGGGCCTTTGAAGCGGCGCGGCCCGAAGGGGACAGCGTGCTGGTCGAGCAGTTCGCCGTCGGCGCCGAGTACCGCCTGCTGGTGGTGGCGGGCAAGATGGTGGCCGCGGCCCGCGCCGAGCCGGAACGAGTCACCGGCGATGGGCAGCATACGGTGCGGCAGTTGGTTCAACCAATTGAACGCTGATCCGCGGCGGGGCGATGACTGGGCGAGCCTGTTCTGTCGGGTCGTGTTGGACCCAACCGCCCTTTTGACGCTCGAAAAACAGGCCTACACGCTGGAATCGGTGCCGCCGCCCGGAGCGGACGTACTGATCCATTACAACGGGGAGCACATGATCGACGTGACCGACGAGGTCCATCCCGAGTGGGCCGCAACGGCCGTATTGGCGGCCCGTGTCGTGGGGCTGGATATCGCGGGGATCGACATGATTGTGCCCGCCATCGACCGGCCGCTCCGCGGGCAAAAAGGGATGATTGTCGAGGTCAATGCCGGGCCGGGCCTGCAGATGCACTTGAACCCGCCCTCCGGCAAGCCTCGCCCGGTAGGCGAAGCGATCCTCTCCACACTCTTTGGTGATGGGCAGACGGGCCGCATTCCGACGGTCGTCGTTACGGGCGCAACCGGCACGACGGGTGTGAGCCGTTTGATCGCCGGCATGCTCGAGGCGGCCTGGGGACATGTCGGTTTGGCGTCGGCCGAAAGGCTGTCGATCGGGGGTGCCGTGCTTGAGTGCGGCCCCGGCGACGAGGGGCAGCGGGCCCGCGCCGTGCTCTTGCATCCCGACGTGGAAAGGGCAGTCTTCGAGGCGCCGGTATCGGTGATTTTGCGGCAGGGGCTGCCTGTTGACCGTTGCAGTGTGGCCGTGGTAACGGGGAGCGGCGCAATTTCGCTGCCGGTGGAGGGCAACGGTGGGGCGGCAAACGCCGAAGCAGTGACATTGGCCGCTCAGCTACTGGTCGAGTCGCTCGTGCCACAAACCGGCACTGCGGTACTGAATGCCCAGCAGGGCACGGCCGCCTTGGCCGAGCTTTGTGCGGGCCGAGCGATACTATTCGCCGAGGCGGGTGACGAGCCGGCCCTGGTGGCCCATCGAAAACAAGGCGGCCGCGGTGTTCTTCTCCGGGGTGACGAGATCGTCGTTGCCCAAGGCCAAGAGGAAATCTCGCTGGGGACAAGCGACCGCGTTCGACGGGCGGCCGGCGTAGCCGAGCCTGTTCCCGCCACGGAATTGCTTGCCGCCACGGGAGCGCTGTGGGCCGTGTTCGAATCGCGGGAGGCGCTGCGTGACTGGCTCGACCACCCGCAATCGCGCGACGATCGAGTTACGCGTCCTAATTGAAACGGTGACCGGTCGCGTTTCAACTTTGGGGACACGCCAAGAGAGGAACGATTCTGAACTTGAAACGCGACTACGGCCTGGATGCGATGCGGGGGCTGGCCATCGTGGCCATGGTGGCCGCGCACCTGGCGCCGAAGTCTTGGCATTGCCCCACCCTTTGTGGGTGCGAATCTGGGGCTCGCTCGCGGCACCGATATTTGTGACGCTGACCGGTGTGCTGGTCGCGCAGACGCGGCAGCAGAAGGGCTACTCGCTGTCCCATTATCTGGTGCGAGGGGGCCTGATTGTGTTGATGGGCGCCTTGGTCAACATCCTGATATTTGGAATCTATCCCTTTGTCGGCGGTGACGTGCTCTACCTGATCGGCGTGGCAGCGGTGTTGACGGTGTTCTTCGTGCCGTTATCCACCAGTTGGCAGATCACGATCCTGGCCGGTTGGTTGGCCATGGCGGAGGTCCTGCGGGCTTGGCTTGGATATCCCGCAAGCGTGCTGGAAGTTAAGCTTTCAGAGCCACCGTCCGAGGTGATCCGCAACCTTCCCAAGATCGCTCACCATTGGCTCTTGTCGGGCTGGTTTCCCTTGTGCCCCTGGCTTTTCTTTCCCTTCCTGGGGGCTCTGATCTTTCGCTGGCGCCAGGCCGCAGGCGAAGGCTTTCGCCGCCAATCGCGATGGATCGGGCTGGGACTGACGGTCTTGGGGCTTCTCTGCACGTTGATCGCGCCGCACGTCTACGAGCGGGCGGGCTACAGCGAGCTGTTCTATCCGCCCAGCACTGCGTTCATGCTGATCGGGGCGGGCAGCGTGCTGATCATCTTCAGTATGGCCGACAACTTCTGCCTGAGCCGCAATTGGCCGCTCATCCTGCTTGGGCAATGCGCTCTCTTGATGTACGTCGTCCATCTGGCCGTGCTTCACTGCGCGGTGGCGCCCCATTTCGACGAGGTCGGTTTGCCGGTCTTCCTGATGCTTTACGGCGGCCTACTTGTCGGGCTGGTGCTATTGGCGGCAGTGGTCAAGGTAATCAAGCGGCGTTTCGGCCGGCAGATGCCCTTCCTGGTGCGATTTGTTCTAGGCGGATGATCGGCGGCCCCGGCGACCATTTTTGCGACAGGCGCGCCTTCGGTTTGGCCGGCCGGCCCGAGATGTCGTCTCGATAGGTCATGGAGGACGCGAAGCTTGATCACGAAGAGCAAATCGGCTATGGTAACAGTTAGCCCGCCGTCACTACGGTTGGAAGCGGAAAGCGGTTTGTTCCGCGGCCCTGGTGACCAACCACAATTCCACATCGTGAGAGCGCCCTTATGAAGCCGCTATCTTGTGCCGCTATTGCAATTCTGTGTCTGGGATTCGTTCCGTTATTGGCCGCCGAAGAATGGCCCCCCGCCATCGACCCCATTTTGCGCGCTGTCAACCTGAACATCGGCGAGTCGTGCGACCTGAAACTGTCGGACGGCAGCTCGGCCGCGGTCAAGCTCGTCAACCTCAGGGAGATCCGCGACGATCTGCGCCAGGCCGTCCGCGAAGCCCACGTTACCGTCGAAGTGAACGGCCAAAGGGCGACGCTGATCGGCTACAACTATCACTTGCCGACGATGGTCGGCGGTGTGCAGATCGACTGCTCGATCACCAAGGGCTGCGTGCAGCCGAAGTCGAATCCCTGGGCGCTGGAGAAGGATGCGCGGCTGCGGCTGTGGCCGGCCGGTTCGCCATGGATTCGGCCCGGCACGTTCCAATACCCGTTGCACAACCTGCGATGGTTCTCCAGCTTGACGCAGATGGCTAACGAGCCCGTATACACCGACGGCAGCGAGAACCCGAAGGACAAGCCGGGACCGAAAGATAAGGAAGTTCCGGCGAGTGAGGAGGCCCTGACGGGCAAGAAGGCCCCGGCGATCAAGTCGATCTACTATCACTACGGCCTCGATTCGGGCGGAGCCGAGAAGCTGGTCAACATCCTCGCCGCCGCCGACGCGGTGGTGGCGGTCAAGGGGAAGGATACGATCAAGCCGGTCAAAGAGTTGCCCTCGGAGGTCAAACCCCGCTACGACGTCGTCTATCTCTTGGACGGCCGCGGCTGGTACTACCGCTACAGCCACCTCGATTCGATTGATCCGGCGGTGAAGGTCGGCGAGCGCGTCAAGATGGGCCAAAAGATCGGCGTGCTCGGCAAGGAGGGCGCCAGCGGCGGCTGGTCGCACCTGCACTTCGACATCGTCGCTCCCCAACCCAGCGGAAAATTCGGCATCTCCGACGCCTACGCGTTCTTCTGGCAGGCGTACCACGAACAGTACAAGCCGGAACTCCAAGCCGTGGCCCGGCCGCATCACCTGGCCTGGGCCGGCGAAGACGTCGTGCTCGACGGCAGCCTTTCCTGGAGCGCCCAGGGCCCGAAACACATCGCCGGCTATCAGTGGACTCTCGCCGACGGCCGCAAGGCTGACGGGCCCACGACCATGCAACGCTATCCTTACGCCGGCGAATTCAGCGAAATCCTCAAGGTGACCGATGCCGACGGCCGGGTGGATTACGATTTCTGCGTCGTGCAGATCCTCGATCGCGAGCATCCGGAGCTGCTGCCACCGGCGATCCACGCCACCTATTGGCCCACGATGAACCTCAAAGTGGGCGACGAGATCACGTTCAAGGTCCGTTCGTTCTATCACGGCGCTCCAGCGAACCAGCCGGCGGGCGGTGAACGGTGGAACTTCGGCGACGGCACGCCGCCGGTCGAGGTGAAATGTCTGCCGGTGCAAATGGAAGTTGATGGCAAGAAGCAGGTAATCCACTCTAAGGATGGCTACGCCGTCACCACCCATCGCTATGCCAAGCCGGGCGATTACCTGGTGTCGGTGTCGTGTCTGAACACCCGTGGCCAGACGGCCACCGCGCGGCTGTTCGTCCGCATCGCCGCAAAATAGAAGCGACATCTTGCCGCTTCCGGTGCGCCAAAAGCATGGTCGTGCGAAGGGCAACGCGGCAAGATGCCGTGTGTGCTTGACGGAATCCTCAAACATCCCGAGCCGGGCCGCCGATTCTGGTATTGTAATACCTTTTAGTTCGAGGTATAAACCAACCATGAAAAGCAAACGCACCAATCCTGATTTTCTCAACGGCGTGCCGGAACTGCTGATTTTAAGCCTTTTGGCTCGCCGCCCCAGGTATGGCTACGAGCTGGTCCAGGCCATCCGCCAATCGACCAAGGGAACCTTGGAGTTTGGCGAGGGCTGCGTCTATCCGGTCCTCCACCGCCTCGAAGCGGACGGGCTTTTGGGCAGCAAGCGGGAGACGGTCGGCGGCCGCAGCCGCGTGGTATATCGCCTGACGGCCAAAGGCTCGAAGCAGCTCGCCAGCACCACGACGGCCTGGCAGCAGATCGTCCAAGCCATCCAGCACGCCCTGCACGGAGGCGAACATGGCGAACCTGCCGTGGCTTGATGACGTGCGGGAACGGCTGGCAAAGCACGCCCTGCCACCGACTTACATTCAACGATTTCTTGGTGAACTCACCGATCATCTCGAAGATCTCAAGGAGGAGAACATGAGCACGGAAGCGACCGTTTTGTCTCGATTGGGCGAACCCGAGCAGATAGCTGAGACTGCCGTCACTGCCTATCGGCGGCGCAGTTTTCTCGGCCGACATCCCACGGCGGCATTCTTCGTCTTCGGCGTCACGCCGTTCGTGTCGCTGTTCCTCGTGTTGGCCCTGATGGTCCTTGGAACACGGGCAGTTGTCACAATCGGCGAGCGTCTGGGGGCGATCAGCGATGTGCCCAGGTTGACGCCACCTGGGCCTATTGAGTTGGCTGCCACGGGCTATCTGTTTAGCCTGTTGTTTGTGCTAATTCCAGCCATTTTCACTACCGTCGCCTACTGCAAGCTCGCCAAGTGGTTGGGAGTTGCCAGAACGTGGATGGTCGCATCTTGTGCGGTCGTCGCTGCCATGTCGATACCCTGTTGGGGTGCGACAGCGATCGATATGGCAGGGCATCCTGGAGTGTTATGCGCCCTTTGGATTCCGGGATTGCATGGCTGGATTCCCCCAAGCGTCATACGACCGCTGCTTCAACTCCTCGTTCCATTGGCTATCGGCTGGTGGTTCATGCGGCGGAAGCACAATCAGAGTCAGTTGCAACTGGCGTCGTAAAGGCCATCGAGAACATGGTGGACATATCCTGGCTTGACGACGTGCGGCGGCAGCTTGCCAAGCAGGCCCTCCCACCGAGCTACACTCAACGGTTCATGGACGAACTGTCCGATCATCTCGAAGATCTCAAGGAGGAGAACATGAGCACGGAAGCCGTATTGCGGTCCCAATTGGGCGAACCTGAAGAAGTGGCCAAGGCGGCCGCTGCGGCCTATCGGCGGCGGAGCTTCTTGGGCCGGCATCCGGCAGCGGCGTTCCTGGTGTTCGCCGTTTCGCCCATTGTGTCGCTAAGCGTGGTCGCTGTGGCCATGATATGGGGACTTTTCATGGCTGGCGACGCACTCGACGATACGATTATCGACCCAATGCTAAAGCGCGCGGGGCCGGCCCTGCCTTACATCGTGAGCATTCTGACCGTGGTGCTCCCCTCGATTTTTGTCAGCATTCTCTATTGCCGACTTGCAAATCGATTGTGTCTTGGCAAGAAATGGATGCTTGTCGCCTGCATCGTCGTGGCGATGATCGCCGCGCTGCCGCATTACAGTGCAAGGCTCTCCGACGTGCCTGGCCAAAGTGTGCTGCGCATTGGCTCGCCTCCGTTGCCGTGGCCGGACGCAAACTCGGGCAGTGTCTTCATGGGGATTCTCGATGGTATCAAGGACCTGGCGTCGTTCTTCGCCAGCACGAGTCAACTGGTACAACTCGTCGCGCCATTAACAGTCGGTTGCTGGTTCCTGTGGCGGAAGGGCAATCGAGGCCGGCCGCCGTGTGTGGCGTGATGAGCGCCCATCTTCCCTAGAGCGTGCATCCGCCCAAGTTCTTGCCAAACTGCCTTGACGCGCCCCGCGGCTGCGGTTATTCTCCGCGGCCCTTATCGGGCACGGCAGGTCCCCAATGTCTCGTCTCATGGCGCGTCCCATGCCTTCCGCTTGGCAACAATCTCTGCTGCTTTTGGCAGTGTGGATAATGGCCGGGTGCGGCACTCCGCTGCATAAAGCGAAATCGCCGCTGATGCCGGCGCAGATGTCCCCCGACAGCGTCGTACTGGACATCTTCTCTGTCCGCTGTCCTTTCGACGATGCGACCGTCAACGAAAAGCTCTGGGAAGAAATCGACGAGCAAAGCCTTCCCCGGGAACTCCGCGAGCGGCTGACGCTGAACGGCTTTCGTGTCGGGTTCGTAAGCGGCCAGATGCCGATGGAGCTATCGAAGCTTTTGGAACTGAGCGACAAGCCGGCCCCCGGCGGCGACATGGCGGAGACGAAATCCGACGACCTGACGATACAGCCGCGCGTCATGCGGCGGCATTTGCAACTTCGCGCCGGTTTGCGGGGCGAGGTCGTGGCGTCGGGGATTTACCCGGAGCTGCCTGTGTTCGTGTCCGAGCCGGGCCAACTCTGCGGCCAAACGTACAATGACGCGCAAGGCATCTTTGCCGTCAAATCGTTTCCGCAGCCCGACGGCCGGGTTCGTCTGGAAGTGGTGCCCGAAATGCACCACGACCATCCCCAGCAGCGTTGGGTGAGCGGCCCGGGCATGGCCTACCTGGAGGCCAGCCGGCCCAAACGGGCGTTCGACGAAATGCGGATCTCGGCCGATCTCGCGCCCGGCGCCATGCTCGTGCTCGCCTGCCTGCCGGATCGGCAGGGCAGCCTCGGCTGCCAGTTCTTTACCGAGAAGAACGACAGTTTGCAGCAAAAGCTGTTGATCGTGCGTCTTTCGCAGACCCAGCACGACGGCCTGTTCGACCCGCCCGACCCCCTCAAGCTGGAAGAATAAGCCGGTAAGGGGACAGGCACATTTTTCAGCCTGGAAGGGCCGAAAAATGAGCCAGTCCCCGCGTCAACCGCAGTTCGCCGCCGCTACTTCTTCAGCGTCTTTCGCACCGCTTCCAATTGGCCGGCCGAGCCGAGCATCGTGTTCTTATGGACGATGTAGTCGGCGTAGGCGGTCATGAAGGTCTTTCCCGGCGGCCGCAGGTCGAAATTGGCCGGGTCGTCGCGGAACGCCTCGCGGTGAATGGCACACCAGACCAGCCGCCCGTCGGTGTCGATATTCACCTTGCAGACGCCCATCTTGGCCGCCGGCAGGTATTGCTCTTCCGGCACGCCGCTGGTGCTCTTCATCTTTCCGCCGGCGTTGTTGATCCGATCGACCCATTCTTTCGGCACGCTGCTCGAACCGTGCATCACCAGCGGGAAGTTCTTCGGCAGGGCTTTTTGGATCTTTTCGAGCACGTCGAAATGCAGCCCTTGCTTGCCGGTGAACTTGAAGGCGCCGTGCGAAGTGCCGATGGCCACCGCCAGCGAGTCGCAGCCGCTGCGGCGGACGAACTCGGCCGCCTGGCCGGGATCGGTCAGGCACACGCTGCCGGTGACGTCTTCCTCGACGCCGCCGAGCTGGCCCAGTTCGGCCTCGACGACAATTCCCTTCGCATGGGCACGATCGGCGACGCGGCGGGTCGTGGCGATGTTCTTCTCGAAATCCTCGTGCGAGGCGTCGATCATCACCGAGCTGTAGAAGCCGCTCTCGATGCAGTCGTAGCACACGTCTTCCGTGCCATGGTCGAGGTGTACGGCGAAGATCACTTCAGGGAAAACCTGGTCGGCCGTGCGAATCATGGCCTCCAGAAAACGCTTGTCGCTGTAGCTCCGCGCGCCGCGAGAAATTTGGAGGATGAAGGGGCGTCTTGGCGGGGTTGGTGGGCTCGTCGTTCGACTTCGACTTGCCCAAATTGCCGCGGAACAAGCCCACCGTTTGTTCAAGATTGTTGATGTTGTACGCCCCCACGGCATAGTTGCCGTAGGCGCTCTGGAAAAGCTGTTTTGTGGTAACGATCATAAACCTCTTGGCTCCTTTGAGACCTCGTACCAAGGTGACAAGCAAATAATTCTACAAAGGCGGGAGCAGGCTCGCCAGGGGACGCCGGCGGCGATGGACCGAGGCTTGTGCCGCTTCCAATTCGCTGTTTCGTTGCAGGGTCGCGAGATGCACCAAAAGGTAACGGGGCTGGCGGAGATTCGGGTGTCGAAACAGTGGCGAATTCCGACCTCACCCTGCCCTCTCCCGGCGGGAGAGGGGACCGCGCGAATAATGAAGGACCTGCCATCTCCCGGCGGTAGAGGGGACGATGAGGACCCTACGGCGACGGCACTTTCCCCACAACGGGGGGTGGTGGCGCCAAGGTTTACATTGCTCCAAATGGCTCGCCGGGGTACAATCCGGCCACCTGTTGGTCCCTTGCTGAAAGACCTCGCTCACGGATTGACGAGTCAATGAGCATGGAAGCCGCCGCTACTGCCGCGGGCATACTGAGCCCGTTCGAGCAACTCCGCTTTGCACGGCAGGTGCTCCGTGCCGAAAGCCGCGCCTCGGCGACATGGCCGAGCGGCTCGGCCGCGAGTTTTGCGAGGCGGCCCGATTGGTATTTCAATGCCGGGGCAACGTGATCGTCTCCGGCATCGGCAAGGCGGGATTGGTGGGCCAGAAAATCATGGCCACGCTGGCTTCCACCGGAACCCCCAGCCATTGCCTGCACCCGTCCGAGGCGGTTCACGGCGACCTGGGGCGCGTGCAGCGCGACGACGTGGTGCTCATGCTTTCGCACGGCGGCGAAACCGAAGAGATCGTCCGCCTCCTGCCCTCCTTGGCAGAGATCGGCGTGCCGATCGTTGCGATTACGGGCTCTACGGCCAGCACGTTGGGCCGCGCTGCCGCGGCCGTCATCGAACTGGGCCCGCTGCAAGAGGCCTGCGCCTGGGCCTGGCCCCCACGACGAGCACCACGGCCATGCTGGCCGTCGGCGACGCGCTGGCGCTGGTCGTAAGCCAGATGCGTGGTTTCGGCCGCGAGGATTTCGCCCGCCTTCATCCCGCCGGCAGCCTGGGCCGCAAACTGAGCAAGGTGGAGCACCACATGCGCCCGTTGGCGCAGTGCCGCGTGGCCAACCAACGGCAAACGATCCGTGAAGTGTTGATCGGCGCCAGCATGCCGGGCCGGCGAACCGGCGCCACGATGTTGGTCAACGAGGACGGCAAGCTCGCCGGCATCTTCACCGACAGCGATCTCGCCCGGCTGTTTGAGCACCGCCGCGACGGCGAGTTGGATTCACCCATCTGCGAAGTGATGACCAGAAGCCCGCTGAGGGTTGAAATCGGCTCGATGATGGTCGATGCGGTGACCATTATGGCCCAGCGGAAGATCAGCGAACTGCCGGTGGTCAACGTCTCGGGCAAGCCGGTCGGCTTGATCGACATTACCGATGTTGTCGGCGTGTTGCCCAGGGAAGCCGCGGGGGACGAAGCCGTCTCTGGTGCGCTCTTCCCCACTGCGGACCTTGCGCATCGTGGGTCAACCCCCGGAAGGACGAAGTGCCTAGTCATGGACGTCGATCTTCGCTGCCGAAGCGTGCAACTGATTCTCTCCGACGTGGACGGAGTGCTGACCGACGGCGGCATCACGTTCAACAATCAGGGGATCGAGACGAAGCGTTTCCACGTCCGCGACGGGATGGGAATTCGATTGTGGCAGAAGGCGGGCTACCGCTTCGGGTTGGTTACCCACCGCAGCTCGAACATCGTGAAGACGCGAGTGGCGGAATTGGGGATCGAGATCATCCGGCAGGGAATCGACGACAAGCTGACCGCCATGCGGGGAATCCTGGCCGAGTTGCGGCTCAGCCCCGCCCAGGTCTGCTACATCGGCGACGATTTGCCCGACCTGCGCAGTCGTGCAAGCGGCCGGCTTTGGCGTCGCGGTGGCCGACGCCTGCGCGGAACTTCGCCAGGCGGCCCACTATGTCACCACGTTGCCGGGCGGATCGGGGGCGGTTCGCGAAACGATCGAGTTGATTCTCCGGGCCCAATCCCGCTGGGAGGACCTGATCCAAGCATACCGTAAGTAGCGTGTCGGACATCCACTCCCTTTCCTCCTTCCTATGGCCCGCATCCGTCGCATTGTCGGAAGTTTTGCGGCCGTCGTGATTGTGTATTGGGCCTACGCGCTGCTGGCCGTGCCCTGGATCGAGCCGGCGGCGAATCTGCGCGACCGCGGCGCGATCACCCCGCGCAGCGGCAGGGGGCCAGCAAATTGGCCGACCGGCAACTGAGCCAGTTGCAAGGGCTTTTTCGGCCCGGCGATTGGGAACTGCAAAACCCCAAGATCCTCGAAAGCGATCGCGCCATACTTCTCTTCCAGAACTACTTCAACCGCCAAGACGGCCAGGTCAACATCGATCGCTGCACCATGATCTTTCCCTACGAAGGCCCGGCCAAAGACGAAGAACAACGCCTCCGCCAGTCGATTGTTCTGCGGGCGCCCAGGGGAGCCGTGCTCAAGTTCGACCAACCCTTCGACCTCAACAAAATGAAGGTCAGCCGGTTGGTGGGCGGGCAACTGAACGACCAGGTGACGATCCACAGCGATTGGAAAGACCCCGGCCCCGAGGACGATCTTTGGATCGTCACGCACAACGTCGTGCTGGCCGGGCAGACGATATCGACCGCAAATCCCGTCAACTTCTCGTGGGGGCCTCACTACGGCCGCGGCCGCGATATGGTGATCAAGCTTCTCTCCGGTCCGCCCGCTCCGGGGGGCAATGTAGCGGGCTTGAACGCCAGCGGCGTCGAGTCGTTCGAGATGCAACACGTCGAGCGGCTGCACCTCGACCTGGGGCAAGCGACCGTTGCTCCCGGCCAGAAGCCCGGCAGCATGCCGGTCGAGATCACCTGTCGCGGCCCGTTCCGTTTCGACGTGATCAAGCGCGAGGCCACCTTCAGCGACGGAGTGGAGGTGATGCGGCCCAATCCGGCCGGTCCCGCCGATCAATTGGACTGCGACAAGCTCACGATCTACTTCGTCGAACGACCGAAGGGACGCGGCGCCGCCGGCAGCGACCGCAAGGCTGCCGGTTCGCTCGACTTGATGGCGCAGCGCATCGAAGCCAGGGGCAACCCGGTCGTCGCCAAGCTGCCGAGCCTGAAGGACAAAGGCGGAGTCGCCGTGGTGCGCGGGCAGCGGCTCGAATACGACCTGGCGACTCATGGCGCGACGCTCGACGAGGGCCAGGAAGTGTTTCTCCAACAGGGGCCCGACGAAATTCACACCCGCAGTCTCCACTACCAACCGTCGCCCGACGGGCGCATGGGGCAGGTCGATGCCCAAGGCCCCGGCTGGTTCCGCGGCGAAATCCCCGATCGACCCGGTCAGCAGGTCGAAGCTGCCTGGAACGACAGGTTGCAGATCTACCCTCGCCAGCAATACCAGGAGATCGCGCTGACCGGAGGGGCCACGCTGGGTTGTCCGGGCATGGGACAGATCAAAGCTCGGGAAATCTTCTTCTGGATGGCCGAAACTCCTGCGGGCCAAGGAAATGCGGGCTCGTCGATGCGGCCCAAGTCGATGCTCGCCCGAAATAACGTGTGCGTAAGCTCGCCGCGGCTTTCCGGCACGATCGCAGAGCAGACTCGAGGTGTGGTTCGAGCACAGCGCCGGCGGTGCACGATCGGCGATGACGCAAGGCTTTGGGACGGCGGCGGCGACGCCCACGGGCCCCGCCGCCCAATCTTCGCCGCAGCAAGGCCCCGCCGCCCAGGAAACACCCGGCCAACCGCCGCAGCACTTCGACGTCGTCGGCCGAAAGCTTAGCGCTCAGGTGCTGTTTGCCGGTCCGGAAGCCACCGTGTCGGACTTGAAAATGGACGGCGGCGTTTCCTTGATGGGCGGCGGCATGAAGCTGACCGCACCCAATCTCAAGCTTGAGGGTGTGAAGAACAGTCTCGTGATCGACGGCGCGGGCCAAATGGAATTGCCGCTGTCGGAGATCGTGCAGGGCCAGGCTCCCGCTTCGCCGGGCACGTTGACCGTCACATGGGGGCGTCGCATGCACTTCGACGGACACAAGGCCCACTTCGAGGATTCTGTCGTTGCCGCCACGCAGCAGCAAAGCCTGGAGACTCAAACCATGGACGTCACGCTGCAACGTCCCATCCGCTTTACCGACGACAAGTCGAGCGAGCGGCCGCAAGTCGAAGAGATCCAGTGCTTCGGCGGCGCGATGATCAAAAGCCGTTCCTACGATCCGGATCAACAACTCAGTTCGTTCGACCAGTTGTCGGTCACCGATCTGATCGTTAACCGTCGCACGGGCGAGATCCTGGGCGGCCCCGGCTGGCTCAACAGCGTGCACTTCAAATCGAGCGACATAACCGACGGCCCCCTGTCCAAGGGCAACACGACGGCAGCCGGCACACCGCCGCCAAACCAGCTTTTCTGCCTCCACGTGCAATTCCAGAAGTCGCTCACCGGTAATCTGGGCGACACGACGAACTTTGCGCACGGCTGGCTGAGGTTCTCCGATGCGGTGTGGACGACGTATGGTCCGGTGGACAAGTGGGACGCTTCGCTCACGACCCACGATCCGAGCGAACTCGGCCCGGACGGCATTGTGGCCAAATGCGACAGACTCACAATCGCCCGAACGCCGTCCGCCGTCGATCGCCACCCGTCGTTCGAGTTGGAAGCGCTCGGCAATACGAAGGTTTATGGCATCGACTTTACGGCCGTCGGCCACCGTATCACCTATGACCAGGACAAAGATAAGGTGATCCTCGAAGGTGATGGCCGCAACAACGCCGAACTGTGGCGGGAACAGCCGTCCGGCCGCGATCATACGGCGGCACAACAATTCTCCTACTCGCGCAAGACGAAAAAGGTGGGGGGCGCCGGAGTGCAGTCGCTGGAATTCGGCCCGCTTCGCAATACCAATGGAAAATAGCGGAAAAGAACCTGCCGACACGCGATCGTCCTCCGTCGATGGCAGCGCACCCGTCGGCCTTCAACGTTTTTTCGGCGGCCGGTCCGTTCTCTTCTTCGTGCTCTGGCTGGGCATCTTGCTGGCCGGCCGCAGTTCCATGCTGCGCGATCCCGGCAGCTTCTGGCACGTCGTCGCTGGAGATCGGATGCTGGCCACGGGGCACGTTCTGCACAACGATGTGTTCAGCTTCACCTTCGCCGGCCGTCCCTGGATAGCCGACCAATGGCTGGCCGAGTGCGGCATGGCCGCCGTCCACCACCTGGCCGGTTGGGACGGCCTGTTATTGCTGACGGCTACTCTGCTGGCCGGCATCTACGCTTCGATCGCCGGGCGGCTGCTCCGCGCCGGCTTGCACATCCTTCCGGCCGGCCTGCTGCTGGCAGTGGTGCTTCTGGCCAGCTCGCCGCAGTTCCATGTCCGACCTCTCGTGCTGACGATCGGACTGCTGAGCCTGAGCTTCGCCTGGCTGGTCGACGTGGAAGCCGGCCGCAAACGACCTGGTCAGCTCTGGTGGCTGGTGCCGTTGTTCGTTGTTTGGACGAATCTCCATGGCGGCGTGCTGGCGGGCATGGGCACCGCCGGACTGTGCATTGCCGGTTGGTGTATTGCTTGGGTGCTGGGCAAGGACTCGCCGCTCCGCTGCGGGCGCGACGCTCTTGCGGCCATCGCGCTCTTGGCGGCGCTGGCTGCTACGTCTTTGGTGAACCCCTATGGCGTGAATTTGCCTCAAGAGTGGATCAAGACGCTGACGATGCCGCTTACGAATATCATCGAGGAGCATGCCCCGCTCAATCTGTCCGAACCGGCTGCCTGGGCCGCCGTGGCGTTGCTGGCGGGCTATCTGATCGCGCTCGTGGGCATCTTTCCCAATCGTCCCCGTATCACATGGTTGCTGCCTTTGGTCTGGTCCGTGTTGGCGGTTGCGCGTGTGCGCAACGCCCCGCTGTTTGCCGCGACAACCGTGATTGCGCTTGCCGATATGCTTCCCCATTCAGGAGTCGGCAAGTGGCTTAAACGGCGCGAAATGCTCTCTTCACCGCGCCCGCCTGCCGGCTGGCGTCCGCTTCTCGCGCCGTTGACAGTGGTCGTCTTGGCGGCTGCGATTCAGATCGCCGGGGTCAGCATGCCGGTGGTGGGACGCGACTGGGCCCGGTTCGATCCGGCCCGCTGGCCCGTCGAATTGCTGCCCGAGCTCCATGAGATCAACCAGGCCGGCGTCAACGGCGCACCGATCTTCAACGACTTGACGTTTGGCGGCTTCCTCATCTACCACACGCCGCGGCTCCGCGTTTTCGTTGACGACCGTTGCTCGCTTTACGGCGGAGAGTTTCTTCAGGCGTACGAACATGCTCGGCTCGATGAGCCGGCCGGAATCGATCGCTGGCAGCGGCAATACGGCTTCACCTACGCCTTGGTGGAGACCGGCGGGCGATTCGACGGCTACTTGGCGGGCTCTGCCCCGTGGACGCTCGTTGGCCGCACGCCCGTGGCAACGTTATACCAACGCCGGATGGGCACATCGCCGTCGATGCGGTAGAATGTGCCGGCAAAGCACGCGGAAAGGAACCCTGCATGAAAACCCTTCTTACCGAAGAACAACTGCGTGAAGGAATTCGCCGCCTGGCCGGTGAGATTCAGAAACATTACGAGGGCAAACCCCTGACGATCGTGGGCGTGCTGATCGGCAGTGTCGTGCTGCTGGCCGACCTGGTCCGGCTGTTGCCGATCCCGCTGCGCGTGGAACTGATTCAGGCCCGAAATGATTCCCGCGCGAAAGATCGCCCCGGACCGCTGGTGGTCGAACATCGATCGAATCGCCACGAACATTCGAGGCCGCCACGCGATGCTGATCGACGACATCTTCCACACGGGCCGTACCCTGTGGGACCTTGTTCCGCAGATCGACGATCTCGCGCCGGCCAGCGTCCGCACCGCCGTCCTGTTGCTGAAGGAAGGGCTGGGCGAAGTGCCGATGAAGCCCGACTTTGTCGGCTTCCGAATTCCCAACGAGTTCGTCGTGGGCTATGGTTTGAGCTACCGCGACCAATATCACCATCTGCCGTACATCGCCGCGCTGGAGCCGGGTGAACTTGGCGAGGAGCACCGATGACCTGTCGCATCTTGCAGATCATTCCGACGCTGGACCGCGCCGGCGCGGAGAAGCAGTTGTGTCTGTTGGCGGGCGGACTGCCGCGCGAGGAGTTTGACGTCCGCGTGTGCGCCTGAGTCGCGGCGGTCCGCTGGCTGCCGAGCTGGCTGCTGCCGGTGTTCCGCTGGCGGTGATCGGCAAACGATGGAAACTCGACGTTCAGGCGTTGTGGCGGCTGCGAGAGCACGTGGCCCGCTTTCAGCCCGATTTGATCCACACCTGGCTGTTTGCCGCCAATACCTACGGCTATGCGGCGGGCAGGGCGTGCGGCGTAAAGACGTTTGTGGCCGGCCAGCGATGCGTCGATCCGTGGAAAAGCTGGTCGCAACTGGCCATCGACCGTTTCCTCGGCCGGCGCTGCCGCCGGGTGGTGGTCAACAGTGAAGGCGTGCGGGATTTCTACCTGCACCACGGCACGCCCGCCGAGCGAATCGAAGTGATCCCCAACGGGGTGGCGATCCCCGATCCGCCGGCCACAACTCGCCACCAATTGCTGACGGAACTTCAATTGCCCAAGCACGCCGGCTGATCGGCGTGGTCGGACGGCTGTGGCCGCAAAAACGCGTGAAGGACGCCATTTGGGCCGCTGATCTTCTGAAGGTCATCCGCGACGACGTTCACCTGTTGGTGGTCGGCGACGGCCCGCAACGCGACCGCCTGCGGCGGTTTCGCGATCAGGTGGACATTCGGAGCAAAGTTCATTTTCTCGGCCATCGCGACGACGTCTCGCGGTTGCTGCCGCACTTCGACGTGCTCTGGTCCACCAGCGGGTACGAAGGCCAATCGAACGCAATCCTCGAAGCGATGGCGGCCGGAGTGCCGGTCGTGGCCACCGATATCCCCGGCACCCGTGAACTGGTGCAGCCGGGCGTGACCGGCTATCTGGTCTCCGTCGGCGATCGGGCAGGCTTCGCCAAGCACACGGAGCACCTGCTGAACGATTCGGCCTTGGCTGCCCGGTTCTCCGCAGCCGCTCGCCAGCGGGCGCGGAGCGAGTTCAGCGTGGAGAAGATGGTCGCCCGCTATGCCGAGTTGTATCGGGAACTATAACCCGATGATGCTGTAGCCGCAATCGACGTGAATTGTCTCGCCGGTCACGCCGGAGGAGAGGTCGCTCAGCAGGTAGAGGCTGGTGGCGCCGAGGTCCCGCGGCTCAACATGGCGCGCCAAAGGCGATTTCTGCGCGGCATGGGTGCGGAACTCGTCGAAGCCGTGAATGCCCGCGGCGCTGAGCGTGCGCATCGGCCCGGCGCTGATGCAGTTGACGCGGACGTTCTGCCGGCCGAGGTCCCAGGCGAGGTAGCGCACGCTGTGTTCCAAGGTGGCTTTGCACACGCCCATCATGTTGTAGCCGGGAATTACCTTCTCGCCGCCAACGTAGCTGAGCGTGACGATGGCGCCACCGGCCGCCATCAACGGCGCCGCCGCGCGGCACACGGCCACAAGGCTATAGACACTGATGTCCATCGCCAGGTGCCAGCCCTCGCGGCTCATCTCGGCGTAGGGATTACGCAACTCCTGGGGCGGGCAGAAGGCGATCGAGTGCACCAGAAAATCCAGTCGCCCGTAAATATCGTGTACGGCGTCGAACACGGCCGCGATGTCGCCGTCGTTCTGCACGTTGCAGGGCAGCACGATTTTGGGCGAGTGCGGCGCGGTAAGCTCGCGAACACGATGCTGGTTGGAAGGGCTTGGCAAGTGCGTGAACGCCAGTTCCGCCCCTTCGCCGTAGAGCGTCTCGCTGATCGACCAGGCGATGCTGCGATCGTTGGCCACCCCCAGCACGAGACCGATCTTGCCGGTGAACATACCCAAAAGAATCGCCTCGTCGAAGCAAGAGAAAAAATGACGGGTTCCGCGGATCGCAGCGTACGCGGATATTATACGCACCCCGTCAATAGGCGGGTGCAGGAACATCGCAGGCGGACCGGTTGGACGCCCCATTCTGGCCGGGCGTGCCGGCGGTTCTGGGGGCTAGTCGGCCGCCGGAACGGGGCCGGCCAGCAGGGCATACTCTTCCATCGCCGCCGCATCGCCGGCAAGGACCCGCTCGATGTTCATCCGCAGGACGTGCAACTCGCGCTCGATGAACCGTCGGGCGACGCGTTTCTTGCGCTCGTCGGCCGCCCCTTGTGCCAGCAGCAAATGGCCGATGATGATCGTGATGGCCGAATCGACCAGCGGCCGCCCGGAGAGGTCGAGATACGACGAGCTCTTCGATTTGACGAACTGCACGGCTTCCACGAGCCGCTGCCTGGCGTCGATGAGTTTCTGCTTCAGGGCATCCAGCAGCGGATCGTCATAGCTTTTGGTCTCGTGCTGGCCGGCCCAGTTGTCCATCGAGCCGGAAGTCACGCCGCGCACCGCCGCCACCACCTGCAACTGGCTGGTGCCTTCGTAGATCGTCGTAATTCGGGCGTCGCGAGCGAACCGCTCGGCGGCGTAGTCCTTCATGTAGCCGGAGCCGCCCAGCACCTGGATCGTTTGATACGCCACGCGGTTGGCCATCTCCGAGCAATAGTATTTGCTCATGGGCGTCAACATGCCGTTGATCCGCTTGAGGGCCCGGGAAAGCTGCTTGCGGCGCTTCTCTTCTTCCTTTTCCAAGGGCGGACCCAGTTCGAGCACGCGCAGGTTGTTGTTCTCATGATCGCACACCCGGGCGGTTTCATAGGCCAGGGCACGGGCGGCTTCGACGTCGATCTTCATGTCGGTGACCATTTCGGCCACGGCCGGCAGCCGCTCGATCGGCCCGCCGAACTGGCATCGCGTGTGGGCGTAAGTCCGGGCGAGCCGATAGGCCGCTTCGGCCACACCCAGCGATTGCGCCGCGATTCCCACTCGGGCGCCGTTCATTAGAGCCATCACGTAGGTGATCAGCCCTCGCTGCCGCTCGCCGACCAATCGGCACGGCGTGTTGTCGAAGACCAGTTCGCAGGTGGGCGAGCCGTGGATGCCGAGCTTATTCTCCAGGTGGCGAACCTTCACGCGCTCCGATCGCTCGGTGATGAACAGGCTTAACCCGCGACCGTCGGAGATTTCCGGCTCGCTGCGGGCGAGCACGAGCAGAATCTCGCCGCAACCGTTGGTGATGAAACGCTTTACGCCGTTGAGGTACCAGTTGCCTTGCTCGTCCTGAAACGCCCGCAGCCGAACCGCCTGGAGATCGCTGCCGGCGTCGGGCTCGGTCAACACCATCGCGCCGGTGACTTCGCCCCGGGCAAATCGCGGCAGCACCTCGTCCTTGATCTCGTCATTGGCAAAAGCATTGACCGTCTCGGCGATTCCTTGTAGCCCGAAGAGGTTCATCAACGAGGTGTCGGCCCGGCTGATCATCTCGGTGGCCATCGTGTAGACGAGGCTTGGGCAGTTCAAACCGCCGTACTTCCGCGGCAAGGTGAAACCCATCAGGTCGGCCTGGCTGAGCCGGTCGAGGTTCTGCTGCACCAGCGGATGCATCGCGACCGTGCCGTCCTCGTTCAGCGTATGTCCCTCGCGGTTAACCTGCTCGGCGTTCGGCGCCACCATCTCGCCGGCCACTTCGCCGGCGATCTCCAGGATGCGGCGGTAGTTGTCAACGGCATCGGCCGCATTCTGCGGGCAGTAGCCGGACGGATCGTCGGCGGCGCCGGCAAAATCGTCCTCCTGAATCCGGGCCAACTCGCCCATGTCGATGTGATGGAACAGGAATTGAATGTCTTCGTTATCGAGAAAGTAGTTCGACACGGGAAAATCCTCGGGAATTCATGATGCCGGCGCCACCGCCGGGCCAATGCTTCTTCCGCTCGCCACGGGCCGCCGCCCGCCGCGGCTCCTACGCCTTCTCCTTGATCGCCTTGATCATCATCGGAATCACTTGCTTATAATCGCCCACGATGCCGTAATGGGCGACGGATAAGATCGGCGCATCGCGGTCGGTATTGATGGCGATGATCTTGGCCGATGTTTCCATGCCGGCGCGGTGCTGGACGGCACCGCTAATGGCCACGGCAATGTACAGGGCGGGCCGCACCGTCGTGCCGGTCTGGCCCACCTGGTGCTCCTTGCCGATGTATCCGCTGTCAACTGCGGCGCGGCTGGCCCCAACCGCGCCGCCGATGGCGCCGGCCAGATCGTAAATCAGCTTGAAGTTGTCCTTGCTGCCGATGCCGCCGCCGCCGGAGACGATCACCCGGGCGCCCTTGAGGTTCACCTTGCGCGGCTCGATGTGCCGCTGAATGAGCTTCAGCGCCATCGCCGCGTCGTCGATCTCGACCTTTTCTTCAATGACGCGGCCCTGGCGGCCGTTGCTGGGCGGTTTCAAAGGCATCACGCCCTCGCGGACCGTGGCCATCTGCGGCCATTGGTCGTAGTTGACGATCGTGGCGATGATGTTGCCGCCGAAGGCAGGACGTATCTGCAAGAGCAGATTCTGATGCTCGACCTGGGCTTTCGGGTCGGTGACATTGCTGATGTCCAGGGCGGTGCAGTCGGCCGTCAGGCCCGCCCGCAACGTCAACGCCACGCGCGGGGCCAGGTCGCGCCCCATCGCGGTGGCCCCCACAATCACGATCTGCGGCCGATGCTTCTCGATCAGGGTGGTAAAAACCTTGGCATAGGGAAGCGTCTGATAATGGGCCAAACGCGGATGGTCGGCCAGGTACACGTTGTCGATGCCCTGCGAGATCAGCCGCTTGGCCAAGGGGCCGACGCCGGCCCCTAACAACGCGGTGCCCGTCTTGACGCCCAGCCGGTCGGCCAGTTCCCGCGCCTTGCCACAGAGCTCGAGCGCCACGTCGTGCAATGCACCGTCTTCCTGTTCAGCGAATACCCAGACTTCGCCTTGGCGGTTCGGTTCGGTCATAGTGTTGAGGAATTGGGGATTAGGGATTGGGGATTAGCGGTGAGGGATTTGAGCTTGGGGCCGACTGGCAGATAACCAATCCCGAATCCCCAATCCCTAATCCCTCCTCTCATCAACCCCACGTTCGATCAACGATCAACTCGTGAACTAACTGCCGGATGCCCGTCTCCGTGGGAGGAATGTCGGTATGGCCTTCCTTCGTCAGCACAATGGCCTGGACGCGGTGGACCTTCGTGGGCGAACCGGCCAGCCCGCATCGCATGAGGTCGGCATGAATGTCGTCCAGGTTCCACTGCTCGATCAGCAGGCCCGCCGCCTTGAGCGCCTGGAGGCGCTGGTTTGTCTCGGCGGCAAGTTGTTCCTCCGAGGCGTCGGGCATGGCGGCTTTCAGTTCGGCGGCCACTTCGGCCGACACTTTCGCCCGCTTCATCCGCATTACACGCTTGGCGGCCGCCGGGCGCGTCTCGTTGGCCGACTCCAGCACCGTGACCAGCACGGGCAGCTTCGCTTCGACGATCTCCCAGCCGTGGCCGATGTTGCGGCGGATCCGCGCCACGCGGTCATGGACGCCAACCAGTTTCTCCAAGTAGGTGATTTGCGGAATACCCAGCTTTTCGGCGCACTGCGGCCCCACCTGGGCCGTATCGCCGTCGATCGCCTGCCGGCCGCAAAACACGAAGTCGAACCGGCCGATGGTCCGGATGGCTTGGGCAAGGATGTAGCTGGTGGCCAGGGTGTCGCTGGCGGCAGCGCGGCGGTCGGTCAGCAGGATTGCCCGATCGGCCCCGCGGAACAAACTGTCGCGGAGCACGTCGGCCGCCTTGGGCGGCCCCATGCTGATCACGGTGACCGTACCGCCATACTCATCGCGGACCTCCAGGGCCGTTTCCAGGGCGTGGAAATCCTCGGGATTGAAGATCGTCGGCAGAGCCCCCCGATTGACGGTCCCATCCTCCTTCATGGCTTCCGCCGTGATGTTGGCCGTGTTGGGAACCTGCTTTACGCAAACGATGCTGTCGTACGCCACAGTCCAAAGCTCCAAGAACGGCGGGTAGGGTAAAAGCTCGAAGGATATCGGCAGGAAGGCCTTCGGTCAACCCCTGCTTTGGCGAAGCTGGGCGTCAATCGGCTCTAAGTTGCTCTTGGCCGCAATTTCCGCGGCCGGCCGCGAGGACGCAGCGTCGATTGCAGGCCCAATCGCTTCGCCGTGCGCTGCTGCCACGATGCCTCGCCAAACGGGGCGCCCCGCGTCACCGACCGCTGCAACGCCTCCAGCTCGGCCTTGGTCTGCCGTGCTTGCACGCGTTGCCGCCAGCGGCGCGGAAGGGCCAGCGGACCGTCGTCCACCAACCCGTCCTGGTCGCCGTGAATGCGGTGCCAAAGACTCGACCACCGCCACCTGTCGGCCTTGGCGACCAGCTTTTCCCGCAGCGGGCTTCGCTCCACATACCGCAGCACCGCCAAGAGATGTTCGTCTTGCTGGATCGGGAACGACTTGAAACGGCCCTGGTACAACGCGCCTGTCCCCGCCGTGCCATGGGCCGCGTGCCACCGTTGCGTGTGGGTGACGGCCAACCAACGCATGAATTCCGACAGGTCGCCGTTCTTGCGCGGCCAGAGCACGAAATGCCAATGATTCGGCATGAGGCACCAGGCCAAGACGCGCATCGGCAGACGGGCTTTGGCTTGCCCGATGATTTCCTCGAACGCCGTGAAATCCCGCTGTCTGCCGAAGATGCGCACACGCCCCACGGCCCGATTGAGCACGTGGTAGGCATATCTGCCGCTGGAAATCCGCAAGCGTCGTGGCATGGCCGGAGGTTACCACTTTCCTCCGGTTTTGTCAAGAACTTTTGTCAAGAACAAAGACTCCCGACCCCTGTTATTCCCTGCGGTTCCAGGACCGGCAACCGGAAGAGCCTTGCGGTCAACTGCGCCGCCGACTCGTGACACAGTCCGTAGGGTCCGTCGTGCGGACCGTTGTCGATGGCAAGGCCCGGCGTGATATGGTCCGCGTGGCGGACCCTACCACTAGTCGTGACACAGTATACCTTACAAGAACGCTGCGGTTTTTTCGCCATGGGTTTTCGATCGATTGCAGGGATTGTGAGACCACTCGCCCGGTAGGCGCGAGGAGGGCCGTTTGGTGTGACCTAGGGTTCCAGTAGTGCTGAATTGGGTGCCGCCTCAAGAAGGATGTCGCGCGCCATGAAGGAGAGATTTAGCCTAACGGTCCTGGTTCTGTTTTTCGTCGTTTTGGCTGCGGGCATTGTCGCGACAGGCTGCCTCTTCTACCGCAGCCAACGCGACAGTTGCCGAACAGAGGCAGAGCACAGACTGGCCGCCGTTGCCGATCTGAAGGTGAACGAACTTTCAGTCTGGCGGAACGAACGTTTGGCGGACGCCAATATCTTTTATAAGAACAATGCCTTCTCGGCCCTGGTGCGGCGCTGTATCGAGCGGCCCCAAGATTTGTCAGGGCAGGAGGAGCTTCGGACCTGGATCAGCCATTTCGAAATGACCGACCACTATGATCGAGTTAGTTTGCTTGACGAAACGGGCAACAAGTGGATGATGACCTCCGACACGGAGGAGCCAATCAGTTCCGTTACGACGCAGAAGGCTTGCGAAGCGCTGCAGTCGGGGCAACCGACCTTTGCGGACTTCTACCGGAACGAGTACACCCAGAAGATTTGCCTCTGCCTATTCGTGCCGATTCTCGACGAGCAGGTTGGCGGACGACCGCTCGCTGTGCTGATGTTGAGGATTGACCCGAAGGTCTATCTTTACCCCTTCATTCAACGTTGGCCGACAGCCAGCGAGACGGCCGAAACCCTGTTGATACGGCGGGAAGGAAGTGAGGCTGTCTTTTTGAATGAACTGAAGTTCCGAAACAGCGCGGCCCTTACGCTACGTGCACCGCTGGACAACACGGCCCTCCCCTCGGTGAAAGCGGCCCTGGGCCAGGAAGGGATCGTCGAAGGCGTTGACTATAGGGGCGAGCCCGTGCTGGCCGCCATGCGCGCTGTGCCCGATTCGCCGTGGTTCTTGGTGGCCCGCATGGATATCGCGGAAGTGTATGCGCCGATGCGAGAGCGGCTTTGGCTGACGGTCCTGTTCATAGGTGTCCTGCTGTTCGGCGCAGCGGCGGCGGTGGGACTCGTCTGGCGGCAGCAGCACCTCAGCCTTTACCGGGAGAAGTACGAGGCTGAGCGCAAGTACCGCAGTCTCTTCGAGAGCTCGCGCGACGCGATGGCGATCGCGGAGCCTCCTTCCTGGAGGTTCACCGCCGGCAACCCGGCAACGCTGGAGATGTTCGGGCTGAAGAACGCGAGGGAATTGGCGGCCCTTGGACCTTGGGACCTGTCTCCCCAGCGGCAGCCGGACGGGCGTGATTCCGGCGAAAAGGCCCAGGAAATGGTCGAGACCGCTATGCGCGATGGCTTTCACTTCTTCGAGTGGACGCACAAGCGGATCGACGGCGAGGAGTTCCCCGCCACCGTGCTGCTAACCAGAACCGAACAGGCCGGAAAGGTGGTCGTCCAGGCAACCATCAGGGACATCACCGAGCAGAAACGCCGGGAGGAGATGCTGCAAACAGTAGCGGCCGAGACCGAGCGAGTGAACCGTCTGATGCAGGGCCGCGAGACGCGTATTGGGGCTCTGAAGCGGGAAGTGAACGCCCTGCTCGTGGAACTGGGCCGTGGGCCGGCCTACCGGAAAGAGGATGAAAAACCGTGCTGCGATGTCGCGGCTGAGATTTCAGCAACGCGGGGCGCAAGCGATACGGTTTGTCCCGGCGAAGCTTCCATCGAGGTTGCTGCTCCCTCTGCCGCGAGCGAGCATCCCATCCGCGACCTGGGATTGGAAAAGCCCCATGTCAACATGGCGTTCATCCCCATTCTGTGCTCTGCGCCGTTGCTGTATGCGAAAACCCACGGCTATTTCGCCCGCAACGGCCTGGACGTGACGTTGACACCCGCGCCGGGGTGGAGCGGGGTCAAGGACCTGCTCGCCTTCGGCCACACCGACGCGGCGCACCTGCTCTCGCCCATGCCGCTAGCCGTCCGCCAAGGGTTGGACGGCCGTCACGCCGAGATTCGCCTGGCCTGCATCCAGAACATCAACGGTCAGGCCCTCACGCTGGCGAAGAAACATGCCGGCGTCAAGGACGTGCGGGAGATGAAGGGCTTCACGTTTGGCGTGCCCTACCGTTTCTCCATGCACTACTACCTTTTGTGCCTGTTCCTGGCCGAGCACGGTCTCGATCCGCTCCGCGACGTGAGCATCATCGAAATCTCCCCTCCGCGGATGCCGCACTTCCTCGAAACCGGCCGGGCGGACGGAGTGTTCGCACCCGAGCCGTTCAACCAGATTCCGGTGCACCGCGGCACGGGGTTCATCTACACGCTATCCAAGGAGATTTGGAACGGGCATCCTTGCTGCTGCTTTGCCAGCACGGAAGAGTTTATCGGCAAGCATCCCAAGACCTACAGGGCGATGATCCGAAGCGTTCTGGAGGCGGAGCTGGCCCTGCACCGGGCATCACCAGCCGAGCGGCGAGAAGTCGCGGCCGAATTGAGCCAGCCCGGCGTTCTCAACCAGCCCGACCCCGAACCGGTGGCCCAGGCCCTGTCGGGCGAGTATGACGACGGCATGGGACAACAGTGCATCGACCACGACCGCATGGATTTCCAGCCTACGCCCTGGCCGGAATACGGAAGCTGGATCCTCTCGCAACAGCAACGATGGAAGCAGTTGTGCCGCCGCGTGGACTATCGCGCGGTGGTCGAGGGCTGCTTTGACAGTGCAACTCGCGAGCTATCGAAGTCCCTGGGCTTCGAGGAGCCGGGGCCGAACCTGGCGGGCATCAAGACCTTTCGCGTCGCCGACCCCTTCGGCTACATGCGGTCGCAACCTTTCTGCGCATTCTCGGAGCGGGGCGCAATGGAAGTTCCGCCCATCGAGCGCCGTATTGCCCGGCTAAGCGGCTCGCTGGCGGCTGTCGCCGGCGGCCGTGCGTCCCCCACCATCGAAGCCCAGGCGGACGACGCCTTCGGCGGGCTGGAACAGTTGGCCGGCGACTTGCTCAAGAACATGCAATTCACTCAGGATGCCATCCAGGAGCAGAACGAGACGCTCGAGCGCACGGTGAAAGAACGCGTAGCCGAAATTGACCAGAGCCGCAGCAACGCCATCAGCATCGCCGAGGACGCCGAGGAGGCCTGGCGGGCCGCCGAAGCCAGTCGGGCACAATACGAACAGGTCGTCTCGGAGATTTCCGACGTCGTCTGGCAATTTGAGGTGGATGGTTTGGGCCAGTTCGTTCGACAGCTATATCTCGCCGGTCGCGGACCGGCTGCTGGGCTTGCCGGCGGGCACGATCGGCAACAGCATAGAAAAGTACTTCTCCTACATCGAGTCTGAGGAGTTGCCCGCCGTGCAGGAGATGTTGTATTCGAAGTTGCGCGAGCTTGCCAAGGAAGCAACCCTTGAATATCGACTGCGAAAACCCGACGGTGCGACGCTGTGGGTTCGTTCCACAGGATCGGCGTATCCCCGGCCAGACGGGCACATCGTCGTCTTCGGCACCACTTCCGACATCACCGACCGCAAGCGAACCGAGGAGGCCCTGCGGGCCAGCGAACAGAAGTACCGGTTGTTCGCCGAAAACGTGTCCGACATGGTTTGGACCATAGACTTCACCGGCCGGTTCACCTACTTCAGCCCCTCGACCCGGCAGATACTCGGCTATGAGTTGGACGAACTCGTGGGATTGTCGTTCGAACGAATCCTCGCGCCGTCGTCGCTTGATTTGGCCCGCAAAACCTTCGCGGAAGGCATTGCCAGGCTCAAGGCCGGCGCCCCGCCCCTTCCCAGCACTTTGGAACTGGAACATTTGCGCAAAGACGGCAGCGCCACGTGGCTCGAGGTGACCGTCAGCCGCGTGTGCGACGAATCGGGCCGGGCCATCGCCTTTCAGGGGGTCTCTCGCGACATCACCGAGCGCCGGCGGATGGCCGACGAACTTCGCAAAGCCAAGGAGGCTGCCGAAGCGGCCAACCATGCCAAGAGCGAGTTCCTGGCCAACATGAGCCACGAGATCCGCACCCCCATGACGGCGATCCTGGGCTATGCCGATCTCGTGTTGGACGAGAACGTCGGACGCGCTACGCGGGAACACGTCACCGTGATCAAACGCAACGGCGAGCATCTCCTGAGACTGATCGGCGACATCCTCGACCTCTCGAAGATCGAAGCCGGAAAGCTCCAGATCGAGCTCGACGCGTTGCTCGCCGGCGCAACTGGCGGCCGAAGTCGATTCCCTGATGCGCGTGCAGGCCGCCGCGAAGCATCTGACTCTGAAGACGGAATTGGCCGGTCCCTTGCCCGAGACCGTGCTCACCGATCCCTTGCGACTGCGCCAGGTGCTGTTGAACCTCGTGGGCAACGCGATCAAATTCACCGAGCAAGGCGAGGTTCGTCTCACCGTCCGACTCGTCTCCGACCGCGGTCGACTCGAGCCTATGCTTCGACGTGACCGACACGGGCATCGGCATGGACGAACAGCAACTCGGGAGGCTATTCAATCCGTTCAGCCAGGTGGACAACTCGTCCACGCGGAAGTTCGGCGGCACGGGACTGGGGCTTTGCGATCAGCAAGCACCTGGCCGAAGAGCTGGGCGGCACCATCGAAGTGCATTCCGAGCCGGGAAAGGGCAGCACTTTCAGCGTGATGATCGATCCGGGGCCCTTGGACGGGGTGCCGATGATCGCAGACGCTCAGACGGACGCCAATGCGTCTTCCGCCGAAGGCGCCGCCGGCCGCCGCCGACCAAATCGCGCCCCACAGCCGGATCCTTCTGGCCGAGGACATGATGGAGAATCGGCGATTGATCGCATTGCTGCTGAGGAAGGCCGGCGCCGAGGTCAGCGCGGTCGAGGACGGAAAGCTCGCCCTCGAAGCCGCCCTGGCCGCGCAAGAGGCGGGCGAACCATTCGACCTGATCCTCATGGACATGCAGATGCCCGTGATGGACGGATACGAAGCGACGCGGCAACTGCGCAAGCGGGGCTACGCCGGCCCCATCATCGCCCTGACGGCGCACGCGATGGTCGAGGACTACCAGAAATGCCTCGATGCCGGCTGTGACGACTACGCCCCCAAGCCGATCGAGCGTCAGAAGTTCCTGGCCACCGTGGCCTCCTGGGCGGCCTGCGGTCCAGCGCGCAGCGACGCGCCAGCCCCCTCAACCAGCGAGAGCCAAGCGAGCACAATGTCTCAGCAACCGTCAGTCAGCTGTCCGAATTTGACTTCCTGTTAAGGCCTTCTTTATTCGAGGTGTCGTGCAATGAAAAGACTTATGCTTGTCGCGCTGCCGTCGTCTGTGATCGCCATATCACTACTTCTTGTGCTGTTCCTTGATCGACAGACAATCGCGACATTTGTTTCCGTCGCTTCGCCAACCGTCGCGACACAGAAGGAATGCACTTCAGGGGGGCAGGTGCGCCGAAGCGAGGGCGGATTTGTCGGTTATGGATGGTCGACTGCTGCGGAGCCTGCAGAAGCCGTGGAAGAGGCCGTCGCCCGCGCCGCGGGCGGCACGTCGGACGAGACCATCACCCTGGCGTTCTACAGCCCCCATTACAAGCCTGAGAAGATCCATGAACTACTCCGCAGTGGTTCAGTTCAGGCAGGCAAAGTGTTCGGGATGTCCACCCATGGGGGCATACTTTCTGCTGACGGATACCACACGAGCCCAACCGGAGTGATTGGCGTTCTGACTATGCACATTGAAGGCGTTACCGCAGGGGTCGGCGGAGCGAGCTTCGATGAAGCTTCTCTTCCCGAAGCGGCGAAACTTGCCCTTGACCGCGCCATAACCGACGCGGGACCGTCCATAAGGGGTCAGAAGCCGGCCTTGATTCTCTTGAGCGAAAGCCTTCCCAACGAGGAACAGATTCTCGCCGCTCTGGCCAAGGAAACAGGACCGGGAATCCCTCTGGTCGGCGGCACCGCGGCGGGCTCAATTGACGAGCTCAGCCGCAAGAAGATGTCAAACTGGTCGATGATCGCCAACGAAAGGCTGATCAAGAATGGCCTTGCTATCGCCGTGTTTTACAGTCCGCAAGGCGTTGCCTGGTCTTATGGAGGAGGATTTCGCCGCACGTCAACCTGTGGCATCGTTACCAAGACTCAACCTCGTCTGATTCTCGAGATCGACGGCCGCCCAGCCGTCGAGGTCTATGACCAATGGCTCGGAGGTCGCGTGACCGAAGCCGCGCGGCGCGGCGAGAACGTCGTCAACTTCTGTACGCTCTATCCTCTCTGCCACACCATGGGGCCGCATAATCAGTTCATCAGGGTTTGGCCCAGCGACGATCCGAAGGCGCCTGGCAGTCTTCGCACGGCAGTCGGAATTCAAGAAGGAGACGAAGTGTATCTTAGCGAAGGCGACTGGAATATTCTGCTCAATCATTTTGCCGCTATTCCGCAGAAGGCCCGCGAATCAAGGCCGGATATGCGCGCGATGGCGGGATTGTTTATTTACTGTGGCGGCGCGATGGAATGCATCCCGAAGGATCAACGGCCCCAAATGGCCGCTCTGGTGGGGCAGTCCATGAATGATCTGCCTTGGATGGGCGTGTTCTCATGGGGTGAACAGGGGAACGTCCCCGGCGTAGGAAATGTCCACTCCAGTCTGTCCTCATGCACGGTTCTCTTCCCTCAACCTGACACGGGTCGGCGACCGTGACGCTATTCTGGAAGATATACCTGTCATACCTGGGGTTGTTCCTGTTGGCGATCGGCTCGCTGACAGCGGCCATCAGTTATATGAACGCCAATCGATCGATGGCGCAACTCCGCGACGAGCATCGGCTCCTGGCGATGCTGGCAACATCGCAGGTTGAAGCAGGTTATCACGAGAAAATATGGCCTTTTGAAATGCTCCGAGCCATCACGCAGGAGCCGTCAGTCACGTCCTGGAGTGTGGTCAACGGCATGGGGCGGGTGATTCTTGCGGATCGTCCCCAGAACTCAGGCGGCGGACCACAACGCCAGGCGGATCCACGCCAACTCGCCGTCCTTTCCGGTCCGCAACTCCTGCCGGGAGCCGATGCTCAAAGCGAGATGTGGATTGTGCCCATGCGCATGCACTCAGGTTCGAAACCATGGACATTCCGCTTGACGTATGACTGCCAATCCGTGCGGGAGCAAATCCGACAGCTCGTCCTCACCAATAGCATCATTGCCCTGGCGGTATCGGTGCTGCTGGCGCCGATTTCCTTGTTCGTCACCAGGCATGTCCTTCGCCCTCTGGTTTCATTGACCCATGCCGTGCGCACGATGGAAAGGGGTGCCCTTCCCGACTGCCTGCCCGCGGCCGGTCCGGGCGAGATCGGCCGTTTGATTGCCGCCTTCAGCGCCATGGCGAACGTGATCCACAATCACAAGACGGAACTCGAGTCACAAGTTGAGCAACGCACCAATGAGCTTCGGCTTGCCACAATCACCGCCGAAGCCGCCACCCGCGCCAAGAGCGAGTTTCTGGCCAACATGAGCCACGAGATCCGCACCCCCATGACGGCCATTCTGGGTTATGCCGACCTCATGTTGGACGAGAACATCGGACGCGCTATGCGCGAACACGTCACCGTGATCAAGCGTAACGGCGAGCACCTCCTGGGACTGATCGGCGACGTCCTCGACCTCTCGAAAATCGAAGCCGGAAAGCTCCAGATCGAGCCCACGCGCTGTTCGCTGGCTCAACTGGTGGCCGAAGTCGATTCCCTGATGCGCGCGCAGGCCGCCGCGAAGCATCTGACGCTGAAGACGGAATTGGCCGGCCCCTTGCCTGAAACCGCGCTCACCGATCCCTTGCGACTGCGCCAGGTGCTGGTCAACCTTGTGGGCAACGCGATCAAGTTCACCGACCAAGGCGAAGTTCGCTTCACGGTGCGACTCAACGCCGGCTGCGGTCGCTCGAGCCTACGCTTCGACGTGACCGACACGGGCATCGGCATGAACGAAGAACAAATCAGGAAACTCTTCAAGCCGTTCAGCCAGGTGGACAACTCGTCCACGCGGAAATTCGGCGGCACGGGACTGGGGCTTTGCATCAGCAGGCATCTGGTCGAAGCCTTGGGCGGCGCCATCGAAGTGCATTCCGAGCCGGGAAAAGGCAGCACCTTCAGCGTGATGATCGATCCGGGGCCCTTGGACGGGGTGCCGATGATCGCAGACGCTCAGACGGTCGCCACTGCGCTTCCGCCGAAGGCGCCGCCAGCCGCCGCCGGCCACATTGCGCCCGCAGTCGGATCCTCGTGGCCGAGGATATGATGGAGAATCATCGGTTGATCGCCCTGCTGCTGAGGAAGGCCGGCGCACAGGTCAGCGTGGTCGAGAACGGAGAGCTTGCCGTTAACGCCGCCCTGGCCGCGCGCGAGGCGGGCGAACCATTCGACGTGATCCTCATGGACATACAGATGCCCGTGATGGATGGATACGAGGCGACGCGGCAACTGCGCAAGCGGGGCTACGCCGGCCCCATCATCGCCTTGACGGCGAATGCGATGGTCGAGGACGGCCAGAAATGCCTCGATGCCGGCTGTGACGACTACGCCACCAAGCCGATCGAGCGTCAGAAGTTCCTGACCACAGTGGCCACCTGGGCGGCCCGCGGTCCAGCGCGTAGCGACTTGCCGGCCCCCTCAACCAGCGCGAGCCAAACGAGCACAACCCCTATTTCTGCCGGCCCTGCAATTGCTTTTTGACCCGGGCGAGCCATTCGGCGCTGGGCAGGCCGTAGGGGCGGAACTTCTCCATGCGGCCCTGGCCCTCGTCGTAGAAGATCCCCCGATGAACGCCCAGCCGGCTGGCCTCGGGCGTGTCCATCAAGCTGCTCGAATCGTTGGCGTTCATCTGGAACAAGACCCGCATCTCGAAATCCCGCAGGTTCTGCCGATCCAGCATCCGGCTGACGTTGCTGTACGTATCGCACCAAACCAGGGCGTGAATGCCCAGCGGCGGGCCCTCGCGCAGGATCGCGGCAAACTGCTTGGCGGGATTGGCCCGCTTGCCCTCCTCGCCCGACGAGAAACCGAAGTCTTCCTCCTTCCGCAGGTCGCGGAATCGCCCCAAATTGTAGACGAAGAGGAAAATCGGCAGGCGATCTTCTTGCCCCTCTTGTTGGCGCGAGACCAGCTCGTCGGCAATCTCGCCGATGATCCCGGCGGCGTCGCGAACCCCGGCGACCTTCACGTCGTGGGGCGTCGCCGACGCCAGGCGGTGCCAAAAACCGACTTCCGGCGCGTCGGAACGGGTGCCGTCGAGGATGCGGAACTTGGCGCCCGGGGCGGCGGCGGTCGATCCGTTGGGCGGTTGTTGTGCGGCCAGGCTCACCAGTCCGGCCGCCATTACGCCCAGCGCCGCTTCCTCGCGATGGCCCACCATGAGCAGATTACTGCCGTCTTGACGGACGAAGACTGCCGCCGTGGGGTCTTTAATGGCCACGGCCGAGCCAAGGTAAGCCGGCAAGGAGGGCTTGTTGGCCGGCCAGGAGGGCGCCTCGAGCAACTCGTTCAGACACGGGTTTTCGCCCGGGTCGGCCAGCACGTTTCCCTCGAAGACAATCGACGGCAAGGCGCGGGTGCCGCGTCGCTCCATGAACTGACGAATTCGTTGCAAGTAGTCGTCCCGCTCGTTGTCGGAAAGCCACACGACCTGGAAGGGATGGTTGCCTTCGTAGAGGCCGTTGGCGTCGTTATAGATGGCCTCGCCGGGCCGGGTGAGCAGCCTCGCCGCCGTATTGTCTTCGCTGAGGATCAGGTGCGCGTCGGCCTCGCTGCACTGCAGCGCGATGCGCACGGCCATCTGGCCGATGGTGCTGCGGGCCAAGGTGTAGGCGCCGCCCAGGGTCTGGGAGCCCAACAGCACGTGAATTCCGAACGCCCGCCCTTGCCGCACGAGGCGGTCCAACAGCAAGGCCGACTCCTGCGCGATCCGGTCGTCCTCGACGAACAGTTCCTGGAACTCGTCGATGATCAGCAGAATGCGGGGCAACCTGGTTTTGGCATCGGCCGCGCGGAAGCCCCTGAGGTCTTGCAGGCCGCGGCTGCGAAACAAGTCGCCGCGGGCGCGGAGCTCGGCGTCGAGGCGTTGCAGCACGCTGAGGCCGAACTCACGTTCGCTCTCGACCGCGATGACCCGCGCGTGCGGCAGTTCGGCGCGTGCGTAGGCCTTGAATTCGACGCCCTTCTTGAAGTCGACGAGATAGAGTTCCACTTCGTCGGGGCTGTAGCGGAGGGCCAGGTTCGTGATCAGGACGTGCAGCAACGTTGACTTGCCGGAGCCGGTCTTTCCGGAGATCAGCACGTGTTGCGAAGTGCCGGCGCCGAGTTCCAAGTCCTGAAGTTTCATGGCGCCGGCCCGGCCCAAGGGCACGTCGATGCCGTTGCGGCTGTCGGCGGTCCACCAATCTTCGGCGTCGGGCACGACGCAGGAGAACGGGACTTCGACCCGCCCGCGGTCACGGGCGGCGCTGCCCACGGCGCGGACAATATCCTTGAACTGCTCGGCGGCCGGCGGCACGTCAAAATTGACCGCCAGCGGCCCAAACTCGGGATGGTCGCAGAGGAAAGCCCCTTCCCCCCAACGCAACAACATCGCATCCGGCATGAGGCTCGGTAATTCAAAGTTGCGCGGCAGCGAGGGCTTGCTGGCCATGCTCATCAACACAAACACGCCGCATCGCGCCCCACTGGCCACAATGCTCTTGAGGCGCTGGGCGGCCGTTTCCGAAAAATTGGCGGGGAAGTTCGCCACCACCAGCACCCGGTAGGGCTCGGCAATCTCGCCGGCAAACGCGTTGTACTCCTCGATCGAATGGAACTCCTGGCGGAGATACACCTGGATGACGTTCTCCATGTGTTTGGTCAAATCGGCCAGACACTGCTCAATGTGGCTGGTATCCGTCCAGATGCGGCTGGTGACCAATTGCGGATCGTAGTCGGCCAGATGCATGAACGCGGAGAAATTGTCGCCCAACCCGACCGGGTTGACAATGGTGAAACGCACCTTGCTGGGCGGCACCGCCGTCAAGAGACGCAGCATGGCGCTCTGCATCACCTCGACGGCTCGGGCTGAACCGGGGCCATGGGCCTGCAGCAACAACAGCGATCGCCGCGGATACGGCAGCACGACCGGCAGCGTAAACTCCATCTGCGACGGCCGAAGTCGCTCGTCCTCGGGCATTCCGCCCTCGATCGCTCCGAGATTGACCTGACTCGTTCCGAAGGGAATAACCGGCGGAATGGAGTTGGCCATCGTCCAACGGCTCCAGTCCTCCGTGTTCCAGTCGGGAAACCCCTCGCGACACGACCTCGTAATTTGTTCCGCCGAGGCGCGGAATTGCTCCATGCCCGTCCGCCAGCGTGCGGCCGCGGCGCCCCAATCCGACTCGAATCGCCGCCGGCCCTCCGCCAGAATTCGTGCATGATGCGCGCGGAGGTCTTCCGACTCGGTCCGGTAGCGCTCTTCGATTTGTCGCAGGAAATGGTGATGTTTTTCCTCGTCGGCCTTCAGGGTCCGGTCGCGGCAGGCGTCTAACTCGGCGAGGCGTTTGGGGTAGGTGCCGTCGGCTTGCTCCAACTCAGCCCGCTTACGCTGCTCGATCCGCGCCAAGGCGGTGGAATGGGCATCTTCGGCCTGCTGGATTTGGCTCTTGTGCCGAGAAATGATCGTGGCGTCCAGCCGCTGGCATTCCGCTTTGGCGACTTCGAGCACGGCGGGGTGGCCCACGCCGGCCTGGAGCAACGTCTGCCGCAAAGCGAGATAAGCCCTGGTCGATTGCCGCAGAGCGATATACGAGAGCACGGCGCCGGCAATCGAGGCCACCAGCGCCGTAAAGCCCGTGCTGAGCGCCGCCCAACGCCAGTCGGTCAAACCGAATCGATCAATCAACGGGGCCGACGCGAGTATCCACAGCAGCAGGAGAATCGCCCATGGCTGGAATCCCTGAAACAACCGCGGCAAATACTGATTCGAGAGCTCGGCGAACTGGGCTTGCGCTTGTTCGAGGGCGTGGCAGAAACGCCGGCCGGGATGCTTTTCGACGATTACTTCCGTCGGCGGAGCGGCGGGGAAGTCGTCCCAGTGGCCGCGCTGGTATAGCAGGTCCACCGCCTTCTGGTGAATGTTCGCCAGTTCCTGCCAGCGGCTGTCCAAGCCTGCCAAGACGTCGCCCAAGGGAACATTGAGGCTGCCACGAGCGGCATCGGAAGTCTCCATCGCCTTCCAATGCGCGTCCTGCAGAGCTTGCTGGGCCGCCTGCTGCTCGGCGGCGAAGTGGGCCAGCGCCTTCGCACGGACCGACTCGTACTCCTTCTCGAGGGCATCGCGGTCCGCCTCGTGCGTCGCCAGCGTTTTCGCACGCGTTGCCGCATATTCTTGCTCGGCCTTCGTCTTCTCGGTGCGGTAGTCTTCATCAAGATGCTGCTGAGCCTCTTGGAACTCCTTCCCGGCCCCTTCGCTGCAGCCCGCCCACGCCGACTCAATCTCCTTTTCGCTGGCGGAGCGCTCGCTCACAAGGCGGCAGAGATCGCTCAAGAGCCTTCGCGGCGTATCGGGCGAATAGGTTTCACTCATCGCTGTTCCACTGCTTTGCTGAACATCAAGAGCCGTCTCCTGACGAGCCGCACTGGCTCTCGGCGGCCGTAAGCACTCCCGCCAGGCGGGTAATGGCCTCGAGCATGTCCTTGACGGTCGGCTGCATGGGCTCCAGATAGGTTTCCTGGAACTCGCGGCGGGCCACGTCGGTCCATTGCGGATCGACAGCGGCCAACGTCGCCTGAAATGTCTTCAACGCCGTTTCAAGCTTTGCGGCGCTGGAATAGACGTCGCTGCCTCTCATTTTCCGCCGCCCTTCTCCGCAGTCGATGCGGCGTCGGTCGGTGGCGTGCCATGCCCCGCCGAATCATCGCCGCCGGCGCTGCCGCCGCGCACATCTTCCACGGCCGCCTCGTCCCCCTCGGTTGACGACCCCTCCGCTTCGATCGTCGGAGCGGCGGAACCGGCCGGCGCCTCTAAAGAAATATAGGTTTCCAAAGAGGCGCTCATGCGGGTGAGTGCGGCCACGGCCTTGCTCAAGTCCGTATCAACCCAACTGCGCAGCCGGATGCCGGTTCCCTGGGCCTCGTCGACCGCCCTCTCGACGGCCCGCGTCCAGTGTCGCACCGCCTCAACCTTCTGCCGTGCCGTCTCATAGCGGCGTTTGGCCCGCTCCAAGGCCCGCTTTTCGTCAATGCACGCCGGCTCGTGATCGGCGACTTTCCGCGCGGTTCGCGCCTGATTCAGTTGGACGCGGGCTTCGGAGACGGCCTCCTCGCTGTGTCGCAGCTCTCGCGCCCAGTACTCCTTCCGGTCGTAGTGAATCCATTCCCGGGCGCGCTGGAGCTGCATCTGCAAGTCGTCCATCGCACCCTTCGCATCGCTGCGGAATCGTTGAAGTGCGGTAGAAAGTGTGTCCAGCACGTCGATCGACGTCACCCGGGCAGAGCGGCTCATGGCATGCGATCACCTTTGTTGCAGGTACTCATCGATGATTTCCGCCTTCCGCATCAGGTAGGGAACGTGGTGGTCGATCACTTCCAGAAACCGCGAGATGGCCTTGATTTGTTGTTCGAACTCTTCGGCGAACTTCTTTTGCTCCTGATCGCGCCACGTTCGCTCGAGCGTGGCCATCTGCCCGCTCAGGGAGGAGGTTCGCTCCTGCACGTCGCCGCTGAATTTCTTCAGGCTCTGGGCGAAACGCCTCAGTTCCTCGGGATCGACAATGGCCTGCGGCATAGAACACCTCGTTGCCGCGGCCCGCGGCCGCAGCCTTGCTTGGCTCCCGGCTTACGCCCGGGAGAGATAATCGCCGGTACGGGTATCAACCTTGATTCGTTCGCCCGCGCTCAGATACTCCGGCACCTGGACGATCAGGCCGGTTTCGAGCGTGGCGGGCTTGGTTCGTGCGGTGGCCGAGGCGCCCTTGATGCTCGGGTCGCATTGAACCACTTTCAATTCCACGGTCAGCGGCAATTGCACCCCCACGCACTGGTCGTTGTAGATGAGCGCTTGGATGCCTTCGAGGTCCTCGGTCAGATATTGCAATTCTTCGCCGAGATCGTCGCGCGGAAGCGAATACTGCTCGTAGCTCGCCTGATCGAGGAAGTGGGCTTCGGCCGGATCAGCGTACATGAACTTGATGGGGTGGCGTTGGAAATCGGCTTCGGCCAACGATTCGCCGCCGCGCAGGGTGATATCGACTTTTTGCTTGGTGATCAAGTTCCGCGCCCGGAACTTATAGAACGTGGCCGCCCCCCGGGCCGACGGACTCTGCACGTTGACGGCCTCGATCATGCACGGTGCGCCGTGGTAATTCACGATGTAGCCCCTCTTGATGTCCTTGGCGATCATCTCATTCATCCATCAAAAAGGTTCCCGCCTGCGGATCGACGGCCACGCCGCCGGTGAGCCTGGCCAGCACTCCGAGCACCACCAGCAACGCGCTGGGATCAAGCATCTCCTCTTCCTCGGAACCGTTCTCGGCCTCTTCGGAGATTTGCTCGAAATGAAGGACGTCGAACCGTCCGGCGTACCTCCGCATTTGCTCCCAGGGGACGGGAGGAGGACTGTCGGAACCGGCCTTCTTCAATTCGTCCATCAGCGAAGCCCCCTGTTCCAACACTTCGTCGCCCCCCGTGTAGCAGATATCCAACGCGGCGAAGTCATCGGGCGAAATCAGCGTCAGCGAATCAAAACGGCCGTCGTTGTCGGCCGAAAGATTGGTCAGTTGGAACCGCTTGTTGAGCGCGGAAACCGCCTTGGTTATCGTCGTCAACTTCGGGCGCTTCTTCTCATCGAAAAGCACGAAGTACGTTTCGCGCCACCGATAGCGACTGTCTTCAAACATCGACATGGCTGGCATCCATCCTAAACGGTGGTTTCTGGATAGCGGCGGTAAGCAGGCTTCTTCTCAGGAGGACTTGCCTTCCTGCCAAGCTTCGATCGCGGCCAACACGGCGTCGCGCTCTTCTCGACTTCCCCAAATCGATTCCTCGTGATCCAGGCGGATCTCGTACTCTCCTTCGTGCTGGCATTCCGACGAGGCGCAAAAGTGCGGCAAGTCGGAAACCCAGAGGATCCGATACAGCGGAACGTGTTTGTCGTTGACAAGACAGAAGACCGACATGGCAGTATTCGATCCGAGATAGCTAGTTCTTGGCTCCCAATTCCGCCGACCGTCGCGTCGCGGCTTCGACCGCGGCCATCAACGCGGCACGAAGGCCGCCGTTTTCCAACGCTTGCAATCCGGCAATTGTGGTTCCCCCCGGGCTGGCCACCTGGTCCTTCAGCACGGCCGGATGTGCGCCCGTCGAGAGCATCAATTCCGCCGCGCCGCGCAGCGTTCGGGCAGCCATCTGCGTGGCCATGTCGCGGGGCAGACCCATCTTCACCCCCGCGTCGCTGAGGGCTTCAATCATCACGAATACGAACGCAGGACCGGAACCGGCCAGTCCGGTCACCGCGTCCAGCAGCTTTTCTTCCACCTGCCAGGCCGCGCCGATGGCACCAAGCAACTGTCCGACCAGGGCGCCGTCCTCTGCCGTGGCATGTTCACCGAGGCTGTAGGCGCTGGCGCCTTGCCCCACCAGGCACGGCGTATTCGGCATCACGCGAACGATCCGCAACGTCGTCCCGAGCCGGTCGGCCAAGGTGGCCAGACGAACGCCCGCGGCGATGGATACGACCAGCCGGTCGGCCAGTTTCTCTCGCAAGCCGGACGCCGCCGCGGCCAACTGCTGCGGCTTCACGGCGAAGATGATCACGTCGGCTTCGGACGCCGCCGCCGCATTGTCGGCGGTCGTTCGGGCGCCGGTGGCCTCAGCAAACCGTTGCCGGGCGTGCTCGTCCACGTCGGAAGCCACCAATCGATCCGCCGTCGTCAGTCCGGCCCTGATGAACCCGGCGCCAACGCCGTGGCCATCTGGCCGGCGCCGATCATGCCGATGCGTTGTTTCAACATGGCTGCCGCCGACTGGGGGTCAGGAAATGTCCTTCTCATTGCCATGCTACGACAAAGCAGGCCATCACACAAGCGGCGGGAATTTCATGCCGGCCGTTCAATACAACCCTACCTTGCCGTCAGCTTTGCGAGCCGCTCCGGGGCGATTCCCTCGACAAAAGAGCGCCGGCCCCGTCGCTCTTCGCGAGACGTACCACCTGGTATGGTGGCCGACGCCCGACGGCCCCGGGCTGGCCTGATGAAAACGGGAACTGGCTCCGCAACGGCTTGTATCATTGCTCGATCCGAACCACTATTAGTTGCGGTGCCTGTCCCCGTTTTCATCCGGGCGCTTTCAGATAGCCGCTATAGGCCGAAATGACCGAGGAGGCTACCAGGAGCACCAGTCCTGCGAGCAAGAGCAGACGGGTGCGGGCGCTGGTGTTCTTCCATTCGCCGAGCCCGATGCCCAACAGGGTGCTGAAAAGGATCGCGCTGGCCATCAGCACCGACCAGCCGATATAGGACCGCGGGCCCATCGCCGGTTCGCCCGTCTTGAAGCAAATGAACTGCGAGCACCAAATGGCCCCTGCCAGCCCCGCGAAACAGATGTTCGCCGCCAAGGGAGTTCCCGCTTTGAAGTAGTCGCTGGTCGTCCGGTTCTTGGCGTTGAGAAAAAGGCACCATCCGGCGTTGACGACGAAGCCGCCCAGCAGAACCACCACCAGCACCGGCATTCCCTTCCAGGTGCTGCTGGTCGCCGGCTCGATGGTCATCGCCAGCTTTTCGATGCCCGCGCCCCCCTGGAGTCCGAAACTCATGGCGGCGCTGATCAAGCCGGAAAAGACGCCCACGCACAATCCCAGCCGGAAATTGTATTCGGCCACCGTGGCCTTCTTGACCTCCTCCGGCAACTCCTTCTCCTTGCTCATTCCCGCGCAGCCCACCAGCACAATGCCGAGCAGCGAAACCAGAACGCCGCCCAGCGACACGAGCCCCGGATCTGTGTGCAGCAAGGGAGCAAACTCGCCCTTGAGCAGGGGCGGCACCAGCGTGCCCGCCGCCGAACACAGGCCGCAGCCGATCGCCAGACCGAGGCCGACGCCCAAGTAACGAATCATCAATCCCCACGTCAGCCCGCCGACGCCCCACATCGCCCCGCAGAGAAAGCAGTAGCCAAGCTCGTTGCCGGGTGACGCTTTGAGCACCGGCGCCAGGTTCGGCGACGTGCTGATCGCCAGCAGCCAGGGAACGACCACCAACCCGAACACGGCATAGACGAGCCAGTAAGACTCCCATGCCCAATGACGGACATTTTTGAAAGGGAGGTAGAATACGGCTCCCGCCAGGCCTCCCAGGACGAAAATCAGCACACCCAAGGTCGGATTCACCGCGGAGCCGGCCAAATCGGCGAAAAGCCACATAACGTCCCTTCCCTCCTTTTCACCGCCTGCTCAGTACGTCCTTCTCATACCGCTTCACCTCATCGATCCAGGCCGTCCCAACCGGTACACCCTGCTGCCGGCAGTAGTAGTCCCACACCGCGCCGACCGGCAGGGTCTTGATTTCCTCGAGCAGGGCCAGGCGGGTGGTGAAATCGCCGCCAGCCTCCAACTCGCGCAGCTTTGCCGTGGGCTCCAACAGGGCCAGCAAGAGCGCCTTGAGCATCGCCCGCATGCCGGTTACCCACGCCGCCACGCGATTGATGCTGGCGTCGAAGAAGTCCAGCCCGATATGCACCCGGTCCAGGAAGCCGCCGCGGACAATCTCCTCGGCCGTCGCGCGCAGATCGTCGCTAAGGATCACCACATGGTCGCTATCCCAGCGCACGCCGCGGCTGACATGCAGCAGAATCTCGTCAAGATAGAGCAGAACCGAAGAAATCTTGTCGGCGATCGTCTCCGTGGGGTGGAAGTGGCCGGCGTCAAGGCACAGCAATTTCCGCCTGGTCACGGCGTAGCCGAGATAGAATTCGTGCGAGCCCACCACGTAGGTCTCCGAGCCGATGCCGAACAGTTTGCTCTCGACGGCATCGCGGTGGAATGCCGGATCCACCGGCGGCGCAAACAGCTCGTCCAGCGATCTTATCAGAATCTCTCGCGGCCGCTTGCGGCATACGGTCACGTCCTTCATGCCGTCGGGAATCCAGACATTGGTGACGCAGGGCGTGCCCAAGCGGCGCCCAAAGGCCTCGCCGATCTTGCGGCAGGCAATCCCATGCTCGACCCAGAAGCGGCGAATTCCCTCGTCGCGATGGGCCAGCGTGAAACCGTCGGCCGCTTTCGGGTGCGAGAAATACGTGGGGTTGAAATCCAGCCCGATGCCCAATTCGGCGGCCCAATCCATCCACCGCTGGAAATGCTCTGGTGCAATCTGATTCCGCTCGACCGGCTTGCCGCCGTGCTCCAGATAGATCGCGTGCAGGCTGAAGCGGTGCTTGCCGGGAAGCAGGCTGAAGGCTTTCACGGCATCGGCCCGCAGTTCGTCGGCGTTGCGTGCCCGGCCGGGATAGTTGCCGGTGGCCATGATGCCGCCGCCGCTTAAGCCCCCGGCGCTCTCGAACCCCGCCACGTCGTCGCCCTGCCAGCATTGCATGGAAATAGCCACGTTTGCCAGCCGTTTCAGGGCCGCGTCGGCATCGACGCCCCAGTGCGCGTAACGCTCTTTGGCCAACTGGTACGATTCGTCGATCAGTGTGTCGGTATTCATGGCTACCAAAATTACCACAAGGGGATGGAAATTACCATCCGCCGGTCATCGTAGCTCGGCGAAGTTCTTCAGCATGCGCAGGCCGTCGGATTGGCTCTTTTCCGGATGGAACTGGGTGGCGAAGACGTTGTCGCGCCAAACCATCGAGCAGAACGGGCCGCCGTAATCGGTCTCCGTGGCAATCACTTGCGACTGCCTCGGCGCGACGTAGTAGGAGTGGACGAAGTAGACGTAGGCGCCTTCGTCAAGTCCGCTCAGCAGCGGCGCGGGCCGGCGGATGGCCAACTGGTTCCAGCCCATGTGCGGCACGCTGTAGCCCTTGGGCAGGTCGAAGCGCACGACTTCGCCGGGCAGCACGCCGAGCCCCTGGTGCCGGCCGTTTTCATAGCTCACGTCGAACAGCAGTTGCAGCCCCAAGCAAATGCCCAGGAACGGTTTGCCGGAATCGACGGCGTCCAACACCGGTTTGACCAGATCGAGCCGCGCAGTTCGGCAATGGCATCCTCGAACGCACCCACCCCCGGCAAAACCACCTTGCTGGCGGCAGCCACCCGGGCGGGATCACTCGTGACCAACGCCTGATGCCCGACCTTCTCAAAGGCCTTCTGCACACTGCGGAGGTTGCCCATGCCGTAGTCGATGATGGTGATCATGGGCAGGGGCCAGGGGCCAGGGGTCGGAGGTCAGGGGTCAGGGGCCCACGGGCCAACGAGGTTCAACTTAACCGAGTGGTGGGCCGACAGCAAGGGGCGGCGCACCTGCCCCGACAGAAGAATGCTGTAGACTAATTTGACCTACCACGTTACTGTGAAAGCCATGAGCGCTTACAGGAACGCTGTCCTCATCGTCTGCTGCTACTTGGGCCCCCTGCTGGCTCTCGGTTGTTTCTATTTCAGCACCGATCCTGCTCTGATGGGGTCCGTCTTTTGGCGAAATTGGTTTCGTGCCGGATGCGGACCGATTGTTCAAGTAATGGCACAAATTGGGTTCGACCTGAATGACCTATCTACATACGCAGTAGCCTTTCTCATCATCTGGGTTCTATGGACGGCGATTGTTTGTTTCTCGCCCCTTAAACGGCTTCCCCCTGAAGTTTCATGCGTGGATGGGCTCTCTTTGGTGTGCCAGTGGGTGTTGCCTAACTTTAGCGATCTAACGATTACATTGATACGGTGATCCCCACATCCTGATGCTGTGCTCAATTCTACCGGCTTGTACCCAACGGCTGAGCAGTTGACATAGTTGGACGGTTGTGCAGATTTTCTTATAATAGGGGCATGGGCGATCTCTGCGTTTTTCTGGGCATCGTGCTGGTGGTGCTCAGCCTGCGGTGGTTCCTCGTCGGGCCGCCTGAAGATGGTGACGACTGGACACACTGGGGATGAACGGCCCCGCCCCTCGCCTTCCCTCGGCGTTGCGGCGTGTCGGCTTAGGCAATGACCGCCTGCCCGTCCGCTGCCACGCTTCCTCCCGTTTCGCCCTCAACGTCCTTGCCCCGCAAGCGGTTCGCAGCCGCCGAATGCTACGGTGGGGTGAATGGGCTATAACATGCTAATGCTCCGTCCCCCGGTCGGCGGCGCGTGATCCCCGGGCCCCTCGGGCCTAGCTCTTCTTATCGGGATAGACCACCAACTCGACGCGGCGGTTGCGCTGCTTCCCCTCGGGCGTGGCGTTGGAGACGATGGGGTTGTTGGCGCCGTGACCCACAACAAACAACTGGTTGCCCTGCAACCGCGTGCCTTTGACCAGTACTTCATAGACGGCCATCGCCCGCGAGACCGAGAGTTCATGGTTGCTGCGGCCCTGGCTGCCGATGACCGGGTCGTTGTCGGTGTGGCCTTCAATGCCGATGACTTGATCGGGATAGGTGCGAACCAGTTCGGCGGCCACATCCGAGATCAAGTTGTTCGCCCCCGGACGGAGCCGCGCGCTGCCCGACTCGAAAAGCGTGCTGCCGGGCAACTCGATGCGAATCACGTCGCCGTCGCGCCGCACGAAGACGCCGGGCACGTTGATCGCCGGCAAAGTTTGCAGAAAACTGTTATTGGGACTGATCGACACGCCCGTCTGCCGCTGCATCGAGGCCGTCATTGTCTGGATCCGCTTCTCGCCGCTCTCCTTTTCGGTGCGAGCTTGAGCCAACTGGGCGGTAACGGTGCGCAACTGTTCGCGCACGGCGGCCAACTGGTCTTCCGACACCTTCGCTTGCTGCTGCGACTGGGCCAAGAGCTTGCTCATCTCCTGGTTGTCGCGATCCAGCGTGGTCGCACGGTCCTGAAGCTGCTGATATTGGCGCGATGCGACGGTCTGCTGCTGTTCGAGCTGGGCAACTTTGCCCTGAAGCACCATTGGATTGTCGGCGCAGCCGCCGGCAATCAGGGCGATGCCCATGCAGGACCATGATGCCCAGGCGAAGCGTGACATGGCCTTCTCCTAACGGCTCCCTCAAATGTAGGGGATGGCGCTGAACCGGCGCGACAAGTGGGCCGGATGGTAACAAGGCAGCCGGGGGGGAGCAAGAGCAATTCGAGGGAGGAGAGGGCGGCAGAAAGCTGCCCCGAATCGGCGAGGTATGCTTTTTTCAGGTTGGCAAATGGCGCAAAATGGCTAAACTTCCCATGTCGCTGTTCGAGAGCGTGACCAATTTGACCGCCGGCTGCGAGGTGCTCCGCCGCCGCCCTTACGGCGTGATCGAGGCTGCTGACGGACGTTTCAGCCGCGTTCTGGTTCGGCCGTTTCCCAAGATCATTTCTGTTCCCTGGATGCTTCTAATTGGGCGATTGCAGCACCGGAGTCGTGGCGGCGACCGGATCCGCCTGTATTACAACCAGCCGCGACGGTTTCCCAATTTTCTGGTGCTGAAATATGCGGAGTCGGCCAGGGACACCAGCATGGCGACACTCACTCGCGCCCTGGCCGTGTTGGACCAGATCGCGCGACTGAAGGGAAGCGACGCGCTGTTGTGCGACGTTGCCAACGGACGGATCACGACCAGGCTGTTGAGCCGCTGGGGTTGGACGCCACATTGCGCCTCGTGGCTTCACCGGCACTACATCAAGCGGTTCTACGGCACGTATCCCTCGTCGCCGCAGTGGATGTACGGCCCCGCAAGCACTTAGCAGACGACCAGCACGGCCAGCATGGCGGGCAGATAGATGAGCGAGGCCCATAGAAGTCGCCCGGCGGCCGTGTCGGTCGGGCTGCGAGCGAAGGCAACGGCGCAAACGAGCAGTGCCGCGCCCAGTCCGGCCGCGCAATATCCGTACGTGGCGCCGCGCGAAGAGAGCCACAGCGGCGCCAGCGTGACGGCCAACAGGGCTGCGGCGCCAGCGACGGCCCACAAACCGACGGTGCGGCCCGAAGGATCGCTGACGGCCGCCACTTTCACGCCCGCCGCCGCAAACTCGCGACGGTAACGCCAGGCAATGGCCATCGAATGGGGAAATTGCCAGCAATAGACCATTCCGAACAACATCAGCGCCGGCGGGCTGAGCGTTTGGCCGGCGATGGCGGCCCCCAGCAGCACCGGCATGGCTCCTGCCGCTGCGCCGATAGGGGTCTGCCACGCGCTGCGAGTCTTCAGCGGCGTGTAGGCCGCCAGGTAGAGCAGCCAATTGATCCCCGCCAAGGCGGTCAACAAGAAGCCGGCGGCCACGGCCAGATAAACAAGCCCGATTGCCGTTGCGACGATGCCGAAGCTGGTGACGTGCCGCCGCGTCAAGCCGCCGGCGGGGAGCGGCCGGCCGGCGGTGCGGGCCATTTTGGCGTCGCCTCGGCATTCCAACCGCTGATTGAGAGCAATCGCGCCGACGATCATCAGTGCGGTGCCCGCCAGCGCGTGTGCCGCAGCGGGCCAAAACGGCGGCCGTCCCGCGGTCCATGCCGAGACGGCCATCGTCAACAAAACCAACGCCACGATGGGCGGACGCGTCAGCCGCCAATAGTCTCTTGCAAAGCGAGATGCGGCGGTCCGCGCCGTGGCCGGCGGGTCCGTCCGTGGCGACCGGTGGGTGTGGGGAGGAACTTCCGAGGGCGCCGGTCGGTTACGAGGCGGCATCATTTCCTCGCTGTCCCCGGAATCATGCGGTCCCGACCGGCGGCTCACCCGTGAGTTGGTTTAGCGGCAGCGACACGCCCTTGAGAACTCCTTCGCAGACCAGATTCTGGTTGACGAAGCATTGGAACTCGCAAGTCATGATCGAACGGCGGAGTTTCAACAGATGGCAGACAATGACGAAGCGATCGCCGGGCCGGACGACGCCACGGAAGCGAACGTCTTCGAGCCCGCCGAAGCCCACCACGCCTTCCATCAGCTTGTACCGATGGCTGTAGTAGCTGGACAACTGAGCGGCGGCCTCGCACATGATCACGCCCGGCATCAGCGGCATTCCCGGCATGTGACCGCGGACCCAAAACTCGTCGGGGCCGAGGTCCTTGTATCCGACGCAGACGCCTTTGACGGGGTCTTCATGGCAGATCGCCGTGAGTTGCTCCATTTCGTAGCGTTGGGGGTTGTAACGGCGGATTTCCTCCGCGTCGGCCACAACTCGGTTGAGGTCGTATTCGGAGAAATCGAGTATCAGCTCTTTCTTGGCCACGGTCCACGCCTCCCCGGCAACTCAAGTGCGAACGACCCGGCGTTTCGCCCTTCGCCCTTTGGCATTCGATGGACGCTTGCCGTGATTGGCTTTCTTGACGATGCGATGCGGCTTGGCCATTCGTAACACTCCGGAGGTTTATTGGTTCCGTTGTTGACTATGGAACAGTGCCGGCCTTTTCTTCCGGGAAAACGGGCCCATTTCACGAGCCCTCGTTCCGGCAGTAAGGCAGGACTCCATAGGAACGCTGTAGAACCAATTACTCTATCAGGTTACACGAGGGATGGGAAGATGGGTTGTCGTCGCGAGTGCAGCACCCCTCGAAAAGAGGGCACGCTCCGTACCGTTCACGACTCCGGTCCGAACCGTTGACCCGGTCGGATTGGGTGACCACGAAGGAACTCATCGATGCTCATCCGCCGCGCACCGGCGGGTTGGATGCTGGCCGGCGCCACGGCTTGATCAGCGGCCGCGATCTCCAAGCGATTGCCGGCGGCGTTGATGACCGTGCCGGGTGGATCACTGGAGGTCCGCTCGACGACCGACAGCGGGCCGAGGATCAGCCGAAGCGGAAGGCCGTCGGGCCGGCGCCAAAACGTGTATGCCTTCGGCCAAGGCTCCATTGCCCGAACATGGTTCTTAATGGCCGAGGCAGGGCGAGCCCAGTCGATCAGTCCATCGACCTTCTTCAGCCGCGGGGCCTTGCTGGCCAGCGAAACGTCTTGCGGCAGCCTCTCGGCGCGTCCTGCCGCCAGCCGATCGATCGTCTCGCACATCAGCCGCGCCGAGATCGGCCAACCGGATCTCGAGTTCGGCCGCCGTTTCGTCGGGACCGATCGCGACTCGCGCCTGGGCGATGCAGGGTCCGGCGTCGATCTGGCCGGTCATTTGAATGACGCTCACGCCGGTCTCGGCTTCGCCATGATAGATGGCCCAATTGATCGGGGCGGCGCCGCGATATTTGGGCAATAGCGAAGCATGAAGGTTGACGCCGCCCTGGCGCGCCGCCGCCAGCGTCGCCGGCGCCAGGATTTGGCCGTAGTCACAGACCACCATCAAATCGGCATCGAACTCGGCCAGCCGCTGTTGCGCGTCGGGTGCATTGATGTTCTCGGGATCGATGATGGCGGCGCCGTGATCTTTGGCCACCTCGCGGAGCGAGCTGATCGGTTCGACCGGCTTGCCCCGATGGCGCGGAGCGGGGCGGTCACCAGCCCGACCACGGCGTGGCGGGTGTCGTACAACGCGCGAAACGTGGGCAGGGCGAATGGTCCCGTGCCTAGCATGAGAAGTCGCATGAGACAGGGGTCAGGGGTCAGGGACTACGAACCAGTGGCGGAAGCCGACGGTCACAATGGGGAATCGCCGGAAGCGGCCGCATGTTCCCGGGCGAGATCGAAGCGATGCTTGGTGAACTCCTCGAATCCCTCGACCAAGGCGGCGTCGAGCCGCGGTTGGTCCTCGAGAACCCACGGCAGGCGGACAGTGAACGTGCTGCCCTTGCCCAACTCGCTTTGCAACGAGACGCCGCCGCCCAACAACTTGCACAACTCCATGACGATCGAGAGCCCCAAGCCGCTGCCGGAGTACTCGCGGGTCATGGTGTCGCCGCTGGGCATGGCGGTTCGCCCCTGGCGGAACTTCTCGAAGATCGCCTGCTGATCCTCCTCGGCGATGCCCACGCCCGTATCGCTCACCTGGAGCACCATGAAGTCGGACTCATCGCAGCGCACGCTCACCGTGATGCGGCCTCCTTCGGGCGTAAACTTGATCGCGTTGGAGAGCAAGTTGTTGAGAACTTGCTGCACGCGGGCCTGATCCTGGTGCATGGGCGGCAGGTCGGCTTCGACGCGGTTTTCCAGGTCGATGTTCTTTCGCTCGGTCAGCGGCCGGGCCATGTCGCATTGGGCCGAAACCACCTGCGCAATGCGAAAATCCGTCAGCCGCGTTTCCATCTTGCCGCTCTCGATCTTGGCCAGATCGAGGATGTCATTGATCATCTCCAGCAGGGTCTTGCCCGACTTCTGGATGTTCTGCACGTACCGTTTCTGCTTCTCGTCGAGCGCGTCGATCGAGCCCAGGACTTCGCTGAAGCCGAGAATGCTGTTCAAGGGCGTGCGCAGCTCGTGGCTCATGGTGGCCAGAAAGTCGCTCTTGAGCATGTTCATCTCGTAGAGCCGCATATTGGCCTGAGCCAGTTCGTTGACCTTCACGTCGAGATTGGCGTTGACCTGGCGGATTTCCTGCTGCACGTCGGTCAGGTGCCGCAACATGCGGTTGAAGGCCACGGCCAGGTCCTCGAACTCGTCGGCCGTGTGGATGTCGGCGCGAAGCGCGATATTGCCGCGGCTGATGGCGTCGCTCACGTCGCGGAGGTGGCGCAGGGGCTTCACGATCACGTAGCGAACGATAAGGTAGGACGCCACCATCGACAGAAAAACGGTGACGATCGCCATCCCCAGCAGGATCATGTGGTTTTTGAGGATGGCGGTCTGCGTCTCCTCGGTGGGCCAGGTCAGCCGGGCCACGGCCATCAAGTCGCCCTCGGCCCGGGCCACCGACTTGCCCATCACGGGCGTCTCGATCGGCAGGCCGCCCGTGACGTTCCCCATCGGTTGGTGGCAGGCCGTAAAACACATCCTGCTGGCGCGAATTGGCTCGTAGTAGTAATACCTCGTGCCGTCTTCGGACCATCGCTCGCGAAAGTCGCCCGCGTCTGCCGAAGCCGACGAGTCTGGCAATTTGACTGCGGCAAAGTCCGCCAGCATCTTTTTCTCGAACTCGTCGGGCGTCGGATAATCTTCATCCGCCCTCTCGGTCGTCGGGCCGTTGGGTAAGAGGAAGCCAATCTTGAACGACTGCGAATTACTCAACTCTTCGGTCAATTTCGGGATCACTTCCGCAAAGCGGCTGCCGGGCGCAAGTTGTTCAAGGCCTCTCCAGTGTCGCACCTGCAAGTCCTGGCGAGTCAAGAACCTCCCCGTCTTCCGGTCCTGGTCGGTGACAATCCGGTCGGTCTGGAAGCTGTAGAGCCAGAAGCTGGCGGTGATCAGCAGGAGCAGGCAGGCCCCGAACAGAAAGCGGCATTTCCGCTCCAGGCTGGTTTCGCCGAGCATGCGTTTAATCGAGCGGTACGACATAACCCCTTCATTCTACGGGAAGAAGCGGCGCAGCGGAAGACGGAACGACGTGCTGGTGCAAGCCAAGACAAATGTGTAAAATCGCGTCGCCGTGCCCCGAGGCGTCGGGGGCTGAACCGAGTGGGCAAAAACTTGCGGAAAGGCGCTGGTCACCAATGGCTCAGAAGGCATATCTCGCGGTGGACATGGGTGCGTCGAGCGGGCGGCACGTGCTGGGGCTGTTCGACGGCCGCCAGTTAAGCCTGGAAGAAGTCTACCGCTTCGACAACGGCCCGGTGGAAGCGGCCGGCCGGCTGCATTGGGACCTGCTGGGCCAATGGGCCCACGTCCGCCAAGGCCTGCGGGCTGCCGCACAACGGCGCAACGACGTCGTCAGCCTCGGCGTCGACACCTGGGGCGTCGATTTCGGCTTGCTCGGACGCGGCGACGAGCTGCTGGGCAATCCCTACCACTATCGCGACAGCCGCACCAACGGCATGCTCGAGAAGGCCCTCCAAATCGTCAGCCGTGAAACGATTTTTCGCCACACGGGCCTCCAGTTCATGCAGATCAACACGCTCTATCAACTGCTGGCGATGAAGCTCTCCCGCTCGCCGCTGCTGGACGTTGCCGAGTCGCTGTTGATGATCCCCGATCTGTTCCACTGGCTCCTGACCGGCGTGAAGTGCAACGAAATGACCGAGGCCAGCACGAGCCAGTTCTACAACCCGGTCAGCGGCGACTGGGCCGGAGAATTGCTGGATGCGTTCGACCTGCCTGGGCGGATTCTCGGCTCGATTGCCCAGCCGGGGACGATGCTGGGTCCGTTGCGGACGAACCTGGCTGCCGAAACCGGCCTGAAAGGGGCCAAGGTGGTCCTGCCCGGCTCGCACGATACGGCCAGCGCGGTGATGGCCGTGCCGACCGCAAGTCGTCCCGGCTCTCGGCCCGACTGGTGCTACATCAGCCTCGGCACGTGGGCCCTGATGGGCATCGAATCGCCCCGACCGGTCGTGAACGACGCCGTGCTAAAGCTCAACTTCACCAACGAAGGGGGCGTCGGCGGCACGACCCGCCTTTTGAAGAACATTGCCGGACTGTGGCTGGTGCAGGAGTGCCGGCGGGTGTGGAACCTTGCGGGCGAGAAGCTCGATTGGGAGGCCCTCAATCGGCTTGCCGCCGCCGAGGCGCCGCTGCGATCGTTGGTCGATCCGGACGCCGCGGAGTTCGCCGCCCCCGGCGACATGCCCGAGGCCATCCGCGCCTTCTGCCGCAAGACGGGGCAGCCGGTGCCGCAAACGAAGGGCGCCGTGCTGCGATGCGCCTTGGAAAGCATCGCCATGAAGTTCCGTCAGGTGTTGCCGATGTGCGAAGAATTGGCCGACGGCCGGTTGGAGACGATTCATATTGTCGGCGGCGGCACGAAGAACCGCCAGCTTTGCCAGGCGGCCGCCGACGCCTGCAATCGCCGCGTGCTGGCCGGCCCCATCGAAGCCACCGCCATCGGCAACGCGATGATGCAGGCGGTGGCCGACGGCGCGGTGGCCTCGATCGCCGAGGCCCGCCAGATCGTTCGCCGCAGTTTTCCGGTCGAGGAGTACGAGCCCCAAGACACCGCCGCGTGGGACGAGGCGCATGAGCGGTTCACGCAGGCCGTCAAACTCTCTTGAACTGCTTATCCAGTTCCTCCCGCGTAAACACCAGGGCCGTGGGACGGCCGTGGGGACAGTGGTGGGCGTCGTCGATCAAGTGACGCTGCTCCAGTAAGGTCGCAATCTCTTCGGGCGCGAGCCGATCGCCCGCCTTGATCGCCGCCTTGCAGGCGATCGCGTGCAGGAGATCGTCGAGCAGGTCGCGGCGGTCGGGCCGCTTCACCTCCGAGAGAATCCGTTCCAACAGTGCCCGCAGCACCTCGACCGGGTTCATGTTGGCCAGCATGGCCGGATAGCCGGCCACCAAGAGCGTGTTGCCGCCGAAGGGCTCGACCTTCACGCCCAACTCGGCCAATAAATCGCGATGCTCCAGCGCCGCTGCCGTCTCGGCCGGACTCAAGTTGACCGGCTCGGGCACCAGCAGACTCTGCGTTTCGATCGCCCCGGCCGTCACGCGCTTGCGCAGTTGCTCGTACAAGATGCGTTCGTGCAGGGCGTGCTGGTCGATGATCGTTACACCTTCATCCGTCTCGGCGACCAGATAACGGTTGTGGATTTGCAGGGCCGACGGAGAGCGGGCGGGCGTGTGCGGCGGCGAGATTTCGGAAGGCGCATCAGCCCTCACCCCCGGCCCTTCTCCCGACCAACCTTCGGTCGGTGCTCGGAGAGGGGAGAGTGTTAGCAACGGCCGCAGCTGCAACGGCGCGTGCGGTCCGGAACTAGCGCCGCCGCGGCGCCGCCGCCCGGGCCGACCGTGCCCCACGAGGCGACCTTGCCTTTGGCCCAATCGACCAACTGCTGCCGCAATTGCACGGTCTGTGCCGTTTCGAGCCCGGCGGCCGAGTCCTCGTCGGACGTGCCGCCCGAAAAGGGGCCGGCGTGCGCCTGCGTGTTCAGGTTGGTCGTCAAAAACTTGCCGCGCAACGTGGCCAGCAATTGGCTGTAGAGCCGGCCGGAATCTTGAAAGCGGACTTCCAACTTGGTCGGATGCACGTTGACGTTGACCAACTCGGGCGGCATCTTCATCGCCAAGAAGGCGATCGGCTGGCGGCCGACCATCAACAAGCCGCGATAGGCTTCGGTCAGGGCGTGCTGCAAGGCCCGGTCGCGAATGCAGCGGCCGTTGAGGAAGAAATACTGCATCCGGTTGTGACTGCGGCTTTGGCTGGGATGGGCCGCATAGCCCGATATCGACACCTCGTCGTTGACGCTCTCGACCCAGATCAGGTTTTCGGCCAGTTCGCGGCCGAAGCTTGTGGCGATCCGCTCCAGCCAGCCGTCGCTGGCCGCCAGCTCGAAGACCGGCTTGTCGTTGTGCCGCAGCGTGAAATGAATGTTGGGCGTGGCCAGGGCGATCCGCGTGAACGCCTCGGAAACGTGGCCGAACTCGGTGGCGGTCGTGCGCAAGAACTTCCGCCGCACGGGCGTGTTGAAGAACAAATGGCGAACTTCCACGCTCGTGCCGACCGGGCAGCCGCAGGGCGCCGCTTCGCCCAAGACTCCACCCGTGGCCTCGATCTCCGCCCCGCTTTGGGTGTCGGGCGTGCGGCTTCTCAGCGCCAGGCGGCTCACTTCGGCAATCGAGGCCAGGGCTTCGCCGCGGAAGCCCAGCGTGCCGACGCGAAACAAGTCGTCGGCCTCGGCGATCTTGCTCGTGGCGTGGCTGGCCAAGGCCAGCGGCAGTTCGTCCATCGGGATGCCGCCGCCGTTGTCCACCACGCGAACCATTTCCAATCCGCCCTGCGATACGGAAACGTCGATCCGCGTGGCCCCCGCGTTGACGGCGTTCTCCATCAACTCCTTGACCACGCTGGCCGGCCGTTCGACCACCTCGCCGGCGGCGATCTTGTTGATCAGGGATTGGGAGAGCTGGCGAATGGGCATACGCACGAGGGGTCAGGGGTCAGGGGTCGGGGGTCAGGGGTCAGGGGTCAGGGAGTGAGCTTTGCTTGAAGGCTGCGGCGAAGACCGCTTAGCATTCGGCGTTCTTCGGCACATTTGTCGAGGAGCGGGGCAATTTGATCGGGCTTCGCATAGCCAAGGGACTCGGCTAGCAGCAGATGGGTTTCAGTTTCTGCCAAGGAACCTTGCGAGATAGAAATGTGCCTCAAAAAGTCCTTTGTCGAGTCCTTCGCATGTCCCTCGGCCAAGTTGGCGGGAATCGAAACCGCCGCACGCTGCAACTGACTGCTCAGACCGTAGACCTCGTACTTCGGAAATCCCTGCGTTAGCAGGTAGACTTCCTTAGCCAATTGCATTCCGAGTTGCCACACTTTTAGTTGCCGGTAGCTGTCCACCCTCATTGCGGCATCCATGATAAAGTGTTGATTGGCCACGGTCCAAGCCAATGATCGTTCGAATCGTAGCAAGGTGAGGCTTCAAGACCAAACTCTCGCCAAACGAAATCAAAAGTCCGCTTTAGCAACTGAGCGGTGGCCTGCATGTCCGTGACGGCCCTTATATCCGGGATTTCAACGATATCGCAAAGGATGTCGGAGTGAGGATATGTTCTGCCGACCTCGTCCGTACCGTTCGCGTAAACACGGAAGCCTTCAACCCCAAGCATGGAAATCCCGACTTGCCATGGTGGAGGAACCGGAATCTTATCAAGGCAAACGGCATACCCGCGCACGTACTGCACCACAAGCTCCTCCAGCGCAGCTGCGGACACAATATTGCCCCTAACCGACGGCGCATTGGAACCAGATGCGGGCGCAAGGTGAGCGATTCAGCCGCAAGCACGACACCGTCTACCGTTATCTCGGTTACTGCCTCGGGCGTATTATCGTGTTGGTACGGCCAGATGAATAGTCGGGACTTCCCTAGCGGTTCTGGGCGGAAGCATCCCTTACCTGCCATAGGGAGAAAGCCTACTTCGTTGAGTCTTGAGTACGGCACCTGAACGTGATTCGTTGGAACAAGCGAGATGGCGATGACACCGCGGGCTCTATGGAGGTCGTGAAACTTCTGTTCGCGAATATCGGACTCGAACTTCGCGCGAATCTCCTTGAATCGCTCTTCAGCGGGCTTGCCTTTCTTGGGAAACGTTACTTTTTTGAGAATCGTCAGCAACGCATCTTTGATATCGTTGGCCAATGACTTGCGAACGTGCCCAATCGCGGTCTTGTCAGCGTCTGCGGGCAGGTTGTACCGAATTGCGTGCCGTCGCTTCACGTCAAACATTTGTCCATTAGCATCGCCAAATGCCGTATTCATCACGGCAATCACCGGGTCGAAGCCATCGAACTCCTCTGAGGCCTTGAAACCAACAGCGTAACCGAGTTCGAGAGTTACGTTCGGATTAGGGATGAGTTGAGGCTTTTCATTTGCCGACTTGGTATCACTCTGCCCCACAAATGTCAGATCGGCCAGGAGAATATCGCAATTTCTGATCTTCTTCAGGATTGTGTTGGGGATGTCACACATGCCGGGTCGCCCGGCCGTATCTTGATCTAACTTCAAAGAGTACTCATTGGTTGAATCTTCGCTGATCTGGCGGCAGGCTTCCTCGGCCGCATCTCGGATCAAATAGCGGTTGACCTTGCCCGGCCGATCGTCTTGCCATGCGTAAAAGACCGTAATATCCATACGTCTTCGTTCCCTGACCTCTGACCCCCGACCCCTGACCCCTGATCGCCGACCCCTACAACCCAAACTCCTTGATTTTCCGATACAGCGTCCGCTCGCCGATGCCGAGCATCTTGGCCGCTTCTTCACGGTTGCCGGCGGTCAGACGGAGGGTTTCGCCGACGAAGAGGCGTTCAATCTCTGTGAGCGGCTTGCCCACCAGCGCGGTGAGCGACGCGGTCACCAGCTCGCCGACCGGCTCGGGCGGGCCGGCCAGCTCCTCGGGCAGATCGTCAATGTCCAACAGCCCGTCGTAATCCACGACCACCATGCTCTCGACCACATTGCGAAGCTGGCGGACGTTGCCCGGCCAATCGAAGCTGAGCAGTTTGTGCCGGGCGGGCGCCGACACGCCCTTGATCTGTTTGCCGTGCTGCACGGCAAATTGGCGGACGAAATAGTCGATCAAGATCGGGATGTCCTGGCTCCGCTCGCGCAGCGTCGGCAGGCGGATCGTCACGACTTTCAGCCGATGATAGAGATCGCTGCGGAAGGTGCCGGCGGCAATCGAATCTTCCAGGTTGCGGTTGGTGGCCGAGAGGATTCGCACGTTGACCTTGAGCGGGTCGTTCGAACCGACGCGGGTGATCTCGCCGTTCTCCAACACCCGCAGCAGCTTGATTTGCGTGGCCGCGGGCATGTCGCCCACTTCGTCGAGAAACAGGGTGCCGCCGTGGGCGTATTCGAACTTGCCCACGCGGTCGGTCGAGGCATCGGTGAAGGCGCCTTTCACATGGCCGAAGAGCTCGCTTTCCAGAATGTTCTCGCTCAGGGCGGCGCAGTTGAGCGCGACGAACGGTTTGTTCTTGCGCGGGCTGTTATGGTGGATGGCCTGGGCGACCAGTTCTTTGCCCGTGCCCGTCTCGCCCTGAATCAGCACGCTGGCATTGGTGGGCGCGATGCGTTTGAGCCGCTCGATCACGTCGCGCATCAACGGGCTATCGCCGATGACGCCCTCGAAGCCGAACTTCTCGTCCAGCCGGCGTTTCAACTCGACGTTGGTCCGTTTGAGCCGCGAGCTTTCCACGGCCTTGATCACGCTCGCCCGAAGCTGGGCGACATCCAGCGGCTTCAGCAGGTAGTTGAAGGCCCCGTTTCGCATGGCTTCAACCGCCGAGGGCACCGTGCCGTGCCCCGTCATGAGGATCACCTCGGCATCGGGCTGATCGGCCTTCGATCGAGCCAAGATGCCCAGCCCGTCGATGTCATTCATCACCAGGTCGGTAATCACCACGTCGAAAGGCGACTGTTCAATCAGCCGCGCCCGTTGACGCCGGATGTGGCGACGCGACACCGGCACGCCAATCGTTGCAGACTCTCCGCCACCGTCTCGGCGTGCGATCGGTCGTTGTCGATGATCAAGACTTCGGCCGGCGGATCGAAAGGGTGACCGGGCGACTTGGTTTCGGCGGTGCTCATGGAGATGATGATACCCAATTGCCGGGAAGGCGAACAGAACCACCGCTAGAGAGGGGAGGCGGACGCGGGCGCCCGTCACCAGACGGGACATATTCACCGTTGCATCCGGTACGACGTGATGCCGCCGGAGAGATTTCGGACCTGGAAACCGTGTTGCCGCAGGAGACGGACCGCATTATAGGAATCCTGGCCGACGCCGCAGTGGACCCAGATTTCGCGGTCGCGGGGCAACTCGTCGAGCCGTGCGCGGAGTTCGCCCAGCGGGATGTGGATTGTGCCGGGAATCGCCTCGGCAGCCACGGCCGCCGGCGAACGAACATCGAGCGTCGTCGGCCGCTGGCCGGCCGCGTGGCGCTCATGCCACTGCTGCCAGTGGCCCACCGTCACGTCGCCGCGGATGATGTTCGACGCCACGAATCCGGCCATGTTCACCGGGTCTTTGGCGCTGCCGTATTGGGGCGCGTAGCAAAGGTCGGCTTCTTCGAGGTCGAACACGGTGGCCCCTTTCTGGATGGCGAGGGCAATGACGTCGATGCGTTTTTCCACCCCGGCTCGGCCCACCGCCTGCGCGCCCAGCACGCGGCCGGAGTCGGCGCGAACAGCAGTTTCAGGGTGATACGCTCCGCCCCGGGGTAATAGGACGCGTGGTCCGCGGAATGGGTGTAGGACTTTTCAAAAGAGATGCCGGCCCGGCGAAGCGTCTTTTCGGTCGCTCCCGTCATGGCCAGGGTCAGATCGAAGACGCCCACCACGGCGGTGCCCTGCGCGCCGCGGAAACGAACGTCGCGGCCGCAGATTACATCGGCAACGATGCGCCCTGGCGGTTGGCCGGCCCGGCCAGCGGAATCAGGGCCGGTTGGCCGGTGACGAAATCGCGGACCTCGACCGCATCGCCGACGGCGAAGATCGCCGGATCGCTGGTCCGCATCTGGCTGTCGACGCGGATGCCGCCGGTCGGCCCAAGTTCCAAGCCGGCATCGCGGGCCAATCGCGTGTCGGGCCGAATGCCTACCGCCACGATCGCTAATCCGGCGACAATGCGATCGCCGCTTTTCGTGATCACCACCAGCGAATCGTCGGGCCCCGGCTGGAACGCCGTCACGGCCTCGCCCAGCCGCAAGTCGATCCCTTGCCGGCGGAGTTCGTCGTGCACGGGCGCGGCCATTTCCGGATCGGCCGGCGGCATCACCTGGCTGGTGAGTTCCACGAGCGTCACCTGCAAGGCGCGGCGGCTGAGGTTCTCGGCCATCTCCAGCCCGATGTAGCCCCCGCCCACGACGACGGCCCGGCCAACCTGCCGATGGGCGATCCACGCGCTGATCCGATCCATGTCGTCGAGGTTGCGGAGCGTGAAGATGCCGGGCAGGTCGATTCCGGGCAACGCCGGCCGAACGGGTTCGGCGCCGGTTGCCAGCACCAGCGCGTCGTAGCGCTCTTCGCCGAGCGAGCCCGTCGCGCTACTGAGCACTTCGAGGGTCTGCTTGCGGCGGTTAATGCGGCGCACCTCGTGGCCCGTGCGCACTTCGACGTTCAGTGAGTCGCGGAACCGCTTGGGTGTGGCCAGCAGCAGCCGGTCGCGATTGGCAATCACGCCGCCGATGTAATAGGGCAAGCCGCAATTGGCAAACGACACGTCGCCGCCCCGCTCGAAGACCAAGATTTCGGCGAACTCGTCCATGCGGCGGAGCCGTGCAGCGCACAACGCGCCCCCGGCCACCCCGCCCACGATCAGCACTCGCTTGGATGACATAGCTTGGATTCCAGGGTTGACGTTCGACTCCGTAAACCATAGGAACAAGAGAGAAAGAAGTCAACGCCGCTGCGATTCTGCCCGGCGGCGGCAGACCGCGCTGGTCGCCCTATCCCGGCCTGCGTGACAGACATTGCCGACGGAACTCCAACGGCGCCATGCCCGTCTGGCGACGGAATGCCTGGCGGAGATGTTGGACAGTGGAGAATCCGCAGGCCATGGCGATCGTTTGCAATTTCAGTTGTTCCGGCTGCTCCAGGAATCTAACGGCCGACTCGACGCGCAGCCGGCAAAGATAGTCGTGGGGCGAGCGGCCCAGTTGACGGTGGAAACGGATTTCCAGACGCCGGCGCGAGATGGCAACGTGGCGCAACACCTCGTCCATCCCGACCCCCTCATGCAAGTGCTCCCGCATGAAGCGGACGGCTGCGGCGACCTTTTGGTCGTCCACGTTCAGCGTGTCCGTGGATTGCCGTGAGACTACGCCGTCGGGCGGGATAAGGATGTCATGGGACGGCGCACTCTTGCCCGCCATGAGACGGTCCAACAAGGCAGCCGCTTCATAACCTGCCCGCCACGCGTTGCGCGAGACGCTGCTGAGAGGCGGGTCGCTGAAATCGCAGACGACCGCATCGTTGTCGCTGCCTACGACGGCCACCTCATGGGGCACATTCAACCCCAATTGCCGGCATTGGTCGAGGACCACGCAGGCCAGGTGGTCGTTCATCGCCATCAGTCCGACAGGCCGCGACAGTTGCTCCAGCCATGGAGCCAACGGACCCTCTCGCGGATTCCAGAGCATGCGGGGATCTGCGTTGATGGGAATCTTCAGTATCTCACAGGGAACCCCGGCCTCTTTGGCCCGCTGAGCAAATCCCCGGCACCGCTGCCGGGAATACCAGGGCGTTCAACGCGCCGCAATAGGCCAGACGACGCAATCCGCGCTCCAAGAGGTGTTCGGCGGCCAGGCGGCCAATCGCGCACTGGTTGACCATCACGCGAGGCAGACCGGCGTTGCGGACGACTCCCGAGAGATTTACCACGGCGATGCCCAATCGCTGCGCCGCCCGGGCCTCGGCGTGGCTGGCGATGCCCAGGATGGCGCCGTCGCCCGGCCAACCCGCCAGCGCGCTGGGCGTTCAAGTGGGTGAACTTGGAATCCGGCAGCGGGGTAACGCTGATCGTCAGTATCCAACCGCCGTGTTTCTTACCGTACTCGCGCACGCCGCGAACGAATAATGCCATCCAGGGAAACATAATCGGATACCCCAACGCCACCCGTCGCGGATATTTTCGCTTCATCATGTGTCTCTCCGTGGCGCTTCGGCGCCGGTCTCGTCCACCGTTGCCGTCATGGGGAGTCGCAAAATAGGACCTGTTGGCGCAAATTAAACGTTGACATTGATTCCTCGATGGCTACATTATGGTCAATGGGGACGACGCCTTCAAGTTCGCTCCCCCGCGACACGCCCGGATACCGCTTTCCCTCACGCCTGCCACATCGTCAGCCGTGAATCGCGTCCCGGTGTAGATCCGCGAAACGCGCAAGCCGCCCCTGCACGATGTACCGAGGCAGTTGGGCGGCGATTCCGAGTGTGTCGTGTTCTCGGGTGGCTACTGAATTGCCGTTGATTTGGAGAAGGAGAACAGAAATGAAGCGACGCGACTTTTTGGGCGCCGGCCTGGGCGCCGGTCTGGGCGGAATCGTTCTCGGTGCAGCCTCGAGCGCCGCGGCCGATCGAGAAACGGCAGGTGGCCAGGTTGAGCGCCCCGCCGCCCCGAGCGGGAAAATCTCTCAGCCGGGCGACGTCGTGTTCCACGTCAAGCCTGTGATGATCAGCATGATCCACACGGATATGTGGGAAGGTCCCTGCCGGTGGAAAGGGATTCCGCCGGCCGAGGAGAAGCTGAACGCGGAGAAGTCTTTCGCCCAAATGGCGAAAGAGATCGCCGGCTGGGATTTCACGGGCGTGCCCGGCGTGAAGTTCCTGCCGCCAAGCCATCTTACCTTCTGCGAAGACTTCGTGATCAAGCCGGAGCAATGGGACAAACTGGCCGCCGACAGCAAGCTGGCCGACGCCTATCTTGTCAACCCCTTCACCGGGATGGCTGGTTTCCAGGTCGGGGAACGTTTTCAGAAGCCGTTGGTTTTCCGGGGCGTGAGCACCCGTTGGGCGCACGTCGCCTCCTATGCCAGAAGCAAGGGGCTCGAATGTTTCGTCAGCACGGACGACTTCCGCTCGCCCACCGACATTGAGGGATTCAAGAAGCTGTTGCTGATCTTGCGAGCCAGGAAGGTGTTCACGGAAACCCGCGTGCTGAACATTTCCGACCGCGGCCTGCCCGGCGAGTGCGGACTCGGCGTGTGGAACGCGGCGGACCTCGAAAGGCGATTGGGCATCGCCGTGAAAACGATCGCCTACCAAGCGCTGAGCGACGAGATGGAGCAGGCCCTGGCCGACAAATCGGCCGCCGAGAGCGCCGAGCAATCCGCCGATGACCTGCTGCGCAAGGCCGATAAGTCGTATATCGACCGAAAGTACGTGGTTCGCAGCGTCCAGTTCTATCAAGCGGTGCAGAACCTGATGCGACGGCACGGTTGCAATGCGTTCACCATCGACTGCTTCGATTTCTGTGCGGCAAGGCTGCCGGAAAAATGGAAGATCACTCCTTGCCTGATCCACACTCTGATGAAAGATCGGCAGATTGCCTCGGCCTGCGAGAGCGACATGAGCGCGCTTTTGGCGATGCGGATGCTGATGTCGGTGTCGAACAAGTCGTCGCACATGGGCAATTGCGATCGCAGCAACCGCGTGAAGGGCGCGTTCCGGGTCAATCACAGCGTGCCGGGGCTGAAGATGAACGGCTTCGACCAGCCCGACCTGCCGTTTCAACTGGGACGTTTCACCAGTTCCGGGTGGGGAACCAAGGCAGTCGTCGATTTTGCCGCCAACCGCGAAAAAGCGGTCACCGTGGCCCGGGTCAATCCCTCGGCCACCAAGGTCCTCGTGCTCAAGGGCGAACTGGTCGGCGCGGCCGGCTGGAGCGAAGACACGATCGGCTGCTCCGTGCACGCCGACATCAAGCCGCCGGACGGCAGGTTCGACGAGTTTGAGCGAAAGCGGGCCGACTACGGCGGCCACATGCAATGGGTCTTCGGCGACTACAGCAACGAGATGCAGCAATTGGCGGAAATGCTGAAGCTGGAAGTCGATCTGGTCGCCTAGGCAGAATTGCCGATCAGCCGAAGATGCTGGCCACGAAAGAAGCATACCGCGCCGGGGCAGTCCTTGAAAGTGACGCACCGTCTCCATTTCCGGAGAACGCCGGCCTGCGCGGTCTCCCGCTTAACCCGAGCCTTGCCTCCCTTGACCGCCTTCGACGCGCACTGGACAATGGAGCTTTCCCACGGAATCGAGCGAGCTGCCGCGTATGAATGCGTCCACCCGAACCCCCGATGCCGCCGGCCGCTTTGGGCCGTTCGGCGGCCGCTATGTGCCCGAAACGCTGACACATGCCCTCGACGAGTTGGTCGTGGAATATGAAAAGGCCATCGCCGATCCGAAGTTTCACGACGAGCTCGACGGGTTGTACCGCAACTACGTGGGCCGGCCCTCGCCGTTGTATTTCGCCGAGCGGCTCACGGGCCATTGCGGCGGTGCGCGGATCTACTTGAAACGGGAAGACCTCAACCACACCGGCGCACACAAAATCAACAACACGTTGGGGCAGGCCCTTCTCACGCGTCGCATGGGCAAGCGGCGCGTCATCGCCGAAACCGGCGCGGGGCAACACGGCGTCGCCACGGCCACGGCCTGCGCCCGCTTCGGGCTGGAGTGCGTGGTTTACATGGGCGAAGAGGACATCCGCCGCCAGCGGCCCAACGTCTTCAGCATGAAACTCTTGGGGGCCGAAGTGCGGGCGGTCGGCAGTGGCTCGCGCACGCTCCGCGACGCCATCAACGCCGCCTTCCGCGACTGGATGAGTTCGGTCGAGAACACGCACTATTGCCTCGGCTCGGTCGTCGGGCCGCACCCCTTTCCCCGCATCGTGCGCGATTTCCAGTCGATCATCGGCCGCGAAACCCGCCAACAGTGCTTCGAGCAACTGGGCCGGCTGCCTGACGTGGTGGTGGCCTGCGTCGGCGGGGGCAGCAATGCTGCGGGCATGTTTTATCCCCTGGTGAACGACAAAAGCGTGGCCCTGGTGGGCGTGGAAGCGGGCGGGCGGTCCAACAAGCTGGGCGACCACTCCGCCACCCTCTGCGTCGGCCGGCCCGGCGTGCTGCACGGCAGCTACAGTTACGTGCTTCAGGACGAAGACGGGCAGACCAGCGATGTGCATAGCGTCTCGGCGGGACTGGATTATCCGGGCACCGGTCCCGAGCACAGCTATTGGAAAGAAACCGGCCGCGTCTCGTATACCAGCGCCCGCGACGACGAGGCCCTCGATGCTTTCGACACCTTCGCGCACATGGAAGGCATCCTGCCCGCACTGGAGAGTTCGCACGCAGTGGCCGAAGCGATGAAGATTGCCCCGCGGCGCGATCCCGACCAGATCATCGTCGTTTGTCTCTCCGGCCGCGGCGACAAGGACGCCGCCGAGGTGGGGCGGCTGCGGGGAGAATCGCCGTAGTTCGTTCATCCTCCATCCTTCATCCTTTCCTTCATGTCCGCCATCGACGACCTCTTCCGCCGACTTCGCGCCGCGGGCCGCAAGGCGCTGATGCCTTTTGTGGCCGCCGGCGATCCCGACTTGGATTTCACCGCGGAGGCGCTCCGCCGAATGGCCGCGCGGGGCTGCCACCTCTTCGAGTTGGGAATCCCTTACAGCGATCCGGTGGCGGACGGACCGGTGATCCAGGCGGCGTTCACGCGGGCTCTGAGGCGCAAGATCAAACTGGCGGATATCCTGGTGATGGTCGGCGGGGTATCGGGCGCCCTTCCGCCGTTGGTCTCCATGCTTAGCTACGCGATTGTCTTCCGCCACGGGCCGGCGCAGTATGTTTCCGACGCGAAGGCGGCGGGCATCGCGGGGGCCATTGTGCCCGATCTGCCCGTCGAAGAGGCCGGTCCGCTGGCCGACATCTGCCGCCGCGAGGATTTCTCGCTCATTCAGTTGATCACTCCCACCACGCCCCGCGACCGAGCGCTACGAATCGCCGAGCGCACCACCGGTTTCATTTATTACGTGTCGGTGACGGGCATTACAGGCGAGCGGAGCGCCTTGCCGCCGGAGATCGTCGAGAACGTCGGGCGGCTTCGCGAGCAGACGCCGTTGCCGATTTGCATCGGCTTCGGCATCAGCCGGCCCGAGCACGTGCGGATGTTGGCCCCGGTGGCCGACGGGCTGATTGTCGGTTCGGCGGTCGTCCGCCGCGTGGCCGATGCGGCCACCAAGCCGCGCGAGCAAGTCCTCGACGAGATCGGCGACTACGCGGCCGAGTTGCTGGCGGCGGCGGAAATGTAGCGTCCGCCGTGCGGACCTTGTGAGAACGGTGTGGTCCGCCAGGCGGACCCTACGGCCTTCAATACTCCCTGGGCCAGACGTGCGCCTGCACTCGACCGGGCAGCCCTTGAATGCGAAGGAAGCCTTCGGCGTCGGTCTGGTTGTACGAGCCGCCGCCCTCCATCGTGGCGATGCCCTCGTCGTAAAGGCTGTTCGGGCTGCTGCGGCCGGCGACGATGATGTTGCCCTTGTAGAGGTCGAGGCTCACCTCGCCGGTCACCGGCTTCTGGGCCTCGCGAATGAAAGCCATCAGGGCGTCGAGCTTCGCGTGGTACCAGAAACCGTAGTAGACCATCTCGGCCACTTCCGGGGCCAGCCGATCGCGCAGGTGCATGAGGTCGCGGTCCATGGTCAACTGTTCGACCAGACGATGGGCTGCGTAGAGCAACGTCATGCCGGGCGCTTTGTAGACGCCGCGGCTCTTCATGCCCACGAACCGGTTCTCGACCATGTCGATCTGGCCCACGCCGTTGCGGCCGCCGATCTGGTTCAACTGCGAAACCACCTCGAACGCCCCCAGGCGCTTGCCGCCGACGCTCACCGGCACCCCCGATTCGAAGCCGATCTTGACGTTCTCGACCTTGTCGGGCGCATTTTGGGGCAAAACGGTCATGCCGAACTCGACCAGCTCGACGCCATTCTGCATCAGGTCTTCCAGCTTGCCCGCTTCGTAGCTGATGTGCAGGCAGTTCTCATCGGAACTGTAGGGTTTGGCCGCCGACGCTTTGACCGGGATTTTCTTCTCCTGGCAGTAGGCGATCATCTCGGTGCGGCCGGGGAACCGCTTACGGAACTTCTCGATCCGCCACGGGGCGATGATTTTGATCTCCGGCCGCAGCGCCTCGGCGGCCAGTTGGAACCGGCATTGGTCGTTGCCCTTGCCGGTGGCCCCGTGGGCGTAGGCGTCGGCCCCGACTTCGCGGGCGACTTGCAGGCAGACCTTCGAGATCAGCGGCCGGGCGATCGACGTACCCAGCAGATACAGGCCCTCATATTTGGCTTGCCACTGGAGGACGGGGAAGGCGAAGTTGCGGCAGAATTCTTCCCGGGCGTCGACGATCCGGGCCGACTTGGCCCCGATGTTCCGCGCCTTTTGCAGGATGGCCTCGCGATCTTCGCACGGTTGGCCGAGATCGACATAGACGGCATGGACGTCGTGGCCTTCGTCCATCAGCCAGCCCAAGATGACCGAAGTATCCAATCCGCCCGAATAGGCAAGAACGCAAGTTGACATGAGACGTTCCGTTACGTAGTTGGTTTTCAAGTTGTGATTGTTGAAAGCTCAGCGTTGCGGCTTGGGAGCCGCGCTCTCCCGGCGAGCCCGTTGTCGTCGCGTGTTCGTCGGGCAGAGGCTCACTCTGCCGATAGAGGAACTCAGGATCAAGGTCCAATCCATTCTCCCATTCGATGGCGTCGAATGCCACCCGCACCGTTCTGAACATCTGCGGAGACGCCAGTTCGCGAAAGCGTCCGGTGGACAGCAACGGCGTGACGTCGAACAGCCTTCGCTCGCCGTTGTCAAACTGAATGACGAGTTTGTGCCCTTGTCCGGTTTCAACGCCCTTGACGCCGTGGTACATGGTTGCGCCTCCGCTCACTGCAAGAGGCCATCCAGCGACTCGCCGGCGGGCAGGACGACGTCGCGGGCATCGCGGGCGCGGAAGTAGGAACATAGCAGCGTGTGGTACTTGCCGCCCGATTCCAGGTGGATCGTGTCTTCTTGAAAGACCAGCACGCATTTTTGATGGCCCTTGTCGGGGTCTTCATGGGCCAACTGGTGGGCATGCTCGACAAAGCCCGTGTCGGTCAGATCGAAGGAGCCGAGGTTCTGAACCTCGATCTGCGGGCGGGCCGAAGCCGACCGTTCGGCGAGGCTTCGGGCCGCCGCCGGATTGAGACGCTCGAAGACGTAGTCGCCGAAGTCGATCCCCTTCGGCGGCCGCGCATCGACGAACAGCACCGCGCCCAGAAAATCGGCAATGCCCAAATGGGGCAGCTCGGAATCTCCGCTGGGCTCCCAGCCCACGCCGGGCGAGTGGTAGTCGGCGTTGGACAAGTATTCGAGCACGTCGGCGGAACGCTCGAATACCTCGGGCATGAACTGCTCTTTGAGCACCTGGCGGACGGCGAACTTCTGGTCCCGGTTCAGAGAGCCCAAACCGGCGATCTTGGCGGTGATCTGGTCGTCGCCTTCGTGCAGGACGGTCAAGGCCCAGCGACTGACGAGTTGGTAGGCGACGACGCCCACCAGGTGCCTGCCCTCCGGGCCGATCTTGAAACGCAGCTCGACCAACTTGAAGTCGCCCTCGGTGGGCAGGTTTTCGCGGTTTCGTTTGGCGCTTACGTAGCTGGCGCCCGATTTCATCATCCAGCCATGCCCATCGTTCTGCCAAACGGCCACCAGGCCGGTCCGGTTGCAGATCACATAGTGGCTGTCGCGAGTGAGCCGCTCGGGGATGTGCTGCGAGGGGAGCCGTTGGGCGACCGTGGCGTGAACGTCCTTGTCGGGCGGGGTCTCCTCAGACGTCTCCTCGATGGCCACGCTTTCGGGGGCTGGCGGGGAATCGGCGACAATCTTGATGGGCTGGCCGCACTTGGGGCATTTTCGGACCTGGCCAATTAACTTGTCCTTGGCCTCCAGCGCGCTGGCGCAATGTGGGCAAGTAATGCGGACCACTGTGCTGGCTCCCAAAATTGGCGGCCCGCATCAAACGGGACAGTCCCATTTTCGTTGACACGAAAATCGGGACAGTCCCCTGCGGACCGCCGTCCCCCCATGCAAGGTAACGGATTCTCCGCAGACTGTCAATCGTACGCACTCTGGGGCGGTATGACGGAGGCCGGGCGTAGGCGCAATTGCGTTTTGGCGAGCAAAACCTTAAAATCAATAGGCTGCCGCGGCGGATGATGGATGATGGCAGCGGGAGATTGAACCGTCAGTGCACCTGGACCATTTACCTGGCACGTTCTTCGGACCCTCCAATCTGGTGGAGCTTCTTCTACACCGGGCGCGTTGCCAACCGGAAGACACTGCCTTCACGTATCTGGTTGACGGCGAGAACGAACAGGTCCATCTGACGTATCGGGAATTGGACCGCCAGGCGCGGGCGATCGGCGCCTGGTTGGAATCGCACGACCTGGTGGGCGAGCGGGCCTTGTTGTTGTATCCGGCGGGGCTGGAGTTCGTCGCCGCTTTCTTCGGCTGCCTGTACGCGGGGGTGATCGCGGTTCCGGTGTATCCCCCCCGGCGCAATCGGTCGTTGAACCGCATTCAGGCGATTGCCGACGACGCCGAGGCCAAGGTGGCGCTGACCACCGAGTTGGTGCTTAATCGGGTCATGCCGCTGATCGACGAGACGCCGCATCTGAAGCAGCTTACGTGGCTGGCCACCTGCCAGGTGCCGCCGGACATGGAACGGGAGTGGACCATGCCCGACGTCCATGGCGACACGCTGGCGTTCCTGCAATACACTTCCGGCTCGACCGGCACGCCGAAGGGCGTGGTGCTGAACCATGCCAACCTGGTGCACAATTCGGCGTTGATATCGTACGCTTTCGAGCACACCCGCTCGGGCACGGGCGTGTTCTGGCTGCCGAGCTATCACGACATGGGCCTGATCGGCGGCATTTTGCAGCCGCTCTACGTAGGGCGGCCGAACGTGCTGATGTCGCCGATGAGCTTCTTGCAGAAGCCGTATCGCTGGCTGTCGGCCATCACGCGCTTTCGCGGCACCACCAGCGGCGGGCCGAACTTCGCCTATGACCTGTGCGTGCGAAAGATCACGCCCGAGCAGCGGAAAACGCTCGACTTGAGCAGTTGGCGGGTGGCGTTCAACGGGGCCGAGCCGGTCCGGGCGGAGACGCTGGATGCGTTCACCGAGGCCTTTGCGCCCTGCGGTTTCCGCCGCGAGGCGTTTTATCCCTGCTTCGGATTGGCCGAGGCCACGTTGATCGTTTCGGGCGGATATGTGCTCGATCCGCCGGTCGTCCGCGCCTTCGACGCCGCCGGCGCTGGCGCGGCGGGAAGTGATCGACGCCGATCCGGACGACGAGGGCGTGCGGGCGTTGGTCGGCTGCGGGACCGAACCTGCCCGACCAGAAGATCGTCATTGCCGATCCCGACACGCTGACCGCCTGCCCGCCGGGCCGGATCGGCGAAATTTGGGTGCAGCGGCCCGAGCGTGGCGCAGGGATACTGGCAGCAGCCGGAAGCGACCGAGCGGACGTTCCGCGCCCGGCTGAAAGACACCGGCGAAGGGCCTTTCCTCCGCACCGGGCGACCTGGGATTCCTGCAGGACGGCGAGTTGTTCGTCACCGGGCCGCTTGAAGGACCTGATCATCGTTCACGGGGTGAACTATTATCCGCAGGACATCGAGCGCACGGTGCAAGGCAGCCATCCGCGGCTGCGGCCCGATTGCGGTGCGGCGTTTACCGTGGAAGCGACGGCGGCGAGCAGTTGGTGATCGTGCAGGAGGTGGAGCGGCACAAGCAGTCGGACTTCAGCGGCATTTTCGCCGCCATCCGCCGCGCCGTGGCCGGCGAGCACGAGCTGGCCCCCGACGCGATCGTGCTGATCAAGGCGGGCAGCATTCCCAAGACTTCCAGCGGCAAGATTCAGCGGCACGCCTGCCGCGAGAGCTACCTGGCCGGCACGCTGGACGTGGTGGGACAGTGGCGGCCGAATCAGCCGATGCCCCGCTGGCGAGGCGCCCGTGGGCGGGAAGCCGCTCGGCCGCCGGAGCTTGGCCGAGGCCGGCGTTGCGTCCGCATCGTTCTGGCGCGCCTCGAAGAACGGCAGGCAACGCGGCATCGTCCGAAGCGGGCGATCGCTTGACGCAACTGGTGGTCGAGGAGATCCGCCGCGTCGCCAAGGAACGCGCCGACGGCATGACGCTCGACTCGCCGATCGTCGAGACGGGCATGGATTCGCTGGAGCGGATGGAGATCGTGGCCTCGCTGGAGGAGAAGTTTCGGCGGCCGGTTCCCCGAAGAAGTCCTGCCCGAGCTGGAAACGACCCGGCAGCTCGTGGCGGCGGTGGAGAAGTATCTGGGCACGGAGCCTCGCCCGGCAAGCGTCCGCCCGGCCGATGCCGAGCTTCCGCCGGCCACCTACCGCATTCGACCAGTTCCCGGAGTATGTGAAGCTTCGCGAGAATCTCGACATGCTCGAAGCCTCGGGCTTGGGCAACCCGTTCTTCGCGGTCCACGACGGCCCGACCAGCGACCGCACCATCGATCGGCCGGCCGCGAGCTGATCAATTTCTCCAGCTACAACTACCTGGGGATGTCGGGCGATCCGGCGGTCAGCGCGGCGGCCAAGGCGGCGATCGACCGCTACGGCACCAGCGCCTCGGCCAGCCGGCTGGTGTCCGGCCAGAAGACGGATTCACGTGGAGTTGGAGACGGAGCTTACGCGGTTTCTGGGCACGGAAGACGCGGTCGTCTTGGTGGGCGGTCACGCCACGAACGAAACGGTGATCGGCCACCTGATGGGCCCGGCGACCTGATCCTCCACGACGCCTTGGCGCACAACAGCATCGTGCAGGGGTGCATCCTTTCCGGGGCCCGGCGGCGGCCCTTCCCGCACAACGACTGGCAGGCCGCCGACCAGCTGCTGGAGCAGTTCCGGCACGAATACCGCCGCGTGCTGATGGTCATCGAGGGCGTGTACAGCATGGACGGCGACATCCCCGACCTGCCCCGCTTCGTGGAGGTGAAGAAGCGGCACAAGGCGCTGCTGATGATCGACGAGGCCCATTCGATGGGCGTGCTCGGGGCGACCGGACGCGGCATCGGCGAGCACTTCGGCGTCGACCGCGGCGACGTGGACATCTGGATGGGAACGTTCAGCAAGTCGTTCGGCAGTTGCGGCGGCTACATTGCCGGCTGCAAGGCGCTGGTGGAGTACCTGCGTACACCGCCCCGGGCTTCGTGTTTGCCGCGGCGCATGCCGCCGCCCTCGGCCGCCGCCGCCCTGGCCTCGTTGCAGCTGATCGAGGCCGAGCCGCAGCGGGTTGCGCGGCTCCAGGAGAACTCCCGGCTGTTCCTCAGCTGGCCCAGCAGCACGGCCTGAACACGGGCATGAGCAACGATTCGCCGGTGGTGCCCGTGATCCTGGGCAATTCGATCCACTGCCTGCAGCTTGTCGAAGGCGATGTTTGCCCGGGGAGTGAACGTGCAGCCGATCCTCCATCCGGCCGTGGAGGAGAAGCGCGTCGCGGTTGCGGTACTTCATCACCGCGCGGCATACCGAACAGCAGATACGCTACACGATCGAGGCGATGGTCGAGGAGTTGGAGAAGATTGATCCGCGTCATTTGGGCGGCGTCCACAGCGGCGCCGGCGCGGCGAGCTAGAAGGGAAAAAGCGGTCTGTCCCCATTTGTCGGGCCGTTCGGGCGGGCATCGAGCGAAGCTCGGTCGGGGACTGTCCCCTTTTCCCAGATAAGTTGAAATGTCAGCCAGATTGCGAGGTGTGATTTTGCTTACCGAACAGGAGATCTCTCGGACCTGGCGATGCCCTGTTTCGCGGCAGGAGTGCACGGACGAGGCGTTGGTGCGGGCCGAACAGTTGCTCGATGAACTTCGGCCGGAAAGCCCCTTGCGGCACCGCCTGGGCCTCGAACTCGATGAACTGCGCCAGCGCGTGAAGCGTGACGAGTGAGGGGTAGTCGCCGGGTCCAAGCGGCGGCGGTTCGTTCAACCCGGGACATCGTTTCAGCACCGCCGGCCTGACCCGGCTCCTGCGGAACCGCGCGATTTTCCGCTAGCGGTTGACGTCGAATCCCAGCGTCAGGCCGTTGATGAAAAGACTCTCGCCGTTGCGCGACAGGTCGATGCCGAACACCTTGCCGGTGCTGTTTTGGGCGATGGAGTAGTCGATCAGCGCGTCGCCGCGAGCGATGCCGTCGAGCCACAATCCCGTCCAGCCGGCGTGGAAGGAAATACAGCGTGTGATCTGGTAGCGGGCTTCCAGCCGCAATTCGATGCCCGGCGTCCACGTGTACGCGGTCGCAGAGTAGACCGGGTTTTCCGGCGCCAGAATCCAGGGGTTGAACAAAGTGCCCGTTTCCGGCGGGTTGGGCGTCGGGCGGAAAGGCGAGTTCGGCTCCAAGAGATTGGGACCGAAATTGACGTTCTGATGAATGTTCTGAACGTTGAGACCGGCCAAGAAGCGGCCTTCGACGTTGAACATCCAGCGCCCTTCCTTCTTAAACCACCGGCCGCCAAGCTCGCCGGCAATGACGTTGTTCTCGGCGGTGCTGGTCCATGACGTTCCTCCGAGATAGTCGTGGGCATCCGCGCTTGAGGAAGTGCCCGTTACGATGCCGAAGTCGTCCTCAAAATAGATGTAACGCGGCCCCGCAAAGAACTCGAATGTGCCCCCGTCGTGACACGTGCGGAAGCGATGCACATAGAGCGTTTCCACGCCCCACGTGCTGATCGAGTGGCTCATCGTCACGTTGTAGACCGTTACCGGCAGCGGAAGCAATGCCGTGGACACGGGCAACTGCGTTCCCCCGATCAGGTTCTGCTGCCCGGTTCCATTAGGAAAGTCCTGGAAAGTAATGGTGGCCGAGGGAATGGTAAAATCTTGTTCCTGGTCGCGGATTTGATAGATGCTGCAAAGCCAGCCGTTGCGATCCTCCATGCGGCCGAACTCAAACCGATTGCCGACGCTCCACTGCGTCGGAATCAGGCTCGTGTCCAGGCTGTTGTTTTGCGCCCTATGTCTATCTGTTCCGGCCCGTAAGAGACCTGACGGATCAGACCAGGAAATCCCACGGGCGTGACATTGGGCGGCAAAACGGCCCAATAGAGAAAGTCGAACTGGAAGAAATATCCCTCGTTAGGCTCGATGTCGCCGCCCATGGTGCTCAAATCGGCGGGGGCAAAGAGCTGAAGCCCCTGCGGTCCCTGACCGTAACTTGGCGCCGCCAAGAACAGCAGCAGCAGGAGAAGTCCGACGGCAATGCGTGAACTGGTGCGGTTGAATGACATAGTTTGGTCCACCGTGATCTCGTCCAATACGGACGTACCCCAAACCGTCTCCCGTGGAGGGTCTGTGTTCCTATCGTGACGATAGTATCGGACTTGCCGGTGACGGTAGTTGAGTAAGAAAGGCAAAGTCTGCAGAAAAAGCCGGCGGGATACCGCTCGATCGTGGGGTTCGCTTTCCGCCACTAAGTCGGGCCTTGTCTTTCAACCGGGCGTTACGGCCCCGCCCATAGGCCTACGAATTGCCTGTAAGCCCGATGCACTTGATAGGTTGGGGCGGCAACCGATGGGTTGGGGCGGCAGTTCTAGACCGCCGCCCCAAATCCCAACCACCGGGGTGGCAGTACAACCGCCGCCCCAACAAACGCACAACTGATGCCCCAACAAACGTAAGAAGTGCTCGTCGCTGATCCGGGCGACGCGCGCCGAGCTGCGCGGACCCTATCGTTTGACCGCAATTGCGAGCTGCTCCAGGCGTGCAGCAACGAAACCGCGGCGGCTGGACGGGGTTTCATGGGGGGGCTGTCGCGCGACTTGGGCGAGCGGGCAAGTTTGACGCATCAATGGCTTCTTTATCTATGGTCGCGCTGACACCCCCTTGAGGGGAGCCGATGATCACAAATCATTTGCCACTTTTGAGATAGGTTTGCGCGAGCGGGGAGAACATTCCGTTTCTTCGCGACTTTTCCTTGACATGGGGAGGCGTTCCATTCATCATAGACGTAATAGTCTCGCGCAACTACGCCCGTACTTTTTGGCTCGGGGGCCGTGCGCTGTGTTGTTGCGCCACACACATTCTTCCAACAAACCACACACCTTCTATCTGGCATGAACGTACCGAGCGCCGGGGAATCGCCCGTGATGATCTCCTGTTCCGCCTCGCCGGAATTCGGGGATTGGTTGGCCCGTGCCCAGGGCTCGCTGGCCGTCTCGACGTACCAAGCCGGCAAAGTGGCGATGATCGGCTGGGACGGCCGGCAGGTGACGCTCTTGATGCGCGAGTTCGACAAGCCGCTGGGGCTGGCGGTTCGCGGCGGCCGGCTGGTGCTGGCCACGCGCCACGACCTGTGGATCTTGGCCAACTGCGCCGCTCTTGGCCCACGATTTTCTGGAGGACCAGCCGGGCCGGTACGACGCGCTCTATCTGCCCCGGGCAACCTACCACACGGGCGACTTGAACACGCACGACGTGGCGGTGCTGGGCGACGAGATCTGGCTGGCGGCGACGCGTTTCTCCTGCCTGGCGAAGCTCAGCTACGACTTCAGTTTCGTGCCCGTCTGGAAGCCGTCGCTTCGTCAGCGAGCTGGTGCCGGAGGACCGCTGCCATCTGAACGGCATTGCCGTCCGCGACGGCCAGCCGCGCGTACGTGACGGCCCTGGGAACGACCGATGCGGCGGGGGCATGGCGGCAAGAACAAGGCCACCGGCGGCGTGCTGATCGACGTCGAGACCGGCGAGATCATGCTCGGCGGGCTGGCCATGCCGCACTCGCCCCGCTGGCACGACGGCCGGCTGTGGATGCTCAACTCGGGCGCGGGCGAGTTGCTGCTGGTCGACCCCCAGCAGCGGCCGGGCGCGAGGTCGTATGCCGGATTGCCGGGCTATCTGCGGGGCCTTTGCTTTCGCGGTCCGTACGCCTTGGTGGGACTGTCGAAGATCCGCGAGCGGCACATTTTCGGCGGTCTGCCCGTCCAACAGCGCGTGCGAGCTCTGCTCGTGCGGCGTGGCGGTGGTCGACGTTCGCGACGGCCGGCAGGCGGCGCTGTTCGAGTTCACCGCCGGCTGCGAGGAACTCTACGACGTGCAATTTTTGCCGGGCGTCCATCGCCCCATGATTCTCAACCTCCAGCGGCCCGAAGCGCGTCAGGCGATCACCAATCCCGAGTCGTGCTACTGGTTGCGGCCGAGCAAGGAAATTCACGATTCGGCCGCCGACGCGAAGCGTCGAGCAGCGCGGGTTGAACCGCCATCCCAACAGCTTGGCGTGGGAAGCGGGAACGTCGGCATCGAACAACTTGTGAGAACATGAACTCCGGACTCCGGAACTCCGGACACTTTTTTGATAGGGAACAGACCCATGGCAGTGTTGCGAAAATCGAAAACTCGAAAGCCCGGTAACAGTTGGGGGCGCATCTGGCAGTGCCTCCTCGGCAGCCAACAGCGCAAGTCGCGGGACCTCAAGCCGCGGCATCTGGCAGTTGACATGTTGGAGGCGCGGACGCTGCTGTCGGTTTCGCCCGCGGGGGTCAGCGACACGCTGATCAATCAGGTTTTTACGGTGTCCCAGGGCGCCGAGGCTGCGGCGGAGGCCCCGCTTGCGTCCCAGGATTCGCAGGCTGCCAAGGCGGTGGCGTGCGACAACAACGGCGACTTCGTGGTCACCTGGGAGCGCAACGACCCGACGGGCATATACAATCCCACCACAGGCGCGGAACTCTCTGACTACAACATCTACGCCCGCTACTTCACCCAGGCCATGCAGACGGTCAAGCTGCCCACGCTGGCCAACGGGACGCTCAACACGAGCGATCTCGTTAAGTCCAACGGCACCTATTATTTCGCGCTGCAATACAACGGCAACGAGGTGCAGAAGCTCAGCCTCAGCGCCGGCAATGCCCCGTTCGTGGGCTCAAGTTCGATCATCGGCAACTTCGACCTGACCTTCAACGGGCAGACGGTCAGCAGCGTCGGCTATGACCAAGACTATTTCAACACGGGGTACTTCGACGGCGATTTCACCAGTCCTTATAACGACCCAGCAATGAACTTTCAGGCGGCCTTGCGGAGCCTGGGTGGGCCCCTGGCCGACGTGACCGTGCAGGCGCAAGACGCCACCGATTTCTCGATCAACTTCGGCGATGACTCGGGCGGCGTGCAGCAGCCGCTGATCGGGGTCGCGAACACTAATTTCACCAACGGGTTTTATCCCGCCGTGCAGGTCACGATGCAGCGCACGCCCGAGGACTTTCTGATCCCGCTGGCGACGACCGCGACGGCCAACGGGCCGATAATGACGGCGGCCAACGCGGCGACCACCGCGGCGAACATCGCCTACGCGTTCCAGCAAAACTCACAGAACTACGTCGAGGCGCCGGTCTTCTTCCCGCCCGACAGTTCGATTACCACGACGGAGCCCATTGCGGCATATTACACGCCGGAGTGGGAGCAGGGCGCGGCCGCGCTGCGGACCGCCTCGCCGGCCGTCTCGGTCGTCGCGGACCCCAATCCCACCACCCCGTACCAGTTCGATGTGACCTTCACCGGCGATGAGGGCTACCAGGACCAGCCGCTGATGATGGTTGACAACGCGACAACCGGTGCGCAGATACTCGGCTTGACGACGATCGTCAAGCAATCCAGCAACGAGTTCCGCGTGAACGATCCGGAAGTGAACGATCCCACCTCGATGCTGGACAGTCGGACCGATCAAGAGAACCCGCAAGTGGCGATGGCGCCGGACGGCAGCTTCGTCATCACCTGGCAGAGCGTGGTTGCCGGCGCGGTTGCGCCGAACTCGGTGACCGACATCTCTGCGCGGCGATTCGAGCCCGCCGGATGGGTCGTCGATTCCTACCGCGACATCACCTTTACGCCCACAAACGGCACGAGCGCCACGGGCCAGTTTACGCTGACCACGAGTTTGGGCACTACACCATCCATTACCTTCGACAGCACGAATCTGCAGGCCACGGCAACTGCGATTACCACGGACTTGCAAGCCCTCGGCTTCGACCCGGCCACCACCGTGAGCGTGGAGAACTCGGGGCCGTCGTCGTACGATCTGCGAATCACCTGGGGAGGAGACGACGTCGGCACGGAGCCGATGATCCAATGCTCGTCGGTCGTCGATAGCAGCGGCGCCGTGGAGGCCACCGCGGCCACGAGTAGTGCGGTGCCGTTCTACGCCAATATGGACCCCGACGGCCTCGGCATTCCCAACACGCCTATCGAAAGTGTTGTGCCCGTGGCCGGCCAGTTCCAGGTCAACACGATCCAGGGCCTCGCCCAAACCAATCCGTCGATCGGCGTGGACGGCAGCGGCAATTTCACCATCGCCTGGCAGACCGAAGGGCAGAGTTTCAGCTACTTCAACGATATCGAGGCCCAGCGCTACAACTACCTCGGCCAGCCCCTGGGTGCCGAATTCACGGTTGACACCGGCGCCCCGTCGACATCGGTCAATGTGACTCCCTACGTGGCCATGTCGAACGACGGGGTGATCGCCATCGCCTGGGAGAACTCTACCAACGTGAATACCGTTGTGCCGATCCTCTATGGGACGACGGCGGAGGTTGACGCCCAGGTGTACGCCGCCAATGGAACGGTGGTGGTGCCCGACTTCGGTTGCGGCCAGGACCTTGCCGGTCAGCCGGCCATCGCCTTCGACCTGGCCGACAATTTTGTGATTACCGGCGAATCCAGCGACGCCAAGGACGACCTTAACGGCAATGACACAGACGGCTCCGTCTACGCCGTCGAGTATCAGCTTTACACGCCGGGCACCAAGACGCTCAACTTCCAGCAGATCCGGGCGGACTTCCGGGCCGACAGCACGTCCTCCGCCGCCGATGGCACCAATCCCGGCGCCGGCGGCAACGAATACTGGCCCGGCGAGTATTTGGACGGCCAGCCGGTGATCGACGCCGACGGCGACTTGACGATTGCCTATGACGGCCCCACGCCCGCCGTCTCGGAAACAGTGGACCTTCTCGGCGGCCTCAACGCCGCCCAGGAACTGACCGAATCTGCCACCACCGACCTGGAAAATCAGTTGTATTCGCAAACGATCACCTTTAGCGGCGGCTCGGCGGGCCAGCATTTCAGGGATGGCGATTACATTGAATACTATGATGCAACAAGCGGCCAATTTGCGTACGGCGTCATTGAAAGCGTCAGCGAATCCCTCGACGGGACCACGGGCGTAATTACCGTCTATTTGGATGCCGCCACCCCCTTTGCGACGGGTGAATCCTTTACCGACTACGGCTCCGAGTACGCCAACCTCCGCACCCCCGTTTTCGCCGAGCAGACGGCCACGGTGGCCAGCGCATCTTCAACCAACCTCGACCTCGCACCGTACCTCGACTCGGAGGCGTCGCTTTATTTCGGCGTTCGACCCGGATACGAACATGATGGACCCCGATGCGACCATCGGCAACATCTTGCTCAACGCCGAAGACCCGACAGCGGCGGACCCCACCACCACCACCCCGCCCGCCACCGCCGATCAACTCGGCCGGCTACAGATGCTTCTCGAAAACGAGGTGGGACTGTTGCGCGGCCAGGGCGACGCGGCGTTGTTCTCCCAGTACGATGCCAGCGCCACTTCCAATCCGCACGTGCTGAGCAACTTCGACATCGCCAACGCGAACCGCGACGGCGAGAATACGGTGTATTTGCTGTCGATCGACTCGGCGGCCACCGGCGGCAATGTTACCGTGGGCCTGGATACTGCCGGCGGCACACCGCAAGTTAACCTAAACATCGCTTATCTGCCCAACAACGGGCCGGTGGACTCGGCCACGACGGCCACGAACATTCAGAACTGCGCTGGAAGCGCCGCCATTGTGGGCCAACACTGGCCGCACGGGAACAATTGGCCTTATAACGGGCCCGTCAGCGTGCGATTGCTTTCCCCGCCGAGGTCACGGCCATGACCTCGACGAATGATTACAATCCTGATTATTATTCTCCAGGCAGCTTCGACTTTACGGACACTGCCGGCAACGCCAACTACATCTACGCCATCACCTTCGAGGGCGAAGTGCACGACTCGCCCTTGGTGTCGCTCGGCCCGGGGAAGGGAAACTGGGATACCTTGAAGATCGGCACTCCTTCTGCCCAGACCCCGACCTTCGCCGAGGAATATGCCGGTAACGGGGGGACGACAGAGACGTCCCCTTCGATCGCGATGACCGCCGACGGCAGCTTCATCGAGGTTTGGAACCAGTACTCGAGTGACGGCAGCAACGACTTATATTTCCGCGGCTTTGACGAGAGCACCAACACGGCCGGCCCCTTGGTCACCGAGGTCACCGAGCCGAATGGCCAGCGGATCACCGGCCCGACCACCGTGACCGCGACGAATGGCCAGCAGACCACCAGCACGACCACCCTGACGGAGCAGACGCCCTACCTTGTTGTCTCCTTCGACGAAAACATGGACACCACGGGAGGCAGCACGGGGGCCAACAGCGTGCTGAATCCGAGCAACTGGTCGCTGGTGAAAAACGGCACCGCGCGAAGCGGCGGGATCAGCAAGATCGATTTCGGCATGAACGAGGCCAACACCTTGTTCGGTGCGCCGGCCGATAACCGCTACGAGGCCGTGTTGTTCTGAACGGCAACGGCAACAGCGAAAACATCGCGCAATACCTGCCCGACGGCAATTATCAACTGATCGCCACCACGGCGCTGCGCGACGTGTACGGAAACGCCCTGGAGGCTAACGGCTATACCCCCAACGGCGTGCAGTTCAGCGTGAGCTTCAACGTGCAGTACTTCGCCGGCAGCGAAGCTGCGCGTCAACGCCGACCCGACGGGGAACCAGTTGACCGCCCCGCCCAACTCGCAGGCCACGGCCTCCGATGCCAACGGCGACTATGTCGTGGCGTGGAACAGTGACGGGGGCGGCTCCGGCGCGGGGCTGTATGCCAAGGTCTACGAGGCCAATTGGACGACCTCCGCCTCCGGCGTCCGCACGTCGAATCCCTCCGTCCTGGCGGTCACCAATCCGTCCACCGGTTCGCCCTGGCTAAATAACGAAATCATGGTGACTCCCACCTCCGGCGGGCGAACCATCAACGTCAACGGCACCTCCGTGACGGTAGCCTTCACCAGCGCGAGTAACCCGTCGGTGGGCATGGACGGCACGGGCGATTTTGTGGTCACCTGGTCGGAGCAGGATACCGAGCCCGCCAACCCGGCAATGCAGAGTCCCGACTGGAACGTCTGGGCGCAACGCTACAATGCGGCCGGCAATCCGGTGGGCGCCGCCTTCATGGTCAACACGACCACCGCCGACGTCCAGCGCGTATTCGGTCGTGGCGATGGACGCCGCGGGCGACTTCACCATCGCCTGGCAGAGCCTCGACCAGGACGGCAGCGGCTACGGCATCTATGCCGAGCGCTACGACCCGGCCGGCAATGAGTTTGGCATCACCGATGAACTCGACGTGCTGAGCTTCTCGACCGCCACGCAAGCCACCTTCCAGCTAACGTGGAACAACCGGACCACCGCTCTGATCACGTTCGACGGCAACGTGAACGACGTCATCTCCCCGGTCCAGACGGCCCTGCAAGCCATTGGCGCCAACGTGGTGGTTACGGCCATCGACAGCGCGGATGTCGCTATCCGCTTCGTCGACAACAACGTCGCGGCGCGAATCCCAACCTGCCCAGCCAAGGCGGCATGCCCGAGCCGCCCATTGGCGTCGCCAACGTCACGATTACCAAGCCCGCGACCGGCGCAACGATCACCGCCTCCGTCCGCGTCACGGGTGCCGGCGGCGAGTTCCAAGTCAACGACACCACCGCCGACGACCAGGTGTTCCCCTCCATCGCCATGGACGCCTCCGGCGACTTCGTCGTCAGTTGGACCAGCTACGGCCAAGGCGGCGATGCGCCCAACCAGTCCAACGTCTACGCCAAGCAGTTCGTGTCCAACGACGCGCTGAAGACCAACAACACCACCAGCGTGGCCAGCGAGGAACTTGCATCCAAAGTCCCCGGCGCCACTCGCGAGGTGCTGATGTGCACAACCGACCAACTGCCTCCGGCCAACCACGTTGTGGCCGCGAACGCCGGGTTTGACGGCGTAGTGCAGTTGCAGGTGTTCGAAACTGGTCTACCGCCGGGATCGTACTATATCGGCAGCGGCACGCTGATGCTGGATCGCACCCACATCCTTACGGCCGCCCACATGGTCGACGACGACCTGGGCAACATGGTGGCCACCGCCGTGAACGTCTTCTTCGATCTGCCCACGGGCAGGGTGATGATCCCGGCTTCGCAGGTCTATGTCGACCCGCAGTACGCCGGCGAGCCGTGGATCAACGGCGGCGACGTGGCCGTCCTTACCCTCTCCCAACCTGCTCCGGCCGGCGTGGCCGGCTTTGGCATTGCCACCACGGATAACGCCATCGGCCAGGAGTTCACCAAGCTCGGCTACGGCGGACAGGGCACCGGCACCACCGGCGTCACCGTGCCGGCGTTCCTCGGCATTTCCAAACTCAGCGGACAAAACACATTCGATGGCAATGGCACCCTGATCGGCGACAATGCCGGCTCGCTGGTCTATCAGTTTTGCAACGGCACGGAGGCCACCGACAGCCTCGGCGCTGATCGGCGGCCCTCACGATTTGGGCGTGGGCGCCAACGAAATCATGCGGCGCGCCGGGCGATTCCGGCGGACCGGACTTCATCAATGGCCTGGTCGCCGGGGTGACCAGCTACGGCGAGCCGGGCCCGGCCTCCACAACGCCTAACCCCCAAGACCAGTCCAGCTACGGCTACATCGGCGCCGACGCCGACGTCGCCCTCTATTCCGGTTGGATCAATTCCATCCTTACCGGCAGCAGCACGGAAATCCAGGTGAACCAAACCGCCGGCGGCGTTCGCAAGTGGTCCTCGGTCGCCATGGACGACCACGGCGAGTTCGTCGTCACCTGGACCAGCTACGGCCAGGACGGCGGCGGCAACGGCCCCGGCGCCGGCGTGAACGGCCAGAACGGCGTCTACGCCCGCCGGTTTGATACCACCGGCACGGCCTTGGCTGCCGATCCCAACGAGTTCCTCGTCAATACGTTCACCGACGGCAATCAGCAGTACCCGCAGATCGCCATGGACGCCGCGGGCGATTTCACCATTGTCTGGGAAAGCTTCCAGGAAATACCGCCGGCCAATGCCTCCAACCCGAGTCCGGACGTGCCGACCAGCTACGGCATCTACGGGCAGCGTTTCGTGCGCAATGCCTGGGATCAAAACCTCACGGCAGCGCCCTTCCAAGGCCCCCACGGCCAGCTCAACGGCGAGTTCCAGGTCAACGCCACCGAGACCGGCAACCAGGAATACCCGAGCATCGCCATGGACGACACGGGCGATTTCCTCGTCGTCTGGAGCGGCAACGGCACGCAGACCTACAGCAACTTCCAGAATGCCAACCAGGTCGACAGCCAAGGCGTGTTCATGCAGCGCTTCGACCAGACGGCGGATACGGCCGGTCCTACCGTGATCGAAACGTTCAACTACACCCCGCCGAACACGTACCAGCTCGTGCAAGAGAACGACACGCTGCCGGACAAACCGCCCGTCTCCACGTTCGTGGTCGTCTTCGGGGAAGATCTGCAGGGCGACCCGAACGCCCCCAACTACAACGCGGCGGTTGACGGCCCCAACGGCGCCAATAGCGTGGTCAATCTGGCCAACTGGAGCTTGCTCGAAAACGGCACGGCCGTCGCCGGCGCGATCCATTCGGTGACCTTCGGCTTCAATGCAACCACGCACCGGTATGAAGCGGTGGTGACCTTCGACTCTACCCCCACCACGTTCGACCGTCACTCCGCTGGGAGACGGAACCTACCAACTGGACGTCAGCGGCAACATCGAAGACCTTGCGGGCAATAAGCTGGACGGCAACCTGAGTGGAACGGCGAGCAACCTCGTCAATGACTTCGTCCGTGATTTCACGATCGGCACGGGCAGCAGCAGCGGCGGCGGTGGTGGCGGTGGTGGCGTCACTCCGCCCTCTACGCCGCTGCCGACGCCGGGTCAACCACCGGCATCCGGCTCGGTCGACACGCCCATTAACGCGGCGGGCTACGGGACCAGTCCCGACATCGCCACCGAACACTCCAGCGCCTCGGTGCCAGACCCGACCGGCGGCTACGTGGTCGTTTGGACCGACTGGACCGTAAACGCGACGACGAACGCAATCACGTCAGCCGTGATTATGGGCCAAGAGTTCGACCAGTATGGCCGGGCCGTCAACCAACAGTTCCAAGTGAACACCGTCACGGGCTTCTCCTACACTCCCGCGGTGGCCATGGACCCCAATGGCGACTTTGTCGTCGTCTGGGCGGGCGACGGACCCAATTTGGCGCCGGGCATTTGGGCTCGACTCTACAGCAGCTTCGGCACCCCCTTGACCGATCCGTTCCAAGTGAACAGCTACCTGGAGGGCACTGAGACCAATCCCTCCGTGGCGATGGACGGCAAGGGCAACTTCGAGGTCACCTGGACCTGCGACGATACCGGACGCAGCGTGGGCGGCAGCACGACCACTGCCGACAACATCTACATGCGGCGCTTCAACAACCAGGGCGTGGCACTCGATGCCGGTGACATCCTGGTCAACACCACGGTGGCCGGCGCCCAGGACGAGAGCAACGTAGCGATGGACCAGAACGGCAACTTCGTCGTGGTCTGGCAGAGCTACGGCCAGGACGGCAGCGGCTGGGGCGTTGACGGCAGGCAGTTTACCGCCGCGGAGACGCCCATCACCGGCGAGTTCCAAGTCAACGTCTACACGACCAACAACCAGTTCGAGCCCAAAGTGGCGATGGACGCCAACGGCGACTTCGTCGTCACCTGGTCGAGCTTTGGGCAGGACGCCGGCACGTACGGCATCTATGCCCGCCGTTACTTCGCCTCGGGGCCCGGCACGGCCGGCGTCGTCCAGGGGACGGCTGATGAATTGGTCAACCAGACCACGGTGGGTCAGCAGGGCGGCACCTACCTCGATCCGACATTCGGAATGGTGCCCAACGGGCCCTCCGTCGGCATGGCGAACAATGGCAGCTACGAGATCACCTGGTCAGCCTTCACTGAGAGCACCGTCGGCAATCTGCCCATCACGGACTTCGGCATCTTCGCGCGCGCGTTCAACAAGAATGGCACGTCGTATGTCGATCCGACCTCTGGCCAAACGACCGGCGAGTACCACGTCAACGCCTCGGATAACATCTCGAATTTCTTTGACGATATCCAGCCGGCCATCGCGGTTTCACCGGCGGGCGCCTTCGGGGTCACTTGGGTCGGAATGGACGACACGGCAATCTTTGCCCGCTTCTGGGGCCCGCCGGTGACGCCGGCCGCAGCCTCGGGGCCGACCATCAGCAGCGTCCAGTTCGCGCTCAGCGGTAATCCGCCGGTCGTTACCTGGGCGGCTGCCGACCCCAACGGCCTGGGCGCGATGACCCTGCAAGTCGACGGCAAGACGATGACGACGATCTACGGCCCCTATGGCACCAAGACTGCCGCCGATTACGCCGGCGCACTAGGCACCTTGGCCGCGGGGACTCATACCTTCGTCATTACCGCCACCAATACGGCCGGCACACCGGTGACTTCGACCTATTCGGGCAGCTTCACCGTGAGTGCCTCCTCGACAGGAGCAACGATCAGCAACGTCGTGGTGGCGCTGAACATTTCGCAGCCGGTGATTACCTGGTCGGCGGCCGACACGGCCGGCATAAGCACTGCGTCTCTGCAAGTTGACGGCAAAGCCGTGACCACGATTTACGGCCCCTACGGCACGAGCACTGCCGCCAATTACGCCGGCGCTCTGAGCAGCTTGAGCGCGGGAACTCACACCTACGTGATTACGGTAACCGGCGCCACGGGCGCCCCCGTGCAGTACACGGGCAGCTTTACCGTGGCCGGTTCCAACCCCGCGCCGACGAACCCGGGACCGACCATCAGCAACGTCACACTCGCGCTCACCGCCAATCCGCCGGTGATCACCTGGTCGGCCGCCGACAGCAACGGCCTCGGCGCGATGAGCCTGACGGTGGACGGCAAGGTCATCACCACGATTTACGGCCCGTACGGCTCAAGCACCGCCGCCAACTACGCCGGCGCTCTGAGTGGCTTGTCCGCCGGAACTCACACCTACGTCATTTATGCCACCGACACCGCCGCCACCCCGGTGACCTCGCAGCACTCGGGCAGCTTTACCGTGGCCGGTTCCAATCCCGTGCCGACGAACCCGGGACCGACCATCAGCAACGTCACACTCGCGCTCAGCGGCAATCCGCCGGTGATCACCTGGTCGGCCGCCGACAGCAACGGCCTCGGCGCGATGAGCCTGACGGTGGACGGCAAGGCCATCACCACGATTTACGGCCCGTACGGCTCAAGCACCGCCGCCAACTACGCCGGCGCACTGAGTGGCTTGTCCGCCGGAACTCACAGCTACGTCATTTATGCTACGGATACCGCCACCAGCCCGGTGACCTCGCAGTACACGGGCAGCTTTACCGTGACCGGTTCCAGTCCCGCGCCGACGAACCCGGGACCGACCATCAGCAACGTCGATGTCGCGCTCAGCGCCAATCCGCCGGTGATCACCTGGTCGGCCGCCGACAGCAACGGCCTCGGCCCGATGGGCCTGACGGTGGATGGCAAGACAATGACCACGATTTACGGCCCGTACGGCTCAAGCACCGCCGCCAACTACGCCGGCGCCTTGGGCGGCTTGTCCGCCGGGACTCACAGCTACGTCATTTATGCCACCGACACCGCCGCCAGCCCGGCGACCTCGCAGTACACGGGAAGCTTCAACGTGGCCGCGTTGACCGCTCAAGGCCCAGCCATTACGAACATCGTGATCGAGAGCCTCAGCGGCGGAGCAAACATCCAGTCGAACAGCCAGATCATCGTCAGTTGGACGTTGACCGATTCGGCCGGTATTTTCGCGACGAATGCCACGATCGACGGCGTGTCGGCTACGGCGCTGTACGGACCGTATGGCAGCAACTACTCGGCCACGTTCAACCCGATGTCGGCCGGCACCCACACGGTGACCATCACTGCGGCCGACAATAGCTCGGCGCATTCGACATCGCAGCAGACGCAGACATTTTCTGTCGCTCAAGTTGCTACCGCGGCGGTCCTCGCCCAAGCCGCAGCAACCAGCCAGCAGTTCACGGCGAAAGCCGATTGGCTCATTAATGTTCAACACGGTAAGCTCCTCGGCGACAGACAATAGCAACTCGAACAACGCCGTTGACGCCGTGCTGGCCACGTATTGATCGGACAACCGCCCGGGTTCGAGCCAGGCTCGACGGGAAATAAAAAAGGCCTCCGCAGGTGGGGCAGGAACCTGCAGAAGCCCATCTATCAGGGCTTGCGCCCGAAGATTGCCTGTAGTATACGTAATTCTTCGACGGCGGCAATCCGCTTCCTTGAAGATTGTCTTTCGGCACCGCCTGAGCGACCTCGGGAATGTGACTGGCCACATCTATTCGCCTCCAGGAATGTGGTAAACAACAATTCGTCGTGCCTGCCCGCACCGGCAACTCTCCCGTTCCCAGTTGCGAACAGACCGGCTATACTTACTACCCCGCGACGACAACAACCGAGGCACTCTGGAGCCGGCACGGATGGCGGAACTGGCGATGAACGAAACGACCACCTTCCGTTGGTCGTTTGAAGAAGATGTGGTGCGGTACGCGGCAGCGGGCATCTCTGCGATGGGCGTATGGCGGCAGAAACTGTCCGACTGCGGTCCGGCGCGAGCCCTCGATTTGCTCCGCCGCCATCGGCTCAGGGCCGCCCATCTCTTCTGGGCCGGAGGGTTTACCGGCAGTGATGGCCGCAGCTATCGCGAGAGCGTCGAGGATGCCGCGGATGCCGTGCGCACCGCCGCCGAATTGGATTGTCGCACGCTGGTCGTCAACAGCGGACCAAGAGCGGGACACACGTATAATCATGCCCGGCGGCTGGTGCAAAGTGCATTGACGGAATTGGCGTCTCAAGCCGCAGAGTTGGGCGTGACGTTGGCCGTTGAGCCGATGCATTGCGGCTGTGCCGCCGAATGGACGTTTCTTGACCAGCCTCGACGATACGCTCGCGCTGTTGGTGCAAATCGGCCGCCCGCAGGTCAAATTCGTGTTGGACACCTACCATCTCGGCTTGGAGGAGGGTTTGGTCGAGCGGATTGGAGCCGTTGTGCCGCATGTGGCCCTGGTGCAGCTTGGCGACGCCCGGCGTCCGCCCGACGGAGAGCAGAACCGCTGCCGGCTCGGCGAAGGCGTTGTTCCGCTGGCCGGCATCGTCGCCGCCCTGAAAGCCGGCGGCTATGATGGATACTACGACGTGGAATTGATCGGCGAGGAGTTGGAGGCCGCCGACTATCCCTCCTTGCTCGAACACGCGCGTGCCGCGTTTGAAAGGCTCGTCGTCAACAGCTAAATCGAACGGCGTGATCCTGGGAGAAAACGTAACCGTTGACGGCCTGGGGACTGGCTCATTTTTCGGCCCTTCCAGGCTGAAAAATGTGCCTGTCCCCTTATCGGCCGCCCTCTTGAACCATGCTCATCGTATCTCGCGTTCTGAAGATTCCGTTGCGGGAGTTTCAATTCACCTTCGCGCGCAGCGGCGGGCCGGGCGGGCAAAACGTGAATAAAGTCAATACCAAGGCGTTGCTCCGCTGGCCGGTGATTGCCAGTCCCAGCCTGCCCGCGCCGGTGCGGCAGCGACTCCTCGCCAAACACGGGCCGCGAATTACGGCCGAGGGCGACCTGTTGCTGGTGAGCCAGCGGTTTCGCGACGCCGGCCGCAACGCGGCCGATTGCCTGGAGAAGCTGCGACGGATGCTTGTCGAAGTCGTCGAGCCGCCCCGGGCACGCAAGCCGACCCGTCCCACCCGGGCCTCCGTGCGGCGCCGGATCGAGCAGAAGAAGCGACGGGCGGAGAAGAAACGCCAGCGACGTCCCGCCGCACCGGAGTGACGGCCGGCGCGTCCTACCGCCGTCGGCTCTGCGGCGGGCTCTCGATCGGCAACACCGCGTTCATGCTGCCGCTGCGAAAGCCCTCCAGATCGAGCGATACATACTTGAATCCCAACGATTTCAAATAGTCCACCACCTCGCGGCGGAAATCGGCGTCCAAAAGACGCGGCAACTGCTCCACAGTGACTTCAATGCGCGCCGCCGGGCCGGCGTGATACCGCACCCGCAACGGTTGGAAGCCCCGCCCCCGCAGGAATCGCTCCGCCTGGTCGATCATCGCCAGTCGCTCGGGCGTGACGCGCTCCCCATAGGCGATGCGGCTGCTAAGGCAGGGCGTGGCCGGTTTGTCCCAGATGGGCAGGCCCCAGAACTCGGCCAGTTGGCGGATCTCGGGCTTCGTCAGGCCGCATTCGGCCAGCGGGCTGCGCACGTTCCACTCGCGCACCGCTTGCAGGCCGGGCCGGTACTCGCCGCGGTCGTCGCGGTTGCTGCCATCGCACACAACGGCCACTGCCAACCGCTTGGCAACCTCCGCCACCTGGGTGAACAACTCGGTCTTGCAGTGGTAGCAGCGGTCGCCCTGGTTCGCTTGATAAGCGGGAATCGACAGCTCATCCGTTTTGATCACTTCCTGGCGGATGCCGATCTGTCGGGCGATCTTTTGCGACTCCTCCAGTTCGCCGGCGGCCAGGCTGGCGCTAACGCCCGTGACGGCCACGGCCCGGTCGCCCAAGGCCAGTTGCGCCGCTTTGGCCAGCACGGTGCTGTCCAGTCCGCCGGAGTACGCCACCGCACAACTTCCGAAACTGCGCAGCAACTCCAGCAGTCGATCGCGCTTGGTGATAAGTTCAGGAGCCAGCTCAGACATCGCACCGTTTACCGATAAAAATGTCCTCCGCCGTAATGCCGTGGCGATGCTGTTTTGAGAGCCCGTTCTGCAAAGGGGGCGCCTGGGCTCCGGGTTGTGTGATCCGTTGCCGCACAAGGCGGTCAGCGGCTATACACGCGGCCGGAGCCTTTGGTTCAGGTGCCCACGGGCATTCTTATCGGCTCACCAAAATGTTGCATCGACAACACGAACATGGTAGAGGACACAGTCTATCGTACCGGCTTGTTGGCCCGGGGGCAATGTGGGCCGAAGATCGCCCCTTACCAGCTAAAGGCGAGAAGCAGGATCCAGCCGTGCGAGCCCCTACTATCGCTATGTTCCCTATTTTATAAGCATCGTGCCACCGGGTTTGCCTTCCGTAGACGTTGCCGGCCCGACCTTCGTGGCCGGTTTCGCCACGACTGGCATGGCATCATTTTGGGGTTTTGCGTATGATCCCGCCCGTTTCAGGGTTGGCACGGAAGGCCGACTGTGCTGGTCAGCAGGAAAGGAAGCCGCTTAGCACCAGCACGACGGCGACGATTCCCGTCAGCCCCAGCAAAATCCACCACAGCGGACGGTTGGAGAAAACGCGGGTGTCGGGCGTGACGTAGTTCTCGCATGCCGGGCAACGCACGGCATCTTCGTAAATCTCGGCGCCGCAATGGGGACAACTGAGAGTGGCCGTCGCATCGTCGTCCAAATCGTCGGGGTCCTCGTCGTCGCCGAACTCATCATCCTCGTCGTCAACCCAGAATTCGTCATCCGGCATGATGGTTCCTCGGTATCCAGAGAATTGCCGTTAGTCGCTAAGAGATAGCAGTCGCCGTGCTTCGTCAAGGAGGACGAACATGCACTTTCTGAAGAATCTGATGATCACTGCCGTGTTGGTGGCGGTGGGATACGCCGTCTATGTATCGCTTCAGCACAACAACGCCGACCCTGGGCAACCGCCCGGAGTGGCCGAGGGATGGGCGCCGAAAGTTGAATTGCCCGGTGCCAAGGTATCATCGTTGACGGGTGGACCCCTGCCGTTAACGGGAACTCCCGCCCGGCCGATCGGGCAGGCCGGTTCGGTCGCTGGCGGGATGGCTCCGCCGTATAACCCACCGCCCGGCGTCGCGGCGCCGGCATCGGCTCGTCCGTTGCCGTCTAGCTCTCCTTCGACCCCGATTGCCGCGTTGGGTACGCCGGTGCCGCAAGAGGCGGTTTCCGTCCCGGCGTCGACGCAACCTGCGGCCAATGCGGTCTGCAACCTCTCGCCGCCGCCCGATCTGCTGGCCGCAAACGTGCCGGCAGCCAGTACGCCCAACCCCACCGTAACTCTCCTGCAGAGCAAGTTCGCCGCACTGATGGCCGAAGTGCAGAAGAAACTTGACGAGGGCAAGCTTTCGGAGGCCCATGCCGCCTTGAGCGCGCTGTACGGCAATCCGGGCTTGCCCGGCGAAGAGGCGAAGCAGATCACCGATTTGCTCGACCAGCTTGCAGGAACGGTGATCTATTCGCGGCAGTTCTACCTGGAGCCGCCCTACCTGTCGCAGCCGGGAGAAACCATCGAAGCAATCGCCCAAAAATACAGCGTTCCCTGGGAGTTGCTGCGCGCATCAACGGTTTGCTGCCGCCCGGCAACTCGCTGATCGACAGCACGGTGAAGGACCGGCCGCTGCCGCCGAATACGGAATTGAAGGTTGTGCGCGGGCCATTCGACGCGGTCGTTCATCTCGATCGGCGGGAATTGACGTTGATGCTTCAGGGCCGTTACGCCGGGCGATTCCCTGTTGCCGTCGGCCGCGATCAGCCGAACCTGGAAGGCAGCTACACGGTGCGCGAGAAAGCCCTCAACCCCACCTACTATGGCCCCGACGGCGTCACAATCAACCCCAATGATCCGCGGAACCCGCTGGGGCACGCCTGGATCGGACTGACCGATCGCATCGGCATCCACGGCGTTAACGATCCGCAATGCATCGGCCGCAACGACAACCGCGGCACGATCGGCGTCGGCGACCGCGACCTGCAAGACCTGTACGGCATTCTCACCGTCGGATCGCGGGTGACCGTGCTGCGGTAAGCCTGGCCTGATGAAAACGGGGACTGGCTCCACAACGGCTTGCATCGTTGCTCGATCCCAACCACGATTCGTTGCGGTGCCTGTCCCCGTTTTCATCAGGCCCGCGGTAAGCCTCCCCTTCCCTTGTCGCTCGGTGTCTGTTACGGTGGATGCTCCAACTGATCTCGTGGGAGCGCCGCTGTGTACGACAAACAGGCCCTGATCGCATTGGTTCGTCAAAAGGCCCTGAAGTTCGGGCAATTCACCTTGGCCTCGGGCAAGAAGGCCACGTACTATCTCGACGGCAAACAGGTCACCCTCGATGCGGCCGGGGCGCGGCTGGTGGCCGAGGGGCTGTTGGATCTCCTCGCGGCCGAAGGCATGCCGGCAGCCGTCGGCGGGATGTCGATCGGCGCCGATCCGATCACGGCCGCCGTCGTCACCATGTCGGCGGTGCGCGGCACTCCCCTGGCAGGCTTCATGGTCCGCAAAGAGGCCAAGGGACATGGCACCAACCAGTACCTCGAGGGACCGGTCCAGCCCGGCCAAACCGCCGTCATCGTGGAAGACGTGGTTACCACGGGCGGCTCGTCGTTGCAGGCGATCGAGCGGGCGGAAGGTTTCGGGCTGAAGATCGTCGGCGTGCTGGCCATCATCGACCGCATGGAAGGCGGCGCCGAAGCCTTTGCCCAGCGCGGCTACAAGTTCGCCAGCCTGCTTTCGATCCGCGATTTCGGCATCGAGCCGCCTTCGGCCTAGCGGTCCGCCAAGTGCATTTTGGCGGGTTGTTGGGGTGGCAGTCCGGCAGGCTTCACGCGGTCTACCGACATGCACCATAGTGGGGGATGCAGGACGGCCGTTCCACGCGCTGTTGGAGACGATTTGTGCCTCTCACACGTGTGTCACTTTTCCATGACGATTTTCGAGGCGCTTTAGGCGATGCAAATGTCCGAAGTCCTTTTTATTTATTGTTATACCGAGAGGAGTGCATGGAAAGCTGGCTGGTGAGCCTGGAGAACCAGGAAGTGCCGATCCAGGCTCTCGGCCGCAGTTTCTCCTTCCGGGCGTGGGAAGGCATCCACGTGAAGTTTTCGCACAAGTACGACTTGTCGCAGGTTGAATCCTTTGCGTCGGCCGCCGGCTTCCACGTTCAGAAGCACTTCTTCGACCGCCGCCGCTCGTTCGTCGATTCGCTGTGGCAGAATGTCTGAGCTGGTCGTCCGGCGTCGCCGCCCGCGGCACGCGGCTTGCCTGTCCTCTGTTTACTGGCCTGAAATCCGGGCAGAGATCTTCGTTTGTCTCTGCCCGATCCAATAACGTTGCCTCTCAAATCCCCCGGCATAAAATTCCTGTTGACGCTGGGCGGCGCAGTGTTGTGCCGCCCACTTGACCTATTGGACACCGGGGGCGCGTAACGCTCGCGGTCATCTCAGTTAACTGCGGGAGCCGCTTGGGAATCGCTTTTCGACCCCCGGCCTGCCGCTCAAGGATATGGGAGTTACTAGTCATGTCCACAACAATCGAAAGTGCCCGCGCTCTTCAGGACATCCGAATGTCCCTGAACAACGGCCACGATGAAATCCCGGCGCTCGGTTTTGGCACGCTCATTGCTGGTTCGGTGGAAACGAGAGCCGCGGTCAAGCTCGCAATGGAAGAAGGGTTTCGACATTTCGACTGTGCCGAACGATACCGCAATGAGAAAGAGGTCGCCGAGGCGATGCAGGAGGTATTTCGAAAGGGCATTGTCACTCGCGAGAAGATGTTCGTCACGACGAAACTCTGGAACACGAACCACCGGCCCGATAGAGTCCCCGGGGCCTTCGAGGACAGCCGCAAAAGACTTGGGCTGGATTACGTCGATCTCTACCTGATCCATACGCCGTTTGCCTTCAAACCTGGGGACGACCAAGACCCGCGCGATGCGAGCGGCAACCCGATTTACGACGAGGGAGTCACGCTGCTCGACACCTGGAGCGCCATGGAACGCCTGGTCGAGAATGGTTCATGCAAGGCGATTGGCATTTCGGACTGTACGGTGGAACGGGTCGAAGAGATCGTCCGCTCCGCGAGGATCATGCCTGCCGTGGTCCAGGTGGAATCGCATCCCTATTGGCCCCAGTGGGATCTGCTCGACTTGTGCAAGCAACACGGCATCGTGATGCTTGCCTTCGCGCCTCTAGGTCACGCGATCAAGCCAAGGTTGCTTGACGATCCCGTAATCACCGAGGTCGCCCGGACAGTCGGGCAAGCCCCGTCGCAGGTCCTCCTCGCTTGGGCCATCCAGCGGGGAACCGCGGTGATCACCACCTCGACCAATCCCCACCACATCGAGGAGAGCTTCGCCGCCTCGGCCCTTCCTGAGGAAGCCGTGAAACAAATCAGCGAGGGAATTACGGCTCGTGTCCGGCTCAATGCGGTGGTGGATTCGGGCGTTCCGGGGTTCATACCTCAGGGGAGGTGACGGCCCTATATTGCAGTGAACAGGATTAGAAGCTGTCCCGGCAGTTCTGATCCGATTCGTCATGTTTGCACTGAACGGCGTGTTGAAGGCGTACGCTGGGCGGCCGGCCCTCGGCCCGCTTACGATGACGGTGCCGCCCGGCCGGACGACCGTGCTGATCGGCCCCAGCGGGCGAGATAAAGGGGACATTCTACGAATGGCACTTGAACTTCTGTGAGTTGTTTCGCGGCAGTTGATATGGACAAAAATGGCCTCACTTGTCATTAGGGTGGTTCACAACTCTCACCCTGGCAAGGAGGCCAAAAATGTATCGCTCGTTGCGCACAGCAGTAGCGGAGGTCCGCCGTCATGGCGACCTGTACTTTGCGGCATTGCTGCCTGAAGATCATATCTTAAAGGCGTTCGATCGTGCAAGATGGTTTTGGCAAGGATGGATTTATACGCCCGCTGTCACGGTGTGGGTGTTCCTTTCCCAATGTCTCAGTGCCGATCACTCCTGCCGCGAAGCGGTGGCGCGACTGGGGGCGTGGCGGATCGGTCGCGGCCAGAAGCCCTGCTCCCCGGATACGGGAGCCTACTGCACAGCGCGCGACAAGCTCCCAGAGGCAGCCTGCCACCAGTTGGTTTGCCAGACCGGTAGCGAGTGCGAGCAGCAGGCGGCCAAGTCTTGGTTTTGGCACGGGCGCAAGGTTCGCGTCGTGGACGGCACCACGGCGACCATGCCCGACACAGCGGAGAATCAAGCGGCCTATCCCCAACAGAAAACCCAAAAGGCCGGTTGCGGCTTTCCCATCGTGCGGTTGGTGGTGGTGTTCTCGTTGGCCGTGGGCACGGTGCTCGACGCGGCCATCGGCAAATACGAAGGAAAACAGACCGGCGAAAACAGTCTCTTTCGCGGACTGCATCACCTGCTCGACGATGGCGACGTGGTGCTCGCCGACCGCTATTTCGGCGGCTGGTGCGACATCGCACTGCTGCGTCAGCGCGGCATTGACGTGGTCGTCCGCAAGCACCAATTGCGAGCCACGGACTTCCGTATGGGCACACGCTTGGGCAAGGACGATCACCTCGTTTGCTGGAGCAAGCCGCCGCGGCCAGAGTGGATGAGCGCCGAGCAGTATGCGGCTCTGCCCAGCGAGTTGGAACTTCGTGAAGTTCGGGTCCGTGTGCGGCAGCCGGGCTTCCGCACCAAGAGCATCCTGGCGGTGACCACGTTGCTGAATCCTCAAGAGTACTCGATTGACGAGATTGCCGTACTGTACCGACAACGCTGGCAGGCGGAGCTTCATCTGAGGAGTATCAAGATCGTCCTGCAAATGGACCACCTGCGATGCAAGACCCCCGAGCGCGTGCGGAACGAAATCTGGACGCACCTCCTCGGCTACAATCTCATCCGCGGCATGATGGCCATGGCAGGCCACGGCGCGGACATTCCGCCATGGTGCATCAGTTTCAAGGGGGCCCTGCAAACGCTCAATGCGTTTCTGCCCATGCTTCATGACGGCGTTGACCTGGATTGCTGGTGCCGAACGCTCTTGGCGGCGACCGCGTCGCACACGGTGGGCAACCGTCCCGACCGCATTGAACCGCGCGTGCGCAAACGCCGACCGAAACCGTACAAATGCATGCGCGAACCGCGACAGAATTACCGAAACCGAATGCTGCATGGACGTTAGAAAAGTTCAAGTGCCATTCCATTCATTACCTTTTTTGGAGAGGAGATACGCCGATGCATGCTGGCAAGATTCTAATGTGGACATCACTGGTTCTGGTCGTGTCGTTACTGGTTCCGTTGAACGCGCGAGCTACCAGCTACACCTGGACCGGCGACACGAGCGCCACGAAGTCATGGGATGCTCCCGCCAACTGGGGCAGTTCAGCTTTCCCCAACGCCTACACGGATACGGCCACCCTGACGACCACTACCGATTGGCCGGCTACCATCGGTATTGGCACCACGAACACGATTCAGTTGGGAACTTCGACCACTACCGGTAGTGGAGGAACGACAGTTGCCCTGGATATAGCCAGCGGCGGCACGTTGGGGTTGAAGGGAAATATCGCCAATACCAGGAGAATCCAAATTGATGCGAACGGAATTTTGAGCAACAACGACAGCGCAACTCATACCATCAGTGGCACCGGCGGCAACATTTTGCTGGACGGCGGAACCCTCAGTTCGGCAGGTGGTGGTGTCTGGACCCTCAGCCAAGCCGTCAACGGCTACGGGACGATCTCCGCGCCCTTCACCAACACCGGCGGCATCAGCGCCAATTCGAGCGGCAACACCTTGGTAATCACCGGCAATAGCACTTCCGGCGGCAGCCTGACTGCTACCGGTGGCGGTATCCTGTCCCTGCAATCCACCATTACTGGCGGCACGATCAGCACCGGAAACAGCGGCGGGGTGGTTGACCTGAACGGCGCCAGCCTGACTGGTGTTACCTTTACCAGCCCCGGCTCTGGAACGGTTAACTTGACGGGCAACAGCACTTTCGCCGGTACGATCGGTCTGAACAATTACCTCACCTATACTCTCGGCGGCGCCAACGGAGCCCATACCCTCAATCTGAACGGCGCCAGCGTGTCCAACTTTGGTTCTGGCCCAGCACTGTTTTCTATTTCCACCGGCGGGGTTCTGAACAATTTTGGCAGCGCCGCCAGCAGCATTGGCAGCAGCGACCCGGTTACCCTGGCCGGCGGATCCGTCACCAGCACAGGCGCCGGCACGTTTACCGTCAACGACCCGATTACCGGCTACGGCACCGTCTCCGGACCCCTGGTCGCCTTTGGCGGCATCACGGCGAAAGGCGGGCAGTTGACTGTTGACGGCACTGGTGGGGCAGTCACCTCGACCAGTGGCGGCTTTGGCACGGATGGTCTTTCCGGCAGTATTTTGGACCTGAAAGGCAGTATCTCCGTCCCCAATATGACGCCGGGCACGAACGGCGTTATACAACTTGACGGCGCCTCTCTCAATGGCAGCATCAACAATAGCGGCAGCGCCGGCGGCGGTACTGTCAAGGTGGTGAACACCAGCACAGTGAACGGCACCTATTGGACCGGCGCTGCACTCGCAATCAACACCGGACAGCTAAACATCGCCAGTTCCGGCACTTTAGGCGTTTCTACAGGTGGTTCCTTGAGCGATCTCACCACACTGGCGATCGGCCATAGCACGCTGACGAGTGTTACTACCAGTTCCTACAACTTGGGAGGGGGCGGTAACATTACCTTAGCCGGTGGCTCAGTCACTACGACTGGTTCTGGTGTCGGGTTTACCAGCACCGATCCCCTTAGCGGCTGGGGCAATGTCACGGCGCCCCTCATCAACAACAGCACCGTCACCGCCTTGGGGAACGGGTCGCCGCAGACGCTGAATCTCAGCAACTCCGCGACAGCTACGGTTGCCAACACGGGCAACAACGGCTGGTTCGCTCATAGCGGGGGCACGTTGGTTCTGCCCACCATTTCCGTCGGCGGGACCAGCACCTACACCTGGGGCGCCGCGGCGGAGAACCTGGTCAACAGCCTGACGCCGAATGTCACCGGCGTTAGCGGCACCGGCACGGACAGTCTCACGATCTCGCTGCTTTCGCCCGATCCCGCCGATGTGGCCCCCGGACTGAGCAACGTCATCGGCGTCTGGAACTTCGCTCAATCGGGCACGTTGAGCATCGCTTCCGCGGACCTCACGTTCCGGTACGACCACGCGTTGGCTCAGTCGCTAAGCGTGAATGAATCGACGTTGGGGCTGTATCGCCTGGACGGATCGACGTGGGATCTGGTCGGATCTAATTCTCCCGACACCACCAACTACCTGCTGACCGCAAACGGCGTGACGACGTTCGGCGAGTTTGCGATCGCGACGGTCGTTCCCGAGCCCTCCACCCTTGTTCTGCTTGCCACCGGCGCCATGGGCCTCGCCTTCGGCTGGTGGCGGAAGCGGCGGGCACTGGCGTAACGGGCCCAATGCGATCGAGTGGATGCGACATGCAACAACTTGGGGTGGCAGTTGAGTGCTGCCACCCCAATTTTCATTGGGGGCAAGCATCGCACGCCGGGGCAGGGCAGGGTGGGCACAATCGACGCGGGGCGTGAGAACGAGGGAACGAGTAGAACGCGGCAGGATGCCGCGTCTACGAACTCGGAAGCCGCTCATCCGGGGTCGTTGCCCACTTATCGAACTTGCGACATCCTGTAGTCGCAATGACATCATGGCCGGGCAATTAACCCTGGAAAAAACGGGAAATCAGAACTTGGCACGGCATGTGCGTTCTGCCAAATCGTTCCGATCCCGTTTCACTCCTGGAGGCTTCGATCATGAGAACCACACTGTTCCTCGCCCTGTCGCTGACGACTCTGCCTGCTTGGGCCGCCGACCCCAAACCCGAACCGCCCCCGTCTCCTACTTACGAATGGACCGTGGAAGGCTACAAGGCGGTCGGACATCAATGGGTGAAGCAGCCCGATCATTGCCTCAAGACCACCGACCTGAAACAGGCGGTCAAGTACGAGGCCGAAATCATGCGGTTTCAGGACTGGATCGCACGCAGCAATATTCCCGCGTTCTGTAGTGAGGTCTCCGACCAAGTCAATTATCCGCCAGCCATGGGCATACCCGACCCGCCTGCGAGAGTCGGGTTCGAGGTTTGGGCGTTCCATTTGGAAGGTGGGAAATGGGTCAAAGACCCAAAATTCTGTTGGACGGCGCCAGAGACCTACGACAGCCGAATTCAAGCGTTGGAGTACGCCAAGAAGGTCAATGCTGTGCCGGGATGGTGCGCGACGACCAATGCCCCTGAGTCAACCCGACAGACCATCGACCAGACCGTCACCTATCACGGTCCGCTAGGCAGCAGCGGCTGGACAAGCGGCCATTACGGCAGGAGCAGTTCCTACGGCAGGAGCAGCGACGGCGGTCAAATCCTTTACAAGGGGCGGCACATGACCATACAAAGCGGAGGAAGCCCGGACTATTCACTCCAACAATGGAGTGATTCCATGTTCTATATGGACTCGCAAAACAACCACTAATAGACCGGGAATTCTCCATTGACTTTGGGCTTTGGGGGGCCGGCCGACCTCAATGTTTGTTCACGCGGAGTCGCGCAGCGGGAAAGGGACTTCTCTCTCCGCGACTCCGCGTGAGCCTTTTTCCTATGCGGTCCAGCTCGAGACGGCCGGCCAATCGGTCGCAGGGGGCCAGGCCTGGCGATAGGTTGTTTGTTGCCGACATCGCAACCGGTTTAGCTCGCGAGGTGGGGGATTGCCTTCTTCGCAGGGGTAGTGTACAATCCGGCCAGCGCTGTTTGGCTCGTCGTTTCGCCACTTCGTAATAGGGCAATCCCATGCCCGGACTTCGTGGCTCTCGACTCCTGTGCTATGGTTGTGCGTTTGCGGCGGTGGCGTTAGCAACCGCACTGCGACTGCTGCTCGACCCGTTGCTTGGGGAACAGGCTCCGTACACGGCCTATCTTCTTGGCATTGCTCTTACTGCCTGGTATGGCGGGCTGGGCCCGTCGCTCCTAGCCTTGCTGGCAAGTGCGGCCCTCTCGACGTACCTCTTCACCTCACCGCGGGGCTCCTTTCTGGTCCATGGCATCGAGAACCAATCCGCATTCGTCCTGTTCCTTCTCACAGGTGCCGTCGTGGCCTTGCTCGGCAACTTGCAGGGTGCCGGTCGTCGCCGGGCGGACGGATCCGCCCTCCGTTTGAAGGACAGTGCATCGCAGTTGCCCGGGTTAGGGGAAGAAATCGAAAAGGTGCTGGAGGTGGCGCCGACGGCAATTCTGATCGCCCTTGATCCCGCCTGCCAACGGATCACGGGCAATCGCGCGGCACATGCGCTGTATGGCGTTCGCGGAAAGATCAACTTCTCGTTGACGCCGCCACTTGGTGAAGAACCGGTCCAAGATCGCTACTTCTCGGGTGGAAAGGAACTCCGTGGTGGGGAACTTCCGATGCAACGTGCCGCCGCCCAGAACAAGGAGATCCGCGATCTGGAGATGCAGGTAGTCCGCCAAGATGGCGTTCAACTTACGTTCTTCGGCGGCGCCATTCCTTTGCACGATGAGCACGGCCGGGTAAGGGGATGTATTGCGGGCTTCGTCGATATCACGGAGCGGAAGAAGGCCGAAGAGATGCTGCAAAAACAGGCAACAGAACTCGCGGCCATCAGCAGGTTGGGGCAACTTGTAGGTGCTAGCCTCTCGCTGGATCAGGTGAGCCAGGCTGCCATTGACGGAATCATTGCTGCTGTTGCTCCCGACTGCGCACTGCTATTTCGACGTGAGAACGACGAATTGCTCCTGCAAAACTATAGTTCCAAGGAACCGAGACGCGACCTGAGCCAGATGCCGGTCCATGCTGTTGGCGCGTGCCTTTGCGGATTGGCTGCCAAGAACGGCAGGCCGGTCTATTCCACCGATATTCGTTGTGATCCACGGTGTACGTGGGACGAGTGCAAGAGGGCAGGGGTGCGTTCTTTTGCCGCGTTGCCGTTGCGCAGCGGCGAGCAGATCATGGGCGTCTTGGGACTGGCTTCTGCCACAGAGCGCGACTTTCAGGCGCGGGCCGCATTCTTGGAGACACTCGCCGATCACATTGCCCTTAGTTACCACAATGCCCAGCTACATGAAAAGATGCAGGTCTACGCTGCCGGGCTGGAGCAACAGGTGAGGGAGCGGAAAAAGGCCGAGGAGTCCCTCCGCAAGCTCTCCCAAGCGGTCGAACAAAGCCCCATCAACGTAATCATCACCGATCTCGACGGCAACATCGAATACGTGAACCGGAGATTCACCCAGGTTACGGGCTATACGTCGGCAGAAGTACTGGGGAAGGCTCCGGGCATTCTCAAGTCAGGGCACACGTCGGATGAAGAATACCGTTCTCTCTGGCGAACGATCAGGGCAGGGGGCGAATGGTCAGGGGAATTCTTGAACAAGGCGAAGAACGGGTCGCTGTTTTGGGAGCGGGCGCTGATCACCTCCATCAAGGATGAGGCTGGCCGCATCACGCACTTCTTTGCCGTGAAGGAAGACATTACCAAGAGCAAAGAGGTCGAAGAGAAGCTGGAGCAAATGCATTTGCAACTGACGCATGTCGCTCGCCTTTCGACCCTTGGCGAAATGGCGGCGGAACTGGCTCATGAACTGAATCACCCACTTTACGCAATCCTGAACTACGCGAAAGCCTCCCGAAATGTGCTGGCCGAAGAAGGTCCGCCCGATTTGGACAGCTTGCGCGAATGGAACGAGGAAATCGCCGAAATCGCGTTGTCGGCCGGTGAGGCTGTCAAGCGGTTGCGGTCGTTTGCACGACGTGCCGAGTCGCCGCGCACGCGCCTGCCGTATCGAAGAGATCGTCGAGGACGCCTTGCGACTTGTTGCCGTTGAAATGCGGAAAGCCCGTGTGACGGTGGAGACTTCGTTCTCTGCTACTACGCCGCTGATCCAAGTGGACCGGGTCCAGATCCAACAGATCCTCGTCAATCTTCTCAGCAACGCCGTGGAAGCCATGCAGACTTCGCCCCCGGACACGCGGCGGATTACCATTCACACCTCGGTGTCCGACGAAGCGGTCGAGGTTGCCGTTTCCGATCGCGGCGTCGGCCTACTGTCCGGCAGCGAGACGAGGATCTTCGAGCCCTATGTGACCACCAAGCCGGATGGTATGGGCATGGGATTGAGCATCGTACGTACGATTGTCGAGGCCCACGGGGGACGGTGTGGGCCGAGATCCAATCCCGAGGGAGGCGCCACGTTCAACTTCACTCTTCCCCTTGAGGACGGAAGCGATCCCCATGGCGTTTGAACCCGTCGTTTTCGTCGTGGACGATGAAGAGCGAGCCCGCAAGTCGGTCTGTGCGCTGGTCCGTTCCTTAGGGCTCCGGGCAGAAGCGTTTTCCTCCGCCGAGGAGTTTCTTGTCCGTCACACCCGCGGGTGTCCCGGCTGCCTCGTCACCGACATCCGCATGACCGGCATGAGCGGGCTGGACCTGCAAGACCGGCTCACCGAGCAAGGTATCCGGTTGCCGGTCATTGTCCTGACCGCATACCCGCGAACACGTTCCACGGTCCGCGCCATGAAGGCCGGGGCGGTGACCCTCCTGGAGAAGCCGTACGAGGAAGAGGAGCTTTGGGATGCCATCCGGAAAGCTCTGGCCCAGGAGGCTGCGGGCCGTGCCGAGGCCCAACGCCGCGGCGAAATCCAGCAGCGGGCCGCCTCCCTCACGCCGGCCGAGCGGGCCGTCATGAACCTTATCGTCCAAGGCAAGCCCAACAAAATCATCGCCAAGCAGTTGAACATGAGCGTCCGGACCATCGAAAGCCGCAGGCATGAAGTCTTTGCCAAGATGGGAGTCGAGTCCGTTGCCGAACTCGTTCGGCTGGCCATCGAAGGCGAACTGACTACCTAGCCGACGTTCTTTACGCGGCATTCTCTCCGTTTCTGCCGCACGATTGCGGCAACCCGCAAATCTTTTCGGGCTTTGCCTGCGCGGGTGAGTAGACGCCATATCGTCATTCTCCCATGTCGATCTCCTCAATATGGAGGTAACCGTCCTGCGGGGACCCGCAAAATCGTGCAACGATTGCTACTTCACGGCCTGCCGGCCGAATCTAGGATGGCAATAGATTGCGGCACGGGAAACGGAGGACGATATGAAGAAATCCCACGGCACCCTGTTTATCATCGACGACGATCCCAAGTCACGCAAAGCCGCCGCAGCCCTGGCGTCGTCGATAAACATCAGGTGCGAGACATTTGATTCTGCCGAAGCATTTCTCGATCGCTGTGATCCCTCTCTGACAGGCTGTGCCTTGGTCGATTTTCACCTGGGCGGAATGGACGGCTTGCAACTCCAGGATCGCCTCCAAACCATGGGCAGCGCGCTATCCGTGATTCTGATCAGCGCTCATGCCGACGTGTCCCTGGCTGTTCGCGCTATAAAGAACGGCGCGGTGGCCGTCATTGAAAAGCCTTACAAAGATAACGAACTAGCCGACGCGATTCGTGAGGCACTGGACCAAAGCACCGGCATGCAGCAGTCCATCGCCCAACAAGCGGACGCCCGCCGGCGGCAGCAATTCATCGCACATGACCTTCATGATGGCGTGGTTCGGTACCTCGCCATGGCGATCATCTGCTTGGAAGACTACGAGCGATTCCACGTCGCGCAGACCGAAGAGGCTGCCGTCCTTCGCAACGCAATGGGACTCTTGACGCGAAGCATCGATGAGCTGAGAAGCTTGATCCGTGGCGTGGAGGTGGCGACCAGTGCGGCAAGTATCGCGGACGCCCTGAAAGAGCTTCTCTCGGACTTCCAAAATCGACTTGAGATCGAACTGGTTCACGATTCACAACCCGCGATACTGGAAACATGGTTGACCCATGCGATCTACCGCATTGTCCAAGAATCACTCACCAATGCGTCTCGGCACAGCCAGACCCGGAGAGTGCGGATCGCAGTCACGCAGGGCGGCGGCCAGCTAGGTGTGGATGTCAAAGATTGGGGGATCGGCTTTGATCCCAAGAACGTCGAGCGTGGCCGGCTTGGGCTGAAGGGAATCCACCAAAGGGCCCGGTTGCTCGGTGGGAAAGCCATGATAACAAGCACCGTCGGCGAAGGGACATGCGTGTCCGTTCGCATCCCGCTTGCCCCGCAGGCGGCCAAAAAGTCCACGGTCTCGCTCTCTGGCTCGTCCGCGAGCGTCTCCCTGTCAACGCGTGGTGCGTCGCACGGAAAACTACACGGCCAATAGAGCACTCTAAGGGCAAATAGCAACGGAGCGGGAAATGAACTCTTTTCAAGGCCGTTTTTTGGTGGCGGCCCCCCATCAGCTCGATCCGAACTTCGTCAGGTCAGTCATCCTCGTCGTCGAGCACCCCGGTGCCGGGGCCTTCGGCCTCATCGTGAATGGCCCTAGTGAAGAATGCCGCCGCCGGCACCGCAACTCCAGGCGATTGTCCCCCGAAAAGGTCGAGGTCTTCTTTGGCGGTCCGCGGGCAGGCCCGCTGATGGCCCTCCACGCGAAGGCGTCCTTGGGTGAGTGGCAGTTCCTGCCGGGCCTGTTCTTCTCAGAGAAGGAGAAAGATGTGCTCGCCCTAATGCGGCGGGCAGTGCAACCGTGCAAGATCTTCTTCGGGTATGCCGCTTGGGAGCCGGGACAATTGGATCACGAGGTGGAGCAGGGCCTCTGGCAGGTTGTTCCTGCCAAGCCCAAGCAGGTCTTCTCCAAAAACATTGATCTCTGGGAGCAGCTTGCAAGACAGGCGTCCCGGAAGCAATTGCAGATCATGTTCAAGATCAAGCATATTCCGGCAGACCCACTCCTGGACTGAGATAAGATATGAACTCTGCACGCTCACCGGATTCAGAAGCGAACGTCGAGTCGCAGATGCTCGCGATGCTCGCCTGCGACCTTCAGGATGGACCATGCCAGACCTTGGCGGCAGCGTGCTACCACCTGGACGCTTCTCACCGCCTTCAGCCGACAAATCTGGAAGAGGCCGGCAAGGAGTTCGACAACGGGATGAACGAACTGCACCGCGCGCTTCACGAGTTGCGAACGCTGCTCCGCGAACTTACTGCATATCGAGGGCCGAAGTCTGGCAGAGGCTGACAACTGATGTGTGGTATTCGTCCATTCCGCACAGAAGACGAGGACAATGGGAAAGAAGGGACGAAAGGTGTCAGGAACCGTTGTTTGAAGTTTCCCTGCGAGGCCGGCCCGTTTCTCGTGTCACAAACGGTTCCTGACACCTGTTCCGCCCACACCTTCTGCCGCCGTCATGTTGACGTCTGCGCGTTGCCTACCAGCGGAAGAAGCGATAGGGATAATCCCAATCTTCGGGCTGATCGAGGTATAAAGCATCGAGCCAGCGTTTTTCGGGCTCGGCCGCAGTGACCGGGCTGCTGAACCGCGCGAGCACCGGTGTTGGGGCGGCAACGCCCATGTTGGCCAACAGCCGCGCCAGTTGGAACGCCGTGCGTCGATACGTGCGACGCAAGTTCTGCTGCTCGTGGTACGTGAATCGCCAACTTCCGACGCCGCTCTCGAAGCTGGGGTTAGTCAACAGATTCCGCGTGCCCGCCGGCATGGCCTGCGCTTCCGGACTGGGAATCGTTGCCGGAATATAGTCGCCTTCGTAGAGCGCAAGAGATCGGCTCGCAGCCGGGCGCCTTCCTGCGCACAACTGAGATAGGCAAACCATCCTTCACGGAAGGGCTTCTCGACTTTGAAGGTGACGTGGAGTTCGGTCCACTCGTCTCCCTTCATGGTGATGTTCTGGCCCTTGACAGCTCGATCCCACGGACTGGCCGGTGCATCGATCTCCAGCCGAGCCGTGACCGGGCCGCCGAGCGGCTTTAACAAAGCGGCAAAGGTGTAGGTTTTGCCGACGCCGATGTCCTCACCTTTTATGTTCTGTCCGAACGATATCCCCTGGCCCATCACGGAACCCATGGTCAGCAGGGCACATTGCGTGCCATCGGCGACGTCGTCGCTCGTGATCACGAAGGAGGGGGAAGCCCCTTCCGCCTTGCTGACGATGTAGGGCGGGAACTGGCAGAAGACGACGTTGGCGTTCCGCGTTTTGGCCAGCACGCCGTCACCGAGCACGTCGGCGCCGCCGGTGACCAGAGGCAACTCCCGCGGCGCCCGGTTGTGAACGTCGGCCGGACAAATCCCCGCCAGCAGGCTGTCGGCCGCGGGCGGCTCGAAGAACGCGGCAATATGCTCGCCCTTCGTCATCCGCACCGGGAAGGGCAGCAGCGCGCCGGCTTCAGACTCGTCCAGCCCGAGAGCCAGAAGGTTGCCGCCCGCCTTGATAAACTCGGCCACCGCGGCTTTGTCGGCGGCCAGTTGCTCGGCGCCGCCCGCGCCGACCACCAGCACCTGGTCAGGCGTGAGCTTGCCGCCCTCGTAGGAGGCCACCGGGATGCCGGCGAACTCCAGATGCCGCTTGCCGACCGGATCGCCCACATAGATCGCCTTGCGGCGGGCGGCCGGCTTCCAGGCCGAGGCGTACTGCACGAGGTTTCGCACCAGCGTTTCTGCCGCCGGATCGCTTTCTGTGCGGCCCGAAACGTCGATCTGACAGAACAGCACGAGGCCTTTGCCTTCGCGGTATTCCATCAGCGGGCTGTATTGCAAGCTGTATCCGCCGTCGAGTATCGGCAGGAAATCGCCCCGCGCCGGCTTCTCGATCAGCACCGAGGCCACGTTGCCGCGATTGCCGCACCGCCACACTTGCGGCAGCTCCATGCCGCACCACTTGATCGCCTCCGCGCCGTAGACGCGGCTGGGAGTGAACTTGATGCGCGGCGGCACAATCGTCGCCTCCCCCCGCCAATCGCGAAAGCTTTCCGCGTCGAGTCCGGCCAGCAGCGGGTGGCTCGGCACGCGGCCGAAAACCTGCCGCAACCCATAATCGGCCACGCGGAACCCGAACCGGTGTTCCATCACCTCCGAGGTCTGCTCGAAAAGAATGACTTTCAATCCGTCGCGCACGCGGGCCACATCGGGCCCCGCTCCCACCGCGCTCAACGCGCCCTTGCCTACCACGAGGATGTCGTAGCCGGCAAGATTCGCCGCCGCGTCGATCGATTGCCCTTTGATCCCCACGGTGTTCAACAGCCTGGTGGTTTCGCCCGGTGGGTCGAAGATCGCGATCTTCGCCGCCGACTGGGCCGTCGAACGCCGCAACACGTTGATGGAGAACGCGTCCTTCTGTGTTTCACCATTGCTGAAAGCGACGGTGGCGCTCAGTTCGTACTTGCCCGGCGGCAAGTCGGCGGGCAGGGCGAGACGGATCGGAATTCGCTGCTGGTCGCCGGTGGCGACGGCGACTTCTTTCGCGCCCGCAACGGCCTGAGGCAGCCCGAGCGACCATCGGCAGGCGGCCGTAACGCCCAAGCGCGAGTTGTTGATGACGATGAGCTGCTTTTCCACACTTTCGCCCGGCGTGAAGTTGTGGTCCTTGCTGGTAAATGCCGAGGGCTTGCCGGCGATGTAAGCCAGCAGCGGCATGTTGTTCCGCAGGATCGCCTGGCCATCGGCCGTGGGCAACCAGTCGGAACGTTGGAAGGCCAAATCCATCCGTTCGGCCTGCTCGCCGATGTAATCGGGGCTGAAGCCGGGGCGCTGCAACTGTTCCCACTTGACGGGAAGCTCCTTGCGGCTCTTGTTGACGCCGTTGCGGAGGCTGAAGAAGAACCCATATTCCCAGGGCGAGTTGATCGACATGCCCCATGTGCGGAAGGCACGCCAGTTGCCGGCCAAGTACGTGCCGATGATCGTATGCTGGCTCTCAAACTCTCTCGCGCCGACCTCGTAGGGGTAGTCCCAGCGATGCCAGAGTCTGCCAGCGCGAAACTGCTGGGCTTCCCAGCGCAGGTTCTTCTTCTCCGGCTCGCCGATCTTGTAGGCCCGATCGCCCAAGAATTGCGCACTCCACTCGGCCACGCAGAACTCCCAGGGCACCACGGCGCTGCCCCATTCGCGTCCCCCCTTGTACCAGCCGCGATACATCGTCCAGTCCCACGTGCACGGCACCATGTACTCGCAGGTGAAGACCGGCTTCACGCCGGCGGTGGCCCAATGCTCGAACCAGTCGTCGAGTTCCTGGGCGGGAGCCATGTTGGTGTAGAAATTGCTCGTGTGCATCGAGCTGAGGTTGCCCGACGAGTGGTGATAGATGATGCGGCTCGGATCGAGTCGGGCGACGATCGCCTCGGCTTTCACCGCCCGCTTCGTATTGCCGGCCGACCAGCCGTCCCGCGGGGCGCTGATGCCGTCGATCATGTCCGGATTCATGTCGTCGGCATAGCCGGTCGAGTTGTGGCTCATCGCGTAGAAGACCACCGAGGGATGGCTGGCGGCGACGCCGGCGTAGAACGCCGCGTCGCGAGCGTAGCCGTTGTTTTCCGCGGCATCGGGCTTCTGCCAATCATACTGGGCGAAATGCGGCTGCGAGAGCGACACCAGCATGCCCACGTCGTCGGCTGCCTGGAGAATCTCTTCAAAGCTGAGGTGGGTGCCCGGCTCGCAGCCATAGTTGTGCGTGTAGACGAAATTGATGCCCATGCCTTTCAGACGCCGCAGGCTCTCCTTCGCCCCTTCGTAGCTGGCCACCACGGCGCTCACCTGGGCGTTATCCAACGGCAGGGCGGAAAGGAAAATGCGGCTGCCGTTGAGATAGAAATCGCGGCCCTCGATCCACAACTCGCGGAAGCCGAATCGCACGGGCAGGCTCGTGTCGAGCACTTTGCCATCGGCATCCACCAGCGACAACGCTACTTGGTACTGGTTCTCCGGCGTGATAATGTCCCACAACTTCTCCGGCTTCCAATTCTCGCTGAAGGCCGCGCGGCCGTCTTGCAGATCGCCGGCCGCAAACGGTTGGCTGGTGAATTCGGCCAGCTTCCGCTTACCGTCGGAGACGTGGGCACGCAGCACGTATTGGGCATCGGCCGCAAGACCCTGTAGTGCCGCGTTGAAGGTGATTTTCCAATTGCGCACCGAAGTGTCGATTCGGACGGCGCCGATCCGCGCGGCAGCCGGCGTGCTCACCAGATACACGTCGCCGCACAGCCCCCGCCGCTGCACGCTCCCCTTGACCTCCTTGGCGCGGTTGGTGTCGCTGAAGGAAAGCACCACGCCCTTCAGCGGCATCGCGACCACCAGCAGGCTCAGAGTATGCTTGCTTCCCGGGCGACAAACCGAGCTGATATCGACCTCGCCTCCGGGGAACCGCAGCTCGCCGGCCTTGGTCCCATCCAGGTAGACCGTGGCAAAAGAGTTCAAGTAGTCGGCGGAAAGGGCGATGCGCCGCCCCGCCCACGCGCTCGGGATGGCAATTTCTCGCTGGTACCAGGCCGAAGAGAGCTGGCCCAGACGCGCGCCCTTCCAACTCGGGTGGGCGAAAAGCGTCTGCGAGTCTTTTTGCTGGTAATCGCTGATTCCCGGCCATTGCGCGGGCACTTTGAAGTAGCCCCAGTCGTTGACGGGCGCCTGTTCCGTCTTCGTATCGCCGGGCTGCCAGCGCCACAAGCCGTTGATCGAGATTCGCTCGCGCGTGGGCGATTTCTCCGCGTACGCCGCACCCATGTCCCACACGGCCTTGACGCCCGGCGGCAAGGAGACGGCTGGTTGGTCGTCACAGATCGCCATGCTGACGGCACCCGCCATATACAGCGCGGCGGCGGGAAGAGCGAACCGAAGCGTTACCATATTGCACTCCTGAGTGAGAATGACGGGCGGGAGTTCTAGCTTGCGGCAACGAGGAAACTGTGGTCGCAAAGGCGGGAAGCTGGCCCGGTTTGCCAGCCTGCGTTCGAGCCTATCAGCCCGGCAGGCCCCTGTCAAGCATTATACAGGCATCATTTCGCATCCAACACCAGGCGAGGACCCGCAGGGGGTGCAACGGTTGCGCCTCGACCATGATCCGCTCGAAGGCTTCGTAGTCCTTTTCTTTTCGGAACAGCGGCAGACCGGCCAGCGTCCGGTTCAGAACTGCGCAAGACGATTTTATCCACGAAGATATCTTGCGACTTGCGTACGTCCTAGTTATCATAGGCGGCGTTTACTGTCGGGACGGCCCGGGGACTGGCTCATTTCTTCGGCCGCTTGCGGCCGAAAAATGCGCCTGTCCCCTTACCGGCCCACAGGCGTCAAATAGGGAATGTCGGCTTCCTTGTGAATCGATATGAATGGCAAAGGGATCACGGCCTTTCGGTTGTTCCTTTTGGGGTTTCTGACCCTCTTTCTGGAACTGACTTTCATTCGCTATCTGGCCGGAAGCGTGTGGAACCTTGGGTTCTTCCCGAATCTGGTTTTGCTGGGTGCGTTCTTGGGAATGGGCACCGGTTTTGTGTTTCACAATCTTATTCCCGAGAAACGATCGCCGTGGTTCTTTCGGCTGGCCGCCGTTGCGATTCTGGTGCTGGTGGGGTTCGTTTACTGGAAGCACCCCGCCGTGCCCAGGTTCACGAATTGGGCGGGGACGGTGGGGGGTGAAGTCTTCTTCACCAACACTCCGCCGGAGGCCCGCGACGTCAACTATTTGCCATTCGCGCTGATTTTTCTCTTGGTGGCGGTTACGTTTTTCCTGACTTCACAACGGACGGCCAAGTACTTTCGCTTGTTTGCGCCGCTTACGGCTTACACGCTCGACATTCTCGGCTCTTGTGGCGGGATTCTCGCCTTCATGCTGATCAGTTGGCTGCAAGTGCCGGCGTATCTTTGGTTCCTGTTTCTCATCCTGCTGTTTTCGGTCATCCTGGAATCATCTCGCTGGCAGATTCCGCTGATTTTGGGGGGCGCCGTTGTTTTGGTCTGGCTTTCTGATCAGAGGCTGCTGGGCAACCCGGCGTATGACGGCCCCTTGGAAGTGCACTGGTCGCCTTATCAGAAGGTAGAACTGGCGACAACCAGCGAAGGGATGGAAGCCATTTACGTCAACGGCATCAGCCACCAGGCGATGATGACGGCTGAGCAGGTGGAGCAATCGATGTACTGTTTGCCATACCTCTATCGCGAGCACTTTGGAAAGTCCGCTTCGGACGACGTACTGGTGATTGGCGCAGGATCGGGCAACGACGTGGCCGCTGCGTTGTCCAAGGGGGTGAAGCACGTGGATGCGGTCGAGATCGATCCGGTGATCGCAGCGATTGGAAGGCGGAAGCATCCTATGCGGCCCTATGCGGATCCCCGGGTCACGCAGGTGATCGATGACGGCCGCGCCTTCATGGCCTACACGCCGCGGAAATACGATGTCATCGTTTTTGCCTTGACCGATTCGCTGGTGAAAGTGAGTCCCATGGCGCAGCTCAGGTTGGAGAACTATATTTTTACCCAGGAATCGGTGGATCGCGCTTTTTCGCTCTTGAAGGATGGCGGCAACATCTTCTTCTACAACTACTACCGGACACCTTGGGTGATGGACAAGATTAAGCAAATGGCCTGTGCTGCGGCGGGAGTATGGCCGCAAACGGTCTTTCAGTCCGATGATCTTGCGATGTTTGCTGTGGACCCTCTGCGGCCGGGGTCGAAACCGCCGGACATGGGCCACCAGCCGGAAGTGCCCAGCGATGATTGGCCGTTCCTCTATTTGAAGGACCGGGGCATCCCCCCTTTTTATGCGAAGGCCCTCGGCGGCGTGATCGCGCTGGTCTTTCTACTCTCGCTGCTGGTGCACTGGACAATGCCGGGTGACAGCAACGAGGCGGGCGGCCGCGTGAAACTGGCGTTTCTGCTGATGGGTACGGCCTTCTTGCTGCTGGAAGCAAAGAGCGTCATCCAGTTCAGCCTGTTGTTCGGAACCACCTGGTTGAACAATTCCCTGGTGTTCTTGGCGGTGCTCTTGTTTGTGTTGGCCGCCAACTGGGTGGCGACTCTGGTTTCCGGCTCCCGTGTGGTGTGGATCACGTATGTTCTGTTGATGGCGTTTTGCCTGGCGGCGTTTCTCTATCCGCTGGGCCGGCTGCTGGCCGTGCAAAGCGTGGCGGCGCGATTTGTTGCCGCCAGCGTGCTCACATTTTCGCCCATCTTCTTCGCGAACATCATTTTCAGCGTGACCTTCCGGCAGAGGAAGGTGGCCGAACACCTGTTCGGCTGGAACCTCATGGGCGCGGCGCATGGGCGGGATTCTCGAGTATTCCAGCATGCAACTTGGCTACAACGCTCTGGCCGTCCTGGTGGCGATCTGCTACACGGTCGTGTTCATTCTGCTCCAAAGCGAGCGGCGCGGTCGGAACCCGGCGTTGCAGGCTTCCGAAACAGCCGTCGCGCCGTGAAGCAGGGCACTTTTTCAGGGATTTCCGCCAAGCAAGCACGCATCCCGCGCGGAGGCGGAGTCGTGCGGAATCGAAACCGGGGCGCAGCTAGCCGTTCGACGGATCGTCGTAGTGAGGCGGATCAAACAGGGAAGGCTGGGGCCGTTGTTTTCCCGAGAGACTTCCCCCGAGTTGTGCCCAACCGGATTGTCCGCTGGCGGCCAGTTCGCCCAGGTAGGCGATGATTCGTTGCCGCGATCCGCGTTTGGTGCGAATGGACTCGGCCAGCGCCCAATAGGTTCGCTTTCTTCCTCCCGAACGTCGTTCCTAGCGTCGCGGGAACACGGCTGATCCCTCGCTCAGTGACGAGCTACAGGATCGTCTTCTAGTCATCGTTTGACAAGCTCGACCGATTCCGAATTTCCACTACATCGACTTTCCGGCGCCGACTGCCCGAAACTATTGGACTTACGTCGCTCTTTTCAAAAAAAACGACGCCAAATCTCACGCAGCACCGTAACCTGGGCTAGGCTAAAATCTTATGTCGCGCGTCCCTGGCTTGGCATCGTGCGCCGTGACGTGTTGAGCAGCTCACGTCGCGGCTGCTCGTCTCCCGCCCGCCGGCATGTTGACCCAGGCAATAAAATGTATTAGGCACTCATGCTCTCGGACGGCTTTCCGTCCAGTGCTTCGCGTGGGTGCGGGCCGACGTTTCGCTGGCTGCCATGGCATGACATTGTTCACCGCAACAACCGACGCCTTGGGAGAACTGGAGCAGGTCATGGATGTGAGAAACAGGCCGGACGAGATGCGGCAAAGGGGCGAGGCCATCGCCCGCACCGCCGTCTATCTATGCAGCCTTGGCCTGCCGCCGGACCGGGCCAAAGAAGAGGCGAAGTGTTTGGTCGATCAGCATGCGGAGCAATGGCGAGCGGCGGGTGAGGACATCGTCGCCGCGGCGCTCCATCACGTCATGTCGGAGGTTGACGAGTGGTTGGTTTACGTGAGCCACACGGCCGGCGGCGATGGCCGACCGCCACCCGGCTTGTTGGCGTGGTATCTGGGTCCGGTGCTGGCGAGCCATCCCGATGCATTCTTGCAGCGCAGCGAGCTTCCGCCGGCCTTGCGTCTGGCCGCTATCGAGTCGGTCCCGCCTCCGCTGCCCGAGGAAACGCCGCAGGTGATGCCGGCGCAGCCGTTGGTGCGTTTGCCGTTGTTCAGCCGTGGTTTTTGGCATGTTTTGGCTGAGCCGCTGGCGTGGTTCGGCCGCGGCGTCAGCGGGGGAAAAGAGGTAAAATGACCTACCGCGTCGAGCATCGGCGACGAGGACTGGGATTGGCTATGCTGGTTGGTCTGGCGGGACTGACGACCGCCCTGGCCGCCGGCGCGTTTACAGACCTCCTGGTGGCCGACGGCTGGAATTTGATTGATTTCCCCATTCTGCTGCTGTTCGTAATCCTGTATTTCTGGATCAGCATCGGCTTCTGGACGGCCACGTTCGGCTTCGTCTGGAGTTTGGTGCACGGCGAGCCGGCCCTGACGGGCGAGCCCCCACCGCGGCGTTCCGGGCCGGCTGCCCCGTTGCCCCCGACCGCGATCGTCATGCCGATCTATAACGAGGATCCGCGGCGGGCGTTCGCCAATTTGCAGGCCGTCCGCGACTCGCTGCGCCAGGCCGGGCAGGATACGGCTTTCGACATTTTCGTCCTTAGCGATACGCGCGATGCTGACATCTGGGCCGAGGAGGAATGCACCTGGGCGCGGATGCGAGCGGCAGGCGACGGTCACGGGCCCTTTTACCGCCGCCGCCCCATGAACATCGGCCGCAAGAGCGGCAACATCCAGGATTTCTGCCAACGCTGGGGCGCTCGCTACCGTTACATGGTAATTCTCGACGCCGATAGCCTCATGACGGGCGACACGCTGGTCGAGATGGTTCGGCGCATGGAGGACGACCCCGAATTGGGCATTCTGCAAGTGCCGCCCGTGCTGGTAAACCGCGACTCGTTTTTCGCCCGGCTGCTCCAATTCTCCAGCGCTCTCTACGGCAACGTTTTCCGCTCCGGCTTCACGGTTTGGGCGAGGAGCGAAGGCAACTACTGGGGCCATAACGCCATCTTGCGGGTGCAGCCGTTCATGCGCTGTTGCGGCTTGCCCCGCTTGCCCGGCAAGCCGCCGTGGGGCGGCGAAATCCTCAGTCATGACTTCGTGGAAGCCGCGCTGATGCTCGGCGCCGGCTGGAAGGTCATGCTTGCGGCCGATCTCGGCGGCAGCTACGAGGAATGTCCGACCAACCTGATTGACTTCGCCAAGCGCGACGAGCGCTGGAGCCAGGGAAACCTTCAACACTTGCCGCTGGTCATCGCCGCCGGCATCCATCCGGTAAGCCGCTTCCACCTGGGTGTCGGCGCCATGTCCTATCTGGCGTCGCCGCTGTGGGCCCTGTTCTTACTGCTTTCGCTGGTGCAAGGAATCGGCTGGCAGATTGCGCGACGGGCCGCCGAGGCGTCGCCCGATCGAGGCGAGCTCTCGCCGGCGGTGGCGATGATGCCGTTGTTCGGGGCACTGGCCTTGCTGCTGCTGGTGAAGGTGTGGGGCCTGCTGGCGGCGTTCGCCCGCCCGTCAACGGCCGCCCGTTTCGGAAAGCCGCTGAAGCTGGTTCTCAGCGTTCTCCTGGAGACCGTCGTTTCCTGCCTCGTGGCGCCGATTCTGATGGCGTTCCACACCACCTTCGTGATCAACGCCTTGTTAGGCCGGCGGGTGGAATGGCGTCCGCAGCCGCGTGGTGAAAACGTCCCCTCGTTCGCCGAGACCTTCCGCGTCCATTCGCCGCATACGATCGTCGGGCTGGCGGCCGCGCTCTTGTTGACGTGGACCGAAACCGGGTTGTTCTGGTGGATGCTGCCCATCCTGCTGGGGCTGGTCTTTTCCGTGCCGCTGTCGCTGTTGTTGAGCAGCGTGCGGGTCGGACGGAGCCTGCGGGCAGCCGGCCTGATGTTAATCCCCGAAGAAGCTTCGCGCCCCCCGATCGTGAAACTTCAGCACCGCTACCTCGCCGCCGCGGGGTCCGACTGCGCCGCATGCCCGCATCCGTTTGTGCGGCTGGTGGCCGATCCTCGCGTTTTGCGTCTCCATTTGGCGCTGCTGCCGGAGGCTGCGCCGTCGCCCCTCTCGGCGTCGATGCGCGATCGGCTTCAGCGGATCGCCCTGTCGGGCGGTCCCAGCCACATTACCCGTGCGGAACGGCTTCTGCTGATGCAAGACCTCGCGGCGCTCCAGTGGCTCCATCGCGAAGTGTGGAAGGATTGGCCGATCGAACTGCTCGAAAAGGGAACTGCCGCGTGCCGCCACCGGCCTCGCGTCATCGGACTCTGACCGAGGAGATGGAACCTCGAAATGGCATTTCAACACACACTTTCGTGCCTCGCCTTCGCCGCAGCGCAGACCCTGTTCGCCTCTGCGCAGGCTCAGGTCTACGAAGTGAAAGCGACCGAGGGCGCCCGAAAGAATTCCGTTGCCTCTGCGGCGGGCATCATTTCCTTTCGGTAATCGAGGATCGGGGAGCCTTCGTTCTCCGGCCCCATCCGGGCCTGGACCCCAACGGTTGGGGAAGCTCGCTCTACTTGCAGCCGTTCTTGCCCGGCGCAGTGCTCGGCCACACCACCATGACGAGCGTCACGGCCTCGAACGAAGGAGTGCATGTGGCGGCGTCCGGCTCGGTGTTGCGCGGCGCCGACGGCACGTACGGAACGTGGAACGGGCAATTCTGCTTCCAGTATCAAGCGGCGTGCAAACGCCTTAGCGGCGGCGGCACGTACGCGATCGTTCTGGACGGGCCGCTGGCTGAGGTGGCCGATCTCAACCTGCTGAAAATCGCCTCGAATTACCTCAAAGACGTCCCCCTGCTGACCGGCGGCACGGGCGACACGGGCGACATGCAATCGGCCGTCGTGAGCGGAAATGGCTGGACCATCGCCTGGAATCCGCCCGCCCAGCCGGCCTTCTTTCCGTCCAATCAGGCCGATGGGCTGTGCATCAACGTCAGCGGATGCCGCAACGTCGTCGATGCGGCGGCCCAGGGGCATCAGCGCATCGCCGCGGCATCCAAGCCGAGCCTGTGCGTGTCGCTGGTCTCGAAGCAGCCGGGCATTCCCATGATTTTTGGCGGCGTTTTCGATGCCGCCAAGGCGCAAAAGTTCTGGGAAGACAACGTCGGCATCACGCCGCTGGTGCTCCGTGGGTCGCCATGGACCAGCTACGAGTTCGACGTGGTTGTCTCCTCGGCGGCTGTTGCGGCGGACGGCAGTGTGCTACATTAATGGCGCGGCCACCGGTCGCGGCTTTGTGTTGCGCCCTTATCACCCACCTCTTGCAGGAACACGCCGATGAGTCAGAAACGCTGCTGGATCGCCTTGGGAATGTGGTTTGCCTTGGCCGCCGTTGCTACGGCTGAGCCGCTGAAGGCCTTGATTGTCGACGGGCAGAACGCACCCAGCCACAAATGGAACGAAACGTCGCCGGTGCTGAAGAAGCTGCTCGAGGAGACCGGGCTGTTCACGGTTGACGTTGCCACTTCGCCCGCCCAAGGGAAGGACATGAGCGGCTTCAAGCCCGACTTTGCCGCTTACAACGTCGTGGTGTTGAACTATTATGGCGACGATTGGCCGGAAGCGACCCAAAAGGCGTTTGTCGATTACGTGGCCAACGGAGGCGGCGTGGTCGCCTATCACTTCGCCTCGGCCGCGTTTCCGAAGTGGAAGGAGTACAATCGCATCATGGGCGTGGGCGGTTGGGGCAACCGCAACGAAACGGCCGGGCCCTATCTCTGCTGGCGCGACGGCAAAATCGTCCGCCTTACCGATCCGCCGGGCAAGGCCGGTTTCCACGGCGCCCCGCAGACGTACCAGTTGGTGGTCCGCCAGCCCGACCATCCGATCATGAAGGGCCTGCCGCCGGCGTTCATGCAAGCGCCCGACGAGCTCGATTGCCGGCTCCGCGGCCCGGCCGAGAACGTGGAAGTGCTGGCCACGGCCTTCGCCCCGAAGGACAAGGGGGGGACCGACGAGAACGAGCCGCTGATCTTGACCAGCGGCTATGGCAAGGGGCGCGTGGTGCAGAACCTATTGGGGCACTCGGTGGAACAGCTCAAGAGCGTGGCGTTCATCGTCACCTTCCAACGGTGTGCCGAGTGGGCGGCCACCGGCAAGGTGACGCAAAAGGTACCCGCCGACTTCCCCAGCCCCGACCAGCCGAGTGTCCGCTAGCGCCCATCGGGCTGCTGCGGCAAAAGGTCGCTCACGGGCCCCGAAACCCGCAGCGGATGCGGATACGGACAGGGAGTATAGAACTCGGTCCATGTATCCTTGGCCGTGCACTTGTAAAGCGTGCCCGAGATGGGCGTCTTGGGGTTGACGCCCACCATTCCGGTCAAGTCGGTGCATGATTGGTCGGTCGCCCAAAAGGCCACGCCTGGTGTGCACGTGGCGGGACTGCGCCGAAAGTGGCCCCAGCCCGATTCCGCTTGTTCCGTCGAACGAAGTGCTGTGATTGAAGAATTCGCGGTTCTCGGCCAGCACGTTGCAGCAGTCGCACGTGATGCGGTACTTCGACGTTGCATCAGGATTCGTCGTCCAGGCGGGCGTCACTGTCAGTCGCGTCGGCCCGGCGCCGACAATCTGCCGAAACTCTCCTGCTCCCCTTCCGCCGTCGATCACCACTCCGGATCTCCCGTCACGATAGCTGGCGTCGAATTTCGCCCGCAAATCCTCCAAGTAGTCGTCGCCCCCGCCGGTTGCCGTTCCCGACGGGCCGCTTCCCACGGCAACCATGACCAGGGTCGAATTGTTCCTGCGGTTGTTCCAGTAGTACGAATCGGATACGTGCTGAGGCTGCAAGTTGGTCGTGGGACTCTTCGCGTCGGCATATTCCTTTCTTACTTTCATACTGACCGACGTGTTCGACGTGAAGTTGTTGCAGAATACCAGGGCCTTTCCGCCGCGTTGATCGAGAAAGCCTAGGCCGCGGCCTTTCGCATTGACTTGATTTCCGTAGAGTTCTCCGCCAAAGGTTGAATACATGCCGTCGACGGTCTGTTTTCTCCCCGGCGCCACCTGGTTGCCGTGCATGTCAAACAAGGGATAAGCGTCTTTGGCGAGCGTGATGTCATTGTAGCGAAACGCGTATCTTCCGCTGTATTGACTGTCCGCCACGATGCTGACTCCGGTAAACACGTTGTCTTCGAAGTAGAGGTTGTCGTCGGCCGCTCCAAAAGTATAGGTGAAATTATCCCACCACGACGATCCTCCGACCTGCGGCGCGTTGCGAATGGGATAGACAACCTCGTTAAAGCGGTTGTTGTTGACCACTCCATACATCCCGCCATAATTCCAGATCGCCTGGTTCATCCGGGTAGTGTCATTCGTGAAGCGATTATGATCGATCCTGATCTTCGTCTGCACCTGAAAGGGGGCCTTCTTCCCGTATACGCCCAAAGCAAGCCCAGGCCCGTTGCTTGCCAAATCGAACGAGAAACCGGTCAATCGAAATGGATCGTTCGAATCATAGTTGGCGGGCTGATACTTGATCAGTGGCGAATGATCGGCTGTGCCGTTGGTGATGATCGTCTTGTCCAGCCCGGCGCCTTTCAACACCAAGCCTTTGGTAACGGTCAGCGTACGGGGCCATGTTGCCGAGCCGGCCGGCACCGCCACCGTATCATTAGCGCTCGCGGCCGAAACCGCGGCACTCACGTCGGCATAGGATGTGCTCGCGGCCGCCCGCGTGCCCGCATGACTCGCCCCGGCAATTAGCGCTACAGTCAACAAACCCGACAAGCCGATTCGCAAAGGCCTCATCGCGTCACTCCGCCAGGTGCGAGAATCTGAGCGTCGATATTTCGTGGCAAGCGAAGCCTGCTCGCTCGCCGACCATCGGCACTATGCGCCCGGGCCGGGTCAAATGCAAGGGGCGGCAGATCAACTGCCGCCCCAACGGACGCTTCTGGTCGCCGATGTCGAACCGTCAGAATCCCACGCCGATCGACACTCGCGGACCGTTGTAGTAAAAACCCCCGGCCGGCCCGACGTAGGTCGGATAGGCTGCCACGCCGGGAAACGCGACCGACGGATAGACCACGGGCGGATAGACGACCGGCGGGTACACGGTGCCGGGCACGACCCACGGACGGACCAACACCCGGGGATACGCGTATCCTGCGTAATATCCGCCATGCCAGTGGTAGTATTCGTGGGCTTGGACTTGGCTGGCGGCCACACCGAGGATTCCCAGGGCCGCCAGGATCAGGAGGACTCGTTTCATGGCTCGATTCCTTTCAGCTAAAGGAGGATTGTGTTCTGGTATTCTCCATTCTGCACTTGGCGTGCCGCGATAAGCATCGCACTGCGCAACACATTTTATAGCAACGTGTTATGCCGCGGAACGAAAGCCAATAGGCATCGACTGCCGAGAGAAAGCGCCATCGTATTGATGTTGATCAGTGATCGGATTGACGGTGCGCTTGACGAATGTGTCGCAACCCCACCACATGAGTGGATTTTTGCTGGCCTCAAATCGGTGGCATAGAATTTCTCTGTGGAGTTTGTGTACGGATGCAAGCTGGTCGGATGCTCCAAGGACCGATTACGAAAGGAACGGTGAAATGAGAGCTCTTGTAGTTGCCATCGCGGTCGGGCTGTTGTTGGCTTCCTCGGCAACAGCATTCGGGGCTTGGTACGGCGGGCCGCAAGTGGTCTATGCGTATCCGCCTGCGGCGCCGGTTTATGCGTATCCTGCGCCGTTGGTTCCGCAGGTCGTCTACTCGCCGATTGTGCAACCGCCGCTGGTAGCACCGGCGGTGGCGCCGATGTGGGTTGGCCCTGCGGGCCCGTTCGTCTACCCGAGGTTCTACGTGCCTGGGCAACCGGTACGGAACGTGCTTTGCGCGGTCGCGCCGTAAGACGGGGGCAAGGCGGTCTGACCGTGATTAGCGGGCGGGGCTGATGCGAAAACCGCGGCCCGAGGTCCGCTAGTCACCAATCCCGGTCTGACCCCAAAGGGCCGCCGCTTGTGCACGTTCGGCGCGTTTGGTACTCTAGCTGGGGATTATCGCCAAGGGCACGCTAGAAAAGGCGAGTTCCCCATGTCGAGTCTGCTGCTCCTTGCGGCCGAACCGGGCGCCGCCAAGTTGCTCACCCTGGCCTCGGTTAACAAGCTCATCATCGCGCTGTACTTTCTGTTCGTGCTGGGCATCGGCTTCTATCTGAAGCGGTTCGCCAGCACGGGCGAAGATTTCTTCATGGCCGGCCGCAAGATGACCGCCTGGATCGCCGGGCTGAGTTTCATCTCGGCCAACCTCAGCTCGCTGGAGACGATGGGCTGGTCGGCGATGGCCTATCAGTACGGAATGCTCGGCGCCCACGCTTATCTGATCGGCGCCATTCCGGCCATCCTCTTCCTGGCCGTGGTGATGATGCCGTTCTATTACATCTGCAAGACGCACTCCGTGCCCGGCTACCTCAGCCTGCGATACGGCGAAGGCAGCCGCATTCTGGCCGGCGTCTCCTTCGCCGTGCTCACGGTCTTGGTCAGCGGCACCAGCGTCTTCGCCATGGCCAAGATCCTGCATCTGCTCTTGGGCTGGGACATGACCATGAGCATTTGGACCGCCTCGATCACCGTGGCCATCTACGTCGCTCTCGGCGGCCTGGTGTCGGCCGTGTTCAACGAAGTGTTGCAGTTCTTCCTGATCTGGCTCGGTTCGCTGCTGATCCCCATTCTTGGCTTGATCCAAGCCGGCGGCTGGACCAAGATGATGGCCACCATCCAGGAGAACGTGAAGGTGATCCATCCCGACCGCGCTGCGGCCGATTTCTCTAGCCTGTGGAAATGCCTCGGCTCGTTCGACGCCAACCCGATGGGCATCGACTGGTTCGGCATGGTCTTCGGCCTGGGGCTGGCCGTGTCGTTCGGCTACTGGTGCACCGACTTCCTTCAGGTGCAGCGCGTGATCGTGGCCAAGAACCTCCGCGCGGCCCAAAACGGCACGCTCATCGGCGCCGCGCTCAAAATGTGCGTGCCCTTGATCGTGATCATTCCTGGCCTGCTCGGGCTGGCCGTGCTGTCGAATCCCGACGGCTCGCCGCTGGTGCTGGTGGCCGAAAGCGATCCCCGCGCCAACATCACCCACCACACCTACAACGAAGTGATGCCGCTGTTGATGGGCCGGTATCTCGGCCCCGGTTTGCTCGGCCTGGGAGTGACGGCGATGATCGCCGGCTTCATGTCGGGCATGGCCGGCAACGTCAGCGCCTTCGCCACCGTTTGGACGTACGACGTCTACAAGCCGCTTTTGAACCGCACCGGCAGCGATCGCCACTACTTGAACGTGGGCCGCGGCCTCGTTGCTGGGCGTTTTGATCTCCATCGCCACCGCATACCTCTGCTTCTATTTCACCAACATCCTCGATTTTCTCCAGGTGCTGGTCTTCTTCTTCATCGTGCCGCTGTTCGGGGTGGTCATCTTGGGCATGCTCTGGAAGCGTTGCTCGCCGACAGGCGGCTTCTGCGGCTTCTTGGCGGCCATTTTGTTCTCGATGAGCATGTGGGGCTTCGTCCACACCTTTCCCGACGGCTACAGCCCACCCCCGCAAATCGTGCTCGAACCCGGCGCGGTGGTGCGAGTTGAGAGAGATGCGGAATCGGCCGTCACCAAAGTGGTCGTCGAAGGCGGCGCTGTCAAGATGACCAACGTGGGCTACCCCCGCGACGAACCGGTCGTTACCGGCTCAGACGTGTCGTGGCTCGCTCCCGTCGAAATCCGCGGGACATTCTACAAGATTCGTTTGTTGGCGCCCGACGTGACTCTGGCTGACACGAAACAGAGGGACAAGTTCGGCGTCGTAGGCGCCGCCATTGTGCTTAAACCCGGCGTGAAAGTCGAAGCAACCTACGTTACCCAATATTTCAATCCGGCCGTATTCAACGCAGAGCATCAGAAGTACATTGCCCGCTCCGAGAAAGCGCAGCCGATGGCGGTCAATATGTACAGCGCCTTCTGGACGCTGGTCGTGTGCGTGCTGGTGGCCGTCGGCGTGAGCCTAGTGACCAAGCCCAAGCCGGGGTCGCAACTCAAGAACTTGGTGATGGGTCTGACGCCGCGGCCCGACGAAGGGCCCTGCCCCTGGTATGAACATCCGGCGATTTGGGCGACGGCCGTCCTGATCGTGCTGGTGGCCGTCAACATTCTATTCTGGTGAGTACCGTTCATCGATGTTCGACAACGTAAGGCAACGGCGAACCAACGTTTTTCCCGCACAACCGGCCTCCCGATGGTCGGCCTCGTTGCATCACTTGTCTGAGGCACAATAATGGAATCCGAACATCAAATCCCCATTTGGTTCTTCATCGGCGCGCTGCTGTTGCTTTACGGGCTGATCATCGTCGGCGCGGGCATCTACGCCTTCGCGTGTCCGCCGCCGGCGGATCAGCGCGTAGCCCTGTTTGATCTGCACGCCGACATCTGGTGGGGTGCGTTGTTGGTGGTGCTGGGAGCCTTCTATTGCACCGGTTTTCGCCCGAAACGTTGAACTGACCGTTGACAATGCGGGATATTTCGCATCACGACGAAGGTGACACATGACTTCCACCTGCACGAATCGGCTGGTGGGCTCGTTGCCCAAGGTAGGCATCCGCCCGGCGATCGACGGACGGCGCGGCGGCGTGCGCGAGGCGCTCGAGGGCCAGACGATGAGCATGGCCAACGCAGCGGCCAGGCTCATCTCCGAGAATCTCCGCCACGCCTGTGGACTGCCGGTGGAATGTGTCATCCCCGACACGTGCATCGGCGGCGCGGCCGAAGCGGCCCGGGCGGCCGAGAAGTTCGCCCGCCAAGGCGTCGGCGCGTCGTTGACGGTCACGCCTTGCTGGTGCTATGGCTCGGAGACAATGGATATGGACCCCCTGGCGCCGAAGGCCGTGTGGGGCTTCAACGGCACCGAACGGCCGGGCGCGGTCTACCTGGCGGCCGCCCTGGCGGCGCACAACCAGAAGGGTCTGCCCGCCTTCGGAATCTATGGTCGCGACGTTCAGGACAGCGGCGATTTGGAAATCCCGGACGACGTGCGGGAGAAGATTCTCCGCTTCGTCCGCGCCGGGCTGGCTGTGGCCACCATGCGCGGCGCCTCGTACCTTTCGCTCGGCAACGCGTCGATGGGCATCGCCGGATCGCTGGTGAATCCCAATTTCTTCGAGCGATATCTTGGCATACGGGTCGAGACGGTTGACATGGTCGAGATCGTCCGCCGCGTGGAGCGCGGGATCTATGACCCGGCCGAGTACGCGCGGGCGATTGCCTGGACCAAAGCGAATTGCCGCGAGGGCAAGGATTTTAACGCGCCTGCCCATCAGTTTTCGGCGGCCCAGAAGGAGAACGCCTGGCAGTGGTCGGTCCGGATGGCCATGATCGCCCGCGATTTGATGGTCGGGAATCCGCGCCTGGGAGAGTTGGGCTACGGCGAAGAGGCTTTGGGACACAACGCCCTTCTGGGCGGCTTTCAGGGACAGCGGCAATGGACCGACCATCTGCCCAACGGCGATTTCATGGAGGCGATCCTCAATTCGTCGTTCGACTGGAACGGCATCCGCCAGCCGCTGGTGTTCGCCACCGAAAACGACAGCCTCAACGGCGTGGTGATGCTCTTCGGCCACTTGCTAAGCTGCACGGCGCAGGTGTTCGCCGACGTGCGGACGTATTGGAGCCCCGCGGCCGTGAAGCGCGTCGCCGGACACGAGCTTACCGGTCTGGCGGCGGGCGGATTGATTCATCTGATCAATTCGGGCGCGGCGGCCCTCGACGGCGCCGGCCGCCAACAGCTTGCCGGTCGGCCGGTCTTGAAGCCGTTTTGGGAAATCACCGAAGCCGAGGCCCAGGATTGCCTTCGCGCTACCACCTGGCACGCCGCGATCGCCGAATACTTTCGCGGCGGCGGATTCTCATCGCATTTTGTTTCCGCCGGGGGCATGCCGATCACCATGTCGCGTGTGAACCTGGTGGCGGGCCTCGGGCCGGCGCTCCAGATCGCCGAAGGATGGACCTTCGAGCTTCCCGCCGGCGTCCACGAAACGCTCGAAGCCCGGACCAATCCGACCTGGCCGACCACGTGGTTCGCCCCGCGGCTGACGGGCCATGGCGTGTTCAAGGATGGTTACGAGGTGATGAATGCCTGGGGAGCGAACCACGGGGCCTTCAGCTTCGGGCACATCGGCGCGGATCTGATCGCGCTGGCGTCGATGTTGCGGGTCCCGGTCTTCATGCACAATGTGGCGGAGGAGGCCATTTTCCGCCCCAGCGCGTGGAACGCCTTCGGCACGGCCGATCGCGAAGGAGCCGATTTCCGCGCCTGTGCGAATTTCGGCCCGCTGTATGGCCGGGCGTGAGAAGTGTTCTCGTTCCCATGCTGCGGGGAAACCGACAACCGCGCTTGCCACGCCGAGCGTGGGAACAAGGCGCCTGACGCGACATGCTTCCCACCCGGCGCGGATTGTGATATTCTCACGGTATGAATCGTCTGGCAATTTCCGTTCGTATCGGGTTGGCACTTTTGCTGGCCGGCGCCGCGTTGGCGGGCTGCGGAGTGGCGGCTGCCGACGCGCCGGATGCGGCGCCAATGGAAGCCGTTTCGCCGCAGCATGTCGATGAGCTGATCCGCCAGTTGGGTGACAAGGACTATTTTGTCCGCCAGCGGGCGCAAGAGGAGTTGACCCAACTTGGCTTTCAGGTTTTCGACGCCGTCTGTGCCGCCACCACCGACAAGGATTTGGAAATCGCCAGTCGGGCGAAGTACCTGTTGAAGCTGATGCGGGTGGAGTGGACGATCGAAAGCGACCCGCCTTTGGTGAAGAGGTATCTCCACGACTACGAGTCATCGAACCCAGCCGGCCGCGAAGAACGGATGGGAGCGATTGCCGCCTTGCCTGACGGGCAGGGGACGGCCGCGCTCTGCCGGCTGGTGCGGTTTGAGAAGCTGTCGTTGTTGTCGCGGAAGGCGGCCTTGGCGCTGTTGACCAGCCAGGTGAAGGCCGATCCGCCGGATGCGGCCACGGCGGAGACCATCCGCAAGACGCTCGACAACTGCAAGCGGCCCGGCGCGATCTGGCTGCTGACATGGGCCCGGCTGGGCGGCGAACCCGAGGCCATGATGGCCGAGTGGACCAAACTCATCGATGCGGAGCAAGCCCTGTTGGAGCAGGCGCAGTCCGATACCGACGCCGACGTCGTGATGAGCTTGATTCGTTTCCAGGTGCTTCGCCTGAAGAAGCTCGGGAAGGCCGACGAAGCCATGACGGCGGCCCGCCGCCTGGTCGGGGTGACGCCCGACGACCCCGATGCTCTGCTGGAATTGCTCCAGTGGCTCGTCGATCAGAAGGCGTGGAAGGCGGTGGACGATCTGAGGCAGCGATTTTCCCAGCAGGTGGCCAACGACCCCGGCCTGTTGTACGTGATCGCGGAATCCGATCTCGAACAGGGAAAGACCGATCAGGCGGAAGAAGCGGCCCGCCGCGCCTTTGCCTTGAATCCCGGCAAGCAGGAGGCGGAGTTGCGAGTGCACTACGCCTTGGCGATGTATCTGTTGGGCGCGGCCGGTTCGCCTGGTCGCGGCGCGAGCTCGAACACATCATCGCCGAAGGCAATCTCAACGACAACGACTTTCCGGCGAAGGCGAGCGAGGTGTTGGCCGAAGTATTTCACGACCAGGGCCAGGACCTCGATGCGGGCGCCGCGTTGGAGAAGCTGTTAAAGGCGTGGGACGCGCTCGGCAACGCCCGAGCGCAAGCCGGAAGTTGCGAAGCTGAACGAAATCCGCTCCCGAATGCATTTCTTCTTCGCCTGCCACTGGGAATCGAAGAACGACCGGGCAAAAGAGCGAGAGTCGCTCGACAAGGCGTTGGAGATCGATGTGCCCGACATCGAAGCGGTGATCGCCGCTTATCATCTCCCCGACCAACCGGCCGAATACCGCGCGAAGATTCTCGCCCTGATCCGGCAGGCGACGGAGCGATTCGAGGACAAGATCGCCGCGTACCCCCAAGACCAGGAATCGTACAACCAATATGCCTGGTTGGTCGGCAACACCGAGGGCGATTTGGACCGGGCGTTGAAGTGTGCGGAGAAGGCCGTGGAGCTGAAGCCGAACTCGGGCGACGTGCTGGACACGCTGGCCCGCGTCCATTTCGCCCGCGGCGACCTGGACGGCGCAGTCACCTTGCAAACCAAGGCGGCGGAGCTCGATCCCTACACCGGCGCGATCCAGCGCCAATTGCAATTCTTCCGCAAACAGGCCGAGGAGAAGAAGAAACCATGAAGTCGCTCTCGGTCGGCGGCGCGGAAATCTGCTGCGTCGAGCGCGGCGCCGGTCTGCCGTTGGTTTTCGTGCATGGTTTTCCGCTGGACCACACGATGTGGGCGGCGCAGATCGACGGGCTCAGTTCGCGGTGCCGCGTGATCGCCGCCGATCTGCCGGGCTTCGGCCGCAGCCCCGCCTCCTTTTCTCCCAAGGTCACCATGGAGCAGTTCGCCGACCATCTGGCCGGGCTGCTGGATGGCTTGGCGATCAGCGAGCCGGTCGTGTTGTGCGGGCTGTCGATGGGCGGATATGTCGCGTTCCAGTTCTGGCGGAAATATGCGGCACGCTTGCGGGGGCTGATCCTTTGCGACACCCGTTCAGTTGCCGATACGCCGGAGGCGGCTGCGGGGCGGTTGGAAATGGCCGACCGCGTCCTCAGCGAGGGGCCCGCCCCGTTGGCGGATAGCACACTGCCGAGGCTATTGGCCGAAACCACGCGGCAGCGCCGGCCAGAAGTGGTCGATGCCTTGCGGCAGATGGTCATCGGCGGCAATCCCCGGGGCATTGCCGCCGCGGCTCGCGGCATCGCCGAGCGTCCCGACATGACGGCCGCGCTGGCAAAGATCGCCTGCCCGACGCTGGTGATCGTCGGGCAGGACGACGCGATCTCGCCGCCGGCCGAGATGCGCGGCATTGCCCAAGCGATTCCCGGCGCCACGTTTGCAGAAATTCCCGCGGCGGGCCACATGTCGCCGCTGGAGAACCCGGCCGCCGTGAACGCGGCAATTGCCGAGTTCCTTTCGAAGTTGTAGCCCACCAAGCGCGCCCTGTTATCCGAACCCGCCCGAGGAGACCCTCATGGACTCGCCGATGAACCGGAGATTCTTTCTTGCCTCGACCACGCAGGCGGCGGCCGCCGCAATGATCCCTGGTGTTATCGACGTGCGCGACCACAACGCGGTCGGCGATGGCAAGACCGACGACACGGCCGCCCTTCAGGCGGCTCTCGACAAGGCCGGACAGACGCAGGCGACGGTGCACATTCCCGAAGGCGTTTTCTGCTGCTCGACGCTGAAAGTTCCGCCCAGCGTGGGCCTTATGGGCAATCCCACCTGGACCTACGGCACCAACGCGGGCTCGGTCCTGAAGTTGTGCGACAAGTCGGCCGCCTGCCTGTTGGATATCACCGGCGCCTTCGGCGTCCGCGTAACGGGCCTATGCCTCGACGGCGGGCGGCTGGGCGACGGGATTCACGGCATCCTGCTCAATAAGCCGAACTACGGCAAACACGAAGATGCGATCTTCATCGAACGCTGCCGCATCAACGGCTTCACCGGCGACGGCATTCATCTGGGCCACATTTGGGTCTACACAATCCGCCACTGCATGGTCGGCCACAACCAGGGCAACGGCATCTGGTACCGCGGCTGGGATGGATGGGTACTGGACAACTGGCTGTCGGGCAACGGCGAGGCCGGCATCGGGGCCTACTACGAAAACGCCTCCTGCACCTTCACGGCCAACCGGATCGAATGGAACCGCAAGGGCGGCATCATTCTTACCGGCGGCAACCATTACAACATCACCGGAAACTACATCGACCGCTCCGGCGGCCCGGCCATTTCGCTTCTGCGCCGGCCCAAGTCGCCCTGCAAGATCATCGCGATGACCGGCAATTGCATCTGGCGGAGCGGCGCGCCCAATTGGAAAACCATCACCGATGAGAATCTGAGCACGCACATTCGCTTCGATGGCGTGCGGGGCGTCAGCTTCGTCGGCAACACGATGAGCGCCGGCCGAGACGACAACGACAAGGGTGTCTTCTCGCCCGAGTGCGCCATGGTTCTCAAAGACTGTGCTTACACGGTGATCAAAGACAACACGATGTACGACGGGGCATTGAAGGAGCTGATCCGCGACCTCGGCGAACATGGCGAGGGTTTCGTTCTCAAAGACAACGTGGGCTCGATCCTGGAATTGCCGCCGCCGAAGCCGGTAGAGAAGATATAAAAAGACATCCCCTATTTTGCGGCGGAGAGTGCAACGATTCGTGCCGGCGGGAGCAAGGCCGGATATCCCGCCTCGCGATCAACCGACTACGCCGACGCGTTGTCCGTCTCAGTGCCGGCGGCGGTCGGCGTTGCCGATGGCGACTGATGCGGCAGCCGCAGCACGCTGGTGAATCGCTCCCGATACGTCGGCAGCCAGAAAGCCAGGCACAGAAAGGGCAGGTTCCACAAGTAGAGGATGGCGGCCTCGCTCAAGGACATCAGCTCCAGATTGGAGATGATTGTTGGGACCATCATCGGCCGCGAGCCGGGCGTGGGGTGGTAATCGAGCCAAACGTACTCGGAAGTCAGTCCGACTACTGTCCCAATGACAAGCCAAGGTATCAGCCAAGCCAGAAATCGGCCCGCGCCGTTCGTTTGCCGGCACGATAGCCCGCTCAGGGCGAACGCCGTGAGCAGGGCCAAGAGCCAGGCCGCGCAAGTCGTCAGCGGTGGGCCAAGCTCCCGATGTCCGTAGAGGCCAAAATGGTTGGCGGCGCCGATCGCTGTTCCTGTCGCTAATGCCAGCACGAACGCCAGCAGCGGCCGGCAGCGTGCCAACCAGGGACTCACCAGCCAAAGGGTTGTCCACGCTGTAGCCAGCCATTGAAAGCCAAGGCCGAAGCGGACTGGTCGCATGGAAAGGAACGTCAAGTGAGGATTGATCCAGTCGCAGGCGAATTCGCCGAGCAGCGCGAACGGAATCAGGATTAGCCACGCTTGCCAGTTACGATTGGCCTTGACTACCAGCAGGAGACCGAGGATTAGCGCCCATCGGGCCACGCCCGCAAAGGCCGGAGTGTCGTCCGTCCAGTGCCAGTTGACAACTACCGGCTCGCTCTCGCTGGGGCCAAGCGGGCCGAGGTCGGCGGAAGCTACGAAGCTGATAGGGCCATGCAAGACGGTGAGGGGTACTCGCCACGAGTACGTGCAATTTGAGCCTCAACCATATTCGAAGGAGCCTGAACCGATCTTATGACCGTTACAATACGCGGTAAACCGTGGCGGTTTGTTGCGATCTCCGCGCACATACAGATGCCATTCAGATTGCGCGTCAAGCAGACGGTAGACGAGCAGGATGTTGCGGCCGTCGCGATGAGCGATCAACACAGTCTTCAGCGGGGCCCCCACCTTGATCGAGCAGGGCCGATCCGGGCTGATCGTTATCAGTTCTGGTCCCCAGATGGCCCGTCTGGCCCGCCCGTCGAAAACGCGCTCGGGGACGTAGCAACTGTAGCCGCCGGTCAGCTCGATTTTTGCAAGCCGGTATTGGCCCGCCGGAATCGAGAGGCTCGCCGCGGGGTGATCGAGAACCAACTGGCCGTCCGGCCCCGGTGGCGCATCCCGTGTGCCCGTCCACTTGTCCAAGGTCAGCCGCGCGACGTGGTCGCCTTCGATGATCAACTGGCCGTTGGCCGATGCCCGCTCAGGCGGCTTATCATCCGCGGCCGCAGTCAGCCGGCCCGCAGCGGGCAGCAGGACAAGAATGGCAAGAATCGGCCGCAATCCTAAACGTCTGTGTGCGATTCCCATAATTCTCGTCCGCGAAGCCGGTGGCACTACAACTGCCGCCCCAACAACCTGTCAAAATGCACTTGGCGAACCACTACGCCAACGCCGGCAACTGGAAGACCGACTGGCTTTTGACGATGGCGCAGTCGTCGGGGAAGGTGTGAAAGGCCTGGATCGAGAGGCTGCGGTCGCGGGCTTCGAGGTTGATGTAGCTGATGGCCCCCAGGGCGATGCGGCCGCTGGAATCGAAGCGGTGCAACATGCCTTGCCACTGCCCCTGGCCGGCCAATTCCTGCTGGAACGTCCAGAACTCGCGCGGACTGGTCGGTTCGAGCTCGACACTCATCTTATAACGAATGCCGCCGCGGCAATCGACGCTGTCGGTGCAGCGGCCTTTCAGGCCGTGCGAGAGCAACCGCCGCTTGGTGGGCAGCGGATGCTGGGCCGAAGCGGCCACTTCCGTCAACGTCAAGCCGCCGTAACGCCACGTGACCACATGGCCCGCGCTGGTGATGTTGATTTGTGCCGTGTATTGCCCGCGTTCGATGGTGCTGGTTTCAACAATCTCGAATAATTCCGGGTGTAGCGGACGCCCGTAAAGTTGGAAAATCAACTCCGCGACTCGCGGTCGAACGGTGAGCACGTCGATGCCTCCTTGGTATCGAAATGTCTCCGAGCGGGACGAATAATTCGCGACGACAAAGCCATTATACGCACGCCGCGTGAGGCTCGCCAAGGGCGATTTTTTGGGGAAAGCGCGCGCGGGGAATTTTCGCCACAACTCGTCTTGACAAGAGCCCGGCGCTGTGCTCCGCGCGGTGCTAGCAGTCGGACGAGAGGGACCTTTCCAACGGCACAGGCAGCTTGTCCGCCCGTGGTTCCCTCGCACTGGCGGGCAATCCGCCGGCGCCGCGGCTCAGCACAGCCCGACGAGGATGTCGTACGCCGCGTGGCTCCCGGCGGCGATCCCGAATCCGCGGAAGAGGAACAAGAGCGAGAAAAAGACGCCCGCCAGGCAGCGGAAGAGGAAATCGAACCAATGGAAAATCTCGCCGCCCGCCACGTAATGGGCCATCGCGAAGAGGATGCTGTTGACCAGAACGGCCGCGATCATGCTCGCCCGCGGCTTTGCTCCCGCGCGCCGCACGGCCCATGCCACAAGGGACATCAAAATCAGCCGGAACAGCAGTTCCTCGTAGATTCCCGCGCCCAGAAAGCCGACGGCAGATTTCACCATGCCGCCGATGCTTGCCGCGGCCGGCTCGCTGAGCACGTCAAACGCGACATGTTGCAGGAACACGATCACCCGCAAGCAGAGGCCCAGCATTACGCTTTCAACTAGCATCCCGGAAAACACGCTGCCGGAGAGCCGCCACGGCTGATGGGCCAGATGGTGCCAGGAAAGCAGGATGCACACCAGCAGAAGGGGGAGAAGAAAATGCTGGCCGAAGCCGAGCGAGCTGAGAAGCCAACGCATGAAGGCGTCGGCCCCGTTCTGGACCCCCAGCAGCAGGACGCCCACCTCGTAGGCGATAAGCAACGGCGCCACGAACAGCAGGCTGGCCAGCGGCCGCCGCGACTGAACCCAGTAGCTTTCGGCCTGCCGGGCGAGGGACGCATTTTGCGAAAGTGGGGCCATTTTTCTCATTTTCGACGCGGCCGACTGCCCCGCTTGAGCCCGAGCGGGAACGTCCACATAATGGATAACATCTATGCTCGCCCAGGTCTACCGTCGCTTGTTCGATGCCTTCGGTCCCCAGCACTGGTGGCCGGGCGAGCATGCCTTTGAAATGATGGTCGGCGCCGTTCTGACCCAGAACACAAGCTGGCAGAACGTGGAGCGGGCGATCGCAAACCTCCGCCAGGCCGATCTTCTCGAACCGCGCGCTCTGTACGAAGTGCCGCTGGAAGAACTGGAAGAGTTGATTCGGCCCGCCGGTTATTTTCGCGTCAAGGCGCGGCGACTGAGGAGCTTGTTGGAGTTTATCGTCCAACGGCACGGCGGCTCGGTGGAAGCGATGTTTCGCACCGGCCTGCCCGAGCTGCGCGAAGAATTGTTGGCCATTCACGGCATCGGGCCGGAAACGGCCGACTCGATCTTGCTCTACGCCGGCGGGCTGCCGATTTTCGTCGTCGACGCCTACACGCACCGCGTGTTCGCCCGGCATGGGTGGATCGGCTTCGAGGCCGACTATCACGAGATTCAGGACTACGTCCACGGCGAGTTGCCGTACAACGCGCCGCAGTATAATGAGTTTCACGCGTTGTTGGTGCGGCTGGGGAAGAATTACTGCTGGAAGAGCAACCCCAACTGCGCGGAATGTCCGTTGCGCGAGTTGCTGCCCAAGGGTGGGCCACTCGAGCCGGACTAAGCCGCCGTGCCGGCGGCCGCTAAACTGGAAGCTTGGAGAACCAGCGTGTCGCTATTCGATGCCGGCGAAGCTGCGAATCGTCGTGACGCGTTGCCCTTGGCGGCGCGGATGCGGCCGCTTTCGCTCGACGAGTTCGTCGGCCAGCGGCATTTCCTGGGCGAAGGGAAACTGCTGCGCCGGCTGCTGGCCGCCGACCGGCTCGGATCGGTGATCTTCTACGGCCCGCCGGGCAGCGGCAAGACCACCTTGGCCCGGCTCTTGGCCGGCGCCACCCGCAGCCACTTCCACCAGCTCAGTGCCGTGGCCGCCGGCGTGAAAGAACTGCGCGAAATCCTGGCCGCCGCTTACGATCGGCTCTCGGCCGACGGGCAGCGGACGTTGCTGTTTATCGACGAAATCCATCGCTTCAACAAGGCCCAGCAAGACGTCTTGCTGCCCGACGTCGAGAACGGCGTGGTAATCCTCGTGGGGGCGACCACGGAAAATCCCTTCTTCACGATCAACAGCGCGCTGGTGAGCCGCAGCCGCGTGTTCCAATTCGAGCCGCTCTCGGTCGAAGACGTCAAGACGCTCATCCGCCGAGCGGTGGCCGATAAGCAACGGGGCTTGGGCAAGCACGCCATTCACCTTCATGACGACGCCTTGGAGTTCCTGGCCGAGGTGAGCGACGGCGATGCCCGGCGGGCGCTTTCCGCCTTGGAGGTGGGCGTGCTTTCGAGCCGCGAGTCACCGGTGGAGTTCACCCGCCGCCTGGCCGAGGAATCGGTGCAGCGTAAAGCGGTGCAGTACGACCGCCAGGGCGACGCCCATTACGACTCGATCAGCGCGTTGATCAAGAGCATTCGCGGCAGCGATCCGGATGCGGCGCTGTATTGGCTGGCGCGAATGCTGGAAGGGGGCGAAGACGTGCGGTTTCTCGCCCGCCGACTGGTGATCCTGGCCAGCGAGGACGTAGGCAACGCCGACCCGGCCGCGCTGCCGTTGGCCGTGGCGGCGGCCCAAGCTTGTGAACTGGTCGGTTTGCCGGAGTGCCAGCTCACCTTGGCCCAGGCGGTGACGTACCTGGCTTGCGCACCAAAATCGAACGCAGCCACGATCGGCATCGGCGAGGCGCGGGCCGACGTCCGCGAAGGCCGGCTGCTGCCGGTGCCGGTCCATCTTCGCGACGCCCATTACGGCGGGGCGAAGCGACTCGGACATGGCGAAGGATACCAGTACGCCCATGATCATCCGGACGCGGTGGTCCCCCAGGATTACTTGGGCGTGGAACGAGAATACTATCGGCCCACCGATCGCGGTCTCGAGCGGGAACTGGCCGAGCGGCTGCGGGCGATTCGGGCAAAGCTGAAAGGGAAAGAGTAGTGGTTAGTGGTTAGCGAACCACGAATCGTTCGGAAGGGCGAGCGAGATGCGTAAACTTGGACAAGCTGCGAGGTTCGGGGTAAACAAGCTGGATCGTTTTCCGACTCAAGCTCGAAGTTCCAATGCCGGCCACTATCCACTAACCACTAGCCACTAGCCACTGACCACCAGGTGAAAGCCGTCTGGCACTCGGCCGGCTATCCGGGTAACATTTGTTGTCGTGTTGTCGCAAGGTGATGGCATGAGAGAGGAGTTGCTATGATCAGTTGGAAAGAACACCTGCTTGTTGGTTTGGGAATTGGGCTGGTGGCGGGTTTGGCGCTGAGCGGAGTTTGGCCCCACACGCCCCTGCACGCCGTGGCCACCGACCGCTCCGAGTCGATCGGCATTGCCACTGGGCCGCTGGATCAGGACGTCGAAGCGGTTTATCTGCTCGATTTTCTCACCGGCGATCTGAAGGCGTTTGTGTTAGGCAAGCAGCCGGGTGTGTTTAGCGGCTATTTCGCCACCAACGTGGCCAAGGACCTGAACGTTGACCCCCAAAGGAACCCCAAGTTCGTGATGGTCACCGGCGTGGTCGGCCTTCGGCGATCCGGCGGGAATCGCGCCCCGGCCGGTAGCTCCGTCTGCTATGTGGCGGAAATCACCAGCGGCAAGCTTGCCGCCTACGCGGTACCGTGGGCCGCCTCGATGTATGCCTCCGGCCAGCCGCAGAATGGCGCGTTGTACCTTATCGGTGAAACGCGTTATCGCACGCCTGCCGGCGCCGCGCCCGCCACCGGGGCTACGCCCGTCGGTGGGGTGAAGTGAGCCGGGGCATCGTATCCGAGTAATTTCAGCATTTCAGCTTGTGATGCGGGCGTGTCGCCTGCGCTGTAAGATGCAGGCGTGTCGCCTGCGCGGTAAGATGCAGGCGAGACACCTGCACCACAATGAACTGGGCACGGTCCGGCAATGCAAGTGACGATCAATGGCCAAGGCCGGCAGGTGGCCGACGGCATCACGGTGGCCGCGCTCTTGGAAGAGTTGCATCTGGCGACCAAGCCCGTGGCCGTTGAGGTCAATCTGCAACTCGTGCCCCGTCAGGGCCATGCCGAACACCGCCTCGGCGAGGGCGACCGGCTGGAAATCGTGACCCTCGTAGGCGGAGGATAAGCCATGTTCGACACCAAGCAGCCACTGGCGGTCGCGCCGGATAATTTGCAGATCGGTTCCCACGCGCTGGCCAGCCGGTTGATCGTCGGCACCGGCAAGTATTCGAGCTATGAAGTGATGCGCAAGGCGCTTGGCATCTCGGGCACGGAGTGCATCACGGTGGCGGTGCGCCGCGAGCGGCTGATCGACGCCGAGGGCAAGAACATCCTCGATTTCATCGACACCCGGCGATACACGATCCTGCCGAACACGGCCGGCTGCTTCACGGCCGAAGACGCGGTGCGCGTGGCCCGTCTGGGCCGCGAAATCCTCTCGCAAATGGGCAACCCCGGCGCGGATTGGGTGAAGCTGGAAGTCCTGGGCGACAAGAAGACGCTGCTGCCCGATCCGATCGCCACGCTGGAGGCCACCAGGACGCTGGTGGCCGATGGTTTTCAGGTGCTCGTATACACCAGCGACGATCCGGTGGTCGCCCGGCGGCTGAAAGAGGCGGGGGCCACCAGCGTGATGCCCGCCGGCAGCCCGATCGGCTCGGGCCAGGGCGTGCTCAACCCCAACGCGATCCGGATTTGCATGGAGTACTTGAAGGAAGGCGATCCGAACTATCCGGTGATCGTCGACGCCGGCGTGGGCACGGCCAGCGATGTGACCACCGCCATGGAACTGGGCGTCGACGGAGTGCTCTTGAACACGGGCATCGCCCACGCCAAGGACCCGTTGCGGATGGCCCGGGCGATGCGGCTGGCCACCGAATCGGGCCGGCTGGCCTATCTGGCCGGGCGGATCCCCAAGAAGCTCTACGCCACCGCCAGCAGCCCGATGGAAGGTGTGATTCAGAGCACCATAATCAGATGAGTCCGCTGATCCTCAGCTTTACCGACGGCACGTCTTTCTTCGTCGGGCTCGCCGTGGTTTTCGCGGCGAATCTCTCGATCTCGCGATTTCGCACGGGAATCACCCGCCGGCTGCTGGCCACGGCCGTTCTGGTTGGCGTGACCGTGGTGATTGCCTCGGCCGTGCCGCTTCCAATGTGGGCCTACGCACTGTGGGCATGCGCGAGCCTTATGCCGCCGACGCTCCGCACTCGCCCTGAATATCGCAAAACGTCGATAGCGTCAGTCGCGCTTTCGGCCGCCACCACGATTGGACTGCTCGCTTGGGAAGCGCCGTACCACCGTTTGCCGCAACTCCAGGTGGCTCCGAACGATACTGTGTACGTTGTGGGCGATTCGTTGAGCGCCGGGATCGGAATTGGAGAGCGATCTTGGCCCGCCGTTCTTGCGGATACCACCGGGCTCAACGTTGTCAACCTGGCACGGGCCGGCGCGACGGTGCGCACCGCATTGGCTCAGGCAAGTCTGGTCACAAAGCCCGGCAGCCTCGTGATTGTCGAGATCGGGGGCAACGACCTGTTGGGCGGAGCCGATGCCTCGACGTTTCGCCGGCAACTTGACGCCCTGATATCCGTCTTGTGTTCCAAGGATAGCCAAATTCTCATGTTTGAGCTTCCGCTGCTGCCGTTTCACAATGCGTTTGGCCGGGCGCAGCGCGACATCGCCGCTGAGCACAACGTTCTGCTGTTGCCCAAGGGCTGTCTTTCGGCCGTATTCGGCGAGAAAGGCGCCACGCTCGACGGCTTGCATCTCACGCAGGAAGGGCACCACGCGCTGGCGGAGACTGTTGCCGTCGTATTGCAACGGCCCAACTCGGATGATGATTCCGGTCGTTCGGGCGCACGCAGCGCCGCCGATAGGCCATGACCAGTACGAGTTGACTACGATGCGGCAGGTGGCTCTCCCCCACCGCCTTCCGCGGGCAGCCGGGCGGGGATGGGGAGCTTGATCGTGACTTGTGTGCCACGGCCCCGCGCGCTTTGCAGGGTGATCTTTCCGCCGTGCGCCTCGACGATCTTCCGGGCGGTGGGAAGTCCCAGGCCCGAACCGCCGCGCTTCGTGGAAAAGAACGTGTCGAACACACGGGCCAGCGTCTCCTCGTCCATGCCGCTGCCGGTGTCGATCAGGTCGAGCGCGACGCCGTCGGCCGTGCCGTAAGTGCGCACGACCAACTGTCCGCCGTGGGGCATCGCTTGCTCCGCATTCAGCACCAGGTTCAAGAGCGCCCCGTGGAACGCCTCGCGGTCCAAAACCACCGTGGGCAGATTGCCGCCGAGGTAATCGATGATTTCCACGCCCGCCTCTGTGGCCTTCGGGCGGTAAAAGTCCAGCATCTGGCGGACCTGCACGTTCAGGTCGCTCGGCTGAAGTTTCAGCCGATGGGCCTTGGCGAAGTGGAGGAAATTGTCGAGCAGGTCTTGCAGCCGCTGGCATTCGCGCTCCACCAGTTCGACCTTCTTCAGCGCCCGGCGATCGCGGGGCGCGTCGGAGTCGCGGAAGTCCTCCGCCAAGAGTTCCATGTTCATGCGGATGGTCGACAGCGGATTCTTGATCTCGTGAGCGAGCCCGCCGGCCAGCCGCGCGATCTCGGCATATTGCTCTGCCAGCCGGTGGTTGAGATCGTCGGTGCGAGAATGGGAAGACATGGGGATGAAACGAGGGATTAGGAATCAGGGAGCGGGGATCAGATCAGACGGCCGCTCTAATCCCCAATTCCCAATCCCCAATCCCCTTATCGGTCATTTCCCTTGGTTGCCGCCGCCCTCGCCTTTTTGCGCGGCGGCCTCTTCGCGAAGCACGGCCTTGCGGCTGAGCTTCACGCGATCCTGGTCGTCGATGGCGATCACCTTGACCTTCAACACGTCGCCGACTTTGCACACGTCGGCAACGCTGTTGACGTAGCCGTCGGCCAGCTCGCTGATGTGGCAAAGGCCGTCCTTGCCGGGCAGGATTTCAATGAACGCCCCGAAATCCTTGATGCTGGCCACGCGGCCCTCGTAGATCCGGCCGACCTCGACCGAAGCGGTCAGGGCCTCGACGCGGCGCATGGCCTCGATGGCCCCCTCGGCATTGAACGACGCGATGCTCACCGTGCCGTCGTCCTCGACCTCGATCATCGCGCCGGTGGCCTCTTGGATCGAGCGGATCATCTTTCCGCCCGGACCGATCAGCAGGCCGATCTTCTCGGGATCGATGTGCGTCCGCAGCAACCGCGGCGCCCACTGCGAGATTTCAGGCCGGGGACGAGCGATGGCCGAGAGCATGTTGCGGAGGATTTCGATCCGCGCCTCGCGCGATTGCTTGAGCGTGTCGCGGACGATCTCCTCGCTGATGCCGCCGATCTTCAGGTCGAGTTGAATGCCGGTGATGCCGCGCTGGGTGCCGGCCACTTTGAAGTCCATGTCGCCGAAATGGTCCTCGTCGCCGATGATGTCGGTCAGCAGCACGTAACGGTCGGGCTCCTTCACGAGCCCCACGGAGATGCCGGCCACGGGATTGCTGATCGGCACGCCGGCCGCCATCAGTCCCAAGGTGGCCCCGCATACGCTGGCCATCGAGCTCGATCCGTTGCTCTCCAGAATGTCGGAGATGATGCGAATCGTGTAGGGGAAGGCGTCGGGCTCGGGCAGCACGGGCTTGACGCTCCGCTCGGCCAGGGCCCCGTGCCCGATCTCGCGGCGGCCCGGCCCGCGAATCGGCCGGCACTCGCCCACCGAGAACGACGGGAAGTAGTAGTGCAGCATGAACTTCTGCGAGTATTCGTCGATCAGGCCGTTCAACGCGCTGCTCGTCGCGGCCGGTGCCCAAGGTGACGGTGACCAGGGCCTGCGTCTCGCCCCGCTGGAACAAGGCCGAGCCGTGCACCCGCGGCAGCAGATCGACCCGGCAACTGATCGGCCGCAGCGTGCGGTAATCGCGGCCGTCGGGCCGGGTGCCGGAAAGAATCTGGTCGCGCACGACGCGCGTTTCCAAGGCCTCCCACGCCACGGCAAAGGCGTCGGCCGAAACGGCCCCGTCGGCCTTCGGATCGGGAATCAACTCGGCGATGGCCTGCTTCTTGACGGCCGCGACGGCTTCGGCCCGCGCCAGCTTGCCCTCGGTTTGTTTCGCCGCGCGAAGCGGGTCGTAGTATTTCGCCTTCAGCGTCTCGAAGACGGTGTCGGGCGGCGGGACCTCGTACTGCTTCTTCACCGTGCCCGCCTTTCGCGCCAACTCCTCCTGCATCTCGCAAATCTCGCGGATGTAGCCGTGGGCCGTCATGATGGCTTCGGCCATGCGGTCCTCGGGCATCTCGCGGGCGAAACCCTCGATCATCAAGATCGAGTCCTTGTTGCCCGAGACGATCAGGTCGAGATCGCTTTGCTCGAGAGCGTCGTGCGTGGGGAAGGGTACGAACTGGCCCTCGATCAGGCCCAGCCTTACCGAGCCGATGGGGCCCTGGAAGGGCAGGGGCGAAACCTCCAGCGAGGCCGAGGCCCCGTTCATCCCCAAGACGTCGCCGTCGTTCTGCCGGTCGCTGGCCATCACGAACGCCTGTACCTGCACTTCATCGCGGAACCCCTCGGGAAACAGCGGCCGGATGGGACGGTCCATCAACCGCGCGGTGAGCGTTTCCTTGGTCGTCGGCCGGCCTTCGCGCTTCAGAAAGCCGCCGGGGAACTTGCCCGCCGCAGCCACGCGCTCGCGGTAGTCGCAGGTGAGGGGGAAGAAATCGCCCGGCCGAGGCGAGCCGGAGGCGGTCGCCACCAGCACTACCGTTTCGCCATACTGCACAAGACAACTGCCGGCCGCTTGCTTTGCCAGTTCGCCGGTCTCAAAAGATAGAATGGAAGCTCCGATCTGTCGTTCAACTCGTACTTTCAATGTATGTCCCTACCTTCATCTGGTTTCCAGTTGTGGGCAAGATACGGGCGAGAATACGAAAGGGGGCATCGCCGTGCGCCCACCGGGCGCAGCAAAGAAAGGAGATGCGACGCCACCCGCTTTCCGCGAGCCAACCGCCAGGGGGCGAGAATGCCGCCTCGACTACTTGCGGATGTCGAGACGGTGAATGATATCGAGGTAACGCTGCGGATCGACCTTCTTCAAGTAATCCAACAGTCGCCGCCGGCGACTGACCATCATCAACAAGCCTCGCCGGCATGCGAAGTCCCGCTTGTGACCCTGCAAGTGCTCGGTCAGACTGTTGACCCGAGAGGTCAGAATGGCAATTTGAACTTCCGGGGAGCCCGTATCCTTGGCGTCGCGCCGATACGTCCCGATCAGTTCTGTCTTCCGCTCTTTAGTGATCGTCATCAGGTTACCGCGACTGCTCCACCTCGGTCGGTTCAGGGATGCTTCTACGGGAAGCACATTCCTCCCACCGTGTTTGCTACAACTGTGCCTACAAAATGTGTTGCCAACTGAAACTACTAAGCCCCTCAGTTTAGCAAACGCTCGGCGGAACGCAATGGGGAGTTGAGGACTGGGCAGTCAAAAACGTGGCAAACGTGCCTTGAACGATAGCACCCCCCATGAGAACGGTGTTCTCGGGTAAGCTGGTAGACTTGCGGCAATCGTACTGCTCCTCAAACCTGGGCAGTTGGTTGGATTCCGGAAGTCAACGTTCGCCACCCGAAGAATACCAGTCTATGGTGGGGGCGCGGTTGATCTACCTTGCTATGACGGTTCTCGCTATGATTTGCCCCCCTATGAACCGACACATCTTCTGCTTGTCGTTCGTTGTCGTGCTGCTGAGTTGTTCGGCGGCCACGGCGCAGGTCAATCTCGAGTTCGCCGGCCCTGACCGCGCCGCCCGGTCCGCCGCAGCCGGGTCAGCCCGCGCAACAGCAGACGGCGCCGACGTGGCCCCCGCCCGGTCCGCCGGGACAACCCGTCTTGCAACCAACGGTGCCGCCAGCGCCGCAGCCCGGTCCGCCGCCCGGGCAACCGATCTTGCCGCCGACAACGCCGTGGGTGCTGGCGCCGGGCCAGCCCATCTGGCAGCCGGTGCCGCCTCCCGACTTCGGGCTGGTGCCGGCTGAAGTCGTCCCTCGCTGGGATATCAGCGTCAACGCGTTGTGGCTGGAACGCGATTTCGGCCGTTCCGTCTTGCTGGGTTCTACGAACTACAGCCCGTTTCCGATGCAAACGAACCAATTGTGGAGCGACGATGTCCCCTTCCCGCTAGAGCCCGGCGTACGGCTTCAGTTCATCGGGCGAATCACCGATCAGATGGCCATTGAGGTCACCTCTTGGGGCTTGCAGCAGTGGTCGGTCGGCCGAACCATTTACGCCGATCCGACGGCTCCGACCCTGGCCAATTCAATCTGGCTGAATTCTTCGCCTTTCGACAATTTCCTGTCCTACAACTACAACAGCGAGGTGGCCAACGTCGAAATCAACCAGCGGTTCAAGCTCCTCTCCTTCGATCCCTATCGGACCTTCTCCTGGCTCTGGGGCGTTCGCTACTTCAATCTCTCCGACGATTTCAGCCTGACCGGCGCCGACCTCGGCTCGGGCACCGTCGAAAACCTCGACTGGCGCACCAGCAACAATCTGATCGGCTTGCAGGCCGGACTGCATTGGGCCTGGGGCTGGGACCGTTTCCAACTGGGCACCGAGGCCAAGGTGGGCCTGTTCGCCAACGTCTACAACCAGCACAGCACCGACACGGCGACCGCGGCGCCCGCCTTTCGTCCCTCCGACACCTCGCACAACAGCACCGACCTGGCGGCGATGCTTGAACTTTCCATCGTGGCCCGGTACCGCGTCACGAAGTGTCTCTGGTTGCGGGCGGGTTACCAGTATTACTGTGTCGGCGGCCTGGCCCTCGGTCCCCGGCAACTCGGCGGCTTCGATGACGGCGGCACCGTACAATTGGATGGGCTGTCGGTGGGCGTGGAACTGATGCGGTAAAGGGGCCAAGTCGTGGATTATCACCCGGGCTGGCTGCTGGTCATCGTTGGCCTGCTGATCGCGACCATCGGCCTGGTGTGGCTGCTGGCCCCGTCGATTCCCTGGTTCGGGCGGCTGCCCGGCGATATTGTGATCGAGCGCGGCAGCAGCCGCTTCTATTTTCCGGTCACGACCTGCGTGATCGTGAGCCTGCTTTTGACCGCGTTGATGTGGCTCACGCGCCACTTCGGCAGGTGAAGGGGAAACGCCATGCCCAATCAAATCATGGTCATCGCGCCCTACTGGTTGCAAGAGGCCGGGACCTGGGTGTTCGACGATCCGGCGGCCGGATTGCATCAGGAGCCGTTCGTAAGCGGCGTCCCCGACATGATCGACTATCTCGTCGGCGACATCACCGACGCCCGCCGCGGTTTCCGACTCCTTTTCTCGGCCGGGCCATTTCCCGGCTATCAGAAGCGGCTGGCGTGGAAGCGGGAAGAGATGGGCGGCAACTGGTATGCCAGCGATGATCCGCCGATGGAAGGCTGGTTGTGCCCGGCCCTGTTTCGCTACTTCGATGAGGCGCCGGCTGAACTCTACGTGAAGGCAGAGCCGAAGCGAACCGGAAAGCCGGTGGGCGGCCAGAGCTGATCGTGTGCATATCGTCGGGGTGGCACTTGTACGCCGCCCCGACAGATTAACTCGTTGGCCAAGCGTCGGACCATTAGGCCGCCGCTCCGGCCACGACCGACTCCACCAGCTCGTCCCGCTTGATCGGAATTTCCTTCGGCGCTTCGATTCCCAGCTGAACCTTGCCGCCCTGCACGCGAAGAACCGTCACCGTGATGCGGCCGTCGATCACGATGCCTTCCTCGGGCTTGCGGGTGAGAACAAGCATCTTCCGTCCTCCTTGAATTAGGCCGTGGTCGTTTCCGCGACAACCACGCGGACATCGGGATACCGGGCCTCGTATTGAGCCAGCAATTCCTGCAGAATCTGGCCCACCGGCTGGGGCTCGCGGGGCGGTTCCCGCCGGTCGTCGCAAAGGGTGGTGGCTGCCGTCATGATGTTTCCCTCCCGGTTTCCTCGTATTCTATCCGAATACTGTACGCATGTCAACTGCAGGCGGTTCGTTTTCTTCGGCGGGCCGAACGGGCGGCGGCCGGCCGGCCGCTTGCTCCCTCCCGCCGTGATGGCAGAAATGCGCCTTCTGCCGAAACTCTACGAAGCCAGCGGGGTTTATTGTTCAGAGGGGCAAGTCAAAAACAGCATTCGCTGGCGGGTTCTATCAACCCCGAAGGAGGAACCGACATGAGAATCTGGACCGTGTTGATGAGTCTGATCGTAGCCTGTTCGGTGGCGGCCAGCGCCCCAGCCCAAGGGACCACCCAACCGCCCGTGAAGAAGCACCCGCTGTTGCAGCGCTTCGAGGCGATGGACACCAACCACGACGGCATTCTGACGGCCGCCGAGTTTGAGGCCGCCCACGCGAAGCTCGGCGAAAAGGCCGCCGCGGCGTACAAGGAATTGGCCGCCTTGGGCGGCACCACCACCAAGGACGGGGCGACCGGGATGACCTTCGAGCAGTTCAAGAAGGCTCATCAAGAGTGGAAGCAAGCCCATCCGGGGAAGAAGGCGGGCAGCACCACGTAGCAAGCGGCGTTCGCGCGACGGAGGACGGGATCTGTCCCGTCTTCCCCGCGACGCTCGGCGGCCAGCGACCTTCGTCGAGCCAGCCGACCAGCGTCCGGACCTCATTCTCCACAGCCGTCAGCGCGTCTTCGGGCTCGGCACAATCAAGATCGTCGATGTGCCAATAGGCGACCCGGTCTGTCCAGGCCGGGAACAATTCGGCCAGCAGCGGGCGATGTTCGGCCTCTTTCAGGGCGATCCTGATATCCGACTGGACGAGATCGGCCTCGACAACTTGCCGAGGAACTCGGATGCCGCCTTCGATGGGAATGGCCAGCATCCGCAGCCGCTCAACGGCATAGCGTGAGATGGGCCCAATGTTCCCCGCATGACCAACGGCCAGGCCGCGGGATTCGGCACGCCACGGCAAGCCGCTGCATTGGGCCAACCAATTGAACAGATGCTCTGCGAACCGGCTCCGATAGTAGTTGCCGGAACAAAGAAACAGCACGCGGCTCATCACGGAAGCTCCTGGCCGATAAATCCTGTTGCAGCGTCTAACGAGCGATCTTGAAGTCGGTGAAGAACAGCGTGCCGCCCTTCGAGTTGACCACGTTGATCTCGAACCCGGCGAGTTGGCCCATGGGACTCATGGTTCCGGTCGCCGCCACCTGGCCGTCCAACAGCACCTTGAGCCCGCCGTTTTCCCGATTGATCCGCAGCGTGCCCGTCGGCTGACTGAGCGCCACTTCGCTGGTCGTTCCGCCGGGCAGCTTGATCGTATGATAATACGTCTTGCCGCAGAGCGATGATCCGAACAAATCGACTCGCGAGATGTCGTTTCCGCACCCGATCACCCACTGGATAACATACTTCACGCCTTGATCGTTGCGGAAGGAAATCTTCGTCGAAAGCGGCTCTTTCCACCAGCCCAAAATGCCGCGGGTGACTTCCGGCACGTACGCCGAGTAGCGGCACTCGAAGCAAAACTCGTTAGGCAGCAGCAGCGTGCGGCCAACGGGATGCGTCCCCTCGGCGGGGGACACCAGCCATTTGCGGCGATCGAGGCCCATCTTCACGGCCGTGTTCGGCCCCCAATCGGTCGCGTCCCCTTCGCGGTAACGCGAAAAATCCTCGTACAAGAGAATTGATCCCAAAACGGCCGAGCGGACAGGCGCTGTGCTCGGCGGAGGCGGTTTGGCGACGCCCGGCAGTTCGGCGGGAGCCGGCAACGGATTCGCGGCTCTCAAGAGCGCAGGTTTCTCTCTCGACTCCGCGGGGGGCGGTGAGACGGCGGTCAGGGCGGCCGGGGCCGCAATGGAAAGGGCCAGTTGCTCCGCGGGCCGTTCGGCCAGCGACGGAATTGGCTGTAATGAGGGTGCAGACGGCGGCGGCGAAACCGATTGCGCAAGCGAACTCGGTTGTGACGGGGGCACAGACTGCGACATGCCGATCGTCACACACCAGAGGATCAATCCGCCGATTACCGTGGTGACAGTTCCCTCCAGCATGCGTTGCATGGCAATCGCCCTACGACACTCTTTGACACTCATTGCTCATCCCGGCCGACGCGATTCGGATGGGTCATGCCGAATCGGGCCATATCCTATCCATATCGTCGCGGCGCGGGGTGAAATAGCGGCAAGCTGCCGCCGCTTGCATAACCGGCCCCTGCGATTGTCCCCTCTCCGGGCACCGACCGAAGGTTGGTCGGCAACGGGCAGGGTCGGCCCGATCGGCGAGGAACTGTCGTGGCAAGGCCGGCCGCTGTTTGCCCCACGCCGCATGTGGGAATCCGCTACGCTACGGGAAGATCGGCTCGGACTGCTTGGCAATCTGCCGAATCATCTTCCGTTGGCGGGCATTAAGCGGCACGATCGCTCCCGCTTGGGCCAAACCGAGGGCCATCTGGAACAACTCCCAATGGCCCGGCGGTATCATCGCGGTGACCGGCAGGTGGAGCGTGAATCGCAGTCCCAAAGCCGCCTTGTCGATTTCGTCGAAGGGCTGGTAGAACGTCTTCTTCCAAGGGCGTCGCTTGCCCTTGGGCCACAACTGATGGGCCATCGCCTTCAGGGCCAGGATGCCTATGCCCATTTTCTTCGCCCGCTTGTAAACCGAGGGACCAAAGTCGCGCCGAGCCAGGTGGTGAAGCTCAGGGGAAACAGGATTGAATCGAACGGGAAGCGATCCATGGCGGCGTGGGCCGCTTCCTCGCTGTGGGCCGAGAAGCCCAAATAACGAACCGTGCCGTCCTGCCTGGCTTTCAAAAGCGTTTCCATCGCGCCGCCGGGTCCAAAGGCCTGCTCCACCTCGTCCACGTCGGTAAGTGCGTGAAGCTGATACAAGTCGAAGTGATCGGTTTGGAGCAGCTTGAGCGACTCCTTCAACTCCTTCGCCGAGCCGGCCGCGTCGCGTTCGAGAGTCTTGCAGGCCAGGAAACACTTTTGCCGGTAGGGCTTCAGCGCGGGGCCAAGCCGCCGTTGGGCGTTGCCGTAGTAGGGGGCCACGTCGAAGTAATTCACGCCGCCGTTGACGGCCTCGGCCACGAAATTGCCGGCTTCCTTCGGCGTAACATTTTTCACGACCATGCCGCCGAAGCCGATGATCGAAAGCCTTTCCTTCGTCCGCCCGTAGGGCCGTTTTGGAATCGGCCGCAAGGGCGTCTTGCCCCTTGCCAGGTTTTCCTTGGCCGCCAGATAGTCGGCATCCAGCCCCGGCAGCAATTCGTTGCTGGCGGCAACGGCCAGCGATTGGCGAGGTTTCATGGCAAGCCCCCCAGAGCCCGGTTTTCGTTCGTTTATTCTACCGCGAGTTGACCAGGGCGTCTGCCGCCGCAGCCGGTTCGCGGCCTGCGGAGCCGCATGGACACATAGGTTATGCTTGGCCAAGTACGTTATGCCAAAGCATAACCTGCGGGCGTGGCGGGCCTTGTGCGAGGGCTGGCTCAGCGGGTATCCTGGAACCTGTGAAACTGGTCATCGCCATCATCCAGCCGACGAAGTTCAGCGCCGTCCGCGAGGCGCTGGAAAAGGTCGAAGTCACGCGGATGACCGTCTGCGATGCGCAGGGCTTTGGGCGTCAGCGCGGGCGGACCGAGCTGTTTCGCGGCCACGAATACACCACCACGCTGCTCCGCAAGGTGGCGCTGAAGATCGTCGTTAACGACGACTTCCTGGATCGCACGCTGGAGACGATCATCACCACGGCCCGCACCGGCCCCGAGGGCACCATCGGCGACGGCAAGATTTTCGTGGTGCCCGCCGAGCAGGCGATTCAAGTGGACAACGGCGCCCGCGGCCCCGGCGCGGTATGAGCGTTTCGCCGGCCAGGTGTCCATGACGGAATTTCCGTTGATTCCCGCCGCCGGCCCGCGGTTGCTTCGGCTTCGCCGTATAATTGCCCGTGTTGACTACGAGTCGTCCGCGGAGTGATTCGCGATGAACAAGTTTCTTATGACCAGGATCGCCATTGCGTTGGCGGGAGGTGTTCTGATGTTTGGCACAGCGACGGCCGGGGAATTGAAGGCAGGCGACGTGGCGCCCCGATTTCAGCCTGCCGGGCAGCGACGGCAAGACCTACAAACTTTCGGACTACCGCGGCAAGCAGGCCGTGGTGTTGGCGTGGTTCCCCAGGGCCTTCACGCCCGGCTGCACGACCGAGTGCAAGATCATGGCCCAGCACGGGTCGAAGCTGAAGAAGTTCGACGCGGCCTATTTCACGGCCAGCGTCGACAAGCCGGAGAAGAACAAGCAATTCGCCGAATCGGTGGGGGCCGACTATCCGATCCTCAGCGATCCGGGCGGCGAGGTGGCCCGCGAGTACGGCGTCACCGGCACGATCCAGAAATGGGCCAGCCGCTGGACGTTCTACATCGGCAAGGACGGCAAGATTCTCTTCATCGACAAGGACGTGCATCCGCAAACCCACGCCGACGACGTGGCCGAAAAGCTCAAGGAGTTGGGGGTCGCGGAAAAGAAGTAGGGCAGGGAAGACGGCGAGCGTTGGTCGCCGACGCGGTGTCCTAGCCCTGCAGCCAGGCGGCCAGCAGAATGCTCGGATTGACAACCCGCCGATTTCTGTGCTAGCATCAGGGAATGGATGTTGACCTGTCGGGGCATTTCGGAGATATGCTGGAGGAGAGGGGTATCGTGCGCGATTGGGCCCGAAGGACGATGGACGCACCGGACGAAACCGAGGAACATGAGGATGATACGCGGCATTACCTCAAGCGGATTCCCGAATTTGGAAATCGCTGGCTCCGCGTCGTCGTCAATACCGCAAAGCAACCAAATAAGGGCGTAACCGCCTTCTTTGATCGCAGGTTAAGGAAGAGAGATGAGAATCAAACTCGATAGAGAGAACGATGCCCTCTACTTCCGTCTCGACGAGAATAAGATCGTCGAGTCGGAAGAAATCCGCCCAGGCGTGATTCTTGATTTTGACGAGAATGACCAAGTCGTGGGCGTCGAATTTCTTGGAATTTCTGCCAGGGCGACCAAAGAAGAATTGTCGAACTTTCAGTTCCAAACGGCGTGAAGTTCCGCGAGTTGACGTGATCAGAAAAGAGGTTGCGTGGGAAGTCGAATGCCATGAAGCCTCTTTTCCTATTTTGCCTGTCGCTGAGCTTGCTCGGGTGCAGCGCACGTGAGCCCCGGACGGCCGCATCGCGGCCGGTCCCTGACACGCCGCCGGCCCGTAACACAACACATCCGGACGACGGTATTTCGCAGCCGATCCTCGAACTAATCAAGGTTCCCAATGCTCCGGAAACGGCGCGGCACATCGACGCTTTTCGCTCGTTGAAACGCGCGATGACGATGGCCGATGTGGTTCGACAGTGCGGTCCGCCCGATCTAGACGTTGGCAGCGGCTTCTATATCTTCATTTATAACCTAGATGACGGCTCGACCGTGCGGGTGGAAACTGGTGACCTTAAACGGCTGCTCTGCGTCATACATGATGAGAAATCTGGAAAGCGGGAATCCCTGCTCGTCCCGGAAGAGTGAAAGTGCCCGGCAAATCGCTTGAGATAGTAACTGTTCTCGACTCACCGGACGCGAGACGCCAACGCGACGCTTTGCGCACGTGCAAAGATACCCTACGTTTTTAGTAACCGCTCGAATTCCTCTTCCGTTACCACCGGCACACCGAGTTCCTCCGCCTTCGCCAGCTTGCTCCCCGCTTTTTCGCCGGCCACCAGGTAATCGGTGTTCTTCGAGACGCTGGAGGCCGCGTGGCCGCCGTGCTGCGTGATTAACTCTTCGATCTCGTCGCGACTGTACTTCTGCAAGGTGCCGGTCACTACGAGCGTCTTGCCCTCCAGGGCTCGCGAGCCACCGGCCCCGGCGGCCGACTTCATCTTCACGCCCACACTCTTCAGGTCCTCGATCGTTTCCTCGCCGTACTTGCTGTGGAGGAAGTCGTGGACGCTCCGGGCGATGATCGGGCCGATCTCGTTGGTTTCGCTCAACTCCTCCACGCCGGCCGCCATCAGGGCGTCGATGGTGCCGAACCGCTCGGCCAGCACGGCCGCCACCCGCGTGCCGACATGCCGGATCGCCAAGGCGCAGAGCAGCCGTGCCAGGCCGCGAGTTTTGCTGGCCTCGATGCCTTCCAGCAGGTTGTCGGCCGACTTGCGGCCCATCCGCTCCAGATTCAACAGCCGGTCCTGTCTCTCTTCCAGCCGATAAAGATCGCCATAGCCGCGCACGAGCTTTTCGTTGACCAGTTGATCGACCAGCCTGTCGCCCAGCCCTTCGATATCCATCGCGTTGCGGCTGGCGTAGTAGCGGAGGCGTTCCTTCACCTGGGCCGGGCATTGCTGGTTGGGGCAGCGGATGTAAACGCCGCCTTCGTCTTTGATCAGCTTCCGGCCGCATTCGGGGCACTCGGCGGGAAAGACAAACTTGTGCGGCGAGCCTTTGCGAAGGTGCTTTTCCACGCGGACGATGTGCGGAATGATCTTGCCCGCTTTTTCCACGACCACCATGTCGCCCGGCCGCACGTCCTTGCGCTCGATCTCGTCGGCATTGTGCAGGCTGGCGCGGCTGACGGTGGTGCCGGCCAACTCGACCGGCTCCAAGTCGGCCACCGGCGTGATCGCGCCGGTCTTGCCCACCTGCACGCGGATCAAGTTGAGCCGGGTCGTGGCCTCGTACTTCTCAAACTTGTAGGCAATCACCCAGCGCGGGCTTTTCGCGGTGCTGCCAAGGCGCTCACGCTGATCGAAGCGGTTCACCTTCAGCACCAGGCCGTCGATCTCGAAATCCAGTTCGTGGAGCCGCTCGACCGCTTCCTCGCAATGTGCCACGGCCGCGGCGAACGAGGGAAAGCACTCGACGTGCGGCGTGGGCCAAAAACCATAGCCGCGCAACTCGTCGAGAAACTCCATGTGCGTCTCGGCATTCAGACCGGCCGTATCGCCCGCGCTGTGGCAGAAGAACCGCAGCCGGCGCTGGCGCAGATACGGGGATCGAGTTGGCGGATGCTGCCGGCCGTCACATTGCGCGTATTGGCGAAAGCCGGCTGGCCCTTCTTCTGCTGGGCCTCGTTCAGCAGCACGAGGTCGGAGTTGGTCATGTAGACTTCGCCGCGGACCTCCAGGATCGGCGGGATGCTTTCTCCCCTCTCCCCAGCCTTTTCCCGACCAACCTTCGGTCGGTGCCCGGAGAGGGGACTATGAGTTTCCAGCCGCAGCGGAATGTCGCGGATCGTGCGGACATTGTGGGTGATGTCGTCGCCGACGCGCCCGTTGCCGCGAGTGACGCCGTGCGTCAACAGGCCGTCTTCGTAGATCAGCGACACGGCCACGCCGTCCACTTTCAACTCCACCACCCACTCGATTTCCTCACCGGGCAACAGCTTCGCGACCCGGTCGCCATATTTCTTCAGTTCGTCGAGGCTGTAGGTGTTGTCGATCGAGAGCATCGGCACCCGATGCGTGAACGGTTCAAGCCCTTCGACCGGCCGATCGCCGATGCGCTGTGTGGGGCTGTCGGGCGTGATCAGGTCGGGATGTTCGGCCTCCAGCTTCTTGAGCCGCTCGACGAGCCGGTCGTACTGGAGGTCGGAAATCTCCGGGGCCGCCTCGACGTAGTACTTCCGGTCGTGGCGGCGGATTTCCTCGCAGAGCCAGGCGATTTCTTCGGCAGGATCGGTGGACATGGGAGAATCTTCCGTAGGTTATGCCTCAGCACAAGAACGTGCTTTGAAAATCATACGCCGAACGTGTCTTTCACATAGTCCGGCTGGTTTCACGCGGCCTACGGCCCTACCCCATGGTAGGGGATGCAGAACGGCCGTTCCACGCGCTGTTGGAGCCTCTTATATCGAAAAACGCCTATTGATCTGGGCGAAATCTCACACGAAGTTCGAGCAACTTTTGGCGATGCGGATCGTCCGAAGTCCTTACAGCGTTGTGGCTTGCGCTGGAAGGCAAACATGGCAAATGGAGTTCTAGGTGTCGAAAACGTTCGGTTGTTTTTGACGTGTCAAAATGGGTAGTGTCGGCTGAGTTTTTGCGCCCGCCTTTCGCGAAGCGTTCTCATGTAGGTTATGCGTCAGCATAATGGATATTTCGGCCGGCCAAACGTAATGCGCAAGCATAACCTACGAGGCTCAAGTTTCCACTTCCCCTTCGTTGCGTCTGTCGTTGTTTTCCATAATTGACCTCAATGTTCGTTCACGCGGAGACGGAGAGTCGCGGAGTCGCAGAGGAGAAAGGACATAGTTGTCGATCAGTGATAGGAGGCGATCGAGATCACCTCCTTGTTGAGATGCCCTCGAACTTACTACTCTTGGCTAGGCAGCTTAGACCAACCGTGGAACAACGCTGTTCGCAAAACACGGCCGGATTGCGCAAAAAATGGTTGCAGTCTTTTGACGAAGGTGTACAATGACGCGCGTTTCGTGGGGCTGAAAGCGAATTCTCGCCCGGCCGCAGAAACATTGGCGCGAAAGTTTTCGCCACAGCGGTGACGACAGGCGCTTGCCGAATTTCCTGCGACAGGACGGCTCAGTTTTGCACTGTGCGGTTGTTGACGCGTCTCATTTCCCAATCCCTTTACTCAAGCTGTCCGGAGATGTGTACCATGAAGCGAAGTCCACTGCTGAACCCATCGTCGTTGATCAACAGATCGTTCTGGAGCTATTGCGCCGTGTTCCTTGTCGTCGCGGGGGTCGGCGCCAACGCGTTTGCCGGCACTCCGATTTGGGTCAACGTTTATCAGAGCATGGAACAAGGGAATAACGGCGACCTGCTTACCAGCGCTGCCATGAACGCTACCAGCTATGGGACCCAGGGGTGGAGCGCGTCGCCGGGCCCGATGTGGGTCTCGACCAACTACCACACGGACCTGCCCAATCCGATCAATTGCGGCGGGACGATCTACAACGGCACCGGCGGCTCGCGGAGCTGGATGTTCAACAATAACAACATGAGCCACTACGTTCAATGTAACCTCAGCGGCTACAACAATATCACGATTGCCTGCTATTACACCACCTTGAGCACGAACGCGGGCGGCTACGACGTGATGGTTATGGGATCTACGTGGATGCAAACTCTGGGGTGGGCGGACGTTCTTCTGCTACCGGCGGTGTACCCGCCTTTGTCGGGCCTGAACCTTCGTCAAGAGACCACGGTACCCGACGGCGTCACCGGCACCACGCAAAGTCTCTGGATTGCCTCCGGACATACCTATTGGATCAACATGAAGTATGATAGCGTGGCCGGAGTGGTTTTGCTTGCGGTCTTCGACCCCGCCAACAATTACGCCCAGGTCGGACCCACGGCCTTCTCTCCTTCCTCCCCCAATTGGCCGGTCGGCTCGGTAGAGTACGGTCGCCAGGATCAACATGGCAATTTCAATGACCCGACCCAAGCCTACTTCGACCAGATCATGTACGATTGGACCAACGCGGCATTTCCGCTCTTGCCGTGCGGCTACAACGACGTCACTCCCCCCAGCGCGCCGCCGAACGTCCGCGATGGCGCCGGCAATATTGGCCTCAACGCCTATCCGGGGACGGCCCTGCAGAACATGGAGCAGACGATGGCGATGTCATCGACGCAATTGTCGGCCAATTGGGACCCGGCTTGGGACGCGGAGAGTGGAATCAAAGCCTACCAGTACGCCATCGGCACCACGTCCGGCGGAACGAATGTCGTGAATTGGACCACGATCCCCAACCAGTTGGCGGTAACGAAAACGGGCTTGAGCCTGAACACGAGCTCAACCTACTATTTCAGCGTGAGGGCCGTCAACGGCGTGGGATATACCGGCGCCGTTACGACTTCCCCCGGGCAAAAGTACGGACTAACTGAGAGCGGGGGCCCGAGCGCCCCGGCCGCCGTTCGGGATGGCGGGTCGGACCAGGTATGCCCCACCTGCGATAGTTGGCCCCAGTCGAGCTACCTGTACGCCGACTTCGATCCCGCTACGGACACCTTAAGCGGCATCGCCGGGTATCAGTATTGCATGGGCACTACGCCGGGCGGTAGCGATACCGTCGGTTGGACGAGTATCGCCGCTCAGTGCAGGACTTTGTCAGTCAATAACATCAATCCCCCGAACGGAGTCGCGAGAGGAATAAGATACTATACCTCCGTAAGGGCCGTCAACGGCGTGGGATCTACCGGCCCAGTCGCGACTTCCGCCGGCTGTGTAGTTGTCGCCTCCGGCGACACTACCGGGCCTACCGCGCCCCCCTCGGTGTGGGACGGCCTCGGCACGAGCGAAACCTCCACCACCGGCTCGACCACTCAACTCTCGGCCACTTGGACCCGCTCCTCTGAGACCACGGGCAGCGGCGTCATGGGCTATCAATACGCCATTGGCACCACGTCTGGCGGCACCGACGTCGTCAACTGGGGCCCGTCGTCTGGACCCCTTTCCTATACAGGACCCCAGCAATCCATCACGCTAACGGGCTTGAGCCTCACCTTGGGGAAGACCTACTATATCTCCATACGAGGCGTCAATGGAGATTGGTACACTGGCCCGTTGACCTGTTCGCCTGGCCAAACGATCGTCACCGACACGACTCCGCCCACCGCGCCGCCGGCCGTTCGTGATGGAACCTCTCCAACCGAAATCCCCGTCACCTACTCGAACTCGGTGTTGTCGGCCAACTGGACCGCCAGCACGGCTCCCGGCGGGAGCGGCATCACCGGCTACCAATACGCCATCGGCACCACCGCCGGCGCAACCAACGTTGTAGGTTGGACCTCGGTGGGCAACGTGCTAGGCGTGACCAAGACCGGATTGAGCTTGACCTGGGGGCAGACCTACTATTTCACCGTGAAGGCCACCAATGGAGCAGGCCTGGTTAGCAGTGCCACGAATTCGTCTGGTATCACCCCGCAAAACGGGCCAGGTGGCGACACACCCACTGCGCCGCCGGCCGTCTACGACGGAACCACCACCGGCGTGGAAACCCCCTACACCACCTCGACCACGCAGTTGTCGGCCAACTGGTCCGCGGCCAGTGATCCGCAGAGCGGCATTACCGGCTACCAGTATGCCATCGGCACCACCGCCGGCGCAACCAATGTCGTCGCTTGGACGTCTCTGGGCAACGTGCTGACGGTGACCCAGAGCAGCTTAAGCCTGACCAACGGGCAGAAATACTATTTCAGCGTGAAAGCTGTCAACGGCGTGGGAACGGTAGGCCCCGCCGCGAATTCCCCCGGGCAGACGGTAGACACCACTCCGCCCACCGCGCCGCCGGCCGTCTACGACGGAACCACCACCGGCGTGGAAACCCCCTACACCACTTCGACCACTCAGTTGTCGGCGAATTGGAGCGCCAGCACGGACTCGATCAGCGGCATCAGCGGCTACCAATATGCCATCGGCACCACGGCCGGCGGCACCAACGTGGTCGGCTGGACCTCGGTGGGCAACGTGCTGTCGGTCACCAAGACCGGCTTGAGCCTGACCAACGGGCAGAAATACTATTTCAGCGTGAAGGCCACGGATAACGCGGGCTTGGTCGGCAGCGCCACGAATTCCCCCGGGCAGACGGTAGACACCACTCCGCCCACCGCGCCGCCGGCCGTCTACGACGGAACCACTACCGGCGTGGAATCCTCGACCACCACCTCGACCACGCAGTTGTCGGCCAACTGGAGCGCCAGCACGGACTCCATTAGCGGCATCAGCGGTTACCAGTATGCCATTGGCACCACGGCCGGCGCCACCAACGTGGTCGGCTGGACCGCGGTGGGCAACGTGCTGTCGGTCACCAAGACCGGCTTGAGCCTGAATGTGGGGACGACCTACTATTTCAGCGTGAAGGCCACGGATAATGCGGGCCTGGTCGGCAGCGCCACGAACTCCTCCGGCTGCACAGTGGTCAGCAGCGGCAGCACGATCTACTTCCAGGACAACTTCGAGGGCTGGGCCGTGTATGGCGGGGCGTGGAGCTGTCGTCAACGGCGTGAACAGCAATCATACGCTGGACACCAGCGCCAACTACGCCGAGGCCGGCGACAAGAGCCTCCAGCTCTACGGCGTTGACTCGTCGGGACAATACGGCGCCTACTTGACCGAGAACTTCAGCCCCGTGATCTCCAGCGGTATCAACGTACGCTTCTTCCTGTTTCTCCCCACCGGATTTGGGACCGCGAATTCGACTTGTAGTCGAAGAGTGTTGCGCACCTATTGTGGAAGCAACTATGGCGTGATCACGATGACCGGCGATCAACCGAGCCTGGCCGAAGTGGGAGGCTGGAACTACCTTTACGGATCGGCGCTCACGGAAAATGCGTGGCATTGTCTGGAAATGCACATCGATCCTCCCTCGTCCAACACGCTGATGCAATTCTGGGTCGATGGCGTTAGCATCGGCACTCTCAACGGCACTTTCAGCGGCAGCAGCACGTTCAACCAAATCGTGTTTGGAGACGTGTATACAGGCGCCGGCAGTGGCACCGGCACGTTCTATGTCGATGAACTGGTGGTTGCCAACTCCTATATTGGAACTACGATCCAATCTCCGGTAACGTATTTCAGCGATAACTTCGAGAACTGGACCGTGTATGGCGGGGCGTGGAGCACCGTCAACGGCATCAACAGCAGTCATACGCTGAACACGAGCACCAACGAGGCCGCGGCCGGCACCCATAGTCTGGAGATTACCGGATACGATCTTGCCGACAACTCCGGCACGATCTACTACGATGCCTACTTGACGAAGAACTTCAGTCCCACGATTAGCGGCGATATCTACGTGCGTTTCTATCTGTTCCTCCCCACAGGGTTTGGGGCGGCCAATACCGGTTGCGCGAGAAGGCTCTTGCACGTTTACAGCGGCAGCAACCGTGCCCAGCTCTCGATTTTGGGTGACCAGCCTTACATGGAGGAAGTGGGAAATTGGAGCGGACTCACGTGGCCATCGCAACTTTCGGAGAACACGTGGCATTGCCTCGAGGTGCATTGTACGGCGCCGGCCGCGACAACCTACTTTGAGTTCTGGGTCGATGGCGTGCTGAACAGCACGGCCATGACCGGCAACTTCAGCGGCAGTACGGTCTGGAACTACATCGACCTGGGCGACATCGACCTGGGCAGCGGCAACAACGGCAACGCCACGTTCTACATGGATGAGGTGATCGTTTCCAACTCCTACATCCCCTTGCTGCCGTAGTTCCGTGACAACCTGATGACGCGGCAAGCCCGGCCAAAGCGGCCGGGCTTGCTTTTTTTAGTGCCTCAGGATCTCGCGGCGGCAGCCTGCTCCCCAAGAGGTAAGCGTCCGTAGGTGAACGCCTGGCTCAACGCCGATCGCTATCCATCGCAACCGCAGGCGGCCACGCAAAGTTCGCGGACGCCGCGGAGCGGATGCGGGATCAAGCAGAGGAACTTCATCGGGCCGGCGCCCGTGTTGCGGAACTGGTGGAGTTGGTTGGGCGGCACAAAGACGGCCACGCCCGGCTGCAAGGCGTGCTCCCGCTCGCCCTCCAACACGACTCCGCTGCCCTCCAGCATGAAGACTTCGTGCTCGTGGGCGTGGGCGTGTTTCGGGGTTTGGCCGCCGGGGGCCAACTCGAACTGCCGCATCGAAAAACTGGGCGCGGCGTCATTGGGGCCGATCAGGCAACGCATGCGGCAATTCACGGCCCCCTCGGTGTCGACCGGCGCGGCTTCAACCTGTTCGCAATGAACGACTTTCATGGTCAATTCCTCCTGCCGAGGATTATACATCGCTCTGCGCGTAAAAAAACCTCGAGGCAACGACTCCCAGCGCCGTATCGGTCTCCGCCAAGGAGACCCAAACCGTCGTTGACCCCGAGGTCGCGACGGCGCGCGGCCCGAAAGCCGCACGCGTCACACCCCCTTCTATATCACGGTTCGATTTTCTGTCAATAGGTCGTAACCGTTCACAGTCAGGGGGACAGTCCCGTTTTCGCGGCCGCTGGAACCACGCCCTACCGTGCGAAAGTCGTGCTGGCCGCGAAAATCGGGACAGTCCCCGTGAACGGCTACAATACGTCAAACCATTAGTCCGGGCGACTTTGCCGATTGAGCGGGTTGGAGAGCCGTCGAACCAACTCCGCAAAATACTCGCCGCGGCGACGGTAGTTGCGAAATTGATCGGTGCTCGCACATGCGGGCGAGAGCAGAACGGCCTCGCCGGGCCGGCTGCGCGACCAGCACCAGCGGAGGGCCTCGTCCAAGGTCTCCACGGCTGCGCAAGCGAATTGGCGATCCCGGCGGACCACCTGATCCAATAGCTCGCGCCTGGCGGCGCCGTACACCGCCGCTCCCCGCGCACGCCCAACGATCTCGGCGGCGAGCGGCTGGAGTTCGGCCCCTTTGTTCTTCCCGCCGGCCAGCAGCCAGATCGGGACGTCCAGCGACCGCAGGGCGGCGATGGTCGACTCGGGCGTGGTGGCCGTCGAATCATTGTAGAACCGCCGGCCCTCGACCACGGCGAACCACTCCAGCCGCTGGGGCAGGGCGCGGAATTCCTCCAGGCCGCGGCGGATTTCGTCCGCCGTGCAACCGGCGCCGGTCGCCGCCGCGGCCGCGCACGCCGCATTGACGCGGTTGTGCCGGCCCGGCACCGGCAGAGCCGGCAATTCATCCAACTCCGGCAGCGGGACTTCTCGGCCGCGAACCAGTGGCGACCACGAGGCGACTTCCGCATCGAGCGTGTTGAGCACGGCGAAATCATCCGGCGTCTGCCCGCTAAGGATGCGCTGTTTGGCCGCCACATAATCGGCATAGCTCGGGTGCCAATCGAGATGGTTCGGCGAGCAGCCGGTGACCACCGCCACGTGCGGCATTTTCGCGGCCGGGCCGGCGTGCCACAATTGGAAACTGCTGATCTCCAGCGCGACCCAATCGTCGGGCCCGATCTGCGGCAGTTCGTCCAGCAAGCTGCCGCCGATGTTTCCGCCCAGAAAGGTGCGGCATCCGGACTTTCCCCCTCGGGCACGGAGGATCGCGGCGATCATGGCCGTGGTGGTCGACTTCCCGTTCGAGCCGGTAACGCCCACCATTGGCGCGGGACAACGTTCCATGAATAATTCGATCTCGGTGCACAGCCGGGCCGCGGCTTGCCGAGCGACGCGCAGCCAAGGGCTGTCGGGGCGCACGGCCGGGTTGACGACAATCAGATCGGCATTGCGGAAGTCGTCTTCACGGTGGCCGCCGAGATGGAGCGCGGCGATAGGGGCGTCGGCCAAGAGCGGCAGCGAATCGCTTAGCTGGTGTTCGTCGGCCAGGTCGGTCACGGTGACAATGGCGCCTTGCCGGGCGAGCCAGCGTGCGGCGGCCGCCCCGCCGCCGAAGTGGCCCAGCCCCATGATCGTCACCCGTTGGCCGCGGTAGTTCATGGGCTCCAGTAAACCGGAGCGCCTTTGGCGTTGCAAGGGCCGGATACCGCTGGCGGCTTTGTGGACGGGCCCGAACAGGGCTGCTATAATAATAGTTTGGCGTGTTATCGGAACAGCTTGCTAGGCAGCAGTGGGAGAGCGAGGGCCTCACCCCTTGCCCCTCTCCCGAAAAAAGAGGGGAGCATTTCGGGCCGAAGTATGAGCGATGCGGGCCACATTGCGCTGCGGGGCGTTCGGGTTCATAACCTGAAGTCGATCGACCTCGACATTCCCCGCCGCAAGCTGATCGTGCTGTGCGGACTCAGCGGCAGCGGCAAAAGCAGCCTCGCGCTCGACACGCTCTACGCCGAAGGACAGCGCCGCTACATCGAGAGCTTCTCGGCCTACACGCGGCAATTCCTGCAGCGGCTCGAAAAGCCGGAGGCCGAGCGGATCGACGGCATCCCGCCGGCCATCGCGGTGACGAGCAAGAATACCAGTCGATCGAGCCGATCGACGGTGGGCACGGCCACGGAAATCAGCGATTATCTGCGGCTGCTGATGGCCAAGATCGGGCAGGTGTTTTGCCTGAAGTGCGGCCGCGAGGTGCGCTGCGACAGCCCGCAAAGCGCCGCGGAAAACCTCTCTCGCCTGGCCGCCGACACCCGCTACATGATCGCTTTCCGCTGCGAGTTGCCGGAAGAGGAAGGGGGAAAAGGGGACAGTCCCCCTTTGCCCGTCGTATCCCCATTGGAACAACTGGCGGCCGCGCTGCGCGAAGACGGCTTCGTGCGGGCGATTCTCGATGGACGGCTCGTGAATCTCGATTCGCCGCCGGCCCCTCTGGCCGCTTCTCTCTCCTCTCCCTTGGAGATCTACGCCGTGGTCGACCGTCTGGTGGCCGGCAACGCGAGCGACAGCCGGCTGCGGGACTCGCTGGAGACGGCATTCGCCAAAGGGCGAGGGAGGTGCTACGCGTTTGTGGAGGTTGACGCCAGGGTGGAAGCAGCGGTTGCCTGTTGCGAAACCGCAAGCGGCTTGCCGGCTGTTGGCGAGGATCGGCAGGAGGGGCCACAAACGCCATCGCCCGTCGCGCCTCTGCTCTCTCCCCTGGTGGCCATCGACGGCCGGCCGTGGCGGCGGATCGGTTTCAGCACGCAATTGGCGTGCGAGGATTGCGGCATCGAGTATCCGCTGCCCGAGCCGCGGCTTTACAGCTTCAACAGCCCGCTGGGAGCCTGCCCGGAGTGTGAAGGTTTTGGAAACGTCATCGGCATCGACATGGACCTCGTCGTTCCCGACCCGGGCAAGTCGCTCCGCGAAGGGGCCATCGCTCCGTGGAACACACCGGCGTATGCACACGAATTGAAAGAGCTGCTGGCCTTGGCGGGCGACTACGACATCCCGGTGGACGTTCCATTCCGCACGTTGGGCGAGGGTCCTTTGGAGCTGATCCGGCATGGCGTGCCGGAGCGGAAGTTCGGCGGACTGGAGGGCTTCTTCGCCTGGTTGGAGCGGCGGAAATACAAGATGCACATCCGCGTGTTCCTCAGCCGGTGGCGGAGTTTCCGGCCATGCCCTGCCTGCGGCGGCACGCGATTGCGGCCTGAGGCGCTGGCGGCGCGGATCGGCGGCAAGAACCTGGGCGAATTGTGCATGATGAAAGTGCGCGACGCGGCCGCCTTCTTCCGCAATCTGCAACTGCCCGATTGGCGGCGGCAGGTGGGCCGGATGATGCTCGAACAGGCGCAGGCGCGGTTATCGTATCTGGAAGCGGTGGGGCTGGGCTACCTGACGCTGGATCGCACGCTGCGCACGCTCAGCGGCGGCGAGGCCCGCCGCGTGGCGCTCACCTCGGCCCTGGGTTCCAGCCTGGTCAACATGTTGTACGTGCTCGACGAGCCGTCGATCGGCCTGCACGCCCGCGACATCCATCAGTTGCTGGCGGCGATCAAGCAGCTTCGCGACCGCAACAACACGGTGGTGGTGGTGGAGCACGAGGAGGCGTTCATCCGCGCGGCCGATCAGGTGATCGAGATCGGCCCCGGCGCGGGCGAACGGGGCGGCAAGGTGGTTTTCCAGGGCACCCCGGCCGAGATCCAGCAATCGCCCGACAGCCTCACCGGCGATTACCTTGTGGGCCGGCGAGGCTTCGGCAGCAACGGCCGCCGCCGGCCGCCCAACCACGGCTGGATTCGCCTGGCCGTGCGCGGGGCAACAACCTCCAGAATGTGACCGTCGAGTTCCCCTTGGGCGTGCTGTGCATGGTGACCGGAGTGAGCGGCTCGGGCAAGAGCACGCTGGTGCAGGACACGCTCTATCCGGCCCTTTGCCGCCGGCTCCGCAAGGACGCCCCCAAGCCCTATCCGCACGACGACGTCTTCGGCGACGGCCAGTTGGACGACGTGATCATGGTCGATCAAAGTCCCATCGGCCGCTCGCCGCGATCCAATCCGGTGACGTACCTGAAAGCTTTTGACGAGATTCGGGCGGTGTTCGCCGACACGGTCGAAGCCCGCACGCGTGGCTACACCGCCGGGCATTTCAGCTTCAACGTGGACGGCGGGCGGTGCGGCGCCTGCCAGGGCGACGGCTTCATCCAGATCGACATGCAGTTTTTGGCCGACGTGTACATGCGCGTGCGCCCAGTGCAACGGCGCCCGCTACCGCGACGAGATTCTCGACGTTACCTACCGCGGCCGCAACATCGCCGACGTGCTGGAGATGACCGTCCGCGAGGCATTCACGTTCTTCCGCGGACAGCCGAAGGTGCAAGGCCGGCTCAAGCGGCTGATCGACGTGGGGCTCGATTACGTGCGGCTGGGCCAGCCGGCCAACACGCTTTCCGGCGGCGAGGCCCAGCGGCTGAAGCTGGCCGGCTACATGAGCAGCGCCAAACGCGGCCGCTGCCTGTTCATCCTCGACGAGCCCACCACCGGGCTGCACTTTTCCGACATCGTGCAACTGCTGGACTGCTTCGACGCCTTGCTGGCCGTGGGCCATTCGCTGCTGGTGGTCGAGCACAATCTGCAAATCATGAAGGCGGCCGACTACATCGTCGATCTGGGCCCCGGCGCGGCGGACGAAGGGGGGCGGGTGGTGGCCAAAGGGACGCCCGAAATGGTCGCCCGCACGCCGGGTTCGGTCACCGCCGGGTTTCTGGCGAAGGTGTTGAAAGAGAAGGAGGAAATTGCAAATTGAGAATTGCGATTCTCCATCTGCGATGATCGCCCATGCCATCGGCCGCTCCACCGCCTTATGATCTTGCACGCTACTGCCGCCAGGTGCGTTTTCCGCCGCTGGGCGAAGAAGGACAACGGCAGTTGGCCCGAGCGCGGGCCTTGATCGGCGGCTGCGGTGCGCTGGGAAGCGCGATCGCCAACATGCTGGTGCGCGGCGGTGTGGGAAAGGTGCGGATCGTCGATCGCGATTTCGTCGAGCTTAGCAACCTTCCGCGGCAAACGCTCTTCGATGAGGCCGACGCGGCAGCCTGCCTGCCGAAAGCCGTCGCCGCCGCGGAGAAACTCCGGCGGATCAACGCCGAGGTGGCCATCGAGCCGATCGTGGCCGATCTCGATCCGACGAACATCGAGCGGTTCTGCGAAGGCGTCGACGTGATACTCGACGGGACCGACAACTTCGAGACGCGGTTCCTCATCAACGATGCGGCGGTGAAGCTGGGGCTGCCCTGGGTGTATGGCGGCTGCGTAGGGGCGGGAGGACAGTCGATGACGATTGTGCCGGGCGAAACGGCCTGCCTTCGCTGCTTGATGCCCGAGTGCCCGCCGCCGGGCAGCACGCCCACTTGCGACGTGGCCGGCATTCTCGGTCCGATCGCGGGCGTGATCGCATCGATCGAGGCGATCGAAGCGATCAAGATCCTCAGCGGCAATCGCGCGGCGATTTCCCCGAGCCTGGCGGTTTTCGATCTGTGGGAGAACCAGGTGCGGCAGATCGACGTTCGCCGGCTGCGCGAGCGGACGGATTGCCCCACCTGCAAACACGGAGACTTCGCGTGGCTTTCCGGTCGCCAGGGCAGCCGCACGGCCGTGCTCTGCGGCCGCAACGCCGTGCAATTGAGCGTGCCGGCAACGGCAATCTCGCTGGATGACCTGGCGCGGCGCCTCGACGGCGTGGGCCAAGTAACCCGCAACCAGTTTCTCCTCCGGCTGGAGGTTGAGGGTCACCAGTTGGCGATTTTCCCGGACGGGCGGGCGATCATCAGCGGCACCGAGGACATCAGCGCGGCCCGGGCGATTTATGCGAGGTACATCGGAAACTGAAGCAACATCGGTCGGGAAGAACCGCCGCAGAGGCCGTGGAGGACGGAGAGAACAAGCGTCGCGATGGCTCCCCCCTGATTGTGCGGGAAGTGGTCGGTGGTCAAACGGCCCGCTAACCGGGATTATTCATAAAGGTGGCGGCTGAGGCGTTTGCTTCCGGCGAATGGTGAAGATGGGCGAGAAGTTTTAGCGACGTGCCCGGCAGCGAAAAGAAGCCCCCTTTCCCCCACAGTCGACAGTCTGCGGAGGCGTGGAGAATCGGGCTGGTCTGCGGGTTAGCTGGAGTTCGGAGCAACCGAAGAAGATGCCAAGAGGCGTCCGACAACGTCTTGGAAGTGCTTCAGATATGGCCAACTGGCCGAGAGTTGTACCACCACGCGGCGTGTGGTTTCCCGGACCCGGGCGGCAACCTTGATCAGCCGCGTGCGCCACGTGCAAGGTTGGCCCTCACCGAGCGGGTCGCGTTCCCGACGACGGTTGTGCCAACCACGGCGTTGCCGGCCGGCGAACGCCTCCACGGGAACTTCGTTGTTGGCTGGTTCGCGCGGCGGATCAGCGACGGCGTGACGCATGTGAACCAGCAGGTTGTACGCCGTCGTGTGCAGATAGAGACGGAATAGGTTGGCGAAGTAACGATGATCGCTGAGGCGGTCAGCCAACAAACCAGTTTTGAGTTCCTTGTTACGGTTCTCGCTCTCGCCGCGATCGGCGTAGCCGTCGTAGGCAGCCCCCGGCAGAACTGTTGCGCCCGGGCGATTGGTGACCACAGCACGGCGATTGGTGCCTTGCGCGTTCGCTTCGCACTTCAACACGACCCAACGCTGTGCCGGCCAAGAATCCGCCCGATACCAAAACGCCGTGAACAGCCGTTGCGGTTGGCCAGTCGCTTCCCACTGCAAAACCGCTTGGTTCAGCAGCAAATCGCTGTATTTTTTCAGCCGCGCGTTCATGCCGATGCCCATGGTGTACTGAATCTCCAGCCGTTCGCACACCTCGTACATTGAGGGGGTGCCGAAGCCGCTGTCGCCGCGGAGATGAATCCGCAGGCCCGGCCATGCCTCGCGCAAGCGACCCACCAGATACTCCACATCATCTTGGGCTCCCAAGGCCGGATGGGCTGTGCCGTGCAATAGGCAAACCGACAGCACCAGATCATTCTCGGCGCAGGTAATCACCCGCGGCAAGTATTGATACTGGTCGTAATAGCCGTGGAAGAACGTCAACTGCTGCTGGCCATGCGTGGGATCATCGAAGGGATCGATGTCGAGGGTCAATTGCCGCGGCGGCTGGTCGAACGAAGCGATGAACTGGTCGAGCAACAGGTCGCGAAGTCGGAAGAAGGAGCGGACGTCGATGGCGTTCTCGAACCGCGAGAGGGTGGGCTGACTGGCCAAGTCGGCAGCAGCGATGGATCGGTCACAGAGCAACTTGAAAATCGGATCACTCCGCAACACATCGTGGTCGTTCTGGTCGGTGTAGTCGGCCAAGATGCCGTACACCCGCATGCGGGTCATTTCCAGGAAGGAGTGACCAATGTAGCCCACATTCCGCCGGTCGCTGAGGGCTTCGGCAAACTGCCTGGTCAGGCCAAGATGCTCGTCGAGTTGGCGGAACGGCAGCAGCCCGGCATCGCTGGAAACCTGATCCGCCGAGGGCTCTACCACAACCGGCTTGGATGTGAGAAAATCAAGCGTCAGCGGAAAAGCAGCTTGCGAAACCATTGCGTGCCTCCGTGTCTGCGTAAAGGTGTCTGTTTTCTAACACCTTAAACGCAACCGGAGGCACGTTGGTTCCCAGATTTATGAATAATCCCGGCTAACACCGGCGGCGCGGAACCTGCCGAATTCGGCCCGCAGGGATTGACGATGGGGCTTGGTACAGAGTAAGAGTGAAGATTGGCGTTTGTTTTTTCCCTACGTCATCGATTGCCGCGGATGCCTGAAAACCCCGTTACCATCGACCGATTTCGTTGTGGCCGCGGCCAGCCGTTGCTGGTGATCGCCGGGCCGTGCGTCATCGAGAGTGAAGAGCTGACCTGCTCGATCGCGCAGCGGTTGAAGGAGATTGGCGACCAACTGGAGATGGCGATCGTGTTCAAGGCCTCGTTCGACAAGGCCAATCGAACCAGCGTGGCTTCGTATCGCGGACCGGGGCTGGAGCGCGGGCTGGCGATTCTGCGGAAGGCGAAGGAAGCGACGGGCTTGCCGGTGACGACCGACATCCATGAGCCGGGGCAGGCCGGGCCGGTGGCCGCCGTGTGCGACCTGTTGCAAGTGCCGGCCTTTCTCGCTCGACAAACCGATCTCTTACTGGCTGCCGCGGCGACCGGGCGGCCGGTCCACGTAAAGAAAGGGCAGTGGCTGGCCCCGGGCGACATGAAGCACGTCGTCGGCAAATTGGAGGCCGGCGGCTGCCGCCAGGTGCTGCTGGGCGAGCGAGGCACGTTCTTCGGCTATGGGCGGTTGGTCAACGATATGCAGAGCATTCCGCAAATGCAGGCCCTGGGCGTGCCGGTGATCTTTGATGCCACCCACAGCGTACAGCAGCCCGGCGGACTGGGAGCGGCCACCGGGGGTGATCGGGCCATGATCGAGCCGTTGGCCCGGGCGGCAGTCGCTCTGGGCGTCGATGGTCTGTTCTTCGAAACGCATCCCCAGCCGGAAGCGTCGCCGAGCGACGGCCCGAACATGGTTCCGTTGGACGAGTTTGCCCCCTTGTTGCGACGCCTGAGGGCCATTCGTCGCGCTCTGGATTCACTTGATCATTCCAGGGAGTGTACCCCTTGAAAAGCGTCGATCCGAAAACCGCGGCTGTAACCGTTTTGCTTGGTCTTCTGTTGCCGCTGATCGGCTGCCAAAGCCGTCAGGAGGCGCCACGAACGAACGAGCCGGGCGATCCGACCGGCGGCGCGGTGGCGGCCCCGTTTCGAGACGAAATGCTCACCTACGCCGTCGATAGCCTGAACCATCTCGAGCAGTACTCGGCGGCCGACATCTTCCAGCAAATTCAGGAGCGGCTGGGTCCGCAGAAGCAGCCGCAAGAGGCGGAAGCGGAAAATGCGATTGACCGCCTGGCGGCCGCCTGGCCCGAGCCGGAAATGCTCCGGCAGGCGATCGACCGGCTGAACCAATGGATTCGCACGCAGCCGCCGCCGGCCAATTGGACGCTTGATCCGCTGGTGGCCTCGCTGCCGAAACCGCTGGCCGATCTGCCGCAAGTCGCGAACCTGGACAAGATGGAGTTCTCCCATTACGACGGCGCCGTATTGCAGGAAGCGGTCTGGCTTCGCGACGTGGGCCGCTGGGCGCGCGGCGAGGCGCTGGACGAACTGAAACAGGCCGAGAGCCTTTTCGATTGGACGGTCCGCAACATTCAGATCGATTCCGGCACGGCGAACCGGATTCCGCTGTTTCCCCGGGAGACATTGCTGTTCGGTCGCGGCACGGCCACGGAACGCGCGTGGGTCTTCCTGCTACTGGCCCGGCAGTTGGGCATCAACGCCGGCATGATCGCCGTGCACGAGCCCTCGACGTCCGCGGCGGAAAACGGCAAGGCGGGCGATCCTCCGGCCGCGTCGCAGGGCACCGCCGGAGAGGAAGCCGTTCATCCCTGGTGCGTCGCCGTGTTGATCGAAGGCAATGCCTACCTGTTCGATCCGGTCCTGGGCTTGCCGATTCCCGCGCCGGGCGGAGTGACGCTTGACGCCCACGGCCAACTAGCGATCCGGCCCGCCACGTTGGCCGAGGCCGCCGCTGATGAAAGGGTGCTGCGGCAATTGGATGTGGACCAAGAGCACGCGTACGCGGTCAAGGCGTCACAACTCGAGCACGTCGTCGTGATGCTGGAGGCCTCGCCCAGTTACCTGAGCCGGCGGATGAAGCTGCTCGAATCGCGATTGGTGGGCGGGCAGAAGATGGTCTTGACGACTTCGCCCGCCGCCGAGGCGGAGGCGTGGAAGGCCGTCGCCCACGTGGCGGAGGTGCGACTGTGGCCGGGGCCTTTCGAGATCCTCGCCCAGCGGTCGCACCTGAGTTGGCCGGGCGTGCAGGCGCGGTTGGTCGCCTTGTGCCCGTTTTTCTGCCTTCCCGCGGCGCCGTTGTACCGAGGGCGGATCGAACACCTGAAAGGCCAGTTCGTCGGTGAAAACGACGGCGCAATCTACTTCTACCAGCACGCTCGTCCCTCGAACGAAGAACTTGTCCTCTCGTCGGCCCACGAGGTGGAAAAACTGCTCTCTTTGCAAGGCAAACAGGCGGCCAGCTATTGGTCCGGTCTGATCGCCTATCAGCGCGGCAACTATCACGCGGCGATCGATTACTTTGGCGTGCGCACGCTCCAGGGCGTGCCCAACAGCCCCTGGCTCGTCGGGGCCCAGTACAATTTGGCCCGCACCTACGAGGCCTCCGGCGAGACGGCCAAGGCCCGGCTCGTCTACGAGCACAACGCGTCGTCGGCCGGCTACTACGGCGACCTCCTGCGCGAAATGGCTGGCCGACCTCGCGCAGGAAAAGAAAACGGAAAGGGCGCCGGCCGAGTAACGCCGGCGGTCAAAGATCGGGCCGGTCTTCTTGAGTGTGCAGTTCGCGGATCGCTTTGGCCCGCGTTTCCATATCGTCGGCGCGGCGCGTATCGTCCGGATTACTCGCCCGCAACAGCGCCGCGTACGATTCCAAGGTAAGCGCCAAGTGGGGGTGCGAAGGCGGCAACAAGGCTTCTTGAATCGCCACGGCCCGATCCAGGCACTTCGCCGCCTCGTTGAATTTCTTCTCTTCCACCAAGATCTCCGCCTGGTCGCGCAACAGCCGGGCAACAGCGGGGTGGTCGCCGCCCAACAAGCTCTCATCAATGGCGATTGCGCGTTTGTACTCCTCGTTTGCCTTGGGGGTATTCTCTCGGCTTCGCTCCAAGGCGGCGAGGCTGGTCAGGGTGTCGGCAACGTCGAGATGTTCCCTGCCAAACCATTCTTCGCGGATCCTCAAGGCCTTTTCGAGGTCGCGGCGGGCTTCGGCGAAATGACCCTGTTCGGCCTCCGCCTCTCCCCAGACGCTCAAAACGGTCGCCGCCTCGGGATGGTCCTGGCCGAGGGCAAGCTGGAATACATCGAGCGCCTGACGGCAGGCATTATCCACCTCGGAATAGTGTTGATCGGCGAGACTGATTTGGGCCAGGCGGCTGAGCATTTGGGCCGAGAACGGGTGTTGCTGCCCCCAGATGTCGCGGCTGAGATCGAGCGCCTGGCGGCAGCGGGCATCGGCCCGGTAGTAGCGGGCGCGGTCCATGTACACCAGCGCCAGCACGTCCAGGGCCGGAACGTTGGCCGGGGCGTTTTGCGGCAGCGCTTTATCGATGATGGTCGAGGCATCCCGGGCGGAGGTCAATGCACTGTCGTATTGTCCCAGCGCTTCGCGCAGCAACGCCCGGGCCAACAACGTATATGCCGCCACCGGCTGCTCTTTGACCGCCAGCGCGCGGACAATGCTTTCCGCGCGAGACGGCCTCTTCGGCGTCGCGGAACTTGTCGTCCAAGATGCACACGATCGCCTGGTTGCTCGACGCGATCGCCACCGAGGGATGCCGCAGACCATACGCCTGGGCCCACGTGTGCCGCGCTTCATCGAAGCCATTGATGGCTCCCGGATGCTTGCCGTCCAAAAGATACAGCACGGCCTGGTTGTTCAGACTGGCCGCCTGGAAGCAGTAATCGCCCTCGGCGAGCATCGGCTTGTCGGCAAGTTTGCTCGCCCGCGCACGACGCAGCGGCGTCGGCGAATTGTCTTCCCTGGTTAACCCGCAGCACGGCCTGGACATGCAAGCAATAGGCCAAATCGCGGTCGGCGTCGGGTTCCTTTTCACTGCCCTTTCCCCGCACTTTTTCTTCTTGCGCCATGAGGGCCCGCGTCACCAAAGGCTCGGCAAGTTCCGCCTTGCCGATATGAAGCCAGGCGACGGCAGCCTGAAGATGATAGAGAACGCTATCGGGTTTCTTTCGGATGACGTCCTGGTAGGCTTCCGCGGCTTGCACAAACCGGCAGGCATACATCTCATTCAGGGCCTGGGCAAGCTCCACTTGGATGGGATCCGGCTTGCCTTCCTCGGCGGCGGTCTTCAGCAACTCGCGGGCATCGGCAAAGCGACCTTCGGTGATCGCCTTCAACCCGCGGTCGTAGGGCCCGGCCGTGTCCTTGATCAATTTGGCCAGTTGCTGCGCCCGAGGCGGGACCGTTGGCGGCGCGACCACGGCAATCCGCCCGTTGGGCACCACCATCGCCACGGTCAGAATTTCTTCCCCCAGCGGCACCGTCAGATCATCGACCACCCACTCTTTCACGTGGACCGGCGCCAGCGGCGTCCACCACCAGAGGAACATCACGGCGAACACCGCGAAGCCGCCCAGCAAGCGGATGCTTGTCTCCCCCACCACCGGAAGCATGATGGTACGCCGGCGGGGCGGATGCGCCGTGCCAATTGCTTGCCAAAATCGGTACGCTGGGCGAGCCGGGCACGAAACAGATCGATCTTCGCCCTGCTCCTCTGCCGCGTGAACAGCAGGTACGGCGAGAGGGCCAACAAGGCGCAGCTCAGTCCCAACAGCCGCTGCCCGACCAACGGCTGGGCCGGCCGAAACAGGAAATACACCGTCGCCACGTAGACGACCAGCACGACCGTCATGATGATGGCCGCAATCGGCCATCGGGTCGGGTCGACCCGGGCCCTGGGTTTGCTTGGCACCACCGACACCATCGCGCTTTTCGGCAGTCTTATCGGACGACGAGCCATGGCTGTCATTCTAACACTAACGGGTGGTTCTGGCAACTATTCGTTCCGGAAACTCTCGTGGCGCGGCCGCAATCGCCGGTGCTAAACTTGTCCTGATGGAACCGGACTTTCAACAATTGGGAATCGCCGTTCTGCTGGGCCTGCTGGTCGGCCTGCAACGTGAGCATGTGGCCAACGGAATTGCCGGCATGCGCACTTTCCCGCTGGTTACGGTCTTCGGGTGCGTTTCGGCCATGCTGGCGGTCCATCTCCAGGAAAGCTGGATCGTGGCCGCCGGCTTGGGGGGCGTCGTGGCGTGATCGTTGTAGGCCATCTCGTTCGGCCGACGGCAGGCCAACCCCGCCCGAAGCGCTACCACATCGACCTGGCCCCTCTTCCGACCCCCATCCGGGCACCACCACGGACGTAGCCATGCTGTTGATGTATGCCGTCGGCACTGCGTGGTGGTCGGCCCGCTCTCGGTGGCCGTGGCCGTCGGCGGCGGCGTGGCCGTCCTCCTGCAGTTCAAGCCGGAATTGCACGGCATCGCGAAGAAATTGGGCGATGCCGACTTGCGGGCGATCATGCAGTTCGTGCTGATCACGTGCGTTATTCTGCCGGTGCTGCCTGATCAAAACTACGATCCCGCTGCGCCTGCTCCGGTGCATGTTTCCGGCGGCAGCCAGCAGCCGGGGCCGTTCGCGGTGTTCAACCCCTTCGAGACATGGTTGATGGTCGTGCTGATCGTCGGCATGAGCCTCGGCGGCTACATCAGTTACAAGTTTTTCGGCCGCGACGCGGACGTTCTGCTGGGCGGCATCCTCGGCGGGGCCATTTCCAGCACGGCCACCACGGTCAGCTACGCTCGCGGCACGCGCGACGACGCGACGGCCACCCGCACGGCGTCGGTCGTGATCCTCATCGCGTCGGCGGTGATGTACGTGCGGATCTTGGTCGCGGTGGCGGTGGTGTCGCAGCAATTCCTGCAAAGCGTCCTGTTGCCGATGGCAATTCTCATGCTATTGACGCTGCTGCCGGCAGTGCTGCTGTGGTTTCGTTTACGGCGGGAGCCGGCCCAATTGCCCGAACAGCAGAACCCCACCCAATTGAAGTCGGCGATGGTCTTCGCCGTGATGTACGCCGCCGTGCTGCTGGCGATGGCCGTGGCAAAGTATTACTGGAACGGCCATGGGCTTTACGCGGTGGCGTTTCTCTCCGGGCTGACGGAAATGGACGCCATTACGCTCTCGACGGCGCGCATGTCGCTCACGGATCCGCGGATCGCTTCCGACGGTTGGCGGATGATTGTGGTGGCGGCGATGGCCAACCTGGTGACGAAAGCGGGCATTGCCGGCTTGTTGGGCGGCTGGCGCTTGCTGCTGCGCATCGCCTTGTTCTTCGCCGTGCCCATGCTCGGCGGCGCGGCGCTGCTGCTGTTGCTGTAGCGCGATTCGCAGAGACGGCAACCATGCTACGGCGCCGGCTCGGTAGGGGCCATCTCGGCGGCATTTTCGCGAGCCGTCGCGCCCACCTTTTCCTCCGGCGTCTTCACGCGGATCTCGTTGGCCTTCAACCGCTGCCGCCAACGCTCGGTGGCTTGCTTTCGCTTGGCGGCCGGTTGCTCCGGCTGGTAAATCTTGCCCAGCCCCGTCACCTTCGTCAGGTTGCAGATGCTCAACACGCGGACGGCCAGCAGGTCGTCGTCCAGGCCGTTGACCAGGTCCTTGTCGCTGCCGCCTTGCAGATCGTCATCGGTGTAGCCCCACAGCATCCGGTACATCGGCGCGGCCTGATCCGGATATTGCTTCTCCAGAGCTTGTCGCACGGCGGCGGCCGACGCCGAGTCGCGGGCGACCGCCTCGCAGAGTTGCTCGACGTAATCGGGCCAGTCGAGCCGATGGAGCGGATCGTTGAGCGCAGAGACCATTTCATGGAATTGGCCCACGTAACCCAGGCAACGCAGCGCCAGCCATCGCACTTCCTTCTGCGGCCGCAAAGTCAGTTCCAACAATTTCACCCGGGCCGGCTGGTCGCTGGGAAGCGACTGCGCAATGGTCGCCGACGCCCGGCGATCCAACTGTGGGATCATGTCGGCCGAAACCCACTTGGGCGCCTCCTTGACGGCCATGGCCGGCGAAGTTATCTGCGCGTCAAAGCTGATCCGCTGCATGGGCGCTAATTGCACCGGCCCCGCCGCTTTTCCGCCGGCATCTCGTCCCACAAGATTCTGCCGGTGATGGCGTACAACTCGGCCGTGATGTGATCCGAGTCGCCCTCGGGTTTGGTGCCGGGCACGCGCACGCGTCGCACCTCCAACGCCGCCTGCGAATCCGCGTCGGTGAACGCCAACTCGCCGCTGCGGTCGCCGAACTTGATACGCAGCCGCGAGCCCGCCCTCACCAGCGGCATCATCACCACGCGGCCATAAATCACGCGGAGGCCCGGCAACTCCTCGGAGCCGCTTCCCAAAAGTTCGACCTGCGTCCCGCCGAGCAAGTCCAGCGTTACGCCCAGCGTCAACGTGACCCGGGCGCGATACGTGGGCAGGGTCAAGAGCCGCCCGGGCACCAACATCTGGTTGGCGCCGACGCGGGTCCAGCCGGCGCCGCGGTCGTAACTCAACAATGCCTGATCGCTCGACATCAGTCGTCCCAGCGGCTCGGGTGGAAGCAGGGCACTTTCTTCCGGCGGCTTCGGCGGCGGCATCTTGGCTGTTCCACCGTCCGGCTTCGCCTTTTCACCATCGGGCGGCGGAGGCAGCGTGGGCTCGGTCGCGGTTTCGAGCGGCGGCTCGGGCAGTTTGCTCGGCGGACCTGCCGCCGGCGCCTTGGCGGTTTCCGGGGGCAGCGGCAGTATCGGCTCGGTGCTCGGCGCCTTCGCCGTCCCGTCGGGCGACTCGCCGGCGTTTTGCTTCGGCGCCGCGCCGCCCTGCTCGGCTGCCGGCTTTCCGGCAGGTTCTTCGGCGGCGGGCTTAGCAGCCGAAATTCCCCGGGGCCCGGCCGCTTTTTCCGCCGTTGTTGCGCCTGGCCCACCGGCGACTTCCGTCGGCGCGCTCACCAGCCCCAGCCGCGCCAGAAAATCGCCCATCGGGGTGTGGTTCTCAAGTTGACCAAACGCCTTCAGCACAGCCAACGTGAAGCAAACCACCGCCACCAGCAGCGCGGTGATCGGCACCCAGCGGCGCTTCTTGGGCTCTTCGCGGAGATATTGCGGCACGGTCGGCTTCGGACGCGGCTTACGAACGTCCGACTCGACGGCCTCGGCGACGCGCAACGGCGGCGGCGTGCTGTGTCCCGCGGCCGGCGGAGCCGGCTCTACCGCCGCAGCCCCGGCGGAGTGGACCTCGGCCGGGGCATCTTTCAGCAAGTACATCCGTTGCCGGCTGGCAGGCTCGATCTCCGCCGGCTCGCCCAACACCAAGGTGAGAATCTGATGGCAGGAAGCGACCTCCGCCAGATGCACGTCGGAATCGAGGCAAACCTTCTCAAAATCGGTCACCTGCTCCGAAGGCAATGTATTGTCGAGATACTCGGCCACCGTGTTGGGATCAAGATGCGGACCGCGGTCGGTCAGACTCGGCGCCCCCAGCCGCAACCGCCGCATCACGTCGCGAATGCGGTGCATCAATGTCGAGGCGAACTCGCTATCCTCGACTTTTTTCCCAATATCTTGGGCGTCGCTCGGCTCCAGAATACCGTCCAAGTACGCCAGCATGGTTCGCAAGGTTAGTCGCATGAGTTACCTCCTACCCATATTAGTGTCGCCCCGGAACGACTTCCGTTCGTAGAATAGAAAAGAATCTGCGATCGCTGGCGCCCACCGTTGTCTTTTTAATCGAAATTATTATCGCCCCTCTTGTCGGGTGGTTCTCATAACGCCATGTACCCCCGCTTGAAGACGAACCGTCCAGCGGATAGCGTATGACAAGACTTATTTTTGAAAGGAGTATGAAGCGATGGATGCTAAAGCGAAAGTACCGCAAGCGATGGGGACAATGGCCTTGCATGCCGGGCAGGTGCCCGATCCGGTTACCGGCTCCCGGGCCGTGCCCATTCATCAGACGACCAGCTTCGTCTTCAAGAGCACGGAGCAAGCGGCCAACTTGTTTGCCCTGAAGGAAATGGGGTGGATCTACACCCGCCTGGCCAACCCGACTACCGACGTGTTCGAGCAGCGCATGGCGTCGCTGGACGGCGGCATCGGCGCCTTGGCGCTCAGCAGCGGGCAACAGGCCATCGCCGTGGCGCTGTTCAACCTGGTTCACGCCGGCGGCCATATTGTGGCCGGGGCGGCGCTTTACGGCGGAACCATCACTTTGCTCGGCCAGACCTTCAAACGGCTGGGCATCGACGTGACGTTCGTCGATGCTACCGATCCGAAAAACATCGCCGGCGCCATTCGGCCGAACACCCGCGCGGTATACATCGAGACGGTGGCGAATCCGAAGAACGACGTGCTCGACTACCAGGCGATCGCCGAAGCGAGTCACGCCCAGGGCGTGCCGGTCGTGTGCGACAACACGGTGCTGACGCCCGTGCTGTTTCGCCCTTTCGAGCACGGCATCGACATTACCGTCTACAGCGCGACGAAGTTCATCGGCGGCCACGGCACGAGCATCGGCGGGGTGATCGTCGACAGCGGCCGCTTCGATTGGACGAAGCAGCCGGAGAAGTGGCCGCAGTTCACCGCGCCCGATCCGTCGTATCACGGCGACGGTGTTTCACCAGACGGTGGGACAACTGTGTTATATCATCACCTGCCGCACGCACTGGCTGCGCGACCTCGGCGGCACGATGAGCCCGCTGACCGCCTTCCTGTTCTTGCAGGGACTAGAGACGCTTCATCTGCGGATGCCGCGCCACTGCGAGAACGGCCTGGCGGTGGCGAAGCATCTCGAATCGCATCCCCTGGTGAGTTGGGTCAACTATCCCGGGCTGCCGTCGCATCCCGGTTACAAGCTGGCGCAGAAGTATTTGCCCAAGGGATGCGGATCGATCTTGGGCTTCGGCATCAAGGGCGGGCGCGCCGCGGCCCGAAAGTTCATCGAAGCGGTCAAGCTCGCCTCGCATCTGGCCAACATCGGCGACGCCAAGACGCTGGTCATTCATCCCGCCAGCACCACCCACAGCCAGCAGACGCCCGAAGAACTGAAGGCCGCCGGCATCACCGACGATTACATCCGCGTGAGCGTGGGGCTGGAAGACATCGCCGACATCCTGGCCGACCTGGACCAGGCGCTGCAGGCGTCGCAAGGTTAAGAGATCGTGGCATCATAGGATAAGGTTCACGTCGCTTCCGGTAGCCGCGTCTGGAAAGACGATCTACGGCAGCTTGTGGCCCAACTTGTCGCGCTTGGCGGCGATGTAGCGGGCGTTGTGCTCGTGGATCGGTCCGACGATCGGCACCTGATCGACCACTTCCAGATCGAAGCCGCCGTAGATGAAGGCGTCGGTCTTCTTCGGGTTGTTCGTCAACAGCCGAACCTTCGAGAGCCCCAGGTCCTTGAGGACCTGGATGCCGACGCCGTAATCGCGGCTGTCGACCTGGTGGCCCAGCGCCAGATTGGCCTCGACCGTGTCCATGCCCTGGTCTTGCAGGCCGTAGGCCTTGATCTTCTCGATCAGCCCGATGCCGCGGCCTTCCTGCGGCAGATAGACCAGCACGCCGGCCCCTTCCTGGCCGATCATCTGCATGGCCAAGTGGAGTTGGTCGCCGCAGTCGCAGCGGAGCGAGGCCAGCAGATCGCCGGTGAAACAGGACGAGTGCAGCCGCACCAGCGGCTCCGGCCGCGCGGCCGGCTCGCCCAAGACGATGGCCATCGGCTCCTGGTCTTCGTACCGCACGCCGTAGCCGATGATCCGGCACGGGCCGTAGCGCGTCGGCAGGTTGGCCTCGGCCAGCCGGTAGACGAGCTTCTCGCTGCGGCGGCGGTAGCGGATCAGCGCTTCGATGGTGATGATCTCCAGGTGGAACTTTTCGGCCAGGGCATAGAGTTCCTCGGCGGTGGCCCGATCGCCGCTCTGGCCGAGGATTTCGATCAGCACGCCGGCCGGCTTCAGGCCCGGCCATCCGGGCCAGATCGACGGCACATTCGGTATGCCCGGCGCGCCGCAACACGCCGCCCTTCCTTGGCCACCAGCGGGTAAAGATGGCCGGGCCGGACGAAAGTCGGACGGCTTGCTCGCGGGTTGAGAATCTCGCGGATCGTCCGGGCCCGCTCCGGCGCGGTCACGCCCGTGCGGACCGCTGTATGATCCACCGGCACGGTAAAGGCGGTCTGCAGCGGGGCCGTGTTGTTCTTCGACGATCGGCGGCAGATCGAGCCGGTCGGCCACTTCGGGCAGGATGGGCATGCAGAGCTGCCCCCGGCCGTGGGTAATCATGAAATTGACGATCTCGGGCGTGACCTTTTCGGCCGCGCAGATGAAATCGCCCTCGTTCTCGCGGTCCTCGGCATCCATGACGATGACGACCCGGCCGGCGGCGATGGCCTCGATGGCCGCTTCGATGGTCGAAAGTCGGTGCGACACGTTCACGCTCCTCACAGGGCGACGACTGACTGCCGGAAACACAAGATCGTGAAAAACAGCCGGCGGCCGTTGCAACGTCGTCTCTCTGTCGCCCAATCGAACCTCATTATAGTCGATGGGCGATGCTTCGTCAGCCCTGAGCGGCCTTGACCGGCCCCTCTCTGTGAGGGAGGAAGGACCATTCCGGCGCAAGACGCCAATTGCCGCGAGAACCGGCCCGCCTGGGTCTAAAAAACAATTGCGTCCGCAGCGGAAAACACTCATGTTCTCCGCCGTGAAGGCAAAGAAAGGCATGCCGTGGAGAGCCTGGAGAACCAGATAAACCGGGGAGTCCTCACAATTTGTATGGATGTTCGCAGTTTTGACGTTTTTCTTGATTCTGACGAATTTTCGGACGATAACGCCTGTTGAAGGACTGTTTTTAGGTTCCTTTGAACAAGGAAATTGAATCGTGAAACGGATTTTACTGAGCGGTTTGCTGGCGGGCATGCTCCTAAGCGCGACCGGCTGCGGCCTGGGCCAAGCCATCTTCTGCTGGCGTCCTTGCGCCATGCGCGACGGCTGTTGTGGCACATGCTGCGGCGATTGCGGTGACGATTGCGGTTGCGGCTGCGGGCCGGCACGGCGTGCGCCGTGCGGGCCGGGGTGGGGCGTTGGGGGTGCACGCTGCTGCGGCGATTGCGGTTCGCCTTGCGATTCGCCGTGCGATGGGTGCTGCGGCCGACCGTGCCGCCGGCCCGTCTGCCGTACCTGCGGCACTTGCGGCACTTGCGGCCAATGTGGCGACCCGTGCGCCGATCCGTGCGGCAACGGCTGTTGCGGCCGACCCTGGTACCGAGGTCCTCTGAGCTGCGTGTTCGCGCTGTTCTGTCCCGACTGCTGGTGCGGCCGGTCGTGCGGCCAGCGTTATTGGGGCGATTTCTATAGCGACCCGCCCGATTGTTGGGATCCGTGCGACTGCAACGGCAACTACACCGGCGGCTGCCGGAGTTGCGGCGGCGGTGGCTACGGCATGCCCAACGGCTACAGCCAGGGCTACCCGATCAATGGCAACGTCAGCGGCGGCATGTTGACCGGCGGAGGGAACATCATTTCCCAGACCGATCGCACCATGGGGCCAAATCCCATGTCCACGACGGAACCGCACCCGGCGGCGAAGCCGCAATAAGACAAGATTTGCCGTGGTTTAGCGGCATAACCGAACTTTCCAAGGGACGGGTTCAAGCCCCCGCCCCTTCTTTTTTGCGCCGGCGTATATCCGCGTGCGATGGCCAGCGGTTGAAAGGCGCGCCGCAACATGCGATAATCGACTCTGATCGGTGGCCATCCCTCCACGACGGATTGCCCTCCGTCCAACCCTCCTTAAGGCGCAGCCATGCAACAGGTTAACGGACTCTCGCGGCGTCAGTTCCTCGGTTCGGCGACCGCCCTGCTGGCGGCAAGCCAATGTGCCCCGTCGCTGTGGGCGGCGGAAGAAAAGCCTTCGGCCGGTCGTGTCGTCGTGGGCGGAAATCCCTGGGTGTACGCGGCCCCGCTGCCCAAGCATGACATCACCCCCATCCTTCCGGATATCTTTGCCGACATGCGCGTATGCCGGACTCGACGGCATCGAGTTGATGCCCGAGCCCTTGCACGCCGACGGCGCGGTCGAACGGATCGGCGAGCTCAGCGAGAAGCACCATCTGCCGATCATCGGTTCCTCGTTCAGCGGAAACATGTTCGACCGCACCAAGCACAACGCCATTCTCGAAGACGCCGAGCTGGTGATTACGCGGCTGGCCAAGTTGGGCGGGCGGACCCTCGGCACGTCGGTCGGCCAGGTCCGGCACAAGAAAACGGCCGACGAGTTGGACGCCCAAGCCGAGCTCTGCGCAAGATCATCGCCTTTGGAAAGGCCAACGGCGTGGTACTCAACTTGCATAACCACACCTATGAGATCGCCGACGACTGCTACGATTTGAAGGGCAGCCTGGGCGGATCCCCGATGTGAAGTTGGGGCCCGACCTCGGCTGGCTGGCCCGCGGCAAGGTGGATCCCGTGGCCTTCATCCGCGAGTTCGGCGCGCACATCGTTTTCTGCCACGTCCGCGATCAGACGGCCGACGCGAAATGGTCGGAGGCTGTGGGCGAGGGCGCGATGGATTATCCCGGCATCGCGAAAGCCTTGCGCGAGGCGGGTTTCCACGGCGACGCCGTGATCGAGCTGGCCTTCGAGAAGAACTTCACGCCCACCCGGCCGATCCGCGAAAGCTTGAAGATCAGTTGCCAGTACGTACGCAAGCTGTTTGACGAGAAGCCATCGTGAATCCCCAAACCCAGAGCGGATTGCCTTCGCGGCGCGACGCCATCAAGCTGCTGTCGATCGTCGCGGGCGGGGCGGCGACCGGAGTTGCCGGCTCGCTGCTGATCGGTCGGATGGATCGTTCGCGGCCGGGCGGATGGAAGTTCCTCACCGCGGACGAAGTTCCGCTGGTGGAGGCCGTCGCCGAGCAGATCATCCCAGCCGATCAAGACCCCGGGGCCAAGGGGGCCGGAGTGGTCTACTTCATCGACTTGCAGTTGGCGGGCCCCTACCGCCGCTTTCAGGAGAAATACCGTTCGGGCCTGCTCAGCCTCCGGCAAACCAGCCAGCAGATGCACGGCAAGCCGTTCGAGAAGTTGGCCTGGGACGATCAAACCGAGTTGCTGAAGTCGTTGGAAGCGGATCGGGCGCCGAAGGAACTGTGGAAAGACCCTTCGGCTGCCGAGTTCTTCAACCTGGTGCGCGAGCACACGATGCAAGGCTTCTACGGCAGCCCGCGGCACGGCGGCAACAAGAACTATTGCAGCTACCGGATGCTGGGCCTGGAATATCCGCGAATCCTCGGGCAAAATCGGTATCCGGAACACCGTTGAACAACCTTGCGCGATTCCCGGAGGAAGCCGACAAAGCGGATGCGGTTCGTTGAGCAGCCGACGGAACGTCGGCCGTGAGGGTGGCCAGTGGCATTACGACACGTCAACGCAGTAATCGTCGGAGCCGGCGCGGGCGGCGGCGTGGTCGCCAACGAACTGGCCCAGGCCGGCTTGAGCGTCGTGCTGCTGGAGCGAGGCCGCTGGCAGTCGTTCGACGAGCATAACGACGACGAACTCATCTCGCAGCGCACGACCGTGTTGGGCAACGCGTTCGGTCCCGACGACGAGCGTTACCGCCGCGTGCTGGTCCGCCCCGACGGAAGCACGCAAATCGTGCTGCCCTCGGAGAAGCCCTACTGCAACAACGCGGCGTGCGTCGGCGGGGGCACGGTCTCCTACGGCGCCATGGCCTGGCGCTTCATGCCGCAGGACTTCAAGATGCTGAGCACCTATCGCGAGTTGGCCGCCGATCTGAAGGATCATTCGCTGGCCGACTGGCCCATCAGCTACGACGACCTCGAGCCCTGCTACGAAAGGGCCGAGTGGGAGATCGGCGTGGCGGGCGACGAATCGCCCAACGCCTTCGCCTCGCCGCGGAAGAAGCCGCATCCGATGCCCCCGTTTCCGTACAACACCGACGGCCGGCTCTTCGAGCAGGCCGCCAAGAAGCTGGGCTGGCATCCGTTTCCGCTGCCCATGTTGCGCAACTCGGTGCCCTACGGCGGCCGGCCCCAGTGCATCCACATGCGATCGTGCGTGGGATTCGCCTGCCCGGTCGATGCCAAGAACGGCGCGCAGAACACGGTGATTCCCCGGGCGCTGGGGACCGGCAACTGCGAACTGCGCACCGAGTGCGTTGCGGCCGAAGTGATGATCGACGATCGCGGCCGGGCGACCGGCGTGCGCTACTTCGACGCCGGCGATCGGCCGCAAGTGCAAACGGCCGACCTGGTGATCGTCTCGGCATCGGCCACCGAAACGGCCCGCCTGCTGCTGAACTCGACGTCGAAGCTGTTCCCCAACGGCGCCGGCAACAACAGCGATTGGGTGGGGCGCAACCTTCAGGGCCACGCCTACTCGGGCGCATCGGGCCTGTTCGATCGGGAGATTTACGAGGAAGCCGGCCCCGGCGCGTGCGTCGCCATCTGCGATTTCAACCACAACAATCCGGGCCTGATCGGCGGCGGCGCGTTGGTGAACGAGTTCATCTCGCTGCCCTACCTGTTCACCGGCACGCGGCCGCCGGGCGCGGCGAAGTGGGGCAAGGCGCACAAGGATTTTCAGCGCCAATACTACAAGCGGTTCGTCTCACTGCACGGCCCCTTGCAGGAAATCCCCGTGCCCGAGTCTCGCGTCAGCATCGACCCGAGCGTGAAAGACCATTGGGGCATCCCCGTGGTGCGGCTTTCGGGCTACCGCCATCCCTACATGGCGAAGCTTGGCAAGTTCATGGCCGAAAAGGCCGAGCGGCTGTTGAAGGAAATGGGCGCCGCCAGCACCTGGCCGAATCCGCCCGGCTTGGGCCTCTCCGGCGGGCAGCATCAGGCCGGCACCTGTCGCATGGGCGACGACCCGAAAACTTCGGTCACCAACAAGTTCGGCCAGGTACACGACATCGACAATCTGTTTGTGGCCGACGGCAGCCTCCACGTGACGAACGGCGGCTTCAACCCGGTGCTGACGATCATGGCGCTGGGTTATTGGGTCGGCGGCCACATCGCCAAGGAGTGGAAAGGCGGCAAGTTCCGCTCGTGACACGGCGAGAATGTCGGGGCCGGCAGCCCCGGGAAATGGCGCGAAACGCAATGTTTGTCCCAAGAACTCGACTTCCGGCCGCTCTTTTGGTTCTCGCCGTTGCGGCGATCGCCCGCGCCGATGACTCCGGGCCGTCGATCGTTTCGGTTCGCTCCACGCTCTCTCCGCGATTCGGACCGTCGGCCCGCTCCGGCTCCGGAAGCGTCGGCCTCTATGAAAAGTTTGAACTCCACGTCGATCTGAAGGCGAGTTACACGAACCCGTATGATCCGGACCAGATCGACCTCTGGGCCGAGTTCACCTCGCCCTCGGGCAAGCCGTGGCGGGTGTGCGGGTTCTATAATCCGTCGAGTTGGTCCAGCCTGTGGATGGTGCGATTCGCCCCGACCGAGACCGGCACCTGGAACTATGTCGTCAAAGTCAAGGACTGCAATGGCGTCGCGGAAGGCGGCCGCGGCAGGTTCGAGGCGGCGCCGTCGGCCCATCACGGATTCGTGACGATCGCCCCGAACGCCCGATACCTTCGCTACAGCGACGGGGCTTCGTTCTATGGGGTCGGCATCTGGTACAACGACGAATATCATGGCCCGGACACCGGCAACGTCACCGCCGCCGGGCTGGACGAGTTGAAGCGGTGCGGTGCGAACTTCGTCTGCTTCTTCCCCACGCCGCTGGAAACCATGGGCACCGGCTTGGGCCGCTACGATCAGGACCTGGCGGCCCGGCTCGATCAGCTCTTCCAATGGTGCGACGAGCGGGAGATGCACGTCGGCTGGAACCTTTGGTTCCACTCCTGGATTTCCCAGACCGTGTGGGGCGAACGCAACACCCGCTACCGGAACAATCCCTATCGCTCGGTGACCGAAGCCGCGGATTTCTTCAAGAGCGACGAGGCGTGGAAGTGGCAGGAGAAGCTCTACCGCTACATCATCGCCCGCTGGGGATATAGCCGAGCCTTGATGCTCTGGTTTGTCGTCGACGAGATCAACGGCACGGAAGGCTGGGGCGAGGGCGACCACGCCGTGGCCGAGCAGTGGTGCCGGAAGGTCCATCAGTTCTTGCACGAGCACGACCCTTACAGCCGGCCCACCACCGGCACACAGAGCGGCGGAATCAAGGAATGGTGGGCAGGCGGTTACCAGATCTTTGACATTCCCGCCCGCGAACTCTACGAAATCCAGGGGCATCCCATGCTCAAGAGCGGCAAGCCCGATCCGGAGGGCTCGAATCCGCTCCAGTTGAGCTACAAGAATTACGCGACGCAAACCCAAAAGCTGTGGCGTAATTTCGCCAAGCCGGCGATGTTCGGCGAGTGCGGCTGGGATCATACGTATTACGAGCCCGGCATGCCCGAGTATCTGGCCATGTATCACAATGCGCTCTGGGCGAGCCTGGCCAACGGCCTCTCTGCCAGCCCGATCTGGTGGGCCTATTCCGATCGGCTGAACGATAGCCTGCTCACCAACCAACTGCTCTACTTTTCGCGCTTCGCGGCGGAACTGGACTGCGGCAACCTCGCGGCGCCCGAACCCGCCGAAATCACCGCCGGCGAGTGCGACGCCTGGGCGATCAAGAGCAAGAAACTGATTTTCGGCTGGTTGGCCAATCCGCGGACCAGCGTGGCCAACGAGTCGTTTACCATCTCAGGCCTGCCCGACGGCAAGTATTCCGTGCGGCTCTATCGCACCTGGAACGGCAGCTTTCTGCCCGAGCAGGTTGTGGATTGCCGGGACGGGCAATTGACAGCGTCGGTCCCCGAGTTAAGGCCGACGGACAGCCACGCGTTGCATATCGGCCACGACGTGGCTTTCAGGATTTCGCCCCAATAGCAACGATGATGATGACCAAACGCGCCGGGTTGCGACCGATTCTGCTGAAGATTGCGCTGTTGGGCGGGCTGTTCGCGGCAATGGCCGGCGCGGGGTCGCTGTGTTTTTTCCAGTTCGCTCCGCCCGAGCAGACCTGCCTTTCCTGCCACGAGATTCAGGAGCCCTACAATCGCTGGGCCGCGTCGACGCATCGCGAGGTTTCCTGCAAGCGCTGCCACGGCGGCACGCTCACCTCCGGCATTCACGGCATCGAGGAGAATCTCAAACGGGTCTTCGCCCACTTCCGCGACACCGACCACAGCGACATGCGGCTGAGCGAACAACAGGTCGTGGCCATCAACAACCAGTGTGCCCAGTGCCACGCCCGCGAGTTCAGCCATTGGAAAAACGGCGGCCACGGGATCACGTACGCCGCCATTTTTCTCGACGAAAAGCACAACAAGACCGAGCAGATCGCCGACGATTGCCTCCGCTGCCACGGGATGTTCTACGAGGGCGCGGTGGCCGACCTGGTCGAGCCGCTGGACATCAAGGGTCCTTGGCGATTGAAAAACGCCGCGCTGGCCGACCGCCCGGCAATTCCCTGCCTGGCCTGCCATCAGATCCACGTGCCGGGCCATACGTTCGCGGGCTCGGTCCGCAAGAAGGGGAGCGATGCAGCCACGGACACGCGCGAGACCGTTTGTCTCTATTCGCGGCGCGAGCGAACTCATTTTGCCGCGGCCGACCTGCCCGTGCCGAAGATCGAGGACCACGGCAAGCCGGTTCAGGTCTCGACCGATCCGCGGCAGCGGGTGTGTGTGCAGTGCCACGCCCCCGACACGTATGGCGACCTGGGCAGCAGCGACGATCGCACGCCGGCGGGCGTCCACGAAGGCCTCAGTTGCGCCGCCTGCCATCAGCCGCACTCGAACGACGCGCGGTCCTCATGCGTCCAGTGTCATCCGAAGTTCTCTCACTGCGGACTGGACGTGACCACGATGGATACCACGTTCCACTCGCCGGAGAGCAAGCACAACATTCATCGCGTGCGCTGCACCGATTGCCACACCGCGGGCGTGCCCACAAAGACCGGCGGCAAGACGGGCGAGTAGCGGCAACTTGTGCCCACTCCCACCGACAGTTCAGGAGGACACGAATCCTTACATGCGGCTGGTCTTGTCGGGCCGGAAAACGAGCCACATGATAAGCCCGACCGGCCAACTGAGCAGGGCTACCAGGAGCGCCACGAGGCATCCCGACTTGCCGCGATCTTCGGCATCGCCGTAGGCCCAGATGATGCTCCAAATGAAAAGGCCGAGAAGTAGCAGTGCAAAAGTGAGACTGCAAAGTCCGCCCAGCACGCTTCCGATCACATCGTGATGCATTACCGCCTCCAGTCCTCGCCTTGAGCCACGTGCGAACAGCGAGAACTAGCCTATTCGGCCAGCAGGGAATCGTCAAGCAGGGGAGGCAATACGGCCCTCGAACCGACGTGAACCGTCGGAACGCGCCGATTCCCACACAGGGATGTCCGGGTTTGAACGATTCAGGACGCGCGAACGGCCTCTGCCCGCCGCACCGCCTCCAGGTATCGTTCCGTCACGGCATCCCAATTGACCACGTTGAAGAAGGCCTTGATGTAATCGGCCCTGCGATTCTGGTACTTCAGATAATAGGCGTGCTCCCAGACGTCGATGCCGAAGATGGGCGTGCGGCCCGACATCAAAGGACTGTCCTGGTTGGCGCTGCTTTCGATCAACAGCCGGCCGCGGGAATTGACGCAGAGCCAGGCCCAACCGCTGCCGAAACGGCCCAGCGCCGCCTTGGTGACCTCGTCGACGAATTGGTCGAAGCCGCCGAAGTCCTTGTCGAGCACTTTGGCCAACTCGCCGCGCGGCTTGCCTCCCCCTTTGGCTGAGAGGATGGTCCACAGCAACGAATGGTTGGCATGCCCGCCGCCGTGATTGCGAACGGCCGTGCGGATTTCCTCGGGCAGCGTGTCGAGCGACCCCAGCAGCGTCTCGATCTTCGGATTTCCGATCTCATGCCCTTCGAGGGCCTTGTTCAAATTGGCCACATAGCTGCCATGGTGTTTGTCGTGGTGAATCTCCATCGTCAAGGCATCGATATGCGGCTCCAACGCGTCGCTCGGATAGGGCAAATCGGGTAGTCGGAATACCATGATTTCTTCTCTCCTTGTTTGGCCGGTTTTCAAAAGACGGAATAGTGACAACTATTGCTGTCAGTATTCTAGCTCGGGCCCGCCGGGGGGCAAGCGAACCCTGGGATGGCACGACGCGCGGCGCCGACGGTTAAGCCGTTGGCAGGGCTGCGCGAACGGGTTGGGGCGGTGGTTTTATTGCCGCCCCATCGCGGACAGGACAGGGATGGCAGCACTCTATTTCGAGCCCAGCCAGGGCGCCAGAATCCGCTTCGCCCGGCCGATCGCGCCGGCGGACGCCGGCGCGTCGAGTTCAGAGGCCATCAGGTACGACCGGAAGCTCATCAACACGTCGCGGGCGCGGGCCATGACGTCGCGGCGGCGCCGGTCGCGCTCCTTTCGCGGGCTGACGACCACCTTGATCTTCGTCCGCGTGGTGGCGCCGATCGGTTGACCGTTGGTCAGCCTCTCGGAATGCAACTGCTCCTCGACGAAGCAGAGGTCGATGCGGAAGACGACGGGGCGGTCGGTGAACCGGCGCAGGCGGCCGACGGGCCGGTCGTCGATCTCCAACCGCACGTTGTTGTTGTCGATAGCCACGATCTTCGCCTGGTGATCGGCGACGAAGCCCCGCAGTTTCTCGATCGCCATCTTGACCGGGACCGGCGTAACCAGGTCCCGTTCGAGAAACTCCTTGGGGCGGACGGCGGCGAGCAGTCCCGAGGACGACGGGACAGGAGCGTTCTCGGGGCTGCCGCTGCCAAGTTGCACGACGGTGTTTCGGCCGTTGGCCTTGGCCATCAACAGGGCGCGGTCGGCCCGTCGGAGCATGGTTTCCGGCGTGTCGCCCGGCTGAATCTCGGTGACGCCGAAACTGACCGTCACCGCGCGGCCGTCCATCTTGGGATGGGTAATTTGGCTGACGCGCCTTGCGAATCTGTTCTGCGCGGCGGGCCGCCGAAGCGTTATCGCAGTCGGCGCAGAGCAGCACGAACTCTTCGCCGCCATAGCGGGCCACAAGGTCGCCGGGGCGGCATGAGCTCTTCAACAGCGAAGCCAGGCTCTTGATGGCGTCGTCGCCCGCCTGGTGGCCGTAGGTGTCGTTGACCAGTTTGAACCGATCGAGGTCGCACATCATCAAGCTGCACGGCACCTGTTGCTGCTGGTGGGCGGCGACGAACGTGGCGTGAACGCGATCGAACTCCGCCCGATTGGCCACCTGCGTCAACGGGTCCTTGGTAGCCTTCTCGTGCAGGCTTTGGCAGCGTTGTTCCAGGGACGTTTCCGAGGAGGCGTCGTGGAACAAGAGAATCGCCCCCAGCGTAATGCCTTGCTCGTTGATCACCGGGATGGCGTGGGTATCGACGGCCACCGACCGCTGCCCGCGCCCGAGGATCGTCAGCCGGCGCAGCGATTGCACGCCGGAGCGGATGGCGGTGTGCACCGGGCAATCGGCTTCGCCGACGGCATGCCCTTTTTCGTCGGCCAGGCCCAGCAACTCGGGCTGCCACGTCTGGCCGCAAAGGCTGGCGGCGGCCACGCCGGTCAAGCGCTCCGCCCCGCGGTTCCACAGGGCGACGCGGCCCGCCATGTCGATAAACGCCACGGCGTCGTACATGTTGTCCAACAAACGGCTCTGAAACATCGGATCGACCGCCGGATGCACGTCGGTGGCCGCGGGGCTCAGTTCCCAGCAGGCCGCCGCGCTCTCTGGATCGAGCGACTGCAACCAGCGATCGGCCACTTCGCGGCGAATCGCGATCGGGTCTTCCTGGTGAAAGTCGGCGAACTGCCGGACCAGATCGGGATCGAACTGCGTGCCGGCACACTCGAACAACTCGGCGATCGCCCGCTCCTGCGATCGGGCCGGGCGGTAGACGTGGTCGGTGATCATCGCGTCGAAGGCCTCGACGATGGCGATCATCCGCGCCCCGCGGGGAATCTCGCGGCCGCAACGCGGAAAATCGCGGCGGCTGCCGTCAAACCAGGCCGACACGTTGTCGGCAATCTCCAGCGTGTGCGGCGAGCTGCAACTGCGGCGGAGAATTTCCAAACTCATCTTGCGAGCACGGGTCATCACCGCCGCTTCGTTCGAGTCGAGCAGGCCGGGCTTCAACAAAATATGGTCCGGCGCCGATCACGCCGATGTCGTGCAGCAGAGCGGCGATTTCAATGGCGTCGCGCTCGTCTTCGGAAAGGCCCAGCCGCGTCGCCCACGCCGAACAAGTCAGCGCCACCCGCAAGGCGTGTCCGGCGGTGGCGGCATTCTTGCACTGCAACGCCGCAAACAGACCGGCCGCCACACCCAGCCGCGTCTGCACGAGCCGGTCGTCAACCACCTCGCTGAATACGGGGGGCAGCGTGCGGCTGGCGGCCGTTACGGCATCCAGTTCTCTCAAGAGGGCATGGAGTTCCGCCAGCCAACGATCGGCCGAAGCGGGAGCCGTCGAGAGTTCAACCCCGGAAGCAGATTCCGACTGGGGCAGGGGACTGACAGTGGTACTCATCGGTGCACTTCTCAAGATTCGTCGGCGGAGTCGCAAGAACCATAGACTGCCCAAGAAAGTCTAGGTTACGCAAGGACTTCGGTCAAAATCATGCGGTACTACCGCCCCGTTTGGCCTGCCGCGCCGCTGCGGCGCGTTGCCACAAGGCAACAACGTTGCGATTTCGACTCCTATCTGCCCGCTTCAAAGGCCTATCCGAGCCCTTCGGCCGCAGCGCGACGACCCTTGTCGCGCAGGCATGAGGAGGCTAGACTTCACGGCTTGCACGACGGCTCTGCTTCCACCACGATCTCCAAGCCCATCATGCGACTTGTAACCTATCAAAGTTCCGCCGGCCCGCGCGTGGCCGGATTGCGCAACGGCGCCTACGTTGATCTGAACCGTGCCGACCCGCAGGTCCCGCACTGCATCAAGCTGCTGTTGGCCCAAGGCCCGGCGGGCCTGCGGCGAGCGGCCAATGCCTTGGCGACCGGAAAACCGCTGCCGGCGGGCCAAATCGAGCTGCTGCCGATCGTGCCCAAGCCGGAGAAGATCCTCTGCGTGGGCCTGAACTACGCCGACCACGCCCGCGAAAGCGGCCAAACTCCGCCCGCCGAGCCCGTGTTCTTCAGCAAGTTCTCCCACGTCATCCGCGCCGACGGCCAGCCGATCGTGCTGCCACGGGTGAGCAACGAAGTTGACTACGAGGCCGAGCTGGTCGTCGTGATCGGCGCGGGCGGACGCTACATCGCCGAGGAGAAAGCCTTGGAGCACGTCGGCGGCTACTGCTGCGGCAACGACGTGTCGGCACGCGACTGGCAATTGCGCAAGCCGGGCGGCCAGTGGCTGCTGGGCAAATCGTTCGACACGTTCGCCCCGGTCGGGCCGGCGTTGGTCACGGCCGACGAAATCTCAGCCCCGGGCCGTCTCGCCATCCAACTCCGGCTCAACGGCCGGGTCATGCAGCAGTCGAACACCGCGAACCTGATCTTCCCTGTGGCGAAGCTCATTGCTTACGTCTCGCAAGTGTGCACGCTTGTGCCCGGCGACCTGATCTTCACCGGCACTCCGCCCGGCGTGGGCTTCGCCAAACAACCGCAGGTCTTTCTGAAACCGGGCGACACCGTGGAAGTGGAAATCGAGCGAATCGGGGTGCTCCGCAATCCGGTTACGAGCGAATGATCGCTAATCTGCGTAAGCTCGGCAAACGGGGATAGATGTTGGCGTCGTAGTAGAGTTGCCGGCCTCGGCCTGCCGAAGCTGAAACAGAGTCACTAGAGCACCACCCGATCTGACGTGATAGGTTGGGATTACATCGGCCTTGGGTCTTTGGGCTTGGGTCTTGGGTCTTGGGCTTGTCCAAGTCCCAAGTCCTAAGACCTAAGACCCCACCAATGCACCCATCAATTCAGGTCGGTTGAGCCACTAGAGCGATTCCAACAGCAGTGTATCGAGATGCGCTCGACGTGCCCCTGCCATGTCATTCCAAGCTGCCAGTTCGTTCGGTGGTCGCGACGTCCGACGCCGTCGGTTGTTGACCGACGAACTGTCGAACTCCACCGACTGGCCGACGCGTCAGATTTCGCCGGAAGGCGACTCGCTGCCGCCGAAATCGGAGAACTACGGCGACGCCGCGTTCCTCGAGCAACAGCCGCGGCTGCTCGATTTGGCGCCGCGCGGACCAGCCGCGCTCGCGCTGTTGGCGTTGGCCGCAGTGGCGATCGTCGTCGGACTTGAGTTTGCCTATGGGTGGATGTTGCGGCGGGTCGCCCAGGGCGGTTCGCCGGTGGCGGCGCTCGATCTGGCCGCCAAAGGCAGCCTGGGTGGTTGGTTTTCGTCGCTGATGCTGCTGGCCGCGTCGGTGGCCGCTTGCCTGATCTACAGCGTCCGCCGTCATCGCGTTGACGATTACCAGGGCCGGTACCGCGTATGGCTCTGGGCGGCCGGCTGCTGGTTCGTGATGGCCGGCGACCAGGCCGCCAGCCTCCGCGAAGCGTTCCGCGAGTTGATGATCGGGCTGACCGGCACGCGGCTGGTGGGCGATGGGTCTCTCTGGTGGGCGGCTCTCGATGTTCTGGTGTTGGGGGCCGTCGGTTCGCGAGTCCTCTTGGACATGCGCCCGAGCCGGCTCTCGATCGCCGCTCTGGCGGCTGCGGCGACCGCCCACGCGGTGGCCATGGCCGTGCGGCTCGATTGGATTTCGCTGCCGGAAGGGCCGGGCGGACCGATGTTCCTGGCCGGCACGGAAATGGCCGGCAACCTGCTGCTGCTGGCCGCGATGGCGGTCTACGCGCGGCACGTCATTCTCGATGCCGAGGGACTTCTGCCGCGTCGCGAACCGAAATCGGCGGAGGAGCCAACGACGCAGCCGTCGACCGAGCCCGTCAATCCGGCGACATTGCCGGGCAAGACGTGGGTGAAGGTCAACCCGCCGCACACGTCGCCGCAGCCGACGTTTCAGCGGGCCGGCGTGCCACAAACGGCCACGCCGGTCGCTTTCGCCTCCCCCCAGTCCGCGCAAGTTGCCGCCACCGTCAATCGCAAGCTGACCAAGGCCGAGCGGAAGGCGCTCAAGGACCGGCTGCTCCACGCACGTCTCGAACGCGAGCGGGGAGGCCTGTAGCATGGCAGGCCGTGGATTTTGGCGGTAAGATCACGTCTTCGATCCACGATCCGCCCATCCTCAACGATCCACCATGACCGTCCGTACCCGATTCGCACCTAGTCCGACCGGATACTTGCACATTGGCGGGGTTCGCACCGCGCTGTTCAATTGGCTTTTCGCCCGGCAACACGGGGGCCAGTTCATCTTGCGGATCGACGACACCGACCAGCAGCGCAACGTCGAAGAGGCCTTGCAGCCGATCCTCGACGGCCTGCATTGGCTGGGCATCGACTGGGACGAGGGGCCGGAAGTGGGCGGGCGGTTCGCGCCCTATTATCAATCGCAGCGGCTCGATCGCTATCAGGCGGCCGTCGAGAAACTGCTGGCCGGCGGACATGCCTACTACGACTACGCCACGACCGAGGAGCTCCAGGCCGAGCGTACGGCGGCGGAGCGGGAGAAGCGGCCGTTCCGCTACAGCCGCCGCTTCATGGCCGAAACGCTCGCCGATCGGTCCCGCTTCGAGTCGCAAGGCCGGCAGGCCGTGGTGCGGTTGAAGATGCCCGCCGAAGGCACGCTGCTTCTCGAAGACGCGGTCCGCGGCCGCGTGGCCTTCCAGTGGGCCAGCGAGCAGGATCATGTCATCCAGCGGACCGACGGCACGTGTCTGTACCATTTGGCCAACGTGGTGGACGACCGCGATTTCGAAATCACGCACGTCATCCGCGCCGAAGAGCATCTCTCGAACACGCCGCGGCAGGTGTTTATGATCGAGGCCCTCGGCTATCCGCGGCCGGCCTATGCCCATCTGCCGTTCGTGGCCGAGCCGGGCAGCAAGAACAAGCTGAGCAAACGGAAGCTCGACAAGTATCTGAAGAATCGCGACTTCGCCGAGCTGGTCGAGCATGGGCGGAAGATCGCCGCGGCCATCGGCCACGCCGTCGAAACCGACGCTTTCAACCCGGTGATCGTCGATTTTTACAAGACGGTGGGCTATCTGCCCGAGGCGATCATCAACTACCTGGCCCTGTTGGGCTGGTCGCTGGACGACAAGGCCGAACACTTCACGCGGCAGGAACTGATCGAGAAATTCTCGCTGGAGCGGGTGGTGAAGTCGCCGGCCGGCTTCGATCCGAAGAAACTCGCGGCCTTCGAAGACTGGCATTTCCAGCAACTCCCGCCGCGGCGAAAAGCGGAACTGACGGCTCCCTTTCTGGAAAAAGTCGGACTGGTCCAATCGCCGCCGGCGCCCGACCAGCGACAAACGCTCGACCAGGTGATCGCCGCCGCCGGCGACCGGATCAAGGTGGCGGGCGACATCCTGGCGTTCGCCGATTTCTTCCAGAACGACGACCAACTATCGTACGACGAATCGGCCTTCGACAAGCACCTTCGCCAGGGCGAAGGCAAGCAGCTCTTGGCGGCGTTCCGCGATCGGCTGGCCGCGGCGGAAGCGTTCGACGCTGCGGCCCTCGAAACGCTCATGCAGCGATTCGTGGCCGAGCGGCAAATCAAGATCGGACAAATCATTCACCCGGTCCGAGTGGCCGTGACCGGCAAGTCGATCGGCCTGGGGCTGTTCGACACGCTGGCCATTCTCGGCCGGCAGCGGTGTCTGCGGCGAATCGAGCGGGCGTTGGAGAGAGCATAACGTCTGAAACCTGGCCAACGGCAATTGCAGCGATTGGGTCGGGTGATACAATACCCCTGATGGATTTGCAGCGCGTCGTGTCACGTCAACGGAAGAAACGCTTATGAGCACACCCACACCCACCCCGTCCACCGACTTCATCCGCGCGATCATCCAGGAGGACAACCGCACCGGCAAGCATGGCGGACGCGTCAATACCCGCTTTCCTCCCGAGCCCAACGGTTATCTGCACATCGGCCATGCCAAGTCGATCTGCTTGAACTTCGGCATCGCCCAGGAGTTCGGCGGGCTGTGCAACCTGCGGTTCGACGACACGAACCCCTGCAAGGAAGACGTCGAATACGTGGACTCGATCATGGAGGACGTTCGCTGGTTGGGCTTCGACTGGCAGGACCGGCTCTATTATGCCTCGGATTATTTCGAGCAGATTTACCACTGGGCCGTGCAACTGATCGAGGCGGGCAAGGCGTATGTGTGCGATCTGACGGCCGACGAGGTTCGCGAGAGCCGCGGCACGCTGACCGAGCCGGGCAAGAACAGCCCCTACCGCGACCGCTCGATCGACGAGAACCTCCACCTCTTCGAACGGATGCGGGCCGGCGAGTTTGCCGACGGCTCGCGCACCTTGCGGGCGAAGATCGACATGGCCTCGCCTAACCTCAACATGCGCGATCCGGTAATGTACCGCATCCTTCACGCCTCGCATCACCGCAGTGGCGACAAGTGGTGCATCTATCCGACCTACGATTTCACCCACGGCCAGTCCGATTCGATCGAGCGGATCACGCATTCGATCTGCACGCTGGAGTTCGAGAACCACCGCCCGCTCTACGACTGGTACATCCGCGAGTTGGGCATCTTCGCCCCGCAGCAGATCGAGTTCGCCCGGCTCAATCTGACCTACACCGTGATGAGCAAGCGGTTCTTGCTCGAACTGGTCAAAGAGAACCGTGTCAACGGCTGGGACGATCCGCGGATGCCGACGATTTGCGGGCTGCGCCGCCGCGGCTACACGCCCGAGGCCATCCGCGCGTTCTGCGCCACCATCGGCGTGTCGAAGGTCGATAGCGTAGTGGACATCGGGTTGTTGGAGCACTGTCTTCGGACCGACCTGAACAAACGCGCCCCGCGCGTGATGGGCGTGCTCCGGCCGCTGAAGCTCGTGATCGACAACTATCCGGCCGGCCAGGTCGAAGAAATGGAAGCCGTCAACAATCCGGAAGACGCCGGCATGGGCACGCGCAAAGTTCCCTTCTCGCGCGAGGTCTGGATCGAGCAGGACGACTTCCGCGAAGTGCCGCCCAAGAAGTACCATCGGCTCGCGCCCGGCCAGGAAGTGCGGCTGCGCTACGCCTATCTGGTCCGTTGCACCCGCGTGGTGAAAGACCCGAAGACGGGCGAGCCGCTTGAAGTCCATTGCAGCTACGATCTGGCCACGCGCGGCGGCAACACGCCCGACGGCCGCAAGGTGAAGGGCACGATCCATTGGGTGTCGGCGGCGCAGGCCGTCGCCGCCGAGGTGCGGCTCTACGACCATCTGTTCACCCGGCCCGATCCGGGCAATGTGCCGGCAGGGCAGGACTACAAGGTCAATCTGAATCCTAATTCGTTGGAACGCGTGACCGCCTTCGTGGAACCGAGCCTCAAGGGGGCCGCCGCCGGCAGCCGCTTCCAGTTCGAGCGGCTCGGCTACTTCTGCGTTGATCCCGATTCGACGGCCGAAAAGCCGGTGTTCAACCGCACGGTGTCGTTGGTTAACACGTGGGCGAAGATCGAGAAGAAGGGATAGCCGCTACCATAGCGGGCCGAGCTGGCCCAGTTTCAGCCAGAGGGCGCAGCCCCAGGCGGCAAGGATCGGCACGCCGCAGGCGATGATCAGGAGAAGCGCCGCGCCGGTTAGCAGAAAGAGGCGCGGCGCCAAACGGGGCCGGCCCGTGGGCGCCGCATCGGGATCGCTCCCTTGGCGGGAAACCGCGCCTTGCACGCAAAGGATCAGCAGGGCCAACCCTCCGCACCCCAAGGGCGACGAGAATTGCCACGAAACCCTCATGCAAAGGATCACCAGGGCCAACCATCCGCACCGCAAGGGCGACGAGAATAGATCCAAACCCCTCGATCGCCAAGTCGCGACAGCCGCCTCAAATGACGAAAGGAGGAACCATGCCAGTATAGCACCAGCCAAGAGCAGAAGTGTAGCACGACGCTCGTGATAATACCGTTCTTCATGGCGCCGCCAATCGCCACCCGCCTCTACGGAGATTGCACCCGGCGACCCTGACCATTGACGGGCGACGGCACCGACAAACAATACCAAAAGCACAGCGGCGGCGAGGCATTGATGCAGCGTGGGCACGACAAAGTTCTCGGCCATGTAAGGGCTGATGGCGGGAATCTCGACGAGAACGGTCTTTTCGGCCATGATGGCGGTCGTCGCGAGGGTCGCGGCAAGCACTGCGCCCAGAACAAACCTCGCTACTCCACCACGCCGCCAGCGGTGGGCAAGCAGCCGAAGCAGGCCGCAACTCGCCAGAACTGCCGCAGCGCCCATGGTTGTGATGCTGAAGAAGTGGCGGATGTGCGCGGGGCCGTACGTAGCCAAAGCCTCGGGCGCGAGGTAGTTTGGCTGCCCCATGGTAATGCCTGATACAGCGATATGTACGAGCACGACGATCACGACAAGGTCCGTTAGCGCATACAGGAGAAAGACGGCCGAAACTAGCCCGTCAAAAACTCCGACGGCCGGTGACCACCAATGCCACTTTCCTCGTCGGGCCAATCGCGGTGAGCTGGCAATCGCCACAATCAGCGAGAATTGCAGGAGCAGAGTGTCAAAACTGCGTGATGAGGCAGTGGTGAGCCAGTCATCGCTATCGTCCAAGACAAGTACGCCGCGGGCACCCAGCAGGTCGATTGCAGAGACAAGCGACAATGACGCACGCGACCATCACCCGCCAACCGAGATCAAAGCGCCATCCCCATCGTTCTTCGGGCGTCATCGCGGCGCGGGCGTCCGACCAATTCCACAGGTCGCGCACCTGCGCCAAAAGCCCAAGAACAACCCACAGCGAAACGGCGGCCACGGCCCCCATGGGCCAATTGTGAACGAGTGCGCCGTAAGCCAGCGCCAAGATGACGGTGAACGTCACGGCAAGGATGGCACGGGGCGTCAGCCGCCATCCCCAACCCCTACCCTGACAAGTTGCAGCCGGAGTCTCGACCATAACGCGGCCCTCCTGACGCCCTGAACGCGCCGCTTCCCCGGACTTCGGACCGGCACGTGATTGGTTGCCGTTGACTGTAGTATACGAGAACGGCGGCAAATAGTGCAAGCGTGGGGAAGTCTGGTCGCAGGAAATTGACTCCTGACCGGACTATCCGGCGCGCTCACTAGTTGACCTTGAAATCCCACCGCCGCGCGTTAGGATAGGCGCGACATCCTGCTGCGTCACCGGAGCTGGGACTTTGTTTGCCGAAAAGAAATGAAGCGACGAGACGCCGCTTCTACTTGGGGTGAGGAGCAACTTCATGCCTTTATGTGTCGTCGGTTCCGTGGCCTTGGACAGCGTCGAAACGCCCAGCCAAAAGCGCGACAACGTGGTGGGCGGATCGGCCGTGTTCTTCTCCTATGCCGCCAGCTTCTTCACCACCGTGCGGCTGGCCGGCGTGGTCGGCGACGACTGGCCGGCGGAGTACACCGCGATGCTTCAGGCCCGGGGTATCGACACGGCCGGCTTGCAGGTCGTCGCCGGCGGCAAAACCTTCCGCTGGCGCGGCAGGTACCTGCCGAACATGAACGACCGCGAAACGCTCGATCTGCAACTGAACGTCTTGCAGAACTTCGAGCCGCTGCTGCCCGAAGCGTATCGCCGCTGCAAGTTTCTCTTTCTGGCCAACGGCTCGCCGGTTCAGCAGTTCAAGGCGCTCGATCAATGCCCCGGGGCGTCGCTCGTGGTGGCCGACACGATGGACCATTACATCCGCACCGAGCCGGAGCGATTGCGGCAACTGCTCACACGGATCGACGGGCTGGTGTTGAACGACAGCGAGGCGAAATTGCTCACCGGCGATGACAATCTGGTCCGGGCCGGCGGCACGGTGTTGGCCATGGGGCCCCGCTTCGTCGTGATCAAGAAGGGGGAGCACGGGGCGATGTTCTTCAGCAAGCACGAGACGTACGTGCTGCCCGCCTATCCGACGCCGCAAGTGATCGATCCGACCGGCGCCGGCGATAGCTTCGCCGGCGGAATGATGGGATACCTGGCCGAGCGTGGCAACTTCGACCCCAAGACGCTCAAAGAAGCGCTGGCCTACGGCACGCTGATGGCCAGTTTCACCGTCGAGGATTTCAGCCTCGACCGCCTGCACAGGATTCAACGCCAGGACCTCGAGCGTAGAATGGAAGAGTACAAGAAGATGCTGAGTTTTTGAAGGAAGCGATTATGAAAAAGACCCTCCGCACGTTCGTGGCCGTGGAAATCACCGGGCCGATCCGCGCTCGGGCGAAAGAGCTGATTGCCGCGCTTAGTCGGCACGACGGCGGAGGTGAAATGGGTCGAGCCGCACAATCTGCACCTGACGCTGAAGTTCCTCGGCAACGTTCACGAGAACGAAATTGCCGAAGTCTGCCGGGCCGTCGAGCAGGGCGCGGCCGCAGTCGAGCCGTTCGAACTGGAGCTTCGCGGGGCCGGGGCGTTTCCCAACTCGGCCCGGCCGCGGACCGTGTGGTTGGGCGCCGGCGCGGGCACGGAAGAGATGGTCGTCTTGCACGATCGCGTCGAAGCGGCGCTGGCCGAACTGGGCTATCGCGAAGAGCACCGCCGCTTTCAGTCCCACTTGACGATCGGCCGTGTGCGCGGGGCCGGGCCAGGCATCGCCGAGTTGGGAAAGCTCATCCAGCAGCAGGCCGATTTTCAGGCCGGCCGGCTGGACGTCGGCCAGCTCACGGTTTTCTCCAGCAAGCTGACTCCCGACGGCCCGATCTACGACGTTCTCAGCACAGCGCCGTTGAGCGGGTAGGGCAGGTAACCGTTCACGGCGCGCGGGCCGAAGGGGACAGTCCCATTTTTGCGGACTTCGCCGCAAAAATCGGGACAGTCCCCGTGAAGGGGGACCGTGGCCGAGTTACCGCCGCTACCTTGCCCGTCGGCGCTTGCGGGCGGCCAGTTTGTCCAGAGCGTTCAGCCGCCTGGCGGCTTCGCGTTTGCCGATCCCGCGGAGCCCAATCAGCGCGGCGAGTTGCGCATGGCGCGGATGAGCTTTGCCGTGCTCCCAGTGATAGATCGTCAAAGCGGACACGCCGACCAGTCGCCCGTAATCTTCGGCGGAGAGGCCCGATCGCCTGCGCTGCGCTCTGACGGACCGCGAAGAAAACCGCATCCCGGCCAACGGTCCTTCCTCGGCCTGCGTTCCACTTGTCGGTTGCTCACCCCGAGCTGCAAGGTAAGCGATTCGTTTCTGTTGTTCCTGCACAAGTCGCTTTAGCCCAATGAGCTCCGTGCGATATTGGATGACGGCCCGTTTCGTCGGGTCAGCCTGGGCTTTCGCCTCTTTTCTGGCCAGGCGACGAATTTCATCCTTCAGAATGGCGGCGATGTTAGGCATGAGATAGCCCTCAGGGAACGTAATGTTTTCCAGGCGGGGCATTCTACCGCCGAGCGATAGCAGCGGCAACTCGCCCGGCAAGGCCGGCGGTCGGGAGGCGTTGCAACCCTAATCGTCAGAACGGCTTGCGTCACGCCTCAACGCGCCCCTCGTTGGCTTCTTTCAGTCCGTGGAGTCGGACTATTCACAGCACTGCGGCACGCAGTAACCGCACTCGGCGGCAAGCAACCCCTGCGTCTGCTTGAGCTTTACTTGGGCGATCTTCCATGCGATCACGCGGTGGATCGTGTCGCTTTCGGCGTGCAGCAGCTCGAGTCGGGCGGCGCTCAGATCGAAGGCCGTCACGCCATCGGCTTCGCGCTTCTCCGCGAGGTTTGCGACGCGCTCGGCCCATAGTTGCTGCCGCTGCCTGGCCACGGCGATTCCGCGCAACTGGGCCTCGACATTCTCCGCCGCCGCGGCGATCTCGCGGCTGGCGGTCCGCTCGGTCGTAGAGAGGGCATCGGCCAGTTGCGCTTGGCGAGTCTGCGCCTCGTCCGCGTCGCGACCTTCGCCGCCGAAAAGTCGCTTGCTGATCATCGACGTTCCGAGTCCCGAGCCGAGCGGCTGGAGGGCGTCGCGGGCGGCCGGCAGCGAGTCGGCGTCCAGCGATCCACTGAGCATGCGCAAGGCGCCGACGTCAGCCCGATTGGCCAGCCCCAGGCCAATCGCCGCCTCGACGTCGATGGGCGCAACGGAAACCGTCAGATCGGCCTCCGGCCAAATGGGCATGGTCTCGTCGGCTTGGAGATCGCAGAGCTGCTGCAACTGGCCTTGCGCTTGGTAGACGGCGGATCGCAGTTGGACTAGCTGATCGAGGCAATCGAGCTTCTGCCGCCGAAACGCGGTCGCGTCCAACGGCGTTTTCAGCCCGCTGTGCTTGAGCTGGTCGTAGTCGGCCGAGGCCCGGTCGCTCTCGGCGACAGTCTGAGCGAGGACGTCGCGGTTCGCTTCGGCTTCCGCAAGGGAATAGAAAAGTTGCAATGCCGATCCGGCGGCCTTATTGCGTTCGTCCACCGCGCGGTAGGCCAGCAGTTTGCTCTTTGCGGGCGCGCTCCGCTGGTCGCGGCGACGGGTGCTGTTGGCCACCGCCTGGCTTTCGCCGTCATAGAGTTTTGCCAACGGTGCGCTGGCGGCCGCCATACATTGCACTTCTTCCGCCCTGAGCACGCGGTACTGGCTGACCGCCGCCGGCTGATTCAGCGCCCGATCCACCGCTTGATATGAGGACAGTGCCGCAAGGTCCGGAACAAGGCTGGTCCGCGCGATCCGCAGTTCCGTCGGTTGCGGCGTGACGGGAGTGGATTTTGCACCGCCGTCAACACACGCGCAACGCTGGGCGCAGCCGGCCAGCGCCGAGGCGACAAGCAGCATTGCCAAACCGGCGGAAAGCGATCGGGACATGGGAACTCGTTGTTGCGGGCGGCGGGGGACAGTCCCCTTAGCAAGGCATCCGCGCAGCGGCCAACCCCGCCGGCTGAACGCCTTTACTTCTCATCGAGTTCCACTTGTGCCGACTGGAGCAATTCTGCCGAGCTGAGAAGACAGGCAACCTAGCGGCGAGTTTAACGCGCAGCCGGCTGCCCTTGGTAGTAGTTCACGCCCTGGAGCTTCAGCCGCGGAACGTGGGCCTCAACGCGTTTCTGGAAGTCGTCCCAGTCCTTCTGCTTGGCGTCGAGCCAGAGGAGTTCGGCCATCGCGCACGCCCGGGGGTAGGTTGAGAATTGCAGGCGGGCGTAATTGGCGGTGCCTTCGGTCCACAGGGCGCCGCCCGAGCCGATGATGTGCTTGACCTTGTCTTCCGAAACGCCGTCGGCCACCGGCTCGAAATTGTAGACCATCTGCAAGGTCAAGGGGTCATAGTTGCGGGGGGCCTTCTTGGCATTCGGGCTGGCACCGGCGGGCCTCAGCGGCCCCTGGCCACGGCTGAGATAGCAGCGGTAACCGGGGATCATCACCACGTCGTAGCCCGCATTGGCGGCGGCCACGCCCACTTCGCCATTGCGGCGCCAACTCATCACGTCGGCCGTGGGCGCGAGCCCGCCTTCGAGGATTTCCTCCCAGCCGATCAGGGTTCGCCCGTGGGCATTGAGAAATTTCTCGATGCGGCGGACGAAATAGCTTTGCAGTTCCCGTACGTCTTTAAGCCCTTCCTTCTTGATGCGCGCCTGGCACTTTTCACACTTCAACCAGCTTACCCGATCCATCGGCACCTCGTCGCCGCCGATGTGGATGACCTTGCTCGGGAAGAGATCGAGGACCTCGGTCAGCACGTTTTCGAGGAACTCGAAAGTGCCGTCGTTGCCGGCGCAAAAAACATCGGCAAAAATGCCCCCGGGCACGTCGGTGCTGTACGGCCCGCCGGTGCAACCAAGTTCCGGATACGAGACCAGCGCAGAGGTCGCGTGGCCGGGCATTTCGATTTCGGGCACGACGTTCACATACCGCTGCCCGGCATAGGCCACGACCTCGCGGATTTCGTCCTGCGTGTAGAATCCGCCATATCGGCCGTCCGGGCCATAGGCGGTGCTCGACTTGGGATCGAGCCGCCAGCCGATGTTCTTCCGCCACGCGCCCAGTTCCGTCAGCTTGGGATAGCGCTTGATTTCGATCCGCCAGCCCTGGTCGTCGGTCAGGTGCCAATGGAAAGTGTTCATTTTGTGCTGCGCCATCAAGTCGATGTAGTTCTTGATCTCGTCCTTGGTGAAGAAGTGACGGCCGACATCGACCATCAGTTCGCGCCAGGGGAACCGCGGCCGGTCTTCGACGTGCAGGGCCGGCAGCGTCCACGCCACGGACGGCTCCGCTTTCTTCGGACTGAAGGCTTCCGGCGGCAGGAGTTGCAGTAAGGTCTGGCTGCCGTAAAACAAGCCCGGGCCGTTGACGGCGGTGATCACGGCGCCGTCGGCAGTGATCTCCAACTGATAGCCCTCGGCGCCGAGCGCGGCGTTGGCATTCTTGGTGGTCAATACGATCGCGTTATGAACTGCGGCGCCTTGCGTCGGCGAGACAACCAGTCCCAGGCCCGAGCCGGCATTGATGCGGTCGGCCAGAAGTTTTCCGACGTTGGCCGCGTCGGCGGAACCCTGTTCGACGAGAATCGCCGTATCGTGGTGGAGCGCAAATGCGCCCTCTCGCCGTTCCACCTTCAGCGGCCGCGGCACCAGCGCCAAGGTTGCCTCGGCCGCATCCGCCGAGAAACCCGTGGCCGAAAAGACGGTGAAAATCGATCCGAAAGCAACGATGGCGGCGCACCAGCATTTCTTGGTCATCATGAGTTCCTGTCGTTAGGCGGGACTTGGCGGGAGGGGTTGGAATGGGGCTGCTCTCAACTGCACGCTCCCCATTATGGCGGTGAGAGGGGCGTACCGCAAGCTTTCGCTTTTCCCCCGCCCGCAAGTCAAACTAGACATTGTTCACGAACTTATGTACAATTCTGGTGATTTGACGCGGGAAACTGCATGAAAATCTCTGCCAAGACGGAATATGCGTGTATCGCCATGCTCGAACTGGCGTCGCAGTACGGGTCGGGCGAACCGGTACGGATTCGGCGAATCGCCGAGCGGCACGACGTGCCGCCGCGGTTTCTCGTTCAAATCCTGCTGCAATTGAAGGGGGCGGGGCTCGTCAATAGCGTGCGGGGGGCTGCCGGCGGCTATCAACTGGTGGTGCCGCCCGAAAAAATCTCCCTCGGCCACGTCATGGAGATCATTGACGGCACCTCGAAGGAGGAGGCTCAGACCAGCAGTGCCTCGCCCGACTCCCCCGTGGTGAAGGTCCTCGCCCAGGCATGGAAGGACGTCGCGGCCGCGCAACGCAAGATGCTCGAGGAGATCACGCTGGCCGACCTGCTGGAACGGGCGAAGCAACTGCACGATCAGATGTATAACATCTGATCGCCAAGAGAAGCCTGCCGAAGAAGGATTCTGCCGGCCAACTCACGACCATTGCGCGGTTGCGTAAATCCCGAGAATTCGTAGACTATCCACCACGCCGGCCATCATCCGAGTTTCGTCCCATTGGCTTCCGGCCGTCCATGCCGTTATACTTGCCAGCTTCAGCGACTTTGAATGTTTGCCGCGAAAAGGAACCGTGAATGCCTTCTTTGATTCCCCCGCACGGCGGACTGACGGAGCCGGTATGCCGGACCGTGCCGCCCGATGCGATTGACGACTTCGTTGCCCGAGCAAAAACTCTGCCGCAAGTGCCGGTTTCCGACGCCGATTTGTCGACCGTCTACCGATTTGGCGACGGCGGCTTGAGCCCGTTAGCGGGTCCGATGGACTCGGCGACCTACGGCCGAGTGCTGGACGAGTCGGTCATCGAGCACAGCGGCAAGCTTTATGCGTGGACGATTCCCCTGGCTTTGCCTGTGACCGAGGCGTTGGCCAGGCGGTTGCGGCCGGGCCGGCAGGCGGCACTGGTCAACACAGCCGGCCGACTCGTGGCGGTGCTCGATATCAGCGACGTGTATGCCTGGGACAAAAAGCGGTACCTGCAATGCGTCTACTTGACCGAGCGGACCGACCACCCCGGCGGCGACATGGTGTTGGCAGCCGACGCCGACAAAACACACCTTGCCGGCGGCACGATCCAGGTTCTCCCTCAGCCGAAGGACCCGCGGTTCGGCAAGTACGTTCTCACGCCGCGCGAGGTGCGCAAGCTGCTGGCGGAAAAAGCCTGGCAGCGGGTGGTCGCCTTCCAGACCCGCAATCCGCTGCACCGCGCCCATGAATACGCGCTGGTGTACGGGCTGGAGACGCTGTTGCGGGCCGGCCACAACGCGGGCGCCTGCCTGAACCCGTTGATCGGTGAAACCAAGGGCGACGACGTCGATGCCGACGTTCGCATGCACACCTACGAGGCGCTCATTCAGAACCGGGCCCTGGGCGACGGCGACAGCGATCCGACGCTGTGGGGGCCGCGCGGCGAGTCGGTGCCCGATCGCGTCATCCTGCTGGGGCTCGACATCAAGATGTTCTACGGCGGGCCCAAGGAAGCCGTGATGCACGGCATCTACCGGCAGAACTTCGGCTTCACCGACATCATCATCGGCCGCAAACATGCCGATGCCCCCTACCACGACGGCTCGCCCATCTGGGGCGATTTTGACGCCCAAGAAATCTTTACCCGCCTGGCGGGCGATCTGAAGATTCGCCCTCTGCGGGTCGGTTTCGCCGCCTTCTATCCATCGATCGGGCGGGTCGATCTGATGGACAACCACAAGGAGGAAAAGCCGCTGTTCATCTCGGGCAAGGAAGTCCGCAAGGCGCTCGTGGAAGGCCGGCCGGTCGATCCGCGCGTCATGCGGGAGAGCACGGCCGCGATCCTGTCCGCGGCGATGGCCAAGAAATAAGAGAGTATGGTTTCCTTATGAGCTTCGTTTCGCATCTCTTGGCGGCGGCCTCGGCGTTGCTGGCCGGCTTGTCGAAGACGGGCCTGCCCGGCGTATCGATACCCGCGATCCTGCTGATGACCGAAGCATATCCCCACGATGCGCGGCACTCGGTGGCGGCGATCCTGCCCCTGCTGTTGACCGGCGACGTGTTTGCGGTGGTCTGGTTTCGCCAACATGCCGATTGGGGCCGGCTGGTGCGGCTGCTGCCTTATGTGCTGGTCGGGATGCTTCCCGGCGTGGCCGTCCTCGTGCTGTTGGACGGCAACCAGCTTCGGCCGGTGATTGGAGGCGCTGGTGTTGGCCATGTTGGCGATCGAGCTTTGCCGGCAATGGTTCGGATGGGAGCGCGTGCCGCACCAGTGGTGGTTCGCCGCGGGGACCGGCTTTCTGGCCGGCTTCACCACGTTCGTGGCCAATGCGGCCATGCCCATCATGACGATCTACCTGGTCAGCCAGAATCTCAAGAAGCACCAGTTCATCGGCACCGCGGCGTGGTTCTTTTTGATTCTCAATGCGAGCAAGCTTCCGGCGTATTGCGCGATGGGCATGTTTACGCCGTCGATGTGGCGGTTGGCGGCCATGCTGGCGCCGGTGACGATCCTGGGCGCGCTACTGGGCGTGTATGTGCTGGCCCGCATTCCCCAGCGTTTCTTCGACAATCTGGCGTTGGCGCTGGCCGGCGCGGCCGCCGTGCGCCTGGTCCTGGTCTAGCGGCAATTTCTGCTTCCCAATAACCGAGCATGCCCATGAAACCGCTCACCCGCCGACAATGCCTCAAGACCTTGGCCGCCGGCGGCCTGGCCGCATCGACCTTCGCCATCCCCGCCCTCGGCAGCGCCGCCGATCCCAATGACGAAATCCGGCTGGCCATCATCGGACTCGGCGACACCAAGGCCACGGGCGGCGTCGGCGGACGCGGCCATCAACTGATCGACGCCTTCCGCACCGTGCCCGGGGCACGCATCGCGGCCCTCTGCGACGTTGACCAAGCCAACCTCGACCGCGAGCTGGAAGCATTCAAGACGGGCGGCCAGGAGGTGACCGCCTATAACGATCCGCGGCGCGTCTTCGACGACCGCTCGATCGACGCGGTGGTGATCGCCACGCCCAACCATTGGCACGCCCTGGCCACCATCTGGGCATGCGAGGCCGGCAAGGACGTCTACGTCGAGAAACCGTTTTCCTACAACATCTGGGAAGGCCGCCAGATGGTGGCCGCCGCCCGGAAGCTGGGCCGCATCGTCCAGGTCGGCACGCAGCGACGTTCGAGCGCCGAAGTTGCGCCGTGATCGACTACCTGCATACGGGCGCGATCGGCGCCGTCCGCTGCATCCACGCCCTGGTCATGCGCCGCGCGAGGGGATCGGCCGCGTGACCGAACCCACGCCCGTGCCGCGGACGGTCGATTACGACCTCTGGTGCGGCCCCGCGCCCAAGGACCCGCTCCGGCGGAGGCAATTGCACTACGAGTGGCATTGGTTCTGGTCCACCGGCAACGGCGAGATCGGCAACAACGGCGCCCATCACATCGACGTCGCCCGCTGGATCCTCGGCCAGCAGGAGCCGGCCCCGCGCGTGCTGAGCATCGGCGGCCGCTTCGGCTTCGACGACGACGGCCAGACCGCCAACACCCAGGTCGCCTTCTTCGACTATCGTCCCGCCCCGATCATCTGCGAGATTCGCAACTATCGGACCGTGAAGAAGCCGAACGCCTGCGGCGACCTCCGCGGCATCACCGCCGGAGTGGTGATCGACTGCGAAGGCGGCTCTGTCGCCGGCGACTTCGACGGCAGCAAAGTCTTTGACCGCGACGGCAAACTCATCAAGGAAATCGAAGCGCCAAGAAGTTCCAGGACCTCGACCGACTCCACGCCGCCAATTTCCTCGACAGCGTCCGCAGCCGCAAATCGACCGACTTGAATGCCGAGGCCCGCGTCGGCCACGTCTCGGCCGCCTGCTGCCATCTGGCCAACCTCTCGCATCGCCTGGGCAAGCAGACGCCGCCCGAAGCGATCCTCGAAGCGATCCAATCGCAGCCCGCGCGTAACTGACGCCTTCGACCGCTGCCGCCAGTACCTCGAAGCCAACAAAATCGGTCTTGTCGAAACGCCCGCCACGCTCGGCCCTTGGCTCACCTTCGACGCCGCGACCGATTGCTTCACCGGCCCGTTCGCCGACGAAGCCAACCGCCTTTCCCATCGCGAGTACCGCCCACCCTTCGTTGTGCCGACGATCGAATGATAAGGAGCGACGCCTGACAAACGTGGAGGTTGCGATGAGAACCTACCTTGGATTCCGTCTACTCCATCACGCGTGGGACGGTCGCGGTCCGCATCTTGCAGCCTGGCAAGGCGCCGGGCTACAATGGTTGAATACCGATTTCCCCACGAGACGGCCGTTTGCTAGGAGTACACTGCATGGGTCGCTGCACGAGAAGACAGTTCCTTGAAGATTCCGTTCTGGCCGCCGCGGTGGCCGCCGCCTTTCCGGCCGCCGGCCTCTTGGCCGCCGATGAAAAGCTGGAATTGCCCGCGAAGAATGCCGGCGACTTGTTGCAGGTGGCCATCGTCGGGGCGGGCGACCGGGGCGGCGTTCACATCGACGAGTTCATCCTCAATCCGAACACGGAGATCGCTTATATCGTCGACGCCGACAAGCAGGCCGGCCAGCGGCGCGCCGAGCAGGTGGGCAAAAAGCAGGGACGCACGCCGAAGGTCGCCCAGGACATGCGCGACGCGCTGGCCGACAAGTCGGTGAACATCGTCTCCGTGGCCACACCGAACCACTGGCATTCGCTGGCGGCGATTTGGGCCATGCAGGCCGGCAAGGACGTTTACGTCGAGAAGCCGGTCAGCCACAACGTCCGCGAAGGACGCCGCATGGTCGATGCGGCCCGCAAGTACAACCGCATCTGCCAGGCCGGCACGCAATGCCGCTCGATGAAGGGCACGCTCGATGCGATCGAGTACGTCCGCGCCGGCAAGATCGGCGAGGTGAAGCTGGCACGCGGCATCTGCTATCGCCCCCGCCCCTCGATCGGACCCAAAGGAGAATACGAAGTGCCCGCCTCGGTCGACTACAATCTCTGGTGCGGCCCCGCGCGGATGCTTCCCTTGACGAGGAAGAAGTTCCACTACGATTGGCACTGGCAGCGCGAATGGGGCAACGGCGACATGGGCAACCAGGGCCCGCACCAAATGGACATCGCCCGCTGGGGGCTCGGGCTCGATCGGCTCGCCCAGAGCGCCATCGCCTTTGGCGGCCGGCTGGGCTACGAGGATGCCGGCGACGTCGCCAACGAGGAAGTCGGCATCTTCGAGTTCGGCGACAAGACGATCGTCTTCGAGGTTCGCGGCTTGGAGAGCGACGCGTTCCGTGGGGCGAAGGTCGGCGTGGTCTTCTACGGCAGCGAGGGCTACGTCGTGCTGACAAGCTACACGGCCGGAGCGGCCTTCGACTTAAGCGGCAACCTGGTGACGAAGTTCCAGGGCGGCAGCAGCAACACGACCGGCATGGAACTCGGCTTCGATTCCAGCGGCAAGCTGAAGATGAAGTACGACAACGGGCGCGCATTTCGCCAATTTCGTTGACGCCGTGAAGGCCCGCGATCCCAAGCTGCTTCGCGCCGACGTGCTCGAAGGGCACCTTTCCTGCGCCCATAGCCACCTGGCCAACGTTTCTTACTATCTCGGCAAGCCGGCCTCGGTCGATGAGATTCGCAAGACGCTCACCGGGCTGAAAACCAACGAGAACGTGGCCGAGTGCATGGAACGCACGCTGGCGCACCTGGCCGCCAACAAGGTAGACCTGGGCAAGACGCCGCTTATGCTCGGGCCCATGCTGAAGATCGACGCGCACAGCGAGACGATCATCGACAACCCCGAGGCGTGTGCGCTGCTGACTCGCCAATATCGGGCTCCGTTCCTGGTGACGTAGTCAAAGCAGACGCGGCATCTTGCCGCGTTGTCCGCGGGCGGTAAGAGACTGGAAGCGGCAAGATGCCGCTTCTACTTTTTTCCCAGCAGGGCATCGCGAATCGGCTCGACCCACCGCTGGTTCGGGATGTCGTAGACGATGAAATCTCCGTCGAACTGCCAGTAGGCCCAACTCCAACCTCTTTTCTCCGCCTGCCGGGCGACAAAATCGAGGTACCTGGCCCGCGAGGCCGTCTCCCCATTCTCAATGGCCCCGAACTCGCCCAGGTAAATCGGCCGGTGGTGACTGTCGGCCCAGGCTTGGGCCTTGTCAAAATCGCGCTCGATGTTCGCGCGCTCTTTCTCCGTGCCGTTCCACGGCACGCCGACCTTGTACTTCTGCTCGGTCCAGCCGGCGCCCTGGTGTGTAAAGGCCATGGGGCTGTAGTAGTGAATCGTGACAATGATGTTGCGATCGCGCTCGGGCAACTCCAACTTTGTTAGTTGGTCGATGCCGTTCCATCCGGCCGGTCCGATGATCACGGTGCGGTTCGGGTTCGTCTCGCGAATTACCTTGAGCGCGTCGCCGAGGTACTCGTTCCATAGTTCGGCGGTCAGTTGTCCGTGCGGCTCGTTGAGGATCTCGAAGAGGACTTCGCCGGGCGCATTCTGGCAATGCTCGGCGATCTGCTTCCAGGTCGCCAAGAAACGGTCCTTCTTGGCCGCCGGGTCGCGGGCCATCTCGTTGAACTCATGGAAGTCGAGGATCACCATCAACCTGGCCGCCAACGCCTGTTCAACCGCCCAATCGAGCGTGTGCCAGTAGCTCTGGGCAATCACGTCGGCGCCTCGCGGCCGGGCATCACGAAACGGGAAGAGGTTGATGCGCACATGGTTGAAGCCCGCCTCGTGAATCGCGGCAAAATGCCTGGCCTGGAAACGAGCCTTCGACTCCGATCTCCAAATCGGGTCGTAACCGAGAACATTCACGCCCCGGCCGAGACGTTTGTTCTGCTCGAAGGGATCAATATTCGCCGGCGACGAGGCCTTGTCGGCAGCCGGCGCCGATGCCCCTTCCAGCCGGGAAAGGCAAAGCATGGCCGCCAAAGCCGCCAGCCACGTCGCCCACAACCGCCGTCGCCAGATTCTCATGGTGGTCACCTCTCTTATTTCGAGCCTTCACGCGAGTTGCACAAACGTGCCTTGTGTCTGCAACCTCTCGCTTGGTGGACATTGTAAAACGGCAACGCGACAACGGCAACCGCCGTCGCGCCGTAGGAGCGGCATCTTGCCGCTTCGTATCTGTCTGAATAGCACCAATCCCGCTAAGAGACGCGGCAGGATGCCGCGTCCACATGTGCTGCCGCTTCCATCAACCGTGCTTCGCCGGAATGCACCACACGATTATTGAGGTGCCAAACAAGGGCGTCATAGCTTGTCAGAAACCGCCCTTGAGGGACTAGATACTTTCCTATAAACGGCAATATTCCCAGACAGGAATACATGCTATAATGGGAATGTAGCTGAAATCGAATGCACTAAGGGATTGACGACGTGATGCAATATCGAGAGATGCCCCGCGAATCTGAAATGCTCCGGCTGCTGGCCCAGGGCCGCTTGGATACGTCACCCATCGAATTGGTTGCGGTGAAACGTGAACTCGTCCGCAAAGCCCAGCCAAAAACCCCTGAAGTGGATGCAATGATAGAGCTTGGATGGGGGGGCAAGGCCTTCCGGTTTGCGGTGGAGTGTAAAGCCGTTTCCACGCCCAAGGAGATCGCCGCTGCCACAGAAGCCGCGAAACGGAGCAGCAGGCCGCCACGATCCTTCCCGATGGTATTCGTCCCGTACTTGCCCGAGTCCCAGCTACGATTTCTCCAGGAGCAGCAGGTCAGTGGCATCGATCTCTCCGGCAACGCCCTGATCATGGTTCCCGGCGAAATATTGGTTTCCCGGACGGGGAGGCCCAACAACTTCCGCCGCGCCGGCGTCATTAAGAACGTCTACCGTAAGAACAGTTCGATCGTCCCCCGGGTGTTCCTCCTCAAGCCGCGGTACGATTCCATCACGGAGGTCATGGATGAAATCAAGAGCCGCGGGGGATATGTCGCGCAGGCCACCATCTCCAAAGTGTGTAGCAGCCTCGACCAAGACCTTGTGATCGAACGCACGAAAGGGCAGTTGCCACGGACGCGCAATCTGCGGTTGATCCAACCCGATAAACTTCTCGAACTTCTCACCGAGAATTACGCTCCTCCTTCAATCGACCAACGTCTCACCGCAAAGACTACTCTTACGCCCAACCAATTTGGCCGCCGGCTCACGGAGTGGCGAAAAGAAGCTACCGCGAAGGTAGCGCTCACGGGCACCTCGTCCGCCGGCCAATATGCGGTGATGGCCCGCGAACCGATTCAATCCTTCTACTGTTCCAACCTGGAAGATCTACTGAAGTGGCTCGGTCCCGACCTGGAAGAAACCTCCCGGTTTTCCAACATTGAACTGCTGGAGACCGATGACGACTTCGTTTACTTCGATACGCGTGATGGACTGACGGCATCTCCCGTGCAGACCTACCTGGAGTTGATGCACGGCGACAAGCGGGAACGGGAAACCGCCGAGCAACTCCGCAAGACGATTCTTCAGCCCTTCCAGCAGAAAAAGTAATCCGACATGGCATGGATGGACCCGCTCACGGCCAACTTGCTTGATCTGCTCTACGAGCTGCGCGAGCACCCGGTTCCGCTGACGATTGGCGGCGGTTTCGGTCTCTACCTCAAGCACATGCGGCTTGATGAGACGCGCGAGCGGACTCTCTTCTCGCAACTGCCGATGCCGCGAGCCACCAACGACCTTGATCTCTTTGTTCGCGCCGACGTGCTGTGCGATCTCGAAAGGATGAAAACCATTGCAGCCACCTTGGACCGCCTCGACTACGAGGTTGTGCCAGAGGCCAAGTACATGCAGTGGAAGAAGCATGTCCACTTGCACGGGCAGGACCGCGAGATCAAAGTCGATTTGCTCGTCGGCCCGCTGGGGCAATTCCGTGAACGTCTTCATGTCAAAGGTGTCCGAGCGCGGCCTATTGGCCCCATCAATCTTCACGCCCATACTGTGGAAGAAGCCGTTCACATCGACGAGTCGCCCATTACGCTGACAATCTCAGGGAACCGTTCCAATGGAGAGGCTGCCGAAGCCCAAGTCCGATTGCCGCAGCCGTTCACATACCTCATGATGAAGCTCTTCGCCTTTCGTGATCGCAAAGAGGACGAGGACAACAACCTCGGTAGGCACCATGCGCTCGACCTCTATGCGATCATCGCCATGCAGGTCGAAACCGAGTACCAGGAGTCCCTCTACCTGGGCAACCAATACGCCAGCAACGATCGCGTGAAGACGGCCCGCGAAATCATCAGGAGTGATTTCTCCGCGCCTACGAGCATCGGCGCCATTCGCCTTCGCGAGCACCCGCTCTTTCGACCAGACTTTCCTGTTGCCGATTTCCTCGCTGTACTCGGTGAGATCTTCCACGCCTAGAACCCCCGATGGTTGCAGGGACTTGAACGGAGGGAAACCGGATGGACGCAAGCGACGATTCTGTCCATCATCACTCCTCGCCGGAAGCCAAAATAGCTCTGTTTCGCTCGCTATTCCGTGGACGCGAGGATGTGTATCCGCGCCGTTTTGAGAGCCGCAAGACCGGCAGGTCCGGCTATCAACCTGCGTGCGCCAACGAGTGGGCACGAGGCGTGTGTGAGAAACCCAAAGTCAAGTGCGCCGTATGCCCGCAACGTCGCTTTCTGCCCGTCAACAAGGAAGTCGTTCGCTGGCACCTCGCTGGCCGCGACGATACCGGTCGCGATTTTGTCATGGGCGTGTACCCCATGCTTCAAGACGAGACCTGCTTCTTCCTGGCAGCCGATCTCGACAAGGCCCAGTGGCAGGAAGACGCAGAAGCCCTGCTGGAGACTTGCCGCCGCATGAACCTGTCTGCCGCCCTGGAGCGATCCCGCAGTGGAAACGGCGGACACGTTTGGCTGTTTTTTTCCGAGGCCATCCCCGCGGCCCTGGCACGCAGACTCGGCGCGCATGTCCTCACCGAGACCATGGAACGCCGGCCGGATATCGGCCTGGATTCCTACGATCGTTTCTTTCCCAACCAAGACACGCTTCCCCAGGGCGGCTTCGGTAATCTAATTGCCTTGCCGTTGCAGAAGCAGCCGCGCGAACTCGGAAATAGCGTTTTCCTCGATGAGCGGTGTCTGCCTTATCCCGATCAATGGGCATTCTTGTCGGACCTCCGCAAAATCGATCGGTCTACAGTCGAGGAAATCGTGCGCGATGCCGAGCGGCGCGGACGTATTGTCGGCGTCGCGCATTGTCATGCCGGAAGAGGGGGGTGCCGAGCCTTGGGCCGTGCCGCCATCGCGACGTCGGAAGGGGCCTTTGATTGCCGGGCCATTGCCGCAGAGCCTTGAATTGACTCTCGGCGACCAGATCTACGTCGCGAAGGAACGACTGCCACCAAGCCTCCGCAACGAACTAC
>CAVYHA010000003.1:0-17666 GCA_963768195.1 uncultured Planctomycetaceae bacterium | reverse complement strand
ACCAGGCCCGCGTTATCCGTGGCCTTCACGCTGAAATAGTAGGTCGTCCCCACCGTCAGGCTCAAGCCCGTCTTGGTGACCGACAGCACGTTGCCCACCGAGGTCCAGCCGACCACGTTGGTGCCGCCGGCCGTGGTGCCGATGGCATACTGGTAGCCGCTGATGCCGCTGATCGAGTCCGTGCTGGCGCTCCAATTGGCCGACAACTGCGTGGTCGAGGTGGTGGTCGAGGTTTCCACGCCGGTGGTGGTTCCGTCGTAGACGGCCGGAGGCCCCGTCGGCGGAGTGGTGTCTACCGTCTGCCCGGGGAATTCGTGGCGGGGCCTACCGTTCCCACGCCGTTGACGGCTTTCACGCTGAAATAGTATTTCTGCCCGTTGGTCAGGCTCAAGCCGGTCTTGGTCACCGTCAGCACGTTGCCCAGCGCTGTCCAAGCGACGACATTCGTGCCGCCGGCGGTGGTGCCGATGGCGTACTGGTAGCCGGTAATGCCGCTCTGCGGATCACTGGCCGCGGACCAGTTGGCCGACAACTGCGTGGTCGAGGTCGTGTAGGGGGTTTCCACGCCGGTGGTGGTTCCGTCGTAGACGGCCGGAGGCGCGGTGGGTATGTCGCTGCTGCTCACTGTGCAGCCGCTGGAATTGGTGGCGCTGCCGACCAGGCCCGCGTTGTCCGTGGCCTTCACGCTGAAATAGTAGGTCGTCCCTACGGTCAAGCTCAGTCCGGTCTTGGTGACCGACAGCACGTTGCCCACCGAGGTCCAGCCGACCACGTTGGTGCCGCCGGCGGTGGTGCCGATGGCATACTGGTAGCCGCTGATGCCGCTGATTGAGTCCGTGCTGGCGCTTCAATTGGCCGACAACTGCGTGGTCGAGGTGGTGGTCGAGGTTTCCACGCCGGTGGTGGTTCCGTCATAGACCGCCGGCGGGTGCTGGGCGGAGTGGTGTCTACCGTCTGCCCGGGGGAATTCCGGCGGGGCCTACCGTTCCCACGCCGTTGACGGCTTTCACGCTGAAATAGTATTTCTGCCCGTTGGTCAGGCTCAAGCCGGTCTTGGTCACCGTCAGCACGTTGCCCAGGTGTCCAAGTGACGACATTGGTGCCGCCCGCGGTGGTGCCGACGGCGTACTGGTAGCCGGTAATGCCGCTCTGCGGATCACTGGCCGCGGACCAGTTCGCCGACAATTGCGTGGTCAACGTGGTGTAGGGGGTTTCCACGCCGGTGGTGGTTCCGTCGTAAACGGCCGGAGCGCGGTGGGCGTGTCCGTCCCGCCGCTGGGAATCAGCGGGAATGCCGCGTTGGTATAGTCAACCAGGATCTGGCCGAACCAGGCTTGGCTCGTGTCGGCGGGTTCATTTCCGTGATTGTCGCACCGGCCAAACTCGATCGTGTAAGCCATCTTGTCGCCGGCCGTTGAGTTGGCGACTGAGGTACTCCCCACTTGGGCAAACGAATTGGCAGGATCAAAGACGGCCACAGAGGCCGCCGCCCCGGCACTATCGTACTTCAAATTGAACCAATAGGTCTTGCCGGGGGCAATCGGTATCGTCGAACCGTAAGTCGTTACCTGTCCTGGGTTTGTGTTGCTGTGAGCGCGAAGATACTGAGTGGTGTTGTTGTGGACGTCATTGATTTGCTGCATAACGGCAAATGTCTCGTTGCCGTGCAAAACGACGAGGTCGTATTCGAGCGTCTGATAAATGGTCAACTGCGTAGTGTAGTAACCAGCGACGGTGATTTCAGAATAACCGGTACTCGAGATGCCAACCTGGGTGTAATCATTGCAATTGTTATTATTGAAGACCCAGGTGCGGGTGGCGTTCGTGCCGGGGTAAGTCGTTCCCGCGACAACCACCGGGCCCGGCAAGTTCGTGGCATAGCTGTTGGAAACCCACAGGCTGGAGCCGGTGTAAAGGCTCCACCCCGTTCCGCCGCCATAGCTGGAGGCGTTCATAATGGCGGAGGTAAGCAGGTCGCCGGCGTTGCCGCTCTCCATACTTTGGTAGATGTCGACTGGCGTTGCCGCCGGCAGGGGCGTGCTCCACGCCAGGACCAAGGACGCGGCACAGAAACTCGCCAATTCTCGCTTCGCCGCCCAAGACACAGGGACTTGTGGACTTGCTCTCATGATTCGAACCTCCGTGGGAAGTCGTTTTGGCCCAAAGTTGGACCGACGGACATCAAATAGCAGGCCATCGACGATCTCTTTGTCACAGGCAACAGACTCGGTCGTGGGCTTTAGTTATGGCTCCTTTTATCTCTCCCAACAAGTCCCCCATGACGAGAATGGAATTGGCCGTGTTGCCGACGACTTGCATAAAGCGAGGCCATGATGCTGCCTCCTAAACTCATAACATCCGCATTGCTCGAATTCCGTTAAGACTATTTTGCGCATACCGGGTACCATTTGCGCATTAACGGAGAGGACGCAAAATCGGCAACAGACCTCACAAGAGCACGAGAATTGGGCGCAAAGAACGCGGATACGAAGGGGAATCGGTGACCGTGGCACCAGGTGACATTACCGTCTTGGGTAACCGTTCACAGTCAGGGGGACAGTCCCATTTTCGCGGCCATCGGAACCACACCCTACCGTGCGAAAGTCGTGCCGGCCGCGAAAATCGGGACAGTCCCCGTGAACGGTTACCCGTCTTGGCGACATAGACCGCCGCTAATCAGCAAGGGCGCCTTTTTCTCCGGCAATCACGATGTGAATCGCAAGAGGGTGCCGCTGCGCTCACGGCGGCGGGGCCGACGATTCTTCCACGACCGCCGCCGGCTTGTGGCGCGGTCTGACTTCCGACGGGCGATCGGGGCGTTGGCTTCGACGGCCCCGCTTTCTTCAGCGCTTCCAACAGCGTTTGCCGCGTATAGCCGCCGCGCAGCACGGTCGGCTCGTTGGGATTGCCCGCTGGAAAAATCGCCAGCACGGGCACCTGCTTGCTGCCCAAAAGCTCCAACATCGTGGTGACCTCGGGCGGGAGGTGCGTCCAATCGGCCTGTAAGGTGACAACCTGGTTGGCTTGGATCAGTTCGCGGATTTCGCTGCTGTTTAGGACGGTCGCTTCCAACGTTTTGCAGGTCAGGCACCAATCGGCGGTGAAGTTGACCAGCACCGTGGCGTTCGCCGCGACGGCCTCCTCCAACATCATGCGCGTGAACGGCTGCCAAGGCAGATGCTTCTTGTCCTTCGCCAAGGCTCCCTTCGCCGTTGGCCCGGGCACGACCTCCTCGGCGCCGTTGCCCGCGAACCCCTGAACGCGGCTTGCATTCACCGCGTCAACCAAATCGTCGAGACGTTTCTGCATGATGCCGGCCAACCAGACAAAGGTGACGGCCCACACGGCGCCGATAAAGACCAATGCCGAGAACCAGGCCCAAAGCTTGGCCGGCCCGTCGGCCGTCGGCGGCGTGCGGCCGATCCACCAACATGCCCCCCACAGGCCGAAGAGAAAACCGACGGTGGGAACCAGCAGTGCCGGCGGAGTGAACGTCAACAAGAAGACCACCGTCGCCAAAAGCACAAACCCCATCACCTGCTTGAATGTGTCCATCCACGCGCCCGGCTTCGGCAGAAAGCCGATCAGTGCGGGAAACGCGCCGATCAGCAGATAGGGGCTGGCCATCCCTACGCCCACGGCCGTGAAGACCGCGTACGTTTCGGGCGCCGGGCGGCTGACGGCCCACGTCAGCGCGGGGGCCAGAAACGGGGCGCTGCACGGTGTGGCCAGAATCGTGGTCAGTACGCCCTTGGAAAACGCGCCGGCGAAACCTTCTTGCTCGGCCAGTTCCGCCGTTTTGCCGCGACCCACGAATCCCGGAATCGGCACTTCCCACACGCCCAAAAAGCTGAGCCCCATCGCAAACACAACCGCCGCCAGCGCGATGTTGAACCCGCTAAAGCCGAAGAGCTGTCCCCAACCGAAGCCCAGTGTGACGGCCAGCGTGGCCAACACGAGAAACACCGAAAGCAAGCCCAGCGAGTACCACACGTTCAGGGCGAACGCATGCCAACGGTTGTGGCCCGACTGTTCCAAGAACGAAAGAAGCTTCAGCCCGATCACCGGCAGCACGCACGGCATGATGTTGAGAATCAGGCCGCCCAAGAAGCCCATGGCAATCGCCAACCCCATCGAGGTCTGTTTGATCTGGTCGTTCTCGGCGATCTTCAGCGCCGAAGGATCGAAGACCGGCGCAGCCGCCGGCCAAGACGATGCCGGGGCAGCCGGCGGCGGACCTGACGCTTGAGCCGCCTGGGGCACTGCGATGCCGGGTCCCAAGGCCGCGGCAAATGCAATCGGCGTCGGCGGCAGGCAGAACTTGCTGCTGTCGTTGCACGCTTGGATCGTCAACTTCCCGTCGATCCTCAGCCTGGCCGGATCAATGTCTGCGGCCAGGTTGATCGGCGCATACCAGGTAACGGTTCCCTGGTGGGTTTCCAGCGGCAGATCGCCGTAGGCGTCGGGGTCTTTCACTGTCTTCGGCAGGACGGACGAGCGGAATTCGTCCACGACGCGAACACCGGGCGGCGTACTGATCTCGATCTTCGTGGGCAGTGGCCCGCCCGGCGCCTGCGTGATCGAGTTGACGTGCCACTCGGGCTCGATCGTTGCCGTGATGAACAATCTGGCCTGCTTTTCGGCCGTCGGCGTGGTGAATTGTGCCTTTACCGTGACCGGATAAGCCGCTGCGGCAGACGGCGGACCAAACGTGTTGCCGCCCGAATTGCTCGGCTTCGGAAGCGGCTGAGCCGACACAGGCGGCGCTGCCGCCAGAACAATCGATACAATCAGAAAGCGAATCATCGTCATCGGCATGCGAGAGACAGCGAACATGGTGGAATATGCCCCATTCGGACGGTGCGGCGCGCATTGTAAACGATGCCCGAAACATAGGCAAGCCGCCGACAATGCGACCTAAGATTGTTAAGCTGGGGTGTATGCGATGACTGTACTGGCTTCCCGGAATCCGACCATGAAAACTCGGCTGCTGCTTGTCTATCTTACCACGATTGCTGTTGGGTTGACCTTCGCATGGAATTCTTGGGCGGACGAACCGAAAGACAAGCCGGAGGTAAAAGCCAGCGATCCGCAAGCGGCAACCGCAGGGTCAGCCACAACCGGCGGGACGGCCGCGGCGGCAACGCCCGCCGCCCAACCGAAGCCCAAGTACCCGCCGTATACGGAACTGCTGGCCGATTCTCAGGCCATCGAGGGCCTCATCAAGCTCCACCGAAAAGACATGAAGCTCTATGGGGAGCTTTCGTCGGGCGACTTGAACAAAGACCTGATCGTGGTGATCGCCATCGCCCGCGGCATCGGCGAGAAGCCGTTGCTGGGCGGCATGTCGTGGGGCTTCGGCAACGATTGGGTGTGGCAGTTCCGCAAGACCGACGATCGCATTCAGATCGTGCGCCGCAACGTGCGGTTTCGCGCCGCCAAGGGAACGCCGCAAGAGAAGGCGGTCTATCTGGCCTATACCGACAGCGTTCTGTTCAGCCTGCCCATCGCCACATTGAGCCCGGAGGGGAATTACGTCGTCGACCTGACGCCCGTTTTCATGAGCGACCTGCCGCAGATTTCCAACGTGCTGCATGGCTTCACCTTTGTCGCCGATCGTTCGAGCTGGGCGAGCGTGAAGGGCTTCAAGGACAACGTCGAAATTCAGGTGGCGGCCACGTATGGCTCCAGCGGATCGCATTCGCTCGACACCGTGCCCGACAGCCGCGGCGCCACCCTTTACATCCACTACTCGATCAGCCGGCTTGTCGAGACGGGCTATGAGCCCCGCCTGGCCGACGACCGCCTGGGCCACTTCTTGACGGTCCTCAAGGACTACTCGAAGACCGAGGGCGACGACCAGTACGTGCGTTACATCAACCGCTGGGACCTGCGCAAGGCCGAGCCGTCGGCCGCCGTTTCGCCGCCGGTGACTCCGATCATCTTCTGGATCGAGAAGACCGTGCCGTACCAGTACCGAGCCCCCGTGCGTGCGGGAATCCTGGAATGGAACAAGGCCTTTGAGCGGGCGGGTTTTGCCAACGCCATCGAGGTCCGGCAGCAGCCCGACGACGCCACGTGGGACCCGGAGGACATCAACTACAACACATTCCGCTGGATCACCTCCAGCGCCGCCATGGCCATTGGCCCGAGCCGCGTGAATCCGACGACGGGCCAAATCCTCGACGCCGACATCCTCTTCGATGCCGATTTTGTCCGGCACTGGCAGGACACCTATCAGTTCAACACGCCTGGCGCCGCCGCAATTCCGTTCGCGCCAGCCGGCATGGAGCCGTTCCTCGAAGGCCTCGACCGCATTCCGGCCTGTTGGCGGCACAACCACGCGACCATTTGCGATTGTTCTCGGGGAATGGCCGACCAGTTGGCCTTCGGCGCGATGGCGATGGCCGCAGGCGACAAGCCGGCTTCCAAAGAACAAATCGAAAAGCTGGTCATCGACGGCGTGAAGGCCATCACGATCCACGAGGTGGGCCACACGCTGGGCCTGCGCCACAATTTCATCGCCAGCGCGTGGCTGACGCTCGACGAAATCAACGACCCCGAGAAGACGCGCAACACGGGCCTGGCCGCCTCGGTGATGGACTACGTGCCGGTGAACATCTCGCCCAAGGGAAAGAAGCAGGGCGACTACTTCAGCACGACGATCGGACCTTATGATTATTGGGCGATCGAATACGCCTACAAGCCGCTTTCCGGCGGCACACGGGGCGAAGCGGCGGAACTGGCGAAAATCGCCGCCCGCGGCACCGAGCCGGCCCTGCAATTCGCCACCGACGAAGACGCCGACCTCTCCCAACCCGATCCGTTGGTGAACCGTTTCGACCTGGGCAAAGACCTGATCGAGTTCGCCAAGCGGCGGGTGGAGTTGATCAATCAAATCCTGCCGGGGCTGGTTGACCAGATGGTGCAACCCGGCGATGGTTACCAGCGGGCCCGCCGGGCCTTCGACGTGTTGTTGGGCGAGCGCGGCCGGGCGATGATCTTCGTGGCACGCTTTGTCGGCGGCATGTACGTTCACCGCGATCATCGCGGCGACCCCAACGCGCGGCCGCCGCTGGCGGTCGTCGAGCCGCAGAAACAACGCGAGGCGCTCGATTTCCTCGAACAGCAAGTCTTCGGTCCCGAGGCCTACGAGTTCCCCACGAAACTCTACAATTCCCTGGCCCCCACCTTCTGGCACCACTGGGGAATGGAAGACACGATGCGGGCCGACTTCCCCGTTCACGAGACCATGCTGCACTGGCAGGAAACGGTGCTCGTGCAACTGCTGGCGCCGACCACGCTTTCGCGGCTGACCGATTCGGAACTGAAAGTGCCCGCCAACCAGGATGCTTTCACGGCGGCCGAACTCTTGCGGCGGCTGACGGCCTCGATCTTCCGCGAGACCGAGAAACTCCAAGAAGGGAAGTTCACCGACCGTGCCGGCCATCAGCAGTCTCCGCCGCAACCTGCAACGAGGTTATTTCGAGCGGCTGGCTGCGCTGGCGATGGGCGATTCGCATCCCCCAGCCGATTGCCAAACGGTGGCCTACGCCGAGTTGGAGGCGCTGGAGGGCCGCATCAAGCAGGTGCTCGCCGGCAAGGCCGAGCTCGACACCTACACTCGCTCGCACTTGATCGAACTGGCCGCCCGCATCCGCAAGGTGCTCGACGCCCGGCTGGAGTTGAAGCGGCCGTAGCGGGTCAATTCGCGAACGGCGGCCGCCGAGGCGGAACGCTTCAGGCCTCAAAAATGACTTGATCTTGCAGGTCTTGCCCCATTTGGGTACGATTCCCGCCTGCTGTGGGGGTCAGGGGGCGGGGAAAGAGGATGTTTCCGTAGCGGCGAGACCCCGACGACGGAAGGTCCCATTGAGACAATCGCCAGGCAGGCACGGAAAGGAGGCCGCGCTATGAAGATATTGACGACTCCCCGGCCCGATACGGAAGGCACGTTCTTTCCCACCCGGGGCTTCGCGTGGTATCTGCTGTTTGCCGCCATCATTGCCGGCGCTTTGGTCGTGCGGTTCCACTGCCTCACACATCCGCCGGTGAACTTTCATCCCACCCGGCAGTATCGCAACGCGCTGATCGCCCAGGCCATCTATACCGGGCGTGGACTATCGTCTTCCCGGCAGCTCATCTTGGAGCCGCCCATCACCGAGGCGATGGCAGCGGCCGTCTACACGATTCTCGGCCGGGAAAGCTTCGTGGCGGCCCGCACGATGTCGATTGTCTGGTGGATGCTGGCCGCCGTCGTGCTCTATCTCCTGGCCAAGCGCACCATCTCGCCGGACGGGGCGGTGTTGGCCGTCCTCTTTTTCCTGTTCGTGCCGTTCAGCGTCTTCTGCAGCCGGAGTTTCCAGCCGGATCCCCTGATGATCATGCTCTTCGTCGCCGCGACGTGGAGCATCTATCGACTTCGACAGACCCCGTCGCGACATTGGCTCGCGGCGGCCATCGCGTTTTCGGCCGCAGCAATCTTCGTCAAGCCGGTCTGCATTTTTATCGTCTTGCTGACGTTTCTATCGACCGGTGTCTTCCAGAACGGCATTCCGGCCACGCTCAAAAGCGTCCCGACGTGGCTCTACCTCGCGCTGAGTCTCTTGCCCACGGTCCTCTATTACGGCTACGGTCTGTTTATCGCGGATTTCTTGCGGTGGCAGGCGGACGCCAGCTTCCAGCCCCGCCTGCTCTTGGAGTCGGAGTTTTGGCGCGATTGGGGGCGGTTGGCCGCGCGCGTCGTCGGCCGCGAGGCGCTCCTGGTGGGGCTCTTGGCCATCCCGTTGGCGCCGTCGCGATTGATGAAAGGCTTGCTCATCGGAATGTGGAGCGGGTACTTCCTGATGGGCCTTCTCTTCACGCTTCATATCCACACGCACGACTATTATCACATGCAACTCATACCGGTCGTGGCCTTGTCGCTGGCGGTCGTCGCCGCCGGCATCTTCGAAAGGCTGGCACGGCTTCGTTACGCCTGGCAACTGGCCTCGTTCGCCGTCTTGACCCTAGCCCTTGTCGTTCAATGCGACAAGACGTGGCGTCAGGTTCATGAGGACGACAACGGCGAGGCCTTTGCCGCGTTCAACCGGGAAATCGGCGAGCGCGTGGGACACAGCGCCCGCACGATCTTTCTGGCCCCAGACTACGGAAACTCCTTGATGTACTACGCCGGCGTGGGGGGCACGCCGTGGCCCTACCGCTACGACATGCCTTTCCCGGCGGAGCAAACCGAGACGAAGCTGGATTGCCTGATCGCCGCCACGAAGCCCGACTACTTCATCGTCTCCACGATGTGGCTATTCAACCAGCAACCGGATTTGCAAAAGGCGCTGGCCAAGTACCCGTTGATATTTTCCGCCGCCGACTACCGCATCTTCGACGTGCGAAGCGGGCAAGGAGAGCTTCGTCAGCCGGAAACCTACCTGGAGGCGGAGAAGCGGGGCGATGCCAAGCCCATGAACTGACCGACCATCGCAGCGCGTGGCCGAGATCGCTCGGCCATCGTGGTGCCGCAAGCAGAAGCGGCGGCGCCGGGAGATTTTCAAGACAACCTCTCACGCCGCCTTCCACGCGGGCTCGGCCAGGCCGCTGCGACCGCCTTCGTCTCGGTCGCCAAACAGGTTGCCGCACTTCTTCAGATTGAGCGCTTCGACGAAAGCCCTCACCTTGGTCGTCGTGCTGCACGGGTCGATCGTCTCGTCGAGGCAGTCGCCGTCGAGAGTCAGCAGCGGGATGCCGACGGCTTGCAGCTCGTCGCGCAGCCGCTTCGTGAAGCAACTGTCGGCCATCGAGCAGCGGCCGAACATGTGGTTGTAAAGCAGGAAGCCGGTGATCTTGGCCTCGGGCGCATACTTCCGCAACTGCGTCGCGCGAAACTCGGGATCGAGAAACCCGACCATCAGCAGCTTCCGCGCAAACTCCGGTAGGGCTCCTCGGGATCGAGTTCCTGCCAGCCCACGAAGTTCACTTCCTCGAACACCACGGGCGCATCGCAGCTGACTTCGATGAAATCCATCAACCGGCTGCTGTAGAAGGGTGGCAAATGAAGCCAGGCGAGGCGGTGCGTATCGTCGATGCCGATCTTGCGTTCGACCGCTTCTTTGTTGGCCGCCAACTCTTCCAGCAGCGTCCGCTGCAACTCGACCAGCTCCCGCCTGCCCCAAAGCTGTGAAAAGATGATGGCGAAAAGCACGGCCTCGCTGCCGCGCATTAAGGGAGGGCTGGTGAATCGCAGGTGGTTGCACTTCATCGCCAGGCGGCGAGCCTCGTTCGACAGGGCGCACGCCTCCTTCAGCCGCCCCCAGTCCATCTTGATGCCCAGCGACCGCTCCAGGTGGGCAACCGACGCCTCCAGTCCGGCGGCGATGGTTTCCACGGAACTTTTATCGTGGCGGATCGGCGTCTGCAGGAGATGATAGCGATCAAGCCCGCCCAGGTCGCGCACGAGATCGGCGAGAACTCGCTCCCCTTGCTGGCACGGCTCGCTGGTGCCGACGACGAAGTCGGGCTTGGGCAGCCGATCGTCGCCCTCCAGCACACGGAGGAAAGAGCACGTTTCCGCGGAGAAACCCTTGCGGGCCGCCTTGTCGAACATGGCCCGGAGCGTCTCTCCGTTGCGGGCCCGCAAGGCGGCGTAGGTTTCCATCGTCAGCATGCGGACGCCCAGCGCGTTGAGGATCTCGGCCGGAAAGAACAAGTTCCGCCATACCAAGGGCGCGTTGCGGTTGCCGAGAAACTCCTGCCGCGTGAGGTGCGTGCGCATGGCCACCGACTTTCGGACCGCGCTGCCCGACTTCGTCGCCACTTTCAGCGGCGCGCGAGCGGCGGCTTGCCGCGCCCGGCGGCGGAGGATCGGGCAGCCGGCTCCCAACTGTCGCGGGCGATCCGCGCCGCTCCCAAGGCGCCCATCACCTGGCTCAATTCCGGGATCAGGATCGGGTTGCCGGTGATCGTTTCCAGGTAGTGGGCCACGGCGCGGTTCGATGCCACGCCGCCCTGGAAAACGATCGGGCCGCGGTAGTTGAGGAACAGGTCGCCCACCCCCGAAACGATCGTTCGGGCCTGGGCCCGGCAGGCGGCCGCAATCACGTCGCCCAGCGGATAGCGATTCTTGAACTTGTTGACCGAAGTGGCGCTGAGCACGGCGCACACCGAAGAAAGCTGGAGCGACGAATCGTAATTCACGCGCTCGGCCAACTGTTCGACGGGCACGCCCAGCTTGGCCGCGATGCTGTCGAGGAACGCGCCGGTGCCGGCCGCGCAGATGCCGCTCATCTTCGACACCCAAATCTTCAGGCCCTCGTCGAACAACATCGCCTTGCTGTCCTGGCCGCCCACGTCGAGCACGGCCCGGCAGTCGGGATAATGGTGCATGGCCGCCGTGATGTGCGCCGACACTTCGCTCACCGAGGCGTCGAACGGCAGAAAGCGCAACAGGTCGTCGATCGCCTGGCTGCCGGTAACCACGGTGCGGGCCACGTCGTCGCGGGCGAACCCGGCATAGGCGAGGAAATCGTCGAGCGTCTTCGCCACGGCGCCCAGGTTGCACCGGCCGCACATCTGGCATCGGCCCCCGCATTCGGCCCCGGCAGGGAATTGCGGCTGCGTGCGGCGATAAAGGCTGTGCAGCAGTTGGCCGTCCACAGACAGCAACACCGCTTTCAAAGTGGTCGATCCGATATCGATGCCGAGGAAGGACGGCCGTTTCATCAGGAGGCCCGTATGGCGATCAAGGATGGTTGTCGGTTGAAAACGGCCAGGTGCCCGAAACGGCCGCGCAGGTGAAACAAAGGGAACTTTTGCTCATCCTGCTGAAATATCCGAATGTGGATTTTGGGACAAGACCGATTTGACGAGAATCCCCGGTCCGCGAGCGAAAATGGGATGCTTATCCGGCCAGCGGCAATTGAAACATAGAACCGTCCACCCGATCTTGGGGTGCTTGAAATTGCGACGGTCGATTGTGCAACCGTTCACGTCGCGTCTGCTGGTGGTGGGCAAACGCTGCCAATCAACGGAGGCTACGTGTATTTATGTTGCCGACCAGATTCCCTGCTGCGTGCAGAAACCACCTTCTGGCTTGGGCGGATTCACCGTTTCGCATGGATTGCTATTCAATAGCATCGGGATGCACAAACGACCGGCATGCCCTAGAATAGCGTTCCGGCCGGCACTTGTTCTTTTCTACCGTCCCCGACTCCGAATGACCACCAGCAGCGGCGGCAATCCGAACGGCAAGGCGCGAAGGCTCAAGCCGATTCTCCAGAGGGTCGCCGTGCGGTTGCTGGTATATGGTGGCGTAGGTCTGCTCATTGCGTATTGCCTCATCGGCGTCCGCCCTTGGTTTCCGCATGCGCCCATCCGCACGCCGCAGGCCGAGGAGCCCGCGCCGGCCGATCCGGGCTGGCCGCATTTTCGCGGGCCGGACTACAACGCCCGCTCGGCGGAAACCGGTCTGGCCGACTCTTGGCCCGCCGACGGCCCGCCCGTGCTTTGGGCCAAGGAAATCGGACGCGGTTTCTCGGGACTGATTGCCGTCGGCAGACGCGTCTACACGCAAACGCAAACGCTCACCGCACAAGTCGTCCTGGCGCTCGACGCCGACACCGGCCGAACCATTTGGGAGCATCGCTACGGCTGGCCCTACGATCCGGCGGGCATGTATCCCGGTCCGCGGGCAACGCCGACCTGGCATGAGGGGCGGATCTATTTCGCCGCGCCGGACGGCCTGGTCGGGTGCCTCGACGCCGACGGGCAGCCCTTGTGGTCGATCAATGTCGATCAGCAATTCGGCGGGCGAGGCACCGATTTTGGCTACGCTTGCTCGCCCTTGGTCGAAGACGGCAAAGTGATTTTGCCGGTGGGCGGCCCGTCCGCCTCGGTCGTGGCGCTCGATGCCGGAAGCGGCGCCTCCGTCTGGGCCTCCGGCAACGCGCCGGCTTCGTACTGCTCAGCCATTCCGATTACGTTCCACGGCCGCCGGCAGGTTGTGGCGTTCCTGCAAAACTGCGCTGGCCGGCTTCGATCTGGAATTGGGCCGCCTGCTCTGGCAGCAACCCTATTCGCAGGGTTATGACGAGCATTCCGCTTGCCCGCTGTACGACGAGCCGTTTCTTCGCACGATGCAACCGTTCCGCGCCGGCTCCGATCTGTTCGTCATCGAGGACGCTCCCGGCAAGGCGGCCGATGCCGAAGATTCTGCGTACCGGCTCCGGCGCGTCCGCCACGATGCGAAGATGTCCAACGACGTCGTCTCCAGCGTGCTGTTGGACGGCTACGTCTATGGTTTTGATCTCGCCGCGATTCAGACGAGCCGGCATCGCCCTTCGCAAGGGCAGTTTCGCTGCATGAACTTCAAGACGGGCGAGATTCTCTGGTCGAGCGATCGTCCCGGTCAGGCCAGCATCGTCGCGGCCGACGGAAAGCTCCTCCTCTTCAACGACCGTGGCGAGCTGCTCCTGGTCCGGGCCAATCCTCGGCGCTGCGAGAGCTCGCGCACGCCGTGGTCTTCGGCGGAGAAACCTGCTGGACGGCGCCCAGCCTTCACCGCGGTCGGCTCTATCTTCGCAGCCCGACCCGGGCGGCGTGCCTTTTTGTGGGCAAGCCCGAACAGATGACTGCCCGCCAGCGTTTGGCGGCGTCGTCGAATCCGGCAATTCCCCGCGTGGGCCGGCTGGAACTGGATTGGCTGGTCGGAGCGGAGCGCGAAGCCCCTTTCGAGTTGCCCGACCGGACGGAACTAAGGCGGTGGTATGCGTTCTGCCTCGCCGCCGTCGCGGCAGCCGTGTTGCTGGCCGTGATCGTGCACGTCGCGCTCGGGCTCTGCCGCGCCCGATCGCCTCGGCTTGGCGCGAGAGCGGCGCTTTGGCTGGGCCTGTTGGTGTTCGGTGTGGCCGCCACGCCGTTGACCAATCGCTTTTCCAGCGAGTTCGTGTTCACGTGGCCGGTGGCGCTTTTTGCGGTGCACCAGATTGTGCTGGTGAGCGTTTTCTGGTCGCAACAGCCGTCTGGGGGCAGGGCCGCCGCCGGCCTCGGCATCGCGGGCGCCGCTTTGCTGATCGTCACCTGCCTGGTCTATTACGAGCTGACCCGGCAGCTCAGCCTGGCCCCCGCCTGGTACTTTCTGTTGACGTTCCTCCCCATCTGGCCGCTGGCGATCCCGGCCGCTCGGCGGCTGCTGCGCCCGGCGAGTTTTGCGGGCGATGTCGCCTGGACATTGGTAACTTTCTCGGCATATTTCTGGGCGTCCGGCGGTCTGATGCTTTGGCGTTCGGCATGCCGGTGAGTGCGGCAGTGGGTCCCGCCCGGCAGAAATGGCATTACAACTTGCAGAAGTTCGCGGACCGTGGCCATCGCTAAGACCACTCTCGGCTGCCGTCATCCTGCGATGAACCAAAGACCTGGTCCAGAACGCTGGCAGGCGTTGGCCGACTGGCGAGCTGATCGGCGAGTGCTGCGCCCGCCGACGCTGCCACGACGCTGAAGTTTCCGGAAGACGTGGCTACGTTGCCGTGGCTATCGGCCGACTGGATGACGTACGCGTGGTTACCTGCGGCAAGCGGCGCCACCACACCCGCGAAATACACTACGCCGGGCCCACCCGAGTACGGGCCGTCAATGGTGCTGATCGCCTTGCCGTCAACCGTCAGGGAGTTGCTGGCCACGCTGCTGGCGGCCAGTCTTGGAGAATTGCCGCCAGGCGCGTTTGCTGCGATTCCGAGGTTTCGGCCCGTCGTTGACTTCTTACGGAACCCCGACCACAGCAGCAGTAGCCACACCAGCCCACACCCTCACGGCTTCTGTGGCCGTCGTCGTAAGTCCTTACGCCGTAAGGTACGCCCGGAGGGACTCGAACCCCCAACCCTCGGTTCCGAAGACCGATGCTCTATCCAATTGAGCTACGGGCGCAATCTTCTTGATGGCAGCAAACGGCGATGTCAACGCGCCGGCAGCAATCCAACAAGCTCGCCGGCGCGTGGGCCTCGTCGGAGTTGACGTAACCAATTGTGCGGTCTTCCCTTGGTGCCGTCAAGCCGTCGGAGATTGAACGCCACCACTGCCTGTGCTAACGCTTGAGGCCTCGGGGCATGGCGGCTAGACTGAGGGCCACTGGCGAATAACCGGTCCCTTACCCCGGTGTCTGCTTACCGGCATCTCTGTCGCAGAGGGAGAGGGAGACGGGTCCGGCACATCGTCAATGAGGAAGTCTCGCCATGAGTGAAATGACCTTCACCATTCTGGATGCAAACCGCGCCATCCACAGTCGCCAACACGGGGGTCTATTGGAACCTCTGGTGGCCGCGCTCAGCGCCGAGCCGGAGACGATCGAAGAATTGGCAGCCGCCATGGCCCGGTTCGCCGGGCCGGGCGAGTTCCGGTTGACCGAAGGATGGCACCGCGGCATGTGTTGCGAACCTTACGACGCGGGGATCGCCATCGTGGACATGGCCTCGCGCCTGGTGGCCGTGCAATCCACTTACTGCGACCCCGGCCCCACGGGGCAGGTTCTCTACCGCGACGCTGATCGTGATATCGAAACCTCACTCCCGTACCATGTATCTGACGACTGGCGGTTTGTCGGCAACATCGAAACCTGGGAGAGCCTGACGGAATCGCGACGGCACGAGCGACAATCGGCGCCGCAAGTCGATGCTCGTAACGTACTCTACGGGCAAGTAGCCGAGTTCGTGGCCGCCCAATGTCTGGCGGCAAGGAGGCCGGTGTCTCCCGAGGCAAAGGGGACCGCCTCTCCAAGCGGCCTCGCATCTGTGTCTGCAAATGACGACAGTCCCCCGGGGGGCGAGTGGACGCCGCCGACGGGCTGGTCGCTCGAAATGCTCCCCGAACGGTTCGGCGCCGGGCGAACGATCTCGTCCGACGACGCCGTGGCCGAGATCCATGCCCGTTGGCTAATGACGCCGCGCGACGATCTGGGCGGCCGGACGCCACGCGACGTGCTCGTGGAAAAGCGAGACCATCTCGCCTGGGACCTGCAAGACCGGGGCGTGCAGTGGTCGCTGCTGGGCGCCTGCCCGCCGGCCTTGAGTCAAACGTCGGCGGCGTTCCGCTGCGGGGGATTCGGCACTCACGAGAACGTCTTGTACTACGAACTTGTGCGGAATCTGGTCTGGAGCTGCTGGCAGCGCGTCGTGGAGCCTGCCGCGGAAATGGCCGCCTCGACCGAGTCCTCCGCGGAGGTGGAGGCGTGGCTTCGCCAGGTTCAAGATGCATGGCTCAGCGAGCCGGACTGGGATCACCTCGGCGGCCGAACGCCGGCCGAAGTGATCCGTTGCGAACGCGAGCGGATTCCCATGATATGCACCCGCGGGGAAGCGATCATCGACGAGGATTGCCCGCTGTGTCAGATGGCGGCCGACGGTCAGCAGCCGATGTTTTGGCATCTCGACGGCTGCAACATGGATGACGACTTCCCCTTCTCCTTGAATTGCCGGACACGGCAGGAGTGGGAAGAGGAACAACGCGAGCGCGAGGAGTTCAGCCGCAAGTTCAACGAAGAATGGAAATGCCGGCAAGACATCCTGGAAGCCGACTTGCCCGGGAGCGAGCGGACGGGTGGCGAGTCGATCTGGAAGCGAAGTTACTCGGCTCCCGGCGTGAGCGATCAGCGGCCTTGGATCAGGTTGTTCGGGATTGGTTGCCGCGTGGCCGAGTTGGTGGTGGATCTCAAGAGTTCGCCGGAGACGGCCGTGCTCGCCAAATCGCTCGGCCGCCATTTCGGCAACTTGCGGTCTGCCGTCGCCGATCCTTCCGCCGCGCTGGTGGAACCGGTGACGGAGCGTTTCTGCCAGGAATTGCAGGAGGCGGCAGACGCCCGGCCCGATCTGGCGGCAAAATGCGCCGACCTCGACACGGAACTGCGCGAATTTGCGGACACGGTCAACAGGGATGACGCTCCGTTTTGACGTCCGCGATCCGAGGGTCCGGGGTCCCAGTGCCATGAAGCCAGAAGCGCGGCGACTGCGGTCATTGCGGGCGCTGCGAGGGCAGCCGCGCGTGCCGCTCTTGCCGGCACGGCGGACTTCGCCGCCGGACGGGTGGCAGCGGCAACTGCACGCTCTCTTGTCCGAGCGGCACGCGGCCCTGGCTGTGCCGCGGCAAGTCGCCCGATTCTTGTGCGGACTGTCCTCGCCGGCGACAACCCGCGCAAAGTTCCGCGTGCATCCGCTCTATGGCCTGATGCACTCCACGCCATTTCACGATGTCTTGGCGCTGGTGGCCGGCGAGATGGACCAGAGGCAGCGGAGCGCCTGAAGCATCATCGTCGGCGGCGATGGGCAAGGGTCCGCAGGATCGCGTCGAGCACCGTATCGAGGTGCATGCCTACATCTTCGGCGAGGAACCGCAGCACGAAGTAGCCGTCTTCCTGCAACAGAACGTCTTTGCGCCGGTTGCGCCGATAGGCTTCCGCGTCGGCCAAATGTTGGCCACCGTCAAGTTCGATGGCGACACGCGTCTCCTTGCAAAGCAGGTCGACTTCCATGTTCCCCCAGCCGTCAAAGGGAATCGGCAACTTGGCGTTGAGGCGAAACAGCCCCTTTGTCTCGGGGAGCGTTTCAAGCCGCCGGAAAAGGAATGCCTCCGTGGCACTGCGAGCACGCTGGATGCCTTCCGCGTCGGGCGGCACTTCGCGTGCTACGTGAACA
>CAVYHA010000002.1:0-1346287 GCA_963768195.1 uncultured Planctomycetaceae bacterium | reverse complement strand
ACAAGTCAACCTGCTCGATCCTCGTGCCCGTGGAGTCTACCCCGCAAACCGAGGCGATCCATCTGGTCGTGGAGCACCTGCTGATGGAGGAACTCAAACGCGAACTCGCCAAACGATTTCAATCCTAAGGGCTTCCGGGCCGCGTAACCGTTCACGGGGACCGTCCCGATTTTCGCGGCCAGCAGGACTTTTGCACAGTAGGGCGTGGTTCCCATGGCCGCGAAAATGGGACTGTCCCCCTGAGTGTGACGGTTACCCGGGCCGCAGACATGGCCAAGAACCTCTTTGGCGGGCTCGCTGGAGGCGCGTAACCGATGCTGGATGAGACGATCTTCGCAGGCAGTCGGCTGTGCGTTGTGGGGAATATCTGCCGCGACGTGAAGATAGCACCACTGCGGCCGGATGCCCGTCTGCTTCAAGACGGCGAAACGCCCACCGAGGGTATTGCCGAAACGATCGGCGGTGGTGGGGCCAACAGCGCGATGTTCGCGGCCGGCCTGGGGGCCGAGGTATGGTTTGTCGGTAAGGTAGGAGACGATGCCCTCGGTACGGCACTCCATGATGTTCTTGCTCCGCCACGGCATCCGGCCGTCGCTACGGCGCGATCCGGCAACGCCCACGGGCAACTCAGTCGTTCTCAGCTATACCAACGGCAGCCGGCACTTCATCAGCCACCAGCCGAACAACGACACACTTTCCTATTCGGACATCGATCCGGCCTTGTTGACGGGCGGCGGGCACTTGCTGCGGGCTGACGTCTGGTTTTCGACGCCGATGTTGGCCGGTGGTAATGCCCAACTCCTGCAAGCGGCACAGGCAAGGCATGGCCACTTCGTTGGACTTGAACTGGGATCCCTGCTGGAGTTCCGCTCCCGAGGACCAGGTTCGCACGCGTAAGCGTCTCGTGCGCGACCTATTGCCCTGGGTGGACTTGGTGCACGGCAATGTTCGCGAGCTAAACCTCTTCGCCGACTCGTCCGACTTGACCGACACGCTGCAAAAGCTTACGGGCCTGGGTGCCGGGGCAGTCGCCGTCCACATGGGCGGTCAGGGGGTAGCCTATTATACGAACGGCACCATGATGGTGGAGCCTGCAGTGCCGGTGCGGCGGCACGTCAACGTCACCGGCAGCGGCGACCTGTTGAGCGTGTGCCTGATGCTGCTCCATGGCCACGATGAAATCCCCGTCAGGGAACGGCTCCGCTTGGCCAACCGGATTGTGGCGGGGTACATCGAAGGCAAACGTTTGACACTCCCTCAACTTCAAACCCCCCGAAGCTGACTTGCATCCGGCATCCAGGGACACACTACTGGCTATGGTATTGTGCGCAGTTTGAGGGGCGGCCGCCTCTGCGGTCGTAGGACGCGACCGTCCCTGTTTTCCAAGCAATCGAGAAACGAGGCACGCCCAGAGGCGGGCCCGTGCTTCAGTGCCCGCCCAGGTCGTATAGCTTTTCTTCTCGCCCAGCGCCGTCCAACGTCGCCCGCCAGTCGGCAGGCATCACCTCGAACCTGATCCTCAATCCCCAATCCCAGTGTCCCAGTTTCAGCACCAATTGCCCCGGTTTCAGCACGTTCTGTCACGATTCGAGCACGTTCTGTCACAGTTTGAGCGCCCATTGCCATGGTTTTCGACCCTGGATCTGCACTGGCCATGTTCGTCTTCCAGCGTAACCTGCAACGCCGTAAGGACTTCGGACATCCGCATCGACTAGAGATGCCCAAAAATCCGATGATGACATTGCATCTCTACTTTTCAGAAACTTCGTTTTTAACACCGCGTGGAACGTCCTTCCTGCATCCCCTACCATGGAACCGGGCCGTAGTAGCATGGGCGGCGGCAGGGGTGGTAAAATGACGCATCACCCTGCCTGCCACGAAAGGAGTGACGTTTCATGTGTCGCCGCGAGCCAATGTTCGTTCCCAACGTCGTCTGTCGGGCTTTCTTGTTCGGAATCATGACAAGCTGCGTGGCGATTGTGCCGCTGGCGGCGGAAGCGAGCGATGCCCCGGCTTTGGGAAAAGTGCCGGTCTATGTGGGCACCTACACGCGCGGCACGAGCAAGGGCATCTATCTTTATCACCTCGATTTGACCACCGGCTCGCTCGATTCCGCGGGCTGCGCTGCCGAGACGACCAGTCCCTCGTTCCTGGCGTTTCATCCCAGCCGGCCCCTGTTGTACGCCGTGGGCGAAGTTGCCAGCTTCGAAGGGAAGAAAGGGGGCGTGGTCGACGCGTTTGCGATCGAGCCGAAGACCGGCATGTTGACGCTGCTCAACCAACAGTCGTCGCAAGGGGCCGGGCCGTGCCACCTGATGGTCGATCCGAGCGGCAAGTGCGTCGTGGTGGCCAACTACATGGCGGGCAGCATCGCCTGCTTGCCCATCCAGGACGACGGCCGGCTGGGCGAGGTGAGCTGTCTGAGGCAGCATGAAGGTTCGAGTGTCAATGCGGCGCGGCAGAAGGGCCCCCACGCCCACGGAGTCAACTTCGATCCCGCCGGCCGGTTCGCCTTTGTGAACGATCTGGGCATCGACAAGGTGATGATCTATCGCGTGGACGCTGCGCAAGGGAAACTCACGGCCAACGAGCCGGCCTTCTTCGCCGCGGCGCCCGGCGCCGGCCCGCGGCACCTGGCCTTTGATCCGAACGGTCGCTACGCCTATGTGATCAACGAATTGAACTCGACCATCAGCGTGCTCGGCTACAACGGCAGCCACGGCACATTGGAATCGCTGCAGGAGATATCCGCCTTGCCCCAGGGATACCAGGGCCCGAGCACGGCGGCCGAAGTCGAGGTGCATCCGTCGGGCAAGTTCGTGTACGCCTCGACGCGCGGGCCCGACACGATGGCCATCTTCGCCGTCGATGCGGCCACGGGCAAGCTGCGGCTGGTGGGTCATGAGCCGACGCAAGGTAAAACGCCCCGCAGCTTCGCCATCGATCCTACGGGCCGCTATCTGCTGGTCGCGAATCAGGACGGCAACAATATCGTCGTCTTTCGCATCCATGCCGGGACGGGCGAGCTCCGCGCCGTCGGGAGCCCGGTGGAATTGGCCGCGCCGGTGTGCGTGATGATGCGTTTTCTGTAGCCCAGGGCGTTTACGCCTGGGAGGCGGAAACGAGGATTTAGTGTTCTTTTTGGTTTCGGCCCCCGGGGCCAAGTTCAAACGGATCAAATCGCCGGATGCTCAAGTCGGGAACCAATCGCAGTCAACGGCGGACGGGCCGTTGGCTCGTTGCCTTTTGGGGATTGTGGCTGGCGTTGATCGTCACGCCGGTCCTGGCCGCGACCAATTATCCGTTCCCGCAGGGCGCTGCGTATCCCTTTGGGATCAAGCCGACGAGCCAGACCCAGGCGACCATGAATGACGATGTGCAGGGGGTCTATAATCAATTCCTTCAGTATAACGTTACCAACGGCGGCTGTCCTGCCGACGGATACCGAGTGACCCTGGGCGCAACACGGGATTCAGCGGGACACCGAACGACACCTATTCCGAGTCCATCGGATGGGGCATGTTGATCATGGTGTACATGGACAATCAGACGAACGGCACCAAGAAATACTTCGACGGCTTTGACGTCTATCGAAAGAGCTACCTGAGCAAGAACAGCCTAATGAAGTGGAAGATCGACCAACATGGAAATGTCGATGGTCATGCCGGCACCGCGGTGGAAGCCGACGAAAATATGGCCTTGGCATGCGTCATGGCGCATTATCAATGGGGAAGCACGCCACAAAATAACTATCAGCAGGAAGCCAAAGACCTGATCGATCACCTGATGAGTGCTTGCGTGCTCAAACCGCAATACGTGATGAAACCCTCCGATACCTGGGGCGGGGCCGACCTTCTCCATCCGTGCAACTGGGCGGTCTCTTACTTCAGGGTTTGGAATGACTTTACGGGGGATCGCCGATGGCTCAGCGTGATCGATGCCTCCATCGATCGGATTCGCTTCTTCGATACTCGTTATGATACGGGATTAATGCCGCATTGGTGCAAGATCGACGGCTCCGCTACGGAGAAGCCGAGGCCGTATTTTGCTGATTACACCTATGATTACGACGCCTGTCAGACCCCGCTGAGATACGGACTTTATTACCTCTGGTATGGAACTGACCGGACAGACCAGCCCTACCGGCACTGCGACCGCCTGGCCGCCTGGATCGACGAAAAGACCGGCGGCGATGCGGCAAAGATACGAGACGGTTATCAACTGGACGGGACCACGATCGGTTCGAACAACTCGGACTGTTTTGTCGGCACGTTCGGTGTGGCTGCCATGTGCGGCGCCGGCCATCAGGCCCTCTTGAATCGTATCTATGATCATTTGCGGCGGCGGCCGGTTACCAACGACGGCTATTACAATACGCTCATCCGCCTGGTCACCATGCTGACCATGACGGGAAATATGCCGAATTTTCAGGCCGGCACGTTTCGCCCGCCGCCGTGAAGGGAAAGCCTGTGCCCGGAAGATGCGGTGAGACCAGTGGGCGCAATGGGAGTCGAAACTTCTGACAACATGAGGGGCGTATCTCGTATCCCTTACCAACCCGTCGCGAGGAGGTTCCAACCGTGACATCGATCCATTTCAATCGTCGCCGTTTTCTGAAACGCTCGCTGCAAAGCGCGGCGGCCCTGGCCGGCGCGTGCGCGGCGCCTTGCCTGGTTCCCTCGTCGGCCTTGGGTCTCGACGGCGCCGCACCGGCCAGCGAGCGAATCCGCCTGGGGCTCGTCGGCTGCGGCAACCACGGCGTCTATTGGAACCTCAAACAGGTTTTCCGCTGCCCCGAGGTGCAAGTGGTGGCCGTCTGCGACGTTGACGCCGACCACCTGGCCGACGCACAGAAGTTTACCGATGACCACCAGCGGCTGGTCTACGGCGACGCTTACAAGCCGTGCGACGGCTATAGCGACTTCCGCAAACTGGTTCTGCGGAAGGACATTGACGCGATCTGCAACGCCACGCCCGACCATTGGCACGCCCTTCCCACGATCATGGCGCTCCGCTGCGGCAAGGACGTGATCAGCGAGAAGCCGCTGACGCTGTTTGTCGAGGAGGGGAAAGTGATGTGCCGGGCCGTGGCCGAGCACAAGCGGATATTTCAGACCGCCTCGGAGAACCGCTCCATCGACACCTACATTCGGCTCACCGAGCTGGTGCGCGGCGGCGTGATCGGCAAACTGACGCACATCGACGTGACGCTGCCCGTGGGCAACACGGAGATGCGGCTGGGTCCGCAATATAAGGAGACGTTCAACCGTCGCGAAGTGGAGCCGATTCCGAAGCAACTGGACTACATGATGTGGCTCGGGCAGGCGCCCGTGATGCCGTACATTCCGGCCCGGGTGCACGGCAGCTTCCGCTGGAACCTGGCGTTTTCGGGCGGCGTGCTCACCGACTGGGGCGCGCACATGATCGACCTGGCCCAATGGGGCCACGACACGGAGCGCACCGGCCCGATCGAAGTCGAGGGTCAGGGCGATTTCCCGCCGCGCGACGCCGTCTTCAACACGGCCCCCACGTTCACGCTCAACTACAAGTACGCCGACGGCGTGACGATGACCGTTTCGGCCAAGTCGCCTTCCATCCGCTTCGAGGGCACCGACGGCTGGATCGAGTGCAAGCACTGGCGCGGCAGCTTGCAGGCCAGCGAACGCCCCATGCTCGACGTGAAAATCGACCCCGAGAAGGTGAAGGTTTATCGCCCCAGCGAGATCGAGGATCGCAAGGCGGGCGATCGGGGCGGCGAGCACCGCAATTTCTACGACTGCATGAAGACCCGGCAGGAATGCTACGGCCCGGCCGAGATCGGCCACCGCTCGATCACCATCGCCCACATCGGCAACATCGCGATGATGCTGGGCCGCAAGCTGCGCTGGAATCCGGCGAAGGAGGATTTCGTCGACGACGCCGAGGCCAGCGCGATGCTCACCCGCCCACAACGCGAGCCATGGACGCTGGCCAACATTGACAAGTGGATTTGACACCATGTCTCCCCTCTCCTTCGGGAGAGGGGCGCAGGGGGTGAGCGCATTGGCGACGACGGTTTCGCGTTTCAGTGGTTCAGCCGAAGCCACGGCCCTCACCCTCGCCTTACCCCCCTCGCCGAATCAGGAGAGAAACAAAATGAATCGCACCGGATTTTGCTCACTGGCAGTAGTGTTTGCGGCGTTATCGGCCCTGGTGGCCGTGGCTGCCGAGCCGGCTTCGACCGGGCTCAGCAACCCGTTTTACGCCATGGACACGGCTTTCCAACGCCCGGGGCTCAGCCCCGAGCAACAGCTCGATCTGGTGAAGGAATTGGGCTACGCCGGCGTCTGCTGGACCGAGCCGCCGGCCCAGCAGCCCGCCGAGCAAGCGCTCGACAAACTGAAATCGGACCTTGCCGCGATCGAACAGCGAGGGCTGAAGATGGTCACGATCTACTTCGCCGCGCGTGTGACTCGCGAGGGCGAACTGACGTATTCGTCGCGGCTGCCGGCCGTCATGGACATCCTCAAAGGCCACGGCACCATCATTTGGCTGCATATCGGCGGCAAGGGGCCGGCCTTCGATTCGCTGACGGCGGAGACGCCGCTTGTCCAGAAGCTCCGCGCCTGGCTGAATCGGCCAAAACCAACGGGTTGCGCGTGGCCGTCTATCCGCACATTGGCGAGTGGACCGAGCACTTCGTCGACGCCGTGAAACTCGCCAAAATCGTCAACCATCCCGATTTCGGCGTCACCTTCAATCTGTGCCATGCCCTGGCGGTCGGCGACGAAGGGCGGATTCCGGCGCTCTTGCAGGAAGGAAAAGACGTCTTGGTCACGGTGACGATCTGCGGGGCCGATGCGGGCGTGACCGGAAGCAAATGGGCACAACTGATCCAAACGCTCGACAAGGGCACTTTCGACACGCGGATCGTGCTCAAAGCGCTCAAGCAGATCGGTTTTGCCGGCCCCATCGGTTTCCAAGGCTACGCCATCAAGGGCGACGCGCGTTCGATCCTCACCCCGACGATCGAGGCGTGGCGGAAACTCTCGGCCGATGCGGCCGGCCCCGCGCCGCGATAGGATTGTCGCCGCCCTAATTCACTTCCGGCACCGCGTACGGCTTGCGATACTCGGGCCGGGCCAGCGCGGCGGCCGCCGAGTTGTTGAACGAATTGCTCGGTCTTCGGATCCATCGTAAGCCACGGCCCGAGCGTGACGGGCGTCTGTGCCAGATCGACGCCGTTGCGGGCGAGATGCTCCTTCAGCGCCTCGAAACGCTCGGCGGCCAGCTTGTTGCCCTGAATACGTTCGAGAATCGCGCCGTTCGGCATCGTTTTTCCCAAGCGGTGCGAAATCATGCCGACGTGGCCCAAAGCGCTCGACAGGTGTGCCCCGACCACCGGCGCCTTCAGGTCGGACGGCCTGCGCGAACGCATGGCGTCGACCCAGTTGGTCCACAGGAAATGGTCGCCCTTGCGCCAAGCGTAGGCAAACCGCCTGTCGGGCTGGGCGAAGTCGCGGATCGTCTTGCCCTCGTTGTCCACGGCCGTCAGCACCTCGCCGCCGTGGACGACGATAAATTTTCCGCCCTCGGCGACGATCTCGACCGCGACGCCCCCTTTGCCGGGGAAGCCGGGCGGCCAGTCCATGTTCTTCTGCCAGATCTTGTCAATCTGGAACTCTTTCGACTTCGGCAGCCCGCGGACCTCGAAGATCAGGGGCGGCCCGTCGTAATCGTGATAAACCAGTTGGGTGTTGGGCGTCTGGCCGTCATCGTCGTAGCCGAGCCGGCCGCCGATGCTGATGGCCCGGGGCGAAAGCGCCTCGTAGCCCAGAAACCAGCGGGCGATGTCCATCTCGTGAATGCCCTGGTTGCCGAGGTCGCCGTTGCCGTAATCGTAAATCCAGTGCCAATCGTAATGGAGCTTCTCGCGGGTGAGCGGCTTGACGAACACCGGGCCGCTCCAGAGGTCGTAGTCCAGCCCGGGCGGGACTTGGCCCCGGCCCACCTTGCCGATCGAGAGCCGCGGATTGTAGCAGAGGCCTTGGGCGTAACGAATCTTGCCGAGGTTGCCTGCCCGGACCCACGCCACCGCCTCGATCAGATCGGGATTCGCCCGGGCCTGCGTGCCGGCCTGCACGATCTGGCTCGATCGGCGGGCGGCGTTGACCAGTTGGCGGCCTTCCCAAACGTTGTGCGAGACGGGCTTTTCCACGAGCACGTCTTTGCCCGCCTGAATAGCCCAAATGGCGGCCAGCGAATGCCAATGGTTGGGCGTGGCCACGGTCACCGCGTCGATGTTTTCCGAGTCGAGCATCTTGCGGAGGTCGGCAAAGCCCTCGACCTTGTGGCCTTCCCGAGCGAGCTTGTTGAGAGTGGCGCTATCGAGCGTGCGGGCGAGGATCGCCGGATCGACGTCACAGACGGCGGCCAGCGTCAGGCCCGGGGTGGTGGTGGCCATTTCGATGTGCAGCTTGCCGCGGCCGTTCAGGCCGATTACGCCGACGCGGATCGTGTCGTTGGCCCCCAGCACGTGGCCCGCGGCCTTCGTGCCGGCCAGGATCAAGGTCGAACAGCCGGCCCCGGCGGCAAGGAACTCGCGGCGACTGAGTTTGGACATGGCGACGCTCCTGGACGAAAGGTGTGTTCTTGTAGGGATGGGTCGAGGCTGCGCGAAAACGTGGTGGAGCTCGCAAACGGTTCGAATGTTGTTCAACGCGGCAAGGTGGATTGAGCCGGGGCAGCGGCCGAAGCCCCACCGCAGTCGCCGCTGCCTCGACCCAGCCTACCCTTACAGTATGCCGGCAAGCGTTGTGCGTACAAGAGCCGCTTTCCGCAATTTGAGCGACAGATTTGCGCAGGGGGGGCGGCAGTGCAACTGCCGCCCCAACGATTAGGCGGCGCGGCGGATGCCGGGGCCGGAGGCGGCCTGCTCGATTTCCTTGTGCGGCTTGATGCGGAGCGTCTTCTGGCCGTCATCGCGCTCGCCTTCGACCAACACGAGGGTTCGTTCGTGAAGGATCCGCGGCACGAAGAACCACGTGCGTGCCGGCGAGGCCGACTCCAACTCGGCAGGCACGATCAGCAAATCGACCTTGCCCAAGGAGTTGGCCAGCCGAATCAGGCTATCGGCCGGGTTGCCGGGCACAAGCTGGACGCGCACGCCGGTGGCGCGGAGCCGCTGGTGGGCCGCTTTAAGCGAAAGGGCCGGCCCCCTGGCTTGCGGCCGCCCCTCGAACAGGTCCATGCCCACATAGTGGATGTCTTCGGGCGACGAAGTCTGCTTGGCGGTTTCGATCATCCGCATCGCCCGCTCGGCGGTTCCGATGCCCAGTTCGACGATTTTTCGGGCTTTTTGGCGGTGGATCGCCCGAAAAATGCGACGATCAACCGACGACTCGGAAAGATAGCAAAGATAAATAAGTCTCAAACGGCTGAAGATCGACAACGTCACCCTCCTTGGCGGCAGTTGGCGGCGAAGAGAACCGGAGTGCTCTAATCATCAATTTCGACCAATGCGGGTGGCAAATTCAGGCGTTTCGGCGATGCCCTGTTCAGCCGCATGTCGATCCTGTATCTTTGAGGAGTCTGTTGAACCCTGGGGGTTCGGGAGGCCCGGCCAAGTGCGGTTGACGTTTTCGGGCTGGTTTTGGTATTTTTCGCCTTTCCGGGTGATGGGCAGAACGGTGGGCCAATCGGGCGTCTCGGGGAGAGGTCGGTGACGATGAAGTTTGCCGCAATTGGCCCGATTGCCATTCACCTGCCCGAGAAGGTCGAAGACAACGACTTTCTCGGGGCCCAGTTCCCCAAGTGGGACATGCCGCTGATCTACAAGAAGACGGGCATCCGGCAACGGCACATCGCCGCGCCGGACGAGTGTGCCTCCGATCTGGGCGTGGCGGCCGCCGAGAAGCTCTTCGCCGAATACAAGATCGACCGCAACTCGATCGACTTCCTCTTGCTCTGCACGCAGTCGCCCGACTACGTGCTGCCGACCACGGCCTGCCTGATGCAGGACCGGCTGGGGCTGCCCATCTCGATCGGCGCGTTGGATTTCAATCTGGGTTGCTCGGGGTTTGTGTACGGATTGTCGCTGGCCGACGGGCTGATTCGCGCGGGGCCGCCCGCCGAGTGCTGCTGATTACGGCCGAAACCTATTCGAAGTACATCGACCCGACCGATCGCTCGCTGCGGACGATTTTCGGCGACGGCGCAGCCGCCACGTTGGTCGAGTCCTCAGACGAGCCGTCGCTGGGTTCGTTCGTGTTCGGCACGGACGGCCGCGGAGCGAATACCTTGCTGGTGACCGAAGGCGGCGCCCGCCCCAAGGCGAACGCCATCCAGCCGCGGAAGCGGAAGCGGTGGCCCAGTGTCCTGTACATGGACGGGCCCGAGTTGGTCAAATTCAGCCTCGACGTGGTGCCGCCGCTGATCGACGGCGTACTGGCCGGCGCCAAGTGGACCCGTGACGACGTGGACCTGTACCTGCTGCACCAGGCCACCTTGTTCATGCTCGATCATCTTCGCGAGCGGCTCTCGTTGGACTGCCAGCACACGCCCGAGGCCCTGGAACGGTGCGGCAACACGGTTTCATCGACGATTCCGATCCTGATTCGCGACTTGCGGCAGTCGGGGCGGCTGAAGCCGGGCAAACAGACAATCATGATCGGTTTCGGCGTCGGCCTTTCCTGGGCCGGCTGCGCGTGGACCGAAACCTGGTCGCCCCGGCCGGCAAAAGCGGCGGCAACTGCCGGCAACATCGCGGGCGCGAAAGCGGGGAATCCGGACCAATGTCTGGAAACGGTGTAAATCCGCCGGTTCTGCCCGTGCGGACGTTGCAGATCATCGTCGCGGCGATGGTGGCCGGATGCTGCGTCTTCTTGGCCGTTGATCTGATCGTCGCCAACGGGGCGGGCAACGCGGCCGATCCGCCGCTGATTACCTACATTGCCTGCGCCTTTGCCGCGGCGCAGGTGGTCGTTCGGCTGATCGTCCCGCGAATCGCGGTAATCCAAGGGCGGCGCAAAATCGCGGCGGGAACCTCCACGATGATGCCGCGGATTCGGCCGGCCGAGTCGGAAGCGCCGCTGGAGCCGGATGCCGCTGCCAAGCTCGCCCAACTGCTCATGACGCGGACCATTATCGCGGCGGCCGCTTTGGAGGGGGCGATCTTCTTTCTGCTGGTCGCCTTCCTCGTCGAACATTCACCGCTCGGTCTCATGGTGGCGGTGGTCCTGATCATCGCCTTGGCGGCGCTTTTTCCCACCCGATCTTGGGCCGATCGCTGGATCGCGGATCAGATGCGTCTGCTGGACGAACAACGGCAACTGGCCCGATAGGCAGGCCTGCCCCGTCCTCTGCCGTTGATGCCGGCGGTGGTGCTCCAACGTCGCCATGTCCGTCGGACGCCGAGATGTTTGGCGGAAGTGTCGGGCCGCAAGCCTACGGCGATCTCCCCCTCATAATGGCTGCGGACTGCCATTGACGTCCGGGGGCCTTTTTCCCTATCCTACGCCACTCCCCGGACCGGTCCGGAGAGAACGGAGACAGTGCGCACGGATGCGACCGGCGCATAGGGCGTCGGGTGTAAACGGATTTGCTGATGTCACGGTTCGCCGAGCCACGAAGGTTTCCGCGAGCCGCCCGTCGTTTGACGGCCGCGGTCGCTTGGCTTGCGGCGCTGGCCGCGTTGTCGGCGGCGGGCTGCGCGTCGAACAAGATTTCGCTGCGATCGGTGCCCAACAGCCCGCTGATCGGCGAGTTCAATCTGGACTCGCGGAGCGGGCCGAAGCTCAGCGAGCGGACGGCCCAACTGCTGCGGGTGTACAACCTCAGCGAAGACCTCTCCGGCGACGTCCGCCCGCTGCTGAAACAGCTCCAGGTGGTCAGCGAGCTCGAACCGTCGGCCGACACCGCCTATGCCATGGCCGAGGTGGCCTTCCTGGGGGCGAAGAAAGCCGAAGTCCACGACAAGCATGGGGCCTTGGACCTCTACGGCGCGTCGGTGCTGCACGCCTACGATTATCTCTTCGACGCGCGCTTCTGCCCCACCCGCAATCCTTACGACCCGAACTACCGCGGCGCGTGCGACCTGTACAACGGCGCGCTCGAGTCGGCGCTGCGGATCATCTGCGCGGCAAGGAACTCGTGCCGGGAACCACCAAGACGATCAACACGGCCTCCGGCGCATGGGATATGCGCTGCGAACTTCGCGGCAGCCGCTGGCAACCCAGCGACTTCGAACGCTTCGAATTCGTCTCCGATTGGAAAGTCAATGGGCTAAAGAATCTCTATGTCACCCACGGATTGGGCGTGCCGCTGATCGCCGTGCGGCACAGCTACGACGGCGAGCCCGTGGCCACGCAGTATTATCCCAAGGGCTTGAGTTTTCCGGTGACCGTGCTGCTGCGGCCGCTGTCGCGGATCGATCCGGCGACCGGTCAGGTAGCCGCCCACAACCAGTGCTTGCTGGAACTCTACGATCCGTTGACCAGTGACGAAACCGTGCTTGCCGGCCGGCGGGTGCCGCTGGAAAGCGACTTGACCACGCCGCTGGCCTACTTCCTCTCGAATCCGGAGATGAACCTGGACACGGCCACGCTCGGCCTTCGCGCGCCCGCCGAACTGTTGAAAAAACCGGCCGATGCCCTGCTGAACAAGCAGCCCAGCCGGCCCATCGAAGGCTTGTACATGGTGCAGCCCTACGAGCCGGGCAAGATTCCCGTGCTGATGATCCACGGCCTGTGGTCCAGCCCCATGACGTGGATGGAGATGTTCAACGACCTCCGCAGCCAGCCGCAAATTCGCGACCACTTCCAGTTCTGGTTCTATCTGTATCCGACGGGCCAGCCGTTCTGGCGGAGCGCGGGCCAACTGCGCCGCGATCTGGCCCAGGCCCGCGGAGTGCTCGATCCGCAGCACCAGGAGCCCGCCTTGGACCAGATGGTGTTGATCGGTCACAGCATGGGCGGGCTGGTGTCGCGGCTGCAAACCATTCCCAGCGGCGACGACTTCTGGCGGCTGGTGTGCCAGGAGCCGCTCTCGCAGGTCAAAACCGAGCCAAAGGTGCGGGAGAGGTTGCAGGAGACGTACTTCTTCGGGCCCAACCCGTCGATTCGCCGCGTCGTGACCATTGCCACGCCCTACCGCGGCAGTTCGTTTTCGGACCAGACTACCCAGTGGCTCTTGGACCGGTTGATCACCTTGCCGAACATGCTCGTTGTCAGACAAGTTGTTTCTCGACAACGTCGGAGCGTTCCCCGCCAGTTCGCTGTTGAACATTCACACAGGCATCGACTCGCTTTCGCCGCACACGCCGATCTTTCCGGTGATCCTGGCCAGCCCGCGGCCGGTGTGGATGACGTATCACAACATCGTGGGCCTGCTGCCCAAGCAATCGTGGCTGGCGAAGCTTTCGCCCAACGGCGACGGCGACGGGGTGGTGCCGTACGCCAGCGCTCACGTGGACGACGCGGTTTCAGAGATCACGGTTCCGGCCAACCACACGACGATCCTCGCCCATCCGGCGGCCGTGTTGGAAGTGCGGCGCATACTCTTGGAACACCTGGCCGATCTGCAAGGCCGTCCCGACGCGAGCGTGGCCAACGGCCAGTCGCCGTCGTTGTCCGTGGCATTGCGGGCGCGGCGGTAAGGAGGTGGAAATCTATGGCGACCAAGACGAGTTTCGCCTTGAAGGGAAGAAAGCGGGATGCTTACCTGGAGCTTATCCAGGCATTTCCTTTGGCTTCGATCAAGTCGGAAAGGCACTTCGCCGCGGCGGAGGAGGTCATGGACCGGCTGCTTGCCAAGGGGCGGCTCGACGATGGAGAGGACTTGTATCTCGACGCGCTGAGTGACCTCGTCGCGGCCTACGAGGACGAACACCACGCCATTGCACCCGCCTCCGATGCCGACATGCTTCGCCATTTGATGGAAGCCAAGGGAGTGACCCAGACGCAACTGGGCCGGGACGTGAAGATTGCCAAGTCCACGATCTCGGAGGTGCTGGCCGGCAAGAAACACTTCAGTCGGCAGATGATCTGCCGCTTCGCGGACTACTTCAACGTCGATGTGAGCGTGTTGGCGGCGAATCTCTGAACGGAGCGATGAAAAGCAAATGGCACCTATGGCCGAGCCGATCAAGATCATCTCGGGCGGACAGACGGGCGTGGATCAGGCCGCGCTGCGGGCGGCGCGCGCGCTGGGATGGCCGTGCGGCGGCTGGTGCCCGCCGCGACAGAATTGCGAGTCGGGAACCATTCCGCCGCAGTTCGCGTTGCAAGAAACGCCGCAGGATTGCAGCCCCGACGCGCCCCACGTTCGACATTCGCTGCGCACCGAGTGGAATGTGCGCGACGCGGAGGCGACCTTGATTCTGCGGCCCGCGGTCGGCTCGCCAGATCCCGGAACCGAGTGGACGGCCCGGTGCGCGGAGCGTTTTGGGCGGGCGCTGTTGCTATGCGATCCGTCCGACCCGCCGGCTGCCGAAAAGATCGCCGCTTGGCTCCGCACGCGGCAAGTTCACACGCTGAATGTGGCCGGCCCGAGCGAGGCGACGGCGCCGGGGATCGGCGAGCAAGCGTATGCGCTCCTGCTTCGCGTGTTTTCCCAGTGGAGCAGCGAACGTCGCGGGACAAGGCAGTGATGACGCTTCTCGAATTGTCCGGAGGCTAACAACCCCCGGTGCTGCCGGACGTGGCCAAGCACATTCCGGCGGCTGTTAGCCGCTGGCTATCCGGTTGGTCCCATGATCCGCATGTGATACAATCATGGCGCCCCCGAGTATCTCGACTTGACTTAGCCCACACAAGGAATATCGTATGAACCGGCGTCACGCTTGCTGTTTGCTGCTTTCGGCCGTTCTGTGCTGTGCGGACGCGATGGGGACGGAGCCGATCAAGCAGCACCCCGACAACCCGCACTACTTCCTCTACCAAGGAAAGCCGACGATCCTGATCACCTCGGCCGAGCATTACGGCGCGGTGATCAACAAGGATTTCGATTACGTCGCCTATCTCGACGCGCTGCACGCTTTCGGGCTCAACTACACGCGGATTTATCCGGGCTATTTGATCGAGCTGAAGGACAAGTACATCCAAGGCAATACGCTGGGGCCGACCAATGAAGGTCTCATCCTGCCGTGGGCGCGAAGCGACAAGCCGGGCTACCGCATGGGCGGCAACCGCTTCGACCTCGACCGTTGGGATCCCGCCTTCTTCGCGCGGCTGAAGGATTTTGTGACCAAGGCGGCCGAACGGGGCGTCGTGGTCGAGGTCTGCTTCTTCAACGCCCAGTACAAAGACACGTGGCCGCTCTCGCCGCTGTCTCACGAGAACAACATCCAGGGCATCGGCGATTTCGACTTCAACGACGCGCAGACGCTGAAGCATCCCGAGTTGGTCGAGCGCCTGGAGGCGTACGTTCGCGAAGTGACCACCGCGCTAAATCCATTCGACAACGTCGTTCTGGAGATTTGCGACGAGCCCTATATCAACGGAACGCCACCCGAATTGGCCGGCCAATGGATCGCCGACATGCTGAAAGTCATCCTCCGCACCGAGAGCGGCTTGCCGAAGCGGCACCTGGTCGCCCAGCAGGTCGAGGGGCTCGACGGGCCGTGCGACTTCGCCAGCAACCCTGGCATCACCTTGATCACCGGGCAGTATGTGTGGAACACCACGGGCGACCAGGTGGGCGGAATGCGGCTGTTGGACCTGAAATACGATTGCAACAAGCCCATCGAGATGAACGAGACCAGCTACTACCCGGTTTGGTACAAGGGAGACAAGGTGGGCGATTCGCGCGTTGAGGCCTGGGAGTTCATCGTCGGCGGCGGGGCCGGATTCAATCAGCTCAACGGACGGTTCACCGCGAAAGACCCGGCCGGCAGCACGCCCGACAATCAGGAGGTGTTGGCCGCGCTCCGCAACCTGAACGACTTCATGCAGAGCTTCGATTTTCTCAAGATGAAGCCCGACCGAAGCATGCTGGTGGGCGAAATGCCCGAGCACACGTATTGGCGGGCGATCAGCGAGCCGGGTAAGCAATATGCGATATACATGCATCACAGCACCGGCGCCAAGCAAGGCGACCACAAGGCCCAGCTCCAGGCGTACCGCGTGCTGCCCGACGAATATCAGCATGATCTCGTCTTGCGGCTGCCGGCGGGCGCTTATCGCGTCCAGTGGATCGAACCGGCCACGGGCAAGGTGATGCGCACCGACCGGCTGGCGAGCACGGGCGACGATCAGACGCTTGCCACCCCACAATACGCGGTGGATATCGCCGTACGCATCAAGCGGGCGGAGTAGGCCGCACGGTGTTGGGGCGGCCGTTCAACTGCCACCCCGACCGGCAGCGATTTCACCATCGGCGGCGGCTATTCTTTCACGCCACTGAATTTCTGATATTCGTCACCGCTGCGGCGGAACGGGCAGCGTGCCGAGCAAGGGAACGCCGCCCATGGCGGACAGCAGGTCGGCATAAGCCTGGGTGGCTTGCCAGGCGGCGTCGAGTTGTGTGTTGGCCGAATCGAGCCACCGTTGCCGCGCGGTCAACAGCTTGACCAGATCGGTCTGGCCGGCCGCAAATAGCCGCTCCATGCGGGACATTTGCTCTTCGACCGGCGACATGATGGCGACGGTTTGGGCCGACATCCGCTGCGCCTGGTTCCAGCGCGCCAACGACGTCTTCACCTGCACGACGACCCGTTTCTCGGTCTGTTCGAAGGCGACAACGTCGCGATGGTACTCGGCCTCGCGCTGCCTGGCCTGCCGGCCGTTGTCGTTCCAGATGGGCAACGGACTGCTGACGGTCATGCCGTAGAAGCTCGATCCCGACTCGTCCTTTTCGTAGATCGGGCCCAAGGACGGAATCGGAATTCGGTCGGCCTGTGCCAGACGCCAGGCGGCGCACGAACGGTCGGCTTCGGCGCGGGCCGTTTGGACTTCGGGGCGAGCGGTGAGGGCCGTTTGCAGCAATGCGCCTTCGTCGCCGAAGCGGGAATCTTGCGGCGATTCGAGCTTGCCCTCCGGCTCGGCCGAGGCGGCCAACTCGACAACGCCGATCTGCTGACGCAGCGCGGCCAGGGCATCCGCATAGTCGACTTGAGCGACTTCGACACGCTGCCGCGCCGCCAGGTTCTCCACCTCGGCGAACACCACGTCGGCCGACACCACCTGGTTGGCCTCCAACTGCCCTTGCAGGGCCCGAGCGAGCCGATCGTTCAGTGCGGCCAGGTCCCGGGCCACTTGAAGCTTGTCGCGGCGGTAGAGGGCCGTCTCATAGGCGCGATAGGTCTGAGTCAGGGCGAGCAGCTCCGCCTCGACGATGTTCCAGTAGGTCTGCTCATATTCGGCTTGGGCGATCATCGTCCGCTTGGCGACGCGCCCACCCAACTCGATCGGCTGGCTGAAAGACACGTCAACGTAAGGCAGGAGCTTTTCCGTGCTGCCGTTGGCCGCGACACCGAACACCCAAGGCCGAACATCCACCGCCAGAGTGGGGTTCAGGTTCACCGGAAGCAGCTTGGCCACCTGCACGGCCTCGGCCGAGACCCGCAGGCCCTGACGCGTGGCGATCAAATCGGGGTTGTACCACAAGGTCTGCAGCAGCGCCGCTTCCAAACTCAGCCGAACCGTCGGCTGCGCAGTAATTGGGTTCTCTTGCAATTGCTGTCCAGGGGAATCAGAATGGATAAGTTGGGGAAGTTGTATGGAATTCGTCGGTGGTTGCGCGTTAACGGTCGATGCCGCGACCGTTAGCAGACAGGCCAATGTCACTGCTGCGAGGGAACGCTTCGGCGTTTGGACTGCAACTCCGGCGAGAATGTCTGCCGAATCGCCGCGCCTGCGGCCGGAATAATCGCTAAAGGGCATAGATTCTCCTGTATCGTCAGCATCGGAACAACCGCGAGTGCTTCTTGTTCCTTTGCCCACGAGCCGCACAACTCCGCGCGACACGCACCGTCACCACACTTCGCTCAGTCCTCCCCATTTGCCGAATCAGCGACATGACCATCTATAAGAATTGTTGGGTAGCGGTTGCCGCCCTGCTCCTTTTTGCGCCGGCTGGTTGCCGCCGGGCGACCGCCGACGCCGAGGCGGGCAGGGAATCCGACAAGGCCGATAAGGCCATCGTCACGGTCCGCGTCGAACCGGCCCAGCGGCGGACCATTGCTCAGGTGGTGCAAGGGTTGGGCTCGTGCGAGGCCTTGTTGAACGCGACTGCTACGCTGGCGCCGGCCGTTGAGGGGCGGGTGCTGGAAATCCTCGCCAGGCAAGGCGACACGGTGAAGGCCGGACAGCCGATCGTGCAACTCGATGCGCGGGTCGCCGACGCGAATTTCAGCGAGAAAAAGCTGACTCGCGAGGGGCTGGAAGCCTCGCTGCGGCTGCTCAAGGCGTTGCCCCGTCCTGAAGAACAGAAGGCCCTGCAATTGGCGATCGACGACGCGAAGCTGAGCGTGGAGAAAGCCGACTCGATTATCCAGCGGCTGCAACCCTTGCTCCAGCGCAAAGAGATCCCCGATCAACAGATGTTCGAGGCGAAGTTGGCCCTCAATCAGGCCCGCGTCCAGCAGGAGAAGGCGGAAACGGCCCTGTCCATCGCGATGCTGGGGGCACGTCCCGAAGCGATCGAAGAGGCCCAACTCCGCATCACAACCGCCATGGCGACCGAGGCCCAGGCCAAGGCGCAACGCGACCTGCACACCATCCGTGCTCCAATCGACGGGATTCTGGACACGATCACGTGCCGGCTCGGTCAGGCCCTCACCATGGGGACGCCGATCGGAGAGATCGTCGACTCGCGGCAGCTCTACGCATTGGTCTGGCTGCCCACGCGCGACGCCCGGTCGGTCTGCGTCGGGCAGGCGGCGCAGGTCTGCTCGAGCGACTTGCCCGCAAGCCGCAAGGTCCCCGCCGGCGAAGCCGATAAAGAGGCTGATTTTTTCTCCGGCCGGGTGGTCTCTGTCGGCCAGGTGGTTGATCCGCAGACCGGGAATGTTCCCGTCCGCGTGCTCGTAGACAACCCCAAAGGGCGGCTCCGTTTGGGGCAGATGGTCACCGTGGCGATCACCGTCGGTGAGAAGCCGGACCTTCTTGCCGTGCCCGTAGCGGCCATTTCCGATATGGGCGAAGGTCCGCTGCTGAGCGTGGTCCGCCACGGAAAAGCGGTGCTTCTCTATCCGCAACTTGGCCACAAGGACCAGCAGTGGGTCGAAGTCGTGGGAACCGATCTCAAGCCGGGCGAGCCGGTGGTTGTCGAGGGCAATTATAGTCTGCCCGACGACACTCCCGTCGTCGAAAAGCCGGGGGAAGCCAAGCCATGAGTTCGCTCGTAGCTGCCCCGGTGGAACCAACCGCGGCTGCCGGACGTCGGAACGTGCTCACGCTGGCGCGCCCCTATTTCGGCCTGATCGTGTTGGTGACGATCGTGCTCACCGCCGGCGGCATCTATGCGATGTTGCACATGCCCAGCGGCATCTATCCCGAGGTGGCGTTTCCACGGGTTCTAGTGGTCGTGCAAACGCCGGGCCTGGCGGTCAAGGATGTCGAGGTGGGCGTGACCCGACCGATCGAAGAGGCCGTCAACGTCGTGTTGGGCGTCCAGCGGGTGCAGTCGAAATCGGTCCGCGGAGCGGCGGAAATCCGCATCGACTTCGTGCCCGGCACCGAAATGATCCAGGCCCTCAACGACGTGCGGGCGAAGATGGCCGACGTGGCCGCTCAGCTTCCGGCAGGCACCAGCACGATCGTCGAGCGGGTCACCCCCTCGGTGTTCCCCATTATTTCCTTCGTCGTGACCGGCGGTCGCGACCCTGTGGCCCTGCACGACTATGCCTACTACGATCTCCGTCCGCGCATCAGCCGACTTCAAGACGTCTCCTATGTGACGGTCCAGGGCGGAGACATCCGCGAAATCGTCGTCGAGGTCGATCCGGAGTCCGTGGTCGCCGCCGGCCTGTCGCTGGTGGATGTGGCCGATCGGCTGGGCAAAGGGCACCGTATGAAGGCGGTGGGCCGGATGGACCGCGAGTCCCGCCAGTTCCAGGTGCTCACCAACACCCAGGTCGTCGATCCCCAGGACCTGGAGAATCTCGTCGTCGCGCAGAAGAACAACCAGGTGATCCGCGTGCGAGACCTGGGGCGCGTCATCATTACGCACCAGGATCGCGCCATTGCGATCCGCGCCGACGACAAAGACGCCGTGGTGCTGACGGTCTTTCGCCGCCTGGGCGGCAATGCCCTGACCGTGTCGCAGGAACTCGATACGATGCTCGAGGAGGTCCGCGACTCGGCGTCCCGGGCAGGAATCAGCATCGTGCCCGTCTACGACCAGGCGATGCTGGTCCGGACCGCCATCGACAACGTCCGCGATGCGATCCTCGTCGGCGGCCTGTTCAGCGTGTTGATCCTCTTGATGTTCCTCAAGAGCATCCGCGCTACGCTCCTGGCGGCCGTCTCCATCCCTTTGAGCCTGATCATCAGCTTCCTTTTCCTGCGCCTGACCGGCGACACGCTCAACCTGATGTCGCTGGGCGGACTGGCGGTGGCGATCGGCCTGATTATCGACGATTCGGTGGTGGTCGTCGAGAACATCGCCCGCCACATGGCGGAAGGGCAGACGGGCGACGTGGCCATCGCCGCGGCAAGCCGTGAAATCAGCGGCGCGGTGATCGGCTCGACGCTCACCACGATCCTGGTCTTCGTGCCGCTGGCGTTCGTCCGCGGGGTGATCGGGCAGTTCTTCCAGTCGTTGAGCCTGGCGCTGTCGGTCGCCCTGTTGGTGTCGATGGTCATCAGCCTGACGCTGGTGCCGGTGCTGGCGGCCCGATTTCTGGGGCGGCGGCGAATGCCGCACAGCGGCCCCATCTACAATGTCCTCGCCAACAGCTACGAGGGATTGCTCCGGATCGGACTGCGGGCGCCGCGCACGGTCATCCTTCTGGCCCTCTTGGCCGTTGTGCCCGCGTGGTGGCTCTTCCAGAATATCGATAGCGGCTTCATGCCCGAAATGGACGAAGGGGCCTTCGTCATCGACTACGAGATGCCGGCCGGCACCTCGCTGCAACAGACCGACGCGGTGCTCCGCCGGGTCGAGGCCATCTTGCTCGACACGCCCGACGTCAGCGGATACATCCGCCGCACGGGGGCGGAACTCGGTTTGTTTGCCACCGAGCCCCATACCGGCGACATCATGGTCAGCCTCAAGCCGTCGCGCCGGCGAAAACACTCGGCCAAGGAACTCCGCGATGACGTCGGTCGGCGAATCGAGGAGATGGTCCCCGAACTGAAAGGCAAGATCGATCTGAAAGGCGTGATCGCCGACCAGATCAACGACTTTACCGGCGCGGCCACGCCCATCGAAGTCAAGGTTTTCGGGCCCGATCTGGTCGTGCTCCGCAAGCTGGCCGTGCAGGTCGGCGACATCGTGAAGCAAACCAACGCCAAGGACGTCGACACCCACGTCGAACTGGAGAACTCCGACCTGATCGTCCGGCCCGATAGCGTGCAGGCCGCGCGGGTCGGCCTCAGCGCGATGGACGTGGAATCGCAGATCAGCGCCGCCCTGTATGGGCAAGTGGCCAGCACGCTGCCCCAACAAGACCGCGTTACCAACATCCGCGTCCGCTACCCGGACGCCGTCCGCTACGACCGGCAGCAACTGGAGTGCCTGCCAATCACCCTGGCGGCGGCCCCGGCCACCGGCAGTGCGCCGGGCGCCGGCCCGGGCGCCGGTTTCGTCCTCCTCCGCCAGGTGGCCTCGATCAAAGTCGAACCCAGTGCCAACGAGTTGTGGCGCGAGAACCAGCAGCCGATGATCAACGTGACCGCCGAGCTCGGCAGCGAGGACCTCGGCACGGTAACACGCAAGCTCCAGGAACTGCTGCCGCAGTTGAAATTCCCGACCGGCTATCGCTGGGAACTGGCCGGCAACTACAAGTCGCAACAGGAGTCGTTCGCCAGCCTGGGGATGGTGCTGGCGGTGGCGTCGGCCCTGGTGTTCCTCTTGCTGGGCTTTCAGTTCCGCAGCCTGACGCTGCCGTTGCTGATCTTCCTGACCCAGCCGATCTCGCTGGCCAGCGCCATGCTGGCCCTCTGGTTGACGCACACGCCGTTGAACGTCTCGTCGTTCATGGGGGCGATCCTCTTGATCGGCCTCGACGTAAAGAACGGTATTATCCTCATCGAGTACATCGGCCAGTTGCACCGAGGCGGACTGCCGCTCAGCCAGGCCCTCGTCCAGGCCGGCCGCACGCGGTTCCGGCCGATCCTCATGACCAGCCTGTGCACGATCTTTGGACTGCTGCCCTTGGCCTTTGGCATGGGGCCCGGGGCGCAAATGCAGCAGCCGTTGGCCATCGCCGTGATCGGCGGGTTGATCGCCAACATGCTCTTGACCCGGCTCTTGATTCCCGTGGGATACCTGGCCCTGCAGCGACGCCGCGCGGCAACTGCTTGACAACCGCACGCCCCGCGCCTATATTCACGCGCTCGTGGGCCGGCAGGTCCGACGTTCCCACCCAACAGACACGGAACAGGAGAAAGCCATGAACCGCATGAACATCGCTCTGGGTATCGGCCTGTTGCTGGCAATGCCTGTGTTTGTCTCGTGCAACGATCATACGGCGCGTTCCCAGCCGGGGGCGAATTCCGGAGCCTATAATCATGACATGTCGGAGTACAAGCGGCTGGCCTCGGAAGCCATGCAGTTGGCCGGCGATGACAAGCTGGCCGAAGCCTTCCCAAAAACCAAGGCGTTGGAGAAGGCGTTCGACAACGGCACCGAGGATTTGAAGAAGGCCGACCCGAAGCTGTGGACGGAGATCGACACCCAGATGGACCTGGCCATCGATGCCGCCAACCCGTCGAAGGATGGCACGCCGAAAAAGGCCACCGCCGAGTTGCAGAAGTTCATCGACCTGCTCGGTAAAGTGCCTGCGAAATAGACGGCCGGTTGGAGCGTTGATGGCCGGGTGACGCCGCGGCGTCTTTCGTTGTCGCGGATCGTTCGGTTTTCCAGGGAGTTGTCCGGAGACGATGCAATGTTTGATGCCGCATTCGGCGCGCTGCCCGCCTCGCCCATCCGGCTGCGACGATATGCCTGGGGCTTGGCCGGGTTGTGGACGGTTGCCATTGCGATCGTTCTGGCGTGGGAGATATACGACCAGCGGCAACAGGCCATCGCCATCGCCCAGAGCGAGGCGCGCGGCGCCTGGAGGAAGGAGAACGCCGTCTTCCGCTGGGCCGCCGACACGGGCCGCATTTATGTGCCGGTCGGCAAAAAGACGTCGCCCGACGCCAATCTGTCCTATTTGGCGGAGCGCGACGTTACGACCCCGTCGGGAAACGAGCTCACGTTGATCAGCCCGCCCATCATGATGAGCCAGGTCCACTCGCTGCCTGGCGAACATTCCGGTCTGCAAGGCCACATCGTCAGTCTGAAGCCGATCCGACCGCAAAACGAGCCCGACGTTTGGGAAAAGGAGGCCTTCCAGGCGTTTGCGCAAGGCCGCCAGGAGGTCGTCTCGGAGGAAACGGTCAACGGGCAGCGATATCTGCGGTACATGCGGCCCCTGGTGATCGAGGATTCCTGCCTGATGTGCCACAGCGAGCAAGGATACAAGCTGGGAGAAATCCACGGGGGGCTGAGCGTCGCCGTCCCGATGGCCTCGATTTGGGGCGAGCAAATGCCGAACGTGATCCACCGCGTCGTCGGCTACGGAGGGATGTGGATCCTGGGCCTGGTGGGAATCGCCTGGATGTCGCTGCGACTTCAGCACCAGATGCAGCGCCGGTACGAAGCCGAGCAAGAGCTTCTAGTAGCACACGATCTGCTCGAGCGGCGTGTAGCCGAGCGGACCACGGAACTGGCCGACGCCAATCGGAGCCTGGAGAAGGAAGTGGTCGAACGCAAGCAGGCTGAGCAGTGGTTGCTCACCAGCGAGCAACGCTTCCGCGGCTACTTTGAGCAGGGGCTGGTGGGCATGGCCATTTTGTCGGCCGAGCAAGCCTGGGAGGAAGTTAACGCCCGGCTCTGCAAAATGCTGGGCTACACCGAAGAAGAAATGCTGCTGACGAGCTGGAACCAACTCATCCATCCCGACGATCGGCCGGCCGCCGAATCGCAATTGCAGCGGCTCGTGGAGGGAACGGCCCGGGCCGTGGTGATCGACGCCCGGCTGCTGCGCAAGGACGGCCAGATCATCCGGGCCGGCCTCTCGGCCCAGTGCCTCAGGAAGCCGGACGAAACCGTGGACTGTCTCCTGCTGTTGGTCCAGGAGATGCGCGATCACGGATAGGCAACCATGCGAGTTCACCGCATCCGCCAGAGCGCGCGATCGGCGATCTGCAACTGCCGCTGCATGGCGGCGATCTCCGCGCGGAACCGCACGGCATCTTGCGGATAGCCGGCGGTGGGCTGCAAGTTCGACACGCGGCAGCTCCAGTAGGCGTTCAACGCCCGCATCGCCAGTTCGCGGAGATATTTCGAGGCCATCGACGCCAGTGCGGCCGGCAAGCACGACTCGGCTTGGGTGCGGAAGCAAATCTCGACGCGCCGCTCCGGCGGTCCGAAACGGTACGTGCTTCGCACCCGTCCTTCGCTGCCGACTTCGATCAGCCACTCGGGAAAGTGTGCGAACAACAGCCCGGCGTAGCGGTCACGGCCGCCGTGCTTGTCGCAGATGATGGAGACCGGTCCGGGCAGGCCGTCGAGCATCCGCGCGGCCAGGCCCAGCGTTTCGTGCGAGAGGGCCGCCCCTTTCGTTCCGTGCCGCTCCACCAGGTCGTTAAAATGCTCTTCAAAGATCGCCCGGCTCCGCACCGCTACCAACCGGACGCCGGCCGCGGTCAACCCGGCCCGCAACGTCGCGATCAACGCTTCGATCTCCTCCGCGTCGCAGTCCAACGGAGCGGGCACGTCGTAATCGGCATACCAAGGGATCGGCCGCATCTGCTCAATCGCTTCGGGAGCCAGACATTCCCACACGTGCCGCCACGTTCGTGGGCGATGATCCAGGAGTCCCAAGGCGGCCCACAGCCCTCGTTCCAGCCGCCGCAAACCCTGCTGCGGCGTGTAGAGCGCCTTTGAATCGGCCATGGCCACGCACGGGCCGTCGGCCGCAACCCGGCTTGGTTCCCGCGCGATCACGCCGCTGAGCCGGTCGAACATCTCCTCGCCGCCGACGCCGTCAGGCGTCTCCCAAACCGTGGCCGAAATCACCAAGGGCCCAAGGTTCGGTGCGTAGCCGGCTTCATCCGTTCCAATGACAAATCCCATGCCACGCAGCCTAGCTGCGTTAGGGCGATCTCGCAAGTCCCTCTCCAGGCACCGCCGAAGGTTGGTCGGGAGAGGGCTAGGGTGAGGGCAAAGCGCAGTGTCATTGTAAGAGAAGAAAGGAACAGGTAGATTCACCGCAGAGGTCGCAGAGGACGCGGAAGGAAGATTGCAAATTGTAAATTTCCGACCCCCAGGCCACCGACCACCCTGTCGCCTTTTGCCTCGCGACCCCAGTTATTTTATGCCGTTTACCTTCCGAATGACTGGCGGATGGACCGACTGGCTTGCACCGCAACTGCTGCGCTTACTCATAGTCCAGTTTTTGCCGTTCTTGTTCCTGCCACCGCTACTGATAGCCGCAGCGTGCTTGTGGAAGAGGCACAGAAACGCCGCTAACTCCTGTCTAAGAGCGGCACTTGTCGCCGTCCTAATCGGCATTGTTTGGGAGATGCTCATTCTCTAATACACAAGCGAAAATGGGCGGGCGCAATTTGCTGATGCTTGGGTCAAAATTGCCTCCACCACCAGCGCTTGCCGTTCACGCTGGTATCCGCCACAATGAGGGCTAAACGTGCCGATGTCGTGAGATATCTCGTTCGGCAGCCAATGAGGAGTCTCGCAGTGTTTGCTGACGAGATGTTGGCGATTGTCATAGCCGTAGACCGGTTGCTCTCGCATACAGAGCTATCGCAATCATCAGGGAAAGGGAACAACGCCAATGATGCAGATTCAGTTGCGCCGAAAGGCTCTCATCGCCATATCATCCCCGTAGTTGCCCTCTATTTTCTTGTGGTAGCTTTCGGCGACATACGGACACTGACGGAGCAAAGTCATTGGCTGACTGCGGCAGCGGGCCTTCTGGTGACCGTAGTCATGGGAATTGTAGCGTTCTACGGGGTAACGCCCTTCTTGTACATGACGATTCTGAAAGAGAGTTGGTTTGGAATGAAGTTCTTCGGATTGGCCGTCTCGCCACCAAGGCTGCGGCGTGTCATCCTTCTTGCCGGTTACTTCTTGACGTACTTTGGCTTCGTCTGCCGTATCTGGATAATCTCGGCCTTGGAGGCGGCATTCCTACTAATCTTGTTGGCGGCTGCGACGGGCAGCCCCTTAGAGCCAGCCAATCCTCACTCGTCAACGCCGATCTTGTTTGTTCCACTTCTCGTTTGCGTCGCCGCAATCCACACCTGGGTCGAGCGACGAAACCTTGGGATGGCTGGGTTAAGCATTCTCGCAGACCGGACGGAAGGCTGGCTGTGACCGGCAGCGGCTTCAACATCTTGATCTTTTGGCCTCCCGGAATCGTGCAAGGCTATTCAGGTTGACAACCACGCCCGCGGCCCACACCGCCTCTTGCGCCGCCCCCTCGCATGGCCGCGGTTAAGCGCGTGGAGCATCCTCACTCCCGGCGCGACCCTGGCCGTTCGAGGCATGGCGGTAATCTTATCGGCCGGCGGCCCATTACGGATACCACGGGGCTCGCGTCGATAACTTCCATCCAACCTGAGGCCCAGCCATCTTTTCGCCAATCTGCGTCATGACGCCTTCGGATCTGTCGTCTTCGGTCTTTGCAATCGTGACCAACTGGACCATATCTGTCGGCTCGACAACGTGCAATTCCATTCCCTTTAGAAGCCCCTGTTTTGTTCCACGATTCAGGACGACTGGAGTATCTTTGAACGTCAAGTCAGCGAACTTTGGGCGTGTCGTGGACTGTCGTACCTCGACAATTTCTGTTTCTATGGGCCGGCTCAGGAGGTACGGCTTGTATTGTTCCGGCACCAAGGGGAAGCCCTTCGCCTCTTTCTTCTCATCTCCCCGTCGCAGCAACGAGAAGCCGCGAAGCTCAGGCCGAGGTTCGGAGCCCTCGTTCACTTTGTTGCAAAACCCCACGATTTCCGCGGAAGGAACCAGGTATTTGCGCTCTCCCCACGCGACCGGAGTGAAGTCCTGGGCGATACCTTTAAGACCTTCCGGCTCGTTCGGAAGCGTGAAAGTAAGATGGAGCTTGCCTTTCTCCGCAGTGACGGCCCCGTAGTTTCGATCATACAAGCCCAGACAACCGCGCCATTCATAGAGATAGCCCGACTTCGGCGCAAGCAAAAGAGAGATGTTTTCCCCAAGGCCATCTCCCTGGTAGTAGTCGCCGGCCCATTCATGGTCGGGAAGCCCCTTGATTTCGGCTTGGATGTTCCGGCGGTATAAACCAGCCATTTTCTCGGCCTCCGCCGACTCCTTGGCCGAAGATGCTTGATCCTTGTCGTCGTCTTTAGCTCCGGCAAGCGGATCGGCTTGGCTTCTCGCAGCGGGGCTACACACGACGAGAGCAGAGCAACCGACCAACGCCAACAGCAGAGGTAATCGAAAAGACATGGTGGATTCCTCCGGGGCGCCATTCTACCGCATCGCTGCCGGGACCGAAAGCAAGAGGCGGCGAACAACCTCGAACGGTAGCCGCCTTCTCTTTCTCTGCGTCCTCCCCGTCGGCGGCGTCCCCTGCGGTTTCCTCCTCTTTTCCACCGCGTAGCAATGCGCCCTAAGTCCGCGGCGGAAATGGCCGATAACAAGGGGATGGTGGCCAGTTGTATCCAAAAGTACACTGCTATCCGCCCGCACCCCAGGCTGTGGAATGATGAAGGACGAAGGCCCCCAAACGCGGCGGGATGCCGCGTCTGCTTTCCCCATTGGCGCCAAGTTAAGGAACCTTCGCGTTGTCCGCGGAAAATAACGCCATGATAGAGGGAACGCTGATCTTCGCTAATCTGCGCTGATGGGCCATATTAGTGTGAATTGCGGCGATCCGTGTTCCTGTCTGTTGCCTTCCGTTGACAAACGTACCGCAGAACCGCTTAACTTGATGCCCATGGGACGCCGCCTCCACGTTTCCTCCGCGCCTCCGCGTGCCTTTCGATCTCGGCTCGGCGAAGAACGGCCCGGCCCATAAAGCTCGCAGCGAAAAATGTCCGTAAAGAACATGTAGAGGAGACGGTAGCGTGCGTGCAACCCTGCAAAAATTCACAGCCTCCAGGCGAAGCCGCCGACCATGCCTTCCACACTCGCCACGCCTGCCAATCGCTGCCATTTCCTCTCATTTCCTCCAATTTTCTCTTACTACAAAAAATTCCCTGTCATTCCCTGTCATTTCCTGCCATTTGCTCCGATTTCCCTGCAAAATTTGGCCCCCCACTAGAACCAGAATTGCGCAGTTTATGCAGCAAACCGACAAATTTGTGTCGCAAACCGACGAATTCGGTCGGAATTTGCCACTATTTCGACACCCGAATCTCCGCCAGGCGTGAAGAATACCGCCCCCCCCGACCCCCGACCCGTGAGCGACGCCGCTCGCCGTTGGCTCGCGGCTCAACGTTCGTCCATCACCCTGACCACTGACCACCGAGCACCAAACGGAACATGATGAATGACCCCGCGCTTTATTTCGTCCAACTCACGCCGCCGGGGCGCGGGGCAATCGCCACGCTCCGCGTCGAGGGGCCCGGCGCGGTCGAAACGGTGCAAGCCCAATTCCATCCGAACAGCGGCCGCCCCCTGACGGCCTATCCCCCGCACCGGCTTGTGGTCGGCCGTTTTGGCGACCAACGCGGCGAAGAAATCGTTGTCCGCCGCAGCCGCGACGGCGGCGTCGAGTTGCACTGCCACGGCGGATACGCGACCGTGGCGATGATCGAGGAAGCCCTGGTCGCCGCGGGTTGCCGGCGCCTGCCGTGGCGCGATTGGACGACGCTGCACTCGGGTGATCCGAGCCGAGCCGCCGCGCTGGTGGCGCTGGCCGATGCCCGCACCGAGCGCGCCGCCGCGATCCTCCTGGATCAATACCATGGCGCGCTCGCCGGTGCGCTCGCCGAAATCCAACGATGCATCGACCGCCGCGATGTGGCGGCAGCCCGCCGGCAGATCGACGTTTTGCTGGGACGGGCCAATTTGGGCCGGCGCCTGGTCCGGCCGTGGAGCGTCGTGCTCACCGGGCGGGTCAATGTGGGCAAGAGCAGCCTCATGAACGCCCTGGCCGGTTACGGCCGCTCGATCGTGCACCATGTGCCCGGCACAACGCGAGACGCCGTCACGGCCGAAACCGTGATCGACGGTTGGCCGGTAGAACTGTGCGACACGGCCGGGCTGCGCGGCCAGTCCGACGCCATCGAGTGGGCCGGCATCCAGCGGGCCCATCAGCACCTCGCCCAGGCCGACCTGGCAATCCTCGTTTTCGATCGAAGCGCGCCCTGGTCGGCCGAAGATCAGGCGCTGGCCGACCGCTGGCCGACCGCCTTGCTGGTCCACAACAAGTGCGATCTTCCCGCGGCGCCCGGCGAGCGGCCGGAGGGGCTTCTTACGAGTATTCTCGACGGCGACGGCATCGAGAATTTGCTGCGAACGATCGCTTCGCGACTCGTGCCCGACGCCCCGCCTTCCGCCGCCGCTGTACCCTTCACGGCCGAACAGATCGACTCGCTTCGCCGCCTGGCCAGCCAGCTCGAAAAGCCGGGCGTTTGATCCAACTATTGCGGCGCCTCAAAATTGTGGCATACTATCCTGCGACCCCAAGGGAATTCGAAAAGGAGCGAACATGAGGTCCCCATTGATGCGGTTCTCGATCAGTTCTGCCCTTTCCATCATGTTGGCAGCCGCGGCGGCGCCGGCCGACGAGTTGGCCGTGTATGTCTCGCCCAGCGGCAACGACGCCTGGTCGGGCACGACGGCCGAAGCGACCGCCGATCGCAGCGACGGACCGCTGGCGACGCTTCAAAAGGCCCGCGACATGGTCCGCACGCTGAGATCACGGCCCGGCAACGACGCCACGGCGATTCACGTCTACCTCCACGGCGGCGCCTATTTTCTCGATCAGCCGCTGGTGCTCGCGCCGGAAGATTCGGGCACGGAGCGCGGCCCGATCGTCTGGTCAGAGTATCACGATCAGCGCCCCGTCATTAGCGGCGGGCAACCGCTGACCGGCTGGACCAAAACGACCGTCAATGGCTGCGAAGCCTGGACGGCCAGGCTGCCCGAGGGCGTCGCCGGCTTCCACGAACTGTGGCTCGACGGCCGCCGACTGGGCCGCGCCCGTTGGCCGCATCAAGGCACGCTGGCCGTGGCCGGCCTGAGCGACACGGAAAAACACGATAGCCCCTACCGCGGCACCGACCAGTTCCGTTTTGCCGCGGACGATCTCAAGGCCTGGCCGACGGCCGCCGACGGCGAAGTGATTGCCGCCAATCGTTGGACCGAGTCGCATCTGCCGGTGGCCGCAATCGACGAAAAGGAGCATGTCATCCGCTTCGGCAAACGCACCGTTTTCCTGCCGGACGCGGGCGATCCCTACTGGGTCGAGAACGTCCGCGAGTGCCTCACCGAGCCCGGCGAGTTTTACGTCGATCCCCGCGCCAAAACCGTCTGCCTCATTCCGCCGGCGGACGTCGACCCAAATCGAACGCAGATCATTGTTCCGCGCCTCGCACAAGTGTTGCGGCTTGAAGGTGATCCGGCCGCGGGGAAGTTCATCGAACATCTGACGTTTCGCGGCCTCGGATTTGCCAACACCGAATGGTTCTTCGACCGGCCGTTGGTCGCCCAAACGTCGGGCGACGCGGCGGACCGACGAAATCCCAAGCCTGACCCGACGCGGAGCGGCTTCAGTCAGGCGGCCATCGGCGTGCCGGGCGCCGTGTGGGGAATCGGCGTCCGCCATTGCGTCTTCGAGCGCTGCGACGTGTCACACCTGGCCACGTATGGCATCGAGCTGGCCCAAGGATGCCAGAAGAACCGAATCGCGCATTGCACGCTGGGCGATCTGGGCGCCGGCGGCGTGAAGATCGGCGAGACCGTCATCCGCGAGCCGGAGAACGAGCAGGCTTTCGGCAACGAAATCTCGGATTGCACCATCGCCGACGGCGGCAACCTGTTTCCCAGTTGCGTCGCGCTTTGGATCGGCCAATCGCATGACAACACGATCGCACACAACGACATCCACGGCTTCTGGTATACGGCCATTTCGGTGGGCTGGACGTGGGGCTACGGAAAATCGGCCGCCCAGCGGAACCTGATCGAGTACAATCATGTTCATCATCTCGGCATGAAAACCGACGACCAAAAGCCGATCCTCAGCGACATGGGTTGCGTATACACGCTCGGCGACCAGGAAGGCACGGTGGTGCGGTTCAACCGTTTTCACGACGTGGCCGCCCTAAGATACGGCGGCTGGGGCATCTATTTCGACGAGGGCACGACCCGCATCCTGGCCGAGAACAACCTCGTCTATCGCACCACGCACGGCGGGTTCCACCAGCACTACGGCAAGGAAAACGTCTTCCACAACAACATTTTGGCCTTCGGCCGCGACCACCAGATTCAACGCACGCGGATCGAGACGCACCCCAGCTTCCGCTTCGAAGGCAACATCGTGCTTTGGGACCAGGGCCCCGTGTTGGGCGGCGGCTGGCAAAAACCCAGTGCCTTCTTCGATGACAACACCTATTGGCCGACGGGCAAGGCCGAGTTGCGCTTCGCCAACCGCACCTGGGAGCAGTGGCGGCAGGCCGGCATGGACGAACATTCCAAGATTGCCGACCCCTGTTTCGTCGATCCCGCGCACGGCGATTTCGCGTTCACCGCCCAATCGCCGGCGGCGTTTGTCGGCTTCAAGCCGTTCGATCTGACCACGGTCGGGCCGCGGTGAAGGGCGGCGCCGCCTTGCTTCCCGCCCCGATTCAGATCGTGTCGCGGACGGTCCGCTTGCCTGCCTTGCGGTCGAGGTATTGCTGCTCGATCCAGGCGTAGGTCTTCGCCAGCCCGTCGCGGAAGGAGATGCTCGGTTCCCAGTGCAAGATGCGGCGGATCATCGTGTTGTCGCTATTGCGGCCGGCGACCCCCTTCGGCGCGTCGAGCTTGTAATTGCGCCGCAGCTTCACGCCCCCGATCTCCTCCGCGATGCTGACCAGCTCGTTGACGGAAATCAGCTCATTGGAACCGAGGTTGATCGGTGTGGCGATCAGTTCGTCGCAGTGGGTGATCATGTCGATCCCCTTGGTGCAATCGTCGATGTACTGGAAGCTGCGGGTTTGCGTGCCGTCGCCCCAGATCTCGATGCAGCCGGTACCCTTGTCCTTGGCTTCGATGACCTTGCGGCAGATGGCGGCGGGGGCCTTCTCGCGGCCGCCGTCCCAGGTGCCCTGCGGACCATAGACGTTGTGAAAGCGCGCGATGAACGTCTTCATTTGGCGCTCAGCCCAGTATTCCTGGCAGACCATCTCGGAGAAGAGTTTTTCCCATCCGTAGCCCCGCTCGGCCAGGGCGGGATAGGCGTCCGACTCCTTCAGGGCGCGAACGTTGGGGTCCTTTTGCAGGTCGGCGTTGTAGACGCACGCCGACGAGGAATAGAAGTAGCGTTCCGCGCCGGCCCGGTAGGCGGCTTCCATCAGGTGGGTGTTGATCAAGACGGTGCGGAGGCACTCGATGCGGAACAATTCGATGAAGCCCATGCCGCCCATGTCGGCGGCCATATTGTAGACTTCGCCGGCGCCTTCGCACGCCCGGCGGCAGTTTTCTTCCTGGCTGACGTCGAGGCACAGGCATTCGACGCCCGGCACCCGCTGGTACCAATCGGCGAGCGGCTTCTTGTCCACGCCGCGAATCCGCTGGAAGCCGCGGTCGTGAAAGTATCGCGCCAACGAGCCGCCAATGAATCCGCCGGCTCCCGCAATCACAATCAAGTCGCTTGGTTTCGTATCGGTCTTACTCTGCATGATCGGCCTTTCTCGCGCAAACGGAGACGCTGGCGCGCTGGAGACCATCGTCGCGGCTTGGCGCCTAAACCACGGCGGACTGGCTTTGACGATACGCGTCAGCCTCGTTAGCCCTACAAACAGTCTATCTTAATCTTTGGCCGGGCACGTTCAATACGGCGGATCGCTGGATTGCGTTGCCGCGGGAGCCGGCCGGGCAGATTTCACCCCTTTCCCCTCCGTGGCGGGGAGTTTGACACGGCTGCGTTTCGCATTTACCATGGAAGATGCCGTTGCTTTTCCGGCGTCGTCGGGACGCTCTCACTGCTGCCGCGTGATTGAAGGAGGAACTCCATGGCCGACCAGGTGTCGTCGCTCGACGTCGAAGTGTTGCTGCCCGTGCACAACGAGGCCGAGACGATCGAAGCGACCATTCGCGAAATCTTCGCCGAATTCTCGCCGAAAGTGCAGATGCGGTTCATCATCTGCGAGGACGGAAGCAAAGACAACACCAAGGAGGTGCTGCGCGGGCTGAGCGGCGAGATTCCGATGAACCTGATTCTCAGCGACGAGCGCAAAGGCTACTCGCGCACCGTTCGCGACGGCATGGAAGCGCTCGAGGCTCCGTTCCTGCTCTGCATCGATTCCGACGGCCAGTGCGACCCGAAGGACTTTTGGCAGTTTTGGAACGCCCGCGCCGAGGCCGACGTGATGATGGGGTGGCGGGTCAATCGGGCCGATACGCTGCTGCGGCGCAGTCTGTCGCGGTTCTTCTATCTTCTTTATCAAGCGATGTACCACACGCCGGTGCACGATCCGAGCTGTCCCTATATCCTGGCGCAAAAGAGGTGATTCGCCGCCTGGCGCCCGAGTTGGGCGCGATGCAGCAGGGTTTTTGGTGGGAGTTTGTCGCGCGTGCCCATCGGCGCGGTTTCTCCATCCGCGAGATGCCCGTCAACCATCGCCTGCGCCGGCGGGACGACACAGGTTTACAAGTTCCGGAAGATGCCGGGCATCTTCTTCCGCCACTTTCTGGCGCTGTTCAAGATCTGGTCTCAAACCAGGCGTTAGACGACCATGAGCGGCCGCCGCATCTGGCTTTCCAACATCGCCGTCTTCCTGGCGGGCTTGCTCGCCGCCGCCTTCGTTCTTTGGTGGGCAAACATCGGCGAAGTGGCGGCCCGGCTGCGCGGCGCGTCGTCGCCACTGGTGGCGGCATCGGCCGCCACGCTCTGCGGCTTCTACGTGCTCCGCGCCGTCCGCTGGTCCTTCGTGTTGAAGACGCGCGTCTCGGTCCTGCCGCTGTTCCTCTATTCCTCGATCGGCTATCTGGCAAGCCTGGTGACGCCGCTTCAGGCGGGCGAGCTGCTCCGGCCCGGTTTGCTCCGCTTGGGGCACCGCATTCCGTTCTTCGAGGGGCTCGGCTCGGTCGGCATCGAGCGGCTTTTCGACGTCTTCTGCCTGGTCATCCTCGGCCTGGTCTCGTTGATCGTAATCCCGCCGGAGCAACTTCACGAGCAATGGCTGACCGAGTGCCTGCGCGTTGCCGGCATTCTCTCCGCCGCTGCGCTGGTGGCTGTTTTTTTCGCCGTCATCCTTTCGCCCCGCTATGGCAAGGCGCTGTCGGCCATCCTGAAGCCGCTGCCGGCGGGCCTGCGAACGCGCCTCGCCGCCTTTCTCGGCAGCATGCTGCAAGGGGCCGACGTGCTGAAGTCGCCCGGGCGGCTGATGCTGGTCTTCCTCAGTAGTCTGCTGCTTTGGACGGTCAATTATCTCAGCGTGCTGATGCTTTTCCATGCCTTCGACGTACCGGCGCATCCGATTACCGTTCTGCTGGGATTCGTGATCCTTTCGCTGGGCATCGCCCTGCCGCTGACGCCGGGCAGCATCGGCCAGTACGAAGCCTTGTGGACCCTGGTCTTTCTGGCGCTGGGCGTCAGGCCCGAATCCTCCTTGGTGGCCATCGGCGTGCTGGCCCACGCGTTGATTCTTCTGGTCATCATGTTTCTCGGCCTGCTGAGCGTCCTGGTCCTGCCGCGTTCCATGGTGCGCGACGCGTTCCGCACTGCCTCGTCCGGACAAGAAGGCGAGCGGCGGCATGCGGCCGGCGAAGCGGTGGACGGGCTCCCCATCTCTCACGTCGATCGAGGAGCCAATGGCAGTTAGCGGGAGGAACGTGAGTTGGGCGTCGCTGGCTTGCGGGGCGGCCGTCTTGCTGGCGCTGCTTGTCATCTACCTGGCAACGCCCCTGTTCGGCGATCAGCAAGCTTCGATCGCGGCCGCCCATCAGGCCGATTTCGACGGCTCTTTCCCCGGCAACGTGGTCGAGAGCTGGGACATGCGCGGCTTGTTCTACAAGTTCACTGTCTACTTCTTCTACCGCTCGGCCCTGCTGGCGGCCGACTATGGGGACAAGGAATCGTTCGAATTGGCCGTCCGTACAGTGGCGGCGGCAACGGCGCTGGCGCTCTTGGCCCTCGGCACGTTGGCTTCCCGAAAGTTCCTCGAACGGCGCCGGATCGCGCCCCTGGAAGCCTTCTTTCTCTTCGCGATCGCCATCCTTACGCTCGCCCACCGATGCGCCTTCGAGGCGGAAGACATCGCCTGCTGGGTGTGCATCCTCGGAACGGCGTGCGCCCTTTCCGACTCACGATGGGCGCAAGCCGCGGGCGGACTCGTTCTCAGCTCGGCCGTGGAGTTCAAGGGAATCACCGTCGTGATGGGCGTTCTCGGGTGCGCAGCCGTTCTTGCTGTTGGGACGCGAAGACCGGCGGCGGCTGTGGATCGTCGGCCTTTCGTTCGTTCTGGGAACCGCCGCGCTCGCGGCGAGCCTGTTCCTTTCGGCGCCCTCGGAAATCACCGACCTCAGGAATGCCACCCTCTTTAACGACTCCTTAGGCCCCGGCGTGATTCATCGCGTGAGAATCATTGCCAGCGGCTTGATCTTCCACTGGCCCTGTTTCCCGATTGTCGTGCCAGGGGCGGCTGCGGCCATCTATTGCTCATTTGCCCTCGGCCGACGGCGGGAAGTCGTCTCCCTGTTGCTCTTCCTGGGGATGTGGCTTCTGGCCCTCACCGTCGTTGCCGCGCAGGGAAAAGGCTTCCCTTACCATTTTCTGGCCTTGGTGCCGTTGTCGGCCGGATCGCTGGTCGCTTCCCTGGCATTTTTGCGCCGCGCCGGCGAACCACAAGTACTGGGAGCGAGCCGCGCTGGCGACCCCCGTGACCTTGGGGCTGCTCTGCGCTGCTGACGCACCCCATGTTCTTTCTCATCGGCACGCGATTCGACGACCACATCGGCAACGTATTCGACCAGAGGGAATTCGCCCGGCGAGAACGCCAGGAATATGACACGATGATGCGGCAATTTCGCCTCGACCAACAGTCCGAGATCTTCTACCTGGACGCGGGCTTTTCCGCCTACCACTTCGGCGCCAAGAGCTATCTGCGATATTTCTATCCCTTTCCGCTCCATCGCCCCTTCCCGCAAGTCCTGGCCAGCGCGGTCCACAAGGAGTGTTTAGAAGCGGCGCTGCGCTATCGGGGTGAGTTCGTGGCATGGAACTATCGCTGGTTCCGATTTGCGCGTCCCGACCTGGAACCGCTGTTGGCCAAGTTGCAGCGCGAGTACGTGCCCGTGTACGAGAGCCAAGACCTCCAAGTGCGATTGCTTCGCCGCCGCGACTGATTGGAGGCCCGGCCGTCATGGTTGTCGTGCTGGCCCTCTTGCTTCGGCAGGCACGGCGCCGGCCGATTGCCGTCGCTTCCACGCCGCCACTTCGCGGATCACGTCGTCCAGGCTGAAGCGGCATTCGAGCCCCGTCAAGGCGCGCAGTTTTGTCAAGTCAGGCACGCGGCGGCGGCAGTCCTCGAAATCTTCGCTGTACGCCTCGGCGTAACTGACGAACTCGATCCCCAGCGACGGATTGACCGCGGCGATCACGCGGCGAGCCAGGTCCAAAATGCTGATCGGCTGATCGCTGCCGACGTTGACCACGCCGCCGACGGCCGCCGGGCAACTCATCAAGCCGAGGATCATCCGCACCACGTCGCCCACGTGGGCGAAACACCGCTGCTGCCGGCCGTCGTCGTGCACCACCAGCGGCCGGCCGGCCAACGCGGCGTCGATAAATCGCGGCAAGACCATGCCATAGGCGCCGGTCTGCCGCGGGCCCACCACGTTGAACAGCCGGGCCACCACCACCGGCAGCTTCCGCTCGCGCCAGTAGCGCCAGCGCCAGAAACTCGTCGATCGCCTTCGAGGCGCCGTACGACCAGCGGGCACGCGTCGTGGGGCCGAACACGAGATCGTCCTCTTCGGTCCACTGGGGTTTGGGATTCTTGCCATAGACTTCGCTGCTGCTGGCCAGAAAGAACTTGACGTTGCGGCCCGCGGCCGCCAGCCGCCCCAACTCGCCGAGCAACAATTCGGTGGTGTCAATGTTGGTTTCGATGGTGCGGATCGGGCTTTGTGCGATCAGTTGCACGCCCACTGCGGCAGCCAGGTGGTAAACCTCGTCGGCATCAGCCGCCAAACGCCGAATCAATTGTTCGTCGCCTACGGTGCCCTTGGTGTAGGCAAGGCGGGAACGGTTCAAAACGCCGGCCAGATTGTCGAGCGAGCCGGTCGATTCGTCGTTGACGACCGACACCCGATCGCCGCGGGCCAACAGCGCTTCGACCAGGTGGCTGCCGATGAAGCCCGCACCGCCGGTGACAAGAGAGTGGATCATGGGACGAATGGCTGGTGGCTAGTGGTTAGTGGATAGTGGTTAGTCGATGAAAGGCGGAACCCTAATTCTTAATCCCCTCCTATCTCGTCCCTGGCCGGCAATGACATGACGATCGAGATGCCCAACAACGCGGCGATGATCGCCAGTTTCGCCCACGTGGGCACGAGGTGTGAGCCCTGCGGCGCGAAGAAGTAGTCGCCGATCATGCTGGCGCCCACGAAGGCCAGCACGGCGGCCAGTCCGTAATGCAAATAGCGAAACAGGCCCATCACACTGGCCAGCAGGAAGTAGAGCGCCCGCAATCCGAGGATGGCGAAGACATTCGAGGTAAAGACGATAAACGGGTCGGTCGTGATGCCGAAAATGGCCGGCACGCTGTCGACGGCGAACAACACGTCGGTGCTCTCAACCACCAACAGCACGAGGAACAGCGGCGTGATGCAGAGCCGACTCTCTTCGCGGGCGAAGAAGGCATGGCCATGCTGCCGGTGATCGCCCTGGGTCACGGCAGTGCCCGGCGGGCGAAACGGAGCATAAAGTTCCTGTCGGGATGTACGTCGCCGCCGGCCTGGATGGCCAGCTTCACGCCCATGCCCACCAGCAGCAGGCCGAAGGCCGGCAGCACAACGTCGAAGTGGCGCACCATTTGCGTTCCCGCCAACACAAACGCCAGCCGCAGCACGATCGCGCCGAGAATTCCCCAGAACAGAACCCGATATTGATATCGGATCGGCACTTGGAAGAAGCGAAAGATGACGGCGAAGACGAAGACGTTGTCCATCGACAGCGACCACTCGATGACGTAGCCGGTGACGAAGGCGACGCCCGCTTCGCCGCCGTATCGCCGCCAAACGAAGACATTGAAGGCGGCGGCCAGGCTGCACCAAAAGACCGTCCAGGCGGCCGATTCCCGCAGCGACGGCACGCGGTCCCGGCGATGGAATACCAGCAGATCGAGCCCCAGCAGGACCACAATCAGCGTGCCGAACCCAATCCATTGCCATGCGACTGCGAGAGACATGTGCGAACTGTCGAGCTGACGGACGGTTGTGCGAGCCTGTACCACCTTACCACAGGGACCCGCGCTTACCAACCGTATCCGGGCGGCCGCATCGCCGTTTCAACCCCCCGGCGGCGGCGCATGGCCGAGCCCGTCGGCCGCGTCGCCTTCACGCCGTGCGGCCGTACTGGATATTTCTTGACGGCCGCGGAATAATTGACGGCACCGGCCCGCCTCAACCTTTCTCGACAAGAGCGTCGCTGCTTATGGCGTCTGCAAAGCCAACGATCGTCCGGTCTGCTTGCGGCGTGCTGATCGTCGCGATATCGGTTCTCGGCGCGATCGGGCGAGCAGGCGGTCAAGAGAACACGGCTGCGGCCACGCAACAGTACGAGGCGGCCGCAGACCTGCAAAACCGCGGCGACTACGGGCCGGCCGCCGAGCAATGGGCAAAGTTCATCGACACGTACCGAACCGATCCTCGCCTCGATCGGGCGTTTCACTACCTGGGTGTGTGTTATCTCAAGGCCGGCAAGCTCGACCTGGCCCAGCAGTGCTTTGAAATTGTGCCCAAGTTCTTTCCCAAGTTTGAGTTGCTGGAGGTCACGTACCTCGATCTCGGCGTGACGCAGTACAAGCTGGGCGAAGCGGGCAAGGCCGAGATGTACGACGCCGCGGCGGCGGCCTTCGAAACGCTCTTAAGCAAGTATCCGGAAGGAGCGCACGCCGCCGAGGCCCTTTTCTATCGCGGCGAATCTCTGTACCGCCGCGGGCGGAAGACCGAGGCCGTGGCGATGTACGCCCAATTGCTCGCCAGGTTCCCCGACGACAAGCGGGCCGGCGATGCCCTGTACGCCTTGGGCGTGAGCCGCGAAGAGCTTGGCCAGTATGCCGATGCGGGAACGACGTATAAGGCGTTCCTCGAAAAGTTCGCCCAGAGCCCGCTGGCCGCCGAAGTGGCCATGCGGCGGGCGGCGTTGCGGGCCGGGCTGCGGCAATACGCCGAGGCGGCCGCGCTGTACGCTTCCGTGCCGGCGAAATGGCCGGAGTCGAAGTTGGCGGCCACGGCCGACCTGGCCGCCGGCAGATGCTACTATCTTGCCGGCGACTTTGCCGAGGCCCGCAAGCTGCTCGAACCCGCCGTCGCCGCCGGAGGCGAGTCGGCCGGCGAGGCAACGCATTGGCTGGTGCGCAGCCTGCTGAAGGAAGGCAAGCCGGCGGAAGCCGCTGCGCTTCTGGAGAAAACGCTGCCGCCGTTGGGGCAAAGCGCGGCGACGGCCCAACTGATGATGGACCAGGCCGATGCGATCTACGACATTCCCCAGCGGCGCGGCCAGTCAGGCCCGCTCTATGCGACGATCGCCGCCAAGTATTCCGAAGACCCGCTGGCTCCACAGGCCCTCTACATGGCCGGCTTCGTAGCTTTGAACCAGGGCGAATTTGCCGCCGCGTTGAAGCACGCCGCCGCCTTCTTCGCCGCGTACGGCAACGATCAGCGGGTTGCCGACATGACCTATGTGGCGGCGGAAAGCCGCCTCCAGTTGGGCCAATTCGCCGAAGCGGGAAAACTCTTCGCCGAGTTGCTCGAGAAGTATCCAACTCGCGCCGACGCGGCGACGTGGAAGGTCCGCCTTGGGTTGTCGCTCTTCATGCAGAAGAAGTACGCGGAAACCGTCGCCATCTTGCAACCGGTCTTGCCCGGGCTGCACGCGCGGGATGCATTGGCCGAGGCGAATTACCTGCTCGGCGGCAGCCAGTTGGAATTGAAGCAGCCCGAGGCCGCGGCCAGGTCGCTGGAGGCCTCGTTGGCGGCACAGCCGAAATGGCGGCAGGCCGATGACGTGCTGCTGCTGTTGGCCCAGGCGTATGGCGAACTCGACAACGGCGAGAAGGCCAGGGCCGTGCTCGATCGACTCGTCGGCGAGTTTCCCGAAAGTCGGCTCTTGGACCGTGCGCATTACCGCCTGGCCGAAAACGCCTATGCGGGCGGCGATTTCCCGGCCGCTCTGGCCGAATATCATCGGGTGATCGATAACTGGCCGCAGAGCCCCTTGGCACGGCAGGCCCTCTTTGGCTTGGGGTGGGTGAAGCTCGGTCAGAACGATGCGCGGGGGGCCGAAACACTGTTCGACGAGTGGCTGCAAAAGTACGCCGACGACAAGCTGGCGCCCCGTGTCCGATATGCGCAGCATGGCCAGACAACAACTGAAGGATTTCGCCGGGCGCTCGACGACGTCCGCGCCTTGCTGGCGGCCGATCCGCCGCTGGCGGAGAAGTCCAACGCCCGCTATCTGCTCGGACTGTGCGAGGCCGGCTTGCAAAAATATGCCGACGCCGCAAAGACATTCCAGACCCTCCTCGGCGATGATCCGAAATACGCGGGTGGCGACAAGGTGCTGTACGAATTGGCCTGGGCGCTCCGCCGGCAAGGCAAGGAGAAGCCGGCTGTGGAGACGTTCACACGGTTGACCGTTGAACATCCGGACAGCCCACTGGCGGCCGAGGCCAATTACCACGCAGGCGAGTTCGCCTACCAGTCCGGCGATTTCCAGGCTGCCGCCGCGGCCTGTCATGCCGCGCGGCAAGCGGCCGAAAGCCTCGGCCAGGCGGAGTTGGCCGAAAAGGCCGCCTTCTGGGAAGGCGAGTCGCAAATGAAGCAGAAGAAGTTCGCCAACGCGCTGGCCGCCTACCAACAGGTGAATCCCGCCGGCAAGGATTTCGGCGCGCTGGCGCTGCTGCACGCCGGACAGGCGGCCGGCCGGTTGGCACAATGGGATAAGAGTCTCGATCTCTTGTCCCATTGCATCGAGCAGTTCCCCGATTCGCCGTATCTGACCGACTGCGCTCTGCGAGGAAGGTTGGGCGAAGCAAAACCTGGGCAAGCTCGACGACTGCGCTGGCGCTGTACGAGAAGGTGCTGGTGAAGACCGATCGCGAAGCGGCCGCCCGGGCGCAGTTCTTGATCGGCCAGATCGAAGCTGAGCGGCAGAAGAACGACGAGGCGTTGAAAAGCTTCTTCAAAGTCGCGTACGGCTATAGCTATCCCCGTTGGCAGGCGGAGGCGGCGTTTGAGGCGGGCCGCTGCTTCGAGACCTTGGGCAAGAAGGAACAAGCCCTGAAGCAGTATCGCGAAGTTCTGGAAAAGTATCCCGAGAGCGATAAGGTGCCGGCGGCCAAACAGCGCATCGACGATCTGCAAAAGTAGGAACGCCCGCACCACAAACCGCCGGGTGGCCTCGATAGCTTGCTATCGGGGTGGCGAAGCCACGAGAGGCTTTGCCGAATCCGCTTGCCTCCGATTGTGGTGCGGCCGTCTCGGCTGCACGTGCAGGCGGGACGCCTGCACCACAATCCATTACTGCGCCCTGGCAACCGGGCCCCTTGCGAAGGCCTGCCCGGGCCGATACCATCAGAGGTGGATCGTTTTCTCGCCGCCCGCTGAGAAAGGATGTCGATCATGAAGCTGATTATTGCCGTGATTCCGCCCCATCGTCTTGAGGCCGTCAAGCAGGCATTGGCCGACGTGGAGGTTTTTCGCCTCACGGTAATGGACGTGCAAGGGTTCGGCCGTCAGCGCGGCCACACCGAAGCCTACCGCGGTCACGAGTTCTCCATCAACCTGCTCCGCAAGGTCCAGTTGATGATCGCCGTGAACGACGCGTTTCTCGAACCGACCATCGAGGCCATCGTGAAGGCGGGCCACACGGGCCCGTCGGGCGAGATCGGCGACGGCAAAATCTTCGTCCTCCCCTTGGAAGACTGCATCCGCATCCGCACCGGGGAACGAGGCGGCGAGGCGATCTGAGATTGACCTGCGGGGCGATATGCACGAGCTCTCCATCGTCGAGGCCCTGATCGAACAAGTCGGACGAGAGCTCGAACAGGCCCACGAGCGCGGCCGCGTGCAGCGCGTTGAATTGAGCATCGGCCGGCTGTCCGGCGTCAATTGCGACTCGGTGCGATTCGCCTTTCAACTGCTCTCGCCCGGCACGTTGATGGAAAACTCGGAAATCGTCATTCAGCAACGGAAAGCGGTCTGCCATTGCCAGGCCTGCAACGCCCGGACCGAAATTGATGATCTCGTGGTCCGCTGTCCGCAATGCCAGAGCGGCGAGATCGCGATCGAAGGCGGTCGGGAACTCCTCTTGCAAAGCATCGAAATCGAAGAGTGATTGCTATGAAAATCATCGCCGCCAAAAAGATCCTCAAAGCCAACGACCAGCTTGCCGCGGAGAACCGGCGGCAGCTCGATGCCGCGGGCGTGTTCTGCGTCAACGTGGTGGGCTCGCCCGGCGCGGGCAAAACAACCCTCCTGGAGGCCCTCTTCACGCAGTTGAAAGGCCGGCTGCGGCTCGCCGTGATCGAAGGCGACATCGCCGGCTCAATCGACGCCGAACGCATGGAGCGGATCGGCGTGCCGGTGGTGCAAATCAACACCGAAGGGGCCTGCCACCTCGACGCCAACATGATTTCTATCGCCGCCGCCGCGCTGGATTTCCACACCATCGACCTGCTGGCGATCGAGAACGTGGGCAACCTGGTCTGCACGGCCGGATTCGACCTCGGCGAGCACCTGCGGATCGTCGTCCTCAGCACGAGCGAGGGCGACGACAAGGCGATCAAGTATCCGGCCATTTTCCAAGGCTCCGACGCCCTGGTAATTACCAAAACCGATCTCATGCCGCATCTGAACTTCAACGTCGAGCGAATCACGGCCGACATGAAGCGGCTCAAACCCGAGGCGGCCGTGTTTCAGGTTTCGGCCGTTCGCGGCGAGGGAATTCCAGCGGCCGCCGATTGGTTGGTGGAGAAGTGCCGGCGGACGCCACGGTAGACCCAATCTACACGAACCATGAATCGTTCACCCCACGCACGATCCCCGTCGCCGTGCCGTATTGCCATCACGGTGCGCGGCGTGATTCAGGGCGTGGGGTTTCGGCCGTTTGTCTATCGCCTCGCCCACGATTGCGGGCTCAGCGGTTGGGTGCTCAACGAGGCGGACACGGTGCGGATCGAGGTGCAAGGCAGCCGGGCCGCGCTGGATGCGTTCGTCGCAAGCTTGCGCAGCGGCCATCCGCCGCAAGCCCGCATCGACGCCCTGGCGATTGAAGAGAAAGAGACCGACCGCGAGACCGAGCGTTCGCCCGGCTTTCAAATTCGCACGAGCACCGGCGCGTCGTTGCCGCAACCGGTGATTCCGGCCGATTTGGCGACGTGCTCGGAATGCCTGGCCGAAATCCGCGATCCCACGCAGCGTCGATACCGCTACCCCTTCACGAATTGCACGAACTGCGGCCCGCGATGGTCGATCATCCAGCGCCTGCCCTACGACCGGCCGCAGACGTCGATGGCCCGGTTTCCGATGTGTTCTGAGTGCCGAGCCGAGTATGATGATCCGGCCGATCGGCGTTTTCATGCCCAACCGATCGCCTGCCCGCGTTGCGGCCCGATGCTGCAACTGCTCGACCGCCAAGGCTCGGAATTGGCCCGCGGCGAGGCGGCTTTGGCCGAAGCGGCGGAAGCCCTCTTGGCCGGCCGCGTGGTGGCTCTTAAAGGCTTGGGCGGTTTTCAACTGCTGGTCGACGCCACCAACGCCGAGGCGGTCGCGCGGCTGCGCGATCGCAAGCGGCGGCCCGATCGGCCCTTTGCCCTGCTGCTGCCGTCGCTGGAGACCGCGCGGCGGCATTGTCACGTTTCGGAGGATGAGGCCCGAACGTTGACGTCGCATCAGGCCCCCATCGTGCTGTTGCGCCGCCGCGCGGATACGGGCGACACTTTCGCCGCCGACCTTCCTTCGCCTCGCTCCCCGCTGCTTTCTCCCGAGGTGATCGTCCCCGGCGTCGCCCCGGGCAATCCCTACTTGGGCGTCATGCTGCCCTACACGCCGCTGCATCACTTGTTGACGGCGGCTGTGGCTCGGCCGGTTGTCTGCACCAGCGGCAATCTCTCCGAGGAACCGATGGCGATTACGACCGAGGATGCGCTGCGCGGCTGGGCCCGATCGCCGACGTGCTCTTGACGCACAACCGGCCCATCGTGCGGCCGGTCGATGATTCGATCGTTCGCCTGTGCGCCGGGCGCCGCTGCCGTGCTGCGCCGCGCCGGGGATTCGCCCCGCTGCCGATCGACTTGCCTGCCGATGGCGGCCATGTGCCGACAATTCTGGCCGTGGGCGGGCATCTGAAAAACACGGTGGCCCTGTTGCTCGGCAGGGCGCCCGAAACGCACTTCCCTCAGGCCCTCCCGCCCTCGACCCACCCTGTGCAAGTTGTCATCAGTGCCCACATTGGTGATCTGGACAGCGTGCTCAGCGTGGACGTGTTTCGTCGGGCGATCGACGATCTGGTGGCGTTCTTTCGGGCTGAGCCCGACGCGGTGGTTTGCGATCTTCATCCCGACTATGCCTCGACGCGACATGCCGAAGAACTCTCGACGCGATGGGGTGTGCCGCTTGTGCGCGTGCAGCATCATCACGCCCACGTGGCGGCGTGCATGGCTGAGCACGGACTGGAGGGCTCGGTGCTCGGGTTCTCGTGGGACGGCACGGGCTACGGCCCTGACGGCACGATTTGGGGCGGCGAATCGCTGCTGTGCACAGGGGCCGAGTGCCAACGCGTGGCGCATCTTCGCACGTTCGCCCTGCCCGGCGGCGACCACGCCATTCGCCAACCGCGGCGATCGGCGCTGGGCCTGCTGTTCGAGATCCTCGGCCAACGGGCCGCCGAACATGTGGCCGCCTGGTTCACCGCCGCCGAGCTGAAAACACTGCTTTCGATGTTGGCCGGAAGGGCCCATTCTCCGCGAACGAGCAGCATGGGCCGATTGTTCGATGCCGTGGCGGCCATTTGCGGGCTGCCGCCGGTGATCAGTTTTGAGGGCCAGGCGGCAATGGCGCTGGAGTTCGCCGCCGATGAAAGTGAGCACGAAAGTTACCCGATCGTGCTGTCGCATGGCGGTGCAGGGGTCTCGCCGGCGCCGGTGCAGCGGGAACAGCCGCACCACGACCAGATCGTGGCCGACTGGGAGCCGTTGCTGCGAGCCGTGTTGGCCGATCGCGCCGCCGGCGTGCCGGTGAGACGCATCAGCGGCCGCTTCCACAACGGACTGGCGGAGATGGCCGTGGCAATCGCCCGCGAAGCGGCGTCCGGCAAAAACTTGCCGATCGTGCTCAGCGGCGGATGTTTTCAAAATGCGCTGCTCAGCGAGCGCGTTGGCGGCCGCCTGTCGGCGGCCGGTTTTCAGGTGTATACTCATCAAGAGGTCCCGCCGGGCGACGGCGGCATTGCCCTGGGGCAAGTGCTGCTGGGCCTGCGACAATGGCAAGGATCGGCTCATGTGTCTCGGAGTGCCGGGTAAACTGGTCGAAAGTTACACGAAAGACGACCTGCCGATGGGCAAGGTCGAGTTCGGCGGCATCCGCAAAGAGGTTTGCCTGGCCTACACGCCCGAGGCCCAATTGGGCGACTACGTGCTGGTTCACGTCGGTTTCGCCATCAGCCGCATTGACGAGGCGGAGGCACAGGAGATTTTCAGCTATCTGGAAGAAATCAGCGGGATCGAAGAGGAAATTGTCGGCGGTGACAATGCCGCGACGAAACAGTCGCCCCCTCCAATCCCTAATCCCTAATCCCCAATTCCCAATCCCTTGAAATTCGTCGACGAATACCGCAATGCCGAAGCTGTTGCCCGCCTGGCCGCCGCAATCCGGGCCGCCGCCACGCGCCGTGGAACATCATGGAAGTCTGCGGCGGACAGACCCATTCGATCATCCGCTTCGCGCTCGACGAGATGCTGCCGCCGGAGATCACGTTGATCCACGGCCCGGGCTGCCCGGTGTGCGTCACGCCGATCGAGATCATCGACCAGGCCGTGGCAATCGCCGCCCGGCCGGAGGTCGCCTTTTGCTCCTTCGGCGACATGCTCCGCGTGCCCGGCTCCGCCAAGGACCTGCTCGCTGTCAAGTCGGAAGGGGGCGACGTCCGAGTGGTGTACTCGCCGATGGACGCCGTGACGCTGGCCCGAAGCCGTCCGGAGCGGCAGGTCGTGTTCTTCGCCGTCGGCTTCGAGACCACGGCCCCGGCCAACGCGATGGCGGTGGTTCAGGCGGCGCGGCTGGGCTTGGAGAACTTTTCGGTGTTGGTTTCCCACGTGTTAGTGCCGCCGGCGATCCGCGCGGTGCTCGAGCTCTCCCCACAATCGCGTGCAAGGTTTCCTGGCGGCCGGGCACGTCTGCACGATCACGGGCATGGACGAGTACCGGCCGATCGCAGAGACGTTTCGCGTGCCGATCGTGATTACGGGCTTCGAGCCGGTCGACATCTTGCAAGGCGTGCTGATGTGCGTCGAGCAGTTGGAGCAGGGCCGGCACGAGGTCGAGAATCAGTACGCCCGCAGCGTTCGGCCCGAGGGCAATCGCGCGGCCTTGGAACAGATCGCCGCGGTTTTCCAGACGGTGCCGCGGAAATGGCGCGGCATCGGCGAGATTCCCATGAGCGGGCTGGCCTTGCGCGAAACTTATGCGAAGTTCGACGCCGGCCGCCGCTTCGGCGTCGAAGGGATCACGGCCGAAGAGCCGGCCGAGTGCATCGCCGGCGAAGTGCTTCAAGGGCACAAGAAGCCGCGCGACTGTCCGGCTTTCGGCGTCTTCTGCACGCCCGAGCGGCCGCTGGGCGCGCCGATGGTTTCGTCCGAGGGGGCCTGTGCGGCGTATTATCGCTATCGAAGGCATGAGGGGAAGATGAAGGATGAGGGATGAATTCAATTTGAACTGCCCTGTCCCGCTCAGCGATCATGCGACCGTGCAACTGGCGCACGGCGGCGGAGGGCGATTGATGCGGGACCTCATCGAGTCCATCTTCCTGCCCGCATTCTCCGGCGCTCCGTCCCCTCTCCGGGCACCAACCGAAGGTTGGTCGGGAGAGGGCCAAGGTGAGGGCCGTCGCTGCCCCCCTCACGACAGCGTTGTGTTGCCGACGCAAGGCGCCCGATTGGCCTTCACCACCGACAGCTTCGTCGTCAGCCCGTTGTTCTTCCCCGGCGGCGACATCGGCACGTTGGCCGTTTGCGGAACGGTCAACGATCTGGCCATGGCCGGGGCTAAGCCCGAATATCTCAGTGTGGGCTTCATTCTCGAAGAAGGGCTGCCCATCGAGACGCTGCGGCGCGTGGTCGCTTCGATGTCGCAGGCGGCCTGGGCGGCGGGCATGCGAATCGTCACCGGCGACACCAAAGTCGTCGATCGGGGCAAGGGGGACGGCATTTTCATCAACACGGCCGGCATCGGCTGGGTGCCGGCGGGCGTCGAGATTTCGCCGGCACGAGTCACGCCGGGCGATGCCATCCTGCTGAGCGGCGATCTCGGCCGGCATGGCGTGGCCATCATGTCGGTCCGCGAGGAAATCCATTTTGAAGGGGCGCCTGGAGAGCGACTGCGCGCCGCTGGCGGGGCTGGTCGAAGCGATGCTCGCCGCAGAGACCGACATCCATTGCCTTCGCGACCTGACCCGTGGCGGATTGGCCGCGGCGCTCAACGAAATCGCCGCTGGATGCCGGCGTGAGCATCGAGATGGAAGAAGCCGCGATTCCTGTGGCCGAGCCGGTGGCGGCCGCTTGCGAATTGCTGGGCCTCGATCCGCTTTACGCGGCCAATGAGGGCCGGCTGGTCGCTTTCGTGCCGGCCGGTGCGGCCGATCGCGTCCTCCAGGCGATGTCCCGCCACCCTGCCGCCGTCATGCCGGCACGCATCGGCACGGTGACCGGCACGCACGCAGGCACGGTCGAGCTGCGCAGCCGTTTCGGCGGCGGACGGATCGTCGATCTGCTGTCGGGCGAACAGATGCCGCGCATCTGCTGAGCGACGCCCCTATCCGCCGGTCGAACGAATGACGTGGTGCGTGTCGCGCGCGATCATCAGCTCTTCGTCGGTTTTCATCACCCGCACCGTGACCGGGCTGCCGTCGCGGCTGATCACGGCGGCGCTCTGCTGGTTGCGCTGGGCATCGAGCCCGATGCCCATGAATTCGAGCCCGCGGCAAATCCGCTCACGGATCGCCGGGGCCTTTTCGCCCACGCCCGCCGTGAACACCAGCGTGTCGAGCCCGCCCAGCACGGCGGCCATCGCCGCGAGGTATTTCTTGGCCTGATAGCAATAGAGTTCGATGGCTTCGGCCACGTGGGGATCGCCGGCCTCTTGCTGGAGCAAGTCGCGCATGTCGGACGTGCTGCCGGAAACGCCGATCAGGCCGGCCCGCTGGTTGACCAGGTAATCGACGGTGGCGGTCGTGCGCCCCTTTTCCCGCAGCAGATACAAGAGCACTCCCGGATCGAGATCGCCGGAGCGCGTGCCCATCATCAGCCCGCCGGCGGGCGTGAGTCCCATCGTGGTATCGACGCCGACTCCGCCGCGCACGGCCGCCATGCTGGCCCCGTTGCCCAGATGCGCCACCAGCACCCGGCCGGCAGCCGCTTCCTTGCCGGCCGCCTTTTCCAGATTTTCCAGGATGTATTCGTAGGAGAGGCCATGAAAGCCGTAGCGCCGCACGCCCTCTTGCCACAGGCTTCGCGGCATCGGATAACGCTGGGCCACAGGCGGCATCCGCCGGTGAAAGGCCGTGTCGAAACAGGCCACTTGCCGGAGCGCCGGCCAGCGCCGCTCCAGCGTCTTTATGACCAACAACTCGTGCGGCAGGTGCTCCGGCGCCAGACGAACCAAGGTCTCCAGCGTCGCCAGCAAATCGGCAGTGATCGGATGCGGCTGCGTGTAGTCGGGCCCGCCATGCACCACGCGGTGGCCGACGGCGTCGAGCCGCCGCTCGGGCAGGTGCTCATGCAACCACGTCAGCAAGGTTTCCAACGCCGCCTCGTGGTTGTGCAGATCGAGATGCCTGTCCAGCAGCGTCTTTCCATCGGCGTCGCACACCAGGAAGCGGCTGCCTTTCAGCCCGATCCGCTCCAGGGCGCCGGCGAACATCGGCCGCTCGGCCGGCTCCATCTGATAGACGCTGAACTTCAGGCTCGACGAACCGCTGTTGATCGTCAGCACGCAGCAGGCGTTTTCGGCCATGGCTTTCCCCGCGCACAGAAGTGCATCATGGAGCAGGTCATTATATGAACCCCGCCCCGAGGTGGAAAGCCGGGCGGCCGCGCTGGAGTACTACTCTTTCACCAGAATGGGAATCGCATCGATCTTGGCGGCAAGAATGAAGTCGTTCTTCGACAGACCGCCGACGGCGTGCGTTGACAACTCGATGCTCACGTGGCGATAACCTTCCAGGTGCAGATCGGGATGGTGACCTTCGGCCTCGGCCACTCGGGCCACTCGATCGAAGAACTCGATACCCGCCAGAAAGTCCTTGACCTTCCAATCCTTGCGGATGCGGTCGCCGCCCCCGACGATTTGCCAGCCGGAAAGGGCGGCCAGATGCATTTTCGCCTCGGAGGGCGTGAGCTTTTCCACACCCCCTTCGCACGGCACGCAGTGGCCGGCAGCCAAATGTTCCGCGTCGAATCCCTTCATACAGTGATTCTTGCACCCGGGCCTTCCGAGTCAACAACCCGAGAGAACCGCAATGGCTGTGTCAAACCACTGGCCCCACCATTTCGTGGGGCGTGCCAGGGAAGTTCGCCCTCGACGCCTCGGCACGGCGGCGATAAAATGGGCGGTTCTTAACGCGGCACCGTAGAGAATTGTATGACCTTGGGTTCGCGACGCGTCGTCATCACCGGCATGGGGCTCATCAGCCCGTTGGGCAGCACGAAAGAGGCCTTGTGGGACGGTCTGTCCCAAGGGCGGAGTGGCGTGACGGCCGTTTCATCGGGTCCGCCCGGCGGCTTGCCGGTCTCGATCGCCGCCGAGGCCCGCCAGTTCACTGGGGAAATCGATGACTTCGGCGCTTTAGAGAAGGAGCAGAAGAAGGCGATCCGCAAAGGACTGAAGGTGATGTGCCGCGAGTGTCAGATGGGCGTGGCCGCGGCCCAACTGGCGTTGGCCGATGCCGACCTGAAGCCGGAGGCAGTGGGGCCCGAGCGGATCGGCATCTCGTTCGGCAGCGACTACATGCTTTCCGTGCCTGAGGAATTCTCCGAGGGGATCGTCCAATGCGTCGATGCGGAAGGCCGGTTCCAGTTCTCCCGTTGGGGGACCGAGGGCATGAGGAAGATGTCGCCGCTCTGGCTGCTGAAGTACTTGCCGAACATGCCGGCCAGTCATTTGGCGATCTACAACGACTTCCGCGGACCGAACAATTCGCTGACGATGCGCGAGGCGGCGGCCAACGCGGCGGTGGCAGAGGCGTTTCAAATCATCCTTCGCGGCAACGCCGAGGCCATGCTGGTCGGCGCGACCGGCACCCGCTTGCACCCGATGAAGATGGTCCACGCCGTGCAGCAGGAGGAGGTGTTCCTGGGCGACGGCGATCCGGCCGCGGCCAGCCGGCCCTTCGACCGCGACCGGCAAGGCATGGTGTTGGGCGAAGGGGCCGGCGTCATTGTGCTGGAGGAACTCTCTTCGGCCCGAGCGCGTGGCGCCACGCTTTATGGCGAAGTGATCGGCGGCGCCAGCAGTTCCGTGGCCGGGCCGCGCTTGGTGGCGCGGCGCGATCAGGCGATGCAGAACGTGTTGGCGTCCATTTTGCGCAACACGGGAACCAGCGCCGACGACGTGGGGCACCTGCACGCCCACGGGCTAAGCACCCGCACCAGTGACGTCGAGGAAGCCCGGGCGATCGGGGCCGTTTTCGCCCGGCGCTCCAAGCCGTTGCCCGTTACCGCGGCGAAGAGTTACTTTGGCAACCTGGGCGCGGGCGGCGGGATGGTCGAACTGATTGCCAGCGTCTTGGCCCTCCAGCACGACCGCCTGTTTCCCATTCTCAACTACGCCACGCCCGACCCCGAATGTCCGTTGGCGGCCGTGCGCGACGGCGACGCCCGCCCCGGCCACAGCTTCATCAATTTGAACGTCACGCCGCAGGGCCAGGCCGCGGCCGTGATGGTGCGGCGATTCGGTTGACCGCGGCTCCACGACCGTGGAGCGCCCCATGCCGGCATGATGAAAACGGGGACTGGCTCCGCAACGGCTTGTATCATTGCTCGATCCGAACCACTATTCGTTGCGGTGCCTGTCCCCGTTTTTATCCGAAAGGGAAACGGGGCGTCGGCGAATTGACTCAAAGTCCGACAATCTACCTCTTCGCTGCTTCGGCGTCAAAAATCCTCTCGAAGCCGCGGCGGATTTGCCGCGTGGCGTTTTCGTAGTCCATCAACAGGCCGTCGCTGTTCGGATAGCGGAGAAGATTGGCCAACTTGGCTAACTCGACCGGGTCTTGCGGGAGTTGGTCGCGGGCGGCGGAGTTCATCAGCCGCAGCCGGCCCTCGATGCTTCGCAACAGCCGGTAGCCGGCCTCGAAGCACTCGTAGTCGTCCGTCGTCAGCAGGCCCGCGCGGTAGAGCTCGGCCAGTGCGGCCAACGTGTTGGGCATACGAAGGCTGGGCATGCCGCGAGCGTGCTTGAGCTGGAGCATCTGCACGAGGAACTCGATATCGACAATGCCGCCCGGGCCGCGCTTCAGGTCGCCGGCCGCGGCGGCTGTGGCTTCCAAGCGCTGCCGCATCTGGCGGATTTCCACGGCATCCTTGCGGCGCCAGCGGTGGGCGAAGGCCGCTTTGACCACGGCGGCCAGCGCCGCCTTGGCGGCCCGCGGCGAGCCGTAAATCACCCGCGCTTTGCACAACGCTTGCCGCTCCCAAAGTTGCCCCCCGCCGCCGGCGAAGTATCTGACCAGCTCGTCGAAGGTAGTGGCCAGCGCGCCGCTCCGTCCGGTGGGGCGCAGCCGGGCGTCGGCCTCGTAAAGCCGGCCGTAGCCGCTGAGTTGGCTGGTGGCTTTGATGATGCGCTGGCCCAACTCGCTGAAGAAGTGCTGGTTGGTGGTGCTTCTTGCCGAGGATCCGACATCGGCGGCGGTGTGTCCGTCGGCCTCGTAGAGGAAAATGATGTCGAGATCGCTGTGATAGTTCATCTCCCGCCCGCCGAACTTCCCCATCGCAACGATGACCATGTCGCACGGCCGGCCGGCATGACGGCCTTCGGCCACTTGCGGCTGGCCGAAGCGGGCCAGCAGGCGCTGCTGCTCGCGGGCGGCGATTTCGACCAGGCACGCTTCCGCGATGTCGGACAGGGCCCCCGTGGTGGCCTGAATGTCTTCTTTGCCGAGGATGTCGCGCACGCCCACGCAAAGCTGCTGGTCATTCTTGAAGCTGTGCAGGATCGGATCGATGTCTTCGGCGCCGCGGCACAACTCGGCCAGCTTCTGTCGCATATTCTCCCCCGTCGGCAGCTTGTCGAGCACCAGACTGTCCATCAGGCTGTCGATCATGCCGGGATTGCTGGTGAGAATGCCGGAAAGGTGCGGGCTGTAGGCGCAGAGTTCGACGTAGAGTCGCAAGCTGGGCGGGTTGAACCTGAACAGTTCCCAAAGCACGCCCTTTCCGCCCAAGGAATCGCTCACTTTGTCAAGATTCACCAGCGTGGAATCAGGATCGGCTGTGGCGGCGATGGCGGCCAACAACTGCGGGGCGATCGCCGCCAGAAAGTGCCGGCACCGCCGCGTCGAGAGGAAACGGATGCGCTCTTCGCCCAGCGACATCAGGTTGCGATAGGCTTGCCGCACGTCGCCGAAATGATACTTGCTCAAGACCTCGAGAATCCTCCCTTCCGGCGGATCGGGATCGAGCACGAGGTCCACCTCGGCCTGCGTGTGCGTGTCGTCGTCGAAAGCGTCGTGTAACAAATGGTTGAGAATCTTGCGGTTCAACTCCGTCTTGCTGCGATAGTCGGCCAGAAAAGCTTCCAGCGCCGATTGCTTGTCGCCGTCCGCATAGTCCATCCGCAGGGCGAGCTTCCGCAACTCGTCGCGCCCTCGGGCAGGGTGTGCGTTTGCAGGTCGAGCATGATTTGCAAGCGGTGTTCGATCTTCCGCAGAAACGCGTAGTTTTCTTCCAGGATCGAGCGCTCCAAATTCGTCAGGCAGCCGACTCGCTCCAATTGAACGACCGCCTCCAGGGTATTGCCGGTGCGCAGCTCGGGCAGATCGCCGCCGTTGAGCAACTGGAGGAATTGGATGACGAACTCCACGTCGCGGATGCCGCCGCGGCCCGTCTTGACGTCGCGGGCGCCGACGTCGTCGCGCTGCGTCTGCTGCTCGATGCGGCGCTTGAGAGCCTTGATGCCGCTGATGTCGGCGCGGCTCAAGTAGCGGCGGTAGATCCAGGGCGCGAGCGATTCGAGGAATTCGCGACCCAAGGAAAGATCGCCGGCCACGGGGCGAGCCTTGAGGTAGGCTTGCCGTTCCCAAGTCCGGCCGCGGTTGTCGTAGTAGGCCAGCGCCTGTTGACGCTCACGACCATCGGCCCGCGCTGCCCTTCCGGCCGCAATCTCAAATCCACGCGGTAGGCGCTGCCCAACTCGCTTCTTACGGTCAAGAGGCGAACGATTTCGCGGGCCAAAAGGTCGAAGAACTCGACGTTCGAGATGGGCCGCGAGCCGTCGGTGCGGCCGTCGCTCTCCGCCAGGAAAATCAGGTCGATGTCGCTGGAATAGTTCAACTCCAGGCCGCCGAGCTTGCCCATGCCGAGCACCACGAAGCGGGCGGGCTGGCCGCCGCCGTCGCGGGGCGTGCCGCGCAGCGCCTGCAATTTTCGCCATGCCGCCCGCAACGCGGCCTCCAAAATCGCCTCGGCCACGAAAGAAATCTGCTTGGTCACGGTGCGCAGGTTCTGCTCACGGACGATGTCGGCATAGGCGATGCGGAGCGTTTCGCGGCGCTTGAAGCGCCGCAACGCGCGGATCACGGCCGTTTCGTGCTCCAAGGCGGCAATTTCGGCCACTAATTCTTCGACCAGGGCCCGCCGCGCCACCGGCTGTCCCTCGGTCAGCCGCAGCAGATCGAAGCCTTCGGGGTCGCGCACCAGCAGGTCGCTCAGATATTGGCTGGTAGCGAAAATTTGCAGCAGGGTGGGCAAGGCGAGCGGGTCGCGCTCGAAAAGCGTGCCGGCCGCCAGCGGATTCCGCGTCGCCCGCACAAATCGCTCCAAATTGTTCAACGCCATGTCGGGATCGGCGCAGCCCCGGAGATGGCGCTCGAGCTGACTGCCGAGGATGGCCAGCAGGTCCAGGGTCATGCCGGCGGCTTCGATGCCCAGCAGGTTTTCGTGCGCCCGCCGCACATCGACGATGCCCAGCCCGCAAAGCCAGGCGCCGGCGGCATAGGAATCGTCGAGGTATTGGCAGAGGGTGGGGATATTCACGAGAAAGCCACGTCGGGCGGCCACGGCTCATCGCGGGCGGCACTCGGTCGATAATGGTGACTGGTTCTCGGCAATCGTAACCAAACACAATTGCCAATACTTTGTGGTGCAGGCCTCTCGCCTGCCCCCAAAAATGCAGGCCAGACGCCCGCACCACAATCGGCGCCGGTCCTGAATTATTCGCGTCGGCCCGCGCCTAGCCACTGGTCGATCACGTCGCGGCGTTCGGCATCCGTACCGGTGGCCAGTCGTCGGATATCCTCGGCGGGCGCGACCTTGGCGGCGTACTCGCCAAATTCCTGGTCCGAGAGCGCCTTCTTCCACTGGTAGTATCGCAGTTCCAAGAGCGCTTGCAGCGGGGTGGCCGATTTCGCCAGTGCGGCAGTGCGCTGGACGGCCGCATCATGGCTAAGACTCGGCATCTCCGTAAGCTGACAGTCGCGGTTGACGTACGCCAGCACATTCTTGATGAGCGCCGGAACGGGGTTCTCTTCCTTTTCTTTGGGGCCGCCTTGCTGCACAGACAAAATGTGCACGTGGTTCACTTCCCTGGACGTCCAGTCCTTGCCCCCTTTGCAAATGTCCATAATGTGGATCACGAGAACCGACTGGGCCGGGCCCGAACTGACGGGCTTCGAACTGATCGTCGCAACCATCAGAAAATCCAGGCCCTCGCGCAGTGCCGCGGCGCGGAGTTCCGCCAGGCTGTTGCCCTCGAGCGTCACGAGTCCGGCGCGGCCGCCGGCGCCGCCGCGCCGAAGGGCGGCTCTTCCGCCGGCGAGGCGGGCACGGCTTCCGGCACATTGCTCGCGGGAGCTTTCTTTTCGTTATCCTTCAACCACGTGCCGAAGTCTCCCCGATTGGCACGCGTCTGAATCGCATCCAGCAAAGGGACACCCACCTGTTGCCGCCAAAACCCGATCGGATCGTTCAGCGAGAAGTCCTGCCCCTTCACGTCAGCGGGCAACGCCGCTTTTTTGGGCGGGTGGCGCACCCCGGGCGGCGCGGCGGGCCGGAACGTGGCCGATGGCGGAGACGCTGCCGCCGCGGCGCTAAAAATGTTCCCTTGAGTTGCCCCCAGTGCGCCGGCGGGCGGGCCTTCCGCCGCTTTCAGCGGCGCCTTCGCATCTGACGCCTTGGCGCGTTGCACGTTCATCGTGGCCAGTCCCCACCGGGCGACGACGATCGGCCGCTTCAACGTGGGCGACCAACGCAAGCCGCCTAACACCTCTTCGTTGCCGGCTACCACCGCGTCGGCCGCCAGATAGGCGACGGCTTGGGCCTCGTGTCCTGGATCGAGCACGGTCTTGGCCAACGCCGAGAACCCCTCCTCGGCGCCGGAGAGACTGTAGTCTGGAGACCCCGGCGCGACGGCTCCTGGCGTTGCCGCCGATAGGGGCGGGTTGTCGGCGCCCCGCCCCGCCTGCACGAAGATCATCCCCAGCACGCCGATCCCGGCCGCTATCCGCCACATTGGATCATTCCTTCGTCCAGGCATGTTGCGTTGGCCAATCGGCAAGTTACTGCTTCACGTTCACGCATCCGGCCACGATGGGCGCCCATTTGGCCAGGTTCACGTTCGCCTCAATGCTTTTTGGCAGGCGCCAGGCAATGACGACGACGAAACCATGCTCTTCGTGGAGATAAATATCCAGGATGCCGGGGAGGGTCTCGAATTGCACTTTGCCGGCCCCATCCTGGCAAGCGAATACCTGCGGCGCAACGCAGTGGAGTTGTCTCCATTTGCTTTCGTGGCCGTCCGGCGCTTCGCCTTGGAAGTCGGTCCAATCCGACAGCTCGGTCGCCGCTTTGCCCGTCACCTCGGGCGCAGTTTCGTGCAGGCGTCCTGCAATTCGGCGGCGCCGCCTTTGATCGCCCCGACGTAACAGTAATACGGAAAGCTGTCGCCCTTGTCATCCTTAAAAGCGCCTCGTACGTAAGCTTCAGGCCCGGCAGCGTAACCAGGCCGGGATTCAGCCGGCGCGGGTCGGGATTGCCCCTTCCCTCGACCATCGGCGCGCTGGTGAACTTCACCGGAATGCGAACCGAAACTTTCGTGCCTTCCAATGGCTGCGGCTGGTAAAGTTCGTTGAACCTCGCGGCCTTTTGCGCCTTTTCGTTGCGTTGGTTTAGCAGCCGTTCGTACTCGCCCTCGCCGCAGCCGTACAACGTGCCCAGCAGCAAGCCGCCGACGGCCAACAACATCGGGCGCGGAGAGGGGGGAAACAATGGGCCGCTTCCGGCCGGTTGACCCGAAATCGTGATCCATCGTCGCATGGCTCCTGTTGTCTCTGTTGTCAGGCGGCGCCGCCCGCACTGGCGATTGTAGCCCGCGCGGGCTTGGCATGCAAGAATGCCGGGGGGGTAAGCGTTCACGGGGACTGCTCCGATTTTCGCGGCCCGGAAGACTTTCGCCTGGTGGGGCGTGGTTCCAATGGTTGCGAAAATGGGACTGTCCCCCTGACTGTGAACGGTTACGGGGAGGAATGAATCTCATTCGAAGACAAGATATCCAAAGCCTTCCGGCAGCACGGAAATGGCGGCCGGCGTGCTCCAGGATTGGAAACCCGTGTCGGGAACCACCCGTTGGACGCCGATCGCCCAGACGTCGCGCGGCTTTGGCGGGCGGGCCGTCAATTCGGCCAGCGGAATCGCCGCTTCCAGCGTCCAAATATCGTCGTCCCACTTGACGGCCACGAACCACTCGGGGTTCCAGGTGGCGTCGCCCCAGCAACTATCGTTCGTCCAGCCGCGATCGTTGACGGCCAGGCGGTAGCTCGTGGTATAGTCACGATCGACATCCAACAGTACCTCAAGGCGATCGTGGGCCGAGAGATCGGCGTCACGAGGGCGGGCGGGCGTCGGGCCCGCCGTCGATCGCCCGGCCGCAGCCGGCGCGACAGCGCGCCGCAATGTACAGAAAGTCGGCATCGTAGGCGAACATGACCACGGCGGGCCAGTCGCCGTCATCATGTTGGTGCTCTGCAACGTGGCCGGCTTTGCCCGCTGCCAGACCGGATCATCGAGCTGCCCGTCCAGGCGCGGCTTGACTTCGGTCTTGATGCATTCGAGGGTGGGCCTCGCGGGGCGACCGCCGGGATCGCCGAGCCGCAACTCGCTTTGGGCGCAGGCCGACCAGGCATCGCCCTGGCCGCCGTGGCTTTGAAGCTGGTAGCAGCGTTGCGCCAGGCGGGCCTGGCCAAGGCCGCGATACGCCGCCGCCAGTGGAAATCCGACCGCTGGCAGCGCGAACAAGTCGGGCCGAGTCCGCTCGATTTCCTTCCCCAGTTCGGCGGTGCGCTCCCATCGTTTCTCGGCATCGGGCTGCTTCACGCGGCAGGCGGCCGCGCCGCTGGCATAGTATTGCACCAGCCACACCGCGGCCGACGGCGTCAGCCAGTGCCGAGGGTACCGCTCCGAGAGCGCCTGGAAGATTTCGGCGGCCAGCGGCCACCGGCCCGAACGATATTGCTGATCGGCAAGTTGGTAGAGAACCTGGCCTGCCCGATCCTCATCCAAGTCGCGAGTCAGGTCGTCGATCTGGGCGAGCAATTGGTTGGCGGAGCCGGCCGTTCGGCCGGTATGTTCGAGGATCGCCTGCACGTGTCCTCGTTTTCGGGCGATGCGTTGCAACGCGTCAAAATTCTCCGGCGGGGTTTGTTGTGCTTCCCGGCGCGCGGTTCCGCCCGGCGAAAGGGCGATGCCGCCGACGAGGTCCTGGCCGGTCGATTCTTGCGAAGCGTCGGCCGCCAACCGGCGAAAGGCCAGCGCCGCCGGCGGAGCGCGAAGTGGTTCTGCAACAGTCCACGGGCCTCGGCAGTGGCGTCGGCCAGCGAGCGCCCCGCATGCGGATTAAACTGGGCCGTGACGATCTCGGCGGCGCCGTGCATGCCCGGCGGCAGGGCCGCAAACACGGCCTTCACCGACCACGGCCCCAGGCCCGCGTCGGCCTCGCCGGCCGGCCAGGTTCGGCCGCCGGCCTGCCGAACGGCCTGCAAAACGGCTTCCCGCACCAGCAGCGCCAGCGGATCGTCGGCCTCGCGGCCCCCGTCGCGCGTGACGATCACCTCGGGACGCCAGAGGCGAATCTGCCGGACGAGATACTTCTGCAACGCCTCGGCGCCGTGGCCGTCGTTGGCGCGGTCCCATACTTCGGTAATCCGCCGCGCCGGCAAGCGAAGGCCCGCTTGGCGCAAAGGGAACTGCCAGGCACACTCCGCCCCGCATCCGCCCACGGAAACCACCGCCTCGTGCAGCCGATCGGCCAGGGGAACATCGTCGCGGGAAGGAACTTCGATGTCGCGACGTCCCAGGATGTTGACGACGGCGAAGTATCCTCCTCCGCCCGCAAGGCGCGCGAGCAGCTCCAGGGGAACATCGTCGGGGTCGGCGAAGATGCCCAACAAGGCGAGGCGAGAATCGCCGTTCCGCTGCGGGCGCCAGGTCTGGCCGCCGTCGGAAGTGGCCACGATGACGCCCAAGTCGCCTGCCGCCCAACCATGTTGATCGTCGGCGAAAGCCATGGCTCGCAGCGGGACGCTGCAGCCGGTCGGCCCGGTCTGCCACGTGCGGCCGGCGTCGGCCGTGTAGAACACATGCGTGCCGGGCGTGCCCGCGATCCAGCATTTCGGCCCGCGAGTCGCCAAGGCGGAAAAATCGAATTGCCGCGCGGCCGTGGGCAGTTCACCCGGCGGGGCCTGCCACGAAGCGCCCCGGTCCAGCGTCATTTGCACCAGACCGCCGTCGCCGGCCAACCAACCCTGGCCGTGAGACGAGAGCCGCAGCCCCCACAGGTTTCGCAGGCAAAAGTCACCCGCCTTCAAGGCTTCGACCTGACCGCCGCTGACGACGGCGAGTGATCCGTTGCAACCGGCCAGCCCGCCGGTGCCCGTATCGAGCAGGTCGGCAGCCAGCCAGCGGCCGGTGCCCTGGCCGGGCAGCGGCCGCCAACTCCGGCCGTCGTCGGTGACAAACACTCCGGACGGGTACATGGGCGACGGGCACGCGATGGCCCAGCCATGCTGCGGATCGAGGAAGCGGAGCCGTCGCAGGGCGGGCAGAGCGAGATGGACACTCGGCGTCCACGTTTGGCCGCCGTCGCGCGTGGTCAGCAAGACGCCCGTGCTCAGGTGGGTGTAGGGCTGGCTGAAGCCGCCGCCGGCCCAGCCAATTTGTTCATTCAAGAAACAGACCGCCCGCAAGGGACAAGTGACTCCCGAGAGTTGCGGCTGCCAGCGAGTCGCCGTCGCTGGTGTGCCAGATGGCGCCGCGATCGCCCACCGCCCAACCATGCTGCGCGTTGACGAAGCAGATGTCGTTGAGGCGCGCATTGGCGGCCGCCTCAGCGGGAAAAGTTGATAGCAACGCCAGCACCAACGACGTCAACATGGGCGTATCTTAACGCCGCGCGAGGATGGGGAGCAAGACGTCGTTGCAGGACACAACCGGCCGCTCGGTTGATCCGAATTTTCGACGGTCGGAGGAATGCTGAAATTGCCGCGCGGGAATGCCTGCGCATTCGCCTGATTGCAGATAAGCGGTCGGCAGCAGTGACGCCTGTCCCTTGGGCCGAATGTTGCGATGTCGCATCATCGAGTGGCCGAATTTCAACGCTTCCGCAGTTCCGCCGGCATGATGGAAATGCATTTATCGGTTTTCGACATCGGGCGGTTGCCGTTTCCTTGACCCACTAGGCGCGGCGACATAGATTTCTTATGGGAACGAAAGAAGGTTCCTTGGTGGAAAGCGCCAGTCGGGTGTGAACAGCGAGTGGCGCGGCCCAGCGAAGTTAGAGACCGACTCCTCTTCTCACTACTCTTTTCTAGAACGGGGTTCGCCGATGGCTGGCAGCGAATTCAATCGCTTTGCGCGGAAGCTCCTCGATGGCGCACGCGGTCTTGGCGCGCCGCAACATGGCCGGGCAAAGGGTTTTCGCAAACTTCGCCTCGAACCGCTCGAAACTCGCAATCTGCTCTCGGTCAATCTGCCGGGTATCGCCATTCCTGATTATCTGTCCCTGGCGGCTGAAGGGGTGCCTGCGCCCCTCTCGACGGCCGGGCCCACCGGCTACACGCCGGCGCAAATCCGCCAGGCCTACGGGTTCAACAAGATTACTTTCGACGGCGGCACCGTAACCGGAAACGGCGCCGGCACCACGATCGCGATCGTTGACGCCTATGACGATCCGAACATTGCCAATGATCTGCACCAGTTCGACCTGGCATTTGGTCTGCCCGATCCGGTCTTTACGAAGGTGAATGAAACGGGCGGCAGCGCCTTGCCGGCGGCCAACAGGAGTTGGGCCACTGAAATCGCGCTCGACGTGGAATGGGCTCATGCCGTCGCCCCGGGGGCAAACATTCTGCTGGTCGAGGCCAACAGCGCGTCGTTCACCGATCTCCTCACGGCGGTTTCCTACGCGGCCGGCGTCAAAGGCGTGGTTGACGTCTCGATGAGTTGGGGCGGCGGCGATTTCTCGGGCGAGACTCAATACGACAGCTACTTCATCACGCCCAGCGGGCACAGCGGCGTGACGTTCGTGGCGGCGTCCGGCGACAGCGGCGCACCGGTCGGCTATCCGGCGGTTTCTCCCAACGTGCTCGCCGTCGGCGGCACCACGCTGACGTTGAACGGCCAGGGCACTTGGACCGCCGAGTCGGGTTGGAGCGGCAGCGGCGGCGGCATCAGCGCCGACGAAACCCAGCCGTCCTATCAAAAGGGCGTGGTCACGCAAAGCACGACCTTCCGCAGCAATCCCGACGTGTCGTACGACGCCGATCCGGCGACGGGCTTCCCGGTCTACGATTCCTACAACAATTCGCTTGCCGATCCGTGGGGACAGTGGGGCGGCACGAGCGATGCGGCCCCCCAGTGGGCCGCGCTGATCGCGATCGCCGATCAGGGGCGGGCGCTGGCCGGCAAGCCCGCCTTGAGTGGAAGCCAAACCCTGTCGATGATCTACTCGCTTTCGAACAGCGATTTCCACGATATCACCACCGGCTCCAGCACAGGCTCGCCGCCCTATTCGGCCGGTCGGGGCTACGATCTTGTGACCGGCCGCGGCAGCCCAATCGCCAACCTGGTCGTCGGCGACCTGGTCGGTTCGAGTTCCGCGCCTTCCGCGCCGACGGTGGCCCCGCCGACCATCTCCAGCATCGTGGTGGGCGAAGCCACGCCGCAGAACGGCATCCTGGAATCGAACGAACAGGGCATAATCACCTGGGCGGCCGCGTCGCCAAATACGATCGCCTCCGTTTCGCTGACGGTTGACGGCAAGGCGGTTACTCCGATCTACGGGCCGTACGGCCCGTACAGCACCGGCTACTACTATGGCGGCGTGTTTGGCCCGTTGACGGCCGGCACGCACAGCTATGTCATCCAAGTGACCGACAACACGGGGCTCACCAGCACCGCCACCTCCACGTTCACCGTGGCGGCGGCCGGGCCCGTGATCTCCAGCATCGTGGTGGCCGAAGCGAAACCGCAATTCGGCGTGCTCGAATCGAACGAGCAAGGCGTGATCAGTTGGGCTCTGGCCGACTCGAAGACCATCACCGCCACGTCGTTGCGCGTGGATGGCGTGGCCGTCAGTCCCATCTACGGACCGTACGGTCCGTACGGCAATAGTTACTATTACTCGGGCGTTTTTGCCCCGCTGGCCGCCGGCGGCCACACTTTCACCGTTCAAGCGACTGACAGCTCGGGCGCTGACGAACAGCTTCAGCGGAAGTTTTAGTGTTACCGCGTCGGCGACAAAGCATGCGCTGGCTCTGCAAGGGTTGTCGAGTTCGCAGATGACGGCGGCAGCGGCGCCGCTTGTGGCGGAAGCAGAGCGCCAGTTGGCCGATGCCCAGGGTGCGCGGATGGAGGCGGTCGGCGCCGCTGATGTGGGCGGTGCGTCGGCGGAACCCCCGGCGTTGACAGTCGCGGCCGGCCGCGACGCCGGCTTCGGGCAGTTTGCCGACGCGCTGCCCGGCGATGATCTGGCGTTGGCGGGCACGATGGCTCCCAACGTTTTCAGCGGCGATTTTTCCGATTCCTCTGAATCGCTGTCGCTCGCTGCGCCGCTGGATCCGTCCGCACTGCCCTCGCTCTCCTGGCAGGATGCCGGGCGTTTGACGGCGGATCAGCCCGTGAGTGCGGAAGCCGCCGATCAAGTCTTCGCTTCGACTGCCAGCGAAGCCGCCTGAGATCGGGTGCTGTGGGCGGAACCCGGGCCGAAGACAGTTACGTTGACACTTCCCTACTTCCCTTCGACGATATCACCCCCGGAACCATGACCCCACCTTGCTGGTGGGATGGTCAACGACCCCAATTCGTCTTGACGCCCCTCTGCGCCGGCGATATACAACGCCTTCTTCAATGGAGGGGATTATGTCAGGGATGACAGTCGCCGTCGTTGGGGCGGGGCCGGCCGGTCTCAGCGCCGCGTACCAACTCGCCAAAGAAGGCGTGCGTGTCGAGGTTTTTGAGTCGAGCGACACGGTCGGCGGACTGGCAAAGACCTTTCCGCTCTGGGGCCAAAAGGTCGATCTCGGCCCGCACCGCTATTTCACCGAAGACCCGCGTGTGAACCGCATCTGGTTCGACGTGGTGGGCGACGACTACCGCATGGTCGATCGGCTGACGCGCATCTATTACCGCCGCCGCTATTTCTATTATCCGCTGGAGCCGCTCAACGCTTTGTGGAACATGGGCCTGTGGGAGGCGGCTCGCTCGCTGGCAAGCTATGCCAGGCAGCGGATCGCGCACGCCGGGCGGACGCTCGACGAATCGAGCTTCGAGTCGTGGGTCAAGGAGCGGTTCGGCCCGCGGCTCTACGAACTGTTCTTCAAGTCGTACACGGAGAAACTGTGGGGTATCCCGTGCAGCCAGTTGGACGCCGCTTTCGCCAAGCAACGGATTCGAAAGCTCTCGATTGCCGAGGCCGTCAAAAACGCGTTGGGGCTCGGAGGCCATCAACACAAGACGCTGGTGAATCGGTTCGCCTATCCGACTGCCGGCGCGGGCATGGTTTACCAGCGCATGGCGGATTTCGTTCGCCGCTCGGGTGGAAGCGTCCATTTGCAGCGGCCGGTGCGGCGCGTGATGCATCGCGGCCGGCGGATTAGCGGCGTCCAGTTGGCCGACGGCCAACGGCGGACGTTCGACCACGTGATTTCGACGATGCCGTTGACGACCTTGGTGCGCGGTTTGGGCGTCATGCCCGATGCCGTGGCGACGGCTGTCGATAAGTTGCAGTATCGCAACACGATCCTGGTCTACTTGTGCGCCGGCTGCCGAGACGCTTTCCCCGATCAATGGCTATACGTCCATTCGCCCGAGTTGGGCATGGGCCGGGTAACCAACTTCCGCAATTGGGTCCCCGAACTCTACGGCGACTCTGAAGATTCGATCTTGGCGCTGGAGTATTGGTGCAACGATCTTGATCCGCTCTGGCTGCAAACCGACGACGACTTCGTGGCGACGGCACGCCGCGAAATGGCCTCGACCAACCTGATCGATCCCGCGGCAATTCGGGAAGGGCACGTTCGTGCGCGTGCATCGATCCTATCCGATCTATCGACAGGAATATCGCGGACACTTGGCGCACGTGGTCGACTATCTCGACGGATTCGAGGGGCTGATGGTCATCGGGCGCGGCGGGGCGTTCAAGTACAATAATCAGGATCATAGCCTGCTGATGGGCATTCTGGCGGCGGAAAACATCACCGGCGGCCGGGCCCACTATCTTTGGGACGTCAACAGCGACAGTGACACCTACCAAGAAGCGGCAGAGGCCGACCGTCTGCGGTGCGCGGCGTAAACGGGCCAAGGTCCCCGCTTTCGCTTGACGGCAATGGCCTTTCTTCCGTTTGACGTGCTGCGATAAGGAGCAACATGGACGCATCGGAATCGAACAGGCCGGCGTCGGGACGGGCAGCCGGGTGGATCAAGGTCACCCTGGTTCTTGGCCTGGTGGTTGCCATCTACTTGCAAATCGACGTCGGAATGGGTGACGAGACCGATTTTCTTCGCGCCGCGAGGTGGCTGGCGGATAGCCCCGTGGGGCAGGACAATGTGACGCTCGACGACGGTGCTATCAAATATACCAATCGGTATTTCCTGTATTACCTGCCCTACTGGAAGTACACGGAGGCCACGCTGCTCGACAGATTGATGCAAATCGGTGAGGCGAAGACTTCGACCGCGCTGTTGTGGTTGCCCGGTCTACTGGTGAACTACTTTGCCTATTCCGCAAAGGTGCTCTATCTGCCGGTGCTCTCGCTGTTGCCCCGGCTGTTGTTGGTCGGCGGACTGTTTGCGCTGTTCGCCTGGATCGAGGCCAATTGCCCCAGCCGCCGGGCGTTCCTCTATCTCGTCTTGGGTCTGCCGTCGGCTCTCCTCTTGTTGACAACCGATTACGTGGCCTACTTGAACAGTTTCTATCAGGAAACCGGCTCGCTGATCTATCTCGGCTTGTGGATTGCCTCCTTGTTGTACCTCCGCGGCCGGCCGCAATCGTGGCGGCGCGGCTGGTTGTGCCTGGGCGCTCTGTCACTCTTGGTATGCGCGAAGGCAAGCAACATCTACTGGGTCGTCGTCGGTGTCGTATTCCTGGCCACGGTGTGGCGCCCCTGGGGATTGACCAGTCGGTGGCGGATTGCGCTGGCTCTGGCGATGTACGTCGCCTTGACGGGAGCGACATTGGGAATTTACATCGCCTGCGCATCACCCGGACTACGCCGACCGGCACCATTTCGACAGGTTGTTCAAGGGTATCCTGACCTTCAGCAATGATCCACGCGCCCGGCTGGCCGAGCTGGACTTGAGCGACAGCGAGGATTGCCTGGGAGCCCACGCGTTCACGCCGGAGGCCTACAGGTTCTTCAAGCAGCACGAGCGCCGGCTGTCGTGGCTCCAATTGCCTCGCGTGGCCTGGGCCGAGCCGTGCGCGATGTTCAGGATGTTGATGTACGCTCCCCGCAACATGCAGGACCTGTCGAGTGATGATTTGGGCAAACTCGCCCGCTCCGATGCGCGGTACGGGCCGACTCCTCCGCTCCCTCCGCTTGTGGACGAGCGACGTGCGTGGATCGACGATGCAGACCTTCCCGGTCTGCTCAACATCTGGTCGTTCCTGAAATATCGCTACTTCCCGACCGGCTATGCGTTGTTGGCGTCGCTGGCTTTGTACACGGCGGTATTCGCCGCCGCCTTGCGCAGCAAGCGATTCCAAGACGGCACGGCCGATCTCGCCCTGATCGGGCTGATGGCGACGGTGGCCTGCCCGATCGACTTCTGCGTGGCCATCTGCGGTGATGGCAGGTGCGGCCTGATCAAGCATCTGTTTCTGGCCAATCTGCTGTTCGATGTGGCCACCATCGCGGTGCTCGGTGTCGTGAGCCTGGCCGTGCTGCGCCGCTGGGCGCCGCGATGACCGATCGTCGGCCCGCTGGTTTCCACGTGCCGGCCCCTCGGGCCGAGCCTTGGCTCCAGCGGAGGACCCCCGAATAATCTCCCAGCCCATCCGGCCACATCGTGTGGCCGGTCTGTGGCTCGACGGTCTGCCGCCGGCTGTTTTCTTCGGCGACGGCCCTCCGGAAAGCCCGTTGTTCCCTTTGCAGATGGGCACGTCCACGAATCTCGGTCGCGGCGCAGCGGCGCGCCGAAACGGGCCTTCCCCCAATTCCTCTTGACGCGGCGGTCCCTCGATCTTATATACCACCTTCCCAATGGAGGGGAATGCGTCGAGGCCTTCGAATATGCGCGGGGAGTAGCACGAACGAACCGGTAACCGACACACCGCCCGCCAGACGCGCCGTCCAAGTGGTCAAGGTCTGCGCTGGTGCTCGGCCTCGTGGCGGCCATGTACGTGCAACTCGACATTGGGCTGGCCGACAACGGCGATTTCTATCGCTCCACTGCCTGGCTGACGGCCGGGCTGGTCGGTTACAAGTTAACCGTGGCGCCTGTGCGCCCGAATTTAGGGAGCGGTACTTCGACTATTATCTTCCGTATTGGCGATACCCGGAGAAGCCCCTTCCTCAAGCCTTAGCGCAGATCGGCCAAGGCAAATCCTCGGTATCACTGCTTCGGGTTCCGGACTGCTCGTGAACTGGCTGGCCTATTCGAAGACCGTGCTCTACATGCCGGTCCTTTCGCTGCTGCCGCGGCTATTGTTCATCGCCGCGCTGTTCGGGCTGTTCGCCTGGATTGACGCCAGCCGCCAGCCGAACAAGCCGGTCCTCTTGTTGTTGTTGGGCGTGCCGCTGGTCCTGCTGCTGTCCACGACGGATTATCTGGCCTACTTGAACAGCTTCTACGAGGAAACCGGCTCGATGGTCTATTTGGGCCTGTGGATTGCCGCGCTGCTGTACCTCAAGCATCGTCCGCAATCGCTGCTGCGAGGATTGTTGTGCGTGGGGGCCTTGGCGTTGTTGGTCTGCGCCAAGGACAGCACCTTCTAGCTGCCTGCGTCGGCACCCAGTTCTACGAACCGGTGGGCACAGAGTTCAAGGCCAACAACGGCCGGGGCTCTCTTCGCGACGCGTTGCGCGTGGCGTGGACCGAGCCGCGCGCGCTGTTGCGGATGCTGATGTATATGGCCCGCAACATGCAGGACCTCGCGTTGGGCGACTTGGGCAAAGTGGCCCGTTTTGACCCGCGGTACCGCCCAGTTTCCGTCCCCGGGGACGTAGCCATCCAACGCTGGTGGGGTCCGCACTGGGCTACGCCCGTGCGCTGAACGTGTGGTCGTGGCTGAAGTTTCACTGCTTCCCGACCGGCTACGCCTTCGTGGCGGCGATCGCCGCCTACGCGGTGGCCTTCGCCGCAGCCCTGCGCAAGGAGCGATTCCAGGGACCCGCGGCCGACCTCTCGCTGATCGGGCTGATGGCAACGGTGGCGTGCGTGACCGATGCGTGCGTGACGATCTGCGGCGATGGAAAAGCCAGTCTGATCAAGCACCTGTTTTTGGCCAATCTGTTGTTCGATGTGGCCACGATCGCCCTGCTGGGCGTGGCGGGCCTGGCCGTGTTGCGCCGCTGGGCGCCGCGATGACCGATCGTCGGCCCGCTGGTTTCCACGCGCCGGCCCCTCGGGCCGAGCCTTGACTCCAGCGGAGGGCCCCCGAATAATCTCCCGGCTGCATCCGGCCACATCGTGTGGCCGGTCTGCGGCTCTATGGCCTGCCGCCGGCAAGACGTCGCGGCTTCTTCCTGGGGAGATAGAACCATGCAACGGACAACGCTCGGTTTGCGCAGCAAAGGCAAGGCGAAGCGGCGCCTGACACTCAAACCGCGCCGCGGTCTCTTCGAGCCGTTGGAAATGCGGTTGTGCGCCTCGGCGATCGTGCTGACCTACCACAACGACATTGCCAGCACGGGGCTGAACGACAGCGAGACGCTCTTAACCCCCGCCAGCGTCCAAGTGGGGTCGTTCGGCAAATTGTTCAGCACGTCGCTGGACGGGCAGGCCTACGCCCAACCGCTGCTCGACACCGGGGTGGCAATCGCCGCGGGGCCCAACACGGTCGGCACGCCCGGCGCCTACGACGTCGTGTTTGCCGCCACCGAGCACGATTCGCTCTACGCCATCGACGCCAACCCGAAGGGCACCGGCGCCGTGCTGTGGCAGCGGAGTTTCACCAACATCGCCGCCGGATATGTAGGCACGACGGCCGGCACGAATATCAACAATCCGCTGGGGGCGACGGCCATCACCACGGTGCCCAATGCCGACGTTGACACATCCGACCTTTCGCCCGAAATTGGCATCACCGGCACGCCGGTCATCGATTCCTCGACCGGCACGCTTTACGTCGTAGTGACAACCAAGGAGACGATTGGCGGTGTGGCCACCGACGTGCAGGAGTTGCATGCCATCAACATCTATGACGGCACCGACCGGGTCGCCCCTTACCTGATCGGCGAGACGTCGAACGGCAACACGAACAACACGCCGATTTACGTCTACGGCACCGGCGATGGCAGCGTGACCAATTCGAGCAATCAGAGCATCGTGCAGTTCAACGCCCTGCGGGAGAATCAACGCGCGGCGCTAAGCCTGGTGAACAACGAGGTGTATGTCGCGTGGGCTTCGCACGGCGACAACAGCCCTTACCACGGTTGGGTCGTAGGCTGGAATGTGGCAAACCTTGCGACCAGCAGCATGGTGCTGGCCGGCGTTTTCAACGATTCGCCCAACGGCGGTCTGTCCGGCATTTGGCAGTCCGGCGGAGGGCTGGTGTTCGAGTCCGACGGCAGCGCGTTCTACTTCGCCACCGGCAACGGGCCGTCGTCGCAAGGCGACCCTACCCTCAACGCCAACGGATTTCCCACCGATGCCGACTACTATAACGCGGTGATCAAGTTGGTCGCCGACAGCAGCACATCCGCGACCGATCAGGGCCCCAACGGGTGGGGATTCACGGTCGCCGATTACTTCATGCCCTACAACCAGCTCGCGCTGAACGCCAACGACGAGGACCTCGGTTCCGGCGGCGTGCTGCTGTTGCCGAATTCGGCCGGCATTCCGGGGCACCCGCACCTGCTGGTCGTCGCGGGCAAGGAAGGAAATATCTACCTGATCGACCGCGGCGACATGGGGAAGTTCAACGCGACCAACGACAACGTGATCAACTCGGTTCCCAACGGAAGCGGCAACGACACGCCGCCCGTTGTTTTGCCGAACGGGGTGTTCAGCACGCCCGCTTATTACAACGGCACGCTCTATTATGTGGGCGCCGAGGGGGGCCCGGCCGAGGCGTTCACCATCGGCAGCACCGGCACGCTCACCCGGGTCTCCCAGACATCGGTAACCAACTTTGGCGACTATCCCAGCACGCCCAGCATCTCTTCCAACGGCGCCACGGCAGGCATTGTTTGGGTAACGGATCGCAACACCAACGAACTTCACGCCTACCTGGCCAGCAACCTCGCCACGGAGCTTTGGAACAGCAACCAGCGGAGCGGCGGGGCCGATAGCCTTGGCAGTGTGGTGAAATTCGCCGTTCCCACCGTAGCCAATGGCGAAGTCTTCGTCGGCACCAGCGATTCGCTGGTGGTTTATGGGGCCACGTCCCTGCTGGACAACATCACCATTTCCAGCGTGGTCGTCGCCGAGGCCACTCCGCAAACCGGCACGCTCGCATCGAACGAACGGGGCGTGCTCAGTTGGGCGGCCGCGTCCGTCCATCCCATCGCGTCGGTCTCGTTGACGATCGACGGTACTGCTGTCACTCCGATTTTCGGTCCCTACGGGCCTTTCGGCAGCGAGTTCTATTATTCCGGCGTGTTCGGTCCCCTGACGGCCGGCACGCATAGCTACGTGATCCGCGTGACCGACGACACCGGAGCGGCCATCGCCAGCCAGAGTACGTTTTCCGTGGCGTCCGCCGCGCCCAAATTTCCAGCATCGTTGTCGCCCCAGCCTCGCCGCAAGAGAGCATCCTCGATTCCAACGAGCAGGGCGTGGTAAGCTGGGCGGTGACCGACGCCTACCCGATCACGTCCAACTCGCTGACGGTGGACAGCGCGGCAGTCGCGCCGATCTTCGGCCCGTATGGCCCGTTCAGCGGCAGTTTCTACTACTCGGGCGTGTTCGGACCCTTGGCGGCCGGCCCCCACACGTATGCCATTCACCTGACCGACAGCAACGGTCAAAGCGCCAGCGCCACGGCGACGTTTGTCGTCGCTGCCGTCTCAGGCCCGGTGATTTCGATGGTCGAGGTGGCCGAAGCGACGCCGCAAAACGGCATCCTCGAGTCGAACGAGAGGGGCGTAATCTCTTGGGCGCTCACGGACAGCAACACGATCACCTCCACGTCGCTCACCGTGGACGGCGCCGCGGTCAGCCCCATTTTCGGCCCCTACGGCCCGTTCAGCGGCAGCTTTTATTATTCCGGCGTGTTCGGTCCGCTGGCGGCCGGTTCCCATGCCTATGCCATTCAGGCGACCGACAGCGCCGGCCAGAACGCCAGCGCCACGGGAACGTTCGTCGTCTCCCCTGCCGCGGGTCCGGCGATTTCGCTGGTCGAGGTGGCGGCCGCGGCGCAGAACGGCGTCCTGCGGTCGAACGAACAGGGCGTAATCTCTTGGGCCTTGACCGACGCCAGCGCGATCACCTCCACTTCGCTTACGGTGAACGGCGCAACCGTCACGCCGATTTTCGGGCCTTATGGTCCGTTCAGCGGCAGTTTCTATTACTCGGGCGTGTTCGGACCCTTGGCGGCCGGCGGCTACAGTTTCGCGATTCAAGCAACCGATAGCCAGGGCCATTCGTCGAGCTATAGCGGGAGTTTTTCGGTCGCGGCCGCCTAACACTACAGCGCGAAGTCGGCAGACGCAACCACCGGAACCTGTCGCTGCGCCCGTGACGCGGGGGGAATTGACAGAACGCCTGCCGGACCGTACAACGCGGTGGATTAGTCTTCCATAACAGGAACATTGACGAGCCAGGACTTTATGCCCGACAATCCGAGCCAATACGACAATCCCTTGGTTTCCCGCTATGCTTCACCGGAAATGAGCGCGCTGTGGAGTCCGCAGCGGAAGTTCAGCACGTGGCGACGTTGGTGGGTGGCGTTGGCCGAGGCCGAGGCCGAGCTGGGATTGCCGATCACGCGGCAACAGATCGACGAACTCAAGGCCCACGTTGACGACATCGATTTCGCGGCGGCCGCCCAGTACGAGCAAAAGCTGCGGCACGACGTGATGGCCCACGTCCATGCCTACGGCGATGTGTGTCCCGCGGCCCGGGCGATCATTCACCTGGGGGCGACGAGTTGCTACGTGACCGACAACACCGACCTTCTTCTGCTGCGCGAGGGCTTGCAGATGATCGCCGAGCGGGTGGCGGCCGTGATCGACCGCCTCGCCCGCTTTGCCGTGAAATTCCGCGATCTCCCCTGCCTCGGTTTCACCCATCTCCAGCCCGCCCAGCCGACGACCGTGGGCAAGCGGGCCTGCCTTTGGGCGCACGATTTCGCTTTGGACCTGGCGGAGATCGAATATCGCATCGCCCGCATCAAGGCCTTGGGCAGCAAAGGCACGACCGGCACGCAGGCCAGCTTCCTGGAATTATTCCACGGCCATCACGCCAAGGTCCGCCAACTCGAGGAATTGATCTGCCGCAAGATGGGCTTCGAAGCCGCTTACGCCGTCAGCGGGCAGACGTATTCGCGGAAGATCGACTCGCAAGTGCTCGGCGTGCTTTCCGGCCTGGGCCAGAGTGCGCATAAGATGGCCACCGATCTACGGCTCTTGGCCCATCGCAAGGAACTGGAAGAGCCGTTTGAGAAGGAGCAGATCGGCTCGTCGGCGATGGCGTACAAGCGAAACCCGATGCGGTGCGAGCGGATTTGCTCGCTGGCGCGGTTTATGGTGAGCCTCGAATCGAGCGCGGCCCAAACGGCCGCCGTGCAGTGGTTGGAACGGACGTTGGACGACAGCGCCATTCGCCGCTTGACGCTGCCGCAGGCCTTCCTGGCCGCCGACGCCGTCCTGATTCTGTGCCAAAATGTGACGGCCGGCCTGGTCGTCTATCCGAAGGTGATTGCCGCCCATCTGCAAGCCGAATTGCCCTTCATGGCCACGGAGAACATTCTGATGGCGGCCGTGGCGACCGGCGGCGATCGGCAAGACCTGCACGAGCGGATTCGCCGCCACAGTCAGGCCGCCGCCGCGAGAGTCAAGGAAGACGGCAGCCACAACGATCTCTTGGGCCGGCTGGCCGCCGACCCGGCGTTTGCCAAGGTCGATCTCGCCGCCGCGGTCGAGCCCTCGCAATTCGTCGGCCGTGCGCCGCAGCAAGTTCGACGAGTTTGTCGCCGACGTCGTCGCGCCCATTCGGGCAAAATATGTCGAGCGGGTGACCGCGAATGCGGAAATCCACGTCTGACGAGAATTCACCGGCTAGATATCTGGTTGCCGCCGGCATTCCGCGCAAATGCCCGTGACGAACATGCGATGGCTTAACACGTGGAAGCGGTGTTGCCTGGCCACGGCGTCGCGAATGCGCTCCAACTCGGGGCTCTGGAACTCGATCAACTGGTTGCAATTCCGGCAGTAAAGATGGTCGTGGCTGGGGTAGCCGTACTCGTGCTCATAGACGCTGCGTCCGCCGAGCGCCATCGTCCGCAACATGCCCGCCTCGACCAGCTCAGCCAACGTCCGATAAACCGTGGGCCGGCTTACTTTCCGCTCGGCCACCAGCGGCCGCAAATGGTCCATCAGCTCGTCAACGTCGAAATGGTCGTGGTGGCTGAAAATTTGCTCGACGATCAGCCGCTTCTGGTCCGTGATGCGTTTGCCGGTAGATTGCAGAAACTGGCGAAACCGTTCCGCTGGCGGCAATCGAACAGAAATCGAGCGAAGGGAAAAGGAGCGGCTCTTCGACATCGCGGTCGGGTGTTACCGGTTTCACGGGCAAAAGGAGACAGTCCCTATTTGCCGCAACGGCCCGGAGGGCGCTTCGCACCAATGGGGACTGTCCCCATTGGTCCCCCCCAGTCTAGCCGATCTCGTCGAGCAATCGCTCGACGGCCACATTCAGCTTGTCGTTGGTTTCATAGGTGCCCGCGGCGATCTGCCGGCGGACCGCTTCGACGCGATCCTCACGCATCTCGGGGAGCTGCCCAACCTGTTCGACCAGCCGAGCGGCTTCGGAGATGTTGACTTCGTCGGCGATTTGCGGGGCTTCGGGCCGGGACATGGGCTGAGCCGCCCGCGGACCGTGCGGTGCGCCGATCGGCTGAGCGCCGTGCAATTGACTGGGACCATAAATGTGCATCGCTTCTTCTCCGTAAAGATGAGTTGACGCTCATGTCATCGGCCGCCGCTTGAGTGCAGATACAGCCAATTACGAAATGCCCCGCTGGTATCGAAAATGGGTCCTCAACACCATTATAACAACTGTGCCGACGCGAATTCTTGCCTAATGCTGCGTCGCGGAATCATCGGTTGTTTTCCGTCAACGTCGTGCTGCGTACAACCGTCCCGGCCCCGTCCGGTGGAAGCGCGCGTGTCGATCAAAACTCCTCCATGAGTTCTATGCACCGTTCGCATGCTGGCGAATATGTCTATTATGCACCGGCACGCCACGGCGTCCAAGCGGGCTTTCACTCGCCCGCAAGAACACGCACTTAACCAAGATACGAATTTCCAGCAATGGCGGTTCGCCGCCTCTGGCCACTTTTCAGCCGAGGCGGCCGGATGCCCATAACCGTTGGAATTATAGGCGGTTGCCGAAAGCTGGACAAGATCGATCTTGGCGCCGCCCCCTCAATGGACGGAGCAGCTCCTGCTTTGAACCGCGCGAGTCACTTTCCTGGCTCGCCAAGTCCATGCATTCCACCCGCTCTGCCGATCGGCGGCCAACCACTACCGTCAATCAGAGCGGCCACTTAGAATGGGTTGATTGTGCCAATTGGGGTGGAGGCGTCGCGGCCGCGATCTCTCGGAGCAACCGCGGCCGCCGCGGGTTCGGACCATGTTGTATCAGAACGTTTGCCTCGAAGCGATCGCCTACTCCCTGCCGGAGGAAATTGTCACCTCGGCGGAGATCGAATCGCGATTGGAGCCGCTCTATCGACGGCTCCGCCTGCCCGAGGGACGGCTGGAACTGATCACCGGTATCGGCCAACGGCGGTTCTGGCCTGCCGGCACGATTCCCAGCGAGAAGAGCGTGGTAACGGCCGAAAAGGCGATTGCCATGGCCCGCATCGACCGGCAACAAATCGGCGCGCTGGCGCACGGTTCGGTCTGCCGCGACTTCCTCGAGCCGGCCACCGCCTGTAGCGTGCATCATCGCTTAGGTTTGCCTAACCGGTGCGCCGTGTACGATGTGTCGAATGCCTGCCTCGGTCTGCTGAACGGCGTGGTGCAGGCGGCCAACATGATCGAGTTGGGCCAGATTCTGCGCGGCCCTGGTGGTTGGCACCGAATGCGGCCGCGGCCTGGTCGAAACGACCATCGACCATCTCAACGCCGACACGTCGCTATCGCGCAGCGACATCAAGTCGGAATTTGCATCACTCACCATCGGTTCCGGCAGCGCGGCGACCGTGCTCTGCGATCGGGAACTCAGCCGCACCGGCAACCGCTTGCTCGGCGGAGTAATGCGTGCGGCCACAGAGCACTGCGAACTTTGCCAAGGCGATAATCTCCCCTTTCCTGACCAACCTTCGATCGGTGCCCGGACAGGGGCAGGGGTTGAGGGCGGCCATGGCGCTCCACAACTGCTGATGTTGACCGATTCCGAAGCGCTGATGCGCGAAGGCGTGGCGGCAGCCCGGGATGCCTTTGCCGATTTTCTGGCGGAGATGGATTGGACGGCCGACGACATCCAGAAGACGTTCTGCCACCAAGTGGGCCGCGCCCATCGCCGGCTGTTGTTCGAGACCCTCGGGCTGGCGCTGCCGATCGATTATTCCACTTTCGAACGGCTCGGCAACACGGGCTCGGTGGCCCTGCCAATGACCGCGGCCATCGGCATCGAGAATGGTCACCTGAAGAGAGGCGATCATGTTGCCCTGCTGGGAATCGGCTCGGGCATCAATGTAATCATGCTGGGGGTGGAGTGGCAGCGGAGCCCGGTGGAGAGTTGATTGAGAGTCTTGACCAACCCTTCGATGTGGATGCGCGCGACGCGTGGGCGGCGGAGGTCTCTCGGCGCATTGCCGAGCTTGACGGCGGAACAGTAAAAGCGATTCCTTGGGACGAAGCGCGTCAGGTCATCGCCGGTCGCATCGGATGAGTACGTTGCGCCTGGAGATTCACCCGGACTGGAAGACGCGCTCTGCTGGTTAGATTCCCAGTAACTGCTTGCCCCAGAACTCGCGGTCTTTATTGCTCAACTGATAGGCCTCGGCCATGCGGCGAAACAACCGGGGCGAGATACCGCAGATGGCCGATTTTAGCGCCGAGATGCTATTGGGGTGATAGCCGACCTTGGCGGCGAACGCCTTCACGCTGCCAAACTCATATTGCCAGATAAAAGTGTCCAATGAGAGGCCGGGCGTCGGCTTCGCGAGTCCTCGCAGCAGGGCTTCGGACTGCTCCGGCGAAAGAAACTCCTCGCTTGCCACGACCCGCACGGTGCCTCTTGCGACCGGGATCACGGTCATACAGCGCCGCGCGGATGCCTCGTTCAATGGCCCGCAGCGACTTTGACGAAAGAACAGTCCATCCCATGCCCATGAATTCTACTGTGCTTTCGCCAACCCGGCAAGCTGAAAAATAGATGTTCTAGTATTTTCCAATAGAACATATATGCCGAGATCGCCCGGCGCGGGCGCGGCTTTACGGCCGCAATGCCCGCTCGATCAGCTCGCGATCGAAGTAGTTGATCGACATGCCGGCGTCGACCACAATCCGCTGGGCGTTGATGCCGCTGGAGCGCGGACTCAGCAGAAACGCCGCCACCTGGGCGACCTCCTCGGTTTGCACGGCCTTCTTGCGCGGGATCACTTGCTCGGCGTAGAGATAGGCGTCCACATAGCCCGGGATGCCGGCCGACGCCGAAGTCTTCAGCAGGCCCGGCGCCACCGCGTTGAAGCGGATGCGCGAGAAACGGCTGAACGATTTGGCCAGGAAGGCCAGCGACGAGTCCAACGCCGCCTTGATCGGCGCCATGTAGCCGTAGTTCTCGCTGGCCATCTGCGTCGTCGAAATCGAGATGGTCACCACCGAGGCGTCCGGGTCCAAAAGGTCCTTCAGGGCGTTCGACAAATTGATCAAGGAGAAGCAGGAAATGTTCGACCGCTTGCAAGAACGCTTGCTTGGGCGTCTCGTGGAACGGCTTGACGCCCGCCGAGTAGTCGGCGAAGGCGATGGAATGGACCAGCCCGTGGAACTTCTCGCCGTGCGCCGAAAGCCCATTACGGAGCCGGGCGATCTGGTCGTCATGCTCGACGTCGCACACATAGATTTCCGCATCGCCTGTTAGCTTCGACACGATGCCCCGCGTCTCCTCGTTTTGCACGACGAAAACGCACTTGGCGCCGGCTTCGGCCACCGCGCGGCTGATGTGCCAGGCGACACTCCGCCGGTTGGCGACGCCAACAATCAGAATCGACTTGCCGGCAAGTTGAAAGAAGTCCATGGCCGAGAATTGTCGAGTGAACGCGGGTTATGCTTCAGCATAACGAATGTCTGTTTTTCTGAAAAGTCATGCTGAAGCATAACCTGCTACTCGCGCTGCGCTGCCGTGCAAGCGAACTCGAACCGTACGGCCACCTTGCCGTTGACGGTGACTTTGGCCTTCAGGAAAAACGCGTCGGCCAGCCGCTCCGTCAGCTCCACTTCCATGATGAGCCGTTCGCCGGGCCGCACCATGCGCTTGAAGCGAACGTCGTTCAGGCGAGTGGCCACCGGCACCTTGGCGGGCGCGACGTTGTCGGCGGCTGATGCGGACGCGCTGGCCCCCTGCCCCTTTCCGGCGCCGGCCGAAGGTCGGTCAGGAGAGCGGAGAGCAGGACCGCTCCGCATTGCATGGCCGCTTCGCACAGCAGCACGCCCGGCACCAGCGGATAGCCCGGATAATGGCCGGCAAAGAACCATTCCTCGCCGCTGAAGGTTTTGCTGCCCACGATGCGGAAATCGCTCCGTTCGAGGATTTCATCGACCAGCAGAAACGGATCGCGGTGCGGAATGGCGTCGAGGATTTCTTGCCTGCTCATGGGCGTCCCTTCATCAGAAACGCATCGACGTCGTTCGCCACGATGACGCCGTAGTTGACGGCCCCCAGCCAGCCCGACATGATGATGCCGACGCTGCCGGCATGATACAGTCCGGCGATCTGCTCGGGCAAGGCCCGGCTGACGGCCAACCCCTCGAACTTCGTGCCGAAGCTGGCCCCCTGGAGATGCCGGGTGTAGCGCTCGAACGTCAGGGGCGTGGCCGCCTCCACGTAATCCAGACGGGCACGAATGTCGGGCACGTACTTTTCGATGGCCGCCAGCGTGTTCTCGACCAGGCGGCGCTTGCCGTCGGCGTAGTCTTCCTTCGACAGCCCCGCCCAATCGGCATAATTGGCGTTCGTGCTGGCCACGATGACGCTCGATTTCAGGTCGGGCCGAGCCTGCGGGTAATAGAACGAATAGGTGCGGCTGGTTACATCGCGGCTCAAGAGCAAGTCGCTGCGAAACGCCGGGGCGACCGAACTGAACAAGAGGTCGCCGCACTGGCTCTGGTGGATCGGCATCTCCGGCTTCAGGCCCATGTAAACCTGGGTGCTGGAATTATTCAGGCGGACCGCCCGGGCCTGCTCGAGGAAGTCGCCGTCCCAATGCTCGGGGCCGACCAGATCGAGAATCGTGCCCAGCAGATTGGCGTTGGAAACCACCGCGCGGGTTTTGACTTGTCGCCCGTTGGCGGTCACCGCTTCGACGCGGCGGCCGGCGGTATCGATTCTTGTGACCGCCGTGCGAGTGCGCACATCGACGCCGCTTCTCTGCAATTCCCCGGCCATGAGGCAAATCAAATGCTCGGTGCCGCCTGGAAACGTGTAGACGCCCTTCGACATGAAATTCGAGAACACGATGCCGTAGCTCAGGGCCGGGTCTTCCAGCGTCGAGCCGTTGGCGTAGGTGATCGGCTCCATCAGCAGCCGCACGACGTCCTGCCGGCCGGGGAAGAACCGCTCGAAGAGTTGCCCGGTGGTCGTGGCCTGGTCGTCGTAGAAGTTCATGTTCCGGGCCGCGTCGAAGAACTCGTTCGACGGTGGCGGCCGGCACGCGAAATCGCTCGACCAATAGCCGGGTAAAGTCCTGGCGGTCGAAAGTGGTCGAAAGCGAGAACATCGGGTTGTCAAAGCGGATGTCCTTCAACTGCACGATCAGGTCGGCAATTTCACCGCTCCAATAGCGGCGGCAGCTCTTGATCATGCCCACCGGAAAGCCGTGCAGCGCGACGTCGAAGACATGCCCGCCGCGGCGATGGAACCAGGTGGCCAGCCCGCCGAGTTTCGAATGTTGCTCGGCCAGCAGCACGGAGCGGCCGGCGCGGGCCAGGATGTTGGCCGCGGTCATGCCGCCCAGCCCGCCGCCGATGACGACGACGTCGTAGTGATCGCGGAGGTTTTCGAGGGGAGCGGTGGGCATGGAGGGGTCGGAGGCGGACCACGCTGACGCATTCAACTTCATGAAGGCGAACGAGCGATACCGCGCAGTTGTGAGAACGGAACGACTACTTCCCCTTCCCTGGCAAGATCATCGGACTGCATCGAAGACCCTTCCTTCCATCGCCGCCTCGTAGAGAACAGTGCCCGGTGTGGCGCGCCACTCCTCGAAGTTCGATTCTGAGGTGACCACCACATCGGCCGGCACGCGTAACGGCAGCAGGATGCGGTGCAGTCGCACCATCTCGGCGCGGTGGTCGGCAACTCTCGGTTCCACAACCAGAAAATCCAGGTCGCTGTCCGGCCGGGCGTCGCCGCGGGCGTGCGAACCGAAGAGAATCACTTTCGATCCGGGCGGCGCAGCCTCCAACAGCAAATCGGCAGCTTTTTCGATGACGGCGGCGTCCATGAGAACAGGCCTCCAAACCCATTATCGCAAGGCCGTCCTACTTCAACAAGTGCCGATTGGCGATGCTGATGCCGCTGATGATCGTGCCCACGATGCCCACCAGGCCCTGATCGTTGCCGCAGATGTAGAGATTCTTCAAGTGCGTCGTGCCGTCGCGGCGCTTTTGGGCCGAGCCATAGACCGAACCGTCGGCGTGGCCGGTGAAACGATGGATCGTCAGCGGCGTGAACATGTCGGTTTCGATCACCGAGCCGCGGAAGTCGGGCACGAAACGGACCGCCGCCGCCACCATGCGATCGTACCATCGCAGCTTGGCTAGCCGATAGGCCTCCGCATCGAGCGACGCCCAACCGTCGTAGTTCGCCAGCACGGAGATGCGCATCACGCCCTCGTCCAGCGGCTCGGGATACGCGAAATTGTTCGGCGAACAGACCGTGCCGCTCCGTAGATCGACCAGATCGTCGGGCTTCTCGTAGCGAAACTCCTCCGAATCGTTGTAGAAAACGATCGTCTTGTCATAGCCGAGCAGTCGCGGCTGGGCGTCGAGAATCGAGATCGATTCGACCAGCGAGAGCCGGCTCGCGGGCGGCTCGTCTTGGGAACAGCCCGTGTCGCACAACCGCATCGTTTCCGCCCAGCCGGCCGACGAGAGCACGCTCTGGGCCTCAACTTCGGCGCCGTCTTCCAATATTACTTTCTGCACGGCCTCGTCCTTAACGGCGATCCGTGCTACGGCCGCCCGCAGGCGAATCTCGCCGCCAAGCTCTTTGAATCGCCGGATCAACACCTTGAGGATCAACTGGATGCCGGCCAGCGGACGGGCGAGACCCTCCAAAAAAATCGAACGGAAGAGGATGCTGAATTGGTCGAAATCGATGTCGTGCTCGCGGGCGCCGCCGTAGAAAAGGATCGGACAAAGGATCATTTCCACCAGCAGCGGATTGTCGATGATGCCGCCAAGCACTTCGCGGGCCGAGCGACGCCCGGCCGGCTGGCCGAATTGATCGTAATCCGCAAGCTCGGTCACCACGCGCCGGAGGTTGTCGGCCTCGCCCGGAAACTCTCGCCGCACCTCGGATTCGAACAGCTCGAAATCGTTGGAGAACCGCAGCGTTACGCCGGGGAACATGATCGCCGAGCCGAGTTGCGGCGCCAGGGCCCACTGGTCCCAGGCCAGCCGCAATTGCCGCATCAGACGGGCCAACGGACCGCTGCGGGCGCCCTTGGGGGCGTAGTTGGTCAACGCGTGCAGGCCCACGTCGTAGGTCCGGCCGCGCTGCCGGTAGAAGGAGTTCAGCCCGCCGACCGCGCTATGCCGTTCGAGAATGCAGACGCGTTTGCCGAAATGGGCCAGGCGGATGCCGGCCGCCAGGCCCGACATGCCGGCGCCGATGATGATCGTGTCGTACATAAGGGGTCAGGCTTCAGGGTTCAGGACGCCGTTAACGACCGCGTGACCGAGTTCTGAACCCTGAACCGCGAACCCGGACGGCCTACTTCTTCGCAACGTCCTTCATTCTCGGTTCCAGATATCGCACCGTGCTGCCCATGCTGGCCAACTCGGGATATTCCTCCTCGGGGATTTGAATGCGATACCGCTTTCGCAGTTCCATCACGATGTCGAGGAAGTCCATGCTGTCCAGCTCGAGCTGTTCGCGAAAGGGAACTTCCTCTTCCAGATTGCTGAGGTCCTCGTCCGGCGCGATGTCGGCGAGAATCTTTCGCACTGCTTCCTTGATTTCCACAGCCGTCATGCGGCATTCTCCGTCATTATTGGGTCCTGCATGGGCAAACGAACGAGGACTCGTGAAACGAGCCCGCTTTCCCGGTCAAAAACGCGTGAAGTGCTCCACCATCAACCACGGAATCAATACGTGCTCATGTCCGTCGGACGATCACCACCGAGTTGATGCCCAACATTCCGAACGAGTTGTTCAAGATCGTGGTGACTTCTCTCCCTGCGCGCGGCTGGTTGGCCACGAGCCCCGGCAGCTCGCACTCGGGATCGGGCTGATCGAGGTTGATCGTGGCATGGCACACGCCGTCGTCGAAGGCGGGCAGGTTGCCGGCCAGTTCCAGGGCCCCTGCGGCGCCCATGGCATGGCCGATGAAGCTTTTCGTGTTGTTGAACTGGGTGTGGTGTCCGTTGTTGCCCCAGACCTGCCGCAGAGCCTGGCATTCCTGGGCGTCGCCGGAAGTGGTGCCGGTGGCATGCGTGCTCACGATATCGACGTCGTCGGCCGTGATTCCCGCCCGTCGCAGGGCCAAATGGATGCACTCGGCCTGACGGGTGGGATCGGGCAGCACGAAGTCGGTGGCGTCGCTGTTGATCGCGTAGCCGATCACTTCGCCATAGATTTTGGCGCCGCGGGCCCGGGCGTCGGTGAGCCGTTCGAGCACGAACAGGCAGCCCCCTTCGGCCACCACGATGCCGTTTCGTTGGCGATCGAAGGGCCGCGACGCCTTGGCCGGATCTTCGTGCCTGGCCAGCGCCCCCTGGCTGTTGAAACTGGCAAAAATGCCGAAGGTGTGGATGCTTTCCGACACGCCGCCGCACAACGCGATATCGCAATCGCCCAGACGGAGCATCTGGACGCCCTGGATAATGCCCGCATTTCCCGCGGCACAGGCGGCGCCGAGCGTGTAGTGCGGCCCGGTGATCCCCATGTTCAGCGAGATCTCGCCGGCCGGATTATTGGCCACCGTGCGGGGATTATGATGATGCGACCAATATTGAGTGTCGTAGTCAAAACCTTTCAGCAGGAAAATTTCGTTTTCCGTTTCGACGTTGCCATGCTCGGTCACGCCAACGTAGATGCCGACAGTCGAGCGATCCACCTTCGGCCAATCGAGACCCGCATCAGCCACCGCTTCGCGGGCGCAGAAGATGCCGATGCCGCCGGCGCGGGTGCCGCGGCGCACCTCCTTGCGCTTCTGGTAGCGGAGCTCGTCGAAATTGCACACCCCGGCCAGGGTGGGGCCGAAGTAGCGGGTTTCATAGGCCGTCACCCCGCTGCGGCCGTTCAGCAGGGCGTGGCGAAACTCGGGCAACGAGTTCCCGTTCGGCGCGGTAAGTCCCACGCCGGTAATCACGACGCGCTGATGGTCGGGTCGTTCCATAGCCTGGCCCCTGGCGAGCAAACGCCAAACAACTTAGGCTACCCGGTCGCCGGTTGATTGGCAAGCGGCGGGTGGCGGGCAGGTCCCACCTGCCGGGCGGGACGCCATTGCTCGCGACGGTGTCCGATTATGTATAGTCCCGCCCGGCAGGCGAGACCCGGTGGCCTGATGAAAACGGGGACTGGCTCCGCAACGGCTTGTATCATTGCTCAATCCGAACCACTATTAGTCGCGGTGCCTGTCCCCGTTTTCACGGGAATGGGGAACTCCGCGGCCGCCAGGCGCCGCAGCCCTTCGGCCGTGGAAATCTTTGGCTCGTAACCGAAATCCTTGCGGGCGCGGCTGATATCGAAGTAGTGTGCGGTAGCCAATTGGGCCGCCAGGAACCGGCTTAGGGGGGGCTCGCCGCGCAGGCGGAGGAAGCCATACAGGGCCTCGTAGGCGATGCCGATCATCCTCGCGGTCCACAGCGGGAGCGATTTTCGCACCGGCGGCAAACCGGCCAAGGCGAGGATTTCGGCGATCCAGGCCCAGCAATTCACCGGTTCCCCCTGACTGATGAAATACGCCCCGCCGGCCACCGGCGAGCCGGGTTTCAGCGCGTCGGCCGCCAGAAGGTGGGCCGCCGCCGCATTCTCCACATACACCGTATCGATCAGGTTCGTGCCGTCGCCGATGCGCCACAGCCGGCCATTGCGGGCACGCTCCAACAAACCGGGCACGAGCGCCCGATCGCGCGGACCCCAGATCAAGTGCGGCCGCAGCGCACAACTCAGCAGGCCGTTCTTGCCATTCGATGCCAGCACGTGCTGCTCGGCCAATCCCTTCGAACGCGCGTAGGGGCAAAGCCATCGTCGCGGATACGGCGTCGATTCGTCAGCCCCGGCTTGGCTATGGCCGTCGAAGATCACGCTCGGGCTGCTGGTGTACACCAGCCGACCCACGCCGTGCGCGCGACACCCCTCAACGATGTGTCGGGTGCCCAGGGTGTTAACCTCATAGAAGTGTTTCCACGGACCGCCGATGCCGGCGATGCCGCCAACGTGAAACACCACGTCCACTGCCTGACACGCGGCCACCACCGCGGCGCGATCGCGCAGATCGGCCCGGATGGTCTCCACTCCCAGCGCGTCGAGTTGTGGATAGTGCCCGCGGCAGAGCGTCCGCACGCGGTCGCCGCGGGCAACCAGTTGTTCGACGACGTACAGCCCCAGGAAGCCGCCGCCGCCGGTAACCAAGGCGTTCACGAAAACTCCTTCGCTTACACAAGCAACCGGGTTACGTATCTTCCTGTGCCGTGCCAGTTGCGAGCCTACCGCGTTCCGCGGTGCCGGTCAACGGGGGGCCTGCCGACACCGTGGCGGCGCAATACGGACCGGCTATTGCACGGGCGGGGCGTTCGGATCGATGCCGAAATCGTCTGCCGGAGTGCTATTCCGATTGCGCCCCGTCGGAGTCCGGGGCTTCTCCGCCGGTCTGGCGGCGGGCTTCTTCTCGGCCGGTTTCGGCGGCTCCGGCGACGGTGGGGTGCCTTCGATCATCGTGGCGGGAATCTTCAGGTTTGCCGTGCCTTCCTTGCCGAGCGCGCCGCCCGATAGTTGCAGCCGAAGGTACTTGGGCTTGGGATTGGCAACGTCGAAAATCAGCACGTCCCTGGCCGACTTGCCCGGGTTGATTTTGATCGGCAGCATGTTCTCGACGGTGTTGGCCGGCTCGGCCGCTCGCGGCTGCCATGTCCTTAAGCGGTCGTCGGTCATGCGAACCCAGCGATGCGGGGCGTCGGGACTCCAGCCTTCAAACGCCACCCTGTTGTCCGGCAGACGGCTCGGGTTCTTCACTTCCACGGTGATGACCAGGACCGGGACATCGGCCGAATCATCCTTGCGCTTGTCCCACCCCACCGAAAGGACCTGGACCGGAATCTGCTCCACCACGGCCGCCGACATCGACGCGTCAGTCCACTTCGCATCGTCCTCGGTATCCTTTTCGGCCGGTGGCTCTTGCTCGGCCGGCTTCGCGGGTGGGGTTTCGCCGGCGGTCTTTGCCGCGCGGTCATCAGTTGGGCCGGCGTCGTGCTTCTCCTTGGCGTCGGTCGGCGCTTTCGGCCTATCGGCGGCAAGCCGGGCCGTCTTGCGCGACTCCTGCCGATCGCCGTTGTCGCCGGGAGTTTTTTGGGCGGCGTTGGCAGGCGGTTCGCCAAGGCCGTCGCCTTCTTTGCGTTCACCGCCGACGTTGCTCGCCAAAACCAGAATCACGGCGATCACGCCTGTCGCGACGACCAGCGTTGATCCGGTCACGAGCATCTGCTGCTGCCGTTTGCGTTTGGCCCGGGCCATCGCGGCCGTCAGCTCGCCGCCGTGCCGGGAAACCCCGATGCCGGCGGACTGCGTCGCTTCGCTGGGCGGCGCCCGTCACGCGGCGGCACGATCGGCGGCCCAGCCGCCGGCGGTACGATGGCTCGCGCTCGGGGCAGGTTCTGCACGGGCGGCGGTATCGGAGCACTCGCGTTGACGGCCCCGGAAACCGGCGGCTGTTCGTGGATGCCCCACAATCCTTTGACGTGATCCGCGGTCGCCCAGTTGCCCGTCTCGCCGAGGCGAACGCGATCCGAAGGCACAATTTGCCCTTTGGCCGCCATTGTCTTGAGTTGATGCGACGACAACGGGCCAAGCTCGCGCCCGGCAATTTCCAAGAACCATTCGTCCGACATATTCTTAGTATATCACTTCCGCTTGGGATCACGGAAGATAGTTCACTTCTGCCGCGACGCCCACACGGCCAGCTTTTCGCGGAAAATCTTGGCGTTGTGGCGGATATCGACGGGCAAGCTGGGATGGAAGCGAAAGTCGACAATCCGCTCGGTCAAGGGAGTCGTTGCCGCAAGCTGCCGAATCTCGGCCAGCAGCGCGACGCGCGCCGTTTCGTCGGCTGGCATTCGGCCCGGATGGGGCTCGAGAATCATCACCGGGCGTTGTTGGCCCGCCGGCCCAACTCCAACCAGCGCGCTGCGGCAAATCGCCGGGTGCTGGTTGAAGATCGCTTCGCAGCAGACGGGATACATGGGCCCGTCGGCCGTGAGCACGCGATGGGCCGCCCGGCCGCAGAACCAGAAACGACCCTGCCCGTCCAGGTAGCCGCAATCGCCCATGCGGTGCCAAGATCGCGGGCCGTCGGCGATCTTCGCCAACGCGTTGGCTTGCACGCGAGTGACGTACCGCCGCGTGACCACCGCGCCGCTGACGATCAGCTCGCCGATCCGGCCGGCAGGCAATTCTTCGATCTCATCGAGCGAGCGGATCGGGCCATCCACCGTGCGGATCACTTTCCATTGGATGCCGGAAAAGTTTCGGCCCACGCACACGCCCGCGCCGCGGCGGGTTTCGGCGGCGGTTCCCGTGGGCCCCGAAGGAGACAGTCCCCTTTTCGCGGCGTCACGGTTTGACGCAACGTCCCCCAGCACTTCGCGGGCCGAGATCGACGCCACCGGCAGCGCCTCCGTCGCGCCGTAGGGTGTGTGCACGTCGCCTTCGGGATGAATGCACGCCTTGGTGCGGCGAAGCACCTCGGCGGGCACGGGCGCGCCGGCCGACAGCACGCGACGCACGGTCGGCAGCGCAACGCCTTGCGTTTCGCAGTATCGGCCCACGCGGTCCCAAATCGCCGGCGAGCCGAACGCCTGGGTGACCTTCCAATCGCGGGCCGCTTCGATGATCTTCACGGGATCAACCTGGGCGGGACGCGAAGGGTCCATGTCGGGGATCACGGCCGTCACCCCCATCGCGCAATTGAAAAGGCCGAACAAGGGGAAGGCCGGCAGATCGACTTCGCCCGGTTGGATGCCGTAGAAATCGCGGATTTGATTTACCTGGGCGTCGAAATTGCCGTGGCTGAAGAGAACCCCTTTCGACGGCCCCGTGCTGCCGGTGGTAAAAATGATGGCGGCCGGATCGTCGGGCCCGGTGGCCGCCAACTCGCCGCCGCTCCACGCTCGGCCGCGCAGCTTTTCCAGCGTCGGTCCGCCCCAAAACCAGCGCCGGCCGACGGTAACGTTGAACCGGGCCTTGCGAAATCGCCGCGGCAGCAGCACGCGCATCGCCTGCGCGACCGAAATGGCCACAAAACCCGCCGGCTCGGCCTCGGCCAAACAGCGGATCAGGTTCCAGCGTCCCATGCCCGGATCAATCAGGATGGCTACCGCGCCCGCCTTGAACAGCGCGAACACCAACGACACGAAGTCGATCCCCGGCCGCACGAGCAAGGCCAATCGCGTGCCCATCGCGACGCCCCCCTCGCGCAGCCCCGCGCGATCCGATCGCTATCCTGGTCCAACTCGCGGAAAGTGAAAGTCCGGTAGATCCGCTTGCCCCGATCGTCGTAGCCCAGCGGCTCGACCACGGCGACGGCCTCCGGCCGGCTTTCGGCCATCTGAGGAAGGCGGCGGGCGACGTTCAGCATAGCGGCCATTTGTCTTGGGGCGATTGTCGGATTTGGCGGGCGAGCCGGAAGTCAGGAGTCAGGAATCGGGGATCAGGAATCAGGGGTCAGAACTTCAAATCGCGGATGCTCGATCCCTGACCCCTGATTCCTGACCCCTGCTCCCTCTCCTCTGACCCCTCTCCTCCATCATGCCGACCCGACCGCATCCGTGCAATGCCTGCCGATTGCACTCGGCCGCCGTGGCCCCTAGGATAGTAGACGTGGCATCCTGCCGCATTCGCTATGTGTGGACCGTGCGATTGGAACACGCGGGAAGCGGCCAGATGCCGCTGCTGCACGGCTGTCATGGAACTCACCTGGTTCGCACTGTTGGGACTTTCGGTGGGACTGGCCACCGATGCCTTTGCGGTGGCGGTGGCTGTCGGGCTGGCCGTTGACGCCGTCACGTCGCGGCACGTGTTCCGCCTCAGCTTCCACTTCGGCCTGTTCCAATTCATGATGCCGATTATCGGCTGGCTGGCCGGCGAGCAACTAACGACCTGCTTGGGTGGATACGACCGGTGGCTGGCGTTCGTGTTGCTGGCGGGCGTGGGCGGAAAAATGCTCTGGCAGGCCCGCGGCCGGGAAAATGCCGACGCCGGCAAGGACCCCACCCGCGGCCTCGCCCTGCTGACCCTCTCCCTGGCTACCAGCCTCGACGCGCTGGCGGTGGGAATCACGATGGCCCTGGTGGGCGTTTCGGTATGGTTTCCCAGCGCGGTGATCGGGGTGGTCGCCGCCACGCTGACCGCGCTGGGCGTCGGCCTGGGCAGCCGCATCGGCGATCGCTGGGCGCGCTGGGCCGAGCTGGGCGGCGGCATCGTGCTGCTGTTCATCGGCCTGAAGATCCTGCTTTTTTGAAACCGATCGGCGGTTGGGCGGCCAGGCAACAGCCGTCTTGTAACCGCCGCAATCCGTTGCCGCGTCCCCGCCGCCCAACCCGTTTGTTTGACTGGCTCGCGCCCCGCGGTTAAAATCACGGATCGGCGGCCAGCAAGAGCGGCAACGCCCCATGGGGCGCGTCCGCGTTTCCTCCAAGAGAAAAAGGACGAACAGATGAACGTTAACCGTACCGCGTTGGGCGCGTTTCTAATGGTTGCGGCGGCCGCGGCGCTGTCGCCGCTGCGGAAAAAGGCTTGGAACCTTGGGCGTCGAAGTCGCTGCCGAGCGACGTCGCCAAACAACACGTCGAAGAGATCGCCCAGGGGGAGCACAAGTACACCGTCGTCCACGGCGGCACGATGGACGGCACGAACTGCCGGACGCCGATCGGATGCGGAATCAATGTGGAAGGCGTCATCGAGCAGACCTGGCAGTCGAACCGCGCGGTGCGGATGGAAAATACCGGCCAGACCGACGTGGTCAACCCCTGGCTCTCCAATGGACGGAACGACTTTCGGACAATCGATGAGATCGTGGCCGCGGCCGTCAGCCCGGGCATGAGCGACAAGGAGAAGGCTATTGCGCTTTGGTTTCAACAGATCAGCCACCGTTTCCACTGCATGGGCAATGGCCCGGACATGGGCGACGTTGTGCAGGTTTTCAACGTCTATGGGCATAACCCGTGCGGAAGCGATGCCGTGATGATGGCCGCGTTGTGGGGCAAGGTGGGGCTCAAGACGGCCGGCGTCCGCTTGGTGTCGCACGCCATCGCTCAAGTATCGTACGACGGCGGCTGGCACGTGATGGACGGCGACCTGGATAGCATCTTTCTGCTGCGGGACAACGAGACCGTGGCCAACGACCGCGAATTGGCCAGGGACCACGACCTGATCAAGCGGACGCACACGTTCGGCATTTTTCTGCCCGACATTCGCCGCCTGGACGAGCAATATGCGTCGATGTTCGTGTGCGAAGAGCCCGTGACGGCCACACGCGGGTTTTCCAAGGGGACAAACATGAACATGACGCTTCGGCCGGGCGAGGCCCTGGTTTGGCGCTGGGGACACCTCACCCCGCCTAAGTGCATGTGGCCGCAATTTCATTTCCGCTATCCGGACATCATCTGCAACGGTCTTTGGGAGTATCGGCCCGACTTCACCCAAGATACCTGGAAGAAGGCGCGGCCGCGGTGGAGAACATCGCCAGCGGCCCGCAAGGACTCCGCGCGGCGGAGGGCAAGACGGGCACGATCGTTTGGGCCATGCAATGCCCCTATGCGTTCGTGGGCGGGAAGCTCGAAGTGGAAGGCAGCGGGGCCAAATTCGCCTTCTCTTCGGACGGGAAAAAATGGGAAGATGCGGGCGACAACCTGGATAAGTTCTTTCCCCCCGACGCGGCGTCGCACCATAAGTACCAACTTCGCTGCCAACTTGCCGGTGGGGCTAAGCTCAAGCGTTTGACCGTGATCAACGACTTGGAGATGGCGCTGCTGGCGCTGCCCGAGATGACGGTCGGAGAAAATGCCTTCACGTATACCGACCAGTCGTCGGGCCAACGGAAGGTGCGCATCACGCATCAGTGGGCGGAACGCTCGACGAGCAGGCCGCCGGAAGCGTCGCCCGCGCCGCTTTATCCGCCCGACGCGGGTGAAGCCGACGGCACCGATATCGTCTTCCAATGGAACGCGCCGAAGGATCCCGACGGAAACAAGATGGCCGACTATCTCTTCGAACTGTCGAATCGGGCGGATATGAAATGGCCGCTCTCGATGAGTTTTTACAAGCTCATCTCGCGGACTGCGGACAAGGGCAAGGCGCAATACACGCTGCCCGGGCTCGGGCTGCTGACGCCCGACAAGACCTATTACTGGCGCGTGCTGGCGAAGAACGACAAGGGCGTGTGGGGGCCGTGCAGCAAGACCTGGAGCTTCACGCCGCACGGGCCGAGCTATCCGCTGGACGTCACCGTGGACTATGACCAGAACAAGAACGAGGGGACGCTCAAGTGGAAGGCCAATCCGGTGGGCCGGCAGCCGGTAAAATATCGCGTTTATGGAAGCGACGAGAAGGGATTTTCGGTGAGCGACGTGCCGTACACCGTCAGTGTGGGCAAGTCGAAGGAGTTGTCGCCGCAGTTTCCGGCCAACTTCATCGCCGAAACGCCGGCCACCGAACTGGCCGTGTTGGGTGGCGAGGTTGCACTGCCGGCGGCCAACAAGACTTTCTACCGCGTTGTGGCCGTTGACGTGCAGGGCAAGCGGAGCGGGCCCTCCGACTATGCCGCCGCGCCCCGTCCGGTAATCTATAGCAAGCCGGTTGTGCAGGCGAAGGTCGGGCGCCGAATACCGCGGCCAGGTTTCGGCCACTCGCTCGTTGGGCGACCTGCGGGAGCATGGCCCCGACGTTTCCAACTTCTGGGACATTGAGAAACCCAAGTATGTCTTGGAAAAGGGGCCGAAGTGGCTCAAGCTGGACGACGCCGCGGGCACGCTTTCAGGCACGCCCGACGCGCCGGGGATGTGCGAGGTGGCCGTCACCGCTACGATCGACCGCGAGGTGCGGAAGCTCGAGGACAACGCACTCGGCTGGGGCCAAGAGAAAGTGCTCTCCACGTCCACCGAGCGCGTCGGCAGCGCCACGCAGCAGTTTGCGATCGAGGTCGCGCCGTAGAGTCTGCCTTCAGATTGTCCCCTCTCCGGGCACCGACCGAAGGTTGGTCGGGAGAGGGAAGGGTGAGGGCGTGTCTGTATCAGTACAGGCGCCGATTCTCGGCCGCTCTTAATACGGAAACCGCTCGTCGAGCTTCGCGTCGGAAAGCTCGACCAAGAACTGCGAGAGCCGCTCAACGAGGACTTCCGTGAGCTGGCGGCCCTTCTCGGCTGTGGCGGCGTGCGGATTGCCGGCGCCGCTGTTGGTCGTCAGCAGGTGCCAAGGACGCGCCATCGTGACCCAGCCGCGATTGACCGCGTCAAAACGCGTTTCGGCCGCGCGGCCTTCATCGGCCGTCAGCGTGCCGTCGGGATGACGGGCCACCAACTCCGGACAATGGGCCAGCACCATCGACGTCTCCATCTCGCCGGCGTGACTGTCGGACTGCTCGAAAATCTCCTCGTAGATGTCGCGGCAGACCGTGTACCAATCGCAGAGGAACAGATGGGCCGGCGTGCGGCCGTGCAACTCGCGGAGCACCGATTTCAACTCGTTCCCGCCGTGACCATTCAGCAGCACGATCTTGCGCACTCCGCTGCGCACCAGCGACTCGACCAGATCGTGAATCACCACCCCCAGCGTGGAAGGATAGACATTCATGGCCAACGGGAACTTCGCCTGGTTGGTTTGCGTGCCGTAGGGAAGCGTCGGCAGCAGGACTACTTTCGCCCCGCGGCGATAAGCCTCTTCGCAGATTTTTTCGCCGACAACCGTGCACTGGATCGTATCGGTGCTGTAAGGCAGATGGAGATTGTGCGGTTCGGTGGCGCCGAAAGGCAACACGGCCACCTCGTACGTTTGCCGCTTCACTTCGCCATAGTTTGTTTCAGCCAGTTTCCAGGGAGTCATGGGAGGAACAGATCGGGGGTGAGGGTTCGGGGTTCAGGTAAAGCGGCACAGAAACGGGAGGACGGACTTCAATTGATGATAGACGACGGCGAAGCGGCTGACAAGCGCGGTGCGGCGATCCGACATTACACCTTCACCGCTTTGCCGCGGAGGACCGATTCGGTTTGCCTCTGGCAAAGGATTACCGCGTCGCGGGCCAATTCGGCCGACAAAGGCGGCGAAGGCTCCTTGCCGCCAATCGCACGCACCACCTCGCCGAGCTCGGCCGCGAAGAAATCGGTCGCATCGCCGCCGCCGAGCTTCGGCCGCAACACCTTGCCGTTTTTCAACAGCACGGTCAACGGCGTGACCGCGTCGCTCGGCTCGGGCATCGCCATGTAATCAAAGAACAACGTCGCCTCTTCAAGATAGATTTCGTAGCCGTGGGTGAAGGGACGGCCCTGCTGGTGGATCACGCCGCTGGCGGCCGTGACCATCCGCGGCGGCTCGAAAATGAACTGCGTGCTGAACCGCTCGACGACCTCGTCGCGCATCGTGCCCACGCTCCGCACGGCGCGGGGCATGCCGCACAGCAGGCGGATGAAATGGGCGTCGTGGACGTGCAGATCGAGCATCGGCCCGCCCACTTTCTCGGGGTTGTAGAAGTCGGGCAGCCAGGCCGGGTCGGAAATGATCCGCTTGAAGTGCCCGCCCAACAGCCGGCCATACTTGCCGCTTACGATCGTTTCGTAAGCGAAGCGATATTCGGGAAAAAAGGGCAGCACGTGGCCGATCAGCAGCAGCTTGCCCGCCTGCCGGGCCGCCTCGACCATGCGGTCGGCGTCCGCCCGTTTTAGCGCGATCGGCTTCTCGCAGAAGACATGCTTGCCGGCGCGAAGGGCGGCAATCGCGACCTTGGCGTGCCAGGCGGGCGGCAGGCAGACGTCGATCACGTCGAGCTTCGGATCGGCCAGCAACGCGTCGAGTTCCGCGTAGCGGGCAATGCCGCCGAGGTCCATGATCCGGCCCTGCGGGCCGAAGTTGCCCTTGATCGTCCGCCAGTCGCCCGCCAGCCGCTTGGGGTCCTGCTCACAAAGGGCGGAAACCTTCACACCGCGAAGTTCCTGGTAGGCGTTGTAATGGGTCATGCCCATAAAGCCGATGCCGGCGATGCCAACGTGGATCATGGGAGGGCTCGAGGGTATAGGGGAAAGAGGTCCAGGGTCAGAGGTCAGGGTTCAGGGGCCAAGGACCACATTTTCATAGGAGCCGGCACGAGCGTCAATCGGGCGCGGGCATCGGGGCGCCGCCGAAGCCCGCCCGCCGTTGAAGCGTATCTCCCAAAAATTCTTCTTCCGCCCTCTTGACGCTTTACGACAGCCGCCGTATAATCAGGCGATGATACGACACTTGCCGTAAAACACGGAGGACCATCATGCCCAAATCGCTCCCCTCGCTCGGTGAATACGAAATCCAGGTCCTGCGGCTCGTGTGGCAGCATCAGCCTTGCACCGAACGGCAGATCAGCGACCTGATTCAGAAGGATCGGGGGGTCGCTCGGACCACCGTGCTGAAGACTTTGCAGCGATTGGAGGCCAAGGGGCTTTTGGCCCGGGTGCCGGGCGAAACGCCCATCCGCTTTCGGGCGGTGGTGGACGAAAAGCGCATGTTGCCGGCCCTGATCGGCCGGTTTGTCGAAGCCATGCTGGGCGGCTCGCCCGGACCGCTGGTCGCCTATCTGGCCGATTCCCAAAAACTGTCGGACAAGGACCTCAAAACGCTGCGAGCCATCGCCGAGAAGATCGATCAGCCGCCGAAGGAAAAGTGACCGGTGCCGCTATGCTTAACGCGATCTCAACGCTGAACGGTTGGGCCGACCGATGGTCGGCGGCGATGCTGGCCGTCGTTTGGCAATCGGCTGTCCTGGTCGTGGCGGCCACGTTGATCGCCTGGTGCTTGCGGCGATCGTCGCCGACGCTGCGCTATTGGCTCTGGCAAATCGTGGCCATCAAGTTGTTGGTGATGCCGTTCTGGACATTTTACGTGCCGTTGCCGGCGTGGCTGAAAGCCGTGCCGGCAACGCCGCCGGCCGTTATGCAGCCCGCGGAAACCCGCGGCAGCGCATTGGAAAGCGTGGCAACCGCAGGTCTTCTCTCCCTCCGGGAGACGGCAAGGGTGAGGGCCGATGACAAAACGCCGAATCGGCTGGCGGAAACGCTCGCGGCCATTACTTGGCCGGCGTGGCTGCTCGTGGGCTGGTTTGCAATCGTGGCGGGCCAGACCTTTCGGCTGCTCGTTCAAAGCCGGCGGCTAGGCCGCTTACTGAAGCAAGCGATTCCGGCCAACGATGCGATTGCCGCGTTGGTGGCGGAGTTGGCCGGAGAGGTCAAACTCCGCCGTGTGCCGGCGGTTGTATTGGTGAACAACGATTGCCCGTTGTTCGTCTGCGGGCTGTGGCAGCCGACGCTGGTGATGCCGAGCCGTTTGCTGGCCTCGCTGAGTTCGGCCGAGCGGCGGCAGGTGATCTTGCACGAATTGGCGCACGTCAAGCGGCGCGATCTGTTCTGGGGCTGGCCGGTCGAGATCGCGCGGACCATCTATTTCTTCAATCCGTTGGTGTATTGGGTAGGTTATCAACTGCGGCTGGAGCGGGAGTTGGCCTGCGATCAGTTGGCGATGGCCCGAAGCGGCCATCCGCCGGCCGACTACGCCCAGACGCTGATTAACGTGGTGAGTCACGTATCGGAGCCGGTGGCAGTGCGGGCGGCCGCCATTTCCGCAGAACTGACGGGCGATCGAGAATGAAGATGACAAGTCGTGCAACTGCTGTCGTTCATTTTGCAATTTGCATTTTGCATTTTTCAATTTGCAATCAAGCCGCGTAAGCAGGAGAACCATCATGTCCAATCCCTACGGTCCCTGGGCAACGCTAATCGACGTTGGGCGGAACCCGCAGCTCAGCGCGTTTTGGCGGCGGCGGCTCACATTGCTCGTGCCCACAAGCATGAGCAGTGCTGTGCTCTCGCGCGGCAACCTGCTCGGGCTAGCGATGGCGGGTGTGCTCTTAGGTCTCCTGCCCACCCTCCGCCTAGCCCCCGTGGCGGCCCAGGAAAATCCCCCTTCCCGCGAGACGTCGCCGGCCAAGCCGCCTGCCGAAACGGAACAAGGTGGCCTCTCGAAAAGCCGCGTTGGAGTTGGCGTGGTGACAGCGCCGGATGCCAACGCGGTGCGCGCAGACAGTGTTGGCGTGGTAACGGTGAACGCGAATGCGGCGGAGGGCGGGAACGCGCCTTCAACCGAGGCTGACCGCTATACGGTGGCGATCCTCGCGCCCGGCAACGAATTCAGCTTTCCCGATCTTGACCGCTCGCTTGCTTTTGGTTTTTACATGCCCCTAAGCGCATCGCGAATCCGAAAGGAACTCAACCTCAGCGGCGAGCAAGAGGCGAAACTGCGGGAGATACACGCCAAGCAGGTGGCCGAAGAGCAACGGCAACGGCCGGAATTGCAAGCGAAAATGAAGGAAGTGGACAAGCTGCCTCCGCAAGAACAGACAGACAAGATTCGTGAATTGCTGGTCCAGCGGCTGCCGTCCGTCCGCAAGCAAGTCGAACGAGGTGCTCACCGCCGATCAACTGGCAGCGCTAAAGCACATCATGCTCTGCCGGGGTCAAGATTCAGGATGGGGGCTGGGAGGCTATTGGTTTGAGAAGGTCGGCATGAGCCGGGAGCAGTTTGTCGCTTATGCCAACGAGTACTCCGGGCAAATGCACGAGAAGTATCTGCAGTCGCTAATAGAAAACGACGAACAGTCGCTGGCGGTTCTCAATCCCCAGCAGCGAGAACAGATCGAGCGTGAAGTGGGCAAGGCCGATGCCGAGTTGATCGCGATTTTCGGCAACTGCCGTTTCGAGGTCCAGTCTCCGCCCGGCGTCGGCCATATATCCTACGATACTCTTTACGAACCGGACATGCGGAAGGCTCTGGGCGCAACCCAAGGGCAACTAGATAAGGTGACGGCGATTCTCAACGATTCTCAGCCGTCCCGGGAGCTTTATGACATGGGACAAGAAAAGACTGCCGGCGGAGGAACGCTTACCCTGTGGAGTGCGTGGAGTGCGGCGCCGCCCACCTCGATCAACGGGCAACCGCCGAAAATCGGACCACCAGCTCAAACGCCGCAAGGTTGGATCAAGGCGAAGCTGCCGGATCTTCAGCCAAAAGCCGAAGCCGTCGAAAGACAACTCCATGAGCAGATCAAGGAAGTGTTTACGGCGCAGCAATGGGCATCGCTCCGGGAAGCCTCGCACAGAATGGCCATCGGGCGATGCCTGCGGGATTCGCGAATCCTCGAAAACCTCGGCGTTACCCCGCAACAGCAAGAACAACTCGGTCGGCTTCGCGAGGGGAGGACTTATATCTATTGGGAACTTAGCCGCAAACTGGGGCAAAAGTTGCTAGACACTCTCAGCCCGCAGCAGCGGGAAAAGCTCGTCGAGGAATTGGAACGCCAGGAGTGGTCCAACCTGTAATCCCCTTACCACCATTCTTCTGACACGAGAACCGTCATGTCAAATTCCTACGGCCCCTGGGCCACGTCGATCAACGTCGGGCAGAATCCGCAGTTGAGCGCGTTTTGGAAGCGGCGGATGTCGAGGCTCTCGGCGACCAGCCAAACCAGCCTCGTGCTCTCGCGTCGCAACCTGCTGTGGTTGGGTGCAGGGGCCGCGATCACGGCCGTGCTGCCGACCCTCCGGTTGGCCTCGGCAATGGCCGAGGAAGGCAACCCGGCCGAGCCGGGCAAGAAGCCATCCGCCGGTCGCATCTACCTCTGCGCCCATTTGATGACCAAGCCCAAGGCCGACAATAAGCGCGAGGAGTGGCTCGGCGACGTTCAGGCGATCATCGCCGTCGATCCCGAGACGGGCAGATGGGAAAAGATCGTTGACGGTGACGACGTGAGAGTGTCGCCGGACGGCAAGACGCTCGCCTTCGCAAAGTACCGTCCGGAGAAGGGGGGCCGCATCGAAGCTTCCGAGATTTGGACGTACGACTTGGCGACACGCCGCACAAATCGACTGCTCGCCGCGGGGGGCAACATGTTCTTCTGGTCGCCCGACGGCAAGCGCATCGTACACAGCCGGTGGTGTCGGTATGACGACGACGATAACTCGCAATACGCGACCTCCGAGATCAACGTGGATGGCTCCGGGGAGAAGAAGCTGTCCGTCCCGGAGACCGACGAGGTTGAAGACTGGTCGAGCGACGGCAAATGGTTCGTGGCGATGACCAACCGTGCGCCCTTCGGCAGGGGCTATCAACTCTACCGGATGCACCCCGACGGCAGTGAAGAACTGCGGCTGACCAAGGACGGATCAAACTGCTTTCCGCTTTTCTCGCCCGACGGCCGGCGGATCGTCTACTCAAAGGTAACCCGCAAGGATGGCGACTCGTTGCACATTATGGACGTTGACGGGCAGAACGACCACACCGTTCTTCGCGAGGAGAATCTCGCCAGCGTCGAGTCGGGTTGCTGGTCGCCGGATGGCCGCCGCCTGGCGGTGCTGCGATTCAACTGGGAGCTCGACGAGAACGGAGAACGGACGATAAAAACTGGCGGGCATGTGGAGAATCGGCGTCTGGAAATCATGGACGCCGACGGCACGAACCGCCGCGAGCTTCCCTTGGTCGGGACCAAGGTCCTATGGCTCGGGCACCCCCATTGGCGATAGCGCCGCACGACCAGCTTTGACTTCCCCGGCAGGTTGGCTATGATGAATGCCAACCTTCAGCATCGGGAGGACCTGCCATGGACAAGTGGCCGTTGGGCGTATTTGCCAGCATCGACGCCGGCTTGGGCGTGAAATTGGAAGTCGCCCACGAGTTGGGCGTGCCGACCATCCAATTGCACGCCCCGCATCGTTCAACCCGCACGAAACAACACGCCGAGCAATTCCTCGCGCACTTGAAGCAACTGGGCATCCGCATCAGCGTGGTTTTCGGCGGCTTCGAGGGAGAGAGCTACGCCGATATTCCCACCGTCGCCCGGACCGTGGGCCTGGTGCCGCCGACCACGCGGGCCGCGCGGTTGGTCGAGATGAAAGAGATCGCCGATTTCGCGCGGCTGCTGGGCGTCGACGCCGTCGGCCTGCACGTCGGCTTCGTGCCCCACGATGCGGCCGATCCCGTGTATGGCCAGGCGGTGGCCGTCACGCGCGAGCTTTGCGACCATTGCCGGGCCAATGGGCAAAATCTGCACTTGGAGACCGGCCAGGAAGCGGCCGACACGCTGCTGAAATTCCTCGGCGACGTGGGCCGAAACAACCTGTTCGTGAACTTCGATCCGGCCAACATGATCATGTACGGATCGGGCGAGCCGATCGCCGCCTTGCACAAAGTGGGCCGCTGGGTGCGCAGCGTCCATTGCAAGGACGCCAAGTGGGCCGCCCGGCCGGGAGAAGAGTGGGGCTGCGAAGTGCCGCTGGGCGAAGGTGACGTTGGCATGGAGAAGTTCTTGCGCACGCTCGATCAGCTCGGCTACGCCGGCCCGTTGACCATCGAGCGCGAGATTCCGCAGGAGCCGGCCCGGCAAAAAGAGGAAATCGGCCGTGGCATCCGCTTGCTCAACGAATTGAAGGCGAGGATTGGCTAAGTCCCCTCTCCCGCCGGGAGAGGGTTAGGGTGAGGGCTGGTTCGAGCAACGGGCGACTGACATCGCGCCCAGTCGCACGAATGCCCTCACCCCCGGCCTCTTCAGGCACCGACCGAAGGTCGGTCGGGCGAGGGGAGTGTACCGTATCATGATCCCTACCGCATTGAACATCGTCGAGGCGGGCGGCCATTTGTCGATGGAACAGATGGCCGCGGCGATCGGCCAGATCATGGACGGCGCCGGCCGGCCGGAAGAGGTTGCCCGGCTGCTCCGAGCCCTGCACCGCAAGGGCGAAACGGTGGCCGAAGTGGCCGGCGCGGCCGCCGCCATGCGCCTACGCATGACGGCCATCCGCAGCAGCCGGCCCGACTTGATCGACACGTGCGGCACCGGCGGCGACGGCTCGAAGACCTTCAACATCTCCACCGCGGCAGCGTTGGTCGCGGCCGCCGCCGGCGTGCCGGTGGCCAAGCATGGCAACCGCGGCATCACCAGCCGCAGCGGTTCCGCCGACGTGCTCGCGGCGCTGGGCGTGAACATCGAGGCGGACGCGGCCTGCGTCGAGGCCTGCCTCGATGAGCTTGGCATCTGCTTCTGCTTCGCCCCGCTATTGCACTCGGCCATGCGGCACGTGGCGGCGATCCGCAAACAGTTGGATACGCCCACGATCTTCAACATCCTGGGCCCGCTGGTGAATCCGGCCTCCGCCCCGTTCCAATTGCTGGGCGTGGGCCGGCCCGCCTTGCAGCCGCTGCTGGCCGAGGCCCTGCTGCGATTGGGCGCGGGCCGGGTGCTGGTCGTTCACGGATCGGACGGGCTGGACGAAGTCACGCTCGGCGGGCCGACCGAGGTGATCGAGGCCGCCGGCGGCCGTTTGAACAAGTTCACTTGGACGCCGGCCGATTTCGGGCTCGATCAGGCCGATCTGTCCACGATGCAGGTAAGCGGACCGGCACAGAGCGCCGCGATGGTCCGCGGAGTCTTGGACGGTCGCCGCGGTCCGCCCCGCGATATCGTCGTGGCCAATGCGGCCGCGGCAATCTGGACGGTCGGCCGCTCGGCATCATTGACCGATTCTGCCCGGCAAGCGGCCGAAGCCATCGACACGGGCGCAGCCCGCGATCTGCTGGCGCGGCTGGTCGAGCGGACGAAGTGCGGTTAGAGCGTGTCTGCAAATTGGTCCCCTCTCCCGACCAACCTCCGGTCGGTGCCCGGAGAGGGTTAGGGTGAGGGCGAGCGGATCGTGAGTCATCGTCTGTTGGGGTCGCAGTTGCACTGCCACCGCGACACTGGGCGCTACCTCGACCCCAGGAAGCCGCCGATAATGCCGAGGATCGGTTTCAATCGCCGCGCGGCGGGATCGACGTCCACGCCGAAGTTCTCCAACGCGGTCGCCCCAAGCAGATAGAGCGAACCCTTCGGAGCAAAGACCACGGGGCAGGTCAGCGTCTCGTCAAGCTCCGGCACAGTCAACAGCGCCTCGCCCATCAGACGGCGGTCGTGCCGGCCATCGGCCAAGATCAGGTCGCGCGTTCGCAGCGGCGCCAGGCCGATCTGTTCGAGACGATCTTCAGGCGCAAAGGAGTAGATTGCGCCCGTGTTGACCCAGAACTCCTCTTCGAAGAAGCGGCTCGGGTCGCGCGGATTGGCCACTTTGACCGCAACCTTGAACATTTCCATGGCAATATCCTCTATTACGATTGTATTTTCGCCGGGGCGGTGGTCAACCGGCCGCTCGTCTCTCGCCGCCGCCCCCCCGCACCTGCTACAATGAGTTCTATGCCCCGGCGATGCTTTATCCAGACTGTCGGCTGCCAGATGAACGTGCTCGATAGCGAGCTGGTTGCGGCCGATTTGTTGCGCCGGCCACGAATTGGTCGACAGCGTGCGGCAGGCCGACGTCATCTTGTTGAATACTTGCAGCGTGCGACAGCACGCCGAGGACAAGATTTACAGCGCCTTGGGCCGGATAGCACAAATCAAACAACGACGCCCGCACACGATCGTCGGCGTGCTGGGCTGCATGGCCCAGAAGGACCAGCAGGAAATTTTCCGCCGTGCGCCGCACGTTGACCTGGTCGTTGGGCCGGGCCAGTTGGGCCGCTTGCCGGCGCTCTTGGAGCACGTTGCCGCCGGCGGCGGACAGCGGATCGAAGTGAGCCTCGACCGCAAGTCGGGCGATCGGGCGTCGGTCCAAGAGAGCTTTGCCCGCTTCGTCCCCGGCAGGGAAAAAGGGGGGGGAAAAGGGGACTGTCCCCCTTTGTACGACGGGCCGTTCCCGCGGGCACCGAGCGAAGCTTGGTCGGGGACTGTCCCCTTTTCCCTCTTTCGCCCTCGCCCCATGCGGCACCAGGCGATGGTCCGCGCAATGTTCGGCTGCGACAAGTTCTGCGCCTACTGCGTCGTGCCGCGGGTGCGAGGGCCGGAACAGAGCCGGCCCGCCGCCGAAATCATCGACGAAGTCCGCCGGTTGGCCGACGACGGCTGCCTGGAAGTCACCTTGCTTGGCCAGACGGTCAACAGCTACAAGGACCCGGCTGGCGGGCGGAAGGTTTGCCTGGCCGACCTGCTCTGCAAAGTGCACGACATCGAGGGCATTCGCCGGCTGAAATTCGTGACGAATTATCCCCAGCACATGACGGCCCAGTTGTTGCAGGCGGTGCGCGACTTGCCGAAGGTGTCGCCCTATCTGCACATTCCGGCCCAAAGCGGCTCCAGCGCGGTGCTGCGGCGAATGAAACGGGGCTATACGGCCGAGTCGTACCGCGACATGCTCGCTCGCATCCGAGAACTGATTCCGCAGGCCGCCATTACGAGCGATTTCATCGTCGGCTTCTGCGGCGAGACCGAGGAGGAGTTTCAGGAGACAGTGGCGTTGGTGCGTGACGCGCGGTTTAAGAACAGTTTCATTTTCAAGTACAGTGCCCGGCCCGGCACGAAGGCGGCCGAGCTTTATGCCGACGACGTGCCCGAGGCCACCAAGCGGCGGCGGAACAACGAACTGCTGGCCGTGCAGAACGCGATCAGTCTGGAGGACAACCGGCCCTATCTCGGCCGCACCGTCGAGATCCTGGTGGAAGGGCCGAGCAAGGTGGCGAAGCGGCGGCAGCGCCCGACGAGCCCTCACCCTGGCCCTCTCCCGACGGGCGAGGGGACGAACGTGCAACTCGTTGGCCGAACCACCTGCGACCGGATCGTGGTGTTCGACGGCCCGCCGGAGCTCTCCGGCCGCATCATGCCGGTGGTGATTGAAAAGGTGGACGCGTTCACGCTTTTTGGGCGGCGCGCATGAAACCGCCAAGTAGAAGCGGCATCTTGCCGCTTCCTGCGTGTTGCAACAGCACGGTCCACAGCCAGATAACGCGGCAGGATGCGGCGTCTACTTTAGCCAGCTCCGCTCGATCTCTTCGAGCGTCTTGCCCTTGGTTTCCGGCACCCACAGCCAAACGAATGCCACGCTCAATGCGCAGAACGCGGCGTACACCCAGAAGGGGAAACTATGGTGAAACCGCTCGATCAGCCAGGGGCTCTCGTCCATCAGCGTAAAGGTCTGCGTGACGAAATAGTTGGTTACCCAAAGGCACACCGTGGCGATGGCCATCGCCCGGCCGCGGATGCCGGTGGGAAAGATCTCCGAAAGGATCACCCACGTGACCGGGCCGACCGAAATGGCGAAACAGGCGATGTAGCCGAGGATCAGGCCAAGCGTCCAAAGCTCGGTGTGGCCGCTGTAGGCGGCCAGGCCCAGGCCCACCAGGCAGACAAACATGCCGCTTGAGCCCACCAGCATCAGCGGCTTGCGGCCGACGCGATCGACGGTCCAGATGGCCAGGATGGTAAAGGTGAGGTTCACCGCGCCGACCAGCACGGTTTGCAGCAGGGCAACGTTGGTTCCGGAGCCCAGTTTTTTGAGAATCTCGGGGGCGAAATAGAGGAAGACGTTGATGCCGGTGATTTGCTGCAGCACGGCCAGAGCGACGCCGATCACCAGCGCGACGCGCATGCCGGGCATGAAAAGCTGGGCCGAGCGTGCCGGTCTCTTGGGCCAGCGCGGCCTGGATTTCGGCCATTTCCTCGCGGCATGTCGGCCGCCGCCCACTTGGGCGAGGATTGCCAGGGCATCGCCCTGCCGGCCCTCCTTGACCAGCCATCGCGGGCTTTCGGGCACCACCAACAACAACGCCAGAAACAGCACCGAGGGAAGCATGCCCGAGCCGAACATCCATCGCCAACCGTACAGCACGTTCCACGTTCCGTCGGCGGCGCCGGCGGCCTGATCGGCGGCCGCACCGTGCTCGGCGATAAAGTAATTGACAAAGTACACCACCAGCATTCCCGTGACGATGGCGAACTGGTTGACCGAGACCATGCGTCCGCGGATCCGGGCGGGGGCAATCTCGGCGATGTACATCGGCGAGGTCATCGAGGCGGCGCCGATGCCCAGCCCGCCGATGATGCGGAAGATGATGAATTCGGTGAAGGTGCGCGGAAAGGCCGTTCCCGCGGCCGACATGAAGAACAAAAGGGCAGAGACGACCAGCATGCCTTTGCGTCCGAATCGGTCGCTGAGCATGCCGGCCATGGCCGCGCCGAGCGCGCAACCCAGCAGTGCGCAGGCGGCCGCCCATCCCTTCAGCAACTGGGGATCCAACCGGAAGTGCTCTTGGAGGAAACCGATGGCCCCGGAAATGACGGCCGTATCGTAGCCGAACAGCAGCCCGCCCAAAGCGGCGATCAGCGTCAACAGAAGGACATACGTCGTGCTGCCGCGGTCGTCTTCGAGGGCGTGATTCATGAGATATCCACCTTGCCGGTTGCCGAGACCATGAGTATCGCCGCCATGCTCTACGCGGCGGGCCGCCCATGCTTGACAAGCTCGGTGCAAAGAATTACACAGACATTCTTCGCGTCGGCGCCACTGCCCACTAGCCATCTATCCCCCGACCACTCCCATGAACTCTCGCCAACGCGTCGAAGCGGCCCTGAATCACCAGCCAGCCGGACCATGTGCCCTTGGACCTCGGCGCCAGCGCCGGTCACCGGCATGCACGTCAGCAGCGTGTACAAACTCCGCCAGGCGCTGGGGCTCGACCCGCCGGGCACGCCGGTCAAAGTCGTCGAGCCGTACCAGATGCTCGGCGAGATCGGCCCCGATCTGCAGGACGCCCTGGGGGTCGGATGTGGTGGGGCTGGGCGGTCCGAGAACATGTTCGGCTTCGAGAACAAGGACTGGAAGCCCTGGACCCTCTTCGACGGCACGCCCGTGCTGGTGCCCGGCGATTTCAACACCACGCCCGAGCCCAACGGCGACATCCTCATGTATCCCGAGGGCGACCGCTCCGCGCCGCCCAGCGGCCGGATGCCCAAGGGCGGATTCTACTTCGACACCATCGTCCGCCAGGAGCCGATCGACGACGAGAGGCTCGAACGTCGAGGACAACCTGGAAGAGTTCGGGCCGATCTCCGACGCGACGCTGGAGCATTTCGCCGGCGAGGCCGATCGGCTGCGGCGGGAGAGCGATCGGGCGATCCTGGCCAACTTCGGCGGCACGGCCTTCGGCGACATCGCCCTGGTGCCCGCCCCCTGGCTGAAGCATCCCAAGGGCATCCGCGACGTCGCCGAGTGGTACATGAGCACGGTGACCCGCTTCGACTATGTCTACGAGGTTTTTCGCCGCCAGTGCGAGATCGCCCTGGCGAACCTGGCGAAGATCTACGACGCGGTGGGCGACCGCGTATCGGCCGTGTTCATCACCGGCACCGATTTCGGCACGCAGACCGGCCCGTTCATCAGCCCCGCCGCCTACCGCAAGCTGTTCCAGCCGTTCCACCGCCGCGTGAACGACTGGGTCCACCAGCACACGCCCTGGAAGACGTTCATCCACAGTTGCGGCTCGGTGATCACGCTGCTGCCCGACATCATCGAGGCCGGGTTCGACATCCTGAACCCGGTGCAGTGCTCGGCGGCGGGCATGGACCCGCAGTCGCTGAAGGAGAAGTTCGGCGCGAAGATCACCTTCTGGGGCGGCGGCGTGGACACGCAGAAGACGCTGCCTTTCGGCACGCCGGACGAAATTCGCCGCCAGGTGCGAGAGCGGATCGAGATTTTCGGCCGCGACGGAGGCTTCGTCTTCAACACGGTCCACAACGTGCAGGCCGGCACGCCGGCCGAGAACCTCGTGGCCCTGTATGAGGCGGTGCGGGCGACGCGGTGAGCCGGGCCGTGTGTTGGAATGAAAAAAACGGCGCCGATCCCGGTTGAGGATCGGCGCCGCTTGGTTGTCCTCCGGGGGTTGTTAACCCCCGGCTATTTCATCGTTGGGGCGCGACCGGCGGTCGCGGCTTGATTACTTGAGCTTCTTGCCGATCAGCTTGACCAACTCGACGGTGCGGCAGGAGTAGCCCCACTCGTTGTCGTACCAGCTGATCAGCTTGAAGAACCGGCTGTTCAGCTCGATGCCGCTGCCGGCGTCGAAGATGCTCGAACGAGCGTCGTGGATGAAGTCGCTCGAGACGACTTCCTCGTCGCAGTAGCCGAGGATGCCCTTCAGGTAGCGTCTCGCTGGCCTTCTTCATGGCCGCGCAGATTTCCTTGTAGCTGGTCTCCTTCACGGTGCGGACCGTCAGATCGACGACGCTGACCGTGGGCGTGGGCACGCGGAAGGCCATGCCGGTCAGCTTGCCTTTGACCTCGGGGATGGCCAGCCCGACGGCCTTCGCCGCGCCGGTGGTCGAGGGGATGATGTTGACGGCCGCCGTGCGTCCGCCCTTCCAGTCCTTCTTCGACGGGCCATCGACCGTCTTTTGCGTGGCCGTGTAGCTGTGGATGGTCGTCATCAGGCCTTCCTCGATGCCGAATCCTTCCTTCAGCAGCACGTGGACCACCGGCGCCAGGCAGTTCGTGGTGCAGCTCGCGTTGGAGATGATGTTGTGCTTGGCCGGGTCGTACTTGCCCTCGTTGACGCCCAGCACGATGGTGATGTCTTCGTTCTTGGCGGGGGCCGAGATAATGACCTTCTTCGCGCCGGCCTCGATGTGGCCTTTGGCCTTCGTGGCGTCGGTGAACAGGCCGGTCGACTCGACGACGATGTCCACGCCGAGGGCCTTCCACGGCAGGCGCGGCGGGCCCTTCCTTGACGGCCAGGCACTTGATCTTCTGGCCGTTGACGACCAACACGTCGTCTTCGGCGACGCTCGGGCTCGATTTCTCGCTGCTGACCGTGCCGGGGAACTTGCCCTGGCTCGAATCGAACTTCAGCAAGTAGGCCAGATTGTCGGCGGGCACGATGTCGTTGACGGCGACCACCTCGATTTCCTTGCCCAAGAGCCCCTGATCGCAGAACGCGCGGAACACCAGCCGGCCGATGCGGCCGAACCCATTAATACCAACTCGAATCGCCACGGTTGTTTCTCCTTCTTTCCCGTATGGTAAAATGGCCCCGGTCAATGTGGGGCACGCGTTCTGGTCCGGGCCGGCTGCCGGCCTTCGACACCGAAAGAATCCGGCATTATAGCCGCCGGCAGAATGGCCCACAACGGGCCGAGGATCGTGCTCGTCATGCCCCGCGCGACACCCGATGCCTCACGCCGAGCGCGAGAAGTACGTAACGCGGAGCGTGAGAATTGCTTGGCGGCGCGAACAATTGCCGCTTTCCGGCGGGAACTCAGGGGCCCAAAGGAGGGACGCCGTCGTTCGTGGCGCCGTCGTCCTTGTCTTTGTCTTTCTTCGGATGCGACGCCGCTTTGGCAGGGGCGGGCTTCTTCTTGGGCCCCGTCAACGGTTCGGCTAGCGTGATCTTTACGTCTGTCGCCTCGATGAGAGCTGCCGGAGCGGACACGGGCCGGCCCATTACCATCTTGGGGGGCGGCGTCATGCCACTGACAGTAATGTTGTCTCCCACCGTGGAGAGATTGGTCTCGGTCGTGTCGACCTTGATGTTGGCGTCGTCGGCCACCTCAATCTCGAAATGATGGGCGCCATGGGCCTCGACGATGAACTTGCCGTGGGCGTAGTTCAGTCGGCCCACCACGTGGTAGGAGCCGGCGGGCGGCACGCCCTTGACCGACTTGTTGAGCGATTTGCCGCCAGCCGAGCCATGCTTGGCCGCTTTGCCGGCATCGGCTTTGCCCGTATCGGCGTCAGCGGCCGGGGCAGCCCCGCCTTCCGGGAAAACGCCCTGTTCGGTCGAAGGAGCGGTGATCGTCATTTCGCTGATTTTTTCTTTGACGGTGCCGTGGTCGTCGAACTCGGCCTTAAAATCCACCGTCATCGCGGCGTGGGGAGAGCGAAGATAGTCGGCCGTGGCCGTGCCGGTCACGTGAACCGTCGTGTCGCGCGAGACGCTCACCTTCCAGGTTCTGTTGCCCTTGTCGGTAACCACAAGGTTTCCGGACGACATCAGGGTGATGGCGCCGTTGACCGTGACCTGCTGCGGCATCATCGCCTGGTTGTTCTGGATGGGCCGCTGCCCCGTGACGTAGGGACCTACGAGTCGTTGGCCGAAGACGCTTTCCGCTGACATCGACCAGGCAAGGCCGATCAGAAGGCCTGCCAACACCATACGGCGGGATAACATGGCTTAGCTCCGCAAGGAGAGGGCGCGGCCCAACGGCTTGCCCACCGTCAGCCGCTACCCTTACCATAGCCGTTTCCGGCCTGTTTTACCAGCACAATTCGGCGAAAATTCGTCGTGCCGCAGGCTTGCGGCCATACTGTCGCGGCAGCCGCATTCTGTTTAGAATGAGAGGGGGTCATTCCTCCCGGGCGGTTCCGGGCTTCGGCAGCTCGCCACCCCTGAAGAAGTAGATTGCCCGTTTTGCCAGGTCCCTTCTCCGATCATGGTTCCCGAGGATCAGCCAATCACCGTTCCGCAGTTCGCCGCCATGAAAGCGGCCTCGCGAAAAATCACCATGCTGACCGCCTACGACTACGTGATGGCCGGCTTGGTCGACTCGGCCGGCGTGGAAGGGATTCTGGTGGGCGATAGCCTGGCGATGGTCGTGCAGGGGCACAGTACGACGCTGCCGGTCACGCTCGACGAAATGATCTACCACGCCGAGATGGTGGGTCGGGCCGTGCGCCACGCCCTGGTCGTCGTCGACATGCCCTTCCCCACGTTTCAAGTCGGCAAGTACAAGGCGATCGCCAGCGCGGGCCGCATCCTCAAAGAAACCCGCTGCCAGGCGGTGAAGCTCGAAGGCGGCGTCGAGCAGGCGGAGGTGATCGCCGCGCTGGTCTCGGCCGGCATACCGGTGATGACCCATTGCGGCTTGCGGCCGCAGAACATCCGGCAATTGGGCGGCTACCGCGTGCAGCGCGCCGAGGAGCAGCTCATGGCCGACGCCCAGGCTGCCGAGTCGGCCGGCGCGTTCGCCATCGTGTTGGAGTGCATTCCGGCCGAGCTGGCCGCGCGAGTCACGGCCGCGGTAAAGATCCCCACCATCGGCATCGGCGCCGGCGCCGGCTGCGACGGCCAGGTGCTGGTGCTCAACGATCTGCTGGGACTGAACACGGGCCACGTGCCGCGATTCGTCAAGGAGTATGCCGATCTGAAAAAAACCGTCGTACAGGCGGTTTCGCAATTTCGGGATGAAGTGCGCCAAGGGAAGTTTCCAGGGAAGGAGCAGGCTTTCTCGTAACGAGGAAACAATCCGCGAAGGACACGAATTGCACGAAGACAAGACAAAGAAGGAGAAACGCCCATGCCAATTGAAGTTCGCAAACCGACCAAGGCGGAACAGGCGGAGATGAAGCAGTGCCCGATTTGGGAAAAGGAGGTGTCGGAGTTCCCCTGGCACTACGACGAAAAGGAAACCTGTCTGGTTCTGGAAGGCGAAGTGACGGTCGAGTCGCCCCAGCAGACGGTTTCTTTCGGGCCCGGTGACTACGTGGTGTTTCCCGAGGGCATTGATTGCACGTGGAAAGTCAAGAAGCCGATCCGCAAGCATTACAGGTTCGGGTAAGCGCGGCGAAGAGAACACACCGAATCACCGCTTCTGCCGCCGGCGGGCGAGTCAGTCGATAAACAGCCGCGGATTGACTTTGAACCGATCGCACAGCTTCCGCAGGTGGTCCACGGTCAGCGACCGTTCGCCCCGAAGAATCTTTGATCCCATGCTGGGATGAACGCCCAGCAGCCGGGCGAGATCGGAGGCGTTCATGCCGTTCTCCTCCAGCAGGTGCTTTAAGGAATCCAGCCCGCCAATGTCGGACGTGTCAACGGAATGATGAACGACTTCATAGCCTTGGACCAGTTGCACCAGGGTTTCGAGGTAGAGGGCCTGGCCCTTCGTCAACCTTTCTACCGCCATCAACCGATCAATGACGTCCACGGTGCTTTCGTAGTGATTGTTGTCACGGATCGCTTGCGGCGGCATGAGGTGAACGATCTCCGCGAATCGGCCAGGCAGGCCGCTCGTGTCAAAATGTCTCAAGGTGGACATGGCTAATCCTTCCATTCCATTTAGTCTCATTTCCGACGGCCTGTCAACAGCAATCAGCGATCCCCATTGACGCGCGAGCGTAGAATAGTGTTGTGCCCAACCGACTTTCAGCGGAACTGAGTCCCTATCTGCTGCAACACGCCGACAATCCGGTCGATTGGCGGCCGTGGGGCTCCGAGGCGTTCGCCCTGGCTCGCTCGCAACAGAAGCCGATCTTCTTGTCGATCGGCTATGCCTCGTGCCACTGGTGCCACGTGATGGCCCACGAGAGTTTCGAGGACGCGGAAATCGCCCGCCTGCTGAACGAGCACTTCGTCAGCATCAAGGTGGATCGGGAGGAACGGCCCGATCTGGATCAGATCTACATGGACGCCGTGCAGATGATCAGCGGCCGCGGCGGCTGGCCGATGTCGGTGTTTCTGACGCCCGAGGGCAAGCCGTTCCTGGGCGGCACGTACTGGCCGCCGCGGACGCGAGGCGGCATGCCGGGCTTCGATCAGGTGTTGCACACAGTGGCCGACGCCTGGCAACGCGCCCGCCAAGAACTGCTCGATCAGGCCGAGAAGATCACCCGCCTGCTGGGAGAACTTTCTGAATCGCGGCTGCCCGATCGGAGGGTGCGTGAAACGCGCCAACAGACAGTGTCCACTGCGGAAGGCGCCTTTCACGCACCCTCCCAGGCCTGCCGCGAACTGAACGACGTCCCGCAGCAAGCCGCCGAAACCGCCTTGCGGCAGGCGTTCGACCCGCAGCATGGCGGCTTCGGGCCGGCCCCCAAATTCCCCCAGCCGCTCTGCCTGCGATGGCTAGTGGTGCGCTGGCGGCGCTCCGGCGATGCGGAGTTGCTGCGGATGGTCGCCACGACGCTCGACGCCATGGCTGCCGGCGGCTGCTACGATCATCTGGGCGGCGGTTTTCATCGCTACAGCGTTGACGCTCGATGGCTCGTGCCACACTTCGAAAAGATGCTCTATGACAATGCGCTGCTGGCTGCCTGTTACCTCGAAGCGTGGCAAGCGACGGGCGAAGCCCGCTATGCGGCGGTGGTGCGGCAAACGCTCGACTATGTGCTCCGCGATCTCCGTGATCCGTCGGGCGGTTTTTACGGCAGCGAAGACGCCGACAGTGAAGGCGAAGAAGGCAAGTTTTATGTTTGGACGCCCGGCGAAATCCAAGCGGTCCTCGGCCGCGAGACGGCCGAGACCTTCTGCCGCGTCTACGACGTGACTGCCGTGGGCAATTTCGAGGGCCGCAATATCCTCCACTTGGCGCGGCCGCCGGCGATCGAAGCCGGGATTCTCGGCCGCGAGCCGGCCGAATTGGAATTGGTGTTGGCTTCCGCGCGACAAAATCTCTTGGCCGCACGGCAGAAGCGCGTGCGGCCGGGCCGCGATGAAAAGGTGCTGGTGAGTTGGAACAGCCTGGCGATCGACGCCTTGGCTCGGGCGGGCGCGGCGCTCCGACGAACCTGCGCTATACGGCGGCTGCCGGCGCCGCGGCCGACTTTCTCCTGGCCCGCCTGCGCCGCCCCGACGGCCGGCTGCTCCACTATGGCCGGGCGGGCCAGGCCAAAGGCGACGCCTATCTCGACGACTACGCCGGCCTGGGCAATGCCTTGCTCACGCTCCATGAAACCGACGGCCAACCCGCGCGGCTCGATGAAGCCATGCGACTGGCCGACGAAATCCTCGCCCGTTTCGCCGCCCCCGATCACGGCGGTTTCTTTTGCACGGCCGTCGATCACGAGCCGCTGATTGTCCGCCGGCGAGACGTGCTCGACAACCCCCTGCCCAGCGGCAACGGACTGGCGGCCATGCTCTTCTCACGGCTGGCGACAGCATGTCGCCGCGACGATTATGCGGCAGCGGCCGATGCCACGCTCCACGCCTGCTTCCCCTGGATGCAAGAGATGCCGACCGCCACGTTCCAATTGCTGTTGGTCCTCGACGCGCGCTGACTGTTGACTATTTGTCCCGCCGGTTCCAGCCTTCGGCGTCGGCCAGCATTTGCCGCAGTTGCTTCTCGACCTCCGCCCTGGAGAGGCGGACTTGCGGCAGATGCACGTTGGGATCCAAGGCCTCTTCCTCCTCCTCGCTCGCTTGCCAGCGGCTCTGGTCCAGTTCCCGTTCCAGGGCTTCGAGCCAATGCGGCAACTCGAAGCCCGCGCCGGCGGGCCCGCGGGTGAAGTGGGCAATCTGCTGCTCCAGTTGCCGCAGCGCCGTCGCCTGGCCGCCGCTCCGCAGTTGGTCGATCGCCGGACGAACCAGGCGCAAAGCCGGTCGATCTCCAAGGGCCGAATGAATCGCTCGCTCAGGGTCTCGGCGACGCTCGGCAGCCGCATGCCATATTTCTTGCAGAGTCGCTCGAACCGCTCCCAATGCTCGTCGGCGATGGTCGCGGTCCGTTCGGCGACGGCCTGGCGCCAATTTTCCGCGGCCTGGTGCCGACCGCATCGCACCAGCACCCGATGGGCCAGCAGCACCGGCCGCAGGTTCCAGGCCAGCCGGTCGTAGCTTACCCGCAAGCGGAGAAAATCCAAGAGCGTGTAGAGCATCTCTCCGCGGTCGGATTGCGTGGTGATGCTGTTGTAGTCGATGTACTCGCCGTAGTTTTCAACGGCGGCCTCGACCGCCACTTCCAGCCAATGCGCGGCTTCGTCCAGCGAAATGGCGCTGTCGAGCTCGCCGAGCAGACGGAACGGCTCGTCGCTGTCGGGTTGGTCGCGCAACGTTTGCAGATACTCCTTCACGCCCTGGTGCAGGATGCCGCGGAGGTTGCCCATGCTCATGAACCGCTGCGTGAATAAATCGCCGCCGTAGCGCTCGACGAACCGCTTCAGATGGCGCCATTGCTCCTGGCTGTTGACGGTTTCCAACACCGAGAGCCGAACGCCGCCGCTGTGCATCAACCAGTAGCGCAAGAGCACTTCGATGGCCTGCTCGATGCAATCCACCAACTCGCCGTCGGCGCGGCGGCGCGCGGTCGGCCGCTCGGCGGCGTGCCACGCGGCGGAAGAAACAACCAGGCAGTGGGTGACCGCTTTGCAGCCGATCTCGAAGATGCGGTCGAACTCGGTGATTCCGCCCGCCCCGACGGGATGCCGGGTTTCCATGCGCTGGGCGGTTGCCAGCAATTGGCAGGTTTCGCTCAACAGCCCCAGCCGGGGCAAGTACATCAGCAGGCGGCGGAGCATCTGCTGGAGGCCGCGGGAAGCGACGATCCGCTGCGGGTTGCCGCCCCGGCCCAGCGCCACGTACAGCAGGGGCTGCTTGTCGAGCGTCCGCAGCAGCTTGGGCCAACCGCGCCGCGCTCCGGCCACGTCGCCGCGCAGCAACGCCGCCAACAGCTCCTCGGCTTGCCGCTCCCAGGCCTCCAGCCCCGGCGTCAAAGGCGGATTGCCCATCGAAATGCGAATCATCCGCGCGGCGTCGGCTGTCTCCGCGCAGGCGTCGATGATCTCCTCCAACAGCGTCTCTTTCACGCTCCGCCGCTGGTCATACTCCACCAGCGACTCGTGCGTGCCGCGCGGCGGCGGTATGCGATGGCGGTGGACGGAGGCCAGCAGTTCCAGCAATTGCCGATAGTTGCCCACCGCCTGATCGAGCCACCCGCCCAGCACGGCGTCGCGGTCGGCGATTTCGCCCGGCGCGGCGGCCGTCGCGCAGAGCTTCCACAGGTGGGCCACCGTGGTCAGGAAGTACAAGCGATTGACGATCCGCTCGCCCTCGCCCACCAACTCGAAGTCGGTGACGTCTCCGCCTTCCTCGAACAGCTCGCTTTCGGTGCCGTCGTCGGTGCTGTCGCGGTAGGTCACGTCCTCGTAGGCCGCGCCGAACAGGTCGTCTTCCTCGTCCAAGGGCTGAGATTCTTCTCCCTCCGCATCCTCCGATCCCTCGACGGCCATTTCGAAACGCGGCACGTGCCAATACTCGTCGGCGTTGGCTTCGAGATAGTCGAGGAACTTTCGCGCCAGCGGCCAGCGTTGTTGAGGGGGCAGGCGCGGGCCGGCCGATTCGCCGGCAGCCTGGACGCCGTCCGGCTCGCTCTCGCGCCACACGTCTTCCATCCACATCATCGCCAGTTCGTGGAAGGAGTAATCTTCTTCGGCCAGCGGAATCTCGTCGGCCTGGCTGAGCCACTGCACCAACAGCGCCATGGCGGCCACCAAATCGCGGCGGTCCAACAAGGTTTCGATGACCAGGGCATAGGCCTTGGGCGAGCGGAACTCGTTCGACGTGCTGCCGCCAGAAGGCCAGGTCGCCGGCTTCGGCGCCCCCTCATGCCACGCCCGCAAAGCGGCAGCCACGCGCTCGGCAGATTCAAGCGTGGCCTGTCCGGAAAGGGCCGTGATCGAGCCGACTTCGACCGTGGCGAACTTGTCCCACCACTGGGCCAGGGCGGCGAGGCTGTCGGTGAGCGTCCGCTGCAGGGCGTCGTTGCCGGCCGCGGTGGCCGCTTTGTGAATCCGCACGTAAAGCGTGAAGATGTCGCTCATCATGTCCAGCAGATCGTCCACGCGGTGGTCGTGCACGCTGTTCTCGACGGCGGGGAAGAGGCTGTACTGGCCGCCGAAACCGAGAATGTTCCAGGGATCGATCATCGCGCCGCACTCGATGGCCCGGTGCAGCAGGTCCTCGACCGGCGGCAATTGGTCGGCCGCCGCTTGCAGTTGGCCGCGATCGACCGCCAGATGGGCCGTGGCCAGGCGGCAGCGCATCTCGCAACTCATGCGGGCGGAGGCCACCGGCACCACCGCCGCCTCCCGCGCGGCCGCCTCGCGGTAGCCGATCGAGGCGAACAACTGGGCGACGTGGACGTGCTGCAACTGCTGGGCCCGGCGGCCGGCCAAAAAATGATTGAAGTGCTGCCGCGCGCCGCCGAAAGCCTGCCGCAGCATGACCGCCTCGGCCCGCAGCCGCGCGCCGTGCGGGCCGGTCAGCTTTGCCAACAACGCCTCGTAGAAAGCGTCCCGATAAACGGCGATTTTCTGCACCAGGCTGGCCAGCGTCACGGTCGAATCATGGGCGTCGGGGCGGTTGCCGCTCATGCCCGAGCCCATCAGGATCGTGCCCGCCAGCACGGCCGCTTCCTCGAACAACACTTGCTTGCGCGAGAGTCGGCCGTGGCACACCACGCGGTCCAGCATGGCGTCGAGCGTGGCCTGCTGCGCGACGAAGCGGCGGCAGCGGCCCGCATTATCCAGCTTGTTCATGTCCCACTGGCCGAAGAGGTAATTGGGCCGCTTGTTCACGGGGTGGTCGAAATCGTACGCCCGCGGATCGAACGCCAACTCGTCGAGTTGCTCGATCGCAAACATGGCGTCGAAGCAAGTGGCCGGATCGGTGCTCTCGAGGATGGCGACGGCTGTTTCCACGAGGTCGCGATAGGGCCCTGCGGCCGCTCCCGCGCCGCGAATCCACAGCGGGATCGGCCGCACCCACTCGTGATCGTAGGGCTGAAGTTTTCGCTCGCTGCGCAGCACGGCCACCGGCCGATGGCCGATGAAATCGTTCAACTGCGCCAGCGCCGCCGACGATGCGGCTGGTTTCGTCCCACGGCCCCCCCTGCCGCAACACGGCCTCGCAGGCGCGGCCGAGAAAGAAAGGCTGGAACAAGCCCTCTTCGCTTTGATGAAACAACAGGTCCCGATGAAACTCGCGGTAGGCGGGCAAAACGGCGTCGAATACCAACCGCAGCACGGCCTCGGCCTGCTCCACCTGCCGGAACGCATCGCCGGCGCCGTGCAGCGCCGCCAGTTCGGCGCGCAAAACTTCGCCCACGGCGCGCCAAACCGGCTTTCCCGCAGGCGGCTCGGCCAGCATTCGGCCGAACAGGCGATTGACGTTCTCCAGGAACCGCGCATCGGGAGCGCCCGACGAAAAGTTCAGATAACCGAGAATTTCCTGGCGGACAACGGATAGGTCGTCGGCCGGCCGCGCACGTTCCATTACGGACGCTCCTCCCACGAGCAAGTCCCTAATGATAGGCGCTGCCGGCGTTCTCGTCCAGCGGACGAGCGGCTCGGCTGAAGTAGACGCGGCATCTTGCCGCGTCCCAGCTTAGACCAGCTTAGACCAGCTTAGAAGCGGAACTCGGCTCCCACGTTGATGCCTTGCGCGTAGAACACCGAAGAGCGCCCGGGGAACGCCGGGAACGGCAAGCCGCCGGCCTGGGCGGGCGGGAAGTTGCGCGGATCGAGGTTCAGATCGACCTGCTGCGAGGCCTCTGCTACGCCGCCCCAGTAGACGATGTCGTAGCCGATATGCGCTCGCCAGTGGCGGGTGAGCTGATAACCAAGCTCCAGGTTCAACTCCGGAATGACGGTGAACACGTCGCGCATGTAAGTGCCGGAGTTCGTCGGTCCGGCCAAGATTCCTGAGTTGTATGTTTGCGTCGGCTGGCCCGTGGCCGAGATCACCGTGCTGCCGTTGATGAAAATTGCCTGGTGGTTATTGCCCATGGCAATCTTCGGCATAATCTCGAACGACCAACGGCCACGATAGATCTCGGTTCGCAGCCCGATCTCGCCGCCGTAGAAGTCGTTGCGGGCGGCAAAATTGTCGTTGATGAGAAAATTTCCAAGTTGTGTGTGCGTCGGATCGGTGCGCAGCAGGTTCACGTTCTCGGTAACTCCCAGCCGGTCGCTGAGGTTGTAGTAGCGAAGACCCACCAGCAGGTCGGTCCGGCAACAGTGCAGGCACGGCACATCGCACTGCGCACCTAGCAGCGCGTCGCACGGATCGCACGGATCACAGCACTTGTCGCACGAGCACAGATTGTAGCTCAGGTCGGCCCCGGCCGACTGAAAGTAGTTTTTCACGGCAACGGCAACGCTTCCCGAGGCAACGCCGGAGTAGGCCGTTAATTCGCTCGCCTGCATGTTCGTCTGGACGTTGAAGAACGGCCGGGCGAGGATCTGATCCGGCGGTTCGCCGGTCGAACTGGCGAAGAAATTGGAATCGCACTCGCCCAACGAGAAATAGTCGAACTCCAAGTCCCAAACGTGACAGCAGTCGAGCCATGTGCCGATGGTCGTGCGGAAGCCGGAACGGCCGTCGTCGCCGACGGTCTGACCGCCGTAGAGGATCGTGGTGCCGGGTTGGCCCAAAACGCCCGCTTGGTTCATGGCCGTGCCTTGCGGACTGGTGGTGACCAGCGGCGGCAACTGCTCGCCGTTGGTCCACCACATCAAGTATTCGGTCCGCAGCCAGTAGTTTCCCGGCGGGCTGCACAGCGGCAAGCCGCAGCACTCGGCGCCGTCGATGGTTGCGTTTTCCGGAAGCGGCGCCTCTTGCGGTTGCACCGTGGTCGGAGTTGACGACTGCGGGACCGGCTGGAGTTGGCTGCCGCCGCTGCCAGCCTGCGCATATCCCGCTTGGGTATCGCCGTTGCCGGCGTGAGCAGATTCCAGGCCGACGCAGAAGCCGGCCGCAACGATTAGGGCCCCGAAAGTGCACAGCCGATTGGTAGTAACGAGCATTGTTCCCCCCCAAAGGAATATCTTTGAATCTGTAGCAGTTGGCGCGAATTTGGCAAAAGTAAGGCTTATGCCTTTCTTAACGAATCGGACGATTTTGCCAGTGGCATTAACTCGAAGGCCACATATTCCGGCGGCATGTGTAAACGGGGATGCCTGCGCAATCTAGCGAGATCCGCCTCGCAGCCCGCACAGCCCAGTCTGGCGCCAACGATTCTCACCATTTTCTGGTACAATGTAAGGTTTCGCTCCAAGGCCTTTACGACATCGCTGCCTTTGTAAATTGTTGGCCCCAAGGACGCCATGGCGACGCGGCGTCCAGTGGCCGTGGTTCCATGCCCGCTTCCGACATCGTTATCCGAGGCGCCCGAGAGCACAATCTCCACGACATCGATCTCGTGTTGCCCCGAAACCGGCTGATTTGCTTTACGGGGGTCAGCGGATCGGGAAAGAGCTCGCTGGCCTTCGATACGCTCTATGCCGAGGGTCAGCGGCGGTACGTGCAGAGCCTGTCCAGCTTCGCCCGCCAGTTCCTCGGGCAGATGCCCAAGCCGGAGGTGGACCTGATCGACGGGCTGAACCCGGCCATCTCCATTTCGCAAAAGACGGGCGGGCAGAGCCCCCGCTCGACCGTCGGCACCATCACCGAGATCTACGACTATCTCCGTGTGTTGTACGCGCGGGTGGGCAAGGGTCACTGTTCACAGTGCGGCCGGCCCATCACCGCGCAGACCCGCGAACAGATCATCGAACGCATTTTGGCCTTGCCCGCGGGCACGCCGGTCCTCGTCTTGGCGCCGCTGATCCGCGGCCAGAGGGGCGAGTATCGCGACCTGTTCGTCGATCTGCTGAAGCAGGGTTTTGCCCGCGCCCGGGTTGACGGCCGGGTGGTCCGGCTGAGCGACGATCTGCGCTTGGACCGCCAGATGCGGCACAACATCGAGGTTGTGGTCGATCGGTTGGCGGTGGGAGCAAAGATTCGTCCGCGGCTGGCGGAAGCGGTCGAGCTGGCGTTGCGGTTGGGCGAAGGGAATCTCATCGCGGTGATTGCCGAGGAAGCCGCCGAAGTGGCGGCGGCAAAACCGCAAGCGGCTCGCAAGGCGATATCCGCGGCCGAACGTTTGCCCTCCGAGATCGCCCTGTCGGCCCATTATGCGTGCACGCACTGCAATCTGAGTTTTGAGCCACCCAGCCCGCAACTTTTTAGCTTCAACAATCCGCAAGGGATGTGCCCCGAGTGCGGCGGCTTGGGGCAAATCTACACGTTCGATCCCCAGCGGCTGATCCCCGATCCGAGCCGCTCGTTTCAACAAGGCTGCGTCGCGCTGGTCGGCTCATGGCGCGAAATGGGCCGCTGGCGCCGACACATCTACCGCGGCGTGGCCGAAACCTTGGAGCGGAAGCACGGCCTGCCGCCGGGCGCCGTGCTCGAAACGGCTTGGGAGGAACTCGACCCCAAGCTGCAAAACGCCCTGCTCTGGGGCACCGGCGACGACCATATCACCTTCACTTGGCGGAGCGGCCCGTCCGGCTATAAGTGGGGCGGAAAGTTCGAGGGCATCATCCCCAAGCTGCTCTCGCAATACCGCACGACGCGCAGCCGCTTGCAGCGCCGCCAGTTGGAAAAATACATGTGCGTGCTCGGTTGCGGCCGCTGCGGTGGAGCGCCCTCAACCCGCAGGCCCGATCGGTCACCGTCGCCAGTCGCATGCCGAAGTTCCGCGATCGGCCCGAACGCACCCTGCCCGAGGTTTCGGCGCTGGCCGTCTCCGAGGCCGAGGAGTTCTTCGGCGCATTGGAACTCGACCCGACCGGTGAGAAGATCGCCGCCGACCTGCTCAAAGAGATTCGCGGCCGGCTGCAATTCCTCAAGAACGTCGGCCTGGACTACCTCACCCTCGGCCGCACCGCCCCCACGCTTTCCGGCGGCGAGATGCAACGCATTCGGCTGGCCGGGCAGATCGGCTGCGGGCTGGTCGGCGTACTCTATATTCTCGACGAACCGTCGATCGGCCTCCATCCCCGCGATAACGACCGCCTCCTGGAAACTCTGCGGCGGCTCCGCGACCAGGGCAACACGGTGATCGTCGTCGAGCATGACGAGGACACGATGCGGGCGGCCGATCATATCGTCGATTTCGGTCCGGGACCGGGCGTCCACGGCGGGCGCGTCGTGGCGGCCGGCCCCGTCGAGCACGTCATCGCCCAGCCACACAGCGTCACCGGCCAGTATCTCAGCGGCCGCCGGCAGATCGAAATCCCCGCCCGCCGCCGGCCCGTCGGCAATGCCAAACTCGTCATCCGCGGCGCCGCGCACAACAACCTCAAGGGAATCGACGTGGAGATTCCCCTGGGCGTCTTCGTTTGCGTCACCGGCGTCTCCGGCTCGGGCAAGAGTTCCTTGGTCGCCGACATCCTGGTCGAAGCCCTCAATCGCGATCTCAACGGCGGCATCGGCTCTCCCGGCGCCCACCAGCGGATCGACGGCTTGCAGCATCTCGACAAGATGATCGCGATCGATCAGTCGCCGATCGGTCGCACGCCGCGCTCCAATCCGGCTACGTACATCAAAGTTTTCGACGAGATTCGCCGCCTCTACACGCAACTGCCCGACTCGAAGGCCCGGGGCTACAAGCCGGGGCGATTCAGCTTCAATGTGGCCGGCGGCCGCTGCGAGGCCTGCGAGGGGAACGGCTCGAACAAGCTGGAAATGGATTTTCTGGCCGACGTCTGGGTTACCTGCCCGGTGTGCGAAGGGCACCGCTTCAACCGCGAGACGCTGCAAATCCGCTACAAAGGCAAGTCGATCGCCCAAGTGCTCGAGATGGACATCCAGGAGGCGCTCCGGCACTTCGAAAACATTCCCGCGATCCACAGCAGGCTCCAGACGCTGCACGACGTGGGGTTGGATTACATGAAGCTCGGCCAGCCGTCGCCCACGCTCTCCGGCGGCGAGGCGCAACGCGTCAAGCTCGCCCGCGAACTGGTCAAGAAGAGCACCGGCCGAACCCTCTACCTGCTCGACGAGCCGACCACCGGCCTGCATTTCGCCGATATTCAGCTTCTGCTGAAGGTGCTGCACGCATTCGTCAACGCCGGCAACACGGTGCTGGTGGTCGAGCACAACAGCGAAGTCATCAAGACGGCCGACTGGATCATCGACCTTGGCCCGGAGGGAGGCGAAGCGGGGGGCCGCGTGGTGGCCGCCGGCACCCCGGAAGAAATCTCGCAAGCGGCGACCGATGGTCGCGCCGCGAACCGGGGCGGCGGTTCAACGGCCGCCCCGACGACCGACGGCGACGGCTTGGTGTCCTACACGGGCCAGGTGCTCCGCAAAGTTCTGCGCGGCCCTCGCCCGCCGACGCGCGACCCGCGCCCCGCGGCCCTCGCCCCGCCTCCCGCGGCCCTCGCCCGAGCGATCAAAATCCGCGGCGCCCAACAGCACAACCTCAAGCATATCGACGTTGACATCCCTCGCGATCAGCTCACCGTTTGTTGCGGGCCGAGCGGCTCCGGAAAAACCTCGCTGGCCATCGACACCGTTTATGCCGAGGGCCAGCGCCGCTACGTCGAAAGCCTCAGCGCCTACGCCCGGCAGTTCGTCGGCCAAATGCAGAAGCCGAAGGTCGAGCACATCGAGGGCCTCTCGCCCGCCATTTCCATCGAGCAGAAGCACTCGGGCCACACGCCGCGGAGCACCGTCGGCACCGTGACCGAAATCTATGATTACCTGCGGATTCTCATGTCGCGGCTGGGCCAGCCGCACTGCCCGGCGTGCGACGTGCCCATCGGCAGCCAGTCGGCCGACGAGATCATCGCCAAGATCATGGACCATCCGGCCGGCACAAAACTTTACCTCATGGCCCCGCTGGAAATCCGCGTCGGCGAGCGATACGAAACGCTTTGGGAAGAGACGCGGGCGGCAGGTTACCTGCGGCTGCGCGTTGACGGCCACACCTGTTCCGTCGATCAGCCGCCGCAGATCGACCGGCGCCGCAGACACGACGTCGAGGTGGTGATCGATCGGCCGACGATTCGCGCCGATGCCCGATCGCGGATCGCCGGCAGCGTGGAGAACGCCTTGTCGCTGGGCCGCGGCGTGCTGCGCGTGGCGTATCCCCGCCAGGACGTGCCCGAGCCGCTGTGGACGGTGGAAACCCACAGCCAGCATTTCGTGTGCGATCGTTGTGGGCGGAGCTTCGAGCCCCTTTCGCCGCACAACTTCTCCTTCAACAGCGCGCTGGGCTGGTGTCCGGCCTGCGAGGGATTGGGCGTGCAAACCGGCACCAATCCGGCCGCGCTCCTGCGCGACCCGAAACTCACGCTGGCCGAAGGCGCCGTCGCGCTCTGGCCGAACACCGCCGGCCCCGTGTTCGCCATGATGCTCGAAGCCTTCTCGCGCGGCACGGGCATCCCGCTCGACGTGCCCTTCGAGGAGTTCGGCGGACGCCATCGCCGATTGATTTTCCACGGCACGGGCGAGCAATGGTTCGACGTCCGCCAGGCCGCCACCGCCGGTCGCGCCGCCCGCTCGTCCCCCGCTTGGTTCCGCTTCCAATACAAGGGCCTCTATCCGACGCTGGAAGAGGCCAGCCGCGTTTCGCCCGCCTTCCGCGCCAAGCTGGAACACCTGGTCGACGAAGTCGAGTGTTCCGTCTGCGGCGGCAGCCGGCTCCGCGACGACGCAGCCGCCGTGCGGCTCCGCATGGAAAAAGAGGGCGCGGCGACGATTCAAAAAAACAGTTCCGACCCCTCCGCCGCGCGGACGATCGACGAGCTTTGCCGCTTGCCGCTGGGCAGGCTGCTGGAGGAGTTCAACGAGCTGGCGCCTCTCGGATGCCCAACGGAAGGTGGCGGGCGAAGTGACCCGCGAGATTCGCAACCGGCTGCAATTCCTGGTGGACGTCGGCCTGGACTATCTCACCCTCGCCCGCCCCGCGCCCACGCTTTCCGGCGGCGAGATGCAGCGGATTCGATTGGCGGCCCAGGTGGGCAGCGGACTGTGCGGCGTGCTCTATGTGCTCGACGAGCCCACCATCGGACTGCATCCGCGCGACAACCGCCGGCTCTTGGACGCCTTGAAAAAACTCCGCGACCTGGGCAATACGCTCCTGGTCGTCGAGCATGATCGGGAAGTGGTGGCCAGCGCCGATCAACTGCTCGATTTCGGTCCCGCCGCGGGACGCAACGGCGGGCAGATCGTCGCCCAGGGAACACCCACCCAGGTCGCCCATCGCCGCGGCTCGGTCACCGGACCGTATCTTTCCGGCGAGAAGGCGATCCCCGTGCCCCTGAATCGAAGGGTTCAGGGTTCGGGGTTCACGGTTCCGGAAGAGGGGCGGAAGGCGGCAGCGCGGAAGCCGCAAGAAGAAAAGCGGCGACAAACTTCGTCGGCAGCCGCCGGCGACTGGTCCTTCATCCTTCCTCCCTCCTCCTTCCTCCGCCGGTTGGCTGGAGGTCGTCGGCGCGCGACATCATAATCTGAAGAACATCACGGTGCGGATTCCGCTGGGCACGCTGACCCTGGTCACCGGCACGAGCGGCAGCGGCAAAAGTTCGCTCGTCGAGGACGTTCTGTTCGCCTCCTTGGCCCGCACGCTGCACCGTGCCAACACGGTGCCCGGCGCCCACGACGCCATCCGCGGCGTGGAGCTGGTGAACAAGGTGATCCGCGTCGATCAGCAGCCGCTCGGTCAAACGCCCACCTCGAACCCGGCCACGTTCACCGGCGTGTTCGACCTGATCCGTTCGCTCTATGCCCAACTGCCCGAGGCCAAGCTGCGCGGCTACACGCCGCGGCGGTTCAGTTTCAACGTGCCGGGCGGGCGCTGCGAAAAATGCGAGGGCAACGGCCAACTGTGCATCGAAATGCACTTCCTGCCCGACGTGTGGGTCGAGTGCGACACCTGCCGCGGCCGCCGATACAATCCCGAGACGCTGGCCGTGCAGTATCACGGCCGGTCGATCGCCGACGTCCTCGACATGCCGTGCGGCGAGGCGGCCAAGCTGTTTGAGAACATCCCCAAGATTCGCCGGCCCTTGGAAACGCTGTGCGACGTAGGACTCGACTATCTCACCCTCGGCCAGCCGGCGCCCACGCTTTCCGGCGGCGAGGCGCAGCGGGTCAAGCTGGCCGCCGAGCTTTCCCGCCCCGACACGGGCCAAACGCTCTACCTCTTGGACGAACCGACCACCGGCCTGCACTTCGACGATATCGCCAAGCTGCTCGACGTGCTCAACCGCCTGGTCGATCTGGGCAACACGGTGGTCGTGATCGAGCACAACCTCGACGTGATCAAGACGGCCGACTGGGTGATCGACCTGGGGCCCGAGGCGGGCGAACAAGGCGGATACGTCGTGGCCGCCGGCACCCCCGAAGACATCGTCGCTTACGGCAAAGCCGCGACCAGTGCTCGCGGGCGCAAAAAGGAAACAGCACAGAGCGCAGAGCGGAGAGAGAAACGGTCGTACACCGGCGAGGCGTTGGCGCCGGTGCTGGCGGCGGGACCATTGGCGAAACGCAAAACGCATGACTTCGCCGCCGAACTGACCGAGCGCAAGGGGGACCAAGACATCGCCGCCGTGGGCCGCGACGCCCGCATGCCTTGGGAAATCGACGGCCGCCGCTGGCACACCGTCGAGCGCGTCGGGCGCACCGGCAATCCGTGCCGCTGGGACGGTCGCATCCTGGCCGCCGTCGTCGACCGCATCCAGCAGCAATCCGATCTGTTTGCCGAGGTGGATTGGAACTCGCGAAGCGTGGTCGAGATTTGTGCGGCCAGGAAGTCGGAGGGCTGGTTCTTCCACGCCATCACCGGCGAGGAATGGCTGCTGAAGATGAAGTTCCGCACCGGGCGGAACACGTTCCAACGCGAGCAGCTCGTGACGAAACTCGATCTGAAGCCGCTGAACGACGTGCCCGAGCTGCCCCTCTACGGCACCGAGCCGCGGGTGCGGTGCAAGAATCTCCGCGGGCCGTGGCAGGAGGTCGAGTTGCGGGTGCACGGTTATGCGGAGATCGACCGCCCGGCGTTTTGGGACTTCGTCGATCGCGCGGTGGCCGGTTTCGCCGCCTTCACCGAACGCGTGCAGGAAAAATCCGATATCTTGCAACCCTGGAAGCAGCTCGGCCGCAAGTGGCATTTCGCCCGGCGGGGCTTCCCCTTGGGCAAGACGGTCGCCTGGGACGCGGAGGTGTTGGAAGACCTTATGGAGACCCTGGCCGAAACGGCGCCGAAGGGCCAGTTCCTCTGGAACAACAAGCAAGTGGTGCCGCTCTACGTGCCCGAGCAGCACGAGCCGTGGGCGGCCGTGCAAACCAAGAAGCTCGACGCCGTCTGCTTGCACCTGATGGGTCCCAAGGGCCGTTTCACCCTGGGTCAAGTCGCCGGACTGGGATACAATCCCGATCTGGACGGCGCCCGAACCGGCTTCGACGCCGTGCGGCTCAAGTTCCGCTCCCTGGATGACCTGGCTCGGGGCGACCTGCGAGGCTTCTTGAAGGAACATCTGGCCGCCGTGCAGGGCAAGTAAAGCTCCCCTCTCCCTCCGGGAGAGGGGCAGGGGGTGAGGGCGGCAGCGTCAGAGTCAGGTCGAACGTGGATAGTGGATCGTGGTTAGTTGAGAGGGTAGTTTCCCATGACCGAGCCGCTTCTTCCCACGCGTTTCCTCTTCCAGTTCTCGGCGCCGTGCCGATATCGCGATCCCTTGTGGACCAACGAGGGAGCGAACCTGGACGAAATCTATCGGCTGGTGAGCCTGGCCGAGTTGGACGGGCGGGCCGCCCCGGCGGAAGTCCGCGCGGCATGGAGCGAGGCCGGCCTGGCCTTCACGGCCTGCGTGCGGGGGAAGCGCCAGCCGCCTTGGTGCCGGGCCGCCCGCCCCGAAGACAGCGACGGCCTGCAAATTTGGATCGATACCCGCGACGTCCACAACGTGCACCGCGCCAGCCGCTTCTGTCACCGCTTCATCTTTCTGCCGGACGACGGGAAAAAGCGGACGGGGCCGTCGCAAAAATCGGCTGCCTCCCCTTTTTCCATGGGGGTGGCCGAATGGCTCCCGATCAATCGGGCCCGGGAACAGCCCGCGCCGGTCCCGCCGGGATTGCTGCAAGCCCGCAGTCGGCAGCGACCCGACGGCTACCTGCTCGACGCCTTCGTTCCGGCCGCGGCGCTCACCGGTTTCGACCCGGCCGAGCATCCCCGTCTGGGATTTACCTATGCCCTGATCGATCGCGAGCTAGGCGAGCAGACCTTCGGCGTCGGCAGCCCGCTGCCCTATCAAGAAGACCCCAGCCTGTGGGCCACGCTCGAACTGAGGAAGGATGAAGGATGAAAGGTGGAAGTCACGAGGTCTCTCATTCATCATTCATCCTTCATCATTCCGCCTTCCTCCAGCCGCCATCTCCATCGCGTGGTAGCTCGAACGCACCAGCGGCCCGCTGGCCACGCGCTCGAAGCCGATCTGCCGGGCCAGGCGGCCGAGATGCTCGAACTCCTCGGGCGGCAGATAGCGAACCACCGGCAGTTGGACGGGCGTCGCTTGAAGATACTGGCCGAGAGTCAGCAGCCGGCAGCCGGCCGCGAACAGATCGGCCAGCGTGTCGAGCAACTCCTCGGTCGTCTCGCCCAGCCCGAGCATGAGGCCCGTTTTCAGGGCGATGGCCCGATTGGCCCGGCCGATGCGGCCGAACATCTCCAGCGTCCACGCGTAATCGGCCTTGCGCCCGCGGACGGCCGGATACAGCCGCGGCACGGTCTCCGTGTTGTGGTTGTACACCTCGGGCGCCGCGGCAATCAGCCGGTCCACGGCCGCCGCCTTGCCGCCGAAATCGGAGGGCAGCACTTCGATCGAAGGGGAAAAAGGGGACAGGTCCAATTTGTGCGCAGCACCCGTCGGGCCGTTCCGGCAAATTGGACCTGTCCCCTTTTTCCCCGCACGGCCGCGATGGTCCGCACAAAATGCTCCGCGCCCCCGTCGGGCAGATCGTCGCGGGTCACGCAGGTGATCACCACGTGCTTCAGTCCCAATTCCCGGGCCGCCTCGGCCACGCGCCGCGGCTCGTCCGGGTCGGGCGGCTGCGGCTTTCCTTTCGGCACGCTGCAAAACCGGCAGCCGCGCGTGCAAATATCGCCCAAAATCAGAAACGTGGCCGTCTTCTGCGAGTAGCATTCCATCCGGTTGGGACACTTGGCGTGGTCGCAGACCGTTTGCAGCCCCCATCGGCCGATCAGCCTGGCCGTGAAGTGGTTGGCGTTGCCCTTCGGCACGTTCCGCTTCAGCCAGCGGGGAAGCGGGGAGGGATTGGCGATTAGGGATTGGGGATTATGGGTCACGTTCTATTGCAAGTAGCTTGGTCGTGCGGCAGGACGCGAGCTCCAAAAAGCCGCGCTGCCGCACGAACAAACGGTAACCTTTCAATCGCGGGCCCCGTCAGCCGAAATTTCGGGTTGCGATTCGGTAATCTCCGGGGGGTCAGGCAAGGCGCAAACACCACCGCGCGAAAGTTCGACCAACGCATCATGATACTCGATGAGAATCTGGCTTGCAGGGTCGCCGCGAAATCTCTTGATACCAATAAAGACATGTATCCCGCCAAGAAGCAATATCGTTCCTACAATCATGCCAAACACCAGCCCGAGGCCGAGGCCGCCCCACATCATATTCTGAACTGCGTTGTTTTGAGCCGCGTTTTGACCCGCTTGGCCTTGGCCAATGCCTGGCAGAAGCGCCGCCACTCGTTGCATGACACCTATGAATAACGTGCCAAGCGCACAGAGACCGACGCCCCCGACAATTTCGATCGTGCCAAACCATCGCCCCCACCGCTTGATGAACGCCACTTCCTTCCGCGCACGGCGGATGCACTTTTCCCTGGTCTTTGGAGAGATAATCATGCGATCCGGCCCTCGTTATCGGAAGATATCCGCAACGCGCATCGAAAAGCCCGGCAGAAGATCGCTGCCGCTCAGTGCGTCTGCAGAGGCGAGAACGGCAACTTCGTTGCTGCTACGATGAACGGTGACCGCACGCTTTTCGGGATCAATCACCCACACCATCGAACAGCCGGCGCGGAGCCAGTCTTGCACCTTCCCCGCGACTTCGCTCGGGCGGTCGCTCGGAGAGATCACCTCGACAGCAAGGTCCGGGGCTCCCTGAAAGAAACCCTTGACGCCGCTCGGCGGGATGCGTTCTGCCCGGACAAAGGCTACGTCGGGAGCCCAAACCGTATCCGGATCGTGTGCGACCTGGAAGCCGGCCTCGGCCGTGGTCACGACGCCCAGTCCTCGCGGCGTCGCGTGGTTCTCCAATGCCGCCACGATTCTCGACGCCAATCGTCCATGATCGAACCCGGCGGGCGACATCATGACAAGCTCCCCTCCGATCAACTCGCAGTGCTGTAAGTCGGCTGCGGCCAACTGCTCGGCGGTTGTGATCTGACCAACCAATGACATAAACGATTATCCTACGCCGAATCGCCGCAACGGTACAATCACCCGCTTCAGCGAACCAATTTCGCCCCGGCACCGTATATCGCCCTGTATTCTATCCGGTCGGCCGCTGTCCGAAACGGGACAGACCTGCCTTGATGTGCCCGATGGTGCCTTTTCAACCTACCAAACCACCCCCTTGGTGGGGACAACCCTGTTCATCTGGGCCCATGATACGCCAAAGTGAAAGCGATCGGCCGAAAGGCATTGGCATATTGCGGCGTCTAGGTATAATGCTGTGTTTAATCGCACCCTGGCCGGGCCCTGCCCGGTCTGGCGCGTGCGTTTTTGAACATGCCTTGATCCGGAAAGGGTGCGGCTCCCGCGAGCCGGCCCTTCCCTTCCTTATGCGTTGCAGCAGGAGCGATACACGATGACCCAGCAGCGAGGTCCCGCCATGATCGAGGCCCAAGGGCTCTCGAAATACTATGGCGAGTTTGCGGCCATCCTGGATGTGACCTTTCAGGTCCGCCAGGGCGAGGTGGTGGCCTTCTTAGGGCCCAACGGGGCGGGCAAGAGCACGACCCTGAAGTTGCTGACCGGCTATTTGGCGCCGTCGGCGGGCGTGGCGCGAATCGCCGGCCACGACATGTCGACCGATCGCCTGGCCGGTTCCGCCCGCCTGGGCTATCTGCCCGAGAACGGCCCGCTCTATCCCGACATGACGCCTCGCAGTCTGCTCAAGTTCTTTGCCGACGCCCGCGGGCTCACCCCGGCCCGCAAGCGCGAGCGGATCGCCGCCGTTGTCGAGCTCTGCTCGCTTGGGCAGCGTCATCGGCAAGCCGATCGGAAAGCTCTCGCGCGGCTATCGGCAGCGCGTGGGCATGGCCCAAGTGTTGCTCCACGAACCCGACGTGTTGATCCTCGACGAGCCGACCGCCGGCTTGGACCCCAACCAGATTCACGAGGTGCGGGAGACGATCCGCAAGTTAGGCCAGAACAAGACGATCCTGCTTTCCACCCACATTTTGCAAGAGGTGGAGGCGATGGCCGACCGGGTGTTGTTCATCAACGAGGGCCGAATCTGTCTTCGACGGCACCGATCGGGCAACTCACCCAGGACGGCAAGCCGTTGGACGTCGCATTTCCGCGAACTGACGGCGGCCTGAGAAAAGAAAGTAATGTTGAATGCCGAATTCGGCATTCGATCGCATGCATCATGTCCCCGACCCCCGATCCCTGACCCCTGATCCCCCGTCCCTATGAACACCAACGTGTTAATGGCCGTTTTTCGGCGTAACTTCGTCAGTTATTTTGCCAATCCGACGGGTTACGTGTTCATCTGTTTGTTCGTGTTCTTCGGCGCCATCGCCGCGTTTTGGGTGCCGGAGTTCTTCAACAACAACCTGGCCAACCTCGACCAGTTGAGCTTCTGGTTCCCCTTCATCATGCTCGTGTACATCCCCACGATCACGATGGGCATTTGGGCCGACGAGCGGAAGCAGGGAACCGACGAACTGCTGCTGACCATTCCGGCCGCCGATTTCGACATCGTGCTGGGCAAGTACCTGGCGGCCGTGGGCATTTTCAGCGTTTCCCTGCTCTTCTCGCTGATCTGCAACTACCTGGTGCTCAACAATCTGGCCAGCATGGGCGGATTCGCCGTCATGCCCCACATCGACTTCGGGCTGTTCCTGGGCACCTATGTCGGCTACTGGCTGGTCGGGCTGGCCATGCTGGCCGTCGGCCTGGTGGCGTCGTTTCTCACCAGCAACATCACCATCGGCTTCGTGTTGGGCGTGCTCTTGAACTTGCCGCTGGTGTTCCTGGGCGAGGTCGACGTCGATTCTCGGCGCCGTGGGCCAGCAAACCTTGCTGGCGCTGAAGCGGTGGAGCATCGGCGACCGCTTCGCCGAATTCGGCCACGGCGTGCTGACGCCGGCCGGATTGGCCTATTTCGCCGTCATCCTGGTCGTCATGCTCTACGTGAGCATGGCGCTGATCGGCCGCCGGCACTGGTTCAGCGGGCGGCGGGCGCTGGCTGCGGGTCGGCCATTATGTGCTGCGGACGCTGGCCCTGGCCGTGGCCGCCGTGGCCGCGGTCGTGATCTGCCAGCATTTCGATTATCTCCGCTGGGACGTGACCAGCGAGAAGCTCAGCTCGCTTTCGCCGCAGACGCGCCAGCCTGATCGCCGACTTGAAGGTCGACCGTCCCGTGCAGATCGAGGCCTTCATCAGCCCCACCGTGCCCGAGGGATACGTGCAGACGCGGCTGAACTTGTTGACCGTTTTGCGCGAGATCGAGGCCCTCGGCGGGGCCAAGGTCCAGGTGCAGATCCACGATACGGATATCCACAGCAAGGAAGCGGCGTTGGCCGAAAAACGCTACGGCATCGAGCCCCGCCAGGTCGCCACCTGAGCCACGGGGCAATGTCCATGGAACAGATCTTCCTCAACGTGGTCATCAACTGCGGCACGCAAAAAGTGCCGCCCGTGTTCATCGACCGCGGCATCCCCGTCGAATACGAGCTGGTCCGCTCGGTGTGCACCGTCGCCCAGCAGAAGCGGAAGAAGCTCGGCGTGCTGACCACCGACGCCCAACTCTACGGCAGCATCAATTTCCAGACCATGTCAGCCGACCCAGAACTGGCCGATCATCGAGGAGTTGGACAAGCAGTACGACGTGGTCAAGGTCGATCCCAGCAAGCCGATCACGGAGAAGTTTGACGTGCTGCTGGCCGTGCAGCCGTCGTCGCTGGGCCCGCCCGAAATGGACAATTTCGTGGCGGCCATGCCAGGAGGGCCAGCCCACCGCCATTTTCGAAGACCCCGCCCCCGTGGCCAGCGAGGGCGTGCCCGCCACCAGCATGCCGCGCAACGCCGGCGGAAACCCCATGTTCATGCGGCATGCAGCCGCCGCAGAAGGGCGACATCAACAAGCTCTGGAATCTGCTCGGCGTCCGCTTCGACGCCCAGCGAGTCATCTGGCAGGACTACAACCCCATATCCCAAGGCAAGCCACTTTCCCCGCGAGTTCGTCTTCGTCGACACCACCGGTTCCGGCGGCAAGGAGCCCTTCAATCCCAGGGACCCCGCCACCGCCGGCCTGCAACACGTGCTCTTTCTCTTCCCCGGCTCGCTCAGCAGCCTGAACACGTCCACACTGACGTTCACCCCCCTGATCACCACCGGCGAGAAGACGGGCACGGTCTTTTACCACGACCTCCTCCAGATGTCGCCTTTCGGACCGCGCGGCCTGAATCCCAACCCGCGGCGGACGCCCACCAATCAAGCCTACGTGTTGGCGGCGCGCATCGAAGGCAAAATGAAGCTTCCCGACGGGACCGTCGAACCGAAGAAGAACGAGGCGGACAAGGACCAGGAGAACAGCGGCAAGGAAGTCAATATCGACGTCGTCGTGGTCGCCGACGTGGACATGCTTTCCCGCGCCTTCTTCAACATCCGCGAGTCGGGTGACGTCCCCGAACTGGGAATCCACTTCGATTTCGACAACGTCACGTTCGTCCTCAACGTGCTCGATGAGCTGGCCGGCGAGAAGAGCTTCATCGACATTCGCAGCCGGCGGCTGAAGCACCGCACCTTGGCCCGCATCGAAGAGCGCACCGAGAAAGCCCGCCAGGAGGCCTCCGACGCCCGCGAGCGGTATACCAAAAAGTTCGAGGAAGAGGAAAAGGCCGAGCAAAAGGCCATGGAAGACAAGATCGCCGAGTTGAAACAGCGAAAGGGCATCGATCCGCAGCAGATGCTCATCGAGGTGGCCATGATGCAGCAAGAGCTCGAACGCCAGCGGACGGTGAAGCTCGAACAGGCCAAGCTCGAAAAGGACGCCGAGATCAACGCCAGCGAAACCGCCTTGAACCTCGAGGTCAAGAGCGTGCAGAGCTACTACAAGATGTGGGCCGTGGTCTTGCCGCCCATCCCGCCCCTGTTGGTGGCGCTGGTCGTGTTTTTCACCCGCCGCGCCCGCGAACGCGAGGGCGTGGCGCAGTCCAGATTGCGATAAACCATCAAGCCGCGACCATCGGTCGCGCGCCCTGAAAAAAACGCGCGACCGCCGGTCGCCCCTTTGTGAAAACGAACCGACGATTGATAACCGAGAACTGTCCATGAACGAAACCGTAAAGACCCTGGCTTTTCTGATCCTGGCGGCGGCCGTCGTGTTGGTGGCCATCGTCACCCGGCCCTCCTTGCACGTCGCCGCCCCGGAGAAAATGGCCGACCAGCCGCTCTATCCCGAATTCGATCCGCTCTCCGTCGCCAGCCTCGAAATCGTCGAGTACGACGAGGACATGGCCACCGTCCGGCCGTTCAAGGTGGCCCGGCTCGAGGTCAAAGGCAAGACCCGCTGGGTCATCCCCTCGCACGACGATTATCCGGCCGACGCCAAAGACCAGGTGGCATCGGCCGCCGCCGGTCTCATGGGCCTGAAACCCCTGTCCATGGTCAGCGATAACCTCGGCGACCAGCAGGAATACGGCGTCGTCGATCCCGATCCTAACGCCGTCAAGGTCGGCGCCACCGGCGTCGGCATCAAGGTCATCATGAAGGACCAGGCCGGCAAGGACTTGCTCGCCCTGGTCATCGGCAAGGAAGTCCGCGATCGGCCCGGCCAACGCTACGTCCGCAAAGTGGGCGACGCCGCCATCTACGTCGTCGAGGCCAAAACCGACAAGCTCTCGACCAAGTTCGACAACTGGATCGAGCGGAATCTGCTCCAAATCAACACCTTCGACATGAAAGAAATCCAGATTCGCGACTACGCCCTGAAGGAGACCAACCAGGGCCTGGCCATCGCCCAGAACGGCGCGTTGCAGGTCGATTACAACGACACGGCCACCCCGAAGTGGAGCCTGACCCACGACGAGAAGTTCGTCCCCGACGACAAGAGTCCCGGCGGCGGCCGCTGGTCGCCCGTGAAAATGGCCGACAACGAAGAACTCAATACGGCCAAATTGGACGAGATGAAGGGCGCCTTGGACGACTTGAAGATCGTCGACGTCAGCCGAAAGCCGGCCGGCTTGAGCGCCGACCTCAAGGTGGCCGCCGATTTCACCTCCCATCGCGAGGCCCTCGAATCGTTGGAGGAAAAGGGCTTCTTCCCCGGCCAGATGGAAGCGAACGGCCCCACGGAACTTTTCTCCAACGACGGCGAGTTCCGTATCGTCATGAAGGACGGCGTGGAATACATCCTCCGTTTCGGCGACATCGCCGGCCGGGGTTCCGCAAAGACCGACCAGAAAGATAAAGCGGCGGAAAAGGAGGGCGAGCAAAACAAGGAAAAGAAGGACGCCGGTTTGAACCGCTACCTGTTCGTCACCGCCGAGTTCGACCCGGACATCATCGCCAAGCCGCAGTTGGAGCCGCTCCCCGAAGCCAAGACCGACACCCAGGCGAAGCCCGAAGAGAAGAAGCCCGATGAGAAGAAGGCTGAGGAAAAGAAGCCCGATGAGGCCAAGCCCGAAGAGAAGAAAGCTGAGGAAAAGAAGCCCGAAGAGACCAAACCCGAAGAGAAAAAGCCGGAAGAAGCAAAAGCTGACGAGAAGAAGCCGGAAGAAACAAAGGCCGAAGCCAAGACCGACGACAAGAAGGCCGAGGATGCCCGCCAGCAGGTCGAGACGGAGAACAAGCGGAAGCAGGACGAGTATGACCAGAAGATCGCCGACGGCAAGAAGCACGTCGCCGATCTGAACGCCCGCTTCGCCGACTGGTACTACGTTATCTCCGACGACGTCTATCACAAGATTCATCTCGGCCGTGCCGATCTGGTCAAGAAGAAGGAGCCGCCGAAGGCGGAAGGCGGCCAGGCAAAAGACGATCACGACGCGGCGCTGCCGGCCGCGCCGGCCACGCCGACCGAAGAACTCGACAAGCTCAAGACCGAGGGCCTGAAGAACCAGAAGCAGGGCCAGAAGTAGCGGTCGAATCCGGGGGTAACCGTTCACGGGGACTGTCCCGATTTTCGCGGCGAAGTCCGCAAAAATGGGACTGTCCCCTTCGGCCGGTCGTGTGTCCATAAGTGCGCCTGCCCCCGTTCTCCGCTGCTGCCGATTGTCTCGCTGGGTCACGTGATGCTTTAAGACAGTGTGAAGTTTTCAGTGTTCAGTGTTCAGTGGGGACTGGAGAATGTATAGATCGTTTGAGGAGTTGGAAGTTTGGAAGCGAGCCTGCCAACTGGCAGTGCAGGTGTATGAAACGCTTCGCCAGTGTCGGGACTTCGCATTGCGTGATCAGATGCAGCGGGCCGCCATTTCCATCGCCTCGAATATCGCGGAGGGGGCGGAACGCGGCGGCAAAGACTTCACCCGATTCCTACGGGTCGCCCGAGGCTCGGCTGCCGAGTTGCGAACCCAGTGTTACATCGCCGCAAAGGTCGGCATGCTCACCGCCGATCAGATGAGCCGATTCGTCGCGGAGTTGAAGGAAATCTCAAAAATGCTGACCGGCCTCGCCCGTTCACTGAAAACTGAAAACTGAACACTGAAAACTATCCCTAATCCCCAATCCCTTCGTCTTGTAGCCGTAGGCCACCGTTGGTCATCCGTAATCCTTCGCCCAACGTCTGACCCCTCCCGCCCCTTTCTTCCCCGAGACCACCATGAAAAATCGAAGAGATTTCATCAAATTGTCCGGCTTTGCCTCCCTGGGCCTTGCCGGCAGTAGCGCGCTTAACGTCTGCGCCGCGGACTCGGTTGCGAAACACATATTCATCTAGCTTTCGCGACTAAGCGCCATCAAGGATGTTGACATACCACCCACTGCTGTCGGGCTGTGCAGCGATGGCAAAGTGACAGCCGAGCGCGCGAATGATTACGGATTGTCTCTAAGGCTTACGACCGTGGAATGGCCCTAGTTGCTACGCGGCGGGGGAGAGTATTATGCGACTCGTAGTTTACGATTAGAATCACTACTTTCATTGAGGATCACAAGATGCGACCTCTCGAAGTACGTCAGGTGGCTCTTTCGGAAGTTAAGCGGCGCAAGTCATGGCCGGCGTTCGACTTCGTCGAATTCGCGATTCGAGAAGGGCGAGCTTTTCGGTTGGGGGCCGAGGGCTATGTATTGGTGGGGGGGGAGATGTCGCTCATGCCAGGATTCGTATTGGAAATGTCTTTGCCAGGAATCTTTCCGTCCCGATCCTATGATGCTACCTTGGGCTTGAATTAGAGCCAGGACCGTGCTTCGTGCTGTCCAATCAGAATACTCTCGCATCCTTGGCTAGCAAAATCGCGCCTGACGATCTCCTGACCCGTCGCGTGGGATTTAATCTGGATGTGGCTCATTGGCGCATCGCTCGCGTTGAACACAGTTGGGTGTACGCAAGTCCAGATGTCAAAGGCAGGATCATTCACGCCCATATCAGCGGGCACCACCGTTGCGGCCATTTCGGCGATGTTCCGTTCGTGAACCTGCGCGAGCCTAATCATGACGTGAACCGCGCAGATGATTTCTACCCCTGGCTAAGGTTGCTAGCTGAAGTCGCCGGACGAGAAGACACGGCCGAGATAGGAAACGGCACCACCGTTCCTTTTAGTGGACATGTGTCTATGGAACTAGAGGCGGCGAAAAGCTCCCAAGGAGTGTCGTGCTCGTACAAAGCGATGGCTCTATTGCTGCAAGATGCCTTAACGGCAACCGGAGCAGGACGCCAGAATAAGTCAGGCGAGACCACGAAAGATTGACCTTGCGCTATCACGCCAGTGGAACTCTGGCGAATCAACGGAGGAGGTATGGGCTCTCTCAGCAGATATGCGCAAGATACACACCCCGTATCCGCGCTACACCAAGCTACCTCAAGTCCAGTCTCGCGTCGAAAGGAACCGATGCCATAGGGCTAATGAAGCGGGCCACCTTCGCATCATGTTGTCTTCGCGACTCGGCCACAATCGCCTTAAGATCGACCTCCTGCTCTCACTCAGTCGATTAAGCTGTTCTATGCACAATCTGTGGACATCCTCACCGTAAGCCCACACCACCCAGTCGAGGAAACTAGCAACGTCCCTTCTCTCGCGGAGAGAAATCATATGTACGGTCCCTTCTATTCGTGCGACGAGTTTACAGGAGCCGACAAATGACTCGCGAGAGCCTGCCGGAATGGCGTTTCTCTGCCGTCATTACTCGGATACTATCTACCGGGGACTTATATGTAAATAGGCCAATGGGACGGAATTCTACTTGACAGAAACGGAGTAGTTCTATCCAATGAAACTCGTGACGGACGAATTTGGATGGCAGTCGCTGTATGCTCTGACAACACCTACACACCTAGATTCGTAATATACGTGCGTATAATAGGTTATGACTCGTAATACGGTTAGGACCGTCCAACGACGGCATCTGTCTGTGTTCCTTAGGCAGCTCCGGATGGACCAAAATTTGTCCTTGGAGGTGGTCGCAACGCGCATCCGAGACCGATTGAAACAAAATGCTTCGGAAGGGGGGGCACGGTGGCGCACGCCTGTTGGCGACCTCTTCGTTAAGCGCGGGCCGGAAGCACTTGAAGACGGTTGTGATGGCTGTCTCAAATTCACGTCCGACGATTGCCTCTTTGTTGCCCACGGTTATGGCGTACACCGACCTCTGCTTGACGGCCTCTTCTCGGCTCCGTCGGAGGAGGTCTGTCTACTTCAACAACTCGGCACTTTTTTGACGACAGACGATCCGTCCGATCCCGCTTACGGAAAAGGTATTTCGTACGCGATCCCCAGCCACCGGCTTGCAGATGCGTGCGGTACGAGTTTTGTACGCGTTCAGATTGAGCCAGGTGGTTCTTCCGACATACATAGTCATTGCGGTGATGAGCTGCTATTTGTTCGTGATGGTAGCGTCGATCTGCTTCTGCGAGGCTGTGGTTTGCGGACCCGGCTAAACAAGTGGGACTACATTCACTTCTACGCCGAACAGGAGCATTGCGTCTTCAACTCGACTAAGGAGTGGGTGGATTTGTTAGTTCTCCGGATGCGGACTTCCGGCCTGCGCTTTGAACTGTTCCACGGTTTGCGGGCAAAGCAACCGAAACCACGCATTGTATCCAGGGCAACCCGTGAACTCTTAGCAACGGTAGCTCCCTATCCCATTGCAGGTGATCGTTTAGATTCTCGGTCAACCCCAGATCCTCCCGAGCAGATCGCCGATCGATTCAGTCTTAGTCGCCTATTGCGGTTGCTGTGCTCTCCTGACTATCGCGAAGATGGTTTTGCACTAACACTCGATCAGCTAGCCACTAGGGGAGCTGAGCACGAATTCAATCGTGCGCGGTTTCATCGTCTTCATCACAGCATGGCACCAGTAACACCGAGTGACCTGCTCAAATTGGCTGCAATCTATGAGGTAGAACCTGTTCTGTTCTATGAGTACCTCTTTCCTGTTGTCCGAAATGCCGTGGCCGTTCGCAATCTATCTGACCCTCAGTTGCCTTCTAGAGGTCTCAGTGACATGCGTGCTGTCCCACCAGAATATCTGCCCGGCTCAAATGCGACCTATTTGGTTCCTTGTCGCCGACTGGCCGATACCGAAGTAACAGTTGCAGCGCTGACACTTCCTCCGGGAGGCTTCACTCCCGAGACTCGTCACCCTGGGTATGAGATTCTCCTGCCCCTTGAAGGTCAAGTTGCTCTGAAATTTGGCCACACGGTCACGAACGTCGATGCCCGCCATACCGCCTTTGCGCACTTTCGAAGTACCCAGCGGCATTATCTGGAAAACCCCGGTGACGAACCTGCTCGCATCGTAATAATACGTACTTACAGATGACCTTCCCGCACTGCTACCGAGTACGTGCATTGAGAGTGTCCTTTCGGCAGTGTCAGCGGGCGCTGAAAACCGGCCATCTATGAGCGCTTGAAAAGCATGCCGTGGGATATTGTGGGCGCGACGGACACGCCAGCGTGCCCCCGTTTGCTTTAACCGCCGGCCAATTACGTACTTGCGGGCGAGGGGACGTGGATTTCAGTTCCTCGGCGAGGCGGAGTGGACAAGGGCCAGAGGAGAGGGGAGAGGGGAGAGTGGCCCCCAATCCCCGACCCCCGACCCCTGATCCCCGACCGAAGACCCAAAACCCAAGACCCCCGACCCTTGAACTCTCACGTTTTCAGCACGTTCTGCGACATTTTCAGCACGTTCTGTCACGTTTACAGCGCCAATTTGCCATGGTTTTCGACCCTGGGTCTCCACTGGCCATGTTCGCCTTCCATCGTAACCTACAACGCCGTAATGACTTCGGACATCCGCATCGCCAAAAGTTGCTCGAAATGTGAAATGGATTTTGCCCAGATCAATAGGGAAAATTCGTAAAAGTTAAGATGCGTCAACATCGCGTGGAACGGCCGTCCTGCATCCCCTACCATGCAACAGGGCCGTAGGCTGCGCGAAACGCACCCGACAAAAAACTACCGATCAGCCGGCGTCCCCGGTTTCTCGCTCTCTCTCGCCGCCAGCCACTCGGCGATGTTGTCACGCACTTTCTGCGACAGCCGGCAGTCGCGGCCCTGCGAGTGGACGGCTACGGTTACCTGCCTGTCGGCGCAGACGGCCGGAAAAATGACCCGCGAGCGATTTCCCTCGGACACGTTGCAGGAGAGAATGCCTCGCGCGTCGGCCGCGCGGCAGATGCGGCCATTCAGGGCGCGATCGTCGCTGGCCGCCACGATGAGCGTAAATCGGCCCTCGATCGCCGGATCGTACGGGCCGCGCCGCCACTGCAACCGTCCCGATTCCGCCAGCTTCCCAAGCGGCGCAGCAATCTTGGGCGCGACGAGAATCACTTCGGCGCCCGCATCGACCAACGTCGCGACCTTGCGGGCCGCGACTCGTCCGCCGCCCACGACCAGGCACCGCTGCCCGGCCATGTTGATTGCCAATGGCATGTACCGATTCATTTATTGGTTCCGTGGTTGATTGTGGAACAATTCCAGCGTTTTTTCCCGGGAAATCGGGCTCGTTTCATGAGCCCTCGTTCCAGTAGCAATGCAGGACTCGATCGTTCCCTCCTTTTCGACCATTCGATCCAGCGCCGCAAGCAGCGTGTCGATGTCGGCAAAGCTGTGTTCGTCAGGATGGGCCGGCCGCCGGACGACGACCACCCGGCAATCCTCGGCCCGCGCGGCTTCGAGCTTGGCGTCCGTGCCGCCAGCCTGGCCGCTGTCTTTGGTCACGAGCACGCCGATGTGGAAGTGGCGAATGTGCCGGCGATTTTCCTCGATGGAGAACGGCCCCCGGCCCGCGATCACGTCGTGCGGCGGAATGCCCGCCCTGCGGCAGGCGGCCAGCGAGTCGGGGTGATCCAGCACGCGGGCCACCAGCGGCAGCCGGTTGAGCCGCGACTGCTCCGCGTAAGGCATGAGGTTCTTCGCGCCGGTCGTCAGCAAGACGGGCCGGCCGTGCGCGAAGGCCGCCCGCGCCGCCGCCGCATGATCGGCGGCCACTTCGATCCCCTCGGCGACGCCGCCGAGCACCGGCGGGCGAACGAAGCTCAAGTAGGCGATGCCTTTCTTCGCGGCAACCCGGCGGGCCGTCTCGCGGATCGTTTTCGCATAGGGATGCGTGGCGTCGACAATCGCCCGGATGGAGCGATGGTCAATGAGCGTTTCGAGGTGGCAATCGTCCAGCGGGCCGGCGAATCTCCAGGTTCGGATCCCCGTCGATCTCCAGCGGAACGTCGGTCGCCTGCGAAATCAGCACCCGGCGGCCGCTCTGCGTCAACCGGGCGGCAATCGGCCGCGCCTCGCTCGTTCCGCCCAACAAGAGGATCATAGCCGGTATCCCCGCGCGGTGACCAATCGGCCGCCGATCACTTGCGTGCCGCTGTTGCCGATGATGACGATGCTCCGCATGCCGATCTCCTCTTCGAGCACGTGGCCCAGATCGGTGACGACCAACGTTTGCCCGTCTTGTCCGGCGTCGGTGGCGATGCCTACCGGCGTTTCGGCAGGGCGAAACGTGCGGAAGATGTCCACCGCCAACTGCAATTGCCGCTCCCGCTTCTTACTGCGGGGGTTATAGAAGGCCACAACGAAGTCGGCTTGGGCAATCGCCTGAATCCGGCCGCGGATTGTCTCCCACGGCACCAGCAAGTCACTGAGACTCACCACGGCGAAATCGAGCATCAGCGGCGCCCCCAACCCGGCGGCCGCGGCGCTGGCAGCCGTCACACCGGGCACGATTTCGATCGGCACGGCGATGCCCTCGGCGGCAGCCATCTCGATCGCCAGCCCGGCCATGCCGTAAATACCCGGATCGCCCGAGGAAACCAGCGCTACGGTGCGGCCGGCCGCCGCGCGGCGCAACGCCGTGCGACAGCGCTCGACCTCTTCCGTCATGCCGGAGGAAATCAGCTCCTTGCCGTCGGTCAAGTCGGCGATCAGATCCAAATAGCGGCTGTAGCCGACCACGACCTGGCTCTGGGCGATGGCCTCAATGGCGCGGAGCGTGCGGTGTTGCTTTCCGCCCGGCCCTATGCCGACGGCAAAAAGCTTTCCCGCGCAATCGCCACCGTCACGCCGTTGATGATGGTTTTGGGGAGTAGTAATCGGGTCCTCCTTCCCGCCAACAGCGCCGCAGGTTCGGCGACCGCCGGCAGATTCACTTTTTCTTCGACGAACTGCGAATGCTCGAATTCGCGACGGCTGTCGCCAATTTCCTCGGCCGCGACGAGCCGCAAGGGCAGCCCCAGCTCGCACGCCGCTTGCCGCAAACCGGGCTCTTCCGATTTGATGTCGGCCGAGGCCAGCAATCGCACACGGGCCAACTCGGCGCCGGCCTGGCCCAACGCATCGCGCACGGCGCCGACGATCGCCTCGGCGAGGGTTCCGCGCCGGCAGCCGACGCCCACGATCAGGTCCTTGACCGCTTCGGTGGTCGTCGAGATCACCGGTTCGGCGCCGAGGCAATTGGCCACGGCCAGCGCCAGTTCGTTGGCGCCCGCTTCATGGCCGCCCAGCAGGCTGACGGCCCAGCGTGCCGCCGACGTCGACCACCACGACGGCCGGATCGGCCGTTTTATGCTTCAGGCAAGGAGCGACGGCCCTGACCACCAGCCCCGCCGGCGCGACATAAACCAGCCCCTCGAACCGCGAAAACATCTCGGCCGTCAGTTCCACCACCCGCTCGAATCGTGTCGCGCTCGGCAACTCGTCGACCCCGGAGTGCAGAAAAATCCGGCCCTCGGGAAAGTGGCGGGCGAGCTTAGCCGCGATGCGGGCCCCCTCGTTGCTCAGGCTCACCAGCGCGATCTTCACGGCCGTTCCCCCTTGCGATAACCGTGGCTGAACGAGGCGTCGTAGAGCTTCGAGGCGTGCGGCAGGGGACGCGAAAGCGTGCGGCCAGCCAGGAAGATGGCCGTTCGCGCAACGGCCGATGCCTCGATCCGCCCCGCGATATCGCCCAGCGTGCCGCGGATTATTTTTTCGTCAGGCCACGAAGCATGATACACCATCGCGGCCGGACAGTCCGGCCCATAATGTTCCGCCAACATGCCGGTCAACTCGGCGATCCGTTCGGTGGAGAGGAAAATGCACAGCGTGGCCTGCGACTGGGCCAGTTGTGCCAAGTCTTCCGACGGCGGCATGGGTGTGCGGCCCGGCGTCCGCGTGAGGATGATCGTTTGGGCCACCTCGGGCGCGGTGAGCTCGATCCGCAGCGCAGCCGCCGCGGCCTGGAACGAACTGATGCCCGGCACGACTTCGTAGTCGATCCCCAACCGGTCGAGGGCGTCCATCTGCTCGCCGATGGCGCCATAAATGCTCGGTTCGCCCGTGTGCAGGCGGATGACGTCAACGTTTCGTTGCCGTGCCTGCTTGAACACTTCAACGATCTCGTCGAGGCTCATTCCGGCCGAATCGTGGCGCTCGGCGGCCGGCTTCAGCAGAGTCAGCAATTCGGGACTGACCAGCGAGCCGGCGTAGATGCAGCAATCGGCGTTTTGCAGCAATCCGAGGGCCTTGACGGTCAGTAGTTGGGGCGATCCGGGGCCCGCGCCGACAAAATAGACTTTCATGGCGTCCGCTCCTCGGCGGGTGGGAAGGGGACGGGGCCATGTTTCCGGCCGGCGGTTTCTTCGCCAACCACGCCCTGCCGCCGAAAAATGGACCGGCCCTGAGCCTCGCCCTTGCTCGGCGATGCATCAACCAGCAGAATCGACAGGTAGCCGGTATGCTCGGGCATTCCGCGGAGCCGCCGCAAATCGGTCTCGACGACCTGCTGTGGCATGCCGGCGTGAGAAACGAACACCGCCCGGTCGAGCAGGCCTGCGCGATTCAAGTTCCGCGAGCACTGTTTCCAGCCCGCGGCCGATCTTCATCAGCACGACAGTTCCGCCGCGGTCCAGCGAGGCTGTGAACTGGCCCATGTCGTCGCTGCCGGGCACGATTGTGACAAGCCGCTTTTGTTGTCCGATGGGAAAACCGGCGACGGCCGCCGCGGCGCTCATCGCCGTGATGCCCGGAATGGTGACGATTTTTGCGCCGGCGTCAATCGCCCGCAATTCGCGAGAAAGATAGACATACGTGGAATACAGAAACGGGTCGCCGAGGGTCAGGAAACAGCAATCGTCACCTGCGGCCAGCGTCCGATGGACTTCCCGGGCCGCCTCGCGCCACGATTCGCGCAGCAGATGCTCGTCGGCCGTCATGGGAAATGTCAATTCGTGCGTCACGGCGTCCGGCCGAAGGTAGGATCGGGCGATGTCCAATGCGATGCTCTCCGCCGCGGCTTGGGTTTTCGGTACATACACGTGGCGGCAGGCGGAAAGCGCCTTGACCGCCTTGACCGTGACCCACTCCGGGTCGCCGGGGCCCACGCCGATGCCATACAAGGTTCCGGTTGTCATGAGAGCAATGACCTCCGAATGAACAGGACGATGGCCAGCGACGCGGCGTCGATCGAATCGAGTTCCGCGGGCGTAACGTGCCTGATACGCTCCGCGTCGAGGGTGAGGTTCTCGCAGAGCACGGTCGCATGGCTCAGCTCAACCATTCGTGCCGCCCCAGCGGCCCAGCGCAGGCGCATCTTTCGCGCCGAGCAGCACGGCCAGCGTATCGGTCCGGCGAAGTTCGTCTTCCGTGATTTTCGGCGTTGCGGCGTGGGCGCTGAGGATTCGAGCCTCGGCCCAATCGAGTCCCAGCCGGGCAAAAGCCACTTGCACGGAACTCACTGCCGGAATCAGCTCGCAATGCTCGCGGCCAAACCGCTTGGCAACGCTCTGCGCGAGGCTGAAGAGGCATGGATCCCCGCTGACCAGCGCTGCGATGATTCGCCCGGCCGCGCGAATATCCGCAATCTTATCGAGGAGCCCGGAAACGTCGGCATCGACGGCGATTCTGTCGGCCGGCCCGTCGGGGAAGAGGTCCAACAGTCGTCGGCTGCCCGCCAGGACTTCCGCCCGGGCAACGGCCTGCCGCGCCGCCTCGGTGACGTAGGCCGGCGAGCCCGGCCCGCAGCCGACGATCACAATCTTGCCGGCAAGGTGCTCCCCTCTCCCGACCAACCTTCGGTCGGTGCCCGGAGAGGGACAAGGGGTGAAGGCGGCAGCATTCATTGCCATGGCGAAAGGTCTCCATCGCTTCCCAGGCATTGACCGGCCATGTCGACCAACAGAACGCTTGCGGGCATCCGATTGTCGATCCGGCCGCCGATCGACCAGCGGATCCGCGCCGCCAGCGTATCGGCCAGCATCTTTCGTTCCGCCGCAGCCAGCGAAGCGAAGACGCCTTCGCACGTCGCGCTTTCCGCCACAGAACGAGCGAGCATCTCACCGCCGAGTCGGGCAACGTACTGTGCGGCCTGGTCCGATCGCGCCGAGTGCGTATCCCACTGCCGCTGCGCCAACTTGGCCAGCTTGCCGGGATGGCCGACCACCAAGAAATTCTTGAAGGGATACGACGGAAGCCGATCCAGGACGAATCCCCACTCGTTTCCCACCTCGATCAACTGTTCGTCGGCCAGCACGAAGTGCTTGCCAGCGGCCCGGCTGCCGATGTTGCCGGGCACAAGCACCGGGGCGACGACGCCGCACGCGGCGGCCACGTCGAGCGCGCAGCGAAGGGCGTCGCGAAGCGCCCACGTGCAATAGGGGCGAACGATGCCGGTGGTGCCGAGAATGGAAAGCCCGCCGGTGATTCCGAGTCGAGGGTTGAAGGTTGCCGCGGCCACTTGCGCCCACCGGGAACAGAGATCTCCACCCGTACGCCGCGCGATGTGACTTGGCGAACGGCTGCGGCAATCATGCGGCGAGGGCCGGGATTGATGGCGGGCTGACCGGGCGGCACTTGCAGGCCCGGCTTCGTGACAGTGCCTACGCCTTCCCCGGCAGCGAAGGTCACTTCCCCGCCCTCGCTCCACGACACGGTGGCCCAGACTTCCAGCCCCTGCGTCACGTCCGGATCGTCGCCGGCGTCTTTGCGGACCGCTGCGACGGCTGCGGCGCCGTCCGCGGAAAGATGCACGTCGAGGATCGGCACGCCCATCGTCCGGCCGGAAGGCAGAGTGATTTCCGTCTCGGCCGCAATCGGCCCGCCAGCCAATGCGGTGGCGGCCGCCTTGGCTGCCGCGGCCGCGCAGGCGCCGGTCGTGATTCCGGTTCGCAGGCTCACGGCGGGCCTCCTTCACAGCGATCGGCCCGGACGCCGTCGGCAATCCAGCCCAGGATGCGGCGGCGGGCCTGATCGACGCTCAACGGCAGCGGATCGGCGGCAAGCCCCTCTTCGCGGCCAAGCTCGTGGAACAGTTGCGAGATCAGCGGCAACCGCAGGCCCGCTCGCGCCACGGCCGCCACGTCACTAAGAATCGCTTCCGGCGGCCCTTCCTGCTGCACGCGTCCCTGGCTGAGCACGCAGATGCGATGGGCCAACACGGGCAACATGTTCGACCGAGTGCGTGGAAAGGATCATCGTGGTTTTTTCACGGCGGTTCAGCCGCAGCAACAGCTCGATCATGTGCGATTCGCTCACGGGATCGAGGCCGGCGATCGGCTCGTCGAGCACCAGGATGGGCGGCCGCATGGCCAGCACGCCCGCCAGGCACACCCGCCGCTGTTGGCCGAAACTCAAGTGATGGATGGGCCGACCGCGGAGCGACAGGGCGTCAACCGCCGCCAGAGCGTCGTCCACGCGCTCGGCGACTTCCGCTTCCGCGAGGCCCAGGTTTCGCGGGCCGAAAGCGACGTCTTCTTCGACCGAGGTGGCGAAGAGTTGGTCGGCCGGATTCTGAAAGACCATGCCCACCTGGCGATACAGGTCGGCGGGCCGCAAGGCGGCGATGTTGCGTCCTGCCAGGCGGACCTCGCCCTTTTGCGGTTGCAGCAGGCGCAGGAGGATCTTCATCAGCGTCGTCTTGCCGGCGCCGTTGGCGCCCATGACGGCAACGAACTCGCCCGGCGCCGCCGCCAAGGAAATGTCCACCAGCGCCTCGATCCCGTCGGGATAGGTGTAGCTGACGCCGGCGGCTTCGACGGCGAGTTCGCCGTTGCGGGGGTTCACCAGAAACACCTTTCTGCCAGGAAGTAAGCCAAACCGATGGCCGCCAGGCATCCGCCCAAGAGGCTCATGTCCTTGGCGCGGAGGGCCGGCGGCGCGGGGATCGGCAGCAGGCCCTCGTAGCCGCGGACGACCATCGCCTCGTGCGTCTTTTCGGCCTGGTCGATCGAGCGCAGCAGCACGACGCCACCCAAGGCGCCCATCGAGCGAAGCGACCGCCGCAGGCCGGCGTAACCCAAGCGGATTTTTTGAGCCGAGAGCACGCTGAGGGCCTGGTCGAACAGCGTGAAGATGTAGCGATACATGAGCATGGCCAACTCGACCCATGTGCGTGGCAGCCGGGCCCAGCGGAGCGCGGCGAAGATGCCGCCGGCGGGTGTTGCCGCGCACAACACGACGATCACGCTCATGGAACCGAGCACGCGTGAAGCGATCAGCCCGCCGTCCATGAGGCCCTCGCTGGTCAAGATGAGCCGCCAGGGACCGACGTCGAAGGAGACCAGCGGCATCACGCCGATCATGAACGCCCGCAACAGGCACACGACCACGGCCAATCCGAGCGGGCCGGCCAACGCGGCAAACATGCTCCCGAGCCGCCCCTGAAGCCAGCAATATCGCCGCGCAGCAGGCCGACGTGGCCAGCGGAAGCCAAACGTGCGTCGACAGCAGCACCGCCAGAATCGCGGCCAGCGCCACCAGCAGCTTGATTCGGGCGTCCAGCCGCGCGAGCCACCGATCGCCGGAAATGTGCTGCATCGAGAACAATTCGTGCGCCGAACGCGTCATGATTTTTCCTTCGGTGGAAACAGGGCGCGGAACGCGTATCCGGCGATGAAGCCGCCCACCGCGCCGGCCGTGAGGAACAGGAATAGCAACAGGTCGCCTTGGTCGGTGTTGATGTAGGGTTCACGCGGCGGATGGCCGGCCTCAATGGCTGTTTTTTCGATCACCGTTTCATCGACGCCTTTCCAGCGGGCCGTCGGGGTGGCCGTTGCAGTGCCACCCCGATCGTCCGGGTGCGGCAGTGCAACTTCTGCACCAACATTCGTTTCGGCGCCGACGGCCGCACGGCAACAGGCGGCCGCGATCAACGCCATTCCTGCGACAACGATGCATCGGTTTCTCACGCCTGTTCTCCCGTCAGCGGTTCTGCGAAAGAGGGAAGACGCAGCAATTCGGGCCGGCGATCCCAAACGAACCGGTAGGCCACCGCCGTCAAAAAGCCTTCGGCAATGCCCAGCGGAAGTTGCGTAGGCACGAAAGCCAGCATTACGGTGACGAACATGGCCCCAAACGAGCCGCCGTCGTGCAGGGCGCTGGCCAGTTCCAGGGAGGTCGTGGCATAGGTGGCCCAATCGGAAAGCACGCCGGCCAGAAATGCCGCCACCAGCCACGGACATCGGGCGCTGCGGAACAGGTGGAACACGCCATAGGCGGTGAACGCGCCGACCACGCCCATCGAAACAACGTTAGCCCCCAGCGTGGTGAGGCCGCCGTGGGCCAGGAACATCGCCTGGAACAACAGCGCGATGCTGGCCACAACCACCGTGGGCGCCGGGCCGATCAGCAGCGCGCCCAGGCCCGTTCCGCACGGATGCGAGCAACTGCCGATCACGGGAATGGGCACCGGCATGCAAGAGATCACGAAGATTGCCGCGCCGACCATGGCCACCAACAGCATGTACCGCGGGTCCTCGGCCCGGCGGCGCTTCACCGTACGCAGCCCCCAGAGGACAAACGGCGCCGCCACCAGGAACCAAAACCCGGCCCAGTCGGGCGGCAAGATTCCTTCCGTAATGTGCATGGCACGGGCCGACGCCGGACAAAGCGACCAGGACGCCGCCGCACAGCAACGCGATGGTGATTCTGCGTTTCCACATCACTTATGGCTCCTCGTGATGCAATTTGGCCAAGGCATTGACGGCCGCCGCCGCGACGGGACTGCCGCCGCGGGCGCTGGTGTTGGTGATATAGCACAGATCGCTTTCGCATGAGCGCCAGTTTCGATTCCCTCGCGCCCGACCAGTCCCACCGGCAGCCCGACCACCAGCGCCGGCCGCGGGCCGCCGCGCGCGGGCGATCTCCATCACTTTCCACAACGCGGTGGGGGCGTTGCCCACCGCCACGATCGCACCGTCCAGCCGCGGCGCGAGCTTTTCCATCGCCGCTGCCGCCCGGGTAGCAACCGTTCCGGCGTGCCAGCGCGGCGACTTCGGCATCGTCGATCAGCGCAAACCACTTCGTTCCGCGTTCTTGGTGATCCCCGCCTGGAGCATCCGCACGTCGCAGACGATCGGCTTGCCCGCCGCCAAGGCCGCCTGTCCTCGCTCGACGGCCTGCGGATGGATGGCAGCGTGCGGGCGAAGGAAAAATCGGCCGTGGCATGGATCACGCGGCGGACGATCTGCCGGACCGCCGGATCCGCATCGGTGCCGGTCCTGGAGTTGCCGGTCGATGATCTCGTAGCTCCGCTGTTCGATGGCCCGCCCGCTCGCTGGGCAGCGATTTTTCATCGCTCAGAAGCGGCGTCAGCCGCTCGACCATCAGTTCTTCCAGGGCCGGATCGTTTTCCAGCGTCGGCAGCAACTCCATCGCGATCTCGGGAAACTGCCGGCGGCACTCGATCGAGTTGAACCGGAATGTCCACCGTCACGTGCTGGCCGGAGTAGAGAAAATAGGGCATGAGCACGATCCGCCGCAGCCCCCGCCCGGCCAGTTCGGCCACCTGGTCGGGGATGTTGGGCCGAGCGATAGAGAAGAACGCGGGCAGGACGTCCGTTACGCCCAGCCGCGCGGCGATCCGCTCGACCAGCGCCTCAGAAGCCGCGGTTGGCCTCGGCCCGCGGGCTGCCGTGGCCGATGATGAGAATGCCCAGCAAATCGGCCGCGTGAGTTCATAATCGTTCCTTGCAGCAAGTGAGGAAATGGCGGACCGCGTCGGGCCGCGACGCCCAGTGCAGATGGACGTAACTGGCCAGCAGATGCGCTCTGGCGAAACCCGCCGCGGCCGGCTCGACGCCGCGCCGCCGAACGGTGTAGGCCGGCTGCCAGCCGTCGGTCGGGCCATCGTCGGCGGTGATCTCGGAGTAATGGAACTCGTGCCCGCGGGCGACTTGCCCCGGCGGCTCCCCAAAGCCTGTCGGCCGGTCCAGCGCGACCTCGGCGTAGCCCAGCACCTTGAGCTTGGCGAGCATGGCGGTTTCGATCGGCACACGCCGGCCATCGGGCGCTGCGACGCCGTCGAACGGTCGTCAGCGTTCGGCCCAGGTACATCAGCCCGCCGCACTCGGCATAGACGGACCGGCCCGAGGCGGCGAAATCGCGGACCGCTTCGAGCATTCGGCGATTGTCCGCCAGCCGTTCGGCGTGAGACTCCGGATAGCCGCCGCCGAAGTAGAGGCCGTCGAGATCCTCCGGCAAGCGCGCGTATCGGCAAGCGGCGAGAAGGTGACCACTCGACGCCCGCCTCGCTTCGAGCGATTCCAGGTTGTCGGGATAATAGAAATGGAATGCCTCATCGCGGGCGATGCCCAGCGAACGCGCGGCGGCGGCCGTCGTCCGCGACCAACGTTCGGTCGGTGCCCGGAGAGGGGACGTCTTGATCGCTTCGCCGACTGCGCCAGTCTCAGGTAACATGGAAATATCGACGTGTTGTCCACAGGCGTCGGCCAATTGGTCGAGAGTTGCGGGCGAAAGACCGGCCTGGTCGGCGGCGACCAGACCGAGGTGGCGGCTGGGCAAGTGCCGGCAGCGCGTCGCGCGGCAGCACGCCCACCAGCGGCGGCAGCGCCGGCCGCGGTCAGCGATTCGGCCAGCCACGCGGCGATGCCGCGCGGAGCCGCCCTGGTTGGCGATCACGCCGGCCACGCGCACGCCCGGCTCGAACTGCGGCGAACCCGTGGACCGTCGCGGCCAGGCTGCGGGCCGCCCCGTGGGCGTTGACCACCAAGAGCACCGGCGCGTCCAGCCAGCGGGCGATCTCGGCCGTGCTGCCTTCGAGCGCGTCGGGCGAGGCCCCGTCGAACAGGCCCATCACGCCTTCGATCAGGGCCATGTCCGGCGTCGGCCGTCGCCCGGGCGAAGAGCTCGTCCGACATACTCGCCGAGGTCATCCAGCCGTCGAGGTTGTAGCAGGTCCGGCCGGAGGCCATCGCCAGGTAGGTTGGATCGAGGAAATCGGGACCCACCTTGAAGGTCTGCACCCGAAGCCCCCGCCGCGCCAGGGCAGCGGGCCAGCCCCAGCGTGAGCGAGGTCTTGCCCACGCCGCTGCCGGTTGCCGGCAATCACCAGTCTGGGACAAGCTTCCTTCATCGTTCGACCCCCGTTCTGCGGCGATCGCCGTTGGCCAGGCCGTGTTTGATCGCGACGCATTTCGGTGACCGTGTCGGCCATGGCCACCAGGCCGGGCGTGGCCCCGCGGCCGGTCAGCACGATGCAGATCTCCGGCGAGGCCTGCTGCAGGACTCGGCGACTTGCTGCTTCGTCGAGCAGGTCCCTGGCCACGGCCACGCAGATCTCATCGAGGATCACCAGACGTGCCATCGCCGGCTGGCGATGACTCTCGGCCGCCTTCGGCCAGCCCTCGCTGGGCGGCTCGCGGTGCACGCGCGAATCGCGGGTCGTCGGCCGGGCGGAAGGAATCCCAGGCCGGCCTGACGGATCTCGATGTCCGGAGCCGCGGCGGCCGGCCACTTCGCCCACCGTGGGGTCGGCCTTGATGAACTGGACGATGCAGGTGCGCAGGCCGTGGCCGCTGGCGCGGAAGGCCATGCCCAAGGCGGCCGTGGTCTTGCCCTTGCCGTCGCCGGTGAAGACGAGGATTCGCACGTCCGGGGATTCATGCGGCGGTCCTCCAGCGATGCCAGAGAGTAAACTGCCGTACCCAGGCGGGCCGCCACGCCGGCCGCTCACGGAAGCAGCAGCGCGCAGGCGGCGTCAAGCATCATGGCGTTGGCCCGGCGAATGTGCCGCGGCGGCAAGGGCGTCGAGGGATCGCCGATGGTCGGTTTCTCCAGCGGCTGGCCGTCGTAGCAGTTGCAGGCCGCCGAGTTGCACGCCCAGCGCCCCGGCCATGGCGGCCTCGGCCAGGCCGGCGTTGGGGCTGGCGTGGTTGCGCCCGTCGCGGAGCAGGATTCGCAGGGCGCCCAGCGGTCGCTGCCGCAGCAGCAGCGCGGCCAGGCAGACCAGAGGGCGCGGTGAGCCGCGCCGGCAGGTAGTTGGCCAGGTCGTCGATCCGCGCGGCCGCCCAGCCGAAGCTGGCGATAGCGCTCGTCCTGATGGCCGAACATCGAATCCAGCGTGTTGATCGCCCGGTAGACCATCGCCCCGACCGGCCCGGCAACGACCGCGAAGAACAGCGGCGCGGTCACGCCGTCCACGGTGCTCTCGGCCACGCTTTCCACGGCCGCCCGGACCACGCCCGGCAGCGTCCAGCCGCTCGGTGTCGCGGCCCACGATCGGCCGCACGCGCCGCCGGGCTTCGGCCAGGTCGCCGGCCGCCAGCGCGGCGAAACACGGCCATGCTGTGCCGGCCAGGTCGCGCGCGGCGATCGTCGTGTAGATCAAGCACGATGGCCACCAGCATCGGCGGCCAGTGGATGCCAGCGGCCGGCCGAGTAGATCGCCCCCCAGGCTGCCAGCCCGACCGTCAGCGTACGACGGCCATCGCTGCCACGCATCCGGCGATGCGCGTCGGCCCAGCAGCCGGCGAGCGAGCGTCTCCGCTCCATCGCGGCCAGCCGGCCGATGCCGCGGACCGGGTGCGGCAGCCAGCGGGGATCGCCCAAGCGCCAGATCGAGCGCGACGGCAATCAGGACTTGATACTCAAGTCTCATCGCAGTCCCATCAGCCGGTAAATCTCGTCGATGCGCAGGCTGGCTGCGAACCACATCCGCCAGCCGATCCAGGGCCGGCTCGATGTCGTAGTGCCCGCCCGGTTGGCCGAGCGGCGGCAGACCGCGGCGCACGCGGAGCCGATCGACGAACCAGCGGCGGAACGCGTCGGCGTCGAACACGCCGTGCAGATAAGTGCCCCAGATGCGCCCGTCCTCGGCGGCAATGCCGACGACCTGGCCGTCGTGCTCGTCAGCAGCGGCGAGCACGTGCCCATCGACGGTCTGCCCGTGATGGATCTCGTAGCCGGCCACGTCCAGGCCCGAAGGCGCGTGCCGGGCGGACGTGCGGACGAGCGTTTTTTCGGCCGCCATCACGGTGCTGGCATCAAGCAGTCCCAGTCCGCGGCAGTCGCCGGCGGCCGACTCGATCCCCAGCGGATCGCGGATTTCGCGGCCGAGCATCTGGAAGCCGCCGCAAATGCCGACGATCTCGCGTCTGCGCCTGCCGCGGCCAGCGCGGTCGATCCGCTGCGGCCAGCCCGCTGCGGCGGAGATAGTCCAGATCGGCCAGCGTGTTTTTGCTGCCGGGAATGATCACGGCGTCGGGACCGTTCAGCTCGGCGGCCGAACGGACGATCTGCAGCCGCACGTCGCTCTCCACGCGGAAGGCGTCGAAATCGGTGAAATTCGAGATGTGCGGCAGATCGATCACGGCGATCTCCACGCCCGGCCCGTCGCCGCCGGCCTGATCAAGGGCGCCGCTCTTGAACTCGACCGAATCTTCCTGCGGCAAGCCCGATGACCGGCAGAGCAGGGCACCACGCCCAGCACGGGCCGGCCGGTGTGCACGCAGCGTGTAATCCAGTGCCGGGCCCAGCAGGCCGGCGTCGCCGCGGAAGCGGTTGACGATCCAGCCGGCCACGCAGCTGGCGTTCCCACGCGGCCAGCACTTCCATGGTGCCGACGAACGAGGCGAACACGCCGCCGCGGTCGATGTCGCCCACCACCAGCACCGGCGCGTCGGCATGTTCGGCCATCCGCATGTTGACGATGTCGTGGCTCTTGAGATTCACTTCGCCGGGCGAGCCGGCCCCTTCGAGCACGATCGCGTCGAACTCGGCCGCCAGCCCGTCGTAGCACGCCTTCGCGGCGGCAAAGGCCTGCGGCTTGTAACGCACGTACTCGCCCACCCGCATGTTGCCCACCGGCCGGCCGCGCACGATGACCTGGCAGCCGGTGTCGGAATTGGGCTTCAGCAGGATCGGGTTCATCCGCACGTCGGGCTCCAGCCGGCACGCCTGGGCCTGCACCACCTGGGCTCGGCCCATCTCGCCGTCCCCGAGCGACGAACGAATTCAGCGACATGTTCTGCGCCTTGAACGGCGCCACGCGCACGCCGTCCTGCAGCAGAATCCGGCACAGCGCGGCCGTCAGAACGCTCTTGCCGGCGTTGGAACTGGTGCCTTGGATCATCAGGGCTGCGGCGCGGCGCGGCTTCACCGGCACGCGGCGGGATGCGCCGAGCGCGACGGCCAAGACATCGCACAGCCGCCGGTTGTCTTCTTCCGTTCGCACGGCCACGCGGAAAAATCGATCGTCGAGGTCCTGATTCGCGGCAAATGTGCGGATGGCAATGCCGTCGCCGAGCAGCCGCTCGGCCAGTTCCGAGGCCTTGAACCCCGCTCGATCCGATCGAACCAACAGGAAGTTTGTCACGCTCGGGTAGACGTGCAGCCCGGGCAGGCCTGCCAACTCCGAGGCGAGGCGGCGACGTTGTTCGGCAACCATCGCGACGCTGCGGCGGGCGTATGGTTCGTCCGCAAGCAACACGGCGGCCGCTTCCTGGGCCAGCACGTTGACCGACCAGGGTGGAATCTGGCCGCGGATTCGCTCGGCCGCCGCCGCGCTTGCCACGGCGTAGCCCAGCCGCAGGCCCGGGATGGCGTAGAACTTCGTCAACGAGCGGACCACCATGATATTCGACGCCGGTTGGTCGGCCAGCGAGCGGTAGCCCTCGATGAAATCGGCGAACGCCTCGTCGATGACGAAGGTAATGGGCGGATGCCGGGCGGCAATCGCGGCGAGAGCGTCCGGCTCGAATGCCCGGCCGGTGGGATTGTTCGGCTGGCCGAGCATCACGATCTCGTTGCCGCGGAGCGTCGTCTCCAAGACCTGCCAATCGATGGTGAAATCTTGGCTCTCATTGAGCGGCAGGAATTGAACCTCACGGCCGGCGGCTTGCACGGATGCTGCATAATCGACGTAGGACGGCACGGGAATCATCGCCCGCTGAAAGGGAATCGCTCGCGCCAGGGCGTGGAACAACTCGCTCGATCCGTTGCCGACAACGATCTGCTCCGGCGACACGCCGTGCCGCCCACTCAGCAACGCGACGATCTCGGCCGAATCGGGATCGGGATAGTGGACGAGCCGGTCGATGCCCCGGGTCAGCACGGCACGGAGCGACTCGGGCGGGCCCAGCGGATTGATGCTGGCGCTGAAATCGAGAATCTGATCTCGATCCCGTCCGGCCTGCCGGGCCAATTCTCGCAGGTTTCCGCCGTGTCGCATTGCCACCGTTCACCTCGTAGCACAAAGCGGGGCCATGGCCAGCGTCACCGCCGGCACCGCTTCGATGATTTCGCAGACGGCCCCCAGCGTGTCGCCGGTCGCGCCGCCGATCTTGTGATAGACATAGGCCGGAAAAGGCCAGCGTCACCGCGAGGCAGCCGGCCCCGATCACGAGGCCTTCGGTGCCCCGCACGCCGTACGCGACCGCGACCAGCACGGCAATTGCCCAAGCCGCCGCCCAACGCGGCCGACGGCGGTAGAAGACTTTCCCCGATCCATCCGGCCGGGCGTAGGGCAACAGTGCCATGTGCAAGACGATCGCCGACCGCCCGGCCAGCGGCATCAACAGCACGGCGGGCCAAAGCTTCGCGTCCGGAAGCGACGCCAACGCCGCAAACTTCAGCAGCAGCACGCCAACGATCGCAACCACACCCATCGCCCCGATGTGGCTGTCCTTCATAATCTCCAGGATTCGCTCGCGCGAGCGGGAACTGAAAAAACCGTCGGCCGTGTCAGAAAGCCCGTCGAGGTGCAGGCAGCCGGAAAAACTCAGCAAGAGGATCACGATCAGGGCGGCCACGACCATCGGCGGTGCCGCCAACGAAAGTGCCCAGGCCGCGGCGGCTGCCACGGCGCCCAACAGCAGCCCGACCACGGGAAACCAGGGGACGCTGCCGGCCAGCGCGTCTTCGGCCGTGCCCCCGCTTCCCGGCAGGGGCAGGATCGTGAGGAATCGCAAGGCTGCCAAGAGCTGCTTCATGACTGGGCCTTCGAGACGTGGGCTTCGTCAAACGTGGCCACCTCGGTGAGGATTCGCTGGGCCGCTTCGACCAGGTTCATGGCCAGGGCCGCGCCGGTGCCTTCGCCCAATCGCAGGCCGAGGTCCAAGAGCGGCTCCTTGCCCAAGCGGGCGTGCATCGCCCGGTGGCCCGGCTCGGCGCTGCGATGGGCGGCAACAAGATATTCGCCCGCCGCGGGGCACAAAGCATGGGCCACGAGCGCCCCGGCCGTGGAAATAAAGCCGTCGATCACCACGGGCCGTTGCCGGGCGGCCGCCCCGAGCACCACGCCGGCAATGCCGCCAATTTCAAAGCCGCCCACCTTGCCCAGCACATCCAGGGCATCGGCCGGATCGGGCCGATTGAGTGCCAGCGATTTTTCGACGACGGTGATCTTGTGGGCCAACTGCCCGTCGTCGATGCCCGTGCCGCGGCCGGTCAACGCGGCGACCGATTGTCCGGTCAACGCGGCGACAACGGCGGTGGAGGGTGTGGTGTTGCCGATGCCCATGTCGCCGGTGCCGAAAACGTCGGTCGCATCGGCCAGCGAATTGACGACTTCGATACCCGCTTCGACGGCCTGCACGGCCTGTGGGCGGGTCATGGCCGGCCCGACGGCCATGTTGGCCGTGCCGCGGGCAACTTTCTTATCAATGATTTTCCCCTCGCCCGCCAGGCCGTCGAGATCGCCGGCCACACCCATGTCGACCACAACTACCCGGGCGCCGGCCAACCGCGCCAGGGCGTTGATGCCCGCCATGCCGCCGACGAAGCCCAGCACCATCTGCGGCGTGACTTCCTGCGGATACTTGCTCACGCCCTCAGCCACCACACCATGATCGCCGGCCATCGTGACGATCAGTTTGCGGGCCACCGGCGGGCGCAACGAGCGGGTCATGCCCGCCAGGTCGAGAGCCAAGTCCATCAAACGCCCCAGCGCCCAATGGGGCATGATGAGTTGGTCCAGCCGCGCCTTGGCCTTGGCCCGCCAGGCGGCATCTTGGGGAACAATTCGCGATAGCGTGTCGTTGAGCAGATTCATGGTGTTTGGTGTTTGGTCCCCTCTCCAGCCGGAGAGGGGAGAGATTTCAGAATTAGCGGGATTCCGCATGACATCAGCGTGACCGTGTCGGCCGCAGCGGCGAGAAATTGGTTGGCTCGGCCGACCAGGTCGCGATAGCGCCGGGCCGCGGCATTTTCGGGCACCACGCCCATGCCGACCTCGTTGGTAACGAAAATCAGCGTGCCGCGAAGCGATTGAGCCGCATCGAGCAGGCCGGCGCACTCGTCGGCGATCTGATGGTCGGCAATCTGCCGTCCTTCGCGCTCGGCGTAATACATCAGGTTGTTCACCCACAAAGTCACGCAATCGACCAGCAACACGTTGTGACCGGCGTGGCGTTGGAAGACGCCGGCCAGGTTGATTTGCTCTTCGACGTTTTCCCAGCCGCGACCGCGACGGGCCGATTGGTGCTGCTCGATGCGGCGCCGCATTTCGTCATCGGTCACCGGGCAGGTGGCCACGAAGAGCCGCGCGGGCGGCAGCGATTCGGCCATCTGCTGCGCGTAGGCGCTCTTGCCGCTGCGACATCCGCCGGTCACGAGCATGATCCTAGCCATGTCCGTCCTCCGCCGCCTCGGGCGGCGCAGGGCGGCAAGCACGCCGCGACCGTCGAAAAGGTCAATCACGGCCATCGCCGCATAAGGCACGTCGAACGCCGAGTACTTCCGCGGCTCGATCCCCAGCAGATGGCAAATCATCGTGCGGATCACGCCGCCGTGAGTGACGACTAAGACGGTCTGATACTCGGCTTGGATCAAGCGATTGGCGGCCGATTGCACGCGGGCCAGAAAGCTCCCAATGCTTTCGCCGCCAGGGAAGGCAAAATCGGCGTCGAACTTCGCCCAGCGACCCAACAGCGTGAGGTCCGTCGCGGCCGCTTCGCCAAATGTCCGTTTTTCCCAGCGTCCGAAGTCGATTTCGCGGAGATCGGGATCGACCGTCAGCGGCAGATCGGGCGCCACGGCCGCGGCCGTCTGCCGACAGCGCTCAAGCGGACTGCAATAGCAGGCTTCCGGGTTCCATCGCAGAACGCGACTGGCCGAAGCGGCCACCCGTTGCCGTCCCGCCGGGTCCAACGGCACATCGCTGGCGCCGATCAACCGGCCGAGATGATCAGCCGCGATCGGGGCATGCCGCAGCAGCAGAACGCGTTTGGCCATGGAACAATCCTCACTCCGACGGTTTCTGCGGCGTCAGGCCGACGACATCGCCAATCACGATCACGGCCGGCGGGCGAATCGTCTGCGATTGGATCACGTCGGCCACCGTTCCCAGCGTGCAGCGGACCGTTTCCTGGTCGGGCCAGCTCGCGCGGCGAACGATGGCGACCGGCGTCTCGGGCGAGCGGCCGCCGCCGATCAACGCCTCGCTCCACTGGCGCGAAGTGGTCATTCCCATGTAAAGGACCAGCGTGCCGGGAAAGCGGGCCAACGACCGGTAGTCGAACTCCGCGCCGCCGTTATCGCCGCGGCGGTGCCCCGTCACCAACGCCACGGCCGAGGCCACGTCGCGATGGGTGATGGGAATGCCCGCATGACTGGCCGCGGCGAAGGCGGCCGTCACGCCCGGCACGACCTCGTGGGAAATGCCCGCCGCGGCGAGCACTTCCACTTCCTCGCCGCCGCGACCAAAGAGATACGGATCGCCGCTCTTGAGGCGCACCACGCGCTTGCCTTGGCGGGCGGCATCGATCATGCGGCGGTTCACCTCTTGCTGGAGCATCTCCCGGCCGCCATGCGGATGGCCGAGGCAGACTCGTTCGGCCGCCGCCGGCGCATGCTTGAGCAAGAGCGGATTCACCAGATAGTCGTAGAGCACCAACTCGGCTTCGGCCAGACATTGGGCGCCGCGCACGGTGATCAAGCCGGGATCGCCCGGACCGGCCCCGACGAGGCAAACTTTTCCGCGGTTGTCGCCGGAGGGCTGCGTCATGGCGCTGGTCGTCGCACAAAAAGGCCCAACCTTCGACGAGCAGCGGCCCTGATGCGCAACGACGACGAGGACCTTCCCGCGAAGGCACGCACTGTCGCCGCCCACGGCTGGACGGCGACGAAGCACCTTTTGGTATCCTGACTTTCGGGTCAACCTACCGGCCGCGGCCTTCCCATCCCGGTTGGGACAGTGGCCCATGCTGCGGCTTTCGTCGCCGATCACAGTGGCGGGGCCGTGCTGGATTCTCACCAGCTTCCCATTTCCAAGGCCAAGCCTGTTCGCAAGCCCAGCCCAGAAAACGCCAGTATAGGCTTTCGAACGCGCGGTTGACAAGGCGGTGGGCACACTCGGCGCACTGCGGGATCGAGACATATCCGGCGGCTCATAACCGCCGCGGAGAATTCCCGAATCGAGCTGGATTCCGGCGACCGTTGGCCGCCAGGTTAAACGCAAAGGCCATCAGCTTTCCCATTTTACCCATCTTGTCCATCACAAAAGTTCCCGCTCTCTTCAGTCGGCAATGGCCGATGAATAGACAAAGAACCATTGCGCACCGGGCGTGCGGCGGATGTGGCGTATCGGTGAGCGACTGTCTTTGTAGGGGTGGCAATATGACGTGCAAACGATCCCTTCTCTGGGCGTGCGGCATTGTTCTGGCGGCTGGCTGGATCGCCGGTGGAATGGCCCGGGCGGAATCGGTCCCCCAGGTCAATGCCAGCCGAGTGATTGACTTGGTCGCGCCGAGCACCGACGAAAAGACGCCGGTAATCTCCAGCGTGGCGCTCGATCCGACCGGAAGGTTCTTGGCGGCCGTCGGCGACGACCACCTGGTCCGGGTCTTCGATCTTCAGAGCGGCGAGTTGGTGCACCGGTGGAAGTCGCACACCGATTGGGTGAAGGCCTCGTCGTTTCATCCCGACGGCCAGTTCTTGGCCACTGCCGGCGCCGATCGGCGGATCCGCCTCTGGGATTCGGGCCCCGCTAGTCTGACGCACGATCTGTCGCAGTCGCCCCAAGTGATCTACACGCTGGTGTTCAGTCCCGACGGGCGGATGCTGGCGGCGGCGGGGTTCGACGATAAGGTGCTGCTGTTGGACGTCGAGAAGGGTGGAGTAATCCGCGAGTTGGCCGCGCCGGGCAGCGACATCCGCGCCATCAGCTTCTCGCCCGACGGCGCACGGATGGCCGCGGCAGGCCGGGCCGGCACAGTCCGCATCTGGGACGTCCGCAGCGGCCGACAAGTGGCCGACGTGCGGGTCTCCTCGCGGCGCGTTTACGCCCTGGCCTACTCGCCCGACGGAAAGTTTTTGGCCGAGGGCGGTCAACAGCGCATCGTGCGTCTGTTCGATACTTCGACGAACAAGCCTGTGGCCGATCTGCCCGAAAGGCCTGGTGAAGTGCTGGCGCTCTGCTTCTGCGGGCCCGACATGCTGGCCTCGGCCGGCAGCGGCAACGTGATCCACCTCTGGGACATGGCAACGCGCCAGGAGCAATGCTGCCTGGTCGGCCATACCGGCTCGATCACGACGCTGGCGTTTCATGGGCAGGCGGGCACGCTGATCTCGGGCGGCTACGACACGACCGTTCGCCTGTGGGATGTGAAGAATCAGAACCAAGACAAGACGGCCAATAGCCAGGACGCAAAAAAAGTCACGCAGCGGACCGCTCCCGCGCGGGCCGAGTAGCGGCCGAAGAAATCGACATGGAGGTTGCTGTGGGATTGCTTCACTTATGGCATGCAAGGCATTCCGTACCCCGGCCGCACGACAAGAAGTCCGGCGCCCCTTCGCGGTTGCGCATCTGCCGGTTCGAGCAGATGGAATCGCGGCAATTCTTGTCGGTCGTCGCGCCGGCACTCAACGTCGGGGCAACGTACTACCAGCCGCACGACGGCAACGACTCGATTGGCAGCTTGCTCTATATCAGTTGGAACGGCGGGGCAGCGTCAACTTCCATGACGGATCTCTATATCGACACTCACAAGCTGAGCGGCGGAGACCCGCAGTTTACGGTGACCAGCCCGGTGGACGGCGATGTGTTCTTCCACACGGCCCCGAGCAGCATTGGCGGCACAATGGCTGGCGTTCCCCTGCAAGTCGTCGAGTGGTCGGGAACGGTTCAGCCCGTCGTCACGCTCAGCAACGATTCTACCTTGTTGCACATCCAGTTCGCGGCGCAGGATTTTCAGGCGGGCGGCCGCTTGGTGCTGAAAGTCAACTTCGACATCATGCAATCGTGGTCGGGCGGCCAGGCCACCCGGGTTGTGGAAGGCGCCGATTTTGACGGCACGTCGTTCGAAGCGGTCTTCAGCGCACCGCATTATCAGACCACGACGATCGATGGTTTCTTTCGCAACGCGTATGCCGACCCGGTCAGCACGTACGCCTTGGACCTTCCGGATGACAATTACGACAATTCGTCGGCGATATTCACCACGAACATGCCGCCGGCGGCTCCGCCCGAACCGATCTTCACAGCCGGCATTTTGGCGTCGATGCAACAGACTCCCCTGCCGATCACGCTGAGCGGGTACGTCTATTTCGACGCCAACGACAACGGCGTTTACGACTCGGGCGATTCGCCCCTTCCCGGCGCGCAGTTGACGCTGTTGGACGCCAACGGCAATTCCACCGGCATGACGGCGACCACCGACGCGGCGGGTTTCTACCAGTTCGACAACCTTGCGCCGGGTACGTACGGCGTCAGCGTGGCGCAGCCCGCCGGATACCTCGAAGGGCAAGACACGGCGGGCACCGCCGGCGGCACAGCCCATAACCCGGGCAACCTGATCGACAGCATCACGCTGGCCGGCGGCATGAACGCGGAGAACTACGACTTCGGCGAGCTGCTGCCCGCCAGCATTCGCGGCCAGGTCTTCGTCGATCTGAACGACGACAACACGTTCGATCCGGGCGACCCGTTCTTGCCGAACGTCACGATCTATTTGCTCGACAGCTCCGGCAACCGCGTGGCCTCGACCACCACCGACACCAACGGCCAATACGCCTTTACCGGCTTGACGCCCGGCGTGTACAGCGTCGAAGATGTCCAGCCGGCGGCGTATCTCGCCGGCGGCGACGCCGTGGGCACGGCCGGCGGCGCCCTCAATGGCCCCAATCAAATTCTCAACGCCCAGTTGAACATGGGAGCCAACGGCGTCAGCTACAATTTCTGGGAACTGGTGCCGGCGACGATTTCCGGCTACGTGTTCCAGGACGGGCCGCCGATCATGGTCAAGGAAGGCGATCCGCCGCCCGACATCCCCGCCCTCCGCACCGGCATCATGACGGCCAGCGACGTGCGTTTGTCGGGCGTAACGCTCGAGTTGTGCGACGCCACGGGCGTTCCTCTCTTGAATTCCGAGGGCCAGAACATCACCGCCGTCACCAATGCCAGCGGATACTACGAGTTTGACGGGCTCCGTCCGGGCGTATATTCGATCATCGAGAACGCGCCGAGCCAGTATTTGCCGGGCATCGACAGCGCCGGCAACGAGGGGGGCATGGTGGTCAACCCATACGCCCAAGTCAGTCCCAAGATGCTCCCCATGTTGGCGGTGAAACCGTCGGGCAACGCGATCGTGCAGATTCCGATCAATCCGGGCGACGTGGCGGTGCAGTACAACTTCAGCCACGTGTTGGTGAAGACCGAGAAGCAGCAGCCGCCTTCGGTTCCCACTCCGCCGCCGCCGCTTACCCCGCCGCTGCCGCTGCCGATGATGCTGCCGTTTGTCGAATATGAGCCGGTACCGGAGCCATATTACGTGGCGCCGGAACCGGTGATCCCGCTGTTGTTCGGCGGTTCCGACGAGCCGGGCGGCTATAGCTGGCACTTGAGCGTCATTGACGCCGGACAGCCGCGCGGCGAAACCTCAGGCGACGAGTTCACACAATCCACGCAAGGCCTGTACTTCGATCCGGTTGCGTGGACGGGCGCCGACTTGGGGCAGTCGCAATGGATTTTGGCCGATAAGGACGGCGCGCCTGTCAAGACGCTGCACTTCGGCATGCCGGGCGCCACACCCGTCGCCGGCGACTGGGACGGCAGCGGGACCACGAAGATCGGCGTGTTTCTCGACGGTCTGTGGTTCCTCGATCTCAATGGCAACGGCGTTTGGGACGAGAAGGACTTGTGGATCAAGTTGGGCAAGAAGGGCGATCAACCGGTGGCCGGCGACTGGAACGGCGACGGGAAAACCGACATCGGTATCTTCGGCCCCTCGTGGATCGGCGACTTGAACGCGGCGGCGACTGATCCGGGCCTGCCCGATTCGCTGAATCCGCCCAAGAACCGCCCGAAGAACGTGCCGCCCAAGCCGGGCCAGGCGGCCGTCGGCTGGCGAACCATGAAACGCGGCACCGTCGGCAAGCTGCGCTCCGACGTGATCGACCATGTGTTCCAATACGGCGGCCAGGGCGACATCGCCGTCGTCGGCGACTGGAACGGCGACGGCATCTACACCATCGGCATCTTCCGCAACGGCGTGTGGTTCCTCGACATGGACGGCGACGGGCGATGGAGCGAAGGCGACCTCGTCGTCCAGTACGGCCAGCCGGGCGACCTCCCGGTCGTAGGCGATTGGACCGGCGACGGCATCTCGAAACTGGGTGTCTACCGCAACGGCACCTTCTATCTCGACACCAACAACAACCACGTGCTCGATGAGGGCGACAAGGTCATCCAGCTAGGCCGTCCCGGCGATAAGCCCGTCTCCGGCGATTGGGACGGCGACGGCGTGGATAAGGTGGGCGTCTACGAGGACGGCGTCGTCTCGAAGCCGCCCACGTAGGCGAGTCGAGGCCGCGACATTTTCCGCACGTGCCGGGGCTCCGGTGGATCGTTGCAGGTCGCTTGCAGGTCACGCGCACCTTACCTGATTACCTGACCTGCTTGGCTCGCGGTTCCCACGAGTCGCTGGGCGATTCTACGCGGCCGGCCATCGGCAATTTCACGACGCCCATTTTTCGGCGGGAAGTCGAGCTTTACCCCGCCGGCCGATTTGCAGATAATGATAGGCCGTCGCTTCCGCCGTTCTCGACTTTCCAGGACCCATTTGCTGGGATCAGATGATGAAACGATTTTCAACCCTTGCTCGATTTCGGACCACGGGGACCCAAGCGGCGGCAATTGCCGTTTGCTTGGGATTGATGACGGCCGTTGGCTGCCAACAGCAATCGCCGCAAGAAGGGAAGGGAGCCGCGTCCTCCGAGGCGGCGAAGGCCGGCCAAGAAACGCCCGAGAAAAACGCCAAGCCGCTCTCGGGCCGCGACGTGCTCAACCGCATGGTGGAAGCCTATCAGAAGGCTTCGAGCTATGCCGACAAGGGCACGGTCCGGCTGATCGCCGACAAGATCGACCAGACCGACAAGTTCTCGGTCGCGTTGGATCGCCCCAACAAGGTGCGAATCGAGGCCTATCAGGCCCAAGTAGTTTGCGACGGCGAGAAGATGTACGCCTCGATCAATTACTTGCCCGGCCAGGTGCTGGTCAAGCCGGCACCGCCACGTTCACGCCGCGGTCGATTTTCACGCAGCCGGTCTTAGCCGAGGCGCTGATGCAAGGCATTGCCGGGCCGCTGCCGCAGTTGATGCTGTTGTTGTCGGACAAGCCCTTGGAGAACCTGCTGCGCGACGCCGACGAGCCGACCTTGGTGGAGCCCGGCCAGATCGACGGCCACGATTGTTACCGTGTGCAGATCAAGCGGCCGGACGGGACGGCCACCTTCTGGATCGACCAGCAGAAGCACGTCCTGCGGCGCATCGGCTTGCCGGTGGACGACCTCCGGCAGGCCATCAGTCGCGAGCAGCCGGTGGAGAATCTTTCGCTGGTGGCCGAGTTCACCGGCGCCCAGTTGAACGGCAAGATCGACTCCGCGGCCTTCACCTTTGAAGTTCCCCAGGGCGCGGAAATCGTGAAGTTCTTCCTTCCGCCGCACGCGGCGCAGTTGTTGAACAAGGGCGTGCCCGATTTCAAATTCGTCGATCTCGAAGGCAAGCCGGTCACGCCCGCGTCGCTGGCCGGCAAGGTGGCCGTGTTGGACTTCTGGGCCACCTGGTGCGAACCGTGCCGGCAGAGCCTGCCCAACTTGGAGAAGGTGCGTGAGAAGTACAAAGACAACCCCAAGGTGGCGTTCTACGCCGTCAGCGTCGACGAGCCGGACGTCAAAAATGAAGATCTCACCAAGACGTTCGCGGATCTGAAAGTGAACGTGCCGATCCTTCGCGACAGCGAACAGTCGGCTTCCTTGTTCAAGTTCACCGGCATTCCCACCATGTTCATGATCGACGGCAAGGGCATCGTGCAAGACTACGAGACGGGCGGCAACCCAGACCTCGCCGAGGTGTTGCCCGAGAAAATCGATAAGCTGCTGGCCGGCGAAAACATCTACGAAAAGCCGCTGAAGGAGTATCGGGAGAAACTCCAAGAGTACATCCGGGCGATGGAAATGTCGAACGCGGACGAGCCGGCCCACGAAAAGCCGGCGATCGGGGAGCACGGGGTGCAAGAACCGGCGTCTTCGGACCAGTCGGCGACGCAACCGCCCGCGAAGGCTGCCCTGCCGAGCGAGGAACATGCGCTGCCCGAAGTCAAGCCGGCGCCCGGAGCGAGCCGAGGGTGTTGAAGCTTGCGCCGCTTTGGAAGTGCGCCGAGGTGAAAACGCCCGGCAATATCCTGGTTCTTGGCGGCAAGGGCCGGCCCGCGCGGCTGCTGGTAATCGAAAATTTCAACTCGCTGGCCGAGGTGGGGCTGGACGGAAAAGTGATTGCCGTCCACAAGTTCAACCTCGAAGAGAAGCGGGAATTCGTGTGCAATTTGCGGGCCTTCACGGCCGCAAACGACAAATCGTACATTGCCGGCTTCGCTACCGCCCAGCAACGGCTCCATCTGTTGGATCCCGACGGCAAAGAGACGCTCGCCTATCCCAAGGACGCGCTGACGTCGCCGCATAGCGGCATCGCCGACGTGCAACTCGGCGATCTCGACGGCGACGGCACGCCGAAGATCTACGTGGGCTACTTGGGCATCGTCGGCGTGCAGGCCGCGTCGCTCGAAGGGAATCGCCTTTGGTCGAACCGGACCGTCTCCAATGTCACCCACCTGGCCATCGAACCACCCGCCGACGACGGCCGCGGCAGGTTGGTTTGCGCCAGTCTCGCCAGTCCACTGGTGGAGATTGACGCCGAGGGCAAAACCTACGCCAGCGTCGGCCTCCCTGACCAAAGACTTTTGTCGCTTCTTATCGCCGACTTGCAAGGCAACGGACACGCGCTGTGGTGCGGCCTGACGGTCTCGCCGGAAGGCAAGAATATGGCGGTTGGTCTCTCCGTCCACGGCGAACCGTTGTGGCAATACATGCTGCCTGACGGAGTTCCGCAGTCCCCCATCGAATTGATCATTGCCGGCAATGTCACCGGCAAGGCCATCGGCCAGTGGATTCTGCCAGGCGCCGACGGCTCGATCCATTTCCTCTCCGCCGACGGCCTGCTGTTCGATAAGTTCAACTATGGCGTGACGCTGCAAGGACTGGCCACGGTGCAAGTCGACGGCCAGCCGGTGTTGGTGGTAGCATCGGCCAACGGACTGGAGGCGTGGAAGGTGCAGTAGCCGGTTCCTCGTTTCCACACGGGCGACCTCCCTTCACCGCCCCGATTCCACATCCGCCCTGATCCGTTACTGCGCCCCGCGAGCCCCCACCCTGGTCAATCGGGTCGCAATTTGCTATGCTGATCCGTCGCGCAGTGCCGCTGAGACACCATCCGAGTATTTCACGAAAATCGGAGATTTTATTATGGCAGTCACCACCGAATCCATGGCGGCCTGGTGCCGCAAACTCTTAGCCGCCGACCCCAAAACCCCGCGACTCACGCTGGAACAATATCTGGCGGGCATCCCGCGCATGGAATGCCTGGGCAAGCTGCCCAGCGGCACGGTGGTGCTCGTGCGCGGCGACGTGGACGCCAAGCCCGGCCCGAAGCTGGGCGACGGCGACATCCGCCTGCGGTCGATGAAAGACACGCTGAAGTTCGGCCGGGAGCGCGGTTGGAAGCAGGTGATTTTCGGCCACGTCGGCCGCGAGCCCGAGAAGTCGCTGGCCAAGGTGGCCGCCCGGCTCGGTGAAATTATGGGCTGCCAAGTGACTTTCATCGAGGACTGGCTTGATCCGGCCACAGTGACCATTAAGGACGAAGCGGCCAAGACCATCGCCCAGAGTGCACCGGGCAGCATCCTCATGCTCCAGAACACGCGGAAGTATGACATCGAGCGCGTACTGTGGAAGGCCAAGCCGGCCGACATCGACAAGCTGGCCGAGAAGCTCGCCCAATTCGCCGGTGAGTTCGCCCGGAAGATCGGCAAGGTTTACATTCACGAGGCATTCTCGGCCGGCAGTCTCGATGCCTCCAGCGTGGTTGTTCCCGCCGCCATGGAGCAGGTGGCGTTGGGCAAGTACGAGGCCGAGCAGTTCGACGGTCACTTGAAGGAATGCCTCAACGCGCAGATGGTCATTTTCAGCGGGCTGAAGATCGACAAGCTCGACGACCTCCAGGCGATGATCGAGCGGGGGAAGATTCGCAAGGTGATCGCGGCCGGATCGCTGGCCATGGCGCTGAAGAAGGCGGCCGCCGAGTTGGACGGCAAGCAGTTCGATCTCGGGCTCTCGCAAGACCCGGCCCACAAGGACAAGCCCTACTATATCCCGCCGGAGCGGATCGAGCAGGCCAGGCGGATGGTGGCCGAAGGACGGACCAAGGGCATCGAGTTCGTCATGCCGGTCGATTTCGTGCTCCAAGACGGCCAGGTTTCGGCCCTGATTGGGCCGGGCAACCAGCAGTTCGACGTCGGGCCCGCTTCCAGCGCGCTGTACGAAAAGGTCGTCGGCGATTTCATCGCCGCACACAAGGCCGATCGCCCGGCGGCGGTGGTCTTCCACAACGGCGTGTTCGGCATGTTCGAAGACCCGCGCTTCGAGGAGGGCACGCGGAAGTTCGTCGCCCAACTGAAACGCATGACCGACGCCGGCATCAAGGTCTACGTCGGCGGCGGCGAGGGGGGCACGGCCCTGGAGAGGTACGGCAAAGAGAATTGGGTGATGTATTGCTTCACCGCTGGCGGCACCGTGCTGAACGCGCTGGGCAGTGAGCCGGTGCCCTATCTGGTGACGATGAGAATGGCGGCCGAGCGCATGGGCCCGCCGCCGCACAAAGTGCCGCTGTGAGACGAAGGTCTCGCGAGTGCAGACGAGAGTCCCAAGAAAACTGGTTATGGACGGCGACCCGCGAATTGACGCGAGTTTCTGCGGTTCGGCCAAGGCCGTTCTGTGCTGTCTTGTCGTGCATGCCTGCGCGGGAGCTCGCGCATTGTTTTGTGAGATCCGCCCTGATGAGTTCGACACGCTCGTCGCCATGCTTCTGTTCTTCAGTACATTGTGGGGTATTATTTTCGGCACTTTCACCATCCGTCACCGAGGATTCGCGAATCGAGCCGTAGGAATCGTTGGACTTCTTTGGTTTGGATTCTGCGTCGCGTTCGCAATCTGGCAATCGTAATTGAATGAGAGCAGTCCGCGCCCTCCCACCCGGAAATCCATCCTGAAACCTGACGGCTCCAGGAGAGTCCGTCTGATGAATTTACGCGACCTGATTTTTTGCGAGTTCTATTGAGTCCTGCATTACTACCGGAACGAGGGCTCGTGAAACGAGCCCGTTTTCCCGGGAAAAAACGCGGGAATTGTTCCACAATCAACAACGGAACCAATAAAGGAGAATTGCTCATGACAGCAAAGGACCTGTTGCGCCTGATGATTGAAAGGGCCTATTCGCTGACGCGGTCTTACGTCGAAGACCTTACGGACGCGGAATTGCTCGTTCGTTCGGTGCCGGGGTCCAATCATGCCGCTTGGCAACTCGGGCACATGATTGGGGGAACGCAGCGGATGCTTGCCGGGCTGGGGCGCGAGTCGCCGGAGCTTCCGGACGGCTTTGCCGCCGCGCACCGGCGCGAAACGGCCGCGTCGAATGATCCGGCCATGTTCGCCACGAAGGCCCAATACCTGGCGCTGATGGACCAGATGAAGGCGGCCTCGCTCAGCGCAGTCAACGCGACATCGGAGAGCGACCTGGATCGGCCGGGGCCCGACGCGATGCGGGCGTACGCCCCCACGGTCGGCTCGGTGTTGATGCTGTTGGGCACGCACTGGCTGATGCACGCCGGCCAGTTTGTGCCCATCCGGCGGAAGTTGGGCAAACCACCGCTGCATTGATGGAACGGCGGCCTTCGTAACGCAAGTGGTTGGCGCATAGTGACTTGCGTCGCAGGGAATCGCTCTGCCACAAAACGGCGGGAATCGCTACACTACCGATCCTTGTCTTGCTCCTCGGGTCGGAGGAATTGCGCGTGTCTTCACGACATCGTTTCGCCGTTGTTGCAATGGCCGCCGTTTTGGGAATCGGCTTCGCGGCAACGACGCTGTTGGCCCAGACGCAAGCCGCACCGTCGGCCTCAAGCGGGTCGTTGTCCCCGTATCCGTCCACGTCGTATCCATCGACGGCCAGTGCAACGACGTCGTCTCCGGCCGCGTCCTACCCGACCACCGATCCATCGGCGGCCAGCACGTCGGAGCCCTCGCTCGGACCATCCGCACTGCCGCCGTATGACAGCGCAGCTTCCCGGCACGAACTTCATGAGCCAGAACGGCATCGGCGGCATGCCCTCGTCGGTGCTGCCCAACGACCCGCCCGTGGTCGGCTCGCCCTACGGACGGCTCGACGCTTCGCTTAGCCCGCAGCCATTGGATGTCAACAGCTACCTCGAACGCACGATGAGCGACGAGTTCTGGACGTGGCAGATCCTGCCCTCGGGCCTGATGTACAAGTCCGACATTGCCAACCAGCGCGAGCCGCGATTTGCCAGCCAGGTCGTTCACGACTCCACGCAAGGCTGGCTGTGGGACGTGACTCTTGGCGGACATGTCGGCCTCTTGCGTTATGGGACGGAGAACGACGCCTGGCCGCAAGGTTATCAGGTTGACATCGAAGGGGCCGCTTATCCGCGGCTAAATGGCGATCGCAGCCTGGTCTCCAATGATTATAGCTTTGGCGTGCCGTTGACCACGCGGCAAGGCCCCTGGGAATTCAAGGTCGGCTATAACCATTACTGCTCGCACATCGGCGACTTGTTCCTGATTGCGAATCCTGGCTACCAAAGGATCAACTACGTCCGCGAAACGCTGTTCTGGGGCATCGCGTTCTATGCCAGCCCCACGCTTCGTCTTTATGAGGAGAACGGTTGGGCGTTTCACACCGACGGCGGCGCCGAGCCGTGGGAGTTTCGTGTCGGCGCCGATTTTTGTTCGTTCGAACCGACGGGCGGTTTGGGCACGCCGTTCTTCGGCATCTGTGCCCATCTGCGCCAGGAAAACGATTTCGGCGGCAACCTCGACGTGCAAACCGGCTGGCTATGGCGCGGCCGCAACGGGCAAACGTTCCGGGTCGGCATGCAGTACTTCAACGGCATGAGCGAGCAGGCCCAGTTCTTCAACCGCTTCGAACAGCAGATCGGCGCGGGCGTCTGGTACGACTACTAGATAGCCTTGCCTGATTCCGGGCGGCCGATAAATTAACCCATTGGTGCGGCAGTTGCGTTGTCGCACCACAACCTGGATCGCCACGCCCGAACAGAACAACCGTTTTCCAAAGCAGGAGACGCCACAATGGCTCAACCACTTTCTCCCGAACTCGTGCGGAAGATGGACGCTTACTGGCGGGCGGCCAACTACTTGTCCGTCGGGCAAATCTACCTCTACGACAATCCCCTGCTGAAGGAGCCGCTTCGGCACGAGCACATCAAGCCGCGGCTTCTGGGCCACTGGGGCACCACGCCCGGGCTGAACTTCCTCTACGTCCACCTCAACCGCGCCATCCAACAGTATGACCTGAACGCCATTTTCATCACTGGGCCCGGCCACGGCGCACCAGGCATCGTCGCCAACACCTATCTGGAAGGCACCTACAGCGAGGTCTACCCGAACGTTTCGCAGAACGAACAGGGCATGAAGCGGCTCTTCACCCAGTTCTCCTTTCCCGGCGGCATTCCGAGCCACGCGGCCCCCGAAACCCCGGGCTCGATCCACGAAGGGGGCGAGTTGGGCTACTCGCTCTCGCACGCCTATGGGGCGGCATTCGATAACCCCGATCTGCTGGTGGCGTGCGTCGTCGGCGATGGCGAAGCCGAAACCGGGCCGCTGGCCACGAGTTGGCACTCGAACAAGTTCCTCAATCCGGTCCACGACGGCGCCGTGCTGCCGATCCTCCACCTCAACGGATACAAGATCGCCGGGCCCACCGTCTTGGCGCGAATCGGCCGCGAGGAACTCGACGATCTCTTTCGCGGCTACGGCTACAGGCCCTATTTCGTCGAGGGCCACGAGCCGGAGGTCATGCACCAGGCGATGGCCGCCACGCTCGACGCGGCGCTCGCCGAGATCAAGCAGATTCAAACGGCCGCCCGGGCCAACGGATTCACCGAACGGCCGCGCTGGCCGATGATCGTCCTTCGCACGCCGAAGGGCTGGACGGGGCCGAAAGTCGTCGATGGCAAGCCCGTTGAAGGCACGTTCCGCGCACACCAGGTGCCGATGGGCGACATGGACCAGCCCGAACACATCCAAATCCTCAGCGACTGGATGAAGAGCTATCGGCCCGAGGAATTGTTCGACGCCCAAGGTCGGCTCCGTCCCGAACTGGCGGCACTGGCGCCCAAGGGCCAACGGCGGATGAGCGCCAATCCGGTGACCAACGGCGGGCTGGTGCTGAAGGAACTGCGGCTGCCCGACTTTCGCCATTACGCCGTCAAAGTGCCCTCGCCCGGGGCGGTCAAAGCCGAGGCCACCCGCGTGCAAGGCGAGTTCATTCGCGACGTGCTGAAACTCAATGCCGAGAGCCGCAATTTCCGCGTCTTCAGCCCCGACGAAACGGCCTCGAATCGCTGGACCGCCTGCTTCGAATGCACCGACCGCGAATCCACCGCCGAGATCATTCCCATCGATGACCACGTCGGGCCCGACGGCCGCGTGATGGAAATGCTCAGCGAGCACCAGTGCCAGGGCTGGCTGGAGGGCTATCTGTTGACGGGCCGGCACGGCTTCTTCTCGTGCTACGAGGCGTTCATCCACATCATCGACGCGATGTTCAATCAGCACGCCAAGTGGCTCAAGACGATCCGCCACATTGCCTGGCGGCGGCCGGTCGCGTCGTTGAATTATCTCTTGACCTCGCACGTTTGGCGGCAAGACCACAACGGGTTCAGCCACCAGGACCCGGGCTTCATCGACCACGTGGTCAACAAGAAGGCCGAAGTAATCCGCGTCTATCTGCCGCCCGACGCCAACACGCTGCTGAGCGTGACCGATCATTGCCTCCGCAGCCGCAACTATGTCAACGTGATCGTGGCCGGCAAGCAGCCCGATTTCCAGTGGTTGAGCATGGACGAGGCGGTCAAGCACTGCACGGCCGGCATCGGTATCTGGCCCTGGGCGAGCAACGACGAGGGCTGCGAGCCGGACGTGGTGATGGCCTGCTGCGGCGACGTGCCCACGCTCGAGACCCTGGCGGCCGTGGACCTCCTCCGCCGCCATTTGCCCGACCTGAAGGTCCGCGTGCTGAATGTGCTCGATCTGATGAAGCTCGAACCGTCAACCGAGCATCCGCACGGGCTCAGCGACAACGATTTCGACGCCCTGTTTACCCGCGACAAGCCGATCATCTTCGCCTTCCACGGCTATCCGTGGCTGATCCATCGCCTGGCCTATCGGCGGACGAATCACAAGAATCTGCATGTCCGCGGCTACAAAGAGGAAGGCACGACCACCACGCCGTTCGACATGGTGGTCATCAACGACCTCGACCGCTATCACCTGGTGTGCGACGTGATCGACCGCGTGCCGCAGTTCGGCGCGAAGACGGCCTATCTCAAGCAGGCGATGCGCGACAAGCTGATCGAGCACAAGCAGTACATCGCCACGCACGGCGAAGACATGCCCGAAGTGCGGGATTGGAAGTGGGGGGCCGGCTGAGGATTAAATCACGTAATAGATCGCCCCGTTTTCCGGATTCACCGGCCGGCGACGGGGACAGGCATCGCAGACGTCGTCGCCCAGCAGTTCATAGGCATAGCGCACCGCGGCCGACGTCGCCGAGCCGGGCAGATTGGCATTCTCCCGGAAGATCCGCTCGGCCGGCAGCCAATCGTGGAAATGCAAATTCTTCATGGCCTGGTCGAAATCCGCACGCACCCCGCAGAGAAGCACGACGACCGCTTTCTCCTCCATGTCCTGCAGGAAACGCTGAAATCGCTCCATACATACCATATCGGGATTGCGCGTTCGCTTGACCCGCAGGACGATAAACCGCACGCTGGCATTGGTCCTCTCTTTCAGGTCGGAAAAGTGGCGATTCAACTCTTGCGCCGCCCCGAAGAACAGTTCGCCTTCAAGATCGAGGATGAGGATTCGGTCGCAACGGGGATCGTCCGGCCGGCGATCGCGGAGCAACCGGTCGGAGCCGACGGTCAATTCGCTTGCTTTGATCCGAGCGGCTCGCGGGACAAACATGAGGATCGAAAGGGCAACGCCAATGAGGATCGAGAACTCTACGCCCACGAAGACCGCGGCGAAGGCGGTGACGAACACTAAGCCCGCGTCAAAGCGAGAAGCTTTCAAGGCAGCCCGAAGACGCGGCACATCGATTAGTCCGGCCGCGGTAACCAGCAAAATTCCGGCAAGCGCCGCGGTGGGAACGAAACGTATCAACGGGGCCAGCAGGATGATACTAATCGCCACCGTCGCTCCGGCAAAGACGCCGGACATTCGGCTGACAGCCCCGGCCTGAAAATTGATGGCCGAGCGGGTCAAGGAGCCTGACCCGGGAAGGCATTGGAAGAGGCCGCCGGCAAGGTTCGCCACCCCTTCGGCAAGGCATTGGCGGTTATAGTTCAATGGTTGGCGGGTTTCCCGGGCAATGGATTTGGCAATCGTCACGGCCTCGAGAAGCCCGAGAAACGCGATGGCCACCGCACTGCCCGACATTTCGGTTAACCATTCCCACTTCACCCGCGGCACGTGCGGCATGGGCAGACCTGCCGGCAGGCTGCCAACCGTGCGTACGGCGGCCGATCCATCCGCTCCAGCATGGGTCCAATCCAAGGCGACCGCGGCGGCTGCGGCCACGCTCAGGGCAACCAGCATATCGATTCGCGGCAACTGGTAGCGGCGTGACACTTGTCGCAAAATCAACACCAGGGCCGCCGTGCCGAAGCCGATCGCCACGGCATGCGCGGTTGATCGGTCCGCCACTACTGACCGTGAGCCACAGACGGTACAGAATATGCTGATGGCCGTCGCCTCGTTCCACAAAGCCGAACAGGTTGCCGATCTGGCTCAATCCAATCAGAAAACCGGCTCCGGCCATGAAACCGATCACGACCGACTCGGAAATGTACCGCGTCAAGTCGCCCAGCCTGAACACGGCAATCACAATCTGAATGGCGCCAACCATCATCGCCAGAGCGAACATGGCCTCCTGCCAATTTTGCGGCGAGCCGGGACCAAGAAAGGCCAGCGCGCTGAAAACGACCAGCGAGATGGCGTTCGTGGGGCCACTGACCAGAAACGACGACGAACCGAGGATCGAGGCCACGATCGCCACCACGATGGCTGAATACAGGCCGAAGCGCGGCTCGACCCGGGCGATCGAGCGCATAAGCCATCGATTGAGGCAACGCGATGGCCGCTACCGTCAATCCGGCGATCAGGTCTTTGCGCGCGTCGCTCCAGCCATACGTTCCAGCCATCAGTATTGATATCCATCGTTGGCGAATCACTCGGCCGGCGTGTGGAGGCCGCACTCGGTCTTGGCGTGGCCGCTCCACCGGCCGACGCGATCTCCCTCGCCGGCCACCGTCGGCCGCGTGCAAGGCCAGCAGCCGATACTCGGATAGCCTTGGTCATGAAGCGGATTGTACGGGATGTCCTCCGCGATGATCCGAGCCCAGACGTCCTGCTTCGTCCAGTTCGCCAGCGGACTGATCTTCACCAGGCCGAACTTGTTGTCCCAACTGCACGATCGGAGTGGCCGCACGCGTCGGCCCTTGATCGCGGCGAATACCGGTCCCCCAAGCATCGAATCGGGCCGCCACGCGCTGGAGCACGCGGACTTTCCGATCGTGGCAGCAGCGATCCGGATCGCTACGATAAACGGGCCCATGGTTGATCCTCTCATACTCCGCCACGTCCTGTTCCGGCCGCTCCAGATGGATGGCAATGGCGTACTTGTCCATGATCTGCCGCCGCAGGGCGAGCGTCTCGGTGAACTGGTAACCTGTGTCCAAATTGAACACATAGACGCGCGGCTCGATTTTCGCGAGCATCGAAATGATCAAGCAACCCTCCGGGCCGAGACCGGTTGCCACACTGAACCGCGGAAAATACCGGTCGATCGCCCACGTAAGAATCTCCTCCGCGGTGGCCGATTCCAGACGCTGGCTCTCAGACTGAAGAAACTCCAACGTGTCGATATCGGCAGATGACCGTCCCGGTCGCCTTCGGTATGCCGGGCGATAGTTGCTCGCCGGCGCAATGCTCCAATCGCTGCTAACGCTCATTGGATCACCCCCACGGTGTTGCTTTATTCCAGCCGCATCTATGGCGACCGGGCTCCAAATTCGAATTTTCAAGACGGCTCTTGAGTATACGTAGAACGTCTTCCATAGTCAATCAGTATGATGATCAACATAATGCACTTTTTTGAACCGCATCCAAGGTATCGGCAGGATGACTGGGCTGCTTCACTTGCGCCCGGCCAGAAAATGCCAAAACAAGCGATGGTCTTAGCTCTTCAGACTAGATTGGCACTGCATCTACGGCAGTATTCCATGGTAGGCCTCCCCAACATGCGGATGAGCTCTGTTGCCCCACGTATGGCGGGAGCGTTTCCTCGCGCTTGACACTGCGCTGAAGAAAACGAATAATCACGCGTACGATAATTAACTTAGTAGTCTATCTCTGCCCGATATAATGCCGTGGCGAGCGCGTTACGCGTGAGCGAAGAGAATCATTGTCCCGGTGCAACGATGGGCCTTCCGTTTCTAAAAGTCGAGAACAGTCCGTTCAACGCGGAGCAAGTCGAGCTGTTGAATCGGCTGGCATCCACGCTCACGCCCGACCAGTGGATGTGGTTGAGCGGGTACCTGGCAGGCGCACGCGTCCAGGTGGGGCAACCGATGGAGGCAGCCGTCGCGACGGCCATCACACAGCCGTCGGCCGTCAGCAAGCCGGACTCGTGCGTCCAGCCGGAAGTCACTGTCCTGTTTGGATCGCAGACGGGCAACGCGATGCGGTTGGCGGGCGAGATTGTCGCAACGCCTTGGACAGATTGGATTTCGGGTTGCGCTTTCCTGCATGAGCGAGTATCAGTCGCAGCGCGCTGAAAAAGACGGAACGCCTGCTGGTGATTGCGAGCACGCACGGCGAAGGCGAACCGCCGGACAAGGCCCGCCTGTTCTTCGAGTTGCTTCATGCCAGCGCGCTCCGCGTTTGGAGAATCTCTCGTTTTCGGTCCTGGCATTGGGAGATCTGTCGTACAAACAGTTTTGCGAGACCGGCAAGAGCGTGGATCGCAGGCTGGAAGAATTGGGAGCCCGGCGGTTGTACGAGCGGGTTGATTGCGATGTCGATTATCGCGATCCGGCCGAGGAGTGGATGCGGGCCGTGGTAAAGGCCCTTGGCGAGGCTGGAACGCCAGCGCACGACGTTGGCGGCGCAGCCGGCGCCGTCAAAGGACCGTTGCCGCCGCTCAACCTGGCGTCCGACTCCGACGCCGTCGACGCTTTTGGACGTGAGAATCCCTTTGCGGCTCAAGTGCTGGAGAACGTCACGCTCAACGGCCGTGGCTCAGACAAAGAAACTCGCTATCTCAAGCTGGCCCTGGAGGGGTCGGGGTTTTCGTTTGAGCCCGGCGACTCGCTGGGCATCTATCCGCAGAATCGGCCTGAGTTGGTGGAGGAATTGATCGCCTACATGCGATGGAATCCGGAGGAGTTGGTGCCGGCGGGCAAGACGGAAATGCCGCTCCGCGACGCCCTGCGAAAGCACTACGAGATCACGCAGCTAACCAAGCCCTTGCTGCAGAAGAGCGCCGCGTTCTCGCGGGATGGCCTAGCCGACCTGGTCGGCCGGCGTCCGGAAGAGGAGCTTTTCGCCTACTTGCCCGGTCGCGACTTGCTCGACTTGGCGCACGACTTTTCGCTCCACGGCGCGCCTGCCCGCGACTTCGTGCACGTGCTTCGCCGCATTCCTCCGCGGCTGTATTCCATTTCCAGCAGTTACCGGCCAATCCGGACGAGGTCGACTTGACGATTGCCGTGGTTCGCTATCGGGCCCATGATCGCGACCGCTTCGGTACGTGCTCAAGCCATTGCGCGGAGCAGGTTGTCTTGCGCGATCGGGTGCCGGTGTACGTCAATCACAATCCGAACTTCCGCATGCCGCAAGACGCCTCGGCGCCGCTGATCATGATCGGCGCCGGTACCGGCGTTGCCCCGTTCCGCGCGTTTCTCGAAGATCGCGAAGAAACCGGGGCGGAGGGCAAGAGTTGGCTCTTCTTTGGCGACCGCCGTTTCCGCACCGATTTCCTCTATCAACTCGATTGGCTTCGTTGGCGGAAACGCAACACGCTGACGCGAATGAACGTCGCGTTCTCCCGCGACACCGCCGCCAAGGTGTACGTGCAGCACCGGATGCTGGAACAAAGTCGCGACATCTTCGCGTGGTTGCAAGAGGGGGCCTACGTCTTCGTCTGCGGCGACGAGAAACGCCTGGCCCCAGACGTCCATGCGGCGTTGGCCACGATCGTTCGGCAGGAAGGCCACATGAGCGACGATCAGGCGCAGGCGTATCTTGCCGACTTGCAGAAGCAAAATCGCTATCAGCGCGACGTGTATTAGAGTTATTAGGGTGGTTCCACCGCGGCGGCCTTGTCAGTTCGGCGGCGAAGACGATAATTGCCTGTGCGAAATCGGGTGAAACTCCCATCGGACACTTCAGCAGAGGATGCAATGGATCCGTCGAAACCGCTGCCGCCGCCGGAAACGCTTAGCGAGGCAGAGCATCATAAATTGGCCAGCAATTATCTCCGCGGGGCGATCGTCGAATCGCTTGGCCGATCCGCTGACGGTTCCGTGCCGGAACGCGAAACGCAGTTGTTGAAGTTCCATGGCACTTACCAACAGGACGACCGCGACGTTCGCAATGAACGCGCGGTGCAAAAGCTCGAGCCCGCCTATAGTTTCATGCTTCGCGTGCGGGCATCGGGTGGAATCGTCACGCCCTCGCAGTGGCTGGCCCTCGATCAATTGGCGCGGCAGCACGGCGACGGCACCCTGCGGCTGACGACGCGACAATCCCTGGAACTGCACGGCATCCTCAAGTGGAAACTGCAAGAGACGATCCGCCGGGTCAACCAGATGGGATTGACTTCGCTGGCAACTTGCGGCGATGTCAACCGCAACGTCATGTGCGCTCCGAACCCCGTCCCGGCAGACGTTCACGGCGAAGTCTGCGGATGGGCCCAACGATTGGCCGACCGTCTTCTTCCCCGAACCAGCGCCTACCATGAGCTGTGGATCGATCCAGCAGCAAAATGGCCGACGCGCAGGACGAAGAACCGCTCTATGGGCCGGCCTACCTGCCGCGGAAGTTCAAGATTGGCATTGCTGTGCCGCCATCCAACGATATCGACGTGTTCACCCAGGACTTGGGGTTCGTGGCGATTGTCGCCGACGGCCGGCTGGCCGGATTCAACGTCCTGGTGGGCGGCGGGATGGGCACCACGCATGGCGAGCCGGCCACCTATCCGCAACTCGCCTCCGGCATCGGCTTTTGCCTTCCCGAAAAGGTGTTGCAGGTGGCCGAGACCGTCGATGGCCATCCAACGCGACTTCGGCGATCGGACGAATCGAAAGCACGCCCGGCTGAAATATACGATCGCCGACCGCGGAGCTCGACTGGTTCCGCGATGAGTTGAACCGCCGACTCGGTTGGGAACTGGAGCCCATGCGCCCTTGCCGGTTCGATCATCGTGGCGACCGCTATGGCTGGGTCAGCGCCACGGAAGGGCGTTGGCACCTCACCTTGTATGTCGAAAACGGCCGGATTTGCGACACACCCGAATATCCGCTGATGACCGGGCTCAGCGAGATCGCGCAGGTGCACCAGGGCGATTTCCGGCTGACGGCAAACCAGAACCTGATCATCGGCGACGTCGCCGAACGGCAACGGCCGCAAATCGAAGAGCTGGTGGCCCGCCACCAGCTCAGCGACGGCTCTGGCAAGTCCGCCCTGCGGCGCAACGCCATGGCATGCGTGGCCCTTTCCATGTGTGGTCTGGCGATGGCCGAAGCCGAACGATACATGCCGCAATTCCTCGATCACCTCGAACGCATGATGTCAGAAGCCGGGCTTGCCGAGGACGAAGTCGTGGTACGTATGACCGGCTGTCCCAACGGGTGCGCCCGGCCGTTCGTCGCTGAAATCGGCCTGGTCGGCAAGGCCTTGGGTCGGTACAACCTCTACTTAGGCGGCGATTTTACCGGCCAACGTCTGAACCGGCTCTTTCGCGAAAATCTCGAGGAGTCGGAAATCCTGGAGACGCTTGCGGCCGATCCTGCATCGCTACGCCCAGCAGCGGCAGCCAGGCGAGCGGTTTGGAGATTTCGTAAGCCGCGTCGGCCTGACGGCGTGAAACGCGGCGCGGCGATTGCCGTTCCAAATCGCCCTCCCGCAACGGAAAACGTGGGGAACTCGCGCGGAGCGAAGCTGAGTCCGATGCACGACGGCCGAATCAGTAAAAGCGCCCGTCGGGCACGTCGTCCGGGTTGAGCGGTGCCGTGGCTCGGAACGGCGCATCTCGCAGTCGCCAATCTCATGCATCCTCCCGGGTAACCGTTCACGGGGACTGTCCCCTTCAGCCGGTAAGGGGACAGACACATTTTTTCGGCCGCAAGAGGCCAAAAATGAGCCAGTCCCCGAGCCGTGAACGGTTACGTTGACAGTCAAAACCGCGATGATATACCATTTCTGTGAAAACTAGTATTAACCTAGTATGTTGCAACCTGTTGGCAAGTAAGGTGTTATAGCCATGAAAGAGCAGCAGACTCCACCAACTCAAAGCGAGCTGCTGGCCGAGTGGAAAGACGCCAAGGGCAAGACACGAGCGGCGCCGCTTACCATCGCCGGGGACCGGATTGCCGTACAGGCCGGCACCTATATGGCGAAATATCGGGACGGCTCGGGGATCGTGCAGGACGTGGCCACCGGTTGCGTACGCCGTGCCCGAGATGAGCCGAAATCGATGTCTGTGGAGGGGTTGTCGGATAACACGTTAGCGAACCAGGGGTAACGTGATTAAGCGTTGCTTCCCGCTCTAGCCCCCTTCTGATACAATCCCGAAAAGAACACCGCACCGTCGTTCCAAGGTAGGCGCGCTACGAGGGATCCAGCCGCGGCATTTCCATGAAAAGGAGACTTAATCATGTGGAAAGCACTTGACCGTCTGGTGACAGGAATTGGCGTGTTGCGGACAATTATTCGGGACATGATCGTGTACTTACGTCACCGACCTCCCATCATCCCCGCTGAGCTTGTCGGCTCACTCTCCGCGATTTGGAACGGAATGGAGGTTCTGCAACTTGAACCGAAATTCAAGGAACCTGTTTGCCTCGACGTCACAATGACCTTGGATGCAAGAAGCAGGACACGGATAAAAGGGGTATGGCAGGCAGACACGAAAGATCCTCGCTTCGCGGAAAAGCAGCGGCCTTGGTGTTTCCACTTCACGGGCTCGTACTGCCGAGACCGATACATACGGCTCGAATACGACCCACAGGACCTGCGCGACGCGATTCGGCGCGATGATGTTGGAACTGAACCCTGAAGGAGCGAAGTTGAGAGGCTACCTGGCGGGGTTCAGCACGCTCGCAGAAGCAATAACGACCGGGTCACTAGACTTGAAACGGGGCTCCGACCTGTAACCAGCAGATCCGATCAGGTGGGCCGTTCCCATCCTTGCGCCACCGGCGGTCAGTGCAGTGCTGATTCGTTGGCCATGAGCGATTTGCCGATGTCCACCGCCGCAGCATCCAAGAGCGGCTCCACGCACGGACTGATGCGTGGAAACAACTGGGCGTTGTAGAAGTTCAGGAACGCGTGGATCATGTCCTGGTGCATACGGTAAGTCACGGCAACGCGGTTCGCGCGCAGACGGTTAGCATACGCTTCGCCATCCTCTCGCAATGGGTCGCAGCCCGCTGTGACAATCAAACTCGGTGGCATCCGCCCAAGTTCGCCGTCAGCCATGAGCAGTGGCGAGACTTCCGACCTCTCCCAGTCTCCTCGGTCCGGCAGGTAGAAACTGCGGAAGTCTTCCACGGCCTTCTTGGTCAGCAGATGCCCGTCGCCGTACTGTTTATACGAGAGAGAATCGGTGCGGGAAATGTTCGTCGAACGGGTAGAACAGCGCCTGAAAGACGATGGGAATGCCGTCCTGCTTCGCTTTCAGTGCAATCACGGTTGCGAGCGTCCCGCCGCCGCTGTCTCCCGCCACTATCAGCCGTTTCGGATCGCCGCCGATTTCTTCCGCATTGCGCGCTACCCATTCCACGGCCAAGCGCGCGTCTTCAAGACCGGCAGGAAAGGGGTGCTCCGGGGCGAGGCGATAATCCACCGACACGACCACTGCTGGAACCTTGTTCGCCAGCACGCGAGTCACGCTCTCATAGGTGGCGATGCTCCCCAAGGTCCATCCGCCGCCGTGAATGTAGACCAGCAACGGCGGCTTTTTCTCCGCAGGGGCTTCTCCATCAAGGGGCGAGTAGACCCGGATGGGAACCTGGTGGTTCCTGGCGGGAACACAGAAGTCGCGGACACTGCCCACCGGGATCTGCTGCAAGACGTGCTTGGCCGCTAGTTCCCGGTCTAGCCACAACCACGGGACCGAGGCCGGGGTCATCCGGTCCAGATCGTTGCCGATCCCGCCAATCGCGTTGATCGTGTCGAGCATCTCCTGGATTTCGGGGGCGGGCCGATACGGCGGCGAGGTGGGCGGCGTATTGGCCATGGTGAACCTCCGGTGCTCGCAGACTGTATCTACAACCGATTTTATGGAGCACCGTCAAGAGCCACAATAACCAGGCCCTGGCGGTCGGGGTGGCCGATCGCCCTGGGCGGTGCCAGAGGAACGGCGCGGCCGGTCTCGACAGTCAGCGAGCGGCCGCCATCGCCCCACCCATAATGGTAGCACACGACTCTGTAATGCCCTGTTAGGCAGTGGCCAGGATTATAGACACTTGATACGTCGCCCACGCAAACATGACGAATGAAGTGAGATTTACAAGGGTATCGATCCAAGACTCACAGGCAGCCCTTGGCTGCATCACCACTACTCGCATCGCTCGTCTTCACTTCTGCTACGCGATATCGCCGAGCCCTCCCGAACCTGTACGGTCGCCCAGCTCTCGATCAAAGGTTTCCCCCGTGAAACTTCCCGAACGCCCGTGCCAGCATGATTGCCATGAGGAGCGCCCCGAACCCGAAGGCGACGGTGTGGCCCCACCGGCGCAGCCTGAACCGACCAACGTGGATGACCAGCACGTAAGCCGCCGCCAAGTTGAACATCCCCCACAGGACGTTGATCATGGCGGACGATAATCCCTCGCCGGGCGGCGACGCGAACGGGCTCTGGAACGGGCTGCCCGAGATGCCGCTGACGAGGTGCGGGACGGCGTTCGCCAAGAACGCCCCGCCGAAGAACCAAGCGACAAGGTGATACCAGCGCGTCATGGTTTGCATAAGACCTCCGTCCGGTCGCGATCCCGCCCCGGAACGCTATCTTCGGCGCGAAGGCGATCCTCGTCAAGAGCCCGACGGGACAGGGGTCGGCACGGAGGTATGTGTCGCCGTCGCATCATCTCCCGCTCTACGTGTCCACTCGTCCGGTTTGGCTCGGGGCAGATCAAGTCGTCGCCTGTCTCATGAAACTCGAAGCGATAGCGGCCGACGATTGACATACTAGCCGAACTTGACCGGCGCGGAAAAGCGTCTCCTACCATTGAATCGTTCGGATTAGACTTGTCAACTCAGCCGGGCTCCTGGCAACGATGAGAATAAGGTGCATCTTTCGGGCTTCGCCGTCATATCTCACTGCCCCCATGCGATCTGCTGCCGCCTCCAGGTCAGGCCATGGTTTGGGCAAGAGGTCTTGGAATTCTGGCGGCACGCGGTCTTTCTCATCTGTCAACAACAGCAAGATTAGGGTGTCCCCCGGTTTCGTCCATCTTGTAAACTGCTCTTGGTAATTCCCAAGGGAATGATACCGAGCAGTGAGATGGTGCGTAAGCTTCGGACATAGGGTGTCGAACAACATGCGGGCGGATTGCTCCACCTTTTCCGGATAGAAGACGAACACGGCAGGATACTTGACCGGGGCAGAGGTCGCACCGGATGCCGCAACCTTCGTGCCATCGACCAGGCTACGCCCCGTTCCGACAGGCAGTTTTGAGAGATCGAAATCACGGAAAAAGGCGCGCGTCTCGGCTTTGTAAAGCTCCCATCGACTCGAAAGGACGAGGCCAAAGGGGTCGCCGCCCTTGTCATAGGCGTAGTGATTGCCTGGCAGGATGCGCATTTTGGGATCGTAATCCTCGTACAGCACCAACTCAGTATCATCCAACAGTACCCAACGATCGTGGAGGTAGATTTCCAGAAAGACGTGCCCGTTCCAGCTTCCTTCCGTCCCATGCGTTCGGAACTCGCGAATCCAGTCGGCATCGAGCGTCTTTACCCACACCGTGGGAATGGCGCAGGCGCGGGCGAGAACACCAAAAACCACGGAGTAGTCGGCACAGCCTCCATAATTGCCGTCGCGCACGAGCCTGTCGAAGTCACGCCATTCATCGGGGGCATCCTCCTTGTAAATGAGATGGGAATGAATCCAGTGGTAGATGGAGATCAGCTTGTCTTCCGGGGTCTTCCCGCTGATTGTGGCGGCGACTTCCAATATGTGGTCTTTGCTTCCAATTTGGGCACTCAGGGACAAGTAAGCATCAGGGCGGGAGTAGTCAATCCGATCGCAGGAAGGTGCTGGGATCTTATCGTTCGTTTCGCCCTTGCCAGTATTACTCTTAGCGGGCAGCGTGGCGGTCTCCTCGACTGCCTCGGTCGTTCTTGCACCAGCCGGCACCCCCTTGTCGGCAGCCTGCTCCGCTTGAACGGCGCTTGCGCCATGGCTCAGTAACGAGTGTAGCAGGAAGGTAATGGTCAAGGTAGCAACGGCCAGACGATTGACTTGAATCACTGCCTTTCTCCTTTGTCCTGACGCGGGCTGGTCGGATTCGCTATGCCTTTTCAAGCATCGGATAGCGTAGTTGAGCGGCGGGAGGGCTACAATACCCCGCCAATAATCTGCCCTCACGGCTGCTGCTGATGTTTCCGCCGACGACGCTCCGGGAGCCGTACGGCCCCAGCGAGATATCCTGGTAGCGGCTGCCCATCTTGATCCGGACGCGGGCCTGGCCGCTACGTTTGTGGGGCAGGTAAGACGGAACTTTGTTCTTCGGACGAGGCATGCGTGCAACTCCTTTCCCGTTTCGTGGTAAAAATACCACGAAGTGAATCGGGGTAATGAGCCGCACCTTCCGAAGAAGTGGTGAACCTAAGGATTGGTTCCGGCCAGGCTTGCAAAAAAAGAGCGGGAGACGGGGATCGAACCCGCGACAACCAGCTTGGGAAGCTAGCACTCTACCACTGAGTTACTCCCGCACCAACTGCTCAATCCTACTCTAGGATATCTCCTCGCCTCGGCCTGCGGAAGCCCTGTCCGATGCGCGATCAGCGGCCGCATCGACGGCCCACCCCTCACACAATCTAGACGTCTTTCGGGCCGTGGGCCATGTCGGCGGCGCCTTCCTCCGCCCGTTCGAGCGTCGCCTTCAACTCGCTGTGATAGGCATCTCGAATCGCACTATGCCAGGCGTCTAACGCCTCCTTGAGCCGCTTCAGGGCCTTGCTTCGATCGGTGATCGACTGCATTTTTCGCGTTTCCATCCGCTTGGCCACGGCCCGAACTTCCATGAGAACCTCCCGCAACGATTCGACTTCGTCCCTAATTCCTTTGGCGGTATAGGTTTTCGGCTCATTGCCACTCGCTGGCGGTTTCGGCGTCCTGCGCGATTGTTCTCGTTTCATCACGTTCATTATCGCTAAACCTATTTTTTTGTCAAGCTGCAAGTGCAAACGCCATAACATGTTCCACTTCAACTTGTATTTCTGTGCTGCACATCACTTGACGTATATTCATACTTCTGTAGAATCATACATTATTATTCAGACAAGTGCACGGAAACCGGAAAGGAGCATTCGTCATGTCGTGTATCGTGTTCGATCTGAAAAGCCGCCCGCTGCCGTGGGTACAAATCGCCGGCTTCTATGTCCCGCCGGCCTCGTGGGCCGGCAATGTGAAGAGCCGGCAGCAGGCCATCGCGAATCTTGAAAACGACCTCGACATGACTTGGCGACTGGCCGAGAGAATGGGGGTGATTCCGTGAGCACGGCAAGCACCGAAACCGGAGCGGGAGTCGTTTTGCCGCCGGCCGTCGTCGCCCCCCTGAAGCGCGACGCCACGACGATGGAACTTGCGGCCGTGATCGCCAACTCGCGGGATTTTCCCGACGTCCGCACGCCCGAGAAGGCGGCTGTGCGGATTCTGGCCGGCAAGGAAATGGGCGTCGGGCCGATCGCCAGCGCGATCGGCATCCGCGTGCAAAACGGCCGGGTGTCGATGGATGCCACGCTGATGGCCGGCTGCATCAAGCGAAGCGGCCGATACGATTTTGGCATCCACCAGCACGACAACGAAGCGTGCGACCTGGTGTTTACCGAGAACGGCCAGACGCTCGGCCATTCGACCTTTACGATGGCCGACGCGCGCGCGGCCGGACTGGCCGACAAGGAGACGTGGAAGAGTTACCCCCGCAACATGCTCTTCGCCAGGGCCTTGTCGAACGGCGCCCGCTGGTACTGTGCCGGCATCTTCGGCGGCTCGATCTGCACGCACGAAGAGTTGGGCTACTCGGTGGACGAAGAGGGCCGGGCGATCGAAACCGCATCCGGCCACGGCGGCCGCGAGCTTTGCACGCGCGATCAACGGCAGGAAGACGAAGCTCGCAAGCCCAGCACCCAAGCACAACGAGATGCCATTCTCGGCCTGGCTGCGTGGCTCATTCCCGATGAAGACGCAAGATATGACGCCCTGGTGGCCGCGAAGAAGCGGAAGGGGATCGAAAGCCTGCGGCAGCTTTCGCAACTGCAAGCGGCTGCGTGGATCGAAGAACTCCAGGTAAAGGTCAAACAGCAACGGGAAGAAGTGCAGAAAACGTAACCGTTCACGGGGACTGTCCCGATTTTCGCGGCTGGCACGACTTTCGCACGGTAGGGCGGGCTCCAATGGCCGCGAAAATGGGACTGTCCCCCTGACTGTGAACGGTTACCAGAAAACGAAAGCGGATACGCCGGCGGACTATCAAGAACTCCCTATTTCCAGGAAAGGAACGAAACGATGATTGTCAGTGCGAAAGACTGCGGCAGCGAAAGTGACATTGTCGGCGGCAGCCGGCTTGGGCCGGGAATCTACCACGTCGCGATCAACCATTGTGCCGAAGAGGCAGCCAAATCGAGCGGCAACCCGGGTCTCGCCGTCGAGTTCATGGCCGTCCGCGAAGGTCTGGTCGGTTACAAGACCAAGAAAAACGCGAAGGGCCGGGTCGTCGCGTTCGAGGGCGGTACTCCGACCGAGAATCAATCGGGCCGGACGCTCGCCAAGTTCTTTGCCTTCGTCGGCAAGGATCAGGACGCGACCGACTTCTGCCAGAAATGCGTTCTGCGGTTTGCCTTGGCCGCCAACGTCGTCAGGCCGGGCGAAGAGAAGGAACCGGATTGGAGCGAGGCCGTCGGCCGCGAATTGATTATCGAGATCGACGCGGCCATCTACAAGGACAAGGCAGGCAACGAACGGAGCAGCTCCGATCTGGCGGCGTTCGGCATGTGGTCGCTGGGAAATCCGGCCGTGGCCAACGTGCCGAAAGACCCCACCACGCCCGGCATGCAGCAACTCGCCAAGGCCGGCGGGCCGCCGAACCATCCAGGCGATGGCGACGGCGGGCAAACCGGCGGAGCGGCGGCGACCGTGGGCGCGGGCGCAACCACCGTGAGGCGAACCAGGTTTTCAGACTTGTGATTGAAGAAGCTCGCCGTCCAAGAAAACAGTGCCGGTCGCCAGCACGATCGTTGCGCTGTGGCCCCAGGGGTGGCAGTGCAACTGCCACCCCAACTGCCGCGCAACTGCCACCCCAACGGCACGGTTTTATTCCGAGCCGCTGTCCGCAACGCACGGAACCCGCAAGCAGAAGCAGAAACCGCAAAGGAAACCCTCCCATGATGACGCGGAAGTCGCCTCCGATCGGTCGGCTGACCGGCCAGCCGACCGACCAACAGATCCTTCGCGTGATGTGGCGGTGCGGTGATCGGGTGCCGGTTGCCGCCCGTTGCACTGAAAATCCACCACCGCACGCTAGACGACCGGCTGCAAGACATCCGCCGGGCCGAACTCTTGGCCAAAACGCAAGAGCTCACGGCCGAGGAGGTTGACCAGCTCTGGAAACTCTACATGACCGACCGCGACTGCAATGGCGTGCGGAATCGGCTGGTCGAGGTTTATCTGCCGTTGGCCCGGATGGTTGCGAAGAGCGTTCGCCGCCGAATGCCCTTGTCGATCGAGTTGGATGAACTCATTTCCGCCAGTCACGTGGGCCTCATTCAGGCGGTCAGCGCGTTCGATCCGAGCCACGGGGTGAACTTCAAGACCTACGCGACGCGGCGGATTCGCGGGGCGATTCTGGATTATCTGCGAGAAATGGACTGGGTGCCGCGGCTGGTGCGGATTCGAGGCGAGGAGTTTCCAACCGTTCGCGGGCTGGACGAGAAGATCGCGATGGGCGACGACCACAACCGGCCGGTGCGGCTGGCGGACGTGCTGGAAGATCACCAGGCTAAGACGCCGGCGGACGCCATGGACAAAAAATGTTTCCTTAAGACGGTCCTCGTCGGGCTGCGAAAAAAAGAGCGGCTGCTGATGATCCTGTACTACTACGAAAGCAACACGATGAAACAGATCGCCCAACAGATCGGCATCAGCGAGGGTCGGGTATGCCAGTTGCACGATCAGATCGTGCGGCGGCTACAAGAAAGGTTCGCGGCAGACCCAGCCTGGCGCGAAGAGCTATTGGAGAGTCTGCCGCATCGGCCCCGGAAGCCGAGGTAGAGGGTGGTGGGGCAGTAGCCACTACCTGTATCAATAATCCCGGCTAGTCGGCAAATGACGTTCGCGTTTACCCGCCGTGATCGGCCGGCCAATTGTTATCGTTCTGGTTATCGTGCTGCCACGACCAGGGCGCCACGTTGCCTACCGGGTAGTCCGACTGGAATAAAGCGGAGCAGGGACTGGGTGGACGCGGCGCCGGCGCCGCGGAGCGCTCACCGACGTTGTCTCCACTATCGCTGCCTGCGTTTGTGCCGTTTGACAGGGTGCCGGCGGAGTCGCTGGAACGGCAACAAGCCCCTGCACCCAGAAAAGAACTGCCGTACAAAGAACCAGTAGCGTGTTCATAACCAACTCCTTCTGAAAGAATCCCGCTGTTGCGGTCGGTGCAGTCATGCTCTACCGCATCTTGATTATTTAAAAACCCTCTGTTCCGCCCGCCGCAACATTGTTCAGGATTGATGTGGGTTCCGTTACTAAATCGTTAGGACGCAACTCTGGCAATTCAATCTCAGCATGAGTTGCAGTGGGAACCCAGCCCATTTGTCGCATCCCAGGAAACCGCCTTTTGCAATATGCTCGGTCAAATGGAAGTCAATACGAGCCAGTAAGTTAGGTGATCCGTTTGCAAGAGCCCGACGGCAGTATTTCCGCCCCGCCACCGTTCCGTCCCTACCGATTGTGGACAGTATTCGGAAAATGGAACTGTTTCTACTCTTGAAACACCGCGGGCATCCAGCGGCGCACTGAATTGATCGTGGAGACTCTCGGCGCGTGCCGCAGGTCTTCAATCGTGACCACGTCTTCCACGATTTCGCCGGCGTCCAAGAGATGCTCGCGGTACACACCGGCCAAAAGGCCACTAGTGACGGGCGGCGTAACCAGTCGTCCGTCTTTCTCCACGACGAGATTGGCAAGAGTGGTCTCCGTGACCTGGCCGTCTTCATTCCACAACACCACATCGTCACAATCTCCGCGCGACGCGTAAGCGGAGTCGTAGGCATTGCGCCACGTCGTCTTGTGATACAGGAATACATTGCATGTATCGATGGGTTTGGCGGCCAGCATCAGCCGTCGATGAGCAGAAGACCCTAAGGCCGACAGGGGGGCTGCTTCCAGCATTATGTCGCCGCGCCGCCCAACGCGAAGCCGCGCACGGTGTGAGCCGAGCGAGAGCGCGCCGGTTAGCTCGTCGAAACGCTTCCGGATGGCGTGCAAATCAATGGCGAAATCAAAATAGGCCGCCGACCGGCTCAGCCGCTGAAGGTGCTGTTCCAGCAGAAACCACCCCCCGCCGCTTTCATAAAGGACGGTTTCCAATAAATCGAAGTGCGGGATTTCCATGGTCAGGATGGCGGCTTTCGCGCGGCACTCCGCGTATTCGCCGTCGGTAGTCGAGTCCCAGACGATCCCGCCGCCCACTCCATACTCGGCTTGCCTGGCGGCACGATCGATCGTGACCGTGCGGATGGCCACGCTGAAACAGGCTTTCCTGCCGGGCGCCAGGTAGCCGATGCACCCGGTATACACGCCACGGACATCCGGTTCCAGCTCGCGAATGATCTGCATCGTGCGGATTTTGGGCGTTCCCGTAATCGAGGCGGCAGGAAAGAGGGCCTGCATGATTTGGACCAGCGGATGCGAAGTTTTGCCCGCCACGGTTGAGGTCATCTGAAACAGCGTGGGATACTTTTCCACATCGAACGCGGAGTGCACCCGAACAGTGCCCCGCTGGGCGATCCGTCCAATGTCGTTGCGCATCATGTCGACAATCATCGCATTCTCGGCCCGGTCTTTCGCGGAATTCCCCAGCGCGACCCGTAGCGTCTCATCATCGCGAAGAGTGAGTCCGCGGCGTGATGTCCCCTTCATCGGACGAGATACCAAGAGGTCCGCATCAAGACTGAAGAAAAGCTCGGGAGAAGCGGAGCAGATCACGTGACTGCCGATATCGAGAAAGGCGGCGTATCGGGCCTGGTGCGCCCGGCAAAGCCGGAGGAAGAACTGCAAAGGGTCGCCGCGAAACGGCGCCCGCAGGCGCAGTGTGTAGTTTACTTGATATGTGTCTCCCTGAACGATGTACCGCTTGATCCGCCTGATCGCATCTTCGTATTGTGTGCGCGTAATCGACGGCCGCCAGTCGCCTATGCAGAAATCGCCGTCCGGTGGGACGGCCAGTTCCTCCTGCCGGACCATTTCACGGAACAGGCCGAACCATGCCAACGGCAATTCCTTGCAGGGATGGACCGAGTACGCTTCATCCATCCAGGGAGCCGCTTCGTACGCAACGAAGCCGGCAGCGTAGAGCCCTTTTTGGGCGGCCCGCTCGGCCGCCGACAGGACGGAAGTGATCTCTTCCGGTCGTCGAGCCTGGAGCACCCCCGCCAATCCCTGGCAGCAGAGCCAAGCCGGCTCTCTGGGGCTTCGATCTTCGTAGAATACGATGCGTGCCCTTTGAGGCGCCGTGGAACACATGACCGTCACTGCCGGGTGATGCGAATGTGAGTTTTCCCAGTCTGGATTCTACCCTTGCAGCCCGCGCCGGTACAGCTTTGCCGCCCCCAACCGCGCGACCCGGCGACTTGGTCGATCATGATTCCCTTCTCACGCCCTTGCTCGTCAGGCAGTGCGTCTGCCCACGCAAGTTGCGGACAGGCATCGGTCGAACCCGATTCCGAGACAAGGGATTAGTTCTCGGGGCGCTTCCGACTGCGTCATCAATGGGTGGTCTTTCAGCACATCCGACAAAACGTTCGCTAGCGCTGGGTTGAACCGGGAGGAGAGGGCGGCGGCGTTTCCCGACAGGGAATGCCCGCCTCATAAAGCGGAATCTTGGTTTTGATGGATTTAGCCAGCGACGGCTTGCCTTGTTGGATGGCTAGTTCCACGGCCTGGCGCGCCGTTTGCACGGCTTCGGGAAACCGCCCCGCCTCGGCATAGGCGGCGGCCAACGTGCCGAGGATTGTCGGATCCCGGGCGCCGGAGATTTGTGCCGCCCGCTGGGCCAACTCGATGGCCTCCGCGCCGTTGCGGATCGAGGCGTTCGGGTTGGTCGCCAACATCCAGCCCACCTCACCGAGCAGCGCAACGTCGCCCGAACGTGACTGGAGCAATTCACGGCGCTCAGCCAACGTTTTGCGGATTTCTTCGCGTTGCGACTGGGCGATGCCCAGGTTGTCGTGCGCGGCGATGTCGTCAGGCATGGTCTTCAGAACCGTCTCGAACTGGAGAATGGCTTCATCCAGCCGCCCGCGGGCGGTGAGAGCGGCGCCGAGGTTCTTTCGGGCTGCCGCGTAGTCGGGCCTGAGTTCCAGGGCCTTGTAGAAATGGGGAATGGCCTCGTCGAGCCGCCCACGCTCCGCCAGAGCGATGCCGAGGTTATTATGGGCGCCCGCATAGTCGGGCTTGATGCGTAGCGCCTGCTGGTAACGACCAATCGCTTCCTCGAACCGTCCGCATTTCATCAGTGCGTTGCCGAGGTTGTTTTCGGCATCGGGGTAATCGGACCTGATCTCCAACGCCTGCCGGTACTGGGCAATGGCTTCGTCGATCTCACCTCGTTCGGCCAAGGCCACGCCGAAGCTGTGGTGCGCCTCGGCATAGTCGGGCCGAAGTTCCAGCGCCTTCCGGAAATGAGCGATCGCTTCGTTCGCCTGTCCACGCTTGACCAGGGCATTGCCCAGGTCGTTGTGGGCATCGGCGTAGTCGGGCTCGATGGTTATCGCCTGCTGGTAATGGCCAATCGCTTCGTCGAACCGTCCGCATTTCATCAGTGCGTTGCCGAGGTTCTTGTGCGCCTCCGCGTAATCGGGCCTGATGTCCAACGCCTGCTGGAACTGGGCAATGGCTTCGTCGATCCGCGCCTCTCGGAGCAGAGCAACACCCAGATTGTTACGGGCCTTGGCATAGTCGGGCTTGATCGCCAGCGATTTCTGGAACTGGGCAATGGCCTCGTCGATCCGTGCCTCTCGGAGCAGAGCAATACCCAGATTGTTGTGGGCGTCGATGTAGTCGGGCCTGATGTCCAACGCCCGCTGGTACTGGGCGATGGCGTCGTCGATCCGTCCGACATTGACCAGAGCGATGCCAAGGCCGTTATGGGCGCCCTCGTTGCCCGGGGCTTCGGCCACCGTGTCTTCCCAGAGGGAAAGTTCGCTCTGGTAGTCCACGTTCCGCTGGAAAGTGAGAACTCCGAACGCGGTACATGCGGACATCACCAGCAAGCCGCCGGTGGCCTGCAACGCCGGCAAGCGAATTATCCCCCGACGGACAAGCCATTGGCCCGCAACCCATCCGCCCACCACGACGGCCGCCGCCACTGCCGCCAACGGCAAATACATTCGGTGCTCAAAGGCCAGATTGGCAAGCGGCATGACGCTGGATGTCGGCGCCAAAATCAGAAAAAACCATGCTCCCAAGAAACCCCACTTCGGCCAACGAATCAGAGCATAGACGGTTGCTGCCGCCAGCCCGCCAATCACCACTATGCCCGGCACAACATCGCTTGTGGTCCGAGCCACTGGCCACCCGTAATCCAGCACCAACGGATGGGGCCAGAACGACAGCCCCAGATAGTGCAGAATCACGCCAAACTGGCTGCGGGCGTATTCCATCCACGAGACGGGAAGTTCGTAGCCCGCCCAACGGTTGCGGCTGAACGAGAACGCAAAGAGCAGGGCAAATGCCGCCCAAGCGGCGGCCAGACCCACATACATCCCCCGCCGCCGACGCCATGCCTCAGAAAACGAACCCGCCAAAAAAGCCCGATCGTACAGCAGGATGGTGATCGGGATCGAAACGGCCACCTCTTTGCAGCCCATGCTCAACAAGGCGGCCGCCGTCGCCGTCGCACCCCAGCGGCCAGGATGGATCGACGTGCCGCTACGAAGGGCAGCGTAGAGGGCCAACAGGTAGAACAGCCCCATCATCGACTCGTAGCGTTGAATGACGTAGGTCACGGCCTCGGTTTGCAGCGGGTGAAGTGTCCAGATCAACGCTACCGCCAACGCCAGCGGGGTCGCCACTCCGGCAAAACGTCCGCCCAAGCTGGGTAAGACGAGCGTCCGGCGGACAATCCCGAAGAGCGTCAATCCGGCCAGCAGGTGAACCAGCAGATTGGTCAGGTGATAGGCCCGCGGCTCGATGCCGGCAACAGCATAGTCGAGGGCCAGGGAGAGATTCACCACCGGCCGGCCGTGCAACGCCGCCCGGCCATCGCTCGGCACGATAAAAACGTCGCGGATCGGCCAAAGATGGCGGATTGAAATGCTGTTGACGATATCGAGGTGATCATCAAAGGCAAACGGGCATTCAAAACTGTTGGAGTAGGCCGCCACTGCCGCCAGCACGAGCAGCCCCGCCGCCAGCATGATCGACCAACGAGAAGTTGCCCCAGTAAATCGAGCCAACAGCGGCGCGGACCGCTCGTTGCCGGACGCCACGCTTTTTCCGGGCGAAGCCGCCGAAGTACTTCCGCCAGGTTTCGATCGTTTGCGACGTTTCATGGGCTAAAAAACAGTATAGCCCACCGCGCCGGCACGGCCAATGTTGCCTCCCTGTGAAGGCTGGGTTGCCGCTCGTGCGCCTCAAGTCAGCGGATGCCAAGTGCCGTATTGATCTCCCCCATCGCGGCCTTGACGTTGGCAGCGACCTTGGGCTGGCTGTTGCCGAGCTGCTTCGATACACCCTGCAGGATTTCCAGGGCCTGCCGCAACTGGGCGTCTGAATTTGCCTGGGGTTCATGCACCGGCGCTTGACCGGACGGTGCCTTGGGGCCGGGATTGGCGGGTGAACCCGGTGGGGCCTTCTTGGGCCGGTAGCCCAATTCCCTCAACGCATTGTGAACCTCTTCGGCCGCCTTGGCACGATGCCCCTCGTAGTCCCGATCCGCCTCGGCCAACAGTTTGTGGGCAGACCGCAAGGCCGTGACAACAGCGGGAACATTCTCCCCCGGAGTGGTCTGGGCCACAACGGCGGATACGGCGGCAAGGCCGACCAAGAAAAGGAGGCCCGACCCGATTCCACGCAGCAGGTTCCGACGCATAATACACCTCCGCTCTGGATAAGAGATAGTGAAAAGCCCCCCTTTTTTTATTAAACACTCTGTGCGGCCCGCGGTTTCGCCGAAATTGTAGCCAATTCGTGTGTGGCCGACTATCCGAAAAAGCTGTTTCAACGTCCCGCCCCGCAATCGCCATACTCCGTTAATGCGCCTGTCGGCGCGGCCAACCAGAATTCCAGCCTGGAATTCCAGCCACTTCTCGGCTAACATGGGGGACGACCCCACCAATACTCGCCCAACCGGGAAATACGGGATGAGAAAGGAAGCGCGGAGGCGCGTGTTCAACGTTGGTTTGGTCAACGGCGCCTTGGCGGTCAGATGAAAAATGCCGCTGCATAACATGAGACATTCAACCAAAAACATGCTGTTGGTCCTTCCGAAGCCTTACGCGGACCTCAATGAAATGGGATTCGTTCGCCGCCGACTGGGCATTCCCGGCGGGATTATGAATGCAAGCCTGCCGACGATCGCTGCCTTGACGCCCAAGGAAATCAAGGTGAAAGTCGTGGACGAAACCGTGGAGGCCATTGACTTCGATGAACCCGTTGACCTCGTCGGCATTGGCGGATTCCATAGCAGTGTCAGGCGGGCCGGCGAAATTGCAAGGGAGTTTTCCCGGCGCGGAGTCCTTGTGGCGGCGGGAGGCCCGTCGGTATCTCTGAGCCCGGAGCGATGGCGTTCGTTCACCGATGTGCTCATCATGGGCGAGGCCGAACGCATCTGGCCCCAGTTCACGGCCGACTATCTCGCCGGGCGGCATTTGCCGGAGTACCGCGAAACGGGCGTGGTCGACCTGAGCCTTGCTCCGCTGCCCGATTTTAGCGTGATCTCGCCCGAGGCCAGAAAGCGCTACTGGGCGGGAATCGTGCAAACCAGCCGCGGCTGCCCTTTCGATTGCGAGTTTTGCGACACCATCGCTTACGTCGGCCGCCGCCCACGACACAAACCTGTCGAGAACATCATCCTGGAGCTGGAGCAACTCCAGCGGCTTGGGTTCCGCTCGGTTTTTCTGGCCGATGATAATTTTGGCGCCCATTGCGCGAAAGCCAAGCAGATTCTGCAGGCCTTGAGCCAATGGAATCACCGGCAGCGGCGTTCCGTGCACTTCGCCACGCAAATCTCGATCGACGCCGCCAATGATGAAGAATTGCTCGCGCTCCTGGCCGATGCTGGACTGACCTTGGCGTTTGTCGGGATCGAGACGCCCAACCTCGATGCGTTGTCGCAGGCCGCGAAGGTGCAGAACGTGCGAAATGACATCGCCGAAAACGTCAAGGCCTTCCACAAGCACGGCATCATGGTCTGGGGAGGTCTGATGGTCGGATTCGACAGCGATGAGGCCTCGATCTTTCGGCGACAATATGACTTTTTCCAGACCGCGGGCGTTTCCCAAGTGAGCTTCAACCTGCTCCATGCTCCGGACGGCACTCCCTTGAAGGAGCGAATGATCCGCGAGCATCGATACCTGGATCAGGTCAACCGCGATTCGTCGGAGGGACTGAACTTCGGCGTGCCGGAAGTCATTCCCAGCCAAATGACGTATGATCAGTTGTTCGACGGGTCGGTTTGGCTAATGTGGCAACTGACCGAGGCGAACAACACCATCGAGCGCGTGAAAACGTTTCTCCAGGATTATACGAACTCGGCAGAAAAGAAGGACCGCCACATTCCGCGATATCGAGTCGGGCTATGGGAGCTGAAGCAAGTGCTTCTCGTCGCTGGGCTGGCGTTCACGCAGTTTCCCCGCCGACAGAGATGGGCTTTCCTGGGGCTGCTGTGGCGTGCTGCGATCCGGTCATCCGCACGGAGTGGGACTGGCAACGTCGGCCGTTCTTCGGTCCATGAGCTTTCGGGCCGAGTTGCAGCAGCGGCTCCCCAAAACGTATGACATCCATTATCCGCCGCCTTGTACCGAACCCGTTCGCCGGAGTTATTCCGACGGGATTCAGACCATCGAATGTTGTTGGGACGAAACGGGCCGCCTGAGTTGGAGCAAGCCGGCACAAGTCGCCGCTGCCGAATAGGGAACGGGGGCAGGAGTCTTTGATTTGGCGGACGCACAGCCTCGTCCGCCGAATGCCTCTTTCCCAGAGACTATCGCCCCAGGGGTGGCGATGCAACTGCCGCCCCAACGTTTGCACAGTTCTTCACCCGCTTGAAATGTGGCGTGGCTGCGGCTACACTTTGAGCCGTGGCGAGCGTGGGGCCGTTCCCTGCCGGCCGCGATGATCGATTTCGAACCAATCAATACTTCCGGAGGGTTCATCATGCTGTCTCGGAGAGGCTTCATTCTGTCTTCGGCGGCCGCAATCGCCGCCAGCCAAGCCGTCCTGGCGGCGGACGACAAGAAACTGCCCCGCTGCTTCTTCGACGTCACAGCGGATGATAAACCGTTGGGCCGGATCGTGATCGAGCTGCGCTCGGATGTCGTGCCGAAGACGGCAGAGAACTTCCGCGCACTGTGCACGGGCGAGAAAGGTTTCGGCTACAAGGGCTGCGCGTTCCACCGCATCATCCCGCAGTTCATGTGCCAGGGCGGCGATTTTACTAAAGGCGACGGGACGGGCGGCAAGTCGATCTACGGTGATAAGTTCCCCGACGAGAACTTCACGCTCAAGCATACCGGGCCCGGAATCGTGAGCATGGCAAATGCCGGCCCCGACACGAACGGCTCGCAGTTCTTCATTTGCACGGTGAAAACACCCCATCTCGACGGCCGCCACGTGGTCTTTGGCTCGGTCGTCGAGGGGATGGACGTCGTCAAGAAGATGGAGAGCTATGGCAGCCGATCGGGGAAACCAACGGTAAAGATCGTGATCGCCAAGTGCGGCCAACTGTAGGCCGCCAGGTCGCGGGATCATCGCGTAACCGTTCACGGGGACTGTCCCCCTGACCGTGAACGGTTACATGATCGCGAGCAGCCGGGCATCGAATGGTGTTTGGCAAGGCGGAGAACGTTACGTCGCCCATCGCGGGCGCCGAGCCTCCGCATGCCTTGACTTCCTCTTGCATTACTGCCGCAACCAGGGCTCGTGAGACGAGCCCACCCTCCCGGCAGATCGGGCCCGCACTGTTGCACGAGCAACCACGGAACCGATCCGTGTCAGGCTGCTGCACCCAACGCTGACGGCGATCTCTTGCGCGATCGGTTTCTTGCGTCGCACGGCGGCGTTTTTCTTGGCGGGCCGCCAAATTGTAACGTGACCTAAAGATCGAACCCCAATCCGTCCGTAAAGAGGGTTAATGATGCAAGTCGCCGACGGCGTTGCGGCCGGTGGCGCAAAAAAACTTTCTGTCGAGGTCCATTTTGGGGGAGGTCTGCCGATGTTCCGATTGCAAGTTGCGCCGGGTCTCTTGCTGCTTTTGCTGTCCGTGTTCCCTCTTCAGGCCGATCCGCTGGCCGATTTGAACACCGCTTATCAGAACGCCGTTACGGCCGTCCAGACCTACCAGTCGGACGTAGCGACGGACCTTGCCAATGCTGCGGCCCTTGCCAGTGCCCAGCAGGCCAAAGCCACCTCGGCCGCCGCCGTGCAGACGGACGCCGCGGTCGTGCAGACGGCTCAGCAAACGCTCGACGCGGCGTTTGCGGCCATTTTGAATGCACCCGCCTTGTCGGGCTCATCGGCCGACACGAAAGGTCCGCCGCTGGCCGGTCCGGCTCCGCATTTTGATCCGCCGCACCCGTACGATCATGGCGGCCTTGGGCCGGACTGGCATCCGAACCCGTTCAACATCGCGCCCTACATCGCCCCCGTGATCGTCAACTACGCGACCCAGCCCCGGTCGATCCTGAATCCGAACACGGGAACCTACCAGATGATGACGCCGGGCGAGTGGGTCGCCGCGCCGGCCGGCTCGGGCCTGGCCTACGTTTGGCAGCCGTTGCCCGCCTGGCCGCTGCTGGGCGCCGCCGCGAAGACCGGCGGCTATGAGGAGATCGGCGGCGAGTTCAAATGGTGCAATAAGCCCAGCGGCGAAGAGCATCCGAAGCTGCCTCACCCGGGCTGCCGGATCGCCAAGTGGTTCAGTGATCACCGGCCGCATGTCTTGATCAAGTAGACGCAGAGCGGTCTTGGGTCTTTGGTCTTGGGTCTTAGATCCGAAGACCGAAGGCCTAAAACCGAAGACCAACCAGCCAGCGCAAGGCACCGACCCTGCGCTGGCATGCGGCGTTGACGGAGGTTCATTTCCCTTTCCGGTTTTTGGAGGACGAGTCATGGGTACGATTGCTTTCTCTCTGGTGGACATCGGTTCGGCCGTCGCCGGCTATCTCTTCGGGGAAGCCGCGCCGAAGATTTTCGGCGGCGGCGCGAAGACGAGCGCCTGCGAAGGCCACGACAAGTCGGCGTTGACAACGCTGGTCGCTCGCATCAAGAAGAATGTGGCCGCCATCGAAGCCGCGATGGCCGCCTGAGCGAGCTCAAGTCCGCTGGTCCCGGCCGGGACAGCGAACCTCCGCCTGCCGGCCGGGCAACCGGCCGCCAGGCAATTTTCAGTTTAACCGCGATGCCGAAGGCGAGCGTTCCGTGCCATTCCTAATCCCTCACATGTCATCCGAAGATGAAACTTCTTTGCCAAACACCGATCCCCGGCGGCTCCGACTGGCAGTACATCATCGCCGCCAAGTGCGGCCCGTACTGCCACACCGAGATTCAACTGGCCGACGGCCGATCGTTTTCCGCCCAGTACAAAGAGGGTGTGCGGTTCCTCTCGGCCGAGCAAATCGGCGAGGAGTTGTCTCTTCATGCCAATTTCTGGCGAGTGATCGACCTGCCGTGGAAGGAAACCCCGCAGACGCTCAAGTGGTGCGAGTCGCTGGCGGGGGCCAAGTACGATTATGTCGGCGCACTGATGTCGGGCTTCGGCCTGGCGTGGCGAAACGCCGTCGAGTGGTTCTGTTCCGAAACGTCGGCCGAGGTCATCAGCCGCGACGGCGGCCTGGTCGTGCCGGGGTTATTGTGTCCGACACATCTTGTCGGCTGGATCGACGGGCTGTTGGCCGGCAAGTCGCCCACGCAACTGGCTCGCAGCCTGTTGGCAAAGTGCGAAGTCGCGGCGCCGCTTCGGGCATGGTCGTTCCTTGAAAAGATCATCGACGGAGGGGCCGCAGCAAAGGTTCAATAGGAGTCTTTCCATCGATGGTCAGTGGCCAGTTGTGCGAGCAAAAATCCTACAGGAGCGAACGGAGGGAACGGAGAATTCATCCTGCCGCTCCTCTGTTTCCTCCGTTTCCTCCTGTGAAAGTCTCCGCGGCTCGCGGCGTCGAACGTACAAACCAGAAATAGGAGTTCACCCATGCCACGAGTAATCCTGAGTCTGCTAATTGTCTGCTTGCCGGCCCTTGTGCTGGCCGAACAACCCATCAAGCTGCGCGATTCCAACAGTATCGTGCTGAACCTCCCCACGACGATCCGGCCTGACACGCCCGTGATGATCGGCGTGGACAACCTGCCCATCGACGTGGCAAAGAAATCGCAGATCTTCATTCTGCCCGAGGGCGCTCGGCTCGTGCCGTTTCAAACACTGGACGGCAAGCTGGTTCTGAACTTCTCCGCTCCCGAGGGCAAATACTTTCTCGTGATTGCCACGCCGGCGAGTGACGGAGTCGGCAAGAACGGTGGCCGTGCTCTCGGTCGGTGTACCCACGCCCGCACCGCCGCAGCCGGCTCCGCCCGGTCCAAAGCCGGCCGACGACAACGAAGTAAGAATCCCTGTCGGCTCGCTGATGCTGGTCGGCGTGCTCCCATCGCTTATCGCACAGGCACCGACACAAGGGCAAATCGGCGTTAACGCGTCGACGCCCTCCAGCCCCCTGGGTACGATCAAGGTCCAAAAGAAAGCGATGATCTACGTGACCGACGCCAGCTCGGCCGCGTCGTGGATGGCCCCCGCTGTGGCACGCGCGACGGCAGCCGGCCTGCCGCGGTGGATCATCGTTGATCGCCGCAAGGGAACCGGCGCGGATGCGATTGTCGGCACGGCGCCGCTGACGACTTCGGCGGACACGGTCAAGCTGCTTCAGACCTGGAGTGAATAAGCCATAGCCGGACACTGCGAGGAGTTTAACCGCGAGCCGAAGGCGACACGTTGATTCACCGCGGAGGACGCGGAGGTTACTGAAAACTGAACACTGAAAACTGAGGACTCAAATGCTCACCACCTACGCTCACGAATCGGGCCAAGTCCTTTCCCTCGGCTGCAAGCCGGCCAAGCGATGGCGCAGCGGGCGCTCAAGTCGGCCGAAGCGGTCATGCCCACCTACGATCGTCCCACGCTCGTGAGCATGTTGAAGGCGCTCGGCGGCCGGAAGGTTCTGCCCTTCAATTTCCCGATCAATAACCAAGGCCAGTATCCGTACTGCTGGGCCTTCTCCACGGTCCAGATGGCCGAGGCGTGTCTTAATCTGGCCTTCGGCGATACAACGGTCCTCGATCCGTCGATTGGCCCGATTGTGACCGACAGCATCGGCGAAGGCAACTCGATCGACGCCTTTTGGACCGAAGTGGCGAAGGTCTACGGCATTCCCTCGGCCGCCGAAATGGGAACCGATCCGATCCACTCGAAGATCATCAATAGTGCCCGCGGCCTGCCTGACGATTGGAAAAGCTACGCCGCCAAACGGATGGCCATTGAATCGGTCGAGTGCCCCGACTTCCTCGCGCTGGCCAGCGCCATCTTGAACGATCACCCGGGCGAGCTGGGCGTGTCGTGGCAGGGCGGCGGCCACGCGATCGGCTGCCTGGAGATCGGCCTGCAATCGGACGGCAAATCGCTCTACATGGCCACGCCGGGCACGTGGGTGCGGATTTCTCCAGCGGCTGGGGCAGCTACGGGCCGGAAAAGCCCGGCTGGTACAAGCTGACGGAGCATCAATGTGCCGAGGCGTGGAGTGGCGCGTGCTTTGGAGCGTATGCCCTGGTTGGCATCAAGGACGAGGCGCTGACGGTTTAACCGCGAGCCGAAGGCGATCGCGTAATGACTTTCACAGGAGGAAACGGAGCAAACAGAGGAGGGGTAGGACGAATTCTCCGTTCCCTCCGTTCGCTCCTGTAGGATATTTGCTCGCACAACTGGGCACTGACTGCTGAACTCAACCGCAGAGGACGCAGAGGACGCAGAGGTTACTGAACACTGAAAACTGAACACTGAAAACTGGCCACATGAAAAGAAGGATACCATGATTTCCGCTTTGCTCCTCACCGCCGCTCTGCTCGCCGCCGACCCCGCCGCGCTGGCCGCGACCGCCGATGACTACCCCGCGGCCTATGCGGCGGCAAAGGTGGACGGACAACCGCTTGTCGTGCTGATCTGCGGCGAAGGCTGCCCGCCGTGCCGCCGCGTGGAAAACGAACTCCTGCCCGACCTGCGAAAGCTCGGTCACTTCGCCAAGCTGAGCGCCGAGCGGGATGAGAAACTGCTGAGCGCGCTGCCGGTGAGCGGGTTGCCGACGTTGCTTGTGTACCATCCCTCGACGACCGGCTGGGATCGAGAGATCGCGCGAGGTGAGGATCAGATCCGCGATTACGTGAAGAAGCATGGCGCTGCCGCGGGGGGCGACACACACGCATCGACCGAAACGGTTGCCGCCCCCGCTGCGGCGCCGCCTGCGGGAGCGGGTCTTCGGTCTTCGGCCTTGGGTCTTAGTTCCGAAGATCAAGGTCCCAAGACCCAAGACCAAAAGCCGAAAACCGAAGGCATCCGCGGGGCCGCCTCGTCGGTAGATGAGGCGGCGGCCAACGCCTCGGCCCTGATCGACCAGATTCGCGCCAAGGGGATCGAGCTGAGCTGTTCGCTGTTCGGCCTGACGCTTACGATCCACCTGCAAGTCAGCCAGTGAGGTATTTTACCAACCGTATTATACTGATGGTATGATACTGATGGTATCACCGTGAGGATATCATGCTGAAACTCGCCATCCTCGGGTCGGTGTCGCTTGTGCTGTTTCTGGTAGGCGATGCCACGCCTCCGGCAATTGATCCAACCGGCGGTTGGCTGTCGCCTGCGGCGCACTTGGGGGCTGCGGGCATGATGTTCTACATCGTTCTCCAGGTGCTCGGCACCCTGAAGGATGAGCGGACCGCCCACCAGGCGGTGGTGAAAACGATTGCCGATCAGGCCCACACCGACAGCGTGACGTTGAATGAAACGCTAACCCGGCTGCGAGAGAATTGCGCCGCGGTCGGCAAACAGCCGAAGTAAGCAACAAGTAATGGTCTTAGGGCTTTGGTCTTGGGTCTTGGACCCGAAGGTCGAAGTCCTAAGACCCAAGACCTAAAACCGAAGGCCAAAGGCCTGGCGACGATGAAACGACTTATCGCCTCTCTCACGCTTGCCCTTGTTTTCTTTGCCGACTCAGCATGGGCGACCATCTATTACGTCTCCAACGCCGGCTCCGACAGCAACAACGGCCTGACGCCGGCCACCGCCTTCGCGAATCACCCGTGCAACCTCTATCACGCACCGTCGGTTACGCTTGCGGCCGGCGATACCGTCATCATGCGGCGCGGCGATACTTGGTATCAGCAGTACATTCAAGGCGCTCCGGCCGGCACTGCGGCCGCCCCGATCCGCACGATTTCGCTGCCCACCTTCTACGCGGTTTCTGCAAGCGATCCGCTGCCCCATATCTCGGGCGCTCACGTTCCGTCGGCGGTCGCTTGGACCCAGGTGGGCAGCACGACGGTCTACACGACCAGCCTTTCGTCGGCACCGGCCCAGGTCGTCTACAACAACGCCCTGCTAACTCAGGGCAACAACACGACGCCAAACGTGGGTCAGTGGTACTGGGCTGGCAACGTGCTGTACGTCAATGTGAGCGGGAATCCTGCGGGCGGCGTCTGTGAAATTCCCTACGTTTCAACGGTAGTGAATGGCCCCGGCAACTATCATCAGTTCGAGTCCGTTCATTTTCGCGTTGACAACGGGGGCGGTCTGATCACCGCCAGTTCGCTGGCTTCTGTGAAGTTCCACGCCTGTGAGTTCGCGTTCGCCTCCCCGACAAATTACTTCGTAAACCTGAGCAATTGCACGGGCGTCTGCGAAGTGGCGGGCTGCAAGTGCCTTTACCCGCTGGCCGGCACGGGCCAGGTGCCGGTTATCAATGTCTATGGCACGCCGTCGGCCCGCGTCTGCGGCAACACGTCGTCCGGATGCTGCGGGGGAGTCGTCATCAGCGGGAGCAACTACTGCGAAGTCGCGGACAACACGTTCACCGGCGGCGGCGGAACGGCCAGCGCCAGCTTGGCGGGCGTCGAACTCTTCAACAGCAATTATTGCGGCGTTCACGGCAACAATCTCCAAGGATTTACGGCGGGGAGTTATCCTACGAACGCCAGCGGCACGGGCGTCTTTCTCATGGGCACGTCCGCCTGCAACCGCATCGTCGGCAATTGGTGCCAAGGCAACCAGGAAGGCATCGAGCACAACTGCACCGGCTCAGATGAGAACGTGATTGCCTACAACGTGGTTGTCGGGAGCACCGTCAATGGGATCGACGTCATCGGCACCAGCGGCGGCTTTGCTTACTGCTACAACAACACGATCGACCACTGTCCCGCCCAAACTGCCGGGCACGCCCTCGATATTCAGTTGGGCGGTGCCGGGCCAGGTTTTTCAACAACATCATCATCATGCGGTCGGCCACCAACGGCAACGGTCTGGTGGTTTCCGACGTGAACACGGGTCACAACGTCGTCGCGGTTTACTCGGACTACAATCTTTACGCCGATCTCACGCCGGGCAGCAACGCGATCATCGCCGCGGTGGACAACAGCGGCGCTAGTGGTGGCGGCACAAACTGCAACACGCTGTCCCAGGTCCAGGCGGCCGTCCAGGGCAGCGTAGCCAACGGCAAGATGTTCGGACTGGACGGCACAACGGCCTCGGCCGAGTCGCATTCCCTCTACACCACCAGCCCGGCCATTTTTCTCAACAGCGGCAACCACGACTACCGCCTCGCGGCCGGCTGCCTGGCGATCGGAGCGGGCCGGGACGTTGGTTTGTACCGCGACTATCTCGGCACGCCGATCCCCGCGGCGAATCACAGCGGCGTGGACGTCGGGGCATACCAGTTTTCCGACTTGCAGACGAATCTCTTCCCCACGAACATCGACGCCGGAGTGACAATCAACGGCGTGACGGGCGCCGCCGTGCTGACGGCGACCTCCGCCCAAGCGGCGTTGACGGCGGCGCTGAACATTGGCGGCCACGCTCCGGGCGCGGCAGGCGGATTGGCATTGGTCGGCTCGAACATGGGCAGCGTGTCGAGCGTTACGGGACCGGTGGGCAGTGTTACCTCGGCCGTCAACGTCGGCGGATATGCTGCCGGCCAGGACCCGCTGACGCTTTTGACCGGCGGAACCGTCACCATCGGCGTTGACAGCTCGCACCGCATCACCTCGATTCTGTCGGTTGGAAGCGGGGCCGGACAAGTCAACGTGTCGGGCGGCAAGGTCCCGGCGACTTTGAACTGGGCAGACATCCAGGGGACGCTACCGTGAGCAATCCAATCTCAGGCATGACCGTGCCGCAGGCGTTGGAGTGGATGGCCAATGCCTTGACGGCGATTCAGGATGACATCGGGACGATCCAGGGCATCTTGACGGACGGAGAGGTGCACGCGGTTGATGAGAACGGAAATGAGTTGGCGACGGCCGCCGCTCTGGGCGCGCCGGACAGCGGACATACGGTGGCGGGGGACATGGCCGCCATAGCGACACAACTCGTCGGCTCCGGCAGCTACACGACGACCATCACGGTGTTGTCCACGGCCGGCGCCCCGCTTCAGGGCGTCAGCGTTCGCGTGACTTCGGACGCGGCCGGCAACAACACGGTTGCCGGACCAAAGACCACCGACGTTTTCGGCAATGCGGTCTTCGACCTGCCGCCCGGAACCTTCCGCGTCTGGCGTCAGTTGGCGGGCGCGAACTTTGAAAATCCACAAACCATCGTGGTGACGGGAGCCTAAGGGGTCAAGGCGTGATGCCGAAACCTGCCGACAACAGCCGGCGCAGGGTTGTCCGTTATGATCCGCGGTGTCGTTGCCCGCGGTGCGGCGCCGGCGAGCCCGGCGTGCTGCGGACCATGGCGGCCGTCGGCTCCAGCCGCATCCGCTACCATCGCTGCAACTGCGGGGCACAGTTTCCGAGTCGCGAAAGACTGATGGATGAATGAGCAAAATCCAAACGCACAACAGCCGGCGACGGCACAAGATGGCCGTCAACATCGAGCGGGCATCGCAGTTGCGATTGCAGGGCAAAACCTATCCGCAAATCGCGGAGATTATGGGCTGTGCTCTGGGCACTGCCTACAATTGGTGCGAAATGGCTCGCCAGCGTTGGCTGGAACGTGCCGCTGAGCATTACGAGGGCTGGGTCGCGCGAGAGCTTGCCCGACTGGAAATGCTCTACGCGAAGGCGTGGGAATCGCTTGAGCAGTCTACGCAAGAGCGGGAAACGAAGACGGCCGCGAGCGGTAAGGGCGGGGGCAAGGCGGTTATCAGTCGCTCGCGGCGATTGGGTGATCCGGTCGGATGGATGGGGCGGCTGCTTGAGATCGAAAAAGAGATTCGGACACTGAAGGGGCTCGACGCGCCAAAACGACAGGAACATTCCGGACCGGGCGGCAGGCCAATTCCTTTGAGCATGCGTGAATTGACGGATGAGCAGTTGCATGCACTTATCACTGATGGCGAAGGCGAAGGCGAAGAAGGAACGCTCGACGCGAGATCAAGCCCGGCTGAGCCTGCTGAACTTTGTGTCTTACCTCCGCCCGAAGTACAAGATGAGTTGGCACCACCGCCTGCTGGCGGAGAAGCTGGACCAGGTGGTTAGCGGCCGGATCAAGCGATTGGCGATTTTTATGCCGCCCGGACACACGAAGACCGAATACGCCAGCCGCATGCTGCCGGCTTACTATTTCGGCCGCAACCCGAACGGCCGCATTATTGCCTGCTCGCACACGGATGATTTTTCCACCGCCATCAATCGCGACGTGCAGCGGATCATGTGCGAAGTGGCCTATGGCCATTTGTTCCCCAAATCGCAATTGAACGCCAGGGCAGCAAACACTTCCGTCTCCGGGCAGTACCGCCGCACGGCGGATTATTTTGAGATCGTCGACCACAAGGGCTGTTACAAATCGGCCGGCGTCGGCGGAAACATCACCGGCCGGCGGTTCGACCTCGGAATTCTTGATGACCCTCTGAAGTCCCGCGAGCAGGCCGACAGCGCCACCTGCCGCCAGCGGATTTGGGACTGGTACGCCAACGATTTCTACACGCGGCAGTGGACCGGCGCGGCCATCGTGTTGATGCACACGCGTTGGCACCGAGACGATCTGGCGGGCCGGCTGCTGCGAAAGATGGCCGATCGGTCGGCCGATCAGTGGGAGGTGTTGAATCTGCCGGCGATCCGCACAGAACTATCAACGCATCCGGCCGATTGCCGCAAACCGGGCGAGGCCTTGTGGCCCGCATTTAAGGACCAACAGGCGCTGGAAGTGGAGCGGCAGCAAGACCCAAGGGCGTTCGCCGCCCTCTATCAGCAGAATCCGGCCGAAGCCGGCGGCACCGAATCGGCGCCGGAGTATTTCGACCGCAACATCTGGTGCCCGCCCGACAAGTGGCCGACCGAGTTCGACGTCCGCGCGATCGGCGTCGATCCGTCGAAGGGGGCCAAGGACAAACAGGGCGACTATTCGGCCATCGTGTTTGTCGGCCGCAAGAGTGGCGTCTTCTATGTTGACGCCAACCTGGAACGCCGCGGCACCCACCAGATCGTGCGGGCCGCCCGGGAAATGGCGTCGAAATATCATCCCGACGGGATCGGCTTCGAGACCGACCAGTTTCAGGAGTTGGTGGCCGACGAAATGCAGGTTCAGGCGTCCGACTTCTGCCTGCATTACAACGTGCTGAAGATGCCCACCGGCGGGGTGAATAAGCAAGTTCGCATTCGGCGGCTCAATCCGTACATCGTGCGACGGCTGCTGCAATTCAAGGGGGATTCGCCCGGCTGCCGGCTGCTGGTCGATCAGTTGATGGACTTCCCGACGGCCGAACATGATGACGGCCCCGACGCGCTAGAGCAGGCGTTCCGGGTCGTGTATTACTTGTTGGGCATTACAAGCGATGCGGCGTAAAACCGAGAGGATTGATTTATGGCGGTGACAATTCCCAGAATCGTATCCATCCAGGCCACTTACGATGTAGTGGGTCGGCTGCAAACGGGCCAGTTGCAACTGCCGCCCAGCGTCAACATGGACTCATGGACCAACAACGGCGATGGGGCGACCGTGACGCTCGTGTTGTCCGGCCCCGGGCTGCCGGCATGGTGCCAGGCCCAGCCGCCCGCCGGTCATATTGAATGGCCCGGGCCGGGCGTGTCGGGCGCCGTGGTGATCGAGCAGATCGGCAGCAGTTCGTCGTCCAGCAGTTCCAGCAGCGGAGGTTGATCAGCGAGACCCCCAAGATGAGTTTAACCGCGAGCCAGCGGCGAGCGCGGTTTTGACGAACCAGAAGGACACGAAGACACGAAGTTTAACGGCGAGCCAACGGCGAGCCTCTTTCTTCAGCGAAAGAAACGATTATGAGCATAACAGAAACCCTCCAAGAGCAAACCGTCGACCCCGCGGCCCTGGCCGCTCGGCAGCAGCAAGTCAATCTCCGTGCGGCCGCCCAACGGCTCGACCTGCTGGAAGACTATCTGGCCCAATGGGGCCAGGTGGTCGATTTCTCGGATATCTCCAGCTTCGGCGATGAACCCAACGGCGGCCGCGGCGGACTGCCGACGTTCGCCCCCGAGCCTCAGCGCGGCAACGCCTATCCGCAGACCATCAGTCTCGTCTATATCAACGAGGCCCAGTTGCGGCAAATCCGCAGCGAGTCGCGGGCCCTTTCGCTGATCAACCCGTTTTGCATCGGCGCCCAGCGGAACCGGATCGCCTACACCGTGGGCAAGGGGCATACCTACAAGTGTTCGTTGGTGGACAAGGATGCCATGTCGCCGGACGACGGACTCGATCTGCTGAGCAAGTGCCGCAACGAGATCGACGATTTTTGCAAGTTGAATCGCTGGTCGGCCCGCCAGAAGGAAACCGTCCGCCGCATGGACCGCGACGGCGAGGCGTTCCGCCGCTTCTTCATCGACGAGACGAAGGGCCAGTTGCACGTCCGCTTTATCGAACCGCTGTGCGTTCAGGACGTGGGCCTGCCGGGCACGTGGTTCGGCATCGAGTTCGTCAAGTACGACAACGGCTACGACATGGAAACGCCGGCCGCGTTCTATGTCCGCGACATCGGCGCGCTGGGCGAATCGGTCGGCCAGCCGGTCCGCGTTGACGCTGCCGAGATCCAACACCTCAAGGCGAACGTCGATATGGACAGTCCGCGCGGCCTGCCGACCTGGTATGCCTTGCGATCGCATTTTGACCGGGCCATGCGGCTGCTGCGGAACATCGCCACCGTGGCCGAGGTCCAGGCGGCCATCGCCGGCGTGCGGAAACACGTCGGGGCGGCCCGCAACATCGTCGAGCAGGCCATCAGCAAAGACGCGACGGTCAGAAAGTCCGGCCCAGAAGGCGATATGCAAAACGTCAAGCGGATCAGGCCCGGCTCATTCATCGACATTCCCGAGACGGTCGACTGGCAGTTCCCGCAGCAGGGTATTGACGTGACGCGTTACGTGGCCGGCGTCCAGGCCGAACTGCGGGCGATCGGGGCGGCCCTGGCCATGCCCGAATACATGATCACCGGCGATGCGAGCAACGCCAATTTTGCCTCGACGATGGTCGCCGAAGGGCCGGCCGTCAAGACGTTCGAGGAAATGCAGGCCGATCTGATCGAGGCCGACCTGGTGGTCATTCGCATTGCCCTGAGCGTTGCGGCCGACGCGGGCCGGCTGCCCGACAACGTGCTCGATCTGGTGGAAGTGGAGGCCGAGCCGCCGATCATCAAGAGCGAGAATCGGCTGGCGGAGGCCCAGGCCGACCAGATTCTCGTGCAAAACAAGGTGATGAGCAAAGACACGATGGCCGCCCGGCACGGTCTCGAATATGAGGCCGAGCATGACAAGATAGCAACGGAGGACGCCGGTGGCGGCGCCGCCGGCGGGCCGGCGGGCGCGACAAGCAGCGGCGGAGCGTGAGAACGTGCCTGCCAATTCATCCCACCCTCTTCATCGAAGAAAGGAACATTCAGTGAACGCCTCCGAGAATCGTTCTGTGCAATCACCCACGGCCAACAGCAAACGTCCGCCGGCGATGCCGCGTAATGCCGAAAAGCCGGCCCGCTATGTGCCGAAACCGGGCAACACCGAGCAGAACACGGATTATCGCCGTCGGGCACACGCCCGGCTCGACGAACTGCTGGACCTGGCCGAGAACAGCCGCATGCACGGCGAGGTGGGCGTGGTGGCCAGGCTGGAAGTCGGCCGGATCATCTTCGTGCGGCGACATTTTCAGGGCACCGACAAGTGAAAAAGACGCGAAGACGGAAGACCGCAGACCCCAAGCCGTCCGGCGCCATCCGTGACCGCATCAAGCAGTTCCGCCGCGTGAAGGCGAAGGACCTGACGCCGTCGCCTCGCAATTGGCGGACGCATCCCAAGGGCCAGGTCGACGCCATGCGGGGCATTCTGGCGGAGATCGGCTATGCCGACGCGACTTTGGCCCGCGAGCTGCCCGACGGCACGCTGGAACTGATCGACGGCCATCTGCGGCAGAGCCTTGACCCGGACCAGGAAATCCCCACGCTGATTCTCGACCTCAACGAAGACGAGGCCCGGAAGCTGATGACGGTGCTCGACCCGCTGGCCGCGTTGGCGGAAACCAACCAAGACGCGCTCGGCAGGCTGATCCAAGACGTTTCAACCGAAGACGCCGGCTTGCAGGCAATGCTGGACGATCTGGCCAGGCAAAACGACATCGATCTATTTGGCGACAGGGCCGAGGAGTCGCCAGAGGGCGGCGGCGAAGAACCGCCGGCCGAGCGTTTTGGCGTGTTCGTGGCCTGCGCCGATGAAAACGCCCAACGCGAGCTGCTGGAGCGGCTGACGCGGGAAGGCTACGAGTGCCGAGGGCTGACGGTATGAAAGTCGTCGTCGAGCGAAGCGTCGCGGTCCACAAGAGCGGCCGCGTGCTGCAAATGACCGGCATCTTCGACGTGCCGCCGGCGGCCGCCAGCAGCGTCCGCTGGGAGGTGTCGTTGCCGATCGAAGATCGACCGTGGAATATCGGCCTCATGGTCGGCCCGTCCGGGTCGGGCAAGAGCACGATCGCCCGCGAATTGTTCGGCCCGAAGGTGATTGCCGGTTTCGATTGGCCGGCCGATCGCAGCATTCTCGACGCTTTCCCGGCCGATTTGGGCATCAAAGAGGTGACCGGCCTGCTGTCGTCGGTCGGCTTCAGTAGTCCGCCGTCGTGGCTGCGGCCGTTTCGCGTGCTCTCGACCGGCGAACAATTCCGCGTCTTCGTCGCCCGGGCGCTGGCCGAGAATCCCGACCTGGCGGTGATCGACGAGTTCACCAGCGTGGTGGATCGCACGGTCGCCCAGATCGGCAGCGCGGCAATCGCCAAGGCGGTGCGTCGCGGCGGCCGGAAGTTGATCGCCGTCACCTGCCACTATGATGTGCTCGACTGGCTCCAGCCGGATTGGGTCTATCAGCCGACGGGAAACGACTTCCACTGGAGGTCTCTTCAGCAACGCCCAGCCATCGAGCTCGAAGTCCTGCGCGTGGACGGCGGCAAAGTGTGGCCGCTTTTCAAGCCGCATCACTATCTAAGCGGCAGCCTCTCGAAGTCGGCCCGCTGTTTTTTGGCCACCATCGGCGGCCGGCCGGCGGCCTTCGGGGCCGTCGGGCATTTTCCGCACGCCACGGCGCCCGGCTGGCAGGAGCATCGCTTCGTGGTGCTGCCCGACTTCCAGGGCGTCGGCGTCGGCAATCGCTTGAGCGAATATCTCGGGTCGCTGTTCCGAGCGACGGGAAAGCCCTATCGCGGCCTGACGAGTCATCCGGCGTACATTCAGCACCGGCTGCGTTCGCCGTTGTGGCGGTGTTATCGCCGCCCGCAATTTTCGCCGCGCGGCAGGCGGAGGAAGAAGGTGGCGGGACTCGAAAAAAATCTTGCCACAACTCGCTGGGTGGCCGGATTCGAGTACATCGGCCCGCCCAACGAGGCAGACGCCAGGAGGTTCGGCATCGTGCAAGAAAGCCAGGTCGAGCAGCGATTGCTCGCCAAGATTCGCCGTGCGGTGGGCAGAGCGGCGAAGGGCTGATCGGGTGGCCGCCAAGATCCCGTTTCTTTCTACCGCGTGGAAAGTTGGCCCGATTTTGCGCAAGTACCGGGTGCCGGCCGGCCGATAATCTAACAATAGACAGGCGGCGTTTGTGCCGCCCGCCGGGTATTGGAACAACCAGGCCCGCGTTTCCCCTCTGTGGTGCGCGGGCCTTTTTTCGTTCTTGGAGTTTCTGGGAGCACACTGTATGGTAACCGTGACGAAAAGCGAGGCGGACGCCGGCAACATCCTGCAGGAATATGCCGACAATCGCGGCATGGCCCTGCGGGTTGACCGCGAGAAAGCCATCATCCACGGCGTCAAGGTCCTAGGCGCCGTCTCCGCCAAGGGACGCCAGTACCCGCTGGCCGTTCGCCAGGCCGCCCTGCCGCTCTACGAGGGCCGCGTGGTCAACGTCGACCATATCGAGCCGAACCAGCGACGCAGCTATCGGGATCGCATCGGCTGCCTGCGGAACAACGTCTGCCTGGAAGACGGCAACTACGCCGACTTGCACTACAACCCCAAGCACGTTCTGGCGGAGCAACTGCTGTGGGACGCGGAAAACGCCCCGCAGAATGTCGGCTTCTCGCATGACGCCCGCGGGCCGTCGAAGCTCAAAGGCGGCAAGGTGGTTGTCGAGTCGATCGAGAAAGTGCTCTCGGTTGACCTGGTGGCGAACCCGGCCACCACCAGCGGACTGTTCGAGGATTCGTTCGTCGAAGGCGAGATTGCCGACAAAATCGACCCGAGGGAAATCACCGTCGATTGGCTCAAGGCCAACCGTCCCGATTTGCTGCCGGCCTTGCGGGAGTCGCTCACCCCAAGCGAGGCGGAGAAGAAGGCGGCGGCCGACGCCGCCAACCAGATCAAGACGCTGCAAGAGGAACTCGCCGCGCTGAAGGCGGAGGAAGCCCGGCGGGTCTTGCAGGAAACGATCGAGGCCGAACTGAAGGCGGCCAGGCTCGACCCGGCCGACACCGTGGCTTGTTCCGAGCCGTTTTTGGCGGCGCTTCGCACCACGCCCGATGCGGCGGCCCGCAAGCTGCTGATCGAGGATCGCATCGCGGTGCGGACCAAGGCGCCGGCCCGCAACATCGGCCCGGTCACCAGCGGCGCACCGCGGCGACCGGAGCCAACTCGGCCGCCGAACCGCTCTCCGCCTGGACGGCGCGGATGCGGCGCTGAGCGCTTGTCGCCTAACCCAACCCATACCCGAACCAAATCACCTTCGTTCAGGAGCACTAACCTATGGCGGACAATTTCCGTTATCGCAAGGGCGAGATCAATCCCGTGGTCATGTTGCCCGACACCACGTTTCCGATCCACATCGGCGACCTGCTTTTCCAGGACCCGGTGAGCAAGAAGGCCCGCTCGGCGGCCAGCATGGTCAACCAGGGCAGCGAGACGCTGAACCAGCAATCGCTGCACGATCTGTTCGTCGGCGTGGCCATGCAGCGCGGCGGCGAGCTGGAAACGGGCGAGACCAGTTTCAACCTCAACCCGCTGCCTGGCCAGATCGTCGTGGCCACCTCGGGCGAGTTCGAGTTCGACCTTCCCGCCGCTGCCACGTTCACGCCGGGCCAGCTCGTGGGCGGCGCGAACAACAGCGGCGGCACGGCGCTCATGCCGCAGCAGGTGAAGGCCGTCTCGGCCATCGCCAACAGCATCGGCGTTGCCGTGCCCACGGCCCACGCGCTGGGCAATTCGCGCACCACGGTGCAAGTGCGGATCAAGAGCACGATCATCGAAGGCGGGCTTCAGGCCTGCGTCCCCGGCAGCAGCAGCGGCACCGTGTAACTCATCGTCGGCCTTGCAGCCGGCAACAAACGACACAACGACAAGACACCTTTTTCACAAGGATACGAATCATGGTACGACGTGCTTACATGAAGGGCCGCGAACTATTCAGCGCGCTGCGGTCCGACGGCGCCATCGGCCGCGGCCGGCGGGAACTGGAACGGGCCAACAACTTCAATCGGCTCCAGGAAGCGCTGGACGCGGGCCGCAGCGGCCAGCCGGGCGGCATCGCGCCCGAGGACTTCAGCCTCCGCGACCTGGCCGAGTCGCTGATCGTCAACCGCAGCGACGGCCAGCCGGTCGGCGCGCAGTTCATCCAGGATTACTTCGCCGGCCAAGGGGAATATCTGCAAGAGGCGATGGGGGCCGTCGACACCACGGCCTTCGTCGGCGTGCAGGGGCAAATCCTCATCAACCGGCTCTTGCAGAGCTACGAACAGGAAGAGTTCGTCCTCTCGCGGCTGATCGGATCGACGCCCACCGTCTTGAACGGCGAGCGGATTCCCGGCGTGGCGCGGCCCGGCGACCCCGGCGAAGACGTGAGCCTGGTCAAGGAAGGCGAACCCTTCAAGCATCTGGGCTTCGGCGAGGAATACATCCAGACGCCGGCCACCGACAAGCACGGGTTCATCATCCCCGTCACCCGCGAGGCGGTTTTCTTCGACCGCACCGGCATGGTGCTTCAGCGGGCGGCCCTGGCCGGCGAAGTGCTGGGGCTCTCCAAGGAGAAGCGGTTGCTGGGCGTGCTGATCGGCGCCACGAACACCTATCAAGAGAAGCGCAAGGGCGACGTGGCCCCGGTCAGCCTCAAGACCTACTACGCGGCCGACGACGATTCGCCGCGCTGGACCAACCACTTCGACGGCAACGGACTGGTGGACGGCACGAACATCGACTATGCCGAGCAGCAGTTCGCCAACGTGATCGATCCGAACACGGGCGAGCCGATCGTGGTGGGCGGCCGGTATATCCTCGCCCCGCGCGCCAAGTTGATGACCATCCAGCAAATCTTGACGGCCAGCCAGCAATACCGCCTCACGGTGCCGGGCGCCGCCCAAGCCCCGGGCCTCGGCGGCACGACAAACTGGCCGGGCATGTTCACCGTCGGCGACAACATCCTCAAGGGGATGGGCATCACCTTCGGCGTCAGCCAGCAGTTGCAGGCCCAGTTGGTCGCGCAGCTCGGATTGACCCCCAGCACGGCAACGGGCTACTGGTTCTACGGCAACTTGCAGAAGGCGTTCGCATACATGGAGAACTGGCCGATCACCGTGGTGCAGGCCCCGGTCAATAGCGAGGCCGAGTTCAATCAGGACGTGCCCTTCCGCTTCAAGGCGAGCGAGCGGGGCGTGGCCGCGATTCTCGACCCGCGTTACATCCAGCGGCATCGCTTGCTCTCGACCAGCAGCAGCAGCGGACAGTAAGCAGAGCACGAGGTTCTGACAGTGGGAAAACTCACGGGGACGGGCGGCGGCCTTTCGCCGCCCAACCCTGGTTTTGGTACATCGCATAACGGAGCGCCGCCGTGGCCGAGTTCATCTTCCAGGACGGAACGCCGTCGGAAACGCAAGTGCCGGTCGTCACCGGCAACGAAGACACCGATGGTTTGCTGGCCATCAAGAGTGCGCTGGTCGCGCTGCAGTTCCAGGCGGCCCAGAATCCGAACCCGAGCTACCACGTCCACGGCCACTCGTACAACCTGACCCAGTACCAGGACTTTCTCGTTCGTTCGATCGCGGCGGTGAACCGGTTGATTCAGGCCCAGGACCCCTATTGCATCGTCAGCCAGTTTGTGACGTGACAAAGCGTGATGGGATTCAACTACACAGACCGATCCGGCGACTTTGCCTTGCTTCAAGGCAACGCGTCGTACACGCTGCGCATCGCCGGCCAGCCCGACGCGCTGCTGCCGGCCGTGTTGACCGAGCCGATCCGCTACAAGGAAGAACTGCCGACGGGCGGGATGGTGCAAGAGGGCGACTTGCTGGCCGTATGGCCAATCGCCGCCGGCCCCCAACCGCCGCTAGGCGCCAAGCTGGTCGACGCGGCCGGAACGACGTGGACGATTCTGACGGTGCTGCGCAAGGACCATGTCAACACGTGGGAATGTACAGCCCGCAATCTGACGGTGGCTTACGGGTTGAACAACTTCGCCACGATCCTGAAGGCGACCTACACGAAGAGCCCAGCCGGCGAGGCGGTCGCCGCGTGGAACCCGCTGGGCGAGGCGGTGGCCGCCCGTTTCCAGCCGCAGAGCCAGGACGCCCGGATTTTCGAGGATGCCGAGTGGACCAGGACGCGGTTCACCGTCATCCTGGCGGCCGACCCGCTGGACGCCCAGGGCTTTCCTATTGAACTGGCGGGGGCCGATTATCGTCTCGAAGATGTTCAAGGCCGGCACTATCGCGTCACCAGCTACCGGCAGGCCGAGCGGATCGACGCGCTGCCGACGGCGATGGCCGTGCTCGTGCTGGAAGGCGCCGAGGGTTTGCTGGCCCAGTTCTCTTCGTCTTCTTCTTCGGGAGGGGGCTCCTAATGGCCGATCCCGCCACGCTGCTGGAAGCGATCCAGGCCGCCTGGGCAGCCGACCCGGTGTTGTCCGGCTTGATCCCTGACTCGCGAACTTTCTTCGGCAAGGTTCCGCCAGCCGACAGCTTTGCCAAAAACCGGAGGGCAAAACGGGCACGCGGACCAACGCCAGCCTCTACAACGACGAAACGATCATCATTCACGTCTGGACCGACACGGCCGATCAGGGCGACCAGATCGGCCGCGAAGTGGAGCGGGTTCTGTCGCGCAACATCCAGTGGACCGGCGGGGCGGCGATCGACTGCCGCTTCCGTCCGCATTCGATCACCCAGGCGGCGCTGCCGGAAATCAAACAATGGGAAACGGCCTGCACCTTCGCCATGCGAACGTGGCAAGCGCGGACCGACTTGAATAGCGATAGCTCTTCGAGCAGCGGAAGCTGACGAACCAACACGAGGAGAAGAGAAAATGGCGGTTCTCTCGCACGCGTTTTCGGGCAAGCACGGCACGGCCAAAACGGCGGCCGTCGGCGGCACTCCGGCGCCGTTCTACGAAGTGACAAGCTGGAAATACGATCCGAAGATCGAGGCCCCCAAGCATTGTTCCAACCTCACGCAAGGAATCAAGGTTCCCATTGCCGGCGGCGCTGGAAGGCGGCGGGACGATCGACGTGATGCTGCAAGACCCGGGCGCGGTGCCGTTCGTCGAAGGCGATTATGCCGACGTCGAATTGCACGTTGACGACTCGGGGGCCAACTTCATCAGCGGCACGATCCTGATTACCGGCTCGCCGCTGGATTGCGGCATCAACGACAACAAGGAAGTTTCGATCGCCTACCCCTACGAGCAGGCCAGCGTGTTCGTGCGCCACGGCACGCTGAGCAAAGAGGGCGGCAGCAGCCTCGGCAGCCCGTGATTTGATCACCCTACAAGAATCGCCCAAGTCGTTTAAGCGAGGATTCGATCATGGACGGCCACGCACGGCTATCCGGCAAGCTCCACAAGACGATTGCCATCGGCGGCAAGTCCATCACGCTCAGCAAGCCCACGCTGGTGGGCGTGTACGCGGAGATGGAGGCGTTTGTCATTTCCCGCAAGCGCGACCCGCTGGTGCTGGCGGTCGAGGCGTGCAAGACGGCCCCGCCCGCCCACCATGCGGCCATCTGGGAAGCGGCGATGAAAACCGCCTCGGCGGCCCGCATCGCCACGGCCGAGGAAATGGCCGCCTTCGAGCGGAGCCCTTGGGGCATCGCCTTCAAGCTGTGGAAGTGCCTTGACGATCGGCATCTTGTCGAGTTCCCCACGCCCGAGGCGACGATGGGGCTGATTGAGTCTCTGCGGCGACAACCTGGACGAAGTGCAGGCGCAGCTTGCGGTCGTAAGCGGCGAGGCCGACCTGGGAAACTTATCTGGCCGGAGCCCGACAGCTCCGGCGGCAAAGCCAGCGACGGACACCCGGCCTTCGGAGGATGGCCCGCCGTCTACAAGTTCTTCGCCGACTCCTACGGATGGACGATAGAAGAGACCGACGGCACGCCGCTTTACACGGCCTGCATTTTATTGGGAGCCATTAGTCCCGATCATAAGGACGTGCGACTGAGTCCGCGAGACATGATGCGATACCACGGCAAGACCAATCCGGCCATTCGCCGGCTGTTCGGCGGCAGGAAGTAGAAGCGGCCGCGTTTTTCATCACGAAAGGAAATCGAAGATGTTCCCGTTATTCGATCCCGAGTATGCGTCGCCGGCGACCAAAGAGCGAATCGCCGAGCACAACGAGGCCTTGGCCCAGATTGAAGTCGCCATGGCGGAAGCGGAGCGGATCGCCGAGAGGCTCGAACAGGCCGATCCGATGCTGGTCGATCCCGGCGAGCTGGAAACGAAAGTCCGCGCCGGTCGCAACCGGCAACACCAAAACCGGAAGGCCCGGATCGGGTTGCTGCAATCACGCCTGCCGATCCTTCAGGGCCTCGAACAGGACCGGGCGGCCGCGGAACAAGACGCCGAGCTGGCCCTGGCGGCGGCCCGCAAGAAGACCGAAGAGGCGCTGCGCGCTCTCGGCTACGGCGCGATGTTGGCCGACACCGATCCGGTCACCAGGTTGCAGGTGGCTCAACTGGTGGACTTCGCCCAGCCGGTGGCTGCGGCCGTTGGCCGTTACCAAGGACTGCGAGAAGCGCGGGCGGGCATCGTCGAAGAACGAATCCGGGCGACCCGCGAAATCAAGAGCTTGACGGAGAAGATCAAAGAGGCGCTCGAGGCGGCCGTGTTCGCCCCCGCGTAACCGATCGCCGCTTAGTACTACATCGTGCGGACAATGGGGACAGGCACTGTCGCCACAAACGCTGTTTTGCAGAACGAAGCTTGATCGAGGCGACGGAGCCAGTCCCCTTTTCCGACACCATTTGCTGCGGAGGAATCGCCGTGGGTGCGTTCGGGTTGGCCGAGAGGTATGTCAGGCTGTCGAAAAAGGGCTTCGCCCCCGTCGCGAACCACATCGGCAAGATCGCCGGCAAGTGGGAGCCGGACGCCAAGAGCCTGCTGGACGGCTGCACGGCCGGCGTAAAGACGATGATGCCCGAATTGGCCCAGGCCGCCGGACCAACGACCCCGGGCAACGGCGCGGCGCTGGTCGGGCTCGCGCAACTCGCCGAAAAGATGCAGCAAGAGGCGGCCAAGCAGGATATCGCCCAGCAACAACTGCTGGAACAGCAAAAGCAAACGGAGCAGTCTGAACAGCAAACGAAACACCTTGATAACATTTCCGGGGCCGTGTCGAACAACGTCGTCAATGTAAAGATCGTGGATGTCGATACGGCCAAGGTCTCATGGTGACCATCCGATGATCAGCGCTTTCCTCCCTTTCCCCCGGCAGTCGGCGGTTTTCACGCCCAGATTATCTCGCGAACGCGAACGCTGTCGTGGAGCAACGGCTGGACGGCCGAGATGAAGGTCAAGATTCCCGGCGCCGAGTCGGCGAACTTCATCGCCGCCAACGCCATGACGCCGTTTCCCGGCACCTCCATTCTGCGGCCGCAGCAGATTGCCGAGGCGGCGCTGGACGGCTCGCCGTTGGACGTTAACAGCACGCCCGACTGGGTGATTCAGACCTGGACCTACGGCATCGACTTCCTCGATATTCCTTGGCCCGATGAGATTCAGCGCCCCGATTACCTGTCGGGAACGACGCTCAAACTCAAGGTGAAGGCATCGGGCCAGTTCCTGACGCTGCCGGCAAAGGCGTTTCAGACTTCAAGCACATCGACAACCCATCCGGACGGCAGCACCGGCGGCGCTGAGCCGACTTCGCCGCCGCCGGGCGCTAACTGTCGCATCATTATTCCCACCGTGGATTACGAGGTCGAATGGGACCGGATTCCCTTGTCCGGAGGCCACTACAGTTTTGGTCCCTGCATCGGCGCAGTGAACCAAAGCACCTTTATGAGCACGGAGGCGGAGACGCTGCTGTGCGAGGCCGTTGACTACGATCCCTCCTGGTTGCTCGCGACGGATACTCCCTATGCCGGCAAGGCGGTCGTCCACCTCAAACAGCGCCGGATCGTGGTGGGAAGCAATGTCTACGGATGGAATTACGACTATTTGCCGAAGACAGGTTGGACGCGAATCACCATGAAGGACGCCGCCGGCAACACGGTTCCGCGTTACCCACTTCAGGATTTTTCCGATCTGTTCCAGTAAGAGCGTGTCTGCAAATTGGTCCCCTCTCCGGGCACCGACCGAAGGTTGGTCGGAGAGGGTTAGGGTGAGGGCGGCGGCGCCAGAATCACGGAAAGCAGATGATTCACGATCCACTCGCCCCCACCCCCTGCCCCTCTCCCAAAGGAGAGGGGAGATAACGGAATTGTTTCATGCGAATCTTCTACTTCGGCTGGCCCGGCGCGATGGGCGGAGCGAACACGGAAATGCTCCACACGATTCCCGTCTGGCGGCAGGCGGGTATCGACGTGACGCTCGTGCCGACGTGGGGGCCGCCCGATGAACCGACCGCCGCCAAACTGCGGGCGCTCGGCTGCGAGATCGCGGTCGCCACGCCGGAGACGATCGCCGCCGTTCCCGGCCTGCCCGGGTCGATCGTCCATTCGATGTGCAACTCGCACTTTTGGGAAGTCTTCGGCATCCTGAAACAACTGGCTTGCAGAACCGTCTGGTCGTCCGCCATGACGTTCGAGTTCGACGACGCCCGCAAGGCGTACCAACGGCATGGGCCGCCGGAGGCCTTCCATTTTCAATCCGCGTTCCAGCAGGCCGAAATCACCCGAGACTTGCAAAAGCTGGGCATTGCGTCCGCCGGCGTGCTGATTCGCGGGGCGCTGGAGTTCACCGATTTTCCGTTCGCGCGCGCGGGCACGAGCCGGGCGCCCAGTTTTGGATCGGCCGGCTCAGCCGCCCCGACCAGGACAAATGGAGTTCCAATCATTGGCACATTCTCGCGGCGGTGCCCTATCCGCGGCGGCGGGCCCTGGCGATGGGTTGGACGCTGCCGCTGGTGCGGAAGTGCGGCCAGCCGCCGGCATGGGCCGAGACGCTCACGCCACAACAGATTTCCGTGCCGGCGTTCTTGGCCCGTTGCCACGCGCTGGTGGGCCTCAACGGCGGCGCCCGCGAGAATTGGCCGCGAGTCGGCCTGGAGGCGATGGCCGCCGGCGTGCCGCTGGTGGTGCAAAATGCCTGGGGCTGGCGGGAGATGATCGAACACGGCAAGACGGGCTTCCTCTGCGACAACGATCAGGATTTTGCTTTCTACCTGGCCCTGCTGGCCCGCAATGAGGAGCTGCGGCAGGAGATCATCGGCAACGCCCGGGCGGCCGTGGAGCGTTTGGCCGATCCGTGCCGGATTGGCCGGCAGTGGCGGGAGCTTCTTGAAGGGCTCGAAAAACAGAACACCCAGCAGAACACCGAACCGAGCGAAGCCGCCTGATGTGGAACACGTACCGGCCGAAGGGGACAGTCCCATTTTTGCCGGAAAAATCGCGACAGTCCCCGTGCGCAAGCAAGAACCATAAGGAGCGGCGCCGATGAACCGGATTTTGATCGGGGCACTTTCGGGCTGGCAGCACGCGCCGCGCCGGCGGCGATGTGCCTCGACCTGGTTTCCGGCGGCCAGGGCGGCCGGCATGGAAGCCGTCTTTCTCTTGGGAGTACAGAACATTCCCGCGTCCGAGCGATGGGGCGACGCGCTCTTGCTGCCTTGCCCCGACGCCTACGAAACGCTGCCGCAGCGGACGCGGGCGTTCTGCCGCTGGGCCCTGTCGGCCGATTGCGGCTATGCTTGGGATTACCTCTTCAAATGCGACGACGATTCGTTCGTCGCCGCCGAGCGGCTGGCCGGCTACGACACGGCCGGGCGGGATTATATCGGGGCCGAGTGGCGGCCTGGCGTCGGTTACGGCTCCGGCGGCGGCGGATATCTGCTCTCGCGGCGGGCCGCGGCGATCGTCACCCAAGAACTGACCCAGCCCAGCGGCGCCGAGGACCTGCTGGTCGGCCAGGTGCTCAGCGAGGCGGGCATGCGGCTGTCGATCGAGCCGCGGTTGGTGCCCTTCGGGTCGATGGCGCGGCGGCCGAGGCCCGACAACGATCTGATGACGGTCCACGGGGTCGAGGCCGATGTGTTCTTGCGGTCGCACAGCGAACTTTCCCGCGAACTTTCCCCAGCGACGCCCCAAGAACCTGCCGGAGTCCGATAGCCATGGCTTCGTCGCCGCGACTTCCGAACCCGAACACGCCGATGCAACGCACCGGCCCGCATTCGATGCGCCCGTGCTGCAAGAAATCGCCAATCACGCCGGCCGGCCGGTCGACCTGGACGGCGTCTCGGGCATCGTCGGACCCCACGGCATGGACATCTCGCTTCCGCCCGGAGCGCAAATCGTTCTGCTGAAGATCACCAACGCCGAGTTCGCCACGTCGAGCGGCTCGGGAACCGGCAATCCTCCGCCGCGGGTCTGGCGCACGGATCCGCTTGTCTATCCGCCCGACTATTATCCGCAGAACATGGCCTGGACGAAGGGCCGCCGCGTCTACTGGGAAGGCGGTCAGTACGACCCGGCAATCGACGACAGCGATCCGGAAGAGGAACTGATCTTCCATTCGACCGGCTATCCGTCGGGACCGGCTGCTGACGGCACGCCGAATCGAACAGCGGCTTCGCGACACGGCAGCCTTTCTGCCCCGCTTCACCACCGGCGATCTCGTGTGGTGTTTCTGGGACGAGTGCTCGGCGGCTGGCAGATTTTGCAGGGCGGAGAAAACTTTGCCCGCGCCAGTTGCTGGAAGACTTGCCGCAGGGCGGGCAGGCGTCGGCGCAATTGGTGATCGCCCAGGGGCCCGACAACAGCGGCAACTCGCAGGGCTTCAGCACGCCGCTGACGCTGATCGTGCATGACACGATTTGGGGAGGCAGCGAATATCTTGCTGCCAGTCTTCCCGGCAGTCTGTCCGGCAGTTCCAGCGCATCGCCCGCCGTGCCGGCCGGCACATTCGTCTACGTCAAGTTCTGCGCCGACTCGCAGTGGTGGGAGCTGGTCGTGGCTCCCAACGCGCCGACGCTGGCTTACGTCACTCGCGACTGCATTCCGGGGACCTATGCGCAGTCGATTCTCTATGCCTGCACGAAGTTCAACAACGACGGCACTCCGCAGGACGAAATGCAGTTCTTCTCGGACGAGTCGAACTATTGGTTCCAGTCGTTGCCCCTGGCCGCCGCCTACGCCGACGACATGTGGTACACGCATTCGACCGGCCCGCAGGGGCAGGACGTGGCGACGCCTCACAATCCGGCCACGCCGCCCGGCGTTCTGCGGGCGCTGAAAGCAGGGGGCGAGTATACGTCGATCCTGCTGGACCAGAGCAAGAGCGTCGTCCTCTACGCGCCGTGGGCCATGCACTTTCGCGGCGTGGTCAAGCAGATCGACGATATCACGGTCCACGACGGCGACGGCACAACCACGGTGCCCGGCGTGCTGGTCGAGCTGTGGTGGCCGACCGTGGACCAATCGCCCGCCAATCCGGACTCGGTGAGCATCGTCAGCGCGGCGCAACTGGTGGACAGCGGCTACGCCGTCCGCGCCGTGGTGGAAAACAAGAACCAACTCCAGGTGGGCGACGAGGGCGATCTCGACTACAACGCCGGCAACGGCGCGTGGTTCTTTACGCCCGACGCGATGATCAAGGTCACCAGCGACGACGCCGCGCCGGGCTGGCTTGACGACAAGATCGAGGGCGACGGGACGTGGATCGACCATGTCGTCGATACGGCCGAGGACGGGACACAGAAAGAGAAGATCAAACACATCGGCCCCGGCTCGTCTGCGGGCTCCTACGGCGGCGCGTGTTGCACGAGCATCTCTTACGATGAGCGGGGCCACATCACGGACGCGGCCTTTGGTCCGGGTTCGCAGGGCCCGCAAGGCCCGCAAGGCCCGCAGGGCGGCGCCGGTGGTTCGCAAGGCCCTCAAGGAGACCAGGGCGCACAAGGCTCGCAGGGCGCGCAGGGGTCGCAAGGCAACCAAGGTCTTCAGGGCAACCAGGGGAACCAAGGAACGCAGGGGCTGCAAGGTTTACAAGGTGCGCAAGGCAACCAAGGTTCTCAGGGAGTGCAAGGCAGCCAGGGAATACAGGGTTCGCAAGGCGCACAGGGAATCCAGGGCAGCCAAGGTTCTCAGGGAGCGCCGGGAACTGCGGGAAGCGTCGGAGCCCAAGGCCCGGCAGGGCCGCAGGGGCCACAGGGCGAACCGGGCTCGAATGGGGGCGAAGGGCCGCAGGGAGCACAAGGCGCTCAGGGGCCTCAGGGAGCACCGGGGCCGCACGGTGCATCGCCGCCGACTTACCCGTACCAGCTTGTGACCAGCGTTGAAATCGTAGGTGGGGTTTTGCGGTACACCTACCGGACTTTCACCGGGGTCACCGACACCAGCGATGAGGATTTGTACGAGACAATCGCCGATGTTGGCTCGTGTTAATGCACCTTATTCGGTCCGTCGAATTGGGGTTTCGCGGGCGTGCGTGTGTAGCGAATTTGTGGAAGATCAATGCTTGTTCCGTCGGCGTTTTTGGTTGTTTTCATTTTTTCGACAACAACAATCCCTGTGGCAAGGGTGAGTTTACCATTTCGTGGCAATGATGCTGATTCCAGACCGACGATCCAGACGCGCGGGCACGGCGGATCAACTGGCTTTATGATGACGCTGTTTGGCTGCTTCGGGTCGAGCGATCCGGTTCTCGTTACAGATGCGATTATGGTATTTTGGTCAACAACCTCTTCCACGGCGATGGTCCAGGCTTTGATCTTGCCCCGGTCGCCAACCTTGAGTCCAACCGGCGACAACCATGTTTCCGCGGCAGAGGCGCCGGCCGTGCCGACCGTGCCGGACTGCGGCGGGGCGGGCTTTGGACCGGCGCTGGCTGGGGCGTCGGCAGACAACAGGGCGGCGGCTAGCAGCAGGTGGAGCATGATCGTTCCTCCGGTAAGTAAGTGAATGCAAAAATGAAAATTGCAAATTGTTCTCTCTGTGTCCTCTGCGGTTAAGCCGTTCACCTACGGCTCGCGGCTAAACTACCTGTCATCTTAAGCACCCCCCCGAAATCGAGTCAATAACCCGATGCGGTTTTCCATCTTCACGCCCACGCATAACCCCGAACACTTTGGCCGCCTGGCCGAGTCGATCCGCCGGCAGACTTTTGACCGCGCCGATTTCGAGTGGATCATCGTGCCCAATGGACAGGCGACCGTCGAGCCGCCCGAGGGCCTTCGCGTGAAGATAGTGCCCGCCCACGACCTGACGGGCAACGTGGGGGCGCTCAAGCGTTTCGCCTGCGCCCGAGCCGAAGGGGAGATTCTCGTCGAGACCGACCATGACGACGAACTGACGCCCGACTGTCTCGAAAAACTCGACCGGGCTTTCGAGCCGCATATCGACTTCTGCTACTCGAATTGCTGCGAACTGCGGCAGGACCAGCCGCACGTCTACAGCCCGGCATGGGGCTGGCGGTGGCGGCCGTTTTGCTACCTGGGGCGGGAACTCAAGGAACTTGTGGCGTTCGATCCGACGCCCGCGGCCTTCTCGCGAATCTGGTACGCCCCCAATCACGTCCGGGCCTGGCGTCGCAGCTTTTACGACCGGATCGGCGGTCACGACGCGACGCGAAAACTGCTGGACGATCAGGACATGTGCGCCCGCAGCTATCCGTCGGGCGAGGTGCGGCACGTTGACGAGTGCCTTTACATCTACCACTACCACGCGGCCAACACGAGCCAGGAAAAAAAGGCCAACGCGGAGATACAGCGGGAAACCTGGCGGCTGCACGACCGCTATCTCGAACCGCTGGTGGGCCGATGGTGCGACCTGCAAGGGCTGAGAAAGATCGACCTCTGCGGCGGCAAGGGTGGTGCGCCGGGGTACGAGACGGTTGACAAACGCAACGCCGCGATCGCGGCCGACCTCGATCGGCGCTGGCCCTTCGAGGACGGCAGCGTGGGCGTGTTCCGCGCCTCCGACTGTGCTGGAGCACCTCCGCGATCCGATCCACATGATCAACGAGGTTTATCGCTGCCTGGCCCCCAACGGCTGGCTGCTGAGCAATACGCCTTCGACCGACGGCCGCGGCGCGTTTCAGGACCCAACTCACGTTTCCTTCTGGAACGCCAACTCGTTCTGGTACTGGACGAAGAAGAGCAGGCGGCATATATCGGCAACGAGACAGCCCGTTTTCAGGCCGTCCGGATTCTCGATTATTATCCCTCGGACTGGCACCGGCTGCATCGAATCCCTTACGTCCGGGCGGACCTATTAAAATACGCCGGCCGCGTGCCGGGCATGATTGAATTTCAGGACTTGGGTCTTGGGTCTTGGGACTTAGACCGCTCGAAAACCGAAGACCCAAGACCGAAAACCGAAAACCTGGTTAACAAATGCCAAGCCTCTGGCTCCGCAACGGTAAGCTGCTGATGATCGGCGGCGTGTTGTGCTACAGCGACACCTGTCCGTGCATAGGCCAGCCGTGCTCCTATTGCATTTCGGGAACCGCGCCCGCCACGATGGGAGTGACGATCGGCGGCTTTCCAAGCAATTATCAACCCGGTAATTTGCAATTTTCGGACGCCAACGGCGAGTGGCAACTGCCGCAAGCATACACGGGCTACCAGATTGAGAGCTGGGACACGGTTCCCGTGTGGTGCACGTGGGCGAAGAACGTCGTCACCACCAACTGGCCAACCGGTTTCTTGATCGAAGTCCAACTGGACGAAAACCCGGTTACGGGGACATACTGGTGGGTTGCTTGTGCGCGGTTTCCAATGGGCGGGGGTTCCTACTACGACTTTCAATGGCTCCTGGACACTGGCGCGGCTGTGCCGGTCAATTGCTCCGCTCAAATCTCGCTGCCGTACCTCGTCTCAGGCTTCCCGTACACGATGACGATCAATGATTGACGCCCGCGCGGACGCCGTTTTTTTGGAAGACCTCGGATGCTTTGTTGTGCATCGTTCGGACCCCAGCCCGGCCGAGCGCAAGGCCGACATCGTAGCGAAGATGGTCGAGTCGATCGGCGATCTTCACGGGGAAGCCGCGGCCGCCGCATGCGCGGACCAGGCGGCGCGATGCCTAAAGTGTCCGCGGCTGGAGTGGTTCGGCTGCGCGGAGTGCGGCTTCGCCGATCGCTGGCCGCAGTGGCGGGAGCGGATGCTGGCGGGGTGCGGGGCCGTAACGTCGCCGTCGCCTCCGGCTCGCGGCTAAACTCCTCCGCGTGCGAATCATCGGTGCATGGCGATCGCGATCAGGGTAAACGATATGAGCCAAGACAACACGCCAACAACCGCCATTCCGCAGCCGATGCCAAGTCCCAAAACGAACCCCGTGACGAACAGCCCGGACTGCCGCTTTCGCGAGTGGCTGCCGACTGCCGACCTGTGGGCTTCCGGCTCATTGAGAAAATCGAAATCGCCCATGCTTCACCGTTTCCTTCATGTTCAACGCGGCAACCCCGTCAGGCGGTGGTCGATGATCGGTGGTGGGGCGGTTGAAGACGTTCTGTCGCCTTTCGCTCCGCGAAAGGAGCGATCAATCCACGCCACTTTCGCGGAGCGAAAGGCGACAATCCAACCAACCTGCTCTTTCCGCAACAGAAACTAATTATGGGCAACGGTTTTGTCGGGGTCAACATGCGGCGGCTTGCCGGTTTTTTCGGCCGTTTCAGCCCCCTTGACAGGAACGTGAACGTACGTATACTAGTTCCTATCACTGCGCCTTGCCGTGGTCCGCAACCGGTCTGCGGAGTGACCGGCAGGATGGAGGATCGTGAGTCATCGAAACTTCGCCGTCGGTATCGTTTGCGCATCGCGTATCACATCCGTGGCGGAGCGGCATCTGTCGCTCCGCGAGGCGGCGGCCTTCGTCCGGGCCTATAATCGGCTGGATGACCAACGGCAGGCCGTCATTCTTCGGCACCCGATCGGCCGAGCGATTTCCGCCGCCAGGGCCAAGTTGTGCCGCTGATAGATTTCCGTCGGGCTCTCAGGTGAACGATCGGCCGCCGGCGCACCTTGATTGGTTCCGTTGTCGATGATGGAACCATTTCTCCCCCCGGAAGTGGCGGGCGGTTAGATACTTTTCGCGATGGGCCGATGTCGCACGGCCGCGTCGAACAATCGTTGTCCCTTTCGCATGTCGGCGACCAGGCAACGGCGGCGTGGCGAGCAGAAGGTACTTTTCAAACAATGGCGGTTTAGGTAAACTAGAATACGAGTGCGAAGGCTAAATGCCTTTGCCTTGGCCCTCTGCGGACACCTGCCCCGTCTGCGGAGGGTTTTCTATTTTCGCTCAGGAAATTCCTGATGAATCGTCCAGCAGTGTCCTGGTCTTTCAATCTCCGGGTCGCTCCTAAAATGGGCTGCGTAGAAATTACCGTTCCCATGATTCCACGGAGGGTACGACCATGTTGGTACTAAGCCGGAGGCAAGGCGAGGAAATCGTTATTGGTGACTCGATTCGAGTCACGGTCTTGGCCGTCGAGGGCAACCGGGTGAAACTCGGCATTGCCGCCCCTGCGGAGGTGCCCGTCCATCGGGAGGAACTCTACCAGGCGATGGCAGAGTGTCCGCCCGCTTATCGATTCGCCGAATGCGCCTATGCCTGACGAACGGAATCCTATCCGCATCTGCACGACCCAGTATCAGGAACATTTATATGGCACTGTCCGCCCTTATCGAAACGACTTGGAATTGTCACCGCTCTGCGGCCCTATCCCGTCTGGAAGTCGATCAGACCAGGCGAATTCAGGCGGCGCGGTGCCGGCAACGGCGATCTGCCGAAAGTTCGACGGGGACACATTGGCCCGATACTACGCCTATCTGGCCACCCACCTGCCGCTGCCGTTTACCGCCTATTATCCGCGGCCGGTCAGCGAGGAGGAAAAGAGCGAGTTTTGCTGCTCGGTGGTCGAGTTGCTCGATCCCGACGAGTGTCTGGGCGACGAGTTCGACGGCATCTTCTGCAGGATTCGCAAGGGCCGGTTCGAGACCAACCTGCCGCTGATCGAGCTGCACGTGCCGCCGGGCAGTCTTCAGTTTCAAATGATCGAGGATCACTGGTATTGGTTTTGGAATTGGCGATGAACCGTTCACGGGGACAGGCACATTTTTCGGCCGCAAGGGACCGAAAAAATCAGCCAGTCCCCGGGCCGGGTCCGGCTCACAAGGGACGACACGCATGGCAAACTTCTTTATCTTCGGTAAGTACACGTCCACCTCCATCGCAGATCACCCCCGAGCGCACGGCCAAGGTTCGCCAGGTGATCGAGAGTCTCGGCGGCCGGGTCAAAGACATCTATGCCCTGTTGGGCGAGTACGACGTGGTGATCATTGCCGAATTGCCGCAAATGGCCGAAGCTATGCAGGCTTCGGTGGCGTTGAAGAAGCTGACCGACATTTCGTTCTTCACCGTGGCGGCCATGCCCATCGCGGAGTTCGATCGCCTGTTTGGCCCGCCCTAAACGGGCCGTCAACACGCGAAGCGGTTTAGCTTGAGCACTCGGCTTGCCCCCCCGTGCCGGACCGCCCGCCTCAGAGCGGGCAAGCCCCCGGATAAACATTCCGGTTTGCGGGCCTTGCCCACATTGCCATTCCCGCCGGCCTATGCTAGAGTGAAGCGATTCTCACCCGTTGTTCCCCACAGACGCGACTGGAGGTAATACCGATGGCAAAGAAAACATCCGCACCGAAGAAGCCGACGGCCGATTGTTCGCGACAACTGATCGACGCCGTTGCCACCGTAAAGCAACTTCAGGATTTCATCAAGGAACACGGCACGCTGGACCGGGCGTTGGCCGCGGCCGTTCGTGTCCACGGCCTGTTGGCGATGACGGGCGGATTCGACCAGCTTCAGCAAGCCCTGAAAATCGTCGGCACGGAACCGACGCCCGCGTCGGCGTAAGCCCATCCGCCAGGTGTTGTGGTGGTTGTGGGGCGGCCCCGATAGCTTGCCGTGGTACCCGGTGTGCGCTCAATAGAGGCATGCGTCCAACAAGGAAAGTACTCTTTTTAGCCCGCGTACGCTCGGCCGGCAAACCTTCGCCAGACAACAACCGCCCAGAGGGCTAGCAGCAGTCCGCCGCAGAGACTCGCGACGGTCAGACCGAGGCCCCAGTAGACCGGCCGGAAAGTTATCTGGATTTCGTGCAAACCCGGATCGACCCAGAGTCCCAACAGTGCGATGTTCGTGCGGTGCAGCTTCGCAGGCTGCCCATCGACGGTGGCCTGCCATCCGGGATGCCAGATCTCGCTAATGACCAAGTAGCGGCGCTTTTCGCAGAGGGTGGCGCAGCGCGAGATTGCCGGGTTGGAAGGCTAACAGGGTGGCCTTGTTCTGCGGGTTTTCTGGCGATGCCATCAGCACATCCTCTCGCCCCAGCACGATGGCCGTCTCGTCGAGGTTGTTTCGCCGGACCTCGTCGGTCATCTGCTCCTCTTCGGCGGCGCCGACGACCCGGTGGGCCCAGTAGGCACGCGGCAGGCAGGTACGGTTACAGTAGACAAAGAGATCTTGTCGGCCCAAGCCTTGATAGAGCACATACGTGGGCTGATCGCGAAACTGGGCGACCAAGTCGTAGCGGGCGGCAGGCAGTGCAACTGGCTCCGGGAAAATGAGGTACTTCACGTTGAGGGCGTCCAACAGGTCGGGACGCGGTGGGGCCACAAAGTCGGTCCAGACGCGCGGTCCCACGTTCGTGTTGGCGACGCCTTGCAAGACGTCAAAATAGGTCTGGTAGCACCGCAGGTTATAGGAATTGAAGCCGGTGACAAGTTGCAGGTGCATCGGCGCCGCCCAGCCGTAGTTGATGGTCGAACGCCCTGCCGGTGCGACGCGGAAAGGCTCGGGGTCGTTGGCAAGGAAAGTTGCGAATGCGGCTTGTGGGAGCACCTCCTCTCGCGGCCTCATGGTGAGGTAACGTCGGGCATAAACTGTGCCCTCGACCGCCATGACCAATATCACTCCGGCGGCAACCGTCGGGATTAGCCATCGCGGCGGGTGGCGACGTCTCCAACGGGCCAACAATTCATCGACTCCAAACGCCGCCAAGGCGATCCCCAACAAAGAGAGAGGAAACAACAAGCGATTCGGCTGGCGAAACAGGGCATAGCCAGGCAGCCAATCAAAGAGGAACCGATTGATTGCCGTGTCGGCCGTCAACAGCAGGCAGACGGCTGCCGAGCCAACGAGCCAACGCGTCGGCGGCCGGGACCACGCCATCATCATGCCAACGAAAGCCAGGACCAGCGGAATCAAGCCGAAATACGCAACGTCGTCCCACAACTCGGAGCCCGGGTAGCTGCCATCCAACGGCGTGCCGAGCCATTCCGGATAGAGGAACGTCAACAGGTGCCGGGCCTCGAGATGGTGGTCGCCGAGGAAAAAGGTGTAATCGGCATTGGACCGCGTGACCAGTGCACGGTCGGCAAACAGGGAAAGCAGCAGCGGAGCGGTGATGCCGACGGCCAGCATGCCGCTGACGGCGAGGCAAAGCAATTTGTGGCCGAGCGATTGCCACTGGCGGCGCCAAGCGGACAACAAGGCCTGAACAAGGGCGTAACTGATCGCCAGCAGCAGCGCGTAATAAAGGAATTGCTGCTGTCCTGAAACCAGAAAGAGGGTGCCACGGATGCAAGTGTAGCCGTGGCGGCGATCCCCGGCCGCCGCATACTATAGGTTACTGCCGCCAGCAGCAGGGGGGTCATGGTCACGGCGGGAATGTTGGTAAGCCAGCCCGCATAGGCGGCGATAATCAACTTGAAGTTCAGCAGCCCGGCCAGCGCCATGAAGAGGCGGCCGGCTGTGCCCAGGCCCATGCTGGCTCCCCAGAGAAACATGGTCAGTCCCATGACCAGGAAGTTGATCCAGAGCGTGGGCCCGGCTGCGGCGGCCGGATCCAGGAAGGCAAATAACAGGTGAAGAGGGTTGGTGTATTGGGATTGGGGATCGGTCAGGGCGGGAGCGCCGCCCATCAAATCGTTCTTCCAAAACGGTAATCCCTGGCCGGCCCAGAGCGATTGATAGGCGGCCCATTTCATGCCTAGGTGAAGTGCAATCAGATCGGAGTGGTCTGAATAGGGAGCGTAATGTGGCTGCCACAATTGACCGTAGGCGATCAGCGTCACGACGATGATCAGTCCAATCGCCATAACGCCGGGCTTCCAGCCGGCCCGGCGGGCATCGATCAGGGGGCGCTTTTGTCGGCGATCACACGCGATATTCGACGGGGCGGATGATTTTTCGGGTGGTCCATCGTCGCGGCGCCATCCTCCGCTTTGTTTTTTCCCATCACATCGGCAGCGACCCGTTAGGCCCCAGGGAGTGGTAGCCGTCGGCGCCGAGGCAATAGACATCGACCAGGAAGCTAGCGAAGGCCACTTGTCCGTTGGCCGACTGCCGACTGAGCAGTACGGTGCCGATTCCGCTCAGCCAGACGTCCGGCATCATGAAGGAATGAAGGACGGGCGCCGCCGAAAGGTCCTGCATCCGCAGGGCCAGGCTCCGCGATTCGCGCCGCGCCAGGTTGCGCCGTTCGGCCTTCTGTTTGGCTTTACGCCGTTCCAGTTCTTTCTGCCGTTTCCGCGGGTTGACGGGCATGATTTTTCCTCGGTGTTTTTGCGCGAGCCAGGGCGGTGAGCACGGATAATATACCCAGCCACGCACGCAAGAGACACCGCCCCCCCGGCGAACCGCTGCCGCTGGGAACGGCAGCACGACTTTTCCAATCCCTAATCCCCGATCCCTCAGCCGCCGCTCACGAGCACCCCATGCTGTCCCCGCAGTTGCGGCACAGGTAGCAATTGCCCGGGTAGGCAATGAATGTGTTAATCGAAAATCACTTGTTCCATTATCTTCCGCACCGTGCGAATGAGGACGGGAATATCTGTTTGGCAAATGTTGAAGACCTCATCAACATCCACGTCGAAGTATCCGTGCGCAATCACGTCGCGGACGCCCATCACGCCGGACCAGTTGACTTCCGGGTATCGTGCCAGCAACTTGCCGTCCGTCTTCCGGTCGATCTGTTTGAACGCCTCGCCCACCGCGATGAGAATCATGCAGATTGCATCCAGACGATCCTTGCCTTCGTCGCCCTTTGCCAACGTGTCGGCCGATGGGACGTTCGCCAAGCGCCGCGGAATTCGTTCCAATGCTTCGAGCACGCTTTCCAGCCGCTCGTGCACCAAAGACGGATCAGACATATACCGCCTCCCGCGCGATCCGCGCCTTCAACCGCGGGCTGATGCGCTCGCGCCAACGGATGACGTTGACGCGGCGGTGCAAAAGGGCCTCTAGCTCCCGCTTCATTCGGACCGTGCGAAACAGATTGGGCTTGCTCGTCTCGTAGACGACGTCCACGTCGCTATCTTCGCCTGCCTCGTCGCGGGCCACCGAGCCGAATACGCCGATCGCCGTGATGCCGTAACGATCGGCCAGGTCCGCCTTGTGGCGGCTCAAAATCGCCAGGACGTCACTGCGACGCGGCGCGGTCATCGGTTGGCCCTCTCACCCCATCGAGTTAAGCTCAAACAGGTCCGGCACCCCATGCCTGACTCTTGGCGAATCGTCCACACGATATAAGTTCGTCAGGCACGGGGTGCCTGACCTACTTCCTGCGCCGCCCTCACCCTACCCCTCTCCCGACCAACCTTCGGTCGGTGCCCGGAAAGAGGACTTTTTTCCGCCTTCCGCCCTACGAGCAGCCCATGCTGCTGCCGCAATTGTGGCAGAGGTAGCAGTTGCCGGCACGGACGGTGATCGCGCCGCAATTGTCGCAGGCCGGGGCGTCGGCTTGGAATGAGGCGAACTGGTCGCTCCGCGTCGGCTGCGCGGCCGCGGCCTCGGTGAGAACGGCCACCGTCATCCGATCCAACGCCGCGGCGCCGGCGGGCGTGCCGTTGCGCTTGGCGGCGTGCTTCGGCCCGGCATGCCCGTTGCCCTTGGTCCCGTTGGATCCGTTGGGCGAGGCGGCGGACTTGGCCGATCCTTGGGCCGATTTCGGCCCGCCGGCCATCGTGGCGGCGGGCCCGGGCTCTGCTTCCGTTTCTCCCGGCTCGGGATGCTCCTGGTGTAGCGGATCGGCCGGCGAAAGGTTCGCCATCTTGTTTGCCTCGCGATAGCCGGGCAGGAAGGTGATGCCCAGCCAGCGGAAGATGTAGTCCACCAGGCTCTTGGCAATCTTGATGTCGGGGTTCTTCGTAAAACCCTGCGGCTCGAAACGGGTGTGCGAGAACTTGTTCACGTACACCTCCAACGGCACGCCGTATTGCAAGCTCATCGAAACGGCCGTGCCGAAACAATCCATCAGCCCGCCGATCGTGCTCCCTTCCTTGGCCATGGTGATGAAGAGCTCGCCGGGCCGGCCGTCGGGATAGAGGCCCACCGTGATGTAGCCCTCGTGGCCCGAGACGTTGAACTTGTGGGTGACCGAGTGGCGGGTGTCGGGCAGTCGCTCGCGGCGCGGGGCGGCCACCACCTTTTCGGCCGCCTTGTCCGCTTTGCTCTGCGTTGACAGCGGCTGCACCTCTTTCGAGCCGTCGCGGTAGATGGCCAGTGCCTTCAGGCCCAGCCGCCAGCCTTCCTTGTAGGCCTCGGCCACGTCCTCGGCCGTGCTCTCGCGGGGCATGTTCACCGTTTTCGAGATCGCCCCGGAGATGAACGGCTGGGCGGCCGCCATCATCTGGATGTGCGCCCGCCAGGGGATCGAACGCTTGCCGTTCCGCGGCGGAAAGGCGCAATCGAACACCGGCAGGTGGTCGGGCTTCAACTCGGCCGCGCCCTCGATCGTGTCGTGCTTGTCGATATAATCAACGATCGATTCGATCTGGGCTTCGTCGTAGCCGAGGGTCCGCAGGGCCAGCGGCACCTCCTGGTTGACGATCTTCAGCATGCCGCCGCCGGCCAGTTGCTTGTACTTCACCAGCGCGATATCGGGCTCGATGCCCGTGGTGTCGCAATCCATCATGAAGCTGATCGTGCCCGTGGGGGCCAGCACGGTGGCCTGGGCGTTGCGGAAGCCGTGCCGCTTGCCGTGCGTCAGCACCTTATCCCACAAGTCGCGGGCGGCGTCTCTGCAGATATTTCGGGCAGCCTTTGATCTCGTCGACCTTCTCCCAATGCATTTCCATCACGTGGAGCATCGGCTCGCGGTTCTGCTCATAGGCGTCGAAGGGCCCGACGGCCGCGGCCAACTCGGTGCTGGTGTGGCAGGCGGCCCCCTGCAGCAAGGCCGTGATCACGCCGCACAGCCCGCGGGCTTCTTCCGAGTCGTAGGCCAGTCCGGAGGTCATGATCAGGCTACCGAGGTTCGAGTAGCCCAGCCCCAGCGGCCGGAAGCGGTGGCTGTTGCCGGCGATCCTCTTCGTCGGATAACTGGCGTGATCGACGAGGATTTCCTGGGCGATAAACACCACGCGGCAGGCGGCCAGGAACCGCCCGTGATCGAACGTGCCGTCGTCGCGGCGGAACTTCATCAAGTTGATGCTGGCCAGGTTGCAGGCCGAGTCGTTGACGAACATGTACTCGCTGCACGGATTGCTGGCGTTGATGCGGCCCGAATTGGGGCAGGTGTGCCAGCGGTTGATCGTCGTGTCGTACTGCACGCCCGGATCGCCGCAGCACCAGGTCGACTGCGCCATCCGCGTGAACATGTCGCGGGCCTGATAGGTGGGGCCGGCCTTGCTCGGATCGGTGACCCAGTGGGTGGTCCAGGGCCGATCCGCTTCGACCGCCTGCATGAAGTCGTCGCTTAGCCGGACCGACAGGTTGGCGTTCTGGAACAGCACCGTGTCGTAGGCGTCTTGCGGATCGTAGCCCTGCTCGACCAGCGTGCGGACCTTCTTCTCCTCGCGGTTCTTGCACTCGATGAACTCCATCACGTCGGGATGCCAATCCTTGATCGACTGCATCTTGGCGGCGCGGCGGGTCTTGCCGCCGCTTTTGACAACCGCGGCGATCTGGTCGTAGACCCGCATGAACGAGAGCGGGCCCGAGGGCTTGCCGCCGCCGGAGAGTTTCTCGCGATGCGAGCGGAGCGTGGAGAGATCGGTACCGGTGCCCGAGCCGAACTTGAAGAGCATCGCTTCGCTGCGGGCCAGCTCCATGATGTCTTCCATGTTGTCCTTCACGCTCTGGATGAAGCAAGCCGACGCCTGGGGGAACTCGTAGGGGTTCTCGGGCTGCACGGCCTCGCCAGCCGCCTTGTCCCAGTGCCAGTTGCACATCGCCCCCTTGATGCCGTACTGATGGTAGAGGCCCACATTGAACCAGACGGGCGAATTGAACGAGGCGTGTTGATGGAGGCAGAGCCAGGTCAGCTCGCGGTAAAAACGCTCGCCGTCTGCCGCGGAGGCAAAATAGCCGTCCTTCGTGCCCCAGTCGGCGATCGTGCGGCAAACGCGATGCACCAGATGGCGGACGCCCTTTTCGCGTTCCGGCGTGCCCACTTCGCCGTAGAAATACTTGTTGGCCACCACGTTCGTGGCCAGTTGGCTCCAGTCGGCCGGAATTTCGCAGTCGTGCTGCTCGAAAAGCACCTCGCCCCCCTCACCCTTGATGGCGGCCGTGCGGAGCTCCCACGAGACGGTTTCAAACGGATCGGTCTCCCCGCGCAAAAAACGGCGGGGATCGAGATCGCTTCAACGGGCGTTTTGCCAGCCTTCGGCTTCGGGTGGTCAGCCGTCACCACCAAGGTCCCCGTGGGTTCGTGTTCCGTCTTGTCCATGACAGAATTCCTTGTCCGTTAGGATTCCATGTGCGAGTAGAAACCACACTATATATTGTATCTTGCGACAGACCAACCACAATATACAGTTGAGATCGTCCAAGTTTAATGATTTCTTTGCACCGGTCAACCAGGCTTTGAAGAGTCGTCTTAAGACCGTGTGGGCTGGGAAGTTGCGGCGAGGTATGCCGGCCAGCAGTAGTAGCAGTGAAAACTGGCAAAAAGCTTCGAGACCGCTTGTTTTCCAGTGATTTGGGAGTTTCCGGACAGTTGCCCGGCTAACACTCGGCTAATGAAAATTTTGCCGCGTGTCGGCGAACCGTCCGATCATCAAGCGGCATCAGAACTTGCGGCCGACTTGGCCCGCTCGGCAAGCGACTTGCCCGCCTGGCGGCACTCGTCGAGCACCTCGGGCGTGGGGCGATAACGGACGACCAGCGGCTCGCGGAGGACGTTCCAGCCCAACCCGCGGAGCGCCTTGTCAACTGCCTCCGGTCCGCCCCGGCTCCAACCGTACGAACCGAAGGCCATGGCCGCTTTGTTTTGCGGCCGCAAACCTTCCAGATAGCTCAGCACGGCGGCCGCCATGGGCATCATGCCGCGGTGCAGGGTGGAACTGCCGAAGGCCACGGCAGCCGCGTCGAGCACGTCGGTGGCGATGCGCGTGAGGTTCGAGCGGCGGATGGACACCAACGACGTGCTGATGCCGGGCTGCGACGCGCCCTCGACGATTGCCTCGGCCATCGCCGCCGTGCTCTCCCACATCGAGTCGTAGAGGACCACCACCTTCGGCTTCGCAAGGCCGCTGGCCCAGTTGCGATAGGCGGCCACGATATCCGCGCTGTGGCGGCGCCAAATCAGGCCGTGGCTGGGTGCGATCATGGCGATCGGCAGGCTGGCAAGATGCTCGATGGCTGTCAGCACGGCCTTGGGATACGGCATGATGATGTTGGCGTAATAGGTCTTCGCCTCGTCCATCAGGACCGACAGGTCGAGCTGGTCGTCGAACCGTTCGGCCGTGGCATAATGTTGGCCGAAGGCGTCCATCGAGAACAGCAACTTTTCCTCGGGCACGTAAGTGAACATCGACTCGGGCCAATGGACCATGGGCGTTTCGACGAACCGCAGCGTCCGCCGGCCGAGCGAAATAGCGTCGCCGGTGGCAACAACGTGAATTTTCCACGAAGAGCTATCGAAATGCTCGCCCAAGGCCGCGGCGCATTTCTTGTCGCACACGAGGGTTGCGTGGGGCATGGCCCGCATCACGGCCGGCAATCCGCCCGAGTGGTCCAGCTCGGCATGGTTGCAGACGACGAAATCGACGCGTGACGGCTCGGTAAGGGCGGCGACGTTGTTGAGAAGCTCATCGGCGAAGGGGCCCTTGACGGCGTCGATCAGGGCCGTCTTCTCATCGCGCACCAGATAGGCGTTGTAGGTGACGCCGCGCTGGGCGTCGTAGCCGTGGAAGTCGCGGATCGACCAGTCCACGGCGCCGACCCAATCGATGTTGTCGCAAAGTGTGGTGTTCATAGCGTCCCGCAGGGAAAGAAACTACTGGCATCATTGACCAAGTGGATAAGTAGCTTAGCCCAGTCAATCTCGTCGAACAAGAGCCGCGATCTTCCCAATCTCAGCGAAAGTTCCCTCCACGTCGAATGCCGCATAATCGGCCGCTCGGAGTACAGGCTTAAGATGGGTCTCTAACTGACTTTCAAGTGCCTTTCTACGAGTTGGCCCGGTGTCGATCAGGGCGTTTCCCGGCACAGCAAGTTTCTGGCGGACCAGGCTGAGAAATCTCGGCTGATAGAAATCGAGACGCTGTGCACGGAGAGCATCGGCGATATCAAAAATGTCCCTGATGGCGGGTGGATCTCGGGTCAACGCCGCTCTGACCTTTTCGGCGTAGGTTTCGTGCAATGATAACACGCATAGCGACAATCGCACGTCAGGCATTTCCTTCGGCAGGGGGTGACGAATCAGAGTTCGACCGAGGCAAGAGACCGTCGCTTCGATGATCGGCTCTCGGATGGCCACTTCCACCTTAACCGTTTCGTGCTCTCCGGTTACCACAGATGCGTATTGCAGGAGTGCCTCGTACTGGCGGCATTCGTTATGCCCATTGAGCGGGCTGACGACTTCCACTGCCGGCAATCGTTGAGTGATCTTCTCAAGATGGCTCTTGATGGGAGCAGCCGCTTGGCGTCGACCTGGCCGGCGCGTGCCTACGGGGATTGAGATCGCAAAGTCGAGGTCCTCGCTTAGGCGATAAAAGTCGGCGTAAACCTTGCTCAGGCTGGTGCCACCTTTGAAGACGAGGCCATCGGCGAAGAGGGGTTCAAAATCCGCAAGGACAAGCGAGCAATAGTAGTCCTTTTCTATCAACCGTTGCGTAAAGCCAGATTCAGCTTCTGTAAAGCTCAATGCCTCGCGAAAAACAGTACGAGCCTCATGCAGGGGTCGGAATTGTGCCATTGAGGACGATCCCCCATCGCTTATTGACTTTGTTTTCGTCGACCTGACCACGTTTCGGTATTGTTGGTACCCACGGAATCGTCGACGACGAGGAACGCAGGGCCTTTTCAAGGCGCGCCACGAGCCTAGATGGAATGAGCCGAGTCAGACTCTCTTCCCGTTCCGACAATTCCACCAGCAAAAAGCCGATACGACGGATCGTCGCTTGGTTGCTGAACCTCAGTGTAGCGTCTACGAGAGCTGCTGTGCTGATCCTGGAATCTGCCAAGTCACCTCGAATCCAACTGAACGCACGAGGAAGTGAGTTGAAGCGGGACCAATCGTAGACGGCATCGACGAGGCTACGGGCTCTCGAAGAATAGATCAGGTCTATCTTCTCCGGAGTCGTAACGGTTTCAGTGCCGCCTAACCGGTCGTCCCTGACACGAATCAGCGTCATCTCGACCTGTCCAACGGATCGGTCTCCACTAATGCGGTTATTGTAGGCATAGACTCGGTTGGGAACCTGTTCATCCCATCCATAACGATGAAACGCATTCGGGCCGCAAATCTGAAACTTCCCGCCCCGATCCTGCATTAGCGTCGTCAGGGCCAGCGCCTCTCCGGGACTCCATCGACCACCTAGTGGCAGCACTGTAGGCAACAGATAGAGACCGCGACGCACACGGGCCGCGAGCCCGCGTCGGGCCATCCCGCTCAGAACCTTACGCTCCTGGTCGGCCGTTATGCCGAGCAGACGCGGTAGATCGCCCGTCCGAATCTGCTGGATTTGCCGGTTCTGAGCCAGCGCCATCGTCCTGGATTCGAGCTCTGAAAGGCCTCTTGGCATTGCATTCTATTTCGCGGTAGTTCTATTCCAACGTATTTTCATTCATTTTTATAGGTCTGACGTGTGGTAGGATTCTCTCGCCAATTCCTGAAAGTATTCTAGCTGAATGAACCTATAGCTGCAATGGCGTTGTACAGATAAAACAACCATTGACGTCTATTAGATATGTTGTACAATTGATACAACGACAGGTGAAGTCATGTTGGCGACAGGAAACGAATTTGGCCGGTTTTTCCGTCAACGGAGAACCTCGCTCGGTCTGAGTTTAAGCGAATTCTGCCGTCAGAACGGATTCGACAAAGGAAACGTCAGCCGACTGGAACGGGGGCTCATGAAGCCACCGGACTCAATGGACCTGCTCCAGACCTATGCCGATGCCCTCCAACTGCAGCGAGATTCGGAGGACTGGAAGGCGTTCATGCGACACGCGGCAATCGCGCGGGGAAAACTTCCTTTAGGCAGGCGGCTTCACGATTCGTGGGTCAAGGCACGAAATCTTGAGCAATGGTCGGCTACCCTCGATGCCCAGGCGGGGCTTCCCACACTTATCCGCAAGCTCATTTTTTCCTCAACGGAACAATCCACGCACATCGAGATACCGGGCGGGGAAGGGGTTCAACGTCACGGCTGGGATGGCATCGTTAAGACACCAAACGGGTCACTCTTTGTCCCCGCCGGCATCAGCGGCTGGGAGATAAGCGTGGATCAGCGACCAGCCGACAAAGCAGCGCGGGACTTCAACGCAAGGAAAAGGGGACCATTCGCGTGTCAAACGTCTGAAGTGACATTTGTCTTCGTCACTTCACGGAAATGGGATGGAAAGCAGAAGTGGCGCGACGAGAAGAGAAAACTCGGCAAATGGAAGAACGTTGAAGTCTACGACTCAAGCGATCTCGAAGCATGGCTGGAAGTGGCGCCAGGCGTGGATGCCTGGATTGCCGAGCGGCTCCAGCGAAGGCCACCCGGGGTCATTACTATCGGTGACCACTGGGAGTTGTTGTCGCATCTGTTTGAACCGCGATTGAGGCCGGAGGTGTTTCTTGCGGCTCGCGAAAAGACTGCGGAGAAATTGAAGACATTCCTTCTCGGCATGCCGGGAGTAATGCCGATTGAGTGCCGGTCGCCCAGTGAAGCCTTGGATTTCACGGCGGCCTATCTGGAAACGGTCAAATCTGACGACACAGAAAGGTTCGCGATGGATGAGGACGAACGGATTCGAGCCCAGAGCCGAACGGTCGTCGTAAAGGATCGCGAACAGTGGGACGGTCTCTCACAGGCGACCGGCTCGTTGAATCTCCTTCCAATGCCTTCGTTGTCGTTAACCGCAGAGGAGTTGAACGCTGCTATCCGTCACGGCCATCGAATTCTGATTGCAGCTACGCAGTTCTCGAATCACCGACTACAATCAGTCCCGCTACCACGACCGTCGCGATATGACCTTGAAAATGCCTTGCGCAAATGCGGCTATGGGAGAGAAGATGCCAACAAGTTCGCGCGTGCCGCAGGCGGCAGTCTCTCGGTATTGAAGCGTCACATATCAACGGTTCCCAGCGCACAGTTGCCGAAGTGGTGTTCTGATAACGAGTTGGTCGCCTCCTTTATGCCGATACTTCTGATCGGGGCGTGGGACGATGCGAAGGAAGTTGATCGCGCCGTGCTTTCGCGATTGTCGGGCCGTCCCTATGGCGAAGTTCAGAACGCCGCCAATCGACTAATGCTGGCCGAGGATGCGCCGTTGACGCGCATTGAAAGCCACTGGCGACTTGTTTCGCCGGAGGACTCGTGGTCATTGGTGGGTGAATATGTCACCAATGACCTACTGACTTTATTCGAGACGATAGCAGTTGAGGTCCTACGCCAGCAAGACGAATCATTCGGTCTGTCGGCGGATGAACGCCTCAAGGCTTCTATCATGGGAACGGCGGACCGGAACGCCAGCGATCTTCTCCGGCGCGGAATCAGTGAGACCGCAACAATTCTTGGCTGTGGCTTTGGGGGAGCCGTGAAACTGCGCGGCTCGCGAGAACGGGCGGATACGATCGTTCGCGCCACGCTCCAGAACGTCACGTGGCTCCGATGGGCAACGCTCGGCGATGTGCTTCCCTTGCTGGCTGAAGCCGCACCTAATGCATTTCTGGATGCGATCAACACCGACCTGAGGAAGAAACGCCCGGAGTTGGCGAAACTGCTTGCTGATGACGGAGAAGATTACCCTTGGACGTCACGCTGCAAGCACGCCGGCCTGCTGTGCGCACTCGAAGGACTTGCGTGGTCACCCGAGCTCTTTTCACAGGTTTGCACGATCCTCGCCAACCTTGATGAAGTGGACAGGGGCCACCAGTGGAGTAATCGGCCGGCCGCAAGCTTGCGCGAAGTGCTTCTGACCTGGTATCCACAGACGGCCGCCGGAGTCGAAAAACGCATCGCCGTTCTCATATCCCTGGCCAAGCGCATGCCCGCGGTCGCATGGAAGCTGCTGTTTGCGATGCTGCCGCAGGGCCATTCCAGTGCTGACCTGACGCATCGGCCAGTATGGCGCGATTGGATGTCCGAGTGGCAGGAAGGGACTTCTGATGCTGACTATTGGAAGCAGGCGAATGCTGCGGCCGAGTTGATCGTCCGGCTGGTGGGTAACGATCCAACCCGATGGCGCGAAGTGCTCGATAAACTACAGACGGTTCCCGAGCCTCAATGTAAGAAACTCATCGAACGGTTGCGGAATTTCCCGGTCGGCGAGATTGACCCGAAAGAACGCCGACATTTCGCTGAACATCTTCGGAAGACCATCCAGCGTCACCGGGACTGTGCTGGTGTACGGTGGGCACTTCCCGCGATGGTTGTGGACCAACTGGAGCAGGCATTGCCCGCCTTGCTCCCGGATGGATTGTGTGAAAGACATGCGTGGCTGTTCGTTCCATGGATCGACCTCGAAGGGTTTCGAGATGACTACGAGGGGATGCGGAACGAGATAGATCGGCGCCGTACGGAGGCGCTGCGCAAAATTGTCAACCAGGATGGACTTGATGGTGTTCTGAAGCTCGCCAACATCGTCGAAGCACCCGGCCAAGTCGGAGCGACGCTTGCGCAAATCGAATACGTTCCAGACGACCAGGTCCTGCCTGACCTCTTGAGAAGCTCTAATGCCAATCACCGATTGCTCGCAGAGGCATATGCGAGAGATCACATATCCCGTACTGGCTGGGATTGGGTTCGTTCGCTCTCTTTGGACAAGTGGAATGCGCGCGACGCCGCAGCCATCCTGTCTCAAGCAGGTCTTGATCCTCAAGCATGGACCTTCGCGGAGAGCCTGAGCGAGGACGTCTTCAGAGAGTACTGGAAGATTGCCCCAGCCCACGGCGGATCGCGCCTCGATCAGCAACAACTCGAATTCGCCTGTCAGAGATTGATGGAGGCAGATCGTCCCGAATCCGCTATCGACGTTCTATCCGGTCTTCGCTTCGACGAAGTCACTGTCTCACCGTCGATAGTCATGGACGCCTTGACCGCATGCCTGAAATCTAACACGGAGCTTCGCGACGATACGCTCCGCATAATTCGGCAACTGTTCGGATGGCTTCAAAAGACAATTCCATTCGATAGGGACGAACCAACGCAACGACTTGGCCAGTTAGAATGGGAGTTTTTGTCGCTGCTCGATGGGTACGGTACATATCCAGCGACTCCGGCGACCTTGATTCGTTGCCTTAGTGACGATCCGCAGTTCTTCGCACACTTGATCGCTCTTATATTCCCCTCAAAGGACGAGCAAGTGTCGGCCACGGAACCGACCGAGGAGCAAGAGAAAAAGGCACAAAAGGCACGTCACGGATACCGTCTGCTGATGAACTGGGACTGGATACCTGGCACGCAATTGGATGGTTCTTCGGTTGACGAAGAGCAGTTGCTACGGTGGCTCGAATCTGCTCGCTCCTTGTGCCGCGAGTCAGGGCACCTTGAGATTGCTGACTCGAAGATTGGGGAAATGTTTGCGAGCTGGCGAAAGCCGCAGGATGAGGACACAATGTGGCCATGTGAAGCGATCTGCGACGCCATCGAAGAAGCAAACAGCGATGATCTTGACCATGGCTTTCAAATCGGTGTGTTGAACAGCCGCGGCGTCACCACGAGGTCGCCGCTCGATGGTGGCGATTTGGAACGAAAAGAAGCCGTGAAGTATCGTAGATGGGCTGAAGGTCGCGACATCGAGTGGCCCCGAACGGCCGCTTCGCTACGGAGTGTTGCTGAGAGTTACGAGTCCCAGGCAAGACGAGAAGACGCAGAAGCAGCAGAACGGGCTCAAGAGCGGCACTGAATTTCGTGGTCACTGGCCAAGAGCGATCCACTCCGGAGCGGACACAAATGTGTCCTCGCGGCAGGCGAGGATGAATCGTTTCGAGGCGTGTGGTATCATGGGCTGTTAGTCAATAACGGAACCAATAATTCCCGACCGAGATGAGCACCTTGTCGCCGTCAGACCAAACATCTCCCGATCAGCCGTCCGAAGCTGAGCGTTCGGCCGGCATGGGCGAGGCCGAACTGGCCGAGGCGAAGCGCTACGGGCGGCTGGAGTTGTTCTGCGGCCTGGCCGATCGGGCGATCGACGTCGCCTATCTGGCGGCGGCGGCTTGGCTGCTGGCCGGGCCCTTGGACACGTGGTTGCAACGCCGGCCCCTGCTGGCGGCCAATTGGTCGCTACGGCTAATCGCGCTCTGGTCCATTGTCGTGGCGATCCATATCGGCGTGTCGTTTCCGCTATCGCTCTATTCGGGACACATCTTGGAGTGCCGGTTCAAGCTGAGCACGCAGACGTTCGGCCGCTGGCTATGGCGATACGTGAAGCGGAACGTGCTGGCCTTGGTGGTTTCGCTGGCCGTGACGGTGGGGCTCTACTGGCTGATTTGGACCACCGGCCGCTACTGGTGGTTGCTGGCAGCGGGCGCGTTTTACGTCGTTGCCGTGGTGTTGGGACAGCTCGCGCCGGTGCTGATCCTGCCGCTGTTCTACAAGATCGAAAAACTCGACGTGCCCGAGTTGTCCGATCGCCTCACGCGGCTGGCCGAGGGCACGGGGCTGTCGATCGAGGGCGTGTATCGGATGGGCCTCAGCGCCGAGACGGTCAAGGCGAACGCCATGCTGGCCGGCTTGGGCCGCACCCGCCGCGTGCTGCTGGGCGACACACTCCTGCAAGGCTTCCTTCCCGAGGAGATCGAAGTCATCTTCGCCCATGAGATCGGCCACCATGTGTTCGGCCACATCCGCAAGCTGCTTCTGTTGGGCCTGTTCTACAGCGCGGCGGGCCTCTGGGTGTGCGATCGGCTGCTGGCGCTCTCCAGCGACGGGACGCTCGATTACGCCCGGCTGCCGGTCAGCTTGCTGCCGCTTCTGATGCTGATCCTGACGGTGTTCACCATGCTCTTGGAGCCGCTGCACAATGCGGTGAGCCGGCGTTTCGAGCGGCAGTCGGACCGCTACGCCCTGGAGCGGACGGGGCTTAAAGAGGCCTATCTCTCGGCCTTCCGCAAGCTGGCCCGCCTGAACAAGGACGATCCCAATCCCCACTGGCTCGAAGTGTTTCTGTTCCACAGCCATCCGCCGGTTGCCCAAAGGCTGGCGATGGCGGAGGAAGCGGGGAAGTGAGCGGCGGCGTTCTACGGTGCCGCGTGCGGGCGGGTCAGCGGGCGGAACTGGGGCGTGGCATGGGCCGCGTCGCGGACCGCATCGACCGCAGCCTTGTACAGCGCCTGCTGGGCGCGAACCCGCGGCCCTTTTTTGCGAAGGACTCGCTCGTAGACGCCGTCGTTGTGTAGCTGCCAGGCCTTCACGTTATCGGCAAAATATGTCTCCAGGGCGTCGATCAGCCGCCGCCGATGCTGCGGATCGATCACCGGAAACATGAGTTCCAGCCGTTTGCTCAAATTGCGCTGCATCCAGTCGGCGCTGCTGAGATAGACCTCTTCGTGGCCGCCGTTGCGGAAAAAGAAGACCCTCGCGTGCTCCAGAAAACGGTTGACGATCGAGCGGACCGAAATGTTCTCCGAGACGCCGGCCACTCCGGGCCGCAAGCAGCAAATGCCGCGGACGTTCAGGAGAACCTGCACGCCCGCCTGACTGGCGCGAAACAAGGCGCGGCAAATCTCGGGGTCTTGCAGCGAATTCACTTTGGCCATGATCAGGCCTTGGCGATCAGGCGTGGAGGTCTGGATCTCGCGCTCGATCAGATCGATAAACTTCTGCCGCAAGCCGACGGGGGCGACGGCCAGTTTCGACCAGCCGACGGATTCCGAATGGCCGGTGAGCAAATTGAAGAAGGCCGCCACGTCGGAAGCGATTTCCCGGTCGCAGGTGAGCAGGCCGATGTCGGAATAGAGGCGGGCGGTGCGGTCGTTGTAGTTTCCCGTGGCCAGATGCACGTAACGGTGGAGGCGCTGTCCCTGGCGGCGGACGATCAAGACGGCCTTGGAGTGGGTTTTGAAGCCGGCGATGCCATAGATGACGTGGACACCGGCGTCTTCGAGCCGCCGCGCCCAATTGACGTTCCGCCACTCGTCGAAGCGGGCCTTCAGCTCGACCAGGGCGGTCACCTCCTTGCCGTTTTTGGCCGCCCGGCCCAAGGCACGCACGATGGGCGAGTCGCGGCTGACGCGGTAGAGCGTTTGCTTGATGGCCAGCACTTGCGGATCTTCGGCCGCCTGCTCCAGCAGCTTTACCAGCGGGTCGAAACTTTCGTAGGGATGATACAACAGCACGTCGTGAGCGGCGATGGTTTCCCAAAGGTCTTCGGCGCCGATCAGGTCGCGCGGCACTTGCGGCGGCCAATGGTTGACTTTCAAGGCATCGAAACCGGGCCGGGCGACAATCTCCATCAAGGTCGAGGCCTCTTGCGGGCCGTCCACTTCGTACACGCTCTCGTCCTGAAGCTTCAGCCAATCCATGAGCCATTTCTTCAGGCGCGGATCGGGCTGGGCCGAAATCGTCAGCCGCACGGGGACCCGCCGCCGCCGCGAGAGCACCACCTCCTCCATCGCGCCCAGCAGGTCCTCGACCTCTTCGTCATCCTGGAGCACCACGTCGGCATCGCGGGTAATGCGGAAGGCGACCGTGGCGGCCACTTCACAACCGGGAAAGGCGCCGGCGAGGTTCGCCGCGATCACGTCTTCCACCTGAGCCAGGTGGACGCCCTCGTCGGCCGGCAGGCTGATCAGCCGCGGCAACTGCGTCGGCACGGGCACAACCACGATGCGTTCCCGGGACGTTGCAGGCGACGTCGAGGCGGCAACCATGGAAGACCGGGCGTCCGCATCGCTGGGCACGACGAGCGCCGCTACGTTCAATTGCAAGTTGGGCAACAACGGCCCGGGCGCCAATTCCTGAATTGCCAGCGGCGTCAGGATCGGCAGAATTTCGCGGTCAAAATAGGAGCGGAGGAAGGCCTGGTGCTCGGCAGTCCATTGCGGCCGCTGCCAGACGTGCAGGCCGTGCTCCGCCAGACGGGCCAACACCTCGCGCACGCCGGCGACCTGCTGCTGGACCATGGCATGCACGCGGTGGGTGATGGCGGCCAACTGTTCGGCGGGCGTCATGCCGGCCAGATCGCGGCGGCGAACATTGGCCGCCCGGCCCCGCTTCAGCCACGCCACCCGCACCAGAAAGAACTCGTCGAGGTTCGAGTTGACGATGGCCAGGAACTTCAGCCGTTCCAGAAGCGGCAAGTCGGCGTCGAGGCCTTCCTGCAACACGCGATGGTTGAACTCAAGCCAACTCAACTCGCGGTTGAGGTAAAGGCTGGGCGACTTCAGCGGGTTCTTGGGCATCGCTTCTTCAGCTTTCTTCCAGCCGGACTTTCACGCCGTAGACGTCGTCGAAGAGATCGCCCTTGGTTTCCAGGGCGCGTTGTTCGAGGAGGTGATCGCGGCCGGTGGGCATGGAGATCAGCAGTTCGTCGGCCCGCCGCTCGAATTGGATGTCGTTGGCGCGGCGGTGATGGCCGCGGATCAGCGCATCGGCCACGCGGAGGATGGCCGCCAGTTTGTTGACCACCACCCGCGACTCCCGCGGCAGGGCCATGTAGCTGGGGTGCGAGGCCCGCGGCACGCTGCGGCGATGGTAGCGGGCCACCAGCGAAACCTGGGCGATCTCGGCCCGGTTCAGCCCGAAGATTTCCGAATTGGCGATCAGATACTCGCTATGCTTATGGTGGGCGCGGCTGCTGACGAAACCGCCCACCTCGTGCAGCAAGCAGGCGACGCGGAGCAGCAGCCGATATCGCTTGCCCAGCCCGTGGTCGGCCTGAAAGGCGTCAAACAGCCGCACCGCCACCTCCGCCACGTTGCGGGCGTGATCGAGATCGACACAATATTTCTCGGCAATGGTCGTGGCCGAGTGGATCACGCCGATCAGCACCGCTTCGTCTTCCTTGCCGGTGACTTCGCGGGCCAGCTCGAGGAACAGACCGTCGCGCATGGAAACGTGCGAGACGATCATTTGCTCGGCCTTCGTCTTGTGCAAGAGGAGCTGGTAGACCAACAGCGCCGGGTTAAGGGTTTCGCCCTCGGCAAAGGGCAGGCCGAACCGTTTCGACAACTGTTCGGCCGTGTGCCGCTCGCAGCGATCGACCAACTTGTCGAAGGCGGCCGACTCGATGACCGCCAGGTCGGCCGACTCGGTCGGCAAGCCGATTTCGCGGGCGGCGAAGCGGGCGTCGCCGCCCACGGCCACGAAGGCGTCGATCTCATTGAGCGGCAGGCTTTGCAGCGTGGAGATGGCGTTGGAAATGTGCTGCCGCAGCAGATCGGCGGAACGCTGCGGCGATTCCTCGCTCGTGGAGAACATCTCTTGCAAGCGAATCGAGCCGAGGCGCAAGCTTTGCGATGAGGCAATCTCGCCGTCTTCCAACAGCGTCAGCAGGGTGCTCCCTCCGCCCACGTCGGCGATCAACGTCTGCCGTTGATTCACGCCCAGGGCCTCGCCTACCGCCTGGCGCACGGCGGAGACCGTCAGCCGGCTCTCCTCGGAGGTATCGATCACCTCAACGTTCAGGCGGGTGGCCATGAACACGCGATCGAGGAACGTTTCGCCGTTGGCCGCCTCGCGAACGGCGGTGGTCGCCACGGCGCGGACCTTCTCGACTTTGTAGAGATCGAGCAACTGGCGGTAATCGCGGAGGACCTGGACGGCCGCGCGCATGCTCTCGCCGCCCAAGCGGCCGCGGCGGAAGGTGTCTTGACCGAGGCGGATGGCCCGCTGAAGCCTTTCAAGCAATTCGATGCGGCCATCGGGAAAGACCTCGGCGATGACCATGCGGAGGGCGTTGGCCCCGACGTCGATGGCCGCCACCGGCGTGGCCGGCGGTCCGGCCGGCTTCGTTTGATTGGGCTCCATGCGGACTATTGTTTCCATCAGGAGCCGGCGGTCAAGAGCGGTTTATCGGCTGGGTGGCGGGCAGTGCCGTTGCCGTTGGCCGTTCGCCGCGGTTCGGCCGGGGCGACGGCCGCCGGCACGGGTTCCGGTGGCGGCGAAGCGGCTTCCGCCGTTTCCCCAGGCGCCTGCACCGCTTGCTTGAGTCTCTCCCAAAACTGCCGCCGGCCCAATTCGTCCCAATATGCCACGAGCCGCTCGAAGACCTCTTGGCGATAACATTGCCGATCGGCCCGCAAATAGTCGATCCCCGCCTCCAAGCGGACGAACCGGCCGGCGTGACCGAACGATTCCACCAGCCGCTTCCGCTGCTGTAAAGCGAATGCATCGAGATGTTCGGCCCAAACGTCGCAGTCGTGTACGTCGCCCAGCAGGGATTGCAGCTTCTTGATCGTCTCCAGCGATTCGTCGAGCCGTCCCGGATAGACCGGCCGGGCGATCTCCAACGTATACCGCATCTGCTTCATGGCAATCCGCATCGCATGATGACCTTGCCGGTCTTCCGAATCGGCCAGGCTCCGCTCGTAGCGAAGCAACTCGTCCAACTGCCGCAGGACGTGACGCTCGATGCGGGCAAAGGACGCCGGCGTCTGCACGTGCTCGGGCGCGGAAGAAGCGTCCCGCAAAATCCGCTTGGCCGCTCGCCGCATTTCACGCAACACGCCTTTGCGTTCCAGTCGGCCCACCGCGCGAACCACCTTTCGTTGCAGCCGCTCGCGCTCACGTTCGAGTTGAACCAGGATACGGGCGATGCCCGGAAAACACTCCCTGGCGTTCAGCACCGACAGCGCGCCGCAGAGGAATTCGATTTGCACGTCGCGATCGCGGGCGTTGCCCAGCTTGGTGGTTGTCCGGCAGACGGCCTTTCGCCACCGTTTGACCTGCTTGCGCTGGAAACACTTGTCGAACATCTGGAGGGCGGCGCGGAGCCGCCGGGTGGCAACCCTCGCCCGGTGGACGAACTCGACGTCCTCGGCGGCACAGACGCCGTCGAGTTGTTCGGCGAGGTGGCGGGCCTGTCGGCGAACGTATTGGGCAGCCAGAAGTCGGTAACCCGAATCGACCATAACGACATTATATCCGGACGAGAAATGGCCCACTATCGGCTGATTTCGCCTGATGCGGCCGGGCACGCCGAAGGGCCATCGCCATCCGATCCAGCCGCCTCGCCCGATTATGCTATTGACAGATATGGCCGCATTGAGTCTGCTGGTGGCGATGATCAAGATGGTCTTCGGTCATAAGTCCTTGTCCGGCCCCGACCAATGGCAGCCGCTTTCGATGGGCGGTGGCCGGAGTGTTTCCGCTGATCATCTCCCTTATGCGGCGTTTCGTCGGCCGTGCCCGACAAGGGGGAGGGACCGCGTCGAACTTCCGGGCGCGGGGCGGTCTCCGGCCGAAGATCTCGCTTCAGATGGTGCAAAAGATGTCGATTCCGGGTGCTTGTCGGGTGGGGCGCCTTTCCGGTAAGATGGGGAACCAACGCGTCTGCTCTCCCATGGGGAGAGGGTCACTGAATGTCGCAGGAGGACAGGCATGAGAAAGGAAGAGATTCTCAGTGAGGTGGCCGCCGGCCGTCTCACCGTTGACGCGGCCGCGAAGCTCCTCAGTGAACAGGAGCAATCGAGAAAAGGATCGTTGTACTGCAAGGTCAGCCCGAAGGGCGCCATGAGCCTCTACGGACTGCAACGGATGCCCGTCACGCTGTACGTCGATCAATGGGAGCGGCTCTTGAACTTCGCTGACGAGCTGCGGTCGTTTATCGCCGAGCACAACAGCGAGCTGAAACGGAAGTAGCGGAGTCGCCGCAAGCCGGTGGTTCACGGGCGGACGGCCGCAATACTGTCGGGCACGCCGCCCACTTGCGCTAGCACGCGGCGCGGATTGTCTGATACGAGCTGTCGGACTTCGCCATCGGATAGCCCGAGCTTCTCGACCAGCAGCGCGATCACCTGCGGCATGGTCGCCGTCGAGCCCATCAAGAGCGGGCTGCCCGGCAAGTGCGCCACCAGGTCCTCGCCGATATCAACTTGCCGTTCTCCTAGCCAGTCAGCGCCCGGCCCAAGCCGCGCCGCCGAGATGGCGTCGGTCACAACCACTGCGTGTTCTATTCCGGCCAGCCGCAGGTGGTTCCGCAAATCCAGCGGCGGAACATGGACGCCATCGGCAATGAAGCAGATCATCAGCCGATCGTGGAGGGCCAATACGCGTTGGATGATGTTGCCGTGGCGGGAGAGCATCAACGGGCAGCCGTTGCCCAGATGCGTGAACAGCGACAGCCCCGCGTCGATTGCCGCCGACAACTCGTCGAAACTGGGATCGCAGTGGCCGGCAGAGACGAGGATGTTTTGACGGGCCAGGTAGCGGACCACACGGAGCCCCGGATCGCGTTCGGGGGCGAGTGTCACCAGGCGGGCGAGCCCGCCGGCCGCCTCGACCAGTTGCTTTGCCGTGTCCAGATCCGCCGGGCGCACGGCGTGCGGCGGGTGCGCCCGACGAAGCCCGGGGTCTCATTGATAAAGGGCCCTTCGATGTGGAGGCCCCAAATGATTTCTCGCGCCACGGGGTCCAGTTGGCAAAGCGCGGCGATCCGCGCCAGCCGGGCCGTCATCCGCGGAAGCTCGTCGGTGATGATCGTGGCCAGGATGCCCGCCACACCGTCTTCGCGGAGCCGCTGGCAGGCCTGGTGCAGGTCGGCGGCGGAAAGATTGTCCTGATTGAAATCGACGCCCGCGTAGCCGTTGACTTGCAGATCGACGCATTGCGGCGGTGGTTGGGTAGTCATCCGACGAGAGAGTCGCTAATCGTTCGTTGACAGCGGAAGGAAACGGCTGCGGCGAAAGGCCATGGGCGAGCCATCGGTTGGGGGGTGGTCCGTGGTTTTCCTCGGGCCGACCCTTGGGCAGGCCATTCACAGGCGGTATAATCGCCGATCGAGGGGCAAACTTCATTATAGCGAATCGCCGACGGCTGCCAATGGTGGCGCCGCCCTTCGACAGCGGCAGGGTGTGCCATGGGGCAATCCGACGAATTGACCGGTCGCGAAACCAAACGGGCCCTCCGCGAGTCGGAAAACAAACTCCGCAGCCTCTTGGAAAATCTGCCAAACCTCGTGTTGGTCATGGATCGCGACGCCAGCATCCGCTACGCCAACCGCAGCGCGCCGGGAGTCGATGGCAAATCGCTGCTGGGAACGGACGGATTCGGATTGACCATCCCTGAACATCAGGCGACGTTGCGCCAGGCGCTGGATCGGGCGTTTGCCAGCGGCGTGCCGCAGACCTGTCAGTCGCAAGATATTCTTGGCCATTGGTGGTCGACCCAATTGGTGCCGCTGACGTCGGACAACGGCGCCGAACAGGCGCTAATGATCTGCACCGACATCACGGCAGAACGCTCGGCCGCAGAGGCGGTCAAAAAAGAACAACGTCTCCTGCGGCAACTCTTGGAGTTGCACGAGCGCGAGCGGCAACTGGCCGCCTACGAAATCCACGACGGTTTCGCCCAGCAACTCACCGGCGCGATGTACCGCTTGGAAGCCTTCCGCGAGAACCGCGAGCGCGATCCCGAGCAGGCATGGAAGATGTTCGATTCGGCCGCCAGGCTCCTTGGCCGGGCCATCGAGGAAACCCGCCGGCTCATTAGCGGCTTGCGGCCGCCGATCCTGGACGAAGAGGGCGTGGTCGAGGCCATCCGATATCTCGTCGTCGAGTGCCGGCAACACGGCGGCCCGGAGATCGAATTCGTGCATGATGTATCGTTTACACGCTTGGCGCCGCCGCTGGAAAGCGCCGTTTTCCGCATTATCCAGGAATCGCTGCAAAACGCCTGCCGGCACAGCCGGAGTCAGAAGATCCGCGTGTCCTTGATCCAGCGCGACGACCGTCTCCGCATCGAAGTTCAAGATTCGGGCGCCGGCTTCGATCTCAACGCCGTGGCGGAGCAGCATTTCGGGCTCCAGGGCATTCGTGAACGGGCCCGGTTGCTCGGCGGCAAGGTGATCATCCAATCGGCGCCCAACGAGGGAACCCTCATCTCGGCGGAACTGCCGGTGGTCGGCGTCCCCGGCACACCGGCCGCGGAAGCCGACGCTGGGGAGGAAGGGCCGGACTGATGATTCACAGCGGCCCCTACGCGGCGATCTTCGACATGGACGGCGTGCTGGTTAACACGTACCGGGCGCATTATCGCAGTTGGTTGGAGATGGCCGAGCCGGAGGGGCTCCACTTTTCGGAGGCCGCGTTTGCCCCGACATTTGGCCGCACCAGCCGCGAAATCATCGCGTGCTTCTGGGGCAAAGACCGTTACAACGACGCGCAGATTGCCGATCTCGACGCGCGGAAAGAGGCCGCTTTCCGCCGCATCATCGAAACCGACTTTCCGGCCATGCCGGGGGTCGACCAACTGCTTGGCCGCCTGCACCAGGCGGACTTCCGGCTTGCCGTGGGCTCGTCCGGTCCCCCGGAGAATGTCGATTTCGTATTGCAAAAGCTGGGCGCGGGCAGGCTGTTCGATGCGGTTGTCACCGGCAGCGACGTCGCACGGGGGAAACCTGATCCGCAGGTTTTCTTGGTCGCGGCCGAGCGACTGGCGATGCCGCCGGCGCGATGCGCGGTAATTGAAGACGCGCCGGCGGGCATTGCCGCGGCCCATGCGGCCGGCATGGCCAGCGTCGGCCTGGTGAGCACCGGCCGCACGCTCGCCGATCTGGCCGCCGCCGGGGCGATGGTGCGGTCGCTGGACGAAATCTCGCCGCCCATGCTGCGCGCCCTGATCGATCAAAATGTTTCGGCACGAACACAAGGACGGGCGGGGACCGGTCCATCTTTCGGCGAAAAGACGCTCGCTTCGGATGAGCCGTCGGCCGGAAACACGGCCCCTCCCCCTTCCGTCCCAGAGGAGAATTGCCATGAAGAAATCTCTCGGCGCAAAGACGATCGTTTATCCCGCGCCCGTCCTGATCGTCGGGACCTACGATGACGCGGGCAAGCCGAACGTCATGACGGTGGCGTGGGGCGGCATCTGCTGTTCCGTGCCGCCGTGCATCGCCGTCTCGCTGCGGAAAGCCACGTATTCCTATCAGAGCATCGTCAAACGCAAGGCCTTCACGGTCAGCGTGCCGTCGCAGCGACATGTCAAAGAAGCCGATTATTTCGGCATCGCCTCGGGCAAGGTCGAAGACAAGTTCACGATGACCGGCCTGACGCCGGTCCGCAGCGAGCTGGTCGATGCCCCGTACGTTGCGGAGTTTCCCCTGGTGTTGGAATGCCGGCTGGCGCACACGATCGAGCTGGGCCTGCACACGCAATTCGTCGGCGAGATTCTCGATGTGAAGATCGAGGAAGAGATGCTCAACGCGGCCGGCTCGCCCGACATCGAAAAATTGATGCCGATCATTTTTGCCACTGACTCGCGAACCTACCACGGCGTCGGCCGGTTCCTGGGGAAAGCATTTTCAATAGGCAAGACGCGGTAAAGTCAGGCCACGCCATGTTCGGTAAAGGCAAAAGACGCGTAGCGGCGGCCGCCCCACGAACTTGAGGTGCCAAATTGGCGCCTCAAGTGCTCGAATTCTCCGAAGGACGCGGCAGTTTGCTTTCCGGCACGGGCCGCTGGGTTTACAATGGGATGTCGTTGGCGGGAGGGCCCCGCCTGTTCGGGCGGCGACGGCGTTTGTCGGGACATGCGCCGTTTCGTCGGCCTTATTCGGGAGAGAAAATCATGGCGCAAAACGCGCATTGCACGTTGGCTGTTCTGGCGACCGTTGCCGCACTGACGTTCTGTTGCCAAGCACCGGCCGACGACGGGCCGGGAAGCCCGCCGAAAAAGCCCTCGCCGAAGGAGGTCATCCGTCAGGCGTTAGCCAGGCTGGTGGAACTGAAATACGAAAATGTTCCGCTAGAAGACGTCACGAAGGACCTTGAGACGAAACTTGGCGTCCCGGTTCGGTTGGACGTCAAACAGGTTAACGACGTTGGAATCGCCGCCGATACGCCCATTACGTTTGCCGTTTCTGGTATCTCGGCCAAGGCTGCACTCGGCCTGATGCTGCACGATCACGGCCTGACGTGGGTCACGCGATATGAGAGCGTGCTGTTGACGAGCGCCGAGGACGCCGATAGCCATATGGAGTCGAGGGTTTACGATGTTTCCGACTTGTTGTGTAGGGGCGATGGTTCGGACGCTCAAGAGCCCGATTTCGTCCGCCTGATAGACGTGATTAAGACGAGCGTGCGTCCGGTCAGTTGGAACGACGTAGGCGGGCTAGGAACGATCGCACCATTTGGCGGGGCCGGAAGCGCCGCAATCGTTGTAAGCCAAACCGAGGAGGTCTGCGAGCAGATTGAATTGCTGTTGTCGGACCTACGGGAGATGCGAAACGCCCACGCCAGCCAAAAACCCTCGGACGCATCGCAACCGAAGCCCACCACACCAGGGACGCCGCAATCGCCTGCCAAGGCCGTTCGTTTCGCCCCCAAGCCGTCTGTCATCGAGAGAGCATTCCGTGAAGCCCTGGAGAAACCGATCAATCTAAAATTCAAGGACGCATCGCTGGGCAGTGTGATTGAGCAACTCAAGAAAACCGCCAGCCTGACGATTGTTGTTGACCAAAAGGCTCTGATCGACGGCGGTATCCCGCTGACGACTCCCGTCACGCTGGAAGCATCGGGGCGAACGCTGCACGCGGTGCTCGATGAACTGGTTGAATCGCACGGACTCGCGTGGACGTTTGACGACGATTGCAATTCGCTCGCGATCACGATACCCGAGGAGGAGGCAACGCGGCTGGTCATGCGCACCTACGACGTTTCTGACCTGCCGCGCTACCGCAACCATCGTGGCGAGGGTGTGCCTGACTATGACGCGATCATTAACGCGATCAAAAGTTCCGTTGCTCCGACGACCTGGGATGATGGGCGCGGCACCATCGGCGCGTTCGAAGCGATATCCGTTCACGCGATCGTGATCTCGCACACGTGGCGGACGCATCTGCAGATCGAATCGCTATTGGCCAGTCTATATGAGCATCAGGCGCGCGCGTCCACGAGGGCCCATATTGCCGAACTCCCGCCGGTGCCGGGGGACTACGAATCGAAATACCTCCCGCCGCTCCCGCTCGAACCCGATTCGCAGCGCGACGCGCTCGTTCATGCGACCAACCAGTTCGCTTTCGATTTGTACAAGCAGGCGAGCAAGGGCGGCCCTGAGCAGGAAAAAGGCAACCTCTTCTTTTCGCCATGCGGCATCTCCATGGCGTTGGCGATGGTCTACGCGGGCGCGCGGGGCCAAACGGCCGAAGAAATGGCAAAAACGCTCCACTTCACCATGCGCGGGGAAGAGGTGGCGCCGGCGTGCAAATCACTGTTAGCCACCTTGCCCGAGGCGAGCCGGCGAGGCTGCCGGCTGATCGTTGCCAACCGGTTGTGGGGTCAACAGGGTTATGGCTTCGCCGAACCGTTTCTCGCGACTGCCCGCGAGCAATTCGCCGCCGATCTGGCCCAGGTCGATTTCGCCCAACCGGAGGCCGTCTGCCTCGCGATGAACGCTTGGGCGAAGGAGAAAACGGGGGGCAAGATCGCCCAAATTGCCGACTTGAGCACGATCAAGAAGAGCCAACGCTTTGCCCTTACCAATGCGGTCTACTTCAAGGGACATTGGGCTAACCAGTTCAACCCGGGTGAAACCACGGTGGCCCCGTTCATTACCGAGGACGGCAAAATTGACGTCGCCATGATGACGTTGCACGAGACCTGCCGCTATGGCGCTGCCGACGACGTTGCCATTTTGGAGAAGACCTATCGCGGCGGACGGATCGCCATGATGATCCTTTTGCCGGAGAACGAACCCGGTGCGATGGCTGACCTGCAGCGGCTGCTGTCGGCCGAGAAAGTGAGGCAATGGTCGCGGCAGCTCGGCAAGCAAGAGGTCGAGATCTACTTGCCCCGCTTCACGCTCGAAACGCGTTTGCCGCTCGACGAGCTGCTCGCTTCGATGGGCATGTCCGCGGTGTTTCAACCCGATCGGGCCGACCTTTCTGGCATTACGACGGGCAAAGAGCGGCTTTGGTTGGGTTACGCGCGACACCAGGCGTTTGTCAGCGTCAACGAGCAAGGGACCGAGGCCGCTGCCGTCACCAGCCTTGGCACCATGGGAGGGCCGCCACCAGTTCCCACTTTCCGCGCCGATCATCCTTTCGTGTTCCTGATCCGTGATACGCGAACTGGCGCAATTCTCTTTCTAGGCCGGCTGATGAAGCCCGAGCCGGCATCGCCGGCGGACGTTTCCAAAACGCCAAGGCCGAGCCTGGGCAAGGGTATGTTCTGAAGGGCAAAACCTTCGTCGACTGCCCGCACTTCGGATTGATCGTCCCCTTGTTGTCCATCTCGGGATGGAGTCGGGAGCCATTTCGCCACAATCGGTCGGAGCATCACATTCCAGCTTCGACAGCGGTTGCCGACATGCTCGGCAAATTGACCGAGTTCGCGGCGCAGCTTTCGCCTCACTCAATCTCCAACTCCATTTTTGCCGCGGAGAACGCTTCCATAGCGAAGGCCAGGTCGTCGGGCGTGTGGGCGGCGGAAACCTGCACGCGGATGCGGGCCTTGTCCTTCGGCACCACCGGATAGGAAAAGCCGACCACGTACACGCCCCGCCGCAGCATGGCCTCGGCCATCCGCGCGGCCAAGGCGGCGTCGCCCAGCATGATCGGGCAAATCGGATGAACGCCCGCCGTGATGCGAAAGCCGCGATCGGCCATCCCTGCGCGGAACAAGCGGGTGTTCGCTTCCAGCCGATCGCGCAGCTCGGTCGAGCGCGAGAGCAGATCGAGGGTTTTCATCGAGGCGGCCACGATGGGCGGAGCCAGCGTGTTGGAGAAGAGATAGGGCCGGCTCCGCTGGCGGAGCATGTCGATGATTTCCTTCCGCCCGCTGGTGTAGCCGCCGCTGGCCCCGCCCAGCGCCTTGCCCATCGTGCCGGTGATGATGTCGATCCGATCGGTGACGCCGTGATATTCGGGCGTGCCGCGGCCGTGCGCGCCCATGAAACCGACCGCGTGCGAGTCGTCGACCATCACCAGGGCGTCGTACTTGTCGGCCAGCTCGCAGATGCCGGCCAGGTTGGCGATGATGCCGTCCATCGAAAACACGCCGTCGGTGGCCACGATGCGGTGCCGGGCGCCGGCCGCCTGTTGCAACTGCTCCTCCAGGTCGGCCATGTCGTTGTTCTTGTAACGGAACCGCGCGGCCTTGCACAGCCGCACGCCGTCGATGATGCTGGCGTGGTTCAGCTCGTCGGAGATGATCGCATCTTCCGGGCCGAAGAGCGTCTCGAACAGGCCGCCGTTGGCGTCGAAGCACGACGAGTAGAGAATGGTGTCCTCGGTGCCGAGGAAGCGGCTGATCGCTTGTTCGAGCTGCTTGTGAATCTGCTGCGTGCCGCAGATGAAGCGGACGCTGGCCATGCCGTAGCCCCAGCGGTCGAGCGCCTCGTGGGCGGCGGCGATCACCTCGGGATGATCGGCCAGGCCGAGATAATTATTGGCGCACAGATTCAGCACCGGCTCGTGTTCGAGCACGCCCACCCGGGCGCCCTGTGGGCTGGTGATCAGGCGCTCGCCCTTGAAGAGCCCCGCTTCGCGGATTTGTTGGAGTTGGGTGGATAAGCAGTCTTTCATCGAACCGAACATCGCATGGTTCCTTTACTCTTCCTTCCAGGTCAACACCACTTTGCCCGAGGCAGGCCGATTCGTCGTGGTTCAGCACAGTCGGCTATGGTTGCGTGGGCGGTTGAAGATGCTGTTTCACGTCGTCCGGCACTTGGCCCCAAAGCTGCGGATGTGCCTCGACGAGCCGGGCGATGTCGGCAAGATCCTTGATCCGCTTGCTTTGTCGTCGCGACGGTTCGCCCCACGCCTTCGCCTTGCCGCGAAGGGTATCCTCCAGCGAGGCGACGCGCAGCAGAATGCCGTGGACGTCAGCCGGAACGGCCCTCGCGGGAAAGTCGCGATAGAACTCCTCAGTGCTGAGTTGGGCGACGACTTTCGAGCGGCCCGTGAAGTTGATTGACCACTCCAATCGCTCCGATCGAAAGCCTGCGCTTTCCAAGAGGGATACGGTTTGCTCGATGGCATCTGCGGCCACAACGAAATCGACGTCTTGGGTGACCATCGGCTCACGGGCCCAATGGTTGACCGCCACGCCGCCGATGGTGCACCAGGCGATGTCGGCTCTTTCCAGGCAATCCACCAGCCGCATCACATCGTCGGTGCCGCCGGAAGTTTGCCAGTCGTAGAACTGTTTTGCAGTCATACGATTTTTACTCTTCCTTCCACGTCAACACCACTTTGCCCGAGTTGCCCGACCGCATTGCGGCAAATCCTTTTTCAAAATCCGAGTAGGGATAGCGATGGGTGATCACGGGATTGATGTCCAGGCCGCTCTGGATCATGACGGTCATCATGTACCAGGTTTCATACATTTCGCGGCCGTAGATGCCTTTGATGGTGAGCATGTTGAAGACGACCTTCGTCCAGTCGATGGCGATTTCGGCGGCGGGGATGCCGAGCATGGCGATCTTGCCGCCGTGGCACATATTGTTCAGCATCTCGCGGAAGGCGGCCGGATTGCCCGACATCTCCAGCCCCACGTCGAACCCTTCTCGCATGCCGAGCTTCTTTTGTGCCGCGGCGATGCTCTGCTGGCTCACGTCGATGGCCAGCGTGGGATTCATCTTTCGGGCCAGTTCCAGCCGGTACGGATTGACATCGGTGATGACCACGTGCCGGGCGCCGGCGTGACGCACGACCGCCGCGGCCATGATGCCGATCGGGCCGGCGCCGGTGATCAACACGTCCTCGCCCAGCACGGGAAACGAGAGGGCCGTATGGACCGCGTTGCCCAAAGGGTCGAAGATCGCCGCCACGTCGTGCGACACGGCCGGATCAAGATGCCAGACGTTGGTCATCGGCAGGGAGAGATATTCGGCGAAGGCGCCGGAACGATTCACGCCCACGCCCACCGTTTCCTTGCAAAGATGCCGGCGGCCGGCGAGGCAATTGCGGCAGCGACCACAAACGACGTGCCCTTCGCCGCTGACGATGTCGCCGATGCGGAAGTCCTTGACGTTGCCGCCCACCTCGATGATCCGTCCGACGAACTCGTGGCCCACGACCAAGGGAACAGGAATGGTTTTCTGCGCCCAGGCGTCCCAGTTGTAAATGTGGACGTCGGTGCCACAGATGCCCGTGCGGAGGATTTCAATCAGCACTTCATTGATGCCGATCTGCGGGACCGGGACGTCATCGAGCCACAAGCCCTCGCGGGCTTCCTTCTTGACTAGCGCTTTCATGGTTTTCATGGGCGGCGTTCTTCCGGCAAGTGAGGTGAGTTCCAAGAGGCAGGACTCAATAGATAGCCGAAGCGCGGGCCGGGTGCAAGTCCCACCCGACCGGGTAGGCAATCGGAATGCCCCGCGAGCTTCCGGCGCTCGCCGTAAGGGGCCGACGAGGCTTCGCGGGGCGTATCAGGGAGGGCAACAATGGTATGCCCGCGACTTGTGCCCCTTTACGCTCGGGGCAGTGCAAAGCGGTGAAGGAGGCAAGAGTTTCTCGGTCCCGTCGGTCCTGCTGCACTGACCAGTCCAACGAAGGAGATTGGCAAACTGCACCAGAGGTGGGGATAGTATTTTCTAGCATGGCGAAATTCCTGGTTGCATTTTTCTGATAGACGGATTAGAATTTTGACATACGCGAAGAGCTTACGCACGCGAGGAGGCTGCCAATGGCGATCGGGGAACGCCTCAAACACGCCCGGAAGAGCTTAAACCTCACGCTGAACGACGTGGAGAGCCGGACCCATATCGTCCTTTCCACTTTGTCAGAGTTCGAGAACGACAGGCGGGAGCCGAAGCTCGTCCAACTGAGATCTTTGGCCGATCTCTACCGGCGGCCCGTGGCCTTCTTTCTTGAGGAAGGCGAACTGGTGCCGGAGGTCGTGTTGTGGCGAGAGAGGCCGACCACGCCCCGTGCCGAGGAATTGCAGGCCCAACTCCTCGCCCTGGCCGAGCAGTACCACAACTTGGAGGTCTGGTGCGAGGATCACCAGGAAATCCAGTTGCCGATGCAAGCGGGCGACCCCGCACGCTATGACTACCCGGATGCGGAAGCCCTAGCGCATCGCGTGCGCGGCATTCTGGGGCTTGGCGAGCGTCCCGGCCAGACCCTCTTGCGGGTTTTGGAGGAGGTCTACAAGGTCAAGGTATTCCATTTAGCCTTTGAACCCATCGGCAGTGCGGCGTCCACCCTGAGCAGTCGGTTCGGCGCAGCGGTCCTGCTGAACTCCAACAACGTTCGCTGGCGGCGGAACTTCGACCTGGCCCACGAATTATTTCACTTACTGACGTGGCGCATCTTCCGCCAAGCCGATTCAGCCGAGTCCGCAGAGCCTACGGAGAAGGAGGAGAGCCTTGCAAGCTGCTTCGCCAGTGTCCTGCTCATTCCGCAGGAGGCGATTGTTGCCGCCGTGAACGCAGCCAAGGCAGGTCGGGCAAAGCTCGGGTTTGACGATTTGTTCGAGGTTGCCCGGCAGTTTGACGTGTCGATTGAGGCCCTGCTCTGGCGCATGAAGTCCGTCTACCGGATTCCACCTGAAAAGGTTCGCGGATACATTGAGAGTTTTCGAGGGCAAACGGGCTTCTGGGATGACCGCCAACGCGACGATCCGCCCAGTCGGCCTCTCCGCTACCATGCTTTGGCACGTCACGCCTTGCGGAAGGGCATGATCTCGGCGGGCCGCTACGCCGAGTATCTCGGTATCTCACGAAGAGAGGCCATGCAGGTTGTCGAGCAGGACGCGGACGACGATGCCGAAGTTGAAGTTACTTATCCTTGACGCGAACGTCGTCATCTACCTGCAAGAGAAATCGCTTTGGCGACCCTTGTTGGAACGATGCGAGGTCTTTCTGTCCCGGCTTGTCGCGGAACATGAGGTCCGCTACTACCACGGAACGAAGTGGGATGAGATCATCGACTTGACCCCCGACATTGAAGCCACGTCGGTCCAGGTGTTCGACGTGCCTGTGTCGTCAATCCAGCGATTTCGGGGGCAGTTCGACTTGCCTTACCTGGGCGATTTGGACGATGGCGAAGCCGAGTCGTTGGCCTTCATGGTCGAGGCCACCGCGCCGTATGTGATCTCGTCGGGCGATGCGATCGTCTATCGCATCCTCGGCAACCTGAACCGGGCCGAGGCGGGCCTTTCTCTTGAAGAGATACTTCAGCGGATCGGGCTGGCCCGACACGACCTGACCAGACAATATAAGAGGGAGTTTCGAGAGGCCCATACGAGAACCGGCCAGCAAAACGCCATCCAAGGGCGCGGATGTCGGCGCGGGAAGTAGTCGGATGCTCGGCTCCGCTACCGGCTGTTTCCCGGAATCTGGTAGAAAGCGCCGGTAAAACGAGCGGCTCTCGGCTGCTATGAGTGCGAGATATTGTGGCCTTCTCAGCTCTCAGCTACGCTATTGGACAGCGGGCAGGACGTTGGGGAGACTCGGCACCCTCGTCTTGTTCTGGGCGTAGAATGGCATCGTACCGAAGAAGTGTCGTTGCCGCCAGCAAGGGCATCCCAAATGAAGCCTCATCGGCGGTGCTTTACCGCTATAACCTGTGTTGTGGTGCTGTTTCTTGCGGCTGCCGTAATGGCGGACGACCACGAGCGAGTGGAGAAGCTACTTCAAGGCGGGCGTTTCTGGATGAAAAAAGACGGCACGAACCAAGCCCTCGAAGCGTTCACGGAAGCAGCCCACCTGGAGCCAAGAAATTGGGAGCCCTATTTTGAACGTGGCCGCGCGTATGGGGCTTCTGGCGGATGCGAAGCCTACCCCGACGATTTTCCAGGGGATCTCAAGAACATCGAAAGGGCTGTCGCCAACTATTCGGAGGCTATTCGCCTCAATCCCAATTACTCCGACGCATACTGCTGCAGGGCAGGTGCTTACTTGAGTCTGTGCGATTTTGACAAGGCAATTTCCGATTGCACGCGGGTCATTGATTGGGGTGAGAAGGATTCTCGTCGGATGTACTTCACTCGTGAGATGTGCGTCACTCGTGGCGATGCTTACTTGGCGAAGGGCAATACCGATAAGGCGATTGAGGATTTTACAAGGGCGATTGAATGGAGCGGCCATGCTTGCGTCGGTCGCGGCAAGATATTTCAAGCCAGAGGCGACTTCGACAAGGCGATGGCAGATTATGACAGGGCCGTTCGCCTTCGTTCATCCGAAGGATTTCTCGCTCGCGGCCAGGCTTATGCTGCAAAGGGGGGGTGGGATCAAGCCATTTCAGATTTTACCACATATTGCGAACAGACGTATAGCGTATGCTCTCTGCCACGCGGCAAGGTCTATTTGGAGAAAGGCGATCTCGACAAGGCGATTGCGGAATTCAACGAGATCATCAATTATGAACCCGAGCAACAACAGGAGATTTATTGCGATCCCGAGGCCCACCGTTGCCGAGGTCTCGCCTATCAAAGAAAGGGCGACCAGGACCGGGCTGAGAAAGACTTCGCGCAGGCCAAGAGGGCCGAAACATTCGAGTCGTTTCGACGGGGACAATCATGTATGTTCAAGAGGGACGCTGCGGGAGCAATCGTTGCCTTTACCGATGCCATTCGACTCAATCCACATGAGGCGCTGGCGTACTACCGCCGCGCCAACGCTTACGTCCGGCAGGGAGATTTGCAGCGGGCAATCGCCGACTACGGCGACGCAATTCGTCTCAGGCCAGCCCATTGTGACAGCCTGGTGACAAGCCGCTACTATGAGAAGCGTAGCATCGCCCATTTACAAGCCGGCAACAACGACATGGCGATCGCGGATTTCGCCGAGGCTATTCGCGTCCTTCCGCGCGATGTAATCGCTGTCGATGCCCTCATTTGTCGGGGGCGGGCTTATACACGCAAAGGCGATGTTGACAAGGCAATCGGCGACTTCTCACGGGCAACCGAGCATAGTGATGATGCCTACTATTATCGAGGCGAAGCCCTCTCCCAAAAGCGCGATTTCGACAGGGCAATCGCCGATTTCTCAGAGGCCATCCGGCGCGACGCAGCCACCACTGGTGACGCCTATTTGAGTCGGGGGAAGGCTTACGCGGAGCGAGGCGACCGTGACAAGGCGATTGCCGATTTTACTGAGGTAATCGACCGCGCGGACCTGCTCTTCTACGGTCGCAAACCACGAGATGCCGAAGCCTACTATCGCCGTGGCTTGATGTGCGCCCAACAGGGTGAAAAAGAACAAGCACAGAAGGACTTCGAGCAGGCGAAGAAACTCGGATACGATAAGTAACCTGGCCAAGATCGGCGGGAACCGCTGGTTCTATGGGGCTGGCCGTAGGTCTCTCCCAGAATCAGAGCAAGCCGGCTGGGGTCATTCCGGGGTCAGAATCCCGAGAGGTCAGATCGCTCAGGGCTGAGCACGGGCGCTTGGATTGCGCTTCGGGCTGGCGCCTTGGCACCCACAACAGCAGGTTTCGCCGGCCAAGATTTTCCCCACGGTTATCCCAGGCGAACAAATCGCCACGGTTAGGCTGCCGAAAAACGCCGACCGCACCGCCCGCGCACCTGGTCCCCGCACGATCGCTGCCGCCCTGGCCCTCGCGCCGACCGCTCGCGCGGCATCCCCGGCCGGCCTACCGCGGCACGATCAGTGGCGCAGCATCCCTAGCGAACCTGGCGTCGTCGGCACAATCGCCGCGCATGGCCGCAATCGTTGATGCCACCGACGCCAGCGGGGCACGGCCAGCCAAAGCGCGATTGTCACTCGCCGTTGGCCGGCGGCGAAGATTACGCGGCCACCAATCGCAGGTGATCGATTGCCCGTTCGGCTTCGTTGCGGACGCGGGGGTCCTGGTCCTTCAGAAGGACGGAGAACGCGGGAATCGCCGCCTTGGCTCGCGAACCTTGCAAACGCAGGGCGCCCGCCGCATTCCGGCGCACCAGCGGGTTCGCATCGCCCAGCTTCTGCATCAACTTCAGAATCAGCAGGTCGGGTTGTGCAGGCATCTTGAGGAGTGTCCGTCTTGGCTCAAAACAAAGAGCCGGCATGGCCATTCCCCTGTTATCGGTTGCATCAGGGCTGCGACTTGGAGCCAATCGACAAGTCTGCGAAGCTGCGCAACATGGACAAGATGTCCGGGCCGCAGTGGGCTTCATGGGCCATCTTTGGCCACCTGCTCTCGCGCCCGCTTCAACACGTCTTCCAGACTTACCGGCGCACCACTGTGTTGCTGGCTTTGGTCGGCGGCATCCATAAAGGCCATGATTTCCAGGGTTTCTTCGGCGCTCACCGGCGGCTTGCCCGTCTTGAAGAACTTCACCACCGCGATCAAAAGCGGGGCATAGCCCTCGTTCTTGCCGAGATCACCGCTTCCCTTGCTCCCCTCGGCCGACGCGCCATACAAGTTCTCCTTGGCCATGAAAGTTCCTTCCCGGCCGTCGTTCCAGACGCCCACCACCTTGTCCGGCGCCATGCGCGCGACCGTCTTGCAGCCGGGCCCCATCACCGTGAAGAGAATCTCCACGCCGTGGATGCCGTGGAACCAGAAAGGCTCGGGCTTCTGGGGATTCAGATTGGCGGAACTCCAGGCGGTGCAATTGCGCACCTGGCCGACGGCCGACGTACCGTCGCGGGCCGCCTGAAAACCCGCGCAAAACCGCAACGACGAGGCCGAAAAACAGGGCACGTTCTTCTCTTTGGCCAAGCGAAAGATCCGCATGGCGTCGGCCAGCGAGTCGGCCACCGGCTTGTCGATGAACAGCGGTTTGCCCGCGGCGATCACCGGGCGGGCCTGCGCCAGATGCGGCCGACCGTTGACACTGGTGAGCAACACCACGTTGACCCGCTTCAACAGTTCATCGATCGAATCGACGATCTCCACGCCCCTGTCGCGCAGTTGTTCGGTGTAGCCCTTCACGCGGCTCCAACTGATCGGCAAATCGGGGCTGCCGCCCGGATATCCGGCGACAATCGTCAATTCGGCCAATTCCCCGGTGGCCTTGGGATTGTTCAACAACTTTGTGAACTCGATCACGTGCGAGGTGTCGAGTCCGATCAGTCCGGCGCGGATTTTTTTCGCCGGCTCGTCGGCTCGTGCCGCGTCGGCGGATAGGATCGCCAGCAGGGCGACCGACAGGCAGGTGAGGGTGTTTCGAATGCTCACGTGGAACCTCCAAGGGCCAATGCCATCTCTTACTTCACGCCAAACGTGTAGATCGTCAGGTGCTGGAACGTTTCGCCCGGCCGGAGCACCGTCGAGGGGAAGTCCGGATGGTTGGGCGAATCGGGGTAGTGTTGAGTTTCGAGGCACACTCCGGCATGCTTCTGATAGGCCATGCCGCCGCCGCGGAGCTTGCCGTCGAGGTGGTTGGCCGTATAGAGGGTCAAGCCCGGCTGGGTCGTGTAAACTTCCATCACGCGACCGCTGTCGGGATCGGTCAACCGGGCCGCGAAGGCCAACTCGTTGCTCGGCCCTTTGTTCAACACGTAGGTGTGATCGTAGCCGCCCTTGAGTTGACCGATGCGGGAGCCGATCGTGTTCGCTTCAATGAAATCGAGCGGAGTGCCCTTGACGGATTCGCGCGGCCCGTGGGGATCAGGGCGTCGTCGCAAACCAAATACCTGTCGGCATCGAGCAGCAGTTCTTGGCCCAAGACGCTGCCCGATGTTTGGCCCGCTAGGTTCCAATACGCATGGTTGGTCAGATTGAGCACGGTGGGCCTGTTGACCGTGGCCACATACTCCAACCGCAATTCGTTGGCCTCGGTGAGTGCGTAGGTCACCTTGGTGGCGAGCGTGCCGGGATACCCTTCCTCGCCGTCGCGACTCTCGTAGGACAAGACGACGCCGGCGAAATCGCCGCGTTCGACAGGCTCGGCATTCCAGAGAACCTTGTCGAACCCTTTGACGCCGCCGTGGATGTGGTTGGGGCCGTTGTTGGCAGCCAGTTTGTACTCGGCGCCGTCGAGGCGGAAACATGCCTTGCCGATCCGTCCCGCGTAGCGCCCGCAGATCGTGCCCAGGCACGGGTTGCCGCGGACATAATCGGCCGCCGAATCGAGCGCGAGCGTAACGTTTTCCAGCGCGGCCCTTGCGATCGGGCGCCTCCACCGCGGTGATCGTGGCCCCGAAGGTCATGACCCGGACGCGCAGCCCGTGGGCGTTGGCGAGCGTGAATTGGCGAATATCGGCCCCGTCGCGGGTTTTTCCGATCGATTCTTGCTTGACGCTCATGGAGTGGCTCCGTGGTCGATTCGAGGGCCAATGGGGTCCGTCCGCTTACTCACCGGCTTTCGGCATTTTGGCGATGACGATTTCCCGGTACTTACGGGCTTCGGCGTTGTTGGGGTCCAGTTCGAGAATCTTATCGTAGTCGGCCAGGGCCCGGTCGAGATCGCCGCGCAGGTAATAGACGTACGCGCGGTTCGCGTAGGCGGGAATGTACTTCGGATCGAGCCGGACGGCCACCGTGTAGTCGGTCACGCGCCTTGGTGATATTTTCCTTCTGACGGTAGGCCAGGCCGCGGTTGTAATAGACTTCCGTGTAACGCGGATAAAGGTCCAACGCCTTGTCATACTCGGCAATCGCCTTGTCCAGTTGGCCCTCTTTGTGCAGAGCGATGCCCTGTTGCGAGTGGCTCAGCGCCTCGGCCTTTCCCTTCAGGAACGTATCCTCCAAGAGATCGACCGCTTTGGCGCGAGCCGCCTTGTCCTCGGCGCGTCCCCAGTCTTTGTACGCGTCGGGCGTGCGCGGATCGAGCTGAATCAGCTGGCGATAGTCGGCCGTTGCCTTGTCGATCTCGTTCTTGGCCGCGTGGGCCAGGGCGCGGTTGAAATACGCCTCGGCGAAGGCCGAGTCGAGCGTGATCGCCTGATCAAAATCGGTGAGGGCCTTGTCCAGATCACCTTTGATTGCATAGGCGCAGCCGCGGCGGAGGAGGGCCTCGTAGTCGTCGGGATTCAACTCGATCGCCTTGTTCAAGTCGGTCATGGCTGCATCCACGTCGCCCTTGAGGCAGGCGACGTGGCCGCGCTCGCGATAGGCTTCGCCGAACTGCGGTTCAAGACGGATGGCCTCGTCGAGATCGGCAAGCGCCTTGTCGAGATCGCCCTTCTTGAGATAGACATACCCGCGGAGGAAGCGGCCGCTGGGGTTGGTCGGGCGCCAGCTTGATCGCCTGCTCGATGTCGGACAGTGCCGTCGCGTAATCGCCTTTCATCGCCCGCGCGTTGCCGCGGTCGCACCAGTTATCGGCGTCCTGCGGCTCCAAGACGATGGCCTGGCCGTAATCGGCAATGGCATGGTCCCAGTCGCCCATTTCGGTGTAGGCTTTGCCGCGGCTGCTATAGACGGCGGGATCTTTGGGGGCCAGCCTGACGGCGAAGTTCAGGTCGGACAGTGCCCGCTCCATATCGCCCTTGAGCGTACGAACGTAACCCCGGTCGCGATAGGCCTCGGCATAGCCGGGGTGCAGGCGGATGGCGTCCGTATAATCGGCCACCGCCTTGTCATAGTCGCCTTTTTGGAAATAGGCGAAGCCGCGGTTGAAGTACGAGCGGGCGCCGTTGGGCGAGAGCCGGACGGCCATATCCAAGTCGGCCAGGCCCTTGTCCAGTTCGCCCTTGGTCACATAGGCCAGGCCGCGGTCGCAATAGGCCGGGGCATACTTGGGATCCAGTTGAAGGGCTCGGCTAAAAAAAGCGATTGCCGCATCCGTCTCCGACTTGTCGAGCGACTCGACGCCCTTGCGATACGATTCGGCGGCGGGCGAGTTATCAACATTCGGCGTGACGGTCGAATTTGCGCACCGGCTGTTCGGCGGGCTTGGCAACCGGCGGCTGGACAAACGGCGACTTCGGCGGCAGCGGCGTGGCATCGGGCGGGAGGTCCTTGTCGGCGCCGCGCAGCCCGGGACCAAACCGCATCCGCGGGCTTTGTGCGGCCGCGGTCGAAATCCACAACCCGATAACGACGACGCCCAACGCCGCAGCGAACTGCGACAGTTTGTGTCGGTTCATGGCAACCTCCTTGGAGTAATCCTGCGCTACTGGGCGCAGCAATTCAGTTTACCCTCTCCGGCGGGAACTACAAGGCGGCTGACAGACCGGGCAGAAGAAGGTCGAGCGCTGCGCCTGAACAATGCGCTTGATGCGGCCCTGGCGGCAACCGAGGCACAATGCCCCCGCTCGTTGGTAGACGCGGTGGAAAACCTGGTAATCGCCCGGCTGATTGCGGGCGATGCGGTACGTGCCGTCGCGGAGCGTCGAGCCCTGGTGGCGGATCGCCGCTTGCAACACGACGCCTATCGCGTCGCCGATCGCTCGCCATTGCGCGGGTCGAAGACGGCGGCAAGGGATTGCCGGGTGAATGCCGGCGCGGTGAAGGATTTCGGCGGCGTAGAGGTTGCCGATGCCGGCCACGGCGTGCTGATCGAGCAGAGCCACCTTGATCGCCCGGCGGCTCGTGCCCAACCGTTGCTGCAAGGCGGCGGCCGAAATGGTCAAGGCGTCGGGGCCGATGCGGTCGGGCCCAAAACATCGCCGAAATGGCTCCGCAGCGAGCCACTGCGCGACTCCCAGGCCGCGCTGATCCCAGAACAAAATCTGCCTCGCCCGCCCGCCGCGGAGCTTGATGATCAGGCGCGTGTGTTTTCGGTCGGGCGGCTTGGCCAGCAGCACCAGCCCGGTCATTCGCGGTTCCAGGACGATGCAATCGCCGTCCCGGCCGTCCAATTCCAACACCACGCGTTTTCCCACGCGGCGGATGGCGACAATCGTTCGCCCTACGATCTGGCGACGAAAGCGATCGAGCCGCGGCCGGATGGAAATGGATTGCAATCGCGACCGCGGGCGCTCGATGTCGCGAATGCGGCAGCCGACCGCCGCCGCGATGCAGCGGCACATGGTTTCAACTTCGGGAAGTTCCGGCATCGTTTTGTCAGGCCATTCAGTTCTCTGTCGCCTTCACCACCACGATCGTCATATCGTGGCGGGGCGGGCGGTTGCGGCAGAAGCCGAGCACATCTTGCCGCAGCGTGTCGATGATCTCTTGCGCAGGACGATGGCGGATGGCGCGGATGGTTTGCAGCGCGCGGGCCACGCCGAAGCGGACGCGGCCGGGCGATTCGGCCTCGCTCACGCCGTCGGTGAAGAAAGTGATCAGGTCGCCCGGCCGAAGCGCAATGGCCGTGGCCGCCGGCACGACCGTATCGGCGCGAACGCCCAACGGCAGGCTGGTGCTGTCGAGAATCGCGGCTTCGATGCCCGGATGGAGCAGGTATCCCCGTTGGCCTGCGCTGGCGTAAGCCATCGAGCGACGGGCCGGATCGAGCCGGAGCATGGCCAGGGTGACGAAGTGGAAGTCGCCGGCATCTTCGGCCAGGACGCGGTTGGCGCGGGTGAGGATTTCGCCCACGTCGGAATGCTGTTGCGCCAGGGTCCGCAGGCAGGCTCTGGTTTCCGAGATCACCGGCGCAGTTCCCATGCCGTGGCTGCCGACGGCGCCGACGACGACCCCCAGACAGTTCTCAGGCAGGGGGATGTAGTCGAGGTAGTCGCCGGCCGTGGCGTCGGCCGGATGCAGCGCGCCGGCGATCTCAAAGCCGGGCAACGACGGCGCGACGGCCGGATAGAGGCGCTGCGAATTCGCTGCGCGGCGTGAAACTCGGCCGTGGCATCGCGCAGCGACTCCTCGGCGCGACGGCGCCGGCCGCGCTCGACCGCGTAGCGGATCGAACGCACCAGCAAGAGATCGTCGCCCTGGCCCTTGACCAGGTAGTCTTGCGCCGGCCTGCACGGCCTGCACCGCGCCGGCTTCATCGTGATGGCCGGTAAGGACCACGATCGGGACCCCCTCGGCGTGCGCGTGCATGGTGAAGAAGGTCGCCAGGCCCTGGCTGTCGGGCAAGCTGAGGTCGAGCAAAACGACGTCGAATGGTTCTTCGCCGCAGCGCTCGACGGCGGCCGAGAGTAAATCGAGTTGCACCAGCTCGCAGGGGCCGTCCCAGCAGTCGCGCAGCAGATTCCGCATCGCCCGCACGTCGTCGGGGTCGTCCTCGACCAGCAGAATCCGGATTCGCTGCGATTGCATAATGGTTGGCCGCTGTTGACATCGCGGTCGCCATGGGTGCGAGCAATAACTTAATAAATCGTGACAACGCGTGCAATTACGGTGTTCCCCGCCACAGATGGGTGTGATGTGGTCTCTCGACGGCGCTGATGTTATGCTGAAGCATAGTGACAGGACCGCGGCCGGCTGCCAACTTGCCGCCGGGAAAGGAAAGCGGGGATGCTTCGAGCCCTGGTGCGCCACATTCTGGTAAACCGCGAAGAGACGTGCGAGGAACTCAAGGACAAGATCCTCCGCGGCGCCGATTTCGCCAAGATGGCCCGCGAGCACTCGAAATGCCCATCCGGCGAGCTAGGCGGCGCACTGGGCGAGATTGTCCAGGGCGAACTGGCGCCGGAGTTCGACAAGATCGCGTTTCAGACGAAGGTCGGCGAGATTTGCGGCCCGATCCGCACCAAGTATGGTTACCACCTGGTGGAAGTCACGGGCCGAATCTATTAGAGCGAGGTTGTTGTGGGACGCGCGTTGTGCGTCAGTTCCACCACCAGTTGGCGGTGTCCGTGGGCGCTGCCTTGGCGCGAACGGGAGCCAGCGCGTCACTGGGCCTGGCCTTATCGGCGATCGCCCAGGAATTGATGGCCACTCCGCCCGACATTGTGGTCCGGCTCATGAGGTTCGTCTTGCTCGCGACTTGCTTCGGTGCATTGAAGACTTCGGTCTTCATCGCCGACGGGTCCAGCAGCGTCGGCATGCTATAGCCGGCCTTCTCGGGCAGACGGTCTTTCACCACCACCGCGGCGACGACCGCCAACTCCATGCAGTTCTGAAGCTCGCCGAAAATTGGATCGGCCACGGCCAGTTCGGCGTATTTCTCGGTCATGTTATCGGCCCACTTCTGCGCCATGGGGCTGGCCTTGCCGCTATGCTGCAAGTTGCCGCCGGCAGCGAGAAAATCTTCCTCGGTGAGGGCCTTCACGCCCGAGCCGCGCAGCTCCCACGCCAACCCGTCCGCATCGCGCAGCAACGCCTCGTACTTCGGCTCCAGCCAGAACCGCGGCGAGACCATCGTTGGCCGCGTGCTCGACTTGATCATCTGCAAGTAGCTCGGCAGCCCGCGGACGGGGGACGGATCGAGATTCATCCCCAGCCGCTTCATGCGATAGTCGGCCGCCACCAACACCCGGGCGAAATGGCTCGAATCGGGCACGCCGTGAACGCTGATCTGCTGCAATCCCAACGCGCTCTCCAGTTCGTGAACCACCACTTCCCGATCGCCATTCAAGGAGACGGTGCTCAGGCGGGCGAGTCCTTCCTTCGTCGGATCGATCGAGCAACTGATGCCCCCTTCGCGGGCCGTCATCGCCGTCCGGAGCGCCACCAGCAAATCGTCCAACAGCATCACCGGCCGGCCCGTGGTGACCCCGACCTCGTTCCCGCGGGCATCAACTCTCCAGCCTTCGCCCGGCCCGACCAGCACGATGTCTTTCTGTTCCGGATAAACGAACATGTAGTCGATTCGCTGCAAACCGGCCAGATGCTTGACGGCGTCGGGGATCGGCTTGCCGCTCTCCGCGCACTTGGCCAGGCGCGTCATCGAGCCGGCGGAGCGAAACGTGCCGCCTCTCGACGGCGGTGTTCAACTCGCCGGGTATTTTCTCCAATCCTTGCAGGCGGAGCCTGGCCAGCCGCCCATGGCATCGATCTGGCGTTGCTGAGCAGGCCGTCGGTGTTGATCGAGACACCACCGACCGCTTGATTGATCACTTGGCCGTGGGCAAGGGTGCCGCTGATGGCCGCCGCCAACGAAACCACCGCCACAACCGCCAGTCGGCGCGAACAGCGCCTCACGCAAACATGCAAGGTCTGCATTGTCGTATTTCCTCTCGATTAGGGCATGATTCGTCTACAAAAGCGGCGCCGGTGGGACCTCTCTAAAGTGCGCAGAATTCCCACACTGAATACTTTCTAATCTAATCCGGAGAGGTCAAATTTGCAAGGCAATCGCCCAATCGCTCCACGCCTGGGCACTTGCGGGCGCTATGCCGGGTAAGTTACGCCCTTAGGGGTGGGTGTACGATTTTGCCGCACCGCGGTAATTGTCATCATCATCAGGTTGGCGGCGGGCCCGCAGTGTTTCCACGTCCCTACGGCGGGGGGTAATCCGTGTCGCAGCTAGCGTACTTGGTGATCCGCGAAGGGCTCGAAATGGAGCGACGTGTTCCGCTTGGTGCCCGGCCAGTCGGTCACCATCGGCCGCGCGCCGACCAATCAAATCGTCGTCAACGACGAGCGCTGCAGCCGGAACCACGTCGAAGTGTTCATGTCGAGCGGGCGAGTGGACCTTGCGCGACCTCGACAGCCGCAACGGCACGATGGTCGGGCAACAAGATGGTCCGCGGCGACTGGCCGCTGAAGCCGGGCGACATCATCCGCATCGGCCACACGCAATTGGTCTTCGTCCACAAGCTGTCGGAGGCGTTCTCTCGTCGAGCGACGCCGGCGCGGCGGCCCGCCGGCGCAGGCGGCCGATGGCTGGCAACCCGCGGAGATGCCGCGGACGACGAATCCAGCGTGTTGGCCGTCTCCGAGCCGACGACCATCACGCATCGGCGAGGGCATACGAAGTTCCTCGCGCCGGGCGAAGAAGAAGAAGGCGGCGTTTCCAAGATGGGCCGTGCGGCGGCCAAGCTCTGCCGCCTGGCTTTCGAGCTGGCCAAGTCCGCCCGACGTGGCCACCATGGCCGACGCTGGCGCTGGCCGGCCTGGCCGAGGCAACGCAAACCGACGCCGGGGCGTTGTTGCTGTTGCCGGCCGAACGTCCAGGGCACGCCCCGCGGCGAACGAGCTGGAGATCATCGCCTCGCGCAGTTCGACGCGACACCGCTACCATCGCGTCTCCGACTTCCTGGCTTCCACGGTGATGCGCGAAGGCGAGGCCGTGTTGGCCCGCAACGTGATGGACGACAGCACGCTGGGCACGCCGCGACAGCCAGGGCGAGATCCTCGCCACCAGCGTGATCTGCGCCCCGGTCCGCCGCGGCAGCCAGGTGTTCGGGCTGATCCACCTCTATTCGACCGACGCCGCGATGGTGCCCGACCCGGACGACCTGGAGTTCACCCTGGCCGTGGCCGACACGGTGGCCGTGGCGCGTGGAAAACATCCGCCGCCGGCAGGAATTGGCCGAAAACCTCACGCGGGTGCGCAGCGAGAACGTCGAGCTGCGCGAGCGGCTGGGGATCCGCAGCGAGATCGTCGGCCGCAGCGCGGCGATCCGCGCAGGTCGCCGAGGAGATCGGCCGGCCGCCGCCAGCAACGCCACGGTGCTGATCCGCGGCGAGAGCGGCGTGGGCAAGGAACTGGTCGCCCGGGCGGTCCACAACAACAGTCCCCGCAGCGAAGAACGTCTTCGTCTGCCTGAACTGCGCGGCGCTCTCGGCGGACCTGCTTGGCCAGCGAGCTGTTCGGCCACGAGCGCGGCGCCTTCACCGGCGCCACCGAGCGGAAGATCGGCAAGTTCGAGGCCGCCCACAAGGGCACGCTGATGCTCGACGAAATCGGCGAGATGAGCCCCGGCATCCAGGCCAAGTTCCTCCGCGTGCTGGAAGGGCATCCCTTCGAGCGCGTCGGCGGCAGCAAGCCGGTCAAGGTCGACGTGCGGGTGATCGCCGCCACCAACCGCGACCTGGAGCGGGACGTGGCCGAGGGCCGTTTCCGCCGCGATCTCTACTTCCGCCTCCGCGTGCTGGAGATCGTCGTGCCCGCCCTGCGGAAACGCCAGGAAGACATCCCCCTGCTGGCCGACTTCTTCCTGGAAAAGTTCAATGCCGAGACCGGCCGCAAGATCAACGGCTTCACCGCCGAGGCCAAGGAGCAGTTGTTGAAGTACCTCTGGCCGGGCAACGTGCGGGAGTTGAAGAACGTCATCGAGCGGGCGGTGGTCCTCTGCCGCGGCCAGGAGATCGGCGCCGAGGACCTGCTGCTGACCAAGCTGGCTACCGCCGGCGACACCGAAGTCGCCCGGGCCGGGCTACGACCGGTTCGCCCCGGTTTCGCTGGACGACATGGAACGCCGCCACATCGTCAGCACGCTCAACCACACCAGCTGGAACAAGAGCAAGACGGCCGCCATCCTGGGCATCGAGCGCTCGACGCTGGACCGCAAAATCCGCCGCTACCAGTTGGAAGAAGGAGCGGCGGGACCGTGAAACGCGGGTTACTTACCACCCGCAGTGGGTATGTTGCCGCTTGTCGCCGCCCATTTTAACGGCTATATTGCTATTGGATCGTAAATTGGCCGGTGGGACTAATCTGAGTTTCTATTTCTGCCCGATCGCCTTGTCGGAAATATCCTTCCGACACCAGGCGCCGGACCAGCGAATGCACTTGACGGCCCGATAGGCGTTGAGCTTGGCCTTGGCGATGCTGTCGCCCAGGGCGGTAACGTTCAGCACGCGGCCGCCGGCCGTGACGACCTGGCCGTTTTGTATCGCCGTGCCGGCGTGAAACACCTTCACGTCGGGCTGGACCTCGGCATTCACCAGCCCGCGAATAGGATGCCCTTTGCTGTATTCGCCCGGATAGCCCTGACTGGCCATCACCACGCAAACTGCCGGCCGCGGGTCCCATTCCAGCGGCCCGACCTGATCCAACCGCCCCGCCACCGTAGCATCCAACAACTCGACCAGATCGGTCTTCAGCCGCATTAAGAGCGGCTGGCACTCGGGATCGCCGAAGCGGACGTTGAACTCCAGCACCTTCGGCCCTTGCTTGGTGACCATCAAGCCGGCGTAGAGCACGCCGCGAAACGGCCGGCGGGCACGCTTCATGGCGTGGACGGTAGGCACCAAAACGTGCTCCTCGATCCAATGGAGCATTTCGTCACTGACCAGCGGGGCCGGACAATAGGCGCCCATCCCGCCCGTATTCGGACCCGTGTCGCCGTCGAAAGCCGCTTTGTGATCTTGGGCCGGTTGAAGGGTGAGGATCGTCTGCCCGTCGGTGATCGCCAGCACGCTCACCTCTTGGCCGTCGAGGCGTTCCTCGATCACCAGGCGGTCGCCGGCCTGGCCGAAGACTTTCTCGCGGCCGATCTGCGTGGCCGCCCGGATGGCTTCGTCTCGACCGGCACAAACGACGACCCCCTTGCCGGCAGCCAGTCCGTCGGCCTTGACCACGATCGGCACGTCCTCGCGGTCCGTGAGATACTTGATGGCCTCCTCGGTGTTGGTGAAAGCTTGGAAATCGGCCGTGGGCACATCGGCGTGGCGGAGCAGGTTTTTGCAGAAAACCTTGCTGGCTTCCAACTCGGCCGCGTTGCGGCGGGGACCGAACGCCCGCAGGTCCGACTGCTCAAAGGCATCGACGATTCCCGCGGCCAGCGGACCCTCGGGCCCAACCACCGTCAGCTCGACGTCGTTTTGCTTGGCGAACGCGATCAGTGCGGGGAAATCGGTGATGCAGAGGTTGACGTTCTCGCCGTCGATATCGGTGCCGGCGTTGCCGGGGACCACGAACACGCGATCGGCGCGGGGGCTTTGGGCGATCTTCCAGGCCAAGGCGTGCTCACGGCCGCCATTGCCAATGATCATTATATTCATGCGGATTCCCCCCGCCTTTCTCGGCCCGAGCAGTCAGATTTTAGTGGGAAAGCTCACTACAGGAAAGGGGGGAGATGCTATGGACCCAATAAGGGCGACGTGAACTGATCGGCGGGAGATGCGAAAAATTCCACTGCCCCGGGCCAACGGGGTGTGCATTCGAGGCGGCAGCAGGCCGCTCGATTGCGTGTTGCTTCGGGGATGCCGGCGTGGCCCTATTCCGCTTTTGCCGGGATTGCCGTCGCTCAGTCGACCACGCCCGTTCTGCGCCCCGCCCGCCCGTGAAGTCACAGACAAACCTATGTTTGTTCAGTCTACCAAAGTCGTTGGAACGGAATTGATTTCGGGGGCAGCGAAATGGGAACGACGACAGATCGATTTTTGCATGCCGCCGCGCGGAGGTGGCCATGCGTGCTCGCGCTGGTGGTTCTGTGCGCGGGGATCACCTCGGCCGCAGTGCTTTTCGTGGAGACGACGTTGCAGCCATGGGACGGCGCGGCGGCTGTCCTGATGTTGACCGGCCTGCTGACAGCCTATCTCATTCGACTGGCAGTGCACGGAGAGCGGCATGGCGCGGTTGGCCTCCCAACTCACGGCGGTCAACGCTCGGCTGGAAATGGAACTTAGCGAGCGGAGGCGGCTTGAGGAAGAGCGGAGTCTGACGACGCAACGGATGGAAGCGTTGCTGGCGCTGACCCACATGACCGACCAGCCCGCGGACGAGATCGTCGCCAGGGTGGTGGAAGATGCAATTCGCCTGACGCGAAGCGCGATCGGCTACCTGGCCGTGCTCGACGACGACGAGTCGGTCCTCACCATGCGATACTGGTCGAAGTCGGCCCACGCCGCCTGTAAGGTCGTCAACAAACCGATCATCTACCCGCTGGAGAAGACCGGGCTGTGGGGCGAGGCGGTCCGTCAGCGGCAGCCGGTGATCACCAACGATTACGCGGCGCCCAATCCCTGCAAACACGGCATGCCCGAAGGCCACGTGCCCGTCGTTCGCCACATGAACATCCCCGTGTTCGATGGCGAGCGGATCGTGGCTGTGGCGGGCGTGGGCAACAAAACGACCGACTATGACGAGGGCGACGTGCGACAGCTCCAGCTCTTGATGGACGGCTGGTGGCGGACCGTCATCCACCAGCGGTTCACGCAGAGCCTGGCCACGGCCAGAGACCAGGCCGAAGCGGCCAATCAGGCCAAGAGCCGGTTCCTGGCCACGATGAGCCACGAAATCCGCACGCCCATGACCGCCATCCTCGGTTATGGCCAATTGATGACCGATCCGGCCCTCAGCGCCAGCGATCGCAACAACTACCTGGCGGTAATCTCCCGCAACGGCGAACACCTGCTCTCGCTGATCAACGACATTCTCGACCTGTCAAAGATCGAAGCGGGAAAGATCGCCGTTGACATGCGGCCGTGCAATCTCCTCTCGCTCTTGGCCGACGTAGCCGGCCTCGTTCGTCCGCGGGCCCTGGAACACGATCTCCACCTGACGGTGGAATACGCCGGCCAACTCCCGAAAACCATCCTCACCGACGCCGCCCGATTGCAGCAGGCGATCGTGAATCTGGCCGGCAATGCGGTAAAGTTCACCGAGCGCGGGGACGTGCGGATCGTGGCCTCGTTTCTGCCCGCCTGGCGTGATGGCGAGCCCGCCGTGCAAATCGAGGTGATAGATACGGGGATCGGCATCCACCCGGAAGTCCTTCCGCAACTCTTTCAACCGTTTACCCAAGCCGACGCCTCGGTTTCGCGAAAGTTCGGCGGCACGGGGCTGGGGCTGGCGATCTCGCGCCACATCGGCCAACTGCTGGGCGGCGAACTGACCGCGACCAGCGTGTGGAAACAGGGCAGCACCTTCCGGCTCATCGTGCCCACCGGCAGCCTTGAAGGCGTGGAGATGCTGGGGCGGCCCGCGGAAGCCGGGTTGCACGCCGGCCAACCGATCGAGAAATCCACCAGCGGGGGTATCCAGGGAGTTCACGTGTTGCTGGCCGAAGACGGACTCGACACTCAGCGGCTCATTCAGGCCATCTTCCGCCGTGCCGGCGCCCAGGTCGAGGCCGTCGAGAACGGCCGTCTCGCCGTGGCCAAAGCCGAAAGCGAGCCGTTCGACGTGATTCTGATGGACATGAACATGCCCGAGATGGACGGCTACCAGGCGACGCGGCTGCTCCGCGACCGCGGCTATGCTCGGCCGATCCTGGCGCTGACGGCCAATGCGATGTCGGATGACCGCGACCGCTGTTTGGCCGCCGGGTGCAACGAGTACTTGTCCAAACCGATCAACCAGGCCCGGTTAATCCAGTTGATCGCCGGGCACGCCGGCACGCCGAGAACCGAAACCAGGCCCCCCAACGGAGACGCCGGTCGCCCAGCCGCTCCCGATGCGGCCGAATCGCAAACCTCGGGCTGGGGTGGCCGTTGTACCGTCGCCCCGGCGTTGCCGGGCACGGCAAAAACCGCGCCGTCGGCCGACGGCGACGCGGCGATTTCACAGTACGCCGATGATCCGGATATCGCCGAAATCCTCGGCAGCTTTGTGGCCCGACTGGCGGCCCAGATCGATGCCATGCGCGAAGAACACCGCGCCGGTCGCCACGAGGACCTGCAACGACTGGCGCACAAGCTCAAGGGCGCCGGGGGCAGCTACGGCTATCCCTATCTGACCGAACTCTGCCGGACGTTGGAAGAGGCCGCCAAAACGCGCGATGCGGCGGCCGAAGCTGCCAGCCTCGACGCCGTGGCCGCGCTCGTCCAGGCCATTCAACAGGGCTACCGCCCGCTCGCTTGCACGGAGACGATCTCCTCATGAAAATTTTGATCGTGGACGACGACCGCGACGCCTTGGAAATTGCCAAGAGCCGTTTGGCCAAGGAACGGGTGGAGATGTTGTGCGTGGAGAACGGTGCGGAGGGTCTGGAAACGGCCCGCCGCGAACGGCCCGATCTCATCCTCCTCGATCTCGACATGCCCGGCATGTCGGGCTTCGAAGTCTGCCGCGCCCTGAAGTCGGAGTCCGACTTGTGCATGATCCCCGTGCTGTTCCTTACCGGAACGAGCCGCCGGAAGACAAGGTGCGGGGGCTGGACCTCGGGGCAGTCGACTACATCACCAAGCCCTTCGACGCCTTCGAGCCTGCGCGCCCGGGTGCGGGCGGCCCTGCGCACCAAGCACCTGCAGAGACCTCTTGGTCGAGCACGCCCACGTCGATCTGCTCACCGGGCTGCCCAATCGGCGGGGGCTGAGGGAGCGGCTTCAGGCCGAATGGGCCCGCATCCAGCGGCACGGCGGGCAACTGTCGTTCATTATGGCCGATATCGATCATTTCAAAGAGATCAACGATCGCTACGGCCATCACGTCGGCGACAGGTTGCTGCAAGAGGTCGCCCGTGCGATCGCCGGGCAGTGCCGGGCCACCGATTTGCCCGCCCGCTACGGCGGCGAGGAGTTCGGCATTATCGCCGTGGAGGCGCCGGCGGCCGGGGCCGCCTGTCTCGCGGAGCGATGTCGCCGGGAAGTTGCCAAGACGCAGATCAACGTCGAGGGCGAAGCGGTGGCGGTCACCGCGAGTTTCGGCGTGGCCGACGCCGCCGGCGCCAGTTCGCCCGAATCGCTTATCCAGCAGGCCGACGATGCGCTTTGCCGCGCCAAGCAGTCGGGACGCAACGCGGTCGAAGCCTCGCCAGCCGAAGCGGTCGCGCAACCGCAGTAACCGGGGCCCGCTGTAAACAGCCGGCGGCGGAAGCCGGCAGTTGTCATGCCGCCGCTGGCTCGCCCGCTACTTGAAGAACGGGATCGAGAGCGGGTACTTCCATGCCTCGCCGTTATTGGCCTTGATGCCGCCGATGATCGGGAAAACGATCGCCATAATGCCCAAGGCGATGAACAGAGGAATGCCCACCAGCACAAACACCAGGAGGAAGCACCCCACGCCGTACAGGAAGGCGCTGATAACCCAATTGGCGACGATCTTGCCGTGCACGTCGATGCCGGGCAGCTCGGTTTTCTTGATTTGCCAGATCACGATCGGAGCGATCAACCCGGCCATGGGCACCAGGAAGCCGGCCAAGAGCGACAGGTGGAGGAGCATTGCCCATAAACGAGTTTGCTGTTCGACGTCAACGGGGGCGACCGGCGCGTCGGCAGCACCGGGCGGCCCACTGAGCAACCGTTCCTTGGCCTTGGCGAACTCCTCGTCGCTGAGCCCGCCCGAGGCGTGCAATTGCTGCAACTTCTGCAACTCATCTGCTGCGCTCATGAGATAACCTCCTTTAGTTGACGGCGCCAACACGGCGTTGATCGGCCGTCGGTTGGCCCGTGATCGTCAGGTAGATGACCGGTCGGAGCAACACCACGTACGGAAGGCCCACCAGAACGGCCGAAAAACCGAGAATTGCCGCCAGGAAACCCAAAAAGACTGCCGCGCCTACCGCCTGGTTCGCCACACAGACGAACGCGAGCACCACGCAAATCAGGCACGGGGCCAAGATTGCCAGCGCGATGAGGAGCAGAAGCACCTCGACGACCAATAGCATCAGCTTATTTCCTTCCATCAACTTCTTGGATGTCGCCAAGGACTCGACGGCGCCGGCGTCGCGATCGAGGATCAAAAAATAGAACTGCGAAAACATCAGCGTGACGCAGGTGGCCAGAATTATGTACACGAAGCCGCCCAAAATGGCGAGGAGAATTGCCGCCCCTTGAGAGATTGCCAGGCTGATCAATGCCGGCGCCCCGCAGGCGAGAATAATCCCGAGTATGATCAGCATGAGCAGAATGGTCGCCAGCAGGACTCTCCAGAAGTACGGCCCCCCGGCGAATATCTCACTAATCGGCGGCTGCTGCCCCTTGGCCAATTTCAGAAAATAGAGGGATTGGCCAATCCCCAGCCAGAAGTTGATCGCCATGGTCACCACATGTTCCAAGATGCCCATCGCGATCATGACAAACGGGTTCATTGCCAGCATGGCGATAACGTGAGTTGGTATGCCAATCAGGATCTCGACGCCGAAACTGATCAACACGACAATGACAATCACGGCCAGGCAAAGTCCCCAGTTGGGCTTCATGACGGCCCATGTGCGGCCGAAGACTCCGAGGTCGAGCGGGCTCGGCGTGATGGCCGCCGGCGGCATGTAGCCCGCAGCGGCCGGCGGCTGGAACGGGCTGCCCGGCTCGGTGGACCCCGCAGCCGGTGCGCCGGCCGCGCTGAACGGCGTCTCGCCCGGCGGAAGCGGCGGTTGGGAGGATGGGACGCCCGACCCGGCGGCCGAGGCGGCCGGAATCGTCATCACCGCGCCGCATTGCGGGCATTGGGCCTGCTTGCCCGCTGTTTCGTCACCGGTCCGCAACAGCTTATTGCACTGTGTGCAACGGAATTCGATCGACATAGCGCCCTCGCTTCGCCGGGTTTCTGCAAGCGGCTCAACAGGGTGTCATCCTATCAGAAGCCGGCAGGGTGCGGCAATACTTCAAGGCGCCCTCCGCGGCCGATTTTACCGGACGAAACGATGGCCGAACCGCCGGCTACTGCTGCGATAACATCATCACGACGCCGACCACCGAGATCATCAGCGTCAGGAGCAAGCCGACCGACGACAGAACAATTCCGGCCACGGCGAAGCTGCGGTCGACCGACTTCAGCGACAGGATGCCCATCACCAGCCCCGCAATGGCGATCGGGAAGCCGATCAGCGGACAGCAGCAACCACCCATCGCGGCCAAGCCGAGAACAAGGGCTACGACGGCCTTCGAGTCGCTGGCCACCGGCGGACCGGCCGCCGGCGCGGGGCCCGCGCCCAACGGCGCCAAGGGCGGGACGGACGTGCCGGCTGCCGCTCCTGGAATCGTGCTCAGCGCCCCGCACGCCGGACACTGGGCCTGGCGGCCGGCCGTTTCGTCGCCTGTCTTCAACAGCTTGCCACACTGCGGACAGCGGAATTCGATCGGCATCAAAGGGTCCTCCTCGGCCCAAAGTATAGCAGAGAGGCAGGAGGAGTGGGGAGAGGGGAATGATGAAGGAGGAACCCCGCACGCAGTGTGGTTGCCTGCGGAGCGTTCATCCTTCATACTTCATTTTTATGTTGTCTCCCACCGATATCCTTGGCCCTGGCGGGCGGATCGCCGCTCGGCTGCCGAACTACGAGCGTCGCCGCCAACAACTGGCGATGGCCGAGGCCGTCGATCGCGCCATCCAACAACGCCACCACCTGGTCGTCGAGGCGGGCACGGGCGTGGGCAAGAGCTTCGCCTACCTGGTCCCCGCCATCCTCGCCGCGGCCGGAGACGCGGGCAAGCCCGAAGGGAAAAATCCCGTCTCTCCCGCGCGGAAATCGGGACAGTCGCCGTTGCGCGTGGTCATCTCCACGCACACGATCAGTCTGCAAGAGCAACTGATCGAGAAAGATTTGCCGTTGTTGCGCAGCGTTATCCCCGTCGAGTTTTCGGCCGTGTTGGTCAAGGGGCGAGGAAACTATCTGAGCCGGCGGCGGTTGGACAATGCCCTGAGCCGCGCCGCCAGCCTCTTCGACAGCGATGAGGAGTTCGAGCAATTGCGCCGGCTGCGGGCGTGGTCGGAGGAGACGGGCGACGGCTCATTGTCCGACCTCGATTTCCGACCGCTGCCGGCCGTGTGGGACGAAGTGCAAAGCGACCACGGCAACTGCATGGGCCGCTCCTGCCCGTCGTATGCGAAGTGTTTCTACTACAAGGCGCGGCGGCGAGTGCAGAACGCGCAGATTCTGGTGGTCAACCACGCCCTGTTCTTCACCGATCTCGCGCTGCGGCGGGAGAACGTGAGCATCCTGCCGGACCACGGCGTGGTGGTCTTCGATGAAGCCCACATGATCGAGGCTGTGGCCGGCGATCATATGGGCTTGAGCATCAGCAACAGCCAAGTCGAATACACCCTGCGAAAGCTGTACAACGATCGAACCAATCGCGGCTTGCTGGTGCATCACAAGCTCGGCGACGCGCAGAAAGAGGTGTGGAAATGCCGCGATCGGGCGGCCGATTTCTTCGACCATGTGGCTGCCTGGCTGGCCGAACAGCCCACGGGAAAAAAAGGGACGGGGCCAATGTGCCGCGACCAACCTTTGCTTGGCGTCCGGGCCGCGGGTGCTTCGCATCCATTGGGCCCGACCCCTTTTTTCAGCCGGGTGCGCCAGCCGGGGGTCGTCGCCAACCCGCTCAGCCCGACGCTAAGGCAACTGGTGGCCACACTGCGGCGCGAAGCCAAGCAGATCGACGACCCGGCGAAGCGACAGGACTTCACCGCCGCCGCCAACCGGCTCGACACGCTGGCCCAGGGCATCGACAACTGGCTCGGCCAGCAGATGCCCGACACGGTGTACTGGATTGAGCGCGGTTTCAGCCGCAGCCGATTGCGAATCACGCTGGCCGCTGCGCCGATCGACGTCGGGCCGGTCCTTCGCGAACAGCTCTTCACGAAAGTGTCCACTGTCGTCATGACCAGCGCTACGCTGGCCACCGGCGGCGCGGCGGTCGCGCGCCGTCCTTCGAGTTCTTTCAATCCAGGATCGGGCTCACCCAAACAGAAACGCTCTGGCTCGGCAGCCCGTTCGATTACCGGCGCCAGGCCCAGATTGTGCTTCCCGAGGGCATGCCCGACCCGAGCGGCGACGCGACACGCTACGAGCAGATGGCGATCGACATGATCCGCCGCTACGTGGCCCGCAGCGACGGCCGGGCGTTCGTGTTGTTTACGAGTTATGCCATGATGAAGCGCGCGGCGTCTGCGCTGAACGGGTGGCTGGCCGGGAAGAACCTGGTCCTCTATTGCCAGGCGGAAGGCTTGCCGCGCAGCCGCATGCTGCAACTCTTCAAAAGCAACCCGCGCGTCGGTGCTGTTCGGCACCGATAGTTTCTGGCAAGGCGTCGACGTGCCGGGTGACGCCTTGCAAAACGTGATCATCACGCGGCTGCCGTTCAGCGTGCCTGATCGGCCCTTGTTGGAGGCCCGCCTGGAGGCGATCCGCAACGCCGGGGGCAATCCCTTCCGCGACTACCAACTGCCCGAGGCCATCTTGAAACTCAAGCAGGGATTTGGCCGGCTGATCCGCACCCAGCAAGACACGGGAATGGTGGTGATTCTCGATCCGCGCGTTCGCACGAAACCTTATGGCAGGCTGTTCCTCGCTTCGCTGCCTGATTGTCGGCAGGTGGTGGAAGCGGCCGAGTGAGTTGGACACGAGCTGGTTTCCACGCTCCGCGCGGGAACGAGGTTTCTTGCCAGACGGCCCCCCATCCACGGAGGGGTGGTGTTGACCGAAGAAAGCTTGACGGTTACATTAGATTTGATGTTTGCGAAGCGGGTCATCCCTTGTCTGGATGTGAATCAGGGAAGGGTAGTTAAGGGCACAAACTTCCTGAACCTCCGTGACGCGGGGGACCCGGTCGAGGTAGCGGGACGGTATGAGGAGGAGGGGGCCGACGAGCTGGTCTTCCTGGACATCACTGCCAGCCACGAAGGGCGCGAGATCATCCTCGACGTCGTGCGCCGCACGGCCGAAGTGATCTTCATGCCCCTGACGGTAGGCGGGGGAATTCGCACGATCGACGACATCCGCGCCCTGTTGAAGGCAGGCTGCGACAAGGTGTCGATCAATTCGGCCGCTTGTCGCAACCCGGAGTTCGTCCGCCAGGCCGCTCGCCGCTTCGGCAGCCAGTGCATCGTGGTCAATATCGACCCGAAGCGGGTGCTCCGCGACGATCGCGAGTTTTGGGAAGTGCACATTAACGGCGGGCGGATCGGCACCGGCCTGGAAGCCGTCGCCTGGGCCCGCGAAGTGGAAAAGCTGGGGGCGGGCGAAATCGTCTTGACCTCGATGGATGCCGACGGCACCAAGGACGGCTACGACCTGGAGATCACCCGGGCGGTGACCGAGGTGGTTTCGATCCCGGTGGTGGCCAGCGGGGGCGCGGGCTGTCCCGAGCACCTGGCCGACGCCATCCTGATCGGCGGCGCCGACGCGGCCCTGGCCGCCAGCATCTTCCACTACGGCGAGTATACGATCGAACAAACCAAGCGCGTCATGCAACAGCGAGGAATCCCTGTCAGAATGACCAAGACCGGCCCCCGCCAGGCGGCGGCCGTTCCTTCGCGATAAGGCCCGACTCCCCACCATGTCTTCCAACAAGCTTGATACCCAGCAGTTCGTCCAGAAGCACCAGGAATTGGAAATCGACAAGCTCTATCGGGCCCTGGTGAAACTCGAAGGGAGCGATTTGCACCTCAAGGTCGGCTTGCCGCCGTTCATACGCGTCCACGGCACGCTGCGGCCGATGAACCGCGGCCCGATCGAAGACGAGGAGATGGCGCGGCTGATCTTCCCGATGATCAACATGCAAGAGCGGCGGCAGAGGATCTTCGAGGAGGACGGCGGGGTCGACTTCGCCTACACGATCGAGTTGGAGGGCAAACGGTGGCGGTTTCGCGTCAATGTGTTGCAACAGTTGGGTCATGTGGGATTGGTGGCGCGGCGCGTCAATAACGTCATCCCCGACTTCGAGCACCTCTACCTCCCGCCCTCCCTGGCAGACCTGTGCAATCTCTCCCAGGGGATGATTCTCTTGGCGGGCATTACCGGCTCGGGCAAGAGCACCACGATCGCCTCGATGCTCGACTACATCAACCACCGCTACCGCAAGCACATTCTGACGCTGGAAGATCCGGTCGAGTTCACCTTCACCGACGACAAGTGCCTGATCAACCAGCGCGAGATCGGCATGGACGTGAAGGACTTCATGATCGGCATGAAGCACGCCGTCCGCGAAGACCCGGACATCGATGCTGGTGGGCGAAATGCGCGACCGGGAAACGTTTGAAACGGCGATTCAGGCGGCGGAGACCGGGCACCTGGTGTTCGGCACCATCCACGCCTCGACATCGTCCAGCACCATCGGCCGCATCCTGGACTTGTTCCCGCAGAACATGCACACGGCGCTGCGCAGCGCGATGGCATTCAACATGAAGGCCATTATCGCCCAGAAGTTGCTGCCTTCGATCATGCCCGGCGTGGGGCGCGTGCCCACCAACGAAATCATGATCTTCACGCCCACCGTCCGGAAACTACTCCTCGACGAGCAGGACGAAAAGCTGGGCGACGCCATCCGCATCGGCAAGGAGGAAGGCATGCAGGACTTCACCATGAGCCTCCGCGACCTGGTCGAGCGGGAGATGATCGACCGGCCGACGGCGTTCGAAGTGGCTCCCAACCCCGAGGCGCTGAAGATGGCGTTGAAGGGCATCCGACTGAAAGAATCGGCCATGCTGTGATGGTGGTGTTGGAGATCGAGGAGCCATGACGAAAGCCTGCCGCATTTTGCTCGCCGTGCTGGTCTTTGTCTTGGTGGTGGCGGGAGGCGCCGGCGGAGTGCTGGCCGCGGAGGGCACCTGGGGGCCCGTCTTGCTCACCAAAGACTTCCGCGGGCCGGGCTTCTACTTGAGCGTGATCAAGATGGCGGCCTGCTGGTTGCTCTTCCTGGCCTGGGTGAAGACCACGGACTGGGTCAGCAGCGATTGCCAGGAGTTGAAGAAACTCGATTACCAGCAGTGGAATCCGATCGTCTTCGGCGCCTTTTTCGCCGCCTTCGTGCTGGTGTGGTTGATCCCGACCTTTTGGATTGGATTTCCTCTTCTGGTGATCGCCTACGTGGCGCCGTTGATCACGTACATCGTCCGCCGCAACGCGCTGGTGAGCAACGACCAGCGCGTGCTCACGCCGGAACACCTTCGATTTCTGTTCGCCACCAACGTCGGCAAAGTGGGCGTGAAGGTTGCCGCCGTGAAGGCTGCACCCGAGGAAGCCGGCTCGCCGGTAAAACTCGTCGCCGAGGGCGGGCCGGACGTGCCGACCAATCAGACCTGGTTGTTGGCGGCCAAGCAGTCGCCGGGCATGCTGGCGGCGCGCGAGGTCATCGCCGACGCGTTGGCGGGCCGCGCATCGGCCATCGTGCTCGACTACGGACAGCAGGCCGCCGCCATGCGCACCATGATTGATGGCGTATGGGTCGCTCGGCCGCCCAGGCCCCGGGAAACGGCCGATCCCGCCCTGCAAACGCTCAAGCTGCTCTGCGGGCTCGACCCGCGCGAACGACAGAAACGACAAGAAGGACGGTTCGGCGTCGAATATAAGTCGCTCGGCTATTCAGCCACTCTGGCCTCGCAAGGCATTTCCACCGGCGAGCGGGTCGTGCTTCAGTTGCGGGACAAGAAGATCCGCCTGCAGACCTTTGACGAGCTCGGCATGCGAACAAAAATGCAAGAGCAGCTCAAGGAAGCCTTGGGGGCCGAACGGGGCTTCGTCCTCTTCTCGGCCATTCCCGACGGCGGCTTGCGCACCACCTTGGACGTGGCCTTGCACGCCTGCGACCGCTTTACCCGCGAATTCATCACCTTGGAAGAAGAAAAGAACCGTTACCAGGAGGTGGAGAACCTGCCGGTAAAGACCTATAGCGCCGCCGAAGGCGTCTCGCCGACCGATGAGCTCGTCCGGATCATGCGATCCCAGCCCCAAGTCGTGGTCGTCCGCGATCTGGTTGACGCCGACATGGTCAAGCTGCTGTGCGACGAAGTCGATGAAAATCGGCTGATCATCAGCACCATGCGGGCGGTGGACTGTGCGGAAGCTCTGATGCGCGTGTTGGCCGTCGGCGTGCCGCCGGCCGAGTTCGCCAAGGCCGTCACGGCGGTCGTGAACCAGCGGCTGGTGCGAAAACTTTGCGATGCCTGCAAAGAAGCCTACACACCCCCGGCCGACGTGCTGGCGCAAATGGGCATCCCTGCCGGCCGCGTGAAGGCGTTCTATCGCCCGCCGCAGCCCAACGCGGCGCCGCCGCCGGGCGAGAAACCGAAAGAACCCTGCAAAGTCTGCGGCGCCACCGGCTACCTCGGCCGCACGGCGATCTTCGAATTGCTGGTGGTGGGCGATACCATCCGCAAAGTGTTGGCGAAAAATCCCAAACTCGACGTGATGCGTCAGGCCGCCCGCAAAGACGGCATGAAGAGTCTCCAGGAGGAGGGCGCCCTGTTGGTCGTCAAGGGCACCACTTCCTTGCCCGAATTGATTCGCGTATTGAAACAATAGAAGGGAGCTGTCAGCTCGAAGCCATGAGCTTTCTCCTGACCCTTTTGCTGCTGGTCATCCTTTTCGCGAGTGTCGCGCTGACGTTTCACGAAGGGATTTGGACAAACGCGATCCGCTTGATCAACGTGGTGACGGCCGCCTTGGTAGCCACCAACTTTTTCGAGCCGGTGGCCAGCTGGCTCGACAGCATGGTGCCCTCGCTGAGCTACTTCAACGACTTCCTGGCCTTGTGGCTGCTGTTCCTCGGCTGTGTGGCCGTCTTCCGCGAAATCACGGATCGGGTTTCCAAGGTGAAGGTGCGTTTCTTGCAGATCGCCGAGCAAGTCGGCGGCGGTATCTTGTCCGTCTGGGCCGGTTACGTGCTCGTCTGCTTCACGCTGATGACGCTGCACACGGCGCCGCTTTCCCGCAATTTTCTCTTTGGCGGGTTCCAGCCCGAGAAGCGAATGTTCTTTCTCTTGGCGCCCGACCGCGACTGGCTGGCGTTCACCCACAAGATGTTGACCGGCACCTTCTATCGCTCGGACAAAAACGTCTTCGACCCGGGGGCCGACTTCATGCCGAAATACGCCACCCGCCGGGCAACACTCGAAGACCAGGTCGCCAAGAAGGACACATTGCTCGCGCCGTAGGGCAAGCGGCGATCGGGCGTTTCGCAATGCGGGCGTGGTCCGGCAGCCTCTCGACTGCCCGTTCACGGGGACTGTCCCGATTTTTGCAGCCGCAAAAATGGGACTGTCCCCTTCGGCCGCGAACCGCGGGAGGAGAAAATCCCTCGCCCTGTGCAATAAACGTCGGCTCCCTGCGTTGATGGTGATAGACATGACTGCTCTCGACCACCAGACGGGCGATCAGCAACGCTTCGCCGACTGGATCCATGAGCATGGCCGGGCCGTCCGCGGATTCCTGCTGGCGAGGGTTCGGCGTCCCGACGTGGCCGACGACTTGAGTCAGGAAGTGTTCCAGAGGGCCTGGCAGGCACGCCATCGCTACCGCGAGCAGGGCCAGGCCCGGGCGTACCTCCTGCAAATCGCCGACCGGTTGGTCGCCGATCACCACCGCCGCGAGAAACGCCAGACCAACCTCGACGCAAGCGGTTGGCAGCGGCACGAGCCGCTCAGCCAGGCCGCCGAGCCGTCGCAAGCGGCTGCGGTGGCCGAAGAGGTGGGCCGGCTGGCCGCGGTGCTCGACGAGCTGTCGCCGGTGCAGCAGCGGGTTCTGTTGTTGAGGTATTACGGCCAAATGACGTTCGCCGAAATCGCCCGGTCAATCGGCTGCCCTTTGAACACCACGTTGAGCCATTGCCACCGCGGGCTGGAGATGCTGCGAAAACTGCTCGTGGAGAAAAACCGATGAGCGCCGACTCGAACAACGAACAACGGCTCTTGGAACAGGCGACCACGGCCGAAAGTCCGCCGGGCGAAGAGCTTACGCCCGAGGCGCGGTCGTTGCGTGAAGCATGGCTCGCCTTCGGCCAATTGCTGGAAGCGGCTCAGCCGCAGGCGACGCCGCGGCTGGAGGCGCTGGACGCCGCCCCGACGATCGCACCGCCGGCCATGGATGATTGCCGCCGCGTCGGCGGCGTGCTTGTTGCTCGGCCTGGGCATCGCGCGGATGTGGACGGCCGCGAACCGGCCCGGTGAGCCGACCACCTCGCCGGCCGACGTGGTCGTGGATGAACCCGAGAAATCGAGTTCCGCTGCCGGCCGGCAACCGTTGGCCGATAGCAGCGAAACGGCCTGGAACGACTCGCTCGACGATCAGATCACGCAACTCAGCCAGGACATCAGCCGTCTGCAGCCGGGTTGGTCCGACCGATCCGGCCCGGTTGACGCCCTGCAATACGGAGTGCAGAAGATTCAACAAGAGATGGAAGAGGACAAACTTTAGAAAGGAGAAGAAATGATGTCGCTGCCAAAGTGTGCCCTAGTTGTGGCAGTCGCCGCTGCCTTTGGATTGCTCTCGGCGAGAATCGCGATGGGCGATGAAGCTGCCGCCAAGCCGGCCCCAGCCGCCGCCGACATGTTGGCCTGGGATGATTCCTCACCGGGCGGACCGCCGCGGCTGGACGATCAGCCGCCGCCAGGTCCGCCGCGCGATGGTGACCGCGACCGACCGCCGGGACCGTCGCGCCCGCCGCGTGACCCCAATCAGCCGCCGCCGCGATTCGGTGACGCGTCCGGCAGACAACCGCCGGGCCCGCCGCGTGACGGCGATCAGCGGCCCCCACGTGACGGCGAAGGCCGCCCCGGGCCCGACGGCATGCGCCAGCCGGGACCGCCTCGCTGGCCGCCGGAGAACTGGCAGTCGTTGGAGAAGAACGACCCCGACATGTACAAGCTGGTCAAGGAAGATATGGAGTTGGATCACCAATCGCGCGAGCTGGCCTCGCTTTGCCGCCAGGCTCCCCAGGAGCAGCGCGACGAAATGAAGAAGCAACTTCAAAAGCTGGTCAACAAGCAGTTCGAGGTGCGTCAAGCGCGTCGCACTCTGGAAGTGAAACGCGTGGAGACGGAAATCCAACGCCTCCGTGACGCCATCGACCGCCGCAACGGCGCCCGCGAAAAGATCGTCGCGCAGCGGGTATCCGACTTGCTCGGCGTCGAAGGCGAGATGTCCTTCTGAACGATCCCCAAGTCGCTTCCCTTTCCCGATCGAGCGATCGGGAGAGGGAACGCGGTTTTACGTCTGAAACGAAGGAGAATCGCGATGCGATACTTGTGTTGGGCTGCGAGCGCGATTTTCGGGTTGGCTTTGATGTCGTCCGGGTATGCCGAGGCAGCGCCGCCCGAGCCACAGGGGAAACCGGCGGTTGTGGACGATGACCGGCCTCCCCCGCCCCCAAAAAGAGAAGAGCCGAGGCGGGGAACCGAGAAGGGCGTGACCGTGACCGGCGTCGTCACATCTTTTCAGAAGAACCGCGAAGGGGACATCGATGGCCTGCGATTCGATGACGGAACGGAAGTGCGATTTCCGCCAAGGGCCGGCGAAAAGCTAACGGCCGTCGTTTCCCTCAACGATCGGGTCACAATCGATGGATGGACCCAGGCGGGCGAAGCGGAAGTCCACGCTGCAAAGATCAAGAACGAGGCTTCCGGCCGGATCGTCAACGTTGATCGCCCTCCACCTACGATTCGGCAAGGTGACGAAGCGACCGGCCGCCCAGGTGGCCAGGAAGACGAAGCCGATGACAGGCGACCACCGCCTCGCCCTGACGAAGTCGGCCCTAGTCCGCGAGCAGAAATGGAGCCGAGCGACAGCCGCCCACCACAACGGGGCCAAGGGCGGCAGTATTCGCTGGAACAAGCTACCTCGGACCAGGCGCAACTCCATACGATCGCCTTTGATGGGCTGGCCTTTCTGACGGGCGACTTTGGCATGGACACTTTCCTGCCGCCAGGAAAGGTCTCCGACTATTTCGGCTTCCAGTACATGCGCGACATCGACGCCGCGGAGGGTGGCCACAACACCTCGTTCCTCACCCGAATCGCCTCGAACATGCTAGCCATCCTGACCGCCGGCCAAAAGGCGCAGCTCATCACCCTGGCCAAGGAGCAAGAGAAAGACATCCGCCGTTTTGCCGAAATGCGGCTGCCGTTGATCAAAGCGTTCCGTCGAAACCTGGAAGGCGATGTGCCCGCCGGCAAAGGCTTGGACAAGAATGCGGTGATGAAGTATTCGGCCGACTTGTACGAGCTTGACGGTCTGTTGGCATTCGGGCGCGCGAAGGTGATGGGCGGCATCATCTGTGGTCTTAGCGATCGGCAAAAGGCCGCCTTGGCCAAGTTGAGGTTTGGCGACAGCCGAACGTGGCCCGATCTGCCGGAAGAGCTTGACAAGAGAAGCATGTCCCACGAGGTCAACGTGGCCGTGATGACCTACGCCAGCGAGATGTTCGCCTGGTACGCCGGCTCGCTGGAGGCAGACACCTACTTCTGTCCCGAGCGGCACGGGATGTACTTCGGCGGCTTCGGCATGAAGACGGCTCCGGCCATGGGCAAGCAGAACTACTCGATCAGCACTTCGCTTACCGGCGACAGTGGCGAGGGTTTCATCACCACGCTAAATGGCGCTCAACGGAAGCACATCACGGACCTGGTTGACCTTCAGCGTCAGGACCTGACCGAGATTGTCGCTACCCGCCGGGCGATTGCCACCGAGTTGCGGCGATTCCAAAAAGGCGAATCGGCCGACAAGGCCAAAGTGCTGACTTTGTCGAGGCGGTATGGCGAACTGGACGGCGAAATGTCCTACCTTTACGCCACGGCCTTTGCCGAAGTCGGCAAGACGCTGACAACGGAGCAGAAGCAAAAGTTGGCCCGGATGCGCACGTCCAACCCTGCCGATCCAAAGGGCCCGTTCCTCTACTCCGCGCCGATCAAGATGCCGAAAATCGAGAACACCGACTTCCTGTTTGTTCGTCAATAGTATGATTCTCGCCGCGGTGTGCCACTGCTCGGCGTATGCCGAGCAGTGGGCATCGGGCCTTGCCGCCGCCGGATTAACTCTTCCAGCACACGCCCTTCAGCGTGGTCAACGTCGCGCCGCAGATCGTCGAAACGGTGAGCGTCAGCGCACCGCTGATGACCAACAGGGCCACGAGCCCCAACACCAACGGGACGAAGCCCACCAGGGCCAGAATTCCCAGGATCACGCTGCCCAGTCCGAGCAGGAAATCCCGCAACGGCGCCAATGACAGCGCGTTGATGGCCATCGGGCCGGTGGGCCGGCGTCCCTCGATGCCGTGATAGATCATGTAGTTCGTGAATCGACTCACGCGCCGCATCACGCCGCTGTGCCACAGCAAGCCTAGCCCCAGCGCGATGACCGCGATCGATCCGAACTGGACGGTGCTCAGAAACACCAGATTCAGAATGCCCAAGGCCACGGCGGCCACACCCGCCGCCAGCGCCAAGATCACTCCGCTGGAAACGGCGATCCGATCCCGGGCCGTCTCGTGTTCTGAAAAGTGGAACATGCGGCCCCAGGCCGCGCTGACCGCACCGAGCACGAGAAACGCCAAACCCGCCACGATGCAGTCCACCGGCGCAAAGTACGCCGACAGCACGCCGCACAGTCCGAAAATAGCCAGCACCAGGCCGCCTATCCCCGCCATCGAAGCCGCGGTCGCACCGGCCACCACGAGACTCATAAACCGTAACGGGTCGCGGATAATGACGTGCGCTCGCTCCTCGGCTACCGCCGACGGCTCGCTCACGACTTGCGCCCGTTCACCTTCTGTCGTAATCATGGTTTCAAAACCTCGCACAACAGGCTGTCGTTCGCCTCTGCGCGCGGACGGCGACGACAGCGCCAAACGATAACACGCGCCGCTGGACGACGCGGACGATCGCGTCGCCCCTTCTATTGGAATTCTAGCGGTCCCCGCGGAGGGTCAATAAACCGCTCTGGGCGGTTAGAATGCGTCATTCTGGTTAACAGCCCATTGAAAGACGTGTTGGCGCAGACTTGTTGCGGCGGCAGTTGCACTGCCACCCCGGGGACAGATCGCAGTCGAACGCGAAACACCGTTACAAGCAGTGCGGGAAACCGCTAAAATGGTTCTGTCGTCGGGGTATGGCGCACCAGTGAGGTCAACCGAGTTCCTTCGGAGGAGAGGAAATGGCTGCCAAGAAGATCCTGATGCTTGTGGGCGATTACGTCGAGGATTACGAGGCGATGGTGCCGTTTCAGATGCTGTTGATGATCGGCCACCAGGTTGACGCTGTGTGCCCTGGGAAGAAGGCGGGCGACGTGGTGCGGACGGCCGTGCATGACTTTGAGGGCGACCAGACTTACAGCGAGAAACGCGGACACAACTTTACGCTCAACGCGGATTTCAACGCCGTGGACCCGGCCCAGTACGACGCCCTTGTCATTCCCGGCGGGCGCTCCCCCGAGTACCTTCGCCTGAATGAACGGGTGCTCCAGATCGTCCGCCACTTTGCCCAAGCCAACAAGCCCTTGGCCTCGACCTGCCATGGGCAGCAGATTCTCGTGTCGGCAGGGGTAGTGACGGGGCGCCGCTGCACTGCCTATCCGTCCGTCGAGCCCGAACTCATTCGTGCCGGAGCCATCTGGAGCGACGTCAACGAGACATTTTCCAATGCCGTGGTAGACGGCAATCTGGTGACCGCAGCGGCCTGGCCGGGCAACCCCGAGTGGATACGGAAATTCCTGGACGTGCTGGGAACGACGATTGAGCCGTAGTGTGGAACCGGCCGCTGAGGCCCATGTGGATTGCGAGGCTGAATCATGGGACAAGCCACTTGTCGATGGGGGATCTTGGGCACCGCAGGGATTGCGCGTAAGAATTGGCTGGCGATCCGAAACGCGGAGAACTGCACCCTGGCGGCCGTTGCCAGCAGAGACTTCCAGCGCTGCCGGCGCTTCATCGCTGACTGTCAGCGAGATGCCCCCTTCGATCCTCCGCCGCAGGCATTCGGCGCCTATGAGGAACTGCTGGCCAGCGACATGGTGGATGCCGTATACGTTCCTCTGCCGACCGGCATCCGCAAGGCGTGGTTGATTCGCGCGGCCGAGTTGGGGAAGCACGTCCTGGCCGAGAAGCCCGTGACGGCCACTGCCCGCGACCTGAAGGAGGTCCTTGTTGCCTGCCAGCGCAGCGGCGTGCAGTTCATGGATGGGGTGATGTTCATGCACAGTCACCGGCTCGACCGCATCCGGGAGATCGTGGACGATGGGGAGAGCGTCGGGCAAGTTCGACGGATTGTGTCTCAGTTCTCGTTCGGCGTGCCGCCCGAGTTCTTCCAGCGCGACATCCGCGCCCACAGTGGGCTGGAGCCGCTGGGTTGCCTGGGCGACCTGGGCTGGTACTGCATCCGCTTCACGTTGTGGGTGCTCCGTGGGATGCTGCCGACGAAGGTCTGCGGCCGTCTGCTGGCCAGCGACCGGCGGCCGGACAGCCCGGCCCCGGTCTCAACCGAGTTTTCGGCCGAGTTGTTCTTTCCCGACGGGGTCTCGGCCAGCTTCTACTGTTCCTACCTGGCGGAGAACCAACAGTGGGCGAACGTCGGCGGGAGCAAGGGCTTCATCCATGTACCGGATTTTGTGCTGCCCCATTACGGCAGCGAAGTCGCCTTCGAGGTCTCCAACGCCGTGTTCCACGTGGCGGGTTGTAATTTCAACATGGAGGACCACCGGCGGCGCGTTGCCGTGCGCGAGTACAGCAATAGCGCCCCGAACTCGCAGGAAGCAAACATGTTCCGCAATTTTGCGGCGCTGGCCCTTTCTGGAAAGCCGGATGATTCCTGGGGCGCGATGGCTCTGAAGACCCAAGTGGTGTTGGATGCATGTCTTCAGTCGGCCGGCGCCGACGGGCGGCTGGTCGAGGTGGATGACGCGTGATAGAACATGGGATAGGTTGGAGCGGTCGACGACGCCCCGGCAAGCGGGCCGACTAGCGTCGCAAGGAGATGGGTTATGGCCGGGTTGCTTGACAAGATCAACCCGAAGGCAACGCCAAGAAGCGTCCTCAGGCGTGCCGTGACGTCCGCCCTCGTTGGGGCGGCGTTCTTTCTCCTGTTCAAGCCCGCCGTTCGTGAAGCATGGCGAATCGTGTTGCCTGTCTGGGTTTTGCTCTGCGCCGCTGTCGGTGCCCTCGTGGAGTGGCAAGTGCCTGACGAGCTGGAGCCGATAGACAAGGGCGGTAGCGGCGGGGGCGAGACGCCAGCGAACGAAAACCGCCCGAGAGGAGCCCGGAACACAACTGATGAGTTATACGAGGGTCACCATGAACATGAAACCGAATGACAAGCCATGCAGGAACTGCGGGAGCACGGAACTGTTTTCGGAGGAGGTTAGCGCAAGAGGCGGATACGGACCGAACTTGTTACCTATTGGTTTTTTTGTCTCGTCCAAGTTCCGCATTCGGGTTTGTGGCAGTTGCGGCTTGGTGGAGTGGTTTGTTCCGCCCAAGTATCTCGGCAAGGTGAAGGAAAATTTCTCACGAGAGGCGTGACCACAAGCCCGTAGGGGGCGGCTGTCAGATGTGCTAGCATTGTGGTCTAAATTGACAATCCCCTTTTCTTCAGTCCGTTCCCAGGAGAGCAAGAATGGAAACCGGAGCCGTTTTGTTCTTTGTCTATGGAGCTGTGATTTGCGGCTGTCTGTTCAGCACGGCGATGGAGCTTTACCGGATTAGGAAGGCATTGGAGGAAGCGAACAAACTCCGAAGTCGGCAGACGCAGCCGTGACGTCGCTGATGCCGTTCCCGACGATGTGACCATCCGTCTGATGACTTCCCGTGCCGGTCCCGCCGGGCTGTCGTTGGACCAGATTCGCAGGAAGTCCCGGTTCGACTTCGACGTGCTGGACGTGCTTCTGGCGCGGCTGCTGGCAAGGGGACAACTCATAATCTGGAACGTGGACGGGCGACGAGTCTTCCGGGCGGGGCTTTAAGCGGGAAAAGGTCCCAAGCCGCCGGAAGCGCCTCCACGTCCCCCTGGAAAAGATCCCGAGCCCTTCCCGCCGGAAAACGCACGGCTGCCGTCCAGCCCTCTGGAGTCTCCAACGACGCCATAACGAACCGACCGAAGTCCAGTGCCGCCTTCATCCTGCGCCCGGCACTCGAAATCGCCTCTGTCGCCGTCTCCAGCCGATCGGGAGCCGTTAATAAGGGCTGGGAGGCGCGTCGTCTTGGGTGTTAATAAGGTGGTAGCGTGAAGCGCACGGGGCGCAGCCGAGATCGGCGTTGCCAGGCAGTCGTGCTGCCCGCGCTCCCTGATACCTCCCGAAAAATGCCTGAAAGATATCAGGCTGCGAGTTTCTGTCGAAAGGTATCAGGAAAAAGAAAGAAGTCCTTGACGCAATCTACCTGCTGTCAAGGACTTCTGAGGGGTGGCTGATGGGATTTGAACCCACGACACCCAGATCCACAATCTGGTACTCTAACCAACTGAGCTACAGCCACCATATCGCCGCTTGAAAAGCACCGGCAACGTGCCCTTCCGCACGCCATCCACGCGGGGCAGGCGGCGCGGCAAACAACATCGACCAAGTATGACACGCCCCGGAACGCACGTCAACCGCCCAGCGGCGTTGCGGCGTCCTCGGCCGGTCATCGCGCGGGGCGAGCTCCGCCGCCCGACCGGGAATCATGGCCCGTTGCACTTCGTTAGGCCTGCGGTGAACAACCCCGCGCGTTCACCGCGGCGGGGCTTCCCAGCGGCACGTGGTGATCGAGATTGCCGGCAGCTTAACGCGGAGCGTGCGATCCCGCCACATCATCGCAATCTCGGCATCTTCGTCGCGGCTATTGAGCAGTTGGGCCACGCACTTGTTCTCGGGCGTCAAGAAGGCCAGGCAGCGCACCCCTTCTGCCAAGCCGGTTGTTTTCAGGCGGACCGCCCCCGGCCGGACGAACTTGCTGAAATGGGCCAAGTAATAATAGCAGCCCGTGTAGGAAACCTCTTTCGTCCGGCGGTTGACGATCACCAACGGATGTTGCACGTTGGGATCGGGGTTTCCGTGGACCGGCGAAACGGCCCATGGCCCGCCCTGCTGGTCGAGGATCAGGTTCCAGTAGATCCAGGCCGACGCACCGGATTCGAGGTCGGAGACGATCTGCTGGCCCCAGAAATCGCCGTCTTCAAAGTCGTAGCAGGGCAGTTTCTTGGTCTTGGGCGTGCCCGCCTGATACGCGTAGCACACCTCGGTCATCCACAGCGGAACGTCCGGATAGCGGCGGTGCAACTCGGCGACGCTCGTGCGATTGCCGAAGTCGTAGCCGTGGTACGGGAGCACGGCGACGTACTTCCGTGACTGGGGATCATCCATGATTGGGGGAAACCTGGCCAAGGCGTTGCGGCGATTGTCGGTTTCGCAGGGCATGATTTGCGTCTTGATGCCGTGCCTGGCCAACAGCGGGCCGACGTGGTCCTTCAGCAGGTCGCGAATCTCCGTGGCCGAGATTTTGGTGTAGATGCCCGGCTCGTTGAACAGGCTCAAGTAGTCGATGAACACACCTTGCTTCTCGTACTCCTGGAGATATCGCAAGTAGTAGAGCGCCAGCGCATCGAAGTACTTCGGATCGACATCCTGCCGCTTTCGGTCGGTGGCATCAACCAGCATCCAATCGGGCGGATAGTCCATCGGCGCTTGGAGGACGAAGTGGCCATGTTTTCGGGCTCGCTTGATGAGGGTCACCAGCCCGCTGGGTCCCAGATCGCGCTGATCGAGAAGTGCTTCATCTCCACGTCGCCGGGCGTGTCGTCGTAGGTGTACCAGGGCCCGGCCGACATGAAATCGGTGCCCGCCAGCACGGTCTTCATCGCCGAGAAACCCGCGCCGTGGATCGGGTCGAACAGGGCCTGCAATACCGATTCCTGCTGTTCGGGCGGCAGGTCGTTGAGGCAGATCATTCCCGCTTCCAAGAGCGAGCCGCCGAAGCCGACGATTTTCTGATCGGTGGCCGATTCGTCGATGCGGAAGCCATCGGCCGCGCCGGTCGCGCCGCCTCGAACTTCAGCGACGGCCTGGCCGCGAGGCGGTCGCCCGACCTGGCCGAAACCACCAGCGTGACCTCCTGGCCGATAGCCAGGTTCCAACCGACCAGCACGATGGCCGCCGCGAGCGAAATCGGCGCATGCAGGAGAAGCCAGCAACGAAAACCAGCGACACGGGTTGGAAAGTGCATCACCGAATCTCCTTGGAAAAACGGCTCTCGGGCTCGCCGCGGACGGGGGTTGACGACGGCGATTGTAGCACTTTGTGTCCGCCGGCACCATGCGCCGGAAGCGCAGGGGCACGGTAGATTTCCGAGCAACGGGGCACTCCTCACGCTCCGCGCGAGGAACTTGGCGTCACGCAACACGTGACGAGTACGGTCGCTTCGGTATCGCACGGCTGCTTTACTTCGCACCCGCATTGTCTACAATTGATCATTTCTCGGAGGAGTCGGTGATGTCATTGGAGCAGCCTGCGCAATACGAGTTCTGGCCCACGGAGCCGACTCGCCCGCCGCGGGGGCCTTCGGTGCTGCTATGGGCGATCTTGGCGATTTTGATTGTGTCGCTCTTGGCGCCCTACCTTGCCCAGCAAATTGCCTACGCCATCGCTCGCGGCCAGGAATTGGCCCGCGCCGAAGTGGCGCGGACCGAATTGGCCAACCTGCCCTCCGAGGCCGATCGCTATCCGCTGGTGGCCAAGATCATCGCCCCGAGTGTAGTCGGCGTGCAAACGGCGATTCGCACCATGTCGCCTTTCGGCGATAACGGATGGTTCGAACCCGAACTGCGGGCGATGACCCAAGGCTCGGGCGTGATCGTGGATCCGGCCGGATACATCCTGACCAACGCGCACGTCATCAATCAATCGGCGCAGGGCGGCGTGACCGTGCAACTCGGCGACGGCCGCGCCGTCGAGCGGGCTTCGATCGTGGGCACCGATCCGGCGTCCGATCTGGCCGTATTGAAAATCAACGCCGGCAGCCTCTCGGCGGCACACTGGGGCGACAGCGACGCCCTGCAAGTCGGCGAGCCCGTGTTGGCCGCCGGCAGCCCCTACGGCCTGGCCGAAACGGTCACCGCCGGCATCGTCAGCGCCAAGAACCGCAAGGTGGGCATCGAAAACATCCGCCACGAAGACTTCTTGCAAACCGATGCCGCCGTCAACCCGGGCAACAGCGGCGGCCCCCTGGTGAATATGAATGGCGAGGTGGTGGGCATCAACACGGCCATTCTCGGCCACGCCTACCAGGGAATCAGCTTCGCCATCCCCAGCAACCTCGCGAAGGAAGTCTACCAACGGCTGCGAACCACGGGTATTCCCCGCGGCTGGATCGGCGCGGCCTTGGGCGACCTCAACAACTCGTTGGCCGAAAGGCTCGGCCTGCGCGATACGCACGGCGCGTTGGTGGTCGGCGTGATGACCGGCTCGCCCGCCGAGCAGGCTGGAATTACGCCGGGCGACGTGATCGTGGAATGGGATAAGCGACCGATCGCCAATGCGGCCGAGTTGCGCCGTTGCCGTTGCCCGGGCCAAAACCGGGGCCGAGGTCGTGGTGACGCTTGTTCGCGACGGAAAGAAACAGCAGTTGACGGTCACCGTGGCGGAGCGTCCCAACCAGGTGACGCAGTAGCCCGCCCCGTGGCGGGCAAGTCAAACTGCGGGGTTGAGCCAGTTTTGGCAGTTTTGCCGGTCGTGGCGGTTCTTTGGCTGTCGGTGGGTGCCCTAGCCATGCTCGCGCCGCCGTCTCGTGCGCTGTCCGGGAAGTCATGCCCACGACAAGCGTGGGCATGACGCCCGCGCCGTCTTTGTTGCCTCATAGCCAGCCGCGGCGTTGTCGGATGACGGTTCCCAGCCTATGATTCCATTGGAGGCGGCTGCTGGCAATTGCCGCTTCAGCGCGGGACAAGCTACCCACGAGGCACCGATGAAAAGCCGTATCTTGGTTCTGCTCGGCGTGTCGTTGTTCTTCCTTTGCCAAACGCCAACGGTCTTTGCCCAGGGCGTCTGGTACATGGGCGGCGGATACCAGGGAATCTTCATGGGCCGAACGCAAGGACAGCCCTTGCGCGGCACAACTGTGGGGATCTTCGGCAACCAGACGCTTGGTATGCCATTGCGCGGTCCGGCCTCGGGCGTGTTCGGCGTCCAAACCGTGGGACAACCGGTTGTTCCGTACCCCAACCGTTTCGGCATCGGCGCGCCGCTGGTGCTTAATCCGCCGGAAGTTAATCCTTTTGGTTACCTTGCCGCCTTGGGCCTTATCCCGCCCAACATGCCGCAAGCGACGGCTCCGGTCCCGTTGACCGCGCCAGCGAATGTCGCGCCCAGCCGCAAGCCACTCAGCCGCCGAATCCGCCGGAAAATCAGCCCGCTAACCAGCCGGCCAACGGCGCGACCGGCGCAGGAGGGCACGGAAGGCGCCGCTCAAACCGCGCAGACTCCGGCCGCGACATTGAACATCGCGCCGGCATTCGGGTATACAACGCTGCCGCGAACGCCCACGCCCGTGGCGTACGCCGCCCGCACACCGTCCTACGTTCGTTCGCCGCAGTTGTCCCAGCGTTTGACGCGGATCGCGCCGACAAGCAGATGCTCGTGGGCGACGGCATCGAGGTCTCTCTGGCCGACGGCGTCGCGCTGTTGCAGGGCGTCGTTCGTACCTCTAGCGATCGTTCCCTGCTGGCCAACGTGGTCGGTCTGGAGCCCGGCATCCAGCAGGTTGACAACCGGCTGACAATCGGCAGTGCGCCGGCGTTCTCGTCCAACGGCATGAGCCCGTAGCCCTTGCCGCATCGAAGCCGTTGGTTAGCCCCGCCAGTTCGCTATCGGGGTAACGAAGCCACGAGAGGTTTTGCCGCGCTGGTTATCGCGCATGAGCCCTTGGACCCGTAGGGTACTTCGACAATAGCCCGGCGATTTATCGCCGGGTAGCGGCGTCAGGGTATGCCGTGTCCGTCCCGCTAGGGACGGCTGAACCATGACCCCTCGCATTCGGCCACCCCTTACGGGACTTTCTGTATGAGGGCGGCGCATCCCGGCGCCGCACCAGTGAAACTGCGGCGCGACCGTCGTCGGTCCCACCGGGAGAAGAGTCACCGAACCTCGCGAAGCCGCGCCCGCAACATGTCGAGCGTAAACGGCTTGGCCCCTTCCGGGATGGTTCGGGTCGCGCGTTGAATCTCTGTCACGACCGACCGCAACCGGTTCTCAGGGAAGTGAAGGCTGAGTCGCAAAATGGCAGCCGACCTGCCCTTCTGCCACGGCGGGATTACTTGCAGTCCATCGTGACCAACGTCTTCCCCCTTCGTCTTCGGAAACACCAACGACCAGTGCCATCGCCGGCCTTCCACGTCGAGGGCTGCCAGTTCGACGCTATCGCACGGGCGATCCTGTCCCAACACGAATTCCACCTCGTAGTCGTGTCGATTGTCGCCCGATCCAGAATCGCAAGCCCAGCAGACGAGCACCGCCGCGCCGTCGATGTCAAGGAAATACGCTTCTGTGAGTTTCCCGAAGCGGTTCTTTGCAGAGACACAACGTCTTAAGGGGTTTATTTCCTCCCGGGTCCGTGTGATCTGGTATCCTTCGGGCGGATCGAACGACAAACCCTTCTCGCCTGCCGCGACATTCGCCTCAATATGATCGAATGTCCAAGCCGGGATTTCCTTGCCGAACTTGTCGAACCGAATAGTAGGCGATCTTCTCGGGCAACCCGGTCTTCGGGTTGAGCCACAAGCGGGTCTTCAATAGCCCCAAGGATCGCTCGTACACGTCGCACTGAGCGTCGCCGACGATTTCCGAGCCGGTCTTGGCAAAATCTTCGCTCTTTCCGCTGAGCAGATCTCCCGGAATTTCATGTTGGAGGATGTGCTCCGTCTTCAACTCGTTTTCGATCGGTGGGATGGGGTCAACATACGCCCTTCTGTCGCTTGAGAACACGTGAAGCTCCTCGCCGCCATCGCCGGCGACGTAACCGGAAGACCGGCGCGGCTCGGCGTGCGTGGCATCGGGGCCAAAGACGCCATAATGCGTATACCAATAACGGCCCGGCCGTTCCGCGAAGACGGTAATGGCACGCTTGGCATCGCCATGTTCGTATCGCCAACCGTTCGCATAGATGCTCTTTACTTCCAAAAGCCGGGCGGGCAAATCCTCCAATGCGTAGACTCGTCCCGCCCCGTGCCAAAAATAGAAGCCTAGCGACAACGCTGCCAAGACCGTGGCAGCCAACCCCACGAAGCCTCTGATACGAGCCGACGGCAAACGTGCGTCGTCGCGCGTCCTTCCGACAACTTCGTTGGCCAGCAGATCCAACAGCCGCCCGCGGCCGGCTGCATGATGGCGGCGGAACTCCGTGTGGGCCCGCGAAATCGTCTTCGGTAGGGGGAATGTTCATCGCGACGCCCTCTCCTCTTTCAGGATCGACGCGACTCGCCGCTTCGCACGATCCAACAGTTTGTAGAATCCCGAGTTCGACAAACCCATCACCTCACGCGCCGCCGAGGCCGGTTGCTCGGCCAGGTAAAACAGGTGGAGTGCCTCTCGCTCCCTGGCCGGTAGTCGGCGGATGGCATCGAGCAATCGCTGGCTCTCCTCGTTGGCCGGCTCCGCACAGTTGCCAACCGGCTCGACGCATTCCAGCCCGACCTGCGGCCGTTGACACTGCCTGCGCCGCCAATCGGTGCAATGGCGTCGCGCGATGCTCATCAGCCAACCGGCGAATCGCGAGGCGTCGCGCAATTGCCCTAGCCGGCGATAGGCTTGTAGAAAAACCTCCTGACACAAATCTTCGGACTCATCCAGGCGGCCGGTGGCATCGTAGCCAAGCGACCGAACTAAGGGCGCGAACTGGTCGTAGAGGTCGGCAAAGGCCTGCCGATCGCCCCCCTTCGCGGGTCACAAGGTCTCGAACGTCTTCCATGCGCCGCCCGTCGTTGTCTGCAATACTAGACGCGTTGCCGCCGATTTTCTCCACCAGATTCCGCAAGAAAATCGGCACGTGGCCCGCAGTATGGAGGACGACTGCGGCACCGGCAAGTAGTACGCCGCGGACCTTCATGTCTTAGCCCCAAGGGCTTTCATCGGGCAGTCCAGGGCGTTCTTCCCAGATCCCTCCGGGATAATCGAAGTACCGATACCCGGGTGGCACAAAAACCTGCCTTGAAATGGCCGCTGCCGTAGCATAAGAGTTCGGCATCCGAGAAGCGGGGTTCTTGCGGCCGTCGCACAAGTTGCATCTCGCTGCCGCGCAGAGCGCAGGAATCAGGAGCCGGACGCAAGTACCGCACAGGGCCCGAAAGCTATGCCGGCTTCTCGTCCACCTTCACCACCAGCAGAGTCAAATCGTCCAGGCGTGGGCAATCCTGGCGAAACTGCGCATGCTCGCGCTGAATGCTCGCGCAAAGCTCCTCGGCCGTCTCGCGGCCGTGACGGAGCACGTGCGCCTTGAAACGCTCCGCGCCGTAGGGAACGCCATCGGGATTGAACGACTCTACCACGCCGTCGGTCGCAAACACGAGCGCGTCGCCGGGGCTGATGGTCAAGGGCGACGCTCGGTACTTCGTGCCCTGTTCGATCCCCAAGGGCAGCGAGGGGCTGCCGAGTTGCACGACCCGGCTGGTCGCCGCTTGGAACCACAGCGGACCGGTGTGGCCCGCCCCCGAAAACTCGCCGCAGAGCGAATGCGGCTCGATGAGGCAGCACACGGCGGTGACGAAATAGTCGCTGAAGAACTCGGCGAGGATTTGATTGATGCTTTCCAAGACGGCCGACGGGCGGGGGTTGGAAGGCAGCACCGAATGGAGCGCCGTTTTCACGATCGACATCACCAGCGCCGCCCGCACGCCATGACCCATCGCATCGCCGATCAGCAGGAGCACGCGGCCGTCGGCCAAGGGGACGATGTCGAGGATGTCGCCGCCCACCTGGACCACGGGGTCGTAGGTGAAGGCGATCTCGATGCCCGCCAGCGCCGGGATCGCCTCGGGGATGAGCGCCTGTTGCACTTGCCGGGCGAGTTCGAGGTCGTTGGCCATGGCCCAATTCTGCCGCTCGATGATCGCCTTCTGCTCGGCCAGCTCGCTGTACAGCCGTCCCTTCTCGACGATCGTCGCCAATTGGGCGGCAATCTGCTGAAAGAACGCCACGTGGACCTGCGAGTAGGTGTTCTTGCGGAGGCTGGAGAAGAAGACGAAGCCCACCGGCACGCCTTGCACGATCAACGGGCAGGTCAACGACGAGCGAATCCCTTCGCGGAGGATCAGATCGGTGTTTTCGGATTGCGGCTTGGCGCGGTAATAGGCCTCCAGGTCGTTGATGATGCGGGGCTTGCCCGTGTCGATGATCTGTTGGAGCGTCGAGCCGGCCAGGGGCGCTTCGTAGCCGCTTTGCAACAACATGGGCCGCTCGGAACGCGCCCAGCGGGCGATGACGATCCCGCGGTCGCGGTCGATCAGAGAGAAACCGATGCGGTCGTAAGGGATGACCGACCTGGCTTCCTCGTAGAGAAGGTCGAGAACCTCTTCCAGCGTATTGCCGCGGTTGACGCGATCGGTGATCCGCGCAAGCGGAAGAACTCTTCCTCGCGTTGCCGCAGCCGCCGGGCCAGGTCTTGGGTCTCTGTCAGCGAAGCGGCCGCGCCGGGCGCATCGACCCACTGGACGAAGTCTGCCAGACCTTCCGCCTCCACCGCCGGATCGGGAACGCCGCTGTTGTCCTTGCGTTTGGCCATGCTAGGCGAGCAACCGATGGGCCTCTTGAAGCTTCTCCACAATCGCCAACCGGTTGGGGCACGTTTGCTCGCAAATCCGGCAGCCCGTGCAGGCGGGCACTTGCCGATCGCCGGGCAAAGCGGCGTAATACTCGCGGGCGTCCTCGCGGTGGCCGTAATTCTTGTAGTACATGCGGAAGCGGAGTATCTGCGGAATGGCCACGCCCTCCGGACAATGCGGGGCGCACGTCTCGCACATGCGGCAATAGTCGGCCGTGCACGCGGCGGCGTAGGTTTCCAACAGGCGCTGATGGAGGTCGGTGAATTGGCGCGTCACGGCGGCGCAGTCTTCCACGACGTCTTGCGGAGTGGTCATGCCCACGGCTGTGCAACCGACGTTGGGATTCTTCAGCACCCACAACAGAAACGCCTGGTAGAGGTGCTCGGCGCCGAACTCCTTCAGCTCGGCGAGCATCTTGACGACCTTCGGATCGGTGCTGTCCTTGGCCCAGTTGGGGACGAAATGGCCCGTCATCGGCTTGATGGCCAACACGCCCACGTCCTTCTGCTTGCACAAGGCGAACAGCTTCTCGGTGCCCGTGCGGTCGGTCTGCTCGGTCCACTTGGCCAGATTCATATAGTTGTACGGCTGGAAGATGAAGTCCAACAGGCCGGATTCGACCAGCGGCGTATGCCGCGCCGGCACGTGGGCGCTCTGGCCCATGAAGCGGATCTTGCCTTGCTGCTTGAGCTTCTCGGCCGCTTCGTGGAACATGTCGGTCCAGCCGCTATGGGCGAAGTAGCAATCAATGTAGTCGGTCTGGAAGCGCACGAGGCTCGTTTCGCAGCTCTTGACGATCTCGTCGGCGCTGTTCTTATTGTCGGTTGTGGCGGCCGTGAAGATGATCGCGTCCTTGCGGCGGCCTTTGAGCACTTTGCCCAGCAGTTCTTCGGTGTCGTGGTAGCACTCGGAAGTGGCCACGAAGTTGCCGCCCCGTTCGAAGAGCCGGTTAACAATATCGCCGAGTTGCTCCCGGTAATGATTGAAAAGGAAGGGGCCGAGCTGCTTCGACTTCAGGCCGCTGGCGCAGCCCAGGCCGATCTTCGAGACGTTGAGGTTCGTGCGTCCGAAGCGGGCGTACTTCATGCCTGATGCGGGCTCGTCGCCGAACACGGCGGCCGACGCGCCGCCGAGCACCGCGCCGACGGCCATGGTCGAGCTTTTCTCCAGGAACCCGCGTCTGGTGATCGACGAGCCGTCTGACCGCGACATGGCATTTCTCCCGTGCGTTGCGACATGGTCGAACCGCACCCCGTATTGTCCCGCGCCCCTGGGGGGCCGTCAAGCGCGATGTGCTGCGTCAGCGAAACTGATACCCGACAAACATCAAGAAAGCGCAACTCGCGAAAGCGCAAACCAGTATTACCCAAGCCGGAGCCACCGCCCCAATCACGTGCCGTGCGGGAGCATGTGGATCGTAGTGGATGATCAGATGGGTTGGAGCCTCGTCTCTGCTTACGAAGTCCGCGTAGTAAGCCTTCTGGTCAACGACGTACTTGTATTGCGCCACTACCCGAGCAGGGTAAAACACTTGCCTGCCGATCGGTTGGTCGGGCCCTCCCGGCATGGGGACTGCATCGCCATAGCGAACCGCGGAGCTGATGCGGCGGCCATCGGTCGCTGCCGAGCACCTCGACAAGATTGCGTAATTCTGCCAAGCCCAGATGGCGCCGCCCAGTACGCAGACCAACCCGGCGATGTAGAAACCCTGACTGAGAAAGCGAAATCGCACATCGGAGGGCAAGGGGACTTCGTCCTGCTCGGCGGGCGTTTCCCATTCGGGCGGTTCCCCGGTAGCAAGCGGTTCGGCCGGTGGCGGCTCCCTCGGTTCTCGCTGCCGGTTGAGGAACTCGCTCGCTCGCGCCAAATCGGCCTCGCGCACCCAAATGCGCGGCGATGTCGAGTCGCCCAACGGCAACGAACCGGCGGCGCCGGCAAGATACTCGCCGACAACCCTGGCCGGGATTCCTTCCTCTTCCAACAAGTCGCATAAACCGTGCGCCTCGGCGATATCGGCGGCCGAACAAAGCTCCACAATCCGCGGATGCTCTGCGCCGGCAGGTTCGGGTGATGAGTCTTCGACGGCCGGCGGTTCCTCCGGTTCTCCCGTCTCGTGCGAGCCGGCCGCATTGCTCGGCTCCGTGCGAAAGTCCACGTCGATCGTACCGTCCGGGGCCGTGCCGCAATTCCAGCAGGCGTCGAACCCGTCGTCAACTTGCTCACTGCAGTTTGGACATCGCCACATTTGTTCCACCCTGGTTCGTGTCTACAACGAGATGAGGAAGTTGTGGAGGACGTGAGCGATACAAAGGGGCCAGAGCCGTCGCAATACACAGAACCAAACGGCATAGAGGATGCCTATTGCAACATGCCCGACTATCGTATCGACTCCTTGATAGATATGGTAACTTGCGTAGAGGACGCTCGTCACGAGAACGGCGCCCGCGGTTGACCGTAGGAGGCGCTCCAGTCGCGCAATGAGATACCCTCGCATCACCAATTCCTGGCAAAAACCGCTGGCAACACAGGTAACGAAAAGCAGACAGATTGCTGACGCTCCCTCGAGACGTGCCCGCGGTGGGGCGTGCAGAAAGGCCCAATTCCCCCACGTCTTCGGCGGCACGAGATACAGCGAGAAGTTCCAGGCAATATAGCCCGTGCCGCAGATTATGGCGCCGAAGATGACGTCCATGATCCACCGTGGACGGACGATGCCGAACGTCTGCCAAGGCTCTCTCCCTAATGCCAGGATCACGAGCAGGGGTGCGGACACTTGCAGCGCAGTGACGATCCGAAGAAACAAACCATGGCCGAACGAGTAGCTGCTTGGCCTCGGGTCGATTACTGCCGTCAGGGCGGCAAACGCGTACGGGATATATGCGAGGCAGAGGACGGCCGCTACCTCGATCCAAAGCTGAGTTGACGTTCGTGAGCCGCTCACGGCGATCGCCGGCTGCCCATCGGTTTGGACCGCGGGTTCCAGCGGTTGTGGGCTCTTGGCCTCAGGGGGCACATCGACGTAATTTCCACACTCGGGGCACTCTTCGACGCGCCCTCGGCGTTCACCGGGGAACGTTATGCTCCGCCCGCATTCTTGGCAGGCAAACGTGATGTCGGCCACCGGCTCTCGCATGCCCCAATTCTCCGCGAGTTAATCACGTCGGATAGACTTCAGCAATACGAACCCGCACATCAGCCATGTCATGCGGAAGCATAACCTACATGCTTTCGAATCTCCAGTGCCTACTCCCTCCTCTTCGCTTGCACCACGCGCGGAAGCCGCGCTAGGTCTTTGATCGTGGGGCCGGGCTCTAATCGGCCGTCGGCTTGTATGAGAGCATGCACCGCATCGTGTAGCGCCGGGTTGATTTCCATCAGCAAATGACCGCCGGTCCGAAGTCGCTCGGCGGCTTGGGGGATCAATCGGGCGATCACTTCGGTCCCTTGCGGGCCGGCCAAAAGGGCCGATCGGGGCTCGAACTTCCGTACGTCGGCCGCCAACTTCTCCATCTCCGCCGCGGTCACGTAAGGCGGATTGCTGACGATGAAATCGAACTGCCGCCCGGCCGGCACAGCCGCCAGCAAATCGCTCTCAAGAAAGTCGATCCGATCCGCCACGCCATGCTCTTCGGCGTTGTCCCGGGCGACCGCTAGCGCCGCCGGACTGATGTCGATCGCCGTCACGCGGCAGCAGGGCAAGTGCCTGGCCAAACAAACGGCGATGATTCCGCTGCCGGTGCCGATGTCGGCGATGGCTAAAGCAGCCGCTGCGGACACAACGGCCCTCACCCCCTGCCCCTCTCCGGGCGCCGACCGAACGTCGGTCGGGAGAGGAGAGGAACTTCTTGCCAGATCGAGCACGGCGATTACCAGCAACTCGGTCTCGGGGCGGGGAATCAAGACGTCGGGCGTGACTCGGAACGAGAGCGAATAGAATTCCCGCCGGCCGACCAGGTAGGCCACCGGGGCACCTTCCGCCCGGCGACGAACCAACTCGCGGAACGCGGCGCGCGACGGCTCGCTGGGCGTTTCTTCAAACGACGTGTAGAGCTGAATCCGCTGGCAGCCCAGGGCGTGGGCCAGCAACACTTCGGCATCCAGCCGAGGACTTTCCGAACCGTGCTCCTTCAGATACTCCACCGTCCACTGCAACAACCGGCCGACGGTCCAGGGTTCGGCGGAGGACATAGAACGGCTACCCCCTCAGTCGATGGTTCCGAACGCCGCTCGCTGCTCCTGACGTTCGTATTCCATCAGGGCGTCGATCACCGGGTTGAGGTTGCCGGCGATGATGTTGTCGAGCTTGTAGAGCGTCAGATTGATGCGGTGATCGGTGAGCCGGTTCTGCGGGAAGTTGTAGGTGCGAATCCGCTGGCTGCGGTCGCCCGAGCCGATCTTGATCTTGCGTTCGTCGGATCGCTTCTTGTGCTCGGCCTCGCGTTTGGCTTCGTAGAGCCGGGTCTTCAGTACGCGCAGGGCCTTGGCGAGATTTTTGTGCTGGCTTTTTTCGTCCTGGCACGAGACGACGATGCCCGATTCGTAGTGGGTCAGACGGATGGCGGAGGCCGTTTTGTTGACGTGCTGCCCGCCGGGGCCGCTGGCGTGGAAAATGTCCTTGCGATAGTCGTCCGGCTTGAGTTCGATTTCCACGTCCTCGGGCTCGGCCATGACGGCCACGGTGGCGGCGGAGGTGTGGATGCGCCCTGGGCCTCGGTTTCCGGCACGCGCTGGACGCGATGGCCGCCGCTTTCGAATTGCAGTTTGCGATAGGCGCCTTCGCCCTCAATGCCGAGGATGATCTCTTTGAACCCGCCCAACTCGGTCGGCGACATGTCCAACAGTTCGACCTTCCAGCGGTTGTCCTCGGCGTAATGTTTGTACATCTCGTAGAGGTCGCGAGCGAAGAGGGCCGCTTCTTCGCCGCCGGTGCCGGCGCGGATTTCCAGAATGCAACTTGTGCGGTTGGCGTCCTCGCCGCCGATGGTCATGTCGAGCAGATCGTTCCACAGCGATTCCCGCTCGGCCTTGAGCTGCGGAAGCTCGGCCTCGGCCAGCTCGCGCATCTCGAGATCATCGCCCTTGGCCATCTCCATGGCGTCGCGAATCTGCCCGTTGAGCTTCTTGAAGCGGCGATACTTCGTGGCCAGCTTGTTCAGCGGCCCGTGCTCGCGCATCACCGCCGTCAATCGGGCCGGATTGGCCAGCACTTCAGGATCGACGAGTTGTCGCTCCAACTCTTCGAAACGGGCAAGTTGTTCGTCGAGTGGATTGGGCATGACAGGTCCGTTCGCTGCGGCAAACCACGAGGTACGCCCCTTCGTGGGCTATGGGGTCTCAGAAAAGCAGTGTCGGCAGGCCGGCCAACGGGAGGCCGGTAAACAGGAGTTTCCTGAGTATCAATAAACACCGGTCGGCGGCAAAAGGGATTAGCGTCTGTCTCCGCGCATTGCGCACTGCGTCGGACGGCTCGCCTTACGAAGCCGGCTCGGCCGCTTCGGCCGCAGGCGCCGCCTTCTTGCCGCGGCCGAGACTGGCGTAGCCCGTGGCGGCGAACTTCTTCTGGAACTTCTCGATCCGGCCCGCCGTGTTGACGTATTTCAGTTTGCCCGTGTAGAAAGGGTGGCAGACATTGCAGATATCGACCTTCAGTTCCGCCTGAGTGCTGCGGGTGGTGAAGGCATTGCCGCAGCCGCAGGTGACCTTGGTGACCATGTAGTTCGGGTGAATTTTGTCTTTCATCGTGCAACTCCTGGCCCGCCGGCCTCTCAACCGAGCGGCAGCAGCGGGGTTTCCCAACACATCTGTCCGGCCGGCCAACGCCGGCCCTTGTCAAACTCCTCAGTTTACCACCCCTCGGGCTCGGCCACAAGGGGAGGTAACCGTTCAGAATAGCCTTTTTTGATTGGGCCGGCCCAGCGGATGGGCGTCATAACCCGCGTCGCGCAGGCGATCGACAAAACTCTCCGGCCCGTGCGTACAATAGACCACCCGGGGCGCCACCCGCGAGACGGCCTCAAACAGTTCGTCGTAATCGGCATGGTCCGACAGCGGCAGGGCATGGTCCACGCCCAGTCGATACTTGGCCCGCTGGTCGGCCGCCCAACCGGTCACGGCGATCCGCACCTGGCGGCCAAGGTTTTCCAGTCGGCCGCGGCCCGGCGGCACGATCACGGCCCAGCCGGGCGGCGCTTCGCCCGTGAATCGCTCGTACCGGCCGAGGCTCACGCCGCAGGCTTCGTAGACGCGGCTGACGGCGAAGATGTCGCCATGTTGCAGCACGGGAATGTTTTCGTTGGCCAACAGCCGGGTGATTTCCTGCGACTTGCCGAGGATGTAGGCCTGGATGACCGGCACGGCGCCCTCGGCCAGCGTCCGACGCACCAGCGCGATCAACTCGTCGAGCACCTGCTGCCGGGGCGGCAAGCGGTAGTCGGGATGTCCGAAAGTGCTCTCGATGACGAGAAGCTCGGCGTGGGGCAGTTCGGCGGCAACGGCCGTAGCCGATTCGCCCAATTTGAAATCGCCCGTGTACAACAGCGACTGCGGACCGTCTTCGGCCAGGAGCATGGCCGAGCCCAGGCAGTGGCCGGCCGGAAAAGTGGTCAGCCGCAGCCCGCCCCACTCGATCGGCTGCCGATAGGGCATCGGCAGCGTCGGCCGGCGTCCGAGGCGGTGCTGATAGAGGGCCGCCGTTTCGGGCGTGCAGAGGGCATACTCGTGCCGGGCGATGTGATCGTTGTGGGCGTGCGAGATGAACGCCCGCGGCTGACGCCGGCAGAAATCGACTGCCAGCCGCGCCTTCGTGAGCATTAGGCCGTTGTCCCAGTGGAACATTGCCGGAAAAGCAGGGGCGGCAGTGCAACTGCCACCTCAACGTATGTGCCATGCGCGCTAATCGTGTGCGGCGACGAGCACCGGTCGCGTGGCGGCGGGCAAGCCGGCACCACGCCACACGCGGTCGAGGGCCTCGGCGGTCTGCTTGACGATCACGTCGCGGCGGCGGCTGGGGAATACGCTTCGCGAAGGCTTCACGGTCACCGGTCCGTCGTAACCCATCTCCTTCAACGCCGTCAAGAATGCGGCGACGTTGACCCTCCCGTTTTCCGCGCCGGGCAGCAAGCGGGATTTGTCGTCGAGGTCGGCTGGCGCTACGCCGCCGGGCATATCGGCCACGCGCACGGCCACGATCTGCTGCAAAGGCAGTTTGCGCACCGTTTCCACCGAGCCGCCACAGGCCACGATGTCCCAGGTATCCAACAGCAAGCCCAAGTTCGACGCCGCCACCATGTTCAACAACAGCGTCGTCGCATCCAGGTCGTGGATGAATTGGAACGGCCGATTGCGGCGGAGATATTCGGCGGCCTGAAAGCCCAACGCCAGACGAACGCCCGACGGCTTCAGCGCGGCGCAGATTTCGTGAAAGCGGTGGCGGTGGAACTCGAAGTTCTCGTGGTAGGGACGCTGGTCGCCGGCCGGCGCCAGCATGGCCGTCGTGCGCGTGCAACCCAACTCGGCGGCGCACTGGGCATACTCGGGCAGCTTCTTCAACTCGGCTTGAAAACTCTCGTCGTCGGTGTCCCATTCCAAGGGGAGCGGGAACGTACCGACGCGCAGCTTGGCACTATCCAAGAGCCGGCGGGCGTAAGGCATGCCCTTCAGCCGCGCCCGGACCGCGAACTCGGCCATGTTCACATCGATGCCCGTGAAACCGAACGTCAGGGCCAACTCGATAATCTCGCTCTGGTGCCCGGACACACCCAGCGCGGACGGGCTAAAGTTCTTGAACATGACGACGCTCCCTGCAACTTTCGGATATGCCAACCCCCACCACCGGCCAGATCAGCCCCAGCGGAGAACATCGCATTATGACAGACCACGGGAACGGGCGGAAGGGGGGCCGCTGGTGAAGGATGAAGGCGAAAGGATGAAGGCCTTGGGTATTAGGGCTTGGGTCTTCGGCCTTGGGTCTTTGGTCTTCGCTGCAAAGACCAAAGGCCCGAAAAAGCGGCGGCGGATTGCCGAGCAAACGCGGCGGGCAAGCCCGCCGGCTTCGTCCCCGGATCACGCACGGCTATCTACCGCCGCATGGTTTCCTCGGGCCGATGCTTCCCGCGGTATAGACGCTGGGGGTTGAATCGCTCCAACCGACCACCGGCACGTCGGGGGCCATCACGAATATCTCTACGTGCCGGTTCTTCTGACGGTCTTGGGCGGTGGCGTTCGGGCATGAAAAGGGGACATCACTGATATTGACAGGATGGGCAAGGAATGATACTGTATCGTCATGCCGCGAACGGCCCGATCCACTGATGCGGGGATGATTTACCACGTTCTCAATCGCGGGAACGGGGGGATGCGGATTTTTCGCAAGGCGGGGGATTACGAGGCCTTCGAGCGCGTGTTGGCGGAGGGCCTGGAACGCTACGCGGTGGACCTGCTCACCTACTGCCTGATGCCGAACCATTGGCACCTCGTTGCCCGGCCGCGGACCGACGAGGCGTTGGGGCGATGGATGGGTTGGATGGGCGTGACGCACGTTCGCCGCTACCACGAGCAGCACCACAGCCGCGGCGGGGGGCATCTCTATCAAGGACGTTTCAAGAGTTTTCCCGTGGCGGAGGATGATTACTTCGTGGCGTTGTGCCGGTACGTGGAGGCCAACGCGCTGCGTGCGGGACTGGTGGAGCGGGCCGAGGAGTGGCAATGGTGCGGACTATGGCGACGGGCGGCACGGCGCGGCGGACCTGCGGTTGAGTCCGTGGCCGCTGGAACGGTCGCGGAATTGGGTGGCGTGGGTCAATCGCGGGCTCAAGGATGAACAACTGAAACGGATACGAACCTGTGTGCAGCGGGGCCGTCCGTTGGGTCCCGAGGCGTGGGTGCAGCAGACGGCGGCGCGTCTGGGGCTTGAGTTCACCCTTCGCAGTCCCGGCCGGCCACGAAAAATACCGAATAATCAGTGATGTCCCCTTTTCAGTCCCCGAAGTCGGGTTTGACCGTAGGCCGCTGGAGATGATGATTGACGCTGCTCACGCGGCTGGCGTGCCGGTGCGCTAACATGGCTTCTATGAAGCTGATTCGACGATCCATGAAGCATTTCAACCGTCCTACGGAGAAAACGCCATGAGCAGTGCCTTTACGGCAGGTTTCTTAACGTTGTGTGTTCCGATCTTTCTGCTTGCAGCGTCATGTGCAAGCAGTGGAGACGGCAAAACGGAAAGCGGAACTCAGAAACGCTATGCGTCACCGACAGCGGTTTTCGACGCCTATCGGGAAGCACGCGCGAAGCGTGACGCGCGCACCATCTTCTCTCTCTCAACCCCGCAAGTGCAAAGCGATACTGTCTTCGAGAGCCTCTTCTCGTGCATGGAAAGACAGGGCGCGGATGCAATTACAGGGCGGCGTTCGGAGGCGGAAGAGATTGGCCGAATTGTCGGAAAATACTTTGATGACCAGGCGGCCGTTGATGAGTATAACAAACAGTACAAGAAGAAACACGGCACTGATCCACGAACGCCTCCGCACAATGACCAATTGTGGTATGACGCTGTAACCGCGCACGTTAAGGACAAGGCAGGATTCGTCGAGGCGGTTGCGAAGCATTTCGAGGAGAGCACGGCGAAGCGGCACGAGGAAAACCCCATTTCACCCCTCGGAGACTTGGAGCATTTGGTCGTGCAGGGCGATACGGCGACAGGTAGCGCAAAGGAGACTATCCTACGGAGGATCGCGTCGGGTGAATCACCGCCAAAAGCCGGAGGACCGCCGTCAACACACGACAAGCCTTTCAAATTTCGACGGGTCAATGGCGGCTGGTTGCTCGATTCGCTGTAAGGCGGGGGAACAAAACGGGCTGGGCCCGATATTGAAGAACGAAAGGTGACAGCCACCAAATCTGGAGACAACGGGGGTTTGGGGAAATAGCTATGCCATCGCCGCGATCACCCGGTACGCCGCGGCGGCGGGCGAGTTTCCGCAGCCGATCGGCTGCGGCCCCATTGAAGCCACTCGGACCGCGCTCCCCTGCGGGTCGCGGTTAAACGTCTCCGCAGGCGATACTACCGCCGCAGGGTTTCTTCGGGCCGAGCGCTTCCCGCGGTATAGACGCTGGGGGTCGAATCGCTCCAACCGACCACCGGCACGTCGGGGGCCATCACGAAAATCTCTACGCGCCGGTTCTTCTGGCGGTCTTGGGCGGTGGCGTTCGAGGCGATCGGCTGGCTGGCGCCGAAACCGGCGACGCCCAGGCGTTGGTCGGGCAGGCCCGCCCGCTTCATCCGGTCGGCCACGGCCAGCGCCCGGGCCGTGCTGAGATGGAAATTGTTGGGGTATTTGTCGCGGACCGGCTTGCCGGCCACCTGCTGGCTGTCGGTGTGGCCGGCCACCATGATCTTCAGATCGCCGGCCGCCGGCGACTTGAGCACTTGCACCAGCTCGTCGAGCAGTTGCCCCGCGCCCGGCTTGAGCACGGCTTCGCCGCTGTCGAAGAGGATGTCGGTGTCGAGCTTGCTGATGCCCGTGTCCGGATCGAACTGGAGATTGGGATAGCGGCGGGAGAGATCGACCAACTGGCGGCACAAGGCGGGCGGCAGGCGGCCACGACCGGCGGCCAGGCCCTGGAATTGCTCGTAGAGTCCGTCGCGCTCGCTCTGGTAGCCGGCCAATTGCTTTTCGTCGAGGCTCGCCCGCTGCTGCAACAGGGCTGCCTGCTCTTCGGCGTGGATGACGCGGTCTTCCAGCGAGCGGCTGTGGGTTTTGAGATTGTCGATTTCGGCCAGTTGCGCCCGGCTTTGCTCGCTGAGGGCGCGGTTGGTCGCCTGCGCAGCATTCAATTCGGTCTTTGGCACGAAGAGACAGCCTGGCAGCGCAACCGCACTCGCCAGGCAAAGAAGCAGCCGGAAAGTGGCTTTCATGATTCGACTCCTTTCGAATCGTCTTGGCGGCCGGCGACTCCGTCGCCGCGGGCATCGCCCGAATCGCCATCTCAACAGGGCCGGTAAGGGGACAGGCACATCGGCATTGAGGCACGCAAGGACGCGGCAGGATGCCGCGTCTACAATGCCCGTCCTCTTTGAAACGACTATTTTCCTCCGAACAGGCTGAGGATCATGTCCATCAACGAACTGGTGACAGCGAACGGCTGCGCCTCGCCCCACATGCTTCGCAGCAGGTCGAACATCATCATGCCGCAAAGCATCAAGAGGAAAGAGCAGAACGCCAACAGGCCGATCATCAAACCGCTGTACGGTTGCTCGGGCAGGGCGGAGGTAGCTTGCACGAAGGGGGCGCCTTCGACCATCGAACTGGGCTGCATGGCCAGCGCGGGACCGGCCACGCCGAGTCCGAGCGAGGGCTGGGTCGCGGCGTCTTCTTCGAGCATCGATGCCATGCCGGCCACGTCGCTCGTGTCGGCCAAGAGGCCCTCTCCCTCCGGGGCCAGGGCGATCACCTGCGAGCCGCTGTCTGATTCCTGCGGCTCGGTGGTTTCCTCCAAGGGGGTCAGCAGGAATTCGTCGTCCGACTTCATGGGCATGGGGGCCATGACCTCGGCGCTTTGGTCGGGCGCCAGCATGTCGTCCTCGCCAAGCTCGAGCGATTCTTCGCCCTTGCCGGCGGCGGTGACGACCGGTCCTTCCAAGGAGAGGCCGCTGTCGGACGGGTCGATCAGGGAAATGCCGCTGTCGCTGCCGAGGGTCACGTCGCTGCCGGTTTCGCCTTCAAAGACGAGATCGGCACTGCTGCCCGGTTTCTCGCCGGCTTTCAGCCCGGAGCCGGCCGTCGAGCCGCCCGGGGCTTCCAGGGCGGCCAGCGCGATTGCGCTGTCTTTCATGCCGGAGCCGGTCGTCGAGCTGCTTGGGGCTTCCAGGGCGGCCAGGGCAATCGAGCTGTCTTTCAGGGTGAGGTCTTCCTCGACGCCCGCCTTCAATTCTCCGGGCTTCGCGGCGGGCTTTGTGCCTTTGGGATCCGTATCGCCCTTTTTCTTCGGGATAGGAGTGCGGCCGCTTTCGCTGAGCGTGGTGTTGCTGTCGGCCAGACGGATGTCGCTGTCCGTAACGCCGCGATCGACCCAGTTCATGGCGATCACGGTGCCCGAAGTGCCGGGATCGGACTGGCCCAACTCGACTTCGCTCAACAGCACGTCGTCGCTCTCTTGCTCGTCAGCCGGGGGGCGCTTTCGCTGCTTGAGACGCTCTTCGATTTCCTCGGCCTTGAACTTCCAGTCGGCGCCGTCACGATAGGCGTGCAACTCGCGACGCTCCAACATCCTCTTGACTTCGTCCTCGGTGACGCCAAGAAGCTGGGCAGTGTCCTTGGAATTGTAGTACTTCTGGGCCATAACGATCTCGCTTGCGTTACTTCTGTTGATCCAACCCCGAGCGAATTTCCTGCGGGAGAGGAATTTCGTTGTTAAAACTGGTCACTTGCAAGTCCCATTGGATGTTGCGGACGCTTTTCAACGCGATCTTGCCCGTGTTCAAGTCGATGTGATACACACTCAACGCGCGTTGTCGCGGGTCGACGATCGTCAGCATTTGGCTCTTTTCTCCCAGGGCGGTCGGCACCACGATCAACTCGGCGCCGCTGGCCGCCGCAGGAGCCGTCCCTCCGCGGAGAAAGTTCACCGCGCTGGTCGCCGCTGGCGACCGTCGCCACCACGAAGCCAAGAACTAGCAGAGCGCCCAGCATTACCCGTTTCATAGTGCACCTTTCAAGCTTTGCTATCTGGGCAAGCTGGGTTCTCTACTTTTTATTGTAGAAGCCCTAGCGCCCGTTTCAAGCAAAATGGCCGTTAAGACAAGAAAAAAAGGAACGTTGCCTCGCTCGTATGGTCGCGAGAGGATGTCGCGGGGGGCGAGTGTAGCCAGGCTGTCTGGTCGAAACAAGGCCAAACGGCGGCCTGGCAGCCCTGTGGAGGGGGTGATTGGGCTTGGCCGCGCCGCCTTGACCGCCGCCTTGACCATGGCTGCCGGCCGGGGTATTTTTCCCAACGGACGGTGGTCTGCCGTCCGCGTAACCGTTCACGGGGACTGTCCCGATTTTTGCGGCGAAGTCCTCAAAAATGGGACTGTCCCCTTCGGCCGGTAAGGAGACAGGCACATTTTTTTCGGCCGCAAGCGGCCAAAAAATTAGCCAGTCCCCGGGCCGTGAAGCCGCTTTGATGACCGACCCCAAGTTTCAGGCCGCCAAGAATGACATGCTTCGCCGGCAGTTGCGGCAGCGGGGAGTTCGCAATGCGCGTGTTTTGCAGGCGATCGACGCGGTGCCGCGAGAACGGTTCGTGCCGGCCGAGGTGCGCGACGATGCCTATGCCGACCGGGCCCTGCCGATCGACTGCGGCCAGACCATCAGCCAACCGTATATCGTCGCCCTGATGACCGAGGCTTTGGAACTGTCGGGCGACGAGTTGGTGCTGGAAGTCGGCACCGGGAGCGGCTACCAGACGGCCATCCTTGCCAGGCTGGCCCGCGAGGTGGTCAGTATCGAGCGCCATGCGGTGCTCACGAGTCAGGCGCGGGCCGCGTTGAGCGAGTTGGGCTGCGACAACGTCACGCTGGTGACCGGGGATGGCACGCTGGGTTGGCCCCCGCGAGCGCCCTACGATCGCATCATGGTCACGGCGACGGCAGCCGTTTGTCCGCCGCCGCTATTGGAACAACTCGTCGAGGGCGGGCTGATCGTGATTCCCATCGGCGGAAAGCGCTCGCAAGTGCTTCATGTTGTTCGTAAACAAGCAGGGCAGTTCGACGTTACGCACCTTTCCGCATGCCGGTTCGTGCCGCTGATCGGCGCCGAAGGCTGGTCGGACGAATGAAAGAGGAAGACTTTTTTCATGCCTTCCGAAAAAGCCACAGCGTTGGTGATCCGAACCGTCGAGTTCAGCGAGACCAGTCTGGTGGTCACCCTGTTCACGCGCGAGTTCGGCAAGATAGGGGCTCTGGCGAAGGGGGCCCGACGGCTCAAAGGGCCGTTCGAGTCTGCTCTTGACCTGTTGGCCCTCTGTCGAATAGTCTTCCTCCACAAATCGTCGGAGGCCCTCGACTTACTGACGGAGGCGAAGCTCCTGCGGCGGTTCCGACCGGCCGGGCACGACCTGTCGGGATTGTACGCCGGATACTACGTCGCGGAATTGTTGGACGGCCTGACCGACGAAGACGATCCTCATCCAGAACTGTTCGATCTGGCCGACGAGACGCTGGCGGCGCTCATGGCCGGAGACTCGGCGGCGAAGTGGATCGTGCGTTTTGAGTTGATTGCGCTGCGGCTGCTGGGGCATATTCCGTCGCTGGACGCGTGCGTCCAGTGCGGTGCGACGGTGGCGGCGGCGGCGGGACGCGTGGCCTTCGGGCAGCTTGACGGCGGCGTGTTGTGCCCAACGTGCCGCAAAGGGAAGAAACAAGTTGTGATGGTCAGCGCGGGCGTGTTGCGCGTGATGTCGCAACTGGCCGACGCCGACCGCCACGCCTGGCGACGATTAGAGATCAGTGCCCGAATGCTGGGAGAGCTGCGGGGTTTGTTGAACCATTACTTGACGCAATTGTTGGGCCGGAAGCCCAAGCTGCACGAGTACTTAGGGCTGCCGGCAAACTAATTGGGCGCGGGAAGCGTATTGGTAGGGTGCGTAAAACGCACCGCAACTGCGAACAACGAGGTGCGCTAAACGCACCCTACGGCGATTGTGGACAAGGATGTCCTCTATGTCGAACGAGGGATCGCGACTTCTTGCGGCGCTGGCGTGTGCTTTGACCGTCTTGGGCGGATGCGCCGGCGTGCCGGCGGTCCCCGCAGGCGCCAGAATCCTCCGCCCCCGACCGATAGCCGCGAGCAGCCGGGTTGGCTGTGGGGCTCGTTGACGGGCCAGAAGACGTCGGCCGACAGCACGGTCGCGGCGTCGCCGGCGGGCGGAACCTCGGCCGGCTCGCCATCCAATTCCGTGGTGGCGGCTTCGGCCAATCTGCCTGGTCCGCTGATTGCGGGCCCGGCCAGTCCCTCGGCGGGGCGCCTGCCCGATTTGTCGGGCGGTCCGGCGTTGCTGTCCGACGTGCCGGGCGCCGGTCCGCCGCCGGTGATTCCCGCTGCGCTGCCCGGCCCGCCGGACGGCGCGGTGAGCATCGACACGCTCAAGAAGCAAGAAGAAGAGAAGAAGAAAACCGGTTTTGAGTGGTCGGATCTCGCGCCGGAGAACATTTACAAGAACATGAAGAAGGCGGCCGGCTACGGCCCGGACGAGAAGATCGCCCGCGCGGCCATGGAGGAAGCGGAGACCCTTTTCCGCGAGGCGACGGCCGAGAAAGACCCGGCGCTACGGATCAAGAAGTACACCGAGGCGGGCACGAAGTTTGCCACGGTGGCCGACCGCTGGCCCGACTCGCCGTTGGAAGAAGACGCCCTGTTCCTCCAGGGCGAGAGCGAATTCTGGTCGGACCAATATCCGAAGGCGCACGACACCTACGGCGGCCTGCTGAAGAAGTACTCGAATACCCGGCACCTCGATACGGTCATGTATCGCGAGTTCGCCATCGGTCGCTACTGGGAGCAGTTGTACGACGCCAAGCCCACCTGGCCGACGACTCCCAACTTCACCGACAACGGCCGGCCGATGTTCGACACCTTCGGCTATGCCATCCAGGCCTACGAGCGAATCCGGACGCACGATCCCACCGGTCCGCTGGCCGACGCCAGCCTGATGGCCTTGGGCAATGCGTATTTCCGCCACGGCGAATTCGAGGAGGCCGGCTACAATTACGATCTGCTGCGGAAAGAGTATCCCAACAGCAAGCACCAGATGTCGGCCCATTTGCTGGGACTTCAGGCGAAGATGCGCGTCTACCAGGGGGCATGGTATGACGGCGCTCCGCTGAACGACGCCGGCAAGCTGGCCGAGCAAACGCTCAAGCAATATGGCGACAAGCTGGGTCCCGAACGCGAACGCGTCACGCGGGCGAGGGCCCAGATTATCGAGGAACAAGCCAACCGCGAGTTGATCCTGGCCCAATACTACGACCATCGCCAGGAATATCGCGCGGCGCGGATCTATTATGCGAGCGTGTGCAATGGTTTCCCCAACACCGATAAAGCCAAGGAGGCGGAGAAGCGGCTCGGCGAAATCAAGGACCTGCCCGACCTGCCGCCCAACCACTTCAAGTGGTTAACCAGCTTGTTCGATCCGGAGAAGAAGTAGCACGATGGCCAGCCGCACGATTGACGTTCTGAATAAAATCGCGGAAAGCCTTCTGTCGCCTTTCGCTCCGCGAAAGTGGCGTGGATTGATCGCTCCTTTCGCGGAGCGAAAGGCGACAGAAGGGTTGGCGATTCTGCTGATGATTCTCGGCGGCTGCGCCGGCTACCAGATCGGCAATCAATCGCTCTTTCCGGCGGAGATCCACACCGTTTACGTGCCCGTCGTCGGATCGAACAGTTTCCGCCGCAATTTGGGCGAACGGATCACGGAAGCGGTGATTAAGGAGATCGAGAAGCGAACACCCTACAAGGTGGTTGGCGACCCGAACGCCGACAGCGTGTTGACCTGCCGCCTGATCGGCGAAAACAAGCAGGTTCTGGTGCCCGACCTCACCGGCGATTCCCGCCAAAGCCAGGTCAACCTGCGGATGCAAGTGAATTGGGTGGACCGCAAGGGCGCCGAGCTTCGCAAGCCCGGCTCAGTGGCTTGTCCCGCCGAACTCGTCAACGTGGCGGGCTCGGGCGAAGTCGCGCCCGAAGTCGGCCAGTCGATCGCCACCGCCCAACAACAGGCCATTTGCAACCTGGCCGAACAGATCGTCGGGCTGATGGAAAAACCGTGGTAGGCGGTTGTCAACGGCCGACGGATCGTGGATATTCTCTATTGGCACCGTGAGGGGACAGTCCCATTTTCGCGGCCATTGGAACCACGCCCTGCCGTGCGAAAGTCGTGCTCGCCGCGAAAATCGGGACAGTCCCCTTTTGACCATGTACGCCGACATTCACCCCGCCGCATGCTGGAAACTTCGCACCTGCACGCTCGCTAGCGGCAAGTTGCCCTTGTTGATGGGCGTCATCAACGTCACGCCGGACAGCTTTTCCGACGGCGGACACTGCTTCGACGCCGACATGGCCGTGGAACATGGCCTGCGGCTTGCCGCCGAGGGCGCCGACATTCTCGACATCGGCGGTGAGAGCACGCGGCCGGATTCCGAGCCGGTCGACGTTCAAGAGGAACTCCGCCGCGTGATGCCGGTCGTCGGCGCGCTCGGACGGCAAACCAAGCTGCCGATTTCGATCGACACTTCGAAGGCGCTGGTGGCCCGCCATGCGATTCATGCCGGCGCGGAGATCATCAACGACATTACCGCGCTGGCCGGCGATCCGGCCATGCTGCCGCTGGCGGTCGAAAGCGGCAGCGGCGGTCTGCGCCATGCACATGCAAGGCACGCCGCGGACCATGCAGCGGGACCCCGTCTATGGGGACGTCGTGGCCGAAGTGCTCGAATACCTCCGCCGCCGCCGCGATGCCTTGCTGGCCGCCGGCATCCAGCGCGATCGCATCGCCTTGGACCCCGGCATCGGCTTCGGCAAAACGACCGCCCACAACCTTCAATTGTTGGCCAACGCGTGGCAGTTCCACGCCTTGGGTTGCCCGCTGTTGATCGGCCATTCGCGGAAACGGTTTGTGGCCGAGGCGGCAATGCGGCCGGTGGCGGAAGCGAGCGAAACGGCGGCCGGCCACGCGTCTGCCATCGGCGTATGCCGCCGTGGGATCGCACGGCCGGCACGATCGGCGTGGCGTTGTCGCTCGCCCGGCAGGGGGTACAAGTTCTCCGCGTGCACGATGTGGCGGCCGTTCGCCAGGCCCTGCTGTTGTTTCAAGCGACCGGTGGCCTGACCTGAAGCGGCGACCGGTGGGGACTGTCCCAATTTTCGCGTCAACGAAAATGGGACTGTCCCCCTTGAAGTCCCAATCGACGTTGACTTCGCGGCGGCGGTCGAGGATACTTCCAGGGTGGGATTGAGACCATGAACGAACTGGAACAGTACTGTGTCAACGTGGCCCGGCGGGCGAAACGGGCCGCCCAGGAGCTCGCCACTGCCAACGGCGACTCAAAAGCGGCAGTGGCTGGTGCGCTCGGCCCGACTGCTGGGCGAGCGTGCGGCTGCCTTGGCCGAGGCCAATGGCCTCGATATTGCCGCCGCGCCCGGCTACGGACTGTCGGAGGCGGCCGTCGATCGCCTCCGGCTCACTCCCGCGACGCATTGCCGAGATGGCCAAGGGGCTGGAGGACGTGGCGGCCCTGCCCGAGCCGATCGGCGAGATCATTTCGAGCTCCGTCCGGCCCAATGGTCTGGAGGTGCAGAAGGTGCGGGTGCCGCTGGGCGTGATCTTCTTCATCTACGAATCGCGGCCCAACGTCACCGCCGATGCGGCCGCCCTGTGCGTCAAGGCGGGCAATGCCGTGATCCTTCGCGGCGGCAAAGAGGCGGCCCATTCCAATGCCGCCATTGCGGCCATCCTGGCCGAAGCGGCGGTCGAAGCCCGCTTGCCCGACGACGCCATACAACTGGTGAACACGACGGATCGGGCCGCCGTAGGCCGCCTGCTCCACATGCCCGAGTATGATCAACGTCTGCATTCCCCGCGGCGGCGAGAGCCTGATCCGCCGCGTCAGCGAGGAAGCCCGCATGCCGGTCATCAAGCACTACGCCGGCAACTGCCACGTTTACCTCGACCAGTCGGCCGATGCCGGACATGGCCGAGAAGATCGTCATCAACGCCAAGTGTCAGCGGATGGGCGTGTGCAACGCGGCCGAGTCGCTGGTGGTCCACGCCGCGGCGGCCGGCGCCTTGCTGCCGCGGATCGGCAAGGCGCTGCTGGATCGCGGCATCGAAATCCGCGGCGACCAGCGCACGCTGCGAGCTGCTGCCGGCGGCCAAGCCGGCCGCCGAGGCCGACTTCGCCGCCGAATACCTCGGCCCGATCATCTCCTGCAAGGTGGTCGATTCGTTGGACGAGGCGATCGAACACATCAACCGCTACAGCTCGCAGCACACCGAGGCGATCGTGACCCGCGATCTGGACGCGGCCCGGCAGTTCGCCGCGCGGATCGACAGCTCGGCGGTGATGATCAACGCCAGCACGCGATTCAACGACGGCGGCGAGTTCGGCCTGGGCGCGGAGATCGGCATCAGCACCGACAAGTTTCACGCCCGCGGCCCCTGCGGCATCAACGAATTGACCAGTTACAAGTACGTTGTCTACGGCCACGGGCAGGTAAGAGGTTAGGACGTCAAACGCCATCGCTGCCACCCAAGCGACTGAAGGATCGACCGATGGGCCAGGGAACCGACGATGACCCGCGCAAGGGCCCGCAGCCGTTGCGATGGCTGCGCAACGTGCACCAGCGCGTTGCCGGCGAGTTTGCCGCGGCCCTTTCGGCCCTCTTGCGAAGCCGCGCCGACGTGACCCTTGTCGGCGTCGAGAGGCGGACCTACGGCGAGTTCCTCGATCATCTCGGCGAGTCCACCTGTTTCCACGTGCTCCGGGCCGCCGTGCTGGAAGAGCGCCTGTTGCTGGATATCGAGCCGCCGATCCTGTTGGCGATGATCGACCGCCTGCTGGGCGCGGCGGACGAGGAACAACCGCCCAGCGGCGAGGTGGGCTCCTCGTTGACGGCGATCGAGCAGCCGCCTGACGGCCCGGATCGTCGGCCTGTTCCTCGATGAAGTTCGCAGCGGCTGGAAAGACGTCTTCGACCTGCAACTCGACGTGTTGCAGGTGGAGAGCAACCCGCGGCCGTTGCGGGTGCTGCCCTCCGACGAGGAGGTCGTGTTGATCGGCTTCGAGCTGGCGATCGGCCAGACGCAGGGCATGATGTGCCTGTGTGTTCCGTGCCGCGCGCTGGAACGGATCGGACAATGGCGATCAGCCGACGGCTCGCCGACGGCCGCCGATTCGGTTGTTCCTTCGACGGTCGAAATGGGCGTGACTTTGGCCGAGACGCCGATTGCCGCCGACCAGTTGGCCGATCTTCGCGTGGGCGACATCATCGCCACGGAGACGGCGGCGGACAGCCCGGCCGTGGTCTCGATCGAAGGGATACCGCGGTTCCATGGCCGGCCCGGGGTTTACGAAGGCCGCAAGGCAATTCGCCTCACCAAGCCGATCGAGGCCGCTTCGCCGGGCCGATCCGAGTGACGCCGGCCGAAGCCCCCCTTTTCAGGCGAACCCTCCGCTGATGCGCCCCGTAATTGTTAGTGAGGGCGGGAGGGATGCAGCCATGAGCAACAAGTTGATCGCCAACGAGGGTGTGCTAATCCGCCGCGACCACTGGGACGTGCCGGTCCGCGTAGAATTGCGGGCCTATTTGCGTTTCAGTCGCCGGATGGACCAGCAGTTGCAAAAGTTGTTTGTTCGCTGGTCGCACGCCGCATCCCCTGAGGCCAGGCTGGCTGCCGAGAGGCGGAACAGGCCCCATCCCAAGTAAACGTCCGGGGTAGCCGTTCCATGGCCGCCCCAGGGAAGGCATCGGCGGCCGGGGTCGGCCAGCCGAGATCCCACGATTACACATCCAAATTCCTCGCTTCCAGCGCGTGTTTTTCGATGAACTCGCGGCGGGGCTCGACCTTGTCGCCCATCAGGATGCGGAACAGATCGTCGGCGGCGCTGGCGTCGTCCATCTTCACTTTCAGGAGCGTGCGATTGGCCGGGTCGAGCGTCGTTTCGCGGAGCTCCTCGGCGTTCATTTCGCCCAGGCCCTTGAAACGGGTCACTTGCAGGCCCTTTTCGCCGGCCGCTCGGATGGCCGCCAACAGGCCGCGCAGGTCGTCCAGGCCCGTGGTCAGCTCGCCGCGGCGGAGCCGATAGCGGGGCTCTTCGATGCCGGTCCGCTCTTGAGGGATCAGGCTCTCGATGTCGAAGCCCATGCCGCGCAGCGCGGTCAGTTGGTTGTTGATCGAGCGGACTTCGTGCAGTTCGACGATGTGCAGCTTGCTGCGGGGCTCGGCCGCTTCGCCTGAGGCCTCGTTGCCGTTGTCGGCCAGATCGAGTTCCTCGCCCACCTCCTGCTCCTGGGCGGCGACGAACTCGTCGAGCTTTTCGCGGGTGGTGAACCAGTGCTCCTGCTGCCCGAGAAAGACATGGAAGATGGGCAGCCGGCCGCTGGCCGGGTCGCGTCGCCCGGCGTGGGCGCGGAGGCTGATGCCGCGCCGCTCCAGCGCCAACAGCGATTCTTCCAAGGCGGCCAGCGTGCGGCAGAGGCGTTCCATCTCCTTGCCTCGGATCGTGCGGCTGTCGCCCGGCTCGAAGACGGCGTCGGCCAGCCCGGCATCGAGCAACTGGGCCTTCATCTCCTCTTCGGTCTGCACGTAGTAGACTTCTTTCTTGTGCCGCACGCGGAACAAGGGCGGTTGGGCCACGTAGACGTAGCCGCCGCGCACCAGGTCGTACATCTGGCGGTAAAAGAAGGTCAGCAGCAGGGTGCGGATGTGCGAGCCGTCAACGTCGGCGTCGGTCATGATGATGATTTTGCTGTAGCGGCGCTTGGCGAGGTCCATTTCGTCGCCGATGCCTGCGCCGATGGCCGAGATCATGCTGCGGACCTCTTCGTTGGCCAGCACCTTGTCATCGCGTGATTTGTAAGCGTTGATGATCTTCCCCCGCAGCGGGAGGATGGCTTGATACTCACGGATGCGTCCGCCTTCGGCGCTGCCGCCGGCCGAATCGCCTTCGACCAGGTAGAGCTCGCAGAGTTCGACCTGGCGGCTGGTGCAATCGCGGAGTTTGCCGGGCAATCCGCCGCCGCTGAGCGCGCCCTTGCGCTCGCGGACGAGTTGCCGCGCCTTGCGGGCGCTTTCGCGGGCCTCCGCCGCGAGGAGGCCCTTCTGGACGATGATCCTGGCCGTCTTCGGATTCTCTTCGAGATACTTGGCCAGGTAGTCGCCGACGGCCGAGTTGACAATGCCTTCGATCTCGCCGTTGCCGAGCTTGGTTTTGGTTTGGCCTTCGAATTGGGGCTCGGGGACGCGGAGCGAGATGACGGCCGTCAGGCCCTCGCGGCAGTCGTCGCCGCTGGGGGCGAGGTCTTTGTAGAGGTTGGCTTTTTTGCCGTAGGCGTTGATCGTGCGGGTGATGGCGGCGCGGAAGCCCGAGACGTGCGTGCCGCCTTCGATCGTACTGATGTTGTTCACGAACGAGTGGACGTTCTCGGTGAACTCGGCGGAGTATTGCATGGCCACTTCCAGGCCGACGCCTTCGTACTCGCCGGCCACGTAGATGATGTCTTCGTGGGCCGGCTCGCTGGCACGGTTGAGATCCTCGACGAACTCGATGATGCCGCGCTCATACAGAAACGTCTCGCCATCGCCGGTGCGCTGGTCGCGGAAGACAATCTTCACGCCGCGGTTGAGGAAGGCCAAATCCTTCAAGCGGCGATAGAGGATGCTGTATTGGAAATTGGTGTTGGGAAAAATCTGCGGATCGGCTTTGAAGGTGGTTTTGGTGCCGACCTTGTCGGTGCGGCCGATGCGGCGGACGTCGGCCACCGGCACGCCGCGCTCGTACTCCTGCTGATAGACGTGACCCTGGCGGCGGACTTCCACCTCGCACCACTCGGAGAGGAAATTGACCACGGTGACGCCCACGCCGTGCAGACCGCCCGAAGTCTGATAGGCCCCCTTCTTGAACTTGCCGCCGAACTTCAGCACGGTCATCACGCCCTGCAGCGTGGAGAAGCCCAGGTCGGGATGCTCTTCGACAGGAATGCCGCGGCCGTTGTCCTCGACCGTCACTGAGCCGTCGTTGTTGATGACCACCGAAATCTCGGTGGCGAAGCCGGCCATCGCCTCATCGATCGAGTTGTCGACCACTTCGTAAACGAGATGGTGCAGGCCGCGGGGGGTCGTGTCGGCGATGTACATGCTCGGCCGCTCGCGGACATGCTCCAGGTCGCTGAGATGTTCAAGGTCCTTGGCACTGTAATCGGCGTCGCCCTTGGAGCGCTCGAGGCGATAGGTGTTCAGGTCGGAGGGTGGGGTGGGTTCTTGCGGGTTATCGGACATAAGGTTCTTACGATTGTGGTTTTATTTTATTCAATATTCCCGACGCGAAACCGCAGGCGCTTGATTCCTTCATTCGGCAGCAGTTCGGCCAGCGCGGCCAGTAGCGGTTGCTTCTGGAAGCCCAACTCCTGCACCAGGGTCGAGTTGGCGACGACCACCTCGAGCGTGCCGCGGCAGAGCAGCACCGACACGGGTGTACTCGGCGACCAACGAACCGGCCGCTTCGCGCCACGCCGCATCATAGGCCGCGGCGCTCTGCACCCGAGCGTAGCCGCGGCGCGACATCAGTTCAGAAAGCACGTTGCCGATGCTTTGCGGACCGCGATTCATCGTCGAATTCCTTTTCCACCCGCCCAACCTGCCCTCACCCTGCCCCTGGCCTGATGAAAACGGGGACTGGCTCCGCAAAGGCTTGTATCATTGCTCGATCCGAACCACCATTCCTTGTGGTGCCTGTCCCCGTTTTCATCCGCTTCTATTGTTCACGCGCCAGGGGCATAACCACGTACGCGTAGCCGTCCTCGGTGCTGCAAACCGCGGCACTTTCCGCATCGCGCGAGCTCTACGGTAAACGTCTGTTGGGGATCCAACACCTTAAGGAAATCGCTCAGGAACCGCGGGTCGAGCGTGATGCCCACGTCGGAGCCGTCATAGGCGATCGGCAGTTCAATGTGCGATTCGCCCAACTCGGCGCCATGGCCGGCCAGCACGATCTTGCCGCCGCCGAAGGTGAAATCGACGCCGCGGCGCTCTTCGCTGGTGACAATGGCCGCTTGGCGCACTGCCGCATAGAAGGGCCCCACGGTCAACTCGATCTTCAACATGCCTTCACGGCGTGGAAACACGTCACGCCACTTCGGGTAGCGGCCCTCGACCAACCGCGAGTAGATCGTCGCCCGGCCGCTCCGCACCAGCACGTCGTTCTCACGGGCGGCCAATTGGATATTTTCTTCATTGTCGCCCAACGCCCGCTCGATCAGTTGCATTGCCCGGGTAGGAATGATCGTCATATTGTCGCCGGTCGCATGTCCACCAACCGACTTGGCCGGTCCTTCCTGGCGGGTCAGGCGGCGGCCATCGGTGGCCACCGCCGTCAGTGCGCTGGCCGAAAGCTCAACCAGCACGCCGCCCAGAGCGTAACGGCTGCTTTCATTATCCGTGGCGTAAATCGTCCGTCGCACCACTTCGCGGAAGAAACGGGCCGGCATCTCGTGATACTTCGTTTCCTCAAACGCCAACACGCTGGGGAACTCGTCCGGGTTCTCGGAGGGGAGCTGAAACTCGCTCCGCTGCCCGCGAACCAGCACCTTGTGGCCATCGCTTTCGAGGTTGAGTTTCTCGTCGGAACTTTCCGTGAGGATCTTGCCGAAGCGATCGCGTGGCAAGACGACGCTGCCGGGGGCTTCCACCGAGAAACCCAGCACGTCGACCCGGATGCCAACCTCCAAATCGGTGCCCATCAGGATTGCGCCTTCCGGGGTGACTTCGAGCTTGACGTTTTGCAGGATCGGCTTGGGGCTCCGTGCCGGGGCCACGCTCGCCGCCATTTGGAAGGCGTGCAACAGCTTGTCGCGTTCGCAGGTTGCTTTCATGGGCGTCATGTACCTTTCTTGTATTTTTCTTACAGCAACAGTATTAGTGTGCCGGCCCGAGATGTTTACAGGCCGGCCATCTGGTCATGTAATCCCCGAGAGCGGTTGACTTTACGTATGGCAAGGGAAAGCCGCCGCCTGTGGAAAACGCGTCGATCTTGCGTTGGCATAAGGTTAGTACCAAGACGATGGCTAGGGGATTCCTTGAGGGCGCCGCCAGGAATGTTGCTACCCGCGCAAGGGGGCAGGGTCTGTCAACATGTGGCCGTCATGTTTTCCACAATTCCTTTTGCACGCGTGCAATAGCCTCGGCGATCGCCGGATCAGTTTGCCGCAACTCCTCGGTTTTGCGGCAGCTATGGATCACCGTAGTATGGTCGCGGCCGCCAAAGTAATGGCCGATCTCTTCCAGACTTTCGTGAGTCAAGTGTCGAGCCAAGTAGACAGCGACACCGCGGGCGGTGACCAGCGCTCGCCGCCGCACGGGGCTGCGCAGGTCGGAGAGCTTCAGTGAGAAGTGCCGTGCGGTGGCCAACGCGATCTCGTGCAGGGTAGGCTGCCGCCGTTTGCCGTTTCGCACCGACAAATATCGCTTCGCGGCGGGCAAGTCGATCGGATCGCCGGCCACATGGGCCCGCATCATCAATTGCACCAGCGCGCCGGCCAACTCGGGCACGGTGCCGGTGAGCCCTTCGGCCAACAGTTGCGCGACGGCGTCGGGTAACTCGACGTTGCGAATCGCGGCCAACTGCCGGAGCACGGCCAGCCGCGTTTCGGGGCCGGGCGGGGCCAAGGGGATCGTCAGGCCGGCCGTCAGCCGGCTCTGCAAGGCGGGCAGGATGCCGGGCAACTCGGCCGGCGCCGCCGAGGCGGTTACAACCACCCATCGCCCGTCGGCCAGCAGCGCGTCGAGCGTGTGGATGAACTCTTCCTGGGCGCTCAGCTTGCCCGATTTTCGCGTGGCCAACTGGCCAAGGTCCTCGAAGACCAACAGCGCCGCCGCGCGATATTTGGCCCGAAACTCGTCGACGGCCTGCGTCTCGATGCCTTCGGCCAACTCGCGGGCGAAATCGACCGCCGTGGTGGCCACGACGCGATGGCGGCGATTGCGGCGCCTTGCAGACGGCGGCGATGCCGCGGGCCAGATGCGACTTGCCCGTTCCGCTGGGCCCAAAGAACACCAGCGGATTGTAGCTGTTGGGCACGTCATCGACCACGGAGCGGACGGCCACCTCGACCAGCCGGTTCTCGGGGCCGGCGAAAAAATGGCAGGGCGCCAGAGCGCCGCTATCTTCGCGGTCGGTCCAGAGTGGCTGCCCTGGCAGGGGGATGTCCACAGTGCCTTCGCCATGTCGGCTCCGTCCTGTTTTTGGAAACCGGCATTGTAGCGAATTCCGGGCAAGCATACGAGGTGGCTGGGGAGCTGATCGAGACGGCCGGGAGCGAAATTTTCGCATGGGGGGAGCGGCGGTCCGGTAGTGGAACTGCCGAACCAATGCGGGCAAACGCAGATCGAATCTCGTAGTTCGCCACGTTCGACGGTGTTCCCCCTGCGCGGGGCACTTCTTGCCCGAGGCGCCATCGGCTATGCTAATGCGGTGGCGCCGGTGGGGGCTGCGGCCACGCTTGTGTGGCCTGTGCCAGCCGTTGCCGCGACTGGCGTGCCCACGCAACCGCGGGCATGGCACACGAAGCACCGGCGACTTCGGGGCCGCCATTGGCTCACAGCGGAGGAGAAATATCATGTATTGGGGAATGCCGATTCTCGCGGCCGCGCTGTCGCCGGCCTGGGTGGTGGTCGCGGCCGTGCTGGTCGTGGTTGCCGTCGTCGTGGTGGCCGTGGTGGCCAATTTCGGAAAAATCTGGTTCCGCGCCTACATGTCGAACGCCAATGTGAACCTGCTGAGCCTGATCGGCATGCGATTCCGCCGCGTTGACACGTACACCATCGTGCAGGGCAAGGTCATGTCGGTGCAGGCGGGCATCGGCAAGGAGTCGCAGACCGGCATCACCACCCAGCGATTGGAAGCCCACTTTCTGGCCGGCGGCAGCGTGCCCAACGTGATCAAGGCGATCATCGCCGCCCATCGGGCCGACATCGATCTGGACTTCGACCGCGCCGCGGCCATCGATTTGGCAGGCCGCGACGTGGCCGACGCCGTGCGCACGAGCGTCTATCCCAAGGTGATCGATTGTCCCGATCCCAAGCGGTCGGGCCGCTCGACCCTCAGCGCGATTGCCAAGAACGGCGTGGAGCTCAAGGTCCGCGCCCGGGTGACCGTGCGGACGAACATCGAGCAGTTGATCGGCGGGGCGACCGAAGAGACGATCATCGCGCGGGTGGGCGAAGGCATCATCACAGCCATCGGCTCTTCCGACAGCCATCTCCAGGTGATGGAGAACCCGGACCGCATCTCGAAGGCCGTGTTGGAGCGGGGGCTCGACGCCCAGACCGCGTTCGAGATCGTCTCGATCGACATTGCCGACATCGACGTGGGCCAGAACATCGGCGCCCGGCTTCAGGCCGATCAGGCCGAGGCCGACACGCGGGTGGCGCGGGCGAAGGCCGAGCAGCGGCGGGCCCAGGCCACGGCGCGCGAGCAGGAAATGAAGGCCCAAGTCGCCCGCAACCGGGCCCAGGTGGTGCTGGCCGAGGCCGAGGTGCCGCTGGCCATGGCGGCCGCCTTCCGCGAAGGAAATCTGGCGGTGAAGTAGAAATGATGAATGATGAGTGATGAATGCAGGATGTCGGATATTCATCATTCAGCATTCATCCTTCATCATTTTTTTCGTTTATCCACGAATCGCTACCCACGAAATTAATATCCACGCTGATGGCCATCGACGCTTATTCGCTTTGCCCCGGGGGCACCGGCAAGAAGATCAAGTTCTGTTGCAGCGATTTTCTGCCCGAGTTGCAGAAGATCGACCGCATGATGGAGGGCGAGCAGCACCTGGCCTGCTTGAAGCACGTCAACCATCTGCTGGCGCAGGAGCCGGGCGCGATCGGGCATGCCTGCTGGCCACGCGGTGCGAGTTGCTGCAAGCGACCGATCAGTCAACGGCGGCCCGGGCCGCCGCCGCGAAGTTCCTGGCAAAGCATCCGAACAACCAGGTCGCGCTGGCTGAGTCGGCCATCGTGGCCGGCACGACCGATGCGCGGAAGGCGTTCGACCTGATCCAGCGCGCGATGCGCGCCGCCGGAGGCGCGCTGGCCGGCCGGACGTATCAGGCGATGGGATTGGTGGCCGGCGCCTGCTGCACGCCGGTTTTCCGCTGCCCGCCCGGCGCTCCTGGAACTGCAAGCAGACATTTCCGCGGAGAAGGACCCGCACATCATGGAACTGCTGGCCGCGATGAGCCGGGCGAGCGACATCCCGTTGTTGTTGCGCAGCGATCCGCCGCTGGCGGTCTGTCCGCCGGGCGTGGCGTGGAAAAACCGCTTCGATGAAGCCCTGAAGCCGGCCAGCATCGGGGATTGGCAAACCGTCGCCCAGCGGTTCGCGGCGTTGGCGGCCGAAGTGGCCGACGCGCCGGCCATTTGGCGAATCTGGCCACGTTCCGCGGTTGGGCAGCCGACAACCCGGGCTGCATCGACGCCTTGCGGAAGTATGCCGCGCTGCGGGCCGCCGAGACCGATGGCTTCGAGGATGCCGTCGAGGCCGAGGCCATGGCCATGTTCCTGGCGAGCGACCCGTTGGGCGACCGGCTGAAAATGTTCAACCTGGTCTGGACGGTCAAGGATGTCGAGAAGGCGCAGGAAGCGATGCTCTCGGCGCCGCGGTTGCGGCCGCTGCCGTTCGATCCGGCGCAGTTGGGCAACGCCGAGTCACCGCCGCCGAAAGCCGTGTACATGCTGTTGGACCGGCCCATGCCGGAATCGGCTGACGGGCTGAGCGTGGACAATATCCCGCGGCTGCTCGGTCAGGCCCTGCTGTTTGGGCGGCAAACGGATCGCGAGGCTCGGCTGGAGGTGATGGGCGTGGCGGCCGACGAGGCGCCGGTGGTGGTCGCCTTGCTCCGCGAGGTGGCCGGCGAGGCGCTCGCGGCGCAAGCCAAGCAGGAAGTGGTCGGCGAGTGGTCGGCCAGCCAGAAATTGCTCCGCACGGCGTGGCAGCCGCCGCGAGGCGCGTTGCCCGAGCAAATTCGCGCGCTGGTCGGCGCAGTACCAGAAGGAGGCGGTTTTCCATCGCTGGCCCGATCTGAAGCTGGGCGTGCTCGGCGGCCGCTCGCCGCGCGACGCGGCCGGCGACCAGGGCAGCCGGGTGCGAGTATTGGCGGCCATCATGGTGCTGGAACATTGGGTGGCGCAGATGCCCGGCCAGTTCGACTTCAATGAACTTCGCCAGCAGCTCGGCCTGCCGACGCTTGGGCCGATCGATCCGAAGCAACAGCCGGTGATGGCGATTCCGCTCGTGCGGCTGGCGCGGTTGCACGCGGCCGCGCTCTCCGACGAGGAGTTGCGAACGGCCTTCTATCGGGCGGGCGCCTTCGGCATCCGGCCGGCGCTGCGGAAGTTTGCCGAGGCGATCATCGCCCGGCCAGGCCTCGCCGGCAGCGATCACCAGCAGCACGCTTACGCCACCTTGGTTCGGATCGAGGAGGACGTGGCTCGCGCGTTGGAACTCATCAATCAAGGCCGCCGCGCGGCAGAAGCGAAGAAGCGGTCCTGTGCGTCATGGGACCTGATGGAGCTGTCGTTGCGTTTCGTCCGGCACGAGGGGCCGGAAGCGATGCGGCTGATCGAGCATCTTCAGCAGCGTCACCTGGAAGAGCCCGGCGTGGGCGAGGCGCTGACGCACATGCTGATCGACGTGGGCCTGTTGAATCCGGACGGCACGCCAGCCATCGGCCCCGAGGCCGCGGCGGAACCGGGCATGGCCGCCGAAGAACAGGCGGCGCCCGAGCCGGGCAAGCTCTGGACGCCCGACAGTGCCGAGCCGGGCCGCGGCGGCGGGAAACTGTGGACGCCGGGGTAGAAAGTGGCAGGCGACAGGGCGGCTGCTATACTAATAGCGGGGGCTTTTGGAGGGAATCGGCCATGTCAACTGTCGAATATGCCCATATCACGATCGGCCCGGATGGCGTGCCGGTATTGGCCGGATCACGCGTCAAGGTTGTGGAGATCGTGCTCGACCATCTTGCGCACGGTTCGGACGCCCAGGAAATCCACCGCGAGTTTCCTCATCTGAGTCTGGGCGAAATCCACAGCGCGTTGGCCTATTACTACGACCACCAGGGCGAGCTGGACGCGGACATCGCCCGGCGCATGGCCAGGTCGGAGGAGTTGCGCGCGAAGAGTGAGTCCACGTTGGGCCCCTCGCCGTTGAAGGTGAAGCTCAAAGCCAAAGGCCTGCTGCCGTGAGCGTCGCGCTCTATCTGGACCACAACGTGCGGGCGGCGGTTGCCGCGGGGCTGCGGCAACGCGGCGTGGATGTCCAGACAGCTTACGAAGATGGCGCTGCCGAGTGGGACGATGAGCGCCTTCTGGATCGGGCGGCCGAATTAAATCGCGTTTTCTTCACGCACGATGACGATTTCTTGGCGATTGCAGACCGCTGGAGTGAGAGCAAGCGGCCATTTTCGGGAATCGTCTACGTTCACCAGTTCCGACTCACGGTGAGACAGATCATCGTCGAACTCGAGCTGATCGCGAAAGTCGCCGATCGCGAGGATTTGCAAAGTCGAGTCGAATATCTGCCCTTGTAGCCGCGTGTGTGACGCCAGTGTTCCGGGGGCGTCGGGAAGTATTGATGGGGGCTTTGCGTAAGTCTGAGTGGCGAATCCCGATGACGCAACCGCGGGCTCGATGGGATGCGGCTAACCACCCGCGTGTTACTCCCCGGCGAGAAGATCACGCTCTTCGGGCTGCCTGCCAAAATGACATGCCGAGCAAGACTCGCCGCCAAGCGTTTGCGAGCCCTATCCCATGGACCACGTCGCAAGCCTTTGTCACTTAAAGAATTGCGCCGTCGGTCCGCCACATTGGCACAGCGGTTGCAATGAGGGGACGGGAAACCTGCGCGGCTGCCATTCGTGGTCGCGCTGTTGACGCCGAATCCCCCAAAACATTTCCCACAAACGCCAGCAACAGGAGGAATCCGCTGTGGCAAAACAGTTGGTCTTTGAAGACGAGGCTCGGCAGCCGCTGGCGGCCGGGGTTAGTAAGTTGGCCCGGGCTGTGGTGAGCACGCTGGGCCCCCGCGGCCGAAACGCCGTGCTCGACAAGGGTTGGGGCGCTCCGAAAATCACCAAAGACGGCGTCAGCGTGGCCAAGGAGATCGACTTGGACGATCCGTTCGAGAACCTCGGCGCCCAGTTGGTCAAGGAAGCCGCCACGAAGACGGGCGACGTCGCCGGCGACGGCACGACGACCGCCACCTTGTTGGCCGAGGCGATTTATCTGGAAGGGCTGCGGATGGTGGCCGCCGGCGCCGATCCGATGGCCCTGGGCCGCGGCATCAGCGCCGCCACCGAGGCGGTGACCGCGTCGATCAAGAGAATGTCCACGCCGGTCAATGAAAAAGACAAGAAGGAAATTACCCAGGTGGCCACGATCGCCGGCAACAACGATCCGACGATCGGCGCCGTGCTCGCCGACGCGTTTGTGAAGGTCGGCAAGAATGGAGTGATCACCGTCGAGGAAGGCAAGCAGGCCGAAACCACGGTTGACGTGGTCGAGGGCATGCAATTCGACCGCGGCTTCCTCTCGCCGCACTTCGTCACCAATCAGGATCACCAGACCGTCGAGTTCGAGAATTGCCTGGTGCTGATCCACGAAGAGAAGATCTCCAACGCCAAGAATCTGATCCCGCTGTTGGAGGCGGTAAGCAAGGCGGGCAAGCCGCTGTTGATCATCGCCGAGGACGTGGAAGGTGAAGCCCTGGCGACGCTGGTCGTGAACAAGCTGCGGGGCATCCTCAACGTCGCGGCGGTGAAGGCGCCCGGCTACGGCGACCGCCGCAAGGCCATGTTGGGCGACATCGCCGTTCTGACCGCTGCCAATGCCATCTTCAAGGACCTGGGCGTGACGCTCGATTCGGTCAAGCTTTCCGACCTGGGCAGTGCGCGAAAGGTCTTGATCTCGGCCGACGACACAACGATGATCGGCGGCGGCGGCGACAAGAAGGCCATCGAAGGCCGCGCCGATCAGATCCGCAAGGAAATCGAAGGGACCAAGAGCGACTACGACCGCGAGAAGCTCCAAGAGCGGCTGGCCAAGCTGGCCGGCGGCGTTGCCGAGATCAATGTGGGCGCGGCCACGGAAAGCGAAATGAAGGAGCGGAAGGCGTTGATGGAAGACGCCCAGCACGCCACGAAGGCCGCCTTGGAAGAAGGCATCGTGCCGGGCGGCGGCGTGGCCTTGCTCCGCAGCGAGAAGGCCATCGATAAGCTGGACCTCAGCGGCGACGAGGCCTTGGGGGCCAAAATCGTCCGCAACGTTTTGAGCGCCCCGCTGCGGTCGATCGCCGATAACGCCGGCCAGGACGGGGCGGTGGTCGTCAACCGCGTGCGGCAGATGAAGGGCAAGTCGGACGGCTACGACGCCGACAGGGACAGCTATTGCGACCTGGTCGAGGCGGGCATCATCGATCCGGCCAAGGTAGTCCGCACGGCCTTGCAGAACGCCGCCAGCGTCGCTTCGCTGCTGCTGACCACTTCGTGCCTGATCACCGAAATTCCCAAGGACGAAGAGCCGGCCGGGCACGGCCATGGCGGCCCCGGCGGGATGGGCGGCGGCATGGGCGGCATGGGTGGGATGGGCGGCGGCATGGGTGGAATGGGTGGAATGGGCGGCATGGACTTCTGATCAGTACAAATCAACACATACTTCAATTCAAGGAAATGGACTATGTCGAAGGAAATCAACTTGAGGCCGTTGGATGATCGCGTCGTCGTGGAGCCGGTCGAGGCGGAAGAGATGACCGCCGGGGGCATCGTGTTGCCCGACACGGCCAAGGAAAAGCCGCAGCGCGGCACGGTGCTGGCTGTGGGACCGGGCAAACTGCTCGATAGCGGCGAGCGCGGCAAGCTCTCCGTGGTCGTCGGCGACGAGGTGATCTATGGCAAGTACAGCGGCAGCGAGATCGAAATCGACGGCCGCGAAGTGAAGATCGTCCGCGAGTCCGATATTCTGGCGAAGGTCGTGAAGTAACCATCGGTGTCCACGAAGGACACGAAGAGCACGAAGAAGAGAAGGAAGACACTCCAGAACACATAATCATAGAAGGGATCACCGACAGTGCCCAAACAACTCCTTTATGCGCATAACGCCCGCGAGCGCATCCTTCGCGGGGTCGAGAAACTGGCCGACGTGGTCGCGGTCACCTTGGGCCCCACCGGCCGCAACGTGATCCTCGACAAATCGTACGGCGGGCCCACCGTCACCAAGGACGGCGTGACGGTCAGCAAAGAGATCGAGTTGGAAGACCGCTTCGAGAACATGGGCGCCAAGCTGGTGAACGAAGTGGCCTCAAAAACGTCCGACGTCGCCGGCGACGGCACCACGACCGCCACGGTGTTGGCCCGGGCCATCTTCCGCGAAGGTCTGCGGAACATCGCCGCGGGCAGCAATCCGACGGCCATCCGCCGCGGCATCGAAAAGGCCGTCGACACCGCCGTTGCCCATCTGAAAACCTTGGCCAAGCCGGTAGCGGGCAAGGAAGAGATGGCCAGCGTCGGTTCGATCAGCGCCAACAACGATCCGACGATCGGCAACTTGCTGGCCGAGGCCATGCAAACGGTCGGCAAGGACGGCGTGATCACCGTCGAAGAGGGCAAGACGGCCGAGACGACTTACGAGATCGTCGAGGGGATGCAGTTCGACAAGGGCTACCTGTCGCCCTACTTCATCAACCGCGCCCCGGAGATGGATTGCCTGCTGGAAGACGCCTACATCCTCATCCACGAGAAGAAGATCAGCAACCTGCGCGATCTGATTCCGCTTCTGGAAAAGGTGATGCAGCGCGGCAAGCCGCTGTTGATCGTCTCGGAGGACGTGGAAGGGGAGGCGCTGACCACTCTGGTGGTGAACAAGCTCCGCGGCATTTTGCCGATCTGCGCGGTGAAGGCCCCCGGCTTCGGCGATCGCCGCAAGGCCATGCTGGGCGACATCGCCATCCTGACCGGCGGCACGGTCATCAGCGAAGACCTGGGCGTGAAGCTGGAGAACGTGGCGCTCGAGCAACTCGGCCGCGCCAAGAAGATCACTGTGGACAAGGACGCGACGACGATCGTCGAGGGCGCCGGCAAGCAGGCCGACATCCGCGCCCGCTGCGATCAACTCCGCAGCCAGATCGAAACCACCGAGAGCGACTATGATCGCGAGAAGTACCAGGAGCGGTTGGCGAAGCTGTGCGGCGGCGTGGCCGTGGTGTCGGTAGGCGCCAACACCGAGACCGAGATGAAGCAGAAGAAGGCCCGCGTGGAGGACGCCCTGCACGCCACTCGGGCCGCGGCCGAGGAAGGCATTGTGCCGGGCGGCGGCGTGGCGCTGTTGCGTTGCCGCGAGGCGGTCGAGAAGGCCCGCGGCGCGGCCCGCGGCGATGAGAAGATCGGCGTGGATATCATCCTGCGGTCGTTGAGCATGCCGATCCGTCAGATCGCCGACAATAGCGGCATCGACGGCTCGGTCGTGGCTGACGAAGTCGGCGAGAAGCCGACCAACATGGGCTACGACGCCAACACGGGCAAGTATGTAGACATGTTTAAAGCGGGCATCATCGATCCGCTGAAGGTCGTTCGCTCGGCCTTGCAAAACGCGGCGAGCATCGCCGGGCTGATGCTGACCACCGAGACGATGGTGACCGATTTGAACAAGGACGACAAAAAGAAGCGGATGGTGGAGGGAAGCGTTCGGTAGGTAAGCGCAAGAGTCGGGGTGGCAGTCACACTGCCGCTGCAACGACAGAAGCCGCCGAATCGGCCTTCAATCCGTAGGTGACACCGCAGGGCCACCTCCCCAAGGGGGTGGCCCGGTTTCTTGGAGGACGGAGGATAAGAGATAGCCGCCGGCGGTTGCCGGCAATTATCTGAACCGTCGGCTTCCGCCGACGGCTATTGGAACTTGCCGTGCCGCGATCACGCCTCCTACGTGTGCCGCTGCGAGGTAGAATGTTATATTCGGGCAATCGTTCCCCAACCTGGCCATGGCGACAATGGCGGACAAACGCGACTACTACGAAGTCTTGGGCGTCGAGCGGACCGCCACGGAAGCCCAAATCTCCGAATCCTACCGCAAGCTGGCGATGAAGTACCACCCCGATCGCAACCCGGGCGATGACGGGGCAGTGGTGCGGTTCAAAGAGGCGGCCGAGGCCTTCGAGGTGCTCAGCCATCCGGAGAAGCGGGCTCGGTACGACCGCTTTGGACAGGCCGGCTTGGAAGGGGGCGGTGCGCCGCACTTCCACGACATCTCGGACATCTTCAACGCCTTCGGCGACATTTTTGGTGAAGGAATCTTCGGCGACTTCTTCAGCGGCGGCCGGGGCCGCACGGCCCGATCGCGCAAGGGGGCGACGTCCGCTGCGACGTGGCGATCGATCTGTTCGAGGCGGCCCGCGGCACGACGAAGACGGTGCATTTCATGCGGCACGCGGCGTGCGAGACGTGCCACGGCACGGGGGCCAGGCCGGGCACGCAGCCCGAAATGTGCCGCTACTGCGGCGGCAAGGGCCGCGTGGTGCAATCGACCGGCATCTTCTCGCTGCAAAGCACCTGCCCTTCGTGCCACGGCAGCGGGCAGATGATCCGTGACGCCTGCAGTGGCTGCCGCGGCGCGGGCTACGTGCAAAAGAAAATCACCCGCAAGGTCGAGATTCCGGCCGGCGTGGACGATCAGAACCGCCTGCGATTGCAGGGAGAAGGCGAGCCGAGCCCCAACGGCGGTCCGCCGGGCGATTGCTACTGCTTCATCAGCGTCGCCGAGCATCCGCTTTTTCAGCGGAAGGGTCGGGAGCTGCTCTGCCAGGTGCCGATCAGCTATCCGCAGGCGGCGCTGGGGGCGACGATCGACGTGCCGACGCTCGACGGGCGGGAGGAGCTGGCGATTCCGGCGGGCACGCAGAGCGGGCAGGTGTTTACGCTGCGGGGACGCGGCATGCCCGACCCGCGCTATCGCGGCCGCGGCGATCTGCACGTGCAGATCTACATCGAAGTGCCACGGACGCTGGCCCCCGAGCACGAGGAGGCGCTCCGGAAACTGGCCGAGATCGAGAGCACGCACGTCAGCCCGACGCGGAAGAGTTTCTTTGAAAAACTGAAGGAGTTGTTCTGACCGTGAGCAAACATCAACACAATCATCACAAGGTGGAAGCTGTGCCCGACACCAAGCCGCCGCTGGCGGTCGCGCCGGCAGAATCGCCACCGGCGGAATCGCAGGCCGAGCCGGGGCCCGCCGTGGCCGATCCGGTGGCCGAGCTTCGCAGCGAATTGCAGGCTGCCAAGGACCGCGAGCTCCGCTGCCATGCGGAACTGGACAATTGCCGCAAGCGGGCCGCCCGCGAATTGGACGAGCGGCTGCGCTACGCCAACCTCGGACTGCTGCGAGATCTGTTGCCCGTGCTCGATAACGTAGAGCGGGCGATCCAGGCGGCGGAAAAAAACGCCGACGCCGCGGCGCTGTTGGACGGCATCAAGCTCGTGCACCAGCAGTTGCAGGGCGTCCTCGAGCGCCACCACTGCAAGCGGATCGAGGCCCTCCACGCTGCCGTTCGATCCCGACGTGCATCATGCCATGATGCAACAGGCGTCGGACGAGCATCCGGCCAACACCGTTTTGATGGTCACGCAGAACGGATACCAGTTGCACGATCGGGTTGTCCGCCCGAGCCAGGTGATCGTTTCCAAAGCCCAGTGAGAGAGCCATGCCGACCTATGATTACGTTTGCGACGCGTGCCAACACGCGTTCGAGCTGTTCCAGTCGATCAAGGAAGAGCCCAAGCAGAAGTGTCCGGAGTGTGGGCGGAAGAAACTTCGCCGGCTGATCGGGCCCGGGGCGGCCATCGTCTTTAAGGGCTCCGGCTTCTATAAGACCGACTACCGCAGCGACTCCTACAAGAAGGCGGCCGCCGCGGAGAAAACCAGCGCCGCGCCCAGCAGTTCCGACGGGGCCCAAAAGGCCGACAGCGGCAAGAGCCAGAAGAAGAAAAAAGTCAGTAGTGAATGATCCGTAGTGGATAGCATCGAGCCTGCACACGATCCACCATCGACGATCCACTATTTACCTATGTCTCACCGTTGCCCGATCTGTGACAAGCAGTTCCGACCGGAGGAGAGCCCGGCCCCGCCGTTCTGCAGCCAGCGGTGCCGGACGATCGATCTGGGCCGTTGGCTGGATGAGCGGTACGGATTGGAGGCCTCGCCCCCGGAGGAAGAAGGCGAGGAACCGCCGAGCAGTCCGGAGGAGGCTGACTAAGGGTTAATTCCCCTTCTCCCCTCTCCTCTCTTCCCTTCGCCATTAGCCGGCTTGCATGGAAAGCGAACGCTCGTATAATGCCTGTGATCGGAGAATCCACACACCTTCTCTAGGGGGAGTTCTGCCATGAGCGAACGCGATGAGGGGACGGTTCGGGCGGTGGCTTGGTCGGAGCTTTTTCCTTGGCTGAGCATCGTGCGCAGCTTTCGGCTGGCGATTGCGGCGCGGGTTCTACTGTTGGGGGCGGCAGGTGTTCTGTTGACGGCGTTGGCCTGGGGCATCGTCGGAAACGTCTTCGGCACCGACTCGCCCGCCACGGCATGGTTGGAACCTTTCACGGCGTGTTGCTGGCGTGTGGCCACGGAGCCGGTGCCCAATCAGCCGACGCTTCCGGCGGCGGTTTCCCATCGGTTTGGCGCGTTTGGCACGAGCCCGAGCCCGGGCTACAGCCCGCCGTGCCGCCGAAAGCCGGTGGTCCGGAGACGCAGGCGGCTCTCCATTGGGGGCCGCGCGATCCTGTTTTTGGCGTGTGGGCGTTGCTCTCGTCGCCGGCCACCGAAGGACTGAAGGGCACGAAATTATCGGTTAGGGCCGTGGCGTCGGTGCTCTTGTGTGGCGTGTTGGCCGCGGCGATCTGGGCCTTCTTCGGCGGGGCCATCAGCCGCATCGCCGCGGTGCAATTGGCCGCCGGCGAGCATGTTGGTCTCGGCGGAGCGCTGCGCTATGCCTGTCGGAAATGGCCCGCTTATTTTGCCGCGCCGTTGCTGCCGGTGGGCGGAGTGTTGCTGGCCGCCTTGCCGGTTGCCGTGCTGGGCATCATCATGCGCGTGGTCGGGCTTTGGCTGGGAATCTTCCTCTGGCCCTTGGTGCTGGTGCTCGGGCTCTTGATGGCCTTGCTGCTGTTGGGGCTGCTGTTCGGCTGGCCGTTGATGTGGGCCACCATCAGCACCGAAGGAACGGACAGCTTCGACGCCCTGAGCCGCTCCTATGCCTACACGTTCCAGCGGCCGCTGCACTATTTGTTCTATGCCGTGGTGGCCGGATTGATCGGCTGGCTCGGTTGGCTGTTGGTGCGGAACTTCGCCGCCGGCGTGGTATGGATGGGCTATTGGTCCGTCGGCTGGGGTTGCGGCAGCGACAAACTCGATGAGTTGCTCGTCAGCGGCGCAGGAGTGAGCGTGCAGGCGATCCACTTTTGGGCCGGCTGCGTGAAACTGTTGGCGGTGGGCTACTTGTTCAGCTATTTTTGGACGGCCGCTGCCGCGATCTACCTTCTGCTGCGCCGCGACGTGGACGCGACCGAAACGGATGAAGTATTTCTCGACGCGGATGCCGGCGAAGAGGCCGCCCCGCTACCGGCCATCGTGACCGATCAGGCCGGCAGCCAGGCGGACGTGATGGAGGACAAAGCCGAGGACAACTTGGGGACGCCGTAAACGGTTACCTCAGATAAAGACAACCTCTCAGACGGGCAATCGAGTTGGTATTCTGCTGGTGGCGACATCATGGCGAATCGGGTTCGCATCATGCAGCGGACGAAAATTCAGCGCGAAGCTGAAGGCTACCTCGAACTGGATATGCCGCGGCAGGCGCTCCAAGCTTTGGATCGGCTGGGCGATCCGGCCGCGTTCGACGCCCACTCGCTCTACTTGTGGGGCGAAGGATTGCGGCGCTGGAACGGTATCTTGAGGCGGTGGTGCCGCTGGAGCGGGCGGCCAGGATGGAGCCGAACAATGTGGCGGTCTGCATCGCGCTGGGCTGGTGCTACAAGCGAACCGACCGGCTGCCGCTGGCCATCGAAAGGCTTGAGCAGGCGTTGATCCTCAGGCCGGACGAAGCGATCCTGCGCTACAATCTGGCCTGCTACCTGAGCGTGGCGGGCCAGAAGCGCCGGGCGCTGCGGCATCTCGCCCAGGCCCTGGCTCTCGACCCGGTCTTCCGCGAGTTGGTTGACACGGAGGCTGATTTCGATCCGTTGCGCTGCGATCCCGATTTTCAAGCGATCTGTGAGAGGGGGGACGACTGAGTTTCCGCCGCAAAAAAGGAGGGCAGCGCCGACCCTTGCGGCGCTGCCTTTTCTCGGTTCCTCGCTCCTGGCCGCTGCTGGCTAGAAGTTATAGGTAAGCCCGGCGAACACGCCGTGCAGAATCAGGTTGGCGTGGCCGTCGATGTGGGCAATCTCGGGTACGTTGACGATGTACTGCGGGAATTGGTCGTCGGCCTCGGCGATGCCGCAGATCGACACCACGCGATAACCGATCCGGGCGCTCACGCAACGCGAGATCTGCCAATCGGCGCCCAGGTCGATCTGTGTGAGGAACGAGACCTGGTCGCGGGTGGAGAGAACGGGGTACGTGCCGGCCACGCCGCTGGTGCCGGTGGTGGCCTCAACGCCGTTGCCCAAGTAGCGCGGAAGTCCTGGTTCATCTGATCATCGTAGATGCCGAACTTCGGGCAGAAGAACAGCCGGAAGTTGTTGCACACGCAGTAGCCCATTTCGACGCCGAACTGGCAGCCGAACAGGTTGTTGGTGACGGTGTCGTTGAGGTAGGCCTCGCAGATGCCGCCCTGCTGGCCCCAATTGCAGCCGGCTTGCAGGCTTCCATAGGTCAAGTTCTCTTGGAAGCGGAAGTAGCGGAAGCCAATCGTCCAGCCGATGTCCCACGGCGAGTCGCAGCAACAGGCGACCTGCTGGCGGACCAGATTGACTTCGACGTTCTGGAACTCATCTCGCCGCGAGAGTTGCTGCTCTTTGGCATTGTCGAACCAATCGGTTCCCGGATAACCGTTGAATTGGATTTCCCAGACCCGCAGAGGCGTGCTCACCAGGTTGCCGGGCACCGGGTTGGTGGTGCAGACCGAACCGGTGAAGGCCTCGGTGGTCCAGTAGGTGGCTTCGACGGCCCAGGTGGCGTCGCACCAGCAGAAGCGGCGGCCAATGGTGATTTCGCCGCCCGCTTGCCACGCCAACCCGATGTCCTGCGTGTTGGTGAACTGGTTGGCTTCGTTGGTGGCGTCATAGCTGGTCCACAAGCGACGGCCTTCGTTGCGGCTCATAATCAAGGCGTTGGCGCCGACATACCATGGGCAGCAGCCGCAACCTTCACAGTTGAAGCCGTCGAATTCGTTGCCATTGGCGTACGACCCGCAGGGCGATGGCTCGGAGCGGTTCAGAATGCCGCGATACGGCGTGCTCGGCCCGTAGCCGTCCTGGCCGTAACCGCAGCCGTTGCCGTTGGCGACGGTGCCGTTGCTGCCGCCGGCGGACAGGGCCGACATGCCGTCGCCGCACACGGAGGAAGCGGCCGGTATTGGGGCGATGGCGGTTGGCGATCCCATGGGAGCCGGAGCCGGCTGAATCATCACCGGTTGGTCAACGGCCGCGGTCCGCATGGCGGGCTGCCCGTTCGGGCCCGGATAGCGATATTGCGCCGCCCGGCTGGTACGGCTGATACATCGCCGTGGCCTGGCTCTGGGGCGGATAGCCGTATTGCGGCTGGAACATCGGGCGATATTGGGTTTGGGGCGGATAATACGCCGGGACAGGCACCGGGACAGGCACCGGGGCAGACGCCGGTTGCGCCGCCGGCGTCAGCGCGGGCTGAAACGCCGCAGTCGATGCCGGTTGGAGTACCGGCGCTGCCGTGGCCGGATAATACGTCGGCAGTGGGGAATAGCCGAGGTCGGCGTTCGGCTGGGGCACGCGAATTGCCTCCGGCGAGCCGTACAGCCCGTATTGGGCCCAAACTACCGAGCTGCTACACCCGGCGAGAACTGCAAATAGTGCAATACGGAGATATTTCATACCGGATTCCTTTCCGTTTCGTTTGATCGTTCCGTCTTCCTCGTTACAAATCGTCGTTGCGGAGCGCATGGATTTGAGGAAATTAACGCTGGCGAGGGCCCTGTCTCGATTGTGCACCGCGCCAGTCGGTGCGGCCGGCATAACCCCCAAAGTCGCGTGTCTGCTTCCGCTGGCATCATGCGAAACGCGAGAAGACGGGAAAGAGTTGCGGATAGCGGAAAGGCTAACGAATCGAGGTGACTTTGACGCGCCAGCCGACGCGTTCGCGGCGGCTATTGTGCCTGAGATAAATGATGCAACGAGGCCGACCATCGGGAGGCCGGTTGTGAGGGAGGCACGTTGGTTCGCCGTGGCATTACTTTGCCGAACATCAATAAGCGGCAAGATGCTGGGGGCGGCTATTGCCCGCCGGCGACGACTTCTTTGGCCAACTGCTGATAATCTTCGGCGCCGTGCGAATCGGGCGCGTATTGGAAGATCGACTTGCCGAAACTGGGAGCCTCGGCCAATCGGATGTTGCGGCGGATGCGGGTGTGGAAGGTTTGCGCGTTGGCCCAGGGGGTCAACTGGCCGCGGGCGTTGCGGAAAAAAGCGTCCACGTCTTCGCTCACTTCAGCGGCCAGCCGCGTCCCGCCGTCATACATGCAGAGGATCACGCCGCTCAGCTTGAGTTGGCCGTTCACGCGCGCCGCCACGTGGTCGATCGTGTCCAACAACTTGCTCAGCCCGTGCAGCGCGAGGAAGTGCGGCTGCAAGGGAATGAAAACCTCATGGACCGCGGCCAGCGCGTTGAGCGTGAGAATGCCCAGCGAGGGCGGGCAATCGATCAGCAAGTAATCGACCGCCGGCGGATCGTCGCCAAGCCGGTCGCGGAGAGCGAGCCAAGGGGACGGGTCCAATGGGTGCGAAGCACCCGGAGGCTGGGCACCGACCCGAGGTTGGTCGTGGCGAATTGGAACGGTTCCCTTTTCTCGCAAAACCACCTCGGCCGCCGCCAGGTCCAAGCTCGACGGGACCGCCCAGAGGTTCTCGGCTACCTGCCGGCAGACTTCACCGAGACGGACCTTGCCTACCAGCACGTCGTAGATCGAAAGCTCGTCGGGCCGCGGCTCGATGCCGAAGTGCAGCGTGGCGTGGGCCTGCGGATCGAAGTCCAACAGGCACACGCGCAGCCCGGTGGCGGCCAAAGCGGCGCTGAGGTTCACCGCCGTGGTGGTTTTTCCCACCCCGCCCTTCTGATTCATGATGGCGATGGATCGCATGGCAAGAGGGATTGGGGATTAAGGATTGGGGATTAGAGATCACAAATCGACGTCGGCAGCCGTTTCTAATCCCTAATCCCTCTTAACTGCTGATGGACCGATGAAAATGCACATGCCGCCAGCCGTCGGGCCCGCGATGCCAGACGCGGGTTTCTTCGGCGCGGTGGGTCACCGGCTTGCCGAGGTCGTCGAGCCGCTGCACCAGCCGCACGTAACAGACGATCGCCACGTCGCCTATCAGCCGCACGTGGGGGCGCAGATCGTCGTGTTGTGCGGGCCGGCCACGCCGCCGCGGTCGAAATAAAAATGATGGAAGTCCATCCCCTCGACCAGTTGCCCGCGCGACTCGGGCTCGAAGGCGGTCAGCTTCGGGTCGCAGAGTTGGGCGTAGGTTTCCCAGTCACCGGCGGTGATGCTCAGCAGCAGCCGCTCGTTGACGTCGAGCACCTGCGCAACGGTCGCCTGGTCGTCAGTGCGAGACTCGCTCATGGCGTGGTTCCTTTCGATCTGCTATCCGCTTTTTTGCAAGAGCGTTTTCAGCGTGTTGGCCAGCAGTGTGGGGTTGTCGCTGCGCACGAGGTGTTGGATCTGGTCGGACGGGATTTTCAGCTTCGCCAGCACTTCGCCCGCCCGCTTCCACAGCCGGCTCTTGGCCTTGCCTTCGGCCAGAAACAGTTCGGTCACGAGTTCGCCCAGCCGTTGGAGCATGATCTCGTCGCGGTTTTGGTAATAATTGCGGATGACGCGGTCTTGGTAGTTCGAGCGTTTGGGCATCGTGTCATTATGGGGATTCTACGGGCGTGTGCCAGGGGGCGCGGGCCCAAGGGGACAGCCCGATTTTCGTAGACGCGAGAAGTGGGGCAGTCCGCTGGCCGATTTCCCCCTTCCCTGTTAGGCTCCCCCGTCTTACGATTGGCCGCATGAATCGCGACGCGACCACCCACTGATTACCGGGACGGTCGTTACCAGCATGGGGACGTTCACCTCGAAGGTGCTGGGCTGGCTCCGCGACATGGTCACGGCGTGGTTGCTGGGCATGAGCGGGGTGGCCGACGCCTTTTGGTTCGCCTTTCGCATCCCCAATCTCTTTCGTCAACTGTTTGGCGAGGGGGCCATGACGGCCAGCTCGCTGCCCGTGTTGACAAGGTATTTGGAAAGCGATCCGCCCGCAGCGCGGCAATTGGCCAGCGTGGTGGTCACGCTGCTGGCCCTTCTCTTGGCGGCAATTGTGGCGGCCGGCGAGCTGCTCTGCGGCCTGATCTGGTTGGTCTGCGGCCACATACCGGGCGTGGGGCTGTTGATGGGGCTGTCGGCCGTGATGCTGCCCTATCTGCTGCTGATTTGTGTTGCCGCAGAGCTAAGCGCCATCCTGTATTCGGCGCGGCACTTCACGGTTCCCGCCTTCTCACCGGCGCTGTTGAACATCGTGTGGCTTGCGGCCGCGTGGGCAGCGGCGCGGTGGCTTGCCGACGACCAAGTGGCGCAAGCCTACCTGCTGGCGGCGGCCGTGCTGCTGGCCGGCGTGGCCCAACTGGCCGTGCAACTGCCGACACTCAGGCGGCTCGGGTTTCACTTCGATTACAATTGGTCGACGGCCCGCAAAGGAGTCCTCCAGATCGGCCGCAATCTGGCGCCCACGCTATTCGGCTCGGCCGTCACGCAGATCAATACGTTCAATGACAGTCTCATCGCCTGGGGACTGGCGGCCGTGCCGGGCGGCTCGCAAGCGATCTCCTGGCTGGGCGGCGTCCGCTATCCGATGCAACAAGGCGCCGTGACGGCCATCTCCTTCGGCGATCGGTACAGCGAACTGCCCTCGGCGCTGGTGGGCACTGCCGTGGCTGTGGCGATCTTCCCGCTGCTGAGTCGCCACGCCGCGCGCGGCGAGCCGCGGCAGATGGGCGCCGATTTGACACTCGGGCTGCGGCTGGTGTTCTGTCTGGCCGTGCCCGCCGGCGCGGGCTTGTTTCTGCTGGCGGAGCCGATTGCCCGGCTCCTGCTTCAGCATGGCAACTTCGGGCCGGAAGACACGCTGCGGGCGGCGCGGATGGTCGCCTGGTATGCGACGGGCGTGTGGGCTTACTGCGAAGCGTCGGTGCTGGTTCGCGCGTTCTACGCGGTGGGCGACTTTCGCACGCCGGCCCGGCTTGCCGTGTGGATGGTCGGCTTGAACCTGGCCCTCAACCTGACGTTGATCTGGCCGTTGGCCGAAGCCGGACTGGCCGTATCGACTTCGGTGACCGCCGCAGTGCAAGTGATGGTGCTGATGCTGGTGCTTTCGCGGCGTCACGCGCCGTTGGCATGGGGGCCGCTGGCGACGATGGCCGTGCGCACGGTGCTGGCGGCGCTGGTGATGGGTGGAATTGTTGTCGTGACGTTAGCCCAACTGCCCGACAGCGGGCGACTCGCGAGCCAGGCGATGCGCGTCGTGGCGCCGTCGTGCTGGGCGGCGCGGCGTATTGCGGAACCTACTGGTTGCTGGGCGGACGGGAGTTGGGTATGCTGGTTAGCGGAAGAGTGGATCGGGGTTCGTGAGCGAGGTGCGTGTTCGAGCAACCGTCGACTTCTAGCGACGGCTATGGTTCGCAAAATGAACGTCCCGGTCGTGGATCTCGTGGACGATGCGTCGCCAACGCGCGGTGGTGTCGTGTGAAACAGGTGATCGCCATTGTAAAGCCGTACTTGGTCGAGCGGGTGCTCGAGGCCCTGAAGCTCGCGCCGGTCGAGGCGTGCGGCGTGTGCGAAGTCAAAGGGTACGGCCGGCAGAAAAGTTACCTCGACGAATATCGCGGCAGCGAATATTCGATGGCGTACTTGCCAAAAGTCGAAATCACGCTTTGGGTCGAACGATTTGCACGCCGAGGAAGTGCTGCGGGCGATTGTCGAGGTGGCGCGGACGGGGCGAATGGGCGACGGAAAAATCTTCGTGCTCCCGGTCAGTCCTGTCGAGGTAACATAAGGCAACGCACTCGCCATGCGATGGCGAGCGCGGTTAGGGTGGCCGTTGAGCGGCTGGGATGACGTCTGTTGGGGTGGCAGTTGCACGGCCACCCCCACAAAGCGACCGGTGGTCGCCACATGGTGCAGGCAAGAAACACAACCAGCCCGGGCGCTGGGAGCCGGGCTGGCATGATGGCCGGAGATTACCGTCGCCCGCGTCGGCTCAGGCCGATGGGCGGCGGTAATGTTGGTAAGCTAGGATGACCTCGTAAAGGTCCATCGAGATGGTAACTTCGTCGTCCGCGAAATCACGCAGCCACGTCCGTTGCGACTGCACCGCGTCGGCCAGGAGCGGCATGATCTCCATCAGAGGGACGGTGACCGATTCCCGCTTGGTTTCAGCGACGTTGACGTTCGCGGTTTCTTCCTGAGGGCCGTAATATACGCGCAGATGGCTGGCGTTCATGGGCGTTCCTTCCTTGATGAGCCCACCCTGTCTGTGTCGTGTTGTATCGACCAAGGGTGCCTTGCGGGTTTGATGTTTTTGGAGGAAAATGCGGTTTAGTATGGCAAGCATGGTAACGATCGACCTCCGGCAGGTGGGGCGCGGCCTCGACATCCCCCTGCGCCAGATTCAAATTGCCGTTGAGCTGCTCGACGAGGGGAACACCGTCCCGTTCATCACCCGCTATCGCAAGGACCAAACGGGGGGGCTCGACGAGGAGCAGATTCGCGAGATTCAAGGACGCATCGGCAAGCTGCGGCTGCTGGCCGAACGCAAGCAGACCATCCTGCGGTCGATCGAGTCGCAAGGCAAACTAACCGAAAAGCTCGGCAAGCAAATTCTTGCGGCCACCACCACGAAACGGCTGGAAGACTTGTATCTGCCGTACAAGCCGAAGAAGCAGACGCTGGCCACGCTGGCTCGCTCGCGGGGCTTGGAGCAGTTGGCCAACGAGATTCTCGAAGCCGCCCCCACCTGCGCCGATCTGGATGCGCGGGCGGCGGAGTTCATCAGCGTTGATCGGCAAGTGCCGACGGCGGCCGATGCCCTGTTGGGCGCGGGCCACATTCTGGCCGAGATGTTCAGCGAACAGGCTGAACTGCGGCAGCGGCTGCGCGAGGTATTGCAGCGTACCGGCGTGCTGGTGAGCAGCCGATTGCCGGTGGAGGCGAAGCCGGCCGCCGCGGCGACGAAATCCGCTGAAGCCGCGTCGGCAGTGGAGGCGGTTGCCGAGGCGCCCGCAGTGCCCGCGGAAGCAGCAATTGTCGCGGCGGAGGTCGAGCCTGTCACGGCGGAGGTTGCACCTACCGCGGCGGAGGTTGCACCTACCGCGGCGGAGGTTGCACCTGTCGCGGCGGAGGTTGCACCTGTCGCGGCGGAGGTTGCACCTGTCGCGGCGGAGGTCGAGAATCTGCCGGCGGTGGAAGATGCCGCGACGACGCAACCCGAAGCACCGCAACCCGTGGACGTTGAAGCTGTGGCGCCGCGTCGCCGGCTGATTCCGCAGCGGCGGCCGATTCGGCTTCGGCGCCTGCGGCCGCTGCGGAGGCCGCGGCCCCGGCCGTCGAGCAGCCGGCGGCTCATGCCGCCGCGCAACGAAAATTGGCTCGGCAGCAGGCCCGGGCCGCCATGCAAAAGAAGCGCGAGCTGCTCAAACAGAAGATCGAAGAGAAGAAGATCAAGGCCTTCCGCGATTATTTCGACTATCGCGAGGAACTCCGCCGCATCCCGCCGCACCGCGTGCTGGCGATCAATCGGGGCGAGCGAGCGGGTGCTGCGCGTGAAACTCGAATCGGACCTCCAGGCCATGGTCAACCTGTTGGACGAAATGCTCGTACCGCCGGGCCATCCCCACGCCGACTATCTCCGCGGTTGTGCCCGCGATGCGCTCAACCGGCTGATCCTGCCGAGCCTCGAACGCGATGTTCGCCGCGAGCTGACCGACCGGGCCGAACTGCATGCCGTGGGCGTATTCGCCAAGAACCTCCGCAATCTGCTCTTGCAGCCGCCGGTGCAGAGCCATCGGTTGCTGGCCGTTGATCCGGGTTTCAAGAGCGGCTGCAAGCTGGCCGCGCTCGACGAGTTCGGCAACCTGCTGGGGCACGGCGCGATCTACCTGGTAGGCAAGCCCGATCGCCGCAACGAAGCCCGGCAAAAAGTGATCGAGATGATCGGGCAGCATCAGCTCACCGTGGTGGTCATCGGCAACGGCACGGCCTGCCGCCACGCCGAAGACTTCTTCGCCGAGCTGGTGGAAAAAGACTTGAAGGACCGGGGCCTGGCCTACGTCATCGTCAACGAGGCGGGCGCCAGCGTCTATTCCACAAGCCGCCTCGGGCGCGAAGAATTTCCGCAGTACGACGCCACCCTCCGCGGCGCGATCTCCATCGGCCGGCGCTTGCAGGATCCCTTGAGCGAACTGGTGAAGATCGATCCGGCCAGCATCGGCGTGGGCCTCTACCAGCACGACGTGAAGGCCAGGCACCTGCGCACGTCGTTGGACGACGTGGTCGAGTCGTGCGTGAACTACGTGGGCGTGGACGTGAACACGGCCAGCCCGGCGCTGCTCCGCTACGTATCCGGCTTGAACCAACTGACGGCCCGCCGGCTGTACGAGCATCGCCGCGAGCGCGGCCCGATCCGCAGCCGCGAGCAACTGCGCGAGGTGCCGGGCCTGGGCGAAGCCACCTTCGTGCAAGCGGCCGGCTTCTTGAAAATTCTCGACGGCGACAATCCGCTCGACGCCACCTGGATCCATCCGGAAAGCTACGCCGTGGCCAACCGCGTGTTGGAGCGGCTGCACGGCGCAGCGGCCGATCTGCGCGACAAGGAAACCGCCGCGGTGCTGGCCGAGCGAATCACCCATGTCGACTTGGAATCGCTGGCCAAGGACCTGGAGGTGGGCTTTCTGACGCTGAAGGACATCTTGTCGCAGTTGGCCCGGCCCGGCCGCGATCCGCGCGAGGACCTGCCCGCCCCCGTGTTCAAACGCGGCGTGATCAAGCTCGAAGACCTTTCGCCCGGCATGGAACTGACGGGCACGGTGCTGAACGTGGTCGATTTCGGCTGCTTCGTCGATATCGGCATGCACGACAGCGGCTTGGTGCACGTCAGCCGGCTGGCCGACAAGTTCATCCGCGATCCGCATGACCTGGTGGCCGTCGGCGACATCGTCAAAGTCTGGGTCATGGAGGTGGACAAGGAGCGGAGGCGGGTGTCGCTGACGATGGTTCGCCCGGGCACGGAGCGCACGAAGCCGCCGCGCTACGGCCACAGGCCCGAACACGAGAAGCCGGCCGAACAAGGCGCTCGGCCGCAAGGCGAGCGTCCCGCCGGGCAGCGTCCGCCGCGGCCGCCGCGGCCGCAACGTCCGCCGCATACGGGCGGCCCCCAAGGGGGCCAACAGGGTCGTCCGCCGCGTCCACATGGGCGAGGCCGGCCCGAGCGGCAAGAATATCGTCCGCCGCCGCGGCCGCGTCCGGCCCCGAAGCCGGTCATCCCCATCACCGATGCCATGAAGACCGGCAAGGAACCGATGCGAACCTTCGGCGATCTGCTGCAGTTCTATCAGCACAAGACGGTTGACCCGGACGATCACAAACCGTCGGCCGCCGTGCCAGCAGCTCCGCCGACGAAGGAGGAAACGCCGGTCGTTCAGGAGCCGGCGGCCGAGGCGGTGCCGGTGAAGGAAGACTCATCGCCGGTGGCGGCGGAACCGCAAACCGTCGTCGAAGACGTTCCCGCGACAGATCATCCGGAATCTGTTTAGCGGCCCATCAGCGCGAGAAGCTACAGGCTCATTCCGCCGGGGCCACTACGTATTGGTCCCCTCTCCCTCCGGGAGAGGGTTAGGGTGAGGGCGAAAAATGTGCCTTTCCCCTTCGGCCGCGAGTTGCTGTCCTCGGCTCCGACTTGATGAAGACCGTCTGCAACGCCCCCTGCCTCAAACGCGCAGTTTCAAAGTAGGATCGGTATCAAACGACCATAATCGGGTCGTGTGCCCCGGAACACCGGCCGGTTATTTCCATTTGGCGGGGCGCTGCAAGACGAACCCGTCCGGTTTGGTGACCCGTTCGGGCAATTGACTGTCCGCAAGTTTGGCGCGTCCGATGTGAAAACTCGTTGACGCGGCCTTAGCAAGCTCCACAGATTGCCGGTCGGGCGGAAAGGCCACCACAACCCGTTTTGCCGGAAAGACGCGCCGAACGGTGCGGATCGGGGCAGTCAGGTCACTATCGCCGGAAATTAGCACGGTCGTATCAAAGTGGTCTTGAAATGCGTCCGTCAATAGCTCGGTGGCGATGTTTACATCGGTCATCTTTTCGGCATACTTCTTCCAAGTTGCGCCGCAGTTGACAGCATATTACTCCGACGATATATTTCCAATAGCTCCCCCAGGGATAGCATCCCTGGGCCGACGCCCCCGCAAGGGGGCGTTTCATTTTCTTGCCATTGCCGACCTCTTGCCCGGGCCGTCCTCGACCCCGGGCCCGGGGACTGGCTCATTTTTTTGGCCTCTTGCCAAAAATGTGCCTGGCCTCTTACCAGCCCCCTGGCAGATTCCGGCCACGCCTGTTCTTTGTGGGCAATTCGGTATCCTCCTGGACATTTTCGCACGCGGAAAGTATCTTAACCCTTCTGATGGGGTGCTTTTCCCGGTCTGCTCGAATGCTCCGATTGCAGGCCCGGTTTTGAGGGGGCGGGATGCCGAACGAAGCTGATACTTGCCGCCGCTACGTCGTGCCCAAGCTCCAGGCTGCGGGCTGGGACGATCAACCTCAACATTTTCCGGCTCAAGGATAAAAGTCTCGAAGACTCCGACGACCTGCCTGACCCGGACGTATTGGCCAAGGAGATCGCGGACGACATGCAAACGGCACTGGATCAGTTTTCGGCGGTGGTGGAGGGGTTGAAGGGGTAGAGCAACTCAGACGTTTGTCCAACGATTTGGACACCTCTTTTGCGATGCCGATTCGCAGGGAGCTACCTGTGGTGGGGGAGGTTGCGCCGGGCATCTGGGCTGTTACACTCAACTGGTCCGAGGAAGCCCTCGACGAAGCCGCTTACAACATGACTTTTGGATACATGGGAGATGTCGGCCAAAGCGTCTATTCCAAGTCGTCGCTGCCTAGCACGTGGCAGTATATGACGGCGGAAGAGGCCGGTCGCAATGCGATCAAGATGATGCTCTACGACATCATGTTGCGACGACTCTCGGAACGGCATGATAGGTTGGCCACGAGACTGTATAACGTCTATTGCTTCACTTACCCACTCGGCGTAGACAGCCGAGGGATGCTTTGGCCGGATGACTTTCCCGATGACTGGAACCATGAACGGCAAAACCCATAGCTTCGTTGCAGCTCAACTGCCGCCCCAACGAATGTCCGGGCAACTCAGGACAAATTGCTGCGAAGATGGGTGTTCTGCGTTGAGTTGATGGGACGTTGTTGCCGGGCGGATCACAATCTACTCAGTTACCAATCCCCTACAACCGATACAATCGGCAAGGTCTCTTGTTTCGCCTGCTGGCGGGGGGCTATGCGCTTGGTCGAGGGAATGGCAATGCCGTGTCAACGGTTATCAATGCTGGCATTGCCGCTCGCCATTCTGCTCGCGCTGAACGGGGTCAGCGGATGGGCCGCACCGCCACCGCCGCCGACCTCTTCCGAAACGTTGCCGGCGCCGCCGCCGCAACCGGGCCTCCCATCGTCGATCTTCCCCGGCATCAACGGACGCCCGCTGTTGGAATCGCCCAATTTGTATGAGCCTGCTGCGTCTCAGCCGCCGGCGATCGAGGCGGCGCAGCCCGCGGCCAGCGACCGCCCGCTGCCGATCAATCTGGCCACGGCGTTGTGCTTGTCGAACGCCCGGCCGCTGGTGATTGCTTATGCGCAGGCGAGCGTGGAAGAGGCCGTCGCGAGGCTTCAGTACGCCGACGTGCTTTGGCTGCCGAACTTCAACGTGGGCACCGACTATTACCGTCACGACGGAACGGACATGACCACCGCCGGCCCGATCATCGTCGACGACAAGCAAAGCTTTATGGCCGGCGGCGGGGCAACGCTCGTCTTGGCCGTGACCGACGCCATCTTCACGCCGTTGGCGGTCCGCCAGGAAGTGGCCGCTCGCGAGGCCGATCTGCAAACGGCGCGGAACAACGCGCTGATGACCGTGGCGGCGGCCTACTTTGACGTCCAACAGGCGCGCGGCCGCCTGGCCGGCGCCGTGGACGCCGTGGCCAAGGCCGAAACGCTCGTGAAACAAACGGCAGGCTTGTCCCGGGACCTCGTGCCGGGAATCGAAGTCGACCGGGCCCAAGCGCTGCTGCGCACTTTGCAACAGGAAGTGATCGCCTCGCGGGCCAGTTGCGCATCAGCAGCGCACGGCTGACGCGCGTGCTCCGGCTTCATCCGGGGGCGCTGGTGATGCCGGTCGAGCCGCCGCACCTTCAGGTGACGTTGGTCTCGCCCACCATGGCCGTCGACGATCTGATTCCGCTGGGCTTGACCAATCGCCCCGAGTTGGCCTCGCGCCGGGCGCTCGTCCAGGCCGCCGTCGAGCGGACGCGGCAAGAACGGGTCCGACCGCTGTTGCCCAACGTGATCTTGGAAGGGCGCAACGGGGCTGGCAGCGCGCTGAACGGCACCGTTTTCGGCGGCGGGCCCGACGACGGCCCGCACTTGTTCGGCGGCCGCTTCGACGCCGATCTGGGAGTCATCTGGACATTGAACAACCTGGGGGCGGGAAACCGCTCGCTGGTCCGCCAGCGGCAGGCGCTCGAGCAGCAGGCGTCGATCGAGTTCGCCGACCAACAGGACAGGGTGGCCGAAGAAGTGGTCCAGGCCCATGCCCAGTTGGCGGCGTCCGCCGCCGAGGTCGATGCGGCCACCATCGAAGTGAAAGAAGCGGTCACCACGTTCAACGGCACGCTGGTGGGACTGACGCAGACCCGCACGGCCGGCAATTTGTTCCAACTGGTCAATCGTCCGCAGGAAGCCGTGGCCGCCTTGCAACAGGTGTTTCGCGCCTACGAGGACTACTATGCGGCGGTGAACGGTTACAATCGGGCCCAGTTCCAACTCTATCGCGCCTTGGGCTTCCCCGCGCGGATCGTGATTTGCGATCGGCCGCTTGGCGACACAGAGCCGGTCGATACCGCACGTCCCGCTCCCATGGCGCCGGTGTGCCCGTACATGCGGTCGAACCCGTGTCCATGACGGCGATTCCTTGGCCTTGGCGGCGGGCATGCCGCGACGCGTTCCACTGGCCGCAGTCCCCGTGGCCACACGATCCACGATCGACGATTCGGTCCGGCGTTTCGCGCCCATCGTCGCCTGCTTACTGCGTTCGTCGCCGGTGGTAATGGTTGGGAAGCTAAACTGTTACGTTGCTACGCCAACCCGCCAGACTCGTTCCAACCGACCTTGCCTAACTTACCACTCTTTGGTAAAGTCCGCCTCGGTGAAGGAACACCGGGAGAAAGTGATGGAACACCAGCTAGCAAAGCAGTATGGACTTACGGCCCACGAGTTGCTTGACGCCGTGGATAAGCGGTTCCGGCTGAAGGTCGCATTGGAAGGGGCGGTCGCCGAAGTCCAAATGGAGAAGAAAATCCGGGCGCTTGTGGGGTCTCTCGTTGAACGGTACGAAGCGCACGACCTGGACGGGCACCCGGATTTCAGCATTTGGCTGCCCAAGGCCAAGAAGCCCTTACTTGCCGAGTGCAAGAATGTCCGCGACCGTGAGGAAGCGTACCGGGTGGGTGGGGAGGTTGTCGCTTACAAGGCAGAGACTCAGAAGACCCGCGCTTCCAAGGGTGATCCGACCAGCCGCTACTATGGTGTTGGCCAGTTTGATATACTTGGGGTCTGTCTGGGCAAGAAAACCGGCACGTGGTCCGACTTCCTATTTATCCGGGTGGTCGATCTTGTTTGTCATGCGAAACACGCGGGCAAACTGGCCGTCATGCAACGGGTTCCCTTGCCCAACGCCGAGAACCTTGCCCCCTGGTACAATGATCTCGGGGAACTACTAGACCACATATCGGACCCGCCATGCAGTTCGATCCGCTCTACCAGACGAAGCTAGGAAAGGCTTATTGCGCCGACAGTCTGGAATTCATGCGGGCCATGCCGGGCGAGCAAGTTGACTTAGTTCTCACCTCCCCGCCCTATGCGCTTCATTTCAAGAAGGAATACGGCAACGCGGACCAGAAAGAATACGTCAAGTGGTTCCTGCCGTTTGCGGAGCAGATTAAGCGGGTCTTGAAACCGCATGGCAGTTTCGTCTTGAACGTCGGCGGCAGTTGGACGCCTGGTGCGCCGATTCGATCCCTCTACCATTTCCGCCTCTTGCTCGCGTTGTGCGATCAGGTTGGTTTCGAGCTGTGCCAAGAATTCTTCTGGTACAATCCCGCCAAAATGCCAGCCCCGGCCGAATGGGTCAACGTGCGCCGTATCCGTGTCAAAGACTCTGTCGAGTACATTTTTTGGTTGTCCCCGTCGAAGTACCCCAAGGCTGACAACTCGCGTGTGCTGCAAGCCTACAGCAAGGATATGGAGCGCTTGATACGGCGCGGCATCAAGCAAACAAAACGCCCATCGGGCCACAATATCACGCCGAAGTTTTCCCAAGATCGTGGCGGGTCGATTCCGGCCAATCTCATTCAATGTGGGAACAACGAGAGCAACAGCGAATACATCAAGCAATCCAAGAAGCTGGGCAAGAAGATTCATCCGGCCCGATTTCCGTCTGAGTTGCCCCGATTCTTTATCGAGTTCTTGACCGAACCTAGCGACGTGGTGTTAGACCCGTTCGCCGGATCGAATACTACGGGCGCGGTTGCGGAGCAACTTGGGCGCACGTGGATTGCAGTTGAAACGAGCCGAACCTATGCCAAGGATTCGGAATTACGCTTCCAGTGCCGGGAGAAGAGCAACGGCAAGGGGCAACCGTTGCTGTTTGACGTGTCGGCTAGCTGACACGATGCTAGCCGGGATTATTCATAAAGGTGGCGGCTGAGGCGTTTGCTTCCGGCGAATGGTGAAGATGGGCGAGAAGTTTTAGCGACGTGCCCGGCAGCGAAAAGAAGCCCCCTTTCCCCCACAGTCGACAGTCTGCGGAGGCGTGGAGAATCGGGCTGGTCTGCGGGTTAGCTGGAGTTCGGAGCAACCGAAGAAGATGCCAAGAGGCGTCCGACAACGTCTTGGAAGTGCTTCAGATATGGCCAACTGGCCGAGAGTTGTACCACCACGCGGCGTGTGGTTTCCCGGACCCGGGCGGCAACCTTGATCAGCCGCGTGCGCCACGTGCAAGGTTGGCCCTCACCGAGCGGGTCGCGTTCCCGACGACGGTTGTGCCAACCACGGCGTTGCCGGCCGGCGAACGCCTCCACGGGAACTTCGTTGTTGGCTGGTTCGCGCGGCGGATCAGCGACGGCGTGACGCATGTGAACCAGCAGGTTGTACGCCGTCGTGTGCAGATAGAGACGGAATAGGTTGGCGAAGTAACGATGATCGCTGAGGCGGTCAGCCAACAAACCAGTTTTGAGTTCCTTGTTACGGTTCTCGCTCTCGCCGCGATCGGCGTAGCCGTCGTAGGCAGCCCCCGGCAGAACTGTTGCGCCCGGGCGATTGGTGACCACAGCACGGCGATTGGTGCCTTGCGCGTTCGCTTCGCACTTCAACACGACCCAACGCTGTGCCGGCCAAGAATCCGCCCGATACCAAAACGCCGTGAACAGCCGTTGCGGTTGGCCAGTCGCTTCCCACTGCAAAACCGCTTGGTTCAGCAGCAAATCGCTGTATTTTTTCAGCCGCGCGTTCATGCCGATGCCCATGGTGTACTGAATCTCCAGCCGTTCGCACACCTCGTACATTGAGGGGGTGCCGAAGCCGCTGTCGCCGCGGAGATGAATCCGCAGGCCCGGCCATGCCTCGCGCAAGCGACCCACCAGATACTCCACATCATCTTGGGCTCCCAAGGCCGGATGGGCTGTGCCGTGCAACAGGCAAACCGACAGCACCAGATCATTCTCGGCGCAGGTAATCACCCGCGGCAAGTATTGATACTGGTCGTAATAGCCGTGGAAGAACGTCAACTGCTGCTGGCCATGCGTGGGATCATCGAAGGGATCGATGTCGAGGATCAATTGCCGCGGCGGCTGGTCGAACGAAGCGATGAACTGGTCGAGCAACAGGTCGCGAAGTCGGAAGAAGGAGCGGACGTCGATGGCGTTCTCGAACCGCGAGAGGGTGGGCTGACTGGCCAAGTCGGCAGCAGCGATGGATCGGTCACAGAGCAACTTGAAAATCGGATCACTCCGCAACACATCGTGGTCGTTCTGGTCGGTGTAGTCGGCCAAGATGCCGTACACCCGCATGCGGGTCATTTCCAGGAAGGAGTGACCAATGTAGCCCACATTCCGCCGGTCGCTGAGGGCTTCGGCAAACTGCCTGGTCAGGCCAAGATGCTCGTCGAGTTGGCGGAACGGCAGCAGCCCGGCATCGCTGGAAACCTGATCCGCCGAGGGCTCTACCACAACCGGCTTGGATGTGAGAAAATCAAGCGTCAGCGGAAAAGCAGCTTGCGAAACCATTGCGTGCCTCCGTGTCTGCGTAAAGGTGTCTGTTTTCTAACACCTTAAACGCAACCGGAGGCACGTTGGTTCCCAGATTTATGAATAATCCCGGCTAGCGCTGATTCTGTGCCGACAACTCCACGGGCTGGTTCTCGTGGAGCGACTCGCCTGGCGACTGAACGACCAGTTCATCGCCCGTGAGTCCGGACGTTATTTCCACCTCGCCGCCGACCTGCAGCCCGGTGGTGACCGGCGCCGGCATGGCCCGGCCGTTTTGCACGGTCCAGCAGAAAGCCTGCTTCGGGGCGCGGACGATTGCCGAGAGCGGCAACACGACCGCGTCGGGACGCTCTTGCAACGCGATGTGCGCGGTGGCGTACATGCCCGGCCGCAGCCGGCCGTCGGGATTGAGAAGATCGATCTCCGTGCGCAACGTGCGATTGGCGCCCAAGGCCCAGCTTGTCCGCGTGACTTTGCCTTCCACCGTTTGATCGGGAAGGGCCTGCACCTTGACGCGGCCTGCCCGGCCCGGCTCGACCCAGGGGGCGTCCATTTCGGGCACGTCAACGAAAATGCGGACCGCGTCGGTGCGGGCCACGGCCAAGAGCGGCTTCGCGGCCGCAGCCGCCGCCAGCACGAAATCGCCGCGCACCACGTTTCGCTCCGTCACCGCCCCCGCATAGGGGCGCAGATGCGAGTGTAAGCCACCAGCGCCTTCTGGCGGGCCAGATCGGCAACGGCGTTCTGCAAGCGGGCGCGGGCAAACGCCTCATCCGCCTTGGCCTTATCAACGCCGGCCTGGTTCTCCACCAGTGTCGCCTTGGCCGATGCCACTTTGGCGCGGGCCTCGCCCTGGGCGGCTTCCGCCGACTTGAGCGCATCCTGCGTCTCTTCTTCCAGTTTGCGGTCCAGCGAGCCGCCGGCCGCTAACTGGCTGATCCGCACATATTGCGACTGCCAACGGCGCTGGTCGGCGTCCGCGCGAATGGTGCCGGCCTCGGCCTCAGTGACTCTGGCCTGGGCCGTGGCCGTGGCCGCTTCGGCGGCGTGAATCGCGGCTGCGGCTTGTTCCATGCCCGCCCGCGCTTGACCGACTTGCGCTTCCTTCTGATGCAACTCCTCCTCCAACTCCGGAATCCATAGCTCGGCCAGCACCTGATCGGCTTGAACCACGTCGCCGATGTCCACGTAGAGCTTCTCGACGTAGGCGGGCAGCTTGGCAAACAACGGCGTATGCTCGAAGGCCTCGATCCAGCCGGGTTGCACGCTCTCCAAGCGAAGCGTTTTCCGCGCGGGCCTGGCGGCGGTCACCTTGGCGGGCGAGGGAGGCGACGCCGCATCCGCATCGGCCGGCGCCGACCAGCGACAAGCGGCCAGCGAAGTGAGCAATAGGGCGGAGAGGGCAAAACGCGTGACGGCCAGAAAACGGTTCATCTCACGGGGCTCCTGAACTGGTTGCGTCCGCATAGTAGGCACTCTGCGGGTCGTCGGGATCGAGCGAGGCCGATTGCGTTGTGGCCCGCGATTGAAGCACCGTGAAGACGGCGGGCAGGACGAAGAGGGTGGCGGCCGTGCCCGCCGCCAACCCGCCGATCACGGCCCGGCCCAGCGGCGCGTATTGCTGGCCCGACTCGCCGATCGCCAACGCCATGGGCAGCATGCCGGCCAGCATGGCGCAAGCGGTCATGAGGATGGGCCGCAGCCGGCTTGTCGCGCCGGCGACCGCCGCATCCGCCGCGGGCTCAGCCTGGCGGCGCCGTGTTTCGGCAAACGTGACCAACAGAATGGCGTTGGCCATCGCCACGCCCACGGCCATGATGGCGCCGATGAAGGATTGGATATTCAGCGTCGTGCGGGTGAGAAAGAGCATCAGTACCACTCCGGCGATGACCGCAGGGGCGGTCGAAACCACGCCCAGCGGAAGTCGTATCGACTGGAAGTTGGCCGCCAGCAGCAGGAAGATCGCCGCCACGGCCAGGCCCAACCCGATACCCAGCCCGCTGAGCATTTCGCCCAGCGGCGGAATCTGCCCGCGAATCTCCACCTTGGCGCCGCGGGGCGGGTCACCCGCCTCGGCCACTGCGGCGGCGACTCCGTGGGCCACCGAGCCGAGGTCGCCGCCGGCGATGTTGGCCGTCATACTCACTTCCCGCCGCATGTTGTAGCGGTCGATTTCGCCGGGCATGGTCGTTTGGAAAACCGCCGCCACGTCGCGAACCAGCACCTGGCCGGCCGGGTTGCGTTTTACCGGCACGGTCATCAGCCCCTCGATCGTGCCCAGCGGCTCGATCCCTTGCGGCGAGCGGATCACGCGGCGCGGCACTTCCACTTGCACTTGATAGCCGATGCCCGTCTTCGGGTCGGCCCAATAATTGGGAACCGTGAAGCGGCTGGAGGAAGTGGCCTCGGTCAGCGATTGGGCCACGTCGACCGGCGTGACGTACACCGTGCCCGCCTTCTGGCGATCCACGTCCACTTGAATCGTCGGGTAGTCGAGCGACTGGACGATCTGGAGATCGCGGAGCGCCGGGCAGCTTGCCCAATTGACCGAGGAGCCTGTCGGCGTAGGGCCGCGTCTCGGCAAAATCGGGCCCGCTGACGGCCACTTCGACCGGCGTCGGTGAACCGAAGCTCATCACCTCGTTGATGATGTCGGCCGGCTCGAAAGAGAACTGCACGTCCGGCAGCGCCTCGGCCAATCGCCGCCGTAATTCCTCGGTGAACCGTTCCATGTGGATACCGCTGTTGCGCCGAGCGTCACCCGCAGGATCGCATCCTCGGGCCCGCGCATCCACTGATAGACCGTGTTGATCGGATAGGCCGAACCGATGGTGCCGAGATAGGCCAGGCTGAGTTCGACGTTGTCTGGCCCGGCCGCCTGTTGGATCACGTCGAGCGTCTTCAAGACAATCTGCTCGGTCCGTCCGATGTGCGTTCCCGCCGGGGCGCGGAGGCGCAGGCGGAACTGGCCCGTGTCGATGGCGGGAAAGATCTCGGTGCCCAGCCGGCTGCCGAGCCCGACGATGACGGCCGACGTGAGAACCAGATAGATCACCACGAAAGCCCAACGAGCCGCCGACGATGCGCCGCAGCAGTCGTTCATACCGGCCGCGGAGCCGCTCGAAGCCGCTGGGCCGAACATCTTCGAGCCGAACGTGACGAAGAAGCCAAACCGAGAGCACAGGGACGAACGTGCTCGACAAGAGGTACGAGGCGATCATCGCAAAACCGACGGCCAGCGACAAGGGCACGAACATCGACCGCGGCGCGCCTTGCATGAAAAACGCGGAGACGAACACCGCCAGGATGCAAACCATGGCCAGGAATCGCGGGATCGCCGTCTGGGCATTGCCCAAGCGAACCGCCCGGGCGATCGAAGGGGCGCGGCCCATCTGGCTGTGGATGTTCTCGATCTCCACCGTGGCTTCGTCGACGAGAATGCCGACGGCCAGCGCCAGCCCGCCGAGGGTCATCAAGTTGATGGTTTGCCCGCTGAGCCAGAGCGCCACGATGGCCGCCATCAGCGCCAGGGGGATATTCAGGAGGACCACAATCGCGCTCCGCCAATCGCGCAAGAACACCAACACCATCAGGCCCACCAGCACGGCCCCGGACGCTCCCTCGCCCACCACGCCCCAGATCGCGCGGGTGACGTAGGGCGATTGATCGAACTCGTAACGCACACGGATATCGGGCGGCAGCACGGCCTGCATGTCGGTTAGCGCCGCCTTCACCTCGTTGACCACGCGGAGTGTCGAGGCGTCGGCCCGCTTGGTGACCAACAGGTAAACCGAGCGGCGGCCGTTCACCAACGCGTAGCCGGTCGGCGCGTCGGTGCTGTCCTGGGCGTAGCCGACGTCGCCGATAAACAGCGGCGACTCGGGGCCGCCGCGCAACGGAATCTTCTCTAACTCGCGAACGTCGCGCACCACCGAGTTGACCGGCACGAACGGATACTTGTCCTGCAAGGCCAGATTGCCGGAGGGGCTGATCGCGTTGCCGCGGCTCAGTGCGCCGACCACCTCGTCAGGCGACATGTCGTAGGCCCGCAACCGGTCGGGATCGAGCGTGACGACCACCGTCCGCTGGTTGCCGCCGAAGGGCGGCGGCGCCGATACGCCCGGCAGACTGGCGAACATCGGCCGCACGCGGAACAACGCCAGGTCCTGAATCTCGCCGATGCTGCGGGTCTCGCTCGAGAGCACGAGATAGCCCACCGGCACGCTGCCCGTGTCGAAACGGATCACGAACGGGGGAACCGTGCCGGGCGGCATGAACGCCCGCGCCCGACTCACGTAGTTGACCGTTTCGGCCATGGCCTGCGACATGTCGGTGTTCGGATGAAAGTAGAGCCGCATCAGCGACAGGCCCTGAATGTTCCGCGACTCGACGTGATGAATGCCCGTGATGTAGAGAAAGTGATATTCGTAGTAATTGGCGATGAAGCCTTCCATTTGCGCGGGGTCCATGCCGCCGTAAGGCTGCGCCACGTAGATCACCGGCAGGTTCAGGACCGGGAAGACGTCGATCCCCATGCGGCCGACCGCCAGGAAACATGCCAGCGTGACGGCGACCAATGCGACCATCACCGAGATCGGGTGGCGCAGCGCCAGCATGATCAGTCGCATCAGCTATCTCCCACCGGAATCAACGTCCCCAAGAAGTCCCCAAGGCAGCCACCCCTGCGACAATTGTTCGCAATGTCCGCTCCGCCGAGAAGGGGCGAAGTTTGGAGAATTTGCGCAAGAACGTGGCCGCCATCGCTTATCGCGGCCTGAGCCGACACCCCGTCTCCAGTGAATCGCGGAAATATGCAGTGAATGGGTTGCTGGGCGCGAGATTAGCGGTTTTGTCGGTTTTGCCTGGGAAGGGGGCGGCGATGTTGACGAAGAATAGCAAAGACACGACGCGGTGGCATTGATGGATGAAAACGGGGACAGGCACCGCAACGAATAGCGGTTCGGATCGAGCAATGATACAAGCCGTTGCGGAGCCAGTCCCCGTTTTCGTTCGGCCACGCCGCCCCACGGTTCGCGCACCCCTTCGTGCCGGCTCCTCCAAACCTGGCCATGACTCTTGTCGCGACGAACCGGCTGAATCGACTGGCCGCATGCGCTTCCATGCTGGCCGTATTCTGCGCGATCGGGGCCGTCCGTCCGGCATGCGCCAGGACACGATCAGCTTTCCCGCGGCTCTGGCTAGGGCATCGCGCGGCAATCCCGAGGTGGAGTTTGCCAACCAGCGGGTTCGCGAGGCGTGCGCAACTGACCGGGGCCCAAGTTCTCTGGCTCCCGTCGATTCGCCCCGGCATCAGCTACAACAAGCACGAAGGACCCTTGCAAGGGACCGACGGGGTGGTGACTTCGGCCAGCCGCTCGTCGCTCGAGGCCGGGCTGGGCACGTGGGCTGTCGGCTCGGGAACGCCGGACATCCCCGGCGTGGTGGCCAACTTTCGCGTGGCCGACGCCGTCTTCCAACCGCGGATCGCCGACCACGAGGTGGCCGCACGTCAAAACGCCGCGACGGCCGCTACCAACGACATCCTTCTGTCGGTGGCGATCGCCTATCTCGATTTGTTGCGGGCGTTTCAACAGCAGGCCATTGCGGCCGACACGCTCCAGCACGCGGAGCAACTGGCCGAACTGACAGCGGCGTTCGCCCGCACGGGCCAAGGCTCGCCGGCCGACGCCGATCGCGCAGGCGGAACTGGCCCCGCGTCGCAACGCCGTGGCGCAGGCCGACGAGCAAACCAAGGTGGCGTCGGCCCGGCTGGTCGAGTTGCTGAGCCTCGACCCGCTGAAGGTGCTTGTGCCGGCGGAAGCGAACATCATGCCCATCGACATGGTGCCGGCCGATCTTACGGTGGGCCAGTTGGTCGCTCGCGGGCTGGCGTGCCGGCCCGAGTTGGCCGAGAACAAGCAGTTGGTGGCCGAGGCCGTGCAGCGATTGGAGCGGGAACGCTACGCGCCGCTGATCCCCAGCGTGCTGTTGGGAATTAGCCAGGGCGGATATGGCGGCGGTTCGGGCGGCAACGCCACGACCGACTTCAGCAGTCGTTTCGATCTGGACGCGATCGCCTATTGGGAAATCCGCAATTTTGGGGCCGGCGAGGTGGCGGCCCGGCGCGAGGCGCATGCCCGGGTGCAGCAGGCGCATCTCCGCCAGGTTCAAGCGATGGATCGGGTCGCGCGGGAAATCGTGGAAGCCCGGGCGCAGGCCGAGTCGCGGCGGGGGCAAATGGCCGTGGCGCAAGACGGCATCCGCGCGGCGGCCAGCTCCTACGACCGCAACGTGCAACGCATCCGCGGCGGGCAGGGTCTGCCGCTGGAAGTCCTGCAGTCGATCCAGGCCCTCGACCAGAACCGCCGCGAATACTTGCGCCGCGTGGGCGATTATGACGAATCGCAATTTCGTCTCTACCGCGCGCTGGGTTGCCCCGTGCAGTTGCAGTGACGCTGTGCGGGACCCCAAAAGTAGACGCGGCATCTTGCCGCGTCCTTGTCACGTTTGCGCCCCATGCCTCAATTGTATTTCGCAATCACACTGCGGTGCTCTTCGACATCAACACCGCAAGCATGATGAGGCCGGAGATGAACGAAATAGAACCAACGATCATCAGATACGGGTGGAGCCGGTGCACAAAACCAAATCGCATCAACTCCGACAACATACCCATGACGATTTCCGTGCGCTCTTCGACGCCTCTTTTCCCGTTGCTCTCCGAACTACTTGGGGGATGGTTGATCCTGACATGGCGCAGATATTGTGCCGCGTGCTGCCCCACTCGCGTCACAAATCCCTGAATACGAGCAATCGTCATCATGCCACAATAACCGATTATCACGCTTAGAATCATAGCAGCCAACGAGACGGCCAAGAGGGCACCATCCTCTCTGTTGACACTGCCTGTGGGCCTTTGCGCGAACGCCGCCAAGATCACAATTGTACCGGCGCTCAATGTCGTCAGGTGCTTGTAAACATCAAACTCCACATCATAGACGTGTCGTGAGTCCTCCTTGGCATTCCGGCTCAGGATTCTTTCCAACTCATCAAGTTCTTTCCGAAGGGCGGCTGTATCTTCCATTGTGAGACCTCACATTCCGCGTTGACCGACCAAGATATCAAATACGGACACGAAAACTTGCCGGGAACCGTTGATTTGAGCTTACATGCGGGGACGACCTCGGGGACGCAAGACCGAATCGAGGCTAAACCGCTTCCTCATCCGCGCCACCCAGTTTTCGCTTCTGAATGGCTGTCCACGGCCCACAACGCCGAAACGCTTCCGACTCCCGCTTGCTTTCTGCTCGGTTGACACGATTTACCCAATCCTTTGGCTCGTCGATAGGCCAATTCGGTAGAACCTCCCGAAATTGGCGTCAATACCGGTTCCTGGGTGACACCTTTTAACCCTCCTAAGTCGCTATAGGCCGCTTTCCTGGCGATGTTTTCTTAGAGCCGCCCGACTCGGGCGGCTTTCGCGCGTGTTGGGAATTCTGATGTTCCTTCCGCGGAACTCCTCGTAGCACGTTCCCGAGAGTTTGGTAGAGATTAGCAAGCTCATCGTATCCACGTCAACGGCAAGCAGTTTAAGGTCGAAGAGCGTGTGCAGGTCGGTTCTGAGAAGGAAGCCATTCGTTGGATGGTTTGTATTCGGTCCCCTATATGGAAGAATATGCGCCGCGTCCAGAACCGCCTCCACGTCGCATCCAGAAATGGCGCATCGGCCACGGTATGCCGCCAGTAAGCGCTTCCGAAACGCGGGCTGCCCCCTTCGCCTGACGATTGACGAAAGTACGCGCTCTCGCGCATCAGCGATCCCTTGCGAGTCGAACGCACCCGACTCGTTCAAGTTTCCCTCTGCAGTCGAAATCGCCCTTTTCGTACGGCGTGCAAGCTTGGCCACCGCGTCCGTTTCACGCGATTCTTTGAGCAGCAGCATCTCATTTGGACCGAGGTGGAATCGCCGGTAGTAGGGGGTCAGATCGGGCGACGTTGCCCACCTTTCAATTCGCTGTTTATCAGTCAAGATCTGGATCGTGTATTTTTGCCCCGCTTGCTCAAAAACGAGACCCTGCAGGCTGTCGTGCAGGAGCGGCTCTGGAAGAGCCCACGCGTGCATCGTTGTGTCCTCGGGTTCACAACACGCCAGGAGATAGGCCGCGGGCCTATTCACGGCGGTTTCGTGCATTTCACTTGCAACACCCAGCCGCATGTTCGTCCAAAGGTATCCTCGATCCGCAATGTTCCTGCAGTTGAAAATGCCTTGCTTCCAATCGTATGTCGTATCAGAGACCGTGTTGGTCCTGTGAGCCGGGCGCTGGTTGGAGTTCTTCACGAGTCTATGAGATACAATTGCTTCCATTGCCTTCGAGGCATTGCGGCTCTTTCTCGGATTCGGAACGAAACTGAGGTCGTCGATTCCAGGACCGTCGTCGCGCAGCGACGACAAAAGATCGAAAGCATAGTCCTCATGGGCCTGAGGTGTCATGGAGTGCTCCTTTGCGAAATTCTTGCGGTATCCGATCTTGCCGCCTCTGCGCCGCGTGCCGCTGGCTCGGCCAGCGCCTCCCTGAAACGATCTCAGCAGATGAGTCCTCCGGGTGCCCGTTTCCCACTTATAGCGGCTGCCAAATGGAACGTCAACTGGACCGTGGCGTTGGAATAACCAAGCGGCACTCTGTTCACCACGCCCCGGGCGTCGCCACGCTGCCGAGATCGTTCGGCGATAAGACCAATTATTAACAAAGAAGGGCGGATGTGGTAGATTCAGGCCATGCCGCGAACAGCCCGTGTAGCTCCTGGGGGATGGTCTTTCACGTCATCAACCGTGCGGGGGACGGAAATAATTGGACGTGTCCCCTGTTCATCCCCCTAGGCATTTTCGACTAGGGTCGGCATGATTTCTCCCACCACCCTTGGAGGACATCTTAAATGCTTGCTTTTGCCTGCTATCTCGGCAAGATGATAGGGGTCGGCGTCGCACAAGCTGTCATCCTGTTGTGTATTGAAGTTGTCCTCAGAATCACAGCCATTCCTGTTTCTGGTTTCTTGGGTTTTCTGTTGTTCTATGTTCCAACGACATTAGCATTTGGCGGCTACTGCTATTTCACGTGGTTTCAGCTTCCATCGACATGCGGTCTCGTCGCTAAGTTAGTCCTCACTTCTCTTGCCAGTCTGCTTGCAGTGGCAATATCAACAACCTGTTTTCTCACGGTCTTTTTTAACATTTGGGGGAGTTGATGAAGGCTGCCGGCCCGCGAGACGCATTCGGCTGAACGCTCACGGGCATGCAAAGGGGACATCACTGATTATTCGGTTTAGTGCGTGGGGCCGGCCGGGACCACGAAGCGTGAACTCAAGCCCGAACCCGTCAATATCAGTGATGTTCCCTTTGTCTTCCCTTTGCCATAGGGCCTCATGCTACCAGATGTTCGATGCGCGGTCGATCATCGGCGGTCCTTTCTTTTCGGCGGCATCAGTACTCGCCGCAGCACCGCGTAGACGATCAGCAGCGGAATGATCGGCCAGAGAATGCGCGGCGAACGCACCAGCACGATCAACAGAAACGGCATCAGTACCAAGAGCCAACCGGGGATCCGCTGCACATCGTCGTAGGCCAGCCAGGCCGCGGCCAGCACGGCGCCCATCCGCCAGCAAAACGACAGCGAGCTTTGCCAATAGACGCCCCACGGGCCCTCGCTGTCCGGCTCCCAATACCAAAGCACGACGGCGCCGATGAGCGTGATAATCGCGGCGATTCCCAGGATGCGACGTTGCACGGCAAGCAGTTCTACGGTGGTTGTTGTTTCGTGGCCGTAACCATTCACGGCCCGGCGTTTTCATCGGAACAGTCCCCGTCACTCGTGATGGTGTTCGGCGCTGGCCATCACCAGTTCGCCTTTGAAGATTCCTTTCAGGCCCCGCAACTGGGCGGCGATCTGCCGCAGCTTGTCGGAGGGGCCGCGCAACACGATCACTTCGAGACACAAATCGTGCGTCAAGTGGGCGTGCAGCGTCGAGACCACCAACTCATTGTGGTCGTGCTGAAGCTTCGTCAAATGATCGCGGAGCTGCGGGCGGTGATGGTCGTAGACCAGCGTGAGCGTGCCGGCGGCGTCCTGCGACGAACCGGCCCAGGCTTCTTTGGTGAGCGTGTCCCGAAGCAACTGGCGAATCGCCTCGCTGCGGGTGGCGAAATGCTCCTGGCTACAGTAACGATCGAACTGCTCCAGCAGGTCGTCTTCCAAGGAAACCGAAAAACGGACGATTTCAGACATGGTAGTGGTTAGTGTTTAGTGGCTAGAAAATCTCCCCTCCTTTGGGAGAGGGGACCAATTGCTCTAACCAGCAGCGACTTGTGCCGGGTCAAACGCCTTCTGCGCCGCCTCATACACCTCGCGGAGCGGCACGTGATGGGCCGCGGCAATCTGGCGGCAGGACTCGAACTCGGGGGCGAAGCGGGGCTGTCCGTCGCGCAGCCAGCCCAGCTTGCCTTCCACCGGGCCCCAGGCCGTAGTGACGCTGTGCGGCTGGCGGCGAAGCACCGCGCCGGGCGACCATCCAGCGCCGTACGCCGAGCGTGGTCGTTTCGCTGAAGAGCACATTCTCTACCGCGGCCGCGTCGCCGGGCCGGCACAGCACGGTCACTTTTACCGCCGGCCGGTTCTTCTTCATCTGGATGGCGGTCGTGTACACGTCGAGCGCCCCTGGCCCCCAAAGCCGGGCCGTGCAATAGCCGATCATCTCGCCGCTGATGTCGTCGAGGTTGGTTTCCAGCACGCAGACTTGTTCGTCGTCGTGGGCCGATGCGTCGGCCGCTTCGCCCACCAAGCAGCCGCAAGATGTTCGGCCTGCTCGGCCAGGTCCCTTTGCCCGGCCCCGTAGCCGATGCGCTGGATGGTCATGGCGGGCGGCGGCCCGAACGACGTCGGCCAAGGTGGCCAGAATCGCGGCGCCGGTGGGCGTGGTCAATTCGCCTTCGATGGCCGACTCGGCCAGGGGAATGCCGCGCAGCAATTCGGCGGTGGCGGGGGCGGGAATGCTGCACTCGCCGTGGGCGATGCGGACTTGGCCCATGCCGGTCGGCACCGGCGAGGCCACGACGCGATCGACGCCCAGCAGGTCCCAGCCGACGGCCGAGCCGACGATGTCGGCGATCGAGTCGGCCGCCCCCACTTCGTGAAAATGGACCTTCTCGACCGTGGTGCCGTGGACCTTGGCCTCGGCCTCGGCCAGGCGGGTGAAAATCCGGTGGGCGAGGTCCTTCTGCCGCGGCGCTGAGCCGCCCGGCGTCGATCATCGCCAGAATGTGGCTCAGGTGCCGGTGGGCATGCTCGGGCTGGGTATCGACAGTGACTTGCGTCGCACGAAAACCCGTTCTTCTTCACCTCCTCGGTCCGCAGCCGGCAGCCGGGCAGCCCCAGCGAGCCGATGGCGGCGTTGAGTTGCTCCAATCCGACGCCTGCGTCGACCAGTGCGGCCAGCATCATGTCGCCGCTGATTCCGCTGCCGCAATCAAGATACGCCAGTTTGAGCATGAGATAATCCGGGGGCCTGTTGCAGGTCAACCGTCCTGGTCGTGCGGCCGGCAGGTCAAGCGTAGGTCAGGCACCCCGTGCCTGACTGCTCTCCTGTGAGGCCGTCGTCAGGCACAGGCGTGCCTGACCTACGCCTTCTGGCGGGCAAGGTGTTGTGCTAAAGCATAACCTACGGGCTCCGCCAGCAATCACCATGCATTGTGACAGGTTTTGCGGTCGAGGCAATAGCCGAGCTTGACTCGTCGGGCGGGCTTCGCTAGAGTACCGCCCCGCAGATATTCTGCCGCGGCGATGGGGTGGCAGTTGAACTGCCACCCCAACCGCCCCCAACGACGAAAATAGGTGGATCATGGTGGCAGCACTCACCGACAAGACGCCGGCCGTAGAGCCGCACGCGGTCGCCTGGCGGGGGCTACCTCCGCGGATGCGCGTGCTCTACATCGCGGCGCGGGCAGCGCATGGGAGGATGGTTGGCCGAAGCGTTGGCCGCCGACAGCGCCTCGCAAGTGGTGCTCGAAGAGGCGGTGGGAACGGCCGCCGGCTTGGCGCGGCTCCGCGACGAAGTGTTCGACGCCGTGCTGGTCAGCCATGAGCCGCCGGAGCTGGATGCCTTGGACCTCATCGAGGGCTATCGGGCCAGCGGCGCCGACGAAGCGATTGTGGTCCTGGGCATGCAGAGCGAGCAAGAGATGGCCGCCCTGTGCTACGAGGTCGGCGCCGACGGCTACGTCTGCGTCCACACGACCACCACGCGGAACCTGGTGTGGGTCGTCGCCCGTGCGGTGCAGCGGCATCAACTCGTACGGGAGAACCACCGGCTGACGTTGGCCGAGCAGAGCCGGCTGCAACGCGAACGCGAAGAGGCGGCGGGCGTGCTCGCGCAACAGTGGGCCATGTTGGGCACGCCGGACGCCGCCCGCGACGGGTGCGACGCGGCGCCGCGCACTGCGAATTTCTGCCGACCGAACTGATCGCCCATTATCGGGAGCTGTTGCGGACGTACGTCATCATGGGCTCGGGCAATCTGGCCGAGGAGTTGCAGCGGCTGGCCGAGCTGTTGATCACCGCAGGGCTTACCGCCCGGCAAACCATGCAAATCCACTTGCACGTGCTGGAAGAGCTGGTGCACGGCCTGGGCACGCGCAGCGCCCGGCACGTGATGACGCGGGCCGATTTGCTGGCGTTGGAAGTGCTCGTCCATTTGACCGACGGCTATCGCCGCCGCTATCAAGAGCGCATTTATCCGCCCGTGCAAAAGACGCTGCCGGGATTTGAATGAAGGCGGAAGGCGGAAGGCGGAAGGCGGAAGGCGGAAGGCGGAAGGCGGAAGGCGGAGTCGATACGCGGAGACACGTGATGAAAGACCACGCGCTGCGGGATCGAACAAAGGCGTTTGCTCTGCGCATGATCAGGATGTACTGCCATCTTCCGAAATCCACAGAAGCCCAAGTGCTCGGAAAGCAAGCTCTCCGTTCCGGAACGAGCGTTGCCGCGAACTACCGTGAGGCGTCTCGCGCAAGATCGGACGCCGATTGATTTCCAAGCTCGGAGTGGTGGAGCAAGAACTTGACGAGACACTCCTCTGGCTTGAGCTTCTTGTCGAATCTGGCATTGTGCCCGAGAAGAAAATGGCAGACTTGCGCCAAGAGGCCGACGAACTATTGCGAATGACGATTGCCGCGATCAAGAAGATAAGACGAAGATGATCGGTGTCCGGTTTTCTCCGCCCTCCGCCCTCCGCCATCATGTCTGACAAAGAGACCACCGTTGCCGAGTTGAAGCAGCGGGTCAATGATTTCGTCGACCGGCGCGATTGGCACCGCTTTCATGCACCGAAGAATTTGGCCATGTCGCTGGCCATCGAAGCGGCCGAACTGATGGAGCACTTTCAGTGGATCTCGGCCGAAGAGTCGCGGCGGGCGGCCGACGACCCGAAGCGGCTGACGGCCATCGGCGAGGAGTTGGCCGACGTGCTCTGCTACGCCCTGGCGATGGCCAACGAACTGGGGCTCGACGTGGCGACCAGCGTGCGGGATAAGCTCGCCAAGAACGAGCAGAAATACCCGGCCGAAAAGTTCCGCGGCCGCTACGGACCGGAAGATGCGAGGGAATAGGAGAAGAACCGCGGAGGACGCAGACAAGCTGTGGGCTGATGAAAACGGGGACTGGCTCCGCAACGGCATGTATCATTGCTCGGTCCGAACCACTATTAGTTGCGGTGCCTGTCCCCGTTTTCATCCCTCCGGGCACCGACCGAAGGTTGGTTAGAGAGAAACCGTTCCAGTTCGTTCTGTGCCATCCCGAAGGGATGCCAGCCATTAGCCCCGGGTCGCGCAGCGCACCCCGCCGCGCCCAGACTCGGAGGAGGTTCGGTGAGGGGGACCGACGCGCGTAGCGAACACCAACGATCACCGGGCGGCGACAAGTGATCTTCAATTTGAAGACGCCCGGACTTCGCCACTCCGGTGCGTCATTTCGGTAAACGGCAATTTGTCCTACGGGGAGAGCTTCGGCGGAGGAAACGCATCGACAAACGTCTGCGTTGCCGGAAACCTGTCGCCGAACGGAATGCGTTCGACGTGACCATCCAGGTACAGCACATTCATTGCGTCGCAAGGATGCCCAGCATTGCGGTCAAGCAATTCAAACATAACCGGGATTGCGTGCCGGAGTTCTTTGAGTTCACCCATGTTATCGGGGTCTTTGGCAAGGTGTTTTTCGACGCCAGGCGTAAGCCGGTAAAGAACAGCATGATGTGTCGAGATGTCTCTATCCAGGGAAACGTTTGCCCGATCTGCCAGGGCCGATTTCAACAAGCGAACGTCGTCATCATTCATCACAACGAAACCGAGATATATGTAGTTTCGTGCAGCAATTCGCGTCATGCGTTGCGCATTGCTGTTGCCGCCCTCGCGCAGCCGTATCATTTCAAACATCTGGTCGAAGGCATGGCCGTTCAATGGGTTTACGTACGAGGCAGGGGTCGCGCTACCCATAGATTCAGGTTCAAGGTCGTACATCCACACACCCTGCTGGAACGACAACAGTGGCAGTTCACGAGCAATTCCCGATTCCAATTCGTGCCCCAGAAAGAAACGCATCGTAGATCTCGGTGAGATGTCCACGCCGCTCGGCGTGCCCCACAAAATATAGATGTTTTCATCCCCGTAGCGAGTAAGGGTGAAGCCGTAGCCGGAGCGTTGATGTGACCGCCACGTCATTACAGCGGCGGCGAGTAGCAACGCAATGATGGTAGAGATGACGATGAATCGACGCATGCGAGATCGAGCTGGATAACCCCAACGTATTCCGCCGGCACGCGGCCGTGCCACTTCTTCAGCACGTCCGGTCGGGCCGCCTACGAACCCCTGACTAATTGGGATTCTAATCCCACAAACCGTATTCACGCAACGGGACGCGAATGCTGCCTAATGCATCCCGGGGGCCTTAGCCGGTTCCCCTGTCCCGCCTGGCCCGCTCAGATGGTCCTCCCTTGTAACCAGCCGAATTCGGGTCGGAGCCTTAGCCGGTAGTTTGCGACCGGGGATCGCAGCACGTACTCAGCGAATCGATTCCGCCAACTCCTTCCGTCGCGCAGCGTGTAGAGATTAGCCAACGTCTTCCGGCCTCGGCTTGCTGCGTACGTCGGCGGCGCACACCGACGTAGGTAGTGTGTTCTCCTGCAAAACCTTTGTTTCTCGGCCCGCGGCTTCTGGTCCCTTCGCGGTGCTCCGTTACACGGCCACGAGACTAGGCGGAAGGCGGAGGGCGGAAGGCGGATGGCGGAAGGCAAAGGATGAATGATGAATGTCCGCCCCCTGACCCCGCCCACCGACCCGAACCTGAATGATGAATGTCCGGCCCCAAGCCCCAAAACCCAAGACCCAAGACCTGAAGAAAAAAAACGGCCCGCCCCCTTAAGTCCGCAGCGAGGAACGTCCGTAAAGAACATATAGAGGAGCTGGCGGGCAGGCCCACGGCCTGCCCGTTACCTAATCCCCAATCCCTGCGGCCCGCAAGGGCCAGGGGACAGACGCCTTTTCAGGCCGGGGCACCGACCGAAGGTTGGTCGCAGCCGAAAACGAGCGCGTCCCCATGATGGCCGTTCGCGGTCCGCGCCCTCACCCTGCCCTCTCCGACCTACCTTCGGTCGGTGCCCGGCGAGGGGACGCGGGCTAACGGCCAAACGGAGATACCATGCGCCGCAAAGACAGTAGAAATGCACCATCGACGATGGCTTGTGGTGCGTTTCACGCACCGTACGAAGATTCACAACCATCCAGGCGAACCCGCCGACCATGCCTTCCACACTCGCCACGCCTGCCAATCGCTGCCATTTTCTCTCATTTCCGCCAATTTTCTCTTACTACAAAAAATTCCCTGTCATTTCCTCTCATTTCCTCTCATTTGCTCCCAATTCCCAGCAAAATCAGGCCCCCCACTAGAACCAGAATTGGGCCGTTTATGCAGCAAACCGACAAATTTGTGTCGCAAACGGACGAATTCGGTCGGAATTTGTCACTGTTTCGACACCCGAATCACCGCCAGCCCGGTTCACATCTTGGCGCAACTCGCGACTGTGCAACAGCTTCGGACGATCCAAATTCGCAGGGGGCCTCGAAATTTCCCTCAAAGCCCTGCCAAAAGCTGCCAAGGTTTGCCACGCCCGTAAGGGGGGTAGAATTGACTGTTCAACAAGGCGCGAAAACGGCCGTCCTGCGAATTGATCTTCCCGGGCGACCCCATTTTTGGTATCTACCGCGCCGCTTGTACTGCCATCCGGCACATTGTTCCCTGGAAATACCCCTCCAATTAGGGGGAGTTGTCATGCGAGTTGTGCTGCTCCGCATCGGCGTGTTGGGTATTGTGGTCGTGTTGGGCTGGATCGCCATCGCGAACGCCCAGCGCGGCAATATGATTTCAGTAACCGGGGAAACAAGTGGCGACGCCCCGGCGACTTCGTTAACCGACGACAATCCCTTGCGAACGGTCGCCCCGGCACGGACGATTCCACCGATGCCGACGCCGGCCGTGCGACCTCCGGCGGTCGATCCGTTTGGTCTTCAGACGCGGCGCAGCGGTGCAACAGCCGCCCCGCCTGCCGCGGCAGCGCGTGCGGACGATACCATTCCCGACGCTTCGGCGCTCGGGTTTGCCGGGGGGCCTGGCAAGGAAACGCCGCCGGCCCGCTATCCGCAATCGGCCGCGGTGCCGGCCGAGCAGCCATCGGGCGGCCCGTCGCTGATGCCGGTCGATTCCGGTCGCTCGGCCAATGATCGCTATGCCAGCCGTTTCGATCAGCCGGCCGCTGGCGGTCGTGATCGGTCTGCCTTGCCGGCGGCTGCCATCGAATCGCAGGAGCCAGCGCCGATCAGAGCCGATCCTTTTGCCGCGCCAGTCAATTCGGCGCGGAACGAGGCCGGAGCGGGCCGGCGCCAGCATGCCGCCGGAGGGCAGTTCCGCGGTGGAAATGTCGGTAGAAGGCGAGGGTACCGGGCGGCCCGGCAGCCAGCAGCTCGAAGGCGCCCAGAGCCCGCAATTGACAATCCAGAAAACGGCCCCGAAGGAGATCCAGGTAGGCAAGCCGGCCGTTTTTCGCATTACCGTTCGCAACACGGGCCAAGTTCCGGCCGCGGACGTGGAAATTCGCGACCTGGTGCCCAAGGGCACGCGTCTGACGGGGACCGCCCCGGCGGCGGTACGCGGACCACGAGGCGAAATCGTCTGGTCGCTGGGAACGATTCGTCCGGGCGATGAGTCGACCGTCGAAATGCAATTGGTGCCGACGTCCGAAGGCGAAATCGGCAGCGTGGCCACGGTCCACTTCGGCGCCGACGCGTCGGTCCGCACCCTGGCCACCCGGCCGCAACTGGTCATTGAGACCTCCGCGCCGAGCAAGGTATTGATTGGCGACCAGGTCACGCTGGGATCACGATATCGAACCCGGGCACGGGCGTGGCCACCGGCGTTGTGATTGAAGAGCGGATTCCGCCCGGTTTGCAGCACCAAACGGGCAACGAACTGGAATACGAGGTGGGCGACCTGAAGCCGGGCGAAAGACGCAAGCTCGATTTGACGCTGGCGGCAAATCGGCCCGGGGCCGACCACCAATATCTTGACCGCGCGGCCGACGGCCGGCTCCATGCCGAGGACAAGCGCGACATCGAGGTGCTTGCCCCGCAATTGGACGTGGTGGTGGAAGGTCCGAAGCGCCGTTACTTGGAGCGTCAGGCCGTCTACCAGGTGTCGGTCACAAATCCGGGCACGGCCGCCGCGAAGCAGGTCGAACTACTGGCGAGTCTGCCGGCCGGGCTGAAGTTCGTCAGTGCCAACAACGCCGGCTATTACGAGGAATCCACGCGCACGGTCCGCTGGCGGCTGGAGGAATTGCCCGCCAACGAAACCGGCAGCGTGGAACTGGTCACTTTGCCCGTGGAAGCCGGCCAGCAATCGCTGCGGCTCCGCGGCTCGGCCCAAAAGGGTCTGGCCGTCGAAAAGGAGCAGCCCGTGCTGGTCGAAGGCATTGAGGCCACCTCGTTCCAGGTGACCGAGACGGCCGATCCGATCGAGGTGGGCGGCGAGACGACTTACGACGTCCACGTGGTCAACCAGGGGTCGAAGGCGGCGGCCAACGTGCGGCTTGACGGTCGACTTGCCGATGCAGATGAAGCCGTTGACTGCCGAGGGGCCCACGCGGCACACGCTCGAAGGCAATTGCGTGGTCTTCGAATGGCTGGCGCGGCTCGCGCCCAAGGCCGAGACGACATTCCGCGTACGGGTGAAAGCCCTCAAGCCGGGCGATCTCCGCGCCCGCTTCCAACTGAAGACCGACGACATGCAGACACCGGTCACCAAGGAAGAAAGCACGCGGGTGTACGCCGACGAGTAGAGCCGCTAGTAGTTCGGCGTGGGCGGGCGATAGTGGTTCAGATCGATCGTGCGGAACCAGGCGATCGTCGTCTCTAGCCCTTCGCGGAGCGGGATGGTGGGGCTCCATTGCAAACGGTCGCGGGCCAGCCGGATATCGGGCTGCGCTGCGTCGGATCGTCGACCGGCAACGGCTCATGGATCAGCTTCGATCGCGAGCCGGTCAATTCGATCACCAGCCTGGCCAATTCCAGAATCGTGAACTCCTCGGGATTGCCGAGGTTCACCGGGCCGACGAAATCGTCGGCGCTGTTCATCATGCGGATCATGCCTTCGACGAGGTCGTCGCGGTAGCAGAACGAACGGGTCTGCGAGCCGTCGCCGAAGATCGTGATATCGTCGCCGGCCAGCGCCTGGCGGATGAAGTTTGACACCACGCGGCCGTCATAGGGGTGCATGCGCGGGCCATAGGTGTTGAAAATTCGCACGATGCGGATGTTGACGCCGTTCTGGCGGTGATAGTCCATGAAGAGAGTTTCGGCCGCTCGTTTACCCTCGTCGTAGCACGCCCGCGGGCCGATCGGGTTGACCACGCCGCGGTAGGTTTCGGGCTGCGGATGGACGTCCGGATCGCCGTAGATTTCGCTGGTCGAGGCTTGCAGCACTTTGGCGCGGCAGCGTTTGGCCATACCCAGCACGTTGATGGCTCCCATCACGGAGGTCTTCAGCGTCTTGATGGGATTGTATTGATAGTGGCCCGGTGCCGCAGGGCACGCCAGGTTGTACACTTCGTTGACCTCCAGAAAGATCGGCAGGGTGACGTCGTGGCGAACCAGCTCGAAGTTGGGCCGGTCCAGCAGATGGGCGATGTTCGACTTCTGGCTGGTAAAGAAGTTATCCAGGCAGATGACGTCGTGGCCGCTTTCCAGCAGCCTCTCGCAGAGATGGGAGCCGAGAAAACCGGCGCCGCCCGTGACCAGAATCCGTTTTAGCAACGACACGTGTGTGGCTCCTGCAAGGGAAATGCTATGCAAGCCTACCACACTCGCCTAGCCGGCCCTACGCGCGGCAACCACTCGCAAGCGGGAGGGGAACAGCCCGATCTTCCTTGACGCGGGAGTTGAGGCAATCGCCGAGCGCGGCGCAATGGCTATCCGAAGAATGGGTGTCATAAAGCGGCCCGGGGGTCCGGCGATTTTTTCGCGTCCCTGTGGCTTTCCACGTAACCCGGGGGGGGTTCGCGTTGTGGAAAAAGTACATTTGTGGTAGACGGAGAGTACCTCCGGAGGGTGGTTGCCGCAGCTTTCGGCCGAACGCTTGCCCGCCAACCGATTCGTCGAGCAATCTGTTGTAACACGCTGGAAATCGCGCGGCGGCGACTCACCTAGCGGGGAATTGCACGTTGAACGACGAACCAACGATCTATGTGGTCGATGACGAACCGTCGGCGATGCGTGCCTTGACGGACCTGGTGAAAGTGCTCTACCCCCGCGTCAAGGCATTCACCTCGGCGGCGGAGTTTCTGCGCGCCTATCGCGCCGGCCGGCCGGGCTGCCTCGTGCTCGACGTGGCGATGCCCGGCATGAACGGTCTGGAGTTGCACCGCAAGTTGATCCACGACAAGATTTCATTGCCTGTGATCTATGTCACCGGGCATGGAAATATCACGATGGCGGTGGAAGCGATGCAGATGGGGGCGGTCAACTTTCTGGAAAAACCCATCCAAAAGCAGCAACTCTGGGACAACATTCGCAAAGCGCTCGAGATCGACGTGCAGGCCCAGCATCGCCGTCGCCGCCGCCAGAGGGTCGAGGAGCGGCTCGCCCAATTGACGGTCGGCGAGCGCGAAGTGCTCCACTTGATCCTCGAAGGCAAGCGGAACAAAGAGATCGCCGCGGAGCTTCACCTGAGCATGCGCACCATCGAGGATCGGCGGGCCAAAATCATGAAGAAAATGGGCGCCGCCTCGCTGGCCGAACTGGTGCAACTGGTGACGATGCACTAATTGGCGCGCCTGCCGGGAGTATGTTCCCCGCAGAGATCGCCTGCATGGCCGCGCCAGCGTGGCCGTGAACCCGCGCATCGCTCAGCGCAACGGTTGGCTGAATGCCTTCCGGGTGGCCTTCTCCGGTTCCGCGGGGATCGGAGCCAACGGGCCCGGTGGGGCGGCGGGAGTCGGCTGTAAGACGTTGGCTGGGGCCGGATCGCAGGGGGCCGTTGCCGCTTGCTGGCAGGCAGCCGCTCGGCACGGCAGTTTCGGTCCGCCGACTCGAGACCAGAACGCATCGAGTTTCGCCCGACGCTGGCAATAGCCGGCCCAGGCGTTGTCGCAACAATGGCGGGGGCATTCGCAACAGCCCGGCGCCAGGCAATAGCCCGACGGCACGCCACATGCCTCGGCGCCCAGAACCTGGCCTGCAACGCCGCCTCCGTTACAGTCGGCGCAACCTGACTGATGGCCGGCGGCCGGGCTGGCCAACATCGTCACCGCCGCCACAAGGATCCAACCTGTCGTTCGCATGGCATCCGCTCCGTGTCTCTGCCTGATTGCCGCTCCCACATAATTGTTTTCGGACGGCCCGCGTCCAGCGGGATAGTCCCATTTTCATTGACCTGAAAATCGGGAGCAACCGTTCAGCGCCTGTCCCCTTCGGTCGCAAGGGGACAGGCCCACTTTTCAACCCTCGAAGGGCCGAAAAGTCAGCCGTTCCCGGCTTCGCGGCCGACCGTAACGTTCCTGCCGATCGCGTGGCCTGTGGCGATTGTGTCGCTTGCCTTCCGTCGTCTACCATCCCCGACCCTTACGGAACCACCGATTGCGTCCTCCGGCCTACCGTCCTGTCCGCGACGGCCTGCGTTTCGTAGTCCGCTTCATCGTTCGATTGCCAACTGGTATACTGGCGATATGCCTGGAGTTACAGCGGTCACTGACCGGGGGCCGGTGAGCGGCGATCCCCCGTTTCGCGTCCGTGTACTGCCAGATTTACGCTAGTCGGCCAATACGTGTGATCGTAACTCCTTGTGTGGCAATGTCGATGGAACGTGAGCGCCTGTAGCTCAGGGGATAGAGCAACGGTTTCCTAAACCGTAGGTCGGCAGTTCGAATCTGCCCAGGCGTACTGATAAAGCATTGCTGTGCAATATATTATGCGTCCATCGTGATCTAGTTGTTGTATCCCTTTCTGCGAAAGAACTCGATGGAGAAATCGCTATGACGGAAATTCAAAAGGCCCGACAGTGGAGCAACCCAGGGGGTTGGCAAGTACTATTCGTAAGCTTTGTTTCGCTAGGATTGATGTTTGGGGCGATGATGCAATCGACTTTGCCAAATCACCAGTGGGGTGCTACTGCTTGTGTTCTGCTTTTCGCAATGCTCTATCCGCAAGTGCTCAACTTCCCACTCCGCAGGCTGTCTAAGGAACTGGTTCAGGAAATCGACACCTTGCAACGGGAACTAGACGAACTCAAAGCACGGTAGAATCCACAGGCACGCTTCGAGGCACTATTCTTTCTGAGACGGGGTCATCCGTTGGGGTTTCCTCAACAACAACAGGCCGACCACGTTGTACTCAGGGGCCATCTCCTGCCGAGCGGCATGCGCCGGGATAAGTTGGAAATGGTCGAGTCGGTCCGGCGTCAGAAAGCTGTTGACAAGGAAATTCTCGTGAAGGTAGGCGTTGCTCCAGCGAGTGAAAAACTGCTCGCTGCCGGCTAGAGAAAAGAGTTGATTTGGAAAGACAATCGCGGCGGCTGGATCCGCGAGGTCTACCTCTTTCGCGGCCGCCATTTGTCGTTCGAGAGCGTCGCCGTATGGGCCGTAGAGCGGAAAAAGGAAAATGTAGCGGGTCGCCGATAAACGTTGGGCGTAAAACAGGATTTCAGGTTCCGCCCCGAAGATGAAGACGCGATCTTCCGGACGTGTGACTTCGGCCAGTCGCCTGGCCAGATCCGGCATCTCGGCAAAGGGATTTCCGGGATAGATCTTTCTCACCGCTTCGGCCGGCGTATAGACGAAGAGAAACGGCCACATCGTTGCCGCCGGCAGGATAGCGAGCATGCAGCCGAGAAGTCCCGCCCGGCTCCAAGCAGGCAGCATCCGACAAAAGCGAGCGTCGTAGAGCGACTGGGTGCCAACGGCTGCGGAGAGGGCAAGGGGGGGAGCATCTGCTGAAAATAGTGCGGAAAATAGTATCCGCTGGCACTCACTCCAATCATGCTCGCGAGCAAACCGCCGCCCAAAAACAACAATGGCTTTGTCCTGCGTGTCAGCCCCAACGCCAAGAGACCGACCGCGGAAAATATCCAGACCAGCGCCTCGGTTCGGCAAAGAACCCCGAGCGTATTCACGAGGTTCGCATAGCGTACCGAGCAGGACAAGGAATGTACGTAATCCAGGTTGTGCGTAAAGACGTTGTAGACAAGGTGGTCGAGCCCCCGGTGGAGGAAGAAGTAAGTCAGTGTGGCGCCCCACACGGCCGCCAGTCCTGCAGTTGACCATCCGGCAAACCAGAGCGTGCTTCGCAGCCGGTTCTCCGCGGCGGCGAAAAATGGCCACAAAACGATGAGAAACAACCAGTTCACAGCCGCGACCTGCTTGAATGCAACCGCCAGGCCCGTTAGCACACCCGAGAGCGTTGCCATCAAAATCCATCGCGGGCCCTTGGACGCCGCAGAGAGAAAAGCCAGTTGAGAAAGGATCAACGGCAGCAGCATGAAGAGTTCGGTGTTGGCGGCAGTTCCTTCGATCAAGGGCTCGGCGGAGAGGACCGCCAGCAGAATTGCGGCAACCGTCGCCCAGGACCGGCTCACGAACCGCCGCGCCAGCCAAAACAGAGCGCAGGCGGAGCATGTCGAGAACAGCAGTCCCATCACATGCACGGCACAAAGGGGATTCAGCGGCAGCCCCAAGGCGGCCCGATAGACCCAGAAGACGCCGGGAGGCTTCTGGTCGATCCAGTCGCGATAGGGAAGCTCGCCATATCCAAGTCGCCACGCGATGTACGCGTACTCCCCCTCGTCCCGCTCGAAGGGGACATTCAGATTTGGCATCCTTATCATCACCGTCAATAGAACGATGATTGCAATGGCAAGCAGAGTCCGTTTCACGGAGAACGTCCTCGACCGCGCGTAAAAAAGGGGTCAGAACTATTTCTCATCCTTGATCGTCTCTTGCGGCCGACCATGGGGACGAATCATTAGATCGAGTTTGAGCCGCCGAGGTTTGCGCAGATCGCTGTCAGACTGACCATGTCCGAGCCTTGTCATACCGGACCGCGCGGTTTGCCGTCCAGACCGTAGGCCAGTAGATCGTCAGTTTATCCTGAGCAGTGCCGCGACGCCAGAGACCCGGCCGGACGGCGCGACCGACAGGCTGCCGGGTCCGATTCGGCCGCAGAAGTAGATGGGGGTTGTACCCCACTAACCTGCAGATTATGCTGGTTCTGATCGAAAGCCCGAGGAGCACCTGCGCAATCTCCATCTCGCCTTCAGCAGCTTCTCCTTCCGCGTGGACTGTGCAGAGGAAGATGAAGACTTGTAAGCAGCGGTATCACGATAGGCGTAAACGTCGTGTGAAACTGTGGTATCGTTGACGACTGGAAGGCAACCAGATCATGCGGACCAGCGAACAGTTACCGATAAGGCCTGGACTTTCTTGGCGCAAGTGGTTCGGCATTGCGGTGCTCCTGGGCATCTTTGGGCTGGGGGCGTTCTTGTTGTTCTACAACTTGGAGGGACGGCTGCTCTGGGGCGACGAGGCCGAGACGGCCGTGCTGGCCCGAAACGTCACGCGTTTCGGCCTTCCGCGCACCGACGACGGCCGCAACGTCATTACACTGTATGGGACGGCCGTGGACGGAAACGCCGACGGTCTCTGGACATGGTCGCCGTGGCTCCAAGAATACGTTGCGGCTGCCAGCTTTGGCCTGTTTGGCCCCTCCACCTGGTCGGCCCGAATTCCCTTTGCCGCGATCGGCTTTCTGTCGGGCGTCTATCTGGCATTTCTCGTGCAGCGAATCTATCGCCATTTGCCCCTCACCTGCCTGGCGACGTATTTGTGGTATACGTCGGAGTTGTTCTTGCTGCATGCACGCCAGTGCCGCTACTACGCGATCATCGTTCTGGCTCAATTGGCGCTGGTGCACGGCCTCTATCTGTTGTTGAGCGGGAAGAGGCGCGGTGCATGGTTGGTCGCACTGGCGCTGGTCGTGCAGTTCTACTCCAACTACATCATCATGGTGGCGAACGTGCCTGTTCTGGCCGCGACGACGCTGATTTGGAGCAAGCGATGTCCCAAGCTATGGGGCGGGATGGCGGCCGCCGGCGGGATGTTTGCCCTGCTGGCCGCACCCTGGCTGCTCTACGCTCAGTCGTGGAAACAATCGGAGCATTTCGATCTGACATTCGTGCGGCTGAAGGCGTGGTATTACACGGGCGAAATCAACTTCCATATTCTACCGTTGGTGTTGCTGCTCTTGCCGCTGGGCGCATGGGCCGTGCGGTTGCGGCGCGCCGCCGAAACGAACGCGTTGCCTGGGCTCGCCGCTCCCGCCGATGAGGTTGCTGCCAGGTGGGAGAAGGTTTTGCTGTTATGCGTGCCGTCGTTTGTGCTGGTCGTAACTCTCGCGCGGGGGCGTACCTACGTTACATTCTGCCGCTGGCCCCGCTGCTGACGATCTTGCTTGCCGTGTGGCTCTGTCGGTACGTTCGCAACCTGGCCGTGATAACGGTACTCGCACTGATTCTCGGCATGCACAACGGTTTCTCGCTGCTGGGCCAGTGGATGTTTCCCACCGCTCACGCCGCCCGATGGCGCCTGATCAACTATGTTCAGAGCATCACCACGCCCTATCATGATCGCACCGAGGGCGTAGTGAACTTCCTCAGGCAGGCCGCACAGCCGGGGCAAGAATTGTTGGTCGAAGACCCCGAGTTCCCGCTACAATTCTATCTGCCGCTGAGAATCCTGGACGCTCGCTTGCTGACGGCACTCCATGGGTTGCCGAATTGGATTTTGCCGGGAAGCGTCTCCGGGGTGCTGCCGCTTCCCCAGCGGGAGTTGTCTCCCGAGTTGCGCGATCAATATGACCTGATCACGGTCCGAGTGCCGCGATCCACGCGTGGCGGCGGCATTCCCAACCCAGACACGTACGAGTTCTTCACCGCGGCGGAGAATTACGACCTGATCGTTTACAAGAGGAAGCCCTAGAAGGCCGCGAAGCCGGATTGCAGCGCCACGGGCGTACTGCTAGAATCTCGCTTCGCCTGTTGAGGAGGTTCGATTCTTGCCAGGCGTACTTCGTACCCGAAATTCGTGGCAACGCCGGTTGCCGCAAAAAAGGGCAGTACCGTGTCGATCGCGCATCAGCCGAGTAGAATGGCGGGCATGGCATCGGATCCCGACCGCCCGGCGGAGATAATCCTCGTTGTCGAGGACGACGTCGCCCTGTTGAAGCTGGTCGAAAAACGACTGGCGGCCAACGGCCACCGTACCGCCGGCGCCACCAACGGCGCTGCGGCCCTGGCCTGGCTCAAGCAGCGGACCCCGAGCCTGATGCTCTTGGACTACAGTCTGCCCGACATGGATGGCGAGCAACTCTTGCAGCAGATCGAGTTCCTGGGATTTCGCGTGCCGTTTGTGGTCGCCACCGGTCACGGCAGCGAGAGTGTGGCGGTCGAAATGATGAAACGCGGCGCCTACGATTATCTGGTCAAGGGCGCCACCTTTATGAAGCTGTTGCCGGCCGTGGTTGATCAGGCGTTGGAGCGCGTGCGGCAGGCGGATCGCCTGAGTCGCGCCGAAGAGCAACTGCGGCACGCCCGCGACGAGCTCGAACATCGCGTCCAGCAGCGGACGGCAGAACTGGCCGAGGCGAACCGCCGCTTGCGTGTGGAAATGGAAGAGCGGCGCCGGGCCGAGGAGCAGGTGCAGTGGCATCAAGCCGAGTTGGCCCACGTGGGGCGACTGAGCACGATGGGCGAGATGGTGGCCGAATTGGCCCACGAGCTGAATCAGCCGCTGAGCGCCATCTGCAGTTACGCCCAAGCCTGCCAAAGGCTGCTGGTCTCCGAATCCTCTCAACCGAGCGCGACTTGACGGCGTCGTTGAACCAGGTGGGCGAGCAGGCCGATCGGGCGGCGGAGATCATTCGCCGCGTACGCCGCTTCGTCACCAAAACCAAACCGCTCGAAGACCTGATCGACCTGAACGCCGTGATTCAGGACGTGGCGGAACTAATGAACATCGACGCCCACATGGCCAAGGCGGAAGTGGCGCTGGATCTGCTCCGCCCTCTGCCGCCGGTGTTGGGCGACCGCATCCAGCTCGAACAGGTGCTCGTCAATTTGATGCGCAACGGTTTTGAGGCCATGCGCGATTCCGATTGCGAGCCCCGCCGCTTAACGATTCGCACGGCGGTCGAGAGCGGACACACCATCCTCGTGGACGTGTCCGACAGCGCAGGCGGGCATTCCCCCGGCCACCGTCGATCGCGTTTTCGAGCGGTTCTTCACCACCAAGGCCGATGGCATGGGAATGGGGCTTCCCATCAGTCAGTCCATCATCGAGCGCCATGGGGGAAAGCTGTGGGTCACGCCGAATCGCGACCAGAGCGGCAGCACGTTCCATTTCACCTTGCCCATTGACGGAGGAGAGCACCCTAGTGGAAAGTGAACCGACCATCTTCATCGTCGACGACGACCCGGCCGTGCGGCAGGCCCTCTCGATGTTGGTGCGATCGATGCACATGCATGCCGAGGTGTACGAATCGGCCCAACATTATCTGAATGCTTTGGACCCCTCGCGCCCGGCTGTTTGCTGCTCGACGTGCGCATGCCCGGCACGAGCGGGCTGGAGTTGCTCGAACAGCTCAGCCGAGCGGAAGTGCGTTTGCCGGCCATTGTCATGTCGGCCTACGGCGATGTGCCGATGGTGGTCAGGGCCATGAAGGCCGGCGCCTTGAACTTTTTGGAAAAGCCCTGCCGCGACCAGCAACTCTGGGAGGCCATCCAGGAGGCCCTGCGATGGGACGCCGCCAATCGTCAAAACATGGCTCTGCATGCCAAGGCGCTTCATCGACTGAACCGCCTCACGCCCGGCGAGCACGAGGTGCTTCGGCAGTTGATTGACGGCAAATCGAACAAGACCATCGCCACCGAATTAGGCCGCAGCGTGCGGACAATCGAGGTGCGCCGGGCGAAAGTGATGAAGAAAATGAAGGCCGAGTCCCTGGCAGAATTGATAAGACTGACAATCTCGGCAAACCCGCACTACGGAAAACCACAAGAGATCGCCGATAATCTGCAATAAACTATTGGGCTCCGCCCGTTTTTCTGCCGTATATAACTATTTAAGATTGGGATGCCCAGTCGGTTCCCTTCTGGGTGATGCGTCGATTTGGACGGCGGGGGGGTACGGAGGCAGGCCGTGAACCAGCCATCGTTGGAGATCTGTTTTATCCATGGAGACTCTTGCCTCGTGCGTATCTACCCCGCTTGCCCAGTTGAATTGCCGAATTCTCTTGGTCGAAGATGACCAGGATCATCAGCCTCTGTTGTCGCTGATGCTGCGCAAGGCGGGGTCGGAAGTGACGGTTGCTGAAAACGGGCAAGTGGCCATCGACATGGTCCGCGCCGCCTGCGATGTCGATCTGCCCTTCGACATGATTGTCATGGACGTGCAAATGCCCGTGCTCGACGGCTTGGCGGCGACGCGGGAACTCCGCGCCGAGGGCTACACCAATCCGATCATCGCCTTAACCGCCCGCGCCGTATCGACCGATCGCGATAAGTGTTTTGCCGCCGGTTGCGACGATTTCGTTCCGAAGCCGATCGAGCGCGCCGAGTTGGTGCGCTTGCTGGCTACGCACCTCAGGCGATCCCGCGCTGGGCACCGTGTGGCGCGAACGTAGACGGCCCCCGGAAGTCGGCGTTTGTTTAGCCTCAGGAGACGATCGGATGGTCCTTCTCGACTTCAGTATTTTCCCCCTCGACAAGGGGGACAGTCTGAGCCCCTATGTCGCTCGCAGCCTCGACATCGTTGACCGCAGCGGCCTCGACTACCGCTGCCACGCGATGGGCACCACCCTGGAAGGCGATTTTGACTCGGTGCTGCGCGTGGTGAAGCAGTGTTTTGACGCCCTGGCCGCCGATTGCGATCGCATCGAGTGCTCGATCAAACTCGACTACCGCAAGGGTCGCACCGGCCGGCTCGATGGCAAAGTGGCCAGCGTCGAGCAGAAGCTCGGCCGACCCGTAAAGAAGTAGGCACGGACCGGTCAGACGGGCTATAATTGGCCAGAGGTCAAGGGCCGATAGGCGCGTGCGATGCACCAAAGCCGAATTTCTGATTGTGCGTTGCGCACACCCTGCGACGACTGACCTCTGACCGCTGACTCATGCCACTGACCCCGCTTGTCTCCGATCTCCGCGCAGCGCTCGGCCGCGAGAACGTGCTCTCGGCGCCGTCGGAGTTGGCGGTTTACGATTGCGACGCGTTGACCGTGGAGCGCCGTCGGCCCGCGGCGGTGGTTCTTCCGCGCTCTCGGCAGGAAGTGGCGGCGGTGGTCAAGCTGTGTGGGCGCGATGGCGCGTCGGTGATCGCCCGCGGCGCGGGAACCAGTCTGGCCGGCGGTTGTCTGCCGCTTGGCGAAACCACAGGCGGCCAGTCCGTGGTCGTCATGCTCACGCGCATGAACCGGGTGATCGAAATCGACTTGCGCAATCGCATGGCGGTGGTCGAGGCGGGCGTGCCCAACCTGCGGCTCGCGCAGGCCTTGGCCGGCACCGGCTACCATTTTGCCCCCGACCCGTCGAGCCAAGGCGCCAGCACCATCGGCGGCAACGTGGCCACCAACGCCGGCGGCCCGCACACGCTCAAATACGGCGTGACGGTCAACCACGTGCTCGGCGTCGAGGCCGTGCTCCGCGATGGCTCGATGGTGCAGATCGGTCCGGTGGCACACCATGCCGGGCTGAACCTCCTCGGCGTTCTGGTGGGCAGCGAAGGCACGCTGGCAATCGTTACCAAGATTTGGGTCCGACTCACGCCCGATCCGCAAGACTATCGGGCGATGCGGGCGATCTTCGACTCGGTTGACGATGCCACCAACGCCGCAAGCCAGATTATCGCGGCCGGCATTATTCCCGCGGCGATGGAACTGATGGACCAGGGCATTCTCGCCGCCGTCGAAGCGGCCTTCCAATTCGGCTTTCCGCCCGAGGCCGGCGCGGTGCTGGTCATCGAGGTCGACGGGCCCACGGCCGGTCTGGATCGGCAGCAGGAGCAAATCGTCGAGTTCTGCCGGCGCTTTGGGGCCCGCGAAGTGTTGCAGGCCGCTTCCGACCAGCAGCGCGACTTGCTGTGGAAGTGCCGCAAGTCGGCCGTCGGCGCTACCGGACGCCTCAGCTCCAGCTACATGATCGAAGACGGCGTGGTGCCGCGCACGCGGCTGCCGCACGTCATCCGCCGCACGGCCGAGATCGGGCTGAAGCATCAGATTCGCATTGTCAACGTGGCCCATGCCGGCGATGGCAATATTCATCCGATCCTGTTGTTCAACGATCGCAACCGCGAACAAGTCGATCGGGCGCTGGCGGCCGGCTGCGAAATCCTCGAAGAGTGCATCGCCTGCGGCGGCAGCATCACGGCCGAGCACGGCATCGGCGTGCAGAAGCTCGACCTGATGAGTCGGCTCTTCGCCCCCGCCGATCTGGAAGCCATGCGCCGCGTGCGCTTGGCGTTCGATCCGACAGAACGGCTCAATCCGGGAAAGCTTGTACCAAAGTCGTCGATGTGACAACGGTGAGCATGAGCGTGTCCAACCTTCCGCTGACCGAAACGATCGCACCGGCCCAACAGGCCGACGTGGCGGAAGCGGTGTGCTGCGCGGCCGGCAGCGGCACACCCGTCTACCCGATCGGCGGCGGCACGATGCTCCATTACGGCGTCCAACCGCAGCGGCCCGGCATCGGGCTCTCGCTGGCGAAGCTCAACCGCCTGGTCGATTATGCGGCGGCCGATCTGACAATCACCGTTGAGGCCGGCATGACGATCAGCGACCTGAACCGCACCTTGGGGCGCCAGCGGCAGCGGCTGGCAGTCGATGTTCCCCAGCCCGATCGCGCGACCGTGGGCGGCGCCGTGGCCACCGATGCGGCCGGCCCGCGCCGCTACGCCTGCGGCTCGATGCGCGAATACCTGCTCGGATTCACCGCGGTGGACGGAACGGGCAACTTGTTCTCCGGCGGCGGCCGCGTGGTCAAAAACGCGGCGGGCTACAATATGTGTCGGCTGATGGCCGGATCGTTGGGCACGCTGGGCGTCATCACGCAAGTCACTCTGATGGTCCGGCCGATGTGCGAAACCTCGGCCTGGGTCGCCTCTCCAAAAACGAGCCTCGACGTGGTCGAAAAACTTCTGGCCGAACTGGTCCGATCGGCGACGCGGCCCGTGGCCATCGAACTGTTGGCCAACTCGCGCAGGAAGGCGATGCGGCGACCAACGGCCGGAACGCCCAACTCTACGTCGGCTTCGAGGGGACGCCGGCGGAAGTGGATTGGATGGTGTCGCAACTTCAATCGGAATGGGCCGCGGCGGGCGTCGTCGCGCCGACCGTGGTGTCGGACGCGTCCGCCGCCGCCCTTTGGTCTTCGCTTTCCGGCGGCCAACCCGATATCGAAATTCGCGTGTTGCCGAGCGCCGTGACGGGCGTGGTGGGCAAACTGCTGGAAGCGGCTCCGCCCTGCGCCATTCACGCCCACGCCGGCGACGGCGTGGTGCATCTCACGCTGTGGAACGGTTCGGCAGCGGGACAGCCGCTTTCAGAATCGCATCCGTTGGCGCAACTACCGCGCTCTTGCCGCACAGTACGGCGGAGCCATGATCGTATTGAGGCAACCCGACGGCATGAAACTCGCCGCGGCCGACGTTTGGGGCCCGCCCGGCCCGGAAATGCACGTCATGCAAGCCATCAAGGAGCGGTTTGATCCCCACCACATCCTCAATCCGGGACGATTCGTGTTCGATTGATGTATTACAACGGCTCCGAAAACGCGACGCACTGCGAAGTTCGCAACCCGGCCGCAGGGATCGGGCACGATCTGTTCCTGCGCTGCATTCACTGCGGGTTGTGCACGTCGAGTTGTCCGACCTTCACCGAGGTGGGCGATGAGAACGACGGGCCCCGCGGCCGCATCCAATTGATGCGCATGGTGGCCGAAGGACAAACCGGACTCAGCGATCGGATGCGCCGGCACCTCGAATTGTGCCTGGATTGCCGGGCGTGCGAGACGGCCTGCCCTTCCGGCGTGCAGTATGGCCGGTTGATCGAGCCCTTCCGCCTGGCGATGGAGCAAAGCGACCGGCGCACCGAAGTGAAATACGACTGGTTCCGCGAGTTGGTCCTCTTCCGGCTGTTTCCCTACGCCGAGCGGATGCGCACCTTGCTGTTGGCGGTGCACCTGGCGCAGCAGACGGGCCTGTTCGACCTGGCCGAACGGATGGGACTGTTGAAACTCGTTCCCGGCCGGCTGGGGCGGATGGTGCCGTTGCTGCCGCCGCCGGTCAAGTCGGGCCCGAAGCTGCCGCGGTTCCTGCCGGCGGTGGGTCGAAAGCGGGCGCGGGTGGCCTTTTTCGTGGGCTGTGTGGCCGACGCCATGTTCCGCCACACCCATTGGGCCACGTTGCGTGTCTTGCAGCAAAACGGCTGCGATGTTTTCATTCCGCCCGAGCAGGGCTGTTGTGGGGCCATCCATTTCCACGGCGGCGACAGCCGCGGCGCCCGCCGCATGGCCGACGCCAATCTCGTGGCGTTCGAGCTCGACCGCTACGACGCGATCGTCGTCAATCATGGCGGCTGCGGCGCGATGATGAAGGAATACGGCCGCCACTGGCGCGACGGCTTGCAGCCGCACCGCGCGAAGTTCGCCGCCAAAGTGAAGGACGTCAATGAGTTCCTCGACGGGCTGGGTTTTATCCCGCCGCAGGGCCGCGTCGAAGCGGTCGCCACCTATCACGACGCCTGCCACTTGGCCACGCGCAAGGCATCGCGGCCGCGCCGCGGCGAATGCTGGCCAAGGTGCCTGGGCTGGAAATCCGCGAATTGCCGGAGAGCGGCATCTGCTGCGGGTCGGCCGGCACTTACAATCTCAACGAAGCGGAAATGGCGGATCGCCTTGCGCGGCGAAAGATCGACAACATTCTCCGCACGGGCGCTGGCATCGTGCTGGCCTCGAACGCCGGCTGCCTGTTGCAAATCCAGAGCGAGGTGCGAAAAAACCGCCTGCCGCTGCGGGTGATGCACCCGATGGATTTGCTCGATCTGAGCTATCGCGGCCAGCCGCTGCCACCGTCTTCGCCGCGCTGAGTGCGCTATCGGTGGTCAGCGAGAGTCGTATAGCACTGCTAGCTAATCGCTGATCACCGACTGCGGACAGCTACCGGCCTTTTCAGAACAGGTCGCCGGCGAATCTCTTTTTCCGCCGCGGAACCTTTCTTATCCCGCAGGGTTCAGTAAGGATGTGCGGGGGAGTTCGTAACCCGTACCCTTTCAATCAAGGAGAGAGGCGATGCGCAAACTATCGCTCAGCGTGTTGGCGGCCACGATGGCCGCGCTGTTGCCGCTGTCGTTGGCGGCCGAGGAAGCGAAGGACCCCGGCGGGCCGCGGCCCGAAATGCGGCGCGGCGGGCCCAATCCCGAAATGATGTTCCAGCGGCTCGATGTCAATCACAAGGGCGTGATCACCGAAGATGAAATTCCCGCCGGCATGCCCGAGCGGCTCAAGCAACTGCTCCAGCAAGCCATCAAGAGCCACGACGGAAAGCTGACGCTGGAGGGGCTCACCGAAGTCATGAAACAGCATCAGCCGGGCCCACGGCCGGACGGCGGCCCCGCGATGCGCGGACCGGGAGAAGGATTCGGCGGTGGAGCAGGTTTTGGTCCCCAAGGCCGACAAGGTTTCGCTTTTGGCGGCGGACAAGGTTTTGCGTTCGGCGGCAGACAAGGTTTTGGTCCCGAAGGCCGACAAGGTTTCGCCATGGGTGGCGGCCGAAACTTCGCTTTCGGCATGGAAGGCGGCAGCACGTGGAATCCGCCGCGCGGTCCGGACGGGCCGTGGCAGCGGCCGCAATTTGGTGTCGGTCCGGGACGCCCGGGGCACGGATGGGACGGCTTCGGTGGGCCGTGGCAGGCCCAGCGATTCGGCTTCGGACCCAGCGGACCCTGGTATGGCGGCAATCCTTGGTACGCCCATGCCAACCGCGGCTGGCAGTGGTGGGGTGCGCCGTGGATGAACCACGGCTACGGCCGCTATGCGGGCCAGTTCCGTCCGCACGGCTACGGCGCTCCGTTCGGGGGCTACGCCGGCCGGTATGGACACGGCTTTGCCGGTCGATACGGTAGCCAGGGCGGATACGCTTGGCATCATCACGGCGGCCAGGGTGGATACGCTTGGCATCAACATCGCCAAGGACAGGCGGGCACGTGGGCCAAGGCACAGCGCCATGAGGGCCCGCAGACCGCCGAGGCCAAGCTGGCCCGTTTGGATAAGGAGAAGGCCGCGCTCACGAAGCTCGGAGAGTCGATAAAGGTCAAGCTGGCCGCCCTCGATAAGCGCGAGGGAGAGCTTCGCTCGGAAGTCCAAAAGGCCGCGAAGCCGGAAAAGGCGGCCGCGGAGAAAGCGAAGTCGGAAGCAGCGAAGCCGGAAGACAAGAAGGCCGGCGAGAAGAAGCCGGACTGAGTTGTGGCGCGCGGTTTCGCGAGATGGAAAGATCACCGTGTTGGGGTGGTAGTTGAACTGCCACCCCAACTTCGTTTGGAAGAGGAAAAGGTGTCAGGAACCGTTATTGACGCGCGAAAGGGCAGTTTGTAGAATCCCGGCATGGGTCGAGCGCTAAAACCGTTGCCGGGGGGTTTGCGTACGACGTGCTCAACCGGGCAAACGCTCGGATGCGGATATTTGCGGATATTTGACGAGGCGGAGGATTATGAAGCGTTCGAGCGAGTTTTCGTTGAGGCCGTGCGGCGAGATTGGATAACTCGTGTCAACCGAGCAGAAAGCAAGCAGGAGTTGGAGGCGTTGCGACGTTGTGTGAACCGTGGACAGCCATTCGGAAGCGGAAATTGGGTAGAGCGGATGACGAAGCGGTTTAGCCTCGCTTCGGTCTTTCGTCCCCGAGGTCGTCCCCGCATGGAAACGCAAAACAACGGTTCCTGACACCTTTTTCTCCCAAGTTTACATTCCACGAGTTAATCAAGGGTGGGTCCAGCCATGACGAATGACGAGGGGGCGGATTTGGTGCGCCGGTGGTTTGCACAAGCTGAACAAGGTAGTGGGCCGCTATTGCCGGATGGCTGGTTTGGCGGGCGTCCACATGACAACATCTATTTTTTGGTCGCTGTGGTAGCGTTAGACGATGCACTGGTGCTTAACTTGACTGATGACACAACGTTGCGTCTTGATGGATTGAGTCGGGTCTTTGTTGATAACTCTGAGTTAGTGTTCGAGGGATTTCAACAAGCGACGCTTCGTTGGAAGCACTACGGCTGCGGTCCAGACGCCCCATATTACGAGAAGCGCTACGACTCGGGGCAAATCCGTTTCGCCCCGCCAATGGGCACAGCCATCACGATAGAGTAGAGCTACCCGCCCGATTCGTGTATAGCGGCGGCATGAAGACAAGGGTCTGATTCTGGGATAGCGATAACGGTAGTGTCGAGGGCGGGATAAAGGGTAGAGTCGCGGTGGGCGTACAAAGGACGCACAACGCGATCAGAGCTATTCTTCTATTGCGGACCGACGGGCTGATCGGCAGAATGTCGCCATGCCTCGTCCCGTCCCCGTCCTCTTGCGTCCGATTGCCGACGGGTTGGTGTGCCACGTGATCACTCGTGGCAACAATCGGCAAGGCGTCAAGCGGAAGCATAACCTACTTCGCAATGCCCGCGACCGTCTTCAACTCCAACTCGTGGGCCATCATCGCCTCGTACAGCGTGAGCTGGATGTCGAGAATCTGCTCCAGGGTCGCGTGGCAAGGCTTCTCGCCCGTAATCCCATGCGGACACTCCAGAGTGAAGGCGGTTGATCCGCTGATGTGATAGATGGCGCTGATGAGGTTGAACGGATCGAGCGGGCCTTTGCCCTCGCCTTCGGCCTTGGGCTTCAGCGAATCCTTGTTGTGCGCCAGCCCGCGACGCTCCAAGAGCGCGTAGTAGCGAGCCGCCACGTCGGCAACGTCCTTCTGAACGGCCACCGGCATGTAGGCGGGGCGGAGAACGGCCGGGTCCCAGGCGCAACTGTGCAGCGAAACGGTCAGGTCGGGGCCCTCGTCCATCGCCACGCGGAGAATGGCCGGGGCCTCGGTGCTCATCGGGAAAAAGAACTCGTCCTGCATGGGGTTGATGCCGAGGTCGTCGAAGTAGCAGCCCATGAAGCCGATCTTCGGGCCGGTCCGCGGGTGTTGCCGCTTCGAGTCGGGCCAGACGGCGATGCGATCATCGGCCCAGGTGCCCATGCCCCAGAACTGAAGATCGATCTGCTCCATGCCGTTGAGCGCCCGCGGCTCGAAGCGTGCCGTGCCGTCGGGATTGCCGGAAGGAATAATCAGCAGCCGGCATTGCTCGCCCAGCTTTTGCAGTTCCGGCTGGTCTTTGCCGCGCAGGTCGCGGCCCGTCTCCATCACCTCGATCAGGTTCATCAGGCCGGTGAGCCCTTCGATTTCGTGGCCGTGGACCGGGCCGACGAAATAGACGACCGGCTTCCGCCGCAGCGCCTTGTTCATATAGGCCGTGAGGTCGCGGCCGCCGACAGCCGAATTGAAGTTCGAGTTGTGTTCGAGCCGCTCGAGTTTGCCGTAGGTGACCAGAAAGATGGGCCGGCCGCCCGGACTCTTGGCGATCGTGCGGACCTCGCCGCGTTTGACTTGCGCCAGGCGCTCGACCCAGGTCCTTCACGTCGCCGAACCAGAAGGCGGGCAATTCGCGTTTCTGGATGCGTGCCTTGGCCTCGGCGTAGGTCATTTTCGTGCCGGCGCCGCGGCGGCCGGCGAGGGGGCGGTGTCCTGGGCAAATGCCGCACCGGCAGCGGCCATCATCACCGTTAGAAGGATTGTTGTGCGCATCATATTTCACTCCTTATCTTCGAGTTTCATAAACTCACGAAACGCCTTGTCCTCATACACCTCGTTGGCCAGCCGCGCGTAACCGTCGGCCAGCGGGTGGCTGCCGTCGGCGTACTCTTCGCTGGGCAAGAGCGTGGCGATGCAGTGCGGAACCTTGTGCTCGGTCAGCCACGTGTTAACGTGTTGCAACCGTTGGCGATACGCTGCGCGGCTCTTGTCGGTCAGCTTGTGCTCGTTGAAGGGGCCCACCACGACGAACAGTCGATTGCCGCGGGAAAGAAGCGTCTCGATCGTCCGCTGGAAGGAGGCCCATTGAATCGACGTTTCCAACTCGACCCACGGGAAATCGACCTTTTCAGGATTCCAGGCGGTCCAGGGCCGGGTGTCGGGCGGCGGCGAAGGCATCTCTAACGCCGAGGGCAGCGAAAACGTGATGGCCGAAATCGGATTGGCCAGCGGATGGGCCATCGTCCAACTCGGCATGTCGACGGTCTTCGCCTCGGCGTCGCTGAAATAGGCCATCTGGAGGTGCCGCGCCAAGCCGAGCATCGGCACATAGCGGCCGATCACGTTGGCCAACTTCCCGTTGAGCGTCTCGCGATAACAGGGCACCTTCGGCGCGAACTGGGGAATCAGGGCCGGATGGTTGATCGACGACTCCTTTTTCTCCTGGAGGTCGCTTCGCTTGTTGCCCGTCCAAAGCATGTTGTATTGCACGAGGACCTTCTGGTGCGCGATGTCGCGGCCATAGTAGTCGATCAATCCCGCCAGCGCCGCGGGATGAACACCGTCGAGGCCGCAGTTGGCGAAAACCGTCTTGCCGGCCAGCTTGTTCAAGCGGGAGGAAAACGTTTGATCGGCCTCGACGTAATGCCCCCACACCACCGAATCGCCGATCACCAGACACTTGCCGTCATTGCAGGCCTGGCGGGCGTAGCGGCCGAAGAGCCAATAGTCGTTGCCCAACGTGTAGGGTTGCCGGTCGTCGGCCGCCGCCGCGAGCTTCTCCGCGCGCTCCCAGAGCTTCGGCGTGAAGACGAACACGGCCGCGAGAACCACGATGGCAATGCACCACTCCCGAAGCGACAGCCGCACGTCGTTCGAGCTAAAGGGCACTTCGGGTTTCACGCGGTCAGAACTGGGCATAGATGAACGCCGGACTGCTCGATCCGGAAAACAGGGCCAAATAGGCAACCATCAACACGACCAGCCCGATCCGTACCGGCGCCCACCGTAAACACACACTTAGCCGGGATTCGTGGACGAACTGATAAACCCAGACCGCGAAGATCATCGCCAGCATCAACACCGGACAGCAGGGCACGGCCCATTGCAGGGCGAAGATGCCCCGCAGCACGGCCATGGCGTCGCCGAAGGTGGCGGCGCGGAAGAAAATCCACGCCACCGAAACCAGCACGAACGTGAGAAGCTGCTTGGCCACGCGCGGCACGCGGTTCTGGTAGAAGGGGCTCAGTTCCAGGAATCGCGTCAAGACGCGGCCCAGGGCGTGCACCGCGCCCCAAATGACGTACGTCCACGCCGGATTGTGCCACAGGCCCGAAATGACCATCGTCAGGCACATGTTCACGTACGTGCGAAACTCGCCGCGGCGATTGCCGCCCAGCGGAATATAGACGTAATCCTTGAACCAGCTCGACAGGCTGATATGCCATCGGTTCCAAAAATCACCCAGCCCGGTGGCCAGATAGGGATTGTTGAAGTTCAACGCCAGCTTGTATCCCAGCAGCCGGCCGACGCCGCGGGCCATGTCGCTGTAGCCGCTGAAGTCGAAGTAGATTTGCCAGGCGAAGACCAACGTGCCCAGCAGCAGGTCGGCAGAGTGGAATTGGCCCGGCGCGACATAGATCTTGGCCACGTAGACGGCCATGTAGTCGGCCAGGGCCAGTTTCTTGAACAGCCCAACGACAAACAGCGACAATCCGTCGGCGATGTCCTCGCCGCGGATGCCTGGCGCTTGGCGGAACTGGGGCAGCAAAGCGCCGGCCCGATCGATGGGGCCCGCAATCAGCTCGGGGAAAAAGGCCACGAAGGCCGCGTAGCGGATCGGGTTGCGTTCCATCTCGATCCGCCCGCGATAGAAGTCGATCGTGTACGTCAGCGAGCGGAAGGTGAAGAACGAGACGCCCAGCGACACGGCAGCGGGAAGCGACAGGTGAATTCCCGGCAGCGACAGGGCAAAGCCGATGCCCTGGCCGAGCATGTCGCCCGTGGGGGCGGGAACCAGCGGCAGCCCCACGTGCGCCAAGAGCCAATTGAGGTTGTCGATCAGAAATACGCTATACCGGGCGTAGGCCAGCACGCCCAGATCGTTGAGGATGCTCACCAGCAGCCAAGGTCTTTTCCAGCGGCTCCACGCCATGCCACGCACGACAAGGTAGTCGATCAGCGTGACGTAGAGCAGCAGCACCGAGCAGCGCGGATTGGCCCAGGCGTAGAAGACATAGGAGGCCAGCAGCAGCCAGGGCAGGCGGAGCCGCGTCCGCTGCAACGGCACGTAGACCGCGTAGAACGCCAGAAAGAAGAGGCCGAAGACCCAGGTGTGGAAATCCATGTTGCAAACTACCGACCCGGAGGAAGACCTTGCGCGTCGCCCGCCTTGCGGACGCAGCGGAACCCGAAGGCTTCGGAGCCGAAACAGGTGTCGGCGAAGACGGGCGTTTGGCTCTGCCGCGCCGACGAGCGGCACGTATCGTCGGCAGCCGCGAAACTGCCGCCGCGCATGACGCGTTCGGTGCCCGAGGCCGCCCCGTGCGGATCCTTGCCCGCGGCCGGATCGTAGGCCTCGCTGGCGAAGTCGTTGCACCACTCGGCCACGTTGCCGTACATGTCGTAAAGGCCCCAAGGATTCGGCAGCTTCTGCTTCACGGGATGCGTTGTGTTGCCGGCATTTCCCTTGTACCACCCGTACTTGGCCAGTTCGGTCGGTTCGTTTCCGAATGACCATCGCGTGGTCGTGCCCGCGCGGCAGGCATATTCCCATTCGGCCTCGGTGGGCAGCCGGTAGCCTTCGGCATTGAAATCGCACTCAAACGTGTTCGGGTCGTAGCACGGATTGAGTCCCTCCTTGGTCGATCGCATGTTGCAGAACTGGGCGGCGGCCAGCCAGGTAACGCGTTCGACCGGCCTGTCGGGCGCGACCGCCTTGGCCGGATTGCGCCCCATCAGCGATTGGAACGCCGCCTGTGTGACTTCGGTGGCATCCATGTAGAAGCTGCTGATCTGGACGCGATGGGCCGGCTTTTCGTCGTCATCGCCGTTTTCATCGCCCATGGTAAACTGGCCGGCGGGGATCAATACCATCTCGATTCCCGTCTTGGTCGTGATGGGCCTGGCTGCGGGCGTAGCGGAAGCGGCCGCCGCCGGATCGGCCGGGCGGTTGTTCTTGCCGCTATCGTCCGTACGGTTGCAGCCGCCGAGGGCCAACCCCAACACGGCCGCGAAGGTCAAAACGCTCCCAGAAAATCGGTTCCTGTTCATTGCGATCACTCTTAGTGTCTCGGATGCTCGTAAGAAAGCGCGTTGCGCAGAATCTTCTGGGTGCGGTCGCGAATTTCCTTGGCCACGTCGGCCGCATCCGGATTGGTAGCCATGGCCATCGCCGCACGCTGTCGCAGAATTTTCACGTGGACGCGGCTCTCGCCGACCAGCTCGTCCTGGTTTCCGCCCACCTCGACGATGGTCTCCGTGATCCGCTTGCACTCCTTGAACGCCTCGGGCCCTTCCATGTCCATGACATTCTTGCGGAACTCCTCGGTCAGGTCCACCACGTACTGCGGCGTGCGGATTTTCTCCCTCCGCTTGGCGATGCCCTCGTCGATTCCCTTGGTGATGTTTTCCATTTCGGTGATGAAATCGCTGATCTGCGGGCGGGCCTTCTTCTGCTCGTCCAGATACTTGAGCATTTCGTGGCCGAAAGCCGCGTAATCTTCGATCCGTCCGCGGATGTGCTTTACGAAAATTACGACGTTGGTAAGCGCCGTTTCGATCCGGGCTTTGCTCTGCTTCTGCAAGTTGGCCTTGTAGATGGCCTGCAACTCGTCGCGGGTGGGGCACGTGGCCGTGCCGTTGCGCGTGGTCCCCTGGCCCTCGACGTCGAGGATGTACTCACAGGGACCGACGCCCAAGGTGGCCCGAACCACGTTGACGATCGAGAACTCATCGAGCGTGGTGGTCTTCAAGCGATTGATGGGATAGACGACCGCCGGGCCGTCGAAGCGGACTCCCTTCTGCATCGGTTGGAAATAGCCTTGGCTGTTGCCGTTGAGCCAGCAGGGATACTTGTAGGTGCCGAGCACGGTGGCCCAGACTTCCCGATTCTCGGGCAGAATCCGGCTGTTCGCGCCCACATGGCGGGCCACTGAAAGCGGCCGTTGGGCAATTGCAACACCATCTCCCAACTGCTGCTGAGCTTATCGACGCCGGTAAAATCCACTGCGCCATTGGGCGGGAAACGGAGCCGTCCATTGCAGGGGAATGATCTTGTTGGTTTCATCCTTCACGACGTCGCGATGGTGCCAGATGCCCGGCGCTTCGAGCACGGCCACCCACACCTTGCCGCTGCCATAGTAGACGTCGCTGCGGTTGATCAGTCGCTGCGAGTCGCTGCCTGAAAGGGTGACTTTCGCGTCCTGCTCGCGGCTGTCGGCCACCGTCATCACGATGGCATTTCGATCAGGCAGCAGGTGGATGAGGAAATTCTCGCTCGGCAGTTCGGCCGTTGCGATCGGGATCTGCGCGGCATCGACGACAATGTCGTCGGCGAAGAAGTCGGGCATGACGATGAACCGGCTGGGGGCCCGGACCGCCAGCGCCTTCGCCCCGGAGCGCACCTCGGTCTTCACGTAGAGTTGCCCCGCCCCCAGGCTGAAACGCACGGTCGCCGTTTTGCCGCCCTTCGATTGGAACGTGGCGTCGATCGCGCTTTCAGCGGCCGAGTTGTCGGCAATCGTCACCGAACCGAGCGCCATCTCGGCGGCCTCGCCGACCGGCGTCAATATCGCACGCAGCGCAAAAGGTTGCTGGCCCCGGCCGTAGACCTCCGCGCCCGGTCCGCCGCGGCGAAAGACCACTGCCAGCCGATTGTTGACGAGCACGGCGTCGCCGGAAAAGGCGTGATCGGTCATGTCTTCCGGCACGCTCTTCCAGCCAACCTGCTTCGCCACGGCCGCACCCGAAAGCGGAGCCGCCGATACGTTGCCCGTATCGAAGAGCTTGACGCTTGCGTCGGTTGCCGCGTCCGGGACGGGCTGCGCCGGCTTGGGCTCTTCGGCGGTCGCGACAGGTTGGGCGGAAACGGCGGCTGATATCTGTTGTGTCGCCAGCTTGGACGGAACATAGTCGCCCTCGTAGAGCCGGAACATATCCAGGCGGAACTCGACGTTCGGCTGGGCGCAGCTCACATAGGCGAACCACCCCTCGTCAAACGGCTTGTCCACTTTGAAGGTGACGTGCAGCTCCTTCCATCCGTCGCTGCCGACGCCCAGGCCTTGGGCCCGCGCCGCGCGGTCCCACGGGCTGGCGGGCCGCTCGATCTCCAGCCCGAGCGTAACCGGCCCCTTCATGCTCTTGGCCAGCACGGCGAACGTGTAGGTCTTGCCCACCGTGGGTGCGCCGACTCGCTGCCCGAACTGAACGCCGTAGCCTTCCACCGCGCCGACCCTCAGCAAGGCGGATTGCTTGCCGTCTGCCGCTTCGGCCGCATCGACGGTGAACTTGACATCGGTGATTCCTGCTGTGCCCGCACTCCATTGATCGTGCTCGGCGTTCTCAAAACTCGGGTCGAGGAAGAGATTGTCCGGCGTTCTGCCCTTTGCCGTTTCCGCTCCCGGAGCCAGTGACGCGGCGCCACAGACCAAGGCCAACAACAGGAACACGCGACGGGCAGCGTTTGCAAACATGATCAGCCTCCAAGAGTTTGAGTTACCTTTGGCTTTTGTCCCCTCTCCAGGCACCGAGCAAAGGCTTGTCGGGAGAGGGGACCTGGTTTACCTTTGCAGCACTTGTTCGGTTCGGGTTTGGATTTTCTTGGCCAGCGGGGCGTCGACCGCGTCGCCGCCGGCCAGCATCGCGGCCTGCTGCCTGAGCCAGCGGACATCCATGCGGCATTTGGCCAGCGTGCGGTCTTGGACGGCGCCAATGCCGCGTAGCTCGGCCCCCAGCCGCTCGCACTCGGCGAGCGCGCCGTCCCTGCCGATCAGGCGGGCCACGTCGCCGGCCAACTGGACCGCGCGATCGGTAAGCGCCGGCTTGCCCAGGGCGGCGGCCACGGTCTGCTGCATGCGCTCGGCGACCGGTCCCAACTGCCCCGCGACCGACACGGCGCCCGGCCTCTGCGATTCGGCCTTGCAGAGCGACTGCACCTCGTCGGCCAGCGCGGCGTAGACGGCGATTCGGGACTGCGTTTGGCTCACGTTCTCGGTCATCTGCTTCAATAGGCCGCGGATTTCGTCGGCTCCCTTCTTCTCTTTCTTGCGGCTGAATTGCTTCTCGACGAACGACATGACGCTGTCGGGCGTGGGGTTGGCGTCGGAACCCAGGCCCTCGGTTTGCAGGATGTATTGGCACGGACCGACGCCCAGCGTCGAGCGCAGCACGTCGATCGGGCAGAAGGCCGTCAGCGGGGTCGCCCGGCTGCGGTCCATGGCATAGACCACCAGCGGTCCGGCGGCGTGCGGCGCCGAAACGCCGGGAGCCGAGAATTGCACCATCGCCCGATCGGCCTCGAGCCGGCAGGGGCAGACGCCCGACGCGGCGGTCGGCGTGGGCTCGTCGGTTTCGCCCGCCTTTTGGAAAAACCACGACTGCGCCGCGCCGTCGTCGCCGATCCAATCGGCCCGCCACTTCGCCGCAAAGGGCGGCTTCCAATCCAAGACGACGTCCGCGCCTGCTTCAGCGGCGGCGATCGGCCGCTCGTGCCAGATGTTTTTCCCCTCGATGAAGGCTACCCAGATGTTCTTGTCTTTGGCGCAGTGGATTTCGCAGCCTTGGATGGTCTGCTTTCCGGCGTCGCCGGCGATCACGGCCGCGGCGTCCTGCCGGTTCGATTGCCACACGCACATCAGCATCGCATCGCCCTGGCCGAGCAGATTGAGCAGAAAGTTCTCTGTCGGCAGGGCCAACCGGGACCGCGGTGTCGCCGCGGCGCCGAAGACCATGTCGTCGCCGAAGAAGTCGGGCACGACGACGTAACGCGTCGGGCTTTGCACGGCCAGCCTGGCCGCCCCTTCGCCGGGCCGCGTCTCGACGGTGATCTGGCCGGCGGCGAGCCGATACTTGAGCGAGCACTGGCCGCCGTCGGCCGTCTTGAAAGCGGCGTCGATCATCACCGCGCCGGGATTGTTTTCGAGAATCTGCACGCCGGAAAGGCTTGCCGCAGGTCCGCCCGAGGCGGAAAGCGGAGCCAACACGGCCCGCTTGTTCGGGCCGCCGGGCGCTTGACTGTAGACCTCCGCGCCGGCGCCATGGCTTCGCAACACGACCGTCAGCCGATCGTTCAACAGAACGATATCGCCCTGGAACTTGTGCGTGAGGTTGTCTTCGGGCACGACTTTCCATCCCGATTTGGCGGCGAGCTGCGCCGCGCCGAGCGGCTCGCCCGACGCCGAGCCCGTATCGAATAAATACGTGCTGGGCGTGCCCGGCTCATAGTCGTCGCCGCGGGCCGCGACGGCCGCCAGCAGAAGCAGCGAGGAGAAAACCAGTGCGGCCGAAACGTTTCTCATGCTCATCATTTCCAGTCGGGTGTCATGTCGGAGGCGCCCTCGGTGATCTTTACCGGCGTGCCGCCTTGGGCGGGAATCACGTACAATTCCCACGGCCCTTGTTCCGATTCGCCCTGGCAATAGACGATCGATTTTCCGTCAGGGCTGAACCGCCCATAGCGCTGCACGCCGCCGAAGAAGGTGACCGGGCGGTTCTTCTTCCCGTCCGGATCGATCGTACAGATGTTGGTTTCCGTTTCGTAGACGAGGCGTTTTCCATCCGGCGAGAAGTGCGGCTCGCAAGTCGCCTTTCTTGTCGTACACCTTGGTGGGCTCGCCCCCGTCGGCGCTCACCACGAACAGGGCGTTGGCGGCGTCCCAGCGGCATGCAAACGCGATCGTCTTCCCATCGGGGCTCCATGCCGGGCCCGAGCAATGCGGCCAGTCCCTCGGACTGACGACTTTCTCGCTGCCGCCGGCCAGATCGCGAACGACAATCTGCTCTTTCTTCCGTAGCGCGATCCGCTTTCCGTCGGGCGACCATTCGGCCTGGTCGCCGTCGCAAATACGTTCTGCCGCGCCGCCATCGACCGGCATTTTCCAAACGCCCACGTTGCCGCCGCGGGTGGACGTGAAGAGAACCTGCTTGCCATCCGAATTGAAGACCGGATCAACGTCCTGCTCGTCGGCGCCGGCCTTGCTCAGTTCCCGCATCTCGGAGCCGTCGGGCCGCACGGTATAGATCCGCCACGGGCCGGAACGGTTGCTGGAAAAGACGATCAGCCCCGACGAAGCCGGCTCGGCGGCCAATGCCGCCCAACCCAACAGCGAGATGACCAATCCGGCCGCCGCGGAAACCGATGAGACTTTCATTCGTGCGCTCTGGGGTGATGGCAATGGCCGTCCGCGTTCAAGAGAATTCAAGAGACGCTCACTAGATAGTCGGTCGGGCGAGATTCAATTCAATGGTCGGACGGGCGGTGAGGACGGCTCCTTGGGAGCCGCGTTGGGCCACATTGGGGGAGCTTTCATCCTACCCGGCCACCGGCCGTACCGCAAGCGTCGCAGCTTACGGGCAGTGTCCTAATTTGGACTTTTGGGGGGTGCGTTGTGCAACCCACGCAGCCGGGGGTGCGCAATGACTGACTCCCTAGCCACCTTGATCAATGACGCCGATCTAAATGCGGTAAACAACCCAGTATGGGATGATCAATATAGTTGGACAGCATACGTCCCCAGGGCTCTCGCAATGATTTGGGATAAGCTCCCCCTAGACACGCGCCTAGGGGCATACATCGTTGCAAAAGACCTCAGAACCAATTTTAGCTGGGGCTGGGATACCCTGTAGCGTTACTCCGCTTTAGACATCGGTGGCGATTCAGACGATGAGGCTGAGGCTGGGTCAATTTTAAGCCGCGCTTCTCCTAAAAGACGAAGAAGAAAACCGGTAATAAACTCAAGAAATATGGCACCTCCCAAAAAATCTCGCCGAACGCGTGAAAGCGTTTGGGCATCTGGACCAACACTACTGAGCAGGAGATCATCGTATATTGGCTTGACCAGAGCCTCGGTTAACTCGGGGATGATGTCCTCGTGGGCAAACCGATTGCGAAGATCGAACAGCTTGCACAATGCATCACGGGTAGGCTTATCAATAACGCCCAGTACACGGGCAACGCTGCGCCCTTATTCCTGCGCTTCCCAACGGAGGCACTGGCTTTTTCACAAGCAGGAAATCCATTTCTCCCTTCTCGGCCCCCGAAAGCTCGATTAGCTTCGTTCTGATAAGTTTCTCTAGTGCTCGATCTACGATTGCCCCACACAATAGCACACAGGCGCGGTCACGAGGATTACGCATTTCATCAAAAATTAAGTGCAGTGCCGCAACCATTTCACGCACTGCCGGAGAGCCCCTTCGCTTGCCGCTATCTTTTGGCTCTTTGCTTTCCATAGTATGCTCCTGTCCTCTTCATAAAACAATGATTCCACCCCTTGCCACCTATTTCCAACCCCAAGGAGATTAGACCGTGAAACGCACGCCCACCAAAGCTGCTATCAGCAAGAAGAAACAAGGCTGCGAAGCAAAACGCCGCGCCGCCATTGAGGCCGCAAAAGCCCGGCTTCGCAAACGAGTTGCGGCAGGATATTGGCCCATCACCCTAAAACGCGGTCGGCCCTGTGTTGCGATCGGGGAGCCAATCTAATCCCCTTTTTCATCGAGCAATTGCCCAATATCTCTTACGATATCCTGTGAGAGTGCCATCGGGTCAACTTGACAGCCGAGAACCTTGCCGCAACTAGAACAACTATAGGCAACCGCCGCCCAGCGATCTCCACTTGGAAGGCAAGCGTCTATGGCCGAGACAGTCAGTGTCACCAGGGACTTGTTACAAAACGGACATATTGCCATAAATCCACCTTCTTTGTCCATGTACCCCTTGACACCTATGTACCGCCTGATACAATCAACCGCAAAGGGAGAATTAAGCCATGAATCACACAACGCTCGCCGAACGGTTGCGGGCTGCCATACGACAGAGCCACAAGACTATCTATCGACTGGCACGCGAATCGGGGGTAGCTCACCCCGTAATACTGCGGTTTATGAGCGGAGAGCGCGATATACGCCTAGAAACGGCAGAGAAGTTAGCGGCAACTTTGCGACTGGAGTTGCGGAAGATGTAGCAATGAAAACGCCTAGGCCGGCTGGAACCGACCTAGGCAACCACAACCGGGCTTTCGCCCAATTGCGGGTTTGGTACTTGCATTATAGCGAAAGCCCCCAACAATGGGAAGGCTTCGTTATGTGCAACGTACTCAAGCCCGAGCGCCAAAAGCGGGTGCTCCATCTGCTGGCGGAAGGCAATTCGATCCGCTCGACCGAGCGACTTACGGGCGTCCACCGCGACACAATCTGCCGGCTGGTGGTGCGATTCGGCCACGGCTGCAAGCGGCTATTGGACGCCCGGCTTTGCAACCTCACCCTACAACACGTCGAGGTAGACGAAATCTGGACGTTTGTGGAGAAGAAACAGGGCCGCTTGACCCATGAGGAGAAGGCCGAGCGGTACGACATCGGCGATGTGTACCTGTGGACGGCACTGGACAAGTACACCAAGTTGGTGCCCAGCTTCGTTGTGGGCAAGCGGTCGGCCGACAATGCCCGGAAACTGATGGTGGACCTCTCGCATCGGCTGGTGATGCCCAAACCTCACCAGAGCGATCCACACGCCTATGCGGGTGGCGGCTATCTGTACATCACGCAGATTAGTACCGATGGTTTTACCGGCTACCCCGAAGCGGTTGACCTGGCTTTCGGCCCCTATGCGAAGTACGGCCAGATCATCAAGGATTACCGCAACGCCACCCAGCCCGGCCGCTACGCGCCACCGGAAATGGTTGGCACCGAGCGCAAGGGGGTGTATGGCATTACCGAGTTCGAGGAGCGGACAATATGCACGTCCCACGTTGAGCGGCACAACCTCACGATCCGCACGCTAATGAAGCGGTTCACCCGGCTTTGCTTGGGATTCTCCAAGAAGCTAGAGAACCTAGAGGCCGCGTGCGCGATGTTCCTTGCGTACTATAACTTTTGCTGGCGCACCCGCTACCCCGATCGGAGCGGGAAGCCGGGCAAGCGCCGACCACCGGCCGCAATGCTGGCTGGCGTGACGGATCATCCGTGGAAGTTTGACGAGTTGTTTTCGGCTGTTCTTGCAGTCTAAAGGAGTTGGCAAGTGAAAATGCAAACAGAAACAGAACGGACAAAGAGAGTGCCCAAGGAAGGCAGTATGATGCGATCCACACGATGGTTGGCGGACTGCCTACATAGACTCTTTTGCGTTTCAGGAGTGGCAGTTGTGATTCTTTTGCATACTGGCGAGATAGACGGCGTAAAGTTTGACCCTCGCCTCGAAGCACGACTGCGGAAGCAATTACAGAGGCGGCAAAAGAGGCAAACGTACCCCACAACAAGTTGCGCGAGATCGGTGTCCGGCCTGTAGCTCCCTTGTAGCGCTACTAGAGCTGTCAGACCGGCAAACGACAAAGAAAGCATCTGCCTAACCCAAGCATAATACTTTTGGGTGGCCCTTGAGCCTAACTTGGCAGCTTCCTTTAGCTGACTGTCCATACAACCACCTCCGCCAGAAGATGCAAACACTATACGCAATTAGTACCAACTGACAACTGCCCAATTGTTCAAATTAGGACACTACCAGCTTACGAAACGGCGGTTGGGACGGCAGTTGCACTGCCATCCCTGTTTTCCTGCAGCGGGGCGGCAGTACAACTGCCGCCCCAACCGGTTAGCCGCGCCAACCGGTTAGGAGACTGGGGCTAGGAATAGGCACACAGTTCCAGCAGATTGCCTTCGGGATCGCGGCAATAGACGAGGCGTTTCCGCACGTCGGCGTAATTGACCTGGGCGGCCGGAACCTGCTGAACCGCGCTACGAACCGCACCCCGGCGGCTTCCATTTTCGCCACCAGGCGATCGATATCCGCCACCCGAAAGGCGAGATGGCGGAGGCCCTGGTTGTTGGCCACGCCCTGTCCGTCCGGCCGTTGGCCGGCGGGGGTGCGATAGCGGATCAGTTCGATGGCTGGACCCGACGGGGGTTGGAGAAAAGCCACGTCGGCCTCCACGGCCGGCAAGCCCGTCACGGCGCCGATCCACGCGCCGCTGATGGTCGCTTGCCTGGTGAGCTGCAATCCGAGAACGTCCCGATAGAAGCCGATCATGGCCGGCAGATCGCCGACGACCAGATTGGCGTGGTCGATGCGTTCTATCATCGGAGATTCCTTGCCGTCTATTGCCATCGGTTGCGACGAACGCGCTCGGGCAGAAAGCGATCCCCGCTGGGCGGCTGCTCGGCCGGATAGCCGAGCACAATCAAACTATGGGCGATCACCCGACGCGGCAGCCCCACCAACCGCCGCAAGCCTTCCATTCGCTCCTCGCGCGGATAGACGCCGGTCCACACGGCGCCCAGCCCCAAGGCGTGCGCCGCCAGCAGCAGATTCTCCGCGGCCGCCGCGCAGTCGACGACCCAATAGCCGGCCGAGAGTTCCAGGTCGAGATCGCCGCAGACAAGGATTGCCAAGGGAGCTTGCGCCGCCATGTGAGCATTGGGATTGATCCGGGCGATTTCGGCCAACATCGGGCGGTCGTCGATCACCACGAACTGCCATGGTTGGGCGTTCCGCGCTCGGGGCGCTGCATCGCTGCCGCCAGTAACTTCTGAATCAGTTCTTCCGGCACCGGCCGGTCCTCAAACTTCCGGATGCTGCGACGGGTGTGGATCGCGGTCAAGGCGTCCATGGCCCCACTCCTTGCCCAAAAGCAATGTATGGTAAATGGACGTTGGGATTGCAGCGCATTGCCATCCCGACGAGCGAGAAGTTTCCTTTGTACCCCCGCCGACGCGCCGGCGGAAGCCTTCTCGATCTGTGCTGCCGGGCTCCTCCAACCACAAGGGGGGCGGCGTGTTGGCACCGCGACGCGTTTCATGGTATCGTAGTAGTTAGCGGCCGGCTCGGGCAAGCGCCGACCGGCCGGGCCGGTTAGGGGAGACTCGCAATGGCCAAGACAAACTCCAAGCCTCATCGCGACCGCCTTCTGGACCTGCGGGCGAGGCTTCGCGGCGACATGACCCACATGGCCGAGGGAGCGCCTGAACGGAGACCATAGCAAGGCCACCCACATGCCGACCGACATGGCGGAACTCGGCACCGACAACTTCGAGCAGGAGTTGACCCTCGATTTGCTGGGCAACGAGAAGGAAGTGCTCGTGCAGATCGAAGCGGCCCTGAAGCGGATCGAAGACGGTAGCTACGGCAAGTGCGAGGAGTGCGGCAAGGAAATCCCCCGGGCGCGTCTCGACGCCGTACCCTACGCCTCGCTCTGCGTCCGCTGCGCCTGCGCAGCGGGAACAAACGCCCGAAGCCTAAGCGTGGCCGCGAATGCTTGACGGGGGCTTGTCGCGATTCTATACTCGCCGTTCGGCAATTCGGCGTTTTGCGACCCCGGAACATCGCACCGATACCAACGTTCCCATTTCCCGCCTGCAAGGAGCCACCGCCATGCGAGTCCCTTCAATCGTAAAGACTTGTGGAGCCATTCTGTTTTCGTTCTGCCTCGCCGCGGTCGCTTCGGCCGACGTGCGGCTGCCGGCCATCTTCGGCGATCACATGGTGCTGCAGTGCGACGTGCCGCTGCCGGTTTGGGGTTGGTCCGATCCGGCCGAGCAAGTGACCGTCACCCTCGGCGACCAGTCGCGCACCGTTACCGCCGACAACGAAGGCAAATGGTCGGTCACGCTGAATCCGATCAAGGCCGGCGGGACCTACAGTCTGAAAGTGAAGGCGCCAACGCCATCGAGTTCACCGACGTGCTGGCGGGCGAGGTGTGGCTCGGCTCCGGCCAGTCGAACATGGAAATGGCGGTCGGCAACGTGATGAACAAAGATGCCGAAATCGCCGCGGCCGATTATCCGCAGATCCGCATGTTCACCGTCGTGAAGAAAGTTGCCGCCGAGCCGCAGCTCAACTGCAAGGGCGAGTGGAAGGTGTGCAGCCCGAAAACGGTCGGCCGCTTTTCGGCCACAGCCTATTTCTTCGGCCGCGAGTTGCACAAGCAGCTCAACGTGCCGGTGGGCCTGATCCATTCCTCGTGGGGCGGAACTCCCATCGAAAGCTGGACCGGCATGGCGACCTTCGAGTCGGTGCCCGAACTGGCCCCGATCGTCGAGAATTCCTGAAACGCCGTGGCAGCGTACAATCCCGAGACGGCGACCCAGCAGTACGAAAAGGCACTGGCGGACTGGCAGAAGTCGCTCGAGGCGCGCCAAGGACGACGCGCACCGGAATGCGACGAGTCGCAGAAGCCCAGCCGGCCGCAGAATCCCAACGACGTCGCCCAATAGTCCGGCGCCGGCTGTTCAACGGCATGATCGTCCCGCTGGCGCCTTACGCCATCCGCGGCGCGATCTGGTACCAGGGCGAATCCAATGCCGGCACGGAACCGCTCTACGGCTCTGAATTGCGAACGATGATCGCAAGAGTGGCGCGGTCTGTGGCATGAAGGCGACTTCCCCTTCCTCTTCGTGCAATTGCCCAACTTCATGGCCGCGCAAACAGAAGCCTTCGGAGACCCGGTCGGCGTTGGCGCTCGATCCGCGAACAGTTCTTCCAGTCGCTTGTCGATGCCCAACACGGGCATGGCCGTCACGATCGACATCGGCGATGCCAAGGACATTCATCCCAAGAACAAGCAGGAAGTGGGCCGGCGGCTGGCGCAATGGGCCCTGGCCAAGACCTACGGCAAGGACGTCGCGGCCTGCGGCCCGCTCTACAAGTCGATGCGTGTTGACGGCGACAGGATCGATCATCGAGTTCGACTACGCCGACGGCGGGCTCGGCAGTCCGCGACGGCGAGCAAGCTCAAGGGTTTTGCCATCGCCGGGGCCGACCAGAAGTTCGTCTGGGCCGACGCCCAGATCGTGGGCAACACGGTGGTCGTTCCAGCCCGAGATCAAATCGCCCGCCGCGGTCCGCTATGCCTGGGCGAACAACCCCGAGTGCAACCTGGTCAACAAAGCCGGCCTGCCCGCCTCGCCCTTCCGCACCGACGATTGGAACTGAATGAGTCCACAGAAATGCGAAACCCACGCCATGCCCGCGCTGGCGCGGCCATGTCGCCCGACTGCCGAGCACCGATCATGCTGAACCATGCGTGGACTTCCCTCTGCCTCTTGCTGTCAAGCGTTTTGGCCCTATCCGCCGAAGTTCGCGGGGCCGATCCGGCGACGCCGTCCCAACCCGACGCGGTTGACGCCCAGATCGTGCGCCTCAAGCAGGCGGGCTTCCCATTGGTGGATTTTCACGTCCATCTCAAGGGCGGCCTGACGATTGACGAAGCGGTGGCCCTGAGCCGCCGGAGCGGCATCCGCTACGGCATCGCCGCCAACTGCGGGCTGAAGTTCCCCATCACCGACGACCGCGGCATCGAGCAATATATCGAAAGCCTCAAGGGCCAGCCGGTCTTCATCGGCATGCAGGCGGAGGGACGCGAGTGGCCACGGCTGTTCTCCAAGGAAACCGTCGCCAAGTTCGACTATGTGTTCACCGACGCCATGACCATCGTCGATCATCGCGGCCGGCCGGCGCGGCTGTGGATCAAAGACGAAGTCGATATCCCCGACAAGCAGGCCTTCATGGAACTGCTGGTGAAAACGATTGTCGGCATCATGGACGGCGAGCCGATCGACATCTACGCCAATCCGACCTACTTGCCCGACGTGCTGGCGGCTGAATACGACGCTGTTGTGGACGCCGGACCGCGTCAGCCGCGTGATCGACGCCGCCGCCCGCAACGGCGTGGCCATCGAGATCAGCAACCGCCTGCATTTGCCCAAGCCGGACTTTATCCGCCAGGCCAGGCAAGCGGGCGTGAAGTTCACCTTCGGCACCAACAACGTTGACCGCAACCTGGGCCGCTCGGAATATGGAATCGAGATGATCGATAAGTGCGGCCTGACACCGCAGGATTTTTGGATGCCGAAGCCGGACGGCCAGAAGCCGGTGCAGGTACGAAAGAAATAGCTGGGCGGCATCTCCAGCGCGCTTCTCCGGCGGCTACTTCAGCGGGATTGCCGGCAGACGCTTCAGGGTCTTATTGGCCGGATCGACGATGATGCCGACCGACTCCAGGGCAGTGACCCCAAGAAGCGGCTCGGATCCCGGCTCGCCGAAGATGATCCGCCCCGCCGTGGTTTCGCCCATGAACTCGATGCGCACCAGTCCGAAGGGATACTCCTTGACCGAGCCATCCGCCAACTCATAAGACATCTTGCCCTCTTTTTGCACCCCGATCTTCTCCAAGCCGTCTGCCGGAGCCATCGAGTCGGTTGCCCCCGTGTCAACCAAGAAGAGGGCCTCATAGGGCTCAGCCGGTCGAGCGAGACTCGTGAGTTTCGCGGTCACTTTCGTCAAACCCATGGTGTGTTCCTTGCCGACCGATTGCACAATAAGCTGCGTCTCCCTATTGTAAGGATTAACACACTACCCGTCAACTGGGGATCGCCGTAAGCCCGGTTGTCGCCCTTCATGCGATAGTTTATTGCCCTCGTCTCGCCCGACTGGTAGGATCGAACTTTCTATCGTGAGGCGCGATCACCCGAAACCCTTGAATCGAAAGCAAACCATGAAGCTGCGCTGCAACTTGTTCTGTGTTGGCGTCGGCGATTCTAGTGTTGGCGATTTTTGCGGGGGCCGATTGGCCCCGCTTTCTTGGCCCCAACGGCGACGACGTTTCGGCCGACAAGGGGCTGCCCGATGACTGGAGTGCCGCCTCGAACGTCGTTTGGAAGACCGAACTGCCGGGCTTCGGCTCATCGAGCCCCATCACGCTGGGCGACAAAATCTATCTGACGACCTACACCGGCTATGTGCAGGGCAAGGACGACATGGGCCAGCAGGAAGACCTGACGCGGCATCTGCTTTGCCTGAATCGGGCCAACGGCAAAATCCTCTGGGACAAGTCCCTCAAGGCGGCCCTGCCCGAACAAGAATACGCGAAGAGCCAAATCAACTTGCACGGCTACGCTTCGAGCACGCCGCTTACCGACGGCAAGAAAATCTACGTTTTCTACGGCCGCTCCGGCGTCTACGCCTACGATCTGGCCGGCGAAGAGAAGTGGCATCGCGACGTCGGTGCAAAGACCCATGCCTGGGGCTCTTCCAACTCGCCGATCATGGTCGGCGATCTGGTGATCATCAACGCCAACGTCGAAAGCGGCGCCATTCTGGCGTTGAACAAGGATACCGGCGAACCTGTACGGCGCGTCAAGGGACTCAAGCAGTCGTGGAGCACGCCGGGCTTGCTGCAAACCGCCGAGGGCAGGCAGGAATTGGTCGTCAGCTCGCAGGGCAAGGTGCTGGGTCTCGATCCGGCCACCGGCGACGAGTTGTGGAATTGCGCCGGCGTGCAGGATTACACCTGCCCTACGGTCCTCACCCACGGCGACGTTGCCTATGTCTCCGGCGCCCGCCAGTCGGTCTCGATGGCGATCCGCGGCGGCGGCCGAGGCGACGTGACCAAAACCCACAAGCTGTGGGAAGTCAACAAGGGCTCGCTGGTGCCCACGCCCGTCTATAATGATGGATTGCTCTACATGGTGAACCACCAGGGCATCGCGCTCTGCCTGAAGGCCGATACGGGCGATGTGGTCTACGAATCGAGGGTGCCGGGCGTGAAGACCGTTTACGCTTCGCTCCTGCTCGCCGACGGCAAGCTGTTTACCGTGAGCCGCGAGAATGGTGCGATCGTGCTGGCCGTCGGACCCGAGTTCAAACTGCTCAGTCGGCCGGACTTGGACGACAAGAGCATCTTCGACGCCACACCGGTACCCAGCAACGGACAACTGCTGCTGCGTTCCGACAAGTATCTCTATTGCATCGGAAAGCAGGGGGCGAAAACCCCGTAGGGGACCGAGCCGCTGGCTGCCATGCTCCGCGTCGCCCGGATCGAACGCCGGGCGCCACGGGCGGCTTGCCCGCCGGCGCGACGCGAGCGGACAAGGCGCCCCTGTTGCACCCCCGCTTCTGCCGCGGCCTGACCTAAAGATCGGCGCGGTCACTGTTTACGCCATGGCGCGGTGACGGAGTTACCGTGGCCGGCTGGCTGCCAACGGCATCCTTTTTCGCACCCGACGCCTTGAATATGAATTGTTCCTTTACGTAATACTAAATTGGTCTATAATAAGAGTTTTGCGCAGGTCGTCGTGACCTTTGTCCGTGATTGCGGTGAATCGCCATGGCCGTTGCCTTGTCGCCCGACGTGGTCGTGTACCTCTGCACGAACTGCATTCCGCAGGGGGCGCGGTTGCCGCGCCAATGGAGCCAGGACGGGGTGCAGGTTCTGCTCCGCGAGGTCCCTTGCAGCGGCAAGATGGATGGTCAATACCTGTTTCACGCGTTGGAAGGCGGCGGTCGCGGCATTTGCGTGGTGGCCTGCCCCAAGGGCGACTGCCATTTTGTGCAAGGCAACTATCGGGCCGAACTCCGCGTGGCCACCGTCCAACGGCTGCTGATCGAGATTGGCTTGGAGCCCCAGCGGGCCGAACTGTTGCACGCCTCGGCCGATGATCCGCCCGAACAACTTGACCAACTCCTCCGCGACGCCGTGGCGCGGATTTCCGCCCTCGGCAAGAGCCCGCTTCATGCGGCAAGGTAGGATTCGATGAGCACGCCGGCCACGAGTTTGCAGGAACGAATTGCGGCGGGGAAACCGCTGTTGCTCGGCGAGATCTCGCCCCCGCGGGGTGCCGATCCCGCGCCGCTGCGGCAAACGGCCAGGCGTTTCGCCGGCAAGGTCCACGCCCTGGGGATCAGCGACAACCGCGATCGGCTGTCCATGGCGGCGCTAGCCGCGGCGACGCTGGTGGCGGCCGAGGGGATCGAGCCGATCCTGCACGTCAACACCCGCGACCGCAACCGCATCGCGCTGGTCTCCGAGGCACTCGGCGCCCAGGCCCTGGGAATCCGCAACCTGCTTTGCACCAGCGGCAGCCACCAAACGCTGGGCCGGTTCCGCGCCGCCAAGAATGTCTACGACATCGACTCGATCCAGTTGCTCCAGGCCTACGCCGGTTGGCCGACGGCTGTCCGCCGTTGGATGAAGGCCGCATCGACGGCGCGGGGCCGTTCTGCCTGGGCGCGCGTGGCCTCGCCCGATGCCGATCCGCTGGAATTGCAAGTGTTGCGGTTGGCGAAGAAGACCGCCGCCGGGCGCGGCCTTTCTGATCACGCAGCCGATCTTCGACGTGGAGCATTTCCAAGCCTGGTGGAAGGAAGTAACGCGACGCGGAATCCACGAGAAGGCGGCCATTCTGGCCGGCATCCAGCCGCTCGGGCCGGAGGACCTGGCCGCAGCCAAGGAAGGCCGGCACGGCGGCCGTCCGCGAATCCCCGCAGGCCTTGCTTGAGCGGATCGCCGCCAGGAGCGACGCGGCCGCCAGGCGTACAGCAGGCGGTCGAAATCGCACTGGAAACGATCGAGACGCTTTGGCGCAGTCAAGGGACTCCGCGGCTTTGCCGTCTGCGGCGACGGCCAGAGCGACATGGCCTTGGAAATCATCGAGAAATCCGGACTGGGGAGCGACTAGCCGTGCCTGCCAAATACGCCATCCATACGAAGCCGGCTGCTCCTCGGCTGCGCCCCGTGGGCAAGCTGGGGATCGTCGATTGGCGGGAAGACTGTTCGAGTTGCCACAACTGCGTGAAGCGGGCTTGCATCTACGGCCTCTACCGCGACGAGGCCGACACGCTCCGCGACGAGATCGGCTACCTCGACTACATCTACCAGTGCAAGGGCTGCCTGAGCTGCGTGCAGAACTGCACCAAGAACATCCTCACCCGCGTGGTCAATCCCGAGTATCGCCGGCTGGGCGACGACTACTACACGCCCGACATCATCCTCGCCACGTGGTTCCAGGCGGAGACGGGGCGGATTCCCGTGTCGGGCGCCGGCTACGGCGGGCCGTTCAGCGGGCCGGGCTTCGATTCGATGTGGACCGACATGTCGGAAATCGTCCGTCCCACGCGCGACGGCATCCACGGCCGCGAATACATCAGCACGAGCGTCGATATCGGCCGCAAGCTGCCGCGCCTGACTCTGGCCGACGGCCAATTGGCGGTCACCCCGCCGCCGCTGATCGAAACGCCGCTGCCGGTGATTTTTGACGTGATTCCCGAGCCCTGGCAGCGCGGGCGCCGTGGCCGAATCGATCGCTCGCGGCGGCCGCAGCCATCGGCACGCTGGCCGTCGTTCGCCAGTCTGTCTCCCCGCTCCTGCCGGGAGAGGGGCAGGGTGAGGGCGAAGAGGGTTCAGGCTTCAGGACTTCGGAGCAACATCTCGTTCCGCTCCTGGAGACATCCAGCGCCGTGCCGGCCGCAAAGAATCGGACCGGGCCGCTGGTGATGATCGACGATCAGCCGGACGTGATGTCGCTCCAGGCGTCGCTGAAGCGAGAACCGCCCCGAGCAAATCGTCGCCATACGCGTTCCGGCCACGCCGGCCGCAGCCCACCGCGCGGTCGAACTGACCCAAAACGGAGCGGAAGTCATCCATCTGGTTTTCGATCGGCACGGCCGAGAGAGCTTCCCGAGACCCGCCCCGGCGGCGACGTGCGCGACGTGCATGCCGCGACGTGTCCATCCGGCACGCTGGTCAAGCAGGGCGTCCGCGACGAGGTGACGCTGGTGGCCTCGGGCGGGATTGCCCTGGCCGAGCACGTGGCCAAGGCGATTATCTGCGGCGCCGACCTCGTGGCGATCGACATTCCGCTGCTGCTGGCCCTGGAATGCCGGCTCTGCGGCGAATGCGCAGCGCGGCCAGCCCTGCCCGATCGCGCTTGGAAGAAGATCGACGCCGAGTATGCCGTCGCCGCATCGTGAACCTGGTCGGCGCCTGGCACCAGCAATTGATCGAGGTGCTCGGCGCGATGGGCATTCGCGAGAGTCCGCCGGCTCCGCGGCGAGACGGGCCGCGCGATGTTCTTCGAGGATCTGGAACGAGAGACCTTCGGCCGGCTGTTCGGCACGCGGAAAGGATCGAAGATAGGAACTTCCCCGATGAGCACCACGCAAACCAATTCTCCGCACGCTGGAGTCCGATGGCCGCGACGCGTCGGCTCGCGCGGCCCGACTTCGCCGAGGTTTCGCGCGAGGTGCGGCCGGCGCCGCCCCGCTATCGCAACGAAATCGGCAAGTTCAGCATCCGCCGGGCGTCGACCTGCGCCGCCTGCGGCCGGTGCGTCGAGCATTTGCCGGCACGGCGTCCACGTTCGGCCCGACGGCTACCGCCCGGTCCTGCGTCCGTTCGACTATCGCTGCATCGGCCCGGCCTGCGCCGAGACCGGCGACTATTGCATCGATTCCTGTCCGCAGAGGCGCGCTCTCGCTGGCCGAAAACCCGGTCTTCGAGACGCTGGGCGATTACCGCTGGACGCCCGATCTGCTGGCGAGCACCTGGATCATGGCCGAGACGGGCAGCGCCCCCGGACCGCATCTGGAGCAGCGAAGTCGGCGCGTTCGGGCGGCGGCTTCGATCGCCTCCGGTTTCGCTTCCCCGCCCAGCCGCCCGCCGGTCTGCGGCGCGAAGACATCTCGACCAAGCTGCTGTTGAATCGCCGCAACGATGCCGGCCGAAGATCGCCATCGACGTGCCCTGGTACGGCGGCGGCATGTCGTTCGGCTCGACCAACATCCGCGCTCTGCTGGGCAAGGCCCGAGCGGCCAAGGCGTTCAACACCTTCACCTGCACGGGCGAGGGCGGATATCCCGGAACGCTTCCTGCCCTACAAGGACCACGTGATCACCCAGGTGGCCACCGGGCTTGTTCGGCGTCCGCGAGGAGACGATCCAGCGGGCGCGGATCGTCGAGTTCAAGTACGCCCAGGGGGCCAAGCCGGGTCTGGGCGGCCACCTGCTGGGCGACAAGAACACGCCCAGCGTGGCCGCCATGCGCGAAACGGTCGTCGGCGTGTCGCTCTTCTCGCCCTTCCCCTTCCACAGCGTCTATTCGGTCGAAGACCACAAGAAGCACCTCGATTGGATCGCGCACGTCAATCCGCGGGCGCTGTTGTCGGCCAAGGTCTCCACGCCGGTCGACGTGGACATGGTGGCGGTGGGCATCTACTACGCGGGCGGGCACATCGTCCACCTCGACGGCAGCTACGGCGGCACCGGCGCGGCGCCGAACATCGCCAAGAAGAACATCGCCATGCCGATCGAGTACGCCATCGGCCGCGTCCACCAGTTCCTGCGTGGCCGAGGGCATCCGCGACCAGGTGACGGTCATCGCCAGCGGCGGCATCCGCAGCCCGTGGGACATCGCCAAGGCGATTGCCCTGGGGGCCGACGGCTGCGTGATCGGCACCGCGGAGCTGGTGGCCGTGGGCTGCATCCGCTGCGGCGCCTGCGAGAGCGGGCGCGGCTGCGCCCGCGGCATCGCCACCACCGACGACGAACTGCTGGAAATGGTCACCGTCGACTGGTGCACGCAGCGGCTGGTGAACCTGTACACGCGCCTGGCGGCGAGATGCTGGTCGACATCCTGTACCGCCTGGGCCTCGACTCCGTGGCCGCGCTGCGGGGCCGGACCGATCTGCTGACCCATTTGGATTACGAAAACGCGAGTTGACCCGGCCATGTCGCATTCGATGAACCATGCCGCTACTGGACCGCGCCGAGGCGATTCTCCGCTCTCGCGCCGCGCTGCGGCCCGAAGGGGAATGGCTGCCGCGCTCGCCCGAGGCCGAAGGTGGCTGCGGCGTGACCGGCTTCGCCTGCACGATCCCCGTGGGCGGCAAGCACATCTACGAGCCGTCGATCCAGATGCGCAACCGCGGCAACGGCAAAGGGGGCGGCATCGCCGCCTGCGGACTGGTGCCGGAAGACCTGGGCGTCTCGCGCAAGGTGCTCGACGAGAATTATATCCTCCAGGTCGCCCTGTTGGATGCCGACGCCCGCGGCGAAGTGGAGAAGACCTGCATCGAGCCCTATTTCGACGTGGACCAGGGCGGCCTGATCCCCACGGTGGACGACTACCGCGAGGTGCCGCTGCTGGAGGTTCGTCCGCCCGACGTGGCCCGCTACTTCGTCCGCGTCAAGCCCGGCGTGCTGGCTCGCTTCGCCGACGAAAAGGGGCTCGCCGGCACCGGCATGTCGCCGCGGGACATGGAAGACGAGTTCGTCTATCAGAACTCCATCCGGCTTGAACAATCAGTACTACGCCTCGCTGGGCGACAAGCGGGCATTCGTGATGTCGCACGCGCGGAACCTGATGATCGTCAAGATCGTCGGCTTCGCCGAGGCGGCCGTGCAGTACTATCGCATGTCCGACACGCGGGCGCACGTCTGGATCGCCCATCAACGCTATCCGACCAAGGGCCGCGTGTGGCATCCGGGCGGCGCGCATCCGTTCATCGGGCTGAACGAGGCGCTGGTCCACAACGGCGACTTCGCCAACTACCATTCCGTGTGCGAGTACCTGGCCGGGCGGAACATCTTTCCCGCAGTTCCTCACCGACACCGAAGTTTCGGTGCTGCTGTTCGATCTATGGAACCGCGTCTACCGCTACCCGATCGAATACATCATCGAGGCCCTGGCGCCGACGACGGAGTTGGATTTCGACCGCCTGCCGGCGGAGAAGCGGCGGATTTACCGGCAGATTCAGGCGGCCCACATCCACGCCTCGCCCGACGGACCGTGGTTCTTCATCATCGCCCGCAGCCTGGCCGAAACCAAGGCAGTTCCAACTGCTGGGGATCACCGATACGGCCATGCTGCGGCCGCAGGTTTTCGCGCTTCAGGAGGGCGAGGTTTCGATCGGGCTGATCTGCTCGGAGAAGCAGGCCATCGACGCCACGCTTGGCCAGCCTGGCCGGCGAAGACCCGCGCTTCACGCCCGTGGCCGACACCTACTGGAACGCCCGCGGCGGAAGTCACACCGACGGCGGGGCGTTCCTGCTGACGGTCTCGCCCGACGCAACGGCAAGGTAGCGGCACACGCCGTGCGCCGGATGGCACAGCCTGACCGGCACCGGCGATGTCCGCATACGAGCTTCGCGTGACCAACAAGTTCGGCGTGCCCGTTGCCACCGCTGCCGGACAAATGCACTGCAACCTGTCGGTTCCGCCGGTCGGCGCCGGCGAAGTCGGACGACGACGCCGCGGCGTTCGAGCGGTGCCATGGGCGACGAGCGACGCCGGCGGGCTGTTCGTCGTATCTTCGCGACCGGCTGCCCGGCATGACATTACGATCGCCTCCGCCGGTTCATCGACGAGTTGGCCCGGCGGACGGCCGAAGACATGCCCGGCCTTGGGCATCGAGGTCCTTACCCTGGCGATCGATCGCCGCTATCCGACGGGCGACAAGAAACGCAGTTCGGTGCTGACGATTCTCCGCAGCGGCCTGGAACAGATCTTCCAGCAGCAGCCGCTGTTGGGCGAAGGCGGCGGCGGCACGCACGTGCGGATCGACCTGGCACACCGCGCGATCGGTTGCGCGGCCCGCAGGGCGACCGAGACGCACGCTGCTGATCGACGCCCGCGGCTTCGCGCCCGAGGGCGAAGATTGCGATGCGACGCTGGCCGTCAAGGCTTACCACCTCGGCTGGCGGCATCTGATCCATTACAACACCCGCGGCACGCGATTCCACGGCGTGGGCTTCGGTCCCGCGCACCGACGGCCTGCGGATCGATTGCTACGACAACCCGGGCGACTATCTGGGCTCGGGCATCGACGGCCTGGAAATCTACGTTCACGGCAACGCCCAGGACCAGCTCTGCCAGATCAGCAAGCGCGGCAAGCTGGTCGTCTACGGCGACGTCGGCCAGACGTTCCTCTACGGGGCCAAGGGGGGCGAGATCTACGTGCTGGGCAACGCGGCCGGCCGGCCGATGATCAACGCCGTCGGCTCGCCGCGCGTGGTCATCAACGGCACGGCGCTGGACTTCCTGGCCGAGTCGTTCATGGCCGGCGATCCGCACCAGGGCGGCGGATTCGCCGTCCTCAACGGCCTGCGCTACGATCCATACAGCGGCAAGCTTCAGCCGCTGGAGCAGCCCTATCCGGGCAGCAACCTGCTTTCGCTGGCCTCCGGCGGGGCGATCTACGTCCGCGATCCGCACCGCACGCTGGTCGACGAGCAACTCAACGGCGGCGCCTACCGGCCGCTTTCGGCCGCCGATTGGAAACTGATCCTGCCCTACCTGCAAGAGAACCAGCGGCTGTTCGGCATCCGCATCGAGCGCGATCTGCTGACGGTCGACGGCGTCTGCGGCGCCGCCGCAGCCGTTTACCGCAAGGTGATGCCCCGGAAAGACGCCGAGATCGAGGCCGAACTGGAAGGGATGGGCGAGTGAAATGAGATTGGTAAATCTGCGACTCAGTTTTTTGGAACCCCAATGACCGACATCCTCCACTGGCAAGACGACGGCTTCCTCGACGAGGTGCAGCAACGCAGCGGCACGCCAGTCGGCGCATGCTTCCAGTGCCACAAGTGCACCACCGGCTGCCCGATCGGCCCGGAGATGGACTCTCTTCCCAGCCAGGTGATGCGGCTGGTGCATCTGGGGGCGGAGCAGGAGGTGCTCGACTCGCAGGCCATCTGGCTGTGCGCCTCGTGCGAGGCGTGCACCACGCGCTGCCCGATGGGCATCGACATCGCCGCCGTGATGGACGCCCTGCGGATCATGGCCATCGACCGCGCAGGTGGCGATTCCCGACGGCCACGGCAAGCAGTTCAACCGCAGCTTCTTGGGCAGCGTCCGCCGTCACGGCCGGGTGTTCGAGATGGGCATGATGGCCGCCTACAAACTCCGCACCGGCGACCTGTTGGCCGACGTCGGCAAGGTGCCGCAAATGCTGGCCAAGGGAAAACTCTCGCTGCTGCCCAAACGCAGCGGCGGCGCCAGCGAGGTCCGCGAGGTCTTCCGCCGGGCCGAAGAGGAGGAAAGAAAACCGTGAAATACGCCTTCTTTCCCGGTTGCAGTCTGGAATCGACCGCGTGGGACTTCGATTGGTCCACGCGGGCCGTCTGCCGTGCGCTGGGCATCGAACTGGACCGACATTCCCGACTGGGTCTGCTGCGGCTCGACGCCCGCCCACGCCACGCAACGCCGCGCTGGCCCTTGCGCTGCCGGTGCTCAACTTGCAGAAGGCCCAAGCCATGAACGCGCCGGTGATGGCCGCCTGCGCCTCGTGCTATGCCCGGCTGCGAACCGCCAACCACAAGGTCCGCAACGATGCGGCCGAGCGCCAGCGGGCCGAGCGGATCACCGGCAAACCCTACGACGGCCAGGTCGAAGTCCATCACGTGCTCGACGTGCTGGTGAACCATTTCGGATTGGACGCAGGTACGGGCGAAGGTCGTGCGGCCGCTGGAGGGGCTGAGGGTGGCCTGTTACTACGGCTGCCTCTTGAGCCGCCCGCCGGAAATCGTGGCCTTCGACAATCCCGAGCACCCGACCTGCATGGACAACCTGTTGTTGGCCGCGGGCGCGGAGCCGGTTGCCTGGCCGTACGACACGGAATGTTGCGGCGCCAGCCTCTCGATGACGCGCACGGGGGTTGTGAACCGTCTGGCCCACAAGCTGCTCTCGATGGCTCGGCAGGCCGGCGCCGACTGCATCGCCGTGGCGTGTCCTTTGTGCCAGGTGAATCTCGATCTGCGTCAAACCGATGCCGTGAAAGCCTACGGCGACATCTCGCCCGACGCCGGTCCTCTATGTTACACAACTCCTCGGGCTGGCTCTGGGGCTTTCCTTGAAGGAGTTGGGAATCGACGCCTTGAGCGTCAGCGCCAACACCTTGCTTGCGGCGCACCGTGCGAATGCCGCGCTGACGGGAGGATCCGCATGACCGCAGAAAACAAGCTGGCGATGGAGGTCGCGGCCAACGGCAACGGCAATGGCAACGGCGAGGAAACGGTCGGGGCCGTGATGGTTTGCGGCGGCGGCGTGGCCGGCATCCAGGCGTCGCTGGACCTCTCGGCAGCCGGCTTTCGCGTGTTCCTGGTGGAACAGAGCCCCACCATCGGCGGCAACATGGCGCGGCTCGATAAGACCTTTCCCACCGGCGACTGCGCCACGTGCATCATCTCGCCGAAACTGGTCGAGTGCATGCGGGACTACAACATCGACGTGCTGACGATGGCCGACGTCACCGCGTTGGAAGGCCGGCCCGGCCATTTCACGGCCGAGGTGCGCAAGCGGCCCCGCAGCGTGAAGCCGGAGAAGTGCACCGGCTGCGGCGATTGTTGGACCATTTGCCCCGTGCGGCATTCGGCTGATAGCCCGCCGCCGTTCCAGCCGAGCGAGCCGCTAGGTGATGCCGACGCGGCCGAGCTGCGCCGAATCCTGGCCGAACACGACGGCGGCTTGCGCGACTTGATGCCCGTGCTGCAAGAGATCGAGCGGACCTACGGCCATCTTCCCCGCCGGATCCTCGAGCACCTGGCGTGCTCCTGGGGGCTGCGGCTGGCGGAGATTGTGCGGGTAGCCAGTTTCTACGACCGCTTTCGCTTGCAGCCGGCCGGGCCGGCACGTGGTCGAAGTGTGCGAAGGCACGTCATGTCACAGCCGCGGCGCGGCGCGCTTTGCGGGAACGGTTGGAAAAGGAGATCGGCGTCGAGCCCGGCCAGACCGATCGCTCCGGCCGCTTCACGCTGCAAACGGTGCGCTGCCTGGGGCTGTGCGCCCTGTCGCCGGCGATGAAGATCGACGGCCGCAGCTTCGGCCGCGTGAACGTCGATCGGATTGCGGAAATGTTGGAGCCACTCGCATGAGCACCGCCCTGCGCAATGCTGCCGATCTCGATCGGGTCCGAGCCGCGGGCGAGGCCCGGCTCCATCCGCAGCGACTGAAGATCGTGGTGGGCTCGGCCAGTTGCGGCGTGGCCGTCGGCGCCCGCGAGGTCGAAGCGGCCGCGCGACGCGCCGTCGAGGAACTCCAGCTCGATGCGACGGTTTGCCGCACGGGCTGCATCGGCTTCTGCGCCGGGAACCGCTCTTGGAACTCGTGCTTCCCGGCGGACCGCGGATCAGCTACGGCAATATGACGCCCGAAAGAACCCGCCAATTGCTGGCCGGTTACGCCTCCCGGGGCGATCTGCAACCGGCGTGGGCGCTGGGCCGATTCGACGGCGAAGAACTGGTTTCGACCGGCGAGCGTCGCGCGTATCCCGACGGCTGCAGCGGGCTCGACAACGTGCCCCGCTGGTCGGCGCTGGATTTTTATCGCCGGCAGAAGAAAGTCATTCTGCGGAACTGCGGCTCGATCGATCCCACGTCGTTGGAAGAGACGATCGCCCGCGGCGCCTACCGCGGCGCGTTCCGGCGCTGGTGCAGATGACGCCTGAGGCGGTGATTCAGAATGTGATTCAGTCGGGGCTGCGAGGCCGCGGCGGGGCGGCATTTCCCACCGGCCAGAAGTGGCTATTGGCGCGCCAGGCCGCAGCCGACGTGAAGTACGTCGTCTGCAACGCCGACGAAGGCGAGCCGGGCGCCTACATGGACCGCACCGTTTTGGAGAGCGATCCCCACGCGATCCTCGAAGGAATGCTCATCGGCTCGTTCGCCGTCGGCGCGAGCGAAGGCTTTATCTATATCCGCAACGAGTATCCGCTGGCCATCGAGATCGTCGAAGAGGCGATCGACCAGGCCGAAAAGCACGGGCTGTTGGGCGATCACATTTTCGGCACCAACTGGTCGTTCCGCGTCACGGTCCGCCGCGGCGCGGGGGCCTACATCTGCGGCGAAGAGACCGCGCTGATCGAGTCGCTCGAAGGCCACGCCGGCGAGCCTCGCACGCGGCCGCCTTACCCGGTCACGCAAGGATTGTGGGGAAAGCCCACCGTGGTCAATAACGTCAAGACCTGGGCGAGCGTGCCGCCGATCCTCACCCGCGGCGCCGAGTGGTACGCGGCGATCGGCACGAAGCGCACTCCCGGCACGACGATCTTCTCGCTGGAAGGGGCCGTGAAAAACGCCGGCCTGGTGGAAGTGCCGTTCGGCATTACGCTCCGCGAATTGGTCTATGACATCGGCGGAGGACTGATGGGCGATCGGCCGCTGAAGGCGCTTCAGGCGGGCGGCGCGTCGCGGGGCTGCATTCCGCCCTCGATGCTCGATCTGGCCATCGACACCGAAGACCGCGAAGGCCAAACGATCATGATCGGCACCGGCGGGATCATCGTGCTCGACGAGAGCGCATGCATGGTCGACATGACGCGGTTTCTGGTGGGATTTTTCCTGGAAGAATCGTGCGGCAAATGCGTTCCCTGCCGCGAGGGCCTGAAGCAGATGTCGCACCTGCTGGGCCGGATCGCCCGGGGCGAGGCCGCGGCGGCCGATTTGGCGCTGCTGGAGCGGCTGGTCAAGACCGTGAAGTCGGCCGCGGTGTGCGGCATGGGCGGCATGGCGCCGGACGCCGTGCTTACCACCTTGACGCACTTTCGCGATGAGTTCATCGCGACACCTTCGCGACCGGCGATGTCCGGCCGGCGTATGCCGCATGGAAAAGGGCTGATGATGGACGCAACCGCATCCGAACTGGTTCTGGTGAATGTGGACGGCCGCACGGCGGAAGTCGCCCGCGACACCACCATCCTCAACGCCGCCCGGCAGATGGGCGTTGCCATCCCCACGCTCTGCAATTATCGCGGGCTCACGCCGTACGGGGCGTGCCGCGTGTGCCTGGTCGAGATCGAAACTCCTCGCGGCGGCCAGTTGGTCGCCTCGTGCAGCCACCCGGTCGAAAGCAACCTGGTCGTTCATACCGAAACCGACCGCGTCAAGGAAGCGCGGCAGACGGTGTTGGAGTTGCTCTTGGCCCAGGCGCCCGACTCGCGCGAGTTGGCCGAGCTGGCGGCCGGGTTGGGCGTGCGAGCTACGCCTTTCCAGCCGGCTGCCGCGGGGAAGTGCGTTCTGTGCGGACTGTGTACCCGCGTGTGCAGCGAGATGATGGGCCGCGGGGCAATCAACTTCTTCGGCCGGGGCACGTCGCGCGAAATTCGCACCGCCTTCCAACAGCCTACCGATCAGTGCCAGGCATGCGGTTCGTGCGTCTTCGTTTGTCCCACGGGGGCCATCGACTTGGGCACGATCACCGCGCGGCGGCTCAAACCGCATGCCACCGCCTTCGATCAATACCTGACCGCCCGGCCGTGCATCGATCTGGCCCATCCCCAGGCATCGCCGCGCGTGCCGGCGATCGACCGCGAGAATTGCATCCATTTCAAGACGGGGCAGTGCGGCCTGTGCCAGAAAGTCTGCCAGGCGGGGGCCATCGACTACGAGCAAACGGAAGAAACGGTCCGGCTGGAGGTGGGCAGCGTGGTGCTCACGCCCGGCTTCGAGGCCTTCGACGCCACCCGCCGCGGCGAGTTCGGCTTCAGCTTCGCCCCCAACGTGGTGAGCAACGTGCAGTTCGAGCGGATGCTGTCGGCCGCCGGCCCGACGCAGGGACACATCCGCCGGCCCAGCGACGGCAAACCGCCCCAGCGGCTGGCGTTCATCCAATGCGTCGGCTCGCGCGACACGGGCTGCGACAACGACTATTGTTCCTCGGTCTGCTGCATGGCCGCCACGAAGGAAGCGATTCTCGCCAAGGAACACGAGCCAGGCCTCGAGGTGACGATCTTCTTCCTCGATCTCCGCGCCTTCGGCAAGGATTTCGACCGCTACTGCGATCGGGCCAAGAATCAGTTGGGCGTCCGCTTCATCCGCTCGTTCATCTCGCGGACCTACGAGATGCCGGGCACGCGAAATCTCCGCGTGGTGTACGCCGACGGCGGCCCCGCGGTCGGCGCGGCAGTTGCCCCGCCGCACCCGGACGAAAGGGGCGGCGGTACAACGGCTACCCCGACGAGGCGCGAATTCGCCGCGTCCCCTTTGTCGCAGGTTGAAGACGAGTTCGACATGATCGTGCTCTCGCTGGGGCTCGAACCGAGCGCGACGCTGCGAGAGCAGGCCGGGCGGATGGGCGTGTTGCTGAATCGCTGGGGCTTTGCCCAGACCAGCGAGCTGTGTCCGCTGGATACTTCGCGGCCGGGCGTTTTCGTGGGCGGGGCATTCCAAGAGCCCAAGGACATCCCCGACACGGTGATGCAGGCCAGCGCGGCGGCGGCCCGGGCGATGGCCCTGCTGGCCCCGGCCCGCGGCACGCGCGTGCGGACCAAAACCTACCCGCCCCAACGCGATATCGCCGACGAGCCGCCGCGCGTCGGCGTGTTCATCTGCCATTGCGGCAGCAACATCGCTTCGGTGGTCGACGTTCAGCGCGTCGTGAAGCGGACCCGCGAACTGCCCTTTGTGGCCGTGGCCGAGAGCAACACCTACACCTGCGCCGACGATACGCAGAACCACATCAAGGACCAAATTACCCGACACGGCCTGAATCGCGTGGTCGTCGCCTCCTGCACGCCGCGGACGCATGAGCCCATCTTCCGCGACACGCTGCGCGACGCCGGGCTGAATCCCTATCTGCTGGAGATGGCCAACATCCGCGATCAATGCTCGTGGGTCCATTCGGGCGAACCGGGCCGGGCCACCGACAAGGCGATCGACCTGGTGCGCATGGCGGTCGCGCGGGCGGCCCGCTTGATGCCCCTGAGCGAAGCCACGGTGCCGGTCAATAACGCCGCGCTGGTGGTGGGCGGCGGCATCGCCGGCATCACGGCCGCGCTGGCGCTGGCCGACCAGGGCTTCCCGGTCCACCTCGTCGAAAAGACGGGCGAGCTGGGCGGCATGGCCCGCCAACTGCACAACACGCTCGACGGCGAAGACATCGCGGCGTTTCTGGGCCGAACCCTCCGGCGGCTGAACGGGCATCCGCGCATCTCCGTTCATCTGAACGCCAAAGTGGCGAAGGTGGAGGGGCACGTCGGCGCCTTCAGCTCGTTGCTCCGCAAGGCAGCGGAAGAGGTCGCCATCAAGCACGGCGTGGTCGTCGTCGCCACCGGGGCCGCCGAGCTGAAGCCGCAAAGCTTCGGCTACGGCCAGACCCCGAAGGTGCTCACGCAACTTGAGTTGACCGAGCGGCTGAAGGAGGGAACCGTTCAGCTTTCCGAGAAGGCCACCGTGGTGATGATCCAGTGCGTGGAGCAGCGGAACACCGAGCGGCCGTATTGCAGCCGCGTCTGTTGTACGGCCGCGGTCCACAACGCGCTTGGCCTGCGGCAACGATTTCCGCGGGCGCGGATCATGGTCCTTTATCGCGACATGCGGACCTACGGTTTCCGCGAGGCGGCCTACCGCGAGGCGCGGGAGAAGGGCGTGTTGTTCGTCCGCTACGAGCCCGAGCAGCCGCCGCAAATCGTGGTGCAGCCGTCCCGGCCGGAAGCGCAGGCGGGCGGCCCGCCCCACAACGGCCGGCTGCAAGTGCGTGTCCGCGAGCCGTCGCTGGGGCGCGATTTGCAGATCGAGCCGGAACTGGTGGTCCTGGCCGCGCCGATGGTCCCCGGCGCCGACCGCGGCGAGCTTTCCGAACTCTTGCGCGTGCCGCTGAATGCCGACGGCTTTTTCCTGGAAGCGCACATGAAGCTCCGCCCGGTCGATTTTGCCAGCGAGGGGCTTTTCCTCTGCGGCACGGCCCACGCGCCGAAGTTCACCACCGAAGCCATTTCGCAGGCCAACGCCGTGGCCGGCCGCGCGGCGTCGATCCTGGCCCGAAAACAAATGTCGGTCAGCGGCCAGATCGCCTTCGTCGATCCGGACAAGTGCATCTCCTGCATGACGTGCGTTCACGTCTGCCCCTACCTGGCGCCGCAGATCAATATGTTCAACAAGGCCGAGGTGCAGGGATCCGTGTGCATGGGCTGCGGGAGTTGCACGGCCGAGTGCCCGGCCAAGGCGATCGCGCTGCGGCATTACGTGGACGCCCAAGTGTTGGCGGCCGTCAACGGCCTGCTGGACGAAGGATTCGTCGAACCGGCGCTCTTGCCGCTGTACCCGGAACAAGTAGGCGTGGCGCCTCCGCGCTGGCGAATCACGTAAATCCATAAAACCGCGACCGCTGGTCGCGCCCCGTGAATGACAATGAACGACGAACCGCTCATCCTGGCCATGTGCTGCCACTACTGCGCCTACGCCGCGGCCGATCTGGCCGGTTCGATGCGATTGCAGTATCCGGGCAATGTCCGCGTCTTGCGGTTGCCCTGTACGGGCAAGCTCGAAGTGAACTATCTGCTCACGGCGTTCGAGCGCGGCGTGGACGGGGTGATCGTGGCCGGCTGCCTGGAAGGAGGCTGCCACTTCTTGGAAGGCAATCTCCGCGCCCGGCGGCGCGTCGAGCGGGCCCGCCAATTGCTGGCCGAGATCGGCTTGGAGCCGGAGCGGCTGGAAATGTTCAATCTCTCGTCGGCCGAGGGCACGCGTTTTGCCGAGATTGTGACCGCCATGGTGGATCGCCTCAAGCGATTGGGAAGAAGCCCGCTGCGGCCGCCGCGAGCACACGTCGAACAAAGTGTTCAGGAAATGAGCCGGCAGGCCGAGGCCATGCTGGCGGGAGAAAAACAATGATCGTCGCCGATCGTAAAAAAATCCCCGAAATCCGGGACATGATCAAAGATCACCAGCGCGTGCTGTTGGTGGGCTGCGGCACCTGCGTGACCGTCTGCCTGGCCGGCGGTGAGCGCGAGGTGGGCATCCTCGGCTCGGCCCTGCGCATGGCCTTGCGGCTGGAACACCGCGAGGTGGCGATCGACGAATGCACCATCGAGCGGCAATGCGAAGACGCCTTTATCGATCTCCTGGCCCCGCGCGTCTCGCAGTATGACGCCATCTGCTCGCTCGGATGCGGAGCCGGCGTGCAAGCCCTGGCCGAACGATTCTCCAACACGCCCGTCTATCCGGGTTTGAATACGCAGTTCATGGGCATTCTCGAATCGCAGGGAGTTTGGACCGAGAAATGCATGGGCTGCGGCAACTGCCGGCTGGGCGAGTTCGTCGGCATCTGCCCCATTACCCGCTGCGCCAAGCATCTGCTGAACGGCCCGTGCGGCGGCTCGCGCGAGGGGAAATGCGAAGTCAGCGCGAACATCGACTGCGCGTGGCAAATGATCTACGATCGCGCGGGGCGGTTGGCAGTCGCCGGGCGATTCGAGCAGATCGTGCCTCCGCACGACTGGTCGAGCGGTCTGGACGGCGGCCCGCGCACGGTGGTCCGCGAAGACCAGTGCATAGCCGGACTTGGTCCCAAGGCCTAGAGCGGCCCTCTTGTCATGGCGTTTTGGCCGCTTATGAAGTCGCATGACACCCCCGGCGCACCGCTCTGCGCTGGTTGCCAAAGTTTCCAGCACTACTGCGCGTAGGGTTAGATCGCATGAAAGACTCAGGCTTTTCCCGAGCCACCGCCTAGGTCTTCTTCCGCTCGGGAAAGCGCAGCTCTCGCCTGCCTTTTCCCATTCTTCATTGCCGCCTCGGAGATCGTCTCAAAAGGGCGTTCTGGAGACAAACGCGGCTTGACACTCTTGGAGCCGGGGTGGTTTGGGCAAGATGCGGTTCAGCCGACGTTTCCGTGGCAATAGCAGCTTCTTCCAAACATCAACCCCGCGGAACTTGACGTAAAAAGCGTCAATTTTGAGAGTTACGGCGCAGAAACGATCCCCCGCCTCGCATCGTGAGATGCTGGCCGCACGCAGGAAAAGAAGGCGTGCTTGCAGAAGTCCGAATTACACGCGGAAAAGAGGCTGTCCCTCTGAGCCTGGCAATGAACCGGTCCCGGAAAAATCGCCGTCCGCGATGGTATCTATCGCAGTCTTCGCAGACATCGTATATAATTCAGCCTACGCAGTTACTCTTGCTGCGGTTTTTAAAATTTGTCGCTAGGGAGTATCCGGGGCAGTGCGAAAACGCACGATCGCGGCTCATTGACACTTGGTTGTCCGCCCACGAGCAAATCCATGTCGTCGCACGTCTTGTCTAATCTCGCGATGTCGAACAGCACACTTGCTGACTTGCTGGCCACGCGCGCCCTGGCCATGGGCGGCAAGCAAGCGTTTCGCTTCATCCCCGGACATGGGGGCCAGCAGCAGGTCCTCACCTACCGCGCGCTTCACGAGCGCGCGATGGCTCTGGCCGGTGAAATGCAAGCGATGGCGGCACCGGGCGAACGGGTGCTGCTCTTGTTCCCGCCGGGCTTGGATTTCGTTGCGGCGTTCTTCGGTTGTCTGTACGCCGGCATCGTGGCGGTGCCCGTCGCGCCGCCGACGCGAAATCGCCTCTCGTCGTCGATCGAAGCGATCTTCCACGCCTCGAAGCCGGCGATAATCCTCAGCACGGCCGCCCACCGCCGACTGGCCGAGCAGGCCTACGCGCATTTGTCGCGAGTGTTGGACCGGCCTTGGGTGGCCACCGACCATGTGGCCGACAACCGCCGTCAACTGTGGCGGCGTCCCCAGATCGACGGTGATCAGCCGGCCTTCCTGCAATACACCTCGGGATCGACCGCAACCCCGAAAGGCGTGGTCCTCAGCCACGCAAACCTTCTCCACAATTCCGCGCTGATTCAGCAGGCCTTCGGAAACACTTCGGAAGGCACGGGTGTGTCGTGGCTGCCGCTTGCATCACGACATGGGCCTGATCGGCGGCATCGTGCAGCCGATCTATTGCGGCGCGCTCGTGCACGCTCTTGGCCCCGGCGGCCTTCTTGCAGCGGCCGGCCCTGTGGCTGGAGACGATTTCGCAGACCCGCGCGGCGGTGAGCGGAGGTCCCGACTTCGCTTACGACTTATGCGTCCGCAAGATTTCGCCGGACGAGCGAAAGAAGTTGGACCTGAGCCACTGGAAGGTGGCCTTCACCGGCGCGGAGCGGATTCGCGTCGAGACCATCGAGCGGTTCGCCGAGGCGTTTGCCTCGTGCGGATTCCGCCGCGAGTCGTTCTTTCCGTGCTACGGCCTGGCCGAGGCCACGTTGATGGTTTCCGGCGGGCCGCGACAGACCGCCCCGACCATCGTTCACGTGCGCGCCGACGCGCTCGGCGGCGGTCGGGCACGAGAAGTCTCTCATGCCGATCCGTCCGCGCGGACCCTGGTGGGATGCGGCCAGTGCCTGCCGGGACAGAAAATCCTGATTGTCGATTCGCGCACGCGGCGGCCTTGCGACGACCGCGAAGTCGGCGAAATTTGGGTGCAGGGGCCGAGCGTCGGCGGCGGGTATTTCCAGCGGCCCGAGGTCACGGCGGCCACCTTCGACGGGCGGCTGGCCACCAGCGGCGAAGGTCCCTTTCTCCGCACCGGCGATCTCGGCTTCCTGCACGCGGGGCAGTTGTTCGTCACCGGCCGAATCAAAGACGTGATCATCATTCGTGGCCGCAACTATTATCCCGAGGACATCGAGCACTCGGTCGAACGCGCCGACGCGGCTTTCCGCATCGGCTACTGCGCGGCATTTTCTGTCGATGTCGGGAACCGCGAGCGGCTGGTCGTGGTGCAGGAAATCGAACCTCGCCGCCGCAATTTGGAAGCGGAGGCCGCCTTGCAGGCCGTCCGCCGGGCCATCGCCGCTGAGCATGAACTGGAAGTCTATGCGATCGTGCTGGCAAAGGCGGGCGAAATCCCCAAGACCTCCAGCGGAAAAACGCGGCGATCGGCCTGCCGCGAGCGCTACCTGAGCGGCCAGTTGAAGTACGATTGCCCAATGGCAGGCCGGCAATGAACCCGTGGAAGACGAGACTCGCGAAGCGGCGGCCGGGCCGCGGGCAGATGCGGTCGACCGCGCCGAGATCGAGGATTGGCTCATCGAGCGGATCGCGGCGCGGCTGCGATTGCCGCCGGCGCAGGTTCGCGTCACCACGCCCTTTATCGAGTTCGGCATGGGTTCGGTGGACGCGGTGGAGATCGCCGCGGAATTGGAGCGCTGGCTGGGACGGCGAATGTCGCCGACGGCCATCTACAACTACCCGAACATCGCCGCGTTGGCCCAGTGGCTTGCCAGCCCGCCGCCCGAGCCGCTGCCCGTCGTTCCCGCCGCCGCAGGCCAGCCGAGGTTGTCGCAGAGGAAGACCTGGAGCCGGAGCGATTGCTCGAAGACGTCCGGAACATGAGCGAACGAAGATATCCAATGCGTTCATGCTGCAAGAGATGGCCAAGCGGTAATCGTCACCGGGGGAGAACTATGGCGGTCGGGCAAGCGGCGGAGCAACTCACTCCGCTCCAGAACGCGGTCTATCTGCTCAAGCAGACGCAGGCGAAGCTGGCGGCCCAGGAGCGCGCCTGGGCCGAGCCCATCGCCATTATCGGCATGGGCTGCCGGTTTCCCGGCGGCGGCCAAAACCCGGCCGGCTTCTGGCGGCTGCTCTGTCGACGGCGTCGACGCCATCGACGAAGTGCCTGCCGACCGCTGGAACATCGACGACTATTACGATCCCGATCCCGCGGCGCCGGGCAAGATGAACACCCGCTGGGGCGGATTCCTCGACAAAGTCGACGAGTTCGACGCCGAGTTCTTCGGCATCTCGCCGCGCGAGGCCGTCCGCGTCGATCCGCAGCACCGCCTCCTCTTGGAAGTCGCCTGGGAGGCCCTGGAAGATGCGGGACTGCCCCCCAGCCACGATCGCTCAGACCAAGACCGGCGTCTACGTCGGCGTGATCGGCAGCGACTACGCCCTGTTGCAGTCCAAAGCGGCCGACGACATGGACGTCTTTTCCGGCACCGGCGGCAGCCACGCCATTCTGGCCAATCGGCTGTCCTATGTCTTGAACCTCAACGGGCCGAGCATGGCTCTGGACACGGCCTGCTCCTCGTCGCTGGTGACGGTGCACCTGGCCTGCCAAAGCCTGCGGCGGCGCGAATCCGACCTGGCCCTGGCCGGCGGCGTGAATCTGATCCTCAGCCCCGAGATGACCGTGGCCCTGACGAAGGCCCACATGATGGCCCCCGACGGGCGGTGCAAGACCTTCGACGCCGTCGGCCAACGGTTATGTGCGCGGTGAAGGCTGCGGCGTGATCGTGCTCAAACGGCTCAGCGACGCCGTGGCCGCACGGCGATCGGATCGTCGCCTCGATCCGCGGCACCGCCGTGAACCACGATGGGCGGAGCAACGGCCTGTCGGCCCCCAACGGCCCCGCCCAGGAAGCCGTGATCCGCGCCGCCCTGGCCGACGCGCGTCTGCCGCCCGGCGACATCGGCTACGTCGAGGCCCACGGCACCGGCACGCGCCTGGGCGACCCGATCGAAATCGAGGCCCTCCGCGTCGTGCTGGGCGCCGGGCGCTCGGCCGATCGTCCGCTTGTGGTCGGCTCCGTCAAAACCAACATCGGGCACCTGGAAAGCGCGGCGGGCATTGCCGGACTGATCAAGGCCATCCTCATGCTGCGGCACGGCCGGATTCCGCCGCACCTGCACCTGAATACCGTCAACCCGCTGCTGAAATTGGACGACGGGCCGCTTCGCGATTCCCACCGCCATGATGGATTGGCCGCGTGGGACCGAGCCGCGGCGCGCGGGCGTCAGCGCCTTCGGATTCGGCGGAACCAACGCCCACGTGATTGTCGAAGAGCCGCCGACGCCGCCGCGGGAGGAAAACAAAGTCGAGCGGCCGCGTCACGTGTTGACGCTGTCGGCCCGCTCGCCGCAGGCGCTCTCGGAGTTGGCCGGCCGCTATGCCGACCACGCCGAAGCCAACCTTTCGGAATCGTTTGGCCGACATGGCGTACACGGCCAACACGGGCCGCGAGCACTTCGCCCATCGCGCGGCGGTCGTGGCCGCCTCGCCGGCCGAGCTGCCGCGACAGGCTGCGGAGCTTTCGCAGCCGATCCGTTGGCCGCGGGCAGTCCACACCGGCGTCCTGCAACAGGATCGCCCGCCGCGGATCGCCTTTCTCTTCACCGGCCAAGGCGCTCAGTACGCCGGCATGGGCCGCACGCTCTACGAAACGCAGCCCACGTTCCGAGCCGCGATAGATCGCTGCGGCGACGCTGCTGCGGCTCGCGGCTGGATCGCCCCTTGCTCTCGCTGATGGATCCGCAAGCCGGCCCGCTGTTGGATCAGACGGGCTACACGCAGCCCGTGATGTTCGCCATCGAGTACGCATTGGCCGACGCTGTGGCGCAGTTGGGGCGTCGAGCCGGCGGCCGTGATGGGTCATAGCGTGGGCGAGTTGGCCGCGGCCTGCGTGGCCGGCGTGTTCTCGCTGGAAGACGGGCTGCGGCTGATCGCCGAAAGGGCCCGGCTGATGCAAAGTCCTGCCCGCCGGCGGCCTGATGGCGGCCGTGTTTGCCGCCGAAGCGCCCGTTGCCGCCGCTCTTCAATCTTGCTCCGGCCAGGTGGCCATCGCCGCGCTGAACGGGCCGGAAAACATCGTGATCTCGGGCGACGAGCCGGCCGTGTGCGAGCTGCTGGCTCAATTCGAGCGCCAAGGGATCAAGTCGAAGACGCTCAGCACCTCGCACGCCTTCCATTCCCAGCGGATGGAACCGATCCTCGACGAGTTGCGGCGAGTGGCTGAAGCGGTGCCCTGTTCGCCGCCGAAGATCGACATCATCTGCCAACCTGACGGGCCAGGCGGCCGATGAGCAGACCTACGCCGATCCGGCTTATTGGAGCCGCCACGCCCGCTGGCCGGTGCGGTTTGCCGAGAGCATGCAGACGCTGGCCGATCGCGGCTGCGAGCTTTTCCTGGAGATCGGTCCCAGTCCGGTCTTGATCGGCATGGGCCAACGCTGCCTGCGCGGCGGCGACCGGGCCTGGCTCCCCTCGCTGCGAGCCGGGACATGACGATTGGCAGGCCATTTTGGATAGTCTGGCCGAGCTGTACGTGCGCGGCGTGAAAGTCGATTGGGCGGGCTTCGATCGCGATTATCGGCGCTGCAAGACGGAGTTGCCCAGCTATCCCTTCCAGAGGCGGCGGTATCGGGCCGCCTGGGCGGAAGCCGCCGCTCAACGCCCGGTCGCGGCGCCGGCATCGCAATGGCCGTGATGCTGCATCCTTTGCTGGGCCGTCGCCTGGTGGCCGCCGCCAACGATCACATCTTCGAGTCGCAAGTGGCCGCCAACCGGCCGGCGACTCCTGGGCGATCACAAGATCCAAGGGCAGGTGGTGATGCCCGCCGCGGCCTATCTGGAGATGGCGCTGGCCGCCTCGGTCGCCGTGTACGGCAAGCCGTGGAACGTGTGCGACGTCGCGTTGTTTGAGCCGCTGCTATTGGACAAGACGCCCACGACGGTGCAAACCGTGATCTCGCCCGAAGGCCACGATGCCGCGTCGTTCCGGATCGTCGAGTGTCACCCCGCCGACCACGGACGCGGAAGCCGTCGTTCACCACGCTTGGTCACCGGACATCTCGATCCCCTCACAACGTGGCCGCCGAGACGATCGACCTGGAGGCCCGGCGGAACGGCTTCAGCGCGGAACCCCACGATGAGGCTTGGCGGATCGAGGCGCTCGCCAAGTCGGGGCTTCAGCCCGGCCCGACGTTTCGTTGGATGGTTCGCCACTGGGCCAGTGAGGATTCAGGGCTGGCCGACCTCCGGCCGCCGCGTGACGACGATCATCTGGCCGATTATCAAATTCATCCGGGGCTGCTCGATGGGGCCTTCCAACTCTTGGGCGGAGTGCTGCCCGGCGCCGGCGAAGGCATCGACGCCTACGTGCCCATGGGTGTGGAGCGGCTGCAACTCCACCAGCGTCCGCTGGAGCCGGCATGGTATGTCGCGTCGCTACGGTCGTTGGAAGGCAACGTGGCCACGGGCGACGTTCAATTGGTCGATGCGGGCGGGCGTGTGTTGGCCCGATTGGAAGGCGTGCAATTGCGCCGCGTGCCACGCGACTGGCTCGCCCGCCGGTTGGCCGGGCCGCTTCCCCATTGGTGCTATGAACTCGCCTGGCTGCCGCAGCCGATGGATACGACCGCCTCGCAACAGGCGGCCGCGCCCGGTCGCTGGTTGATCTTCGATTCGCAGGACGGGCTGGGAGCGGCGCTGGCCGAGCGGCTGGAAATGAAGGCCCACCGCTGCACGCTGGTACCGGCCGTGGCCGACGCCGATTCGCGGCGGGCGGCGGTGCGCGAGTTCGCCGCGACCGCCGGGCCGAAAGCGTGCGGCGTGGTTTATCTCTCCGGCCTCGACGTCGACGCCCGGCAGATGGAGCCCGACTTCGAGGCGGCGCGCCGCCACGGTTGGGGAGGCATCCTGGACATTGTCCACGTCCTGGCCGACGCGGCCGGCCCCGAGCCGCCGCGGCTCTGGCTGGTCACGCCGCGGCGCCCAACCGGTGGGCGACGCGCAACCGCTCGGGCTCGCGCAATCGCCCGTTTGGGGACTGGGACGCGTCATCGCCTCCGAGCATCCCGCCCTCGGCTGCACGCGCATCGACCTCGATCCCGAACGCCAAGAGGAAGCGGCCGACCAGCTCATGGAAGAGCTCTGCTGGGCGGCAGCGCGAGGACCAGGTTGCCTATCGCGGCGGCCAGCGCCGCGTCGCCCGGTTGCGGCACTCGCGGCATGCCGACGACGGCGCCCTGGTTGCCCCGGACGGCCAACCCTACCGGCTGGAAATCATTTCTCGCGGCGAACTGGACAACGTGGCGCTGCGCCCGGCGGCGCGGCGGCGCCCGGAACCGGGGCAAGTCGAAATCCGCGTCCGCGCCAGCGGACTCAACTTCCGCGACGTACTCAACGTGCTCAACCTGTATCCGGGCGATCCGGGCCCGCTGGGCGGCGAATGCGCCGGCGAGATTGCCGCCGTCGGGCCGGGCGTCGAGCACTTTCAAGCCGGGCGACCAGGTCGTGGCGCTGGCCCCGGCCAGCTTCGCCAGCTACGCCTTGACCTCGCCGGAGTTCGTGGCTCCCAAGCCGGCCCATCTAAGCTTCGACGAAGCGGCTACGATCCCGATCTGCTTTGTGACCGCCCACCTTGCGCTCCGCCGCTTGGGCCAACTGCGGCCGGGCCAACGGATACTGATCCATGCCGGCGCCGGCGGCGTCGGCCTGGCAGCCATCCAAATCGCCCGGCAAATCGGGGCCGAATGCTTCGCCACGGCCGGCAGCCCCCGCAAACGCGAGTATCTCGAATCGTTGGGCATCCAGCACGTCATGGATTCGCGGTCGCTCGATTTTGCCCAACAAATCATGCACGCCACCGCCGGCGAGGGCGTCGACGTGGTGCTCAATTCGCTTACCGGCGAGGCGATCCCCGCGGGACTGTCCGTGCTGCGGCCGGGCGGACGGTTCCTGGAACTCGGCAAGACCGATCTCTGGGACCAACAGCGCGTGGACCAGTTCAAGCCGGGCGTCGCTTTCTTCGCGATCGCCTTGGATCGGATGATGGCCGACCAGCCGCAGCAGGTCGGCGAGTTGCTCCGCGAGGTGCTCGCCGAGTTCGCGGAACGAAAACTCCGTGCGTTGCCGCTGCGGACCTTTCGCATCCGGCGCGCCGTCGATGCCCTGCGGCACATGGCCCGCAGCCGAACACATCGGCAAGGTGGTGATCCAAGCCGCGGCGCCCGGCGATGCGGCCGATCACGGGTTCGCGCTCCGCGCGGAGGGCACCTATCTGGTCACCGGCGGCCTGGGCGGGCTTGGGCCTGAAGTTGGCCCGTTGGCTGGCCGACCGCGGCGCCCGCCACCTCGTGCTGGTGGGACGCTCGGGTGCGTCGGCCGAGGCGCAGCAGCAGGTCGAGGAACTGAAAAAGGCGGGCGTCGGCGTCGTTGTCCGCCGCTGCGACGTCGGCAAAGCGGGAAGAAGTCGCCGCCCTGCTGGCCGATATCGGGGCGGAGGTGCCGCCGCTGCGCGGCATTTTCCATCTTGCCGGCGTGCTCGACGACGGCGTGCTTCGCGAGCAGACCCGCGAGCGTTTCGACCGGGTGATGGCCGCGAAAGCGCTCGGCGCGTGGTACCTGCACGAGTTGACGCGCGGGCAGCCGTTGGATCTGTTCGTGCTGTTTTCTTCGGCCGCCGCGCTGTTGGGGTCGCCCGGGCAAGGCAACTATGCCGCCGCCAACGCCTTTCTCGACGCCCTGGCCCATCATCGCCGCTGGGAGAAGCGGCCCGCCTTGAGCGTCAACTGGGGATCGTGGGCCGAAGTGGGCATGGCGGCGCGGCTGATCGAGACCGAGGGCCGCCGCTGGTCGGCCGCGGGAATCGGCTGGATCGAGCCCGACCGCGGTCTCCACACCCTGGAACACCTGATCTCCGAGGACCGCGTGCAGGCCGGCGTGCTGCCGATCGACTGGGCGAAGTTCTTCGAGCGCATTCCGCCGGGCAGCGAGCCGGCGTGGCTGGCGGAGATCGCCCGCGACGCCCGCACGGCCGCTCGCCGCGGCGGAATGCCAAGCCCGCTTTGCTGGAAGAACTGAATGCGGTCACGCCTGCCGAGCGGCTCGAAGTGGCGCTGGCCCACATCCGCCAGCAGGCCGCGCGGGTGTTGGCCATCGACGAGACGAATCTGCCCGATCCGCGGCGGACGCTCAACGAATTGGGATTCGATTCGCTCACCGCGGTGGAGTTTGCCAACCGCGTCGGCCGTTCGATCGGCCAGCAAATCAATCCGGCGCTGTTGTTCGACTATCCCACGCTGGAAAGCCTCGCCGGCTACGTGGTCCGGGCAAGGTGGCGCCCGCGGAGCCCGAAGCCGCTCCGCCGACGGCAACGTCGGAGCCGGCCGCCGACGAAATCCGTGCCCAGGCCGCCGGCCGAGGTGGAAGGGATGTCGGAAGAGGAAATGGAAGCCGTCGTATCGAAGCAACTCGAGCAACTTCAAACGTGACTCGGCGGGAAAATGGATCACCTGGAAGAACGGCTGAAGAACATGACGCCCCTGCAACGGGCCGTGTTTGCGTTGAAGGAGACGCAAGCCCGGCTCGAAGCGCTGGAGCGGAAACGTGCCGAGCCGATGGCCATCGTGGGCATGGCCTGCCGCTTTCCGGGAGAGGCGAACGATCCGGCCTCGTATTGGCGGCTGCTCTGCGACGGCGTGGATGCGATCGGCGAAGTCCCGCCGGACCGCTGGAACGCCGACGAGTTTTACGATCCCGATCCGGCGGCGCCCGGCAAGATGGCCACCCGCTGGGGCGGCTTCCTGGAACGCGATCGACGAGTTCGACAATCATTTCTTCGGCATCTCCGACCGCGAGGCGGCGCGAATCGATCCGCAGCAGCGCATCTTGCTGGAACTGGCCTGGGAGGCTTTGGAGGACGCGGGTCTGCCGCCGTCAACGCTGCGCGGCGGAAAGGTCGGCGTGTTCGTGGGCATTTCGCTGAGCGAATACGGCATGATGCTCGCCAACGATCTGGCGCAGACCGACGCCCACGCCGCCGCCGGCACGTCGCTGTGCCTGGCCGCCAACCGCCTTTCGTTCGCCTTCGGCTTCCAGGGGCCGAGCATGGCCCTGGACACCGCCTGTTCCTCGTCGCTGGTGGCCGTGCACCTGGCCTGCCAGAACATCCGCAGCGGCGAGTGCGAGGCGGCGCTGGCCGGCGGCGTCAACCTGCTGCTCTCGCCCTTCGGCAATCGATCAACCTGACCAAGGCCGGCTTCTGCGCGCCGACGGGCGGGTGCGGGCGTTCGACGCCGCGGCCACCGGCTACGTCCGCAGCGAGGGGGCCGGCGTCGTGGTGCTCAAACCGCTCGGCCGCCGCCTTGGAGCACAACGATCCGATCTACGCCGTCATCCGCGGCAGCGCCGTCAACCAGAACGGCACCAGCAACGGCCTGACCGCCCCCAGCCGCGCGGCCCAGGAGCAAGTGCTCCGCGAAGCCTACGCGCGGGCGAGGTCTCGCCCGGGCTGGTGCAGTTCGTCGAGACCCAGGGCACGGGCACGCCGCTGGGCGACGCCATCGAGGCCGCCGCCCTGGGCAACGTGCTGCGGCGAAGGCCGCCCGCCGGGCAACCGCTGCGCCATCGGCTCGGTGAAGACCAACCTCGGCCACATGGAAGCGGCCGCGGGGATTGCCGGCCTGATGAAGGCGGCGCTTGGCGCTCAAGCATCGCCAGTTGCCGCCCAATTTGCACTTCCAAACGCCGAATCCCGACATTCCTTTCGGCCGACACTGCCGCTGCGGGTGCCGCAGACGCTGGAGCCCTGGCCGGACGCGGCCGCAGCCGCGACTGGCCGGCGTCAGCGCGTTTGGTTTCGGCGGCAGCAACGCCCACGTGGTGCTGGAAGAAGCGCCGACGTCCGCCATGGCGTCCGCCGGCGGGCGAGGAGCGCGCTTGGCGGTTGCTGCCGCTGTCGGCCCGCACCGAAAAGGCCCTGCACGATTTGGCGGAGCGCTACGCCGCGTTTCTGCGCGACGATCCGCCGGCCTGGTCCGACGTGTGTTACACGGCCGCCCGGCGCCGCGACCATCACGATTGCCGCCTGACCGTGCGCGCCGACTCGCCGGAAACGGCAGCCGATCTTCTCGATGCTTTTCTGCGCGGCCAGACACGCGACGGAATCTTTACCGGCCGAAAGCCCTACGGACACAAACTGCGGATCGCGTTTCTCTACGACGATCGGGCGGAAAACTGGAAACCCTACGCCCGGCAACTGGCTCGGGCCGTCCCCGGTTTCGCCGAGGTGGCGGAAGGACTCGACGCGCCGTTGGACGACGACGCGCGATGGGACGATCCGACCCGCGCGACGGCCGCGCTCTTAGCCCTACAGATGACCATGACGGCCTGGTGCGCGCCGCGGGCATCATGCCGGACATCGTCCTCGGACAAGGGGCGGGCGAATTGGCGGCCGCCGCCGCGGCCGGCATCCTTACGGCCGGCGAAGTGCTGCAACTCGCCGCCGGGGGCGGCAACGGCGCGCTTCGACCGCGCCCCGCCTCGCTGCCGTTCGTGTCGATCCTCGACGGCAAGCCGCACGCGGGGCCCGATCTCGATGCGGCTTACTGGCGATCGTGCGCCGGACGGCCTGGCAGCCTGGCCACAATGACCGAAGTCCTCGCCGCGCGATCGGTTGAACGTTTGCCTGGAAATCGGCCCGCCGTCGTTGAGCGAATCGATCGTCGCGACATTCGCGGGACGCACCGGGCCGCACGTCATCACGCCTTCCTGGTTGCCGGCCGAGTCCGGCGGCATCGATCTGCTGGCGCCGCTGGGAAAACTGTACGCGGCCGGGGCCGATTTCTGTTGGCGACACCTGATCGCGGCCCGGGGCCGCTGCGTGCATCTGCCAAGCTACGCCTGGCAGCGGCAACGCCTCTGGATGCCGATCAGCAAACGGCCGGCCGCGGCGCCGGTCGAGCGTGAATCACCGGACAGCGGAGCGGCGGAAGACGTCCGCCGGCGTTCCGACTTGACGGTGCCCTATGTGGCGCCGCAGACGAAGCTGGAAACGGCCCTGGCCGAATCATGGTCGGCCGTGCTGGGCATCGACCGCGTCGGCATTCACGATAATTTTCTGGAGTTGGGGGGCGATTCGCTGCGAGCGACCATTTTGCTCAATCGGCTCCAGGAGCAACTGGGCGAGCCGGTGCCGGCGCACATGCTTTTTTACGTGCAGACGATCGGCGAACTGGCCGCCTATTTGCAGAACAGTTTTCCCGACGCGGTCCGGCGTTTTAACGGCGGTGCGGAAATCGCCGCCACAGAAGGTCCGGCCGCGTCCCCGGTTTCTTCGATCCGCCGTTTGGCCCGTGAAGATCAGGCAAAGGCGCTGCTCGAACGGTTGGACGAATTGAGCGACGAGGAAGTGGAGTCGCTTTTGGATGGCGAAGTGATCGCCAGCGAGGTGTTGGATGAGTAATCGTGGTTCCACGGCCGAGGCTTCCTCCAGCGAGCGCCGCCGGCGTTTGGCGGCCCTGCTGCAAAAGAAAGTCGAGCGGTCACGGCAGTTTCCGCTCTCCTTCGCCCAGCAAAGGCTCTGGTTGTTGGATCGGCTTGACCCGGGCAACCCGGTCTACAACATTCCGTTGGTATTGCGGCTGCGCGGCGCGCTCGACGTGGACGTCTTGAACCGTACCCTGAACGAAGTCGTCGCCCGGCACGAAACGCTGCGACCACGAAATCGTCGTCATCGACGAGAAGCCGATGCAGGTGGTCGAGCCGATGACGCCGCAGAAAGTGACGCTGGCGGACCTGGAACACGTCGATCCGGCCCGGCGCGAGACGGAAGCCATGGCGCGGGCGACGGCCGAGCTGCGCACGCCGTTCCGCTTGGACCAGGCGCCGTTGTTCCGCGCCGTGCTGCTGCGGCTTTCGCCGGCCGAGCACCTGTTGGTCGTGGTGATGCACCACATCATTTCGGACGACTGGTCGATGGGCGTGCTGGTCCGCGAGGTGGCCTCGCTCTACAGGGCGTTCACGGCCGGCCAGCCGTCGCCGCTTGTCAACCTGCCCATCCAATACGCCGAATACGCCGTCTGGCAGCGCGATCGGCTCCAAGGCGAGACGCTGGAGCGATTGCTCAACTACTGGCACGAGCATTTGCAGGGCGTTGCGCCCCTCCGAGTTGCCGACCGATCGGCCGCGCTCTCCGCACGACGCGCAGGCGGGCGAGACGCTCACGGCGCTCTGGCCCTCGGCGCTGGCCGAGCGGTTGCGACAATTGGGACAAAGCGAAGGGGCGACGCTCTACATGACACTGCTGGCCGCCTTTCAGGCCCTGCTCCATCGCTATAGCGGCCAGGACGATATCGCCGTCGGTTCCCCGATTGCCGGCCGCGTGGCTAAGGAAACCGAGGGGCTGGTGGGCTTCTTCGTCAACACGCTCGTGATGCGGGCCAATCTGGCCGGTGATCCTACCTTCCGCGATCTGCTCCGCCAGGTGCGGCAAACCGCGCTCAATGCCTACGACCATCAGGAATTGCCGTTCGAGCAACTCGTCGAGGCCGTGAATCCCGAGCGCGACACGAGCCGGCATCCGCTGTTTCAGGTCTCGTTTTCGCTGCAGAACGCGCCGTGGCCCGAGACGAAACTGGCCGGCATCTCCTTTTCCGCGATCCCGCTCGATACGAGAACGTCGAAGTTCGACCTCTCGTTGATCATGCGGGAAGAGCGCGAAGGGTTGTCGGTGCTGGCCGAATATTCCTCGCACCTGTTCACCTCGGCCACGATCCGGCGCATGCTCGGGCACTTCGAGGTGCTGCTGGAGGGCATTGCGGCCGATCCGGACCTGCCGCTGTCGAAAATACCGCTTTTGACCGAGAGGGAGCGACGACAGGTTCTCGTCGATTGGAATCAGACCGAACGGCACGACGAGCTCGACGTGTGTCTCGATCAACTGCTGGCCGCCCAGGCCGCGCGGACTCCCGAGGCGGTGGCGGCCGTGTGCGAGGGCCGATCGCTCGACTATCGCGAGCTGGAGTGCCGCGCCAACCGGTTGGCCCGCCACCTGCAGAACCTCGGCGTGGGCCCCAACACGCCCGTCGGCATCTGTCTCGATCGAAGCCTGGAGTACGTGGTGGGAATTGTGGGCGTTCTGAAGGCGGGCGGGGCATATGTGCCGATGGACCCCGCCTATCCGCGCGACCGGCTGGCTTTGATCCTCGGCGATTGCCGCGCGCCGGTCGTGTTGACCACGGAAAGACTCCGGCACACGCTGGCCGAATCGTGCGCGAGGGTTGTATGCTTGGACAGCCAATGGGACGAGATCGCCGCGCACGACCCGGGCCCGTTGCTGCCGAGTGCGGCCCCGCACGATCCGGCGTATATCATTTACACGTCGGGCTCAACGGGCACCCCGAAGGGCGTGCCCGTTACACACCGCAACGTCGTCCATTCAACGGCCTGGCGGTTCGCCTATTACGAAACGCCGCCGGAACGATTTCTGTTGTTTCCCTCCTTCGCCTTCGACAGTTCGGTGGCTGTGCTGTTCTGGACCCTCTGCCAGGGCGGCACATTGGTGATCCCGGGCAACGACGAGCAACGCGACGTCGTCCGCTTGGCGGCGCTGGTGCGCCGAGCATCGCGTGACGCACTGGCTGAGCGTCCCCTCGGCGTACGCCGTGTTGTTAAGCGCGGCGGACGCCCAGGCCTTGGGCTCGCTGCGGGTCGTGATCGTGGCGGGCGAGGCGTGTTCGGGCGAACTCTACCAGCGGCATTGCCGCGCTGCCCGCCGCCGCGTTCTACAACGAATATGGTCCCACCGAAGGCAGCGTCTGGTCGAGCGTCTATCGTGCCGCGGAGCGCGACCTCGCCTCTCCGGGCGGATTGCCGATCGGAAAGCCGATCGCCCGGATGCGGGCCTATGTGCTCGATCGCCATCGGGCCCCCGTGCCGATCGGCGTGCCGGGCGAACTGTACATCGCGGGCGACGGCGTTACCGCGGGCTATCTCAACCGGCCGGAACTTACCACGCAGCAATTCGTTCCCAACCCCTTCGCCGCCGCTCCCGAAGAGCGAATGTACAAGACGGGCGATCTCGTGCGATGGCTGCCCGACGGCAACCTGGCCTTCCTGGGACGCGTCGACAGCCAGGTGAAGATTCGCGGCTATCGCATCGAGTTGGGCGAAATCGAAGCGGCCCTGCGGCAGCACGGCGGCGTGCGCGAGGCGGTGGTGGCCAGTTGCGACGATGCGACCGGCGGCAAGCAGTTGGCGGCCTATATCGTGGCCGCCGGCGAAACCATGCCGGCTGCGGGTGAGCTGCGGCAGTTCCTGGCCCAAAGCCTCCCCGACTACATGATTCCGGCGGCATTCGTATCGTTGGATGCGATCCCGTTGGGTCCTAACGGTAAGGTCGATGGCAAGGCGCTTCCCCGCCCGCAATGGCAGGGCGATCCGCAGCGCGAGTATGTGGCGCCGCGGAACGAAGTGGAGTGGCGGCTGGCCGAAATCTGGTCCGAGGTGCTGCGCGTCGAGCGCGTCGGAGTGAACGACAATTTCTTCGCCCTGGGCGGCCATTCGCTTCTGGCCACGTTGGTGATGTCGCGCATCGCCACGCGGATGGGCGTCGACGTTCCGCTCCGCGAGTTGTTCCAGGCGCCGACGATCGCCCGCCTGGCCGAGTGCGTTGTCGCGAGCCGCGCCGGCGGCAAGTCGACGCGCCGCCCGATTCCCGCCGCGCCGCGCGACGGAAACTTGCTCCCCTCGCTCACCCAGGAAGCGCTCTGGTTCCTCGACCAGTTGGAACAGGACCGCCCCACGTACACGGTCTATCCGATTTTGCGGATCAAGGGCCGACTCGACGTGCCGGTGCTGGAGCGCGCCATGAACGAAATCGCCCGCCGGCACGAGGCCCTGCGCACGCGTTTCCCCGAAAGGGAAGGCCATCCGATCCAAGTCATCGATCCGGCCGAGCCGCGCGCTTTGCCCGTGGACGATTGCACCGGCCTTTCCGAAGCGGAGCGCCGAGCGGCCATCGACCGCGCGATCCTGCACGAAACGGGCCGCCCCATCGATCTGCAAAAAGGGCCGCTGCTGCGCATTCGGCTGCTGAAGCTGGCGGAAAACGAGCACCTGCTGCTGGCCGCGGCACACCATATTATTTACGACGGTTGGTCGTTGGCGATCATGACCCGCGAGCTCACGGCCCTGTACCTGGCCTATCAAGCGGGCCGGCCGTCGCCGCTGCCGCCGCTGCCGATTCAATATGCCGACTTCGCCGCCTGGCAACGCCAACTCTTGCAGGGCGAGACACTCGACGCCTTGCGGGCGTACTGGGTCGGGCAATTGGCCGACGTTCCCCCCTTGGAGCTTTCGACCGACTACCCGCGGCCGGCCATCCGAACCACTTGGGGCGACACGCTGCCTTGCGATCTCTCGCCCGAGTTGAGCGCGGCGCGTGCGCGATTTCTGCCGTCGCGAGGGGGTCACGCCCTTCATGGCCCTGCTGGCCGCCTTCGAGATGCTGCTGGCCCGCTACTCCGGCCAGGACGATTTCGCCATCGGTTCGCCAGTCGCCAATCGCGCCCAGCCCGAAACCGAATCGCTCATTGGTTACTTTATCAACATGGTCGTGTTGCGCGGCGATTTGTCGGGCGATCCCGATTTCCGCGAGGTCGTGCGCCGCGTAAGCCGGACCGCGCTGGGCGCCTTCGAGCATCAGGACCTCACGCTCGACAGCGTCGTCGACGCGGTGAAGCCGGCCCGCGACCCGAGCCGCCATCCGCTGTTCCAGGTAATGTTCGTTCTGCAGAACAACGAAGAGCCGTCGCTGGATCATCTGGGTCTGGCGGTCGAGCCGTTTGAAGACGCGCCCACCGGCAATTCGGCCTTCTTCGAGCTTACGCTGGCATTCGGCGAAACGGCGCAAGGATTCCGCGGCTCGCTGAACTTCAACACCGATCTGTGGCGCGCCGAAACGGCCGCGCGGATGATCCGCCACTATCAGACGTTGCTGGCCGAGGCGATTGCCCATCCCGATCGGCCGCTTTCCACGCTGCCGCTTTTGGGCCAGGACGAACGGCAAACGCTCGTGGACGATTGGGGCGGCGCGGACGCCGATTTCGCCCGCGGCGCGTCTGCATCATGATCTCTTCACGGCCCGGGCCGAGCAAACGCCGGACGCGGTGGCGCTGGTCGACGGCCCGCGCGAGTGGACGTATCGCCAACTGAACCAACGGGCCAACCAATTGGCCCACTACCTTGCGGCGCGGGGCGTGGGACCGGATCGGCTCGTGGCCGTGCGGCTGCCGCGATCGGCCGAGTTGGTCATGGCGCTGTTGGGCGTGCTCAAGGCGGGCGGGGCCTACTTGCCGCTGGATCCACAGTTGCCCGCCGAGCGGCTGCGCTTCACGCTGGAAGATGCCAAGGTGGAGGTGGTCGTGACCCTGGAACGGCTGCAAGGCGATTTCCCCGACGGCCTGCACGCACGTGGTCCGCATCGATTCGGACCGGCAGGAGATTGCCGAGTGCCCCGTCGCTCCGCCGGCGCGGCTGGCCGCCGGCGACGCACCTGGCCTACGTCATCTACACGTCGGGTTCGACCGGCCGGCCCAAGGGCGTGATGATCGAGCATCGCGCGCTGGCCAACTATGCCCATGCGGCGGCGGCCCTCTACGGCATCACCTCGGCCGACCGCGTGTTGCAGTTCGCCTCGGTCAGTTACGACGCCCACGTCGAAGAGGTCTATCCCTGCCTGATCTGCGGCGGCACGCTGGTGCTGCGCAACGACGAGATGCTCGATTCCAAGCGGTTCCTGCAATTCTGCGAGCAGTGGGGGCTGACGTTCGTCACGCTGCCGACCGGATTCTGGCACGAGTTGACCGCCGCGATGGCCGCCGAACGGCTGGCGGCGCCGGCCGCGTTGCGGCTGATGGTGATCGGCGGCGAACAAGCGCAGCCGGAGCGGGTGGCCGCCTGGTTCGATTCCGTTGGCGACCGCGTGCGGCTGTTGAACACGTACGGCCCGACCGAGACGAGCGTCGTGGCCACGGCGGCCGAGCTGAGCCGCGCCGACGGCCGCGAAGAGCGGATGCCCATCGGCCGGCCGCTGGCGAATTATCGGGCGTACGTGCTGGACCGCGCCTTGCAGCCGGTTCCGGTGGGCGTGCGGGGCGAATTGTACATCGGCGGCGAGAGCCTCGCCCGCGGCTATCTCAATCGGCCTGAACTGACGGCCGAGCGGTTCCTGCCCGATCCCTTCCTGCCGGCCGGCGCGGGGCGGATGTACAAGACGGGCGACGTCGTCCGCTGGCGCACGGACGGCCGGCTTGGAGTTTGTCGGCCGCACCGATCACCAGGTGAAGATTCGCGGCTTCCGCATCGAGCCGGGCGAGGTGGAGCAAGTGTTGCGGGAGCATCCGCTGCTTGGCCGATGCGGCGGTGGTGCCGCGGCAGCGGCGCCGCCGGCGACTTGCAGTTGGTGGCCTACACGGTGGCCCGGGACGGCGATCCGCCCACGGCTGTTGAAATGCGGCAATTCCTCCGCGAGCGCCTGCCCGAGTTCATGATCCCCACCGCCTTTGTCGCCATGGACTCGCTGCCCAGCACCACCAGCGGCAAGGTGGATCGCCGGGCGTTGCCCGAGCCCGATTGGAGCGGGCCCGCGCAGCAAGGGCGAATTCGTCGCGCCCGGCTCGGAGACCGAGCGGCAATTGGCCGCGATCTGGTCCGAGGTATTGAACATCGAACGCGATCGGCGCCCACGACGACTTCTTCGATTTGGGCGGAAACTCGCTCTTGGCCCTGCGGCTGGTCTCCCGCGTGCGGCAGGTGTTCTCGGTCGATCTGCCGCTGGTCGTGCTGTTCACGGCGCCGACGGTGATGGCGCATGTCGGAGCAGATCGTCGCGCTGCAGGCCGGCCAGCGGCGGCCCGATCTGCCGCCGATCCTGCCGGTGCCCCGCGACGGCCACCTGCGGGCGTCGTTCGCCCAGGAGCCGTTCTGGTTCGTGCAGCAGATGTCGCCCACCGCGACCATCCTCAACATGCACGGCACGCTGCCGATCACCGGACAGCTCGACATCGACGCGCTGCGGGAAACCTTGAACGAAATCATCCGCCGGCACGAATCGCTGCGCACCACGTTCACGATGACCGAGGCGGGCGAACTGGTGCAGACGATCGCGCCGCAACTGCGGATCGACCTGCCGATCGAGGACCTCGGGCATTTGCCGCAGCCCGATCGCACGGAGCAGATGCAGCGGATTTCGCGGCGGCAGGCGGGCGAGGCCTTCGATCTGGCCGCCAATCCGCCCTTCCGCGTGCGGTTGCTACGGCTTGGCGCCGGCCGAACACGTGCTGATGATCACCGCCCATCATATCATCTGCGACGGCTGGTCGCTGGATGTGCTGGCCCACGAAGTGGCGCAGATTTACGACGCTTTGCGGGCGGGCCGGCCGCCGCGGCTGCCGCCGCTGCCGGTGCAATACGCCGACTACGCCGCCTGGCAACGCAACTATCTGCAAGGCGAGATGCTCGATTCGCTGTTGAGCTACTGGCGGAAGAAGCTCGAAGGCCTGGCGGCGCTGGAACTGCCCACCGATCGCCCGCGGCAGGCCCTGGCCCATCACACCGAGCAGATTCTACGAGTTCGCCATTCCGAACCGCGGTAAAGATTCGCCTCGGCCGGGTTTGCAGCTCGGCCAGGCGCGACGCCCTACATGGTGTTGCTGGCGGCGTTCCAGGTCCTCCTGCACCGCTACACCGACGCGGACGACATCGCCGTCGGCTCGCCGTCGGCCAATCGCCGCCAGCCGGAGACCCACGGCATGATCGGCCTGTTCATCAACACGCTGGTGATGCGCAGCGATCTGTCGGGCGATCCCACGTTCCGCGAACTCCTGGCCCGCGTCGCCGCATACCGCCATCGAGGCCTACGATCACGAGGAGATGCGTTTCGAGCGGCTGGCCAAGGAATTGCACCCCGAGCATGATTTGACCAAGCAGCCGCTGGTGCAAGTGCTGTTCAGCTTCATCAGCGGACAACCGCCGCAGCGGCTCGAACGGCGGCGGGAGCTGGCCGTTGGTTTCGACGAAGCCAATCTGCCGTTGGAAGGCGCCGAAGTGTTCGACCTGATCCTGGCGATTTCCGACGCCGATCAGGGCCTGCCAGGCGCAATTCGAATATGACGACAGCCTGTTCGACCGCGACACGATCGTCCGCATGAGCGGCCCACTTCCATGACGCTGCTGGAGGCCGTGGTGGCCGATCCCGATCAGCGGCTGTCGCAACTGCCGCTGTTGAGCGAGCGCGAGCGCGAGCAAGTGCTGGTCGAGTGGAATCGGACGCAGCACGATTTCGCCGAGCCGGCGTGCGTGCACCAGCTGTTCGAAGCGCAAGTGCGAGCGCGCGCCGGATGCCGTGGCCTTGGTGTTGCGATGGCCAGACCATGAGCTACCGGCGAGCTGAACGCCCGGGCCAACCAGTTGGCCCACTACCTGCGCGCAGGGCGTGGGGCCGGAAGTGCTGGTAGGCATCTGCCTGGAGCCGTCGCTGGACATGGCCGTGGCCATTCTCGGCGTGTTGAAGGCGGGCGGAGTCTACGTGCCGCTGGATCCCGAGGATCCGCGCGAGCGGCTCGATTTCTTCGTGGCCGACAGCCGCCCGGCCGTGATTCTGACCACGACCAGCCTGGCCGAGCGGTTTTCCGCCGGCGAGGCCCGCGTGGTGCATCTGGACGCCGAGCGCGGAACGCATCGCACAGGAAAGCGAAGCCGATCCCCGCCTGCCGGCCACGCCCGGAAAACGCCGTCTTCGTGCTCTACACGTCGGGTTCGACCGGGACAGCCGAAAGGGGCCGTCAATCTGCACCGCGGCATGCAGCAATTATCTGCTGGGGAAGCGGCAACTGCTGGGGCTTGGCCCCGACGACCGCGTCCTGTTGACCACGCCGCTGAGCTTTGACACGTCGGTCGAGGAATTCTTCGCGGGACTGATTTGCGGCGGCTGCGTGGTGATCGCCAAGCCGGGCAGCCAGCGCGATCCGGCCTACCTGCGTGCAACTGATCGCCCGCGAAGGCGTCACCACCGCCTGTTTCGTGCCTTCCATGCTGCGGATTCTGTTGGAACAGGACGAGATCGAGCAATGCCGCTCGTTGCGGCGGGTCATCAGCGGCGGCGAGGCGCTCACGCCCGACCTCATGGAGCGATTCTTCCGAACGGCTCGATGCCGAACTCTATAACGACTATGGGCCGACGGAAACGTCGATCGCCGTGACCACCTGGAAGTGCCGCCACGATTACCAGCGCGGGATCGTTCCCATCGGCCGGCCGATCTGCCAACGTGCGGCTGTACATCCTGGACGACGCAGCGCAACCGGTTCCGGTCGGCGTGCCGGGCGAGTTGTACATCGGCGGCGTCGGCCGTCGGACGCGGATACCTCAATCGCCCCGAACTCAACGCCGAGACGCTTCCTTCCCGATCCGTTCAGCGACGTCGGCAGGCGAGCGCATGTACCGGACGGGCGACCGCTGCCGCTGGCTGCCCGACGGCAATCATCCAGTTCCTCGGGCGGCGCGACGGCCAGGTGAAGATCCACGGCAGCCGCATCGAGATGGGCGAAGTCGAGGCCGCCATCATGACCGCCATCCGGGCGTAGCCCATGCGGCCGTTGTGGCCCGGCAACAGTCGGCCGGCGGCAAGTATTTGGCGGCCTACGTCGTGCCGCGCACATCGCCAGGCCGGCGGCGAGGAAGCCGCGCGGAATTCGTCAAGGATTTGCGGCGGTTCCTGCAGTCGTTTCTGCCCGACTATGTCATCCCGCAGGCGTTCGAGGTGATGGACGCCTTGCCGCAACTACCCAGCGGCAAGGTGAATCGGGCGGCGCTGCCGGCCGTTGCGCCCGCGGCCAGGCCGGCGCAGCGCTACGTGGCCCCGCGCTCGGCGATGGAGCAAGAGTTGGCGGCGATTTGGGCCGAGCTGCTGCACCTGGATCGCGTGGGCGCCTACGACAACTTCTTCGAGCTGGGCGGCCATTCGCTGCTGGCGGTGCGGATGGTTTCGCGCGTGCGGACCGCGTTTTCGGTCGATCTGCCGTTAGTGGCCCTGTTCGCCGCGCCGACGCTCTGCGAGCTGGCCGAGCGGATTGCCGACCTCCAAGCCGCGGGGCACCCGCCGGAGCTGCCGCCGATTGTGCCCGTTGGTCGCGATGCGCCGTTGCCGTTGTCCTTTGGCCAAGAGGCCCTGTGGTTGATCAGCCAGATGGAGCAGGGGCCGTCACCGTACGTGATGTTTCCCGCGGCGCGAGTGCGCGGGCCCTTGAATCTGCCCGCCCTGGAACGGGCGCTCAATGAAGTGCTTCGCCGTCACGAGACGCTCCGCACCACGTTCGAGTTCTCGGACGACCAAGAGCGTCCGGTACAGGTGATAGCGCCCTTTGCGCCGCAGCCGTTGGCGGTCGTCGATCTCAGCGGGCTGCCGGCCGAAGATCGGGAAGCGGGGGTCACGCGATACGTCGAGGCTGAATCGCAGCGGCCCATCGATCTGGCCAAGGGTCCTTTGGCACGGGTGCAATTACTCAAGCTCGGCGACGAAGAGCACGTGGTGCTGGTCGGTATGCACCATATCATTTACGACGCGTGGTCGATGGGCGTGCTGTGGCGTGAGATGTTGACGGCCTATCGGGCCTTTGCGGCGGGGGCGCCTCTGCGCCGCTGGCTGAATTGCCCATCCAATACGCCGACTTCGCCGTGTGGCAGCGTGAGCGCTTGCAAGGCGAAGTGCTCGATAGCCTGCGCGGCTACTGGCTGAAGCAATTGCAAGGCATGCCCACGCTGGAGTTGCCCACCGATCGGCCACGGCCGGCCGTGCGGACGACCAGCGGCGACGAGTGCCGGCGGCGGTTGCCGCGTCCAACGCGCGAGGCCATCTCGCAGATCGGCCGGCAGGAAGGCGCGACGCCGTTCATGATCTTGATAGCGGCGTTCCAGACGCTGCTGCACCGCTACAGCGGCCAGGACGAGTTCCCCGTCGGCACGCCGGTGGCCGGCCGGCTGCGCCCCGAAACCGAAAGCCTCATCGGCTGTTTCATCAACACGCTCGTGCTACGAGCGAACCTGTCGGGCGATCCGTCGTTCCGCCAATTGTTGGGCCGGGTGCGCAGAACGGCGCTCGAGGCCTTCGACCATCAGGAGATGCCGTTCGAGCGGCTGGTCGAAGACCTGAAACCGCCGCGCGACTTGAGCTGGCACCCGGTCTTCCAGGTGATGTTCATCCTTCAGAACGCGCCGGAAGAGGAGCAGGACCTGTCGGACTTCGAACTGAGCGACGTGAAAGGCGGCGGGCTGGGCGGACAAGCCGCGGAGTTCGACCTGCTGCTTGCGGCCGAGGAGGGTGGAGAAGGCATCGACCTGTCGCTGACCTACCGCACCGATTTGTTCGACGGGGCCACCGCCGCGCGGATGCTCGAACACTTCGAGAGCCTGCTGGAGCAAATGCTGGCCGATCCCGATCGGCCGATTTCGCAGTTGCCGCCGCTGGCCGAAGCAGCCGAAAGCGACGGCGAGCCTCCCCTGGCGACGACCGTCTTCCCCGCGTTGTTCGAGCGACAAGCCGCCCGAACGCCCAACGCTTCGGCCGTGCAATGTGAAGACCAGTGTCTCAGCTATCAGGAGTTGAACCAGCGGGCGAATCGCCTGGCCCGCCGCCTGGGCGAAGCGGGGGTCAGGCCGCAAGAACTCGTCGGGCTTTACACGGAGACGCAGCGTCAACATGATCGTCGGGCTGCTCGGCATTCTCAAGGCCGGCGGCGCCTACGTGCCGCTGGACATCCATGCGCCCGACCAGCGGTTGGCGGCGATTGTTGACGACGCGAAGTTGGCACTGGTCGTCACGCAGCAACAACTCGTCAGCCACTTGCCCGCTTGCAGCGTGCGGCCGGTTTTCGTGAAGGAAGCTGTTGCGGACGCGGAAAGCACCGCGGCCGAGAACCTGGGCGTGGAAGTTGCGCTCGACCATCTGGCCTACGTGATCTACACGTCGGGCTCGACGGGGCGACCGAAAGGCGTCGCCATCGAACACCGGAATCTGACCAACTATCTATCGGGCGTTGTGGAACGCATCGGCTTCGAACCCGGCTGGAACTACGCGCTGCTTTCCTCGATCGCTGCCGATCTGGGCAACACCATGATCTTTCCGGCACTCGCATTGGGCGGCTGCCTGCACGTGATTTCGCGCGAGCGATCGCTCGATCAGCAAGCCCTGGCCGAGTATTTCCAGCGGCATGGCATCGACTGCCTGAAAGTCACGCCCTCGCACCTGGCGGCGCTTCTGGGCGATCCGCCGCAGGCCGACGTGCTGCCTCGGCGGCGATTGGTCCTCGGCGGCGAGGCATCGCGCAATCCGTGGGTCGAGCAGCTTCGCCGTTTGGCGCCGGAGTGCAAGATCTTCAACCACTACGGCCCGACCGAAACCACCGTCGGCGTGCTGGTCTACGAGGTCGCCGGAGAGCTTGCTGCGACGGCATCAGGCACTCTGACGCTGGGCTGGCCGCTGGCAAACACCACGGTCTGCATCGTCGACAAGGAGATGAACCTTGTGGCCGACGGCGTCATCGGCGAACTGTGCATCGGCGGGCGCGGCGTCACGCGCGGCTATCTCCATCGTCCCGAACTGACCGCCGAGCGATTTGTCGCCGATCCCTTTGCGGGCGATCCGCAAGCCCGGCTTTACAAGACGGGCGATCTGGCGCGGCGGCTGCCTGACGGCAACATCGAGTTCCTCGGCCGCAGCGACGACCAGGTCAAGGTGCATGGCTACCGCGTCGAGCTGGGTGAAATCGAATCGGCCCTGCGGGAGCATCCGGGTGTCCGCGAGGTGGCCGTTCTGGCCCGCGACGATCAAACGGGCGACAAATCGGTCATGGCCTACGCCGTCCCGCATCAAGCGCTGCCGTCGCTCGCAGGGCGCGAAACGCGCCGACTGCCCAACCGGATGCTTGTGGCCCATCTCAACAAACACGAAACCGATTATCTCTACCGCGAAATCTTCGACCTCCAGGCATATCTCCGCCACGGTGTCACCCTCAACGACGGTGACACCGTGCTCGACGTGGGCGCTAACATCGGACTATTTACGCTCTTCGTCCATCAGGTCTGCCCTGGGGCGACCGTTTATGCCTTCGAGCCCAATCCGGCCGTGCATGCCCTGCTGTTGGCCAACACCCAAGCCCACGCGCCGAATGCGAGAACTTTCGCCTTCGGCATTTCCCGCCAAGACACCACGGCGGAGTTCACGTCCTTCGACGGCTTCTCGCTGCTTTCGGGCTTGTATGTCGATCCCCGTCAAGAGCAAGCTGTCGTTAAGGCGTTTATGCAGAACCAACAGCAGCAGGGCGTCGAGGGAACTGCCGAACTGCTCGCGCAGGCCGATGAGTTGCTCGAAGAACGTTTCCACGCCCGCTCGTACTCCGTTTCTCTGCGGACCTTGAGCAGCATGATCGCCCAAGAGCGCATCGAGCGGATCGACTTGCTCAAGATCAACGTCGAGAAGAGTGAGTTGGACGTGTTGCAGGGTATCGCCGAGAACGACTGGGCGAAGATTCGCCAGATCGTTTTGGAGGTGGACCTCGACGAGCACTTGGTGCCGATTAGCGCGCTGCTGGAAAGGCACGGCTTCGAGTACGTTGTCGCCCAGGACGTGCTGCTGGACCAAACACAGCTTCGCTATATCTACGCCGTGCGTCCGGCGGAGGGGCGAAAGCTGCAACGCGACGAGGCGGATAATGGTCATCGTCGCCAACTGCCCACGGCGCCCTATGCCGCGCCCACGCCCCTGGAGTTGCAGCAATTCGTGGCGTCGCGGCTGCCGAGCTACATGGTGCCCGCGGCCGTCGTGGTGCTCGATCGGCTGCCGCTTTCGGGCAACGGCAAAGTGGACCGTCAGGCCCTGGCAGCCATCCAACCGGGCCCGGCGCAGTCGGGCACGATCCGCGTCGCGCCGCGGAATGACGTGGAACAGCAACTCACCTCGATCTGGCAGGACCTGCTGCACCTCGATAGCATCGGGATCGAGGATGACTTCTTTGCGCTGGGTGGAAACTCGCTTTTGGCGATTCGCGTCATAAGCCGTGTGCGAAAGCTGCTGCAAGTCGAGCTGCCGCTGCACGATCTTTTCCAATCACCCACAATCGCCGGTCTGGCCGCGCGGGTCGAAGCGGCGCGGCAGGCCGGATCAGGCCTGGCGCTGCCGCCGATCGCCGCGGTCCCGCGCACTGGCCCGCTGCCCATGTCGTACGGCCAGGAGGCCCTGTGGCTGATCGGGCAGATCGGCCCGGGCACTTCGTCGTACGTTTTGCACCCGGCGGCTCGCATTCGTGGCCCGCTCAACGTGCCGGCCTTGGAACGGGCGCTCAACGAAGTTGTGCGGCGACACGAGGTGCTGCGGGCCACGTTCACGCAACTCGAAGGTCGCCCGGTGCAGCTGATCGCGCCGTACGTGCCGCAGCAGCTAGGCGTGATCGATCTCTGCGGCCTGGCCAGCGAGGACCAAGACCAGAGCGTGCGGCAGTACGTCGAGGCCGAGTCGCTGCGAGAAATCGATCTGGCCAAGGGCCCGCTGGCAAGGGTGGAACTGCTGAAGCTCGCCGAGGAAGACCATGTGGTGCTGGTCGGCATGCATCATATCATTTACGACGGCTGGTCGATGGCCGTGCTGTGGCAAGAACTCTTGACGGCCTATCGGGCCTTCGCGGCCGGTTTGCCCTCGGCGCCGCTGGCCGAGTTGCCCATCCAATACGCCGATTTCGCCGTCTGGCAGCGCGAGCGGTTGCAGGGCGAAGTCCTCGACGGCCTGCGCGGCTATTGGCTCAAGCAGTTGGAAGGGCTGCCCACGCTGGAATTGCCCACCGACCGGCCGCGGCCGACGGCGCAGACGTCGTTTGGGGCGACCTGCCACCGGCCCTTGCCCAGGGAATTGAGCCAAGCCGTCGCGCAGCTTGGCCGCCAGGAGCAGGCCACGACCTTCATGACGCTCATGGCGGCGTTTCAGACGCTGCTGCACCGCTACAGCGGCCAGGACGATTTCCCGGTCGGCATGCCGACTGCCGGTCGGCTGCGACCCGAGACCGAAGGACTGATCGGCTATTTTGTCAACACGCTCGTGCTGCGGGCCAATGTCGCCGGCGACCCGTCGTTCCGCGAACTATTGGGCCGCGTGCGCACCACGGCGCTTCAGGCCTTCGATCACCAGGAAATGCCCTTCGAGCGTCTCGTCGAAGACCTCAACCCGCCGCGCAACTTGAGCCGGCATCCGGTCTTCCAGGTGATGTTCGTTCTCCAGAATACGCCGGAAGGATCACAAGGATCGGGCGAGTTGGGCGAGTTGCAAATCAGCGGCATCGCACCGGCCGCACTAGGCGGGCGGGCCGAGGAGTTCGACCTCATCCTTTCGGCCGAAGAGCACGAACAAGGTATCCAGCTCACTCTCGATTACCGCACCGACCTGTTTGACGAGTCGACCGCAGCGAGGATGCTCGAGCACTTCCAGACGCTCTTGGAGGGACTCGTGGCCGATCCGAACCGGCGCGTATCAGAGTTGCCCCTGTTGACCGATGCCCAGCGGCAGAAGCTGCTGGTCGACTGGAACCGGACGGAGGTCGATTTCCCCGAGCTGGCCTGCGTGCATCAACTCGTCGAGGCCCAGGTTCGGGCGACGCCGGACGCCGTGGCAGCGGTCTTTGAAGGCCAAACGACGACTTATGGCGAGCTCAATGCCCGGGCGAACCAGTTGGCCCGCCATCTGCACAACTGGGCGTCGGGCCGGAGGTCTTGGTAGGCGTGTGTTTGGAGCGATCGCTGGACATGGTGATCGCGTTGCTGGCCGTGCTGAAGGCGGGCGGGGCCTACGTGCCGTTGGATCCCGATTATCCTCGCGAGCGGATCGACTTTGTCGCCGACGATTGTCGGCCGGCGGTGATTCTCACCACCGGCGGCCTGCAAGATCGGTTCTCCGCCGCCGCCACGCAGGTGGTTTGTCTGGATGCAAGCCGGGAGGAGATTGCGAGCTACAGCCCGGCCGATCCGCCCTGCTGCACTACCTTGGACAACGCAATGTGCGTCTTGTACACGTCGGGCTCGACGGGGAAACCAAAGGGCGCTGTGCTGCCGCATCGCGGCATGGCCAATTACCTGCTGTACAAGAAGGATCTCTTGCAGCTCGATTCCTCCACTCGAATGCTGCTGGAAACGCCGATCAGCTTCGATCTCTCGATCGAAGAGTTGTTCGGGGGGCTCACGTGTGGCGGCCGGCTGGTGATCGCCAAGGACGGCGGCCAGCGCAAGCCCGGCTACCTCGTCGAGCTCTGCGGACGCGAGGGCGTTACGACGGCCATGTTCGTGCCCACGCTGTTTCGCGCATTTCTGGAGGAACCGAACCTCGGGCAGTGCCGCGCACTGCGGCAAATCAGCAGCGGCGGCGAGGCATACCTCCCGACCTGATGGAACGCTGCTTCCAGGGATTGAATGCCGAGTTGTACAACATTTATGGCCCGGCGGAAACCTCGATCGCCGTGACCGCATGGAAGTGCCGCCGCCACGAGAAGTGCGATACGGTCCCCATCGGCCGGCCGATTTCCAATGCCCGCGTGTATATTTTGGACGGGCGGCGCCAGCCGGTGCCCGTCGGCGTGCCCGGTGAGTTGTACATCGGCGGCGTGCCGGTCGGGCGCGAGTATCTCCACCGACCGGAGCTCACCGCCGAGCGATTCGTTCCCGATCCGTTTAGCGGCGTTGCCGGCAGCCGTCTTTACAAGACGGGCGACCGTTGCCGTTATCTGTCCGACGGGAACATCGTCTTCCTTGAGCGGTACGACAACCAGGTAAAGATTTCCGGCGTCCGCATTGAGCTGGGAGAGATTGAAGCGGCGCTCAGCCGACATCCAGCGGTTGCCCAAGCGGCGGTTGTTGCACAAAGCGCCGGTGGCGGTCGCAAGTTTCTGGCCGCCTATGTCGTTCCGCGCAACGGCCGGCCTCGGGATGAGGAAGCACGCGCACAGCGGGCGAGCGAACTGCGGCAATTTCTCCGTACGTCTTTGTCCGAAAGCATGATCCCCCAGGTCTTTGCGTTCCTCGACTCGCTGCCGCAACTGCCCAACGGCAAGGTGAATCGCCGGTTGCTGCTGACCGTTGAATCGGCGGCGCCGGCGCCACAGCGTTACGTGACCCCGCGCACGCCGGTGGAAGAGCGGTTGGCGGCGATTTGGGCCGAAGTCCTGGGGGCCGAACGCGTCGGCGTGCATGACAATTTCTTCGAGCCTCGGCGGCCATTCCTTACTGGCCGTGCAGATTGCCTCCCGCGTGCGGAGCGTGTTTTCGGTCGATCTGCCGCTGGTCGCGCTGTTCGCTGCGCCACGCTGGCCGACTTGGCCGAGCGGATCGGCGCTTTGCAGGCGGCGGGACGCCTCGGCGAACTGCCGCCGATTTCACCGGTCAGTCGGGATGCTCCTTTGCCAATGTCTTACGGCCAGGAGGCCCTGTGGGTGATCAATCAGATCGAGGAAGGGCCGTCGGCATACGCCATGTTCCCGGCCGCCCGCGTGCGCGGCCCCCTGAACGTGCCCGCCTTGGAAAGGGCCCTCAACGAAGTCGTGCGGCGGCACGAGGTGTTGCGGACCACGTTTACGCAAATCGAAGGCCGCCCCGTGCAGGTGATCGCTCAGTACGCGCCCCAGCCGTTGAGCGTGATCGATTTGAGCGGACTGGCGGCAGCGGATCGCGAGGCAGCCGTCGAGCGATACATCGTGGCCGAATCACAGCGCCCGACCGATCTTGCCAAGGGTCCCCTGGCAAGGGTGGAACTGCTGAAGCTTGCCGAGGAAGACCACGTGGTGTTGGTCGGCATGCACCACATCATTTACGACGGCTGGTCGATGGCCGTGCTGTGGCAGGAGTTGCTCACGGCATACCGGGCCTTTGCGGCGGGTTTGCCTTCCGCGCCGCTGGCCGAGCTGCCCATTCAATACGCCGATTTCGCCGTGTGGCAGCGCGAGCGCTTGCAGGGCGAGGTCTTCGACAGCCTGCGCGGCTACTGGCTCAAGCAGTTGGAAGGGCTGCCCACGTTGGAATTGCCCACCGATCGGCCGCGGCCGCCGACGCAAACGGGCTCCGGAGGGGCCTGCCAGCGCCCCTTGCCGCACGAATTGAGCCAGGCGATCGCACGGCTCAGTCGAAACGAGCAAGCAACGACATTTATGACGCTCGTGGCGGCGTTCGAGACGCTACTGCACCACTACAGCGGCCAGGATGACTTCCCAATCGGCACGCCCGTGGCTGGTCGGATGCGTCCCGAAACCGAAGATCTTATCGGCTATTTCGTCAACACGCTCGTGTTGCGGGCCGACGTTTCGGGCGATCCGTCGTTCCGCCAGATGTTGGGCCGCGTCCGCCAGACGGCGCTTCAGGCCTTCGACCACCAAGAGATGCCCTTCGAACGGCTCGTCGATGAGCTCAAACCGCCGCGCGACTTGAGCCGGCATCCTGTTTTCCAGGTGATGTTTGTTCTCCAGAACACGCCCGAGCAGTCGCAAGAGTTGGGCGATTTGGAGATCAGCGGCTTGGAGCCCGCAGCCTTGGGCGGACGCGCCGCGGAGTTCGACCTATTGCTCTCTGCCGACGAGCACGAGCAGGGCATCCAGCTTACCCTCGATTACCGCACCGACCTGTTCAACGAGTCGACCGCGGCACGAATGCTGGAACACTTCCAAACGTCGCTGGAAGCTGCCGTGGCCGATCCCGATCGGCGAGTGTCGGGACTAGTGCCACAACTGCCCGACGGAACGATCATTCGCCAACGGATCCCCGTCATCGAGCGGACTGCGCCATTACCGCAGCGGCATACGGCGCCGCGTACTCCGCTGGAAGAGCGGTTGGCGGCGATTTGGACGGAGTTGCTGGGCGTCGAACATGTCGGCGTGTACGACAATTTCTTCGAACTCGGCGGCCACTCGCTGCTGGCCGTCCGGGCGATGACCAAGACGCGCGACGCGCTGACCACGAACCTGCCGGTGGCGGCCATGTTCGCCTCGCCCACGATTGCCGAGTTGGCCGAGCAGATCAACCCGCGCCGCCGATGGCAAAACCGCGGAGCCCTTGGAAGACATTTCCGTGGTGCGTGAGCTTGTCACGGCGATGCGCGGCCGGCCGCAAAGCAACGGCCACTCGCTCGCGCCCCTGCGGCGCGGCGGATCGGCGCCGCCGTTGTTCTGCATTCACGGGCTGGGCGGGCACATTGCTTCCTTCCTGCCGCTGGCAGGCGGTCTTGGCCCCGCAGCGGCCCGTCTACGGACTCCAAGCCCAAGGGCTCGACGCCGGTCAGCAGCCCCACGACCGCATCGAAGACATGGCGGCCTTCTACTTGAGCGAGATTCGCGAAGTCCAGCCCCGCGGACCGTATCTTGTGGCCGGCTGGTCGATGGGCGGCCTGATCGCCCTGGAGATGGCCAACCAACTGGCGGCCGTCGGCGAAGACGTGGCCCTGCTGGCCATGCTCGACACCTATCTTTCCGATCCCCGAGCTACGAGGAATTGGACCTTGACGACGAATCGGTGCTGCGGTGGCTGGCGCCGCACCTGAATCTTTCGCCCGACGAACTGAAGAAGCTGCCGCTGGAACGGCAATGGGAGCGGATCGCGCAACGGGCGAACCTGGCCGACGGCATCGGAGCGGCCGAGATTCGGCGGCTGGCCGCGGTGTGCAAGGCCCATCTGGCGGCCTGCGCCGCTTATCGGCCCAAGCCCTACCGCGGCCGCGCCGTGCTGTTCCGGGCCGACGAGGAAGGCGACGAAGCTCGACCGGCGGTGGAAGTCGCTCTGTCCCCGGCTCTGCGTGGAACACGTGCCCGGCAATCACTACAGCATGTTGCGCAAACCCCACGCCGACGTGCTGGCCGACCGGCTCCGGGCGCTATCTCCAAGAAGCGGCCGAGGCGGCCGGCAAACGACAGGAACCCATGAAACTGATCTTCTTTCTGCTGCGGGCTTCGTGGCGCATCGTGCTGTTGGCCGCACTGGTCGGCGGCGTCAGCGGCGCCGCCAGCGTGGCGCTGGTGGCCTTGATCAGCCATGCCCTGGCGACCAGCCCAACGCGTCGTCGGCCGTGTTGATCGGACTTTTTGCCGGCCCTCTGCGCGGTCGATCCTGGCTGACGCAGATCGTCTCGCAAGTGCTTCTTTCGCGGCTGACGCAAACTTCGATCACGCAGTTGCAAATGGGCCTCTGCCGGCGGATCCTCGAGTCGCCGCTGAAGCACCTGGAGGAGATCGGCGACCACCGCATGTTGGCCTCGCTCACCGGCGACGTGGGCGTGATCTCGCAAGCCATGAACGGCGTGCCGGCGCTGGGAGTCAATCGTCGTGATTCTCGTCTGCGGAGCGGTCTACCTGGGCTGGCTTTCGCCCGAGCCTGATGGTCGGTGCGGCCGTCTTCTGTCTCCTCGGCATGGCCAGCTACTGGTACTCCTCGGCCAGCTTCGCCGAGCGGTACGTCGAGCGGCGCGGGAAGCGCAGAACGTGCTGTTCAGGCACATCCGCGAGCTGATCGAAGGCGTCAAGGAACTGAAGATGCACCACGCCCGGCGCCACGAGTTCGTCGACGACGTGCTGATCGAAGGCGGAAACGACGGCCCGCCGGCAGCCAGTTTTTCGGCGATTGCCTCTACGACGCGGCCATCGCCTGGGGACGCTTGATGTTCTTCGTCGCCATCGGCTGCTGCTGTTCGCCTGGCCGCTGATCGCGCGCGTCAACGCCGCAACGCTGACCGGCTACACGCTGACGATCTTCTACCTGATGTCGCCGCTTGGAGCAGATCATGGGCTGGCTGCCGTTCATGGCCTGGGCCACCACTTCGGTGGCGCAGATCGAGCGGCTGGGCCTGATGCTCGACGACAGGAAGCGGAAGCCGCCGCGGTGACGCCCGATCCGTCGCTGGGAGCAGATCGAATTGGCGGGCGTCACGCACGCCTACCGCCGCGAGGGCAAGCCCCACGGCTTCGTGCTCGGGCCCATCGACCTGACGCTCCGCCCCGGCGAAATCGTGTTCATCATCGGCGGCAACGGCAGCGGCAAGACCACCCTGGCGAAACTGCTCACCGGCCTGTACGCGCCCGAGGCCGGCGAAATCCGCCTGGACGGCCAGCCTGTTCAACGCCGACAACCGCGAGGCTACCGGCAGTTGTTTTCGGTGGTCTTCGACGACGCGGTGGTTTTCGACAGCCTGTGGGGGCTGGACGCCGCCGACCTCGACCAGCGGGCCCGCGATATCTCCGCCAGCTCGAACTGGATCACGTGGTCACGGTGACCGACGGCGCGTTTTCCACGACGCAGCTTTCGCGGGGCCAGCGCAAGCGACTGGCCCTGCTGACCGCCTACTTGGAGGACCGGCCGATCTACGTGTTCGACGAATGGGCCGCCGACCAGGACCCCGTGTTTCGCAAGGTCTTTTACCTGCGATCTGCTGCCGGAACTGAAGCGGCGGGGCAAGACCGTGGTGGCGATCACGCACGACGACCGCTATTTCGCCAGCGCCGACCGAATCGTCAAGCTGGAAGAAGGAAAAGTGGCGGAGACGTTTCGCCATGAGGCGTCGCGAGGAAGCTCCAATTGGAAACACTATAACTGCAGAAAGGCCTACGGGTGAAGTGCCATGAAAAAGATAGCAGGCATTGTCGTGGCGGCCGTGATCGCCGGCGCTGGTCGGCGTCGCATTGTTGGGGCGACGGCCTGACGGGCCGGCCGAAGTTCCGCACGCTGCCGGTCATGCGCGGCGATTTGTTCGATCGGCGTCGACCGCCACCGGGACGGTCGAGCCGGTGGAGACCATCGACGTCGGCGCGCAGATCGTCGGCAGCGTCAAGAGCTTCGGCCCCGACCCGACCAGCCCGGGCAAGACGATCGACTACTGCACCCGCGTCAAGAAGGGGGCGGTGCTGGCGCAGTTGGACGACTCTGCCCCATCAAGGCCGAAGTGGACAAGGCCCGCGTCAACCTGCAAGCTTGCCGAGGCCGAGGTCGACCGCTGCCGGCGCACGGCAGAAGCAGGCGGCACGCCGCCTTCCGCCGCGCCAAGGAGCTGCGCGACCACAGGATTCGGCCTCCCGAGGCCGAATACGAAAAGGCCGTGAGCGGAGGACGAAATGGCCAAGGCGGAACTGGCCATGGCCGAAGCCAAGCTGGAACAGGCCGAAGATCGCCGCCGAAGCAGGCCGAGATCAATCTGGCCTACACCACCATCACGCTCGCCCATCGACGGCATGGTGATCGACCGCCGCGTGAACGTCGGCCAGACGGTGGTGGCCGGCATGAATGCGCCGAGCCTGTTCCTCCTGGCCAACGACCTCGGCCACATGCTCGTCTGGGCGGCCGTGAACGAGGCCGATATCGGCGACGTCAAGGTCGGACAGACGGTCACCTTCAAGGTGGACGCCTACCGCGACCGCACCTTTTCCGGCAAGGTGTCGCAGATCCGCCTCAACGCCAGCTTGCAGCAGAGCGTGGTCACGTACGGCGTCGTGGTGGACGTCGACAACGCGGACGGCAAGCTGCTGCCCTACATGACGGCGAAGCTCCAGTTCGAGGTGGCCCGCCGGCCCAACGCCGATCCTGGTTCCCAACCAGGCGTTGCGTTGGCAGCCGCACGTGGGAGGCAGATTTCGCCGCTCGGCCCGGGCAGGCCTTGACGCCGCCCGCGAACGGCCAAGCGTCCGCGGAGCGGCGCAACGAGCCGGTGCAGGAGGACACCGAGCCGAAGGTGGACCTGGGATCGCCCACCGTGTGGGTGGTTGCCGGCGACGGCTTGGTGCGCGCCGGTTCCCGTGAAGGTCGGCCTGTCCGACGGAATGATGACGGAGATCACCAGCGGCGATATCGCAGCCCGGCGATCCGGTGGTCGCCAGCGTTCGTCCAGAAGTCGCAACCCGATTTCGTCTCGAGTTTCATCTAACAAGATCACGGACAACAAGAACTAGCGCGAGAAACTTGCAGGTTCTGCCATGCCTCTGATCGAATTGCGAGACATCGACAAGACGTATCGGCTCGGCGACGTGGACTTGCCCGTCCTCAAGGACGTCTCACTTGGACATCGAGCAGGGCGAGTTCGTGGCGCTGATGGGAGCCTCGGGCTCGGGCAAGACGACGCTGATGAACCTGCTTGGCTGTCTCGACCGGCCCACGAAGGGCTCCTACCGTTTCGACGGCGTGGAAGTCACGCGGCTCTCGCCGCGGCAGTTGGCCCAGCTTCGCAGCAGCCGCATCGGCTTCGTTTTCCAAAGCTTCAATCTGCTGGCCCGCGCCGTCGGCCTTGGAAAACGTGCGCATGCCGACGGCCTATTCGACGGAAAAGGCCTCGGCCTGGTCGCTGCGGCGGCGCAGCGGAGAGCTGCTGGCCACCGTCGGCCTCGGGGCGCGGCGGGATCACACGCCGTCGACGCTCTCGGGCGGCGAACAACAGCGGGTGGCCATCGCCCGCGCCCTGGTCAATAGCCCGATCATGCTCCTGGCCGACGAGCCCACCGGGAAACTTGATTCGCGGACGGGCAAGGAAATCCTGCAAATCTTCCGCCGCCTGAACGTGGAGAAAGGCATTACCATCCTGTTGGTGACGCACGATGCCGACGTGGCGTGTCACGCCGACCGCGTGATACGCATTGCCGACGGGAGGATTCTGGAGGATTCCCGCACGGCGGAAGGCCGCGCCGCGGAAATCGTCCGCCCGTTGGCCGCGGGGCCGTCGCGGCGGCGGGCCCGCAACGGCCTGCGCGTGGCGGCGGGCGCGATGACGATCGCGTTTTCCGCCTTGCGCCGCAACATGATGCGGGCGGCCCTGACCATGCTCGGCGTGATTATCGGCGTGGCCGCCGTCATCGCCATGATGGAGATCAGCGCAGGGGCCTCCGCAGCCATTCAGGTGACGGTAACCAACATGGGCGCGAACACCTTGCTGGTTTCGCCCGGCGGCCCGCAGCGCGGCACCAAACGCATCGGCCAGCGCACGGAAACCATCACGCCCGAAGATGCCGAAGCCGTCGAGCGCGAATGTCCTTCCGTGGTGTGTACGGCGCCGATCGTCGAAGCCTGGGGCCAGGTGGTCTACGGCAACCGTTACTGGAGCCCCAACTACATGACCGGCAGCACCGACGCCTTTCTCCGCGCACGCAACTGGACCGACCTCGACGGCCGGGCCTTCAACGAGCGAGAGGTCTTCGGTCAGCGCCAAGGTCTGCCTGATCGGCCGAACGTTGGTGCGCGAACTGTTCGGCGTCCGCAATCCCATCGGCGAGGAAATCCGCGTCCGCAACGTGCCGTTCAAAGTGATCGGCGTGCTCAGTCCCAAGGGCGCCGATCTGCTGGGCACCGACCAAGACGATATCCTGCTGGCTCCGTGGACCACGATCAAGTATCGCATCAACGGCGGCGAAGACGACGGGCCGCCGCCGGTCAAGGAGGGCCGGCACACGCCGCCCGGCATCCCCCTGGCCGAGCGCCTCCCCGGCACCCAGCACGGCGGCCGCACCGAGAGCATCCACCAGATTCATGATCAAGGCCAGCTCGCCGGACGCGGTCCCCAGGGCCACCGAGGAAATCAGCGACGTGCTCCGCGAGCGGCATCGGGTGGCGGTCGGCGACGAAGACTTCCGCATTTACGACATGGCCGAGGTTTCCAATGTCCTCAAACGGACGATCCGCATGCTCTCCGGGCTGGGCATGTCGATCGCCGCCGTGTCGCTGTTGGTGGGCGGCGTGGGCATCATGAACATCATGCTCGTCTCGGTCACCGAGCGGACCCGCGAGATCGGCCTGCGGATGGCCGTCGGCGCCGACGCCAAAGACATCCTCCGCCAATTTCTGGTCGAGGCCGTCGTGCTGTGCCTGGTGGGCGGCTTTATTGGCATTGTGGCGGGCCGCGCCGGTTCCTGGTTCGCCGGAACGGTGATGGGCTGGCCTACCCACGCGTCGCCCGGCGCTACCGTGATCGCCGTGGCGGTCTCGCTCACCGTCGGCATTACGTTCGGCTATTATCCCGCGTGGAAGGCGTCACGATTGAACCCCATCGACGCCCTGCGCTATGAATGAAAGGATCGGCGGCTGCCTCGAAAAGGGGCGTTGTGCGGCCGCTCCTTCAAGTCGTTGGAAAGCGGGGGCGGCAGCGCAACTGCCGCCCCAACCTGTAAGCCTGAAAGGAACGGCGTATGGCCCACTTTGCAATCGTCTGTCCCGATGACGTCGGACACCTGCTTTCGTCAGGATCGGTGGGAAAAGAACTCGTCCGCCGCGGCCATCGCGTGACCATGGTGGGGCGCGATCGGGCCGGGGAGATGGCGCAAAAACTGGGACTGCCGCTCCATTCGTTCGGCGAAGACGGCGCCGCTTATTCGTCTTCGTGGCTGCTGGGCGCGGCCTGTTGCGTGTGCCGGGTTCAACGCGCAGATCGTGCTGCGAGAGTACATCCGCTGGCACGCCGCGACGATCTTGGAATTCGTGCCGCCGGCGCTGAAAGAACTGGGCGTCGACTCGCGCTCGTCGACCAGGTCACCACCGCGGGCGGCACGGCCGCGGAACGGGCGGGCGTGCCCTTCGTCACCATTTGCAGCGCCATGCCGTGGAACGAAGATCCGGCTGTGCCCCCCGCCTACACCGCATGGCCCTATGCCGCCGGCCGGCAGGCACAATGGCGCAATCGCTTGGGCTATGCCGCTTGGCATTGGTTCATCCGCCCCACCCTCCGCACCATCAACCGCCGCCGCCGGAGATGGAATCTCCCCGAGTTCTCGCGGATTGACGACACGTTCTCTCCTCTGGCCCAGATTTCCCAGTTGTGTCGGGAGTTGGATTTCCCGCGCGGCCGGCTTCCCGACACGTTTCATTACGTCGGGTCGTTAGGCGGCGGCCGTCACTTAAACGCCAGCACGCCGTTCCCCTGGGAACGACTCGACGGCCGTCCGCTGATCTTCGCCTCGTTGGGCACCGTTTCGGAACCGACCAATCTGGCCGTGTATCGCAAGATGCTGGCCGCTTGCGCCGGCTTGAACGTCCAGGTTGTGCTGGCCTTGGGCAGGTGGACCGGCGAAGAGGAGATGACCCAGAAGCAGTTGGGCGATATCCCCGACAACGCGATCGTGGTGGACTTCGCGCCGCAATTGGCGCTCTTGGAGCGGGCCGCCCTGTTGATCACGCACGCCGGCATCAACACCGTCATGGAATCGCTCAGTCAGGGCGTGCCTATGATCGCCTTGCCGCGCAGCGCCGACCAGCCGGCCACCGCCTCGCGGGTCGCTCATGCCGGCGTGGGTCTGCAGGGATCGTACGGACACTCCACTGTCGAGGAGCTTCGGGAGATGGTCGAGCGTGTCTTGGCGGAGGATTGTTTTCGGCGGCGGGCCAAGGAGCTGCAACAAACCCTGATCGCCGCCGGCGGCGCAAGCCGTGCCGCCGACATTGCCGAGGAGGTTCTCGCCACCGGTCGCCCCGTCCGACGCGCTTTGTAGTCTGACTAGCCCGCCTGCGACGGAGCCGGCGGGAATGGAGCGACCGGCGATTCGGCCTTCGGCGTCGCGCGGGCGGTCGGCGGATACGGCGCCAGCGGAGCCTCGGACTTCGCCGACGAACGCGGGGCCGGCGGCAACGGCGCCGTCGGAATGTCCGCCTTGGACACCGTATGGGCGGTCGGTGGATACGGCGCCAGCGGAGCCTCGGACTTCGCCGACGAACGCGCGACCGGCGGCAACGGCGCCGTCGGAATGTCCGCCTTCGACGCCGTATGGGCGACCGGCGGATTTGGCGCTATCGGGGCGTCACGCTTCGGCCACAACGCTTCCATCGGCGGCATCGAGATAACCGGAGTCTCACACTGCGGTATTCCGCGGGCGGTTGCCGGATCCCGTGCGCCGCTACAAGATCGCCTGCCGACAGGCTCATTGGCGGCAGCGGCGCCGTCGGCGCGCCGGCCTTCGGACTGGAAACCGCCACCGTCGGATAAGCGAGCACCGCGACCTCCGGCTTCAGCGTGGAGCGGGCTATCGGCACGTACGGAGCAATCGGCGTCTCCGGCGCTGCCTCCAATTGCTTCGGCTGGTAGGGCGCGGTCGGAACCGCCGGCTTGGGAGCTGCGTCGTCGGCGCTCGGCGTGGTGGGCGTGGTGGGCGCGGCAGGCTCGGCGGGCGCGGCAGGCGGCGGCGGAATCGTGCCGCTCGGCTTTGTGTTCGGTGGAAGCGGCGCCAACGCCACTGTCTGTGCCGCCGCCTCGGAAACTTCCCAGCCGCCGCCCAGCGCACGGTACACTTGGATCAGCCCCTGGGCAATCTCGCCATACGACTGGGCTTGCATGTCTTGCTGTTGCACCAGGTTTTGCTCGATGATGCCACCCGGTTGAAATCGCTGGCCCCGCCCCGATAGTCCTTCTCGACAACGTTAACGGCCAGCCGCGCGCTGTTGACGCTTTGGTCGAGCAATCGCGAACGCTCCTGCGCCCGCAAAAACGCCGCCAACCCGTCTTCCACTTCGGCATTCGCGTGCAGTACGCGGTTTTGGTAGGCGGCCACCAGCCGCTGGAAGCGGGCGTCCTGCAACTTCACGTTATTCTGGATGCGGCCGTAATTCAAAATGTTCCATTGGAACGCCGGACCGATGTTGCCCGTCAGCGAATCGCTCTGGAACAGTTGTGGCAAGTTCTGCGCCTGGTAACCGAGCGTGCCGTTGATGACAAAGATGGGGTAGAGCGCGGCCGTTGCGATGCCGATTTCCTCGGCCTGCGCCTCGGCCTCGTGCTGGCGCGGCGAACGTCCGGACGGCGACGCAGCAAGTCGCAGGGAATTCCGATCACCACCTGGCTGGGCGCCGTCGGGATCGGTCCCGCGCCCATTTCCGGTTCGAGGTTGACCGCGGGCCGGCCTAAGAGGATGCACAACCGATTGCATGCCTGCCGCAAAGCAATCCGCAATTGCGGAATTTGGGCTTCGGTCTGGGCCAGGTTGCTGCGGGCCTGATGGGTGTCCAAGGCGTTTCTGGCCCCCGCCTTCAACCGCCTGTCGGCAATGCCCAGGATTCGTTCCTGCAATTCGACGTTGGACTGCACGTAGGCGATGCGCTGTTGGAGCGTGCGGACCTGCACATAGTTGCTGGCCACGTCGCCCAACATGGTCACGAAGACGTCGTTGTAGTTGGCGCAAGAAGCGTCGAGATTGGCGTCGGCCGCGGCAATGGCGCGGCGGAGGCGACCCCACAGGTCCAGCTCCCAGGAGAGATTGAAGCCGAAGGCCCACTGGTCGAAGAACTGGTTTTCAAGACCCGGCGCGCCGTTCGACGTCACGCTGGCGGCCCCGCGTTGGTATCCACCGCTGGCGTTCTGCGTTTGAGGGAAGATATTGCCGGCCGTCATCAACAGTTCGGCCCTCGATTCCAGCACGCGGAAACTCGCTTCCCGGAGCGAAAGGTTTTGCCTTGAGGCATCGTCAATGAGCCGATCGAGGACCGGGTCCTGGAACACGTTCCACCATCGGCCCACTTCGGCACAATCCTCACGCACGCGGATGTCGGCCGCGTCGATCCAGTGAGGGGCCGTATTGCCGGCGGGGACGCCCAGGTTCGGTCCTACCTTGAAGCCGTTCTTGATGTATTCCGTCGGACTGGTGCATCCAGCCAATAGAAGGATGCCCGCTGCCGCGATCCATAGATTTGGCCGCAACCAGGCTATTCGAGGCATCGCCGACTCCTCCCTGAATCGAATCGCTGACCTGCCGTCATGGACGGCGTCAACGGTTAAGCCTGCCACCTACCCCACTTAGGCCATCCGTTGCCATCCCTGGCGGGAGGCGGCCGTTACCGGCAGCCTAGGCATTTCGATAATTTATGTCCTTTCAGTCGCAATCGGCGTAATTGATCAACTAGGCACATCGCTTCCTTTCGCGCTGGCACAGCCGGTATTTTCGCTAATCTCCAGCCAGATTCCCTATCCTCGCAAGGTCCCGCCAACCCAGTCTTTGGCTGGCCTGATGAAAACGGGGAGAGGCTCCGCAACGGCTGGCATCGTTGCTCGATCCGAACCACTATTAGTTGCGGTGCCTGTCCCCGTTTTCATCGCGTCGGAAATGCGGACCGGCTTCGGCGTCAGTTCGCTAAGAGCGGCCTTTCGGGGAGGCCCTGAAAAACACGTCCCCACCGGCGCCAGGAACGACCGGCCATTGATGGACGGTTAGCCGGTCGATTCCCTTCTCGACAACGCAGGCCGCCATATATCCTTTGCCCGGTGGCGATACGTCGTACATCTGCCAGCCGTCGCTCAGTTGTCCCAGACTTTGGTCGCGAAGCAGTCGTGCCGTTTCGCCGGGTGCAAACGAAACCTCGACTTGATCGAGCCCTGACGACAATCCGATGCCGCGGGCCTTGAGGTACGCCTCTTTCCGCGTCCAGCAACGGAAGAAGGCGTCGAGTCGCTCGCGATCCGGCAACTCACGCCATGTTGCCTGCTCCCCCGGGGCGAAGTACCGTTCCACAATTTCCTCGATATCAAGAAAGGGCCGAAGCCGCTCGATGTCGACACCCACTTCGCGGTCCAAGGCGACGGCAACCATCGCCATCTCTTCCGAATGCGAAAGGTTATAGCACAGCGGAGGAAAAGGCGGCGACGACGCCAATTCCGGCTTGCCGCCCACACGCACGGTTAGCTCGACCCGGTTCGGCGGAGCACCCAAGTATGCGCCGAGGATTGTTCGTACGGCGGCGTGACTGATGACGAATCGTTGGCGATCGACTTCGCGGAGGAACCGCCGCGACCGCGCTGCTTCCTCCGGCGAGAGATATTGCGCCAGCCTCTCAACGACCGGCAGCCAACGATCGATCTCGATGCACCAGAGGTTGAGTACTCGTGGTGAGAGCTGGAGAGCCGGTTTGGAATCAAATTGCAGTTCGCTCATGCTGATTGAGCTGTTTGCTCGGCCGACGAAAGGTGTCGAAATCCCTCCCATTCTACCATCGCGAGCAACCGGTTCGATTTCTATTAGTCAAATGGCTTGACCGCCACCGGGGCTGCCGTTTCATCTCTCAACCCGTTGGTTTGCAAGAGGTTGCGTCTTCACGGCGACTCGGTTTTTTTGACTCCCGAGACCACTTGCATACAATAATTGTCGCATTTCCCGCATATTTCCGAGGGGGCGCTCAGCTTTTGACCGCGCCTTGGATTGCTGCTTTGAGGCAACCGCCGCCCGTGATGAGAGGACCGCGCTCGACATGCGATATTATTTGCTGACCGGCGCCACGGGCCTTCTGGGGCGCTACCTGGTTCGAGAGCTGCTCGAAGCGCGGCTGCCCTTGGCCGTCTTGGTTCGCCCGGGCAAGCTTCAATCGCCGGAAGATCGCATTGAGGCAATCATGCGGCGGTGGGAGCGTCAGGCGGGCCGCTGTTTGCCCCGGCCGGTGATCCTCGGCGGCGATTTGTGCCAGCCCGGTCTCGGGCTCCAGCCAAGACATGCCCGCTGGATCGCCGACCATTGCGAGGCGGTGATCCACAGCGCCGCGAGCATGACCTTTCGCGCCGATAACCGCGGCGAGCCGTGGCAGACGAACGTCGAAGGCGCGCGGAACCTGCTGAACTTCTGCCTCTCCGCCCGGCTGCAGAACTTCCACCACGTCTCTACCGCCTACGTATGCGGGCTGCGGGAAGGACGGGTCCTCGAAACCGAATTGGACGTCGGCCAAAAGCTGGGCAACGTCTACGAGGAAAGCAAGATCGCCGCCGAGAAAATGCTCCGCGAGGCGGGCTTTGAACGCCTCACCGTCTACCGGCCGGCGAGCATCATCGGCGATTCGCGCGACGGCTTCACCTCAAGCTACCACGGTTTTTATCTGCCGCTGCAATTGGCCCATCTCTTCTCGGGCGAATTGCCGCCGGAAATGATGAACGACCGTTTCTGGGCCGGTTTGGGGCTCACCGGGCAGGAAGGCAAGAACTTCGTGCCCGTCGATTGGGTCGCCGCCGCCATCGCCTATCTCGTGTCGCACCCGGAGTGCCACGGGCAAACCTACCACATCGCCTCGCCCAAGACGGTCACGGTGCGGGTGTTCGAGCAGGTGGTGCAGGACGCCATCCGCCAGTTCGTGCCCAAACGCCCCACCAAAGAGGTCAGCGAGAAGGACCTGGCCGTCTACCAACGGCTGTTCTACGAGCAGATGTCGGTCTACCGCTCCCATTGGCGCGACGATCCGACGTTCGATCTGGCCAATACGGCCCGGGCCTTGCCGCAGCTTCCTTGCCCCGAGATGGACTACGACCTGTTGATGCGCGTGGCCCGCTATCCGATCGAAAAGAACTTCGGGCTGCTAAAGCACGAAGAGGTGCCCGTGCCATTCGACGTCCGCAACCACGTCGAACGGTTTCTGGGCGATGGGCTCAATGGCGATGCCGGTCGGCCGTGCGTGAACGTGCAAGTCAACGGCAGCGGCGGCGGCCAATGGCGGCTGTATGTCCGCGACGGAGGGATCGCGGCCGCCGAACTCGGCCTCGGGCCCGCCGACGCTCCCCGCTGCTATCTCAACGCGGCGACTTTCGCCTCGCTGGTGCGGGGCGAGACGTCCGTGCGGCAAGCGATCGCCGCGGGCCGGGTCTTCCTCCGCGCCGCGCATCGCCCAAACGGAGGTGGTCAAGGTGCTGGAACAACTCGTTTCCACAACGCAGCGCATCGCATAACGCTCAACGAACAACAGGAACGGCAACGCATGTCACGCTCACCCGATGCGAAATCCGCCGTGCCCCTGGCCATTATCGGCATGGCTTGCCGTTTGCCCGGAGCCGACAATCTCGACCAGTTCTGGCGGCTGCTTATCGAGGGGCGCACCGCCATCCGCGAGCTTCCCGCCGACCGCCTCGACCAATCGCTGTATTACGATTCCCGCAAGGGCGTCGTCGGAAAAACGTATTCCAAGTTGGGAGCCATCCTTTCCAGCCGCCAGTTCCACCACGACAAGTGCCCGATCCCGGACGAACTCGTCCACTCGGCCGATCCCTGCCATCTGCTGATGTGCGAGGTGGCGGCCGACGCCTGCCGCCACGCCGGCTTGGATCCGTTCCACCTTCCGTTGACCAATACGGGCGTGTTCATCGGCCACGCCCAGGGCAGCGGGCTGGCCGGCGATTATACCTACGCCACCTGCATCGAAGAGGCCGCCCAGTTTCTCCGCGAATCGGAGGAGTTCGGCACGCTGCCGCCCGAAGAGCAGAAGGCGGTGATGCAGGAAATCGTTACGGCCGTTCGCAGCACGCTGCCGCGCCGCACGGCCGAGGCCTCCGACATCGCCGCCAGCGGCATCGCCGGCACCGTCAGCCGCGCCTTCGGCCTGAGCGGCCCCTACCTGGCCCTCAACTCGGCCTGCGCCTCGTCGCTTCAGGCGATGCTGCTGGGCGCCCGCGCGCTGCAACTCGGCCGGATCGACATGGCCATCGTCGGCGGCGCTTCCGACTGCAAATCGGACTCGCTCGTGTTGTTTGCCCACGCCCAAACCTTGAGCACCACCGGCAGCCGTCCCTTCGACGCCGACGCGGATGGCCTGGTGGTGGGCGAAGGCTACGTGTGCCTGGTGATGAAAACCCTCCCGCGGGCGCAGGCCGATGGCGACCGCGTGTTGGCCGTGGTTCGCGGGCTGGGCGTCTCGTCCGACGGCCGCGGCAAAAGCCTTTGGGCGCCCCGCCAGGAAGGCCAAATCAAGGCCATGCAGCGGGCCTACCGCGACGGCCTCGACATGGCCCAACTCCAATATCTCGAAGCCCACGCCACGGCCACGCAAGTGGGCGACGCCACCGAACTGAACACCGTGGCCGAAGTGCTCAAGAATGTTCTGCCGCCGGGCCGCAAAATTCCCATCACCAGCGTGAAGGCGAACATCGGCCACACCTTGGAATCCGCCGGCCTCGCCGGGGTGATCAAAACCGTATTGGCGATGCAGCATCGCATGATTCCGCCGGCCGTCAACATTCGCCAACTGAACCCGAAGATCGACTGGCCGCGAGTCCCCGTCTATGTGCCGACTTCTCCGATCGCGTGGCCCGACCCCGCGCCGGGCCAACCGCGGCGGGCCGGCGTCAACGCCTTCGGCATCGGCGGGCTGAACATGCACGTCGTGCTCGATGAGCCCATCGCGCCGGGCGCCGCTGCCGGCTTGCCCGGCAGTCCCGGAAACGGCGCTGCCGACTCGCCCCGCCGGGCGGGCAAAACGGCCGGCGATGATCGGGCCATCGCCGTGGTGGGCATGGGCTGCGTGCTGCCCGGCGCCGCCAACGTGGCGAAGTATTGGGACCTGCTGGCCGCCGGACGCGATCCGAAATGCCCTCCGCCGTCGGACCGCTGGCGGATCGACTTGGGCTACCGGCCCGGCAGCCGCGAACCCTATTGCAGCCCGGCCGCGCTCGGCGGTTTCATCACCGACTTCCATTATGACTGGCGAGTTCACAAACTCCCGCCGAAACAGATTGCCCAGGCCGATCCGCTCCAGTTCATGCTCCTGGAGGCGGCCGACGAGGCGCTGAAGGATGCCGGCTACGACCGCCAGAAACTCCGCCGCGAAGGCGTCGGCGTGGTGGTGGGCACCGAGTTCGGCGGCGATTTCGCCTGCCAATTGCAGATGGCGCTTCGCCTGCCGGCCATGCAGCAGATCGTTGCCCGCTCGTTGGCCCGACGCGGCTTGAGCGCCGAACGCATCGGCCGCGTAAACGAGCAATTCGCCGCGGCCTTGCTCCAGCGCTGGCCGGCTTTGGTCGACGACACCGGCAGCTTCAGCACCAGCTCGTTGGCCTCTCAAATCGGCAAGACGTGGGACCTGATGGGCGGAGCCGCCTCGATCGACGCCGGCGCCGCTTCGTCGCTGGCGGCGCTGGCGATCTCGGTCGATCTGCTGCTATGCGGCGACTGCGAGATGATGATCTGTGCCGCCGGACAGCGACGGATGGGTTTGCCCGCCTACGAGGCCATGTCGATGGCCGGGCTTCTCTCGGTGAACCCCCAGCCTCGATCGCCGTTCGATGCCCAGGCCGACGGTTACGTGCCGGCCGAAGGCGTCGGCGTGGTGTTGCTGAAGCGGCTGCCCGACGCCGTTCGCGACGGTGACAAGATTCACGCCGTCATTCGCGGCGTGGCGGCCGGCCGGGACGACAACCTGGCCGAGGCCGTGCAGCAAGCCATGTGCCGCGGACTGAGCGACTCCGCCATCCGGCCCGAGGAGATTGCCCTGCTGGAGACCGACGGCCTCGCCCAGCCGCAAGCCGACCGAGCACAACTGGATGCCGTGTTGGCCGTGCAATCGGCCTCGCCCCGCCGAGAGCCGCTGTGGGTTGGTTCGGTGGTTGGTCAGATCGGCCATGCGGGCGGCGCCTCGGGCATGGCCTCGCTGCTGAAAGCCGTGCTGGAAGTCGAACGCGGGCAAGCGGCCCGCACCGTTGGCCTGGAGACTCCGCTGCCGCTGCCGCCTGACAAGCTGCGACCGATCATGCAGCCCGCGCCGGTGGCCTCGCTCAACGGCCGCGATCGTCCCGTGGCTGGTGTAACCTCGTGCAGCAAGGATTTGGCGTACCACGTCATCGTGGAGAGCGGAGCCGCCGCGCCGGCAGTTGCGCCCGTGGCGGCGCCGACCGTCGCCCCGGCTTCCCCATCCCCGGCCGCGGAGACGACGGCCGGGCCTGCGGCAACGCACCCCGTTGCCGCCGCTGCCACGTTCACCTCGGCCGACCAGTGGTCGATCGTCCGCGTGGGCGCAGCCAATGGGAACGAGTTGCTCGACAAACTCTCGACCGTCAACGCGGAGTCCCTTTTCGCCGCCGCGGCCGGATCGCGATTCGGTCCTGCCGATCGGGCTCGGGCGGCAATCGTCGCGGCAAACCCCGCCGCGCTCGGCCAGAAGCTTGCCGCGGCCAAAACGCTGGCCGATCCGGCGGCGTGGCCCGTGCTCGCGCAGCAGGGCATTTTCTGCCGGCAGCTCGGCCCGCGGCGCCCGCGAATTGCCTTTCTGTTTCCGGGGCAGGGCTCGCAATATCCGGGCATGCTCCGCGAACTGGTCCGCGATGTACCGGCCGCTGCCGCAACGATGCGGAAGTGCTCAGACATTATGGCGAGCCACGGCTGGCCGACTTTCGCCGAGATGGCCTGGTCCGAGAACCCGCCGTTCGGCTCCGATCTGTTCCTCACCCAGGCGGCGATGCTGCTGGCTGATGCGATCATGCTGGCGGCGATGGAAGAGCGTGGAATCCAGCCCGCCCTGGTCGCCGGTCATAGCTACGGCGAGTATCCGGCGTTGTTGGCCGCTGGGGTTTGGGACATCGAGCAGGCCTTGCGCGCGACCCGTGCCCGCTGCGATGCCATCCAGTCGTGCCCGACCGCCCGGGGCACGATGCTGGCCACCACGGCGCCGCTGGAGGTGGTCGAGGAACTGTTGGCCTCGCTGGGCGAGTTGGTATTCGTGGCCAATCACAATGCGCCCGACCAGGTCGTGGTGGCCGGGGCCAAAGCGTCGCTGGAACGGGTTTCCGCCGTGCTGGCCGCGCGCTCCTATCAATGCCGCGCGCTGGCCGTGCCCAGCGTGTTTCACACGCCGCTGATGCAAGGCGCGGTCGAACCGTTTGCCGCGGCGCTTCGGACCTTCGCGTTCGCTGCGCCGAAGATGCCCCTGTTCAGTTCCGTCGCCAATCGCTATCTGGCGGGACCGCAAGAGGTCGCCGCCAATCTGACGGCCCAACTGGTCACGCCGGTCCGCTACGTCGACCTCGTGCGGCAGATTACGGCCGAGCACAACACGGTGCTTGTGGAAGTCGGCCCGCAGCAAGCCCTCACGCGGCTGAATCAAAAAATCCTCAAGGGGACCGACGCCGCGACAATCGCCTGCGACAATCCGAAGCGGCCGGGCGTGGAACAGATTTGCTGTGCGCCAAGCCTTGTTGGAATGCTGCGGCGCCTTGGAGGCCAACGAGCAGCGGGCCTCCATCGTGGCGTCCGGCGGGCGGGCAATTCGGCAATTTGATGCCACGGCCCGACGTCGCGATAAAATGCGGCAGGCCGCCACGTCGACGCCGAGCACGCCGGCCCCCGCCATGACAGCACCCGAGCCGCCGTTTGTTGACGTGGCAGTTGAAGCACCGTTTGTTGGGGTGGCAGTTGCACTGCCGCCCCCAGTGAACGCGCCAATTCCGGCCGTCGCGTCTTCTCCTGTTCCGGCCTCTGCGCCACCCGTTGCGCCGGCTCGGCCGGCAACCGCCCTTCCGCCCGGCGAGGACCTGGAAAAGTTCCTTATCAAGTTCGTTGTCGAGCAGACCGGCTATCCGCCGGAGGTCGTCGAGTTGGATGCCGACCTGGAGGCCGACTTGGGCATCGACAGTATCAAGAAGGCCCAACTGTTCGGCGAGCTGCGCGAGTATTTCGACGTCACGCCGGGCGAGAACGTCACGCTCGATGATTTTCCGACGCTCCGACACGTGGTGAATTATCTCCGTGGCGCGCCGATCAAAGCGCCGGCCGAAGAACCTGTGCCGGCCGCCGCCATCGTCGCCGGCGGCGAGCCGCCGAGTGTCGGGGTGGCAGTTGAACTGCCACCCCCCGTGATCGCGCCAATTTCGGCCGTCACGTCTTCTCCGGTTCCGGCCTCCGCGTCGCCGGTGGCCGGCCTCCCCGCCGGCGCCGATTTGGAAAAGTTCCTCATTAATTTCGTGGTCGAGCAGACCGGCTATCCGCCGGAGGTCGTCGAGTTGGATGCCGACCTGGAGGCCGACCTGGGCATCGACAGCATCAAGAAGGCCCAACTGTTCGGCGAGCTGCGCGAGTATTTCGACGTCACGCCGGGCGAGAATGTCACGTTGGACGATTTTCCGACGCTGCGACACGTGGTGAATTATCTCCGCGGGGCGCCGGTCAAAGGCCCGGCCGGCGAAACCGCGCCGGCTGCCGCTGACGCTTTGCCGGTTGCCCAATTGCCGGAGGTCGATGGACCGGCGACACCGGCGGTTGAGAGCGTTTCGGAAGTAATCTGCCTCGACGGCGATCCGCACCAGATGGGCTTCGAGCATGGCCGGCGAGCCCGTGAGGCGATCGAGACGATCCTCTGCCGCTATGCCGATCTCGACCCGTCGTCGTTGGACGGATTTGCTGTCGAAAGCCGCGCCGCCGAAAATCCCATGGCCCTGTTCTCCCGGGAGGAACTCGACGAGTTGGACGGCCTGTCCGAGGCGGTCGAACGCGTCGCCTGGCAATCTCATCGCGCACAACCTGGCGTCATTCGCCAGGTTGGGCAGTCAATGCCTCCAGTTTGTCGCGTCGGGCGCGGGCGAGTCGCCGCTGCAAGGCTGGCATGCTCGCGTGGCGATGCCCGCCGCTCTGGGCCAGTGTCTCGCCCCGGCCATTCAAGTCCGCCGACCGTCCGACGGCATGCCTTACGCCTTGGTTTCCTTCCCGGGCGCGGTCGGTGCGATCGGCGGCATGAACGCTGCCGGACTGGCGATCACCTGCGCACCGTTGGGGACCGGCGAAAACGGCTCGGCGAGTCGTGCCCACGCCGCCGTGGCACGCCTCGTGCTCCAACAGGCCGCCGATCTGGACGCCGCGCTGGCCGTCCTTCGCCGCCGGGAAGGCGCGGGCCAATGGAACGCCTGCCTTAGCCATGCGCCGTCGGGCCAGGCGTGCTCCGTCCGTTGCGACGGCGCATCGCTGGAAGTTCGCCAGTCGAGCGGACGTTGGCTGGCCGCGGCCACGCCCGAGACCTTTTGCCCCGAGGTGCAGGCCGAGCTGCGGGCGGTTTCGTCCAACGGCTCCGCACCGGCCGCATTCCGCGAAGCCCTGCGGCGCAGCGGCGCAGCCGATGGCGCGGCGGAAGATGGCCGCGCCGCCACGCTGAGTCTTTTGTTCGATCCCCAGCGGCGCGAAGTGTGGATTCGCCAAAGCCGCGGCAACGAACCGGCCGATTTCGCCTGCATCTCGCTGGCGCAGTGGCTTGGGCCGCCGTCGCCCGCCGCGCGGCGGGAAGCGTTGCCGCCGCAAGCCGAAAAGGCCGCCGAAGTCGGCCCGCCGGAGGCGGAAGAGGAGTTGTTCCAGGAAGAGTTGCATACGCAACGCTTTGCGATGCGGATGATCGACGTGCCGCTGAAGCCCGATGCGCCGACCACGTGGACCGCCAGCGGCCCGGCCTTGGTTTTGGGGCACAATCCGGCGGCCGACGCGATCCGCCGACGGCTCGCCGATCAAGGCACGCCGGTCCTCGACCTGGCCATCAGCGACGATGTCGACGCGACCGTTAAGCAGTTTGAAACGCTTTGGAAGCAGGGGCCGATCCCGCACCTGTTCCTGATGTCCGGCCGCGACCCGGGCTCCGACGATCTGAGCCATCCGGCCGTTTGGGCCGAGCACCGCCGGCGCGACGCGATCCTTCCCTATTTTCTCTGCCAGCGATGGCTCCAACTGGCCGGCCAGGCCAGGCTTTTGGACCGCTGCACGCTGCTGATGGCCACTGCGCTGGGCGGCGACTTCGGCTTTTCCGGCCGCGTCCGTCGGCCGGGCGGCGGCGCCATCAGCGGGCTGGCCAAGGCCGTCTGGATGGAATACGTGATCCTGCGGAAACTCAAGTCGATGGTCGTCAAGATCATCGACTCGCCCGACGACGAGCCTGCCGAGCCGCTGGCCGCCAACATCCTCCGCGAGTTGGCTTCCGGCACGCTCGATCACGAGGTGGCCTTCGTCGCCGGGCGGCGGCGGCTCCAGAACGCCGCCTACGAGACGGCCAAGATGCAACCGCGTGTCAAGATCCGGCCGGGGGCCGTATGGGTGGTGACTGGCGGCGCCGGGGCATCACGGCCGCTTCGGCCCTGGAACTCGGCCGCCGCTTCGGGCTCCGCCTGCACTTGATCGGCACGTCGCCCCCGCCCGAGATCGATCCCTCGTGGCGAAATCTCTCCGCCGACAAGCTGAAATCGCGCAAAGCGGCCATCGTGCGCGAAGCCCGGCAGTCGGGCCAATCGGCGCCCCAGGCCTTGCAGCAAATCGAGAAGGCCCTGGAGATGGACTACTGGCTGCAAGCGTTTGCGTCGGCCGGCGTCCGGGCGACATACCATCGCTGCGACGTTTCGGACGCCGAGGCCCTGGGCCGCGTGCTCGACGAAATCCGCCGTAGCGACGGCCCGATCGAAGGCATCCTCCACGGCGCCGGCATCGACCGGGCCTGCCGCTTCGAGAAGAAGAAACGCGAGGACGTCTTGGCGACGATCGAGGCCAAAGTGAACGGCGCCTATCATCTCATGCGGCTTACGCGCAACGACCCTGTCGCCTGGTTCATCGGCTACGGCTCGATCAGCGGGCGGCTGGGCTCGAACGGCCAAACCGATTACGCCCTGGCCAGCGATATGCTCTGCAAGCTGATGGCCTGGTATCGCACCGAGCGGCCCGAGTGCCGCGCGATCGGCTTCCACTGGCACCCGTGGGAAGGTTACGGAATGGCCGCCAAGCCCGAAGTGCAGGCGGCGTTGGTCCGGGCCGGCGCGCCGGGGCCGATGGCTTCCACCGAGGGTCTGCGCCACCTGGTGCGGGAGCTGTACGCCGGCGGACCGCGGAGCGAAGTCCTCGTCACCGATTGGGATTATCACCAGCGGTTCTACGGGCCGGAAGCTGGCGAAAAGCACGAACGCAGAGCGCCGGCCGCCGTCCGAAACCATGGTCGATGCCGCGCCGGCGATGCCGCGGGTGGCGCGGCGCTTCGTGCTGCGGACCTTCGAGAAGCCCTTGCCGCCCAACTCGCCCGTCGTACTGCGGATCGAGGGCGCGGCCTGCATCCTGGGCGACAATCCCGAAGCGGCCGCGCTCCAACAACAACTTGCCGCCCGAGGCGCCGCGGGTTCACATGCTCGCCCCGCAGAATGATCCTCGGGCAGTGATCGCCGAATTGGAGCAGCTTTGGGCCGCCGAGCCGGCGACGACCCTCTTGTTGACGACCGCCTGCGATGCGGAGGCCGCCCGGCTCGACGATCGCCGCGCTGCGGATCGCCGCCGGCCGTACATCCTGTTGCCTTACCTGGTTGTGCAGCGATGGTATCAACTGTTGCTGGCGATGCCCGATTCGCCGCGGGGCACGCTCGTTGCCGCCACGCGATTGGGCGGCGACTTCGGCTGCTCGCAGCCGGTCGTTTCACCGGAAGGCGGAATGCTCACCGGTCTGCTCAAGTCGCTGTGGATCGAAAGCAGCCGCCGGCCGAAAAGCGCGTTGCGGGTGAAAGTGGTCGATACGCCGGCCGACACGGCCCCGCAAGCCGTGGCCGAGGCCATCTGCCAGGAGTTGGCGTCCGACGACCTGGAGATCGAAGTGGGCCGCAACGGCTCGCGGCGGTGCGTCGTTCGGCCCGTTGCCGAGCCGGCCGAAGGGTTGCCGCGTCGCCACATCACCCGCGGCGGTTGCTGGGTAGTCTCTGGTGGAGCCCGCGGCATCACCGCCGAAGCCGCGCTCGATCTGGCGCGCCGCTACGACTTGAGATTGCACCTGATCGGCACCACGCCCGCGCCCGCGACGACGCGCCTTGGCGGCATTGCGGCCCGGAAGAATTGAAGCAGTTCAAGGCCCGGGTGGTGCGCGAGGCGCTCGCCGCCGGCCGGCTGCCCGAGGAGGCGTGGGACCCCTACAAACACGATAAGGAGATTTACGCCAACCTCCGGCGGTTCGCCGCCGACGGCGTGAAGGCCGTCTATCACGCCTGCGATCTGGCCGACCGCGCGGCGCTCGCCCGGCTGCTGGATGAAATCCGCTCGGCGGACGGCCCGATCCGCGGAATCATTCACGGCGCGGGCTACGCCGAGGCGGCCCGCTTCGAGTCCAGAAAACGGCCGAAGATCGATCGTACGATCCGCGGCAAAGTCGAAGGGGCGATAAACCTCATGTCGTTGACGTGCCCCGACCCCTTGGAACACTTCGTGGCCTTCGGCAGCCTGAGCGGCCGGTTCGGCGGCAACGGTCTGAGCGATTACGCCGCCGCCAACGACATGCTCGCCAAGCTCGTCGATTGGCACCGCGGCCGGCGGCCCGACTGCCCCGCCGCCTGCATCCATTGGCAGACCTGGGCCGGCGTGGGCATGTCCACCAAGGCCGACGACGTCGGGTTGGTCAAAAACGAGCTAAAGATGGAATTCCTCACGCCCGAGGAAGGCTGCAACCACCTGCTCCAGGAACTGCGGGCCGGACTGCCCGAAGGCGAAGTCTTGATCACCGACGGCTACTTCCAGCAGATGTTCTATCCGCCGGAGCTTTGCGAAGTGCCGCAGCCGCCTTGCCCAACCGCGTCTTCGGCGCCGCCCGACAAGCCGGCCGCGGCGCCCAACCCGTCCAACCGGCCGTTGATCCATTCGATCGAGCCGCGTCCCGAGGGGGCGCAGTGGCCGAAATCCATTTCGACCCGTTGGCCGACGTCTTCCTCCGCGAGCACCGCTTGAAGGGCAAGCCGTTTCTGCCGGGCGTGGTGGCCATCGAATCGTTGTGCGAGGCGGCCGCCGCCTTTGCGCCCGATCGGACGGTCGTTGGCCTCAGCGACGTCGAAATCCAGACCGGGCTGAGCTTTCCCGACGATCGGCCGGTGGTGGCCCGCGTCACCATCGAGCTGCATGGCAACGGCGTGGCCTGCGCGCTGAGCACCGAACTCCGCGACCGCAAGGGCCGCGTGATCCAAACTGAGCGCTTGCACGCCCGTGGCTTGGTCGAGCTTGCCGCGGCTCGCCCCGAGCTTCGCGCCGCCCAGCCTGGCGAGCCGTTCATGGGCTGGATTCCGCACCGCTACGCGGAAGACGGACTGATGTATCATGGGGCGCCGATGCGGTGCCTGAAGGAGTTCTGGCACCAATACGACGGCAGTTGGGGCAAGATTCTCGTTCCGCCCGTCACGGAATTGGCCGGTGCACGGCCCGCCGAGGGTTGGATCGGTTCCATCGGCGTGTTGGACGCCTGCGTGGTGACCTGCGGCAGCTTCGTGTTCGTGCAGTTCGGCGGGGCGCTCGAAGTGCCCTTCCGTTTCGATCGGCTCCAATTCGGCCGACCGCCGCGGGAAGGCGAGACGTGCATCTTGCGGGTCTATTTTCGCGGGCGGCAGCCGCGACACAGCCGGTTCGACTTTACGCTCTTCGGCCCCGGCGGCGACGTGCTCCTCCAAGCCGACGGCTATCAGACCGTGCTGATCGCCGAAGGGCAAACGATCCAGGCCGCGATGGAGAGCCTATGACAAATTACGGCAGCCTCGTATGGCGTTACGCCGCGATCGACGCAACCTGTCGGCAGGCAGGGCCGGTCGAAGACTGGCTCACACCGCGCGAGCGGCAGGTCCACGCCGGTCTGCGCGATCCGGGCGGCGCTCCGGTTGGCTGGCCGGCCGGATTCTGGCCAAACAACTGGTAAGCCAGCGGTTGCAGCCGGCGTCGATTTCGCCCAGCCGCATCGAGATCGACTCCGGCGACGGCCGCTCGCAGCGCCGGCGCCCGCAAGCCTTCATCGACGGCCGGCCCTTGGACGGGCGGCTTTCGATCGCTCACAGCGGCCGGGCGATTCTGGTGGCCCTGGCCGGCAGCGACGACCTGGACGTGGGCGTGGACCTTGTGGGGCCGGTCCAATGCGGACGGGGCTTCGCCGCGACGTGGTTCACGCCGCGCGAGCGTCGCTGGCTGACCGAACCGCAGCTCTGGCCCGTGGCTTGGGCCATTAAAGAGGCCGCGTACAAAGCGGCCAACCGCGGCGAGCCGTTCCGCCCGCAGGCGTTCGAGGTCGTGCCGTCCGCCGCCGGGGGATTTGCCTGCCTGCTGCGCGGCCGCCGTCCGGCCATGCTCAACCGCCTCTCCGTCTGGCGCACGCCCCACGACGAGACGGCGATTCTGGCCCTCTACCCTTCGCGTGCATCTTCTCTTGATGGAGCCGATCATGATTGATCTGTCGGGCCAAGTGGCGCTGGTGACCGGAGCATCGCGGGGCATCGGCCGCGCCTGCGCGGTGCGATTGGCCGAGGCCGGCGCCGACGTCGTCGTCAATTACGTGTCTTCGCAATCGGCGGCGATGGAAGTCGCCCGGCAGATCGAGGACCTCGGCCGCCGCGTCGCCGTGGTCAAAGCCGACGTTGGCGAACAGGACGACGTCGCCGCGATGATGGAATATATCGACCAAGAATTCGGCCGCCTGAACGTCATCGTCAGCAACGCGGCCACGGGCGGTTTCCGGCCCCTGCTCTCGACCACCGTCCGCAACTTCGAGGCCACGATGAAGACCAACGTGCTGGCCCTGGTCCACCTGGTGCAGTGCGGGCTGAAGCTGCTGGAGCGCGGCCCGGGCCGCGGCAAGGTCGTGGTCCTCTCCAGCCACGGCTCGCACATGGCCCTGCCGATGTACGGCATGATCGGCGGCTCGAAGGCGGCCCTGGAAAGCCTCGCCCGGCATTTCGCCCTGGAGTGCGGGCCGAAGGGAATTAACGTGAACATCGTCAAGGCGGGACTTGTCGAAACCGACTCGACCCGCAAGCTGCCCGGCAGCCGGCAGATGTTCGAGGCCACCCGGCAATATCGCAGCATGACGGGCGACCGCTATCTCCAGGCCGAAGACGTGGCCGACGCCGTGCTCTTCCTCGCCAGTTCGCTGAGCGACATGGTTCAAGGCGAGACGCTGACCGTCGACTGCGGCGCCGGCGTGCACGCGTAGGGCCAACGCGTCTCCCCTCGCCCTTTGGGAGAGGGGCAGGGGGTGAGGGCTTCCGAGTGCCCAGTGGCCAGTGGTCAGGGGTCAGAACGTCTCTGCAACTTCGTCCCCTCTCCGGGCACCGACCGAAGGTTGGTCGGAGAGGGGCCGGAGGTGAGGGCAACCGATTCGTCCCCTCGCCTTTCGGCCGGTCCTGTTCAATTTACAATTTACAATTTGCAATCTGCATTTTGTATGCGGTCCATGCCACACCCCTGCTTTCATCGCTGCTGTTGGAATAACGGCAACCGGCTCTTCTGGTGAGCCGCCGGCGGCCAGCGGCCCGATATGTGGCAGGAGCCGCCCGTGATGTCCGGGTTCTTGCAGGCACACACGAGGACCTTCAGGCCGCGACGATCGGCGATGTTTCTTAGACGGTCCATGATTTCCACGCGATCCGAAGTCGAAAGCGCCCGAACCCGGCTGTTTTCTGCATGGATTGCCAGTGGCGCGGCGTCCGCGAAGCGGTCCAGCAGCCTTTGCAGAATCGACTTGTCTTGAACGTTCCGTCGCAGCGAGCCCACGACTGCCGGGCGGAGAAAGAGGACGCTGGCGGCAATCGCGCGAACGCCGACGCCCGCCAAGGCGTCGCAAAGCGTCTCGAGGCAATCCGGACCGTCGGTTACTCCGGGCAGAATGGGGTCCAGCCTTGCTTCGACGGGGATGTTGACGCCGATCAGCTCGGCGGCTTGCGCAAGCCGCGTCTCCGGCGCGGCCGCCCCGGGCTCAAATGCGGCCGCGATGGATGAGTCGAGGGTAATCAGTCCGATTCGCCCCTGAACCAGCGGCGCATGGGCGGCCAACAATTCGCGGTGCCGCCCAGGAACCCGCCCCTTCGTGACGAAGGCCACGCCAATGTTCGATTCCAACAAGAACCTGAACACTTCGTAGGTCATGTCCAGGACTTCGGGAACCGGCTGAAACGGATCACTCGACGGACTGAAATAGACGACCGCGGGTTTCCTGCGTTTGCGGGGCAGCTCCTCCCGGAGTTTCGCTAAAGTGTTCGTGTAGAACTTGATCTTGCCATTGCCAGGATGCGTCAGGTATCCCTGGGCGTAACAATAGCGGCACTCGTGGGCACAACCCGCAGTCAAATTGATCGTCGGAACGTGTGCCAAACATGCCAGGCTGGAAGGCGTTAGAACCGCCGACTTCCGTTCTGTGGGAATCACCCGCGTCATGGGAATTTGCCCGACCGTGTGCCCATCCGGGTTCAATACATGTACAACCGTATATCATATTAAGCCGCACCGTCCGCGTCAAGTCGAGTTTTTGGGCCAAGCCATGACATTCATAAGACAGCGTCTTTGCGTAAGTCGCACGGGCGCCGCTGCCCGCTGATGACTTTCCCACTACGCAATTTTTTCCGCTGTGGCTGCCAGCCGCTCCCGATACAACTCTGCAAACGCCCGCGTGTCGTCGCGGCTGAAATGGCGCGGATCGCAGCGGACGTTGATCGCCATCTGGCCGGCGTAGGGGAACTAAAGGTGACAGCCAGCAAAATTGACAAGATTACGAGGTTTTGATAAAAGGCTGGGATGCCACGGCCGAGGCGGTAGTCTCCGAGCGGAACGGTCTTCCATGTCCCACCAACGACGAGGAGTTTTCGGCGTTCGAACGGACAATTTGACCGCGTGGAAAACCAAGAATGCAACCGCGAAACTGCGGACACTGCCCATATGTCCCATATTTGGTGGCTGTCACCTTTGTGTGCGTCCTACTGATTCCAATCGCCGTGCCACGATTTACGCTCTCATTCGAGTTTCAGAACGGCAACGTGCAGCGTACTTGGTCCGACGGCAATCAGCCTGAGCCAACCGGGACGGTCGCAAATCCCTTCCCACGATCCATCATCAGGCGGCGAGGTTTGTGCGGTGAAGGCGAAACAAGCGTTTGCCGTATCCGAAGCCTTGTCGGCCTCTTCGGCGCTGGTCGGCTTCTTACCCGGTGATATGGGCAATGCTTGGGGCTCGCGAAAGCCGACTTCGAGGTGCGTTGCGCCCGGCGGCCTTGTGGCTCGCCAACGCCAGCCGGGCTCCGCACGCTCCGCACTTGCCTCAAGCGGGTCCGGCAATCGCAGCCGCGTGGCCGGATCGCCCAGCAGGGCATACATCAGCATCTGATCGCGCCCGAGCTTTTCTACGTCGAGTTCCTTTTCCAGGCTCCCTTCCGCGTCGCGGAGCAGCATCTCCATAAGAAAGTCGCGAGTTCGGCTCGCCTGTCGCTGGGCACCCACCCAGATCGTCCCCAGGCGCTTCTCTTGACCGCCGAGAGCCGTCAGCAGGCACATGCCGGAGAAGTAGTTGGTCAATGGGTGCGACTCCGTCGTCGCTCCGATGACCGCCACTGGGCCGCCGGGAAGGAACAGGAGCGACTTGGCCTGGCAAGGCTTTAGCCGCACGAAGTTCCCAGACTCACAAGAGAAAAAGACCATCGGGGGCACGGGAGGTCCTTTACCGAGTTCTCCGGCGGCATCGTCTGCGGTATAGAAGATTGGCTTGTCTGCAAACCGCATCGAGTAGAAAGCATCGGCGCTGGCGTGCCCCATCAAGATGCTCACGATTCCTCCCTGTTTTATCTGTCTAGTGAATCTTGCAGGCTGATCCGGCGGCCAGCCGCAGAACGGGTCGCTTGGGTTGCCGGAGACGAACCAAGGGCACAACCATTGCGGCCCTTTGGTCTGGATCAAGGTTACCCCAAGGCCGGAGGCCATCGCATTGATTGTGGCGTTGTATTCCGGCGAGCCGAGCCAGACCGCCATTTGCAGGTCGGCGGGGGTGGGCGGTTGTGACTCAAACGCAAGGATCTTTCGGACCACCAATTCGACCTGAGCGGGCGTGCGCGCCGGAATCCGTCCCACCGAGATGTCAGGAACTCCATCGCCATCGAGATCACCCCAAGCTGCGTCGGAGGGGAAATCCTGCGGCTGGACGGTGCGCCAACGATAGAGCTTTATGCGTTTAGCGGGCAGGAACCAAGGGGACTTTTCCTGTCCCAGCCCGTCGTCGCCCACCAGAAGCAGAAAATCAGGTCGGCGCGAGGATGCTGCCAGGGCCTCTTCAACGGACTTGTTGGAAACCAGCGTCTCGAATCCATCGCTTCGCCGCTTCTCTGCCAAGGCCTTCAGCGGTTCCGTCAGCTCCGCGCTGCCTACGGCGAGCCAGAGTGGTTTTCTTTCCGCTGCCTGGGTACCGCCGCTCAATAGCATCAGCAGAGCAATCGCGATGGCAACCGGCCAAACGAGTAAACCACGATGCCTTGACATTGTTCGCGTCTCCCTTCTTCCGTGGATCACCCAATTTCAGATTCCCTCCGTCTGCTGTCGTTCACACGTTTCTCGCATTACCGTGATGCCCTCGGCCGTACACTCGATGCACATGATTCGAGTCTTCATGGCAGTGTCCTTTACAACGGTACGGCCAACGGCCGCTCTGGGGCACCCACGATTCGCGTGGAAATTGCCGAGTCAATCTATCTTGTCTCCGGTGGGCACGCAATATCCGGCGGGGCTTTGGATCTGCTGCTGACAGGCGAGATAAAAGGGCCAGTCGCATATATTGGCATGAATGGGTGGGATAGATAAGATTGCCGCCATGCCTCGAACTGAACAGAACCAGTGGCCGGCAGGAGCAGGAGAACTGGAGAGTTGGGGAACAGGAGAGCTGGAACTAGTGGCCGGTGGCCACGGCCAGACGAAGGAGAGTGGCCAGTGATCTCCGCGTGACCCTCTCAGACGGGCCAGGGTTCAGTCTGATTGGAGATCTTGGAGCAACGACTCCAACTCGCGCGTGCGCGGCTCATAGTACTTCCGAACATACCAGCGGCAGATCCACGTACCGCCCCAGACGATACCGAGACACATGAACACCACGGTCAAGCTGGGACCGCACAAGAGCCCCTCCAGGCCGGCTGCCGCCCAACCAAGACTGAAAGCGCATACAAGTATGCCGATGGCCAGCGGCAGCAGTAACCACCAAAGCACTTGCTTCCAAAGTCGGATTTCGTGGCGCAACCAGTCCAGGTGCTCCTCAAGACAGGCCCGGATCGAATCGGAGGCCGTCGCGCGGCGTTGCATCTGGTGAAAGCGGTCCCAAGCCTTGTAGCCCGCAATTGCCAGACAAACGCAGGCCAAGCTGAAGCAGCCCCCAAGCGCCAACACCGGCACGGGTTTTCGCAAGATCAAGAGCCCGAACCCGACGGACATTGCGGCATAGATGACCAACGCGATAATTATGAACCCCTCTCCCAGGAAAATCGCTGAGCGGAAGTGCCGCTTGTTTCTGCGGAATATCGGCAGCAGTACGTCGGCATCCACCGTCAGACGCCGCTCGGTTCCTTGGGACTGCCAGACCTGCTTCATCTCGTCAAGATTCATGCGCCACCTCCCATCAGTTCCGCCAGGACCTTCCTGGCATGGTTCAACTTCACGCCAACATTGGTTTCCGAGATGCTCATGACTTCGGCCATTTCGCGGTAGCTCAGGTCGTCCAGATAAAGCAGCACCAAGGCGGCGTCTGCCTTGGGCAGTTGCCGAATGGCCACATAAAGGCGATCGATTCTCTCCTGATCTTGAACCTGTTCACGGTTGTCTTGGGCGCATCCGCGGTTTCGAGCAAGGGCCGGAATCGCCGTTGGCGCCGACCCTTTCTTTGCCAGACCAGCGCGGTATTGAGGGCCACGCGGTAAATCCAGGTGGAGGGGCTGGCCTTGTGCTCAAATCGCGGGATCGATCGCCAAACTTCGAACAGGATCTCCTGGAGTAAATCTTCGCAATCCTCTGGCGTGGCCGTGTAGGCCCGAGCGAGGCGCGCCATCAAGGCCGTATACTGGCTAAGCCATTGTCGGAACACCACCGCTTGTTCGTCTTCGTCCATGCGCAGAGCTCGCGTTCTACCCTATTAGTGACCGGCCGGATCGTTTTCTTAGGGCGTAATGAGCAGATGGCGACGCATTGTCTTACAGGGCAACAACTAGCGACGCTCGCTTAAGCGACATCATGACGACAGCCGCCCCCTCAATGTAGCGAGGTTGCCGTTAATGCCAAGGTGCATTCGTTTTCCGACGCGGAGCCCCACCACCCTATGACGCACGTGAATCCCCAACCATACGGCTCCGAGACTGCCATCTCGGAAAACAAAAGGTTGGAGGGAGATAAAAGGGAAGGTCGCATATATTGGCACGAATGCGGCGAGATAGATAAGATTGCCGCCATGCCTCGAACTGCACAGAACCAGTGGCCGGCAGGAGCAGGAGAACTGGAGAACAGGGGAACAGGAGAGCTGGAACCAGTGGCCGGTGGCCAGAGGAGAGAGGAGCGGGGAGAGACGAGAGGGGCCGGTAGCCAGCGGTCAGTTTCGCCGATTTCATCCTTCGCCCCCTATCACCTGTCACCTATCACCTGTCACCTGTCATCCGCCCCCCGCGGCTGCGCGGCTCCGCGTGAATCCTCCCCCCGTTTTTTTCCACCGCGTAGAAAGCGCCCCTTAAGTCCGCAGCGATAAATGTCCGTAAAGAACATATAGGGGAGTCAACGGGCGGTGGTCAACGGCCAGGCCGGGGCTCCAGCACGAAGCAGCCAGTGGGCGGTGCCCGGTGGGTAACCGTGCGCGCCCTCACCCTGGCCCTCTCCCGGAGGGCGAGAGGACGCGGGCTCATGACAGCCGTTGGCGGATCGCGCCCTGGCCCTCTCCCCGATGCGAGGGGACGCGGGCTAACGGCCAAACGGAGATACCTTGCGCCGCAAAGACCTGTAGGCGGCGTGAACAGTTACTCTTGATTTTGCATTTTTCATTTTGCAATTTACATTTTGCAATTTGCAATTCGCGATGCAACTTCGGTCACCGGCCGCATGGCCAGACGGTAGGGTGCCTGAAACGCACTGCCATACAACTGCAAAAATTCACAGCCTCCAGGCGAACCCGCCCACCATGCCTTCCGCACTCGCAACGCGCCAATGGCCCTCATTTTTTCTCATTTCCGCCAATTTTCCCTTACTACAAAAAATCTCCTCTCATTTCCTCTCATTTCCTCTCATTTGCTCCAAATTCCCCGCAAAATCAGGCCCCCCACGAGAACCAGAATTGGGCCGTTTGTGCCGCAATCCGACACATTTGTGTCGCAAACGGACGAATTCGGTCGGAGTTTGTTACTGTTTCGACGCCCGAATCTCCGCCAGCCGTTGCACTACGTTGCTGAACATCAATAAACCCCACAAAACCCCGAGCGAAGAAAATGACAGTCCGCAAAACCATCCGCCAAAAGGGCGAACCCGCCTTCACCCTCGCGCTGGCCGGCGGAGCAACCATCTCCCAGGCAGCCAAGCAAGCCGGCATCGCCGAATGCACCGCCCACCGCAGACTCGAATCGGCCGCCTTCCGCCGTCACGTGCAACAAGTACGATCGGAACTCATCGAACGAGCCAGCGCCATCCTCGCCAACGCCACCAGCGAAGCATCCGCCACCATCTGGCGACTGGTGCGCTCGCCCGACCAGCGCGTCGCCCTGGCGGCCGCCCGTAACACGCTTCAACTCGCCCCGACGGTACGTGACCACTGCGAGCTCGCCGAGCGAATCACCGCGCTGGAAGCCAAGATCGACACGGAGCACGAATATGAGCCTTAGAGCCCGAGTGACCAAACTGGAAAAGCGAACACGCCACATCAAGCCACCAGAGCAGCGCACCCCCAGGGACATGACCGACGCCGAACTGTGGGCGGTGATCCGCGACGGCCGCTCCACGTTCGACGGCATAAAACTCCCCGCGACGATCGACGAGGTGAGTGACGAGCTGCTCGAAAAACTCGTCCGTTTCGATACCGAAGAAGCTCACGCGGGAGACCCATGACCGCTCGATTACGCCGGCTCTTACAACATGTTTGCCTTAAACACTTTTTCCTGCCGTGGCTGCCAGCCGCTCCCGATACAACTCGGCGAACGCCCGCGTGTCGTCGCGGCTGAAATGGCGCGGATCGCAGCGGACGTTGACGGCCATCTGGCCGTCGTAGATGGCCACGCCGATCGCGGCCCGGGTCAGCGGACGGATGGGCGGAACGCCCGTGATCTGTTTGAGCACCACGTTGCCGGCCCGCAGGCGGCCGCCCGCGCGAGGCAACGGGCTGTGGTGCAAAATCCGCCCGCCAAAACTGAATACGGCCGTGGCAAAACAGTGCGGCCGCGCGAGAAAGCGGGGAATCAGTCCCGGCACGCGGCAGAACGTCCCCAATCCGCCCACAAAATAGAGCCCCAAACGGCGCTCCCGGATCGCGCTCATCTGGCATCCGATATCATCGAGCAATCGCTCGGGATCGGCCAACTTTCCATCTCGGCTCGAAAGGAAGGCGAACGTCAAGCGATTGGCGGCCGGCAACTGCCGGTCGTCGCGGTCGCGGATCGTCAGCGGCACGTTCACCCGGATCGGCTGCCGATCGTCGCTTTGCCGGCGAAGGTTCCAGCCGTGGATACTATGGAACAAATCGCGGAGCAAGACCTCGTGCAGCGTGCTGTCGGCCGCAGCCGCCGTGCGTCGCAAGGCGGCGATCACCTCGCCGCCCAGGAAGAGCGTTTGGAAGTCCAAGAGCGGGGTTTCATCTTCCGCCGGCTGCGGGCGGCCGGGCGCCAAAAGGGCCGCCGGCCGCAGCGCCAGAGTGCTCCAGAATCGCGCGCCCACCCACAAATCGCGGGCCTTCGCCCGCCAGCCCGGCTGCGCTTCCAAACGGCCGCGGCAACGAAGGCGGGCCGGCGCCAACGGGCGAAGCGTGATCGGGCAGCCCGGCCCTTCCATCTCCAGGTGATAGGCCATGAGCAGCTCTTCGGTGAACTGCAACGAGGCCCAGCCGTCGCAGCACGCGTGGTGGAATTGCAGCAGCAGCCGCGAGCCATCGTCGCTCTGGCGAACCCAGACGCGAAGGCCCGGCGCCGCGGTAAGGTCGATCGCCGGTCCGTCGGCGTGCCGGATCGGTTCGTGCTCCTGCCCCCAGTCGATCGGCAGTTCGGCATCCTGGCCGGCGATCCAGGCCGGCGTGCCGCCGGCCAACGAGCCGACGCGAGCCGTCAACAGGGGGTGACGGGCCAAGACGCGGCTTACGGCCCGCTGAAAGCCCGGGCGATCCAACCGCCCGACGAAGTGCAATTCGACCGGAAAAGCGGTAGGATAGTCGGGCCGATTGTCGCAGAGGTAATAATATTCCAGGGGCGTAAGGGGCAGCGGAAACAGATCGCCCGGTTCATGGTCGGACATGGTCGTCCCCGCTTGTGATCGGAGGTTGTGGATGTCGATAGCGTCGCCCCTGTTGGACGTGCAGATCGCCGAGGGAATTGCTCGGCTGAGCGTCAATCGGCCGCAAGCCCTCAACAGCCTCAATCCGGCGGTGGTCTTCCAATTGCACCAGGCCTTTCGCCAGGCCGTCGCGAACACGGCCGTCCGGGGCATCGTGCTCGGCGGCGTCGGCAAGGCGTTCGTAGGCGGGGCCGACATCGGCTTCTTCCTGCGGAACCTCGACGCCGGCGACATCGACCGCATCGTCCAATTCACGGCGGCCGGCCACGCGTTGCTGGACGACGTCGAGCGGGCGGCGAAGCCGGTGGTGGCTTGCGTGCACGGCCTGGCCGTCGGCGGCGGCCTGGAGCTGGCCCTGGCCTGCGATCGGATTTTCGTCGGGCCCCGCGCCACCTTGGGGCTGCCGGAAACGGGCTTGGGGATTTATCCCGGGCTGGGCGGCACGCAACGCCTGCCACGAAAAATCGGCATCGGCCTGGCCAAGTGGCTGATCTACACCGGCAAGAACCTTTCGGCCGGCGAAGCGGTCGAAGTCGGGCTGGCCGACCGGCTCGTGGCCGAGGACGAGCTGGCGGCCGCGGCGCGCGAGGAGATCGCCGCCGGTTTGCCGCCGCCGCCCCCTCCGCCGCGCTCTGCCGAAATGCTGCAAATCGAAGCTTTCTTCCAATCGCACTCGGTGGCAGAGCTGCTTGCCAGCAAGGCCGACGCGCAAGGCAATCTGCGACTGACCAGCGCGGTGCGGCGTATCCAGGGCAACGCGCCGGTTGCGCTCCGCCTGGCCGAGTGGTTGATCGACGAAGGCGGCAAGCTCCCCTTGGCCGAGGCCATGCAGTTGGAGGTCGATCGGCTGCGCGAATTGTTTGCCACGCGCGACGCCTACGAAGGACTTGTCGCCTGCGGAAAGCGGCAACCCGTATTTCAAGGATGCTGAACGTTGCGTTGCGGCCATGGGGCCCAAAAACTCCCGCCGCTACAACTGCGGCCGCGGATCGACAATCAAGAACTCCCGTCGCCGGTCGCGCCGCAGCCGGCTTGCGGCCACCTGCGGATCATGATACCACAGCACCCACCAGTCCCGCTCCGCCGCCTCGCCGAGGATCTCCGGTTTGCGGTCGCGGGATTCGATCGGATAGGTGTCGTAGGCGGTGCACCACATCCGCCGCACGTGCGCCGTGGTGGGGCAAAAATCGCTGAGGAACAATGCCGATTGGCCGCCCGAGTCGAATCGCAGGGCGAGATGGCCGCGGGTGTGCCCCCCGGTCATGCAAGCCCGCAAACCGGGCACGATCTCCGCGTCGCCGTCGACGAGCACCAGCCGGCCCGACGCCTCCAGAGGCTGGAAATTGTCGGACGCATAGGCCGTCTCCAACGGGGCCGTGCGGCTGGTGGCATCTTCCCATTCCAGCCGGCCCACGAAGTGCTGCGCCCGCGGGAAAGTCATCACCAGCCGCCGCTGCGGATCGTAACGCGTGCAGCCGCCGGCATGATCGAAATGGAGGTGGCTGAGCACGACCGCGTCGATCTGTTCCGGCGCCAGACCCAACGCGGCCAGGCTTTCCAAGAGCGGCTCGCCGGGCTCCATCGCGTAGAACTTGCGATCGAGCGCGCCGAACTTGCCGCCATAGCCGGTGTTAACCAACAGCGTCTGCCGACCGTTGCGGGCCAGGACGCAATGATTGGCGCAGGGCACGCGGTTCAGTTGGTCGGGGGTGGCTACGTTGCCCCAGAGGGCCCGCGGCACCACGCCGAACATCGCCCCGCCGTCGATCACGAAGTTCCCGCCGCTGACGGTATCGAGCTGCCAATCACCCAGGTGCATCGGTCGTCGATCCTTGCGGCGCGGCGTGCCCGGCCGCGTCATGGCAATTGCTCGCGGACGATCTTGCCTGCCGGCGAGCGGGGCAAAGCGTCCACGAGCACGATCCGCTCGGGCCGTTTGTAGTATACGAGGTTTTGTTGGCAGTGACGTCGCACCGCGGCCATGTCCACCGACCGCCCAGCCACCACCGCGGCCTTGACGTATTGCGCCCCGAAGGATATGTGCCCGGATAAACCTTGACCTCCGCCACGCCGGGCAGCAGGGCCATGACCTCTTCGACCTCGCTGGGAATGACCTTCAGGCCGGCGACGTTGATCACTTCGTTTTCGCGGCCTTTCAGATAGATGGCGCCGGTTTCGTCGCGCTCGCCCAGGTCGCCGGTGCGCAGCCAGCCTTCCAGCAGCGGCGAGGTGTCGATCCCGCCGCGCGCAAAGTAGCCGCTCATCATCGAGTCGGAGCGGACGCAGACCGTGCCGGTGGCCGGCGGCAAGTCGGGATGCAGGAAGCTGGGACGAACCTCCACCGAGACGCCGGGCATCGGCCGGCCCACGCAGCGGCCGAAATCTCGCGACTGGGACGCGTCCGCCGTGCTGATTCCCCCGCTTTCCGTGGCGCCGTAGTGCGGCTGAACCATCACGGCGGCGGCTTTCCAAAAACTCCGCGCGGTCTTTTCCGGCAAGGCTGCTCCGGCGACCAGCACGCGGCGCACCAAACCGCGGAGCCGATCCCCCGCGCCAAACAAGAGCATGTCGAGCATGGCCGGAGCGGTGGGAAAGATGGTCACGGCGTGTTCGCGGATGGCCTGGTAGACGAGCCTGGCCTTGAACCGCCGCATGGCCACGCAGGTCGCGCTGCTGCGAAGCGGCGCCATGACGCCCAGACCGAAAGTATACATGTGGTTCATCGGACCGGCGGCCAGCAGCACGTCGTTGGCGGCGATGCCGAGCGACTCGATGAAGTGGCGCGCATCAGCCATCGCCGCCCGCCCGGGCCGCACGGCCAGCTTGGGCCGCCCCGTCGTTCCCGAGGTGGGATGCAGCGGCACGCCGGGAAGCGCCTCCCAGTCGGCGTCGAACTCGGGGTCGGTTTGGTCCACCTCGCCCCATGCGACTGATCCCCACGTGGCCACGCTCAGCGCGGTGGACGATTGGACTGCCGCTTGAAAATCGGCTTCCTCCCAGCCGTCGGCCACGACGAATCGGGCGCCGTAGCGCATCGCCGTCCGCCGCAACTCGGCAGGCGGTGTTTCCACGTGGAGCAACAACGGCGAACCCCCGACGTCCAGCACGGCCGCCAGTGTGGTGGGAAAAAGCGGCCCGTTTCCAATCGCCAGCACCACCCGGTCGCCGCGACGCAATCCTTGGCGACGCATCCGTTGAGCCAGGCCGCGCCAGCCGCGGGCGAAGCCCACAGGCCCCACGACCAGGTTGCGGTCCATGTCGATCCACCGCCCGCGAAACGCATCGGCCGCGGCCAAGATCGGATCGGGGCTGAGGTCTTCGGCGAAAGCGGCGGATTGTTCCGCCCGTTCCCGCGGCGGCCGCGCCATCGTGCTCGTGGTGGTGTTCATGGCTATTGTGCCTCGGTCAAGTAATGCCGCGAGGCCGACCATCGGAAGGCCGGTCTTGCCGAAAAAACCTTGGTTCGCCGTGGCTTTGCTTTGCTGAATCTCAGTAAACGGGGCTACAAAGTGGCGGTCGACGCTACGAGGTGGCTGGTGCAATGTTCCCGCGGCCATTGGTCGGCCAATGGCGCGACCTGATCGATGTTTGGCGCCATGTCGGCGTCGATCTGCCGTAGAACCCACGCCAGCCCGGCCACGGCAATCCGCTGAAAGACACCATAGGTCCAGATGTTCTCCCGATGACCCAATGACGTGAAGAATACCCGACCTTTGTCATGCATCCTGGCCCAGGTAACCGGAAACGGCGGTCGCCGGTAGCACGCACCGATCATGCCGGCGGTCTGCTGCACGAGGATTACGTGCAGGTCGGAAGCGAAGTTCTTCAGGGTGTACCACTCCTCATACAGGGCGAACGACTCGCCCAGCCCGCCGATGCCCGGAAATCCCGAGCTGACAACGCGAAGTGTGGCCTGTTGGGGGCGATCGTGGGTGACGAACTCGCCGCCCAGCATGGAAATATAGGGATCGATCTGTTCGCCGTTGGAGAGGAACGTGTCGCAGGCCGAATGGAATCCGAGGAAGCCCTTTCCCGCGGCGACGGCATCCAACAGCCGCCGCTTGCCACGGGGACTCATCGGCGGGGTCGGGTCGCCCGACTCCCGCGTGAGATCGCCCAAGGTGTAGAACGCGAAGGCGTCGAAACAATCGAGGTTGCCGTCGAAGACGCGGCCGTCTTTCGTGGCGATCACCTCGACGCCGCATTGCCGCCCCAACGCGGCGAGCGTGGCTTCCGAATGGGACAGCCTGTTGCCCGAACGGCGGACCGCCGAGTGCAGATAGGCTGCCGAGCGGGTGAAATAAAGGAGCCGGGCCGGCCGGCCCCGGCGGGCGAACTGCGGGGAAAATCGCGCTGGCCCGATCGCCGTGCCGTCGCCCCGGATCAATCGCGATCGTTGCATGGCAGGCACGCTCCTTCATGCTCCCGTCGTCATTCGGAGAGGCAGTCGCGGCGGCGCGGCAGTTCAACCGCTGCGGTTTGAACACGATGCGGTGGTGGGTCGCCGCCCCGACGCATTGGTCTCGCCTGGCCGCCGGGAATCACGTTAAGCAACAGCCGCCCGGGGGAGCGAAAAATCAATACCGCGATATTTTTCGGAGCGAAGACCCCTAAGTCAAATTCCCGTTTTCCGGTAGGCGCCGTCCGCGCCGGAGGTCAGCCGGTTGAAGCCGAATGACGCCCCGTTGGCGTCCTTTTCACCTCACAGCAAGCTGGCCTTGAAAATCCATAACCCGTTGTGCACATTACGGTTGCGATCGGACGGTGCGACATATTGTGTCGCCATGGAAAAGCCGCTTTTGACCGCCGCTGTGGACCTACCGGCCGCCAGGGCCGGAAGATCGCACGGGCCGCAACCCGCGGACACCTGAGCAATGAACCAACAACCGCTGGCGCGGATCGTCGCCTTGGCCGATGTCTACGACGCGCTCACCTCGCACCGGGTTTACAAAGCCGCGTTCAGCCCCGAAGCTGGCCGCGAGATCATCGTCGCCGAGACCGGCTTGCACTTCGATCCGGCCGTCGTCGATGCCTTTCTCGCGCGGTTCGAGGATTTTCAGACGACGCCCGCCGCAACGCAGCGGGCCAACGACGGCCCGCCGCGCGAAGCACTCTGCGACATGACCTAAGCGGGGGCGTTACGGCAAGTCCTTGGGCAATTGGCTGAGGCCGCGGAGGGTGGCTCGCTCGACCGATTCCCAGGCCGCCACCACCAGCGACGTACTGCCGTCGGCCTCTTTCACCGCGAACACGCCGTGACTGGGCTGCGACATCCTCTCGATGAACTGCGCGGGGATCAGAATGTCGCCGTTGTGCATGCGGAGTTCGATGTTCATGCCTTCGCCGCGCAGCCGCCAAAGGCGGACAAAGAGAGCCGCCATCGCCTGGCCAGCCGAGCCGCTGCCGGCCGCCGGCGCAGCAACCGTCGGTGCCGCGTGCGTGCCGGATGACGTGCGTCCGTTGTTCATTTCCGACGCTGCGTTGGCTCCTGCGATTGGCCCGCCGGCGCCCAGTTCGTAGCCCGTGTCGGTCTGAACAAAGCCGGCTGGCGGCGGCGACTCTTCGCCGGTCGAGACCTCGTCGTAGTCGGGAATCAGAAAACGGGAGCCGCACTGAGGGCACTCGCCGGGCTTACCTTGCAGGCTGGCCGGCCCGCGCAGATGATGCCTGTTCGGACAGAGGAACTCGATCTCAGGCTCCGGCGCTGCGCCAACCGGCGCGGGCGGACTTTGGCCGGTTACGCCCGAATCGCTGAAGTCGGGACCGGAGATGTTCGGGTCGGAGTCGCCAGAGGCCAGGTTGAGGTCGGCCGACTCGGGCACGCGAAACTTCACGCCGCAGCGAGGGCACTTGGCGGCGCGGCCGGCATGCTCGACTTGGCAACGAATTCGGTGTCCGTTCGGACAAAGAAACTCGATCACAGGCATCACCGCCAGCCCACCGGGGCTCGCTCGTTACGGTCCGAAGCTCTCGGCGATCGGCTGTCGCGGTCTGATGGAACCGGGGCGTTTTTCACGGGAGCGGAAATTGCCCCGTCATCCGACCATGCGCATAACCGTTTGCCGCATCAGCGGTTGCGTCGCGCGCCACGGGGACCAAAACGCGCACGGCAGACCACAATCCGCTATTAGATCGTACGTCACGACCGGGCCGGAAACAATTGTGTCGGCGGAAAATCCCAACCTTGACAGCCCAATGGGGTGTGCGAAACTAGGGTAGGCCGTTAAGAGCCAGCCACCGCCACGAGTTGCCGCATGTCGATCATTGTCGTCTGTCCCGGATGTCGCAAGAGTTTTAAGGTCAGCGACAAGTTCGCCGGCAAGTCGGGACCGTGTCCGAGCTGCAAGCGGATGCTCGATGTGCCCGCCAAGGGCGCGGAGGTGACGGTCCACGCCCCCGAACAGTTCGTGGGGGGCGGCCGCACGCGGACCGGCAAACTGGCCCTCAAGCCGATGGCCTACAGCCATGCCCGGCTCAACCCCGTGGCGACGACGATCATCGTTGCCGCCGTGTTGATCGTGCTGGGCTTCACGTGGATGGGCGGACGGCTGGGCCTGTTCCAGAATGCCATCGTTACGACTGTCGGCCTGCTGCTGGTTTCGCCGCCGCTGGTCATCGCCGCGTACTCGGTGCTCCGCAACGACGAGCTCGAACCGCACCGCGGCACGGCGCTCTACATCCGCGCCGGCCTGTGTGCGCTGGCCTATGCGGGCTTGTGGGGCGTGTTCGCCGTGCTGGCTGCTTACGGCATTATCACCGACGAGCTGTGGATTTGGCTTTTCGTGGGTGTGCCGTTGATCTCCGCCGGCGGCGGAATCGCCGTGGCGGCCCTCGACCTCGACTTCAGCAACGGCCTGCTCCATTACGCCTTTTATCTGCTGGTGACCGTGCTGCTGCATCGGGCCGCCGGCATGAAATGGATTTGGGACCTCGCAACTTGACACGGTGAACCATCGCCACGATCCTCGACATTCCTGAAGTCGTCGCATTGGACACCCGCCGCGACCTGGTCCGGATTCCGCCCGAAGTGGACGTGCCCTTGACACCGCGGGTGCGGCAACTGATCGACGCGGCCGACTTCCGCCGCCTCGCTCGGATCAGCCAACTCGGGCTGGTTTCGCTGGTGTATCCGGCGGCCATCCACACGCGCTTCGAGCATTGCCTGGGCGTGTATCGCCTGGCGCTTTCTGTATTTGCAGCAACTGGCCCATGACGAGCGGTTCGCGCCGGCGGTCAACGGCGAAGAGGCCGAGGTGTTCATCGCCGCCGCGCTGCTTCATGACCTGGGCCATTGGCCGTTCTGCCACCCGATCGAAGACATCCGCCTGCCGGGCGTGCCCAGCCACGAGCTGTTCGCCAACAGTTTTCTGCTGGAAGGCGAGATCGGCGACGTGCTGCGGCACGATTGGGGCATCAATCCCCGCCACGTCGTCGCTCTGTTGAGCGAGAAGCCCCGCGACACGGCCGCCCGCATCCTCGCCAGCATGCTCTCCGGCCCCATCGACATCGACAAGATGGACTATCTCTACCGCGACAGCCTGCACGCGGGCGTGCCCTACGGCCGGCACTTCGATCAGCAGCGGCTTCTGGGTAGCCTGTGCCTCAACCAGGCGGGCGACGGCCTGGCCATCACCGACAAGGGCAAAACGGCCGCCGAACTGATGGTCTTCGCCCGCTACGTCATGTTCAGCGAGGTCTACTGGCATCACGGCGTCCGCGCGGCGACGGCCATGCTCCAGCGGGCGTTCTATCTGCTGCACGGCGTGCTCGACTTGGACGGACTCTTCCGCATGACCGAGCATGAGATGATCGACGACTTGCAACGGTCCGGCAGCGGCGGTCCGGCCGGCGAGCTCCTGCAAGGGCTGTTCGGTCCCGCGCGGCGGCTCTACAAGCGGCTGGCCCAGTACAGTTTTCTCGAACAGGCCGAACTCTATCAGCGATTGGCCCGGCGGCCATATCCTTGGCTGACAGCCTGCGCCGAGCGGTTTGCGGCCCTGGCCAGCGCGGCGCTCGGCCGGGTGGTCGCTCCACACGAGATTCTCTTCGACGCCCCGCCGATGGCACGCGAAGTGCAGTTCGCCGTGCAGATTCATTTTCCCAAGGAAGGCCGCTATCGGCCGTTGGGCGAGGTGTCGCCGGTGATCCGCACGCTGGCCACCGAGCAGTTCGACGACTACGTGAAGCGCGTCCGCATCTTCGCCCATCCGCGGGTCGTCAAGGATTTGCGGGCGATCGGCAACCTGCCGGAATTGGTGGAGCAGGCGATCCGCCAGACGGAATGACATGGCGAACGGCTGTGTCATTCCGCGCATCGAGAATCCCCGGGCCGCCTGGATATCGGCGAAGTCGCGGAGGTGGTAGTCGATGCCGGCGAAGTCGAGCACGCGGCACAACGAGCGGACGGCCACGCCCATGCCGTCCGGGCCGCTAAAGCCGCCGAACTGCCCGCCCCCCTTCAGATGCGGCTCCATGTCGAGGAACACGCCGGGGATGCCGCGGCGGCGAAGCTTCCGCTCGATCGCCGGGATGATGCCGCGGAAATCGCGGAAGATCATGTCGTGGGCGCTATCGCCGATGTCGGCCGGCACGAAGTGCTTCAGCGCGTCCTCGTCCAGGTGGCCGCCCTTCTGCGCCGTGCCCGGCGAGCGGTAATCCTTGATGTGCATCCAGCCCATGCCGGGCTTCATCGCCAGGTATTGCTCGTACACCTCGGCGGTCGAATAGCCCTGGGTGGCGATGTTCCCGGCGTCGAAAATCAGCATCATGGCCGGATGATTCACCTGGCGGTGGATCTCGGCCAGAATCTGGCCCGTCGAGCCGACGATGTTGGCCTCGACTTCCAGCCCGTAGGTCAGGTCGGCGCGGTGGCATACCTCGGCGATCTGGCCCAATTGATCGACGACCTGCGGCAGATAGTCTTGAAAATCGCTCCCCCGCGGATGGTAGAACGAAAAGCCGCGGATCAGCTTGGCCTCGAAGGCATGGGCGAGCTGGCACGCCTTCTTCACGTCGCCGTTGAGGTATTTCTTGAACGGCACGTAAACGTTCTTCGTGCCGTCGTCAACGTCGGCCAGTTTCACTTTGCCGATGGGTGAGCCGATCGACGAGACGTTCAGGCCGTACTCGTCTTGCAGGTGGCGGAGCTTCTGAATCTCGGCCACGGAGAGCTTCATCACATTCTTGATGCCACTGCCCACGTCGATGAACCGCAGACTGTAATACTGCAACCCCATAGCAGCGAAGGCGGCAAACTGCTGCACGGCTGTCTTCTGGTTAGCGGCTTCGTCAGCAAAGCCGGAAAGAATCACGCTGGGATTGTCAGCCATGGCAGAGGTCGGGGATTAGGGATTGGGAATTAGGGATTCGATGTACGCGAGTCATGGCCGTCGGCGGAAGCCGACGGTTCGAAAGCTCGAATTGGTTGTTGCCGATTCATCCGACACCTGATCGCTGGCCGCTAACCGCTGGCCGTTGATAGCTGACGGTCACCGTCGTGGTAATTCCGCCCCGCGGAGTGAAGGCGGCGGCCAGAGTCATTTGCCGCGGACGGAGCGTGGCCGTCAGGTCGTCCAACACGCGGTTCGTCACGTCCTCGTAAAAAATTCCCTCGTTGCGATATTGTTGCAAATAGAGCTTCAGGCTTTTCAGCTCGACGCACTTCGCCTCCGGCACGTACGTGATCGTGAGCGTGCCGAAGTCGGGCTGGCCCGTCTTTGGACACACCGAGGTGAACTCGGGGCAGACGATCTCGATGGTGTAGTCCCGCTTCGGGCACGGATTATCGAACGTCTCCAACGCGTCGCGAAACGGCCCACCCATCGAAGACCTGCTCCTTTCCGCCGGGCAACTATTGTGGCATGATAAGGGATTCGGGAAAGGGGGCCGAGAAAACGGCCTTTTGCCGCGGGACCCGCGGCTGGCACGAGTCTGTCGATGAGCGCATCCACTCCAACGTCCGAGAAGCCGGCGGTGATCCTTCTTTCCGGGGGGCTTGACTCGGCCACCGCCGCCGCCATCGCTCGGCGGGAACGTTTTGCACTTTGGGCCCTCTCGGTCGATTACGGCCAGCGGCACCGCTTCGAGTTGGAAGCCGCCGGCCGCGTGGCCCGTGCCCTGGGCGCCCGGCGGCACGTGGTGCTCAAAGTCGACCTGGCCGAGTTGGGCGGCAGCGCCCTGACCGATGCGATCGCCGTGCCGAAGGACCGCGGCACCGACGAGATGTCCGCACGGCATCCCGGTCACCTACGTGCCCGCCCGGAACACGGTGTTGCTCTCGCTGGCCCTGGCCTATGCCGAGGTGGTCGGGGCGGCCGACATCTTCTTCGGCGTCAATGCGATCGATTACAGCGGCTATCCCGACTGCCGGCCCGAGTTCGTCGCCGCCTTCAACAAGCTGGCCAATCTGGCCACCAAGGCGAGCGTCGAAGGCCGGCTGAAGTTTATGATCCACGCACCGCTGATCAACCTGACCAAGGCCCAGATCATTCGCCGCGGGCTGGAGCTTGGAGTCGACTACAGTCTGACCCACTCCTGCTACGACCCCGATCCGGCCGGCGCCAGTTGCGGCCGCTGCGACGCGTGCCAGTTGCGGCTCAAAGGGTTCGCCGAGGTGGGAATGAAGGATCCGGGAAGATATCAGGAGGGACTGGGGGTTAGGGATTGGAATAAAGGCGGAAGGCGGAAGGCGGAAGGCGGAGGTTAGCCGCGAGCCACTATCCCGTGCCACAATCCACTGCTCATGCGTATCGTCGAGATATTTCGTTCGATCCAAGGTGAGGGCCGCCTGACGGGCGTGGAGAGCCTCTTCGTGCGCACCAGCGGCTGCAACCTGCGCTGCGGCTATTGCGACACGCCCTACGCCTCGTGGACGCCGGAGGGCGAAGAGTTTTCGGTCGACGAGATTCTCGCCCGACTGGAGGAGTTGCGAGCGGCCGAGCCGCCGCCGTTTCTCGGTGAACTTGTCGAGCGTGCCGGGGCGGGCGATCCGGCCGGCGTGCGGCACGTTGTTCTGACGGGCGGCGAGCCGATGCTGTTTGCCGAACTGCTTCCGCTTTTGGCGCAGCCTTCGCGATCGAGGTTGGCACATCACGATCGAGACTTCCGGCACGCTCTACTTGCCGGTCTGCTGCGATCTGATGTCGATCAGCCCGAAACTGTCGAACTCGACGCCTGCGCCCGAGCGCGATCCGCGGTGGACCTGGCGTCACACGCTCAACCGTCACGCGCCGGAGGTGATTCGCCGCCTGGCGGCCGAGCACGATTGCCAATGGAAGTTCGTCGTCGACCGGCCCGAGGACTGCCGCGAGATCGAGGCTTATCTGGCCGAGTTTCCCCAAATCGAGCACACCCGGGTAATGCTCATGCCGCAAGGCGTAGCCGTCGAGGCCCTGGCCGAAAAGGCTGCGTGGCTGGAACCCTATTGTGCGAAGCAAGGTTTTCAGTTCTGTCCGCGGCGACAGATCGAATGGTTCGGGGCGGCGCGGGGAACGTGAGTGGGCCAGTGGGCAGTCACGTTGTTTGTGCATCTTAACTTTTCCGAATTTCGCCTATTGTTTTGGGCAAAACGAGGGGAAAATTCAACTCACGAGTCGGGGGCACGAGTCGGGCGACACACTATGGAACTGTTGAAAACCTCCACGAGCCATAACCGGGCAAACGGTGGCCGAGAAAAGACGTTACTTCGGTAATGTGTATTTGTCCGCATAACGAACGCGGGGAGTGGAAGCTTTTGGCAGCCGTTCGATTGAAATTTCGAGGCCCCCTGCGAATTGGAATCGTCCGAAGCTATTGCAGAGTTTCGAGTTGCGCAAAAGGTGAAGCTACAAGCGGTGCTTCGGGCGTCGAAACAGTGGCAAATTCCGACCGAATTCGTCCGTTTGCGACACAAATTTGTGGGTTTGCGGCAAAAACGGCCCAATTCTGGTTCTCGTGGGGGGCCTTATTTTGCGGGGAATTTGGAGCAAATGAGAGGAAATGAGAGGAAATGACAGGGAAATTTTTGCGGTAAGAGAAAATTGGAGAAAATAAGATGAAATGGCAGCGATTGGCAGGCGTGGCGAGTGTGGAAGGCATGGTGGGCGGTTTCGCCTGGAGGCTGTGAATTTTTGCAGTTGTATGGTGGTGCGTTTCAGGCACCCTACCGTCTGGCCATGCGGCCGGTGACCGAAGTCGCATCGCGAATTGCAAATTGCAAAATGTAAATTGCAAAATGAAAAATGCAAAATCAAGAGTAACTGTTCACGCCGCCTACAGGTCTTTGCGGCGCAGGGTATCTCCGTTTGGCCGTTAGCCAACGGCCATGACGGGGACGCGCTTGTTTTCGGCTGCGACCAACCTTCGGTCGGTGCCCCGGCCTGAAAAGGCGTCTGTCCCCTGGCCCTTGCTTGACGCAGGGATTGGGGACTATTGGTGTTCAGCAAAGTAATGCAACGGCGAACCAAGGTTCCTCCCGGAAAGCGGGCCTCCCGATGGTCGGCCTCGCTTGGCCGTGAGCCGGCGTCCCCCCGCCTCCTGGAGAGGTTGGGTGAAGGCGCGGCACGGTTACCGGCCACTGCCCACTGGCTGCTTCGTGCTGGAGCCCCGGCCTGGCCGTTGACCACTGCCCGTTGACTCCTCTATATGTTGTTTACGGCTATTTGTCGCTACGGACTTAAGGCGGCGCGCCGTTTTTTTTCGCGGTAGAAATTTGCACTTTGCATTTTGCACCGATCATCGCGTATCGCCTCCGGCTCGTGGTTAAACGTCTGTATTATTCAGTTTTTTCTTGGCAGGGGACGGGATTGGGGATTGGGGCCGGACATTCATCATTCATCATTCATCACTCATCATTCAGGGTTGGGGTGCGGGGGGCGGGAAATGAATGATGAATGATGAAGGATGAATGATGAATTCGGCGAAACTGAGCGCCGGCCCGTCTCCCCACTCCTCTCTCCTCTCTCCCCTGTCCAGTGGCCGAGGAACTGAAATCCGCGTGCCCTCGCCCGCCGGGAAGGAGAGATGAGCGGACATTGCCCATTTGGGATCCCCGGTCTGCCACGATGAGTGATGTCCACTTTGCGCGTCCCTGCATGGCGTCCCCACCCGGGGCTTCTTATCGTTGACCCACTTTGGTAAGCTGACGACATCCCAGTTCTGCCTGGAGTGATATTCACCAGCGGGAGGGGCGATTGAATGCCTAAGTTGGATCTCTTCCTGAGGATACAGTAGGCCGCCGATTACCTGGGGGTCTGTAGTAACATCCTACGTGACTGGCGCCGGCAAGGCGACCCACCCTGGCAGGCACTCCCCCGGCATGTTCGAGTGAACCATTGAACCGAGTCTATTCCTGGCGAATTAGACTTACAGAGGATGTACTTTGGCGTCTACAAAAAGTAAATCAACGCCCACATCGGCCAAGACGGCGCGAGTCAGCCTTGACGACCGCGCAGTCCTCAGGGCATTGAACCAGATCGCGGGCAAAAGGCGGCTGGGTCAACAGAGGGAACCGAAGTGGTTCCACCCGTTTCCGGCTCGTATGCCCTTGGCTGTGGCGAAACATCTTGTCCGTAGACTGACAAAGAACGCGGCTGTGATTGCGGACCCGATGGTCGGCTCGGGTACGACTATGGTTGCTGCGCGCCAGCTTGGACGGCGTGCTGTCGGCAACGACCGAGATATGCTCGCAGTTCGAATCGCTCGCTGTGCCACGCATCCGTTCTCTCGTACCGGCCTAGACCGCATTCGCGAGAGGGTAATTACCGGTGCGAGGGAGTTGCTCGCGGCCGGGGAGATGCGATTACCACAAGTCCGCGGTGACCTGCCCGACGAAGACCAGGAGTTTATACAGTTTTGGTTCCCTGTTAAGTCACAACGGCAATTATTTGCACTGGCCGCCGCCATTGAGGATTTGAAGGGAAGAGCAGACCGCGAATTCGCCTGGGTGGTTTTTTCCAGCCTGATTATCGCGAAGTCGTCAGGCGCGTCTCACGCTTTGGATATCGCCCGTTCGCGGCCCCACAAGCGTCTGGACAAGCCGGTTGTGGCTCCCTTCGACGTATGGAACCAACGTTTCCGCAGCGCCGTCTCGCGTCTTCCGTTCCTCGATATGCCAGATTCATGTTCGGTGGAAGTACATCATGGCGACGCTCGCGAACTTTCGTGGGAGGATGCCTCGGTCGATTTCGTGCTGACCTCGCCGCCGTATCGAAATGCCATCGATTATATGCGATGCCACAAGTTCGCGTTGGTGTGGATGGGGCATCCGCTTGCCGACCTGCGTGAGCTACGGGGGACCATGATCGGTACCGAGCGGGGGCTCTGGAGCCTCGACGGAATACCGGCCCCTCTGGAAGAGCGGCTACAACGGACGGATACCGAGCGAGAGGCCGCCGTTACTCGTCAGTATCTTTCGGACATGCGAAAGCTGCTAGGCGAGATATGCCGGATCCTCAGACCCAAGGGCTTGGCCGCATTGGTAGTCGGCCCGACGATGATCAATTCACGAAAATCGGACGCGGCTGAGGTGTTCGGCCAACTTGCCCAGGTAGCTGGCCTTCGATTGATCGGGAGCATGACCCGCCTGCTGGACGTGACGAGACGATCGCTCCCCGTGCCGCAACTGGCTGGACGCGAAAACGATCTGGCGAGACGTATGACACGTGAGGTCGTTGTGATTCTGCGGAAAGATTAGGGTTTTAGCATGCTGCCGGCGGACTGGTGGAGGACGATCCACGAGCGAATCCAGCGAGGCGACCCAACGGCCACCGCTGAGTTGGCGGAGAACGCCGTTGACTTGCTTTGCTCCCACCTCAAGTGCCGCTTTCCGACGATGCGCGACCGGGACTGCATCGACGATGCCGCCACCGAGGCGCTTGTGTCATACATAAAGCGCCCTGATCGGTATGACCCCCGCCAGAAGAGGTTGCTTGGATACCTGAAAATGGCCGCCGAGGCAGACCTTCGGAACATCTTGGCTAAGGAAAAACGGCGAAAGGAGCACGAGCCGCGAGATTATAGTGTCGAACTTGGCAAGATCGCCGGGAAAGAGCCTATAGATGTGGACGACGGCCAATCGCGCCAAGTGACGGACACACTTGCCGAACTCTTCAAGGACCCCATTGATCGGGAACTGGCAGCCTTAGTAATCGATGGCGAAAGGTCCACGGAGAAGTTTGCGGCGTTACTCGGCATCATTCACCTGCCAGCACCTGAGCAGCGAAAGACCGTGAAGCGTCATAAGGACCGCATCAAGAAGATCTACTCCACCGCCGCGGGAGGAATCGCTATGACTAAGTCCCCTCTTCAGCGGTTCGCCGAACGCGCTCGCAAGGACCCATTTTTTCTCGCCGGGACACTGATCGCGTACCAGCAGTCGCGTGGGTGGGACGACCAATCGCTCGCCGCCTTTTTGGAGTGCGAGGTCTCGGCCCTCCACCGACTGGCAGCGTGCCGTACACCATCCGCAGCCCCACCAACATTTCAAGACGAGGTCCGAGCGATTGCGGCGTTCGCCGGTTGTAGCCCTGAGAAGCTTGCCATTATCCTTCGTGAGGTCATGGTGGTCACGACCATGCGCAGCGAAGGTGAGACTTCCGAACAAACGTACTTGATGGCGGCACGAGACCGAAAGAGTGGCCGCGAAACCGACACCGGAAAGAAGCATGGCCCGAAGTCTGACAAACAATGAGGTCGCGCACAAGCCGACGAGTTCTGGCAAGTCGTAGGCTTCGTCGAGCCGTTCCCGCGATCGCTGGAGGCAGCCCTCCTTTGGGCGTTACCGCTCGCTGTCGTCAAGCTGCCACGCCTTGGCCTTGCGGACCTGCGAGACTGGCTTCGGGATCGGGGAATTGATGTATACCCCGATCTCCGCCATCGGCCATTGCGTGCGTGCCTCGTGGCACGTGCCGGACAAGGCTTTATCTTCTTGGATGGAGCCGATCCTGACGACGAGCAAAGGCTCTCGCTTGCCCACGAAATTGCGCACTACCTCCGCGACTACTGGATACCACGGGAGCGAGCATTGGCGGCTTTCGGCGATGACAGTGCCGATGTGCTGGACGGCAGGCGGCAACCTTCCGCTGAGGAACGGCTCGCCGGGGTCTTGCGGGGCGTGCGGGTCGGCGTTTTTACCCACCTTATGGAGCGAGGGTCAGATGGCATGGTCGAGAGAGTGTCGATCCTCGCGGCCGAGGATGCCGCTGATCGACTTGCCCTGGAACTGCTCGCGCCCGACGCGAAGTCCTCTCGCGGCTTGAGGCCGCCGGCATCGCGTGGAAAGCGCCGAACTCCTTTGAAATGGCCATCGATCTGCTTCAAAGGGACTTCGGTCTGCCCCTGCTGGCCGCCGAACGGTACGCCCACATCCTCGTACTCTCTCGGCGTCCAGCCCGATCCTTCCGAGAATGGCTCGGATCATGAGTTGACCCACGGATTGCCTGTCGAACTTCGCAACTAGCGCGGGAAGGAAATGATAGATGGTACACGACGGCGACACCCCAAAGGACCGAGCTATGGATTTGACCGAGGTTATGCCCGATGATCTCGCCAATGGCCCGGTCGCGCTACCGGCAACGGTTTCGCCCGACGAGTACCTCGCCGCGCACGGGGAACCATTGACGAAGACCCTGGACCTTACTACCTGGCAAGCAGGGGCTGATCTGATTCAAATGTACGCCCGGCTCGAACGGGAGGTGGCTGACGCCGTCCGCGATGAACGGCGTTTTCAAGAGCAGATCAGGCAACAGATATTTCCACGGCTGGCGACTCGCCCGGGAGCACCGAAGGGCGCAGGGGTGTACCGCGTTCCGCTGGAACGACTGGAGGACGTGCATCGCAAGCTCCTCTTCAACGGTGGTGTGGAGGCGTGCGATGGCACTGTCGTAAGCCACGACACACTGCCCGTTACGATAACCCAGATCGGCGTCTGTCTCGTCTCGTACAATGGGGACCAAGGTTCGTGGGTACATCGTATGTTCCGGCGAGACCTCCGAAGCACTGGTAAGAATCCCGTTCAAGAGACACTTGACCTCCTGGAGCGGCGGAGTGAACAAAGCGCGGTCGATAATAGGTCGGGAGGCGACCGCATGACAAGCCTAGCCCGGCGTGGAATTATGGGATACGCCGAGCGCGCGGTGCTTCTCGACAAGTCCGCATCGGTCTGGCGAATGGGGCATGGTAGTCCGGCACCATACGAGCTTGTAACTGGATCAGGCATGCCGGAATTGTTACGTGCTGGCCTACTTCTCATGCAACGCCTTATTCTTGAGCACAAACGGTTTGTATTTATTCCGAGTTCGACAACCGCAAGAGAACTGCTCACGATAGGGAATGCACTGCTGCCACTGGAGTACGCGGTTGTTGATACCCTGCACGAACAACTGAGCCGTATTGCAGCCGGTCACTACCGCGGTGAAGAGTGGGCCGGACTTCACGAAATGGTCACGGACTTTGTGGAAGCGTGTGGCCCGAAAGTTCTTGTCGGCATGTATCGTGCATCGCAACTCTCCCCATGCCAAATGTTCTATGCTCACGCTGACCACGTCCACGAGGCAGCCATGATTGCCTTGGCCGACAGCGTCCTGCAGGAACACCGGGGCTTCCCGATGTTGATCGACTTGGCGGACAACCTCTGTACCACGTCATTTGGCGCCGACGTATTTGCTGCTTCAACACAACTCGCTTACACCGCTGCCGGCGAACCCTACCGCTACATGGCGGAGCGGCGGACTCGTAACTAAAACAACACGATCGAGAGGACTCTATGTCCAAGCAAACGAAAGACACGACAGCAGTGCTTGCGCCTCCAGCCGATGCGTTCCAGGCCATTGACCAAGCAAGCGAGGAAGCTGGTGGAGCATGGAAGCCGCCGGCGGGCTACGAAGGCAGTATTGGCAGCACGATGTTCGACATGCCATCCAGCAAAGATGGTACAGTGACGGTGCTAATGCCTAAGGACAACATCGACACGCTCCCTGGCCAAGCTTTGGTACGCGTCAAAAGCCTAGCTGATGGGCGCACATACCTCGGGGCCGTGGTCGAAGGTCCGTTCGCAGAACCCGATGGTCTACGCGCCGACGCGACGCCCATGGTTGTTACCACCGTCCAAGGAGGACTCTTGATGCCAAAGTACCACGGCCGGGCACAGATTGAGATCATTGGCGAGCGCCTTGAAACCGGGACGATTGTTCCGCCTCGCCGGCGGCCGAAACCAAACAGCCCCGTCTTTGCCTCGATGCCAAGGAAACGGCCGACGTGCTGGGCATCGGTGGCAACATGAAAATCGGCCTCGCTGACGGATTCGATGACCTGGAAGTGTGTATTCCTGCCGACAGCAAGAGCGTCTTCCCCAGGCACATCGGCATTCTGGGGACCACGGGCGGCGGCAAATCGACGACCGTCTCCGGGCTTGTGGCAAAAGCCCAGCAAGCAGGCATTTCGGTGATTATCATCGACACCGAGGGCGAATACTGCTCGATCCATGAGCCAACCGAAGACAAACGCATGCTAGAAGTACTCAAGCGGCGAGGCATGAAACCCGCCGGTGTTGAGAACACCCAGATTCTTCACTTGGTTGGCCGAGAGACAGCCAATCCGGCGCATCCAAAGGTATCGCCGTTCTCCCTTCGGTTTAGTGACTTGTCGCCTTATGCCCTCCAGGAAATTCTCGACCTTTCCGAGGCGCAGGAAGTTCGTTTCTTCAAAGCATTCGATGTCGCCAAGCTCGCGATGGAACGTATGAAGATCTGGCCGAAGACCGATGCCGACAAGAAGCAGCAGTTTGAGTTGGATGAAATGGATACCGGCTACCCGACTATGCAATTGAGCCACCTGTATGATATTATTGCCCAAATCGCGGCAATTAAGAACGAAGACGAGGAGGAGCCGAACCTTGAGACAAAGGAGTTTCGTGAACGACGGCCACAACTGAAACAGTTGATCGGCGCAGCAAATGTGCCCGGCCATGTTCCCAGCTGGCGGGCTCTGCAGGGCAAACTCGGCAGGATCAAGCGGTTGAAGATTTTCGACTCAAAGGATGCGTCACCTCTTAACTTCAAGTCCATCTTGAAACCGGGTCACGTGGCGATCATCGATTTAAGTGACACCGACTCGCCACAGATCAACAACCTAGTGATCGCCCAATTGCTTCGCGGCGTGCAGGTACAGCAGGAAGACAACTACGAGACTGCAGTGCAGGCCAATAAGAAGCCGAATCCAACCATCGTCTTTATCGAGGAAGCACACGAGTTCCTGTCGGCGGAGCGGATCAAGAAGATGGAGGTTCTCTTCCAGCAAGTTGCACGGATTGCCCGCCGTGGCCGGAAACGCTGGCTCGGGCTGGCGTTCATCACGCAGCTTCCCCAGCACCTTCCCGACGAGGTGCTGGGCCTGATAAACGGGTGGATTCTTCACAAGATCAGCGATGCGAATGTGGTCGGTCGCCTCCGTAGATCTATCGGCGGAATCAGTGAGAGTTTGTGGCGTCAACTGCCATCGCTCGCGTCGGGACAGGCAGTTGTGTCCTTCACCACTCTTACAAGACCACTTTTGGTCGGTATCGACCCGACACCCTGCAAGCTCTTAATGGTCGAGTAAAGAGCGCGTGTAGGTTAAGGTGGGCACGTGTGGACCACGTGATACACCCGCCGGAGTCTGCGCTGCCCGATTGACGCGACAAAAGGTCGATCTGATTCTGGCTTCTTGTCGAAGTTCAGCGTCAGCCCGGGAAACAGTCTACAGCGAACCGCGAAGAGCGGCCCGTTGCTGGGCAAGCTCAACGCCTTTGGCCATCGTCCGAATGGGATGCCGTGCGGCGCCCGGGCGACCGACCTACAACCTCCTTTACAGAAAGGACTATTATGGCTCGCTGTACAAGAAACTCGCGGACTGGAGGTACATCACGTTCGAAGGGATGGAGGGGACGGACTGGACAACGCCAAAGTCCTATGCCCGCCGTGCCATCAGGCAACGCCAACCTACGGCGTACCTGGCAAGAGCCCACCACCGTTCAGCGAGGACACCAAGGACCGGGCGATGCGCCGGGCCGGTAGCACCTGCGAATGCACGAGCAACCAAGGTTGTCATTGATCTGCTACGTGGTGCCCCCAGGCACACAGCATAACTCATGCGTGGCTGTGGCCTGGGGGCATTCGCCGGGCCGGCGGGAACGCCTTCTTGGCGAGTGAACATGAATCTTTTGGAAGACGAGGCGAGCCGGCGTTGCGGCTCGCGGTATGAGTGGGTGTCCGAGCGGACGGCGACCCGCTACGGCCATCAACGCGGGGTGGCGGTGATCGCCGGCCAGAAGCTGTCGATCGCACGGCCGAGGATGCATTACACGAAGCGTTGCGGCGAAACCGACCTGGAGACCTACGACCGTGTCCTTTCTGAAGGCGTGTGTGAATCGTTTTAAGGCGTGTGGTATCGGGGGCTGGCGACCCAAGGCGAAGGGATGAGCAACAGTGGTCGGTGGCCGGTGCTCAGGGGAGAGGGGAGAGAGTAGAGGGGAGAGAGGAGAGTAGCCTTACGGATTTTCCTCGCGCAGCGCTAAGATCAACGGCGCTCGAAGGACCGCGCGAACGGCCAGGAGCCCGGTGAGAAGACCGAGCAAGAAGACGGCCGTGAACGTGCCGGCCAGTGACGGCCAGGGGAGCGAGGCGGCGCGGACCTGCACTTGCGGCAGCACGGCCACGAAGGCCGCGAGGGCGCCGATGGCCAGCCCGGCAATCAGTAGCGCGGCGTGCTCGAACATGACGAGAAATGCCAGCGAGCGGCGACGGAACCCGACTGCTTGCAGAAGGGCCAACTCGCCGCGACGCTCCAATACGGCCCGCAACTGCACGGCCGCCAGCCCGAGCGTGCCCAGCAAGAGCCCCAATCCGCCCAGGCTTTGGAACGTGGAGAGATAGGTGTTCTGCACGGTGAGGAACTCGGCCATCCGCTGGCCGGTGGTTTCGACCGCCAGGCCGTAATCGGCCAGGTTGCGTTCCAACGCCCTTTGCACGGCCGCCGTTTGATCGGGTGGCGTTGCGACGAGGAAAAATCGGCAGCCGCTGGTGTCGGGGAAGCAGCGCAAGAAGGACTGCTCGCTCATGAGCAGATCGCCTTGAAAAATGCTGTCGGCCAATAGGCCCACGACCTCGACCGTCAGCGGGCGGCCGTGACCGTCTTTGATGGCGAACGTTTCGCCCAGCCCGCCCCAGAGGTTTAGTGAATAGTTGGCCGTGTTCTTTTCGAGAATCACCGGTGCCGACCGAAGGTTGGTCGGGAGATAGTGGTCAGTGGTCAGTGGCCAGTGACCAGTGACCAATTTGCGGACACATTCTGACCCCTGAACCCTGAGCCCTGAACCCTCGTCAGCCCTCACCCCCTGCCCCTCTCCCGGCGGGAGAGGGGAGATGAGGAGTTGCCAGGGATTGTCGATGCGGCGGGGCTTGTCGGCCCAGGCGAAGCCGTCGCGATCGATGAACGCTTGGGGAAGGCCGAGCACGCGGGGTTGCTGCGGACGATAGAGATTCAGGCAACTCGCGTCGTCGCCCGGGTGAACGCGGAGCGAAATGATGGTGCTGGCGTCGAGCAGCTTGTCGTCGACCGCGGAAAAGCCCAACGCCTGCCGGCCTTCGGACGTGTTGAGGTTTTGAAGAATCGGCTGATCGCTTTCGGCGACCAGCGAGAAGCCTCCGTTGCCGCTTTGGAGCGAGGGCGATTGTTGGCTCGGGTCGAGACGAAACGCGCCCAGGGCGGCGATCAGGAACGACGCGGCCGCCACCAGACCGATGGTGAGCGTGCTGCGGCCCGGGTTTCGGGCGGCGTTGCGCAGCGCCATTCGGGCGAGGTTGCCGCCGCCTTGGGCCACGGCGGGCCCGGTTCGGCCCGCTCGCAGGTGAAGCCATACCAGCGTAAGCAGGCTTGCCAGGGCAATGGTCCCGGCGGCGAAGAACATTCCGGCGCGGACTTCTTCGTTGAAATGCCCGAACAGGAGCCCGATGGCCGGCGCGACGGCCAGCAGGACGAGCAACAAGTCGGGGCCGGTAAGGGGCGCGTCCTTGCGCGGGAAGGGGACAGTCCCATTTTTGTGCCGCCGCTGCGCATCGGAGCACAAAAATCGGGACAGTCCCCATTTTTCGGCCGTAAGAGGCCGAAAAGATGAGCCAGTCCCCAGGCCGGGAACGGTTACCTGTCCGACCAACAACTGTCGCGGTGGAAGCCGGGCGATCCGGCCCACCGCGAGCCAGATGGCCAGCGCGGCGACGATCAGGCCGCTGAGAAAACCGACGGCCAGGCTGGTGGCTGTCAGATAGAGTTGCAGAAAGGGCGTGCCCACGGCGGCCAGCCACCAGGTGCGGAGTCCCCACAGCATGAGCGCGGCGTAGGCGACGCCTGCCGGCACGCCCATGAGGCTGCCGGCCGCCGCCACCAGCAGGCCTTCACCCAGGAGCAGCCGGCCGACCTTCCGCCGCGGCAGGCCGACGGCCAGCAGCGTGCCCAGTTCGGCCGCGCGGCGTTCGACGCCCAGCCGGAACAGCAGCGCCACGAGCATCACGGCAGCGGCGATGATGAAGAAGCTGAAGCAGAGGAACAGCACGCCGAAGGGCGTCGTACCGGCCGAGGCGGCCAGCCCTTGCTGCTTCACCGGTTGGAAGACGAAGCCCATCGCCGCCGGATCGAGAGAGCTTTCAAGGTAATGATGAATGCTGAATGATGAAGGATGAAGGTTGTCCGCCGTCCTCGGTCCGCTTTCACCTCTCCTCTCTCCCCTCTCCTCTCTCCCCTCAGCGACGCGGATCGAGGTGGTCTGCCCGAAGCGGCTTCCCCACAATTTCCGGCCGGTGGCCAGAGAGACGAAGGCCTTCGGCGTAGGACCGTGGCGATCCCAATAGCGTTCGTCGGCGGGCCGAATCCGCCTGGCGTCGAAGGGGAAGGGCGGGTCCCAGTTGGCCATCGTCACTTCGTCGGTCATTCCCTTGACGGCCGGCGTCAAGGCGCGGTCGTCGGCCGGGCCGGCAAGCTGAACGACGGCCGCCAAACGCAGCGCGACCGTCTTTTCGCGCACCTGGCCGTCGATGCTTTCCGGCTCGAAGTAGCTGAGCCGAATGGTGTCGCCGACCTTGGCCTTCAGGTCGTCGGCCGCCCAGGAGTTCAGGGCGATTTCGTCGGACCCCAGCGCCGACAGCGGCTTTCCTTCGGTGGAAGCGAACGGGCCCAAGGGCGGCTCGGCCGTGAAGTCGATGGCCGTAACGGTCGAATAGGGAACCTGGCGATCGTCGCCGGCCAACGTGTTGGCCAGGTAGGTTAGTGCAGGCTGAATCGTGAGGTGCGTTTCACTCGCCCTGCCGAGGGCGGCGAGAATCGCCTGCTCGGATCGCGAGTCGAACAGCATGCGGTCGGAGGTGATGTTCCAGTAGCCCGACGGGGTGCGCTCGACGCTCAGGCCATAGTCGGTCAGCTCGGGGCGCCAAGCTGGATGTCCGGCCGGTTCCTGATTTTTGTCGGCGTTCTTGTTGGCGGCGAGGACGGCGTTGACGCGGCCGGGCTGATCGAGTTGGTCTTGGAGCCATGTCAGCGGCACGTAGGCGTTCTGGGGCAAGCGTTGTGTGGGGCGAAGACCGAAGCGGCCTAAACCTTCGGCGGGAATGATGTCGCTTACCGTGAGTCGCTCGGTCGCGGACGGTTTCCCGCTTTTTGCCCAAGGCCGCTGTCGGCCGGAATCGCGCCCAGGTGCGGCAGGCGGAGCAGCACGGCATCGCCGACGCGCACGCCGAGCCGCTCAGCCAACGGCCGGTTGAGCACGATTTCGTGCGATTGGGGCGGTTGCGGCGGCCGGCCCGTTCCTAACTGCCAGAAGCGGTCGTCGCAGCCCACCAGCGCGACTCGATTGGCGCGAGCCGGCGTGCGGGGATCGGCGTTTTCCAGGCTCGCCCGCAAGAGGATCGCCGGCACGGCGGCGGCGACGTCGTCACGAGAGGCGGCCCATTGCCCGGCCAGTTCGGCGCGGAAGAAGCGATCGGTCACCAGTGCCTGGTCGATACGGCCCAGGCGATCGAGCGTCAGCCGCCGCAGGCTGCCGCGCATCGAGTCGCCCACCAGCAGGGCGCCGGTCAACACGGCCGTGCCCACGGCCACGCCGCAGGCCACGGCGAAGTTCGTGCGCCAGTGATAACGCAACGAGTCAACAATTAGCTGGAAAAGTGTCATCGGGCAGGGCGGAACCGCAAGCGGTTTTTTGAGTGTGTCTGCAAATTGGTCCCCTCTCCCGACCAACCTCCGGTCGGTGCCCGGAGAGGGTTAGGGTGAGGGCGGATGGTTCGTGAATCAGCTGCTTCCGTGATTCTGTCGCCGCCGCCCTCACCCCCTGCCCCTCTCCCAAAGGGAGAGGGGAGCTTTTATTTCAGCGTTCCGTCATCCAACTCCAATTGCCGGCCCATCATGCCGGCCAGGCGTGGACTGTGGGTGACGACAATCAACATCGTTTGCTCTTGCTGCTGGAGTTCGAGCAGCAGTTCGCCGACGCGGGCGGCCGTGGTGCGGTCGAGGTTGCCGGTGGGTTCGTCGGCCAGCAGCAGCAAGGGGGCATTGATCAGCGCGCGGGCCAGGGCCACCCGCTGACGCTCGCCGCCGGAAAGCTCGGCCGGCCGATGCTCCAGCCGCTGGCTCAGGCCGACGCGATCGAGGAGCATGCGGGCTCGATCGACGGCCTGCGCCGTGGTTGGGCCCGCCGCCACCGTCGGCACCAGCACGTTCTCCAGCACGGAGCATTGAGGCAGCAGGTGATGGTCTTGAAACACAAAGCCGATCTGCCGATTGCGAAAGGCGGCCAGCTCGGGCTCGGCCAGCGTGGCGGGGTCTTGATCGCCGAGCACGACGCGGCCGCTGGTGGGCGTTTCCAGGGCGCCGATGATGCTCAGCAGCGTGCTCTTGCCGGAGCCGCTCGGGCCGAGGACGGCCACATTCCGGCCGCGCTCCAATTCCAGCGAGACATCGCGGAGCACCAGCAGCGGCTCGCCGCGAGTGGGATATTGCTTGGCGACGTGTTCGACCAGGAGCTTGGACATAGGGAAAGCGAACCGTGGAATGGCTAGGTAATTCTAATCAAGTCGGGCACCAGCGTATACGGGCGCATCATTGATCGCGGACGCGGAGCCGCATCACGCGGTACCTATTGCGGTCGCTGGCCCCTGATGATTCCCCCCTTATCCGCCTGCCACGCCTGACCGCTGTCGACATCGATTGCCGTGAGCCACCCGCCGCCGTAGCACCAGGTGTCGATGCATAGGAGGTAGCCGAGGTCGAGGATTTCGCCGCTTTTTTGCGAGGTGTGGCCGACCACGGCGATCTTGCCCGAACAGTGCGGACCGGGTTGGCGAATCTTGAGCGATTCCCAAAGGAGCGTTTTGACGGGCTGATCCCTGAGCGGCAAGTCGGGCAGATAGTTGCCGTGGACGAAGAAATGACGATCCGACTCGTAATACAGCCGGCAATTTCGCAGAAAGTCGACGTGAGCGGACGGAATCTCCGCGGGGTCCTCTGCATTGTAGGAGGCCATCGTGGCCGAGCCGCCGAACAGCAACCAGTCGATATAGATTTGGCGTTGGCCGTCGCAGACTTTCAGCATCATCTCGTCGTGATTGCCCAGCAGGGGCACCAGCCGGCATTGCTGCTGCAACTGGAGAAGCCGTTGGATGACCTGGCGACTTTGCGGCCCGCGGTCAACATAGTCGCCCAAAAGCACGAGCGTATCGTCGGCCGCCGGCCGGACGGCTGCCAGCACGGTTTCCAGCGCGGTCAGACAACCGTGGATGTCGCCGATGGCGATCGTGCGATGCGTAGCCAGGGTGCGGCTCCTTTGCAGGCAGGGCGGCGCTGCTGGATCTCCCGAAAACCATTATAATTGTCCTTCGCGCGTTACATAATATGGCCGTTCTCGCCGGTAATACCATGATTCGCCGTTTCGTTTGCGTTTCGGTGGTGCTTGCGGCCCGATTGGCGGCGGCGTGCGGTCGTTTGGCGGGCCAGGAACCGCCGGCCGGCAAGCCGACCGCCATTCCCCTTCCCACCCTGGGCGGAAAACAGTTTTGGGCCGACGAGCTGTTCTTCCACCAGTGGCGCATCCAGCGCAACGCGCTCGACGACAGCTACCGGCTGCTGGACGACCAGAACCGGCGCTACGCCGCGGGCACTTTCGACGAGTGCTCGGCCGCGTTGGAGCACATCAAGCGGGAGCGCCACCTGCCGCGCATGACGGGCAAGGCCGTCGTCGTGCTGCATGGGCTGGGGCGGTCGCGCTCGTCGATGGATTCGCTCTGCCGCTACCTGGAGGAGAAGGGCGGCTATCATGTGTTCAACGTGAGCTATCCGAGCACGCAAGAAGACATCGCCGCGGATGCCCGGTCGCTACGACGCGTGATTGAAAGCCTCGACGGCATCGAGGAGATTAACTTCGTCGGCCACAGCCTGGGCAATATCGTGGTGCGCCACTACCTGGGCGATCTGGCACGGCAGGAGCCGTGGAAGCAGTCGGCCAATGCGGCGGCGGCCGATCGCCGGGCTTCGGCGCGCTTCCATCGCATGGTGATGTTGGCGCCGCCCAACCAAGGGCGCTCTTGGCCGAGATGTTCGCCGATAATGTCTTGTTCAAGGAGATTGCCGGCGACGCGGGCCAACAACTGGGCCGTGATTGGCACGACTTGGAAAAGCGCCTGGCCACGCCCTCCTTCCCGTTCGGCATCATCGGCGGCGGCAGAGGAGGCGACAAAGGATACAACCCGCTGCTGCCGGGCGACAACGACACCACCGTTTCGGTCGACTCCACGAAACTGCCCGGCGCCCGCGATTTTCTCGTGTTGCCGACAGCCCATACGTTCATCATGGACAACCCCAAAGTGCAAGAGTGTGTGCTCCGCTTTCTGCAAGAGGGTTATTTCGTCTCCGAGGCGGAGAGGCATCCCTTGGAGACGCAGAAGGGTAAGGAGCCATGAGTGTCCAGTCTGCGGGCAAAGGCCGGGTGGCGGGAGTCGACTATGGCGACGTGCGGATCGGCGTTGCCATCAGCGACCCCGATCGGACGATTGCCAGCCCACTGGAGAACTACACCCGCCGCGGGCTGGAGCCGGACGCCCAATGGTTTCGCCGGCTGGCGGACGAGCATGAGGTGAGGCTGTTTGTGGTCGGGCTACCGGTCCACTTGGACGGTGGCGAGAGCCCCAAATCGCGGGAGGCCCGGCAGTTCGGCCAGTGGCTTGGCGAGGTGACCGGCGTGCCGGTGGAGTTTTACGACGAGCGTTTCACCAGCGTAGAGGCAGAACAAGCCCTTCTAGCGGCTGACCTGACTCGCAAGCGCCGCAAGCAACGGCGCGACATGCTGGCCGCCCAGATCATGCTCAGCGGATATCTGGAATCGCTGGGCTAATTTGCCGATCCTGCCGTTTATGCGAGTTGTGCGGCATATTCGTTCAATGCGGGTGATACCATGTGCCGATGCACTTAGTAACCGACCCAGGTTGCCGGCACCGGTGTGCCAGCTCAGCTTGACACGTCTTTAAGGGGGGAGCTCTCATGATCCGCCGGACCATGTTCTGGTTGCTCTGCGCAACCGTCGTATCGGTCGTGTTCAGCGTTGCCGAGGCCCAAGCCCAGGAAGCCTTCGATCGCCAATGGGGCCACTCGTATAGCACGCAGGACTGGAACCGCATGTACCACTATCCTTACGTGTATTACCCCCAGAATTTTCTGGGGCAACGACTACTACCGCAGTAGCGAGGACCTCTATTTCCGTTATCCGCCGGAGATGCGTATCCCCGTTTATCACAAGCAATGGCAGAACTTCTACCCCGAGTTCCGCAGGGATCCGGGCCGCACGGAGTTTCAGTTCTGTCCGTTCTTTTGCGAGAAAGCCGATCGCCACACGGGCGAGCGTTACTACCAGGGCCATCACTTTATCGCGGACGTCTTCTGAGCGGCATTGTGGGCCTGAGAGCGGAGATGCCGTCAACATGGGGGGTAGCCGGCAGGAAATGAGTCTCGCTGCTTGATTGGGGCAGAAATCCTTCGTCTAACAACGCCCTTTGCAGGTACATGCTTCGCCTGCGAAGGGCGTTTTGCTTCGCCCTGCCATCGGGAGCAACCTGGTAATTGACGGTCGCCCATAGCATCTCTACAATTCCGCGAATATCGGGGTGCCAGCAAGCAAAGGACACGCAGCGGATGCAGTATTCGGTTCTTGCCGGTCTTTCTATTTCTGGCCTGCGCGGTTGGGCTGGCGGTGGGCCTGTTGCTGATCGCCCGGCTTTTCAATCCGGGCCATCCGGGGCGCGTTATTCGCATGCCCTATGAGAGCGGCATGGACCCTGTCCACGATACGCGGCGTCGCTTCGATGTCCGCTTCCATCTGTTGGCGATCGCGTTCCTGGTGTTTGACGTCGAGCTGTTCTTCCTGTTTCCCTGGGCGGTGGCGTCGCACCCAGCGGAAAGCAACATGAGCGTGGCGAGAGCGGAGGGCGGAAACGAGTCGCGCGGAGCAGCAAGCGACGATCGAGCGTTGCCCGCCCTGCGCCGCTCGGCCTCGGTCCCCCGGCAGGGGATCGATGCTGCGGTGGCCAAGGGGTTGGTGGAGAATCGGCACCTGGTGTTCGGCGGCGCGATGACCTTTGTGGTCCTGCTGACGCTGGGATACGTGTACGACTGGCGCAAGGGAGTGTTCCGCTGGAGATGACCGGTTTCGGCGGGTAGGGGGGAGGAGTATACGTGGCCATTGTCGAGTTGCCCGAAAACGTGGTCGTCACCAGGCTTGATAAGCTGGTGAGTTGGTGCCGCAAGAATAGTATGTGGCCGATGCCGTTCGCCACGGCCTGTTGCGGGATCGAGCTGATGGCGGTCGGCGCCAGCCGGCACGACATTGCCCGCTTTGGGGCCGAGGTGTTCCGCTTCAGTCCGCGGCAGTGCGATCTGATGATCGTGGCGGGGCGTGTGGTGATGAAGATGCTGCCCGTTTTGCAGCGCATCTGGCAGCAGATGCCGGAGCCGAAGTGGTGCATCTCGATGGGGGCATGCGCCTCGACCGGCGGCGTGTTCGACACGTACTGCGTGGTGCAGGGGATCGATCGTTTTTTGCCGGTCGACATGTACACGCCGGGCTGCCCGCCCCGGCCCGAGCAGTTGATCCAGTCGATCATCGACCTGCAGGAGAAGATTCAACAGGAAGGGACGATCTTCGGCCGGGAGTTTGCGGCCCCGTCGCGGCAGCAACCGAAACGAGCGCTTCAAGAGGAGTGAGCCATGCACGACCGGCCATGGGGTCGAACGGGCCTGTTCGTATCCGGGGTGGATAGTGGAGCTTCAAAACCTGCGCACGTCGCGGAATGCCATCATAAGGAGATGATGCGGTGAGATACGTCATGCTATTCGGCAGGATTTTCTATTCGGCGATCTTCATCGTGGCCAGTTTCGGCCACTTCGCGAAGGATCACATCGAGTATGCGGCGCATGAGGGGGTGCCGCTGCCATGGTTGGCGGTGCCCGTTTCCGGGGTCATCGCGCTGGTGGGCGGCTTGAGCGTCTTGTTGGGCTACAAGGGGCGTTGGGGAGCGGCGCTGATCGTGCTTTTCCTGGTGCCGGTGACGATCATGATGCACAACTTCTGGCAAATGCAGGAGCCCGCGGCCTTCCAAGTGCAATTTGCCAATTTTCTGAAAAACACTTCGATGCTCGGCGCCGCCCTGATGATCATTTCTTCCGGCACGGGCCCGTTCAGCTTGGACCAAGGCCTGGGGCGCTTTGGGGATGACGGACGACGGGGCGCCGCCCAGGTGACGCGGCAAAGTGATGCCAAATCCGACCACCATCGAGACGTTGAAAGCGGCTTTTGGCGGCCTCGCCGCCAGCGAGTTCCGCGGTCAGACGCGGATCGTCGCCCCGGTCGGCTCGCTCTACGAGGCGCTGAAAACGCTCAAGGACGAACTCGGATTCGACCTGCTGGTCGACGTAACGTGCGTCGACTACCTGTTGTATCGCGACGCCAAGGACCGGTTCGGGCTGGTGTACCTGTTGGCCAATACGGAGACGAACGAGCGCATTACCGTGCGGTGTTTCGTGAATGATCCGCAGCCGACTGTGCCGTCCGTGGCGGGTTTGTGGGAAGGCGCCGACTGGCTGGAGCGCGAGGTGTGGGACATGTTCGGCATCCGTTTTGCCGGCCATCCCGACCTGCGGCGGATCCTCTTGCCCGAGGAGTTCACCGCCCATCCGCTGCGGAAGGATTACCCTTTGCAAGGCCGCGGCGAGCGGCACAATTTTCCGGTGATTACGCGTGCGGAAGGATGAAGGACGAACCCATGCCCCTGACGCCTTCGACCTATCCCGGCGACCTGGTGCGCGACGAGCCGCAGCCGTACGTGTGGACGATGAACTTCGGTCCGCAGCATCCGGCCACGCACACGACGCTGCGGCTGGTGTTGAAGCTGGAGGGGGAAACCGTTATCGACGCCATGCCCGACATCGGCTACCTGCATTCGGGCTTTGAGAAGCTGGGCGAGGATCTCGATTATAACCAGTACGTGACGATCACCGACCGGATGAATTACATCTCGCCGATGTCGAATAACGTGGCCTGGCATCTGGCGGTCGAGAAACTGTTGGGCATCGAAACGCCGCCGCGATGTCAGTACATCCGTGTGATCATCAGCGAGCTGTCGCGGATCACCGACCATCTGCTCTGCCTGGGGGCGATGGGGCTCGACACGGGGGCGTTCACACACTTCATCTATGCCTTCAACCCGCGCGAGCAAATCTACGACATTTTCGAGGCCCTCTGCGGCGCCCGCCTGACGAACAGTTACACCCGCGTGGGCGGACTGATGTACGACGCCTCGCCCAAGGCGATCCGCATGATCCGCGAGTTCCTCGAAGCAGATTCCCAAGACGCTCGCCGACATGGACCGGCTGATGAACCGCAACCGGATCTTTGTCGGCCGCACGCGCGGCGTGGGCGTGCTCACCAAGGCCGAAGCCATCAACCACAGTTGCACGGGTCCGGTGGCCCGGGCCAGCGGCGTCGCCCGCGACCTCCGCAAGGACGAACCGTATCTGGTCTATGGGGACCTCGATTTCAACATCTGTTGCGCCGAGGCGGGCGATTGCTACGCCCGCTACCTGGTTCGCATGGGCGAGATGCGCGAAAGCATCAAGATCGTTCACCAGGCCGTGGAGAATCTGCCGAGCGGGCCGGTCAACGTGGGCGATGACGCCCGCAAGATTCTGCCCCCCAAGGGCATCGTCTTCTCGACGATCGAAGGGCTGATCTCGCATTTCGAGTTGGTGATGACCAACCGTGGTTTTACCGTCCCCCATGAGGAAGTCTATTGCGCCACCGAGGCGCCGAACGGGGAGTTGGGCTTCTATGTGGTCGGCGACGGCACGCAGCGCGCCTATCGCGCCCGCTGTCGCCCGCCGTCGTTCATTCATTTCAGCGTTTTTCCCCACCTGATTCGCGGCCACACCTTAAGCGACGTGGTGGCCGTGTTGGGCAGCCTGAACGTCATTGCGGCGGAGTTGGATCGGTAGAAAGGGCGTGGCATGGCGGTACTCGACACCGAGCTGCGAAAACAAATCGAAAGCCGCTTCGCCCGCTATCCCACGCGGCAAGCGGCGACGCTGCCGGCGCTGCATCTGGTCAACGAACGCCTCGGCTATGTGCCACCGCAGGCGGTGGTCGAAATCGCCGAACTGCTCGAGCTGGCGCCGGCCCAGGTGCAAGATACCTTGAGTTTCTACGGGTTTTTCAAGCAAGACAAGCCGCTGGGGCGGATCCGGATTTGGGTCTGTCGCTCGATCAGTTGCGCAGCCTGCGGCGGCGAACAGTTGTTGGAGCGTCTGTGCGAGAAGTTCGGCATCCAGCCGGGCGAAACGACGCCCGACGGCCGCGTAACGCTCGAGTTCGCCGAATGTCTCGGTCTGCTGCGACGTTGCCCCGGCGGTCCTGGTGAACGACGAGCTGCTATAAGAACATGACGGAAGAGAAGATCGACGAACTGATCAATGGCACTCTCAGGCGCGATGCGAAACCACAAGCGGCGTGCCGTCCCGACGGCGCCAACTGAGCTGCGAACCCCGATCTCTGCCCTCGATGCACTACGAACCCGTCCTATTGGCGAACATCCACAAGAAGGATAGCCACACGCTGGCCGTTTACGAGGCCGGCGGCGGGTATCGCGGGCTGCGCCGCGTGCTGAAGGACATGAGCCCGAAGCAAGTCGTCGATCTGGTGAAATCAGCAATCTCCGCGGCCGGGGCGGGGCCGGCTTTCCCACCGGACTGAAATGGTCGTTCCTGCCGGAAAATCATCCCGGACCCGTCTACTTCTGCGTCAATGCCGACGAGAGCGAGCCGGGCACCTTTATCAACCGCGTGCAGATGGAGCTTGATCCGCACCAGATCGTCGAAGGGATCATCGTCAGTTGCTACGCCACCCGGGCGGCCGCGGCCTACGTGTACTTGCGCTACGAATACGGTCTGGCGATGCGGCGGATGCAGGCCGCCATCGACGAGTGCTACGCCGCCGGATACCTGGGCAAGAACATTTTCGGCAGCCCATTTTCGCTCGATCTATTCATCCATCGCGGGGCCGGCGGCCTATGTCTGCGGCGAAGAGACGGGACTGATCGAGAGCCTGGAAGGCAAGCGGGCCTGGCCGCGGATCAAGCCCCCCTTTCCGGCCGTCGAAGGGCTCTTCCGCAAGCCGACCGTGGTCAACAACGTGGAGACGCTGGCCTGCGTAAAGCAGATCATCGACCGCGGCGTGGCCTGGTTTCGCTCGATGGGCACGCCGCCCGAACCCGCATGATCCCCGCGATCCGGGCAGCTTCGGGCCAAAGCTCTACGGGCTGAGCGGCCACGTGAACCGGCCCGGTTGCTACGAAGCGCCGCTGGGCATCACGGTGCGGCAACTCGTCGAGGAGTTCGGCGGCGGCGTGTGGAAGGGCCGCAAGGCAAAGGCCGCCGTCCCCGGCGGGCTCAGCACCGGCGTGATGACCGAAGCCGAGTTCGATACGCCGTTGGATTTCTCGGCGCCGATGCGCGTTGGCTGCCTGGGCGTCGGCACGGCCTGCGTGGTTGTGCTCGATGAAACCTATTCGATGATTGATTTTCTGCACAATAGTTGCCGTTTTTTCGCCCATGAGAGCTGCGGCCAGTGCACGCCCTGCCGCGAAGGCACGCACTGGGCCGTGCAGATGTTGGAACGGATGAAGGCGGGCCGCGGGCGGCTGCGAGACCTCGACCTGTTGCTGGAGATCGGCGACTCGATCGGCATTATTCCGGGCACGACAATTTGCGGCCTGGCCGACGGCGCCGCCTGGCCGATGAAGAATGCCATCCGTAAATTCCGCGGTGAGTTCGAGGAGTACATCAAGCGTACAAATCCGGGAGGATATATGGTCAGCCAACCGGTGCCGGCGTGGGAGAACGCCGACGCCGTGGCGGCGGGGTCCGTTTAGCGCACACACCGTATATTGTCAGGCACGGGTCGCCTGACCTGTGAAGTTCCGATCTCGAATCTGCAATCCTGTGTCCATGCCTACCATCCTGATTGACAACCGCGAGATCGAAATCCCCGCCGGGCGGCGGCTCAACGGCATCGAGGCCGCCAAGCTGGCCGGTATCGAGATTCCCTACTACTGTTGGCATCCGGGCTTGACGGTGGTGGGCAGTTGCCGCATGTGCCTGGTCGAAGTCGGCGCGCGCGATCCCAAGACCGGCAAGATCACGATGCAGCCGAAGCTCTCGCCCGCCTGCAACACGATCGTCGCGGACAACATGGTGCTGGTCACGAACAGCGAGAAAGTGGCCCGGGCCCGGGCGATGGTCGAGGAGGGGCTGTTGCTGCGGCATCCGATCGATTGCCCCATTTGCGACAAGGCGGGCGAATGCGTTTTGCAGGATTATCATTTCCAATACGGCCAGCAGGATCGCCGGGCCGACATTCGCCCCTTCACCAGCCGCCGCCGCGACATCGGCGACGTCACCTTGTTCGTCGATCGTTGCGTGCTGTGCAGCCGGTGCGTGCGGTTTACGGCCGAGATCAGCGGCACTAACGAATTGATGTTCACCGGCCGCGGCGCTCACGAGGAAATCGACGTCGTGCCCGATTTCCCGCTGCACAACCAGCTCTCCGGCAACGTGGTTGACCTATGCCCGGTGGGCGCGCTGGGCGACAAGGATTTTCTCTACCGGCAGCGGGTATGGTTTCTGCGGCGGCACCGCGGCGTGTGTACCGGTTGCGCCACCGGCTGCTCGATCTGGATCGAGGAGAACCAGGACCATATCTATCGCATCAAGCCGCGCGAAAATCCGTTTGTGAACCGGTGGTGGATTTGCAACGACGGCCGGTACGATTATCCGCACGTCCACAATCCGCGGCGGCTGACGCGGCCCGTGTGTTCACTTCCCTCTCCCGGCCAATCTTCGGTTGATTGGGTTGGTTTGCCGGAGGAGTTGAATCGCACGTTGCGCAGCGCGGGCCGACTGGCAGCCGTGGTTTCGCCCTATCTGACGGTCGAAGAGGCGTATCTGCTGTGCAAGTTCATCCGGGGAATTGACGGCGAGGCGTTGTTGGTGCTCGGGCCGGCGCCGACGGCGGGCGAGGACGAGCGATTCCCCAAGGGATTCGTGATCGCGGCGGAAAAATGCCCCAATCGCCGCGGCGTGGAAGCGATCATCGCCCATTTCGCCCACCGCGTCATGACCTTCGAGCAGTTCTTGCCGGAATTGGACCAAGGCGCGGTGCAGGGCGGCGTGGGTTTCCGGCGGATACAAGTGCGATTGGATCGACGCGGGCACGGCGCAGCGATTCGGGCGGCTGAAGCTGCTGGTGGTGCAGGATTTGTTTCCTTCGCCGCTTTCCGAACGTGCGGCCTACGCCCTGCCCGGCGCCGCCTATGCCGAACGCGACGGCTCGTACGTCAATCGGGGCGACCGGCTGCAATCGGCGCCGTGGGCGATCCGCCCGCCGATGGGCGTCCGCAGCGAGGGCAGTCTCTTCTGGGAGTTGTTGGGGCGGAAAGGGCTATATGATTCTCGCGCCGTGCTGGAGGAAGCAGCCGGCGAACTCCTTTATTTCTCCGCGGCCTTGGGCGCCGCGTCCGAGTTCGGTGTGGACCTGCGATCAAACATGTTGGCCGGGGGAGATGCGAGATAAGGAGTACGAAGGTCAAACGTTGGGGCGGCAGTTGCACGGCCGCCCGCGAAACAAGGGATGGCTCCACAACGGCCATCCCCACAACTGATCCAACGATGGAAAGTCGTCATCGACCATGCTGCTCTTGCTTGAACCTCTGCTGAAGATCGCTCTGTTGATCGGCGCCCTGATGACGGCCGCGGCCTATCTGGTGCTCTTGGAGCGATGGATCGCGGCGTGGATCCAGGACCGTTTGGGGCCGAACCGCGTGGGCGTCCCGCTGACGAAGATTCGATTGTTCGGGCTGGGCCAACCGCTGGCCGACGGTGTAAAGTTCATTTTCAAAGCCGAGTTCACCCCCAGCCACGTTGACAAAAAGCTGTTCTTCGTGGCCCCGATGGCCATTTTTGTGGCGGCGGTGGTCGCATTCGCCGTGATTCCGTTCGGCAGCGTAATCCCGCCCGACGTCTTCCCGGCTTCGTGGGGCATTAAGCAGCCGATCCGCCTGATCGCCGCCCCGGACGTGGACGTGGGCATGATCTACGTGTTTGCCGTCAGCAGCATTGCCGTGTACGGCGTGGTGTTGGGCGGCTGGGCGAGCAACAACAAGTACAGCTTCTTGGGAGGCATGGCAGCAGCGCCCAATTGATTTCTTACGAACTGCCGTTTGGGCTGGGCATCCTCGGCGTGGTGCTGACGGCCGGCTCGCTCCGGCTCGATACGATCATTTCGCAGCAGGCGCAGACCGGCACGTGGAATGTGTTCAGCCAACCGTTGGGGTTCGTGGTTTTCTGCGTGGCCGCGTTTGCCGAAGCGGCCAGGCTCCCCTTCGATCTGCCCGAGGCCGAGCAGGAACTTGTCGGCGGGTACCATACCGAATACTCCGGCATCAAGCTGATGATGTATATGGTGGCCGAGTTTTTACACATGGTAACGGCCGCCTTTCTGATCGTGATTCTCTTTCTCGGCGGCTGGCACTTGTGGGACCTTCATCTTGGCGGCCGCGTGATTCCGATGACGGGTTCGGACGACCTGATCACCTGGACGGTGGCGCTGCTGCGGATCGTCGTGCTGCTGGCGAAAGTGATGGTCGTCATCCTGTTTTTCATGCTCGCCCGCTGGAGCTGGCCGCGGTTTCGCTACGATCAACTGATGGACGTCGGCTGGAAGGTGATGATTCCCTGGGGGCTGGTGAACCTGATCGTGGTGGCGGTGTGGCTGGAGTACGGCGAGCGCCTGGCGCCCTTGGTGAACTTATCGCCCGCGGCGGGCCTGGTGATCGTCGGTTGGATCGTCATGCTGATTTCCTGGCTGGTGGTCACGGTGGCCGATCCCACGTCCAGCGGCAACCATCCGCGGCGCGGACTGCGGCCGAATGGCGATTTTCCGGAATGACCATGAAAGCGAACGACAAGAGTATTGCCTGGGTGAAAGAGCCCCGATTGGGACTGTTCGGAAGGTCGTACCTCTTGCTCTTCGCCCAGGGGTTGACCACGACGTTTCGTCACCTTTTTAGCCGCAAGAAGACGGTGCAATCGCCGGAGACGCGGCACAAGATTCCCGATCCGCTGATTTATCGCGGCGCCCACCGGCTCAATCGCGATCAGCAGGGGCGGGTGAAGTGCGTGGCGTGCTTCCTCTGCGCCACGGCGTGCCCGGCCCATTGCATCGACATCGTGGCCGCCGAAAGCCCCTGGCCCGACCGCGAAAAATATCCGCAGACCTTCACCATCGACGAACTGCGGTGTATTTTCTGCGGCATGTGTGAAGAGGCCTGCCCGGTTGACGCCATCGAGTTGACGAGCCTTTACGACCTGTCCGGCAAGAGTCGCGAAGAGATGATTTTCGACAAAGAGAAACTGTTGAGCGTCTACGATCAAACGAAAGACGCCGAGCCGATGAGAACCCAAAGGGGGGCGGCGCCGGAGGCGGCGGGTGCAGGAGTTGAACCGCACCCCGTCCCGCGACGCGCGTCCCCCGAGCGCCGATCCTAAACATGTCTGATCCGCACCGCATTCTGACTCTCACCACCTTGCTGGCCGCGCTGGGCATGTGGCTCATGCTGCCCCGCGGCACCGCGCGGACGCGGCGTGGGCATCGTCCTGAGCGCCATCGCCCTCGGGCTGGGCGCCTCGCAGGTGCCGCGCCTGGGCGACTGGATGGCCGACGGCCTGTTCCTGATACTGGCGGGCGTCACGGTCGTCTCCGCCGCCGCCGCCGTCACCTTCCGGAATCCCGTGTACTGCGCGATCTGGTTTGGCCAATCGTTGCTGGGCACCGCCGGGCTGTTCCTCTTTACCGGTGCGCAGTTCCTGGCTGTGGCCACGGTGGTCGTCTATGCGGGGGCCATTTTGGTTACCTTCCTGTTCGTGCTCATGCTGGCCCAGCCGGAGGGCAAAGCGCCCTATGACCGCGTGAGTTGGGAGGCGCTGATTTCGGCGTCCACGGGAATTGTGATCGTGGGAATCCTGTCGATGACGATCGGCCGGGTGTTCTCGCCCGCCCAGCCGCTCGCCCAGCCGATCGCGGCGCCGGCGGCCGAAGCCCTGGCCGACGGCATCCTGACTCCCCAGCACGTCGCCCGGTTGGGCGGCGAGTTGTTCGGGCGGCATTTGATCGCCGTCGACATCGCCGGCACGCTGCTGCTGGTTGCCTTGGTGGGCGCGAGCGTCATCGTGACACAAGGAAAATTGCTGCTCAAAGAAGAAGAGGATCGTCGAAGCCCATGAACCGCGAAATTGCCCTGTTGGACAACTACTTGATCGTCGGTGCACTGCTGTTCGGCATCGGCTTGATCGGTTTCTTGAGCCGGCGGAACATGATCGTGATGTTCCTTTCGGTGGAGATTATGTTGCAGGGCGTGTCGACAAGCCTGGTGGCGTGGAGCCGCTTTCATAACGAGTTCGGCGGCCAGATGTTGGTGTTGTTCATCATTGCCGTGGCGGCCTGCGAGGCGGCGGTCGCCTTGGCCTTGGTCACGACCTTGTTCTACCGCCGCGGCAAGCTCGACGTGGCCGAGTGGCACGTGCTGCGCGAGGCCAATCAGCCGGCGTTCCATGACGAGCCGCTGCCGCCGGCGGCCGAGGATCAGTTCGAACCGTTGCCCCACTTAACCCCCGCCGGCGTGCAGCCGGAGATTCCAAGGGAAGAAATCGAGTACCGGTCGCAGGTTTAATCAAGGAAGAAGGATGAGGGATGAAGGATGAATAGAAGGCGCCGCGGCGCACCGTCGTTCTCTTCATCCCTCGGCATTCAACCTTTTCCCCCATGTTGGACATCAAGGCGCTTTTGATCCTGATTCCCGCCCTGCCCCTGGCGGCCACGCTGTTGACGGCCGTCCTGGGCCCGCGGGTATTGCGCGGGCGGAGCCATCTGCCCACGGTCGCCGCGGTGGCGCTCGAGCTTCGTGGCCAGCATCGTCTTGGTGTTTCAGGTGCAGCAGCGGATCGACGAGCGCTTACCGCCCAGCCAGGTCGTCAGCCTGTGGCGCTGGGCCGATCTGGGCGCCATTCCCATCGGCGCGGAAAAGGTTTCGGCAACGCCGGGCTCGGCCGCTCCGCGCGAATTTCAGTTTTCCCCATCGGGCACGTTCTCCGTCGACATCGCCCTGCAAGCGGATCCCTTGACCGCCGCCATGCTGGCCATCGTCACGTGCATCTCCACGCTGGTGGCGATTTACTCGATCGGCTACATGCACGGCGATCCGGGCTATTGGCGGTTCTTCACCTATATCTCGCTGTTCGTCTTCTCGATGACGATGCTCGTTTCGGCGAGCAATTTCGTGTTGCTTTATGTGTTCTGGGAGGCGGTGGGCCTGTGCAGCTACCTGCTGATCGGCTTCTGGTATGAGAAGCCGGCGGCGGCCGCGGCCGGCAAGAAAGCGTTTCTCGTCACGCGCCTCGGCGACTTCGGTTTCGCGCTGGGCGTGTTCCTGATCTGGACCACCTACGGCACCTTGAACTTTCACGACACGGACGTGGCGGGCGTGCTGGGACAGAAGCGATTGGACGGGCTCGTGCCGTTTGCCGGCGGCTGGCAAGCCACAACAATTTGCCTGTTGTTGATGTCGGGCGCGTGCGGCAAGAGCGCGCAGTTTCCTTTGCACGTATGGTTGCCCGACGCGATGGAGGGCCCCTCGCCGGTCAGCGCGCTGATCCACGCGGCGACGATGGTCACGGCGGGCGTGTACATGGTGGCCCGCTGCACGCCGCTTTTCGCCCAGTCGGTCGATGCCCAATATGTTGTCGCCACGATCGGCGGCATCACGGCCCTGCTGGGCGGGATCATCGCCATCACCCAGACCGATCTGAAACGCATCCTCGCCTACTCGACCATCAGCCACCTCGGCTACATGTTCATCGCCCTGGGCACGGGCACGCTGCTGGGAGTCACCGCCGGCATGTTCCATCTGTTGACGCACGCCTTCTTCAAGGCCCTGTTGTTCCTTGGCGCCGGCAGCGTGATGCACGCGATGGGCGGAGTGATCGACATCCGCCGGCTGGGCGGTCTCCGCCGCCGCATGCCCGTCACGCACGGGACGTTTCTGTTCGGCTGCCTGGCCATCGCCGGGCTCTGGCCTTTTGCCGGTTTCTTCAGCAAGGACGCGATCCTTCTGGCGGTTCAACAGCGGGCGGGCCCGGGTGGCGAGGAGAATCTCTACGGAATCCTCTTCGCCACCGCGCTGGTGGGCGTGCTGCTGATCGATTTTTACATGTTTCGGCCGTTCTTCTTGACGTTCTACGGCCCCGAGCGGATTCCGCCCGAGGCGGGACATCACGCCCATGAATCGTCCGGCACGATGACCGGCCCCTTGATCGTGCTGGCTTTCGGAGCGTTGACCGTCGGCGCGTACTTCGAGTGGACGCATGGATTTGCCGACTTTCTGTGCGCACACCCCGTCGTTGGCCTACCTGACGCGAGAAAGCGTCCACGCGGCGGCGGAAACCGCCGGGCGCGGCAACATCGGCCTGGTGAGCACGGTAGTCACGATGAGCGGAATCCTGCTGGCGGCGATCATCTACCTCGGCAGCCCGAAGAAGGCGGCGTGGCTTGCCCGGCTGATGAACGTTTTCGGCCTCTACAGCATTTCGTATGACAAGTTCTTTTTCGATCCGCTGTACACGCTGTTTGTGGTGTGGCCGCTGCTGGGCGTCGCATGGCTTGCCGCCTGGTTCGATCGGCAGGTGATCGACGGCCTGGTGGACTTGTGCGGCAGCCTGCCGAAGCGGCTGGGCGCATCGCTGCGGCCGGCCCAAAATGGTCTGCTCCAGTTTTATGCCCTCGCGATGGTCGTGGGGCTGCTGGTGTTGATGGGAGTGTTATTGATGTGAAACGTAACTCCCCTCGCCCGACCCGCCTGCGGTTGGCGGTCGGGAAGGGGACGAGTCGATGACGATGGCAACCCTGTTGTTAATCACCCTGCTGCTGCCGCTGGCCGGCGCGTTGTTGCTCCACGGCGATCGCGCGTTGCGCGAGGGGCGCTCTTGATCGCGCTGGCGGTGCTGGGCATGGCGGGCGTGCTGGTGGCCGGGTATCCGGGCGGGACCGAACCTTTTGCCGGCGCCGACCTGAAGTGGCTCGCCGAAAGCGGCGCGCTGATCGACATCCGTTTCAGTGTCGCCCTGGATGGCCTGAGCCTTTGGTTCTTCGCGCTCACGGCGCTGTTGATGGTCGTGGCGGTGCTGGTCGGTTGGGAGGCCATCCGGCAGCAGGCCGCCCTCTACTATCGCTTGTTGCTTGTTCTGGAAACGGGCATGCTCGGCGTGTTCGTCGCCCGGGACATCATTCTCTTCTATTTGTTCTTCGAGTTCACGTTGGTTCCCTTGTTCTTCCTGATCGGCATTTGGGGGAGCGAGGAGCGGCGTCATGCGGCGATGAAGTTCTTCTTGTTCACGTTGGCCGGCAGCGTGCTTACGTTGTTCGGCTTGCTAGTGGTCGTGTTCTGGGTCTGGTATCAGCCCGGCGCGAGCGTACCTGCCGGCCGATTGACGTTTTCCATTCCCGAATTGACGGCTTCGCTGGGCGAACGTCCCATGCCCCAGGCGATGCAAACGTGGGTTTTCTTGGCGCTGTTTGCCGGCTTTGCCGTCAAGGTGCCGCTGTTTCCGCTGCATACCTGGCTGCCGCTGGCCCACGTGCAGGCGCCGACGGCGGGAAGCGTAATCCTGGCCGGCGTGTTGCTGAAGGTCGGCACCTACGGTTTCGCTCGCTTCTGCCTGCCCATGCTGCCGGCGGCCACCGCCATGCTCATGCCATGGCTCCTCTGGATCTCCGTGGCGGGCATCATTTACGGGGCGCTGGTGGCCCTGGCCCAAAGCGACATGAAACGGTTGATCGCCTATTCCAGCGTCAGCCATATGGGCTTCTGCATGTTGGGATTGTTCGCGCTGAACCGATTGAGCGTCCAAGGCGGCGTTTTGCAAATGATCAATCATGGGCTGTCGACCGGCGGGTTGTTCGCCGTGGTGGGCATGCTCTACGAGCGGTATCACACCCGGCAAATCGCCGCTCTCGGCGGGCTGGCCCGGCGGCTGCCGGTGCTTGGCTTCTTCGCGTTGGTGCTCACGCTTTCGAGCATCGGTTTGCCGGGCCTGAATGGTTTTGTCGGTGAGTTCCTGCTCCTGTTGGGCATGTTCCAGCGCGGTTGGGCCGATGCGCCCGCCGCCTACTCGCTGCAATTCCGCACCATCGCCGTGCTGAGCACCAGCGGCGTTGTGCTGGGCGCCTGGTACATGCTGTGGCTCTACCAGCGGGTGTTCTTTGGACCGCTGGATGAACCAACTCCATCCGCCCATGCCGCGGAAGAGGGCCAGGAGCACGGTCCGGTGCGCGATCTTTCGCTGCGCGAAATCGTCTGCTTGACGTTGCCGCTGGTGTTCGTTTTCTGGATCGGGCTGCAACCGCGATTCTTCCTCGACCGCATGGCGCCGAAGTTGGATCAACTCACCAAGGCGGCAATGCAAGCGGCGGAGAGGGATTTTTCGTCGCCGGGCTCCGCGGGGCAGGGTAGCGCCGGCGATCGCCGCTTGATGGCCGCAGAGCGGCCGATGGGGCGTTCCCACGTGGAGCGCGACAGCGGGAGGACTAGGAAAGAAGTGCCATGACGACCACCGCGACCCTCTGTCTGCTGACGCCCGAGATCGTGTTGATCGCCGCCGCGGTGGCGATCTATCTCGGCGGGGCATTCTGGGAGGCCGAACGCCCGTGGCGTTGGATCGCGGCGTTGGCCGTGCTGCTGGCGGCCGGGGCCTTGTGGTTGCAAGGAGGGCCCACGACGGCAGGTCGCCGCTCCATCTCGACACCTTGGCTTGGCATAGCCGATGGCTGGCGCTCGGCTTCGGCGCGATGTTGGTGCTGCTGGGCTGGCGGCCGCTCATGCCCGGCGGCACGTCCGAATACACCGGCTCGTTGTTGTTGACCATCGCCGGTTTGATGTTCGTCAGCGGAGCGGGCGAATTGGTGCTGCTGTTTGTGGGTCTGGAGCTGATTTCGATCCCCACGTACGTGCTGCTCTCCTTGGGGCGTCGCGACGCCTCCAGCCAGGAAGCAACCGCCAAGTACTTCTTTCTCAGCGTGCTAAGCTCGGCGATTCTTTTGTACGGGTTCAGCTTCCTCTACGGAATCGCGGGGTTCGACGGCCTTGGCCGCCCTGCGATCGGCCCTGGACGCGGCGCAAACGCTGCCCACCGGCTTCGCCGAGCTGGCCAAATTGGCGATGATGCTCTGTTTCGCCGGCTTGTGTTTCAAAATGACGGCCGTGCCGTTCCACTTCTATGCCCCGACGTCTACCAGGGCACCACGCACCCCAACGCGGCGCTGTTGTCGGTGGTGCCCAAGGCGGCCGGATTCGATCGCGCTGGTGCGGATCCTCGTGGTCGCCATGCCGCAGCATGGAACCCCACTCGTGGCAGGTGGCTGCGGGAGTGTCCGCGCTGACGATGACCTTGGGCAACGTGATGGCCCTCTGGCAGGACGATCTCCGCCGGCTGCTGGCCTATTCGTCGATTGCCAACGCGGGCTACATGCTGATTGGGCTGGCCGTGGCGCTGGCCACCGGCAACGGGCCCGGCCCGCTGGAACGGGAGTTGCCGCCCTCGGGTTCTATCTGGTCAGCTATGCGACGGCCACCATCGGCGCATTTGCCGTGCTGGAACACTTGGGCCGTCCCGATCGCCGCATCGACGGCGTGGACGAGTTGGCCGGCCTGGGACGAACCCGTCCGCTGGCCGCCGCCGTGCTGGCGGTGTGCATGCTCAGCCTGACGGGCGTTCCGCCGCTGGCCGGCTTTTGGGGGAAGCTGCTGGTGTTCGGCAGCGCGCTGAACGTCGGCAGCGAAGCGGCTGCCGCCGGGCGGATTGCGGTTCATGTTTACGGGCTCTGGCGGTTGTCGGCGTCTTGAACGCGGCCGTGGCCGCGGCCTATTACCTGCGGATCGTGGCGGTGATGTATTTCCGCACGCCGTTGGCCACGCCCCGGGCGCAGGGCGGCGCGGCGGCGTGGTGGGCGGCCGTGGCCTGCGCGCTGCTGCTGATCGGCATCGGCGTGAACCCCGGCCCGTTGATGCGGGAAGCCAGCCGGGCCGTCCCGGCCAGCCGCTGCCTCGGCGCAAGACATGCCGCCACCCCAGTCTGCCCCACGGCCTGGAGTGGCGGCTGCGCCGGCAATACCGACCGAAGAGCCCCACCACGGTGCTCAAGTGCCGGGCCGGTTCGCTGTGACCAGCGGCCGACCGTTTGCAGCGACCGCCTTCGCTGCTATTATCGAGGAGGGGAGTGACAACAAGGTGTCACCCCGCGGAAGTATCGGACCAAAACTTGCGAAAAACCTGCCTGCGGCCGCTCGTATGTCTCCTCAACGCCCCCCCGCCACCGAACTTGCCAGGCTGTTCAACTCGGCCAATCAGCCGATCTACGTACTCGACGAGGACCTGACGATCGTTTTTATCAATCGGGCGTGCCAGGAGTGGTTAGGTGCCGCGTCCGAGGAGATCGCTCGGGCCGGCGGTGTGCGTATCATTCCGATCCGGCGGTGGCGGGCCCCGACGCCGTGGCGGCGCGGCTGTGCCCGCCGCCGCGAGTGCTCGGCGGGCGAAATGGCCGTCGCCACGGTCTCGCGCGTGGCCGACGACGGACGGCTGATCGAACGAAAGGCCCGATTTCCTCCCGCTCGGGGATGGGGCGGAGGACGTGCTGGGAGTGATCGCCTTGTGGAGCCGGCGGACCAACCGCCGGCTGCCGCCGAGGGCGAGCGTTTTGACAGTTCCCATCAGGAACAACCGCCGCCCGCCGCCGAACCGCTGCGGCGGCCTTGCACGAGCACGTTCGCCGCTTCCGGCAGGAGGCCGCCGCCCGCTATCGGGCCGATCGCCTGATCGGCACAGGTCCGGCGATGCGGCTGGCGCGGCGGCAGGTCGAGCTGGCCGCCGCCAGCCGATGCAGCGTGCTGTTGGTCGGTCCGCCGGGCAGCGGCCGCCAGCACTTGGCCGCCGCCATCCATTATGGAGCAGTCCGACGGGGCTGGAAAACGCCTGGCAGCCGACATCCGCCGGAACTGATTCCTTTGGATTGTTCTCTGCTGGGCGCCGGACTTGCTTGAAGCGGTGGCGGCGGCCGTTGCCCGGGGAAACGTGCTCGGGCGACCAGGCCGTCTCCGGGCACGCTGCTGCTGCATCGGGTCGGACGAACTTGCAGCCGACGTGCAGGTGGAACTGGCCGGCCTGTTTGTCGCGGCGGCCGCTCGCCTGGCGGCTGATGGCCACGGCCGCCGGCGCCGCTGGCCGAATTGGCGCGGCGGGCGAGTTCCGCGACGACCTGGCCGCCGCCCTGAGCACGATCGTCATCGAGCTGCCGCCGTTGGCGCGAGCGACGCGACGACCTGCCGCTCTTGGCCCAGTTGTTTCTGGAAGATCTCAACGCGGCGGGACACGCGGCAGATCGGCGGTTTCACCCAGGCGGCCCTCGATCGGCTCGACGCCTATGCCTGGCCCGGTAATCTCGATGAGTTGGCCCAAGTGGTCGCCGAGGCGCACCAGCGGGCGGCGGGCCCGGAAATCGACGTGGCCGACCTGCCCGAGCGGCTCCACTTGGCCAGCCCAGGCGGCCGCCCAGCCCCGCCGCCACGAAGAAACCATCGTCCTAGACGAGTATCTCGGCCGTGTCGAACGTGAATTGATCCGTCGGGCCCTGGCCCGGGCGAAGGGCAACAAGGCCCGGGCGGCCCGGCTGCTCGGCATGACCCGCCCCCGGCTCTACCGGCGCATGGTGCAGTTGGGACTCGAATAGAGGGGAGAGCAGAGAGGAGCAGCAGGAGCAGCGGCCGACGGGGATGGGGGAGGGGAGAGAAATATGGATTCCTGACCGTTTGGCGGCCGCCGGCATGGCGTCCGACGTCCGCTGCGGCGCGGCTGATTGTCTGCGAACGCACGGGACGCTGGGCCGTGGCGCTTGCGACGCGAATTGGCCGAGGCGGGCGTTCGCGTTTGGGAAACGCGAACGCTGGCCGATTGCTGGAACGAACTGGCCCAGAGCCCCGCATCGTTTGTGGTCCTGGAACTCGGCGGCGACATGGCCGGACTGTTGCGCCGCATGGCCGCGGCAGCCCCGCGAGTTCCCGGCCGGCTGGCGGTCGTGGCCGACCGTCGGCTGGCCGGCTACGAGTGGCTGATGCGCGAGGCGGGGGCGGTGCATTTCGTCTGCTCGCCCCGTCAGGTCGGCCGCCTTGGCCCAATTGGCCTGCCGCCATCTGGCCCAGGTGCCGCCGCCGCAGCAGAGTCTCACCGAACGGATTTGGGCAAGCTTGCCGTGGGCAGAGAGAGCGGCGAGCGGCGGGAAAGGAAGACACGAGGCAGATAGCATGAAGCCGGGGTGTGCAATTTCGACGCGGACTCCACTGCAGACGGATTTCCGTACCGAATCTGAACCAGAGGCAAACGCAACGATGCCTAACAACCAACCTGACCGAAGCCGCCGTTCGGGCCGCATTGGCCGAGTTCACGGACCCGGAGACGGGCCGCAGCATCACGCAACTCGAACAGGTCCACGGCCTGCGCCTGGACGGCCGACGCCTGTCGGTCACTTTGGGGTTGACCACCTGGTCGGCCCCGGTGTGGGAACAAACCCGCGCCGAGCTGGCCGAACTTCTCCGCCGGCGGTTCCCCGGTCTGGAGGTGACCGTGGAACTGGCCGTTCATCAACGCAAACCGGAGAAGCTGGGCGAGATCGGACTGGCGGCCAAGACCGTGGTGGCGATCGGATCGGGCAAAGGCGGCGTCGGCAAGAGCTCGATGGCCGCCTATCTCGCCTATGGGCTGCGCCGGGCGGGCTGCGAGGTCGGCCTGATGGATGCCGACGTCTATGGGCCCAGCATTCCGCACCTGTTGGGCAGCCGCGAGCGGCCGCAGATCGTCGACGACCGCATCCAGCCGGTGGTCGTCGATGGGCTGCGGATGATGTCGATGGGTTTTCTGGTGCCCGAGGGCGAGGCGGTGATTTGGCGCGGGCCGATGCTGCACACGGCCCTGACGCAGTTCCTCCGCGACACGGCCTGGGGCGATCTCGATTATTTGATTATCGACATGCCGCCGGGCACGGGCGACGTGGCGTTGTCGCTTTCCCAATTGCTGCCGCTTACCGGGGCGGTGGTCGTCTGCACGCCGCAGGACGTGGCCCTGCTGGACGCCGTGAAGGCCATCGCCATGTTCCGCAAGGTCCACGTGGAGGTGCTGGGCATGGTGGAGAACATGAGTTTCTTCGTCTGTCCCAACTGCAACGCCCGGCACGACATTTTCGGCTCCGGCGGGGCGAAGCGCCGGGCGGCGGAACTGGGCGTGCCGTTCCTCGGCGAAGTGCCGATCTCCACGGAACTGCGCATCCAGGCCGACGAGGGCCGCGTGCGGTCGGCCTTCGACGAGCCCACGGCGCGGGCCGTATTTGGAGGCGATCTGCCGCAATTTCGTCGGCAATCTGGCGGCCCAGCATCGCCAACGCCCGCGCTGCCGACGCTGCCCGTGCTGGGGTAGATCGCTTCTGACTCCTGACGTCTGAACCCTTTATCCCAAAACACTTAGGGCCGCCGGGATACGTTCTCCCGGCGGCCCTTTCTCGTCGTAGTCGGTGCGAGTTTGCGCGGCTTCAGGCCGATCGCGAGCTTTCTGCAATTACTTGCAGCAGCAAGCCATCTTCTTGGCCTTCTTCGCCGGCTTCTTCTTGGCGGCCTTCTTGGCCGCGGGGGCCTTCTTGGCAGCTTTCTTCTTGGCCACAGTCATTCCTCCGTCAAGATTTCCAGCGGGCCTCGGGCCGATCAGCTCCGACCGTCGGATACTCAGCGTCGCCCGCCATGACTATGTTTTACCGTTTTCGAGAAGTCTTGCAAGTGCTCGCTCAGAAAATCGTTGTCGTTTTGGAAGAAAAGTCGGCGAACCATCGCCGGCCCCCAGCGCATCGGGGCGGTCACAGCTCGCGATGGCCGCCATAGGCTTGCAGAATGGCGTAGCTGGAGTAGGCGAAGTAGCCGAACAATAGCGCGATGAACCAATCCTGGCGGCTCAGCCCATAGGCCGCCATCACCACCGCAGCGATAATCGACAATAACAACGATTGCCGGATGCCCTCGCGCGGGTTCAGCTTCACGATCAGCTCGCGGGCCATCTGTCCGCCGTCCAAGGGATAGATGGGAAGAAGGTTGACCAGTCCCCACAGGACACAGATGTAGAACAAGTGGTAAAGGAACATCGTCAACTGCTTGTTGGGCAGGATGACCAGCGGCACGAGTCCCCAGGGATCGGTGAAAAAGATGTGATTGCGGTAGCCGGCTAGCACCAAGCCCAGCAGCAATAGGGCGGCCAGCAGGAAGCCGGCTACGGGACCGGCGGCACTAATGACGATTTGCCGCAGCGGCAGCGGAGCCTGGCGAGCGCGAATCGTGGCCCGGATCGTAGCAGGTCAGGCCGCCCGCGGTGTAGAGGACGATCCACGGACGATACCTGTACGTCCGAGCGACCACGGCGTGTCCCATTTCATGCACCAGAATGGCGATAAAAACAGCGACGACCCAGGTCAGCAGGGTGGCCGGATCCTGCCGTTTGGGCCCCAGCAGCACGGCCACCAACCAAAACATCGGATGTATCCGGACGGGAATGCCCAACAACGAGAAGTTGAGATCGAACTGAGTTCGCGGGGGCTCACCGAACACGATGTGGCTCCAGAAGGGCCGTTCTAGCACAGACAATAGCATAGGCACGGCGAACCGACGGCGGAAGGGGCACGGACGGAAGCGACAGGAAGGCGGCTGCCGGCTAGCCGCCGACTGCGGCACTCGTGCGATCGCGACTCTCGCCTTTTCCCTCGCCACGCCCCGCGTGTTTTCTTGTCAGGAAGTGCGGTCCGGCCAACGACGGGCGCTGTTTGTCGAGCGTTTCGATGATATACGTGGCCGCCCGGCTCGATGCCCCGCCGTGTGCCACCTTGGCCTTCAGGGCGGCCAACTCTTCGACCCGCGCCGCCCGGGCGGCCGGATTGCTGAGCCACTCGATAATATGCCCCGCAATCTCGGCCGACCGATCCTCGCAGGTGAGATGCTCGGGGAACAGTGCCCGTTGGGCCTCGGCCTCGGCATCAAGCCCCCCCGCGGCCAGCAGATTGACCAGGGTGATGTACTTCACCTTGACGAAGAACCCTTGCACGATGTACGCGAACCGGTTGATCCAATAGAGAATCACGGTCGGCGTCGTGTGGTAGAGCAACTCGAGCGAAACGGAGCCCGAGACCGACATCGCACAATCGGCCAACCGCATCAACTCGGGCGTCTTGCCCACGCAGATTTCAATGGGCAGGCTGCTGGGGACTGTCCCGATTTTCGCGTCGTCGTCGGCTTCGCCCGGAGATTCGGCTTCGCCGCCGTAAAAATGGGGCTGTCCCCCTGCCGCTGCGACCATTTTCCGGGCGATCTCGGCCTGGTGCGGCTTGAACGACGCCAGGGCGAACCGTACGTCGGGCACCTGCCGGCGAATCAGTTTGGCCGCCTTGAGAAACCAGCGGAGGTTATGCGTGACTTCCTGCGTCCGCGAGCCGGGCAGAATTGCCACCAATGGGCCCTGGCGTGTGCGGTGCGCTTCGAGAAATTGCTCGTCGTACGGATGGCGGCGGACTTCGTCGAAGAACGGGTGGCCGACGAAGGTGGCGTTGCAGCCGTGCGCACGGAACCACGCCTCCTCGAACGGCAGGCTGCACAGCACGTGATCGGCCAGACGCCGCATCTTCTCGACGCGCCACCGGGCCCAAGCCCAAATCTGCGGCGGCGTATAGTAGAAGACGGGAATGCCGTGGACCTTCGCCCGCCGGGCGATCCACCAATTCAACCCCGGATAGTCGATCAGCACCACGGCGTCCGGCCGATGATGGCGGAAGAAGCGGTCGGCGCGGCTCACCAGGCCCCAGAACTTGTGCAAGTTGGCCAACACGCGGGCGAACCACATCACGGCCAGGGCGGTCAGGTCGGCGTGCAGGCGGCAGCCCGCTTCGGCCATTTTCGGGCCGCCGTAACCGACGGCCTGAATTCCCGGGCACTGACGCTGCAACTGCCGGATCAAGTTGGCCCCGTGCAGGTCGCCGCTCGGTTCGCCGACCGAGAAGAAGATCGTCAATGGCTGGGATGGTCGCATCACGGGTCAGTCCGCTTCCTGTGCGGCATCTGTCTATTGATTGGTTGACTTACCCGCAAATCCTTCTTCGACAAGGATTTTTCGCAGTTGCGTCAAGGGCGGAACCGTAACTTGCGCACCGCAGGAACGACAAGTCACCTTTGTGCCTGCTTGTCGCTCGTGAACCGGCAACTTCTGCCCACACGGGCACGGAATGTAGGCGGTCCGCACTATTGCAGATTGGCCCGGCCTGAAAACAAGCCATACGATCAGTCCCAAGGGCCAACTCAAGAATGCCACCAATAACGCGACGAGGCATCCCGATTTGTCTCGCGCCTTTGCATCCTGATAAGCCCAGAAAATGCTCCCGACGTACACCAAGAGGATTGCGGCCAGCACAATCGCTCCGAAATCCCGCACTGCTTGGCTGACGACGTCCATATCCGGTTTCTCCGCTTTGGGGTCGCGCAGCTCTCACCTAGAGTATTGCAAATTGGAGAAACCGGCGAAAGTGCAGTTTTGCCGCGGCAATTCATTGCCCGCCGGCCTGCTCCATCACCAATTCCAAATAGCTCCGCCGCTCGCTTCGTTCGAGCCCGATGGCCTCGGCCAGCGACGTGATGCACCGCGTGGCCGCCTCCACGCCGGCCGTCTCGGCGATCAACTCCAGCTCGATGAACGCGCCAAGCCCTTCCACCGTGTCGAGCGAGACTTCCACCTCCCGACCCTGCCAAGCGATATGGGCCTTGCGGCGCGACTTGAAGACCTTGCCGACGATGGAGAATCCCAGCGCCTCCAACAGTTCGGTCCATGCCCCGGCAGTCTCTTCTCCGCTTGGCAAGGGCAGGTCGATCTCGCGGCGGGTTTTCGTCGCGGCGTCAATCTTCGGACCCTTGTAGGTCAGAAAGTTTGCCGGTCCCTTGCGACGAATCCGCAACGCCTCGTCGGTCCGGGCGAAGTCGCGGGCCGGATGGGCGAAGTACACGTCCACCTCCGACTGCGCGGCGGCGATTTCCGCGCCCAAACCCGCCAGCCGCGCCTCCAAGGCCACGCTGTCCGCCACGGGGAACTTCATCTCGACTTCGTACCGCATGGCATTCCCTGTAACGGCTGGGATGGATGCTGTCAAGGGGTTGTTTGCCGACACCGTATTGAATAGATTGGAGCTATGCGCATCCTGGTGGTGGACGACGAGAAGATCAAACGCATCAGCCTGGCCGATGACCTGGCCGCGCAAGGCCACGAGGTGGTCGTGGCGGCCGACGGCGAGGAAGCCTTGGAGAAGCTGGCCTCTGGCGGCTTCGACGTCGTGGTGACCGATCTGAAAATGCCCAAGCTTGACGGCATCGAGCTCTTGCGGCGGATCAAGCAGGGCCCGCTGGCCGCGATGGAAGTCATCATGATGACGGCCTACGGCAGCATTCCCGTGGCCGTCGAGGCGGTCAAGCTCGGGGCCTTCGATTTCCTCACCAAGCCGTTCCGCAATGAGGACGTGCTTCCGCTTTTGGCGCGGATCGAGCGGCAGCGCGAGGCGGCCCTTGTCGAACCGCAGTCGGCGGCGCCCTTCTCGACGGCCGACATCGAGGCCGCCATCATCGGCAACTCGGCGGCGATGGATCGCGTGAAGCGGATGATCGAAATCTGCGCCAAGACCGACGCCAACGTGCTGCTGTGCGGCGGGACGGGCGTGGGCAAGGACCTGCTGGCCACGACGATCCACCGCAATTCTCACCGCCACGCGTTCCCCTATGTCAAAGTGGGCTGTACGCTGTTTCCGCCGCAACTCATTGAAAGCGAGCTCTACGGCCACGAGAAGGGCTCCTTCACCGGCGCCGAGCAGCAACGCAAGGGCCGTTTTGACCTGGCCGAAGGCGGCACCCTCTACCTCGACGACGTTAACGACATTCCCCTGGAACAGCAATCGAAGCTCTTGCGGGCGATCGAAGAGAAGGTCTTCGAGCGCGTCGGCGGCGGCTCGCCGATCAAGGCTGACGTGCGGATCATCGCTTCCACCAAGCGGAACCTGCTCGAAAAAATCGGCGAGGGCACCTTTCGCGAGGACCTCTACTACCGGCTCGACGTGCTGCGCGATCAACATCCCGCCGCTCGGCGAGCACCTCGAGGACGTGCCCCTGCTGGCCGAGCATCTGCTGAAGCGAATCGCCGGCCAGCGGCCCTGCCAGATCGATCCCGGCGCGATCGACTTGCTGGGCCGGCACGATTGGCCCGGCAACGTCCGGGAACTCTATCACACGTTGGAGCGGGCGTACTTGATCGGCGGCGGGCAGATCACGGCCGAAATCCTGGCGGCCGAGATGGGCGGGCCCGATGCCAACCCACGCCCTCCCGGCGGCGGTTTTCAAGCCGCCATCGATCATGCCGAAAAGCAGTTGCTTCAAGAGGCGCTGCGCAACTCGGGCGGCAACAAAACGGCCGCCGCCGCCGCCCTGGGGATGAAGCCCTCCACCTTCCGCGACAAGCTGGCCAAGCATGGGCTGGGATAGCCGCTGACGGGGTCTGTCCCGATTTTTGCGACGAAGTCCGCAAAGATGGGACTGTCCCCTTCGGCCCTCCCGTGCCTGACATTGGCAGATCGTGGCTCCGCCGGTGGCGCGTGGCGAGTGTGGAAGGCATGGTCGGCGACAGTGGACAGTGGGCAGTGGACAGTGGCTAGTGGACGGGGGCCACTGGCCACTGGCTGTCGTCCTTCGTCTGGCCACTGGCCACCGCCCACTGGTTCCTCTATATGTTGTTTACGGACATTTTCGCTGCGGACTTAATGGGGCGGGCCGGTTTTCGGCTTCGGTCTTGGGTCTTGGGGGTCGGGGGGCGGGAAATGAATGATGAAGGATGAAGGATGAATGATGAATTCGGCGAAGCGGCAACCACTGGCCGCTAGCCATCGTCCTCCGTCTGGCCACCGGCCACTGGTTCCAGCTCTCCTGTTCCCCTGTTCCCCAGTTCTCCTGCTCCTGCCGGCCACTGGCCATCCACGATGGCAAGCACTGCCGATCTTGCGAGCTCTCGACGAGCAGTTGACCCTTCCGACCTTTGGCATCGCACGGAAGGGCGCGGACCGCTTGACCAAACAGCGGATGGAAGAGATACTCGACTTTGACCGAGCCCAAATCGCGGGCATCATCCGGCAGCGCCTTTAGACATTAGGTATTGACGTGCCCAGGCAGAAGGCTGTTCGACGATTGATGTCAGGTACGGCGTACCTGACCTACGGGACTGACCATAACCGTCTCACTTCGTCAATAAGCGCGCTTGCCCCCCTTTCCTTCGCCCAATATCAGTTCTGCACTTTCTGAGAAAACGGCCGTAGGCCGTTTGGATTTTCAAAATTGATCTTGCAATGAAAAAGGCTCTTCCATCACAAGGCGTTTTCCAGGACGCAAGTGACAGGAGAGCCAAGGATGGCGAATTCGATATGTGGTTGGCCGTGTCCGGAAGATTGGGATCAGTGGGGCCAGTGGCTGGCGGCAGGATTGCACGCCCGAAACCGCTGGCGACTGCCCGTCTTGCTTGTAGGCATCCTTTTCGCGCACGGACGACGGACCGTGACCACTTGGCTTCGGGCCGCCGGAGTCAGCGACGACTTCCAAGACTATTATTACTTCCTGGCAGCACTCGGACGCAAGACCAAATCCGTCGCCACCCAGTTGCTGGTTCTGGTGCTTCGTACCTTGCCCCTTCCCGATCGAATTGTGGCGGTCATCGACGACACGCCCACCAAACGGTACGGTCCGCAGGTCGAAGGGGCCGACATCCATCGCAACCCCACGCCGGGGCCGGCCGACCAAAAGTATCTCTACGGACACATCTGGGTGACGCTCTCGTTGGCCGTGCGGCATCCCTGCTTCGGCGCTTTGGCTTTGCCGTTGCGGGCCATGCTTTACGTTCGCCGGAAAACGATGGTCAAGATTCCCAAGTGGCGTGGCTGGACGTTTGCCACCAAGCTCGTACTGGCCGCCCGGCTGGTCGAGTGGATCGCTCCGATCATCAAACAGGCCGGAAAAACGCTGTGGATCGTGGTCGATGGCGGCTACGTGAAGGCACCCTTCCTGAAACGTGCCCTGCGTGTCGGAGTGACGATCATTGGGCGGCTGCGCAAAGACGCGGCGTTGCGGGATCTGCCGCGAAAGCCCCGACGCGGAAAGCGGCGTGGGCGGGGCCGTCCGCCCAAGTACGGCAAGAACAAGATCAGCTTGGCCAAGCGAGCCGCCCATCGCGATGGCTGGGAGACGGCCAAGTGCGTCGTCTACGGCAAAACGGTCACCAAACTCTACAAGACCTTTCTGGCGACCTATCGGCCGACCGGCGGGGTGATTCGCGTCGTGATTGTCGAGGAGGATCACGATTGGTATCCGTTCTTCTCGACCGATCCGAACGCCACCGCCGTGGAGATTATCGAAGCCTTCGCCGACCGCGCCACGATCGAACAGGACTTTCACGATGTGAAGGAAGTCTGGGGCGCTGGCCAACAGCAGGTGCGCAACATTTGGTGCAACCTGGCCGTCTACCACTTGAATCTCTGGATACATACGCTGGTGGAACTCTGGTGTTGGAACCGCTGCCACGACGAACTGTGCGATCGCAGCCTGTCGCCGTGGGACGATGCCGAACGCCGTCCGTCCCATGCCGATCGCCGCAAAGCCTTGCGGCGACAGATCATGGAACACGAATTATCAACGCTTGCCGCCGTCCGTCGGCTGCCACGGAAAATCCTCCAACTGACCAAGCGTCTTATGACCTTGGCCGTGTAATGTAAGTCGTCTCTTCAGAAAGTGCAGATCAGTTAGCAGTTAAAGTCTGACCCCGTTCTGAACATAATCTGTTCGGGAGTTGCACATGGTAAAGACAAACGACCGGAAGACCGTACGCAAGCTTGACGGAGAAATCGACCTGGCAAAGGGAAAGGCGGAAACGGAGTCATTTCCGACAGAGGTAGTAGCAAAGCTCAAGACCTACGTCTATAGACTGATCGACCCACGCAATGGGGAGACCTTCTATGTCGGCAAGGGCAAAGGCAACCGTGTGTTTGCCCATATTCACGATGAACAGGGATTCAAAGGTGACAAACTCGATTACAAGATGCAGCGTATTCGGGAAATACACAATGCTGGGTTCGAGGTAGCTCACATTATTCATCGCCACGGGATGGACGACAAGACTGCGGTCGAGGTTGAGGCGGCACTGATCGATGCATATCCAGAGGTTGTTAATAAGGTCGGTGGAGTGGGTGGCCAGGAATTTGGAGTGATGCACGCCAAGGAGATCATCCGCCGTTACCGTGCAGAGCCAGCGAAATTCCAGCACAAGGCATTACTGATCTGCGTGAACAGGACAGCCACCAAAAAAGCACTGTATGACGCAACCCGTTTCGCATGGAAGCTCAATTTGGCCAAGGCGAAACAAGCGGAGATCGTTCTTGCCGTGCAGCAGGGATTGATCGTTGGAGCATTTGTAGTGGACGAGTGGCTGGACGCAACCGCCATGAACTTTCCACTGGGACCAGAAGACAAGCCGGTCGGACGTTTTGGCTTCGAAGGGAGGGAAGCTCCCGAGAGCATCAAACGACTGTATGTAGGGAAGCGTGTCCCTGACGAGTATAGGAAACCAGGAGCAGCTTATCCGATCAAGTACACGTGGGGCCGGTGAGGTTCGTGCAGGGCTGCGTGGAGGATGCTTTGGGGTCAGGCCGCCGTTAGACATTAGCTATTGACGTGCCGGGGCAGAAGAAGATTTACCGCGGAGGACGCAGAGGAGAAGACGGCCGCATTTAGAGGTTTGGCACCGTTTCCTCTTTTTCCTTCTGTTCAATTGAGAAAGAAAGTGTGTTGTCGCGATAGGGGGGATGTTTGCCGGCGGCAGGTCGGGTTGTTACACACAAATCAGCGATGGGTTTGATCATTACCGCGAAGCGGTTACAGAGGTCAGCCCAGGGTTGCCGCGCAGCGGCTACCCTGGGAGAGAGTTTGGATGGATCGGTGAACGCCGAAAGGGTTCCGTAGCGATTTCGTGTCAGCTTTTCGCATCGGAACGCCCTTTCGCGACATGACGGGTCGCCCAAGATGCGATTACGAAACCCCCTTTCAGGGTTTCCTTGTCTATCGATTTTGTCACCCAGGGTAGCTGCTGCGCAGCAACCCTGGGCTATGGCTATTCAACCGCGTTGCGGTTGCGATGCAAAAGATGTGTAGAACAACAAGGGCAGCGGGTTACTTCCGCGCCAACTCGTGGAAGCGGGTGATCAACTCGCGGGTGATCGGGCCGGGAACGCCCTCGCCGATCGTGCGGCTGTCGACCTTCACCACCGGCACCACCTCGGCCGCCGTCCCGGTGAGAAAGCACTCGTCGGCGATGTACACGTCGTGCTTGGTCAACGGCGTTTCGAGCACCTCGCGGCCCATGCCGCGGGCCAACTCGATCACCGCGTCACGCGTGATCCCTTCGAGGATGCCGGCGTCGATCGGCGGAGTGAGCACGCGCCCCTGCCGCACCAGGAAGATGTTGTCGCCGGTACACTCGGCCACCTCGCCCTTGTGGTTGAGCATCAAGGCCTCGATGCAGCCCGCCTGAAGTCCCTCGATCTTCGCCAGGATGTTGTTCAGATAGTTCAATGACTTGATGCGCGGGCTGAGCGCCGCCGGGTGGTTCCGCGCCACGCTGACGGTAACCAACTCCAGCCCCTCCTGGTACAGCTCGTCCGGATAAAGCGAGATCTTGTCGGCGATGATGATCACCTGCGGATGGCTGCACCGGTTCGGGTCGAGCCCCAGCGTGCCGACGCCGCGGGTCACCAGCACGCGGATGTAGCCGTCGCGGATGCCGTTGGCCGCCAAGGTGTCTTCGATGGCCTTGGCCATTTCGGGCTTCGAAATGGGGATTTGCAGCCAGATGGCCTTGGCCGAGTTCCACAGCCGATCGAGATGCTCGGCCATGCGGAACACCTTGCCGTTGTAGCTACGGATGCCCTCGAACACGCCGTCGCCATAAAGCAGGCCGTGATCGTAGACGCTGATCTTCGCGTCGTCCTTATCGAAGAGACTGCCGTTGATGTGGATTTTCAGGGACATTGCTAAGTGAGGGATTAGGGATTGGGGATTAGGGATTAGGCTTGGGAATCCGCGTCCTAATCCCTAATCCCTTCTTGCTATTGTTCGATCCGCCCGTTGGCCAGACGGACGATCCGGTCGGCCTGGTCGGCGATGGCCCGATCGTGCGTAACCATCACTATAGTCAGGTTCTGCCGGCGGTTCAAGCTACGCAGCGTGCGGATGATTTCCTGGCCGGTGGTCTGATCGAGATTCCCGGTGGGCTCGTCGGCCAGGAGGAGGTTGGGCTGGGCCACCAGCGCCCGGGCGATGGCCGCCCGCTGCATTTCCCCCCCGGATAGCTCTCGGGGGCGATGTTGCAGCCGGTGGCTCAAGCCGACCACGTTGAGCAGTTCTTCGGCGCCGGCGCGATACGTGCGGCGATGCCGCAGATAGCGCCACGCCGCCGTGCGCAATCATCAGCGGCATGAGAACGTTTTCCAGCGTCGTCAACTCGGGCAGCAGATGATAGAACTGGAAGATCATGCCGAACTGGCCGTTCCGCAAGGCATCGCGGGCCCTGACGGGCAGGTTGTCGATCCGCTTGCCCTCGTAATGGATTTCGCCCCGGTCGGGCGCGTCGAGCGTACCCAACAGGTGCAGGAGCGTGCTCTTGCCCGAGCCGCTCTGGCCGACGATCGCCAGAAACTCTCCCTGGCGAACGCTCATGCTCACGCCGCAGAGCACGGGCACTTCGATCGAACCCTTGTGGTAGCTCTTGTGCAGGCCGATGGTTCGTAATTGCTCGCGGGGAGCGACTTGGGCCGCACCGCGATGGAAGTGTGCGTGCGGACTGTGAGAAGCGCCGTGGCCGCCGGTGGCAGCCGGCGGCGCGTCGTTCAAACCACGCGGTTGCTGTCCCATGATCGCTCCAGGAATGTGGTTACTCATAGCGGAGGGCCTCCACCGGATGCAGCCGGGCCGCGCCTGCGCCGGCAGAATGCTGGCCGCCACGGCGATCGCCAACGCGCCGCCGACGATCCACACGACCGTTTGCGGCACCACGATGGCGGGAATCTTGTAGAAGTAATAGATCGACGGATCGAAGACCGAATGGCCCATCAGTCGGCCCAGCCCGGCGGCGATTTCGTTGAGGTAGCGGACCACCAGCAGCCCGGCGACCAGGCCCATCCCGGAGCCGACCAGCCCCAACAACAGCCCATAGCCGAGAAAGATGCCCATCACGCCCCGGCCCGACGCGCCTAACGACTTGAGGATGCCGATGTCGCGGGTCTTTTCCACGACGATCATGTAGAAGATGGCCAGGATGCCGAACCCGGCCACGGCGATGATCATGAACAGCAGCAGGTTGAGAATCCGTCTTTCCATCTGCACGGCGGCCAGCAGCGGTCCTTGCCGGTCGCGCCAGGTCTCGACGCGATACATCCCGTCGCCGAATGCGGCTCGGAGCTTGTCGCGGACCTTGTCGCCGTCCACGCCCGGTTTCAGCTTGATCTGAATGTAGTTGACCATGCCGACCGTGCCGCGGAGCTCTTGGAGTTTGCTGATCGGCACGAAGGCGAAGGTGGCGTCGTACTCGGCCATTTTGCTTTCGTAGAAGTCGACGACCGTGAAGTCGTCGGCCTTGGCGTCGGGCCGCTGGCCGGCGCCGAGAAAGGCGATTTTCACGTCGTCGCCGGGCAGCACGCGGAAGCGGTCTTCGCCCCCCTCCGTACGGAAGCTGGCCATGGCGATGCCCAGCACCACGCCGGTGTGCTGCTGCTTCTCGGGATCGAAGACGTTCACGGGCGCGTTATACGTTGCCAGGGGGTCGTCGCCGAGCTTCGGCGCCGACGGCTCTTCCTGCCTTTCCTTCGGCAAGAAACCGTTCTGGAACTTCAGCAGCCGCGCTTCCTGCCGGCGACGCTCCCAGCCGGCGCCGGCCATCGCGGTGCGCTCGGGCGCTCCTCGCCCGACTGATGATTGCGAACGTCGTAACCGTTTTGCCGCAAGTCGAAACTCATCGCCTTGCGGTTCTCCGGGTGCTGCAAGTACTTGCTGAAATCGCTCACGCTGCCTTGGGTCTGCTCGTCGATGCCGATCAGATTCACCTGCTGCGTGACCCATTGGCTGCCCCAGCGATAACTGACGATCGCCGGCACCGCCACCGTGGGCGACATCGCTTCGATCTCGTCGCCGGCCAGCCGGCGAATCTGCTCTTCGTGCCACTGGGGGTCGCGCATGCCGTCGCTGCTCGCGCTGGCAAACCACACGTCGGAGAGAATCCCGTGGATGCGGTTCTGCATCTCGCTGGTGAATCCCTCCATGACGCTATTGACCACGATCATGGTGGCCACGCCCAGCATCACGCTGACGATCGACGCCAGGGCGATGTACCGCGTACGAAGGTATCGCCAGCAGAGGAGCAGTTTGTACATGAGAGGGATTAGGGGTTAGGGATTAGGGATCGGGCTGGTCGTCTTCCGCGTTCCGCCCTCCGCGCTCCGCCTTTTCTTCCGCCTCCGGCCGCAGGAGCGGGAACAGAATCACCTCGCGGATCGTCGTCGAATTGGTCAGCAGCATCACCAGCCGGTCGACGCCGATGCCCAGCCCGCCGGCCGGCGGCATGCCGTTTCGCAGGGCGCAGGACGAAATCGTGGTCCATCTTTGCCATCGATTCCTCGTCGGGCAGGCCCTCCAGTTGTTTGCTGAACAGCTCTTCCTGCAGGTCGGGATCGTTCAATTCGGTATAGGCGTTGGCCACTTCCATGCCCTGGATGAACAGCTCGAACCGTTCGGCGATCGCCGGCTGGCCCGCCTTGCGTTTCGTCAAGGGGCAGATGCTGGCCGGATAGTCGATCACGAAGATCGGCCCCGCCAGCGAGCCTTCCACTTTCTCTTCAAACACGAAGCTTTTCACCACGTCGGGGTGCTTGCCGGCCGCGCTGAAGCCGAGTTGCTCGGCCAGTCTGGCGATGCCCGCCGCGTCGTCGCCCCGCACGCCCGTGTGCTCGGCGAACAGATCGTCGTAAGTCTTTCGGCTGAATGGCGGAGTGAAGTCGATCACAGTCTCGCCCCAGGGCAGTTTCAGCTCTTGGCCGCCCGTCTCTCCCCTCTCTCGACCAACCTCCGGTCGGTGCCCGGAGAGGGGCAGGGGGTGAGGGCTGGTCGGAGTGTTCGATTCGATTTCGGCACCTTCTTCCTCACCCGCCCTCACCCTAGCCCTCTCCGGGCACCGACCGGAGGTTGGTCGGGAGAGGGGACCGGCGTTCATGGCCCGGATCGCCTCGACGATCACCGCCTCGGTCAGCCCCATCATCGTCTCGTAGTTGCCGTAAGCCTGGTAGACTTCGAGCATGGTGAACTCGGGATTGTGCCGGGCATCGATCCCCTCATTGCGATAGACGCGGCCCAGCTCGTACACACGTTCGATCCCGCCCACCAGCAGCCGCTTCAGATGCAGTTCCAAGGCGATCCGCAGATAAAGATCGATGTCGAGCGCGTTGTGATGCGTAATGAACGGCCGGGCGGCCGCCCCGCCGGCAATGGCGTGGAGCGTCGGCCCCTCGACCTCGACAAACCCCCGGCCGCCAAGCGTGTTTCGGATCGACTGAACGATCTTTGTCCGCCGCAGGAACCGATCGAGCACGCCGTCGGTGTGGACCAGATCGAGATATCGCCGCCGCTGCCGAAGCTCGGGATCGGCCAGGCCCTTGTGTTTCTCCGGCGGCGTGTCGATCGACTTGGTCAGCAGCGTGAGGTCCGCGGCGAAAATCGTCAGCTCGCCCTTCATGGTCCGCTTCAACTCGCCGTCGACGCCGATGATGTCGCCCAGGTCGAGGCATTGGGCCAAGGCGAAGTTCTCGTCGCCCACCTGAGCCTTGCCGATCATCACCTGGATGGTGCCCGTCCAATCGCGGACCTGGAGCCAATGCACCTTGCCGGACGGGCGACGCAGGACGATTCGCCCTGCCGCCCGGACCTTGGGCCCATGCTGCTCGGGCGGGTGGCCGGTTTGGCAGTCGCCGACCGGCTCGACGGTGATCTCGCTTTCCCGCGCGCGCGAATCTCGCCGATCGGCTGGTGGCCGTCGAAGCGAGAGCCCCACGGATCGATGCCCAACTCGCGTATTTTTCGCAGCTTTTCCCGCCGCGCAGCCTCCAACGCCGCTTCACTGCCGGCTGGTTGCTGCGGGGTCGGTTCGTTCATCGCAAATCTCGCAATGCGGGTGACAGGGATGGGCAGACAATGGGGTGGCGGCATTCTAGTGGAACGGGCATCCCGGTCAATGTCAAAAGCCGATCCGTCCCGTTCTGCCATAATGGCAGGCCGGTTGTGACGACCGGCTCGGCGGCGGGTTCCGGCGACGCCATAACCGCTTTGTACACAACAGATTACGTGCAACGAATCAGCCCTGGTCCAGCCGCGGCACGCCCTTTGCTCCCCCTGATTTATCTTTATAGAGGGTGCCAAAGCCCTCGTTTGTTCGAGAAAGGAGCAACGAATGCCTGCTGGAGAAAAGATCATCGGGATTGACCTCGGAACCACGAACTCGGTCGTGGCCGTGATGGAGGGAAAAGACGTCAAAGTAATTCCCAATGCGGAAGGGAATCGGCTGACGCCCAGCGTCGTCGCGTTCACCGACAAGGGGGAGACCGTGGTCGGCGAGCCTGCCCGGCGGCAAGCGGTCACCAATCCGACGCGGACCGTGTACTCGATCAAGCGTTTCATGGGCCGGCGACACAACGAAGTGGCGACCGAAGAAAAGATGGTGCCCTACAAGGTGGTCGGCGGACCGGAAGACTACGTGAAGGTGAAGGTCGGCGATCGCGAATATACCCCGCCCGAGATTTCGGCGTACACCTTGCGCAAGCTCAAGGAGGCGGCCGAAGCCTACCTGGGCCACAAGGTGAACAAGGCCGTGATCACCGTGCCGGCCTACTTCAACGACGCCCAACGCCAGGCCACGAAGGACGCCGGACAAATCGCCGGGCTGGAAGTGGCGCGGATCATCAACGAGCCTACCGCGGCCTCGCTGGCCTACGGCTTGGACAAGAAGAAGAACGAAAAGATCGTCGTCTTCGACCTCGGCGGCGGCACGTTCGACGTTTCCGTGCTCGAAGTGGCCGACGGCGTGTTCCGTGTGATCAGCACCAACGGCGACACCCATCTCGGCGGCGACGACTTCGACCAGATGATCGTCAACGATGTCGCCGAGGAGTTCAAGAAACAGTACGGGATCGATCTGCGCAAGGACACGATGGCGTTGCAGCGTTTGCAGGAAGCCTGCGAGAAAGCCAAGAAGGAACTGAGTTCGGCGCAGTCGACCGACATCAACCTGCCGTTCATCACGGCCGACGCCAGCGGGCCGAAGCACTTGCAGATGACGATCACCCGCGCCAAGCTCGAACAGTTGATCGACCACTTGATCGAGCGGACGCCGCGGGCCGGTGCAGCAGGCGATGCGCGACGCCCACTTCAGTCCCAAGGACATCAATGAAGTGGTGCTGGTGGGCGGGTCTACCCGCGTGCCGAAGGTTCAGCAAGTGGTCAAAGAGATGTTCGAGGGCAAGGAGCCCCACAAGGGCGTCAATCCCGACGAAGTCGTGGCCGTGGGCGCCGCGATCCAGGGGGGCGTGTTGGCCGGCGACGTGCATGACGTGCTGCTGCTGGACGTGACGCCGCTTTCCCTGGGCATCGAAACCCTCGGCGGCATCATGACCAAGCTCGTCGAGAAGAACACCACCATCCCCACCGAGCGGAAGCAGATCTTCAGCACGGCCGACGACAACCAAATGGCGGTCACCGTGAAGGTCTACCAGGGCGAGCGGCAGATGGCCGCCGACAACCGCCTGCTGGGCCAGTTCAACCTGGAGGGCATCCCCCCCGCGCCGCGCGGCATGCCGCAAATCGAAGTCAAGTTCGACATCGACGCCAACGGCATCCTCAACGTCTCGGCCAAGGACCTCGGCACCGGCAAGGAGCAGACGGTCCGCATCGAGCAATCGAGCGGACTCTCCGAAACCGAGATCGAAAAGATGAGCAAGGACGCCGAGTCGCACGCCGAGGAGGACAAGCGCAAGCGGGCGCTGGCCGAGCAACGCAACCAGGCCGACTCGCTGTGCTGGCAGCTCGAAAAGCTCATCAAGGAGTACGACGCCAAGCTCAATGCGGCCGACAAAGAGGCGGCGACGAAGGCCATCGAGAAGACCCGCGAGGTGGCCAAGAGCGACGACCTGGACCGCATCAAGTCGGCCGTTCACGAGTTGGAGCAAGCCTCGCACGCCTTGAGCAAAACGCTCTACGAGAAGGCCGGCCCGCAAGCAGCCGCCAGCGCCGCCACCGACGGAGCGAAGCCCAAGCCGGCCGCCGGCGGCGAGGATGAGGCCATTGATGCGGAGTTCGAGGTAAAGGAGTAAGGGGTGGCGTCCGGTTCCCTCTCCCTCCGGGAGAGGGTCAGGGTGAGGGCTGCTGCGCGTCAGGGCAAGCCACAACGACGGAGATTCCTGTGAGGAAGAAGCAGTATCCGTCGAAGCACATGGTTGCCCGGGCACGATCCTTGCGCCGAAACAGAAACCCCGCCCGAAGTGTTGTTGTGGCTGGCGCTGTGCCTCTTGGCCCATATCTTAAAGGTATTAGAGAGCGACTCAATAAGGCGTCGGCGCACCTCAGTTATGCTCGACTCACCTACCGAACTGGCCAGGGATGGAACGTTGCGCAGATCAAAACCGACATAGAAGAACCGTGGAGAGCTTTCCTCGATGCCTTGCATCCGGACAAGCAAGGATGGTTCTGCTCGCCCTATTGACGGAGGTTAGCTGTAAACGCCGTGCTTCCCGGAGAACCGGGGGAACTGAAACACCAATGACGAATACAGGAGAGGGTTCGGCGAGACGACGAGCACTTCGCCCTCACCCTAACCCTCTCCCGGAGGGAGAGGGGACATAGGATATGGCCTTTCGACTCGACAAACTGACGCTCAAAGCCCAAGAAGCCGTGGCCCGCGCAGGAACTGGCGACCGACCGGGGCAATGCGCAAATCGATCCGCTGCACCTGCTGGCCGCCCTGCTGGCGGAAAACGACGGCATCGTCGGCCCGATCCTCGACCGCATCGGCGTCAACCGCGGCCAGTTGGATCGCATCGTTCAGGCCGAACTGGGCCATTTCGCCCGCGTCTCCGGCGGCGCACCCGCACAACTCAGCCAGGAACTCCAGCGTGTCCTCGAAGCGGCCCAGCGCGAGGCCGACGCCATGAAAGACGAGTTCGTCTCGACCGAGCACCTGCTGCTGGCGCTTGCCAAGGTCGACTCCAAGGCGAAAAACGTCTTGAAGCTCAACGCCGTCACCGACAAGGAACTGCTCCAAGGTGATGCAGGCGGTCCGCGGCAGCACCCGCGTGACCGACCAGAACCCCGAAGAGAAGTTCCAGGCCTTGCAACGCTACGGCATCGACCTGGTCGATCGGGCACGCCAGGGCAAGCTCGATCCGGTGATCGGCCGCGACCAGGAAATCCGCCGCGTGATCCAGGTGCTTTCCCGGCGCACGAAGAACAACCCCGTGCTGATCGGCGAGCCGGGCGTGGGCAAGACGGCCATCGCCGAAGGGCTGGCCCTGCGGATCGTCGATGCCGACGTGCCCGAAAGCCTGAAGAACCGCCGCCTGATCGCGCTCGACATGGGCGCGCTGATCGCCGGCACGAAATACCGCGGCGAGTTCGAAGAGCGTCTCAAGGCCGTCCTGCGCGAAGTGAGCGACGCCGGCAACGTCATCCTGTTCATCGACGAGCTGCACACGGTCGTTGGGGCCGGGCGGGCCGAAGGGGGCAGCGACGCCGCCAACCTGCTGAAACCCGCGCTGGCCCGGGGCGAACTCCGCTGCATCGGCGCCACCACGCTCGACGAGTATCGCAAGTACGTGGAAAAAGACGCCGCCTTGGAGCGCCGCTTCCAGCCGGTGATGGTCGGCGAGCCGTCGGTGGAAGACACGATCGCCATCCTCCGCGGCCTGAAGCCGCGCTACGAAGCCCATCACAAGGGCGTGCGGATCAAGGATTCGGCGCTGGTGGCGGCGGCCAACCTCTCGCACCGCTACATCGCCGACCGCTTCCTGCCCGACAAGGCCATCGACCTGATGGACGAGGCCACCAGCCGGCTGGCCATGGAATTGGAGAGCGTGCCCAGCGAGATCGACGAGGTGCAGCGCCGCCTGGTGCAGCTCGAACTGGCCGATCGCCAGCTTGGCCGACGAGACCGAAGAGCACGCCAAGCAGCGCCGCATCGAAGTCCAGGAGGAAATGGCCGAGCTTCGCAAGAAACTGGCCGATCTCCGCCAGCAATGGGAACTCGAAAAGAGCGGGCTGGGCGACGTGCAGCAAATCCGCCAGCGGCTGATGGACGTCGAGCTGCAATACAATCAACTGGCCGCAGCCATCAAGGAGAAGCAGTCCGGCGGCATGGTCGTCCGCGAAGACGATTATCAGAAGCTCTACGAGCTGGACCTTGAGCGCAAGAAGCTCGCCGCCCAATTGGAAACCGATCGATACCGACAAGCCGGCCGAGGGCGCCCGGCGGCTGCTGCGCAAGGAAGTCGGGCCCGAGGAAATCGCCGAGGTCGTCAGCGCCTGGACGGGCATCCCCGTCTCGCGAATGATGGAAACCGAGCGGGCGAAGCTGCTGGTGCTCGAAGATCGGATCCACCAGCGGCTGGTGGGCCAGGACGAGGCGGTCGAGGCCGTGGCCAACGCCGTCCGCCGCAACCGTTCCGGCCTGCAAGACCCGAACCGGCCCATCGGCTCGTTCATCTTCCTGGGGCCCACGGGCGTCGGCAAGACCGAGCTGTGCAAGGCGCTGGCCGAGGTGATGTTCGACAGCGAAGACGCCATGATCCGCCTCGACATGAGCGAGTTCATGGAGCGGCACACCGTCAGCCGGTTGATCGGCGCCCCGCCGGGCTACGTGGGCTATGAGGAAGGCGGCGTGCTGACCGAGGCCGTCCGCCGCCGGCCCTACGCCGTCATCCTCTTGGATGAAATCGAGAAGGCCCATCGCGACGTCTTCAACATCCTCTTGCAAGTGCTCGACGACGGCCGCTTGAGCGACAACCAGGGCCACACGGTCGATTTCACCAATACGATCGTCGTGATGACCAGCAACATCGGCAGCCAACTGATCCAGGAGATCGCCAAGGAGGGCGGCAGCGAGGAGCAGATGCGCGACGCCGTCATGGAGACGCTGCAAACCCGCTTCCTGCCCGGAGTTCCTCAACCGGGTCGACGAGATCATGATTTTCCACCCGCTCGGGCCGGATCAGATTCGCAAGATCGTCGATCTCCAGGTTGCCCGGCTGCGGAAGCAGCTTACGGAGAAGGGCATCGAGCCTAGACGTGACCAACGCCGCGATGGCCGCCATTGCCGAGGAAGGCTACGACCCCACCTACGGCGCCCGGCCGCTGAAGCGAGTGATCCAGCAGCGGATCCAGAACCCGCTGGCCGTGGAACTTCTCAAGCGCGAGTTCGCCCCCGGCAGCCGCGTGAAGATCGACTACCGCGACAGGGAGTTCACCTTCGAGCGGAGCGGGTAAGGTTTATTGTGGTACTGCTTCTCGCACGCGTCTGCCTATCGGCGAGACCGCTGGTCTATCTGGGTTGCACGATCCTGGCCAAGACACGCAACGCGGTGTAGAATAAAGGGCGGAGGGGAAAACCATGACCAAGGCCGACATGCTGTCGCGAATCTCCATCGACCCGAACATCTGCTTCGGGAAACCGTGCATTCGCGGACATCGTATCTGGGTGTCCCTCATTCTCGATCTGTTGGCCGACCGATACACGATCCAACAAGTCATTGCCGAATATCCGGGCTTGGAAGAGGCGGACGTGCTGGCCTGCATCGCCTACGGCGCTGAAATGTCGCGGGAGCGATACGTCGAGATTCCCGGATGACCTCTCCCCTCCGCATCAAGCTCGACGAGAACCTGGGTAATCGCGGCGCAGCCATGTTGTGCCGCCGGCTATGACGTGGCGACAGTGTACGAGGAAGGGCTGACCTCGGCCTCCGCGTGAAGATCGACTACCGCGGCAGGGAGTTCTCGTTTGGGCGGCGCGAGTAGGCTTCAATCCTGGCCGAGGGGGTTGAATCGACGTAATGGCTGCGGTATCATCCGAGCAGGGGGGACGAATGGACGTTTTCATTCGCATTAAGCGTCTTGTCGTTGCTCGGCGGGTGGTTTTCACCGACAAGGCGGAAACCGAGATGGCCGCGGATGATCTGACCCCGGAGTTGGTGTACGAGTCGATCCTTAACGCGCCGGCCATTTACAAGATTCTTCGTTCTCGCAATTCTCGCTCGGGAAAGCCGGAGAAGCTTTATGTGGTCAAAGGCATGACATTCGATGGTCTCGACATTTACACGAAGGGAAAGATACTGACGAAGGCGGGAACAGACGTTTTCTATGTCCTCATCTCATCGAAAAGAAGCACCGATATCTGAACCACTTCCCTGCCCGGATTGCGGCCGGCTGGAATTGGTTAGCGTCACTGAAAGTTGCCGCTTGGCTGATGGGCTGACCGTCAAAAGGCTGCGGCACTACAAATGTCGGTCGTGCGGCGCGCGGTTGTTCGACGACGCGGCAATGCACCGCATTCAGCAACAGCGCCGTGAACGGTCGGCGGCAGCGAAGTGACCGCCCGCCGGAAGTTCGACCCGACACGGCGCTGCGGGCAGTACGGGGACACTCGCGAGGAGATCGACCGATGTCTCGGACGCGACGTACAATCCACGGGGTCTTGATCGGCATGGGCGTCACCACGGCAGTGGTGGCAGCTTTCGCGTGCATTCCGGTCGTTGGGTTATTGCTTTGCGCTTCGGACCCGCTGGATGGAGAACGTGCTTTCCACTGTTGTGCTCTGCTGTTGACGATTGCGACGATTGTTGGCCCGATACACGGCGCGCTTGCCGGCTTTGCATCGCGTCTTCCGAAAAATGGTGTTGCCTTGCCATGGAGCATCGCCGTTGTATGTGTGTGCAGGTGTCGTTTGGCTGCTCCAGGCGGAACAGAAGCCGTTTGATGCTGGACTCGCCTCCTACGCGGCGTCGTTCGTTGCAGCCGTATTTGGAGCCGCGGTCGTGTTGGCCTTCGGCTTGCTGAGATCAGGGGAGGAGATTCACCTATGAAGACCATTGAGCGGACTGACGCGACCGAGAGCCTCGCTAAGTACGCCGAACAGACGGCGGATTTTCCAATCATTGTCACGGACCACGGACAGCCGATCGCGGCTCTCATGCCGATTCCCAACGCCGACATGGAAACGGTCTCGCTGAGCACCAATCCGCAATTTGTCGCGTTGATCGCACGTTCGCGAGCCCGCCAGGAAAAGGAGGGGGGACTGTCCGGCGAGGAAATGCGGCGACGATTACAAACCACGCCGGCCGATTCGGAAGCGATCACGTAGGAGAACTGCCACCTACGGACAGACAGATGATTGTCGAGAAGTGCATCTACTGCTCCAGTACCTTCGACCCGTCCTTGGGGGAAGGGGACCATATTCTTCCCGCCGCTTTGGGCGAATTCAAAGACGACGTGCGTTTCCGGCGAGTTTGTTCTTTGTGCAATTCCAGAGTAGGCGCGTTCGAGCAACAGGTGGTGCAATCCGGTCCCGAAGGCTTCTTTCGCTTGATCGTGCAGCCGAGGTCAAAACGGCTCAGGAGGCGCCCATGTGGTGGCCAGAGGGGCGCATTGGGGGCCTGCGCTCCAAAGTTACAGTTTCAGTGGGATGGTTGGGCAATATCGGCCGGTCCCTCTTCAGACGATCCGCTGGGAGTTTCTCCTTTTGACCAAATCATTGTTCGTGACCGGCAAGGGCAGGAGCACTCCATTCGCCTTTTTCCAAAGATGCGTAAGGAACAGCTACAAAAGCAGGTTGCACAGCTCGGCATCAACGAAATGAAAGAGGTTCGCTGTTTCTCTTCCAATGAGAGCACTCTAAATGACTACTCCGATCTACTTAAGGCGATCTGGCCAGACCTCCGAATGGAAGCTCCAGACAAGAGCAGAATCGATCCGGGAGTGTACAAGGTGGCCATACATCGGGAATTCAGGGTTAAGGAGCCGTACTTTCAGGCGCTTGCCAAGATCGCATTTCACTATTACCTCGCGCACTCACAACGAGGTTATCGCGGAGACGAGCCGGCGTTCGCGGATGTCCGCGATTTTATAATGAACGGTAGAGACAGAGATCGCTTCTTTGGCCATTCAAGCAGGCTTTTCGCCGATCCTTTTCCGCGTACATCAACAGGTATTGGCACGGTTGTTCCAGCGAACTGGTGCCACGTTGTGGCTGCCAACGAAGCTACCGGCATCGCCGTTGTGTACCTCCGTCTGTTCGTCGGCCCGAATCATCTGCCGAAACCCGTTTACGTAACCCTTGGCCGGATTGAGAGTCCGATACTTGTGCCACGTCCCGTCTGGGCGCACGCTTACGTGTATGAACCGATTGCCAACAGCACCCGATTCTGTGGGCGCGTTCACCAAGGCACGATTAGTCCAATTTCAAGCAAGTAGCGCATAAGACAACTCAACGACGGGTTTAGCCGAGCTACGGTGGCGGGACGCGGGCTTTGCCGCGTCTCAGTATCGAAACACGGAGACGATAACAATGCCAGACGAAATCACCCGACGCGCGTTTGTGAAAGAGTCGGTGCTTGCCTCCGCGGGAACCGCGATTGCGGGCAGCCTGCTCTCCGGCGCTGCATCTGCCCAAGTGACGCCGCCGCCCGCCCCTGGGCCAACCTGGACCGGCAAGATCGGCAACCTGGAATTGAGCCGCTTGATGCTCGGCGGCAATCTCATCACCGGGGCGGCCCATTCGCGCGATTTGCGGTACGTGTCGCAACTGATGTACCTTTACAACACGCCTGAAAAGGTCATGGAAACCTTGGCGCTGGCCGAGCAACACGGAATCAATTCCATCAACACGCACATCGCCGACAAGAACAACGGCGTCGTGAAGCAGTACCGGCGGCAAAGCGGCGTGAAGATGAAGTGGATCGTGGCCGTTTACGCCTCGCCGACCTCCGACAATCCGTTCGAGTACATCGACCAGGCCGTCGAGGCGGGCGCCGATGCGATCTACGTTTGGGGCGTCGCCGCCGACGGCCTCGTGAAACAGAAGAACATGGATTTGATGAAGCGGACCGTTGAGCAAATGCGGAAGACGGGCCTGCCGATCGGCGTCGCCGCTCATACGGCCCGCGTGCTGGTCGAGTGCGAAGCGGCGGGGCTCGACGTGGATTTCTATCAGAAAACCCTGCACACGCGGAGTTACCCGACGGCGCAAAAGCCGGACGACACGGCCGATTTCGGCAACTTCGACAACGCCTGGTGCAGCAGCGCGGAGGAAGTGGTCGAGATCATGAAGGCGGTGCAGAAGCCGTGGATTGCCTTCAAAGTGATGGCGGCCGGCGCGATCCCGCCCAAGACAGCGTTCCAATACTCCTTCGACAACGGGGCCGATTTCGTCCTGGCGGGCATGTTCGATTTCCAGGTGGCCGAGGACGCCCAGATCGCCCGCCAGTCGCTGGCCAAGGTTCAACGCACCCGGCCCTGGAGAGGGTGAAGCAAAGCCCGCGCTTCCGGCACAATCGGCCGCCGGTCGTCAAGGTCGATCTTGCGCCACCATAGAGCCCTCGATCGGCATAGCCATTCATGCTGCCGGCGATGTATAATAGAAAGTTTGCCAAGATGCTTCTTACATCATTCGGCCACCGCATCCCGAGGAAAACGCATGGAATGGCTCTGGACGCTCAAAGACTTCTTCGCCAACTTCGTCGAGCCGGAGAAGCTAAGCCTTTTTGTTACCGCCCATCAATACACGATCTATCTGATCCTGTTCGCCATCGTGTTCTGCGAAACGGGGCTGGTGATCACGCCCATCCTGCCGGGCGATTCCATGCTGTTCACGGCCGGCGCGGTTGCCGGCATCGGGTCGCTCAATCCGCTTTGGCTGTTCATCGCGCTGAGCGTCGCGGCGATTCTTGGAGATACGGCCAACTATTGGATTGGAGCCTTGATCGGACCGAGGGCGTTCAGCGGCAATATTCGCTTTCTGAAGAAGAAACATCTCGATCGCACGCACGCCTTCTATGAAAAGTACGGCGGCAAGACGATCATTCTTGCCCGATTTGTTCCCATCGTTCGCACTTTCGCCCCATTCGTCGCGGGCATCGGGGCAATGAACTACGCGAAGTTCATTGTTTACAATATCGTCGGCGGAGCGGCCTGGGTAGCGCTATGCGTCTTCAGCGGTTATTGGTTCGGCAACTGGGAACTCGTGCAAAAGAACTTCTCGCTGGTCCTGATGGCGATCGTCGTCATCTCGGTCATGCCGATGGTCGTGGAGTATTTCCGCTCTCGGCGGCAATCCGCGCAATGAGCTTCCGCGGCACGCCGATATCGAGCACGTGCAGCCGGCCGACGTAGGGCGCGGCCTCGGGCGTGAAGAAGCCCGTCTTCGCGGTGACGAAGGTGCATGTTTCGGCGGCGCGAATTGTGTGCCGGGCCGGCCGGCCCGTATCGCAGTCCAACCCGCTGGGCAGGTCCACCGCCAGTTTCGGCGCCGCCGCGGCGTTCAGTTGGTCGATCACCGCGTCCAACGGCGGCCGCGGCTCGCCCCGGCGCCGGTGCCCAACAGGCCGTCGACGATCCAGGCGGCCCCTTCGAGCAGCGCGGCCAGTCGCGTCGCGTCGTGGGCGGCCCCGAAAACCTCGACCGGCACGTCGGTCTTGGCGAGAATCTGGTAGTTCGTCGCGGCGTCGCCGGTCAGTTCGCCCGGCTCGCACCAGAGGAGCACGCGGACCGCATGGCCGCGGAGATCGAGATGCCGGGCGACGACAAAACCGTCGCCGGCGTTGTTTCCCTTGCCGCAGCAGATGGCCACGCCTCCGTCGATCCCCAGCCGGCAGAGCACGTCGGCGACGCCGCGGCCGGCGTTTTCCATGAGCACCAGCCCGGAAAAGCCGTACTCGGCCACAGCCAGTTGATCGACCCGCCGCGATTGCTCGCGAGTGAAAACCAGTGGGTCCATGTGTGGGCTCCAGGGCCGCGGGAGGGGGCGTATCGGCACTGTCGCTTCACCTGCCGCGCTTTGCATCGTAGAATAGATTGACGCGGTTGTCACTATGCCCCTTGCCCGAGCGGGAGAATCCGTTCCATGCCGATTTACGAATATACGTGCAAGAATTGTGGCCATGAGTTCGAGGAACTGGTCCGCGGCGACCAGCAGCCGGCGTGTCCTTCGTGCGGCACGAGCCGGATCGAGCGGCAAATGAGCGTTTCCGCGGGCCATACGGCCGGTTCGGGCCCGTCGGCCTGCCCGGCCCGCGATGCGTGCGGCATGTCGGGCAGTTGTGGCGACGGGTGCGCCATGGCCCAGTGGAAATAGCACGCTGCCGCCCCAACTCGCGGCAATCGCCTATTTCAGCGGATAGAAACCCTTCTGCGAACGGGCCGCGTTGATTTGCTGAAGCGCTCGCGGCTCTTTCTTCAGGAACTTCACCAGTTGCGAGGCCGTGCAACCTAGTCGTTCGCCGGCCGGCTTGGGATCGAACTCGCTGGATTCCATCGCATCGAGCGCCTCGGCCAGCAGGGCGGGAAAATCGTCGTGCGTGGCGCTGACCACGATCCGCCCGCCGCGACGCCGCGATTGCCACAAGGCGCTCGGCGCGTCGTCCGCCGGGCGTTTTGCCCGCACATCCAAGGCCAGATTGATTCGCAGGCGGAAACAGGCGGCCGCGCGGTTCTGGGCCTGGCTGCGACGTTCGCTGGCCTCGGCCTTGACGCCCGTCGGCCGATGGACCAGCACCACGGCGGTCGAGACCTTGTTGCGATGTTGCCCGCCCGGGCCCGAGCGCCGCACGAACTGGAGGTCGCACTGGCCAAGCAGTTCTTCGCAGGGGAGAGCAGCCGGATGGAGCGGGCGTTCAGACATGGCGACATGGTATCCCGAAGCGTCCAAGATAGATCGCACGCGCCGAGCAACGCAAGTGCGTTGCTCGGGTGGCCCCAACCGGCTTGCAGGCGGCGACTTTCTCCGCTAGGTTTGGCGTACATGTCGCGCGTGGATAGTATTTCGCATGACGTGGTGATTGTCGGCGCGGGTCAAGCGGGTCGGCGGCCGGCATCGTTGCCGCACGGGCCGGGCTGTCCACGCTAATCATTGACAAGGCCCAGTTTCCGCGGGAGAAACCGTGCGGCGGCCTGCTCTCGGCAAAATCGCTCGCCGCGCTCGACTCGCTCTTGGATGCGCCGAAGTTCGAGCAAGCCGTGCGCCTCGCGCCACAACGGCTTCCGGATGTTCCACAAGGGACGCGTGATTTCCGAGGTTGAGGGTTCTGAGCTGGTGTGCTCCGTCTGCCGCCGCGAGTTGGACATGCAACTCTTGCTGGCCGCGCACGCCGCCGGATGCAGCGTGCGGCAAGGCATCCCGCCGTCCACATGGACGCCAAGGAAAGCGAGATTGTCCTGGCATCGGGCGAGAAGATTCGCGGCCGTTTCATCGTGGTGGCCCACGGCGCAGGGCATGCTGCCGGGCGGGAATTCGGCGGGCGGCAAAGCACGAAAAGCCGGCACGGCCTTCGGGCTGATGGCCGAGGTGCCCGTCGAGTATGTCAAGAACGACGAGTATCGCCGCCTGTTGACGAGCGTTCCTAACATCTTCTTTGGCGACCTGCCGTGGGGCTACGGCTGGATCTTCCCGCAGGGCGACGTGCTGAACGTGGGCGTCGCGGCCCTGTTGAACCGGAACCTCCGCTTTCGGAGCGCCATGGGCGAGTTGCTCGACGCTCATTTTTGCCAACGGGCCATCGGCCGCATCAAACTGCGAGGGCACCTGCTGCCGTTCGGCTGCTTCCGTCGCGATCCGGGGCGTGAGAACGTGCTCATGGTGGGCGATGCGGCCGGATTTGTCGAGCCGCTTACCGGCGAAGGCATTGCCTACGCCCTGCAAAGCGGCATCCTGGCGGCCCAGGCGATCCGTGCGGCCGTGGCCCGAGGAAATCGCGTCGCTGCCGGCGACATCTATAACGCGCGCCTCGTGCCATTGCTTAAACCGCTGCGGCAAGCCGCGGCGGCGAGATGGCTGTTTTTCCCGCGGTTCTGCTTCCCCTTGGCGATCCGCGGACTGCGGCGGCATCCCCAATTTGCCCGCCGGTATTGGGAACTGCTGGCCGGCAAGATCACGTATCCGCAATTCTTCGGCCGAATGGCGGCCGTTTTCTGGTGACACTTCGGCGCCGCGGCCGCGGTTGCCGCGGGCATGATTTCGCCCTGAGCGCGCCGTAAGGCCGCGCGAGCGTGGCCATCGCCCCCGGCGACACGGCTGCCCTGGAAGCTCTGCTGCCAGATCGTGGGTGGCCGCCCACCCAGAGCATCGGCTGGAGCAGCGGGAAGAAGAATCCCGCGAAGCTCAGGCCCGACGCCGCCGGAAGCGGGCTGCGCGTCGGATCGCCGTCGCCCGATAGGCGACAATGGTTCTGAGTTTGCACTCGTTGGACTCTTGGGCGGCTCTTGCCTGTCCCCCTCGACTCCGGCTCGGTGGCATTGAAAGCCTCATTTTCCACGGCTTTCCGGTGCTTTGAATAGCGAGATGGCGATCACGGAGTGGTGGGGCGGCGAAATTGCCGTTCCGGCAAGAGTGGACCGGCCTTGCCAGAAAATCAACGTTTTGCGACACGGCCAACCCGATGGACTACGCCGAGGCGAGCCGGTTCACCGAAGCCGTACAAACGGCGCACAAGGTCCTGAACCTGGCCACGCAACAACATCGGCAAACGCTAGCGGAATCGATCAAGGCCAAGATTCCGCTCTACGAAGCGGGAACTCTCTTCCGTGCGATGCCGCAGCCCCGTGCTGCCGGTTCGATCCAGCGTTAACGGGGAGAGAACGTTGGCCACAACAGTGCAGTGGGCTATACTGTTTTTGAGCCCATGAAACGTCGCAAACCATCCAAGTCGAGGCTGAATCCCTCGGCCACTTCGCCGGGGAAGGGCATGCCAACAGACAGCGGACATTCTGCCACGCCTCCGGCGCGAGGCATGAGAGTACCTGCTGGGTGGGCGGTCATGTTGGCGGCGGGGCTGATCGTGCTGGCCGCAGTGGCCGTCTTCAGCAATAGCTTCGCCGGCCCCTTTGTCTTCGACGGCAGGGGGTTCATTGAACAGAACCCGGCAATCCGTACGCTCTGGCCTCCCTGGGCACCGATGGTCAATACGAATCGGCCGGTCGGGTTGTGGTCGTTTGCGCTGAACTACGCGGTGGGCGGCCTGAACGTGTGGGGCTACCACGCGGCCAACCTGGCCATCCATCTGGCCGCGGCACTGACGCTGTTTGGAATCATCCGCTGCACGCTCGCCCGGGGCCGACTGGCGTCGCAGTTCGGACCGGCCGCTTGTTGGCTGGCCTTGGCCGCGGCCCTGCTGTGGCTGGTCCACCCGTTGCAGACCCAAAGCGTCACCTATGTCTACCAACGATACGAATCGTTGATGGGGCTGTGGTTTTTGCTGACGGTTTATTGCTTCATCCGCGGCGCTGAAGGGGACAGTCCCATTTTCGCCGACGTGAAAATGGGGACAGTCCCCGCCGCGTTCTGGTATGTCGGCTCGGTGATATGTTGTTTGCTGGCCATAGGAACCAAAGAAGTGGCGGTGGTGACGCCACTGTTGGTGCTCTGGTACGACCGGGCGCTGGTGGCCTCTTCGTGGCGCAAAATGCTTCGGCGGCGTTGGGGTTACTACGCCGCGCTGGCGCGGCGTGGCCAGTGCTCGGTGCGCTGATGGTCCATCATGGGCAGGGGTATGCAAAGTCGGGCGTGCTGGTGGTCGAAAAGATAACGGCCCTGGACTATGCGATTAGCCAGCCGGGGATCATTGTGCACTATCTGCGGCTTTGTTTCTGGCCGAGGGGGCTGTGCCTGGATTACGGCTGGCCGGTGGCCACCACGGCCGGCGAGATCATTCCGCCGCTTTTGTTGGTGGTCGCGTTGCTGGCGTTGACGGTGTGGGCAATCTTCCGCTGGCCGGCGTGGGGTTTCTTGGGGGGATGGTTCTTTCTGATCTTGGCGCCGACATCGAGCGTGTTTCCGATCAAGGACTTGGCTTTCGAGCACCGGATGTACTTGCCGCTGGCGGCAGTGGCAACGAGTTTGGTGATCGGCGGGTTTCTCGCGGGCGAGTGGCTCGTTGGCCGTGGAGCAATCTCGCTGCGGGCGTCGCGAGTGACGGGTGTCTTGTTCGCCACATTAGTTGCCATCGCACTTGCCGTGCTCACTTTCGGCCGCAACATGGATTACCGGAGCGAGCTCTCCATTTGGGAAGACACCGTGGCCAACACGCCGGGAAACGAACGAGCCCAAAACAATCTGGGCCTTGCCCTGCAATCGCGCGGACAACTAGACAAGGCCATCGCACATCTCAAAAGGGCAGTGGAAATCAAGCCCGACTACGCGCCGTTCCACAACAATTTGGGCGGCGCCCTGAACGATTGCGGTCGCTTCGGCGAGGCCATCGCCCATTATGAGAAGGCCCTGCAACTCATGCCCGACCTTGCCGAAGCCCACAACAACCTCGGCCTCGCCCTGGTCGCAGTTGGACGTCCGAACGAAGCCATCGCCCATTACCAGAGGGCCCTGGAAATCAAACCCGACTACGCTGAAGCCTACTACAACCTCGGTAATGCCCTGTCCGCACGCGGAGAGCTCGACCAAGCTATCGCCGATTATCAGAAGGCCCTGGAAATCAATCCCGACTTCGCGGATGCCTGCAACAACCTCGGCGGTGCGTTGCTCAAATGTGGACGGGTTGACGAAGCGATCACTCAATACGAGAAAGCCCTGGAGATCAACCCCGACTTTGCCGGGGCCCACTACAACCTCGGCCTAGCGCTGGCCGGTCGTGGTCAGATTGAGGAAGCCATCAGACATTACCATCAGGCCCTGAACGTCAAGCCCGACCACGAAGAGGCTCTGAACAGTTTGGCCTGGTTGCATGCGACCTGTCCGGAAGCGTCCTTCCGCAACGGGGCCAGGGCGACTGAGTTGGCCGAGCGGGCGATGGCTCTTTCCCGCGGTCGAAACCCAAACTACCTCGATACGCTTGCCGCCGCCTATGCCGAGACAGGCCAGTTCTCCGAGGCCGTGAAAACTGTTGAGCAGGCACTGGCCTTGGCCACCAGCCAGAACAACACTGCCCTGGCCGAGACCCTTCGCGCCCGGATCAAGCTCTACCAAGCCGGTTCCCCCTATCGTGATACTCAACAACCGCCGGCTTCTCCGTCCGGCCATCCTTAGCATGGTTTGTGTAACGAATAAGAATGAGCCCGCTTGGCAAGGCCGGTTCATCTGCGACGACATGCACGCGACTTCATGCTACGGTCCTATCAACCCCGTTTTTCGAGAAAGCTCAGTGGGAAGCCCTGGCGACGAGACGCCGGCCCGCCGCGGGTCTTGCCCCGCCTTGCTCATCTGGCTCGCAGCCCAACCCGGCGGCCGTATCGGGGCTACGACAGGCACTGTCGATTTCTTGGCGCTTACGTTGCCGCGGGCATGATTTTGCCCTGAGCGCGCCGTAGGGCCGCGCGAGCGTGGCCGTCGCCCCTGGCGTGTTTCATGCGCCCGGTTTTTTCAGCAGCGGCTCGGCCAGTTCCACACCCGCCTTTTGCAGCTCCTCGACGATCCGCAGATTGACCCGCTCGGCATGGGCCAGATATTCAGGATCGGGCGCGGACACATGCCAGTAGGTCGCCGTCAGCTTGAAGTCGGACCCTTGAATGTCGTCGAATCGCACCTGCGGCGTGCGCTCTGCGCCTTCGACGACCGGCCGGACCGGACCGCGAATGCCGTCTTCGTCGAAGATGCGGGCGATGGCCGCGATCACCTGGCGAAGCTTGTCGCCTGGCGTGCGGCCGGAAATCAGCAGCGTCACCTGGCGGAAGATAACCGGGCGGCGGCTGCAGTTCTCGATCGGGCTGTTGACCAGGTTCGAGTTGGGAATCGTCACCAGGTTGCCGGCCAACGTGCGGATCTTCGTCGAGCGGAAACCGATGTCCTCGATGGCGCCGGAATAACCGCACGAGTTGATCCAATCGCCGAGGCCAAACGAGCGGTCCAAGAGAATGCTCAGCGAGCCAAAGAGGTTCTTCAGCGAGTTCTTGCGCGGCCAACGATACGGCCAGGCCCGCGATCCCCAAGCCGGCCAGCCAGGCGCCGATCGGTTGCTGAAACACCGACTCGGCCACGGTGAGCGCGCCGATCACGACGACAAATAGCCGCAGCGAGCGGCCGACCAACAGAACCACTTGCCGCTGGAGAGCCAGGTCGGCGCCGCGGGCGATTCGCCGGACGACCACGTCAACCACGTTGACCAGGTTGTAGACGAACCAGTAGACGGCAATCGTGCTCAGCAACAACTGGGTCTGAAACGAGAGGGCTTTCAGAGGGTCAGGCAACCGCAGGCGGGAAAGCCCCACGGTCAGCCCGAGCGTGATGATCGCCAGGTTGGCCGGACTGGCCATGGCGAGGACGAGTTGCGACCGGCCGGTCCAGCCGCGGGCCTCGAAATGCCTTCCAATGCGGCGGAGAATCCAGGCCGCGGCCCGCCCCGCTGCCACTCCCACGAGAATTGAGGCCAGCAGCGCCAACCAGAGCGTCAGGCGGTTTTCCGACCAGAGCGAGCCGAGCCGCAGGCTCTCGACCAGCGAGGTAAGGTGCTCGGCGGGGGCTGAAATGGGCTCGTTCATACCAGGCATCATAGGTATTGCGGGGGATTTGGCAAGGCCCTTGCAATTCTCCCTGGCCGTGGCAATACTAATCAATTGCGCCGGGGCGAACGGTTGTCCGCAGGGACCCGAACAGCCGGGCCGGTCCTATTTGGGGAGGCTTTGCAGGCCAGTGAACCAGCATCGCAAACTTCAGGAATGGGTCGAAGAAATGGCCCGCATGTGCGAGCCGGATCAGATCGTTTGGATCGACGGCTCGGAGGAGGAGAAGGAGCGTCTGACGCAGGAGGCGGCCGCCACGGGCGAAGTCGTCCTGCTGAACCAGGAGAAGCTGCCCGGCTGCCTCTACCACCGCACGGCCGTCAACGACGTGGCCCGCACCGAGGATCTGACCTACATCTGCACCACGCTGCGCGAAGACGCCGGGCCGACGAACAACTGGATGTCGCCCGACGAGGGCTATCGGCGGGCGAGGCGAGATTTTCGCGCGGCGCCATGAAGGGCCGCACGATGTACGTGATCCCCTTCTCGATGGGGCCGGTCGGCTCGCCCTTCAGCAAGATCGGCGTCGAGCTGACCGACAGCATCTACGTCGTGCTGAACATGCGGATCATGACGCACGTCGGGCGCCGCGGTGCTCAAGCAGCTCGGCGCCGGCGGCGAGTTCACCAAGTGCCTGCACAGCAAGGCCGACCTGGACATCAAGCGCCGGCTGATCCTGCACTTCCCCGAAGACAACACCATCTGGAGCGTCGGCTCCGGCTACGGCGGCAACGTGCTGCTGGGCAAGAAGTGCCTCGCCCTGCGCATCGCCAGCTACCTCGGCAAGCGCGAAGGCTGGCTGGCCGAGCACATGCTGATCATGGGCGTGGAGAACCCCGAGGGCCGCGTCGAGTACGTCGCCGCCGCCTTCCCCAGCGCCTGCGGCAAGACCAACCTGGCCATGCTGGTTCCGCCGGAGGGCTGAAAGTCAAGGGCTACCGCATCTGGACCGTCGGCGACGACATCGCCTGGATGCGGATCGACACCGACGGCCGGCTGTGGGCGATCAATCCCGAGACCGGCTTCTTCGGCGTCGCCCCGGGCACCAACTCGAAGACCAACCCGAACATGATGAAGACCATCAGCCGCAACACGATCTTCACGAACGTCGTGCTGGGCAAGGACGGCACCGTGTGGTGGGAAGGCGGCGAAGGCGAGCCGCCCGCCGAAGGCTGGGACTGGCAGGGCCGGCCCTGGAAGCCGGGCATGAAGGACGCCGAGGGCAAGCCGATCGTGGGCGCCCATCGCCAACAGCCGCTTCACCGCGCCCGTTGACGCAGTGCCCGTCGCACTCGTTCCGCACCGAGCACCACCACGGCGTGCCGATCTCGGCGATCATTTTCGGCGGCCGGCGGGCCCACCTGGCGCCGCTGGTCTACGAGGCCTTCGATTGGGAGCACGGCGTGTTCGTCGGGGCCACGATGGCCTCGGAGCGGACGGCCGCCCAGTTCGGCAAGCTGGGCGAAGTCCGCCGCGACCCGATGGCCATGCTGCCCTTCTGCGGCTACCACATGGGCGATTACTTCGAGCACTGGCTGAACATGGGCCGGCGGATGGCCAACCCGCCGCAGATCTTCCACGTCAACTGGTTCCGCACCGACGAGAACGGCGAGCTTCCTCTGGCCGGGCTACGGCGAGAACCTGCGGGTGATCGAGTGGATCCTCGACCGCTGCCGCGGCGAGGCCGACGCCGTGAAGACCCCCATCGGCTACGTGCCCACGCCCGACAGCCTCGACCTGACCGGCCTGGACATCTCGCGGGAGACCCTGGCCAAGCTGTTTGCGGTCAACCGCACCGACTGGTACCAGGAGACCGACAACATCGCCGCGTTCTTCCAGCAATTCGGCAAGCGGTTTCCCGCGCGTGCTGTGGGACCAGCTCGAACAGCTGCGGCAGCGGCTCCGCTCGCCGTTTCGCTGTTGAAGCCGGGCACGGAAATCCGCCCCCTGGCCGCCGAACTCAACGACATCATCGAGCGCGAGAACCCGCACGTCTTCTGCGATGCTCTCCGAGCTCGGCAAGCGGCTCTATTTTCCCAAGGGCATTCTGGCCCAAAGCGCCGAGGCCAAAGACAAGGCGAAGCGTTACGACGCCACGATCGGCATCGCCCGCGAAAACGGCAAGCCGATGTTCCTGCCCTCGGTGATGCAGTACTTCAACGACCTGACGCCCGGCCGAGGCGCTGACCTACGCCCCGGCCACGGGCCGCCCCGATCTGCGCAAGAAATGGCGCGAGGAGCTGCTGCGGAAGAACCCCAGCCTGGCGGGCAAGAAGCTTCTCCATGCCCATCGTCACCGGCGGCGTCACCCACGCCTTGAGCCTGGTCGGCGACCTGTTCGTCGACAAGGGCGACATGGTGCTGCTGCCCGACAAGTTCTGGGAGAACTACGAATTGCTGTTCGGCGTGCGCTGCCAGGCGCAGTTGGCGCTGTATCCGTTCTTCAACGCCGCGGGCGGCTTCAACGTCGAGGCGCTTCGCCAGGCGCTGGCCACCCGGGCGGGAAGCTGGAAAACGATCCTCATCCTCAACTTCCCCAACAACCCCACCGGCTATTCCGTCACGAAGACCGAAATCGACCAGATCGTCGGCCGTGCTGCGCGAGGCGGCCGAAGACGGCCGCAACCTGGTCGTCGTGACCGACGACGCCTACTTCGGCCTGTTCTACGGCGAGGACGTGGCCCAGGAGTCGCTGTTCGCCAAGCTGGCCGGCTGCCACGAGCGGCTGCTGGCCGTGAAGGTCGACGGCCCGACCAAGGAGGAGTTCGTCTGGGGATTCCGCACCGGCATGCTGACCTTCGGCGCCCGGGCCTTCCTGAGCGACGAGGCCCTCTATCAGGCGTTGGAAAAGAAAGTCGCCGGGGCCATCCGCAGCGCCGTCTCGAACTGTTCGCACGTGGCCCAGTCGGTGCTGGTCAAGGCCATGGCCGACCGAGTCGCTGCTCGGCCGAGCGGCAGCAGAAGAAGGGGCATCCTCGAAGCCCGGGCGAAGAAGGTCCAGGCGATCCTCGCCTCGCCCGAGTACGCCGAGCTTTGGGAGCCGTATCCCTTCAACGCCGGCTACTTCATGTGCCTGAAGCTCAAGGGGCTCGACGCCGAGACGTACCGCAAGCACCTGCTGGAGAAGTACGGCGTGGGCGTGATCGCCGACGGCGAGCGCGACATCCGCATCGCGTTCTCTTCGGTCGACGAGGGCCAGTTGGAAGACCTGTACACGATCCTGGCCGCCGCCGCCCGCGAGTTGCTCGACGGCAGCACGGCCGCGAAGAAGTAGATCAACCACCCTAGTTCCCACGGTCCCCGTGGGAACGCACGGTGGAGACGTTCCGCGCCTGCGGCGCAACCTGTTGGTTTCTATGCACTTGCGCCATAAGTGACGCGGAGCGTCGCAAGGGCTGTGTTCCCACGCAGAACGTGGGAACGAGGCCCGATCGCGGCGCCCGCCCGCCCCGCCTTGCCTGCCGCGGGGTTTTTGTTAGACTAAGGTGTTTGGCTCCTGCCGGAATGAGTTGATGGTCTGGCAGGGCCGATCATCAAGCAGCGAAGGCGAGTCGATCAGGGAACCCTTATGGCAAGACGACTTCAAGTCAACAAATTGAGCAAGCGGCGGGCGAAAACCAAGGTCCGTACCAAGAAGAAGGACCCGATTTTCGTCAACGGGCAGCGGCCCCGTCCGATGTACGTCGATTACAAGGACGTCGAGCTACTGAAGAAGCTCACCAACCGGCAGGGCAAGATCATCAGCCGCCGCAAGAGCGGTTGCACGGCCGCCAGCCAACACGCGGTCACCAAGGCGATCAAGCGGGCCCGCTTCATGGCCCTGCTGCCTTATACGGGAGAGTAACCATGGCCGACCCCGTCTACCGGAAGAGCCAGTTCATCGGCACCTCGAGGAAGTCGTTCGACGACGCGGCGGTCAACGCCGTCCTGACCGCCGACAAGATCCTGCGGAACATGAGTTGGTTCGAAGTGACCGAGCATCGGGGCAGCATCGTCGATGGCAAGATTCAGCAGTATCAGGTGACGATTCAGGTTGGCTACCGCGTTGACTAAGGCGTCATAGCTTGTGGTGCAGGCGTCCCGCCTGCATTTCTCGGGGCAGGCCAGCCGCCTGCACCACAATGAAGAACATGGCGCGACGGGCGGGCGTTCTCCTCTTGCTGCTGCTCTGTCGCTTCGCTGCGCCGCCGGCACACGCGCAGGCCGCCGAGCAGCCTCCCTTGCGTTGGGCCGCCGATGCTGAAGGCGGGGCGCCCTATATCTTCAAAGACCCCAACCACATCGACCGTTACATCGGCTTCGAGGTCGATCTGAAAGACGCCCTGGCCAAGGAACTCGGCCGCCGCATCGAGTTCGTGCAGTACGATTTCAAGAGCCTCACCTCGGGCTTGCAGCGGGGCGACTTCGATTTCGCCATGAACGGCGTGGAAGACACGCCCGACCGCCGCAAGGCGCTGCGCTTCAGCCGGCCGTACTATGTGTATTCGCTGCAACTGGTCGCCCGCAAGGACGAAACGCGGTTCGGCTCGCTGGAGGAGTGCAAAATGCTCCACGGCGTGGTGGGCACGCTGGAAGATACGGCCGCCGAACGCCTCTTGGACCAGATGGGCATCGCCAAGCGGGTCTACGGCAACCAGGTCGAGCCGTACACCGACTTGAAGCTCGGCCGGCTCGATGCGGTGCTCTTGGACTTGCCCATCGCCGCCTATTACGCCCAGCCCGACGAGAAGCTGAAGTATGTCGGCCCGGCCATCGCCCCCGGCGAGTATGTGATCGCCTTCCGCAAGGACCAAGAGCCGCTGGCCGCGCAGTTCGACGCCGCTCTGGACCGCTTGATCCAGAAGGGCGAGCTGCGAACGCATCTACAAAAAGTGGAACATCTGGAATGAGCACCAGGAGCGGTTGGGCGGCGGAGTGAGCAACGACGTGCTCCGCGAGTCGGGCCGGCTTTGGAACCTCGGCCGCTATCTGCCCTTTTTGCTCCAAGGGGCCGAGGTCACGGTCGAGCTCACCTTTTCGAGCATGCTGCTGGCGATGGCCCTCGGCTTGCCGATCGCCTTGCTGCGGCTTTACGGGCCGGCGCCGCTGCGACTGGTCGGCCATGCTCTACGTCGAGTTCTTCCGCGGCATTCCCGTGCTGCTGCTGCTTGTACTTCCTTTACTACGGCATGCCGGTGATCGCGGAGACCTACAAACTGCCGGTGGCCCTGAAACTTCAGCCCATGGCCGCGGCCATCCTCGGCTTCGGCTTGAACTATGCCGCCTATCAGGCCGAGATCTATCGGGCGGGCATTGCCTCGATTCCCGTCGGGCAATGGGAGGCCGGCGCCTCGTTGGGCATGTCCCGGCTGCGCATCTTCCGCCGCATCATCCTCCCGCAGGCCATCCGCGTGATCCTGCCGCCCACGACCAATGACCTGGTGGCCCTGTTCAAAGACACCAGCATCGTCAGCATCATCGCCGTCGAAGAACTCACCAAGGAGTACCAGATTCTGGCCAAGTCGAGCCTGAAATACCTGGAGATCGGCCTGGTGACCGCCGTGCTCTACCTGATCATGTCGGTGCCGCTGGGCTATCTGTCGCGCTATCTCGAACGGCGCTGGGGGAAGGGCCGATGAGCCGCGAAATGCAAATTGTGATCAGCCACCTCACCAAGCGGTTCGCCGGCCGATTGGTGCTGGACGACGTGAGCCTGACGGTCGACGCCGGCCAGACCGTGGCCCTGATCGGCCCGAGCGGGGCCGGCAAATCGACCTTGCTGCGTTCGATCAACGGGCTGAACACGTTTCGACGAGGGCGAAATCCGCGTCGGTCCGCACACGCTTTTACCCAATCGCAGCCATCACGCCTGCCCGAACGCGCGCGAAGTGCGGCGGCTGTTCGGCATGATCTTTCAGGACTTTCAACTTTTCCCGCATCTGACGGCCCTGCAAAACGTGATGGAGGCGCCCCGCTGCGTGCTCCGGCTCTCGCGGGCCGAAGCCCATGATCGGGCCATGCGGCTTTTGGGCCGCGTCGGCCTGGCCGATCGCGCCGCCGCCTATCCGCAGGAGCTTTCCGGCGGGCAGAAGCAGCGGGTGGCCATCGCCCGGGCGATGGCCATGGAACCGCGCGGCCTGTTGTGCGATGAGATCACCAGCGCCTTGGACCCGGAGCTGAAAAACGAAGTCTTGAGCGTCCTGGAGGACCTGAAGCGCGACGGCCTGACGCTGATGATCGTGACGCACGAGATCGGTTTCGCCCGGCGGGCGGCCGACCGGATCGTGGTGCTGGCCGACGGAAAGATCGTCGAGGAGGGTACGCCCCGCCAGGTTTTGGACGATCCGCAGACGCCCCGCACGCGGCAGTTTCTCGAGTCAGATTTTAGTTTGACGGCGCGTGCGTCCCCTCGCCGGACACCGACCGAAGGTTGGTCGGAAGAGGGGCAGGGGGTGAGGGCTGCGGGACTGTTGGCATCTTTCAGCTATTTGACAGAGGCAACGTGATGAGCGATCCGGCGGATAATGTCGATGAAAGTTCGGACGAGGGAGAAGAGCGCGAGGTCTGTCCGCGTTGTGGCTCGGCCGTTGTGCGCGAGGAGTGGAGCTGGCTCGCAATTTTCGGATTTGTGACGATATGGCCTTTCCTTCCGGTGCGGCGGCGATACGCGTGCGACGCGTGCGGACATTCTTGGAGGCGATGCAAGTGGTGACGGCGGGCGTGACGCAACCCCTTCAAGGTTGAACAGATTGCCGGGGCCCTCGCTCCCAGGGTAGTCGCTGCGCGGCAACCCTGGGCTGACCTCCGAAAGCCCTTCGGGCTACGATTTACAATGACAATCACGCCCGCTCGAATGCGTCCTGATCGCGCAGATAGAGCGCCAGCACCGACTCGAAGGTGCCGCTGGATATCTTCCACACCGGCTGCTCCTCGGTATGGGCGTTGCAGTGGGCGGTGATGATGCGGTACATGCACTTGAAGAGGTGCCGCGGCACGCGCAGACCGGCAAAGGCGTCCATCAAGCGGTGCTGGTCCACGTCGGCGAACAGATCGCTCACCTTCGGCTGGCGCCCTTCCACGGCACAGGCGGCGATCCGGCGTTGGCCATGTCGTAGAGCGACTGCCCGGTCCAGCCCAGCGAGCGGATCATGTTCTGCTTGTCCAGCCTGGCCCGCTGGTGGAAATCGCGGTCCTCGCGGTCCAAGAGGCGTTCCAGCTCCACCGGCAGCAGGAGCTTCAGGCCCAGGCCCGGATGTTTCAGCAGCTTGTTGTCCAGGATGGGCCAGACCAAGGCCCGCATCAAGTCGGTCGAGCCGTTGATCAGGTAGGGCTCGTCGACGCGGTTGACCAGCACCAAGAGGCCGTCGAAATGCAGAGAGCGGAGGACGCCCTGAAGCTTGGCCGTCAACTCGAAGCGGTCGTCGGTGCGTTGCCAGGCGGGCAAGGGCTGGCCGACGATCTGTCCGCCGGGAAATTTCAGCAGCATCCGGCACAGCAAACGCGTGTGCTGGTTGAGCGCCCGCGTGTTGCGGGCGATTTTCCGCGCCGTGTACCACCACTTCAGCAACCGCCAGCCGCGCGGCCCAGCCGGCGGCGATTGCCGCAAAGGGTAGCCAGTGGCCAAGCAACGACCAATCGCCGCGCCACACGATAAAGGCGATCACGGCCGCAGTAACCAAGACGCCCAGGGCCAGGTCCCACTTCGATCGCCAAGTGGAGAATCGCAATTTTCGCCGCAGGCGGCGCCATCGCTGCAGCGGGTTTTCGGCCGTCGATCGATCGTAGCACGCGGCCAAAAGCATCACGTCTCGCGTCTGTGCCGCATCGAGCGACTTGACTGCCAGCGGCTCGTCGCGGGCCGCGGGATGCCGGGCCTGCTTCACTTCCAGGATGCGATCGACCAACTGGGTGACGGCCAGCGAGAGGATGGCGTCCATGTGGTCCCACAGCCGCCATTGCTCCAAGAGCCGTTCCGGCCGCCGCCTGCCCCGAGAAGCGGTCGCGAAAGCGGTCCAAGAACGGGTTGAAATCATCGTATTGGACGACGAACACCTGATGATCGGGGTGGTCGGCGTTGTAGTCGGTCAGGTGTCGCGCCAGTTGCAGGCGGATGGCCGTTTTGCCCGAACCCTTCTCGCCGAACACCACGGCGGTGGCCGGCTCCGAGGGATCGCCGTAAATCTTGTCCCAAGTGGGATGGAACGTGTTGCGAATGCACGCCCCTTTGAACACCAGGTCGGTCTGGGCATCTTCGTCGGCGAACGGATTGGCGGCGATGCCGTGATGATCGAGGAATTGTTGGATTTTCATTTCTTCGGGCAGTTGGGGAATCGGCCGCTAAGAGTTCAGCCAGATCAGGAGCAGCACTGCCAGGAAAGCGACCACCACGACCACCACCGCCCCGATGATGACGGCCGGCGAGCCGGTGATCTTTTTCGGCTTCGGTGCATGCAACGGGCTGGCAACCCGCGGGTCGTCCGAAAGCATTTCTTCCAGTTCGGGAATTGTCTGGTTGGACGCCAACTGGGGAAAGACGTTGCCGGCCTCCTGCCACTGGCGCCAACCTTCGCGCCACACGAGCGTATCGCTGCTGACGCGTCCCTGCGCGAGCCAGGAGCGGACGATTTCGCTCTTGGCCGGTCCGAACTGGCCGCCGGTGGCGGGGCGCACGTACCAGACGAAATCGCCCTCTTCGGCCAGCGGATCGGGCAGTGGAGCGGAAGCGGCCGTCGGCGCGGACGGCAGTGTGCCCATGGCCGACGGCACGGGAGGCAGCCCGGGACCGCCCATTTCACTTGATGTCGCGGCCTCGGCCTTCTCGAGCGCGGCGCGGCGCCGTGAGGTCCAGGGCCGCGAGCTGGAGCGGGTGCTTTTCAGCGGGATTTGCATGGTGACTCCGCAGTGCGGACAAATGCCCGCCTTTCCCGCCTGAAACGACTTGACGTTGAGCTTGTGCCCGTTCGGGCAGTAGAAACGAATCCCCATGGCGCCGCTCCCACGTGGCCGATCCCATTATAGCTTCGCCAGGCGATCGATTCTACTGGGCGGAGGCTATCAAGTAGAGGCGGCATTCTGCCGCTTCAAACAGCGTCGGCGAATATCGCAACGAAACGCGGCAAGATGGCGCGTCTACTTAGGGCCGAACCGCCGGCGCGGGCTTATACTCAATGGCCACTTGCCGCCCGCCTTGAGTAATCGATAGCCGAGCGGCCTCGATGACCAACTCGTTGATCGCGCTGTTGGCCGGCGTGGCCAGAATGCCGCGGCGGTCGATCTCGTCGAGCGCCTGTTGCCGCCGCGCGAGGGCCTGCGAACCGGCCGCCCCCTCGCCGGCCGCATTGACGCGGATCGCCGCTTGCACCATGGCCTCGATCGAATCATAGCCGTAGCCGACCGGTTTCAGTCCCTCGCCTTCCCACGGCACGAGCCGGAAATAGTCGGGGCTGACGAAACGGAAGGCGGCCCCGGATTGCCGATCGGTGTAGCCGTGGCTGACGCCGCGGAACTGATCGTCGTGACGGATGATGGCCCCGCGGTCGGCCCCTTCGCAGAACATGCACAGCGCCTGGTCGTTGGTGCCGGCCCCTTCGTCGGGATAGCCGAGGCCGTTGACCACGCTCAGGATCGCTCCGTTTTCCCAGACCACCTGACCGGCCGACCAGAGGTATCCGATCTTGCCGTTGGGGAACGCCCCTTCCACGCCGCGAACCGCAACCTCGATCGGCCGCAATCCGGTGATGAAATAGACCAGATCGACGTAATGGCAGCCGATGTACGTGAACGGGTCGCTGTTTTCCTTGGTGAACCAGTTCTGAAAGTTCGAGTGGCGGTAGTAGTAGGGCTCGACCAGCTTCGCCTCGCCGCAGCGGAACTCGCCGAACCGGCCCGCGGCGATACAGCCCCCGGGCGTCGAGCGACCGGCGGTCGAACCGCTTGTGGTATTCCACGCCCACGAAAAGCCCCTTGCGGCGGGCCAACTCCTCGATCTCCGTCGCCTGGGCGTACTTCAGCACCAGCGGCTTGACCGTCAGCACGTGCTGCTCGTGTTCCAAGGCCGCGCGGATGACGGCGATAATGGAAATGGTCTGGCACGGCCACCACCACCAGGCTTCGCGGCGGCAGCGCGGCGATCGCCTCGCGATACAGATCGGGGAACATTCGCTCCGGCGGCTCGCCCAAGGCGGGCAGCGGCTCGAACGTCTGGCCGGGAAACGCGTCGCGAAACACCTTCTCCTCGGCCAAATCCCGCAGCGGCGGCGAGTTCAGCGCGCAGATCCGGATCGGCCCCACCGCGCCGCAGCCGCTGGAGATGATAGAGCGACGGCAGGATCTGATCGTGGGTGATCATGCCGCCGCCGACGATCAGCACGTGCAGGCGGTTGTCGCTGGTTCGCACTCATTTCAGCACCTCCTCGATCGCTTCTTCCAAGGCAGCGATGCCCTCACGCAGGGCCTCTTCCTTCGTCACCAGCGGCGGCGAGAGCTTGACCGAAGCCCCGCCGTAGCCGACCGGCGCGAACAGCATCAGCCCCTTCTCGACGCAGCGGCGGACGATCGCCGACGGCCGTCGGCGGCGTCGGGCTCGATTCCGCCCGGCTTGACGATGTGCATCGACGCCACCAGCCCGCAGGCCGTGCACCGCGCCGACGTGCTGCGGGAACCGCCGGCCGATGCGCATCGCCTCCGGCACGCAGAATCTTCGCCCATCTCGCGGGCGTTCTCGACGAGGTCTTCCTCCTCGATCACTTGCAAGTTGGCCACGACGGCCGCCGCACAGACGGGATTGCCCGTGTGGGTGGAGGTCATCGCCCCGGGCGGATAGAAGTCCATGATGTCGGCCCGGCCGATCACGGCCGAGATGGGCAGCCCGCTCGAAATGCCCTTGCCGCAGCAGATCAGGTCGGGCGTGACGCCGTAATGCTCGAAGCCCCAATACTTGCCCGTGCGGCCGAAGCCGGCCTGCACCTCGTCGAAGATCAGCAGTGCGCCGTGCTCGTCGCACCAGCGGCGGAGTTTCTGGGCGTACTCGGCCGGCATGAAGCTGGCATTGCCGCCCTGGTACGTCTCGCTCATCACGCCGGCCACGCGGTCGGGCGCGACGCCCTGCTCGGCCAACGAACTGAGGAACTTCTCGAAGCTCGTGTCCGGGCAGCGGAAGCCGTCGGGAAACGGCACCTGCACCATGTCCTTGTCGAGGTTGACGATCCATTCCTTCAGTGCGGGAATGCCGCCGGCCATCTGCGCGCCGAGCGTGCGGCCGTGGAAGGCGTTGGTGAAACGTGACGATGCCGATCTTCTTGTCGCCGGCCGCTTGCCGGCCCCAGCTTCGGGCCAGCTTGATCGCACACTCGCACGCCTCGGCGCCGGTGGTCAACAGAAAGACCTTCTTCAGCCCCGGCGGGGCCACGCCGGGCCAACGCCTCGACGGCCGCCGCCCGCGATCTCGGAGGGGAAACAGTAGTTGTGGATCAGCCCGTGGTCCACCTGCTCGCAGGATCGCCCGGCAAATCTTGGGATGGGCGTGGCCCGCGTTGGTCACCAGCACGCCGGACGACCAGTCCAACCACATGTTGCCCCAGCGGTCGTAGACCTGGATGCCTTCGGCCCGATCCCAGATCACCGGCGGCTGGCCGCCCATCGACCGCGGCTCGTACTGGTGAAGCTTGTTGAGGACGGGGATCGACCCGGGGGCCGGAATGTCGGTGACGATGCGGCGGTACTTGGTTCGGACCTGGGGAACTTTTCGCGAGACTACCTCTTGCGTCGACATAACAACACCTGGAGTTGAAAAACCTGTATTGCCAAACAAAAACACCCCGACCCAAACCGACCCGGTATTTCGGGGCCTCGGTTCAGTCCGGAGTGCTCATGACCTGCCGACAGTGCCGCTACGGATGCCGGCGAGCGTTCAAACTATGGTCATTATACTAGGCATTTCGGCTCGTGCAAAGCCCTTTTTTGGGGGCCGGCGAGGGAATAGGCGGAAAGCATTTCGGGGTTCCAGAGCGTGCGCGTGCGAGGCGCAGCAACTCATTGCGGCACTACTTCGTTGCCGGCGCGGGTGGCAAACGCCTGCCACACCGTCAGATCGATGGAATCGCTGTAGAAGTGGACCGATCCGTCGGCCAACAAGCCGTTGACGCCGCCGGGATGATTGCTCCGCGCCGCGCCAGCCATAGCAGGCATACAACACGTCGTTGAGGCCATTGGGCCAGTTGGTGACGCAATCGACTCGGCTCGTGTTGGGGGTCCAATAGTGGTTGTAGAGCGTGCAGCGGTATTCGCCGTCAGCCCAGGAGAAACCGCGCGGATTGGCCAGGTTCCACTCTCTCGCTGTCTGACAGGCGGCTTCGGTCAACGGTGCGGACCAAATGTAGGCATACACCGTCCGCGGGTCGACGCTCGCCGCACCGATCAACGGCGCCGGCCCGGTTCCCAGCAGGCTCTCACTCATGGCCATAGTATTGCTGAGGCCGTCGCGGACATCGGCCGTTTTGGTAGCCGAGTTGATGTAGAACATGCCGTCGGTGTTGAATGGCGTGCCGCCGCCGATGCCGGTGCCGGTACAGGCCGCGTAGTTCGTCGGGCCAAAACCGGTCGAGACGGGCGCGTGCTGGTCGGAAGGGCAAAGAAACAAGGAAATGACGGCTGCCACGCCAGTCAGGTTGGCGGACGTCACCGCGAGATTCTCATCGAGGCCGAGGTACATCGGCTGCGTGAGATCCAACATGTTGTAAACCGCCGTCTCTTCCACGTAGGGCATGATGTGGACCAGCGTTGACCAGCGGTAATTACAATAGGGCGTCGTGTTGTCCGCCGGATTCTCGTGCGACACCGCTCCCGTGGGAAATTGCCCCAACAAGGACTCGTAGTGCGAGAGCCCCAGGCCTAATTGCTTGAGGTTGTTCTGACAGCTCGCGCGCGGCGCTTTGTGCGCGGCCTGGATCGCCGGCAGCAGCAAGCCGACCAGGATGCCCGTGATGGCAATCACCACCAGCAATTCGACCAATGTGAAGCCGCTGAATCGCCGCATGCGACGTCCCTTGCTGCCCCGGTTCGTAGGCGGGACTTGACCATTAGGGTCCATTATCGCTCGTCAAGGTCCCGTTGGGCAAGCGGGACCCGCTTCCCCGGCACGTCGCCTACTGGCCGAGCCGGCGGCGACGCACGCACCATGCCAAGCACGGCAGAGCACCTATGAGTGCCATGGCAAACGTGGAAGGCTCGGGCGTTGGCGTCAACAACATGGCGGTTGGCAGCAGTGCGCTGCGGCCATCGATCGAAGAGGTAGTGATGAAAGAGAGATCAATGGCTGCACCCGTGTTGATGTTGTACTCGCTGATATAGCCTGGCTCCAGCGGCGCCGAAGGATCGCTGGAATTATTGTTGCCGAGGCTCGACACGAACAGGTCTCCGTTCGGGGCGATCAGCATCGAGCAAGGATAAACCAATCCGCCGCCATACGGAATCAGATCGCCAAGTTGTGCGCCGTTGCTGCCAAACTGATAGACGTCGAAGGTGAACAAACCGACGGCGTCCAGTTTGCCCGTCTTATCGAACACCAGGGAGTTGGTTCCACCGAAGGTCAGGGGTCCGCTGGCGAAGGTCGCCGACGGATCGCCGGGAACGATTCCCGCCGGCGCACCGGTGGTGGGATTGAAGCGCAAGACGCTGCCATTGCTGAAGCTGCTCACGTAGAGGAGCCCGTCGGGGCCGATGGCCATGCCGGCGCCGCCCATCAAGGCACTGCCGCTGCCGATGCTGCCTAACGACGCCCCCGTCGTTGCGTTGAAGCGATCGATCGTCGAGCCGTTGTACTGGCCGAATTCGCTCACATAGAGCGTATTGTTGGCAGAATCGAACAGGAGACCCCCGGGGGCGTTGAGCCCGCTGGCAAAGACGCCCAGGTATTGCCCCGTCTGCCCGTTATAGCGGAGCACTTCGCCCGCGTTTTGGCTAGCGACAAAAAGGTCGGTCCCATCGCCAAACGCCATGGCGGATGGAAAGTTCAGATTGTTGTTGGAATTGGAAGACGGGTTCGCCGGGCCAATCAGTTGCTTCTCGTAGCTGCCACCCAGGCTGAACTCCAAGACCTCGTTGCTCGCCGCGTCGGATACCAGCAGTTGGCCAAAGGCGGTCGTGGCGCCGAGGCTGATCCACAGCAGGGCCGCAACGATACCGACGTGTCGTGCTTTCAAACGCTTCATGGGGCGAGTCCTCATTCGAGCAGGAGGGTGGAACATCGGGGATGTAAGACATCTATTCCCGCCGCAACCCCCTGATTCTAGTCGGAGCGAACAACCCCGTCAACAAATTGGCTGTTCGCCGCCCTTATTGAGTCCTGCATTACTACCGGGACGAGGGCTCGTGAAATGAGCCCGTTTTCCCGGGAAAAACGCTGGAATTGTTCCACAATCAACAACGGAACCAAATAAACCCGGGGTTGCTCGCTTCCCGGTCTCATCGTTTCTGAGGAAGCTTGCGAAAACGCCACTGGTCGAACCGCTTGGCGCCAACCATGATTTTGTCGGGCACCGCGGGGATTCGCTGTGAGCGGCACGGCCAGCCCCCCAGATACAGGGCGGTTTCTCATGGAGCCGTCCGCCGATCGCCATCCGCGTCTTTCACGCGGATGTGAAAGCCGATGCGGCGGCTCGGTTCGGCGGGCCGCTCCATCAGCTTGTTCAGGACTTGCGAGATGGCCTTGATCTGAGCATCGTGAAGTTGGACGGGTTCGGCCAGACGTGTAAGCTGCTCCACGAGTTCGCCGGGCGTGGCCATCAGGCGGCGGAGGCGGACGAAGATTTGCATGATCTCGATATTGACGCGCACGGCCGTGGACGACCGGAGCACGCTGGAGAGCATGGCAACACCATGTTCGGTGAACGCCCACGGGAGTTTTCGACGCCCGCCGCGGCCAGGCTTTGATATCGCAATTTGCGATATCAAAATTGAGGAGTTGTGGTCGGCGTCACCCCACCTTTCGCACCACGCCGATGACTACGCCGAGGACGCGGGCGTCTTTGACGAAAATCGGCTTCATCGTGGAGTTGGCCGGTTCGAGGCGGATGCGGTTCCGCTCGGGGAACCAGCGTTTCAGGGTGGCTTCGCCCTCGCCGGTCAGGGCCACGACGATCTGGCCCTTCCGCGCGGTGCGCTGTTTCTGCACGACCACGTAATCGCCGTCGGCGATCTGATCTTCGATCATCGACTCGCCGCTGACCTTCAGCGCGAAGATGTTCTTCGTGGGGTTGAAGAGCTCCTGAAAGTCGACCCGCTCGTCCTGTTCGATCGCTTCGTGGAGCGTGCCGGCGGCGATGGTGCCGGCCAGGGGCATGCCGCGGTCGCTGATCGGCTCGGCCATCAGTTGGATCGCCCGCGACATGTTCGCCTCGCGCTTGATCAGGCCTTTCTTCTCGAGGGCCTTCAGGTGGCAGACCACGCCGTTGGGCGAACGGATGCGGAAGCGGCTGGCGATCTCGCGGACGGTCGGTCCGTAGCCACGCCCGCGGATCTTCTCGCGAATGAACTTGTACACGTCGCCCTGTCGTTCGGTCAGGTTATCAAAGACTCCCATCGTTTCCCCTCATGGTATGGGTTGGTTGGCAGGTCCAGCGCCCCGCTACGGACAATGGTACAATATACGGGCGTACATTGTCAAGGAGGGCCTGCGGCGAGGCCCGCCGCCGCGGATCGGTTGCGACGGGCCCTTGCCGCGGTCGTGGCATGCCGGAGGGGGCGGATTTTTCGGATCATGGGCGCCTGTCGCGGCTGGTGGGAGCAGTAGGCCAAGAGCCCATCTTCCGCACCGCCTCAGGGTTCGCTTCAGCAAAAGATGCCGATGCCCCTTTTGGTCTTTCCACATTGTCTGAGGGCCTTGTGCGAGCAGGTATCGCGAAAAGGGGTGTCCACAATCCCCGCTATTGGCTATATCTATGCAACCCTAAGTGCAGCTTGTCCGGCCGCAATTCTTGCTTTTCCCGCCTCTTTCAGTCATTCTGGAAGCTGGACCGGCAAAGCCCAGTCTGGCCGAAACGGACGGCCGATAAGATACATTGGAGTTGGGTTGACAGCACTTGCGGGCGAGCCGTCTTGACGCGTTCGGGGAGTTCACCTACTTTCTGAGGCGTCTCGGCAGCCTTGCACTGGCCGGAGGGCTATGTCATGACCATGAATTCAGAAGAGATGCAAAGTCTGTATCAGGAATACGCACAACAGGTGGAGTCCTGGAAGGTCGCCCATGAACAGGCGATGTTCTCATTTGACATCCAAGACGCCACCACGATCGGCTTGGCAATTTTGACGAATATCCGGCGGCGAAGCGACCAGTGGGCTCGCGAAGTCGAAGAGGGAAACGCCCCGTTCTCATGGGAAGATTCCCAAGAAATGGCCAGACTATTTAAGTGGTGGCTTGATCGTAGTGCCATTCTGTTGGAGTACATTGAGCGATGCGAGCGTGGAAACTTTTTGATCGAGGGGGCAGATCAGTTCCGAAAGGAATATCGAGATGTCTCGTTGATGTCCCTCGACATCGACCATGATCGAAAATCACTTGCATCGCTTGAGGCAGGCAAGGGGATACCAGCCCAGCAGGCAATGAATGACTTACGACGTGGTGTACGGCCAGGGAGCGCTTGATCGCTTATTTGGGTTGAACCTGCCCGAAGTGTTGAATTGTGTTGAGGCTGCTATAGAGCGGCTTGCTACACATCCCGTTCACTTCAGTATGCGGGGCCGAACCATCTACCAACTCAATGACGGACGACTGGTCAGACCGCAGGAGTTTGACTTTCACTGTGATGGCAAGCCCGGCCAGAGCGTTCATTTCCGAGCGCACTTCTACTACGGGGATGACGAACATACCTTGCACGTTGTGAATCTGGTTCCGACTCCCTATTCTCGTCTTTAATTGCTCACCGTTAGTACGTCATAAACCCACGGCCTACGGCCGTGCGACCCTGGGGGCTAAGCCGTTCCGGCGTGCCCTGAAATAGCATACGCTCTTCCTCCGGGGAAAGCCCTGTTGGGCAGGAGAAAGAGCGTATGAAGGATTTTGAGAGTCTGGCACATGTTCGTTGGGAATGCAAGTATCACGTGATTTTCATTCCGAAATACCGCCGGAAAGTGATGTACGGGAAGTTTCGGGTTTCCGTAGGCGGAATCCTGCGGGATTTGTGTAAGCAGAAAGGGATCGGGCTGCTGGAGGGACATGCCATGAGTGACCATGTCCACCTGTGCCTGAGCATCCCACCAAAGTACAGCGTGGCGTACACGGTGGGGTTCCTGAAGGGCAAGAGTGCGGTGCGGATACATCGGGAACTGATGCATGAGCGCCGGATGGCCGGGCTGCACTTTTGGGCGACCGGGTACTGGGTGAGCACAGTGGGGAGTGATGAAGCCACGGTGCGGAAGTACATTCGGGAGCAGGAAGAAAGGGATCATCAACAGGGTCAGTTGTTTGAGTAACCATTAACACCAGCAAAGCCCCAGCGGGGCTTTCCCCACGTGTAGTGCAGGCGGCCCCAACGGGGCCTTCCCTGCGTGTCCGCCCCGCTTTGCGGGGCAAGCCAAACCCACGCCCTACGGGCGTGGTTGATTAGACCATGCCCCCCCACTGCGATCCGGCGCTGCGCGGGGCTCAAGCAGTGCCGATTTCCACCCATTGACCGCGCTTGGCGCTTTCGAGCACCATGTCGCAAACGCGTTGCGTGCGGAGCGCTTCCCGCATGGTGGGATGGAATGCCGGCCCGCCTTCGAGGCTCGCCAGAAAATCGGCAAGACCGTTGATAAACGTGTGCTCGTAGCCGATCGTACAGCCGGGCACCCACCAGTTCCGCATGTACGGGTGTTCGAAATTGGTGACGTGAATCCGCTGCCAGCCGGTCAGGTGGTCTTCGACCTTCTTGCTCGTGGCCGGATCGGCATAGCGGAAGTATTGCAGGATGTGCGGATCTTCGAGGTCGAAGGAGACGGCCCCGTTCTCGCCGTTGATCTCGAAGGTGTTATAGTTCTTCCGCCCGCGGGCGTAGCGAGTGCTCTCGAAGGTGCCGCTGGAACCGTTGGCGAAGACGGCCAGGAACATGCAGGCGTCGTCGATGGTGACCGGCTCGACCTTGCCGGTATCGACATGTTTCCGTTGCTTGATAAACGTTTCCGTGTGGGCGACGACTCGCTGGATTGGGCCATTGAGCCATTCCGCCGTGTCGATGGAGTGGGCCAGCAGGTCGCCGGTCACACCGGAGCCGGCCACGCGGGCATCGAGCCGCCAGAGTGCCAGGCCGCCCTGCGGCACGTCGGCCGAGATGGTGTAGTCCTGGTTGTACGTGGCACGGTAATGGAAGGGGCGGCCGATGCGCCCCTCGCCGATAATCTGTTTGGCCAGCGAAATCGCCGGCACGCGGCGATAGTTGAAGGAGACCATGTTGGCCACGCCGGCCCGCTCCACCGCAGCCACCATCTCCTCGGCCTCTGCGACGTTCATGGCCAGCGGCTTCTCGCAGACGACGATCTTGCCGGCATTGGCCGCGGCAATCACGACATCGTGGTGCAGCACGTTGGGCACGCAGACGTCGATCAAGTCGATGTCGGACCGCGCGACAAGCTTCTTCCAGTCAAGCTCCATCGACTCGTAGCCCCAAGCCGTTGCGAATGTCTCCAGCTTGTCCTTTTCCTCAGGCCGGGCGCAACAGGCCTTCAGCACGGGCTTGTGGCGCGGGGAAAGAAGTGGCCGACCTGGAGATAGGCGTTGGAATGGGCCCGGCCCATGAAGCCGCAGCCGATGATGCCGACGCGAAGTTCTTTGGACACGGCAGAACCTCCAAAGGTTGTGGAATGTCGAATGTCGAAATCGAAATGACGAAAGAATGACGAAGGTCGAAATCCGAAATGACTATGGAATGGCGATAGATTAGCCCTTTGGTTTGCTCCTGCAAATCATACGGCTTCGATCCCGTCGAATCGCCCTCTTGGGCATTCGTCATTTGCATTTCGTCATTCCTTCGTCATTTCGATTTCGACATTCGACATTCGTCTCTTCCCAGCCGTGGGCATCCCGGACGGCCAGCATCACCCGCAGGATGTCGTTCCATGTCTGCCGTTTCATCATCGTAGCGTTGGAGAACATGCAGCCGTCCCAGCAGAGGTGGCGGAAATTCCCGGTCCATTGCCCGCCGGCATCGCGAAGCCAGTAACCGGCATGGCGGACAACGTCGAGCTTGCCGTTGGGATCGGTGGCCATGCAGTGGCGGCCCGTTTTGTCGTGCGAGCCGGAGCCGTACACCGTCGCGTCGTTCTGGGCAACGTGGAAGTCGATCGTCCAGGGCCGCAGGGCCGCCGTGAGCGTCGTATAGGCCTGGTCGAACCGGGTCTGGTCTTTCCAGTCGAAATCGGGCGGCAACAACGCATCCTCCGGGGCGTTGTAGCCCAACAAGTACAGCAGCGTGTGGGCCATGTCGGCCTGGAAGCCGAGCGTCTGCGGACGGTCGACCATCTCCAACAACTCGATCATGCGCCGCCAACTGTGCATGCCGCCCCAGCAGATTTCGCCTTCGGCTGCCAGCCGCTCGCCATGGTCTTCGGCGACGGCACAGGCCTCGCGGAAGGTTTCCGCGATGCGCTTCTGATTCGTCTTTGGATCCTCGCGCCAGGGAGCCACGCCACAAGCCGAATCGATCCGCACCACGCCGTTGGGCCGGATCGCCAGTTCGCGGAGCCTCAAGGCGATGTGACAGGCCTTGTGGACCTGGGTGAGGAACCGCTGGCGATCTTCGGCGGCTGCCCATGGCCGAACCGCCGCCGGTGGGCGGCCATATCGGCGCCACGACCGTGCCGATATCGAGGCTCCGCGAGCGGGCTTTTTCGGCCAGTGCCTTGATCTGGTCGTCGCGCGAGTCGATGCTCACATGCGGCTCGAAGAGGAACAAGTCGACGCCGTCGAACCGGACGCCGTCGACCTCGGCCGCCGCGGTCAGATCGAGCATCGTATCCAGGTCGATCGGCGGTTCGCCGCCGGGGCCCTTGCCCACCACCCCCGGCCAGGCGGCATTGTGGAGCTTGGGGTAGTTGTTCCGATGGTCGCTCATGGTGTTGTCCCTTGTTCGCCTCCTTTCTTCCGCGCAGGAGCGGACAGCACGATCACTTTTCCCGATGGTCGCCGATCTCCGGCATATTCCCGTGCGTGGCAGGGCCAAAGTAGCGAAGGCCCACCAACGGCTCGCCGCCCGTGTTCTCGACGTTCACGCCGGCCGTGGCCGCCTCGTGCGTGATGAACACCTCATCCCACGGTTCCTCGCCAAAGTGGATCATCACCGGCGCTTGAATTGCGAGATTGCCCATTCGGCCGCAACCCTGTACCGTAATCCAGCCGCTGGCGCCGGGGTCTTTGAGCACGCACTTTGCACCGGGCATCAGTGTCAGTTCCTTGGCCGACACCAACTGCTCGCCGTTGAAGCGGCCGTAGTCAATCCAGCGGTCGGTGTAGCCCGGGCCGGAGCACCCTTGGTCGACGATCGGCTCGACGTAGGTGTGCTCTTTGAAATGCGGGTCGACGTTCTTCGCCCAGTCGAGTTGTTCGACGATGAAGTCGAGGTCGTGGTGCTTTTCCTTGGGCACGTCTTTGACCAGCAGCTCCCAGGGCACCTCGCGCCCTTCGACCAGCGATTGGTACATGCCGAAGACGTCGGAGCCCCACTGCGGCTCGTACGTGCACATCGAGCCGGGGGCGTGCAGCACGCCGGCGGGAATCATCCAGCCGGTACCGGCCTTGAGGCGATAGGCCTTCGAGAGGTCGAGGATGCCATTGTCGCCCTTGTCCCAGTTCTCCAGGCAGCGGCGGACGTCGGCCTTGATGGTGCCCGGCTCCAGGCCCATGAACGTGTAGTCGAAGTGGTTTTCGGCGGCGTTCAGTTGCGGAGGGAAGTAGTAGCACTCCGGTTTGCCCTGTTGGCCGGTCAGCTTGGCATGTTGGGCCTGCTGGTGCATGTGGTGCGGAATCGGGCCCATGTTGTCGAAGAACTTCGAGTAGACCGGCCATCGTCGGTACTTTTCCCAGATCGCCCTGCCCACTACCCGCAGGCCGGCCTCATCGACGGCGTCTTTGAGCAGGAACCGCTCGCCCTCGAACACACAATAGCTCAGGCCTTCGTCCGGCGCCGGCCTTCGTTGGCAGCCTCGGTGGTGCTGGCGAACCAACGTTCGTCGATGCCGCCGCGATGTGTGCCCAGGGCGTACCAGTCGGTCGGGGCCAGTTTGATCCGCTTGCCGGGATGCAGAAAGTTGCGCGGCACCCAAGTGGGCGTCAGCCGCAGCAATCCGCCGCCGGCATCCAAGGCGTGCTCCAAAACTGCGCCCACATTGTCGCGTTGGACGATTTTCGATGCGCACATGGTCGTGGGTCCTTCCCCGAGAGATTTGCGGATGTGGTTGACACCCCGTTTTATACCCGGCCGACGGCGTTGACAAGTCATCCGCCACGTTTCCCAAGAGTGCGAGACCGGGTATACTTTTCCGCGGGCCAAAGACCGCGGAGTCCACCACCATGCCCAAGAAAACCTGGATTCTCGCCGACGTGGAGGCGGACATTTACGTGGAGCGGCTCGCCCTGGGACCGCAAGAGGCGGGCGGCCCCGCCAAGGGTTATTCGGTAACCAAACGGACCCTTCGCGGCGGATTGCAGAACGGGGTCGACGTGATCGAGGTCGACAACGGGCGACTCCGCTTCGTCGTCATATCCACGCGCGGCATGGGCATCTGGCGGGCCAACTGCGGCGACGTGCAACTCGGTTGGAAGTCGCCGGTCAAAGGGCCGGTCCATCCGGCCTTTGTGCACCTCTGGGAGCCGAGTGGCATTGGCTGGCTCAGCGGCTTTGACGAATTGTTGGTCCGTTGCGGTTTGGAGAGCAACGGCGCGCCGGAGTTCCTCCCCAACGGCGCGCTCCGCTGGCCATTGCACGGCCGCATTGCCAACACCGCCGCGCATAAGGTCGAGGTGGCTATCGACGGCGAGTCGGGAGAGATCGCCGTTTGTGGCGTCGTGGACGAAGCCCGGTTGTTCGGCAACAAGCTCCGCATGGTCACGACGATCCGTACACGGGTCGGCTCGTCGGCGATGACCGTGAGCGACGAAATCACCAACATCTCGGCGGAGCCGGGGGAACTGGAGTTGCTGTATCACATCAATCTTGGAATGCCGCTAGTTGCGCCGGCAGCGAAAGTGCTGTTGCCGGTGAAGAAAATGGCGCCGCACAATGCCATCGCCGTGGCAAACCTGGCCGAGTGGAACATCTGCGGTCCGCAGACGCCCGGGCTGCCGGAAGCTGTTTTCTTCTGCGATCTGTTGGCCGACGCCGCCGGCCGAACGCAAGCTCTTTTGCGCTCTTCGGCCGGCGACCGGGGAGTGAGCGTGAAATTCAATAGAAACCAGTTGCCGTGCTTCACCGTGTGGAAGAATCGGCAGGCTGCGGCCGACAGCTACGTCGTCGGCCTGGAGCCGGCCATCAACTTTCCCAACCGGAAATCATTCGAGAATGAACAAGGTCGCGTGGCCGTGCTGGCGCCGGGCCAATCGCGTCAGTTTGAGGTGTCGATCGAGGCCCATACCGACGCCGGATCGGTGGCCGCGGCCGAGAAAGCTGTGGCGGCAATCCAGGGCGAGATGGCGCCCGTGATCTGCCCCCAGCCCGATCCCCGCTGGTCGGCCAGATGAAGACGCGCAGCTAGAGGTCGATCGCGCGTTTTGGTGCGGGCGAGACGCCTGCACCACAATAGACCAAGCGGATGGCCCGCGGGAGGGGCTGGTTTTCTGAGGGAATGCTCGCGAGACGGGCCTTGATGGCGTAGAATGGCCGTTGACCACGAACATGCCGAATCCGTGCCAGGCGCCGGCCCCCGAGCGCCAAGAGGAGGACAAATAGATGTTGGCACAAGCCGCGAACCTTAATCGGCGACGGTTCCTGCAAACCGCAGTCCAGGCCGGCGCCGTGCTCGTAGCGCCGCAGATCATCCCGGGCGCCGTGTTGGGAAAAGACGGCGCGGTGCCGCCGAGCGAACAGATTGTGCTGGGCGGCATCGGCATCGGCAATCGGGGCACCTACGTGCTGGGGTGTTTCCTGAAAGAGCCGGATGTGCGGTTTGTGGCCGTTGCCGATGTGAAGGCCGCACGCCGCGAGGCTGCCAAGAAAACGGCGGATGCCAAGTATGACAATCAGGATTGTGCCACGTATCGCGACCTTCGCGACCTGCTGGCCCGCAGCGACATCGATGCCGTGCTGATCGCCACCGGTCCGAATTGGCATGCCACGGCCGCAACCCTGGCGGCAAATGCCGGCAAGGACGTGTATTGCGAGAAGCCGTGCACGAAGAACATTGCCCAAAGCCTGGCATTGGCCGAGACGATTCGCCGGACGGGGCGAGTATTTCAGGCCGGCACCCAGCGGCGGAGCCTGCCCCATTTCATGTTCGCAGTCGAGTTGGCCCGCCGCGGGAAACTCGGCAAACTCCAAACGCTGTACGCCCATCCCAGTGGGATGACAACCAAGAGCAGCAGTTGGTTGGCGGCGGAAACCGAACCGGACAAGGAGGAGATCGATTGGGATTTGTATCTCGGGCCGGCGGCCTGGCGACCGTACAATCAAAAGCTGCTCGATGCTTTCAACTTCGAAAAAGGCGGAGGCATGGTGGGCGGTGGAATCCTGGAATGGGGCTCGCATTGCGTGGACCTCTGCCAGTGGGCCAACGATGCCGATCGGACAGCCCCCGTGGAATACGAGCCCAGCGGCGGCGAGCTGCGGGCGCGTTATGCCAACGGAGTCAGGCTGGTCGTTCGCGAGAAAGGGTGGCTGCCGTTGGGGTCTTGTCCCGTGCGGTTCGAGGGCGAGACGGGATGGGTCGAGGCGGGCGATAGCGGCAAGCTGGTGCTCAGCTCGCCGGCCTTGTCGGTCGGAAAAAAAGTCGCCGAGATCGCCCATTATCCGGCCACCTACCATGTCCGCAATTTCCTCGATTGCGTCAAGTCGCGGGGACTGACGCGGGCCAACGCGGAAGTGGCTTGCCACTCGCATATCGCCTGCCATGCCGCCAACGTCGCCTTGTTCTTGAAACGCAAGGTCTTCTACGATCCGCAGAAGAATGAATTCATCGGCGATGATGAAGCCAACCGATTGCGGTCCGAGGCCCTGCGCGAACCGTGGAGGCTCTAAAACCAACCGGCATGACGGCCCAACCACGGGTCGCGGCTTTGTGCTACGAGGAGAATGATGATGGTCAAAGGTCGATTTCTTCGCTGGTGCGTCATTTTCGTGGCTGCCGAGATTGCGGTCGGCCATGCGCGAGCTGCCGACGATGGCAAGAAGAATCCGCCTGAGGAAAAGCAACAGAGGCTGATCGGCTTGCTCCAGTCGGACACGCCCCCGCAAGACAAAGCGACGGCCTGCAAGCAATTGGCTGTCTGCGGCACAAAAGACGCCGTTCCGGCGCTGGAGGCGCTGCTGGCGGACGAGAAACTCGCATCCTGGGCGCGCATCGCGTTGGAGGCAATACCCGGTTCGGCCGCAGACGATGCCCTGCGCGAGGCGATGGGCGCTATGCAGGGCAAACTGCTGGTCGGCGTGATCAATTCGATCGGCGTGCGCCGCGACGCAAAGGCGGTCGATGGACTCGTGCAACGGTTGACGGATGGCGATGCGGAAGTCGTGGCGGCCGCGGCCGTGGCGCTGGGCGCATCGGCGGTGGCCCGGCCGCCAGCGCGCTGGAACGATCCCTTGCCGACGCCCCGGCCGCCACTGGCCCGGCATTGGCGGAGGGCTGCATTCTGTGCGCCGAACGATTTCTTACCGACGGCCATTGCGACGAGGCGGCCAGGCTGTACGACAAGGTGCGCGCAGCGGACGTACCCAAGCAGAGGCTTCTCGAAGCGACCCGCGGGGCCATTCTCGCCCGGCACTCGGGCGGCATCCCCTTGTTGATCGAGCAACTGAGATCGGCCGACAAGGCGCTGCTGGGGATTGGATTGAGCACGGCGCGCGAGCTTTCCGGCCGCGAAGTGACTGAGGCACTGGTGGCCGAGTTGGGCTGCTCGACGCCGGACCGGCAGGCTCTGTTGCTTCTCGCGATGGCCGACCGCGGCGACGCGAGGGCATTTCCCGCGGTGCTCGAAGCCGCCAAGAGCGGCCCAAGCAAGGTGCGAGTGGTGGCCATCGGCGCCTGCAACGGTTGGGCAACGCCAGTTGTCTGCCCGTGCTCCTGGCCGCGGCGATCGAAGAGGATGAGGATGTGGCGCGGGCAGCCAAAACGGTGATGGCCGATTTGCCCGACCCACGGGTAGATGCCGACCTGCTGGACCGCCTTCCCAACGCGGAGGGCAAAACCGCACTGGTTCTCATCGAGATGGCCGGGCAGCGAGGCATCGAGGCGGCCCTGCCGGCCCTGATGAGGGCGGCAAACGATACCGACGACCAGATCCGCCAAGCGGCACTCGGGGCATTGGGCTCCACCGTCGGCATGCGCGATCTTCTGGTGCTGATCCATCGGGTTGTCAGTCCGCTTTGGCCGCAGGATGCCAAGGCAGCCGAGGAAGCGCTGATGGCGGCGTGCACTCGCATGCCGGATCGCGAGGCGTGTGCCGAGCAACTTGTTGCGCCGATGGGGCAAGCGGCCGCGGCGGCGAAGTGCAGCCTTTTGAAAGTCTTCGGCGCCATCGGCGGAGCGAAGGCGCTTCAGGAAGCGGCGGCCGCGGCAAGAGATGCGAACCCCGAAGTCCAGGACACGGCGAGCCGGCTCCTCGGCCAATGGATGAGTGCCGATGCGGCGCCGGTGCTGTTGGATTTGGCGAAGACGCCGGCCGACGAGAAGTACAAGACCCGCGCCTGCGAGGCTACATCCGCATCGCCCGGCAACTCGACCTTCCGGCCGAGCAGTGCGTCGCCATGTGCGGGGAGGCAGCGAAGCTGTGCGAGCGCGACGACGAGAAGAAGCTCGTGATCGAGGTGCTTCGCCGCAATCCTTCGACGGCAGGGTTGGCCCTGGTAATTCCGTACCTGGCCAGCGCCGAGTTGAAGACCGAGGCCGGCGATGTGGCGGTGTCGATCGCGGAGAAGGTCGTCAAGACCGATCCGGCCGCGGTCGCCAGCGCCATGAAACAGTTGCTCGAAGGCGGCGGCGACCAGAAAGTGCTCGATCGCGCCAAGGCACTGGCGGAGCAGGCCGCGCAGAAATCTTCCGCAGAAAAGTAATCGTCCTCTTGCCGGCCATCTTCCATCACGTGTGATCGTTCAGGACTTGATTCCTTGAACGAGACGGAGATGAAGGGAAATTCCCTCCTTGTTGCCGACGATTACGCCGGGGATGCCATCACCGTTGAAATCGGCTCGCCGCCGGAATCAAGTGTTTCAGGGATGTTCCTTCAGCCGGATGTTGCGGAACTGAACTTTCATGGGCTGGCCGGCGTGGATCTGTAGCGCGATGATACCGTCTTTCCGCGCCACGGTGTCTTCATCGGTCAACTCGCACATCAACTGCCCATTGATTTTCTCGATGATGCGGTTGCCCTGGGCGATAATATGGTACTCGTTCCAATCGTGCTTCTTAATGGCCTTGGCGAGTTCCTTCGAGTCGCCAAACTGCTCCACGACCTTCGGCCTATGGTCCGTACCGATAACGACCTTCTGGCCGCGCTCGGCGAGGATGCCGCGATAGTTCTCGCCGTAGCAGAAGCCCGTGTACCGGTCCTCGCCGTCCATGTCGGGCTGGTATCCGCTGACGCGCCATTTTTCCGGACCTTCCCAACTTCGGATTTGGATGCCGGAGTTGGCGAAGCCCGGATTGGGCATACAGAACTCGGCCTTCAGTTCGAAATCGGCCGGCTTGCCGCCGCGCCAAATCAAAAAGGTATTGCTCGAAGCGGGATTCTCTTTGGTGGTCTCGCCCGTGATGGCGCCATCCTCGACACGCCAAAGCTTGGGATTGCCGTCCCAGCCGGCGAGTGTTTTGCCGTCGAAGATCGGGCGGAAACCTTCGTCGTCGGCTGCCACGGCCGCCGACCGGCACAATCCAACGAGCAACAGCGGTAACCCCACACCGGCAACACCAACCAATGTCATGAAGTATCGCACGGCCGATCCCTCCCTTGCACGGTTCAGGAAGCGGGCGGCAGACCGATGCGAGGCTGCCGCGCAACATCCGGAAACTCGCCAAAACCGTGTGCCGAGCTTATCGTGAGCGTGGCGAGAAGTCAAGCAACTGCGGCGAGGGCCGCCGCCACGGATCGGTTGCGACGGACCCTTGCCGCGGTCGTGGCATGACGAGGGGGCGGATCTTCCGGATCATCGGCGCCTGTCGCGGCATGCTTTCCCCACCTCGTGGGGCCCGCTGCTTGTCGCTGGCGGTATCGTGCCTTATACTGCCAACGGCCGGAAGGCGGGCAGGCGACATGAGCCGACCAACGGCGGTCCAAAGCGCCCGTAGCTCAAGGGATAGAGCAGCGGATTTCTAATCCGCTGGTTGCAGGTTCGATTCCTGCCGGGCGCGCTTTATCAAGCCTTCTTGCTTGATAGACTTACGTCGATATCACGGAAATCCACGGAACCGCTCTTCGGATCACTGAGACCAGCGCGCTGGCGACCGGCATACAATGGCTCCAAAAAAGGGCAGTCTGCCTTGTCGCGATGCGATCCGCGACGGTTTCGTCACCGTATTCCCGCGGACGTGATCTGCGTCGTGCCGATGGTCGTCGCGCCGGTGCCGGGCTTCTGCACCACCTTCGGCAACTCCACAGTGCCGAACCAGGCGTAGTTCGGATGCTCGCTCGCTTTGAGGTGCTGTTCCATCGTCTCGCCCTTCTCCAGGCGAAAGAAGCCGGGAAGGCTGTTCGCCGAGACTTCCCAGGCGGTCTGCCCCTGATAGACGACCTTCAGACGGCAAAAGAACTCCTGCACCGTGTACACCCTGGAACCCCGGCCACCGAACGTATGATAAGCGACCTCGCGCGGCTTGCCCGCTTCGGTCGAGGCCACCAGTTCGACCGTGCCGTTGGGGCCGACCTGGCAATGGTTGGCTTCGAGCTTCTTGGTGAGCGCGGCAGCGGCCTTCTCCCGTTCGCCCACATCGGCCAGACCGGCCAGATTGAGTTTCACCGTCACGCCCGGCTTGAGCACGAAGAAGTCGGGCACTTCCATCGCCTTTTGGATTTTCTCCACGGCGCTGGGCTGGGGCAACACGGCCGGCACCAGGGCGTTCGAGTCCTTGGCGGGCGCCACAAACCAGCAAACGTCGCCGAGCATCTTGGCCGCTTCGTGGCCCTGATAGGTCCACAGCCTGGCTTGGCTCTCGATGTCGATTAGCACCGTGTTCGCCAGCACATAATCCTCGCTGGGGCAAAGCAGATTCTCACCGACGTTGATGCGCGCGCCGGCCAACGAGAGATCGCGAAACAGTGCGCCGGTGGACATGTCCCAGACGTAAACGTGATCGCCGCACGAACAGGCCAGTCGCGTGCCCTTCGGGGTGAAAACAAAGCGGGGCCAGTTCAACCGATCTTGGGGGGCCGGCTGAAGGGCGGCCACTTCGTCCGCGCTCAGATCGAACACCCCGATCTGCTTTTCGGCGGCGAATGCGATATACCTGCGGTCCGTGCTGACGGCGGGGATGCATCCGCCGTCGATCTTCAGCCAGCAGACCGGTTGGGCCGTGGCCGCGTTCCAGACCGTGAGCCGGCCGCTGCCGCTGAGGGTCACCAGCTTCGTATCGCCGAGGTATTGGCCCCACTTGATGTCCCGATCGCCTCCTTTTTGGTCGTCGTGGGGGATCCATTGCAGGACCTTTCTCACTCCGCCCTTGGCAACGCTCCAGATCTCGAGGCGATCGGCGTTCCCAAAGCCAAAGTCATCGCGCCGCATGAGGACCTGCGTGCCCGCATCGTTGAGCGACAGCGGAATCATCATGCCCGCGGCGGTCGCGCTCGCCACCACCTCCGCTTTCTCCAGATCGCACACGATCAGCCTGGCGCTGGTCTTGTCTTTGTCCCAGAGGTAGCCGACGACCGCCCGGCGACAGGTCGGATTGACCACCAGCCCCTTGAAACGGTCGAAGAAGTCGCGCTTCGCGGGCAGCATGATCCCGCGCCGTTTGTTGGACTCCGCCACCTTGGGAGCGTCGATGGCGATGCTCCAATTCTCGTTGGCCGCCGTCAGGGGGATTTCCTTCGCCGCCGACCATTGCGGCTTCACCAGTTTCCTCTCGCCCTCGTCCGCCGCGGCATCCGGCTCGCCTTCGCTCTTCTTGGCGGGACCGACCTCCTTGAACGGGTTCGCCTGGATGTCGGCCACGAACTTCTGATCGGCTTCGGACAACTTGTCCAAGGGAATCGTCGTTCGCGTGCCATCCTCGCGTTCCAGGGTCACTTTGTTGTCGGAAAGCTCCACGAACTTCGCTTGAATCTTGTACTTGCCCGTCTTGTCGGCCCAGGTGCGCACGTCTTCGGCAGCAACTGCAAATGTCGCGGAGAAAATAAGGATCGCAGCCGAAACGGAAGTCGAAGCCGCAACAAACCGACGCACGCAAGAGAGTTTGGCGTTCATTTCCATCGTCCTCCCCCCGGGAAGAATCCATATTGCCCGCCGCAACGGCGCGCCGCATCAACCAGGGGGCCTACCCCTGACCGCACAGCGCACATTTTACCCCCAAAGATACTCTTCGCAATATCGCACGGCAATTATTGCATCCGCCGCAAAGCCTCGTTTTCGCGAGCGATTTCTCTTTTCGGCGGCGGCGACGCGCGGTACATTACCAAAGGGCTGTTCGCCAGGTTCTCCACGTCCTCGGCCGGTTCACGGCCCGCCCGAGTCTTGCGTTGGGAGACAAAAGCCATGCCGCCGGTCATTCCCCCCGCGCTCCCCCGATTCGAGCCGACAGCGGCGCCGCTGTCACAAACGCATTCGAGGTCGCGCCGCCGTCGAATCATCGCGGCCTGCTGTCTGGGCGTCGGGCTTCTGTTGGGCATGACGGCGCTGGTCGCGATTTTCTGGCCGCGGCAGGCGCCACGTGCCGCCGCGCCGGCCGAGAGCAACTCCGCATCGCCCGCGGATCCGTCTCCGCAAACCGGTCAAGCCGATGCCGCGCCCGTTTCCAGCCCGGAGAAACCGCGCGACCCGGGCGAGACAGAGCCGACGGCCGTTCCCGCGCCCTTCCCCGAACTCTGCTACCGGTGGCGGGACGGACAACAATATTCGTATCGCATTTCGTGCCAGGCCCGGATCGACGGCACGCAAGTGGACATTCGCGGCTCGAACACCTACACGGTGGGCCGGCCGTCCAGCGCGCTGGCCGCCGGCAGCGATGCCACGCCCGGCTCAGGCACGGCGTTCGTCGTTTCGCCCGACGGCTACCTGATCACGTGCGATCACGTCGTCAACAATGCAACCGACGTCAAGGTGACGCTCGGCGATCAGACCAGCCCGTGCAAGGTTTTGGCCCGCGATAGCGCCCATGACGTGGCCCTGCTTCAGATCGCGCGGCAGGGATTGGCTGCGCTGCCGCTGGCAGACTCCGAAAACGTGCAATTGGCCGAAGAGGTCCGGGCGGTCGGCTATCCGCTTTCCGACGTGCTGGGCTCCAGCGTCAAGGTGACGCGCGGTTCGGTGGCGGGCATCGTCGACCGACCGCGCGGCAAAGTCTTCCAGATCGACGCCGTGGTGAACCCCGGCAACAGCGGCGGCCCGCTGTTGGACGCCCGCGGCGCGGTGGTCGGCGTGGTCAACGCCCAACTGGTCGGCATGCAAGTCTCGAAAGTCGGTTTCGCCGTGCCCGTCAATTATGCCAAGCAATTGCTCACGCAGGAGCACGTGGCGTTCCAGGCGGCGGTGGCCGGGGAGAGCCTCGACGGCCCCGCATTGGCCCGGCGCGTGAGCCCGTCCGTTGGCTTCGTTACCATGATCTGCCACGGCGGCGCGAAACCGGACCAAGATCGGCTCACGTTGTACTATCACGGCATCCTCGATTTTCAACGGCCTGCAACCGACGGCATGGGGAGTCTGCCGGCGCCAACTGATTTGTCCAAGCGCGACGACGGCACGCTCGCCGTGGATGACTCGGGCGAGATCGGCCGTTTCACCGGCCGGCTCCAATTGCCATGCCTGCTGGGCCCGGTGGGGGCCGTGGCCATCGACGCCCTGCCAGGCCGCTACGAAAAAACGTGGAATCGGGACGACGTCCTGGCGATCAAGCTGACCAACGGTCCGGAAGACCCCTTGGCGGGCGTCCACCCGCCCGGCTTTGCCGTGCCGCAAGCGGGCCCGAGGCTTATGGGGCCGCCTTCTTACTGGCCGGAGCCGGAGGAGCATTACTCGGTCCGCCGCCAGGCCGCCTACACGCTGACCGAAACCAAAGGCGCACTGGCCACGATCCACAAACGCCTGGAACTAAAGAGCCTTGACGGGCCGGATGTAACCCCGATTCTCACGCTCACCGGGGAGGGCGACACGCTCTTCGATTGCCAGATCGGAATGCCGCAGAAGGTCACGTTCTCCGGAACCTTCACCATGCACCGCAACGGCAGTGAATTGCGGGTGCCGGTTACGTTGCAGTGCGAGCGGATCGTCGAAAGCGAGCCGGCGGCAATCGTCGCGCCGCTGCCGGCGGACGCCCCAGCGCCGCCGCGCCGGCCGGAACGGTCGATACCGCCAAGGTCCGCCTCGACGGTCTCCTGGCCGATCTCCGCGCTGCCGGCAAGGATTGGGGCAAGTGCTTTGCGGCTCTCGAAGAACTGAGCCTGATCAAGCCGATCGACGATCGCCGCGAGGAAGTGGCCAAGGCGCTGAACCGGATCCTGGCCGCGAAGAACTATTCGGCCCGCACTTCCGCGCTGGCGGCGATCCAAGTCTGGGGCACGCGCGAAAACGTGCCCGCGCTGATCGACTTGCTCGGTTCTTCCGAAACCGCCTCGGTTCGGCGGCGGGCGATCGAGGCCCTCGGCATCTTGGGCGACGACCGCGCTGCCGCGCCGATCGCCCGGCGCGTTAAAGAGCCATCCGACCGTCCCGCCGCCACGCGCGGCGCTGCGGGCGTTGGGCCGCCCGGGTGAAGACGCCGCGCTGGCGCTCTTGGACGATCCGGACCAGGACACGCGCAAGGGGGCCTACGAAGTGTTAAGCGAAATCGGCAGCTCCAAGACGGCCGCCGCGCTCCGCGATCGAGCCCAAAAAGGCGACCCCGCCGCGAAAACCGCGTTGGAAGAATTGCTCAAGAACCAACAGTAGCGTAGTAGACGCGGCATCATGCCGCGTCATGCCGCGTCAACACTGTCCGTAGGGTCTGCCGTGCGGACCGTTGCTGATGGCAAGGCCCGGCGTAATATGGTCCGCGTGGCGGACCACTACTTTTGATGCCCCGATTGACAGAGGTCGCTTTTTGGCGAAAGGGGACGCCCGCCTCGTAGGAGCGAAGTTGGCTCTGGATCGAGTCGGTCAGTTGCGAGCGGTTCTGCTGGGTCGATAGCTCCAGTGCCTTGCGGGCGGTTTCGATCGCTTCGGGGAAGCGGCCGGCTTCGGCGAGCGCGGCGGCGCGGGCGGCCAGGGCGGCGGGCTCGCCCCCGCGAGAACGTTCGATGCTGCGATCGGCCAATTTCAGGGCTTCGGCCGCGTTGCGCACCGAAGCGTTGGGATTGGTCGCTAGCGTCCAGGCTGCTTCGCGCAGCAGCACGGCGTCGTCGGGATGTTCTTGGAGCCGTTGACGCTGCCGGGCCAGTTCGGCGAGAAACGCGTCGCGCTCGGCGACCGCCATGCTCAGGCCCTGCCGCATCATGCCCGAGTTGGGCTCCAGCTCGACGGCCTTCTGGAAGCTGGGAATGGCTTCGTCGAAGCGGCCCTGCTTTGCCAAGGCGTTGCCCAGGTTGTGATAGGCGGGGGCAAAACGGGGATCGATCTTCAGCGCGCACTGGTAGTCGGCGATCGCTTCATCCAGTCGGCCGCACTCGTCCAGCGCGGCGGCGAGATCCGTATAGAGCTCGACGCTGTCAGGCCTCTTTTGCATCGCTTTTTCATAGCAGACGATGGCCGCATCGTATTGTTCTTGCCCGGCCAGCGCCAGGCCGAGATTGATCAACGGCTGGGCGTCGTCGGGCTTGAGTTCGGCCGCCCTGCGGCAATGCGCCGCGGCCTCGTCGAAGCGACGGAGGTCGAGCAGGGCGGCGCCCAGGTTGTTCTCGGCCTCGGCGTGGTCGGGCTTGATTTCGAGCGCCTTGGTGAATTGGGCGATGGCCTCGGCATTTTGTCGGTAAGTGGTGAAGGCCATGCCGAGGTTATACCATGCCCGCGAATTGCGAGGCGCCTTGTCGGCGGTGTCCTTCCAGATCGCGGCCTCGGTCCGATAGTCCCGGTTGCGGTCGGAGGTGAGACCGCCCAAGGTGAGCGCCGCCAGGATGATCGACGTGCCGCCGAGAAGTCGCCACGTCGCCGGCGAGAGGCGGCGCCGCCCGACGAGCCACTGGCCCGCCAGAAATCCGCCGATCACGACGCCTGCGGCCACGGCCGCCAGAGGCAGATACATGCGATGCTCGAAGGCCAAATCCTTGATCGGCAGCAGGCTGGAGGTCGGGGCCAGGATCAGGAAGAACCAGCCTCCCAAGACGCTCCAGGCGGGCCAACGAAAGATGGCCCAGACCGTCAGGCCGAGCAAGAGGCCGATCAGCACCACGGGCGGAACGATCCTCATCGCCGTATCGGCCACCGGCCAGTTGTAGTCGAGACACAGGTCCGTTGGCCAAACGCAAAGTCGCAGGTAGTGGGCGATCACGCCCGGCTGGCTCAAGGCATATTGCAGAGGCGTCATGTTTTCGACCACCAGCACGCCGGCTTTAGGGTAGTCGCTCGCCTGACGGAGCATGACGGCGGCCAAGGCGGCCCAGGCGCCCGCCAGCCCAAGGTAGAACGCCCAGCGGCGGCGCACGATCTCGCGCCAGGAGGAAGCCACCAATGCCCGATCGTACCAGAGGACGACCAGCGGCGCCGCCGCGGCGACTTCCTTGGTCATTACTGCCAGCAGACAGCACGCCACCGAGCCGGCATACCAGATGGTTAACGAATGATGAATGATGAAGGATGAAGGATGGCGGAGGGATGAATGATGAATGACGAATGATGAATGATGAATATCCGGCCCTGATCCCTGACCCCTGACCCCTGACCCCTCTGCACTTGCGCCACGAATGAAGCAATAGAGCGTCAGCAGGAAGAACAGTCCCATGAGCGACTCGAACCGCTGGTAGATGTACGTGACGCTTTGGGTCTGCAAGGGATGGAGAAGCCAGAGGAGGGCCACGGCCAGGGCCAGCCAGGAAGCAGCCGGAGCGAATCGCGGCGCCAATCGGCCGCGCGAGAGCGTCCGGCGGACGATCGTCAACAGCACGATCGCGGCGGCCAGGTGGATCGCCAGGTTGACGGCGTGGTAGCCCCAGACGTTGGTTCCGCCCAGGGCGTAATTCACGGCGAAGGACCACAAGCCCAAGGGGCGGTTCGTGCCGATCATTGGAGCCCAGGGTGGCCAGAGGGTGTGAATGGCCGTATTGCGCTTCAGCAAATCGGTCATGTCGAAGATCATCGGCGCGGAGAAGCTGTCGGCATAGGCCAGCAGAGCGGCCACGGCGAGAGCGACGGCCGCGGCTGCCGTCGTCGTCCAAGTGGGGATAGCGGGCGCCGATCGGGCTGGCGAGCCTGTTGGTTCGCCTCGCCGGGCGGCGGCCGAGCGGTGGCGCGTCGAATTGGACCGGCGGGGCTTCATGCGCTTCAAGGCGGCTGCCGTTCTGGAAAGGCAATACCCATTATATACCCATTATTCAGGATTGTGGTCGCGGACTATTGTCTACGACGATCAGATCGACGCCGGGGACGCTCTGGACCAGGCGATCGAGAACGGACCGGCCAAACCAGCGGCGATAGATCGGTTGCCGCGTTCGCCCCAGGACCACGTGGGTAATCCCGTATTCCTTGACAAAGGCGGCGATGGTGCTGATCAGATCGGCGCCTTTGAAGGCCAGCGACGTGCCGCCCAACTGCCGGGCGAGATCGAGGGTGTTCCCAATCTGACGCTGCGTGGCGGCATCGATCGATTCAGGCGCTTCGCGGGGCGTCTGCACGTAGACGGCATACCAGGGAGCGCTCATACGGTCGGCGATTCGGGCCGCTTTGCGCAATAGCGCGGCCGCGTGCGGGCTCCGCGAACTCAGACAGACCATGACTCGCTCCGAGCCGGAGGCCGTCGTACCGCTGCGCTGCTGCTCCTCCCGCCGAGACCGGTCGAGCCGAAAAGCGATTTCTTCCATCGCCAGTTCGCGGAGTTGCGTCAGCTTGTCCGGCGTAAAGAAGTTCTCCATCGCCGTCTGGATCCGCTCCGCCGGGTAGATCTTTCCGGCCTGGAGCCTTTCCCGGAGGTCTTCGGCCGACAGGTTGACGTTCACGATCTGATCGGCCATCGTGACCACGTAGTCCGGCAGGCGTTCCTTGACCCGCACTCCGGTGGCGCGTTCCACGATGTCATGGAGACTTTCCAAGTGCTGAATGTTCAGGGTCGTGATAACGCTGATGCCGGCGTGCAAGAGTTCTTCGACATCCTGATAACGCTTGGCATTGCGGCTGCCCGGGGCATTGGTGTGCGCCAATTCATCCACCAGCGCTATCGTGGGCCGGCGCCAGCACGGCGTCCAGGTCCATTTCCTCGAGCATAATGCCCCGGTACTCGATGCATCGGCGGGGCACTTGCTCCAGATCGCCGATTTGGGCGGCGGTTTCCGGCCGTTTGTGCGTTTCGACAAAGCCGAGCACTACGTCCACACCCTGCCGCCGCAGCCGGTTTCCCTCCTGAAGCATGTCGTAGGTCTTGCCGACCCCCGCCGCAAAGCCGAGGTAGATCTTCAGCCGCCCGCGCTGCTGCCGGCGAATGAGGTCCAGGAAAAGCTCGGGTTTCTGCTGCAATTCGTCAGCCGACATGGTTTGTCTCTTCGCTGGTGGTTTTGGAGTTCACCTTCGGTCGCCTTGCGCAACGGGCTTTGTGGCCGATCCTTCGCTCCAATCCGGCAAAGCGATCCGAAACACGGTCCTCTCGCCCGGCCGGCTTTCGCACTCCACCGTGCCGCCGTGGGCGGTGACGATCTCGCGCACAATCGCCAGTCCGAGTCCGCTGCCGCCCTGGCTGGTGTCGCCGGGGACGCGGAAGTACCTCTCGAACACCAGAGGCAGGTACTGGGCCGGAATGCCGCAGCCCGTATCGGCAACGGAAATCACGACGCCGCTCTCGCGTCGCTCGGCAGAGACCGTAATCCGCCCGCCCGCGGGCGTGTGAGCCAAAGCGTTGTCCAGCAAGTTCTGCAAGGCGTGCTGGAACTGATCGGCATCGACCGTCACCGGCGGCAGATCGCCGGACATGTCGGTGACAAGCTCGACGCCTTGATCCGTCGCCCGCGGGTGGAACGATTCGGTCGCTGCGCGCACCAGGGATGCCGGCTGTTCGGGCCGCAGCTTGAGTTGACTCCGCCCATGTTCCAGCCGCGCCAAGTCGAGCAAGTTGTTGATCATGACCAGGAGCCGCTCGGCATTGTCGCGGGCGTCCACGAGCAGCTCGAGTTGCTTTGGGGTCAGAGGCCCTACCGTCTCTTCCAACAGCAGGTGGAGCACGAGCCGGATGCTCGTCAGCGGGGTCTTCAGCTCGTGGCTGACGGTGGCCACCAGGTTGCTCTTCACTTCATCAAGGAGCCGAAAGCGGGTAATGTCTTCCAGAAGCACGGCCGCCCCGAGCGTCGCTCCCTGGGGATCCCGGATCGGCAAAATCCGCGGCAGGAACGAGTGTGTTTCCTCCCCTATGGGCAGCGCGATGGCCTTGTCGAAACCCACGGGCAGATATTCCCGCTGGTTCTGCAAAACGTCGGCCAAAGGTTGCCGCAGCGGTTCGGGCGGCTGCCATGCCAGCGCCTTGTCCTTGTCCGCGTTTTGGGGCAGGGCGCCGAACAGCCGGCGGGCAACAGGATTGGCAAGCTCGACACGTTGCTGCCGATCCACCACCAGCACCGGATCGGGGAAGGAGTTGATCGTGGCCTGGCTGGTCTGCTGCGCTCGGATCAATTGCGCCTTGTGCGACTGCCGAAAATCACGAAGCTGGCGCGCCATGGTGTTGAAGGCGGTGGCCAGTTGCCCTAACTCGTCGTCGGAGGAGACGGGGACAAGCTGATCCAAATTGCCGGCTCCGATGGCAGCGGCCGACTCGGTCACGGCGCGAATCGGATAGAGGATCGTGCGGATCGTGCTGGCGATGAGGAACACGGCCAGGGCGATGCCGATGGTCAGTCCGACGCCGTACCAGAACAGAGAGGCGTCAGCCATCCGACGTGCCCGAAGGTTGGCCTTTTCCATGTTCTCCTGGTTGATCCGCAATATTTCCGTGGAGACGGCCTTGATCTGGCGGAAAACGCCGTGGAGCCCCGGCTGGTTCTCGTCGCCGAAGTAAAGCCCGCTGCGCGACGGGCCGGCCTGTTTGAAGAAATCGTCGCCGCGCTGTTGGTAATCGTCGGTCAGTTTCGTCAGACGTTCCACCAGGTCTGCTTCTCCCGGCAGGGTGATGTTGTTCTGCTCTGCCAGCAGGCTGGCTCTGTACGGCTTCCAATTCGATTGGTACTCCTGGTACGAAACCTCTTCTCGTCCGGCAAGTGCGAACTGGAACGACGAGTCGATGCGTCCCAAGGCCTCGTTGAGATCGCGCATGGCGACCACGCCGGCATAGTTCTCACGGAGAATCTCGTTGACGCCGTTGCCGAGCCGGTAAATCAGGACGTTTCCCGTGCCTCCCAGCGCCACCAGCAGGACAAACAGCGGCGCCATCGCCACGATGATCCGGCGGCGAAAGGTCATGAGTTACTCCCACCATTCAAATGCCATACTTCTTGCGTTTTCGATACAGCGTGCTCGGGTCGATGCCCAGCTTGGCGGCGGCGTCCTCGATCGTGGTCGTCGAGCCGAGAATGCGCCGGATGTGCTCAGCCTCCAGTTGGTCGAGCGTCGTCGGCGGACTCGTTGCTTGGCTTGCCGGCACGGGGCTCCCGATCTGCGACGGCAGATGATCCAGTTCGATCAAGGGGCCGGAGGCAAGAATCGCGCCCCGTTCGATCGCGTTTCGCAATTCCCGGATGTTGCCCGGCCACGGATAGCGGAGCAAGGCCTCGCGCACCGGCTCGGCAAACCCCGAAATCGCCTTGCCGGTCTGCCGCGCAAAGAAGCGCAGCAGGTGCTCGGCCAGCGGCAGAATATCCGCGGGTCGCTCTCGCAGCGACGGCAGCGTCACCTCGATGACGTTCAGCCTGTAGAACAGGTCTTCGCGGAACCGGCCGGCCGTCATGGCGGCCTCCAGGTTGTGATTGCTGGCCGCGATCACGCGGACATGGCTGGCCCGCGTCCGGGCCTCTCCGACCCGCTCGTAGCACCGTTCCTGGAGCAGACGCAGGAGCTTCGGCTGCAAGCCCAACGGCAGGTCGCCGATTTCGTCCAACAGCAAGGTGCCGCCGTCGGCGACGCTCACCTTGCCGATCGTGTCTCGCACCGCGCCCGTGAACGCGCCCTGCACGTGGCCGAACAACTCGCTCTCCAGCAGTTCGGCGGAGAGACTCGGGCAGTGGATCGTGACGAAAGGGCCGGCCGCCCGCTGGCTGCGGGCGTGGATGGCCCTGGCCAAAACGCCCTTGCCCGTCCCGCTCTCGCCGCGCAGGAGGATGGTCGCTTCGCTGGCCGCGGTCTTGAAGGCCACGTCCAGCGCTTCGCGCATCTTCGTCTCGCTGGTTTGCAGGTCAACCTCGGGCACCACCGCGCGGACTTGCTCTTCCAACTCGTCCACCTGCGACTGCAACCGCCGCACGCGCGCGATCCGGTCGATCACGACGCGAAGCTGGTCGGGGGTGAACGGTTTGGGCAAATAGTCAAACGCCCCGCGGCGCATGGCCTCCACCGCCGTCTCGATGGTCGCATAGGCGGTGACGATGACCACGTGCAGACCGGGAGCCCGGGCCAGAAGTCGCGGCAGGAGGTCCAAGCCCTGTTCTTGATCCAGCCGCAGGTCCAACAGCGCCATCTCGAACGGTTGGCGCCCAAGGTACTCCAGGGCTTGGGCCCCGTCGCGAGCCTCGGCTGCTTGATGTCCGAGCACTTCCAGCGACGTGCGCAGAGTGCGCCTCAGACTGGTGTCGTCGTCAATGACAAGAATGTTCATGGAATCCCCGGCCCAATATCCTTTTCGGCCATCAGGCGTCGTGCAGATTGCATGATGAGTCGTGCAATCTGCAATCCAGAGAACGCCGCTGGCTCATGCGCCATTCTACACAACTTCTTTTCGCTGCACTAGTTGCGTTTTTGCTGACCGTCTCGGCACGGCAAATGCAAAGGAAACTGTGCACATAGGATGCCGCAAGTGCCGCACAGGGGGCCCCTGCCGTGGCGTGCTATGCCCGATGCCCCCAATCGCCACCCTCCTTGGGGAGAAGAAAAGTGCTTTGGCGTGCTTGGAATAAAATGCTTCTTGTCAGCTTCGCTTTGGCGGCCGTCGGCATCCTGACGTGCATCGCCGCGCTGCTCGACGCGATTGTACCGAAGGGATCGGTTTGGGCGCTCGCGGCCGTTGTGGCGGTGGTCATCGCCCTTGTCATGGTCGCCTATGTCTGGGTTTGCGACAAGTGCGAAGACTGTCTCAGCGGACGCTTTGACTGGCTTCGTAGAATGAAGCGGCAAACGCCTCGCGGAGCGACGAATAAAGGCAAGTAAAGACAAGACGGAAAAGCGAGTTCCTTCGAATAGCTGAAAGGACGTTCTATGAACCTGACGATCTGGCTCCCGGCGATGCTGTTGTTGGGCTTGGCGGCGTTCGCCTTGATGTTCGCCTGTATCCCGGCATGCGACAAAGTATGAAAGGATGTGACATGGGCATTCTCACCTGGCTGACCGCCGTCGCGACGGTGCTGCTGCTGATTTACCTGTTTGCTGCGCTGGTGCGGCCCGAGTGGTTCTAAGTTTCTCTACGCAAAAGGCGTCCTCCAATGTTTCATTTCCAAGTCTGGTTTCTTCCCTTCCTGATTCTGGCTTTCACCACGGCGCTGGCGATTCCCTTCAGCCGTTACCTCGCCTGGATGATGGAAGGCCGTTACCACGCCCCGCGGTTTCTGCATTGGATCGAGGCTCGCGTGGACACCGGGCCGCAGGACTGGAAGCAATACGCCGTCTCCATGCTCCTGTTCAACACGTTGATGTTTCTCTTCGGGTTTGCCGTCCTGTCGTTGCAGCCGTGGATGCCGTTGAATCCGGACGGCAAGGGCATGTTGGCGCCTACCACGATCTTCAACTCGGTGATTTCGTTCCTCACCAACACCAACCTGCAACACTATTCGGGCGAACAGCACCTCTCCTATTTCAGCCAGATCTTCTTCGTCTGCTGGAATATGTTCCTCTCGGCGAGCGTGGGCTTTTGCGGCTTGGTGGCCATTATCCGCGCGCTCCGCAGCGACCCGCACATGGGCAACTACTACCTGGACATGTGGCGCGTATGTGCCTACACGTTCGTGCCCGCCAGTCTCATCATGGGCGTGCTGCTGCTGGCGGATGGCATCCCTATGACGCTCGATGGCAGCGCGAAGGTCACAACGGTCGAGCCGGGCGCGATGGGACCGGATGACAAGGGTGAAGTTCAACTCCAACAGCAGATCGCCCGCGGCCCGGTTGCCGCCATCATACCGATCAAGCACCTGGGGACCAACGGCGGCGGATTCTTCGGCGCCAACTCAGCCCACCCCTATGAGAATCCGAGCGCTTGGAGCAATTTTCTCACGGTGATGAACTTCTGCCTGTACCCGTTTGCGCTGGTGCTGATGTTTGGCCGCATGTTGCGCCAGATGCGCCATGCGTGGGTGATCTTCGGCGTGATGATGACGATGTTCATCACCTTGATCGTTTGGGCCGTGTATTGGGACACGCTGTGCCCGAATCCCGCGCTGACCGCACACCCGGCAATGGCCGGACAGCCCGCCATGCCCGCGCTGCCCGTGGACCAAAGCCTGGGCAACCTTGAGGGGAAGGAACTGCGTTTCGGCACTTCCGCCGGGCCGACGTTTGCCACAGGGACAACTTCGATCTCCTGCGGTTCCGTCGATTGCGCGCACGACAGCCTGAATCCGCTTGCCGGACTCTCGCCCTTGACCGGGATGTGGCTTAACTGCATCTACGGCGGCAAGGGCGTGGGCATGATCAACCTGCTGTTGTATTTGATTGTCGGCGTGTTTATTGCCGGGCTCATGGTGGGACGCACGCCCGAATACCTCGGCAAGAAAGTCGAGGCCCGCGAGATGAAACTGGCCATGCTCGCGCTCTTGGTCCATCCGATCTTGATCCTGATGCCCACCGGACTGTTTGCCGCGACCGACTGGGGCCAGAAGTCAACGAACAACCCCGGCGCGCACGGCCTGTCGGAAATGGTTTACGAGTTCAGTTCCGCCTCCGCCAACAACGGCTCGGAGTTTGGCGGTTTGAACACCGGCTGGGGGCTTAACGCCAATCCCAGCCCGGCCCCCTACAGCCGGCCGTGGGACATCGCCACGGGCCTGGTGATGCTCTTTAGCCGCTTCATCCCCGTCATCGCACCGATGGCGATGGCGGCAAGCCTGGCGAAGAAAAAACCGACGCCGTTCACCGTCGGCACCATGCGGACGGACACGCTGACGTTCGGGTTCTTGCTGTTGGGTACGATTATCCTCATTGGCGCGCTGCTCTTCTTGCCGGTGGCGGCGCTCGGACCCGTTGCAGAGCACTTTGGGCCGCTTCCTTTTGGAGGTTGATACCGTCCCTTTGTTGAATGCTATCACTTGGGTGGCGCGCCTGAGAAGTGTTGGGGGCACCACCTTCACCATACTCAGCGGTGCGCCACACCCAAGTACAACCCTTACCTTAATGAAGTTCTGGCAAAGAAACCGAGACGCCCTATGTCCAGTATGCTTACGAAGGAACCTCCCCTGATTGGTCGTCCACCGGAAGACCTCAAGCTGGTGCGTCGTGCCAGCCGGCAATCTGGCTTGTTCGAGCCTCAATTGCTCAAGGCGGCCTTCTGGCAATCGTTGGTAATGCTCCGGCCCGACATCCAGTGGAAAAATCCCGTGATGTTCACGGTCGAAGTGGGCACGGTCTTGACCCTTGTCTACACGGTCGGCAAGCTGCTCGGCTTTCAGAGCGCGGCAGGCCTTCCTTATCTCGAGGCGTTGGACGTCTGGCTGGTGCTGACTTTGCTGTTCGCGAATTTTGCCTCGGCAATTGCCGAGGCCCGCGGCAAGGCCCAGGCCGACGCCCTGCGGAAGACCCGGCGTGAGACTCCCGCTTATCGGCTGCGGCATTATCGCCGCAACGGCGGGGACCGCGTCGAGGGGCACGGCTGGCAAGAGGAGGAGACCGTCTCCTCCCAACTGCAAGCCGGCGACGTTGTTATCGTAAAAGCCGGTCAGGCGATCCCCAGCGACGGCGAGATCGTCGAAGGCGTGGCCTCGATCGACGAATCGGCTATCACCGGCGAATCGGCCCCGGTGATCCGCGAGGCGGGCGGCGACCGTTCCGGCGTCACCGGCGGCACGCGCGTCCTCTCCGACTGGATCGTCGTGCAGATCACCGCCTCGCCGGGCAAGACCTTCCTCGATCGCATGATCGCCCTGGTCGAGGGCGCCATCCGGCAGCGCACGCCTAACGAAATCGCCCTTTCCTTGGTGCTCGCCGCCTTCACCTTGATCTTCCTCATCGTCACGGCGACCCTTTGGCCGATGGCCTTGAATGCCGAGCAGTATATGTCCTCGCTCAGCGGCAAACCGGTAAATAGTCTTGGCACCGACGTGCCGACGCTTGTGGCGCTGCTGGTCTGCCTGATCCCCACGACCATCGGCGCCCTCTTGGCCGCCATCGGCATCGCCGGCATGGACCGCGCCCTTCGCGCCAACATCCTCGCCAAGAGCGGCAAGGCGGTCGAAGTCGCCGGCGACGTGGATACGCTGCTGCTGGACAAGACGGGCACGATCACGGTGGGTAATCGCCACGCCACGCAGTTCGTCCCTTTCGGCGGGTTCACCGCGGCGGAGGTCAGCCGCCTGGCGTCGTTGGCCTCCGCGGCCGACGAGACCCCGGAGGGCAAGAGCATCGTGGCGCTGTACTATGCTTCCAACGCTCCTTCCGATGGTTCGCCCCGCCGGGGCGCGACGCCGGCCATCTCCAGCGACATCGTGGCTCCCGATGGATCGCGATTCATCCCCTTCACGGCACAGACGCGCATCAGCGGCATCGATCTGCCCAACGGTCGCCGCATCCGCAAAGGGGCGCCGGATGCGATCCTTCGGCAAATACAATCTGAGCGCGGATCGGTGCCCGCGGCGGCAGAGACCACGGTGACCGCCGTGGCGGCCAAGGGCGCCACGCCGCTGTTGGTGAGCGACGGAAACCGCATCGCCGGCATGGTCGTCCTCGAAGACATCCTCAAGCCGGGAATCGCCGAACGCTTCGAGCGCCTGCGGAAGATGGGCCTGCGAACCGTGATGGTCACCGGCGATAATCCGCTGACGGCCAAGGCCATTGCCGAGCAGGCCGGCGTCGACGACTACATTGCCGAAGCCACGCCGGAAGCCAAACTGGCCTACATCCGCAAGGAGCAGGCGGAGGGAAAGCTCGTCGCCATGATGGGCGACGGCACCAACGACGCCCCCGCCCTGGCCCAGGCCGATGTCGGCGTGGCGATGAACTCCGGCACCCAGGCCGCCAAGGAAGCCGGCAACATGGTCGACCTCGACAGCGATCCCACCAAACTGATCGAAGTTGTCGAAATCGGCAAGCAACTGCTCATGACCCGCGGCGCCTTGACCACCTTTTCCATCGCCAACGATGTCGCCAAGTACTTCGCCATCGTGCCGGCCATGTTCGCCGGTACGCTCCCCTGGTTGAAAACCGTGGACATTATGAACCTGCATTCGCCCACGTCGGCCATCCTCTCGGCGGTGATCTTCAACGCGATCATTATTCCCCTGCTGATCCCGATCGCGCTGAAAGGAGTCAAGTATCGCCCCGTCGGCGCCGACGCCCTGCTGCGGCGAAACCTGCTGATCTGGGGCTTGGGCGGCGTCATCGTGCCGTTCGTCGGCATCAAGTTGATCGACATGGTCCTGGTCGCGCTCAACCTGCTCGCATAGCATCACCGACCGTCCGCTCGGAATACTATTGATTTACGGAGCTAAAACATGATTGCCCATTTGCGTGCGAACCTCTGGTTGCTCGTCCTCACCGTCATCCTGTGCTGCATATTGTATCCGCTGGCGATTTGGGGCATCGGACAAACGGCATTCCACGGGTCGGCCCAGGGAAGCCTGCTGGCGGATGCGCGAGGCAAGCCGATTGGCTCGCAGCTTATCGCCCAGCCGTTCACGGCCGACGAATACTTTCAGCCCCGTCCTTCGGCCGCATCGTACAACGCCGCCGCCTCGGGCGCTTCCAATTGGGGAGCCAGCAACTATTTGCTTCGCGATCGTGTGGCACGCCAGCTTGGCCCGCTTGTGAAATATGCAAGCGGACCCAAGAAGGGACAGCCGGTTGGTCCCGACGTCGAAAGCTGGTTCCAGAAGGACCAATTTGGCGGCAATCCGGGCATCGTGGCCCAATGGGCGTCGCTGCATTCGGGCGTCGCCGGGCCCTGGCTCCACGACTGGGTCAAGGCCGATAAGCTGAACGCCGCCTACGTGGCCGCTTGGGAAACAGCACACCCGGACGATGTGGCCAAATGGAAAAGCGAGAACGACAACGCTGATCCCAAGCCCGAGGACCTGGCCGCAGGCGTGGCGGTTGCGTTCTTCACCAGCTTCTCGAAAGACCATCCGGGCATGTTTCCCGGTGTCGCAGAGTATGAAAAGGACGGCAAGACGGCGAAGACCATCGGCCCGGTCAAGGAAGGCAGCGACATTCAATCGTTGTTCTTCGATCTGTGGCTGCAAAGCCAACCGGGCGTGGACATGGAACCGGTCCCTGCCGACATGGTGACGTCCTCCGGCTCGGGCCTCGATCCCGATATCACTCTGAGCAACGCCCTTTGGCAATTGGATCGCGTCGTCGCCGCGTGGGCCAAGAAAACGGGAACCGACGAGAACCAGTTGCGCCGCCAGATCGAGCAGTTGCTTCGGGAGAAGAGCTTTGCGCCGTTGGGTGGCCTGGTGGGCGTGCCGCTGATCAACGTGTTGGAGACGAATCTCGCCCTCCAAAGCCGTTTTCAGAAGATGGCTGACGCCGGCAAGTGAATCGTCGTTTCCTGTCTCTCCCTGTCAGCCCTCGTCGCCATAGGGGCGGTTTCTGGCCATCGACACCCCAACCTTCTCCGCTTCCTTTCTCCTTTCTCTTGTTCGCAAAACACGGCCGGATTGCGCAAAAAAATAGTTGCAGTCTTTTGACGAAGGTGTACAATGACTGCGCGTTTCGTGGGGCTGAAAGCGAATTCTCGCCCGGCCGCAGAAACATCGGCGCGAAAGTTCTCGCCCCAGCGGCGACGACAGGCGATTGCCGAATTTCCTGCGACAGGACGGCGCGGTATTGTATTGCGCGGTTGTCGATGCGTCTCGTTTCCAAATTCCTTTTACTTAAGCTGCCTGGAGATGTGTACCATGAAGCGAAGCCCACTGCTGAACCCGTCGTCGTTGATCAACAGATCATTCTGGAGCTATTGCGCCGTGTTCCTTGTCGTCGCGGGGTTCGGCGCCAACGCGTTGGCCGGCACTCCTATTTGGGTTAACGTTTATCAGAGCATGGAACAGGGGAATAACGGTGACCTGTTGACCAATGCCACGATGAACGCTACCAGCTATGGAACCCAGGGGTGGAGCGCGTCACCGGGCCCGATGTGGGTCTCGACCAACTACCACACGGACCTGCCCAATCCGATCAATTGCGGCGGGACGGTCTACAACGGCACCGGCGGCTCGCGGAGCTGGATGTTCAACAATAACAACGAGAATTGCTACGTTCAATGTGGCTTCAGCGGCCACTCGAATCTCACGATCGCCTGCTATTACACCACCTTGAGCACGAACCCGGGCGGCTACGACGTGATGGTTTTCGCAAGTTCGTGGATGCAAACTTTGGGATGGGCGGACGATCTGCTGCTACCGGCGGTGTACCCGTCCTTGTCGGGCCCGAACCTTCGTCAAGAGACCTCGACACCCAACGGTGTCACCGGCACTACGCAAAGTCTCTGGATTACTCCCGGACACACCTATTGGGTCAACATGAAGTATGATGGCGCGGCCGGAGTGATTTTGCTCGCGGTCTTCGACCCCGCCAACAATTACGCCCAGGTCGGCCCCACAGCCTTCTCCCCTTCCACACCCGGAATGTCGCCCGGCTCGGTCCAGTACGGTCGCCAGGATGAACATGGCAATTTCAATGACCCGACCCAAGCCTATTTCGACCAGATCATGTACGATTGGACCAACGCGGCGTTTCCGCTCTTGCCGAGCGGTTACAACGACGTCACTCCCCCCAGCGCCGCCGAACGTTCGCGATGGCGCCGGCTGTATTGGCCTCAACGCCTATCCGGCGACAGGCCTGGTAAACATGGAACAGACGATGGCCATGTCGTCGACGCAATTGTCGGCCAATTGGGACCCGGCTTGGGACGCCGAGAGCGGAATCAAAGGCTACCAGTACTGCATCGGCACCACCTCCGGCGGAACGAACATCGTCAATTGGACCACGATTCCCAACCAGCTGGCGGTAACGAAGACGGGCTTGAGCCTGAACTCGGGCACAACCTACTATTTCACCGTCAGGGCCATTAACGGCGTAGGATATACCGGTGCGGCAGCGACTTCCCCCGGGCAAACGTACGGACTAACGGAGAACACGGGCCCAAGCGCCCCGGCCGCCGTTCGCGATGGCGGATCGGACCAGATAGCGCCCACTTGCGATAGTTGGGGCGGCGGTCCGCACTACGTGTACGCCAACTTCGATGCCGCTACGGATACCTTAAGCGGCATCAGCGGCTATCAGTGGTGCATGGGCACCACGCCGGGCGCGTAGCAATACCGTCGGTTGGACGAGTATTTCCGCTGAGAGCAGGATTTGCAATGCCAATAACGTCAACCCGCCGAACGGATTAGCGACAGGAATAAGATACTATACCTCCGTAAGGGCCATCAACGGCGTGGGATCTACCGGCCCGGTCGCAACTTCCGCCGGCCAGGTAATTGTCGCCTCCGGCGACACCACCGGGCCCACCGCGCCCCCCTCGGTGTGGGACGGCCTCGGCACCAGCGAAACCTCCACCACCGGTTCGACCACCCAACTCTCGGCCACGTGGACTCGCTCCTCGGAAAACACGGGCAGCGGCGTCATGGGCTATCAATATGCCATTGGCACCACGTCCGGCGGCACTGACGTCGTCAACTGGGGTCCGTCGTCTGGGCCCCTTACCTATACAGGACCCGTGCAATCCATCACGCTGACGGGCTTGAGCCTCACTTTGGGGAAGACCTACTATATCTCCATACGAGGCGTCAATGGAGATTGGTATTCCGGCCCTTCAACCTGTTCGTCTGGCCAAAAGATCGTTACCGACACCACTCCGCCCACCGCGCCGGTCGTTCGTGATGGAACCTCGCCGACCGAAATCCCCGTCACCTACTCGAGCTCGGTACTGTCGGCCAACTGGACCGCCAGCACGGCGCCCGGCGGAAGCGGCATCAGCGGCTACCAATACGCCATCGGCACCTCGGCCGGCGCAACCAACGTCGTAGGTTGGACCTCGGTGGGCAACGTGCTGGGCGTGACCAAGACCGGATTGAGCTTGAGTTGGGGAACCACCTACTACTTCACCGTGAAGGCCACCAGTGGAGCAGGCGTGGTAGGCAGTGCCGCGAATTCGTCTGGCATTACCCCGCAAAACGGACCAGGTGACACGCCCACGGCACCTCCGGCCGTCTACGACGGAACCACCACCGGCGTGGAAACCCCCTACACCACTTCGACCACGCAGTTGTCGGCCAACTGGTCCGCGGCCAGTGATCCGCAGAGCGGCATTACCGGCTACCAATATGCCATCGGCACCACGGCCGGCGGCACCAATGTCGTCGCTTGGACAGGGCTGGGCAACGTGCTGACGGTGACCAAAACCGGCTTGAGCCTGACCAACGGGCAGAAATACTATTTCAGCGTGAAAGCCGTCAACGGCGTGGGAACGGTAGGCCCCGCCACGAATTCTCCCGGCTGTACGGTAGACACCACTCCGCCCACCGCGCCGCCGGCCGTCTACGACGGAACCACCACCGGCGTGGAAACCCCCTACACCACTTCGACCACTCAGTTGTCGGCGAATTGGAGCGCCAGCACGGACTCGATCAGCGGCATCAGCGGCTACCAGTATGCCATCGGCACCACGGCCGGTGGCACCAACGTGGTCGGTTGGACCTCGGTGGGCAACGTGCTGTCGGTCACCAAGACGGGCTTGAGCCTGACCAACGGGCAGAAATACTATTTCAGCGTGAAGGCCACGGATAACGCGGGCCTGGTCGGCAGCGCCACGAATTCACCCGGGCAAACGGTAGACACCACTCCGCCCACTGCGCCGCCGGTCGTCTACGACGGAACCACCACCGGCGTGGAAACCTCGACCACGACCTCGACCACGCAGTTGTCGGCGAATTGGAGCGCCAGCACGGACTCGATCAGCGGCATCAGCGGCTACCAGTATGCCATCGGCACCACGGCCGGCGGCACCAACGTGGTCGGCTGGACCTCGGTGGGCAACGTGCTGACGGTCACCAAGACGGGCTTGGGCCTGAATGTGGGAACCACCTACTATTTCAGCGTGAAGGCCACGGATAACGCGGGCCTGGTCGGCAGCGCCACGAACTCCTCGGGCTGCACGGTGGTTAGCAGCGGCAGCACGATCTACTTCCAGGACAACTTCGAGGGCTGGGCCGTGTATGGCGGGGCGTGGAGCACCGTCAACGGCATCAGCAGCAATCATACGCTGGACACCAGCGCCAACTACGCCGAGGCCGGCGACAAGAGCCTGCAGCTCTACGGCGTCGAACTCGTCGGGACAATACGGCGCCTACTTGACCGAGAACTTCAGCCCCGTGATTTCCAGCGGTATCAACGTCCGCTTCTTCGTGTTTCTCCCCACCGGATTTGGGACCGCGAATTCGAATTGTAGCCGAAGACTGTTGCGCCCTATTGTGGAAGCAACTATGGCGTGATCACGATGGCCGGCGATACTCCGAGCCTGGCCGAAGTGGGAGGCTGGAACTACCTTTACGGATCGGCGCTCACCGAAAATGCGTGGCATTGTCTCGAAATGCACATCGATCCTCCCTCGTCCAACACGCTGATGCAATTCTGGGTCGATGGCGTTAGCATCGGCACTCTCAACGGCACTTTCGGCGGCAGCAGCACGTTCAACCAAATCGTGTTTGGAGACGTGTATACAGGCTCCGGCACCGGCACCGGCACGTTCTATGTCGATGAACTGGTGGTTGCCAACTCCTATATTGGAACCACGATCCAATCTCCGACAACCTATTTCAGCGATAACTTCGAGAACTGGACCGTGTATGGCGGGGCGTGGAGCACCGTCAACGGCATCAACAGCAGTCATACGCTGAACACGAGCACCACTGAGGCCGCGGCCGGCACGCACAGCCTGGAGCTTACCGGCTACGACATTACGAACCAACTCGGCGCCTATTTGACAAAGAACTTCAGTCCCACGATTACGAGCGATATCTATGTGCGTTTCTATCTGTTCCTTCCCACAGGGTTTGGGACTGCCAATACCGGCTGCACGAGAAGGCTCTTGCACGTCTGGTGCGGCAGCAGCCGTACCCAGTTGTCGATTGAGGATGAGTTGCCTTACATGGATCAAGTGGGAAATTGGACCGAAATCTACTGGCCATCGCAACTTTCGGAAAACACGTGGCATTGCATCGAGGTGCATATGACGCCGCCGGCCGCGACGACCTACATCGAGTTCTGGGTCGATGGCGTGCTGAACAGCACGGCCATGACCGGCAACTTTAGCGCCGCCTCGGCCTGGACCTCCATTGACCTTGGCGACGTCGAGCAGGTTAGCGGCAACAACAGCAACGCCCAGTTCTACATGGATGAGGTGATCGTTTCCAACTCCTACATTCCCTTGCTGCCGTAGGTCCGTGACAACCTGACGACCTGATAACGCGGCAAGCCCGGCCAAAGCGGCCGGGCTTGCTCTTGCGGCAGTCTGGAGCGGCTGGGAAGACATTGATGATCGCGCCGAGCGACAGCCGGTAATCGGCGTCTGGTTTCTCTGTGCAATTTTTCAGAAAAGGCGTATGCAGTTTTTGGAAACAGAGTAAAACCATAGGACTTGTGGACGTTTGGAACAGGGGCAGAGGAGGTAATCACAACAACCCCCGTTTTGTCTAAGGAGAGCGGCCATGAGGGCAACGCAATGGACTTGTCTTTGTTGGTCTACACTCGTACTTGTTGGAACGGTGCTTTCTGAAAGGGCCGCTGCCCAAACCCAAGCGGTTCAGTGGTCGATGACCGTCGATAGCAACACCGCCGGTCTCTGGTTATTCGAGGAGGGTACCGGCACCACGTCTGCCTGCGCGGTGTCGGGCATGCCGGCGGCTACGCTGAACAACGCCGCCTGGGTTCCGGGACGCAACTATTACGCCGTGGCTACCGATCCCGGCTACATCACAATTGCCGATAACGCCGCCCTCCGCCCGGCCACGGCGCTGACGGTGGAAATGTGGGTCAAGCTGGAACGGTCTTCCGGCGTCCTCGTCTGTAAGAACATGTGCTGGTTCCTTACCCTCGGCACGACGCTGTCGACTGAATTCTACATTGACGGCGCGTGGCGCACCATCACGGGAACGCTGCCGGTGCCGACCGGTCAGTGGACCCACTTGGCTTTCACGTATAACCGAAACAGTTCCACGGCCGGGACCGCCGCCCTGTACATCAACGGCACGCTCGACACCTCGCTGCAATTCACGGGGCTGACGACCGGCAACCTCAACCAAGGCACGTACTCCATTTGGCTCGGCCAGAACAGTTGGTCGCCGTATGGCGGCAGCGAAGTGGATTGCAAGCTCGATGCGTTCCGCATTTCGAACGTCGCGCTCGTTCGCTCCGCTGGCGCCGCAAGTCGCGATGAGCGTCGATTCCAGTACCACGGCGATGTTCCTCTTCAAGGAGGGCACGGGCACGACCACGGCCAACGCGGTTTCCGGCGGGCCGTCGGGCACGTTGAACGGCACTTGCACCTGGGTCGCCGGACAGGAGTATTACGCCGTGAATTTCAACGGCGGCTACGTGTCGATCCCCGACGCCACCTCGTTGAAACCCGCGTCGGCCATTACCGTCGAGTGCTGGGCCAATCTGACAACCGCGTCGGGCTCCCTCATCTGTAAGAACGACGATTACCAGTTGTATTTCAGCGGCGGCCACGTCGGGGCCGAGTTCTATGTGGACGGCGCTTGGTATACCCTCACCGGAACCCTGCCGGTGCCCACCGGGTGTTGGACGCATTTGGCGATCACGTACGAACAAGACAGCAGCACGACGGGCACCATCGCGATTTACGTGAACGGCACGCTCGACGTGAAGCAGCAGTTTTTCGGGCTGGCCACCGGGCTGCTGGGGCAGGGGACCTATCCGCTCTGGCTTGGCGAAGACGATTGGACCCCGCCGAACAATGTCAGCGGCAGCATCGACACGCTGCGCATCTCGAATGTCGCCCGGCACTTCACGCCGCTGCCGCCTCCGCCGTCCACCGTCGCCAATCTGGTGCCCAACGGCGACTTCGAGCAAGGTTTGCTCGGTTGGCGTTTGAACGCTGAGGGAGACGCCAACCTCGTTTGGGAGACGACCACCGCCGGCGTCGAGCATGGGCTGCGCTGCGCGGTCACGCAGACGGGCATTACGCTGCCGGGCGGATTTTCGGGGGACGGCGAAATACTCTTGCGCCCGATCCCCGTCATTCCGGGCGGCACGTACACCTTTAGCGTCTACTTGAAGGCCAATGCTACCATCTACCCGAACATATGCATCTACGCCCTCGGGCTCCCATCGTTTCCGTGCATCTCCCCCTTCCCGATTTATCCGACGGTGACCACCTCGTGGACCCAGATCGTCCAGAAGTTTACGGTTCCCGCCAACTGTAACTCGTTGTGCATTTCTTTGCCTTACCAGTCGGGCAATCAGTTTTACGTGGACAACGTGTGCCTGCAATACGGCGGTTCGACGCAGCCCCTGGTGCTCCAGGACATGATCAGCGTGGGACCGGCGACGATTCCGACCGGCGGCTGGTACGCCTACACCTCGGGCACGACGACCGGCATTACGCTGAATATGGTCAACACCGACACCGTGGCCCACAGCGTCACCGTCGTCGCCACGCCCTTCGACTGGCAGAACAACGCCTTGACGCCGGTGACCGTCGGCACGTTCAATCTCAACGCCAACAGTCTCACCACCACCACGTATCAACTGGGCACGAACCTGCGCGGCGCTTTCCGCCTCGGCTTCCAACTGACCTCGGGAGGACTAACCTGGCAGCAACTCGCCCAGTACAAGTACGCGGTGGGCATCAACCTCCAGAACGTGGGCACGGCCTCGACTTCCATCTTTGGCATGAACGTCCATTTCGAAACGGAGCCGGGCGCTCATGCGACCGAGAACGCGTCGGTGATGGCGCAGTGCGGCGTGAAGGATGTCCGGGTCTGGTGGGGCTGGGGCATGTGCGAGGCCACCCAAGGGACCTTCAGCTTCACCGAGTACGACCGCCAGTACAACGCCATCAACGGCGACGGCATGAAGGTCATGCCCAATGTGCAGCGCTACTATTGGGATTACGAGGAGTCCTGGGCGGGCCCGGTCACCTCGGGCAGCTACTCGCAGTATCCTTACACGAGCGAGCTGTCAGAGTGGGAGGTGTTCGTGGGCAAGGTGGCGCAGCACTACTCTGGCAACATTCCAAACTACGAGTTGTGGAATGAGCCCGAGTACGCCTATCCCACCCCCCTGACGGCGTCACAGTATGCCACGCTGTTGAACGACACCCGCCCCTACATACGCACCTACGATTCGAACGCCGACGTCGTGGCGTTCGCCGGCTGCCCCGACACCTCGTTCATTGCCAGCGTGCTCTCCCAGGGCGTGGCGGGCCAAATGGACCAGGTCAGCGAGCATCCCTACGCCCAGATGATGCGGCCGGAAACTGACCAGCCGGTGCGCGTTTCGGCGGTCCGCACCACGATGACCAACGGCGGCTGTCCCAGCAACATGCCGATCTGGGATACGGAGGTGGGCATCTTCGGCGACGGCGACGGCTATCTCTATCCGACGGTTTCGGAGGCCGACATCGCCTCGCTCTACATCCGCAACGTGGTGACGGCCAAGTCGTTGGGCGTTGCCAAGTACTTCTGGTTCGCCGCCGACTCGAGGCGCGGTTCGGTTCGGGCACGTACTATGAAAACTACACGCCTCGCCCACGGATGATGGCGCTGAACGCGACCGCCTCGTTCATCGAAGGGTTGACTTGGCAGACCTCCTACCAGCCTGCCGGCACCACGATCTACGCCCACCTGTTGAACGGCGCCAACGGGGTTTGCGTTCTCTGGAGCACCAGCGGACCGGCCCAACTGACCTTGGCCATTCCCACCAGCGAACTCGCGGTTTACGACACGATGGGCAATGCGCTCGCCGTCACGGGGTCCACTTCGTCCACCTTCAGCATCGCGGGCGAGCGGCCGGTGTTCCTCGTGGTCGCCTCGGCCAACTATAGCACGCTGAACACGGCCGTAAGCGGATTGTCGGCGGTCAACACGGCCATTTCCCTATCCTACGTCACCAACAGCAGCACGAGCATTACGGTGACGGTGACGAACCAATCAACGGCCTGGCAGGACGGCTTCGTGTTCCTGACTCCGATCGGGAGCCCCTCGCCGTGGCCGGCCAACGAGCTGTTCGATTCCCTGCGCCTGGCGATAGCCGGAGTTTCACCTTCACCTTTACCGGCAGCACGACGACGGCGAATCTCAGCCAGATCAGTTGCACCGTCGGGACTTTGTCGAAGCAAACCGTGACGATCAACTACATGGGCGTGCCGACCGCGCCTCCGGCCGTCTACGACGGAACCACCACCGGCGTGGAAACCCCCTACGCGACGTCGAGTGCGCAGTTGTCGGCGAACTGGTCCGCGTCCAGCGATCCGCAGTGCGCCATCAGCGGCTACCAGTATGCCATCGGCACCACGGCCGGCGGCACCAACGTGGTCAATTGGACGTCTCTAGGCAACGTGCTGACGGTGACCAAGACCGGCTTGAGCCTGACCAACGGGCAGATCTACTATTTCAGCGTGGAAGCCGTCAACGGCGTGGGAACGGTAGGCCCCGCCACGAATTCCCCCGGGCAGACGGTAGACACCACTCCGCCGATCGCCCCTCCGGCCGTCTACGACGGAACCATCACCGGCGTGGAAACCTCCTACACGACGTTGACCACGCAGTTGTCGGCGAATTGGAGCGCCAGCACGGACTCGATCAGCGGCATCAGCGGCTACCAGTACGCCATCGGCACCACCGCGGGCGGCACCGACGTGGTCGGCTGGACCTCGGTGGGCAACGTGCTGACGGTGACCAAGACCGGCTTGAGCCTGACCAACGGGCAGAAATACTATTTCAGCGTGAAAGCCACGGATAACGCGGGCCTGGTCGGCAGCGCCACGAATTCCCCCGGGCAGACGGTAGACACCACTCCGCCGAGCGCGCCTCCGGCCGTCTACGACGGAACCACCACCGGCGTGGAAACCTCGACCACGACCTCGACCACGCAGTTGTCGGCGAATTGGATGCGCCAGCACGGACTCGATCAGCGGCATCAGCGGCTACCAGTATGCCATCGGCACCACGGCCGGCGGCACCAACGTGGTCGCCTGGACCTCGGTGGGCAACGTGCTTTCGGTCACCAAGACCGGCTTGAGCCTGACGGTGGGGACGACCTACTATTTCAGCGTGAAGGCCATCGACAACGCGGGCCTGGTCGGAAATGCCACGAACTCTTCTGGCTGCACGGTGGTCAGCGACATACCCACCGCGCCTCCGGCCGTCTACGACGGAACTACCACTGGCGTGGAAACGCCCTACACGACCTCGACTACGCAGTTGTCGGCGAACTGGTCTGCGGCCAGTGATCCGCAGAGCGGCATTACCGGCTACCAGTACGCCATCGGCACCACCGCGGGCGGCACCAATGTCGTCGGTTGGACAGCGCTGGGCAACGTGCTGACGGTGACCCAAACAGGCTTGAGCCTGACCAACGGGCAGAAATACTATTTCGGCGTGAAAGCCGTCAACGGCGTGGGAACGGTAGGCCCCGCCACGAATTCCCCGGGCAGACGGTAGATACCACTCCGCCCACCGCGCCGCCGGCCGTCTACGACGGAACCACCACCGGCGTGGAAACCTCGACCACCACCTCCACCACGCAATTGTCGGCGAATTGGAGCGCCAGCACGGACTCGATCAGCGGCATCAGCGGCTACCAGTATGCCATCGGCACCACGGCCGGCGGCACCAACGTGGTCGGCTGGACCTCGGTGGGCAACGTGCTGACGGTCACCAAGACGGGCTTGGGCCTGAATGTGGGAACCACCTACTATTTCAGCGTGAAGGCCACGGATAACGCGGGCCTGGTCGGAAATGCCACGAACTCCTCCGGCTGCACGGTGGTCAGCACCGGCGGCACGATCTACTTCCAGGACAACTTCGAGGGCTGGGCCGTGTATGGCGGGGCGTGGAGCTCCGTCAACGGCGTGAACAGCAACCATACCCTGGACACCAGCGCCAACTACGCCGAGGCCGGCGACAAGAGCCTGCAGTTCTACGGCGTTGACAGCTCGGGAAACTACGGCGCCTACTTGACCGAGAACTTCAGCCCCGTAATTTCCAGCGGTATCAACGTACGCTTCTTCATGTTTCTCCCAACCGGATTTGGGACTGCGAATTCGACTTGTGCTCGAAGACTGTTGCGCGTCTATTGTGGAAGCAACTATGGCGTGATCACGATGACCGGCGATACTCTGAGCATGAACGAAGTGGGAGGCTGGGGCGGCGTCAACGGACCCGCGCTCACGGAAAATGCGTGGCATTGTATCGAAATGCACATCGATCCCCCGTCGTCAAGCACGCCGATGCAATTCTGGGTCGATGGCGTTAGCGCCGGAACCTGCAGCGGCGCCTTCAGCGGCAGCAGCACATTCAACCAAATGCTGTTTGGAGACGTGTATACAGCCGGTGGCAGTGGCACCGGCACGTTCTATGTCGATGAACTGGTGGTTGCCAACTCCTATATTGGAACCACGATCCAATCTCCGGTAACCTATTTCAGCGATAACTTCGAGAACTGGACCGTGTATGGCGGGGCGTGGAGCACCGTCAACGGCATCAACAGCAGTCATACGCTGAACACGAGCACCAACGAGGCCGCGGCCGGCACGCACAGCCTGGAGCTTACCGGCTACGACATTACGAACCAATCCGGCACCTACTTGACGAAGAACTTCAGTCCCACGATTACGAGCGATATCTACGTGCGTTTCTATCTGTTCCTCCCCACAGGGTTTGAGGCAGCCAATACCGGTTGCACGAGAAGGCTCTTGCACGTCTGGTGCGGCAGCAGCCGTACCCAGCTCTCGATTAACGGTGGCCTGCCTTTCATGGATCAAGTGGGAAATTGGACCGAAATCTACTGGCCATCGCAACTTTCGGAAAATACGTGGCATTGCATCGAGGTGCATATGACGCCACCGGCCGCGACGATGTACATTGAGTTCTGGGTCGATGGCGTGCTGAACAGCACGGCCATGACCGGCAACTTCAGCGGCAGCACGGCCTGGACCTCCATCGACCTTGGCGACGTCGAGCAGGTTGCCGGCAACAACAGCAACGCCACGTTCTATATGGATGAGGTGATCGTATCCAACTCCTACATCCCCTTGCTGCCGTAGTTCCGTGACAACCTGACAACCTGATGACGCGGCAAGCCCGGCCAAGGCGGCCGGGCTTGCTTTTTCTGCATCACGATCTCGCGGCGGCAGCCTGCTCCCCAAGATGTGAGCGTCCGGAATAAGCATTATTGACGGTTCGGTCAGCCTGGAGGGTAGGTCGATTTTTTCCTGCCCCGAATCAGGAGGCTATGCGCCAGCCAGCGAAATTCGAATAACAGGCTGCAACAGCGCGTGAAACAGGCCGCAGAATTCCCGCAATTGCTCGGCTGCCCAATCAAAGGACCAAGTGCTAGCCGGGATTATTCATAAATCTGGGAACCAACGTGCCTCCGGTTGCGTTTAAGGTGTTAGAAAACAGACACCTTTACGCAGACACGGAGGCACGCAATGGTTTCGCAAGCTGCTTTTCCGCTGACGCTTGATTTTCTCACATCCAAGCCGGTTGTGGTAGAGCCCTCGGCGGATCAGGTTTCCAGCGATGCCGGGCTGCTGCCGTTCCGCCAACTCGACGAGCATCTTGGCCTGACCAGGCAGTTTGCCGAAGCCCTCAGCGACCGGCGGAATGTGGGCTACATTGGTCACTCCTTCCTGGAAATGACCCGCATGCGGGTGTACGGCATCTTGGCCGACTACACCGACCAGAACGACCACGATGTGTTGCGGAGTGATCCGATTTTCAAGTTGCTCTGTGACCGATCCATCGCTGCTGCCGACTTGGCCAGTCAGCCCACCCTCTCGCGGTTCGAGAACGCCATCGACGTCCGCTCCTTCTTCCGACTTCGCGACCTGTTGCTCGACCAGTTCATCGCTTCGTTCGACCAGCCGCCGCGGCAATTGATCCTCGACATCGATCCCTTCGATGATCCCACGCATGGCCAGCAGCAGTTGACGTTCTTCCACGGCTATTACGACCAGTATCAATACTTGCCGCGGGTGATTACCTGCGCCGAGAATGATCTGGTGCTGTCGGTTTGCCTGTTGCACGGCACAGCCCATCCGGCCTTGGGAGCCCAAGATGATGTGGAGTATCTGGTGGGTCGCTTGCGCGAGGCATGGCCGGGCCTGCGGATTCATCTCCGCGGCGACAGCGGCTTCGGCACCCCCTCAATGTACGAGGTGTGCGAACGGCTGGAGATTCAGTACACCATGGGCATCGGCATGAACGCGCGGCTGAAAAAATACAGCGATTTGCTGCTGAACCAAGCGGTTTTGCAGTGGGAAGCGACTGGCCAACCGCAACGGCTGTTCACGGCGTTTTGGTATCGGGCGGATTCTTGGCCGGCACAGCGTTGGGTCGTGTTGAAGTGCGAAGCGAACGCGCAAGGCACCAATCGCCGTGCTGTGGTCACCAATCGCCCGGGCGCAACAGTTCTGCCGGGGGCTGCCTACGACGGCTACGCCGATCGCGGCGAGAGCGAGAACCGTAACAAGGAACTCAAAACTGGTTTGTTGGCTGACCGCCTCAGCGATCATCGTTACTTCGCCAACCTATTCCGTCTCTATCTGCACACGACGGCGTACAACCTGCTGGTTCACATGCGTCACGCCGTCGCTGATCCGCCGCGCGAACCAGCCAACAACGAAGTTCCCGTGGAGGCGTTCGCCGGCCGGCAACGCCGTGGTTGGCACAACCGTCGTCGGGAACGCGACCCGCTCGGTGAGGGCCAACCTTGCACGTGGCGCACGCGGCTGATCAAGGTTGCCGCCCGGGTCCGGGAAACCACACGCCGCGTGGTGGTACAACTCTCGGCCAGTTGGCCATATCTGAAGCACTTCCAAGACGTTGTCGGACGCCTCTTGGCATCTTCTTCGGTTGCTCCGAACTCCAGCTAACCCGCAGACCAGCCCGATTCTCCACGCCTCCGCAGACTGTTGACTGTGGGGGAAAGGGGGCTTCTTTTCGCTGCCGGGCACGTCGCTAAAACTTCTCGCCCATCTTCACCATTCGCCGGAAGCAAACGCCTCAGCCGCCACCTTTATGAATAATCCCGGCTAGACGAACATTTCCCACCGCGTCATCTCGGAAACTGTTGGAGGCGGTGAGGTCCTGACAAAAAACCTCCGGAACTCGGGCCGGAAAAGAGGCGTGAAAGGGGTTTTCCGTACCGCGAATCCCGGAGGTCAGGGAGGCTGCGGGCCTTCGCAGGGCCACGCGCCGAAGGCTCACTCCGATTCAAGTTGGATGGCCACGAAACGGCTACCTTCCGCCGTTCGCACCAGTAGTAACAATCCATTCTGCAAGGGCTTCGCGCTCAATGCCTTGCGGAAATCGTTAACCGTGTTGACCGGCTGACGGTTGGCCTCGGTAATCACCATCCCGGTGCTCAAGCCGGCCATTTCGGCCGGGCTGCCGGATCGCACGTCGGTGATCGCCACGCCGTGCTCCACCTTGACGCCCAACTGCTCGGCAACCTGCGGAGTAAGGTCCTCCACCTCGATGCCCAGCTTCTCGAAGTTCGACGACTCGCCGTGATGGCCGCGCTCCGCGGAGCCATTGCGAGCCAACCCGAAGTCAGTCGGCATCGCGGCGCACCTCACTTCCAATGTCATCTGCTTGCCGTCGCGGATAATCGTCAGCGGCTCGGTGGTGCCCGGCTTGGTCATCTCAACCAGGCTTTGCAATTCGCGCGGGCTAGCCACCGGCTTATTGTTGTAGCTGACGATGATGTCGCCTGACTTCAAGTCGGCCTTGGCCGCCGGCGTATTGGGCTGAACTTCCGTGACCAGCACGCCCTCATGCACCTTGACTTTGAACTGGTCGGCCAAAGGCTGGGTGACCGGCTGGATGGCCACGCCCAGATATGCGCGGTTCACCTTACCGTTGGTGACCAACTGGCCGCCGACCCATTTCGCCAAATCGATCGGGATCGAAAAGCCGACGCCTTGGTAACCGCCGTTGTTGGACGAGATGGCCGTATTAATGGCGACCACGCGTCCTTCGAGGTCGATTAAGGGGCCGCCGCTATTGCCGGGATTGATCGCCGCATCGGTCTGGATGAAGTCTTCCTGGTCGGTAATGCCGAGCCCGCGTCCCTTCGCACTCACAATGCCGGCAGTAACCGTGCCCTGAAGCCCGAAAGGCTGGCCGAGGGCCAGCACCCACTCACCGACCTCCAACGCGTTGCTATCGCCGAGTTGGGCGGCAGGGAAAGCACCATTGCCCTTGAGATGCAGCACAGCCAGATCGGTTTTCGGATCGGTCTTGATGTCCGTGGCCTCGAATTCACGTCCGTCTTGCAGGCGGACCATGATTTTGCCGCCACCGGCCACGACGTGGTTATTCGTCAACACGACGCCCGCCGGATCAACGATGACGCCCGAGCCGGCGCTGGCCATTTCACGTTCCCTCATTCCCGGCATGGGGAACTCTTTGAAGAAATGATGGAACTCCGGATTCTTGAACAGGTCGCCAAACGGCGTGCCTTTCAACCCGAACGGCAATTCGTCCGAGTTGTCCTGGTTGCCCTTGGGTGAGGAATTTGGTTTTGCCGAATGCTCGGCGACCGTCGGCGTGTTGGTGATCATCACGACCGAAGGCAGAACTTTCATGGCGGCGTTGTGAAACTGCGCACGACAACTCGTTGGCATACGTCGCCGGAGCACCCGATTGTGCGTTGCCTGTCGTTGGGGCTGCTTCTGCGGCAGGCGCTTCGGCATACCATGCGGTGCCCTGGCCAGCGTTTTCGCGAGTCGTCGCGGCCATCGCGATGGTGAGAGTACTCAGCACGAGGATCGCAGCGGCGCCGAGGGCCCAAATTCGAGGTCTACGTGCAAACCACTTCTGACTCATTGTTTTGTCTCCTTGTACGTGCGGCCGCCAAAGCCGACAGGTGGCCGTCCGCGGCCGCCACATGGCGGCGCGAAACCTGCCGATGCTGCCAACGGCTTGGTGCGGCGATATTGTTGCCTAATCGTTTTCTCTAGTTGGCCCAACTCTATAAGACTGTTGCCTACTGGGCGGCAATCTTTCAGGGAAACGCGGGGTTCAAGCCGCAAGTGCCGGTGTCGCCGGGGTTTGGGGACCATCGACGCAAAGCCGTTTTCCTTGGGCGAGCAAGCCGGCCACGTTCGCCGACCTGCAATTCACGCCCCGGCAAGTCCACATTGCCGCGGCATAGTTTTCGCATCACCCGTCTGTTAGAATCGGGGAATCCCCCCGGAGAAAAAAACCGTGCGGCACGCGCGACATCACGTGATGGTTCTGGCAACCCTGGCAATCAGCGGCTTCTTGCGGCCGGCGGACCTCCAGGCTACGGCGCCGGATGAAGATCGCATCCAGCAGTGGGCGAAAATGCTGTCGGCGGCGCCCCGCGGCGTCGGGCCCACGATCGACGACCGCCAGGCGTGGCAGGCCGTGGTCGACAGCCCCAATTTTCGCGACGCCGTAACGAATGCCGAGCAATTGCTCTTGCAACCGATCCCTGAGCTGACCGACGACCTGCTGTCGGACTATGCGCGCACCGGGAACCGCACCCGGGGCGAAAAGGTGATCCGCGAGCGCCGCGGCCGCGTGAATATTCTGGTGCTGGCGGAATGCATGGAGAATCGCGGGCGATTTCTGCCGGCCATCGAAGAGGCGATCCGCGCCACCTGCACCGACAAGATGTGGATGTATCCCGCCCACGACACGGCCGGGCAACCCAACTTTCATGGCAGCCGTGACCGAGATCGACCTGTTCGCCGGCGAGGTGGCTTGGAACTTCGCCACCGCCCGCTATTGGCTCGGCGACAAGCTCCGTCCGGAAGTTCGCAAGCTGATCGACGATGAATTGGAGCGGCGGATCTTCACGCCCTTTACTGGCATGGTGGCCGTCGGCAAGCCGCGGGTGTGGTGGTTGACCGGCACGAACAACTGGAACGCCGTCTGCATGGCGGGCGTGATCGGCGCGGCCATGGCCAACATCCCCTCGCCCGAGCGGCGGGCGTTCTTCGCGGCTTCGGCCGAGAAATACATTCAGTTCTTCTTGAAAGGTTTTACGCCCGACGGCTACTGCAGCGAGGGCGTCGGCTATTGGAACTACGGCTTCGGCCACTACGTGATGCTGGCCGAAACGCTCAAACAGGCCAGCGGCGGCAAGGTTGACATGATGGATTCGGACCACGTTCGCCAGATTGCCCAATACGGCCGCCGGATCGAAATCCTGCCGGGCGTGTTTCCGGCCTTCTCCGACTCGGAAACCACGAGCCGGGCCGACGTGCAGATCATGGCGTTTCTTAGCCGCCGCTACGGCTGGGGCATGAAAGACGTCGAGGCCAAAGGCTTGGGGCTGGCCGGAGGGCGTTCGCGCGGGCTGTTCACGTTGGGACTGTTCGGCTTCCCCAATTCGGCCACGCAGATGCCCGCAGCGGCGCCAGAGGCTGGTCCGCCCGCGCTCCGCGACAACTTCACCGACGCCGGCATCCTCGTCTGCCGGCCCGCTCCCGGCAGCGGCTGTGCGTTGGGCCTGGCCGTCAAAGGGGGGCACAACGCCGCGAATCCTCACACCCACGATCAGCTTGACGTCGGCTCGTACACCGTGGCCTTGGGCCGCGCGACGCCCATCTTGGACCCCGGCGCCGAGGTCTACACGGCCCGCACGTTCAGTAACAATCGCTTCGATAGCAACATCTTGAACTCCTTCGGCCATCCTGTGCCGCGGGTGGCCGGCCGCTTGCAGGAGATGGGGTCGCAGGCCGTCGCCAAGGTCGTGAAGACCGAGTTCACCGATGCGGCCGACACGCTGGTGCTCGATCTGTCGGCGGCCTACAAGGTGGAAGGGCTCAAAAGACTCGAGCGAACATTCGTCTTTTCCCGCCTCGGCGCCGGCAAAATCACCGTCAGCGATGCCGTGGCGTTCGACAGCCCGCAAGAGTTTGAAACCGCACTGATCACCTTCGGCGAAGGGAAGCGGCTCGGCCCGAACCAACTACAGGTGGGCGACGAGCGCGGGCGGGTCAACGTCGAGATCGCCACCGGCGGCAGCGAGTTCAAGATCGTACCGGAAGTGATCCACGAGAACGTTCACGGCGGCTACACTCCCACACGGATCGGCATCCGACTCGCGAAGCCGGTCGCCGCGGCGACGATCACGCTGACCATTACGCCGTGATCGCTTGTTGGGGCGGCAGTCGCACTGCCACCTCCGACGCGTCGCTTTCTCGGCCGCCTGGAACTACTGAAAGGCTGTTAGCGCTCGCTCACAAGCGCTGCGCGGTTGGCCGCCGTGGCCTTTTCGACCTGCTCCGGTGATTCGTAGGGGATGTACGCCGTGCGCATCACCATCTGGTAACGCTTTCCCACTTCGTAGTTGGGAATCAGAAACTGGAAGTCCCACGCCGGGTTCTTGGGCGGATTGTTGCCGCCGTTGGGAGATTGGCTCAGCCGCGCCTGGTCCTTCGGCCGGAACATCTGCACGTACGCCATCCCGTGGCTGACGCCAAAATACCACGGCTCGTCGTAATAATATTGCGAGCGGCTGAACACCAGCCTGAGCGGAAACTTGTCGTCGTGGGCGAACTGGCGCGTGTCGTCCGGGGCAATGTGCGTGGAGAGCTGGCCATGTGCGGGCGTGATCCCGTGAACCCATCGCGGCACGGCCGGCTCGTTGACGCCGTGCCCCTTGAACTGAATCTCCCGCGACTCGGGCTCTTGAATGTAGCTCGCCCAAAACAGGCCGATGTAGCCGTTGGCGAACGTCCGCTCGCGTGGGATGCACTCGAAGGTCATTTCCATCGTGCCGTCGTCCAGCAGGTGATATCGCGTACAACTTTCCAGTTTCCAATGGGGCGTGGGCTTCTGATAGAGCTCGGCCGTGTAGTCGTCGATCGCGCGGAGTTCCAGCGGGGCGAAACGCGGCTCGAAGAGCACGGGCGGCTCTTGGACCGTGCCGTCGTGGATGTGTTCGAAATTGAGCCCGCCCCCCTCGGGCTTGAAGAGATTGTCCGGGCGCTGGCGATGCTTGAGCGAGGCGATGCCGGCAAGGTGGGAGCGATGGTTCGGCAGCACGTCATCGTGGACAGCCTGGTTGTTGACCACCACGGCCTCCACGTCGGCCCGTTTCAGCACGACATAGGGCTTTTCCGGCACGCGGAACTGCACCGAAGGATCAGACAAGCTGGTCAGCGCGGACGGCTCTTCGGCAGCCAACGCCGACATGCCGATCCAGAGCCAACATGCCACAACGGCCGAAGCGAGTTTCCGAAGCCTCATGGTCTTTGAACGTGTTTTGAGAATCATATTTCGAATCGAAGGTGCCTTTCACATAGTTCGGCTGGTTTCAGGCGGCCTACTGCCCTGCACCATGATAGGGGATGCAGGACGGCCGTTCCATGCGGTGTTGGAGCATCTTTTGAAATTTCCCTATTGATTTTGACGAAATCTCACACGAATTTCCAGCATCTTCGGCGATGCAGATCGTCCGAAGTCCTTGCGGCGTTGCGGGTTACGCTGGAAGACGAACATGGCCAGTGCAAATCCAGATCCGAAAACCGTGGCAAATTGGCGCTGTCGACGTGACAAAGTGCGCTGAAAGTGTCGCAAAACGTGCTGAAAACGTGGCAGAATGTGCTGAAACCGTGACAGAACGTGCTGAAACTGTGACAATTGGTGTAAAGCTGGGCAAGCTGGGGAAAGGTCTAGTGGTCAGTTGTGCGAGCAAGAATCCTACAGGAGCGAACAGAGGCAACGGAGGATTCGTCATGCCGCTCCTCTGTTTGCTCCGTTTCCTCCTGTGAAAGTCGCCGGCCCTAATATTCCTAACCAGCGCCGCCGTTCTTCAGCCAGAGTGAATTGGACATTAGAATCGGTGGTCGGGGGTCGGGGGTCGGGGATCAGTGGTCAGTTGTGCGAGCAAGAATCCTACAGGAGCGAACAGAGGCAACGGAGGATTCGTCATGCCGCTCCTCTGTTTGCTCCGTTTCCTCCTGTGAAAGTCGCCGGCCCTAATATTCCTAACCAGCGCCGCCGTTCTTCAGCCAGAGTGAATTGGACATTAGAATCGGTGGTCGGGGGTCGGGGGTCGGGGATCAGTGGTCAGTTGTGCGAGCAAGAATCCTACAGGAGCGAACAGAGGCAACGGAGGATTCGTCATGCCGCTCCTCTGTTTGCTCCGTTTTCTGTAAAGCCTCGCACAACGTCTCTGATCCGAATCAGCGGCGTGCCTTCCGAGTTCGAGAACTGACGGGAACGAAAGGCAAAGCCATTTAGAATGGTAGCGACCTCAGTTAACGGCACTCTAGCCCAACTGGGATGACAACCAAGCAACTGATTGTGATTCTCTTCGACAATCTCATTAACCGATGCAGTGAATGTCATGCCGCCAGCCCTTCATTCAGTTCTGCAAGGATGCCACTCAAGCCTTCGCCGAACAGTTCGTACGCCCGCCCCAGCCCGCCCATCTGATTGAACGGGAGATCGTCGAAATTGTCCTGTTCGATGTGAAGACTGCTGGCAATGTGGTTCTTGATGGCGTCGAGCCACTTCCGCTGCTCGGCAGTGAACGTAACCCCGGCATCGGCCTGCCGGGCAAGCCACTGCTGATAACGTTCTTCCACCGTCATGCCCACCGGCACCAGCGGCAGGTTGGGATCGAGGGCGTGGCGAACCAGGGCCACGACATCGACCAGTTGTCGGCCACCGTGCCCCTTCACCTTTTCCGGCTCCACGGCCTCATAGGCTTGCCAGAGTCGTTCCAACGGCGCGGCGACGGGAGGACGTTTGACGGCCTCGGCCAATTCCTTCACCTGCCCGTAACGCAGTCCGGCCCGATAGGGACGGCTGTAGAGGATTTGCAGGGCCTCGATCACGTCCTTGTGATCTTCAATGAACTGGCGGAAGTTGGACAGGATGGTTTGGGCCTTTTCCTTCGCCGCCTTGCTGTGGCCTGCCGAAAGAAGCTGATCCTGGGTCACTTCGTCGATCACCTGCAACGAGTCTCGGGCCTCAAGGATGGCTTTTCGCAGGTTCGGGTTATGGAACAGTCTCAAAGCCGCCTGCATTGCCTGTTGTTCAACTTGTTCAAGCTGTTCTTCGGTGGGCTCTTGGTTCGGGAGCAGGTTGAACTGCTGAATTGCCCGTTGTGTGTTGGCATCCGGGTCGATGGCGTCCAATAGTTGGCCGGTGAGGGCCGAGAGGTCTTGACCATCAACGTAGCGAGCGATCTTCGCTCGCTGCGGCTCGTCAATCTGCCGGTCGAGCCGAGTCAGTCGGGCTGCCAATGTCGAGCAGATGTCGTCGCTGGCCGCACCGGCTCCGACCATGTTGAGAATCTTATCGAGAGGAACGGACGGCTTCCGATCCAATGGCTTGGAGGTCGTCTTGTCCGTCTCGCACACGCCCACGGCATCGACGATGACGAAATGGGTCTTCTGCTTGGCGTCGGGGGTGACGCTTTGCAGGTCGTCGGACTTGATGACCCGGCAACCTCGGCCCTTCATCTGCTCGAAATACGACGCCGAGTTGATGTTCCGCATGAACAACAGGCATTCCAGCGGCTTCACGTCGGTGCCGGTGGCGATCATATCGACCGTGACGGCAATGCGTGGGTTGTAGGAATTGCGGAACTCGTTCAACAGTTCGTCGGGCTTCTTGCCGGTCGTTTTGGAGGTGATCTTCTGGCAAAAGTCGTTGCCCCGGCCAAACTCCTCGCGAATGACCTTCACGATGTCGTCGGCATGAAGGTCGGTCTTGGCAAAGACCAGGGTTTTCGGGACTTCGGTTCGGCCAGGGAAGATCTCGGTAAACAGCCGGTCACGGAAGGTGCGAACCACCAGCCGGATTTGATCCATTGCCACCACGTCCCGGTCGAGGTCGTTGGCCGTGTAGGTCAGGTCGTCGTTGAGTTCCTTGAGCTTCTTCTCGCGGGTGCGCCGGTCACGGTGCGGCACGAATTGGCCCGGCTCCTTGGCGAGCTTGGCCCCATCCTTGGTGACTTGGGTTTCGATCCGATAAACGTCGTAGCCGACGTTGACGCCATCGACGACCGCCTTTTCGTGGCTGTAGTCCTGGACGAGGTTGCCGTTGAAGAAGCCGACCGTCTGAGCGGTAGGCGTTGCCGTCAATCCGATCAGGAAGGCATCGAAATAATCCAACACCTGCCGCCAAATGTTGTAGATCGACCGATGGCACTCGTCGATGATGATGAAGTCGAACGTCTCGATGGGCACCTTCGGATTATAGACGACCGGCATCGGCTCTTTGACCAGGGACGTTGCCGCCTCGAAAAGTGAAGCCTCTTCGTTCTCTTCCTCGAACTCCTCTTCGCCTTTGAGGATGGAATAGAGCCGCTGGATCGTCGTGATGCAGACTTTTGCTGCCGGGTCAATGGTGTTGCGGCGGAGACGCTGGACCGGGTATTCCTCGGTGAACTTGTAGTTGTTGTATGGGCTGATGTACTGCTGGAACTCGTTTTCGGCCTGCTTGCCCAAGGTGTTGCGGTCCACCAAGAACAGAATCCGCCTGGCCTTGCCGAACTTGATCAGCCGGTAGCTGGTCGTGCAGGCCGTGAAGGTCTTACCGCTGCCCGTGGCCATCTGGATCACAGCCCGCGGGCGATTGTCGGCCAGCGACTTGTCGAGATTGCGGATGGCTTCGACTTGGACGTTCCAAAGGCCATCGGTCATGAGTGCGGGCAGGTGTCGCAGATTGGCTCGGAGTTGGCTATTGAGTGTTGCCAACCGGATCAATTCCTCAGGCCGGTGGAAGGTGAAGACTTCACGGCTGCGGGCATCGGGATCGAGACCGTTGGTGAAACGGGTTTCGGTGCCGGTGGATTCGTAGGCGAACGGCAGCGGTAGATGGTAATGGGGCAGGTTGGCAGGCAGGCCAGTAGAATACTTGCCTGATTGGATTTCGACGCCGGTGAGAGTGTGGTCTTCGGGTTTGGCTTCGATGACGCCAATTGCTTTGGCGTCGGCGTAGAGCATGTAGTCAGCAAAACCGGTCTTCAGCGGAAACTCCCGGATCGCCACCCCGAGGCCCGCCGAGATGTTCATCTGGCGATAGTCTTGAACCTGCCAGCCGCACTGGTCAAGCTGTTCGTCGATTTTCTGGCGGGCCTTTTCCTCTGGCGTCATGCCCCGCTCCCCGATAAGTAACCCCAGTCGCAGAGAACCCTGATTTTACTTCTCTATGGGGGTGTATTCAAGCACTCCACTCGATAAAGACCAACGCCCGGGAAATGGCGAGGATTTGCCCTTTTGATACCGGTCCTGCTTTGAAACCGCGCGTTTGAGGTAGGGGGCGGTGGGCTTCGCTTGACCGATTCCCTCGTCCGTTCGGCCGCCTTGGTTGCGCTACGCATACGAGATTCGATAAGACCGAGACGGGGAGACCCCAACGCGGAATTCTGTCGATGAATTCGGTTCGGCGAGAAACGCGAAAAACGCCCCGGGCGACGCGGAGCGTCGCGGACGGCGTGTTCCCACGCGGAGCGTGGGAACAAGATGGAAAGGGGACAGTCCCATTTTCGCGGCCATTGGAACTACGCCCCGCCGTGTGAAACTCGTGTTGGCCGCGAAAATCGGGACAGTCCCCGTGAACGGTTACGTTGACCGGCGGCCGGACATCCGCTAGGTTCAACAAGAGCGGCAAGTTTCGAGACCGCGGGGAGGGAAATCCGATGAGCAAGGCGGCCAAGAGAATGACCGTGGTGATGCTGCTCTTGGTGGTCGCCGGAAGCATCTTCTTCGGGCAATTCTGGTACCATTCAAGAATCACATCGCAACTGATCAAGAACAACCTCTATACGGCGGAGGTGCGCCAGGACGTTCGCTCATTCCACGAACTGTTGATCGCCAATTGGGTGCTCGTGCTGGCCACCACGGTGGCGCTGGATCGCTTGTGGGCGAGAAAAGACCGAAAACCGAATAAGGAACTCTAACAAAACCGATTTCGTCCAATGCCTAGTTGGGGGAACAGAGCAACAGTCAGGCTGCGCTTCGCCCTCACCCTAACCCTCTCCGACCAACCTTCGGTCGGTGCCCGGAGAGGGGACGGTTTTGTTAGAGTTCCTAACAACGTGAAACACCCGTGATGAACGACCCCATTCGCGTAACGGCCATCGTTGGCACCTATCGCAAGGGCGGCGTGATCGACTCGGCCGTCGATGAGATTCTCGCGTCGGCCAAGGCGGCGGGCGCCGAGGTGGAAAAGATCTGCCTCGTCAACCATCGCGTCGAGTTCTGCACGAATTGCCGCACTTGCACGCAGCAGACGGGCCGAAAGCGAGGCCCGTGCCCGACCGTTGACGACATGGGCGGCATCTTGGACCGGCTCGAGCGCTCCGACGCGCTGGTGTTGGCCTCGCCTATGAACTTCTGGACGGTCACGGCCCTGATGAAGCGGTTCATCGAGCGGCTGGTGTGCTATACCTATTGGCCCTGGGGCGGGCTCGCTCCGGCGGCGCACAACAAACGGAAAACGAAGCGGGCGGTGCTGGTCGTTTCTTCGGCCGCGCCCTCGCTAGTGGGCCGACTGATGACGCGGATTGTCGGGCTGTTGAAGACCGCGGCGGGCCTGCTGGGGGCGAAGACCGTCGGCGTGCTCTGGATCGGACTGGCCGCGGGCGAGGCGAAGCCCGACATCGGCCCGCGAGCGCGGAAGAAGGCGCGGCGGCTGGGTAAGAAATTGGCTTCGCGAAGCTAAGCCGGCGCCAGAATTGAATGTTGCCTTTTGCTCCGCGAAAGTCGGGCCGGACGAGGGCTGGTTCCGCGGGGCGAAGACGGTGGAGCAGGCGAGCTACTTTCGCGGAGCGAAAGGCGACAGAGAGGAGACATGGCAGCCGCCATCTTCCGCCGGCGGCTGTTCACTATTGCTCTATTTCCCCGCTCGCTCGGCGCGTTGCGATTTGCGCTCCGCTCCGTTAACATGATGGATGTGCGCGAAAAGGCTCGATTGAGGCTCGTTGACCACGAAAAAGGGACGCCCATCATGGCTAACCGTTGGAACCGCCGGGAAATGTTGGGGACGCTCTCGCTGGGGCTGGTCGCCGGGAATCCATTGGTCTCGGCCGTGGCCAGGGCGGCTGAGGTCTCGTCGCCGGTCCAATGCAGCGTGTACAATTATCGCGGCGAGCCGCTGCCGGTCGAGGAGTTTGCCCGCTTCCACACCTGCGACCTGCTGACGCGGCCGTTTACGATCGAGCCGCAGTTCGAGCCGGGCATGGCCGCGTTCCAGCCTCCGCCGCGGCCGTTCCGCATCGCACTGCCTTTGACGGTGCCCGGCTTCGGCCAGGTGTTCGTTTACGCCGACAACCGTGGCCGCGGCTACACGGCCGAGTCGTTCTCGGAGAAGCCGCTTTTGTTGAACCAGGAGTTTGCCGCCGACCGGCTGGCGACGGTTCGAGCGTTGGCCGAAGATTGCCGGCACTTGGGCGTCACGCTTTCCGCCGCCGTGGGCGAGCGCACCGCGAAGGCCGAGGCGCTGTTGAAGAAGGCCGAGGGACTGGCGGACGACCGCACGGCGTGGATCGCCGCCCTGACCTCGTCGCTGTGCGAATCGCTTTGGGCGGGCGAGATGATGACGGTCGAGCGGGCCGAGCAGATGATCGGCCACAACGGCCCGCGTGGCGGATTTCTCTTCGGCTGCAACGCCTTCGGTTACCGGCGGCACGGCAAAGAGTATGCCGACCGGTTTTCGGCCGCTTTCAATTTTGCGACGCTGCCGTTCTATCGCGGACAAACGGAGCGCGAGCGCGGCCAGGTGAATTACTCGGCGCAGAGAGCATTCTCGAATGGATCAAAACGACGAGTATTATCCCCAAGGGCCATCCGCTGATCTTCCTGGTGCCCGCCTCGACGCCCGACTGGCTGCGCAATTTGTCCTATCAGGAGACGAAGCCGTTGTGCCTGGAGTACGTGCGGCGGTCGATCCTGAGGTTCCATGCCCACCTCCACGTGTGGGACGTGATCAATGAGGCGCACGTGCAGCCCGACGTGGAACCGGGCTCGCAGGTGATGAAGGGCTTCACGCCCGCGGAGAACGTCGATCTCACCGTGGCCGCGCTGAAGGCGGCCCGCGAGTCCGACCCCACATGCTTCCGCGTGGTCAACTCCACCGGCACATGGTGCGATTATTACATGGGCCGCAACCCGCAGCCCTGGCAAACCAGCGTCTACGACTATCTCCAGGGGCTGAAAGACGCCGGGGCCGATTATGAGGCCGTGGGACTGCAATACTATCACTCGGGCCGCGATCTGCTCGAGTTCGAACGCAACCTGGAATCATTCAAGGGATTTGGCCGGCCGATCCACATCACCGAGTTAGGCATCTCTTCGTCGCCGGAATTCAAACGCGAGACCGAATGGTGGGGCGGCGGCGTCGGCGGGGCAAAAATGGTTTGGCACGGCGACCGCTTCACCGAAGACAACCAGGCCCAATGGGTCGAATGGCTCTACAAAATCGCCTTCAGCAAACCCTACGTCCAGGCGATTACCTGGTGGGACTTCATGGACCCGGGCTTCATCCCCAACGGCGGTTATCTCCGCGCCGACCTCACGCCAAAGCCGTCGTACGAGCGGCTGCTGGCCATGCAGACGAAATGGAGAGACGAAGGAATTCTGGCGGGGCCGGCAAAGCCAAGCGCCGGCGCATGACGCGGGTCTTAAATCAAGTTCATTTATTCCAGGCACTTGGGAAGGAGCACTGCTGATGGGTCACGATTGGAATCGCCGCGAAGTGTTGCAGGCGCTCGCCTTGGGCGCGGTTGTCGGCAAGGAGACTCGTGGCGGCCACGGTGCAAGCGGCCGTGGCGCCGCCGCTGGCCCGCTGCACGGTGCTCGACCATCGCGGCGAGCCGCTGCCGGTGGATCAGTTCGCCCGCTTCCACGCCTGCGACCTGCTGATGCGGCCCTTTACGATCAATCCGCAGCTTGAGCCGGGCACGGCCACGTTCCCCGTTCCCGAGCGGCCGTTCCGCATCACGCTGCCGTTGACCGTGCCGGGGTTCGGCCAGGTCTTCGTCTACGCCGACAACCGAGGGCGAGGACTGACGGCGCAATCGTTCTCTGAAAAGCCGATGCTGCTGAACTACGAGTTCGCGGCCGACCGGCTGGCGACCGTGCAAAGCCTCTTGGAAGACTGCCGCCGCGGCGGCATCGCCGTCTCGGAGACTGCGCAAAAGCGCGTCGAGAAGGCCGACGCCTTCTTCAAGCAGGCCGAGGCCGTCGCCGACGACCGCCGCGCCCATATCGCGGCCCTGATGTCGTCGCTGTGCGAGTCGCTGTGGGCGGGCGAAATGCTCACGGTCGAGCGCGCCGATCACGCCATCGCCGGCAACGGCCCGCGCCCCGGCTTCCTCTTCGGCAGCAATGCGTTCGGCTACCCCGAACTGGGCAAGAAGTACGCCGAGCAGTTCGAGGCCGCGTTCAACTTTGCCACGCTGCCGTTCTATCGCGGCGGCGTCGAGCGCGTGCAGGGCAAGCCCGACTATTCGGCGCCGGCGAAAATTCTCGATTGGCTGGGCCACACGAACATCCTGGCGAAGGGGCATCCGTTGATCTTCCTCGTGCCCGACTCCACGCCCGATTGGCTCAGCAACCTGCCGTATCAGGAGACGAAGAAACTTTGCCTCCAACATGTCCGCGAGGCGATCGGCCGGTTCCGCGATCGCATTCACGTGTGGGACGTGATCAACGAGGCCCACGTCCAGCCCGACAATTATCCCACGCCGGACCGGCATTTCATGAAGGGTTTTTCCCACGCGGAAAACGTGGACATGACGATCGGCGCGCTCCAGGCGGCGCACGAAGCCGACCCGACCTGCTTCCGCATCGTCAACTCGACCGGCACGTGGTCCGACTACTACATGGCCCACCACCCGGCTGCCTGGCAGCAGGGCGTGTACGACTATCTGTCGGCGCTGCGCGAGGCGGGCTCTCCGTTCGAAGCCGTGGGACTGCAATATTATCACTCCGGCCGCGATATGCTGGAGTTCGAGCGCAACCTGGAGATCTTCAAAACATTCGGCAAGCCGATCCACATCAGCGAGACCCAGATTTCCTCCTCGTCCGAGGATCCGACCGGCAAGAACGAATGGTGGGGAGGCGGCATCGGCGGCTCGAAGTTCGTCTGGCACGGCGAACACTTCAGCGAAGAGTCGCAGGCCCAATGGGTCGAGTGGTTCTACAAGATCGCCTTCAGCAAGCCCTATGTGGACGCCGTCACCTGGTGGGACTTTGCCGATCCGGCTTTCATCCCCAACGCCGGCTATCTGCGGCCCGACCTGACGCCGAAACCGGCGTACGAGAAGCTGCTGGCGCTGCAAACGCAGTGGCGGGAAGCAGGGCTCCTGCCGCCCGTGACGAAGCGGGCCGTGAAGCAGCCGGCCGGCGGAGACGGCTAACGGCGCAGGTTATGCCTTAGCATGACAAGGCGGGCCGAAGGGGACAGTCCCATTTTTGCGGACTTCGCCGCAAAAATCGGGACAGTCCCCGTGAACGGTTACGCCGCAACCGCTGGCTTCCTGCCGCCCGGCGCACGTTACCACAGTTTCGTGCGGAGCAGGTTGAGAATCTCGCTCTTGTTAAGATCCAAGAACGTTGAACGGGGTGGGCTGTTCGGCCGGCTTCTGCTGCCCCGCCCGATGCATCAGCGCGCCGATGTGCGCCACCGGATAGACGACCGCAATCTGGTCGTAGGGGATCGCCGTCAGCGGGATGCTCTTGCCGTAGGCGTCGCTGCGGGCCGACAAACTGCTAGGGCGATTCGGATCGCAGAAGTTGACTACTACTTCTTCGAGGAAGTCGTTGAAGTCGTTGATGCTTGCCCGCCCGCCGAGCTTGTTCTCTCCCTGCAATTCAATGAGCCGCGCGTTCAACAGCACGCACGTGCTCACCAGTCCTTCGTTGACCAACGGGTTGTAGTATCCCGCGCAGGCGTAGCCGTTGCGAAGCAAGAAGGCCACCGGCAGATACTGCGAGTTGTCCGATGTGCTTCCGACCAGTTTGACGAAGTCATCTCGGTTCATGGTGGATCCTTGTCTGCGAAAGCTTGGACGGTGTCAGAACGGCAGGCGCCTGTGGCCGACACGGCTCGGCGCTGTTCCCATGACGAAGTGCCCAGACGATAACCGGCTGCGCGGCGAATGTCAATCGGGTGGATGCACGATGGGCAGTACGCTAATACTGCACTAACATGTTCGTAACCATTCTCGGCCCGGGGACAGGCTCATTTTTGGTCTCTTGCGGCCGAACAATGTGCCTGTCCCCTTACCGACCGAACGGGACAGTCCCCGTGAACGGTTACGCGCCCTCTGTTAATATGCGGAGTTGTCCGCACTTGGCCTTGACGCCCTCGCGCCAAGTGTGGTATATTCCGCACATTGGAACGCCGTCCCCTGTGGTGCCTCAGATAAGCAATGCAACGAGGCCGACCATCGGGAGGCCCGTTTTGCGGGCAAAAAGTTGGTTCACCGTGGCGCTGCTTTGCTGAACATCAATCAAGAGGTCTGCCATGACGCGACTGACCAAGGGCGAACTGGAAGTGATGCGAATCCTGTGGAAACACGGCGAACTGAAGCCAGCCGAAATCCACGCCCATTTCCCCCGCAAGATCACCAATCCCTCGCTGCGATCCTACCTGGCCATCCTTTTGGAAAAGGAGCACGTCGTCCGCCGCCGCGTGGGAAAGGCCTATTACTACCGCGCGAAGACCCGCCGCGCGGCCACCTTCCGCACGATGCTCCGCGATTTGACGCGCGTCTGTTGTGACGGCTCCGTCGAGTCGCTGCTTTGCACCCTGATCCGCACGGAAAAGCTCTCGGAAGCCGATCTGTTGGAACTCAAACGTGTTGCCGAGGACAGCCGTTCGACCGCCGCTGCGGCAACCGGGGAGAACAAGCCATGAGTCCTTCCGATTTTCTGAGCGCCGGCCTGGCGCAGATTCCCGCGCTCTCGCCCTGGGCGGCCCTGATGGGCAAAGCCACGCTGCTGCTGGCGGCCGCGTGGCTGATGCATTTCGCCCTGGTCCGGGCCAATCCACGTTGGCGGGTCATTCTGTGGCGCAGGCGCCGCCGTCGGATTGGCGCTGTTGGCGCTGTGGACGCTCGGGCTGCCCGGCCTGGAACTGCACGTGCTGGCGCCGCCGCCGGTTGCGGCGACAACGCCGCTGCCGCCGCCTGCGATCGCTCTCGAACCGGCCGCAAGCGTCGCTCCGCTGATTGAAACGCCTGTTGTCAGCACAGCGGAAACACGCGGCGAACGTTCGCCGGCGGCCGCGTCGCGATGGTCGCTCTCGTGGCAGACCGTTCTGTGGACGATCTGGGGCGGCGGCGCGCTGCTGCTGGCCGTGCGCCTGGCAATGAGCTATCTGCGGCTCTTGCGGCTGCCAAACTCCTTGCAGCCGGCGCCGGAGGCCGTTGTGGCCGAAGTCGAGCGGGTGGCGGCCGTGCTCGCGTGCCGGCGGGCGGTGACGGCCCGCATCTCGCCGCAATATGCCGTGCCGTTCTTGTACGGGTTGCGGCGGCCGACGTTGGTTCTGCCCGAGCGGATGTGCGAGCCGCTGTTTCGCGAGCAGTTGCCCGCCGTGGTGGCCCATGAGTTGGTCCACGTCGGCTCGTGGGATTTCGCCTGGAACGTCGTTTTACAGGTCGTTTCGGTCGTGCTCTGGTTCCATCCGCTGGCGTGGCGGATCGTCTCTGCGCATCGGGCGGCGTGCGATGAGGTGTGCGACGCGGTTTCGGCGGCGTATGTGGGCGACGTGCGGGCCTATTGCCGCATGTTGGCCCGGGTGGCCCTCGACGGCGCCGGCTCGCTGCCGGCGGCCGGACTGGCCATGGCCCGCCGTTGCGACGTTCGCCAGCGGATCGCCGCCTTGCAGCGCAAGGTGTTTGCCGCGGCGCTGGGGCGCCGTTGGGTGGCCGGCGTGACGCTGGCTGGGCTAACGGTGTGCGTGTTGCTGGCCGGCTTGCGGCTGGCGTTGGCGCAACCCGCGCCACAGGAACAAGACGCGCCCGCGGCCGTGCAAGGCGATGCGAAACCGGCGGCGAAAGAACCCGCGTCCAACGAGACCAAGCCTTCCGACGACAAGGCGGCAAAGGCGGCCGTGATGACCGTCCGCGGTACGGTGCTTGATGAGGCCGGCAAGCCGGTGGCGGGGGCAAAGGTGTGCGCTTCCGAGTTCGTGGGACCCTTGGTCCCGACGGCTGACCCGACCCGATCCGACGCCGAGGGCCGCTTTGTTCTCGAAGCTCATCCCCGCATGTTCTTTGGGGCGCGGGTCTCCGCAACACTCTGGATCTACGCCGCCCGGGTACCAATTGACGACCGCCGACGGCGGCTATGGGAAGGAAACCGTCGTCGTCGTTCGACTGGCCCCGGCCGCTGACACGTCGGTCGTCGTGCTCGATCCGGATGGCGAGCCGGTGGCCGGCGGTGCTGGTTCAGCCGCAATACATGCTCGCGCCCCATGGGACCGAATGGATACCCAAGGAGCTGCTGCCGGTAATCGAGGCCCGCACCGATCAGGAGGGCCGGGCGAGGCTTCCGGCCATCGACCGCGAGAAGCTTGATAACGTCCACGTGATTGCCAAGGAATTCGGCACACAAGTGCAACGGTATGTGGGAATTAAACCGCCCGTGCCCGCCGAGCGCACAATTCGTTTGCGCCCGTAGGCCGGATTGAGGGCCAAATCACGGCCGACAAGCCCGAATGGCTCGCGGGCGTGCGAATGACCATGACCTCGTCAGACCGGCAGGGCGGCCTCTCATCATCGACCGAGGGCTGGGCCGAGGTGGTGCCCGACGAGCAAGGCCGGTTTGCGATTCCGGCCATGGCCGTCGGGCGCTGGGATTCCGCAATGTTTCTGTGGACGAGTCGTCGCCCGTCCGCCCGCGGCTGCCGCGGGTGGGTCGGTTGTCGGCCGGCCAGACCGTCACGCTGGACATACCGATGGAGGCACTGGTCGCCGTGCGCGGCTCGGTCCGTGTGAAAGACACGGGCGAGCCGGTCGCCGGCGTGGTCGTCCATATCTATTACGGCACGGCGCGCCAGGGGACCGACGTGGAAAGCGATGCGCAAGGCCAGTTCACGGCGCGGGTCTTGCCTGGACGGGTCAGATTGCAGGCGATTAATCTGTTCCCCAAGTACACGCAATCGGGCAGCCCGCGAGACGGGTTTGACGTGCCCGCGCAGACCGAGGTGTTCGAGCTGCCGCCGCTGGAGGTCGTGCCTGCCAAGAAGCTGGTCGGCCGCGTGATCGACCAACACGATCGGCCCGTCGCCAATGCCTCTGTTCGGGCCGTCGCAAAGGGTACGTTGGCGGGTATCGGCCGTTCGACGGGCCAATCGGACGCCAATGGCGAATTCACGCTCTCAGGCATCCCCGCGAATGTGGATACGACGACGGCCCAATACGAGGTCTCGATGGGGACGAGTATCAACCAAATCCGGTTGCAGGCGGAAGTGGTCCAGCAGGACCCGCTGCTGATCCGCGTGCAGGTTCCGGAGGACGCTCAGCCGGGCGACAAGCAGGCTCCTGACGGGGAGAAATCGCAGCAGCCCGCCACTCCGCCGGCAGGCACGAGCGATGCCGAGGCGGCCGATGCCCGCAAGGTGCTCGAAGAGGCGACTGCCGCCTATAAGTCGCTGGAGACTTATAAGTCGGAAGGAACAGTCAATATGGACTGCGAAAGGGACGGGAAGAAGGCCACGTTGGAAACCTCATTCTCCATCGCCCTGAAAAAGCCGAATCTCTACCTCATCACCTGGACCCAGAAGTTGGAGGCGCCGCCAGTTCAAATCCAGTCGGGGGCTGCGTGGAGCGACGGCACCCAGCCGTATCTCTACATGGGAATTATGCACGCCTACGGCAAGGTGAGCAGCGACGTTATGGCCTTAATCCACACCGGGATGATCTCTCCCGTATCCAGGCTGACCCTGCCGTCATTGTTCCCCAGCAGGAGCATCCAGCTATACTTCCCCATCGACCGGCTGGAAGACCCCAAGATCGAAACCACGGAGAAGATCGACGGCGACGATTGCTATGTCATCAGCGGCGCCCCGAATGCCTTCACGAAAGCAACCTATTGGATCTCGAAATCGAGCCACCTCATTCGGAAGTATCGCTGCGACCTGACTCGACCTGATAATGGGGAACAAAGCACTTCGACGGAGACGCAGACCAAGATTTCGTCGCCGGCGCTGACGAAAGACGACTTCCGTTTTGAGCCGCCGAAGGACGCGGTGCTGAAGGAGCCCCTGTTTGAACGCATGGCCGACCGGTCGAAGCCCGCGGCCCCGCCGCCGCCTGCGACAGAACCTCTGCCGATTCCAGATAGGCTGCTGCCCGACCGAGAGCCGAGCCGCTAAGCCGCTATCGCAAAAGCAACCGGCCGGCGAGAAACCGAAGTAATCGAATCCCGACGGCGCGAGTGACCGCTCATGGAGCGTTCGCTTATCCCACCGGATTTTCGATCCATTGCCGGTAGCACGGCCCGCACAGATAGAGCACCACGCGGCGATATACCTGGTCCATGAGCTCCTGCTCGGACTGATCGCGCATTTCTTCGATCAGCCAGGCGATCTCGAGCCGGGTGTCGCGCTCGAGGTCGTCGTCCGAAAAGCTCGGCGGCGTGGGATCGGCCATCGCCTCGATCCGCACGGCGTAGAAGTCGCCGGAGCCCGGGTGAAGCTCGGACCGGCACCGGGCGCACCATAAAGGCAAGCTGCCGATTTCTTCCTGTCCGCTCACCCGTATCGCCCTCCGACGGCCTGCACCGGAATCATTCTACCGGCCGATCACGGCGCGGAAAAGCGGCCGCTTGACATGCATCCGCCGGTAAACGACGATTATGGTGCCGCAACCATCCCCGCGCTGCGAAGGAAAATCCCCATGCAGAAGCCAAGTCATGCGAAAACCTGGGCCGTTGTTACAGCGATTGCCTGTTTGCTCGCCGGCGCAACGCTCCTTGCGGCCGATGATCCGAACGAGGCCGGAGAGACCAAGCAAGAGCGCGACGCGCGGATGCAGTGGTGGCGCGAGGCCCGCTTCGGCATGTTCATCCACTGGGGCATCTACTCGGTGCCGGCCGGCACGTACAACGGCCAGCCGATCGGCGGCATCGGCGAGTGGATCATGCACAACGCCAAGATTCCCGCGGCCGAATACGCCAAGTACGCCGAGCAGTTCAACCCCGTGAAGTTCGATGCCGAGAAGTGGGTGAGCATCGCGAAGGAGGCCGGCCAGAAGTACATCGTCATCACCTCGAAGCACCACGACGGCTTCGCCATGTTCCATTCGCAGACGAGCCCCTACAACATTTATGACGCCACGCCGTTTAAGCGCGATCCGCTGAAGGAGTTGGCCGAGGCCTGCCACAAACAGGGCATCAAGCTGGGGTTCTACTACTCGCAGGCCCAGGACTGGCATCACCCGGGCGGCGCGGCGGTGGGCGGGCACTGGGACAAGGCCCAGGACGGCAGCATGGACGAATATATCGAGAAGATCGCCGTGGCGCAGGTCCGCGAGTTGCTGAGCAACTACGGCCCGCTGGGCGTGCTCTGGTGGGATACGCCCGAGAACATGACGAAGCAGCGCGCCGCCAGGCTGCACGAGCTGTTGGCCCTTCAGCCGCAGATCGTCAGCAACAATCGCCTTGGCGGCGGTTTCGGCGGCGACACGGAAACGCCCGAGCAGAGCATCCCGAACACGGGCTTCAAGGACCGCGATTGGGAAACCTGCATGACAATGAACGACACCTGGGGCTTTAAGAGCTACGACCACCATTGGAAGAGCACTCGCAAGCTGTTGCAAAACTTGATCAACTGCGCCAGCAAGGGGGGCAATTACTTGTTGAACGTCGGGCCGACGTCCGAAGGCGAGATCCCCGCCGAGAGCGTCGAACGGCTCAAGGAAATGGGCGCGTGGCTGCGCGTCAACGGCGAGGCGATCTATGGCACCGGTGCCGGCCCCTTCGGCCGGTTGCCGTTCGACGGCCGGGTGACGTGCAAGGGCGACAAGCTTTATCTGCACGTTTTCAACTGGCCGGACGACGGCAAGCTGCCGCTGCCGCTTGAGAACGAAGTGAAAGCGGCCTATCTCTTGACCAGGCCGGACGGGCGGCTCGAAGTCGGTTCCACCGCGGAAGGCAAAGTGATTGCGCTGGGGGCCATCACGCCCGATCCAAACGCCACGGTCGTCGTGGTCGAGATTGTCGGCGAGCCGCAAGTGACCGAGGAGGGGCAACTGCCGGCGGCCGAGAAGAAGAAATAGAAGGCTCGAGCATGGCGGCTCCGTGTCGTCTTGTCTTGGGGCGGCAGTACAACTGCCACCCCGCCAACTTCAAACGGAGGCGAGACTCGGCCGTTCACTCCGGATTCTGATGCCACTGCGGCGCCGACCGGTTCACTTCGCGCATCTTCTCGGTCAGCAGCGGATAGGGTTCGTCGTCGATCTTCACCAGGCCGTAGTTCGAGTTCTCGCCGTCGAAGCGTCCTTCCTTCGGTTCATCGCCCCATTGGAACCAGTGGTATCCGACGACTTCCGGACGCGTAAGCGCGATGCGGACGTAGTGCTCGAAGGCGGCCGCGCGCTGCTCCTGGGTTGCCACGATCGGCCCGGCGCCTTTTGTGTTTGGCAGACCGCTATCTTTGCCGCGGAAGGCGAACTCGCCGATCAGCAGCGGCTTGCCGGCCGTCGCATACTGGCCGAGAATGCCGCCGGGGTTCGTCGCGTAGCAATTCAGAGAAATCACGTCGAGATACTGGCCGGCGGCAGCCAGGACGGGTTTCGGCGGCAGATAGGCGAAGCGGCAGCCGAACACCATGTGGTTCGGATCGGCTGCGAGAATCGCCTCTCGGGCCGATCGGAAGTAGCGATCGGCCAGCAGGCCCACGAAGCTCTCGCAATCGGCCACAAAGGCGGCACGGAGCGGGTCGTCGCGATTCTCCCGCTCGTTGCCCGCCTGATTCTGCGCATAAACCTCCTTCCGCGCGTATGGCGAGGCGACCTTTTCGGCCGCGCCCACCGCCTCCCACGATGCGTAGCCGGCTTTCCAGACCTTGTTGAACTCGGCGATCTGCGGGTAGCGATCTCGCAACATGCGGATGGCGGCGACTCGGCCTGGAGTCTCCTTGGGCAGATTCAGAAACGAGACGAGCAACTCCTCCTTGCTCCGCCAGTCGGGGCCCCAACGAAGCTCGTTGTCGGTGAACCAGCCCAGCAGCGCCGAATCATCCTTGCGAGCCGAGCACCGCCGCTCGGCCGTGCGGCGGCAAGAAACCTCGAAGCGGGGATCGAAAACGTCGGGAAAGCGTCCTTCGAGCCATGCCTGGCCCCGGCCCGTTTCGGCCACAAAACTCGAACCAAGGTTGACCGTCGGCGCATAGGCCAGAGGCGTATCGCCCGCATGGGCCAATGCGTCATCCGACCAGGCGCCCAACGTGTTAAAGCCCCAGCCGGCCAGCCGAGCGGCAGTCACTGCCCGCCACTTCTCGGCGCCGCCGTACTTCTTCTCCACTGCGTCACGATACGGTGAACCGCCGCCACCGCGAATGGCATCGCCTCGGAACGTCACGTGACACACGCCCAGCGACAGTACGTGCTTTCCGTCGGGCGCGATGAACCACCAACGTCCGTCGATTTGTTGTACGCGAAAGAACGCGTTGGCCGGCTTCGCAGTCGCATCGTCGCCGCGCAACCGACCGGTCAGAAGGAGACCGACCGCCGAGAACACTGCGACCAGCAACGCCAACCATCGACAGGGACACGAGAGCCGGAACATGGCAATAACTCCTCGACAGGACGTTGGCACTTTCGTGTTGGGGTGGCAGTGCAACTGCCATCCCAGCAATGTACAACTGCCACCCCAACAGTGCCGCCCCAACACGTTCTGTTTAGGGTTCAATTTGTTCCACGCGGCTGATGGTCTTTCCACGGGCGAAACGGGTGGCGATTGCTTCGCCGGGTGAAAGCTCGGTTGCCGCCCGAATCACCTGGCCATCGGCTGCGCCTGCGTGAGACTATAGCCTCGCCCGAGGACGGCCAGCGGGCTGAGCGAGTCGAGCCGGCAGGCGACCGCCTCGGTCCGATGGGTAGCCAACCGCAGCGTGCCGCGAACCGCCCGCAACGCCCGGCAATCCAATTCATCAAGCCGCCGGGCCAACTCGAAAATGCGCTGATACGGCCGCCGAAAGATGGCATGCCGGGCGAGCGCGTCGAGCCGGGAGCGGGACGATTCGGCCCGCGAGCGCAACGCCCCCGCCAATCGCCGCTCGACCTGCCGCAAGTCGGCGACCAGCTCCTCGGCGGCCGGGGCGACCAGTTCGGCCGCTTCGCTGGGCGTCAACGCCCGGACGTCGGCGGCCAGGTCGGAAAGGGTGACGTCGATCTCGTGGCCGACGGCCGAGACGACCGGAATCCGGGAGGCCACGATGGCGCGGACGACGGCCTCGTCATTGAAGGCCCACAGGTCTTCCATGCTGCCGCCGCCGCGGGTGAGCACCAAACAATCGATCAGCGCGAGCCGGTTCACGGTTTTGATGGCGGTGGCGATTTCGGCCGCCGCGCCCTCGCCCTGCACGCGAACCGGCACGACCAACACGTCGGCCCCGCGCCAACGCCGGCCGAGCACTTGGAGGAAATCGCGGATTGCGGCGCCGGTGGGGCTGGTCACCACGGCGATCCGCCGCACGAAGGCAGGCAGCGGTCGTTTTCGCGCCGGATCGAACAGTCCTTCCCGGGCCAGTTTCTCCCGCAGTTGCCGCAGGGCCAGCTCGAGCGCCCCCATGCCGCGCGGAACGATGTCTTCAATGATCAACTGGTAGCTGCCGCGGGCGGCGTAGACGTCGAGGCGCCCGCGGCAGATCACTTCCAGGCCGTCGTGCAAATCGAATCGCATCCGCACGGCGGCGCCGCGCCACATCACGGCCCGCAGTTGGGCCCGGTCGTCCTTGAGCGTCAGGTAGCAGTGCCCCGACTGGGGCCGGGCGAAGTTCGACACCTCGCCCGCCACCCACACCGCGGGAAACGCCGCTTCCATCAGGTCCTTGATCTGGGAGGTCAGCTCCCAGACCGAAAGCGGCCGCTGGGCGGAAGGATTCATCGAAAAAAGCGTACCGTCGGGCATCGTCTTATTGGTTCTATAGCATGACGGGCCGGGCGACTCAAGGGGCGACCGCGCCGCCAGATGGCCATTTGGCCGACCTTGCGGCTGCCCGAGCTGGCCCAGGCCTCGGCTTCGGCGGTCAATTGATTCAACAGTCGCTCGATTTTCTGGCGGAAATGTTCGAGTCCCTGGCGATCCAAGTCGGGCGGCACGAAGATTTCGCCGCTGGGCACGGCGCGGGCCCGCGAGTGCGGGCGGGGAATGGCGAACTGGTCCCACGCGCTGCGGACCCGCCAAGGTCGATCGTAACCGTAGCCCATCACCACCAGCGGCAGGCCCAATTTCGAGGCCAGATAGACGCAGCCCGAGGCCAGCCGCCGCCGCGGACCGCGGGGGCCGTCGGGCGTGATCGTCAGGTGCATGTCGCGGCTCTTGGCCAGCAGCCCGCGAAGGGCCGTCACTCCGCCCCGGTTGGTCGAGCCGCGCACGAAGTCGAAGCCCAGGTGATATGCCGTATGAGAGAGCACTTCGGCGTCGCGATGGCGGCTCAGCAGCATTGCCAGGTTGCAGTGTCCGCGGAGATAGAGCGGGAAGAGGATGTACTCATGCCAGAAGATGTAGATTTTCTGCCCGCGGCACTCGGGAAAGACCGGGTCGACCGTCCGGTCGTAGTAGGCCACCTTGTAGTCCAAGGTGCTCATCCACCACCGCACGGCGGCCGAACCGAGCAGCCCGCCGAGCTTGTTCAGGAAGGGGTTGGTGATTTTCATCGTGGGCCTGCATTGTAGAAGCGCTATCTGGCCGCTTCAACCCTGTCCCACGTTGTCGAAGGGGCATCTTGCCGCTTCCGCCCTATGCCAATTAGCGGGATCCGTGCGAAAAAACGCGGCAAGATACCGCGTCTACATGCCCTCATTCCACACCCCACTGAACACTTCCACGGCGTCGCCGGTCATGTAGACGTGATTGTCGGCGGCCCACTGCGAGCTCCAGGTCCCCGCCGGGCAGATGAGCGCGAATCTTCCGCTCGGTGCGGCCCGTAAGCGCGCCGGCCACGCACACCGCGCAGGCCCCAGTGCCGCAGGCGAGGGTGACCCCGGTGCCGCGCTCCCAGGTCCGGATCGTGACCTCGCCGGGCGATTGCACCTCGACGAAATGCACGTTGATTCGATTCGGGAAAACTGGTTGCCTCTCGAAGAACGGGCCGAGCGACTCGAGCGGAACTGACACAACAAACCGGCAGTAAATGATGAGGTGCGGGTTGCCCATGGAAACGCACGTCATGCGAAGATCCAGTCCGCAATCTTCCATCCCTGCGCCAGGGATGCCAATCGGAATGTGCTTGCCTATCGGTAAATCGACGATTCGATCGGCGTGAATCGGGCGGGGCAAGTTGACGGGGATGCTCGCCGGATCGAGGATCGGCTCGCCCATGTCCACCCGCACGCGGCCGACCTTCCCGTCGGCGATTTCCAGCTCCAGGGCGAGCACGCCATTGCCCGTTTCGATCCGCAACGTGTTCCGCCGGCAGATGCCGTGCTCGTAGACGTACTTGGCCACGCAGCGCACGCCGTTGCCGCACATTTCCGACTCGGAGCCGTCGGCGTTGAACATCCGCATCCGCGCGTCGGCCAGCTCGCTCGGGCAAATCAGGATCAGGCCGTCGCCGCCGATGCCGAAATGCCGATCGGAAACCCGCCGGGCCAGGGCGGCAGGATCGCCGGGCAATCGCTCTTCGAAGCAATTGACGTAAATGTAATCGTTGCCCGCCCCCTGCATCTTGGTGAATCGCATGGTGTTTGCTCCGGGCCGGTAGGGGACAGTCCCATTTTTGCGGGCTTCGCCGCAAAAATCGGGACAGTCCCCATCAACGGTCACTTATCCGGTCAAATCCAACAGGTTCCCTCGCTGCTGAGAGGGATCCTTGCACTGCCTTGTTTCCGGCGGAAGGGGCAGCGTCGCGTCTTCGGCCGGCTCGTCCCACGGCCGGCGTCCGTCGCCGTCGCGCTGGGCGGCCTCGTGGTTGTCGCCGTCGGGCTCGCCGACGCCGGCGGCGGCAAGCGCCTCTTGTTCATGGTACACTTGCCGCCGCTCCGCGCCGACCTCCTCTTGGGCGCGTTCGACCGCCGACCCCTTCGTTTGGGCGAGCGGCACTCCTGCCGTACTGGCGGCGATTCCTATCGGTCCGAGAGACATGAAAGTGGTTAGTGGCTAGTGGTCAGTGGCCAATGGTCAGCGGAGACATAGACTAGGGACACGCCCGCGGGCGATTTGTCTTGTGCGGCACCGTCTGTTTTCAAGATCGGCATTTCAAATCACTGGTCACTAGCCACTGGCCACTGACCACTATTTCTTCAAATCGCCCTGAAGCTCCTGCAACGCCTGGCTGACGGCCGGCAGGGCTTCACGGCGGGTTTCCGGGTTCTGCAACGTGCCGTCCACGTGAATCAGCATCAGTTGCTGGGCGGCGCCGCTGAAAATCTGCTTGATCAAAGGCACGTCCAACTCTCCGCGGCCGATCGTGGCGTAGAACGTCAGGCGGATCGCCGACTGGAAATCCATCTCCCCCTTGCCGCGGAGGCTGATCGCGTCGCCATGGAAGTCGATGCGATCGAAATAGATGTGCTCGCCCTCGATGTGGTAGTCGATCGCCGCGTCGCTGAAGGCGTTCTGATCGGGGGGGCGAATGCTGAGAATTTTCAGCAAGGCAATCATCACCGGCAGCTCATAGACGTCGCCCTCGGTGAGCCGAACGCTGCCGCGGCCAGCCAGGGCGTTGCGGCTTCGGCCGCTGCCGGTGAGATCGGCCGTGGCCAGAATCTTGCCGTGGATATTCTGTCGGCCGGTGGGGAACTCGCGGGCCAAGTGGCTCAGGTCGGCGTTGGTGAGCGTGGCGTTGAGCCCGTAGCGCGGTTCTCCGCCCAAGAGGATCCAGCCGTCGCCGTAAAGCGCGCCGCCGCAGAAGCTGGCCGTCAACGCTCGCGGCGACTGGCGCGGGCCGGTGCCCGCACTGGGCCTGGTGCCGCCTTCCGGCCGATCGACCCATGTCCCCAGCAGCACTCGTTGGTCGTCGATCCAGATCGGCCCCGACACCTGGCTGAGCTGACCGTCCTTGTAGCTGAGCGAATCGAGGGCCAGTTCGCCGCGCGATTGGAAATGCTGGCCGTCGAAGTCGCCCTGCAAGATCACATTGCCGTGGAGGTTGTCCAACGCCAAGCCGCCGCAGTGGAGGCTCGCTTGGGTTGAGTTCAACGACAGGTTCCAACGCGATCGGGGCGGATCGCCCGGCCGGCCGCTGCCCATCAGCTCCAGCGCGCCCCACAGATTGAACGACCCGCCCGGATTCAACTCGGTCACGGCTTTCCTCAGCCGCTCCGGCAGGGCATTCATGAGGTCGCGGTCGGCGGTCAAGCCGTCGGCCCAGAGGCGGTCGAACCGCGTGTGCCAACTCCCGTCGGGCGAGAAATCGGCGGAACCGCTGGCGGTGATCGCCACCTGCCGGTGCCGGGCCTTGAAGTTTTCAAAGCTTGCCTTGCCGTCGCGATAGACGATGGCGCCCTGAAGCTGGTCCATGCGGAAAGGAAAGTGCGCGGGCTCGATCGAAGCCGTTTCGCGCTGCGGCTCAAGCTGCAGAGCGATGCTGAACTTCTTCTGCTCGGGCAAGTAGCGGACCTGGGCCCCGAAATCGACCACTCCGTGCGGCTGCAAATCGTCCCACGCCCGCTGCATCCGCTCATTGAGGGCCTGGCGAAGGTCCTTCACCAGCAGCACGTCCCTGCCCGTCAGATTCAACACCAGCTCGTTGCCCTGCGGGCCCGGCGCGAGGCTTCCGCCGCAGTTGACGCGGGCCGTATCGTTGCCGCCCTCCCACTTGCTGAATGTCCAAACGCCGTCGTCCATTGCCAGCGTACCGTGCACGTTCGCCAGTGGGTAAGCGAACTTGGCGTAGCACATCGTGCCGCGGTTGACCGACAGCCGCAAGGATTGGTGCATCGGCTCGTCGGGCCTGTCGCGCCACAGCCTCGCCCCGAAACTGATCGCCCCGCTCGGGTTGAGCGAGCGGACAACTTCCTGCGGCTTTGGGGGCAGGGCGCGGAGCAACCGTTCGTCGAGCGGGATGTTTTCGCCCTGGGCCTGGAACCAGCCCGTGCCGCCGTGGAGCGGATTGGCCACCTCGGCCGTCAGTTGCACGGGCTGCGTGCCGCTATAGGCCGTCAGGTTCAGCGTCAGCAAGTCGTCTTTCAGCGTCAACGTTCCCTTGCCTTGCTCGAGCCGATAGGGGAACTTGTCATGCTCGAACGAGACGTTCCGGCACCGCACTTCGACATTCTGGCGCCAGGCCCGGCCGTCGTAGGCGAGCTGCGCATCGGCGTCCACTTCGCCCGCCGGGCGGTATTTGTTCCAATGGGCTTGCAACGACGGCGGCAGAATGTTCAGGAGCGAGCCGTCCAACTCCAACTGGCGGATTTCGGCGCTAAGCCGCAGCGGACCGCCCGCCGCGAAGCCCGAACCCTGGCACGAGGGCACCCGCAACATGGTTCCGCCGCTGCGGGCCGTCAGATCCGTGAGCGCCCAGCCCACGTTGTTGACGTGGAACGCGGCCACGATGTCGGTCATGGGGTGCGGCAATCGCGGGTCGTCGATGCGTCCGCCGGCCAACCGCCCGGTGACGTCGAACCGCAACGGCACGGCGGCGGCCGGATCGTAATTGACCGCAAACTGCACGCTTCCCTGCCCGTGCAAGTCGCCCAGCGCGCCGAGCGCCGAAAGGCTGCTCCCCAACGGATCGGGCATCGAAGCGTGCAGATCGGGCGACATCTCCACAGCGTCGGCGTGACCGCGAATCGAGAGCACGGGCGTTTGAAGGTCCACCAGCCCCTCGAATTCCACGCCACGGAAACCATCGCCCGCCAACATGCCCTTCAGCCGGCGCATGGCGAGCGTCGCGCCGGGCTCGGAGAGCGGCACCGGAACTAACGACAAATTCACGTCCCGCAGCGAAAGCATGCTGCTGGGAACCCGCAGGGGGTCGAAGATTTCGATCGTGCCGCTCTCGATGACGACCTCCGGCGGACGATCGCCGAAATGGGGCGGCGGCAGCAGCTTGCCCGCGCTCCAAGTGCCATCCGGACGACGCGTGACCCGCAGCGTCGGCCGGCGAATCCGTACCCGTCGTATCTCCAGATCGTTGGCCAGCAATGCCTTCCAGTCGGTCGAGCATTCCAGCAAGGCGTCCTCGATGTAGAGCACCTCGGCGCGCGGCCCCTCCGCTCCCGGCTCGACGATCGACAGATCGCGTATCTCAATACCTTTTCCGTCGATCAACCGGGCGGAGCGAATGCTCGGCTTCAGGCCCGCGCTCGCATAGTGCTGAGCGAGCAGCGATTCCACCCGGCGACGCACTTGCGCGTCGGCTTGGCGGAAGTAATAGAAGGCGGCCGCGGCGCCGGCGACCAACACGGTCGCCAGGCCCCACTTGAAGGCGAACCAACAGCAATTGACCGCGCGCGCGAGAATGGGAAAAACCCTCCGTGGTTTTTTCTCCCGCTGACACCCGTTGTTACGGCCAGCCCGGCCGACACGTTCTGCGGGCCGCGATTATCGCAAAAAACCCAAACTGCGTATACGTCAGCTAATGGGGATAATGCGGCGATGCTGGAGGAATAGGAAAGATACAAAGCATAAGGCAAATGCACGACAACGAATCGTCCGTTTGACAGCCCACAGGACGGCTAATGCTTGAGTCGCACGTCGTAACAGGAAAGCGTGTCGTGATACCGCAAGTACAGTCGGCCGTGGAGAACCACGGGATACGCCCACGCGTCCGAGGTCTTCTCCGGCACCAGGCGGAATTGGCCGACGGTCTCGCAGCGCTGGCCCGTTGGGCGGAGCAGAGCCGCCCGGCCATCCTCGGCCAGACAATACAGCCGCCCTTCGGCATAGACGGCCGAACTGGTCGTCAGCCCCTTGAACTCGTAGTTCACCTGCCCAGAGTGCCAGTCGAGGCAGAGCCACGACTTGTGTTTCTCGTATCCGCTGCCCAGCAAAAGGCCATCGACCAGCAGGACCGCGCCGGTGCAGCTATCGAGCGTCGTGGTCCACGCCTTCTCCGGCCGAAAGCCATCGCCATCGGGCCGCAGTCGATAGCAGGCCCCGAGCACGTAGGCGGTCACGTAGAAGATGCTGCCGTCGCCGAAGACGGGCGTCGTAATGTTCGTGCCATAGTTATTCTTCAGCGGCACGGTCCACAGCAGCTTGCCTGCGTCGGCGTTGACTCCGAAGCCGTGGCCGGAAGAGCAGTTCGACAAGATACGGCGCCCGGCATAGCGAAACAACACGGGTGAGGCGTGGGCGACGCGGTCGCCGGCCAGTGGCTCGGTCGTCCAAACGGTCTGGCCGGTGTTCTTGTCGAGCGCCGCCATCAAGGCCTTGTCACCGCCGGGGGTGACAATCAGTCGAGGACCGTCGATCAGCAGGCATTCGCTCACCGCCCAGGTGATGTTTTTTCCCTGGAAACGTTCCAGGATGTTGAGCGCCCAAACCTCTTTGCCAGTGGCCGCTTCCAGACAAGCGACGCGGCCGTGGGCGTTCATGTGGTAGAGCCGGCCTTCCGAATAGGCCGCGCAGCGCGGTGCCGGGATAAGGGCCCGTCCACGCCGTTCCATTTTTTGCTTGCCAGACGGGCGTGCCATCGAGGTCGAAACAGAAGATGACCAGGTCGTCGCCAACGTCGCCCGAAATATAGAGCCGATCTCGGACGATGATGGGCGACGACCAGCCGCGGCCCAAGTTGTTGACTTTCCAAATCCGCCGCGGCCCGCCTTCCGGCCACTGGGGCAGCAGGTCCTTCTCATCGGAGATGCCGTCGCGCCGTGGCCCGCGCCATTGCGGCCAGTCGGGCTCCGGCGAGGCGATCAGACCGTCGGCGTGCAGCGTCGCAGGTCGTTCGTCCGCAACGGCCGGCAACGCAACGAAGGAAAATGCAAATTGCAAAATGCAAAATGCAAATTGCAAATTTGCCTTTTTCATATTGCCTTTTGCCTTTTGCATTATCCCCTCATGCTTCATCTTTCCTCGCCACCTCCACCCAGCGACTCTCCGCCGCCGAGCGCCGCACGCATTCCATCATTTCTTGCACGCGAATCCCTTGCAACACACTTGGCTCGGCGGGCCCGCCTTCAGCCACGGCGCTCAAGAAGTTTGCCAGGCAGGCCGCGTGGCCGCGAAGCCAACCGATGGGCGCTTTGGGACTGGGGAAATCGGTCGCCGGGCGCGGATAGCGCTGGCCGGCATTGATCCGGTTCCAGCCTCGCACGCCGCCGCACGGCTGATCGGAAGCCGCGGCGTCGTACCACTCGAGATGGTGCGGGTCCATCCCGCTGAACCGCAGTGCGCCGCGGGAACCGTGAATCTCCAGCCGAATCTCGTCCTCGGTGCCGGTAGCAATCTTCGTGGCCTCGATCGTGCCCAGCGCGCCGCAGCGCAGCCGTGCCAGGCACATCACGCAGTCCTCGGCATCGACCGCCACGTTCTTGGTCGGATCGACGGGCGAAGGGCGCTCGGGATACGCGATCTGCGTGGCGGCCGTCACCGAGGTGATCGGCCCGATGAGCCAATCGAGCAGGTCCAGCACGTGCGGGGCCAAATCGGCGATTACTCCGCCGCCGGCGGCGGCCGTGAGCTTCCACCTGGCCGGCGCGTGCGGGTTCGCGCTGCCGCCGTGCAAATAGCAGGCGCGGAAGCCGAGCACGTCGCCGATCATGCCTTGGGCGATGAGTTGTTTGGCCCGCATGGTGGCCGGGAAGAAGCGGTTGTGAAAGACCATTTGCGCGGTGCCCCGATAGCCGGCCAGGGCCGCGCGGACCTCCTCGGCCTCGGCCGGCGTGGCCACCAGCGGCTTGTCGCAATAGATGTGCTTTTGGTGGGCGATGGCCGAGAGCAACGCTTCTTTGTGCAGATGATTCGGCGTGCAGATGTGAACGATGTCGATCTGCGGATTTTCGGTGACCGCCTGGTAATCGGTGCCGGCCACGTCGGCCCCGATCGTTTGGCGGGCCTTTTCGGCCGTCTCTTGCCGGCTCGTGATGACGTGCGTAATCCGGGTCCGCAGCGGCACGGGGTCATAGAAGAGCGGCAGGTTCAGGTAACCATAGGCATGAACCTTGCCGATCATGCCGAAGCCGAGGATGCCGACGTTGTAGGTTTTCAATTCATGTTCCCCTAATCTGCACAATCATCGCCGTACGTGGTGAAATCCAATTCGTCCGTCCTCAATCGCAGCCGCAGGAGACTGCAGGCCGGTAAAAGTCCGCAAGATGTTACAGGAGGCAACGGAGGGAACAGAGATTCCTCCGTCTCCGTTTCCTCTGTTCGCTCCTGTGAAATAGGTCGTCTCATTGGTTTGCCCCCGGGAGAATCAACCGGCTTACGCCGTCGGTGACTTTCATTTCGTGAAAGTTGATAAGTAACCCGAGCGGGACATTTAACAGTTTCATGTAGCTCAAAAGAGTCGCCTTGTGGACGGGCAGTGTCTTTGCGACCGCTTTGGCTTCCACGAGCACGCAGCCCTCCACCAGAACGTCGAATCGCAGAGGCTCTTCCCGCGTAAAACCTTTGTACTCGACGAGCACCGTCTTCTGGCTGATGCAGTTCAGGCCGCGTAAGCCAAGCTCCTTCACCAGGCACCACTCGTAAATCGACTCAATCAGCCCCGGTCCCTTGTCGCGGTGAACTTCAATGGCGGCAGCGATGATCGTCTCCGTCAGTTCTGAAGCATTTGTGAACAATGGATGCACGAGTTGGTTCCTTTACAGGCAGTTTTTTCCCCTACACGAGGTAACGAAGCAAACAGAGATTCGTTTGCCTGCGTTTCCTTTGTTTCCTCCTGTTCAATTGGGAAAGACAGAGGGTTGTCGCGATAGGCGCAATGTTTGCCCGTAGCGGCACGGGGTCATAGAAGAGCGGCAGGTTCAGGTAACCATAGGCATGAACCTTGCCGATCATGCCGAAGCCGAGAATGCCGACGTTGCAAGTCTTCACGCTGAGCCTCCTCCGACTCGTTCCTTTTCGCCGCCCAGCGCGGCCATGGCCGCGGCGACTTCGCAAAATACTTCCGCTTGCGGCACTTCCGCGCCGCGGCGGAGATCGATCAACAAGTTGCCTAACAACTCCCGCTCCAACCACTCGGCCAGCCAGCCGGCCCGCTGCTGGGCGTAACGCGATTGGAGCCGACCGAACAATCGGCCGGCCGCCTGGCGCACGCCTTCGGTGGTGCCGCCCATGAGGGCTTCGCCGCCGCCGGTGATGCCGCCGGCAACGGCCGCCTCGGTGGCCACGTGGGCGGCGGTGGCGCCGGCGGCATGGGCTGCCGCCTGGCCCACCAGATCGCCGGCGAAGTGCAGACCGGTGAAGAACAGGGCCACGGTGATGGCGGGCCGGGCCAATGCGGCGGCATGGTCCAGCGATTGCAGGAAGCGCACGGCCCGCGGGTTCCCTTGCCGCCAGGCGTCCAACTCGGCCTGCAAGAACGCGCGGTAATCGTCGTCGACGGGGGCCAGGTTTTCGTGGGCCGTTTCCACGCGGGCCAAGAGCGTTGCCCGGGCCTGCCCGCCCAGCAGTTGCCGCAATCGGGGCCGCAGCGTCTCATTGCCCACTTGGGCCAGGCGGTCTAATTCCTCCAGCAGTTTGCCGACGGCCGAGATGATAGCTGCCCGTTCCTGCTGTTGAAACGCGGCGATGGGATCCAGCGGCGGACCGGCCAGGGCGTTCCAGGCGGCCCGCAGCGGCCAAATGGCGCCGCGGCCGACGGCCCGATAAAAACCATGCACGCGCCGCGACCAGGGCTGTCGCGAGCCGTCCCACCAGCCGTGGATTTCGTCGACCAGGATGCTCACCGGCAACGTAGGCCAGCCCACGCGCGCCATTTCCCGGGCGGAAAGTGCGGTGGCCGCGGCCGAAAACTCGCCGGCCGCCGTGCGGATCGAATTCAAGTAAGCCGGCAGGCCGTTTTCCTGATCGAGCACTCGCCGCAGCGCCCCGCGGAAGGTCTGAATTTTGATGGCGTCGAAGTGCAGCGCGGCAAGGTCGTCGCGAAGGTTGGCTTGGCGCGGTTCCGCTGGCTGCTCCGGCGGGAGAGGCGAGACGCGGTAAAAAGGCAGCCGCAATTGCTCGGCCGCGCGGCGGTCATACGGAACAACGTAGACCAGCTCCGGCCGCGCGGCGGTATGTTCGCAGAAGGTTGCCAGCCACTGCGGCCAATAGTCGCGATCGGCTTCCAGCTCACACTGGTTGAAGAGCACGATGATCGGTTTTTCCGCCTCGACCGCCGCGCGAAAGAACTGCTTCACCGCGGCGTCGTTGTATTTCTGCTGGGTCAGCACGGCCACCAGCACGTCGGCCGCCTGGCGGATCGCCCGGGCGCGATGCCAGTTGACGGCCATGTCGGAGTCGACGTCGGGAGCGTCCAACAGCAGCAGCCGCGGCGGCATCGTCGGCCCGCGACGCCAGAAGAGGCGACTGTCGGGCGTGTCGATCAACGGATCATCGGGCGAACGCCACGGGCAGAGCGTGAAGGGCTCGAAGAGCCGTCCAAGCAAGGCCGGATCGTCGAGCCGGTCGGCCACCAGGCACACGGGATGTTTTGTGCCGGCGGCCAGCGGGCTGGACGTGCTGGCCACTTCGCCCGCCAGATGATTGAAGATTACCGACTTGCCGATGTTCGTGCCGCCGACGATGGCCACGACCAAAAGCGGCGGCAGGTCCAACTGCGGAACGAGCTTGTTCCGCAGCAGATCGAACCATTCCTGTCCGGCGGGCGACGTCACGCCGGCCGTGGACGCCAAGGGCTCCAATACCGCCAGTGCCCGATCGAGCCGTTGTACCGCGGCGGCAAAGGAGGCGTATGTCGTCATACGGCGATCGGGCAGGCGAAAATCAATCGGGCGGTCCTCCCAGCACCAGCGCCACGGCCTGACCTTGCGGCGAATAGCTCAACACCATCGCGGCGCGGCGATCGGTCGGCTGTGGTGCGCCGCGGACCACGTTGATCGGACAGTGCGGATCGGGATGCTCGTAGTTGAGCGTGGGGGGGATCTGACCGAATTGAATCGCCAAGATGCCGACGGCCGTCTCCAGCGCGCCGCAAGCTGCGCCCAGATATCCAAAATAGCTCTTCGGCGCCGTGACCGGCACGTTGCCGAGCGTGTCGTGGATGGCCTGCGCTTCGAGGCGGTCGCCTTCGATCGTGCTCAGGCCATGCGCCACCACGCAGCCGAGTTCGGCCGGATCGAGCCCCGCGGCCGTCAGTGCGCCGCGGATGGCGCGGCGGATGGCCGAGCCTTGACAAGCCTCCCCCTTGCGGTGCGGCTCGAAGGCGCTGGCGTAGCCAAGCACCCGGGCGAGGATCTTTGCGCCGCGGGCTTGGGCATGCCGCTGCGGTTCGAGAATGTACGCCCCAGCGCCCTCGCCGTTGACCACGCCGTCGCGCAGCGCGTCGAAGGGGCGCGAAGCGGCCGCCGGATCGCCGTTCCGCCGCGACTGGCCAAGCAGGTGGCTGCGCACCCAGATGGCGGGATGAATCCGCGAGTTCACGCCCCCGGCGATAAGCACGTCGGCCTGCCCGCGCTCCAGCACCCGGGCCGCTTCGGCGAGCGCCGAGAGCGTGGAAACGTCGCCCAAGGTAATCGTGTTGTTCGGGCCGCGCGCATCCTGGGCGATACCGATGTGGCAGGCCGGCATGTTGGGAAGATATTTGAGCATCCACAACGGGAACAACTCGGCCATAACTGTCGCGCCCCAGCGAGCGAAGTCGAACCGCCCGTCAACCCGACAACTCCGATAGGCGCCGGCCAGTTCTTCCAGTTCGCAGGGGATCATGTCGGCGCCGAACATAACCCCGAAGCGCTCGGGATCGACCAGGCCTTCGTCCAAGCCGGCATCGGCCCGCGCCAGGTCGGCGGCCGCAAACCCCAATTGGATGTCGCGGCTCATCACCTTGAGGCTTTTCCGCGGCCGAACGTATTGCTTGGGGTCGAAGTCGACGATGCAGGCGCCCAGCGGCGCGGGCAGACTCGGGTCGTTGAACAGCGGCGACCGTCCGATGCCGCTGCGACGCCGGCATAGCGACTGCCAAAAAGGCTCGCGCCCGATGCCGATCGGGCTGACAATTCCCATCCCCGTAATAACAATTTCCGAGCCGGGCGCCATGCCGTGGAATGCCTTTCGCCAAGGCCGCCGCGAACCGTAAGAGTCCCGACGGGCACTGGGTTCAAACTTTCTATCCTAGCCCGGCAATATCGCCGCGACAAGGTACTCCGGCGGAGGGGAGAGTCCAAGGCCGGGGTCTGATCCACTTTTCCGCGTACACGCGCTACCATGGCTTTCGCCTATTGGCCGAAAACATGGACCTGATCCCTTCGCGTCAGGCCTTCGCGGTTCTCCCGGCCGAGGCGGGCCGTGACTTGACAACCGGGCCAGCAGTGAGATACTAGCGGATTCTACTACGTACGGATGGACTGCCATTTTCACGTTTGGAGTCATAACGCCGCGGCCAGCGGTCATGCCGACGATGCCGGCCGATCGCAGCGGGCGTGACGCGAATCACAAGAGCCGGCCAACCGGCGCCCCAACCCTCAGTGGAGGATCTCATGGATCACAACGAAGTCGAGAAACGCGTCGTGAAAGTCGTCTGCCAGGTGCTGGGCGTTGAGCCGGCGGCGGTCAAGCCGGAAAGCCATTTCGTCTATGACCTCGGCGCCGAGAGCACGCAATCGATCGAATTGGTGGCCGCCTTCGAGCACGAGTTCCAGATTGAAATGGACGAAGACGCGGCGCTGGAAGTGCAAACGGTGGGCGATGCCGTGGAGTTCATCGCCAAGGCTGTGTAGAGGTTCGTCGCACCGGTATTCTATTGGGAGATTATCAGATGGAAATCATCGTCAAGGAAACGGTTGAGGAAATGAGCCGCGCCGCCGCCCGCGTGGTCGCCCGCGCCTCAACGCCAAACCCAACGCCGTGCTCGGCCTGGCCACCGGCTCGACGCCGCTGGGGCTCTACAAGGAACTCGTGCGGATGCACAAGGAAGAAGGCCTGGATTTTTCCCAGGTCACCACCTTCAATCTCGACGAGTACGTGGGCCTGACGCAGAACCATCCGCAGAGCTACCACTATTTCATGCACGAAAACCTCTTCAAGCATATCAATATTCCCAAGCAGAACATCTATATCCCCTCGGGCACCACCGACAACTACGCGGCATTTTGCAACTGGTATGAGCAGCGGATCCGCGAATGCGGCGGCATCGACCTGCAACTGCTGGGCATCGGCTCGGACGGGCACATCGCCTTCAACGAACCGGCGAGCTCGTTGGGTTCGCGCACCCGCATCAAAACGCTCGCCCGGCAGACCATCGAAGACAACGCCCGTTTCTTCGACACCCTCGACCAGGTGCCGATCTATGCCATCACGATGGGCGTGGGCACGATCCTCGAAGCCCACAAGATCATCCTCCTGGCCAACGGCGAGAAGAAGGCCGAGGCGGTGGCGGCGGCCATCGAGGGACCGGTCACGAGCATGATCACCGCCAGCGCCCTGCAACTGCACCGCGACGTGCTGTTTGTGGTTGATCGGCCCGCGGCCGGCAAGCTGAAGATGCTTGATTACTACCAGTGGATTCAGGCCAAAATGCCCGACGCGCCGTAGGACAAATGATGAATGATGAATAAGGGCATCATTTGTCGTCGCATTCATCATTGTGCATTTCAAGGAGCCGTGGCTATGCGATTGATCTTGTTTGACCTGTTGACCGACAAGCGGATCAACTTCTACCCGCTGGCCCTCAGCCGGCCGATCTTCGAGCTCCGCTGCGGCATGAGTTCGCTGGGCGAAAAGCTGATCGCCAAGACGGCCGCCAAGGACGTGGCCTGCTTTGTGCCGCCTTATCTGGCCGACGTGTATCGCACGAAAACCAGCCGGCCGGTCAACGATCTCGGGCGGTTGAAGGGCGACGACCTGCTGTTGGTCAATGCGCGGTTGAAAGCGGCCGAGTTCGCCGTGGCGCCGACCGGCCCGAGTCAGGTGGCCGTTGCGGCCGACGGCGAAGTGCTCTATGTTCGCGTCGCCCAGTCCGATCTTGGCAAGTTGAAAACCGATTCGATCGAAGCTCTGCTCGCCTCGGCCAAGGCGCATGCCCGCCGCCAAGGAGTTGCCCGCCGCGTGGGGCTATACCTGGGACCTGGTGCTGGCCAATCCGGCCCAACTGGCCGCCGATTTCGCCGCGGCCGGACGCTCGGGCATCGAAGGCGCCGTCGAAGCGCCCAACGCCATCCGCGGCAGCAGGAGCGACGTCTACGTTGGCCCCGGCGCGGTGGTCCATCCCATGGTCGTGATCGACGCCGAGCATGGGCCGGTGTATCTCGATGAAGGCGTCGAGGTCCATCCCTTCACCCGCATCGAAGGCCCCTGCTACGTGGGCAAGAAATCGATTCTCTTGGGCACGAAGTGCCGCGAAGGCAACTCGATCGGCCCGATGTGTCGCGTCGGCGGCGAGGTCGAGGAGTCGATCATCCACGGCTACTCGAACAAGTACCATGACGGTTTCCTGGGCCACGCCTACGTCGGCGAGTGGGTGAACCTCGGGGCGCTGACGACCAACAGCGACCTGAAGAACGACTACTCCAGCGTTACGGTGACTCTCGACGGCAAAACGCCCATCAGCACCGGCTCGACGAAGGTGGGCTCGTTAATCGGCGATCACACGAAGACATCGATCGGCACGCTGCTCAATACGGGCGCGTACGTCGGCGCGATGACGCTGATTGCCACCAGCGGGAAACCGCTGCCGAAGTTCATTCCCTCCTTCGCCTGGTATCTCGAAGGGGCGGTGACCAAGGGTTTCGGCAAGAAAAGCTCTACGAAACGGCCAAGGTGGCCATGGGTCGCCGCAAGTGCACCTGGACCCCGGCCGACGAAGCCCTTTGGGAGACGGTCTACGAGATGACCGCCCCCGCCCGCGACGAAGCGCTCCGCAAGGGCCGAAAGACGCTGGCGGGGGGATGAGAAAGCGCAAGCCCTCCAACTCCGCGCTGCCAGTGCAGGAAGTGCTCCGCAGAAACTCCCCGGTTCGTCTGCGAGATCGCGGGACTTCCAGCGAAAGTCCGTTGAAGAAGCGGGCAAAACCTTCCTTGCCGGCCTGCTCAAATCACCGCCAGCACGCCGCGCACGTAGCCGACAGACTGGGCCAGTCCCGGCAGCGGGTCGCCGGGGTCCGGCTCGTACTCGAAGGAGACAAAACCCGCATAGTGGACCTTGTCCAACACGCGGAGAAAGCGGGGGATGTCGATGATGCCCCGGCCGATCTCGATTTCCTTGCCTTCCGGCGTGGCCGCGGTGACGTCCTTGATGTGGACGTCGAAGAGGCGGTCGGCGCATTGCTCGGCCGCGCGATAGAGATCGCCGCCGATGCGAACGGTGTGGCCGATGTCGATGCACAACCCCACGCGGCGGTCGAGGTCCTTGATCTTCTCGTAGGCCAGATCGGGCGTGGGAAAAATCCGGTCGCCCGGCCCGTGGTTGTGGATCGCCAGGCGGATGTCGTACTTCTGCACCAGCTCGTCGATCCGCGGGAGCATCTGCGCCGACGGCATGGCGACGATCGTTCGCATTCCGGCCGCCTTGGCATAGTCGAAGGCCCGATCCACGTCCTCCGTCTTGCGCATCGTGATCACGCCGCAGCCGTAGAGATCGAGTTCCGCCGCCTTCACCTTCGCCGCCGCCTCGGCGATTTGCTCGGGCGTGCTGGTGAGCGCGAGGTGGAAGTCTTTCAGGCAGATGTGCTTCAGTCTCACGCGGTTGGCCATTTCCAGGGCTTTATCGAGCGGAAACTTGCGAAAGGAATAGGAGGCCAGCCCCAGCTCGTAGACGCGCGGCGTGTGCGGCGTTTTTGCCGGCTCTTGGGCCGAAGCCGCATCGCCGGCGAAGCCGCGGTTGGCGGCCAGGGCAGCCGCGGCGCCGGCCCCGGCCAATTGCAGAAAATGTCGTCGTGTCGGCATGATGTGTTCCTGAGAGTCAGCGCGTCATCGTACGCGACTGAAATGCGGTTGTCAATTATTGGCGGACTCTCGCTGCCACGCTCCGAGCATGACGAATACGTTCACGGCGCCGCCTTCTTGATCCCCATCTGCGACGGCGTCGCCGGGGCCTGATAGCCGGGGATCCCCACCGCGAATGCCAATTCCGTCAGTAGCTTCTTGCCCTCCGGCCTGGCGACAAACGCCGCCACCGCGGCCTGCTCCGCCGGTTTGCCGCCGGCCCACCGCGCCGAGACCAGGTACCTCGCTTCCAACCAATCGCAGGCCACAAGGCCGGCGCCGTAGTCGTCTTCCAGCCACTCGCTGCACTCGAACGTGCCTTTGCGCGGATGAACGAACAAATCAAGCCGTTCGTGCTGAGCGGCCGGGCTGAACGTCACGTCGCCGATGTGCCGGTCCAACGGTGCCAGCCAGACGCACGACCAGGGCACGTCGAGCGGCCCCGGCACCTGGCCGTTCAGGCGAAACCATCGCGGGCTCTGTACGTCGCCGTTCCAGCATAGGGTGTTCTGCGTCTTCAGAAAACGGTCGATGTCGGCCCGATCGAACACCAGCCCGCACTCGTACAGCACAATAACCTGCGACAACGTCATCGCGTGATAGACGCTGCGGTGCTCCGGCCCGATCCAATGTTTCCAATCGTCGGGCTCATCCTGATCGACATCCCACGGGCCGGCCGGGTCCCAGTAGTGCCAAAGATAATGATCTCCGTCGCGCGTCAGGCAATGCTTGAATCGCGTGCCCAGCTTGATCGCCTTGACGAGATATTCGTCCTTGCCCGTGGCCATGTAGAGCGCCGCCAAGGCATCGAGAATTTTTCCCTGCTTGTTGTGCGGCTGGGTGAGGTTCGCCTTCGTGGGCCGCAGTTCCGACTCGCTGATATAGACGGCGCCCGTTGCGCCCAAATCCTTGTAGCAACCGCGGGCGTCCCATTTCTTCACAAGATGATCTTCGGCCAGCGAAAGATAGCGGGCCATCGGCTCGGCGTATCGCGTTTTCAATGTTTCATCGCCCTGCACAATGCAAGCGAACTCGGCCGCGACGGCCGACATCGCGAAGCCGGTGATCTGCACCGCCACGCGCTGATCGGGCAGCTCGGGACGGCGAAAGCCGGGCTTCGGCTTGCCGTACCAGTCCCAAAAGCCGTCGGGCCCCTTCTCCAGGCACGCGCAAATCGCCTCCATCCGCCGAACGAAGTCGTCCAGGTATTTCCGCTGGCCCGTCAAGCGGTAGGCGACCAGCGGCATGCGAACCAACTTCGACGCCCGCCAGGCAATCTCCTCCGGGAAAGCGGCGAACTCCTTCATCCGTTCCGGCGTGCATTGGGGGGCCGATTTCTCCACCTGATCCAAGAACAACGCCAGCATCCGGCGGTCCAACGGATCGGTGATCGGCGCGGCCTGCCAGCTTCCGGCCACGAAGTGATAGACCTGCATGCAGTCCAACGGATGTGTGCTGGGCGGCGTGTCGGGCGGTTTCGCATCCGCGCTCCGCCCCGGCAGGGCTGCAACGACGCCGAGCACGGTCGCCGCGCATCGTGCGAAGAGCGTCGTCTTCCGCCGGCGGCTATTGGCTCGATTTGAAGTTCGCAAGGAACAGGACATCGCAAGCTTCCTCCTCGCACGTATGATATCACAATTCTAAGGGGCCTGCCGGTCGTACGGCTCATCGTCCGGCCTGAGCTTCATCGCCTCATAGCGGGGGTTCCAGAGGTGCATGATCAGCAACGCCACCGGGTAGATCATCGAGACCGCGAAGAAGAGGCTGTGATAGCTGCCTGTCAGGTCCAGCACGGCCCCGATGATCTTGGCCGAGCACATGCCGCCGACGCCCGCCATCATGCCGCCGATGCCCACCACGGAGCTGATCGCCTCGTGCGGCACGGTGTCGCTGACCATGGTGAACAGATTGGCGGCGAAGCCCATGTGGGCGGCCGAGGCCAGTCCGACCAGCAGCACGGCCGTCCATTGGCTCGCCCAGGGCGTGGCAAAGACCGGCACCACGCACAGCCCGCAAATCAGGAAGGCGGTTTTTCTTGCGGCGTGAACGCCCCAGCCGCGATGGATCAAGGTCGAGGAAATCCATCCGCCGCCGATGCTGCCGGCGCAGGTGATCAACGAAATCACCACCAGCGGCGGCCCGCGGTCGATCAGGGCCAGCCCGTAATGTTTGTGCAGAAAATCGGGAATCCAATTGAGATAGAACCAGGCCACTGGTGCGGTCATGAACATGCCGGTTGCAAAGGCCCACGTCTGCCGACGGCCCAGCAGTTTCAGCCAGGGGACGTGGGCGGCCGTCGGCGGCAGATCGCTCATGATATAGGCCCGCTCCGAGGGCGAGAGGCGCGGGTGCCGCCGCGGATGATCGTAGAGCAGCATCCAGAAGATCAGCCACACGAAGCCCAGCCCGCCGGTGACGACGAAGGCCATCGGCCAGCCCCAGCGCAACGTGATCCAGGGCACCAGGAAAGGCGCGATCAGCCCCCCCACGTTGGAGCCCGAGTTGAAAATGCCGGTGGCCAGGGCGCGTTCCTTCTGCGGGAACCATTCGCTGACCGACTTGATCGCGGCGGGGAAATTGCCCCCTTCGGCCAGGCCCAAGCAGAACCGCGCGCCGCAGAATCCCGTCACGCTGCGGACCATGGCATGCGCCATCTCGGCCAGGCTCCAAGCCACGACCGACAGGGCCAAGCCGATCCGCGAGCCGATCCGATCCACTAGCCGGCCCGAGAGCAGGAAGCCGGCCGCATAGGCCGCCTGGAACCAGAAGACGAGGTTGGCAAAATCGATTTCCGTCCATCCCAGCGAGCCTTGCAGTTCCGGCTTGAGAATGCCGAGGATTTGCCGGTCGATGTAATTGATCGTAGTGGCGGCGAACAACAGCCCGCAAATCGCCCAGCGGTAGTTGCCACCGGCGCTTGCGGCGGAACCGGTTGGGGCGGCAGTGGCACTGCCGCTGCCACCAGAGGCCAGCCCTTGCCGATCTGCCGATTCCTGCTCGGGCACGGTGCGCTACTCCGCGTACTTGACCTCTTCGATCGAGACGTTCCAGCCGTTCTGCCGGCAAACCATGGCGACGTGCGCAGTCCCAAGTCGGCTCGTCCGCCGGTTTGCCCGCCACAAACACATCGATGGCCAGGTACCGCAGCAACGTGTTGCCCGTGTTCTCGACGCTATGCAGAACGTTTCGCCGCGTCAGCACGACGTCGCCCGGGCCGATGGCGTGCGCCGTGCGTTGCTCGCCCGTGAAGTAAGTGCCGGAGCCCTCGACGACGTGCCAGAGTTGCTCGCAATCGTCGTGCTTGTGCGGCACGGTCTTTTCGCCCGGCTTGAGCACGGCGAAGAAAACCTCAACGGCTTCGCTTTCGCCGCGGTCGATCACGAGATCGGTGCAATGCGTGGGAAAGCGATATCGTTTCAAGCACTTCGTTTTGTAGACGCTCGGCTTCTGCATGATACAGGATGAAAATGGGGACAGGCACCGCAACTAATAGTGGTTCGGATCGAGCAATGATACAAGCCGTTGCGGAGCCAGTCCCCGTTTTCCAGTTCCTTCTCCCGCCGGGATGAAAACGGGGACAGGCACCGCAACGAATAGTGATTCGGATCGAGCAATGATGCAAGCCGTTGCGGAGCCAGTCCCCATTTTCATCAGGCCAGGGCCGGGGTGAGGGCCGTTCAGATCGATCAGTGGCATCGCACCATCTTACCATATCGGGCCGATCGCGACGCCTGCCGGCCGCGCGATCACAATCCGCCGAATTCGAGCCAGGCGTCGCGGAAATCCTTGAGCCTTTCCCAGGGGGCCGAAAAGGGGGTCGCGCAACTGGCCGAAAGGACGAAGCGGTGGGCCCAAGGCGACATCTGCGCAAGCAGCTCGCGCACATAGGCGAACACGGCCTGGCGCGTTTTCAGACGCTCGAACTCGATCGCGCTGATGCCGCCGGTGATGATCATGTGCTCGCCGGAGAGCCGCATCGCCTCGTCCAGTTCTATGTCGCCCAAGGGCGGCGGGGCGACGCCTTCCAGTCCATCGACGCCCAGCGACGCGATCAGCTCCAGGTTGGCCCTCTGCCGGCCGCAGGCATGGATGAAGAACTGGCTCCCGTGCTCGCGGCAGATCCGGCCGGCCCGTTGGTAGAACGACGCCGAACATTGCTCGACCAGCCGAGGAGGGTGGAACATCGTGTCGAGATTGTCCATGGCCATCATCACCTTCACGCCCGCGGCGGCCATTCGCCCGACAAGCTCCAGCATGGCCGCTTCGTGCAGGGCCATCAACTCGGCCGCGCGTTGCGGCGCATCGACCAGAAAATAGCACGTCTCCACTGGGTTCATGGCGATATGCAGCAGCTTCAGCGGGCTGAACAATTCGCCGGCGATTGCGCAACCGTTTTTTCCGATCTGCTCCTCGACCGCCCGGTAGCGGTCGGCCGCAAATCGCCAGTGCCGGCCGCCGACCAGTTCGACCAGCGCGTCAAGCTGGCTGGCCGGATCGTCCACCAAAAACTTTTCCTGCACCAAGGTCGATTGGTCGAACACATAGCGGAGCCGCTCGGTGAGCGTGCCCTTGCGGGTTCGGTAGCTGCGCTCGAAGATGCGGTCGCGACCCTGCCGCGTTTCCCGCTGTTGGACGTCCACGTCGGTCCAAACCACGTCGCACAGCCCGCCGAACCAGCCGCTCTGCTGATCGGAGTAGACGTTGCGGCTAAAGACATCCAGGCCAAGCCAGCGGATCAGGTCCAATTGCGACCGGCAATGAGCGATCTCGGGCGGGAAGCCGTGGTTGCGTTGGTGCTCGAACCATTGCCAATAATTCGGCGCATAGACAATCCGCTCTGGCCGTTGCCGATGGAGGACGGCGGCGACCGCGTCGCGGCCGATGGTTGTGGGTGGGGGGATTACGCTCATGTTGGGCGTGAATCTTACAGTGGCGCAGAACGTCCGGCAATAGCCTGACGATCGTCACCGTTCAAGCGAAGCGACGGTATGGCAATCCGTCACCCCAAGATCGCCGCCAGGTCCGCCTCGGGGGTGGTGATCGGCGCGATGCCGAACTTCTGCACCAACAGCGCGAGCGTCGAGGGCGTGACGAACGCCGGCAGGCTCGGGCCGAGGCGGATGTTCTTGATGCCCAGGTACAGAAGCGTCAGCAAGATGGCCACGGCCTTCTGCTCGAACCAACTGAGCACGAACGAGAGCGGCAACTGGTTCACCTCGCACTTGAACGCGTCGGCCAGGGCCGTGGCGATCTTGACCGCCGAGTAGGCGTCGTTGCACTGGCCGATGTCGAGCAGCCGCGGCACGCCGTCGATGCTGCCGAACTGCAGCTTGTTGAAGCGATACTTGCCGCAGGCCAGCGTCAGCACCACGCAGTCTTTCGGCACCTTTTGGGCAAAGACGGTGTAGTAGTTGCGGCCGGGCTTGGCGCCGTCGCAGCCGCCGACCAGGAAGAAATGCCGAATCTGCTTGTTCTTCACCGCCGCCACGATATTCGCGGCCACGCCCAGCACCGCGTGATGCCCGAAACCGACGGTGATTGTCTGCTCGGGTTCGTCGTGGGCGAAGCCCGGCTCGGCCAGCGCGGCTTGAATGACGGGCGTGAAATCGTGATCCGGCCCGATATGCCGTACGCACGGCCAGGCCACAAGCCCGCTGGTAAAAATCCGATTCAGGTAGGTCTCTTTCGGTTTCTGGATGCAGTTGGTCGTCATGAGGATCGCGCCGGGAAAGGCCTCGAACTCCCTGCGCTGGTCCTGCCACGCGCCGCCGTAATTGCCCACCAGGTGCTTATATTTCTTCAAGCCCGGATAGGCGAGGCACGGCAGCATTTCGCCGTGCGTGTAGACGTTGATCCCCTTGCCCTCAGTCTGCCGGAGCAGCTCGTCGAGGTCCTTCAGGTCGTGGCCGGAAACGAGGATGCACTTGCCGCGGATCGGCGTGACGCGCACCTTGGTGGGCTCGGGATGTCCGTAGGCGCTCGTGTTGGCGGCGTCCAGCAGACCCATCACGGTCAGGTTCAGCTCGCCCGCCTTCATCACCCAGCCTAGCAACTGATCGACGGTCGGATTGGCCGAGGCAAGGAAATCGAGCGCCTCGTGGAAGGTGGCGTAAACATCGGGGTCTTCGTAGCCGAGGATTCGGGCGTGATCGGCGTAGGCGGCGGCGCCCTTCAAGCCGTAAACGATCAGTTCCTGGAGGCCCGTCACGTCATTGCCCAACTGAGATTGGCGTTTGGTGATCGACACCTCTTCTCCTTGGCGGATCAGGCCGTCGAGATCGCCGGCAGGCGACCAGGCGGCGGGCCCGGTAAGAGCCTCGGGCGCATGCGACTTGCGGCGGCAGGCGTCCTCGTACAGCGCCTTGGCCTTGTCGCGCATGGCGGCCGCTGCGACAAGGTGGCCGCGCAGCCGCTCGGGATCGAAATCCACATTCGTTACCGTGGCGAAGAGGAACTCCAGGATCGCACGGTCCACCTGGCTGTCATGGGCGCCCAACTGGGCCGCACGGTGCGCATACATCGAGACGCCCTTGGTCGCAAAGACCAACAGATCTTGCAGTGCGGCAGTAGCGGGGTCTTTGCCGCAAACGCCCATGACCGTGCAGCCGCTTCCCTTGGTGGTTTGTTCGCATTGATAGCAGTACATTCGAGATGCTCCTTGGTGGAAATCGGTCTCTAAAGAACCAGGTTCGGTGTCGGTTGCCGGCTTCGGCCGGGTGGCTCCAATAGCTCGCGGGTGTCCCCGATAGTTCGCTATCAGGTTGGCGAAGCCACAAGAGGTCATTGCAACGTCCCTTCCCGCCCACGCGGCCAGCGCTTGCCGAGGACATTGTACGACCCGTTGCAACCCCTACAATGGAATCATACACGGCGGGGAAATGCGGGTCTTTGATCTGGATCAAGCCCCGCGAGAATCACCAGTGTGCTCCTCACGCTCCGCGTGAGGCCGAAACAGCCGTTAAATCACGGGGTGGCCCCGATCGTTTGACGACCATGAACGTTGTCGATATTCTCCACGGTTGCGAGTTGTTTTCGGCGGTCGAGGCGGCCGGCTTCCGGCGGCTGGCGACCATTGCCCGGTTGTGCCAGTTCCGCAAGGGACAGGCGATTTTCCGCGAGGGAGAACCCTGCCCGGGCGTGTTTGTGGTCGGCCAAGGACTGGTGCGCGTGTTTCAGACGGGGCGCGGCGGCCGGGAGCACGTCCTGCACATGGTCGCCCCCGGCGGCAGCTTCGCCGAAGTGGCCGCCATCGGCGAATTCCCTCTCCCCGCCTCGGCCCAAGCGGTCAAAAAGACCGTTTGCGTCTTGCTGCCGCAAGACCGTTTTCGTCAATCGCTGGCCGAAGACCACGAACTGTGCCTCGGCCTGATGACCGGCATGAGCCTTTGGGTGCGGCGGCTGGTGAGACTGATGGAAGACATCACGCTCCGCGACGCGGCCGGCCGGCTCGCTCGGTATCTGCTGGAACTGGCCGAGTCGAATCCGACCGCCGAGTGCACCGTCGCGCTGCCGAGCCTGAAGCGCTACGTCGCCAGTCATTTGAATCTAACCAGCGAAACGTTCTCGCGCACGCTTCCGCCGGATGGTCGAGGCGGGCCTGATCGCCGAGGTCGGCAAAACCCGTGTCCGTCTGCTCCAGCCCAAGAAGCTTCGCCAGGTGGCCGAAGGGCTGTTTCCGAAGTTATGATTGTCAGTTTTCAGTTTCCTGCACTGCCAGTTGGCAGGCTCGCTTCCAAATTTCCAACTCCTCAAACGATCTATACATTCTCCAGTCCCCGCTGAGCACTGAAAACTGAAAACTTCACACTGTCCTAAGTCATGTCTTTTCTTGTTTGCGGCTTGGGTGGTTTTGAACCTTGTTCGGCGGTTGCCGCGCTGCGTAATATGATGCGGCAAACCAGGAATCACCAGCCGTTCCAATCTTGCCATGCCCAGAGGTTGCCAAGGTCCTCGATTCTTGTCAATAGTTCAGTATTATGTCACCGGACCCCCTCCGCGCCCGCGCGACACTTCCTGCGAGTTTCGCGTACGGTGTATGGGTGGCTTGGCATCACATATTTCGATTCTTCAGAAGGTCTCTTATCTCTCTCAGGGTGTCATTGATGGAGAATGCTACGACGAGGATTTCGCAATAGACTCGACAGAGTATTGGACCGAGAAATATCCACAAAAGCCCAGCTAAGACCATCGCCCCACCACCCTGGTGCGCACCGACTCCTCCCACGATAGAAATCAGGCCCCCTAAGATACTTACAGCAACACCGATCCAGAACAGGATCTGTATGATGATCGGAGTGATCATCCTCTTGAACTTCAGGAAGTCTTCCATACCAATCTCCTTTGCGTAGACCGAGGGCTTGTTTCTCTGTTGGGCACCATCCCTCGTTTTCATGGTGCTGAAATCGTCATATTCTTAGCACATCAACCAGGAACTGTCACTCCCTAAATGACCAATAGGCTCTTGGCGGGAATGGTCAGGCTCGATGATCGTCCGATGCGCCTCCCAGGTACAGCGATTGGCCTTGTCCCCGCAGAGCATCTTCAAGATAACGCACGGAGGCAAAGGCCCGATCCCCGCCGTGCTCGGCGGCGTGAACAAACACCGGCCGAAGGAAGGTATACCATGTCCCAACAGCAGCCGACGCAGGCCCGAACGCTGCGGCTGACGAAACGACGGCGTCCGGGCCGCATTACGGCGAGGCGGATCCACTCTTTTGGGTGAGAGTATATGGGCCGCAATGGTGATAGTTCTGGAGGACTCCTGCGGGCGGTTTGGGCCCCTTGCGTCGCGGTGGCGGGCGCGGTAGAACCATATTCGCGTTGTCAGGCCCGCCCGCGAGGTGGTTTGAAAAGAAGCCCGCCACGTACCTTGGGCACTGATCGCGCCATGGTCGGCGTTAGTAAGCCATCCGCGGGCGTGGTGGGCGACGTGCCCGCGTGTTTTTCCAACCCGTTCACTTCACCCCAAGTTCCGTTCCAAAGGAGACTGTCATGATCTGTCGCACGATTGTTGCGTGTCTTGCCCTGTCGCTTCTGCTGGCGATCCCGGTGCGTGCAGCCGACGAGGCGGCGAAGAAACCGCCGGTGAGCACGCTGGTGCTGCCTGCCACCAAGGTCACCATCCCCGAGAACAAGCACTTTGTGACCAAGTGGCTGTTGTTGGGGCCGTTCTCGTTCGGCGAAAACGATTTCGGCGGTTATCCGCAGACCGGATCGATCGACAAGGTTTTCATGCCGGATGAAGGATCGCTGAACGGCACGCAGGCGCCTCCGGCCGGCTCGAAGGCGAAGTGGCAATTGAAGAGTTTCAACGACACCGACTCGCCCGGCAAGATCGACCTCGGCGAGGCCGAGCACGTGACGACTTACGCCGTGGCGGTGGTTGATTCGCCCGAAGCCATCGACAATGCCAAGCTGTTGGTGGGCAGCGACGACTACATCAAGGTTTGGATCAACGGTAAGTTGGTGCATACCTTCAAGACCGAGTGCCGGGCCGGCGAAGCCGATCAGGACACCGAGACCGGCATCAGCCTCAAAAAGGGTGAGAACCTCATTGTGGTCAAGTGCGTTAACATCCTGGCCGGCTACGACTTCTTCCTCCGCTTTACCGACAAGGACGGCAAGGCCATCGCCGTGAAGGCAGCGGCCAAGTAAGGGGGCCATCGTCCGTGACCGCCGGCCGGCGATCGGATGGCCGGCCGCTGCGGCGCAGGGGAAACAAGGTCGCCTGGGTTGCGTAGCCCGCCGGCAGCTTTATGGCCGCCGACGGTCTTCGTGGCCCAGGCGGCCGTTTTTTTGGCGGGCCGAAGGGGACAGTCCCATTTTCGTAGCCATTGGAACCACGCCCTACCGTGCGAAAGTCGTGCTGGCCGCGAAAATCGGGGCAGTCCCCGTGAACGGTTGCCGGCAGCTTGAGGCAAGAAGGGTAGAAAGCGGCGGCGCTACGGCACGAGACTGCATGAGCTGCCGGAGTTTTCTCGCCGCGCCGCACCGTCACGACGTCGGCTTCGTCAGGCGCCCCATGAAGAGGATGCTGCCGCTTGCCGTGTCGCGGATCAAGAAGAGGAACGGATGGTCGGCGCGGAAGACGGGGACCGTCTGCGGCCGGCGTGCGGCCATGGTTCGCATCACGATGCCGGTGGCGGCCGCGGCTTCCGTGCCTTCCTCGTTGACGTCGAGATACGCCTTGTGAACGACGGCCGAAATTTGCAGGTCCTTCTGGCTGCTGATGCCGGAGAAATCGGCTTCGTCGGAGAAGGCCCGCTTCATGCCCAGCGCTTCCAGCGTTTTGTTCAGACCGAAGGAGGCGTCCATTTTGAACTTGGGCACCAGCGCGTTGACCTCGCGGACGCGGATCGCCGCCAACAGCCCGGCGAGCCGATCGACCGACATCGTTTTCTCCAGACCGGGCAGGCCGTTGACCGCGTTGGGCAGCAGCACGACCATCGACAGCTCGCGGCCGGCGTAGGGCATCTCGATCACTTGAAGCGTTTCCTCCTCCGCATAACCGAACTCGGCTTGCGCGCCGCATGAGCGGCATTTTCACCTTCTCACGGGCCGAGACGCTGAAATCCTCGTCCTGCGTGTCTTTCTTATCGAACGGTTCGGCCCAATCGCCTTTGAAGTACACCGCGTTGGTCAACACGAGGCGGCTGAGGCGATCGAGCGCGCCGGCGGGGATGAGGTCCTTGATCTTGTCGTTGGTTTGTTTCTCCACCCACTGGTTGATCTCGCGGCGGGCGGGCTCGGTTTGGTTGATGAAATCCAGGAGCGTCATTTCGGCCCCATATTGCTCGCGCGTCAGGGCGAGAAACTCGGCGCGAATGTCGTATCCTATCTGCCCCCAGAGCCGGTTGGCCACGCGGAGTTGATAGGGCCGCTTCTGGCCGTCGCCGTTCCAGCGGGCCAGCAGGGTGTGATAGTAGGCGTGGGCTTTGGCCAGGTCGCCGTCGAGATGCAGCGTCTTGGCCATCTCCGCCTCGGTGGAACCGCGCGCCGGCCGCCGTCATGGCCAATGCCAGCGAGACGCTCGTGGGCGAGAAGAACAGGTTCTGGCCCGCTTGTTCCCGATCCAGCCGGGCGTACAGATCCATGGCGAACTGGTTGTCGGCTCGAACCACGGGGTTGGTCTCCGCAGCGGTCGCCGGCTGGCCGGCCGCCTCGCGGCGCATGGCAAAAGCCAGGCCCAGCACCAACAAAGCAAAAAGCACTCGCATGGCACTCTCTCCTTCTGCGATCGGTTTGCCGGCCGCTTATGACTTTCGCGCCATCAATTATTGCCAACCCGGGCGTAAAGTCGAGCACCTGCGGCGAACCGCGACGTGCGACGCCTCCACGATTGCAGACGATAGCCGCCGGCGGAAGCCGACGGTCGGAGTAACCGCGTTCCCGCTAAATAGCCGAATTTGCGGCGGTTCCAGGGGTGGCGGTACAACGGCCACCCCAATGATGCAGAGGTGGCAGTGCAACGGCCACCCCAACTACAACGGCCACCCCAACGATGTAAAATAATGAAATCTGTCTCCAGCCGGTCAACCTCCGTCATAAGCCGTCGATGTCGCTCCGCTACCTCGTTTATACCTGGCTCCAGAACGCGGCCAAGTCGCGGCGCGCGCGGCCGCCGTGCAGGCGGTACAAAATCAACTCAGTCACGCGTCGGCCCCGCCCCCGATCGAAGAGCCCAAATCTTGTCATCTGGGCATCGTCTTCGCCTTAGGGATCGAGTCGGGCTGCCTGGAGGACATTCTCCAGGGGATGATCACCGTGCGGGGAAGCCGCTTCGTGATCCGCGAAGGCGGACTTGCGGGCCGCCGCGCCGCCGTGATCCTCTGCGGCGCAGGCAGGACCAACGCCGCCGCCGCCACCGAAGTCCTGATTGACGGCCATCGACCGCGGCGCATCATCTCGGCAGGCTTCGCTGGCGGGCTGTCGCCCCAACTGAAACGCCACGACATCCTCGTCGCCAATCAGTTGCTTGCTGCCCACGGCCCGGCGATGCGGCTGGAATTGCCGGCGAGCCTGTCGGCGGCGTGCAGCCGAGCGGGCGTGCATTGCGGCCCCCTTTTGACGGCCGACCATGTCATCCGGCTGCCGGGCGAAAAGCAGTCGCTCTTCGCGCGTTACGGGGCCGTGGCCGTCGACATGGAAACTTTCGCCGTCGCCGAAGTCTGCCTCCGCCGCCAGGTCGCCTTTTCTTCGATTCGCGTGATCAACGATGCGGCCGGCGAGAGGCTGTCTCGCGACATCGAGCACCTTCTAAGCCAGAAAACGGAGGCCGCCCGGCTGGGCGCCGCGGTGGGCGCGTCTGGCGGCGACCCGCCAGCGCGAAGGACCTGTACCAGTTGCGGGAAAACGCGCTGGTGGCCTCCGACCGCTTGGCCAGATTTCTGGCGGAAAGCCAGTTTGACTGACGGACGGCAGAGAATTGACGCGCAGTTTTCAGGTGGACAGACATTCTCGTCTGTCCCAAGCCGACAGGCAGGAATGCCATTGGTTGGGATGGCAGTACAACTGCCACCCCAACAACCGGAATGCCTGTCCTCGCACGTTGTTTCTCACTGGAGAAGACCCCCTGCGTGGTGTTAAATGCTTGGCACACAAGAGCGGCCACCTTGGACTGCCCATCGAATGGCCGCGGTTCGCAAGGCCTTTGCCTGCCTTGAGTAAGGTCTGGGGGAAGCCCGACCGGCTTGACACCCCTTAGGCCGACGGGTATGCTTACTTGTTTACCGATGCCGCTAAGTCGTGGCGTCGTAAGATTTTGTAGCGTCTCGGCTAATTTTTCGGGCCGAGCGGAACGGAGAGGGTCTCGACTGTCGTTAGCGAAAGTGAGAGCGAATGGACCCCAGCGAGCTGCTTCGTATCGTTGACGCGATCCACCGCGATAAAAATATCGACAAAGAGATTGTCTTTGAAGGCATTGAAGCCGCCTTGGTTTCCGCCGCCAAGAAGCACTACGGCGAAGAGGCGGAGATTGTCGTCGAGATCAGCCGCACCGACGGCTCCATCCGCGGCACGTGCAACGGCACGGCGTTGGACCCGGCCGAGATGGCCGAACGCATCGGTGCGCAGACCGCCAAGCAAGTGATGATCCAGAAGATCCGCGAGGCGGAGCGCGACGCGTTGTACGCCGAATACGAAGAGTTGAAAGGGCAACTGGTGACCGGCACGATTCAACGCTACGAAGGGGGCGCGGCCACGGTCACGTTGACGAACGTCGAAGCCATCCTTCCCAAGGGCGAGCAAATCCCCGGCGAAACGCATCACCCCAACGAGCGCGTGCGGGCGACCGTCTACGAGGTCAAGAAGGCGGGAAGCCGGGTGAAGGTGATCCTCAGCCGCACCAAGCCGCAACTCGTGCAACGCCTCTTCGAGCAGGAGATTCCCGAGATTGCCGAAGGCGTGATCGAGATTCGGGCCATCGCCCGCGAGCCCGGCTATCGCACCAAGGTGGCCGTCAGCAGCACCGACCAGCGGGTTGACTGCGTGGGAGCGTGCGTGGGCGTCCGCGGCAACCGCATTAAGAACATCGTCGACGAGTTGGCCGGCGAACGCATCGACATCGTCCGTTTCAGCGACGACATGCAAGTGTTGATTCCCAACGCCTTGCAGCCTGCCGAAGTCGAAGAAGTGATCCTTTGTCAGATGTTGGGCCGGGCGATCGTGTTGGTGCAGGAAGACCAGCTTTCGCTGGCCATCGGCCGGCGGGGGCAAAACGTGCGGTTGGGCAGCAAACTCTGCGGCTGGGACATCGAGATCATGACCCGCGAAGAGCTCGACGAGCAGATCGAGCAGGCCGTGGCGGGCTATTCGTCGTTGGAAGGGGTCGAAGCGGAACTGGCCGAACGGCTGGTCGGCGAGGGCTTCCTCTCCTACGACGACCTGTCGGTGATCGAGCCCGAGGCGCTCATGGAGATGGGCGGGCTGACCGCCGAACAGGTTGACAGCGTCGTGAGCCAGGCCGAAATCAAGGCGACCGAGGCGGAAAAGGTGGCCGCCGAGCAACGCCGGAAACAACGCGAGCAGGAACGTTTGGAGGCGGCCGAAGCCGCCGAAGCGGCGGCGAAGCCCACGGCCTATTATGCCGACGGCAAGCCGGCGGAAGTCATCGAACAAGGAACCGCGGAAGCCGCGGCGCCGGCCGCGGCGGAAGCGACCGCCGCCGAAAGCGCCGTGGCGGCCGATCCGTCCGTCCCCGCCGATATGACCGTCGCCCCCGTGCAACCTAGCGTGGAGCCGTCCGATGACACGGCCCAGTAACGGAGAATTAGCCCCAGAGCGCGATCGCAGACACCACGACGCAACTTTCCCCAGGGAGCGGCCCCTTGCCCATCCGTATTTACTCGTTAGCGAAGCAACTGAAGCTCGACAGCAAAGTGCTGGTCGACATCTGCACCAAGGCAGGTGTGACGGGCAAGGGCTCTGCGCTGGCCAGTCTGACCGACGAAGAGTTGGCGACGGTTACGGCGTTCATGAACAGCGGCAAGGGGGGCCGGCCCGGCGCTGCCCCGGCCGGCCATCTTCCACCCGGCCGGCATGAGACGGGCATGGCCGGCGGCGCACCCGCCGCATTCCGTCGCGAAGACTACATCGCGCCGGCCGGCACGGTCGGTCACAGAATCGCCGTCCTTCCTCCCTCGAAGGCGGAAAAGCCGCCGGCATTGAAGAAGAAGCCCGAGGAAACGCCGTCGCCAGCGGCCGCGGCCGAAGCGCCGCCAGCGCCCCCGCGAGAAGAGAAAGAAAAGGAAAGAGAGCACGAGAAGGAAGAGCGGGGGCCCGCCATCAAGTTGGCGCCGATGCCTCCGACGGCCAAACCGCCGCTACAGCGAAAGACGACGGAGCCCGCCCCGCAAAAACCGGACATCAAGCTCCCCAAGGACGCCATCCGCGCCGGCAAGGCGGGCACCAAGCCGCTGCTGGAGCGGCTCGAGCATCGCAAGCACGAGCAGAAGCGGATCGCCGCCGAAGCGGCGAAAGGTCCCCGCGGCAAGCTGCCGCCGGAAGCGATGCCGCCGATCGGGGCTCCCCTGCCGATCGGCCGCGAACGCCCCCGCCGTTCCGGCCGTCAGGCCGCCGTGTTGGAGAAAGAGGAGGAAGGCGCGCCAACGCTTGGCGGCCGCGAGCAGCGGCAACTGAAACGCAAAAAGGCGGCCACGGTCAAGCGGCGGAAGCCGGACGAGGAGGAAGAGTCGTCCGCTCCGGTCGCGCGCGGCGCACGCACATCAAGCGGACGGGCGCCAACACGGCGGCCCCGCGGCGCGAAAGCGTGTCCGTCGAGTTGCCGTGCACGGTGCGCAGCTTCTCCCAGGCGGTCGGCGTGCCCACCGGCACGATTTTGGGCAAGCTGCTGGAAATGGGCTCGGTGAGCAACATCGCCGCCACGCTGGAGCCCGATCTGGCCGAGTTGTTGGCCGCCGAATTGGGCGTGCCGGTCAATTTCCATCGCCCGGTGAACCTGGAGCAATCGGTCCTTCAGGCGTTGGAAGAGCGGGACGACCCGGCCAAGGCCCAGCCGCGGCCGCCCATCGTCACCTTCCTCGGCCACGTTGACCACGGGAAGACGTCGCTTTTGGATCGGATCATCGGCATCGACGTGGCCGCCCACGAAAAGGGGGGCATCACGCAGCATATTCGCGCTTATCGCGTGAACAAGGACGGCCGGGCGATCGCCTTCGTCGATACGCCGGGCCACGAAGCCTTTACGGAAATGCGGGCCCGGGGCGCCAATGTGACCGACATTGCCGTGTTGGTCGTGGCGGCCGACGACGGCGTGATGCCGCAGACGGAAGAGGCGATCAGCCACGCCCGGGCGGCCGAAGTGCCCATTGTGGTGGCGTTGAACAAGATCGACCTGCCGGGCGCCAATCCGCAGCGGGTCTACGAGCAGTTGGCCGCCAACGAGCTGTTGCCCAGCGAGTGGGGCGGCGAAACGGAAGTGGTCAAGACCAGCGCCGCCACCGGCGAAGGCATCGACAAGCTGCTCGAGACGCTGCTGACGGTGGCCGAATTGCACGAATACAAGGCAAACCCCGATGCGGCCGCGCGGGGCACCTGCCTGGAAGCCGAATTGCACGAAGGCCGCGGCGTGGTGGCCAAGCTGATGGTGCGCAGCGGCACGCTCCGGCCGGGCGACGTGGTGGTATGCGGCTCGGCGTACGGGCGGGTGAAGGCGATGTACGATACGCTCGACGTGCAGAAGCGGCACCGCGAGGCGGGCCCCTCCATGCCCGTCAACGTGACCGGCTTGGACTCGGCCCCCGGCGCGGGCGACCGCTTCTACGTGCTCGACGACATCACGCAGGCCCGGCATCTGGCCGAGCAGCGGGCGGCCGTAGCCCGTCAACGCGATCTCAGCGGCGGGCAGCCGCACGTCACGTTGGAAACGCTCTACGAACGGCTGGGACAAGAGAGCAAGGTACAGACGCTCAACATCGTGCTGCGGGCCGACGTGCGGGGCTCGATCGAGGCCATCCGCAAGGAAATGTCCAAGCTCCAGCACGCCGAAGTGCAGATCAAGATTCTCCAGGCCACGGTGGGCGGCATCACGGAAGCCGACGTCCACCTGGCCCACGCGTCCGACGCGGTGATCATTGGCTTCTCGGTGGTGCCCGACGAAGGCGCCCGCATGCTGGCCGAAAAACTGGGCGTGCAGATTCGCCGCTACGACATCATCTACCAGGTGACCGACGATTTGAAGGCGGCCCTGGAAGGCATGCTCAAGCCGGAACGCCGCGAGAAGGACCTTGGCCGGGCCCTGGTGCAGCGGCTGTTCCACATCAGCCGCGTGGGCACGGTGGCCGGTTGCCGCGTGCTGGCGGGCGTGATTCAGCGCGACGCCCGGGTCCGCCTGATCCGCGAGAGCCGCGTCATCGGCGACTACCCGCTCGATTCGCTGAAGCGCGAAAAGGACGATGCCCGCGAGGTTCGCGAAGGCCTCGAATGCGGCATCAAACTGGCCGGATTCAACGATCTGAAGGAAGGCGACCTGTTCGAGGCCTACAAGATCGAAGAGATCGCCCGAACGTTCTGAACATCGAGGCGCGACCACCGGTCGCGGCATTGCGGTTATGTCGTCCCGACGCGTCGAAAAAGCCGCCGAAGCGATCCGCGAAGTCGTCAGCATGGCGATTTTGACGGAGCTGAAAGATCCCCGCATCCACGACGTCACCGTGACGTACGTGGAGGTGTCGGCCGACCTGCGCAACGCCAAGGTGCACGTTTCGGTGATGGGCGACGAGGCCCACCAGAAGTTGACGATGCGCGGCCTGCAAAGCGCGGCCGGCTTCTTGCAAGCGAAGATCGCCGAGCGGATCGAGATCCGTTATACGCCCCGATTGAGCTTCCTGCTGGATCAAGGAATCAAGCGATCGATCGCGGTCGCCCAGATCCTGCAACAGGTTTTGCCCCCGGAAAAGACCGCTGCCGAGGACGAGGAATCGGAACCGGTCGCCCCCGAACACAACGAGCCATCCTCATGACCGCCGTGAGCCGCACCGCCCAGTTCGCCAAAGTCCACAAGGTACTGAAGAAATACTATAAGGCGTCGCCGCTGAACCAGGGCCGCACGGTTGTCGAGCACTTGCTGTTCGGCTGCTGCCTGGAAGACGCCCACCACGACGCGGCGGAAGAGGCCTTTGCGGCGCTGGTGCACACGTTCTTCGACTGGAACGAGGTGCGGGTGACATCGATCTCCGAGCTTTCGGAGGTGATGGCCTGTCTGCCCGATCCGCGCGCCGCCGCCAACCGCATCAAGCGCGTGCTGCACGCGGTTTTCGAGGCCACGTTCAATTTCGACCTGGAAGACCGGCGGAAGAAAAACCTTGGGCCGACCGTCGAATGGTTGGGAAAACTCGACGGGCCGACCCGCTTCACGGTATCCTACGTGGTGCAGGCGGGGCTGGCCGGGCACGCCATCCCCATCGACGCCGGCACCATGGCCGCGCTCCGCGTGCTTGACCTGGTGACCGACAAGGACGCGGCCGCCGGCGTGGTGCCGGGGTTGGAGCGGGCGGTGGCGAAGTCGAAGGGCGTGGAGTTCGGCTCGCTGCTGCACGAGCTGGGCGCCGATTATTCGGCCAACCCTTACTCGCCCCACGTCCGCGAGATTCTCCTGCAAATCGATCCCGAGTGTGCGAACCGGCTGCCCAAGCGGCGCGTCGATCGCGCGACCCGCGAGCCGGCCGAACCGCCGGCCAAGTCGCAGCGCCCCGCGAAAGAAAGCAAGGCCAAGGGGCGCGACCGACGGCGAAAAGCGCGCCGCCAAGAAGAAGTCGGCCGGGGCGGAGGCGGCTCCCGCCAAAGCGGCGTCCGAGCCGTCGAAGAAAAAAGGGGCGACTTCCCGCGAGCATCCCGCCAAAGCCGCCGGCGATACGGCCGCCGCGAAGAAACGGCCGCCTTCCGAGGGCCTCGCCAAGCGCAAGCCACGGTGACCGGTTATCGTCGGGGCGGCAGTGCAACGGCCGCCCCCACCGCGAAAACGCCGCGCACGCGGCAGAAAACCCACAAGCGACCATGAAACTTCCCTGCCGGATGATTCTCCGTTTAGCCTGCGGCTGCGTGGCGAGCGTCACGCTGGCGGCGGCGTTTTGCCCCGGCCGGTCGGCGGCCGAGGCCGTCACGCCCGCGGCTGCCGATCCGACGACCGGCGACGATCAGCCCGAGTTGCTGGTGCCGAAGCAGCCGCGAACCGAAGCCGACCGCGACCATCTCGAAGCTGTGGCGCTGTTTGCCACGGGCCGAATGCACGAGCGCCGGGAGGAATATGCCGCTGCCCTGCGATGTTACCAGCGAGCGCTGCGCTGCGATTCGCAGTCGTCCACGGTTGTCCGAGCGATCATTCTCCTGGACCGTCAGTTGCAGCGCGACGCCGAGGCGGTCCGTTATCTGCTGAAGGCGGGCGAACTGGCCGACGCTGATCCGTCCTTGCTGCAAAGTTTGGGGCGCTATTCTGACGCGCGAGGGCGATTGGGACCGCGCGATCACGCTCTATGAAAAAGCGGCAGCCGCCCGCGGCCGGGACAAGAACAGCCGCACCGACTTCATTTTGCAGATGGAGTTGGGCCGGCTCTACCAGTTGACCGAGAAGTACAAGCAGGCGGCCGATTGTTTCGCCCGCGTGATCGACGCGCTCGATCACCCCGAGTCGTCGGGCATCGACGAAGAGGAGAAGCAATTGCTGCTCGGCGAGCCTGGGCCCACCTATCAGTTGATGGGCGAGTGTTTTCTCTCGGCCGATCGGACCGACTTGGCGCTGGCAGCCTTCGAGAAGGCCGATCAGGTTGCGCCCGACAAGGCCCTGCAGCAATTCAATTTGGCCCGCGTCGACGTGAAGACCGGCAAGCCGGCCGAGGCGCTTTCGGCGTTGGAGGCCAGTTTCGCCGAGCACCTGACCGACGAAGGCCTCGAACCGTACGAAACGCTGGCCGACGTGCTGGATCGCCTGGGCAAGAAAGGCGAGTTGATTGAGCGGCTGGAGAAACTCCGCGACGAGCAGCCCGTCAATCTGCCGCTGCTCTACTTCCTGGCCACGCAATACCGGGCCGCCGGCAAGCTCGACAAGGCGGAAGCCGCGCTGATGGAATTGTTCAAGAGCAAGCCGCTGGTGAGTTACCGAGACCTGGCCGAGTTGTACGAGCGGGGCAAACGGTTCGATGCCCTGCTGGCGATCACGGCCGAGGCCCTCGATAAGGCCGGGCCGCTGGAAGTTTTGGCAGCCGAGGAGCAGGTCATTTCCGGCAACGCCGAGACGATGGCCGGCGTCGTGGAAACCGCGCGGGCGAAGATGAAGGCCGATGCCGAGAAATTCGATTGCGGCATGCGGCTGGCCATCGCCCTGCTGGCGCTGGAAGCCAAGCAGTACGAAGCGGCCGGCGAGTTTTTCGATCTCGCGCTGGCCGCCAAGCCGAAGAATTCGGCCGAGGTGTTCATGGTGTGGGGCGTGGGATTGTTGACCGGCGAGCGCATGGCTGAAGCGGCAAAGGTGTTTCAACGGGCGATCGACCAACAGGCCCTGCCCGACGACAATCCGGCCTTCTATTTCTATCTGGCCGGCGCGCTGGCCGTGGAAAAGCGGACCGACGAAGCGTTGGCTGCCGCGCAGACGGCGGCCAGGAAGAAGGCCGATTCGGCCCGCTACCGCGGCCGTGCCGCCTGGGTGTTGTATTTCGCCAAGCGTTACGACGACGCCCTGAAAGCCTACACCGAGTTGATCCGCGAGTTCGACGACAACTATTCGTCCGCGGAAACCCGCGAGGTGCTCCGCGAGGCGCGGCTGGCGCTCTCGAATCTGTGCGTTCTCAAAGACGATCTGCCGCAGGCCGAGGAATGGCTGGAGCAGGTGCTCGACGAGTTCCCCGACGACCCGGGCGCCCTGAACGACCTGGGCTATCTGTGGGCCGATGAGAACCGAAATCTGGTCCGGCGCAGCGGATGATCCGCAAGGCGGTGGACGCCGATCCCGACAACACGTCCTATCGCGACAGTCTCGGCTGGGTACTGTTCCGCCTGGAGAAATGGCCGGAGGCGGCGGTCGAGCTGGAGAAAGCGGCCGCCGGCAAGAAGCCCGACGGCGTGATCCTCGACCATCTCGGCGACGTCTATCGGAAACTGAAGCGGTCGGACAAGGCCGTGGAAACGTGGCGGAAGGCGGTGGCCGTCTTTCGCCAGGAAAAGGAAACAGACAAGGCGGAAGCCGTGGAGAAGAAGATTATTGCAAATTGAAAATTGCAATGGGAGCTGCGTTATGTCAGGTCATTCACATTGGGCGGGTATTAAACACAAGAAGGCGCTGGTCGACGCCAAGCGCGGCAAACTGTGGAGCAAGCTGGCCAAGGCGATTATTATCGCGGCCAAGCACGGCGGCGGCGATCCCGACGCCAATCTCCGCCTGCGCTACGCCATCGACGACGCCAAGGCCGTCAGCATGCCCAAGGACAACATCCAGCGGGCCATCAAACGCGGCACCGGCGAACTCGAAGGCGGCAATCTCGATGAAGTCGTCTACGAGGGTTACGGCTCCGGCGGCGTGGCCATTCTCTGCGAGGTCCTGACCGACAACCGCAATCGCACGGCCGGCGAAATCCGCAAGATCTTCGAACTCTCCGACGGCAAACTGGGCGGCGCCGGCTGCGTCGCCTGGATGTTCGACAACAAGGGCCTGTTCCTCATCCCCGCTGCGGCCATCGACGAAGACAAGCTCATGGAGATCGCCCTGGAAGCGGGCGCCGAGGACGTCAAACGCGTTGACGACAAGTTCGAGGTCACTTGCGATCCGGCAGCCTATCGCGATGTGACCAAGGGCCTCGCCGATGCCGGTATCACGCCCGAGGCCAGCCAGATCACGCGGATCGCCAAAAACAACGTTGATATCAGCGATCCCGACACGGCCCAGAAGATTCTCAAGCTCATCGAGCGTCTCGACGATCACGACGACGTGCAGAACGTCGCCTCGAACTTCAATATCCCCGACGCGGTGATGAAGGCGATCGGCGCGGGTGAGGGGGCTACTCCTCGTTCTCATGGTGCTCGACGCACGGCCAGTAGGTCTTGAAGTCGAAGTCGGGACTGTTGTCGATGTCGTGGCAGGTCATGCACTGCTGCTTCTCCGCGTCGGCCTTGGTGAGGCGTACCGCCTTGCGGAGTTTCTGCCGCAGCTCGTCGCTGCCCGATAGTTCAACCGCGCAATGCTTTTCGCCGGGGCCGTGGCAATCTTCGCAGCCCGTGTTCACCAGTAGCGGAGTTTTTTCTTTGCTCTCGAAGCCCGACTGGTAGGGGAAGAAGTCGCCCGGGTCCCAGCCGACCACGTGGCAACTGATGCATTCGGGATCGAAGTTCCGCGGCGGATCGAGTGTGGCGAGCGTGTCGTAAGCCTTCGCGTGCAGGCTCTTCTTCCAGATGTCGTACGACTTCTCATGGCACGATTGGCACTTTGCCGAGCCGACGAACCGGCCGTTGGTCTCTGCCTGCGGATGCGCCACCGGCCGCAGGCCCAACGAGGCGAACCCGCCCGTCTTCAACTGGTCTCGCAACCAATCCTGATAGCCGGTCATCAGCATTTTCATTTCGGCCGAGGGGGCGAAACGCGAATCGAGCGGCACCCGCTGATAGAGAATTGTGTGCTTGGCGTCGTCCAGGAATCCCAATACGATAGCGTACATTCCCTTCTGCCCCACCGTGATCAACAGCGTTTTGAGCCCCTCGACGGTTTGTGGGTCTTTCGGCGGCACGGGGTGGCCATCGGCGCTCACCACGATGTTGAACTCGGGAAACTGCTCGGCCAGCGCCACCGTTTCCTTCATCGTGGCCTGGGCCAGGAGCACGAGGCAGTCGGGCTTCGCTTTTTGCAATTCCGGCAGAACCTTCTTCAGCGCCGTGGCGGGGTCGGTCAGCAGGATGTCTTCGCCATGGACCTCCTTCTGATATTGTTCGCCCAAGACGCCGGTCACGCCGATCTTCATGCCGCCGGCCTCGATCACGCGGCTGGTGGGCACGAATCCTTCGGCGATCAGCCCGACATTGGCCGACACGAAAGGGCCCGTATCGCCGGCCACCGAGGCCAGCAAGCTGGCGGGCAGGCGGAGATCGTCGGGGCCAAAGGTGATGGCGTTATAGCCCATCGCCCGTTTGCTCTCGACCAGCGTCTGGAACTTTTGCTCGGCCTGGGGTCCGAAGCCGTGGATCAGGTCGCCCACGTCGAGCCCGATCACGGGCCAGCCGCGTTGGCCGGTCAATTTTCCGGCCGCCGCCTCGCCAGTGTTCTTGCCTGTCCATTTTTCATCGGGGCCGCTTTGGCGGAGCTGTTTGAAGAGCGTGTTGCGGCGGCTCATGCCGCCTTTCATGCGGTCGAGGCCCGCACAGCCGCAGGGCTCGATGTAGCCTTCCTCCATGCCGGTGATGATCATCGCCAGCTTCGGCCGCGGCCAATCCTCGAAAATCGGGTGGTTCTCCTTGATCGGATCGAAGGGCACGCCACTGTTCTTGGCGATGTTCGGCCGGTTGCTCGGCGGCGGCGCGTTCTCCGCCGGTTTTTCGGTTGCCATTTTTTCGGCGGCGGGCGGCGTCTCTTCGGCGACCTTCGGAGTCGTCGTCTTCGCTGCGGGCAGCGTCTCTTCTGCGACCGTCTCGGTTACCGTCTTTTCGGCGGTTGGCCCCTTGGCGTCGCGCAGGGGGTTCGCTGGCATTGCCAACTGATCGGTCGGATCGGGCGTCGCCTTCGGCAGCGGCTCGGCCGCCGGCATGGCCACCGGATGCTGGAACTCGGCGGCCGGCAGCGTGACCCGTTCCGCGAACTTTGCCGCAGGTCCGCTATCCAGCGGCGCTGCCTTGGTCGAAGCCTGCGGCTTGCTGGCGGCGGGTTTCTCGCGAGAAGAAGGACAGCCCGCGGCCGTCATTAACACCATGCCGCCCATCACGGCCAGCAGGAGATTGCGCATGATCTTGCCATCCTTGCTTTGGTCCGCGCTTCTCACCGCGGCGGGAAGCCGATGACAGCGTGCCGCTGTTGCGAACGACATGCACTGGCCGGCTTGCGCCGAGCAGCGGCCCACTGGGCGAGCAATACGGATTAGACTTCCTCAGACTACCTCAAGGTAACCCATTTTATCGGCTTCGCCGTTTCGACGCCACAGAAGAAATCTTAGGGCGTTTCGCCGATCTGCTGCGAAAGGCGATCTCGCACCATGGGGGTGAGTTTTTTGTCCGCGTGAGGCGTCGCCCGGTCCAATTCGAGTGCGGTTTGGGCCTCGCGGTGAAACGTCGGCAGGTCGCCGGACGCCCGCAGCGCCTCGGCCAATTTCGCCCGGTATACCGCACTGTGGGGATAGAGCAACACCGCCTGCCGGTAGGCTTTGACGGCCTTGGCAAGGCAGTCCGCCGCAAAGTTCGGCGTGCTTGCTTCCGTCTGCTGCCATGCCCGGGAGTACCAATCGCCCGAGTTCAGCCAACTCAGGGCAGAGTTAGGCGTCCGTTGCAATGTCTGGGCATCGGATTGTTCAAAAGCGTGAAAAATCCTTTCGTCGGGCGCTCGCCGCCACGTTTCAAACTGGATCGCGGCCAACTGCCGCCGGGGCTCGGCCGAAAGCGGATCGGCAGCCGCGGCGGCGGCCAGATGTTCGACCGCGCTGGTTGGCTCGCGTTCGGCCATCCGCAACTGGGCCTGACAAGCGAACACCGGGTTGTAGGCGGTGGCGTAACATGCAACCGCCAGCGCCAGCGCGGCGGCCAGCGCCGCCCAGGCCGCACGCGGCCGAAGCTCCCACGGCGACCGACCTTGCAGCCCAAGGGCCAGCAACAGCCATAGCGTGCCGGCGATGCTTGGCAGTCCGATGCCACCGGTGGCCAGCAGATCGACCAGCAGTACCGCGACCCCGACGACCGGCCAACTCGTTGACCAGCGGCCATCCCGAATCCAACCCCACAGCAGCGCGATGGTGGCGGCGGCCAGCGGCAGTCCCAGCAGCACGGCCGCCGGCTCGGCAAGTGAAATCGAGCCGATGTGGATTGTCACCGCCGCCGGCGCCGCGGCACTGAGCAGGCCCATCGGCACGGAGAGCAAGAAACCCAACACGCCGCCGACGAGAACATGGATGTGGGCGTGGGGCGAGGGATTAGGAATTAGGGATTGGGGAGTAGAGACAGAGGAGTCGCAGCCAGCGTGCGCGGTTTCGATTCCGCCTTCCGCCTTCCGCCTTCCACCTTCGACGACAAAGCACGCCAGCACGGCCAGCAGTGCCAGCATCGCTGGCGTGCCCGCCGTGGCCCAAATCTCGAACAAGAAATTGTGCGGGTCGGCCACTTCCTCGCTGGCCTCGGGCAATTTGTAGCGCGTATAAGCATTTTGAAAGTTCCCCGGCCCGCAACCGAGAACCGGATGGTCGGTGATCATCTGCCAGCTTGACTGCCAATACTGCAAGCGGTATCCGAAAGATTTCGATGCTCGCTCCAGCAGCCCGTGGTCGAGTCGGCTCATGGTCGCAATGGCGGCGACTACGACGACCGCGCCGACGGCCGCCACGGGCCACTTCCAGCGGACGTGAATCGCTCGCTGGCGGCAGGTCAGCCAGACGAACACCGCGCCGACGCCGACGGCAACGAACCCGCTGCGGCTCTTGGTCAACAACAGGCACACCGCGACGGGGGTTGCACAGAGGGCCATGCTCAGCAGCCGCTTGCCATTTCGCCCGCAACTGCACGTCGCCGCGGCCAGCATCACAAGCCAGGGCGCCAGGAATGCGGCCAGCGAGTTCGTCAGCGCGAACGTGCCGAGCGGCTCGCGATTATGCAGCCGGCTTTCGAATCTTTCGCGTTCGTGCGAGCCGGGCGGATACCAGAGGCCCGCCTCGCGCAGGGCACGGTCGGGATCGGCCGCATATTTCGCCTGAGTTTGCGGCGTTTCATAGAGGAACTGGTACAGCCCGTCGCCCGAGAGGGCCACGGCCAAGGCGATCATCACTGCGGCGACCGCCCGCGCTTCGCGCGACGTGACGATCAACTGCCGGGCCAACAGGAACCCGAGCCCCATGCCGATCCACTCCCAAAGCATGTTGACGGCCGGTCGGGGCGTGCCGTGCCGCGTCGCCCAAACGGCGGCTACGGTGTGCCAGCCCACCAGCAGCAACACGGCGGCGTCGGTCCAGCCGAAACGGATCGCGAACCTGGCTCGACCGACGGCTCCCAGCAGCCAGAAGACGGCCAGGGCGATCCACAGCATGACCATCGCCAGACCATCGCCTTGCTGGGCCGCCGATTCGCTGGGGAATAGCGGGCGGGCGACGCAAAGCGCCACAAGCGAGCCCAACAGCCAAAGCCGCAAGCGGTCTTGAGACCAAGCCGCGACTGGCGGTCGGCGCGCGGGCGAAACCGCAGGGGGCTGAGCTTCGGCGCGTCTTGCGGCGCGTCATAGGCGTTCTTCCCGGCTCACAATCGGCGGCGTCCGGCCGTCTCCAGAATGGCAACCAGCGCCAACGTGCAAACCACCATCAGCACGATGACCGCCGCGCCGCTCGGGCTGACTTGTCGCAACAGCAGCGCGCCGAGACCGCAGGCGGCGGTGGCCAAATAGATCGTCAGCACGGCCTGGCCCGGCGTCATCCCCAGTTCGACCAGGCGGTGGGAGAAGTGGCTCTTGTCGCCCACCATCGGGCTGCGGCCGCTGCGCAGGCGGATCAGCACGACGCTGGCCGTATCGTACAGCGGCACGGCCAACACGCACAGCGGCGCGAGGATGGCGTGCGGCGGCAGGTCGCCGCCGGCGAAGGTGGCCGTCAGCGTGGCCATCGCCAGCAGATAGCCCACCAGGTAGCTGCCCGCATCGCCCATGAACAGCCGGGCGGGCGGGCGATTGTGCCAGAGAAAACCCAGCAGCGAGCCGACGATCACCAGCAACAGGCCCGCCACGAACAACTGCGGCTGGTTGTTGTCGGGCCGAGGCGTCAGCAGCATCACGGCCGCGAGAATGGCCGCGGCGATGGCCGCCACACCGGCCGAGAGGCCGTCCATGTTGTCGAGCATGTTGAACGAATTGATCAGGCCGACAATCCACAGCACGCTCAGCGCGCCGGTGAGCCAGGGCATGTCGAGAAACAGGCTCATCCGCCAGCCCAAGCAAACCAACACGACCGCGACCAGCGTCTGCACCGTCACTCGCAGCCGCCAATCGAGGCCGCGGCGATCGTCGGCCAGACCCAGCAGCATGAGCACCGTGCCGCCGGCCAAGAGCGTCCAGAGCCGACCCGATTGGTGCAGCAGCCCGGGCAGGTGCGGGGCGACGAACGCCGGCACCGGGAGGGATTCGGAGTTCAATGCGGCGCGGCTCTCTGACGCTGAACCTTGAACCCTGAACCCTGAACCCCGAGTCCCCACAACGCGATCTGCCCGGCCGCCAACGGCAGCACGATGCCCAGCCAAATGGCCAAGCCGCCGCTGGTGGGCATGGGCCGGGCATGGATTTTCCGCGGCCCGGGGCGATCGACCAATCCCCATCGCGGCCCCCAGCGACGCACGGCCAACGCCGCCGTCCAGCAGACAATCATGCTCGGGATCGTGCAACCGAAAATCAGCCAGGGCATGTTGTGCTCCGTAAACTAGACGCTCGCCTTTGGCTCGCGGCTAAACGCTCGCCTTTGGCTCGCGGTTAAACGTCCTTCATGTTTCTCAACCTCTCCCGGCATTCGCTGAAGAACTGCTGATAGTCCTCGCGGCGATAGTCGGCAAACGTGTACTCGTGATGCTGCCAGCGATGATGCTTATATTGTAGCGTTACTTCGGCATAGATGCCGCGCGACAAGTAGATGCGATGGGCGAAATCCTTGGTCGAGGCCAGCACGAGCTTTCCCAGGGTGAGATAGCCCGGGTCGAGATTCAAGGGCCGAGGCTCGCCGTGGCCGGCCGCGGCGGCATATTCTTCCTCCCACTGGTTGGTCGATAGTTTGATGTCAACCAGCTCCGCCGGATCGAAGGGGCGGCGGAAAGTGAAGAACGTTTTCTTCAAGCCGGGGCCCATCGTGGCATCGTAGTAATGCGTCTCGCTGAAGGCGAAGCGGGGGCTCTCCATATCGACCGGTCCCCAGCAGTCGCTCGCCTTCCGCCGGGCCCAATTCAACGCCGCGTCGTGCCGGCTAAATGCGGCCAGCAAGAGCGAGGCGGGCGAGTGGGGAAGAGGTTGGCCCATGAGTCCGCTCGTCCACGTGCCGATTCCGTTACGCCATTCACGCTCCGGGCGAGAGAATGGGCGAGTCGCGTTCGATCTTGACGCACTCTACCACGCAGCCGGCCTTCTGGACGTCGGCGATGGCTGAACGGATCGCCGATTCGAGCGAGTCGCCCTCGCGGTCGAATGTCACAGCTGCCACCCCGTCGCTCGACCAGGGATGCCCATCATCGCACCCGGCAACGAACAAGCCTTCGGCCAGATCGGTTGTCATCTCGTCAAGATTGGCCAATATGACGGTGAATTCGTAAGTCATCACGCGAGTTCCTCATTCCAACCGTCTACCGGCCTCGAAACCGCTGGGCCGAGTGCCGCTCGGTGCGGACCCAGTCGGCCAGCGTTTCGGCGGCGCCTTCGACGTCGATCTTCTCAGCCTGCTTTTGCCAGCGCCACTTCACTTCGAGCTTGCCCTCTTTGAGGCCGCGCTCGCCGATCACGACGCGCAACGGAATGCCGATCAGGTCGGCGTCCTTGAACTTTACGCCCGCGCGGCAATCGCGATCGTCCAGCAGCACGTCGATGCCGACCGCGGCGAGCCGATCGTGCAACTGCCGGGCTGCCGTCATCGACGGCTCGTCGGGCACCTTGACCGGCACCACCAGCACCTCGTAGGGCGCCAGCGACATCGGCCAAATGATGCCGTCCTGGTCGTAGCTCGTTTCGATCAAGGCGGCGATGATCCGATTGACGCCGATGCCGTAGCAGCCCATGATGATGGGCCGGAGTTGCTCGTCGGCGTCGAGAAAGCGGCGCTTAAGGCCTCGGAGTATTTCGTGCCCAGCTTGAACACGTGGCCGACCTCGATGGCATGACGCAGCGAGAGCCGCTTGCTGCACCGCGGGCAAGGATCGCCGTCCACGGCGTTGCGAAGATCGGCGAAGAGGTTGACCTCGAAGTCGCGATGCAAGTTGACGCCCGTCAGGTGGGCGTCGGCCAGGTTGGCGCCGGTCACCGCGTTGACCATATATTCGACGTCGCGATCGGCGAGGATCGGAATTCTCTCTTTCAATCCCACCGGCCCGGCAAAACCGACCGGCGCGCCGCTCACCTTCTGGATCACGTCCGGCGGGGCCAGTTCGATTTTTTCGGCCTTGCGGGCGCGGCGAATTTTGCCTTCGTTCGCGTCGCGATCGCCGCGGATCAATACGGCGATCGGCTGGCCGTCGGCCAGATAGATCAGCGTCTTGATAAGCTCTTGCGGCCTGCACTTCAAGAAGTTGCTCACTTGCTCGATCGTGCCGGCGCCGGGCGTGGCAACCTGCTGAAGCGGCGCGGGCGCGACGGCCGCCCGGTTGTCGCCCCGCGCCGATTTCGGCCTTCTCCTGGTTGGCCGCGTAGCCGCACGCTGGGCAGTGCAGCACGGTGTCCTCGCCGTTGTCGGCCGGGATCATGAATTCGTGGCTGGCGTCGCCGCCGATCGGGCCGCTCTCGGCCTCCACCGGCAAGTAGCTGAGCCCGCAGCGCTCGAAGATGCGGCAATACGCGGCGTACATCTGCTGGTACGTCTCGTTGAGCGATTCGACGGAGGCGTTGAAGCTGTAGGCGTCCTTCATGAGGAACTCGCTGGTGCGGAGCACGCCGAACCGCGGCCGCTCCTCGTTGCGGAACTTCGGCCCGATCTGGTAGAGCGTGATCGGCATCTGGCGATAGCTGTTAATCTGCCTCGATACCAGGTCGGTGACGATTTCCTCGTGGGTCGGGCCGAGCACGACGTGGACTTTGCGGTTGCTCCGCGGCAACGTCAGTTGCACCAGCACGTCGCCGAAGGCGGCCAGCCGCCCGGTCCGCTCCCACAGGCTTCGCGGCGACATCGACGGCATGGCCAACTCGACGGCCCCCGCCGCGTCCATTTCTTCGCGGACGATTCGCTCGGCCTTCTGCAACGCCCGCCAGCCCAAGGGCAGATAGGTATATGCCCCGGCCATGACCTGGTTGACCAGTCCGGCGCGGAGCATCAACACGTGGCTGGGGATTTCCGCCCCTTCGGGCGTTTCTTTCATCGTGGGGATGAGCGTGCGAGTCCAGAACATGGCAATCGTTAGGCGAGAGAAGGTTTATCTGAAGCACAACAAGGGCCCTATTGTAAGGGAAATCCGCGGTCGGGGGAAGGGCAACGGCACGGTGGGGCGCCTCTTGTGACCGGCTCGCCGATGCCCTAAAATAACACTTCGTTTCGTTCCCCTTCATCGTGCATTCCGCCGTCGAGAGTTCTATGTCGCGCCGGTACGTCAGCGAGTTGAGCCATCAAGAGGCGATCAACGAGGTGTTTGTCGCCAACGACAAGCAACTTCGCACCAACCGCAACGGCAACCTCTATCTCCAGCTGGAGCTTTCCGACCGCACCGGCTCGATCGCCGCCCGCATCTGGAACGCCAATGAAATACTCTACAAATCGTTCGACAACGGCAATTATGTCCGCGTGGAAGGCACCGCGAGCTTTATCAGGGGGCGATGCAGATCATCGCCACGAAACTGCGCAAAGTCGATCCGGCCGAGGTGGAAGAGGCCGATTTCGCGCCGCTGCCGGCCGTGGCCGTCGATCGGCTCGTGCTGCGGCTGGGCGAGATGCTCCGCGGCCTGGGCGACGGTGCGCTTCTGAACCTGGCCGAATGTTTTCTCATGGACGAGGCGCTCATGGCCAGGCTGGCCATGGCCCCGGCGGGCACGAAGAACCATCACGCCTACCACGGCGGGCTGTTGGAGCACGTCGTCAACGTGATGGAGGTTGTGCTCCGCGTTGCGCCCTGTTATCCGCAGATCAATCGCGACCTGCTCCTGATGGGCGCGTTCCTGCACGACCTGGGCAAAACCGAGGAACTCAGCTACGACCACGGCCTGGGCTACACCGACGAAGGCCAATTGATCGGCCACATGGTCATGGCCGTCGGCATGCTGGAAGCAAAGGTTGCGGAAGCGGAAAAGCTCTCCGGCGAGACGATTCCCGCAGAGACCGTGCTGCGGTTGAAGCACATGATCGTCAGCCATCACGGCGAATACGCCTTCGGCAGTCCCCGGCTGCCCATGACGCTGGAGGCCGTGGCGCTGAGCTACCTCGACAACCTCGACGCCAAGCTCAACACGTTCTTTCATCTGATGAAGGAAGACCCCAACGTCGACAGCCCCTGGACGACGTACAACACGAATCTGGATCGGAAGCTGTTCAAGGGCAACAAGGGCGTCGGCGGAAGGGAAGCGGGTGAAGCCGTCAATATCTAGCGCAATGCCGCGTGACCTTGCTCCGAATTGACGGCATGATGGCGGGGTCTATAATCTCCATAGCGTTTCGTCACGCGCCTCGGCAGGTTTTCATGATGTCAGCGCCGTTTGGAAATCATCGATTCCGCCGTCGGAACATCGCCCGCGTTGCGCGGATGCTCGTCGCCGCAATCTGTCTTATTTTTTTGTCGGCTGTCGGTGGTCTCGCGCTCGACAAGGAAGAGGCGACCCATGTCCGGCGGATCGGCCGTTTCGTTCACATTCAACTGCCGATCAACGGCCAGACGTTCGAGCGCACCCGCCGCATCGTGCGTACCGCGCTGGAGAAGGCGCGGAAGAGCGACGTCCGACTGGTGCTGATCTTTGAGTTCGACGTTCCCGGCGGCGAGAAGAGCGCCGGCTTGGGCAGCGAGTTCGGCGCCGCCCGCGACCTGGCCGATTTCCTCTCCAGCGACGAGCTCAACACGGCCGACACGGTGGCCTATCTGCCCAAGCCGATCGCGGGGCATGCCGTGCTGGTGGCCTTGGCCTGCCAAGAGATCATCATGGCCGACGATGCCTCGATGGGGGCGGCCGGCGCGGACGAAAAGACGATTTCCGACACGGTGCGGACCGCCTACAGCGAGATCGCCGGCCGACGGCGAACCGTGCCGGCGATCCTCGCCCTGGGCATGCTCGATCGGGCGGCCGAGGTGCTGCGGGTGGAGACCGACGAGGGAAACGTGGAGTTTGTCACGCCCGAAGGCTTGCAGGAACTGAAGAAGAAGCACACCACGAAAGAGCCGGTGGTGATGAAACGGGCCGGCGAGCAGGGCGAGTTCAGCGGCGGCGAGGCCCGCCGCTGGGGACTGGCCAAATACCTGGCCGCCGATCGCCGCGACGTGCTGAGGGCCCTGGAATTGCCGGCCACGGCCGTCGAGGACGATTTCATGTCGGAAGGCGGTTGGCGGGCGATCCGCGTCGATCTGAAGGGGCCCATTCTCGCGGAGTCGGTCCGCCAAGCGCAGCAAATGATCGAGCAGAACATCCGCCAGGGCGACGCCAATTTCGTTTGCCTGTGGATCGATAGCCCCGGCGGCTCGATGGCCGACGCCATGCAGTTGGCCAACTTCCTGGCATTCGACCTGGACCCAAGCAAAACGCGCACCGTGGCCTATGTGCCCAACGAGGCCCACTCGAACGCGGCCATTATCGCCTTGGCGTGCGATCAATTGATCATGCATCCCAGCGCGGTGCTGGGTGGATCGGGCGCCTACGAGCCTTCGCCGGCGGACGTGGATTACGCCCGCCGCATCATCCAACAGAAGCTGGCCGCGCCAAGGGCCGCTCGTGGTCGTTGATGGCGGCGATGATCGACCCGAATCTCGACGTCTTCCGTGCCACGCGACTCGGCGACGTGGAGTACTTCTGCGAGGACGAGTTGAAGGAGCAGGGGGGCGGGAAGTGGGAAAAGGGCCCGCTGGTCAAGGTGCCGGGCGTGCCGCTGAAACTCAGCGGCGTCCAGGCCGAGGAGTACCATCTGGCCAATCATCTGGTGGACAACTTCGCCCAGTTCAAGCAATACTACGGCCTGGAGAACGCGCCCACGCTGGTCGAGCCGGGGTGGGCCGACGTGCTTATCCGCGGCCTGGGATCGCCCGGCATGGCGGTGCTGCTGCTGCTGATTGGCGGGGCGGCGCTGTATATCGAAATGCACTCGCCGGGGGTGGGCATCGGCGCGTTCGTGGCCGCCCTCTGCTTCCTGCTGTTTTTCTGGAGCCGCTATCTCGACGCGGCCCCCTTCTGGCTTTCGGTGATCCTCTTCGTGGCCGGCGTGGCGTTCGTGGCGATCGAGCTTTTCGTGGTGCCGGGCTTCGGCATCTTCGGCCTCGGCGGCGGCGCCATGGTGCTGGCATCCTTGATCCTGGCCAGCCAGCAAACGTTCATCTTCCCGCAGAACGAATACCAGCTTGCGCAGCTCGAGCGCTCGCTGTTGAGCGTTGTCGTGGCAGGCGTCGGGCTGATCAGCATCGCCGTCTTCCTGCGCAAGCGGCTGCCGCGCTCGCCCCTTTTGGGACGGATGATGTTGGAACCGCCCGCCGGCGAAGCGGCCGAAACAATCCGCCGCCGCGAAGCGCTGGTCGATCTCGACGACCTGGCCGAGAAGCGCGGCACAACGACGACCCAGCTCACGCCCGGCGGCAAGGCCCGCTTTGGCGACATGCTTGTTGACGTGATGGCCGACGGCGAGGTGATCCGCCGCGGGGCGACCGTCGAAGTCGTCAAGGTTCAGGGGAGCCGCGTCATCGTAAGAGAAGTGGGCGGCCAGTCGTAGCCGCCGGCCTGTCGGCAAGAAACATCCGATCTCCGCTGTGGTTTCGCCAATGAACCCGATGTCATGGATCGACGCCGAACTGGCCGCCCTGGACGGCGCCGATCTCCGCCGCCGGCTGCTCGCGCGCGAGGGACCGCAATCGGCGCGGCTGCCCATCGACGGCCGCGAACTGATCAACTTCGGCTCGAACGACTATCTCGGCCTGGCCGCCGATCCGCGCTTGGCTGGGGCCGTGGCCGCGGCGCTCGATCGCGAGGGCTGGGGCAGCGGGGCCAGCCCCTTGGTGACCGGCTACGGAGCCGCGCATCAGGAACTGGAAGGGCGCCTCGCCGAGTTCGAGGGCACGGAAGCCGCGATCGTGTTTTCATCGGGCTTTGCCGCCAACGCCGGGGCGATCGCCGCCTTGGTTGGACCCGGCGACGTCGTTTATAGCGACCGCAAGAACCACGCCAGCCTGCTGGACGGTTGCCGCCTGTCCCGGGCCGACGTCGCGCATTTATCCGCACGGCGATTGCGATCGCCTGGCGGCGCTCCTGGCCGGCTCGCGGAGGTACCGGCGGCGGCTGATCGTGACCGATTCGCTCTTCAGCATGGACGGCGATCTGGCCCCGTTGGCCGCGCTGGCCGATCTGGCGGAATGCCACGAGACGATGCTGATGATCGATGAAGCGCACGCCACGGGGGTTTTCGGCCAGCGCGGCCGCGGAGTGGCGGAACAGTTGGGCGTGGAAAATCGCGTCTCCGTCCGCGTCGGCACTTTGAGCAAGGCGCTCGGCTGCGTGGGCGGATTTGTGGCCGGCAGCCGATCGCTGATCGAGTGGTTGGTGAATCGGGCCCGGCCGTACGTTTTTTCCACCGCCGGTCCGGCAGCCGCTGCGGCGGCGGCCTTGGCGGCGCTCGAGATCGTGCGTTCCGAGCCGCACCGCCGCCGACAGTTGCTCGCCCGGGCGGACAAGTTGCGCCGCGAGTTGGCCGGCCGCGGTTGGAACGTCGGCGCGTCGGCCAGCCAGATCATCCCCGTGATCGTGGGCGAGCCCGCCCGTGCGCTGCGACTTTCCGCGGCGCTTCGCGATCGCGGCCTGTTCGTGCCGGCGATTCGTCCGCCGACGGTGCCCGAGGGTGAAGCCTGCCTGCGGATCAGCCTGACCGCGGGCCATACCGAAGAGATGCTGGCCGCGCTGTCGGCAGCGTTGCAGGAGCCCCTTTGACAACCTCGGGGCGCCAGCCAATACTAATTGTAAGACGTTTCTGTCCGTGTTACGGTGAGGCATACGCCAGGAGAAACGACATGACCACCGCCCAACTTCGAAAGCAGACGAAGGAACGCTTAGACAACCTGCCGCCGGACAAGGTTCGCGTGGCGGCGGAATTCTTAGACTACCTCGAAATGGCCGCCAGCCGCGACCCCACCGCCGAGCTACTGAAGATGCCCGGAATGCTCCGCGATGTTGCGGAGGCGCCGAGGCAGATCAAGAGCGGACGCTTCAAGGACTGGCGAAAGGTCCGCAAGGATGTATAAGGTTGTTCTCTTGCCCAAAGCAGAAAGGACCTTCGGCGCGCCGAGGTGGCGTTAGCCCGAAAACTGGCTCACGCCTTCGAGTCACTCGAAATCGATCCGTTGCGGCATCCGAACATCAAGCGTCTGGCTGGACCACTGAAAGGCTTGTTTCGGTTCCGCGTCGGCGATTATCGGATCATATATCATATCGATGCTGCCAGGAACATCGTCTACGTGGTTCGGATCGCCAACCGCAGAGAAGCCTATGAATGACAGCGGCGGGCGGATACTTGTGTTCGGAGGTTTACCCATGGTGAACACGCTCACGGCGATAATAAAACAAGATTCGGGCTGGTGGATCGGCTGGATTGAAGAAGTCCCCGGAGTAAACTGTCAGGAGAGAACGCGGGAAGAGCTTCTGGATAGCCTGCGGTTGACGCTGAAAGAGGCCCTGGAATTCAACCGCGCGGAGGCGATACAAGCTGCGGCTCCCGACTACAGTGAAGAGCGCCTCATGGTATGACCGCATAATCGACGTCAGGCGATGCGATGGTCCAACTCAAGTATTTCGGGGACGACCGCGACTATTTCAAGTACGACTTGATTACGACGATATTCCAATGCTCGTCGTTGCGCCGCTACGTATTTGTGCCAATGCTCACCGAGCCTCGGTTTGATAATGAAGGAAGTACGCTGCCGAGGAACTTTGGCGACAAATCGGACGATTTGCGTGAGTTCATAAGTGGATGCAACTGCAAGAGCCTGAAGCACTGGGAAACCTGGCTTAGCCGCTACGTCGAGTCATACGCGACAATCGAGCCCGTTGACGAGACGTTTTTCTCGGATCAGATGCGGAATGAGTACTGGACGCTGTTTCGGCCCATAATTGGGCAGAGCGATGCCCTCGTGTTTGTCGATCCGGATACAGGCCTTGAAACCGGTTCCCCGTCATACCTCCAGAGGGCGGGCAGAGAGAAGTACATTCTCAGCCGTGAGCTTGTATCTCTGATCGGTCGGATCGACTCCTCTTCTGTCCTGATGTTGTATCAGCACCTCAGCCGCGACAGCCGCAAGCACACAGCGTCAGTAGAGAGAAAACTCGAGCAAGTGCGGCAGGCCGATCGAACGGCTCTCGTGTGTGCGTATCGAGAAAGGGACCTTGCCTTTCTCTTCGTCTCCAAGACACAATCGCTTTATGACGTGATCAAAGGGGTGCTTGGAAACTACCACACCAACAGCAACCACGCGTACAGATCACTTCACGTTAACAGAATCGTTCCGGTAGATGATCCGTGTGCGAGCATCCGCTAGAAACGAATGGTCAGATCGCGGGAACTGTTTTAGGGCAAAGTGATGCGCATTAGCCTGTCCACGATCGTTGCCATTCTCCTCTTGCCCTTCCCGGCCGAGTGCCAATCGCTCCGGGAGATTACCTGCCCCAGTTCTGCCGACGGTTCGCAACAGCCGGCCATGTTCTTTGCGCCCGATACAAACCGGGCCGTGCCGCTGGTGGTCGCCCTGCACACTTGGAGCGGCGACTACAAGCAGACGTTTCACAAGGGCATCGCCGATTGGTGCATGAAACACGACTGGGCGTACATTCATCCGAACTTCCGCGGCCCCAACGTCCGGCCGGAAGCGGCCTGCTCGGAATTAGTCGTCAAAGACATCCTCGATGCGGTCGATTATGCGAAGCAAGCGGCCAAGATCGAGCCCGGCGCCGTCTATCTGGTGGGCATGTCCGGCGGGGGCTATGCCGCGCTGGTGATGGCCGGCCGGCATCCGGAGGCGTGGGCCGCAGTGTCGGCCTGGGTGCCCGTTTTCGATCTGGCCGCCTGGTACCGTGAGTCGAAGGAAGCGAACAAGCCCGAGTATTACGGGACGGTGGCCAAGGTGTGTGGCGGTGCGCCGGGCGACAGTCCGGCCGTCGATGAAGAGTATCGAAAACGCTCGCCCGCCGCGTACCTGGCCAACGCCAAAGGTCTGCCGGTACAGATCAACGCGGGCATCGGCGACCATGACGTCCAGGTCAGCCATTCACTGCACGCGTTCAACGAGTTGGCCCATCCGATCGACCGGCTTTCGGAAGCCGACATTGGATGGTTTGTCCAAGAGGGCGCCGTTCCGCCCCGACTATGCGCGTCCGTTTCGGATCCCAGCTATGGCCAGCACCAGCCGTTGTTTCGGCGGACTTCCGGGAATGTGACCGTGACCATCTTCCAAGGCGCCCACGAGCTGGTTCCCGAAGCGGCGATGGCCTGGTTCGAAAGACTGCACGAAGAGAAGCAGGCGAAGCGTTAGCCCACCGGCCCCACCCCTCCAGCATGATTCCCGAACGGGGGAGCAAGTGGTATGTTTATGGTAGGCCACTTGTCGCCCGTGCCAGGCGAGGAGGCAACTATGCCGCAAGTCGTCACATCGCCGCCCGACGCATCGGCTGCCGGCGCCGTCAAGGCCGGCGGCTGGTGGCACGAGTCGAACGACGGCACGCGCTTGATCTGCGATCTCTGCCCGCGCGGCTGTAACTTGCGGCCGGGTGAGCGGGGATTCTGCTTCGTGCGCGAAAACCGCGACGGCCAGGTCGTTTCGACCACCTACGGGCGGAGCACGGGCTTCTGCATCGATCCGATCGAGAAGAAGCCGCTCCATCAGTTCTATCCGGGGACGGCGGTGCTTTCGTTCGGCACGCCCGGCTGCAATCTGGGCTGCACTTTTTGCCAGAACTGGACCATGTCGCGATCGAAGGACATCGAGGCCGCCTGCCAGCCGGCCCTGCCGCAGGCGATCGCCGCCACCGCCCGAGAGCAAGGCTGCCGCAGCGTGGCGTTCACCTACAACGATCCGATCATCTGGGCGGAATACGCGATCGACACGGCGCGGGCGTGCCGCGCGCTGGGCATCAAGACGGTGGCGGTCACCTCCGGCTACATCACGGCCGCGGCCCGCCGCGAGTTCTACGAGGCAATGGACGCCGCCAACGTCGATCTGAAGGGTTTCACGGAGGAGTTCTACCGGCAGTATTGCGGCGGCCAGTTGCAGCCGGTGCTCGACACGCTCCGCTACCTCGCCAGCGAGAGCCAAACCTGGCTGGAGATCACCACGCTGCTGATTCCGCAGGCGAACGACTCGCCGGAAGAGCTGGGTCGCATGTGCGCAGTGGATTGCCGCCGACTTGGGGCCCGACGTGCCGCTGCACTTTTCGGCCTTTCATCCCGATTTCAAGTTGACCGACCGTGGTCCGACGCCGACGGCCACGTTGCAGGCGGCCTACGACATCGCCCGCCAGTCCGGACTGCGCTATGTCTATACGGGCAACGTCTACGATCCCGAGCACCAGCATACGTACTGTCCCGGTTGCGGCCGGGCCGTGATTCGCCGCGAGGGCTATTCCATTGGCGCCTTCGAGCTACGGGGCGGCCGCTGCGCCCATTGCCAAACGCCGATCGCGGGCCGGTTTGACGAATCGGCCGGCGCTGGGGCGGGAAACGAATGCCGATTAAGATTGCAAATTGAGAATTGCAAATTGGAAATTGCAAGTTTGCAGTTTTCTTTTTTGCATTGGAGAGGGAGCTTCCCATGGATTGTTCTTCCGCCCAACCATCGGAAACCAGCGGCAGTGCGCAGCGGCCGGAGTTCAGCGCCGAGCAGGAGGCGGCCATCTTCCGCGCGGCGGGGTGTCGCGTTGTGGCGGCCGTGCGCCGCGAACCGGCCGAATCGACGCGCTGCCTGCTGGGCGACGCGGCCGAGGTGCCTGTGTACGGGTCGTTCGTCACGTTGCGGCGGTCGGGCCGGCTCCGCTCCTGCTGCGGACACATCGGCTCGTCCGTTCCGCTGTGCCATGCGTTGGATTGTGCGGCCGATCGGGCGGCGACCGACGACCCCCGCTTTCCGCCCATCGCCTCGGTCGAGTTGAGCCAACTCGACATGGACGTGTGGATCCTGTGGGGACCGCAGCCGGTCGAGGCCCGCGGCGAGGATCGCGTGCAGGCGGTGGTGATCGGCAAGCACGGCGTGCAGATCGCCCGCGGCATGGCCCGCGGGTTGTTGCTGCCCGGCGTGGCGGTGGAACATCATTTCGACTGCGCGGACCTTCCTGCAACAGGTGTGCATCAAGGCGGGCCTGCCCTCCGACGCCTGGAAGGACGACGACACCCAACTGCGTATCTTTGAGGGTCACGAAATTCGCGGCCGGCTCGAGCCGGACCAACAGGACGTTCGGCTGCCCGCCGTGGCCGGCGGCTTTTATCCGGGCGACGCCCGCGAAGTGCGGCAGATGGTGGAAAAACTGTTCGCCGCCGTGGAACCGGCGGCGCCGCAGCCTTGGGCCGGCGCGATGCTGCCGCACGCCGGCTGGATCTACTCGGGCCGGCTGGCGGCAACGGTGCTCAGCCGGTTGGCGATCCCTTCGCAGGTAATCATCCTCTGTCCCAAGCACCGGCCGCACGGTGCCCGCTGGGCCGTGGCGCCGCACCGGCGGTGGTTGTTCCCCGGCGGCGAGTTGGCGTCGGACCCCGAGCTGGCGATGCGGCTGGCGCAAGGCGTGGAAGGGCTGGAACTCGACGCGACCGCTCATCGCGAGGAGCACGCGATCGAAGTACAGTTGCCCTTGTTGGTCCACGTGGCGCCGCAGGTCCGCGTGGTAGGCATCACGGTGGGCGATTCGCCGTTGCTGGAGCTGCTCCGCTTCGGCGTGGCGATGTCGGTCGTGCTGCGCGACATGCCGCAGCGCCCGCTGTTGCTGATTTCCAGCGACATGAACCATTTTGCCAATGATGCCGAGACTCGCCGCGTGGATCGCCTGGCGCTGGACTCGATCGCCACGCTTGATCCGGAGGCCGTGTACGAGACGGTGCGGCGCAACCGCATCAGCATGTGCGGCATGGCCCCGTGCGTTGTGGTCATGGAGGCGCTGCGCTGGCTGGGCACTCTGAACCGCTGCGAAATGGTGGGCTATACGACCAGCGCCGAAGCCAGCGGCGACACCGGCCGCGTGGTCGGCTACGCGGGGCTGCTGTTTGGATGAGTAACGCGATCGAGGCGAATCATTCCCGATTTTTCCGCGCCGCCCTACAGCTTGATGCCCGCGTCTTGGGCCCGCAGAATCAGGGCTTGCTTGAAGTATTGGAACTTGTGGCGAGGTTTGTTCTGCGCCCAAAGGAATGTGCTCTCGACCATGTTCTGCGGCAGCGTGCCTTTGTTCACGCGGCGGATGACGTAGTCGATGAATCCATCTTCTTCGACCGCGGCGGTGCGCAGGACGGCTTTCATCGTGTCGGCGTCGAGCGGAAAGGCGGCCTCGGCCCTGCCGGCCCAAACGCCCGCCAACAGTGCCAGCACGATCACGACGCAGAGAGAGATTCGGTTCATCTGTTGACGCCTCCTGGCAATTGCCCGCATTCGGAGAGATGCCGACCGAGACCGGGGGAATGCTTGTACTGAAATTCCTGAATTCAGGCAAGAGCAAAAGCAGCGAGCAGATGGTGATTTTCCCATCGCGGGCGGCTTTTCCAGCCTAGGCGTTTCACGCCTGGGCTAGAGAAAAGCGAGGCGTATTCGCGCTCTCGCCTTCCCCCGTACCGACTCGTCCTGTACGATTGCCGCATGTCAGTGTGGGACGTGGCAATTGTGGGCGGGGGACCGGCGGGCCTGATGGCGGCGGCGCGGGCGGCCGAACGGGGCCGCAAAACCATCCTCCTGGAAAAGAACCGCGAGCCGGGGGTGAAAATTCTCATCTCCGGCGGAACGCGCTGCAATCTCACGCATGCCACCGACGCCCGAGGCATTGTCGAGGCCTTTGGCCCGGCCGGCCGCTTCTTGCATTCCGCCCTGGCCACGTTGAGCCCCGAGCAGGTAGTCGATCTCTTCGCGGCCGAAGGCGTGCCGACGAAAATCGAGCCCGGCGGCAAAGTGTTTCCCCGCAGCGATCGGGCGGCGGACGTCCGCGCCGCGCCGATGCGACGCGCTGGCCGCAGCGGCTGCACGCTGGCGATGGGCGAGCCGCTGGTGGACGTTGTGCGTATTGACGCCGGCTTCCAACTTCTTTCGCCCCGACGCCGCATCGAGGCCAAAAAACTCGTGCTGGCCACGGGCGGGCAATCGTATCCGGCCTGCGGCACGACCGGCGAGGGATACCGCTGGGCCGCCGCGTTGGGCCATCGCATCGTGCCGCCGCACACGGCACTGGTGCCCATCACAACGCACGCGCCGTGGGTGTTGGCGCTTCAGGGAGTCACGCTGCCGGACGTTCTCGTGCAAGTGGTCGGCCGAGGAAAAGCAAAATGCCTGGCCCGCAGCCGCGGCGCGATGTTGTTCACCCACTTCGGTCTCTCGGGACCGGTGATCCTGGACATTAGCCATGCCGTGAGCGGTTCGCCCCAACCCAGCGCGCTCTTGTTGCGCTGCGATCTGCTGCCCGACCTGACGACGGATGACTTCGACGCCCGCTTGGCCGAGAAGACCGTCGGGGCGGGCAGAAAGCAAGTTGCCACGCTATTGGAGTCGTGGCTCCCGCATCGCCTGTGCGAAACACTGGTCGGCCTGGCGGGCATGCCGCCGGAGCGGTCGGCTGCCGAGTTCTCGAAGGCCGATCGCCGCCAGCTGGTGCAAACCGTCAAGCGGCTCGATATCCCCGTGGCGGGAACGATGGGTTTTCGCAAGGCCGAACTCACCGCCGGCGGGGTTTCGTTGGCCGAGGTTGATTCGCGAACCATGCAGAGCAAGATCGTGGCGGGCCTCTATTTTGCCGGCGAACTGCTGGATCTCCACGGACCGGTGGGCGGCTATAACTTTCAGGCGGCATTCAGCACGGGCTGGCTCGCCGGGGAGAGCGTGTAGGAAAGCTGGGAAACCTCGGCGATGTTCGGGGTCTGTAAATCCCTGGGCGTCTCGGTAAATGTTGCGTAATTGGCAGTGACATTGCGGGAGAGCGTCGTTACAATTCGGCCCGATGCGAGCCCGTTGGAGAAGGGAGTCGCCGCTCCGCTTCTTCTCTCAACTGATGCAAGAAAGGCGCCCCGTTGGCTTCCCACTTGGAAACTCAGGAGGTCGGCGATTCGGTGGCCGGCTGGCGCAGACGGCCTGCCGAAGTTCGGCTCGGCGCGCGGGCAAAGTCGTCGCCGCCCGGCGGCGCCACGCAACGGATTGACGCCGGGCATGCCGCGGCCGACGCGGCTCGATATCCCCAGCGGCTTTCGCAAGCCGAGTTCTATGCGGCCGCCTATCCACTCATGCTGCTCTCCCGGCGGATGGAAGAGCGGATGCTCGAGTTGTTCCAAAAGGGATACGTCAAGGGCACGGTGACGATCAGCATCGGCAACGAGGCCACGGCGGCGGGCATGACACTGCCGTTGCGGAGCGGCCGCGACGTGGTCTCGCTCTTGCATCGCGATTTCGCCGGCCATCTGGCGCTCGGGTCCACGCCCTACCAGTTGTTCTGCCAATACATGGCCAATGCCGAGAGTCCCACGCACGGCCGCGAAGGCAATGTTCATCATGGCGACGCCTCGCGGCGCCGCTTCCCCATGATCAGCCACTTGGGCAAGATGCTCAGTTTGGTCGTCGGCGCAACCTGGGAGGCGCGGCGGGCGGGCGAGGACGCTTTCGGCCTGGCGGCCATCGGCGACGGCGGCAGCAGCACCGGCGAGTTCCACGAATCGTTGAATGTGGCTTCCGTCCGCCAGGTGCCCGTGTTGTTTCTGATCGAGAACAATCACTATTCGTTCTCCACGCCCGCCAACCTTCAGTATCACTGCCGGCAACTTTCCGATCGGGCGCGCGGGTACGGCATCACCGGCCGCACGATCGACGGCACCGACGCGTGGGAAGTTTATACGCCGGTGTGCGATGCGTTGGAAACGATGCACGCCTCGTCGCTGCCGACCATTCTCGAGTGCATGAGTCTTCGCTTGCACGGGCATGCGGCGTACGACAAGGCCGAGTACGTGCCGGCCGAGCAGTTCGAGGAGTGGCGGCAGCCGCGACCCGCTGCCGGCCGCCCGAGAGAAGTTCGTGGAACTGTGCGGCATGTCGGAAGCGACGATGGCGGGCGTGGAACAGGCGGTCGAGGAAGAAGTGCGGTCGGCGTTAGCTGGGGCGATGGCTGTCGAGCGGCCCGATCCGTCGAGCAATCGGATGGCCGTGTTTGCCGAACCGGCGACGACCGCCGTCAAGCCGCACCGCGCCCCGCGAGTCAAAAACGGCGAGGCCGTGGGCCGCGCCTTGGATTACCTGTTGGAGAACAACCCGCGGGCGTTCCTCTTCGGCCTCGACGTCGGCGTGTATGGCTCGGCGTTCAAAACTTGCAAGGGACTGATCGACCGCTATGGCCCCGAACGCGTGCTGGACATGCCGCTGTGCGAATCGGCCCTGGTGGGCTTCGCGCTGGGCGCCTCGCAAGTCGGCGGGCAGCCGATCCTGGAGTTCCAGTTTGCCGATTTCTCGACCGAGGTCGCCACACAACTGGGCCTGAACGCCGCCACGTTGGTACTTCCGCACGGGCCGGCCCGCCCCCATGCTCGTCCGCTTGCCTTGCGGCGGCGGCCTGACGATGGGCGCGTTTCACTCGGGCGAGTTCGAGGGGCTCTGGTCGCGATTCCCGGGGCTGAAACTGCTTTATCCGGCCACCGCCCAAGAGACCTTCGAGGCCCTGGTGGCGGGCTTCTACGATCCCAATCCGTGCCTGGTCTTCGAACACAAGCTGCTCTACTGGAGCAAGAGCGGCGAGATCGATTTCGACGGCAACCTGGAATCGGTGTGGCGGCCGCGGCGATACACCGAGGGGACCGACCTGACGCTGGTGGCCTTCGGGGCCATGGTCCACGAGGCGCTGGCGGTCGCCGCCCGCAGCCCCCGCTCGATCGAAGTCTGGAACCCCTTCGTGCTCCAGCCGATGGACCTCGGCCCGATCCTCGAATCGGTGTGCAAGACGGGCCGGCTGTTGGTGGTGCAGGAGTGCGGGGCCATGCAAGGGCTGGGCGACACGGTGATCTCGCGCGTCTGCCGCGAGGCCCTCGGGACGTTGAAGTGTCCGCCGCAATTGGTTGCCGGGCCCGACATGCCGGTGCCCTTCGCGCCGGAATTGGAATCGTATTGCCGGCCGAACAGTCACCGCATCGAGGCGGCCGTCGATCAGATGGTCCGGGAGAGTTGATGGCTGAATTGCTTATGGACGCCACTCTGTTCAAGATGCCGTTGTACCTGCCGGCCCAAGGCGCCACGGAGACCGAGGCCACGATCATCGAGTGGCACGTGGCCGAGGGCGATCGGTTCCGCAAGGGCCAGGCGTTGGTGCAAGTCGACAGCGCGAAGTCGGTGTTCGATTTCGAGGCCCCCTGCGACGGGCCTGGTGATCCGGCGTCTGCATCTGGAAGGCGAAACGCTGCCGTTGGCGGAACCGATCATGGAGATCGAGACCGACGATCCGGCGATGCGCGATTGGATTCCGCCGGCCGCGGCCAACGAGCGTCTCGCGGCCCGGGCCGAAGCCGCGCCGCCGCGCCGGCCGGCAAGCGCCGCAACGAGCCGATCGTGCTCATCCTCGGCTTGGGCGGCTATCTGCCCGAGCGCGTGGTGACCAACGCGGAACTGGTGGCCAGCTTCCCGGAAATCACGGCCGAGTACGTCTATCAGGTGACCGGCATCCGCCAACGCCGCTGGGCCGGCGACGACGACAAGCCCTCGGGCATGGCCTACCAGGCGGCGTTGGAGGCGATCCGCCGCTCGGGCATCGCCGCCAAGGACATTGACGCCGTGATCGTGGCCACCACCACGCCCGACGTGGCCATGCCCTCGACGGCCGCCATCTTGCAGGACCGGCTGAATCTGCAAACGATCCCCGCCTTCGACCTGAACGCGGCCTGTTCCGGCTGGCTGTACGCCGTGTCGATGGCCCAGGGGATGATCCTTTCGGGCACGGCCCGCAACGTGCTCACCGTGGGCGTCGACATGCAGTCGCGGCTGTTGGACAAGTCGCGACCGCAGCGCCTATTTCCTCTTCGGCGACGGCGCCGGGGCGGCCATCATCGGATCGGGCTCGACCGGCCATCGCATCCATCAAGTGATCCTCGGCGCCGACACCCGCGGCCTGCACATGGCCCGCCGCGACGAGCCCGGCTACGCCGTCCGCAACGGCCACGGCAATATCGACCCGTGGATTCGCATCGACGGCCACGCCCTGTTCCGCTTCGCCACCGAGAGTTTCACCGAGCTCATCCGCCAGGCGATCGCCAAGAGCGGTTGGACGCGCCGACGAAACCCGCTGGATCATTCCCCACCAGGCCAACGGCCGGATTCTCAAAGCGGCCGCCAAGCACAGCGGCGTGGCTTTTGACCGCTTCTATCTCAACGTCGAGAACGTTGGCAACACCTCCAGCGCGAGCATTCCGCTGGCGCTGATGGAGGCGGAAGCAGCTTCTCCAGCGCGGCGACAAGCTGGTTCTCTGCTCGGTCGGCGCCGGCATGACCACCGCGGCGATTTCGGTGGAGTGGTGAGGTAAGTAGAAGCGGCATCCTGCCGCTTCCCGCCACGCGTGCCTTGCTTAAGCACCGGGGTACGGTACAATGCGATGGAGGATGTGCGCCGCAGTTTTGAGGTTCGGCTTCTAGGCAAAGTGGGCGAGCCCGATCGATGCTAGGCGCAAAGAACATGGCTGACGAGCCGAAATGGTTACGTGCTCTCCGGAGCGGCGTTCACCTTTGGACGGCACTTTGCGTTGGATTTGTCTTCGGATGGACCTTCAGCTACTACTGGCCCATCTCCGACACCATTGTCGTACTGCAGTCGATAGTCATGCAGGCCGTACTATGTACCGCATTTGTGCCGGCCGCGATTCTGGAGATTGTACTGATCATCCGGGCCCGCCGAATGAAACTCAAAGACATCGCCAGCGAACGAGAGCGGCTAGCCGGGCGATGAACGGGAGCGATGGAGCGCCGCGGTGACGTTTACCTGGGGTCGGCGCGGCGAAATGTCATCACTCGACTGCGGTCCCCACCATGAATAATTGGTTCCAAGATGCGCGGCCGTCGGTCGGTCATGTACGCCGCTGTCGCCGATCTGAAGCGGCAGGATGCCGCTTCTACTTACCGCTCAGTCCCCCAACGGCGATTGTGGTCGAGTGGTAAGGCTTCAAAATCACGGCAATCTTGTTCTTGCCCCACGGCACGGTAGAATAGTGGGCATCTGAGAATTGGGGCGAAAATCATGGTTTGCGACACTTTCGGCGAGCGTGGCGTCCAAGTCCGTCGCGTCTCTCGAAGCTAGAGCAACGGGGTGAATCTGATTTGTCATCGTCGGCATCACCTACACGGCCCCTAGGTACGGAAGAATCATCTATGGCTCCCTGACAAGACAAGGCCGTCGAGTACGCGCACCACATCCACAACAAGGAAGATTCTGACGTGGAGCACAATTGCCGTATTGGTGGCGATTTTGCCAGCGAGTCTCGCTATCAAGACATTTGTCATCGACTACTATCGCATCCCGCAGAACGGTATGTACCCGGGTTTGCCCGCCGGCAGCATCGTGTTCGCGGCCAAGCGAGCATACGCTGGCGCGGCAAGCGTCAAGCGTGGCGACATTGTTGTCTTTGTGCGAGAGGAGAACGGACAACGCTACAACTTTATCTGGCGAGTCGTCGCGCTGCCGGGAGAGAAGGTGGAGACATCGGGTAAGTCGCTCATTGTCAACGGAGAGCCCGTTGAGCGGCAGCGCCTTCGCGAGGCAGACGGCAAGACGATCTTTCGTGAGTCGATCGGCGACGTGTCATACGAGGTTGCATTCGACCTGTCACCGCGCCACTCGGCGCCCGATGCCTCGGTCACGGTTCCGTCCGACCATTTCTTCGTCATGGGCGACAATCGGTTGGACGCACGCGACAGCCGATACTTTGGGCCAATTTCATTTAGTTCCCTTATTGCCAAGAAGCTGTGACCGTGAACCTGCCTAACACGGCGCACCGGGCTCCACACACGAACCATGATCCTCATTTTGGCGATTTGTGCTTATGTCGGCCTCGCAATCCGCACAAGGCGGTTGATTGCTCGTGATCGGGCGATGTTCGTGGAATTCAACGTACCCACCTCGCTGGGCCTCTGGGTGTGGCTGTTTCCGGTGCCGCCCATTTTGACTTTCTTTGCGGTCCCGGGGGTTACCCAACTCCTGTTTGGCTACGCGGTAGCGATCCTGTTCTTCGTTCCGGGCCTCGTCGCCGCCGTACACGCTCGCAAAGTGTTCCAAACCGCGGGTACTGATCGTGTCGACCGCGCCCAGCGCATCGCAGACGAGGCCGTACTTGGTGGCGTCATCGGTGTCCTCGTCGTGCTCGTGTGTTGCTCCATGTATTGGCTCGTTCTTGTCCAAGCTGTGGCCTGAACGGTCTTCCCCTGGAACAGGTCGCGCCTGGCCCTCTGTGGAATGCGGCGTCGCGAAAAATCGCTCAACCGCCCCCACCAATGTTCCGATTGTAACGGTACGGCAAGGCGGGGAAGCTGCGCGGAATTGGACTTGACAAACTGCGTAATATGGGGCACTTGTTGAATGTGCCGAGACCCTTGCGCGGGTAAAGAGTAACGATTACGCGGATCGTGCCTTTTATGACTCGCCCAGATCGACAATAATTGCCTGGCGGCGGGCGACTGCCGCCCCGGGCCCCTCGATATTCCATCCATCGACCGGAACAGACTGTGAACATCCTGCTGGCCACGAGTGAGGCGGTGCCGTTCGCCAAGACGGGCGGACTGGCCGACGTGTGCGGCGCGCTGCCGATCGAACTGGCCCGTCTGGGCCATCAGCCGGCCGTGATCCTGCCGGCCTATCGCCAGAGCCGCTATTGCGGCCTGCCGATCGAGTCGCTGGGGATCGATTTCATCGTTCCCATCGGCAGCAAGATGGTCACGGGCCATCTGCTGCGAAGCACGCTGCCGGGCGGCAAGGTGCCCGTGTACCTGGTGCAGCAAGACCAATACTTCGACCGCGACGAGCTATACAGCGTCGACGGCAAGGACTACATCGACAACTGCGAGCGGTTCGTCTTCTTCAGCCGCGCCGTGTTGGAAGCCATCCGGCTGCTTGGAGCTGCAAGTTGACGTGCTGCACGTCAACGACTGGCAGACGGGGCTGATTCCCGCCTATTTGAAGATCGAGTATCACTCGGTGCCGCGCTACCAGCGGATCGCCAGCCTGTTGACGCTCCACAACCTTTCCTACCAAGGTCAGTTCTGGCACTGGGACATGCTGCTGACCGGCTTGGACTGGAAATACTTCAACTGGCGGCAGATGGAGTTCCACGGCCACCTGAACCTGTTGAAGACGGGCATGGTGTTTGCCGACGCGATCAACACGGTCAGCCCGCGCTACGCCCAGGAAATTCAGAGCACGCCGCTGGGTTGCGGGCTGGAGGGCGTGCTGCAATACCGGCGCGACGTCCTCTCGGGCATTCTCAACGGCATCGACCCGCACGAGTGGAACCCGGCCGGCCGATCCGCACCTGCCGGCCAACTACACGGCCGACACCGTGGGCCAAGGCAAGCCGATCTGCAAGGCGGCGCTGCAGAAAGAACTGGGGCTGCCGCAAGCAGCGTCGGCGCCGCTGGTGGGAATGGTGGGCCGGCTGATCGACCAGAAGGGGTTCGACCTGGTGGCCGACGTGATGCAGCGCTGGGTGCAAACCAGCGACGTGCAGTGGGCCATCCTGGGCACCGGCCAGCCGAAGTATCACAAGTTGTTGGAGACGCTGGCCGAGCGATTCCCGCAGAAAGTGGCCCTGCGGCTGGAGTTTTCCAACCCGCTGGCCCATCGCATCGAGGCCGGGGCCGACATCTTCCTGATGCCCAGCCGTTCGAGCCGTGCGGGCTGAACCAGATGTACAGCCTGAAGTACGGCACGGTGCCGCTGGTGCGGGCGACCGGCGGGCTGGCCGACACGATCGTCGGCTACGATCGCGCAATCGCCTCACGCGGCCGCCAACGGGTTCGTGTTTCAAGAGTACAGCGCCCTGGCGCTGAGCGAAACCCTGCGCCAGGCGTGCGACGCCTATCGCCGGCCGGAAGTGTGGAAGCAATTGATCGCCACCGGCATGGAGCAGGATTGGTCGTGGGCCCGCAGCGCCAGGGAATACGTGGAATTGTATCGAAAGACGATGGAACGAGGGAGCGGAATACCGATTGCAAATTGAAAATTGCAAATTTCCAATTTGCGATTCTTCATTTGCAATCATCTCTTCGAGGTGAAGGATCGCCATGCACGAAGTCGCGTTAGCCTTTTTCTGGCATCAGCATCAGCCGTACTATCCCGACGACGTCGCCCATGAAAATCCCATGCCCTGGGTCCGCCTGCACGGCACCAAGGACTACTGGGGCATGGCGATGCTGCTGAAGGAAGTGCCCGAGCTGCATGCCACCATCAACCTGGTGCCCAGCCTGTTGCAGCAATTGTCGGCCTACACCGACGGCGGCCACCAGGACACGCACCAGCGCGTCTCGCACCTGCCGGCCGACGGGCTCAGCGAAGAGCGACCTGTACTATCTGCTGGACAACTTCTTCATGGTCCATCCGGACCAGATGATCCGGCCCTTTCCGCGCTATCACGAGCTGTACAAGAAGCGCGGCCTGTCGATCGATTCGGCCGAAAGGCCCGCAAGCGATTCAACAAGAAGGACCTCATCGACCTGCAATGCTGGTCGAACCTGGTGTGGATCCATCCCCTGGCCTTCGAGCAAGACGCCGAACTGGCCGAGTTCCGCAACAAGGGCCGCGGCTGGACGGAGAAGGAAAAGCAGTGGCTGCTGGACAAGCAGATGGAGCTGCTCAAACAGGTGGTGCCGCTGCACCGCGAGCTGCTGGATCGCGGCCAGGTGGAGCTGACGACCACGCCCTTTTACCATCCGATCCTGCCGCTTATTGTGGGACAAGCGGCTGGCGCGCCGGGCGATGCCCAACGTGACGCTGCCGAAGCACCTCGACGGCTACGCCGAGGACGCCCGCGAACACGTCCGCCGGGCGGTCGAGTTCCACGAAAAGCTTTTCGGGCAGAAGCCGCGGGGCATGTGGCCTTCCGAGGGCTCGGTCTGCCAGGGAATCATTCCCGCTGATCGCCGAGGCCGGCATCCAGTGGATCGGCACCGACGAGGAGATCCTCTCCTGCTTCGACCGACGGCTGGGTTTCGCGCGACGGCAACGGTTACCTGCGCAACCCCGAGATGCTCTATCGCCCGTGGCGCGTGGAAGAACAGGGCAAGACGCTGCAAATCGTCTTCCGCGACCACGCCATGAGCGACCAGATCGGCTTTCACTACCAGCGTTACGCGGCCGACCACGCGGTGGGCGATTTCATCGGCAAGCTGGAGGCCATCGGCAACGCCACCGGCGGCAACGCCGGCCATCGGCCCACGCTGGTGAGCATCATTCTCGACGGCGAGAATTGCTGGGAATACTATCCCAACGCCGGCGTGGATTTCTTGCGGGGCGTGTATCGCCGGGTGGTGCAGCATCCGAAGATCAAGCCGGTGCGCATCGGCGACTATCTGGCCCGCTACCCGGCCACCGACAAGCTCGGCCACCTCTTCCCCGGCAGTTGGATCCAGCACAACTTCGGCATCTGGATCGGCCATCCCGAGTGCAACCGGGCGTGGGACGCGCTGCACGAAACGCGGCAGTATCTGCTGGGCAGTCACGGCGCGGAAATCGAAGCCGGCCGAGCAAATCGCCCTGGCCTGGGAAGAACTGTACATCGCCGAAGGGAGCGACTGGTTCTGGTGGTTCGGCGACAGCCACAGCAGCGCCCAGGACGGCCTGTTCGATCGGCTGTTCCGCAAGCATTTGCAAAACGTGTACCTGGTGCTGGGCGAGCAGCCGCCGACCGAATTGGCCCGCCCCATCAGCCAGGGCCATGCGCCACCCGCAACTCTACTCCGAGCCGACCGGCCTGTTGAGCGTCAAAGTGGACGGGCGGCGGACCTATTTCGAGTGGATCAACGCCGGCCATTACGTCTGCGGCGGCTCGCGCGGCACCATGAGCATGGTCACGCAGGGCTACATCTCCGACCTGTACTTCGGCTTCGACACCGAGCGGCTGCTGTTGCGGCTGGACTCGCGCGGCGGACCGTTCCGCGAGCAGTTGGCCGACGTGCAGGCGATGCGGCTGGTCTTCCTCCAGCCCGAGGGCTTCGAGGTCGTCGTCGTGCATCCCAGCCAGAAGCGAGCCGGAGGTGCAACTGTGGCGTCACGGCCAGGCTGATGGCCGGCTCGCACGCTGAGGCCGCGGCCGACCATCTCTTCGAGTTGGCCGTCCCCTTCCGCAGCCTTGCCCGCAAAGACCGACGAGCCGGTCCATTTCTACTTCGAGTTGCTCAAGGAGCAAGCAGCCGGTGGAGCGCGTGCCGCACGAAGGGGCCATCGAGACCTTCGTCCCCTCGCCGGATTATGAACTGATCATGTGGCAAGCGTGAACAAGAAATGATGAATGATGAATGATGAATGATGAATGTTGGACAAACGGTGCGTGTGTATTCATCATTCATCATTCTCGCATTCATCATTCCCCCTAACCCCTGACCCCTTCTCATGCCAGACCTCCGCAAAGATCCGATTGTCGGCCGCTGGGTGATCATCGCCAGTGCGCGGGCGAAACGGCCGCACGACTTCGATTCCACGCAGCAGCGGCAAAAGGGCCGCTTCTGCCCTTTCTGCGAAGGGCACGAAGACAAGACGCCGGGCGAAATCATCGCCTATCGCCAGCCGGGCTCGCAACGCAACCGCGAGGGCTGGCGCATCCGCGTGGTGCCCAACAAGTTTCCCGCCCTGGAAATCGAAGGCCAATTGAACAAGCGGGGCGAGGGCATCTACGACATGATGCGCGGCGTCGGCGCGCACGAGGTCATCATCGAATCGCCGCGCCACCTGGTCAGCACCTCGGAGCTTTCCGAAGAAGAACTCCGCGAGGTGTTTTGGGTCTATCGCGACCGGCTGGTCGACCTGAAAAAGGACCCGCGGCTGGTCTACGGCATGATCTTCAAGAACGTGGGCGCCGCGGCGGGCGCCTCGCTGGAACATACGCACAGCCAACTGATCGTCACGCCGATCGTGCCGATCAACGTTTGGGAGGAAATGACCGGTTCGTTGGAGTTTTTCAATTATCGCGGCCGCTGCGTTTATTGCGACATGATCCAGCAGGAGTTGGCCACGCGAGAAGCGGATCGTGGTGGATACGCCGGGCTTCGTGGCGTTCTGTCCGTTTGCCAGCCGGTTCCCCTTCGAGACGTGGATCCTGCCCAAGAACCACTCCAGCCATTTCGAAAACATCCAGAAAAACGAGGTGGACGAGCTGTCGGGCGTGATGCGGCAGGTGATCACCAAGATCGAGGCGGCCCTTGACCAACCGGCCTACAACTACATCATTCACACGGCCCCCTTTGACACGCAGGAGCTGGCGCATTATCACTGGCATATAGAGATTATGCCGAGTTTGACGAAGACGGCAGGCTTCGAATGGGGCACCGGGTTCTACATCAACCCGGTGCCGCCCGAACAGGCCGCCGCCTTCCTCCGCGAAGTGGAGATTGAATTGCCAGAATCACAAAATAATCCAGTCAGGCAGACTGGATAAAGTGGGGTGTGGCTGCCGATTAAGAAAGTATTCCCGTTTGCGTTCAGGCACATTTCTTGCCCGAACACGTAAAGCGACAACAGTAGTCACCTCCCCCAAGCCGCCAGCAAACCTGTACCACCCGCCATGCCCAACCGCATCCGTTTAATCCTCGCCCTGCACAACCATCAGCCCATCGGCAACTTCGATCACGTTTTTCAACAGGCGTTTGAAGACAGCTATCGTCCCTTTCTGGAGATCTTGAGCCGCTACGAATCGCTGAAAATCTCACTGCACGTGAGCGGTTCGCTGATGGAATGGCTGGCGGCCCATCAGCCCGAGTATGTCGACCGGCTGGCCGAGGCGGTGGAACGGCGGCAGATCGAGATTCTCGGCGGGGCCGTATTACGAGCCGATCCTGGCGATGATTCCTTCTCGGGATCGGATCGGACAAATCCGCAGCTACACCCGCTGGCTGCAAAGCCGCCTGGGCGCCACGATCCGCGGCCTGTGGGTGCCGGAACGCGTTTGGGAACAATCGTTTACCCGCGATCTGGTCGACGCCGGCATCGAATACACCGTGCTGGACGATTTCCACTTCAAGTGTGCCGGGCTGACGCGAATCGCAATTGGCCGGCCACCTGCTGACCGAGGACGAGGGGCGCATGCTCTCGGTTTTCCCCGGCAGCGAGCGGCTTCGCTACACCATTCCCTTTGACACGCCCCAGGCATCCATCGACTACCTGGCCAAGATTGCCGAGGAACACGCCGATCCGATCATCGTTTTCGGCGACGACGGCGAGAAGTTCGGCACCTGGCCCGAAACCAAGAAGCACGTTTACGACGACGGCTGGCTGTCGCGGTTTTTCGACGCCCTGGTACAGAACCAACATTGGATCCAGGTGACCACGCTGGCCGAGGCGTTCGACAACGTGCCGCCGGTGGGCAAAATCTACCTGCCCGATTGCAGCTACCGCGAGATGACCGAATGGGCGTTGCCCGCCGCCCAACTTGCCGAGTACGAGCGAATTTCGCACGAAATGCAGAACGATCCGCATTGGGAATCGCTGCGGCCGTTTGTGCGCGGCGGATTCTGGCGCAATTTCCGCGTGAAGTATCCCGAAGCCGATGAGATGTGCTGCCGCATGATGATGGTCAGCCGGCGGCTGCAAGAGACGGTCGACGCGGCGGCGGCCGGCGATCCGGTCAACGCCGAGTTGCTCGAACAGGCCCGTGCCGAATTGTACCGCGGCCAGTGCAACTGTAGTTACTGGCACGGGGCTTTCGGCGGCATCTATCTGCCGCACTTGCGCAACGCCGTCTATCAACACCTGATCGGTGCCGACAATCTACTGGATCGCGCGGTGGGCCGGCCCGACGCGTGGATCGAGGCGGCGGCCGACGACTTCAACTTCGACGCCCGCCAGGAGGTCCGCCTGGCCAATGATAAGCTGATGGCGCTGCTGGCGCCCGGCCGCGGCGGGCAGTTGCTGGAACTCGACGTCCGCCGCATTCGGCACAATTTGTTGGCCACGCTGGCCCGCCGGCCCGAAGCCTATCATCACAAAGTGCTGGCCGGCGAGCATCAGCACGACAACCAGGTGGCCAGCATCCATGATCGCGTGGTGTTCAAGCAGCCCGATCTCGACAAGCGCCTGCAATACGACGACCACGCGCGGAAGAGCCTGCTGGATTTGTTCTACGACAACGACGCCACGCTGGAGGCGGTTGCGGCCGGCACGGCGCCGCAGCGGGGCGATTTCCTCGACGGCGTCTACGAAGCCCGCATCCGCCGCAATCCCGATCGTATCCAGGTGCAACTGCTCCGCGAGGGGACGGCCTGCGGCGTGCCGCTGCGGATCACCAAGGGACTGACGCTCGACGCCGGCAGTTCCACCTTGCAGGTCGCCTATCTGCTGGAGAACCTGCCCACGGATCGGCCGCTGCACTTTGCCGTCGAGATGAACTTCGCGGGGCTCCCCGCCAATGCCTACGGGCGGAATTTCTCCGACCTCGAAGGCAAGCTGCTGGGCCAACTCGGCTCGAAGCTCGATCTGACCGGCGCCTTCGGCTTGGGGCTTACCGACGAATGGCTGGGAATCGACGTTGGTCTGAAGATGTCGCGGCCCACCAACTTCTGGACGTTCCCCATCGAAACCGTCAGCCAATCGGAAGGCGGCTTCGAGCTGATTCATCAGTCGGTGGTGGTGATGCCGCACTGGCTGGTCGAGGCCGACAAAGAAGGCCGCTGGAGCGTCACGATGCAGTTGTCGCTCGATACTAGCCGTGCCGAGAACAAGCACCACGAAGAGACCGTGGCGGCCGGCGTCTAGCAAGCTCGCAAAAACATGTTGGGGTGGCAGTTGCACTGCCGAAACCACGCAAGCTGCGAACAAGAAAGGGCATGAATTAGGGACTTTGTCCCAGGAAGGAACACGCCCCCGAGGAACACGCGGACGCAGTAACCGAGCCTCGTCGTCGCCCCGCTTCCAGCCCATCAATACCGACCGTCAAAGCTACGGAGGGCACCATAAATAGTAATGTGGCGTCGGGGATTTCCTTGGAACGGCTATCGGACTGTTGGCGGAAGAACGAGGCGGCATGGGGCATCTACGACGCCCTGCCTATGCTCCTGTTTCAATTGTTCACCTTAAGCACGCCACCGGCCACGAAACTGGCTGCCTTGACGACGTGTTCCGGTTCCACGTTATCCTTCGCTGCCAAATCGGCGACCGTTCGCGCGACCTTCGCCAGACGATCCATCGACCGTGTCGAAAGCGAGTTCTTTGCCACCAGTTCCTTGTAGGTCTCGAGGGCACTATCGGAGAACCTGCAATAGTCGCGCACCTCCCCGCCCGGAATCGCGGCATTGTGTGGGATATTGGTTCCGTCGAACCGCTTCCGCTGCCGGTCTCGGGCGCTCTCCACGCTAGCCCGAATATGCACCGACTCGTCGTCGTGAGTTTCAGCAAACTGCTCGTCGATTGAGAGGTGGTGGAGCTCAACTTGCAGGTCTATTCGGTCAAGCAACGGCCCGCTGAGCTTCTGTTGGTAGGTAAGCACGGCGTGCTCCTTGCACGTGCATCGCTCGGAACCATAGTAGCCGCAAGGGCACGGATTCATCGCGGCCACAAGGGTGAAACGGCATGGGTATGTCAAAGTCGCACCCACGCGCGAAATCGATATCTCACCGTTTTCCATCGGCTGCCGCAGGGCTTCCAGCGCACCACGGCTGAACTGGGGGATTTCGTCGAGGAAGAGGACTCCGTGGTGAGCCAGGGTTATCTCTCCGGGACGTGGCACTTTTGCGCCTCCGCCCACCAAAGCCTCCTTGGAGACCGTGTGATGTACCTCGCGGAACGGGCGGCGGGTGACCGCCTGTCCGTCGTGCAGCAACTCCCCGTAAGCCGAGTATATCTTCGTAAGCTCCACCTTCTCCTCGTCAGACAGGTGCGGTAGGACGCCGACCATCGCATTTGCGAGCAGTGATTTTCCTTCCCCTGGAGGACCGATCAATAGCAGGTTGTGCGCTCCCGCCGCGGCGATGATGGCGGCTTCCTTTGCCTCCTCCTGTCCGTGTATCCTCCCGAAGTCCACCGCCTTCGGGATGACGGACTCGAAATGAATCTCCTGGTGGAGAGCATTCTCCAGCTTTCGTTTTCCTGCGAAGAACTCGACCACTTCTTCCAGCGTTGCCACTGGATAGATGTGACAATTCTTACACCCTGGCCGTGCCGTTATCAGGCGCACACTCCTTTTCGTTCCCGCTGGGCACGATCAACGACTGTCCTGGCTTGGCAAGGAAGGCGATGGAAAGCGCGCCGGGCACCCGACGCAACTCGCCGTGCAAGCCGACCTCGCCCATTAGAATGAAATCGCCTTTGAGGTGTTCGGGCAACTCGGGCAGGACGCCCGCCGCCTGAAGCATGATGACCGCCATTGGGAGATCCAGCCACGAGCCTTCCTTGACCACGCTCGCTGGCGTCAGGTTGATCTGGATTGCGACTTCCGGATCGGGAACACGAAACTTCGCCAGGGCACCGGCGATCCTGGTCGTGGCCTCCTTTACTGCCCAGCCAGCCATGCCGGAGACGCTCGTGGCCTCCACCCACGGGACAGGGCCCTTGAGCACCTGCATGGCACGGCCCTGGACCTCGATCGGGTGTCCGTCGAGGCCGAACAGGATTCCCCCGTTCAGGCTGTGGTCACGCGTCAGTAACTCCTTCAGACGCCGTTGTGCCTCCAGCGGTCTTTTTGTCTGCATGGTAGCAGGCTCCCGAAAATGCTCCTCGCGCCGAACCGAGGCCGCCCCGAAAGCCATGACAAGGGCGACCACTCGGCCCTCCCAGCAGGCCATATTCTACCGCTTCCCAGCCATTCGCGCCAAGCCGCCATAGCTACGGCGACCTGTTCTCGGAGTTACGCAGAACCACGTCTTTGCCTACGACCGTCCATGATTTCCGGCAACGCTCATGGGTACGCTTGCCCTATACCGGCGGCGTTGGCAACAACGACCGCCGTAATGACCACGTATGCGGTCAGCAGAACACGAAAACTCCAACGGTCGATTCGCTGTGACAGCGCGACCCGGTCGTTCTGAACACACCTCAGTGACACGAGGGACAGGCACAAACACAGGAGGATCACCAGGTAAGCCAGTTCGTGAATCGTGTCTACGAGTGTTACCGTCCCTGCCAGCGGCAACGAGTTGCTCACGACGTACTGGTTCGCAATAGCGGCGAAGAGGCTCCCGACCAACAGCCCAAAACGCGGGTCGATACCAGTGGGATGGATGTGGAACGAAAGCAGAGCAACCGCGAGCGCGATGAACACGGTGAGGAAAAGCTTCTGGAACATTCCCCACGGGTGCTGGGGTTCGAGGGTAAAGGTGATTTCGTAGGTCGAGAATGTGTCTCCCCACCCCCACTTATGCTCTCCGACCAAAACTGAATAGTCGGCGATCTTTCGATCCCTCATCGGGATCTCCTCTCGGCCGTTGTCCGGCGCTGCCACGAAGACCAGTGTTCCGGCCTTGTCCGTGGAATCCTCAATGTTGATACGTATCGCGTGGCGGTCGAAAGGGAACGAGCGGATATCCCACAGGTGCCCGATAACAGCCACGCATCGGAACGTCTGGTAGTACTCGCCTTGTGCCGGTCGAGACTCTTCGTCCTGCTCGCATAGCGTCATGCTCTTCGCCTGAACGATCTCGAAGTGCTTCATCGGATTGATGCGGTCTTTCGAGCGGAGATCGTAGGTGAATGTGACGAACATGTCCACAGTCAGTTCGTTGGCGGGGTAGTTTATGTTCTGTATCTTGACGAGCCACGTCCAGACCGTTACCCGCACGGGCGCAGCGGCAGTCGCCGGAGCCGCCGATGCGACGCCACTTGGACCCGCCAGCGCCATCGGCGTTGCCGCAATAAGGAAGAGGAACATAAGGATCGAAGTGTATCGTTTCAGCATCGCATCGCCTGCAGCCCTTCTATGCTTTCTCAAAAAGCGAGCGTGACAAGACTTCATGAATAGTTGTGATTCTATGAAAGAGTGGTCCTCCGGGGACACACGAGATACCATGAAAGAGCCGGGGTCTCCAAGAAAAGTACGCTTGGGAGCGTTATGAACCCCAAGTTTACCCTTTGCAGGAGACCCCAGAATGTTATACCTCGGTATCGACCAACACAAAACGAATAGCCGCGGGACAGACAGAACGTAGACGCGGCGTCCCGCCGCGTTGTGAACGCTCCCGAAAACCTGTACGATCGAAGCAATTGCTAATCCCAACCATGATTATTTACGCGGTGAGACGCCGCATCTACGACAGTTAAGGATGAGTCTCGCTGCCGTTGAACATTGTGCGCCGCTTCACGGTTTCTGTCCTATCCCCACCGCTCTTCCGGCCGGTGGAGAATCTCGCTGAGAATGATCGCCTGGCTCAGAGACTCCGGGTCGGTGATCAGCGTGAGCAGCCCGGTGGCAAATGTGTCGGGTATGTCGGCCGCGGCCCCGACCAGGTCCGGCGGCTCGTAGGCCGTGGGGGGCGCCGCCGCTTCGCCCGGCACCGCCTCCAATTTGCTCACGCGGTGATCGAACACCTGGCGCAAGTGCTGGTCGATCTGCTGGTCGGCCTGGGCGACCTCCTGGCCTAAGGTGGCTTCGCGGCGGCTGAAATCGTCGGCATCGAGATACTTCGTGACGTGCTCGGTGACCCGCCCGCCTACCGGGGCCTCGCCAACCACTTCGCCGGCACCGGCTGCTCGGCGGGCGGCTGCGGCGTGGCCTTGGGAGCCGGTTGCGGCGGAGCAACCGGCCGCGGGCCCTGCGCGCCGCGGCGCTCGGCCGCGCGGCGGAGAAACTCGCCGATCTCGTCGGCCATTTGCGGGGGAACGGGCCGCGGCTGCCCGGCGGGCGGCTGCGGCGGCCGCAGTTTCGCCAGCAGTTGCCCAATCGCCGACAGAAAAACGATGATCACGATCACCGCGATCTCGATCAGATCAGCGTTGCCGGCGGCCAGAAGTATGGGAAAAAATGGCATCATTGCGTATCGGAAGGGGCGTATCGGAAAGGGGACAGTCCCATTTTCGCGGTAATCACGTTGCTTAGCAGAGGAACGTCGCCCGTCCCGCGAAAATTGGGACAGTCCCCGGCGTTCCCCCGGCGTTCATCCCGTGGCACTCGTTTTCCGGCCGGACGCGGTCAGGCCGGCCTTGGCGATCGACGACCGCATCTCCGTGTCGGCCTGCACGTTGCGGAGCTTGTAGTAGTCCATCAAGCCGAGTTTGCCCTCGCGGAAGGCGTGGGCGATCGCCTTGGGCACTTCGGCCTCGGCCTCGACCACCTTCGCCCGATTCTCCTCGATCTGGGCGATCATTTCCTGTTCCTCGGCCACCGCCATGGCGCGGCGACCCTCGGCGTTCGCCCGGGCGACGCGCATGTCGGCCTCGGCCTGGTCGGCTTGCAAACGGGCGCCGATGTTCTCGCCCACGTCCACGTCGGCAATGTCGATCGAGACGATCTCGAAGGCCGTTTGCGAGTCGAGCCGCCGGGCGAGCACCGTCTTGGAAATGCGATCGGGACTGGCCAGCACTTCCAGATGCGACTTGGCCGAGCCGATGGCGCTGACGATTCCTTCGCCTACTCGGGCGATAATGGTTTCCTCGGTGGCCCCGCCGATCAACTGTCGCAGGTTCGCCCGCACCGTGACCCGGGCCTTGACCTTCAATTGTATGCCGTTTTGGGCGACGCCGTCCAAGGTTTCCTTATTCATGCCGCGACCGGGGCAATCGATCACCTTCGGATTGACGCTGGTCTGCACGGCTTCGAGCACATTGCGACCGGCCAGGTCGATGGCCGTGGCCAACTTGAAGTTCAAATCGACGAGCTTGGCCTTGGCGGCGGCGATCAGCGAGCGGATCACCAGCGGCACGTTGCCGCCGGCCAGGTAATGGGCCTCCAGCGCCTTCGAGGTCACGCCCTGGGCCTCGCTGATGCCCGCCTGCACCGCCATGATCTTGCTGCGGACGATCACCGCCGGATTGACTTTGCGAAACGTCATGCCCAGCAGGTCGAGGATGCCGATGCCCGCCCCCGTAAGCCACGATTGCACCCAGAGGCCGAAATAGCGGATAAAAATCGCCAGCAGGATCAGCAGGAAGACGACGGCCGCAAGGCTGACGACGATGACCACCAGTTGACTGTTGGGACCCTGGGCGAGAAGCGACATGGACGGCTCCGCAGCAAGAGGAACGCTCTGTTGGGATGACGCGGGGGACAGCCCCATTATCGCGGCAGCAAAAGGGACAGGCAGTTTTGCCGCTCCCCTGCGGGTCGCGGCTTAACGTTAAGCCGCGACCCGCAGGGGAGCGGCCTTGCCGGCCCGCGAAAATCGGAACACTCCCTGTGAACGGTTACCTTCGACGAACCACCCTAACATGCCCCGACTATCCGGCCGTGTCAAGCGGGGGGAACGTCGAAGGGGTCGTCGTAGACACGCTGCAAAGGATCGACGGGGGGCTCGGCCGATGTTTCCCCTTCGTCAACCGGCCGAACCACGACGCCTCGGCCGCGGACCTGCACCACGCGAACCGCCTGCCCGACCTCGATCGGCTGGCTTTCGCTGACGGCATCGACCGTCCGGCCGTCGATCGTTATCACGCCGCTTAAGAGCAGCTTGCTTTTCGCACGCCCCACCCGGCCGACCAGCCGTTTGAGCATTTCTTTTTCCGGAACCTCGGGCAGGACGTCCTCGCTTTGGGGGCGTGAACAGAATCCGCCGCCCCATCGCCGTTTTCGGCCAATATTTGAACCCGACAACGATGACGACGGGTAGCCCAACCACCGCTCCCATAAGGATCAAGATGCCGGCCAGGTGGCTTTGGGCGAAACCCATCACGATGGCCGCCACGAGCGACACGGCCGACAGGAACCCCAGCAGGCCGGCGGAAGGGAAGAAAACCTCCAGCACGGCCAAGCCGGTTCCCACCACGAGCAGAAAAACGGCCCAAACCCAGGGTTCCATGGGGCACCGGATCGTCAGGGGCGGGCGACAGCGTGGAGCCGCGACCCGCCAAATCCCCCTCTTGGGGCTGGACGGAATGCACGCCGTAACTAATGTTAGAATAGCTACTTGCAGTGGGCTCTGCAAGATTCGACCTACTGTGGAAACTACCTCGTGGCCATGACAATGCCATCCCCGAGCCGACAGCCCGAGAAGGGAGCGGGCGCAGCCAGCATCGACTGGCCCAGCGTCTTTGCCGAGCACGGCAATTGGCTGCGGACGGTGATCTGTGCACGCGTGGGCGAACCCCAGGCCATCGACGAGGTGATGCAGGACGTTTCCCTGGCGGCGGTGCGGCAACACGCGCCGCTGAGCGATCCGGCGAAAGTCGGGGCATGGCTGTACCGGCTGGCGGTGCTGCATTCGCTGTTGTATCGCCGGAAGCAAGGACGGCGGCGAAAACTCATCGACCGCTACGTCCAACGCAACCGGCCCGGCGAAGCCGACACGAACCAGACCGACCCGCTCGGCTGGTTGCTGGCCAAGGAGCGTCGCGGGCGAGTGCGGACGGCCATGACCCGGTTGTCCCGAGGCGACGCCGAAATCCTGTTGCTGAAATACACGGAAGACTGGAACTATCAAGAGCTTGCCGAACACTTGGGCGTTAGCACCAGCGCGGTCGAGACGCGGCTGCACCGTGCGCGGCAGCGGCTGCGAACCGAATTGGCCGCCCTTGACGTTACGCCCGCCGAAATCTGAGCGACTACGGTCATGAATACAGATCACAAAAACGGACCGGCCGACGACCGGCGATTCGACCGCCTTGTCGATGGCGAGTTGAGCGAAACCGAGCAGCGGGAACTGCTTTCTGGACTGGACAGCGAGCCGGCCGGCTGGCGGCGCTGTGCGATGGCCTTCCTCGAGGCGCAGTGCTGGAAGCAGGAGTTCAGCTCCATCGCCAGGGGTAGCGTGCAACCGGCGGCGCCCCGCGTGACGGCGGTTCGCCGCGCGAGCTGGCTTGGCGGCCTGACGACTCCGTTGGCCGTTGCGGCCACCTTCCTGGTGGCGTTGTGGTTGGGCACGATCGTGCAGTACGGTCGCGTCGTACAGCCCGCCGCATCGAGCAACACCGGCCTGGCGGCCGTGACCGGCAGTACGCCGAATCGCTCCGCCGCCGGCCCATCGGCTTTGAACCCGTGGCAGGTGGTGACGGTTTCCACGCCGCCCGATTCGCAAGGTGGAGGAAGGTCGTTCGACGTGCCGGCCATGGTGCGCGACAACGTCGATCCGCAATGGCTGCAAAGCCTGCCGCCAGCCATTCCCGACAACGTATTGCAAGCCTTCAACCGGACCGGCCATCACGTTCAACAGCATCGCGAACTGGTTCCCATCCCGTTGAATGACGGCCGGCGGCTAATCATGCCCGTCGATCAAGTCGAAATCCAACCGGTCAGTAACCCGAGTTATTGAGTTGAAGGAGCCCGGCGCAGGACGCGGAGGACACAGAGGAACAAGCAAGATATTACCGAACGAGGAGGACATGAGATGATGCGAATTTCGCGGATGGGCGCTGCGGCGATGGTTCTGCTCGGCGGCAGTTTGGCCATGGCACAAGGCGGCGGCGTTGGCTTCCCAGCAGGGTCCGCGCAAGCACAGGCGCCCCAAACCGGCCGCGATGATACGACACTGGTTGACGATCTGCCTCACGAGTATTGGTTGGGGATCGAATGTTTCCCCGTGCCGCCGGCGTTGCGAGCCCAGTTGAACCTGCCGGAGAAGGAAGGACTGCTGGTGGGCAACATCGCGTCCGACAGCCCCGCGGCCAAGGCGGGCATTGCCCAGCACGACATTTTGCTGCGTGCCGGCGATAAGCCGTTGGCTGAGCCGCGCGATCTGGTGCAGGCCGTGCAGGCGGCCAAGGAGGCGAAGCTCGCGATCGAGCTGATCCATGGCGGCCAGCGAAAGACGATCGAAGCCACGCCCGCCAAGCGGCCCGAGGAAGCCCGCCTGGTGATGCCGGCGCCCGGCGACCGAGAAACCGTGCAAAAATGGCTGGAGCAGATGCAACGAATGCAGCAAATGCAGCCAGAATGGAGGGAGGGCCAGGGATCGCCGCTGCAATTCCACTTCTTCGGCCCCGGCGCCATTGTGCCGCCTGGCGTGAACGTTGAGCCGGCGCTGCCGTCGAACGTCACCGTGGCGATCACCAAGGAAGCCGATCAGCCGCTGAAGATCGTCGTCAAACGGGGCGACGAGAAGTGGGAAGTAACCGAAAAAGGCCTGGATAAGCTGCCGGCCGAACTCCGACCGTACGTCGAGCACCTCCTGGGCCGCCACATGTTCGGCATGCTGGCGCCGCAATCGCCGGGGACGCCGGAAAATCCGCCGCGTCCCGGGCTCGGCCCGCTGGAAAGCCGGCTGGAAAAGCGGCTGGAGGCCATGGAGCAACGCATCGACAACTTGAGGCACGCGATCGAGGAGATGGCGGGAAGCCATGCGGCGCCCAAGTCGCCCGAACCGCAGGACGAGAAAGGAAAATAGCCGGTTCTCGGGCGGCGATCGTGCGGCCGGCCCGAGATGGATCGACCAACCTCCGCAGTTCCCCACTGCGGTTCCCCAGAGGGACGGCGTCAAGTTTGTGGCGCCGCCCCTCTTCGATTTCTACCCTAGGGCGGCGATGCGTTTGAAGTCGTCGCGGAGGGAGCGGTAGAGCTGCTGATATTCGGCGAAGGCCCGATCGTAATGCCGCCGGGCCGTTTTGTCAGGGGCGGTTTCGCGGACGACGCGGATCGCGGCGGCGCAGGCCTCGCGGATGTCGCGGAACTCGCCGGCGCCGACAGCCGCCAGCAGGGCCACGCCGTAGGCCGCGCCTTCGTCGGTGTTGATCGTGACCACGGTGCGGCCGAAAACGTCGGCCTGGATTTGCCGCCAGAGCGGGCTGCGCGAGCCGCCGCCCGAGGCGCGAATCTGCCGGATCGGCACCTTCAACTGGCGAAAAATCTCCAGGCTGTCGCGCATCGAGTAGGTCACGCCTTCGAGGATCGAGCGGACGACGTGCCCGCGACGATGGGCCAACGTCAGGCCCACCAGGCAGCCGCGGGCGTCGGGATCGGCGTGCGGCGTGCGCTCGCCCGAAAGATAGGGCAGGAAGAACAGGCCGAGGCTGCCGGGCGGAACGTCTTGGGCTTCGGCCGTCAGCAGGTCGTAGACGTCCTGCTTCGCGCCGGGCCTTGGCCGCGTCCGCCTTGCACAGGGCGTTGCGAAACCATTGCAGCGAGCCGCCTGCCGAAAGGTTCACACCCATCATGTGCCACTTGCCGCGAACGGCGTGGCAGAAGGTGTGGACGCGGCCCTGCGGGTCGATCTTCACCTGGTCGCTATAGATAAACATCACGCCGGAGGTGCCGATCGAGGTGGAGAGCACGCCGGCGCTGACAATGCCGTTGCCGACCGCGCCGGCGGCGCAGTCGCCGGCCCCGCCTACGACAAGGCAATCGGTCGTGAGCCCCAGCAGCCTGGCGGCCGGGCGGGTGAGCTTGCCGGTGACGTCCTCCGACTCATAGCACCGCGGCAGCAGTTCGGCGTCGAGCTTCAGCGCGCTGAGCAACTCACCCGACCAGCTTCGCCGGGCGACGTCCAGCAGCAGCGTGCCGCTGGCGTCGCTCACTTCCGTGGCATACTCGCCGGTCAGCCGGCGGCGGATTTCATCTTTCGGCAAGAGCACCTTTCGGGTGCGCTCGAAGTGCCGCGGTTCGTGGTTGCGGAGCCAGACGATCTTCGGCGCGGTGAACCCGGTCATGGCCGGATTGCCCACCATCTGGATTAACTTGGCGCGGCCGCCGGCCCGCTTTTCGATTTCGGCGCACTCGGCCGCCGTGCGCTGATCGTTCCAGAGGATGGCCGGGCGGATCACCTTGTCGTTGGCGTCGAGGAAGACGGAGCCGTGCATCTGGCCGGAGAGCCCGATGGCCTTCACGTCGCCGGCCTTCAGTCGCGCTTTGGCCACGACGTCGCGAACCGCGCCGATGGTGCCCTGCCACCAATCTTCCGGGTCCTGCTCGCTCCAGAGCGGCTTGGGCGCGTAGGCCGGATAGGTGCGCGTCGAGGCGGCCAACGTCTTACCCGTCTTGTCGATGGCCAGGCACTTCGTGCCGGAGGTGCCGATGTCGATGCCTAAGAGTGCGTCCATGGTAGTGCTCCAATGGCGGTTGGTGCTCTTCGGTTGGGGCGGCAGTTGAACTGCCACCCTAACGTGCGGTCAGATGCTCGGAATCCAGCGACGTCACGACCTTTAGAACGCGTAGCGGTTGACGACGTTCTCGAAGAGTTCTTGCCGGCCGCTGTGGTTCGCCGCGATTTGACCCTTCTTGACCGCGTACTGCTCTAACGTCTTCAGGCTCTGCTTGCCGGCCTCGATCTCGGCGCCGATGCCCTCGTCCCACGAGCGATAGCGATCGGCGATCATGGCGGCCAATTCGCCGCCGGCGCGGATCGCGGCGGCGATCTTCAGGCCCTTGGCGAACGTGTCCATCGCGCCGACGTGGGCGTGGAATAAGTCGATCGGCTCGAAACTCTCGCGGCGCACTTTGGCGTCGAAGTTCACGCCGCCGGGCGCCAGCCCGCCATATTTCAGGCACACCAGCATGATCTTGGCGGCGATCAGGGGGTTGGTCAGGAATTGGTCGGTGTCCCAGCCCAGCAGCAGATCGCCCGTGTTGGCATCCAGCGATCCCAAAAAGCCCTGCTGGCCGGCATAGTCCAGCTCGTGCTCGACGTCGTGGCCCGCCAGGGTGGCGTGGTTGGTCTCGATGTTGAGCTTGAAATGCTCGGTCAGCCCATAGGCGCGGAGGAAATTGATGCAGGCCGCGGCGTCGAAATCGTATTGATGCTTGGTCGGCTCCTTGGGCTTGGGCTCGATGTAGAACTTGCCGGTGAAGCCGATTTCGCGGGCGTAGTCGACGGCCATGTGCATGAAGGCGGCCAGATGGTCGAGTTCCCGCTTCATGTCGGTGTTCCAGAAAGTCTGATAGCCTTCGCGGCCGCCCCAGAACACGTAGCCGGCCCCGCCCAACTCCTTGGTGACATCGAGGGCCTTCTTGACCTGCGCGGCGGCGAAGGCGAAGGCGTCGGCGTTGCAACTGGTGGCGGCGCCGTGCACGTAGCGGGGATGGCTGAAGAGATTGGCGGTGCCCCACAGCAGCCGGATGCCCGTGCGCTGCATCTGCTGGCTAATGGCTTTGACCACGGCATCGAGGCTCTTGTTGGTTTCGGCGAGCGATGCGCCTTCCGGGGCGATGTCGCGGTCGTGGAAGCAGAAGAAGGGGGCGCCGAGCTTATCCATGAACTCGAAGGCCGCTTCCACTCGTTTTACGCGCGTTGGGCAACGAATCGCTGCCGTCGTCCCAGGGCCGGAGCATCGTGCCGGCGCCGAACGGATCGCCGCCGGTGCCCCGCATGGTGTGCCAATAGGCCACGCTGAAGCGAAGCTGCGCCTTCATCGGCTTGCCTTCGACCATCTCGTTTTCGTCGTAGTAGCGGAAGGCCAAGGGGTTTTTCGAGGCGGGACCTTCAAACGCGATCTTGCCCAAATCGGGAAATGCTGCCATACTCGCGGCTCCTTGTGCTGCCCGGGATCAAGACGATTATCGGCCGGAATAGGGAGCAATTTAGCAGGGCAAAAGCGGTTAAGCAAGGGCCGGTGGGCATGGTCCGGGCGGCTGGCCGGCCGTAGAATGGACGACTTGCTTGACGCGAATCCCGTTTTGTGGTGCGGCCGCCTCGGCTGCACAGGCGCAGGCGGGACGCCTGCACCACAATGCCCATTTCCACCAAACCGTCGTGACCGCCAGATCGTTGCTGACTAAGACGGCCGTTGCGCTAATCCTGGGCATTGGCCTGGTGGTCGTCTGCTATTTTTTCGTCGATCGGCCGGTGGCGTGGTTCATTCACGAGCATCGCTTCCTGCCGGCGTGGCTATGGCGATGGCCGCCGCTGGTTTCGCTGTGGATGAAGGTGGCCGCGGCCGCGGGAGTCGTGCTGGCGCTCTTGTGGCGGGCGTGGAAGCGGGGCGGACACTTTCAAGAGACGCTCTTGGCCGTCTCCGTCAGCCTGGTCGTGACCACGCTGCTGAAGCAACTGCTGAAATGGGCGTCCGGCCGCTACTGGCCCGACACCTGGAAATTGGACTATCCCTCGCTGATCGGCAGTGGCGACTACGGCTTTCATCCCTTTCACTCCGGCGGAGCTTTCGAGGCGTTTCCATCCGGCCACGCGGCCATGTTCTGTGCCGTCCTCTCGGTCCTCTGGTTCAGCTATCCGCGTTGGCGGTGGCTCGATGCGCTGATCGGCGCAGGCGTGTGCGTGGCGCTGGTGGGCATGAATTACCACTTCGTGGGCGACGTGGTCGCCGGCGTGCTGCTGGGCTCGACCACCGGCGCGTGGATGACTCATTGGTTTCGGCTCCGCCCACAGGGCGCGACCCCGCCACGATCGGATCGGCGCGAGGCGGCCTGACGCTTGCCCCGTTGCGAGGATCACGCTACGATGGAGGCGAATGCTCGCACGTTGGGGCGGCAGTACGGCTGCCGCTGCAACCCAAGCGGCACGTGGCGTGCCCGGTCGCTCCAGGGAGGCGCTGGCCATGAGCGCGGAACGCGTTGAGCGTCGCAGCGGTCGAAAGACGCCTCTGCTTGTCCTGGCCGTGGGCTTCCTCACCGGCGGGAGCTTTCTTTCTTTTGTGGCGCTGGCCGACGGCCGGCCCGCGGTCGCATTGTATGGCGTCGAGCTCAGCATGCTCCTGGTGCTTGTGGCGTTGTTTGCCGCCGTTCTTGCCGCGCACACGCTCGGGGGGAAAATACCGGCCGCCCTCTGCGTGCTTGTCCTGGCGGCGGCGACCGGACTGACTGGGGCAAGAATGAAGTTGACCGCGGATGAACCATCGGACGACTCGGTCTTGCCTCCGCCACTGCAACGACTGGTCCCCTTGCACACACGGTTGGCCAAGCCCCAGCCGGGCGACTGGAGAAAAGAACACGGCGAGTTGGATTTCGGCCAGCGCTACGACGCCTACGTCCGCACCCGCAAAGCGGTCGCCGACCCGAAGCGGAACATCATCTACATTTGCCCCTTGGACAGCTTTAAGCCGTCGGAGCGGAAAATCTTGGAGCTTGGGGTCGAGTACACGAGCATCTGGTTTCAATTGCCCGTTCGCCTGGGGGACAATGTGCCGATCGCGTTGATCCCCGCCCGGGCGAAGCGGCAGACCTCGCGGGGAACGACCCAAATTCTCACGGCATACGTTCTCGAAGACCTGCTCAAACCGCGGTTGCCCGACGACGCTGCCGCGTTGGTGGCCGTGACAGCCACCGATCTCTGGCCGGGCGGCGACTGGAACTTTGTCTACGGGCAGGCCGTGCCGAGCAATCGGGTGGGCGTATGGTCGATCCACCGGTTCGGCGATTCGGCCGAAAGCGACGAGGCGTTTCGGCTCGCGCTGCGCCGCACACTGAGGGTCATGACGCATGAGACGGGGCACCTTTTCTCGCTGGAGCATTGCATCGACTACGAGTGCTGCATGTGCGGCGCGAACAATCGGGACGAAATGGATCGCCATCCGCTCTGGCTCTGCCCGCAGTGCCTGGCCAAATTGTGCTACGCCACCAAGGCCGATCCCGAAAAGCGATTCAAGGAATTGATTGTCTTCGCCAAGAACAACGGATTGTTGACGGAAGAGGCCTTTTGGCGGAAGTCGCTGGCCGCATTGCAGCAGAAATAGACGACGGCGCCGCGAACCTGTTCGTTCCGTTGTTGATTGTGGAACAGTTCCGGTCGTAATGCAGGACTCCATAGGAGAAGCCATGACGATCTACGAACATGCCATGCTCGGGATCGACGGGCGCTGGCCCTGGGACTCCAGCGGCGACACGGATGGCAAATTGCCGCATGGGCGGGCATCGCCGCCATCCTTCCCGATTGCGACGGGCTGACGATCCTCGGCGGACCACTTTGCTATAGCGAAGGGCATCGCGTCTGGGCTCACAATCTGTTGGTCGCCGGCATGTTGGGGGCGGTCGCGTCGGCGGTGATCTATCGAACCGACGCGATGACCAAGACGCAGAAGTGGCTGGCCCGGCGCTGGCCAATGTTCGCGATCGCCGGCGGGCACACGGAATCGCCGCGCCGGAGCGGCTCGGAATTGTTGCTCTGGTTGGTGGTCGGCGTAGTGGCGGCGTACAGTCACCTGTTGATGGACATACTGTTTTCCATTGGCAAGGACTTGCCCGTCTGGGGCGTGCCGCTGTTCTGGCCTTTTTCGGGCGCGACGTTCGCCTATCCGATGGTGCGCTGGGCGACATTGGCGCGACCGTGATCTTCGCGGCCGGCATGTTCGCCATGGCTCTCTGCCCGGCGCGGATACGCGCCATCGCCGCCGGCAGTCTTATCGCGGTGGCGGCCTATGTGGTCTATCGCGGCTTTCTGGGTTAGCAGCCCGTTGAAATCGTGATCTGAGCAAGATCGTTGGGATGGCAGTTGTACTGCCGCCCCAACAATGTGTTCACCCCGTTGGCCGGCCACCGGTGGCGGGTTATAATACTTTTGTGAAGGAGTCGCCGCGTCGAAGACCTAGCCCGTGTCCGTCTTTGTGCAAGGGGAATTGCAAGATGACCGCGAAAGAAGCTATCGTCAAGGCGGTCGAAGACTTGCCGGAAGAGTGTCTCGACGATCTGGCTCATTATGTCGAGGCACTGCGGCAACGAGCCGGGCTGCGAGCCGTGCCTACAGCGCTGGCGAGCGAAGCGGTGCTCGCCCAAGATTGGCTTCGGCCGGAGGAGGACGAAGCGTGGCGGGATTTGTGAAAGGGGATGTCGTTGTACTTCCTTTCCCGTTCACACCGCGAACGGCGGCAGCGGCGTACGGAGGCGACGCCGCTCGCTAAAGACATCCGACAGGATGCGGCCATCCTGCATGCGAATCGTGCGCTGCGCCCGGCGGCCGAACTCCTCGTCATGCGTGATCAGCACGATCGTCATGCCTTGCTCGCGGTGCAATTGGGCGAACAGCTCGAAGACGCCCTCGGCGGACACCGAATCGAGGTTGCCGGTCGGCTCGTCGGCCAGCAGCGCCGTCGGGTCATTGGCCAGCGAGCGGGCGATGGCCACCCGTTGCCGTTCGCCCACCGACAGCTTCTGCGGCAGATGGTTGAAGCGGTGTTCCATGCCCACCAAGGCAAGCAGTTCTTTGGCCTTTCGCACGCGGGCGGCGGCCCCCAGCGTGCCCTCGAACATCGGCACCTGCACGTTCTCCACCGACGTCAGGATCGGCAGGAGGTGGAACGATTGGAAGACGAAGCCGAACTTCTGCACGCGGAGCCGGTCGAGGTCGGGAATCTTCGACATCGGCTTGCCGTCGAAATAGATTTCGCCGGAGGTAGGCTTGTCGAGTGCGCCGAAGAGGTTCAACAAGGTCGATTTGCCGCTGCCGCTGGGGCCCATGATGGCCACGTACTCGCCGCGGTGGACGCTGATCGTCACGTCCTCCAAGGCGTGGACCTGGCCGTCGGGGTACAGCTTGCAGAGGTGCTCGGTGCGGAACAGGGAGGGGTCTCGGCTATTCATGGCGGAGGGCCTCCGTCGGCAGAAGCTGTGCGCCGCGAAATGCCGGATAGGCCGCGCCCAGAAGCCCCACCAGCAGTGCGCTAAAAATGCCGAATACCAGCACGCCGGGAGTGATATGCGTGTCGATGAGGCCCGCGACGGCGGGGTGTTTGCCTAGCAGTCGCGTGAGAACGACTGCCAGGATCGTGCCGACCACTCCGCCGCTAAGGCTCAACAAGACCGACTCGACCAAGATCATCCGCACGATTCGCAACCGCCGCCAGCCGATGGCCCGCAGAATGCCGATCTCGCGGGTCCGCTCGGAAACCGACATGATCATCGTGTTCAACATGCCCACGGCGCCGATGACGATGGCGATGGCGGAGGTGATCCAGGACGTGGCGCGGATGAAACGGATTTCGGTCGTTGTGCTGACCGTCTCGGCGGCGGAACGGGCTTGAATCCTCGGCCCCAGCGCCTTGATGGCGTCGCAAATCCGCTGCACTTCGGCCTCATCCTCGGGATGATCGATCATCACGGCGAAACCCGTTACCATGCCTTGCCGGTCCATGAGCCGCTGTAGCTCGGGCAGCAACAGCACCATGCTGCGGTTTTCATAACTGATGGGGCTGCGGAAGATGCCCACGATGGTGTAGTTGCCGCTCTCGAAGAGCGGAATTTTGTCGCCCACGTGCTTTTCCAGGGCCACAGCCAACTCCTCGCCAAACATCACGCAATGCGTATCGTCTGCCTTCAGCAGCCGCCCGCCCGGCACGACGTCGAGCTTCTTCATCAGCGGGGCGTCGGCCTGCCAGCCGTTGACGATGACCGCGTCGGCGCCCAAGTCTTCCAGCGACGTGTAATCGACCAGCCCCCCATTGACCTGCTGGACGCCGGGAATCTTGGCGATCTGCTCGCCGAGCTTTTCGTCCAACACGCTCGTCAAACGCTGTTTGGCCCCGTGCTGATCAACGATGATGGCGATGTTTTGGCGCTTGTAGATTTCCTTGAACGATCGCTCCGTGCCGTTGGACACGCCGATCAATGCGACCACGGCGCCGACGGCCACCGCCATGCCGATCACGGTGAGCGTCGATCGGACGCGGCGGCGGACCACGTTTTTCAGAACGAACGAATAGAACCGCATGCAGGTTTCCTACGGGGATCAGTCTCTCTTTCGTGGGGGCGGCAGTTGCACGGCCACCCCCGTGGATGCCGACGCCGGCCGGCGGTACCACTGCCGCCCCGACCCGTCAGCACGTTTCCTAATTGTCTCGGCTGCCGGGGGGTTGTGTCAACCGCTACCGGGCGCATAAAGGCAGCCGGCAGCGAGAATTCGGGCGATCGGGCCGGCAAATCGTTGAATCCCGCCGCCAATTGCCTAGACTCCCTTGACGGCACGGATTATCGAGCTAGTGTCCGCAGCAGTGGAAATGCCCGGCGGAAGTCTCGACTGCCGCGGCGACGCCGTATTGTTTGGCCAGGTCCTGGGTGATTTGCAGGTACTTTTCGTGCGTGCCTGCGCCCATTTCCTGCGTCTCGACTTTCTGGAACGCGCCGAGCAATGTTCGCTGGTCCTCGTCGGTGAGCGTACGGTCGGCGAGCTGGAAGAGGATGTGGTCTTCTTTGTAGATGTGCTCGCGGAGCAGGGCGACGTAGCCTTCCGCGTCGGCGAGGAATTGGCGGAGCGCGGCGGGATCGCCGGCGGCGGCCGCTTCGAGGCTCTCGGCCATGCCGCGGACGTGTGCCCGGCCTTGCTCGTGCTCGTGGAGCATCACGCCGGTCGGTCCGCCATCGCGGGGAAAGCCCTTGGCTTCGAGGGCCGGGAAGAGGTACGTTTCCTCCTTGCCGTGATGGCAGCGGTCGGCAAAACCACGCAGGAAATCGATCGCCTTGGCGGCCGATTGGCGGTCGAGCCGGCCGCCGGACCGGGCCTGCCGCGCGATCGCCTCCAGACAGCCCAACACCTGTTGGATGACGCGGTGTTCGCTGGTGAGAATGTCGGTGGGTTTCATGGATTGGTCTGCCGATGGAATGGGACTTGTTGGACAATGCAATTTTATCGTTTGTCCAGCGTTAAGACCTTGATCTGGATCAAGAGGCGGAATCAGTTGCCGGGGCGGCCAATGTAGGGGATCAATCCAGATACTTGACGATCGCTTCCAGCGGGCGTTTGCGGGGGCCTTGCGTGGTTCTTGCCGGATAGCCCAGCGGGATGACGGCCATGAACTCGCCTTCCGGCTGGCCGAGATACTCCAATACCTGCTGCTTCATCAGGAACAGAATGCCCAGCCACACGGAGCCGATCCCCAGCGAGGTGGCGGCCAGGAGCAGGTTTTCGACGGCGGCCGCCGAGACTCTGGATTTCCATGGTGCGGAAGAAGTCTCGCGCCGCCTGCTGATCGACCTGGAAGAGCTCGGAGCCGTGGCGAATCAGCTCGCCGGTGTTGGCCACCGCCACGACGACCGGGGCGCCCGTGATGCTGCGGGCGGCCATGCGGAGCAGGATCGACGAGGGGCGGGGGAAATCGCTCGCCCGGCCGCCCACCAACTCGGCCAAGCCGTGTTTCTTCTCGCCGCGAAGGACGATGAATCGCCACGACTGCTGATTGTGGGCCGATGGGGCGCGGTTGGCTGCGTCGAGAATCGCGCGGACGTCGGCTTCGGCCACTTCCTGGTCGGTGAAGAGGCGGACACTGTGCCGGGCGTAGATCGATCGGAGCGTTTCGTTCATGGAGCGTACGTCCCGTCTCCCGGCCGACCTGCGGTCGGCGCCCGGAGAGGCGACTTGCCTTGACGTGCGCCGGCTACTGCCCCACCACGCTTTGCCGCGGGGGCTCCATCGGCTGCGGATGGGTGACTTGGGTCGGCAGGGGGTCGACGCCCGGCGGCACTGCGGGTGAGCCGGGCGCACGCCAGCCGGAATCGGGCGAGGCACTGGCCTTCGGCGCGGTTGACCTGCCGCAAGCTGCGCCGGCGGCAAAACCGACGGCCTTGGATCGATCCAACCGGTTGCGGCGACGGTCGATCGCAGCGGCGCGGCGGCAGCGACGGCCGTTACTCCGGAGCCTTCACCCGCGGGGGCGGCAGCCAGATCGGGCGGCGTCTGGATATGGACCGGCACCATCTCGCCCGGCGTCGTAATCGGCGACGAGGCCGGCAACGCAGCCGGGGTCGCGGCCGGTGCAGGCTGATCGGGCAGGTGGTAAATCAAGTTCGGCTCGGGCCGCGGGCGGCGTGGGGCGGCGGCCAGCATGTCGCCCGCCGGCGAAACCTCGCGCGGCTTCAACGGCGGCATGCCTTGGCTCACCCACGCCAGCCAGGTGTTTTGCAACGTGCCGAGGTCCTTCGCGCCGTAGTTGCGCTGGACGGCGCCGGCCCAGTCGTCGCTTTGCAGCCCGTCGGCGAGGAACTCGACGTATTTCCGCCGCCCGCCGACCCCGATCAAGTATTCGGCCAGCGAATAGCCTTCGGCGTAGAGCGGCATGATGTCAGCCGGGTAGTCGGTCATGGCGAACATCCGGCTGAAGGCGATGCCGTGGCCCGTACGCAGGAACTGGTTGAGCATCTGCCGGTATTTGTTTTTTTCGCTGGCGTGCTCGACGCTCGTGGCGCCCCCTTCGTCGGCCCAGCGCGGCAGCGGCTGGCGGAACTGGCTGGCGAAGATCGTGTGGGTAACTTCGTGCGGCAGCACCGAATCCAAGAGCCGTTCGGGGGAACCCTGGATCGACATCCGCCAGTTGAACACTTCGCCGTGGTCGAAGACGAAGGTGGTGGCCCCGCCGGCGCCGAGATTTGGTCCCACCCGGACCTCCATCACGCACGGCTGGGCCCAATTGGGCATCGGCTTGCCGAGCCACTCGATGGCCAGATCGTGGCGATACTTCTCCGCGGCCTGGGCCATCTGCTGAGCAAAATTGGGATCGGCCGTCTCGACGATGAAGTTGTCGGTTCGCTGGCGGGCGCCCATCGCCACCAGCAGCACGGCCGCCAAGAGTGCGGTCCGTCGCAGGGCCGCCCGGCCGGCGGTCCGATCGATTCGAGCTTCCATGCTTGGCCTCGCTTCCCGAGTCCCTTCGGGACGTTGTAAGATGTACAAAACTTACCTTCGGCCGCGCAAATCACCAAGACCAGTTTCGGCGGCCGACTAGCGCTGTGGCGGGGGATGCTAGCAACGGTTAACCGGTGAGCGAGACGCGCCGTGGGCTGGAAGGGGGGTGAGTTTTCTCCGGCATGTCACGGAAGCCTGGGCGCGGTCGCCCGCAATGGATTGTCCTCCGCGAAGATGATACATATATAGTTTTGAGCGAACCTGGCGAATGGCTGGCGGCTGTTGCGAGGCACCGCTATCACTCGAATCTCAATCGTGCTGATCCTTCTGACCAACGACGACGGCATCTATGCTCCCGGGCTTGCGGGCCCTCGAACGGGAACTGCGCGGGCTCGGCGAGGTGGTCGTGGCGGCCCCGGCCACGGAACAGAGCGGCGTGGGCCATTCCATTACTTATCTGACGCCGCTGATCGTCAAGAAAGTGTTCCGCGACGAAGACGAAAGCAACGGCGATCGGCGATGGGGCTGGGCCGTCGAAGGCAGCCCGGCCGATTGCGTGAAGCTCGGCATCCACCAGTTCTGCCCGCGTCCGCCCGATCTGGTGGTCAGCGGCATCAACAGCGGACTGAATGCGGGGATCAACGTGCTTTACTCGGGCACGGTGGCGGCGGCCATCGAAGGGGCCTTCTTCGGCATCACCAGCGCGGCCGTCTCGTTGCAGTTCGACGAGCACGCCCGTTTCGACAAGGCTGCCCGGCTGGCCTGCGAGATCCTCCGCCAAATCCTGGATCGCAAGGGTCCCGAGCCGGAACTCTACAATTTGAACATCCCCACCGCCGCGCTGCGGGGCACGCCCGAAGTATGCGTGGTGCCGATGAATGTGACCCGCTATGGCGATCGCTTCGAGAAGCGGATCGATCCGTTTGGCCGCGAGTATTTTTGGTTGGCCGGTGGCCCACCGGCCGCCATGGCGGGACACGAAACCGACCTGTCGGCCCTCGAAAAAGGCAAGGTGACCATCACACCGCTGGATTACAATATGACGCGTCAGGCCGTGTTGACCGAGATGGAGCAGTGGCGGTTTCGGCTGGCGGATATGCCGGCGGACGCAGGCGACACACGATAACATCAGAGGGTTCGACGATGAAAATTGACGAACGAATTTCCCCTCTCCCGCCTAACCTTCGGCCGGTGCCCGGAGAGGGGACCTTTTTGCAGATGCGCCTGATTCTGTTGACGTTGGGGCTTATCGTGTTGGCCGGTTGCCCGGCGGGCGATTCGACGCCGCCCCGCACCTCGCCGCCGACGGAAGCCGCTGCGCCTCCTCCTCCTCCGCCACCGCCGCCGCCCGTAGCGCCCGGGCCTGATACGGCGGCGCCATCCGGCACAACCGTTGCCGCGCCGCCGGCCGCGACCGAGCCGGAAGGGCCGCGGGAGAAGGCCGAGTTCGGCGTGGGCGCGAAGGGGCACGACTACGGCGCCGGCGTGTTGACCACGCCCATGTCGATCTATTTCACGACCGAGGAGCGGCTCACCTTCAGCGTGCGGATTCCCAAGGCGATGCAGCTTTTCACGGCGACGGAGAACCGGGTGCCAAAGTCGCACGAAGAGTTCATGCAGAAGATCATCAAGGACAACGACATCGTTCTGCCGCAGTTGCCCCACGGCTCGAGATACGTCTACGACCCGAAGACGGGCCAGTTGATGGTCGAGCGCCCCGGGCCGCCGAGGTAGGCATGCGGAACCGGAGTCAAAGTCCCAGCTTGAACTGATCGGAGATCTTCTTCGCCCGTTCTTTGAGCGTGGCATCCAGGGCGAGCGCCCTTTGAAGGTCCTTCTTGGCGTCGTCGGTCTTGGCGAGTCCCGCCTGGGCTTGCGCTCGGTTGAGATAGGCGGAGGCCATATTGGGATTCAGCTCGATGGCCTTGTTGCAGTCGGCGAGGGCCAGTTCGTGCTTTCCGGCGCAGGCGTAGGTCATTCCGCGGTTGTCAAAGGCGCCGGCGCACTGGGGATTCAGTTCGATGGCCTTGTTGTAATCCGAAATCGCCCGATCGAATTGCCCCAAGGCGCCGTAGACGTTGGCGCGGTTGTTGAAGCCTTCGGCCAGCTTGGGGTTCAACTCGACAGCCTTTGTGCAGCAGGTCAGTGCCTGGTCGAGGTGGCCCGTCTCCATATAGGCGATCCCCAAATTGCTGAAGATTCCGCCCACGAGTTGGTGTTCGTCCCAGACTTGAATTTTGCGGTACAGACCCAGCGGATTCGCCGGGCGGCGGAGCTGCCAGTAATTGCCGGCCTCGACGTACTGATCGGCGAAGCCGAACGTCTTGCTGGTGTAACGCTGCGCCAAGTCGAGGATCATCACACCGCCGTCGCTGCGGCCGACGAGGCAGGCCACGTGCGACTCGCCCGTCGGCAGCGGTCCGAAAACCAGTTCCAGGACCTCGATCGGCTGGACGGCAATCCCCAGCGATTTGGCCAGGATATAGACCAGTTGGCAGTAGCCGAGGCACTCGCCTTCTTGCCCTTGATGACCTCCGGCAGATAGAAGTATTTGAGCTCGCCTCGTCTTCCGCAGACGGTGAACTCCCGGTCCAGTTTTTCGCGTAGCTCCCGAATGGTTTCCAGTTCCGTCCGCACCACGTCTTCGGTGGGGCCGTGGGCGGCCGCCCGCGTTTGGGCAAGTTTCTGCCGCCATTGCTCGCATTTCCAGGGCGCACCAGCCGCAGGAAATCGTCGGCCGTGCTCTTGGGATATCCCAGCGCCAGCACCAGTTTCTCGAGGTCCGTGGCGAAGGCGTCGGCAGAATTGGCGTCGGCCGGCGGCGTTGCCGGGGGAGGCTGCTCCAGACACCGGCCGCCTGCCGGCAGGCCGAGCAACGCCGCAAGCGCCAAGAGATAGCCAAGTGGACGCATCATCCCCATCTGCTCCGGAGGAAGTAAGGCAACTATTCAGTATACCCTACGGCAGCATCGCTCGGAACTGGCCAAAAAGATAGTTGCTGTCGTGGGGGCCGGCTGAGGCCTCAGGGTGATACTGCACGCTGAACGCCGGCTGCTTGCGGTGGCGCATGCCCTCGATCGTGTTGTCGTTGAGGTTCATGTGCGTCACTTCCAGATCGTCGGGCAGAGAATCGGCCTCGACGGCGAAGCCGTGGTTCTGGGTGGTGATTTCCACCCGGCCGTTCTGCTTGTTCAGCACGGGCTGATTCGCGCCGCGATGGCCGAACTTCAGCTTGTAGGTCTTCGCCCCGCAGGCCAACGCCAGCAGTTGATGGCCCAGGCAGATGCCGAAGATCGGCTTCTTGCCCAGCAAGCCGCGGATCGTTTGCTGGGCGTAGTCCAGCGGTTCGGGATCGCCGGGCCCGTTGGAGAGAAACACGCCGTCGGGCCGCCGGGCCAACACGTCCTCGGCCGTGGCGGTGCCCGGCAGAATCGTCACCCGGCAACCCATGCTGAACAGGTGCCGGGCGATGTTCCACTTCATGCCGTAGTCCAGCGCCACGACGTGCGGGGCATCGGGTCCCGGCTCGGGATATTCGACCGCGTGCAGCTTCGCCCACGGGCTCAGGGCGCCGGTCCACTCGACGGGCTTTTCGGGAATCACCTCTCGCACCAGATCGCGGCCGACCAGGCCCGGACTGGCCTTGGCCTTGGCCACCAGCCGGGCGTCGTCGAGATCGGCCGAGGAAAGCACGCCCTTCATGGCCCCGCGGATTCGCAACCGGCGCACCAGCGCCCGAGTGTCGATCCCTTCGAGGCCGACGATGTTCCAGTGTTTCAGATAGCTATCCAAGTCGGCCGTCGGCGCGGAAGTTGCTCACCCGCCGGCTCTTCTCGCGGACGATGAATCCGGCCAGGTGCGGCTTGCGGCTCTCGACGTCTTCGGCGTTCACGCCGTAATTGCCGATCTGCGTGTAGGTCATCGTGACGATCTGGCCGCGATAGCTCGGATCGGTGAGGATTTCCTGATAGCCGGTCATCGAGGTGTTGAAGCAGACTTCGCCGTCGACCTCGCCCTCGGCGCCGAACGCCGTTCCCGCAAAGCACCGTTCCGTCTTCCAGGGCAAGTTTTGCGATGGGGGGCATCATGCGATTTCATCCCTTGATTCGAGCAACCTCAAGTCGGGTGGCCTGCCGACCCGATAGACCTTCTAACGGCTGCGGGTCTTCGGATTGACAATCTTCACCGATTGCGAATCTGGGCAGCCTGAAGTGAGGGTTCTTGTACCGGCGAGCAAGCACCCTCATTTTTTATGCGCGGACCGCACGCGGCCTTTGATGCATTCTAACGCCCCTTCAGCCCGAAAACCAGTTGCCAAGAGACGAGCTTGCCACAAAGACGCCGTGCAACGCAGAAGCAACGTGTGCCTTTTTGGCAAGAAGTAACTTCTACCGGCGATCGGGGGGCAGGCCAGCCGGCTTGGGGCGGATGGCGGTCGGACCGGCTTCCCGGCGGAGCAGGGCCACCAGGCTCGCGCCGGACCGATAGGCGCGCGTCCGCTGGTGCATGGCAGCGATCAGCCGGTTGGCTTCGCCGGCAAACAGCGCGGTTAGCGTCGAGTTTACCGGCCGGCTGGGCAGCCAGAAATCGGTTCCCGCCCGACCTGCGGCGCGGCCGCGCCGCTGGTTCCAGGCTCGAACCGTTCGCACCATCGGCAGCAATCGCGAGTTGAAATAGGAGAGCAGCAGCGTGGTGACCGGCAGGCCGGCCCAAACGCCTTCCAGTCGTGCCCGATCGTAGCGGCGATAGTGTCCGAACGATTCGTCGTGCTCGCTCCAGAGCGACTCGTCGGCCGGCACGGTCAGCAGGAAGTGGCAGCCCGGGCTGGCCGCGGCCAGCAATTCGGAGAGCATGGCGTAGTCGTCGGCGATGTGCTCCAGCACGTCGGTCAGCAGCATCAGCCGGGCCTGGCCGGTCAACTCGCCCAGGTCATGGGCGCACGGCCGGCGATGAACTGCACTTGGGCGAATCGCTGCCGGGCCAGCTCGATCGCTTCGTCCGAGGTGTCGATGCCGACGCAACGATACTGCGGAGCCAGCGCGGCAATATTGCCGCCCGTGCCGCAGCCGACGTCGATGACGACCGTTTCCGGCGACGGGAGCAGCACTTCGGCCACCAGCCGGCAGAGAATCTGCCGCCGCGCGACGAACCACCAGTGGCGCTGCTCGATGTCGGCGTGGAGTTGGAACTGTTCGTGTTGCACAGGGGATTAGGGAATGGGGATTAGGGATTGGCCGCCCAAAGTCGCGGCGTTTCCCCACGGCAAGCATAGCTCAAATCTAATCCCTAATCCCCAATCCCTTTCCTCACTTCCCCAAACACCGTCCGATCTGGCGGACGGCCTGGCGGAGCCGGTTTTCGTTTTCCACCAGTGCCAGGCGGAGGTAGCCTTCGCCGGCCGGTCCGAAGGCGGCGCCGGGGCTTACCACCACGTCCCCCTCCTTCAGCAACTTCATGGCAAAATCGAAGGACGTCATCTGTTTGGACCAGGGCTCGGGGATTTTCGCCCACACGAACATGCTCGCCTTGGGCCGTTCCACCGGCCAGCCGATCCGTTCGAGCCCTTCGCAAAGCACGTTGCGCCGGCCCTGATAGATGGCCGCCTGGGCCTCGACGGCCGCGTCGGTATGCCGCAGGGCCATGATGGCGGCGATCTGGATGGGCCGGAACATGCCGTAATCGTAGTAGCCTTTGATCGTTGAGAGGGCGCGGAGCATCTCGGCATTGCCGGCCGCGAAGCCGACCCGCCAGCCGGCCATGTTGTAGCCCTTGCTCATCGTGGTCAGTTCCACGCCGACGTCGAGCGCACCCGGGGCGGCCAAAAAACTGGGCGTTCGATAGCCGTCGAACGTCACGTCGGCGTAGGCCAGATCGCTGATGACCATGAACCCGTAGCGCTTGGCCAGCTTCACCACCTCGACGTAGAACTCGGGCTCGACCACGGCCGTGCTCGGGTTGTGGGGAAAGTTCACCACCAGCAGCTTCGGCCGCGGAACCAGGTGCCGGCAGGTGTAGTCGATGTTCGCCAGGAGTTTTGCGCTATCGGCCACTTCCAGCAGGATGGCATTGGCGGCCGCCATGGCTACGGCGTAGAGGTGGGCCGGGTACGAGGGGGCCGGCACAATCGCCGTGTCGCCCGGACCGACCAGGGCCAGGCACATGTGGCTGAAACCCTCTTTCGAGCCGAGGCAGACGATCGTTTCCCGCTGCGGATCGAGGTGCACGCCGTACTGCTTGAAATACTTGGCGGCCACTTCGCGGCGCAGGCTCATGATGCCTTGGGCGGGCGCATAGCCGTGGTTCTTCGGGTCGCGGGCCGCTTCGGCCAGCTTCTCGACCACCAGGTCTTGCGGCGGGTCGCTGGGGTTGCCCATGCCGAGGTCGATCACGTCGGCCCCCGCCCGCCGCTTCTCGTACATCAGGCGGTTGATTTCGGCAAAAAGATAGGGGGGCAGGCGGCGAACCCGCTCGGCCACTTCAATGGTGAAGGGCTGGTTCTTTTCGAGCGGTTCGCCTTCTTGAGGAACGTCGGACATGGCAAGGGGCTAGGTGTTGGCGAACGAATAGCCGCCGGCGGAAGCCGGCGGTTGGAGGATCGGTTCGCGCACTCGTCCATTCGACTGCTGAAAGCTGACTGCCAATAGCAGATCGCTCCTACCGTTTTTTCAGTTCTTTGGTAATCAACTCCCACAGGGCGTCCAACGCCTGCGGGATGGTGTGCACGCCGGCGATGGTGGGCATAAAGTTCGTGTCGCCGATCCAGCGGGGCACGATGTGCCAGTGGAGATGGCCGGGCAGTCCCGCCCCCGCCGCCTGGCCGATGTTCAAGCCGATGTTGAAGCCCTGCGGGTGCATCACTTTTTCCAATATGCCGACCGTGCGGGTGATCGTCTGCTGAAGTTCCAACTGGAGCTCGTCGCCAAGCTCGCTGAGTCGGGCGCAGTGCCGCTGCGGGGCCACCAGCACGTGTCCATTATTGTATGGATATCGGTTCAGTACGGTGAGCGTGTGCACCCCCCGTTCGACGACCAGCCGCTGCCGATCGTCGCCCGCGGGCGCGGCGCGGCAGAGGAAGCACTCGGCATCGCCGCCGACCAATAGTTCTTGGTCGTCGCAGGGCTGCGTTACCTCTTTTTCGCCCAGAATGTACGCGAGCCGCCATGGGGCCCAAAGTTGTTCGTTTGACACTGCTGCGACTCCCCCGCTAGAAGTAGAAGCGGCATCCTGCCGCTTCATGCCGTGCCTGTCGGCATTGAGCCACGCAAGGACGCGGCAGGATGCCGCGTCTACGGGGGCTATCAGCCAGTCTAACCGGCGTCAGGGCGGGCAACAAGGACCCGGCGCGTGGGGAAGATTTTCGGTGGTCGGTCTCGCCCGGCAGGCGAGAGCGACTGACCGGACCCCCTCTTGTGGTGCGTTTCAAGTTGGGTTCTCCCGGAGGTCGAAACTGATGATAGCGGCTGGGCGGCCTTTTTCACCAAGGAAGGGTGTAGCGACCGCCCCGACCACTCGCTGCCGCGCCTGCCGACCGGTACACTGAAAGGGTTCAGGATCTGATCCGACGCGAGTTCGAGTTCCGAATCCTGAACCCGACCACTGAAGCCTCCCACCCCACTGCCGCACCGGTGATCGACTTTCGTGTTGACTTGAACGTGTTCCGCGGTCCGATGGACCTCTTGCTCTACCTGGTGCGCAAGCACGAGGTGGAGATCACCGATATTCCCATCGCGGCGATCACCGAGCAGTACCTTCAATATCTGACCGTGCTGGAGCAGTTGGATGTCAACGCGGTGGGCGATTTTCTGGCGATCGCCAGCCTGCTGATCGAAATCAAGTCGCAGCAGGTGTTGCCGCGGAGCGACGAGGTCGAGGAGGCGCTGGATGATCCGCGGCAGGAATTGGTTCGCCGCTTGCTGGAATACAAGCGATATCGCGACGCCGCCAGTGCTTTGGAAGAGCGCAGCCGTGATTGGCAGCAGCGCTACGCGCGGCTTTCCACCGATCTGCCGCGGAATGATCGCGATTTGGCCGGCCAGCCGATCCAGGAAGTGGAACTGTGGGACCTGGTAAGCGCCTTCGGCCGGATCATGCGCGAGACGGAGGCGTCCAAGCCGTCGAGCATCGTCTACGACGACACGCCGATCCACGTCTACATGGCCCGCATCCACGCCCGGCTGCTGGAAATGGGCCGGCTCTCGTTCCACGACCTTTTCGACCCCAGCATGCACAAGTCGACCATGGTGGGCATCTTCCTTGCCGTCTTGGAGCTTGTCCGCCATCATCACATCCGCGTCGAGCAGAACGCGCTGTTCGGCGAAATCTGGGTGTTGCCGAATCTCGAAAACACCGCGCCCTTGGATTTGTCGAACATCGACGAGTACGAACACGCGGGGAGCAGTGGTTAGTGGTCGGTGGTCGGTGGTCAGTGGCCAGTGGGCGAAACGGATGGTGGCCGGTATGATGTTAGGCTGTGCACCACGCGTTTGTGGTGGGCGATTTGGCTGGCCGCTAGTAGCCCGACACGGTCGAAGTGTGGGGTTGGGTGCTGCCGCTGGCTTGCCCGGCAGTGCCAAAACACGGTTGGACAAGCCAGTCGTGGCACCCGAAAAATAAAGCGTGTCGGACTACTAGCCACTGGCCACTAACCACCAGCCACTAGTTCATGGTCAACAACGCTCCGGTGAAAACGCTCGTCCACAAGGACCTTTCCATCGAAGGGTACTCGCGAGCCGCGGTGCAGACCTATTGGCGGATTCCGGAGCTGAAGATCGGCTTCGACCTGGGAGCCCAGCCGTGGTCGTTCATGGGCACGCCCACCTGGTTCGTCTCGCACACGCACATGGACCATCTGATCGCGCTGCCGGTCTATGTGGCCCGGCGGCGGATGATGAAGATGGAGCCGCCGGTGATCTATCTGCCCGAGGCGGCCATCGAACCCATGCAGCGCGTGATGCGGCTGCTGAGCCGCATGGACCGCGGACGCTTGCCTTGCACGATGCTGCCGGCCAGGCCGGGCGACGAGATCGAGCTGTCGCGCGAGCAAGTGGTCACCGTCTCGGCCACCACGCATACCGTGCCCTCGCTGGGCTTTGTCGTCTGGGATCGGCGGCGGAAACTCAAGCCCGAGTTCCACGGCCTGCCGGGCGAGGCAATCCGCGATCTGCGCCTCGCCGGCACCGAGGTCACCAACGAAGTCCGGCTGCCGCGCATCGCCTATCTGGGCGACAGTTCGCCCGGCGGATTGGACGCCTGCCCGGCCATGTTCGAAGCCGAAGTGCTCATCATGGAGATGACCTTCGTCTCGCCGCGGCACCGGCGGGACAAGATTCACAAGTTCGGCCACATGCACCTCGACGACCTGCTGGAGCGTCGCAGCCGATTCCGCAACGAACTGGTGATCGCCAGCCACTTCAGCACGCGGTATCACTCGAACCAGGTTCGCGAGCACGTCGCCAAGGCCCTGCCCGACATGCTTGACGGCCGGCTGCACCTGTGGTTGTGAGAGATCAAGCGCGTAGGTCTTGTAAATGCGTCTTCGCGGGCTCGGGCCTGAGCCAGAACCGGTGGGCTAAACCATGCAATACAGAAAAATGCCGAAAAACGGCGATGAACTTTCCATTTTGGGCTTCGGCTGCATGCGATTGCCCGTCAAGGACGGGAAGATCGAGGAGGTGCGGGCTATCGACCAGATTCATTACGCCATCGACCAGGGCGTCAACTATCTGGATACGGCCTGGCCTTACCACGCCGGCCAGAGCGAACCGCTGTTGGGAAAGGCCCTGCGGGGCGGCTACCGCGACAAAGTGAAGATCGCCACGAAGCTGCCTTGCTGGATGATCGAGAATCGGCAGGACATGGACCGCTACCTGGCGGCCCAACTCGCGAAGCTCGGTGCCCAGCAGATCGATTACTACCTGCTCCATTCGCTCGACGGAGCGTCGTGGGACGCAATCAGCCGCTTGGGCGCGCTCGAGTTTCTCGATCAGGCCAGGCAAGACGGGCGGATCGCCAACGCCGGCTTTTCCTTCCACGGCATGCCGGCCGATTTCAAGCCTATCGTGGACGCCTATCCCTGGGTCTTTTGCCAGATTCAGTACAACTATCTCGATGAAAACTACCAAGCGGGCACGGCGGGGCTGGAGTACGCCGCCCAACAGGGCCTGGGCGTGATCGTGATGGAGCCACTCCGCGGCGGCAGCCTGGCCAACGTCGTTCCGCCAGCCGTGGAAGCCATCTGGAACGAGGCCCGAGTGCGGCGCACACCGGCCGAGCGGGCCCTGCGCCTGGGTTTGGAACCGGCCGGAAGCGACAGTGGTTCTCTCGGGGATGTCGGAAGAAGCCCAGGTTCGGGAAAACGTGGCCATCGCCAATGTGGCCGAGGCCGGCTCGCTCACTGCGGAAGAACTGGACCTTGTCCGCCGCGCCGCCGAGCAATATCGCACACTGATGAAGGTGGGCTGTACCGGCTGCGGTTACTGCCTGCCCTGTCCGTCCGACGTCATGATTTCGGCGTGCTTCGAGGAGTACAACAAGCTGCACATGTTCGGGGCCGAGGACGAGGCGAAGTTCGTCTATGCGTTGCGCACGAGCGGAATGGTCGGCAGCGGCCCACCGGGCCACGCGTCGCAATGCGTCCAATGCGGCGCCTGCCTGGAAAAATGCCCCCAGGGAATCCCCATCCCGGATGTCCTGGCGAAAGTCGTCGCCGAGTTGGAGGGCCCCGATCTGCAAGCTCGCATCGCCGCCGGCCGGGCCATGTTCAACATCCGAGCGAAGTAGTTCGCGGGGACGAAAAGGGGAAAGACCAGTTCGTAGACAGCAGAACTTTCGACGATTCTGGTGGTTGCGATGCTTGCGCACTCCGCTAGAATCATCGATATGAGTTCCAGCCAGTCCTCTCCCCGACGCATCGCCGTGATCGGCGGCGGCATCGCCGGCCTGGCGGCTGCGCATCGGCTGGTGGAACTGGAGCCGCAGTGCCGGGTGACGCTCTTTGAGGCAGGCCCGCGGCTCGGCGGCGTCATTGCCACGGTGCATGAGGCGGGATTTCAGGTCGAACAGAGCGCCGACAATTTCATTACGACCATCCCTTGGGGCGTGAATCTCTGCAAACGGCTGGGATTGGAAGAGCAGTTGGTCCAGACGAACCCGGCCTATCGGCGGACGCTGGTCGTGCGTCGCGGGCGGTTGCACGCGCTGCCCGACGGCTTCCTGATGATGGCCCCCACGCGGCTCTGGCCGCTGGCGCTGACGCCCCTCTTGAGCCCGCTGGGCAAGCTGCGCGCGGCCCTGGAATACTTTATTCCGCCGCGGGCCGACGAGGCCGACGAGAGCATGGCCGGCTTCGTTCGCCGCCGCCTGGGGCGCGAGGTCTTCGACCGGCTGGTCGAGCCGCTGGTGAGCGCGGTTTACGCGGCCGACCTGGAGAAGCTCAGCGTGCTGGCCACGCTGCCTCGCTTTCGCGAGATGGAGCGGATGCACGGCAGCCTGATCCGGGCGATGCGCAGCCAGATGAAGAGCCGGCCGAAAGGCCCGGCCGAAAGCGGCGCCCGCTACAGCATGTTCGTGACGCTCCGCGACGGGCTATCGAGCCTGGTCGAAGCATTGGCTTCCCGCTTGCCGCCCGGCACGATTCAACTCAACGCGCCGGTAACACGCGTCGAACGCGCCGGCGACCAGTGGCGGGTGTGGGGAGGAAATCATGAAACCGGATTGTTTTCCGCCCTCGTTCTCGCCACGCCTTCGCCGGTCACGGCCCGATTGCTGCAACCGTTGGATGCCGCGCTGGCCGCCGACCTGGCCTCGATCCGGCACTCGGGCACGGCCATCGTCTCGTTGGGCTATCGCTCGGATCAGATCGGCGATCCGATGATCGCGATGGGGGCCGTGGTTCCGGCGATCGAGCAGAGCCCCATTTTGGCATGCAGCTTCAGCAGTCGAAAATACCCGCACCGCGCACCGGAAGGAACGGAGTTGCTGCGGGTGTTCGTGGGCGGGGCGCGGCGGCCCGAAATGGCCGAGATGCCCGACGACCAACTGAAGCCGCTGGTGTTGAAAGAGCTGGCCCGGCTGCTGCGAATTCGCGGCGAGCCGTGCTTTTGCGACATAGCCCATTGGCCGGGCACGATGCCGCAATATCACGTCGGCCACAAGGAGTTGACGGCGCGGATCGAGGCCCGCGCGGCGGCGCTGCCCGGGGTGCAACTGGCCGGCAACGCCTATCACGGCGTCGGCCTGCCCGATTGTATCCACGGCGGCGAATTGGCCGCGGAAAGAACCCTCGCAAGCGGCGCTTGATCAGGGACTTCTTGACAGCGCGGCGGCAATCGCCCGGTTTGACGTTGGTGGATGGGAGATGCGGGCATGTCGGCAACTCGGCTCAAATCGACCCAGGTCGGTGCAGCCGGCTTCCGGCGGAGCTTGCCGCCCGGTTGCGGGAACTTATCGACCAACGAGAGCGGGAAGCGTAGGGCCAGGATTTGCCCGTTGCCTCGCGACCACTGGTCGCGGCTTTCCAGGAGAAAGGAGTACGGGCGGGGCGTCAGCTATCCATATACGCAGCGCCGCCCTTCGTCGGCGTACGCCTGGACGAGTTCCACGTCGGCGTCGAAGAAGTGGTCGGACGGGCAGAGGATGTAGCCGCCGTTCCGCCCGGCGGCCTCGAAGCAGCGGCGGACCTCGGCCCGCGTCTGCTGGGGCGTGCAGCCGGAGAGGAAGTGGAACTGGTCGAAGCCGCCGATCAGACAAACCCGGTCGCCGATGCGGCGTTTGGCCTCGGCCAGGTCGACGTCGCCGCCCATGCCGCGCGGGGTGAAGGTTTCCATGGCGTCGGGCTTCATGCCGGCAATTCGCTCCAGCAAGGGCATCATTCCACCGCACGTGTGATAGACGACGCGCTGCCCGGCCGCGTGCAGGGCGGCGATGATCGGCGCGTCGTAGGGGGCAACGAACTCGTCGAAAATGGCCGGCGAAATCACGGTCGAGCTGGCGTCGCCGCCGCCGAACTCGACCAGGTCGAAGGCCGCCCCGCGCATCGAGCGGACGAAGGCGAGCTTGCGGCGCTGGAGAATGCCCAACAGTTGGCGGACCCAGGCCGGATCGTCATACGTGGCCAGGATCAACGGCTCGATGCCGAACAGGCAGGCGGCGTCCTGCCAGCAGCCCGGCTGGCCGAAGACGTCGAAACAGCAGACGTGGCCACGGAGAATGCCGCGGGGGCCGAAATCCTCGGCCTGGCGGTTCACGGCCGGCACGTCGCATTTGGGGGCCGGGCAGAACTCGCCGATCAACTCGACGTCGGCCTTCCGCTTGATCAGCCGCTCGGCGACCCAGGTGGTGTACTGGTTCGATTGCAGTACGGTTGTCAGCTCGCCCTTGGGCGTGACAAAGCGGTAGCGGAGCGGGGCATACTCGCCCTGGGCCAGCGGCTCGATCCGCACCCGCCACTGGTCGCTGGCGATCCAGCGGGCGCCCAAGAAGCCCGGATCGCCCTGGGCCGGCTCGTAGAATTCCCCGGCCGATTCATCCGGCCGATGCTCGACGACCCAGCGAATGGCGTCCATCTCGAAGCGATCGAAGAACGCCTGCCGGGAAATGCCGCCCAGGTAGGTCTTCAAGAAGTGCTCCATCACGTGATGGACCGTCACCGGCAGCCGGTCCGGACGCCGCCGCTCCAAGGCGCAGATGAGCCGCTCTTTTGGCGTCACGTCGATCAATCCTCGATGCCGAGCCGTTTTTGCAGTTCTTCCAGGGAGATGCCCATCGTCTCGGGCAGGAACCTCCACACCAGCACGAAGAAGATCACCATCATGCAGCCGTAGAAGGCGAAGGCGGCATAGGCGTAGCCGTAGCCGGCGATGACGGGGAACGACCAACTCACCAGCAGATTGAACACCCACATCACGCAGCAGGCCACGGCCGAGCCGGAAGCCCGCACGGCATTGGGGAACAACTCGTTGATGCACGCCCAGATCACCGCCCCGACCGCGTAGGCATGGCTGCTCTGGATGCCCATCAAGGCCACCAGCACGGGCCAGCCTTGGGTGTTGGTGTAGAAGATCCAGGCGGCCAGCGCGTGGGAGATGACGAAAGTCACGCAGCCGACCAGCAGCAGGGCCTTGCGGCCGACCCGATCGATCAGCGCCAGCCCCACCAAGGTCATGGTCAAGTTCGTCAGCCCGATGATGACCGTTCGCCCCAGCGAGTCCTGCGCGTCGTAGCCTGCCATGGCGAAGATGCGGGGCGTGTAATAGGCGATGGCGTTGATGCCATCCAACTGGCCGAAGGCGGCGATCATGCAGGCCAGCAAGAGCGGCCGCAAATACTTTCGCTGCAAGAGGTGCTGGTGTCCCACACGACGCTCCTCGCGGAGCGACTCGACGATCTCGGCCGTTTCACGGGCCGGATCATCGCGGCCGAAGCGGGCCAACACCGCAGCGGCCTCCACCTCGCGCCGCTGCCGGACCAGCCATCGCGGACTTTCCGGAATAAACAGGACAGTAACCAGGAAAGCCGCCGAGGGAACGATCATGATGCCCAGCATCCACCGCCAAACGTCGGGATACCCCGTGCCCAAACACCAAGCCACCACATAGTTCGAAAAGTACACGGTCACGAAGCCGATGACGATGTTCAGTTGGCTGACGGCCGTCAACACTCCCCGACGATCAGCCGGCGCAATCTCGGCGATGTACATGGGACAAGCCACCGACGCGCCGCCGATGGCCAGCCCGCCGAGGAAGCGGAACGCCAGCAGCACATACCAGTTCCAGGCCAGCGCGCAGCCGATGGCCGAGATGAGGAACGTTGCGGCCAGCGCCGCCAGAACCCTTCGCCGCCCCCACCAGTCCGATGGCCGACCCACCATGAACGAGCCGAACATCGTGCCGATCAGGGCGATGGACACGGTGAATCCCCACAGGTTATCGTTCAACCCCCACAGGCTTTGCAGCGACGTTGCCGTGCCCGAAATCACGCCCGTATCGAAGCCGAACAGAAACGAGCCGAGCGCGGCGACCACCGTACTTGTAAGCAGCAGCGTCCCGCCATGCCGCGAGACGTTCGCCTGGTTCGAGGGATTCGCGGCCATCGTGTTCTCGCAGATGGGAAGGGTTAGTCGAGCCGATACGGGCAATCGGGGCAACCTTCGTAGCGGATTTCATCGACCGGGCCGCGCTTGCCGTGGCCGGCGAAGAGCCGGTTCGGCGCGTCGAAGACCAGGCCCGGCGTCGCGCCCACGTTCTTATAGGCGTGAACCACGCCGGGCGGAACGACCACCGTCTGCCGGTTCGACTCGCCCACCGCCGCCCGGATGCGATGGCCGCGGGTGGGCGAACCGGCCCGCGCGTCCCACAGATAGATCATAAAATCACCCGGCCCGAGAAAGGCGAAATAGTCGGTCTGATCGACGTGCTCGTGCGGTCCTCGAGCGATGCCGGGCTGCGTCTGGCTCACGTAACCCATCACCGGATGTTGCTCGGCCGGCAGCTCATCCTCGCGATACAACTCGGCCAACCAGCCCCGCTGGTCCTTGTGGAGCGTCAAAGGGCGGAAGACCACGCCCTCGATCGGGCCCTCAACGAAGCTTGCGGATTCCGCGGGCGTCTCATTGGGCATGGTTTGTCCCTTTTCGGATTGCACGTTCGGCGCCTTCCCGCACGGCGCATGAGTTTACCAACAAACGCCTAGTGCATCAAACCATGCCAATGCCGCGTGAAATGCCGCCTGCGGCATGGTAAAATCATGTCTCCGGGTTGCTGACATGATTCGCTGCTCAAAAAGGCATTCCCCTTGATGGTTGGCCCGATCGGTCGCCGGCTGTTGCTGGCCATGAGTTGCATCCTTGCCGCGGTTCCGTGGGCCGTCTCGGCCGAGAAACATGCCGCCGCCGCCGTCGCTCGAACAGGCCCGCAACCGGATGGTCGACGAGGAGGTGGTCGGGGCGGGCATCAAGGACCTGCGCGTCATTCAGGCGATGCGCGTCACCCCGCGGCACAAGTTCGTGCCGCGCAAGTGCATCGAGCGGGCCTACTTGGACATGTCGCTGCCCATCGGCCAGCAGCAGACGATTTCGCCGCCCATGCTGGTCGCCTACATGACCGAGCAACTCGATCCGCAGCCCAACGATCGCGTCTTGGAAATCGGCACCGGCAGCGGCTACCAGGCGGCCGTGCTCAGTTCGTTGGTCAAGGAGGTGTACTCGATCGAAATCATCGAATCGCTCGGAAAGCACGCCGAGCAGAGGCTCAAGCGGCTCGAATATACCAATGTGTTCGTCAAGATCGGCGACGGATACCTGGGCTGGCCGGAGAAGGCGCCCTTCGACAAGATCATCGTCACCTGTTCGCCGGAAAAGGTGCCGCAGCCGCTGGTGGATCAACTCAAAGAAGGCGGGCGAATGATCATTCCGGTCGGCGAACGATACCAGCAGGTTTTCCACCTCCTCAAAAAGCGGAACGGCGAGCTCACGAGCGAAGCCTTGCGGCCGACGTTGTTTGTGCCGATGAGCGGCGAGGCCGAACAGGCCCGGCAGGTGCAACCCGACCCGCTCAATCCCAAGTTGGTCAATTCGGGGCTTCGAGGACCTCACCGGCACAAGCGGCGAGCCGACGGGCTGGTACTACATCCGCCAGATGAAAGTGGTGGCCGCCGCCGACGCCCCGGAAGGCCGAAACTACGTCACTTTCGCCAACTCCGAGCCGGGCCGCGGCTGTCGCGCCCTGCAAGGCTTTCCGATCGACGGCCGCGAGGTCCACCAGTTGGAGCTTTCCTGCATGGTGCGCGGAAAAGACATCGCTGCCGGCGCCGGGCCCGATCAACTGCCGCAGTTGGCGATCGTCTTTTTGAACGAGAACCGAGGCACGGCGGGCCAAGCGCCCATCGGGCCGTGGCGCGGAACCTTCGACTGGCGGCGGGAAACCGGGCGGATCAAGGTGCCCGTTCACGCCCGAGAAGGGATCGTCAACATCGGCCTGCTGGGCGGCACCGGCGAAGTGTCGTACGACGACGTCCAGATTCGGCCGGTGAAGGCAAGGGACGGCACGTGAAGACCGGTGGGGCGGCTTGCGCCTGTGGTTCTCCCTAGAAATTCCCGAATTCCAAGAAGTCCAACGGCCGCTCCAAAGTTGTTGGTCCAATCTCCCCCTACGACTTCGGCACGATGTCAATCTGTAGGGTCGGATCGGCGGCCGCGACGTACGTCGTCGCCAGCCCTAACTCGTTGCGAACGATGTTGGCGCCCTGGGCGATGGCGGAGGCCTTGTAGAAGGCAATCTCGCGATTGCAGCCCTGGCGGCCGAACCCGCAGTCGCTCGACACGATGAGTTGCTCCACCGGAATGTACTTCAGCGCCCGGCGGATCTCGGCGGCCACTTCCTCGGGCCGGTCCGCCTGCAAGGTTCGATGGCTCACCGCGCCGATGGCGACCTTCTTTTTGAGGTCCTGCCGGAACGGTCCAAACAACTCGATATCGCGGAAGTTCCGGTCCTTCATCTCGACGGTCCAGATGTCGCCCTTGCACCGCTCCAGGTAAAGCTCGATCGAGGCTGCATAGCTCGTGTCCTCGCGGACGCGCTGCATGTTGGGATTGCCCCAGCAGGTGTGGATCCAGATTTCAACGTCGTCCAGGCCCTCGACCTCGCGGTTGTAGGCGTCGATCAAGAACTTCGTCTGCTCGTGCTCCTTGCCGAAGGTGTTGGCCAGGAAGTGAAAGCATGGCTCTTCAATCTGGATGCTCTTGCAGCCGGCGTCGCGCAGGGCCTGCAACTCGATGTTCATTGCCACGGCCATGTCCCAGATCACCTCGCGTTTGTCCTTGTACTTCGGCGTGGGGATGTCAAGGAACCGGCCATGACCTGCGAGCAGCAGGCGCCGAACTTGACGGGTTTGCGGGTCTTGGCCTGCGTCATGCGCCAGATTTTGCCGTAGTCGAGCGGGCGGTGCTCGATCTTGTCGACCGCCCGCGGCCAGCGCCAACCGGAGTAGATTTCGTGGAGCATGGTGCCGGGTGGATAGTTCAGCCATTCGAAGCGGGTTTCCGCGGGCTGCAGAAAATCGCCGGACAACCCCGCCCATCGCTGCAAGGGATAATGGTGCCAGGCCCGGCCGGCCATGTCTTCGTCGCAGTGGTAGTCGCCGTGCGTGAGGATATCCAGTCCGGCGCGGTCCTCATCGCTGACGACCACGGCCAGCGCGTCCTGGAACTTCTCGCGGAAACGGACGTCCATCATGCAGGCGTCCAAGGGTTTTCCCCACATGCTGACGTCAAACCAGCGAGGACGCGGCCATGAACCGGTGACTGTCGTGGGCAACATTTGATTGGCAGTAGCGGTGAACATCGTATGGATATCTCCCGACGGTGGCTACACCCCGGGGGCGGCAACTCCCCAGGCGCAAGGAAACGGTTTTGCGTTAATGTTAGGAACGGGGGCGCAAGGTCAAGATTGGCGGTGTCACCAGCGCCGCTGGCCGACAGAGGGCCAGGTTCGGCTGTTGCCCCGGAGCCAAAGCATCGCAGGGTGATCACAACTCGCAGCGGGCGCCATTGCCGGCTTGTCCAGCAGTGCCGTCCGCCTCACTTCGCCGGCGATAACAGGTCTACGGCGTCCAACCCGAACGCGAACCCCTGCGAGGCGGCATTCTTGCCCACGGCCGTGACGCGCAGCCGATGCGGGCCGGCCGGCATTTCCAACGTACCCAATTCCAAGCTGCCGGCCGGACAGACGCGACCGGCGTAGAGGTCGAACGCCGTACCCAGGAACTCGCCGTCGAGCGCCGCACGGACGATGCCGAAATCGGGGGCCGCCGAGGCCAACACCCGCAGTCGATAACGGCCGGCTTTCGGCACGGAAAAGCCCAGTTCCACGAAGCCGCCGTGCTGGGCCCCGCAGAACAGTTGCCGGCCATGGCTCCACATCGGGCCGCCCCAGGGCTTCATGTCCTGCGGGCTGGTCGAACAGTGTTGGCTGGCGAGGACGGGCATTTCCTCGGCCTCGTAGCGCACGACGGGCACTTCGGCATGGGGCGATTCACGTTCCAGCCAAAGGGCGTCGTTGGCATACCGTTCGGCATAGGCAAACGACATCACGCCGTAACCATCCTTGCCCCACTTCGGGCCGAAGCTGTTGCGGAAAAGGAATACCCCGCCGCCCGGCCGTTGGGCGTCTTCGGTATAGCCGGTGAACATGATGCTGTGGCCATCGAAGACCTTTTCCGGCGGCAGCACCTCCAGAAGTTGATAGCCGTCAAGCTGCTTGGGCCACCGCAGCCCACAGGCCACGGGATGGCCGGCGGCCAGCGCCTGCCGGATGGCCAACATCTGAGGCGGGTTCAACGGGCATTGCATGTCCCAACGCTTGATCCAATGCACCCGCCATCGCTGGCTCTCTTCCTTGGCATTGGCCGAGGCGGCCGAAGATGGCCTGCGGATGGCGTCCCTGGTGCTCCTGTAGGGCATCAACTCCTCGGAGCAAATACCCAGCACGTTCAGTCCGTGGACCGCCTCGTAGAACATCGCCTGGTCGCCGGTCGTGCCCGTCGCTTCGTGGGCCGCCCAGATCAGGAATTCCTCCGAGAGCCGTGACGGCCGACTGTTCGACTCGCGGCCCACTTCCAACTCGACCACCCCCGTGACAGCGAACAACGAGCAGTCGCCGCGGTCGCCCTGCTGGCGGGCCGTCAGGCCCATCCGTTCGAGCTCCGGCATCAAGTCGACGCTGGCCGGCAAATGACCATGCGGCGGCAAACGGACGTCCGTTTGTGCCAGAGTGAAACTGGCAACCAGCCATGAACTGAGAATAAGCAGAAGACGGACCAAAATGATGCGACCCCCGAGAGAAGACTAGCAGGTGCCGACACCGTGTCAACATATGTCGAAGGCTACCCGACCGTGCCACCTCGACTACGCGGAATGATCGTGCAGCTTGTGGCCCGTTTGCATCGCGCTGTAGAGGACATGCTCCTTCCGTTGACGAATGTGATTCCGCGCGGCGGGGCGGTGATCAACACTTTGCAGGGGAAAAGGCCTGCACGGCTTCAGCAACCCTCCTGTGGTAGGGTGGAGGTCGGCTGGAAAACTGTTATTCTATCGGAAGTCGCGAGAGCGCCATTTGGGGGGCCGTAAGACGTTGGGATGATCCTCGGTGTCACCTAAGGGAACAATCAACTGCCTGGCATTCCGCGAAAACCGATTTCGACCGACCACGCCATGCGTTTTTGGCACTTGCGGGCTTGGTCTGGCATGACCTTCACCGCCTGGGGCGGTGTGCTGGCCCGCAACCGGTTTGCGCTGTCGCCTTCTCGGGTGCCCATGGCACTGATCATTGCCGGGATTGGCCTGGTGAACTCGTGCTTGGCCAAGCTTCAGTCTTTGATCTACGGTTAACGAATCGACGCCACCGAGCTTGAGGAAGCGCCGATCTTCGTCGTAGGCCATTGGCGATCCGGGACAACGCTGCTGCACGAACTGCTGGTCTGCGACCTGCGGCACACCTATCCCGATACGTATGCTTGTTTTGCCCCCAACCACTTTCTGCTGACGCGCTGGCTGGCGGTTAAGGTGCTTTCATTGCTGCTGCCCCCAAAGCGGCCGATGGATAATATGCCTATTCGGTGGAACTATCCCCAAGAGGATGAATGGGCGATGGTCAACATGGGGCTGCCGAGCCCGTACCTGACGATCCTCTTCCCGAATCGTCCGCCGCAACATCCGGAGTATCTCGATCTTCGCGGCGTGCCGCCTGCGGAACTCGCGCGTTGGAAGGGGAGGATGTCGTGGTTTCTCAAGTGCCTGACGCTCAGGGAGCATAAGCGGATTGTCCTGAAGACGCCCTTCCATACGGCCCGCATTCGGACGCTGTTGGCGATGTTTCCCAAGGCCCGGTTCGTACACGTGGTGCGGGATCCTTATATCATTTTCTCATCGACGCTGCACACCTGGCAACAGTTATACCATTTTGAAGGTGTCCAAGTCCCGCATTACGCCGGGCTTGAAGAATACGTGCTGGATACGTTTGTTCGCATGTACGAGGCGTTTGAAGAAGACATCCAAGACGTGCCGACTTCGCAGTTTTGCGAAGTTCGCTACGAAGACCTGGTTCGCGATATGGCGGGTGAAGTGAGACGGATTTACGATTCGCTGGGCCTGGACGGGTTTGAGCAAGTCGCACCGGCCGTGGCTGCCTATGTCGCGAAGAGGGCGAACTACCAACCGAACCGCTATCAGATTCCGCCGGAACGTCGAGAGCAAGTCACTACCCGATGGCGCAGGTACGCGGAAAAATACCTTTACCGGCAGCCGTCAACAAGCGATGACGCGGCCCCCGTGGGGCAGGTCCCCGGTTGAGCGGGATCACACCTGTGGCAAGGCAATAGCGAGCATTTATGGCGAGTCCTCAAGCTGCCCAGCCTGCTGCCGTGTGGATCACGGGCACGTCAACCGGCATCGGTGCGGCGTGCGCGCTTGATCTGGCCGGCGGCGGCTATCGCGTCTTTGCCGGTGTGCGAAGCTCGGCCGACGGGGACCGACTGCGAAGTCAGGCCGCCGGCGAGTTGGTGCCGGTGATCGTCGACGTCACGGATGCGACGGCGATTCGTGCCGCGGCGGCCCAGGTCGAGGCCGCGGTGGGGGAGGCGGGGTTGGCTGGCGTGGTGTGCAACGCGGGAATCATCGTGCCGGGCCCCCTGGAGCAACTGCCCACCAGCGCGTTTCGCCGGCAATTGGAGGTGAACGTGTTGGGGACCCACGCGGTGGCGGTCGCGGCGTTGCCGCTGCTGCGTCTGGCACGGGGCCGGATCGTGATTGTCGGCTCGATTAGCGGCCTGGTTGCTCCCCCTTTTTTCGGCGCCTATGCCGCATCGAAGCACGCACTGGAAGCCATGGCGGACGTCCTGCGGATGGAGTTGTACCCGTGGCAGATCGCGGTCTCCATTGTCGAACCAGACTTCGTTGCCACGCCCCTGTGGGGGAAACTCGACACCGCCGTCGCCCAGTTCAGCGTTAACGGCAGCCCCGAAGTGAAGCGATGGTACGAGAGCGAACTGCGGAAGGTGCGCCAGGCGAGCGCGGATGGCGCGGAGGGGAGCATCGACGTCCAAAGCAGTCCGGGCAGTTCGGCACGCCTTGTGCGTCTCGACATCCGAAGGCCCGCTACCCCATTGGGGCTCGCACGCGCTGCGGCGCCTGGGCGGCTTGCCACCTGCCGGTGAGTGTATTGGACTGGTTTCTTGGAAAATCCATGGGCTTGCGTTAAAGCGGAGATCTCCAGCTTTGGCAACGCGCATTGTCGGCATCAGCAGTTACTTGCCGGAAAAGATCGAAACCAACGAGGACTTGGCGCGCGAGCATCCAAGTTGGGATCTGACCAAGATTGGCGAGAAGACCGGGATTCTGGCCCGGCATATCGCGGCGGTGAACGAGACGGCCTGCGATTTGGGTTTCGAGGCGGCGGCGAAACTGTTGCAACGGCAACTGGTCCCCGCCAGCGGGATCGACTATCTGATCTTCAGCACGCAGACACCGGATCACCTTGTGCCGCCCAACGCCTGCCTCCTCCAGCGAAGGCTGGGGCTTCCCACGTGCATCGGCGCCATCGACATCAGTCCCGGATGTGCCGGCTTTGTCGTCGGCCTCCACTTGGCAAAAGGGCTGATTGAAAGCCATGCCGCGCGCAACGTGCTCTTGGTGACGGCGGAAACCTACTCCAAGCTGATCCACCCCGGCGACCGAACCGTGCGGACCTTGTTTGGCGATGGAGCGGCGGCCACACTGATTGGCGGAGGCGAGGGAAAGGGGGGCAGGCTCGGCGAGTTCGTCATCGGCACCGATGGCGGCGGCGCGGCAAGCCTGACCGTTCCCAGCGGCGGATTCCGCCTGCCGCGTTCGGCGGCCACCATGGCGGATTACGTGGACTCGCAAGGATCGGTGCGCAGCCAGGACCACTTATTCATGGATGGTCAAGCGGTGTTCGCGTTTGCGCTGAACCGGGTTCCTCCCGCCGTCAACCATTTGCTGCAGAAATCCGGGCTAACCCGCGATCAAGTCGATTGGTACGTTTTTCACCAAGCCAACAAGTACATGCTCGACATGCTGGCCAAAGGCGGAAAGATTCCCGGCGAGAAGATGGCTTATCATCTGGCCGAGGTGGGCAACACGGTGTCGTCGTCCATTCCGTTGACTCTTGAAGCGTATGTGGACTCCGGACGGATTCGAGTCGGTCAGAAGCTGCTGTTGGTGGGGTTTGGCGCCGGGTTTACCTGGGCGTTGTGCATGGTCACCTGGGAATAGGTCGCGCGGCCTGCATTTTTGTCCTTCATCCACAAAGAACTCATGACAAGCCATCGCTGCTGTGCCCCGCGAGATGCGTTGGAACTCCAACTGGTTCAAATGTGGCAGGACCTGTTGGAGCGTCGCCCCGTGGGCGTGAATGAGGACTTCTTCGAACTGGGGGGCGACTCTTTGTTGGCCATGTCGCTGTTGGCTCGGGTTTCCCAGGAAACCGGATACAGCCTGCCGAGCTCCGGCATCTTTCAGGCGCGGACGATCGAAAAACTGGCACGTGTATTGCGCGAAGGGGTCACTTCCGAGAATTGGACGCCCATCGTGCCAATCCAGCAGGAGGGGACGAAGCGGCCGTTCTTTTGCGTGCATCCCGGCGGCGGCAACGTGCTCTGTTACGTGGGTTTGTCGAAGTGGCTGGGCAGCGAGCGGCCTTTTTACGGTGTTCAATGCCGGGGCGTTGACGGTGTCCTGGAACCCTTGCAGTCCGTCGAAGAGATGGCCAGCGAATACGTGGCCGCGCTGGTGCGCGTTCAGCCACGCGGCCCCTATGCCCTCGGCGGCTGGTCGGTGGGCGGAGTGGTGGCGTACGAAATGTCGCAACAGCTCACCGCGGCGGGCCAGCGCGTGGCGCCACTGGTCATCCTTGACAGCGGCGTTCTCTACGCCTGTGCCATCGTGACGGCGATTTTTCCCAACGGCGAAATGGGGGCCTTGAGCCTGCTGCGTATGGCGCGCGAGGAGCAGGTAGCCGAGTTTCGCCGGCAAAGCGCACCGGCGCAACTGATTCCGGACGATGCCGACGATGCCCTTGCCAGCCGCATTTTTCGGCTTTTCACCTCGAACATGCGCGCCGTGCTCAACTATCAGGCCAAGCCCTTCGGTGGCCGAATCGTGTTGTTTCAGGCCGACGAGACCATCGTGAAGAAGCGATTTGAGCCGCGATACGAGTGGCCGCGACTATGCGCAGGTGGAAGTGGAAGAGGTGCCTGGCAGCCATTTGAGCATGGTTCATGAGCCGCACGTGCGTGTGCTGGCCGAGAAGCTCCGGCACTGTCTGGACGCCGCCACACGGTGAGCCCCGACGGACGGCGTCTGGCCGTACTTCCGGCGGCATTGTGAGCATCGAGTCAACTGTGGGTATCAGGCGGTCCCCTTTCCGCCCTCACCCGGCCCTCTCCCGACCAACCTTCGGTCGGTGCCCGGAGAGGGGACGATCGCATCACGCCGCGGGACGCCTGGCGGAGTAGAGATATGGGTTCATCGTCGGGTCGTTGTACATCTTGAACTGGCGGTAGACTTTCAACTGCTTGCGACCGGCGAAGATGTCGTCGAGCAACTCGGCCAACGATTGGCACAGGTCGCAATGCTGCTGGCGGAGAATCTCGAGCCGCGCCTCGGCTTTGACCACGTGGACCTCGCCCGCCTCGCTACGGCGAGCCTGCTCGTCCATGTGATAAAGCCGCAGGGCCAGGATCGAGAGCCGATCGATTGCGCTGCCGGGCGTTTCGGTGTTCAGCCGCGCCTCGGGCGAGGGACGCACGCCGGTTGCCACCAACTCGATCAACAGCGCGTCGTCCAACCGCTCGATGGCATCGTTTCGCTGTTGGTTCAACTTGTCGATCGCCCGCTTCACGCCCGCCAAGTCGGCGTTGCTAGCATCGGCGCTGCGGGCGACGTCTTCCTGGTGCCAGAGGCGGAAGTTGTGTTGATGCTGGAGACAGACCAGACGCAGAAACCCCTCGTAGGGGTTGTCGATCTCTTGCGTGTGCCACCGCGCAACGGCAGCCTGGTGCAGGACCCGGATGGCGGCGACGTCGATCATGGCCTTTTCCCCTTCTGCGAAAGGACCGCGCGGTGGTAGAATAGCCAGAGAAGCGATTCGGGACAAGATGAAAAATGCATTTCATCAAACGAGGATTCAGAGAGCACTAGCATGTTGGAAACGTCTGTGTGGTCACGGCATTCTACGATTGGGCACATGCTGTTGGCGGCGGCGGTGGCGGGCGGCGAGCTGGCGGTGGCCGGCTGGGCACTGCCGATCGGTCAGATGGCCGAAAGTCGCGCCGTGGCGGCCGAGTCGCCGCTGAAATTGGAAGACATCCCCTTCAACGGGGCGCGGGCGTATGAATCGCTCACGAAACTTTGCGACATCGGGCCGCGCCCCAGCGGTTCAGCCGGCATGGAGACCCAGCAAAAACTGCTGGCGGCCCATTTTCAGAAGCTGGGCGTGAAGGCGGAATTCCAGCAGTTCGGCGTGCCGCATCCGCAAAACGGCGCGATCGTGCCGATGGCGAACATTCTGGTTCGCTGGCATCCCGAGAACAACAGCCGCATTCTGCTCTGCGCCCATTACGACACGCTGCCTTACCCGATGGAAGACAAGGAGAATCCGCTGGGCCGGTTCGTCGGCGCCAACGACAATGCCAGCGGCGTGGCGATCTTGATGGAGATGGGCCACGACATGCCCGCGCTGAAGTGCAAGTACGGCGTCGATTTTCTGTTTCTCGACGGTGAGGAGTTTCGCTTCAGCAAGCAGGATCGGTTCTTTCTCGGCTCGGAGTATTTCGCCCGCGAGTATGTCAAGAACAAGCCGCGCTATCACTATCGTTGGGGCGTGTTGCTGGACATGGTGGGCAAGACCGACTTGAAGATCGGGCAGGAGGGCAACAGCCTGTGGTGGAAAGACACCCGGCCGTTGGTGGACGAGATTTGGGCCACGGCCGCCCGGCTGGGAGTGCGGGAGTTCGTGCCCAAGAAACTGGTCGAGATCGAAGACGACCACTTGATGTTGCACAACACGGGCCACATCCCCTGCATCGACGTGATCGACTTCGACTATCCGCCCTGGCACACGCAGGGCGACACCCCCGACAAATGCTCGCCGCTGAGCCTGGCCAAGGTGGGCTGGGTGATCGAGGAGTGGCTGAAGGCGGCCAAATAAGGTCCTTCTCAAGCAGTGAAACGCAGTCGAGCGCTTTCGGCAGCTTTCCGCACGCCCGCGGTTCCGGATGTGGCGATTTTGACGATTCTGCGGGCCACACGGGCGTGCGGGTTCGTGCCGCCGGGCGGTTTTTATTGAAAAACCGGTGCGTTTCTCGAGAAACAGCAGGTTGCGGCGCGCTTGCCATGTCTGCGGACGGGAATGTCAATAGACGTTCGGACCGCACAGAGTGGCCTATTCGACGTCCAGCAAATAGGGGGGGGAAGCCGCGGTCTCGCGGCCGGGCGGCGCCGAGCTGGGCATTGTTGCACCTTCGGGCGTCTCCGTCTGCGCCCGTTTTCGGCAACCTCCGGAAGCCGGCTCAGAAATGCATTTGCCGAGGCCTGGGAGGCATTCGCTTGACATTTCGTTTGCATTCAATCAAGCTGAAATGCTCTGGGGGATGGTGCCGCTGGACAATTCCAGCCGCGACTGAGTGCCGGAGAGCGATGCACGCGGGCGGGTGACTCGTTTCGGGGAAATCAGCGTCGGTCGGCCCGTAATGGGGATCGAGAGAAACACCGTCAACCAGCATGGCCCTTTTGTCGCTTGTCAGGCACAAGTCGCCGTTGGATCACCGATTGGCAGTAACCTGCTGCAGCGGCTGATTGCCTCTTCCGATTCTCCTGCGGGCTTGTCGCAAAACTGAGCAGAGCGTAACGATGGACAACACAAAATCGCCTTCGAGTGCCAGTCAACTGAAGCGGTTGCTTCCCTCGCCTTCGGTGCAAGTGGCGTGGCTGGTGCTGACGGTGTTCTTTGTCTATTTCCACTGGTGGTCGATCCGATTACTGATCGGTGTCTGGTGGTGCACAAGAGGACTATCAACACGGATTTTTCGTGCCGCTGTTCGCGCTGTTCTTGCTGTGGCTGCGGCGCGACATGATGCCGCGGGGCGCGACACGCGGGAATCTGTGGGGATTGCCGTTGTTCGTTCTCTGGGCACTTACCCGCTGCACGGCCGAGTATTTCCAATACGGCTCCCTGCCCGAAATGTCGATGCTCTTTTTCTTCGCCGGGGTGGCGGTTTTTGTAGGCGGGTGGCAGGGATTGAAGTGGGCATGGCCCTCGGTCGTGTTCCTGGTGTTTATGCTGCCGCTGCCGGGCTTTATCGAGAATTTTTCCCGCGAATGGCTGCAGATGATCGCCACGATTTTGAGCGTGTTCGTCATTCAAACGGTGGGGATTCCGGCCACGTCAGAGGGCGTCGTGATTCAACTGCCGGACAAGGCCTTGCAGGTAGCCGAGGCATGCAGCGGACTGAGAATGATGATGCTGTTCGCCGCGATCTGCGTGGGAGCGGCGTTCATCGTGCGAAGACCCTTGTGGGAGAAGCTCGTGATGGTCGCCAGCGCGGCGCCCATCGCGATAGCGGCCAACGTGGTGCGGATCGTGCTGACGGGCGTGTTGTGCGAGTTGGCGCGGCAATGGCCCGCAATGATCAATGTGGAAACGGCCGAGAACTTCATGCACGACATGGCGGGCTTGTTGATGATGCCCGTGGGGCTGGCCATGTTGCTGGCGGAAATGACGTTGATATCGAAGTTGCTCATTTCACCGGAGTCGGGCCGGGCGTTGGTCGCCGGCCGAGTTCTGGCGAAAGAACAGGTGGTGGCGGGTACGGAACTGGGTGTCCGGCAGAGGAAGCCGGATTAAGAGGCATCGCGCCGGCGCCTCGGAACGGCTGCCGGCCCTTTTCTATCGGAGCAGAGAATCCTTATGGCAAACGACGACCTGGTGACCATGAACGGGGACAACGATTTACCCTCGGGCGCCTTGCTGCCGGCCAGCAAAACGGCCAGCGACAACAGCCTGTGGCACAACCATCGCCTCATGGAACCGGCGGGGGGGGCCGACCTGGTGGCGTTGGTGCACGGCCTTCGGCGGCACTGGCTCCTGGCCATCGGCTTGGGCGTGCTCTGCGCGGCGGCAGCCGGCGTCGGCGCCTGGTTTGCCATCGGCGATGAGTACACGGCCAGCGCCATTTTCCGCGTGGCCATGCAGGAGATATCGATTCTGCCCAACACCGAGGATCGCGGCACGGATCGCGACCGTTTCGACATTTACAAGAGCACCCAGCGGAGTTTGCTGCTGAGCCGCTTCGTGCTCACCGCGGCGATCCGCCGGTCGGAAATGCGGCAGTTGGCCGTGCTCAAGGAGCACGAGCCGGACCCGGAGAGCTGGCTGGCGCAGCAGTTGTCGGTGGATTTCCCCGGCAAGGCCGAGTTTATGGAAGTGGCCATCAAGCGAAAGTCGCCGCAGGACGCCCGCACGCTGGTCAACGCCGTGGTGCAGGCCTATCTGTCCGAGGTGGTTAACCGCGAGAAGAGCGAGAAACAGAGGCGTTTGGACGAGTTGGACAAGGCTTTTAACGCCCGCGAGGATGACATCCGCGCCCGCCGCACGGATTTGAAAGAGTTGGCCAAAAAGCTGGGGACCGATGAACGCGAGATGCTGACGGAGCGGGAAAAGCTGGCGTTGGATGAACTGAACATGTATCGGCAGGAACTGGCCCGCCTTCTTTTCGACACGCAGCACTTGGAGGCCGAGCTGGCCGGTCAGCAGGCCGTCTTGAAGAACATCGACACGATGGAAATGGCCGACGCCGATCTGGACCTGCAAGTGCAAGCCGATCCGGCCGCCCGGCAGCTCTTTACCGAATTGGGGTTGCGCCGCCGGCCAGGCCTACAACCGGGGGCGCGTCGTCGCCGGCAAGGGCGATAAGATCGTCGACCGCGAACAGCAGGACCTCAAGGCGATGCAAGAGCAATTCGAGGCGCGGCGGTCGATGCTGGCGGAAATGGTGCGGCAGAGGAAACGTTCACAGGTGCAGGCCGACATCGTCAAGCTGGAAAATACCCTGAGTGTCATGCGGGAGCAGCAAAAAGCGCTGCAAGCGGACGTCGAAGAGAAGCAGAAGGACGCCGCGAACTTCGGCAGTTCAAGCGTCAACGTGGATATGATGCGGTCGGACCTCAGAACCTGGAGACGGTGCTGGCCGGCATCGCCACGGAGAAAGAAAAACTGAACGTCGAGAAGCAAAACGCCCCGCGCGTCACGCTGCTGCAAGAGGCCGAACTGCCCGAACTGCCGTCGAACACTCTGGTGCGGCTGGTGCTGTCGGCCATCGCGATGATGGCGGGGTTCTGTTGCCCGGTAGTCGCGGTGGCCCTGTGGGACAGCCGCGCCCGGCGGATCAACACGTCCGCCGACGTGTCGCGGGGGCTGCAGTTGCCGGTGATCGGATCGATGCCTTTGCTGCCGCCGGGCGTGATTCGCAAGCTGGAATCGCCGTCGAAGCGGTCGCGGACGTGGCACATGCGGCTAACGGAGTCGGTCGACGGCATTGCCGCCCGCGTGCTCCACAAGGCCGAGTTGGAACACTGCCGCGTCATTATGGTCTCCAGCGCGACGGGCGGCGAAGGAAAGACCACGCTGGCCTCGCAATTGGCGCTGAGCCTGGCGCGGTCGGGGCGGCGCACGGTGCTGGTGGACTTCGATCTGCGGCGTCCGGCCTTCGACGAAGTTTTCAAGCTGCCGCTGCAACCGGGGGTATGCGAGGCGCTGCACCGGCAAAACGCGGTTTCCGAGTTGATCCACGCCACCGCCACGGCGAACCTGTCGGTGATCACCGCGGGGCGTTGGGACCGGACGGTGATGGCGCGACTTTCCAGCGGCGCCGCGGCGGAACTATTCAACCAGCTCCGCGAGCAATTCGAGTTCGTGGTGGTCAACACCAGCCCGATCCTGCCGGTGGCCGACGCCCGCTTCGTCAGCCAGCAGGTTGACGCGGTGGTGCTGTCGGTGTTGCGTGACGTCAGCCAGGCCCCGAAGATTCAAGCGACTTGCGAAATCCTGGCGGCCTTCGGCGTGCGTTCGGTGGAGGCGGTGGTCACCAGTCCGTCGGAACAGATGTACGGCGGACATCAACCTTATGAATCCGCGAGTTCGGCCAGTTGAGGACCCTTGTGATGGACCGTGTTGCCGTTCGCCTGTACGTGGTGGTGGCCCTGATCGGGGTGGCCTACGCGGTCAGCCGCTGGCTGCAACTGGCAGTGGTGCCGACCAACGTGGACTTGCCCGACTGGTCGTTGAAGGAATTGCCGTACCAGTTGGGCAGTTGGCACGGCGAGGACGTCGAGATGGACCCCAAGCTCCTCGCCGCCACCGGGGCGAGACGATCGTCAACCGCGCCTACCACAGCGAAGCGGGGAGGACCATTTCCCTGCACACCGCCATGTTCAACGATCCGCGCGACGGCGTGTACCACAACCCGCCGAATTGCTATGTCGCCAACGGTTGGAAACAAGTGACCGACACCACCGAGAAAGTCCCGGTCGCCGACGGGATGACCGTGCCCGTGAGCCTGATCACCTGGGAAAAAGGAGACGAACGGGTGGTGGTCGCTTACTGGTACCAATTGGGCGATCACATCCTGTACGATCGATTCGACTTGGGCAACGTCCGCTTGAAACTGCGCGGGCAGTCGGCCTGGCCGGTGCTGCTGAAGGTCATGGCGCAGGCGACGCTGGACAATCCGGAGGAAACCCAAAAGGCCCTTCTGGCCTTTGCCGAAGAGGTCGCCAAATGGCTGAATCAGCCCGATCACCAAAAGTATTTGTCGCGTTGGCCGAACGCGTGAACAGTTCGTCGCGATCAAGAGAGAATTAGAAGATCATCGAAGCGGGCACGCGTCATGTTACTGGCCGCAAGGACAATTTCAGGATCACCGCCATCATGATTCCAAACAGTTTCCGACGCGCCGTTACGCCATGGGTGAGCACCCGGTCCGCTGTTCTCGTGGCGGCACACGCGTTGGTATTTGCCGCGGCCTACTGGCTGGCCTACGCCTTTCGCTTCGACTTGTCGATTCCCGCCGAGGAGATGCCGGGGTTCTGGCACGGCCTGGGCTGGGTGGTGGGGCTGCAACTGCTGGTTTTCGGGCTGCTGGGCGATTTCCGCGGCTGGTGGCGGTACGTGACCTTCGCCGACCTGGCCGCACTGTTGTGCGCGGCGCTTCTGGCGGCGGTGTTGGTGGCCACCGTCGACCTGTTCCTCGAGTTGGGAACTCCCCGTCTGGTGGTCATCCTGGATTGCATCCTGACGATCGGCATCCTGGGGGCCGTGCGGGCGAGTTGGCGGATGTTCCGCGAAGTGTTCCAGCCGGCGTTTTACGACAAGGATTGCCGCTGGGCGTTGTTGGTGGGCACCGACTTGTCCAACGGCATTCTCGCCCATCAAATTCAGTCTTATCTCCACATACCCTACCGGGTGCGCGGCCTGTTGGCCACCGAAGAAGTCACCAACGGCGCACGGCTGGGACAAATTCCGATCCTCGGCAAGCTGGAGGACGTGTGCGAGATCGCCGCCGCCTATCGGGCGACCGACATCTTGATGGTCTCCGGCACCCTGCCCGGCCCACGGCTGCGCGGGCTCATGGAAGCTTGTCAAAAGGGCCACCTCAACCTCCGTATCATTCGCTCCTTGGAGGACCGGCTGGAAGGCGACAATCGCGTGCCGCTGCGCGACATCGAAATCAGCGACCTGCTGCGCCGCGAGCCGGTGGCGCTCGATACCGAAAACATCGGCAAGTTGCTGGCCGGGCGAAGGGTCATGGTCACGGGCGCCGGCGGCAGCATTGGCTCGGAAATCTGCCGCCAAATCGTCAAGTTCAATCCGCAATCGCTCACCTTGGTGGGACGCGGCGAGAACCGCATCTTCGCCATCGAGAGGGAACTGCGGGAGCTGCACACCGCGACCGTGCTGTATCCGTGCATCGGCGACGTGACGAACCGGCAGCGGATGGAGCAGATTTTTGCCGAGCACCGGCCGGAAGTGGTGTTTCACGCCGCCGCCCACAAGCACGTGCCCTTGATGGAGAGCAACATCGGCGAGGCCGTCCGCAACAACGTCTTCGGCACCCGCTGCGTGGCCGACCTGGCGGACGAATACGGGGTGACGAGTTTCGTGCTGGTTTCGACCGACAAGGCGGTGCGTCCGTCGAGCGTGATGGGGGCCACCAAGCAAATCGCCGAACGCTACGTTCACACGCTCTCCCAGGAGTCGACCACCCGTTTCACGGTGGTCCGCTTCGGCAACGTGCTGGGTTCCGCCGGGAGCGTGGTGCCGATCTTCCAGGAACAAATCCGGCGCGGCGGGCCGATCACCGTCACCGATCCTCGCATGGAGCGGTTCTTCATGACCATTCCCGAGGCGTCGCAATTGGTGTTGCAGGCGGCCACGATGGGCGCCGGCGGCGAGATCTTCGTGTTGGAGATGGGCCAGCCGGTGAAAATCGTCGACCTCGCCCGCGACCTCGTGCGGCTGTCCGGCCTGCCGGAAGAGGCCGTCGAGATCGTCTTCAGCGGCATCCGCCGCGGCGAAAAACTGTACGAAGAACTCTATCTCGACGACGAGCATACCCTGCCCACCTCGCATCCGAAGCTGCGGGCCGCCTATCATCGTCCCTACTCCCTGGCCGAAGTGCACCGCACGATCACCCAACTCGAATTGTTGTTGAGCGAGCCGGACCACGTGCTCCGCCGCAAGCTGCACGAGGTCGTGCCTGAGTTCAGCGCCCCGCCGGACGGCTCCGGTGGGGCCGGCACCACTTCGTCGTTGGAGGATCACAGTGCGGAGGCGCGGGCATGAGGGGGGCGGTTTTCGCCCTCGCGCCGTGTAAGGCCAGTGGCCGCCCGGCCCCGCATATCTCCTCCAATCCTGCGCAACCGTCCTCACTTGTGAGGCGACCTCTCGGCAGAGCCCGCCGGCCGTGACCGCCGCTCCAAGAACTGCCCAATCCCTGAAAAAAACACTATATTGGTAAGAATCGACAGTAACATTCGGAAAGAGTTTGTGATCCGGTAGGATGCCATGTCCTCTCACCCGCTGTCGTGGAGAGGCCTGCTCCCAATAGGCTTGGCCCTAGCAGAGCATGCGCAATGAGCGCGAGATGTACCTTTCAACCGTTTCTTTAATGGGGACCGCTGTCACCCAGGGAGACGGAGTCTGCGCCAAACAATGCTTGCGGGCGCCGGGCGCTATTGATTCTCACCTACACTAACCCTTCGCCATGTCCCATCAGATCGCTGTTCCGCTTTTGGACTTGAAGGCCCAATACGCGACGATCCGCGAGGAAATCCGCGCGGCGGTCGACGGCGTGCTGGAGAGCCAGTTGTGCATTCTCGGCCCGCCGGTGGCCGAGTGCGAAGCCTTGCTCGCGCCGTATTGCGGCTGTGCGTTCGCGGTGACCGTCTCTTCCGGCAGCGATGCCTTGCTGGTGAGCCTGATGGCGGAGAACATCGGCCCGGGCGACGAAGTGATTACGACGCCGTACACGTTCTTCGCTACCGCCGGGGCCATCGCTCGCACGGGCGCCCGACCGGTCTTCGTCGACATCGACCCGGCGACCTTCAACATCAACCCCGCCGGGATCGCCGATAAGATTACCCTCCGCACCAGGGCCATCATGCCGGTGCACCTCTACGGGCAGTGCGCCGAGATGGACCCGATCTTGAGCATCGCCGACGGGCATGGCATCGCGGTGATCGAAGATGCCGCCCAGGCGATCGGCGCGGAGTACCACGGCCGTCGGGCAGGCTCGATGGGCCGCTACGGCTGCTTCAGCTTCTTCCCCTCGAAAAACCTGGCGCGGCCGGCGACGGCGGCATGGTCACCACCAATGACGACGAGGTGGCCGAGAAGCTGCGCGTGCTGCGGGTTCACGGCTCCAAGCCCAAGTACTATCACTCGATGATCGGCGGCAATTTCCGTTTCGATTCGCTCCAGGCGGCGGTTATCAGCGTGAAGCTGCGATATCTCGACCGCTGGACGGCGGGCCGGCAAGCCAACGCCACGCGCTATCGCCACCTCTTCGAGGCTGCCGGCCTGACCGAGGACGGACGCGTGTCGCTGCCCTATGAAACGCCGGGCAACCGCCACATCTACAACCAGTTTGTGATCCGCGTGCCGCAGCGCGACGAGCTTCAGGCGTATCTCAAGGAGCACCAGATCAGCACTGAGATTTACTACCCCGTGCCGCTCGACCGGCAAGCGTGTTTCGCTTCGCTGGGCTACGGCGAAGGCGACTTCCCCGAGAGCGAGCGGGCGGCCCGCGAAACCCTGGCCCTGCCGATCTATCCCGAGCTTTCCGACTTGCAGGCCGAGCACGTGGTGGCGAGCATCGGGCGGTTCTTGGATAAATGAAACTACTTGTCACCATGCGGCCGTTCTGGTATCCTGAAAGGCGGGCCGAGCGGGTGGCCAAGGCCACCTCAGGTAAGGGCAATCTATCGCTTGCAAGGCGGCTTCGGGCTGCCGAAAGGGTAGCGATATGAAGCGAAATTCTCCTCTGATGCAAAGTCCTTCGGCCGCTGTTCTCGTGCGGCGATCCTCGCCCAAGGGTCCGCGGGGATTCACGCTGATTGAAATGCTGGTGGTGGTGGCGATCATCGGCATTCTGGCCGGCCTGGTCACCGCGGCAGCCATTGCCGCCCGAAAGCGGGCCAAGATTGCCACAGTGGGGTTTGAAATCAAGCAACTGGAAGCTGCCTGCGAGAGTTACAAGGCGAAGTTCGGCGAGTATCCGCCCGACTTTAGCGGCGACTTGACCACGGCCGCCGCCCAGAATATCATCCTGCGGCATTTGGCCAAGGCCTTTCCGCGGTACATACCGGGCGTGCCCACGGGCGGCGGCCAGACGGGCTTTAACGGCTTCCTCGCCGACGTCAAGGCGGGGTGGGGCCTCGACCCGACAAGTAACGACTCAAACTATGTGCTCTCGCCGGAGACGGCGCTCACGTTCTGGCTGGGCGGCTGTCCCCAGTGGAAGCCCTCGTATGCTCCGACAGACCCGAACACGCCGGTGACATCGTTTGCCGGCTTTGCTGCCGACCCGACCAACCCATTCAGTCCGGTGGCGACTTGCCCCAGCCGAATTCCACCCTTCTACGATTTCAACCTCACGTCACTCTACTTCAAGAGCGGCGGTAGTCGCTCATCGACCCCACCTGTGGTAGGCGGACTGATGGCTTGGCCCTCGACCGCGTGCGACAAAACGCAGAACCCGTTGGCGCCGCTGGCCTACTTCCGGGCCGAAAACAGTTGCTACACGGTTGACGGGACAGCCGCCGGAACTATCAAAACTGTCCCCACGCCCGTCACCAGCGCGATCGTCGTTCCTGCGGTCGACTCCCGGCTCACGACGGGGGCGAACTACGTGTGGATCAATCCCCAGTCGATCCAGATATTCTGTTCCGGCTTGGATGGCCAGTATGCCGCCGCAGGCAAGATCACTACGCCATTGCAATTTCCCTCCGGCGCGAATTACCAGCCACAGACCTTTGACGACATCACCAACTTCTGCACCAACGGCACGCTCGACGATTCCCGAAAGTAAGGGTGAGTTCCGGAATCACAACTTGGGTTTCCGGCCGCACGCGGCACGCGGTGCGACGCAACTTCTGCACGAGCGCTGCCAGATCCTCGGATAAGCTCCTGGGCTAACATTCTTCCGGGATGAACGTTCTTTTCCTGATTCCGGCCCGCCAAGGTTCTCAAGGGATTCTCGATAAGAACCTCAAGCCGGTCGGGGGCATTCCGTTGGTGGGCCGGGCGGTGCGCGCGGCCTGCGAGGCGGCCCAACGCCTGCCCGACCGCTCCGCCGTCATTTGCTCGACCGACGGACAGCGAATCGCCGAGGCGGCCCGGGCGTGGGGCGCGGAAGTTCCCTTCCTGCGGCCTGCTGAACTGGCCTCCAGCACGGCCAAGAGCATGGACGTCGTCCTGCACGCCCTGGATACGTTGAAAGGCGGTTTCGACACCGTGGTTCTGATCCAGCCCACCAGCCCGCTGGTGGAGGCGGAAGATATTCTGGCGCAATCGAAATCTGTCGCAGCACGGGCAGCCCGGTGGTTTCGGTCTGCCCGAGCGAGCATCCGGCCGAGTGGCTGTTCCACATGGACGACGCGAAGAAACTATCGCCCGCGATCGCAGGTGATTCGCCGCATCAACGGCAAGGCTGCGCGGCCACGTATCGCATCAACGGCGCGGTCTACGTGGCGGCGGTGGAAACGCTTCGGAAGCACGGCAGTTTTCTTACGGCCGACGTCCGCGGTTTTGTCATGTCGGCGGAGCGTTCGGTTGACATCGATTCGCCCATTGACTTACAGATCGCCGAGACGATATTACGAAATCGCGCCGTGCCGCAATTGGAGATCGGCGGCCGAGCGATCGGCCCCGGCCAACGGTGCTTCATCATTGCCGAGGCGGGCGTGAACCACAACGGCGATTTGGAATTGGCCCGGCGGTTGGTCGACGTGGCCGCCGACGCGGGGGCCGACGCCGTCAAGTTCCAAACGTGGATCACCGAGAAAATTTGCAAGCCGGCGGCACAGAAGGCCGATTATCAGGACCGCACGTGTCCCGGCGACGACGACCAGTTTGCGATGCTCAAGCGGATCGAGTTGCCGTACGCGTGGCACCCCGAGTTGAAAGCCCGAGCGGAGCAGCGCGGGCTGGTGTTCTTGAGCACGCCCGACGAGTTCGAGAGCGCCAAGTTCCTGTGCGGCCTCGGGGTGCCGGCGCTCAAGGTGGGCTCGGCCGAGGTGACCAATTTGCCGCACCTGGAGCAATTGGCCCGGCTCGGCAAGCCGCTGATCGTGTCCACCGGCATGGCGACGCTGGAAGAGGTGGCGCGGGCGGTGGACGTCATTCGCGGCGCCACGTCGCAGCCGCTGGCCTTGCTGCACTGCGTGAGCGCCTATCCGGCGCCGGAAGAGGAAATGAACCTGGGCGCGATTGCCTCGTTGCGGCAGGCATTCGGCGTGCCCGTCGGACTCTCGGACCATACCACCGGAACCACGGCGGCCGCGATGGGCGTCGCGCTGGGAATGTGCATCCTCGAAAAGCACCTGACGCTCGACCGGAACATGCCGGGGCCCGATCATGCGGCTTCGTCCGATCCGGCCGAGTTCGCCGCGCTGGTGCGGATGGTGCGCAAGGCCGAGGCCATGCTCGGCTCGGGCGAAAAGCGAACCATGCCCAGCGAGGCGAGCACGCGTCAGGCGGTTGTCCGCAACCTGTTCTACGCGGCGCCGCTGACGGCGGGGCAACGCGTGGAACCGCAACATTTCGAGGCTCTGCGCTGCGGCCAGCCCGGCTTGCCCGTCAGCGCTGCCGCGGGACTCGCGGGCCGGGTCCTTCGCCGTGCCGTGACAGCCGGCCAACCCGTGGCCGAGACCGATTTCCAGTGAGCATCCGCCTCGCCTACATCACGACGGCTCGATCGGACTACGGGCCTTCCTATTGGCTGATCCACGACTTGCTGGCCGATCCACGATTCGAGACGCAGTTGGTGGTGGGCGGTTCACATTTGAGCGACAGGCACGGGATGACGGTTACCGAGATCGAGAACGACGGCTTTTCGATTGCGGCCCGAATCGCGTTCCTGGAAGCCGGCGACGACGAACTTTGCTATGCGCGGTCGTGCGGAAAGGCGCTGGCCGCATACGCCGAGTTGTTCACGCGGCTCAAGCCGCAGATGATCGTCGTGTACGGAGATCGTTTGGAGCTATTGCCGATCGCCTCGGCGGCCGTGATCACCGGCACGCCGGTGGCCCATCTCTGCGGGGGCGACGTCACCGAGGGGGCTCTGGATGAGCAAGTGCGGCATGCGCTGACGAAGATCGCCCATCTGCACTTCCCCAGCACGCCGCGCTCGGCGGAACGCGTTTCTGCAAATGGGTGAGGAACCGTGGCGGGTCCACATGGTGGGCGATCCGGCCTTGGACCACTTTGTGCGCGGCAGCCAGGCATCGGCTGAGGAATTGACCGCCGCGCTCGGTTTTCTGCCCGACCGAAGAACCCTGCTGGTGACGTTCCATCCGGCGACGCGCGAGGCGGCCGACATGCCGCGACAGGCGGCCGAGTTGGCCTCTGCGCTGGCGGCATACGACGGGCCGCTGGTAATTACCGCGCCGGTGCCCGACCCGGGCGGCGACCCGATCCGCCGTGAGTTGCAGCGGCTGGTTGACGGGCGCAAGCAGGCGGTTTTCGCGGAAAGTCTGGGCAGTCGCCGCTATCGGGGCGTGATGCGGCTGGTCGGCGCGATGGTCGGCAATTCGTCCAGCGGACTGATCGAGGCGTTCTGCGTGCCTTTGGCGGCGGTGAACATCGGCAGCCGGCAACAAGGGCGCGATCCGCGCCGGCAACGTGATCGACGTGGCCCCGCAACGAGCGGCCATTCAAGAGGGAATCGCCCGGCGCTGAGCGGCGAGTTCCGGGCCGCGCTGGCCGGCGTCCGCAGCCCCTATGGCGACGGCCTGGCGGCCGGGCGGGTCGTCAATAAGTTGGCTCAGTTCGCCCTTGATGAGCGGCTGCCGAGGAAACGATTCGTGAATCTTCAACCCCAAGGCTTGGACTAGTGGACGTCGCCGGCGATCTCGATCGATCGGCCTGGCAGCAAGCGCTGGCGGTGTTGCCCGACGACTGCCGCGATTGCTACTTCACGCCCGAGTATCACCAGTTGCACGTTGCCAACGGTGACGGCCGTGCGTTTTGCAGCGTGTTCGCCGAGGGAGAGGCCAGGTTGTTGGTTCCGGGTCTTCAAACGCCGATTCCGGGCGATCAATGCGAGCCGTCGTGGGACCTGCAAACGTGCAACGGGTATGGCGGCCCAGTGGCAAGCCCCGCGGCGTCGGCCGAGTTCTTGGAAGCGGCATGGGCCCGGTGGCGGGAGGATTGTCGCAGCCGGCGGATCGTGGCGGCGTTCTTCCGCCTCCACCCGCTGCTGGCCAACGAGCGATTCCTGCCCCGCGACGCTCGCGTGCTCCGCGATCGGCAGACCATTTTTCTCGACCTGAGCGAGGGGGTTGATGCCTTGTGGGCGGCGGCCGATTCGCGATTCCGGAACATGGTGAACAAGGGCCGGCGGGAGGGCGTAGAGATCGTCTGGAACGATGCGCGTGCGTGGCAAGAGTTGGCGTCGTTTTACGGCCGGGCGATGGAGCGGCTCAATGCGCCGGCGAGCCTGCGGTTTGCGACGGCCTATTTCGAGGCCCTGCGGCAACTGCCCGGGGCCGAGTTGGCTTCCGTGGAACAGAACGGCCGGTTGACGGCCGTCTCGGTATTTTTGTTCGGACCGGCGTGGTGCCACTATCACGTATCGGCCCGGGACCCCGATGCCGGAAATCATCTGCATAGCGTGATCTTGCAAGCCGCGGTGGAACGGGCCGCCGAGCGCGGCCTGCGCGGCTTGCACCTGGGCGGCGGGCGATCGACCGCGGCCGACGACGGCCTGCTGCAATTCAAGCGAAGCACGGGCGGGCAACTTTGCGACTTCAACGTGGCGCTGGTGCTTGCCGACCGGGCCAAGTACGATGCCCTTTGCCAGGCGCGGCAGCGCGAGCTTGGCGTCCCGATCGTGTGGCTCCTGGGCTATCGCCAGCCGCGCCCCATCGAACCAACCTTATGTCACAACGCCTGACCGACCTGTCGATCCGTAAAGACGCGACGATCCGCGCCGGCATGGAAGCCATTCAGCGCGGGGCGTGCTGGATCGCCCTGGTCGTCGATGAGGACGGCAAGCTGCTGGGACTGATCACCGACGGCGACATCCGCCGGGCGCTGTTGGCGGGGGCGACGCTCGAAAGTCCCGTCGAGCCCTGCATGCGCCGCCAGTTCACCGCCGTACCGCCCGGCGCCGGCCGGTCCGAAGTGCTCGACCTGATGCGCGCCCGCACGCTGAACCAGATTCCGATCGTCAACGAGGCGGGCAAGCTTGTCGGGCTGCACCTGCTGCGCGAGTTGATCGGCACCGTGGAGCGGCCGAACTGGGCCGTCGTCATGGCCGGCGGGCGGGGCGAACGCCTGCGACCGCTGACCGACGCCATCCCCAAGCCGATGATCAAAGTGGCCGGCCGGCCGATTTTGGAGCGGATCGTTCTACACCTGATCGGCTTCGGCATCCGCCGCATCTTCCTGGCCGTGAACCATCTCTCGCAGATCATCGAGCAGCACTTCGCCGACGGCTCGCGCTTCGGCTGCCATATCGAATATCTCCGCGAGACTCAGCCGCTGGGCACAGGCGGGGCGCTGTCGCTGTTGGCCCAACGGCCCGAGCATCCCTTGCTGGTGCTCAACGGCGACCTGGTCACCGAGTTCGACGTCGGCCGGATGATCGCTTTCCACGCGCAGGGCCAGTACGTGGCGACCATGGGCGTTCACGAATATGCGCAGTCGATACCGTTCGGCGTGCTCGACGTTGCCGAGGGGCGAATCTTGGGCATCCGCGAGAAACCGACGATGACCTATCCGACCAACGCCGGGATCTACCTGTTGAATCCGGGGTTGCTCGAGCGGGTGCCGAAGAACACCACGTTCACCGTTCCCGCCTTGGTGGAAGACTGCCTGACGGCGCGGCGAGCCGGTGGGGGCGTTTCGCATCGACGATGAGTGGCTGGACGTCGGACGCCCGCGTGAATTGCAGCGTGCCCGAGGAGAGGAGCGACAATCATGAGTCTTGCCGGGCGACCGGTGTTGGTGACGGGAGCGGGCGGCTTCATCGGCAGCCATCTGGCCGAACGTCTGGTGGAAGAGGGAGCCCGGGTGCGGGCGATGATCCACTACAACGCCCTGGGCCGCGCCGGCTGGCTCGACGCGTCAAAACTCCGCTCCCAGATGGAGATTCTGGCGGGCGACATCACCGATCCCGATAGCGTTCGCAATGCCGTTAAGGGCGTGGACGTGGTGTTTCACCTGGCCGCCCTGATTGCCATTCCTTACTCCTATCGCGCACCGTTGTCGTACGTTCGCACCAACGTTTACGGCACGTTAAACGTGCTTCAGGCGGCCCGCGACCTGGGCACGCCGCGGGTGCTGAGCACTTCGACGAGCGAAGTGTACGGCACGGCGCGGCGGGTGCCGATCGACGAGCAGCATCCGTTGCAGGGGCAATCGCCGTACTCGGCCAGCAAGATCGGCGCCGACAAGCTGGCGGAAGCGTTCTATTGCTCGTTTGGCGTGCCGGTGGCGACGATTCGCCCCTTCAACACGTTCGGCCCGCGGCAGTCGGCCCGGGCGGTGGTGCCGACGATCATCGCCCAATGCCTGGCGGGGCAGCCCGTGATTCGCCTGGGCAGCCTGACGCCGACGCGCGACATGAACTTCGTGAGCAACACGGTGGACGGCTATCTGGCCGCCGCTGCGTCGGACAAAGTCGTGGGCCAAACCGTCCATTTTGGTTCCGGCCGCGAGATCAGCATCGGCGATCTCGCCCGGCTGGTTGCCGAACTGACGCGGAAAACAGGTGCGGATCGAGTGCGATCCGCAGCGCGTGCGGCCGGAGAAGAGCGAGGTGTGCCGGCTGCTGGCCGACAATTCGCTGGCCCGCGAGCTGCTGGGCTGGGCGCCGCGCCGTCAGCCTGGAAGAAGGGCTGAAGCGGACCATCGCGTGGATTGAATCGCATCAAGAGGCTTATCGTCCCGATGCCTACGCCGTTTGAGCCGGGCGCCATGCCCGCCGCCGACGTTATTCCGCTGAGCGTGCCGGAGCTGCGCGGCAACGAATGGAAATACGTCAAGCAATGCCTGGACACGAGCTGGGTGTCGTCGGTGGGGCCGTTTGTCGATCGTTTCGAGCAAACGATGGCCGGCCTACGTGGGCTGCCGGCACGCGGTGGCGGCGGTCAACGGCACCGCGGCGCTGCACGTGGCGCTGCGGGTGGCCGGCGTGCAGGCCGACGACGAGGTGCTGGTCTCCGACTTGACGTTCATCGCCCCGGTCAACGCCGATTCGCTATCTCGGGGCCTGGCCGGTGCTGATCGACGCCGAGCCCGACTACTGGCAGATGGATCCGCAGCAGGTCGTGCGATTTCCTGCGCGCGGCAGTGCACGTGGAAGGACGGCCGGTTGTGGAACAGGGCGACGGGCCGGCGGGTGGGAGCAGTGCTGCCGGTGCATATCCTTGGCCATCCCGTCGACATGGATCGCCATCGTGGAAGCTGCCCGCCGGTTCGAGCTGCCGGTCGTCGAGGACGCCACGGAGTGCCTGGGCGCGAAGTACAAGGGGCGCATGGCGGGCAGCCTCGGCGACATCGCCTGCTTCAGCTACAACGGCAACAAGATCATCACCACCGGCGGCGGCGGAATGATCGTTACCGACAGAACGAAGCGTGGGCGGCGAAGGCCAAGTATTTGACCACGCAAGCCAAGGACGATCCGCTGGAGTATGTCCACAACGAGATCGGCTACAACTACCGGCTGACCAATGTGCTGGCGGCGATCGGCGTGGCCCAGATGGAGAATCTCGACGCCTACGTGGCCGCCAAGCGGCGGATCGCCGAGCTTCTACACGGAGCGGTTGGCGGGCGTGCCGGGAATCCGGCCCATGAAGGAGGCGCCCTGGGCCTGGAGCACGTATTGGATGTACACGGTGCTGGTGGATCGCCGGACGTACGGCATGGGGAGCCGCGACTTGCTGCACAACTGGCCGAGGCGCGGATTCAGGCCCGGCCGCTGTGGCAACCGATCCACGCCAGCCCGGCGTATGCCGCCTTGCCGCCGGCGGCGTGTCCGGTGGCCGACCGGCTGTATCAAGACGCATTGAGCCTGCCGTGTTCGGTGGGCCTTTCGGATTCGCAGTGGGAGCAGGTGGTGCAGGTGGTGAGCCGGTGAGTGCGGCCTGCGAGGACATCGTCGTTGAGTAGTCCCGAAGAATTGACAACGGTGGAAACGCCTTCTCTGGAAACGACTGCGACACGGGCCGGACTTTGGGCAGCCGCGTTGGAACGCGTGCGCGGACATCGCACGCTGTTGCATTTCAGCACGGCCTCCGTGGCGCTCAACGTGGCCGACATGCTGGTCAAGATTGTCATCCTCCGCTGGATCGGCCCGGCGGATATGGGATTATGGCAATCGGTCTTGCTGATCCAGTCATACTCGTTGATCGTGCAGGCGGGCGTGCTCAACGGCCTGAATCGCGAGTTGCCCTTCTCGATGGGCGCCGGCGATGACAAGGCGGTCCGCGGATTGGCGGGCACAGCCTTGAGCGTCGCCCTGGCCGGCAGCGCGATCTTGCTGCTGGGAGCGGCGGGGTCCATGGTTTTCGTGCAGGAGCCGAAAATCCGCTATGGCGCCGCTATCGCCTTTTTCTGCGCGGCGGAGAACGTCTACTGGAACTACCTGACGGTTACCTATCGGGCCGATCGCGCGTTTCAGGCCTTGGCGTGGCTAAGGGTGTTCCAAGCGGTGTTGACGATCGTCACCTTGCCGCTGGTATACTATTTCGGCTTTGCCGGCCTGATTGGGCGATACGTCTTGATCACCAGCGTCGGCACAGGATTGAATCATTTCTTCCGGCCGATCCTGCGCCGCCGTGCGGTTCTCTTGGAGACATGCCGTAACGCTGCTGAAAGTGGGACTGCCGGTATACGCGTGCACCTATTTGTTCATCTTGGGCGACACGTTTCCCCAAGTGGTTTTGCTGGCAGGAAAGAACGGCTTCACGATGGTGGGCTTGTTCGCGCCGGTGGGCGCCACCATTACCTTGATGCAGATGATCCCCACGTCGATCGCCCAATATATCTATCCAAAGATGTCATACCGGTTTGGACAGACGGGCGACCCGAGGAGCCTGTGGCCGATGGCGTGGAAAACGTCGCTGGGGCTGGTGGTGCTATTCCTGCCGGCGTTGCCGGTTGGCATGTTTGCAATCCCCTGGGTGTTGCGGGAGTGGTTCTCGAACTACGCCGATTGCGCGGGAGCCATCAAGTGGGGGCTGGTGTCGGGCATGTTCCTGGGCGCGTCGATTTCGGTCAATGCCCTGTTCAGCCTGAAAGCGTGGCTCTGGTCCGGCGTGTACGCGGTCGGACGCATGGTCAGCGCCTACGTGCTGCCGTTGCTGATGCTGTGGTGGATGAGCGATGTCTTGGAGGCGGTGGCGCTGGGCTACATGCTGGCCCAGGCGTTCGCCTTCGCGCTGGCCATATACTGTATTTATCGGGCAACACACGCGGGGGCAAGCGCGCCCGCACCCTCACCCCGTTGATCACGGAGACGGCAATCCCGCAGCCAACCTCGCTCGACCGAAAAGCGGCCATGTCTCTGAACGTTTGGTTCGTCCCGAGCAACTCATCGCACGTGCACAAGCAGGCCGCGCTGATGCGGCACCTGCGCGACCGCGGGCACCGGGTGCGCATCATCTGCCTCGACAACTGGTCAACGGCGATGCACCAGACAGGCGACCAAATTCGTTCCCTCGATTTTGATTACGAGATGGTGCCGGCCGGCGGCATCCGCCCGGAATGCCCGCACGCACTGCAAGCCCTGTCCGTCGGCAAAGTCTTGTACAACACGATGAGGGCTCGAAGACTCATCGCGTCGGGTGCGCGAGTTCCTCGCCAAAGCGTCGCCGCGGCCGGACGTGTTGATCTTCGGCGCCGAATGCGGCCAGGAGTCGCGCGGCTTCGTGCGGACGGCCCGCCGGTCGGGCATCCCCTGCGTGCTGGTCGAGGACGGCATTCATCTGCCCGGCGAGCCGGACCCCAACGCGGGCAGCTTGGCGCATCGCCTGAATGCCAAGTGCGTGCTTTTCCTCTATTACCGCCTGTACCGCGTCGGTCCGCCGGGAACGAGCGGCGTCAACCTGATTTTCGTCATCAACGAGGCCAGCAAGCAGTTCTTCGCGAGCATGGGGTTACCGGCGGAGCGAATTCGCGTTGTCGGCTCGCCGGAGCATGACGCCCTGGCGGCTCGCTTTCGGGCAAACGACGTTTGCGACTGCGGCGCGGTTCGGCAGCGGCTAGGCCTGCCCGGCGACCGTCCCGTGATCTTCTACGCCCATCAACACCTGGTTTTTGGGGAGCCGTTGCGAGGGATGGTTCGGGAGATGTGGCGTGGGGCGGTCCGTGCCGGGGCCGTGTTGCTGGTCAAGTTCCATCCCCGCTCGCCCGAGGATCTCGCGACGTGGCGCGCCTGGGTCGAGACCCAAGATTTGCCGCGCGACGGGGTGATGTTCGTGCGCGACGAGTGCACCGCCACCGAGGCGCTGATGCTTTGCGCGGCGATGGTTACCGTCCACAGCACGGTGGTGTTCGACGCGCTGGTGCTTCGGCGTCCCCTGGTGTTGATTCGGTTTCTGGACACTGCGCCGGTATTCTCGGAGTACGAAGTGGCGATCGAAGTGCATCAGGAGAGCGAGTTGGCGGCGGCCGTCACTTCCATTATTGCCGATCAGCCGCGGCGACAACGGCTGCTGGACAATTTCCCGCGCACCATTCGGCACGAGTTGCACGACCTCGACGGCCTGACGGTCCAGCGGACGGCCGGGGAAATTGAGTGCCTCGTGGCGTCGCGGCGCCGGGCCGGCGGGGCCCACGGAGAGGAGTGATCATGGTGGAAATCCTGATCGGCGGCGACACGAGCCCGCTTTCCGGCGACATCCGGCTGTTCGCGGCGGGGGACGCAGCCGCGATCTTCAACCAGTTGCTGGAAGACTTTCGCCGGGCGGACCTCGCTGTGGTAAACCTCGAGTGTCCGCTAACGGACGAGGAGAGTCCCATCGCCAAGTGCGGCCCCAACCTCCGCGCCTCCCGCCGCCTGTATTCGCGGCTTCAAGGAGGCTGGCGTCAACGTGCTCAACCTGGCCAACAATCATATTTTGGACCAGGGCGCCGCCGGCCTCGAAAATACGCTCCGCGTTGCCGAGGCGGCAGGCATCGCCACGGTGGGCGCCGGCCGCAATCAGCATGAGGCCCGGCGCATTTTGGTCCGCTCGCTCAGCGGGGTGCGCCTCGGCATCCTCGCCGTCGCACAGCACGAGTTTTCGACCGCCGGCCCGGCCACGCCCGGGGCAAATCCGCTCGACCTGATCGATATGCTGAGGAACATTTCCGCGCATCGCAGCCAATGGGACTATCTCGTCGTGCTGCTGCACGGCGGCAATGAGGGCTATCCATTCCCTAGCCCGCGGTTGCAGGACACGTGTCGGTTCCTCGTCGAGCAAGGTGCGGGGGCCGTGCTCTGCCAGCATACACACTGTGTCGGTTGCTACGAGGCGTATCGTGGCGGGCATATCCTCTACGGCCAGGGGAATTTTGTTTTTAACTGGCCCGATCCGGAGATACCCGGCTGGAATCAAGGGCTGCTCGTGCGGTTGAACATTTCCGACGACGGCAGCTCTCAGTTTGCGCTAGTTCCCATTGAGCAGACGAGCCCCCAAAAACCGGGCGTACAAGAGATGGCGCCCGCCGCGGCCGAAGCGTTGCTCGCGACCATCGCCGAGCGATCCAAACGCATTCAAGACGCCGATTTTGTCGAGTCAACGTGGCGCGAGTTTTGTCACCAGAGAAAGCAGTTTTGCCTCGATGTCACATTGTGCCACGGCAGAATTCTGCGCCGACTGAACCGGTATGGCCATGTCGTCAAGTGGCTGTATTCTCGCGGGAGACTGCGCGGACTTCTTAACATGGTTCGATGCGAGGCGACAGCGCAGGTTCTCGAAACCGTGCTCTCCGACATTTCATGATGGACGTGGAAGAGCAAATTGCAGATCGACGGGAATGAACGGATCGCCGCATAAGCCGACAGCAACCTCAGGAACATTCGCACCCCTGCGTCCCGTTCGACGGCTATTGGCGACGGCTGGAGGAATGGTACAGGCCATCCACTGGCGCTTCTTGCGATGGCTGTTTCGGGGCAAGGAGGGGCTGCGGCTCGGACGCCAGGTGAAGCTTCTGGGAAGGCCAATCATTGACGCTTCCAATGGCGGTGAGATTCGGATTGGCGATCACGCCGTCCTGAACTCGCGGAACCAGGGTTATCACATCAACATGCACTCGCCGGTAAAACTTCTGGCGGATCGGCCCGGGGCGGTAATCACCATTGGAGAGCGGACGCGAATTCACGGCACCTGCATCCATGCCTGGAAACGGGTTACCATCGGCAAAAGATGCCTGATTGCCGCCAATTGCCAGATTATGGATTCGAACGGTCATCGAGTTTCCTTCGATGACGTTGAGAATCGGGTTGACACGCAGGGCACGGCGCGGCCCGTCGTCATCGAAGATTGCGTATGGATCGGGGCGAACAGCATCGTGCTGCCGGGCGTAACCATCGGCCGGGGCAGCGTGATTGCCGCCGGCAGCGTGGTTTGCGAAGACGTTCCTCCCATGGTGATTGCCGGCGGCAACCCGGCAAGAGTGCGTCGGACCGCCGAGTCGGTCAACCAGTAACGCCTTTATCGGCGGGAATACGCCAAGGCGGCATGGAAAACATGAGAGCCGAAAGAATCGCAAAACCCCGACATAGGCCGACTTCGCCCGGAAGGCGGCAAGGGGGTAGTCCATGAGCGTCTTGCTCGCCATTCATGACCAACCGGGCAGTTTTTCCGATCGTTGGATCGAGTATTGCTCGAAGGAAGGCGTCTCCTTCAAGCGGGTGAGTTGCCGCGACTCGGCCATCGTTGGCCAGCTCGCGGGCGTGGATGGCTTGCTGTGGAACTGGAGTCACGTCCGTCCTGAAGACTCGCTCATCGCCCGGCAGGTGGTGACGGCCGCTGAGCGGATGGGCATCAAAGTGTTCCCCAACGCGCTGACCAGCCTCCACTACGACGACAAGATCGCGCAAAAGTACCTGCTGGAAGCGATCGCTGCGCCATTGATCCCGAGCTATGTCTTTGTGGACGAGGAGTCGGCATTGCAATGGATCCACGAGACCACGTTTCCCAAGGTGTTCAAGCTGCGGTGCGGGGCCGGCTCGTCGAACGTGGTGTTGGTCAAGACGCGGCAAGAAGGGATTCGCCTCTGCCGCCGCATGTTTGGCAAGGGGCGCAAGGCGATTGCGGGGGGCTACTTTTCCGATTTTCGCCGCAAGGTTACTCATACCCGAGACTTGGGGCACTTCCTGCAAAAACTGCGGCGTCTGCCGGTGTCGATCGCCAGCGGTTTGCGATGGCGCCATGCGGCGGCCGTGCAGCAAGGCTATATGTATTTTCAAGATTTCCTGGCGGGCAACACGGGCGACACGCGCATGACCGTAATCGGCAACCGTGCCTTCGCCTTTTTTCGCCGGAACCGGCCGGGCGATTTTCGCGCCTCGGGAAGCGGCGAGATCGTCTACGACCCCGAGCACATCGACCGGCGATGTCTTCGCACGGCCTTTGACGTTGCCCAAAAACTCGATTCGCAAAGTTTGGCGTTCGACTTCGTCTTTGACGACCAGGGAGCGCAGAGGATCGTCGAAATCAGCTATACTTATGTGGCGAGCGCCGTTCAAGGGTGCGCGGGATATTGGGATGAAAACCTCAACTGGCAGGAAGGCCGCTATTGGCCGCAAGACCTGATCCTCCAGGACCTCCTAGCGGCCATCGGTCGATAGAAAGGCACAGACGTGCGGAATTCATATTGCACAGTGAACGACTTCCAACGCCCCGGAACCGCGTACGGCACTGCCAAACGGCCGCTGAGCATCATCGAACTGATGGTCAGTGGCGTCGCATTTGCCTACGTGGTGTCGGTGTATCTGTTTGTATCGGTCGATGTCTTGTCTCGACTCGGCATCGTGTTGGCCGCCCTGCTATGGGTGTCGATCGCGATAATGGCACTTTCCGGACGCAAACTCTCCGTGCCGCCGCTTATTGTGCTGCCTTGGATATTCTTCGCGTTCACCGCACTTTCCCTGCTTTGGGTGCAAAACCTGGACTACGCCGCCAACACGGAGATGCCCATGTTCACGGCAATCCTCGGCGGCACGGGCATCTGGCTGGCACTGGAAAACGGTCTCTCCTGGAAAACGCTGGCCTGGGCAGCCGTTCTCGGAGCGCTCATCCTCATGGTCTCGGCACGCGGAGAGGTGCAGGAAGAGGGGGTAGCCGGGCCGCGCCGAGGGGCTCGCGCGAAACGCCAATGCCCTGGCAACCTATTTGTTTTATGCGGCCTTCATCGTCTGGTGTTGTCCGGAAAAACTGCCTAGATGGCTGGGGCTTTCCGTGTGGGGATTCGCCCTTTTTGCCGTGCTGTTCACCGGAAGTCGCAAGAGCCTGATCATGTTGGCGGCGGCCATCATGTTGGCGGCACTGCGTTACATACCCCAACTGCGCCGCATCCAGGGTTGGTTGCTCGCCGCGGCCGCCGTGGCCGTGTTGGGTGTGGGGTACCTCGTGGTGAGCCAGCGAGGCGTGAGTATTGTGGAGAAGGCGGAAGAGGCGTCGAGTATCAGCCGCATTTCGGAACTCTTTTCCGGCCAGCGGCAAACCAGACGCGAGATGATCGAGGACGCCGTGGACCTCTGGAAGAGGAGTCCTTGGATAGGATGGGGGGCCGGTCAATTTGCAGTGATCAGCGGGCAAGGCGTTTTTTCCCACAACAACTACACCGAGCTTCTCGCGAACTACGGCATCGTGGGGTTCGCGCTTTTCTACGTGCTGTTTGTGGTGCTCCTGGTGCGCGTCGTTCCGGGGGCCATCCGTTGGCGACCCGAGTGTCAGACGCCACTACTTCTTCTCTTGTTGGTTCTTGTCTTGGACGGGGCAACAATTTCATCGATCAGCAAGCCGGCGTGGTTGTTTTTGATCGTGATCGCTCGGCTGGTAACCTTGTCCGATCCCCGCCGCGCGGCCGGCGCGGCGACAACAACGCCGCTGGTTTATTCGCCGTAAGAACGTTGATCTTTACTTAGAACGTGTTTTGAAATTGCGTAGATCGAGAAAAGTTGCTGCGGCTCCCGTCCTCGGAAAAGGGGTATTCTTCTGGGACCTGGTCATGGCCCACATTCTGCCCGCGGCGATCTTTCTCCTCGGTGTCGCCTTCTGTTCGGTGGCTTCCTCAGCCACCTATTTCGTGGCCGTAGACGGCAAGGACACCAACTCGGGCGCGGAGAGAAAGCCCTGGGCAACGCTCGAGCATGCCAGTCAGCAAGTGAGGCCCGGTGATGTGGTCAAGGTCAAGCCCGGCGTGTATCAGCAGATAAACCTCGTGAGAAACTGCGAGGGCACGCCCTCGCAGCCCATTACCTTCGAGGCCGACGGCAGCGTCACGATCGACGGGAGCCGACGGATGTCCAACTGGAACGACGAAGGCGGCGGCTGCTACAGCACGGCAGTCGGCAAGGAGGAGGTTTGCCGCGTCTGGGCCGGCGACCGCCTTCTGTGCGGCCCTAACTACCGCGAGCCTTTCTCACCACCCGCCAAGCCTGCCAGGGAAACGTTGGTGCGTGGACAGTGCGTGCAGGAGGATAGGCGGCTGTACGTTCGACTGTTCGACGGCAGTAATCCCAACCGGATCACGATGCGGGCAAGCGCGGGGGACTGCGTAAGGCTGTACGCGACCGCGTACACGGTGTGGCGCGGCATCGGCGCGGCGTGGGGAGTCAAGGCCTATATTCTCGGAAGCGCATGTGCGCACAACCTGATTGTTGACGCCGAGTTACACCATCTCGAAAACGGGATCCTGGAAGGCAGCGGGTGCCACGACAATACTTTCCAGCGCCTGGATATGCATGACATCGGTTTGACCAAATTCGACCACGGCATTTACACGGACGCGCTGCGCACGAAGATATTCGGGTGCCATTTCCACCGCATTAGCGGAACAGGAATCCACGCATATCCCACGCCCAGCCAGGGCTGGTACGACGGCAATATCTTCTCCGATCCGTTACCGACCTACTATCCGCAACACTTTGTGGGCCGGCAGCCGCCCGATCCGACCGCTTCCTACACGGCGATGATCTGTTGCGGAGCGGGCGGGCACCAGGTGACGAACAATCTCATCTACGGGCCCTTCGACCATGGGATGGCCATCGCTAGCGGCAACAACCACGTCGCGAACAACACGATTGTGCTGCAGGACGGAGCGGGAATGTTCGTGGATTCGACGCATGGGGAGAGCCGTCTGCACAACAACATCATTCAGACGTCGGGCTTGTACATGTTCGGCGATCTGCCCGCGGAATTGGATTTCAACGGTTACTGGGGCGGCAAGGGTTGGCAAAGCGGTGCGACGACTTACGCGACGCGGGCGGATCTTCGAAAGGTTGATAAGGAAATCCACGGGCTGGTCGCTAATCCCCGATTCGTGGATGCGGCGAACGGGAACTTCCGTTTGGCGCCCGAAAGTCCGATGCGCGGCGCGGGCTCGCCCGCCGCCGCTCCGCCGGCCGATCTACTGGGCGTCTGCCGGCCGCTCGACGGAAAGGTATCGCTGGGCGCGTATGAGCAGTAGCACGGCGAAAACCGTGTACCATGGCGCATAGGGCCTGCTCGTGGGCGCGGCTCGCACGGACCGATAAGTGATTTTCAAAACACGTTCCAAGGGAAAGCCATGAACGATTTCGATCGACCGCCTCAAACGCTGTCTGTGTTGATGCCCATCTACAACGAACGGTGGACGCTGCGCGAAATCGTACAGCGCGTGCTGCGGGCGCCCCTTGCGATGGAAATCGAGCTGGTGGCGGTCAACGACGCCTCGCAGGACGGCTCGTGGGAGGTGCTTCAACAGCTTGCCGCCGAGGACGCACGCATCAAGGCCTTTCGCCATCCGCAGAACCGCGGCAAGGGAGCGGCCATCCGCACGGCCATCCAACACATGACCGGCGACGTGGCCGTCGTTCAGGACGCCGACCTCGAGTACGATCCCCACGAATTTCCCCTGCTGCTGGCGCCCATCCTTGAAGATAAGGCGGATGCCGTGTTTGGCTCCCGGTTCGCCGGCCACTCCCACCGCGTGTTGTTCTTCTGGCACATGGTCGTCAATCATATGCTCACGTTGGTCTCCAACATGCTCAACGACCTGAACCTGACGGACATGGAGACCTGTTACAAGATGGTGCGGGCCGATATTCTGAGAAACTTGCGGCTCTCGGCCGAGACCTTCACGCTCGAACCCGAGCTGACCTGCCGGCTGGCCCAATGGCGGGCGCGCATTTATGAAGTGCCGATCAGCTATGCCGGCCGCACCTACGACGAAGGCAAGAAGATCCGTGCCAGCGACGGCGTCAAGGCGATGTGGCAGATGTTCTACAGCAAGTTGATCGATCCCCAATTCACGGATCGCCTGGAGTTGCAAATGCTCACGTCGATGTCGAGGGCCGTGCGATACCATCGTTGGCTGCTCCGTCAGGTCAAGGGCTTCCTGGGTCACCGCGTGTTGGACGCCGGGGCGGGCATCGGCACGCTCGGCAGCCTGTTGACCAACCGCGAGCAACTGCTGCTGGTTGACAACGAGCCGATGTACCTCATGGCGCTCCGGCAACGATTTCGTCTCCGCAATAATGTGCGCGTGGAGGAGGCGGACCTCGCCGACCCGGAAACGTGTGTCCGCTGGCGAAACGAGAATCTCGATACGATTCTTGCCGTTCACGTGCTCGAGCAGCTCGCGCCCGACGCCCGCGTGCTCGGCGAGTTCTACGAGACGCTGGCCCCCGGCGGGCACTGCATCGTGGTGGCTTCGGCCGGCCCTCGGCTCTACAATGGCGCCGACACGGCGGTGGGCATGCAACGCCGCTATGCCCCGCAGGCCCTGCGTCAAACGATGCGCGACGCCGGATTCCAAGTGGTTCACGAGCAACCGTTCGGCCGGCTGGGGACAATCGGCCGGGCGCTTTCGCGACCGCTGCCACACCGCCGGCGTCCGCACCCGCCGTTGACGGCGTGTTTCGGACGGCTCTGGCCGCTCACCCGCGCACTGGACCACGTGCTGCCGGCGCCGGGGCTGTCGTTGATTATGGTGGGCCGCAAATAGACGTTCTGCAATGCGTCGTGCCGGTTTACAATTCGTGCGTTCTCCTCGTTTCTGGATCGCCGTGCAGTTATCGGCGATCATGGCGGTCGGACTGTTCGGCTGTTGGCGAGTCCAGTTTTGTGCGGACAGCGCGAGCTACCTCAAGACCAGCAAGCTTGCGTTGGAACCGGCGTTGCGTCAGTCGCGGACACTCGGCTACCCGATGATCCTGCGGTTGGTGGCTACGTTTTCGCCCGACTACGAGGCCCTTCCCTGGGTGCAGTTGGCGATGCTCTGGCCGGCCGTATTCTTTTTCGATGCCGCCGTACGCCGTTTTGGGGCTTCGCCGTGGCAGGCCTTCGCGGTAAGCTCGGGATTCATGTACGGGCCGCTGCAACTGTACGAACTGGCTGCCTCGGTGCTCACCGACTTTCCGGCGATGCTGGCGGCAGGAATGGCGGTTGCCTGCTTGTTCTGGATCGCCGCCCGGCCGCGGAGTTGGGGAGCGTGGCTGGGCCTCGCGCTGTTTGTGGCCGCCTGCTATCAGATTCGCCCTGCCTATCTGTTTATGATTCCGCTGACGCCGTGTCTGGGATTGATCTTTCGCTACCTCCGGACAAGGACCGTGGGGGAGCCGTTTGTTTGGAAGTCGCTTTTGGCGGGACTGGTGGGGGTGGCGGTCGCGCCATTTCTGGCCTTTTGCACGCTGCGGCTTGTACTGGTGGGCGATTTCGCCCTCGTGTCCGGCATCGGCGGTAGCAATGCCCTGGGTCTGGCCGCGGAGTTGCTCGACCGCGACATGATCGACCAGCTTCCCGAGCATTACCGCCCCTTCGCTCTCGAAATCCGCCGTGGCCGCGAGGAACAGCATTTGCAACCAGCTTTTCGTGGCTGGTATGTGGACATGCGGGCCTACGAAGACAACTACTCGAAGAACATCTATCTCATTGCCAAGCCGGCCGCGGAACGATTCTTTGGCGAGGACCCCATTGTGCGAAATCGGCAAGTGACCGGTTTCGCGCGCACGGTGGTGGGTCTCCAAAAGGGCAAGTTCCTGCTATGGAGCGTGCAGTACTGGCCGCGGGCAGTAATGAAACTGGCATACCGCTATTGGATCGTATGGGCCGCCATTCCCCTGACATTGCTGTTGTTTTTGATTCGTCGGCTCCGATACGGAAGCTGCCGGCAAATCACGTCGGGTAGGGCCGAGGCACGCTCGCATGCACCCCTTCTGCCCGCGCTGCTGTGCCTTAACGTCCTTTATTTCGCGGCGGCGACCGCCGTGCTGATTGTGTCCGGCACCTACGCGGACTCGCGGGTGATCGTGCCGGCCGGAGTCTTTCTTCCGTCATTATTCGGGTTGTTGATCCTACAGGAATCAAGTCTTCTGGCGGCGGCGCGGCCGTCGGCTTCGAGGGCTTGAGCAGAAGATGGCGGCCAAAATCGTTCATCTGATCGGACAATTGAATCGCGGCGGCGCCGAACGGCAGCTCCTGTACCTCGCGGGCGCCTTGCAAGCGCAGGGCTGGCCGCAAGCGGTCGTGTCGTTTGGCGTACACGGAGCTTGGAACGATCGCGTGACCGCCGCCGGCATTCCGCTCTACGAGGTCGTCCCGTATCGCTTCAAGCCGCGGCGCTTGTGGCGATTGAGCGGCATCCTCCGCCGGGAGAGGCCGGCCATTCTCCAGATCTGGTCCGCCCACCTGGCCGAGTACATCCGTTGGGTATGGGGCAAGGCCTGCGCGAAAACCCTTTTCGGACTGCGGATCGACTTGACGGTGGACATTATCGGCGGTGATCCGCTGAGACGACTGCCTTCCATGCGAGGGTTGCAGACCGCCGACTACGCTGTCGGCAATTCGGCGCTGGCCTTCGAAAATCTGCGCTGTCGCGGCGTTCGACTGCCTCCGCACGAGGTGATCAGCAACATTGTGATTCCCGGGCAAAGGGCCGACGCGGCCGAGCCCGTCGCTGTGCCGCGGATCGTCTGCGTCGGCTCGCTGATTCCGCGCAAGGATTACGATTGCGTGCTCCGTGCCGCCGCCCTGCTGGTGGGCGAAGGAAGGCGGTTCGAACTGTTGGTAGCCGGCGAAGGAACGGAGCCGCGTCAGGCTGGAGCAACTCGCGTCCGAGTTGAACCTGACGGGCAGCGTACGGTTCCTCGGCGCGATCGACGACGTGCCGGCGCTGTTGACCGGCGCCCATCTGTTGGTGCATTCCTCCAAGCGGGAGGGACTCAGCAACACGATTCTGGAGGCGATGGCGGCCGGATTGCCAGTGGTCGGCATGCGCGAATCGGCCTCCGAAATCGTCGAGGACGGACGAACCGGCCTGTTGGTGCCCGCGGGCCAACCGGACCGGCTTGCCGCCGCGATCCGGCGGCTCTTGGACGACCCGGCGCTGCGAGGGCAATTGGGCGCCGCGGCCCGCCGCCGCATCGACGCGGATTTCAGCGTCGAGACGATCACCGCCCGATATGAGCGTGTGTATTACTCGTTGTTGGGACAAGAAGCGCCGCTGACGTGCGCGCGAGGTGGTGCCCCGTGAAACTGCTCTACATTACCACCTTCATGCCGTTCGGGCACGATGAAGCCTTTCTGATCGACGAGGCGAAGGCCCTGATCGCGCGAGGCCAGCGGTTGGTGATCACTCCCCGCGGCGGACCCGGATGCATCAAGAATCGGGACGCCGAAGAACTGATCCCGTTCACCGTGGCGGATGCGCACCGGTTCGCCGCGCATGCTGGCGGCGGCGGCGGCCGAGTTCGGCCGCGCCGGTGGCCGTATTGCGGCAACTCGGCCGGTTGCTGTGCGGCGGCGGCCCGTTGAACATCATCGAGAACCTGCGCATCTTTCCCAAGGCGCTGTGGCTGGCGCGGCTGGCCCGCCGCGAAGCCGTCGATCATATCCATTCCCATTGGGCATCGACCAATGCGACGACGGCCATGATCGCCGGCGAGCTTACCGGAATCCCCTGGAGTTATACCGCGCACCGGGCCGACATCGTCTTGAACAACCTGCTGAAACGAAAAACGGAGAGTGCGTTGTTCGGGCGATACATTTCCAAGAGCGGGCTTCGCATGGCCGTCGAGCTTTGCCCCGATCTGCCCGAGCACAAGACGGTCGTGGTGCACATGGGGGTGGTATCTCGCGCCGCGGCGAGCGCGGCGCCGCCGGTCGAGAGCTCGGCCCGGCCGATCTTCGTGTGCCCCGCCCGGCTGGAAGACGTCAAGGGACACAAGTATCTGGTGGAAGCGGTGGCCATTCTGCGTCAACGGGGAGTGGCCGTTGACGTGCGGTTTGCCGGCGAGGGCCCGCTGCGCCGCAAGCTCGAGCGCCACGTAAACCAACTGAAACTTTCCGAGTCGATCCGCTTGCTTGGTCACGTTTCTCACGACGAGTTGATGCGGTTGTACGACTCGGGCCGGTTGACGGCGGTCGTGCTGCCCAGCGTGCTGTTGCGCAAGCACCTCCACGAGGGCGTGCCCGTGTCGCTGATGGAAGCCATGGATCACCGCGTGCCGGTCATCTCGACCACCACGGGGGGCATCGTCGAGTTGCTGGAAGGCGATGCCGGGATTCTTGTTCCCCCCGCCGACGCCACCGCTCTGGCCGATGCCATCGAGCGATTGATCCGCGAGCCCGACCTGCGCCGCCGGCTGGCCGATGCGGGTCACGCGAGAATCATCGAAGCCTGGGCGGTCGAATCCATCGCCGGCCGTTTGTGCGAACTGTTCGAACGCGGACTTGGTCCGTTTCCCTCCACGGATCGGGACCCCGGCGCAACGGCCGCTGCGCCTCCGGAATCGCCTTGGACTCCCTGAGAATCCTTTTTTTGCCATCGTGGGACCGATTTTGATCGAGCGGAGTGGCTGTCAGCCATGACTAATCACGACTTCCGTTACAGCTTCTTCCAAGGTCTCTTGGCCTTTGTGCGGAATTGGCCGTCGAAGCGGTTCTGGCCGTTTCCCTTCGGCGGTTGGATCCGGAACCTCTGTGCCCGGATGCTCATGGAGAGCTGCGGCAAGAACATCAACGTGGAGTACGGTTGCCGTTTCCGGGGTGGTCCCGGCACTCGCTTGGGAGACAACTCGGGCATTGGCATCTGCGCCTGTCGTTACCGAATACGTTTGGATCGGCAACGACGTCATGATGGGACCGGAAGTCCACATCTACGCCACGAGCCACGGTTACACGGATACCGGCAGACCCATGCGATTGCAAGGATACACGCCGCCCCGCCCGGTGGTGATCGAGGATGACGTGTGGATCGGGACGCGGGCGATCATCCTGCCTGGAGTCCGCGTCGGCGCCGGCAGCATCATCGGCGCAGGGGCGGTCGTAACCAAGAGTGTGCCGCCCTATTCCATCGTAGCCGGAAATCCGGCGCGGGTGGTGAAGTCGCGGTTGACAAACCAAAAGCGAACCGGCGGCGAAAATCCGACGGCAGCCGCCCCGTAGAACCCCCCGGGATGCGACAAGTGAACTCCGAGCCCCCGCTGATTTCCGTGATCATTCCTTGCCGAAACGAAGTCCGCTGGATTCGCGCCGGCCTCGAATCGATCCTGGAGAACGACTATCCGAAAGAGCGGCTGGAGGTGTTGGTGGTCAACGGCATGAGCGACGACGGGACGCGGTCGGTCGTCTTGGAGTTGGCCGGCCGGCATTCGGGTATCCGCCTGTTGGACAATCCCCAGAAGATCACGCCGACGGCGCTGAACATCGGCATCGCCGCGGCGCGCGGCAGCATCGTCATGCGCATGGACGCCCACGTGGCCTATCCGGCCAACTACATTTCGGCATTGGCGGGCCGGTTGGAAGAAAGCGGCGCGGATAACGTAGGCGGCGTGTGTGTGACCCGTCCGGCCAAGGATACCGCCATCGGCCGCGCCATCGCTGCGGGCATGTCGCATCCGCTGGGCGTGGGCAATTCCTACTTCCGCATCGGAGCCTCCGAGCCGCGCTGGGTTAACACGGTCCCCTTCGGTTGCTATCGGCGCGACGTGTTCAACCGCATCGGCGTCTTCGACGAGCAACTGGTGCGAAACCAAGACGACGAGTTCAACCTGCGGCTGATCCGCCGCGGCGGACGCATCCTGCTGACGCCTGAAGTCGTTTGCGACTACTACGCCCGCGACTCGCTGGGCAAGCTGTGGCGGATGTATTACCAGTACGGCTACTTCAAGCCGCTGGTGGTGCGGAAAGTGGGTGGCGTAATGACGCTGCGGCAAGTGGTTCCAGCCGTTTTCCTGCTCAGCCTGGCGGCCGCGGCCGTGGCCGCGATTTGGAGCACGACAGCGGCCCTGCTTGGCGCCGCCATCGTGCTGGTCTACGCGGCGGTCATTTTCGCAGCCGCCGCGGCGGCAAGCCGGCGAGAGGGCATCGGCTGCGGTCTGGGGCTGATCGCGGTATTCCCGACGTTGCATTTGAGCTACGGACTGGGCTATCTCCGCGGCGTACTCGATTTCATGATTCTCCGACGAGACCGTGCGGGCCATTTGGAGACCACGCCGCTCTCCCGCTAACCTGGGACGCGCTGATGAACCCTCCGGATCACGAAGCCGAACGCAACGAAGAATCACGGGTCGTGGCGGCCTACGCGCGCCGTCGAGCGCAGGGCTCGCGATTCCTGGTTCGATCCGGGCAATCTTTTCGCGATTCAGGAGCGAGAACGAAAGACGCTCCGATCCCTCCGCCGCCACGGCTGGACCGACTGGAGAACCAAGAAGATTCTGGAGGTCGGTTGTGGAAGCGCGTTCTGGATCCGTCAGTTCATCAAGTGGGGCGCGGAGCCGGAAAACCTGGTGGGCATCGATCTCTTGCCGGAACGCATCGCCGCGGCCCGCCTCGCCACGGCCGCCGGTGTCACGTTCCTTTGCGGCAGCGCCGCGAAACTCGACTTTCCGGACGGGGCTTTCGATTGCGTCTTGCAGTCAACCGTATTCACTTCCATCCTGGACGACGCGGTTCGACAACAAATTGCCCGCGAGATGCTCCGCGTGCTTCGCCCGGACGGGCTGATTCTCTGGTACGACTTCCACGTGAATAACCCGTGGAATCCGGACGTGCGGCGCGTGAGCCGGCGGGAAATCCGCCGCTTGTTTCCCGGTTGCCGCGTCGAGCTGCGGTCGGTCAGCTTGGCGCCGCCGCTGTCTCGTCGCATCGCTCCGTATTCCTGGCTCCTGTGCCATCTTCTTTCCGCGATTCCGTTTCTGTGCACCCACTACCTGGGCTTTATTACGCGTGAGCAAACGTCTGGCTGACTTGCTGATCTCCGCCACGGGCCTGGCGGCCGTTTCGCCGCTGCTGCTGCTGGTGGCGCTGGCCGTGAAGCTCACCTCGCGGGGTCCGGTCTTTTTCCGTCAAGAGCGCGTCGGCCGCGGCGGCCGGCCGTTCTTGATCTTCAAGTTCCGCACGATGGTCGAAGACGCGCCCCAACGCGGTGGGCCGATCACCTTCGGCGACGATCCGCGGATCACCCGCGTCGGTCGGCTCTTGCGAAGAACCAAGCTCGATGAGCTGCCACAGTTGATCAATGTGCTCCGGGGCGAGATGAGCCTCGTCGGACCGCGCCCCGAGGTCCGACGCTACGTGGAGATGTTCGCCGACGACTACCGCGTCATTTTGCAAGTTCGGCCGGGCATCACCGACCTCGCCTCGATCAAATATCGCGACGAAGCGACCGTGCTGGGCAAGGTGGACGACCCCGAGAGCGAATACGTCGGTCGCGTGCTGCCGGAAAAAATTCGCCTGGCCAAGGAATACGTGCGGCGGCAATCGCCGCTGCTTGATCTGGGCATCCTCTTTGCTACACTATTCGGTTTACTAGGCGACCGCATCCTGCGATCGCCGAAAGGAGGCCAGCCATAAACCAACGCATCACCAACGCCCGCCTCGCAGGAGAGACCGCTTGAATCGCGACGATTGCCGGCCGGTACCGCTGCAAGTGCCGTTCTTCCGCCCCTCGATCACCGAGGCGGAGATCGGCGAAGTGGTCGCGTGTCTGCGTTCGGGCTGGCTCACCACCGGCCCGCGCACGGCAGTTCGAGGCCGCGCTGGCCGCGCAGGTGGGCGGCAAGTATGCCGTGGCGGTCAACTCGTGCACCGCCGCGCTGCACCTGGCCGTCGAGGCCTTGGGTTTGGGCCCCGGGCAGGCGGTGCTCGTGCCGACGATGACCTTCGCCGCCACGGCGGAAGTGGTGCGCTACCAGGGGGCCGTTCCGCTGTTGGTCGATTGCGATCCGGTAACCCTGAACATGGATTTGGCCGACGCCCGGCGAAAGATCGAGCAATTGCGTTCGGGGCAAACGCCGCTGGATCCGGCGCTGCGCGTGGTAGGGATCATCCCCGTGCACGTCGGCGGGCTGATGCTCGACATGGACGAGGTTCAAAGGCTGGCCGACGAGCATGGTTTGTGGGTAATCGAGGATGCCGCGCACAGCCTGCCCGCCGCCTATCGCCGGCCGTTCTCCCCTCTCCCGACTGACGTTCGGTCGGCGCCCGGAGAGGCGGGAGACACGGCGTGGCGCCGTTGCGGTGAAAACACGGCGGCGGTGACCTGTTTCTCGTTCTATGCCAACAAAACAATTACCACCGGAGAGGGGGGGATGGCCGTGACCGACGATGAGCGGCTGGCCGAGCGGATGCGGCAGATGTCGCTGCACGGACTATCGCACGACGCCTGGAAACGCTACTCGGGCGGCGAGGCCTGGGACTACCAGATCGTGGCACCCGGATACAAATACAACATGACCGACGTGGCCGCGGCCATCGGCATCCACCAGCTCGCCCGGGTCGAGGAGTTGCGCCAGGAGCGTGCCAGGTTAGCGCGGTACTATCGGGAAGCGCTGGGGGGAGTCGAGGCGATCGAGCTTCCGCCCGACCCGCCCGACCGCCTCCACGCCTGGCACCTGTTCCCCATCCGGCTGCGGTTGGAGCAACTTTCATTGGAACGCAACGCGCTGATCCAGGGGTTGCGGGAGGGGGGGGTGGCTTGCTCCGTGCATTGGCGTCCGTTACACTTGCACCCGTACTATCAAGGGACTTTCGGGTGGCGGACCGATCATTTGCCGGCGGCGTCGGGCCAGTGGCCGCGGCTGATCAGTCTGCCCTTGTTCCCTGGCATGCGCGACGACGAGCGCAATCATGTCGTGGACGTCGTCCGCAGGCTCTGTTCATCTTATCGTGTACCCGTCGCTGGCCCGCTGGCCACCGATTCGGAGCACGTTGCATGACCAACGCGCCGCAGCAAGGCCGATCCGCGCCCCGACTGCGATTCGAGCCGTTTGCAGGCACCCTGGACGACTGGGGGAAAGTCCTGGAGACATTTCCCGACCGGGAGGTGTTTCAGACGCCCGCCTGGATGCGGTTCCTGGCCGAGTCGCAGAATGCCGAGCCCGTGGTCGCCGTATTGAAAGACGGCAACAGCACGGTGGGCTATTTTGCCGGAATGACAGTGCGGAAGTTCGGCTTGAAAATCTTGGGGTCGCCGTTCATCGGCTGGACCACCGAGCGGATGGGGATCCGTTTGAGCGAGGGTGTGCCGAAGCGCCCCGCCGTCGAGGCGCTGGTGCGCTATGCCATGAACGACCTGCGATGCGTTCATCTTCAGCTTGCCGATCTACAGTTCACGCCGGCGGACGTCGAAGGGCTGGGCTTCGAGCATCGCTCGGCCAAGGGCTTCGTCGTCGATCTGGCCCCCGACGAAGACCAGATACTCCAGAACATGCAGGCGAAATCCGCGCGTTACAGCATCCGCAAGGCCGCGAAGCTGGGCGTGAAAATCGAAGAAGCCCTCGACGAAGATTTCGCCGACGAATACCATGCACAACTGTGCGACGTCTTTGCCAAGCAATCGCTGGTGCCGACGTACGGCAGAACACGAGGGTTGTTGTTGATGCGACACTTGCTGCCCACGGGCAACCTCCTTCTGCTTCGGGCCCGCGCCCCCGACGGCCGCTGCATTGCCACGGGCATCTTCCTGGGGATGAACCGCCGGGCCTATTTCTGGGGCAACGCCAGTTGGCGACAGGACCAGCATTTCTGTCCCAACGAGGCCCTGCACTGGTACGCGATGCGTTATTGGAAGAACCGCGGCATGCTGTGCTACGACCTGTGCGGCGCCAGCCAGTACAAGGTGAAGTACGGCTGCACGCCGACCGAGAATCACTTCCTTTGGACGTCCAAGTTCCGCTGGGTGGGCGCCGCGGAACCTGGCGGAAAAAGCCTTCTACTTCAAACAGAATCTCATCGGCCGTTTCCACGGCAAACGTCATTCGCCGCAGGCGTCACCGCCCCTGGAGGATCATCCATGAAGGCGTCCATCACTTGGCCCGAAGGCAAGCGGTTCGCGTTCACGGTGTTTGACGACACGGATTGGGGAACCCTCGCCAATGTCGGACCGGTATATGCCTTCCTGGCTGATTGCGGATTCCGCACCACTCGCTCCTGCTGGCTCTTCCGCGGCGACCCGAATCGCGGCAAAAACCCGGGGCAAACGGTCGATGACGATGACTACCGTAACTGGTTGCTCGATCTCCAGGCGAAAGGTTTCGAAATCGGCTGGCACGGCGCCACCTGGCACAGCTCGGAGCGCGAACGCACGGCCGCTGCGCTGGCCCGCTTCGCCGAAGTCTTTGGCCACGATCCGGCCGCCGGCGCCAACCACACGGGCCAGGAAGAAGGCATGTACTGGGGCAGCAAACGCGTCACCGGCTGGAGGCGACTGATCTACAACGTCTTGACCGGCTACCGCAACCACAACAAGTATTTTGGCGACGTCGAGGGCAGCCCGTACTTCTGGGGCGATCTCTGCAAGCAAAGAATCAAGTACTTCCGCAACTTCATCTTCAAGGACATCAACACGCTCAAGGCATGCCCGTTGATGCCTTACGTCAACCCCCCGAAGCCCTACGTCAACTACATGTTTGCGTCCTCGGACGGGAATGAAATCGGCGCCTTCAACCGTTGCCTCCGCGAGAGCGACCAGGACCGGCTCGAAGTGGAAGGGGGCGCGTGCATCATGTATACTCATTTCGCCAAGGGATTTTGTCCTGAGGGCAAGCTCGACCGGCGCTTTCAGGAACTGATGGCCCGGCTGGCGCGGAAAAACGGCTGGTTCGTGCCCACCGGAACGTTGTTGAACTACCTCCTGGCACAGCGCGGTCCGCTTACCTGTAGCGACCGGGAGCGGCGGCGGCTGGAGCGGCGCTGGCTCTGGGAGAAACTTTTTACCGGCACGACATAGCATGTCGATCACGATCCGCGAATATACGGATGAGCAAGTGCCCGCGGTGCGGCGGTTCAACGAGCGCATCAGCGCCGGCGGCACGCAGTCGCAGTTTCCGCTCTCGCCGGTGCCCGAGTGGCTGCCGAAAGCGGCCGGCCGCCGCTTGTTTCAAGAGTATTATCTGGCCGTAGAGGGCGAAGGGGCCGCCGTCCGCGGCGCCTACGTCTTGAAGCACCAGGATTTCTGGATTCGCGATCGGGCCGTGGCGATCGGCGATTTCGACCTGCCGATCTCGGAAGGCATCGTCGATAGGGCCTACTGCCGAATCGGCGTGCAACTGTTGCGCGACGCCATGCGGCGGCAACCCTTGCTGTACGCGTTGGGCATCGGCGGATACGAGGAGCCGCTGACGCGGCTGCTGATCGCGGCCGGCTGGAGCACGTTCTGCGTTCCGTTTTTCTTTCGTGTCGTTCACCCCGCGGCATTCCTCCGCAACGTGGCCCGCCTGCGGGGGCGAGCCGTGTCACGATGGACGTCCGACGCGCTGGCCGCCACGGGGCTGGGCTGGCTCGCCATCCGCAGCCTGCAAGCCATTCTCGGCCCGCAGCGCCGCCCCGATCCGGTCCTCCGCATCGAACAGGTTGACGAGTTCTCGGACTGGGCCGACGACGTGTGGCAGCACTCCAGGAACCAGTACGGCATGACGGCCGTCCGCGACGCCGAAACGCTCCGCATTCTCTACCCCCGCAGCGACGGCAAGTTCCTCCGCCTGAAGATCAGCGAGGGTGCGGGCGCGATCGGCTGGGTCGTTCTGTTGGACACGCAGTGCTCCGGGCACAAATACTTCGGTGACATGCGGCTGGGCTCGATCGTCAACAATTTCGCCGCCCCCGCCGACGCGGCCCGAGTGCTCGCGGCGGCGGCCGCGTTCCTCCAGGCGCGGGGCGTCGATTTGATGGTTTCCAACCAATCCCATGCCGCCTGGTGTGACGGCATGCGCCAGGCGGGTTTTCTCGGTGGACCTTCCAACGTGATCTTCGCGGCCTCTCCGGAACTGGCCGCCCTGCTCCGCCGGGAAAACACGCAAAACCACGAACTGCATTTTAATCGCGGGGATGGAGACGGTCCGATCAATTTGTGAGGAGAAGAGGCACATCATGACGCTGACTGACCGGGTGGCGAGCATTTTCGAACAAGTCTTCGGCATCGACGCCGCCGACTTCTCGCCCAACGTCGTTCCCGAAGACGTCTTGCGCTGGGATTCGTTGGGCCACATGAATCTGGTGATGAGCCTGGAAGACACTTTCGGCGTGCACTTCGAGGTGGATGAGATCGCCGAGATGAGCTCGGGCCGAAAGATCATCGAGATTCTCCAGGCGAAAGGCGTGAAAGATTAGCCCGCACGGCAATCTGGCGGAGGCGATCCTCGCCGCCGGCAAAGCGGAGGCGGCGGCCATTCTCCAGGGCCGCCGGCAAGTCCGTTATGCTGAACTTCGCGCCGCGGTCTGCGGCTGGCAGGGCCGCCTGCAAGAACAGGGACTTCACCGCGGCGAGCGCGTGGGCCTGTTTGCCGAAAATGGGGCCTTCTTTGTCGCCGCCTATCTGGGCGCCATCCGCGCCGGGCTATGCGCCGTGCCGTTCCCGACGGATTGCAGCCCGCAGACTTTCGAGCGGATCGTCGGCTCGACCGGGATGAAGTGCCTGCTGGTTTCTGCCCGCTTCCAGCCGCAAGTCGAGCCTTGGGCCCGGTGCGCGGGCGTCGAGCCGGTGGTCGAACCGGTCGAGCCGCCGCAAGCCGAGCCCGCCGCGTTGCCGCCCGCCGAAGTCGATCCCGACCGCGATCTGGCTGCGATCATGTTCACCGCCGGCTCGACCGGCGATGCCAAGGGCGTGATGCTGAGCCATCGCAACATCCTGGTGAACACCGCGGACATCCTCGCCTACACGGGCATCGGGGCCGACGATCGCGTGATGACGGTCCTGCCCTTCTATTACTGCTACGGAACGTCGCTGCTGCACACGCACCTGACGGCCGGCGGGTCGCTGGTGGTTAACAATCGCTTCTTGTTCGCCGAAAAGGCGCTCGATGAGATGGAAGAAAAAGCCTGCACGGGTCTGGCGGGCGTGCCGTCCACCTATCAAATCCTGCTCCGCAAAACGCGGTTCGCCCAGCGGCGGTTCCCCGCGCTCCGTTGGCTTCAACAGGCGGGAGGGAAGTTGCCAAGCGCGCTGATCGGCGAGCTTCGTCACTCGCAGCCCGGCGCGAGGTTGTTCATCATGTATGGCCAGACGGAAGCCACGGCGCGGCTGAGTTACCTGCCGCCTGAGCGGCTCGACGACAAGCTCGGCTCGGTTGGCCGCGGGCTGCCACACGTGCGGCTGGAAGTGCTGCGGCCCGACGGCTCGCCTGTGCCGCCCGGCTCCGACGAGATCGGGGAAATCGTGGCCTCCGGCGAAAGCGTGGCCTTGGGCTACTGGGGCGATCGCGAGGAGACCGGCCGCTACTTCCGCGACGGCAAGCTTTACACGGGCGATATGGCCCGGATCGACGCCGACGGCTTCCTCTTCATCGTCGAGCGGGCGCGGGATTTCATCAAGGCGATGGGCTACCGCGTGGCGCCCAAGGAAGTGGAAGACGTGCTGTCCGAAATGCCCGAGGTGGTCGAGGCCGCCGTGGTCGGCCTGCCCGATGAGATGTGGGGCGAAGCGATCCGAGCGTTCGTCGTTGCCACCGGGCCGGACAAACTGGCCGCCGATGAGGTCCGCGGCCATTGCCTGAAGCGGCTGCCCAATTACAAGGTTCCACAACGCATCGAGTTCCTGCCGTGGCTGCCTAAACTGGGCACCGGCAAAGTGGATCGGGAAGTTTTGAAACGAATGCCGGTTGGCGAAACTATCAAGTCCAAGGAATGGCCGGCGGCTAACAGCCCCCGGCGGCTCTCATTGGATCCTCCGATTTCACCCACCGAACCGATTGAGGAACGGATCGAGGCTTTGATCCGCGGCCCGCAGTACGCGCTGGCCCAGGCCGAGAAAGATGCCGTTCTTGCCCCATTGCTCGGCGAACTATGCCGCGACATGGGCGAGCGCTGTCCGGCGTACGGCCGGTTTCTGGAAAAATTGGGTGGCCATGCGGCTGCCTGGCGCACCGCGGCCGACATTCCCCCGCTGCCGGTCTCGATGTTCAAACACTTCTTGCTTAGCGCCGTGCCGCCGGAAAAGGTGGTCCGCGAATTGCACTCTTCGTCGACCGCCGGGCAGCGCCCCAGCCGGATCGTCGTCAACAAAACCACCGCCTTTCGCCAGTCCCGGGCCCTGATCTCGATCCTCAAGGAGCACATCGGCCACGAGCGCCGGCCGATGCTCGTGCTGGATGCGGCCGCGGCGGTGAACGACGGCGACAGTCTGACCGCGCGGCGCGGCCATCCGCGGCGTGGGCAATTTCGCCTCGGAAAGCGTCTTCGCGCTGGATCGCTCGGCTGCCTGGCGACCTGGCTCCATGCTGGGAGCGGATCGAAAGCTTCTTTGCCAGGCATCGCGGCGAGCCGCTGTTGTTGTTCGGCTTCACGTTCATCGTGTGGACGCAATTCGTCACCGAGGCGGAGCGCCGCGGGCTGAGATTTGTCGCGCCCGAGGCCGTCTTGCTCCATTCGGGCGGCTGGAAAAAACTGGCTTCGCAGGCCGTCTCGAAAGCAGAGTTCATGGGGCGGGCGGCGGCCGTGCTCGGCATCTCCAAGCGCCGCGTCCTGGATTTCTACGGCATGGTGGAGCAGGTCGGCACGGTGTTCGTCGATTGCGAGGCGGGCAATAAGCACGCGCCGGCCTTCGCCGAAGTGATCGTCCGCCGCCCCTTGACGCTCGCGCCGGCCGCATGGGGCGAGACGGGCATCCTCGAACTGCTGAGCGTCCTGCCCAGCAGCTATCCGGGCCATGCCCTGCTGACCGAGGACCAGGGCGTGATGATCGGCGTCGATGATTGCCCCTGCGGACACAAGGGCAAGTATTTTCGCTTCGCCGCCGCATCGAACAGGCGGAAATCCGCGGCTGCGGCGACACCTTTGCCCAATCCCGGGAGGTCCCATGAGCGTGTTGCGCATCCTGCCAGATCGCGTTGAGCCGGCGGGTGAAAGCCTCTTACCGCTTGCGGAAGCGCTGCGGGAGAAGCGGGCCTGGCTGGCCGCCCAGCCGGTGGATCGGCTGCTGGCCCTGTTCGACGCCTTCGCCGGCCGGCTGCCGCACGATCCGCGGACCGCGCGGCTCGAAGGCGCCATGTTCCTCTCGGCCTGGCTCGGGCGCCGCAATCTCCAGCCGCTTCTGGAACTGAATGTCAACGGCAACACGGCCTGTTTGGACCATTTCGTGCCGCATGGGCGGAATTATCTGGCGGCCAAGCCGCACGGCCTGGTGGCCATGTGGATGCCCGGCAACGTGGGCACGCTGCCCATGTTCTCGTTGGTGCCGGCGCTTTTGGCCAAGAACGTATGCCTGGTGAAGCTCGCGCTGCCCGACCCCAACGGCATGGACAAGCTGCTGGCCGTGCTGGCCGAGTGCGAAGTGGCAGGGCTGCGCGGGGCCGATCTGCTGGAAGCCGCGGCCGTCGTATGGTTCGACTATCGCAACCGCGCACTGAATGAGCAGATGTCGCTGGCCGCCGACGCCAAACTCCTGTGGGGCGGCGCCGAAGCGGTGCGGGCCATCGCCATTCTGCCGCAACGCGAACACTGCGTGGAAATCGTCTTCGGCCCGAAATACTCCATCGGCCTGATCGGCTGCAAGCAAATGGAGGACGAGGCGGGGTTGGACGCCGTCGTGGCTGCGTTCGTGCGCGACATGGCCGTTTTCGATCAGCGGGCGTGCTCGTCGCCGCAAACCATCTTTGTCGAGCGCACGCGCCGCGCGTCGCTCGCAACTGGGCGAAATGTTCGCTCGGCATTTCGCCCGGCTCGCGCGAAAGCGGGCCTCGACGCCTACACGACCACACAGATTCTCAACGTCCGCGCCCAGTGGGCGATCGACGCGGCCAGAGACGTGATCGCCTCGCCTGACGGCGCCAATTGGACAGTGTGCATGGACCGGGAAGTATCGCTTAAGGACGCGGTGCAATCCCGGACCGTCTTCTTGACCGAGGTGAACTCGTGGCGGGAGTTGCTGCCGCTGCTGAGTCCGAAGGTGCAAACGGTCGGCATGGCAATGGCCGACCTCGATGAGTCGCTGGCGCTTGCGGAGCTGGCCACGGCGGCCGGCGTGGCGCACTGCGTCCGGCCCGGCATCATGAACAACTTCGAGTTCCCCTGGGACGGCAAGATGCTGGTGGGGCAGCTCGTCCGCTGGGCCATTCTGAAACCGTAAGCACCTGTTGCCCGGTTCCTGCGCTCTGCATGGGAACCCGACTCTCCGCCGCTCGTGCGCCAATTGACATGGCGTCGCGTCTCGGGTAGAAGTAGTTGGTTTGGGCGATGCCCCTTGCGCCACGCCCGCCGGGATCCTTGTATGGCCAAATCGCGAGCAAAACCAGCAGAGCCTTCCGGCATGAAGCACGCTTCGCGCACCTCGCCGGAGGCCGCGGCGCGGTTGGCCAAAATCGCCCAGCTCGACGAAGAGTTGGTGCAATTGGTCCAGCGGCGGGCCAAGCTGGCGCTCGAAGCGGCCGAGCTGGGCGGCCCCGCCGTGCGCGCCCGTCTCCCCGCGGCGCCGGACGAGCTGTCGCTCAAACGGCTAAGCGACTCCGCTGGGCCGCTGCCACAGCGCTCGCCTCCGCGCCATGCTCGCGCGAAGTGGCCAGCGGCTGCCGGTCGCTGGTGGCCGAGCCCCGCATCGCCTTCCTCGGGCCGCTCTACAGTTTCAGCCACCTGGCGGCCATCCATCGCTTCGGCCAGAGCGTCGAGTATGTGCCGGTCGGCACGATCGCCGCCGTCTTTGAAGAGGTCCACCGCAAGCAGTCCGACTTCGGGCTGGTGCCGGTCGAGAACTCGACCGACGGCCGCGTGGCCGACACGCTGGAGATGTTCACCCGGATGCGGGTGCGGATTTGCGGCGAAGTGGAGTTGCGGATCCATCACATCCTGCTGGGCAAATGTCCGCGCACCGAAGTGCGGGAGGTCTACAGCAAGCCGCAGGCCCTCTCGCAGTGCCGCAACTGGCTGGCCAAGCACCTGCCCGCCGCCCGAACCATCGAGGTCACGAGCACGTCGACGGCCGCCCAATTGGCAGGCGAAAAGCCGGGCGCGGCGGCCATCGCCAGCTTGCAAGCGGGCATGCACCACGGGCTGGACGTGCTGGCGGAGAACATCGAAGACAATCCGGCCAACACCACGCGGTTCGCCGTGATCGGCGACCACGTCTCGCCGCCGACCGGCAACGATCGCACGGCCATGTTGTTCCAGACGGAGCATCGGCCCGGCGCCCTGGCCGACGCAATGATATTTTCAAGCGAAACAAGCTCAACCTAACCTGGATCGAGTCGTTTCCGGTTCCCAACACGAGCCGCAGCTATCTGTTCTTCGTAGAGATGGAAGCGCACGAGAGCGACGCCCGCTTCCAGCGTGCGGTGGCGGCGCTCGGGCAAGAAGGCATTGCGATTGGAGATTCTCGGTTCGTTCCCGGCCAGCACGCCGGTCGATTAACATTGCCGTATGCAAAGCCGCGACCAGTGGTCAGCGCCAGAATTTGGCGACCACCGGTTGCGGCTTTATGGTAAACCAACAGAAGGGAGTATGATCGATGCGACGTCCGTTTATTGCCGGCAACTGGAAGATGAACTTGAATCGCGCCGCGGCCGTGGTCGCTGGCCGAGGGCGTGGCCAAGAAAGCGGCGAGCCATCGAAGGCGTGGACCTGGCCGTCTGCCCGCCAAGCTGCTACCTGGAGGCCGTGGGCCGGGCGATCGCCGGCTCGAAGGTCGCCCTGGGGCCCAGAACATGTATCACGAAAAGGAACGGGGCCTTCACCGGCGAACTGAGCGCGGCGATGCTCCGCGACCTCGGCTGCAACTACGTGATCCTCGGCCATAGCGAGCGCCGGCACATTCTGGGCGAAACCGACGCCGCCGTCAACAAGAAAGTCCTCGCCGCCCTGGCCGCCGGACTGATGCCCATCGTCTGCGTCGGCGAATTGCTCGCGGAGCGCGAGGCGGGCCAAACCCTGGCCGTCATCCGCCGCCAGTTCGACGGCTCGCTGGCCGGGCTCTCGCCCGAACAGATCGAAAACGATCGTCATCGCCTACGAGCCGGTCTGGGCGATCGGCACCGGCAAGGTGGCCACCCCCCAACAGGCGGAGGAAGTCCATCTCGCCCTTCGCAAGATCGTGGCCGAGCGTTATAATAGCCCGATTGCGGACTCGGTTCGGATCCAGTACGGGGGCAGCGTCAAGCCCGACAATGCCGCCGAACTGCTCAAACAGCCCGACATCGACGGCGCCCTGGTCGGTGGAGCCAGCCTGAAGGTCGACCAGTTCCTGGGCATCGTCGCCGGGGCGTTGTGACGAAAGAAGGATCGTCTATGCAATTTTCATGAGTTCCTTGTTGCATGGTGTTGTTGATCATCGCGGCCTGTTCCTGATCGTGCTGGTGTTGATCCAGCGCGGCAAGGGGGGCGGGCTGGCCGGGGCCTTCGGCGGCATGGGCGGCCAAAGCGCATTCGGCACCAAGGCCGGCGACCTGTTCACCAAAATCACCATCGGCACCGCCACCCTCTGGATCATCCTCTGCATGGTCACGGTCAAAGTGCTGGGCGTCGGCGGCGGCGCTGTTGAGCGAGAAGATGGGCGGTGCGGCCGAGACGAGAAGCCGAGCGCAACGGCCCCGCCCTCGACCGACAAGCAACCGGCAGGGCGGCCAGGGCGCCGTTCCGCCGCCCGCTTCGGAACAGCCGCCCGCCAAAGACGACGGCACGAAACCGTAGGCGACAAAATGATGAATGCTGAATGATGAATGATGAATTGACAACCGTCCATTATCTGCTGTCTCCGTTCATCCTTGCATCCTTCAGCATTCATCCTCCTACCATTTGGAGGCTCGTCTTGCTTGAGAGCATGACCGGCTTTGGCGAAGCGCATTGCCAGCAGGACGGCCTGGCCGTGGCGGTCGAAATCCGCACCATCAACAATCGCTTCTTCAAGCTGGCCGTTCGCACCACGCGAGGGCTACGCCTCCTTGGAGCCGCTGGTCGAGGCCGTGGTGCGCGAAGTCGATCCATCGCGGCACGATCCAGGTGAACGTCCGCGTGGATCGCCACCGTTCGCCCGACGACTACAAGATCAACGTCGACGTGCTTGGACCGCTATCGGCGGCAACTGGCCGGGCTGATGCGCGAGTGGGATGCGGGCGGGGCGAGCGAGCCTTCGCTGGAGGCCCTCTTGCCGCTGCCGGGCGTAGTCGATGACGCCTCCGGCGAGGCCGTCGACGCCACGGCCGATTGGCCGGTCATCGAGCGCACCGTGCAAGCCGCATTGGCCAATCTCAGCCGCATGCGCCGCGAGGAAGGGCGCGCGATGGCTGTCGATCTTGCCGCCAATTGCCGGCTGGCCGCCACGAGCCTCGACCAGATCGAGCGCCGCGCGCCCTTGGTCGTCGAAGACTATCGCGGCCGCCTTTTCGAGCGGCTGAAGAAGACGCTGGCCGAAGTGCAGATGTCTGCTCGATCCGGCGGATTTGATCAAGGAAGTCAGCCTGTTCGCCGATCGCAGCGACATCTCCGAGGAGATCGTCCGCCTGCGGAGCCACCTGGAACAGTTCCAGGCCACGATGGAACTGCCCGAAAGCTCCGGCCGCAAGTTGGATTTCCTCACCCAAGAGATGTTTCGCGAGACCAACACCATCGGATCGAAGGCCAACGACGTGGAGATCGCCCGATCGGTGATCGAGATCAAGACGGCCGTGGAACGAATCCGCGAGATGATCCAGAACATCGAGTGATCCGTGCCGTGCCAATGTCAAGGGGAAGATTGGTCGTGGTGTCGGGCCCGTCGGGAGCGGGCAAGACCTCGGTGATGCAGCGCGTGTTCCAGGCGTGCCGGGTGCCGCTGGTGCGGAGCATTTCGGCCACTACCCGGCCCCCACGCAGCGGCGAAATCGACGGCGTCGACTACCATTTCCTGTCCAACGAGGAGTTTCAATCACTCCGGCAGAGGGGTGATTTCCTGGAATCCTTCCAGGTTTTCACCCAAGGACACTGGTACGGCACCCGACGGCTCGGTGTGGCCACTGGTCTCGCGGCGGGAAAATGGGTAGTCTTAGAGATTGACGTGCAGGGCGCCCAGGCCGTTACGAAGCGGTTCCCCGACGCGGTGACCATCTTTCTCCGGCCCAGTTCGCAGGAGGAATTGGAACGCCGGCTCCGCGGCCGGGGCACCGAAAGCGAAGAAGCCATCCGGCGGAGGCTGGCACGGGCCGAGCGTGAATTGGCCCTGGCCGACCGCTATCAATATCAAGTCATCAACGACAACATGGACCAGGCGGTCCAAGAAATCTGTGCGCATTCTAACCACAGAATGGGAGAAGAACCGACAATGATTGAAGAACTACGGGAAGAGGAGATTGTCAAGAAGATCGGCGGACGGTTCAAGCTTTCGACCTTGATCCAGAAGCGGCTGGTGCAGCTCAACGGCGGCGCCCGGCCGCTGGTCGACCGCCAAGAACGACAACAAAATGCAGATCGTCATCAACGAGATCATGCAAGACAAGATTTTTCTCGACACCGAGATGAACGTGCAGGTGGCGGCCGGCGCCGCAGCCGGCCCGCTGCCGACTTGGACTTCCGCAATCTATGAAAGGCCGCGAGCTGCTGATCGGCGTCACCGGCGGGATCGCGGCCTACAAGACCGCGGCCCTGGTGAGCCAATTGGTGCAGGCCGGCGCCGGCGTAACGGTGGTCATGACCCGCTCGGCCACGCGGCTGGTCGGGCCCAAAGACCTTCGAGGCGCTCACCGGCCGGCCGGTCGGCACTCGCGTGTTTGGTCCCGGCGGCCATCCGCACATCGAGCTGGCCGAAAAGGCCGAGTTGCTCTGCGTGGCCCCGGCCACGGCCAACATCCTGGCCAAGGCCGCCTGCGGATTGGCCGACGACCTGCTGAGCACGATTCTGCTTTCGTTCGGCGGGCCGGTGTTGATGGCCCCGGCGATGAACAGCCTGATGTGGGAGAAGCCGGCTGTCAAACGGAACGTGGCCCAGCTTCGCGCCGACGGCATCATGTTGATCGATCCCGAGGAGGGCTACCTGAGTTGCGGCATGCGCGGCCCCGGCCGCATGGCCGAGCCCGAGATCATCTTCCGTGCCATCGCGGAGAAGTTGGAGGGATTAGGGATTAGGGATTAGGAGGCAGTTGCACTGCCGCCCCTTGGCGAGTTGACCAACGGAGGAAATTCCGATGGAAAGCACGTCTGAATCATCGCCTCGGACGCCGCACGTCTCGAATCTCGCGGTTGCATCGCTCGTGCTCAGTTGCCTAGGCGTGTGTTTGTGTCCATTTGTCTGCCTCGCAGGAATCATATGCGGTCACCTCGCAAGGGCGCAAATCCGAAAGGCCCCGGATGTTCTCGGTGGGGGTATCGCTCTGACAGGGCTACTTGTCGGCTACGTTGATCTAGTGGTGGCGTTGTTAGCTATGCTCGCCTATATTTTCCTCCCATTTATCATGCAGCAGATGCGGTAGGTGCAAGACCCTCGGAACCAGCCGCGATACTCTCTTCATGCCTCCGCCCTCCCATGTCCCGCATCCTCATCACCTCCGGCCCGACACGGGAATATCTCGACCCGGTTCGGTATCTGACCAACGCTTCGAGCGGGCGGATGGGGGCTGCGCTGGCCGCCGCCGCCATTGAGGACGATCACGAGGTGGTGGTCGTCAGCGGGCCGGTCGGCATTGCTTATCCGACCGAGGCCGAAGTGGTGCCGGTCATTTCGACCGAGGACATGCTGGCTGCATGTTTGAAACGGCTTTCCCGCCTGCGACGGCCTGATCGCGGTGGCGGCGCCCTGCGATTATCGGCCCTCGGCCGTGGCCCCGCACAAGCTTCGCAAGACGGGCAGCTCGCTGCGCTTGGAATTGGTCGAAACGCCCGACGTCGTGGCCGCTCTGGCCGCCATCAAGACTTCCCAATGGATGGTCGCCTTCGCCCTGGAGAGCGAAGACCAGCGTCTCCGGGCCATGCAAAAACTCGATCGGAAGAGCTGCGACCTGATCGTCGTCAACGGCCCACAGGCCATTCAGGCGACCGACACTCAAGTGGAGATTCTCGGCAAGGACGGCCAGGCGTTGGGCCATTTCAGGGGTGGCAAGAGCGACGTGGCCCGCGATATCTTCCAGGTGATCCGGCGGCAGTTGATGTCGTAGCCACCTGCGGAAACGGGCGGTTCGCCAGCGCGTAGGTTCTCCGACCGTCGGCTTCCGCCGACGGCTATCGTCCCGCGGCATCCGCTTAAATGCGGTCATTCAACGCCCCCCTGGCACAGCCCACCGCGGCGGGGCTATAATGGAATGTCGCCTGCGGTTGCAGGAACTCGATTTCAACCTCCTCTGTGTCGAGGGTACGGCCATGCCTGTCCCCATGGAACTCTCCCGAATCATCATCAGCGAAGTCAACGATCAGCAAGTGATCTATCTGAAGGAGATCGACGGCGAACGGACCTTCCCGATCCTCATCGGCATTTTTGAGGCCACGAGCATCGATCGGCGGGTGAAGGGGTTTCCGTCGCCGCGGCCGCTGACGCACGACTTGATTGTCAACGTGGTGGAGAACCTCGGCGGCGAGTTTCAGGACGTGGTCATCAACGAGTTGAAGGACCACACGTATTTCGCCCGACTGCGCGTGCGGCACGACGGCGAGTTGATCGAGATCGACGCGCGGCCTTCCGACGCCATTGCCGTGGCCGTCACCTGCAACCCGCCCTTGCCGATCTACGTCAACGAAGACGTGCTCAATGACGTGCTAGGAGAGCAACAGTAGGGTGCATGCACGCGCTGAGAAAGCAACATTCTCGTTCCCACACGGAACGTGGGAACCAGGAACATCCCAATATCCCTGACATCAGACCATGCCCTATCCGGCTCTTGATCCGCTAAAGCTCCTCGTGTTGCCGTTGTCTCAGCGGCGGAATCTCTTGCACCTGGAGGAGCTGACCGCGGAAGCCGCGGCCGCCAATGCACCCGCCGATGCGGCCGTCCGGCAACAGATCGATCACGTGGCCGACAAGGTGCTGGCGGCCCGCGATCGCAAGGCGGCCATCATGTTCACCTACGGCGCGCATCTCGTGAAGAACGGCGCCGGGCCGTTGTTGAACCGCCTGATCGAATCGGGCCTGGCGACGCATCTGGCCACGCAAGGGGCGGGCATCATTCACGATTGGGAGTTCTCCTTCCAAGGCCACTCGGGCGAATCGGTGCGCGAGAACGCGCCGGCGGGCATCTTCGGCGCCTGGGAGCAGACGGGCCGCTACCTGAACCTGGCCGTGCTGGCCGGCGCCGCCGAAGGGCTCGGTTTCGGCGAGTCGGTCGGGCGGATGATCGAAGAGGACCGGATTGTGTTGCCCTCAAGCGAGCGACTTCGCCGAGAAATTGCCGCCGATCCGGCCGACGCCCTGGCCGCCGCCAAGGCCGACCTGCTGCGCACCATGGAGACCTTCGGCCTGCGCGACGGCGCGTCGCTTTCCATTCGTCATCCGTTCAAGCAATGCTCCGTGCCCGCCTGCGCCTACCGCCACCACGTGCCACTGACGGTTCATCCGGGCATCGGCTACGACATAATCGTCAACCATCCGATGTATCACGGTGGGGCCATCGGCCGGGCGGCCGGACTGGACGCGCGGATCTACGCCGCCTCGGTCGATCGACTCGACGGCGGAGTGCACATCTCGATCGGCTCGGCCATCATGAGCCCACAAGTGTTCGAGAAAGCGTTCAGCGCGGCCAACGGCATCCGCGCAGGAAGGCCGGAAGATGCTCGACGGCCATCATCTGGTGATCGTCGACGTTCAGGATGGCGGCGGTTGGGATTGGAGCCGGGGCGAGCCGCCGAGCACGAACCCGGCCTATTACCTCCGCTTCTGCAAGAGTTTCTACCGCATGGGCGGCACGCTGGACTACATCCGCTGCGACAATCGCGAGTTCCTGGTGTATCTCCTACGGAAGTTGGGCGTGACGTGAACACGAGAAAGAAGCGGATAATCTCAATCATCGACAACATGTTTGGATGGTTGAATAGAATTAGGCAGGACGTCACCGGAATCACCACGTACCTAGTCAAGGAGACCATCCCATGGGCACAAAACACCTGTTCGTTCTTGCCGGGTCGATCGTGCTGACGGCCTGCGTGGCTTCGATCCTGGCCAGGGCAGCGGAGCCTGCTTCGGAGCCAAGCCCGATGCCCTCGCGGCTGGCCGTCGTGTGGACCAGCGGCGATCCGGACGTGGCGCATCGCGTGTGTTTGATGTACACGCACGCCGCGGCGAAAAACAAGTGGTTTGGCGAGGTGCGACTCATCGTCTGGGGGCCGTCGTCTCGCCTGCTGGCGGCCGACAAGGACCTCCAGGCCAAGGTCAAGGCCATGATGAACGACGGCGTGATCGTCCAGGCGTGCATCGCCTGCGCCGACTCTTACGGCGTGACCGAGGCGCTACGTGGCCTGGGCATCGAAGTCAAGGGCATGGGCCGGCCGTTGACCGACATGCTTCAGAGCGACTACAAGGTGTTGACGTTCTAAACGGAAGAAGGGGACGCAGCTCTCTTTGAGTATCGTCGCACCGCGCTGCTGGACAAGCCAGCAGTGGGACCCGGCACGGATCCCACGTCCCCCGCCTCCCGTCCCCCATCCTACACCATCGCGTCGGCGAACTCTTTTTTCAGCGCCGCCAGCGCCTTGTGGCCGTCGGCGCCGTTGACTACCACATTCACGCGGACCTCGCTGGTGCTGATCAGCTCGACGTTGATCCCCGCCTTGGCCAGCGATTGGAACATCCGCGCGGCCACGCCTGAATGGCTCTTGATGCCCACGCCGAACACGGAGAGCTTGGCCACCGTCGGGCAGTGCGTGGGCGGCCGAGCAGCCGAGTTCCTCGGCCAGGCCGTTGGCCGTGGCGATGGTCTTCTGAAGGTCTTTCTGCGGCACGGTCACCGAAATGTTCGCCCGGCCGTCGCGGCTGTTGCTCTGCACGATCATGTTGACGACGATACCGGCCGCGGCCAGGGTGTCGAAGGTCTTGGCGGCCAGCCCCGGCCGGTCGGGCTGGTTGACGAAGGTGACTCGCGCCTGCGACTCGTCCAGATCGATCCCGTCGATAGCGAGTTTTTCCATGCGTTGCAGGCGGGCCAATAGATCGGCCGTGTTGAGTTTTCGGTGGGCCGCGTGAACGATCTCTCCGCTCCGGCCGTCGCTGGGCGGCACGTGCAGTTGGAATGCTTCATGAACCGCCCGCAGGGCCTCTTGGGCGTGCTCGCGGGTCACCAGCACGGAGATCTTGATCTCGCTGGTGGTGATCATTTGGATGTTGATGCCCTTTTGGGCCAGGGCGCGGAACATCGTGCCGGCCACGCCCGGCTGGGTGGCCATGCCCAAGCCGACCACGGAGATCTTCGAGACATTGTCGTCGTGGCTATAGCCCTCGGCGCCGAGCTCCTTGACGGCCTCTTCCACCGCCCGCAGCGCGAAAGGCAGGTCGTCGCGAAGCACGGTAAACGAGAGGTCGGCGCAACCGTCGGCCGCTTCATTCTGTACGATCATGTCGATCGCGATGTTTTGCGCGGCCACCTTGGAGAAGATGCTCAAGGCGGCGCCGGGCCGGTCAGGGACGCCCAAGACGGTGATTCGCGCCTCGGTTTTGGCCATCGCCGCGCCGCACACGGCGGCCGCGGCCGTCTCCGGCTCGCTGACGATCATCGTCCCCGGATTGTCGCTGAAACTGCTCCGCACGTGGACCGGCACGTTGAACTTTTTAGCGAACTCGATCGACCGGTTGTGCATCACGCCGGCGCCCGCCGTGGCCAGTTCGAGCATCTCGTCGTAGCTGATCTGTTTGACCTGCCGGGCCTCGGGCACAATGCGGGGATCGGTGGTGTAGACGCCGTCCACGTCGGTATAAATCTCGCACGATTGGGCACTGAGCACAGCCGCCAAGGCCACCGCCGTCGTGTCACTGCCGCCGCGGCCGAGGGTGGTGATGTTGTTCGCCTCGTCGATCCCCTGAAAACCGGCCGCAATGACAATCTTCCCCTCGTCCAACGCCTTGCGAATCCGATCGGTCGAGATCGAGCGGATGCGGGCCTTGGTGTGGATGCTGTCGGTGATGATGCCGATCTGCGCCCCAGTGAGGCTAATCGCCTGATGGCCCAGCGAGTGGATCGCCATCGCCATCAGCGCCACGCTGACTTGCTCGCCAGTCGAAAGGAGCATGTCCATTTCGCGGGCGGGCGGCTCATCGGTAATCTCCTTCGCCAGGTCCACCAACACGTCGGTGTTTTTGCCCATGGCGCTGACGACCATCACCACCTGGTTGCCGTCCTTCTGGGCGCGGATGGCCTTCCGCGCCGCGGCGAGATTTTTTGGCTGTCGGCAACGCTTGTGCCGCCGAATTTTTGCACGATGATGGGCATGGGGGGATTCGTCAGTAGTGGTTAACGGCTCGTGATTCGTGGGGACGCGGAATTGGAGCCCAGGGACGGCAAAACCAAGAAAATACGGGATTTGGCCGGGAATTGCAAAACGAGCGGCGGAAGCGTGGCGGCAACGGATTCCGGCGGTTCCAGGACAACTTTTCCATTTTGGTCGCGAAAGATTACCGCGTCCGGCGTGAGTTATGGCCCCGTTGACGCAGGGCTTCGTAAAACAACACCGCGGCGCTGGCCGAGACGTTCAGGCTATCGGCCACGCCAAGCATCGGCAGGCAGACGGCCGTAATGTTGTCGCCGGCCCAGATCGACGAGAGTCCCGCCGCCTCGCTGCCCAAGACAATGGCCTTCCGGCCGCGATAGTCAACTTCCGTGTAACGGACCGCGCCGTCAACCCGCGCGGCAAGAATTTTGAATTGCCGTTCTCGCAGCCATGCCAGCGTTTGCGTGCTCTCGGCTTCACAGACGGGAACGGTAAAAATTGTGCCGAGGCTGGCGCGGATCGCATTGGGGTTGAACAGGTCGGTGTGCGGATTGGCCACGATCACCGCCGAGAGGCCGGCGGCATCGGCGCTGCGCAGCACGGCGCCGACATTGCCCGGCTTCTCCACGCCTTCCAGCACAGCCACCAGCGGCGCTTTCTCGACGCCGTTGGTTGGGGCGGCAGTTGAACTGTTACCCCAACCGACAGCGGCGGCCAGCGTCTCCAAGCTCGACCGGGGCATCTCCGCCACGCCGAGCACGCCCTCCGCCCGCTGCCCGAACGCCAGCCTTTCAAACACCGCCTCACTCACGTGGAGGACCTCGCAGCCACTTTGGGGCAACATGGCCAGCAGTCGCTGTGATTCCTCATTCTGACACAGCGGCTCGCAGACGAATATCACGACTGCCCGCACACCCGCGTCGAGCGCTCGGCGCAACTCGCGGGCGCCGTCAATAAGGATTCGCCCCTGCTGCTCCCGTTGACGCCGGTCGCGGAGCCGGACGGCCTCTTTAACCCGCGGATTCTTCGGACTAGTGATGACGAACATGAGGCGGAGGGATTAGGGATCGGGGATGGGGGATTGGAGGGCGGCGGGTTCAGCCGATCTTCGCCATCGCACCACGTTGCCGGTGGGCAATTCCCGGCCGTCGGCCGTGCGGATCCTGAGCGGTTTGGCGCTCATGCAGCCGGGGCCGCGGTTGGGGAAATGTTCCTCGATCATCGCCGCCAGTTGTTCCGCGTCATAGCCGGGCGTGTGGCACGTCAATAGCATGAACTCCGGTCGCCCGGCCGTCAACTCGCCGCACATCGCCAGGAGCCGCGGCAATTGCTTGGCCAGCCGCCACACTTCGCCGCGCGGCCCGTGGCCGAAGCTGGGTGGATCGAGAATCACGGCGTCGTAGCGGTTGCCCCGTTTCAACTCCCGCTTGACAAACTTTACGGCATCCTCGGTGATCCAGCGCACGGGCGCCTCGGCCAGCCCGGAGAGTTCGGCATTTCGCCGGGCCCAAGCGACGATGTTCTTTGCGGCGTCGACATGCACGACATCCGCCCCCGCCGCGGCCGCGGCCAGCGTGCTCCCGCCCGTGTAGGCGAAGAGGTTGAGGATCTTCAGACGGTTGTCGGCCCTGGGCGAAACAGACCAACGGCAATGCTCGGCGAGCCAGCGCCAATTCTCCGCTTGTTCGGGAAACAGCCCCAAATGGCCGAAATCGGTCGGCTTCAGGTCGAATTGCAGCGCGCCAAAGGCGACCGTCCATCGCTCGGGCAGTTCGCGGCGGCAGGTCCACCGCCCTTTTTCTTCGTCGCGGCCATCGAAGCGGGCGTCGGCCTGCTGCCAAGCGTCGGGATTCGCCCGCCCGAACGATTCGGCCGCCGGACAAGGCCGATCGAGCGTGATCGCCCCAAAACGCTCCAGCCGCCGGCCGGCGCCGAAATCGAGGAGTTCATAATCGCGATGTTTGAGCATAACCGACGGCTGCTAATGCCCGTGTTTCCGCTGAATGAATCTCGCAATGTCGCGCACGATAGCTGCCAACACAAACAGCGCTACGCTCGCAAGGAAGATATACAGTCCAAAAAGGTTGGGGGGCTCAAGCAATCTCAAAGTTTGCGAGAATAAGAGATATAAGCCGAACGCGGCCACAATGAGCGTACCAATCTGCAGCCACCGCAGGATTCGCACGAGTGGCGCCGTCTGTTGCCGATTGCCGAGACCCTCACAACTCCTATTCCAATGGGTCGGTGCCGTAGCCATTCCTTCTTCCGCCAGCGCCCTCTCCTCGGCCGGGTCGAGCTTGGCAAACTCCCGCGCCAACGCTTCTGGGTCGTGTCGATGAGATTGCTTTCGAGATCCCATGATCGTGTCCTCGGTTTACGCGATTGTGTCGCAACCTATCTTCTTCGCCTTGCGCTTTTTCGGTGCGGCCGGTAACCGGCGGCAGGTTCCTTTTTCGCCCGCGAAGCCCTCCCCCCCGCCCCCCTCCGGGCACCGACCGAAGGTTGGTCGGGCGAGGGGAAACGTGCTTCGCGGCCGCGGATTTGGGCGGACGGGCGGGGATCAAACATTCGGGGCCGTCGCCGACCAGGTCGAGCCGACCGGCTTCCTCCAGCGCCGCGAGGACGTCGGAATAACTTTCCGGCTTGAAGTATTGCAGCAGCGCCCGTTGCAGCCGGCGCTCGCGCCCGCCTTGCGGCACATAGACCGGCTCGCCGCTTGTGGGATCCAAGCCCGTGTAATACATACAGGTGGCAATGTCCATCGGACCGGGGATGAAGTCTTGCACCTTGTCGGGCCTCAGTCCGTGCCGCTTTAAATAGAGCGCCAGCCGGACCATGGCCGGCAGATCGCACCCGGGATGCCCGGCGATGAAATAGGGCACGAGATACTGCTGCTTTCCCGCGCCGGCCGCTTCGCGGTGGAACTGCCTGGCGAAGGCCTCGAAGGCGTCGATGGGCGGCTTGCTCATTCGCCGTAAGACCTCGGGATCGGCGTGCTCGGGCGCGACTTTCAGCAGCCCGCCCGTATGATGCCGGGCCAGATGACGGATGTACGTCGGGCTGCGTAGGGCCAGGTCCATGCGGACGCCGGAGGCCACCAGCGCCCGCTTGATGCCCGGCTGCCACCGCACGGCCTTCAGCAATTGAATGAGCGGCCCATGATCGGTCGCCAGCAGCGGGCAAATCACCGGGTGGAGGCAACTCGCGCGACGGCACTTTCCGCGCACGTCCGGCCGCGAGCAGTTCATCCCATACATGTTGGCCGTCGGACCGCCCAAGTCGCTCACCGTGCCTGAGAAACCGGGCTCTTGGGCCATGCGGCCGATTTCGCGAAAAATCGATTCCTGGCTGCGGCTCTGCACGATGCGCCCCTCGTGAACCGTGATCGAGCAGAATGCACAGCCGCCGAAACAACCGCGCATGATCTGAATCGAGTCCTTTACCACCTCGAACGCCGGAATCCGCTCTCGGCCATAGCTCGGATGCGGCCGCCGCGTGAAGGGCAGGCCGTAGACGCGATCGATTTCTGCCGTCGAAAGCGGCCAGGCGGGCGGATTGACCACCACCGCCTCGCGCCCGTGATACTGCACCAGCCGCCGGGCGCTGTGGGGATCGGTCTCCCGGTGGATCAGCCGCGTCATTGCCGCGAACGCCGTCTTGTCGGTCGAAACCTCTTCATAACTCGGCAGAACGACTGCGTCTTCACCACCTCTCCCCTCATTCGCTCCCAGCCGATAAGCCGCGCCGCGCACGTCGCGCAGTTCGCGCACCGATTGGCCGGCGGCCAGACGTTGGACAATTTCCACCAGCGGCCGCTCGCCCATGCCAAAGACGAGCAGATCGGCCTTGGCGTCCAGAAGGATCGAGCGGCGGACCTTGTCGCTCCAGAAATCGTAATGGGCCAAGCGGCGGAGGCTGGCCTCGACGCCGCCGACCACAATCGGCACGCCGCGGTAGGCCTCACGCGCCCGCTGGCAGTAGGCCAAGGTGGCCCGATCGGGCCGCCGGCCGATCGCTCCGCCGGGGCTGTAGGCGTCGTTGTTGCGCACTTTGCGGCTGGCCGTGTAGTGGTTCAGCATCGAGTCCATGTTGCCGGCGCTGACGGCGAAGCAGAGCCGCGGTTGGCCGAAATCGCGCCAGGCGTCGCACGTGTGCCAGTCCGGCTGGCTGAGGATGGCCACCCGAAAACCCTCGGCCTCCAGCACCCGGCCCAACAGGGCCATGGCGAAGCTCGGATGGTCGACATAGGCGTCGCCGGTCACGAAGACCACATCGACGGCGTCCCAGCCGCGCGCGGCCACTTCGGCCGGCGTCATCGGCAGCGGCGTGGAATCAGGCGATGCCGGGCGCGATTTCGACATGGATCCGGGCTCGTTTGTACTCGAAGCGTCACTCTGCATTCTACGCTGCGGCAGAGATTCTGTCACCGCCGCGGCACCTATTGGGAAATCCCGGGTTCTGCCACTATAATGCTTCCACATGGAATCCCCCCGCATCCTTATCGTCCGCCTCAGCGCGATCGGCGACGTGATCCAAACCATGCCGGTCGCCTGTGCGCTGAGGGAATGGTCTCCGCACGCTTTCCTGGCCTGGGCGGTCGAACAGCGCGCCGCGGCCCTGCTCCGCGGACATGAAGCGCTCGATGAACTGATCGAGTTGCCGCGCGGCTGGCTAAAGTCGCCCGGCGGTGTGTGGCGACTGCGGAGGAAGTTGCGCAGCCTGCGGTTCGACATCGCGATCGACGTGCAGAGTCTGGCGAAATCGGCTCTTTTGGCGCGGCTTTCCGGCGCGCCGCGGCGGATCGGTTTTGGCGGCGCCGCCGGCCGCGAGCTGAGCCAATGGCTCAACAATGATCACGTCAGCCCGAGGGCCACGCACGTGGTCGACCAGTATCTCGAATTGCTGCGGCCGCTGGGAATCGAGTCGCCGGCGGTGCGATTTCAGGTGCCCGAGCACGAAGCGGATCGCGCCGCAGCCGAGCAGATCCTGCGCGCAGCTCGGCTGGCAGCGCGGATTTGCGATTGTGAACCCGGGCGCCGGCTGGCCGTCGAAGCTCTGGCCCACGGAACGCTATGCGGCGGTCATCCGCCATTTGGCCCAAAGGCGGCAGCTTCCGTCGCTGGTGACATGGGCGGGCTCGGGCGAACGGGCGATGGCCGAGGAGGTAGCCCGTTGTGCCGGCGCAGCGGCCCAGGTGGCGCCGGCCACGGCGTTGCCGGAATTGGCGGCGCTCTGCCGCCGGGCGCGGCTGTTCGTGGGGGCCGACACGGGCCCCTTGCATCTGGCCGCGGCGGTGGGCACGCCCTGCGTCGGGCTTTATGGCCCGTGGCCCGCCGCGCGGCACGGACCCTACGGTCCGCAGCACGTCGCTTTGCAGGAGATGGTTTTTGAAGGCCCGACCCGCGCCCGCCGCACGGCTCCGCCGATCTACATGGAGAGCATCAGCGCGGAGATGGCGTGCGAAGCGTGCGACCGGGTGTTATTGCAAAATGTAAATTGAAGGTCCCGAAGCGTGGGAACGAGAAAGACGAGAGGAACGAGAGAAACGAGGGGCTTGCCCGATGGCGCGTGGCGGCGCGGGTTTCGGCGGCGGCTGCTGGCGTGGTACTCGCACAACGCCCGCGATCTGCCTTGGCGGCGGCGGACCGATCCGTACGCGATCTGGCTGAGCGAGATCATGCTCCAGCAGACCCAAGTGGAGACGGTCAAAAGCTATTTCGAGCGTTTCGTGCGCGAAGTTTCCCACCATCGCGGCCCTCGCTCGGGCCGACGAGCACGACGTGTTGCGGCTGTGGGAAGGACTCGGCTATTACCGCCGTGCGCGGCAACTGCATCGAGCGGCCCGGATCATCGTTTCCGAACATGGCAGCCGGTTCCCGCGAGATCCGCCCGTCGTTCGCCGCCTGCCCGGCATCGGCCGCTACACGGCCGGGGCCATCTTGTCCATCGCTTTCGGCCTCCCCGAGCCAATTCTTGAGGCCAACACACTGCGGCTCTTGAGCCGGTTGTTGGCCTATAAGGGCGATCCTCGCTCGGCTGACGGCCAGCGGCGACTCTGGGCGATGGCCGGGGCCGTGCTGCCGCGGCGCGATCCCGGCCGCTTCAACCAGGCGCTGATGGAACTCGGCAGCGAAATCTGCGGGGCCAGAAACCCGCGCTGCGAAATGTGTCCCATGGCCATGCTCTGCCGAGCGAACCAGCAAGGCCGGCAATTCGAGATTCCGCGGCCGAGGGTCAGGCAACCGATCGAGGCCGTCCGGGAAGCGGCCGTCGTGGTTCGCCGCGGCGGCCAGGTGCTTCTGGTACGGCGGCCAGATGGCGGCCGCTGGGCCGGCTTGTGGGATTTCCCGCGATTCTCACTGCGCGGTCAAACGCCGGCTGCGATTCGCCGAGAACTGGTCGAGAACGTACATGCGATGGCCGGGGCAACGATCACGATCTGGAAGCATCTTGTCACGCTCACGCACAGCGTTACGCGATTCCGCATTACACTGGAATGCTACGCGGCAAAGCATGTGGCCAGTGGCGATGGAGCCGCGGTGCGATTGGAAACGCGCTGGCTGCCTCCGGCAGAACTGGCGAAGTATCCGCTCAGCAGCACGGGCCGAAAACTGGCCAAACTTCTATTAAAGAACTCACCGCAGAGGACGCGGAGAATGGAGAGAAGGAAGAAGTAGAATATCTCCGCTTCCTCTGCGTTCTCTGCGGTGAATTTCATTTCCTCCCCAACAGTTCGTCCACCGCTTTTGCGACGTCGGGCTGAGCCATCAGCGTCTCGCCGACCAGCATCGCCTGGACACCGGCTGCTTCGAGCCGCTCTACGTCCTGCCGGCTGCGGATACCGCTCTCGCTTACCACCACGCGATCCGGGGGAATCTCCCGCCGAAGTTGCAGCGTATGCTCCAGATCGACGCGAAAAGTGTGCAGGTCGCGATTGTTGATGCCCACCAACCGCGTGCCGATGCGCAGCACTCGTGACAGATTAGCCGGCTCGTAAAACTCGACCAGCGGCGTCATTCCCAGCTCGACGATGGCGGCGTGCAGCCGCTCCAGCAGGTCGTCGGCGAGGCATTCGGCAATCAGCAGCACGGCATCGGCGCCCGCCGCCCGGGCTTCGAGCACCTGGTAGGGATCGACGATGAAATCCTTGCGCAACAGCGGCAGATCGACCGCCGCGCGAATCCCGCGGAGATACTCCAGGCTGCCCTGAAAATAGGCCGCATCGGTGAGCACGCTGAGGCAGGTCGCCCCGTGCTGCTGATAAGTGCGGGCGATCTGAATCAGATCGAAATCGGCGCGGATTACGCCCTTGCTGGGACTGGCCTTCTTCACTTCGGCAATGAGCCGGATAGGCGGGCCGGCCGCGAGGGCGGCAAAGAAATCGCGCACCGGCGGAGCGTCGGCCACCTGCCGGCGAAGCACGGCCTCCGGCGTTTCCGCCTTCGCCTGGGCAAGTTCCTCCCGTTTCGTGGCGACGATTTGATCGAGAATTGTGAACATGGACAGTGATAGCCCGATGTTGTCGGAACGACAGGGAAGGCGGGCGGAACCGTGCCTGTCCGTATCATGATGCGCTTTGCGGCAGGGGTTGTCCAGATCAGGACAGCAGCCAATTTGTTGAGCCGTCGATTGCCCATGTTGCCCTTTCCGGCGGCTGCGCGGTAGAATCCGTCCGTCGGACCGGTTCGAGGTTGGGAATGATCCGTTGAGGGCCCGCGAAGTGAAGCTGCCGAAAGCCGATATGGCCGTGGTGGAGCCCGTCAAAGTCGCCGGCTATCTCCTCAACTCGGCACACCGTTATGGCGCGGCCAAGGCGCGGTTCTTCGCCCAGTTTGGTTTCCGAGCCGCGGCATGGGAGGAGCTGGCCCTTGCCCTTCGGGCGCACGGCCGAGACAATGAAGTCAGCCGGATCAGCGAAACGGGCTTCGGCCCGCGCTATGAGGTGGTGGGGGAACTGGCGGCCTCGGACGGTCGCCGCCCGCGAATCTGCACAGTTTGGCAAGTGGATGAAGGCCAAACAGTGCCGCGTCTGATTACCGCGTATCCTTTGGAGGCAAACCCATGATTCACGAACATGATTGCGTTGTCTTGACGCAAGACGTCCCCGCGGACGGTTTACGGGCGGGCGACGCCGGCACGGTAGTTCACATCCACGGGGATGCTGCGGGATACGAGGTTGAGTTCACGACGCTGACGGGCCGGACCGTCGCGGTCGTCACGGTTTTGCCGTCGCAATTGCGCCCTGTCAACGTGCGCGATCTGACCCACGTGCGTGAATTAGCCGCGCAGTAGAATCCGTCCGTAAGGCCATGGTAGCGCGGCAAAGGGTGACCGGCTTAATGCTCCATCACCGCCCAGGCCGTGTCAATCCGCCCGAACGGGGCGCTCACCTGGATGCCGGCCACGCGATCGCGGACACGGGCCACCGACTCCCGGGCGATCTCGATGCCGACGGCCAACTGGCCCTCGCGGCTTTCCACGGCCGCCATGCGCTGCATCACGGACTCCGGCACGACCACGCCCGGCACTTCGTTTTGCATGAACGACGCATTGCGATAGCTCACCAGCGGCCAGATTCCGGCGATGATCGGAATCTCATGATGCTGCACGTCGTCGAGAAACCGAAGCAGAGCGTCGGGATCGAACACCGGTTGGGTGATGGCGAACTCCGCGCCCGCTTCGACTTTCCGGCGAAAGCGGTCGAGCTCGCGGCGGCGATCGAGCGCGGTCGGGTCGAGCCCCACACCGATCACGGCGAAGGTGGGCGGGTCGATGGCCTGGCCACCGAGGTCGATGCCGCCGTTGAGCCGCCGCTGCACAACCGTCATGCCGATCGAGTCGGCATCGAACACGCCCGTGGCGTGCGGATAGTCGCCCAACTTGGGCGGATCGCCGGTCACGAAGAGGATGTTTCGCACGCCGCACGCCGCGCAGGCGAGCAAATCGGCCTGCATGCCGATCAGGTTCCGATCGCGGCAGCAGAAGTGGAGGATTGGCTCGATCTGGGCTTCGTGCAGGATGCGCTCGGCGGAGACCAGCGGCGAGAGCCGCGCACTGGCCCGGGGGCCGTCGGGAATATTGATGGCCGAAACGCCCCGCTGTTGCAGCGTTTTGGCCTTTTCGACCGTGGAACGAAGATCGTAGCCGCGCGGCGGCACCAGCTCGACGGTGGTGATCCACTGCCGGGCGGCCAACCGCGCGCCGAGTTGCGATCTTTCGGCCAAAGGGGCGGGCGGTTTCGGCTCGATGGCCGCCGCCGCAACCACGATCGCGGGCGTTACCCGGGCGCGGCTGAGCGGCTTAACCGCCAGGGCCACTTCGCGGATGTGATCGGGTGTGGTCCCGCAGCAGCCGCCCACGGCCGACACGCCCAGGCCCACATATCGCTTGGCATACTCCGCCAGATACTCGGGCGAGCAGAGATAGATGCGGCGGTTCTCGACCTCTTTCGGCATGCCCGCGTTGGGCTGGATCACCAGCGGCAGTGTCGTCAATTGCACGGCATGCTCGACGGCCGACAGCAGGCCGTCGGGCCCGACGCCGCAATTCATGCCCCAAGCGATCGGCTGCCGGCAGCCGGGCGGCATGGGGGCCAACATCCGCTCGACCGACTCGCCCGAGGTCGTCTCGCCCGCGCCCACGATCGTAAAGGAGAGCATGAAGGGGACCTCGGGCAGTCGCTCCATCGCCGCGGCGCATCGCTCCAGCGCCTCGCGATGGGGCTGCGTTTCAAAGGCGATGAAATCGGCCCCGCCTTCCATCAGCCCTTCCGCCTGCTGGACGATCATCTCCTCGACCAGCGTTTCCTGCTGCGGCGGAACGGGCACCGGGCCAATCGAACCGGCCACGAACATGGGCCGATCGGCCGATTCGGCCACCTCGCGGGCCAGCCGCGCCCGGCGCGAACGATCTCGGACAGCTTCTCGGCCAGGGCGAACTTCGCCAACGCCACGCAATTGGCCCCGAACGTGTTCGTCGTCAGAACGTCGGCGCCGGCGTCGCGGTATTCGACGTGAATCTGGCGGATGAGCTTCGGATCGGAGAGGCACAACTCGTCGAACGAGCGATTGGTAAAGACGTGATGCCGATAGATTTCCGTGCCCATGGCCCCGTCGAAGACCAGTACGCCGCGGTTCAGGGCTTCTTGGAAGGGAGAGGTGGACATTCCTTCACGTCCGCAACTGGGCTCCGTGTTCCGCCCGGCAGACAGCGACGATCCGGTCGCGGACCTCGTCGGCCTGCTGGCTGGTCAACGTGCCCTCGGCCGAGCGGAGCGAGATCGTCAACAAGAGGCTTTTTTTGCCGACCCCGAGCCGCTCCGGGTCGCGATACGTGTCGCGGTATTCCAGCGACTCGAAGGACGGGCCGCCGTGCGCCCGCACCGTGGCCGCAACGTCGGCCCAACGCACTTGCTCGGCCACCACGAGGTTCAGATCGCGAGTGACGGCCGGATAGGGCGATTGGGCCACGCAGCGCGGCACCAGGTCGGTTGCACCCACCAGCCGCCACAGCTTGATCTCGGCCACGGTCGTCGGCCCGCGGAGATCGAACTGCCGCAAGGCTTCCGCCGTCATGCGGCCCACGTAGCCAAGCGGCTCGCTCGCCAGCCGCAGCCGGCAGGAAGCGGCCGGATCGAGCAGTTCGAGTTGGGCGTCGTCTGACTGCAGCTCGGCCTTGACCTTCAACTCGCGCGCGATGGCTTCGACCACGCCTTTAACGGCCGGATAGTCGCGGCTGCTGAGGATGCTCAGCATGATCTCTTCGTGCGGCAAGTCGTTGGCACGCGGCAGATAGACCTTGGCGATCTCGAACAGCTCGCTCTCCGGATTGGCCAAGGCCTCATTCGTCCGCCGCACGGCCAGCAGGCTCGGCACGAGGCTGCGGCGGAGGCAATCGGCGCCGCGGATCACGGGAATCTGGCTTCGCAGCGGCTCGGCGTCGGTCCAAGGGCTGAGCGACTGCGACGTCTGTTGGTCGACCACGCTGAGGGTGAGCGCCTCGTCGAAGCCGGCGGCCGTCAGAACGTGGCGGACCTTCTCCAGCACCCGATCCTCGCGCCGCCTGGCCGAGGGGACCATCGGCACGCTCACGTCTTCGGGAATCGCTTCATAACCGTAGATGCGAGCCACTTCTTCTATTAGGTCGATCTCGCGCGTCAGATCGCGCCGCCAACTGGGCGGAACGAAGGCCAGCGATGGGGAACAACGGGCGGGGGACGCGGATTCCTTGCTCCTTATGCCGTTCTCGCAAGTTGTCAACGGTGATGCCTCCTGCGCGACTTCTCGATTCCCCAACGCCGCCAATATTTCCTGCACCCTCTCAACCGGCACATCAATCCCCAGAATCCGCTTCAGTTGCGAGAGCCGCAGAACGACCGGTTCGCGTCGCGGCGGGCGCTGGCCGACGTCGATCATGCCGGCAGCCAATTCACCGCCCGCCAGTTCGAGAATCAACTGGCAGCAGCGGCGGCTGGCCCAATCGAGCCCTTCCGGGTCGATCCGCCGCTCGAAGCGATAGGCCGAATCGCTGTGCAGGTTCAGTTGCCGGGCCGTGTTGCGGATCGAAACCGGGTCGAACTCGGCCGCCTCCACCAGCACGTCACGGGTGGCAGGGCCAATCTCGGTTTGCGCCCCGCCCATCACGCCGCCGATCGCCACGGGGTCGGCCGCATCACAAATCATGCACATCTCGCCGCTGAGCTGGTAGGTCTTGTGGTCGATGGCCTCGATCGTTTCGCCGGGCGACGCGCGACGGACAACGACCTCGGCCCCCTTGAGCCGGCCGAAATCGAAGGTGTGCAGCGGCTGGCCGCATTCCAGCAGCACGTAGTTGCTGATGTCGACAATGTTGTTCACGGGCGTCATGTCAACCGCTTCCAGCCGGCGGAGCATCCAGTTCGGGCTGGGGCCCACCTTCACGCCGCGAACCACGCGGGCTGTATACCGCAGGCACAAGTCGGGGCAGTCGATCCGCACCTTGGCGAGACTCTCGACGGGCGTTTTGCCTTCCTGAGGGTTGGCTGCGGGGATGGTGAGCGTCCGCCCCCACAGCACGGCGATCTCGCGGGCCACGCCGAGATGGCCCAGGCAGTCGGGCCGATTGCTGGTGATCTCCAAGTCGATGGCCAAATCGCCGGCCACTTCGGCGGTTCCCTCGTGGTTCAGTCCGGCCATCATCAGCCGCCGCTGCAACTCCTCCAGCGGCATATCCAACGGCACGTACTGCTTCAGCCAGTTCCAGGAGATGAGCATGGGGAGGGGTTAGGGATTAGGGATTGCTCTTAAAACTGGTGTAAAAATCTCACGTCGTTCTTGTAAAACTCGCGGATGTCGGCCACGCCGTGGCGCCGGGCACAGATCCGCTCGATGCCCAGACCGAAGGCGAAGCCGGTGAATTGCTCGGGATCGTAGCCGACGGCACGGAGCACGTTGGGATCGACCATGCCGGCCCCGCCCATCTCGATCCATCCGTTGGCCGTGCTCATGTCGACCTCGACGCTCGGCTCGGTGAAAGGGAAGAAGGACGGTCGGAATCGGATGTGCACGTCGTCGGCGAAAGCGCTGCGGGCGAACAGCCGCAAGGTGCTCTTCAGATCGGCCATTGTCACGTGGCGATCGATCAGCAGGCCCTCGATCTGGTGGAACATCGGATAATGGGTGGCGTCGGCCGTGTCGGGCCGATACACACGGCCGCAGGAAATGACCCGCACCGGCGGCTGCGTCTTCTCCATCACCCGAATCTGCACGGTGCTCGTTTGGCTGCGGAGCAGCAGAGAGGAGAGAGGAGAGGGGAGAGGGGAGACGGATTCTGATCTCTGATCTCCGACCTCTGTCCTCGGACCCCTGACCCCTGACCCCTGATCCCCGACCCCTGCTCTGAGATAGAAATTTTCCAGCGGATCGCGGGCCGGATGCTCCAGGGGAATGTTCAAGGCCTCGAAGTTGTGCCACGGGTCTTCCACTTCCGGCCCGTCGGCCACGCTGAACCCCAGCCGGCCCATGATCTCCTTCAGTTCTTCGATCGTCTGCGTGATCGGGTGGAGATGGCCTAGCCGCAGACACACGCCGGGCACCGTCGGATCGGACCGCGACACCTCGGCCGTTGGTCTGGCCGCAGCGGCCAACCGCGTCACGGCCTCCTGATAGCCCGCGTCGATGGCCTGCTTGACTTCGTTGAACCGTTTGCCGGCCGCCGGTTTATCGGCTTTGTCGACCGCGCCGAGGCCCTTTTGAACGGCCTTCAGCCGGCCGCTCTTCGCCCCGAGGAACTCGATGCGGACGGCTTCCAGCGCGGCGGGGTCGGCGACCGTCGCAAGAGCGGCCGTCGCATCGCGCACCAACGCGTCGAGTTCCGCCAGGAAGTCAGCTAAGGCCATAAGGAAATGCTGAAGCCTGAAGGATGAAGGCTGAATGACGAACAATTCATCATTCACCGCTCATCATTCATCATTCCCCATTGTCTTACCCGGAAATGGCCTGCTTGACCAGCCCCACGACCGTCTCGAAGCCCTGGGGATCGGCCACGGCCATGTCGGCCAGAATCTTGCGATCCAATTCGATGTGGGCCTTTTTCAGCCCGCAGATGAAATCGCCGTAGCGCAGGCCGTGCAGATGGACCGCGGCGTTGATGCGGATGATCCACAAGCGGCGGAAATCGCGCTTGCGGTTGCGGCGGTCGCGAAAGGCATACTTGCCGGCACGGACCAGGTTCTCCTTGGCCGTCCGCAGCAGTCGGCGGCGGCCACCGACGTAGCCCTTCGCCTTCTTGAAGAGCCGGTTCTTGGCCCGCGTGCGGGCCGCGCCTTTGGTAGTACGCATGACGAAAAACCCTCGGTTTTTTGCGGAAGCCAGGCCCTTCGCTGATGCGCGAAGCGTTTCTGTCGCCCGTCCCGCTGGTGCAGTGATCTCGCAGTGATCTAATAGCTGTGGCCGCCCAGCACGATGCGGATTTTGGCCGCTTCAACCTCATTCACCACGCCCGTGCCGCGGAGGTTTCGCTTCCGCTTATGGCTCTTCCGCGAGGCCAGGTGGCTGGTGCCGGCGGAGCGGTGTTTGACTTTTCCCTTGGCGGTCAATCGGAAACGCTTCTTCGTTCCCTTATGGGTTTTCATCTTAGGCATGATCGGCTACCACTCGTCGAGGTTCGGCGGCAAGTAAACAGACTTGTTATTGTAACCGATCGGCAGAACGACGGAAGGGGGACTTTCGGTGCCTTGCGCCGATCCGGCAGTTCCGCGACAAATGCCTTTCCACCCGTTGTGGGTGTGCGGTGCCACCATTCCCGCTGCCCCAAAGCTCATTCATGGAAGTTGTACCGGTCTGTTTGCCAGGTCAGCGCTGACGGGGCGGATTCACTTTCCGTTTGAAAAATCGACCGGCACTTGATGATGCTCTGGTAGGACCTATTCCAAGGGGAACCGCCGCAAGAAATCCTTGCTTGGAACGCGAGCAAAGGAGTAAGATGGACCACAGTTGGATGTGGGCTGCAAGCTTCTGAACTGCGGAGGAGGGGCGATCATGCGCAGCGCTGCGCCGTGTCCACGTCTGTTGCTGCTCATTGGTTGTCGTGATTGCGGCAATGGTCACCGAGGCCGCCGCCGAATCGGTGCAGACGACGTTCACCAGGGATGCAACCACGGCCGGCCTGTGGCTCTTCAAAGAAGGAACAGGCACCACCACGGCCAATGAAGTGCCGAGCATGCCGGTGGGGACCTTCCAGGGCGCCGTCTGGGCGATGGGGCGCCAATACTATGCCGCCGCCCTGGATCAGGGCTACGTGCAGATCGTCCACAATAATGCGCTCGTGCCCGCCAACGCCATCACGGTCGAGGCCTGGGTGAAGGCGCAACAGAGCACCGGCTACATCGTCTGCAAGAACGGAAGCTTCACGATCTCCCTGGGTGGCAACGTGAGTGCGTACTTTTGGCTTGCCGGCGGCACGCTTACAGTCACCGGCAACGCCACGTTCCCTTTAGGACAATGGACTCATGTCGCGGCCACCTATAATTCCAGCACCGGAGTTGGATGCATCTATCTCAACGGTGTCCTCGATTCGACGGCGACCTACACGGGCAGTAGCCGAACGATCGCTGCGCCCAGCTACCACCCCAGTTTTCGTTTAGGACAGAACGATTGGAGTTCGGTGGGCAGCGAATTCGACGGCAAGATCGACTCGCTGCGCATCTCGAACAACGCCCGCGTCTTCACGCCGCTTTACCCGGCCAATCCCGGCGCACGAACACCGGCGGGCAATCTGGTGCCCAACGGCGACTTTGAGTCGGGTTTGATGGGCTGGCGTCTGAACGGTTACGGAGACATGAACCTGGTGTGGGAAGCCACCGGTAATGCGTTCAGCGGTCAGAAATGCCTGCACACGCTGAGCACGGCGCTCGGCGATTACGCGACCGCTCCCGGCGGCGGCATTCCGCCGTTTGCCGTCTCCCGTCCCATGCCGGCGCACCCCGGCCGAAAATACACGTTTAGCTGCCAATTGAAAACCGTGGGCAGCAACATGTGGCCGCGGGTCGAGATTGACCAATGCGGCGGCCCGACAGGCATTGCGTCGATTTCGCCGTTCCCCATTTACCCCACCGTGACCACGTCGTGGTCGCAAGTTACACAGACCTTTGTACTTCCCAGCGACTTTTCCGCGCCGTCGATGTGTATCCAGTTCGGTTACCCGTCATCGGGGCAGCAGCTCTTCGTTCAACGATGTGCGGCTGATCGCCGGCGACGGTTCCGAGTCGCTGGCCCTGAAGGACAAAATCAGCGTCGGACCGTGGACTGGACTGCCGGTGGGCAACGTGTTTGTCTTCGGCGCGACCTCGCCGCTGACTCTGAACGTCGTCAACACGGACACGGTCGCTCACAGCGTGACCGTGCAGCCGACCATTACGGACTGGCAAGAGAACTCGGTTTCGGGGGTTCCGTCCCTGGGCACGGTCACCGTGCCCGCCAACAGCTTCCAAACTCTGACTTATAACATCAACACCAGCCTGCGGGGAACGTTCCGCCTCGGCTTCAATCTCATCTCAGAAGGCCAGACGTGGCACCAGTTGGCCGAGATGAAGTACGCCGTGGTCGTCAACATGCAAAACGTCGGAAATCCGGACACGTCTATTTTCGGCATGAATACGCACATGGAGGCCGACCCCACGCCTCACCTAACGCGCGAAATGCAGGTATTCTCCATGTGCGGGGTCAAGTGGATCCGCGCCTGGTGGGGCTGGGGCTTTTGCGAGAACCCTGAAGGGACGTATAGCTTCACCGAATACGACCGGCAATACAACTCTGTCACCAACGGCACCAGCATTCGCATCATGCCGATCTTGCTGCGATACTATGCCCAGTACGAACAATCGTGGGCCGGCAGTGTGGCCAGCAGCACCATCCAGCAGCCACCTTACTCAAGCATGATGAACGAGTGGGGCCTGTTCTGCGGCAAGGTGGCGCAGCACTACGCGGGCAATATCAAGGCTTATGAACTCTGGAACGAGCCGGGCTACGACGACGCCGGCACGGTGACCACGGCGGTCTACACATCCTTGCTGAACGAAACTAGGCCCAACATCGTGAAGACCGGCAACGATCCCAATGCCAAGGTCATCGGCTTCGCCGGCTGTCGCTACGTGACCAACAGCGGCAGCCCTTACGTGGATGTGCAGGACGTGCTCGCCAACGGCACCGCGGGCGACATGGACGCTGTGAGCGAGCACACCTACGCTTGGATCATGCTGCCGGAGAAGAATTATGCCCCCGGAGTTACGGCCCTCCGCACTGTCATGACCAACGGAGGCTGCCCCGCCACCATGCCGATCTGGGATACCGAAGAAGGAATCGATGCCGATGGAGACGGTTACGAAATCAATTGGATGTCGGAGACCAATGTGGCCCAGTACTACGCGAGGGACGTGATCATCGCCGCCTCGCAGGGCAGCCAGAGATTTTTCTGGTTCACGGCGGACAATCCCCCGACGGACGGTTTTGCCGTTACTTTCGGCGATTCCTATACTCCGCGGCCGCGATTGGCGGCGCTCAACGCCTGCGCCTCCTTCCTGGAGGGCCTGACGTTCCAGCATTCGTATATCCCCAGCGGCAAAAACACTTACGCCCATGTCTTCAAAGGAACGAACACGGGAGCATGCGCCATCTGGAATACCGTTTCGGGGATGACCGTCACCTTGGCGATGGCCGCCGGTAAAGTGCAGGCCTTCGACACGATGGGCAACGCCATCCCGGTGACGGGCGGGTCCACCAACGCCATGATCCAGATTCCGCTGCAACGGCCGACGTTCTTGCAATGTGCCATTGGCGACTACAATACGCTCGATACGGCACTCTCGACAATGCAGATCACAGCCGTCAGCCCGGTCACGATCACGGCCAGCCCGGTAGCGGGCGGCGTTCAGGTGACATTGACCGGGGCGTCGTCGGTGCCGGTGGACGGCATCGTGAGCCTGGTTTCGGCCCAGCCGCCGCCGCCGGCAGGCTGGCCGGCGGCGCAACGATTCCAGGGGCTGGCATCGGGTCAGAGCCAGACCTTGCGGTTCACCTTGCCTGCCAGGGCCGCCGTCAGCCAGATCCAGGTAACCACGGGGGACCGACAATTGCAGACGGTAACTGTCCCCTACGCGATCCGTTAACCGCGTCGCGGACTCTACAGCGCTCTGGTAGGATCGGTTTGCTGGGAGCACCAGGCAGACGATGTGTGCCTTCTGCATTGGGTGAACTCGAGTCCGGGCATAGTTGACCGGCATCTTGCCGTCCAGTACTCTTAACGCCTGATTGTCGGTTCGCCCCAGGAGGACGTCCCATGTGCCATGCCCAGTTTGCGATGGTTGCCATGTTTCTGCTGCCGCTGGCGGCTGCCGTTATTCCTGCCGCGGCTGTCGAGCCCGAAAAATCGGGCGATGACGCCCGGGCGAAGCGGTTCGTCGAATACTACGAGGCCACCGTGCGGCCGCTGGAGATCGACGCCGCCCGGCTGTTTTGGACCGCCAATGTGACCGGCAAGGAAGACGACTTCCAGAAGAAGCAGGAGGCGGAGGAGAAAGTCGAGCTGTGCCTGGCCGATCCGCAGCGGTTTGCCGAACTGAAGGCGATCCGGGAAGGCCGCGTTGCCGATCCGCTCCTGGCCCGGCAGATTGCCGTCCTGTATCGCGAATACCTGGGCAAGCAGGTCGAGCCGGAGCTGCTGAAGAAGATGCTGGCGAAGTCGAACGCGGTGGAGCGGGCGTTCAATGTGTTCCGGCCCATGGTGGACGGCAAGGCGCTTACGGACAACGACGTCCGCCGCATTCTGCGCGAGTCGCACGACTCGGCCGAGCGCCGCGCCGCCTGGGAGGCCGGCAAGAAGGTCGGGCCGGTCGTCGTCGGCGACCTGAAGGAACTGGTGGGCCTGCGCAACCAGGCCGCCCGCAAATTGGGCTTTCCCAACTACTACGTCATGCAGCTTTACGTCGGCGAACAGAGCGAGGAGCCGTTGTTGAAGCTGTTCGACGAGCTCGACGAGCTGACGCGCACGCCGTTCCACGAGGCCAAGGCGGAGATCGACGCGGCCCTGGCCAAACAGTGCAGCATCACGGTCGCCGAACTTCGCCCGTGGCACTACCACGATCCGTTTTTCCAAGAGGCCCCGGCCGTGCTGGGCGAACTGCCCGAGGCGGTCTACAAGCCGTTGGATCCGGTCAAGATGTGCCGCGACTTCTACGCCGGCATTGGGCTGCCGATCGACGACGTGCTCGCCCGCAGCGACTTGTACGAAAAGGCGGGCAAGAATCCGCACGCCTTTTCCATCGACATCGACCGCCGCGGCGACATTCGCATTCTCGAAAACGTCGTACCCAGCCGCGAATGGCTGAACACGACGCTGCACGAATTGGGGCACTCGGCCTACTCGAAGAACGTCGATGCGGGAACCTTGCCCTACGTGTTGCGGACCGACGCCCACGCCCTGTGCACCGAGGGCGTGGCCATGATGTTCGAGCGATTCGGGCAGAACGTGAATTGGCTCCTGGCCATGGGCGTCAACGTACCCGAGCCGGATCGGTTTCGCATGGCCGAGGCAAAATTGCAGCGGAATCGGCTCTTGGTTTTTTCTCGCTATTGCCAGGTGATGTTCCGTTTCGAGCGCGAGCTGTATCGCAACCCTGATCAGGACCTGAACCGCGCGTGGTGGGACCTGGTGGAAAAGTACCAGGAGGTCAAGCGGCCCGAGGGGCGCGACCTGCCCGACTACGCGAGCAAGTATCACCTGATCGGCGCGCCGGTGTACTATCATAACTACCTGATGGGCGAGATGTTCGCCTCGCAGGTGCATCACGCGTTGGTCAAGGTGGTGCTGCGCCATCGCGGAGGAGTGGACCGGCCCCTGTTCGGCCCGCCGACATGGAATACGTTGGCCAGAAGGCGGCCGGTGAATTCATGCGGGAGCGGGTCTTCGCCCCCGGCCTGACGCTGCCCTGGAACGAGTTGACGCGTCACGCAACGGGCGAAGAGTTAAACGCCAAGGCATTTGCCGAGGACATAGCGATTGCAAATTGAGAATTGCTCTGGTCCAAAACTGAAGAACTGCAAAATGGCGATGAAAGGACGCGTCGAAAGCCATGAGTGAGGCGAGCCAACTTGACAGCGGGCAGCCACGGCAGGAAACGGTGTTTGGACATCCCGCCGGGCTGTTCACGCTGTTCTTTGCCGAAATGTGGGAACGCTTCTCCTACTACGGCATGAGGGCCCTGCTGGTCTTCTACATGACCAAGGGCTTCCTAGGTTACGGTGACGGCGACGCCTACACGGTCTATGGGGCCTATACGGCACTGGTTTACATGGCCCCGTTCTTCGGCGGCATTCTGGCCGACCGTCTGCTGGGCGCCCGACGAGCCGTTGTGCTTGGCGGGCTTCTGATGGCCACCGGCCAGGCGTTTCTCACGATCGAAAATACGTTCGCGTTTTTCACCGGATTAGGATTGCTGATTGTCGGCAACGGTTTTTTCAAGCCGAACATCTCGGCCATCGTCGGCGGTCTGTACCATCGCTTCCCGGGCCGGCGCGATGGCGGTTTCACCATCTTTTACATGGGTGTCAACCTCGGCGCCGCGATGTCACCCTTACTGTGCGGTTATATCGGCGAGACGTACGGCTGGCGGTACGGGTTCGGCCTGGCCACGATCGGCATGCTCACCGGACTGGTGGTGTTTGTGCTTCCCGGTTGGGTGGCGAGGATCGCGATCCTCGCGGGCGCGTTTGCCGCGGCCGGGGGACTCATGGGGTTCCACCCCAGCGAAGCGATGTCGACGGCGGCCAGCGTGTTCGTGGCTTTTTCGCTGGTGGTGGCGGCAGCTGATTGCTGCCGTGGCCATCCACCGCGGCGGGTTGCCCAAGGCTGCGGGCGCCCCGCCCGATCGCCAGCGATTGCGCCGCCCGTTGTGGGGCCTGATTCCCATTGAGTGGGCTGTCTACCTGGGGGCGCTTGCGTCGGCTCCGCTATTTGTGCTGCTGGTTTCCGGCGGCGCCCCGCTCCGCGCCAGCCAGCGGCCGTTGGTCTTCGTCGAGGCCGCCACGATCAACGATATGGCGGCAAGCGAAAACCCCTCGCTCCGTTTCGCCTCGGTGCTGCTGGAGCAGGTCAGCACGCCGGCGGGCGCCGTATTCGTCATTTCCACGCTCATTGCCTTCGGGTACCTGATTCTCGAAACTTTTCGTTTGGAAACGGTGGCGCGTCATCGCATGTACGTCGTCCTGATCTTGATGATCTTCTGCATGTTGTTTTTTGCCTTCTTTGAACAAGCCGGCAGCTCCATCAACAACTTCACGGATCGCAACGTCGACCGCATTCCACAGCGGGCAACGATTCGGACGGTTGCCGAATCCGACGTCGGTCAGACGATCACGCTGGAACCAACCCAGGAGCAAATTGGCTTCCACGACGGCGACCGCCTCTTCACGCTGGATTCTCTTAACAAATTGCGCGGAGAGCACAATGACCATCCGGACTTCCAAATCGCTTGGAAAGTCGCCGGCGACAATGTGGGCATGCGCATCGCTCGCCGGGCCGATGAAATTCCGGCCAGCCTGTTCCAGTCGGCCAATTCGATCTACATTGTCCTCTTGGGTCTTGTCTTCACGGCCCTGTGGACCTTCCTCGGATGCACGGGCTCGAGCCGAGCACGCCGCTGAAGTTCGCGCTTGGCTTGCTTCAGTTGGGACTGGGATTTGCCGTCGTATGGTGGGGCGCCAGGTCGCTGACGCCCGTGGCATGGTGGCCATGCACTGGCTATTGTTGATGTACTTACTGCACACGACGGCCGAGCTGTGCCTGTCGCCGGTTGGCCTGGCCATGATCACCAAACTCTCGCCCACGCGATTGGTGAGCACGGTGATGGGGGGATGGTTCCTGGCGACTGCGGTTGCGCAGTTCCTGGCGGGCATCATCGCCCAATTCACGCGCGTCGGCAGCGAGAGCGGAGCGATTCCGCCGCCGATCGAGACGCTTCACACGTACAGCCACGTGTACGGCGTCATCGCTCTGGCGGCGGTCATCTCTGCGGCGGTCTGTTTTGCCTTGGTGCCATTGCTGAAGAAATGGATGCACGAGGGCGAAGCGACGTGAGGGGATAACGACATTTTGCGTCAGCACCACATGAAGTAACGGAGATCATCCCATGGCTTGCACACGAGCACTCTGGACGGCTGCATTTTCAATGCTCCTCTTGCCTGTCTTTGCCGCCCAAGGCTTTGCCGATGACCCGGCCGGCCAATCCAATCAATCCCGTCCGGTCAGCCCCGAAGATTACGATCGGCTTCGCGTGGGCGATAGCGACGGGCAGCGGATTCTCGTGCCCACCAACCAGGTGCTCTCACCGTTGGGCCAGCAGATCGCCTTTGCCGCGCGGCCCACGGCGCTGGCCATGAGCCCCGACCGCCGCTGGCTGGGCGTCTTGTGCCACAATCGAGTCGTTTTGATCGATCTCGACGCGCAGCGGGTCGCCGCGTGGAGCGGCCGTTTTGACGGCAGCTACACCGGCATCCTTTTCACGCCGGGCAGCAAGAGCCTGCTTGCCTCGAGCACGAAGAACATGATTGCGGAGTTTGCCGTCGAGGCGGAAGGCGAATTGGAGCCGGCCCGCACGATCAAACTTCCACCCCTGCCGCAGGGCCGATCGGGCGCCGATGTGCCGGCCGGCTTGGCGCTCGATCCCAGCGGGAAGACTTTTTGGGCCGCGCTGAATCTGAGCAACACCGTGGCAGAAATTGAACTGGCCGACGGCCGCGTGCTGCGGCAGATTGCCGTCGGCAACGCGCCGTTTGACGTCGTGGCTGCCGCCGGCAAGCTCTACGTGAGCAATTGGGCCGGGCGGCAGCCCGAGCCGGACGAGCCTTCCGGTCCCTCCGGCCGCGCGACGCCGGTGCGCGTCGATGTGAGGACACAAGTCGCGTCCGACGGTTCCGTTTCGGTCGTTGACCCCAAACAGGGACGGCCGGTGAAGGAGATTGTTGTCGGCCTGCACAGTTCCGGCCTGGCCGCCTCGCCCGACGGCCGGTTCGTCTGCGTGGCCAACGCCAATAGCGACACGGTTTCGGTGATTGACACCGGCCGCGACGAGGTGGTGGAAACCATCGCGACGTGCTCCGCCAAGGAATTGCTTGGCGGCAGCACGCCGAACGCCCTGGCGTTCAGCCCGGACGGTCGCACGCTTTACGTTTCCAACGGCGGCAACAACGCCGTGGCCGTCGTGGCGTTCGATCCGCCGCGGAGCAAGCTGCTCGGCTGCGCCAACCGGCTGGTATCCGGCCGGACTGGCGTTCGACGCCAAACGGCAGTTGCTCTACGTGGCCAACGTCAAGGGGATCGGCTCTCGCAACACGGACGCCAAGGGCAAACGCAAAGTCAAGGGCCAGATCGTTTGGGGCTACAGCTCCTTGGATCCGCTGGGCACGGTCTCGTTGATTCCCCCGCCGCGCGCGGAAGAGCTGCCGCAGCTCACCGAAACCGTGCTAACGAACAATCGCCTTTCGGCGGCGCGCCGGGCACAGTTGGAGCCGCGCAAGGATTTGCCGCCACGGCCTGTGCCGGAGCGGTGCGGCGAGCCCTCGGTGTTCCAGCACGTGCTCTACATCATCAAGGAGAACCGGACCTACGATCAGGTGTTCGGCGACGTGGCCGGCGGCGAAGGCGATCCGCAGCTTTGCATCTTCGGCCGCGAGGTTACGCCCAACCAGCACAAGCTGGCCGAGGAGTTCGTGCTGTTGGACAATTTTTATTGCAGCGGCGTTTTAAGCGCCGACGGCCACCAATGGACCGACGAGGCCTGCGCAACCGACTATATGGAGAAATCGTTCGGCGGCTGGCCGCGAAGCTATCCCTACGACGGCGACGACGCGATGGCATACGCGCGGAGCGGTTTTCTCTGGGACAACGCCCTGGCCCGCGGCCGGACGCTGCGGGTATACGGAGAATTCGTGGCGGGGACGGTGCGATGGAAGGATCCTTCGCGCGGCGACAAGCCCACTTTCTTGGACTGCTATCACGATTTCATCGAGAGCCGGGGCCAGATCGAGGTTCGCGCCACGGCCCGGATCAAGACGCTGGAGCCATACATTTGTCCGACGGCGATCGGCTTTCCCAACACGGTGTCCGACCTGCACCGGGCGCAGCAATTCCTCGACGAGTTGCAGCAGTCGGAGCGGCGCGGCGAGTTGCCCCATCTGATGATCATGGCACTGCCGAATAATCACACGTCGGGCACGCGGCCCGGCATCCCCACGCCGGCGGCCCTGGTGGCCGGCAACGACCTGGCCCTGGGCCGGATCGTCGAGGCCGTAAGCCGCTCGAAGTTCTGGCCGGAAACGTGCATCTTTGTGGTTGAAGACGATCCGCAGAACGGCTTCGACCACATCGACGGCCATCGCACGGTGGCCCTGGTCGTCAGTCCTTACACTCGCCGCCACGTGGTCGACAGCACGAACTACAACCAGACAAGCATGGTCCGCACGATCGAGCAGATTCTCTGCCTGCCGGCGATGAACCAGTTCGACGCCTCGGCCACGCCGATGGCAAGCTGCTTCATGGATCAGCCCAACCTTCAACCCTACGCGGCGGTGAAGAACAATATTCCACTGGACCAGATGAATCCGCCGTTGTCGGCAATCCACGACCCGCAAGAGCGGCATTGGGCCGAGGTCTCGATGAAATTGCCGCTGGACGAGGTCGACGAAGCCGACGAAGACACGCTCAACCGCATTCTCTGGTTTGCCCAGCGCGGCCGCGACGACACGTATCCGGCCTGGGCGGTGCAGTATGAGGCCGATGACGACTAGCGATAAGTTACAACGCTATTGACTTCTTGGCCGCGCCTCCGCTTCGCCCTGCCGGGCACGGCCGCCATCGACAAGCGGAAGAATCGCCCCGAGCAAAACACCGGCCATCATCACCGCCGAGAGCAAGAGCAGGCCAAGAATCAACTCATATTCCGTCACCGCCAGCGATGCGAGCTTCCAGACGCCGAGAACAAACGCCAAAACCGCCATAATGTAAATGACGATCTGGCCGCGTCTGACATAAGGCCTCGAGCGGCTCTTCCGGTCCGACACGGGAATGAGCAGCCCACAGCCCACGCATTGCAGCGTGAGAGCCGCCACCAGCAAGATGCCGAAGAACAATTGCGGCTCCGTGATCCTCATCGACGCGAACTTCCAGACGCCAAGCACAGCCACCAGGAGCGAAATTCCGTAAGTGCCAATCTGACCCAAGCGACAATCGATGTCGTCCGAGGAGACTTTTTGCAGCAACACGGATTTGACTTTCATGTCAATTCCTCCTTCACGATTCTTCCACTCGGTCAAGTGCTCTTTCGGAACTGTCCGCAGGAGATCGCCGAAAACTCGCAGCCAGGCTGCCAAGAGCCCCGCCGTTCCGCGCCGCCGATGCGAGTCGGTGGCCAATTCGCGGAACACGCGGGCCATCTCATTCCCATATTGCCGGCGAAACGCGACCGGATATGCTCGTAGGAGCGATTGGTAAACCTGGACGGAGCGTTCCACGCCGCGCGGCGAATCGGCCATCATGCACCTCCGGCCGGCAACGGCGATTGTCGGCCCACCAGCCGTTTGGCCTGAGCCACGCGAACGAGCGCGGCCAGCCGGTCGGCCTCTTCGGAAGCGATCTTCCGCCCCAGCGACGTCAGGCGATAGTAGCAGCGGCGGCGCTCGTCGTCGTCGCGGGCCGCAGGCCGTCGCGCCGACTCCTCGATCAACTCGGCGGCCAACATCCGCTTAATGGCCCCGTAGAGCGTACCGGGCCCCAACCGCACCTTGCCCGCCGAATGAGCTTCCACTTCCTGCATGATGCCGTAACCGTGCCGCTCGCGGTCGGCCAGCGCCACCAGGATGTGGAATTCGGAGTGGTTCAGCGGCTGGGCACGTTTCTGTCGGCCAACGGGCTCTGCCATGTGTCGGGCTCCACGGGGCCAGGGCTGTCGTAATGCGATATATCATATCACGATATAAATGGCCGTCAAGCCCCTTTTGGCAGATTTCGCCCGACTGCCCGCAAGCCGATCTCGGTTCTCGGTTGGGGTGTAAGGGCGTAGAGGCTGCCCGCGGCGCGATACGTTCGCTACGCGCTGCGCCGCCCGCAGCACGTTCAGACCGTCCATGACACGGGCGAATAGGCGGCGGGCCGCCTCGATCTTCTGCGTCTGCTCGATCACCCGCCGCTGCCGCATTTGCCATTCTCGCGGCGTCATCTTCAGCCCGCCGGCCTTATAGCGAATCTCTTCTTGCAACAGTTGGCTTTGACGCCGCGACGCCTGCGCGTCGAGTTGTCGGCATAGCCCTCCGAGAAGGTCGATCGCCTGTTGATACCGGCCGCTGCCATACTCGCAATCTCGCACCGACACGATCACCTCCGTATTCAGGCCGAGGCCGCATTGCTGAACGGCGTTGAGCAATTGCGCGAAGGCGATCGGTCCGGCGCTGGCGGAATGCGGCTGGTCTCGCGGGCCGGCATGGGGTGACGGGCTGCCGGCAACGCCGCCGGCCGGTGGCGTGGCGGCTTTGTAGATCGAGTTTGGGTCGCGTGTCGGTTCCATGGGTTTTTGCGATCTTCTTCGGCGGCTGTCTACTTCTCCGGTGTGTTGAGCGGCTGCGGAGCAGGCACCGCCGGCTCGGCCGGTTTGGCGGCTTCGGGCTGGTGCAGTGCCTGGGATTTTGGGGCTTGTTGGCCGTCGGCCACGCGCAGCACGAACAGCACCTGTTGCCGCGGAGGCGACGGGGCCGATTGCGGCCCCTCTTGGGGAACTGCGGCCGCCTGTCGGAAGTTGAAGTTCCCGTTGGACGTTGGAGCTCGCTGCGGGCTCTGTTGAGTGGCTGGCGGGGCAGTGATCGCTTGGAAATCCGGTCCGCCGATGGTCGCGGTCGGCGTCGCTGCCGCCGCGGGTTTTGCCAGCTTAGGCCCTATCGCCTCGGCGGCTTGCTCGGGCGCGGCTTCGTCGAGCCTGCGTCCCGATACGCCCAAGGACAGTTGCTTGTTCGCCGCGCCGGACGTTTGTTGTCGAACAATCGCTCGCAGTTCGGCGTCTTCCGCTGATTTGCCCTCCGGCTCGACGGAGACCGAGCGGAACACCTCCGGCTGCGCATTCAGACCGGCCAGCGTGGCCACGACCTGGGCGTGCGTGGCCTCGACATACACCAGATCGCGTTGGCCCTCCGCCGCGAGCCCTTGCGAGTCGGCGTTTGCCACATTTGCATTTTCCCGACCTTCGGCAGACTGGACCATGCGGTCCGCAGCGCCTGCCATATTGCCGGCCTGAGCCAATGGGGCGGCACCTTGCTCCATGGCGATGCCGTTGGCCGCCAGCAGCTTGTCGAACGATCCTTTCCGGGCCGCCTCGGAACTGATGTCGCAGCGGACCACGAGCATGCCCTGGGCGGGTTGGCCCAAGAGGGTCGCGGCGAGCGTCCGGGTGGTTTCAGCCGGCGGTGGACTGGTCGAAACGGGACCGCCCATGCCGCCGTAGCCGCCCGATTCTGTTTTGAGAGATTCAACTTCTCGGGCGAATCGATCTTGGGCTGACCCGTCTTTTGCCGACCGGACACTACTGTCTTCTGAATTCGCGTAGGCTGCGGCAGCGGCCGGCGTTTTGTCCGTCATCGGCATGCCGTTAACGGCAGGTTCGGCCGTCTCACGCCGTCGATCTCGCCGGCCATCGCCCGCCACCCTATCGGCATCGATCTGCTTGCGCTCCGACGCGAGTGCCGAACGCTTCTCGTACGTCGGGAGCGCGGGTGCGGCGGGAGCGAATGCTGCGGATTTCTCTCCCCCCGACGATGTCTCCCTCAACAACCCATCAACCGACAATCTCCGCTCCTGCCCAGCCACGGACGAGTCTTTGGGAGCGGCTTCCATACTCGGTGGCCGGCGTGGTTGATCGCTCCGCTTCTCGACATTATCGGCCAGTTCGGTGTGCCGGGGGCGGCCCGGATCGTAGATCGTGATCATCACGGCAATCGCCGCCGTCAGGCCCAGCCAAACCAGCGTCCGCGGCGCCAGAAGCCGCCGCCAAACGGATTGCTCCCGAGGCACGGGCGACCAGGACGAAAGCTCCGCCTCCTCGGGCTCGCCTTCGGTGAGCATCCGGCGCTCGGCCACGCGCAACACCCGCTGGCTGAGGTCCTCGCCGACTTTCTTCTGCGGCAGCGATTGGAGCGCGGCGCTTAAGGTCCGCAAATCATCGAGCAGTCGTCGCGCAGCCGGATCGGTGGCCAGAAGCCGTTCCACCTCCGCTTGCTCGGCGACGCTAAGTTCGCCGTCGAGGTAGGCGCTAAACAGTTCGTTATGCGGCAAATCGGACATTGGCACTGGTCGCCCTTCTAATCCCCAATCCCTAATCCCTAATCCCTTCGGCTGTCAGCATGCCTTTCAACTCGTCCCTCAGTTGCAGCCGCGCGCGGTGCAGCCGGCTGCGGACCGTGCCGATGGGCAGATCGAGGATTTCGGAAATGGTTTCGTAGCAGCATCCGTCGATCTCCCGCAACACCAGCACCGCGCGATGCTCTTCCGCCAGTTGGCCGATCGCTCGCCGCACTTGGCGGCAGCGTTCCCGTTGTTCGATGGTTTCAGCCGGGCTCGGTTCGTCGTCCGGTGGGTCCATGTTGCCGGTCTCCCGCCCGCGGTCGAGCGAGGCCGTCGGCCGGCGCCGCCGCCGGTGGGTGATGGCCACGTTGAAGGCGATCCGGTAGAGCCACGTGTAAAACGCGCTGTCGCCGCCCGAACGACTCCAACTTCAAGAACGCCTGGACCAGGGCCTCTTGGACGATGTCGCGGGCATCCTCTTCGTGGCCGACCACGTGGAAAACCGTATTGAACAGCCGGTCCTGATATTTCAGGACCAGATGCCCAAAGGCCTCCGTCTGCCCCTTCAGCGCCTGGTCGATCAGTTGGTTGTCGTCGCTCACAGCAGGCTCATAACATGGGACGCGTGGCGGGGGGCGAAAGTTCCCGCCGCTTCCTCCGGCCCTCATCCCTCATCTTGCCGATTTGGGGGGCAAGTGTCAAACCCCCGGGGCCGCCTTAACCGCGGGCCCAATGGACCAGCAGCCAGCCGTGGTTTATCAAACAAACAGCTTTGTAAGCCCATGCAACGATGCACCCCTCCTTATGACGGGGAATAAGGAACCGGCCACGAAGGAGGCGATCGCCTTCCAGCGGTTAGCCGAGCGGCACTTGGGGGCCCCTGCTCCGGACGGATACCAAAAAGTACCGCGTGATCTAGGCCGATTTTTCCATCCGCGAAGCCGACGCACCGTCCAACGTGCGCAATGCGCGGCCGGTAAAAACGCCGGTTGGTTCGAGGGAGTAGTCGCGCGACTGCCGCGAATGACAGTGTTTGCCAAGGCGGGCGAAGCGGCAAGATGCCGCTTCTACTTTAGTCCTTCAACTGGAACAGTCGCCGAAGCGCGTCCAGCAGTCCTCGGGGCACGCCCTTGCGCGATTCGTCGCGGAGCGATTCCAACGGCGGGTGGAGGAGCTTGTTCACCAGCCGGTCGAACGAATGGCGGATTTCGTCCTTCGCCCGATCGTCCAACTCCGGCACCTTGTTCAGCAGCCGCTGCAACTCCTCCTCTTTCGGCTTCTGCCAACCCAACCGCAGCCGCTCGATCACCGGGCCTACCGCCCGGTGGTACGTCTCGGCCATGAAGCGGGCCGTCTCCTGTTCGATAATGTGCATTGCTGCGGGCAATTCCTTGTCGCGCTTCGCCCGATTGCGCTGACACGCCGCCTGCAAGTCGTCGATCGAGTAAAGATAGACGTCGGGCCGGCTTCCGATGGCCGGTTCGAAGTCGCGCGGCACGGCCAGATCGAGCACGAACAACGGCCGCTCCAGCCGCTTCGCTTCGACGGCCGCGAACTGCTCGGCGGTGACGATCGGCTGCCCGGCGGCCGTCGTGCTGATCACCAGATCGGCGGCGGCCAGCGCCTGCGGCAGTTCGTCCCACGAAACGGCGCTGCCGCGCCATCGCTGGGCCAGCTCGGCCCCGCGCTCGAAGCTGCCGATTGACGACCGTCACCCGCGCGCACCCCTTCCTCCTGCAAGTAGCGCAACGTTTCTTCGGCCATCTCGCCGGCGCCGATCACCAACGCCAGCTTGTCGTCGAAGCGTTCGAAGATTTGCCGGGCGAAATCGGCCACGGCGACGCTGGGAATGCTCACGCGGCGCTGATGGATGGCCGTCTCGGTGGCCACCCGCCGCGCCACCCTGAGCGACGCCTGAAACAGGGCGTGCATCAACGGGCCCGTGTTGTCCTGGGCGGTGGCCGTCTGGTAGGCTTCCTTCACCTGGGCGAGAATCTGCGGCTCGCCCAACACCATGCTGTCGAGGCTGGCGGCCACGGTGAACAGGTGCTCGACGGCCGCGTCGTCGCTGTGCTGGTAGAGATGCCCGATCACTTCGGCCGGATCGAGGTCATGGAAGCGGGCCAGGAAATTGGCGATCTGATCGAGCGTCGGCTCGGTGTCGCGCTCGGTGGCGGCGTAGATTTCCACCCGGTTGCAGGTCGAAAGCAGCACGGCCTCAACGCCCTTGAACACCCGCCGCCATTGGTCGAGCGCCTCGCGGGTTTGCTCGGGCGTGAACGCCAGCCGCTCCCGCAATGCAATCGACGTGCCGTGATGGCTGCAACCGACGACCTGCACTAACATGGCCGGCCTCCGGCGGAAGGCGGAGGGCAGAGAGGAGAAGGCGGAGAAACATTGGTCATTGCAAATTGAAAATTGCAAATTGAAAATGGTTTGTCGCCGGAGCCGATTTGCAATTTGCCATTTGCAATGATCAATTTGCAATCCGTGCTCGCCGCCGTCCGCCCTCCGGCCTCCGCCTTCGCTCGTCCCCAGTGTCGGCTGTTCATCAGCAGGCCGGCGGCCAGCATGATCACCAGGAACACGAAGCTGGCCACGGTAAGATAGGCCACTCTGCGGCCTTTGCGGGCGGGCCGGTGCAGGGCGCTGAGCACAACCGCCAGCAGCAGCCAGAAGAACATCAGCCACGTGCTCAAAACGACCGGATCGGTCAAGGGAACGTAGCCTGGCTGGCCGCGATTGATCAAGTTCAACACCATGCCCGAGAGCACGCCCACGCCGAGCATCAGGACCGAGACGATGATCGCCCGGCCGTTGGTCTGCTGGAGCCATTCGAGGCTGGGCAGCCGCGGTCCGCGTGTGGCCAGGATCTTGAGTTTCAAATGCCGCACCTGGCCGAGATACATCAGCCCGGCAACGAATCCCACCAGCACGGCGACCACCGCCAGCACGATGGAAATGCCGTGGATTGCGCCCCAGATTTCGGATGCCGGCTCGCGGGCCAAGGGGGCATCGGAGGCCAAGAAACGGGCCACGCCGATCAGCCCCAGGGCCAGCGGCAGCAAGAAAAGACCGAACGGCGCCTTGGGATAAAACAGGGCCAGGTAGAGATAAACAACCACCATCACCCAGGCGGCCACGAGATACCAGTCCTTTTCGCTCGACAACGGCGCGCCCGCGGCGTTGACCGCCCGATAATAGAGGAAAGCGGTGTGGGCGACCAATCCTGCGGCGGCGAAACCCAGCATGATCGCGCCGCGGATGCCGCTGCGAAACAGCAGCCGCGAGATCTCCAACGCCAGCGCGATGGCGTAACTGGCGGCGAAACAGATGGTGCTTACGCCGGACATGAAATCAGCTACTTTTCCAGCCCGTATTCCTTGAGCTTCTTGTGGAGCGTGTTGCGGTTGATCCCCAGCCGCTCGGCGGCCTTGATCTGCACGCCGTCGCAGACGGCCATCACCTGGACAATGAGCTCGCGTTCCACGCGATTGACCACCACGGCGTGCAGGTTCTCGGCGCTGGGGCCGGCCGTTTCGATGCCCTGCTGGACCAACTCCGAGGCAAGCGCCTCCACGTCGCCGCGGATGCGCCCGATGCGCCGCGGGCTGCCGCCCAAAACGGTCTCGGGCAGGAGGTCGCGGGTCAGCTCGTCGCCGGGTGCCAACACGACCGCCCGCTCAATGTAATTCTGCAATTCGCGCACGTTGCCCGGCCAGGAATAATCCTGCAACGCCTGCATCGCGGCCGGCTGCACGTAGGGCACGTGGCGGAAGTTCTGCTCGTTGTAAACCCGCAGGAAGTGACTGACCAAGGCGGGGATATCCTCGCGCCGCTCGCGCAGCGGCGGCAGATAGATCGTCACCACGTTGAGGCGGTAATAGAGGTCTTCGCGGAACCGACCGGCGTCGGTCTCTTCCAGCAGGTCGCGGTTGCTGGCGGCGATAACGCGGGTATCGACGCGGATAGTCTGCGTGTCGCCCACTCGCTCGAACTCGTGCTCTTGCAGCACGCGCAGCAGCTTGACTTGGAGCTTGGGGGTCGTGGAATTGATCTCGTCGAGGAAGACCGTGCCCGTGTGGGCGGCCTCGAAGCGGCCGGTGCGGTTATCGACGGCCCCGGTGAACGCGCCCCGCACGTGCCCGAACAACTCGCTCTCCAGCAAATTCTCCGCCAAGGCCCCGCAGTTGACGCGGATGAAGGGCCCGCTGCCCCGCGGGCTGAGGCGGTGAATCGCCTTGGCGATTAATTCCTTGCCCGTGCCCGTTTCGCCCAGCAGAAGCACCGAGGCGTTGGATCGGGCGACTCGCCGCGTCAACTGGTAGACGTTCTCCATCGCCGGCCCGGAACCGATCAGTCCCGGTATCGGCGGCCCGCTCTCGCTCAGTTCGACGTTCGGCAGTCCACGAGACATAAAAAGGATGCAGCAGGAAACAGCGCGAAGGAGATAACGCGTGGTAAGGAAATCGATTGCTCAGGGTTTATGGTGCAGGCGTCGCGCCTGCCCCGAAAAATGCAGGCCAGTCGCCTGTGCCACAAAGTGACTTGGTGAAGTTGTCTGGTTATCCTCTCGGTTTTCCCGGCTGGGCGGAGGCCTCCAAACAATCAAGGATCATGCCCAAGACGTGCTGCGTCGGGGCGTCGAGGTATTCGCTCTCGTTGTAGCGGCGGTATTGGGCCCGGATCTCCTCGCTGGTTAACAGGATGCCGTGTTTTTCGACGTTCTGGCAGAACGCCCGGGCGGCCGCGTTCCGCAGTTCCAGCGGTTGCGTGAAGCGGCTGGCCACTTCCACCAGCGCCCGCTGACTTTCGGCCGAATTGGTGTTGGCCAGCACGGCCACCGCCTTGGCGGCGAGTTTCGCATTGTACAGGGCGGCCAGCGCCGCATCCTGCACGCGGCGCAAATCGTAAAGCCCGCCTGGCGACTTGCCGAGTTCGGCCCATAGGCCGAGCGCCTCGGCTGCCTGTTGCTGCCGCGTCTCGAAGCTGACGAACTCGCGTGGGGCCAGCGTGGCCAATTGGCTGATTTGCCAGCGCAGCGACTGGTCATCGTGCGGCCGGGAAAAGGCCATCGCCAAGGGGTCCTGCCGCGCCAGCCGCTCCGCTTCTTCGAGATGGCCGTCCCGCGCGAGCAGCCCCACGCGGAGCGACGCTGTCCGCTCGTCGTGCCGCAACTGCTGCAAAAGCATGTTGATCTCCGGCCTGGTGATCGCCGTGTCGATCATGGCAAGCTCGTAGTCGGGCGAACGCGCAGCCAGCGACAGAAGTTCCTTGCCGGTGGCAGCCGAATCGGTTTCATAACCGGCCGCGCTCAGCATTCCCGCCAGGTCGTGCGTCTCGCCGGCGTTGGCGCCGGCCGCCAGCGCATGCGGTCGGCCGCTACTGGCCGCGAAGAACTGCAACGCGGCAGGCACATAGCTGGAGCCCGAAAACGGTTTGCCGGGCCGCAAGCGTGCGATGGCCTCGAGCGCCGCCATGCGCAGCCGGCGATCGGGCTGCCGCAGGGCCCGCGCGAACGGAGCCGGCTCCGCCCCTTCGTACAGCAAATCGTCGGCCTTGCCAATTTGTCCCAGCAGCCGGACGGCCACCGTGGCAGCAACGGGATGCCCGTGAGCCATCGCGCAGGTTAGCGTGTCTTCGACCGCCCGCACGCCGAATTGCTTGGCCTGGACAACGGCAGGATCGTTCTCGTCCAGGGGCTGATCGAGGCCTTTCTCATACGCGGCCACTTCAAGCATTGTAGCCAGGTCGAACGAGCAGAGATCCATCGCGTCGGGGGCCAACAGAAACGCGTCGTGGGCCCAGCGGGCGGCCAACATCCGCGATGCATCATTCACCGCATAGGTCTTCGACGTGCACTGCTTCGCAGCCTCGTCCCATCGCCACAGGGCGACTTTGCCCTCGATCGCGCCTTCGATCAACTGACGCTGCCGGAAATAGCCGTTGGCCAGATCGCTCAGCAGCCGGACCGCCTCCGCCCGGGTGGGCAGTCTTTTTTCGAGTTGCCTCAGGGCGCCGGCGGCAGCCGTGCGAACATCCGCGTTGCTGCCGGGCGCCAGATACGGCGCCAACAGGCAGGGTTCGGCCCTCGGATCGTTCATTTCGCCCAGGGTCAGAATCGCCTGCACCGTCAGGTTGGGATCGGCCCGCTCGACGACGCCCATGAGCACGTCGCGGGCCGGTCGCCCCATCCCGGCCAGCACGGTTCGCACGTTGGCTTGCTCGGCAGTGCGCGCCGGGTCGGCCAGCACTTGCACCAACGGGCAAATGGCGGCTTCGCCCGCTTCCTGCAAACCCAGCACGGCCTTTCCGCGTTTCTCCATTGATGGGTCCTGAAGCTGGCGGATCAGGCCGGCAAGCCTCTCGGGATCTTGGAGCCTGGCTTTCACGGCAGCCGTGATCTCGTCGGACAATTGCCGGGCCTCGGGCTGGAGTTCCCCGTGTGTGGTCAAGTCGACGAGAATCGCCGTGCCGATCTGCTCGCTCAGGTCGGCCAGTTGCCGCTGATCGAGCTTGGCATCGAGGACTTTCGTCAACAGATTCTTGGCCAGGTCTGCGCGGCCCAAGTCCATTAGCACTTTCGCCGCGCGCACGCACTCCACGGGCGTAGTCGGCTTGGTTTCCATCACGGCTGCCACGGCGCCCGTCATGGGTGTGGCTTCTTTGGCGGCCGGCGCCTCCTTCGCCGCTGCCGGCGCTGGCGCCGCCCTGGCTGCTTCGGGCGCCGGGTTGGCCGCTCCCGGCTGGTCTTGCGCCCCAGCCGACATGGCCAGCCCACTCCCTGAGACCGCCAACACGAGCCAGGCAAGTATTCGATGACGATGATTCATGGCGATGCTCGTGGGACGATCGGCGGCTGTTAATGCCTAGGACGATTGTGGACGTGCATCCTGTACGAGTTTTTCCTTCCAGCGTCGCACTTGCTCCTTCACCTGCTCGGGGCCCGTCGAACCATAACTGACCATGGCGGCCACAGCCTTTTCGGGTCCCAGCAGGTCGTAGATGCTCGCGTCGAGTTCCGGAGAGGCCTCGCGAAAATCGGCCAAGGGCAGGTCGGCCAGCCGCACGCCTCGATCGAGCGCCTTGCGGACCAACCGGCCTACCAACTCGTGCGCGGTCCGCTGGGGCATGCCCCGGCGAATCAGATGTTCCATCAACGTGGTGGCATCGAGATGCCCCCGATCGAGCCGCTCGGCGATCGCGGCTCGGTTCAGTTCGGCGCCGGCGGCCAACGGCGCGGCCAACTCCAGCGAACCCCGAACTGTGTCGAACGAATCGAACAGCGGCGGCTTATCCTCTTGCAGGTCGCGGTTGTAAGCCAGCGGCAGTCCCTTCAGCAATACCAACAACGTCTGCAAGTTGCCGACCACGCGCGCGGTCTTGCCGCGGATCAGCTCCAAAACGTCCGGGTTGATCTTTTGCGGCATGATCGACGAGCCGGTGCAAAATGCCTGCGGCAGCTTCAAGAGGCCGAACTCCGCTGTCGACCAGAGAATCCACTCTTCGGCCCACGTGCTCAAGTGCTCGGCGATCACGGCCAGCGCGAAGGCGAACTCCAGGGCGAAGTCGCGGTCGCTGGCCGCGTCGAGGCTGTTGGCCGCCACCTCGTCAAAACCCAGCCGGGCGGCAACGTCGCTGCGGTCGATCGGCAGACTCGTGCCAGCCAGCGCCGCCGCGCCCAGCGGCAGCACGTTGGTGCGGCGGCGACAATCGGCCAGCCGCGACCGATCGCGCTGGAATTTTTCGCAGTAGGCCAACCAATAATGCGGAGCGAGCACCGGCTGCGCCCGCTGCAAGTGGGTGTAGCCGGGCAGGATCACGCCGGCGTCGGCATCGCAGCGGCCCACAAACGCCCGCTGCAACGCGGCCAGTCGCTGGTCGATCTCGTCGATGGCCCAACGTGCCCACAACCGCAGATCGGTGGCCACCTGATCGTTGCGGCTTCGGGCCGTGTGGAGCTTTCGGCCGATGTCGCCGATCCGCTCCACCAGCGCCCCCTCGATGTGCATGTGGATATCTTCGAGTTCCGCGCGGAAGGGGAACTGCCCCTGCTCAATTTCTTGGCGGACTTGTTGCAGGGCCTGCTCAATTTTCCGGCACTCTTCGGCCGTCAGCAGTCCGACTTTGGCGAGCATCTGCGCATGCGCGATCGATGCGTCAATATCCTGCGCATAAAGCCGGCGGTCGAAGCTCACGCTTTCGGTGAACTCCTCCACGCGGCGGTCGGTCGCCTGATCAAACACACCACCCCACGGTTTCGTCACCGCAAATCCTCCCCAGGCGCAGAAAACCCCCCAAAGCTCAACACATCACTGTAAAGCTCGTGACAGGGGGTGTCAACGACATCTCGCTACATGGGGGGTGATTCCGCCGTCCGGTTGCCGGCCCCTTGAACAAACGCCTAACGGCGTGCTATCATCAGGGGATTTTACACAGCGCTCGTCCCCCAGAGAGCGGGGAATCGCCGCCCGATCTGGCTGATGCATGAAGGAACGTGTGCACCGTGCCGCGCCGCAACGATATCCGCAAGATTCTGCTGATTGGTTCCGGGCCGATTATCATTGGGCAGGCCTGCGAGTTCGACTATTCGGGCACCCAGGCCTGCAAGGCCCTGCGGGAGGAGGGCTACGAGGTCGTGTTGGTGAACTCCAACCCGGCCACGATCATGACCGATCCCGAAATGGCCGATCGCACCTACATCGAGCCGCTCACGTGGGACATCGTGGAGAAGGTGATCGCCGCGGAGCGGCCCGACGCCTTGCTGCCCACCTTGGGCGGCCAGACGGGCCTCAATCTGGCGATGGACCTCCACAACCACGGCGTGCTGCAAAAGTACGGCGTCGAGATGATCGGCGCCACGGCCGAGGTAATCGCCAAGGCCGAATCGCGCGACCAGTTCAAGGCGGCCATGGAGCGCATTGGCCTGGAAGTGCCCCGCGGCCAAACTGTCAAGAGCCTCAGCGAAGCCCGCCGGACGGTGCAGGAAATCGGGCTGCCTTGCGTCGTGCGGCCCAGTTTCACCCTCGGCGGCACCGGATCGAGCATCGCCTACAACCGCGAAGAGTTCGACGATCGCGTGCGCTATGGCCTCGACCTCTCGCCTGTCCACCAGGTGCTGCTGGAAGAAGCGGTGATCGGTTGGAAAGAGTTCGAGATGGAGGTGATGCGCGACAAGGACGACAACTGCGTGATCATCTGCTCGATCGAGAACTTCGATCCGATGGGCGTTCACACGGGCGACTCGATCACCGTGGCCCCGGCCCAAACGCTCACCGACAAGGAGTACCAGCGGATGCGCGACGCCTCGATCGCCGTGATGCGCGAGATCGGCGTGGAGACGGGCGGATCGAACATCCAGTTTGCCATTCATCCGAAGACCGGCCGCATGGTGGTGATCGAGATGAACCCGCGGGTGAGCCGCTCCAGCGCCTTGGCTTCGAAGGCCACCGGCTTTCCCATCGCCAAGATCGCCGCCAAGCTGGCCGTCGGCTACCGGCTGCACGAGTTGCCCAACGACATCACCCGCGAAACGATGGCCTGCTTCGAGCCGACGATCGATTATGTGGTGACGAAGGTGCCGCGCTTTGCTTTCGAGAAGTTCCCCGAGGCTGATCCGGTTCTGACCACGCAGATGAAGAGCGTGGGCGAAACCATGGCCATCGGGCGCACGTTCAAGGAGTCGTTCCAGAAGGCGCTGCGCGGGCTGGAGGTGGGCAGCTTCGGCTTCGGCTGCGACGGCAAGGACCTGTGGGGCACACCCGAGCAACCCAGTGAAGAGGAGGTGATCTCGAACCTGGGCTCTCCCCGCGACCAGCGCGTCTGGTATCTGCGCTACGCCCTGAAATACGGCCGCCCGGTGGAAGAAATCTACGAGTTGACGGGCATCGACCCGTGGTTTCTGGAGAATCTCCGTGAAATCGTGGAGATGGAAGAGCAGTTGCGCGGGTTGGGCAGTGCGAAGAACTGCGACGACGCCACCTTGCGCCGCGCGAAGCAATTCGGTTTTTCCGACCGCCAGTTGGCCATTCTCTGGAGCACCACCGAGATGGACATCCGCCAGGAGCGGAAGCGGCGTGGGATCGTGGCCACGTTCAAGGCGGTCGACACCTGCGCGGCGGAGTTCGAGGCCTACACGCCCTATTATTATTCAACCTACGAAGACGAGGACGAGACGCCGCCCAAGAAGCCTGACGGCAAGCGGGTGGTAATTCTCGGCGGCGGACCGAACCGCATCGGCCAGGGCATCGAGTTCGACTACTGCTGCTGCCACGCCAGCTTCGCGCTGCGCGAGTTGGGCATCGAGTCGATCATGGTCAACTCGAACCCCGAGACCGTTTCAACCGACTACGACACGTCCGATCTGTTGTTCTTCGAGCCGCTGACGACCGAGGACGTGTTGAATATTTGCGACCGGGTCCAGCCCGACGGTGTGATCGTGCAGTTTGGCGGGCAAACGCCGCTCAATTTGGCCCGGGCGCTGAGCAATGCCGGCGTGCCAATCATCGGCACGAGCGTCGACACGATCGAGGACGCCGAAGACCGGGAGAAGTTTGCCAACGTGTTGCGGCGGTTGGGTCTGAAGCAGCCGGCCAACGGCATCGCCCGCACCATGGCCCAGGCCCGCACGGCGGCCCGCGAGATCGGCTTTCCCGTGCTGGTGCGGCCGAGCTTCGTGCTTGGCGGCCGGGCGATGGAGATCTGCTACGACATGGGCCAGTTCGAGCGGTTCGTGGCCGCCGCGTTCATCGTTTCGCAGGGTCAGCCCGTGCTGATCGACCGCTTTCTGGAAGACGCCACCGAAATCGACGTTGACGCCATCGCCGACGGCCAACAGGTGATCGTCGCCGGCATCATGGAACATATCGAGGAAGCGGGGGTACACTCGGGCGATTCGGCGCTGCGCCATTCCGCCCTACAGCCTGCCCGGCCCGGTGGTGGCCGAAATCCGGGAGGCCACTTTCGCCTTGGCCCGCCGTCTGCAAGTCAAGGGCCTGATGAACATCCAGTATGCCGTGAAACGCGAGGAAGGCCGGTCCAACGTCTACGTGCTCGAAGTCAATCCCCGGGCCAGCCGCACCGTGCCGTTCGTGTCGAAAGCCACCGGCATGCCCTTGGCCAAGGCGGCCGCCAAGGTGATGGTCGGCGTTTCGCTGGCCGAGCAGGGCTACTTCAAGGAGCCCATCCCCAGCCACGTTTCGGTCAAGGAGGCCGTCTTCCCCTTCATCAAGTTCGCCGGCGTCGACATCGTGCTCGGGCCGGAGATGAAATCGACCGGCGAAGTGATGGGCATCAGCGAGCGATTCTCGATCGCTTTCGCGAAGAGCCAACTGGCCGCCGGAACGGTGCTGCCCAAGAGCGGCAAGGTGTTCATCAGCGTTACTGATCGCACCAAAGACCACGTGGCCCAGTTAGCTCGGCGCCTGGAGCGAATGGGTTTTGAGTTGCTCTCGACCAAGGGCACCGCGGTGCGTTTGGAGGAGGCGGGTATTCGCGTGCAGACCCTCAAAAAGCTGCAAGAGGGGCACCCCAACGTGCTCGACTACATGATCGACGGCAACCTGCAACTGGTGATCAACACGCCCAGCGGCAAGGGCGCTCGGACCGATGAGGGGCGGATTCGCGCCGCGGCCGTTTCGCATGGTGTTCCCTGCATCACGACCATGCAAGCCGCCGACGCCGCGGTGCTGGCCATGGAGGCCCTGCGCCAGGAAGAGATGACCGTCCAGGCCGTGCAAGACCGCTTTCCGCAGTACGGCCGGTCGCCGGCAGTGGCCCATCCCTAGCCAGCTTCTCTCGCAACCGTGTGCCGAGGCTCGCCGCAAGCCGGGCAGCGCGTGTCGCTTGCTGCGGGCACTGCTCCTGCGGAACAACGGCACACCACATCGGAAAAGCATGGTCCCATCCAGAGCGTGGAACCGGAAGGCAAGGGCCTACTTTCCGCCCATAAACTTCGCCACCATCGGCTCGATCGCCTCGGCCCAGATGCCATAAGCCTTGGGCGACGGGTGCAGCAGGTCAGGCATGATCTCTTTGGTCAGCGTGCCATCCTCGGCGAGGAGCTTCGGGCCGATGTCGAGATAGAAGACCATCTTGTCGTCGGCTAACTTCGCCACCAACTCGTTGGTCTTCGCGGTCAACTGGCGAAGCTCGCTATCCTTGTTCTCTCCCCGCGGAAAGATGCCCAGCACGAGCACCGCCGTCTGCGGCAGCCTCGACCGCAGCTTCTCCACAATCGCTTTGACTGCAGCAGCGATCTCCTCGGGCGTGCCGCGGCTGGCGGCAGCGGCTGTGTTCGGACCGATGTTGTTCGTGCCGATCAACACCACGGCCAACGCGGGAGCGATGCCCTCGATGTTGCCGTGGTCGAGCCGCCAGAGGACGTGTTGGGTACGGTCGCCGGAAATGCCGAGGTTGACGGCGCCCCGCTTGGCGTAATACTTCTCCCAAATTTCCTTGCCGGCGTCGTTCCAGCCTTCGGTGATCGAATCGCCCACAAAGATCAGTCCGACCTTGCCCTCCCGAATACGTTCATTGATGGCGTCGACTTTTTTCCACCACGCGGCGTCGCGCGGCACCGGCAGCACCGCGCTTTCCCGCTGGCCTATCAGCTTCGCCACCATCGGCTCGATCGTCTCGGCCCAAGCCCCGTAACCGTTTGCCGAAAGATGGAGATAGTCGGGCATCAGGTCCTTGACCACCTCGGCGTCGCTGCCCGCGGAGAATCGCCAGCCGATATCCCGATAAAACACCATTTTGTCGTCGGCCAGCTTGACGATGTTCTCGTTGACTTTATTGTTGACGCTGCGGAGGTAGGATTGGTTGTTGAATCCGCGGGGAAAAATTCCCAGCAGCAGAATCTTCGTTTCCGGCAGTTTCGTACGCAGCTTCTCCACGATGGCCTTGATCCCCGCGTTGGTTTGCTCCGGCGTGCTGCGGCTGGAGTTGTTGGTGCCGATCATCACCACGGCCAGTTTGGGTGAGATGCCGTCGATGTTGCCGTGGTCGAGCCGCCAGAGGACGTGTTGGGTACGGTCGCCGGAAATGCCGAGGTTGACGGCGCCCCGCTTGGCGTAATACTTCTCCCAAATTTCCTTGCCGGCGTCGTTCCAGCCTTCGGTGATCGAGTCGCCGATGAAGATCAAGTCAACGTTGCCCTGTTTGACCCGCGCGTTGATGTCCTTGTACCGCTGGAGCCAACGGCCGGGCTCCAAGGGCACCGGCAGCGCCGCGTTTTCCTTCTCCCCCATCAGCGTCGTCACCGTTGACTCGATCGCTTCGGCCCAGATCTCGTAGCCCTTCGCCGTGGGATGGAGCAGGTCGCCCATGACGTCCGTGCTGAGCGTACCATCGTCGGCCAGGAACATCGGGCCGATGTCGAGGTAGTACACCATCGCGTTGTCGGCCAACGCCGGCAACAGCTTGTTGACCTTCATCGGCTCCTGGCGGAAGGGGTCGAAGCTGTTCGGGCCGCGGGGGAAGATGCCCAGCACGAGCACCTTCGTTTCCGGCAACTTGGTGCGCAGCTTGGTCACGATGGCTTGAATCCCTTCGGCGACTTGCTCCGGCGTGTTGCCCATCGTATTTGTGCCGATCATTAGCACGGCCAACTTGGGCGAGATGCCGTCGATGTTGCCGTGATCGAGCCGCCACAGCACATTCTGCGTGCGGTCGCTGCTGATGCCCGCGTTGACGGCGTGGCGATGACCGTAGAACTTGTCCCACACCGGCTTGCCGGCGCCTTCCCAGCCTTCGGTGATCGAGTCGCCGATGAAGATCAGATCGACGTTGCCCTGCTTGACCCGCGCGTTGATGGCTTCGTGCCGCTCCATCCAGTCCTTCTGGTCGGCTCGAGGCACCGGCACGATGGCGTTGTTCTTGCTCTCTTCGGCCGGCAGCGCCGTCGTGCAGAGCAGGGAAATCGCGATCGCCAAGAGCGACAAATAGCGGGAAGGCCGAACGCACCTCATCACCAGTCCTCCAATGCAATAATCAGCGTAAAAATGGCAGCGCTTTCAAGAATAGTCGGCCGTGCGCCGCCGTGCAAGCGACGCCCCCTCTCGGGTCGGGATCACAGAACCTCTTCCGCCTGAACCTCGCCAGCCCGCTGCCGTACGCGCTCGGCCGACAGCCGGCCGGTCTCCAGCCGGCGAAGGTTTTCCGCTGCGGCGGCGATGCCCAGCTTCACCGCCTCAATCATCCCACGACCCTGGTGAATCGACCAGGCGACGCCGGCCGCCAGCGCATCGCCGCTGCCGATCGGGTTTACTACGCTATCGACGGGCAAAGAGTTCAGCCGATATGTCTCGTGGAGTGAAGACACCCAAACCGGCCCAGCGCCTTGGGTGACGACGACCCACTGGGCTCCACGGCGATTCAGCGAACGCATCGCTTCAAGCAGCCGGCCATCGTCCCCCAGCGGCTCGCCCACGGTTTGAGCCAGCTCCTCGCGATTCGGCTTCACCACCAACGGCCGCAAATCCAATGTGGCCAACAGCTCTTCGCCGCGGAAATCGAGCACCGCCTTGCACGGTGTGCGCTCCATGAGTTCGCGAGAGAACGACGACGGCGTGCCGGCCGGCAGCGAGCCCGAGAGCACGACTACCTCGGCCTTAGCGGCTTCTTCCGCATAAGCGCGGCGGAATGCATCGAGCTCCTCGGGTTTAAGCGGCTGGCCGTTCTCAACCAACTCGGTCACCTGGCCCGTCGCGCGGTCCAGAATGGTGGTGCATACGCGTGTAGCCGATTCGGTGACAATCCACCGCCGCGGCACGCCCAACTCGGCCAACTCCGCATCCATTTGCGTCTTGGGTGGCCCGCCGATCGTCGAGAGCGTGAGACTCGGCGCGCCGAGATGCTGCAGGGCGATGCCCACGTTGATCACCTTGCCCTGGGCGTGCCAACGCACTTCGCGGGCCCGGTTCACTTCGCCGTAGCGAAAGTTCCCCAAAACCATAATCTGCTGCCAGGCGGGCGTCAGTCCGGCGGAAAGAATCATAGCAGGCTTTCGAGGATTTCGGTAAGCTCCGCGTCGGACAGATCGCGAGGATTACCGCTCATACTGGCGCCGCGGGAACTTTTCACGATGGCGGGAATGTGCTCCGGCGTAACGCCAACCTGAGAAAGCCGCCGCGGCACGCCCACCTGTTCGCAGAGCTTCTCGATCTCGCGGAGAAATGTCTCAGCCGCCTCGGCGGGCGCTTTGGGATTGCGGCTGAACAACAAGTGGCTCAGCCGCGCGAACTCGGCCTGACAGACATCCATGTTCACGCGGACCGCCGCCGGCAACATCAGCGCGCAGGCGGCGCCATGGGCCACGCGGCAGTGCGTACCCAAGGCCGCCGCCACGCCGTGCGCCATGCCCAGGCCCGAATTGGCCAACGCCATTCCGGAAAGCAGCGCCGCATGCGACATGGCCTCGCGGGCCGGGCGCGAGCAGCCGTCGCTCACCGCCTCGACAATCGCCGGCACAGCCATCTTCAGCCCGTGCACGGCCAGCGCGCGGGGAATCGGCTGCCACTTCCGCGAGACGTAGCTTTCGATCAACTGCGTGATAGCGTCCATGCCGCTGGCGGCTGTCACGCCGGCGGGAACGGTCACCGTCAACTCGGGGTCCAAAAGCGCGACCCGCGGCATCAGCCGATCGTCGCGCAGACTTTTCTTGAAAGGCGGATCGTACGAAGAAATCACAGCGTTCTTCGTAGCTTCAGCACCCGTGCCGGCGGTCGACGGCATGGCCAACACCGGCAGCGGTCGCCCGGCGATCTTCAACCCTCGGCCGACGCCTTCGAGATAATCCTTGACCGTCGCACTCTCGCGGCTGGTAGCCATTGCGGCCACGGCTTTCGCCAGGTCAATGGCCGCCCCGCCACCGATGGCGAGCATGAAATCGCCGTCGGCCACGCCCTGCTCGCGAAGTTGTGCCGTCGCGCGATCGACGTCGTTGACTTCCGGCTCGTGCAGCAAGGTAGCCAGTCGCACAGGCTCGACGCGTTCGGCCCGCAGCAAAGTGGTAATCTCATCCACCACGCCGTCGGCGATTTCCGGCGGCAGTCCGCAGACGATGATCGCCCGTCGGCCGAGCGTCCGCCCCAGCGCGCCCAGTTCGCGCCGCCGTCCCCATCCGAAGACGATCCGCGGCGGGAGCAGAAAATCGTAAGAAAGGTCTGCGTCCATTAGGCAACAATAGCACAGGCATTCTTGCCTGTCTTTCTTCGGGACAGACAGGAATGCCTGTCCTCCTGATTGACGAGCGTAACATCGCGCCCTGCTTGTGTCAAGAAATGACGCGTTGCGTTCACCCCCGCGAAATCCTTATAATATTCGCATGACGAAGAGCGACACCGTCGAAATCCGCCCGACCGGTCCAATCCGGGCGACGATCCGCCCGCCGGGCTCCAAAAGCATCACGAACCGGGCCCTGGTCTGCGCCGCACTGGCCGTGGGCGAATCGGTCTTGACCGGCGCGCTCGACAGCGATGACACCCGGGTGATGATCGACGCGCTCCGGCAGCTCGGCATCGCGGTTGAGCGAGGAAGAGGGGCCGCCCCCTTTTCCTCGCTCCGCATTGTCGGTTGCGGTGGAGAGCTGCCGGCCCACGGTGCCAACTTGTATGTTGCCAATAGCGGCACCACGGTGCGATTCCTGGCGGCCATGCTGACCCTCGGCCGCGGAACCTTTCGGCTCGACGGCACACCGCGGATGCGCCAGCGGCCGATCGAAGACCTGTTGGTCGCCTTGCGGCAACTCGGGGCCGACGTGGCATCGGAGTTGAAAACGGGCTGCCCGCCGGTCGTTGTGCGGGCCAAGGGCCTGCGGGGCGGTCGGGCCACCGTGGCCGGCAATATTTCCAGTCAGTTCCTCAGCGGCCTGCTCATGGCCGCGCCCTACGCAGAGCGCGACGTGAAATTGACCGTGCAGGGAAACCTCGTTTCCCGCCCCTACGTCGATATGACGTTGGCCGTGATGGCATCGTTCGGCGTGGGCGTACAGGTTGAGGAGCCATGCGGCTTCACGATTGCCGGTTCGCAAGTCTATCACGCCAAACGCTATGCGATCGAGCCCGATGCCTCGGCCGCCAGCTACTTCTTCGCTGCCGCTGCGGTCACCCAGGGCGAGGTGACTGTCGAGGGCCTGTCGCGCGACAGCCTGCAAGGCGACGTAGCCTTTTGCAACTGCCTCGAACAGATGGGCTGCGAGATCCGAGACGGGCTGAACCACATCACCGTGACGGGCCGGCCGCTCCGCGGCATCGAGGTCGACATGAACTCGATCAGCGACACGGTGCAAACGCTGGCCGCCGTGGCGCTCTTTGCCAAGGGGCCAACCACCATCCGCGGCGTGGCCCACATCCGCCACAAGGAAACCGACCGCCTCCGCGCCTTGGCGATCGAATTGCACAAACTGGGCGCCGAGGTGGAAGAGCGAAACGACGGGCTCACGATTATGCCGCGGCCGTTGCACGGCGCCACGATCGATACCTACGACGATCATCGCATGGCGATGAGCTTGGCGCTGGTGGGCCTGGCCGTACCGGGCGTCGTGATTCGCGATCCGGGCTGCACGGCAAAGACCTATCCCATGTTCTTCCCCGACCTGGAACGCCTCACGCGATCGTGAGAGCTTCGCTATCGCGATTGCGAATTGCGTTGGGCAATCGAGGCCAACAACTCGTCGGCTCGCCGCAGCAGCGCGTTGTTCGACAGGCCGCAGTCGCAACGCTGGTTGGCCGGATCGGCGGCAACCAGTCCGCCTTGGCAATGTTGGCAGACTAACTTCCGGCCCAGATACTCCACCCGAATCTGCAAGCGCCGACCGCAGGTCGGACATTCTTGCACATAATAGGTCGGGCTCGACATGACGTTGCCTCCTGCCACCTGCCGGCAACCCTTTCCATCAAAGTTCGATTATCCCGCGCCGGGGACTTTTGTCAATCAGAACGGCGATGCGTTGCGTAGCGCCACGGGAAAAGCGGCGGTTTGAACCGATTGGACAATCTGCGCGATGTGGGGATGGTGTATACTTGCCGGGGGGCAGCGGTCGATACTTTGCTTGGGTTGGATACGTCGCCATGCACCGCGAAATCATCATCCGCCATTGTGCCGCGGCAATCCTGCTGGGCGTCGCCTCGGGGGCATTTGCTGACTCGGCCGCCGGCCCGAGCAAAGTTCAGTCGATTCCCCCGTTTTCCGAGGTGCAAAAGGTCGTCTGGCAATATTTTCAGAAGCAGGGCGATTTCCAAGCCGACGATTTGATCGTGCGCGAACAGGTTGAGCCGCTTCTGGCAAAGCTTCAGCAAATGGGGCTGCCGCTGGCCGACGGCAAGCAGATTTTGCAGCGGTTGCCCGGCAAGGACGACTTTCTGCCTCAACAGCTTGGCACGCAAGACGGCAAGAAGTTCATGCGCCGCATCGCCCCCTATCCGAACGCTTACGACCGGCTCGATCGCCTCAGCCGCCTGCCCCATGGGCAGCAGACGGTTCGCGACCTGATCAAGGGCCCGGACGGCTACAAAATGATCGAATATATGACCAAGACGTCCGGCGGCGTGGCGATGGGGCAGATGCTATCGAAGGCTCCCGACGGGGGCGACTTCAATCTGCCGACAGAACGCATCTATACGGTTGAACGCGCTGCTGAAGCGGCTGCAACAGAGCCCCGCGGCGGCCAAAAACGGAAAATAGCCGTCGGCTTCCGCCAGCCGCTATCACAATTGCAGTGGCCGGTTCGCGCTACTTCTTTCCCAATCGCCGCTGCTCTTGAAAGAACCGGCTGAGAATCTGTCCGCATCGCTCGGCCAACACGCCGACCACTACTTCCGCGCGATGGTTCAGCCGCGGATCCTCCAACAGATGGTAAAGCGAATCCACCGCGCCCGCCTTGGGATCGACCGCACCGTAAACGACCGTCGGTAGCCGGGCTTGCACGACGGCCCCCGCGCACATCGGGCAAGGCTCCACGGTGACGTACAGCGTGCAGCCGTCGAGACGCCACGACTGCCGCGCCGCGGCCGCTTGCGTGATGGCGATCATTTCGGCGTGAGCCGTCGGGTCGTGGAGTTGCTCGCGCTGATTATGCGCCTGGCCGATCACGCGCCCCTGGTGCACAATCACCGCGCCGATGGGCACTTCATCTTCGCGCAAGGCCTGCTCGGCCTCTTCCAGGGCGATTTGCATGAAGTATTCGTGCATGGCGTCGATCCGCTGTTGGTTTTCCGGCGGCGTTGTCATTGCAGCATCAGTTCCAGCGGTTCGGCCATGACGTTGGTCGCCTGGCCGCCGTTGCCGAGGGCGACCACGCGGAGTTCGACGGGCCCTGCGCCAGGGTGTGCGGCGGAATCTCGATTTTCCCCTCGCCGCCGCTGATGCGGCCGACGAGCCGGCTGCCTTGCAACGCCGCGATGCCGATTGCCCGGGGAGATCGGACCGCGATTTTGATCGGCTCGTCGTCCCGCAGCGGCGCTTGGCTCAGCAGCGAAACCTCGATTTGCCCGCCGTGGTTGGCTAGCCGCAGCGGAAAGATCTTCCGCCCTTGCGTTTCGATCGGTTCCGGCCCGATGGCCACGACGCGCAGCTCGTGGTATCCGTCGGCCAGCGGCGCCGTGTCGCACGCGAGCGTCGCGCCCGACTTGCACTCGCCGATACGCATGCCGTCAAGGAACACTTCGAAGTGATCAATGGCCGCATCGTGGGCGAGGGTGGCGGCCGGCTTGAGAACGACGCGGCCGCGCACCACAGCGCCCGGCTTGATCCCTTCGACCGACACCTGCGGTATATCGGCCCACGGCCGGCAGAGCGGATCGCCCACGATCAACAACTGGTACGGCCCATAAACCGATTGATAAAACGCCTCGGCCAGCGTGCAACCCCGGGCGTAATGCACCTGGATCATCGGCGAGGGAAACTTCTCCGCGATGGCGTGCGGCTCGGTCACGGTGCCGCTGGCGCCGGCGGCGCCGTAGCGGAGAAACTCGGAAAGCGGCGTCTGGCCGGCGCCTTCGGTCATGATGCCGCCGAAGCTGGTGAAGTGTTCGCAGATGGCCCCCGGCAGGATCGTGCTGCCCGAGGCTTTCCAGTCGAAGTTGGCCGTGCCGATCACTTCGCCCTGAACATCGTTCTTGTTTTGAGGTATCGTGCCGTCGAGGATTACCGCCGTCACGCCCAGCTTCTCCAGTTCCTCGGCGGCGGCGGGAAAGAGGGGCTGGCGAACCTTCGAGCGGATATCGCCGTTCTGCATGAAGTAGATCGTGCCCCGCGGATGCGTTCCGTCAGCGGCGGCGCTCCGCTGGAGATAATTGAGCACCTCGGCCGGCGAGTTGCCGCGTCCGGCGGTCACGCCGAGCATCATCGAGAGGAAATATCGGCGCCCGCCGGAGGCGACCACCTCGCCCTCGGCGTTGTACTGACGGTTGCCGCGAAAGCCGGCACTGGGCGGCACAGGCCGGCTCGCGGTCGACAGCCGCATGTAGAAATTGTCGCGCAAACCAAAATAGCCCCCGACCCCGCCGGCCACCTCCTGCCAAAGGTACGTCAAACTGGTAATCGAGGCGAACGGCGTGAGATGCTGGGGCAGCGCGGGCTTGACGGCCGGTTTATCCTTTTCGGCCTTGTCCCCCGTTTTTCCCTCCGGCGGCAGTTTTTCGAGTGCCGCCACGAATTTGTCGAGGTCGCTGTGGAACGTGATCTGCCAGGGAAAGTCGCTGGAGTACAGAATGCAGTCGATCTGGTTGGCCAGCCGCCGCTTGTCGATGGTCCGAAGCACCGGAACGAGTATCTCCCGGCGGAACGTGTTGACGTCGGTCGTCTGCGCCTTCGGATCCCAACGGAGATAGAGCACATTGTCGGACGGGATTTGCCGCAGCCGGGCGTAGTAGTTAGCAATCAACAGCGAGTCGGCGCTCTGCGAATTGACCACCAGCAGGACGTTTTCCGGCCCGCCGCCCGCCATCGCCGGCGCCGACCAGAAAAGAAGAACCAAGGGCAGCACGACATTGCGCACCGTCGCAAACGACGTGAAAGCGTGCCGTGACGTTGTCCCCTCTCCCGCCACCGACCGAAGGTCGGTCGGGACAGGGCCAGGTTGAGGGCGACTGGGCGGAAGAAATCCGACTGCTGACATGCACTTCATCAAGCCCTTACTCCCGCCCTTACTCCCGATAAGCCTTCGGTCGGTGCCGTAGCGTGAAGAATCCGGATAGCACATTGTCCATCATATCGGAAGCACGCCTGCCCGGCCAGCGGCGACCTTGCGGGCGGCGCCGATACGGGCAAGCGAGGCTCTTAGCTCGATATCGCGCATAAGCCGCACCACGCCTGAAGCGGCCGCATTCCGCCGCGCTCAGCGGAGCATCGTGCCATCCAGCGGCGTAACGTGGCGGGCCATGATGTGGCTGGCGTGCTGCTCGGGGATGTAGCCGCGCGTGCCGTTGACGCCCACCTCGCGGCCGACAAAGTTGTACAGGTTCACGCCCGGCGCCGGCGTGACGTAGCAGCGCACTTCGCCGGACTCGTTGACCAAGGCATAACGCGGAGCCCCGACCTTCGGCGAGACCACTTGGGTGAGCTGCCCAACGCCGTCGAAGCGGCCGTCCGTCTCGAACCTGGCCGGCCGCTTGGCCGCTTCGCCGTCCTTCGGCTGCAACGCGGTCAACAGCCGGCTGGTTCGATCGGTCTGCTCGCGCATTGCCCAAACCGCATCCTGGCGCTGCTTGATATCGTCGAATCGCGCGATCCGATTGGCCAACAGCCGAGCACGACCGCGCTCTACGGCCGTCTGGGCCTGATCGAGCAAGGCATCGGTCCGACTCCGGAGCGAATCGAACGACCAGGCGGCCGGCTCCCCGATCACCATCACCGAGAGTTCCAGCTCGATGCGATTCAATTCGTTCTCGAATTCCCGGGCCGTAAGCGATCGCGGCCGCATCGCTGGCCCGCGCGGCGACTCTTCGCCCGCCTCACCCGACTGGCGCTCGCCGACGGCCAACGCGGCGGCCGGAATCACCGGCGGCGCGGAAGGGTCGGGCACTTCGCCCGCCACCTCTTCTGCAAAGCGATGATGATCTGTTCGCGCCGGCGCCACTCGCACACCGTCGCGGGCGTAGTCGGCGTCGAGGTATTTGTTCGATATCCAGCGGAACTCGCCCGCAGGCGGGGCAATTCGCAGCCAGGCGTTCTCCGCCCGGACGACACCGTGCGAGGGCCGATCGAGCAATTCGACCGTCTCTCCCTTGTGCAAGCGAACCTGGACCACATCGCGAACGTCGCTGAATTGGCTGCCCACCCGGGCTTGCACGCCCTCTTCGGTCACCACGGCCAGGTCGTTTTCGGTGGGCTTCAAGAATCGGCTGGAGACCCAGGTGAAACTTCCGTTGACGGGCCGAATGGCACACCATCCGCCCGGATCATGGCGATAGACTTCGACCTCGGCGCCCCGTTTCAGCTTGTCGGTGGGATAATAATTCTGGCCGGGCCCGCTGCGGACATAGACGTCATCGGCCGCCACGAAGGTCTTATAGGGGAAAGTGGGATCGCCGCTGGCGGGCGACGCGAGCCACAGCGGACAACACAAAAGCACGGCGACGAACAGGCGCATCGTTATGCCTCCCGGCCGAAACGGGTTCGAGATAAGAGACGGAGACATGGAAGCGAACATAGAGGCCGCGGACTTGTAGCGAAAATCGCCGGCCGGTTCAAGAGCATTTGGCGGCGCGGGGCAGGGCAGTGGGCAGTGGACAGTGGACAGTAACCTGCCACGCTGCGCTGCAGGGTGCGTTTCACTCGCCTTACGATCCAGCCCGATGGTAGGGAATGCAGGACGGCCGTTCCACTCGCTGTTTGCGCATCTTCACTTTTCTGAATTTTCCCTATCGATTTTGGCAAAACCTCACACGAATTTCGAATAACTTTTGGCGATGCGGATGTCCGAAGTCCTTACGGCGTTGTGGTTTGCGGTGGAAGCGAAACATGGCAAATGGGATCGAGTCGTCGAAAACCGTAGCAAATTGGCGCTGTAAACGTGACAAAACGTGCTGAAAGTGTGACAGAACGTGCTGTAAACGTGACAGTTCAGTGGTCGGAGGTCTGGGGTCAGAGGCGAATGATGAAGGATGGTTGAGGTGCCGCATCCGGTGGCGCCAGCACAACCGCTACTCCAATAACGTGTCAAAATGGGCAATCTCGGATGAGTTTGTGGTCCGTCTTTCGGGAAGCGTTCTCGTGATCGGTTATGCGTCCGCATAACGAATACTACGGCTGGCCAAGCGTTGTGCGCAAACATAATTTGCGAGGCTCGGGTGGCCACTTGCGGCGGCCCAGGATTGACGGATTCCTGGCGGGGGCGGGATAATTATCCCCCGCACGGGAGTTTGGCGAACACCATTAACGACCGAGGGGCAACCTTGACATCTTCTGACTCTCGAAGATTCCGACGACCTGCCCGACCTGGACGTGTTGGCCCAGGATCGTCGAAGACATCCTTGGAGAACTTACCGATGATCCGACGTCGGTTATCCGCGCTGGGCATGTGGACGACAGGCGTGGTGCTGGTGCTTGGCGTGTGGGCCACGTGTGAGGCGGTTGCAGCCGAGCCGGCCAGACCCGTTACTGCCGGGGCGGAAGGCCAACGAGCCTTCGCCGACCTGGCAAGGTACTACCAGGAGCGTCAGGAGCCTCCGCCTGTAGACCAGGTCCTCCAGGAGCTGGAATCGGCGGATCCGGCCGAACGCGCCCGCAGTGGCAAGTACCTCCTGGCCCTGCTGGCCCAATCCCAAGCCGATGAGACGAATGGGCGAGGGAACTGGGGACGCCAGGGATTGCCTGCCTGGGGCAGTGGTCTCGAATCCGATGCTCATGCTTTTCGCGTGTCCCTCGCTGACAAGCTGGCAAGCCGCATCACGGCTGCTGAAGCCCTCGACTTGGCTGTGTGGCTGCTCGAACAGGACACGTCGCCTGATGTCGAGAAAGCGGGTGTCACCCTCCTTTGCCGAATCAAGTCACAACAAGTTGCAAGCGTCTTCCAAAGACTACTCCGGCAGCCCCACCCCAACCAATCGGTGCTCATCGCGGTGCTTGAGCAAGTTGCCGAGCGGAAGCTCGTTGGGCTAGTCCCCGAGGTCCGCCACTTGGCCCTTCATCACCGAGCGGTGGTGCGCACGGCTGCAAGCAAGGCAGCCAAAGCACTGGAGGTGGGGGAGGTTCCCGAATATCGGCCCGAAGAGGCACTCACGCCGTGGCTCGACGGCCTGTTGAAGAATATCGCCGCGATGGTCGAAGGGGGCGTGCCCCAGGCAGCCAAGTGGAACAAGTTCACCGTCACCTATCCCCCATCAGAAACCAGCGGCGAGCCATCGGTAGCATCCACCCGCGGGTGGCTCCTGAGCGAGGATAGCGACAACGTCCAGATTCTGAGTTGGCTCGGCAGCCGGTACGGCCTCCCTAAGGCGCAAACGAAGCTGGAACCGTCCACGCTTGCGGAAACCGCCCAGACATTGCTGAGCATCCGAAAGAAAGCCGCCGAGGGAACTTCAGACGCCGATCAGGACACATTGTCGCCCATGGGCAGCTTCAGCGCGCAGTTTGAGCCCAGCTACATCAACGTGCCCGAGGGCCTCGTCGCCGCATGGTTGTACGAGCGCGGCGACAAGCGGATGGCAGCCGAACTGCTTCTCCCTCGCATCAATGCCACTGAAGACGACCGCTGGATTGGCTGGGCTATTCGCGACATGCTGGGCAACGTCTATCATCAGGAGATGCTGTATGCTTTTGCTGACGAGCGCGATTACGAACGCGCGATCCAGCTAGCAAAACAGCTCTCGCAGGTCGTCTTTGACGGCTATCGTTACCAGGAACGGGCCAGGCAGTTGGCAGCACAGTTGGCCAGGCGTGGCGACGACTTCAACGGTTTTCGCCTGCCGACGCCCGATGAATGGATCGACCTGGCGAAGAAGCTCGGCCGACAGCAGCAGATTGAATACCTGGCGGCGCGACTGCGGCTGCTGAATTGCTTCCAGTGGGGGCAGCCGGGAGGCGTGGACTACAGCGACCCCCAGACTGCGAAGCCGGGAAGGGCACTCGCCGAGGAGCAGATGCGATTGCACTGGACCAACCCCAATGCGAAACATGTGTCGCAAGTGGTTAACCCTTACGTGCAGCTCTGCGAGATGGACATCCAAGTTGCCGAGCTGCCCGCCTTGGTGCCTTTTCTTGCCGACGAGGACTTCATGCCGACTTACAGTTTCTGGCGCGACTTTCATCCCAACCGCACGCTGCATCAAGTCAACTGGGCTGTGGCGATCGTCATCAACGATACCGCGAAGCGCGACCTCTCGCACCTTGAGGTCTTTGACAGACTTGACGAGGAGGAGCGTAAGAAACATCTGGAGACCATTCTGGATTGGTGTCGCCGGAACGCAGGTAGGACGGAGAAGGACCTTCTCGTGGAATCGCTGGCCGAGGTTAAGGATTGGCGCGACTTCGAGAAGGCGGCCCGATTTGCCGTCCAGAAGCACGTAGTTGAGACGCTACCCGTCATTGCCGGACGACTGAAGGATTTCCCGCATCGTCCGGGAGATTTGATCGAAATCTGCTACTATTTGGACACCGACAAAGCCGCCCCGTACGCCCGCAAGCTGCTTACGTCGGAAGATCAGGATGTCAGGTTCTGGTCGGCGTTGATCCTGCTGCGGCACGGCGACAGGACGAAGATGGAGGGCCTGCCCGAACTAGAGGCGGTCCTGGCCAAGGACGAGGGCCGGGGCTGGGATCTCTACCCTAAGGCTATTGAGCCGCTATTGGCGGCCAAGAGCGACAGGGCGGCCGCGCTGGCCTGTGGCATCCTTAAGAAGGAGCACTTCGGGCTGCCCGACGGTTCCTCCGGCCGTATCCTTCAGCGACTCTTCCTGGCCGGCCAGCAGGAGTGCCTCGATTTTCTAGTATCCAAACTCGACAGCGAGACTCCCGCCGGGTCGATCGTTGGCCGCCGCGATGGCAAGAACGTGGAGCGGTCACGGGTCGAGGGGGATGGGGCAGCGGAGACCATTGCCGCATGGCGTGGTGGCCGATCGGAGTACGACGATCTCGCACCCGATGATGATCGCCGTACACAACGCAGGCAACTCAAGGAATGGCTTAAGGAGCAGTTCGCATTGATCAAGGCGGGAAAAGAGCCGAAGATGACGATCCTCAATGGCCCGATCGAGGCTGGCCACGCGCACTTCGATGCCCCATGAGTGCGGCGTGGTCCGTAGTCGGTGTAGCCACTTATCGACAGCCCGGAAGAGCAAAGGGTTCGGAACTATTTGTCATTGACTTGGGGCTCTTGGGGCCGGCCGCGAAACCGAATGGTTAGGTCCAGCTTGAGATGGCGAGACGATCGGTCGCATGGGGCGAGGCATGGCGATAGGTAATTCGATCTCACTCGCCTTTTGCAGGACGACAATAGTTCTGACCCCTGGTCTGCCCGAAACGGCGCGATGAAAAGGAGCGTAAGATGCAGAAGCCTTTGGTGTTCATCTCTCACATCACGACGGAAAAGGAATCGAGCAACAGTGGCCGATGGCCAGTGGACGGTGGACGCGCGACAGGGGAGAGAGGAGAGAGGAGAGGGGAGAGGGGACGGTGGTCACGCAGCGGACGGTGGACGCCCTCACCCTAGCCCTCTCCGACCAACCTTCGGTCGATGCCCGGCGAGGGGACGAAGTTGCGGACAGGCTCTCCCAAGAAATGAGCCAGTCCCCGGGCCCGGGGTCGAGGACGGCAGTCAAAGTTTTCGGGCTGGGTCATTTCTTACGTCCCTTCTTCACTTGTTTTTTCGCCACTGGTTTCGATCCTTTGGCAGGAGCCGGCAATTGTGCCACAGGCTTTGGCACAATGGGGATGTCAGCCGCTGTTTCGGCTCGCGACTGGGCCAGTTGATAAAATTCATGGAGCTTGGCTTGCAGGAGCTTCTTATCCGGCAATCGGGTTTGGTACTCGGAAACCAATGCGGGTGACATCGCCCGCGAAAGCGCGTATTCGACGACCTCGTGGTTCTTGGTCGCGCACAGGAGCACGCCGATGGAAGGTCGCTCGTGCGACTTCTTCACGTCGCGGTCGAGCGCCTCCAAGTAGAACTCCAGCTTGCCGAGATGCTCCGGCTGAAACTCTTCTATCTTCAACTCTGTGGCGACCAGGCAGTTGAGCGCCCGGTTGAAGAACAGCAGGTCCAGGGCGAAATCCCTCCCTCCGACCTGAAGCGGGTACTGACTACCGACAAAGCAGAAATCGCGGCCCAATTCGATCAGGAACTTCTTGAGTTGCTCGATCAGGCCGCGTTGCAGATCGGCCTCGGAATGCCCGGGCGGAAGGTCGAGGAACTCCAGCAGATAGGTATCCTTGAAGACTTCGGCGGCGTCGGGGTGCAATTGTCTCAGCGGTGCTGAGACTTTTGTCGGAGAGATGACGACCCGCTCGAAAAGCGCCCCGTTGATCTGGCGTTCCAGTTCGCGGCTCGACCATTTCTCGGAAGTCGCCATGCGGAGGTAGAACTCGCGTTCCTCGGCCCGTTTTGACTTGCCCAGGATGAGCAGATTGTGGGTCCAAGGCAATTGTCTCAGCAGTGGTGAGACTTTTTCGTCCCCCCGGTAGGTCTCGTAAAACTGCCGCATCCGAAACAGATTCGGGCGGGTGTATCCCCGCAGGCCGGGATGCGTTCGGGCGATGTGGGCGGCCAGTTGATCGACCACGCCTTCACCCCAGACCGCCGATTCGATCTTTTGGCTGATGAACGCGCCGATGCTCCAGTACAGTTCGATGAGTGTGGTGTTGACGGCGGCGACGGCCTTGGCCCTTGCCGCGTCGATCATCGCGAGCACCTTATCGAAATCAGCCTGGGACGATGCCTTCGCCGTCGTTTTGGTGAGCGTCTGACGCATGCCACGCTTGGGAGTCTTGCTCATGTGATCCTCCATCGTATCGTGAACAGTTCAGCGGAAAAAGGGGACAGGCACCGTTGCCAAACAATGCTGTTTTGCGGAACGAAGCTTGATCGAGGCGACGAACGGCAGCCCTCACCCTGGCCCTCTCCGACCAACCTTCGGTCGGTGCCCGGCGAGGGGACCATTTCGTCGCATGCTGGCAGATTGAAATCCCATGACGGGGGGGTAAAATGGTCCGGGGCTGTCGGCCCGCGGCACAGCGGCGCCATCGGCAACCGGCCGCCAACCACAACTTTCCGGGAGATAGAAATGGACCGCCGTACGCTCCTTGTCATGCTGTTGGCCTTTGGCGTCAACGCTGCCGCCTTGCGTGGCGACACGACGCCATCGGAAGCGGAAATCGTCGCGCTTGTCAATCAACTCGCTTCGCCGAACAGCGCTCCGCGGGAGACGGTTCCCTGGACCAAGTATCCAGAAGGCTACGACCGAGCCGCGCAGAAGCGGGTATGGGAGGCTTGGAGGAAGTTATGGGATATCGGCCTACCTGCATTCCCACACTTGCACAAACGACTCGACGACGGCCGTTATTCTGTCACAGAGGACATAGGCCCCTACGACAAAAACTTTTCCGTGGGACAAGTTTGCCGCCTAATCATGGAGACGCAGCTTCAGCCATACGCGTATTATCCCCACGGCAAGGCCGAACAAGGAACCGTGGGTCTTTCGCCGGAGCCGTGCTACTTCGATGGCCACATGTCCACTGCCAAAAGCTTTGAAAGGTGGTGGAAGGCGCACAAGGACAAATCGTTACGCGAGGTCCAGATCGAGGTCTTGGAATGGACAATCTCGCAAGTAAACGAGAACTCCGGGGAAAAATTGGCGAAGGAAGTCAAGCGGTTGAATGATATATTGAAGGACCTGCAAGATTCCGACAAGCCGCTTCCCCCGCACTTTCCGTTTGCAAAATAGGCAGCAAGACTGCGGCGGCTGCACTCGCAGGCGGGACGCCTGCACCACAATCTGACCACTGGCCACTGGCCACCGGCCACTCGGTCGCTCTCACCCATTGGACCGAAAAAGGGGACAGGCACCGTTACCAAACAATGCTGTCTTGTGGAACGAAGCTTGATCGAGGCGACGAACGGCAGCCCTCACCCCCTGCCTCTCTCCGACCAACCTTCGGTCGGTGCCCGGCGAGGGGACGGGGGTGAATGATGAAGGATGAATGATGAAGGATGAATGATGAAGGATGAATGATGAAGGATGAATGATGAAGGATGAATGATGAGCATCAGTGGACGGTGGACGCGCGACAGGGGAGAGAGGAGAGAGGATAGGGGCGGAATCGCCCTCACCCTGGCCCTCTCCCGGCGGGAGAGGGGACGAAGAGCAGCCCTCACCCCGGCCCGCTCCGACCAACCGTCGGTCGGTGCCGGGCGAGGGGACGAAGTTGCAGAGACGGTCTGACCGCTCTCCGCTTTCCACTCTCCACTGACCACCGGTCGCCCTTGCTACTCGGATGTAGCCGTCTCGGCGCCGAATTTCCAGGTCAACCCCATACCGACGTAGTAGGTGGCCACCGAAACCTGCGATACGCCAAACTGATCCTGGGCATTGAGCTGTCCGCCCGCGAAGAGATCGAGATCCAGACATGGCACCAGGAAACCTTCGCGGCCGATGCCGGCCGTGATGCGGTGCTGGTTGATCGTGGCGCAACTGGCCGCCTGGAACAGTTGCACGGCGTCCTGGCCGACCGGATAGCCGTCGAGCCGGGTCCCCACGTTGTGGTTCAGCGGATTCGTGTTGTACGAGTAGCCGAGTCGATACTTCAGCTTGCCGCGGGTCAATTGTGCGCCTACGGCAAACGCCCATTGGTCAATGTAAATGTCTTTGTACAATGGCGCGTTGTCCCACATCTTGTAGTACACGTCGGCGGCCAAGAGCAGATTGCCGTCGCACAAAGCGCGGTTGGCATATCCCAGTCCGACGGTCTCAGGCTGAGAAACCAGAAGCGTGTTATACGTATCGTTGATGCGAATGGCGTTGGGGAACTGGAAGTCGAGCCGGGTCTGGTAGAACACGCCCACCGTGTTGCAGGGATTGAGGTCGTAATTGAGTCCGAAGTCTCCCCGCAGGCCATAATCGCCGATCATCGCACTGCTTACCAGCGGGCCGGTGAGCCCTAGCTGCTCGAAGCCGGATCCCAAGGTCAGGCCTGCGCCTGCCGAAAGCCGGTCGGTCAATTGCAGGCCCAGGGCCGTGTTGATGCCGAAGACGATGTACTGGCTGCTAAGGTTGTTGAGCAACGAGCCCGGCGCCATGCCACGGTACTCGGCGCCGAGCCCGCTGAGGCTGCCGAAGCCCAGTCCCAAAGTTCCGGGGACGCCCAGCGAGCGAAGGTCCTGGGTGACGCCGATCTCGGGCGCGGCGAAACCTTCTGTTCGCGATGTCACGCTGCCGCCGGGAACTGTGGGGTTGGTGACCGTCGGATAGCCCTCGACCCACGCGCCGCCGAGGCAGAATTGCGTTCCGCAGAACTGCGACAAGGTGGCCGGGTTTCCGAAGATCGCCGCGGGGACGTCCTGCGGCCGGGCGATGCTCACCCCGGCCATGCCGCCGGAGGCCGGAGTCAGCACGTTCTGGGTATCGGTGCCGTAGCCCTGTCCATGCGATACGCGGTGAGCGCCCAAAACGACCGCCGCGGCGATCGTAACAATTGCGAATAGTTTCCTCATCGCTTCCCCCCCGGGCGTGAACGGATGATAGAACCGCGCGATCGGCGCTCGAGTGGCGTCTTACAGTCATCATCGGCAAGAACGGCATATTCGTGAGAATCCGACGATCCGAGAAGCCTGATTGCCTGATTCGGAGGCCGAGAATGACCGGATGGCAGGCGTTGAAGGGGCCGGTTATAACGAGCAGGCGAACTTTGCCGGCATCATTCCGGTTTGCAGGCTGGCCGGACCTCCCCGCGCCGGCCACATTCGGCCGGCCCTCAGAATCTTGTCAGCAGTTCAGTCCTCCGCAGCGATGAATCGCTGGGCTATTGTCAAACGACCCTCCGGGTCGAGACCTTCGCGGTTTTGAGGCTGTTGGAGTCACAAAATGTGGGTAAGGACAAGACGTGCCTGCGGCCGCCGAAGAAGGAGGATTTCGGGACCCTGGCGATCTATGCCGACCCCGACGGCCTGCCGGTCTCGGTGTCGGAGGCGGAGTGAGAATCACGCCACGTTCTTGAAGTCGATGAACCCCTGCTCCACGTCCGTGTGCATTAGCTGCACGCGAATCTTGCGCCCCACGTCGAGGCCCTCGAAACCCTGCACCAGTCTCCCTTCGACGGGAGGTTCGAGCAGGCGCACCCAGGTGCCCTTGGCGGCCGCGCCGGTGACAATGGCGTCGAACGTTTCGCCGATTCTCGACTCGAGCAGGATCGCCGCCGCCGACTTCGCGACCTGCCGCTCGACCTTCTTGGCGGCGTCCTCCTCTGCCGTACAGTGCTTGGCCAGTGCCTCCAGGTCGCTGTCGGCGTAGGGTACGGGCTGCTCGGCCAAGGCGGCTTTCAGCAGCCGTTGGGTGACGATATCCGGATAGCGGCGGTTGGGGGCCGTGGAATGGGCATAGTCGCCGACCGCCAGCCCGAAGTGCCCCGGGGGAGCGGCGCCTCCGGGACGGTCCGCCACATATTCGCCAGGCCCCATCAGCTTGATGACCGACAGCGAGAGGTCGGGAAACCTGAGCGGGTCGGCTGCCTGCTGCTTCACCAGGAAGTCGTTCAGCGGTCTGGGGTCCGGCTCGTCGGGAAGCTTGAATCCGCGCTGCCGGGCAAGCTCGACGATCGCGTCCCATCGCTTCGGAGTGCGGACCACGCGCCGCAAGGAAGGGAACTTCCGCGACGACAGATACCGGGCGGTCGCGCCGTTGGCGGCGATCATGAAATCCGCGATCAGGTCCTTGGCACGGTTCGGCTTCTCGGTTTCGAGTCCGCGGATTGCGTCGCCGTCGAAGATCGGTCTTGCTTCCAGGGACTCGAAGGCCAGCGCGCCGTGAAGGTGCCGAAGCCCTTTCATCCTTTGTGCCGCCGTGTCCTGGAGGCGGAGGTTCTCGTCGAGCCCGGGCACGGCGGCGACGGCTGCCGGCGCCGGCCCGCCTTCGAGCCATGCCGCGACGCTGTCGTATGCGAGCTTCGCCCGATTCCGGACACAAGCCCGGTAGAGGCCGGAGTCCTGGACGGAACCGTCGGCGCCGACGACCATCTCGACGACAACCGCCAGCCGGTCCGAGTTGAAGCCGAGGGACGTGATGTCGGTGGACAGCTTTTCCGGAAGCATCGGGAAGATGGCAGCAGCCGTATAGACCGAGGTCGTGTTGTGGCAAGCGTGCTCGTCGATGGCCGAGCCTTTCTTGACGACCGAATCCACGTCGGCTACGGCAACGAGTATCCGGGCCTTGTCAGCGGGCATCGCCTCGGCAACGGTAAGCTGGTCGAGGTCGCGGGAGTCGTCATTGTCGATCGAAGCCCAGAGGAGGTTTCTCAGGTCACGAACCGGCCCGCCGTCAGTTGCCGCCGGGGGCTGGATCCTGGCGAGTTCGGTCATTGCTCCGGCAGAGAAGTCCGGGAGCAATCCTCGTTCGACCATCACCCTGCGGGCGATCCGTTGCAAGATGGCACGGTGCTGCTGGCCGGTCGCATTCATTGGATTCTCCCGTCGCCGCCGGTCAGCAGTCCCGAATTGCCGCCGGGGATATGTTCTTAAGTGACAATTTCCCCCTATGGTACCGAAGATGAACGTGGCCTTCAACTTGCCATGGCGATTTTCCCCGGCCAGAACCGCATGGAGAAACGACCAGCCGCGCCGGAAGTCATAGATAACCCACGCCGAGGATCGTAGATACGTCATGCGCCTCCCCACCTTCCGCGACCGGCTCCGGAACCGTTTTCAAGAAGCCCCCGCAGCCGAGCGCCTGGCGTTCCTCATCGCCCAAGCCGGCGCGGCGGGCATTTCTCGGGGTCGTATCGAGAGGGCTCTCGGTCTCCCTTCGGAGACGTAACAAGACATCTTAAAGGCTCTGGTAGGAACGGGGCAGGTCGTGATGCTACGGATAAACGGGAAGACGGTCTATCGGGCAGCGGGGTGAGCGTCGAGGGCGTTGCGGCGAGGCGGCACCGGCACTGGGGGAAGTGGTGCTATTTGGCGTACAAGTTCGAGCGGGTGTTCCGGCGGCTGAATTACGTGGACATCGTGGACGGGAAGAGGAGGTGAGTGGGGCAATGTCGGTGTGGGTCGGCAGGACATATCCTGCCCCAAGCAACCAGAGCCAAGAGTGGCGGATTGTGCGGACGGGGCGTGAGGGGTAAGATCAAGTTTCGCTGCCAGCTGGAACACGAAGCCAGCGTTGACGACGCGAGGTGGCGGCTCGTCTGGTGCAGGCACTGCGGGAGGTGGCATCGGCACGGAGCCGCCGAAGGGCATCGGGAGGCTCACTGAAACGATTCTGCAAGCCCGTACTGGAAGACAGGGTATAACTTGGCATACGCGGGGGAAGGAGCCTGAGTAGGAGTGGACTGGTGTCATCATGCTGCAGTTCTCAAAAGACTTCCGCCGTATCGTTACGTCTCTTGCGTTGCTGGTTTCTTGCCCGCTCTACGTGCTGTGCGGCTCGCGGCACGTCTGCATGGCGGGGCACATGCGGCATCCACCGTATCCTGCCATCGACCTGGTCATTGATGCCGCCTGGATAATTGGCTTCGTGCTCGCGGGCGTGCTCTCCTGGAAATCCAACCTTCACTTGCGACGAACGATACTCTGGCTCACCTTTCTTCTTTTGGCATCCCGCCTCCTGCTTGGTAGCGGCGGCGGAATCCTGTTCCTGGTCGAGTTGCCCGCCTTGTTGGTTGTCTTGATCGCCGGCATCCGGAACCTGTTCGGCGGGGCCAAGGACTGGGACTCGATGCCGTCTCCGGAAAGAACGACGCATCGCCGGAAGATCCGCCGCCGTTGGGCTATAGCGATGTCCGTGATTCTCGGAGCCGTACTTCTTGGCTGGAGTGGCACGAATCTCTACTGGATCGTGCGCCGGGCGACCACACAGTCCGTGCCGGTTGCGAGCGTGCCGTTCTCTCACAATCTCGCCCTGAAACCGGGCGATGCCTGTTCGTTCGAGCTGCCCACGGGGAAAACCTTCGCTGTCTGGTGCGAGAATCGGGGAGGAATCGCAAGGGCAGTGAGAGGGCACGATCTAGACCTTGCGTACGGAGAAAAGCCATTCCAGACCCTGGAATGGGAGAGAATCCCACTGCCCGAGGGCAACGGCTACACCTCAGGAGAGCTGATCTCGTACATTCGGTCGGGCGGCACCATCCAGTCCGGCGACGAATTCGAGTACGTGCTCTACGTCGGGGAGTATCGAATCGGCTTGAAGGAGAAGGGAGTCGGCGACGACCGGATTCCCGTGATTGTCACCGTCCGCCAGGCGACCGAGAAGGAAAAGCTGCACGGCAATGCCGAACGCACTCACTACCTGGATACCCTTTCGTCGCCCGACCCCAAGAAGCGTCTTGAGGCAGTTGACGAACTGGGGATGATGGTGTGCGTCGGATCTCGATACGCAGGCGACCCGGTGGCAGTGGCAAACGCAATCCGTCCGCTTCTGAAAGACCCCGATCCAGAAGTCCGGACGAAAGCCCTCGGTTGCCTTCGTTCCATGGGAGACGATGAGGCGCTTCTGGCGATGCTCACGCCGAGACCGGAGGACGAATACCTCAAGCCGAACTGGGGCTGGACGATCGCAGGCTGGGCGAGAAAGAGCTCAGAGCGGGTTCCTAAGCAGGTTCTCACGTACTTCCGGACGGACGATCCCCGTCTTCACGAATTTGCCCTGGCGTTCTTCTCCTGTTACAAGATTCCGTACCCGGACGCACAACCGCACGTAGTGCGACTCATGAAAAGCCCGTCGCCTGCCGTCAGGGCTGCCGCTGCCAGTGCGATTCGCTTTACCTGTGGCCGGAAGCAAGCCGCCGAACTGATTTCGACCGCGTTGGACGACACCTTCGAGCCGGTCGTGATCGAGGCGCTCAAGGAGGCTAACTGGTTCAACGATGCGATCCCTGCGGAAAAGATCACAGGGCTCTTGGCTCACAAGGATCCCGAGGTGCGGGAGAAGGCCGCTTATGCACTCGACTGCTGCCGCAGTCCTAAAGCCGTGGAACCGTTGCTGACTGCAACACACGACGCGAATCCGAAAGTGCGTGCTCAGGTGGCGGTGAGCCTCGGGCGAATCGCCGAACCAAAAGCGTATCCCAGACTGCTGGAACTGCTGGCCGACGAGAACGCGGAAGTCCGGGAGTCGGCAGTCAACGGTCTCCGCTGGCTCGGGAATGTCGAGGCGATCCCCGCCGTCAAGAAACTCCAGGACGATCCGGACGAGAACGTCAGGCAGATGGCAAGACGAACGGTGGCTGAGTTGCTGTCCAAGCAATGACGATGTATGAGGAACGGTCGGACAGCAGGTAGGCTACAACCCGTTCTTGCGCGGGAAGTGGAAATGACCGCCCGTTCCGGCAAGGCTGAGGTCACCATGAAGAGCCCCCTGAACCTGAACTGGCTGACCGTGCTCGGAGTCGCAAGCCTCTTGCTTCTCTTTCCCGAAGAGGCGAGGGCTGACGCGATCAACATGGAGGCTGTCGCGGTGGCGGGTGTCGTTGTGCTCGTCCCCTTGCTGGCTTTCGAGGTCTTCGTCGAAGCCGTCTTTCTGGCGGTCGGGCTGGAGTTTCCGTACCGCAAGGTGCTCCTGCTGTCGCTCGGGGCGAACCTTGCCTCGTTGGCCGCCGGAATCCCCGTCAAGGTCTTCAACGCCTGGATGTACGCCGCGATCCTGCCTCATGAGCTGGCACCGTACTTCCGGGTGTACCCCTGGGCGGCGCTTCTTGGAACGGCGATCTACTTCGTTGTGACGGTTCTCGTCGAGCTCCTCGTCGTCATCCGGTGGTGCCGGAAACGCGATGCTGCCGTCAGCCTGCGCCGAGCCGCACTGGTCGTCCTCCTGGCCAACGCGGCGACCTACTCGGTGCTGGCCCCGCTTCACTACATCGCTACAAGACCGACAAGCGACATCCGCGAGTTCACCGACGACAGTCGCTGGGCGCAGCGCCCGTGACGACGCTCTACTACATCGAGCAGGGTTCCGGCAACCTTTGCTCGGTAGGCACGGACGGGCAGGGCAGACAAGTCCTGGTTTCCGACACGGTCGAGGACTACCAGTTCCGGTCGGATCGGGGCTGGTTCCTCTACCGCGACGGAGCGAACAACCTTTGTCGTTTGCGAAAGGGGGAGGATAGGCCGCAGCTCTGCTGGAAGACCGACCAGCGGTTCACAATGGATCAGGTGGCGTGCAATCCGGACGGCACGGTCGTCGCCTATCTCGACCGGGTCGGCGACCTGAAGCCGTTCGAGCTGGTTCTGTACGATGCGGGCTCCGATCGTGTCGTCCGGACGGGAGTCAGGACGAACGAGGACGACTACGACCCCGAGGTCGCGTGGTCGGACTCGCCCGACATTCTGTTCCTCAAGCACAATGGGAAGGTGGAAACGTTCCAAGTCCAGAAGGACTTGTCGGTGGCTGCGGCCGAAACGGAGTCCCCCGCCAGGAAGCTGCTGGCTATCTACGGGCGATTCAAGGAAGTGGGCTGGTGGCGCGACTCCTATGACGGGGAGGAGGCTGTCGCGTCCCCTTGGGTGCTCGGCAGTCATCTCAGCATTAAAGACCTCGACGGAGCGACCTTCGTCCTCGCGGTCAATCCAGGGCTGCTGCATCTGTTCGGTCGCGGTTTCTGCGACGTGTGCTTTGTCGCCGACGGCAAAGAACTGATTTTCGACGACTACCGAGACATTTATCTCCTCGACGTGAACGAGCGGAAGGTGGGGTGGGTCGCCCACGGATCGAAGCTGGTCACCGTGACGGCGAGGTATCAGCGGAAGATCGCCAAGGGAAAGAAATGAACCCGACAGGCTCTGCTATTGCAAGAGTGAACGCGAGCAGATTCTCCCATCTGTCGAAGTCTCGGAAGGGGAAGGTGATAGTTAATTCTTCTGACGACCGCGCTTCCAACACCGACATCTTCTTCTCCCCGCACGAGCCAGGGATCATGCCGATGAGAAGCCCGACGCGGAGGTCTGCGGCCGGGCGTGCCGGACGGGCGGCTATTTCGTCGCTATCGGCCCGGCGGACTCGATCCGATAGAGATGCGTCTTGGTGCGCAGAAACAAAGCCTGTCCGGAAACGGCGGGCGATGCCATGCAACCGGTCTCCAGCGAGTTGGCAGCCAGCAACTCGTAGCTGCGGCCCGGCTTGATCACCGTCGTCTTCCCCTCCTGGTTACAGAAATAGAGCCGGCCATCCGCGTAGATCGGCGAAGCGGCATAGTGGCCGCCGATGCGTTGCTTCCAAAGTTCGCGACCTGTGGCGACCTCCAAGCAGCAGACGATCCCGTCATCCGTGACCATGAACAACAGCTCCCCTACGACGATCGGGGAACTGGTCTTGGCAACCGTCTTGGTGGTGGATGTCCAAGCCACGTGCGAGTCGGTCACGTCGCCCTGGCCGTCCGGTTTTACCGCCCACAGTTCGGGTTTTCCCATGCCGGTCACGAACATGACCAGCCCCTGAGCGAACACGGGCCGCACGACGGCGGTGTGGCTGCCGTGATAGATCTTCCAACATTCGCGGCCCGTACGAGGATCGTAGCCATAAATCTCCTTCGAGCCGGAGCTGATCAACATCGGTTTTCCGTGCACGTCGACGATCAACGGCGTGCTGAACGCCTTGCGGAGATCGCCTTCCGTCTTCGGCTTGCCGTCGGCGTCCAAATCGTTCCAGGCCGTCGTGCGATCGGTCTTCCACACCGTGTGCCCGGTCTTCTTGTCCAACGCCACCAGATACTGCACGTTGACGCCGTCCATGGTGAGGATCAACAGGTCGTCGAACAGAATCGGCGACGAGCCCGGACCGCGATAGTGGCGGCAGGGCAAGTCGGTGCGCTGCCAGATCGTCGTCTGAGCGGCGGTATCCAAACAGGCCGTCCCGTAGCTGCCAAAACTCACGTAAACCCGCCCCGGCTCGATGACCGGCGAGGGCGAGGCGTAACCGTTTACGCTGTTGCCCAACGGCTCCGGCTTGTCGCAATGAAACAGTTTCTGACGGGACCGCACCCGGCCGCTCTCGGCGTCGAGACAGAGGACGAAGAAATCGTTCCCGTCCTCGGTGGCCGTGGTCAACCAGACCTGGCCGCCGAGCACCACCGGCGTGGACCAGCCGCAACAGGGGATCGGCGTCTTCCACTTCACGTTCTCCGTCTCGCTCCAACGCAGCGGCAGTCCGGTCGGCTTCGCATCGTCTGCTGCCGTGGCATGACCGTTGCCATAAAGCCCGCGAAACTCCGGCCAATCCGCTGCGAGCGAAAGGGGTGAGAACAGCAACAAACCGATCAGGCAACAAGTGAATCGCATCGTGACTTTTTTGCAGTGCGAGCTTCTGGACTACGTGACCCCGCTCGCCCAGGCATCGAGATCCCCGGGTGATAACCGTCCTCCATGTTAACAGAGCGACGTGCGACCTTCCAGTCGTCGCGGCGACTGCCATGCCGCCAGGAAACTACGGTTTACTGCCGGAAGGCGTCGTCGTGGAATTGCCGGAGCCGGCGACGGACTTCATCAGCGCGTCCCAGCCCTCTTGCAGCGGGTGCGGGTAGACGTAGGGCTTGTAGTAGTCGGCCGGCGGCTCCTCATTAAAGAATTCGCGTCCTTCCTTGATCGTTGCCGACACGTTCGGATTGCGGTTGGTCACGGCCATGAGGAACTTCTCGCCGTTGCGGGTGTTGTTCCAGGCGTAGCAGGGGGTCGGCTTGAAGACGCCGTTGACGTTGGTTGCCCAACCAACCTGGCCGAAACAGGGATAGCCCGCCCCGACCTGCCCGGCGGGGATCTGGTTGCCGTCCAGCGGGTTCTTGCCGTCGGCCTTGCCCCAAGGAGGCATTTCCATGAATGCCCTGTGGTTGGTCAATTCGATGAAGCGGCAATCGTAGCCGGTGACGGTGTTGTTGAAGACAATAGCCACGCCGGCATTGACGAAGATGGGGCCCCCCGGCCTGCCCCCGCCGACCGTGGCAAACTGGTTGTCATAGATCTCGGCGCTCTGGCAGCCGCACTTTCTCTGCCCGGGGCCATAGATTTCGATTTCCGCATTGACGATCTTGTTGTGGCGGATGACGACGCGGGCGGCGTTGATGCCCACAAAAAAAGGGTTGTCGCCCCTGGCCACGGCCCCGCTGAGATTCACCTCGTTGTCCTCGAAGTACATCGCCTCGGCGGTGCCGAGGGTGAGCGGCTTGCGATAGTTGGAGGCGCCGGGGCCGGAACAATAGACCGGCTGCAGGCAGCCGCCGTGCGAAAGTTCGCCGTCAAAATGGCAATGGTCCACAAGCCCGTAGCCGTCGCCGTCAATTCCGAGCATCAGGTCGCAGTTCTTGAACTTGCAGTGATCGATGCGGAAGTTCTTGCAAGTGCCGCCGATGTACATCAGCGCGCCCCAGCTTGCTTCTTTGGGGTGTAACGATCCGTCGAGGGTGATGCCGGCGACACGGAACGGCTTGCCATCCACTCCCTCCAAGTTGAACGACGTAGTGCCGGACTGGCTCTTGTCGACGGTGATGATCGTCTGGTCGATTCCCGCGCCCTGGATGGTAATGGCCTTCACCTTGGGCGAATGGCCGGTGTTCCACGCCTTCTTCGACCAGACGGCCGTGCCGGCAGGGAGTTGCACCGTGTCGCCGTCCTTGGCCGCGTCGATCGCCTTCCCGACGGCCTCCGGCGTCAAGTCGGCGGCCGAGCGGGTCTCGGAATAAAGTCGCTGCGGCGACAAACCAACGACAACGACGAGGGACAGGGCGAGAAAGGCGAGCTTCGTGCGGGACATGGCGACCTCGGGCGGACGTCAAGCCTTTGCACTACGCCGACGCAGATAAACTAACCCCAGTCCAAACAGGGCCGAACCCAAGAGCGTAAGGGTCGAGGGTTCGGGGGTGGCACTGCCGTCAATAATGTAGTAAGGGGGATAGCCATTCGTGGAGTAAATATTGGCGTTTCCCACATCGGAACTTTGCTGCCCGTCGGTCGAATCGTCCCAACCGGTCCCGCCGGTCGCGCCGTAGAGGGATAGGTAATACGGATTGAGCGATGACGGAACAATGACGTTGGGGGAGAAACTTATCGTCGCGTTGTATAAGTTCCAGCCGGGGCCAGACGCAAAGTAGCGTAAGAATGACACGTCGAGTGTCGGGCCCGTGGCCGTTCCTGAGGCGACGCTGTTTGTGAACGGTTGATTGCCAACATACCAACTGATGGTACTGGGCGTTGGGTTGCCATATTGGGTGAAGAGGACTAGTTGCATGTCCGTGAGAGTGACGGGGGTGGTCGCCAAAAATGCCACCGCTTCACTGCTGCCGCTGATCAGATTTCCGTCGATGCCATAACCCAACTGGTTGGATGCGGACGTTCCATTTGAGTAAAGCACGTCTGCCTTCGCGTTTGCGGGCGAAATGACGATCGCAACGATGGCGAAGAAACCGGCCAAAAGAGAGCGAAATCGCATGGGAAGTCCTTTCAAAGCGGGGGACAGAATGCTGCCCAATTGACCCACTATATAACAGCAACCCCCGCTGAAGTCAACGATTTAACGCAGTTTTTTTCAAACGGTGTCCATTGCGACCCGAATGTCTGCCGACGTGGCCGCCCGCACCAACCTGCGATTCTCGTACGGCCAACTTGCCCCAATCTACCGGTGCTAGTTGACCAGAAGATGGGGCCGGGGTTCACATTGATTGAACGGCAAGCGGTCAAAGACCATCCCGGCCTCCAATGAAATTAGCACACAGAACAGGTTGTCGAAGAACTAGCACCGAAAACCGTGTTGACGCATTCGCCGCTGGCGGCGGCTGCGGAGTGGGCTGGAAGGTTATGCCCAGGAGTTGGCGGACGTCAAACCTTTGCACTACGCCGACGCAGATAAATTGCTCCGAGTCCGAACAGCGCCGAGCACAAGAGCGTGATGGATGAGGGCTCTGGCGTTAAGAGTTGGAAGGACGCAGGGGGAGCCGCAGGTTCGTTCCCGCCGCTCCACTGCCAATAAGCCTGACTGCCTACCGGAAGAGAGGCCGACTCCGCCAAAGAATCGATGTTGTTCCAACCGTTAACAAGATTCGTGAGGTTGGAAAGGGAGAGCCAGTAAGTGTCGGGCGTGAGTGGAGAAGCTGAGGATAGGGGGAAAGACTCCTTGAAGAGGGTGTATCCACCAGGAGAAACTATGCCTAAGGACGTACTGGTGAGAGACGCCGTACCGGAGCCGTACGTGTTATCGAAGGCGGTAGAGCCGATAGACCAATCCACACTCCAAGCGGGCGGCATCCCATATAAATAGCCGAGGTTGACCCAAAGGGCGAACTGTGCGCCGGTCAGGGAGGTCGCCGTGGACACTGTAAAGGACTCTGATGCGGCGACACCTTGTGGGCCGATTTCGCCAGCGTCAGGTATGTTCTCACTCGTCAGCGGCGGCCCATTGTCGTAAAAAATTGTATCGGCCGTTGCCCGGGCGGAGCAAATGAATGACACGGCGGCGACGACGAGCCCGCACAAAAAAGAGCGAAATCGCATGGAAAGTCCTTTCAAAGCGGGGGACCGAATGCGGCCCGATTAACCCCCTATATAACAGCAACCTCCACTGAAGTCAACCATTTTGCGCAGATTCTTTCAAACCGTGTCCATGGTGACCCTCATTCGATTTCAGGATGTCGCGCGGACGCGAGCAGAGTCAGCAAACGGTTCTTGCGGCGTTGATTTAGCCTTGCTACAGCGACCGGCCCGCCGGATAATCTACACGGCATGGGAAGACCGCAACACACCCCGTGTCGAGCGGCGGGCCAGAATGGGGATCGTGGCAATGTCAGCACGCGGCACGCTCAGCAGTCTGAAATCCCGGGGGCGCATCTCTCATGCAGGTTTGCTGGGGTTCCTCGTGGCGGCAATGCTGGCGGCCCGACATTCCGCGGCGCAATCTCCGACGGATACTCCGGCGGCCGAGAAGGGGAAATCGCCCGTCGCCGCTGCACGGGACAAGCAAGGCGAGCCGGTTCTTCGTTACGTACCCGGTTCGACGGTCAAGGTCGAGCAACTCATCGGCGAAGAGGACAAGGAGCGGCACTGCCCCACGTTGAGCCGGACGTTTAGCCGGTTCGGAGTGCTGGGCACCGATCTGGGCTACTCCTTGGAGCATGACGGTCACGCCTACTTTTTGTTCGGCGACACGATGGGCCACGTGTCCTGGGCGGAGGACACGATCGCCGTTAGCGACGCCCGCGATCCGGAAAAGGGCGTCCGTCTGGATTTTCTCATGGACGGCCACGGCAAGTACCTGGTGATTGCGCCTCCTGGCATCAGCATGGGGCCATTTGAGACGCCGGTCGGCGGCATCAGCCTTGGCGGGCAGATGTACGTGGTCGTGCGTACCGATCATTCGGAAGACTGGAGCAAGGATCGGGCCGTATTGACCAGGTTCATTCCGCCCGGGAAGTTCGACCCGTTGCGCACGATGTCTGCACCGCCGACGGCCCGGTTCACTACGCAGTCGCTTCACCTCCAGCCGGCGCCAATGCCACGACTGCCCCCCGGCGGTCCCTACGTGATCATTTGGGGCACGGGCAAGTACCGCAAGAGCGACGCCTATCTCTCGATCGTGCCGGCCGCCCACTTTGAAACGGGCCAAAAGACCTACTATTTCACGGGCATGGATGCGGCCGGCGTTCCCACATGGAGTGCCAAGGAAGCCGACGCTGCGCCGGTCGTCACCAACGGCACGCTGGGCGATCTTTCCGTCACGTGGTGCGAGGATCTCAAGCTCTGGTTGATGACCTACGACTGCAACATGCCAACGCGTTGCGTTGCATTTTCCTATTCGCGGACGCCGTGGGGGCCGTGGAGCGAACCCCAAGTGATCTTTAATCCGGTTCGCGACCAGGCGAGAGGCAAGTACATCCATGACCCTCGCGCCAATCCACCCGACGGCCTGGCCGGTCCCGTGATCGGCAAGCCGAAGAGTGAATGGCAAGCCACGCCTGGCGGCATTTACGCCCCGTATGTCATCGAGCGATTCACCAAGGTCGTAGGGTCGGAGATCTACATCTACTATTGCCTGTCCACCTGGAACCCCTACGTCGTCGTGCTGATGAAATCGCGCTTTCAGGTCGAGTAGCAGCTTCGGTCACATCGACCAGTGGCTGGTAGTTTCAGTTGACTCCACTGACCATATCGCGTTTGGTCTGACGCCTTGGCTACACGCCCGGCTCGTGCGGCAATTCGACGAGCAGTTGGTGGAGCCCAACTCAGCGCTGAAGGATGGCCGAGCGGATCAGAAATCCGCGTCGAGGACGATGCGGTAACGGGCCTTGCCCGATTCAAGGCGGGCGAAGGCTTCGTTGATTTTGCTCATCGGGAAGTGCTCGTTCTGCGGCACGACATTGTGCCGTGCGGCAAAGTCGAGCATCGTCTCGATCGCCAGCGGCGAGCCACCCGGCGAGCCCGAGATGCTGCGCTGCTGCATGATGAGCGAGAATGCTGCGACCGGGATCGGTTCGAGCACGGCGCCGACGACGTGCAGCCGGCCGTTCGGCGCGAGCGTGCCGATCAGCGCGTCCCAATCGAGCTTCACGTTGACAGTGCTGATCAGCAGGTTGAAGCTGCGGTCGAGTTTTCTGATCGCCGCCGCGTCGTCGCTCGTGAAGACGTGATTCGCCCCGAAACTCCGGGCTTCCTCGAACTTGCTTTCCCTCGACGTGAACGCCGTCACATCGCAGCCGTAGGCGTGCGCGAATTTGACCGCCAGGTGGCCCAGGCCGCCGATGCCGATGACGCCTACCCGATCGGTCGGCTTGGCGAACATCACGAGCGGCGCGAAGACGGTGACCCCTCCGCACAGGAGCGGCCCGGTTTCGGTGAAGTTCGACTTTTCCGGCAGCGGGATGGTCCAAGCCCAATGCGCGCGGATGTGGGTCGCGAAGCCGCCGCGATGACCGACGATGGTTGCTTGCGCTTGCGGGCAAAGGTTATGGTTTCCCGACATGCACTGGCGACAGTGCATGCAACTGGCGGAGGTCCAGCCGACGCCAACGCGCTGCCCGACCTTGAGTCGCTTGGCATTCGGACCAACGGCCGTGACCAGGCCGACGACCTCGTGGCCTAGAATCGCGGGGTACTGCGAGAAGCCCCAGTCATTGTTCAAGACGGAGATATCGGAGTGACACAGACCGCAGTGTTCGACGGCGACTTCGACGTCTTCGGCGCCCAACGGTCCGAGATCGACCGTTTCAAGCACCATCGGCTGTTTCGCCGCTTTCGCAACCCACGCCTTGGAAGTCGTTTCGTCTCCTGTGACGGGACGTCGGGCAATTGGGGCGGCGGCCGGTTTGTTGCGGCTTTGGGTTACAGTGGACATGGGTATTCCTTTCTGAAGTGAAGAGTTCGTTTGCGGAAATCGATCGGTTCCCTTGTTGGGGCGGCAGTTCTAGCGCGACCCCAACCAGGCACGTGCGGGCTTTAGAGCACGTTGATTGCGACGTCGATGTTGCCGCGTGTGGCGTTGGAGTAGGGGCACGCGTGGTGCGCCGCTTCTACCAGGGCCTGGGCGGCCTGGCGCTCCATGCCGGGCAGGCTCACATTGAGACGGGCCGCGAGGCCGTACGTGCCGTGGGTTATGCCCAGGTCCACCTCGGCGTCAACGGCCAGGTTGTCCGGGAGCGTGACCTTGGTTTTGCCGGCCACCAGCTTGATCGCCGAAAGAAAGCAGGCCGACCAACCGGCGGCGAAGAGCTGCTCGGGGTTGGTGCCGGCCCCTGAAGCGCCGGGAGACGACAGTTTAACGTCCAGGCGGCCATCGTCGCTGCGCGAGGCGCCGTTGTCGCGGCCACCCGTCGTGTGGGCCTTGGCAGTGTACAAAACTTTTTCGAGTTTCATCGTGGAAGCAGACGCCGACTGTTTCTGCTTCAATCCGGCGGCTGGCTCGTCGCGGCTTCGGGTCATCGTGGACATGGGTATTCCTTTCTCTTATTGGTTCTGGATGGGCGTGGCGATCTTGGCGCCGTGCTGGTTTCCGGCCATTTTTGCCGGCCGATCCTACTCATCAATCGTAGAAGAGAGAGACGAGAAGGACAGAGACGGCAACCGCAGGAGAGAGACGGGAACGACGGAGAGACGATCGATTTTAGGAAATTGCCGCACGCCGTGATGTCCGCCCCGCGTCGAGTTCGCTGCCGGTTGGCCGCTGTCGGCGGAACAATTATTTGACGAAGACAGCCGCATTCCGCCTACGGCAGACCCAGGGTTGTCCCGATAACCGATGATGCCGGGGCGACGCGACACGATGGAGCCGCCATGCCGGTAAGTCAACCGTATTCCGGTTCTCTGGAAAAAGAGTGATGTGGCCGGGAAAGAACGGGCGGCCGTGAATTGTCGGCGGAGCGTCGGAAAGGGAACAATTCTTGACAGTTCAAGGTGCCCCACTACACTGAGGGGATCGCTGGCGGGTTTGACAACAGTTTCCCGTTCAAACGCTTCTGCAATTGGTCACGGCAGGGCTCCAGCCGTTTGACACTGTGCTTTGCGCTGACTATCAGGCATGAAATAGAGTGGCATACGGATTGAAAATAAGTGAAAATGGTTTGTGGAGCAGTCCGAGGAGATAACAATGCGCCGACTCGACACTGGCCAGCGCCATTGCGGCCGCCCGGTTCTGGTTGCCCTTTTCGCGGTTGTCGTCGCCTGGAGTGTCCATAGCGAGGTTGAGTCCGCAGATGCGCCACCTGAAGCCAAGACTGCCCCGGCAGATGCCTTGGATGCTGTCTCGCCGACAGTGATTCGGTCCGAGGCGACTCGAGGCCGCTCGTCACATCGAGGACGCGCAACAGAAGGCATCGGTCCTTTGCCAGATTGCTCGCGATCAAGCTAACGCATCGCGAAAAGACCAGGCCCGGCGAACCCTCGCCGAAGCCTTTGCGGCCGCTCGGGAGGTCGATTATTCATGGACTTACGACAGCAACTACGGCGGATCAGGAGAGAAGAGTGGAGTCCTCAGTGAGATTGCATCTAATCAGGCAGACGCCGGTTGGTTCGAGGATGCCGCTGCCACGGCCCACAGGATCCAGGGACCGCGGGCAAAATCGTTTGCCCTCCGGATCGTTGCGGCTGCGCAAGCTAAAGCGAATCACTTCGACGATGCGCTCGCCACGGTTGAGCAAATTGCCAAGAAGGACTTAAAAGCCGATGCACTATCTGCAATTGCTGATGCGGGGGCCAAATCCGGGCATCACGCCGAGGCGATCTCGGCGGCTCGCCGCATCGCACCGAGGACAACACAAAGGGAAACCCTATGCGCAATGGCTTCCGCCGAAATGGCGGCGGCGGCGGCTGAGCAGGCTCGACAGACTTTCGCCGAGGCCGTTGCAGCCGCCCTGGCGGGCACGGACGATGACTGGAAAGCTGAGTCGCTCTCCCATATTGCCGACGCCCAAAGCGAGGCGGGGTTGTTGCCCGATGCGCTGACGACGGCTCGCAAGATCGGCAATCTGCCACTCAGGGTCGAATCGCTGTGCAAAGCCGCTCGTATCTACGCCGACCACGGCCAGGCGGAACAGAGCCGTCAGCCGCTAGCTGAGGCGGTCGCCGCGACGGACGGGATCAAACGGCCGGAGACCAGGGTGAAGGCGCTCTGTCAGATTGCCGACGTTCAGCATCGCGCGGACCGAGCAGACCGGGCCCGCCAGACGCTGGATGAGGCGACGACGGTCAGCCAGTGCATGACGGACCCGGATGCGAAAGTGGCGGCCCTTCGCGAGATCGCCGATGTCTGGCAAGCATGGGCGACGCGGAGATGGCACTGAAACTTCGTGTCAACGCCCTCGGCGCGGAGGACAAGCCATACTCTCGGGTAGACATCCTAATTCGAGTTGCCTCTTTCCAGGCCGAACTGGGCCACACGACCGAAGCGCGCGAGAGTTTCGCCCAGGCCCTCGTTGTGGCCCGTCAAGCGGAAGGCGATGACGAGTTGGTCTGGTCGTGGCGCCTTTATGACATTGCAGTCGCACAGGTTAATGCGGGCCTAATTGCCGAAGCGCTGGCCACGGCAAGCGAAATCAAACCGTTTGGTGAAATCTCGTTCCGCGGCACCACGACTGTTGATGCCTTCTATGCCAAATCGACGGTTCTTACGGCGATTGCCGGGCGCAGGCGAATACCGGCTCCTTCGCCGACGCCGTTGCCACTGCCCGCAATATTCGGGAAGCGGCGCGTCGGGCTTGGGCTCTCTATGCAATTGTGGCCGCGCAATCGGCAGCCGGGCAGCCGGACCAGGCCCGCCAGACTGAGAAAGATGCGGTCGAGGCCGTCCGTGCAATCGATGATCCACGTGACAGGTCGGACTTTCTTGTTGGGCTGAGCGGCACCCGGCGCAGAGAGGGGCTGCTTGCCGAGGCGCTCGCCGCCGGGCGATTGATTGAGCCGCCAGCCGCGAAAACGAGTGCTCTCGGGTGGGTTGCCGTCGCGCAAGCCGAAAAGGGACAGATCGAGGAGGCCCGCGCGACTCTGAATGAAGCAGTTGCTGCGGCCGGAATGATCGAAGGAGGCCTGGACAGGGCGGAGGTTCTGAGCCTTCTAGCCCTCGCGCAAGCAAAGGCTGGAATGGAGGATCAGGCCCATCGCACTTTTGCCGAGGCGCTAGCTGCGGCGGAGAAGGCCGAGCATCCCGACGATAGCAGCGACTGTGGAGCGTGGGCGGGGGTGGGGGAGGTTGCGGAGGTCGCGTTGGACTGCGGGTTCCTCGCCGACGCCCTGGACTTTGCACATGAGGTCAAGTATCCGCGTGACAGAGCGTGTCTTCTGTGTCGCATCGCGGATGCACAGATTGCCGCCGGTCTCCGCGATCAGGCCCGCCAAACCAAAGCTTCGGCGTTGGCCGCTGCCAAAAGCATGGAGGACGGTGATCTATTACTGGGTAACTTCGCCGACGACCAGGCCAAAGAAGGGCTCTACACGGAGGCGCTTACGACGGCCCGTTGCATCAAGGGCCCGGCTGAGAAGTCGGCGACGCTTTGCCGGATTGGCGCGGCACAGGCTGAGAAGGGACTCTTGCCGGAGGCCCGTCAGACGTGGGCTGAGGCCCTTGCCGCCGCGCGGCAGATCAAAGTGTCGACGCTGAAAGGCAGGTTCTTTGTGCCTTTGGCGGCGGCCCAGCGCGAGAAGAAAAAGGCGCTCGACGAGATTGCTGACGCTCAGGCCAAAGCGGGACTGGCGGAAGAATCTCGCAAGATTTCTGCTGAGGCGGCCGCGGTCGTGCCTCAAGGGGAGAATCTGAATGATGACGAAAAGCATGCCAAGAGCGAGAAGCGAAAAACGCTCTCTGAACTCGCTGTCGCCCAAGGTGACGAGGGGCATTTCGCCGAAGCATTGGCCACAGCACGGCAGATCAAGAGAACGGTCAACAAGGTTTCGGCGTTGCGTCACATTGCCGATGTCCAGGCCAAAGCCGGCCAAACGGACGGCGTGCGAGAGACTCTTTGTGAGGCGTTCGAGGTGGCTCGGCAAGCGCAAGAGATGTCTTCCCTTGCCGACGTTGCCGATTCGCAATTAGAGGCGGGACTCTCCACCGCCGCGCTGACCACGGCCCGCGAAATGAAAGAGGGTGAACTTAAGGCCAAAACGCTGGCGAAGGTGGCTCTCTCGCGATTCAAGGAAGGGCAGGTTGAGGAAGCCCGCAAGATCTTGATCGACGCGTTCACCGATGCTTGCGGCGTCGCGCATAGGGAGATCCACGACAAGGAAGCACCGATTGCGGAAATGATGCCCCACGAAAAGCCCGCCTTGATCGAGATCGCTGATGCCCAATGGGAGGCCGGTTTCCTTGAGGATGCCTTGATCACTGTCCGTGCCCAAAGAAAAGCGACGGACGAAAAGGTGTGGACCCTTTGCGCGATCGGCGCTCGCCGCGCCGAGGCAGGAGAGAAAGAGCTGGCCCGTCAGACCTTCTCCGAGGCACTTGTCACGGCAAATAGACTAGAAGAGCCGGACACGGCCGATGAGTACCGCGATATGGAAGGTATCCAAATGGGCAAAGCATGGGCCGCGCATGCGGTTGCCATCGCACAGGCGAAGGCCGGGTTCCTCGGCGACGCGCTCGCTACGGCCCGCGGGATACAAGATCCCGACGTCAAGGTGACGAGCCTTTACGAAATTGCCGACACCCAGCCGAGTGCGGCAGGGGAAAAATGATTGCCGGAAGTCACTGGCGTTCACCGGAAATCCTTCCATCTCTCGTTCTAATGAACCGTAAGCAAGTTGCGGGCGGACTCGCAGAATGCTTATCTCATCTGGCAAACTCATCCGTATTCTGAGAAGTGGCAGAAAATGACCGCTTGTTTTTGGAACGCCTCCCGCGGTTCCATCCAACGGCGCCGGAGAAGAACCTGAGACGCAAGCGGCCTCATCCGGGGGAGATGGTCCGGCAAGCGGCCCATCAAAGGAAGATTTTGCAGGACGATTCCTACGCCGATGCGGTGGCGCACCGAACGATGAAGTTCTCATAGCGCGATGGAAACTTTGACGCCGGCATGCGTTGAAGCTCCGGCGCACCGATATCACGGGAGCGGGATGTCCTTCAGTTCAAACGGAAATGCCACAGTCGCGCCGGGCGTCGCCAACAGAACCCGTATTTCGGTGTCGCTGGGTAGCTTCTGCGGAAAATTATAGACGTATCGGTCGCCGTTTCGGACCCATGTGCGTGTCTGGACAGGTTGGCCGTTGTGGTCGAAGAAGTCGATGCTCACGAGACGCTCATGCGGGTCCTGCGCCAGGATGATGACGCTGTTCTCGTCGAGGTCTCCCATGGCGCCACAGCCGGCAAATGCATTTTCAAACATCTGCCCAAAAACCTGCTCGATTCCAGAACCGCCTTGGGACGTTTTCTGCCGCTCGGCGATCCGCTGCAACCGCTCGAACTCGGCTTTCGTCGATTCGTTCGATTTCTATAGTAGGCTTCGTCGATGCCGGCGCGGCGCGATCCGCCGGGTTTAGCTGGTACGAAGACGACGAAGCGGCCTGGGTAGGAAGGACGTGCACGGGCGCCCCACTGGCGTCTTCCGGAGGCGCGAGTGCTTGCGCCGGGATCGGCGCTGCCGAAAGAACCGACGGCACCATGGAAGCGACTGCCGGGCCTGAATCGGCCGGCCCTGTCGCAGGCGCACGGCCGGGGTTTGAATTCGCTGGTGCGGCAGCCGAAGAACACGGTTCGGCGATTACCGTTGCCGCCGTGGGCGGAAGTTCCACGCCCGCCGCGTACGAGAACTGCTGCCAATGTCCTACGATGATGGTTTCGGGCTTGAAGAACTGAAGATAGAATTCATCGAATTCCTGGTTCAGGTTCAACTCGGCGAACACCACAGGTTTCGCCTCCTTGAGAACCGCCGCCGCGGCCGTCGCATCGAGCAGTTTGCCGTTCTGGCGAACCCAAAAGCTCCCGGTTGAGAGGCGGAAGCTGCGCCATTCCGCGGCGTTCGGCATGGGCGTGGGCACACGGCTGAATTCCAGTTCGCCGCTAGATAGAATGCGTGCCGTCCCGAGCTTGGGCATCGGCTGTGACGGCTTGTCCGGCGCGGCAGCATACGCCGCCGCCGTTCCCAGAAGCACAATCGCCACGCGGAGGCTGGCACGAAATACGCCAGTGGCTCTGTTCATCCCGAAAGAACTCCTTAAGAATTGGAGAGGTGGAACAAGGCAATTGGCACCCACTGGCCGCTCACTATAATGTGAGGTGGACTCGGTTGTCTAGACCACAGATTACGGTTTCTTAGATGGTGGGGACTGGCGGCCCATCAAAGCGACCTTTTCCGGAATGCCACAACACCCTAATCCGGCGATGTAACCAGCTTCTGGGCACAGCTACGTATTCGCATATGGCTTGCCGCGGGCCAGAATGACCCGAAACATGAAGAAGAGAACTGCCGTTTGACTTTTTCCTCGAAGGATTCTCTCTGGTCGCGCATATACTCTACGGTCGGCCAAGGACTGTGGCTATAGCCTAGGTAAGGTGCATGAGCATCGCCTGCCGGGATCTTCAACAACGAGACCCTGCCGCTTGGGACGTGTTCTATCAGGAGCACGTCCACGAGGTGTATGGCTTCGTGTTTCGGCTTGTTCGTGGCAATCATGCGGCGGCGGCAGACGTATTCCAGGACACATGGCTCGACGCCATCAACCATATCGCGCAATTCGACCCCCATCGTGGCGAGTTGCGAGCATGGCTCTTTGCAATTGCCCGGCGAAGGGTGGCTTTGTACTGGCGTAAACAGATGTCATCCAGTCCCGTCCGTTTGGCAGGTCAACTAGACTCTGCTGCTGAGAGCGATGACGGGGCGGTTCTGCCGGGTGACATCGTCGAGCAATTGGAACGAGCCTCGGTGGTGCGTGCTTCCTTGTTGTTGATCCCGCCAGACCGTCGCCAAATGCTAACCGACAAATATGTCGAAGGACTTTCCGTCGAACAGATCGCGGCCAAGACGGGCAAATCGATCAAATCCGTGGAATCACTTCTCTCCCGTGCGCGGGAACAATTTCGGTCGTTGCTCGGTTGGTACTTCTCAAATCCAAAAAGAGGGGAGAGGCCATGAACACCAGAGATGATCCCAAGGGAGACCGTCGCGACGAGACCATGATTCGTGAACTGCTTTTGCGCACCGATCAGCTATCGGTAGAGCCTGCCCCAGAACTCATTGAGCGCGTGCGGGCCAGGCTAAACAGTCGTACGTGCAAGTTGCCGGGCGCCTTGGATGGCGACGCGGCAAAGAGGGCTCCTCTGACATATCTTGTCTATTCCCTTGCGACTTGGAGGCGGATTATGCGGTCCCCGGTTTCCCGCATTGCAGCGGCGGTTGTTTTCATTCTCACCGTTACAGGAGTCGCCTTGTGGTTCCACAGTGTCGGCACAACGCCGGCCTTCGCCGACTTCACCAAGCCATTCCTCGATGCGAAAAGTGCCAAATACAAAGTGACTGCCACGAGGGAGGGCCGGCTCCTATCAACGGACGAGAGGATGGTACTGTGTCCCTACCGAACGCGGGAAGAGACTCGGACAGAAATGCCAGGCGGGGGCGAGATGCGGACGGTGACGATCTGGGATTTTCAGAAGGGAAAGATGATCTCCCTCGATCCTGGGCGAAAAACGGCGATGGTGACCACTTACGCGAACATGCCCAAGGAGAGGGCCTCGATGGACCCGTTTGCCGAATGGCGGTCGCTGCTTTTGGATGCGCGACTGGCCGGAAGTCAAACGTGCCCCGTTGGGCGAGAAGGAGATTGACGGACACAGGGTTGTCGGATACCGATTGAGCAGAACAGACGACATGGTGATGAGTCTTTGGGGTGATCCCGAGTCCGGCCTGCCGATCCGCGTCGAAATGAACGCACGGAGTGCCGGTAAAGAAGTGCAGATCACAATGAGTGATTTCGTATTCAACGTTGATCTGGACGAGTCGCTGTTCAGCGTCGAGCCGCCGGCCGGCTACACAACACAAAGGGTACAGATGGACGCCTCGGCACCAGAGGAAAAGGACTTGATCGAGACGCTTCGTCAGTACAGTCAACAAAGCGGAGGCACCTTTCCGGACGCGGCGGTTTTCAGTTCCACACGAACGGCCGCCGTGACTGACACAAGCCGATCGACCAACGGAAAGAGGCCCGGCGAGGAACAGATCAAGGAAGGCAGCAAGGAGACCGACCAGGCGATTCAGGAGAGTTTAGATGCCGAAACGAGGCTTACCCGCGGTCTAGGGTTTGTCCTTCAACTCCCACGCGACGCCGACGTGCATTACGCGGGCAAAGGCGTTTCGTTTGGAGCGGCCGACAAGCCGATCTTCTGGTATCGCCCGAAAGATGCGAAGAAGTACCGGGTGATCTACGCCGATCTGTCGGTGCGCGACGCCGACGCGCCGCCCGGTGTGCCCAACGCGCAGTCGGTGCCAGGCTCGTCGAGGTTGAAGTAAGAGGCCGTCGGACAATTGCCGCCAGATCTCAACAGAAGCAACTCTGGCGGCATCGTAGCGCCGCGAGGAAATCCGTGTTGGCGTCTCGAAATCCCCACCGTTTCTTTGGAACTCCGAAACACCACCTTTTTTCGCAGCACCTCCCGCGATTTCATCCAACGTTGCCGGAGAAGAATCTGAGACGCAAGCGGCCTCATCTGAGGGAGATGGATCGGCAAGCGGCCCATCAATGCAAGGCATATTGATGCCCCGGCGACACCAGCTAGGAGTGATGTGGCCGGGAAAGTACGGGCGGCCGTGAATCGTCGGCCGGGCGCCGGAAAGGGAGCCATTGTTGACATTCGGTGCCCACCCGCTAGATTGAGGGCAACCTCGGCTCCCAAACGTTCCCTGGAAACGAACGTTCTTCGGTCTCCTTCCCTGATCGAGGGCGCTATCGGGGGGTACTCCGGGACGAAATTGCGCAAACCGTGGCTGACCCGGCGGAGATTGACAGCGAGATCCGTCAACTCTTTTCCGCGGTGGGAAAACAAAGGCGTAATTCGCTGTAACCTTTGCGCCGGTTTCTGTCTGTAAGGATGGGGGCGGAACCTTCTGCGGGGAAACCGATGAACGCACCACGGAAAACGTGCGCCGAATGCGGCGCCGAGCTGACCGACGACGCGGCACGCGGCCTGTGCCCTCGCTGTCTGCTGCAAGCCGGCCTGGCCAGCCAAACCGACCCGGACGCGACCGTCGCCGTGGCTGGGGGCGGCGGACACCAGCGCACTCTGCCGCAGGTCGGCGGGCGGTTCGGCCCGTATCGCATCCTCCGCCTGCTGGGCCGGGGCGGCATGGGCGTGGTCTACGAGGCCGAAGAGGAGGACACGGGGCGGCGGGTGGCGCTGAAGGTGTTGGGGCGGCAGTTCGATTCGCCCGTGGACCGTGCCCGGTTTCTCCGCGAGGGCCGGCTGGCCGCCTCGATCAATCATCCGAACAGCGTTTACGTGTACGGCACCGAGGAAATCGACGACACGCCAACCATCAGCATGGAACTGGTGTCCGGCGGCACGCTGCTGGATCGCGTGAAAGACCGCGGCCCCATGCCCGTCCCCCTCGCGGTGGACGCAATTCTGGAAATCATCGCCGGCCTGGAAGCGGCGCAGGCGATCGGCATTTTGCACCGCGACATCAAGCCGGGGAACTGCTTCGAGGACGCTGACGGCACGATCAAGATCGGCGACTTCGGACTCTCGATCTCCACGGCCGTGCGGGCGGAGCCGGCATTACGGCGGCGGGCGCCTGGTCGGAACGCCGGCGTTCTGCTCGCCGGAACAACTTCGCGGCGACGAATTGAATGTCCGCTCGCGACATGTACTCGGTCGGCGCCACGCTGTTCTTACCTGCTGACCGGGCACGTGCCCTTCGAGGGCGCAACCTCGTGCAACTCACGGCGAGCGTACTGGAAAAGCCTGCGCCCTCGCCTCGCAGCTTCCGCCGAGAAATCCCAAGGGGTTGGCGGTCGTGATCCAGCGCTGCCTGGCGAAACAGCCTGCCGATCGCTTCAAGAGCTATGACGACCTGCGGCGAGCCCTGGCCCCCTACACCTCGACGGCGCCGACGCCGGCGACCTTGAGCCTCCGACTCTTGGCCGGCGTGCTTGACTATGTCGCCATCAGTCTCGTCGGCGCAGCGATCATCTGGCTGTGGTATGGGAACCCGATGGATTGGTTGATGCCTGCCTCTAGGCGTTCGCCCCTGGAGTCGCTGCTCTGGATGTTTGGATGTCCTTGCGCAATTCTTCTCTACTACACGGTGTTCGAGGGCGTATGCGGCGCCGCCGCGGGCAAGGCCCTCTGCCGCCTGCGCGTCGTCAGGCCCGACAGAATCCGCCCGGCCTCGTTCGGGCTTTCTTGCGAGCCTTGCTTTGTGTGGCGTTGCCGGCGGTGCCGTCCTGGATCGTCTCCCGCGGTGATTCAACGGCCATGATGAAGAGTTCGATGGTAATTCAGCTATTGGTTGGACTTTCGTTTTACGTCGTGCTGGGATTGCTGTTCTGCACCGCCCGCCGACGGAACGGCTTTGCCGCCGTGCAGGATTTGGTCAGTAGAACGCGGGTGATTTCCCGGGCGGCTGTCGAATTGCGGCCTGTCCTTTCGGCGGACGAAATGCCACCGCCTGCCATCGAAGCCAAGCCTACGGTCGGGCCATATCACGTGTTGGAAACGCTGGAAACAAACGCCGGCGGCGAGTGGCTGTTGGGCTATGACTTGCGTCTGTTGCGCCGGGTTTGGATTCGCACGGTGCCGCCCGGCACTCCGGCATTCCCGCCGCAGTTGGGGAACATCGGCCGGGTGGGCCGGTTGCGCTGGCTCACGGGGCGGCGCTCGCCGGAGGAGAACTGGGATGCATTTGAAGGCGTCAGCGGCAAGCCGCTGTTGCATCTGATCCCGAAGCGACAGCCGTGGAGCCAGGTGCGGTTCTGGCTTTATGACCTGGCCAGAGAACTCGGCGCGGCGGAAAAGGACGGTACGCTGCCCGAGGTGCTGGCGCTCGATCGCGTGTGGATCACCGGTGATGGCCGGGCCAAGCTGCTCGACTTTCCGGCGCCGGGCCTTGCAACAGCCAGTCGTCAGCCAGCGGGCGACGTGCCCGCCGCTTTGCCCGTACCCGAGATGGGAAGAAGGCAACGCTTTCTCGGCGAAGTCGCCGTTGCCGCGTTGGAAGGCCGGCTGGATCTCGCGGCAAAAACCCCGGATGTGCCGGCCGTTCCGCTGCCGCTGCACGCCCGTAGTTTCTTCGAACAATTACCGCAGTTTCCTGACGCGAACGCCGTCGCCGGCGCACTCCAGCCGCTCTTGCGGCGCATGACTTCGGTCTCGCGCTGGCGGCGTGCAGCCGTGGTGGCGGGGTGCATCATCCCGATAGTGTATATGAGCGTGTTCATGGCTTTCAGCATGAACACGATCGAGAAGACGTATCCCGGTCTTATGGAACTCTCCTTTCTGCTGCAGCAGCGACAACCGAAGTACTCGACCACGGCATACTCGCCCGGGCATAGGAAGGTTGCCGACCGCCAGATGGCCATCTTCATCGCCAGCCATTATCGGGCGCTGGTGAGCGACGACGCCTCTTGGAACAGCCCGATTGTATCATCCTTGATCAAAGAGGATGATGACCGGCGATTCGCCGAACAGAGCGTTGCCGAACATCCCGCGCAGACGAAAGAGGAAATCACCGAAGCCGACGCCGCGCTACAACCGTACCTGGACAAGTTCGTGTCCTTTCACGAGCCACAGCCGCTGTTGATGACAGCCTTGTTGCTGGGGATGTATGTCTGCCTGCCGGGCCTGGTCGCGGCACTGTTGTTTCGCGGCGGCGTGGTGTTACGCATGGCGGGAGTGGCTTTCGTCCAGCGGGATGGCAAGCGGGCTTCCCGCTGGGGCGTATTTCGCCGGATCTTTGTGGCGTGGAGCCCGTTATGCCTGCTACCGGGCCTTGTCGCCGCCGTTAAAATAATTTCGGACAATCCGAACTCCACGATGTTGAGCGGGTGGCCGTCTGCGCTCTTTTTCGGGCTGTATTGCGGGCTGGCGATCCTCTCTGCGGCCTTGCCGGAGCGCGGCCTGCCCGACCGCATCGTCGGAACCTGGCCCGTGCCGCGGTAGTCGAAATAGAACCACGCCAGCACCAACCCGCGAAAAACTCGACCGATGAGAACCGGTACTCACCATTTCCTTAAGGAGGTTCCATCATGCTGCGAACGCTGAAGTATCCATCGCTTGCCCTGGCCGTGTGCCTGATCGCCGTGCCGCCGGCGCGGGCTGAAGGGGAAAAGACGGAGAACAAAGGAGACGGGAAGGCGGTCATCGCCGTCTTCACGTTCGACAAGCCAATCATGGAGAAGCCGCACGGGGAGGAATTTCCGCTCTTCTCGAAGATCGACCGGACCTCGCTCAAGGACGTCGTCGAGCGGATGAAAAAGGCCAAGGACGACACGAACGTCAAGGCCGTCGTGCTGTTGTTGGACGAGGTCGACCTCGGATCTGGCGCAATGCGAGGAGCTTCGCCAGGCCCTGGACGGGATCAAGGCGGCGGGCAAGGAGGTGTACGCCCACGTCGACGCGGTCTTGATGACGCGGTCGCTGGCGCTGGCTGGCCGGGGCCTCCCGGATCAGCGTGACTCCCACGGCGATTATCATCATCGCGGGCTTCAACGCCGAGTCGCCCTATGTGCGGGGCTTGCTGGACGCGATCGGCGTGAAGCCGGATTTCCTCACCTGCGGCGAGTACAAGAGCGCGGCGGAGATCTTCATGCGGAAAGGCCCCAGCCCCGAGGCCGCGCGGATGCGGAACTGGCTCCTCGACAGCCTCTACGAGAGCTACCAGAAGACTGGTGGCGCAGGGCCGCGGCGTGAAGCCCGAGCGGGTACGCCAGTGGGTCGACGGCGCGCTCTACACGCCGGAGCAGGCCGTGCAGCAAGGGATCATCGACAGCGTCCAGCACCGCCAGGACTTCGAGGCCGAGCTGCGCAAAAAGTTCGGCGAAGACGTGAAGTTCGACAGGAAGTACGGCAAGAAGCGGCAGGCGGAGGGCGTCGATTTTTCCTCGCCCTTCGGGCTGTTCCAGTTCTGGGTGAAAGTGCTCGGAGGGTGGAAAGAAGAAGGCGCCCGGCAAGGACGTGATCGGGATCGTGTACGTCGACGGCACGATCCTGCCGGGCAAGCCCGAGCCCAGCCCCTTCGGCGCCGAGTCCGACGCCTATAGCACGCCCATCCGCAAGGCGCTCGACAAGATCGCCGATGACAAGGACGTGAAGGCGGTGGTGCTGCGGGTCAACTCGCCGGGCGGGTCGGCCGTGGCCAGCGAGATCATTCTCAACGCCACGAAGCGGGTCAAGGCCAAGAAGCCCTTCGTCGGTCTCCATGGGCAGCGTGGCCGGCAGCGGCGGATACTACGTCTCCATGGGCGCCGACACGATCTTCGCCGACGCCACGACGATCACCGCCTCGATCGGCGTGCTCGGCGGAAAGTTCGCCACGACCGACATGTGGAACAAGATCGGCGATCACCTGGGACAGCAGCCGTCGCGGCGCCAACGCCGGGCTGCTCAGCTCCGACGCCGTGTTTACCGACGGCGGAACGCAAGAAAATGCAAACCTGGATGAACGACGTCTACGGCGTATTCAAGGGGCACGTGGTCGCGGCCCGCGGCGCGAAGCTCAAAAGCCGATCGACGAACTGGCTGCCGGGCGCGTGTTCACCGGCCAGCAAGCCCTGGACCTGGGCCTGGTCGACAAGATCGGCACTTTGGAGGACGCCATCCGGCACGTCGCCGAACAGGCGAAGCTCAAGGATTACGAGGTCCGCGTGTATCCCGAGCCGAAGAACTTCATGGAGGTCCTCGTCGAGGAACTGTCGGACGGCGATCGCGACCCCAATCATCTCGCGCTTCCGGCGTCCGGAATCGCGTCGCCCCGCGGGTCTTCGATCCTCGACCTGGCCCTGCCGCATCTGAAGGGGCTCGATCCGCGAGCGGCTGGAGACGGTCGAAAGCGGCGTTGCGGCGGCTCGACCTGCTCCAGCAGGAACGCGCCGTGCTGGTGATGCCGGACATCAGCATCCGGGATCCGAGTCGTTAGGAAAGCCCCACGGTTCCTTCGTGCGTGCCAAAAGGCTTCAGGATCGGAAAGGTGCCGCGCTCCAGTCGCTTGTACCAACGGGCGCTTACCCCGTTGATGAAGTGCTTGGAGCCGTCCCGAGTCGGTGCAGCCGTCATTTGCCAGGCGAGGCGGACTTTATCTGACGCGATGTCGCGGCGCGGTGTCATCAATTCGACATTCGCCAGAGCACGGAATCGGCAAGAAAGCCGGGAAATTATGGTTGGCACAACAACTGCCGAGCAAAGGTTACTAGCCGAGGCCGGGCAAGTCCGGCCCACGCTTCTACGCCGAATGATAACGGCTCTAGTAACCGGAGCGTCGAGACATGAGCACGATCAACACGTTTTTGCATCGGTTCTCGCACGGTCGGGGCAACCCACCACGGCACAGGGCGTTGCAGCACCGGCTGCGGCTTGAATGTTTGGAGCAGCGGGCTCTGCTCTCCGTCGTGTCGGCCTTGACCGTCCCGCCTGCCGTCCCGAGCCAGAACATTGCGGCGATCATCGGCCAGCAAGCCAAACTCTTGGCGTCCAACGGCCAGTTGAACGACGCTTTCGGAACGGATGAAGCGATCAGCGGCAACACGGTCGTCGTCGGGGCAGTGAAAGCCAACGGCGGCACGGGCGCAGGCCTACGTTTACACGTATAGCGGGACGACTTGGACCCAGGCGGCCGAGCTGCACCGCGCCCCGACGGCACGTCGGGCGATCAATTCGGCCAAACGGTTGCGATCAGCGGCAATACCATCGTCATCGGCGCGAGCGCCGCCAACAACAATGAAGGTGCGGCCTACGTATTTACGGGGTCCGGCTCCGCTTGGACTCAGGCTGCCAAACTCACCGTGCCCGGTCTTGTGTCAGGCGATTGCTTCGGTATTTCGGTGGCGATCAGCGGCAATACGATTGTGGTTGGCGAGAGCATGATCAGCACGGGCCCCGGTGCGGCCTACGTGTTTACGGGATCCGGCTCCGTTTGGACTCAGACCGCCGAACTCACTGCGTCCGACGGTACGTTCAACGGCTACCTGGGCAGCTATTTCGGCGGTTCGGTTTCGATCGACGGCAACACGATTGCCGTTGGGGCAGACTCGGCCGACAGCAACAAGGGCGAAGCCTACGTGTTTACGGGGTCCGGCTCCGCTTGGACTCAGGATGCCATCCTCACTGCGTCGGACGGCGCGGATGCGGGAGGTACGGTCTACGGCGACGAACTCGGCTGGTCGGTTTCGATCAGCGGCAACACGGTGGTCGCCGGAGCGCCGTACGCCACCGTCAACGGTGTGAACCAAGCGGGCGCGGCCTACGTGTTCACCGAGGCTCCCTCCGGCTGGGCGAACATGACCCAGACCGCCAAACTGAGTGCGGCCGATAGCGGCGTGGCCGGTGATTTCGGCTTGTCGGTTTCCATTTGCGGCAACACGATTGTCGCCGGGGCGTGGGGTGACCAGATTGGCAACAACAACGAACAAGGCGCCGCTTACGTGTTCACCAATACCGGCTCCGGTTGGGCGAACATCACAACCACCACCAAACTGATCGCCTCCGACGGCGCTGCCACCGACTTCTTCGGCACGTCTGTCGCGGCCGGCGCCAGCCTGATCGTCGTTGGTGCGCCGCAGTACGGGCCGACACCCGGCGACTACGACCCACCGGACGGAAACACGGGTGCGGCGTACGTGTTTGCCAGCCCGGTCGTCGTCGGCCCGGTGATCGGCAGCGTGGTGGCGGTGGATACCAAGACCCAGAGCGGCGTCTTGCAATCGGCCGACCCGCTTGAGATCACGTGGGCGGTCAACGGCGCCGCCAGTGTAGGCAGCAAGTCGCTGATGGTCAACGGCAAGGCCGTCAGCACCATCTACGGCCCGTACTCCGGCGGCGCCGATACCTGGTATTTCGGCGGCACATTCGGGCCGCTGAGCGCGGGCTCGCACACGTACAGCATTCAGTCGGCCGATAATCAAGGCAACTCTGCACCTGCCTACACGGGCAGTTTCAGCGTGGTCGGCCCGGCGAGCATCACGATTTCCAGCGTGGTGGCGGTGGATACCAAGACCCAGAGCGGCGTCTTGCAATCGACCGACCCGCTTGAGATCACGTGGGCGGTCAACGGCGCCGCCAGTGCAGGCAGCAAGTCTCTGATGGTCGATGGCCAGGCCGTCAGCACGATTTACGGCCCATACTCGGGCGGCGCCGATACCTGGTATTTCGGCGGCACGTTCGGGCCGCTTCGCGCGGGCTCGCACACGTACAGCATTCAGTCGGCCGATAATCGAGGCAATTCTGCACCTGCCTACACTGGCAGTTTCAGCGTGGTCGGCCCGGCGAGCATCACGATTTCCAGCGTGGTGGCGGTGGATGCCAAAACCCAGAGCGGCGTCTTGCAATCGGCGGACCCGCTTGAGATCACGTGGGCGGTCAACGGCGCCGCCAGTGTAGGCAGCAAGTCGCTGATGGTCGATGGCCAGGCCGTCAGCACGATTTACGGCCCATACTCGGGCGGCGCCGATACCTGGTATTTCGGCGGCACATTCGGGCCGCTGAGCGCGGGCTCGCACACGTACAGCATTCAGTCGGCCGATAATCAAGGCAACTCTGCACCTGCCTACACGGGCAGTTTCAGCGTGGTCAGCCCGGCGAGCATCACGATTTCCAGCGTGGTGGCGGTGGATACCAAGACCCAGAGCGGCGTCTTGCAATCGGCCGACCCGCTTGAGATCACGTGGGCGGTCAACGGCGCCGCCAGTGCAGGCAGCAAGTCTCTGATGGTCGATGGCCAGGCCGTTAGCACGATTTACGGCCCGTACTCGGGCGGCGCCGATACCTGGTATTTCGGCGGCACATTCGGGCCGCTTCGCGCGGGCTCGCACACGTACAGCATTCAGTCGGCCGACAATCAAGGCGACGCCGCGCCTGCCTACACGGGCAGTATCAGCGTGGTCGCGCCACTGATGGCCGACGCGTCCGCTGCCGTTTTGGGAGCGTCCGACCCTCTTGCCGACATCGATTGATTCCGTTGTTGATTACGGAACAGCTCCAGGCTTTCCTCCCGGGAAAACGGGTTCGTTTCACGAGCCCTCGTTCCGGAATTAGTGCAAGACTCGATGGTTCCAGCCGATCGCGCTTGAGCCCGAGCGGCGTTGGGCGGCTCGCGACGGTGGCGGACTCATTGTGCGTCAGATAAGTAATGCTACGAGGCCGACCACCGGGAGGCTGGTTTTGCGGGAAAAACGTTGGCTTGCCGTTGCGTGCTTTGCTGAACATCAATCAAGATCGAAGTCGCTTTCCGCCTACGGCAGACCGAGAGTTGTCCCGATAACCGATGATGCCGGGGCGACACGATACGATGGAGCCGCCATGCCGGTAAGTCAACCGTATTTCGGTTCTCTGGAAAAAGGAACGTCAGTTGAGAACAACAAAACGGGGGCGGACAGCAGCGAACCAGCAGAACGGCTCGAAATTATTCGCGGAAAAGGACTTGTGGAGACCGCGGCACCGTCAAGTTAAGGAATTTTCGCAGGGTCGGTTGGGGATTCCCCTGATTCTTGGGCCGGATAAAGGGAATAGAATGTTGGCCGTTTTGCCCCTGGATCAGGCCGTTGCGGCGTTGTTATCCCTTTGTCGCCGGCATCGGGGGCGAGTCGGACGAGTTGGGGGAGTTCAACTTTTGATCTTGCCCGCATTGAGAGAATCGATGCCGGATTTTATATCGATGTTTTTCATTCTTCCGTCGGTTAACTCGCTCCCGCGCGTTCCGTCAGGAGTCACCTCCGTGGATGGAGATCAAATTTTTTGTCCGTCGCAACGAAAGGAAGGTAGCTAGCATGAGTACCCGCACAGACGCACGCCGCACTCGCACCGCCCAGATTCTCGCACTCGCCATCTGCGCGGCCATCTCCGGAAACGCGCTGGCCGACACCGCCCAGAACTCGGCCGTCCAGGGCGACGAAGCGTCGCTCACCGCCGCCGGCTTCGGCGACCTCGACGGCACGGGCATCAATGTGGGCGTCGTCGAAGCTGATGACGCGTTCGCGAACGCTTTTTACGGCAACGGCGCCGCGAACGTCACCGCCCCGAATTCCACGTTGGTGAACGGCAACCCCGACCTCCCCGGCGCCAGCATCAATTTCCCCCAGCTCCCCGCCAGCGGCGGCAACCCCGTCGGTCAGCTCCCCCGCGGTGTTAACGCCGGCAATTTCCCCAACGCCACTTTCCGCATAGGCAACCACGCTTCCGAAGTGACTGGCGTCATTATCGGACAAGGCGTGTCCGCGGCGGCCGACCTCGGCATCGCCCCCGACGCCGGCATCCAGTTCGCGGCGCATGACAACCTGAGCCTCGGCGGCAACACGGCTGCCGGCCAGAACGACTCTGCCGCCACAATCCAAACCATCGCCCAGCAGATCAACACCCCCATCGTCAACATGAGTTGGGGAACGCCGCCGGGAAACACCATCACTGGTCCCAACGGCACCAGCGTCGTCAGCCGCTTTGTCGATTGGGCCGCCACCCACTACGATACGCTCATGGTGGTCGCGGGCAACGAAGGCGGCCCTGGAATTCCCTCGGACTCGTACAACTCGATCAACGTTGCCGCCAGCGGCGCCCGCGGCTTTTACAACAACGGCAATTTCCAGATCGGCGCCGGCGCCGTCCTCAACTACGGCATCGCCGCCAGCTACAACACCAGCAACATCACCACCGACGTCAGTCCCATCACCGGCTACGGCCGTATCAAGACCGACATCATTGCCCCGGGCGGAAACCCCACCAGCGCCGGCAACGTCGGCACGTTCAATGCCCCGCCCGCCTTCGACAATAATCTCTTTCAGACCACCGCCGGCGGCCAATACGAATACAGTTCGACCAACGCCGGCGGCGTGCCATTCTACCAGCAGGATTCCTTCAACGGCGGCGCCACCACGGCGCAATACGGCACGGCGGGCGATAACACCCTCCCCTTCATTCCTGGCCCTCCCTTCGCCGCCACCAACCCCGGTCCCAATCTGGGCGGCGGCGATTTCGTTCAGGCGGGCAGCCTTGCCGGCACCAGCTTTGCCGCGCCGCTTGTCTCCGGTGCGGCGGCCTTGCTCTATCAGTCCTACCTGGATAGTCCCATCGGCCAGGGGTTCAGCGCGGACCACCGCGTCATGAAGGCCATCCTCCTCAATGGCGCGACCCATACCGGCCCGGACGGAAACCCCATCCTCCACGCCGATGGCGTCACCCCGTGGTCTCGACTTGCCGGAAAGGGCATCACCCCCCTGCCCGCCGGCACCACCGCCGCGCAGTTCGGCGGATCCAATCCCACTGTCCGACCCGGCCTCGATCCTGAATTGGGCACCGGGCTGTTGAACGTAGTCAATAGCCTGAGGAATTACGCCGCAGGACGACAGGGACCTGGCCTGGTGAACCCCATCGGCTGGGATTTGAACACCGTTCCCGCTGGTTTCGCTGCAAACACCATCTTCGCCGCCTACACCATCAATATCCCCGTCAGCGAAGCCTTTTCGGCAACGCTCTGCTGGGATGATCCCGTCGCCATTGCTGGCGCCACCGGAAACGGCTCCTGGCAGAGCACTTCCGTCCTCACCCGCGGAACCTTGACCGACCTCGACCTCTATCTGTTTTCCGTCAATCCTAACGGCTCCCTTGGCAACAACATCGATTATTCGACCAGCGACATCGACAACGTCGAATACCTTTCCGACTACCTTGCCGCTGGCAAGTACCAGATCGATGTCGTCAACGCCCAATTCGCCGCCCCCCAGGACACCCCCTACGGCCTTGCCTGGGCCGTCCCAGAACCCCCAACTGTTTTGTTGTTGCTGACGGGCCTGATAGGCGCGCTGCTTTTGCGTCGCCGCCGCGCATTGGCTGAGCTTCGGCCATAAATCAGTTTTTTCGGAACGCCTGCCGCGGTTCCATCCAACGTCGCCGGAGAAGAACCTGAGACGCAAGCGGCCCATCCATGCAAGGTGTATTGACGTCCCCAGTGCCGCTTGACAAACGGCACTCTGCTGGCCAAGATTACGGCCGTTGGCTTGTCGCCGAGTGGTGACGGTGGGCTCGATAGGGGAAAGGACCTTGCCGCCATGGACCGACCGCGGCTGTTTCTTTCTGCCGTCAGTCAGGAGCTTCGCACGGCCCGCAACGCGGTGGCCGCCACCGTCCGCACGTTGGGCTATGATCCTGTTTCCCAGGATGACTTCCCCACCGGTCACGGCGAGCTGCGCGAGTGGCTCCGCCGGGAGATCGATTCCTGCCAGGGGCTGGTGCAGATCGTGGGCCAGGGCTACGGGGCGGAGCCGCCCGAGGTGGACCCGGAGTGGGGCCGCGTCTCCTACACGCAGTTCGAGTTTCTCTACGCCCGGCGGCAGGGCAAGAAGACCTGGTTGATCGTCGCCGGCGATCAGTGCCAGCGCGACCGGCCGCCCGCCGAGTTGGACCTTCCCGACGATCCGGCCCATCCGGACCCGGCGGGTTACCAAGCCCAGCGGCGGCAGCTGCAGCAAGATTACCTCGCCCGCTTGCAGCGCGAGAACCACCTTTGGCACCTGGCGGACAGCCCTATCGAGCTGCAAAATGTGGTGCTGCGATTGCGCGACGAGTTGAGCGAGTTGCGGCGGAAGTCGGAGCGACGGCATCGCCGCCTGAGCTGGGCCCTCGTCGCCATTCTGCTCTCGCTGGTGCTCTTGGGCGGCGGCGGCTGGTGGGGCTATCATCTCCTGCACCGCACAGTGCAACAGGGCACGGAGGAAGTCCAGAAGGTGCGGGAGGAAGTGCAGGAAGCCAAGAAGGAACTGCGGGAAGCCATCGAGGTCGACACGGGCAAGATTCACGCCCACCTGCTGGAGACGGCGGACCAGACCCATCGCCGCGAGTTGGCCGAGGCGGATAAAGTCAAGGATTGGAAGGAGCGGCAGCGGCTGCGCGAAGCGGCCGACGCGGCCAACAAAGTGCGGCTGGAGCGGATCGAGGCGCTGGCAGCCTCGTTTGGCGAGATCGCGGCCCGCGGCGAGGCCAGCAGCGTTTTTCAGGAGATGACCCGCGTCTTGGCCGAGCAGGGCGTGGACGAGGCCATTGCCTACGTGGAGAGCCAGCGGCCCGACATTCTGAAGGCGGTGGCCGCGCGTTCGTCGGCCGCCCACAAGGCCAATCGCGAGCAGTTGCAGCCGCTCTTGAAGGCGGCCGAGTTGAACTGGACCAAGGGGCAATCGGCCGCGGCGCGGGGTCTGTACACGCAGATTCTCGCGGCCGAACCCGATTGGCCTGACGCGCTGCACGCCTGTTTCTGGTTCCTCGTCGATCAGGGTGACGCGGCCCGCACTCACACCACGCTGGGCGATGCCCTCGGCGAATACGAGGAAGCCTATCGCCTGGCCCAGCGCCTCACGGCCGCCGACCCCGACAATTCCGAGTGGCGGCGCGACCTCTCGGCGTCCCTCAATTATCTTGGCAACGTGGCGGTGGCGCAAGGCAAGCTGGAGGATGCCGCGCGGTACTACAGTGATGACCTGGCGATCAACAAGAAGCTGGCGGCCGCTGACCCCAGCAATACCGAGTGGCAGGAGGACCTCTCGGTGTCCTGCAACAAGCTCGGCAACGTGGCGGTGGCGCAAGGCAAGCTGGAGGATGCCGCACGGTACTACGGCGACGGCCTGGCGATCACCAAGAAACTGGCGGCCGCCGACCCCAGCGATAGCGAATCGCAGCAGGACCTCTCGGTGTCCTACAACAAGCTCGGCAACGTGGCGATGGCGCAAGGCAAGCTGGAGGATGCCGCACGGTACTACGGTGACGGCCTGGCGATCACCAAGAAGCTGGCGGCCGCCGACCCCAGCGATACCGAGTGGCAGCGAGACCTCTCGGTGTCCTACAGCAAGCTCGGCAACGTGGCGGTGGCGCAAGGCAAGCTGGAGGATGCCGCGCGGTACTACAGTGATAACCTGGCGATCACCAAGAAGCTGGCGGCCGCCGACCCCGGCAACACCCAGTGGCAGCGAGACCTCTCGGTGTCCTGCGACAACCTTGGCGACGTGGCGGTATCGCAAGGCAGGCTGGAGGATGCCGCGCAGTATTACGGCGACAGCCTGGCGATCGCCAAGAAGCTTGCCGACGACGATCCCAGCAATGCCCAATGGCAGCGCGACCTCTCGCTGTCCTTCAACCATCTTGGCAACGTGGCAGTGGCGCAAGGCAAGCTGGAGGATGCCGCGCGGTACTACAGTGATGACCTGGCGATCGCCAAGAAGCTAGCGGCCGCCGATCCCAGCAACACCCAATGGCAGCGCGACCTCTCGGTGTCCTACAACAAGCTCGGCGACGTGGCGGTGGCGCAAGGCAAGCTGGAGGATGCCGCACGGTACCACGGCGACGGCCTGGCGATCCGCAAGAAGCTGGCGGTTGCCGACCCCAGCAATACCGAGTGGCAGCGCGACCTCTCGGTGTCCTACATCAAGCTCGGCGACGTGGCGGAGGCGCAAGGCAAGCTGGAGGATGCCGCGCGGTACTACGGCGACAGCCTGGCGATCGCCAAGAAGCTGGCGGCCGCCGATTTCGGCAATGCCCAATGGCAGCGCGACCTGTGTTTGTCGTACGTAGATTTGGCCGACCTTGCCGAGCGGCGGAACATGGCCGACGAGGCCCGCGGCTATTGGAAGCAGGCTCTCGATGTCCTCTCGGGGATCGAACAGCGCGGGCTCGGCCTTTCGCCCGAAGACCGCAAGCATCTCGCCGAACTCCGCGAGAAGGTCGCCGCCGGCGACACCCAGGAAAAACGGGGGAGAGAACACACCAGGTGAGCTCCCTAACGGGACGAAACGGATTGGCCCAGCACCATGCACCGGTGCCACTACGCAACGTTTCCTTGTGGCGGTCCCATCTACCCATGGGGCGACGTCACAGGAGAGCCGTTGGGGCTGATGGGACGCGTTACGCGACTACTCGACAAGGAGCGAAACATGGCGACGCGAATGACTCTCGGCTCGAAGGTGTGCGTCATGGCGTGGACGGGCATGGTCTTTTTGGCAGTCGTGCTGGCCGGCGGCATGCACGTGGCCAACTCGGCCGCGGCGGCCGATGAGGCGGACAAGGTCGCCGTCGAACTCCAACCCGGGCCGGTGACCGTACTTGTCGGAGAGACCGGACTTGTCGCACAGATCGTCATTTCTCCGTCGAACGAAGCCAAGCCGGTGGAGGAGCCCGCCAACGAGTCAGCGACTGCTAAGCGACAGGCGATTATCGGCGGCTGGCAAGCGGAATCGGTCTCGCTGGCAGCGGCCGGCGGCGGGCGGAAGACGATGGCCGGCGGCAACGGCACGATCAGCCTGGTTCTCACCAAGGACAAGTTCACGCTGCGAACGGGCAAGAAGGTCTTGCTGGATGCGACATACACGTTGGACGACAAGCAAAGTCCGTGTCCGATGGACGTGAAATCGGAAGACGGCGCGATGCTCGGTCTCTGCGAGTTGAAGGACGATCGGTTGCAAATCGCGCTAAACGACGTAGCGCAGGGCCGCCCCAAGGACATCAACCAGGAGTCGAACGGAATGGTGCTGGCCCTGAAGCGATACGAGAGTTGTCCGCTCTGGATCATCAATGCCGACGGCACCAACCCGCACGAGTTCTACTCGCCCTCCGACTATGCCCATTGCGGTTCTCCTGCCTGGTCGCCGGACGGCAGCAAGTTGGTCTTTGATTCGATTCGCCGGTTGTTTGGCGAGGGGTTTGATGATACGCGAATCATGGTGGTTGACGCGGCCGGCAGCCAGCCCAAGGAGGTGGGGCACGGGGTCTTGGCAAACTGGTCGCCCGACGGCAAGAAGATCGCCTTTTGCTCGTACGAAGCCCCGCATCCGGGCGCTTGCATCATGAGCGCGGACGGTTCGAATGTCCAGTCGATCGACACTGGCGGCTGGGGGATTGTCTGGTCGCCCAAGGCGGACGAGCTGGCATATCTTGAGCGCGGGAAATTGTGCATCTACGACATGAAGACCGAACAGCGTCGCGACTTGCTAGGCACGCGGTATCGCGGCATTTCGTTCGGCTTCACCTGGTCGCCTGACGGTCAGTGGATCTGCTTCCGCGGAGACTCTGAGGAGGGCCAGGAGGTAGCCGTCGTTCATCGCGAAGGCGAGGAAAAAGGCCTTCGTGTCCTGCTTTCCACCCGGACGACTCCCGGGCTGACAAGCATCGGCGGCTTTCTGGCCTGGGAACCCAAAGAGGGCAACCGAATTGTGGCTTCGCTGGCAACCGCAGACAATCCCAACCGACAGTTGTTCTTCTTGGATTCGGAAGGAAAAGTGCCGCTGCAACGGCTTGCCGGGCAAGATCCGAAGCGGGGGTGCATGAGCCCCGCCTGGTCGCCCGACGGCAAACGAATCGTCTATTCTGTACGTCCTGGAGTGTCCCAGTAGCCGTATCGTGAGGCCGGCGCAAATAGCCGTCGGGGCTGATGGGACGCGTTACTCGAATTCTCAACAAGGAGCGAAACATGGCGACGCGAATGACTCTCGGCTCGAAGGTGTGCGTCATAACGTGGACGAGCATGGTCTTTTTGGCAGTCGTGCTGGCCGGCGGCATGCGCGCTGCCAACTCGGCCGCGGCGGCTGACGAGGCGGGCAAGGTCGCCGTCGATCATCTACAGGCGGCAGAAAAGCCCGACAGCGGCGGACCGGCCGTTGCCCAGGCCGAGGCGACGCGGCGAGCGATTATCGGCGGTTGGCGCGCCGACTCGCTCTCGCTGGCAGCGGCCGACGGCGGGCGGAAGACGATGGCCGGCGGCAACGGCACGATCAGCCTGGTTCTCACCAAGGACAAGTTTACGTTGCGAACGGGCAACAAGGTCTTGACCGACGCGACATACACGTTGGACGACACGCAAAGTCCGTGTCCGATGGACGTGAAATCGGAGGACGGCGCGATGCTCGGTCTCTGCGCGTTGGAGGGCGGTCGGTTGCGGATCGCGCTGAACGACGCAGCGCAGGGACGGCCCAAGGACGTCTACCAGACGTCGAACGGACTGTTGCTGGCCCTGACGCGATACGAGAGTTTTCCACTCTGGATCGTCAATGCCGACGGCACCAACCCACACGAGTTCTACCGGTCCTCCGAGTGCGCCAATTGCGGTTCCCCTGCCTGGTCGCCGGACGGCAGCAAAGTGGTCTTTGATTCTACTCGCCAGTTGTTTGGCGAGGGGTTTTCCGATAGCCGAATCATGACCGTCGACGCAACCGGCGGCCAGCCCAAGGAGGTGCGGCGGCAAGGGGTCTTGCCAAACTGGTCGCCCGACGGCAAGAAGATCGCCTTTTGCTCGTACGAAGCCCCACATTCGGGCGCTTGCATCATGAACGCGGACGGCTCGGATGTCCAGTCGATCGACACTGGCGGCTGGGGGCTCGTCTGGTCGCCCAAGGCGGACGAGCTGGCATATATCGACGGCGCGAACGTGTGCCTTTACGATTTGAAGACCCAACAGCGTCGCCAATTGCTCGGCGCACGGTATCGTAGCATTCTATACCGCTTCACGTGGTCGCCTGACGGTCAGTGGATTTGCTACTGCGGAGAATCTGAGCAGGGCAAGGAAATAGCCGTCGTTCATCGCGACGGCGAGGAAAAAGGTTTCCGCGTCCTTGTTTCCACCAGGATAACCCCCGGGCTCAGTGGTCTCGACGGCTTCCTGGCCTGGGAACCCAAGTCAGGCAAGCGAATTTTGGCTTCGCTGCTGACCACAGACAATCCCCAGAGGCAGTTGTATTTTTTGGATCCCGAGCGAAAAGCGCCCCGCAACGGCTTGCCGGGCAAGATCCGAAGCGGTCATGCGTGTCCCCCGCCTGGTCGCCCGACGGCAAACAAATCATCTATTCCGTACATCCTGGAGCGTTCCAGTAGTCGTCTCGTGAAGCCGGCGCGAATACCCGTGTTTCAGACTGTGCAATCGGCGGCAGCGGTTACAGTCTAACCGAATATTCGATGCCGTCACCAAGCAGAAGATTGACTGACGCGAAACCATTCTCGGGATCGCGGACGAATTCCAGGTACGAGGCAAGATCTTCGGGAAACAGCTCGGTGTCGTCGGCCAATACCACGGAACCCGGCCGAAGGCTGGTCGATGTGAGGTGCAGCACTTCCAGATAGAGTTCCTTCCAACCATCGAGAAACAGCAGGTCGATCGGACCACCGGTCTCGTTGAGCGTTTGCCTTGCATCGCCGGCGCGAACCTCGGCGTACTCGGCAAGCCCGGCCTCTGCGAGATGTCGGTTTGCCTTGGCGACCTTGCTCGCTTCGAGCTCCGAGCCAATTACTTTACCGCCGCCATTGTCGTGCAGAGCAGCGGCAAAGTAGATCGTGGAAATGCCAAACGACGAGCCGAACTCGACGATTCGTTTCGCGGCGATCGAACGCGCCACGCCATAAAGGAACCGCCCGGCGTCTTGGGAAACAGGCATCAGCACATCTTTGAGCAACGTGGCCTTTTCTGCAATCGTGGCCGAATGCCACGTCGGCGCGCTGACGACGTGTTCACTGATGGAATCATCGCGCGTATCGGCCAACGTATGAAGTCGTTCCAAGACCTTCTGCGTTTGCGGAAGCAGCAATGCTGAATGGTAAGTCGTCATCATCATCCTCCGGAAGCAGGATTCTGTTGCTTGCCGAATGAAAGGAGGTTTTCTCTCCCCGCCGCGGTTACCGACTCGCGGCGATCCGGCCTTGATGCCGGGCTTCCACCTGCCGCAGAACGCGGACCATTGCCTCCACCGGATCGGATTCGATGGCCTCGAAGTAGTGCGTGTAGTTGGGATTTCCGCCGACGGCCATCCGGCAATAGAAGCGGTACATCTGCTGCTGGTTTCCCCACGATTCGAGCAGATAGTAGGTGGCCCCCATCTCCTTGAGCCGCTCTTGAACGGCGTGGAACGGATCGCCCCCCGGCGAGGTAAACGAGAGGTCGCTTTGGGCCAAGGCAGCGGCCGGCGACGCATCGCCCGGCCGAAGATCGGCCGGCGCCTGGTACTCGGCCGGCACGACGCCCGAGTTGGCCGGCGTGGCCCGCTGGCCGAGCGATCCGGCCGGCGGTTGCGAAGCCGGGCCAGTGGAAGTATGGGCGGGAAAACCGCTCGCATCGCGGCCGCCGACCGACGCGATCCGCTGCGCGCCATCGGGCGGCGTCGAAGTTGAACGCCGCGGCCGGGTCCAGGATCGTCGGCAAGCGGAGGTCTTGCAGCTTCTTGACGATCTCGGGCCAAGAGGTGCCCGACATGGCGATAAAGGGAATGCCGATCACGCATGCCAACATGATCAACGCCCGACCGGCGACGCCTGCCGACGATTTCATGAGCAGCAGCGCCTCCTTGCGCAGAGGAAGGTCCCGGGCCGTCAGTTGCGAAGAGGGGATAATAGCAAGGGATGGGGGCACGAGGCAACAGCAGTTTACTTTCCCCCCGAATGTGCCGGGTGTCATGGGGAGAGCCGTACACCGGACGCCCCAATCGGGTACAATCGGCCTCATGGAGCCGATCTACCTCGACCATAACGCGACCACACCGGTGCGGCCCGAAGTCATCGCGGCGATGGCACGGTGCTACGGCACGATTTATGCCAACCCGGCCAGTCAACATCGCCCCGGCCAGCACGCTCGCCGCACCCTGGACGACGCCCGCCAACAGATCGCCGATATCCTGGGCGCCGACCTGGCCGCTCCCCGCCGCGATCGACTCATCTTCACCAGCGGCGGCACCGAGGCCAATAACCTGGCCATTTTCGGCATTGCCCGGGCCGGCGGGCCGCCGGGCCAACTCATCATCTCGGCCGGCGAACATCAGAGCGTCATCGAGCCGGCCGAGCACTTGCTGGAACGCGGTTGGCGGCTGGATACGCTCGGTTTGACTTCCGACGGCGTGGTCCGCGTGGAGCAGTTGCCGCCGTCGTTGGGCCCGCCGACGCGGTTGGTCAGCGTGCTGTTGGGCAATCATGAGACGGGCGTGTTGCAGCCGGTGGCCGAACTGGCGGCGTTGTGCCGTCAGGCCGGCGTGCCGTTGCATACCGACGCCATTCAGGTGGTCGGCAAGCTGCCGGTCAACTTCCGCACGTTGGGCGTTGCCGCCATGAGCGTTACGGGCCATAAGTTCGGCGGCCCGCTGGGCATCGGGGCGCTGCTGGTGCGCGACGGCGTGCCGATCGAGCCGCTCATGTTCGGCGGCCACCAGCAGTCGGGCGAGCGGCCCGGCACCGAATCGGCGGCCCTGGCCGTCGGCATGGCTACGGCGTTGGCGCTCTGGCAGAAAGAGCAAGACCAGTACGCCCGGCGATTGCAGACGCTCCGCGACCGTTTCGAGCGCGGGCTGCGCGAGGGACTGGAGAACGTGTTGGGGCGGCAGTTGTACTGCCGGCCCGGGAGTGGCAGTACAAGTGCCAACCCAACGTCCATTGTTGTTCACGGCGCAGGCGCGCGCGCCTGCCGCAAACCAGCAACATCGCCTTCCCCGGCCTTGACGGGCAAGTGCTGCTGATGGCGCTCGATCTGGCGGGCGTGGCCTGCTCGGTCGGCTCGGCCTGTTCGAGCGGTTCCAGCGAACTCTCGCCGACGCTGCGGGCGATGGAACTGCCCAACGAGCTGGTGGCTTCGTCGTTGCGATTCAGCCTCGGGGCCACGACGACCGAAGCCGAGATCGACGAGTCCGTGCGGCGCATCGTGCACGTCTGCCGCGAGCTGCGGGGCTGAGAGGCAAATCGCCCAAGAAACGACGCGTGCCACCGCCTCTTGGCCTGCCGAAAGGACGCGCTACTTCTTGGGCGTGCCATCCGTTGCAGGTGGGGTTGTCGCTGGGCTCGGCGGTGTCTGACTGTCGCCGTTGTTCAGTTCGTCCGGCTTTGGATCGGCTACCGATTTCGGCCTCTCCAGTACCAGCAGCGTTACGCCCGAGCCCGGCAGCGATTCGAATTTCTCCGGCCGCGGGCCGTCCGGACGATAGGCGATCGTTAGTTTATCGCCCCCCAACTTGTAGATGCCGCAGAGCCCCTGCTTGGCCTGCGCGAGTCTGCTGCCTGTGCGATCGAAGAACCAGGGTGGGGGGATACTAAAGATCGTTATTGCCTTTGCCTGCTGAGCTGGATCAAGGTCAAATGCGGCAGTTGATTCGCAGAGTTGTCCCTTGCGCTCGAAGTTGATCGTGCATTCTTCGTGGGAAAAGGACAACGAGAAGACTCCATCCTTGCCGGCGGCGAGTGCCGCCATGCCGACCTCGGAGGCCGCCTTGCCATCTTCAACTTGGGCGACCGTCTTCCACTCGCCTTGGATCGCTTGCAGATCCTCGGCCGCGGTTTGGGGCAAACGATATCGCTCCAGAGTGAAGAGGACATCTGCAGAGCCGGGCCCAATGGCGAACCCTTTGGGGCGCTGCTCCGCCTCAAGTGAGGTGTGATACTGTGCCAAACAGACCTTCAGACGATCTCCCTTGACTTCGTAGATGCCGACTGCGGCGATCCTCTCTTTTCGTTCTGCTCCGAAGCCCACGGAGTTGACCAGGTCAATCGTTCCGGGTGTTGTTGTTGGATTAACGCGGTAGCGGGCAACAAATCGTTGCCCTTGCTTATGGTCCGACAAGGCCAGACCGCCTTCCGTAATCTGTAGGCGATCAATGGTCTCCGGATTCATCGAGTCCGTCTGGAACGGAGGATCCATCAGCGGCCATGACGAGCTTGCAGCCTCCCCTTTCTCAAAGCGCACCACCTTCCACTCGCCTTGCAGGGCCTTCAGTTCGGCCGCGGGGTTGATCGCCGGGGCGACCGCCGCCTTGGCCGGCGATTCGGCCGATTTTCCTTGGTCGGGACTTTGGGTCGGCTGTGTTGACGGCGATGCCGACGCGCGCTTGAACGGCCGCGGGGCAAAGGGAGCTGGAGCATTGTCAGGCTGTGGACCTCCCACCGCCCCGCCGACCACCACTTCCATCCCCTCCCTCACGTCCGGACCGCTGACCTCGGTCAGTGCGCCGTCGCTCAGGCCGAGTTGAACCGCAATGGCGCGGACCGTCGGCCGTTGCCCCTTCACCCAGAGACGACTGCGACCGTCTGGATACGTCGCGGCTTGGGCCGCATCGGCATCGCGCGTATCGAGGCCCGCCGGCCTGGGTTGCCACCGCAGGGCCGCATTGGGCACGCGGAGCACGTTGTGACGCGTCTCGATCACGAACTGGAGATTGGCCGTCAGATAGGGCATCAGCTTGTGGTCCGGGTCCTCGCAATCGACCACCACCGGGTAGGCGACGACGTTTTGCAACGTCTCGGCGTTCAGGCGGACTTGCGCCACCTTGCCCTTGAAGAGTTCCTTGGGAAAGGCGTTCACCGTGAAACGCACGTCCATGCCGTTCTTGATCCGGCCGATGTCCGCCTCATTGACGGCGGCCCGGACCTGGACTTTCTCGACGTCCTTGGCGATCAGGAACAAGCTGGGGTGCCCGGAGTTGGGCCCCACGTTCTGGCCGAGGTTCACGCGGCGATCGATGATGAGGCCCTTTATGGGCGAGCGAATAATCGTACGATCGAGATTGGTTTGGGCGTGTTCCAGCACGAGCTCCGCTTGCTTGACGGTGGCTTCGCCGGCCGCTACGCCGGCCCCGGCCATCTTGTAGTTGGTCTCGGCCTCGTCATAATCGCTGTCGCCGATGGCCTTGGCCTTGCGCGGGTCTTGCGCCCGCTTCCATGCCCTCTCGGCCTGATCGAGTTTGGCCTTGAGTTGCAGCAGATCGGCCTTGGCGCGATTCAGCGCCGCTGCGGCCGCGTCGCGCTCGCCTCGGTACGTCGTTGGATCGATTTCGGCCAGAACCCCGTCTTTCTCGACCGGCGAAAGGTAGTCGATCGACTTGCCCTTGTATTTCGGGTCGGTTCTTGCCGCGGGGATCGTCGCCGAACTTGACAATCTGGCCCGCCACCTGGGCTCCCACGTCCACCACCTCCTCCGGCTCGACCGTTCCGGTAGCGCTGACCGTGGCCACGATATCGCCGCGGGTTACGGTCGCCGTGCGAAACGTGGCTGGCCTCGACACTTCACCGCCACCCGACGGAATCGGCCCTGGCGTATTGAGCGCGATGTTGGCCGATGTTGACTTCGCCAGCTTGTAGCGGATTCTCATGCCGCGCGGCTCCTCGGTGAAGCGGATCACTTGCAGGAGGCCAAGGTCACCCTTGCGGGTCTGGAAGGCAAATGTTTGCGGTCCGCTGTTGAACGGCACGAAATATGTGATGCCGTGCCGTTCGCTCACTGACACGCCTTGTGAAATGCCGCCATCGGGCCCAACTACCGTCTCGGGCGTAACTGACGCAAGCGCGAGCGCAGATTCTCGCTGATGGCGATATCCCACCGTCCCTGCCAAATAGCCGCCAACTTCAATCCCTGGGGAATCAACGCCAGCGACTTGTTGTGAGGATCGCCAAGGCCCACACCTGCAACGAAGTTGACAACCAGATCGACGTTGTTTTCCGTGCTCCATTTGTTTTGCTGCTCGGCCGACCACCCACCAAACTCCTTCGGCACATCAACTAATTTCCCGCCGACCAGGTCGAGCCCTTCGCCGCCCTTGCCTTCGCCCAGGGCATTTACAACGCGCTCGATTACCGGCCCGAATTGGAGCGGCAGCTCCGTGGGCTGCTGGGCCTTCGGCTGCATACCATCCATGCCGCGCCTCCTCTCTGATGCGGGGCTGGCTGGTTGTGTTGATACGCGGAGTTGGCCTGAGTTGATTTGGCAGGATGGCAACGCTTGTCTGAGGGCTCGTACTCCGGCGTCGGTTACCGTAGTGTACGACAGATCCAGAAACTTGAGTTTGGTCAACCCTTTGAGATGCACCAAGCCTGCATCGGTGACACTTGTGCCGTGAAGGTTCAACGATTGGAGTGTGGTCAGACCTTCGAGATGTTCCAGCCCAGCGTCGGTGATTTGGTGGGTCCACATCAGGTTCAGCGATTCGAGTTGGGGCAAACATTTGAGGTTCTGGAGCCCAGCGTCAGTGATCTGGGGGATCCCCACCAAGTCCAGCGATTGGAGTTTGGTCAAACCTTTGAGGTACTCCAAGCCTGCGTCGGTCACCTTGGTAAACGTCAGGTCCAATGAATTGAGTTTAGTCAGCCCTTTGAGATGCTCTATCCCGGCGTCCGTGACTTCAACGCCGTGCAGGCTCAGCGATCGGAGATTGGTCAACCCATCAAGGCATCCCAAGCCTTCATCTTTCACTCCTGTGAACGTCAGGTCCAGCAATTGGAGCTTCGTCAGGTCCTTGATCCACTTCATTCCTGCGTCCGTCACGTTGGCATTTGCCAGATTCAGCGACTCAAGTTGTGGCGACCCCTTGAGTTGCTCCAACGTCGCATCGGTCACAAGCGATCCGCCCATATTCACCGATTTCTCAGGCTTGCCTGAACTCTTCCCACCAATGATTGCTTCGCCTGTTTCTGGTTTCGGCGCAATGATTACAGTGGGATTTCCGTTCTGGTCGATAACCGTGCGCGAACCCTCCGGGAGCTCAACTTCATAGATGTGGCCATCCTTACGAATGCGAATCACGATCCCCAACGCGAAGCAGAATCCGCCAAACAACAGCAACCCGATAAGCATCGCCGCGATCCACCTCCAACCGCGGAAGTCGTAAGCGGCCGTGGCGAAGCGCTGCCCTCACCCTGACCCTCTCCCGGCGGGAGAGGGGACTTTGGGGAGCCCTCACCCTCTCCCGACCAACCTTCGGTCGGTGCCCGGAGGGGGGACGATCTTGCTTCAAGGGCTCGGTGTAGCAGTGCTGGCAGGTCGGTGCCGACGCAGCAGGGAGCAAGAGCCTCGGCCACTTCGGCCGGCGTGGCAAACCGGTCCTCGGGATCCTTGGCCAACAGCCGATCGACGATCGCGGCCAGCCCCTCGGGCACGTCGGGGACAAGCCGGCGTATCGGTGGGGCCGGCTGGTGGACGTGGGCGTTGAGCTTGTCGAGCGTGGTGCGGTACTCGGGACCGCTGAAGGGGGCCCGGCCGCTTAAGAGCTTGTAGAGCGTGCAGCCGAGGCTGTAGAGGTCGGCGCGGATGTCCACCGTGCGGCTGTCGGATGCCTGCTCCGGGGCCATGTAGTCGGCCGTGCCCATCGCTTGGCCCGTGCCGGTCATCTCCTCGCTGGCAGACACCGGCGAGACGCCGGCGCCACCCTCGGCATAGAACCGGGCCAGGCCGAGGTCCAGCAACTTCACTTCACCCTTGCGGGTGAGCATGATGTTCGACGGCTTGATGTCGCGGTGCACCAGCCCGTGCTCGTGGGCGCATTGCAGGGCCAAGGCCGTCTGCCGAAGCAGCTCGCAGGCATCGGCCATCGGCAGCGGCCCGACGCGGCGGACAATCTCCGCCAGGTCCAGTCCGTCGACGAACTCCATGATGAGAACGGGCGTGTCGTCGATTTCGCGTGCATCAAAAGCCTGGACAATGTTCGGGTGGGCAAGTCGGCCGACGGCCTTCATCTCTCGCTCGAAACGGCTGATTGCCTGACGATCGCCCACGCGACCGCGGGGCAGAACCTTCACGGCGACAACTCGATCGAGCTTCGTCTGCAATGCCTTGTAGACCCGACCCATGCCGCCTTGCCCAAGCTCCTCGATGAGTTGATATTCGCCAAGGGCCGTTCCGCATATCGACCGGCTCGATTGATCCTCCAGAAAAGAAGGCTGATCCAGTACGGCCCGAGCCTGCGCGATTGCCACCTGGCACTCGGGTTCCTGCAAGTAGGGGCCCGCGGCGGGCCCGCGGCGTATTTGGGCCACAAGCGTGTCGTCCGCATCATCGAAGGTGGCCAACGCTGCCTCGCAGTCCGGGCAGGATTCGAGATGGGCTCTAACGGCCTCCCATGCCTCGCCGGCAAGACGGCCGAGGACGTAGGAAGATAACTCTTCACGGCTGGGGCAGGTCGCGGTGGACATCTCTATGGCTCCTTCGACAGGGCATCATTATTGCCTAAATCGTGCCCAGCCGGATTGTGCCGGACAAGGAGGCCGATCACGCCTCCCTAGAAGATATAACAATGGCGTCTTACACGACTTTTGTCCCGTGATTCTGGCGCTGCCGCCCTCACCCTGCCCCTCTCCCAGCACCGACCGAAGGTTGGTCGGGAGAGGGGACGAACTTTCGGCGACTGTCTTACTCCGTCAGGCCATCGAGTTCCTGACGTAGTCGACGCAACACGCGCGACTTGGCCGTGTAGACGGCCGGGATACTCATCCCCAGGTCGGCGGCGACCTTGGCAGGCGACTGTTCTTCGACCACTACTCGCTCGAAGGCTTCCCAGGTGCGGTTCTCGAACTCCGCCCGCACCAAGTCCAATCCGATCGGGACCACCAGGCCGTTTACCAACTGGGGATCGCCGGTCTCGGACGGATCGGGCATCTCGGGTATTTGCAGCAATCGCTCCTGAGCGCTCGTGCCCCCCTGGGCCACAGGTCGGCCACGTCGAGAAGAAAGATAGTTGCGAATCTTGTTGCGCGTGATGGTCCTCAACCAGGCGGTGAAACTGTCGCCGGGCCGATTGCGTCGAAAATCGCCGATATGTCGGGCGACCGCCGCGAAAACCTCTTGGACGAGATCCGGGGCATCGTCGCGGGTCACGCCGTACTGCCGACACCACTGATAGACTACCGGGCTGTAAAGGTTCACCAACCGCTGCCAAGCCTCGGGCTGCCGGGCACGAATCCGCTCCAGGAGTGTCGAGGAAACAGAGTCGGATTCGACGCGTCGCCCCGGCTGTCTTCGATCGGTGCGTTCATCAGTCCCCCGTCCCGCCCGCCGTAGAACAAGGCGATACGGCTCCCAAGATTGTACCGCGAAAGAAGGGGGAGGCCAAGCGACCGGGCGGCCAGCGGCCTTGGGAAAGGCGTGAGAGCGGCTGAACCGGCTTTATTGCCAAAGCAAGGCGTGACAGCGGGCGAACCGGATTTACCAAAGTGCGGATGCTATCCCGGTAGGGTCAAGCTGCTGCCCGCCGCCGAACAAACAGACACCCGCCCAGCGCGAGCAGCGCCTCAACCAGGAGCGCCAACGTAGCGGGCTCGGGCACGGCACTACCGATGATCCAGTTGCCGGTGTTCGAGTCAATCGACGGATAAGAAGTTGTGCCGAATGACGGGTACACACCGGCGATGCTTCGAGAAAAACTTCCCATGTATAAGTCGCCGTTGGTCGAGTCGTTCCTAAACTCCAGAACCATCCAAGGGCTCTGCCCCGCAGGGACGGGCACTCCATTGATGTAAGCGGATCCGCTTTCTAGTGTAATCCATCCGGGATCGGCCATTTCCAAATTGTTGCCCACAACCGACAGGGGCGGACCGTACTGAGTGACGACTCCCGGCAAGGGATCGGAGAACACCGTGCCGTTTGCGGTGGTAAGTGAGAAACTTGCGGAGTTGATCGTGGTGCCCGACACCACAAACTGGGCTTGGATCGCAACGGTTCCGCTACCCCCTAAGCCGCCGTTGTCGGGCTGTGAATCGGTCCAGGTGTAGACCACGTCGGCCCTGACGGAAGCGACCGTAGCCAACAAGATCGCTGAGCAAAGCAACGGGGCGACCAGCGTAATACGACGTATAGATGAAGTCTCAACCATGGCGCAATGCCTTTCCCGATATTTCGCATTTGCAGCAAGCCTGGAGCCGATCCAGGCTCGCTCATTTAGCGATTTTAACATAGGCCCCTCCTCTGTGTCTAGCGCCTGGGTGGATTGCTGATGATGCCATTAGCGCTTATGGGGGGACAACAGAAGATAACGTCTGGATTTGTGCGCAGATTGAGGGGCACCCCTTGGACTGGTAGGAATGAGATTTTCAGATTTCACAACTACCAGAACGAAGGGACTGCCCATGCAATCGGATTCTTCTTCCAGCACGGCTTGACCTTCGCGTGATATTTCGCGCCGGTCATCACCGGTCCGATACCTGCGTGCTCAATCGAAATCGTGCCGTGGCGCCTAGCCGTTCAAGGGAGAAGGTGACACGGCATCCGTCGTCAGCCGAGAAATCGTGGACCGTTCCACCGCTACCCCAGGAACGGCCGTTCTTGCTCGATTCGACGAATGCCAGTTCGTAAGACCCGCTGCCGGCGGAGGCGCTCTTGATCGCCCGTAGCGAGATCGTCTTGAAGGAACCTTGGGACGTCCGGGCACAGAAGTGAACTGGCTCCTCGACGCCGATTTCTACGGAAGGGACCTGGATTCCCGGCTTCAGTTCAACGAAGCCGAGTTCCTCCAGCAACTCAAGGTCGATCGGCTTCTCGGCGAGCGTCTCGTCCCCCAGGTCTTTCGCCAGGTTCCGAGCCTTGCTTTCGAGGTCGGAATACTGGGCGACGGTACACAGCAGAGCGCACGTGTGGAGCAGCTCACGACGCGCCTTGTCATCCTCTTTGAGTCGATGGTAGAGATTGGCCAGCGTGAGCGAAGCCTGTGGCGTCCGAACAGGTCGGGACTCGAGAAGCTTCAAGATGCGGCGAGACTGGTCCCCAGACCACAATTGCTCGAAACAGATCAAAACGTCCGCTGAGGCGCTCTTGGCGATCGCTTCGTCAATCGCGGCTCGCGCCTCATCCTGCGTCATTCGCTCAAGGTATTGGACATATAGGATCGGACTCTTCGGCGAGGAAGTGGGCGGCGCCTCCCGCGGCGACGGGGCGTAGGCCACGAGTTTTGCGTTGCCGCGCGCCATGCGCAGATAGTCCTGAGCGGGGCTTTGGATCCATCCTGAGTTTTCCACCCACTCGCCTCCAGTCGGTGCCGCATCTCTCCAAGAACGTCGGCCACAGGTCGGTCGATTGCCAGTCGCCACAAAGTCTCGTTATGGTTCATCAGTCCATGCCAGGACGTGACGAGTTCCAAGTTGCCGAACTCCGCAAGCGGCAACGCGGGCGGCTGTCGGTAGGGCGGGTAGAATTCCCGCGGCAGTTCCGGTATCGCTCCCTCCTTGTCTCGTCGTCCGTTGAACTCGTTTGTCAGCGCCTCCGGCAATCTGTTTGGCAACACCCTCGGCCACCAGCTTGTACTTGGCCGCAGACGAATTCACGCCGGTCATGGTCGAAGTATGACGCAGCGTGCCGTTCCAATCGAACTGGACAAGCGGCGGCGTCAAGTGGTTGACATAGCTGTTTCGGCAGCCGGGCGCGCCATTGCCGGCTATCACGGTGAACGTGGCCTCCACCGTATGCGATGCGGGCCAACCGCTTTCGGCCAGGTGGTCCATGTCAATCGTGACGGACACATCCGGCGAAGCGTCCCCTGTTCGGGGCCGAATCCAGCCGGGTAGTAGTCGATTTGACGAATGTAGCCCAGTGACTTGAGTTCCTCCAGCAGTAATTGACCGATGCGTGCCGCCAGCAAGTGATCGGAGCGGTTGAAGATCGCCAATCGGGCGCAGGCAAACCCCGAATGGTCCGACCGTGATGACACCGACGAGGAACCGATGGTATTGTTCGCTTCGATCTTCGCCGCCTGGACCTCGAAGAAAGCGGGCTGTTCCGGCGAATCCGTGGGGACCATCTGTCCGTTCTCGCCCCGCACCAACCGTATCGGTCTGGTGGGCACTCTGGGCGGAAGCCCAAACCAGAGGACGGCGAACGCCGTAACGGGAACGAGAACCACTGCGGACAGGATGACAGGCCATCGACGGCGACGACGCTGAACGGGTGGGGCCGATGGATCGTCCATTTCGCTCCTCTCTTCTAACGGCGGCTGAGATGCCGCTTCTACTTAGGAACTACATCATTACGGCAAGCCGGTCGCCTTGCGAACGATCCAATCGCGGACGTCGTCGGGACACAACTTGAGGATTCGGAACGCCTGCCGCACGCCCAGGCCGACGAAGTAGCGGGTCTTCGGCCGCCGCGCCGTGAGCGCATGGACCACCGCCCGCACCACGCGATCGACGGGCAGCGCCGTTTTGGCCGATCGATCCACCGCGCGGCGGACCGACTCGACGTCGGCCTGGTAGAGCGCCAACAACTCGGGCGGCGCTTGCTGCTCCATCCGGTCGGCCGTGTCGATCGACTTCCGCCAAATGGGCGTGTCGATCGCCGACGGCTCGACGGCCGAGACGCGGATGCCGAAGTTGCGAAGTTCCAATCGCAACGAGTCGGTGATCGCTTCCAGGGCGAACTTCGACGCGGCATAGGCTCCCATGTAGGGAGCGGCCAGTCCGCCGCTGATGGAACTGATGTTGACCAGCCGCCCGCGCCCTTGCGCAACAGCGGCAAGAAGGCTTGGATGACGGCCACGTGGCCAATCACGTTGACCTCAAACTGCCGGCGAAGGGCCTCGATGGGCAGCGCCTCCAACGGCCCGGCCACGGCGATACCGGCGTTGTTGACCAGCCCGGCCAGCCCGGCATCGCCGACGGCGTCGGCCACCGTTTCGGCGGCGGCGGCAATCAACCTGGCGTCGGTCACGTCGATCCGCAGCGGGGTGAGCCGGGCCGAAGCCTTAGCCTTCAATTCGTCGGCGGCTGTTTCGGTCCGCACGCCGGCGAAGACGCGGAAACCGCGGCGATCCAGTTCCAACGCGCATGCCCGGCCGATGCCGGTCGATGCGCCGGTAATCACTACCGACGGTGCGAAAACGGTGTTTTCCGACATACGTGAGAGTCCCTAATATCCCGGTGTGGGGCGCAAAACAGCCCCCCTCTGTGCGGTGGTGGCGTTGACAGTTTCAGGCGGTGGTCCTACCATGCCGAAGATAGTTGTACTGCCTTATTATCGAGAAAGACGCCCCATGCCGCTATTTGAAGTTGAAACCGCATCGCACATTATCATCACTTGGGCCGACAGTGAGCAAGCCGCCACCCATGTGGTGCACGAGAGCTATCCCCACGAGCCGCCGATCCGCATCACGCGGCGGCCGCGCGACACGTGGGTGATCTCGAAGTCGGCGCTGGGCATCAGCGGCCCGGCCGACCCCTGTTTTACCGCCCGCGATTGCCTGGCCAAGGCCGCCGGCGACAAGTTGCACGCCATCCGCCTCTACATGCAGCACACCGGCGCCGACCTGGAACGATCGCGCAAGGCGATCGAGTCGAACATGGTGATGGGCTGGTAGCGGGGGGCGGCTTGAGAAGGCTATTTTTCGACCGCTTTCTTCTCGCCGAAGCAATACAACTGGCCCGAGTCGTTGCCGATCACCAGCCGGCCCTGGGCCACGGCGGGTGAAGCGGAAACGGCCCCGCCCATCTCGAACTGCCAGAGTTTCTCCCCCGTCTTGACGCTGATCGCGTACAGCCGGCCGTCGGCCGAACCCACGAACACCCGATCGCCGACGACCACCGGCGAGCCGTCGATCCGTCCCTTGGTGACCAGTGACCACAGCGGCCGGCCCGTCTTGGGATCGAAGGCGTGCAACTGCTTGTCGCGCGAGCCGACGATCACCGCCTCGGGCGTCACGGCCGCCGATGATCGAAACGCCGCGCCGTGCCCACGGTTTTTGTCGTGCCACACGATGCTCAGCTTTCGGGGGTCGATGGCGAAAAAGTCCTCCCCCTCGGTGCCCACGAAGACCGTGCCGTCGAGGACGGCGGGCGACGCCATGGTGGGCGACTCGATGTTCACCTCGCCCAGGCCTTCGCCGCGGCGAAGGTCTACCACGTGCAGATGTCCGTCGCAGCCGGCCACGAAACCCAGGTTCTCCACCACCGTTGCAAAGCAGCGAATCTGGTCCTCGCTCTGATACTTCCACGCCAGCCGGCCGGATTCGGCGTCGAGACAATAGAGATAGGAGTCCTGCGAGCCGAACAGGACTCGATCGTCGCAGAAGTTGGCGCTGGAGTCGATTTCGCCGTCGGTTGGAAAGTTCCACTTTTCCTTGCCGGTGGCGGCGTCGAGGCAGTGGAACTGGCCGTCGGCGTCGCCCACGTAAACTCGTCCCCGGCGTACCGCGGCCGAGGCATTGAAGCCTGCCGAGGCGGGGAATTCCCAGCGGCGCTCGCCGGTCGCCAGATCGACGGCATAGAACTTGTCGCCGGTGCCGCCGATGTAGACCACGCCGTCGACGATTGCCGCGGTGGCGTCGAATCCACCCTTGACGGCCGAGAAGGTCCAAAGCCGTTCCAATTTTTCCGGCAGACTGTCACTGGACACTCCGGTCGCTTGCGAATCGCCGCGAAACAGAGGCCAGGCAGGCGAATCGCCGGCCGCGGAACGGGGGTCCGATGTCAGCCAGTGGTTTTCCGCCTTCCGCGCCTGCGCTTCCGCCTGCGGCCTTTGCTCGCTTGCCGGTCAACATCCGCCGCAGACAAGCAGGCCCGTGCGCTCGAGAGAAACAAAACAGGATGAAAGAAGGACAACGAAGTGCCTGGGTGCGGCCGCCCAAGGGGACTTCATTGTTCATCGTTCATCCTTCATCCTTTTTCGATCAGGGCGTGTTCGGCGTGCTCGTGGGATTTGGGGTGGCGCTCAATTGAGAGAGCACTTGCAGCAGGCCGTTGAGATGGGCCATTCGCGGCCCGAAGCGATCAACAAACTCGTTGAGCATGAACTCGCCGTCCAACAGATGCTCGTAATTGGCGTTGACCTCGGCGGTGAGCGATTCGAGAAACTCGGTCTGCACCTTGCCGAGAGCTTCGGCCGCCACGCGGCAATGCCGGGCCAGATGCGGATTGGCCTGCTTCCATTGCCCCAACTCGTTGGCCCGCTGTTTCTGCGCCGCGTTGAGTTGGCCGACCAACTCTTCGAGCAACTCGTTCTGCCGATCCTGGGCGGTGAGGATATCGCGCAGCAACCGCGTCTGCTCGGCCTCATGCCCTCGACCGGCCGGCGGCGCATAGGCCGCCTCCGTCACATCAATCTGGCTGAACAAGGGTGGTCGCGTCCGCTGCTGCTCGTGGCTCATCGTCCAGTCCTTTCAGTCTCTAGTATAAACAGAAGGCGGCAAGGGTGTCGAGCGTCCGGCAAAAAAGCCTGGCATCTCGTTAACCACGCGCTAAAGTCGTTGCCACTGTTCGCCCGATTCCCCACGATGCAACGATCGATGGCAAATCATTCTGGGGAGTGTGGGAATAATGGAAAACCAGGGTGGAAGGGGTTGTTTAGTGGGTGCCGTTGACAGTAAATCCAAGCCGGCTCTGGGCTTTCTCACCGTTGTCGAGCACCCCCAATACGGGCTTTTCGGTGGTTATCTGGTCCTCAACATGGCTGGCCGCCCTTTGGAATTTCATTGTACGGCCCCCATCAAGCCGAATCGGGCCCAGGAGATCCTGTACGGTCCGACGCTGGAGGCATTTCTCTACGGCGAGCAGATTGGCCAAACGCTCTTGAATCAGGCGACGGCCACCCCTCTGTTGGTGTGCACCGACAAGGTGCCGGCACTGGCCACGCGTGAACACACCACGATGCCACTGGTATTGGTTCTTCCGCCCGAGATTGGGCCGGAACCGGAGCCTGAACCCACGGGGGCGTATTTTCGGATCGATTCGGCGCACCGCGGGCCTCGGCTGGCGATCTTCCAACTCGGCCGGAACCGACTGGCCTTGCCGGAGCAGGCTGCCGACGACCGCCGGTTGATCGGCGAGCGGCTGGCCGACCTGGCGGAATCGTTCGACCTGGCCGAGCCGTTCGGACGGATTCGCGAGGCGATCGAAGAAGCCCAACAGGCCGTGCGATGAGCATTCACTGGCACAGCCCGCCCCCGCCGGCCACGATAAGCATCGACGTGGGGCTCACGGCGGCGCCGTTGTTGACGCCGCACAGCGAGTTGCCGGCGATAGCGCCGCCGCGAACCGTGTCGATCGCCATTACCCGGCCGGAAGTGCCGGTTCGCAGCTTCGCCTTCCCCGAGCCGACGGAGTTTGCCGCCGTCGAGCCGAGTGGGTCGGGAACCGGCACGCCGCCGGATCGGCCGCTATCGGGCGCGGCGCACCACGCCACGCGCATCCGGCCGCCGGGCGATGTGATCAAGCTGGCCGACCGGCTGCGCTATCTCTTGCAACCCTCGCTGGAATCGCTGCTGTCGGAAGGCTCGCTGGCGTTTCCGTTTTGTCCGTTCCCGTTCCAATTCGAGGGCATCGCCTTCCTCTATCCGCGACAGGCGGCCATTCTGGCCGACGAGATGGGCCTGGGCAAGACGATGCAGGCGATCACGGCGATCCGGCTTTTGTTGCGTCGCGGCGAAGTGGAAAGCGTGCTGCTGGTGTGCCCCAAGTCGCTGGTGACCAACTGGCAACGCGAGTTCGGCGTCTGGGCGCCCGAGGTGCCGTTGATGATCGTCGAGGGCGATCAGGCCAAACGCGGCTGGCAATGGTCCTTGCCCGCGGTCCCCTTGCGCATCGCCAATTACGAGTTGCTGCTGCGGGATCGCGAGCCCTTGCTCAAGCAACGTTTCGATCTGGTGGTGCTCGACGAATCGCAGCGGATCAAGAACCGCGCCAGCTCGACCAGCGAAGTTGTGCGTTCGATTTCCCGCAAGCGCAATTGGGCGCTGACGGGCACGCCGGTCGAAAACAGCGCCGACGACCTGCTGGGCATTTTCGAGTTCCTTGCCCCCGGCTTTCTTTCGCCGGAGATGAAGCCCCGCAGCCTGGGCCGAACCGTCGGCGACTACGTGCTGCGGCGGACCAAGGACCGGGTGCTCAAAGACCTGCCGCCGAAACTGATCCACGACGAGCCGCTCGATCTGACGCCCGAGCAGCGGGAAAGCTACCGGCTGGCCGAAGACGAGGGCATGGTTCATCTCTCCGAGCTTGGCGCCGCAGCCACCATTCAACACGTCTTCGAGCTGGTGTTGCGGTTGAAACAAATCTGCAACTTCGATCCCGCGGCCGGAAGCAGCGCGAAACTGGAGCGGCTCGAAGCCGACATGGAAGAAATCGCCGCCAGCGGCCAGAAGGCCCTCGTGTTCAGCCAATGGGTAGGCACTCTCGAACGGCTGGCCGACCATCTGGCACGATTCGGCCCGATGCAGTACCACGGCCGGATTCCCCAAGCCCGTCGCGAGGGCGTGATCGGCCGATTCCGCGACGACCCGAGCCGGCACGTGCTGTTGATCAGTTACGGGGCGGGCGGCGTGGGCTTGAATCTCCAGTTCACCAACTACGTCTTCCTTTTCGACCGCTGGTGGAATCCGGCCGTCGAAGATCAAGCGATCAACCGGGCCCATCGCATCGGCGTGGACGGACCGGTCACCGTTACCCGCTTCCTGATGCTCGACACGATCGAAGAGCGGATCGACCGCGTGCTGCAGGAGAAGCGCGAGCTATTCGATACGATCTTCTCCGGGGCCGAAGGCCGCCGCAAACTGGGCCTGACGCAAGAAGAGCTGTTCGGGCTGTTCAAGCTGAAGTGCCCCGCCGCGCCGATCGACGTGGCGGCATAGCGGGGCGACTGCCGTGGAAAGCCGACAGCGGTGGTCGCGGTGCTGCGGTTGGAATGTGTGCCCTCATCTTGACCACCGCCGCGGCGGGGGGTATGCTTTAGATTAAGAGGCCCTCTGCCCTCTGCGACTGGTTGCGCGGCCTTCTAAGCCCCACGATCGCCGCACGCCAGCCCGCAGAGGGCGGAGGCCGAAACAACTAATGCGGTAATTTGAGGCGGCTCGCCCTGCAATGGAAACATTACTCCCTTTGCCGAAGCGCTGGAAGCCGCCGAGCGGTTGACTCTTCCCGAGCAGGAAGAACTGGTCGACATCCTCCATCGCCGCATGATCGAGCAACGCCGCGCGGAACTCGTCAAGGATGTTCAGGACGCGGGGCGTGAGTTCAACGCGGGCGAATGCCGCCCGGCGAGCCCGGATGAACTCATCGACGAGGCGTTGGCGTGACGCGGCTCCTCTTTCGCCTCAAGCGAGTTCGCGCGCGCCCCAACGCGACGCCACCACTGGTCGCGGCTTTACAGGGGAACTACAATCGCATCGGGTTCCCCGCCCGTATCCCTTCCTGCTGTAAAGCCGCCAGCGGTGTTTGTGGGAGTGGTCCATCCATTGCACATGATCGCTCACAACGATTTCGACATCCTCGTGATCGGCGGCGGCCATGCCGGCGTGGAGGCGGCGCTGGCCGCCGCCCGCATCGGCGCGAAAACCGCGCTGCTGACCAGCAATCTGGACACGATCGCCCAGATGAGCTGCAATCCGGCCATCGGCGGCGTGGGCAAAGGCCAGATCGTCCGCGAGATCGACGCCCTCGGCGGCGCCATGGGCCGGGCGATCGACGCCACCGGCATCCAGTTCCGCATGCTCAACCGCAGCAAAGGGCCCGCCATGCATGGCCCCCGCGCCCAGGCCGACAAATACGCCTATCAGGCAGGAAATCAAACGCATATCCTCGCAGCCCAACCGGGGCTCGCGCTGCGGCAGGAAACGGTCGAAGACCTTCTTGTTGAGGGCAGAGAGGAGAGCGGAGCGGGAGACGGAAGACGCGGCGTTGCGGATTACGGGCGTTCGCGTGGCCGGCGACGTGGTCTATCGCGCCCGGGCGGTCATCCTCTGCGCGGGCACGTTCCTGCAAGGGCTCATGCACGTGGGCGAAACCACCTCGCCCGGCGGTCGCATGGGCGAGCCGACCAGCTGCCGGCACTCAGCCGTGCGCTCGAGCGGTTGGGCTTCGAGTTGGCCCGATTCAAAACCGGCACGCCGCCGCGCATCGACGGGCGGACCATCGATCTCGACCAGACCGAATTGCAGCTCGGCGACCGCGAGCCCGAGCCGTTCTCGTTCCTCACCGAGCGGATCGACTGCCGACCAGCTTCCCTGCTGGATCACCTACACCACGCCGGCGGTCCACGAGCTGATCCGCGCCAATCTGCATCGCGCGCCGATGTTCAGCGGGCAGATCCAGTCCACCGGGCCGCGCTACTGCCCCTCGATCGAAACCAAGATCGTTCGCTTTGCCGACAAGCCGCGGCACCAATTGTTCCTCGAACCGGAAGGGCGGCACACGCGACGAAGTGTACATCAACGGCCTATCGACCAGCCTGCCGCGCGACGTGCAGGAGGCGATGCTGCGACTTGATCCCCGGCCTGCGAGCGCGCCGAAATCGTCCGCTACGGCTACGCCATCGAGTACGATTACCTCCCGCCCGATGCAGTTGCAGCCGTCGCTGGAAACGCAAGCAGCGTTGCGGGCCTGTATCTCGCCGGCCAGATCAACGGCACCACCGGCTACGAAGAGGCCGCCGCCCAGGGACTCATCGCCGGCACGAACGCCGCGCTGGCGCTGCGAGGCCGCGAGCCGCTGGTGCTCGGTCGCGATCAGGCCTACATGGGCGTGATGATCGACGATCTGGTCACCCGCGGCGTCGACGAGCCGTATCGGATGTTCACCAGCCGGGCCGAATATCGTCTGCTGCTGCGGCCGGACAACGCCGACCGGCGTTTGACGCCGCTGGGCCGCCGGCTGGGGCTGATCGACCAGCAGCGATGGCAGTTGTTCCAAACGAAGGAAGCGGAGATTGCACGGGTCGCGAAGCTCTTGGAGACGACCCATTGCGGTTCGGTTTCGCTTGCGAAGATGCTTCGCCGGCCGGAGGTCACGTGGGACCAGATCGCCGGTCGGCTGCCGGAACTGGCCGAAACGCGGCCGACGGTGGCGGCCCAGGCGACCTACGACGCGAAGTATTCCGGCTACATCGCGCGGCAGCAGGTCGACATCGCCCGGCAAGAGCGGCTGGCCGCGCGCCGCATCCCGGCCGACCTGGATTATGAAGCGGTGCCGCACCTGCGGGCGGAGGCGCGGGAAAAACTCGGCCGCGTCGGCCCTGCCGATCTGGCGCAGGCCGCCCGCGTCAGCGGCATTACACCAGCCGATTTGACGGTGCTTTTGATTCATTTAGAGGCCGGAAAGCGGAAGCTGGAGGGCGGCCGCTGATCGGCTCGCCCCGCCAACGGTCGCCCGTGGTGTGCCGCAGCTCGGCACGGCTCAGCAGCGCGTGCCCGTTGCTGCCGACACGGCTTGTGCGAAGCCATGACACGGTGATCCGGTTCCCCGCCTCATTCGCCCTTCCGCCCTCTGCCCTCCGCCCTCCGCTTTCCGCCGTAGTGTCCCATCTTGCTTAAAGCGAAATGTCCAACGATCGGCCGACTTGTGAAAATCGGTGTCAGGCGGCCGGTCGGAAAGCCATCTCGCTGCGCAACTTCAATCTGAGAAAGGTATTACGCCAGCAATAGCCGTATTGACAGGGCCGTGAAGATAGCTATAATTGTGGCTAATTGGTAAGTTCGGCAATGTTGGAAGAGCCGGACGAGCCTGCTGTTTGCATACGGTTGAGGGGTGTAAGGAGTTTGCGGTAGGCGCGAACCCAGAGCGAGTCTCAAGCCCAGTTTGACAAGGATGAGTGTAATCAAACATGAAGAAAACTGTGTTCACGACCGGCGAGGCGGCCAAGATCTGCAAGGTCTCCCAGCAGACCATCATTCGCTGTTTTGATTCGGGCCAGTTGAAGGGGTTTCGCGTGCCGGGCAGCCGGTTTCGCCGCATCCCCCGCGACCAGCTCTTTTCTTTCATGCGAGACAACGGCATTCCGACCGACGCCCTGGAAAGCGGCAAGCGGAAGGTGCTGATCGTCGACGACGACGAAGAATTGGTCGAACTGATCAACGACGCCCTGGAGCGCGACGGTCGGTTCGAGGTGCGGAGCGTCAACAATGGCTTCGATGCGGGCATGATGGTCAAGGATTACCGGCCCGACCTGATCGTCCTGGACGTCATGCTGCCCGACATCAACGGCAAGGAAGTGTGCCAGCGGGTCCGCAACGATCGCAACATGGACGACGTGCGCATCATCTGCATCTCGGGGATGGTGGAAGAAGACAAGATCAGCGAGTTGAAGGCGGCCGGCGCCAACGACTTCATGCACAAGCCCTTCGAGGTCGAGCGCCTTGTGGAGCGGATGTGCCACCATCTGGACATCGAGATGGCCGCCAGCGCGTAGCAGTCTGACACACTCAAAGTGTGCAGTTCGTTGGGGCGGCAGTTGAACTGCCGCCCCCGTGTTCCGGCGATTCAGCGGGGTGGCAGTGCAACTGCCACCCCAACCGATGTTGTCGGCGGAAGCCGACGGTCGGCGCGATCGCCGACGAAGACCGCCGGCTTCCGCTGGGGGTTATCGTAGTTCTTCCCCCGCCGTCAATGGGGTTGAAAACGCCGGTCGCCATCGTCTCTTGCCCATGGAAGAGTCTCCGTCGATCGCCGACAAGCTTGCCCGACTGGCGGAGCTGGAAGACCATTTCCAGCGGGCGTTGGAGGCGGAGAAGCTCGCCGCGATGGCCGAATTCGCCGCCGGGGCCGGCCACGAAATCAACAACCCTCTGACGGTCATCTCCGGCCGCGCAACTGTTACTGCGCGGCGAATCCGATCCCGAGCGGCAACACGCGTTGGCGTTGATCAGCGCTCAGGCGATGCGGGTCTATGAGATGATTGCCGACATGATGCTCTTCGCGCGGCCGCCGCGGCCCGAATTGCAGGCCGTCGAGTTGATCAAGCTGGTGGACCAACTGGTGGCCGACCTGACGCCCCGCTGCGCCCGCCAGGACACGGCGATCTGCCGTGCCGGCGTCGCCGAACCGATCGTCGTCCGCGCCGATCCCGTGCAACTCAACGTGGCGCTGCGGGCGATATGCCAGAATGCCGTCGAAAACCTCGCCAACGGGGGCCACATCCAGATCGAGGTCGAACCGCCGGCCGCGTCCGGCGAAGTGCGCATCTCGATCAGCGACGATGGGCCTGGCATCAAGCCCGAAGAACGCCGCCACATCTTCGACCCGTTCTACTCTGCTCGCCAGGCCGGCCGTGGCCTCGGGCTGGGACTGTCGAAGGCCTGGCGGATCATCACCAACCATGGCGGCCGCATCGAGGTGTCCAGCCAGCCGGGCCCGGGCGTCTCGTTTCAGGTAATCTTGCCACACGGTATTTAGACATGCCCGGGCGGGGGCGCGGCAACAGTTGGAGTCAGCCGGCCCCACCGAAAACCTCCAGCTTTCCCCGCGATGGGACCAGCCGAAGCGGACAGTCCCATTTTTGCGGACTTGGCCGCAAAGATCGGGACAGTCCCCGTGGACGGGCCCGACCAGCGGCTGGAATCGTCCTCGGGCTTGGATAATCGGGCCTCTCGCCTAGAATTCCCGGGTAGGAGGGTTTTTCCTTAGAACCAAATTGCGGCGGCTTCGTATTACCAGGAGGGGGAGGCGGTGGTAGCTGTTTTGGCAGGGAGCAAGGAGCAGAGGATGAACGGACCATTGTCCGACCCCGTCCAGGTCTATCTTACCCAGATGAGTTCTACTCCCCTGCTCAATCGGCAGGACGAGTTGGAAGCCGCCCAGCATATCGAGCGCACCCGTCGGCGCTTCCGCCGCGCCATGCTGTCGAGCGACTATGTGCTCGAAGCGGGCGTAGCCCTGCTGGAGAAAGTGGCCCGCGGCGAAATGCGGTTGGAAGCCGTGTGCGAAGCGTCGCTCTCGAATGCGCAGCGGCGACAGCGCCTCGTGGCTTTGCTGGCTCCAAACCTGCGCACGCTGCGGTCGTTGCTGCGGCGCAACCGCCGCGATTTCCCGTTGGCTCTTTCCAAGCGGCATTCGGCCGAGCATCGCCGCCAGGCCCACCGCCGGCTGCTGTTGCGCCGGGTGAAGGCCATCCGCTTGATCGAAGAAATCCCCGTTCGCCGGACGTTTCTCGAAGCGGCCGTGGATAAGCTCGAACAAATCGCCGAACGGATGGCGGTCGCCGCCAACGATTTCGAGCGGCATCCGCAACGGCAGCGAGCCCGCACGGGCGGCCGGGCTTCGCAAGCAATTGCGGAATCTGATCCGCATCACGCACGACGTGCCCAATACACTCCGCCACCGCTTGTGCAGATTGCGGCGTTGCAACATTCGCACACCGACGCCCGCCGCAAACTCTCGGTGGCCAACCTGCGCTTGGTGGTTTCGATCGCCAAGCGCTACCGCAACCGCGGCCTGAGTTTCCTCGACCTGATCCAAGAGGGCAACACGGGCCTGCTGCGGGCGGTCGACAAGTTCGAGCCCGCCCGCGGCTTCAAGTTCTCCACCTACGCCACGTGGTGGATCCGCCAGGCCATCAGCCGCGCGATCGCCGACCATAGCCGCACGATTCGCGTCCCGGTCCACATGCTCAGCACGGTCGATAAGGTTCTCGACGCCGGACGGCGGGCAACCCAAGAGCACAAGCATCGCGCCACCCTGGAGGAAATCGCGCAGGCCGCCGGCGTGTCGGTTGACACCACGCACCGCGCGCTGAAGGCCCACTACCGCATGCTTTCGCTCGATGAGTCGCTGGGCGACGCGGGCGAAAACTACCTCGGCGAGTTGCTCCCCGACCAACGCCACCACGATCCGCTGTTGGGGATTAACAGCGATTCGCTCAAGGCGGGCATCTCCGAAGCGCTCGAGTTGTTGAACTACCGCGAACGGGAGATCATTCGCCTCCGCTACGGTCTCTCGGACGGCTACGCCTATACCCTCTCCGAAGTGGGCAAGATCTTCTCGGTTACGCGGGAACGGATCCGGCAAATCGAGTGCGATGCGATTCGCAAGCTGCAACAACCCGCGTGCTCGGAAAAGCTTGCCGATTTTCTCGACACTTCCCATCTTGCGCCGCCGCGCAGTTCGCCCATGCAATTTACGGCAAAATAGCCACGTGCGAAATTGTGTGGAATAATTCATTCTCGGGCAGCATCTAACAAATGTGGAGTTCTCGCGGGATGGTCCTGCGGAGCGGAATCTCAGAGAGCGACTTGTTCTACCCAGAAAGACGGAGGGTGTGTCGATGAAAAAACTTGGACTACTGGCGCTTCTGTTGTGTGTCGGTCTGTTTCTAGGATGCCCGCAGCAGGCTGCGAAGCCGAAGGCGAAACCGGGCGCCGAGGCTCAACCGGGCGGTGGCGGGACCACCACGACAGCCCCTGCTGCGGAAGAGAAGACGCCGGGCGGCGCGGCCATGCCGGGAGCGGAAGAGAAGAAAGAGGCCGCGCGGGCGGCGCGGCCGAAACGCCTGCGCCGAGCGGGGAAAAGAAGACGGAGGCCACTCCACCGGCCACTCCCTAACGCCAGCGCGCCCGTCGGTTGATCAACCGGCTTGATTTAGCGCAACCATTGGGGTGACGGCACAAACCGTCACCCCAATTTCGTTTTCCCGGCCGATCGTCACGCGGCCGCATGGGCCAACGAGGCGGCACGACGCTTCGGCTTGTGTCCCCATCGCTCTGCGTCGAGCGACTCGATTTGCTCGACAAACAACTGCATGATGTCCGCGATCTTGGCCTGCGAGAAGCCCGTCATGCGATAACTGACGGCGACATTCATCTGCTGGCCGAGCGTCGTCGGCAACAGAATCAGGGGCAGCTGCCGGTCCATTGGAAACTGCGCGGCGGACACCGAGAATCCGCCCGGCGCCTTGTTGCTCGATCCAAGTGCCTCGCAGTGCACGTTGGAGATGCCGGCGGTCAAGGGCAGTTGGCGCCGCGCGAGTTGGGCGCGGCTCTCGGGCTTCAAGTGCGGCCAGATTGCGCTCGCCGCTCGCAAGGTCACGGCCGTGTCGAGATAGCTGCGTTGCCGTTTCCGGCGGGAAGTGACGGCGGCAATCCGGCGAGTCAGATCGCCGAGGTCCGTGGTGGCGCTCGCCTGCGACGCGGACCACATAATACCCCAGAAACGTGCCCAGCGAATCGCTCAGATCTTCGTAGGCGTCGCCGCGCGTGTCGACGATCGTGCCCAACCTCATGTGGCGGCCGCCCTTCCGGGAAAACCGCTTCGGCAGAAAGGGGGCCAGCGCGCGGCAAAGAACGGCGAGAAACACGTCGTTCACCGAGACGTCATGGTCGCGGGCGAACTGGCGGAGCTTGGGCACAGTCCCGGACTTCAAGTGACGCAGGGCATAGCCCACGCCCATCTCGGCCGCCGACGCATAAGCGGTCCGCCACGTCGGCCGCTTGTCCAGCCAACGGCCGATCGACCGCAACACGGGCAGGGCCAAACGATCGCCTTGCAATCGATGGGGAAAGACTTCGCGATAGGTGCCCGGATAGAGATCGAGCATTTCGTCGTTTTCGGGAATGTCCAAACCCAAGTAGCGGCCCAGCACGTGCTGCATCACCAGCCGCGCTCCCACGCTGTCGCTCGCCCAATGGTCGTAGATCAGCGAGACGTAGTGCGAGGCCGGACCCGCTTCGACCAGGCTGAAACGGAACGGCCGGCAGCGCGGCCGCTCGAAGGGGCGATTCAACGCCCGCGCCAGATGAGCCACCAGGCGCTCCTCGACCGGCCCATCGCCGCCAATCACCTCAACCTCGGGCGAGTCGTCCGTTTCGTGTCGATACCAAAGGCCGTCGGGATCGAGCTGGCTCAGGCCTATCCCGTTATGCGCGAAGGCCTCTTCAATGGCTTCGCGCAGGGCGAACAGGTTGGCCGGCCCGGCCAACTCATAGGTGTGGATGGCGTTGTACGGGTGCAACTGGCTCCATTGCAACATGACGCGCTGGAACGCGTTCAGCCGGCCCACCGGGGTGCCGCTTGGCAGATCATCGATTTCAACTCCCAATGTTCAGATGATGCCCCGTTCGCCGCACTTCGGTTTTGCACTTTCCATGCCAACGGATTCGCGGCCCAAAGCGCGCGTTTGGAATGGGCGGATAGGCAATTGTATTAGACTGTGCGGGGGGTTTGCTAGGGGGGGTGCTGGCGGTGACCGTGAAAGGCCACGGCCTGCCGTGTCAGGTGCGGGGCCCGCCCCGGTCCACTTCGGTGGCTGCCGCGGGGAAAAAGTGCGATTCAGCCGGGCAAAGCCTACGGCACGTCACCGGTTGGGGCGGTCGTTGTATTGCCGCCCCCGCTGCGGGTCAACAGGGCGTCGAGCGAAAACCAGCCCGCGCCGACAATCAACAGAAAGACGAGCCCCAGCCACATCGAGAGATCGACCCGCGCCTCGTGGAGCATGCTCCAAACCCCGTAGCGATCCACCTTCGGCAGGCTGAACAGCCAATATCCGCGGCCCAGCAGGATCGGCACCTTGGTCGAGACGATGGCCACCGTGATGTCGATCAACAAGGGGATCGCCGCAAGCCGGGTGAGCAGCCCCAGCAACACCAGTGCCCCGGCGACAATTTCCACCGCGCCCGACAAACGGACCGATCAGCTCCGGCATCGGAATCCCGATCTTCGCAAAACGGCCCGCGCCCAGGGCGTCCGGCAACAAGAACTTCAAGATGCCCTCGACCAGAAACACTCCGCCCACGATCAGCCGCACCAAGACCGTGGCGCCGGGGGCGTCGGTCGCCATCATCCTTCGCACGGGCGACGCGGCCATGAGTCACTCCCGCGGCGTGAATTGTCGCCAGGTCGTAGATTCCCAGCGACTTCTCGGTGGCCGCGATGCGTTCGACCACGTGCTCAAAGCCGTCGGCGCCGAAGAGCTGCTGCTCTTTCTTTTCGAACTCGTCGCCCAGCGTGTCGTACTCGCGGGCGGTGATGACGCCGTGCATCGCCGGAAAGAGCACGGTATCCTCGCGGGCCGCGTGCGGGCCGTACATGCGTATGAAAAGCCGCAGCGACTCGGCCAGCCGGTCGCGGTCCGCTTCGGTTTTCATGGCCTGGGCCGTGGCGAGCCGCAGCGTGGTATCGGTCAACCGCCGCCCGGCCTGATGCTGGTCGGCAAGCACGCCGACCAGGTCGGCCAGCTTGCCGGCCTGCTTGAATCGGGGGAACAAATAGTCTTCTTCCAGTTTCTCGTGGTAATCTTCGACAAACGAGCGGACAATGCCTGCCGTATCGGCAAGCGTCTTCGGCGGCAGGTCCTGGTTGGCGGCGAGGCGCCGCAGGCTTTCGCCATAGATCATGAGGATGCGTCGCAGCGCGCGTGCTCGCGCATGAGGTCTTCGGCGGGCGTGACCTCTTCTTCGGGATTGGCCGGTTCCGCGGCAAGGATCGGCGGGGGCAATGCGGCGGCGAGCCCGGCAACGCCCAGGCCCCCTCCGGCAACGAGAAAGCGTCTGCGTGGGACTTTCATGGAACGGCTCCTTCTCCCCTGGCCACCGCCGGGCGTAGCCTGCCGGCGGCAGAAATGTTTCCCCCGTATTCCGGCAGGAATTGTAGGAGCCTGTGGACATAGGGCAAGTGTCAACGGTTCCGGCCCGACAGCGCAAGGGATCGCCGTTTGTTGACAACGGGCGCGGATGCCCCCTAGAATGACGCCCGCGGGCTTCCCGGGATCGATGGGCCGACGATCGCCCGACCGGGGCCCGACGCGATCACCTGTTCGCATCACGGCGGAATCGGCATGAGACACACGCTGTCCACGAGCTTGGCAGTTGCGGCATCGTTGTTGTGCGCTCCGCCGGCGATTCAATCGGCCCGCGCGGCGGCGCCTCCGCTCCGCGATCAGGTTTCGCTCGACGGCCCATGGGACGAAGGCGGAACCGTGCCGCAGTACTTCGGCGAAACCTTCGCGACCAAGACCTACCGGCGCAAGGTCGAAGTGCCCGCCGCCTGGACCGGCAAGCAAATCCATCTCGAGTTCCGCCAGGTGAACTTCACGGCCGACGTCTCCATCAACGGCCAACACGTGCTCACGCACCTCGGCTGCTTCATCCCGTTCTCGATCGACCTGACGAAACTCGTTCAGCCGGGGCAGACCTTTTCGCTGGAGGTCGTCGTGAAGGGCTCGAGGGAGCCGCCCTACGTTGACGCCGAGGGCGGGGCGCTTTGGCCCGCCAGCACGTATCGGCTCGACAACTCCTACTCGGGCATCGTTGACGACGTATGGCTGCGGGCGTATGGCCCGGTGTCGATCGACGACAGCTTTGTGCAGACTTCGTACCGCAACCAGACGTTGGGCGTCGAGTACACGGTGACCAACCACGACCAGAAACCGCGCTCCGTGCAAATCGCCGGCGAAGTGGTCGAGCCGGCCGACGCCAAAACGGCCGTCAAGACGCTTCGTACGAAAGAGATTACACTGGCCCCTGGCGAGACAAAGGCCGTTAGCGCCGAGATTGTGTGGGACGACCCCAAGCTGTGGATGCCCGACAGCCCGTCGCTTTACCACCTCATCTCCCGCGTCATGGAGGGCGACAACGTGCTCGACCGCGAGACGCGCCGCTTCGGCTTCCGCGAGATGTGGATCAAGGGCAACCAGTTCGTCTTCAACGGCATCCGCCTGAACCTTTGGGGCGACAGCATCCCGCGGGTCGCGCATTACACCGCCGGCACATCGCCCGCCGAGTGGCCGAAACAGGTCGAGATGCTGATGAACACGCTGCACCTGCGGATCATCCGCTGGCACATGGTCCCGGCCCAGGATTATCTGCTGGAGGTTTCGGACGAGAAGGGCCTATTGATCGAAGCCGAATCGTCGTTGTATGGCCGGCCGATCTACACCAAGGACCGGGCCAAGCTCATCGAGAATACCAAGAGCTGGATGCGCGACTGGATTCGCTCGAACCGCAACCACCCGTCGATTGTGATCTGGAGCGCCGAGAACGAGTGCGGTTGGATGCACCCGGGCTGCATCGGCCGGCCGCCGATCACCGACGAGCAACTCCTCGACTTGGGCAACACGATCCGCCAAAACGATCCGACCCGTCCGGTCACCTACGAAGGCGACGGCGACGTGGGCGATGCGGTGATCGACTACCACTATCCGGAAGGCTACGAGGCGCTGCCGCGGGCGAAGCCGGGCCGTGCCCACACCGTCTGGCCGCCGGTCGAGAGCCTCTACCAGTGGTCCGGGCTCACGCCCGACGCCACGCCGCAAGCCCTCAAGGCGAAGGGCTGGCGCGAGGGCAAGGCCTATGGGCCGTATCTCGATCCGAACAAGCCCACCTGCATGGGCGAGATTCTCTTCCTGCCGCGCGGCACCACCGAAATGTGCTGGTGGCACGGCACGTGGAGCCGCGGGCTGCGATATTGCAACTACACGAACATTCGCCCCTTCATGGGCCGTTGGGCCTGGAATGACAGCCAGCCGGAGGCCAAGCAGAACTACATCAACAGCTTCCAGCCGGTGGCCCTGTTCGACAAGGCCTACGACGACCTGGGCGTGCTGCCGCTGATGACGCACCAGTGGCCGGAAGTGATCGAAGGCGCGACGCTCGATCGCACGCTCGTGCTCTACAACGACGATCTCAGCGACACGAAGGTCACGTTCGAGGTCGAGATCCGCGCCGGCTCAAAAACCTACGCCAGCGGCAAGAAGACGATCGACCTGCCGCTGGGCGAGCACTTGGACATCCCCTTCTCTTTCCAGGTGCCGAAGGTGGGAGGCCAAGAGATGCAGATGGTGCTTTCGACCTACAAAGGGGTGCGAAGAAGTTCGAGGAAGCAAAGGTTTTCAAGGTGACCGGGGCCGACGCGGTGCCGTTCGGGGAAATCCGCGTGCCGAAGGGGATGTGACGGTGGGCTTGGCCTCAGTGAACAAGTGCGGTTATCTTTGGTTCACGGTCTTTCCGCTGGCGGTGGCGCTGGCCGGCGGCGTATGGCTGGTCGTTCCCGAATCGGCGAAACCGCCTCCGGCAACCGACTATCTGACGTACTACAAACCCGTGGCGGAGAACCTCGTGGAAGGTCGAGGTCTGGTCACGTCGTCCGGCGAGCCGGCCGTGCGATATCCGCCGGGCTATCCGGCGCTGGTTGCCGCCGCCATGCTGCTGGCCGATCATCTCGGCATCTCCCGCGAATCGGTGCTCATGGCCGTATCGGCCGTGTTGCACGGTTTGGCGGCCACGCTGCTCTCGTGGTTTGCGCTGCGATGCTGGGGCACGCGGTGGGCGTTACTGCCCGGGCTGCTTTGGACCTGTTACCCGCCGGCGCTTTACCTGATTCCGCTGCTGGCCAGCGAGACGCCCTATACTCCGGTGCTGTTGGCCGCGGTCATGGTCTTTTGGATTTCCGCGTACGGTTCCAAGATTCGATATCTTGGTTTTCTCGCCGGTGGCGCGGCGGTCGGTTTGGCCCTGTTGCTGCGCCCCATTGCTGTGCCGATGCCGGTGATTTTGATCGCGCTACTGTTGTCTCGCCGTCGAGAAGTTCCCTGGCGAAATCGGCTGGCCGGGGCGGGCGTATTGCTGGCGGCAGCGGCCGCGGTGGTCATGCCGTGGGAAATATGGATCTATCGGCATGTCGGCAAAGTCGAGTTTCTTAGCTCGGGCGGGCTGCCGAGCGTGATCGACGGGCTGACCTACGCGCGGCAAACCGACGTTCGACTGCCTTACTCGGTTCCCGCCGACGTGGCGGCGATGATGAATGATCTTGCGAAAGAGCAACAAGACGGAAGCGTCGGCACCATCGGTCAGCTTGCCGGCTGGATGATGAAGCAGACCGCCGATCGGCCAAAGGCCGTAACGACACTGATCGCGTACAAGGCGGCGCGAAGCTGGTACGCCACGGACAGCCACAAGAATGAAACGCCCATCATGTGGGTGCAGTTGGCGTGCCTTTGCGTCGTGGCCGTTGGCGGCGTGCGGTTGTGGCGAGCGGGCGGACGGGACCGGGAGCTGCTGATCCTCGTGTTGGCCGTCGTCGTCGGCACGTGGTTGATGACGATCATGGTTCTGTCGATCGTCCGCTACATGGTGCCCGTCATGGGGCTTCTGTTTCTGATGTTCGTTCCCGTATTTCAGCCGCCGCGGCGAAAAAAGGGGACGTAACCGTTCGCGGCCTGACCGGCCGAAGGGGACAGTCCCATTTTTGCGGACTTCGCCGCAAAAATCGGGACAGTCCCCGTGAACGGGTCACACGATGAAAACCGCCTGGCGTTCTTACGCCACGCGGCTCATCCGTTGGAGCGTGTCGTCAACTTGTTCCGGCGTGAGCATGCCGACGGTAATGGCATCGACCAGCCTGTTGGTGAGCACGTAGTTCAGCGACGCGTCTTTCTGCTCGGGCTTGGTGAGCTTGCCAGCGCCGAAGATCTTCATGCCGATGACGGCCTTGCCGTTGCCGCGGGCCGTTTTCAGCGTGCCGGTCACTTCTTCCAGCGTGCCGTCGCACATGAACTCCTTGCCGCACATGTTGTTGACGCGGGCCAGGAGCACGTTGACCCAGGGATGGGCGGCCGCCACTTTCATGGCGCCCAGGTCGTGGCACGAGACGCCGACGGCGCCGACGACGCCTTTCTCTTTCAGCTCGGAGAGCTCGTCGCGGATGCGTTCATACTCGGTGGGCCACTTGTCGTTCATCATGCAATGGATCAGGCACACGTCGATCCGTTCCACGTCGAGTTCCTTCAGGTAGCGATGCACTTCTTCTTTGGCGCCGCCGGAGGGCGTGTTCCAGTTTTCTTTGCGTGGCCAGAGCTTGGTCAACAGGGCGAGCTTGTTGCGGGGAATGCCTTTGATCACGTCTTTCACGAAGGGCTGCGAGCCGTAGCCGTCGGCCATGTCGATGAAGTTCATGCCCTGGTCGAGGCCGCGGCGGAGCACGCGGTCGAAGACCTCTTTGCCCGCCCGCGTCAGTTCGGAGGAATGGTTGAAGCCGTTGAATCCGGTGCCCTGGGCCAGGCGCGACACTTTGATGCCGGTCTTCCCCAGGGGAACGATTTCCGAGCCGCAGAAGCCGCCGGAGGCCGGTTCGGCCGCAGGCAACAGCCGGGGAGCCGCCACCAAGAGCCCGGCGCCCAAGGCAGACGTTTTCAGAAACTGACGACGAGTGACGTTCACCATGGCAGTTCTCCTGTCGGGATGGGGTTTGGTCGATTCTTGATCGTAGGATTCGATTTACGTTCGCCGACGGCTAGGGTACGACAACAACCGTCCATAATTTACGGGCGGGCGGGCCATTTGGCAAGTGCCGCGTCGTGGGGCCCGGTCTTTCCGCTGCCGATGGTGCGGCAAAGCGCCAGTCGCCGACATTGCCACAACTTCACAGGAGAACCAGCTCGCGAAAGCTCAGCAGCACCCACCATTCGTGGTTTTCGATGCCGATTACCTGTGCGGCCTCGCGCACGGCGGCGCACAACGACTGGGGCTCGGTCGCCGACTCGGCGTTGCGCGCGATGCGTGTTAGGGCTTGCGCCATGCGGCGCGAGCGGGTGGCGATCCGTTCATACTCCAAGAGAGTGGCCACGGCATGGGCGGCGGCGCCCCAGGCCGGCAGCACCACCGCCAAGAACACCAACCAGTGCCCGGCCGAATGCCACGTCGCCGCGCCCGCGTGACCGCGCTCGCTAATGACGTGAAAGAGCACCGAAAGCATCGTCAGAAAGAACAGGCACGTTCCGGCGACGTGCAGGCGGCGCGCGCGCGCGCTTTCCGCCTCGCATTCAGGGCGTGCCAGTCGCGCTGTTCGGCAATCCAATTACGAACGACGAACCGCTTCCACGCCTCGAACGGCGGGGCGGCCGGCGCGGTTCGCCGCGCGTCGGCGATGATTCGGTTAACCGAGGCCACCAGCCAGTTCTGCGGACCGGGATAGAAGGGCAAGATTGCCTCGGCGCACGATGACTGGCTGCCCGGAAATTCGCCGCCCACCATCCGGAACAGGGCGTTGCGAAATCGCTCGGCAATGAAGCGGTTTTGCAGCCATTTTTCGTGGTAGCGGCGGCGGCGGCTGACGGCGTAAAGCAGCCAGGCCGCGCCCATCGAGGCGAACTCCAGCAGGCTGACCCACGCCTGGTCGGGCAAGAACGCTTGCTGCCCGATGGCCAGCGTGACCGCGACGGCCGACAAACAGAACAGCGCCCGGCCGGCCATCTGATAGCGCCGCTGGAAACGCACGGCGAGCCGATCGGCCCGCACGCAGCGCGGCAAGAGCTGGTCCATCGCCGGCGCGAGCAGGTCCGGATCGAAGCCGACTTCTCGGGCCGATCGCGTAAGCGCCGCCGCATTTTGCCGCAACTCCGCAGCCAACTCGCGCGTTTCCAAAAGGCCCTGCCGATTGTAGCGCGCCAGCTCGGCAAAGCCGGACGAAAGCGATTCGGCCGTCTCGGGCAGAGGATCCGCATGCGGCGGCGACGAACCGTCCGCCGCGATTTCCACCAGTCGTGCAACGGGTGATTGCGGATCGTCCGCGCGAATCCAAAATACGGTCCGCTTCTGGTCCAAGGCGTACGCCACGACGTCGGCCGTGCCTCCTTCTCCGCGCGGGCCGGCCGTCCCAGAGGGCGATCAGGAATTCGCAATGGTCGACAACCCACTGGCCGGCGGCCAGGTACGCCCGGTTGCGCATCTCCGGCGGCATCGCCCCGCCGGCGCCGGTTCTCGCGTCGGCTTCTTCTTCGCCGTTTTCCAGCGTAACGACTTCCGACGCCTGACCGAGCAAGTGCTCGAACTCGGTCCGATCGGCAGGCTCGGTGAAATCGCGGCGATACTCGTCGGCGTCAAAGGGAAGCGCGGCCACAAGTTGGCCGTCCGATCGCCGCAAGACATCGCGGGCGACAATCCGATCGGCCCCCCGCGCAACGACGAGAAAACCGTCCGTCGCAGCGGCGTCTGCCCGCCGTCGTTAAAGACCGCCTGGAGATGGTCGATCAGCCGAGCCACAGCCTCTTCGAGCGCATGCGACCCGCCCAGGTTTCGATGGCCGGTCACGCCGATCCGCAGATGGTAGGGGAGAGAAAAGTCGCTCATCGCCGATCTGCGTCTCCGACCTGATTTACGCGATAAGCATCTCCACGCTCATGCCAGACCAGCCACCCCACAAAAAGCACCACACCCGTCGGCAACAAGACCTTTCCCGCGGGAAAAACGTCCAGCACGGCGTTCTCAATGTCCCCGGCAGCCAGCAGCGCCAAAATGGCCCAGGCGGTAACGGTCAACCATCTGGCCCTCTTTTCGGCAAGGCTCACCATCACTGCCCAGCCCGCTGACGGTGCGATGATGATATAGGTGAGCTGTTCGGTCGCAGGCCCAAACAACATCTGCCACGACGCCCACATCGAGAGTAGAAGCGTCAGGAGGTGACCGGAAGGCTGCGATTGGCCCACACGCGGAGCAGCGGACAGGTGCAATTCGTGCGAAGCCGGGCACCGACCGCAGGTTGGTAGCGGGGCGTTCCCACCAATTGGAGCTGTCCCGATTTCCAGCCGCCGTCGCTGCCACAGGCACCAGCCGAGCACGCCCGCCGCCGTCAACAGTTGCACCCCCATGAAGGCGAAATGGGCGGTGAGCTGATTTGCCTGACAATGCAGTAGCGCTGCGAGTTGCTCCCAAACGGTCCACGCGTCGCGATAGCCGGGCCAACGGTCTCGCAGCGGACCAACCAGCGCGCTATACCACTGCTGGTACTGCCCGGCGACGATTTCGGGCGGCCGGGTGAGAAAGGGCACGAAAGCCAAGATCCCGCAGACCGCCAGAAACCGGCCGGTCAATTGCCGTGGCCGGCAGGCCATCAGCAGCAGCACTATGGCGATCGGCCAGAGTTTGACGGCCACCGCCAGGGCCAGCATCAGGGCGGCCGTCCACCATCGCTCTCGCCGTACCGCCGCCAATCCAAAGAGGATCAAAGCCAATGTCAGCGCGTTGCTTTGGCCCGACCAGATGCTCACCGTCGAGCCGATGAGCGTGAGCGTCAGAAACACGCCTTCGCGTTGCGGCGGCCAGTCGCCGGGCAATACGTCGCGCACCAGCACGTGCAATCCGCAGACAAGGAGCACGAGGTTCAGCAACTCCCAGGCCATCGAGCCGAGACAGCTCGGCAGAAGATACAGAGGCGTAACGGCCACCGCAAACGTGGGCGAATAGCGGAAGCCGTCGATATGCTCCGTAAACTGATAGTTGTCGTACAGCGGCATGTCGGCCCACCAGTGACGCGCTCCGGCGGCGAACACCGGGTAGACCGAGTGCTCGCTGCCCAGCAAAGCCACCTTGACGCACACCGCCACGGCCAGCGCAGCCCAGAGGGCCAGTGCTCGGCGGAGGTGGGCATCCAGAGCCAGCTCGCGAAAGATCATTGTCCCTTGCTCTCGAGCCTCTTGGCCTCTGCAAAGTCTTTTTCGGCCTCCAGCTTGTCGCCCTGCTGCTGGTGGGCCATGCCGCGGCGCTGATAGGCCGCGGCATGTTTCGGATCGAGCCGGATCGCTTCGCTGTAATCGGCGATGGCCTTGTCGAGGTCGTTTTGCTTCGCGTAGGCGAAACCTCGCCAGTAATAGGCCTCGACATGTTGCGGATCGAGCCGAATGGCGTCGGTGAAAGCCGAGATCGCTGAACCGAGGTCATTTTGCTCCAGCAGCGCGTTGCCCTTTTCGAATGCCTTGGCAGCCGCTTCCGCATCGGCGTCCGTCAACGACTTCAGATTGGCAACCGCAGAACGGTAGGCTTTTTGCACTTCGCGGACAGCCGCTTCGCGCATTCGGATGGCTGAAGTCTTTGCGCCTTGGCTGCGGAACGCGTACTCGGGCGGTTTGCCGACATGGTCGATCTTCTGTTCGTCCCCGGTCAATCGGAGCGATATCGCGCCCTGTTTCACGGCCTCCAAGTCCTCGCCGGCCTCGGCGAACTTCGTCTTTCGCTTATCCACTTCCCGCTTGAGCGCCGCGCGATCGGCAGGCTTGGCTTGCTCGTCCGCGGCAAGTGTCCCCGCGGCGAACAGAACCAGGGCGACGGTCATGGCGACAAGGATGCCGGCTTTCATCGTGAGTATTCCTCCGACGAAATAAAAGGGTCGGGAATCGTTTTCTTCACTCTCGACCCGCCGCTGCCGTCTGATCCCGCCGCGGACGGCCTTTTTTCCCCTCTTCCTTGGCCCGATTGTAACGCGGGAGCCCAAACCGGTCAATCTCAAGCTCGCCGGCCCGGTGGCTGACCGAAGCGGCGAAACGGGTGCAGTAAATTTCTATGGCCAAAATGGGCAATTTAACATGTTTAGCAGCCGCCGGCACGGCGGCTGGATAGAGGGCCGCCGTTTCGTCGGCCGCTAAACTGTCACGGCCATTTGTGATCGTTTGCCACACCACCACAATCCATCACTGCGCCCCGGCGAAGCGCCGATATTGAAATCCGCCCCGCGGCTGCTACAATCAAGTGCGCGCCACGTCCGACGCGGGAGGATGCCTCGCTTGCCTTCGGGCGCCGTGGACGGTTATTTCCCTCTTTCTCGGGGAGCAGATCATGAGCCGCTTCGAACGTTGCTTTCCGTCGAGTGACATCGTGTTTTCCCGTCGCGCGCTCTTGGGCGGCATGGCGGGCACCGCGTCCCTCGGTGCCGTGTGGCCGCTGGGCGACCTTCTCTGGGCCGCCGAGCGAAAGGGCCGGATCAAGCAGTCGGTATGTCTGTGGTGCTATGACGGTTACCGAAAACGGGCCGGCATGGACCTCGACCAGTTTGCCGCCGCCTGTGCCGAGATGGGTTTGGCGGGCATCGACCTGGTCGCGCCCGACCAGTGGCCGGTGCTCAAAAAGCACGGCTTGCTGTGCACCATGACGCCCAGCCACGATATCACCAAAGGCTTGAACCGCGTCGAGAACCACGATGCGTGCCTGGCCAAGATTCGCAAGGGCATCGACGCCACGGCGGCCGCCGGCTTTCCGAACGTGATTTGCTTTTCGGGCAATCGGGGCGGCATGGACGACCAGGAAGGGCTCGGCAACTGCGTGGCCGCCCTGAAGAAGATCGCCCCCGAAGCCGAGCAGAAAAAAGTCACCGTCTGCCTGGAGCTGCTCAATTCGATCAATCACAAAGACTACATGGCCGACTCGACGAAGTGGTGCGTCGAGCTGGTCCATCAGGTGGGCTCGCCGCGCGTGAAGGTGCTCTATGACATCTATCACGCGGCCATGATGAAGGAGGACTCGCTGGCCGACATCCAACAGCACGCCGATTGTTGGGGCCACTATCACACGGGCGGCATGCCCGGCCGAAACGAAATCGACGACACGCAGACCCTCGACTATCCGAAGCTGATGCGGGCGATCGCGGCGAGCGGTTTCGCGGGCTATGTGGGGCAGGAATTTGTGCCCAAGCGGTCTGACGCCATGAAGAGCCTGGAGCAGGCCGTCGGCCTCTGCGACGTGTAGCCGAGGCACGGGCGCTGGGGGCCGCGCCGGCAAGGCGGACGGGGGGCCGCGGTGCGCGGCGAACTTCCCGCTCGAACGTCGCGGAGCCGCTTGCCAGGTTCGCCGTGGGCCAATAAAATGGAGCCTATCGGCAGCCGTTGCGGCGACATGCCGGAGTGGCGGAATGGCAGACGCGCTGGACTCAAAATCCAGTATGGGCAACCATGTGTGGGTTCAACTCCCACCTCCGGTACTTCAAGCGGGAAAAGGACTTACGACGATTGGCCGTGAGTCCTTTTTTCGTTGAAGTAACGTGTCGGTATGCCTTCCGTATGCCCTAATTGCCTTCGCAGTGCCATCGTATTGCTTGCATCTGTTCAGTGAGCATGGGCGCTGCCGATCGCTAGGCTGCGGCGCCACTCGCCGTTGTTTTTGGCCGTCTGGGCTCTCTGAAGTGTCTCAGAGAACTCGCGGCGTGCGACCCGACAAAGTACACATCCAATAGCCAGCCGGTCGGAATCGACGCTACAGCGTCCTGGGGCTTTCGCCCGCAGGGGAGTCTGCCGTCGTTAAGCTCCAGCCCCGAGCCACTCCTTGATTTCGTCGGCCACGGCCGCTGGCCAAATAGTCGTCGGCCGCCTGGCACGGATTCTGCGCGACAACGTTCCTCCTTGTTGTTCGGCTGTGGCCGAGCGCGATTCTTGGGGGAGGGGGCATTGACGTCGGCGCCGGGCACGTTAGAATCCATAGGCGTGTGAGTCACCATGGCCATTTATGGCGGGCAACCGTTTACGGTTGTCTTGATGGTGCGGGGAACTTTGCGGCCTGATTGGCTGCTTCTTGTTCCTGACTTCGCGGGAGCAGACCTCCGTCAGCGAATAGGGTAAATCCTGTTCCGAGACGTTGGAGGTATCCCGCGTGATTCTCTTTGGTATCCCCGCTGCGGGCTGTTGCCCGTCATGCCGACTCTCCCGCCATGGCTGCTGTCGCGGCCCTCCGCGTTTCGGTGACCTCATCGTGTTTCTTTCCATCGACCTTGCGAGGTCGGAAACTACTTACTCTTGAGCAAAGGAGCTATGTGATGTCGAAGGAGGCGAACAATATGATTGAGATCCCCAAGAACGACGATTTTCCCGCGTCGAAGCAAGAGATGCTTCACTATCTCTGTAACATGCAGTGTAACCTCATCGCCCCTGGGCGTATGTGGAGCCCTCGTCAAGACGGATCGGATCGCAAAATTGAAGACTTTATTTTGGAACACGGCAGCTTTTACCGGAGGAAGGTCTTGCCCGGAGTCCACATGGGGGAGACTAAGGATGAGCCCGGCGTTTTCAAGCCGGGAGTCCCTCAACACTGTTATCGCAACTCGCTCCTCCTAGTCTTGGCAGATGCGCGATTGACCTATGTCGAGGGATACGCTTTCACGGATGCGGGCTATTATTACAATTACGGCCCGACCCCGCATGCCTGGGCCGTCAATGCTGACAACGAAGTAATTGACGTTACTTGGCCGGATCCTGGATTTGCATACTGTGGCGTGCCATTTCGGGGAGAGTGGCTAATGGATCTCGTAATCAAGTGTTATGGGGGCACTTTCGGGCGTTGGGCGAGCATCTACCATCGCTTCGGCACGGCACTGCTCGGTGACCTTGGCAATAACCCCGAGATTTGGAAAGGCAGTCCAGGGACGGTGACCAACAAATCGGCGAACCACGATTGGTTGTTCTTGAGAACGTTCCCTTTTTACTTCCAACTGTTCGAGTTGGCCGAACAGGGGTGGCACGGCAAAGCGGCGAAACTGCTGCCGTTACTGCGTAAAATGGCCCAACGCGGTGGAAACGTGGTCCCAGATGGTGCCGAAACGCGACAAACGCCGCAAAAACTAGTTCGGCTGATGAAGCGACTCGCCCCGGAGTTTGAGCGGGCTGGCCTCGTGGTGGAAAACGACCGGCGTCACTGCTGGTCAATCCGTCGAACAGCAACCCTCGAACCTGGGAAGAGTAATTGGACAGCGCCAATAGATCCACTTTCCATAATGGGTAAAGCAGCGGCACCGAAGAATAACGACTTACGGCAACACAGCTTACTCAGTTCCCAAAGTGGCGATGCCGGAAGAATAACGAAAAAACAGTCTCGGAGGCGATGGGTTCCACCTCAGCCAGTTTACCTTTCGTCGGATATGCTGTTACGGAGGTAAGACAGGAAGGAGGTGAAGGGTTGGTCGGTGAAATAGGCGACGATCGAATGGTAGATGAACTCGAAGGCGGAACGGCCTTACTGGCCGCCAGCGGCAACCTGAACGTCGTGCTGGGCGAAAAGGGCCTGGCCGAGCGGGTCGTGAACCTGCTCTGATGGAAACTGACGCCCGGAGGCTGGGAGTAATCCTGGCCTCCGGGTTTATCGTGAACGTCGGCGGCTTCACTGACGCCCTCTTCAGTATCGTGGCTGTGCTCTGGGGCCACGAATCGGGATGACATGAAGCGACGTGACCTTCCGTCAGGCAGTCACTCCCCACACGTTCTGGCCAGTTCTCGAAGGTATTCGATCGCCTCGACCAAATCCGAGGTCTGGACGCCTTGCTCCCGGCCCTTCCGGTCGCAGCGGGCCAACTCCTTCAACTCTTCGTAGTCTTCGGAGGCTTCGAGTCGCCGCTGGGCACGGACGCCCAAACAGCCGTCCAACAGATCCTGGCCCTCCATGTGATGCTCGATGAACCAAGCGATCCGCGACGTGATGTGTCCGGTCAGGGCCTCCAGGCCCGCAGCCACATGGTCGTGTCGGTCGATCGCCTTACCGACGTCGTGCAGGAGGGCTGCCAGCAGGAACTCTTCATCATAGGGAAGCGCGGCCCGCGCGCGATCGAAAACCTGAAGGCTGTGGTACAGGGCATCCCCTTCGGGATGGTACTTGGGATCCTCCTTCACGTTTTCCAGCGGCAAGAGGAGCATCTCGTAAATCTGGAACCGGTCAACCCGGCTCTCTGCTTCCAAGACCGACTGCTCCAGCGACACATCGGGGTATTCTCGGGCCAGCAGTTGTTCCAACTCGGCGATGCTGGCCCGCTCGATCGCCTTGCCGGTGATCGAGCTTTTGAACACGTAATGGGCCTTGTCACTTCCGTAGAACTGTCGAGACGTGAACGATGCCGGTTCGCTACTGCCGCCCAAATGAAAAAGCCTGGGATCGCCCAGGCTTGGATCGCAGTTCAGGTTGGCAGTTCGCTCACACCACCGAGATGGCGTCGAGCAGATCCTTGAATCGGCGCAGGCCGCCAACTTCCCGGATCAATCCGAGTAATTCGTTGAGACGATCGGCGCCGCCAACAACCTTAACGGTCTGGGCCACCGCTTTCACCTGCTCGATGGTGACGGTGTTTGCCGCCCTCTCCACCGGAGCGGGTGTCGCTTCGGGGGCACGGGTCTTCGGCTGCTTTCCCGTGAAATCGTGACCGCATTTGGGGCAGGTCTTGGCTCTCGTGCCCTTGACCCACGCATTACACTTTGGGCATTGCTTCTGGCCCCGTCTTGTTCTCTTGGCCATCTATCGTTCTCCGATCTTGAGTTTTGCGACTGTGGTCTCCCCGTCAACCAAAAGTCCTGTGATCAGCGGGGCAATCGACAATCCGGGGCAAAGTCAATCGTCTCGTGAGGCGGATACCGAATACTCCGAAAATGCGGGCGGTTTCTTTGGCTCGCGGTGATCATCGGACGAGACTCGACGGCCGACATTCAGCTTGATGCTCCGACGCTACCTCCGTGCCAACCTATGATTGACGAGAGGGCTGACGATGGTGCATTTGGTTGGAATCTCAGAACCGATTTCCCTCTCTACGTTAATGGCGGTCGAGTCACCAGGCCCGAGTTGTCCCCCGTAACATCTTGACCATCGGTCAAGAACGATTTGTTTTTCCTGCGAAGCAGTTCTGCACAGACTCTCGATCTTGGGAAGGCGAGCGTCATGAGCAAGAAACAAGGTAACGCGACGAATGTGGCGCCTTCGCAGGCTCCAGCGGTTGTAGCCGCCAAAGACCGACCACTTCATCGCCTGGCTTTGGTCCGCCGGTTGCAAGGGGTTTCCTCTTCCGCCAGTGGTTGGCCCTGCTGCTGGGCTCGCTTCTTCAGCAGCTTGATCTCCCGTTCTTGTTGGCCCAATGTCCGCTTCAACTTGGCAATTTCGCTGCGGTATTGCGCGACGGCCCTCTTGGTGGTGCCGACCTGGGCTTTAATCTCCTTCTTGGCAAGGCGGCGGATTTCTTCTTTCAAGACACCTGCAATGTTGGGCATGATGCGTGCTCCTAATTTAATCGTGGCATTTGGCGAATCTGGGCATTCTACACTTGCTGCCTTTCGATCCGCAAGGAGCCAGTCCCCTTGGGCAAACCAGAGAAAGACTGAGTGGGTTGGGCATCAGGATGCGGGTTCCACTGTCTCACAGGATCGCTTGTGCGACCTGCATGAGTACATCGAGCAGAAGATGCCAGACCAGGGCTTCGAGGCTCACCAGGCATATTTCGCTGTCCGTAGCGGTATCTTCGAGCATGCAGTACGGATTCTGGAAGGCAGGGCGGGACCGCGCCACAGCATGGAAGCTGCCAAGCAGTGGGTGGATAGCCTCGATCTGCTGACAATGGACGTTCGTCAGCTCTACGGGGTCGGGCCGTTGTATGAAAGCGAATGGAAGGCGATGCTTCAAGACCCTGCGAAACAGGCTCTGATAAGCGGTGGCATGCACAGGTAGCCAACTTGCCCTGCTTCGCCAGCCATCTCGATGGTCTTACCTCGTCGCCCGGCCGTCAGACCTTCGTAGAAGCCCCAGCAGGCCCGTGGCGCTTCCTGCCCGGCGAGCTTGACCGGAAAGGCCGCCTTTGCCGCAAGCGTTCCAGCGGGCCTGCTAGGGGCTTTCTTGACCAATTCCCATTTCAATCCGAGAGGAGACCAATCAATGAACACCATCGTGACACTGTCGTTAGTCGCCCTGACAACCACCAGCCTCGCCCTGATTCACGAAACCAGGCTCCGTCCCGTAGCACGCTACGTGGTCTGCCGATTGATCCGTTCCCTTCGCCACGGCGGCAAGGCACACGATCATGCACGGACGGCGAAGAGCGATGGCCGGTAGGCGCACCGGGCGACTTTTCCAGTCGAAGCAGTCGTTAAAGAGGAAAACACTTGAATGCGCAATTCTGATTCAGACGTCGGAGGTCTCGTTCTTGCGATGCTCGCCACAGGTGTGATTATGACCATAGTCAGATGTGCCGCGAGCAAAATTGGCGTTTGGCCGTCTTCGATATCGAGCGGGGCCTGCAAATCCCTGGCCATACCAACGGCCAAGCCGCCGATGCCGGTGGCAACGATCCGCTTGCCGCCATCCGCTCCATCAACGCCTTGGCGTCGGCCGACAGTTCGGCCATTTTGGTTTTGGTCAACTTCCATCGCTTCCTCCAGAGTGCCGAGACCGTCCAGGCCCTCGCCCAGCAGATCAGCAGCGGAAAAGCCAACCGCTCGTTCGTCTTCATCCTTTCGCCGGTCGTCGCGGTACCGGTTGAGCTAGAGAAACTCTTCGTCGTCATTGAGCACGACTTGCCCTGCCGCCAGCAGATCGAGGAGATCGCACGCGGAATCGCTACCGAGCCGGGCGAATTGCCCGAAGGCCCCGAACTGGAGACGGTGCTGGCGGCGGCCAGCGGGTTGACCCGCTACGAGGCCGAGGCTGCGTTTTCCTTGTCGCTCGTTCGGCACAAACAGGTGCGGGCCGACGCGGTGTGGGAGCTGAAGTGCCAAACCCTAAAGAAAAGTGGGCTCCTCACGCTGCACCGAGGCGGCGAGACGTTTGCCGACCTGGGCGGGCTGGAGTCGCTCAAGAGCTTCTGCTCCCGAGCCCTCCGCCGCCAAGGCCCACAAGACCCGCTCAAGCGTGCCAGGGGCATCTTGCTTTTGTCACCGCCCGGCTGCGGCAAGAGCCAGTTCGCCAAGAGCCTTGGCAACGAGGTGGGCCGTCCGACGCTGTGCATGGACATCGGCACGCTGATGGGCTCCCTCGTCGGAAGCACGGAGGCAAACATCCGCCAGGCACTGAAGATCGCCGATGCCATGGCGCCCTCGGTCCTGTTCATCGACGAGATCGACAAGGGGCTGAGCGGCGTGGCAAGCTCTGGGCAGACCGATTCGGGCGTCTCCGCCCGGTTGTTCGGCTACTTCCTGTCGTGGCTCAACGACCACGAGTCGGATGTCTTCGTGGTTGCCACCTGCAACGACATCAGCCGGTTGCCGCCGGAGTTCTCGCGCAGCGAACGCTTTGACGGGATTTTCTTCGTCGATTTGCCAGGCGTGGCCCAGAAGCGGACGATCTGGCGGATGTACCTTGAGAAGTTCGGCTTGGACTCCACGCAAGCCAAACCGGTGGATGCCGACTGGAGTGGTGCCGAAATCAGGGCCTGCTGCCGCCTGGCAGCCCTGCTGGACGTGCCGTTGATTGAGGCGGCGCAGAACGTCGTGCCCGTGGCCCGCACCGCCTACGAGTCGGTCGAACGGCTACGGCAATGGGCGTCGGGACGGTGCCTGTCGGCCGACCAGGCGGGGATTTACAGCCCCAACGCCAACGCCGTCACGGTGAAGCCCGGCCGAAAAGTCCGGCGCGATCCGTCCAACAACTGACATGCCAGGGAGGCATCGCTGTCACCCCTTCGTCGCCTTGGCAAGTCTGACACCAAGGGCCTTGAGTTGCTCCGTGCCCTGGCCGTCAGGACGGCCTTGCACCAGAACTGGCTCGGCCACTTTCTTGAACTTGAACGTCGCCGCGACCGATTCGATGCTGGCAATTGCCTTTCCCTTGCCCCCGTGGGTCACGAAGGCGACGTAGGGCTTATCGGTCACCTCATCTTGTGTGGGATAGAAGCTGCGGTCGAGAAAATCCTTAAGCGTGCCGCCCATGTAGCTGAAGGCATCGTAGGAGCCGAGAGCAACCGCGTCACACGCTTGCAGATCCTTGGGCTCCGCTTGGCTGGCGGTCTTCAGCACCACCTCGGCCCCGGCCGATCGTGCGCCATCCGCCACTGCCTGGGCGGCAACTTCCGTGTTGCCGGAGAGGGAACAATAAACGACCAGAACCTTTGCCATGATGAAGTCCTCCAACTCGATGGTTTCACACCCTCGAAATGGTGCCAGGAAGGTTTGCGAGCGCCTCAAGGAGTTTTACCGGAGACTCCATCTGACGGCAAGCCCCTGCGATATGCCTAGCCCGCGATGGAGATCGATACGGCACTGAAGGCCGCAGGATTGGATTGGGGCACGGAGCCCACTTGAATAACCGATTAACCCTTGGTGTTGGCCTTTTCGGGAGTGCTCTGCGAAGGTACCATTGCCGGTTTGACCGGAATCTGCACCTCGAAGAAGTTCCTGTCTCGGGGGACGAACGGGCTGTTGTAACCCATGACACGCATGGGTCCAGCGGAAACGTAGTCCTCCTTTTTTTCATCCAGCCATTTCACCAACTTCTCGCGGGCTTCGGCAATCGCCGCTGCCGTTGCTTCTCCCCGACAACCGATGCTTACGACCGTCATGGCCGGTACGTCGACCACCTCGACGCTGCCTTGCTTGCCGGTAGAGCCCTGGTCCGGCCTCTCGTACAGGAACGACATGGATCGCTCCTTGGACTTCTCGGCACGCGGGTCGCCCACAATGGCCGCCGTGCGGGTGAGCTTCACCTGGCTCGGCGTTCGCAAGACCTTAACGGCCGAACAGCGGGCCGAAGCAGCCGAACCGTTCGGGGCTAGTGCTCAGTTCCTGTCGGCGGGCAAAAAGCTCCTCGACACGGGGCACCCGGCTTTTAAGGCCGTCACCGCGATTCGCAACCGGTACGAAACAGTGTTGGGCCTCGATGTCGCTGCCGTACCCCGAGCCCGGCATTCGGCTCATCCGCCAAGACCGCGTCAACGACTTCGACGCTAAAATGCACGAGTTTCTGCATGAGTTGGGCGAAGCGGTCGCCACGCTGGACCGGCATTACAGCGAATTAAAGGCCACCGCTCGGCAACGGCTTGGAGCACTGTTCAACGCCGGCGACTATCCTGAATCCCTACGGGGCATGTTCGAGGTGTCGTGGGATTTTCCTTCTGTGGAGCCGCCGGACTATCTGCGGCAACTTAACCCACAGCTTTTCGAGCAAGAGTGCCAACGTGTGCAGTCGCGATTTGATGAAGCGGTGCGGCTGGCCGAAGAGGCGTTTACGACAGAGTTGGCGAAGTTGGTGTCGCACCTCACCGAGCGGCTTTCCGGCGAAGAGGACGGCAAGCCAAAAATCTTCCGCGACTCGGCCGTAGCGAACCTGGCCGAGTTCTTCCAGCGATTTCAGGATCTGAACGTTCGCAGCAACGAGCAACTCGATCAGCTTGTGAACCAAGCCCAGCGGGTCATTCGGGGCGTTGCCCCGCAAGACCTGCGGGAGGACGCTGGGCTGCGACAACGTGTGGCCACAGAGATGTCGCGAGTGCAAAGCGTGCTGGACGGTCTGCTCGTTGATCGGCCACGCCGCAACATCCTCCGCCGCCCGAAGTGACGGTGATCGCCATGCAGCTCATCGTCACACCAGGTGGGGCTGTCCGATGCATCTACTCAGAAGAAATCGACATCGCGGCATTGGGCAGCCCCACCATCACCCGTGCATCGCACGTCGAGCCTGATCAGCAGGGACGCTGGTGGGCCGATCTGTCCCCGATCGGCGGTCCAGTGGAAGGGCCGTTTGATCTTCGTAGCGAGGCCTTGGCGGCCGAGCACGCTTGGTTGGAGACCAACTGGCTCGGCAGCGCGGCCGGGCTCGTAATCGGTCTCCGTTGCTGTTTCTTCCCCCACCCTGAAGGAGAGACTGACTGATGATCGCAACTCTACAACCCTCGCCGCTAAACCAGTGGCGACGACGCTTCGGCGGCAGACGCCGTCACAATCGACGCCCCAGACCGTTGGCAGCGATGGGATACCTGACTCACGGGCCGGTGCTCGAAGGGCTCGTCGAAATCGAGAAGCTCTTGCTGGTCGTGCTCTACGATGCCCCCACCGGTCACGGACAACACGCCGTGCGATTGGCCGGGTATTCCGGCGTCCGCGTCCCCTGGGGCATCAAGTGGGGCGGCGCCGAGCAATGCCGGTTCCTCGAAGAACCTCCTGCTCCAACCTGTGCCGAACGGACCGGGACAGCGGCTCAGCACGGCCAGCAGCGATCTGTTGCGGTTGGGGCTGCAACTCGATCGAGAGCTGGAGAGGCATGTTCGGTCACCCGTCGCTCCCCGAGCGGCCACAGCTCCGCTTGCCTTGCTTATGGGCTGGATTCAAGCCTGCTGATGCCACCATGATTACCGGCGACGGGCCGGAGTTGGAGGCATACTCCCGTCGCACTCGGAAAGCCAGCGTGGCAACTGATGGAAAAGATCCGTCGCGAATACTTTGGCCTTTTGCTCTACCCGTACCCGTGGGTAAGCCATCATTGGCGGCAGGTGGTGGCGGTGTTTGCCGATATCGAGCGATTTCCGCGGCAACAAGTGTTTCCGCTTCGACACCCGGCCGATGAGCTGGTCGGATTCCAAGATGCCGCCGAGTACAACTTTCGTGGACAGCCAGTTCCGCACGGGCGCCAAGCGGCGTTCGCACAGCCAGCGAAAGCCGATGCTTGTCCCGGCGTGATCTCTTGCAAATAAGTGTCGCACAACAGCCGTTTCCATTTCCTCTATCCCCAAGGAGATGACCAAGTGAAAGTTCTCTACGTGAACAACGACGGCGGCGGTTTCGCAGATTATGTGGAAATTGCCGAAGGGACCACAGTCGCAAAGTTTTTTGCCGAGCGTGTTCCCAATGGCGGCGCCCAGGACTATCTGATCCGCGTCAATCGCCAGCCGGTCCCCGCCGATCAAGTGTTGCAGGAAGGTGACCGTGTGAGTTTCACGCCCACCAAGATTGAAGGGGCTGTTGCGTAAGTCGCCATCGTCGCCGCGAGGGCCTGCCAGTCGTGCAACGTGTGCGCTGGCAGGCCCTCTCCCTTTTCCTTTGTCGAGGATTCCTATGCACCCCATCAACAAGCCTGCGATGCGGGCGGCAATGCTCATCCACGAGCAACTGGCTGGCGGCACACGCCACGACTTACCAACCTACCTGCTCGAATACTCGTGGAACAACATTCAGCGACTCCGACGGCAAATCAACCTAGCCCGCCAGCACAAATGGTACGGGGCCGCAATGCAGCTCACGAAAGACTTAGCCGGTACGCTGGACGACTGCCGCCGCGAACTCGAAAATGCCTCTCGCACCCTCCAATCCAGCACCACCCAACGCCATGTCTGCTCCATCTCAGACGTTTACCGGGATATCGTCGCCCTGTACGACGAGTTCGAGGAAGTGAAGATCAACCTGGATGAGCACACGCTTTCGGCCACCACCGATCGCATTGTGCTGGAGGACATCCGGCTTGGCCGCTTCGAGGTCAAGCTCGACTGGCAGCGTCTGGAAACGCTCATGCCGCCTATCGTGTCGTGGCCCTGGATCCCAACCCGGCTGCCAAAAGTGACGACATCACCCATCCGCATGTTCAGGACGAGCAGCTTTGTGAGGGTGAAGGTCGGGCAGCCATTCGGGCCGCCCTGGCCGAGTGCCGCTTGTACGATTTCTTCCTGCTGGTTTCGCAATTGCTCCACAATTATGGCCAAGGCAGTGCCTACGTGGAGTTGCCCGATTGGGACGGCATCCCTTGCAGCGATTGCAGCGGCTCTGCGGATGAAGATGATCGCTGCCTCTGCCAACACTGCGACGCGATGCTTTGCAGTGATTGTGCGATGTCCTGTCAGCATTGTGGGGAAAACTGCTGCTCCGGTTGTATCAGCCCGTGTGCTGCTTGTGGCTAGCGAACACTGTTCTTCCTGCTTGACAACATGTTCGGCCTGCCACAAGCGGTTCTGCGATGACTGTATGGAGGCCGGGCTGTGCAGGTCCTGTCACGAGAAACAACGTAACGAGGAAACACACGATGATTCGCCGGAAGACGATGCGATCCAACAACCGGCGGCTCACTCCCGACGGAGCCGCCAAAGAAGGCCCACTTGCGTACCGACGTGACGAACCGTACGGGTCACCAAGTCTGCGGTTCAGTCCCACGGCCTGGGCCAAATTGCTCTACCTACGCGACTTGGGTGATACTGAAGTCGGCGGCTTTGGGATCAGTGCGGCTGACGATTTGCTCTACGTCGAGGACGTGCAGCTCGTGCGGCAGGCATGCACGGGGGCATCGGTGGCCTTCGACGATCAGGCCGTGGCCGAGTTCTTCGATCAGCAGGTGGATCTCGGCCGTGTGCCGTCCCAATTTGGGCGGCTGTGGGTTCACACGCATCCCGGCAACTTCGCCTCAGCCCAGCATGACCGACGAGGAAACCTTTGCACGCGTGTTTGGCCGTACCGAGTGGGCTACGATGTTCATCCTCGCTCGCGGGGCCAGAGCTTATGCCCGTTTGCGATTCCACGTCGGCCCCGGCGGCGACGTCGATCTGCCGGTCCGCGTGGACTACAGCCGCCCGTTCGCCGCCAGTGCCCACACGGCCTGGAAGGAGCAGTATGCGGCCAACGTGCGTCGTGAATCGCCCCTCTTCTTGCACGAACGGATAGCACTGGCCGATCGCGGCTATGAAAATCTTGGAGCCATTCGGCGCGGATGGCACTGAGCTGGACTGGTGGCCCAGTCTATTCGACGAAATGCCCCTCGACATGGAGGTTCCGCATGGAAACCACGATTGACCGCTATAGCCGCCAGCAGGACCTGGTTCCCCAGGATCGGCTGGCTTCGGTGAAGGCCACGGTGATCGGCGTCGGCGCCATCGGCCGACAAATTGCCCTGCAACTGGCAGCGATCGGTGTCCGCCGTTTGCAGATCGTGGACTTCGATGCCGTTGATTTGACCAACGTCACCACGCAAGGCTACTTGGCCGCCGACGTGGGGCAGCCCAAGGTTGAGGCTACGGCGGCGGCAATTCGCCAACTCGATCCGTCCATCCAGGTCGAGATAATCCAAGACCGTTACCGGCCGAGAATGGAGATCGGCCAGGCGGTCTTCTGTTGTGTCGATTCCATCGACGCCCGCTCAGCCATTTGGCGCTCGGCGGGCGGGCGGTGCCGATTTTGGGCAGATGGGCGAATGTTGGGGGAAGTTATTCGTGTATTGGCCGTGGCCGAACATGTCGGCCGCGATCACTACCCCACCACGCTGGGCGGTGCTCTTTCTTTACCTATCAGGCTGGCCTCGGGGGCGAAGACGGTCGGCATAACCAGTTGTTGCTGCCTGCGAGGAGCAGCGTGAGTCCTGCTTGGCGGTCTCCCGAAATTGAGTCGGGCAAATCGGTGAACCGTGCGATCGCACTGTCCGCCGTCTCTAGGGCTGCGGGCGAGGCAGTAAGATCGTCCTCGGGCCGCCCTGGGTAGCGACGGCCCTTTTTTTCTTGGCCATTAGTGATTCAGCTCGGAATGCAAATGAAGAACGTGTGTCGTTTCACCCGCTGATCTTCTTGGCGTCTTGAGGAGCGTCGGCTGAAGCCGGTTGCGGTTGGTCCTTGACCTCACTTGTCATAATCCCAATGGCAACTAAAACCATCAGCGCATCGGTGACAAAGGCGAGCAGTCCGATTCCTGGGAAAGTCGTTCCGCGAGCGGGCCGCGATCTGATCGGGCGATCAACGCTGCCGCAGCCGGAGCGTGGTCTGGCTGATGCGGCGTCGAGGATGCTGATGGTGATGGAGTACCGGCATGACCAAGAGTTGACGACGCGATCAACCGTTTCTAGGTCTTTCCGCCCACTAGGCAGGCAAGCGTGTCGGGCGGAATCTTGCCGCTGCGAAGCCCTCGACGATGAATGCCGCATCGTAAGGCCCCGTGGGCGTGCCGTGCTTCGATAGCCACCACTGCTGCGGCTGGCCACTCTGTGGATTCTGGCTGCTCATGGTTTGGGGCCTCCAAAGTGCTTGGTTTACACCGACCGGCTGGCGATTGCGGAGTATTCCGGGGATTCTCGAAATGCCTGGATGGCGTAAATCCGCTTCACGGTATAGGGATGGTCAATAAGGGTTTCGCTAAGCGTGGCGACCTGGTTGTGATCGAGGTCCTTCTGCTGGTTGAGAAAGTCGGCTACGTTCATCTTCTTGAACAGTTCCGGCCCCACCGCCAGCTTGCACAGTACCATCACGGCCGGACGCAGATTCCGGCAGGCGATCAGGCCGCCCCGATCGGCGGTGTACTCCGCCTTGCGGCTCCACCACAGGAAGACGAATCGCAGCAAATGCGAAATCCCCGGCACCGGCACGCCCTGCGACGATCCGAGGAGAACCATCAGCGACGTGTGTCCGCACTTGACGTGGGAGAACTCATGCCCCACGACCTGAAGTAGCTCGTCGTGGTCCGCCTCCGATTCGGAGCGGAGCTTGGTGATCGTCGTTCTCTGCTGGCTAACCTGGTCAAGTAGAGCAGCAGTTGTGGCACAGGCGATGGTCTGTTCGGTGCCGGAATCCAAGAGTGACTTGCCGATCTGCGTCTCTTGGCTGCCGATTTTCAGTTCTTCAATCTTGATCTTGCCCGCGACCACCAGTTGTTGTGCCTTGGCCTTAGTTTTCTGAAGAAAGGAAGCGTCACTGGGCGGAGCAAGCTGATCGTGTTCCTTCTGGAGCGACTCAATCTCCCCCTGTAAGGCAATGCGATCTGCAAAGCATGGCTGGTTACCAACCTCTCCGGCGTGATATGCCTGGAAGGCGGCATGACCCAACGGCCCGGCAAACCATTCCAACTGAGATTCTGCACCTGCAAGCTCCTTCCGTGTTTTCTCGCAAGCTCCTTCCAAAGTCCCATACCGAGCTTTCGTCGCGGATAGCTGCTGCACGCGGTCTTGGCCCTTGCCGATCTGATCTTGAAGCTGCGCATGTTGCGTACGAATCGCACCAATGAGCGAAGAACTTGGCTGGCCGGGTTCGCCGCCAAGCACGAACTGGACAATGTCATGGCGCAACAGTTGAATCTTCTGTGTCAGTTGCTTTCGGTCGAGGGGGCTTGTAATTTCAGAAACCGCTGTGGCAAGGATGGGCGTTGCGTCCGGCAGTGGAGGTGGAAGATCATAGCCGCGTGAATCCGTTGGTGCCTGTGCAGGCACGGCCCCTGCTAAGGCCGATGCGGAAGAAGGTGTCGAAGCCGTGTCGAAGGTGATCACTCGATCGGCGGTGATCCGCTTGCCGTCTTTGCTCCGGAGAGTGGTTGTCGGGCCGATCAGACCGGCCTTGGCGAGGGTTGCCAGATCTCCCCAGGCGAACGGCCCTTCGGATCGGCCATCGTGGTCGTAATACCAGGCTGTGGCTGCAACAACGGGAGATTGCTGGCCCGGCACCGATTGCAAGTCAGGAGGTGGCTGTTGCGACGGCAGCGGTGCGTTGTCCATCGCACGAGACGGCGCGGCGGGGCTCGTTGCATGCGGCAGCGTTGTTACTTTCTGCTGCTCGACGTGAGGAAACAGCCCCTTGGCGTGGCTCGCGGCAACAGGTTCGCGATGGTGCAATTCGGCGGTGATTGCCGCAGCGATCTCCTGAACATATCCGCCCCCGGCATTTCGGCGTGCAGGATCGGCCCCGGTCATGTCCAACACAATCATGTGCCGATTCAACATGTCCATCACGTCATTGAGTCGTGCCTGCTCCCCCAACACGGGCTCGCCCTCCGCCAGCTCGGCCTTGAACATCTTCTTTTCGTAGTCTTTGAGCGTCTTTCGCGTTGACAAGGATTCTCGGCCAAGCTTGGGGTCCATGTTCTCCAGAGAGTCCCGCCGAATCTTGGCCGCATACGAAATTGCCCGGAACCGTAGCTCGTTCTCCAGGGCAGCCTCATAGCTGACGACGAACACGTACTCCATCTTCCCCGTCTTCTCGTACACGTCAGCGGCCTGTTTACAGGCCTCCACGGCCAACATCACGGCCATGGTCGTTTTGCACGACCCGGAGGGACCCATGACCCCATAGACCTCTTTGGGCGCGTGCCCGCCGTTCAGCAATTTGTCGAAGAAATGCAGCCCGGTCGAAAAGACGCCAATGCCACCCTTTTTGTCCCAGTCGCCTTTCCGGGGCAGGAACGACTGGGCCTGCGGGCTGCCGATGCACTCGATCTCCTCCAATTCGGCCTGCACGCTCTGCAAGAACTCTGGAATATCGCTGCGTATCTGGGCATGGGCTTGGGACTCCTGGTGGATCTTGGCCATGAGCCGCTCCTGGCGGTATTTCTTCAGAGACGCGATTGCCGACTTCTCGTATTTCGGCGACTTGGAGAGATCCGCTTTCCATGCATCCTGGTCGTCAAACGCCTTGTCAATTAGGGCCTCGACCTCAGTATCCTGACCGTTGACGAGGGCAGCCATTTCGCCGCGTTCTTGCTGCTCAGCCAATACTATTGGCCGGAGCCGGGTGCGCCGCAGGTTCGACTGCGCAATGTGGCCCGCGAGCTGGTTCGGCTGGGGGTCGAAGTTCGCGTGCTGACCGGCATGCCGAACTACCCGATGGGCAGGATCTTCGAAAACTATCGCGGCCGGTTGTACTGGAAAGAAACCGTGGATGGGATAGTCGTCGAGCGGGTATGGCTTTATCCGGCGGCCGGCCGGGGCTCCCTGAAGCGTCTCCTGAATTACCTTTCCTTCACGGTGGCCGTCCTGCCGTTGCTCCTTTTCGGTCCCAGGCCCGATCTGGTCTTTGTCGAAGCCCAGCCGCTGACTCTGGCGTTTTCGGCGCTTCTGCTGCGGCTTTTTCGCGGGGTTCCGTACGTCTATAATACGCCCGACTTGCAAGTCGAAGTCGCGGCCGAAGGCAAGTGGATCCGGGCCATGTGGCTGATCGTGATCGCCAAGGGCATGGAGCGGTTCCTCATGCGCCGCGCCCTTTCGGTCAGCACCGTCACGCATGCCTTGATCGAACACTTTATCGAGAATCGCGGCATTCCCAGGAACCGGCTGAGTTTCCTCCCCAACGGCGCCGACATCGACGCCCTGCGACCCCTCCCGCGCGACGACGCCTACGCCATGGCAATGGGAACCGGCGATCGGACGGTCTTCACCTACGCCGGGACGCATGCCCACTACCACGGCATGAAAGTCATTCTTGAAGCCGCCAAACTGCTGGCCGGTCGCAAGGATATCGTCATCCTCATGGTGGGCCGGGGGCCCGAACGGGAGCAGATGGTCCGCGACGCCCATGCGGCCGGATTGGAGAATATGCTCTTTCGCGATTCACCGTTCGAGGAAATGGCGCGGCTGATGTCGATCACCTATGCATCCTTGGCCGTCCTCAAGAACATGCCTGCCGCAAAGAAGATGCGTCTCGCCAAAAGCATTCCGCCCCTGGCCTGCGGCGTGCCGGTGATCTATGCCGGAGTGGGGGAGGCTGCGGAAATGCTCCGCGCCGAAGGTTGCGGCATCGTCGTCGAACCGGAATCGGCGGAGAAGCTGGCACAAGCCATCCGTGACCTTGCCGACCGGCCCGCGCAACGCGAGGAGATGGGCAGAAAGGGGCGTCAACTCGCGGAGCGGGATTTCTCGTGGAAATTCCTCGTCGGAGACTGGCTGCGGCAAGTGGCTCGCATCCATTCGGGCGCGGCGTCTCCCCGGCTTTCCTGACCAAAGCTTGCGGCTCAATCAAGCCGCCTCTGCCGCCGCGTTGACCCACGGGGGTCGCTCGTTGGACGGTCAGCCTGGAACTGAGCGAGAAAACTGCGTATTCGTGGCAGTCTCTCTTCTTTCGTATGGCGACGACAGCCAATAGTCGGATGCGGAGGTGATGCTACACCTTCACAACGGTAAGCGTCCACTGCGATGCGTTTCCGTGTGACGGCAAGCGGTCTGAGGGGACGTGTCGGGTTGGCAAACCCATCGTGACGATGCCGTATCAATCGAGGGTCCAGGGCCAGAACGGCCATGGCCCGGCGCCTTGGCCTTGGGGCGGGACTTCGATGAAGCCGTCGCTGTTGGCCGCGGCGACCACGTCGCCCGACCCCATGCTCGGCAGCAACTCCGCCCGGCCGGAAGAAATCATGCGCACCGGCCGGAACCACCACAATGCCAGCGCGGCGTGGTCCGGATTGATTAGCGTGACGGTTGCCGCGGGCAGAGCGGTTCGGGTGAAGCCCGCCAGACGCCGCAACACGGCCGCGGCGAAACGGCGGGCGGTCACCAGCGCCGATATCGGATTGCCCGGCAGACCCAGGATCGCCCGACCGTCACGGCGGACGGCGCCCAACAGCGGATGCCCCGGCCGGATGGGCAACTTGCGAACGACGATCTGCGCACCGGTGGCGGCGACCGCGTCAGGCACATGGTCGTGTTGGCCCATCGAAACCCCGCCCGTCAGCAGCACGGCGTCACAATCCGTCAGGCATTGCTGCAATGCCTGCACCAGCGCAGGCGGGTCGTCGTCCACATGCCGCGGAGGCAGCGGTTCCAACCACGGCAAGTCGGCAAGCATCGCCCACAGCGCCGGGCCGTTGCAGTCACGCAGTTCCCATTGGCTCACGGGCGACTCGGGCGGCCGCAACTCGTTACCGGTCACAAGCAGGCCGACCCGCACGCGGCGATAAACGCAAAGCCGCGCCGCCCCAAACGTCACCGCAGCCGACATGGCGGCCGCATCGATCACTCGTCCGGGCTCGATCACCGGTTCGCCCTGCCTGACATTGTCGCCCTGTCGGCGGATGAACTGGCCGGGCTTCAATTCGGCCCCCGGCCGGACCACGATCATGGACGCTTGCTGCTGGACATCCTCGCGCCGAATCACCGCATCGGCGCCGGGGGGCAGCGGCGCCGGTGACAATCCGCAGCGCCCGTCCGGCGGGCAGCGCCGGCGGCGGGCATCCGATCAGCACCTCGCCGCCGACCGCCATGCCTTCCGGCCGAACGTCGGCCAGACGCACGGCGTACCCGTCCATGGCGCTGTTGTCGCAGGGCGGACTGTCTCGGTCGGCGATGATCGGCCGCGCCAAAACGCGACCGGCCGCTTCCTGCCACGGCAATTCCTCCGTGGTCACCGGTCGCAGTGGTTCGACCAGCGCGGCCAGCGCTTCGTCGGGCGTGGCAAAGCCACTTGTCGGCGTTGACGACATCAAGATGGGCCTCCCGATGGTCGGCCTCGTTGCGTTACTTGCCTGAGGCGCAATCAACATCATCCGCCCGGACGTTGTTTTTGACAAGCACCCGGCCGCTTCCCATCGGACGTTCACGCTGAACGTGGTATTATTGCGTCTTGCATTACTGCCGGAACTGTTCCATCATCAACAAAACCCATATCCTGTCACGCCAACGCACCACGCGGGTGAAACATGCTCCCACCGGCACTTCTTAAGGCACCGTCGGCCCGAACGTTATCGCAACACGGCTTTCGCAGTCTTGTGCCGAGCCGAAAGCCGGCCGCGGCGGTTATTGCCCTCTTGGCCCTTGGGCTACTGGCCGCATCGAGCGTCGCCGTTTTGGCGGCGGAAGCGACCTCGCACGATCCGGCCCAGAATCCGCCGGCGCCGGAGACGTACCGGCGGCTGGCCGACGAAGTGGAGAAGCAGTGGCTGGGCAATGTGTTGCCCGCCTGGTTCCCCCGCTGCGTTGACCAGAAGCACGGCGGCTTCGCGCCGCACTTCCTCGAAGATTGGTCGGCGGGCACCCAGAACGACAAGACGATCGTCTTCCAGTCGCGGATGACGTGGGTCTGCGCACAGGTGGCCATGCGCTATCCTGAACTCCGGGCGGAGTACCTCGGCTACGCACGCGGCGGCCTGGATTTCCTGGCCGAAACGCTTTGGGACCGGCAGGAGGGCGGATTCTTTTGGGGCCTGGACGACAGCGGCAAGATGACGGAGACCTTCGGCGGCGAGAAACACGTTTACGGCATCGCCTTCGGCATCTACGCCGGCGCGGCCGTCTACGAGGCGAGCAAAGACCGGCGGGCGTTGGATTTGGCGCAACGCGCCTTTACTTGGCTCGATCGCCATGCCCACGACGCGGTCCATGGCGGTTACTATGAGGCGCTGACGCGCGAGGGACGGCCGATCATGTCGCCCTCCGGGCGGCGCACGACCGATTTTCTCGGCGCGGCCTACGGCTATAAGTCGATGAACAGCCACATCCACTTGCTCGAGGCGCTCACGGCGCTTGCCCGCGTGTGGCCTGATCCGCTGCTGCAAACGCGCTTGCGCGAAGTGTTCCTCATCGTGCGCGACAAGATTGCCGTTGAGCCGGGCTGCCTGAACCTGTTTTTCACGTCCGACTGGCGGGCGGTGCCCGATTACGACTCTTTCGGGCATGACGTGGAGACGGCCTATTTGCTGTTGGAGGCGGCCGCGGCCCTCGGCCAGCCCGATGATTCCAAGACTTTGGCGGTTGCCCGCAGCCTGGTGGACCACGCGCTTCAGTGGGGCTGGGACGAGCGGCTGGGCGGCTTCTATGACAAAGGGGCGGCCTTCGCCTCCGCCCACGGGCGCGAAAAGATATGGTGGACCCAGGCCGAAGGGCTCAACGCGCTCTTGCTGATGCACGAACACTTCGGCGGCCAGACGCGGCGCTACTTCGACGCCTTCCTGAAGCAATGGGATTTCATCGTCAACTATCAAGCCGACCGCAGTCACGGCGAGTGGCACAATACCGTGTCACCCGAAGGCGTGCCCGCGCCCGGGCAGGCCAAAGGGACCGTCTGGAAGGCCGCCTATCACAACGGCCGGGCGCTGATGAACGTGAGCGAGGCCCTGCGGCAAATGGCGACGACGTCGAAATAAGCGACTGTCGCTGGCCGCCCTCACCCCCCGCCCCTCTCCCGGAGGGAGAGGGGAGATTTTCAAGACCACGCTCTCAGTTCTCGCGGACCAGGTCGAGCAATTTTCGATCGAGCTTATGGCCGTGAAAATCTTCGTAGGCCACGTCGGTCCGGCCGCTGTCGAGAATGCCGAAGCCGCCGCGGAAATTCCACATCGCCCAACCCCAGCCGGCTTCCTTCCACAAGCCGAGGCAGTCGCGGGCCCAGGCGAGCACCACGTTGTGCGGCGTTTTGTTGAAGGAGCCCCATTCGCCCACGATGATCCCCACACCCTTCGTTTCCAGAGATTTCCAGGGCACGATGCGGTTGTGGATGAGCCATTGCCGGTCGATCAGCGTGTTGCGATCTTTCAACGGCCAGGTGGGCATGGGCCAATCTTGTCCGCCCACCCAGGAAGCCTGATAGTGCGACAAGTGCATGGGCTCGTACCCGCGCGTGCTTTGGGCGATGCCCAGGTCGGCCAACTCGAACACCGGGCTGTTGCCCCATTTCAGCCCGTCGGAAATAATCAGCCGTTGCGGGTCCTCGCCGCGAATGGCTTGCGTCACGCGGCGCACCACCTTGACGTACGCTTCGGTTGGCATGCCGCCCGGTTCGTTCACGAGGTTGAAACTCAGTTGTTTCGACGAGACGCCTCGATAGCGGCGGGCGAAACCGGACCACTGGAAATCGAACTGGGCCTGTGCCTCCTCGTCGCTCCAGAGGTTGAGTTTTTCCGGCGGCTTGGCCACCGTGTAGCCCGGGGCGCGGTGCAAGTTCAGACACACGTGGACATTGTGCTTGCGACCGAACTCGACGGCCTGGTCGATCTCGCCGAGCACTTTTTCGTCGAGTTTGCGGGGGTCCTTCGAATCGGTCCAACAACGGTAATCCATCGGCAGGCGGACGAAATCGAATCCCCAATCGGCCATCCACTGGAAATCGGATTCCACGAAGGGCCGCTGCCCGCGCATGCCGAATTTTTCCAGCAGGTTGAACCCCCGCCAGCGCGGCAGCTTGCGGGCGAGTTGCTGCGTCTGGGTTTCCGAATCAGCCTCGACGGATGCCCCGGCGATGATCGCCGCGGTGCCCAGCACGCCGGTCTTGAGAAATGTGCGACGGTTCATGGCAGAAATCTCCTGGAAGGACAACCCCGTGTAGCTTGCCCCTGATCGTAAGACGTCTGCCGGTCCAGATCAAGCGGGATGGGCTCGCATTTTTGATGAAAACGGGGACAGGCCCCGCAACCAAAAGTGGTTCGGATCGAGCAATGATACAAGCCGTTGCGGAGCCAGTCCCCGTTTTCATCATGCGGCAGCCCCTTGTCTTGACTTCCCTGCGCCGCCAATCCAAACTCATGGGAGTACCGTTCGGCGGCAATCCGGTGTAGACTGGACCACCAACGGCCCCGCCAATCGACCAAACCTCCTACCAGCGCTGGAGTCCCGCCTATGTCGGCGAAAAATGTGAATCGAGCGTCATGGCTGATCGCGTTGTCTCTTGTGGGCGCGTCGCTGGCCCTTGGCGCGGAGGGGGCCGGGCCGGCGAGACCGCAGGCCGGCCAAGAGCAGGCGGCCGACGCGTCGGTGAAGCTGTTTGATACGGGCCACGCGTCGTCCGCGCCGCTTTCGGGCGAGAGCGTGGCTTCGGCGGCCGGCTGGGCCAGGTTGCCCGAAGACGAGACCGACCACACCTTTGCCGGCGACGCCGTACTGATGAACAACCGCCTGGCAATCGCCTTTCGCCGCGGCGGTCCCGGCGCCGAAGTTTACGGCAAGGGACAACAGGGATATGCGTTGCGGACCGTGCTGGCGCCGGCCGCCGAGACGCCCGACTTGAAGCTGGCTTCGCTGAAGATCGCCGAGAGCCTCCGCCGCTGAAGTGGCGGTAGACGCGACGTTCAACTCCACCGGCGGCAAATCCGCGACCGTGCCGCTATGCCTTGGCGGCAGGCCAGGTCTATGTGAAGACTGAGGCAGGCGCGGGCACGAAGGCCTTGACGGTCGAGGCCCCCAGCCGCTTCGTGGTGCTGCCCGACTTCTTTGCCGACGACATGGTGGTGGACGCGACTCAAATCCCCGCAGCCACCGCCGAGCTGCCCAGCGAGAACTTGCTCGTTCACCTGCTGCCCGACCGCAAGGCGATCGTGGTGACGGTGGCCGACAGCCGCGACCAAGACGCGAAGGTCACGCTCTCAGGCAAGGACGCCCAACGGCTCATCCGTCGCAGCGAGGTCTACTATGGCGCCGGCAAAGTGTGGGTGGCCGTGCTCGAAGCGCCCCGGCATCTGGTACCAACGCGACATCCGCCGGGAAGAAACCGACAAAATCCTGCCCCTGGAGTGGACGGCGCCGTTTCCGGCCCAGTGGCGCGTTCAACTGGCAAGGCACCGATAAGGTGACCAACAGTTGGGAGATGATCGTCGAGCGCGACGACGGACAATTCAGCAAATATGCCATGTGGGGCACGGGAGCCGGCGTCATTTCCAAAGACCGGCATTGCTGGGCCACGGTATTGGCCAACTACGTCTATCCCTGCTGGCTTGACGCCGCCGGCCGCGGCTACCTTCAACCGCTGAAGACGAAGGTCGTCCGTTTCGACGGCCCGGCCGTCATCTATCCCATCAACCGCATCAAGACCACGCCCCTGGAACAATTCTCGGTGGTCGACGTGGTTCGGGCGACCCTGGGCGTCGGCCCCTGCAAATACGTCCTCGACGTGGAAGCGCAGGGGACGAAGAACAAGGGCATTGCCACCTGCGGTGCCCGCGACATTCTCGTGCCCATCTATACTGCCAATGAGCAGAAACAAAAGCGGGCTCAAATTGAAAAAGCGCTGACCGACGTTGTCGTATTCGTCAAGTTCATCCGCGCCCGCATCGAAGAGTATTCCGCCTTTGGGCACGAGATTCTCGCGTACCTGGACGAGCAGAAGAAGGCCCATCCCGAAAACGCCGCCTTTCTGGCCGAGATGGAGACGCTCACCAAGGCGATCGACGCCCAAATCGCCCAACGGCAGGACCTCATCAAGTCTCCGCAATATGTCATCGACCTCACCGACAAGTTCCGCCAAGACCTGCTCGACAAGGAAGGGCCTGAAGCGCTCAAGGAGTGCACGGAGATCGCCGAGGCGATCGTGGTGGTGGGAGGCAATCAGGATCACCTGGTGGGCGAGTGTCGCGTGGCGGTCAAGGTGCTGCGGCAGCGGGCGGGATTGGCCATGGCCGCCAACCCGGCTGTCGCCGAGGCGGCCAACGAACTCCGCGAGCGGACGCAAAAAATCCTGCGCAACCCGGCTGTGCATGAGTTCCCCAGGCATTGATGCTATCACCCTCTGACAACATCAGGGCATCCCATCATGAGCAACCTGCAATCTCCGCTTCCGGCCACCGGCCCGCTCCGCGTGCATCCCGACAATCACCGCTACTTCGCCGACACCGGCGGCAAGGCCGTCTTCCTGACCGGTTCGCACACCTGGGCCAACTTTCAAGAAAACGCCTATGCCAAGGCGCCGTCGCCGCCTCCTTTCGACTTCGATGCCTTCCTGGCCTTCATGACCAGGCACCATCACAATTTTTTTCGCCTCTGGGTGTGGGAGAATACCTTCACGCCGGACGTGAGAGGCGACACCACGTATTACGGTCCTCCGATGCCGTACCTGCGGCCGGGACCGGAGTTGGCCGTCGACGGCAAGCCGAAGTTCGACCTGACGCAATTCGATCCATCGTATTTCGACCGCATGAGGACCCGCGTCACGGCCGCCCGCGACAAGGGAATCTACGCCTCCGTGATGCTCTTCAACGGCTTCAGCATGGAAGCCAAGAGCAAAGACGACGGCGATGCCTGGCAGGGTCATTACCTCAATGCCAAGAACAACGTCAACGGGCTCGACGGCGGCAGCAACGGCAAAGTCCACACTCTCGGCAATCCGGCCGTCACCGCCGTGCAAGAGGCTTACATCCGCAAGGTGATCGATACGGTCAACGATCTTGACAACGTGCTCTACGAAATCACCAACGAAGACACCGGCACTCCGGCCAACACCGAGTGGCAGTATCACATGATCCGCTTCATCAAGGACTATGAAAAGACCAAACCGAAGCAGCATCCGGTAGGCATGACGGTTCAATTCAAGAATGGCAGCGATCGCGTTTTGGAGCAAAGCCCCGCCGACTGGATTTCGCCGGCGGCGCCGCTGCCGAAGTCCGACGGCGGCAAGGTGGTGATCAACGACACCGATCACTGCAATTATTGGATTGCCTTGAAGAAGGATGGATTGGCCGCCCAACGGGCGTGGGTGTGGAAGAACGTCACGCGCGGATATCAATGCGCGTTCATGGACCCGTATCTTGACCCGGGAATCCACAAGGGCCGCAACAATCCGACCGGGAATACACCCGATCCCTATTGGGACACGATCCGCGAGGCGATGGGCCAATCGCGCCGCTATGCCGACCGCATGAACCTCGCGGCGACCGCTCCGCACGGCGAGCTGGCCTCGACCAACTATTGCCTGGCCGATCCGGGCCACGAATATTTGGCATTCCTGCCCGACGGCGGCGAAGTGACCGTCGATCTGTCGGCGGCAACGGGTGACCTGGCCGTAGAGTGGCTGCGTCCCGTGGATGGGACCGTCGTCCAGGGCGGCGGCGTTGCCGGCGGCGGCCAACGGACGCTGAAATCGCCCTTTTTCGGCGATGCCGTGCTCTACCTCGGCAAGAAATGAGCCGAAGCCCGGCAAGAGACGCACGACGTTTATTGCTTTCCCATTGGACAATGGATGCACGAAAGAAACGAGGATGCCGCCATGCTGAATCGACGAACGCTTCTTAAGGGCCTGTGCGCAAGCTGCTCGCTGGCGCTGGTGCCGGGCAAATGCCTGGCGGCCGGCGACGAACCGCCGGTGAAGCGATTCCGAGTTTGGGACCAACACGCCCATCTCGGCGCCGTGCCCGGCGGCACGCCGGAAGAGCGCATGGCCTTCTTGGTCCGCTGCATGGATCGTGTGGGCGTGGAACGGCTCATCATTTCCCAGGGATACTCCGCCGACAAGCATCCCAATCCGCCGGAACAATTTCGCCTGGAAAACGACCGCGTGATGCGGGCGGTGGAGGCCTTTCCCGACCGCGCCTTCGGCTCGGTCTATATCACGCCGGCGCTGCTCGACTTCAGCATGCAGGAATTGGATCGCTGCGTGCGGAACGGACCGATGGTCATGATCGGCGAAATCGAGGCCGAGGCGCGCTGCAACGTGAAAGACATGGACACAATTGCCGAATGGGCGGTCGCAATGGAAGTGACCATCCTGCAACACGAATGGCTCAACGCCAAGGGCAATGGAGCGGGCGAGTCTACGCCCTTCGACGTGGTCGAGCTCGCCAAGCGCCATCCCAAGCTCCAGATTGCGGCCGCGCCACCTGGGCGGGAATTGGGAACTCGGCATCCGCGCCATTCGCGGCACGCCGAACGTCTATGCCGGGCTGGCGGGATTTGATCCGGGCGCGGGAGCCGTGGAAATGGCGGTCCGCGAACTGGGCGCCGAAAGGCTGCTTTTCGGCACCGACGTCGGCGGCCGAAGCTTCGCCTCGCAACTTGCCAAGGTCCTCAGCGCCGACATCCCCGACTCGGCAAAGGAACTGATCCTCGGCGGAAACCTTCGCCGCCTGCTGACGCCCATTCTGAACAAGAAAAGGGTACCGGGTCTAAGGGCCGTCGGTGGAGAAATGCCCGGCCGTACGATCTTCACTCCTTGGGAGGGGCGGTTGGCGTGGCGGGCGGGGACGGCTTCTCGGCGGTTTTCTCGGCGGCGGCCGGCTTCGATTCCGGCGGCGCCTCGACGGGGGTCTCTACCAGTTGGACCTTCAGCGGGCCGGGCGCCACGCGGAGCGTGATTTCTTTGTCATTGCGCAGGAGGACGAGTTCCCTTGGTTCGGTTCCCTCCTTGGCGACTTCCACGACAAACGCCCGATAACTGGTGATTGTGTGGCCCGCATAACGGACGATGATGTCGCCTTCGCGCACGCCTTTGGCGGCGGCCTCACCGCCGGGATGAACCTGCGTCACCATCACGTGGCGGGGCGCTGCCGAGCCTACCGCCTGCTTGTTCGCGGCCGCCGCCTTCAGGGCTTCGGCATAAGTGAGCGATTTGCCTTCGCAATCGAAGTATTCCTCTTCGAGGAATTTTCCGTTCGGGTCGTATTTCATCACGATGCGATGATATCCCAGGTTGGGGCCGATAATCGGTTCGCCGTTGACGCCGACGCAGCATCTGCTGGTTTGATTTCCCCGTTGGTCGTAGGTGGCCTTCCATCCGGCCATGCCCTCGAAGTTCAGGCAGGGCTTGCCGTCGATGCCGAAGAAGGACACGCTGATCACGTTTCCCCGCTCGTCGCGAACGGTTTTCCATCCGGCATTCCCGTCCTTGTGCAGGCAGAGTTTGCCGTCGATCCCGAAATAGGACTGACTTGTCTGGTTCCCCCGTTGGTCGTAGGTGGCCTTCGATCCGGCAACGCCCTCGAAGTTGAGGCAGGGCTTGCCGTCCGTGCCGAAGTAAGACATGCTTGTGCGGTTTCCCCGGTCATCAAAAGTGGCCTTCCATTGGGCAACCCCGAGCTTGTGCAGGCAGAGCTCGCCGTCGATGCCAAAGTAGGACCGGCTTGTCTGGTTCCCCCGTTGGTCGAAAGTGGACTTCCATCCGGCATTCCGGTCGTTGTTCAGGCAGGGCTTGCCGTTGACGCCGAAGTAGGATACGCCGACCAGGTTTCCCCGTTCATCGAAAGTGGACTTGCACAGGGCATAGCCGTCCTTGGACAGGCATGGCTTGCCGTCGGTATCGAAATAGGACTCACAGGTCCGGTTTCCCCGCCCGTCGAAAGTGCACCTCATTTCGGCAATTCCGTCCCTGTGCATGCAGGGCTTGCCGTCGGTGCCGAAGTAGGACCGGCCTGTCTCGTATCCCCGCTCGTCGAACGTCATCTTCCATCCGGCAACGCCGTCCGTGTTGAGGCAGGGCCTGCCGTCGGCGGCGAAGAAAGAGTAGCTTGTCTGGTTTCCCCGCTCGTCGTAGGTCGCTTTCCATCCGGCATTGCCCTGCCTGTGCAGGCAGGGTTTGCCGTCGATTCCGAAGTAGGACTGACTTGTCTGGTTCCCCCGGTCGTCGAAAGTGCGTCGCAATTCCGCAACGCCTTCCCTGTGCAGGCAGGGTTTGCCGTCGGTGCCGAAGTAGGACCGGCTGGTTTCGTTCCCCCGCTCGTACGTCGCCTTCAATCCGGCAACGCCGTCCTTATCCAGGCAGGGCCTGCCGTCCGTGCCGAAGCAGGACTCGCTTGTCAGGTTCCCCCGGTCGTCGAAAGTGCGTCGCAATTCTGCAAAGCCGTCCTTGATCAGGCAGGGCTTGCCGTCGGTGCCGAAGTAGGATTGGCTTGTCCCGTTTCCTCGCTCATCGTAGACGGCCTTCCATCCGGCATTCCCGTCCTTCAATAGGCAAAGTTTGCCGTCCCTGCCGAAGTAGGACTCGCCCGTCTTGTTTCCCCGTTCGTCGTAGGTGATTTTCAATTCGGCACATCCGTCCTTGGTCAGGCAGGGCTTGCCATCGGCGCCGAAATAGGACAAGTTCGTCACGTTTCCCCGTTCGTCGAAATCGCGTCTCAACTCCGCGTAGCCCTCCTTCCCCAGGCAGGGTTTGCCGTCGATCCCGAAGTAGGACATGCGTTTCAAGACGCCCTGCTTGTCGTAGGTGCTCCTTGCTTCCGCAAACCCGTGCCTGTGCAGGCAGGGCTTGCCGTCGGTGCCGAGGAAGGACGTGCTTGTCACATTTCCGAGATCGTCGTAAATCGCCTTTTGTACAGCAAACCCGCTATTGACCAGGCAGGGCTTGCCGTCGGTCCCAAAGAAGGAGCGGCTTGTCCGGTTTCCCCGTTGGTCGTAGGTGGATATGACTTCGGCAAACCCGAACTCGTACAGGCAGGGCTTGCCGTCGGCGCCGAGGTACATCTCTTCGACAAGATTTCCGTCCGCATCGTATTTCCGCTGGTGAACGGCAGTGCCGTAGTCGTTCAGGATGGGCGTTCCAGCCTTGCTGATCCATGTGGAACGAATACGATTTCCTTGGGCGTCATATTCGTACCGCATGCCGGCGATTCCCCGTTTGGTCGGACAGGGTTGGCCGCCGACATCCAGATAGGAGGTGGCTTTCACCTGGCCCGCCGGAGTGTAGGTAAACTCCTGGACATAAATCCCGTTGGCGTCGGAAGTCGGGTAACCGCTCTGGTTCAAGTAAGTTCGCCGGATCACGCGTCCCAGGTCGTCATATTTCAACTCCCAGGCGGCGATTTCGGAACGCATACCCGTATCGGGCGTCCCAAGCCCGCCACTGAGGTCCGCCACGTCGGCCTGGAGGAACTGGGCCTGCATCTGCGACCGCCCCTTGCTGCCTCCCTTGAATTCCACGAGCGATAAGTCCGGCGAATAAACCGACTTCCGCAGCTCCCGTCCGCTCGCCGTGAAGTCGAGCGTATATTCCAACTTGCCGTCATCGCGGTAATAGAAAGTTCGATCGCCAGGGCGATCGGAATCCTCCGTGTCGTCGGGCTGGCGGCCCTGGAGGCTGCCGTTGATGCTGCGAACGCGCTTGACGCGATACTGCGAAGACTCGAATTGCCACAAGACATTACGGTGCTTGACCTGCGCAGCGTTCAGTTCGCCGATGCCCTGGGGCACGCCGCGGCATTCGACATAATCGGCATAGAAGGCGATCTTCGTGCGCTGGTAGTCCCAATAGGCGACGCTGCTGCCGGCCGCCACGAGGAACACTGCGGCCGCCATCAACCCGCGGACAATGCGTTGTCGCCGCTGGCGGCGGCGATGCCGGTCCCAGAGTTGATCGAACTTCAATCCCAGCAGCCTGGCGACGACCTTGACAAATGCCTTCTCCTTGCCGAGCTCCGGCACGCTCACGCCGAGCATCGCCCGTTCTTCACCGCGGAGGATGGCAGGGAAACACTCTTCCTCCGGATTGGCGGCGTTGGGCGTGCCCGCCACCACGAAGGGAATGATGCGGTCCTCCCGGCCCATGTCGACGAAGTGCTGCACCTCGCGGTTCACCCACTCCGATCTTGCGGCGGCGGGTGAACAGAGCACGATCAGATAGCGGGAATCCTGCAACTCCTGGCGGAGGTTTTGCAGCAGCGGGCCGGTGCTGATGTCGGTCTGGTCGCGAAAGACCGGGCGAATTTGCTTGGGAAGGTGCGGCGCCTGCTTGCGGATGATGGCGGGAAGCCGATAGGTCTCGATTTGCTGCTGGAGCCACTTGGCCCAGCGCATGTCCTCGTGCTTGTAGCTGATGAACGCAAAATACTCGTATCGTTTCTCCTCGGACGAGTTCGGTGCTGTGCCAGGCGTGGAATCCATGTGGCGCCGCACTTCCCGCTTGTCCCGCAAGGTGGACGAATCGCCGCCGGCAGCGATCCGCCGGCGGTTGCCCTAACCATCGGGTCCGCGGATCGGCTTACGAACGGCTGCCGCGCAGTTCAACTATACAAATCTCGTTCCTTATGGGCAACCGCGCCAGCGGTCCGGGGGCGCAGTAACGGATTATGGTGATTCACGCACGGCATGTTCCGCTAACGGGATTGTGATGCAGGCGTCCCGCCTGCGAGTGCGAGACGGCCGCACCACAACACGATGGAAGGGCCGCTTGCCGGTCCATCTCCGCCAACAACAGGCGGCGTGCGGAATCGGCGTGTATTTCCGGTTCCCCCCCGTCTGGATTAGCCCCAGCGTGTGGGCAATTTGACTTCCCGTTGACGAGACCTACGTTTTCTTTAGCAGGATTTCGCCATAAGGAGTACCACATCAAGAGAGCCTAGGCGTGAGACGCTTTCGATAACGGTTCGAAATCCCAATGGGCCGCAAACGAGGGCGGAGTGTTTGGGGGGCATGTCAAGATGCGTATTTCAGCCTGCTCGTCGATCACGAGCCAATTGATTCTGCTGGGAGTCACTTCGGCCTCGGTTGCACTGCTGTACTTCGCCTACGAAGACTATTCCGCCCGTGTCGCAGCCCTGCGTGACACCAAGCTAAGAGGGCTTGAGGTGCAAGCGACGATGCTGGGCGCCAACGGCGCGGTCGCCCTGCGTTCTCACGACGTCGCGGCGGCCTCTGAGCTTCTCCGTTCGTTTCGCTTCGAACCCACCGTGAAGAGTGCGGCTCTGTACGATGCGGGCGGCAGCATCGTAGCAACCTACCATAAAAGAACTGCCGATGCCGCAGCCGCCGTTCAATCGGAACTCCTGCGCAACCTCAAGACGGGCGTGGATGGGGAGATCCTTCAACCGGTCAGCGAGAACGGCCACCGGGTCGGAACGATTTGCGTGTACCCGGAGGCAGATGACGCCGTTCAGCAATTCCGCGAGTACACCGAGACCTGCGCCATCGGGTTGGCCTGTTCCTTTGCCGTCGCGTTTGTGCTTTCGTATATCCTGCAACGATCGATTTCCGGTCCCGTCATCAAGCTCGTCAAAGCGACCAAGAGAATAGCCAGCGAGGGCGATTATTCGGTTCGCGTGCGGGCTAATGTCACCGGTGAACTGGCGGATCTGTATGCCTCGTTCAACCGGATGCTGGAGACGATCCAGACTTCAGCAGGGCAACTGCAAGAAGCCCGCGACCTGCTGGAACGGCGGGTAAGGGAACGAACGGCAACCATCGAGGAGGAAATCAGCAAGAAGGAGCAAGTGCAGGCCGACCTGGTCAAGGCGAAGGAGGCTGCCGAGGCGGCCGATCGTGCCAAGAGCCAGTTCCTCGCCAACATGAGCCACGAAATCCGCACCCCGTTGAATGACATTCTCGGTTTCGCAAAACTGCTTCTGCGGGAGGCCGACGGCGGCAATCCGGTGGAGCGGCGGGAGTTCTTGAACGTCATCCGAGCCGGCGGCGAGCACCTCTTGGAGCTGATCAACGATATTCTCGATCTCTCCAAGATCGAGTCCAAACAGATGGAAGTCGAGTGCATTACTTGCTCCCCTCACCAACTCATTGCCGAAGTCGTTTCCATCTTGCGGGTCCGGTCGCAAGAAAAGGGGTTGAAACTCGAAACGACTTGGGCCGGACCAATCCCCGAGACCATTCATACCGATCCGGTGCGTCTCCGCCAATTGCTGGTGAATCTGGTGGGAAATGCCATCAAGTTCACCGCGACCGGCGCCGTACGGGTCGTGACGCATCTGATCAGGAGCGGCGAACGGCCACAGTTGGCGATCCAAGTGGCCGACACCGGCATCGGCATCCCGGCGGACAAGTTGGAGGCCATCTTCGAGCCTTTCGTTCAGGCCGATCTCTCCGTCACGCGACGGTTCGGCGGCACCGGATTAGGACTGGCCATCAGCAGGAGAATCGCCGCCGCGCTGGGCGGCACGATTGCCGTCGAAAGCAGGGAGGGAGAGGGAAGCACCTTCACCGTGACGATCGACACGGGCCCGCTCGAGGGTGTCCGCTTTCTACACTCGTCACCGGAAGCCATCACTTCGGTGTTATACGGCGATCATTCATGTGAGAACACCGTCCAGTTACAAGGCGCCCGCGTGTTGTTGGTCGAAGACGGCGACACCAATCGGAAACTCATTGGACTTGTCCTTCGCCGTGCGGGAGCGACGGTCGTTACCGCGGAGAACGGCCAGGCGGGAGTCGACATAGCGCTCCAACAGCCCTTGGACTTGATCTTGATGGACATGCAAATGCCCGTGATGGACGGATACACGGCCACAAGGCTGTTGCGCGACCGCGGAGCGGCTGTGCCAATCGTCGCCTTGACGGCCCATGCGATGAGGGGAGACGAGGGGAAATGCCGGGACGCCGGCTGCTCGCACTTCCTCACCAAACCGATTGACCCTGACACCTTGCTTCGTGCCGTCGATGCCATTCTCACCGCGAAAGACAAACGGCGCCCCGCCCATGAAGACGCTCCGCAGCACACGGTCGATGGCGAGCAGCCGCTGATGTCGGCTCTACCCTGCGAAGATCCCGCATTCCGCGAGATCGCGGCAGAGTTTGTCGCACGTTTGGACGAACAACTGGACCGCATGCATCAGGCTTGGGCTCGTCGGGGACTTCTCGAACCTGGCACAGTTGGCGCATTGGTTGAAGGGCGCCGGCGGGACCGCCGGCTTTCCGGCCTTTACCCAACCGGCGGCGACACTTATGCAACTGGCGAAGACTCAGCACACAGAACCGATGGAAGCCGTCTTGGGCAAGCTCGTCGAATTGAGGAGCAGGATTGTCGTCGCGGTACCGGCCGAAGGGGACAGTCCCATTTTGCAGACTTCGCCGCAAAAATCGGGACAGTCCCCGTGAACGGTTACCCTGAAGGCGGGGATCCGTCGAGCAAAAACGCGTAGGGCAGGGGTATCAGGTATGGCAGACGCCGAGCCGTTGGTATGCCTAGTGGATGATGTTGCCGCCGCCGGTTCGGAATCGACACCGGTTTACGAGTCTTTGGCCGGGAGACACGCGCACGGCAAAGATCATGATCGTCGATGATGAACCGACGAACATCCGAGTCACCCGCAATCACCTGAAGAACGAAGGATACGCCAATTTCATTACCACCTCGGACTCGACGCAGGTGATGGAGTTGATCCGCCGGGAAATGCCGGATCTCCTCCTCCTCGATCTTATCATGCCCGAGGTCAACGGGTTCGAAATCCTGGCAAGCCTCCAGGGTGACGAGGAGTTGGCGCCCATCCCCACGATCGTGTTGACGGCCGCCGATGACGAGCAGGTCAAACTCGACGCCTTGGGTTGGGGAGCGACGGATTTCCTGAGCAAGCCCGTCAACCCTACGGAATTGGTGATGCGCGTGCGGAACGCCTTGATTGTGAAGGCGCACCAAAACCACTTGAAAAACTACGCCCGCGAGCTGGCAAGCCAGGTTCGGCAGCGGACCGAAGAGCTGATGATTTCCCGGTTGGAACTGATTCAGTGTCTGGCCCGCGTGGCGGAGTACCGGGACAATGAGTCAAGCCGTCACGTCATCCGCGTCGGGCGCTATGCCGGAATCCTCGCCCGACAATCAGGTCTCGACGAGAGCTTCGTAGAACTCATTCAACAGGCGGCGCCGCTGCACGACATCGGCAAGGTGGGCATTCCCGATGCGATCTTGCTCAAACCGGGCAAACTCACGCCCGAGGAGTTCGAGGTTATTGAGAAACATCCTCGTTACGCCAAGGCGATTTTCGAACCGATGTCGCTTGACGAGTTACGCATGTGGAGATGCCACACGTCGATCGGTGAAGTGATCATGAAAGAGCGAAGTTCGCCGATCATGGCCATGGCCGCCCAGATCGCCCTGACGCACCATGAGAAGTGGGATGGGACCGGATATCCGTTTGGCTTGTCCGGCGAGAGCATTCCCCTGCCAGGCCGCATTACCGCGGTGGCGGACGTTTTTGACGCGCTTGGCAGCAAGCGTCCGTACAAGCCGGCCATTCCGCTGAATAAGTGCTTTCAAGAGATCGAACGACCAGAGCGGTGCCCATTTCGATCCGAGGCTGGTTGAGGCGTTCCTGGCGGCCCGCGCCGCGATCGTTGAGGTCAGGATCGAGTGTGCCGACGTTGAATAGCGACGGAGATCGAACCGCGGCGGAGCGTGGGGCGACTTCCCATCCATCCTATTTACGTGGTTGTGTCCTCGACCAACGCGCATCGCCATGCTTCATCCAAAACTTCCCGCACGGTACGCAGTAGTGTGTCTCCATTGAAAGGCTTTCCGATTAGCCGCAAGCCTTCTTCCACAATCGCATTGGACTCGGCGGTTTCGGGATCATAACCAGTACAGAAAATGACTCGCGTCTCGGGATGTACCTCTTTGATGCGCCGATAGACCTGCTGTCCGGTAAGCTTGGGCATGATTGCATCCAAGATCACCAACGAGATTTGATCTTTGTTGTTCTCGAATTGTTGGAAGGCTTCTTCTCCGTCGGCTGATGCAATGACCGAGTAGCCGGCCTCTTGCAGGAATCGGATTGCGAATCGTCGAACCATAGGGTCGTCCTCAGCGAGGAGAATCGTTTCTGTCCCCCGTGGCGGAAGGCTCCGTTCCACAGCCGGTTCAACGTTGTTGACGACATGGCCCCCTGCCGGTATGTACAGTTCGAAGGTGGTGCCTCTGCCGGGCTCGCTTTCAACGCGGATGTTTCCCCCGTGCTGTTGCACGATGCCGTAGACCATCGCGAGTCCGAGGCCTGTTCCTTCCCCCGCGCCTTTGGTCGTAAAAAACGGCTCGAAGATATGTTCCCGCACCTCCGGGGCCATCCCACAGCCTGTATCCGTGATTCTGAACATCACGTACCGTCCAGCCTGCAGATGGAATCCGTTCTCCTGGCAGGACGTGTTCAGCGTCACCCCCTCGGTTTCTAATACGAGGCTCCCGCCGGACGGCATGGCGTCGCGAGCATTGATACACAGGTTCACTAGCACCTGGTGGAGTTCTCCAGGATCGGCATAGACCGTTCCTGCGTTGCTTCCGAAGATGGTCTTCAGTTCGATATGCGCCCCTAAGAGTGGATGCATCATTTTGACCAAGTCAGCGACCATTCCGTTTACATCAACGTTCGAGGGCTGGATCATGCTGCGGCGACTGAAACCCAGAAGCTGCCGAGTGAGCGTCGCGGCTCTCTCCGCTGCCTTGAGAACCTCTTTAAGGTCGGAGTAACGCTGTTCCTGTCGAGCAAGCCCTTTCATTGCGCAGGTCGTATAGCCTTGGATTGCTTGGATGCGCATTATTGAACTCATGGGCAATGCCGCCTGCAAGCAATCCGACAGCTTCCATCTTCTGGGCTTGGCGAAGCTCATCCTCCTTTTTTTGAAGAGCTTCCTCCGCCTGCCTGCGATCGGTGATGTCGTGCATTGCGGCGACGGCCCCTCTCAGTTCGCCGTCTTTGTTAACCAGCGGTCCCCCGCTGGCCTGAAATATTCTTGGCCGCAATCCCGGTGGGACAATCATCATTTCGACGTCACGGAATTGTTCGCCCTGCAGTGCGCGGAAAAGGGGAATGTCTTCTGTTTGCATCCGTGTTTTCCCGTCGGGAAGAAATAGATCATAGTGTTCGGCCCACTGCTGCGGCGGAATGGCTTCCTCTGGCAGACCGTGAAACTCTCGGGTAGCGCGATTGAAGAGAGTCAGGATGCCACTGGCATCACACGCGACGATCCCCGCTTGCACATTGTCAAGGACCATTTCTAGAAACTTCTGTTGATCCTTCAATTTCACTTCGTTCTGCCGGAGTGTCTCTTCCGCTCGTTTGCGCTCGGCGATTTCGATCCGTAGCTGCTCATTGATATGAGCGATCTCCCGATGAGACTGCCCGGTGCGGATGGCTACTCGGACCCGCGCGGCAAGGGTCGCGGGCATGAATGGCTTCGTGATGTAGTCGTCTGCGCCCGCGTCAAGGCCCATAACAAGGTCTTCATCTTGGTCTTTTGCAGTTACCAGAATGATTGGAGTTGCACACAGTTCCGCATCCGCCCTAATTCGCTTGCAGACCTCGATGCCATCCATTTCGGGCATCATAACATCCAGTAGAATCAGATCCGGGTGTTCGGCAGATGCAAGCTGCAGGGCTTCGCGGCCGCTCAATGCCACAGACACGTCGTATCCCTGGGTCTTCAGTGCGAATCCCAAGAGTTGTGCGGTGTCTATTGCATCATCAACAACGAGAATTCGTGGCATTGTGCGCGCCTTGTTGAAAAGGAGGAATTTGCCTATAACAACTCTAGGTTGCATATCTCCGACGCCGTGCCACCGGCACGGCAACATACGATTTGCCGGCGAATCTTGTCGGTTGTACAAAGAGCATCAAGTCGCCCGGGTATGCGGATGCTACGAACAGTAACGGTCGGGATCGACGATCATTTCCGGGCCAAAGCTCCCGTCGGGGGCCGAGACGCCGCCGCTGTATCGTGGAAGACGCAGGGGCGGCGGTTCAACTGCCGCCCCAACGAACTGCACACTTTGAGTGTGTCAGACTACCAGCCGGCTTTGCCAGCATGAGTTTTCTACAGAGCAGTTCCGACCTCTTTTTCTCCCCGTTCACATTCCTCCCGCCCGCTACAATGGGCATTCGCCGCGCCGAAGAGACGTGGTTCTGTCCCTTTTTCGCCCTTCCTTTCTCCTTTTTCTCCACGGACAGTCGCACGGCAAAACGTCGGGTTCCCGGCGAAGTAATCACTGTGACGGTTAGAGGCTCTTTTCCCAGGCTGCTGCCGATGCAGCCCACGCATGGCACTCATGCCATGGCCTACACTTTCAATATGGACAGGCTCTTGCACGAGGGAAGGGGGCCATGAACCAGTCTGGACGTGCCGAGGCTCCGGGTGCGCCTGCGGCATGGCTAGGCTACGCCCCGGCGGTAGTCGCCTTGGTCGCCGCCACGGTAGTGTCGCTGGCTGCTTTCTTCTGGCTTCGCCAATGGGAGCGGCAAGGGATTCAGATGCAGTTTGAATCCGCGGTGCATGACGGATGCACAGTCATCGAAAAGGACATTGACGAGCACAAATTCGTTTTGGAATCCATCAAGAGCTTTTATGCGGCATCTGACAGCGTGGATCGGCATGAGTTTCGGGCAGCTCGTTGCACCGCTTCTGTCTCACTTACCGAGCATCCAATCGCTGGAATGGATTCCGCGGGTTCCCGACGCCCAACGCGCGGAATACGAAGAGGCTGCCCGAAAGGACGGCCTCCCAGGATTTCAAATTACCGAAAAGGACGCTCATGGAGGTATTCGGCGCGCCGCGAGGCGCTGCGAGTACTTCCCCGTATATTACGTGGAGCCGCGGCGCGGCAACGAAGCTGCGATAGGCTACGACCTGGCATCCAACGGTGCGCGGTTACAGGCGCTGCGGCGGGCCCGGGACAGCGGCGAGGCGGCCGCCACGGCGAGAATCACGCTGGTCCAGGAAAAGGAACACAGTTTCGGCTTTCTGATCTTCCTTCCCTTATATACCAGCGGGATGCCCACCGAGACCGTGGTGCAGCGGCGGCAGGCACTCCGTGGCTTCGTTCTCGGCGTCTTCCGCCTGGCCGGCATGGTTGAAACGGCCCTGCGCCGTCTTCGCCCCGGGGGCGTGGAGATCTACATCGAAGATGCATCGGCCCCAACGGAGGAACGGTTTCTCTATTTCCATCGGTCTCGCACCGAAGAACGATCCTCTCCGTCGGCTGCCGGCGGCATTGTCGATAGCCACGACGATCTGTGTTCTGTCAACCAGTGCAATGTCGGCGGACGCACGTGGCGACTGATCTGTACCTCTGCACCGGGATATGTCACCGCACACCGAACATGGCAGCCGTGGGGATCGCTGACTGGCGGGCTGGTTTTTACCGCCGTGCTGGTATGGTATTACGTTACCAGCATCCGCCGAGCCGTACGCGCCCAACGCACGCTGTATGAAAGCGAATCGCGATACCGAAGCCTCTTTAACGGCTCGCCGATCGCGCTCCGGGAGGAGGATTACAGCGAAGTGAAGAGGCATGTCGAGCAACTTCGGGCAGGCGGGATCACGGATTTTCGCCGGTACTTTCAGCAGCATCCCGAAGCCGTGCGAGAGTGCGCGGCAAAGGTGAAGGTTGTGGACCTGAACCCGGCGGGACTGCGGCTGTACGGAGCGACTTCCACGGACGAACTTCTCCGCGGGCTGGCCGCGATCTTTACCGACGAAACCTACGCCACGTTTCAGGAGGCACTAATTGCCATAGCAGACGGCAAAAGCGTCATCGACGTTGAGACTCCCGTTCAGACTCTCCAAGGCGAGCAAAAACATGTGCTGCTTCGGTGGGCGGTAGCGTCGGGCTGCGAACAGACTCTCGCGAGCGTGTACATTTCGCAAACTGAGATCACCGACCGCAAGCGAACCGAGGAGGCCTTGCGGGCCAGCGAACGACGCCACCGGCTGTTCGCGGACAACGTGTCCGACATGGTTTGGACCATCGACTTCAGCGGCCGGTTCACCTACGTGAGCCCCTCGACGCGGCCGATACTCGGCTATGCGCCGGACGAACTCGTGGGATCGTCGTTCGAGCGGATCCTCACGCCGTCATCGTTGGATGTGGCCCGCAAGATCTTCGCGGAAGCCATTGCCAGGCTCAAGGCCGGCGCCCCGCCCCAACCCAACATTCTGGAACTGGAACATTTGCGCAAAGACGGCGTCGTCACGTGGGTTGAGGTGATTGTCAGCCGCGTGTGCGACGAATCGGGCAAGGTCATCGCCTTCCAAGGGGTCTCGCGCGACATCACCGAGCGCAGGCGGATGGCCGACGAACTTCGCGCGGCCAAGGAGACTGCCGAAGCGTCCAACCGTGCCAAGAGCGAATTCCTGGCCAACATGAGCCATGAAATTCGCACGCCGATGACAGCCATTCTCGGGTTCGCCGACCTGTTAATGACGCCTGACCTGTCTCGCGACGAACAACACGAGTTCTTGGAAACAATTCAGAGAAATGGGAAGGCCTTGCTGCAGTTGATCGGCGACATTCTGGATCTGTCGAAAATCGAAGCCAACCGAGTGGTCGCGGAAAAGAGCGACTGTTCGCTTCGGCAAATCGTCAATGATATCGTATCGATGGTGCGGGTCCGAGCAGAAGAGAAGGGACTAAAACTGGAGGTTGACTACAGCTTCCCCCTTCCTGAGAAGATCCAAACCGACACCCTGCGGCTGCGTCAAATCCTCGTCAATCTGCTGGGGAACGCCGTCAAGTTCACGGAGCGTGGCACGGTTCGGATTACCGTACACTGCCTCCGCAATGATGACGGGACGGGGCAAATGCAGTTTGCCATTTCGGACAGCGGCGCGGGCATCCCTGCCGACAAGATGCGGGACCTCTTTCAACCCTTCATGCAGGTCGATGCATCGGTCACCCGCCGCTTTGGCGGCACGGGCCTGGGGTTGGCAATCTCCAAGCGTTTGGCCAAGGCACTCGGCGGCGATATCGAGGTCGCCAGCGAATTGGGGAAGGGAAGCACGTTCACGCTGACGATCGATGCCGGTTCGCTCGAACGCGTCTGCATGCAACAATTGCCAAAAGCGGCTTCCGCCGGAGGTGAGGAACGGTTGTCGAACGAACAGGAGCCGCCCTTGCATGGCCGGCTGCTGCTTGCGGAAGATGCCGCCGACAACCAGGCGTTGATTCGCCACATTCTCCGGCAGATGAACCTGGAAGTGGAAGTGGCCGAGAATGGCCAGGTGGCCTGCAATATGGCGGAGACGTCGCAGTCCGAAGGAAAGCCATACGATCTGATTCTGATGGACATCCAGATGCCGCAAATGAGCGGCTATGAAGCCACACGCTGGCTCCGTGCGCATGACTGGCGGGGTCCGATTGTGGCCATGACCGCCTACGCCATGAGCGGCGACCGCCAGAAATGCCTGGAGGCGGGCTGCGACGACTACCTTGCAAAACCGGCTACTCGGAGTGAGCTGCAACGCGTTCTTGTCCGGCATCTAAGTTGCGCCGATACAACGGCACATCACATCGCCGATGGAAAACAATCGGCCCTGCCGGGTTTGTTAATGCCCACCGGCGTTGAGAAAGGCTCGGCGGCACAATCTCCATAGAGGTTGCATTTCCGCCGCCCGCCCGATCACGAACCGCAACTGGTGTGCGACGCCGCCCCAACAGAGCAATCAGCAGCGATCCGTCGCTGGCTCTACCCATTTTCCGCACCTTATCAAGTCTGACTCATGTGTGGACGATGGTGAGACTGAGGCTTTTAGGGGGCAGAATGTCAAAGGGGCTGGGCAGATGACGGATTTAAGAGAACAACTGTTACCGACGTTGTTTTTGGTAGTTCTTTGCCCGTTGACCATGTATGCCCAGACGTCAGACTCGCTTCCTGCTGCGTCGTCGCAGGAAGTTGCCGGCCGCCTGGGCCAATTGGAGGCCGAGACGCAGATCTTGCGGACGGAAGTGGAGCGGCTTCGCGAGCATCCCGTGCGTCTGCCCGTCACCGAAGCCGCGCCCGCCGGCATGGCTTCCACCGTGAACGCTTCGACCGGTGATATTTCGACGGCCGACCCGCAGGCCATCCAAGGCGACTACTTTACGCGGGAAGAGCTTCAAGGAGAGATGAAGAAGTTTGCGTGGACGAAGGGCGATTTCACGATCATCCCCTACGGCATCTTGTGGCCCAACCTGGTGTATGCCACGGAGCAGACCAATCCGGGCAGTTTTACATTTTACGTGCTCTCGGCCAGCACGGGGCCAACACAGCAGTGCGTCGTGGATGCGAGAACCACCCGGCTCGGGCTCGACCTGCTCGGTCCGCAGATTCCGTGCCTTGGTTACGCCCAGAGCGGCGGCCGAGTGGAAGTCGATTTCCAAAACATGGTGCTTTCGACCGAGAACAAGCCGACGATCATGCTGCGACATGCCTACCTCGAAGTGCAGAACGATGATTTTCGGATCCTGGCCGGCCAGACCTGGGACGTCATCTCGCCACTGATGCCCGGAGTGCTGAACTACGCGGTAGGGTGGGATGCCGGCAACATCGGCTACCGCCGGGCGCAGTTCCGCGCCGAACGCTATCTGAAGCTCTCCGATGTCTCTCTGGTCACGACCCAATTTTCGATCGACCAGGTGGTCTTCCCCGACACTGTCGCGTCGAGAATCGTGTGTGAATCGCCCCCCTGGCCGATCGCCGAGGGGCGCGTCGCCTGGACCATCGGCCACCGGGGTCCGGACTGCCTGCCCATCACCGTCGGCGTCTCCGGCCATATCGGCGAAGAGGAGTTCGACAGTTCCGTTCTCGGCGACAATATCTGCCGCCGCACATGGTCGGGCAACATCGACATCCGTATTCCGATCACCGAACGCTTCGGGTTCCAAGGCGAATGTCAAGTCGGCGAAAACCTGGCTGCGTTCCTCGGCGGCATCGGTCAGGGTGTTGACCCGACCGACTTCAACACGATCCGCGACGCGGGCGGCTGGTTGGAACTATGGTACGACTGGACGCCCACCTTCCACAGCCACGTCGGCTACTCCGTTGACGAGCCGAACAACCACGATCTGCATACCACGGCCGAACGATCTTACAACCAGTACTATTTCGGCAACCTCCTCTACGACGTGACCAAGAAATTCCTGGTGGGCGTGGAAGTCAGCTCGTGGAAGACCCTCTACGTCAACCAACTGCCCGGCAATTCCGTGCGTTGCGAGTTTGCGGCGAAGTACGGTTTCTAACGTATGGGTCTGGCTGGTTGCCGGATCGTCTGTTCCCGGCTTATAATGGCGGGCGTGGCCGCCACGGTCCCCTTCGGCCGTTTCGGGACCGAACACATTCGGCACACGAGAGGAGACAACGATGCGAAAGGCGGCAGTCGTTCTGGCAGCCGTATTGTTGGCGGGTGGCATCATCGCGGCTGACAGACCCAAAGATGCCAAACCAGACAAACCTATCACCGCTCTGGGCGTTCTGACGGACAACGACCGGAAGAAGGATTTCATCATGATCTGGGTGGATGGCGACGACGCCCCCACCAAGTTCGCGCTCGGGGAAGACTTCGACAAGAGTACGTTCGACTTCCCGCCCAAGGGCAAGGCCGTTTTTGTCCCCGACCGCGTGCACTTCACGTATATCAAGGGCGACGACGACAACAAGGTGCTCGCGATGCAGAGGGTCAAGACGCCGCTGAAGGGGACGGTGACCGGCGAGGTCCAATTCAGTAACGACTTCTGGGTTGCGGTGAAACCCAAGAACGAGCCGCTCGACGGCTACGCGATCAATTGGCCTCCCGGGGACATGGTGGCCAGGCTGAAGGCCCTGAAAAAGGGAGACAGGGTTACCATCAGGTTCCACACCGATGTCGAGCGGCATCGAATCGAGGCCCTACAGGTGCTCCCGGCCAGGCCCAGCGACGGCTCCCCAGCCGCGACAAAGGAAAAATAGAGAGGAGACGTGAGGGTGAGAAGCAAGACGGTGGGATTTCGATGGTTACTGTCGGCGTCGTTGCTGGTCGCCGCCGATGGCGTGCTGCCGACGACCGTTCGCGCCGAGACCCGCACGGCCGCCGCTTTGACTCCGGAAGCCGTCTGGGAAGCGATCGATGCCGCTAAGGATGGCGACACCGTGCAACTCCCCGCTGGCACAGCCGTCTGGTCGAAGGGATGGAACACGGGCCATGCGGCCAAGATGAAAGCCATCACGATCCAAGGGGCGGGAATCGACAAGACCGTCATTGGCGACGATCGGGCCAGGCCCGACGCCGCCCCGTTCTACTTGCTCGGAGTGGAAGGCAAGCCCTTCCGCCTGACGGGCATCACGCTCGACGGAACAGGATACCGCAACGCGGGGAACTGGGGCGGGCTGATAGACGTCAGGGGAACCTGCAAGAACTTTCGCATCGATCACTGCAAGTTCAAGAATACCGACCACATGCTCACCATCAGCGGCGATACCTACGGACTGATCGACCACTGTCGCTTTGAAGCGGACGAGTCGCACGGCGGCAACGTGCAGCCCGTCGACTTTTCGGGGCCCGGCGAATCCAACTATCGCAAGCCGCTTAGCCTGGGCACCGTCCAGGCGATGTATTTCGAGGACAACGAGGTCTATATCGCCCGGTCCGCCGGCGCGAAGGGCAAGAGGTCGGGCAATAATCCCTGGATCGCGCCCAACAACGGCGCCCGCATCGTCGTCCGCCGCAACAAGATCGTCAATGCGGAACTGGAGATCTACCGGCCCGGCCGGAACAAGCAGTACGGCTGCCAGCAGTGCGAGATCTACGACAACCAGTTCTCCGTGGACGACGGGACGTCGCAAATCATTGTGTGTGTCGGCGCGGGGATTGCCATGGTTTTCAACAACACGGCCACGGGCACGAGCTACTGGAAGCCTCCCGCTATCATGCTCCGTAACGAGCGGGCATGGCGCGACTTGCCCGGTTTCGCCAAGGCGGACGGCAAGCAATCCAGCGACGGCAATCAGATTCCCGCCGGCCAGCTCGGCGCCGGCTACCCCTGCTTTGGCCAGGTCGGTTGGGCGACGAACGTTGACGGCCAGTTTAAGCCGTCGCCGTGTTACGCCTGGAACAACACCCTCAACGGCAAGCCGCTCCGCATGGAAGTGGACTACCGCGCGGACGCCAACGAGGCGGCGACGATCAAGGAAGGGCGGGAGTTCTTCAACGAGGAGCCGCCGGCCGAGTATTATCAGCCCTATACCTATCCGCACCCGCTGCAAAGCGCGCGGTGACGCAATCTCCTCCCGCCTCTTGCCGAGATCGACTTCCCCTCCGGGACGTGATTCCCACCGCGTTCTTCCAGCGCCGTTTTCTGCAAGCGGTGTCGTCTCCCACCAGCGGCGCACTGTGCTCAAAACGACGACACGGACGCATTGCAAACCCCGGGAAAAGCCATGCAAATAGGGCTTGGCATGGCTTGTGCACAAGCGGTTGGCGGACACCTTGGATTCTGGAGACACTGCCATGAAGCGATTACATCATCAACGGACCAATTCGTCGAGGGACCGATTCAACCGCCGGCTCGCGATCGAGTGCCTGGAACAGCGCCAGTTGTTGGCGCTGGGCAGCCTGCTGCAAACGCTATCTGATCCGGGCACCCTGCCGCAGGAGATGGTGCAGTTTGGCGCCTCCGTGGCTTTCGACGGCCCATACACGGTGGTCGGGGCGCCGGTCGCGGCGTGGTCGGGTCATACCGACGCAGGATTAGCTTGCGTTCTCAACACGAACACCGGGGCGTTGGTCGCGACGCTGAAAAGTCCCACGCCGGCCACCGACGACGAATTCGGCTCGTCCGTGGCCATCTCGGGCAGCACGGTCGTGGTGGGGGCCCCCGGACGTCCCGGTTACACGGATCAGCCCGGCTCGGCCTTCGTCTTCGATGCGGCCAGCGGCAAGTTGCTGCAAACCCTGAACAATTCCGCGCCGGCTGTCGGCGACGAGTTCGGCTGCTCCGTGGCCATCTCGGGCAGCACGATCGTGGTGGGGGCGTCGCGCACGAGCACGGGGTGCGCTTGACGCCGGCTCGGCTTACGTTTTCGACGCGGCCAGCGGCAAGTTGCTGCAAACCCTGAACAACCCCGCGCCGGTCGACAATGACTATTTCGGCTCGTCGGTCGCCATTTCGGGCGGCACCATCGTCGTTGGCGATTATTACAAGCACATGGGCGGAAGCGGCGTCGGCCTGGCCTACATCTTCGACGCGTCCAGCGGCAACCTGCTGCAAACCTTGAGCGACCCCACGCCGGCCGCCGACGACTACTTCGGTCAGAGCGTGGCCATTTCGGGCGACACGGTCATCGTGGGGGCCGGTGGACAGAGCACCGGCGGGACGAGTGCCGGCGCGGCCTACGTCTTCGACGCGTCCAGCGGCAACCTGCTGCAAACCTTGAACGATCCCGACCCGGTCCCCAGCGCCTTGTTCGGCTCTGCCGTTGCCGTCTCCGGCGACACGGTGGTTGTGGGGGCCTACTGGTACAGCACGGGCGGATACGGCATCGGTGCGGCCTACGTCTTCGACGCCGCCAGCGGCCAGTTGCTCCAGACCTTGAACAATCCTTCCCCGGCCGCCTATGACGAGTTCGGCCGTTCCGTGGCCGTCTCCGGCGACACGATCCTGGTAGGGACTCCGATGGATCCTCCGTACTCGCCGGTTTACAATCCTCCGCCTGAATCGGGCGGCGATCCCTCGTCGCCCGATGCGGCTGCTTCGTACATGGCCGACGTGATTTCGTTGCCCGATGCCGGCGCGACTCCGCTGCTCGCGGCCGCTGTCGATCTTTCCACCATGCCTCACGTCGGCGCGGTGTACGTTTTCAGCGCCGCCGGCGGCAACCCGGTGCAGACCTTGTACAACGTTACCCCGGCCGCCAACGATCAATTCGGCCGCGCCGCAGCCATTTCGGGCAACACGGTCGTGATCGGGTCGTGGCGGGATTACGAGGGCGCGCTCGATGCCGGGGCGGCCTACGTCTACGATGCCGCCAGCGGCAAATTGCGGATGACCCTGGCCGACCCCTCCACCTCCGACTGCTGCTTCGGCTCCTCGGTCGCCGTTTCGGGCAACACGATTGTTGTGGGTGGTTACATGTCGGCCTATGTCTTCGATGCCACGAGCGGCGAACTGCTGGACACCTTCAACCAGTGCAGTTGCGTGGCCGTTTCGGGCAGCACGGTCGTCGTCGGAACCGACGGCTCGGTCAACGAATACGACCTCACGACCGGCAATCTGCTGCGGACTTTGACAGACCCCAATGCGAACCCCTTGGATGACTTCGGCTCCAGCGTGGCCATCTCGGGCAGCACGATCGTGGTGGGGGCTCACGATGACAGCAGCGATGCAATCCGCGCCGGTCGGGCCTACGTCTTCGACGCCACCAGCGGCAACCTGCTGTGGACGCTGGACAACCCCGCGCCGGCCGTCGGCGATTACTTCGGCTACAGCGTGGCCATTGCGGGCAGCACCATCGCCGTCGGAGCCTTCGGGAACGACACGGGCGCGACCGCGCCGGCTCGGCCTACATCTTCGACGCCGCCAGCGGCAAGTTGCTCTGGACCCTGAACAATCCCGCCCCGGTCGTCAACGCGGAATTCGGCTGTAGTGTGGCCGTCTCGGGCAATTTGATCCTGGTGGGGGCCGCCGGCGCCGCCGGTTCCCCGACCAGTCCCGGCTCGGCCTACGTCTTCGACGCCGGCAGCGGCAAGTTGCTCTGCACCCTGGCGAACCCCGCGCCGGCTCCCGGCGACGACTTCGGCCACAGCGTGGCCATTTCAGGCGGGACGGCGCTGGTCGGCGCCGATGGCGTCAACGGCAACACGGTGGACTGCGGGACCGCCTACCTCTTCGACCTGACCCCCGCGGTCGTCCCCGCCATTTCCAGCGTCATGGTGGTGGATGCCAAGACGAACAGCGGCGCCTTGCAATCGACCGACCCGATTGAGATTACGTGGGCGGTCAACGGCGCCGCCAGCGTGGGCAACGAGTCGCTGAGCGTGGACGGCAAGGCGGTCACGACCATTTACGGTCCGTACTCGGGCGGCGCCGACGCGTGGTACCTGGGCGGCGCGTTCGGTCCGCTGGCGCAGGCACCCACAACTACACGATTCGGTCGGCGGACGGCAACGGCAATGCCGCCGCTCCTTACACGGGCAGTTTCACCGTTGTCGGCCCGGCGAGCGTCACGATTTCCAGCGTCATGGTGGTGGATGCCACGACGAACAGCGGCGTCCTGCAATCGACCGACCCGATTGAGATTACCTGGGCGGTCAACGGCGCCGCCAGCGTGGGCAACGAGTCGCTGAGCGTGGACGGCAAGGCGGTAACGACCATTTACGGTCCGTACTCGGGCGGCGCCGACACGTGGTACCTGGGCGGCGCGTTCGGTCCGCTGGGCGCAGGCACCCACAACTACACGATTCAGTCGGCGGACGGCAACGGCAGCGCCGCCGCTCCCTACACGGGCAGTTTCAGCGTGGTCGGCCCGGCGAGCGTCACGATTTCCAGCGTCATGGTGGTGGATGCCGCGACGAACAGCAGCGCCCTGCAATCGACCGACCCGGTTGAGATTACCTGGGCGGTCAACGGCGCCGCCAGCGTGGGCAACGAGTCGCTGAGCGTGGACGGCAAGGCGGTAACGACCATTTACGGTCCGTACTCGGGCGGCGCCGACACGTGGTACCTGGGCGGCGCGTTCGGTCCGCTGGGCGCAGGCACCCACAACTACGCGATTCAGTCGGCGGACGGCAACGGCAGCGCCGCCGCTCCCTACACGGGCAGTTTCAGCGTGGTCGGCCCGGCGAGCGTCACGATTTCCAGCGTCATGGTCGTGGATGCCGCGACGAACAGCAGCGCCCTGCAATCGACCGACCCGATTGAGATTACCTGGGCGGTCAACGGCGCCGCCCGCGTGGGCAACGAGTCGCTGAGCGTGGACGGCAAGGCGGTAACGACCATTTACGGTCCGTACTCGGGCGGCGCCGACACGTGGTACCTGGGCGGCGCGTTCGGTCCGCTGGGCGCAGGCACCCACAACTACACGATTCAGTCGGCGGACGGCAACGGCAGCGCCGCCGCTCCTTACAACAGCAGCTTCAGCGTCGTTGCCGCGTTGACGGCGGAAGCGTCTGCCGCCGTTTCGGGATCGGCTGATCCGCTCAGCGACGGCCAACTCCAGCCGGTCGTTCAGGAAGCCGATCCGACGCCGGCCGACGAGTCGGAGTTCGCCGATCCCATTGGGCCCCACGCGCTAGCCGCGCTCAACGGCATTCCCGCCGCGAATCGAGCCGATTTGCTGACGGCCGTCATGCACGAAATGGGCCATGTGCCGGGTATGCCGACGATGTGGCGGGCGACTTGATGAACGCTGCTCTGCCTGCGGGCGTCCGCCGCACGTTGGTCATAGATCATGCCCTGACTGCACTGTAGAATCGGCAGCCGTTTCTACGAAGCGGGAACTCCCTTCCTCGCGATGCCGCAGTCTCCTGTTGCCGGCCCAACCCGGCCTTCACGGGGAGGCGACATTGGCCGCAACGGCGCCGTGGGTTATACTGTTTTTGAGCCCATGAAACGTCGCAAACGATCGAAACCTGGCGGGAATACCTGGGCGGCTTCGCCCGAAAGAAGTGCAGCGCGCAGCGACGAGGGGTCCGCAGCGCTGAAGGGGACAGTCCCATTTTCGCTAGCGCGAAAATCAGGACAGTCCCCACCATCCGTGGCGCAAGTGGAGCGGGATCAGGGGTCACGGGTCAGGGCCGAATTCTCATCCTTCATCCTCCATTCTCCCGCCAGCCGCTTGGTATGTCGCCTCAATAGTGGCCTGTCTGTTGGGCATGGCCAGCAAAGAGGAGATGGTTTCCGCCCCGTTGATCGTGTTGCTGTACGATCGGACGTTCTGTGCCGGGCTTGCTCCTGGCTGCTATGGACCGATCAAGCGAGGCGGTCAGTCAACTTCGGAAGGCCCTGGAGATCGACCCGGCGGCGGCCGACACGCACCGCAATCTGGCCATGGTGCTTTTTCAAATGGGAAAGACCGCCGAGGCAAGCCAACAATGGCGAGAAGTTGTCCGCTTGCAGCCCGATAATCCGCTGGCGCTCGGCCAACTGGCTCGCCTGTTGGCGGCCGGCAGCGATGCGTCGCTGCGCAACGGTGCCGAGGCCGTCAACCTGGCCCAACGCGCGGCTGGGCTCACCAAGGACGGGGATCCCGACATTCTCGATGTCTTGGCGGCCGCCTGCGCTGAAACGGGCCGCTTCCCCGAGGCCCTGCAAACCGCCCGAAAGGCGATGGACCTGGCGACCGAATAAAAGAAACAGACCTTGGCAGAATCGGTGAAGGCCAAGATCGCGCTGTACGAGACGAGAACCCCCTTTCACGAAACCCGGCAACCCGCCGTTCCCGGTTCAACCCCGCCCGCGGGGGCGAGCCAATCGCGGCCATGAGGGAAATCGGCCCAAACGCTTGTGTAATTGGCCTTAGGGGTTAAAATAACGCGAGAATGGGAAGGGGCTATATCCGGAATAGAAGTTGGGGTCTCACCGGCCCAGGAGGATGATCATGCGGGCCTTGCGTCTGCTTGTGCGTGTTTCTGCCCACTTGTGGTTGCCGCGACCGTGTTGGCTTCATGGGCCGCCGCTTCCGAGGCGGTGCAGTCGACGTTTACCGCCGATGGCCACACCACGGCACTCTACTTGTTCACAGAAGGCACCGGCACAACAGTTCACCACACGCCGGTGCCCACGATGAGCACCTCGCAGCAAGCGCCGGATGGCAGCCTGGTGGCGCTTACTGGGCAATGGGACGCCAGTATTATGCCGTGGCGACCGATCAAGGCTACGTGTCCATCAACGCCTGCACGGCCGTGTGTCCGACCAGCACCATTACGGTCGAGGCCTGGATAAAACCGCAGCAATCCACAGGCTACGTGTTGTCCAAGAACGGCTCCTATCTTTTGAGCCTGGGCGGTGGCACCATTGGCGTCACTCTTTGGATCACCGCGGAGACATCTTGTTCTGGCAACCTGCTGGTGCCTGCCGGACAGTGGAGCCACGTGGCGTTCACCTACAGTTCCTCCACGAAGGTCTGCTCGATCTACGTCAATGGAGTTCTCGATACTTCGACCACGACGGGGGGCGGCTCGATAAGTGCAGGATCGGAGGCCTTAGAACTTGGTCAGTGCGGCTGGTCGCCGGAGGCGGGCAGCGAGTTTGACGGCAAGATCGACTCGCTTCGCATCTCCAACTATGCCCGCCAGTTTCTGCCGATTTCACCTTCGCCAGCCGCCGGGCCGGTCACGCCGGCGGGCAACTTGGTGCCCAACGGCAACTTCGAGTCGGGCATGATGGGGTGGCGCCTGAACGGCTACGGCGACATGAACCTGACATTTGAGGTCACCGGCGGCGCGGTCAGCGGTCAGAAATGCCTGCACTCGCTTAGCAATGCGGCAACGGATTACGCGACCGCTCCCGGCGGAGGCACTCCGCCGGAGGCGATATCCCGTCCGATTCCGGTGCACCCCGGCCGAAAATACACGCTTAGCCTTTGGCTGAAGACCGTGGGCAGCAACCTGTCTCCGCAGGTTTCGGTTTGCCCGTGCGGTGGCACGGCAAACATAGGAACTCCCATTTCTCCCTTCCCCGAGTATCCGACGGCGACCACGTCGTGGTCGCAAGCCGTGTATACGTTTACGATTCCCACCAACATTGCCGCGCCCTCCGTCTGCGTGCAGCTCGATTGGCCGTCATCCGGGCAGCAGATTTACTACGATGACGTGCGTCTGGTCGCCGGCGACGGTTCCGAGGCGCCGGCCTTGAAGGACATGATCAGCGTCGGGCCGTGGAGCGGATTGCCGGTGGGCAACGTGTTCGTTGCGGGCGCGAGCTCGCCCCTGACCATGAATGTCGTCAACACGGATACGGTCGCTCACAGCGTGACCGTGCAGCCGACGATCACGGACTGGCAAGAGAACTTGGTTTCGGGGGTTCCGTCCCTGGGCACGGTCACGGTGCCCGCCAACAGCTTCCAAACTCTGACTTATTACATCAACACCAACCTGCGCGGAACGTTCCGCCTCGGCTTCAATCTCACTTCGGAAGGCCAGACGTGGCACCAGTTGGCCGAGATGAAGTACGCCGTGGTGGTCAACATGCAGAACGTGCCGAACAGCGCAAGTGCCGACACTTCCATTTTCGCTATGAATACGCACATGGAGCGCGATCCCACGCCTCACCTGGTGCGCAAATGCAGGTGTTTTCCATGTGCGGGGTGAAGTGGATCCGGGCCTGGTGGGGTTGGGGCTTTTGCGAGAACCCCGAAGGGACGTTTAGCTTCACCGAATACGACCGGCAGTACAACTCCGTGACCAACGGCACGGGCATTCGCATCATGCCGATCCTGTTGCGATACGAATACAACTATGAGCATTCGTGGTCCGGCAGCGTAGCCAGCGGCAGCTTGCAGCAGCCGCCCTACTCCAGCATGATGAACGAGTGGGGCGTGTTCTGCGGCAAGGTGGCGCAGCACTACGCGGGCAATATCAAGGCCTACGAGTTGTGGAACGAACCGGGTTATGACGACAAGGGCACCTGCACTACGGCGGTTTACACCACACTGCTGCAGGAGACCAGGCCGAACATCGTCAAGTCGGGGAACGATCCCAACGCCAAGGTCATCGGTTTCGCGGGATGCCCGAACCTGACCAGCGGCTATGTGAACATTCAGGCGGTGCTGGCCAACGGCACGGCGGGCGACATGGACGCCGTCAGCGAGCACCCCTACGGCTGGCTCATGCTGCCCGAGAAGGATTATCCCACTGGGGTCTCGGCCCTCCGCTCGGTCATGACGAGCGGAGGTTGCCCCACCACGATGCCGATCTGGGACACCGAAGAAGGAATCCATGCCGATGGCGACGGCTACAAGACACCCTGGATGTCCGAAACGGACGTGGCCCAGTTCTACGCGCGGGACGTGATAACTGCCCTCGTGAACGGCACCCAGAGATTCTTCTGGTTCTCCGCCGACAACGCCCCGACGTATGGATTTACCGTCACCTTCGGAGACTCGTACATTCCTCGCCCGCGACTGGGGGCGCTGGCCGCCTGCGCCTCGTTCCTCGACGGCACGACGTGGCAGACGTCGTACTACCCTTCCGGCACCAATGTCTATGCCCACTTGTTCAACGGAACCAACAGTTCCGGAAGCAACGCGGTGTGCGTCATGTGGAATACGGTCAACGGCATGAGCGTGACGCTGCCGATGGCGGCCAATTTGCTGCAAGCCTTCGATACGATGGGCAACGCCATTGCTGTCAGCGGGACCACCACCGCCACGATTCAGATGGCGGCGCAACGCCCCACCTACTTGCAGTGTGCTTCTTCCAACTACAGCGTGTTGAACAGCGCCGTTTCGACGATGACGGTAACGGCCACCTCGCCGGTGACCGTCACGGCCAGTCCGGTGGCGGGCGGTGTTCAAGTGACGGTTACCGGCGCATCATACGTTGCGGTGGACGGGATCGTAAGCGTGGTTTCGGCCAAGCAGCCGGCACCGGCCGGCTGGCCGGCGGCGCAGCGATTTCAGGGCCTGGCATCGGGCCAGAGTGTGACCTTGCGATTCACCTTGCCGCCCAACTCCACGGTGAGCCAGATTCAGGTGACGGCCGGGGACCGGCAATTGCAGACCGTGACAATCCCGTACACCATCCGTTAGCCCTTTTGCGGGATGTTCCAGTCCGAACCTCTTTCCGGCACTTTCGCCGCCCGAGGATGCAGCGGAATCAAGGATGTCAGAAGGGCACTTTCAGCGCGTCGCATAGAAATCGCATGAAGGGACGACTGGCGGTGAATGATGCCGCCACGCGGGCCAGGAATCCCTTGTCCAAAACGTCGCGCTCCTCCAGTTCTTCGACGCCGATGAAATCGGTCCGCTTGATGTCGTCGATGCAAGGATGGTCGGCCGGGAAGCCGCGTGGGGGCCGCTTCAGGCTGTTGCCGTCCAAGGAGAATCGCTCCTGGAACTTCCGCTCGTTGCTTGCCCGGCGCCAATGCTGGGGCCAGTTCGACAATCGCCTGCCGAATCCGGCCGAGCGCATCGGGCTCCGGCCGCCACAGCCCCACGGCCAGGAAGCACTCGTCCGGCGCGATGTGGACGTAGAAGCCGGGGGCATGGATGTCACGGCCCAGCTCGTGCCGAAATTGGATGCCGACGTTCGTTTTCAGCGGCTCGCTATCCCGCGCGAATCGCGTGTCGCGGTAAACCCGCATGAGCGAGCCGCCCACCCGTCGATCACTCGCCACAAAATAAGGCGATACCCGCTTGAGCCGCGGCTGGAAGGCGCGGATGAAGGCCATTGCCGGCTCCAGCACCTCGCGCTCGTACCGCCCCTTGTTCTGCTGAAACCACGGCCGGTTGTTGTTGCCGGCCAGTTCTTCCAAAAACTGGAAGAGCGACGGCTCGAAACCTGGGAATAGGCTGGGGTCCATTGTGTGCTGCCCTTGTGCGGGCAGCCCGGATAGCTAGCGGGGCCACCCGGGGCATTTTACCTCCGGCGGCGGAACATTTCGAGGTGTCGGCGATGCAGAACGGCAACGCTCACTGCCCTTTCTCCGGGGCAGCCGTCGCCTGCTGGCCGTCGGTGAGTTCGGAGAGATCACCCACGATAAATTTCTCGTTGCCGCGGACCGCCTCCCACGCATCGCCGGTCTTTTCCTTCACCACTTCTTCCCACGTTCCATCGGTAATCCCCCGTTGGACCGGAGTCTTGGCCACGCGGCCGTTTTCCAGCAGGAAGCCGTACGTTTGATCGCCCTCTACCAAAAGCGCGTCCTCCGGCACGGCACAAACGGCGGGCCGTTCCACGAGGACCTTGGCATAGACGTACATCCCCGGCCGGATGCCGTTCTGCCTGGTCGGCAGGTCGATCTCCGCGCGCAGCGATCGCGTCTTTTCGTTCAGGCTCCAGGAGGTGCGAGTGACCGTCGCCGGAATCTCCTGTCCGCTGAGGGCCTCGGCGCAAACGACGGCTTTCGTCCCAACCTCCACGTTGCGTGCGAATTGCTCGGGAACGTTGACGAAGATTCGCGACAGCTCGGTGCGGGCGACAACGAACATGGGCACGTGCCCGGACGCCGCCTTGTCTCCCGAAACCGACTCCACGTAATCGCCCGTGTTGGCGTTGCGGTTGGTCACGACGCCGTCGTAGGGCGCCGTGATTTTCGTATATTCCCACAGGGCGGCCAGGCGGCGCTCTTCGGCCTCCGACACGTTGACTTTCTCTTTCGCCGTCTCCACGTCGATCTGGGCTTTTATCAGATCGGCCTCGGCGAACAGCTTCGCCGCCTGCCGGGCCGCGACGGCCGCCTGGGCGGCGTCCCAAGCCGATTTGACTCGATTCGAATTCCTTCCGCGTCTCGTCAAGCGACTGCTTGTCGATGATTTTGTCGGCCACCATCTTTGTCATGCGATCGAGTTCCGACTCCCAGCGAACGACCTGCGGCCGGTACTTGCCCACGTTCGCCTCCGCTTCCTTTTGATCGGCGGCAGCCATATTGATTCTGGTTTGGGCCAGGTTCACCAGTTGCTTCGCCTGCTCGACCATGCCGGCGTCAAGCCGGACCTGGGCAACCTTCTGCTGATGTTCCTGCTCCAACTCGGGAACGACGATCTCGCAGAGCACCTGCCCTTCTTTCACGGTGTCGCCGATGTCCACGTCGAACTTCTTGATGAAACCCGAGACTTTGGAAAAAATGGCCGTCTGCTCGTAGGCTTCGACGAAGCCGGGCTGGCCCACGGTGAACATCAAGTTGCGAAGTTCCGGCCGAACCACTTGGACCACGGCCGGGCCGATCTCGCGGCGCGTCACGGTGGCCGCGACCGCGGTCCCGGTGTCGCTGCGATGCGGATTCATGGCGACGGCGGCGGCACCCACGATCAACACGGCCGCCGCGGTTACGGCGAGCCATCGACGTGTGCCGGAGCGCGGTTCGTCCAGCGGCGGTGAAGCCGAAAAGGCGGCGGCCACGCGGCTTTCAACCCCGTGATCGGCGATCCGTTTCGGCGTGGACATTAATTTCTGCATGGGAAGTTCTTTCTAGGAACCATCGAGGTGATCGTCGTGCGGCGGCGCCCCTCGACGCTCAGTTGATCGCCGTGCAACATCAGATGACGGTGCGCCTCGCCGCCGTCGTAGTGCGGGCTCAGCGGATCGTCCGGATCGACCGAGGGCGAGACATTCTTGGCATTCTTCATGAGCAACACGAACAGGGCCGGCACAACAAGCATCGTGGCGAAAGTGGAGACCACCAGGCCGCCGATGACGGCCCGGCCCAGCGGCGCCGTCATTCCGCTTCCTTTTTCCAGGGCCAAGGCCATGGGGATGGTACCCAGCACCATGGCGATGGCCGTCATGAGCACGGGCCGCAGCCGGTCCTTGGCCCCTTTCACGGCGGCTTGGATCGACGCCATTCCCGATCGCCAGTAGTCGCCCATGAACGTGGTGAGCATCACCGAGTTGGCCACCGAGACGCCGACGCACATGATCGAGCCCATGAACGACTCGATGTTCAACGTTGTGCGGCTGACCAGCAGGATCAGGGCCACGCCGCAGACGACGCCCGGGGTGGCCCCGATGGAAACCAGGCCCATCCGCGGCGACTGGAAATAGGCGGTGAGCATCACGAGGATGACGACCACCGAGAGAATCAGCCCGAGAAAAAGGGTTCCGAACATCTCGTCCATCGGGGCGACCTGGCCGCGCACCAGCACGCGCACGCCGCGCGGCGGGTGCCGGCGTCGACAATCGCCCGTTCGATGCGGCTGGAAGCACGGCCAAGGTCCTCTCCTTCGACGTTGGCGATGACGCTCAAGTAACGTTGCATCGAGGTGCGGTCCACCTGGCCCGGCGCGGTGCCGCACTCCACTTTCGCCACGTCGCGGATCATCAGGTTCATGTCCAGACTGACCTTCTGGAGCGGCAAAGTTTGAACCTGCTCGGGACGATCCATGCGGGGACCCGGCACTTGGACCTGCACCTGGTAGTCAACGCCGCTGTCGGGATCGCGCCAGTAATTCTTGACCACGTACCGGCTGGAGGAGGTGCCCACCAGAAGAGTGTCGGTCACGTCCTTGACCGTCACGCCGCTGAGGCCGGCACGTTGGCGGTCGATGTTCACGCGAACGGCCGGGTAGTCGAGTTGCTGGTAGAGCTGCACGTCGCGAAGGGTGGGGATCTTCTTCAGTTCGGCGAGGATTTTCAGGGCGTGTGCGCGGACGTCGTCGCGATTCGGGCCCGGCGACGGCCACTTCGACGGGCATCGGCGAGCCCAGGCTCATCACTTCGCTGACGATATCGCCCGGCTCGAACCCGAGCGTGAACAGGTTCGCCCGGCGGGCGGCCTGCTCAGGCGTCAGCCCGTTCTGCTCCAAGGTATCCCGCAGCCAGGGAATGATCGCCTCCGGCACCGCCTTGCGAAGTCGCTCGCGCAGATCGGCCAGCGGCATGTTGCTCTCTTCATCCAGGCGGACGCGGAGTTCGCCGTCGTCCGGCCCGCGCATGAACAAGCAGCATGTTGTTCGTCGAGGTGTTCGTGGCGGCCAGGCCGACGTAACCCATGGAAATGGCCACCTGGCCTCGGGTCTCCTCGTCGATCACGTCGAGAATCTTGATGGCCGTCTGCGGGTCAACTCGTATTGAGACCCGGGCGGCGCGCGGAAACGAAGCACGAACTGGCCCGAATCGACCTGCGGAAACAACTCGGTTCCGACCTGGCGGCCGGCAAACCAGAGGATCAAGGCACAGGCGGCCAAATAGGCCGGCACGGCGATCCAGCGGCGGTGCGCGATCTGTGCTGACGAGCCTTCCGAACGGCGGCAGCAGGCGATCGAAGAAAGTGACCCGTTCCGCGGCGGCCCCGTGATGCTTCATCAGCCACACGCTGAGCACCGGCACAAGCGTGCTGGAAAGCACGTAGGAAGCGACCATCGAGAAGCCCACGGCCAGGGTCAGCGGCATGAACAGCGACCGGACCGGCTCTTTCATGATGAAGGTGGGGATGAACACCGCCAGGACACAGGCCATGGCCAGGAACCGCGCGGCGGCCGTGGCCGTGAACGCCCGGCGTGCGGCCCGAGCCAGCGACGGCGTGTGGTGCATCTGGGAGTGGGTGTTCTCCACGGTGACGACCGCCTCGTCGACCAGAATGCCGATGGCCAGCGCCAACCCGCCCAACGACATGATGTTGAGCGTGTGGCCCGTCAGCCACAACCCCACCAGCGCCGCCGTCAGGGCCAGAGGGATATTGAACAGCACCACCACCACGGTGCGGACGTCGCCGAGAAAAAGCAGGATCATCAGCCCGACCAGCGTGGCGCCGATCGCGCCCTCGGTGGCCACCGACTTGATCGCCGACCGCACCGTGGGCGACTCGTCGAACTCGTAGCGGACCTGAACGTCCTCCGGCACCACGGAGCGGAACAAGGGCAGGGCGTCGTGCACTTCGCGGACCACGGTCAGCGTCGATGCCGTATCCTTCTTGACGATCGGCAGATACACCGACTTGCGGCCGTTCACCAGCGCGCAGCCGTAATTGATGTCCGTCGTGTCCTGGATCGTGGCCACGTCGTGGATGTAGACATTCTTGCCGGGCGTGATGGGAATCGGCCCAGTTCCTGTGGGTCGCGGACCATGGCGTTGGTGGGGACCATCGGCATCTCCCCCTGCGGCGTACAAATTGCCTGACGGCGAGACGATGTTCCCCGTGTTCAGCGCCGAAACCACGTTCTCGGGCGACAGATTATAGGAGCGAAGCCGATCCGGATCGACCGTGATCACGATCGCCCGGGTGTTGCTCCCGAACGGCGAGAAGGAAACGGTGCCCGGTATCCGCTCGCCGAGCAGGGGGCGGATGCGGGTCATGGCTAGGTCGGTCAATTCGCCCAGAGGCCGGCTTTGGCTATCGAGCACCAGATAGCCGATCGGCACGTTGGCGGCGTCGAACCGCATGACGAACGGTGGCAGCACGCTCGGCGGCATTTGCCCCCGGGCCCGATTCGAGAGGCTGACTACCTGCGACATGGCCGCCGACATGTCGGTGTCAGGATAGAAGCTCAGCTTGATAAGCACCAGGTTCTGAACGCTCTTCGATTCGATCTGCTTGAGTCCGTCGAACGTACTGGAAGTTCAATTCGTAAACGTTGGTGATGAAACCTTCGATCTGGCTGGGGTCCATGCCGGCGTAGTTGTTGATGACGTAGATCTGGGGTTCGTTGAGCGCCGGAAAGATATCGACCCGCATCCGGCTCAGCGCCAGAACGCCGCCGCCTACCAGGGCCACGATCACCATCATCAGGGTGATCGGCTTCCGCATGGCAAAAAGGATCGGGTTCATGGGTGCGACAACCTAGTGGTTGCTCCCCGGGGCGGGGCGAGCCGCGAGTCGTTAGTACGGCACGCGGAGGGAAACAGGCGGCGGCCCGACTTGGCTGGGGCTCAGATGGCCTACGCAAGTCGGCACCCTGAGCGTGTCGGCGATCACGCGCTTTAACTCGCCCAGGTCCTCGCTCTTTTGGACCCGCGGTGGCAATCGCCGCGCGCGGGTCGCGGAGGCAATCCTCGCCGTGTGCGGTGAAGAGGATCACCGGCGTCTGCGGCGCCACTCGACTGAGCCGCTCCAAAGCCTCCAAGCCGGTCATCCTTGGCATACTGATATCGAGAATCGCCACATCGGGGTTTTCCTCGGCGAAAACCCGGATCGCGTCGAAGCCGTCACACGCGAGCACGACGCGGTATCCGTCGTCCTCGAGCGCGGCGCGGCAATACTCGCGGATGTTGCGGCTGTCGTCGGCAAAGAGAATCGTTTTCATGACGCTAATCGCATGAATACAGTGTTGCAGGCATAGTCAATGATTAACCCGTTACGCAATCGAAGTGCCAAACGCGAGTTGTGGCAGCAAAGATGGTCACAAATGGGGTCGCGTGGTGCCACGGCTCGGTGTGCGTCGGGCGGGCGCCGAAAGGGCGGCAGGTGCGGCTCCCGCCGGGCAGTGCACCGTGAAGACCTGTCAGAATTCTGGCGCCGGAGTCAGAAAACGGACACTAGGACCGGGGCGGATCGTCAGCCCGCAAACCATGCTTCTGCATCTTGGCGTGCAGCGTCGGCCGCGCCAGGCCCAGCAATCGGGCGGCGTGAGTCTGATTTCCGGCTGCGATCGCCGTAAAGCCTCGGCGATGAGCAGCTTTTCGACCTTTTCCAGCAGTTCCTCGTGGGCCGCGCCCCCACCATAGGCGAGTCGAGATACGCGCGGATCAGGAGCCAGCCACTGGTCCGTCGGCGCAAGGCGCCGATTCGGCCGGGGTGTCCGGAGCGCCGGTTCGCACCACGGCGGGCAGATCGGCCGCCTGGATCGTGTAGCCGCCCGTGAAGATCACGAGTTGCTGGATGAGGTGCTCCAACTCCCTGACGTTGCCCGGCCACGAGTAACTCGACCAGCAGCTCCATCGCATTTTCGGCCAGCGGCGGCTTCTCGACGCCCGACGCGCGGGCGGAACGGCCCAGGAAGTAATCGACCAGCAGCAGGGATGTCCTCCCGCCGGTCACGCAAGCGGCGGAATCTGAAGGTGACCACGTTCAGGCGGTGATAGAGGTCCTCGCGGAAGGCGCCCTCGGCGATCGCCTTTTCCAGGTTGCGGTTGGTGGCGCAGAGAACGCGGACGTCGACCTGAATCGTCTCATTGCCGCCCAGCCGCTGGAAGCTCCGCTCTTGCAGGAGCCGCAACATCTTGGCCTGAGTCGCCAGCGGACATATCGCCGATTTCGTCGAGGAACATGGTGCCGCCGTCGGCCTGCTCGAACTTTCCGATCCGCCGCGCGACCGCGCCGGTGAAGGCGCCGCGTTCGTAGCCGAAAAGCTCGCTTTCCAGCAGCGTTTCGGGCAGGGCCGCACAGTTGACGACCGTCATGGGCGAGCTGCTGCGCAGGCTGTGCTGATAGATCGCGCGGGCGACCAATTCCTTGCCCGTGCCCGTTTCGCCGCGAATCAGCACCGTGGCATCGGTCTGAGCCACGCGGCCGATGGCCTTGTAAACCTGCTGCATGACCAGGCTTCGGCCGACGATCGCTTCGGCCGACGGCTCGGTGGTTTCGGGGCCGAGGTCGACGCGTCCTTTCATCAAGCGGGCCCCTTCCAGCGCCTTGGCGATCGTGTCCAGCATTTCCTGCGGTTCAAAGGGTTTTAGCTGGTATTCGAAGGCCCCGCGTTTGGTGGCCTCGATGGCCGTGTCGGTCGTCCCGCGGCCGGTCATAACGATCACGGGGAGCACGGGATGAAGCTGTTTGATCCGCCCGAGCGCGTCCAGTCCGCTCATCCGCGGCAAGCAGATGTCCAGGATCACCAGATCGCAATCGTCGGCTTCCAGCCGGTGGATGGCCTCTTCGGCGTCACCGGTGGTGAGCACCTCGTGGCCTCGGGCGGCGAGGATCGCTTCGAATGCCCCGCGAACCGTCGGTTCATCGTCAACCACAAGAATTTTGGCCATAGGCGTCTGCCTGAGCGATGGGGGTCCAAATGGCGAAGGTCGTGCCTTTTTCCGAGGAAGATTCCAAGACCAGCAGCCCGTCGTGGGCAGCCATGATTCGGGCGGCGATGCAAAGTCCCAGCCCGGTGCCGCCCTCTTTCGTGCTGAAAAATGGCTCAAAAACGCGGTTTTGCACGTCCTCGCTCATGCCGCAGCCCGAGTCGCAAACCCGCACGACGACCATCGGCCGGCCCTCGGCTTCCTTTTCCGCCGTGGTCAGAATACGAATCTCGCCGCCGCCGTCGCTCGCTTCCGCGGCGTTGTTCAACAGGTTGATCAGCACTTGTTTGATCTGTTCGGGGTCGGCCATGACCGGCGGCACGCCGGCCGCGGGAGCCCGGACGATCGTGACGTTTTTCTCCCTCAATGAGCGCGGCCAAAAGGTCCAGCGTTTGCTGAATCGCCTGGTCGATGGGGAATGCGCGGCGGCGCAGGACGGGCGGACGGCGCAAACTCCAAAAAGTCGCGAACGATCTGGTCCAGCCGGGTCGTCTCCGCGGAGATAATGCCCAGCTTGCGGCTCAACTCGCGGTCTCCGCGAACCGATTCCTGGACAGAAAACAGCCACATCTTCATGGCCGTCAGCGGGTTGCGGATTTCATGGGCCACGCTGGCGGCCAGCTTGCCCACCGAAGCCAGTTTTTCGGCAACCAGCAACCGGCTGCGGCTCCGCTCCAGCGAAGATCGCGTGTCGTTGACGTCGGACATCAGGGTCCGAAAACAGTCGCCCACGGTCCGCATTTCGTCTTCTTCGGAGCGGTCCTGGCCGGCAAGCAGGTTGCCATGCAACAATTGGGCATCGGCCACCAAGCCGCGCAAGGGAAACAAGATTCGTCGGAAAAACAACCATAGCAGCGTGCCGCCCAGCAGCAAGGTCAGGCCGCCGGAAATGCCGATCACCCAGGCCACCTGGTGGACGCGTCTGGCTGCCCGGCCCGTGTGCTCTCGGGCATGCTCGTCCGCGGCCGCCGCCATTTGCAAGCAAATCTCGTCCGCCTGCTTGAACAGCGGGCCGTTCATTTCCGCCAAGAGGCGTTGGCGGGCCTCTTTTTTGCCGCCTTTTGCCAACAGCGCCGCTGCTTCCCTCCGCTGCCGCTCGGTTTCCGCATAAGCCCGCTCCAATCGGGCCAACAGCCCTTCCTCGCCGGCGCTTTCGTCGCCGTAAAGGTCCGAGGCGCCGCGGAGGATGCCGATCGCATTCTGGAGATGCGATTCCACCCGTTTTGTCCCCGCGAGCCACTCGCTTGTTCCGTCATCCAGCAGGTAGGTCGCATGCACCACCCGCTCTTCCTGCAAGGCCGCCCGGAACTCCTCCGCCGCAGCGGCGCTGGGCACGTCGGCGCGGATGATCTCTTCCAGCCGCTTCTCGACGCGCCAGGCGGCGAACAACGCCATCATGTTGCTCAGCAGCGCAATGCAAAGATGGCGACAACAATCGCTGAGAATCTGGTCGCCAATCGCAGCCGCATCGGTCAGCCCTTCTGCCCCGGATTAATGGGTCGGGTAACCCTCCAGGGGCACTCTCGCCTGTCGGCCGGCCGGAGTGTCCCATTGCCTTCGATTATAGCAGGAACGCCACCAAACAGAATTTCGTGCGACTGGTACACGAGTTGCAAACATAAGATGCCGGTAGTGAGACGCTTGGAGACCTTTTGAGCAAACCGGAGGGCCCGATCATGCGTTCCTTAACGAGCTTCATCATGGCGGCGAGTCTTTTCGCGGTTCTGGCCAACGCCCCTTCAGCCGTCCAGGCCGCCGATCCACAGCAACCGGCCGTGCAGACGCAAATCAGTCATCACGAGGAGCCGGTCCAGGAGAAGGCGCAACAGGCCCAAGAGCCGTGGCGCTATACCTTCCACAACGGCGAATGGTGGTACTGGCTGCCGACGAACCAGTGGGTGTTCTGGCGCGACAACCGCTGGAACGACTATAATCCGCAGACGTACGTCTATCCTCAGAGCGGCGTTGCGCCCTGCTACGCCGGCCAGACTGCCTTCGTCGGCTACGGAATGAGTTCCGGGTCGGCCGGCGATTCCGACAATCGCCCGTTCTACGGCCATGCTCTTTCCAGCATCGATCGTCGCACGTTGGAATCGAGCAGCGAGACGGGGCCGTTCTACGGCCATACCCTGCCGGGCGCAGTTGCACGGCACCTGGTCCGGGCAAAACTCGAACCGCCCGTTCTACGGCCACGCCGGGTCGAACTACGGCTATTGAGCATCGATTATTCTCGCTTCGCATTGGGGTGGCAACGGAACTGCCGCCCCAACGCGTTTGAGCCATGGGGCGCCCTTAACCGTTGCCCGGGTTTGATTCCGCCGCGGCCTTCTGCGAAACTTCCACCGTCTGGCCGTTGACCAGCTCGCTGAGATCGCCCATGATGACCGGTTCGTTGCCGGTCACCTTGGCCCATGAGTCGCCGATCTTCATCTTGTCGACCTCGACCCAGGCTCCGCCGGCAATGCCCGCCTCGACCGGGGTCTTGACGGCCTTGCCGTCGTTGAGGAGATAGCAGTAGGTCTGGTTGCCCGAGACCGTCAGCGCCTCCTTCGGCAACGCGTAGATGTTGGCCCGCTCGATGAACACGCTGGCGTAGACGTACATCCCCGGCCGCAATCCGTCGTACTCTTGCTTCGAGAGATCGATTTCCGTCCACAGGGTCCTGGTTCTCTCGCGGATGGCCCACGAGGTGCGGGTGACGGTGGCGGGAATCTGCAAGCCGGAGAGCGCGTTGGCGCGGACGGCGGCTTTCGTGTCCTTTTGCACGTAACGGGCGTACCGCTCGGGGACGTCCAGAAAGATCCGCAGGATATCGGTGCGGGCCACCACGAAAATCGCCGACGGGTTGGCCGTCGATCGGTCGCCGCTGACCGCCTGCACGTAATCGCCCGTGTTGGCGTTGCGAACTGTGACCAGGCCGTCGTAGGGCGCGGTGACCTTGGTGTACGCCAGCAGGGCCGCCACCCTGCGTTCATCGGCCTCCGACACCTTGACCTTCACTTTGGCCGTCTCCACGTCGATCTTGGCCTTTCCCAGGTTGGCCTCGCTTGTGGCGCGATCGGCTTCCCGCGCGGTCACCGCGGCCTGAGCGGAGTTGGTTGAGGCCCTGGCCGCATCGAGTTGTCGTTGAGCTTCCGTGAGGACTTCCTTGTCGACCACCTTTTGCTGCACCATGCCCGTCAGCCGCCGCACGTCGGTCTCCCAGCGCGCGACCTCGGCCTCGTATTTCCCCACGTCGGCCTTCGCCTCGTCGAGTCGTGCGACGGCGTTCTGGACGTTGCTTTCCGCCACGGTGACCAACTGCTGGGCCTGCGCCACCATCTGTTGGTCCAACGCCACCTGCGCCACCTTTTGTTGATGCTCTTCATGGAGTTCGGGGACGAAGATTTCGGCCAGCAATTCGCCCTTTTTGACGTCGTCGCCGATGTCCACGTAAAACGCCTGGATGAATCCCGAAACTTTGGAGAAAATCGACGTTTGCTCATAGGCATCGACGAACCCCGGCTGATCGACCGTCTCGTCGATGGTTCTCACCGTCGGCTTGATGACGTTTACCTGGGGAGGGCCGCCGATCGGAGGTTTCGATTGGGCCGGCTGTTGATGGCAGCCACTCAACAGCGCCGCCAGGATCATCAGCCCCGGCGCGGCGTCGTGTGCCGCTCGTTTTGCGGCGAGCAGCGGCATGCCGCGGTGAAGAATGCCGGCGAGAAAATCAAACATCATTTCGCTCCCGGGGAGGTGTTGTGTTCGTCCGGCTGCTGGCGGCCCTTGTCGCGATCGGCCGGGTCGTAATGGCGGCTGGATTGGTCGTCGGGGTCCATCGACGGCGAAACTTTCTTCGCCTCGCCCATCACGATGGCAAACATGGCGGGAACGATCAGCAGCGTGGCGAAGGTGGAAACCAGCAGGCCGCCGATCACCGCCCGTCCCAGCGGCGCCGTCATGCCGCTGCCTTCCTCCAAGGCCAAGGCCATGGGCACGGTGCCCAGCACCATCGCGGTCGCCGTCATGAGAATGGGGCGGAGGCGGTCGCGGGCGCCCTCCACCGCGGCCCGACGCGGCGGCATCCCGCTCCGCCAGTGATCATCCATGAAAGTCGACAGCAGCACGGAGTTTGACACGGAAACGCCAATGCACATGATCGAGCCCATGAACGACTCGATGTTCAGCGTGGTTCCGGTCAGCAGCAGGATAACCGCCACGCCGCAGATCACGCCCGGCACGCCGCCGATGGAAATCAGCCCCAGGCGGAACGACTGGAAGTAGCCGGTCAACAAGACGAGAATCACGATGACCGAGAGCGCGAGGCCCACGCCCAGCGAGCGGAACATCTCGGTCATCGGCAGTACCTGGCCGCGGACGCTCAGCCGCACGCCGCGGGGAGGTTGGCCGGCGTCGGCCAGCGCTTGGTCGATGCGGGCCGACGCCCGGCCAAGATCGGATCCCTCGATATTGGCCGTGATGCTCAGGTAACGCTGCATGGCGCTGCGGTCGATCTCGCCCGGCGTGGTGCCGGGTTGCACCGTGGCCACGTCACGAATCATCAGATTGCTCTCGGAACTGACCTTCTCGATCGGCAGCGTTTCCACCTGCTGCGGCCGGTCCATCCGTTGCGTCGGCACCTGCACCTGAACCTGGTAGTTGACTCCCGACTTCGGATCGCGCCAATAGTTCCTCACGACGTAGCGGCTGGACGACGTGCCCACGAGAAGCGAGTCGGTAACGTTTTTGACGGCGACGCCGCTGAGGCCCGCTTTCTGCCGATCGATGTCCACCCGCACCGTCGGATAGTCGAGTTGCTGGTAGAACTGCACGTCGCGGAGGGTGTCGATCTTCTTCATCTCCGCCAGCACTTTCATGGCGTATTTGCGAATGCTCTCCGGGTCGTTGCCCATGACGAGCACCTCGATGGGCGTGGGCGAACCGAACGTCATCACGGTGCTGACGATGTCCCCCGGCTCGAAACCGAACGACACTTGGCCGGCCAGCGATTGGGCCTCTTCCGGCCGGTAGCCTTCCTGCTCCAAGAGTTCCTTTAACCAGGGGACGACCTGCTTGGGCAGTTCCTTGCGCAGTCGCTCGCGGAGCTCGGCGATTGCCACGCCGCTGCCTTTTTCCAATCGCACGCGGAGCACGCCGTCGTCGCTCGCCCGCATGAAAAGCAAGATATTGTTGGTGGCCACGTTAGTGGCGCCCAGTCCGACGTAGCCGATCGACATCGCCAGATTGCCGTGACTCTGATGGTCAATGATGTCGAGGATTTTGACCGCACATTTCCTGGTCAACTCGTATTCCGATCCCGGCGGAGCCCGAAAACGGAGCACGAACTGGCCCGTATCGACTTCGGGAAACAGCTCCCTGCCCACTTCGCTTCCCACCAACAAGATCAACAGGCCGCAGGCGACCAGGTAGCCGAGCACGACGCCGCGGCGATGCCGCACCGTCGTCTCGACGATGTGGGCGAAACGGGGCAGGAAGCGCTCAAAGAGACCTTCGCGATGCGAGCCCTTCTCCCCATGTCGCACCAACCACACCGTGAGCACCGGCACCAGCGTGCTCGACAGCAGGTAGGAGGCGATCATGGCAAAGCCGACCGCCAGCGTCAGCGGCATGAACAACGAGCGGACCGGCTCGTGGAGGATGAACGTCGGAATGAACACCGACAGGATGCAGAGCATGGCCAGGAGCCGCGCCGTGGCGGTGGTGGCGTTGGCCCGCCGCGCTGCGCGGGCGATCGAATCGGTGCGGCCCATTTGCCAGTGGGTGTTTTCGATGGTTACGGTCGCCTCGTTGACGAGGATGCCGATCGACAGCGCCAGCCCGCCCAGCGACATGATGTTGATCGTGTTCCCCGTGATCCACAGGGCCACCAGCGAGCTGGTCAACGACAGGGGAATGCTGATCAAGACCACGATCACGCTGCGCAAATCGTGCAGAAACAGCAAGATCATCAGCCCGGTAAGCGTCGCGCCGATGGCGCCCTCGGTGGCGACGCTCTTGATGGCGGCGCGGACCGTGGGCGATTCGTCGAACTCGTAGCGGACGCTCACGTCCGGGGGAACCGCCGACGCGAACAACGGGAGGGCGTCGTGGATTTGCCGCACCACGGTCAGCGTCGAGGCCGTGTCCTTCTTGACCACCGGGATGTAGACCGACTTCCGGCCGTTCACCAGGGCGCAGCCGTAGTTGATGTCGGTGGTGTCCTCGATCGTGGCCACGTCGCGGATGTACACGTCGCTGCCGAGCTTGACGGGGATCTTGCCCATCTCCTGCGGGTTGGCCACCATGGCGTTGGTCGGCACCAGCGGCATCTGCGCCTGCGCGTACAAATTGCCCGCCGGCACGACGACATTTCCCTGCTCCAGGGCGGTCACCACGTCTTCGGGCGTGAAGTTGTGCGCCCGCAGCCGGTCGGGATCGACTGTAACCACGATCGCCCGCGTATTACTGCCGTACGGCGAGAAAGAAACGGTGCCGGGAACCCGCGACACCAGCAAGGGACGAATGCGGAACAGCCCCAGGTCGGCCAACTCGCCCAGCGGCCGGCTCTTGCTCTCCAGCACCAAGTAACCGATCGGGACGCTGGCCGCATCGAAGCGGATCACAAACGGCGGCAGCACGCTGGGGGGCATCTGCCCGCGGGCACGATTGGTGAGGCTTACCACCTGCGACATGGCCGCCGCCATGTCGGTGCCGGGGTAGAAGGTCAGCTTGACTTGGACAAAGTTCTGGATGTTCTTCGATTCGATGTCCTTGACGCCGTTGACGTACTGAAAATTCTGCTCGTAGACGTTGGTGACGATGCCTTCGATCTGCTCCGGGTCCATGCCGGCATAGTTGTTCACCACGTAGATTTGCGGCGCGTTGATGGCGGGAAAGATGTTCAACGCGCATCCGGCTGAGGGCCAGCATGCCGCCGCCGATCAACGTCACGACGACCATCAGCATCGTGATGGGCCGCCGCAATGCGAAAACGGTGATATTCATTCGCGTGCCGTCCCGGCCCCGTCCCGCCTGACCGCCCAGCGAATTATACGCATTTGCCGCAAACGGGGCTCAGTCAGAAATGTCCCGGCTTTTCCGGCGGCGGCACGTACGGCCGAGAGGGCACCGGCTGCGTGTCCAACGGCACCGACCGTGTCGGCAGATAGCCCGCAGGCGCCTTGGCGATCGCAATGCCGATCGCCAACGCCAGGGCCGATAGGGCGATTCCGGCGATCGACCAGCGCAGGCTCGCCCAGCCGCTCCAGAGCGCCGTCGCCAGGCCAAGGGCGCCGAAGGCAAGCCCCAGCCCGCCCAGCGGGATGCCCAGCACCGGCAGAAAAAAGAGGGCCAGGCCGACCGAGCCCAGCACTACGGAGGTCAACCCCATACCCAACGGCGGATCTTGTGTAGCCGGCGATGTGGTCATGGTCGATTCCCAATCGTGAAAACGGCTAATGTCCCGGCAAGTTGGGGATTAATCCCCGCGTGAGATAATCGCTGAAAGTGAGCGACAACAACACGGCGACGAACCAGAAGATGGTCACGGCGATGACGGCCCTGGTCTGCGCGGTGCTGCGCAGGGCGTGCATGAAGAACAGCACCACCAGCGAGGCCTTCACGATCGCGATGCCCTGCCCGGCCACGACGCGGACCGTCCCCGAGCTTGGCATGAACGACAGACCGACCGTCAGCAGCGTAAGCAACACCAGGATCGCCAGGACGATCATGTAGCCGGCGGGAGTGAGCAGGCGTTCCGACATGTTCTTTTCCCTCACCAATGATGTGTGCCGAGCAGGTAGAGCGTCGGCAGCAGGAAGATCCAGACGATATCGACGAAGTGCCAGTAGAGGGCCGTCACGTTGACCGGCGCGTAATAGCCGGTCGAGAATCGGCCCCGCGACGCCAGAACGAGCATGACCAACACGGCGCCGATTCCGATCGTGACGTGCAGCGCATGCAGCCCGGTCATCACCCAATAGAGAAACAAGAACAGTTTGACGTGCGGCACCTGATCGGGCCGAAGCCCCTCGCGCGCGACCCACTCGCCGGCGTCGAATTTCCAGCCGGGGATCAGGTTGTCGAGATAGTCGAGGTAATACTCGGCCGCCTTGAAGCCGAGGAAGCACACGCCCAGCAAGGCGGTCAGGCCGAGAAACAGCACGATCTGCTTGCGCCGGCCGTGCTGGGCATAATGCACGGCCAGGACAATCATCAGGCTGCTCAGCAAGAGCACGAGCGTGTTGATGCCGCCGATCATCCAGTTAAGCCGCTGGCTGGCCTTTTCAAACGCCTCGGCGTAGAGAAAGCGATACACGGCCACGGCAAGAAACAGCACGCCGAAGAACATGACCTCGGTGCCCAGGAAGACCCACATGCCCAGCGAGGCCGTCTGATGTTGCTGATCGAGGTTCTCGTATTGCTCGCCCAGACGGCTTCGCGCGAAGATCGTATGTTCGAGCGATTTCTGTTCGCCAGCGGCCAGTTGCGCAGGTTCAGGGTTCATTTTGGGCCTTTTCCAAGTGGTATTGGTAAGGCGGACGGACCACGACCGGAGTTTGCTCGAAATTATCCGTCGGCGGCGGCGACGGCGTCTGCCACTCCAATCCCGTGGCGTGCCAGGGATTTCGCCCCGCCGGCTTTCCATACCAGAGCGAGCCGATCAGGTAGAACAGCGGCAGAATATAGCCGATGCCGAGGATCGAGGCCCCCGCGGTTGACATGACGTTCCAGATCTGGAACTCGGGGGCGTACATATGGTAGCGGCGCGGCATGCCGTTGTAGCCGGCCACGAACTGCGGCAGAAAGGTGAGAAAGAATCCAATGAAAATGATCATCGCCGTCAGCCGCGACAACCCGTCCGAATACATCCGCCCGGTGATCTTCGGCCACCAATAGTGCAGCCCGGCCATATAGGCCAACACCATTCCGCCGACCATGATGAAATGGAAGTGGGCGACGACGAAATAGGTGTCGTGCACGTGCATGTCCATTCCCAGCGTGGCCAGGAACAGCCCGGCCATGCCGCCGAAGGTGAACAAGGCGACAAAGCCCAGGGCGAACAGCATCGGCGCCTCGAAGGTGATCGAGCTTTTATACAGCGTGGCCGTCCAGTTGAAGACTTTGATCGCCGACGGCACGGCCACCAGGAAGCTCAAGCTGGAGAAGATCAGCGCCGCATAGAGCGAAATGCCGGCCACGAACATGTGATGGGCCCACACGAAAAAGCCCAGGCAGGCGATGCCGAAGCTGGAGTACGCCACAAACTTATAGCCGTAGAGCTGCTTCCGGGCGAAGCAAGGAATCACCTCGCTCACCACGCCCATGCCCGGCAGAATCATGATGTAGACCGCCGGGTGCGAATAGAACCAGAAGAGGTGCTGAAACAAGAGCGGGTCGCCGCCCAGGGTCGGATCGAAGATGCCGATCTGCCACAGCCGCTCGACAATCACCAGGATCAAGGCCATGGCCAGCACCGGCACGGCCAGCACGAAAATGAAACTCGTGGCGTACATGGTCCACACGAAAATCGGCAGGCGGAACCAGCTCAATCCGGGCGCCCGCAGCCAATGCACGGTGACAATGAAGTTCAGGCCGGTCAACAGCGACGAGAATCCGGCGATGACCGCCCCCGTTATGGTGAAGACGACGTTGGTGTGCGACGCTTCCGAACTGTAGGGCGTGTAGAAGGTCCATCCCGTGTCGACGCCCCCACCCAGCACGGCGAACAGGGCCCAGACGGCGCCCGCCATGTACAAGTACCAGCTCAAGAGATTCAGCCGCGGAAAGGCGAGGTCCTTGGCGCCGATCATCATCGGCAGAAAGAAATTGCCCAGCACGGCCGGAATCACCGGCACCAGGAAGAAGAACACCATGACGATGCCGTGGATCGTGAACAGCTTGTTGTAGGTGTCGGCATCGGTCAACGAGCCTTCGGGCGTCATCAGGCTCAGGCGGTTGATCGAAATGGCCAGGCCGCCGATGAAGAACATCAACGTGATCGGCAGCAAATAAAGGATGGCGATCCGCTTGTGGTCCGTAGTGAACAACCACGACACGACGCTGTATGAGGCGTTGAGGTAGTTCTTTTGCGGCGCGACGGGGGCGGCGGCCGGTTGTGCGAGACTTTGTTCGCTCATGACATTTTATTTCCGTCGCCGAGAAGGAAACCCTTCCGGCGTTCTTCCGGAAGAAGGGCCTCGTTTCATGCAGCGATCATTTGAGTTCCTTCGTGTTGATGGGAGGCGTCGTCGCCGGCGGCGGATAGCTCTCGACCCGGTCCGGCGTTTGGCCCGGCTTGAGCGATTGGATATAGGCGATCAACTCGAAGATTTCTTCCTCGCTCACCTGGCCCTTGAACGTGGGCATGATGTTTTCATAGCCGACGGCGATTTTCGCGCTGGGATAGAGGATCGATTCGCGGATGTAGTTCTCGTCGCCGTTGACCACGCGGCCGTCGCTGAGCACGACCGGTCGGCCGAAGAGGCCTTCGAGCGTCGGGCGCGGGCTGCGGCGTCGGTGCCGTGACAACTGACGCAACGGTACTTCAAGAAGACCTTCCGCCCTTCCAGGGCCATCGAACCTTCAGCCCCCGAGTGCAGCCACTTCTCGTATTCGGCCGGTTCCATCACGGTGACTTCGCCCGTCATTCCGGCGTGATTCGTCCCGCAGTACTGGGAGCAGAAGAGGTGGTGCCTTCCCACCTGCGTCGCCTGGAACCACACCGACGAATAGCGTTCCGGCAGCAGGTCCATGTGGATGCGGAAATCGGGAACGAAGAGGCTGTGGATCACGTCCTCCGAGGTCATCAGCAGCCGGATCGGCCGTCCCACCGGAACGTGGAGCGCGTCGATCTCCCGTTGTCCCTCGGGATGCTGGAACTTCCACATCCACTGCTTGCCTACCACGTAGACCGTGGCCGCATTGTCGGGCGGGCGGTAGCGCCGAAGTAGACTTCCGCGCCCCATACGAACATGCAGGCGAAAATGGCCAACGGCGTCAGCGTCCAGCCCCATTCCAACAGCTCCGAGGAGTGCGTTTCCGGCGGGTTGCCCACCTCGCCCGGCCGGCGCCGATAGCGGACCGCGAAATAGACCAACAGCGCCGCCACTAAAGCGGTCACCGAGCCGCAGACCAAGAGCAAGAAAAGGAAGAGCATGTTCGACCTGCGTGGCCGTTGTCGACGCCTCGGGCGGAAAGAGGGCGATCTCGGCGAACATTATGGCCCGTCTCCCTTGGTTTGTTCCGCTGCTTCGTTGGCCGCCGGCGCCTGCCCCGCCGCATCGCCGGCCGACCGCTTGCCCCGCTTTCGTCCTTCCCATCGCATCAGGAACCACACCATGCCGGCCAGCGCGACGACGGTAGCAACGCCGCCGGCGCGGACGAAGTTCAAGACGCTCATGCTGTACTTTCCGGTGGCCGGGTCGTAATGGAAACAATAGAGCAAGACCTGGTCGGTCGGCGTGCCGATCTTGTGGGCCGACGCCTCGATCAGACCCAATCGCAGGTCGCGTGCGGGAAAGCTGATGCCGTAATAGTAGCGCGAAATTTTCCCGCTGGGCGTGAGCACCATGATGCCGCTGGTGTGGATGAATTGGTCTTCCTTGGCATCGTAAACGTAGCGAAAACCGACGGCGTTGGTCAAGGCGTCGATCGCCTCCTTTTTTCCGGTGAGGAAGTGCCAGCCGTCGGCGGCTTCCGGCCGGCCGTACTTGGCCAGGTAGTTCTTCTTCTTTGCGGCGGCCAGTTCGGGCGTTTCGCGCGGATCGAAACTCACCGTCAGCACATTGAATTCCTTGCCCGCCGTAAAGGGCATGCCCTTCATGGCGTCGGCGAGCCCGTTGAGCACGAGCGTGCAGAGCATCGGGCATCTGAAGTACGCCAGGACCAGGATCACGGGCTTCTCGCCGAAGTAGTCGCCGAGCTTCACCGCCTTGCCCGCTTCGTCGGTGAATTGCGCGTCCAAAGGCACCTGGCCGTCAAGGCATTGATCGAAGCCGACCTTCCTGAGCACCTCGGGGGCTTCGGCCCGCGCGGCGGCGCCGAATTCAAGACACGCGGCCAGAACGAAGAAGAGAGTTGCCATCGTTCTCATCACGGTTCTCCTCGAAACATGCGGCCCGAGTTGGACTCGCCCGAATCCACCAGTCCTTTGTCTTTGGCGGTCGCTTCGGCCGATGGTTTTCTGACCGGCAATGTGCCCGCCGTGGCTTTGATGGCCTGCTGAATCGGAATGTGCACGAATCCCTTTTCCTCGGTCGGCCCGTAGCTGTTGAGCACTTTCTCCTGGCCGGCCAGTCTCTTCGCAACGTCGGAGTTCTCCACGCCCGCGAGCCGGTCGATTTGCTCCAACCGTGGTTCGGGCGGTAGTTGCTTCGACGCCGCCGGGGCCAGCGGATAGGGCGACCGGCCGGCCTCTTGCCGAGCACTGTTCTGCCACCAGAAAAACCGCCATACCCCATAACCCAGGCTCGCCATGATACAGAGCACAACGAGCATGAACGCCAGCAGGCATCCGAAGCGGATGTCCCGGCGTTCGTAGCGCACGGCCGTGTCTTCCGTTTCGCCGTTAGCCATAAGCCAGCGTCTCCTCGCGGGCCGTTTCTTCTTCGTCAAGATGCCGCAAGTGCAAAGCGGCCGCGCGATTGTAGTCGTGAAGCGGCAGGAGCGGCTGCCGCTGCAATTGCCCCAGGAAATGCGCCAGCCAAATGCCGCCCATGCCGACGGGAACCAAACCGCCTTCGATCAGCCGGTGCGCTCAGCGTCCCCGGAGTCCCCGGCACAATCTGGTAGTACATGAACACCAATTGCATCAGCAGGATCAATCCGGCGATCCACGCCATGCGATTGCTGCTGCGTTTCACCGACCGCAGCAGCAAGAGGAAGAAGGGGACGGCGAAATTCAGCACGAAGATGGCCCACATGACGCCCTTCCAGGCTGCGCTTGCTCGCGGCATGTACCAGACGATGTCCACCGGCATGTTGGCGATCCAAACGATCATGAACTGGAACCAGGCCATGTACGCCCAGAGGATCAGCAGCGTGAACAACAGGCTTCCCAGATCGTTGCGCACTTTGAGCGAGGCCACCTCGCCCAACGGCGGCCGGTCGATCAACCGCGCCAACACCACCAGCGCGAAGGCCAATGCCGAGAGCAACTGGGACGAGGCAAACAGCGGGCCCCAAATCGTCGAGTGAAACACCGGTTGCAGCGACATTCCCCAATCGACCGCCGCGAAATGGAGACTCACGCCGTAGCCCACCGCGGCCGGTCCGCTCAGTCGCCGGTTCTTCCAAGCCAGCCGCGGATCGCCCGTTTGATCCTCCTTGCGCGACCACGAGCTGAGCACAAAGGCGGTCGTGATCCACAGGGCGAAATACACGGCCGCCCGAATCCAAAAGAACGTGGGATTGAGGTAAAACTGCTGGTATTGGAGTTTCGGGCTGCCGGCCACGACCTCCGGCTGTGCCCACGGGTAGAGATAGCCAATCCCCAATGCAATCGGCAGAAACAGCACGGCCAAAAGCGGCAGCGTCCTGGTGGCCGCTTCGAGAATGCGACGGATCACCAGGCCCCAGCTTCCGCCGGTCAAGTGATAGACCATCAACAGCACCATCGAGCCCAACGCGATGCCCAGCCAGAACAGATAGGCGGCCAGATACACGCGGAAGAACGTCGTGGCGCTGAGCCGCGCGCCAGCGCGCAGATCGCCAGCGCGATCGTCCCGATCCAGAGCGACCGCCGCTGCCATCCGGCCATGCCCAGTTGATCGACTGTGTCGCCGTTCATGGCGATGGCCCTCCGTCCGCAAGAGCGCTTGCCGCCTCACCCACCCCGGCCCTCGCGCCCTGCCCCTCTCCAGACGTTAACCGAAGGTTGGTCGGAAGAGGGGCGTTTGTTTCCGTAAAATGCTGGCTGGCCTGGAGCGCCCGGATGTAACCTGCGATGGCCCAGCGATCGGGCACGGGAATCTGTGCGGCATGAGACGGCATCGAGCCGTAACCCTCGCTCACGACCGCGAACAGGTAGCCGGCCGGCGCCTGCGCAGCCGGTCGATGTGGTAGGACGGGGGCGCCGTGTAGCCGCGCTCCACGATCTTGCCCTCGCCCGTGCCCAACGGATCGTGGCACACCACGCAGTAGATCATGAACCGCTGATAGCCTCGCTCCAAAACGGCTTCGGTCATGGGAAAGGGGAACGTGTCCACGAACGCGTCGTACTGAGCCATCTCGGCTTTCGCTTCGTCAGGCGAATCGGGCGGCGGTTGAATCACCGCGGGCGTGGCCGCGCCCAGCGGCTCGCCGTTCTTGCCCGTGCGGCGGCCGGTCGCCAGAGCAATGTCCGTCGGCAAGTGGCCGCGCGCCACGGCGCCGGCGACCGCGGGCCGCTCCGATCGCCCATCCGCAAAGAACTCGCACTCCGCCAACCGCTTATAGCTCGGCTGGTCGGCCATCTTCTGCTGACAACCGATCGCAGGAAGCAGGGCGAGTAATAACCAAATGTAATAACCGCCGGTGGAAGCCGGTGGTTCTCCGTGCATGGTCGCGCCAGATGCCTGGGCATCTCTCAATGCGCTGCGTCTTTCCGCGATCTTATCCCTCATAGGGAACCTCGATGATCGGGCCATGCGGATTGAGCGTCGCCAGAAACTCGGCCGTCGTTTGGCGATCGAACCGCGAGTCGGTCGCCTCGATGCAAAGGAAGAAGCGGTCCTGGCTCGAGCGAACGAATTGCGGCACGTTGAACACCGGGTGATGGGGACGCGGCAGCCCGTTGAGGAACATCATCCCCAGAAAGGCCGCCAGCGCCGCCACGAGAATCAGCACCTCGAAAGCGATGGGAATGTAAACCGGCCAACTGTTGTACGGCCGGCCGCCCACGTTGAACGTGTAGTTGATCGCCATCGAGTAATACTGCATGAAAAATCCGACGCCCAGGCCCATCAGCCCGCCCATCAAAACGACAAACGGCAGGCGCGTCTTCCGCAGGCCAAGCTCCGCGGCAAGGCCCTCGACCGGATAGGGCGTGTAGGCGTCCATCGCGCGATAGCCGGCCAGCCGGGCGCGGCGCGTGGCGTCAAGGATCTCCGCGGCCGTCAGAAACTCCACCATCAGCCCGTAGATCGGCGGCTTCGCGATCATCGTCCCACCTCCGGCCCGCGCGTTCCGGGCAACAAGGCCCGCGTCTCCGACATCGACACGATCGGCGCGAGACGGGCAAACAACAGGAACGCCACCAAGAAGACGCCGACCGAGCCGAAATAGGTCGCCAAATCCCAAATCGTCGGCTTGAAGAAGCCCCACGACGACGGCAAGTAATCGCGGCTCAGGCTGGTCGTGATGATCATGTAGCGCTCGAGCCACATGCCCACCAGCACCAGCAACGACACGATCACCAGCACCGATTCCTTCCGCCGCAACCGCTTGAACCAAAGAACCTGTGGCACGATCGTGTTGCAACAGAAGAGCGTCCAGGTGATCAGGCCATATTGTCCGAACCCGGTCAGGCGGAACCAATAGGTGTACCATTCGACCGTGTCGCCGGCGTACCAGGACAGCGTTTGCTCGCTCAAGTAGCCGTAGGAAGTGATCAGGCTGGTGGCCAGCACCAGCTTACCCATCACGTCGAGATGGTCGAGCGTGATGAACTCCTGGAGATGGTAGAAGTGGCGAATCGGAACGCACAGCAGCAGGACCATGGCGAAGCCGGAGAAGATGGCCCCGGCGACGAAGTACGGCGGGAAGACCGTTTCATGCCACGCCGGAACGACCGAGATGGCGAAGTCGGAGCTCACGACCGAGTGGACCGAGATCACCAGCGGAGTGGCCAGCCCGCCCAACAGCAGATAGGCCATTTCGAAGCGGTGCCAATGCCGGGCCGAATTGCGCCAACCCAATGCCAGCATGCCGTACGCGATCTGGGCAACGCGGTTGGCGGCGCGGTCGCGCAGCGTCGCCAGGTCGGGAATCATCCCCATGTACCAAAACAAGAGTGACACGGTGAAATACGTGCTCACGGCGAACACGTCCCAAACCAGCGCGCTGCGGAACTGCGGCCAGAGCGTCATCGTGTTGGGATACGGCGCCAGCCAGTAGAAGAACCAGGGCCGGCCCAGATGCAACAAGGGGAACATGCCGGCGCACATCACGGCGAAGATCGTCATGGCCTCGGCGATGCGGTTGATCGAAGTCCGCCACTTCTGGTGCATCAGCAGAAGAAAGGCCGAGATCAGCGTGCCGGCGTGGCCGATCCCGATCCACCACACGAAATCGGTGATGGCAAAACCCCAGGCCGTCGGCACCTGGATGCCCCAAATGCCCACGCCAACCAAGAGCAGATAGGCCACGGCAATCAAGAAGATAAACACCAGGATGTTGCTGAAACCAAAGCAACCGAGCCAGCCGAGCCCCGTCGGCCGCGTGAGCACCAGGGCGCTGATTTTCTCGGTCACCGAACTCAGATCATGGCCCACCGGCACATAATTCGGCTGATCGACGCCGCCGAGGCTCGGTTCCGGTTGGTTCGATGTGTCAGACATGCTTTCGGCCATCGTTGGAGGGCGCTACGCCTCGATTTCCGGGTTGGGGTTCCGCAGCGCCGCGAGGTATGTCGTCCGCGGGTTGGTGTTCAAGTCGGCCAGCAGTCCGTAATGGAGCGGCGAATCCTTCCCTTGCTTGACCTTGCTCTTCGGATCGTTCACATCGCCGAAGACGATCGCCCCGACCGGGCAGGCCGCCTGGCAGGCGGTCAACACTTCGCCGTCCGCAAGCGGCCGCTGTTCCGTCTGCGTGTCGATCTCCGCCTGGCGAATCCGCTGCAAGCAGTAGCTGCACTTTTCCATCACGCCGCGGGAGCGAACCGTCACCTCGGGGTTGTATTGCAGCCGCCGGCTCGGCGTTTGATAGTCGGCATAGAAGTGAAAATTGAAACGCCTCACCTTGTAGGGGCAATTGTTCGAGCAGAACCGCGTGCCGACGCAGCGGTTGTAGACCATGTCGTTGAGCCCCTCGTCGCTATGGACCGTGGCCTCGACCGGGCAGACATATTCGCACGGGGCGTTCTCGCAGTGCATGCAGGGCACCGGTTGGAAGAAGAAGCCGGCGGGGCTTTCCGCCTTGCCCGTGATGTAACGGTCGATCCGCAGCCAGTGCATCTCCCGGCCCCGCGACACTTGCTCCTTGCCCACCACGGGAATGTTGTTCTCGGCCTGGCACGCCACTACGCAGGCATGGCAACCGGTGCAGGCCGTCAGATCGATCACCATGCCCCATTTGTGCTTCGGCGCGGCGTAATCGAAGGCGTCGTACAGCGTGGGGTGTTCCGCTTCTTCTGTTAAGCCGCGACGGTATTCGGCCAGCGTCGCCCAGCGCACCGGCTCGCGGCCCTCCATCGACTGATGGGCTTGCGTGCAAGCGACCAGCGCGGTTTCGTCCGTATGGACTGAGTGCACGCCTAAGGCCGACCATGGCTCGTCGGCCGTGCGAAGCCGATAGGCGTTGAACCCGACGCTCTGCTCGACCGTTCCGCCGACGCTCCCCGCACGCTCCCGCCCGTGGCCCAGATAGACGGTAATCGAGCGGTCCGCGTGACCGGGCATGATCCAGGCGGGCGCCCGCACCGATCGGCCGCCCAGCGACAGCTCGATCACGGGCATCCAGTACCCGCCGTGCTCGCCCCCATGGGCGTAGCTGCCGAGCTCCACGCCGAGTAGCCGTGCCGTAGTCGGACTCATGATGGCCGCATTGCCCCAGGCAAGCTTGGTGATCGGCTTGGGCAACTCTTGCAACCAGCCATTGTTGGCCCACGAGCCGTCGTAGATTGTCGGATCCGGTTGGAAGATGATTTCCAGCTCCTGTTCGGTTCCCTCTGCGGGCACCGACTGAAGGTTGGTCGGGAGAGAGGAGGACTTCGCTAAATATTTTTCCCAACCGTCTTGGAGTTTTACCGTCTTCGGCTGAAACGCCGTATCAGGAATCACCCCGTCGTGCAGCGCCCTCTGCCAGAACGGTTCAAAACTCCCCTTCTCGTGGCGACGCTCCCAATGGTCGCGCCAGTGCGCGCGGACCATCTCGCGACCGGGCGATTCCTGCAAATTGGCGAGCACTTCCAGCACCTCGTGAGCAGAACGGCCTTCGTACAATGGCTCGACCAGCGGCTGCACAATCGACGCCGTGCCGTCGTACGCCCTGGCATCGCTCCACGCCTCCAGGTAATGGGTCTCGGGCAAATGCCAATGGCACTGGTACGAAGTCTCATCCACGTACAGGCCGTGCCGAATACGAAGCGGAACTTTTTCAAGATATTTCGCGAAATCAGAATCCGCAGGCGCGGTGTAAACCGGGTTGCCGCCGAGAATCATCAGAAAGTCGACTCGCCGACACTCTATGTCTTCGACGAGCTCAAGCAGCGACTGCGTTCGATTGCCTGGCTTCGCGTCGATCGGCTCCGTGTAGTTCACGGTCTTGCCCACATTGCCAAGATGATCGTTCAGTGCGTGCGCCAGCAGATGAACGACGGGCGGCTGGCAATCGCCGGCCAGCACCAGCGAACGACCGCGATGCGCTTCGAGGTCCTTGGCCACGGCCGAAGCCCATTTTTCCGACGAGGCGACCGCCCCGATTTTCGCGGCGCCCTGACTATCGCGATCTGCACCAGCCACGCCAAGCTTGGCGGCTACGGCTCGGGCGAACTCCTCAATTTCGCCGGTCCGCAGCGCCAGCCGATGGTCGGCCTTGGCCCCGGTGCAACTGACGGCCGTTTCAACCACGTAGAGCCGGTTCATTTCGCGGCCGGGGACTGTCCCAATTTTCGCCTCAGCGAAAATGGGACTGTCCCCTTTACGCTGGCCTTCGGCCGTTACCGGCGCCCGCCGACGATCCATGAAGTCGGCCGCATAGCGGAGGCTGCCCGGCGCGCACTGCAAGAAGTCGGCGTCGAGCGAGAGCACCACGTCGGCCTTCTGAAAGTCGTAAACCGGATTGACCGGCTCGCCGAAAGCCATTTGGGCTCCATCCCAGGCCGTATCGCGGTGGATGGGCTCATAGACGTGCCATTGTGCCTCGGGCAAGTCTTTGAAAAGGGCGTCGATTTGCCGGGCGAGCGTCGGTGAGATGATGCTCTCGGTCAGCAGGCGCAGTCCGGCGCCGCGCTTCTCACGTTGTTTCTGCATGGCCGGGCGGATGGCGGCCAGGGCCTCGCCCCAGGTCGCGCGTCTGGCCCAGTTGGGTAACCGTCTTGGCACGGTCCGGATCATAGAGCGTGAGGATCGAGGCTTGATGGAAAATGTCGGTGCCGCCGCGGCTGGCGGGGTGATCGGGGTTGCCCTCGATCTTGGTGGGCCGGCCGGTGTGGCTTTCGACCAACAGGCCGACGGCACCGCCGGCAAAGCTCATGGCGGTGGCAAAGAACAGCGGTCGGCCCGGCACCACGCCCTCGGGCGGATGAACGTAAGGCACGATGTCGGTCGACGGCGCCGGCTGCACCGAGCAGCCGCTTAGGCCGGCCAGCGCCAGCGATGCGCCCATCAGCGCCAGAAACTGGCGCCGGCTCAGCCCATCGGGCAAGACGCCGGCATGTTCGGGATACGCCCGCCGCACCATCTCACGGAACGCTTCGCCGTCGGCCAACTCCTCGAGGCTGCGCCAATACTGCTTGCCCCGCGCGGTCCGGGGCTGTTGCCCGAGAGCGGCCAGTTCCGTGTTGAGGTCTTTCCCGCTGTTCATCGGTGGCACGTCGTGCAACTGGTAATGCCGAGAGGGTCTTTGACGTCGTACTGTCGGACGAGCTTTGCCCCCAGTTCGACTTGATCGCCCGGGGGCTCATATTTCATGTTGAACACTTCCGCGCGAGGACGAATCTGCGCGGCCGGGTTCCGGTGGCAGTCGAGGCACCATTCCATCAGCAGCGTTGGCACCTGGTAGGTGAAAGGCATCTGATCGACCCGCCCATGGCACGACGAGCAACCGACGCCCTTCTGCACGTGGATGCTGTGATCGAAGTAAACGAAGCCGGGCAGATTGTAGACGCGATGCCAATGGAGCGACTGGCCGGTGCGGTAGCTTTCGCGCACCGGCTCCAGCATTTCACTGCCGACCCAGATCTGGCTATGGCAGTTCATGCAGGTCTTGGTGGGCGGTATTCCGGCGAAGGAAGAGTGCTCGACCGAGGTGTGGCAGTAGCGGCAATCGATGCCGAGGATGCCCGCATGGTGCTGATGGCTGAAAGGCACCGGCTGGACGACGGAAATTGCCATGCCCGTGCCGTAGGAAGAGCGCGTGTAGATCAGTCCGCCTAGCAACAGCCCGGCCGACAGCAGGAGCCCGCCGAGGATGCTTGCCTTGGCAACAACGTTTGCGCTCTTGGGGAAAATTTGCGGCATCCGTGTGTGACCCCGGCCCGAATCGTGTGCCCCCGCGCGGCCTTGCTCGGCAAAGCGCGGGCGGCATAGAACCCAAGTTATCTGCTCCACCCTAGGGCATGCATCGGGAGATTCCTTACGATGCTCTACTGGATTCTCCCTAGTGTCTAACCGTTTGTCGAGAGCCCCAGCGCCGCCAAGGCCGCACGCGTCGCGGCAAACGATGTGTGCTGGAGACTGCGAATGCCGAGGCTCTCGGCGACCTCGACCAACATCTGCCGATCGTCGATATAGACCACTTCGTCCGCCTTCACTGACGCGATATCCAGGGCCAGGCGATAGATGTCCGGATCCGGCTTGCGGTAATGCACGAAACACGACGAGACGAACAGGTCAACGAAGCGGTTCAGCGAGAAGGTTTCGATGCGATACAATGTCAACTCGCGCCCCTCGTTGCTCACGGCGACGATCTTCAGGCCGTAACGGCTCTTCAGATCGCGAACCAACTGGATCATCTCCGGGAGTGGCTTCGACTGGTCGAACATGAATTGTTTGAAGGCCTCGCGCGAAAACGGCCGTTCGGTCCAGAACACAACACGGTCGAGATACTCGTCCAAACTCAGTTTGCCGTTTTCATAGGTGTCGAGAGTCAGGTGCTGCCGGTCGCTCATCTCTTCGTAGTCCAAGCCGAAGGTCTCGGCCGCCTTCCGCTGCATGCGGCGATCCCAGCCGTTGGTCAACAGCACGCCGCCAATGTCGAGGAACAGCGCGGTGATAGGAGTTGGCATGGGCACGCAAGTCGTCTAGGAGCGCCTGGAATGGACGTGCGCCGACTCGGCCATTCTATGGTCAGGTGTGAAAAAGTGAATCCCAAGAGCTTGCACGGCTAAAACGCTGCAATGCGCCGACACCGTCGCCGGTAATCTCCCGATCGGCGACCAAGCAAGACGCCCGAGAACGGATAATTGCGCGATATTCCCTGAAAAGGGCAACGCCGGAGCGTCGTCGCCCTGCTATAATTCCCCCGATGGCCGTGCTCCAAAGGAGGGACCCATGACCGAATCGGGCAAATATATGGTGGGGCTCTTCGTTCGACCCGGCGTGCCGGCATTGGATCGTGCGGGACCCTGAGGGCTGTTTCTGGATCCTGCCATCGGGCGACAACCCCTGGGACCAACGCCAGCCCTTTTATCCGACAGAAGAAACAGAGTTGGAGCCGGTTCCAGGCCATTACAAAGACATGCTCCGACTTCCCTTCTAATGAGGATTGATTTACACTGTCAGAGTGAGGGTTCATGAAACACGCGTGTCTTACCGGGAGAAGAGGCCGGAACAGTTCCATAATCAACAGCGGAACCAATCAAACCCGTGCTGGTGCATCATGACCGCAGAACACCTCCGACTCGAAGAAACTCGGCAGCAGAAAGTTCCTTGGAAGAAGTGGGGACCCTACCTCAGCGAACGCCAATGGGGCACCGTGCGCGAGGATTACAGCGAGCAGGGCGACGCCTGGAACTACTTCACTCACGATCAAGCCCGTTCGCGCGCCTACCGCTGGGGCGAAGACGGCCTGGCCGGCATTTCCGACGACAAGCAGCGGCTCTGCTTTGCGCTGGCCCTTTGGAACGGCAACGACCCGATCCTCAAGGAACGTCTGTTCGGGCTGACCAACAGCGAGAGCAATCACGGCGAGGATGTCAAGGAATACTACTTCTATCTGGACAGCACGCCCACCCATTCGTACATGAAGTATCTCTACAAGTATCCCCAGGCGGCGTTCCCCTACGCCGATCTGGTCGATACAAGTCGCGGTCGCGGCAGGCATGAATTGGAGTACGAATTACTCGATACGGGCGTATTCGACGAGAATCGCTATTTCGACGTGTTCGTCGAGTACGCCAAAGTGTCCACTGACGACATTCTGGTCCAGATCACGGTTCACAACCGCGGTCCGGAACCGGCCGAGCTGCACGTCCTGCCGACGCTCTGGTTCCGGAACCAGTGGTCCTGGCATACGGCCGCCGAAAGGCCGACGCTCATCCAGGCCGACGGCAGCCCCGGACAAGGCGTCGTCAAGGCGACCGATCCGAATCTGGGCGATCGCTATCTCTATTGCCAGGGCGACGTGCCCTTGTTGTTCACGGAGAACGAGACCAACACCCAGCGGATCTTCGGCGTTCCCAACCGAAGCCCGTACGTCAAGGACAGCATCAACGACTACGTCGTCCACGGCCGAACGGCGGCCGTGAATCTGGAGAAGAAGGGCACGAAAATCGCGGCTCATTATCGGCTGACCGTCAATCCCGGCCAGCCGCAAGTGATTCGGCTGCGGCTCTCGGACATCGCGCCGGCCGCGCTGGCCGAAACCAATGGCCAAGGCCCACTGGGTAGCCATTTCGACGAGGTATTTAGGGCCCGATGCCAGGAGGCCGACGAGTTCTACGGGGCCGTCATTCCTCGCTCTTTGCACGCCGACGCGGCGAACGTCATGCGACAGGCCCTGGCCGGAATGCTGTGGTCCAAGCAGTTCTACCATTACGACGTGGACAAGTGGCTCGAAGAGCGCGGCTCAGACCCCTTCAAGGCGACGCGTAAACAGGCCCCGCGCAACGACCACTGGCACCACATGTACAACGGCGACATCATCTCCATGCCGGACAAGTGGGAATATCCCTGGTACGCTGCCTGGGATTTGGCCTTTCATGTGCTTGCCCTGTCGATGGTCGACGTCGATTTTGGCAAGCAGCAACTGCAATTGATGCTCCGCGAGCGTTACTTGCACCCCAACGGGCAGATTCCGGCCTACGAGTGGAACTTCGGCGACGTCAACCCGCCGGTGCACGCCTGGTCCACCATCTTCACCTACCGCTTGGAAAAGGCGCAGAAGGGGGTGGGAGATACGAAATGGCTCAAGAGCTGCTTCCAAAAGTTGCTCCTGAACTTCACCTGGTGGGTCAACCGCAAGGACCGTTCCGGGCGAAACGTCTTCGAGGGCGGCTTCCTGGGCCTCGACAACATCGGTGTGTTCGATCGCAGCGCGCCGCTGCCGACCGGCGGACATCTGGAACAGGCCGACGGCACTGCCTGGATGGCGCTCTACGCCGACAACATGCTCGAAATCGCCATGGAACTGGCGATGACGGATGAGGATTACGCGGACATGGTGTTGAAGTTTCTCGAACATGACACGTGGATCACGTCGTCGCTTGTACATCTGGGGGGCGGCACGGGGATGTGGGATGAGGAAGACGGATTCTTCTATGACGTGCTGCGACTGCCCGACGGCGAAGCGCAGAGGCTCAAGGTCCGATCCATGGTCGGGCTGCTGCCGTTGTGCGCGGCCACGGTTTTCGAACCGGAGCTGTTCGCGAAATACCCGGAAATCACGGAGCGATTCCGGTGGTTCCTGGATGCTCGTCCTGAGCTAAGTGCCGCCTTCCATGACCCGCGTAAGGTGGGTGTTGCCGGCCGGCGCCTATTTTCCGTCCTGGACGAAAGCAAGCTCCGCCGTGTGTTGGCGAAGATGCTCGACGAAAACGAATTTCTCAGCCCTTACGGTATTCGCTCACTATCGCGCTACCACGCCGACCATCCGTACATCCTCCATGCCGGTGGTCAGGAGTACCGCGTTGGATACCTGCCGGCGGAATCCGATACCGGCATGTTCGGCGGCAACTCGAATTGGCGCGGGCCGATCTGGATGCCGGTCAACGCTCTGATCGTCCGCGCCCTGGCGAACTATTACGCCTATTATGGAGATGATTTTAAGGTCGAATGTCCGACAGGCTCCGGGTGCTACGTGAACCTGTATCAAGTCGCCGAAGAGATCACTCGCCGCTTGGCCAGCATCTTTCTTAGGGACAGCCACGGCCGGCGTCCGGTCTACGGCGGGGCCCGAAAGTTCCAGGAAGACCCGCACTGGCGGGATCTCGTGCTGTTTTATGAGTATTTCCACGGCGACAATGGGGCGGGCCTCGGGGCCAGCCACCAGACCGGCTGGACGGGGACCATTGCCCGGGCCATGCACATGTTTGCGACTAGCACGGCGGAACAGGTGCTCGAACTCGGTCAGAAAGCCGCCATTGTCGAGACCGAATCGCCGTGGAGTGCTCACTTGGCGGAGGCAGTTGTGGGCCGGCGCGGTGAGAGGCCGTCCCGCAAGTGCTAATCACCGCATTTCCTGTCGAGGCGAGACGTGGACAACCTGCTTCATGACGTTGACGGATGGGTGATCGCGCTGTTCGTTGCCGGGGCCATGCTCGCGTTCTGGGGCCTCGGTTGGCGTTGGGGGCGGCGGCTGCCTGCAAACTCCGACTACGACCCAGGGACAAAGTTCACCGATGCCAGCCTCGCGTTGTTGGGCCTCTTGCTCGCCTTCACCTTTGCGATGGCCCTGGGCAGACATGACCACCGGCGTCTCATGGTGGTCACCGAAAGCAATGCGATAGGAGATTTTTTTACCTGCGCAACCCTGCTCAAGGAGCCGCACCGTTCCGCTCTGCAAACAGTGATACGCGACTACGCCGAGAACGAACTTGATGCGATGCGTCAATTCCTGCCGCAAGCGGAACAGCAAAAGGCCACTCAGCGAAGTCAGGAGATGCACTGCCGCATGACCGACATCGTCGCCCAAGCCGTCGGGGAAGGCACCCCCATTGCGGTCTGCTTGACCAACACCCTGAACAGCGTTACCAGCGCCAATGCGTCTCGCCTTGCAGCCTATGAGGAGATACTGCCGTGGAGCGTACAGTTGCTGTTGTTGCTGGGAGCTATTGTCCCATCGTTCCTGATGGGAAGGCAACAAGGAGCGACGCAGACAACGTGCCTGGCCGGCACCGTGAGTTTCGTCGTGCTCGTAACCCTGGTGATCTTCGTCACACTCGACTTGAACACGCCGCGCCGAGGGCTGATCGCAGTGAACCTGAAGTCCTTTGAGCGACTGACAGAATCCCTCGGGAAATGAAGCTCGACGATCCGCATTTTGGGAAGATTCGCGCTCAGGCAGGTTGCCGCGTGACCGATCGGCGTTCCATCCGCACATGAGGAAGACACCATGACAACTCCGCGTTACCCTTCGTTGTACCAAATCAACACCCGCGTGTGGCTGACCGAACTGTCTCAAAAGCTCGGTCGGACGGCGACTCTGGATGACATCCCGGACGCCGAAGTGGACCGCTGGGCGGAGATGGGCTTCGATGGGATCTGGTTGCTGAGCGTCTGGCAGACGGGCCCGGCGGGGCAACGCGTTTCTCGCAGCAATCCCGGATGGCGCAAAGAATTTGAAGAGACGTTGCCCGACTTGCGTGAGGAAGACATTCCCGGCTCCGGTTTCGCCATCACCGGCTACAAGGTGCATGGAAATCTGGGCGGGGATGCGGCGTTGGCCCGGCTGCGCAAGCGACTTCGCAAGCGCGGCCTGCGCCTGCTGTTGGACTTCGTGCCCAATCACACCGGATTGGACCACCCCTGGGTCGAAGATCACCCCGAGTATTACATTTCCGGCACCGAATTGGACCTGGCGCGGGCGCCGCAAAACTACACTTGGGTCAAGCGCAAAGGAGGCGACCTGCGGCTGGCTTACGGGCGCGATCCGTATTTTTCCGGCTGGCCCGACACGTTGCAACTCAACTACGGCAACCCGGCCACGCAAGAGGCCATGATCGGCGAGCTTCTGAGGATTGCCGGCCAATGCGACGGCGTGCGCTGCGACATGGCCATGCTGGTGCTGCCAGACGTCTTTGAGCGAACCTGGGGCATCCCGTCGCAACCCTTCTGGCCGATGGCCACCGCACGCGTGCATCAGCTAGTTCCGGACTTCTGTTTCATGGCCGAGGTCTACTGGGACCTGGAATGGACCCTGCAGCAGCAGGGATTTGATTACACCTACGACAAGCGGCTGTACGACCGCCTCCGCGAAGGCCACGCACGCCTGGTGCGCGAGCACTTCTGGGCAGGCTTGGACTATCAGGACAAGATGGCCCGTTTTCTGGAGAACCACGACGAACCGCGCGCCGCGGCGACTTTTCCGCCCGGGATGCACGAAGCGGCGGCGGTCATCACCTTCCTCTCCCCTGGGTTGCGGTTCTTCCACGAAGGGCAATTCGAGGGACGAACCAAACGCATCTCGCCGCATCTCTGCCGCGGGCCTTGTGAGTCCATCGACGCGAATATCAAAACGTTTTACGAGCGGTTGCTGGCCATACTGCGCGAACCGGCCGTGCGCGACGGCCGGTGGCAACTGCTCGAATGTGTCCCTGCCTGGGAAGGCAACTGGACCGCCGATTGTTTTGTGGCCTTCGCCTGGCAAGGCCCCGGTGGAGAGCGGCTGCTGGTGGTGGTGAACTATGCGCCCAACCAGAGCCAGTGCTATGTCCGGCTCCCCTTTACGGATCTTGCCGGCAGCTCGTGGCGTCTGCGCGATCAAATGGGTTCGGTCACCTTCGACCGGGACGGCAGCGACTTGCAAGCGCGCGGATTGTACCTGGACATGTCCCCCTGGCAGACCGCCGTTTTTTGCATCTAATCGCCGAGGCAAATCCCCAGGGCTCGCGCCTGCGCGTAAAGCCTCCGTCCGGCGGCACCGTCTTCAAACGCCCCACCGCGTCCGTGATTTTCACGGCATCTATACGAGAGCCTTGGTAAGCCACCATGTACCCGTACTGGCCGGCGGCAATCAGTTCCACGGCTTCGGCGCCGAAGACGGAACACAGGGCGCGGTCGAAGTTCGTGGGGCTGCCGCCTCGCTGCAAGTGGCCCAAGACGCAGGCACGCGCCTCCTTGCCGGTGCGTTTCTCGAGTTCCGCGGCCACCACCGCCGCAATGCCGCCCAGTCGCGCCTCCCGGTTGGCAACTTGCGCGGCCGCGGTGACGAACTCGCCCCCCTTCTCGCGGGCGCCTTCCGCCACGATCACCAGGGTGAAGTGTTTGCCCGCCCGCTCGCGCTCCTGGATTTTCGCGCAAATGCTGTCGTAGGCGAAGGGGATCTCGGGAATCAAGATCACGTCGGCGCCGCCGGCAACTCCGGCGTAGACGGCGATCCAGCCCGCATAACGCCCCATGACTTCCAACACCATCACGCGGTTGTGGCTCTCAGCCGTGGTATGGAGTCGATCGAGCGCATCGGTGGCGCAGGCCACCGCCGAATCGAACCCGAAGGTCATCGTCGTGCCTTCGAGATCGTTGTCGATCGTCTTGGGCACGCCCACCACGGGGACGCCTCCCTCGAACAACTGCTGGGCAATGGCCAGCGAGCCGTCGCCGCCGATGCTGACCAGGCCCCGGATGTTCAATTTCTTCATGCCCGCCTTCACGCCGTCGATCAGTTCCTGGGGCAGACGCCGGGCCTCGCCGTGTCCCACCTTCGCCGAAAACCGGCCCCGATTGGCGGTTCCCAGGATGGTCCCTCCCCGGGTCAGCAGCGAGCCAAGCTTCTGATAATCAAGTTCGACATACCGCTGCGGCTCCAGGATTCCTTCGTAGCCGCCGAGAAAGCCGATCGTCTCCCAGCCGCGTTTTGCGGCCGCTTTGGCCACCGCGCGAATGACCGCGTTCAGCCCGGGACAATCGCCTCCGCCGGTGGCCACACCGACACGTTCGTTCATCGCGTTGCTCCTTATGCGACTAATGTTTCGCCGCGAGGTCCCTCTTGTCTCTGCCAGCCACATGACTGACAAGTCCGCAACAAATATGTTAGAGTGTAGGCATTGATCGGACAAGCGAGGGGCAAGCGGCGGAGCGGCCAATTCGCACGATCGGGGCGATTGACATCGTCGGCGCGTCATACTCGCCCGTCTCAACAACCTCTCAAAGGAGACTTCTCATGTCCCACCAGCCAGCGGAGGAGGCAAAGCCCAAGCTGAAGCGCACGAAGTACGAGAAACTACTGCGCAAGCTCCAAACCGAGCTTTGCCGCTTGCAGGAATGGGTGAAACTCAAGGGGCTGAGGGTGATCGTCGTCTTCGAGGGCGCGACGCCGCCGGCAAGGGTGGCACGATCAAGGCGATCACCGAACGCGTCAGCCCGCGCGTCTTCCGCCTGGTGGCTCTGCCGGCGCCCTCGGACCGGGAAAAGACGCAGGTGTATTTGCAGCGCTACCTGTCGCACTTTCCCGCCGCCGGTGAAGTCGTCATCTTCGATCGCAGTTGGTACAACCGGGCCGGGGTGGAACGCGTGATGGGCTTCTGCTCCGACGACGAGTATCAACGCTTTCTGGAGAACTGCCCCATCGTCGAAAAATACATCGTCAACGGCGGCATCATACTCATCAAGTTTTGGCTCGAAGTGGGCCGCAAGGAGCAGCGGCGGCGGTTCGAGGCGCGAACCGAAGACCCGCTGCGACAGTGGAAACTGAGCCCGATGGACCTGGAGTCGTATGCGCAGTTGGTACGAGTATTCGTGCGCCCGCGACGCGATGCTGAAGGCCACCGACTCGGCCCACGCCCCGTGGCACATCGTCCGCTCGGACGACAAGAAGCGGGCACGGCTGAATTGCATCTCGCACTTGCTCAGCCTGATTCCGTACCAGGACGTGCCGCGCGACAAAGTGATACTTCCCAAGCGATCGGATCAAGAAGAGTACGATGATCAGGCCTCCTTGGACGGCCGAAACTTCGTGCCGGAAAAGTATTGAAGATCGCCGCCGGCTACGGCGACTCGCTTCGACTGATCGGGGCGAGCCTGGCCTTGGCGGCGCGGCAGATAGTCGGCCGGGGCCAGCAGCATCTGCTTGCCGCGCACCCCGCCGGAAACCGCGATCACGTCGAACAACTCGATCAGTTCATCGACGTAGACGGGATAGTCGCGCTTGCAGGCCAGCGCCGTCACGCCGCCGCGAATATAGCCCGTAAGCGGCTGGACTTCCTTCAAGGCGACCAACTCGACGGCGCGGTCGCCGCTGTGGCGCGCCAAGGCTTTGAAGTCCACCTCGGCGTTGGCCGGGATCACGGCCAGCAAAACCCCATGGCAATCGCCCCGAGCCACAAGCGTCTTGAACACCTGCTCGGGCGGCAGGCCGATGTCGCGGGCGATCCGCTCGGCGCTCAGGTCGTCGGGATCGACTTCGTACTCGCGCACTTCATAGCGGATCCCCCGCGTGTCGAGAATCCGCATGGCGTTGGTCTTCATGGTCGGTATCCTACCCGGCGCCCAGCCGTCCGGCAACGGCCGTGGGCTTTCTCGCGCCGCTTGCTTCCAGCCCGCTGCCGTTGTACAACGGAGGCATCCGCAACCGCCCAGGAGATCGATCATGCTGGCCCCTCGTTTCCACGCGCACATCAGGCTTTCGCCCCTCGCGTTGTTCTTTACGTTGAGGCTGCTTGCACCAGCCAGCGCGGCCAACGCGCCGGTCAAGGTCTGGGAAGAGTCGATCACCATCCCGACCTATCTGGCCGGCGATCCCGAGCCGAATCCGATGTTCTATTTCGGCCGCGACGTCACAAGGGGCGCGAGGGCCGCGTCTACCCCTATCCGCTGTACGACACGCTGACCGACAAGAAAGTCGACAAGACCTACAAGATGGTCTACCTGGAAAACGAATACCTCCGGATCGGCGTCCTGCCGGAGATCGGCGGCCGCATCTTCGAAGGCGTCGACAAGACCAACGGCTATAACTTCATCTACCGCCAGCACGTGATCAAGCCGGCGCTGATCGGGCTGATCGGCGCGTGGATTTCCGGCGGCGTGGAATGGAACATTCCCGCACCACCACCGCGCCACGACGTTCCTCCCGGTGCAGTATCAGCACCGAGGAAAACGCCGACGGCAGCAAGACCATCTGGGTGGGCGAGTTGGAAGTGCGCCAGCGGATGCGCTGGGCGGTGGGCTACACGCTGCGGCCGGGCAAGTCCTACCTGGAAGCCGCGGTCCGCATTCTCAACCGCACGCCCGTGGTGAACACGATGCTCTGCTTCGCCAACGTGGCGGTTCACGCCAACGACAACTACCAGGTGATCTTCCCGCCCAGCACGCAGTTCGGCACGCAACACGGCAAGCGCGAGTTCACCGACTGGCCGATCGCCGCCACGCTGCTATGGCGGCGCCGACTTCAGCGGCGGCGTCGACGTCAGTTGGTACAAGAACCACATCTCGGCCAATTCCATTTTCGCCTGGAACTACGAGGACGATTTCTTTGCCGGCTACGACCACGGCAAGCAGGCCGGCACTGATGAGCGTGGCCGACCACAACGTCGTTCCGGGCAAGAAATTGTTCACCTGGGGCAACGGCCCCCGCGGCCGGATGTGGGAGCACAACCTCACCGACGACGACGGCCCGTATATCGAGCTGATGGTCGGCGCCTACTCGCGACAACCAGCCCGACTACTCCTGGCTTCAGCCCTACGAAACCAAGTCGTTCTCGCATGTACTGGTATCCGTTCCGCGAGATCGGCGGCGTGAAAAAGGCCAATCTCGACGCGGCCGTGAACCTCGATGTCAAGGACGGCAAGGCGGCGGTCGGCTTCTACACCACCGCGGCGCATCCGGCGGCCAAGGTGAGCCTCAAGGCCGGGCAGCCGCGTGCTGTTGGAGGAAACCGTCGCCATCGATCCGGCCAAGCCGTTCCTGAAGCAGGTCGCCGTGCCGGCCGGCATCGACGAGCACGATCTGGTGGCCTCGATTTCGCGCCGACGGGAAGGGAGCTTGTCTCCTACGTCGCCATCCGGCTGAAGCAAAAGCCGATGCCCACGGCCGTGACGCCGCCGCCGCCGCCGAAGGACATTCAAGACCGACCGAAGAACTGTACCTCGACCGGCCTGCGGATCGAGCAGTTTCACGACCCCGGCATCACCCGAGGCCTACTGGCGAGGAGGCGCTCGCGCCGCGATCCGGGCGACATCGCGCGTGAACACGGCGCTGGGGATCGACTGCCTGCAAGAAGGCCCGCTACTCCGAGGCCGAGAAATACCTGCGCAAGGCCGCTCGAACGGCTGACCGACAAGCTACACGACGCCCCAAGGACGGCGAGCCGATTTATTACCTTGGCCTTGCGCTCAAGGCCGCAGGGCAAGAACGACGAGGCGTCGGCAACGCTTCTACAAGGCCACCTGGAGCATGGCATGGCGGTCGGCCGGCTACTAGGCGCTTGCCGAGATCGCCGCCGCGCGCGGCGACATGCCGGCGGCAGCCCGACTTCGCCGAGCAGTCGCTCCAGACCAACTCGCTGAACATCCGCGCACTCAACCTGAAATCGGCCGCGCTGCTGCGACATCTGGGCCGATCCGAGGAAGCCTTGGCCTGTGCCGCACGGGCCGAAGAAGTGTGCGATCCGTTGGATGTGCGGGTGATGGCCGAGCGCTGGCTGGCTTCCCGCGATGCGGCCGACGCCACGCCGTTGGCGACTGCCATGAACGACGCATCCGGCCACCGCCGCGGAGACGGCGGCCGAGTACCTCGACGCCGGCCTCTGGCAGGACGGCACGGACGTGCTCTCGGCGGCCGTTGCCGCCGCGCCCAAGCCGTCGGCGATCTCTCCGATGGTCTGCTACTATCTGGGCTATTTCGCCGAGAAGCTGAACCAGCCGCAGAAGGCGGGCGAATATTACAAGCTGGCCGCGGGGATGTCGCCCGAGTACTGTTTTCCGTTCCAGTGCGAAGCGATTGACGTGTTGCGGGCAGCCATGAAGGCCAACCCGCACAACGCCCGGGCGCCGTACTACCTGGGGAATCTGCTCTACGACTGGCAGCCGGAGGAGGCGATCGAGCTATGGGAGCAGTCGGCCGCGCTCGACGCGTCGAACGCCGTCGCGCTATCGCAACCTGGCGATTGCCTATTCGCACCAGAAGGACGACGGCTCGCTGCCGAAAGCCATTGCCAGCCTGGAGAAGGCCGTCTCGCTGCCGCGGAAATATCCGATTCACTTCGCGGAACTCGACGAGCTATACGCCGCCGCGGGCGTGCCCGTGGAAAAGCGGCTGGCCATGCTCGAAAAGTACCCGGAGATTGTCGCCGGGCGCGATGATGCCCTGGCCCGTGCCATCGCCTTGAAGCTTTTCGTGGGCAAGTCGGACGAGGCCATCCAACTGATGACCGGCCGGCGGTTTGCCGTGTGGGAAGGAGGAACGCTGACGGTTGCCGATTCCTGGACCGACGCCCACCTGCTGCGCGGCCACCGGCATTTTGTGCAGAAGCAATATCGCGAGGCGTTGGCCGATTACCAGTCGGCCATCACGCTTCCGGAAAACATCCCCTCCGAGCGCCAAGATGCTCGCCAGCCGGAGGGCGATTACTGGATCGGCTGCGCTCAGGAAGCCCTCGGCGACATGGACCAGGCCAAAGCCGCATGGCGAAAATCGGCCGCAGCCGAACAGCCCGACGCCGCGCCCGCGCCGTAACGCGGGCAATGCGCAAAGCTACTACCAAGCCATGTCGCTGGTAAAGCTCGGCCAGGCCGACGAAGCCCAAAAGATCTTCCAGGCGATGGTCAACTCGGCCAATGAGTCGCTCCAACGCGGTGGGTCAAGCGGCGAGTCGGCCGATTCATCCGAGCGGCAGCTCTCGCGGAGATCCCGCCAGGCCCAATTGCATTATCTGGCCGGCTTGGGCTATTTTGGGCTGGGCGAGAAGGAGAAGGCCCGGCAGGAACTGGCCCGCGCCCTGGAATCCAGTCCGGACCATTTGGGGGCGAAGGAAGCGATGGCGGGGATCGGACGATAGGATTGTCGGGGGCCGCTTGCAGGAATTCAACAGCCGGAGATAATAGTGCCCGCGGCGCACTCCGGGTGATTGTCAATGGATATCTTTGCCGTCTCGGCCGGAAATGGCGCGAATCGGTTTTTTCTGTATTGAGGATGTTCTCATGGAAACCGTCCACCTGGGCTCGATCGACTACACGATCCTGATCGTCTATACGGTCTTCGTGCTTGGGCATCGGCGTGGCGCTGCGGCGGTTCATGAAGACCAGCACCGACTTCTTCCTCTCCGGCCGCTCGATCCCGGCCTGGATCACCGGCCTGGCCTTCATTTCGGCCAACCTCGGGGCGCAGGAGGTGATCGGCATGGGCGCTTCGGGCGCCAAGTACGGCATCATGACCAGCCACTTCTACTGGCTCGGCGCGATTCCCGCCATGGTCTTCGTGGGCATTTTCATGATGCCGTTCTACTACGGCTCGCGCGCCCGCTCGGTGCCCGAATACCTCAAGCTGCGATTCGACGAAAAGACCCGCGGCTTCAACGCCATCTCCTTTGCCGTGATGACCGTTTTCTCCTCGGGCATGTCGATGTACGCCCTGGCCAAGCTCATGGAACTGTTGCTGGGCTGGGACTTCAATGTCAGCCTGATCGCTTCGGCCGTGATCGTGCTGGTCTACATCTTCCTGGGCGGGCTGACCTCGGCCATCTACAACGAAGTGCTGCAGTTCTTTCTGATCGTGCTCGGGTTTTTGCCGCTGGTCTTTCTGGGCCTCAAAGACGTGGGCGGCTGGGACGGGTTGGTGGCCAAGCTCAACGAAGTGGCCGTCGCGACCATCCGGCCTTTGCCCCGGGCACGTGGACCGAATCGTGGAAGCACATGGGCACGCGGCCGACAACCCGATGGGCGTCGAATGGTTCGGCATGGTGATGGGCCTGGGATTCGTGCTCTCGTTCGGCTACTGGTGCACCGACTTTCTGGTCGTGCAGCGGGCGATGGCCGCCAATTCGATGTCGGCCGCCCGGCGCACGCCGCTGATCGCCGCCATTCCCAAAATGCTGTTCCCGGCGTTGGTGATCCTTCCGGGCATGATCGCCATGGTGGCCGCGCCGCGGGCCGACGGAGCCGGTTTCCGGCAAAGCCGCCGCCAGCATTTTCACAGTTGCCCCGGCCCGCGGCATTATCCCGCCGAAGTTGGAAAGGGACGCCCAAGGCGTGGAGAAGCCGGTGCTCGATCCGCAAACAGGCCGGCCGGTGCCCGATTTCGACCTGGCCACGCCCATGATGCTGATCCACTACTTTCCCACGGGGCTGCTTGGGCCTGGGGCTGACCGCGCTGATGGCCTCGTTCATGTCGGGCATGGCCGGCAACGTCACCGCCTTCAACACCGTCTGGACCTACGACATCTATCAGAGCTACATCGCGCCCGGCCGGTCCGACAATCACTATCTGTGGATGGGCCGCATGTCGACCGTCTTCGGCATCGGCATCAGCATCGCGGCCGCTTATGTGGCCACCCAGTTCAACAACATCATGGACGTGCTGCAACTGGTGTTCGGCTTTGTCAATGCGCCGCTGTTCGCCACGTTCATGCTGGGCATGTTCTGGAAGCGAGCCACCGGTCACGGGGCCTTTTTCGGTCTCCTCTCGGGCACGGCGGCGGCGGCCCTGCATCACGGCTTGACGATCCCGCCGGCGCGACCACGTGGCTCAAAGGGGGCTGGCTCGCCTTCGGGCACCCACTGCACGTTTATCGCAGCGAAATGGCCCAGAACTTCTGGACGGCCATCTTCGCCTGGTCCACCTGTTTTCTGATGACGATCTGCATTTCCCTCCTGACGCGGCAGAACAAATCGGAAGACGATCTCCGCGGCCTGGTCTACTCGCTCACGCCGCACGTGGCCAAGGATGAGCACCTTGCCTGGTACGCCCAGCCGGCCACGCTGGCCATCGTCGTGCTGGCGGCCACCCTCGCTTTGAACATTATCTTCTGGTAAAGGGAGACGCCCATGAGCCTTGATATTCGCATCCCTATCGGACTGATGTTCGGCCTCATCGGCGCGATTTTGGCCGTTTTCGGGCTCGTCTCCGGCGAGCGAAGCATGTCGCTTGACATCAACGTCAATTTGATCTGGGGTTGCGTGCTGTTGGTGTTCGGCGCGCTGATGCTGGTGATGGCCTATCGGGCAAGCAAGCGGGGAAGTAAGTAGACGCGGCTTCCAGCCGCGACCTCTGACAATGACACTCGACAAACAATCGCTCGGCGCCCAGTTTACCGCACGCTTTGAGCCAGGCCGCCGCAATGGATCGTGCGGGCACCGGGCCGCGTCAACCTGATCGGCGAGCACACCGATTACAACGACGGCTTCGTGCTGCCGCTGGCCATTGATCGGGCCGTGTGGATCGCTTTGCGGCCGCGGAGCGACCGCCGCGTGGTCGTCCATTCGCTCGACTTTGCCCAAACGGCCGAGTTCTCCTTGGATGCGCTCCGCCCCGATAACGCCGGCTGGATCGAGTACCTCAAGGGCACCGCCTGGAGCCTGCAAGAGCGCCGGACATCGGCTGACGGGCTGGGAAGGCGTGCTGGCGGGCGACGTGCCGCTGGGCGCCGGACTCTCGTCGTCGGCGGCCCTGGAGATGGCCACCGCCCGGGCGTTCGCCGCGGCCGGCGAACTCGCCTGGGATCCGGCCGCGATGGCCAAGCTGGGTCAGCGGGCGGAGAACCAGTGGGTCGGCGTCAACTGCGGCATCATGGACCAGTTGATTTCCGCCGCCGGCCGGGCCGGACCACGCCCTGTTGATCGACTGCCGCACCCTGGAAACGCAGCCCGTGCCCTTTCCGCCCGGCGTGGCGGTGGTCGTGCTCGACACGGCGACCCGCCGCGGCCTGGTCGACTCGGCCTACAACGAGCGGCGGGCCCGTGCGAAGCGGCGGCGGCGTTCTTCCGCGTGCCCGCGCTCCGCGACGTAACGATTGAGCGCTTTCGAACAATCGGCGGCCGGGATGGACGACGTTACCCGGTGCCGCGCCCGGCACGTGATCACCGAGAACGACCGCACGCTGCGGGCGGCCGAAGCCATGCGCCGCGGCGACGCCGCCGAGTTGGGCCGCCTGATGAGCCGGAGCCACGCGAGCCTGCGCGACGATTACGAAGTCTCGAGCGACGCGCTCAACGCGATGGTCGAGAGTGCCGCCGCGCCACCCGGCATGTTACGGCGCTCGGATGACCGGCGCCGGTTTCGGCGGCTGCGCCGTGGCGCTGATCAATGCCTCGGCCGCCGAAGGCTTCGTCGCTCGCACGTCGGCGCCCTATCAACAGAGAACGGGCCACACCCCGGCGGTCTATGTCTGCCAGGCGACGGACGGGGCCGATGTAGTTTAATGGCCCTGACTGTGAACGGTTACCGCTCCGGGACACTTACTTGCGGAGAGGCGGGGATGAGGTTGGCTTTGGCGCAGGCGATGCGGCAGCGCACGGGCGTAGATTGCCGGATCGAGGCGGCACGCGCCGCCTGAATCGCCGGCAGCAGCAGTGCCGCGCCCATGGGCGCCGACAGGGCAAGCGACGTGCCGGGCAGCGGCATCCGCTCCGTGATCTCGATGCCCGCCGCCGTTTGCCGCACGGAAGAAACCAACGGCGTCAAGTGCGGGCTGATGGCGTTCGGCGGGGGCAGCGGCGGCAGACTTACGTTGATGCCCTGCGAAGGCAAAATGGCGGCCAGCATCGGCAGCATGGGGTACAACTTGTCAAAGATGTTCCGCACATCCACGTACACCAGCTTCATGGGGGCCGGGTCGCCCGAAAGCCTCGTTGCGATCTCCGGCGATTGGGCCAACGACTTGAATGCCATCGGGCACGAAAGATAGGCCTGAACGCCTTGGGGCGACGCCGATATGACCAACTCCTTGTCCGTCAAGCACCACGTGGGAGTAACAACGCCGGGCTGCTGCAACGTGTAGATTTGCTTGCCCGACGATTCCTTCTTCACCAGTTGCGGAGCCATAGGGTTGTTTGCCCCTTGACCTTTCAACATCATTTCCGCGAGCTGCATCAGTTTGTCAAAGCTCTTCGCCGCTTGTTGCGGATCTTTAACCTGGATGACGGCCGTGACGTCCGGCGGACCTGCCATTGGCATCGCCGGCAGTGCCGCAAACAAACACACGCCGTCGCCCAACGGCGCGAGGATTTCCTCTCGCAGTTTCAGCCCGAGTTGCCCTTCTGTCTTCTCAATCCCGCCGCTGATGCGATCGAATTCCTGGCGATCGATCTTCTTGCCGATCTCCATGTACTTGTCAAACATCGCCAGCGGGTTGAGCTTGATCGACACCGCCACCGTGGCATCGGCGGGGATCGCGGCCAGGTCGGCGGCCGCCAGCGGCTTGATGGTTGCAAACTGCATCACCCCTTGTGGCAGTCCGTCCAGCGCCACCAGGATCTTGCTGAGATACGACGTTTGATCCAATCCGGCGGCCAGACAGATCGAGTCTCACATTGTTGACGCCCAAGGCTTCCATGGCAGTCGCCGCTTTCGGGTTGGCCATCGGAGCCAACGTCTCGCGAATCGTCTTGACGTTCAGATAGCCGATCGTCGCCAGCCGCTCGACAGGCAGGTCCTTGCGGAGCTTGGTAAGCCATTGCGGCGGTTCGCCCCGGGCACGCTTCATCATCGCTTCCATCTCCCCGTCGCCCAACGCGGCAAGGAAGTACTTCTTCTCGAATCCCCAAGCGATGGTTACGCCGGGCGAAGGCGTGATGGTCTGCCAGTCGAGGTCGCCGATCTTCACCGTGCCCACCATCGGCGGCGGCAGCGTCTTGGCGAGTCGTTCGAGCTGGGCCTTGACCTTCTCGACCTCGTCGTCGAACTTGACGGCAATCCCGCCACGCAAGGCCGGCCCCTGCGGCCCCATCTCCATGCTCGCGATATAAACCGCCCACGGCTTGGCGATCACCAGCTTGGCGAGGTTAACGAACTCGTCGCTGGAGATTCCCGCCGGCGAACCGTTCTTGTTCATCGCCTCGCTGAATCCGGTCTTGATGGCGTTTTCGATATCGGTCAACAGTTTTTGCACTTCCGGTTCGGCCAGAAGCTGCTCGGTTTGGTTCGCGCTTTTGGGGTCGGGAGTGGCCGTGCCGGCCGACGACACATACAAGACGCACTGCTCGGGAGCGATCTTGGCCAGCGTGGGCGTTTCGGGAAGCGGCGGCACGCCCAAGGAAAACCCGGCGTCACCCAGCATCCCTGCCAGAATCATCATGAGGGAGCTTATCCCTGTCACGGTTTGCGTCATGGTTTGCTCCTTCCGAAGCGAGACGAGAAAATGGTGATACAAAACAGATTGTTACGAGTACCGTCAAGATACTGAATTTGAGGTGAATGTCAACCCCCACAGCATTCTCAGGAAAAATCTCAGAGCGGATGCCTGCGGCGAGTTTGGCGTCCAACGCGGAGCCTCTGGGGCGTTCGTTTCTCCTATCTGCCCCAGCTTTCATCGCAGCTTCGCTGGTCGGGCAGCCATTTGGCTGACTCACATCCACCGCTCGCGATGGACCCGCTGTTTGCCGCGGCAAAAAAGACATTGTGGGGGCTTGTGTTTTTTTCTCGCGGTCACTATAGATGGGAGAGACGTGCACCGGGCCGCGCAACACATCCACTCTAGCAGGAGAATTGCCATGGACATTCAAAAGGGCGATCGCGTGCTGGTGAATGTGGCTCCCTTCATCGGTTCGGCAATGCGTTGCGACGACTCGGTTCCGTGCGAGGTCCTCGACATCGAGGACATTCGCGTTCACGTTCGCACCGAGCCGCCCTATCGCAGCGTCTGCTTGTGGGTTCTTTCCACGTGGATCGACGGCCGGCAAGAACAAGAAGAGCGGGAGCTGTTCTCTTCGCTGGAAATGGCCGAGTAGCGCTTTAGGCGGCCAGCGGAAACGACGAGTCGTCGGTCTGCGCGTCGTCGTCCAGCTCGAGCTCGTCGTCGTCGGCATCATCGAAGTCGTTGCTGTGCAGGGGCGAAGCGGCCGATCACCAGCAGGTTCGGCAGCAGCAACGAGTTGAACAGGCAGCAGCCCATAGAGACGGTGAGCACGCGGCCGAGGCTTTGCAGGCCCTGGTGATTGGCGATCATCAGGGCGCCGAATCCCACCATCGTTGTCAGCGAATTGACCACCACGGCGACGATCACGGCGTTGCTGGCGCCGCGGTACGGTCCGCGGCGGCAGCGCATTTCGTGGACCAGATTGATGCCGCTCTCCATGCCGATGCCGAGCGTCAGCGGCAGGACGATCATGTTCGCCGGATTCAGCGGGATGTTGAGAAACCCCATGACACCCAGGGTTTCCAGCAGCCCGACGCCCATCGGTAGCCCTGCCAGCAGCACGTGGTTGACGCGGCGGAAGTCGAGCAACACCACCGGCACGATCACCAGCAGCGCGTACCAGGCGGCCTGCTCGAAACTCCGCTTCATTTGCCGCGAAGCCTCGTAGACCTGCAACGGATTTCCCGTCGCTTCGTGGTCGACGGTGCGCACTTGGGCGACGAACTCGCCCATCGGCCCGACGTCCCAGATGTTCGCCTTGCTATAGACTTGCAGCAGATAGCGGCCCGTTTTGCCCACAAACCGGCGACGCACGCTCTCCGGCAGGTCGCTCAACTGCGGCAGTTCGGGCGATGAAACCGCCTGCAGCGTCCGCAATCGCGCCAGCAGGTCGCCGGCCATCGCCTGCTGATATTCGGCGATCCGCCGCTGATACTCGTCGGGCGGCATCTGGCTGAGCATTTCCCGCAATTGTTGCAGCTCCGCCGCGGCTTGGTCGGCGTCGGGCAGCGACGCCACCATCCCCTTCGCCCCGCCCAACATCTGCTCCAATTCCGCCAGCGGAGTGACAGGAATCTGCGGCACTTGTTGCGGCAGGTTCGCCAGACGCCGGTGAATGCGTTGGATAATCGGCCCCTTCCGCCCCACGTCGTCGGGCAGCTTCGACGCCACTTCCACCACCCTTTCCACCGACGGCAAGGCGAGGAACTTCTGTTTCCTTTCCAGCACTTCTTCCCGCGTGTCGGCAATCGACAGCGCAAACCACGCGCTGCGGTTGGTCTGGTGGAAGAGCTTGTGCTCCAGTTTGACGCAGTCCAGCCCGAGGGGCTGGAGGTTCAGCAGGTTGAAGTCGTAGCGGACATGATGCATGCCCATCGCCGCCACGGCGGCGATGCCCGCCGCGCCCACCAGCGTCAGCCGTGGATAGGCAAACAAGGGGCGCAACCAGAATCGCAGGTTCAGCGGGCTGGGCAGGCTCTCCCGCACCCCGTCGCGATCGGTCAAGCAGATCATGGCGGGCAAAACGATCGTCTCGGCCAGCCAGCACAGTAAGATTCCGCCGCCGGCCACCAGCCCCAACTGCGAGACGCCGGGAAACTCCGTCAACCCGGCCGCGAAGAAGGCGATGGCCGAAGTGACCGCGCCGGTGAAGATGCCTGGCCCCACGCTGCCGGCTGTTTCCACCAGCGCCTCGCTCGTCGACGCCGTGGCCTCGCGCAATTGCAGGTAGCGGGTGACGTAGTAAATGCCGTAATCGATGCCCAGCCCGAGCAGGATCGAGGCGAAGGCGATGCTGAGGATGTTGACATAGCCGATGCTGACGGCGATGCAGCCGCAGGCCCACACCATGCCCACCACGAGTGCTGTCATGGCCATCGTGGCGTGTCGAAAGCCGCCGAAGGCGACGATCATCACGGCCAGCACGCCCAGGAAGGAGAGGATCGTGGCCGCCGTCATCGACTTTTCGCTGGACCGCATCTCGTCGTATTCGATGATCGGCAGGCCGGTGAGCCCGATTTTCGTGCCCGGAAATCGCGACTGCACGTCGGCCGTCAACTGCCGCAACACCTGCACCGACTCGGCGTTTTGAGCGAAGCTCTGCTTGTCTTCCTCCAGCAGCCGCAAGAGGACGAAACCCATCCGGCCATCGTCCGACATCAGACGGTCGGAGGCCGCCTCGGCTGCCAGCGGACGGGAGAACGACATTTCCGGCCAGGGCGACTTGTACTGGCCCGCTTGCCCCAGCGCGGCCGACAAGCCGCTCATGAATTTCGGCAGCTCGATTTGCAGGGCGGCCAGGATTTGCTGCCGCTGGGCCGGGTCCGAGCCGCCCGCCATCGCTGCGCCCATCCAGCGGGCCATGCCGCCGAGATTCAATTGCGACCAGTCGCCCTCAAGCATCGGGTTCGCCTGGTTCAAGAAGCCGTCGATTTGCTGGAGTTCTTCCGGCTTGAGATAGTACAGACCCTTGGCCCGAAGCTTCGGGGCCTCGGTTTCGTGCAGCACCGCGCCGAAAAGGTTCGCGTGTTGGGCCAAACCGCGGCACACCTCGTCGAGCGCACGGACCGTCTGCTCGCGGCGCTCCCCCTCCACCACGACGACCGCGTCCTCTTTCTCGCTGAACTCCTTGGTGTACTGCAGCCAGCGGCGGTTGTAGTCGCTGTGCGGATTGAGCAGTTCGGCGCGGCTGGTGCGAAAACCAAGCTGCGTGAAGGTGAGCCACGCGGCCACGGCCACCGTCGCGCCGGTGATCGCCAGGGTGGTCAGCGGGAAGCGGACAACCGCTTGCGTGAGCCACTGCAAGGGCCGGGAAGTCCATGCAGTATCTGCCTGCGGCGTCCGTTCCGAGGGCATCATGTATTTCCTGGCAACGAAACGAGCTACCCGTCCGTTGTGCGGCTTCCTGCCGACAATCCCGCGGGGAGACTCACGGCCAAGCCCAGAGATTGGCATGGCCGAGCGGATATTCTAACGGGGATCGCCCGCAGGACCAAGGCCAATTCCGATAAAGCGAAAATCCGCAAGTCGTTGCCGGCCAAAGGCTTGCGATCCGCGAGGCGGCGATGTGCGCCTCCCGCCTGTGAAAAAGCCTCGTCCGCTACATCTTCTCAACCACCTTGATGCCCAGCAGTTCCAGGCCCTTCTGGATGGTTCGGGCCGTCAGATCGCAGAGCAACAAACGGCTCTGGCGGAGTTCCGGAGTTTCGGCGCGAGCACATGACATTGTTCGAAGAATGTCGAGTAGCGATTGGCCAGATCGAAGAGATAGGCCGTCAATTGATTGGGGCGATAGTCGGAAACCGCCAGTTCGAGGGCTTCGCTGAAGCGGAGCAGTTCGAGCGCCAACGCCCGCTCGGCCGGCGCGCCCAACCGAATCGCGGCGGGCGAGCTGCGGAGCGGGGCGACGTTAACGTTTCCCTTCGCGAAGATGCTCCGCACGCGGGCGTAGGCGTATTGCATGTACGTGGCCGTGTTGCCGCTCATGGCCAGCATCTTGTCGTAGCTGAAGACGTAGTCGCTGGTGCGGTTTTGCGAAAGGTCGGCGTATTTCAAGGCGGCAATGCCGACCGTCTCGGCAATCTGCCGGCGGCGCTGGGACGAAAGCTCCGGCCCGTCGGGCTTGGCGTCGTCGTTGGCCGAGACGATCTCCAGCGCCCGCCGCACCGCTTCGTCCAACAGGCCTTCGAGGCCGACGGTGTCGCCGGAACGGGTTTTGAAGGGGCGGCCGTCGTCGCCCAATACTGTGCCGAAACTGACGTGCTGCAAATCGACGTCTTTGTAGTCCAACAGCTGGGCGGCGGCGAAAAGCTGTTGGAAATGGAACGATTGGCGATGATCGACCACATAGAGAATCGCGTCGGGCCGCCAGGTCTCCATGCGGTAGCGGATGGTGGCCAGGTCGGTGGTGCCGTAGAGAAAGGCGCCGTCCTTCTTCCGCACGATCATGGGCACTTTCTGCCCCTCAAGAAAGACGCAAATGGCCCCGTCGCTTTCGCGGGCGATGCCGCGCCGCAACAACTCGTCGACCAGCGGCGCCAAGCGGTCCTCGTAAAAGCTTTCGCCGAGCGTATGGTCGAACGTCACGTCGAGCCGGCGGTACATGCGGGCGATTTCGTCTTCGCAATAGGGCAGGAATTCCTGCCACAGCCGGCGGTTTTCCGCATCGCCGGCGTGCAGTTTGGCCGTTTCGGCCAACACGGCGGCACCGACGTCGGGATCATTGCCCGCCGGATGCGCAATCGCCGCGTCGTCGAATGCGTCGGCCTCCGCCGCGGGTTCTTTTTCCTCCTGACGGTCGATCAGCCGACGCACCAGGCGATACAGCCGGGCCAGCTCCTCGACGGGGTTCTCGCGATACGCTTCTTCATCGCGGAAGTGCTTGTAGCCGTAGAGGATCATGCCGAACTGTGTGCCCCAGTCGCCGATGTGGTTGTCACTGACGACCGTGTGGCCGAGAAACCGCAGCACGCGGCACAAGGCGTCGCCGATCACGGTCGAGCGGATATGGCCCACGTGCATCGGCTTGGCCACGTTGGGGGCCGAGAAATCGACGACGAACATTCGCGGCTGGACCACCGGCGCGATGCCCAGCCGCGGGTCGGCCACGGCTGCCGAAAGCTGCCGAACGAGCCACTCGTCCTTGATCCGCAGGTTGATGAAGCCGGGGCCGGCGATCTCCGGCGGATGACAAATATCCGCCACATCGAGCCGGCCGACCAACTCGGCGGCCACCTCGCGCGGCGGGCGGCGCAGACGCTTCGCCAACGGCATCGCCATATTCGCCTGGTAGTCGCCGAACTTCGGGTCCTGGCTGCGGCGAATCAGCGCCAACGCGTCGGCCGGATCGTCAACCAGTCCGGCCATCGCCTGGGCGAAACGGCTTCTCAGATCGGGGAGGATGCTCATGAGGAACGACGCGGCTCGAAAGGTATCCGCTTGGCATGTCCCCACAGCTCTTCCAGCGCGTAGTACGAGCGGGTTTCGGGCTCAAAGAGGTGGACCACCACGTCGCCGTAGTCCAAGAGAATCCAGCGGCTTTCCTCGTAGCCTTCGATCCCCAGCCGCCGGTCGCCCATCCGGTCTTCCAGGGCGTGATCGATTTCTTCGCTCATGGCGTGCAACTGCCGCCGACTGGCGCCGCTGGCCAGCACGAAGTAGTCGAACATCGCAGTCAGCTCGCGCATGTCGAGTACGACGATGTCGGCGCCACGGTTGTCTTCGGCGGTCCGGGCGGCCAGCAGGGCGCGTTTCAACGCCTGGTTGGACGGCCATGACGGCGCTTCCGAGCGGACGGGACTTTCGTTCATCCCTCATCGACCTCGCAGATGGCCCGGCGAAACACTTTCGTCATTGTACTCGACCGGCCGGCGTCCGACGAGGGGCCGTTACGGCGTCGAGTGCCAGACTCGTTGCCGCCGGTGGCGATATGCGATGGCACGGGTTGCCGCCTTGCTGGGGCCATGGCAGCCGGAGCCGATGCGACCGGCCGAAGGGGACAGTCCCATTTTTGCGGACTTTGTCGCAAAAACCGGGACAGTGCCCGTGAACGGTTATGGCCAGGAGCCGTGCCCGCGTGCTCTTCTTGGCAGCAATCCCACCCGTTGGAGTGGGCAGTCGGCACCTTGCGAAATCTGCGTTTTCTGCTTGGCTTTCTTGCCTGCAAGGATTACTCTATAAGGGAGTGGATGGCACGGACCCGCCTGCGCTTTTCTCCCGGCAAACATGCGTGCAAAAAGGGTTTAGACCATGACTGCTGACGTACGAAATTGGCTGCCGCGGGCAGTGGGTTCGGCGGCTGTGCTCTTGCTGCTGACCGCCATCGTCATGGTGGTCGCGCCGCCAAGAGTGGCGATAACAATCAGAACGATCAAAGCGTGGATATGTTTGCGGCCATGGAGAAGGGCGACATTTCCGTGAAGGTAATCCCCAAGGATTCCACGCAGTGCCGCGTGCTGATCGAGAACAAGACCGATCAGCCGCTCTCTGTGAAGTTGCCCGACGCCTTTGCGGCGGTGCCCGTGCTGGCCGCAGGCTGCCACCGGCACTCACACCGGCAACAAGGGCAATCAAAATCAAGGCGGCGGGTGGCGGAATGGGGGGCATGGGCATGGGCATGGGCATGATGAATGTCCCGCCCGAAAAGGTTGCACAACTGAACGTCACCACCGTTTGCCTGGAACATGGGAAACGCGAGCCGCGCTCCACCGTACCCTACGAAATTGAGCCGCTCGACAACTTGACCACGGTTCCCGGTGTGCGTGAGTTGTGCCAGATGCTCGGCGGCGGACAGATCGACCAGCGGGCTGCCCAAGCGGCCGCTTGGCATTTGAACAACGGCATGAGTTGGGAAACACTGGCCGCCAAGCAGATTGTCCATGCCAACGGCACGAGGGAACCGTACTTCACCCCGGCGCAGCTTCAGGCCGGCATGCAGATCGCAACCACGGCAAAGAACGTCGCCGAATCCCGGAAACAGCAGAACGCGGGCAGCAGCACGTTCGACCAGCAGCCTAGCGAACCCGTAGATTTCGCGGCGGCGCTATCCGTCATCCGTCGTCGGCTCTTGCAACCGGCAACCGAGGAGTTTCCCCTACGCGGGCACCGGCGCGTCGTCGCGCGCGGCCAGTTCGGTGCGCAGCGGCGCAACTCCTGATGGTATTTCATCCGCTCCGCTCGCCACCGCTGCGATTGCTCGCGGTGTTCGACGTCCTCGCGGTGGAGCTCCTGTTCCCGCGCCGCCAGCCGCGACGCCTGCCGCTGCAAATCCTCTTGGCGGGCGACGGCCCATTGCTCGAAGTGCTGCTTCTGTTGAACCACCGTCGCGTGCTGCCGCGCCAACTCCGCGCGGATCGACTCCAGGGTCGTTTTCTGCTCGGCCAACTCCGCTTCGGCCGATCGATATTGCTCCGCCAATTTGGTGCGGATGCGGCCGAGAGATCGGGTGAGGGCGGCCGGCGGCGCCGCGCCGGAGAGCTGCACCCAGAGGCTCTTCCGTAGCGACGCGAATTTCCAGCGTTTCGCGATGCATGCGCCCCAATTCCGCACGAAGGTGCTTCGAGACCGCCCTGACAGTGGTCCAGATGGTCGGCGCGGCGCTGGACGGTTTGACGCTGCTGCGACAACTCCTCCAGGGCCTGCTGGTGTTCGGCTGTCAGTCGCTCACGCAGGGCGGCAACATCTTCCTGCAGCACTCGCTCCCGATGGAAAAGTTGCTTGCGAAACTCCTCCGTTTCGGCCTGGGCTTCAGCAAGTTGCGTTTCCGCTTCCTTCAGTTTCTTTTCGCGTGCGGCCAAGGCTTCGGCCTGACGAGGCAACTCGTCTTCTCTTGGGATCTGCCGGCGTTTGTCCTTCAGTTGCTCGCGGAGCGTGGCAAGCTCCTCCTCCAAGGCCCGCCGCTGCTGCGAAAGTTGCTCTTGAAGCGTCTCGCTTTCGGCCCGGGCCGCGGCAAGCCGGGCCTCCGCTTGTGTCACGGCTTCTTCGCGTGCGGCCAAGGCCTCGGCCGTGTGACGCAACTGGTCTTCTTTCGCGGCGATGTGCGTTGAAGCCTGCGCCTGTTGTTCGCTCTCGGCGGCCTTCCACTGCGCGAGCTGACTCTCCACTTCTTGTTCGTGCCGCGCCAACTCCTCGCTACGGGAAGCCAAGTCGCTTTCGTGCTCGCTTATCCACAGGCGCGGGCTCGCGCGTCCGATTCCAATCGTGCAGACCGGGAGTTCAGCTCGGCCTCGCGATGATCCAATTCCTGTTGGCGACTGCCCAGGCTCGCGGCCAATTGGTCCGCTTGGAGGCGAATCCGCTGCGGCGTTTCTTCGTCGTGCGCCGAAGCGAGGGCTGGCACTTGTGCCATTGCCGGTGACTCGGCAGGCCCGTCGCGCAGCTCATGCGGGCGATCGATACGAGTGCCGGCAATTCTGGCCGCACTCGCGGCGCCGGAGTCGCGCACCAGTCGCTTGCCGTCGGGGATGCCGCTTGATTCTGTCTTGGCCATTGGCGGATGGGGGGTTCGAACTTCGGCCTTCCGGCGCGGCACAATCCGCGCAATCGGCAAGGTCTTCCTAGACTACTTCATCGACACTTGAATTAGCCAAGTTCACCCCAAGTCATTCCCATCCTGGGCAAAGAGACAGCTAGCCTGCGGCGTAGCCGTTTCGTGGCTGCGACGGGGAAAAATGGGGGAAATAGAAAGACAGGCTGCGGCCCCTCCGACCTATTGCGATTTTGCCTGGTCGAGGGCCTCTTGAAGCCGTTTTTTCGGCTGCACGCCCACGAAACGGTCGATCACCTCGCCGTTCTTGAAAATCATCAGGGTGGGGATGCTGCTGACCCCGTAGCCAGCGGCCACGTTGGGGTTGTCGTCGATGTTGATCTTTGCCACTTGGACCCCGTCGGCATTCTCCGAGGCCAACTCCTCGACGATCGGCGCGATCATCCGGCAGGGACCGCACCACGGGGCCCAGAAATCGACCAACACCGGCTGGGGCGACTGAAGCACCTGGGCCTCGAAATCGCCGTCGGATACTTCTTTCACGTGGTGCATTCCTAAAGTCTCCTTGCAGTGGTGAGTGAGCCGCGAACCGGCCACGGCATTATAGGGCCTCGCCCGAAAGCGTCAATCCATCGGCCCGACAGGGGCCGGCGCCGAGCCTTGCTAAAGCGGGGCTTTCCCTCTACCATCGTCATGGTATTCTTCCACAACAAGGGGCCTGGAACGAGGAGCCTGGACAATGCGTCTCTGCCGAATCTCGCTGATTTTTGCCTCTCTGGCGGCCGCCGTGCTTTCCCTGCTGCCGGCCGCTTCGGCCGACGAGGGCATGTGGTTGTTCAACTTTCCGCCCAAGAGGCTGTTGAAGGAGAAGCATAACTTCGACCCCACGGACGCGTGGCTGGCCCATTTGCAGCAGGCCGCGGTGCGGTTCAACAACGGCGGCTCCGGCTCGTTCGTTTCGGCCGACGGGTTGGTGATGACCAACCATCACGTGGGCGCCGACTCCTTGCAAAAACTCAGCAGCAAAGACCGCGACCTGATGCGCAACAGTTTCTACGCCCGAACGCAGGCCGAGGAGCTCAAGTGCCTCGATTTGGAACTCAACGTGCTGATGAACATCGAGGACGTGACCGAGCGGGTCAGCGCGGCGGTGAAGTCGGCGGCCGATTCGGCCGAAGCCGAGAAGCAGCGCCGGGCCGCGATGAACACGATCGAAAAGGAGGCCTCCGACCGCACCGGCCTGCGCTGCGACGTGGTCACGCTCTATCAAGGCGGCTTGTACCATCTCTATTGTTACAAAAAATATACCGACGTGCGGCTGGTCTTCGCGCCCGAGGAAGACATCGCCTTCTTCGGCGGCGATCCCGACAACTTCGAATATCCGCGTTACGATCTCGACATCTGTTTTTTCCGCGTCTACGAGAACGGCAAGCCGGCCAAGACGCCCGACTATCTGGCGTGGAGCCGTACGGGCATCGAGGAAGGCGAACTGGTGTTTGTGGCGGGCAACCCGGGCAGGACCGATCGGCTGAATACGGTGCGGCACCTGGAATTCCTTCGCGATCGCACTTTGCCCGCCACGCTCGATCTGCTGCGGCGCCGCGAAGTGCTGTTGGAATCGTTCAGCCAACGGAGCGCCGAGAACGCCCGCCAGGCCAGGGAAGCCCTCTTGAACTATCAGAACTCGCGCAAGGCGCGGCTGGGCGGGCTGGATGGCTTGCAGGATCCGGCCGTCATGAACGGCAAGCGGCGGGAAGAAGATGCCTTCCGCCGGGCGGCCGCCGCCAATCCCGCGCAGGCCGCCGCTTGCGAGTCGGCCTTCCAGACGATCGACCAGTCGCTGGTGGTGTTGGCGGCGATTCGCGACGACTATAACTTGCTGGAGCGGGCGATGGCCTTCGACAGCGAGTTGTTCGGCATCGCGCGCACGCTGGTCCGCATGGCCGCCGAAACCGCCAAGCCCAACGCCGAGCGGCTCCGCGAGTTTCGCGAGTCGAACCTCAAGTCGGTGGAGCAAGCGTTGTTCTCCGAGGCGCCGATCTACGAAAACCTGGAAACTGCGCTGCTGACCGACTCGCTGAGCATGTACCTGGAACATAAGGGCTTCAGCGACGAGTTGGGCCAGAAGGTGATGGCGGGCAAGTCGCCCTCGCAACGGGCCGGCGAATTGGTCCGCGGCTGCAAGTTGGCCGACGTCGCCCTGCGCCGCAAGCTGGCCGAGGGAGGAGCCGCGGCCATCGAGGCCTCCGATGATCCGATGATCCGGCTGGCGCGGTTGGTTGACGAACCGGCCCGCAAACTCCGCACGACCTACGAACAGCAGGTCGAGGAGCCGCAGCGGACGGCCTACGGCAAGCTGGCCAACATCCGCTTCCAGCAGTTCGGCACCGAAACCTATCCCGACGCCACCTTCACTTTGCGGCTGGCGTTTGGACTGGTGGAGGGCTACCGCGAGAACGGCGAGGCCGTGCCCGCCTGGACCACGATGGCCGGCACCTATCAGCGGGCCGAGGATCACGGCAACCAGGACCCGTTCGCGCTGCCGAAGAGCTGGCTGGACCACAAGGATCGCTTGAACCTCAACACGCCGATGAACTTCGTCTTCACGGCCGACATCATCGGAGGCAACTCGGGCAGTCCCGTGGTCAATCGGGCCGCCGAGTTGGTGGGCATCATCTTCGACGGCAATCTCCAATCGCTGGTTTGGGATTATGCATTCACCGAGGACGAAGGCCGCGCGGTGGCGGTCGCCTCCAACGCCATCCTTGAGGCCTTGCGGAAGATTTACGACGCGGGCCCGCTGGCCGATGAATTGACGGGCCGGAAGTAGCGGATAGTGGAGAACCGTATGATTTCGCCATCGATGTCGGCCCATGCTGTGGAGATGCAACTGCGGGCAACAGCGGCCGGGAGGCTCCGGCGCTGCGCAATCGCTCTTGCACTGGCGGCGGGGCTTGTCGCCGCCGCCTGTCCCGCCTTTGCCGCGCCCTGGAGCTTTGGGGTGCTCTCCGACACGCAGTGGACGCACCCCAAAGCCGACGCCATGAATCCCAACACGATCCCTGTTTCCGTCGTCAAACAGGTTGACGCGCAGTTCATCAGCAAGGGCGTGGCGCTGGTGGTGGCCGTCGGCGACACGGTGGAAGAACCGGGCAAGAACAACGTGAACTTCGATGCCCGCGCCCTTTATGCCCAAGACCTCTATAATGCGGGCATTGGGTTTTATCCGTTGCGCGGCAATCATGACGCCCAGGGGGCCTCGACCGGCGTCGAGTTCGGCAGGGCCTTCCCCCAGATTATTCCCGGTCCGGGAGCGGGCGTGAACAACAACACCCCGGCGGCGATTACCACGAACATCCTCGACCCGCCCCAGGCCGCGACGGTGAATCCGCCGGCGGCCAGGTCCGGCTCCACGTTCGTCGTCGGCAAGAATTTTCCGCTCCCGCAACGAACGCTGCGTATAGTGCCCATTCCTACTCGTTCGTCTACAACAACGCCACGTTCGTTTTGCTGGATCAATTCGGCGGGCACGGCAAGAGCGCCTCGAGGACGATTGCCGAGCAGCAGCCTTGGATCACCGGCGTAGTGCAGGCGAGCGCCGCGGCCGGCAATCAGACGTTCGTCTTCGGACACAAGGACCTCTTGGGCGGCTCCCACAAGGACAACCTGTTCGGCGCCCCGGTCGATTACTCCGACCCGGGCGACGGCGGCGCGGGCACCAGCGCGGGCGATGCCAAGCGGGCCGCGGCCGACGCCTTCATCACCGGGCTGGCCGACAACCACGTTCACTACTATATCTGCGGGCACGACCACCATCATTACGACTCGGTCGTCGCCAGCCCCTTGAATCCCGGCAAGTCGGTCCATCAAGTCATCAGCCAATCCGACAGTTCGAAGTTTTACGCCCCCGCCAGGCCGTTTTCGGCCAACGACACGCCCGTTTCGCAGCAACTCGAGCAGATCGGGTTCTACATCTATACGGTTGACGGGCCGCGGGTCACGGTGGACTATTACGCCGCCCCCGCCACCGCGGCCGACAGCCAAGGGAAGACCATCGCCGACGGCGGCAGTCCGGTCTACAGCTTCGCCAAGCAGTTGACTTTCGGCTATAGCCTCAACGGCAAGGAATTCCTCGTCACCCAACAGGGTTCCTACAACGTCGTGCGAGACGGCGTTGTTGCCGGCACGGCCTTCAACGAGACCTACAAGGGCACCAAGATGGCGATCCTCGACGGCATCAACGCCAGCCGCGCCGCCACCAGTCGCGGCAAGGCCCTCACCAAGGCGGTTGACACCGGCTGGGCGCCCGCCACGGGCAGTCTGCGGAGCGATATCTTGACGATTTGGGGAATGAGCGACATCGGTGCATCGCAGACCGACACCTTCACGCTGTCGATGAGTTTCGATTCCAGCGGTCTTTCCCGCGAGCAGCTCGCCCGCGGCGAATGCTGCATCGTTGTGCAGGATGCTTCGGGACGCTGGACCAACGCGGTCGAGGCCAATGCGGGAGGAAGCAAGCAGTTCCACGCCGGCCCGTGGGACTCGAGTTGCGGGCTGGGGGCCTACGGATACGACGCGGCGACCGGCGCCCTGTGGGCGGTGGTGAATCATGACGGCCAGTTCGCGGTTGCGGAGAAGGCTGCGGCCGGCGCTGCGAAGGACGCTCGCCCCGGCAGGTAGCAGCCGGCGGCTGGCCCGGTAGGTTTCACGCAGCCTACAGCCTTGCCCATGGTAGGGGACGCAGGACGGCCGTTCCACGCGATGTTTTCGCATCTTAGCTTTTCTGAATTTTCCCTATTGTTTTGGGCAAAATCTCACACGAATTCGATCAACTTTTGGCGATGCGGATGTCCGAAGTCCTTGCGGCGTTGTGCTTTGCGCTGGAAGGCAAATATGGCAAATGGAGATCGGGGTGAGGGATCAGTGGTCAGTTGAGCGAGCAAGAATCCTACAGGAGCGAACAGAGGCAACGGAGAATTCGTGCTGCCGCTCCTCTGTTTGCTCCGTTTCCTCCTGTGAAAGTCGCCGGCCCTAATATTCCTAACCAGCGCGCCGTTCTTCAGCCAGAGTGAATTGGACATTAGAATCAGTGGTCGGGGGTCGGGGGTCAGGGGGCTTAGGACTTCGGGCTTAGGACTTTGGGCTTGGCAGTATTCTTAACGGCCGGCGGCAGTGTTCTTCACGGCTGGCGGAGATTCGGGTGTCGAAACAGTGACAAATTCCGACCGAATTCGTCGGTTTGCGACACAAATTTGTCGCTTTGCTGCATAAACTGCCCAATTCTGGTTCTCGTGGAGGGCCTGATTTTGCGGGGAATTTGGAGCAAATGAGAGGAAATGAGAGGAAATGACAGGAGATTTTTTGTAGTAAGGGAAAATTGGCGGAAATGAGAAAAAATGAGGGCCATTGGCGCGTGGCGAGTGTGGAAGGCATGGTGGGTGGTTTCGCCTGGAGGCTGTGAATTTTTGCAGTTGTATGGTGGTGCGTTTCAGGCACCCTACCGTCTGGCCATGCGGCCGGTGACCGAAGTTGCATCGCGAATTGCAAATTGCAAAATGTAAATTGCAAAATCAAGAGTAACTGTTCACGCCGCCTACAGGTCTTTGCGGCGCAGGGTATCTCCGTTTGGCCGTTGGCCAACGGCCCCTTGCCGGGCACCGACCGAAGGTAGGTCGGAGAGGGCAGGGTGAGGGCGCGATCCGCCAACGGCGATCATGGGGACGCGCTCGTTTTCGGCCGCGACCAACCTTCGGTCGGTGCCCCGGCCTGAAAAGGCGTCAGTCCCCTGGCCCTTGCGGGCCGAAGGGATTGGGGCTATTGGTGTTCAGCAAAGTAGTGCAACGGCGAACCAAGGTTCCTCCCGGAAAGCGGGCCTCCCGATGGTCGGCGTCGCTTGGCCGTGAGCCGGCGTCCCCCCGCCTCCCGGAGAGGTTGGGTGAAGGGGCGCACGGTTACCGGCCACTGCCCACTGGCTGCTTCGTTGCTGGAGCCCCGGCCTGGCCGTTGACCACTGCCCGTTGACTCCTCTATATGTCTTTACGGACATTTGTCACTGCGGACTTAAGGGGACGGGCCGATTTTTCGCCCCGTCGATCGGTGCAGCACCGTTTTCCGCCTAGCCGAGACCGAAAGGCTCGTGGAGCCGCGCTCGCGCGCTTTATAATCGCCACGCTTACATAGGTGTGTGACGGCGGCCAAGGGTGAAGGGGGAAGGATGAACGGAAGACCCGATTCAACATGAGACAACGGAGATAACAGAGTGCCGAAGGTTAGCTCTCCGTTTCCTCCGTTTGCTCCTGTTCCAACGCCCTGCCTGCCTCGAAAACAGGTGTCGTGTTGTGCTGGAGCCCCGGCCTGGCCGTTGACCACTGCCCGTTGACTCCTCTATATGTCTTTACGGACATTTGTCACTGCGGACTTAAGGGGGCGGGCCGATTTTTTTCGCGGTAGAAATTTGCACTTTGCATTTTGCACCGATCATCGCGTATCGCCTCCGGCTCGCGGTTAAACGTCTGTATTTTTCACTTTTTTCCTGGCAGGGGACGGGATTGGGGATTGGGGCCGGACATTCATCATTCATCACTCATCATTCAGGGTTGGGGTGCGGGGGGCGGGAAATGAATGATGAAGGATGAAGGATGAATGATGAAGGATGAATTCGGTGAACTGAGCGCCGGCCTCTCTCCCCACTCCTCTCTCCTCTCTCCCCTTTCCAGTGGCCGAGGAACTGAAATCCACGTCCCCTCACCCGCCTGGAGGGGTGAGATTGGCGGGAGGTGGTAACGGAGCCACTCCCGTGGCTAGTGGCCAGTGGTCGGTGGTCAGTGGGCAGTGGGCAGTGGGCAGTAAACCCCGACACGGAATGATGCCGAGGCCTACCCCACCGCGCCGCAGCGACGCTACCCTTTGTGCGTCCCGTAGGCGCTTGCCCATCCTGTCAATATCGGTGATGTCCACTTCGCATGCCTTGTGCGTCCTGCCGCGGGGACTGTGTCCGGCTCCGCAGATCTCATGTGCGCGACCAAACGAGACGCCGCCCAAGTTGTGGCTCGCGGCGACAGACCCCACCGATGTTGCCCCGACAACGGAGGGTGCCGTCCTGCTTGTCGCCACGATCCAACAAAGTTAGAATGGCGGCCTGTGCCCCCCCGCAGTCCCCCAGTTGGAACGCGCGGGATGGAAGGATATGAGGATGCCTCCGCTCAAGTTCGTTCCGTCTCAAGAGCGGCATAAAGTGATCGGCCGTCGCGGCGGTCAGTTCCAGGTCAGCGCCTGCGCGGGCCTGGGAAGACGGAGACGATTACCCTGAGTCGGAGATGGTTACGTCAGAAGTGAGTTGCTGGGAGCTCGCTACGCTCCTCACGCCAACGGATTTGTGGAAATTCTTATGATCGAATTCTCCTGCCCCGAGTGCGGACGCCACTTCAAAGTCGATGATTCGGCTGCTGGGAAAAAAGCGAAGTGTAAGAGTTGCAATGCCGAAATCGTGGTTCCTAATTTCAATGCAGTTCTTGAGGAGTCGGGCTCTTCCATGGCGAACGACTCGCGTCTCGGTATCTCACTCCCAGACGGGTGGGAGTCTGAACTGGTCGAGAATGCGTCTCAGCCTACAAATTTGCCTTCAGACGCAATACTGTCACAAGACCCCATCGTCGCCCACCTAGCGAAGATTGAAAAGTTGCTTGAGGAAATGGTTGAGCGGTCCCAACGACCGAAGGAATATAAGGTTGTCATTATCGAGAACAAAGTTCTGACCGCTCAATTCGATCCTGCGAAGATTGCAGCGTTACTTAACAATCACGTCCAAGATGGCTGGTCTGTCAAAGGAATGGCTGAATTTGATCCGCCTAGTTTCACGGGGAATGCGCGAGCGATCATTGTGGTGATGGAACGATAATCTCACGGAATACCAACGACAAAGTTTAGGGTCCCATCATGGGAAAACCCATCACCCTCTTTGAGCATGACCCGGTGGAGTTCGAGTGGACCGACAAAGATGTTGCCGTCCTCGACCGCCTTGCTCTGAAAGCGGACGCGCAGTTGTTGCGCCCGTCGTCCGCAATGGCAGGAAGGCGCTGCTCGCTACGCAACACGTTGGGGTCTTCCGTCTGGGCAGCCGGACGGTACAAGTGTTGCCCAAGATCTACTGGGCGGGTGAAGCGACGGACAAAGGACAGCGTGCGCGGGAGGCAACCCGAAACCTGCTTCACATGCTCCAGATCGCAGATGAGGTGCAAGTCCGCGAACAAGGGTTGGCGAACTTGCTGAAGGAGAAGATGGACTGGTTCGAGATTCTCACCCGCCTGTTCGCCTTGCACCTGCGCGAGGAATGGCAGCACGGACCAAGCCGGGGTTATCTGATGGTCGAAGACGACCAACATACCCTGAAGGGCAAGTGGCGTGTTGCAGAACAGGTCCGCCGTCCAGGACGCGACCACGTGTTCTCCGTCGCCTACGATGAGTTCACTGCCGACATCCCGCTCAACCGGGTCTTCCGTTTCGTGGTCGAGCGCCTCTGGGGCGCAACGCGGGACGGTGACAACCGGCAGATGCTGGGGGAACTGCGGCAGTGGTTGGACGAGGTAACGCTGCTGCCATCGCTGACGGCGAGCGATGCCAGTCGAGCGCTGCTCACCCGACTGAACCGCCGCCTGGAGCCACTCCTGAACCTTGCCCGCCTCTTCCTTGACGGTGGGATCATGCAACTGGCGGTGAAAGACTTGTCGGCTTTCGCTTTCGTGTTCGACATGAACCGGGTATTCGAGGGGTTCCTGGTCAATTTCGTGCGTAGGCATCGGGATGGCATCTTGCCGCATGACCTTTGGGATTGCGACCTGTTGCCCCGAGCCCGAGGCGAGGCCCGCTGGCTGGCACAGGCAGATAGTAAGCCTGCCTTCCGCCTCAAGCCGGACCTCGTCATCCGTAGGGGTTGCGCAGATTCGCAGACCGCCCCGCAGTTCCCACTGCTGGTGGACGCGAAGTACAAGAGACTGAAGCCGGATGTTTCCGGTGCCGTTGTGGCGCAAGACGACTTCTACCAGATGTTTGCCTACGCGCATCGGTACAACTGCCCTCGCGTACTGATGCTGTACCCGCAAACCGCTGATATGCAGAGCGCCTTCTGCCGGGAGTTTGCCCTGAAAGGCACTAACGGGAAGATCGTTGTCGTCACCACGGTGGATGTCCGCGTTGACCTCGGTTCAGGGCAGGGGCGAAGGCAGGTTATCGAACAGCTGAGGCAAATGTTCCAGATGAAAGGGTGCGACCATGAGCGATGACATGGACTGGAAAGGCAAGCTGCACGAGTGGCTTGCCAAGAATCCCAAGACCATGCCGGACAAGTTACGGAAGGCACGGGAGGAGTTTGTTCGTCGCTTCCCGAAGGAGAATCTGGGCGAGATGACGTTGCAGCAGTACGCTGCCAAGCGGGGTTCTCGCGATACTTTTGCTTATTGGGTGGAGTACCCCACCAAGGAGCTCGGCGGTATCAGCGGTGCAGTAGGAAGATGCACGGCATCTGGTGGGACGAGGAGAAAGGCTCTTGGCAACTGCACCCGGCATTCAAGACCAAAGACCCCGAAGAAGCGTTGTCGCAGATCAAGAAGGGGTTTGCCGAGCTCGTAGCAGCCGTCGAGAACAAGAAGTTCGACAACCTTGATGACATCGCAGTGAAGAATCTCGGCTTCTCCTATGCGCTACGAGCCAAACCTCTCTACCTGTATTTCCCGGAAGAGTTCCTGCCAATCTATAAAGTGGACCACCTGCAACGACTTCTGGTTCACTTCGGGCGGGAACCCAAAGACGGTCAGCTTGCTTGCAACATCCAGTTGCTGTCCACGCTCCGCTCGCTGCCCGAGTTCGACGGGTTCGACACTCGCCAGATTATGAAGTTCCTCTATGATTGCCTGCTTCGCGGAGAGGACGGAAAGCCCACCGGAAACATCTGGAAAATTGCGCCTGGCAAGAAGGCGAAGTTCTGGGACCAGTGCAGGGCTGTGCGCCGCATCGTCATCGGGTGGCTAAAAGACGCAGACTACCGCGATTTCAAGGGGAATAAAGATGAGGTGCGGAAAGCCCTCGTGGCGGCGGGTCAGAAGGCAGGTGGGGCAGTGTCAATTTGCCGGTTCACAGATGACATCAAGAAGGGGCATTTGATCGTTGCCAACAAGGGTCAGGAGGTTGTGGTGGGTGTGGGGATTGTGGAGAGCGACTACATCCCGCCAGTGGATGATAGGAACAACGGCATCGTGTTTCCTGATTCAGAGCATCGGCACTCACGGGTTGTGGACTGGATTATCACGAGGGAGGTGGAAGTCCCCATCAAGTTCCAGCAGAACGCCGTGACACCTCTCTCGAACGAGGAGTGGCAGCAGATCAAGAGTGCATACCGGAGGACTTACCCGAACGATCCTGAGATCCAGAAGGCGCTTGACAAGCTGGAGGCGGGGACGCCCAGCCATCAATCTTCCAACGGGGTTCTCCAAGAACTCCAGGCACTGTTCGCCAAGACGCACAACCTCATCCTGTACGGTCCACCTGGCTGCGGCAAAACGTGGCTCGTGAACCACTTTGCCACCTACTTCCTGCTTCACGAAAACGTATCGCCGGAGAAGGCTGCATCGTACTGGCAGGCGGTCCTGAACGACGACGAGACCAAGTGCCGGGCTCTGCGAGATGAGGTGAGAGCGGAAAGCGAGCCGACGCAAGCCGAGCCTGCGTATTGGTGGATCACAGCCAACGAGAAGGAGTGGACCTGGGACAACCTCTTCGACAAGGGGGAGGAGTTCTTCGACGTGCGCAAGATTGCCAAGAATTTCCAAGAAGCAAGGGAGGGCGATCTGGTGTTCGGCTACCTGGCGCACCCGCACAAAAAGATGGTCGCGCTCGCTCGCGTCAAGAAAGAACTTCACACACAGGTTGAGGACGGAAAGGAGTTCGAGGGGATCGCCATTGAGCCGGTGGAGCGATTCAAGAACCCGGTCGCGTGGGCAACGCTGGCTACGAACCATGTGCTGAGAGGTTCTGAGCCCGTTAGCCACAAGGCGAGGGGCACGCTGTTCCGCGTCAGCCTGGAGGAGGAGCAGGAACTTGCAAGGCTGCTGAAGGAAGCCGGGAACGACGTGAAACTGCCGAGCGCTGCCCGGCACAGGTTCATGGAATTCGTGACCTTCCACCAGTCGTTCGCCTACGAGGAGTTCGTGGAAGGGCTCAAGCCGCTTCCGCCTGAAGAGGAGGAGGCTCGCATCAGCTACGGTATCGTCCCCGGTGTCTTCCGAAAGATTTGCAAGACCGCAGAGGCGGCGTGGCGCAGCCGGCAGGACACCCCCCCGAAGTACCTGCTCGTCATCGACGAGATCAATCGTGCCAACATCGCCAAGGTCTTCGGGGAACTCATTACCCTCATCGAGGACGACAAGCGGTTTGGAAAGCCGAACCAGGTCATGGTCACCCTGCCTTACTCCGGGCATGGTTTCGGGGTGCCGCCCAACCTGTACATCCTGGGCACGATGAACACCGCCGACCGCTCCATTGCCCTTCTCGACCTTGCGTTGCGGCGGCGGTTCACTTTCAAGGAACTGGAGCCGGACCCGTCCTTTCTGAACACCGTCGCCGGGGTGAACCTCGGGCAACTGCTGACGTCCCTTAACGAGCGGGTCGCCGCCCTGTTGGACCGTGACCACCGTATCGGTCACAGCTACTTCATGGGGCTGGACGGAGCGGCAGGCGCAGATGACCTGCGTTTCGTCTGGTATCATCGAGTCGTGCCGCTTCTGGAGGAGTATTTCTACAACGATGGGGAACGGCTGACTGCTGTCTTGGGCAAGGACTTCGTCTCCGTGAAGAAAGTGGGCACGGGCGTAACAACGGCACTTGGGGAGTTGCATGATGCCGACACCCCGAGATACGAGATTGCCAATCTTCAAGGCGATGCCTTCGTGGACGCGCTGAAGCAGTTGGCAGCGACAGCGAAGCCCGAGACAACCGAGTGAACAGTTCTTCAAGCTGCCTTCCGTGGTGCAATTTCCTAGAAGAGATTAGAGTCGAGAGGTGGCGCAGTGGGTTAGGCTGCGGCTGGTCGCTCGTCGGGGCTCCTGGTCGGCCGCTTGCGAGCTTGGATTGAGACCATGGAACGCTCGCCTACGGACTCGCGGTTAAACGTCTAAAGGGTCTCCCCGTTGTGTGGCGCAATATCCGTCTGCCATGTTCCGTTTCCACCCCCCTTTATCGAACCGGACGGGCGGATTTCCCGCATCCGGCTCGCTGCGATCGACCCGCCCAACGAGTTACGAACTCACCACGACTGGATCTTATCGACGCACCACACCACGCTCCCCGCTGCTTTCGCGGATAGGCCGTGAATTTATCGATATGGGATTGTACCCTTTGGGCGATCGCGCTAAAACGGTGGTTATGAATACGAAAAACAATTCCGCCACCGCCCGTGTCGAACGTCCCCACCGTAGTCAGGTCGAGATGCGGTTTTTCGCGCTCGACCAGTTGTTGTCGCCCGACCACCGCGTGCGGGTCGTCTGGGCGTTCATCGAAATCGCCGACCCCTGGGATGCGGAAAACACAATCCGATCCAGCCTTCAGAAAGGGATAATCCCATGAGCGAGGAACAACTCCCCGCCGATTCACACGGCAAGATGGTTGTTTTTGGGGCAAAGCAGATTCGACGTATTTGGCACAAGGAGCAGTGGTTCTTCTCGGTCGTGGACATCATCGCCGTCCTCACCGATAGCGATAATCCACGAAATTACTGGAACATGATGAAGGCCCGCGAGCGAAAAGAGAGCGAAGTTCAGTTGTCCACACTTTGTGTACAACTGAAGTTAACTGCCCAGGAGGGTGGAACGGTGGCGGGCAGCGCCCGTCGCCAGCTTGAAGCCAAGTCGGGCCGCAAGGTCGTCACCCGCCAAAACTACCTCGCCGACAAAACCAAGCCCAAACCCAAACTGCCACCTAAGTCCGAGTGACCATCATCAGACGTACGAAGGGGACATTCTACATTTAGAGGGTGAAGAACGAACGACGGGGGAGCTTGGCGAAGGATCGTGCCGCAGTAATTGCCAACTTCGCGCCAAATCGGGGAAGGCGTTGATGGAACCGAATGATGTCGATCGTATCGTCAAACACGCCCATTGGTACGTGATGGCCGGCTTGTTCGCATTTGCCTTGGCGGTGGTGCTTCCTCTAGAAATGAAGTTCGGGCTTATCACCGGATACACCCTTTTCACTATGGGCCTCTACGCTGGTATTCTACGAAGATGGCGCATTGAGCCTGGCTTATGGATGTTATCGGCGTTCCTAGGGGCGGTTACGGCGATTGGCTTCGTGTACCTGATCTATTCCGAAATCGACAAATGCCTTGCTGCGAGGCAGCCGAATCTTGTGCGTCGCAGTGCGATAGGGATGGTGTGTGACACGGCAATCGCCACAATGATTCTGTGGACTCAGACAAGGTTCCTTGCCGCAATCACGCGACTGAACTGGGGTGCCACTCCCGCATTGAAATCAGCCCGATTGATGGGTCCCTCCATTCGCATACGCAATGGTGCGGCGCAGGGTTGGAAAGTTATACCAAGGATTGTCGCAGGCGTGCTGATCTTTGCCGTCACTTGGAGCTTTGGGAGTGTTCTAGCTTTTGCGTTTTTGGGCGGTATTCTCGGGCTTGAAGTCGGCACAGTGGCGATGGTCGGACTAATCAGCGGGCTTTGCACCGGCGGAATTGTTGGTGTCCGAGTTCCAGTGTTTGGAGCGGCCTTTGGCAAGTTCACGCCCGGTGAGGTGCGCATGCACAGAACATTCACCATTCTCGGCACGCTGATCGGAGTATTGCTGTTTCTTGGCGCGGCTATCGTGCCAAATAACGGTCCCGTGGGCGGCGTTCTGCCGTCGCCTTTGTTCGCGGTGCTATTTGTTCTTCTTGCTTCAATATGCGGCTGTTTTATCGGCATGACGGTCGGAGTGATTGTTACAAGTCTGTGGAGAGGTTGCCGCGCGATTCGGCGTCTAATGTTAGGCTAATAAGACGAGGGGACGCGGCCCTCACCCTCACCCTCTCCGACCAACCTTCGGTCGGTGCCCGGCGAGGGGACGACACGCCAAGGGGACACGTGCAAGTATTGGCACGACAGGGCGGTGCCCGACGAGGGGACGCGGCCCTCACCCTAACCCTCTCCGACCAACCTTCGGTCGGTGCCCGGCGAGGGGACTTTGGGCGAAGGATGATTGATAAGCGACAGTGGCCGGTGGGCGGGTGATAGGGGAGAGAGGAGAGGGGAGAGGGTAGAGTGGGGCAGGGGGACGACGCATGATTGATGAAACGACGGGGCCGCCCCAGCGCCGCAAAAATCGCGACAGTCCCCGTGAGCGCATGCAAAATGCAAATTGATCAGGACCTCTGCGTCCTCTGCGGTTACCTTGCAGGACGACGCGGGACCGGCCCAACGGGACGAATCGGTCGTCGAATGATTGGCCCGTTGGGCCGACCAGTGGGCAAGATTGCCTCCGTCCCCAGGGCGTTGCCCTTGGGCTGAGCGAACGCCCGGGCCCTTGGCCCTAAGGCACACAAAGGGAATACGTCCAATTATTGGCACGACGGGGCGGTAATGCTTTACTTTCTCGACCGCGGCCGCTCGAGACGGCCGGCTCGTTCATCCTTCGAGCCAAGAGGTATTACACCATTCTTGGATTGTGACCGACGGCGCCGTCGGAGGCTGCCGCGGCACAAGATTGCGGCGCTGGGCGACGCCGGCCGCCAGGTCGGGCTCTTGTGTATCGGGACTGGCGACGTTACAACAGACCTGGCCGCAGGAGGTCCGTCGCATGTGTTCGCACGCCGTCGCTTGGATCGTGCTGGCGTTGGCCGCGGCCGGCGGGGGGACGGACGCCGGGCCGCCGCTTGAAGTCCGCGTGGGCTTGCTGGCCTACGGAGACTTCCACCAGGAGCTGCGGGACTACGACCGTCTTTTCGCCGAACTCGGCCGCGCAAGCGCCCGGCCCGTGCGGTTCCGTCTGGCCGCCGGCACGTACGCGGACATCGAGCACTGGCTCGACCGCGGATTGATCGACGTGGCGGTGGTCACATCGGGCATTGTGGCACGCCAGTGTACAGGGGCGGCATTACCGTGCAAGTACCTGGCGACCTTGTTGCGCCTGCCCGCTCGATCAGCCCTGGCACTTGACGATCGCCGCCAACCAGGGCGATACGACCGCTATCGTTCCGCGTGTGTCGTCCGAGCCGACTCGCCGCTACGCAACGTTCGACGATCTGCGACAGGCGATCGGCGACGGGCAGGTGCAACTGCTATTCATCGATCCCTTGTCCATTTCAGGCAAAATCGCGCCGGAGCACGCGATGTGGCGGCGAGGGATTCACACGCCGTCGGATCATACGATGTACACCTGTTCTCATAGCAATTCGCTGCGATTGCTGCTGGACAAGGCTGCCGGCAGCTCGGCGGGTCGCTTTTGTGTGGGACGATGCACTGAGCGACGTGCCGGAAGCGGCGGGACAGGTGCGGCGTCTGCCTTTCCCCGAACTGGATGGGCTGTGGATCCCGCAAGACGCCGTGATCGCCCGGTCGGGGTTCGCGCAAGCGGAACTGGTGGGCGCGTTGCTGAAGACGGGCTTGCCCGAGCGGTTTCGCTGGCTGGACGATTGGCCGGCTCGATACGGAGCGGTCGGGCAGTGGATTGGCGGCGAGGGCCAGTCGAACGAGGATGTGGGCCAGCAGGTTTCGCTGGAAGAAGTGGGGGCGATCCTTCTGCAATATGGCCAGTCCCAGCCCCGTCCGCCACGGTTGGCGGTGGTCCTTTCCGGGGGAGGCGCAAAGTGTGCTTACCAGGTGGGGGCGGTCGCTGCCTTGGAAGAAGAACTCGCCCGCCTGCGGCAACAATATCCGGCGACGAAGGTCGGCATCGATCTGGTAATCGGCACTTCGGGCGGGGCCATCAACGCCCTGCCGATCGCCCTGGGCGTTTCGGCGACGGAGCCGGGCCGGGCGGCTTTCCGCAACGCCTGGCTGGGACTCGACCAGCGTGCCATCGTCTGTCCTTCGCCGCTGGTTCGCACCAACATCGGGCTTTGGTTTGCCTTGGCACAAACCGCACTGGTGTTTCGGTGGGCCAGAGGCCGCCACCCAACGGACGCCGGCCGCCGAGCGCGGGCCAGATCGCTGGCACTGCTGCTGCTGGGAGCAACGGAGATCGCGTTGGGCTATCTCCCTGTGACGCCATGGCGGTTTCTTGGGCACAAACCATCTCGTGCACCATGGGTGGCTGTGGTGTACGTTCGGCATTCGTTGGTCGGCATGGTGCCTCCTGATCCTGGGCGTGGCGAGTGTGGCGAGCAGCCGCTTTTCGCCCGCGTCGCCGGAGCGATTTGCCCGCACGCGACGCTTGGTGCGGCCGGCGATCTGGGTGGGGCTGCTCGGCCTGCCACTGATCCAGATAGTGACGGTCCTGTTCTACGAGCAGACCCTTTCCCGCGGCTCCGGCATCGAGCACGCGCTGGCGCAGCAGTTTTCCGAACTCATCGACGCCCATTTGGCGGCATGTGGGTTGTCGCCGCTGGATCGGGACCCCAAGCTGACGGACGCCCAGCAACTGAAGGCCACGGGACGGCAGTTGCTGGATCGCAAGCTTCTGAAGCGCGATCTGGTGGTCACCGCGTTGTGCCTCGCCCAGTCGGCGACCGAACTGCCCAGCGACCTGTATTTTTACGGCCAGGCCGGCCCATCGTCGCCGGCGCCGCCTTTCGGAGCGCGCGGCATTGCGTTGGCCAATCATCCGTCTTTGCTGCTGGATGTGATCATGGGCTCGGGCTCCATTTATCCGATCTTCCCCCCGCGGACCGTGCGCGATTTTCCGAGGGCCGGGCAGTGGGTGGAATTGGTTGACGGTGGTTTTGCACACAACAGCCCCGTCGAGGCGGCCGCCCTCTGGGGCGCAACCCACGTCATTCTGATCCAGGCGTCGCCCCCGGAACGAATCGAGCGGCACAATTTCCTGGAAAACGTGTCGGCTGCCTTCAGCCACCTGTACGACCAGGCCCAGCGGGTGGACGCCCAATCGAAGGAACACCTCGTCGTGTTCACCTTGGCGCGCTCAGCCCCCACACCTATGCGTGCTGGATTTCGCCGACAACCTGATTGATCGCGCGATAGCCAAAGGATACGAGGAAGCACGCGGGCGGCGGGCGGACAATGAGCCGGCTCGACGGACGATCCGCAAGGAGTTGGGCGAGCCTGTGTTCCTAAAGGAGGACCTGAACGGGGCGGAGGACGATTGACCGATATTGATTCCGTTGTTGATTGCGGAACCGGCAACCGTTCACGGGGCAGGCAAACGGCGAGCGTTCCATGGGACGCACAAAGGGGACACGTCGAATGATTGGCCCGTTGGGCCGATCAGTGGGCGAGATTGCCTCCGTCCCCAGGGCGTTGCCCTTGGGCTGAGCGAACGCGCGGGCCCTTGGCCCTAATAACCATCGCCAAGAAAACTCGGCGGACCCAACCCTGAACCCTCGGTTGCCCTGACCCCGTAGCTCGGTTCGACAGGAATTTATTGGATTCCCCTTGACGAACGGGACGAAATGCATATACTGTACTATCGAGCTAGTACGGAGGACGGCCTATGTTCTTCCAAATCGACTTCGCCAACGGCCTGGCCATCTACGACCAAGTGGTTCGGCAGATCAAGTTCGCCGTGGCGGGCGAGGTGCTTAAAGAGGGCGAATTGGTTCCCTCGGTCCGCGAATTGGCACGCGAGCTGACGATCAATCCCAACACGGTCGCCCGGGCCTATCGCCAATTGCAGGACGACGGCGTGCTGACGTCGGTGCGCGGCACGGGCCTGGCCGTGGCCGCCGGCGCGGGCCATCGTTGCCGCGACGAGCGCGTGGACCTGATCCGCGCGCGGTTGGAACAGGTTTTGGCCGAGGCCCGGCAAAGTCGCCTCGATCCGAGCAAGCTGCGGGCGCTGGTGGAGGAGCAATTGGGAGATTTGTAGTTCGTAGCAAACTGGACCCCTCTTGGGGGCAACGACCGAAGGCGAGGGCTATATGAACGAGAAAAGAAAAACGATTTTCGACGAGGTTGCCGCTGAGTCGCCCTCACCCCCGGCCCCTCTCCCGAAGGCGAGGGGAGAGAGATTACGTTGCCGCTGAGCGCCCTCACCCCCGGCCCCTCTCCCGAAGGCGAGGGGAGAGAGATTACGTTGTCGCTGACTCGCCCTCACCCCCGGCCCCTCTCCCGAAGGCGAGGGGAGAGAGATTACGTTGCCGGTGAGCGCCCTCACCCCCGGCCCCTCTCCCGAAGGCGAGGGGAGAAAAGTCACAAGGAGCAACTATCATGGCCCCGGTAATCCGGCTTGATAAAGTGACGAAGCGATTCGGTTCGGAGACGGCGCTCGACGCGGTTTCGCTGGAAGTGCCGCCGGGCGTGGTCTTCGCCCTGCTGGGTGAAAACGGCGCGGGCAAAACAACTGCCATCCGCATCATGCTCGGGCTGGCCGAGCCGAACTCGGGATCGGCTGAAGTGCTGGGCCTTTCCAGCGCCAAGAAAGGGCTGGAGATTCGGCAGCGGGTGGGTTACGTGCCCGAGCGGCCGACGCTCTACGATTGGATGACGGTCGAGGAAATCGGCTGGTTCACCGCCGGATTTTACGGTGCCGGTTTTCTGCCCGAATACGCGCGGCTGGCGGCCCAGTTCGGCCTGCCGTCGAAGAAGAAGCTCAAAACGCTTTCCAAAGGAACCCGGGCGAAGGTGGCGCTATCGCTGGCGTTGGCGCATCAACCGGAATTGCTGGTCCTCGACGAGCCCACCTCCGGGCTCGACGCGCTGGTGCGCCGCGAGTTCCTGGAAAGCATGGTCGATCGGGCCGCCCAGGGGCAAACCGTGTTCCTGTCGAGCCACCAAATTGTCGAGGTGGAGCGGGTGGCCGACATCGTGGCTATCCTCCGCAAGGGCAAATTGGTCTTGGTCGAGCGGCTCGACACACTCAAGGCCCAGGTGCGGAAGTTGACCGTGACGCTGCGGGATGGGGCCGCCACGCAGCCGGCGATGGGCGCCGAAATTCTTTCGCAGCGCTGGCATCGCCGGCAATGCCAGGCGATCGTCCGCGGTCTCACCGAGGGGCAATTGGCCATCTTCCGGGCCCACGAGGCGGTCGAGGCGGTCGAGATTCATTCGACGAGCTTGGAGGACATTTTTGTCGCTTACATGCAGGCGGGCAACAACGGCCAGAGCCAGACCAACCAGCCCGGCTTCGTGCAGGAGGCAGCGCGACCATGAATTGCTCGATCTTCTGGCGGGTGTTTTGGAAGGAGTACCGCTTGCAGCGGGCGCTGTGGCTCGCCATGGCCGCGCTGACGACCGTGGTGTTGTTGCTTGTCGCCGCGTTTACGATCCATCCACCGGACAGGCTTTCAGGGGTCTTCCTGGCGGCCTTGGCGCTACCTGCTTTCTACGCCCTGGGTTGTGGGGCAACGCTGTTTGCGGGCGAACACGAGGCCGGCACCTATGAGTTTCAGCGGGCGCTGCCGTTGGTCGCAAGACAAGCGTTTTTTGCCAAAATCGCCTTCGCGTTGACAAGTGCGACGGCCATGGTCGGCCTGATGTTGTTGCTGGTGCTCTTGCTAGGCGGTGAGCGAATGTTGATCGATTTCCCCACGGCGACGTGCGCGGTGGTCGGTCTCTTCGGGCTGGAGATGTTCCTTTGGGCAACGCTCTTCTCCTTACTGTTGAAGCGGGTGTTGATAGCCGCCATCCTTGGCGTCTCGGCGGCGTCTGCGACGTCAGGGGCGATCGCCATGCTGATCGCGTCACATGGAGGCATAGAAGCACACTCGCAAGTCATTCCTTGTGCGCGGCCATTGCTGCTCTCGTTGCTTTGACGGACGTGTGGCTGGGTATCCACTGGTTCGTCGGCCGTGAAAATCTTGACCGGACTTCGCGCCGTGCGATCACTGGCTTCGTGCGACGACGCCCCGTCTTGCAAGATATCGCCGCCGGCGCCACTGCACCGACCGGCGTCTACCGGCCCGAGCGCATGGCGATCGTCTGGCGGCTCGTGTGGCAGGCTTGGCGGCAGTCGCTGGCCACCATGGCCACGATCGCCGCAGTTCTCATTCTGTTGGCCGTGTTTCCTGCCGGCTGGCTGGTCGTCGATCGGTTCAATTTCAGCTACGACACGGCCGCCAAACCGCTGTACCTGGTGGTCCTGGCCCTGTTGCCGTTATTAGGAACGTGTGTCTTCATGGCCGATCAGAGGCGCAACAGCTTCCGATTCATGGCCGACCGCGGCGTACCGCCGAAGTACATCTGGCTGAGCCGGTTGCTGGTGGCACTGGCGCCGTTGATGATTACATTGTCCGTCTTGCTTTTCTTCGCCTATTGGCTCGCGCCCTACGCGTGGATAATGGCGTCGTCACACCTGGTTTATTACTGGGGCCTCAGTATGGCGTTTGTATTGGCCTCGGTGATCGTCGGTTTCACGGCAGGGCAGCTTTGCTCGATGTTCCTCCGCAGCGCCATTCTGGCCGGCCTCTTCAGCGTGATCTTGGGGCTGCTGCTGACAGGATGGTGTGCGCTGATGCTGTTGTGGCAAGTCAACTGGCTATGGTCTGTCGTGCCGATCCCACTGGCCATGCTGCTGGCAACGCGTTTGCGCGCGGCCGATTGGCTGGCGGAGCGAAATGGCCCGCGGGCGTGGCTCCCAGCCGGGCTGGCGCTAGCTATCCCCGCCGTGACGATTTTGATGGGCGTTCCGGCCTATCGAGTCTACACGGTCTGGAACTGTTCCGTGCCATTTTCGTCCGTCTACATCCCCGGCAACCACTTTCGCCCCATCATCTTCCCCACCGGCTTCGTCTACGCACCATCCGTGGCTCCCAATCAAGACGCCTTGGTCAACGCGTATCGGCGGGCAATTCAAGACATGACGCCTCGCCCCGCTCGGACCGGTACCGAAAGGATAAAAATACGCGGCGGCCTGTTTGTGCTTGCGGCCAGCGACCGCGTATGGGTTAACGAAAATCGAGCCCTGATTGCGACGCTCTTGCAATTGAGCCGCGAGAAGTTTTCCCATTATTGGAGCCGAGAGCGTCAAGACCCTTTCCGCGACTATTTCTACCGGCTGCTTCAATTGATGGAGTTCAGCGCGCTCAAGCTCGAAACGGAAGGCGATCTCGGCGGGGCGTTGGAGCGATACTTGGCCGTACTCAGGATCATTGGGCAGTTCCGCGAACCTGCAAGTTACTCCGGCTACGGCGCGACCGAGCAAAACGTTGAAAGCGTTTACGCGCACCTGGTCCACTGGGCCACTCGCCCTGGTCAGACGTCCGAGCAAATCACCGCCGCCATCCGCCAGCTCGAGCAACTCGATGCAACGTCGTCGGCCGGCGGCGATCGAATCGTCGCAGAAGTCCTCCTCATCGAGCGGTTCCTCTCCGGGGACGTGAGCGCCGCAAGAGAACTCGTTCCGGACCAACCGGTGCCGCCATTAACGCTCGCCTGGTTGCATGTGCCTTGGGAGCGAACGCGAGCCATGGGTATGCTGATCAAGATAACCCAGAACAAGCTTCGAGCAATAAGCGAGGCAGAATATGGGGGACGGCACAATGGCAGAATCCCGCTTCCTTCGTGGCAGTCCCGGTGGTTCGACGACATGGATTTGTGGAAGGAGCACCCCGAATGGCCCTACGCCTTGCACAAGTTGATCGATGTGCCGCCAATCCAATTTGCGCAAGGCCTGGGCGAAGAACGGATGGTCAACGGGTATGCGACGATGGAGACCCGCCGCCGTGCCGTGCGTCTGATTCTGGCCCTTGAGGCCTGGAAACTGCAGCATGGCGAACTTCCGGAAACGCTTGACGAACTGGTAGGGCCGTATTTTGATGCGCTTCCGGTCAACCCTTGCTCGGGCGAGCCATTCCTTTACCGCCGCGATGGCGTGAAGCTCGCCATATCGTGGCAGTTGCGGCCAATCTGGGCGCCAGTAGCGAGCCGAGAGCAAATCCCCGCCGACAGACCCTTCATTTGGTCGATCGGCAACCGCATCCTGTTCGAGCCGAGGAACAAAAGGTTCCTCGACCGTTATCAAATCGTGCGCGGTTCGGGCTTTCGTTGGTACGACAACGCTATCCCGAGCTCCGAATATGAGCTCTGGGAAGCCGGCTGGGTGTTTCCCATCCCGTAGGCGGCGGCGCAATCGCAGGCCGGGGAAACTCTCTTGCCTCCCGGCCCTCACCCTAACCCTCTCCCGGAGGGAGAGGGGACCGGGCGATCACTCCTTCCGGTCTCCCAGTTCCAGCGAGCAGGCGAGTTCGCGGTTGGCGCGATACCACTCGACGCAGCGGCGCAGGCCCTCTTCGATGGCCACCGTCGGCCTCCAGCCCAGCAGCCGGGCGGCCTTCGATACGTCGGCCCAGGTGGTCGGCACGTCGGCCGGATGGGCCGGTCGATACTCGATCGACGCGCGCTTGCCGGTCAGTTGGGCAATTTGCTCGATGATCGCGGTGAGCGGCACGACGCGGTCGCCGCCGAGGTTGATCACTTCATAGCCCAACGGCCGGAGCGCCGCGATGGTGCCGGCGGCGATGTCGTCAACGAAGGTGAAGTCGCGGCTCTGCGAGCCGTCGCCGAAAACGATGATCGGCTCGTCCTCGGCGATGCGGCGGATGAAGCGGAAGACGCTCATGTCGGGCCGGCCGGCCGGACCATACACCGTGAAGTAGCGGGGGATCGAGACGTCGAGGCCGTGCAAGTGGTGGAAGGTGAAGGCCAGGGTTTCAGCCGCCTTTTTCGAGGCCGCATAGGGCGACAGCGGCCGGTTCGTGTCGGCATCCTCGCGATAGGGCACCGCGTTGTGCTTGCCGTAAAGGCTCGACGTCGAGGCCAGCAGGAACTTGGGCACGCCCGAGCGGCGGCATAATTCCAACAGGTTCAGCGTGCCGGTGCAGTTGGCTTCGTAGTAGACCCAGGGGTTGGCGACCGAAGGCCGGACGCCGGCGCGGGCGGCCAGGTTCACCACGGCCGCAAAGGGCCGTTTTGCGCCGCCGGCGAAAAGCGGCTCCAGCGCCGCGCGGTCGGTGATGTCGAGGTGATGGAAGCGGAAGTTCTTGCGAGGCTGCAAGCAGGCCAACCGCCATTGTTTCAGCCGCGGATCGTAGGCGTCGTTGAGATTATCCACGCCTACGACCTCATGGCCCGCTTCGAGCAATCGCTCGGCGACTTTTGAGGCGATGAAACCGGCGCAACCGGTCAACAGGTAGCGTTCTGGCATAAAGTTCCATCCTAATCAGGCGTGCCGAACCCTGCAAGCCGGCGTAACCGTTCACAGTCAGGGGGACAGTCCCATTTTCGCGGCCATTGGAACCACGCGCTACCAGGCGAAAGTCGTGCTGGCCGCGAAAATCGGGACAGTCCCCGTGAACGGTTACCAAGGCGGCTCACTCGTCGGGCCGCGGGCCAGCGACGCGTCGAGCATGTGCCAGCGGCCGTCCCAGAACACCTCGGGAACGCTGTGGAGGTTGATGCCGTTGCCGCGGGCCGGCAGGCCCAGATATCGGGCCAGTTGTTCGATCCGGGCCGACGCGCAGCAGCACATCCCGTAGCCGTAAACGTTGAAGTCCTTGATGGCGTCGTGCACGCAACCTTCGTGCAGAAACTCGATCGGCGGCGAATCCTGGTAGACGAAGGCCACGTTGGATTTCCACACGGCGATCGCCTTTTCCTGGTCGCTCATGCCGTCTTTGATGAACGACTTCTCCCAGGCCTCGAGGCTGGAAACATCGGCCACCTTGTCGGAAAGGACCTTGACGTGGCTGACGACGCCAATGGGCGTCGGGGCGTTGACCGCGAGGGCCGGGCGGCCGCCCGCCGCCAGCAGTGCGGCCAGCAGGGCCGCCGCAAGACGGTTCGGCTGAGCGGATCGAATCGGGGCCATGCGGACCTCCTGCGAAAATTCCGGCAGGACGCGCCGGTTGCGATTCTACCCTTTGGCCACTACAATGAACAGTCTACGTAGTTTCTGTTGCGGAAAGCCTTCTGTCGCCTTTCGCTCCGCGAAAGGAGCGATCAATCCACGCCACTTTCGCGGAGCGAAAGGCGACATTCCAGCGGCGGCGAAGCGATTCTTCACAAGCGCGGTGTACCATGGCAACGACCTCCCCTGCCAGAGCGGCGGCAAGTTCGGCGAGCCGCTGGGCGATCGTGGTTTTTGCGGTGACGATCCTGTTGAGCGCTTTCTTGCTTTTTCAGGTTCAGCCGATGGTCAGCAAGGCGATCTTGCCTTGGTTTGGCGGGTGTCCCGCGGTGTGGACCACCTGCATGCTGTTTTTCCAGACGTTGCTTTTTGGAGGTTATGTTTACGCCCACCTTTTGCAGCGTTGGCTGGCGCCGCGGCGGCAGGTGATCGTTCACCTGGCCGTGGTCGTGGCCGCGTTGGCGATGCTGCCGATTGTGCCCGGGCCGGCGAGCAAACCGGCCGACATCTCGGATCCCACGTGGCGGATCTTGTTGTTGCTGGGCGGGACGGTGGGGTTGCCCTATTTCGCGCTGTCGGCCACGAGTCCGCTGGTCCAGGCGTGGTTCAGCCGCAGCCATCCGGGCCGCTCGCCCTATCGGCTCTATGCGTTGTCGAACGTGGGCTCGCTGGCCGCCTTGTTGAGCTATCCTTTCTTTTTCGAGCCGGCTTTGGCGCTGCGGCAGCAGTCGTACTTATGGTCGGGGGCCTTCTTGCTCTACGGCGCGCTCTGCGCCGTCAGCTTGGCATGCCTGTGGCAACTGCGGCATCGCGAGGCGCCGCAGCCGGAGTCGGCCGGCGGCGTCGAGGCGGCGAAACCGACGTGGCTCGATGGGCTCCCTTGGCTGGTGCTGCCGGCCTGCGCTTCGCTGATGTTGCTGGCCGCCACGAATCATATCTGCCAGGACGTGGCGGTGGTGCCCTTTCTCTGGATTCTGCCGCTGACGCTCTACCTTTTGAGCTTCATTATTTGTTTCGATCACCAGCGCTGGTACATCCGCCCGCTGTGGGCGTTGCTGGCCGTAGTGCTTCTTTTGGCGGTGACGACCGACGACGGCTACAACAGTATCCGGACTTGGCTGCTGAATCCCGAGCACGAGGCGATTAAGGCCGACTTGCAGCGTCTGGCGCCGTCGGTCGCGTCGTTCCTTATCGGGCACCGCGAGCAACCGTTGACATTGCCGCAGGAGGTGGTGTTGAACCTCTCGGCCTTGTTCTTCGTGTGCATGGTTTGTCACGGCGAAGTGGCCCGGCTGAAACCCAATCCGCGATATCTGACCGAGTTTTACCTGCTGATTGCCGCGGGCGGCGCGCTGGGCGGCCTGTTCGTGGCCGTCGTGGCGCCGATGGTGTTCCGCAACTATCTCGAGTGGCCCATCGGCATGATCGCCTCGATATCGCTTGCGGGAGGGCTGCTGGTTGTGCCGGGCCGCGCCGGCTGGAGGCGCTGGGTCCGCTATGTGGTGTTCGCGCCGTTGGCCCTCGTGGCGGTGTGGTACGTGGCCTTCTGGGAAGACTTCGACGCCGGAACGCACTTGGAGCAGGCCCGCAACTTCTTCGGCGTGGTGGCCGTGCTGGAGCAGGACGCCAACGATCCCGAGACGCACGAGTACATTTTGAGAAACGGGCACATCGTGCACGGCTGCCAGTTCGCCATGCCGGAACGGCGAACCTGGGCAACCACCTACTACGGCGAAGACAGCGGCGTCGCACTGGCCATCCGCTACTTCCAGGGCTTGGGCAACGTGCGGGTGGGCGCCATCGGCCTGGGCACCGGCACCTTGGCCGCGTATGCCAAACGGGGCGACCTGTTCTGCTTCTACGAGATCAACCCCGAAGTGCGCCGCATCGCCACCGCCGGCGCACCCTTCACCTTTCTCACCGATTGCGAACAGCGCGGCGGCAAGTACGAAGTGGTGATGGGCGACGCCCGGCTGTCGCTGGAGGCGGAGAAAGAGCCGCAGAACTACCATGTGCTGGTGTTGGACGCCTTCACCGGCGACGCCATCCCCGCCCACTTGCTGACGCGCGAGGCCTTCGACATCTATCAGCGGCACCTGGCCCCCGGCGGCGTGATCGCGGTGCACATCTCGAACCGGCACCTCCGCCTGGCCCCGGTCGTCCGCCAGGCGGCCGAATACTGCCACATGGAAACCCGGCAAATCAACGCCCCGGGCGACGAAGACCGGTTGATAGACTCCAACGAATGGGTGTTGGTGACCCGCAACGACGACTTTCTGGCCAAGAATCCCGCCACCACGGCCGATGCCGACGACGACCTGGTCGTGCCGCTGTGGACCGACGACTACAGCAACCTCTACCAGATCCTCAGCGGCAGCTTTTGGGAGCATCTCCGCTGGCCGTGGTCGAAAGCGTCGAAGTAAACCCGCGGCGGCAAGAAACAGAGAACCCCGCGGGCCGGCCAAAACGATTCCGGCGCCACGGGGCTTCTCCGCTCCTTCACCCCTTCTTCGGGTGTGGCCGCCTCAAGACGACTGGATCACGATAAACCGCGTGCCCTGCGGCGTGCGGACGCGCATTAACACACCTTTCTCCAGCGGCTGATCGCCCAGGGCCGCCCGGAAGTCGTCGGCCGACTTGACCGGCTTCTTATTGACCTCGACGATCACCATGCCGCTGGCCAGGCCGAACGTTGCCGCCGGGCTGCCCGGCTTGACGTCGGTAATGACGACCCCTTCGCCCTGCTTGACACCGAGCTTTCGGGCCACGTCGGCGGTGAGATCGGCCACTTCCAGGCCCAATTTCTCATCCTGGACCGAGTCGCCCTTGCCGGGGGCCAGCGATTCCATCATCGCCACCTTATAGTTGGCCGGCTGCTCGGCGGTTGTCACCGGCAGCGTGACGCGATTGCCTTCGCGGAGCACCGTGAGCGACTTCCGCTGGCCGACGGGCGTTTCCTCGACGACCTGCTGCAATTCGGACATGCTCTCGATCGGCTTGCCGGCGAACTCGACGATCACGTCGCCCGTCTTCAGGCCCGCCTCGGCGGCGGGGCTCTTGGGCATGACGCTATCCACGACCGCGCCTTTGCCCTCCGCCTCGGGGACGTTGAAACGCACGGGCAACTCGCTGGTGACCGGCTTCAATCTCACGCCCAGGTACGAGCGTTGCACCTTGCCGGTGGCGATCAACTGCTGGCTGACCCATTTGGCCAGGTTCGAGGGGATGCAGAAGCCGACGCCCTGATAGCCGCCGGTGAGCGAAGCGATCGACTCATTGATGGCGATCACCTCGCCATCGAGATTTACCAGCGGGCCACCGCTGTTGCCGGGGTTAATGGCGGCATCGGTTTGGATGAAGTTCTCGCGGACGCCCTGGGTGATGTTCAGGCCGCTGCGTCCCGTGGCGCTGATGATGCCGGCGGTGACGGTGCCCTCCAATCCGAAGGGATCGCCCAGCGCGAGCACCCAATCGCCCACCTGCATCTCGTCACTGTTGCCGAGTTTTGCCGCTTCGAGCTTGTCGGCGCCCTTGATGCGGACGATGGCCAAATCGCTTTTCGGATCAAGCTTGACGTCGGCGGCATCGAACTCCCGGCCATCGTGCAGACGGACGCGGATCTTGCCGCCCCCTGCCACAACATGATTGTTGGTGAGAATAATGCCGGCGGGATCGATGATCACGCCCGACCCGGTGCTTATCTCTTCACCGAAGCGGCGGTGGGGCATCGAAGGCCCCTCGCCGAAGAAGCGACGCAACTCGGGCGGCAGATTGGGCGGCAACATGCCGAACGGCTCTTGGGCCGACTCGTCATCGCCGGCCTCCTGCTCGGGAGTTGCCCCGATATGCCGGATCATCACCACGGACGGCAGCGTCTTGCGGGCGACATCTCGGAACGCCTTCGAGAGCGACTTGGCATAGTTCGCCCCGCCTTCTTTGCTGGGAGGGGCGGGCAACTGGGCTGCGACCGGTTGCCTTTCACCCATCATCACCGAGACACCGCCGGCCAACAACAAAACGGCCAGCACCGCGGCCCAATTCCGAAAACGCAGCCCACAGTACGAACGGCTCATCACACATTCCTCCTTAAATTTGTGCGCCCCTTGCGAGCACCGACAAGAAATCTTACGCACAATCCCCTTGCGAGGTTTGTTGCCGAGGGTTCGAGAATCTTGCCGCTTTGCCGGAAAACCACCCGCAGGAGTGGCGTTTCATCGTTATTCGGCCGGTATTTTCCTGCCATTTGGGGATTTCTACCTACCCTTCGGAGGTTCTGCACTTCATGATTACCTTGCGGACCGCGGCAGTCGCTGCGGGGCCGGCAACGTCGGATGCGTGAACATCATCCGGCGTGAAAACAATGAAACTTCCGGCCGGCAGCGACAGCCACTGGCCCGCCACATCATAGAAGTCGGCGTCGTTGGCTTCGTCGTACGGTTTGGCCGCGGCCAAACCTTCGCGCCACGGCAGATAGCCCACCAGTTCGGCGCCTTCGATGACGTAGTGCACGTCGATGTGGCGGCGATGGGCTTCCCAGACGGCCTGGTCGGGCGGTTTCGTGTCGCAGTGCCTGACGATGGCCACCAGGCGTTGGCCGTCCAATTCGTACCGGCCGTCGGGGGTCTGGGCGAAATCGGTTCGGCGCAGGTATGCGAACGCTTCGGACACTCCGCGGGGCAGGTCCCGATGGCGGTGCGAGTTGGCCAGCGTGTCGTGGATCATGGGGGCAGAAGGGGACAGTCCACGTCTGTTCGGCACGGAATTTGCGCCATGATCTGGCCATTGCCGGGAACTGTCAAGATGGCAGGGAGGCTGGTATGGCAGACGGGACGTCGGGGCTCCGCGGACGGGACATTCAGGGACTGAAATACGTTGAACAGACTGCTGCCGCTGCTGGAGCGGTTGCACGATGTCGGCTGCCGACGCGACAAAGCCGGCAATCGCAAGCTGCACTACGACCAGTACTGCATGCTGGTCTTGCTGTTTCTCTTCAATCCGACCTTGCGCTCGCTTCGCGCTCTACAGCAGGCAAGCCGGCTGAAGAAAGTGCAGCGAAAGCTGGGCTGCCCGCGAACTTCGCTGGGTTCACTTTCGGAGGCCACCGACGTATTCGATTCGCAACGGCTGGAGGGCATTCTCGGCCAGTTGTTGGCCCAGGTTCCAGCCCGCGGTAGCGTCGGTCGCGGGGCCGTGCCGCACGTTCTGACCGCCGTGGACGGTAGCGTCGTGAAGACGCTGGCCTCGCTGGCGGAGGCGGCCTACCTGAGCGACAAGAACGGCGGGTCGCACAGTGCATGGCGGTTTCACACTCACTTCGACATCGATCGCCACGTGCCCACGCGGATGGAGGTGACGACTGCGATCAACAGCGGCAAGAGCGAGGAGAAATACAAACTGCGGCAGCGAATCGCGGCGGATCACTGCTACGTCATGGATCGCTGGTACGCGCAATTCAGCCTGTTCAACGATATCGTGGCGGCGGGAAGCAGCTATGTCTGCCGCATTCGTGACAATAGCAACTTCAGCGACGTTGTCGAAGAGCGGCCACTGAGTGAAGCGGCTCGTAAGGCCCAGGTGCTTAGTGATATGGTGGTGACGCTGGGCGCAACTACCAAGGCCCACTTGCGTCCGGATCATCGCATCCGCGTGGTTTTGGTGCAGGCCACTCTACACCAGAAGACTGGCGGACGAAAAGGTGGCACTGCTGGCCCACCAAGCGACGGTGTCTTGCGCATCGCCACCAACCTGTTGGACGTACCGGCGGAAATCATCGCCGATATCTATCGCCATCGCTGGGCGATCGAACTGTTCTTCCGCTTCTTCAAGCACGTGCTGGGGTGCCGACACTTGTTGAGCACCGATCCCGTCGGCATTCAGATTCAGGCGTATTGCGCGATCATCGCCTGCCTGCTGATCAACCTTTGGACTGGCGGGCGCCCCACGCTTCGCAGCTACGAGATGGTCTGCCTCTATCTGCAAGGCTGGGCCGACCTGGACGAACTGACGGCCCACCTGGAATCGTTGCCGCCGCAGACCGCGGTGTAGCACCCAGGCCGGCCCCGCACGGCGGAGCGCGGCTCGGTTGGTGCTGCGCCAGCACGGGGACAATCCACGGCCATATCGAATCTCGCCGTCTCCAAGCGCCGCCCGAGTCCACACTCTCGCCGCCACCACCGCCGTTAGCTACAATAGGCATTCGTCGTGCCGAACAGACGTGGGGACAGTCCCATTTTTGCGGACTTCGTCCCAAAAATCGGGACAGTCCCCGTGAACGAAAATTGCTGTGGTAGATGAAAGCTCGTTGCAGTGTTACAATTGTCGGCGGTTCGTCAAGCCTTCTTTGCCGTTTCCAGCCGTTGACTTGAGCCAGCCCCTTGTAGTTGCTCGATGCGCGACACGCCCGAAGCCAAGCCCGTGGAAGTTCAGCTTTTCGCCGATGGCGCATGCAGCGGCAACCCGGGCCCGGGCGGTTGGGCGTTCATCCTCCGCCACCTGGCCAGCGGCAAAGAAAAAGAACTTTTCGGCGGCGAGCGCGAAACGACCAACAACCGCATGGAGATGACGGCCGTCATTCGCGGCCTGGAGGCGCTCAAGCGGCCCGCCGCGGTCGAGTTGGTGACCGACAGCATGTACGTGGGCAAAGGGATTACCGAGTGGATGCCGAAATGGAAGGCCAGCGGCTGGCGGCGCCGCGAAGGGAGCCGCTGGGCCGAGGTGAAGAACGAAGACCTCTGGCGGCGGCTCGACCAGTTGCTCGCGCGGCACCGAGTCCGCTTCATCCACATCCGCGGCCACAGCGGCCATCCCGAGAACGAGCGCTGCGACACGCTGGCCGTGGCGGCGTACCAGAAGTTCTTGAGGGGTTAGTCCGCTGGCCGCCCGTCCCGCGCCCCGCTAAAATAGCGGCATGTCCGTCGCCGATCCCACGCCGACCGCTGCGCAACTGCTGGCCACGCCGGTGCAGTTCCTCAGGGGCGTGGGGCCGGCGCGGAGCGAGATGCTGGAACGATTGGGCCTGCAAACGGCCCGCGACGTCTTGTTCTTCTTCCCCCGCGATTATCAGGACCTGAGCGACCAACGGAACGTGGAAGAACTGGAGGAGGGCCGGCTGCAAAGCGTCCGCGGCACGGTCGAAGAGGCCGACCTGCGCAACACGAGCACGGGCGGGTGCGTCCTCGGCATTTTGATCCGCACCCGCACCGGCTACCTTCGCGCCCTTTGGTTCAACCAGGCTTTCATGCGCGAGAGGCTGCCCGTCGGCCAGCACGTCATGCTCTCGGGCAAGCCGAAATACGAAGGACTGATGTGGCAGATGCACCATCCGCGGGTCGAAGTGCTCGACGCGGAGGAAGAGGAGCCGGTCACGAAGATTCTGCCCGTCTACCCATTGACCGAAGGGCTCCAGCAGTGGCAGATGCGAAAGATCGTCCGCGCGGCGTTGGAAACCTACGTGCCGGTGCTGGAAGAGGTTTTTCCCGAGGAGTATTTGGCGAGCCACGATCTCTGGCCGCTCCGCCAGGCGTTGCCGCAAATCCATTTTCCCGGCGATCAGGAGAGCTTGGACCGGGCGCGGCGGCGGTTGGTGTTTCAGGAGTTGTTGATTTTGCAACTGGCGGTGGCCATTCGGCGGCAGCAGCAGCGCGACCAGCGCAGCGCGCCGGCGCTGGAGGCCACGGCCAGGATCGACGCCCGCATCCGCCGGCTGTTCCCTTTCGAGTTGACGGCGGGCCAGGAAAAGGCCATCGCCGAGATTGCCGCCGACATGGCCGGCCCGCTGCCGATGAACCGGCTCTTGCAGGGCGACGTGGGGAGCGGCAAGACCGTGGTGGCCGTTTATGCGATGCTGCTGGCGGTGGCCCACGGCTACCAGGCGGTGCTGATGGCGCCCACCGAAGTGCTTGCCCGGCAACACGCCCTGACGCTGGATCGCATGCTGGCCGAAAGCCAGGTGCGGCGGGCGGCGCTCACCGGCGGCCTGACGCCCAGCCAGCGCACGGCCCTGCTGCAACGGATTGCCGCCGGCGAACTGGACCTGGTGGTCGGCACGCAGGCCGTCATTCAGGAAGACGTGTCGTTCGCCAGGCTCGGCCTGGTGGTGATCGACGAGCAACACCGCTTCGGCGTCCGTCAGCGGGCCGTGCTGAAACAGGCCGGTCCCGATCCGCACTATCTCGTGATGACGGCCACGCCCATTCCGCGGTCGCTGACGATGACGCTGTTTGGCGATCTCGACGTGTCGACGCTCCGCGACAATCCGCCGGGCCGGCAGAAGGTGAACACCTATTTGGCCAACGAGGAGCAGCGGGCGAAGTGGTGGGCCTTCTTCCGCAAAAAGCTGCACGAAGGGCGGCAGGGTTTCGTCGTCACGCCACTGGTGGAAGAGTCGGAAGCGACCGAGGCCGTCAGCCTGGCCGCCGCGTACGAAACGCTGGCCAACGGCGAGTTGGAGGCGTTTCGGCTGGGGCTGATCCACGGCCGCATGACGCCCGGCGAGAAGGACGACGTGATGGACCGCTTCCGCAGCGGGCAGATTCAGGCGCTGGTGTGCACGTCGGTGGTCGAGGTGGGAGTGGACGTGCCCAATGCCACGCTGATGACCATCGAGGGCGGCCATCGCTTCGGCCTGGCCCAGCTTCACCAGCTTCGCGGGCGGATCAGCCGCGGCACGTTTCCCGGCTTCTGCTGCGTGTTCGGCGACCCGCAGACCGACGAAGCGCGCGAACGGCTGAAGGCGTTCGTCGCCTCGACCGATGGTTTCGAGTTGGCGGAGATCGATTTCAAGCTGCGCGGCCCGGGCGATATTTTCGGCACCAGGCAGCACGGCCTGCCGCCGCTGCGAATTGCCGACCTGCTTCGCGACCAGTCAGTGCTGGAAGAGGCCCGCCGCGAGGCCCAGTCGCTCGTCTCGGCCGATCCGGGTCTGGCCTCCGAAGCGCACGCTAAGCTGCGGCGAATGATGGTCGCGAGGTACGGCAAGGCGCTCGAGTTGGGCGACGTGGGGTAGACGCAGGGTAAAGGGTGCGCGGCGTGGCGGGGGAAAGGGGTCAGAGGCCAGGGAGAGGAGGCGCGTACCAGGGGTCAGAACGATTTGTCTCTTGCAGCGAAAAGGGAAGTTGAATACTCTATCGTCATGCCTCGCCCTTTGCGACCGCGAAAGACTGCGTTGTATGAATAATAGTTTTGATCCCTTCGCGCTTCCGACACACCAAGCAGTTGCAAAGAGCTGTGCAAACCCCGAATATGGCCCGCTGTCAGTTGTTTCATTTTTGCGTCAGCCCTTTCGGCACTGCTGATAAGCTTGCTTATATTCCATGCGTTTCCGGGGAGTTCCAGCGGTTCCAAGGATGCATTTGAGCGGGCCGAAAACACGCCCTGGGTACTACGTGCTTGTATTGCAATTACAGGCATCGCCGATCTTTTGGCTGCGGTCGCTGGCGGGCTTATGTCCCGTGTTCCTTTCCGCAAACGGTTGCAGCTTAGATGGCCACAGATTTCGGCATCGGACCTTCTTCTTTTTTGTTCAGGCGCCTTTGCAATTGGGGCTATTCCACTCGCCATGCTGGGCCTCGGAATCGCCGCTCCGTCGGAATCGGTACGGACTCACGAGATAGTATTTCAGGACTTATTTGGTGTAGAATTTGCATTCGCCGTTGTATCAGCGGGACTATTCGCGGGCATCGGCGAGGAGTTGCTGTTCCGTGGCTACATCCAAACGCGACTTTGCGATCGTTGGGGTGTGAAATGGGGTATCCTGTGGACATCTCTGCTTTTTGGCCTGACTCACTGGGACCCACCAAGGATTGTCTTGGCGACCTGCTTCGGTGCCTACCAAGGTGTCCTGACTCAGCGTACCAAAAGCGTCATTCCCGCTATCGTATGCCATTCGGCGTCGAACATCCTTCTTGACATGATTAGCGTCGAAGGATTCAGGCGGCTTTATGCGATGAACCTCTTGTTGATCGGTGTCTTGTTCTTCATGATCTTTGCTTCCGTGCGCCGTATTTCGCGTATCGTGTCCTAGTCCGGTGTGGTAGTCCATGTGGGAAGAGAATAAAGGGGGCAGGCCCATAGGGGAGATATAGGGGCCGCCAAATTAACGGGACTGGGAGTCCTGTTTTGCAACCGCCATAATCCGTTACTGCGTCCGCCGGGCCGTTCGTCTTGACATTCCCCTCACCTTGGCGTGATAATTATGGGTGGCGGCGTCAGAGCCAAAACGAGACATCAGGTGCCATGATGGACGCTTCGCAATCCAACGAACTTCAGGACACGTGGGGACGGATCCGGCAATGGCCCGAAGAATTGCAGGTTTCGCTGGCCGCGAAGATTCTTTCGTCCCTACAGCATGATGAACCGGCCCCGCCGCGGAAGCCGCTGGCAGATCTCCTCGGGGCCTTTGGCGGCGACGCTCCGCCGCCCACCGATGCAGACGTGCGAAGAATTCTGGAAGAAGAGCGGACAAGGAAGTTTGCCTGATGCGGCCGGTTTTTCGGCCAGTCCAATTCCGGCATTGACTCCCTCGGACTTGCTCGCCAAACTGGTTTCGTAGCCGCGGCCGCCTCCTCTGTCGCCCATGAAATCATCGCCGCCGCCGGCGCTGAACTCCTGCCATCCCATGGCCCAAGAATCCGAGCGTGACCCAACTTTTGAAACTCCGCCGGCCCGCGGGTCTTCCCGCGCGAGCGTGCTGGCGGTCTGCATGGGGCTGTTGCTGGCGATCGGGTTGGTCTTCGGCCAATCGGTCGGCAATAAGTTCGTCAACTATGATGACAACAAGTATGTCTATGCGAACCCGCAGGTTCAGCAGGGCTTCACCGCGGAGGCCGTCCGCTGGGCGCTCAGCAGCCACCACGCCAGCAATTGGCACCCCTTGACGTGGTTTTCCCATATTCTTGATTACCGCCTTTACGGGCAGGAATCGGAGGGACATCACCTCACCAGCGTAGCGCTCCATGCCGCCACGACAATTCTTCTGTTCTTGTTGCTGCGGCGGATGACCGGCGATCTCTGGCCGAGCGCACTGGCGGCGGCCCTGTTCGCCGTCCATCCGTTGCGCGTGGAATCGGTCGCTTGGGTCGCCGAACGCAAAGACGTGCTCTGCGGCCTGTTCTTCGTGCTCACCCTGGCGGCCTACGCCGGCTACGCGGGCCGCCGCTTCTCGCTGGTTCGCTATCTGACGGTGATCGCCCTGTTCGCCCTCGGGCTGACGGCCAAGCCCATGCTGGTCACGTTGCCGCTGGTGCTGTTGCTGTTGGACTACTGGCCGCTCGGGCGGATGACGGTTGACGCTCAGAAATCGAAAGCCGGCGACTGGCGGAATGTCTCGCCGCGGGTGTTTCTGTTGCGCGCCTGGTGGTCGAAAAACTTCCGCTCCTGGCGTTGGCGGCCGCATCTTGCGCGGTCACGCTTTGGGCCCAGTGGGGGGCGATCGCGTTCGACCGACTATGTGCTGCTTGCCCGTGCGGCTGGCCAACGCCGCCGTTTCCTACGCTGTCTACCTGCTCCAATCGTTCTGGCCGGTGGACCTCGCCGTGCTCTATCCGCTTCGGGCGTCGGCCCCGCCGGCGTGGGAAATCGCCGCGGCAACGGTTGTGCTGCTGGCCATTTCGGCAATCGCCATTGCCTGGCGGCGGCAATGTCCCTACTTGCTGGTCGGCTGGCTGTGGTACCTGGGCATGCTGCTGCCGGTGATCGGGGTGGTGCAGGTGGGATTGCAATCGCGGGCCGACCGCTACACCTACTTGCCGCAGATCGGGCTTTGCATAGCCGTCGCCTGGGGGCTGGCGCAGTTGGGCCGATCGTCGCCCCGTCGGGCGTGGGCCTGCGGCACGGCCGCCGCGCTGGCGCTGGCTGCGCTGATGGGATGTGCCTGGCGCCAGACTTCGTACTGGCGCGACAGCGAAACGCTTTGGAGGCACGCCGTGGCCTGCACGGAACAGAATTACATCGCCCATTATAATCTGGGCGTAGCCTTGGCCGATCTCGGTCGCAGCGACGCGGCCATCGAGCAATATGCGGAGACGCTGAGAATCAAGCCGGATTACGTGAACGCCCGCTTCAATCTCGGCGTTATCCTGGCCGAGCGGGGACTTGTCGATGATGCGATGGCGTCTTACCGGCAGGTGCTGAAGACCGAGCCCGGTTTCGCCGCCGCCCACAACAACTTGGGCGTGCTCTTGGCGGACCGCGGACAAACCGACGAGGCGATCCGGCAATACCGGAAAACGCTGGAACTCGATCCCGGCTTCGCCGAGGCCCACAATAACCTCGCTAATCTGCTGGCCGACCAGGGACGGCTGGACGAGGCGATCGCCGAATATGGCAAGGCGCTGGCGATCAAGCCGGACTACGCCCAAGCCCACAACAATTTGGGCTCGGCCTTGAATGGGCAGGGGCGCATCGAGGAGGCAATCGCCCAGTTCCGGCAGGCCGTCGAGTTCAAGCCGGCCTATCCCGAGGCGCACTACAATCTGGGCACGGCCCTCGAACGGCTCGGCAACCTCGACGAAGCGGAGGTCCATTTTCGCAAGGCCCTGGAACTCAGGCCTGACTACGTCGATGCCCACAACAGCCTGGGCGCGCTGCTTGGCGGGCAGGGCCGGATGGGCGAAGCGATCGCCCATTTCCGCCGGGCCCTGGAGATCAATCCGGATCACGAAGGGGCGCGACGGAATCTTGCCGGCGCCCTGGGCCAGGCACCCGGCAATCCATGACGTTAGCCGGCGATTACTTCGTCTCTTTCAACCAAATGTTGCGGAATTCCACTTTGTTGCCGTGCCCTTGAAGATACAAGGGCCGTGGGGCCGGGCCTTCGCGCTGGCGACCGGGCGTGTTGTGTTGCAACTCGAACTCCGGGTGGATCACGACGCCATTTTGTTTGACGAGCGCTCGGGCGTTGGCCACCTTCTTTCCGTCCTCGTACTTCGGCGCGGTGAACTCTACGTCGTAGGTCTGCCACGTCAGAGGCGGGAAGCACATATTCACGTCCGGCTGGCGTAACTTGTAAAAGCCGCCGCAGTCGTCGTCCTTGCCCTCCAAGCCGAACGAGTCGAGCACCTGAATCTCGTAACAGTCGTGCAGGTAAACGCCGCTGTTGCTCCGCGACTGACCCCGTGCCGTCGGCATATAGCTGAGGCGGAACTCCACGTGCAGCGTGTAGTCGCTGAATTTCTGCTTGGTGGTGGCCTCCGACTCCAGATTGCCGTCCGGCAGCAGCTCCCCAGGATCGAAATTGTCGGCTGTCGTGCCGTCAAAGAGGACCAGGGCGCCGTCGATCGGTTTGGCGCCTTCGGTCGGGCTGTGACGCACGGTGCGTTTCAATTCCAGCCTGGTCTTGCCATCGCCGCTGGCGACGGTCATCGCTTCGCCGGCGATCTTGCCCGAGTAGAGCGACTCTTTGTGGGAGAGCGTGGTCGTGTCGCCATTGCGTGCGCCATGGAGAGAGAACATGTCATCGCCTCGCTTCCAGCCGTTGCCGGGCAGTCCGCCCTTGGTGACGACCACGGTAAACTGGCCCTTGCCCAGGGCGATCACCTGGGCGCCGACTTGGACCTTGTCGCCGTTCGACCAGGAGCCCTCGCCGAGGTATTCACCCTGAATGCCGAAATCAGGGTCCTTCATGGCCTTGGCGGGATCGGTTATTTCAGGGAGGGCGGCGCAGGCGGTGCAGACAAATCCACAAAACACCAGCGACGCTACCAGCAGGAACGCGGTTCGTGACATGAGGCGGGCCTTTCCTTTTGAGAAAACAACTGGGGGCGAAAAATCGGAGTGCATTTCGATTATGACCGGCAAACAGCGCGTATCAAGCTTACTCGTCCACTTGCAGATCGGCCTCGGTGATCGTCGTGAAGCCCTTGGAGGCCAGCGTCTCTTGGGCGATCTCGATGTTGTTGACCATCAGCGCGACCGTGGGCCGGCCGCGCGGCCGCACCAGCAGCGGATACGCCTGCACGATGTTCACTTCAGCCTGCAACAAGGCGCTGCAGATTTCCTGAAGCCCGAGCGGCCCGTCCGGCAACTCGACGCCCACCAGGTCGCTCTCGACAATGGCCAGCCCGGCCCGCTCGAGGATTTCACGCCCCTGCTCGGGATGGCTCAGCAAGAGCCGAATAAAGGCGCACTCCGCCGTGTCGGAGATCGAGAGGGCCACGATGCGCACGCGGCTGCCGTCGAAGCGGCGGATCACCTCCAGCAGCCGGCCCACCTTGTTCTCGAGGAAGACCGTGAACTGGCGGATGGCGGGATAGTCTCTCCCGCGCATGGTGGCAAAATCAGTGCCGGCGGATTCGTCGATGCTCATCGGTCGAGCCCAGGCCGAAGCGAACGCGCTACTTGACTATATTCGGTGCGGGCTGATTTGAGAAGTGCCCCAAGTGCGGTCCGCCTTGCCGGAACGTCCCGCCCCGGGAGGGGTTTGGTAGCGGAATCAACGGGATTACGCCGGCCTAGACCTAAGACCTCGCCAATGCACCCGTCAATTCAGGTCGGTTGAGCCACTAGATCGGGATGAAAGCCTGGCGGGTGCGTCTGATGGACCGCGCCCGCGCCCGGTGTTATACTGGGTGCTCGTCCGGCGCGGGGGTTTCGGGGCGGACCAGCGAATCCCCGGCCGGCGAGCGCGTTGGCCGCTGACGCGGTGCGCGAACGGTTTCAGGCATCAGGATCGAACTTGGCGGGGACCCTACATCACCGGGAGCAATCATGAACATCTCACGTCGAAATCTGTTGAAGTGCGGCGTCGGCGCGGCCGCCTTGTGCGCCGTCGGAACGCGGACCTCGATGCTGCTGGCCGACGCGGCGAAGAAGAAAATCCCCATTTCCTTGCAACTCTGGTCGGTCAAGGACGTGGCCGTAAAAGATCCGGCGGGCATCATCGCCGCCGTGGCCGAGATGGGCTACCAGGCCGTCGAGTATGCCGGCGACTACAACCTGACCGGCGACCAGTACCGCGCGATTCTTGACAAGGCCGGCCTGAAGTGCAGCGGCATGCACACCAGCCTGACCACGCTCAGCGGAGACGCCCGGAAGAAGACGGTCGACTTCGCCAAGGCGGTGGGCACCGGCATCCTCATCATCCCCAGCCTTCCCAAAGCCAAACTGGCCTCGGTGGCCGCCATGATCGACACGGCCAAGATGTTCACCGACATGGCCGCCGAGCTGAAGGAGTCGGGTTTGCGGCTGGGCTACCACAACCATGAGGTCGAATTCAAGCCGGTTGCCGATCGGATTCCGTGGGAAGTGGTTTTCAGCAACGCCGGCCCGGACGTGATCATGCAGTTGGACATCAACCATTGCATGAACGGGGGCGGCGATCCGGTGGCCGTGCTGAAGAAGTTCCCCCATCGCACGGCGACGATCCACTTGACCGAGCACGACGGCGTGCCGGGCGCGGTGATCGGCGAGGGCACCGTGCCGTGGAAGGAAATCTTCGAGCTCTGCGAAACCATCTGCGACACCGAGTGGTACGTCGTCGAGCAGGAGCATTATAAGCCCGGCGTGTCGACGATGGAGAGCGTCCGCGAGTGCCTGCAAAACCTCCGCAAGATGGGAAAATGACCCCATGGCTGACGTTTCCATAAGCCCCGCCGGCTTGCGGATCGTGAAGCTTCTGGTGGGCAGGGCGCCGCAGACGGTTGCCGACCTGATCGGGGCTACAGGCGTGACCCGCACCGCGGTGACCGAGCAGCTCGACGACCTGACGGCGGCCGGCTTTGTGGAGCGTGAAACGGAACGCCGCTGCGGCCGCGGCCGGCCACGGCATCGCTACAAGCCTACCCAGGCGGCGCTCGTGCTGTTGTTCAGCGGCAATCAGCGGCTGGTCGTACCCGCCATCTGGCGGGCGGTCCGCGAACTGGGCGGCGAAGAACTCAGCCGCAAGGTGCTCAAACGCGTCAGCCGCGCCCTGGCCGAATACTACAACAACAGAATCAACGCGAAGCGGCCGCAGGATCGGCTGCGGCAACTGGTTCACCTGCTCGGCGCCGAAGGTGAACTCTTGGAAGCGGTAGAAGATGACCGCGGCCAGATGGTGCTCTACAAACGCAGTTGCCCATTCATCAGCATGGTCGATCAGCAACGGAGCGTGTGCCATATCGACCAGGAGATGATGAACACCGTGGTGGGCCGGCCGGTTCGCCAGACCGCCTGTCGCCACGATGGCGATCCCTGCTGCAAATTCGAGATTGCGGCGGGGTAGGAGGTTGGGGAAGGATGAAGAATGAATGATGAATGATGAAGGATGAAGGATGAAGGATGAATGACGAACATCATCGTTCATCCTTTATCCTTTATCACCGCTCGACAGGTTATCCCCGGTGAGGGAATCCTAAGTGGTTGCCGCACAGCCACATGCGCGGAGGGTTGCCGGTTTTGCGGGAACCCTTTATGATTCGATTCCTGGTTCACGTCGCTGGTTCTTCGCAAGCGCGCTGACATCGCCGTCGGCGGAAGCCGGCAGTTTGCGTCCTTCAACAACGGATTGCCATGTCTACCGCCTACCGCACTGACGCGGGCCGCCCTGTTGCCCGGGTCAGTTCCGAAATCCTCGACCGTCTGCCGCCGCAAAACCTGGACGCCGAAAAGGGGGTCCTCGGCAGCCTGCTTCTGGACCCGAACCTGTGCGACGACGTCGCGTTGATCGTGCGCTGCGAGGATTTCTACGCTGAGGCCAACCAAAAACTTTACGGGCACCTCCTGGCCATGCACGAGGAGGGCAAACGCGTCGATGCCACGCTGCTTTTGGAGCGGCTCACGCAGTCGGGCGATCTGGAAGCGGTCGGCGGCGCCGCCTATCTGGCCGAGGTCGTCCATGCCGTGCCCTACGCGGCCAACGCCGTGTACTATGCCGAGATTGTCCGCGACAAGGCCACGCTTCGCGCTGATCCACGCCAGCACCGAAATCCTTCGCGACGCCTACGAGCCGACGCTCGATCCGCGGGAAATGGTGGGTCGGGCCGAGGAGCAGATTTTCGCCGTCCACGATCAGCGCAGCACCGACCAGGTGACCACCATTCAGGCCCTGCTGGTCGAGGCGTTCGACCGCATCGACGCCCGGCTCGAACATGGCGAAGGCGTGGGCGTGCCCTCCGGCTTCCAGGACCTCGACACTCTGACCGGCGGGCTGCACGATTCGGAGTTGGTCGTGCTGGCCGCACGGCCCAGCATGGGCAAGACGGCCCTGGCCACCAACATTGCCGAATACGTGACGATCGAGGCCAACGTGCCCACGCTGTTCGTGAGCCTGGAAATGGCCCGGCTGGAGTTGGCCCAGCGCATGCTCTGTTCGCAAGGGCGGATCGACGCCAACAAGTTTCGCAGCGGTTTCATTTCGGCCGACGACCGCAAGAAGCTGATCGAGGCGTCGGCCCGGCTGGGCAAGGCGCCGCTATATATCGACGACACGCCCGCCCGCAGTTGCACCGAGATTGCCGCCTGCGCACGGCGGCTGAAACGGCGGCAGAACCTGGGGCTGGTGGTGATCGACTATCTGCAATTGATTCAACCCGACGATCCGCGCGATCCGCGCCAGGAGCAGGTAGCCAAGATGGCGCGGCGGCTGAAGGGGCTGGCCCGCGAATTGCGGATTCCCGTCCTCTGCCTGGCCCAATTGAATCGGCAGACGGAGATGGGCAGGGAGAGCCATCGTCCGCGGCTGAGTCATCTGCGCGAATCGGGGGCCATCGAGCAGGACGCCGATGTGGTGATGTTCATTCACCGCGAGGAATACTATCACAGCCGCGAAGAGGCCCAGGAAAAGGGCATCGCCGGCCAGGCCGACGTGATCGTGGCCAAGCAGCGCAACGGTCCCACGGGCGACATCAAGCTCGCCTGGTTCGACAAGCACACCCGCTTCGAGAACCTTTCCCAAAAGCCGTATGAGGAGTTCGGGGAGTTTCAGGAGGAGTTTTGACGGATGAAAAAACGAACAAAATCCTATACGCAAATGAATGCGAAGGAACTGGCGGCCGCAACGGCCAAATTCGACAAGGAGTTCGTGATCGATCAATCCCGCGAGCCCACGGAGGAGGAGCGGAAGCAATGGCGTCGGGCGAAGCGAAAACGCGGCCGGCCCAAACAGGGGCAAGGCTCGCAGATCATTTCCGTCAGCATTGAAAGAGGTTTGCTGAAGAAAACCGACCAATTGGCAAAGAAGCTCCATACACAACGCACGCGACTAATCGCCCGCGGGCTGGAAGCGATCCTCGCCGAAGAAGCAACCGTGAAGTGAATCGCCTACGCGCCGGCTGGGCCGTGTAAGGCTCGCCTGGCGAGGTTGCCTACCCGCTTCGAGAACATCGCCCAAAAGCCGTATAAGGAGTTTGGGGAGTTTCGGGAGGCTTTTTGGGCCACACAGCCCTTTCCCCCCTCGAACAGAATCAAGGCGCACGACTAGGGAGAAGTAAGGCAAGTGAATCCGAAACACAGTGGCCGGTCGGGAGAGGCTTTTTCACCGTGTTGTCTAATATGGGTTACACCGATGCGAGGAGCCACAGATTAAGGTGGAGGGCGACGATGAAAAGAATCGTTGGAGCGTGTATCGCGATTGCCATCTTTGGTAGCGGTGGTGTTTCGGTCGGCGACGACAGAGAATCGCAAACGACGGTTGAAGTGTGTGGTGTGCGCGTCGTCAAGCCGCCGCCAGAGGGAAACGGCGAACTGCGAGCCTTCTGGACGGAGCCCGGAACCAGCGTGGCGCTGCTTGCCGTCGAGCCAAACGGAAAGTTGGTGATGTTCGATAGCGACCACAGCCGCCTGGCGGCGTTCGTCGATGACAAAGGAAAAGACCTTACAAAGCCAGAAAAAGGCGCTGAGATCGAACTGGGGCGCGACGTGAACTGGGCATTTCCGCCGCAGCCGACTCTCAGCAAGGACCACAAGCACTGCATCGTGGAAGTGAGCGTTCCGGGGGTCCCAATGAAGCAAGCCACCGCGCTGACGGTTCGCGGCACGCTGGTGCTCAAAGTCGCCACGGGGAGGAAGGAATTCGTCGCGCAAAAACGTCACCCTCAAGGCCGGCACAGAGATCAGCGCGTCTGCTGTGCCCCTCACGATCGGGTACACCGGCGCGTCGAAGTGGGATAACGCGCTATTCTCCGTGCGGTTTGAGGCGAAACAAAGCCTAGATAGTATCGCGGAGATACTGTTCTTTGATTTAGCAGGCAACAAAATCGAGGCCCAGGAGGGCGGGCGAAGCAAAGCAAAGTCCGCAGACGACATCGTCGCAGAGTTGCTCGGAAATCGTCCGGACGATGCAGCGAAGCCAATCTGGAGTTCGGAAACTGTGGAGTACCGACTCAAAACCAAGGTCGATTCGGCGAAGGTCGTGTTTGTATGTTGGGACGGCATGGACGTGATTACCGTGCCATTCGATTTTACAATAAACCTCGGGTTCTGACCGGGAGAATCTTGGCATCCTCGGCACGGCTCGATGAAGCAGAGGTCCGTCGTCCGTCGTTCTGCACAGGTGACAGGTGATAGCCTCGCTCGCGGAGGTTGCACACCCAACAACCGCGGGATAAGATAGCAGGGGAGGTTTATCATGACACACCGAACGAAAGCCATCTATCGCGGTGGGGCATTCGTGCCGCAGACGCGATGTGACCTGCCGGAAGACTCCGAGGTCGACCTGCTCATCCAGGGGCCACTGACCGTGCCGCCGACTGTCACCGATCCGCAGCAGCGGGCCCGCGCATTGCGGCAGATTACTGATCGCATGAAGCGAAATCCCATCCCCGCCCAGGCCCCGCGGTTTAGTCGGGAAGAACTGCATGAACGCCATTGACACAAACGTGCTCGTCTACGCCCACGACGTGCGCGATCCAAAGAAACAAGCGATCGCGATCGCGTTGATTGAGTCGTTAACGGATGCAACTCTGCTCTGGCAAGTTGCATGCGAGTACTTGTCCGCCAGCAAGAAACTGGAGCCATTTGGCTACAGCCGTGAGCAAGCGTGGGAGGATGTTCGCGAACTGCGCTCGGTCTGGGCTACTGTCCTCCCGAGTTGGGACGTGATGGACCGCGCCTCGCTTCTCTTGGACCGATGCCACCTTTCCTTCTGGGATGCCATGATCGTTGCGGCTTGCCTGGAGGTCGGCATTTCGCGGCTGTATTCCGAGGATTTTGCCGAGGGTGCGAACATTGATGGCCTCGAAGTCGTCGATCCGTTCTGATGGTTCGGGCGGCACTCGCCATGTCGCTGCAAGCCGATTTGCCGCCGCGCGATGCTCAGGACAACTACCCGGCCACCGACTCGGGCAGAGCGGCAGCACTCAAAGCAGGCGAAGCGAAAGACTGAGCAAGACCCGATGACCGTCGTGCTGAAGCACAATCTGGATGGAATACCGATCACCGTGAACGTCACCGACATCCCCTTCAACAAGTTCCTCGGCATCCGCGAGGCGCGGACGGCGGGCGAGCATCTTCTGAAACTGGACGATGCGCCCGCGTACTTGAACCACCTGGGCACGGTCCATGCCGGTGCGCAATGGGCGCTGGCTGAGGCCACCAGCGGCCAATGCCTGCTGACGGCGATGCCGGAACTCGAAGGAAAGGCCGCGGCCGTTGTCCGCCGCTGCGAGGCCAAGTTCAAGAACCCCATGCGGGGCGCGATCTCTTCCCGGGCCGTAACCGGCGCCTCCGAGATGCGAACGTCGGCCGCGCCGCTGGCCGCAAAAGGCCGGGCCATCATCCCCGTGACGGTCGAAATCGTTGACCAGAGCGGCGCCGTCGGATTGGTGGCCACCTTCGAATGGTTCGTGCAGAAATTGACCGGTGAGAACCGGTAGGGTTGGGCGTCCCCGAAATAACGCATACGCACAGCGGGGACTTTTTCCCCGGTTTCCGCCCTTGTGGGGGATGTTCGCTGGCATAACCGGCCGCGTCTAATATAATAGGTCGCGAGAAGAGCGGGCCGGCCTGCCGGGAAATCTCAGCTTTCTCGCGGCCGCAATCAGGATCTTGCTTTACGTAAGAGGAGGTGTTCTTATGAGAGCCAAAATCGTTGGCATCGCTGCCGCCGCATTGGTTACGCTGATGGGCATCGGTGCGCTCGCCCAGGAACTGATCGCTACACCGGACGCCATCGGCGGATCGCGGTCGAATGCCGGCATTCAGCCGGGCGCCCCGCCAGGCTTCAGCGCGAACGGATCGGCAAGCGAGGGTTGGCGCTATCGCTGGTTCCAGGGCCGCTGGTGGTACTGGACGCCGGAGAATCATTGGATGTGGTACACCAGCGACGGGCGCTGGGTCGATTTCAACCCGGTCCCGAATGCCGCGGCGGGCGATCCGATCGCCGGCGCCGGCTACCCTGCGTATCCGAGCCCCGGTTACTATGCAGGCCCTTATTACGCGGGCCCGCGGTACTATCCGGGCGTTGCCGTGGGCGTTGCGCCCTACGGCAATGTGAGCGTGGGCGTGGGGGCGCGCATCGGTGTCGACGTGTGCGGTCCGCACGGCGGCGTCCGCGTCGGCCGCATCGCCGTCGGCTGGTGAGCCGCAAGCGGGCCCTGCCATCAACAACGGTCCGCACGGCGGACACTACGGACTGGACATCGGGCCGCTGCGACCGCCAAAATCCCCATACCGATCTGTTTGCTATTGTGGGCCGGGCGGCCATTGCATAAACTGTAGTATTCTCGCAAGTTCTTTCTTGCGGGCAGCGTGTCAGGGAGGATCGCTTCTGTCGTCGGGAGGGGCTTGAAATGAATTCGAGTCAGCAAGCTGCGCGTCGTGCCGCAGGACAGGCAGGACGACTCGCAGGAAGCGGCAACGTCCGACTTCGCCAGCATCCAGGCCCTCGGGACGCCCGTGCGCCGGGCTATCCATCGCACGCGGCAGTGGCTGCTCAATCGCCAGCAGGAAGACGGCTCGTGGTGCGCCGAACTGGAAGGCGACACGATTCTGGAAAGCGAGACGATCCTGCTTTTGACCTTTTTGGGCCACGAAGACTCCGATCTGGCCCGCCGCTACGCGGCCTATCTGGTGGAAAAGCAGCTTCCCGGCGGCGGCTGGGCGTTGTATCCGGGCGGAGGCGTCGAGATCAGCGGCAGCGTGAAGGCCTATTTCGCCCTGAAGCTGACCGGCCACGACCCGACGGCCGAGTACATGCAGCGGGCCCGCGCCGCCATCCTGAACCATGGCGGGGCCGACGCCGTCAACAGCTTCACCCGCTTTTATCTGGCCCTTTTGGGTCAGATTTCTTACGAGCAGTGTCCGGCGGTGCCGCCGGAGATGATCCTCCTGCCGAAGTGGTTTCCCGTGAACCTGTACGCGGTGAGCGCCTGGTCGCGGACGATCATCGTGCCGCTGTCGATCATATCGGCGCTGCGGCCGGTGCGGCGGCTGGAGCCGCGGCTGGGAATCCGCGAACTGTTCGTGCGCGATCCGGAGCGCTGGCCCCCGCTGCGATGCCCGGGCCTGAAGGGCGGCAGCGGGCCGTTGAGCTGGGACCGCTTCTTCCGCTCGATCGACGGCCTGATGAAATGGTGCCAGCGCCGCCGGTTGCTTCCGCTGCGTCGCAAGGCCCTGTCGGCGGCCGAAAGCTGGATGATCGCCCGCTTCGATCAAAGCGACGGCCTGGGCGCGATCTATCCGCCTATCGTCTGGAGCATCGTGGCCCTGAAGTGCCTCGGCTATCCGGACGACAGCTCCGAGGTGCGTTACTGCCAGCGGCAATTGGACGACTTGCGGCTTTACGACTTGGAGAGCGGCACGGCGCGGCTACAGCCGTGCAAATCGCCCGTCTGGGATACGGCGATTACGGTTCGGGCGTTGGCCCAGAGCGGCGTGCGGCCGGAAAACCCGGCGCTCCGCGAGGCCGTCCAATGGCTGCTGGTGCGGCAGATCCGCCGCCGCGGCGATTGGGCCCGACGGGTCGATGCCGAGCCGGGCGGATGGTGCTTCGAATACGCCAACGATTTCTACCCCGATTGCGACGACACGGCCATGGCGCTGTTGGCGCTGCAAACGCAGTTCGCGCCGCCGCCGGCAACGCCCGACGCCCTGCCGCCCGAGTTATTGATGAGGGACGATCCCGATTCGCTCGCCGGCGGAAACGGGACCATCTCTTTTGACGCGACGACGACCGACGGAACCGTTGATGACCACAAAGAAATCCAGCAGCACGTCGCGGCCCTCGATGAAACCGTCGCGGCGATCAACCGCGGCCTGGGTTGGCTGCTGGCGATGCAGAACCGCGACGGCGGCTGGGCCGCCTTCGACCGCAACAACGACCGCGAGTTCCTCTGCCACGTCCCCTTCGCCGATCACAACGCGATGATTGATCCCAGCTCGCCCGATCTGACCGGCCGCGCGCTCGAAGCCCTCGGCCAGTTGGGCGCCGGCTGGGCGATCCCGTAGTGGATCGGGCCGTGGCCTATGTCCGTCGAAGCCAGAATGCCGACGGCAGTTGGTTCGGCCGCTGGGGCGTCAACTATATCTATGGCACGTGGCAGTCGCTGGTCGGGCTGGCGGCGGTGGGCGTGCCGGCCGACGATCCGGCCATTGTCGCCGGGGCCAACTGGCTGCTGGTCCACCAACAGGCCAGCGGGGCCTGGGGCGAATCGCCCGACAGCTACGAGTCGCCGCACCTCCGCGGCCAAGGTCCGCCCACCGCCTCGCAAACGGCCTGGGCGCTGATGGGCCTGCTGGCCGCCGGCCTGGCCCAGCATCCGGCCGTCGCCCGCGGGGTGCGCTACTTGCTGTTGATGCAGGCCGACGACGGCACCTGGGCCGAGACCGAGTTCACCGGCACCGGTTTCCCCCGCGTGTTTTATCTGCGGTATCATTATTACCCGATTTACTTCCCTATGTTGGCCCTCTCGCAATGGGCCGTGGCGACAAGAGCGGCAGCCCCGAGCTTTCAGCCGTCAGTGATCAGCGATTCCTGACCCCCGGACCCCTGATCTGTTCCGCATGCGATTCCCGCTCTCCTTGAGCCGCTCGATGGCCTCGTACCTGCTGCGGAAGAAGCTGGCCGGCCAGCGGCGCTTTCCACTGGTGCTGATGCTCGAGCCGCTGCATGCCTGCAACCTGGCATGCGCCGGCTGCGGACGGATCCGCGAATATGCCGACACGATGCACCGGCGGCTCTCGGTCGAGCAATGCCTCGGGGCGGCGGCCGAATGCGGTGCGCCGATCGTCAGCATCTGCGGCGGCGAGCCGCTGGTCTATGCCGAGATCGACCGGCTCGTGGAAACGCTCGTTGGGCGGCAGAGGCACGTCTATCTTTGCACGAACGGTCTGCTGCTGGAGAAGATGCTCGGCCGGTTTCGCCCCAGCGGCCGGCTCTTCATCAACGTGCACCTCGACGGGATGGAGGCCACGCACGATCGGCTGGTGGAGCGCGAGGGCGTTTTTGCCGCCGCCGTCCGCGGCATCCTCGACGCCAAAACGGCCGGTTTCCAGGTCTGCACGAACACGACGATCTACAAAGACACCGACATGCACGAGATCGCCGTGCTGTTCGACTATCTTTATGAGCTGGGGGTGGGCGGGTTCATGATTTCGCCCGCCTTCGGCTACGCGGCCGTGAGCCAAACCGATCCGCGCAGGCCGCCGAGATTTTCATGACCCGGGCGGAGATTCACGCGAAGTTCCGGGCGGCCCGGCCGTTGCTGCAGCGATTCCGCCTGAGCGCCTCGCCGATGTACTTGGAGTTCCTCTGCGGCGACCGCCCGCTGGACTGCGCCGCCTGGGCGAATCCCACCTACAACGTTTGCGGCTGGCGCGGCCCGTGCTATCTGCTGGCCGACGCCCACTACGACACCTACCGCGAGTTGCTCGACGCAACCGACTGGGACGGTTTGGGCCCGTCGGGCGATCCGCGCTGCGCCGATTGTCTGGTGCATTGCGGTTTCGAGCCGGCCGCCGTCCTGTCGCCCGACAAGGGCTTTCGCGACCTTCTGCGGATGGCCCTCTGGCAGATGACGTAGTTGAGCGCGCGGAACAAAACGATGAGACGACTCCTGTTGGTCATCGCCGTAGCGTTTGCCACGTCGAGCCTGCACGCCGCGCGGCCCTACACCATCGTCGGCACGGGGCAAAGCCGGTGCTATGACAACTCCCAGGCGATCGAGCCGCCGCGACCTGGCCAGCCGTTCTACGGCCAGGACGCCCAACACCCGGGCCCAAAACCTTCCTACACCCTGAGCGCTGACGGCCTGACCGTCTACGACAGCAACACGGAATTGACCTGGCAACGAAGCGCCGAGACCAAGCACGACGGCGTGCTCAATTCCAGCGACAAGCGGACGCCGGCCCAAGCCCGCGGGCTGCCGGCCAAGCTCAACGCGGCCCGCTTCGGCGGGTTCGGCGATTGGCGGCTGCCGACGATCAAGGAGTTGTACTCGCTGATTCTGTTCAGCGGCGTTGACGTGAGCGGACCAAACGTCGCCGACACCGCCCGGCTGACGCCGTTCATCGACACGCGGTTCTTCAAGTTTGCCTACGGCGATCCCGCCGCAGGCGAGCGGACCATCGATTCGCAATGGGCCACGAGCACCACGTATGTCGCCAACCCGAACCAGATGTTCGGCGTGAACTTTGCCGATGGCCGCATCAAGGGCTACGGCACGACGATGCCCGGCAGGCCCGACAAGACGTTTTTTGTGCTCTGCGTCCGCGGCAACCCGGCTTACGGCCACAACGATTTCCACGACAACGGCGACGGCACCATTACCGACCGCGCCACCGGGCTGATGTGGATGAAGGCCGACAGCGCCACGGGCATGAACTGGCAGACCGCGCTGGCGTGGGCCCAGAAGCAGCAACGCGGAGAAGCATCTCGGCCACAGCGATTGGCGGTTGCCCAACGCCAAGGAACTCCAGAGCATCGTCGATTACACCCGCGCGCCGGCCGCGACGCATTCGCCGGCGATCGACCCGCTGTTTCAGACCACCAGGCTCAGCGACGGCGACTATCCGTACTTCTGGACCAGCACGACGCACCAGGGCGGCCCTCCCGACCGGCAAGGCGGCGCCGCCGTCTACGTGGCCTTCGGCCGGGCCACCGGCTGGATGCCGCCGCCCGGCCGATTCGGGCCGCAAGGCCCACGCGGACCGGGACCGGAAGGCCCCGGCAAGGGCGATCCGCGTCCGGGCCCGCCGGGGCAAGAGCCTCCGCCAGGCCCCGGCCGGCAAGCGGCGGGCGACTCGGGCAATTATCAACTGTTGGACGTTCACGGCGCCGGCGCGCAGCGCAGCGATCCGAAGGCCGGCGATCCGACCGCCTTCCCGCACGGCCGCGGCCCGCAAGGCGACGTCATCCGCATCTTCAACTTCGTCCGCCTCGTGCGCGGCCCCGATTGAGCGAGCCGGGGCGGCGCGGCAAGCGTGAGACCACCAGAGAAGTCGGAAGCGCCTGCCGCAGTCGCAACTCTTACAGACGGAAGAACCGCTTGCCGCCACGGCGTTGCGGACCGGTTAACGCCGCCGGACGTTTCCGCGATGCCTTGCCCGTTTCGGCGGACGCCGCCGCGAGGCCGTTTTCGATGGCCAACGTCTGGCGCGTCATGCGTTCGATCGCCCGCAGAGTCGGGCGCTCGTCCTGATTGCAGAAGGAAACGGCAACCCCCTCGGCGCCGGCCCGTCCGGTGCGGCCGACGCGATGGACGTAGTTTTCCACGTCGGCCGGCAAGTCGAAATTGACGACGTGCGAGATGTCATCGATGTCCAGTCCCCGGGCGGCAATGTCGGTGGCGACGAGAACCAACGGTTTCGGCGCCTTGAAGCGGAGCAGCACGCGCTGGCGTGCCGATTGGCTCTTGTTGCTGTGAAACGCGTCCGCCTCGATGCCGCCCCGCACCAGCGACCTGGCCACCTTGTCGGCGCCGTGCTTCGTGCGCGTGAACACAAGAGTCCGAGTCCACGGAGTCTCCCGCAGCCAACTTGCCAGCAGGTCCAGCTTCTGCTTCTGCTCGACATAGAACACCGATTGGCGAATCGCCGGCACGGTCGTCGCGGTGGGCGTAACGCGGCACCTCGACGGGATCGTTCAACCACTTGCCGGCCAGGGTGCGAATTTCCGGCGGCATCGTCGCGGAAAACAGCAGCGTCTGCCGGCGCACGGGAACCTTCGCCACAATCCGCCGCAGATCGTGGATAAATCCCATGTCCAGCATCCGGTCGGCCTCGTCGAGGATCAGCACCTCGACGCGCGACAGGTTGACGAAACCTTGCTGCATCAGGTCCAGCAATCGTCCCGGCGTGGCGATCAGGACGTCCACGCCCTTGTCGAGCGCTCGGACTTGCGGCGACTGGCCCACGCCGCCGAAGACGACGGTTTGCCGCACGGCCGTATGGCGGCCGTAGGCCGCAAAACTCTCGCAGATTTGCAGCGCCAGCTCGCGCGTGGGCGCGAGCACGAGCGCGCGGATCTTCCGTCCGCGCCCGTTGACGCGGCACGGGGCCCGGCTTAGTCGCTGCAAGGTGGGCAGGGCGAAGGCCGCCGTCTTGCCGGTGCCGGTCTGTGCGCAACCGAGCACGTCCCGTCCTTCGAGAATCGGCGGAATGGCGGCAGCCTGAATCTTGGTGGTGGTGTCATACCCTTGCGCCGTACGGCGCACAACAGCGGCTCGGCGAGGCCGAGAACTTCGAATTGCATCAACGCTTCCTTCTCAGTGGCCTATCCAACGAGCGCGAGGCCGCGGCGGCCAGCCGGGCATCCGGGGGTTATTGCCGTTGGATCGAAAGTTGGGGCACAAAGCGCCAACGGCCCGTGTTTACCGGTCTTCGCCGGGTGGGCCCGCCAACATTCGTCTTCGGAGATGCAATAGCACCCGACACCACAATCGGTGATGTCCTCAAGCATCGAGACTTCGGCGCGAAGACACGGCTTCGGCCGAGGGTGCAAGAGAGATCACAGGCCAGCCGTAGGCATGAAACGTTGCCGGGCCGGAAGGCTGGGCAAAGTGGCCGCTACAGAAGCAGCAAATGAACACCCGACGCATCAAAACGCGTCGCTCTCGCACGTCGCGAACGGTATTATCATAGCACGCCGCGGGGGCACGTCAACGGCTGTTTCCCTATTCTTCGGCCGATTATTCGGCGGCGAGGCCCTGGAAGGCCGGTTTATCGGCCTAGCCGGAGGGAACCGGATGTGGTAAGATGAAGGTCGTAGTGAAGGGACCGGAGCCCTTCAGCTTCCCTCCAGAACTCGCATCGAGTCGCCGGTTGGCGACCTGCCGCGGATGTCTCTTGGATCGCGGCTGATCCGCTCGCGTGGTAGGCGCGGCCTCGTGCCGCTGCGCATTCGAGATGGGGGGATGGCGGCACCGTCGTCCCCTGAAACACAACGCGCCTGCCCGACTCCGACCGCCCGTCGGTTTCGGTCTTGGCCTTCCGACGGAGGACGTATGGCGAGAGACAAGAACACCTATGCGAAACGTCAGCGGGAAACGCTGAAGCGACAGAAAGCCGAGGCGAAGCAGGAGCGCCGCCGGAAGCGCAAAGAAGGGCCCGACATCACGGACGCCCGGCCCGTGCCGGGCGACGCCGCCGGACCGTTGGGATGAATGCCTGTGGGAGGCATATCGCCAAAAGGATTATGAAATCACGTTCCAGACAGAAAGGGACAAACGAATGCCATCGTTAGGCAAAGCGACGTTCACGAGCAAGAGCGGCAACCAGTACCGGTTCAAGGTTTTCCCCTTGAACACGCGGTTCCGCAAGATCGGCGGCATCTACCTGATCGGCCACCGCCATAACAGCGAACAGGGCGGGCATCGGCACAAAGTCCTCTATGTGGGCAATACCGAAGACTTCTCGCAACCGTTCGAGAAGCACGGCAAAGCCCAGGACCTCGTGCGGCTCGGCACCAATTGCATTTGCGTGCAATCGGACCAGTCGGCGGAGTCGCGACTGGGAAAGGAGCGAGACCTGTTGGCCACCTTCAGTCCCGCGTGCAACGGCTGACGGCAGCCGATCTACTGCTATTGTCGGCCGCGATTTTCGTTGACCGAGAGATTCGGGGCGAAGGGATCGCGGCCTTTGTCGGGTTTTTCGATTTCTTATCAGGAAGGAGTGGCGTGATGCCGCAAGGGACGATTAAGAAGCTGGTCGCGGACAAGGGTTTTGGGTTCATCAGCGGAGAAGGCGGAGAGTTGTTCTTTCATCACAGCGCCTTGGAGGGAACGGCCATCGAGGCGCTGCGGGTCGGACAGACGGTGACCTACGAGGAAGGGCGCGGTCCGAAAGGCCCGCGTGCCGAGAACGTCAAGGCGCGAGTGAGCGCGCTGCGCGATCACTGCCCGGTCCCGAAAGCGGGACCGGGCAGTGGTCAGCGGACGCGGTTTCTTGGAATGTGAAGTGATTTTTGCACGCCCGGCAAACGGCGCCGAGCTTGAAGGAGGGGGTGATGACCAGCATTTACGTAGGCAACTTGTCGCACACGGCCAGCGAGGACGACCTGCGCGAGGCGTTCGCGCCGTTCGGGACGGTCACGACCGTGACGGTCGTCAAGGACCGCGATTCGGGCCGCCCGCGCGGCTTTGCCTTCGTGGAAATGGCTGACGGCAAGGAGGCGGCCAATGCGATCCGGGACTTGAACCTCCGCGAGATCGCCGGCCGGGCCGTCACGGTGAACGAGGCGCGGCCAAAGGCCGATCGGCCACGCGGCGGCGGCCGCCGTCGGTAGACGACATCACCTGTTGTCGTATGCCGGCGGGCTCGCGCTGGTCGTGACCGGCGCATGACGGCATCCGGAGTGGATCACTATGTTTCGCCACGTCCTGTGCGTCTTCCCCTACCCGCGCACACAGAATTCCCGAACGTCTTTCCCGCCCTTGGGGCTGGAATACGTCGCTGCCGCGCTGCGTCCCTATGCCGAGCGGATCGAGTTGGTCAACTTCCGGCACCAGCGCACGCCGAGCACACAGCCGTTCCTTCGGCCGGAGACCGATCTGGTCTGCTATTCGATCAACTGGCCGGAAGAGCCTCGATCTGATCCGCGCGACATCAACGCGTTGCCGCCGGGGGTGATGACGATTTTGGGCGGGCGGACGGCGACGGAGAATCCGCGTTATTGGCTGGATGCATGTCCCCACGTCAGCGCGGTGGTCTGCGGCGACGGCGAGCAGGCCATGGCCGAAATCGGGGCCGGACGTCCGTGGCAGGACGTCGCCGGCCTGGTCTTTTGGGGCGACGACGGTCAATTGGTGTTCAATCCGCCGCGACCCAACGCGCCGCTGGATGACCGCTTGATGCCCGCCCGCGAGTTGCGCCGGCGGTCGTACTACCTTACCAGCAAGGGCGTGAGCACGGGAATCAAGCTCGACCAGGTCTCCGGATCGCGCGGTTGTCCGTTCCACTGCAAATTCTGCAGCTTTTCACTCAATCCCTGGGGCGTGAAGCGGCGATGGGCGGCGCGGTCGCCGGAGTCGATAGTCCGGGAGATCGAGCAGATCGACGCCGACCTGATCATGTTCGTCGATGACGTGTTCACGCACCAGCCCGACCGGGTTGTCGAAATCTGCGACTTGCTGATGGCCAGACGAATCCGCAAGCGCTACATCGCCAACGCCCGGCTGGAGATTGCCGACCGCCCCGACGTCCTCCGCAAGATGGAGCAGGCGGGATTCATCGCTCTGCTGGTTGGCGTCGAATCGACGCAGGACGCCTCGCTGAAGTCGATGGGCAAGGGCTTTACGGTGGCGCAGATCCGCCGCTGGTTTCAGGTGTTGCGCAAGTCGAAAATGATCGTCAATGCGTATTTCATCGTGGGCAACATCGGCGAGACCGAGGAGCAAATGCTCTCGACCGCGTCGTTCGCCCGCTCGCTCGGCGTCAACCTGCTTCATGTCTCCCGGTTGCGCTGCGAGCGATACACGGGTTTGCGGGAGTTGGTTGCGCAGACGCCCGGCTACCACGTTAACGCCGACGGGCTGGTCTATAGCGACGGCTGTTCCACCCAGCGCATCGCGGAGCTGCGAAAGCGGATCGATCGGCAGTTCCACACGCCTTGGCACGTGGCCGGCGTGGTGCTCAAGTTGTGGCACAACGCCGGTTGGCGACTACAGTCCAAGGCGGCGCTCTCGATCCCACCGTTCCTGGCCGCGCTGGTGGCCACACAGGCGGAACGGAAGTTGCGCAAGTGGCTGGGCAAGCTGGCCCGTTAAGCCGTCTGCCGGCAATTCGAGCGGTTCCACCCTAAGTGGAGCGAGATTCACGGACCGTCCCCTTCGGCTTTACCGGAATGGGCACCCTGCCCCTTCAGCTTTGCCGGAATGGACACCCTGCCCCTCGGTTTCGCCGGAGGGGGACGAGTCCATTTTTCGGCCCTCGGACAACGCGCAGAGCATGTCCTGCGGTCGAAAAATGGAACCGTCGCCAACAACCATTGGAATGGCCATTTTACAGAGCAGCGGGCGCGAGCTGATGGTGTGTTGTGGCATGGCTAAGAGAAGGTGATTCAACGGACTCGGATGCGCTGTCCGTCTGTTCGGCCCAGCGAATGTGCCGGAGATCGAAACGACACACTCGACGATGCCACGATGAGCGGCCGATGAGATACCAATGCCCCTCGGCGGCCATTAATTGGTGCGGCGTAACCTTGGTTCGAAGCGAAGACGCAGATTTGTCCGGTGGATGATAGACGATGCGAATATATCGCTTCTGGCGAAGCGCGGTCAAGATTTCCTTAATCACACGCTGCGACCCCCGGGGCCAAAGTGTGGCGGCGGGGATGCCGCCGACCGCGTTCAACAAAGCGGAAATCTCCTCACGCACCACGGCGGGGCCCTGACCCAACAGCTTGCCGATCGCCTGGCGAATGGGGCGGCTAATCTCACGGTCGCACGAGAGCGAGAAGATGTGGGCAGCCAGCAGCAGCGTCGCCAATTCATCGTTCGACAGCCCGGGCGCGCGAATGTTGGAATGCATCCGAAGGACGTAACCTCGCCTGCCGGCGTCATAGCATACCGGCATCCCCGATGCCGCCATCAGGGACAGGTCCCGATAGATCGTTCGCTTACTCACTTCGCACTCGTGAGCCAAATCCTCGGCGCTATATCCGAGCCGTGACTGGAGCATCGTCAGCAATCGTAGACAGCGAGACAGGCGCGCCTGGCACATATTGTATTCGTTCACCTCCTCACGACGAGCTGGCGAACTGCTTGCGGCACTCGCACCGGCAAATGGCCCGGCGTCGGCCGACGGGCCATAAACGGTTGAACAAACACGGGTTGCGCGAACGCGGGGTCGCACAGCCCTGCACAAATTGGGGGTATGCGGACATGGCTCCCATTTGTTATATTGAATTTTCGTTGTGGAACCGGGCGATTATTCGGCGACAACAACAAGAAAAGCTAGCCGACATGGGCCGCGTCCGGGGGCTGGGTTCTATGGCCGAACAAGATGATGCTTTCTGCATTCTGATGCGCCGGCTCCGCGAGGGGTCTGAGGATGCCGCCTGGGAGTTGGTGAGCCAGTATGGAGAGCCGATCCGGCGAGCGGTGCGGCGGGCACTCAACGAACGGCTGCGGTCCAAATTCGACTCGCTCGACTTTGTGCAGGTTGTTTGGAATTCGTTCTTTCGAGTGCGCAACACGACCGATCGTTTTGATCGTCCGGAAGAATTGGCGGCGTACCTTGTGAAAATGGCACGCAACAAGGTGGGCATGGAAGTCCGGCGCCGACTGATGACCAACAAGTACGATCTGCGTCGCGAGCAATCGTTGGATCAACGCCAAGCGGAGGGTTACCCGGATCGATCGGGCCACCAGCCGGCCCCTGTTAACGTGGCGATCGCACGTGAGCAATGGGATCACATGGTGGAAGGTCAGCCGGCGCGTTATCGGCAGATCATCCACCTGCGATTGCAGGGGTTCACGTACCAGGCCATTGCCAATGAGCTTGGTCTCGACGAGTGCACGGTACGTCGTTTTCTCAAAAGACTTCTCAAGACGGTCGCCGTATGACAGCGCCGATCTCTACGAATCGGGGCACCTCGACCGCCGTCGCGGGCAAAGAACGCGGATTTCTCGACGCTAACCAGGTGGCCGACGCCATCAAAAGCCGCTGGAGACACGGCGAGCCGCCGGATGTGGCGGAGGCTTTGGCAGATCATCCCGGACTGCGGCGTCACCGGTCCGTCGTCCTCGATTTGGCTTACACGGAGTACCGCCTTCGGATGGAGGCCGGAGAGCCGCTGGATGCCGAGGCGTTCTCGCGGCAATTTCCCTCTCTGGAACGGTCGCTGCACCTGTTGATCGAGGTTCACGGGTTGCTGTCGCAAAACGCCGAGCTGAAGAACCTTCAAGAGACGTTGAGCTGGCCGCAAGCCGGCAGCCGGTTTCTCCAATTCGATTTAATTGCCGAGATCGGCCGCGGTGCGTTCGGCCGCGTGTTTCTGGCGACGGAAACCGCTTTGGGCAGCCGGACGATTGTGGTGAAAATCGCCCCGCACGCCGGCGGAGAGGCCGAGATTCTGGGCAAGTTGCAGCATCCCAACATCGTGCCGATTTACTCGCTCCAGGAGGACGAGGAGACGGGCCTTGCGGCACTTTGCATGCCGTACCTGGGTCGGGCAACACTGGGCGACGTGTTGGACCAGGCGTTTGCGAGTGGACTTCCGCCGCTCCACGCCCGACCGATTCTGGACGCCATCGCGGCGGCGGATCGCGATTCCGACTCGCCGAACTTGCCGTCGCCCGCTCCCATGCTCGGAAAAGGTTCGTATGTCAACGCGGTCATCCGCATCGCCGCCCAACTCGCGGATGCGCTGGCCTACTCGCACGGACGCGGCGTTTACCACCGCGATTTGAAACCGTCCAACGTCTTGATGGCCTCGGACGGACGGGCGTTGCTGTTGGATTTCAATCTTTCCGTCCACACGGACCTGCCCACCTGGAAGATCGGCGGCACCTTGCCCTACATGGCGCCCGAGGAGCTGGAACGCCTCATCCAAAAGAAGAAAGACGCCGCCATCTGGCACTATGATCCTCGTTCGGATGTGTTCTCCTTGGGAGTGATCATCTATGAGCTTCTTACGGGCAAGCTTCCTTTCGGCGCGATTCCTTGGGACCAGTCTATCGCGGAGACCGGCGCCGAGTTGCACCAGCGGCAGGCCGAGGGACCTCAGCCGATCCGGGCCGCCAACAGCCGGGTCGATAGGCGTCTGGCGCGACTCATCGAAAGCTGTCTTGCCTTCGAGCCGGAGGATCGCCCGGAGACGGCGCGGCAATTGGCAATCGCGCTCGGTCAAGAGCTTTCCATCGTTCGCCGCGGCCGCCGCTGGATGAGCAACCATCGTGGCCTCGTGCTTGGTTCGGCGGCGACGATGCTTTCGGCGATTGCGGCCCTGGTCCTCTTCCTGGCGCTGCGTCCACCGTACGACGTTCGTCAAATCCAAGCCGGGCTGGCGTACTATAACCAGGGCCAGTACCTGCGGGCGCTCGACTGCCTCAACGGAGTCCTCCTTGACCACCCCAAATCGAGCGAGGCCCTCATTGCTCGCGCGCATGCGTATCATCGCATGGGGAAATTCGATCTGGCGTCTCTGGATTACGGTTCGGCCTACCAGGTGAGCCCCAGCGCCATGCTCGAGGCTTGTGAGGGGTACTGCCTCAGCCGGCTTACGTACCATAAAGGTGCAATACTCGCCTATAAAACAGCTTTGGAGAAAGGTTTCGATGCTCCGGCGATCGTATACAACAATTTGGGGTTCACTTACCTCGCGACGGGCCAGATGAGCGATGCCGAAGACTGCCTCCATCGCGCGATTGCGTTGGACAACAATTTGCAGATCGCACATTACAACATGGCGATCTTCGTTCTTCAACGCGCCTTGCACGGGCAGCCGGTCCACAAAGCAGACCTGACCGACGCCATCAGATGTCTGGAAATCGGACCGTGCACCGTCAACCACTACTATGTGGCCGCCAATCTTTTCGCCCGCGCGGCCGGGGAGGACTCGACGCTGATTCCCACGGCTGTTCAGTATGTGGGAAAGGCGGTTGAGTTGGGATACGACCCCAAAGAAATCAGGGCGAGCCCCAGTTTTTCCAGGCTTCGAGAAGAGCCGATGTTCCTCGCGGCACTGCAAAGGCCCGTGTTGTCCCAGAAGTCGCCCAGGGGCGTCCAGCTCGCGGACCCGCTCGGCAATCCCTAATTCTGCCGAACGTACGCCCGCTTTGCGTTCGGCATCACAATTGAATTCGTGGCACGGCATTTCTGCCCCAGCCACGCCCCGGCCAGCTAGCCCCGGCCGTTGCCATCCCTCGCTGGTGTGTGGCCTTCCCGTCGGATTTGGGAGATACTATCATGTTAGCTCGTCGAGACGTTGGCCATCGTTGCGAAACGAGGCGGCGAAGCCTCCGAATAGAGTCACTCGAGACCCGTGCGTTGCTGTCCCATGCCGCCGGGTTAGGCGCCATTGTGTCCGACGCCGGGCACGTCGCCGCTGATCTTCAATCTGCCGAGATCGCGCCTAGCCAGGTCAAGTCCCTAGGACACCAGGTATCGGCCGCCGCGGCCCACGTCCTATCGCAGGTCAATTCCCCGATCACCAGCCACCGCGGTCAACAGGGCTCGAACTCCGCCGTGGGCCAAAACATCACGCCGACTGCCGGCAGCAGCGCCACAGGCAGCAGTTCGGCCACGAAAAATATGGGTCAAGACGACTCCCAGAACGATCCACCGTACATTGAAGATTTTTATTGCATCAGCGACGGCAGCGGTAAGTGGACGATCTCGGGGGACGTTGGCGACGACAACTATCCCGTCCAAGGGGATCCCGTAACATTCGGTGGAGTGTTGGCGAGCTACAATCTTCAAACCACTGTCAACGCCGACGGCACATTCGCTTTCGACGCTACACTCGTGGGGCTGCAATCCGGCATCGCCACCGCACAAGCCACCGGCCCGGGCGGCGTTTCAGACCCTGCCGAAACTTGGGTCTTCGTTGGCTAGGCCTCCCGGAATCACGGCAGACTGCCTGGTTCGGTGGTTGCCTTTTTCACGGTACTTGCTAAATTGGACGCGCTGATTGGCGGGAGGCGCGTCACATGGTCAGGCAAGCGATCCGTAAGTCGAGGATCATCGCTCGCGGCCGAGTTGCCTTTACGCTGGTTGAACTGTTGACAGTGGCCGTGATCATCAGCATCATGGTCGGCTTGTTGCTGCCGGCGGTGCAAGCGGCGAGGGAAGCCGCCCGGCGAGGAGCGTGCGCCGACCACATCAAGCAATTGGCCATGGCCGCCCTACAGCATGAATCGGCGCAGAAGTTCCTCCCGACCGGGGGTTGGTACATTACTTGGCTTGGTAATCCTGACTGCGGATTTGGTACCGGTCAGCCCGGCGGCTGGATCTACAACATTCTGCCCTATCTCGACCAGCAGAACCTGCACGATTTGGGCGCCAGCGGCGGTGGCATGACCATTCAAGCTGCCAATGCCCAGCGACTTGCCACGCCGCTGAGTTGCCTGAACTGTCCCACGCGAAGGCCAGCCGCCCTCTACCCCGTGACTGCCGCGGCCCAATTTAAAGTCGGGAATTTCTGCGGCTTCCTCCCCGCGAATCCGCGCAGGCGGCCCGAAGCGACTATGCCATAAACGGCGGAGACTATGAGGTGCTTGATCCTTCGAGTACGAGTTCCACACCGCCCCCTACTACGCTGGTCCAGGGCCAAGATCCTGCCCAGAAATGGACCAATAACTTCTTGTTGCACGCAACCGGCATCTGTTATCAGCGAAGCCAAGTCACCCTGGCAAGCATCCTGGACGGGACCAGCACCACTTTTCTCATCGGTGAGAAATACATCAACTCCAGCCATTATGGCGACGGTATTGACCCTGGCGACGAGGGAACCATGTACGACGGCGACGACATAGAATTGCTGCGTTGGACGGGAATCGATGGCGCGGTTAGTAGCGGCACGGGGAGCAGCACGAGGACCAATTTGCCAAGGCAGGACGCCTCAACGCCGGTGCAGTTCTGTCACCGCGCAATGGTTCGGCAGCGCCCACGCCGGCTCATTCAACATGTCGTTCTGCGATGGCTCGGTACATTCGATCAACTATTCGATCGACGGCGAGACGTTCCGCCGCCTTGGGAACCGCAAAGACGGCCTGCCCGTCGATGGCAGCCAGTTCTAACGAGCCCTGCCTTACTGCCGGGATACCGAAGTCTGCCGTGCGGGGGCATTACGGCGTTGCCGGCGGCTCCCTGCCCGGACTCCGGAGGAAGATAATTCGTTTTCCGTCGGGCGAACAGGTAGTCGTGGACAACCAGTGCGTGGGATCTTGTCCGGGAATCAACTCCGGGGCCGTCTTCCCCTCGGGATCGAGCAGATAGAGCTGCTCATTGGGGCACTTCTTCGTGGCAATTGAGGTCAGGATCGCTTTGCCGTCCGGCTTCAGCCAGCAGTAGTTGCAGTCGCAGTTGGGATCTCCGCGGGGCCCCGGTCGGGGAACGATCGTGCGGAACCCCTTTTCCTTCCCTTCGCGATGAATGACGGCGGTCTGCCAACGGTTGGCCCCCAGATTGCCCTTGAAGCAGAGCCACTGACCGTCGGGCGACCAGGCAAATCCGTTCGACACTGTTTCATATCCCTCCAACAGCGTGTGTGTTTCTTTCGTCTTGGGGTCATAGAGGTAGAGGTCGGTGCCGTGAGTGCAGGCGAACTCCTCCTTGACCGGCGACCACTTCGCCCACTTGGCGTCGGGAAGAACGCGCGTCAGAATTGCTCCCGTCCGGCGCGATCGTACACAGCCCCTCGCGATCCGGCGTAACGCCCGTGAAGGCCAGCCGCTTGCCGTCGGGCGACCAACTCGACGGCTGGCCGGGCCCCAAATCGACGAGCCCTTCGCCCGAGGCGTTGACCACGTACATCCGCGGCATCCCTTGGCCCATCTGCATGCGGATGGTGCCGAAAGCCACCTTGCTGCCGTCGGGCGACCAGGCAGGCGTGCCGATGCAGTCATGTTCGGCCGACGCCCAGAACGGATGCATGTCCGTGCCATCGGCGTTGATCATCCATATTTGGCATCCGTTCGCGCGATGGAGAACCAGCAGCATGCCGCACGCATTGGCCTTCAACTCCTTCGGCCGTCCCTCCGCGGCGTCGCCGAGCGCGATCTTCAACCGATCGCGATCGAGTTGATAGATGCCCAACAGGTTGCCATCCGCCGTTTTCAGGTCGATCGTCGGCGGATCTTGTTTCGGATCGAACGTGTAAGCGGCCTCGATCTGAACTTTGCCGCGTGCCTGCAACGTGAACTTCTTCTCGGAGATCGTCGCGAACAGGAAACCGCTTGGGCTCGCCAGGGTTCTGCGGTGTCCGTCGCTGGTTTCCATCGTGACCGATTCCGTGCGCGAGCCGCCGAAAAGGGAAATGGCGGCCGCTTTCTGGCCCTGCGTCAAGCCGTCCGCCTTGGACGGGTCCTGGCCGGCGCTCCTGCCGGCCGCTGCGGCAACCAGAATGAGCAACGCGGCGAGACGGACGCCTCTGCGCATGACGAATTCTCCTTCTGCGGTTCTCGGGCTACTGGCGGGTCAGAAAACGAATGTCGGCAGGCCGATCGGCGGGAGGCCGGAAACAGGAGTGTTTCCGTCTGCGCCACAACGCCAAGCAGAAGGGCGTGCGCGACATGGCGGTTCTTCCGGGCGGTTGCGGAATCAGGGAGGACAACCTCGCAACGGCCGTCGCCTTCCGCCGACGGCTATTTCGCACGACTAAGCTACCGGACCGCCAAGAACGGCCGCCGGCGATTGACGTTATCGCTGCACGCTGTCAGGACGGATCACGCTGTCATTTTCGTCGTTGATCGCGAACGGGCCCGCGTTCATCTTGATGTGAACGTGATACTCCTTCGCCGGTTCGGATGGTACTCGCCACGAGTACCGGCACGTGAAGCCTCAGCCATACTCGAAACTGCCGTTTTGGACCACTTTGTCCTTGTCGTCGGTGATGGTGAAGGCCGGTTTACCAGGCCGGGCGCCGTTGACGATCAGGTTGGTAGCCAGTTCGCCGGCCGAGCCCACCAACGACATGCCCAGCGAGAGCTGTTTGCGTTCGCCGTCCTGGAAGAAATCGCTGGTGACGGTGGGCGTGTAGGGCGGGCCAAAAGGCATGACCACGGTTTCCCCCTTGCGGACCGTGACCGCTTTGTAGCCGCCGCTGGCTGCGGCGCTGACGATCGAATAGCGAGGCCCCGCCATCGCCACCGGCCCCGTGTCGAACACGCTTTCCAGCGCGTCGGCCAGGGCTTGCAACAGCGGCCGCTCTTTCTTCGGCTCCTCTTTCTTCACCTCCTTCTTCGGCGCCTCGTGCCCGGTCAAGTCGATCGTGTAGCTGAGCAGTTTCCAGTCGCCCTCGGGCAGCGGCACCGGCGTGTCTTTGCCGCCGCTGATCTTCAGCACGCCCTTGCTGCTGTAGACCATCGCCGTGAACCCGTCGTTGGGATTGGTCACGTTGCCGGTGGCGCAGTGGACGGCGTGAGCGTGAGCTGGTCGCCGGCCGGCGTGATCTTCATGTCGTAGAGCCGGCCGTCGATACAGACCACCTTGGACACCGGCACGCGGTTGTCGCTGGCCGTCCAATCGTAGGGCGAGCCGAAACCGAGATTGCCCTTGTCGGGATCGATCAGCAGCACGTCGCCCAATTCCGGATAGAGTTGGCCCATGGGGCGTTGATGCTGGTCGGAAACGGTGGTTTCGTCGTCGAAACGCCCGTTGCTGTTGAAGTCCAGCAGGACGACGTGGTGTTTCTTGCCCTCCAGCGTGATGTCGCCTTCGCGGTAGGCGGCCGCATTGGCCGAGATCGAGACGAAGGAGTTGCCGGGGAACGATCGGGCGTAGCCGCTCAGGGTGAAGGAATAATCCATCTTGCTGTCACCGGCCTCGATCGTCACGTCAATCTGCGGGAACTCGATCCGAGAGTAGTTGCTCCCGCCACCCACGTTGAATTCTGGCTTCGCGGGGCTTGTGCTGTCAACGACCGGATCATCCGTCAGATCACCGTTGTGATTGAAGTCGAAGTAAAGCCGGTTGTAGGTAATCGCCTTGGGCACGGCATCGGCCGCCTTCACCAGTTTTTCGGTCAGCTTGGCCAGGAGCGAATCGGCGGCCGGCTTCTTCGTCTCCTCCTTGGCTTCCTTGTCCTCCTTGTCCTTCGCTTTCTCGCCGGGCGGAGAAACCCTGTCCAACGCGAAGGCATATTCCTGCGAACCCAACTTGATCACGCCGCGGAACGGCTGATCGCACTCGTAGGTGGGCTCCTTCTTGACGATCCGCTGGAAGGTGGCCGTCTGGGTCGAATCCTGAAAGTTCTTTCCGTTGCGGTCCAACTGGAAAAAGAAATTCTGCGGATACGTTGCCCGATAGGCGTAATCGCTCGCGGAGAAAGCCCCCGGGCGGGCGACCGGCGGCAACCGCTTGAGTTCCAGCGGCCAGGTTTCGGCCCGCGCAAAGAAAACGCCGCCAACAAGGTCGCTGTCGTGAAAGCCGCGATCGTCGCGCGTGGAGTCGACCGTATCATGAGCAATCCTCCCATGTAAAGGGTCGAAAGCGGTGTTGCTGGACCCCCCTGAGCGGGGCCATACTCCGTTCATTTTACTGGTTGTTGCGATCCTGTCAACCAGGTCCCCCTGGCAAACCGCTGTCTCCCTTACGACGTTCAAGTCCTGACAGTCAACAACAGCGTCCAAGTCCTGACAGTCAACAACAGCGTCGCCGCTTCCGTCCCCACACCTCTTACGCAGACGGAATAATGCGACCGGCCGCAGACGGAAAAGTCGACTCGCCACGTTTTCAGGTTTGCCGGGATCATCGGGAATTACCCGATCTCCCGATAGCAACATGGGGCCACACAAGGAAATCACTATCACCCTTGGAAAAGGTTCAACGGGTATGAAACGCTTCATCGTCACCACCGGAATGCTCTTGTTGATTGTTGGCGCATCGCGCATTGCGCTGGCAGCAAGATGAATCGAAGGACGGCCTGACCAACATGGCGGCCTTTGTCTTTGACGACGCGTCAAAGCCGAGCGATCAGCCGCGCCCCCCAATCCGGCCGAGCAGCAGCAAAGTTATGTTTCCAGCCCGGCGCCCGCCGATCCGGCACCCGCTCCCGAGTCCAAGCCTTGGAAACTGCCCCAACCGTGCCTCTTCCAGGATTTGGGCATCGACATGGGCGGCTGGATCCAACAGGGCATCACCGGCAATGCCTGGAATCCGGTCGATCGCTACAACGGTCCGATGGCCACGAACGATCGCAGCGGCGAATATCAGATGAACCAGGCCTGGTTGTATTTTGTCCGCCCGACAAAGACCGACGGCTGCGGCACCGACATTGGCGGCCGCGTCAACGTGGTCTACGGCACGGACTGGCGTTTTGGCCAGTGCACGGCCTGGAAAGCGCGTTCGACGATCCGAACAGCTTCTACGGGCTGGTGCTGCCGCAGTTCTATGCGGAATTGCCATCAACGACCTGACGATCAAGGCGGGCCATTTCGCCACGCTCACCAGCTTGGAAATCGTGCCCGCGCCGCTGAACTTCTTCTACTCGCATGCCTACTTGGCCTGCGGTTACTACGATCCGTTGTTGGCGACCGGCATGCAAGCCGAATACAAGCTCAACGACAACTGGACGGCCATCGGCGGCTTCAACAACGGCTGGTATACCTTCTCCCAGCCCCAACGGCACACTCGACTTCCTCGGCGGCGTGAAATGGGCCAGCGACGACAAGAAATCGTCGCTTTCCGTGATGGTCGTGGCCGGCGACACGATGACCTTCGCCGGCTTCCACGACGTCAACAACGTCATCATGGTCTATACCCACCAGTTCACCGAAAATTTTGGTACGGCACGCAAGTGACCGTAGGCCGAGAGAGCGACGGCTCGGTGGTCAATCCCGGCCAGGACGACCAGTGGTACGGCACCGAGCAGATCATCACCTACAAGTTCAACGACAAGTGGTCGGCCGGCCCGTTACGAGTGGGTGCAAGACAACCAGGGCTCGCGCATCGGGGGCGTCGGCCTCATCCTGGGGACCGACAAGGCATGGCCCGGCGCGCCGGCTTCGCCGGACCCTTCAGCGATCTGAGCCTGGGCCTGAACTATCATCCCAACAAGAATTGGGTGCTGCGTCCGGAAGTCCGTTGGGACTGGTACGGCGGCCCGCGCGATCCGGCCAACGAGATGCCCTTCAACACCTTCCAGAGCAGCAGTCAGTTCACCTACGCCATGGACGCCGTCGTGACGTTCTGAAGCCGGGACCAGCGCGAAACCTTTCTCTCCTCAACGGGGGCGGCCGATTATTGGCCGCCCCCGCTTGTTTCCATTTCGCCTTCAGCCGGCATAGGAGGCCGCTCTAGTGTCCCGCCTGGGGCAGCATGTGGTCCGTTTCTCGCAACCTCTTTCGTCTCATCCGGTTACAAACAGTACCCCCGCCTCTTGGCCGGCCCGTCTCTTGTCTGCCCCGTTGCGGCGGCAAGCATAAGAACAGGCGGCGACAAGCGGCCGTTTTTTCGCGCGTGCCATAGGGGGGTGCCGCGACGCTTGCCGAACCGCAACAATCCGAGGCTGGCACGATTTGTGGGGCGCGTGCAACGCACCGTACGAAGACTTGCCGCCTCCGCGCGAAGGAGAACGATGATGAAAAGAAGTCTACTTGTGGCTGCGGCCCTGGCCGCCGTACTCGTTGCCGCCAGACTGCCGGCGGAAGATACGACCACGCTGAAGATGGTCAAGCCCGATTGGCACTACCGCTGGCACGAAAGCCGCTGGTGGTACTGGATGCCCGAGAGCAAAAGTTGGATGGTGTGGAGCGGCTCGACTGGGTCCCCTTTGAGCAATTCTCCGCCAGCCTGAAGATGCATTCGGTCAGCCAATCGACCGAAGCGGGAAATGAAACCGGAACCGCTGCAACGGCCACCACTGGCGAAAGCTGTCCCACCGCCTCCTCGGGCACGTACTCCGGCGGAAATTATTCCGGCGGCGGCTACTCCGGGAGTGGCGGCTATAACGGCCCCGGCTACGCTGGGTACGGCTGGAGTTGGGGCTCCGGCACGGCGTTCCGAAGCGGCCCCGGCGCAAGGTTTTGAGTTCTCTGGGATTGCCTGAAGCGCCGCCGCGAGATCGTGGCGTAAAAAAAGCAAGCCCGGCCGCTTTGGCCGGGCTTGCCGCGTTATCAGGTTGTCACGGAACTACGGCAGCAAGGAGATGTAGGAGTTGGAAACGATCACCTCATCCATGTAGTACAGGGCGGTGCCGTTGTTGCCGCCACCTATGGAAATGTCGCCAAAGTCGATGTGGTCCCAGACCGAACTGGCGCTGAAGTTGCCGGTCATGCCCGCGCTGTTCAGCACGCCATCGATCCAGAACTCAAAGTAGGTCGTCGTGGCCGGCGGCGTGCAATGCACCTCGATGCAATGCCACGTATTTTCCGAAAGTTGCGATGGCCACTCGATTTCGCCCCAATTTCCCACATTCTCCATGAAAGGCTGGTCACCCATAATCGAGATCTGGGCACGGTTGGTGCCGCTCCCGACGTGCAAGAGCCTTCTCGGGCAACCGGTATTGGCAGCCCCAAACCCTGTGGGGAGGAACAGATAGAAACGCACGTAGATATCGCTCGTAATCGTGGGACTGAAGTTCTTCGTCAAGTAGACGCCGTTTTGTCCCGAAACGTCGTAGGCGGTAATCTCCAGGCTGTGCGTGCCGGCCGCGGCCTCGTTGGTGCTCGTGTTCAGCGTATGACTGCTGTTGATGCCGGTGACGGTGCTCCACGCCCCGCCATACACGGTCCAGTTCTCGAAGTTATCGCTGAAATAGGTTACCGGAGATTGGATCGTGGTTCCAATATAGGAGTTGGCAACCACCAGTTCATCGAAATAGAACGTGCCGGTGCCACTGCCGGTTGCTGTATAGATGTCTCCAAACACCAGTTGGTTGAATGTGCTGCTGCCGCTGAAAGCGCCGGTGAGAGTTCCGACGCTAACGCCATCGACCCAGAATTGCATCGGCGTGCTTGACGACGGGGGATCGATATGCATTTCGATACAATGCCACGCATTTTCCGTGAGCGCGGATCCGTTGACGCCGCTCCACCCTCCCACTTCGTACATGGTGGGAGTATCGCCGGTCAACGAGATCAGGCCATAGTTGCTTCCACAATAGGCGCGCAACAGTCTTCGCGTACAAGTCGAATTCGCAGTCCCAAATCCGGTGGGGAGAAACATGAAGAAGCGTATGTTGATACCACCGGAAATCACGGGGCTGAAGTTCTCGGTCAAGTAGGCGCCGTATTGGTTCGCCGAGTCGACGCCGTAAAGCTGCAGGCTCTTGTCGCCGGCCTCGGCGTAGTTGGCGCTCGTGTCCAGCGTATGACTGCTGTTCACGCCGGTGACGGGAGCTCCACGCCCCGCCATACACGGCCCAGCCCTCGAAGTTGTCCTGGAAATAAATCGTGGTGCCGGTGCTAAGCACCGTGCAGCCAGAGGAGTTCGTGGCGCTACCGACCAGGCCCGCATTATCCGTGGCTTTCACGCTGAAAAAGTAGGTGGTTCCCACATTCAGGCTCAAGCCCGTCTTGGTGACCGACAGCACGTTGCCCACCGAGGTCCAGCCGACCACGTTGGTGCCGCCGGCCGAGGCGCCGATGGCATACTGGTAGCCGCTGATGCCGCTGATCGAGTCCGTGCTGGCGCTCCAATTGGCCGACAACTGCGTGGTCGAGGTCGTGGTCGAGGTTTCCACGCCGGTGGTGCTTCCGTCGTAGACATGCGGCGGCGCGGTGGGCGGAGTGGTGTCTACCGTCTGCCCGGGGGAATTCGTGGCGGGGCCTACCGCTCCGTTGCCGCCAATGGCTTCCACGCTGAAATAGTATTTCTGCCCGTTGGTCAGGCTCAAGCCGGTCTTGGTCACCGTCAGCACGTTGCCCAGAGACGTCCAACCGACGACATTGGTGCCGCCCGCGGTGGTGCCGATGGCATACTGGTAGCCGGTGACGCCGCTCTGCGGATCGCTGGCCGCGGACCAGTTCGCCGACAACTGCGTACTCGACGTCGCGTAGGGGGTTTCCACGCCGGTGGTGGTTCCGTCGTAGACGGCCGGAGGCGCGGTGGGCACGCCCGTGTAGTTGATCGTCACGGTTTGCTTCGACAAAGTCCCGACGGTGCAGCTGATCTGGCTGAGATTCGCCGTCGTCGTGCTGCCGGTAAAGGTGAAGGTGAAACTCCGGCTATCGCCAGGCGCCAGGGAATCGAACAGCTCGTTGGCCGGCCACGGCGAGGGGCTCCCGATCGGAATCAGGGAGACGAAGCCGTCCTGCCAGGCCGTTGATTGGTTCGTCACCGTCACCGTAATGCTCGTGCTGCTGTTGGTGACGTAGGAAAGGGAAATGGCCGTGTTGACCGCCGACAATCCGCTTACGGCCGTGTTCAGCGTGCTATAGTTGGCCGAGGCGACCACGAGGAACACCGGCCGCTCGCCCGCGATGCTGAAGGTGGACGAAGTGGACCCCGTGACGGCGAGCGCATTGCCCATCGTGTCGTAAACCGAGAGTTCGCTGGTGGGAATGGCCAAGGTCAGTTGGGCCGGTCCGCTGGTGCTCCAGAGAACGCAAACCCCGTTGGCGCCGTTCAACAGGTGGGCGTAGATCGTGGTGCCGGCAGGCTGGTAGGAGGTCTGCCAAGTCAACCCTTCGATGAACGAGGCGGTCGCGTTGAGCGCCATCATCCGTGGGCGAGGCGTGTAGTTTTCATAGTACGTGCCAAAACCGTACCCCGCGCCCGAGTCGGCGGCGAACCAGAAGTACTTGGCAACGCCCAACGACTTGGCCGTCACCACGTTGCGGATGTAGAGCGAGGCGATGTCGGCCTCCGAAACCGTCGGAAAGAGATAGCCGTCGCCGTCGCCGAAGATGCCCACCTCCGTATCCCAGATCGGCATGGTGCTGGGACACCCGCCGTTGGTCATCGTGGTGCGGACCGCCGAAATGCGCGCCGGCTGGTCAGTTTCCGGCCGCATCTCCTGGCCGTAGGGATGCTCGCTGACCTGGTCCATCTGGCCCGCCACGCCCTGGGAGAGCACGCTGGCAATGAACGAGGTGTCGGGGCAGCCGGCGAACGCCACGACGTCGGCGTTCGCATCGTAGGTGCGTATGTAGGGGCGGGTGTCGTTCAACAGCGTGGCATACTGCGCCGCCGTCACTTTGGTGGGATAGGCGGCCTCGGGCTCATTCCACAACTCGTAGTTGGGAATGTTGCCGCAGTAGTGCTGCGCCACCTTGCCCACGAACACCTCCCACTCCGACAGTTCGCTCGTGTAAGGATACTGCGACCAACTGCCCGAGGTGACCGGGCCCGCCCAGGACTCCTCGTAATCCCACAGGTAGCGCTGCACATTGGGCATGACCTTCATGCCGGCGCCGTTGATGGCGTTGTACTGGCGGTCGTACTCGGTGAAGCTGAAGGTCCCTTGGGTGGCCTCGCACATGCCCCAACCCCACCAGAGCCGGACATCCTTCACGCCGCACTGCGCCATCACCGACGCGTTCTCGGTCGCATGAGAGCCCGGCTCGTTTTCGAAATGGACGTTCATGCCAAAGATGGAAGTCGAGGCCGTGCCCTGGTTCTGGAGGTTGATGCCCACCGCGTACTTGTACTGGGCGAGTTGCTGCCAGGTTTGTCCTCCCGAGGTCAGTTGGAAGCCGAGCCGGAACGCCCCGCGCAGGTTCGTGCCCAGTTGATACGTGGTGGTGGTGAGACTGTTGGCGTTGAGGTTGAAGGTGCCGACGGTCACCGGCGTCAAGGCGTTGTTCTGCCAGTCGAAGGGCGTGGCGACGACGGTGACGCTGTGGGCCACGGTGTCGGTGTTGACCATATTCAGCGTAATGCCGGTCGTCGTGCCCGAGGTGTAGGCGTACCAGCCGCCGGTCGGAATCGTCGCCGGTCCCACGCTGATCATGTCCTGGAGCACCAGGGGCTGCGTCGAACTGCCGTATTGCAGGCACACGTTGTCCACGTAAAACTGATTGCCCGACTGGTAAGGCAAAGAAATGCACAACGAGTTGCAGTTGGCGGGAACCGTAAACGTCTGGACCATCTGGGACCACGAGGTGGTCACCGTCGGATAAATCGGGAACGGGGAGAGGTACGTCATCGATTGGGGCCCGAGGGCGTAGATGACCATGTGCGGGTAGATCGTAGCATTGGCCTTCAAGTAGGCGCTAAAGGTGTACGTGCCGCCCGGAATGACGGGGATGGGCGCGAGAGTATTTCGCCGTCCCCCGAAAATCCGCCCGGCAGCGTAATGCCCGTCTGCTGGGCCGCGCAGCGCAGCCCATGCTCGACGCTGGCGGTAGTAGTCTCCCAAACGAGGTTGATGTCTCCCTCGCATTTCAAACGCCAACCGAGCAAACCTTGCTCGAAGTCGCCGTTGGGCACCAGATTGGCGACGGTGGACGGCGGAGGCGGCAGCGGCGTGAAGTGCCGGGCGACATTCGAGATGCGCAGCATGTCGATGCTGCCGCTGACATTATTCGGCGGGGTCCAATCGTCTTCGCCAAGCCAGAGCGGATAGGTCCCCTGCCCCAACAGCCCGGTGGTCAGCCCGAAAATCTGCTGCTTCACGTCGATGGCGCCGTTCACGTAAATCGCGATGGTGCCCGTCGTGCTGCTGTCTTGTTCGTACGTGATGGCTAAATGGGTCCAACACCCGGTGGGCACCGGCAGGGTTCCGGTGACGGAATACCAAGTCGCCGTCCACATAGAAGTCGGCCGCGACATGGCCGCCGCTGAAAGACAGCAAGTAATCGTCGTTTTTACAGATGAGGGAGCCCGACGCGGCCGTCAGATTGGCCCAGCACTCGACGGTAATGGCCGACGCGGGTTTCAACGAGGGATCGTCGGGGATCGACACGTAGCCGCCGTTGAAATTCACGGCGTAATACTCCTGTCCGGCGACCCAGGTGCAAGTGCCGTTCAACGTGCCCGATGGCCCGCCGGAAACCGCGTTGGCTGTGGTCGTGCCCGTGCCCTCTTTGAAGAGGAACAACGCCGTGGTACTGGAATCGACGCTCGTCGCGACTTGCGGCGCCAGCGGAGCGAACGAGCGCGCGACGTTCGAAATGCGGAACGCATCGATCTTGCAATCCACTTCGCTGGCGTCACCACCCGGCGACGACCAACTGTCCTGGCCAAGCCAAATGGAGTACGTGCCTTGGTTGAGGTTGCCGGTCGTCAGCCCCGTGAATTGCAGCGAGGTGTCGAGCGTGCCGTTGATGTACAGGGCGGCGGTCCCGGCCGTGGAACTGTTTCGGTTATACGTGAAAGCCAAGTGGGTCCACTGACCGGTCGGCACCGGCAGCGTTCCCGTAATGGTGTGCCACGCGCTGTCAATGTAGAATTCGGCCGACAGCGTCGTGCCGAGGTTAAGGAGCCAGCACGCGTTTTGCAGACGAGCATGCCGGAAGACCGTTCCAGCTTGACCCACATTTCCACCGTCAGCGCCGTGGCCGGGCGGAGGGCGGCGTTGTCGGCGATGGTGATGTAGCCGGGATCGGTAGCCACGGCGTAATAGTTGCGTCCCGGAACCCAGGCGGCGTTGTTCAGCGTAGCCGCCGGCATGCCCGACACCGCGCAGGCCGACGTGGTGCCGGTACCCTCTTCGAATAACCAGAGACCGGCGGTGTTGCTATCGACGGTCATCGACCACTGAACCGCTTGGGTTTGGGCAGCGGCCCTTTCCGAAAGCACCGTTCCCACGAGTACGAGTGTACACCAACAAAGACAAGTCGATCGCATCGCCCTCATGGCCACTCTCCTTAGACAAAAATGGGGTTGTTGTACTACCTCCTCCGCCCCTGTTCCAAACGTCCACAAGTTCTATAGTTTTACTCTTTTGCCAAAAAATTGCATACGCCTTTTCCAAAAATTGCATTGAGAAACCAGGATTTCACAGATGCCGATTCCCGGCTGGTGCCCGGCGCGATCGCCAACACTACCCCATTTTCCCATATTGCCCATCATCTCGCCGCCGCTGCAAAGCGGCACACACCCGAGCGCGATCGCCGTCGGATAAATGTCGTAAGAACAACCGACAGCGACAGCCGCCGGCACGTGCGAGCGCCCCGTAGGAAGACGGTTCATTCCTTGAAACGGACGTGGGGCGGCGCGTGAAGCCGCCCCACGTCGCCTGGATGAAAACTGGGACAGGCGCCGCAACTAATAGTGGTTCGGATCGAGCAATGATACAGGCCGTTGCAGAGCCAGTCCCCGTTTTCATCAGGCCAGCCCTAATCCGCGTTTTGGCAATTCAGATGCACCACTTTCGCCGGCGGGAAGCCGTTGAACCAGGTCGACGAAGCCCGGCTATACGCCCCGATGTTCTGGCTGAAAACGCAATCGCCCAGATCGAGTTCGGGCAGTTCCTCGGCCAGCGAGATCGTGTCGAGCGCGTCACACGTCGGCCCGAACACCGAGCAAATCTCCGTCGCGCCCTTCTTGAACGCTTTGAGATGGTACTGGCAGTGGTCGAAGATGATGCCCGAGAACGTGTGGTAGACGCCGTCGTCGAGATAGTAGCAGCGTTTGCCGTCGCGGCGGGCCTTGCCGATCACTTTGGCCACGGCGGTGCCCGCCGTGGCCACCAGGAACCGGCCCGGCTCGGCGAGGATTTCGATGTTTTTCGGAAACAGGCGATCGAGTTCGGCATTGATGCGCCTGGCGAGGAGCTTGAACGGCTGGACGTGGGAATCGTAGGGGGCCGGAAAGCCGCCACCGATGTCGATCAGCTTCATTTTGAAGCCGCGGGCGGCCGCCTCGCGGCACACGCCTGCCGTCACGTGCAGGGCCTGCACGTAATTCTCGAAGTTCGTCGTCTGGCTGCCGACGTGGAAGCTCAGCCCTTCGACCACGAGCTTGGCGGCATGGGCGGCCTCGATCAGCTCGACCGCTTCGCCCGATGCGGCCCCAAACTTCGACGACAGCTCGACCATCGCCCCCGTGTTGGGCACCTGTAGTCGCAGAGCCAGGCCCGCGTGCGGCGCGTACTTGCCGATCTTGCCGATCTCCTCGAAGTTGTCGTAGGTCACCAGCGGCTTGTAGCGGTCGAGTTCGCGGAGCGTCTCGTTGGCCTTGATCGGGTTGGCGTAGATGATCTTGTCCCAGATGAAGTCCTGGCGCTCCTTGGCCGAGAGGCCCTTGATGTTTTCGTGAACGATCTCGAACTCGGGCATCGAGGCCACGTCAAAGCTGGCCCCTTCCTCGTAGAGGGTGCGCACGATGGCCGGATCGGGATTCGCCTTGACCGCATAGTAGGCCTGGACCCGCGGCAGCCGTTTGCGAAATTCCGCATAGGCGCGGCGGATTTCGTCGTGGTCGACCACGAACAACGGCGTGCCGTGCTCTTTGATCAGTTTCTTGAGTTCTCGTCTCTGGACCATTCTAATCCCCGTCGGTAATCAAGAAGTTTTTGAACTGCCACGGGTCGTCCAAATCGAGATCGGGCTGATTGTAGCCGTGGAAGTTGTTCACGTAATACTTCAGCGGCGTCCAGTCGGACGGCAGCGAGAGCGATTGGCCCAGATAGGGCCGGGCGATTTTCAACACGTACTCGTGCGGCAGATCGTCGGGCGAGCACACGCTGCGCTGCGGATTCTCCACCATCCACATTGCCGCCGCCACCACGGCGATGGCCACCTGCATCGTGGTGGCGTTCTGATGGGGCACCAGCCGCCGCGATTCCTCGATCGACAACACGCTGCCCGTCCACCAACAGTTGTAAGCGTGGCCCATCAACAGCGCCGAGAATGTCGGCCCCGCCGGTGATCTCGTCGCGCATGATCCGCAGCTTCGATTGCAAATCGTAGTCGCGGCCGCGAAGCTCTTCGAGGGAAACGATGGCGCCATCGCAGGGACAATAGGCGTAATGCACCGTGGGCCGGTAGATGGCCCGGCCGTCCTCCCAAACCGTCAGCCGATCCGAAATGGTGAAGGCCTCGCCGTGGCGAATAATCATGCCGCGGATGGAAAAATAGGGCACCCAGGAAACGACCCACGTGTTCATGCCCATCCGCGCCAGACAGATCTGGTTGCCCGGGCCGTCGGAATGACGGTAGGTCAAGGGGGGCAGTTGTTTTTCGTGCGTGCCCCAACCCATTTCGGCCGTGGTGATGCCCTCCTCACGGAAGCCCTCGATGCTCCACGTGTTCACGAACTCGTCAACCTGCTTCGGCTGGCTGGTGACTTGCGTGTCGCGCTCGGAACAATGGATCACTTTCACGCCGAGCTTCATCGCCAGCCGGTTGAAGGTCTGGTCGTTGACGAGCTGGCGGATTTCGTCGGCATCGCCGTTGTTCACCTTCTTGTCTTCCAGCAGCTTTTCGGCGAGGTCCAGCAGCCCCTGCTTCGTCCAGTGCGAGATCAGGCCCGGATTGGCGCCGTGTTCGAGGACGGCGGTGGGGCCAAGCGCGCGCCAGCCGGACGTCACGCGGCGGAGGTTCATGTGCCGCCAGTAGAGCGTCCGCTCGGTGGGATGTTTTTTTGTCGCGCCGGTGTACGGGTCCCAGATTTCCACCGACGTGTTCAGATAAAGCACTCCCCGATCGTGGCACCACTCGACGATTTCGCAGCAGTCGATGTTCCAGGCCAGATCGAGGAGCATATCGCCGGCCGAGACATACTGCCCCAGCATGGCGCCGAGGTTCTCGGGCGTGATTCGCTGCCGGACGAAACGCAGGCCCCGGCTCGTCCACGGCTTGAGCCCCTCCGCACGGTCCTCGAAATCCAAGATCGTGATGTACTCGGGCGGGACGCGGAAGTGCTTCAGCAGGATGGGCAGGGTGCACTGCGCGACGGCCCCGTAGCCCAGCATGAGAATCCGCTTGGGGAAGTCGATCATGCGATGCTCTCCACGACGGTTACCGTGCTCATCAAGCCGCTTTCCGGCGGTCGCGCAGGCGCGGCGCCTACGCCTGCCGCCCCGATCCGACAAGGAACACCGTGATTTTGCCCCATGGAGCGGCGACGGTCAAGATTCGACCGCCGGAAAGTCCCGCTCGGTCAGCCGCTGGTACGCTTCGACGTATTTCTGCCGGGTGATGGCCACGATCTCCTCGGGTAAGGCCGGCGGCAGACTGTTCTTGTCCCACGTGGTCGACGACAGCCAATCGCGGACAAACTGTTTGTCGAACGACGGCTGGGCCCGGCCCGGCGCGTATTGATCGGCCGGCCAGAAGCGGGAACTGTCGGGTGTGAGCACTTCGTCAATCAACAGGAGTTGGCCGCCCACCAGGCCGAACTCGAACTTCGTGTCGGCGATGATGATCCCGCGTTTCTGGGCGTATTCCGATCCGCGCCGGAAGATCGCCAGGCTCCGCCGCCGGAGTTGCTCGGCCACGTCCCGCCCCACCGTCGCCGCCACCCGGTCGAACGAAATGTTCTCGTCGTGGCCCTCGCTGGCCTTGGTTGACGGGGTAAAGATGGGTTCCGGCAGGCGGGCGCTCTCGGTCAGCCCCGGCGGCAGTTGGATGCCGCAAACCGTGCCGCTCTGGCGGTACTCTTTCCAGCCGGAGCCGGCCAAATACCCCCGCACCACGCATTCGATCGGCAGCACCTCGGTTTTGCGGCAAAGCGTGGAGCGGCCGGCCAGCATCCGCCGATCGACCCCGGCCGGCAGGCCCATTGCCGCGACGTCGGTGGTGATCAGGTGGTTCGGCTCGCCGAGCGTCTCGAACCAGAAAGCGGCAATCTGCGTCAGCACGCGCCCCTTGTCGGGAATCGCGGTCGGCAACACCCAATCGAAGGCGCTGATCCGGTCGGTGCTCACCAGCAGCAGCCGGTCGCCCAAATCGTAGACATCGCGGACCTTCCCGCGGCGGACGGGCAGCCCCGGCAACGACGTTTCGCGGACAACAGCATTGCTCATAAGGGGCGAATATATCCTCCCGCCGGCCCAATGACTAGGGGGTGAATGCGCCCGATCGAGCCGCTTTCGGGCGGCATTACCGCCGGAAGTTACCGTCGGCGGGCCGCGGGGCCATCGTGGGCAACGACGCCGCATCGGGCGCGCGGCCGGCCGCCGTCGAGGTCGCGCCCGCACCGGCTTTGATGATCTCCGGCCGCACCAAAAAAACGGTTGCGATCTCGTTGCGCGCGGTTTTCGTCGTTCGGAACAGCGCGCCAATGCCGGGAAGCTCGCTCACGATGGGCATGCCTTCCACCGCGGGCTCCTCGCGAACCTCGGTCAGTCCCGTCAGCGCCAACGTCTGACCGTCCCGCGCTTCCAGGCTGCTAGAAACCTCGCGGGCCTGAATGCCGGGCACGGACTCTGTGCCGATTTTCACGCTTTGGCGGTAGTCGAGGTCGGCCAGCCGGCAATTGAACGACAGTCGCACGGTATGCTCGTCCAACACGTCGGCAGTCACGCCCGCATGCGTGCCGAAGCGTTTGAACTCGACCGCCGTCGTCCCGTCCTTCTGCGGCACAGGGCAGGGCAACTCGCCGCCGCTGTCATAAGCCACCGCCCTGCCGCTGAGGGTTACCAGGGTCGGCTCGGCGATCACCTTGACCAGGTTGTCCTTTCGCAGACTCTCGATCAACTGGCGTGCCTCGTTGCCGTCGATGCTCTGGAAGCGCAAGGTGTCGCCGTCCTTCTTGGCAGCGCCGAGTTTCGTCACATCGTAGCCCAAACTCCGCAGCTTCGTGAGCGACACTTCGAAGATTTTGATCGACAGGAGGACTTGCGGAGTGTCGCCGGTGACCGCGCGGATTTGGTCCACTTCCGCCTGAAGGGTTTTGAGTCGCTCGAGCAGCGCCTGACGCTCGGCCGCGTCGGCCGAAGGCTGGCTGGGCGGCAACACCGGATAAGGCTTCCACGGCTGCTGGCCGAAGGCTGTCACCGAAAGCGCCAACAGCATGCACACCGAAAGAAGGCCCGTCGTGCGTCGGGTAGAGAAACGCCATAGGCAATTCATCGGCAACACCTCGCTGCTTGGATAGCCGGTGGTTCGACAAGGGGGCGGAATCGTACCAAGCTCTCAAGAGAAGTGGAATATCATTTCCGCCCCGACGCGGGGCCGAGGCGACGATGTTTTCGCGGCTATTTTTGCAACAGGCGGGCGGCACGGGCGGCGACGAGCTGGCTGGGCAGACAATAGTCCGACATCTTCTTGCCGGGCGGGAACGATACGCTCTCGTAGGCCGTCAGATGACCTTCGGCCTGATGATAGGACACGTGCCCGAAAAGGCTCAGCAGAAAGTCATTCTTGCGTCCCAACGACCACAGGCCGTAGAGATAATCGGCCAGCGGCCAGTCGTCCAGGCCCTGGGAGAAACGCGTCATTCCACAGAACTGTCCGCCGGCCGAGAGCCGCGACGTGACGACCCGGTTGGCCATGTCGTTGGGCAACAGGCCGCTGGAGAGCAACTCGGGCCAGTAACGATAGTTCGTGTACGAACCGAGATGCGACGAGACGACCAGGCTTGCGGGCCGCTGCACCGGCTCGACCTGCGGCGGCAGCCACCAATCGGCCGGATCGGCCGGCCAGGTTTTTTGGACCGCCCGGAGCGTGTCTTGGGCCAACTGGCCGGCAATTTTGCCGCGTGGCGGCCGCCGTGGTCGTGGGCGAGGCGTTTTGACGCTGGCACAAGTCGGCCCAGCGACTGAGCCCCTTCGCCGCCCAGGCGTTGTTGTGGAAATACCGGGCGGTCTCTTTTCGCGTGTCGGCCTCGGGCACGCCCGAGATCAGGCCGTCGTCCTTGACGGCCGCGGGCGCAGTTGCAAGAGCTGTTCGGCCAGGCGATCAAGCGCGGCGAAGCCCTCCGGCCACCAGCCAATCGTGCCCGCCCGTTGTTCCAGAAGTGCGGCCGTGTGCAGAAGCTGGCCATACTCGCTGATCGACGGCCCGTAGTAGTCGATCGTTCCGTCGTCGCGGACGAAATGGGCCAGCCAATAGGCAAACAGTTCGGCGGCGCGGCCGCGGATGCCCCATGCCGACAAGGCGTCGACGACCGCGATGATCGTCGGCGGGAAGCCGTCGTGGACGTTCGCCCGATAAGTGCCCACGCCATACTTGGGATGGTCGCCGCGGAAGGTGGCGTCGATGTGGGCCAGCCCCACCTTGACCGACCGATCGAGAAACGGGTGGCCCGTGTTGACCGCCGGGTTGGTTTCGAGCCGCTTGACGCCCTCGGCGATTCGCTCGGGATCGACCGCGGGCTCTCCGGTCGTGCGAGGAAACAGGCCGAGAATCTTGTCGAGGTCCGGCGTGCCGGAAATCGTTTTCGAGACCGGGTCTTCGGCCGAGGCTTGCCACTCCGACCGCGGGTCGTCGGCCGCCGCCCAGGTTTTCCACGGTGAAAGCGCCGCGGCGGTCGAAACAACGGCGCAGCGGGCCATGAAGCCGCGCCGCGTCGTGCAAGGCTCCTTCACGCGGACGGATCGCCAATGGGTCGTCATGTTGGTCTACCTGTTCCTTCTATCGTAACGGGCATTTCAGAAAGAGGAAACCTTTCAAGGTGAGCGCCGCGTCGGAAAGTGACCGGCGCGGTTCGGTTTCGATCAGTTTCTGCGTCGCCTCTGCGCATCGCGACAAAGGCAGATCGACGCCGTAGCCGGCCGGACATTCGGCGGGCGGCGAGAAGATCAAGGCGAAACGCTGCGGCTCCGAGCCGGTTGCCACGCCCGCCGGCGAGGGCAACGGGCTGTCGGCCGCGGTTCCGGCCGGGCGGTCGGCCACGATCGCCAGGCTGACGAAATGGTTGTGGCCCACCGGCCGCATGTCGATGGCGCCGTGGGCCAGGACGGGCCCGCGGCCGTTCGGACGGACCGCGCACAACCGCCAGTTCAAGCGATCCATCGTGCGGCAGTCACGGCACTCACTCAACTGCACGTCGATCCGCGAAAGGATCGCATTGGCGCGAAGCTGGAAGTATTGAGTAACGGCCTGCCCGGGCAGAAGGCACAACCGCTCGACCGGCTCGCGGGACGGCGGTGTGCCGCTGAGGGGCTCGACGAGCAAGGCGGGGTCGATCGGTTCGAGGGCGTCGCGATAGGGTCCCAGCCGGGCCGCGCGGAGCATTTCCAGCCGCGTTGCAAAAAGTTCGTTGGGTCCGAAGCCGAGGTCTTCGCCGTGGCGCGTGGCCAGGTTCGTCGGCGACAGGCCCGCCCGCATGTCGGCTTCGAGCTGCGTTATCAGCACGCGATAATCGTTGCCGTAGCGGAGCCCCTTGGGGATGTTCACCGCCAGCAGGCCGAGCATCAGCAGGGCGAGCGTGCGCTGCCAGTGGATTTTGACGCGGGGCGGGCAATAGAGGGTGAATTGCAGGTAGAACAGGCACAGCAGCGGCGCGGCGATGGTCATGTAGCGTTCCATAAAGCCGGCCTTTGGGCCCGCATAGGCTCGGCCCGCCCCGATCGCCAGCGCCAGGGAGCACATGCCGCCGAGGAAACAAAGGAGACCCGCCGCCCGCACGCGCTGCTGCGGCCGGCGGCGCAAGACGTCGTAGAGCTGCCAAAGGGCATAGCCGCACGCCACGGCCGTCAGCACGCCGGAAACCGGCCAGATTTCTCGCGCCGCGGGGCCGATGCCGCCGCTGAGGAATTGCAGGGCGGTGCTCAGCGATGCCAAGATGCCCGGCGATTTGAAGGCCTGGTGATGAAAGCCGATGAAATAGCCGACCAGCAGAGCCAGCAGTGCGGCGGCAGATGCGACCAGCAACAGCCCGTCGCGGCGGGCGTGCGGCCCGGCATCGCGCCAGCGGCAAATTCCGGCAAATACCAGCCAGCACATCAGCGCCGGCAGGTACGCCAGGCCGTTCAGCCCGCACAGGGCCAGCAGCGCCAGCAATACGGTCGTGGCCAGGGCCGCGCCGAGGCCCAGCCGCGGGCCGCAGCGGACGATGATCAGCAGAACCGCGCCCGCCAGCGCGACCGACGTGATGAACTGGAGTTGGAAGCCCCAAGCGATGTCTTCGCACTGGGCCCAGTGCAACAGCAGCAGCGGGAAGAAGACGTCATAGATGCTGGTGCGGCCGCGGATGCGGCGCGCCGCCAACATCATGGCTAGCGAGAGCCCGCTGAGGACCAGAATGTTGTAAAACGGCGCCGCACGGAAATCGAAGCTGCTTAGCTTGCCGAGGCCCAGGTAGATCAGTCGCGGCAGCGGCACGCGATGCTCGTTGTGCAACGACCAGAACCACGAGAGGCTGGCCGGCTGTTGGCCGGCAACCACCGGCAGCCACGCCCATTCGTCGCCGTAGGGCATGGTGAAACCGTAGACGGCGACGAACCCGAGGCCCGCCAGTACCATCAAGCCCCAGAACGCCCAGACGAGAACCGCTTCCGTACGGTCGTTGTTTGGTGGCGAATCCATACATGAAAGGCCGAATCGATCGCGTGGACAGGGCACGCTAGGGCGCCTCAGCAATCGACCTATGCCATTGTGGCGGATAAAACCAGCGCGTCAAGCATGAGAAGGCGGCAGCCGCTTGAATCACGCGTGTGGCGCCGATGTCGCACCAGCGAGGCCCGCGATTAGGGGCGGTTGCGAATATTATCGAAAAAAACTTTACACTAGGCGGCCCGCGGTGCGCCTGTGAATAATTCGCCGTGCGGGGCCACGGGGCCCACAAGCGTCCTTGGTTTGTTTTAACCCGTCTTTTCAGGAGGTGGTACGATGCGACGAATTGCGTTGTCACTTGTCGTTCTGTTGACGGTGTGGCTGTTGGTGGCCGATTCGGCATGGGCGGGCCGGCGCCATCGCTGCTGCTGCGATAGCTGCTGTACGTCCTGCTGCCAGACATGCAGCGTAAGCACATGTGGCGGTTGCGGCACATGCGGTCACGGTTGCAGCACATGCGGCGGTTGCAGCACATGCGGCGGCTGCCAGGCCTCTGGTGGTTGCTGCGGTATGGCTCCTACGCAACCGGCGGCGCCGATGACCGCACCGCAAGCGCCGGCTCCCGCTCCCGCTCCTGGCAAGTAGGGCCGCGACGCGATTGTCGTAGTGGCCCGGCAGGATCAAGGGAGCATGGACAGATGCTCGCGAGCGTTTGGGGTGACGGGGAGCCCGTCGCCCCAATTCGCTTTTCTTGGGCGATCAAAGGCCGGCGGACACCTTGGCCCCGCTCACGTGGCCAGGCACGGGGCGACTCCGGGAAAACATCCCTGCGGCAAGCGTGAGCATGGCGCCGCATAACGTCTATTGGCCGCGGCCTACCAGCGGCCGGCGCATGAGACACGACCAGGCGGGATAGCTCGCCTCGTGGGCGAGGCCCTGGAACCGTGTGGGCCGAAGGTGGATCAGTTCGAACAGCCGGCCCAACTCGGTGTGGATCTGGTCCTTGGTGACTTGCGGTGGACCTTCTTCGGCCGATTCGCGCGGCGCACCGGCCAGGCAGAAATAATAGGAGCCCGGCCGCGTCACCCGCCAAAGCATGTCGAGATAGCGCTCCAGTTGCGTCTGGCGAATGATGTGATAGAGACCGGCATCGACCACGAGATCGAATTGTCCGGAGTTGCGGGCGAACTCGAAAATGTCGGAGAGCACGAAACGGACCAAGGCGTTTTGTTGCTCGGCCCGCAGCCGCGCTCGTTCCAGTGCAATCGGCGAGCAATCCACGGCCGTAACTTCGAAGCGACGCTCGGCCAGGAGCACCGCGTTGGCCCCCGTACCGCAGCCAACGTCCAGCACGGTTTGCAGATTCAGCCCGTACTCGTCGAGAACGCGGATCAATTCGGCGTGCGGCACTCCGCAGTCCCACGGGGGAGTTCCTTGACGATAGGCCTCATCCCAATCGGCAGTGGTCACGTACTTCGGCCTTGTTGACTCATTCATAGCAGCTTCCCGGGATGCGTTGGCAGAATCTCCAGTTTGCGACTTTGCGCGGGGCTTTGCAAGAGGTGTACTGGTCCGTGTTCAGCCGGCGGACTTGCCCGCCGTGTTGTCGGGGCATCTCTGACGGGGCGGACGAGCCGGCCGGCTAAACGTCCGATCCTGCAACCGCGGTAATCCATAACCGCGTCCAGCCCTGCGGGCGGCTTGACAGCCGCGGCCCCTCCCTCCACAATAAGAGGGGTGCGGCTGGGAGCGACCACGGTGACCGAACGTTTGCCGGATGAAAACGCCCTGGAACTGTTAGACGCCTATCTCGCCCGACTCCAGGCGGGCGAGCGGCCCGATCGTGGGCCGCTGCTGCAAGAGTGTCCCGAGCTGGCCTCGGCCGTCGATTGTCTCGAGGCGTTGGAGATGCTGGCCCCGCCGGTCGCCGCATCGGAGCCGGCATCCGACGGCTCGGACGCGGACGCGGTCGCCCCCGGCAGGTTTCCGCGCGATTTTGGCCCCTACGAGTTGGTCCGCGAAATTGGCCGCGGCGGCATGGGCGTGGTCTACCAGGCGCGGCAAAAAGGTCTCGATCGCTCGGTGGCGGTGAAGATGATCCTGGGCAGCCACCTGGCCTCGCCTGAGCTGGTCCGCCGCTTTCAGTCCGAGGCGAAGGCGGCCGCCCGGCTGCGGCACTCCAATATCGTCCACATCCACGAAGTCGGGGAACTCCACGGCCAGGACTTTTTTGTGATGGAGTATGTTGACGGGCCGAGCCTGGCGGAACGGATCGCCGCCGGACCCGTCGAGTTGCCCGCCGCGGTGCGGCTGGTGGCCACGGTGGCCAGGGCGGTCGAGCATCTGCATCGGGAAGGGATCGTTCACCGCGACCTCAAACCATCGAACATCTTGTTGGATGCCGAGGGCCAGCCCTACGTCACCGATTTCGGTTTGGCGAAGGCATTCACGGCCGGCAGCGACATGACGGCCACCGGCGTGATTGCCGGCACGCCGAGCTACATGGCCCCCGAGCAGGCCGCGGGAAGGCGAAGCGAGATCGGTCCCGCAACGGACGTGTACAGCCTCGGCGCGATCCTCTACGAGTTGTTGACCGGATTGCCGCCGTTTCGGGCGGAAAGCCCGCTGGATACGCTGATGGAAGTCCTCAGCGGCGACCCCGTGACGCCGCGGACGCTCAATTCGCACGTGCCGCGCGGGCTGGAACTGATCTGTCTGAAGTGCCTGGCGAAGGATCCGCAGGCGCGTTATGCATCGGCGGCGGCGCTGGCCGACGATCTCGACCATTTTGCGCGGGGCGAGGCGTTGCAGGTCCGCCCGTTGACGCTGATGCAGCAATTCTGGAGCTGGACGCGGCGGCAGCCCGCCTTGGCATCGCGGCTGGGGCGCTGGGGATATTTTATGTCATCGAGACGGCAAACTACTGGTTCGGCGGCGTCGATCGCTCCTTTCACGGCGACGTGTCGGTCGTGGTGGCGATTTGGGTCGTGGCCTCGATCCTCTGCCAGCGGTTGCTGGAATACCGGCGATGGTCGCTGCCGGCGCCGTTTGCTTGGGAACTGCTCGATTCGGTGGCCTTGCTGGCCGTGTTGTTGAAGGGCAACGGCGCGGCGAGCGTCTTGGTGGTCGGCTATCCGCTGATCATCGTCGGCTCGGCCTTGTGGTTTCGGGAGCGTTTTGTCTGGTTCGCTACGCTGCTGTCACTGCTGTCGTACGGCGTCTTGATGATCGACTACTACCGTTGGCGGCCCGCCGAATTGCAGCCGGTCATTCTCTTCACGGTCGATCGCCACGTGATCTTTGTCGCGGCCATGCTGGTGCTCGGTTCGGTCGTGGCGTATTTGGTTCGCCGTGTCCGGACGCTGAGCAGTTTCTACGGCCAGCCATACCTCAGGGGGCCAGACCGTGATAAGTGATTAGCGGGCAGCGCCGACCGCGAGCGCGGAGGCCAATTTCCGCCGATCACTAATCACGATCTGACCGGATCAACCCCCCGCATTCGGCGCATTTTACCCAGCCTTCCAGTGTTGCGCGACATCATTTTTCCGCAAATCCCGAGAACTGAGCTAAACCGCAAAAATCCTCCCAACCGATACAACCAGACGAAGTCGGGTTACAGGACGCTGCCTTTTTACACTGGGCAGGTAAAGAACCATGTTGATAAGAAAACTGGCCATCGTTGTGTTGGTATTCGGTGCGCTGGGCATCGCCGGCGCGGCGTTTGCCCAAAGCATCCCCGACCAGCCGAAGTCGCTGGGGGATCGCATTGACGATTTCTTCAGCGGTTTGCTGGGCACGAAGTCGGCGAAGAAAGCCAAGACCAAAGATGCCGCCACGCCGAAGGCCGACCCTGACGCTGCGGAAAAAACGACGGCCTCGCAAACACAAGATACGGGCGACGTGCCGCCTGCAAATTCCTCGCGTGCCGGCACCGCTCCTGTGGGGCCTGGAACCGCGCCGCACCAGTTCGGGCGACAGGTCATTGCCGAGCGACTTGGGCCTTAACTCCCCGAGCAACCCGCGCGTAGTCGTTCGCTCCGCCGACGGGACGCCGAAGGAGATTCGGCGCCCGGCGGCCGGCAAATCGTTACTCGATGAAACGGATCTCCCCGAGGTATCGCCGCGGCAAGCCGCCGTCAGCCAGCCGCCGGCAGCGGTCGCTGCCGAATCTGAGACATCGGACGATTCAGGCCCGAGCCAGCCGGGAATGCCGCCGTTGTACCAGCGGCTGGCGGACTCGCGCCAGTCGGCGTTTAGCGCCGACGCCCAGAATCGGTCGCATCCGCAACCTGTTCCCGAGTCCGCGGCGGCATCGGTCGAGGCCACCGACGCGCCGGCGAAGACTACCGAGGACAAACTGGCGAAGACTTCGGAGGACAAACCGGCCAAGACTTCAGACGACAAAGCGGCGAAGACTTCGGAGGACAAACCGGCCAAGAGCTTGGTCGATAAGCAGGTCAAGGGCCCCGGCAACAAATCCGTAGAAAGTCCGGAAACGAAGACGCCGAGGTTGGCTGCGCGGCCGGTTGCGGAGCAGGAGGCCAAGCCCGAGCTAATCGCGCCGATGCCTCCCGCGGTGGAACCGACGTTGCTTGCGCCCGCCAAGCTGCCGGCGCCCGCCAAGCTGCCGGCGCCCGCCGAGACCGCGTCCACCGAAATCAGGACGGAGGACGACGGCACGCTGTTCACTCGCAAGGGGCCAACCGTCGGCATTGAAACGGCCGGGCCGCGGCGCATCGCCGTCGGCAAGGAAGCGAATTACGAAGTCCGCGTCACGAACTCGGGCGAAGCGGCGGCCGAGGGCCTCGTCGTGTTCGTCACACTGCCCGAATCGGCCGAAGTGGTCAGCGCCACTCCGAGCGCGGGCGCCGTCGAGAATTCCGTCCCGGGCCAGCCGGCCGGAATCATCCAGTGGAAGATGCCCCGCTTGGATCCCAAGGGGCGCGAGCGGCTGGTACTTCGCATCGTTCCGCGGCAGAACAACTCTTTCGACCTGGCCGTGCGCTGGGAGTGCAGCCCGACCGCCTCCCAGGCGATGATCGAGGTGCAGGAACCGAAACTGTTGCTGCAACTGGAAGGACCGCGCGAGGTCCTCTATGGAAAACGGGAAACATTCCGCTTGAAGCTCACCAACACGGGCAACGGGGCCGCCGAAAACGTGGCGCTGCTGTTGATGCCCCTGGGAACGGGCGAGAACGTTCCGGCCTCGCACAAGGTCGGCACCTTGGCGGCCGGCAGCGAGAAGGTGCTGGATGTCGAGTTGACCGCCCGGCAAACCGGCCGACTGACGATCCAGGTGGAAGCTCGTGCGGACGGCGCCCACGCTGAATTGTCGGAAGACGTGCTGGTGCGACGTGCCGCCCTCCAGGTTGACGTCGAGGGGCCAAAGGTGCAGTTCGTCGGCACGCCGGCCACCTACATCGTCCATCTCCGCAACACGGGCACCGCGCCGGCGCGGAACGTCAATCTCACGATCGCACTGCCGCCCGACGCCAAGTATCTCACGGGCACCCCAGGCGTCCGCCTCGACCCCAACGGAACCAGGCTCCAGTGGACCGCGGAGGCCATCAATCCGGACTTGGAGCAGAACATCGTGCTGAAGTGCAGTCTCGGCGTCCCGGGGGCGAGCCGCCTGCAAGTTGACGCCACCGCCGCCAGCGACCTGACGGCCACTGCGGCCATCATCACGCAGATCGAGGCTGCGGCCAACCTGGTAATGGACGTGAAGAACCCCGACGGGCCCGTGGCCGTCGGCGATGACGCCATGTACGAGGTGCGATTGCGCAACCGGGGCACCAAGGCGGCCGACGGCGTCGAAGTGTTCGTCTACCTCTCCGAGGGCATCGAACCGACAGCGGCCGAAGGCAGCCCGAACCGCCTGGGGCCGGGCCAAGTGGTGTTCCGGCCCATCGACTCCCTGCCCGCCGGCGGGGAAGCGATCCTCAAGGTCCATGCCCGCGCAGAACTCGACGGCAACCACATTTTTCGCGTCGAGGCCCACTGCAAACCGCTGAACACGCGGTTGGTGAGCGAAGTCACCAATCTGTACTACGCCGAGGTTTCCGACGTCCATCGGGCGGCCGCACGCCCCGTGCGAATCGAGCAAACGCTCGCTCCGCCGCGACAATAACGCAACAACCGCGGCGGGGTGGCGGCGCAACGGCCACCGCAACGGCTTTTCCTTGCACGATCCCGCGCGACGATTCAGTCGGCAGGCCGTTTTCGAGCCAGCGCCGCGGCCAGATTTTGGCGGGCCTCCTTGCAGTCGGGCTTGATCGTGAGCGCCTGGCGGAAATGGGCAATGGCCTCGTCCATCTGTCCGCGACGGGCCAGAATCACCCCCAGATTGTTGTGCGGCATCTCGTCGTCGGGCCTGATTGCAAGCGCCTTTTGAAAGTGGATCGTCGCCTCGTCGAGCTGTCCGCAGCTCACCAGCGCCGCGCCCAGGGCGTTCTGGGCCCGTTCATTGCCCGGCACCCTGGCGACCGTCGCCTCCCAGATCGTCACACGGCTGCGGTAATCCCAATTGCGATCGAACGTGCCCGCGGCCAGCGCCAGGGCGGCGAACATCAGCAGTGCGCCGCCGACCAACTGCGCCGCCAGCGGCGAAACGAACCGGCGGCGAACGAGCCATTGTCCCGCGAGAAATCCGACCACGACAACCGCCGTCACCACCGCCGCCAGCGGCAGGTACATGCGATGCTCGAAAGCAGCCTCGCTGAGGGGAATAATGCTCGAAGTGGCGCAAGGATGGCGAAGAACCACGCGCCCAAAAAACCCCAGGCCGGCCGCTTGACGATGGCCCAAAGCGTCAGCACCGCCATGACGACGATCAACGTGCCGGGAAGGAGAACCTCCTCGAAAGTCTTGGCCGCGGGCCAGCCGTAGTCCAGGCAGAGATCCGACGGCCAGAACGCCAGTTGCAGGTAATGCGCGATGACGCCCGGCTGCGTCAAGAGATACGACCACCAGGTGAACTGCTCCTCCCAGTAGGCGTCGGGGCGGGCGACGTTGCCCGCCGCGCCCGTCAGATACCCCAGCATCATCCACGTGCTGGCCAGGCCAAGATAGAGGGCGTGGCGTCGCCGCCAGGCCTCGCGGAACGAGCCGGCACAGAAGGTTCGATCGTACAACAGCACCATCACCGGCGCCGACACCATCACCTCTTTGGTGCTCATGCCCAACAGACAGGCCGACACCGAGCCGATATACCAAGCGACTGGCGGAAGGATGAAGGATGAAGATCCGGCCCTGACCCCTGACCCCTGACCCCCGATCCCTGCCCCCTCTACACTTGCGCCGCGGATGAAACAGTAGAGCGTCAACAGATAGAACAGGCTCATCAGCGACTCGGCGCTGAACGATGTAGGTCACCGACTCGGTTTGCAGCGGATGGATCGCCCAAAGCAAGGCCACGACGAAGGCCAGCGGCAGGGCCGCCGTCGCCCAGCGGTCGCGCATCGTCGGCACCAGAAACGTCCGCCGAATGATGCCGAACAACAGCAGGGCCGCCAAAACGTGAACGGCCAGATTGGCGGCATGATAGCTCCAGGGCCTTTCGCCGCTGATGGCGTAATTGATCGCCAGAGAGAGGTTCAACAGGGGCCTGGCGGTCACCGTTTCACCGTGGCTTGGCGGGCAAAGAACGTCCCCTAGGGGCCACAGGCGCCGGATCGACGGATTTCCGAGGATCGCCGGCTCATCGTCGAACACGAACGTGCCGACGAAGCTGCTGCTGAAGGCTATGGCCGCGGCCAGCGCGATCAGCCCCGCGGCCGATGCGGCCGCCCAGCGTGCGCGCCTCCCGGCGGCTGCGGTGGAAGCGGGCGGGAGTTGTTCGATGGCTGAAGGCATGTTCCCTCCACGCGACGCCGCAGAGGATTGGTTCCGCTGTTGATGATGGAACGGTTCCGGCAGTCGTGGGGACTCAATCGTCCGTATGTTCCTTCTTGCCGAGCGCGACGTTGAGATTTCTGCGGGCGTTTTCGAAATCGGGCTTGATTTCCAATGCCTTGCGGAAATGGACAATGGCTTCGTCGATCCGGCCCTGCTGCCTGAGGGCCACCCCGAGATTGTAATGTACTTCGGCGCTGTTGGGACCGGCTTCCAATACCTTCTGGTAGTGGGCGATGGCTTCGTCGAGCTGTCCGAGTCCGACTAGCGCCGCGGCCAGATTGTTGTCCGTGAACGCATTGTCGGGCCGGATCTCCAGCGATTTTCGAAAATGGATCACAGCCTCTTCGGGCCGTCCGGCTTCCAGCAGCGCCGTGCCGAGGCTGGTTTGGGCCTTTGCGTTCTCCGGCGCCTTGGCGACCGTATCTTCCCAGAGGCGCACATGACTCTTGTAAACCAAATTGCGATCGAACGTCCCCTCGGCGAGCGTGGCGGCAACGAACACCACCACCGCGCCGCCGACGATCTGCCACACCAGCGGCGAAAAGATGTCGCGGCGGATCAGCCATTGCCCGGCCAGAAATGCAACCACCACCGCCGCCGTCACCACCGCCGCCAGCGGCAGATACATGCGATGCTCGAAGGCCGCCTGCCCCAGGGGAACAAAGCTCGATGTGGGTGCCAGGATGGCGAAGAACCACGCGCCCAAAAAGCCCCACGCCGGCCGTTTCACGATTGCCCAAACCGTCAGCCCCAGCAGCGCGACGATCCATGTGGCGGGCAGCACGATTTCCGCGACATGCTGCGGCGCGGGCCAGCTGTAGTCGATGCACAACTCGGAGGGCCAGAATGCCAGTTGCAGGTAATGCACGATGACGCCCGGCTGCGTCAACAGATACGACCACCACGTGAACTCCTGGGTTCCCGGCCCGATGTCGGTGCCCAGCGTGCTCATCTTCAGAATCAGCCATGCCAGCAACGCCCAGGTGCCCGCCAGGCAGAGATAGAAGGCGTAGCGTCGCCGCCAGGACTCGCGGAACGAGCCGGCGCAGAAGGTTCGATCGTACAACAGCACGATCACCGGCGCCGACATCATCACCTCCTTGCTCGCCATGCCCAGCAAGCAGGCCAACACCGCGGCGGCATACCAAGCGGCGGGCGGAAGAATGAAGGATGAAGGATGAATTCGACGAAACTGAAAACTGAAAACTGAAAACCTCCTCAACCCCTGACCTCTGACCCCTGACCCCTCTACACTTGCGGCGCGGATGAAGCAGTACAGCGTCAGCAAATACAACAGCCCCGTCAGCGATTCGGCGCACTGCACGATATACGTCACCGATTCCGTCTGGAGCGGATGAACGGCCCACAGCAGGGCCACGACGAGGGCCAGCGGCAGGGCCGCCGCGCCCAGCGGTTGCGCATCGTCGGCAGCAGAAAGGTCCGCCGAACAATGCCGAACAGCAGCAGCGCCGCGAAAATGTGAATCGTCAGATTCGTGACGTGGTAGCTCCAAGGCTGATAGGCGCTGATCGCGTAATTGAGGGCCAGCGAGAGGTTCAGCAGCGGCCGGCCCCCGACCGTCTGGCCGCGGCCTGGCGGGCAAAGCGGCGCTCCACATCGGCCAAAGCTGCCGTATCGACGGGTTCCTCAGGATCGACGTCTCGTCGTCGACCACGAAGGCGCCGATGAAGCTGCTGCTGAAGGCGGCCGCCGTCGCCAGCACGATCAGCATGGCCGAGACGACCGCCCAGCGCGCGTGCATCCCGGCGACCGGGGTTGAAGCGGGCGGGAGTTGTTCGGCGGCTGAAGGCATGTTCGCTCCACGCGATCCGAGCGAGGCTTCCCGGCGAACCAGGCGGGCCGGCGATCCTTTACCGGCTCTCGCGAAGTGTAGTCGATCCCCCCGCCCAAACACAAGACGAGTTAATCTGCTTGCTGCTTTTGGCCGAGGGCAATGGCGAGATTTCGCCGGGCGTTTTCGAAAGTGGGCTCGATCTCCAGTGCCCTGCGAAAATGAGAGATGGCCTCGTCGAGCAGACCCCGCTGCACCGGGACCAGGGCGAGATTGTAGTGCGTTTCCGCGCTGTCGGGGTCGATTTCCAACGCCTGCCGATAATGGTTGACGCCTTCGTCGATTTGTCCGCAGCCCACCAGCACGGCGCCGAGATTGTTGTGCGCCTTGGCGGAGTCGGGCTGAATCTCCAGCGCCCGCCGGTAATGCGCCATGGCCTCGTGCCCAACGTATTCTCCCCGTGAAGGCCGGACTGAACCGGGAGGAGCGGAGTGCTGCATCTCGCGGAAGAGCGTTCCCGCTTCATAGAGCGGAATCTCGGCCTTGACCGATTCCGCCGGCGTTTGCGGATGTTGTTGCGTGCTAAGGGTGATCGGAATGCGGGGTGACCAACGGCTGCATCTCGTGACAGGGCGTTCCCGCTTCGTAAAGCGGAATCTTGGCCTTCAGGGATTCCGCTAGTGATTGTTTGTTTTGCTCTGTGGCCAAGTCCAGGGCCTTGCGGGCCGTTTGCACGGCCTCCGAGAATCGGCCCGCCTCGGCATACGCGGCGGCCAGGGTGCCGAGAATTGCCGGTTCTCGCCGGTCGGAGAGTTGCGCCGCCCGTTGGGCCAGTTCGACGGCTTCCGCACCGTTGCGGATCGAGGCGTTGGGGTTGGTTGCCAGCACCCGGGCCGTATCGTCCAGCAAGGCGACGTCATCGGGCCGTGCGCGGAGCAATTCACGCCGCCCGGCCAGGGCCTTCAGGAGTTCATCCCGCTGGGATCGGGCGATGCCAAGGTTCTTACCAGCCTCCGCGGAGTCGGGCTTGATTTCCAGCGCCTTCTGGAAATCGGCGATGGCCTCGTCGAACTGTCCCGAGTTGGCCAGAATGACGCCCAGATTGCTATAGGCATCTGCAAAGTGGGGATCGATCTCCAGCGTCTTGCGGTATTCGGCCATCATTTCGTCGAACTGACGCAGTTGGGCCAGGGCATTCGCGAGATTGAAGTGATGCGTCGCAACTCGGGCGTTCAATTCCGTCGCCCTGCGAAGATGGACGACGGCTTCGTCCAGTCGTCCTTGCCGCGCCAGCGTGAGTCCGAGGTTATTGTGGGCGTTGCTGCTGTCGGGCTTGATTTCCAGGGCCTTCTGGTGGCGGGCGATCGCCTCGTCCATCCGTCCGCGCGTTGCCAGAGCAAGACCGAGGTTGTCTTGGGCTTCCGCGTTATGCGGGGCTTTGACCACCGTGTCTTCCCAGATGGAAAGCTCGCTCTGGTAGTCCACATTCCGCTGGAAAGTGAGAAATCCGAATGCGATACTTGCGAACATCACCAGCAAGCCGCCGCCGGCCTGCAACGCCGGCAAGCCAATTATCCCGCGACGGACAAGCCATTGGCCCGCAACCCAGCCGCCCACCACGACGCCCGTCGCCACCGCCGCCAGCGGCAGATACATGCGGTGTTCGAAAGCGAGATCCTTAATCGGAAACACACTGGAGGTCGGCGCGAGGATCAAAAAGAACCACGCCCCCACAAAACTCCACTCCGGCCAGCGAAAGATCGACCAGGCGGTGACTGCCAGCAGGACCACCATCAGCAATAGCGGCGGGACGATCTTGACGGCCGTGTCGGCTACCGGCCAGCCGTAGTCCAAACACAACCCCGTCGGCCAGAAACAAAGCCGCAAGTAATGCGCGATCACCCCGGGCTGGCTGAACGCGTATTGCAACGGACTCACGTTTTCGATCGCCAGGACGCCCGCCTTGGGATACTTCCCCGCTTGGCCGAGCATGATCGCCGCCAGAACGGCCCACGTGCCGGCCAACCCCACATAAAATGCCCAGCGGCGGCGAACGATCTCCCGCCACGAAGCGGCCACAAACGCCCGATCGTACCAGAGGATCAACAGCGGCGCCGCGGCCGCCACTTCCTTGGTCGCCACGGCCAGCAGGCAGCAAGTCACCGAGCCGGCATACCAGCAGATCATGGGGACTGTCCCGATTTTCGCGTTAGCGAAAATGGGACTGTCCCCTTCAGCGCCGCGGATGAAGCAATAGAGCGTCAGCAAGAACCACAGCCCCATCAACGATTCGTAACGCTGGTAGATATAGGTGACGCTTTGGGTCTGCAAGGGGTGGACCAACCATAGCAGGGCCACGGCCAGTGCCAAGCCAAAGGCCGCCGGTCCGAAACGGGCTGCCAGGCGTCCCCGGACGAGCGTGCGGCGGATGATTCCAAACAGCGTCAGTGCCGCGGCCAGGTGGATGGCCAGGTTGACCGCGTGGTAGCCCCACACGTTCAGGCCGCCCACGGCGTAGTTCAGGGCAAACGACCACACCCCGACCGGCCGGTTCGTATCGACCATCGGCGCCCAGGGAGGCCAGAACGTACGGATTGCCAGGTTCTGTTCAATGAGCCCCGCGCCGTCGAAGACAAAGGGAGCGGCAAAGCTATTGCTGAAGACAGCCACTGCCGCCAGCCCGAGCAGCCCCGCCGCCAGCATGATCGACCAACGAGAAGTTGCCCCGGCAAATCGAGTCGGCAGCGGCGCGGACCGCTCGTTGCCGGACGCCACGCTTTTTCCGGGCGAAGCCGCCGAAGTATTCCCGCCGAGTTTCGATCGTGTGCGACGTTTCATGGGCTCAAAAACAGTATAGCCCACGGCGCTGTTGTGACCAACGCACTTCTACGAGCCGGTTTTTTCGAATGCCAGCGGATGATCCGACTTCGCGTTGGCCACGCGGATCGAGAGTTTGCCGGCCAAGAGATCGTCGAACAACCGGCCGACGAACTCCGCCCGCCATCCGCGGGCCAGTTGCGGCGAGGCGGTCGCCTTGCCGCGGCTTCGGCCCATGCGATACATGATCCACTCGCGGAGATCGTTGGGTGTGCCGACGAGGTTGGGCGCCAGTTGTGCCTCGCGGCAAATGCTGCCCATCGCCGCGAAGAGGAACTGTCCCAGCACGGAAAGCTCGGGCACTTGTTCGCGGGTCGCCCGCGGCGGGCATTCGGTTTCGGGCAGGTCCAGACCGCGCTGCATGGCGGCGGCGATTTCGCCCAGCCGGCGGCTGCAGGTCGCCGCGCTCCATGCCGCGCACCGCCTGGATGCGGGCCGGGTCGGCCGAGCCGCGGCGGGCCAACTCGACGATCAGATCGTCGCGCAAGATTCGCCGCGGCGGCTGATTGCGGCGCTCGGCCTCGCCTTCGCGCCAATGGAACAACTCGCGGATGATGGCCAGGCCGCGGGCGTCGAGCCCCGCGTTGCCCGACACCCGCCGCCACCGCTCCTGCGAAATCGACCGCTCCAGTCCGTCCAACCAGGTGGCCATCTCCTCTTCGATCCAGGCCAGCCGGCCGAGTTCCGCCAGCTTGGCGTGGATTTTGTCGCGGAGCGGTTGCAGATAGCGGGCGTCGCTTAAGGCATATTCGATTTGCCGCTTCGACAGCGGGCGGCGTTGCCAGTCGGTGCGGGTTTCGTGCTTCGGCGGTGAGCGATCCAAGAACCGGTTGACCAGCGTGCCCAGCCCGGCCGGATATTCGGCCCCCGCCAGCCCGGCGGCAATCTGCACGTCGAACAGTTGCGCCGGCCGCCGGCCGATGGCCAGCAGGCAGAACTCCACCTCGCCGCGGCCGGCGTGGACGATCGTCTCGTGGCCCGGCGCGGCGATCGCCTCCCAGAACGGCGTCACGTCGCCGATGGCAAGCGGATCGATCACGGCCAGCTCGCCGTCGGCCGCCACCTGGATCAGGCACAGCACCGGCCGATAGGTGTGTTCCGAGACGAACTCGGTGTCGAAGGCGATCGTCTTCGCGTGGGCAAGCTTTCGGCAATACTGCCGCAACTGGTCGTCGGTGGTGATGTCTTGGTGTTGCATGGTGGTTCCGCTCAAACGAAGAGCAACGTCACGAAGACAAACAAGGGAATCAGGATTCCGCCGCTATAGAGCAGATAGCCGAAGAAGCCGGGCATTGCCGACGCCCGACTTCTCGGCGATCGCCTTGACCATGAAGTTCGGCCCGTTGCCGATGTAGGTGATTGCGCCCATGAACACCGAGCCGAGGCTGATGGCCGATCAAGCATGTGCTCGGCCACGCCGGCCACGGACGGCGTCAAGGCCGCATCGTTTCAGTCAGCGATCTGGCCGGCTTGGAAGAATACCACGTAGGTCGGGGCGTTGTCCAGCACCGACGAAAGGCCGCCGGCGGCCCAGAAGTAGTGCCACGGCTCGGCTGAGCCCCAGGTTCGGCCCCTCGACGGCCAGGATTTCGAGCACCGGCTGCATGCAGACGAAGATGCCGAAGAACAGCGCCGCCACTTCCAGAATGGCGTGCGTAGTTGAAGCGGTTCGCCCGGCGCAAGTGGCCGCTGCCCAGCGCCAGCGACAGGACCACCAGCGCCAGCTGCGCCATTTCGCGCAGATAGAGCCACGGATGCCACGTCGGTGCCGGGGATCGGCTTGCCCGGATCCAGCAGCGCCATCGCCAGTACCACGCCCAGCAACAGCGGACCGTTCGGCCAAAGTCCGCCAAACCGCAGGCGGTGGACGCGGGTTTCATCGCGGACAATGTTCGCCATCGGCTCGCGGCGGTAGCACCAGAGATGGTCCCAGACATAGTAGATCGCCAGCAACGCGCCGTTGACCAGCAGCCATTCCTTCCAGAACCCGGCCGTCCACAAAAACGGCACTCCCATGAGATAGCCCAAGAACAGGGGAGGATCGCCCAACGGCGAGAGCAGTCCGCCGCAATTGCAGACGATGAAGATGAAGAAGACAACGGTGTGTTGGACGTGTTTTCGTTCGCGGTTGGTTTCCAGCAACGGCCGGATCAGGAGCATGGCGGCGCCCGTGGTGCCGATGAAACTGGCCAAGATGCCGCCGCTGGCAAGGAAGCGCAATTCGTCAACGGATGGGCGGGCAGATCGCCCTCGATACGGATGCCGCCGCTGATCGTGTAGAGGCTGAACAGCAGGATCATGAACGGCACATACTCGCTTAGGATCGCGTTGGCCAGCACCTCGGCCGTAAGCGCCACGTTTGGCCCGGCAGCCGCCGGCCAAGCCGTGTGAGGTGCGGGCCAGTGGGCCTCGATCGGCGCGGCGTGCAGCAACGCGTAGTACGCCAAGGTGACCAGGGCCAGTCCGCCTGCCACGTAGAACCGGTGCAAATTGTCGTCCCACCAGTGGGCCGCGGCGGGCGCCAGCGGCAGAATGGCGATGGCCCCCAGCAGCAAGACGAACGGCGCGACCATCCAGTAGGGTGGATGATGGCCGGCCGCCGCGTGCGGCACCCCGGGCTCAAGCGCGGGTTGATCGGCCGCGCGTTCGGCAGCCACAATCAGGTCGGTGCCGCGCTGCGGGCCGTGAAAAACCGCAGTCACCAGGTAGCCGATCAAAACGATCGCAATGGCCACCGACAAGGGCCGATCGCTCGCTGAAGACACAGGCGGATGGCTCATGCAGCCCTTCCTAAGCAGAAACATCAACCCGATAAGGAGACCGGTTTGCAGTCAAAAAATCAAGCGTGGCGTGATCGCCAAGGGGGATTTGCTTCAAATTGGTGAACATACGATGAACTAGAGAAACTGGGGACCGAACACGCCGCCATGAATGAGCACGAAGATCGCTAATTTGCTTGACAATAATCGCAAATAAATAGATACTAATCGCGCTAATCGCTCACATCGTCCTCACGTCTCACTATCTAGAAGGAACGCTGCCGTGCCCCGCTCTGTGCTGGAAGCAATTAAGATGGGGATATGGGATTTCGAGCCGCCGGCTGTGGAGTTCAACAAGTTCGAGCCGGCCGACGCGATGCCGGGCACCCGTGAGAAACTCAGCATGTTGGCTGAGCGGGCCCGGCGGGGACTGCCCCTCTGGCACGTGAATGATCGAAATGACGTGGAATCGCCGCCGCCCGTGCCGCGGCGGAAGCCGCGTTGAGACCGTCGGCCGACGCGGGTCTCGTGCAAACCCGCACTGGCGGTGTGCTGCCGCTCGGCGCGAGCCGAGCCGTGTCTGGCGGTTCCGGCAACGCTCCGGCGGAGCAACGGCCCACGGCGACTCATTGCTCGATGCCCTTCTTCGCTAATCTGCCTAAACTGCGCAGCGATCCGCATTGACACATCCGAGCAAACCTGCCACGTTATAGTCGCGAAGGATCGTGCCCCGCACGGAGGCGATTGCCATGTACATTAGTGGAATGATATTGGGGTGCCTGCTGTTGGGGCAGGTGCCGGACATGACCTTTCCCGTGCCGTCGGGTGGTCAGAAGAAATCGCCGGCAACTTTGGGACCGATTGTCGCCATCGACGACACGGCTGGCGAGTCGGCGCCGTCGGCGCTGAAACAAACTGCAAACGGGCCGGCCGAAGGCGGCCGACATGGTCGCCGAAGCGATGGTTTTGCCCGCCGGCAGCGTCCTGACCGGCCAGCCGTTGAGCCTGCTCGGCGCGATCTCGTCGACGCCCGATCGCCGCCAGCAGTTGGAGGTGGCCCGGGCATACTGGCGGCTGGTCCAGGCGGTGGCCACGTACCACTTCTGCCTGGATCATGCGCAAGAGATGGGACGCGTCAAACCGAGTTCCAACGAACCTGCCGCATTGCGGCTGGCGCGGACGTCGGCAACGGCGATGGTCGGCCAATCGGAGTTGGAGGCGGCCGGCGCCCAGTGCGAATTGGCGCGGCTGGTGCGAATGTCGCCCGCTGCGCCCCTGCCTTTGCCGGCCGATCGCCCGCACGTCGGAGCCTATCGGACCTTCTTCCGCGAGTTGTTCGCGGGCAAAACCGCGCCTGATCCTGCACTCTTGATGGACCGCATCCTGCCCATGCGCCGGCAGACGGTCGATGATCTGGCCGTGGCCGTGCAAGCCGCGGAGGACGCGCTGAGTCGCCGCGGCCGACGATCGCCAGAACGGCCGGGCCGACCCGACCGTGTGGATCGCCGCCGGCGAAGAATTGTTGCGACAGCAGCAGGCCTTCATACAGGCCGTGTGCGACTACAATCGCAACATCGCCGAATACAGCGTGGCAGTGGCCGGCCCGACGGCAACTCCGCAGATTCTTACCGCGATGCTGATTGGCCCGACACAGCCGGCGGTGGCTCCGGTGGCATCGACCTGGGCAGACCCGCGGGCCGTGCGACCGGCCTCGGCCGTCGAGCCGGTCACCGGTTCGCCACAACCGACTTTCCGCAACGAGCCCACGTTGGCGCCGCCCCGCACGAAGCAGGAGCCGACGCTCGCCCCGCCGCGCGACGGTTGGAGAAGCTCCGATCCGATGTCGGCGCAGCCCGGCGACGGGATGAAGACGGGCGAACCGACGCTGGCGCCGCCGCGTGAAGGACTGCAACCGGTGGAGAAGGGCCAGCCCACGTTGGCGCCGCCCCGCGATGTGCCGGCCGCTGCATCCAGCCCGCCGGAGACGTCGCTGGCGCCCGTCGAGCCGCCGTCGGCGACGGCCGTGCCGCAGTCCGCCAACAAGCCGGTCGATGCGTCGCTGCCCGCGCAAAACGGCGCCGCGCCGTCGGCTTCGCTGCTCTATCCCGCGCTGGCCGATGCAGCGCCGGCCGTTCAGGCAAAGCAGTTGAGCATTGCTTTGGACTCGGACCGTTCGCTGCCGCAGGGAAGCGGCCAGCCGCTCAGCCTGGCGGAGTGCCTGCGACGCGAGGGAGGCCTCAATCGCCGGGCGACCATTGATGCCTACTGGCTCGTGTGGCAGCGCGCCGCCCAACGTCAGACCTTCGTCCGGCAGAGCGAGATGCTTGCCGCGCTGGCGCCGGTCGTGCTGGAGCATCGCCTGCAACCCGCCGGCCCGACGGAAATGCTGCGGCTGCACGCCTCGCAAACGGCTGCTGAAGCCGAAGTGCGGCAGGCGCAGACGGCCCTGGTGGAGGCCCAATATGCGTTGGCGGCGCGGATCGGCGCGACGGCCGACGCCGCCTGGCCGTTGGCTTCGACCGTTCCCCATTCGGGCCGCTACCTGATGAAACTCGAATTGCAGCCGCAAAGCCTGGTCGCGTCGTGGCCCGTGCGGCGGCTGGCGGCGACGCTTCCCGGCCTGGGCGAGAACGTCCAGCAGGCGGCCGCGGCGGTGATTGCGGCCGATGCCGCGCGTGTAGCCGCTGCCGAGCAATACGGGGCCGGCGCGGTCCCCTTCGAGCAAGTCTTGGAAGGGATCTCTCGGCAAACCGAGCAGACCCTGGCGTTTCTCGGCAGGCTCACCGAGTATAATCGGGAGATCGCCGAGTATGTGCTGACGGTATTTCCCGCCGCCGGTTCGTCCGATCAGCTTGTGACCGCGTTGGTGGTCAATCCGTAATGCCCGCGACCGGCCACGTCGCGTTGCAATATGGGCGAGCTGCACCCCTTCGGCGTACTTGGCGTACCGCCACGAACGCTTGCCGCGTCGTTAACTTGTATGACTTTGCCCTTCCCACAAGTTCTGCGCATGGGAACGCTCGCGATCGACCCGCCGGTGCTTCAAGCGCCGATGGCCGGGTTCACCAATTATGCGTACCGGCAGATGATTCGGCGTTTCGGCGGGGTGGGCTTGGCGGTGACCGAAATGCTCAGCGCGGGGCTTCTTGCACCTCGATGCCCGCCGCGGCGAGCCGCCCGGCCGGCTGTGGGGCGTGAAAGACGAACCGCGGCCGCTAGCGGTGCAGATTTGGGACAACGATCCGGCCGGACTGGCCGAGGTGGGCCGCAGGCTGGTCGAGGAGTTCCACGTCAGCCTGATCGACATCAACTTCGGTTGTCCGTCGCCCGATGTGGCCCAAAAGGCCCGCAGCGGCTCGTACCTGCTGCGATCTCCCGAGCGCGTGGGCGAATTGGTGGCTCGCGTGGCGGCCGCCTGCGCGCCTAGGCCGGTGACGGCCAAGATCAGGCTCGGCTGCACGCGCGACACCATCAACGCCATCGACGTGGCCCAAGCGGTGGAAGCGGCCGGCGGCGCGGCGGTGACGGTCCACGGCCGCTCGGCCGACCAGGCCTTTCGCGGCTCGGCCGATTGGACGGAAATCGCGCGGATCAAGCCGCACCTGCGGCGGATGCCGTTGGTTGGCAACGGCGATCTGAAGACGCCCCAGGCCGTGGTCGAGGCGTTCGACCGTTACGGGGTGGACGGCGTGATGATCGGCCGGGCGGCGCTGAGCCGGCCGTGGCTCTTCAGCCAAGTGGCCGCGGCGCTGCGCGGCCAACCGATTCCGCCCGATCCCACGCCGGCCCAGCAGCGGCAATTGCTGCTGGAGCATTATCGGGCGGTCGTCGAGCGGTTCGGGCCGGCAAAAGGGACGATCTTAATGCGATGCTACGCTTGTTGCTATGGCCAAGGGCAGCGCGGCGCCCGTGCATTCCGTCGCCGCATCGTCCAGGCCGCCACGCCGGAGGAGTTCATCGCGGTGGTCGAGCAGGAGTTCCCGCGAGAGTGAGAGCGAGTTCCCTCGCCCGAACAACCTTCGGTCTGCGCTTGAAGAGGGGACCGTTTTTCCTACACATCCTCCAACAGGTCCTCGCCGTAGCCGGGAGGGAAGGGATTTTCGATCAGGCCGGCATCGGTGTCTGCCGGTTTGTCGGAAGTCGCCGCTTGCGGATCGTTTGCTGTGGGCGTATCGGCCTCGGCTTGCCCGGCCTCCGATTCCTGAGCGGCCAGTTCCGCCAAGAGCGACTCGCCGCCGAACTGCCGAAGCCAGTAGTTGACGTCTTCTTCCAACAGCGGGACAGCCGGACGGGGCGGCGCCCGGCGACGCTTCGTGGCGCTCTCGCCGCGCGAGAACCAACTCGGCGTACCAGACGTCGCTGTCGATCGCCTTGGCCCTGCGCCGTCGGGCCGCACGCTGGAGGCGATGATCGCTGGAAACGACGACCAGCCGCCGCGGCGCCGAATCGGCGCGGATCAACTCCTCGATCAGATCGTCGGCCGCGTCGTGTTGCACGGCGAACCGCACCCTGACGCCGCGATGCTCGATCACCTGCGGCAGGCCCGTCGTTTGGCGGGCGTCGAAGACGATCGTCGTATGCGGCAACTCGGCCGGATCGATCGATTCGGCCAGGAAGTTCACCAGCGCCAGCCGGCTGCGTTCGAGGCCGCCCGGCCCGATGCCGCGGCCGACGATGCCGGTGGCGTGCAGCAGATTATAGCCGTCGATCAGGATCGCCATGTTCGGTTCAGCGAGACGGTTGGGACCGATCTGCCGATGCCTTCACGGGTGAAGACGGATCGCGTCAGCGGTGCTCGGTGCGGTCCGGTCCCGCCGGCTCGCCGGTGTGCGCTGCCGCTGCCGAAGCGGTCGGGCCCAGCGGCGCGTGGCAGTAGGGGCAGAGGTGGAAGTTCCCGCCGACGTAACCGCCGCAATGGCCGCACACCACTCGCGCCGGCAACGACGCCAGCACAATCAGCGCGATCCAGCCGCCCAACGGGTGCAGCCCAAACCACATCCAGTAGGGCGAATAATGCTTGCGAATCGCACAGGCAATCCCCAGCGGGATCGGCACGATCCACAGCACGACGAACAACATCACCCAGAACAACACGAACAAAATCGCGAGAAAATGGTGCGGGGGCGGTGGGGTAGAAAGCACGTTCGTAGAAAGCGCGTTCATAGCCATTCTCCTGCTGGACCGAAGGGGACAGTCCCCGTGAACCAGAAGCGACTCACCTCTGTATTCTATGCTTGATCCGGCCATCGACAATCACCACTTCGGCCCGGCCGGTGAGCTCCATGCCGGCAAACGGCGTGTTCGCGCTTTTGGAACGGAACCTGGCCGGATCGACCGTCCAGCGGGCCTTCGGGTCGATGATCGTGATGTCGGCGTCGGCGCCGATCCCGAGCGTGCCCTTGCCGATGCCCAGGATGCGGGCCGGATTGAGCGACATCTTCCGCACCACGGTGGGCCAATCGAGATGGCCCGGCTCGATAAGCTTCGTGATCACCAGGCCCAGCGACGTTTCCAGCCCGACCACGCCGAAAGGCGCCTGATCCAACTCCTGCATCTTCTTCTCTTTGGCGTGGGGGGCGTGATCGCTGGCGATGCAGTCGATGGTGCCGTCGGCCAGCCCGGCGATCACCGCCTCGACGTGCTCCCGGCCGCGCAACGGCGGGTTCATCTTGAAGTTCGAGTCGAAGGTGCGCAGCGATTCGTCGGTGAGGCTGAAGTGGTGCGGAGTGGCCTCGGCAGTGACCCGCACCTTGCGGCCCTTGGCCCGCCGCAGGGCGTCGACGCTGTTGATCGTCGAAACGTGCATGATGTGCAGCCGGCCGCCGGTGGCCTCGGCCAAGGCGATGTCACGGGTCGTCATCACGTCTTCGGCGGCCGCGGGAATGCCGGAGAGCCCCAACACCAGCGAGGTCAGCCCCTCGTGCATCACGCCGTGCTGGGTCAGTTCGCGGACTTCGGCATGGTTCAACACGGGCTTGTCGAACATCAGGCAATACTCGAAGGCGCGGCGCATCAACTCGGCGTCGTAGACCGGCGAGCCGTCGTCGCTGAAGGCCACGGCCCCCGCCTCGACCAACTGGCCGATCTCGGCCAGCTCCTTGCCTTCGCGGCCCTTGCTCACGCAGGCGATCACGAACACGTTGCAGTGGTCGGCCCGGGCGGCCTGGTCGTGGATGAACTCGACCGCCGCCCGGCTGTCGATGGGCGGGTCGGTGTTGGGGATGCAGGCGATCGAGGTGAAGCCACCGGCCAGCGCGGCGGCCGTGCCGGTGGCGATCGTCTCGTCTTCCTCGAAACCGGGCTCGCGGAGGTGGACGTGCATGTCGATCAAGCCCGGCGTGACGATCCGGCCCGCGGCGTCGACCACGGTTTCCTGTCCGCTGGGCGTGGCGTCGTAAGCGGCGATCCGCCCGTCGGCCACCAACAGGTTCGTCACGCGATCCATCCCTTGCGACGGATCGATCACGCGGCCGTTTTGGATCAGTAGGTTGGGCATGGGAGGGCGGGGGTCAGTGGCTAGTGGCTAGTGGGCAGTAACCGTCCGGCATTGTAATGATTTCCGGCAGGCTTCCAAGGTACTTGCCGCCTGCCGTGCGCCGCCGGTGAGAGGGGCTGCAGGACTGGGCGGTGGGCGGTGGGTAGTGGGCAGTGGGCAGTGGGCAGTGGGCAGTGGGCAGTCGCGCCGTTGGAGACGATGTTCTGAAAACTCATAGAGATGAAATTTCACAATCCACGATCACGATTTTGAGGGTCTTTAGTCCACTCCGATCGACAGAAATGCTTACGGCGTTGTTGGTTATGCTGGAAGGCGAACCGGGCTGGCGGAGATTCGGGCGTCGAAACAGCGACAAATTCCGACCGAATTCGTCCGTTTGCGACACAAATTTGTCGGATTGCTGCATAAACTGCCCAATTCTGGTTCTAGTGGGGGCCTGATTTTGCAGGGAATTTGGCGGAAATGGCAGGAAATGGCAGGAAATGACAGGGAATTTTTTGTAGTAAGAGGAAATGGGAGGAAATTGGACGAAATGAGAGCGATTGGCAGGCGTTGCGAGTGCGGAAGGCATGGTCGGCGACAGTGGACAGTGGGCAGTGGACAGTGGCTAGTGGACGGGGGCCACTGGCCACTGGCTGTCGTCCTTCGTCTGGCCACTGGCCACTGGCCACCGGCCACTGGTTCCTCTATATGTTGTTTACGGTCATTTGTCGCTGCGGACTTAAGGGGGCGGGCCGGTTTTTTTCAGGGGTCGGGGGTCAGGGGGCGATGATGAATGATGAATGATGAAGGATGAATTTCGGCGAAACTGAGCACTGGTCACTCCCCCCTGGCCACCGGCCACTGACCACTGGCCCGTTTTCCGCCTCGCCGAGGAACTGAAATCCACGTCTCCTCGCCCGCCGGGAGGGAGGGTGTAGGGTCGATGGGTGGACCGTCCCCGGAAAAAAATTCCGCAAACTCCCTTGACGCGCCTACAGGTGTCGATATACTTACACCTGTAGGCGCAAGCTTGAAGGAGGTGCCCCGTGACGAAATCGGAGTTGCCGACCCTTTCCGACGCACAGTTGGAAATCATCAACATCATTTGGGACCAGGGCAAGGCCACCGTGGGCCAGATTTGGAAGGCCTTGACCAAACGTCGCTCGGTATCGCGGAACACGGTGTCCACGATGGTGACGCGGTTGGAAGAAAAAGGCTGGTTGCGCCACCGGGTCATCGGGGGAACTTACTTGTACTCGGCCACGCACGCCCGCGAGAAGGTCTTGCCGCGGTTGGTCCATCGACTGGTAGACGCGGCTTTTCAGGGTTCGGCCGAAGGGTTGGTGCTGACGCTTCTTGAAGGCGGCCGTCTGTCGGCTGAGGAGGTCGAGCGAATCAAGGCGATGCTCGAAAAGGCGGAAATCGAAATGCGGGAGTGAACCGATGAGCATACTCTTGCGCGTGTACCCCGGCGATGCCTGGGCCTTGTTGATCGTCAACGTACTCGTTCAGGTGATGGTCGTCACTCTGGCAGCCTGGCTCTTGGCAGGGCTGGGCAGTCGCTGGAACGCAGCGTGGCGTCACAGTATCTACCTGGTTGCCCTCGTCTGCGTGTTGGCAAGTCCGGTGCTGTCGTCGGCCATGCAGGCGGCCGGCATCGCGCTGGTGACGCTGCGCCCCCCTGTGCCAACCGCTCCGCCAGCCGAACCCGCACGCAATCCAACGATCCACATTCCGGAATCCAGCCTCATCGAGACGCCGGCTCCGCCACAGGTCGCGGCAAGCCGTGTGCCCTCGGAAGTGGAGAATCTTGGGAAAGGTCTACCACCCGAAAATCGCTCGCCGGCTTCTATCGCCGATGCTCTTCGTGTCTTCGGAGCGGCAGCATCGGTGATCTGGCTGTTGGGAATGGCTCTGCTTGCGGCGCGTTGGTGCTATGGGTTGCACTTGATTGCCGCACTGCGGCGGGCATCCCAACCACTCGACTGCGACGCAATGGCGGAACTGCTGCGCCAGGTTCGCCAAACCTTGGGGGCCGAGCGACTGCCGCCGATAGCAACATCGGCCGGCTTGGACCGGCCGATCATGGTCGGGCTGTTTCATCCGCTCGTGATCCTGCCGGAAGACCTGCTTCGGACCCTACGCGAGTCAGAATTGGCCGACATCCTGGTCCACGAATGCGCCCACGCCGTCTGCCGGCACCACGTGGTTGGGCTCTTGCAGCGGCTGGCAGGGATACTGTTCTGGCCGCATCCGCTGGTGCATCTATTGAACCGGGAATTGGCTCGGCGCGAGAAGAAGTCTGTGACAACTACGTTCTGCGCCAAAGTGATGCGCCCCGCTATGCGCGGACCCTGTTGGAGTTGTCTCAGTTGCTTGTGGACGCATCCCCGCAGCCTGCAACGCTCGGCCTGTTCCATTGTCGCTGGACACTGGAAGACCGCGTTGCCAACCTCTTGGACCGAAGGAGGCAAGCCATGATTCGCGTGAATCGTTTGGCTGCTGCGGCCTTGACTGCCGTATTTTTGTTGCTGGCGCTACTGGTTGCCGGCACGCGCGTGTTTCCCACGGCATCTGCGGCCGAGCGGACGACCGGGGAAAAAGCCGCCGACGGCCAACCCGCTGAATCGGCACCAGGGACGGGGCGAACGCCAAATGCTGTGGCGGGTGATACGCCCATGGTCCCGGAGAAGTGGGAGATCGCGGCGACGCTGGCTGGGCACAAAGATGTGGTGACATCGCTTGCCTTTTCGCCAGACGGGAAGCAATTATTCAGCGGCAGCTTTGATGGAGAGATCAAAGTCTGGGACACGCGCTCGCACAAGGAAGTGGCGTCGATCATCGCCCACAAGGATGCAAAGATGTGTAGGGTGCTTGCCGTCGCGCCCTCGGGAGACGTATTGGCCTCGGGCGGAGGCCCTGTTCCCGGCGAGGTGAAGGTCTGGGACGCGCGGACGCTGCAATTGCGGGCGACGCTCATGTATCCGCGGCCGGTGTACTGCCTCGCGTTCTCGCCTAAATCCGATTTGATCGCCGCCGCTGGCGAAAACGAGGTTCGCATATGGAGTGTTGGGGACAGTCAGCAAAAGTACAAGCTGTCTGTTGGGATGTGGCCGATTACGGGACTGGCGTTTTCCCCAAACGGTCGTATCCTGTACGTGGGAGGATTTCCGGCTATCGGCAAAGTTGCTGCTAGCTCTGGCGTACTGCGTGCCTGGGATGTGTCCAGGGCAGCGCAGCGCGGCGAGATCGAGTTCTCTCACCCAGTTGAGGGTATCGCTCTGAGCGTAGACGGCAATACGCTTGCCATCGCTGCCTGTGCCCTGCACGTCTTGGATGTCTCGTTAGAGAATGATCGAGTCCTGTTCAAGGAGCGTTTCTCGGCTCTGGACCAGCAATGGCGAGGCAATGCCCCCATTTTTCAGGAGCAGTTCAGAGGAGTTGCATTGGACCCGAGCCAGACAGTTGTCGCCGGCGCTGCCGGTAGCCCCGGCCCCTTGGCACCCGAAGCGGGCCACGTGGCTCTCTTCGCCTTGCACAACGGCCAAAGAATTGCGCAGCTTGAGACGCCAAGGCCCCCCAACGCCGATTTCAAGGTCGGCGACTATAACATCAGCGCAGTTGCTTTCTCGCCTGACGGGAAGTTGTTGGCCTCCGGGGGCAAAGAACGCATTGTCACGCTATGGACGCCGGCCGCCGCACCAGCCGGCTCGGCAAGCGAGTCGTTGCCCACCGGGAAATCCTCCCCCGACGGCGATAATCAGGCCGCGACGGCCCTTCCTGCCATCCCCGAGACCGTCAATCTGCCGGTGTACAGCGCACTCGGGGAGTTCATTTTTGAGGGCCGGAAGGAACTTGGCCTCAGCACCGAGCAGAAGAAGAAGCTTTATGCGATTTCGGGTAGCTTCCAGCCGAAACTCCAAGAGATTTTCAACGAGGCAGAAAACCTGCCTCTCAAAGAGCGGCGTATAAGAATCCAGGAAAAGCTGGAGCAACACAAGAACGATCTCTGCAAGAAGGTCGAGGAAGTGCTCACGCCTCAGCAGGTAGAAGCGTACAAGAAAGATTGCCTTGCCCTGGATCGTCTACGAGATGCTTTACGACCCTGCCTCCACCATGCTTTACCGTCCCGAGGCGTTTAAGTTGATGGGCATCACCCGGGAGCAGACGGAGCAGCAGCGGGAATTACGCAAAGAGTGGAGCCGGCAGACGGCGCAGAAATACCAGGAGTATTCGGTGCGGTCAATGGCGGTGCTGAGCCAGCAACAGCGAGACAAACTAAGACCTGAAGTGGAGGAACAATATCGCAAACGCCATGAGCCGTCGCCAGAGGGAGCGGCCGTTTGGGTCTGTGCAGACGTCGAGGAGGACACTGCTGCCGACACGGATGAAATGGTTCTGCCCGTTTATGAGAACTTGGGGCAAGCGGACGTCCGCAAGACGTTGGGCATGAGCGCGACCCAGGATGAGCAGTTGCGGGAGATTGCGACGAAGTGCCAGGCGGAGTTGAAAAAGCTCAAGCAGGAGACGCAACAGCTCCCGACGGCAGAGCGGAATCGCACATGGCCCGAATTCCAACGGAAGTCTTTGCAGATCGCCAAGGATGTCCGCCCGCAAATCGAGACCTTGCTCACAGCGGAACAATTGACGGCCCTGAGGGACATCGTCTATCGCTCGGAGGGCGCCGCCTGGTTGTCTGAGCCTCGGACCCAAGACGAGCTTGGACTAAGCCAAGAGCAAAAAGCCAGCTTGGGGCGACTTCGTAAGGAGTGGGACGAGGATCGCGAGCGATTGTTCCAAGAAATGAGCGAGAAATGGCTGGCTGTGTTTACCCCGCGCAACAAGAGAAGCTCCGCGAGGAGGTGGATCGGCGAGGATGGTAGATCGCCCTGGAACAGAGTTGATTTTGTTCATTTTGCGTTCTGGGGACATTTTAACTAATTCATGCCTTTTTCTTGTTCGCGGCTTGCGTGGTTTTGGCTTGGGGCCCGGTTTCTGCGGTTTCAAGACACGACCAACAAGATTCCCCAAGCGATCCAAAAACGCCGGACTGCCAAGGGAATGGCCCGTACGCCCGTGGGCGCAAAGCCCGAAGGGCTTGCTCTCCGTCAATTCTGGCGGGGCTCGCTGCGATTGACCCGCCCTACCACTTGCAAAAACAACCTATCTTCGTCAATATATGTTCCAAACACAACATCCAGAAACACGACAGGACAGAATAGACGGCCAACATCGCCGTGGACATGTACGGTGAACCGCGGACCGGTTCACCGCGAGCCACCACCGACGTTACGCTGAAGGGCAGTCAAGTAGGTCAGGCTCTCCGTGCCTGACCTACGTGTAACCGCCGATTGGGCTTGGGGAGGTTGAACGAATGCCGGAAATAGCCAATGACACAGAAGGTGGCCGGCCATTGCCGACTCGAAGCAAGGCTGGCCCGGTCGGACTGCTGATCGCGGGGATCTTCCTGTGCCTCGGCCCTCTGTGGGGCTTCATCGCCACGTTTTTGGGCATGCTCCAGTCGTTCAACGCGATAGCCAGCACAGGACGGGAACGAGCGCCCGAGGTATTGGCCCAGGACATCAGTTCTGCGATGTGGTGGACGGCCGGCGGCTTCATCGCGCTTCCCTTGGGCATCGGCGCGGTGATAATCGCTACCGTCTGGCTCCGCCGACTCAAGATACGGCACAAAGGCGAGTAGAGCGGCCGGCGTCTGCTCCGGAAGCCTTTCAGGGTTCACCGATCCATCTAAACTCTCTCCCAGGGTAGCTGCTGCGCAGCAACCCTGGGCTGCGCTATTCAACCGCATCGCGGTTGCGACGCAAAAGATGTGTGTAACAACGAGCGGCCGCCGTGGGCTATTTCGGCTGGATTTGGATGCGCTGGAGCGTATCGTCCTTGGCGAAGACGGCCCACAAGGTGACATCGTCGTCTTTCAACTGCCAGCCGTAATCCGTGGTGCCGTCGGCGTTGGTGGCGGTGGAGTAGGTGCTGCCGAGGGTTTTGACGCACGCGTCGCGGGTGTCGCCGATCTTCACGCCGCGGATCGTACCCGGCCAGCCCTTCCAGAAATAGCAGATGAACACCGTCTTCTTGCGCTCGCGGAATCCGAAATTGCCGTAGTCGAGCGTCACGCTGTCGTTGTTGTCGCCCTCCTCGCGGTTGGGAATCAGGTCTTCCGGCATGCCGAAGCGGCGGAAGACCTTCACCAGCCGTTCGCCGCAGAGGCCGATGACGGCCTCGTCGGTGGGAGGCGCCGGGCTGGCCGGATTGCCCGAATCGACGGCGTACGCGACGGCGCAGCCCGCCAGGACTGCCGCCGCGAGCAGTAGTGTCGTTCGCATGGTGGTTCTCCTTAAATTCGGGGGTGGCAGTACAACTGCCACCCAACGTCTTGATCTTTCGGCCTCCCGGAATCGTGCGAGGCTATTTAGCTCCTGTTGCGGAAAGAGCAGGTTGGCTGGATTGTCGCCTTTCGCTCCGCGAAAGTGGCGTGGATTGATCGCTCCTTTCGCGGAGCGAAAGGCGACAGAAGGCTTTCCCCAACAGAGGCTATTTAGGTTTATTTCGGCTCGATCTGGATGCTCTTGATCGTGTTGTCGGTGCCGAAGCAGGCCCACAGCGTGGCATCATCGTCCTTGAGGTCCCAGCCGTAATCTTGAACGCCGTCGGTATTATTGTAGGTCTGGTAGGTGCTGCCGAGGGTTTTTACGGCCGAGTCTCTGGTGTCGCCGATCTTGATGCCTCGGACGGCGCTGGGAAAGCCGCTCCAGAAGTAGCAAATAATCACCGACTTATTGCGGACGCGGAAGCCGAAGTTGCCGTAGTCGAGGGTGACGCTGTCTTTGGTCGTGTCGTCGCCGCGGTTTGGATAGAGATCCTCCGGTGTGCCGAAGCGGCGGAACAGTTTCACCAGCCGCTCGCCGCACATGCCGATCACGGCGTTGTCCGTCACTGGGGCCGGGGTGGTGCAGGGGCCGGGGCGGCGCAGGGGCCGTGTCAGCGGCATAGGCCACCACCACTCCCACCAGTAGCAGCAGGCAAGCAGAAAGGTCGATCGCATCATAGTTCTCCTGGGTCGGTTGAGGGAAGTATGTCGAGATGCCGGCCGTGCAGCCGACTGGTAAACAACTAGTGCCCCACCCGATCTGAGGTGACAGGTTGGGATTACGTCGGCCTTGGGTCTTTGGGCTTTGGTCTTGGGCTTGTCCAAGACCTAAGTCCTAAGACCTCACCAATGCACCCGTCAATTCAGGTCGGTTGAGCCAATATACGCGAATCGCCCTTACCCGCCGAGGGGGACAGTCCCGGTGAACCGGCATCGCCTGCCGGCTTCCGCTCTTTCACCGCCATTCTATGGCGGCGGTCAACTTGGGCCCCCTGCAACGGATGAAAACGGGGACAGGCACCGCAACTAACGGTGGTTCGGATCGAGCAATGATACAAGCCGTTGCGGAGCCAGTCCCCGTTTTCATCCATCCGATCAATGCCGGGCCAAGATCAACCACAGTACGGCCATCCGCACGGCCACGCCGTTGGTGACCTGCTCGAGGATCGCCGAATAGGGCCCGTCGGCTACGTCGGGCGTAATCTCCACGCCGCGATTGATCGGGCCGGGGGCCAAGATCAGAATCTCCGGTTTGGTCTTTGCCAGCCGTTGGCGGTCCATGGCGTAGAGATGGGCGTATTCCCGCACGGAAGGGAAGGGGCGGGTCGTCTGCCGCTCGAATTGAATTCGCAACAGGTTCAGCACGTTGACCCGCGGCAGAATGTCGTCCAGGCTGTACGAATACTCGACGCCCAATTCGGTCCAGCGGGGCGAGACGAGCGTGGACGGGCCGCAGACGATCACGTGGGCGCCGAGCTTGGTAAGGCCCCAGATGTTCGAGCGTGCGGTGCGGCTGTGGGCGATATCGCCCACCAGGGCCACCGTCAGGCCCTTCAGCCGGCCCTTCCGCTGGCGGATGGTCATGATGTCCAAGAGGCCCTGCGTGGGATGCTCGTGCGGGCCGTCGCCCGCATTGATCACGCCGCAGCGGAGGTTTTGGGCCAGCAACTGCGGCACGCCCGGCGTGCGATGGCGCACGATCACCACGTTGACGCCCATCGCCTCGATGTTCTTGGCCGTATCGACCAGCGTTTCGCCCTTCGACAGGCTGCTGGTGGAGGCGGAGAAGTCGAGCGTGTCGGCGCCCAAGTGCCGGGCAGCCAGCGTGAAACTGTTGCGGGTGCGGGTGGAGTTCTCGAAAAACAGGTTCACGCAGGTCTTGCCCGTCAAGACGGAGAGCTTCCGAGGCCCCTCGGCCATCGCCTGCTTGAAGACCTCGGCCTGGTCGAGGATCAGCGTGATCTCTTCGGCCGAAAGCTCTTCGAGACCCAGCAGATGCCGTCGCTTCCAGAGAGCGGGGACGGAACCCAGGTTGACCGTTGCCGTAGCCATGCACACCTCCCGGCCGGGGACGCAGCGATCCGGCGGCTTGCCCGTGATTTTAGCAGCCGGCCCAAATGTCGCAAGCGGCCTATGCCGGGCCGAGGACTTGCAGGCTCATGTCCAGACGCATCGGCTCGGTTTGGCGGCGGAAATCGGCCATGTGCGGCGTCTTCAGGTGGGCTTCCAACGCCGCCGGGCTTTCCCATTTCTCGACCATCACAATCACGTTGGGACGGAGCGGGCCTTGGGCGTCGGAGCCGCTGGGCACGTCGATCATGGGGGTATATTCGATGCATCCCTTCTCCGCCCGCACCTTGGGCACCAGCCCGCGGAACACGGCCAGCAGGTCGTCGCGGCGGCCGGCCGCCGTTTCAATCGTGGCAAGGACACAAATCATGGCGTGGTTCTCCTGGTTCGCTCAGTAGGCCCCGAGCACCGGCTACCCCTTTTCCGTGCGAACATCGTGGACGAGATCGGGGTGCTGCCGGCGAAACTCCTCGACGAACTGTTTTTCCTCGACGCCGGCCCGGTCGATCTCGTCGTGATGGTCCTCATAATACGCCAATGCCGAATAGACCTCCGCCAGAGTAAGGCTGGGATAGAACGAGGCCACGATTTCCTCCGGCGAGAGACCGCCGAGGTCGCGGGCGTAGACAACATCTCGGACCCGGATTCTGTGCCCCGAGATGCGGGCCTCGCCGCCCATTGTGCCCGGCGTATGGACGATATGAGCGTACTGAGTTTGTGCGGATTGTGTTTCGGAAGGCATCGAGACTCCCCTGGGTGGAACAGCCACCCTATTATACCCTAATCGTAGCGCGTCGGCACGCCGACTAACCGCCGAGGAGCTTTTCGATTCCCGCGCGGGCCGCTTCGAGGGCCTCGGGCAGCTTGGCGGGTAGCTTGCCGCCGGCTTGGGCCATGTCGGGCCGGCCGCCGCCGCTGCCGCCAACGACCGCCGCCGCCACGCGGACCCACGCCACCGCGTCCAACTTGCGCCCGACCAGGTCGCGACTCAGGCCGGCAATCAGCGTTACCTTTTGCTCTTCTTCCTGCCGATTGGCCAAGAGCACCGCCACCGGCCCGGCCTTGCGGCGAAGCTGGTCGATCAACTGCCGCAGCTCGTTGGGTCCGCCGGGCACCTCGGCCACCACGACTTTCACGCCGCCCAGGTTGACGGCTTCCTTCAACAGACCATCGACGCTCGCCGCGCTCCCCTTCGGCCCGGTAGCCAGTTGCTTTTTCAGTTGCCGGACCTCTTTGATGAGCGATTCGAGCCGCTGGGGCACTTCATCGGGCGGGACGCGGAGCGCGGCGGCGGCGCGGCCCAAGGTGGCCTGCGTGTGACGGACGTTTTCCATGGCCGCCCGGCCTGTCAACGCGGTGATGCGCCGGGTGCCGGCCGCCACGCTTTCCTCGCCGATGATCTTCAGCAAACCGACCTGGGCCGTGTTGCTCAAATGCGTGCCGCCGCAGAGTTCCTTGCTGAACTGGCCCATCGTGACCATCCGCACGACGTCGGGATATTTTTCGCCGAACAGCATCATCGCGCCGGCCTTGCGGGCCTCGGCCAGCGGCAGGTTCGCGAAGCCGATCGGCTCGCCGGCCAACACTTTCTCGTTCACCTCGCTTTCGATCCGGGCCAGCTCTTCGCTGCTGACGGCCGACGGATTGGCGAAGTCGAAGCGGAGCAGGTCGTCGTTGACTTTCGAGCCCTGTTGCAAGGCGTGCTTGCCGAGGTGCTTTTGCAGGGCGTAGTGGAGCAGGTGCGTGGCCGAATGGGCGCGGCGAATGCCCTGCCGGCGGGCCGGATCGACGCGCGCGGCGACCACGTCGCCCAGTTCGATCCGGCCTTCGCGGAGGTGTCCGTGGTGCAGGGTGAAGGCCCCATCGACCTGGGAGTTGACGACCTCGAAACGGAAGTTGGCCCCGACGATCTCGCCCGTATCGCCCACTTGTCCGCCCATCTCGCCGTAGAAGGGCGTTTTGTCGAGCACGACGACGATGGGGTGCTCGTGGTCCACCTCGTCGATGCGGTCGCAGAGTTGATCGCTGGCGATGATGCCGACCACTTTGGCATCGTCGGTTTCGAGCGTTTCGTAGCCGGTGAAGCGGCTGCCGTGCATGGCCTTCTTGAGGGCTTCGAGCGGGTCGTGGCGGAACAGTTCGGTCTTTTGGCCCCCGCCCGACTCGATGCCGTGCTGCTCCATCTCTTCGTAAAAGCCCTTCCAATCGAAGGCCAGGTTGCGCTCGGCGGCCAGCGTTTCGAACAGTTCGGGCGGGAAGCCGTGGGTTTGGAACATGTCGGCCGCTTCGGCCCCGGCCACCACGCCGCGATGCTCCTTGTGCATCTGGCTGAAGACGCGCTCGATGCGCTCCAGGCCGGCATCGACCGTCGAGAGGAAATTAGCCTCCTCTTTCTCGATGACGTTGGCCACCGTGGAAATCGTTTCGCTCAGTTCGGGGTAGGGGCGATGCATCAGCTCGGCTACTTTGCCCACCAGCTTGTGCAAGAACGGCTCGCCGACGCCCATCTGGCGGCCGTCGAGCACCGCCCGCCGCAGCAGCCGCCGGATCACGTAGCCCTGCTTCTTGTTGCCCGGATAGACGTTTTCGTGGACGGCGAAGCTGCACGCGCGGACGTGGTCGGCGATGCGGCGGAGGCGGCGGCCGTTTTCATCGGCCGGATTGTACGGCACGCCGCATGCCTCGCCGGCCGCCTCGACCAGCGGGCGAAGGATGTCGATGTGGAAGTTCGTCTCGACGCCCTGCAATACGGCGGCCGTCCGCTCCAGGCCCATGCCCGTGTCGATGTTCTTGCTGGGCAAGGGGCGGAGGTTGTCGGGCGGATCGCCCACGCGGTTGAACTGCGTGAAAACCAGGTTCCAGATTTCCACCTGGCCGGTGGGCGTGTGGTAGTAGATTTCGCTGCACGGGCCGCAAACGCCGTCGGGGCCCTGGCTGGGGGCGTTGGCCGGCCAAAAGTTCTCGTCCTCGCCCAGGCGTTGCACCTTCTCCGGCGGCAGCTTGATGTCGGTCAACCAAACGCCGGCCGCTTCGTCGTCGTCCAGATAGATCGTTGCCGAAAGTTTTTCCGGATCGAGCCCCAGCCACTTCTTGGCGGTCAGAAACTCCCAGGCCCAGTTGATCGCCTCGCGTTTGAAGTAGTCGCCAAAGCTGAAGTTGCCCAGCATCTCGAAGAAGGTGTGATGGTAGGCGGTGCGGCCGACGTTGTCGATGTCGCCGGTCCGCAGGCACTTCTGGCAGGTCGTCGCCCGAGTGAAATCGAGCTTGCAGCGGCCGAGGAAATGGTCCTTGAACTGGTTCATGCCGGCCGGCGTGAACAGCACGGACGGATCCCAGCGGGGGACCAGCACGTCGCTGGGCCGGCGGACGCACCCCTTCGACTCGAAAAAGGCCAGATATTTCTCGCGTAACTCGTCAGTCTTCATGGTCTTGTCCGCCAAGGTGCGGGAGAAGGCGTCGATATGCGTGTAAGTAATGTGGCCGAATGCCAGCCGGAATACGCCTGTTTGCCGGTCGCTGGTTTGCCGGCCTGGCGACATTGGTTTTCTGGGCGGCCGCGCACGGGGTCGAACTCCTTATCATAGCGAGGGCGGGGGGGGCTGAAAAGCCGGCCCGAGCCGTCCCCCCGTTCGACCAAGTGCCCATGCCGACGACTTGTCAAGCCGATGACCGTTGATTAGTATCAGGGTTTACCGTGACTCAGGCAAATCATGTCGGAACGGCCGACATTGGTGTTCTGATGCGCGATGCTGATCCCCGATAGCTCAGTTGGTAGAGCGAGCGGCTGTTAACCGCTAGGTCCAAGGTTCGAGCCCTTGTCGGGGAGCTTTTGCTATCCTCACAAAATGGTGGGGCCGACCAATGAATGCCCGGAGCCGAGAGTTCGGCCGCCGGGCGTTTTGCGTTTAACCGCCTTTCTTCCAATGGGTTACGGTGATTTGTAGAGCGGAGCGAGCCCATGTCCCCTGCGGAGGCTACCGAACGGCAGATTGAGCAATACCGGGCCATGACCGGCGAGCAGCGTCTCCAAATCGCTCTTGATCTGCATGAGTTCGCCTGCAATGTTGCTCGGGAGGGCATCCGGCGCCAGTACCCACAGGCCACAGCGGAGGAGGTCGAACAACAATTACGTCACCGGATTGAATTGGGGCGGCGATGAGGTCTGAACGCGAATTCTTACACAAGCTCTATTGGGACAGCCTTACCCCATCTGATCGCCAGTTAGGCGACGCAGCCGGCGTCTACGCGGTACAAGGGAGCGTGCTCGACCTGACCTATCTGCGGCAATGGGCTGGAATTCTCGACGTTGAAACGGAGTTGGATGCGCTGATCGAAGGCCGGATCAAGCCCAAGCAAACCTAGGGTTCACAAGATGGTGGAGCGATGTCTGGCGATCTCGGTTTCGAGAGAGACCAAACAGGGGTTGTGTTCCGAGGACACAAGACTGAACTAGTGACAAGAATCGAGCAGCTTGGGTAACCTCTGGGGAGTCGAAGGCGAGTGGATGAACCGATGGAGCTGCTCCTCAGCCGAACAATACGTCAGAGAACCGCGACCCGTGCGATTCGTAGGATCAGGACTCGATCATGTGGGTACGCAAGACTCCCGAGGAAATTGCGAAGGAACGCAACACGCTGTGGCGGCGGTTGTCTAGCCTGATGATGGCCGCCTTTTTGGGGTTTGGTCTTAGCATTGCCCTCATGTCTGGCGGGCGTTATGGACCGCATCACCCGATCACCTCGGCCGGATTTCTGTTGGCGGTTGCGGTCGGGCTGATAGCAATGGTCGCCGCTTACTTGGCGCAGTTGCGGTTCGGGAAACCGTTGTTTTCCCGGTATTGCGGACAGCCGTCTGGCGGGAGATATTCACCACCGGGGTATGAGGGCAGCCAGATTTGTGATACCTGTCATCGGGTAAGACCCTACGACCCGCAACAAGTGTGTGATTGCGGCGGCAAGTTTGAAGATCTCGACGACTGGAAATGGGTTGAGGATGGGGAGGTTTCGGAGACATAATACGGAGCTAGTGACAACGACCGAGGAGCTTGGCAACACCGGGGGAGTCGAATGCGGGTGGATGAACTGATGGAAGGTGCTCCTCAGCCGAACAATACGTCAGAGAACCGCGACCCGTGCGATTCAGTGGCGGTATCCAATGTCCTTGGCAAGTCGGTTCACCATCGTTCGCCGTGGGGTGTGATTGCCGCCGTCCCGTTATTCATCTATGGCGCGGTTCCACTGATTTTCGGGGGAGTGGGGCTGATGTTCGTGCCGGGAATACTGGTCGGCGGCATTTCGATAGGTAGGCATACAACGTTACCGAAGATTGCCGGCTGGATACTGTTCCATCTTCTGGTAACGGCACATGGATGCGCAATGATTCTGGCAGCAATAAGTTTCTGTCGGCTGCAATGGCGGCGCAGGCCTTTACAGAGTCGCGGTTGGCGTGGCCGTGCCGGGAGTCTTGATTGCTGCATTCTACCTCGCGTTCATTATGTTCGGAACTGCGGACTAGTAACTTCGCTCTCCGCTAAGCAACTCGGTTCCGGGGGCATAATACTGAACTATTGACAAGAATCGAGGAGCTTGGTTCCCAAACTCATGAATAATCCCGGTTAGCCGCGTCGCACAACCGGCACGGTCCATCGGCGCGCCCCCGTATCGTTGGCGGCCCTTGACTTGGCGGTATTATTAGTAATGATTACTCGTAGCATATTGTGCCATGGTAAATCGCCCCTTTCAACGAACGACGCGGCAGCGGCAGGTGATTCTGGAGGAACTCCGGAAACTCACCTCACACCCGACCGCAGTCAGGTTGTATGAGATTGTCCGCCGCCGTATTCCTAAAATCAGCCTCGGCACGGTCTATCGCAATCTCGAACTGCTCGCCCGGACGGGCGTGATCCAGAAGATCGAAATGGGCAATGCCGAGGCCCGCTTCGATGGCGATATCGCACCGCACTGCCATGTCCGGTGTGTGCAGTGCCAGCGAATCGACGATGTTTCCGCACCCCCCCTTGAACTTTTGGGGGGTGAGGCGAATGATTTTCACGGTTATCAGATCGTGGGGCATCGCCTGGAGTTCTTGGGCGTTTGTCCCGATTGTTTGAGTCGAAACGAAGAGGCCGGGCGCGGTTGGGGCGGCAGTTCGGCCGCCCCAGCGAGCGCCGCTTCACCAAGCCGGTAACCAGGCCGTGAACGGTCACGCCACAACACACACCTCTCTCAAGTCCGGAAAGGAATGAAACTCATGCTCAGTCCCAAGGTTCAAGAAGCCCTGAACAAGCAGATCAACGCCGAGTTGTTCTCGTCGTATCTGTATCTGTCGATGGCGGCCTACTTCGAGAAGGAGGATCTCAAAGGCCTGGCCCACTGGATGGTGGTCCAGGTCGGGGAAGAGAACAAGCACGCCATGCGAATTTTCGATTTCATCAACGACCGCAGCGGCCGGGTGACGTTGGGCGCCATCGAGGCCCCCAAGACCGAGTGGAAATCGCCGCTCGAGGCGTTTGAAGACGCGTACAAGCACGAGCAGAAAATCACCGGCATGATCAACGACTTGATGAACCTGGTGGCGATGGAAAAAGACGGCGCAGGCCACGATTTCCTGGAATGGTTCTGCCGCGAGCAGGTCGAGGAAGAAGCCAACGCCCAATTGAACGTCGCGCAACTGAAGCGGGTGGGCGACGGCGCCGGCCTGTATCTGTTCGATCAGGAACTGGGCAAACGAACGGCCGGATAGGGGCGTCATGATGTGCGATCGGCGCGGCGGTAACTGGCGTTGCCGCCCTCACCCCCTGCCCCTCTCCCGACGGAGAGGGGAGTTTTCAACACGCCCCCTGAGCGTGAGTGGTCATTCCAAAAAGCAAGCAACGACATTTTCCACCATCTTTCCAGGAGATTAGTTCCATGTGCAACCTCGTGACGCAAGAGGCCCCCGATTTCACCGCCCAGGCGGTGATGCCCGACAACAGCTTCGCCGAGCTGAAGCTCTCGTCGTACCGCGGCAAGTACGTCGTGTTGTTTTTCTATCCACTCGACTTCACCTTTGTATGTCCTTCGGAAATCATTGCCTTCGACGCCGCGCTGTCGCAATTCGAGAAGAAGAACACCCAGGTGCTCGGCGTTTCGGTCAACTCGCATTTTACGCACCTGGCATGGAAGAGCACGCCGCGCACGCGAGGGAGGCATCGGCCCGATCAAGTACCCGCTGGTTTCCGACCTCACCAAGAGCATTTCGCGCAGTTACGGCGTGCTGTTGGAGGGGGGCGTGGCCCTGCGCGGCCTGTTCCTGGTCAACAAGGAGGGCAAGGTTCGGCACCTTTTGGTGAACGATCTGCCGCTGGGCCGAAGCGTCGAGGAGGCCTTGCGCATGGTCGACGCGTTACAATTCTATGAGAGCCACGGCGAAGTCTGCCCTGCCAACTGGCACCAGGGCGACGAAGCGATGAAGCCGACGGCGGCCGGCGTGGCTTCCTATTTGGCGAAACACGCGTCGTAGCGAGGACCTCGTGAGTATCGTGTGGGAATCCTGGTCGGTGCTGGGCGAGATGGCGCCGTACCTGTTGTTCGGTTTTTTGGTGGCGGGCGTGCTGTCGGTGTGCATCTCGCCCGAGTTCGTCGAGCGTCATCTGGGCGGGCGTGGTTTCGCCCCGGTGCTGAAAGCGGCCCTGTTCGGCGTGCCGCTGCCGTTGTGCTCGTGCGGGGTGATTCCGGTGTCGGCCTCGTTTCGCCGTCACGGGGCGAGCCGCGCGGCCACCACGTCGTTCCTGCTGTCCACGCCGCAAACCGGAATGGACAGCATCGCCGTCACCTACGCCCTGCTCGGGCTGGTGTTCGCCGTGTACCGGCCGATCATCGCGCTGGCCACCGGACTGCTCGGCGGGCTGCTGGTGATGCTGTTTGCCCAATCGGGCCGCAACGGCGCGGCGGCCGACTCGAAGCCGCCCGAATGCCACGAAAGCTGCTGCTCGGGCGAGGGCTCGCGGAACATCGTGCGGCGGGCCCTCGAATACGGATTGGTGACCCTGCCGCGCGACATCGGCATTGCCCTGTTGATCGGCGTGGTCATCGCCGGGGCGATCACGGCCCTGGTGCCAGCCAACGAGTTGAAGCCGTACATCGGCGGCGGCATCCTCTCGATGGTGCTGATGATGGCCCTGGGAGTGCCGATCTACGTCTGCGCATTCCGCCTCGGTGCCGATCGCCGCCGGGCTGATTCACATGGGCGCGTCGCCCGGTGCGGCCCTGGCGTTCTTGATCGCCGGCCCGGCCACCAATGCGGCCACGGTCACCACCGTTTGGAAATTGCTCGGCGGCCGCACCGCGCTGTTGTACCTGTTGACGATCGTCATCAGCGCCGTCGGCGGCGGCCTGGCGCTCGACTGGCTGATGCCGGCGATGCATGCCGGCGTGCCGCCGATGTCCGCCCACGTGCACCATCATATAATGGGCTCAGACTGGATCTCGGCCTGTTGGTCGATCGCGTTGCTGGTGGTGCTGGCTTATTCTTATGCGGCAAGACCGAGGCCGGAGCCATTTACAGAATCCTTGGAGCGCGAGCCGGCCGAGCCGCGGCAAGAATTGGAATTGACCATCAGCGGCATGACGTGCAGCCATTGCGTGGCGGCCGTCACCCAAAGCCTGAGCCGTGTGCCCGGCGTCCGATCGGTCCAAGCGGACCTGGCCACAGGCCGAACCGTCGTGGCGGGCGAGAGCCTCGACACGGGCCAATTGGTCGCCGCCGTCAACGCCGCCGGATACACGGCCGAGGTCGCGTAGCATGCCGATTGATTGAATGTCGCCTTTCGCTCAGCGAAAGTAGCGCCGGAGGTAGTAGGCTGGTATCGCGGGGCGAAGGCGGTGAAGAAGATGCGTTACTTTCGCGGAGCGAAAGGCGACACTTCCGGCGCCTCACGACACGGTGCGAATCGACTCGCGGATCGAGCGCATGAAGGCGCCCAACAGATCTTCCGCCTGACTGATGGCCACTGCTCGGGAATCGTAGTGGAGGGTCACGAAGAGCCGGCCGGCGTACTGGCAGGTGGCAAAGCTGGCGCAGGTGCCGGGACGCAGCGGACCGAGAATGTCGAGCCCTTCCAAGAGCATGTCGCCGGCCGCGATGCGCTCGCCCCGTCGCGGCAAGTCAACCGTCTTGAGCTGCGACCCCATGTCGGTCAGCACGGTCGTGGCCCGGCAACGCGCGGCGGAGTTCATTCCCAGCATTCGCCCGGTGAGGAAGCGGCAGGCCATCATCAGCAGCACGGGAGTCATGCCGAGACACCGACGTTTTGCCTGTTGCAACTCGCGATGGATGCCCAGCAGCAGTTGGCGGCGATTGGTGCAGTGTGAGAGCCGCCGCTCGACAAAGACAACCCCGGCGACGTTTGCCGCAGGCAGCCAGCGATCGGAGATCGTTCGCAGGCTCAGCGGCAAGGAGAGGCGCAGCCAGCCGCGCGGCTGATGGGGCTGGCGGCGAGTTCTCCACGCGGCCAGTGTCCAGAACAGGTCGCGAACCAGCAACTCGTTGACGGTCACGCCCAATTGCTCGGCCGCTCGATGCAGTCCGGCTGTTTCGGTTGCGTCCAACTCATACGTCATGGCGGTGGGATGGTCGGCGGCCGGGGCGGCCGCGTCGGGATCGGGCCGGTGCGGCAGCAAGGGCATGCAACGGCGGAAGAAAGAACGGCCCAGTCGCAAGAATCCCCCCAATTGCCGCGGGACGATGCGGAGCAGGGCGGGCCACCTCAGGCCGAAGGCATTGCGATGGCGGAGCCGGCCGACGGCAACCGTTCGCAGGGCCGGCCGCACGTCGGCGCCGGTGGCCGCGGCGTAGGAGGCGAACAGGTCCGCGGCAAAACGCAGGGCGCCCACGCCGTCGCAACAAGCGTGGTGGAATTGCAGCAGCACGTCGCTGGCGGCGGATCGCTCGACGATCGAAATGCGCAGCCCGGGTCGGCGAAAGAGATCGATGGCCGGAGCGTGCGGAAAGGCGGCGCCGTCAGCCGGCGCCCCCTGCCCGTTTCCCGTGCGCGGGAGAGGGGAGTGAAGGGACGACTCGGTCAGCCACTCGAGCGGCAGGCCGTTTTCGGCGGCGACCCAGAGCAGCCTTCGCCGGCCGGCTCGCTGCACAATGGCCGACAGCAACGGATGCCGGGCCAGCGTGGCCCGCAGCGCCGTTTCGAACGCCGGCCGGTCGATGCGTCCCGACCAGCGGAGGCGGCAGAAGAAGTTCATGGGATAGGCGGGCCGGTCGTCCGCCAGCATCGAGCTCTCTCGTAGGCCGACAGGGGCAAGGGAAAGATGGCGTCCTTCACGAAGGCATCCTAGGCGCGGCGGCGGCGCTGGACCAGCCCCGCGACACTTGCCTGATGTGCCCGCCTGGCGGTAGGATAGAACCCGCACGGGGACTGTCCCGATTTTTGCGGCGAAGTCCGCAGAAATGGGACTGTCCCCTTCGGCCGGTAAGGGGCCAGGCCGCGATCGGAATCGTCCTTTTTCAGCGCCGGTGAAGATGTCTCGCCGCAACTTGCTCGCACTGCTGATCGTGACGCTCGTGGCGGGGCTCTGCTATCAGCGCGTGCAGCAGAACTTCTATGGCCGGGTGCTGGCCAACGCGATGTCACGGATCGAGAACGGCTACCTGGAACCGGTCGCGGCGTCGCAGTTGTTCGAGGGGGCCATGGACGGGATGCTGGGAAAGCTGGACGACTATTCGGCCTACATCAGCCCCGGCGAAATGGAGGAATTCCGCGAAGAACTCGACCAGGAGTTCGGCGGCGTGGGCGTCGAAGTGGCGCTCGACCCGCAGAGCAAGCAACTGACCGTGGTTTGTCCGCTGCCGGGCTCGCCGGCGTTCAAGGCGGGCATCCGCGCGGGCGATAAGATCCTGCGCATCCGCGACACCAGCACCCAGGGAATGTCGTTGAACGATGCGGCCAACCTGCTGCGAGGCAAGCCCGGCCAATCGGTTGCCGTCACCGTTGAGCACCTGGGCGAGAAAACGCCGGTCGAACTGACGATCGTCCGCGAGATGATTCAAGGCGATACCGTGCGGGGCGACACCCGCAACGCCGACGGTTCGTGGAACTACTTCCTTGCCGACCACAAGCGGATCGGCTACCTGCGCATCAGCAGCTTTACCGACAACACGCCCGACGAATTGGAGCGGGCCCTGAAGTGGCTGGTCAACCACAAGATGCGGGGCCTGGTGCTCGACCTTCGCGACGATCCGGGTGGATACCTGGCGGCGGCCATCGACGTCTGCGACATGCTGATTCCCTCGGGCGTGATCGTCACCACGCGGCGCCGCGACGGGCGGGTGAGCGAAACGTACGACGCCAGCGGAGAGGCCGAGTTCACCGATTTTCCCATGGCCGTGCTGATCGACCGGAACAGCGCCAGCGCCGCGGAGATCGTCGCCGCGTGTTTGCAGGACCACCATCGGGCGGTGATCGTCGGCCAACGCAGCTTCGGCAAGGGCACGGTTCAGGAGATCATCGACCTGGAGAGCGGTTGCGGGGCGATGAAACTGACCACGGCCAGCTATTGGCGGCCCAGCGGCAAGAACATCGCCAAGCCGCGCAACGCCGGCCCCAAAGACTCGTGGGGCGTTTCGCCCGACGACGGCTTCGAAGTGGTCGTCAACGACGAGGAACTGGGGCGCTGGGAACAGTGGCGAGGCCAGCGCGACACCGACCTGTCGTCGGTCAACGGCAGCGCGGCGAAAGAAAGCGGCGAACCGTTCACCGACAGGCCGTTGCAACGGGCCGTCGAATACCTGGAGAAAGAAAAGTAGAAGTGACATCCTGCCGCTTCTCGCGCGTTCTATCCCTAATCCCCAATCCCCCCAACAAGATGTTCGACGATCCCTCCATCCCCTTGTTCTCGCTGTTTCTGCTGGCCGTTTCGGCGTGGCTGATGATTTCGCACCTGCGAAGCTGGCGGAGGCACCAAGGGCAAGACCTCGACGCCGAGGATTTCGACTATCGGCGGCGACAGTTCCGGCGGCGGATGCAGACCGGCGCAATGCTGGGCATTTTGGCCGTCGCCCTCGGCGTGGGACAACCGTTGACCGAGTGGCTCCATTCGGCGTGGTTCTTCGTCGCGTTCTGGATCGGCGTGCTGCTGGTGGTGTGTTGGGTCGCCCTGCTGGCCGTGGTGGACGTTTGGGCCACGAAGCACCATTTTGGCCGCCTGCAACACCGCTGGCTGGTCGAGCAAGCCAAGCTGGAAAGCGAAGTCCGCCGCATTCAGTCGGTCCGAGGAAACGGGAAAGGTGGAATCGGAGGAGGGCGGACGGCGGAGCGTGGAGGGACGGAACAAAATCCCTCACCCTAACCCTCTCCGGGCACCGACCGAAGGTTGGTCGGGAGAGGGGAGCTGTTGGCAGACATGCTCTAGAACACGGGCCCGATCTGCTGGAGCCGGCGCTCGGTTTCGGCCATCAGGGCGTCTTCGGCCGCTTCGTCGGCCGCTTCGTAGGTGACCGAGAACCGCAGATACGGCCCGGCATCGTCCCAGGGCACCGTGCAGATCGAGTGCTCGGCGATCAGATATTGGCTGAAGGCCTCGGCCGTGGGAAACTGCCGGCCCGCCGGCCATGCCCTTGGGGCTGCGCGTGTAGAGGAAATAGGACCCGCCGGGCATGCGGCAGTCGAAGCCGCAGCGGCCGAGCGTGGCCACCAGCTTTTCCAGCCGCCGCCGATACTTGGCCCGCGTGCGGCGGGGAATCTCCGGCATCGTCCAGCGCCGCGGCCGCCGCCTTCTGGATGGCGATGAACTGGCCCGAGTCGCTGTTGTCCTTCACGTCGGCCAGGGCGCGGACGATCCGCTCGTGGCCGCACACCCAGCCCATCCGCCAGCCGATCATGTTCCAGCCCTTCGAGAGCGAATGGATCTCGACGCCCACCTCCCGGGCGCCGGGCACTTGCAGGAAGCTCAGCGGCGGTGCGTCGTAGCTGAGCATGATGTGGGCGGCGTCCTGGACCACCACGATGCTGGTTGGCCCGGGCGAAATCGATCACCTGCGCGTAGAACTCGCGCGTGGCCACCTTGCCCGTCGGACTGTTCGGATAGTTGATCACCAGCAGCTTCGCCCGGCGGCGAATGTCGGCGGGAATCGCGTCCAGGTCGGGCAGAAAATCGTTCTCGGCCAGACAGCGGCAGCCGGTGCACCTCGCCGCCGTAGTATTTCGTGTGCGTGCCGGCCACGGGATAGCCGGGCACGGTCATCAGCGTCACGTCGCCCGGATCGATGAACGCCGCCGGCAGCATCGCCAGGGCCGGTCTTCGTGCCGATGCAGTGATTGATCTCGGTGGCCGGATCGAGCTGCCACGCCGAACTCGCGGGCCATGAGCCGGGCGGCCGCCTCCTTGAAGGCCGGGATGCCGTTGTCGGCGTAGCCGCGGTTCTCCGGCTTGTTGATCTCCTCGGCCATCACGCGGCGGACCGACGGGTCGGCCATTTCGTCGTTCTCGCCGATGCCGAAGTCGACCAGTTTCCGCTCGGGATGCTCGGCCAGCGCCTTTCGCTTGGCCCGCTTGATCTTCTCGAACTTGTAGATCTCGGTGCCTTTGCCGTAGTTGGCTGCCGCCGATGCGCTGGGCGAAGAGCTGCTGGAAATAGGGGTCGGACATGGGGAAAGGGGGCAGGGATCGGGGGTCAGGGGTCAGGGAGGATGAAAACAGGCAATTTAACGCGGGCGGCGCGTTGCGGCAATTGGGGGCGCGGCGGATCACGCCGGCTAAACGAATTTCCGACGCCGCTATTGAACCTGCGGGCATGGGTAGGTGCTGCAGTTCGTCGTGTCGGCGATCGTTTCCGAGTGGCCGTCATAGAAGGTGACAATCGCAACACCGGCGTGCATCATTCTTTGCGGCAACCAACTCGGGGGCATGAACGGCGAGTTGACCATCGGCGCCGGGGCTACATTCGGCCAAATGAAACCAAAGCGACCGGAGCTGAGGTATGTCCCCACAATACTGTTGTTGTAAGGGTTCGCGGTGGTACTGAACAAGTCGGTGTCATTGAAATAAGGGCTTGGGGGCGTGCCGCTCACATTCGCGGTCGCGACGAAGAAATACCAGCGGCGCGTATATTTGTCGCTAGTGCCATTACCATAATCGCCTGGCCTAGTCGCGGGCAGATCCATTGGGTAACTTGCTTCCGAGAGGAGCGGCGTTTGCGATGCGGACTTTATGTTTGACGAGGAGACGGGTCTCGGGACCGTACTGGGTGCGGCGCCACCGATTCGCGTTGGTACAAGGTCGCGAAACACACCCGTTTCCGTCGCGTTGTATGCGGGAAACAGGGACGCCACGCTTACGTTGACGACGTATGATAATGAACATGGCACCGTGGCGCCGGTGTCGTCGGGGCAAACGAACGTGTTCATTCGTACCATCACGCTAGGTACCGTCGGCAGGCTTCCCTGGTTCCACGGCGCCACGGTCCTCGGGGACGGCGTACCGGTGCGCCAGCCGTGGGTGTTCGGGTCGGGCGCGCCAGGGGACCAGGTCGGATTTGCGCTCTCGTTTCCGTCCCACAGGTCCTGGCGTCCCAAAAATGGCAGGAGTACGGCGGCCCAAGTCACTGCGGAGGCCGTGGGGACCGGCGGCGCGTTGCCAGTCCCGCACCCGACGGTAGCAAAGGTCGGAACGGTGACTTGGTTCACATAGCCCGGGAGTTGCTGCTTCGCGCCCTCATAAGCCGCAATCGCCATGGCGATTTCGTGCTGGTTGTTCATGCACTGGGCTTGGCGGGCCCTTTCGCGGGCGTTTTGCACGGCCGGTATCAACAGGGCCGACAACGCGGCGATAATGGCGATCACCACCAGCATTTCCACCAAGGTAAAGGCGCGGCAACGTCGCAGTTTCATGGTCAGACTCCTTCGCGCACTCGGTATGCCCTTCTCCCGGCTATTCTCTCATAGTCGGCGGAAAAATGCCAGTCAGAGATGAAAGAGGTTTGTGGTGCAGGCGTCCCGCCGGCACGTGTAGCCGAGACGGCCGCACCACAATTGCGGGCCTTTTTCCTGTTTTTTGACCTTGCGTCAGCGACGAATCGCCACCCCCTCTGTATGAGTATGTTTCCGGTTGCCGACGCCCGATTCCATGGCTCCAACGGAAAAGCAGCGAAAAGTGTGGACTTTTGACCGCAATTGTGAGAGAATGACAATTGGGCAAGGCGTACAGATCAAAGACGGGGAACCGAGCGATGAGATACTCTATGCGCGTGGGGGAGGTATCAGTGGGCAATCGGCGGCGTTCCGCCTTCACCTTGGTCGAGCTGCTGGTGGTGATCACGATCATCGGCATGTTGACGGCCCTGTTGCTGCCGGCCGTGCAAAACGCCCGCGAGGCGGGCCGCCGCGCCACCTGCAACAGCAATCAACACGAGTTGTCGATTGCCATGCAGAACTTCGAATCGGCCAAGCAGTATTTTCCCGGTTACATCAACACCGTAGGAAACAACACCCTCCAACCGGTCAGTTGGGTCGTTGCCCTGTTCCCGTATCTTGACCGACGGGACCTGTACGACATTTGGGCCAGCGGCGAGACCGGCGCCGGCGGCACCTTTTTTCCTATACCCGGGTTGATCTCGCCCCCGACCGCGCCGACCGTGAACAGCAACACCGGGATGCGCACCGGCAGCCCCCAACTCTGGGCGAACTACGATGGGTACAAGTATCTTCCCCTTTTGAACTGCCCCAGTGATCCGCCGGAAACCAAGAACGCGGGCGACACGTGGTGCTCCTACGTCTGCAACCGAGGTTTGAACGGCACAGCGGGTAGGGACGCTCCGCCCCTTGCGGTGCCGGGGACCTCATCCCCCAACTCGGTCGTTCCTATGGACTCAGCCGCGAACGGCGTGTGTATGGACCAGGTCATTTATATGGGCCAAAACCAGACGGGCAACTACGGTCAAGTTAGTAATAGGCGCCCACCCGGGTAGGTCTAGGTTTTATCAGCAGTCACGACGGCGCGTTGACGACGCTGCTCTTGGCCGAGTCGCTGCTTACGTCGCGTTCGCTTTGGGGGCAAAGCATACTGACTACCGCGCCCACGTCGTCAGGGACGTACTTGTACTTAAACAACTACGACACGAACTCTTACAGTTCGAACGTCTTCTACTACCGTCCAACCTCAACGTGGACCAGTGGGTCCTCTACTTCCACAACCGCGACCGGGGCAGCGGCGCCGGTGGCGTCCCCAACCTACACAACCACTGAATCGCCATCATGGGGGAACAACCAATTGACGTTCACCACGCCTACAAACACCAATACCATGTGCAGTTGCGAGTTGGATCTCGGGTTTGAATGGGGATTCTCCACAGTCGCGGGCTACACGGCGAAGGTAACCGACAAGATACGGTCTCGTCATGCCGGTGGCACGGTGGTCTCGTTCTGCGACGGCCACCAGCAATTCCTTTCGGACAGCGTGAGCGTCGATGTCTTCAAGCAACTGATGACGCCTTGGGCGCGCCAGCGCAAAGACTCCTCGCGCTACTACAACCCCCTTCAAGGCGTGCTTGACGAATCCAGTTACTAAACGAAACCAGCAATCCGCCTAAGCTTGGGATGGCAGTTCTCGCTGCCATCCCTTTTTCTGCGCGGGTGGCCCCGTCGAGCACAACGGGGTATGATGATGGCAGCCGCCCGGCGATGCGCCAGCCGGCTGTGAGAACTGGCAAGAGACGCAAATGGTCCAAATGGGCAACGTGGGCGAGACAACTCGTTTCGGTAGCCAGGCGACGGGCCAAGGGCCCGGCCGTTCTCCCAGCCCCGGGCATCGCCCTCGTTGTTACATACAAGTCGGCGATCGGTTTGATCATTACCGCGAAGCGGTTACACAGGGCAGCCCAGGGTTGCCGCGCAGCGGCTACCCTGGGAGAGAGTTTAGATGGATCAGTGAACCCTGTGAGGGTTCCGTAGCGATTTCGTGTCAGCCTTTCGTTCGGAACGCCTTTTCGCAACATGACGGGTCGCCCACGATGCGATTACAAAACCCTTTCAGGGTTTCCATGTCTATCTATTTTGTCACTGGCTATTCAACCGCTTCGCGGTTGCAACGCAAAAGGTGTGTGGAACAACCGGGGCATCGCCCCGGGCTGGGCGAACCGGGCCCTGTCGGGGCCCATGGTATAGCGGTACGTTGTGCCCTGTCGCTTCTTTGGCTGCCGCTGCTGCTGATTGCTTCGTGGGCGCACGCCGGCGAGCAACGGGTCTTTCAGGAAGGCCATTTCGGCGCCGCCGAGCTGAAGTACATTGACGACGTGCCCGTGCTGATCGGTGGCCGGCACGCCGGAAGAGATCGGCCGGCAAAAGGCCGGCCTCACGGCCGGATGTGATGCAGAAGCTGGCCGATTATCCCCGACGAGTTGCTGGAGCGGTCGAGCCACAAGGACCGCTTGCCGAAATACCTGGAAATGTGCAAGGCCGTGGCCGCGCAAATCCCCGCCGATCATCGCGAGGAGATGCGGGCGTTCGCCCAGCAGTCGGGCATCGACCGCGACCTGGGCCTGCTGGCCAATACGTCTGGCCGACATCTATCGCGGCTCGTTTGCCTGCTCGTCGCTGATCGTCTCGGCCGAGCGCAGCGCCACGAAGGGCCCGCTGTTCGGCCGCAACCTCGACTTCTACACGCTCGGCCTGCTCGACAAGTACAGCCTGGTCACCGTCCATCGGCCGAAGCGGAAAACACGCCTTCGTGTCGATCGGTTTTCCGGGCCTGTTCGGTTGTCTGTCGGGCATGAACGACGCCGGGCTGTGCCTGGCGGTCCACGAAGTGTTTCTCGCCCGCGACGGTGCGCCGATGTTCAATCCCAAGGGCGTGCCCTACTGCCTTTTGTTTCCGGCGGATGCTGGAAGAATGCGCGACGGTCGAGGAGGCCGAGAAGCTGCTCCGTGCAGCCCACGGAGCGGACGACCCTCTAGCCTGGCGCTCTGCGACCGCCAGAGCAGCGTGGTGTTGGAAATGACGCCCAACAGCGTGGTCGGCGCGTCACGGCAGCGACGGCATCCTGGCCTGCACCAACCATTTCCGCACGAGGAGTTGGCCCTGGGCGTTTTCACCGTGGTGCAATCGATATCGGAAACTGATCCAGGCCCGCGAGCCAGGGCGAGCTCGACGTGGCCGACGTGGCCAAGAAGCTGACGAGGTGAACCTGGGCCGGATGACGGTGCAGACGATGATCTTCGAGCCGGCCACGCTTGAAGCTGCACCTGGCCATCGGGTTCGTGTCCGTCCTCGGCGCTGCCGCTGACGCTGCTGGAACTGGCGCCGCTGTTCAGTCCGTGACGCGATGGGGTCGAAAAAGGGGACAGGCACCGTCGCCAAAAACGCCGTATTGCGGAACGAAGCTCGATCGAGGCGATGGAGCCAGTCCCCATTTTCGACGGGCAATTCTCCTTTACTTCGGCCTTCCGCCGTGTTACGCTGGATAGTTTAAGAATGCGTCATTGTGCCCGGTTGGGAAGCACGTGAACCGGATGGCCGTCGGAAATGCAAACTGCCGCGGCCGAGTGCATCCGCATTCGCGGGGCGCGAGTGCACAATCTGCAAAACGTCGATCTCGATATTCCCCGCGACCGGTTCGTGGTGATCACCGGTCCCAGCGGGTCGGGCAAGAGCTCGCTGGCCTTCGACACGCTCTACGCCGAAGGGCAACGGCAATACATCGAAAGCCTCTCGACCTACGCCCGGCAGTTCCTGCATCAACTGGAACGGCCCGACGTCGACCTGATCGAGGGCCTTCAGCCGACGATCTCGATCGACCAGCGGGCGGGCAGCCACAATCCCCGCAGCACGGTCGCCACGGTCACCGAGATTTACGACTACTTGCGGCTGCTGTTCGCCCGGCTGGGCGAGCCGCGCTGCCACCAGTGCGGCGAGCCGATCCGCCAGCAGTCGCCCGAGCAGATTCTCGACGCCCTGTTCGAGCTGAGCGCCGGCACGCGGATGATGATCCTGGCCCCGCTGGTCCGCGGGCGGAAGGGCGAGCACAAGGACGTCTTCGACGAAATCCGCAAGGCGGGCTTTCTCCGCGCCCGGGTCGACGGCGAGGTGATCGACGTGAACAATCCGCCCGAGCTGGTGGCGCAGAAGTCGCACAACATCGAGGCGGTGGTCGATCGCGTGGTGGTCCGCGAGGGGGTTCGCGATCGGATCGCCGAGTCGATCAACCTGGCGGTCCGGCATGGCGACGGGCTGGTGTTGGCCGCCCACGAGGAGAAGACGGCCGGGGGCCAGCGTTTGGCACGACCGGCTGTTCAGCACGCAGTACGCCTGCCCCAACTGCAAGATCAGCTACGAAGAGCTGGAGCCGCGGACCTTCAGTTTCAACAGTCCCTACGGGGCATGTCCGGCGTGCGAAGGGCTCGGCTCGCGAGTGGCCTTCGACCAGGAACTGGTGCTGCCCGAATGCCGCGTCTGTCGCTGGCCGCCGGGGCCATCGTGCCGTGGAAAGACGAAACGCCCGGGGCATTGCGGAAGCACCGGAACCATCTGCGGCCTTTCCTGGCCAAGGCCGGCAGTGCGCTGGAACACGCCGCTGACGAAACTTTCGGACCAAGCTCCGCCGGCAATTGCTGCACGGCACGGGCAAACGCTTTGCCGGCGTGCTGGGGATGCTGGAGAAGGAGTATGCCACCACCATCAGCGAAACCAAGCGGCAGCGGCTGGAGGCCTTTCGCGGCGAGGTGGTGTGCCAGCAGTGCGGCGGCAGCCGACTGCGGCCCGAGGCCCGCTGGGTCCGCGTGGCCGGCAAGGCGATTCACGAGGTGACGGCCATGACGGTAGCCGGGGCACGGCAGTTTATTGCTCATATCTCCCCTCTCACTTTGGGAGAGGGGCAGGGGGTGAGGGCGGCCGAGGGGTCAGGGGTCAGGGGTCAGAGGTCAGAAATCGGAGGTCGGAGGTCGGACGCTGGTGGTAATCCTCCATCCTTCATCCTTCAGCCTTTGGCGGACAGCCCTCACCCTAACCCTCTCCCGACCAACCTTCGGTCGGTGCCCGGAGAGGGGACTTGTTTCACCGAGAATCAGCGGCCGATTGCGGAGCCGATTCTCGGCGAGATTGCCGCCCGGCTGGACTTTCTGGATCGGGTGGGCCTGGGCTACCTGACGCTCGATCGGGCCGCCGGGAGCCTCAGCGGCGGCGAATTGCAGCGCGTGCGGCTGGCCGCCGGCTTGGGCTCGGGCCTGGTGGGCGTGTGCTACGTGCTCGACGAACCTTCGATCGGCCTCCACCCCCGCGACAACGGCCGGTTGATCGACACCTTGCGGGACTTGCAGTTGCGCGGCAACACCGTGGTGGTGGTGGAGCACGACGAGACGATCATGCGCCGTGCCGACTGGCTGGTGGACCTTGGGCCCGGAGCGGGCCGGCACGGCGGACGCGTCGTGGCCCAAGGCGATCCCGGCCGGATCGCGGCCAATCCCCTTTCGCTGACCGGGCGGTATCTGGCGGGCTCGGAGAAGATTCCGCTGCCCGAACGCCGCCGCCGCACGGCCAAGAGCCGGGCCCTGGTGCTCGAAGGCGTCACGACCAACAACCTCAAGAACGTCAGCGTGCAGTTTCCGCTTGTCGGCGCTGGTGTGCATTACCGGGGTGAGCGGGTCGGGCAAGAGCTCGCTGTTGAACGAAACGCTGGCCCGGGCGCTGGTGCGCCGCCTGGGCGGGATCGCGGCCAGGCCGGGCCCCCACACCAGCCTCCGCGGCGTCCATCAGATCGACAAGGTGGTGCAGGTCGACCAGTCGCCCATCGGTCGCACGCCGCGGAGCAATCCGGCCACCTACACCGGCGTGTTCGACGAGATTCGCAAGGTGTTCGCCAACACCCGCGACGCCCGCCAACGCGGCTACAAGGCGGGACGATTCAGCTTCAACATCAAGGGCGGACGGTGCGAGGAGTGCCAGGGCCAGGGACAGCGGCGGATCGAAATGAACTTTCTGCCCGATCTGTACGTCGCCTGCCCCGTGTGCGAGGGAAAACGCTTCAACCGCCAGACGTTGGAGATCCGCTACCGTGAGCGGTCGATCGCCGACGTGTTGGACATGCGGGTGGAAGAGGCGGCCGAGTTCTTTGCCAACTTTCCCGTCATCGCCCGGTTGATCAGCAGCTTGCAAGAGGTGGGGCTCGGCTACATCACCCTCGGGCAGGCCTCGACAACGCTCTCCGGCGGCGAGGCCCAACGCATCAAGCTGGCCACCGAGCTAAGCCGCGTGGACACGGGCAAGACCGTCTATATTCTCGACGAGCCGACCACGGGGCTGCACTTCGACGACGTCCGCAGGCTGCTGGTGGTATTGGGCCGGCTGGTCGAGTTGGGCAACACGGTGTTGTTGATCGAGCACAACCTGGACGTCGTTAAAGCGGCGGATTGGATTATCGACCTTGGGCCGGAGGGGGGCGAAGCGGGCGGACAGGTCGTGGCCGCCGGAACCCCGGAAGAGATCGCCGCGCTGGCCGATAATCACACGGGGCGATTTCTCAAAACGGTGCTTTCGGCCAATGGACAGGCCGGGTAATTCGTCTCTTGCGGAACGCCATTTGCACCGCCGCCCAGCGGCGGTTTTCTCGCCCCCGGCGTGCATTCTCGGGTTGCGTAGAGTACAATAAAAGAGGCAAGAGAAAGCGGTTGTGCCAGGCGGTCTGGAGGGCCGCGGCAGTCGCGGGAATCCGAGCGATTCGACTGCAACTGCGAGCGAAAAAGTGCCGATAGAGTTCGTCAGTAACCATAGGGAATCGAACTTCTCGCCCGACATTCCGACGGAGGTGCCAACCCATTCGCGTGAGCCAAGGTCGCCTTCACGGCTAGTGCAGAAGCACGCCTGACCTTCGCTCGTCTCGCAGTCACGCATCCAGTCGCAATTGGCGGGAAGTTTGAGTCATACACCGCCGCGTCCTTTCTCGGAAGGATACGGCGGTTTTTGTTTGCGCCACGCATCCAGCCGGCAAACTCGGCCCATTCGTCACTTCTCCGCGTCCTGTGCGTCCTTTGCGGTTTCCTTTTCGGCTTTCTCCGCGCCGTTGGTCTCGGGCGGCTGCTGCTGGTTTGTTTCGGCGTCGAGGAACCTCAGCGACCCGACCAACCCCTTGTCGGCGTCGGCGAACCGCTCGGTGAGCTTCTGCTCGACGACGAACGTGAAAGCCGCCTGCCGGCCTTGCGGATCGGCCAGGTGGTAGTAAATCCACCGCATGGGAATGTCGGACGCGGCGCCGTGCACGACCACGCGAAACACGCGATAACCCGCCTCGTTGGTTGATTGGCCGGCCGTGACGAACTCGCCAAAAGCCTTCTCCAACGCCCGTCGAACGTCGGCCTGGAACTCCTCCAACGAGACCAGCTTGTCGGGCTGCCGGCGCGGCAGTGCGGTAAGATTGCACTGCCCGGCCGGCATCCCTCGATCCACCAGCCGCAAAACAATCGCCGTGCTGTTGGGACGCTGATGATAGACGAACCAGCGGCGGTCGTGCCGGCATTGCCAGTCGCCGGCGGGCGATCGGCAGACGAGTTCGGTCAACTCCCTGGTCGGCTTCAGAGTCAACCCGGCCAAGGCCGCGTCGGCCAGGCTTGCCGGTTCGTCGGCTGCCATGACGGTCATTCGCAGGCGGGAAACCACGTCCAGCCCGTCGTCGACGAAACTGCCTTCCCGCTCCTCTTTGACCAGCATGGCCACCCAGTCGATGCGTTTACGTTGCAGGTCGAAGCGGTATCTGCCTTTGATCTCGATTCTGGTCGAAACGCCGTAAATAGCGCCCTCGACGTTCCCCTCGAACTCAAACCGCGCCACCGTATCGGCGACCTCTTTCAAGGTGCTCTTGACGGTCGTCTTGGCCACCTCGTCCAATCCCAACAGCGCGGCCAGTAGCTGCTCGGAGTGCTGCCAGTTGTCGCCGACGGCCACCGGTTTGTCGGGCAGCAGGCGATCCACCACCAGGCTGTTGCCCTGGATGTCGATGGCGTCGAGCTCCTCGCGGGTGAGGCTGCCGGCCGGAGAAAACAACAGCGCCGACTGCTTGCCGGCTTCGCAGGCGATCAGCCGGTGTTCGGGCGCAAGACCGGTTCGACCTGGCCTTCGCCGACCTTCACCACGGCGGCCACCTTTTGATAGTCGCGGACGGATCGCGCCGGGGCGTCCGTCGCGGCGGGCACTTCGAGCGTCTTCTCGCAATAGTCGAGGCTGCAAGTGACGCTCATTTTCTGGCGATGCGGCTTTTTGTCGTCGAGATATTTCGTCTCGCCGCCGACTTCCAAGAGGGCTGTGACGTGATCCGTCTGGCCGGGCTGCCGTTGGCATTGGAACGTGAACGTCGGCTTGGTTTCGGCAGCCCCGGCGGCCCGGACGACTGCCACAAATGCGAAAACAGACGCTAACAGGATAGGGTTTTTCCGTAGGGCGCTGCTGAGCATGGTAGGTAATTCCCCTAGGACGTTTTAGGGCCCGTTAAGGTTTTTCCTCATCGTCAGCCGGAACGATCAATGGTATAGAATGGGTCACGGCTGTCGAGGCGAGAGGCCCGCTGCGGCTAATTTACAGGAAACGGCGATGCCAACAAGAGCGAAATCGACGGCGATTTTCGCATGGTTTTTCGCATTCGTCGGGCAGCGATTAGACGCTGGACGCGAGAAAACGCATCGTTTTTGCAAGGACCGGGAATTGGTTGCGTGGTCAAACGAGAAGAGCGCGGACTGCGTACAGCAAGAGCGGCCGCGACGCCGCGAGGAGATTGCCGGGTGCGGGGGATGGGCAAGGCAGGCCGCGTTTGACGGCAAAGGTTCGACCTGCCCAAGGGAAGGCGTGCAACCGGGACGGAACGAGGCAGCGATTTATTTTGCAAGGTTGGGCTGTTAAAAATATGCCGTTCCGGATATACTAGAACGCATTGGCGTTGAACGGGAGGGACGAAGCATGCACAACGACTACCTGAATCCGGCGATCCGGCAGCTCCGCGATCAGCAGGTGCGTTTTGCGCCGCGGGAGAAGAAAATCGAGCAGGTGGTGCAGGCCGAGAAGCTGCTGAGCGAACTCGACCCGGCTCGCATCTATCCTTACGAGTATATCTGCTTCCGGGTCACCAATTATCGTCCTGAGTCGTACCCCGATCTGAAGCTGACGGGACAAGAGGCCAAGCACGATCTGCGGCTGTTTGTGGAGGACGTTTCGGAAGCAGCGGGCGTGCCGGCGGAAGCGGCGGGCGAGCGGGTGATGACCGTCGAAGAACTGGCCAAGCATTTCAACGTATCGACCAAGACGATTTCCCGCTGGCGGCGGCAGGGGTTGGTCAGCCGGCGGTTCGTGATGGACGGCCGGAAGCGGCTGGGTTTCCTGCAGAGTTCGGTGGAACGTTTCGTGGAGCACAACCAGGAGCGGGTGCGCCGCGGCTCGCAGTTCAGCCAACTGAGCGACGAAGAGCGGGCGATGATCATCGAACGGGCGCGGCGGCTGGCCCGCGCCGGCGGCTGCCCCGCCGACGTCACCAAGCGGCTGGCGCAGCGGACCGGCCGCAGCGCGGAGACGATCCGCTACACGCTGAAGCAGTTCGACCACGACCATCCCGACGCGGCCGTGTTTCCCGACAACCTCGGACCGCTGCAACTGGAAACCAAGTGGAAGATCTATCAGCAGTATCAGCGCGGCGAATCGGTGGAAGTGTTGGCGCAGGCGGTTCTGCCGCACGCGGACCAGCATCTACCGGATCATCGCCGAGATGCGCGCCCGGCGGATCATGGAATTGCCGCTGGATTACATGCCGAACGACGATTTTTCCGCGGGTGCGCTCGCAGAAGCGGGAAGACCGGATTCTCGGCCCGCTTCCCGAGTCGGAAATGCCATCGAAGAAGATCGCGGCTTGCCCAGCGGCCTGCCGCCTTACCTGGCCAGCCTGTACGAGGTGCCGCTGCTGACGCGAAAACAGGAGGCGCACCTGTTCCGCAAGATGAACTACCTGAAGTACAAGGCCGGCCGGCTCCGCGCCAAGCTCGACGCGGCCCGGCCGAAGCGGGGCCTGATGGACCAGATCGAGCGGCTGTACGACGAGGCGGTGTCGACCAAGAACCAGATCATCCGCGCCAACCTGCGGCTGGTCGTGTCGATCGCCAAGCGGCACGTCGGGCCCACGCAGAACTTCTTCGAGCTGGTCAGCGACGGAAACATGTCGCTGATGCGGGCGGCGGAAAAGTTCGATTACGCGCGGGGCAACAAGTTCAGCACCTACGCCAGTTGGGCGATCATGAAGAACTTCGCCCGCACCATCCCCGACGAACACCGCCACCACGACCGCTTCCGCACCAGCCAGGCGGAAATGTTCACCACCACGGAGGACGATCGCAGCGACCAGATCGAGCAGGAAGCGGCTCAAGTGCAGCGCGAGTCGCAGGTGCAGAGAATCCTCGACCGCCTGGACGATCGCGAGCAGAAGATCATCGTCCGCCGCTTCGGCCTGCGACGCGGCCAGGAGCCGTTGACGCTCAAGCAAGTGGGCGCCGAACTGGGCGTGACCAAGGAGCGGATCCGGCAGATCGAGGCCCGGGCGTTGAGCAAGCTGCGAAAGGCGGCCGAAGAAGAGAAGATCGAGTTTCCCGCGTAGGCCTGGCGAGGCCTTAGGTCTGTAGGACGTCGGGTTTTGCACAAGCCAAAGACCCAAGGCGGACGTATTCCAACCGATCGCGTCAGATCGAGTCGGGCACCGGCTATCCGTGCCTTGAATCGCCGTGCCGGCAGAGGGGATTTTCGGCGAGAACACCACCCATATTGGTGGGGAGCGGGGAAATTCTTGCCAATTGGCCGGCGGCGGCCCGTTTTTTGCCCTCCACCCGCCTTGCGTGGACTTGGCCATTGGTTATATTAAGAGGTTCGCGTGGATGGGCTCGACCGGCTAGCGTAGCTCAATCGGCAGAGCAGCTGATTTGTAATCAGCAGGTTGTGGGTTCAAGTCCCTCCGCTAGCTCGTAATGGAAACCCCTTGTTTTTTCGCGGAAGATTGCCGCGACGCGCAGGTCGCCGGCAGAGGTGTCGGCGGCAGTTCCAATCACCGACGAGGATCGGCACAGATGAGCAGTGACGAGGGGGGTTTCCCGAGTGGTCAAAGGGGTCAGACTGTAAATCTGATGGCAATGCCTTCGAAGGTTCAAATCCTTCACCCCCCATTGTTGAAGCAACGAAGAATGATGAATGATGAATGACGTGAATGACGAATGGCGAACGGGCGCGGCAGATGCATCGATTCATTCGACAGCATCATCATGATTTGCAGACGCGGGTGTAGCTCAACGGTAGAGCCGTAGCCTTCCAAGCTACTCACGAGGGTTCGACTCCCTTCACCCGCTTCCGCCACGAGGATCGTCACGCCGACCGGATCCCGAACCGAAGTACGCAGACGAACGGACCAGAAGACGAATACCCATAGCGCGGCGGCCCACGGCACCGGCAATGCGACGGGGCGCGGGAAACGGTCGTTGGCTGCTGTAGCTCAGCCGGTAGAGCGCGTCCTTGGTAAGGACGAGGTCATGGGTCCGATTCCCATCAGCAGCTCTTTTGTCGGCCGGTCGAAAACCTCGCGCGCGAATTTCCGTCCGTCCAAAATTCCTCTAACCGACCCGCTTGATCCAACGCAGGGAGAATGACACAGACAATGGCCAAGGAAGTATTCACCCGGACCAAACCTCACGTCAATGTGGGCACGATCGGCCACATTGACCACGGCAAGACCACGCTGACCGGCGCCATCCTGGCCGTCCAGCAGCCAAGGGCATGGCGAAGTTCAAGTCGTACGCCGATATCGCCAAGGGCGGCACGGTGCGCGACGCCACCAAGACCGTCACCATCGCCGTGGCCCACGTCGAGTACGAGACCGACAAGCGCCATTACGCCCACATCGACTGCCCGGGCCACGCCGACTTCATCAAGAACATGATCACCGGCGCCGCCCAGATGGACGGGGCGATCCTGGTGGTTTCGGCGGCCGACGGCCCCATGCCGCAAACCCGCGAGCACGTGCTCTTGGCCCGCCAGGTGAACGTCCCCGCCTTGGTCGTGTTCCTCAACAAGATCGACCTGGTGGACGATCCCGAGTTGCTGGAGTTGGTCGAGTTGGAACTCCGCGAGCTGCTGACGCACTACGGTTTCCCGGGCGACGAGATTCCGATCATCCGCGGCGACTCGCTGACGGCCTACAACAACCCGACGGATCCGGCCGCCACCAAGTGCATCGGCGAGTTGCTGGACGCCATCGACGCCTACATTCCCGAGCCGACGCGCGAGGTCGACAAGCCGTTCCTGATGGCCGTCGAAGACGTGTTCTCGATCGAAGGCCGCGGCACGGTGGCCACCGGCCGTATCGAGCGCGGCGTGATCAAGGTGGGCGAGGAAGTCGAGATCGTCGGTTTCAGCCCCGAGTCGCGGAAGACGGTCTGCACCGGCGTGGAAATGTTCAACAAGACGCTGGACCAGGGCCAGGCGGGCGACAACGTCGGCTGCCTGCTGCGCGGCATCAAGCGCGAGGAGATCGAGCGCGGCCAGGTGCTGGCCAAGCCCGGCTCCATCACCCCGCACACGAATTTCGAGGCCGAGGTGTACGTCCTGTCGAAGGAAGAAGGCGGGCGGCACACGCCGTTCTTCAGCGGCTACCGGCCGCAGTTCTACTTCCGCACGACCGACGTCACCGGCACGGCGAAGCTGCTGGGCGACGCCGAAATGTGCATGCCCGGCGACAACGTCAAGCTCGAAATCGAGTTGATCTCGCCGATCGCCATGGACGCCAACGTGCGGTTCGCCATCCGCGAGGGCGGCCGAACCGTCGGCTCCGGAGTCGTCACCAAGGTGTTGAAGTAGAGCGAGCGGTCAGCGGTCGGTGTCGGCGGACCGTGGCGGATCGCGCGGCCGATCGCGGCGAACTGTGGCAGGACACGGAAATCGGACAGGTCAACACAGGGGTGTAGCTCAATTGGTAGAGCACTGGTCTCCAAAACCAGCGGTTGGGAGTTCGAGTCCCCCCGCCCCTGCCATTGTACGAATGGATGAGGAGGTTGCCGTTCCGGTGGGCACGTTTTTTCGCGAGTTAGTACACGTCGGCGTCTACAAGCGGAGCCAAGGCCGGATCACGCGGCAGGTCACCTTTGCCGCCCTGGCGGTGGCGATCGCGCTGGGCCTGCTTGCGGCTCAGCACGATGCTGATCGCGTCCACACGGCGGAGAGACGGCGACATGGTTTGGGCCCGCCCTTTTGCCTGCCGTTTATTGGATTGCCTGCTTGTGCGTGGGTTGCCGCCTTGCCGGGATTCTGTTTGTGGTTTCCCAGCTGCTCTGGCATTGCGTGTGGGTGTCGTACCGCCTGGTCAACGTCCCCGCTTTCGCCGATTTCCTGATCGCCGTCGAAGCGGAAATGAACAAGGTGTCCTGGCCGACGCGAACCGAATTGTTCCGGGCTTCGATGGTGGTGCTGATCATGATTTTTGCCTTGGCGATTATCCTGGCCGGATACGATTATTTGTGGAGACTGCTTCTCCTCAGGTATTGCGCATCCTTAGGAACTCTGGCGTGACCGACGACCTGAACATTGCGAACGAGCAACCGGCGGCGGAGTTGCCGCCGGAGGGCCAGGCGCGGCCGAGGCGACGTGCCCGCGGTGCAACTGCCGGCGGCCGCCGCGCCGCCGATCGAGAGCTGCCGCCCGTGCCGGCGGTCGAGCCGTCGAGCGCCGCCGCGGCACCGACGAAGCCGCCGCCAGTGCCGGCGATCGAGCCGTCGGATGCCGCCGCGCCGGTGGCCGAAGCGTTGCCGCCGAGCCGCCCGGACAGCCGGAACCGGTCGCGCCGGCTGCCGAGTCGCCCGCGGCTGGAAGCGCCCGGCAGCGGAAACGCCCGCAGCGGAAACGGCCAGGCGGAAACGGCCGCGGCTGAGCCGCCCACCGTCGAGGCGGCCCGGAGGAGCCGAAATCCGACAAGATGGATTGGTACATCCTCAAGGTGCAGAGCAACCGCGAGGAGTCGATCCGCGAAGGGCTGTTGCGGCGGGTGGCCATCGCCGGGCTGGGACCATTCTTCGGCGACGTGATCGTGCCCACGGAAAAAGTCACCGAGTTCAAGGGCGGAAAGAAGAAGGTCATCAAGCGGAAGCTGTATCCGGGCTACCTGGTCGTCCACATGGAGATCAACGACGACACGTGGTTCCTGGTCCGCGAGACGCCGGGCATCGGCGATTTTACCGGCGCGGCCGGGCGTCCCAGTCCCGATGCTCCCGCACGAAGTCTCCCGCATCGTCGCCAAACAAGAAGAAAAGAGCGAGAAGGCGCCGAAGCTGAAGATCGCCTTCCGCGAGGGCGAGCGGGTGAAGATCAACGAAGGCACCTTCGAGAACTTCGAGGGCGAAGTGGACAGCATCGACGAAACCAACGGCCGGGTGACCGTGATGATCAACATCTTCGGCCGCTCCACGCCGGTCGAATTGGAATATTGGCAGATTGAGAGCACTGAGCCTGCGTTAGCAGCGAGTGGCAACCCAACGAACGTTATGGCAAAACAATTAGTGGGCGAAGTGAAGTTCCAGGTTCCCGGCGGCCAGGCCACGCCGGCCCCGCCGGTGGGCACCTCGTTGGGCCGCTACGGCATCAACCTGGGGCAGTTCGTGCAGCAATTCAACGAGCGCACCAAGGACGCCGGCGGGATGCCGATCCCGGTGGTGGTCAAGGTCTACAACGACCGGAGTTTCGAGTTTGTCACGAAGAGCCCGCCGGCCGCGGCCCTGTTGAAGCAGGCGGCCGGCATCGCCAAGGGCTCCGGCGTGCCGAACAAGGAGAAGGTGGGCAAGGTGACGATGGCGCAGATCGACGAGATCTGCAAGACCAAGATGGCCGACCTCAACGCCCGCGACCTCGAACACGCCCGGCAGCTGGTCGAAGGCACGGCGCGAAGCATGGGGATTGAAGTCATTGAAGGATTAGGGATTAGGGACGTTCGGTAGGATGCGACCGGATATTGGGGCCGGACGATAGCTGACCGTTGAAAGTTGAGCGCTATGCCAAAGACAGCCAAACGCATGACGGCCATGCTGGCCAAGGTGCCGGCCGAGCAAGAAACCGTTGCCGGTGGCCGAGGCCGTGGCCATTTTGAAAACCTTCAACACCACGAAGTTCGACCAGACGCGTCGAAATCGCCATGCGGCTGGGCATCGACCCGAAGCAGGCCGACCAACTCGTGCGCGGCTCGATCGTGCTGCCGCACGGCATCGGCAAGTCGCTGCGGGTGGTCGTGTTCGCCAAGGGCGACAAGGTGGACGAAGCCAAGGCGGCCGGCGCCGACGAAGTGGGCGGGCCGGAATTGGCCGAGAAGATCAAGGGCGGCTGGACCGATTTCGACGTCTGCATCGCCGCGCCCGACATGATGGGCGTGGTCGGGCCCGTTGGGCAAGGTGCTCGGGCCCCGCGGCCTGATGCCTTCGCCCGCGCCGGCACGGTCACGCCGGACGTGGGCAAGGTGGTCAAGGAATACAAGGCGGGCAAGGTGGAGTTCCGCAACGACGCCGGCGGCAACGTCCACGCCGTGGTGGGCAAGCTGAGTTTCGACGCCGCAAAGCTGGCCGACAACATCACCGCCTTCATCAACCACGTCGTCGGCCTCAAGCCGGCCGCGGTGCGCGGACAATACATCAAGGGAATCGCCGTCAGCGCCACGATGAGCCCGAGCGTGCGCATCGCAAGCGTGAGATAAGATTGCAGAGCGGTCACGGCAGCCCAAGCTAGCAGTCCATTCGATGCCGGCGAACGGCCAATGTTCCGATCCCGCGAAACGGGATGTCAACCACCAAGACATTCGACATGAGCAAGTACGTCAAGAATCTGGTTGCCGAACACCTCCGCCAGCGGTTGCAGAACGTCCACGACGCGCTGCTGGTGAACATGATCGGCCTGGACGCCAACACCAACACGCGGCTGCGGGCGGAGCTGCGCAGCAAGAACATCCACGTGGTGGTGGTCAAGAACAGCCTGGCGGCCCGGGCCACCGAAGGCACGCCCCTGGCGCCGCTGTTCGCGGGCCTGGCCGGCACGGCGGCCGTCTGCTGGGGCGGCGAAGACATCGTCAGCCTGGCCAAGGAGATCACCAAGCTGGCCAGGGACGACAAGTACGCCCCCTTCGCGGCCCGCGGCGGCGTGATGGACGGCGAGCGCTACGGCGCCGCAAGTCGAGCAGGTCAGCAAGTGGCCCAGCCGCACCGAGCAGTTGAGCATCCTGCTGGGCCAAATCCTCAGCCCGGGCGCGACGTTGGCCAGCCAGTTGAACTCGGTCGGCGGCGCGCTGGCCAGCCAGATCGAGCAGAAGGCCGAAGAGACGAGGAGAGCGACGAGAGCCTGCCGAGTGAAACGGCAGAATGCGAGCATGCAGAAATGCGAAATTGTGAGTATGCAGATCGAGGGGAAACCTGCAGACTGCATCCCTTACAACCATGTTTTCCACACTAACGAAGTTTACGTGCGAGAAAGGATCGAGATTGTCATGTCAACGGCAGAAGCAACCCGCCAATTTTCCACATTGACGCAAGAGCTGGGCGAGAAGATCGTCGGCTTGACCCTCAAAGAAGCCAAAGAACTGAGCGACTACCTGGAAGAGGTCCACGGCATCAAGCCGGCGGCCGGCGGCGCGGTGATGATGGCCGCCCCGGCGCGGCGGCGGCGCGGCGGCGGCCGCTGCGGCCGAGAAGACCGAGTTCGACGTGGTCCTGGAAGGCTTCGGCGACAAGAAGATCGGCGTGATCAAGGTGGTCCGCGCCGCGACGAGCCTGGGGCTGAAAGAGGCCAAGGACCTCGTCGAGGGCGTTCCCGCCAAGATCAAGGAAGGCATTTCCAAGGAAGACGCCGAAAAGCTCAAGAAGGAGTTGGAAGAAGCCGGCGCCACGGTTTCGATCAAGTAACGGTTCCGTCGTGACGACGTTCAACACGGTCGAAGGAACGTCGCGTCTCCCTGCGGCGAATGTACCGCGGGGACAGCCGTTCGTGGAGCGACGCGGGTTTGCCGTCGTCCCGGACGGCGTGGACAGGGCGTTCCGTCGGCCCAGGCGTCAGGTTTGCGCGGGCAGAACTTCTTCGGCTTTGTTCGTTTTGCACTTCCCTCAGGAGGGTGATCCCTTATGGCCACCACGGCTCAACGACGGCTCCAACCCAAGGAAATTCGTCGCTTTGGCAGCCTCCGACCCCCTTATGCCATCCCCGATCTGACGGAAATCCAGACGCGCAGCTACGAGGCCTTCCTGCAATACGAGATTCCCTGGCCGAAGCGGAAAGACCAGGGGATCGAGGGCGTGTTGCGGGAAATCTTCCCCATCGAAAGCTACGACAAGACGCTCCGCTTGGAATATCTCCGCTACGAACTGGGCAAGCCGCGCTACGAGCCCGACGAGTGCCGCCAATTGCGGCTGACCTACGGCCGGCCCTTCAAGGTCTGGCTGCGGCTGACCAAAGAGCAGCCGATCGAGGAGGAAGTCTACCTCGGCGACATCCCGATCATGCTCGGCGGCGGCGAGTTCATCATCAACGGGGCCGAGCGCGTGGTCGTCAGCCAGCTCCACCGCAGCCCCGGCGTCGACTTCGTCAGCGAGATGGAAGGCACCGGCGAGCGGCGGCTGCAAAGCTGCCGCATCATCCCCGAACGCGGCAGCTGGATCGAGTTGAACGTCAACCGCAAGGAAAGCCTCTCGGTCCGCATCGACCAGAGCGGCAAGTTCTCGATCATGACGCTGTTGCGGGCGATGGACCCGCAGTACAGCGACAACGCCAACCTGCTGCGCGTCTTCTATCCGACCGAAATGGTCAAGATCGTCGACGGCCGCAGCGCCGCGAAGATCGAGGGCAAGCTGGCCGTCGGCGACGTCGTCTATCCGGCCGACAGCCCGCGGGCCGGCGAGATCATCGTCGAGTGCGGCCAGAAGATCACCAAGAACGCCGCCGAAACGATCTGCACCTCCGGCCTGAAGCAGGTCGAGGTGATGGGCGACCCGAAGAACCCGCTGCTTGCTGAACGCCCTGGCCGACGACAACACGGCCAGCCACGAAGAGGCGCTGCTGCGGATTTACCAGCGGTTGCGGCCGGGCAATCCGCCGCAGTTGGAGAAGGCCAAGGCCCTGTTCCACGAGAAGTTCTACGACACCAACCGCTACCGGCTGGGCCGCGTCGGCCGCTTCCGCATCAACCGCAAGCTGGGCCTGAACATCCCCGAAGACGGAAATGACGCTGCGGCCCGACGATCTGATCGCGGCCATCAAGTACCTGCTGCGGCTCCGCAACGACGAGCCGGACGTGGAAGTCGACGACATCGACCACTTGGGCAACCGCCGGCTGCGGACCATCGACGAGCTGGCCTCCGACGAGCTGCGCAAGGGCTTCCTCAAGCTGCGGCGCACGGTCCAGGAGCGGATGAGCCTCAAAGACCTGGAGGACATGACGCCCCGCAGCCTGGTCAACCCCAAGAGCATCTCCGCGGCGATCGAATACTTCTTCGGCCGCGGCGAGCTGTCGCAGGTGGTCGACCAGACCAACCCGCTGTCGATGCTCACCCACGAGCGGCGCTTGTCGGCGTTGGGCCCGGGCGGCTTGAACCGCAAGCGGGCCGGCTTCGAGGTCCGCGACGTGCATATTTCCCACTACGGCCGGATCTGCCCCATCGAGACCCCTGAAGGCACGAACATCGGCCTGATCTCCAGCCTGGCCATCTATGCCGGCGTGGACGACTACGGCTTCCTGGTCACTCCGTACCAGAAGATCAAGAACGGGCAGTTGACCGAGGAGATCGAGTGGTTGCGGGCCGACCAGGAGCACGAGGCGATCCTGGCCCCGGCCGACGCCTCGATCCACGACGGCCGCCTGGTGGGCGACACGATCATCGCCCGCTCACCACGGCGATTTCCAAATGGTGCCGGTCAACCAGGTGCAGTACATCGACGTGGCGCCGGCCCAGATGGTGGGCGTTTCCGCCGGCCTGATCCCCTTCCTCGAACACGACGACGCCAACCGCGCCTTGATGGGCTCGAACATGCAGCGCCAGGCCGTGCCGCTGCTGGTCACCGAGCCGCCGCTGGTGGCCACGGGCTTGGAAAAGGAAGCCGCGCTGAATTCGAGCATGTTGGTCCGCGCCGCAGCGCAAGGGCGTGGTCACCGACGTCGACGCCAGCCACATCGAGATCGGCGCCGACGTCTACAAGCTCCGCAAGTTCGTGGGCCTCAACGAGCGGACCTGCCAGAACCAGAAGCCGATCGTCCACGTGGGCGACAAGATCGAGAAGGGCCAGGTGATCGCCGACGGCGCCGCCACCCACCAGGGCGAGTTGGCCCTGGGCCGCAACGTGCTGGTGGCCTTCATGGCCTGGGACGGCTTCAACTTCGAGGACGCCATCATCATCAGCGAGGAGCTGGTGGAGAACGACACCTACACCTCGATCCACATCGAGGAGTTCGACATCGAAATCCGCGAGACCAAGCTGGGCCGCGAGGAATTCACCCGCGACATCCCCAACGTCAGCGAGAAGCAACTCCGCAACCTCGACGAAGACGGCATCGTGCGCGTGGGCACCTACGTGCACCCGGGCGACGTGCTGGTGGGCAAGGTCTCGCCCAAGTCGAAGACCGAGCTGACGCCCGAAGAAAAACTGCTGCACGCCATCTTCGGCCGCGCCGGCGAAGACGTCAAGAACGACTCGCTGGAAGTGCCTTCCGGCGTGGAAGGCATCGTCATCGGCACGCAGAAGTTCTCCCGCCGCATGAGCCTCAGCGAAGACGAGCGCAAGGCGTTCGAGGCCGGTCTGAAAGAGGCCGAGGCCAAGGGCAACGAGCGGATCGCCACGGCGCTTCGGCGAATTGGTCAAAGAGATCGAAGACGTGCTCAAGAAGAAGCTCACCGACGAGGACAACAACCCGCTGGTCGAGGGCCAGGAGCACCGCTACGTGGCCGAGCAGGCCCACCAGTTCGACATCGAGAAGCTCGACATCCGCAGCCCGCAACGCAAGGCCGACGTGGAGAAGCTCTACAAGAACCTCTGGCCGGCGGTGGAGGCGGCCGTCGACGCCAAGGAGCGGACGCTGAACTCGATGAAGCGCGGCGACGAGCTGCGCAGCGGCGTGCTGCAAATGGTCAAGGTCTACGTGGCCGCGAAGCGGGTGATTTCGGTGGGCGACAAGATGGCCGGCCGGCACGGCAACAAGGGCGTGATCGCCAAGATCCTGCCCAAGGAAGACATGCCTTTCCTGCCCGACGGCACGCCCGTGCAAATCCTGTTGAATCCGCTGGGCGTTCCCAGTCGTATGAACGTGGGCCAGATTCTGGAAACGCACCTGGGCTGGGCCGGCGCCATGCTGGGTTTCCAGGCCATCACGCCGATCTTCGACGGCGCCACCGAGCAGGACATCCGCAAGTGCCTGCGAACAGGCCGGATCTGCCCGCCCACGGCAAGGACCAACTCTACGACGGGCGGACCGGCGAGCCGTTCGAGCAGCTTTCCACGGTGGGCTACATCTACATGATGAAGCTGCACCACCTGGTCGACGACAAGGTCCACGCCCGCTCGACCGGCCCCTACTCGCTGATCACGCAGCAGCCGCTGGGCGGCAAGGCCCGGTTCGGCGGCCAGCGATTCGGCGAGATGGAAGTCTGGGCGTTGGAGGCCTACGGCGCGGCCTACATCCTCCAGGAGCTGTTGACCGTCAAGAGCGACGACGTGGAAGGCCGCACGAAGATTTACGAGGCCATGGTCAAGGGCGAAAACACGCTCGAAGCCGGCACGCCCGCCAGCTTCGACGTGTTGACCAACGAAATCCGCGGCCTGGCGTTGAATATGCAGTTGGAGAAGGCGCGCGTGTAGAAGGGATTGGGGATCCGGGATTGAGGGCGGCCCAAGCCGAAGCTACATCCCGAATCCCATCCCCGACGACCGACCCCAATCTGACTGAAAAGGAGTATTCCAGTGAGTATCGGCGAAAGCACATACGATCGGATTAACGACTACACGTCGGTGAAGATCAGTCTCGCCCGGCCGCACGACATCCGCAGTTGGTCGTTCGGCGAGGTGAAGAAGCCGGAGACGATCAACTACCGCACCTACCGTCCCGGAAAAGGACGGCCTGTTCTGCGAGCGGATCTTCGGCCCGGAAAAGGACTGGGAATGCTCCTGCGGCAAGTACCGCGGCATGAAGTACAAGGGCATGATCTGCGACCGCTGCGGCGTGAAGATCACCCACAGCCGCGTGCGCCGCAAGCGGATGGGCCACATCGAGCTGGCCGCGCCGGTCGTGCACATTTGGTTCTTCAAGGCCATGCCCAGCCGGCTCGGGCACCCTGCTGGCCATGAAGACCACCAGCCTGGAGAAGGTGATCTACTTCCAGGACTACGTGGTGACCAACCCGGGCGAGCACGCCGCTGAAGATGCAGCAGTTGCTGACCGAGGAAGAGTACCGCGCCGCCCGCGTGCAGTATCCCGACGCAGCCTGGGAAGCCGACATGGGCGCCGAGGCCGTCCGCAAGCTGCTGGTGAGCCTCGACCTGGTGAAGCTCTCCGTGGACCTGCGCACCGAGCTTGATCGAGACCAACTCGAAGCAGAAGAAGAAGGACCTGATCAATCGGCTGAAGATCGTCGAGGCGATCCGCGACAGCGACAACCGGCCGGAATGGATGGTGCTGGACGTGATCCCGGTGATTCCGCCCGACCTGCGGCCGCTGGTCCTGTTGGATTCGGGCAATTTCGCCACCAGCGACTTGAACGATCTCTACCGGCGGATCATCAACCGCAACAACCGGCTGAAGAAGCTGGTCGACCTGAACGCCGCCGGAAGTGATTATCCGCAACGAGAAGCGGATGCTGCAGCAATCGGTCGACGCCCTGTTCGACAACAACCGCTGCAAGCGGCCCGTGCTGGGCAGCAGCAATCGCCCGTTGAAGTCGCTGACCGACATGATCAAGGGCAAGCAAGGCCGCTTCCGCGAGAACCTGCTGGGCAAGCGCGTTGACTATTCCGCCCGCAGCGTGATCGTCGTCGGCCCCGCGCTGCGCCTGCACCAGTGCGGCTTGCCGAAGAAGATCGCCCTGGAGTTGTACCAGCCGTTCATCATCCGCCGCCTGAAGGAGCTCGGCCACGCCGACACGATCAAGAGCGCCAAGAAGATGCTGGAGCGGAAGGACGAGGAGGTTTGGGACATCCTCGAAGAGGTGATCCAGAACCATCCCGTGCTGCTGAATCGCGCCCCGACGCTGCACCGCATGGGCATCCAGGCCTTCGAGCCGGTGCTGGTGGAAGGCAACGCCATCAAGCTCCATCCGCTGGTGTGCAAGGGCTTCAACGCCGACTTCGACGGCGACCAGATGGCGGTCCACCTGCCGCTTGTCGATCGAGGCCCAGGTCGAGGCCTACACGCTGCTGATGTCGACGAACAACATTTTCAGCCCGGCCAACGGCGCGCCGATCATCAGTCCCGTCGCAGGACGTGGTGATGGGCTGCTACTACATGACCGACCTCCCTGCAACACGAGCAAGGGCGACGGCATGAAGTTCTCGTCGGTGGACGAGGTGCAACTGGCCCATTCGCTGGGCATGGTGGGCACGCACGCGGCGATTACGGTGCGGCTGCCCGCAAGGGCGGCGCGTCAAGGGCGACCGCGGCATCAAGACCAGCGGATTGGTGCAAACCACCGTCGGCCGCGTGTTGTTCAACTCGCATGCTTCCCGAGGGCATGCCGTACTACAACACGCCGCTGCGATCCAAGCGACCTGGCCGGCGTGATCTCCGACTGCTACGAAATCCTCGGCCGGCGGAAGACCATCGACCTGCTGGACGCGCTGAACCGCATCGGCTTCCGCCAGAGCACGCTCTCCGGCCTGAGCTTCGCCACCGACGACCTGATCACGCCGCCCAACAAGTCGAAGATCATCGCCAACGCCGAAAAAGCCGGTGATGCGGATCATGAAGCTCTACCAGCGCGGCATCATCACCGAGGGCGAGCGCTACAACCAGGTGCTCGACGCCTGGACGCACGCCCGCGAGCAAATCACCACGGAAATGATGCAGGAGCTGGAGAACGACATCGGCGGGCCGCTCCGCGAGCGGCCCGCGGCTACGTCAACCCGATCTTCCTGATGGCGCACTCCGGCGCCCGCGGCGGCGTCGAGCAGATTCGCCAGTTGGCCGGCATGCGCGGCTTGATGGCCAAGCCCTCGGGCAAGATCATCGAAACGCCGATCAAGGCCAATTTCCGCGAGGGCCTGACCGTGCTGGAGTATTTCAGCTCGACCCACGGCGCCCGCAAGGGCCTGGCCGATACGGCCTTGAAGACGGCCGACTCCGGCTACTTGACCCGCAAGCTGGCCGACGTGGCCCAGAACGTCGTGGTGACCACGCACGACTGCGGCACGACCCAGGGCATCACCAAGGGCGTGATCTACCGCGGCGAAAAGGTCGAAGTCAGCCTGGCCGACTCGATCAAGGGCCGCGTCAGCCGCACCAACATCGTCAACCCGATTACCGACGAAGTGATCGTTCGCGAGAACGACCTGATCACGATGGACATCGCCCGAAAGATCGAATCCATGGGCCTGGAAAAGATCCAGGTCCGCAGTGCGATGACCTGCGATGCTGCGTTGGGCGTTTGCGCCCTGTGCTACGGCATGGATCTCTCCACCGGCGCCTTGGTGGAGCAAGGGATGGCGGTGGGAATCATCGGCGCCCAAAGCATCGGCGAGCCGGGCACGCAGTTGACGATGCGGACGTTCCACATCGGCGGCACGGCGGCCCGGGCCGTCGAAGAAAGCGAAATCCTGCGCCAAGAAGTTGGGCGTGGTCCAGTTCCTCCGCATGAAGGTCGTCCGCAACGACGACGGCCAGCAAGTCGTGCTCACGCGCAACGGCGAAATCCTCCTTCTCGATCCCAAGGGCCGCGAGTTGGAGAAGTACGAGGTGCCCGCCGGCGCCAACCTGCTGGTGGAAGAGAACCAGGAGGTCCAGGCCGGTGCGGTGCTTTGCCAATGGGACCCGCACAGCATCCCGATTCTGGCCGAAGTCGGCGGCAAGGTCCGCTACGAGGACGTCATCGAAGGCGAAACCATCCGCCTGGAAAAGGACCCCGGCGGCCACGTCCGCACGATCGTCACCGAATACAAGGGCGACCTGCACCCGCAAATCGTGCTCGAAGATTCCAGCGGCAAGATTCTCGACTTCTACTACTTGCCCGAAAAGGCGAACATCGAAGTCCAGGAGGGCCGCACGATCTCGGCCGGCACGCTGCTGGCCAAGACGCCGCGCGAAGTCTCCGGCACGCAGGATATCACCGGCGGTCTGCCGCGGGTGACGGAAATCTTCGAGGCCCGCAAGCCGAAAGACCCGGCCGTGATCGCCGAAATCGACGGGATCGTGGAAATCCTCGGCGAGAAGCGCCGCGGCAAACGCACCATCGTCGTCAAGAGCGAAGCCGGCATCGAACGCGAGCACCTCGTTTCGCACGGCAAGCACTTGCGCGTCCACTCGGGCACGTTCGTGCGTGCGGGCGAGCCACTGGTCGACGGGCCGCAGGTGCCCCACGACATCCTCCGCATCTCCGGCGAGGAAGCCGTCCAGCAGTACCTGGTCCGCGAAATCCAGAACGTCTACCGCAGCCAACGCGTGGAAATCAACGACAAACACATCGAGATCATCGTCGCGCAAATGCTCCGCAAAGTGCGCGTCGAGTCGATCGGCGACACGAGCCTGCTGCCGGGCAGCGTGATGGACAAGTTCGAGTTCCGCGCCGCCAACCAGGAGTTGGCCAAGTGCCTGAAGATCGCCGAGAAGGGCGACAGCGATTTCGAGCCGGGCGCGATTGTGCCCAGCGACACGCTCGATCAGGGCAACGCCCAGATCGAGGCTCTCGGCGGCGCCCCGGCCAAGGGCACAAAGCCCAAGATGGCCACCGCCAGCACGCAATTGCTGGGGATCACCAAGGCGGCCGTGCAGAGTTCCAGCTTCATCTCGGCAGCCAGCTTTCAGGAAACCACCAAGGTGTTGACCGAGGCGGCCCTGGCCGGCAAAATCGACCCGCTGGTGGGTCTGAAGGAGAACGTGATCCTCGGTCACCTCGTGCCCGCCGGCACCGGTTTCCATACCTACCAGCAGTCGGAGGTTCGCATCCGGCCGCAGGCGCTGGAGGGCCTGGCGGTGGAGAAAGAGGACGTTTTGGCCCGGCACTTCCCGCTGTTGGACACGGCGAAGCCGGCCGAAGCGGCCGCGCCGCCCGCCGTGCCCGAGGAGGAGGCGGCCGAAGCCGAAGCGCCCGCCGCCACCGCCATCGGTCCCCTGGACAGCCTCTTCCTCGACGAGGATGCCTCGTCGGACGACGAGCCGTAGCCGCCCTATTGACATCCGCGGCGAAACTGACAAAATAGGGGTTTCTTGGCTGCGGGGAGACTGTTTTCCGAGGATTTTTGAGACCACCACATGCCCACGATCAACCAACTGGTTCGCAAACAGCGCCGGATGCCGCGGAAGTTCAGCAAGGCGCCCGTGCTGGACCAATGCCCCCAAAAGCGAGGGGTATGTTTGCAGGTCAAGACGATGACCCCCAAGAAGCCGAACTCGGCCCTGCGGAAGATCACCCGCGTGCGCCTGAGCAACGGCAAGGAAGTCACCGTCTACATCCCCGGCGAAGGGCACAGCCTGCAAGAACACTCGATCGTGCTGGTCCGTGGCGGGCGTGTGCGCGACCTGCCCGGTGTGCGCTACCAGGTGGTCCGCGGGGCGTTGGACACGCTCGGCGTCGAAGACCGCAAGCAGTCTCGCAGCCGTTACGGAGCAAAGAGGCCAAGTTAAGGGAGTAGGGATTAGAACGGTAACGTTGAAGTCCAGCCCCGATCTCCGATCCCCAGTCCCTAATCCCTAATCCCTAATCCCTAATCCGCGCATCATCATGGGTCGTTTGACCGCCAGCAAGAAAACGCTTGCCCCGGATCCGAAGTACGGATCGATGTTGGCGAGCAAGTTCATCAACTGCCTGATGTGGAACGGCAAGAAGAGCGTCGCCGAGAACGTGGTCTACGACGCCCTGGAGATCATCCGCGAGAAGATCAAGGATGTGGAGCCGATCGAGGTTTTCACGCAGGCGTTGGAGAACGTGAAACCGAACATCGAGGTCCGCTCGAAGCGCGTCGGCGGGGCTTCGTACCAGGTGCCGATGCAAGTGAGCCGCAACCGGCAGCAGTCGTTGGCGATCCGCTGGATACTGGGCGCCTGCCGCGAGAAGAAGGGCCGGCCGATGCACGAGAAGCTGGCCGCCGAGTTGATGGCCGCATACAACCGCGAAGGGGCCGCCATGACGAAACGCGAGAACGTGCACCGCATGGCCGAAGCCAACAAGGCCTTCGCCCACTTCGCCTGGTAAGCACCGATTTCATTCGACGCCGTGCCGGCCGCCCCCCTTGCCGGCGCGGCGTTCTTATGCGCTACTCTTGGGCAGGGTGCGACTGCGCCATGCTTGTCCCATCCCACAACCCAATTCGCCGCATGTCCACCGACCTTCACCACCTCCGCAACATCGGCGTGATCGCCCACATCGACGCGGGCAAGACCACCGTCACCGAGCGGATGCTCTTCTATAGCGGCTTCAGCCATCGCGTGGGCGAGGTCGATAAGGGCACGACGATCACCGACTTCGACCCCGAGGAGCAGGAACGGGGCATCACGATCAACGCCGCCTCGGTCACTTTCCCCTGGAAGGACGTCGAGATCAACTTGATCGATACGCCCGGCCACGTCGATTTCACCGCCGAAGTGGAGCGCAGCCTGCGGGTGCTCGATGGCGGCGTGGTGGTTTTCAGCGCGCGGGAAGGGGTGGAGGCACAGAGCGAAACCGTCTGGCACCAGGCCGACAAGTATCGCGTGCCGCGCATCGCCTTCATCAACAAGATGGACCGCGAAGGGGCCGACTACTTCGGCACGCTCGACGAGATTCGCGACCGGCTCAACTGCAAGCCGATCCCCGTGAACCTGCCGATCGGCGCCGGCCCGCCGCACGTGAAAGAAGCCTTCCGCGGCGTGATCGACCTGATTTCGATGAAGAAGCTCACTTTTTCCACGGATCACGGAGGCGACGAGATTTTTCCGGCGGAGATCCCGGCCGAGCTGCGCGACGAGGCCGAGTTGTGGCGGTCTCAAATGCTCGACCAGCTCTCGATTTGCAGCGACGAACTGACCGAGTTGCTGCTGGCCGAACAGCCGGCGCCGGCGGCGCTGGTGCACAAGGTGCTGCGCGAGGCGACGATCCACAACGTCGTGGTGCCCGTGTTGTGCGGGTCGGCCTTGGACGGGATCGGCGTGCAGCCGGTGCTGGATGCCGTGGCCCACTACTTGCCCAGTCCGGCCGACGTGCCGCCGGTCGAAGGGGTCGATCCGAAGCAACGCGATCTGAAGCTGGTCCGCCGTCCCGACCCGGGCGAGCCGTTTTGCGGCCTGGTGTTTAAGATTCAGGCCGACCGGCACGGCGACCTGCACTACGTTCGCATTTATTCCGGGGTGCTGAAGGCGAACAGCCGCGTCTACAATCCGGGCAAGGACAAGAAGGAGAACGTGCCGCAGTTGTGGCGCATCCAGGCCGACCGCCGCACCCAGGTCGAATCGGCCTCGACCGGCGACATCATCGGCATCGTCGGCCTGCACCACTCGATCACCGGCGACACTCTGTGCAGCACCCAGGCGCCGATCCTGCTGGAATCGATCAGCTTTCCCGAGACGGTCATTTCGATGGCCATCGAGCCGGAAACCTCGCTGGAGCGCAAGAAGCTGGCCGACGTGCTGGACATGATGAAGCGGCAGGACCCCACCTTCCGCGCCCGCGAAAACGAGGAGACCGGCCAGACGCTGATCAGCGGCATGGGCGAACTGCACCTCGAAGTGATCAAGCATCGCTTGCTCCGCGATTTCAAGCTGAATGTTCGCGTGCACAAGCCGCGGGTGAGCTACCGCGAAACGATCGAACGGGCCGTCGAGGTCACCGGCGAGTGCCACCGCAATGTGGCCGGGCAAATGCTCTCGGCCAAGGTTCGCATCCGCATGGAACCGTTCCACCGGGGCGCCAAGCCGGTCACCGTGTTGGCGGCGCCGGGCGGAGTGCTGCCCGAGGCGTTCCTCGCGCCGGTGCTGGAGGTGCTCAACGAGCAGGGCGAAGGCGGCGGCACGCTGGGCTTCCCGCTGATGCACGTCAAGATCACCGTGCTCGGCGGCGAAGTCCATGAAACGGGCTCCAACGAGCTGGCTTTCCGCTACGCGGCCGGCGACGCCTTCGAGAAGGGCCTGCGCGAGGCGGGCATCGTGCTCCTGGAACCGATCATGCGGATCGAGGTGACCGTGCCCGAGGAGCACCTGGGCGACATCGTGGGCGACTTGCAGCAGCGGCGGGCGATCATCGTCCGCACGCACGTCCGCGGCCGCAATACGGTGATCGAAGCCCACGCCCCGTTGGCCAACCTGTTCGGCTATTCCAGCGCCATGCGCGGCTTAAGCCAAGGCCGGGCCACCTGCACAATGGAGCCGCACAGCTACGGCCCAGCCCCGGCGGAAGTGCTGGCGGGATTTCTATAAGAGCTGCACGATTGACGAGGGCTCCGGCTGCGTGAGGAGCCCTTAAGACCGTGTTCCCAAGGCGGGAAATCCGCGGTATAATTGAGAAGTGGCTCGATGGGATTACTGGGAACGGCCATGCGCATCATCGCCAAGACGGCGTTGCGAAATTTCCGGGAAGAACACCCCGATGCCGAGCAGCCGTTGCGGGCGTGGCATAGCGAAGCCAAGGCGGCTGCCTGGTCCGCTCCCGCGGACGTGAAGGCTAAGTATCGCTCCGCGAATATCCTTCGGGGCGGCCGAGTTGTGTTCAACATTGGCGGAAACAAGTATCGGTTGGTGGTGAAGGTCAATTATCCGTTTCATGTCGTTTACATTCGCTTCATCGGAACGCATCGCGAGTATGACCGCATCGACGCGGAGACAATATGATGGCAACAAAACTCATCAAGACCCGGCGTGAGTATCGTTCCGCGTTGCAACGAGTCGAAGAACTCATGGATGTGCGCGGCGGAACGGCTGAAGGGAATGAACTGGAACTCTTGGCCGCATTGATCGAAATCTACGAGGCGGAGCATGCGCCAATTCCGCCGCCAGACCCGATTGCAGCCATTCGTTTTCGCATGGAACAGGAAGACCTGCGGCCGCGAGATTTGATCCCGCTGCTGGGAAGCCGCAGTCGCGTGTCGGAGGTGCTCAATGGTCGAAGGCCGTTGACGTTGACGATGATCCGCCGGCTTCACCGCGGCCTCGGCATCCCCGCCGACGTGCTGTTGGGCGAGTCGGTCGCTGCCGGCTAATTGTGATCGATGCGAGACCTCGGTCAACTATTCTCTGCCTTGACGCGGAGCACGTTCCGCAGCCGGTTTCGCTTGGGGCCGAAGGAGCGGGCGTACCTGGCTGAGAAAACGCTCCCCGTCATTCTGGAGCACGGGCGGAAGTTCATCGAGGAGCGATTGGCCCCCGCGGAGCCGAAAAACGATGGCCGGCAGACACCCATGCGCGGCCATCCGATCTTCATCGCCCAGCACGCCACGGCCACGTGCTGCCGGGGCTGTTTGCAGAAATGGCACCGCATTCCACGGGGACAACCGCTCACCGGCGAGCAGATCGACTACGTTCTCGACGTGCTGGCCCGCTGGCTCTCACGAGACGCCGCGGACAGCCGGCGTGAGTCGTAACGCTTTACTTTACAAGCATTTGCGCAACTTCTCGAAAAGAGACTATTGACAGAAATTCGCACTTCCGATAAACTTCACTAGTGCATTAGCTAACTAATGCAGTTGACCGGATGTGCCATGCAAGTCGATCCTCGCAGCCACGTACCGATTTATCTGCAAATCGCCGAGGGTATCCGTTCGGCGCTGGCCGCCGGCGTCTATCGGCCGGGCGACGTGCTGCCTTCGCTCCGCGCGATGGCGACCGACGCGCACGTTAATCCGAACACGGTCCAACGCGCGTACGACGAACTGGAACGCGAGGGACTCGTCTATTCGCAGCGAGGCAAGGGACTTTTTGTGACCGAACAGGCCGGCGCCTATGCCCAATCGCTCACCGGCGACGGCGTTCGTCGGGCGTTCGATCAAGTCATCCGCGCCGGCGAACTGGCCGGCATGAGCGTCGCGCAGATCCAACGAGTCTTCGAGGCGTCGCTAAAACAGACCGCACAGCAGCCGAGCACACACTCATGAATGCGCCAGCGGAGAACGGTCTTGCCATCGAGCTTATTCATCTCAGCAAGCGGTTCGGCCGCACGCGGGCGGTCAACGACGTGTCGCTGGAGATTCCGCGGGGCAGCACCTTCGGGCTGCTGGGGCCCAACGGCGCCGGCAAGAGCACGACGATCCGGATGCTGATGGGAATGCTCTCCATGTCCGACGGAACGGCCCGCGTGCTGGGCATCGACGTGCGCGACGATCCGGTGTGGATCAAAGAGCGGGTCGGTTACGTGCCCGAAACGCATCACGTCTATCGCTGGATGCGCGTCGGCGAGGCGATCGGTTTCTGCAGGTCGTGCTATCTCACGTGGAACGACGACACATGCCGGCAGATGCTTGACCTGTTCCGCCTCGATCCCGAGAAGAAAGTGAAGTATCTTTCCAAGGGCATGCAGGTGAAGCTGGCCTTGCTGCTGGCCGTTTCGCACGAGCCGGCGGTACTGTTGTTGGACGAGCCACTTTCGGGCTTGGACCCGATCGCGCGGGAGGATTTTCTCGACGGCGTGCTGCAAACGATCTGCGATCGGGGGCAAACCGTGCTCATCTCCAGCCACATGCTCGACGACGTGCGGCGGCTGGCCGACACGGTGGGCATTCTCTACGAGGGCAAACTGCTGCTGCAAGGCAATCTCGACGCGCTGCTGACTTCGACCAAACGCATCTGCGCCACGCTGCGCGACGGCAGCCGGCCCCAGCAAGCGCCCGAAGGAACGATCTGGCAGCGCGTTCAGGGGCGGGAGTGGACGATCACGGTCCGCGATTTCTCGCCGGAGAAAGCCGAGGAGGTGCGGGCCCTGGAAGGCGTCGAGCACGTCGGCGTGGTCGATCTCGGGCTCGAAGAGCTGTTCAAGGATTTTATTCGCGGACAAGAGGTGGCGCAATGAAATGGCTCTTGTGGAAAGATTACCGTCACAACCGCTTGGTCGTGTTCACGGGGCTCCTATTGCTGCTGTTGCCTTATCTGCTGGCGCTGTATCTGACTCTCGGCGGGCCGTGGCCAAATGTGGATGATCGCAATCTGCCGACCTGGCAATGGAGAAACAACTTTATCGGAGCGAGTACAGCCAGCCTGTTCCTGGGGCAGGCGATCTTCGCCTTGATCGGCGGCAACGCCATTGCCGGCGAGCGGACCGATCGGACCTCGGAGTTCTTGTTCTCTCTACCCATTGCCCGGCGGCGACTTCTGGCCAGCAAGCTGCTCCTGGTGTTCCTGATTGCGGCCGTGGTGTGGACGAACGTCGCCGTCATTGGCAGTCTCCAAAAGGAGTCTCTGCAACCTCGCGACTGGCCGGGAATTCTGGAAGTAGGTGCAAATCTCGCGATAACGTCGTTGACGTTCTTCTGCGTCGCCTGGATGTTGTCGTCGTTCACGCCGAGCCCGGTGCTTTCGGTCTGCGGAGGGTTGATTGCTCCGATTCTTATCTGGGGCGGGCTCTGCTGCGTCCTTTTGCTGTCAAACGCAACAGAGTATTGGAAGTACTTTGAGACCCATGGCGAGTTTTGGTATCGCACGATCTGCCTGACGATCGCTCCCGTTAGCTTCCTGGCCGGCACGTGGTACTATCTGCGGCGCGTGGAGCCGTAATCTCAAAAGTAGACGCGGCATCTTGCCGCGTCCCGATGCCGGGCATACAGCTTGGGAGGCCGGTTCTCGCTCCCCGCGGGGCGGAAGCGGCAAGATGCCGCTTCTACTTGGTCACTCTTTGAGCGCCTGCACGATGCTGGTCAACATGGCCTTGGCGTCGCCGAAGAGCATCAGCGTGTTGTCGGCGTAGAACAGCTCGTTTTCGATGCCGGCAAAGCCCGGGTTCATGCTTCGCTTGATCACGAACACGGTTTTCGCCTTGTCGGCGTCGATGATGGGCATGCCGAAGATCGGGCTTCCCTTGTCGTGCCGGGCGGCCGGATTCACCACGTCGTTCGCCCCCACGACCAGCGCCACGTCGGCCTCGGGCATCTCGGGATTGATCGCCTCCATCTCGATCAGCCGATCATAGGGGATTTCGGCCTCGGCCAAAAGCACGTTCATGTGGCCCGGCATGCGGCCGGCGACGGGATGGATGGCGAACTTCACCTCGACGCCCTGCTTGCTGAGCGCGTCGTAGAGCTCGCGAACGCGATGCTGGGCTTGGGCCACTGCCATGCCGTAGCCGGGGATGACGACCACGGTGCGCGCGGACTGCATGATCTGGGCCGCGTCTTCGGCCGTGGCGCTCTTGACGGTGCGCTGTTCGGCCTCCGCGGCCGACGTCCGGAGCTGGCCGAATCCGCCGAACAGCACGTTGGCGAACGAACGGTTCATCGCCTTGCACATGATGATCGAGAGGATCAAGCCCGAGGAGCCGTCCAGCGCCCCGGCGGCGATCAGCAGCTTGTTGTCCAACACGAAGCCCATCGCCACGGCCGACAGGCCGGCATAGGCGTTCAACAGCGCGATCACGGTTGGCATGTCGGCGCCGCCGATAGGGATAATCAGCATCACGCCGAAGGCGAGCGAAAGCAGGATGATGATGGGAAACAGGAACCAGTAGGTCGGCGCCAGCACCAACCACACGCCGGCCAGGATGGCCACGGCCAGGAGGGAAAGGTTCACGAGGTTCTGGCCGCGGTAGAGGATCGGCCGGGTCGGAAGGATTTCCTGAAGTTTGCCGGCCGCCATCAAGCTGCCGGTGAACGTCAAGAAGCCGAGGAGTACTTCCGCCACCAGCGCGCCGACGCCGAAGCTCGTTAATTTTTCACGATGTTGCGTGATCCAGAGATAATATTCGGCGGCGCCGACCAGGCCGGCCGCCAGGCCGCCGAAGGCGTGCGAAATCGCCGTTCGCTGGGGAACGGCCGTGAGCGGCACCATGGCCAGCGGCACGCCCAACACGAAGCCCACGATCATGGCGATGCCGATCCAATGATATTCCTGAACCTCGGGCAGGAGGAGCGTGCCGCCGATGGCGGCCAACATCGCCACCACGCCCGCGAAGACGCCGCGGTGCGCGGTGCTGGGGTGGTTCATCCACATCAGCGAGAGGATGAACAGCATCGCGGAGACGAGGTAGATCGGTTGAATGACGATGTCCATGTTCATGATTTGCCGGGCTCCCGCTTCTTGAACATCTTGAGCATCCGATCGGTCAACAGGAAGCCGCTGACAATGTTGGTCATCGAGGCCCAGACGGCCACCGCGCCGAGGATCGTGCTGAAGGTGCTCTCCCGGCTGCCCGCCAAGACGATCGACCCCACCACGGCGATGGCCGAAATCGCGTTGGTAAGCGACATCAGCGGCGTATGCAACAACCGCGAGACGTTGCGGATCACCAGCAAGCCGGTAAACGTGGCCAGCATGAACACGTACAAGAGGGTGAGAAAGTCCGCCTTCGCCGCGCCTTCGGCGGCGGCCAGCAGCACCAAGGGGTGGGGCGACATCGTTCGGTTGGTCCTTTCTTCGTAGGGCGGCGTGAAACGCACCATGCTGTTCACATTTCGGCGCGGGGGGCGGCTTTATGCCGCGCCGAGCAACTGCTGAATCCGCGGGTTGACCACCTGGCCGTCGCGGGCGATCAGCGTCTCGCGGATAATCTCGTCGTCGAGGTCGATGTGGACCTGTTTGTCTTTGATCAGGTTCAACAAGAAGTTGGAAATGTTCTTGGCATACATTTGGCTGGCGTGCTGCGGGGCCTCGGCCGGCAAATTGGTCGGGCCGAAAATCGTCACGCCGTGGGCGACCACTTTTTCGTCGGGTTTAGTCAATTCGCAGTTGCCGCCGCGCTCGGCCGCCAGATCGACGATCACCGAGCCGGGCGCCATGCCCGCCACCATCGCCGCGGTGACCAGAATCGGCGACTTCTTGCCCGGCACCGCCGCGGTGGTGATGACGGCGTCGTTTTCGGCCACCACTTTGGTCATCAGTTCCCGCTGCTTGCGATAGAACTCTTCGTCCATCTGCTGGGCGTAGCCGCCCTTGGTTTCGGCGGCGGCCGTGGCCAGTTCCATTTCCACGAACTTGGCCCCCAGGCTTTGCACCTGCTCCTTGACGGCCGGCCGGACGTCATAGGCCGAGACGGCGGCACCCAAGCGGTGGGCGGTGGCGATGGCCTGCAAGCCGGCCACGCCGGCGCCGATCACGAAGACTCGCGCCGCGTTGAGCGTGCCGGCGGCCGTGATCATCATGGGGAATATCTTGGGCAAGGCCTCGGCGGCCAGCAGCACCGCCCGATAGCCGGCGATCGATGCCTGCGACGAAAGCACGTCCATGCTCTGCGCGGGTGATGCGGGGGAGCAGTTCCAGGGCGAAGAGCGAAACGCCCTTGCCGGCCACTTCGGCCGCCGCTTTGGGGGCGCCGAGAGGATCACACTGGCCGATCACCACCTGGCCCCGGCGGTAAAGGGGCAGATCGGCGGGACCGGCCGCCGCATTCGCGCCGGCCGCCCGGACTTGGAGCACGACGTCGGCGGCAAAAATGTCGTTGCGCGAGGGGACGATCTTGCGCCCTTGTCGACATATTGCTGGTCGGAATGGCCGGCCAGCACGCCTGCTCCGGACTGAACAAGGACCTCGATTCCCGCCTTCGCCAGCGGGGCGATCGAGGCCGGAATGAGGGCGACGCGGCGTTCGCCGGGGCAACTTTCGCGGGGAACCGCAACGATCATGTTTACCGAACTCCCCCAGATAGCCGTAGGGCAATAAAACGGGCCATAATAGTAAACATTAGCGTCGCTGTAAAGCCCCCCTAATTCAAATTCCGGGGGTAGTGGTGGTGACGGCAAAAAACGCGGGGGGCCGGCCGGCACCGCTTGTCAGCCGGGCGAGAAACGGTTAAATTACGAGTTTCCCCCGCTCCAGCAGTTGTGCGAGTAGTGGATATGCAGCAGATGAAAACCTATATGGCCCGGCCCGGCGAGGTCGAGACCAAGTGGTGGTTGGTTGACGCCACGGACAAGGTGGTCGGGCGGTTGGCGAGCGATATTGCCATGATCTTGATGGGCAAGAATCGCCCCACCTATACGCCGCACGTTGACAACGGCGATTTCGTCGTGGTCATCAACGTCGAGAAACTGGTGTTCACCGGCAAGAAGTGGCAGACCAAGAAGTATGCCTGGTACACCGGCTACCCGGGCCAGCACACCGAAACGGCCGAGAAACGCCGCGCACGCCGACCGGAGCTTATTCTTCGCGAAGCCGTGCGTCGCATGCTGCCGAAGAATAAGTTGGCCTTCAAGACTCTGGCCAAGCTGAAGATCTACGCCGGCAGCGAGCATCCCCACCAGGCCCAACAACCCGAACTCATCAAGAGCGAAACTGAGGACTAACCATCCATGGCAGCAGGCACCAGCAGCGATATTCTGGTACGGGACGGCGAAAGACCTCGGTGGCGCGGGTGCGCATCCGGCCGGGTGAGGGAAAGATCCGCATCAACGGCCGCGACCTCGAAGCGTTCTTCGCCAATACGCGGCAGCGCAACGCGGTCGTGGCGCCGCTGGAGCAGACCGGCCGGCGCGGCGCAGCTCGACGTGGTCGTCCGCGTCGATGGCGGCGGCATCACCGGGCAAGCCGACGCTTGCAAACTGGGGATCGCCCGGGCGTTGAAGAAGTACGACGAGCAGTTGGCCGACGGCTTGCGCGATTCGGGCCTGTTGACCCGCGACAGCCGCATGAAAGAGCGGAAGAAGTACGGTCTCCGCGGTGCGCGGCGCGGCACGCAGTTCTCGAAGCGTTAGTCGCGCATGGCAGGCAGCGTTTCGGACGCCATGCCCCGTATGCGGCAGGCCGTGGGCCAGACTGTGCGGGATATCTCGTTTATCCGGCGTTGGCCGGAGCCGGGTGCACCTCTGTTTGGTGTCCGGGCAGCCCCTTTTTGACTTCCCCTGTCCATAACCTAGAGTATTTGTGGACGTTGCCGGGGCTCTTTAGCCCGCGGGAAGTCCGACCGGCCGTGGTCGTCGCACCGGCGCTTTGGGGCGGTTGACCGCAAGGGCGGACTCGGTCAAACGATTCCGAATGGGGGAGGTCGCCATGGAAGCGATGCCGTCGCCGTCTTTGGACGCGTCGCGAGAAGACCGCGAAGCCGGTGCAAAACTAGCGCGGAAGCAAATTCGCGGCTTGCTGGGCAACCTCCTGTATTCGCAAGACAAATCGGTCGAGCGCCGCCGGCAACTCCGCTACCCTTTCCCGCAGCCCGTCTACCTCACTCTTGTCAACGAGGACGTAGCGGCCGGGCAGCGTGAGCCGATCGTGGCAGCGGCAAAAGACCTCTCGGAATCGGGCATCGGATTCTACCACACCGGTCCGCTGCCCAGCCGCGAGATGACCGTCTCTCTCCAGGTGACGAAGGGGCATTGGATGGCGTTTGTGATCGAAGTGATGCGGAGCCGCGAAATCCGGCAGGGTTGGTACGAAAGCGGCGCTCGCTTTCTTCGGCCTGTGCCGCCGCCGCCGCTGACAACGTGTTGACGATGCACCCCCCCTCACCCGATAGGAAACGTAACCATGACGCTGCCCGTCCCGCAACCAAACGTGCTCGGCGACCCGACGCACCGGATCGACAGCAAGACTTGGCCGCAGATCCTGGAGCACTTGTCCGTCGTTTGTCCGCGCGCAGCATGACGAACGGCGGCGCGACAGTCGTTTTCCTTTTCCCTGTTTGATGTACCTGACGCCGGTCGGAGAAGACGGGCGCACGCCCGACGGCGAGCCGGTGATCGCGGCCGGAAAAGACCTTTCCGAAGGGGGGTTGGGATTTTACCATCCTACTCCGCTTGGGTCGGATCGAACGATTGTCTCGCTGCAAACAAGCAATGGGGATTGGCTGGCGTTCGTGCTGGCAGTGACGCGGAGCCGCCCCATTCCTGAGGGCTGGTACGAGAGCAGCGGCCGTTTCGTCGAGCCGACCGTCTCGCCGATCGAATCGGCCTGAGCGGGTCTCTTGCGGCTTGGGAGCCGCGCAAACAGTTGTCCCCATGCACTCGTTGACGAAGCCGCGCTATCGAAGCGGCTTTGCGTCTTTCTTGACCGTGACAGGCTACACGAAGATGACGCGACAAGATGCCGCGTGCAGGCGAAGATTTGACACGGCTCCGATGGTGACCTAGGTTTTAGATGGCCGGCATTCGGCCCCCGGTAACCGTTGACGGGGAGAGGCACATTTTTCGGCCGCAAGAGGCCAAAAAATCGAGCCAGTCTCCCGGCCGGGCTTGTCGAAGTTTCTCTGCGACCGGAGGGGTCGCGACGGATGAAAACGGGGACAGGCACCGCAACTAATAGTGGTTCGGATCGAGCAATGATAAAAGCCGTTGCGGAGCCAGTCCCCGTTTTCATCGGGCCAGGGGCGCCGTCTCGCGGCCCATCGACCATGCTTTTTGCAACTTGACGCGACTGGCGAGCACCGGCGAAAGGGAGACAAGTTCATGAGATTGCCCATGCTGCAACCCGATCTGCTTGGTGAGCCGGTCCACGAGGTCAGCGACGAGATTCGGACGCAGGTTTGGGGGTTGCTCCAGGCGTTGTATCCGCGCAACGATCTGTTCGAACGGCGTCGCGACAGCCGCTACCCCTTTCCCTGCCTAGTGCATCTGACGCCCGTCGGCAGCGATGGCGTTACGCCCGAAGGCGAAACGGTGGTGGTGGTCGGGAAGCATCTCTCCGAGAATGGGTTCGGCTTCTTCCACCAGGCCCCAATCCCCCATCGGCGAATGGTCGCTTCGCTGGAAGGCAGCCGCGGGCAGTGGTTTGGCTTCTTGATCGACCTGAATTGGTGCCGTTTTACCAAGGACGGCTGGTACGAGAGCGGCGGTCGATTCCTCCAAACGGTGCTCTCGCCGGTGACGAAGTAGGCTGAGGCGCAAGCGATGCGGCGACCGCCGGGAGTGCGCGTTCCAGGAGCGGCCCACAGTCGCGGATGATCTCTTCGACCGACGCGTGCCCGAGCGATTCGACGATCAGATCGGGGGTGTAGGCGTAGCGCGCGAGAGCCGTTTTTTTCGTGCCGCCGGAGAGCACGAGCACCGTGGGGCAGCCCGACTGAATGCCGCCGAGAATGTCCGTTTCCATCGTATCGCCGATGACGATGGGCGGCACCGGACTTGGGCCGAACTCTTCGCGGGCGGCGCGGACCATTACGGGACTGGGTTTGCCGACGGAGAACGCCCGGCGGCCGGTGGCCGCCTCCAGCATGGCAACCACGGCGCCGCAGCCGGGGCGGATTCCGCCCGACGTGGGGCAACTGTAGTCGAGATTGGTCGCCACAAGTTTCGCGCCATTGAGGATCATCGAGGCAGCCCGCTCGATCATTTCAAACGACAGCGTGCGTCCCTCGCCCACGACGACATAGTCGGGATTCTGTTCAACGATCGTGTATCCGTTAACGTGCAACGCATGCAACAAGCCCCCTTCGCCGATGACAAACGCCGTTCCACCCGGCTTCTGCGCGGCCAGGAAGCGCGCGGTGGCCATGGCGCAAGTGAAGACCTGCCGCTCTTCCACGCGGATGCCGAGCCGTTCCAGCCGGCCGGCCACGTCGCGACGCGTTCGCTGGCTGTTGTTGGTGAAGAAAATGAAGGGGATATCGAGGCGTTGCAACTCGTCGATGAAGCGATCCGCCCCGGGGATCAACTTGTTTCCCCGGCATACGACGCCGTCCATGTCGATCAAGAACCGAGCTTCCATGGCAAGTGATGGCTCCCCGGGGACGAAATTGGCTCAGAGCGCCTGGTCGCCGCGCTCGCCGGTGCGGATACGGATGGCGTCGTCCAAGCTGGCAATGAAGATCTTGCCGTCGCCGATCTGGCCCGTCTTCGCCGTGCGGCTGATGGCCTCGATCACGTTGGGCAGGTCGGCGTTGTCCACGACGATCTCGATCTTGATCTTGGGCACGAAGTCAACCGTATACTCACTGCCGCGGTAGACTTCGTCATGGCCTTTTTGACGACCGAAGCCGCGGACCTCGGTGATCGTCATGCCGTGAACTCCCTGCCGCATCAGGACACTCTTCACGTCGTCGAGCATGAAGTGGCGGACGATGGCGTCGATCTTTTTCATGGTTCTATCCTCCGGCGGTTCAGCTACGGCGGCTGACCAGGGTGAAGTCGGGATAGCCCATCACGCCCATTTCCGGGCCGTCGAGCCCGGCCATTTCCGTTTCCCGGCTGACGCGAAGCGGGGTCACCAGATTGCTCAGTTTGAACCAGGCATAGCTCACCGCAAAGGCGAAAACCACGAGCACCGCGGCGGCAACCAGTTGTGCGGCCAATTGGGAAGCGTCGCCGTAAAGGATGCCGGGCGACGCCGCCGGCGACGCTGTTCCAGCCGGATCCGTACTTGCCGTTGGCAAAGATGCCGACCGCAATCACGCCCCACAGCCCGTTGACGCCGTGGACCGAGATCGCGCCCACCGGATCGTCGATATGGCGGCGTTCCCAGAAGAACACGCTGTGGACGACCATCACGCCGGCGGCGACACCGATGAGCACGGCCGCCCAGGTATCCACAAACGCGCACCCCGCGCTAATGGCCACCAGGCCCGACAACAGGCCGTTGCCCATGATCGTGGTGTCGGGCTTCAAGCCCTTCAGTTGCAGCGTGGCCATGGCGGCAACCGCACCGGCCGCTCCGGCCAACGCCGTCTTGACCACCGCGGCGCTAGCCTCACATCGGCGTCGATGGCGGCCGATCCGGAAGTGAACCCGAACCATCCGAACGCCAAAATCAGCGTGCCGACAACGACCATCGGCAAATGATGGGCAGGAATGGGCAGCGGCTTGCCCTCGGGCGAGTATTTTCCAATCCGGGGGCCGGCGACCATGACCCCGACCAGGCCGACGATGCCGCCCATGGCATGGACGACGCCGGAGCCGGCGAAGTCGACCGCCCCGTGCCCAAGGCGCCAGTTGACGCCCATTTGGGCCAGCCATCCGCCGCCCCACGTCCAGTTCGCAAAGAGCCCGAACGGCAGGGCCGCCCAAAGTCCGTACAGGCAGAAGTTCTTCCATCGCCATCGCTCCGCCAGGGCGCCGGTGGCAATGGCGGCCGAGGTGGTCATCAATGTCATCATCAGGAAGAACAGGGCCAGCACACCGGGGTCGTCCAATCCGTGGAGGAAGAATCCCCGCAGTCCGACCAGCCCGAAGTGAAAGGCGCCGGTGGCGGCGCCGGAAGCCGCGTCGGTGACGGCGCCAAGACCCCAGCCGCGGTTAAGCGCGGCCGTGGCTGCTCCGAACGACGAGCTCCAGCCTGGTGCTGCCGCCACCGACGTATGTACCAGATTGCCCCAGCCCAGGGCGAATCCGTAGGCCCAGAAGCCGAGGCAGCCCAAAGCGTAGATCATCATGATCATGCTCATCGTGTGGGCGGCGTTTTTCGCCCGGCACAAACCGGTTTCGACCATTGCGAAACCCGCCTGCATGAACATGACCAGGAAACCGGCCATCAGTGCCCAGGCCACGGCGCCATCGACCGTGACGGCAACCGGCGCAGCCGCGTCGGCGGCGGCCGGCACAACGTCCGTCGCCCGAGCCGCCTGCCCGCTAAGGATAACCGCCGCCGCCAGCAGCAGGCAACCGAAACGCTTCTGCCAAACGCCCATGATGGTCCTCTCGCTTGCCAATGCTAAACGACGCCGGCGTGTCCAGCCATCGCGGCTCCTTTATCGAGTAAAATCGTTCGTCCTTTGCTGCGGCTGGCAGATACGAAGTACACGGCGCCGTAGAGGCCCCACGCGCCGGCGACGCCCAAGGCGACGTACGGCTCGAGCTTGCTCATGCCCGTGACCATGAAAGGACCGACCAGGTAGAACAACATGCAGACCAGGTTGGCCGCCACGCCGAACACGGGGATCACCACATGCTTAAAACCGCTGAACGAGTGGTGTTGGCGGAACGCCACGATGGCAATGGCGCAGGTGAGCATGTAGAGCAGGAACGTGCCGAAATTACTCGCCAGCGTAACAATCAGCAGGCTGTTGGGCAGGCTCTTGGCCGTCTCTGCCGAGAACAAGAGGAACGACGGATACCAGAAACTGCCCTTTTGAGAGTCGGAAAGCGACGTATTCAAGGCGTCGGTGGCGGCAGGGCCGCAGAGATACATCAAGACGGCGAAAATGCCGACCACTGCCGAAACCCCCGCCAGGGTCCAAATGGCCCGGTGCGGCGTGAGGTTCTTGCCGTGCAACATGCCGAAGTGCGAAGGCACCTCGGCGTCGCGACCCATCGCGTATGTCACGCGCGCGGTGCAAATGCACGAAAGCGTGGTGCCCACCAGGGCCAGGAAGACCGTGACCGCCTGGATGATCATGAACCACCAGCCGGCCGCGGCGCTGCCGAACATCCACGTTCCCGCGATCACCATCATGTCGCCGATCGGGGCGCTCGATGCGGCAGCCGTGGTCAAGGGATAGCCCGGATTCAGGAAGTAGCCCGCGCAAAAATACTGGATCAAGTAGCACACCACGCCCTGAATCAGCAGCGAAAGCAGCACGGCCCGGGGAATGTCGCGTTTGGCGTTCTTCGCTTCCTCGCCCATCGAGGTGACCGACTCGAAACCCACGAGGATCAAAATGGCGATGCACGCTTGAATGATCACATAGTTGAACGAGTGGGGCGCGGCCGCCGAGACGGCCGACTCATGGAATTGGAAAGTGGCCTGCTTCTCGCCGTCCGGCCTGGCGGTGTCAACCGGCTCCTGGGTGATCCCGGCGCCCTGGTAGTGCAACAACAGCGGCTTGTCGTGGCCGTCCTCCTGTTCGACTTTCCATTTACCGGCGTCATCTTTGAGCGGCTTTCCGTCGGGTCCGGCGGCCAAGACGACCTGAATCGGATTGCCATCGGGGTCGAGCGTGTAGCCGAGCGATCCTTCCCCGTGATTGAGCCGATAGCCCAAGGCAATCACCGAGAAGATCAACAGGGCGGTGATCTGGACCACGTTGATGGCGATATTCACGCCGGTTGTGCCCGTGATGCCGCGATAGGCGATGTACGCCACGCCGAACGAGAAGAGCACGCAGAAGCCGATCATCAGCGTCGGACTGTTGATAGCGCCGTTAAACGTGTCGGGAAAGAACTGGCCCGCCAGGTAGCCGACCAGGATCGCGGTGACTCCCACCATCACGCCCGGATAGAGCCAGTAATAGAGGTGACTGGCCCAGCCGATGATGAACTTCGAGAGGCGGGCGAACTTATAGGCGTTGGTCTTCGACAAGAACGCCTGTTCGGCGAAGAAGTACGAGGAGCCTGCGCCGGGATACAACTTCGCCAGTTCGGCGTAGGCGACGGCCGTGGCGAAGCAGAGCAACAACGCGGCGACGATGCCGAACCAGATTGCCGAGCCGGCCATCGGCGCGCCGTATTGCGACTGTTGGGCGAACGTCAACCACAAGAATGCGCCGGGAGCAATCAGGGCCATGGCGTTCATCGTCAGCCCGGTCAGTCCCAACGTCTTTTTCATTTGCGGCGTTTCGGAAACGGAAGCCATCGCGGGGTACCTCGCCTTTCCAGGTTCGACAAGAAACACCCTCCGAATGGCAGAAGTCCGGCACAGCGAGAAGCCGGTCTGCGGGTACCAGCGCAGCCCGGCGTCTCGGCCGTGCCCAAAAGGGTCTTCTGCAAGACGGAAACAATTTGGCAATTGATTTTGGCAAATCGCGTGCCATGGTTTTCTGCACAACGCCGCCGCGCCGCACCGAACCCACTGTAGGGCAGCGAGTTATGCTAGTAGAAAAAAACAAGACTGCAACAAAACACCGTATTGAAACGATCAGTATGCGTACATATAAGGCTCTGTATGCGTATGATCTGTGCATTCATGCCATATGACGCACAACAGCGCGTGTCAGTGTCATGGCGGAAAGACATGACCGCCGCGTCCGGGTTATGTGCGTGTCTTAAAGGAGTTGCGCGCTGATTCCTTCCTTCCCCAGTGCCAGTCGCGGCCGTTATGATGGGGAAGATGGCATTGAAAATGCGGTTAAGCGGCGAGGCCGCCGTCCGAATATGAGAATCGTTTCTTCGCGTGCCCGGAGCTAGTCGTGGACGTGACTTACGCTGAGCTGTCGTCAACGGGCCCGGTGCGCCCGAAAAACGAGGATTTTTTGGGGTTCTTCCAACCTTCGGACCTCGAGGAGCAGCGCACTCGCGGGGCGGTGGCGATCATCGCCGACGGCGTGGGGGGGCACGGGCATGGCGACATCGCCAGCCGGCTGGCGGTCGAAACGGCGCTGAAAAACTTCCAAGACGGCCAAGGCGGCGTGCAGCCCAAGCAGACCCTGTGGCGGATCTTCACCGCCGCCAACATGGCCGTCTACGATCAGAGCATGGCGGGCCGAGACCAGGGCCGCATGGCCACGACGCTGACCGTCTCGCTGTTCCGCAACAACGAAGTCACGATCGGCCACGTGGGCGATTGCCGCGTCTATCTGGTTCGGCGGGGAGTCGCCCGGCAGGTGACGACCGATCATTCGTACGCCGCGATGCAACTGCGGCTTGGTCTGATCTCGCCGCAGGAAGCCGCCACCAGCGACATGCGCTGCGTGCTCACCCGCAGCCTGGGTAAGGATCCCACGGTTCCCGTGGACTACTACACGATCCAGGTCGACACGGGCGACTATCTGGTGCAGTGTTCCGACGGCATGCACAACTGCATTACCCCGGAGGAGCTCGGCGAAACCGTCTCGCACTGCTCGCCCCAGGACGCCTGCCGGGAGTTGGCGGCGCTGGCGGAAAAGCGGGGCACCGACGATAATCTCTCGGTGCAGATCGTGCGGATCGATCGCGTCGAAGACGTCATGTTCTATCGAGGGCAACCGATGTACCAAGAGCGCGAGCCGCCCATGAGCAATGAAATCGAGGTCGGCCAGGTCTTGGACGGCCGCTTCCGCATCACCGATCTGATCAGCCGCAGCGGTATGGCGTCGATCTTCAAGGCGCAAGACCTGCAAACCGGCGAGCCGGTGGCGATCAAGATCCCCTTCCTGCAGTTCGAGAGCGATCCGGCCTTTTTCTCGCGATTTCAGCGCGAAGAGTCGATCGGCAAAACGCTGCATCATCCGTTTGTTTTGCGGATTGTGCCCGTGGAGGAGAAGAGCCGGCCCTATATTGTGACGGAGTACTTGCAGGGGCAGACGCTGCGTCAGGTGTTGCGGAGCGTGGAACGCATGCCCTCGCCCGATGCCTTGGCGATTGCCTGCCGCATTTGCGACGCGCTGCAATATCTGCACGGGCAGAACGTCATTCATCGCGATTTGAAGCCGGAAAACGTCATGCTCTGCGACGACGGCAGCATCCGCATCATGGACTTCGGCATTGCCAAGGCGGTCGGCTTGCGGCGGTTGACGTTTTCCGGCTTCTCGGCGTCGCTGGGCACGCCCGACTACATGGCCCCGGAGCAGGTGAAAGGAAAACGCGGCGACGCCCGCACCGATATCTACAGCCTGGGGGTAATGCTGTACGAGATGGTTACCGGCGGGCTGCCGTTCGAGGGCACGAATCCCTACGCGATCATGCACGCCCGCCTGGCGGGCGATCCCGATCGCGCCGCGAAAATGGAACCCCGAGCTTTCGCCCCAGTTGGAGGAAATCCTGCTGCACGCCCTGGAGCGGCAGCCGTACGACCGCTATCCGTCGGCGGCGGCAATGAAGGGCGAATTGGAGTCACCCGATGCCGTCCCGCTCACCGGACGTTGCGACCGGCTGCGGCCGCAAGCGCCCTGGGCCAGCCGCTGGCGCTCCGTCCGCTGGATCGTATTGGCCATTCTGGTGCCGATCGTCGGCTTCGGCCTGCTTTATCTCGTGACCCGCCCTCGGTGAAAGTCTGCTCTCACCGCCGTGCCCGCTCTGTCTGCGCGTGGTAGAAGTCGATCAGTTCCCGCAGACTCACGTGGGCATAGGGCTCGTCGCAAGCGGGGGTGAACTTGCCCGCGTCGGCAAACCACATCTCCAGCGTCTCGGGGGCGAAGATGGCATCGTGCAGGTTCGACTCCATCGCCACCGGCCGCTTGATGATCTCGATCAGCCGAGGCACGTCGATCCGGCCATAGTTTTCGAGAATCCGCAGGCTGAGCAGCCGGGCGCGATCGTCACCGGAAACCAGCACTGTGTCTTCCGGCACTCGCGGCAGATGAGGATGCTGTTGGCCGGGCTCCAAGACGGTCATCTCCTGGGGCGTGCACTGGACGGCCCGCAGCGCACCCGAGCGGTCGCTGAGCACATAGTAGTATTGGCAAGTCCGCGGCGCGGCGCGGAGCATCGCCAGGGCCTCATCGGCTGTGGCCGCCCGCTCCATGACGTCGCGCAGCAGCAGGCTCATGGGGATGCCGTCCCACTGTCCTTCGCCGCGTCCGCCCATCTCGCCGACGGCAAGCCCTTTTTCGTTCATGGCCGTCACCGTGCCGATGAATCCCGCGTAGCCGAGGCTCATCCAGGCGTTTCGTCCCTCGGGCATGAAGACCGTCACCGCGGCGGCGTCCTGGAGACCGATTTCGCTCATGTAATCGAGCACGCGGGCGTGGAGGACGCGGCCTGCGGCGGTCGCCTTGCCCCGGAGCGCCACGCCGCTGCAATGGAACCGCTCGGGAAAGAGGTTGGCATAGCGGCCGTCGCGCTGCGACACGCCCGCCGCTTGGGCCAGGGCGTCGCACTCTTCAAAAAACCGCGGCGGGACGTGCGGCGTCGTGCGGCGCTCGATCTCCGCCATGCGATCGGGAAACCACTGGCCCGAGCGGAGCGTATCGCCGCCGCCGACCAGGTAAAGCACCCGTTCGGTCATCTTCCGCACCGGCGCGGCCAGCAGCGTGCCGTGGGCCGCGCCCATTTGCGCCGGCGTGCCGGAGACGAGCAAGATCGTTTTGCCCTGGCAGCGGCAGAGCAGGCCATGCCGGGCCGGATCGGCGGCAACGACCGAAATTGGCCCGGGGCCGACCGCGCTGCCGCTTCCCGCCGCAAAATCCAGCCGCTCCGCCGCGAAGTTCACTGCCGCCGCGAAGATGCGATACAGGTCGGCTTGATCCACCTCGCGGCGCGGCAAGGCCTCGGGCGGTTCGAACAGGGCGTCCAGCGCGACGGTGTTCGTCTGCCAGGCGTGGAACCGGAGCGTTCCCTGCCAACCGCCGACGGCGAAGGTTGCGGCGGCCGGGGTTCGGCCGTCGTCCTGAAACTCCAGCCGAATCTCGCCGGGAAAGCGGGCCGCGTCTTTGGCTACGACGCGGATGGCATGGTTGCCGCCGGCCGATTCGCCTGGGGCGAGACCGCCGGTCGCGGCTGGATGATCTTCCACGGTGATCCACTGTTGCAGCATCTCGGGGGCCATGGCAACGCTGCCGGCAACTCCCGCGATCATCCGCAGCTTCATAAGCTGCCGCGGATCGGCGTAAGCGAGCGGATTGCCGTTGGTGAGCGGATCTTCGGCGCCTGCGAGCACGATTTTCCCACCGGCCACGAGCCAGGGCAGTCGCCCTTGTCCGACGGCCACTTCGCCGATTTCCGGCAACTGGCAGTGGAGCGCGAACCGCCCTTGCCGGCCGCGCACCAGCCTCGCGTGGACGTCGATCGGCCGTCCCTTGCCGCCGGCGGCGGAAAGTTCCAGATCGGCAACGTGGCAGCGGCCCGCCTCGGGCTCGGTGCTCAACATGGTGATTGCCTGCTGCACGGCGGCCACCAAGCGCTGCAAGGCGGTTGACTCGGCCGCCGGCTCGGGAGTTGTTGCGCGGGCCGCCTCGGGCAAGTCCCGGGCGAAGAAGTCGGCCATCAGCCGCAGCGCGCGGGGCAGCTCGGCCATCGCCGTGTAATGCCCCAACCCGTCCAACCACACCACGCGATCGGAGATTCCCAGCGCCGCGGCAAGCTTGTCGGTGCATTGCCGCGGAATGACCTCATCGGCGGCCGCATTGATCATCAGCACTTTGCCGGCGTTGGCCCGCTCGCGCAAGGCGGGAGCAAACCGCAGCGGATCGACCGCCTCGATCTTCGCCTCCAGTTCGGCCCGCGCCGGCGGCGGCAGCTTTTGGATCATTTCGCTGAGGGGCCGGGTTTCGCGGGCGTGATGGATGATTTGCAGCAGGTCGCCGCCGGCCAGAATCAGGCCCGCCTTGTAGAGCCGGGGCTCGGCTCCGGCGGCCGCAGCGGCGACGATTCCGCCCAGGCTGATTCCCGTAATATCGATCCGCGGGGATCGACTTCCGGCCGGGAACCGAGCAAGTCGATGGTGCGGCGAATGTCTTCGCCCGTCTGCGAAATCGCGCCGACGAACAGTTGGGGGTTGTCGGCCAATTCTTCCGGGCCCTTGGCCGAGCCGCGCTCGCCGTAGTAGGGCAGTTTGAACGAGATGGCCGGCAGACCGCGGCCCGCCAGCACCGAGCACACCAGGTCGGTCAATTCCTCGTTGCCGTCGAGGATGTGCAGACAAATGACCGCGGGGCGCTGGGGATCGCCGGGATGAATGCCGTTGGGCAGGTAATAGTCGGCGGGGACCGTGTTGTTGCGTGCCACCGGCGTGACCACCGGCGAAGGATACGTGAGCCGATACACGCGGAATGCGGCCCGTTGGGCAAGCAGCCGGCTCTGGTATTCGAAGGGGGCGTGGTTGTAGGTCTTCGAGACGGCGATCGAGTGCGCCGGCGGTTCCTGACCGAAAACGGGCCGGGCAACCGACAAGGTCGCGGCCAGGCCGATGCCCAGAACCATAAAACCGCGCAGAGTTGGTCGCGGACGTGATCGCATCCGAATCCTCCTTGCTCGCTGATTTTCACCCGATCCAATGACATTCCGCCGCGGCCGGCAAGGGGACAGGCACATTTTTCAGCCTGGAAGGGCCGATAAATGAGCCAGTCCCCGGGCCGTGAACGGTTCCCTCTCAGGGTGCCACATTCGGCCTCGCCGTGCAAGAGCGAAACGGTTGCCGATCTTCCTGCCGGGAAGTATGTTTGTGTAGGGGAGAAGAGGACCAATCATGCCGGACTACAGCGATTGGCGGCGGACGATGCTCGGGCGGCAACGCTGGGTGACGTTCCTGCTGCCGTTTCTGGTGTTCGTGCTGGTGGGCGGGCTGGAGCCGACGCCCGACCGGCCCGGCGGCATCGGCATCGGCCTGTCGATCCCCTATGCGTATTACCCGTGGGTGTACGCCATCAAAATCTCGCTTACCGTAGCGGCGGTGGCGCTGGTTCTGCCCGGGTACGGCGAGTTTCCCCTGCGGCTCAGCCGGCTGGCGATCATTGTGGGGCTGGTGGGCGGACCGCTGTGGATCGGGCTCTGCCTGCTCGATTGGGAGCACCAATACTTGTTGCCGTTGCTCGATTATTGCGGGGCAGGGCGTCTGATCACGTCCGGCGACCGGGCCGCGTACGACCCGCTCGTGCAGCTTGCCGGGCAGCCCGCCTTGGCCCGGGCGTTCCTGGCCGTGCGGCTTTTCGGACTGGTGGCCGTCGTGCCTCTGATCGAGGAGTTCTTTCTGCGCGGCCTGGTCATGCGGCTGGTCGTGGAAAGCGACTGGTGGAAGGTGCCCTTTGGCAAAGTGAACGCCCTGGCCGTCGTGCTGGGCACGGCCGTGCCGATGCTGATGCACCCGGGCGAGTTGCTGGCGGCGCTGGTCTGGTTCTCGCTGATTACCTGGCTGATGGTGCGGACGCGAAACATCTGGGACTGCGTGGCGGCCCACGCGCTGACGAACCTGATCTTGGGCGTCTACGTCCTCGTCTCGGGCACCTGGCGGCTGATGTAGTTTCGCACCCCCACAGGTTATGCCAAAGCCGAGAATGGCCTTGGGTCTTGGGTCTTGGGTTTTAGGTCTTCGTTCAAAGACCCAAGACCCAAGACCTAATTCCCAAGACCGCGAAGGAGCTAAGACGTTTGCTCGGTCCTGAAGCCTAATGGCGACCTGCCGCTGCGGCGCACCGTTGCCTTCCGTTGCCCCCGTTTCTATAATGCCCGTGCGACCGGGGTACGTCCGTTTCCTTCTTCACGGGAGCCTATTGCCATGGCCACGTTTTTGATGTTCGGCAAGTATTCCGCCAAGTCATTGAAAGACGCCAGCGCGGAACGCACCAAGGAAGCGTTGGACACGATCAAGCACTTCAAGGGGCGGGTGGAAGCGATGTACGCCACACTCGGGCCGAACGACCTGGTGGTGGTGGCCGAGTTCCCCGACACGGCCGAGGCCATGCAGGCGTCGATCGCCTTGACGAAGCAGACGAATATCGCGTTTACCACTTCGCCCGCGGTGTCGGTTAACGTGTTCGACAAGCTGCTGGGCGACATTTAGCCGCAGCGGTGGCCGCAGTTTTGATCGCGGCTATTGGCCTTCCGCTGCGAGCACGTAGCGTGTGCTGGGAATGAGTCCCGGCACGATCGCCGCGGTCGGCCGGCGGGGCGTGTTGTCGTGGACGAGAATGCCGTGCTCGCCTACGAAATAGGTGTTGAAATCGGCGACGACCAGATTATAGGCCGGTTCCGGTTTCGCTTCGTCCGCGTCGAGTTTTTCGAACGCAGTGATCGCCGTTCCGCCCGAAAGCGTGTGGAACCGCTCGCCCGGCTTCAGTTGCTTGGTCAGCCGCCAGCCCTGGCCGACAATCCAGAACGGATGGCCCGGCGTGGCGGTAATTGTTTCCGTGCCGACGGTGACATTGGCTCGCGGGCCAGCGGGCCGTTGGGTCACGTCGAGGACGGGCTTGTAGGCCAGTTCCCCCGACTCGGGGTCCTGCGAGAGCACGGGGTCGCCAACTTTGATCTGCTCGATGGGCACCAACCCGATGAGGGTCCAAACCCTCGTCCCCGGGGCAAAACAGGAATAAAATACGACATGCATTGGAGGATCGGTGAGGTACGGAATCGTGCATGTGGAACGGGAATCCGCGAAATAGGCGTCGTGGTAGTTGGGTTTCGCGTCCCCCGTCACCTCGTTTCCGCCGTAGCCAAGGTAGCTCTCGTTATAATCATTCCACCACCAGTCTGCCCAACGAACCGGGTCCGATCCGAGATCGGCGTGGCCGGTGACCTTGGAAAGCACGTCGGTGACCCGTGCATTCTGCTGCGCGATCGCAGAGTTGGCGCGATCGACAGCCTCGCTCAGCGCCGCCGCGTCCTCTACGGCTATGCGTGCCGACGTTGCCGCGTTTTGCCGCTCCTCAACCGCGCTCTGTAACATTGCGTATTGCTTGCTTAGCGCCACAAGCGCATCCTTGAAAGCCGGCGAATTCGCTTGCGCCGGAGTGACTTCGCCAACCATGTCGTTAAAGGGTGGCCGGTTCGCGTGCAGGACATCCACGGGGCCACTGGGGACGAACGCGAAAGCGGTTCCCAATCCCATCGTCAGCGACGTCGTCAGACCGGCAGCCGCATTCTCGCGATATACAGTGTGGCGAACGCTCAGAGTCCCGAAGGGGTCAATAGTGTATTGCGCACCGACATCAAGCGGCGACTGCAGGGCCGCAATCAACATCGGCACGTAATGGTCCATTGGCCGCGTCTTCGAGCTCCTTGATGGCCGCGTCGCGAAGCTCCTTCGAATTGGACAAGACGGCATAGCGGGCCAACGATTCGGCCGCCGCCGGGTTGGGGTTATCGTGCAGCGCGGCGATCAGCGCCAGCACCATCTCGCAATAGAGCCGATTGTGACTCTTCGAGCCCACAAAGCGCCACAAGGCTTTTTCCAGCCCTTGCATCTCCGCCGTATCGAAGACCTTCCGCGCCTTTTCCAAGGCCGCGATCGATTCGGTCGCTTCGTGACGCTCCGTGGCGGCCCGCCACTGGGTCACCAGCGACTGCCAGCGCTCCGTCGCCTTTTCCACCGCCCGCAACTGCGACTTGGCTTGCTGGATCTCGGCGGGCGTCAGCAGGATTCCGTTGTACGGCCGCAAGCCAAGGTTCCTGATCGCCTCCTGGTTGTCCGGCTGGAGCTTCAGCACGGCCTGCCAATGGGCCCGCGCTTGATCGACCATATGATTCTTGTGGCACCAGCGGGCCAGGTCTGCCAGAGCCTCGGGCGATTGGCCGGCCGCATCGCGGCGGCGGACGTACTCGGCCCATTTTTGATCTTGCTTGGCAAGCTTTTTCGCGTCGTCGGTTCGACCGCCAGGCGTCCTGAAGGCGAACGTCGCCCGACTGCCAATGGGCCGCCGCATTGTTCGGCGCTTGCCGCACGGCCTCGTCGAGCAACTCCTTGCGCTGCGTGTCGTTGCCCGCCACTTCGCTTTCGAGCGCCTTTTTGACCAGGTCGCTGGTTGGCGGCACCTTATCCGGTGCATTCTGGTCCGCATCGCCCGACCAACCGCGGCCGGCCAAGAGGAACATGACAACCACCGGCGCGAGAGCGCGCCGGACCGCCGAAGGCCACATGTGCGTGGACATGGGAGTCTCCCCGGCAAAAAGAGTGACCGCTTGCCCTGTCCTTCGACCCACATATTATCACAGGGCGCGCGGCGGGGCAATACCCTTCTCCGGTGCCCCGTTTGCGATGCGGAAAGCTTCGTCGCTGGTGCGGACCGGGGATGGCCAGTGAAACACCAGCGGGTCGTTCTCGAACGCTTCGACCACGGTCCGATCGCGATTATTCCCCTTCCGTTGCGAGCACGTAGCGTGTGCTGGGAATGAGTCCCGGCACCAGCGCCGCGGTCGGCCGGCGGGGCGTGACGTCATGGACGAGAATGCCGTGCTCGCCCACAAAATAGGTGCTGAAATCGGCGACGATCAGATTATAGGCCGGTTCTGGTTCAGCTTCGTCCGCGTCGAGCTTTTCGAACGAAGTGATCGTCGTTGCGCCCGAAAGCGTGTGGAACCGCTCGCCCGGTTTCAGTTGCTTGGTCAGCCGCCAGCCCAGGCCGACGACCCAGAATGGATGGCCGGGCGTGGCGGTAATCGTTTCCGAGCCGACGGCGATATTGGCAAACGGGCCGGGCGGCCGCTTGGTCACAGCGAGTACCGGTTTGTAAGCCAATTCCCCCGAGTCCGTGTCCTGCGAGAGCACGTAGTCACCAACCTTGATTTGCTCGATCGGCATCGAACCCGTGAGCGTCCAGACCCTCGTGCCAGGGGCGAAACAGGAGTGAGGACCTGGAGGAGGGGGGACAGTGACGGTGACACTGGCGCCGGAGAGGTAGGGAGTATAGACTGTGTTACTGGATTTCGCGAAATGGTCGTCGTGGTAGTTGGGCTTTGCGTTCCCCGTCACCTCATCTCCGTAGCCACCGTAGCTCTCGTTATAATCAGTCCACCACCACTCTGCCCAACGAACCGGGTCCGATCCGAGATCGGTACAGCCGGTGACATTGGAAAGCACGTCGGTGATCGGCGCATTATGTTGAGCGATCGCGGCATTTGCCCGCTCCGCGGCGTCGTGCAGCGCCGCCGCGTCCTCGACGGCGATGCGTGCCGAGTTCGCCGCGTTTTGCCGCTCCGCAGCCGCGGCCTGCGCTATTGCGAGTTGCTTGCCTTGCGCCGCAAGCGCATTCGCGGCGGCCGTTGCTTGTGCTGGTGTAACGGTTCTGCTAACGATGTTCAGGTCCAGGCTGCCAGTGGGGAGGGACACGAAAGCGGTTCCGGACCCCATTGTCAGTGAGGATGTCAGGCCAGCCGCCGCGTTTTCGCGATAGACGGTGTGCCGAGTAGTCAGATTCCCGAATGGGTCCATGCTGTACTGCGCCGACATCAAGCGGCGATTGGAGGGCGGCGATCAGCATCGGCACGTAATGGTCCAGCGGCCGCGTTTTGAGTTCCTTGACGGCCGCCTCGCGAATCTCTTTCGAGTCGGACAAGACGGCGTAGCGGGCCAGCGATTCGGCCGCCGCCGGATTGGGGTTGTCGTGCAACGCCGCGATCAGCGCCAACACCATCTCGTGATAGAGCCGATTGTTACCCTTCGAGCCCTCAGAGCGCCACAAGGCTTTATCCAGCCCTAGCATCTCCGCCGTATCGAAAACCTTCCGCGCCTTGTCCAAGGCCGCGATCGATTCGCCCGTCTCGTGGCGCTCGGTGGCCGCCCGCCACTGGGTCACCAGCGACTGCCAGCGCCTCCATCGCCTTTTCCACGGCCCGCAACTGGGACTTGGCTTGCTGGATTTCCGCGGGCGTCAGCAGGATTCCGTTGTACGGCCGCAAGCCAAGGTTCCTGATCGCTTCCTGGTTGTTCGAGCGGAGCTTCAGCACGGCCTGCCAATGGGCCCGCGCTTGATCGTCCATATGATTTTTGTGGCACCAGCGTGCCAGGTCTGCCAGGGCCTCGGGCGATTGGCCGGCCGCATCGCGGCGGCGGACGTACTCGGCCCATTTTTGATCTTGCTTGGCAAGCTTTTTCGCGTCGTCGGTCAACCGCCAGGCGTCCTGAAGGCGAACGTCGCCCGACTGCCAATGGGCCGCCGCATTGCCGGGCGTTTGCCGCACGGCCTCGTCGAGCAACTCCTTGCGGTACGCGTCGTTGCCGGCCACTTCGCTTTCGAGCGCCTTTTTGACCAGGTCGCCGGAGGGCAATGGCTTGTCCACTGCATTCTGGTCCGCGTCGGCCGACCAACCGCGGCCGGCCAAGAGGAACATGACAACCACCGGTGCGAGAGCGCGCCGAACCGCCGAACGCCACATGTGCGTGGACATGGGAGTCTCCCCGGCAAAAAGAGTGACCGCTTGCTCTGTCCTTCGACCCGAATATTATCACAGAGCGCACGGAGGGTCAATACCCCTCTCCGGTGCCGCCGTTTGCGACTCGGCACAGCCAAGGGGACAGTCCCATTTTCGCGGCCATTGGAACCGCGCCCTACCGTGCGAAAGTCGTGCTGGCCGCGAAAATCGGGACAGTCCCCGTGAACGGTTATCTTCTGGCATCGAGCCAGGCCAGCAGGTCGGCCACAACTTGCTCCCGCTCCGGTTCGCTGAAGACCTCGTGATACAAGCCGTCATAAAGATGAAGCGTCTTGTCGGCCGAGCCGGCATGGGCGGCCAGCAGCCGACTTCCCTCGGGATCGGTGCTGAAATCCTTCGTGCCGTGCAAGATCAGCAGGGGGAGCTGCAATTGGCCCATGCCTCGCTGAATGCGCTCTGCGGCGCGGAGAATTTCGTCGCCGGTGCGGACCGGGAATCGCCCGTGAAACACGAGCGGGTCGTTCTTGAACGCTTCGACCACGGTCCGATCGCGGGAGATGTACCAGTAGCCCAGCCGCGCCAACCGCAGCGTGGGCCAAACCGCGCTAACCCACGGCGCCAATCGCCGCAGCACGGGAAACACCTTGCCGCCGATCACCACCGACGGACCGCTCACGACGAGGCCACGAACCTTCGGCGGCCGCAAAATTCCCAGCAGCAGGACGATCCCGCCGCCCAGGCTGTGCCCCAAGAGAAACAGCCGTCTGCCCGGTTGCCGGCCGGCCACGCGCTCCAGCAGGATTTCGACGTCGTCGAGATACTCGTCGAACGAGCGAACCCAAACGCGTTGGCCCTCCGAGCGGCCGTGGCCGCGGAGGTCCATCGCATAGACGGCGTAACCATGGCGGTTCAGATCGCCGGCCAGGCGGGCGTAGCGGCCGCTGTGCTCGTTGATGCCGTGAACGACGACAACCGCCGCGGCCGGTTCGCCATCGGGCAACCACCACTGTTCGAAGAGGCTCAGTCCGTCGCGCGTCGTGAAGCGGTCCTCGTGGTGTGACATGGGCAGGGTCCTCAGCGACGCTGCATCGTCGCACTCCGCTTTGGGGCTACAAGCGGCCGATCGTCATGCCGCCGTCGACCATCACCACCTGGCCGGTGGAATAATTGAGGTCGCCACGGGCGAGCATCGCGCACGCCTTGCCGATGTCCTCCGGCATGCCCCATCGCGGTTGCACGAGCAAGCCTCCGCCGATCAACTTGTCATATTTGGCTTCCACGCCAGCCGTCATGCCGGTTTTGACGATGCCGGGCCGGACCTCGAAGACGGGAATGCCGAACTCGCCGAGGCGGGCCGCCCAAAGCTGCGTGGCCATGGCCACGCCCGCCTTGGAAATGCAGTAGTCGCCCCGACTGACCGAAGCGAGCGTGGCCGAAACCGACGAGACGTTGATGATGCAGCCCTGAAACGCGGCGATTTCCCGCTTTTGTTCCACCATCCAACGCGCCGCGGCTTGGGTAAGAAAGTAGGGGCCCTGGAGGTTCGTGCGGAGCACGTACTCGAAGCTCTCTTCCGAGGCGTCGAACAAATCGGCACGCACCTTGGGGGCCACGCCGGCGTTGTTCACCAACACGTGCAAGCGGCCGAAATGGCCGCGCACGCCGGCCAGCATCGCCGCCCGGGCGGCGGCGTCCGATACGTCGCCACGGCAATAGAGCACTTCGGCGCCGAGCGCGAAGTTGCTCAAGCGGCTCGACAACCGCCGACGGCTCGCGCACCCCGCAGACGGCCAGGTCGAAACCATCAGCGGCGAGGCATTTTGAGATGCCCAAGCCGATTCCGCGCGCCCCGCCGGTGATCAGTGCGACTCGTTTCATTCATTCCTCGAGTTCCGGCACTTGGACCCATGCCCGCCGATCCCACGACTCTTGGGCCTTCTCGGCCAATTGAATGCCCTTGGCTCCCTCGCGCAGAGTCCAGCGGAAGGGCTCGTCCTTGACCACGTGCCGCAAGAACAACTCCCATTGGACCTTGAACGCGTTGTCGAAGCTCCGCTGCGGCTCGACCGGCTGCCAACCATCGAAGAAATTGATGAGGCTGGGAACGTCGGGGTTCCACACCGGCCGCGGCGTGGCGTCGGCAGGTTGAACCCAGCACTGGCGCAGCCCGGCCACCGCACTCCCCTTGGCGCCATCGACCTGCAGGACGAAGAGATCGTCACGGCGGACACGGACGCACCAACTGGCATTGATGTGGGCGATGATGCCGCCGTCGAGTTCGAAGGTGGCGTAGACCGAGTCGTCGGCCGTGACCGTGTAGGGCTTTCCGTTTTCATCCCAACGACGGCCGACGTGCGTCGCGCCAAGGCAGGAGACCGCCCGAACCTCGCCGAAGAGGTTGTCGAGCACGTAGCGGAAGTGGCAGAGCATGTCGAGAATGATGCCGCCGCCGTCTTCCTTGCGATAGTTCCACGAGGGGCGCTGGCAGGGGACCGTGTCGCCTTCGAACACCCAATAGCCGAACTCGCCGCGCACCGAGAGGAGTTTTGCCGAAGAAACCACGATCGCAAAGCGTCTTGAGTTTCACGAAGCCCGGCAGCCAAAGCTTGTCCTGCACGACGCCGCTCTTGAGGCCTGCCCGCGCGCGAGCCGGTGCAGTTCGAGGGCGTCGGCCGCGGTGGTGGCTACCGGCTTCTCGCAATAAACATGCTTGCCGGCGGCAATCGCCTGGCGGACCGCCGCGGCGCGGCGGTCGGTGGTTTGGGCGTCGAAGTAGATGCTCGCCTGCGGATCGGCCAGCGCGGCGGCGAGATCGGTCATCCATCGCGACGCGCCGGTCTGCCTGGCGAGGGCCTCCAGTTTGGCCGCATTGCGACCCACCAGCACGGGCTCGGGCAGGATCGACTCGCCGTCGCTGAGTTTCACGCCGCCTTGCTCTCGAATGGCGACGATCGATCGCAGGAGGTGTTGGTTCGTGCCCATGCGGCCGGTCACGCCGTTCATGATGATGCCGACGGTGTGAATCGTGGGTTGCGCCATGAACGAGTTTCTCCGAGCACAGAAGCGCGGCGGATGGCCGCGGCTTGGCATTTAGCCTGGTTTCTCCGTGCATTGCGGGCATGCGCCCGGCGGCAGCGGCGGGGCTTCGACGCCGGCGCGGGGAAGCGTGCCGCTGAGCTCTTGCCGCCAATGGGCCACGTCGCCCGCCGGGCCATAGCAGTAGATCATTCGCAGCGGCGTCGCACCGATGTTGGTGAGTTGATGGAACACGCCGGGCGGAATGTAGGCCGCCTGACCGGCGCCGAGCGTTTGCCGTTGTTCGCCCAAACACATCTCGCCCGTGCCTTCCACGACGAGATACACTTCCTCCTGGTCTTGGTTGTGCCAAGGCACCTGGCCGCCGTTGGGGTCGAGGATCACGTTGCCGATACAGAAATTCTTGGCTTGGATGGGCGACGCCCCGCCGACGATGTTCTGCGTCCGCCGCCGGGCCGGATAGCGGCGGCCTTCCATCCGGTTGAGATCGACGGTGATCATGCAAAGACTCCCCAGAAGCTGAGCGGCCGCTCGTGATTCGCCATGCGTTGGAGATAGAGGGCCGCTTCGCGGGCGTGGTAATCGCCCCACATGCTCGACTCGCCGCAGGGCACTTGCCGGCCGGGTGGGATAAAGTCCCAGCCGTTGGGCCGGTGATAAATGCTGTGCAGGATCAGCCCTTGATGGTTCGGATCGGTGCTCAGATAGGGCTCGTCGAACAACGTGTTGAGGACCGTCAAACCAGCCTGCCAATAGCGCTGGCCGTCTTGTTGGAGATAGCGTCCCAGCCGCAGCAGCCCTTGGGCGGCGATGGCGGCCGCCGAACTATCGACCGGCTCATGAGCATTGTGCGGATCGGCGGGCCGGCTCCGCCAATCGCCGAGCCGGTGAAGATCGGGCGCGTCCGGTGTCCCAGTAAGGGATGCCGTCGGCAGCGGTGGCCTGTTCCAGGTAGAAATCGGCGGTGGCCTGCGCGGCTTTGAGATAAAGCTCGGTGGGCCCGCGATCGGCCGGGTCTTCGCAGCGCAAATCGGCGAGGAATTCCAACTGCTCGGCGAAACCGCAGATCGCCCAGGCCAGGCCGCGCGTCCAAGTGGAGAAAGGCGAGTAGCCTTGCTGCGAGTTCGGGCAGCGGTACGTGCCGTCGTTGACGTTGAAGATCGACTCGTGGGCCACGCGTCCGCGCACATCGTAGGCGTCGCGTCCTTCGCCATAGTAGACCGCGTATTTTGCCGTGGCCGTAGCGTGGGCGTGCAGACGATCCAACAACGATACCCGACGGTCGTTTTCTTCCCAAATCACATGTCCGAGCTTGTGGGCGAGCGCCAGGGCGCGGAGCGAACGGATCGTGTCGATGAAGAGGGAATGCGGCCCGTTGAACGAATAGATGAAACCGCCGCCGCCGCGGGTCTTCGTCCAGCGCCGCGCCTGGATGGCGCCGCTGAGCTTCAGCGCCAGTTCGTAGTAGCAATGCTCCCACGGATCGGCGGGAATGCGCCCCTCGCCCATCAAGCCGCAGCAGATTGCCATAGGTGCTGACGTTGCTGAAGCCGTGGTCGTGGACGCCGAAATGGCCGACGTGGGGCGCCATGGCGGCCAAGGTGCGATCGCGCCCGATCTCCAGAAACTCGACCTCGCCGGTGGCGTCGAACTGAAGGATGGCCGATCCGAACTGGAATCCCTGCGTCCACTCGGTCCAGCCGCGGGTCGTATAGCGGCCTTCGACCGTAAAGACCGGCGCGCCCTTGGCAGTATCGAAACTGTTTTCGATGGCCAGAATCTTGCCCGCCGACAGTTCCCAAAGCCGCTCGATCTTGCCGACCAACTGGGACGGGGTAAGCGTGGTGTTGACCTTCATGGCCACACCCTATCAGATGCAGCGCACCCGGTCAAGCGACGCTGTAGAAGCGGCATCTTGCCGTTTCCTCCGCGCGCAGGAGCACAACCGGCGGGCAGATGCGTTCGGATAACTGACGTGGCAGGATGCCGCGTCTACTTGGATCCCTCCGGCACAGCGTCGAGCAGTTCGCGATACACGGCGGCCACGCCGGCTGCCATCGCCCGATCGGAGAAGTGGCGGGCGTGCCGCGCAAAGGCGCTGGCGCGAAGCGACGACCAATCGTAACGGACGCCGACCACATCGGCAATCGCCCGGGCGAGTTCTTCCGCATCGCCGGGAGCGACCAGCACGCCGTCGCGGCCGTGGCGAATCGCTTCGGGAATGCCCGCATCGCGTGTGGCCACAACGGGCACGCCGGCCGCCATCGCTTCGAGCACCACCATCGGCAATCCCTCGCCGAAGAGGCTGGGCAACACCAGGAGGTCCATTTGCCGCAGTTGCTGGGCCACGTCGCGGGTGAAGCCGGTCCAGGTGATGCAGTGGGTCAGTTCGAGCCGCCGCACGCGCACGCGCGATCTCGGCTTTGTAATGCGGCGATTCGAAGTCGCCCACCGCGCGGAGATGAATGGATGCTCCTCGATTGCGAAGCCTGGCCATCGCGTCGAGCAGCACTTCGAGGCCTTTCCGCGGGCGGAACAGCGCCACGATGCCCAGCGTCCAGCGTCCGCGGGGCTCGTCGCGCACGGGGATCGCCGCCGGCCCGGGCACGCCGTTGGGCACCACGCGGATGCGGGCCGGATCGAAGCCTGCCCGCTCGACGTACTCCGCCATGGCCTGCGAAACGGCAATCACCCGCGTCACGCCCCGCAGGCTCATCCGCTCGACCGTGCTGTTGACGCGGTTCCGCCAGCGCCGCGTGGTGTTGTGCGAAGTCGGGCTGTGGGCATGATAGACCATCGGCACGCCGGCCAATCGGCGCGGCCATGCTGCCGACCATGGCGCGTCCGCACGGTATGGCCGTGGATGATGCGATACTCGGCCCGGCGGACGATCTGGGCGATTCTCCAGGCGGTCCACAGATCGAACCGCGACAGCATCGGCACGTCGTAGAGCGGCGCGTCGCGGGCCTCGCGCAACTCGTCGAAAAGATCGAGCTTCACGCAGGCGAACCCTACCGAGAACCCGAACGCCGGCAAGCGTTTTCCCAACAGGTCTTGCACGCGCTCGGCGCCGGCGTAGTGCTCGCCGTTGATCACGTGCAGCACGGGAATCGTTGCGGCCGCCGTCGGCTGCGGCAACTCCGCCGGCGGCAAAGCGGCCGGCAAGGCGGACGACAAGATCGGTTCGAGCAGGTTGTCTGGTTGGGACATTGGATTTCTAATAGGCATTCTTCCGGGAAAGCACAACCACCACGGTTTGCGCAGGATCTGGATATCCATCCACAGGGACCATTCGCGAATGTAGCGATGGTCGAATTCGATGCGTTTTTTCATTTTTTCGGGCGAGTCGGTTTCGCCGCGCCAGCCGTTGACCTGGGCCAGGCCGGTGATGCCCGGCTTGACCTTGTGCCGGAGCATGTAGCCGCCGATCCGCGTGCGGAACTCGTCGTTCAGGGCGTTGGGATGCGGCCGCGGACCGACCAGCGACATGCTACCCTCCAAGACGTTGAACAACTGCGGCAATTCGTCGAGCGACAACTGCCGCAACACGGCGCCCAGCGGCGTCACGCGGGAATCGTTGCGTTTGGCCTGTACGGCCTGCGGGCCGTCTTCGCACACGGTCATCGTGCGGAACTTCCACACGTGAATCTCCCGCCCGTCCAAACCGTAACGCCGCTGGCGGAAGAAAATCGGGCCCGGCGAAGTGAGTTTGATGAGCAAGGCGATCACCACCATCGGCACGGCGGCCGCCGCCAGCAACACTCCGCCGAAGCAGACGTCGGAAAGCCGTTTCGCCAGCCCGTCGATCCCGTAGAACGGGTTCTCGAAGACGCTGACCACCGGCAGCCCGAGGATGTCGGTCCAGCGGGAATGGAGCAGTTGGAAGACGAAGAAGTCGGGCACGACGTAGACCGAAGCGGTCGCGTCGCCGAGCTGGTCGAGCACGCGGCGAATGCGGGCTTCGGCACGCATGGGAAAGGTGATGTAGATGCGGTCAACCGCTCCGCGGCGGGCCTGCTCGACCAGGTCCTGGATCGTCCCCACCTGCCGGCCCAGCGCGGCGGGAATGTCCGGAGTGCGCTCGCGCGGACGATCGTCGAAGAAGCCCACCAACCGCAACCCCATCTGCGGCGAAGCCTCGATATTTTCGGCCAACTGGAAGCTCAACTCATTGATGCCGACGATGGCGAAGTTTCGCGCGTTATAGCCCCAGGAGCGGAGGATTTGCTGCACCGAGCGCGTGGCGATCCGGCTGGCCAGGATCAACGCCGGCGTCACCACGCACCACGCCAGCATCGAGCATCCGCGCGAACTCACCCGTGAATTGGCTGACAAAGCCCAACGCCAGCAGCGCCAGCAGCGTGCATCCCCAGCAGACCAGCACGCCGACGGCTTCACGATGGGCGGAAACGCCGCGCCAACTGCGATACAGGTCGCCGACCTCCGCCAGCAGGAAGTAGACGATGATCGCCGCGCCGGCGGCAATGACGTAGTGGTCGGCGGCGGTTGTCGGTCTGCCGCGGACGGCAATGAGCACGCCGAGGACAATGCAGATCGCGTCAAACAGGCGGTACAAAACCCCCTGAAGAGACCACTGCTGATAGATATGGTGATTCTTGTTCGGCATGCGGCAGCCCCATCTCGATAAGTATAGAACATGCCTTCAGACCACCTTCCCATTTTTCGCATCTTATCAAATATGATACGATTGCGGACGATACTGGTTTTGGGGAACTTAGGGAAAACGACAAACGGAGTGCACCGATGAAAATAGCCATCCAGGTCTGGCGATGGCACTCCCGCTCAGCCCTTCCTTCGCCATCCCCACGACGGCCGCACGGCGGAGATGGCCACGCGATCCTCGAGATTCGGCCGGAAGATCGTCAGTATCAACAGCGGCAGGTACCAGGCCATGTAGAGCCCGCCCTGGTGGACGTGCCAGAACTGGGTAGCCAACATCACGGCGGCCGAGCAACTCAGGAGCGTGCCGAGGTTCTTTTGCGCCGGCCAAAGGGCCAGGCTAATGCTGATCACGCAGAACCCGGTCAGAACCGGAATCCGATAGGCAAGCGGGTAGAATTGCCAGAAACCGGTGGGCGTTACCTCGAACGGATTTCGCCAGCCGAACATCTGCTGGATGCCCCTGACGAAAGATGCCACGTCGGGCGAAGTCAAGGCCAGCGACGCGACCAATAGCGCCAACGCCAAGAGTACGCCGAGCACGAATCGCAATAGCCCGCGCCGCCAATAGAAGCCGCACCAGAGCGGCAGCAGGAACAACGGGAAGTAACTCACGCCGCCGGCCAGGCCGATGAGGATTCCGGCCAAGAGCGGTCGGCGATAGACGGCCACCGCCCAGACCAAAGCCATCGCCGGCGCTACGTCGCCCACCTGGCTGGTCATTTGGCTCGTGTAGAAGGTCAACAGGTAGAGCGTGGCGGCGGCAACGCCGGTGTGGATGTTGTCGAACAACCGCAGGCCGATCCACACCATGCCCGACATGATGGCCAGATGCGCAGGATGGCGGCGATGCGCAGTTGCCGTCGCGCGCATCTGGGCGTCTGCATCGACGTGCCCCTTCCCCGCGTCGGTCACCATCATCTCGTTGGCGAAATCGGCAAATTTCCCAAACCACGGATACCCGGGATCGGGCTGCGCGGACCTCGAATAATTCCCCTTTTGCTTGAGCCTTTACTGCTTGTTCTTCACGGATCTTGTCGGCTTCTTGCCGGGCCAAGAGATATTCCAATCGCTGCTGTGGGCTGGTGATGACGTTGGCCATCAGAAATACCAGCAGCGAAAGCCCCGTGAACGTCAGACCGCTGGCGGAAAGATTCGGCTCCAGCAGCGGCCGGCGGACCATGACCGGGTCCAACAGCAAGCGGATCAGAAAGAACGCCCCGACGACGAACAGCCAGATGTATCCGGCCTGGGTCAAGTGGTTTGAGAGGGCTTCGCACTGCTCGGGGGCGGGCGGCGTCATTCCCCATGCCGTCATCAGGTCCGGCCACTTTCGCAGCAGCCCGTGATACACCAGCAGAAATCCCGGCGAGAAGGCAATCAGCGCCACGAGGTCCAAGTTCCGCACGCTCCAGAAGCGGTGGAACTTGAAATAGATGCCGACCATCATCAGCGCGGAGATGTACGCCCAGGTGGTCGGATTCAACTTATAGTCGAAGAGAATCTCCTGCATGATTTCTAGGATACTTGGGGCGTGGGAGTTTACAACCCCCCTGCACGTAGCGCGGCAAACGGGGCGGGCTGCGGCGGCTTTAGCGGAGCGTCCGCCGCAGGCGGCGGCGGGCCTCGTCGGCCCACGGCGTATCCGGCGCTTGGGCCGCGAAGGCCTGCCAATGTTCCTCGGCCCGATCGCGCTGCTGCATTTCGTCCAGCGTGCGGGCGAGGTGATAGTGCACGTCGGCGTAGTCGGGGTGATAGCGCAACGCCCCTTCGAAAGCCGCCACGGCCAACTCGTGTTGGCCCGTCTCGGCCAGCACGCAGCCCAGGTTTGCCCGGGCCTCGACGTAATCCTCGTCCAGCTCGACGGCCATGTAATATCGCTCCCGGGCCCCGCCGAGATCGCCCAGGCGATAGAGCAATTCGGCGATTTGGAAGCAGATTTCGGCCTTCGGTCCGGCGGCCGCCATCGCGGCGCGGTACATGTCGGCCGCTTGCGCCAGTTGGCCGTCTTCTTCCAACTCGGCCGCGAGGCGGCACATCTGCTCGGGCGAAGTGGGAATGGCCGGCGGCGGCGCAGGCTCCTCGTCGCCGGCGTCGAAATCGAAGCGCAACTGCCCGCCCGGCTCGCTCAGTCCATCGCCCTGGCGGAGCAGAATTTCCTTGCCCTGGACGATGACGGAAAGCTGGGCCAGCGGCCGCGTCACCCCGGGGAGAAAGCGAGCCAGCGATTCGAGCTTCTTTTCAATGGCCGCCGGCGACACGCCCGCCGCCAGCAGCTCGGCCAGCCGCCGAGCGGTAGCCACTTCCTGAAAATCGAAATAGGGAAGCCGCCGCACCTCGCGCACCGGCACGATCAGCTTCCGCCGATGCCAGCGGCGGATCACCGCCACCGGTACGCCCAACAGCTCCGCCAGCATCGCCGGCGTGTAGAAACGGTGGATGTCCTGCTGGATGTCAACCAGCCCGAGCCGCTGCCAGAGTTGCGTTTCCGTGATGACCGCGATCGCCCCGCGTTCGACCTGCTGCTGCGTGGCTTCGTCGAGCCAGTCGTCCTGGCCTTCGATCTCCGGCGGAGGAAAGGCCTCCTCGCCGACGACGATCAGATGGGCCGATGCGTCGGGCTGCTCGAGCACCGTGGCCCCATGTTGGCGGACCAACTGCGCGGCATCCCGTTTGGCCATGCTGGCCAGCTTGCCCACAAACGCTATTCGCTGATCCTGAAGCACCATGGCAGAACTCGGCAAGTGATCACCCCAGTGTGGCCGAGCCCGCGCGATCTGTCAATGCGAGGAAATGCGTATCGCCCAAGAAAACGAAACCGGCGGCTGTTAGCCGCCGGTTATCGTGATTGGGCTTTCGACATCTCGACGGCTCTCTCTCTCAGGTGCCTTTCGACGTCAACGACGGCGCGGGTTGGTTCAATGGCGGAACCGGGACCATGTCTTTGTCCAGGGGCTTCGTCTGCGTGTCCAACGGCCGCGGCCCGGCGCTCTCCGGCGGTAGCGACGGCTTCTCCTCGGAGCCCGCCGGCTTCTTGGCGGGCGTCGGCTGCGTCGGCTGTGCAGCTTCGGTCGGCTGCGTCAGAATGGGCTGCGTCAAAGTTGGCTGCGTCACGATCGGCTGCGTCACGATCGGCTGCGTCACGATCGGTTGGCCGCAGTCATCGATGGGCTCGCGATAGCAGACCAACCGCGGCACGCTGTAGGTGTAGGTCACCGGAACCTGCTTTTCGACGCAATGCGGCACGCTGATGGTCTGCTGTTCGGCAACCATGCGGCACACCTTGTACGGCACCTGCTCGACGCGCTCTTCATAAACCATTCGGCACGTGGTGACCGGCACCTTCCGCACGCATTGCTCGCTGACGATGCGGCACACTTGGACCGGCACCTTCCGCACGCACTGCTCGGGCACCATTTTCTGCACCTGTACCGGGACCTGCTCGGTCACGGTTTGCGGCACGTAGCTGGTTTGCTGCACTTGCTGGGCGACGACGTTGGGATGCCAGACGCGTTGCACTTCATACTGGCCGTGCGGCGTTTCCACCCAGTACAGGCCGGCCCGCTGGTAGACGGTTTGCCCGGTGACCGGATCGACGCTGCAACTGGCTGCTTGCCAGGTCAGCCGCGACTGCGGCCAGCTAGGCTTCAACACCATCTGCTCGGCGAAACAACCCTGATCGACGTAGCGCGTCTGGCAGGTGACGACCGGTCGGAGTTCGGTGTGGCATTGGGGCCGATAGACCGTCTCGCACACGGGCCGCATCACGGTGTAGGCCTCTTCGCGCTCGGCCGTTTCGACGACGGGCCGCTGCACGGTATAGGTCTCTTCGCGGATCGCGGTTTCGGTGATGGGACGGGCGACCGTGTAGCGGTTCTCACGCACGGCCGTTTCCCAGACGGGCCTGTAGGTAGTCACTTGCCGCTGTTCACACACCGTTTCGTGCTCGACGCGATAGGCCGTGCACTCGTGCTGCTCGCACACGGTCTTATAGACGATGCGATAAGTTTGGCCGCAAGTGGCGCAGGGCGCATCGGCAACCTGGGCGGCAGCCGAGGTTGCCAGCGCGGCCGCAACGGACAAGGCCAACGCAAAACGTACGGACGCGCGCATAACGATTTCACCTCCAAAATTGCCGGCATCAAGCCGACAGGGATCGCTTGTCAGTTCGAGGAATACACAATATCCCTCTCCCAATGAGTTTGGCAGATAAACGGCCGGCGAGCAAATGATTCAAGGCACGTTAAAGTTTAGCTCCGATCCGAAGTGCAATCCAAGTGACGAGTTAGAAAGAGCAAGAAAGTTTCAAGTTCTTTGGCCGCCGTAGCGACAATGCCAGGTTTCCCCGTCGCCGCAACTTGCGCCATGTCAAATACTTGCAGCTAAGGTTTGCGCAGTCGTTATAACCGGACCGTAACCATTCACGGGGACTGCCTCGATTTTTGCCGCAAAAATGGGACTGTCCCCTTCGGCCCCGGGCGTGAACGGTTACAGCGAAACTCCTCTTTCACACCGGCCCTGCGGCGGTAACAATAGGCGTCGATGCAATTCCTCGATCTCACGTTGCCCTCTGCCGCGGAAAACGTTGCGCTCGACGAAGCGCTGTTGGACGAAGCCGAAGACGCGCTGGCCCCGACGGAAACACTGCGCGTCTGGGAGCCGCGCGAGGCGATGGTTGTCGTGGGCCGATCGTCGCAGGCCGAAGACGAGGTGCGCGTTGATGTTTGCCGCGAGTTGGGAATTCCCATTTTGCGTCGTCCGAGCGGCGGTGCGGCCGTGGTGGCCGGCCCCGGCTGCCTGATGTATGCGCTCGTGTTGAGTTATCAATTGCGGCCCCGCCTGCGCTGGTTAAGCGCGGCGCACAGTTTTGTGCTCGGCAAAATGGTGGCGGCCCTGACGCCGTTGGTGCCGGAGGTGCGGTGCTGCGGCACGAGTGATCTGGCTGTTGGTCAACGGAAGTTTTCCGGCAATAGCGCCCGCTGCCGCCGCAATCATCTGCTTTACCACGGCACGCTGCTTTACAACTTCCGCTTGGACTTGATGGACCGGTGCCTGGCGATGCCGCCGCGGATGCCCGAGTATCGGGAGGGCCGCCCGCACGAGAGATTTGTGACCAATCTGCCGCTGGGAGCGGCAACGATCCGAGAGTTGCTATCGGCGGCGTGGCAGGCCAACGAGCGGCGCACGGGTTGGCCGGCAGAACGCACCGCGCGACTGGTGGCGGAGAAATATAGTCGCCCGGCGTGGAACGGCGGCCGCTAGAAAGAGTTGCAGCCAAGCTTGGGGCGGAAGTTGTACAGCGGCACGCCGGCGAGCAGGGACCGCGGGAACCGGCCGTTCAGAGCTTTACGGGCCGGAGAACGGCGCCGGCGCCGGCGGATCGGAAGAGGCCCGGCGGCGATCAAAGAAGCTCACCAGAATGCCTGCCGACATCAACACGACGGCCCACACGGGCTCGGTGCTCCCCGCCTCCAGAGCATATCGCAAACATGCATACAGCATGAACAGGCTGGAAAGGCAGAAGAGCACCGGCGGCACAGGATACCAGGGCACGCGGTAGGGCCGCGGCGTGCCCGGCTCGCGCCATCGCAATACGAACAGCGAAAATCCGACCAAGAGGAAGAAAGCCCAGAAGATCGGGCTGGTGAACTCGATCATGCTCTGAAAGCCGCCTTTCTTTCCGCCCGTCCACAAACCGAAACCGACGATCAGCGCCAGCACGATGGCCGCCTGCCAGACGAGCGACCGCAGCGGGGTTCCCCGTCGCGGGTGCCATTGTCCGAGCCGCGCGAACAGCGCATGGTCCTTTCCCGTGGCATAGAAGATTCGCGCGCCGGTGAAGATCAAGCCATTGATGGCTCCCAGGGCGGAAATGCAGATCATCAGACTGATCACGCGAGCCCCGCGGATGCCGAGGGCCAACTGCAGCACGTCGGCCGCCACGGCCTTCGACCGGCCCATCCCCTCGAACCCCAGGGCGTAGACGAAGACGAAGTTCAGCAGCAGATAAATGACGGTGATGGCGGCCGTCCCCAGCACCAACGCCCGCACGATGTTCTTCTCCGGCCGGCGGACTTCGGCGGCGACATAGGCCATCTCGTTCCAGCCGCCGTAGGTCCACAAGACCAGGATCATCGCCATATAGAAGTCGGCGTGGCCACCCGGCGCCGATGGGGCCGCCGGGACAGCGGCCGCTGCGCCGGCGGCGGGAAACAACAGCCCTGCCGCGGCCAGTGCGACCGGGCCGGCGATCTTGACGGTGGTCAGGACGTTCTGTGTCCACTTGCCCTCGCGAACACCCACGACGTTGATTGCCGTCAGCAGCACCACGGGCAAGACGGCGTAGGCGATCAGTACGCCCCCTTCCCACTGGCCGCTCGCCTGGGGCCAGAGTTCGTTGGCATACTGGGCGAAGATGTAGGCCATGGCTCCGATCGAGCCCGGCCGCACGATCCAGAATTGCGACCAGGCGAACAGGAAGGCGGGCAGGCGGCCGAACGCGCGGCGCAAATAGACATAGTCGCCGCCTTCCTCGGGATAGGCCGTGGCGAGCTCGGCATAGCACAAACTCCCGATCAACGACAGCACGCCGCCGGCAAGCCAAACGGCCATCAACCAACCGAACGTGCCTGCGTCCCTGGCCACATCAGGACTACTCCGGTAGACGCCGATGCCCAGGATGATCCCCACGATGATGCACGTGGAATCGAACAGCGTCAACTCGCGACGTGGGCCGGCGGGAACCGACGGGCGCAGGGCGGAAGGCGGAGGGCAGAAGCCGGAAGATCGGCTCGATCGTCGTGAGAATTCGTGTTCCGTTGGTCGTTCATCATTCAGCCTTCTGCGACTTCGGAAGCCCTTTTCTTGTACTGTCGGCATCGCTATCGCGATGTCAACAATGTTCCGCCTTCCGCTCCACGCGCTCCGCGCTGGCATAACCTGCCGGTCTGGACGCCCCCCCACGAAAATGATAGGATAACGGCAACGTTCGGAAGCTAGCTAGGCCGCGATCCCCTCGGGAGTGGTGTATGGGAAAGAAGGAAGAAGCAATCGAGGTCGAAGGTGTCGTGACCGAGGCCCTGGCCAACACCCGCTTCCGGGTCCAATTGGAGAGCGGGCATACGGTAATCGCCCATGTGGCCGGCAAGATGCGGAAGCATTTCATCCGCATTGTGCCGGGCGACCGGGTCCGCGTCGAGCTCTCGCCCTATGATCTGAGCAAGGGGCGCATCACCTTCCGCGAGCGCTAGTGTCAGCCGCCCGCAGTGCCGCCATCGGCTTGTTGTTCCCGTAGGGCCCCCTCATCTTGGGCCCGATGCAAAAGGAGGCGAATCGTGAAGAAGACCCTGTTGTTAACGTTGGCGCTGGGCTTGTTGCTGGCCGCGGCCAGCCCCTGCCGCGCCGCGACCGAAATGAAGCCGCTGGTGACCGTATCCTTCGCGGGCTACGACAAGCTCATGGCCGACATCAATCTGATCGGCCGACTGGGCGGAAAGCCCGACTTGCGCGAGCCTGGAAATGACGCTCAAGATGATGACCAATGGCAAGGGCCTCGACGGGCTCGACACGAAGCAGCCCTGGGGCATGGTGATCGTGACCGACGGCCGACGGCAGACGATCCAATATGGATTCCTCCCGGTCACCGACCTGAAGCAACTCGTCGAGGTTGCCAGGAACAACCCCCAGCTCGAGGACGCGATCCAGCTCGATGGCGACGTCTACGAAATCCAAACGGGCGGCCCGGCGGTTTACATGAAAGCGATCGGCAAGTGGGCCGTGCTTACCGACCAGCGCGAAAACCTGGCCGATGCACCCGCCGATCCGCTCAAGCTCCTGGGCGATTTGCCGAAGCGGTATGACCTGGCCGTTTGCCTTTCCGTCCGCAACACGCCGAAGGAGTATCGCGACATGGCGATCGCGCAGCTTCAGGCGGTGCCGGAAGGGGGCTTGCCGCAATTGCCTGACGAAAGCGACGACCACTACGCGGCAAGAGTGGATGCCACGCGCTATGTCGTCCAAGGGATCACGGCGATGGTCAATGAACTGGACACGGTCTTGCTGGGCGTGAGCGTAGACCTCGAGGCGAAGGCGGCGCATCTCGATTATGAGATGACGGCCCTGCCCGGCACGAGGCTCGCCCAGCGACTTGCGGCCATGCAGCCGGGCAACACGGAGTTTGCCGGCCTGTTGGCCCCCGACGCGGCGGTCACCGCCAATTGGACCCGCACGCTGACCGACGCCGACGTGACCGAGACCAATAATGTCCTGGCCATGATGCGCAAGTCGCTGGCGAAGGAACTGAAGGACAAGGGGTTTTCCGAAGCCGATGCGAAGCTGGCCTCTGAAGTGCTCGACGACGTTGCCGGCGTGATCGAAAAGACGGTGGCCACGAAGAAAACAGACCTCGCGATGATGGTACGCCTTGACGCCGGCGCGGCCACCGTGGTCGCGGGCGGCGCGGTCAGCAGCGGCGACCGACTGGAGAGCGTCCTCAAGCGACTGGCCGCCAAGGTCCAGCAGGAAGATGCCGAAGCCGCCAAGTCGATCAAGCTGAACGCCGAGACTCACGAAGGCGTCCATTTTCATACGTTCACGCTTCCCGTTCCCGACCCGACGTGGGCGGCTCTGCTGGGCGACAAGTTGGAAGTGGTCTTCGGTACCGGCAGCGACAAGCTGATGGTGGCCGCCGGTCGCGACGCGGCCAAGGCGTTGGAAAAGGTCATTAACGAGTCGAAGGCGGCCGGCGCCAAGGAAGTGCCGCCGATGCGAATTTCGCTGGCGACAACGCCCTTTGCCAGGTTCATCGCCCAGGGGGACGACGATGACGAGGTGAAGATGACGGCCGGGATGTTCGCCGCGGCGCTAAAGAAGGCCGGCGGCGGCGACCACATTGTCATTACCGCCCAAGCCATCCCCCAGGGTGTCCGCCTGCGGCTCGAAGTGGAAGAAGGGTTATTCAAATCGTTGGCGACGCTGGGCCTGGCGACGATGCCGGGAAATTAGAGGCGGAGCGACCATTTCCATGTCATCCTCGACTTCAGTGCGCCACGGAAATCGCCGGCGTGGCCGTGGCCGACCTGGTCGGGCAGTTCGGAACGCCCACGTTCATTTATGATGCGGCCATGATCCGGCGGCGCATCGCCGACCTGGCCGCCTTCGACGTGGTCCGCTATGCCGAGAAGGCCTGCTCGAATCTCGCGATTCTCCATCTGGTGCGCGGCGAAGGGGCGCTGGTGGATACGGTAAGCGGGGGCGAGATTCGCCGCGCCTTGGCGGCCGGCTACGTGGCGGCCGGCGATCCGCCGCCCGTGGTCTACACGGCCGACATTTTCGACGCTGAATCGCTCGAACTGTGCGTCGCCGAAAAGATTCACGTCAACTGCGGCTCGCCTGACATGATCGACCAGTTCGGCAGCCGCGCGCCCGGCCGCAACATCACCCTGCGGATCAACCCAGGGTTCGGCCACGGCCACAGCCGGAAGACCAACACCGGCGGCAAGCAGGCCAAGCACGGCATCTGGCACACACAAATCGGCGAGTGCCTCGAACGAACCAGGCCGCATCGGCTTACCGTGACCGGCGCGCACGTCCACATCGGATCGGGCACCGACCTGGAGCATCTCGCTGAGGTGTGCGAGGCGCTCGAAAAGGCCGCGACCGCAATTGGCCCGTCGCTTCGGTCGATCAGCGTCGGCGGCGGGTTGCCCACCGTTTACCGGCCGACCGACACCTATGTCGATCTGGCGGCCTACTTCGCTCTCTGCGATGCCATGCGCAGGCGGCTGGAGCAACGTTTTGGCCATCCCTTGCACCTGGAGATCGAGCCGGGGCGGTATATCGTGGCCGAGAGCGGCTACCTGGTCGCCGAAATCCGCGCCGTCAAGCGGCAGGACGACAACACGTTTTATTTACTCGACGCCGGCTTCAATAACCTCGCCCGGCCGATCCTCTACGGCGCGTATCACCCCATGTCGATCGTGCCTTCCGACGGCGATCTCCACCGGCCGGAGCGCGACGTGATTGTCGGCGGGCCGCTGTGCGAGTCGGGCGACATTTTCACGCAAGAGGAGGGCGGTTTTGTGGCCACGCGCCGCCTTCCTGAAGCCCACGTGGGCGAGCTGCTGGTGATCGAGAGCGCCGGAGCCTACGGCTTCGTGATGGGATCGAACTACAACAGCCGGCCACTGGCCGCCGAAGTGCTGGTGCGCGACGGCCGTCCGCAACTCATCCGCCGCCGACAGACCTTCGACGACCTCGTGCGAGCCGAATTGTTCCCCGACACGTAGGGCACTACCATGTCGTACGGCGAAGCGCGCGACTTTCTGGCTGGGCATACCCGCTTGATCGAGCTTGCCAGCGACCCCGGCGGCGGGTGGCCGTCGCCCCGCAGTGGCAAGCCCGCGTCATGACCTCGACGTTCGGCGGGCTCGACGGGCCGAGCTTCGGCTTCGTCAACCGCGACTTCATCGCAGAGGGCAAGTCCGATCCCCACTTCAACAATTATGGCGGCGAAGACCGCTTATGGCTTTCGCCGGAGGGAGGCCAATTCGCGCTGTTCTTCCAGCCCGGCGCCAAGCAGACCGAGCTGGACAACTGGTACACGCCGCCGGCGCTCAACCAGTCCGCTTGGGAAGTCGTCTCGCGGCCCGGCGATGCGATGGTCCGCATGACGGCGCGGATGACGGTCCAGAATGCCTCGGCCACGTCCTTCGAGCTCGATGCGGCCCGAGAGGTGCGATTGCTCGTGGCCGACGATCTCAGCCGACTTTTCGGCGCGGCGGCCGCAAAGACCATCGACCGAGGCGGCGTGAACCTGGTTGGTTTCGAGACGGCCAACACGATCACCAATCGCGGGCCGGCCTTCGCCCGGCAAAGGGGCCTGGTTTCCCTTTGGGTTCTCGGTCAGATGATTGCCGGTCGGCAGACCGTGGTCATTGCCCCTTACCAGCCGGGCAGCGAGGCGGAGCTTGGGCCGGTGGTCAAGTCGGACTACTGTGGGCTGCTGCCCGCCGAGCGGTTGCAAATTACGCCCCAGGCGGTGTTGTTCCGCGCCGACAGCCGCTTCCGCTCGAAGATCGGCCTCTCGCAACGTCGCGCCCGCAATGTGCTCGGGTCGATCGACTTCGCGGCCGGCGTGTTGACGCTGGTCCAATTCACCATGCCCGACGATCCGGCCCGACAAGTCTATCTGAACAATATGTGCGAGCTGCCGCAGGCGGAACCGTTCCGCGGCGACGTGGCCAACGCCTACAACGATGGACCGAAGGCGCACGGCGAGGCCTATGGCGAGCATTCTACGAGATCGAGACCCTATCGCCCGCCCCGGAGCTCAGCGCCGGCGAGTCGCTCACGCATTGCCACCGCACGGTCCACGTTCAGGCCGATGCGGAAACGCTCGGCGAGCTTGCCAAGCAGACACTTGGCGTTGACCTGAGAAGTGTGCGAGACGAGTTTCTTTAAGGTGTAGACGCAGAGTTTAGTGTTCCGTTGTCTTGCGCTCGGAGCCCGGGCGGGAGTGCGGCAGGAGCGACCAGACCAGGCAGTACGGCGCCGAGCGCAGATAACGCGGCAGGCTCGACCAGAGCCGGAAACGGCTTTCGCCCGCCGAACGGTCTTCCCAGCTCGACGGCACTTCGTCAACCTTGTAGCCGAGCACGTGGGCCTTGACGGTCAGTTCCAGCGCCACTTCAAACCCTTTGCGGCTCTGGAAGGAAACGTGCCGCAGCAGGCGGGCGCGTATAGGCGCGGAAGTTCGTCGTGGGGTCGTGGGTATTGATCCGCGTGAGCCAGCGTAGCCCGAGCCCCGCCCATCGCGAGAGGGTGCGTTTCAGCAGCGGGCCGCCCGTCTGCGAGCCACCCCGCATATAGCGCGAACCGCTCACCACGTCGGCCCCTTCCCGGCGGACTTTCGCCACCATGGCCGGTATCACGTCGGGCGGGTCGGAGAGGTCGGCCATTGTGGTGACGACGACGTCGCCGCGGGCCGCTTGAAAACCGGCCTGCAAGGCGTAGGCCACACCGCGGCCCAGATCGTTCTTGACCAGCCGCACCGATGGCGGGCAGTCGGTCATCGCCCGGATCGCCGGCAGGGTGGCGTCGGCGTCGAAATCGTAGCAGATCAGGATTTCGTGGGGCATCGACGCCAGGGCCGCCCACAGCCGCCGCAAGCAAACCTGGATGTTTTCGCCCTCGTTGTACACGGGTACGACGATGCTCACCAGAGGCTCGGCGCCGCGCTCATTCATCAAATCTGCCCCTCGCGCACCGCCCTTTCGATCCACGGAATCACTTCGTCGAGCATCTGGTCGAGGGTGGTGGTGGCCCGGAATCCCAGTATGCGGTCGGCCTTGCTCACGTCGGGCGAGCGATACTGCACGTCGTGCGCATAGGCCGGATCGGAAATCAGGCGCAAGGGCCGGTCGCCGCGGATTCGCTTCCAGATGGTTTCGGCCAACTCGCGGACGCTCGTGGCCGTCGGCGTGGAGATGTTGAAATCCTCGTTCAGCGCCGCGGGATGCTCCATGCAGCAGCGGATGCCGCGGGCCAGATCGCCGCCGTAGGTGTAGTGTCGCACCTGGTTCCCCTCGCCGAGGATATGCAGAGGATCCTGGCCGCGGAGCACTTTTTGCACCAGGTCGGGCACAACGTGGCTCATCGCCAGGGTCACATTGCCCGACGGAATGCTCTTCGCCCCCAGCGCCCGCTGCTCGCCGATGCCCACGCAGTTGAACGGACGGACGATCGTGAACGGCAGCTTGTATTGTTCCCAGGCCCCTTTGGTAAAGTACTCGCAGGCCAGCTTCTGGAAACCGTAGGTGCTGAACGGTGGCGGGCACTCGCGCAGATGCCCTTCGGGCGTGGGGAATTTGGTGGCGTTCTCGAACACCATGCTGCTGCTGAGAACCGTGATCTTTTGCAGCCGCCCGTGCTGGAAGGCCTCGATGGCCGCGTCGAACGTGGCCGCCATGATCCGTTCGTTCTCGGCCAGCAAGTCGTAGGCGTATTCGTGGAAGTAGGAGATCCCGCCGATCCGAGCGGCGCCGGCAATCAGGTGGTCGCAGGGCAGCGTCAACCGCTTCATCAGCGCGGCGTCGGCGGCGTTGCCCTCGACGAAAGTGTAATGCGGGTGTTGCTGGTAGCTCTTCTCCACGGGGCCGTATTTGGAGTAGTTGTCCAGCCCCACGACCTCGTAGCCGTGCTTCAGCAGTTCGTCGATCAGGTATCCGGCAATGAACCCGGCGGCGCCGGTGACAAGAACTTTCACGTTGGACTCCTCTTCAGCCATGACCAGACGTCGATCAGGGTTTTGTGGGACGGGATTTCCAGGTTTCGATAGACCGCATGCGGCGTGGCCAGAAAAAGCACGTCGGCCTCTTTCAGAACCGTTTCCAAAGGCACCAGCGAGCGGTCGGGCACGTAGGGGTCGGTGCACAGCACCTTCCGCGATTCGAGCGTCAAGAGGCGGCGGAGCTTGTAGCTGAGCGAATCGCGGTTGTCGTCGCTTTCGCCCTTAAACGCCATGCCGAGGATGCCCGAAGTCAAGCGGTCGAGCCGGCACCGCTGTTTGGCCTGTTCGACCAGGAACGCGGGCAGGCCCTCGTTGACCAGCATGGCGGAGTGGCCCAGCACGAAGTTGTTCTGGCTGTAGGCCGCCAACTGCATGGTGTCTTTGATCAGACACGGCCCGGCGGCGAACCCCGGCCCGCAAAACCCCGCCATCCGCGGATATTTGTAGCGGCAGCCGTGAACAATCCGATCGAAATTCAGACCGTGCTGCGTGGCCACCATGTAGAACTGGTTGACCGTGGCGAACTGCACGTACCGCCAGGCGTTGGTCATCAGCTTGCACAACTCGGCCTCGGCCGGCGCCATCTCGACGAACTCGGACGTGAACCGGCCGAACAACTGCTTGACGCTCTGCAGCACCGACGGGTCCGAGACGCCGACCACCTGCGGCAACTGGCGGAACTCGCGAATGCTGTAGCCCTGGGCCACGCGCTCCGGGCAGAACGCCACCATGATGTTCAAGTTCTTTTCGCGCAGGTACTGCTGCACGTGATCGGTCGTGCCCGGGAAGACCGTGCTTCGCAGGATGAGCGTCTGGCCGTCGCGCAAGTGGGCGAGGCACGCATCGAGGACTTTGTAGATGACGGCAAAGCTCGGGTTGAGGTGCTCGTCGACCGGCGTGCCCACCACCACCACGACGAACTGGCATTGGCTCAGGGGCTCTGGGCTCGAAGTGAGCGTCAGCTTGCCGTTGGCCAGAACGCGGTCAAGGATCTCCTGGCCGCCTTCTTCGGCGAATGGCATCACGCCCTTGCCGATTTGTTCCAGCTTGGCGGCGTCGATGTCGTAGACGACCGTTTTCAGGCCCGAGTCGGCGAAGATCAGCGCCAGCGGCAATCCCACGTGCCCGGCCCCACCGACGACACAAACGTCTTTTGCAAAGGGCATGTTCACTAACCTTTCCGCCTTGTTCCGCCCGCCCGTCAGTTTCGGGTTTTCCCGTTACCATGTTCCGCATGGGAACCGGAGCAACCCGAGTTGGGGCCGCCGTTGTGCTGCCGCCCCGTTGTCGCCAGCATTATGCCCGATTTCCGGCCGCCGCGCAAGGGCAGTGCCTTCCTTTTCCTTCAAGGCGTGGCTCGGGCCGGAGAAACACGGGCGGCCCCGACAGGTCGTCGCGTCGTGCATTGACGTTGGCCGCATACTCAGCTACACTGGAGCGGATGAAAACGGGGACAGGCGCCGCAACTGATAGCGGTTCGGATCGAGCAATGATACAAACCGTTGCGGGGCCAGTCCCCGTTTTCATCAGGCCGGTCCAAGCCTGCACGGCCGAGCTTGAAGGGCGGACATGAAACAGCGCGGTTCTGCCGATCTCCCTGCAAATGCGACTCCAGACGCCGTCCCGAAAAGGTTGGCCGGATGGTTGGTCTTCGCGATCGTCCTGGCCGTCAGCCTCTCGTTCGCGCTCTACACGAACCACGCCTGGGAAGATTTCTATATTACGTACCGGTCGAGCAAGAACCTCGCCACCGGCAACGGTCTGGTTTTCACTCCCGGCGAGCGGGTCCACGCCTTTACGTCGCCGTTGAATGTCCTGGTGCCGGCCGGGCTGAGCTATGCGCTGGGCAATCGGTCCGATGAGCTCGTGCTGTGGCTGTATCGCCTGATCACGATCGCCGCCCAAGCCGCCGCGGCCGTGTTGCTCTACCAAATTGCCAAAGCGCAGCGTTTAAGGCCTCTGGCCACCTTGGTGCTGATCGGGCTGTTCGCCACCAATGCCAAGATCGTCAACTTCAGCGTCAACGGCCAGGAAGTCGGCTTCATGATGTTCTTTCTCGCGCTCGCGCTCCACGCGCTGTTGACGCCGGTTCGCGCCCTGCCGTTCGGCTGGGCATCGCTTGGGCGGGCCTGATGTGGACCCGGCCTGACGGCTGGGTTTATGCGGGCAGCATCGCCGCCGCGTTTCTGCTGTTCAACATTGGCTTGCCGGGCGAGCGCTCCCGGATAAAATTGCTCGTGACCTTCGTTCTGGCGGGCCTGATGGCGGTCGCCATGTACGCGCCTTGGCTGATTTGGGCCTGGTCGTATTACGGCTCGCCAATCCCCCACACGGTGATCGCCAAAGGCCTTAATGTACCAATGACCCCGCTGCGCCTCGCGCAACGAACGGTCAACTTTCTGCTTGAGGCGAGCTACGTCGGTCCATGCTCGATACCGCCGTTTGCGCCCATCTACTTCGATCACGGGGGATGGAATCCGGCCGTTACCTATTATTGCGGCTTCCTGGGGTGGATCGGTCTTTGGTACTGGGTTTTGCCTTTCGGCAACCGTGAGACGCGCGCCCTTTCTTTGGCGTACCTGTTGGGCAACTGGTATCTCAACGTCGTGGCCCCGTATCCTGCCAACTGGTACTTTCCCAACGTGGCCATCTTGGCGGTCTGTATTATCGGGCAAATCGTTCAGCAAGGGGCGGACGGTCTCGGTCTGCTCCGAACGGGCCTGAAAAACGACCGTGCGTTCAGCCAAATTCAATGGACATACCGCGGCTTTGTCGTGGCGTTGCCCACATTTACCATGCTCGTGTTGCTTGCCTCGGCCGTGCAAATGCGCATCCAACAGTACGAAATCGAGGATGGGAACCGACGACAGATCGGTCTCTGGCTGCGCGAGCACGCGACGTCGCCCAAAGACACCGTCTTTCTCGAGCCGCTGGGTTATATCGGCTACTTCTCCCAGTTGAAGATGTTCGACTATCCGGGGTTGTCGTCGCCCGAAGTGGTGGCGGCACGCCGAAAAGCCGGCTCCGACAGCTACAGGGGCCTGATCGCCGAGCTTGATCCCGACTGGCTGGTTCTGCGACCGAGCCAAGTCAACGAGATCATTCTGCACAATGGCCGTGCGCAACTGGAGAAGTACAAAATCGTCAAAATCTTCGACGCCTCGAAACGCCTCGACGACTACTGTTTCATTCCCGGCAGCGGTTACGTGCGCGGAGACCAGAAGTTCATCGTCTGCAAAAGGCGGCGCGACTGATGCGGGCGTCGCCCGGTGCACCGCCGCCGGCTTGTCTATTACGCCGTCTTCAGCGCACCGATGGAGGCGGCGAGGGCCTTACCGGAAGCCGGCTCACCTCGCGCAGGGCCGGATTGCTTACCTGCACAGAGAGGCTGCGGTGGAACGGCGGCAGCCAGCACCAGAAGTCACTGCGGGGCGCATCGGCCGTCAGCAGGTCCGGATGCTCGACCAGGGCGACGACGTAGTCGGGACGCACCACGGGCGTAGCGCGCAAAAACTGTAGATCGTAACAAAACGGAGGGATCTCGGCGGCCGAAGATAGATCCCTTCGGGCTTCTCGATGCGACGATCGTTGTAATGGCCGGCCACCTCGAGTTGCGTCCAACCGTCGTACTCGAAGCCGGCCATAATGCGCGTGCGGGGAATGGCCCGTTCCTCCAAATAACCTGTGAGTGAAACCCTCGCCCGCAGTTGCGCAAAGTAGTCATGCGATTGCGCCACGCCATAGAATGCGAACAGCGCCAGTGCGAACCACGACGCCAGCGGGAACCGATCGCGGCCCGTCCATTGCCGGAACGCCAGCAGGAAGCCAATCGTCGCCAGCGGAAACACCGGGAGCAGGTAACGATCATACACGCCCAGTGAATCGGGCACGAGCCCCTTCAGCAGCAGCAGGGGGACATAGGCGGCCGAAAAGACGCACAACAGGCCGACGATGGCCGGGATGCGCTCGCGGGGTTGCTCGTCGGTCGTTGGTCGGCGCGGCCAAACGCGCGCGGTGAGGCGCAGCGCGAGAGTGCCACAAACCAGAACGGCGCCGGCGACGTAGAATGCGGCCCAGACGCCAAGCGGCAGCGTGAGCGGAATGGAACCGGGCGGCGCCAACGCCGCCCCGCTCATGAAAGGGAATATCCCGAACGTATTGCCGAGCGGGACGAAGACCCACTGCCCGCCGTAGCACAGCCAAGCGAGGAACCCAATGCACGCGGCTGCCAGGAAAGCGCCGCCGAGGCGAAGCCACGCAAGCCGCTGGCCAACGAGCCACCGCCGGTACAGCCACGGCAGAGCGGTCAAGAGGGGGAACATGGCGAGTCCCAGCGTTTGCACTGTCATGGCCGACAACGCGCACAGGTATGCTGCGGCCTTCCAGCCGTCAAACAGCCGAGTCACGCCGGCGGCAACCTTCTCGTGAATCGTATACGGCTGGTTGTGGAACCACGCCGAGAAAGCGATTGAACCGGCAACCGCGACAAGACCGGCGACCACGAGCGGAAACGGCGCCGGACGGAACCGCCGGAAGGCAAGGCTTCGCCACAAGAGAAAGGCCGGGGCGAGGATCGGAACGAGCCAGTCAACTTGCCGCACGGTGCCGCCGATGAGCCCCGCCGCGAGACCGAAGAGCAGCCATCCGCACACGCGGATTCGCCAAGATGCCGTCGGCGCGGTTGCGGGCTCGGACATTTCCAGCGCGTCGGCAGCGCGGACGTAGCCGTAGAGCGACAACAGGAAGAGGAAAAGGGCGGGGATTTCCGTCATGAACGATGCCGCGTGGGGAATGAAAAAAGGCGACACCGCGGTGGCCAGCGCGCCAAAAGACGCGAGACCGGCAGGCAGGCCGGCGCGGCGGTGCAGCACGTAGAGCAGCATCGCGCAGCCCGCGGCCAGCGGCGCCACCGAGAGCCGCACGACGGAAAAGGAAAAGCCAAACAGCTTGATGAAGAGAGCACCCCAGTAGGCCTGCGCTCCGAGCATGGCGGCCGACCATCCGTTGTAAAGGAGGTGTCCCGTCCGGGCCAGATCGAGGGCCGACTTGGTATACGACCAATCGTCGTTCACCCCGCTCTCCACGATGGGATTGGTCATCGCGATAGCGGCCAGAACGACGACCGCACAGGCCGCCGCATATCGTCCGTCGGGGATTTTCAGCAGGGCGGGGGCTTGAGTCGTCGGATCGCGGCAGAGTTCACGCCGCAAGTCGATGGTTGCGGGGCGTTGATCAGGGCGTCGAGATCGACGTGAAGCCATGCGAAGACTGTTTGCAGTCCGACGAAACGGTCTTTGTACTTACGAAGGTGCTCGACTACGTTGTTCGCTGTTCGGCCGGAGCGTGGCCCCTGCGTGTTCGCCGCCGAGGTGTGAGCCTTCCCAGCGCTGCCTGCGCTGGCTTTCTGAACATGAGCACAACCTCGCGGCGCATCCGTATGTCCAATTTGGCCGAACCATTTTCTGCCGCGGGTGGAGGCAGATAACGCCGATTTGCCGGCAGTGTGCGAACGCAGCGATGTTCAAGTACCAGTCCGCACAACTTGGCCAGCGCGGACACCATAGACGAGTTCCGCACGTATGTTCCGCGAACCGTGTTATCGCCGACCACGTAGACGGCTAGCCCGCCTGGCACGAGCACGCGAGATGCTTCGCACATGGCATCCCGAATGTCGCCGGCGTACCGCGCAAGCACCGATCCGTACCGCTTGGCAAGCACCGAACAGTGCTTCAATTGCGCCAATGCGCCGCAGACGTCCTCTTCTTCCGGTGGGGAGCGTTTACCGGCTTCACTGCCCACGCTATTAGTCCGGATGCGTCGCAGTTGGCTGATGCGATGACCCATCCAAACGAGGGAGAACTTGCTGCATCGCATGTAGTCGATCGCGTTCAAGTACGGGGGTGAGGTGAGTACCAGGTCCACCGTGGCGTTTCGTACTGGGAGGTCGCGGGCATCGCCTTCGTGGATCAACGCTGCGGGCCCACGGCCCGGGGAGTTGTGGCCAATGCAGTTTGCTACCACGCGGTCCACGGCCTCGAGAAACCTCCGAAATGGCTTCGCCGCGCACGATCAAACGACCTGTGCGGACGGCTGTGGGCGAGGTCCATCGCTAATGATGCGCCTGACTGCTTAACGATTATAAGCCGAGAGAAGCTGCACCAGAGAACGTTGCGCACCGCTTCGTTTCGAACTCTCCGAATCACAGTCGCGAGCGAAGCAAGCTGCCGCCGAGCGTAACCATCGAACCAGTACCTTACAAACTGCTTTGTCTCACGGTCGGCATTCCACGGGTACGCATCGCGGGTCAGCAGCGTCGAAAAGACGGCGCGTGCGCGTTTAAGGACATCGAGCGCCTTCTTTCGCACCTCTTCCTTCTCGACCGGTGTCGTCCAGACTTTTGAAATAAGCACTGCCAAGGGATCGATGTCAACGCCTATCGCGCGATGTCCTTTTGAACGCGCAACGGCGAGCACTGTCCCGGAGCCCATCATCGGGTCTAGAACGCGCAGGGGCGTTTTGGTGTCCCCTAACGCTTCCAGCGCAATTCCTGGTGCCATGCGCGCTGGAAACGGATGAACGGGATCACGCCCGAGAATCTCGTAGATTGTCTTTTTGCTCGATTGGATCATATGCCCGTCAGGCCACGCCGACCGTCGTTCTCCGCAACGGCGGAAGCCGCGCACTATTCGTTCATCGCGTATTCCTTTGTCGCGGCATCAATTGCAGCCATGACATTGGTTGCGCTTTGGTCTAATTCGACCGTGTTAGGACCCGCGAATATCCCTCCGGATGCCATCTGAGCCATTCCTTTGCAAATCTCCATAAGGGCGTTGTCGTCCTCGTACTCGATTGGCGGGTTCATGTGTGACAGTCCGACGCGCAGCGCACTGTAGGTGACCATTGCCTTCTTAAATTTCTTCTGCTGGCTCTCGATTGCCTCAACAATCCTCTGATATGGCGGTTTCTTCAACTTGGTTGCCCGTAGAGACTTGACCCACTTGTCGCTCTCCGCCGACAACCGGCATTTCTTGAGAAGCTCCCGTAGCTTGCCGAGACCAATTTGTTTGATCGGGCGAAGTTTTACGAGTTCTGCGAGGCTATCGATGGTGATCAATGTGATGGTCTTCGGATCCCCGATCGCTTCTGTTTTCTGTCGGTCGTCGTCGATTTCCCTCGCCAAGGCCGATGTCTCACCCTCCGGGAAGTCGCGCCCGACGACAATCGCGTGTTGGCATTTGTAGTCATCGCGCTGGCGGGCGATCGCTGAAATCTTGACCGTACCGGCGGCAATCTTACCGCGGTCTTGCGCCTTGCTCTTTGCCTCAAGACTTACCGCATATTGGCGTGGGACGCCCGCATTGTCGGCAGCAAGAACCGCCGTTGCAACGCCATCCGGCTTCCCCTTTCCACCCAGCGGGATGGTCTCGAAGCCGAGGCTGGTAAAGGCCGCGCATAGTGCTTCCTCCAACGCGTCCGGGCTGTTTCGTGCGTCTGTGAGCGAGAGCGCAACGGCAAATGCGCTTTGGCGTCCTGACTCATTTGCGAGATTGCGGAGCAACTGGTCGCGCATGAACAGGAAATCTTCGATTTGTTCCGACTTGACCCCGATCGCGTGCAGATGCGACTCGGCAAGAACCTCAGCCATTGCGAGTAACTCAAGAGGCTGTCCCGCGGTCTTGCTTGCAAAGTCGTCGTAGAACGTTGCAACAAACGGGTGCCAGGCGTTCACGCGAAGTATTCCGGTGGCGGTGTCGTACCGCGCGATTCCGTCGTCCTTCAAACCGTTGTAGTCGATCGTGAGACCGGTAACGAACTGGTCCCCATCCGAGGCCCGCTGTTCGAGGGACGCAACGAACTCGTCCCGGTCGGCGCGGCTCTTGTATTCAGGAACAACCAGATATCGCGACTTCGACCGACCCTCGACCACGGCGCGGGCAAGCTCCACAATCGGGCAGCGCGAGAGACTTGTTGGGCTGGCCGCGAGCTTTCGAGCTAATCGGACGCCCGGCTGCTCATCTTCATCGTGCGCTTCCAGCGTGGGGCGGACCGCGTTGAAGATCGCCCGCAGCAAGTCCTGTGCCGTGGTTAGAACTGGGCCCTCGCTGATAGCCTCGCGGTTGGACCGCAATCGCTGGTCGAGGCCATCAATGTGGATTACTAACCGGAAACGGTTAAACGAGCCGTGCCGTAACTCGTTGGGTGAAATGCCAAAGTGACCATCGTTGACGTTTACGAGCCGGCCGAAGACGTAGACGAAGAAGCCATGACTGCGACCAATTTCGTCCGACTTTCCGCCCGTCAGAAGATCCTTGTAGGCTTCGGCAAACCCCGTTACTCGGCCGAGGCCTGGCACGTCGAATCCAAACCGATGCTCACTTGCCTTGTCCGCCTGCACGTCTTCAAAGGTCGTAACGTCCTTAGGGCTGGGTCTTGGGAGTTCGACCATGTCCTTGCCGAGGATCCATTTCCGTAGCAATCCCTTTCCCTGCTTGCTCGGAACGAGTTTGTCACCGTTCAGCCACACATCGAAATCCGGCCGAAGGGGCATTGCGGTCCGCAACACCCATTCCAGCATGCCCGGCTTGATTTCATGCACCTTTGGTTTCAGGGATGACATTATCGCAACAGTCCACGATGGCGGCGCGCCCTTGCCGAATAGGGCGAGCTTGGACTTCTTAACGGCGGCGGTTTCAGTCCAAGCCTTGACGGCTACCTTCGCCTCTGCCTCGGTCAATAGACGGAGCGGAATTCTGACGGGTGTCTTGGGTTCGACCTCCAGCTGAACGCGGCTGTCGATCGCCGCGAAGTTCATTGAGGTCGAGAAATACCTTCCGTTACGCTTCGTGATATGAGTCAGGCACTTGGCCAATACATACGTTGCAAGCTTGCCGATGCCGAACTGCCCAATCTGCTGCCTGCCTTTCGGGAGCACACCCAGACGCCGTTTGTTGCTAATGCCGATAAGCCAATGATTCTTAAGCCCTCCCGCATCCATGCCTTCGCCGTCATCAATCACGACGATCGATGCGTCCTGATCGTGGAGGTTTGGTGAGAGCAATACATGTACGCGAATGGCGCCCGCGTCGAATGAATTGGCGACCAACTCCTCGACGGCCTTATTTGGGCTCGCATACAGCCCTTCCGAAAAAAGCTCGACAATTCGATAACTGAGCCGGACGTCAATACTGTCCGTTGCTTTCCCAATCGAAGCAAATTTGGGCTCGTCCATCATGGGACCGCCGGTTACGGCGTTCCTCCCTATATAGTAATGCAGCGGGTGACCATCCGCCGCCGGGGGCGCAGTCGCTTCCACAATGTGCGTTCAGCCGACTTGGCCGACGCTTGCGGCTGCGCATCTTACCCCTTCCTCGACGGGGCGGCAAGTAGCCTGGCGCTGCAATGTATCGCGTAGTGCGTGGCGCCACGCGGTTGGGGAGCGTCTTTGGCGAATGGGCGTGGACGCGTGCGGCCACATAGGCTTTGCCGGCTTCTCCTGCACGGTTGGGATGGCAATCACACTGCGATCCCAATTCTCACCAGCGTTCGCAGAAATCGCTATGCCGTCTTCGTCTTCTGCTCGGTCGTTGCGGGCAGCGGCACGAGCTGCTGGCGACCATAGACGATGTCGTCGTTGACCAGATAGCGGCTGCCGGCCGGCTGGTCGGGAAGCTCGAACATGATGTCGAGCATCACGTCCTCGATGATCGAGCGGAGCGCCCGGGCGCCGGTGTCCTTTTCCATCGCCCGCTCGGCAATCGCCTTCAGGGCAGCGTCGGTAAAGCCCAGCTCGGCGTTCTCCATGGCAAACAGCGCTTGGTACTGCTTCACCAGGGCGTTCTTGGGCTCCGTCAAGACGCGGACCAGCGCGTTCTGGTCGAGCGGCCGCAGGGCCGAAACCACGGGCAGCCGGCCGACCAACTCGGGGATCATGCCGAAGTGGAGGATGTCGTCGCTGGTGACCTGCTGCAAGAGATCGCCCAACTCCATCTGATCGTGGCCGACGCCCTCCTGGGTGAAGCCGATGGTCCGCTTGCCCAGCCGCCGGCCGATAATGTCGTCGAGCCCGACGAAGGTGCCGCCGCAGATGAAGAGGATGTTACTGGTGTCCATCTGGATGTACTGCTGCTCGGGATGCTTTCGTCCGCCCTGGGGCGGCACGTTGGCCACGGTGCCTTCGAGCATCTTCAAGAGCGCCTGCTGCACGCCCTCGCCGGAGACGTCGCGGGTGATCGACACGTTCTGGCTGGTCTTGCCGATCTTATCGATCTCGTCGATGTAAAGCACGCCGCGTTGTGCCAGTTCGATGTCGAAGTCGGCGGCGTGCAGCAGCTTCAAGAGCAGATTCTCGACGTCCTCGCCCACGTAGCCCGCCTCGGTCAGCGTCGTGGCGTCGCCGATGGCGAAGGGGACGTCGAGAATCCGGGCCAGGGTTTGCGCAAAAGCGTCTTGCCGGAGCCGGTGGGGCCAATCAGGAGGATGTTCGACTTGTCGATCTCGACGTCGGAGTTGGCCACCGTGTGCATCAGCCGTTTGTAGTGGCTGTGCACGGCCACGGCCAGCACCTTCTTGGCGTGCTCCTGGCCGATCACATACTGGTCCAACTGGCCGACGATCTGGCGCGGCGTGGGAATCTTGCTGAACAGCGGCTTGCTGGCCCCCCGCCGGCGGCGCTCCTGTTCGAGGATCGACTGACACAGGTCGATACACTCACCGCAGATGTAAACGTCACCCGGGCCTTCCACCAGCGGACCGACGTCTCGATAGCTCTTGCGGCAGAAGGAGCAGAAAGCGTTCTTCTTTGTGGGGCCGGCTCCACGACGTCCGCCGTTGAAGTCTCGTCCAGATGGCATGCCTGCTCCTTCGTCCCCGGTGTCTTCGCTTTAATACGCAGGTGCTTCTGCGCCCGTTCTAATCTTCTTCCTCGTTACCGTTTAACTCGTCTTGGAGTTGCTTGGTCAAGGTAGTTTTTATTGTTCGGTATTCTTCGTCGCTGAGCACACCCTGGGAGTGCAATTCCCGGTATTTTGACAACCACTTGCTGGCTGTCGGTTCCTTCTGTGCCGGCTTGGGGCGAATTTTATCGACGACGTACCACGCCACCGCGATCAGGACCGCCAGGACGGCGATCCAGAGCACCAGCCACTCGGGCTCCAACTGCCAGAACCGTTCCATCTGCTGTTGGCCGCCGCCGGCTAGAGAGACATTCGTGCCGCCGCACACCCGTCATTATCCAGGTTAAGCTAGGCAGAGTCCAGCCGAGCGTTAGGCCAAGCTCCCAGTGCCGAGGAATTATCCCACGCCCCAACCCCGCATCTTAACTATTATCGAGTTGACGGGTCGCCGGGCATTCTCTATTCTATGAGCTTGTGACAACATATACCTCCCCGAGAGGGTTTTCCTTCGCCCGTTGGAGAATCGATCATGCCCGTCAACTTCACCTGCCCCCATTGTGGCACGGTCACCAATGTGGCCGACCAGTACCTTGGCCAAAGCGGCCCGTGCGCCCATTGTGGAAAGACTGTCACCGTTCCCGGCACGGCGTTCGGATCACCCTTCAGCCCAGCGGTAGCTTCCGTGCAGCCTAAACGCGGGCTGGGGCCAGGCTGCATCTCCCTGATTGTACTAGCGGCGTGCATTCCGGTGCTGTTGGCCTGCGGCGGAATGCTGCTTGCCCTGCTGCTGCCGGCCGTGCAAGCGGCCCGCGAGGCGGCCCGGCGAGCGGGTTGCACCAACAACCTGCACCAGATCGGGCTGGCAATGCACGAATACGAGGTCAAGTACGGCTGCTTCCCGCCGGCCTATATCCCCGACGAGAACGGCAAGCCGATGCAGAGTTGGCGGGTAATGATCTTGCCGTTCATGGGCTACGAGAACCTCTACGCGCAGTACCATCAAGACGAGCGGTGGGACAGTCCGCACAACCTCACACTGGTGCCGCTGATTCCCGCCGAATATCAGTGCCCCAGCGATCCGACGTTACGCAGCCTAGGCACGACCGACTACGCGATGCTCGTCGGTCCGCACGCGATTTCCGATGGTCCCAACGGACGACGCATGAGCGACATCAAGCACGGCATCGGCAGTACGATCATGGTGGTCGAGGCGGCCGGCCTCAGTCCGTGTTGGCTGGCTCCGACCGACCTGCAAACGGACAAGATGACCTATGTGATCGACTGTCCGGCCGACCGCCATGATCCCGACACTTTCAACATATCGAGCGATCATCCGTCGGTGGCCAACGTGCTGTTCTGTGACGGCCACGTGCAAAGCCTGAACAAAGGGATCGATCCGAAGACGCTGGAAGCCATGACGACCATCGACAGCGAAGAGAAGGTTGATCTGAACGCGTTGCACTAATCCCTAAACAAGCGAACACCGAAGTCCGTATGGTCCGCCACGCGGACCATATCACGCCGGGCCTTGACATCAACAGCGGTCCGCACGGCGGACCCTATGGACTTGGCGGCCGCGCTCGTTGGTGGCCTATCTTTCCCATCTTTCCCCATCGTGGCCATCGATCGTTCTTTCTCAAGTCTCGTGACCGGCATATCCGATACGATCTCTGCGGTACTGTCGGCTACCGATGCGCGAGATCACGGCTATGTGGCTTTCCCATCTGCTCCTGGCAATGACCCTGGTTTCGGAGGCGGGCACCAGTCCGGCGGCTGTGTCCATGCCGGCGGCCACCGGCCCGATCGTCACCCGACAACGCCTCTTTGCGATCCCCTTCCGTACGAGCCAAATCGACGACCCCGCGCGGCGGCCGGTCGAAATGCAACTGTATGTGTCCGGCGATCATGGGGCGCACTGGGACCTGTACACCAAGGTCCCGCCCGCGCAGCAGCATTTTCTCTTTCGTGCGGCCGCCGACGGCGAGTATTGGTTCGCCATCCGCACCGTCGATGGCTCGGGCCACGTCTGGCCGGAAACCATCACCGAGCCGGGCGTGAAGGTGCTGATCGACAGCCGCTCGGCCGACATGAGGCCCGTCGTTCCGCCTGCCGCCCAGCCGACGGTCGTCAAGCCCGAGCCGACGGTCGTCAAGGCCGAGCCGACGGTCGTCAAGGCCGAGCCGCTCCTGCCGCAAACCCGCGTCCGCATCCCGCACGCCGACGTGGCGGCTGCCCGAACCGATGCGCCGACGGCCGAGCCGAAGGGTTCGGTGGCCATTGCCGTCAATCCGCCGGTGGGCAACAAGTATCCTGATCCCGATGACCGCCAGGGCAGCGCGGTGACGATCCCCGGTCTGCCGCCCGGCGAACGACCGCGGATGGTCAATTCGCGGCTCTTCGAGTTGGAGTATGAGGTCGAACGCGGTTGGCCCCTCGGGCATCGGCCGGGTGGAACTGTGGGGCACCCGCGACGGCGGCAAAACCTGGCAGAGCTTCGCGGTGAGCCGAAATAAGCGCAGCCCGCTGCTGGTGAGCGTTGAGGAAGAGGGTTTTTACGGTTTTCGCATCGTCGTGACCAACGGCGCGGGCCTGGGCGGGGTGCCGCCCAAGAGCGGCGACCTGCCCGACCTCTGGGTCGGCGTCAACCTGACCAAGCCGACCGCCCGGATCATTTCCGCCCAGCAGGGCGTTGACTCCGAGGCGGGACACTTGATCATTTCCTATCACGCCGACGACCAGATGCTGGCTGCCCGGCCTGTTTCGCTCTCCTTCGCCGAGACGCGCGGCGGGCCGTGGATTCCCATTGCCGGCGGGCTCGACAACACGGGCCGCTATGCCTGGCCGATCGACGCCCGCACGCCGGGGCAAATCTACTTGCGGCTGGAGGTCCGCGACGAGGCGGGCAACGTAGGCGTGCACGAGACGCCCGAGCCGATCACCATCGACCAGGCGCATCCGACGATTCGCGTTCGCGACATCCATCCCATCGGCCAAACCAGCGCCCTGCCATCGCGGCCATCGCGGATGTAATTTCTGCCCTGTTGTGGTGCGGCCGTCTCGGCTGGCGAAACGCCGCGGGACTTCGGTTTTAGGTCTTCGGCCTTCGGCGCTTCAATGGGACCACGACCGATCGGCTGCGGAAGCACTCCAAGACCCAAGACCCAAGTCCTGAAACCCAAGTCCTGTTTTTGCGGGGTAGCCGCGATCGCTTGCTATCGTGGTGGCGAAGCCACGAGAGACTCTTTGGTCAGGGTGGCAGTTGTGCTGCCACCGCGGTCATGGCTTCGGTCGTGTGAGCCTACTTTGCCGGTTCCGCCTCACAAAACACCAGCGTCGAAACGCACTCCACCGGCGACTCGATTTGCCCTGATCACCGGGCCACCCTCCGAATGCGGCTCCACGGCGTTGAAAACCCCCTTGCCGCACGGCCTCCCGGCACTTTGAATTCGGAGATGGCAATGTCGGAGTCTCCCTGCCGGGAAACCAGGCAAAACGGCGAGCAGTCGGTCGGGTTTCTGCAAAACGAACCATTATTGCTATCGGACGCCAACCAGTTCGAGCGCCAGATTGGTGTCACCGGAGGGGTATCCGCTAAAGTGACGGCGGAAGCAGGGGCCTGTGGTCGAGGGTCCTGACTTGCTCGATCGAGTTCCGCTCTCGGTCGGATGTGGGTGTTGAGGCGGTCAGCCAGCCAACCAAGGACCTAGGCCATCGCGAACTGGGCAGTGCGATGACATGCAAAACGGTGGACTTGACGGAAGAGAACCGGCCTTTGGGGCAGAGAATCTGAGGATGCGGTTTCGGCATCGGATGTTTTGGAAAGGCAGGGCTGGAGCTTCCTGCCGTTTCTCCGGCAATTTTCCGTCGGGTTGGCGAGGTCGTTATTTCAGGCGACTAATGCACAAAGAAAACCTACTACTGCCACCCGTTAGGGTTGTCACAAATCGGTGGCACACCCCAGAAAGCCGCCAAAACGCTTGTGTGGTTTGCACTGCACGGCTAAGATTGTTAGAGTTGGGCCACTCTATCCGGAACAGAAATTTTTGGGTATTTACCCAGGAGGAAGGTCATGCGGATGATATTGCGCTCGATCTGCGCCTATTTCTGCTCATTGGTAGTTGCGGCAACCATCCTCGCTTCGTGGGCTGCTGCCTCGGAGGCCGTGCAGACCACGTTCACCGCCGATTCCCATACGACGGCGCTGTACCTATTCAGGGAAGGCTCGGGCACGACCTCGGCCAACGAATTGGGGGGCGGAAAACCGATCAACGTGAACAACGCGACTTGGGTTCCGGGACGACAGTACTATGCCCTGGCAACGGATACCGGCCAGGAATCGAATTCCAGCTACGCGTATGTTGTTGAACGATCCGTCGAATCACCCGCAAGCCGCCATGACCGTGGAGGCTTGGGTTAAACTCAACTATACGAGCGGTTACCTGATCTGCAAGAATGGGATCTACTTTATCACTCTGGGGGACGGCGTTGTCTCGGCAACGTTCGAGGTTGAACGGCAATTCCTATTCTGTCAATGGTGTGCTGCCTCTGCCGATCCGGCAGTGGGTCCACGTGGCGGTGACCTACCAACAAACCAGTTCCACGACGGCAACCGGAGCGATCTACGTCAACGGCGTCCTCGATACGCAGACCCAGTTCACGGGGATGACTACCGGTCTGATGAGCGCCGGCTACGGCGCGAAGTTTATCATCGGAAACGACGACTGGTCGAGCACGGGCGCCGAAATGGACGGCAAGATCGACTCGTTGCGCATCTCCAACAACGCCCGCCAGTTCCTGCCGATTTCAACTCCGCCGGCCGCCGGGCCGGCCACACCGGCGGGCAACCTGGTACCCAACGGCGACTTCGAGTCGGGCCTGATGGGGTGGCGCCTGAACGGCTACGGCGACATGAACCTGGTGTGGGAGACTACGGGCGGCGCGGCGAGCGGTCAGAAATGTTTGCACACTCTGAGCACCGCGATCGCGGATTATGCGACCGCTCCCGGCGGCGGCAGTCCGCCAGGAGCAATCTCCCGTCCCATTCCGGTGCACCCCGGCCGAAAATACACGTTTAGCTGTCGCATGAAGGTGGCCAGCAGCTACTCTCCGCAGGTTTCGATTTGCCAGTGCGGTGGCCCGGCAAACATCGCAACCATTTCGCCCTTCCCCATTTACCCGACGCTGAGCGCGTCGTGGTCGCAAGTTACGCAGACGTTTACGGTTCCCGCCAACCTTCCCGCGCCTTCCGTGTGCATACAATTCGCTCCCCCGTCAACCGGGCAGGACCTCTACGTCGATGACGTGCGTCTGATCGCCGGCGATGAGTCGACCCTTCTGGCCCTGAAGGACAAAATCAACGTCGGACCGTGGAGCGGACTGCCGGTGGGCAACGTGTTCGTTTTCGGCGCGAGTTCGCCCCTGACCCTGAATGTCGTCAACACGGATACGGTCGCTCACAGCGTGACTGTGCAGCCGACCATTACGGACTGGCAAGAGAACTCGATTTCGGGGGTTCCGTCCCTGGGCACGGTCACAGTGCCCGCCAACAGCTTCCAAACTCTGACTTATAACATCAACACCAGCCTGCGCGGAACGTTCCGCCTCGGCTTCAATCTCACTTCGGAAGGCCAGATGTGGCACCAGTTGGCCGAGATGAAGTACGCCGTGGTCGTCAACATGCAGAACGTCGCAAATCCCGACACTTCCATTTTCGCTATGAATACGCACATGGATCGCGAGCCAACGCCTCACCTGGTGCGCGAAATGCAGGTGTTTTCCATGTGCGGGGTGAAGTGGATCCGGGCCTGGTGGGGCTGGGGCATGTGCGAGAAGACCGAAGGGACCTACACGTTCACCGAATACGACCGGCAGTTCAACTCCGTGACCAACGGCACCGGCATTCGCATCATGCCGGTCCTGTTGCGATACGTATACAACTATGAGCAGGCGTGGGCCGGCAGCGTGGCCAGCGGCAGCGAGCAGCAGCCGCCCTACTCCAGCATGATGAACGAGTGGGGCCTGTTCTGCGGCAAGGTGGCGCAGCACTACGCGGGCAATATCAAGGCCTACGAGACTCTGGAACGAACCGGGGTATGACGACCACGGCACCTGCACCACGGCTGTTTACACCACACTACTGCAGGAGACCAGACCGAACATCGTTCTGCCTGCAAATGATCCCAATGCCAAGGTCATCGGCTTCGCGGGATGCCCGAACCTGACCAACGGCTATGTGAACATTCAGGCGGTGCTGGCCAACGGCACGGCGGGCGACATGGACGCAGTCAGCGAGCACCCCTATAGCTTCCTCATGCTGCCTGAGAAGAACTATCCGATTGGAGTCCCGCCCCTCCGCACGGTCATGACTGCCGGAGGTTGCCCCACCACGATGCCGATCTGGGATACCGAACAAGGGATCCATGCCGATGGCGACGGTTACAAGACAACCTGGATGTCCGAGACCGACGTGGCACAATTCTATGCGCGGGACGTCATATCTGCCCTCGTGCAGGGCAGCCAGAGATTCTTCTGGTTCTCCGCAGACAACCACCCGACGGTTGGATTTAGCGTCACCTTCGGAGACTACATTCCTCGCCCGCGGCTGGCGGCGCTGAACGCTTGCGCCTCGTTCATCGAGGGCACAACCTTTCAGAAGACCCACAACCCCGATAGCAACACGTACGCCCACATGTTCAAAGGAACGACCACGGGAGTGTGCGCCTTCTGGAATACGTCCACGCCGATGCAGTTGACCCTGGCGATCAGTCCGTCGAAGCTGCAGGCCTTCGACACGATGGGCAACGCGATCCCAATTACCGGAACCACGACTTCTACCATTCAGGTGGCGGCGCAACGTCCGACGTATCTCCAGTGCAACGTCGGCGATTACACTGCGATGGACACGGCGGTGTCGGGAGCAACGGTCACCAACGTGTGTACGGTCAACATTGCAGCAAGCCCGATGGCGGGCGGTGTCCGAGTGACGCTGACCGGCGCGTCGCCCACGCCGGTAGACGGCATCGTCGACCTGATCGCAGCGGCGAGCCCGACGCCGAAGGGTTGGCCGGCGGCGCAGTGGTTCCAGGGGCTGACGCTGGGACAGAGCCAGTCGTTCACCTTCATGTTGCCCGCCAACGCCGCTGCCAGCCAGGTGCGCGTGCGTTGCGGGAACCGAAGGATGATAACCTCAACGGTCCCCTACACGGTCCACTAGACCGGAGAATAGTGCGCTCCACGTTCGTGTTTGATTGTATCGCATCTCTGCAGGTCGATTGTTCAAGGCGGTGTTCGGCCTGGACAGCGGTCCGGCAGCAAGGCTTCAGGGGCGGCGGTCTCTGTCGGCGCGATTGCCGGGAGGCGCAAAAACGTCCATCAGGTACGGTCACACGTTTAGACAGTTTCGCCAGGCACTCTGCACAAACGTGTACAAGGTGGCTGCTAGCGACAACGCGCCGAGTTGGGCAACGATTCGTTGCTAGTCTCCTCTGCCCATACGCGTCCCGGGCATCCTGGAATACGACCGAATTCTGAGGCTCCCAGGCGGCTGCTCCGCCGGTCAGACGCATGACACCGACAACCGCATTCCTTTGAGTGTGGCAGAATGCCGTGATGTCGGCCGAGGGGCTGGTTCGGATCGACCGGCTCCGACCCATCGGGGCTCGTTTGACGAGCGAGTTGCTTGTGCCGAGACATGGTCGGCCGTCTGGCAGCGATGGTCGAACTGGTCAGCAGTATCGGCGTTAGGCCGTTTTCCGATAGCAATACCGCAGCAAGCCGCCAAGTCGCTCACGGCAACCGGCCGAGACGAGCCTCCAAGGCACGCTCGTAACCTCAATGCTGGTTGACAATTGCGGTTTGGCCGACTATCTTGACCGTTCGGCATGCGCGGGACGATCCTGCGGCGCCGCGTTGGAAAATGAAATGGTTCTTTTCCGGGAGGATGCAGAAATGTTCATGAGAAAACTCGCGGTCTTGATGCTGGCGTTGTGTGTAGGTCTGTTCGCTACGGGATGCCCCCAGCAACCGGAAGCAAAGCGGAAGCCGCCGACTGGTGGTGCGGTCCAACCGGGCGCTACGGAGCAGTCGGGCACAAAATCGAAAGAGATGACGAAACCAGGCGAAGAAGAGAAGGCTGCCGCCGAGCAGAAGGCCGCTGACGAAAAGGCCGCTGCGGAAAAGAAGGCCGCCGAAGAGAAGAAGGCTGCTGAGGAGAAAGCTGCCGCGGAGAAGCCGGCCGCCGCCCAGGAAACCAAGGCCGTAGAGAAGCTCGTGGTCTTTGACGGCGACGAGAAGGGCGACAACGCCAAGGGCTGGTCCGTTCCCGACGCCAGCAAGGTCACGATCGGATCGCAGGATAAGGAAGTGCGTACGAAGGGCGAGAAAACGTTCGAGTTCCACGGCGCCGGCAGCGAGTGGCTGGGCTGCGGCTGGAACTGGTTCGGCTGGAGTCCGGAGGATGCGGGCACCGACATCTCCAAGCAGAAGAACGTCTCCTTCTGGGCGAAAGTGACCGGCGACAAGAAACCGCCCGAGCTTAAGGTCGCACTCGGCGCCAACGACAAAACAGAGACCGAGATGGAAGACATGCTGACCTACTGTCCCGACCTGATGGACGGCAAATGGCACGAAGTGGTGATCCCGATCAAGGACTTGGACAGCAAGAACTCGCTTACCAAGACCAAGGTATGGGACATCCGCTTCGGCTGCTGGTCGCAGGACGACGTAAACTTCAGCCTGTTCGTAGATGAGATCGGCTTCGACAGCCGGCCCATGAAGTTGGAACGATAAGCGGCCCATCTGCCAATCCCGAAGGGACTGAACAAGATGGCCCGGGTTGCCGCAAAGCGGCTACGCCGGGATAATCGTCACACGCTGCTCGTTCAACCCTGAACGGCACGTTGCCGCTGGGCGTGCGCCGCACACTGGCTGTTGATCACGTCTTGGCTGCGCTTTACGATCAGTAGTCGCTCATGATGGCGACCACAGAGAGCCCCAGAGATTGTCCGTGGGTAGTTCCATCTACCCATACCTATTCCGGAACATCGCGAAAATCGACCCTGTTTCTGACACTGCTTCTGCGGTAGCATCAAACGTGCCGGCGCAAATCCGGGACGGACGGGTCCCCATTCGAGGCAGACAGAACGGTGGCGAGGCCCGTCAATGCAAGGATTCGGAATCGTCACCGCCAAGAGCAGCATCGTAGCCCCGATGAACCTTTCGTACAGGTGAATCGACCAACCGCCCCCTTGACCTCTGAGGGTATCCCTGCGCCGCGCTGGCATTCGTGCGCGGTTGGAAGTATGATTCGATTCGGCCGCCGATCCTGCCCCCTACCCGTTGCGACCCTGAGCCGCCAATCGACGGCGAGGGGAGTAATCAGCGATTCCTACGCCGATGATCATCCTGACGGCAGCGAACGATTTGGCCTCTACCGTTAGCCCGACTACCGACCCCGATGAGGAGCCTGCGATGAGATCATTCCGGCTGATGACGTGGTTGCTTTGTGCGGGTGCCGCGATGGTCCTCGCGGCAGAGCCTTCGTCCGAGGCGACCTACAGCGTGGTCAATCAACAAGAGCGTTGGGATATCTCGCTGGGACATCACCGGGCTCGCGTGCACGTCGAGGCGGCGGCGCCGGCCGTGCAGGCACACCTCCCCTGGCGACTTCAGTTGCAAGGGATGGACCGCCACGCGGTCATCGTGATGGATCCGGCCGGCCGTCGCGTGGCGAACGTGGTGCGCACCGGCGCGACCCGCGAGGCGGCCGATTTCGTGTTCCAAGCGGCGACCAGCGGCGTCTACTGCATCTATTACCTGCCGTTCCGACCCTATCTTTCCTGGGGCCGCTATGCGGGCGACCGGGCCGAATACCAGTCATATCAGGAGACTGCGGATGCCACGTGGCGCGACGCGAACGGGCTGGGAGTTGATGTCCTGAAGTCGGGCGACTGGCAACGCTTGCCGGCGGCCCGACTGATCGACTTCCAGGCCCGGTCGGAGTTCGACCGCTTCGACCCGATGGAGGTGATTGCCACCGCTGCGGAAACGGCCGCCCTCCTCGCCGATCATCCGCAAGCGATGTTGATCTTTCCCGAAGACCGCCGGTTTCCCATTCACATGCAAAACGATCTGCCGCTGCGCTGGATCGAGCGAGGGCCTCAGGCCGAGTTTGCCGGCGAGGCGATGCGCAACGAGTATTACGCGTTCCAGTTTGGCATCTTCGCCGCGAAACAGCCGCTGACGAACCTGACCGTACGCTTCTCCGGCTTGCGCGATGCGGCCGACCATCAAATTTCCGCCGCGGCATTGACCTGCTTCAATACCGACGGAATCGATCCGTATGGCAAACCGTTGACGAAGGTTGTTGACGTGCCGGTGGGCCACGTGCAGGCGATGTGGTGCGGCATCGATGTCGCGGCCGAGCAGGCGCCGGGCGTTTATACGGGTACGGCGACCGTCCGCGCCGAAGGCACGCCGCCCGAGACGGTTGCGATCCGTGTGACGGTCACCGACCGCTTCGCGGCGGATCGCGGCGACGCGGACTTGTGGCGCCATGCGCGGTTGCGTTGGCTCAATTCGACAATCGGCCTGGACGAGGATGCCGTGGTGCCGCCCTACACGGCGCTCGACGGTGCAAGGCGCCCGCATCGCCTGCCTGGGGCGCGAGGTTCGCCTGGCCGACGGCGGTTTGCCGGCCGAGGTAACGGCCGGTACGCACGAGGTGCTCGCGGCGCCGGCCCGGTTGGTCGTGGAGACGGCGGCAGGGCCGATCGCGCTGCATGCCGAGCCGTCGACGTTCAACAAGATCGGCCCCGGGCGAGTCCAATGGGAATCGCGATCCACCGCCGCCGACGCCATGCTGGCGTGCGAGGGGGCAATGGAGTTCGACGGCTATCTTCATTACGCGATGACTTTCAGCGCGGCGGCCGCGGCCGATCTGCAAGATGTCCGCCTGGAATTGCCGTTCCGCGAGGAGTCGTCCGGCTACATGATGGGCGCCGGCCTGTTGGGGGGCGCCGGCCCAAGGAACATCGCTGGACGTGGGACGGCCCGTTCGACAGTTTCTGGCTGGGCAGCCCCGACGCCGGGATGCAATGCCAGTTGCTGGGCGGGGCATACCACGGGCCGTTGTTGAATCTTTACCATCCGGCGCCGCCGCCGACTTGGGGCAATCAGGGCCGCGGCGGCGTGACCGTCCGCCAGCAGGGCGGGCAGGTGTTGGCTACCGCCTTCAGCGGGCCGCGGCATCTCGCCGCCGGCGAGAAAATCACCTTCGAGTTCGCGCTGATCGTCACGCCCGTCAAACCACTGGACCCGGCGACGCACTTCAAGACGCGGTACTGGCACATCGAGCCGGAGCCGCCGCCCAAGTCGAGCCTGCCCGACCCGACGTCCGAAGCCCTGGCGGCGGGCGTCAACGTGGTGAATGTGCATCAAGCCACCCGGCGTAATCCGTACATCAATTATCCGTTTTGCACCAACGAGCTGATCAGCGAGTTCACCACGGCGATGCACCGCCAGGGGGTGAAGGTCAAACTGTATTACACGCTCCGCGAGCTATCGAACTACACGGCCGAGCTTTGGGCCCTGCGCAGTCTCGGCAACGAAGTGATTGCGGCGGGCGACGGCGGCGGATTCCCCTGGATGCGCGAGCACATGATCACCGGTTACACGCCCGGGTGGTACTCACCCTTTGCCGACGGCAGTGCCGACGCCTCCTTCATCACCACCGGCCAATCGCGTTGGTACAACTACTATGTCGAAGGGCTGGGCTGGATGGTGAAGAACCTGGGGATCGACGGCCTGTACCTGGACGACGTTTCCTACGACCGGCGCATCTTGCAGCGGATGCGCCGTGTCATGGAAAGCGCCCGCAGCGGTTGCCTGATCGACCTGCATTCCAACACGCGCTATTCCATCGGCCCGGCCAACAAGTACCTGGAGTTCATGCCGTACGTCGATCGCACGTGGTTCGGCGAGAGTTTCAACTACAACGCCATGAGCCCGGATCAGTGGCTCGTACAGACCTCGGGCATCCCGTTCGGCGTGATGGGCGAAATGCTCGAGGGCGGCGGCAACCCGTGGCGCGGCGTGCTCTATGGCATGACCTCGCGGCTGTTCTGGCGCACCGGCGGGAAAAACTGTAACCCGACGAACGTCTGGAAAGTGTGGGATCGCTTCGGCATCGCCGACGCGAAGATGCTGGGCTATTGGGACGCGGCCTGCCCCGTGCGCACCGACAATCCAGCCGTGCCGGCGACAGTCTACGTGCGCAAGGATCGGGCGCTGGTCGCGCTGGCCAGTTGGGCTCCCGCAGAAACGAACGTCCATTTGCGCGTCGATTGGAAGGCGCTCGGTTTGGATCCGTCGAAGGCCCGTCTGCACGCTCCCGAATGTGAGCGCTTTCAGCTGGAGGCCGATTTCACGCCGGACGAGGCCATCCCGGTGCAGCCGCAGAAAGGTTGGATGCTGATCATCGACGAGCGTTCCGGGCGTTAAGGGCCGGAAGAAGAACGCGGCATGGAGATCATGCCGGAAGGACGGGCATTCCCGCCTTTTTTTGCTTGCTTCCGCCACCCTTGCGTTCTTTTGCCTCGTCGGCGATGGACGTGCCGGCCACCGTTGGTTCGCATCGTCGCGCGGCGACGCAATATTGGCCGGCAGCGTGAACCGGGCTATACTGTTTTTTGAGCCCATGAAACGTCGCCATCGCCCATCGCCGCAGACCCGGTCGCCAAAATCCGGGCCAGACTTCCCGGCTACAGCCCGATCTTTCGGGCCAAGGGACTGGTTGTTCGTCATCGCCTTGGTGGTTGCGGTTTTCCTGGTTTATCAACCGGCTTGGCACGGCCAGTTCATCTGGGACGATACAGAACACGTTACCCACCCCGAATTGCGTTCTTGGCACGGACTGTACTGGATATGGTTCGACCTGAAGGCCACGCCACAATACTATCCTCTGCTGCACAGCGCCTTTTGGTTCGAGCACAAGCTATGGGGCGACGCGGTGCTCGGCTATCACCTGATCAACATTGTATGGCACGCCACCGCGGCCCTATTGGTGGCATTGATCCTGCGGCGGTTGAAGATTCCAGGGGCGTACCTGGCAGCGGCCATTTTCGCCCTGCACCCCATTGAAGTCGAATCCGTCGCCTGGATCACGGAACAGAAGAACACCCTCTCCGCCGTGTTCTGCTTGGGAGCCATGCTGGCCTACCTCCGCTTCGACGAAGCCCGGAAGACGCCGTTCTACCTGGTTGCGTTGGGGCTTTTTGTGCTGGGATTGCTCAGTAAGACGGTCACGGCGACGCTGCCGGGCGCTTTGCTGGTGATCTTCTGGTGGCGGCGAGGCCGGTTGTCATGGCGGCGCGACGTGCTGCCGCTTGTGCCATTTTTCGTCCTTGGCGCGGCGGCCGGCCTGTTGACGGCTTGGGTGGAACGCAAACTGATCGGGGCCGAAGGCGCCTCGTTCGACCTGACACTGATCGAACGCTGCCTGATCGCGGGTCGGGTGATCTGGTTCTACCTGGGCAAGCTGCTTTGGCCCGCGAACCTGATCTTCATCTACCCCCGCTGGCAAATCAGCCAGGCCGTGTGGTGGCAATACCTGTTCCCACTGGCAGCGCTGCTGTTGTTGATCGCTTTATGGACCTTGCGACGGCGGTGGCGGGGGCCTTTGGCGGGGCTGTTGTTCTTCGCCGGAACGCTCTTCCCCGTGCTGGGTTTCTGCAACGTGTACCCGTTCCTCTTCTCCTATGTAGCGGATCATTTCCAGTACCTGGCCGGTCTGGGGATCATCGCCCCGGTGGCGGCCGGAGCGGCGTTGCTGTTGAGCCGCTGGCGGCTGTGGAATCGGACCGAAGGCTACGCGGCGTGCTTCGTTCTGCTGGGAATCTTGGGGAGCCTCACCTGGCGGCAAAGCCAAATGTACGCCGACATCGAGACGCTCTATCGGACGACGATCGACAGGAATCCTGCTTGCTGGATGGCCTACAATAATCTTGCGAATGTTCTGATCGACCGCGGACAGTTCAACGACGCGATCGTCCATCTCCGAACATCGTTGAAAATCAAGCCCGACAACGCGAACGCCCACCTCAGCCTTGGCAACGCTCTGGCAAGGCGAGGACAACTCGACGAGGCCATCGCCCAGTATCGGACGGCTCTGAAAGTCAATCCCGAGTATGCCGAAGCCCATAACAACCTCGCCATTGCCCTGAACGACCGTGGAGAACTCGATGACGCGATCGCCCATTTCCAGACAGCCTTCAGAATCAAGCCTGATTTCGCCGTCGCCTACAATAATCTTGGTAAGGTTCTGGCGGCTCGCGGGCGGGGCGACGAGGCCATCCCCCAGTATCGGACGGCCCTGAAAATCAATCCCGAGTATGCCGAAGCCCATAGCAACCTCGCCACTGCCCTGACCGACCGTGGAGAACTCGATGACGCGATCGCCCATTTCCAGACAGCCCTCAGCATCACGCCTGATTTCGCCATCGCCCGCAATAATCTTGGTGCGGCTTTCGTTGCTCGCGGGCAGTTCGACGAGGCCATCGCCCAGTATCGGACGGCTCTGAAAATCAATCCCGATTACGCTAACGCCCACTTCAGCCTTGGCAACGCTCTGGCAGGGCGAGGACAGTTCGACGAGGCGATCACCCATTATAAGAGAGCCTTGGAACTCAGGCCCGACGACGTCGAGACGTACAACAAGCTGGGTATCATTCTGGCCGGGCAGGGGAAAAGTGACGAGGCGATGGGCTATTTCCGCAAGGCCTTGGAGATACAGCCGGACTTCGCGGAAGCCCGCAACAACCTTGGTTTGGCCTTGGCCGGTCGTGGCCGCAGTGAGGAGGCCCTCAGACAGTACCAGCAGATCCTGAAAGTCAGGCCCGATAACCAGGAGGCTTTGAACAACCTGGCGTGGTTGCGTGCGACATGTCCGGAGGCGTCCTTCCGCAACGGGGCCGAGGCGTTGAAATCGGCTCAACGGGTGATGCAGCTTACCGGCGGCCGCAATGCGAACGTTCTCGACACCTTGGCGGCCGCCCTTGCCGAGGCAGGGCGGTTTTCCGAAGCCGTCGAGACGGCCGAGCGGGCCCTGGCCTTGGCCACCGGCCAAAACAACTCGGTCCTCGCCGAGACCCTTCAGACCCGCATCAAGCTTTACCAAACCGGTGTCCCCTATCGCGATGCGCAACCGTCTGTCTCGAAGTCCCTCCGACCTTAGCACGGTGCGCGTAAAGAGCTGGAATTCAATCTGTGATACGTCCCGACCGTCAATCGTCATCGGCCCAATCGCCCGAACTGCACCGCGCCTCCGTAAGCACGGCGCGGGCTTTCGGTCTGAGGGACTGGTTGTTCGTCATCGCCTTGGTGGTTGCGGTTTTCCTGGCTTACCAGCCGGTGTGGCGGGGCGGGTTCATTTGGAACGATGATTTGCACCTGCTGAACAATCCGGTGCTCAAACCGGGCGGCCTGCTCCGGGCATGGGTGCCCGGCACGTATATCAATTACTGACCGGTCACGTTTACGGCTTACCGGCTCCAGTTTGCGATGTGGGGTCTCCATCCGGCCGGTTTCCACCTCGTCAACATGGTGCTGCACGCCATCTCGGCGATATTGGTGTGGCGGATCCTTGCGCACCTCAAGGTGCCCGGGGCGATGTTCGCGGCGGCCCTCTTTGCGCTCCACCCTGTCAACGTCGAGAGCGTGGCGTGGATCACGCAACTCAAGAACATCTTATCTCTCTTGCTGGCGCTGCTCTCGATGCTCCTTTACCTGCGCTACGAGGAACGCGGGAGGCAGTGGTGCTTTATGCTGTCGATCGGCGTGTTCTTGCTGTCGGCGTTGGCCAAGGTGATCGCCGTGACGCTTCCGGTGGTGCTGCTGGCGTGTGCCTGGTGGCAGCGTGGTCGCATCACACGGCGAGATTTGCTGCAAGTCCTTCCTTACCTGCTGATCGGCGTGGTGATGACCTGCATCGAAGTGTCGTCGCAACACCTGGCAGGGACGGGAGGAACCGCAGTGCGCTGCGACAGCTTTTTTAGCCGAGCCGCGGTGGCAGGCTGCGCGGTGTGGTTCTACCTTGGGAAGCTGATTTGGCCGGTTGACCTGATTTTCGTGTACCCGCGATGGAGCATCGATGAACGCAACATGCTGGCTTATCTGCCGGGACTGCTGCTGGCGATCCTTCTGGGGCTGGCGTGGTGGCAGCGGCGCGGCTGGGGCCGGCCGCTGGTGATGCTGATCGTTTGCTACGTGGCGCTATTGCTGCCGGTGCTGGGCTTCGTAAACATCTATTTTATGGAATACTCTCTGGTGGCGGATCACTCGCAGTATGCGGCCATGATCGTGCCTTGCGCCGTATTCGCCGCGGCGGCGGCGACGCTGGGCCGGCGGCGGCTGTCGAACCGGCCCGGAGGCTATGCGCTGTGCTTGGTGTTGTTGGCGATTTTGGGGAGCCTGACCTGGCGGCAAAGCCGAATGCATGCCGACGTCGAGACGCTCTATCGGACGACGATCGACAGGAATCCCGCTTGCTGGATGGCCTACAATAATTTCGGCATGACCTTGGCCAGGCGGGGACAGATTGACGAGGCGATCGATTGTTATCGAAAGGCCCTGGCGATCAATCCCAACCATGTAAGGACCTACCTCAACCTTGGCACGGCCCTGACGAGGCAAGGACGGGTCGCTGAGGCCATCACGTATCTCCGGAAGGCGCTGGAAATCCAGCCCGACTACGCGGAGGCGCACAGCAATCTCGGTGCGGCTCTGGCCAAGAGTGGGCGTGTCGACGAGGCCATGGGGGAATACCAGAAGGCGCTGGAAATCGACCCCAACTTTGCCCATGCCCACAACAACCTCAGTTTGAGTCTGGCGATGCGTGGCCGGGGCGACGAGGCGATCGCCCAGTACCAGAAGGCCCTGGAAATCAAGCCCGAGTTTGCCGGTGCGCAAACAATCTTGGTGTCGCCCAATCCCAGCGGGAAGAAATCCGCAAGGCGCTGGCCGGGTGGCGTGAATTGCTCCGCTCGCGGCCCGATGACGTCGCCTTGCTGGACGATACGGCTCGGGTGCTGGCAACCGACCCCGACGCTTCGATCCGCGACGGCGCGGAAACCGTCGAACTGGCCCAACGGGCAGAGTCACTCTCCGACCGGCGAGAACCGGCAATTCTCGGCACCCTGGCCGCCGCGTATGCCGAGGCGGGCCGATTCTCGGAGGCCGTGCAAACGGCCCGCAAGGCCCTGGACCCGGCCACAGAACAAAACAAACAGTCACTCGCGGAATCGCTGAAGGCCAAGATCCGACTTTACGAGGCGGGAACGCCCTGTCACGAGATGCAGCCGTTGGCCACCCCGCATTCCGACCACCCTTAGCACGCAACAACATCGGCAAACGCTGGCGGAGTCGGTCAAGGCCGAGATTCCGCTCTATGAAGCGGGAACGCTCTTCCGCGCGATGCCGCAGTCCCCCGCTGCCGGCCCAACCCAGCCTTCACAGGGAGGCAACATTGGCCGTGCCGGCGCGGTGGGTTATACTGTTTTTCATCCCATGAAACGTCGGAAACGATCGAAACCTGGCGAGAATACTTGGGCGGCTTCGCCCGGAAAAAGCGCGGCGTCCGGCAACGAGCGGTCCGCGCTGCTGCCGACTCGATTTGCTGGAGCATCTTCTCGTTGGTCGATCATGCTGGCGGCGGGGCTGCTCGTGCCGGCGGCAGTGGCCGTCTTCAGCAATAGCTTCGCCGGCCCATTTGTCTTCGACGGCGAGGGTTTCATCGAACAGAACCCGGCAATCCGTGCGCTCTGGCCTCCCTCGGCGCCGATGCTCGATACGAACCGGCCGGTGGGGTTGTGGTCGTTCGCCCTGAACTATGCGGTGGGCGGCCTGAATGTGTGGGGCTACCACGCGGCCAACCTGGTCATCCACCTGGCTGCGGCACTGGTGCTGTTTGCAGTCGTGCGTCGCACCCTCTCGCGGGGACGCCTGGCGGCTCGTTTCGGACCGGCGGCCTTTGGCCTTGCGCTGGCCGTGGCCCTGCTATGGCTGGTTCACCCGTTGCAAACGCAAAGCGTCACCTATATCTACCAGCGATACGAATCCTTGATGGGGCTTTGGTTCTTGTTGACGCTGTATTGCTTCATTCGCGGCGCCGAAGGGGACTGTCCATTTTCGCTGACGCGAAAATCGGGACCGTCCCCGCGATGTTGTGGTACATCGGCTCGGTGGCTTGCTGCCTGCTGGCCGTGGCGACTAAGGAAGTGGCTGCGGTGGCGCCGCTGCTGGTCCTCTGGTACGACCGGGCGTTTGTGGCTTCTTCGTGGCGTGAGATCGTTCGCCGCCGCTGGGCATTGTATGCCGGGCTGGCCGGCACGTGGGCCGTTCTGGCGGCGATCATGCTCGGCCAGGCGGGGAAATATCCCAAGGGGGGCGTGCTGGTGGTCGAAAACGTGAGCCCGTTGCAATACGCGCTCGAGCCAGCCCGGGGTCATCGCGCACTACTTGCGGCTATGTTTCTGGCCGACCGGATTGTGTTTGGACTACGACTGGCCGGTGGCCGACACGGCCGTCAAGATTGTCCCGCCGCTATTGCTGATGGTGACCCTGCTGGCAGTCACCGCCTGGTCGATCTTTCGCTGGCCGGAGTGGAGTTTTGTGGGGGCGTGGTTCTTCTTGATCCTCGCGCCGACCTCCAGCGTGTTTCCGATCAAGGATCTCGCCAACGAGCATCGCATGTATCTGCCGCTGGCGGTGGTGGCGACGAGCGTCGTGGTAGGCGGATGGGTGGCAGGCCAGTGGCTTGTCCGTCGCGGGGTAATTTCCTTGTTGGGGTTGCATGCCGGCGGCGGCTTGCTGGTGATGTTCGCAAGTATCGCATCCGGATTTCTCACTCTTCAGCGGAACTTGGACTACCAGAGCGACCTTTCCATCTGGGAAGACACGGCGGCCAAAGTCCCTGGCAGCGAGCGAGCCCACTGCAATCTCGGCATGGCTCTCGTAACGCTCGGACAGGTTGACGAGGCGATGGCCCACTACCGGAAGGCCCTCGAGATCAAGCCTGACTACGTAAGTGCCCACAACGACTTCGGCGCCGCCCTGGCGGTGCGCGGACAGCTCGACGAGGCGATGGCCCATTACCGGAAAGCCGTGGAGTTGGATCCTGATTACCTGGCCGCCCACTACAACCTGGGCGTCACTCTGGGGAGGTGCGGGCGGTTCGACGAGGCCATTGCCCAGTACCGGAAAGCGTCGGAACTCAACCCCAATGACGCCAACATCCACAACAATCTCGGCATCACTCTGGGGAAGTGCGGACGGTTCGACGAGGCTACGGCCGAGTACCAGAGAGTGCTGCAAATCACACCCGACGACACCAACGCCCACAATAAGCTCGGTATAGCCCAGTCCCAGCGGGAAGCACTCCTGAGGACACTGGCCCAATGGCGTGAATCGTTCCGGTCGCATCCCAATGACGTCGCCTTGCTAGACAATGCAGCCTGGATGCTGGCCACGAATCCGAATGCTTCGATCCGCAACGGCAAGGAAGCGGTCGAGTTGGCCCAGCGGGCGGCACAACTTTCCGAGGGGCGAGAGCCTGTAATTCTCGGCACCTTGGCTGCGGCCTACGCCGAGGCCGGCCGGTTTGCCGAGGCCGTGCAATCGGCGCGCAAGGCCGTGGAACTGGCCGCCCAACGAAACCAGCAGCCGCTGGTCGAATCCATCAAGGCCGAGATTTCGCTTTACGAAGCGGGAACGCCCTACCGCGAGATGCCGCACTACACTCCGCCCGGTTCGGTCGGGCCTTAACGGGGAGAATAGGTTGGGCACGACGGCGCGGCGAGCTATACTGCTTCTGAGCCCATGAAACGTCGCAAACGATCGAAACCTGGCGGGAATGCTTGGGCGGCTTCGCCCGGAAAAAACGCGGCATCCGGCAACGAGCGGTCCGCGCCGCTGTTGGCTCGATTTACTGGGGCATCTGCTCGTTGGTCGATCATGCTGGCGGCGGGGCTGCTCGTGCTGGCGGCAGTGGCGGCCTACTCCAACAGTTTTGAATGCCCGTTTGCCTTTGATGATCAAGCCGATATCGTCCAAAACATTTCCCTCCGCCATCTTTGGCCGATCCGCGACGTTTTTATCGTGCCGAGCGATGGCCGGGCGGCGTTGCACGGCCGGCCGGTGGTGAATCTCTCCCTGGCCCTCGACTATGCTGTTGCCGGCATCGAGCCGCGGGCCTATCACCTGACCAATCTGCTGGTTCACCTGCTGGCCGGATTGACGCTCTTCGGGATTGTCCGCCGGACGCTCCTCTTGCCCAGCTTGGGCGGACGTTTTGCCGGGGCGGCGACCCCGCTGGCGTTGGCGGTAGCGTTGATCTGGACACTTCACCCACTGCAAACCGAGGCCGTGACCTACGTCATTCAACGCTACGAGTCGATGATGGGGCTGCTCTACCTGTTGGCCCTCTACGCCGCCCTTCGCAGCGGCACGTCGATCCATCCTGGCCGCTGGGGTGCGACGGCGACGGCGGCCGCCTTGTTGAGCATGGGCTGCAAAGAGGTGGCCGTCTCGATCCCGATCACCATCCTGCTGTACGATCGGGCTTTTTTGGCGGGTTCGTTTTCTGAGGCATGGCGTCGGCGGCGGGGGATGTATGTGGGTCTGGCCGCCGCTTGGGTGGCATTTGCCCTGCTCTTTGCGTTCTCGTTCAGCCGCAGCCGTTGGGCGGGCTACGGACTTCCCGTCTCGTGGATGGAATACGCCCGCAGCCAGTTTGGCGTGATTCTGCACTATCTGGGGCTGTCGTTCTGGCCCCATCCGTTGGTGCTGGATTACGGGTGGCCAGTGGCTCGGACCGCAAGCGATGTTGTGCCGGGCATAGTGGTGATTGGCGGGCTGGCGGCGACAACCGTCTATGCTCTGATTCGTTGGCCGAAATGGGGTTTCTTGGGAGCATGGTTTTTTCTGATTTTGGCGCCGACATCCAGCGTCATGCCGCTTCGCGATCTGGCTTTCGAACACCGCATGTATCTGCCGTTGGCGGCGGTGGCGGCGGCCGTCGTGGTGGGCGGATGGGTTGCGGGCCAATGGCTTGTCCGTCGGGGGATAATTCGCTTGCCGGCGTTGCAGGCCGGCGGCGGCTTGCTGGTGATGTTCGCAAGTATCGCACTGGGATTTCTCACTTTCCAGCGGAACGTAGACTACCAGAGCGAGATTGCCATGTGGGAAGACACGGCGGCCAAGGTCCCAGCCAACGCGCGGGCCCAATACAACCTCGGCTTCGTCTTGGCCAACCGCGGTCAGTCCGATGAAGCGATGGCCCATTACCGCAAGGCGCGAGACTCCAGCCCGACTACCTGGAGGCCCACAACAACCTCGGCGTGGCCTTGGCCCAATGCGGGCAAGGCGACGAGGCAATCGTCCACTACCGTAAGGTTCTGGAAATCAACCCCAACCACGCGGCCGCCCACGACAACCTCGGCGTGGCCTTGGCCCAACGCGGGCAAGGCGACGAGGCAATCGTCCATCACCGCAAGGCCCTGCAAATCGAGCCCGACTACGCGGAGGCCCACAACAACCTCGCTTTCGTCCTGGCCGGCCGCGGTCAGACCGATGAGGCGATGGCCCATTATCGCAAGGCGCTAGAACTCCGGCCCGACTACGCGGAGGCCCACTACAACCTCGGCGTGGCCTTGGCCGGCCGTGGGCAGATCGACGAGGCCATCACCCATTTCAGCAAGACGCTTCAAATCAAGCCCGAGTTTGCCGGTGCGCGCAACAATCTTGGTGTTGCCCAATCCCAGCGGGAAGAAATCCGCAAGGCGCTGGTCGGGCGGCGCCAATTGCTCCGCTCGCGGCCCGATGACGTCGCCTTGTTGGACGATACGGCCCGGGTGCTGGCAACCAACCCCAACGCTTCGATCCGCAACGGTGCGGAAGCCGTCGAACTGGCCCAACGGGCGGAGTCACTGTCTGACCGGCGAGAGCCGGCGGTTCTGGGCACGTTGGCCGCCGCCTATGCCGAGGCAGGCCGGTTCTCGGAGGCCGTGCAAACGGCCCGCAAGGCCCTGGACCTGGCCACAGAACAAAACAAACCGTCACTGGCGGAATCCCTGAAGGCCAAGATCCGACTTTACGAGGCGGGAACGCCCTCTTACGAGATGCAGCCGTTGGCCACCCCGCATTCCGACCACCCTTAGCACGCAACAACAGAAGAAAGGTTTCGCCAACATGAGTATTTTGATCGGAACAGAGATCGAGAAGGCATTGAAGAATGGATCGATTAGGATCGATCCGCTCGATAGGTCGCAGGTCGGCCCCGGGTCCATCGATCTCACGCTCGGGAGCGACTTCAGAGTATTCAAGAAGAAGTCCAAGGTCTACCACGTCAAGAACGACTCCCGGTTCGAGGACATCACCAGGAGCGTCCATGTCAAGGACGGGAGTTTTGTGGTGATCAAGCCCGGCGAGATGATCCTGGGGATCACGCGGGAAAAGATCACACTGGCCGATAACATCTCCGGTCGCCTCGAAGGAAGAAGCAGGTTCGCACGATTCGGCCTTGCCGTCCATGTCACCGCGGGCTTCATGCACCCGGGCATCTCGAACCATCAGGTCCTGGAGATCGTGAACCTCGGACATGCACCGCTGGCCCTGTATCCGGATACTCGGATCTGCCAGTTCGTGTTTGAGAGGTGTGACGGCCATGCGCAGTATCAGGGAAGATTTGCCGGGCAAACCAAGCCGTGAGATCGGCCCATCATCGTTCCTGAGTGCAGATTCCGTAAAATTCGGCGATCCCGCGTGTTATATCGACACAGAATCGCCGCCTCTGTTCCCGGGAGTAGAAGCGGCGTCCCGCCGCGTGCAGAGGAACTTACAAATAATGCGGCGAGACGCCGCATCTACGGAGTTCGATAGAACTGAGGAAACACGAGCACGACAAAAGCTTTCGAGGCGGCCCGTTGATGAAACCGTCGGTCGTCTCGCCGGAACTTATGCCTTTCTCGACACGCCTTTGCGGGGCGACTTGACGGGCAACCCCGGATGGCAGGATGATTCCCCCAATCCCCGGGCACACAAGGGAGACGCGCTTATGGCGACATGCGATGAACACACGGACCAACACCGTCCTTTTGCCCTCGTCGGGCTTGCCGGCACTGGCGTCCTGACAGGCGTTCTGCTCGGTGCGTTGACCAACAGCATCAACGGCTGGGTCAGCCCGCTTTACTTCCGCAACATCCTCCGCTGGCAGGATGTCGAGGACGTGTGGCGGGCGAGCGTCGCGCAGGGGGTCTTCGAGGGGCTGATGTTCGGCCTGTTCCTCACCCTGGTGTTCACGATCGTCGTCGGCTGCGTTTCCAAGGTGCGCTGCAGCTACGGCTTCGGCGCGACCGTCCTGCTGTTCGTCGCCGCGGCTGCGCTGGTCTGCTGGGCGGTCGGCGGGCTGCTCGGGATGGGGCTTGCCGCCCTCAGCCCGGAGTTCTACCGCCACGCCTTTCGCGGCGTCCCGGAAGACTTCAACGAGATGTTCCGCTACGCTTGGGTCGGCGGATCAATCTCGGGCATCGAGTTCGGCGGGTTAGCGCTGACAATCTTGGGGTCGTTCCTGTTCTACGCAAGGTGGCAGCGACGGGCAAGGTAACCGTTCAAGACCAAGATTCCGCTCTGTGAAGGGGGAACTCCCCTTCCCGCGCGATGCCGTAGCCCCCTGCTGCCGGTTCGATCCAGCCTCAACGCGGAGAGAACGTTGGCCACAACAGTGCCGTGGGCTATACTGTCTCTTGGCCCATGAAACGTCGCAAACGATCGAAACCTGGTGGGAACACGTCGGCGGCTTCGCTGCGGAAGGGCGCGCCCACCGGCGACGAGCATTCTGCGCCGTCGGCCCGATCGCCAGAACCCCATCGAGCCTCCGCAGGCACGGCGCGGGCTTTCGGGCCCAAGGACTGGTTGTTCGTCGTCGCTTTGGTGGTCGCGGTTTTCCTGGTCTACCAGCCGGCCTGGCGGGGCCAGTTCATCTGGGATGATGCAGCACACGTTACCCGCCCCGAACAGCGATCTTGGCAGGGACTGTATCGCATCTGGTTCGAAGTGGGGAGCACGCTCCAGTATTATCCGCTGCTGCACAGCGCCTTCTGGGTCGAGCACAAGCTGTGGGGCGACGCGGTGCTCGGCTATCACTTGGTAAACATCCTGCTGCACGCCATGGCGGCCCTGATGGTGGCGCTGGTCTTGCGGCGACTGGAGATCCCCGGCGCCTACCTGGCGGCGGCCATCTTCGCCCTGCACCCGATTCAAGTGGAATCGGTGGCCTGGATCACGGAGCAGAAGAACACGCTTTCGGCCGTGTTTTACCTGTCGGCAATGCTGGTCTACCTCCATTTTGACCAGTCGCGGAGGGGGTCATCGTATTTTGGGGCGTTGGGACTATTTGTGCTGGGGTTGCTCAGTAAGACGGTCATTGCGACGCTGCCCGGCGCACTGCTGGTGATCTTCTGGTGGCAGCGAGGACGCTTGTCGTGGAAGAACGACGTGCTGCCCCTGCTGCCATTCTTTCTCTTAGGGGCGGGCGGGGGAATGATCACGGCCTGGTGGGAATTGCAGGTCAACAAATGCGTCGGGCCGGAGTTCGCGCTGACGTTGGTCGAGCGCTGTCTGATCGCCGGACGGACGGTGTGGTTTCTCTCCTGGAAACTTTTCTGGCCGACGCAGCTTACCTTTATCTACCCGCGTTGGCAGATCGACGTTGGAATATGGTGGCAGTACATGTTTCCGCTGGGGGCGGCGTTGTTGTTGGCCGCGTTGTGGTCGATCCGGCGTTGGACGCGGGCCCCGCTGGCGGCCGTCCTGTTCTTCGGCGGAACCCTCTTCCCCATGCTCGGTTTCTTCAACCTCTACACGTTCTTATACTCGTTCGTAGCGAACCATTATCAATACTTGGCGGGCCTGGGGATCATCACCCTCGTGTCGGCCGGCGCGGCGTTGCTGTTGCATCGCTGGCGACTTTGGGGTCGCCCGGCCGGATACGCCTTGTGCCTTGTGCCCTTGGCCATCTTCGGCCACCTGACCTGGCAGCAGAGCCACAGGCACGCCGACGCGGAAACGCTCTATCGAACCATCATCGCCGAAAATCCCGCTTGCTGGATGGCCCACCACCTGCTGGCCAGCGTTCTGCAGGACCGCGGACAAACGGACGAAGCCGTAGCGCGGTACCGGAAGGCGATCGAAATCAAACCCGACCACGCCGCGGCCTACAACAACCTCGGCGTTATTCTGGCGGGTCGCGGACGGTTCGACGAGGCGATTGCCCATTACCAGAAGGCGCTACAGATCGACCCCGACTGCGCGGACTTCCACAACAACCTCGGCATCGCCCTGGCGGGTCGCGGACGGTTCGACGAGGCTATTGCCCATTACCAGAAGGCAGTGGAAATCGAACCCGACTACGCTGAAGCCGACTACAACCTCGCCATCGGTCTGGCGAGTCGCGGACAGGTCGAGCAAGCCATTGCCCATTACCAAAAGGCGCTGGAAATCAAGCCCGACTACGCGGATGCCCACTGCAACCTCGGCATTGTTCTGGCGGGTCGCGGACGGTTCGACGAGGCGATTTTCCATTACCAGAAGGCCCTGGAAATCGACTCCAGCTACGCGGAGGCCCACTACGACCTGGGCATCGCCTTGGCCAGCATCGGCCAGATCGAGCAGTCGATATCCCATTACCAGAAGGCGCTGGAAATCAACCCCGATCACGTGGGCGCTCACAACAACCTCGGCGCCGTCCTGGCTGGCCGCGGACAGCTTGATGAGGCCTTCGACCATTTCCGCAAGGCGGTGGAAATCAATCCCGACTACGGGCAAGTGCGCAAGAACCTCGACCTCACCCGATCGCGGCGGGAAGCAATCCTCAAGTCGCTGGCCGAAAAGCGCGAATCGCTCCGTTCGCATCCCGACGACCTCGCCCTGTTGAACGACGTCGCTTGGACGCTGGCGACCAGCCCCAACGCCTCGATCCGCAACGGCGGGGAGGCGGTGGAACTGGCCCGGCGAGCGGTCCAACTTTCCGAGGGGCGAGAACCGGCGATTCTTGGCACTTTGGCCGCCGCCCAGGCCGAGGCGGGCCGGTTTCCCGAAGCCGTACAAACGGCCCGCAAGGCTTTGGAACTGGCGGCCGGGCGGAACAAGCAGTCATTAGCAAGATCCGTTGAGGCCCAGATTCGCTTGTACGAAGCGGGAACTCCCTTTCGCGACATCCAACAGCCCTCGGTCCGTCCGTCCGGCCGGCCGTAGCGGTACTCGGCCAAGAACGAAGCAGTGGGCAACATCCATCGATGACACGTCAAGACCGTCCATCCCGGCCGGCCAAATGGAAGGAGCCGCGGCAATATTCTTTCGCATCCGGAGCCGCTTGGCCGAAACGTTCGCCGCTGCCGGGTTTGTTTTGTACGGCGGCCCGGCCATTTGGTGCACGGGACTGGTTGTTCGTCGTCGCCTTGGTGGTGGCGGTTTTCCTGGTCTACCAGCCGGCTTGGCAGGGCCATTTCATTTGGGATGATGCAGCGCATGTTACCCGCCCCGAATTGCGTTCCTGGCATGGATTGTACCGCATCTGGTTCGACCTGAAGGCCACGCAACAGTATTATCCGCTGCTGCACAGCATTTTCTGGATCGAGCACAAGCTGTGGGGCAACGCGGTGCTCGGCTATCACTTGATAAACATCTTGTTGCACGCGACGGCGGCCCTGATGGTGGCTCTGGTCTTGCGGCGCCTGAAGATCCCCGGCGCCTACCTGGCGGCGGCCATCTTCGCCCTGCACCCGATTCAAGTGGAATCGGTGGCCTGGATCACGGAGCAGAAGAACACGCTTTCGGCCGTGTTTTACCTGTCGGCCATGCTGGTCTACCTCCGTTTTGACCAGTCGCGGAGGAGGTCATCGTATTTTGGGGCGTTGGGACTATTTGTGCTGGGGTTGCTCAGTAAGACGGTCACGGCGACGCTGCCTGGCGCTGTGCTGGTGATTTTCTGGTGGCAGCGAGGCGGGTTGTCATGGCGGCGCGACGTGCTGCCGCTTGTGCCATTTTTCGTTCTTGGCGCGGGGGCCGGCCTGTTGACCGCTTGGGTGGAACGGAAACTGATCGGTGCCGAAGGCGCGGTCGTTCGACCTGACAGTGATCGAACGCTGCCTGATCGCGGGTCGGGTGATGTGGTTCTACCTGGGCAAGCTGCTCTGGCCCGGGAACCTGGTCTTCATCTACCCCCGCTGGGAAATCAGCCAGGCCGAGTGGTGGCAATACCTGTTTCCCCTGTCAGCGTTGCTGGTGTTGATCGCTTTATGGAGCTTGCATCGGCGGTGGCGGGGGCCATTGGCGGGGCTGCTGTACTTTGCCGGAACGCTCTTCCCGGTGCTGGGTTTCTGCAACGTGTACCCGTTCGTCTTTTCCTATGTGGCGGATCATTTCCAGTACCTGGCCGGCTTGGGGATCATTGCTTTGGCGGCGGCGGGAGCGGCGTCGCTGTTGAGCCGCTGGCGGGTATGGAACCGGCCGGGAGGCTATGCGGCGTGCCTGGTGTTGTTGGCGATCTTGGCGAACCTGACCTGGCGGCAAAGCCAGATGTACGCCGACGTGGGGACGCTCTATCGGACGACGATCAAGGGGAATCCCGCTTGCTGGATGGCCTACAACAACCTCGGCAGCGCTCTGCACGACCGCGGACGAGCGGATGAAGCCGTAGCGATGTTCCGGAAGTCGATCGAAATCAGGCCCGACTACGCGGAAGCCTACAACAACCTGGGCGTCGCCCTGAGCGACCGCGGACAGGTTGACGAGGCGATCCGCCAGTACGAGAAGGCGCTGGAACTCAAGCCCAACTACCCGGAAGCCTACTGCAACCTCGGTGTGGTTTGGCTCAACTGCGGACGAAGCGATGAAGCCATCGCCCATTTTCAAAAGGCCCTGGAAATCGACTCCAACGACGCGGAAGCCCACTACGATCTGGGCATCGCCTCGACCAGCATCGGCCAGATCGAGCAGTCGATAGCCCATTACCAGAAGGCGCTGGAAATCGACCCCGATCACGTGGGCGCTCACAACAACCTCGGCGCCGTCCTGGCTGGCCGCGGACAGCTTGATGAGGCCTTCGACCATTTCCGCAAGGCCGTGGAAATCAATCCCGACTACGGGCAAGTGCGCAAGAACCTCGACCTCACCCGATCGCGGCGGGAAGCAATCCTCAAGTCGCTGGCCGGAAAGCGCGAATCGCTCCGTTCGCATCCCGACGACCTCGCCCTGTTGAACGACGTCGCTTGGACGCTGGCGACCAACCCCAACGCCTCGATCCGCAACGGCGGGGAGGCGGTGGAACTGGCCCAGCGAGCGGTCCAACTTTCCGAGGGGCGAGAACCGGCGATTCTTGGCACTTTGGCCGCCGCCCAGGCCGAGGCGGGCCGGTTTCCCGAAGCCGTACAAACGGCCCGCAAGGCTTTGGAACTGGCGACCAAGCAGAACAAGCGGTCATTAGCAAGATCCGTTGAGGCCCAGATTCGCTTGTACGAAGCGGGAACTCCCTTTCGCGACATCCAACGGCCCTCGGTCCGTCCGGCCGGCCATCCTTAGCATGGTTTGTGTAAAGAAACTGTCTTTTGGCCCATGAAACGTCGCAAACGATCGAAACCTGGCGGGAAAAATCGGGCGGCTTCGCCCGGAAAAAGCGCGGCGTCCGGCAACGAGCGGTCCGCGCCGCTGCCGACTCGATTTGCCGGGGCAACTTCTCGTTGGTCGATCATGTTGGCGGCGGGGCTGCTCGTGCTGGCGGCAGTGGCTGTCTTCAGCAATAGCTTTGCCGCTCCCTTTGTCTTCGACGGCGCGGGGCTCATTGAACAGAACCTGGCAATCCGTACGTTCTGGCCTCCCTGGGCGCCGATGGTCGATACGAACCGGCCGGTCGGGGTGTGGTCGTTCGCCCTGAACTACGCCGTGGGCGGCCTGAACGTGTGGGGCTACCACGCGGTCAACCTGGCCATCCACCTGGCCGCGGCACTGACGCTGTTTGGAATCATCCGCCGCACGCTCGTCCGGGGACGCCTGGCAGCCCGTTTCGGACCGGCGGCCTTTGGCTTGGCACTGGCCGTGGCCCTGCTATGGTTGGTCCACCCCTTGCAGACCCAAAGCGTCACCTATATCTACCAGCGTTACGAATCGTTGATGGGGCTGTGGTTCTTGCTGACGCTCTATTGCTTCATCCGCGGCGCTGAAGGGGACAGTCCCATTTTCGCTAACGCGAAAATCGGGACAGTCCCCATGATCTGCTGGTATGCCGGCTCGGTGACTTGCTGCCTGCTGGCCGTGGCGACCAAGGAAGTGGCGGCCGCGGCGCCGCTGTTGATCCTCTGGTACGACCGGGCGTTTGTGGCCGCTTCGTGGCGTGAGATCGTTCGCCGCCGCTGGGCATTTTATGTGGGGTTGGCCGGCACGTGGGCCGTTCTGGCGGCGATCATGCTCGGCCAAGCGGGGAAGTATCCCAAGGCGGGCGTGCTGGCGGTCGAAAACGTGAGTCCGTTGCAATACGCGTTCAGCCAGCCCGGGGTCATCGCGCATTACTTGCGGCTTTGTTTCTGGCCGACGGGGTTGTGTTTGGACTACGGCTGGCCGGTAGCCGACACGGCCGTCAAGATCGTCCCGCCGCTATTGCTGATGGTGGTCCTGCTGGCAGTCACCGCCTGGTCGATCTTTCGCTGGCCGGAGTGGAGTTTTGTGGGGGCGTGGTTCTTCTTGATCCTCGCGCCGACCTCCAGCGTGTTTCCGATTAAGGATCTCGCTTTCGAACACCGCATGTATCTGCCGCTGGCGGCGGTGGCGACGGGCGTCGTGGTGGGCGGCTGGGTTGCGGGCCAATGGCTTGTCCGTCGCGGGATAATTGGCTTGCCGGCGTTACAGGCCGGCGGCGGCTTGCTGGTGATGTTCGCAAGTATCGCATTCGGATTTCTCACTTTCCAGCGGAATGTGGACTACCAGAGCGAGCTTTCCATCTGGGAAGACACGGTGGCCAAAGCCCCGCATAACGCGGAAGCCCAAGACAACCTCGGTCTTGCTCTGGCAATGCGCGGACGGATGGACGAGGCGATCGCCCGCCACCAGAAGGCCCTGGAAATCAAGCCCGACTCCGCGGAAGCCCACAACAACCTGGGCATCGCCCTGGCGCGTCGCGGACGGTACGACGAAGCCATCGCCCATTTCCGGAAGGCCCTGGAAATCAAGCCCGACTCCGCGGAAGCCCACAACAACCTCGGTCTTGCCCTGGCAACGCGCGGACAGATGGGCGAGGCGATCACCCACTACCGGAGGGCCCTGGAAATCAAGCCCGACTATGCGGAAGCCCACAGCAACCTGGGCTTCGCCCTGGGCAACAAGGGAGAGGATGCCGAGGCGATCGTCCACCTTCGCAATGCGCTCGAACTCAACCCCGAATATGCGGAGGCCCAAAACAACCTCGGCATCACTCTGGCGCGGCAAGGACGAATGGACGAAGCCGTCGTCCATCTTCGCAGGGCGACGGAACTGAACGCCCGAATTGCGGCGTATCACTTCAATCTCGCGAATGCCCTGGCCCAACTGCGTCAATTGGACGAAATGACGGCCGAATACCGCAAGACGCTGGAGATCGATCCCAACCTTGCAGATGCCCACAACAACCTGGGCGTCGCTCTGGCCGACTCGGGACAGTTCGACGAGGCCATCGCCCATTTTCAGAAGGCGCTGGCCATCAAGCCCGGCGACGCGGAGACCGGCAACAACCTTGCCATCGCCCGGTCCCGGCTCGAAGAACTCTTGAAGACACTGGCCGGGCGGCGCGAATTGCTCCGCGCGGCCCGATGACGTCGCCTTGCTAAGCGATATCGCCTGGGAGCTGGCCACCAACCCGAACGCCTCGATCCGCAACGGTGCGGAAGCCGTCGAACTGGCCGAGCGAGCGGCGGAACTCTCCGACCGGCGAGAACCGGCAATTCTCGGCACCCTGGCCGCCGCGTATGCCGAGGCGGGCCGATTCGTCCAGGCCCTGGAAACGGCGCGCAAGGCGGTGGAACTGGCCACCCAACAAGACAAGCAACCGCTGGCCGAATCCATCAAGGCCAAGATTTCACTTTACCAGTCGCAAACGCCCTATCGCGAGATGCAGCCGTTGGCCACCCCGCGTGCCGACCACCCTTAGCAGGCAACAACATCGGCCGATTCCGACGTATCCTGTTGCCCTTGGCTCTTGGAAATGATAACGTTGAGGCCATGGTCGGCAAGCCCGTTGCAGCCCTCGATTACCTCGCCGAGCCGGGCAAGTACCCGCCGCAGCCGGTTTGCGCCCTGTTTGGCGACGACTTGTTCCTCCGCCGGCAGGCGGTGGCGTGTTTGCGGGCGGCCGTGCTGGGCGGCGGTGACGGCAACTTCTCGTTGACAACGTTCGAGGGCGAAAGCGTTCCGTTCCGCGACGTGTACGAAGAGGTCTCGACGGTGGCCATGTTCGGCGGTGGCAAGCGGCTGGTCGTGGTCGAGGACGCCGACGAGTTCGTGACCCTCTATCGTCCGCAGTTGGAAGACTATGTCGCCCGGCCGAGCCGCAGCGGCGTGCTGGCGCTCGATGTCGACACGCTGCCGAGCAACACGCGGCTTTACAAGGCGATTGCCGGCAGCGGGTTGCTGGTCGATTGCGACGCCCCGGCGCCTCCGCGGCTGACGAAGTGGCTCGGCAACTGGGCCAAGCAGCACCACGGCGTCCAGCTTTCTCAGTCGGCGGGCGAAATGCTCGTCGACCTGGTCGGCCCGGAGCTCGGCCTGCTCGATCAGGAATTGGCGAAGCTGGCGCTCTTGGCCGGCGAGGCACGAAAGATCACCCCCGAGTTGGTCGAGAGTTCGGTGGGCGGCTGGCGAACCAAGACCATCTGGGACATGCTCGACGCCGCGCTCGACGGCAAAGTTTGCGAAGCCCTGCTGCAACTCGATCGGCTGATGGCCTCCAACGAGCAGCCGATCGGGCTGCTGGCGAAATTCGCCGGCTCACTGCGACGTTTTGCGGCTGCCACGCGGCTGGTGCTTCAGGCGGAATCAGCCGGCCGCCGCGTGAATCTCCGCGACGCCCTCGAACAGGCGGGCATTCGAGCGTTCGTGCTGCAAAAAGCCGAACGGCAGCTCAAACTCATCGGTCGGCGGCTGCGCGCCAACTGTACAACTGGCTGCTGGAAGCCGACCTCGGACTGAAGGGGGAGAGCAACATGCCGCCGCGGCTGACCCTCGAACGGCTGATCGTCCGGCTGTCGGCCCGCCAGGAGCCCGCCGGCAAACGATAGCAGCCCGTTGAAAAAGTCAGTTCATCGCGATTACCGGCACAGGTGAGCGCGGACGCCATGGCCACGCGAACGTGGCCATGGCGCCCGTATAGAGCCACCTCAAGAGTGCGGCTCGGGCGCGACAGAGGGCGCCGGTTGCACGAGTGGCGAGGGCGATCCGCCTTCCGCGCACTGGCCGTGGCCATCGCACTGTGGGCAGACCCACTCCACCGTGCATTTTCGCACCGGCACCTCCTTGACACAGGGGATTTTCACCAGTTGCTTAACCTCGTGGATGCGGCACTTACAGCCGCACTGGCAGCCATTATCGCCGTCGCCGTTGCCGCTTTCACTGCAACCCGCGCACTGGCCGGAACCGTCGCAGTTGCCGCACTTGTCGCAGATTCGCGTGACGCCGGGAACGCACTTGGTTTCGCAATTGCACGTATACCTATACGTAGTTTCTGTCTTGGTTGTGCAATAGACGTGGCACACGGGAACCAGTTTGCAGCCGCAATGTGGACAGCAATTGCCGCACGACTCGCACCCAGCATTGCCGCAGCACGCGGCGTCGTCGGCGATCGCTGCCGTGGGAGCTTGCCCTAAGAAAGGGACACTCCACAGCATGGCGAGTCCGGTGATTCCTAAGAAGTACTTTGTCATGGTTATTTTCTCCTATGGAAAGCTTGGGATTATTGAACTGGGTCGTTAGAACGAGTACTGCACGCGGGTTCCGAAGGCGCTCATGGCGCCGGGAATGGAGCCGGTGGGCAAGTCGTAACGATTGTCCCAGATCCATTCGGTATTGACGGTCAGGTTGGTGTTCATATACCAATTCAAGGCGATGCCGAAGCCCTCCATGATGCCGCCCCGGATGGCGGTGGGCGACGCGATGTTGATAGGACCGGAGTTGAGGTCGGTATAGGTATAGCGGGCGGCAACTTCCCAGGCGCCCCGGCCCCAGCATGTGCCGCCGGCCTCATCGCGGACGACGTAGGCGTTTTCGTACGGTCCCTGAGTGCCGAAGTAATACCTGGACAGACAGCCGGATTTCTTGTCGTAGGCCCGATTCTCGCCAGTCAGCGTGTAGGCCACTTGAACGTATCCGCCGTTGAACATGTAGTCGGAAGGAGCGGTAAGAGCCGGATGGGCGGCCGTTGACGTGGGGAGGATGCCCGACGCATTGTTCAGCCAATTCCATCCGTACTCGGCTTGGAACGAGAAGGGTCCCCGAATGTACAACGTTTCGAGGCCCATCAGATATTCGTTGTCGCACGCCAGCGCACCGGTGCTGATCATCGAGAGGCTATCGGCGTTCGGAAGGGCCTGCCCATTTGTCATGGAACTGGCAGGGTCGTCGTCCTTCAATTCGGGGTGGGCTCCCAACGTAACCGTGTTGCCGATATAGCTCGAGCTGCCGAGATTGCTCGCTCCATTGCGCCAGCCACCCGACACGGCGAGGTGCAACAGGTGCCGGCCTTCATCTTCATAGAGAGGCAAGCAGGTAAGGCGGGCCTGCGCACCGGACTGGCCGCTGCCGAAGTAATCGCCGCTGTTGGCATTATCGGGACGAAACACCACAGCCTGGTACGTTATGCGATCGTCGGCGTAACTGTCGCCGAACCAGACACCGGTAACGAAGTTCTGGTTCAATTCGATGGCTTCGGAATAGGATGACCTTTCCATGAAGGTCATGCAGCGGCTGGAGCTGGTCATATCGCCTTCGAGACCGATCGCGTTTTTGACGTGCCCGACGCGGATGGTGCCGATCACGGGAATCTTGTTCTGGGCGATCCACATTTCATCGAGCCCAACCGTGTCGTACACATCTCGTTCAAGGGCCCAATTGAACCGATACTCGCCCGTTTCCCAGAAGGTGCCTTCCTGGACGATGCGCAACGGCGCCAGTAATCGCCGTCCTGGAGACTGCCGTAGGTGCCGTTGTTCATGCCGCCGCCGGCATTGCCGGAAGCGATTCCAGGAATGGAGTTGTTGCCTGCCTTTGGCGACTGAGCTACCTGCAAGGCCTCAGGCTGGTTCCACCACGCGTTGTCCCATTGCACCCAACCGCCCAGATGCATGGTGAAGTCTTTGTTGGGCGTGCTGAAATTGAGGAACTCGCCGTCTTTGAAGAAGACGATGCCGCTGAGGTTGGTGCCCACGACGTACGGGCCTGGAGCCGTCTTTGCGTCTGCTCCTGGTTTGTTGGCCGCGTCGGCCGGCGCCGGCGCATCGGCGACCGGATAAATCTGCGGGGGTTGCGACACGGCAGCAAGCTGCGATTGAAGTCGTTCGATCTCCAGTTGTTGCCGCTCAAATTGCGCGGAGGTCATCGAAGGTTTGCACGTCGCCGCCCGCTGGGGGCGGCAATCGATCCGCTTGACCCCATGCCGCACTCGTCATTCCACAGGCTACAAGGAGGGCCAACGTCCAATCGCGCCACTGGCAAATATGTTCTCGCATTTTCACTGCTCCGAGTTAGATGACACAAAAATCCGGTCCTGGTCCACACAATTCCGACAACCGCACTGCCGCGTTTTCTCGCGCACGCCGCTACAGTTCGCACGCCGGGAACGTCTGGAATAAACCTCGGACTCCGGCTGTTTCCGGATCAAGTTAGGATTTCGTGAGCGGCCGCAATTGACGGAAACAACGGCGGCGGCAGGCGGCACAACCAGCACAGACGGCGACTTCGATTCAAACCCTATTTTGAGCAGCCGGCGGCGCGTGAAGCTATGACGCTTATCGCGGCTATCACCGATTTTCTCGCCCTGACGATGCGGCCCCACGTCGGTCCGATTATTCCCGATCTGTCGATAAGGCTGGTCGCCGTTTGAAACAGATGCACCTTTTGTCGCTGTTCCGACGAAGTTTATACGTTTTTCGATTCGATCACATCCAGGGGACTCGACGAAAATGCCGGTCCTGCTCGCCGCATGTTTGGAGGGGCGGCAATCGATCTGGCGCGGCCCCGGCATCAGAGAATATTTTTCAAGGAGGATGATGATGTACAAGCGTATTTTCCAATGGACAATTTGCATTCTGGCGATCGCGTCTCTCGTAGCGACGACCGTCGCCTACGGGCAGGATCGCCAGCAAGCGATACCTATCTACTCGGCCGACGCGGCGCCCGCCAACCAACGCGGCGGTGTTGCTCAGTTGGCCGCCGCCGATTCGGCGATGACGGCGGCCAATGCGCCGCCGGACTTCAGCGCGCTGCCGCCGGCGCAAGACGCGAACCTCGCGCAACGCGTGTCCGACCTGGAAAAGCAATTGGCCGACTACGCCAACGCGGCTGCTGCGGCCAAGTCACAGGCCCCGACCAAGCCCCTGGTGGCCCCCAGCGGACGCATCCAGTTCGACATGGCCAATTTCAGCCAGAACGCGGCCAGCGTGTCCCAGTTCGGCAACGCCGACAACTCCGTCGGCTTCCGGCGGGCGCGGCTCGCCATGCTGGGCGAGTACGGGCTGGTTGACTACATCGTTGAAATGGATTTTGCCAACCGCGGCATCAACTCGGTGATTAACTCCAAGGACGAGTCGGTCGCCTTCAAGGACGTCTATATCCAGGTTCGCGAACTGCCCGTGCTGGGCAATGTTCGCGTCGGCCACTTCAAAGAGTGCTTCGGCCTCGAACAGCTCACCAGCGACAACTATACCACCTTCATGGAACGCTCGCTGGATGACGAAGGGGCCTTCGTTCCCGGCCGCAACGACGGCATCATGGCCTACAACTGGACGGAAAACGAGCGGGCCACTTGGGCCATCGGCGCCTTCACCAACCAAACCGGTTTTGACCAGCCGCCCACCTTCGTAGCCGACCACTGGGGACTCGATCTGACCATGCGGGCCACGTATCTGGCCTGGTACGACGAGGCCAGCAATGGACGCGGGCTATTGCACACGGGCCTCGACTACTCGTACCGCAGTGCTCCCGGAAACCCCAACAGCTCCTCCACCGTCACCAACACCGGAACGGTTGCAGACCTCGCCGCGCGGCCGGAAGCGGCCTTCGGCCCGGCGGTCGTCAATATCGCGTTCACCGACGTCAAGGAGTGGCAGGTGGTGAACGCGGAATCGGCCCTGGTTTACGGCCCTCTCTCCTTCCAGTCCGAGCTGTTTGGCGCCACTGTCGAGCGAACGGGGGGCGTCAACAACAATTTCTACGGCGGCTATGGTTTCGTCAGCTACTTCCTGACCGGTGAAAACCGGCCGTACAACCGCAAGCTGGGCGTCTTCGACCGCGTCCAACCCTACGAAGACTTCTTCCGCGTGCGAACCTGCGACGGCTGCACCACCACCGGCCATGGCGCCTGGGAAATCGCCTACCGATTTTCCTACATCAATATGCTCGATGACCTCACGATCAAGGGCGCCGGCTGGGCCGCCGACCATACCGTCGGCCTGAACTGGTATCTCAACCCGTTCACCCGCGTGATGTTCAACTACGTCCACTCGATCGACACCTACAACGTTTCGGCCACCTCGCGGATCTCGGGCGGAAACCTGGACATCCTCGAGTGCCGGTTCGCCATGGATTTCTAACAGCGCGCGAAGAATTGTACCATCTCGTGTAACTACGGAACCGACGGAAACAACTTGAACAATCCGCGTGCCGCCCAAGCCGGCGCGCCTTGCCTAGGAGATAACGTGATGCGAAGATTAACGATGACCATCGCCGTGGTCGCCGTTCTGGGACTGGCTGGCCAGTCGGCCAGACCGGCGGACGAAACGTGCGATTCCACCTCGTGCTGCCAGCAGTGCGGACGCCACTGCGACTGTCTTCAGAAGACCTGCCAACTGGGCTGCGAGATGAAGAAGGAAACGAAGAGCTGTTGGTGCGTCGAAACCCAGGAGTTCTGCCCGCTGATGCCGGCATGCCATCACGGCTGTTGCGACGACGATTGCTGCTTGCCGCGCTGCGGGAATTCCAAGTGCGTGAAGAAACTGGTGAAGAAGGAGTACCAGGTCGAAACGCCGGTGTACAAGTGCGTCGTGCGATATCTTTGCCCTGAGTGCTGCAATGGCGGCTCGACCGGCGTCTCGCCCAGCGCAGCGCCACGGCGCCGCCGGCAGCCCCTTCAATGCCCCCGGCACCGCCCGTTCCCCCTGCTCCGTCGCGAGTGCAGAGGTAGGTCGCATCCTCGAAAGCGACGGAATTGTCGCGGCGGCCGCGCCGGGCGCGGTCGCCGTTTTCCACTTGGTCAAGGACACCACAATGCGTTCCATGACAATCCTTGCGATCATTGCGAGCCTGTTCGCTGCCGCCGGATTCGGCATCTCGGCCCGGGCCGCAGAGCAGGCAACGGCCACGTCCACAACTGCGGCTTCCACGACGTCGGACCCGTGGCGCGTATACGTTCCACAACGGCCGGTGGTGGTACTGGCTGCCCAGCAACCGCTGGGTCTACTGGCGCGATAACCAGTGGAACAACTACGATCCGAAGACATTCATTGCCAACGACGCCGTCGCGGTTCCGGCCTATCGAGCCGAATCGGCATCCGGCGGCGCGGCGACCTCGGATCCGGACGTCCACCCGTTCTATGGGCGGGCGCAGTCCACTCTGGATCGTCGTCCGTTGGAAGTGAACAACGAGGTTGGGCCGTTCTATGGCAACCCCCTGCCGAGCGAAGTCTTCGGACGCCGATGCAACTCGGCCCGCCTGTTCTTTGGTCGTGCCGCCGGCGAATAGTCGTCGATTCGCTGCCGCTTTGCGGCGCCACGGGGCGTAGACGCGGCATCTTGCCGCGTCTTGGCGCGGTAGGGTCCGCCACCCGGACCATATCACGCCGGGCCTTGCCATCAACAACGGTCCGCACGGCGGACCTTACGGACTGCCGTCCCAATGGAGTCCACGCCTTGGCCGTGCCGGACTTCTAACCCCCAATTTCTCAGACCGGCCTTTCTCGCGGATGGCGGGCGGGTTATCTTAGAGGTCTATGACCGACCTCTTGCGACAAGAAATCGCCGCCCTGGCCAAGACCATCGTGGTCAAGGTGGGCACACGCGTCTTGACCCGTGACGACGGCCAGCTCGACCCTCAGCGGATTCAGCAACTCGTCGACCAGGTCCACGACGTGCTCTCCAGCGGCCACCAAGTGGTGCTGGTTAGCTCCGGAGCCGTCGGGGCCGGCATGGGACGCCTCGGGCTGAAGAGTCGCCCCTCCGGTCTGGCCCATCTTCAGGCCGTCGCCGCCGTTGGCCAGGCCATGCTCATCGAGACCTACGAACAGGCGCTGCGGGTGCACGGCTGCCACGCCGCCCAAGTGCTGCTGACCGCCGAGGATCTCGAAGACCGCACCCGCTACCTCAACGCCCGCAATACGCTGCTGAAATGCCTCGAATTGGGCGCCGTGCCGATCATCAACGAGAACGACACGGTGGCCGTCGAGGAGCTGCAAACGACCTTCGGCGACAACGACCGGCTGGCAGCCATTGTGACCAACTTGATCCGCGCGCCGCTACTGGTGCTGCTATCCGACGTGGAAGGGCTCTTCGACGGCGATCCGCGAACGCCCGGCAGCCACGTCGTCGCTACCGTCGATCGACTCGACGCGTCCGTGCTGGGGCTGGTGCGCGATCGCTCGGGCGATCTGAGCAAAGGGGGCATGGCCAGCAAGTTGGAAGCGGCCCGGCTGGCCACCACCGGCGGCGAAAACGTGATCATCGCCTCTGGCCGCGCACCCGACGTCTTGCGGCGAATCATCGCCGGCGAGGCGGTGGGCACGTTGTTCCTCGCCCAAGGCCAGACGGTGGCCGCCCGCAAACGCTGGATCGGATTGACGATCAAACCCCGCGGCCGCCTCTTTCTCGATGCCGGCGCCCGCACGGCCATCGTGCAGAAAGGGCGTAGTCTGCTGGCGGCCGGCGTGGTGGAAGTCGAAGGCGAGTTCAGCAAAGGGGACGTGGTGGCGCTCGCGGTCCCGACGGCGCCGAGTTCGCCCGCGGCCTGACCAACTACGGGGCCGACGAAATTCGCCGCATCAAAGGACTGAAAACCCGCCAGATCGCCGGCGTCCTTGGCCATTGCCCCTACGACGAACTTGTCCACCGCGATAATATGGTGGTGACGAAACGTGAATGATCAGTGCAAAATTGTGAATGATGCCTGCCCTCTGACCTCGGGGCCCAACCCTCACCCCTTCACGACTGGAGCCCTCCCATGCGTACCGTGCTGAAACTGGTGCTCGTGCTTGCGTTGTGTCTGATTCTGGTTGGCTTTTTCCGCGGTTGGTTTACCTTCTCGCGCCAATCCGGCGGCCCCGGCAGCGAAAAGGTCAACGTCAACATGTCGGTTAACAAGGGCAAGATCAAGTCCGACGTCAACAAGGCGGAGGAGAAGATCAAGGAGGAGGTCAAAGAATTGGAGGGCGAAGGGACGGCGAAAGAGGGAAAGTGAGACTGGTTGGGCCGGTAAGGGGACACATTTTTCTGCCACAAGAGGCCGAAAAAATGAGCCAGCCCCCGGGATGTGCGTTCACTGTTTCACTTCTACCGTCCAGCGGTTGGTTTCGCTCCGTTTCAGTGAGACTTCTTTCACCACGGGCGGCTTCTCGCCCACGCGGACCGTGATCCGGTAGTCGCCCAAAAAGCCGCGCAACGCGGCCGTGCCGTCGTCGCCCGTTTTGAGCCGACTGGTCGTCCACCACTGGCCCTTGATCAGCTTCTTGAGTTCCTCGTAGGCGGGCTTGGGCGTCATGTCGTCGCGCAGCAGGCCCGACGGCGCATGCTGCCAGGCGCGGCGGTCGGTAAGGTCCCACCACGTGATGGCTTCCACGGCCGGATGCGAGAACAAGAGCGTGTAGAACCGCGCGGCGTTCTCGGCCTGATAGGTTTCGCCCTCGGGCGTGCTTGGCCAGTCGCCTTGCTTCTCCCACTTCCTTTCGCCCGACAGGATGGTCGTTTCCGTAAAGTGCAAGGGCACGCCGAAAGGGGCGAACTGTTGGCAAATGCGCCATACTTTTGTCGCCGGCCAGGCGCCCGTGTGCATGTGACTTTGAATGCCGATCGCGTCGTTGAGCCGTTTGCCGTCCGCAGCGACGATCTGCTCGATTACCCGTTCGTAGCGCGCGTCGGTGCAGTAATCATTGATCAACAGGGTGGCTTTCGGATTGGCCTGGCGGGCGTGCGTGAAGCACTCGCGGATCAATTCGTCCCGGCCGATCTTTTTCCACATGGTCGTATACTTGGGAGCCGCTTTCATGCATCGCTCGCAATCGAATTCGGACGCCTCGTTGACCACGTCCCAGCGGTCGATCAGCCCGGCAAACCGCTTCACGCAATCGTCGATGCGGGCCAATTGCAGCCGGTAGAGTTCGTCCAGATCGTCGGGAGACCAGCGAACGTCGTTGTGGTTCCACGCCAACGGATGCCCCTTGGTGAGGATGCCGTTCTGTTGGCACCAGCGGGCGACCTCCTCCGCATGCTTATGGTCCGGCTCGCCCTGCCGTCGCTCGTACGACCACCAATAGAACGGCAGCGTCGCATAGTTGAACAGCTCGCGGAAGCGTTGGCGATAGGCCTGCTCGGCCTGATCGTCGCGCAACGTGCCCCATAGAAAGATGTTGCAGCCGAAGAGAAACGCGTGGCGGGTCTGTTCGACCTCGACCTTGGCCCCGGGCACGGCCTTGCCGGCGGCGTCGACCACCACGATCGTCACGTCGGCCTTGCGGTGTTGCTCGATCCGCGCCGCAGCCCCCGCCATTAACTCGTCATTGGTAGGTTCCTCCACGGCCCTGGCCACCGGCGCGGCGAAAGCGGCCAACAGTATTCCCAAAACCATCCATCGTTGACAAGACATACAGGTCTCCTTCGGCGGGAAAAAGGGGCAGGCGGGTTGCGACGCGGTAGAAACGGTAGTTTAACGGCCGAACGCCGGGATGTCAATTTGCCGCCCCTACAGCTAAAATGGCCGGCGGCCGTTTTCAGTCGCGGCAGGAAATACGCGCCGTCTTGTGCAAAACTGTTCGTTTGTCAGATCACCATGGCCAGCGCCTCGCTTGAGTCTTCGCCGTCGCCTCCCGCCACGCGTGTGCGTTACGGCGTGTTGGGCTTCGCCTGCACGCTGTCGATGATCACCTATCTGGATCGCGCGTGCATGGGCGCGGCCGCCAAGCCCTTTGCGCTCGACTTGGGCCTAAGCCGCGTGGCCGACCTGAACTGCGTCTTCGCCGCCTTCTCGTTGGCCTACGCGCTGTTCGAAGTGCCCAGCGGATGGCTGGGCGATGCGTTCGGACCGCGGAATGTACTGATCCGCATTATCCTCTGGTGGTCGGCGTTTACCGTCTTGACCGGCTTGGTCGGATTGAGCATCGGCGGCCGCCTGGTGGGGGCCTTCGCGTGGGGACCGATCGTTGTCACGCCGCTGCTGACGTTGGTTATCGTGCGGTTCCTGTTCGGAGTGGGCGAGGCGGGCGCCTATCCGAACATTACCCGCGCGTGCACAACTGGTTCCCCGTCGACCAGCGCGGACTGGCCCAGGGGGCCGTCTGGATGTGCGGCCGACTGATGGGCGGACTGACGCCGCTGGTGTGGATGTTGCTGGTCGCGGCGATCGACGCCCTTCGGAGCGCGCCGGTCGCCGCTGCGGCCGCCCCAGCGCTGTCGTCGCCGCCGCCGGCCTGGCGCGTCGCGTTCTGGGTGTTCGGCGCCGTCGGCGTGGTGTGGTGCGTGCTCTTCGCACTCTGGTTTCGCAACCGGCCGGAAGAGAAACCGGGCGTCAATGCGGCCGAGCTGGCGTTGATCCGCGCCGGCGGCGTCGAGTCGCAGGCCGCCCACAAGAACGTCCCCTGGTCGCGCATTCTCGCCAGCCGCAACCTCTGGCTGCTGTGCCTGATGTACGCCTGCCAAAGCTACGGCTGGGCATTCTACATCACCTATATCCACAGCTTTCTCGAAGACCACTACGGCGTCAGCGCCGCTAGCACGTTGGGGGCCGTTTACAAGGGCGGGCCGCTCTGGATCGGCGCGCTCGGCTGCGTGGTGGGCGGACTTTTGACCGACCGCATCCTCCGCCGCACGGGCAACCGCCGCCTGAGCCGCTCGCTGCTGGGCGTGATCGGGCACTCCGCGACCGTGATCTGCTTCCTCTGCTGTCCGTTGATGCCGAGCGCGTTTTGGTTCTTTCTGGCCATTTCGCTGGCCGGCTTCTTCACCGACCTGACGATGGGGCCCGCCTGGGCCCTCTGCCAGGACATCGGCCGACGCTACGCGGCCATCGTGGCCGGCTTCATGAACATGTGCGGCGGCGTGGGAAATGTGCTGGCCAACTGGTTGACGGGCTTTATCCTTCAGCAGGCGGTGGCAACCCACGCCGCCAATCTCGGTCTTGGCACAGACCAGCTCACGGTAGTGCAAAAAACAACCGCCGAGCTCTCCGGCTATCACCTGAACTTCCTGATTTTCGCGGGCATGTACGTGGTGGGCGTGATCTGCTGGCTGCTGGTCAACGCCAACAAACCGATGGTCGTCGAGGAACCGTTGCACGTCCAACAGGCTTGATGTTACAATTGCCCCGTTCCGAAGGGGACAGTCCCATTTTTGCGGCCGCAAAAATCGGGACAGTCCCCGTCCGCCGGGCTGAAGAACCGAGGAGATCGCGCCGATGGATGCAGGCAGCGAGTACCGCTATGCCCGCCTGACGTGGGAGGAGATGAACGAGGCCATCGCCGCCCAGAAGGTGGTGATCTTGCCGACCGGCTCCCTCGAACAACACGGTCCCCACCTGCCGCTGGACGTTGACTCGTTCTTGGCCGAATCGGTGTGCCTGGAGCTGGGCCGCCGGGCGGCCGACCGCGTGTTGATCCTGCCGACGGTTTCGTTCGGTCTGAATCTTCACCACATCGACTTCCCCGGCACGATCCACATCGAGCCCGAGGTGTTCATCGCCTTCTGCCTGAACATCACAAAGAGCGTAGCCTACCACGGCTTCCAAAAGATTCTGATCGTCAACGGCCACGGCTCGAACACGCCGTTGGTCGATCTGGTCGCGCGGAAGACGGTGCTGGCCACCCATTCGCTCTGCGCCGCGGTGAACTACTATCATCTTGGCGTCGAGGCCTTCAACCGCGTGAAGCAATCGCCCGTGATGGCCCACGCCGACGAGTTCGAGACGTCGCTTTACTTGCACCTGGCCCCGGAGCGGGTGCGAATGGAGAGGGCCGTGGCCGACGACGACGTCGTGGGCAAGTACATGAGTTCCGACAGCACTTCGCCCTACGTGCGATTTGCCGACTGGTGGGGACGCTGGACGAAGGTGGGCGTGCACGGCGATCCGACCGCCGCCACGGCCGAAAAAGGCAAGATCATCTGGGAAGCCGTGCTCTCGCGCCTGGTGGAGCTGGTCAACGAGTTCCGCGCCTGGCCGATCGCCTCGCGCAGCGACCAGCACCAAGGACCCGTTCAATCACAAATTCGCTGGTAACGACCATGAAGATACGCGAGATTCGGGCGGCCGGGCTGCGCGGCGCGACGCCCGAGGGCGGTTGGGACGAGGAATTACAACGCGACGACTGCGTGCACACGCTCGTGGCGGTGATCACCGACGAGGGGCCGGTCGGCTTCGGCAGCGTTTTCACCAGCGAGCCCTTGGTTCGAGCCGCCCTGGCGCTGTTGGAGCCGCTCTATCGCGGCGAAAACGCCTTGGAGCCGGAACGAGTCAGCGAAAAGCTGCACCAGAACACCTTCTGGATGGGCCGCGGCGGCTCGGTCACGCACGCCATCAGTGGCATCGACATCGCGCTCTGGGACTTGCTGGGAAAGGCCACCGGCCAACCGGTCGGGCGACTGCTGGGCGGCCGCTATCGCGAGCGGGTAAAGCCCTATGCTTCGCTCTTGATGCAAGAGCCCGAGCCCTTGGCCGAGCGGTTGACCGAATTGCGCGAGCAGGGCTACCGCGCCTTCAAGATCGGCTGGGGGCCGTTTGGACGCCTCAGTCGGGCCGTCAACGAGGCGATCGTGCGTGCGGCCCGCGATGCGGTCACCTCGGATTCGCTCTTGATGGTCAACGCCGGCGCGAGCGACGCCTATTGGAAGCACGGCTACAAATGGGCCCTGTGGACCTCGCACGTGCTGGCAGCCTTCGATGTGGCCTGGTTCGAGGAGCCGCTCCGACCTGATGCCATGCAGGATTACGTGTTGTTGCGGCAGCATTCGCCGGTGCCCATCGCCGGCGGCGAGGTGCTCACCCGCCGGCAGTCGTTTCAGCCCTGGTTGGAGGCGGGCGCGCTCGACATCGTGCAGCCCGACGTGACCAAGGTGGGCGGCATCAGCGAATCGCGCCGCATCGCCTGGATGGCCCAGGAGCACAACGCCCGCTTCATCCCGCACGGCTGGAACACGGCCGTGGGCGTGGCCGCCGACCTCCAGTTGGCCTCCGCCTTTCCCGATACCGATCTGGTCGAGTATCTCGCCGGCTCGGCCTATGTCGATCATCTGGTTGCCGGCGGTTGGAAACTCGATGCCGACGGCATGCTGCCCATCCCCGACGGTCCGGGTCTGGGCGTTGAACTCGACATGGACGCCGTAACGAAGTACAGCGGTGGCCAGCGGCTGCTGCCGTGAGGGGGAGTAGTAAATTCCTATATGGCCAAAATGGGCAATTGAACATGTTTAGCAGCCGCCGGCACGGCGGCTGGATAGAAGGCCGACGTTCCGTCGGCCGCTAAACGGTCACGTCCATTTGCGATCGTTTGCCACACCGGCATAATCCATTACTGCGATCCCGTAAGGTGGCGGCATGGGCAGTTGCCGCGCTCATTCCGGCCGGTTGACGACAATCTGCTCGGTGCGGGCGAAGTCGTACTGCCCGGCGTCCTGCCGTGGCTGCCCGCCCCATTGGAACGCCACGCGATGCGTGCCGGGCACAAGCCCGTCGATCGTGCACGGCGTGGTGTACGGCTCGCTGGCCGCATTGCGCAACAGTTGATCGTCGAGGTAGATCGTCGCCTCGTAGGGATAGGTGACGAAGCTGATGCTCACCTGCCGCGGCCATAACGCCCACGCGCCCAGCCCCGCCGCCGCCAGGACGATTGCCGCACAAACGGCCGCGCAAATCGCCGTTCTGGCGGCCGGCGACGGGACGACTTGGATCCCTCCAATTCGGCCAGCATGGCCCGCGCGTCGGCGGGCCGCTGGGCCGGATCGCGCTCGCACGCCCGCAACACCAGCCGCAGCAGCGCCGTGAGAATCGGATCGGCGCCCACGGCGCGCGATTGCGGGCCGAGGCTGGGAAAATCATCGACCGGCCGGCCGGTGATGATTTCATAGATCACCAGGCCGGCGGCATAGACGTCGGCCCGCATGTCCATCTGGCCGTCGGGCGGCATGTATTTTTGCGTGCCCAACCGCGAAACCAAGGGATGGGCGTTGGTCAACAGGCCGAAATCGGCCAGCTTCAACTGCCCGCCGACGAACAGGCAATTGGCCGGCTTCACGTCGCGATGGACCATGCCCGCGCCGTGCAGTGCCGCCAATCCGGCCAGCAGTTGCCGGGCATAGTCCAGGCACACTTCGGGCCGGAGCGGGCCCAATTGCAGCCGGCTTTCCAGCGTCGCCGGCCGGTAGCCGGGGTCGGCCGAAGCCGCACCGCCGGCCGCGTCGTCGGCCGGATCCATCACATAGAACAAATGGGTGGCCGTCTTGCCCACGTGGTGAATTTCGAGCAAGTTGGGATGCCGGCAACGGGCGTTGGCCTCCAGCCGCACCAGGGAGCTGATCTCGCGGACCGCCGGCGCCGCCGGACCCGTTTGTTGCAAGGCGATCAACTTGATTGCGCAAAGCTGCCCGGTGGTACGGTTGGTGGCCAGCCACACCTGGCCGAAGCCGCCGCTGCCCACCGCTCGGACCAGATCGAAGTCGGGTACCTCGGGCGAGGATGGTTCAACCGGCTCGCTCATGACAGGCCTCTATCGTGAACATGACTGAATCCGCACGGTCAGTGAACGGCCCACCGCGGCTGGGGGACGCGGCTCGATCGCCCGCTTGATCTCCTCGACCAGCCGGCCCTCGTCGCGATACGGTGCGCCTAATTCCTTCAGCCGCTCCAGGACTCGCTTGGACGCCTTGTAGACGGCATTGCGCGTCAGGCCGGTCATCCGCGCCGCCGCACCGCCGGAGAGTCCCTCCAAGCTTACCAGCTCGAATGCCAGATAACTCCGTGCGCTCGTCTCGCGCCGCACCACGTCCAACAGCACCAGCAACAGGCTTCGCTCGAAGGCCGCTTCCCACGCATCGTCCGGCGATCGCCCGTTTGCCGGCTGCTCGGCCAGACCACCGTTGGAATCGCCCCCTTTCGCTTGCATCCGATTGGCGGGGCGGCGGCGATTCTCGGCCACCTGATTGCGAACCACGGCGCCCAACCAATCGCGAAACCGCCCCCGCTCGGGATCGTACTGATAGACGTCGCGCTGCTGGAACACCTTCAGCATCACGTCCTGAACGATCTCTTCGGCCGTATGCTCCGAGCAGCCGCGATGCCGGGCGAAGGCGTAGATCGTCTGTCCGTAGTGGGCGAAGAACTCGTCCCAGGCCAAGGCGTCGGCCCCTTCGCGGAGCCGTTCCAATAATGTCGCCCGCGTGCTGCTCGACATGCCCGCAGTTTAGCGAAAAATCGACAATTCCTCAAGACGCGCGGCCGATTTGTGCGCCGCGGCGCATACCTATCTGTAGAGGCATCCTTATCGCGCTGAAACCAAAGTGTTATCCTATCGATCGGCCGCCCGGAGTCCGCGCGGCGGAGAGGAGAATCTCATCATGCGCAACACGAACCTGCTCTTGGCCCTGGTCTTGCTTTGCACGCTCGGCCTGACTCTTGTTGCCGCGGCCGAGGAGCCGAAGACCGGCGAGAAACGCAGCACATTGCTCTATGTCCGCACGGTTCCGCCCGGGGCCAAAATCCTGCTGGACGGAAAAGAACTGGGCAAGTCCGACGACCTGTTTTCCGTCGAGCCGGGCGTAGGCAAGATCGTCGTCGAACTCAACGGCTACCAGGCCGACAGCAAGCAAGTGACCATCAAGGCCAACGAAGTCACACGGATTGTTCTGAATCTGAAACAGACGGGCACGGCTGCCGTTTCGGCTGAAGCCGCTCCGAGCGGCCCGCCGCTGATCCGCCGCTTTCCCATCACGACTGGGCTCATAACCAAGGACGGCATCAGCGTCAACAACGACGCCTGGAAAATCGAGAGCAAGGCGAAACGCACCGTGCGGCTCTTTGAAGTACCCGATCCGGGTGTGAAAGACTGCATGGTGATCTATCGGGCGAAGATGAAGACGGAAGACCTTGAAGGCCAGGCGTACTTCGAAATGTGGTGCCGCATGCCCGGCGGCGGCGAGTTCTTCTCCAAGGGACTGCAAAATCCCGTCTCCGGCACAACCGGCTGGGCCACGTATGAAATCCCCTACTTCTTGAAGGAGGAAGAGCGCCTCGATCTCATCAAGCTCAATGTGGTCATCGAGGGCAAGGGCACGCTCTGGATCAAGGACGTGGAGTTGCTCCGGGGTCAACTACCGGCATCAGCCACAGTGACCTCGAGTACCGAGAGCACGAACAACTCGAGTGCCGAAGCCGCCACCGACGCCACCGGAGAGGGCTGGCGTCTTTGGCAGGCGGGCAAGATGACCGAAGCGGCCAAGAAGTTTCAAGAGGCCGTCAAGCTCGCGCCCGACTACGAGAACGCCTGGAACGGCCTCGGCTGGGCCAGCTTCAATTCGGGCAAGTTGCCGGAGGCCAAGAAGGCCTTCGAGAAGGTGCTGGAGCTCAATCCGGGTCATCCGGCCGCGCTCAACGGCTTGGGCCAACTTGCCCTGGCCGAAGGAAAGCTCGACGATGCCGAGAAGTACTTGCTGAAGGCCGCGCCCGAGCGCCGGCCGCCTGGTTCGGCCTGGCCCGTCTCTATTTGCTCCAGGGCAAGTTCGAGGAGGCCGAAAAATGGGCGCAGAAGATCGAGGACTCGGGCCAGGGCAACGAGTTTTCGCAGAAGATGCTTCAGGCGGCCAAAGACAAACATCTCGACAACAACCTCCGCGCCATGCTCGGGCCGGCGCCGAGCAAACCGTTGTCAACCACTGCGACCACTGCGGAAAAACCACCGGCGGCTTCCACCAATACCGAACCGGCCAAGAACTTGGGCGAATCGGAGAACATCCTATCGAATCCCAGCATCGAGAAGGGCGACAAATCGCCCGAGGCATGGAAGAAAGGAGACGCGATCCCGGGCGTGAAATATTCGTGGGGTAAGAAAGTCGCCGCTGACGGCAAGGCGAGCCTGTGCATCGAGAAAACCGCGAACCGCTACTGGCCGGTCGCCCAATGGTCGCAAACCGTCGATCGCAAGGGCGATCTGCCGAAACTGGAGGTCTCGGCCCAGGTCAAAACGCAGAAGATGATGAAGGCCGTCCTCGACGTGATCTTCCTGGATCAGGCTGGCAACCGGCTTTCATACCAGTGGGCGGCCTATATCGGCAGCAAAGAGGAAGGCGATCCGCCGGCCAACCACGATTGGCAGAAGTACTCTGGCACGGTCAACATTCCCCCAGGCACGGTGAAGATCACCATCGCTCTTGAAGATTGGGGCCCGGGCAAGGTGTGGTTCGATGATGTGCAAGCGCGGTATGTGAAGTAGCAGGGGCGCCGTCGCCGCGGGCCATCGGCGAAAGCGAAACCACTGCGTATGCAGCCTGCGCCTCGGTTGCAGGATCCTGAACGACCCTCGCTTCATGAAGATTATCGAGCGCTCCCGGCGCGAGGCCCGAGCCGGCAAGGTCACAAAGCTTGACGACCTCGAATCGGGGTGAATGACGCGGCTTGTGGCTCGACCGACCTGAATTGACGGGTGCATTGATGAGGTCTTGGGTCTTAGGTCTTGGGTCTTTGGCGAGGCCCAAAGACCCAAGGCCGACGTAATCCCAACCTGTCAAAATGCACTTGGCGGACCACTAATAGCTAACCGCCATCGGCTTATGCTATAATACGTCTCAGCGTTTGCCCGCCAACACCCCGCCTCACTTTCTCACCTTGATCGGAGTCGCAATGAAAACTCCCAACCGCATGGCCCGTTTGCTGATCGGCACCGTGGCCTTGGCGCTTACGGCCGGCACGCTGCTGGCGGCCGAGCCGGACAAAAAGGCTTGGCTCGAAAACTGGCAGCGACAAAATCCCCAGTGGCGGGCCTTGCACCTGCTGCGGCCTCGACCGGAGGGCCTGCCCAAGCTCAAACAGCTTATCACCGAAGCGCTTGCCCCCATGGGCTTCAATGCCCTGATTCTCCAAGTCGATTACGACTTCCAATTCCAGTCGCATCCGGAGTTGGACGGCACGGGCATGAACAAGGAGCAAGCCCGCGACATGGCCGAAACGTGCCGCAAGAGCGGCATCCGTTTGATCCCGATGTTGAATTGCCTCGGACATCAGTCGGCCCGCGGCGGACCGTCGGCCCTCTTGAAGATGTACCCCGAGTTCGACCAGACGCCGCGCATCCCCATCACCAGCAAAACCATCTATTGCCGCGAGTGGTGCCCCTCGAACCGCGAGGTGTACCCGATCATCTTCGATCTGTTCGACGAACTGATCGACGCCTTCCAGGCCGACGCCTTTCACGTGGGCATGGACGAAGTCTTCCTGATCGGCGCGGATTGTCCCCGCTGCGAAGGCAAGAATGTGGCCGACCTGTTCGCCGGCGTGGTCAACCGATTGCACAAGCACCTGGTTGACGAGAAGGGCGTGGAGATGCTGATGTGGGGCGACCGCTTCTTGAAATCGCCCGAGTATGGGAGTAAATGGGCGGCCAGCCTGACCGGCACGCATCCGGCGATCGACCTGGTGCCCAAGGACATCATCATCTGCGATTGGCACTATCCGCTTCAGGACGATTATCCGTCGGTCCGGCTGTTCCAAGAGAAGGGGTTTCGCGTGCTGCCTGCCACGTGGAACTCGCCCGAGGCGGCCGTGGCGTTGATCCGCTGCGCGGAAGGACGCGACCGACCGGATGCTGGGCATGCTGTTCACCAGTTGGTCGGGCGGCGGCGAGCGGCTGTTGGAAGCCCTCAAGCGGCCCGACGAGGCCGACGCCGTGCTCGATCCGGCGGCAAAGACCGAAAATGCCAAACGGGTCACTCCGCAGCAGCTTGCCAAGGTGATCAAAACCGGTATGAAAGAACTGACCGCGCCGGCCAACGCGGCCAAATGACGGCGTGGCAACACGGCAAACCGAAGATCGTGCCGCTCGGAGCCTTTCCGGCGGCGAATCGACACGAGCCATTCCAACCGAGGAGCAACACATCCATGGCATCTGAAGTGACGCGTCGCGATTTCCTGGGCACGGCCGGAACCCTTACGGCCGGCGCCACCGTCGGTGCAATGATGACCGCCGCCGCGGCGCCTGCCGCCGAGTCGGCGGCTGCCGCCAAGACGCTCAAGATCGTCGGCATTTGCTGTAGCCCCCGCAAAGGCAAGACCACGGCAACCGCCCTGCAAGTCTGCCTTGCGGCGGCCAAGGCGGTCGATCCGCGCATCGAGGTCGAGCTTATCGAATTGGCCGGCATGAAGATTCCAGGCGAAGTGGCGGCCGGCATCGCGCTGGAGCCGGGCGAGCGCGATGATTTTCCGCCATTGGCCGCCAGGCTCCGCGATCCGGCGATCGCCGGAATCATCCTCGGGACGCCCGTCTACTTCGGCAACATGTCGTCGCAGTGCAAGGCCTTTCTCGAACGCTGCATGGTCCTGCACAAGGAAAAGGTTTTGGCCAACAAGGTGGGCGGCGTGCTGGCGGTCGGCGGCGCGCGGAACGGAGGCGTGGAACTGACGGTTCGCTCGGTCCAGGTTTCGTTGATGTCGCAACAACTGATTGTGGTGGGCGACGCCCCGCCGACCGGCCACTGGGGCGGCATCGCGTGGGCCGGGGCCGAGGCCGTCAAAGCCAGCCCCGACAACGACATCACCCGCGATGAGCCCGGAATGGCCACGATGAAGAACCTCGGCCGCCGTGTGGCCGAAGTGGCCCTGTGCCTCGCGCCGCGATGACCGCCGCCGCGGATCGCTACTCTTTGTACTTCTTCCAGTACTCGGGCAGGGTTTCCTTGACCTGGACCTCCATCTCCTCGTCGCTGATGGAGGTCAGCCGGCCGTGCTTCTCGTACTGGTCGTTGACCCAGCGGGCCAGCTTGTGCATCTTGATCACGCTGATGCGATGATCGTCCTTCAGGCCGAAGAACTCGTTGACCCAGTGGGCCACGCCGTCGGCCCCGCTCTTGTCGGTCAACGCCACGCGGGGCGGACGGCCCAGCAATTTCGTCGTGTCGAAGATGTTGTAAATCCGCTCGTCGCGGCGCAGCCCGCCGGCGTGGATGCCCGCGCTGGTGGTGTTGAAGCAGCGGCCCACCAGCGGATAATGATCGGGAATCGGCAGCCCGATCGACCGCATGTAATCGGCCAGCTCGGTGATCACCTGCGGATGGATGCCGTGCAGATGGCCCTTCAGGGCGATGTACTCGATGATCGAGCCTTCCAGCGGCGGGTTACCGGTCCGCTCGCCGAAACCGAACAACGTGGCGTTCACCGCGTCGCAGCCGTAGAGCCAGGCGGTGGCCGCGTTGACGTGCACCTTGTGGAAGTCGTTGTGGCCGTGCCATTCGAGCCGGTCGCTGGGTACGCCCACTTCCTGGTTGATCTTGTAGATCAGCTTGGGAATGCTCCGCGGCAACTCGACGCCCGGGTAGCTGACGCCGAAGCCCATCGTGTCGCAGAGCCGGATCTTGGCCGACAGCTTCTCCGGCACCTGCTCGCTGATCCGCATGAGCCGCTCGCAGAAGGGGAGGATGAAGCCTTCGATGTCGGCGCGGGTGACGTCTTCCAAGTGGCAGCGGGGCCGCACGCCGGCGTCAAACGCCGCATCGACCACGCTCGCAGAAGGATTCCATGCATTCCTTGCGGCTCTTGAACTTCAGCTTCTGGAAGATGTGGTAGTCGGAGCAACTGGTGAGTATGCCGGTCTCCTTCAGGCCGGCGTCGCGCACCAGGCGGAAGTCGCCCTTGATCGGCGCGGATCCAGCCGGTGCACTCGGGATAGCGGTGGCCCAGCTCGCGGCAGCGGTCCAGCGTGCGGCGGTCGTTGGTGGTGTAGAGGAAGAACTCGGTCTGGCGAACCACGCCGTGCGGCCCGCCCAGCTTGGCCAGCAAGTCATAGATGTGGACCATCTGGTCGGCCGTGTACGGCGGCCGAGCCTGCTGGCCGTCGCGGAAGGTCGTGTCGGTGATGAAAATGTCGCGGGTCTTGACGGCCGCCGGATCGAACTTCACCGTCTTTCCGTCGATCTGTTCGACCATCGGCCCGTCGAAGCGGATCAGCGGCGGCAGGCTGTAGTTGAACGTTTCTTCCAGCAGATTGGGTTCGGTGCGATCGACCAGTGGAAAGGACTTAGGTTTCTTCGTCATGATACGCCGCCCGGATGGGGTGGTTGCTCGGGGGTTGTCGTGGCAGTTGCACTGCCAGTGCGGTTGTTTGGACCGGCCGAAGGGGACAGTCCCATTTTTGCGGGCAAAAATCGGGACAGTCCCCGTGAACGGTTACGTTTCCTCGTATCGCCAAACCCCCTTGATACCCCGATTTTCTGCGATGAGCAAGCCCCTCGCCAGGATCGCCCGTTGTCCCACGGAAATTCCGCGGCCCTCCTACGAATTGCGATCGTCCGCAGCTATTGCAGAGTCGCGAGTTGCGCCAAAAGTTGGACCGGGCTGGCAGAGATTCGGGCGTCGGAACAGTGACAAATTCCGACCGAATTCGTCGGTTTGCGACACAAATTTGTCGGATTGCTGCATAAACTGCCCAATTCTGGTTCTGGTGGTGGGCCTTATTTTGCGGGGAATTTGGAGCAAATGAGAGCAAATGAGAGGAAATGACAGGAAATTTTTTGTAGTAAGAGAAAAGTGGCGGAAATGGGACAAAATGAGAGCCATTGGCGCGTGGCGAGTGTGGAAGGCATGGTGGGCGGGTTCGCCTGGAGCCTGTGAATTTTTGCAGGATCCAGGAAAGGAAGATGTTCCTTTCTTGCATTTTCCTTTCCGCCATCTTCCTTTCATCCGGCCGCCCCTTCGTGTACTTCGCGTTCTTCGTGGATATTCGACCCACATTCTGCAACCGCCTAATAGCCATGGGATTATAGCTGTCGTAAACCTATGACAGTCGGCTTCGCCTGGAGGCTGTGAATTGTTGCATGGCCTTTGCGGCGCGGGGTATCTCCGCTCGGCCGTTACGCGACGGCGATCACGGGGACGCGCTCGTTTTCGGCTGCGACCAACCTTCGGTCGGTGCCCCAACCTGAAAAGGCGTCTGTCCCCTGGCCCTTTCGGGCCGCAGGGATTGGGGATTAGGTAACGGGCAGGCCGTGGGCCTGGCCCTTCGCTCCTCTAAATACCCTTTACGGACGTTTCACGCTGCGGACTTAAGTAAGGGGGCAGGCCGTTTTTTTGTCTCGTCGAGACCGAAAGGCACGCGGAGGCGCGGGGGAAAGTGGGCGCGGCGTCCCGCCGCGTTTGGGGGCTTCATCCTTCCTCATTTCCGTGGAGAAGAGAGAGGGTCGGGTGCAGCAAGATTTCTTGGCGGCACTCTGGCTGCCCCGAAGGGGTACGGTTCGTCCAGCCCAAGGCAACGCCTTGGGGAAATTGACTAATGACACCGGTCCCCAGGGCGGCGCTGCGCTTGCCCTGAGCTGGATGAACGGTGGGGCCTTCGGCCCAAACATTAGCCGTGCCAAGAAAGCCTGCCACACCCAGAGGGTCACGCGGAGATCACTGGCCACTGGTTCCAGCTCCTGCCGGCCACTGGTTCTGTGCAGTTCGAGGCATGGCGGCAATCTTATCCATCCCACCCATTCGTGCCAATATGTGCGCCTGTCACCTTTATCTCTGCCTTTTCTCGCTCCCCTAAACGGTTACGCACTCACTTTTCCTGAAAAGGATAATCTGAAACCGATGTTGGGGGCCACGCAATTGGGAACGGCTTTCCTTGAATTTTGCCCGCATGACGCAAGTTGTTCGGGCGTTAGCCGCGCGACTAAGAAAGCATCTCTTTCTCTTGCGATCGCGCGGATTACGGTGGACAATGCTTCCAGCTCCCTCTGCCTGTCTTCGTCTGTCTCCTCTGGGTATCGTTTACCGCTGATCTGCTCTCGGCCATATCTTCCCACCAACCACCTTAAGTCGGCATCATAATCTTTCACGGCTTCTCGCAATGGTGCCAAGTCCTCATCGCCGAGCTGTAACTTAGCCCGGACCGCGGCATCATCTACGATGACAACCGGACCTTGCATTTGGATCAAAAGCTCACCGAGCCGTTGCCTCTGACTTGCAGATAACGTGGCCGACAGTTCCTCGCGTTGATATGCCTCGGTCAATTTTATCATTTCGGAGCTTGCAGCCTTTCCCAACTCTTTCTTAGCGGAAGCGGAAAGCGTTGGTTCCGCCTGCCGCTCCCGACTCTTGGCAAACAAATCCGTCAAGCCAGGAATCTCTCGCGACGTTGCAAGCGATGCGTGTTTCATTTTCGCAATTTGTTCCGCAGTCATCTTCAACTCGCGCTGAACGTCACTTCTTTCCAAGAGGCAAAACGTAAGGAATAATTCATCATTTCCTATAAAGTTGGCGTAACGCCGGGCCGAGCCATCGTCGCCAAGGCATAGGCAACATGCGACAGATTGCGCAAACACCAATAGACTGAACAGTAGATTCGTCTTCATCAGCAGCCCTCTTGAAATACAATCAGGGGAACCAGGTGACGGCCACCAAAGCCAGGAAATATGCGTGATATCGGAAGCTATTCTTGTTTCTTTGGTCTTCCACGTGGCCGAAGGGTCCACTGGAGTCCTAATCGTCTGGCTGTATGTTCAACCCCATTTGTCGAGCCGCCGGAGCAGGCCGGCCGTTCCGGCCGTTCTTCTTGCCGGCGGCTGTCGACGGTGCGCTGGAGATCGGATCGGCGGGGCCGTCGAGAGCCTGCCCAACGCTCGTTTTTTTCAGCCGAGCCGTAATTCGGTCGGCATAGTCCTTCGAGAGCTCGATGCCGATCCACTGACGCCCGAGTTTCTTGGCGACCGCGTAGGTTGTGCCACTGCCGCCGAAAGGATCCAAAACGATGTCCATCGGATTGGAGCAACACCGTATGATTCGCCCGAGAAGTTGTTCCGGCATCTGACAGCCGTGAAATCCTTCTCGCTCTTTGAACGTCCCGGCCACCCGGGGGAAATACCACGTGTCGTGGTCGGCGGCGAAACCATTCTGAACGTCTTGGGGACGCAAAATCCAGGTATTGTCGGGAAGACGTCCCCTGGGATTCGCTCGCCCGTCCGCATAGACCAATTGCCGTGCCGACGGAACGCGAACCGCAGGATCGTCGGCATTGAACGTGAAACTCTTGGGGTCTTTGACGAAGTGGAACAGGTGCGTGTGCGAGCGGCTGAACCCGCGGGTGCAGTTCACGCCGAAGGTGTAATACCAGATAACCCAGCTACGGCAGGTAAAGCCCAGTTCCCGTTGAGCGATCAGTTTCAGCTCGGCGGCGTACTCATCGCCAATCGCGAGCCAGAACGTTCCGCTCGGCTTTAGGGCCCCGGCGACCCCCAGCATCCATTTTCGGGTCCACGTGAGGTAGTCGTCGGAGCTCCGCTTATCGTGATACACGTCATATTCGTATCCGATGTTGAACGGCGGATCAGCGAAAGCCAAGTTGACTGTGCCGGGTGCGATCCGCTTCAAGCCTTCTACGCAGTCCGCCTGATGCACCTTGTTTATCGCCAATGCCACGGGGCCATCTCCAAATCATGGAACCGTTAACGGGGACTGTCCCAATTTTCGTCCGACGAAAATGGGACTGTCCCCTTCGTACAGGCACGCATTGTATGCCATTGCCGGCATTTCGGCAACGTAGTCTGTCAGCGCCAAGGGGACAGAAGGCGTCTTCTCGCAGTTCGCCCTCACCCCCTGCCCCTCTCCCGGAAGGAGAGGGGAGAACGCTGCTCCGGCCCTCACGTCCCGCCGTGCTCTTACCGTTGCAGCTTGCCGGTCAGGCGTTGATACTTGGCGCGGCGGTGGGCGAAGCGGTCGGGGTTTTGGGCCATCACGGCGGCTTCGTAGGCGGCGAAATTGCCCTCGAACCAACTCACCCGCCCGTCGCCTTCCATCACCAGCAGGTGCGTGCAGATACGGTCCAGGAAAAAGCGGTCGTGGCTGATCACCAGGGCGCAGCCGGTGAAGTCGAGCATCGCCTGCTCCAGGACGCGCATCGTGGCCACGTCGAGGTCATTGGTGGGCTCGTCCAACAGCAGCAGGTTTCCGCCGCGGCGGAGCATCTTGGCCAGGTGGATGCGGTTTCGCTCGCCGCCGGAACATTCGCCCACCTTTTTCTGTTGCTGCGCACTGCGGAAATTGAAGCGGGCCACATAGGCGCGGCGAGCTGACCGAGACGCTGCCCAACTCGATGCGGTCGGCGCCCCCGGTGATCTCCTCGAAGACGGTGTTCCCGTCTTCCAGCGCGTTGCGATGCTGATCCACATAGGAGAGGACCACGCTGGGACCGAGCTCGATCATGCCCGAGTCGGGCCGTTCCTGGCCGACGATCAGTCGCAGGAGCGTGGTCTTGCCTGTGCCGTTCGGGCCGATGACGCCGACGATGGCCCCGCGGGGCACATTGAAGGAACAATCACGCAACAGGTTCAGGGCGTCGCCGTTGCTGCGAAACGCCTTGCAGACGCCGCGGAATTGCAGCACCTTTTCGCCCAGCCGCGGGCCCGGCGCAATCTGGATGATCGTCTCGCCGACCGGATCGATCTGCTGCGCGGCCAATTGCTCGTAGGCCTTCACCCGGGCCTCGTTCTTCTGCAAGCGGCCGTGGTGCGAGTGGCGAATCCACTCCAGCTCCCGCTCCAGCGTTCTTTGGCGCTGCGTCTGGCGCTTCTCGATGATCCGCAGCAGTTGGGCCTTCTGATCGAGCCACGAGGAATAGTTGCCCTCGAACGGCAGACCGCGGCCGTTCTCCAGTTCCAAAATCCACTTGGTGATGTTGTCGAGGAAGTAGCGGTCGTGCGTGACGATGATCACCGTGCCCGGATACTCGCGGAGCGTCTGCTCGAGCCACTGGATGGTTTCGGCGTCGAGATGGTTGGTCGGCTCGTCGAGGAGCAGGAGGTCGGGCTTTTCGAGCAAAGCCATGCCCAGGGCCACGCGCCGCCGCTCGCCGCCCGAGAGCTGGCGGACCGGCGTGTCGTCGGGCGGAAGCACCAGGGCGTCGCAAGCGATGTCCAGCATGCGGTCCAATTCCCAGCCGCCCACCGCGTCGATCTGCTCCTGGAGCCGGCCCATCTCGTCCATCAACTTGTCGAGATCATCGTCCGGCTTGGGCTCGGCCATCCGCGCGGTGATCTCGTTGAAGCGGTTGACCAGGCCCTGGACGGGCTTCATCGCCCTGAGCAGGTTCTCGCGGACGGTGCGGTCGAGGTCCAACTGGGGCTCCTGGGCCACATAGCCGACGCGCATGCCTTTGGCGAGGCTGGCCGAGCCGTCAAAGTCTTGATCGAGCCCCGCCATGATCCGCAGCAGCGTCAACTTGCCCGCCCCATTCTCGCCGACCACGCCGATCTTGGCCCCGTAGAAAAACGATAGGCTGATATTGCGGAGCACGACCTTCTCGCCGAAGGTCTTGCCGACGTCGCGCATTTCAAAGACGAACTGGGGAGGCATGGGGAAGACGCAGGGGTCAGGGGTCAGGGGTCAGGGGAGAGAGGAGAGAGGAGAGGGTCAAGAAGAACGACTTATCCTAGATTCGGTCCAGCATGTCGATCCAGCGCGCCAACTCGGCCAACTCTTCGTCATTCAAGTAGCGGGGCGTGTCGCCCAAGTTCTTCACGGTGATGGGAAGTTTCATTTTGCGAAACTCAGCCACCGCCGCTTCGATGGCTCGGGCACGCTCCGACTTGTCGGCCCTGCCGAGATAGACGGCCAACCGGTGAAGGGGATCGTTTTCGGGCGGGGCAATTGACGGGGCAGCTTCCACCGCGGCGATGGCTCGAATCGCGTCGGGATTCTGCGCTGCGGCCGAGAAAGCCAGCGAGCCGCCGCCTTGGTAGCCGTGAACGACCACGCGGGCCGGATCGACGCGATACGTGACCGCCACTTCCGTGAGCAACCGATCGACCAGGGCCAGGTCGCCGATATTCCAACGGTTGCCGTCTGCCGACTTCGGCGCCACCAGGATCAGATCGTGCCGGTCGCAAAGCGGCTTCCAACGGGCCAGCAGGTCGGGCCACTTCAATCCGCCCGCACCGTGCAACCACATTACCACGCCATAGGGCACAGCGGCGTCGTAATTGACCGGCACGTAGGCCCAAACCTCGTTGGCGAACTCGGGCAGTCGCAGCGGCACGGCGCCCACCGCCGGACGCTCGCCTTCCACCGCGGCCGTCTTGCCGGTGGCCGACGGCAACTCGGCCGGCGGCAGACCCTCGGGCAATTGGCCGAGCGTAAGCTTCAGCTTCCGCGGGTCGCCGCCCGTACGGCGGACTTCGATGGCCACTTCCGTGCGCGGCTCCCGAGCGGCCATCTTTCGCCACAGGTCGAGCCGATCTTCGACCGGTTCGCCTTCCAGCGAAACGATGAGGTCGCCCGCGGCGATTTGCGCCGGCGGCCGGGCTCGCGGGATAGACGTAGCGGACGCGGACGCCCTTCTCGGCTGCCCCGCGCATCGGCAGGATACCGAGGAACGCGTGCTGGAAGTATTCGAGCTTCGCGGCCAGTTCCACTTCCCGCTCGATTCGCTCTTTGCCTCGCAGCACGGTGATCCGCGGCTTGTCGCCCGCATAGCGGCGGCCCAGTTCCTCTTTGACATCGGCGGCGCGGGCGATCGCTCGGCCGTCGATCTCGACGATGCGGTCGTCGGCCTTGAGTCCGGCGGTGGTGGCGGGGCACTTGGGGCGACAGGCGGCAATGATCGGCTCGCCGGTGAAAAGGTTGGGGCCCTTCATCACGATGCCCGCCAGTCCGGGATAGAGGTCTTCGCCTTTTTCCAGCCGAGGCAGCACCTTTTGGATGTGCTCCGCGGGGATGGCGAAGCCGATTCCCGAGTCGTACCAATCGACGCCGGCGACTTCATCGGTTCCTTGCGGCGAGAGGGGCACCAACACGCCGAGTACGCGGCCGCGGATGTTCACCAGCGGTCCGCCGTAGTTGTTCGGCGAGACGGCGGCGTCGGTTTGGATGGCCTTGCCCCAGATGCGATCGATCGCGCTGAGGATGCCCACCGCCGTATTGACGCGATCGCTCTCGAAGGTCCGGCCGACGGCGATCGCCCACTGGCCGGGCCGCATCTGGCCGAGCGGCGCGATTTCGCACGTCGGCAGCGGGCGGTCGGCATCAACCTTTAATAGCACGAGCATCCGCGAATGATCGGTGGCCACGAGCCGGGCCGGCTTCCGCACCCCATCGGGAAGCCGAACCAGGATCGACGTCGGCATGTTGACGAAATTGAACGCGCTGGAAACGATGTAGCCGCTCGGATCGACCACCAGCCCGGTCGTCGGGCCGGCGCCAAACAGCGCGGTTGACCTGTTCCAGGCCGCCGACCGTCTCGATGCGGACCACGGACGGGGCGACTCGCTCCACCGCGGCTTGCATCGCCGCCTGCTGCTGGGTCTCCAGGTCATCGGCCGCAAGGGCGGATAGCGCCGTCCAATGAGCGCACGCGACAGCCAGGACAACCGCTGCGAGGTTCCATGCCCGCGACCGGCGTGGGCATGGCGCCCGAAGATCGGCGTGGACGCGTGGTTCGGGCATCACGGATTTCCCTTCTTCACCGGCTGCGGCGCTCCGTTGGAACGCAGCGAGAATGTCATCAGCTCCTGGCCGCGCAACACCGTCAGCGCGACGGGATCCTCATAATCGACATACTCCATTTCTGACGCCAGGGCCTTGCACGACTGGATCAAGTGGTCGCCGACCAGCAGGACCAGATCGTCGGGCGCATGCCCGCTTTTTCGGCCGGCGAGCCGGGCCGCACGTGATCCACGTAGGGAGGCGTCCGCTCGACGACGTCGGGAATGAGCACGATTCCCAGCGAGGCGAGATCGAGGGCCCGCGCTGGTTTCCTGGCCTCGTCAGCCTCCCGCCGAGCGACGAAGCGGCCGCCGCGGATGTCGTCGACCGACCGGCGGAGTTCTTCGATGGGGACGGCGTAGTTGAGCCAGGTGTTGTTCAGGGCATTGCGCAGTTCCTTGCCCAACATGCCCAGCAGTTCGCCCCGCCGGGTGACCAGCGCGCCGCCGGGGGCGCCGGGGTTGTTGGTGGTTACGTCGAGCACGTAGATCGGGCCGTGATAAGGCGAATCGGCCACGCCCCGCCGCGCGTCCAGCTGCGTCACCACCGAGATCGTTCCCCGCTGGACGCTCGCCGGCTCATTGCCCATGGCCACGCCGAAGAGGTTGCTGAAGGCCAGCACGCCGGCCCCGGCCGCGGCTTTCGCGGCGTTGGCCAGGTCGTAGCAGGGCAGGCCCATCGCGTCGATTTTCAGCACGGCGATTTCCAGCCGCGGATCGGCGCCAAGCATTTTCGCCTCAAACCGCCGCCCGTCGGAGAGCACGACGGTAATGTAGTCGGTGTCGAGCACGTGGCTGAAGACCGTGAGGACGTGCCCCTGCGACGAAATGAGGATGCCGCTTTGATAGGCCTCCATGCCTCGGACACCGCCGGCGCCGTAGATCTTTACCATCCTCGGCTGCGTCTGGTCGACCGTGTCGCCGATCGAGGCTGCCGATGGCGAGCAGAGAAGGAGCAAGAGGAGGAAGGATTGCAAATTGATAATTGCAAATTGAAAATTGCAAAAAGTCGGAAAGGGCAGGTTGGCTGGATTGTCGCCTTTCGCTCCGCGAAAGTGGCGTGGATTGATCGCTCCTTTCGCTCCGCGAAAGGCGACAGAAGGCTTTCCGCAACAGAAACTAATTCTCAACTTTGACCTCCTTGATCTTCAGCGTGGCAAAGAGATCATCACCGTAACGGACTTCGATCCGGCCCGGCCATAATCGGCCTTCCGCCTCGCGATAGTCGGAGAAATAGACCTCGCAGGGGTCGGACTGCTCGTCGGGGAACCATTCGAGGGCCAGCAGTCGGCCGTCGATCGGGTCGAAGTAGAAGCGACATGTGCCCAGGCGGGCATCGACCAGCACGTCGGTCAGTCCCTGATGGCCCGGCAGGGGCGCGGTGCCCTGATAGTAGACCTGGCCGGAGCGATCCAGTCCTGCAGTGGCCAGCCGCCGCCAGAGATAAAGCGCGGGCAAAAGTCCGCCGCTATGGGCCGGCAGCAGGGAAGCGGCCAGGTCGTCGTGCAGATTCCAGCGGGTTTCGGCGGTGGGCAGCACGAGCGACGCGCTCTGGGCGGTCAACACGAAGCGGAAGTCTCCGCCCTGCTCCCGCGGTCCCAAGAGGGTCCATGTGCCGTCTGTCGCGAGATTCGCCCGGGCCTTCCACGCCTTCCAGACGCGCTCTTGATTGAGCTTGTTGAAGTAGTAATTGACAAAGCCCTGTTTTTCTTGGAAATGTTTTTCCACGATTTCGGGCACGGGCGTTTCGGCGTTTGGCGTGGTGCGGCTGCCGGGCAGCCCGGGGATGGGCAACTTCCGCGGCGGCTCTTTGCCTTTGCCTCCCTCGCGCGGGGCGGGGTTCGGCTCCTCGCCGGGTTTCGGCAACGGCATCGGCTCTTCGGACGGACGGCTGGCGGCCGATTCCTGCAATTCGGCCTCGCTGTGCACGCCCTCGAGGCGCACGAGGGTATCGAACCGCTTGCCATCGCGGCGATAGGTCAACGGCACTCGCCAGCCCTTGGGAAAGATGCCCAGCACGTTCTTCAGTTCGTTGGGCGTCGAGATCGGGCGGCCGCCGAAGCTGATGATTTCGTCGTCGTAGCGGAGCCCGCGGCGGTAGGCGTCGCAGAAGTCGAGGATGTCGGTCACGACGACGTGGCCTTGGGAATCGGCATCCACGCGGGCGCCCAACGTGGCGTGGTCGACGAGCCGGCCGCCGCGAAGATCGCCCAAGAAGTTTTTGACCTGGTTGATCGAAATGGCATAGCCCACGCCGACGTTGACGCGGCCGCGTTTTTCGAACGAGCCGCGGCCGTTGATGCCGACCAGGCGGCCCTCGGCGTCGAACAGCGGGCCGCCCGAATTGCCGGGATTGATGGCCGCGTCGGTCTGGATGCAGTCGGTATATTCCAGCAGCGTGCCGGCGGGAAACTGATAGCGATGCACGCCGGAGACAATCCCGTAAGTGATCGTCGGTTGCAGATCGGCGGCCAGCAGGAAGGGATTGCCCATGACGAAAACCCAGTCGCCGACGCGAAGCCGGTCGCTATCGCCCAACTCGGCACAAGGGAAATCGTCGCGGCCGAAGAGCTTCATGAGGCCCACGTCGCCGGTGGGATCGACGGCGACGATCACGGCGTCGTAGATTTTGCCGTCGGCCATGCCGCACTGGATCGCTTTGCCGCAGGGCAGAACGACGTGGAAATTGCTCAGGGCGTAGCCGTCCGGCGAGATCACCACTCCCGAGCCGCCGCCCTGCCCGTTGGCCGCGAAGACGGCCAGTACGGAGTCCTTTGCTTTCTCGATCAGGGCGACGCGCTGGGCTTCGTCGTCGAGGACGGCCGCCGGGGACCCTGCCAGGGCCGGCGCCGCCAGCGCGGTGAAGATCGCCATGGACATCGCGAGGCGCTTCATTTGCTCAACCTCGCATCGCACAACAAGAGGTGATCACCGGGACCGGGACCATCGCCGAAATCGGCCACGATCGTCAAACGGCGAACGCCCGATACGTCGAGGTCGATCGCTTGCGGGGCGTCGCCGCCGGCGACGACGGTCTCCAGCAGAACTTTGTCGTCGCCGCGGACCGTCAGTCGCACTTTGCCGGCCGGTCGGACGGCGTCGTCGATGCCCGCTGTGGCCTGAAATCGCCGATACGGCGCTGGCAAGCGATACAGCAACTCGGTGCGGCTGTGGAGCGCCAAGCCCTTCTCATACGGGACGCCGCCGAGGCGCAGCGGACTGCCGTCGAAGTTGCAGTCGAATCGCGGCGCGTAGAATTGTTCCATCGCTGCCAGCGGCTTGAGAGTGCCGAAATAGGGCGTCCACGTGGCCGAGTCGGGTCGCAAATCGCTCAAGTAGGCGAGCTTGCCGGCCGAAAAGTCGATCTTTACGATCGCCGCCATCGGCTCGGAAAGCGAAAGGCCGGCCGGCGTGCTCCACTGCAATTCCTCGGCGAGGTTCAACGAGTCGGCCGACCACCGCGAGCCCGAACTGTTGACGATTCGACACACCGCCGCCGGCATTTCGGCCGCTGCCACGTGGCGATAGGCGATTCCATAAATCTTCGACCGCTTGACGGGCAACAGGTCGCCGTCGAGGCTGAAGCGAACCACGTCGGCCGTCACGTCCTGGAGCACGCCCTTGTGGTAATCGATGGTTTGATCCTTGAAGACCACCAGCAGGTCGCTGTCGGTCTTCATGCTGCCAAGCCGCGACCATTCGGTGGCCAGGGGGCCCGATTTCTGCTGAAAGCGAACGCTGCGCACGATAGCCGTCGGGGCTGCCAGTTCTTTGCCGTCAAGCAGCGTGATGGCGGCGCGGTTGGCTTCCGCTGTGAACTGTTGGCCCACGATGGTCGATCCGTCGACCAGTTCCACAACGACGCCGGACGATGTTCGGCCGCCGGCCGGCTTGTTCGCCGCCGAGATCAAGAGCAGCTCCCCGGTTTTCAGCGAAACCTGGCCGCCGGCCGTCTCGACGCTCAGCCGCTCGGTGGTCAGCTCCGTGATCGGTCCGGAGAGCGTTTTACCATCCAGCGTGTGCACGTCGAACGGCGGCGTGGCGGCGGCGAGCAAAATGGCCAGTAGGATGTTGCTCATATTCCAGTCTTCTTGCTTGGGCGGGTCACGGCGGACTAACCACAATTCACTACTTCTCGCTTCCTTCGGCGGCCAAGCGGCGAAAGTATTGTTCGATCACGTCGCGGTAATGGGAGGGCAGATCGCGGGCGACGTCCTGCATGGCCGCTTCGCGCTCCTTGGGAGGCAAGTCGCCCCAGCCGCTGCCGGACCCGATATTCTTCTTTTCCACCTCGCCCGGGCCCTTGCCGCCGATCAACTGGCTGCGTTGGGCGGGACTGCTGGAGCGGATGCTGTTCGCGCCGCCGGCGGCGGCGTCTTGCTGTTGCTGTTGGTCTTCCATCTTCTTGATCATCTTGTCGAGCGACTCGATCACCCCGTCCTCCTCGGTACGGACTTTCGGTCCGGCGCGGCCCAGATCGAGCCGGCGGCGAATATCCTCCATCCGCCGGGCGATGTGGTCGAGCGTGTCTTCTTGCAGCCCTTTGAGGTCCTCGAGCATCAAGCGGGCCAGGGCCGTATAGCGGCGCGGACTGGTCTGCTCGCCTTGCAACAGTTCGTCGATCGATTTCAGACCCGACTCGCGGTTCAGCAACGCATGGCACACCACACTCTGGTAGAACAACAGCGAGGCGGGCGCCACCACGTCGGCCGGGGCAAGTCCGGCGAGCTGCTCCTGCGCCTCGTCGAACAGTGATTCGTGCACGAGCCAGCGGGCGTAGAAGACGCGAAGATTATTGCGCAACAGCGGCGGCCCGCTCTCGGCCAGCCAGGACTGGCGGGGAACCACCAGCGCGCTGCGCGGCTGCGAACAGGCGGCCAGCAACCGGGCCGCGTTCTCGTCGCCCGCCGCAAACGTTTCGACCAGCCTCATCAGCACCTCGTCTTCCGACGCGTTGGCCGGAACGTCCGACCAGATGGCTTCCGCCTTGGCCCGGGCGGCCGCGTCGAGGTTCTTCGCCGCCAGCCAGGCCAGGGCCTGGGCTTTGGTGTCTCGGACGGGCGGCGGTTTCCACGTTGCCGGCTCCTCGGCTGCCATTGGCGAAACGGCCGCCAAGAGGCCTGCCAGGGAAACGGCGGCCACACAAAGCGGATTCAGCAACGCCTGGAATCGGCTCATTCGTTCTTTCCCGACTGGAGATCGTGGGTGACGCGATAAATCCGTTGTTGCCGCTCGGCAAGCCGCCGGAGGGCGTTGACCAGCTCGGCGGTCTGGGCTTGCTCGCCGTCGCCGCCTTCCACTAGTTTAGAATACCGGGCCGTGCGCGTATTGACTCGCATCTGCAAGGCGCGGACCATTTTGAGCTCGGCCAAAACATCGACCAGCGGCGGCTCCTGCTGTTGGCCGGCCTGCGGACTGGGCGGTTTTTTCTTGTTCTGTTGGTCTTTCTGCGCCTTCTTCAGGGCGTCGATCATCTCTTTCAGAGCGTTGATCACGTCCTCTTCGATGTTCTGGGTGGTCGTGCCGATCTTGGCTTCCGCCAGACGCTGCACGACTTGCTGCATGTCTTCGCGAAGTTGCTCCGTCGCTTCGAGAAAAGCCACGGCGCTGCCGTCGTCGCGCAACACCGACAGGGCCTTGTCGATTTCGACGACGATCTGCGTCTCGCGCCCGCTCAGCCGGCTGGCTTCGATCTCGTCGTTGTGGGTCCGCTCGGCCGCGGGCACCTGATCGAGCCGCAGCGTGCCTTCGTAGACTTCCTCTTGCATCTGCAACATCTTGCGGAAGCGGGCTTCGAGCATCGCCAGCACCCGTTGGACCTCTTCCTGGCGGAGCTGCCGGAGGATTTGCTCCAATTCGGCCTTGGCCTTTTCGAGTTCCGTCCGGGCTTCCTCCTCTTTCTTGCCGGCCGGATCGGTTTGGGCCTTTTTGAGCGCCTCTTCGGCCTCCTTCATCCGCTGCCGGGCGGCGTCGAGGCGTTTGCGGGCCGGGTTGCCCGCCTGATCTGGCGGCTGCGCCTGATCGCCGCCGGACGGCGACGCGGGGGACTGGCTCTTCGGCTGTTGGCCGTCGCCCTTCGACGGCTTGCCTTCGCCCTTGGATTGCTTGCCCTCGCCCTTCGACTGGTCGCCCTCGTCTTTGGTTTCTTTCGTTTCGCCTTGGGATTTCTGCTGCTGGTCCTTGCCTTCCTCGTTCTTACGGATGTCGTCGGCCAGCTTGCCGGTCTTGTCGGCCAAGGCGTCCTGGTCGCCGGCCAATCGCTTGGGGTCGTCGCCGCCGGCCGTGCGGCCTTGGATGCCGTTCTGCCGGGCGATAAGCTCGCCGATCCGTTTGAGATACTCGCGGATGCGCTCCTTCTGGCTCTTGATGCTCTTCTCGCGGTTTTCACTCATCAGCAATTCCAGAATCGCGCGAAGGTCCGAATCAAGCTCGGTTTCGTTTTCGATCGCCCGGGAGAGTTGGTCCTTGGTCAACAGATCCACCAGCCGCTCGAAACGAACGCCGACCAGGCGGTCTTTGCTCTGCTCGATGGCCTTCTTGAGCAGCGCCGCCCGGCGAGGGTCGGTCGCCGCGTTCAATTCGGCCATGCGCAGCAGCACGTCTTCGAGATGTTTGTACTTCTCGGCGAGGCGCTCCTCTTCGGCCGCCAGCCTGTCGGGCGCCGCGGGCTTCGCATCGGCGGAGTCGTTGGGCGTCGATTGGCGCGCACCGCGCCGGCCGCCAGGAACGCGATGCTCGCGGCGAGGACGCAGGCGACGATCCATCGTTGGCCGAGGGCCATATTCTATTCCTTGAGCAAATCCCGCACCTTCTGCTTGTGCCGCTGCTCGGTTTGCAGGTGCAGGTCGTCCTGTGCCTTGATGATGTTGCGCAGCAACTCGACGGCCTGATTGAAATCTTCCAATTCGATCATGCGATCGAGCACCTTTTGCAGAGCCAGGAGGATATCATCGGCCTGCTGCCGGGCCGCGTTGCGCAGAGCGGGCCCCGCTTTGGCGTCTTCCAAGCGACCTTGGAGTTCCTCCAAACGCCGATCCAACTCGGGATACATTTGCTCGGCGATGGCGCGGAGCGGTTGGGCGATGGCGTTTTGAAGGCGGTTCTTCAGTTCCTCGGTGTCGATGCGGCTGTTGATGAACTGCTTGCGGATGTCGTCGAAACCTTCGGCAATGCCGAGGATTTCCGGGGCGCCTTTGCGGCAATTGGCCAGCGCGCTCTCGACGCGAAGCAAGCGGAGATCGCGCTCTGGGCGGGCGATGCGGCCGACTCGGTGTCGCCAGGCTCGCTGCCGGGGCTTGCCGCCGGCTCGGGCCC
>CAVYHA010000001.1:0-675297 GCA_963768195.1 uncultured Planctomycetaceae bacterium | reverse complement strand
CCACCGCGGGCGGCACCAATGTCGTCGGTTGGACAGCGCTGGGCAACGTGCTGACGGTGACCCAAACAGGCTTGAGCCTGACCAACGGGCAGAAATACTATTTCGGCGTGAAAGCCGTCAACGGCGTGGGAACGGTAGGCCCCGCCACGAATTCCCCCGGGCAGACGGTAGATACCACTCCGCCCACCGCGCCGCCGGCCGTCTACGACGGAACCACCACCGGCGTGGAAACCTCGACCACGACCTCGACCACGCAGTTGTCGGCCAATTGGAGCGCCAGCACGGACTCGATCAGCGGCATCAGCGGCTACCAGTATGCCATCGGCACCACGGCCGGCGGCACCAACGTGGTTGGCTGGACCTCGGTGGGCAACGTGCTGTCGGTCACCAAGACCGGACTGAGTTTGACCGTAGGGACGACCTACTATTTCAGCGTGAAGGCCACGGACAACGCGGGCCTGGTCGGCAGCGCCACCAATTCCAGCGGCTGCACAGTGAGCAGCAGCGACATACCCACCGCGCCTCCGGCCGTCTACGACGGAACTACCACTGGCGTGGAAACGCCCTACACGACCTCGACTACGCAGTTGTCGGCGAACTGGTCTGCGGCCAGTGATCCGCAGAGCGGCATTACCGGCTACCAGTACGCCATCGGCACCACCGCCGGTGGCACGAATACCGTCGCTTGGACGGCGCTGGGCAACGTGCTGACGGTGACCAAAACCGGCTTGAGCCTGACCAACGGGCAGAAATACTATTTCAGCGTGAAAGCCGTCAACGGCGTGGGAACGGTAGGCCCCGCTACGAATTCCCCCGGCTGTACGGTAGACACCACTCCGCCCACCGCGCCGCCGGCCGTCTACGACGGAACCACCACCGGCGTGGAAACCTCGACCACGACCTCGACCACGCAGTTGTCGGCGAATTGAAGCGCCAGCACGGACTCGATCAGCGGCATCAGCGGCTACCAATATGCCATCGGCACCACGGCCGGCGGCACCAACGTGGTCGGCTGGACCGCGGTGGGCAACGTGCTGTCGGTCACCAAGACGGGCTTGAGCCTGAATGTGGGAACGACCTACTATTTCAGCGTGAAGGCCACGGACAACGCGGGCCTGGTCGGTAGCGCCACGAACTCTTCTGGCTGCACGGTGGTCACCAGCAGCAGCACGATCTACTTCCAGGACAACTTCGAGGGCTGGGCCGTGTATGGCGGGGCGTGGAGCAGCGTCAACGGCGTGAACAGCAACCATACGCTGAACACCAGCGCCAACTATGCCGAGGCCGGCGACAAGAGCCTGCAGCTTTACGGTGTCAACAGCTCGGCACAATACGGCGCCTACTTGACCGAGAACTTCAGCCCCGTGATTTCCAGTGGTATCAACATACGCTTCTTCGTGTTTCTCCCCACCGGATATGGGACTGCGAATTCGACTTGTCAGCGAAGACTGTTGCGCACCTATTGTGGAAGCAACTATGGCCTGATCACGATGACCGGCGATACTCCGAGCATGGCCGCAGTGGGAGGGTGGAACGGCATTAACGGACCGACGATCACGGAAAATGCGTGGCATTGTCTGGAAATGCACATCGATCCCCCGTCGTCAAGCACGGCGATGCAATTCTGGGTCGATGGCGTTAGCGCCGGAACTCTCGCCGGCGCCTTCAGCGGCAGCAGCACATTCAACCAAATACTGTTTGGAGACGTGATTATGGGCGCCGGCAATGGCACCGCCACGTTCTATGTTAACGAACTGGTGGTTGCCAACTCCTATATTGGAACCACGATCCAATCTCCGGTAACCTATTTCAGCGATAACTTCGAGAACTGGACCGTGTATGGCGGGGCGTGGAGCACCGTCAACGGCATCAACAGCAGTCATACGCTGAACACGAGCACCACCGAGGCCGCGGCCGGCACGCACAGCGTGCAGCTTACCGGCTACGACATTGCGGGAGCATACGGCGCCTACTTGACGAAGAACTTCAGTCCCACGATTACCGGCGATATCTACGTGCGTTTCTATCTGTTCCTCCCCACGGGGTTTGAGACTGCCAATACTGGTTGCGCGAGAAGGCTCGTGCACGCCAACTGCGGCAGCAACCGTGCCCAGCTCTCGATTAAGGGTGGCCAGCCTTACATGGAGCAAGTGGGAAATTGGAGCGCACTCCAGTGGCCATCGCAACTTTCGGAAAATGCGTGGCATTGCGTCGAGGTGCATATCACGTCGCCGGCCGCGACGACCTACTTTGAGTTCTGGATCGATGGCGTGCTGAACAGCACGGCCATGACCGGCAACTTCAGCACCAGCACGGTCTGGAACTCGATCGACCTTGGCGACATCTCCTTAGGTGGCGGCAACAACGGCAACGCCACGTTCTACATGGATGAGGTGATCGTTTCCAACTCCTACATCCCCTTGCTGCCGTAGTTCCGTGACAACCTGATGACGCGGCAAGCCCGGCCAAGCCGGCCGGGCTTGCTTTTTTTGCGTCACGATCTCGCGGCGGCAGCCTGCTCCCCAAGATGTGAGCGTCCGAGATAAGCCTTATTGACGGTTCGGTTAGCCTGGAGGGCAGGTCTATTTCTTCCTACCCCGAATCAGGAGGCTAGCTCGATGTCACGCTTCCGGCCGTCAAGGGCTTTCGCCGCCGGAAACCGGCGTTCACTTCGTACCAGTGCAGGACCTCAGGCTCGCCCAATTTCCACGACAGGCACACGCGGCGGCCTTCAAGCACCGAGGGAAACGACACCACGCCCTCCGGCCCGTCCACCACCTCGACGCCCAAGGTCCGCAACTCCTCGGCGTATTCCCGCAACCGTTGTTTGTCCTTTTCCATCTCGGCCTGGATTTGGACCAACTCCTGCTGATACAGATCGCGGTTGTCGGGATTCCGGCCGGCCAGCAGGAAAGAGAGGCGGTGGCGGCGATCGAGCACTTCGCGCGAAAGCTCGACCAGATCGGCGACAATCGCCCGCACCAGCGGCAGCATCGCGTTGGCCTCTTGCACCGTGAAATGTTCGCGCCGGCCTGCCCGTTTATGGTTCATCAATGTTGTCCTTGTCAGAGACTCGGCCCGTCGTGAACCGGCCGGGCGATGATCTTCGAGTTGGCCACCACGGTCGGATTGAGCGTCGCCCGGCCCCACGCGATTTCCACCGGCAGCCGGGAGAAATCCACCATGCAGCCGTCCCGGCTGTAACAACTCAGATCGAACGACGAGCCCATGAAAATGCAGTCAACCGGACAGCTTTCCGTGCAGATTGCACAGAACAAGCATTTCCCGTAGTCGATCGTGTAGCTGGTGACCTGAAAGCCCTTCCGCCCCACCGCACGCTGCTTGCCGATATAGATGCAGCCGACCGGGCAATCCTTGGCGCACCGCTCGCAGGCGATGCACGAGGTCAGGTCGTAACGATGAAAGCCACGATACCGTGGCGACACCTCCAGCGGCAACTCGGGATACTCATAATGCTCGGTGAACGTCTTCCGCTGGGGATCGTAAGTCCGCAGCCAATAGCAGAGGCAAACCCAAAGGGCCACGGCCACTGTGACCACTGCCCGGTAAATGTTCACCAACCAACGCCGCATAACCGCTCCAAACCGAATTCGCCGGGCGCTCGCGCCGCGCGACACGGCCGCATCCCGCCGGTGCCCCGATTATAAGGGGCGGGCGGCACACGACAAGCCGGGCGAGACCTGGGAAATCGGTGGTGTCAGTGTCGGCACATGCGCCGGCATAGAGTGCCACTTAAGTGTGGTAACGACTGACCCAATGCGGTTGGACATAAAGAAAGGCGAGGCGGGACCCGCCCGTCTTGGCCATGCGAAAAATGCCAACCCTGGCTGGGCTTGGAGGCCGGCGCAAACCTTGCGATTCTTGTGCCGACCTGTCAGAAAAACCGGAGAAAAAATTGTCGCCACATTGAAAAATGTTCTTGACTTCGCCTGATTCCAGCGTATCGTACATTGATGGCAGTGCCTTTGCGCACTGGCTATGGTCACTTTTGGCAGGGCGGCCTGTTGCTGGCAACCCTGGCAAGAGAGCGAAGGAACGTCCCATGTTGGTGTTATCCCGCAAAAAGAACGAGAGTATTGTCATCAACGATGACATTACGATCGTGGTTGTGGAGATTCGGGGGGACAAGGTTCGCCTTGGGGTCGAGGCCCCAAAGGAAGTGCCGGTCCACCGGCGCGAAGTGTTCGACGCGATCCACCGGGGTGAAGCCGCCGACGACAAGACCGTGAGCAAGGCGGATGCTGCCGGCAACGGCGGCGAGAAGTAAGTCCTGCCATCCCAATTTCGTCGGGCCGACCGCTTCGCACGGCCCGATTTCCATTGCAGCCCGCACGGGCTGATTTTCTGCGCAGATCGTCGCCGCGGTCCCAAACGTCATCGCTCCGCGTCGCGCGGGCAGGGCACTGGGAGCTTGCAACAAGGGCCCCTTGACGCTCGCTGCTCGGCGAAGGTATACAGGGAGGTCTCGGCCCCGTCGTCTAGAGGCCTAGGACACAGGCCTTTCACGCCTGCAACACGGGTTCGAATCCCGTCGGGGTCACTGGGTAGAGTTGCGCGGCGTCGCACTGCGTCGCGCCGTTTGGCACAATCCCTTGTGCTGTCGGGCGTTGCGTCTTCTTGTGCGGTTCGGTGCCAAAAACTCCCAGAAGGCGTTGAACATTTCGCAGCCCGCACACGGGTTAACCAATGGCTACAGATCCACGAAGCCGCTGCTCGTTGGCCACGCATGCGGTCCTGGGCACGTTACTTTGCTTTATCGCTGCGACTGTCCGGTCTGAAGAGCCTAACCACGGAAACGCCCGCCATTCGCAGGGTGGCGACGACGGTGGGACATTCGATGCCAAGAAACTGGTGCAGGCCCTAGTGAATCAGAACCCACCTCCCAAGGTTTCGGGCAATAGTTGGCCGCCACCGATATTTTCCGAGACGTACGACTGGCGGGAGCAACAACGAGTTCCAAAAGTGATTGCAAGTCTGATGGAACACACCGAGCAGGCGTGGCCCGACTTGGTGAATGCCCTTGATGACCAGCGATATTCGGTGACATTCACTATACATGACTACCCAAGCAATTGGAGCGTGGGCAAGGTATGTGGGGAAATCATTTCTGACTACCTCGCACAAGGTTGCTATTTTCACCCCGTGTATGACGATGCCGATGGCCGCCGATGGGAGACCATAATGATGAACCCAGTGCCTCGGGAGAGCCTCAAGCAGTGGTGTCAGGAGCGGAAGAACAAGACGCTCTACGAACTTCAAATCGAGACGTGCGAATGGGCGATCACCACGATAGCGGCGTCTTTTCCGCTAGCCTCGGCGGATTCACAGCGGCAAGCAATTGAGGCGATAAGGGCGGAGATCAAGGCACTCGAAACCACAAAGAAGCCGCTGCGCCCCGAGTGCTTCTATATGGCGAAGGGAGCAATGGGAGAAGGAGGCGGGCCCTACCGCGAGAGGCGGAAGACAGTGAGCGAAGCTCCAGTCGAGGTCCGCGCGACGCCCGGTCAGCAACCGCAGCCATCGTTGCGAGTGGCGGTAAGACGGACTACGCCGGAAAGTCAATCTGCCGGTGAGACTGCAAGATTCGCCATCGATATCTCCAACCCCGGCGTCGGCGCCTTGAAGAACGTCAAGGTGGTGGCGCAGGCCGGGCCGAATCTGAGTCCGATTATGGCTACGTTTGGGTTCACAGAGGAAGGTGCTAAGCTGATCTGGACGATTGATGCCCTGCCGGCGGGCCGGACTGAGCATTTGCAACTGGACTGCCGTTGCGATAATGCGGCGGATGAGGCTCGTCTGGGGGTCAGCGTGACCGTACCCGACGGTCCCAATGTGGACGCGCAATCGTCTCTCAGAATCTGCCCCGCGCCAGCCACCGTGCCCTCTGCAAATTGACGTGTTTGGAAGGTGCGCTTATGCCTGTTGCCGCGTAGTTCCATTTCTGCCGGAAGCACGTTAAGATTAAGCACGGGCCTTCTCTCCCCCGAAAGGACTGATGTCGTGACAACGCTCAGTACAACCGAAGCATCCAGCCGCTTGGACGAGGTTCTCGACAATCTGGCCGAGTCCCATGAGGTGGTTCAGATCGCCGGCCAGCGCCATTCGGGGGTTTTGGTCTCCGAGGACGATTGGCGGGCTATTGAGGAGACGCTGCACCTCACAGGTATCCGAGGGATGAAGGATTCGATTGTCGAGGGGCTGCGGACGCCGGTCGAGCAATGTGCCAAGGAGCTTGATTGGTGAACTGGGCCTTGGTGTTCACCGCATAAGCGAATGAGACATGAGTTCCGCTGATTCCTCCGCCCTCCGGCCTCCGCCCTCTCCCTACGACGCACTGCTGGTGGTTTCGTTCGGCGGGCCGGATGGGCCCGGCGACGTGATGCCCTTTCTGGAGAACGTCGTCCGCGGCAAAAATGTGCCTGCCCAGCGGCTGCTGGAAATCGCCAAACACTACGAACTGTTCGACGGCGTTAGTCCGATCAATGCCCAGAATCGGGCTCTGCTGGCCGCGTTGATCGGCGAGCTGAACGCGCACGGGCCGCCGTTGGCTGTCTACTGGGGCAATCGCAATTGGCATCCGCTGTTGGCCGACACGATCACCGAAATGGCCGAGGACGGCGTCCGCCGGGCGTTGGCGCTGGTGACCTCGGCATTCGGTTCCTACCCCGGTTGCCGGCAGTATCTGGAAGACATCGAACTCGCCCGGCAGGCGGTCGGCCCCGGCGCGCCGCAGATCGACAAACTCCGCCTGTTCTACAACCATCCGGGCTTCATCGAGGCGACGGCCGACAGCGTCGCTGCCGCGCTGGCCGAAGTGCCGGCCGAACGGCGCTCCGCCGCGCGACTCGTCTACACCGCGCACAGCCTGCCGATGTCGATGGCCCAAGGCGCACCTTACGAGCATCAATTGCACGAGGCGTGCCGGCTGGTGGCCGAGCGGGCGGAAGAGGGGTCAGGGGGCAGGGGTCAGGGGTCAGGGGGCGAGTCGCTTGCGGTTTCGCCGGAAACGGCTACCGGCTCCAACTGGCAGCTTGCCTTTCAGAGCCGTAGCGGGCCGCCCTCGCAGCCTTGGCTGGGGCCCGATATCGGCGATTCCATCCGTCAACTGCACGCGGCCGGCGGAGTCACTGACGTCGTGATTGTGCCCATCGGCTTCCTCGTCGAAAACCTGGAAGTGGTCTACGACTTGGACGTTGAAGTCGGTCGCCTTTGCGACGAGTTGGGGATCGACATGGTCCGGGCCCCGGTGGTCGGCACGCATCCTCGCCTTGTCCGCATGATCCGCGAGCTGGTGGCCGAACGGATTGACCCTTCGCTGCCGCGTCTGGCTTTGGGGACCGACGGCCCGTGGCCCGACGAATGTCCGGCCAGGTGTTGCCTGCCGATCGTAACATAAGATGAGGGGTGAAGTTCCACGACTAAACGGATTACGGCCATGGACGTTTACCTTGTTCGCCACGCCTGGGCCGAGGATCGCGGGCCGCAATGGCCGGACGACGACCTGCGGCCGTTGAGCGACGAAGGGCGGCGGCGATTTGCCCAAGTGGTGGCCAAGCTGGCCGATCGCGTGATGGCGCCGGAAGTGGTGGCCACCAGTCCGTTGGTCCGCTGCGTGCAGACGGCGCAGACCTTGGCCGCCGGCGTTGCCGGCAAGCCGAAGATTGTCGACCTCGACGAACTGCGGCCGGGCAGCAACCTGGGCAAACTGCTGGCGTGGACCGTGCAGCAAGCCGGCAAACATGACCGGATCGCGTGGGTGGGGCACGCGCCCGACGTCGATCGCATGGCCGCCGCGCTGATCGGACAACCGGACGGCCTGATCCGCTTTGCCAAAGGCAGCATCGCCGCCATCCGTTTCGACGCTCCGCCGGCGCTCGGCAGCGGCGAACTGCAATGGCTGGTCACGGCAAAAGTGCTGGGATGCTGATCGGTACGTTGCAGAACGTCGCGTGGCCCCGATAGCCCGATCCATCACCGCACCATTTCCCTCCCCTTGCCGGGGGAAGCGTTAGGCCGTAGACTCTTAGGAGGGGATATTCCACGGAACATCACGGCGAGCCCATGGCCCCTGACGAGGAAGAAATCTACCAAGAGCGACATCCAGGACCACTACGAAGACCCGTTCCATCGCGGCCGGTGTCCGGCGTGCACCCATGCGCATGAAGACACCAACCCGTTGTGCGGCGACGTGATCCGCCTGGAACTGAACATCGACGATCACGGGACGCTCAAAGAGGTTTACTTCAACGGCGATGGTTGCTGCATCAGCCAGGCCGCGGCGTCGATGCTGGTCGAAAAGTTCGACGGCAAGCCGGTCGACGAGGTCAAGAAGTTCACCGCCAACGACATGCTCGATTTGTTCGGCGTGCGGCTCACGCCGAACCGGCAGAAATGTTGCCTGTTGTCGTGGCGGGTGTTGCAGGCGGCCATCTACTCGCCTGTTCAAGGCAACGGCGCGGCTGGCCCCGCGGCGCCGACGGCAGAGGGAACTTCATGAGAGACGCTGCCGAGGCCGCCAAATTTCGCCCCGAAGCCTTTCGGCCCGATTTTCCGATTCTCGCCCGCACCGTTCACGACGGCGTGCCGTTGGTGTATTTCGACAACGCCGCCACCACCCAGCGGCCGCGATCGGTGATCCAGGCCATTGTCGACGCCTACCAGGAGCACTACGCCAACGTTCACCGCGGCATTCATACGCTCTCCGAGGAGATCGACGCCTTGTATGAAGGCGCACGGGAGAAGGTCCGCGCATTGATCAACGCCCCCAGCGAACCTCCCGAGGGAGATAGCCCGGCCACTACGGAGCAAGTGATTTTCACTTCCGGCACAACGCATTCGATCAACCTGGTGGCCCGCAGTTGGGGCGACGTCAACCTGCGCCCGGGCGACGAAATCCTCCTGACCGAGATGGAGCACCACTCGAATCTGGTCCCCTGGTACCAAGCGGCCGAACGGACCGGCGCCGTCGTGCGGCACGTTCCCTTGACCGACGACGGGCGGTTGGAACTCGACGCGCTGGATCGACTGCTCAGCCGCCGCACGAAGATCGTCTCGGTGGCGGCCGTCTCGAATGTTCTGGGCACGATCAACCCCATTGCCGAGATCATCCGCCGCGCCACAACGTCGGGGCCGTGGTGTTGATCGACGGGGCCCAAAGCGTGCCGCACCAGAAGACCGACGTCCAGGCCCTCGATTGCGACTTCCTGGCCTTCAGCGGGCACAAGATGCTCGGTCCTTCGGGCGTGGGCGTGCTCTACGGCAAGCGGGAACTGCTCGATGCAATGCCCCCCTTCCTCGGCGGCGGCGGAATGATCAAGGAGGTGACGCTCGCCGGATTCCGGCCCCTGTTTTTGCCGGGAAAGTTCGAGGCGGGCACGCCGCCCATCGTCCCGGCCGTGGCCCTCGGCGCGGCAATCGACTATCTCAACGCCATCGGCATGGAGGCCGTGCAAGAACACGAGCGCCGCTTGACCGAACGGGCACACGAGGTGCTCGAAGCAATCGGCGGCGTGCGGATCATTGGACCAGCCCCGGCCTATAAGGGGGGGATTGTGAGCTTCGTCTTCGATTCCGGCCGGCCGCACGCCCATGACGTGGCTCAAGTCTTGGATCGGTATGGCATTGCGATCCGTGCGGGCCATCATTGCACCATGCCGCTCCACAAGCGGTTCGGCGTGGCTGCCACAGCCCGGGTGAGCTTCTACTTCTACAATCTGCTGGCCGAGGTCGACCAGCTCCAAGGGCGCTGGAACAGGTCAAGCACGTCTTCCGGCGAAAATAGCCGGCGGACGTCCGACGATGGTCTTGCAATCCCCCCATCTGGGCCAATAACTCGGTTGCCCGACTGCTGAAGCAAGGCATTTTGCTGTGGGCGTCGCCCCACTTCGCCGAGCGCAGCCGTCGTTCTCGATGGTAGCCGAAATCCGTATTGTTCCGCTGGCGGCAAATCAAGTAAGATTTGCCCCTGCAAGATGTTACGTAATGATCGCACGGAAGCAGGATCGGATTATGGGCACCGGAGATGCCACCGCATCGGTCAACTCTCGTGCCTGGCGGGAAGGCGCCGACGCGGTCAAACGCAACTTCAACAACGCATCGCCGAACTTGAGGACGTCGAGCGGCAACTTCACCAGCTGCGCGGCGAGTTGGGCCGGAAGGCCGCCGAACTGGCCGATCGAGATCGGCAGTTGCACGATTTGCACGTCGTCGCCGAACGGCACAAACGGCAGTTGGACGCGATCGTCCATTCGCGGGCTTGGGCCGCGGTGGAAAGGTTCCGCGCCGTCCGGAGTCTCTTGTCCCTGGGCAACGGTCGGAAATTGGTCGCCGGGGCGGTGAAGCTCGGCGCGTGCCGCTTGCGGGCGGCGCGGGCAGGACTGAAATCACTGGCAGGTCCCCTGAACCGCGTGGCCCGCTGGACCGGCCGGCGACCTCTTGTCAGCCAGGCCGTCGGCAACCCTGCGGCGCCCACTGAGGTCCGCGGATTGGTCACGGTCGTGCTGCCCGTCTACAATCAGGCGTCGCTGCTGCCGGCGGCGGTGGATAGCGTACTGGCTCAAACCTACAGCGAGGTCGAGTTGATCATTATCAACGACGGCTCCAGCGACGGCGTGGAAGCCGTGTTGAGCCGGTATGTTGACCATCCGCGCGTGCGGATCCTCACGCAGGCCAATCAAAGTCTGCCGAAGGCCCTGAGCAACGGCTTCGAATTCGCCCGGGGCGAATTCTTCACCTGGACCTCCGCCGACAACATCATGCAGCCCGAGCAGTTGCGCCGGCAGGTGGAGTTCCTGCGAAAGCATCCCCAGGTCGGGCTGGTATACGCCGACTACACGGCGATCGACGAGGAGGGGAAGCCGCTGACGGACCCCGCCTTCCGGCCCCACAACCGCCGCACGCGGCACGACCCGAACATTCGCTTGCCGCGGGACGGCGAGTCGTTTGGCGAGACCCAAGACAATTTCGTCGGGCCGTGTTTCCTCTACCGAGGGTGGATCGGCAGGCTGCTCGGCGAGTACGATCCGATTCAAGGCATTGAAGATTTCGATTACTGGCTGCGGCTGAGCCTGGTTGCCCGCATCGCTCACCTCGGCACGCGGAAGCCGTTCTATCAGTATCGCGTCCACCAGAACAGTCTCAGCGGCCGCGCCGAGGAATTGCAGATTCCCGCACACGCGCAGCAACTGATGGACTATCACCGGGCGCGCACGCATTTCTGCAGCAGGCCGTGGACGATCTTCGCCGATGCCGCCACGCTGGCCTGGCTGGGAGAGATCGACGTCGGTCCGCATCGCGTTGTCGCGTGGGACGGCCAGGCGGTGACCGGCTCAGAGCATGAGAAATGCATGCTGTTGGTCCAGGCCGAAAGCCTGCCGAGGGCGGCAAAATGCCATCGCCCGCCGTTGGCCCCCGTGGTCGCCTGGTTCCCCGCCGACCCCGGCGTGGCCGACCGCTACCGGGCGGAGGTGCAAGGGACCGCCGGTTTCTGCTTTGCCGCCGACGAGCCGACGGCAGCGCGGCTGGCACTGCTGACAAAGCAAGTGTTGTGCGCACGCCGGGGCCGTTGTTGCCGGCGCTGGCTCACGAATGGGCGAACGATCGGATGTTCTACGAAGCGACCCGGCCGGCGGCCGCGGGCCCGGCCCTGCCCCGCGTGTTTCGCAACGGCGGACGAGTCCCTCGCGTGTTGCTTCAGACCGACAGCTTCACCCAGGGCGGCATGGAACAAGTGGTGGTCGACCTGGCACGCTCGCTGCGGGCCGAGAACTTCGACGTCGCGCTGCTGGTCCTCGGCCAGCAAGGCAAGGCCGTCGAACGGTCCGCGAAACGGGATCCGGTGCTGACTCTGCCGCAAGAGGATCGCGCCGACCACTACCACCGCCTGTTCCGAGAGCGGATCGACATCGTCAACGCCCATTACTCGCTCTTCGGCGCACAGATCGCGGCCGACCAGGGTGTGCCGTTTGTGCAAACCATCCACAACGCGTACGTTTTCATTCCCCCCTGTGACGTCGAAGCCTATCAGGCCAACGACCCGCTGACGTCGGCCTACGTGTGCGTCTCGCAGACGGCGGCCCAGTATTCCAACGTCAAGCTCGGCCTGCCGGCATCGAAGATGGTGGTGGTGCCCAACGGCATCGAGCTGGCAAGGTTGGATGCCGCCGGAGGGCAAGGCTCGCGGGAGGCGTTGCGGCGGGAACTGCGGCTGTTGGATGAGGATTTCGTATTCCTTAACGTCGCCTCTTTCCAGCCGGTCAAGTGCCAAACCGCCCTGCTGAGCGCGTTTGCGGACGTGGTTGGCGAATTCCCCGAAGCGAAACTGGTGCTGGTCGGCTCCGCCCTGGTTCCCGACTACCTCACCCAAGTGCATAACGTCATCGCCGCCCGTCGTTTGCAAGACGCCGTGATCCTGGCGGGGCAACGCCATGACGGGATGCGGTTCCACTGGGCCGCCGACGCGTTCGTCTCTGCCGTCATTGAGCGAGGGTTGGAGCTTGGCGCTGGCCGAGGCGGTAGCCGCGGGCCTGCCGGTGGTGGCCACCCGGGTCGGCTCGGCGCCGACCTGCTCCCGCAAGTGGGCGGTCGATTGGTCACTCCACCCTTCGGCAGCATGACGAACCTCGACTTCCTCAATCTGGAACATTTTTCCACCGCCGAATACCCGGCGTTTGTCGCGGAGTTGGCCGCGGCCATGAAGGAGGTCCGTCGCGACGCGGCCGTCCGCTGCTATCGGACGAGGCTGCGCCGGGCCCTCGATTGCAAAGAAGCCTACAAACACTATGGAGATCTCTTCACCTGGCTGATGCAAGGCGGGCATCCGAGTGCGGCAAGGCTGTGGACGGCACGCCCACCGGCTTCGTCGCCAGTCGACGATTCGCTCCGTCCGATTGTTGCGGCGGCCCGAGCGAGCGGCGGCACGGATCGCATCGATGCGGCGGCGCTCGCACCGGGCAGCCCGACGAAGGCGATGTCCGACAGCCCGCGCGACCGGCTTTCACCGCCGGCGACCATGCCGGCCCTTTGCCGCGCGCGCCGACGTTGGCTCAGCGGGATGTTTCCAGTCGGCACGCGTCGGGGCCGCTATGTGAGGTCGCTGGCGTAGCAGACCCGACGCGTCCGCCGCGGTTTCCACGGCCGTCGCGCCTCCCGCCGGCATCGACAAATTCTGCAAGAAAACCGCGACCGCCAGGGATCCTCGTCTCCCCGCCCTTCTCGATTGGTCCTGGATGCAGCAGCGGCCGCACCATCTGGTGGATCATTTCGCCCGGATGGGCTATCTGTCGTTGTTTTGTTCACCCAAGTATCGGGGCGACCAGTTCGAAGGTTTCCTGAACTTGACGACGACTCTACTTGTGCGACGACATCGACGTGCTCCGTGGGCTTTCCGACCGCCCATTCTCCTGGTCTGTTGGGTGGACCGGCCATTGGGAAACCGCCCAGCGGTTCCGCGATCCCGCTGTGATTTACGATTATCTCGACGATTTGAGGGTTTGGCCGGCAGGGCGTCCAAGCCCGGCGAGCAGAATGCCAATTGCACCGCAAGCTGCTCACCGAGGTCGCGAGATCGTGCTGGCAACGGCGCGGCGGCTGCACGAGGAGGTGAAGCCATTGCGGCCCGATGCGATTCTCTGTCCGAACGGCGTCGACTACGACCATTTCCACGCGGCGGCGCCTGCCGCCGCCGCCGGCCGACATGGCCGGCATGGTCGAGCCGCCAGCCGGCCGATCATCGGCTACTACGGGGCGTTGGCCCGCTGGATCGACTACGATTTGGTGGAATTCGCCGCCGCCAGCCCGCAAGGACTACCAGTTCGTGTTGATCGGCCCCGACCACGACGGCTCCATCAGCGGTCGTCGCCGCCTGTTGCGATTGCCGAACGTACGCTGGCTGGGTGAGAAGAAATACGAGGAACTGCCCGCCTATCTCCACCATTTCACGGTGGCCACGATTCCGTTCGTGGTGAATGAAATCACCGCGGCCACCTCGCCGATCAAGCTGTTTGAATATATGGCTGCGGAGAAGCCGATCGTCACGACCGACATGCCGGAATGCCGTAACCACTCCTGCGTGATGGTGGCCCGCGATCGGCTGGAATACGTGACGATGCTCGACGAGGCCATTGATCGCGGGCAGCTCCGAGTCATATCGCCGCATGCTCGACAAGGAAGCACGCGACAACACATGGCAATCGCGGATTGCGCAGATCGCCGCTTGTCTGGAGGCTCGCGCCGTCCGCGGGCGAAGACGGTCCGCCTAGCCTGGAGCGCTACTCATGGAAGAGAACGAATCAACCACTTGCCGGCCCACGGAACGTCGGGAGCCTGTAAAGCATGTCGGCGGCGACCCGCTGCGGCCCTTGGACCTGCCTCCGGCGGCCGCCGATGTCTGTCGGAAAGCTGAACGAACGGCTACGCCGAAATCGGAAAACCAAGGCGGTGGATTGCTGCCGCGAGTCAAGGGGCTGGCAGAACCGATCCTGCAGCGACTCGGGCTGGACGGCATGGCGAAACGCATCTGGCGGCGGCTGCGGCGCACCTTTCTGCGACGCTCCTACATCCATGCCGCCAGGCAGGCACTGGAACCGCGCAACCTGCCATGCGGCTACGACGTGATTTGCCTGCCGGTAATCGCCTGGCACTCGCGATTTCAACGGCCGCAGCAGTTGATGCGGCAATTCGCGAAACACGGGCACCGGGTCTTCTACGCCTCGCTGGCTTTTCATGCCGGCAACGAGGCGGAACTGACGCCGATCGAGGAGGGTGTTTTCGAGTGCGCTCTTCCCGGCGCGGCCGGAGTGAACGTCTACCGGGAACTACCGTCCGCCGCCGACGTCGAAGCGTATGGTGGCCGCCGTCGGCCGGTTGCGCCCGAGTGCCGCATCGCCTCGGCGGTGGTTGTCGTGCAGTTGCCCTTCTGGACCGCATTGGCCGACCAACTGCGGCGGAGGTTTGCCTGGCCGATCGTTTACGACTGCATGGACGACCACGCGGGGTTCTCCACGAATTGCGAATCCATGCTGAAGGCGGAGCAACGGACGGTTGCCGACGTGGACCTGGTGGTGGTGACTTCCGACGTCGCTCCAAGAAAAGGTCGAGGCGAAATCCCGTCGCACGGCGCTGGTCCGCAACGCGTGCGATTACGACCACTTTGCGCAGGTCGTGCGTCCACGGTGGAAACCGCGGCGCGGAAGGCAAATCACGGTGGGTTCTACGGCGCGATCGCCGAATGGTTCGACTCCGCCTTGGTGGCCGACCTGGCCCAACTGCAGCCCGATTGGAAGTTCGAGCTGATCGGCAGCACGTTCACCGGCGACGTGAGCAGGCTGCAAACGCTGGCCAACGTGAGACTCCTGGGCGAAAAACCGTATGCCGATCTGCCGCGGCTGGCGGCCGGTTGGGATTGCTTCATCATTCCCTTCCGGCGCATTCCGCTGACCGAAGCCACCAATCCCGTGAAAGCCTACGAGATGCTGGCCACGGGCAAGCCGGTCGTGGCGGTCGATCTGCCCGAACTGCGGCCGATGGCGCAACAGAAACTGCTGACGCTGGCCAACGACGGACGGGAGTTTGCCCTGGCCATCGGCAGGCATTGGCTGCCGATGATCCCTCGCAGCAACAACGCCGCCGCGATTTCGCCGCCGCCAATACGTGGCAGGGGCGTTGGCGAGACCTCGACGCGGCGGTGCGCGAGCTGTTTCCGCTGGCCTCGATCGTCGTGGTGACTTACAACAACCTCTCGCTCAACAAGGCCTGCCTGCACAGCATTTTTCAGGAAACCGACTATCCAAACTACGAGGTGATTGTGGTCGACAATGCCTCGACCGACGGCACGCCGCAGTGGCTCGCCGAGGCCGCAACAGAACGAACCGCGGCTGCGCGTGATCCGCAACCGCGAGAACCGGGGCTTCGCCGCCGCCAACAATCAGGCGTTGCGGATTGCACGGGGCGAGTTCCTCTGCCTGTTGAACAACGACACGCTGGTGACGTGACGGATGGCTGTCAACCTTGATCGGCCATTTGCGGACAGTGCCCCGCCTGGGGCTCGTCGGTCCGGTAAGCAACATGGTGGGCAACGCGGCCATCGTCGAGGTGGGCTATAAGAACCTCGCGGAAATGCCCCGCTGGGCCGGCGAATACTGCCGCCGGCATGACGGCGAGACGGTCCCCATCGACATGCTGGGATTCTTCTGCGTCGCCACGACCAGAAGCGTGTACGAAAAGGTGGGCGAACTGGACGAGCAATTCGGCCTCGGCTACTTCGAGGACGACGACTACTGCTATCGCGTCCGCCGCCAGGGCTATGAGATCCGTTTCGTCGCGTGACGCCTTCGTTCACCACTGGAAGGAAGCCTCGTTTGGCGCTTCTCAGCCGTGACAAGTACCTCGACATCTATTACAGAAACGAAGAGATCTTCAAGTCGAAATGGGCCGCCGACAGCATGGCCGGCGTGTCTTAGAGAAAGGAGACGCGATGTTCAGCGTCAGCCTCATGCCGGCGGTGAAGGCGCCGGCGAGAAAATGTCTGCGGGCAATCAGGAGGGTGCGCCAGGCGGTGCGGCCGCCGCCCGTTCCCGCCGAAAATCCCCAGTGGACGCACTTTTCCTGCAACGTCTGCGGCGTCTCGAACTGCCAGCCTTTGCAGCGATTAACTCGCGAAGACGGGCATTGCGCCAACTGCCAGTGCTACGGCCGGCTGCGGTCGATGATGTACGCCGTGACGGCCCATTTCTCGCCCCAGGAAATCGTGCTGGCGAAGATGAAGCCGCGCAAGGACATCCGCGGCATCGGCTGCTCCGACTGGGGCTATGCCAGCCTGTTGGCTGAGAAGTTCGACTACGTCAACACATTTTACGACCACGAGCCCCAGTTCGACTTGTGCAAGGTGGATTGGTCGCGCTGGCCGCCTGGAAGCGTCGATTTCATCACCTGCACCGACGTGCTGGAACACGTCGAACCGCCCATCGAGGAAGCATTTGAGAACGTGCGCCGGCTTTTGAAGCCGGGCGGAGTATTGTTTCTCACCGTGCCCACCACCTTGGAGCCGGCAACCCGCGAGCATTTCCCCCATCTCCACCAGTGGCGGATCGAAGGCGATGCCACGCATCGCGTGCTGGTGAACCAGCGGCGCGACGGCGCCGTGGAGCGATTCGACGACCTCTGCTTTCACGGCGGCGAAGGGCTCACCTTGGAGTTCCGCTACTTCTCGCGGCGGGGGCTGATCCAAAGCATTCGGCGCAGGGCTCCGCGTGGCAACCATCTATGAGCGGCCGATCGAGGCCCATGCGATCTCGCTCTGCAAAAACAACATCGTGCTGGTAGCGCAGAGGCCCCATAGCGACGGGCACAACGTCGGTGAATTGGGGAGAGCCATGTTCGACGCGGCATTGACCGCATGCCGGCGCCTGGTCCAGCACCTGCCGCCGCGGGTACGATCGGCCTTGAGGGTCGTCTGGCCGGAACGCAGTTGCCTGCCCTCGACGACGGGGCATTCCGATCCGCAGCGTCCGGGATTCAATCCCTACCGGCTTCTGTGGGAATGCCAGGAGGAGATTGCGGCCCGGCTCGACACACCGGCGCCTTGCCCCCATGGCTATGCCCTTCGGTATCGTCGGCAGGAATTGGGATATTGGAAGCGCATCCCGTCCTGGATTTACGAGGATTTCCGCCGGCGGGCGGCCGGCGGCGACGCGTTGCGATGCTTGGACGTGGGCTGCGCGTACGGGACCTTGCTGTTGTTCGCGACGAAGCTGCTCGGCTGCGAACCCTACGCGGTTGACATCGCGAACCTCCTGCATCCGGCGCTGGTTAGCGACTACGGCATCCACTACGCCGCCAACAACATCGAACGCGATGCGTTTCCCTGGCAGACCCAGTTTGACTTGATCGTGTTCACCGAGGTGCTGGAACACTTGAATTTCAATGCTCTGCCCACGATGGAGAAGTTGCGGAGGCTGTTGGCCCCCGGCGGGCGGCTGTATCTGAGCACGCCCGACGCGGCGCGATGGGGCCGGCAAACAAAATATTACGCCCGCTACGCGGACTTGCCGATGCCCTGCGCCGGTTCCCAGGCGGCGAAGATCTCCGACCACGTGTGGCACTTTCGCGCGGGCGAACTGATCCAACTGGCCGGCACGGCCGGTCTTCGCGTTACGCGATGCGAATACTCGCCCGGCAGCCGAAAACGGCACTTGAACCTGACGTTAACGGCGTCCTGACAGGAAAGGGAGACCCCAAGGTGACCAAGCTACGCACACTGTTGACGTTCGGCACGCGGCCGGAAGCCATCAAGATGGCTCCCGTGGTCCATGAGTGCCGGCGGCGGATGCCGAGATCGAGACGATCGTTTGCGTCACCGGCCAGCACCGCCAGATGCTCGACCAGGTTACCGAGTACTTTGGCATCGAGGCCGACCGGGACCTGGAACTGATGGTGCCGAACCAGGCCCTGGCCGACGTGACCGCGCGATGCCTGACCGGCCTCGACGCCGCGCTCAGCGAGTATCATCCGCACTGCATCGTTGCCCAGGGCGACACAACCACCGTGATGGCGGCCGCCCTGGCGGCCTTCTACCGCCGCGTGCCGTTCGTCCATGTCGAGGCCGGGCTGCGCACGGGGAATCTCCAGGCCCCCTGGCCCGAAGAACTCAATCGCCGCATCGCCAGCCTGGTCACGGCGCTGCACTGCGCGCCGACGCCCCAGGCGGCGGAAAACCTGTTTCGCGAAGGAGTGCCGTCGGAAACCGTGCGCGTCACGGGCAACACGGTGATCGACGCCCTCTTGTGGAGCGTCGCGCGGGAGCGCGACCAGAGCCGCCCGTGGCGCGAAAAGTACGCCGCGCTGGGCGACCGCCGCATGGTGCTGATCACCGGGCATCGCCGCGAAAATTTCGGCGACGGCGTCAAACAAATGTGTACGGCGATCCTGATTCTCGCCCGCCGCTTCCCCGAAGTCGAGTTCCTTTATCCCGTGCATCTGAATCCGAACGTCCGTGAGCCGGTCACGCGGCTGTTGGCCGGCCAGACGAACATCCGCCTCGCCGAGCCGGCGCCCTATCCCGAGTTCGTCTGGCTCATGGACCGCTCGACGTTGATTCTGACCGATTCCGGCGGCGTGCAGGAAGAGGCGCCGTCGCTTCGCAAGCCCGTGCTGGTGATGCGCGAGACGACCGAACGGCCCGAGGCCGTCGAGGTCGGCGCCGTGGAACTGGTGGGAACGGACGTCTTTCGCATCGTCGACCGCGTGGGCCTGCTCTTAAGCGACCGGGCGGCGTACTCGTTGCACCAGGTCGACCGCAACCCGTACGGCGACGGTCAGGCGGCCGCTCGTATCGTTGACCTGATGCTACGACAGAAATGGCAGGCGGAATCAGCTCCCGCCCGCGCCGCGCGGACGAAAGCGGCCTAGTCCAAATCTCCCCTCTCCCGCCGGGAGAGGGGCAGGGGGTGAGGGCCGCACAGCGCTGACGCCGGATAAGAATGATCAGCTTATCTGCCGATCCTCCCTCACCGCGCCAGCCCAAACCAGTCCACCGGCGTCTCGAAAGAGTCCACGTCCCAACCGACCTCGGCCAGAATCGGCGCAGCGCAGCGCCTCGCCAATTCGACGCGGTTCGTCAACAGGCTGGCGTCGTCGGCAGGGGGTGGCGAGGGACGGTTCAACACCACGCCGGCAATCGGCAGCCCCTGGCGGAATACGGCCGCGGCGATCTCCGTTTGCAGAGTCTGATTGATCATGCCCAGCGCGTTGCGCGACACCACGATGAGTGGAAAGCCGAACTCCGCGGCCAAATCCGCCACGTACAGATCGGCGCTCAACGGCGACATCAGCCCGCCGGCGCCTTCGACGAGAATGATTTCCGAACAGCCTCGCCAGAAGTCGATGCCGCGGCACAACAGATCGGCGTCGATTTGCTTGCCTTCGGCCGCCGCCGCCAAATGCGGCGCCAAGGGAGCGGCAAAACGCTGCGGGCAAACATGCTCCAAATCGCCGGGCCGACCGGCCGCATTCCACAGGGCAAGGGCATCGTCCGACACCAGCCGGCCCCCTTCCCGCCGGCAACCGCTGGCTGCCGGCTTGTAGACGCCGACTCGGCGTCCGCCGGCAGCCAGAGATCGGGCGATCATGGCGCCGACGTAGGTCTTGCCCACGTCTGTATCCGTGCCGGTAATAAACAGGCCTGGCACCCGCCCAGACATGGTTGGCTCCCGCACCACCGCCGGCGCTGGCCGGCTATTCTCTCGCCGCTTTCGTCCGCTTGCCGTGGTGCTTTTCGATGGCGGCGATTTTTTGGTTCCGCCGCGCATGCCGACCGCCGTCAAATGGCGTGTTCAACCAGATTTCGACCAGCCGGCTGGCCAGTTTCTCGCCCAGCAAGTCGCCGGAGAGGCACAACACGTTCAGATCATTGTGGCGGCGGCTAATCTCCGCGGTGATGTCGTCGTGGCACGGGGCGGCCCGCACGCCGTGGATCTTGTTGGCGGCGATGCACATGCCCACCCCCGTCCCGCAAACCAGGATGCCGCGGTCCACTTCGCGGTTGGCCACCTTGGCGCCACCACCGCGGCCATGTCCGGATAATCATCGTCCTGCCCGTCGTAGTCGGCCACCTCGACGACTTCTTGCCCGAGTTGTTGCAGGAACTCGACCAATCTCGCCCGCAATTCCCTCCCGCGGTGATCGCTCCCAATTGCAATTCGCATCGCTCTCCCCGTCCGGTGGCGCCAAAACATTCCATCTTAATCGTCGCATGGTGGTGACGCAACCGCGACACCCCCACGTTGGGGTTCGGCGGCGAGCGGCATGCGAGCCAGAACGTTGTCGGCTTCCCGATCGTGGCGATAATGACGTATATTCACCCGAGATCACTCGTTGACATCCTCCCATGTCTGAGAAGAAACATCGCATTTCCGCTCCGCCGAGCATGGGCCGCATCGCGGCCCCATCGCTTGGTTACCAGCCGCGCGATCCCCGGCGATACCAGCCGCATATCGGCCTGATCGCCTGCGGCGCGATTACCGACGAACATTTGACCGCTTACCGCGCCGCCGGTTACCGGGTCGTCGCGCTGTGCGATCTGGTGCTCCATCGGGCAAGAAAGCGGCAAAAAGAATTCTATCGCGAGGCCAAAGTCTACCGCGACTATCGCGACTTGCTCCGCCGCGACGACATCGAGGTGGTGGACATTGCCACGCATCCGCCCGAGCGGCCGCCGATCATCCGCGACGCACTCCTCGCCCGCAAGCACGTGCTCAGCCAGAAACCTTTCGTGCTCGATATCGGCGTCGGCCAACGTCTGGCCGATCTGGCCGATCGGCAAGGCGTGAAGCTGGCCGTCAATCAGAACGGACGCTGGGCGCCGCACTTCAGCTACATTCGCCAGGCGATTCGTGTGGGCCTGCTCGGCCAGGTCACGGCCGCCCATCTCTCCGTCCACTGGAACCATGGTTGGGTCAAGGGCACGCGGTTCGAGGACGTCAAGCACCTGCTGCTCTACGATTTCGCCATTCACTGGTTCGACATCGTCACCTGTTTCATGGGCGAGCGTCGGCCGCAACGCGTCTATGCCTCGATGACCCGCAGCCCGACGCAGAATGTGCGGCCCGACCTGTTGGCCCAAGCGATGATCGAATACGAGGGCGCTCAAGCGTCGCTGGCCTTCGACGCGGATACCCGCTTCGGCCCGCAAGATCGCACGTTCGTCACCGGCAGCGGCGGCACGATTACGAGCGTGGGCACGAGTTCGCGCGACCAGGCTCTCGAGCTTCACACGCCCGCCGGCCACGCCACGCCCAAGCTGACGGGCTGTTGGTTCCCCGACGGCTTTCACGGCACGATGGGCGAGTTGCTCTGCGCTATCGAAGAGGGCCGCGAGCCCGACAACAGCGCACGCGACAATCTCCGCAGTCTGGAGCTCTGTTTCGCCGCCGTGGCCAGCGCCGAGCGCCGCAAGCCGGTTGCGCCCGGCACGGTACGGAATATGCCGGGGTGACTGCCTGGCCGGCGAGATCTGCCGCCCCAACGAACGGCACACTTTGAGCGTGTCGGACTACCAGCTCTTTACGCAAACCGTGCTAAGGTCGGATCGACTTCGAGCCGGACGGCTGTTGCGTATCGTGATAGGGGGACTCGGTTCGGTAGAGCTTGATCCGCACCCGAAGAGCGTCGGCCAGGGCCACATTGTTTTGGCTGGTGGCCAAGGCCAAGGCCTGCTCGGCCGACTTGACGGCTTCGGAAAACCGGCCTGCCTCGGCATAAGCGGCGGCCAGGGTGTCGAGAACGGTTTCCGGGACATAATACTGAGCTATTGACAAGAATCGAGGAGAAGAAAGATCCAGCAAAGGCATTGGGGCGATTTGCGTTCGCTTCTCATTGCGAAATCTGTGCGAAGGAACGATCATCGCCTCTGCCGGGTAAGTCAAAGACAAGGTTTCGACTGTCGCCGAGACGAAGGATAACTTGTTTGGTGTCTTCGATTATCCTACCATCCCGGACGACTTGGGCGCGTACGGTGTATTTGTAGTCATTTCCGGCCTTCAGCGCGTTCGAATAATAAACTCGTTGTTCCCCAGTGATGGCTGTACGTTTGCTATTAACGAACACAACCGCATCGCGGGGCACCGAGACTGCGAAGCTCGCGCCTCCAACAAAGCTTGCAGGCTCGTCGATAATTTGCGACATGCACCAACATGAGCATTGCGCCACACGGCTGTGTCGCACAAGGGTTGTGCTGACAGCACGGGCTCCAGCAACAGTGGCCACACATCGGCATGAAGCAATAGGCTACTTCATTTGTGGGAGCAGTTGTCGGCGCAACGCCGACACCCTGTGTGCGAATTGTAAGCGTAGGCGACACCTCGGGAAGGTGCCACCGAATCTCCTCCCGCGAGGAAAAATGCCCCTGATCTTGTTCGGCTTTTACCCAATAACTAGGGAGGCGTTGTGTTGGCTCCTGGAAAAACGCATTCCCCTCCGGGTCGGTTTCTAGTGTCGCCACGGGGGCTGTCGCCGTCGGAGAATTATAGACGTTGACGGTCGCGCTCCTCGCGGGTGTTCTGTCCTCATACTGTACGTGAATCTTCGTCTGCGCCGGCGACTGGGCCATCGTTATGACAATTGTGCAATAAAGCAGCGCTGTGCTCATGGTTCATTTCCCTATTTTTTCCAGGCTGACGGTGACGCCTCGATGTGCGGTAATCTGCCGGCAGTCCTTCTCCGTGAGAGCCCTATATTTTTTCCTAATAGAATCCTCGTCTTGCGATGCCAACTTCAGCACGTCCTGATCGAAAGCATCGCCATATCGCTCCAGGTAAATTGTGACTCGGTATGTGGGCCCATCGAACAACCCGGTCACGCGAATCTCCGCTGGTCCACTCTCGGGGTTAATGACCTCGGGAGCTTTTGCCAAAGCGGGCATCAGCGTGCCATTTGGCATATACTCATCAACCGTGGCCTTTGCAACTCGCCAAGTGTTCCGTGTATCCTTGTCGATTTGGACGTACAGAGGGGTTACTGACGGAATACCCCACCAAAACTGGCGACCATTAAGGACAGCGTATACCTTGAGTCCTGGGAGTCCAGCCGTCACGTCATCTGCGTATGTGACGCTTGAGACACCCAGTGAAAGGAGTCCCTGCCCGGGCAGCATTCCGAAGAATCCCAAAATAACGAAAGCTACGTATAGCACCCCGCAAAGCCATAGGATCACATGACCAACCACAAATGTAAGCTGCTCATGTGTCCAGCGGGCTATCGTGAAGATACTGATGAGTATCCAAAGCCCCAAGATTGAGTAGCAAGCGATGTTCCAAAATCGGACACCCTTACTCTGTTCGAGTATCGTGGCGCCTACAAGTTCCCCGAGAAAGAACAGAAACAGGGTTGTGAGAGGCTGTAAGGCGTGGGAGGCGTGATCGGCCTCTGGAGGCCGGTGTGCTCCGAAATACCCGACCCGGCAGAACCACCCAGATCGGTTTCTTGGTGCAGTCGGTGCCGCGGATTCCATCTAAAACTTCTCCCCTCAAAAGCATCGACCGCCTTATTGATCGCAACACAACCTATCTAGTGTACCTTGCCCCTTTTACGGCCGTCAACCGTACCCCTCAACTGCGCGGTCGTGATATAACGCTACAGGCATAGCATGCGTCCAGCAGTCGCTTTCCCTCGGCTCACCTAATGGCCTCTACGGTTCCCCAAGGCGAGCCAGGCTCGACGTACAGCATCTGCTGCGCGCCTCATAGGTGTTCTGACGACACAATACTGAACCGTTGACAAGAATCGAGTAGCTTGGCAACCTCTGGGCATGGCAAGATTGGCACGGCTGGTGATTCATGGCTCGCCGCATCACATTACGCAGCGCGGCAACCGCCCAACAAGGCTCAAGACCACGCAAGCCGCAAACATGAAAAGGCATGCATTCGGTAATGTGTTCCGGGAACGCCCCCTTGCTTGTCGATTTTGTGGCGGGCTTCTTCCTCAGGAGTCATTAGTATCGCAGAAGTATGTCGTCGTTGTTGACCTTACCCAGGCTCGAATCCCACACTTGCGCCAGTCTCATACCAGTGTCTCCAACTCGCTCTTAACCGTTGCTCGAACGTGCTTCCGTTCTTCCTCCGTTAGGCGCTCGAACGTCTCGGGATTCAAGAATACCCGGAACCGCTGCAGTTGTTCCTGAAAACCTCGTCTAACGCCACTGGCAATGCCCGACAGCCTTTCGAGCGGGACTACGGTATGGTTGTGAGTCAAGACGTTCAGGTCATCACCAACCTTTAGCAAGCCTCGCTCAACGGGTACGTCAATCAAAACATGAGTTGAGTCTGTTGACGAGTGTAGGCAGTCGGCAACTGCCTCGTTGAGTTGTTCCTGCAACTCGCTTTCAAACTGCGCTCCCTGGGTGGTGACGAGGATGAAAAGGATGTGGCGGATCATTGCGATAATCGCACGGTTTGGTCTATTCCAGTAGATCCTGTTAAAGAGCCAGTATCGCAGAGAAATTATCTGCTCGACTGCCGAGAGTGCTTCGGTCCGAAGCAGTAGTTTTCCCCGATCAAATACAACGTGCGGTAGTAGATCGCCAAGATCGAACTCATGGCCGGTAGAAAGACCCAAGTGTAAAGCATCCCTCCGTAAATAATCGACCACCCTCGCATCAATAGAACTATTAAGAAGGAAATGAATGAACCGTTGGGACACGCCTCGCAATAATCTCGTCTTGCCGGTAAGTAGGCTTCGTACTTGCTCTTCTTTAACTCGTGGGAAGTGCTCGACGATCACCTGCCGTAATGTAGCGCCTTTGCCGTCCTTGAAATGATCCGATGTCAACAGTTCATCGAGAATCGCCTCGTCCGAGAACTGCGAGCAAATAGCCCGCTACTTCCGCTCCTGAGTTCTTGAACTATCATCGAAAACGGAAAGCGGGTAATTCCTGAGAGAAGAGCGCACACGAGGCAGCATTCGATATCCGATGGGCTGAAATACGCTAGAAACTCGGAATCGTCAAGTAACGCCAAGAGATACCGACGAACAGCTTGATACGTTACGCCCCGCTTGCTTAGCTTAATAGCCGAGAGTGACCTTGAATACGGCTTTAGCTCTGCACTTGACGTTTTCTTAAGAGAACGCCTGACCGAGAACGCGTTGGTGACCAAGGAGTGGCTTAACGACCTTTTCGTTCGGTACTTCGCCGACGTCGCGGTTCCCAAAGAGTGTTCATAGCGAGTGTGGGTAGCGCCGGGAAAAAGGGTGCTAGCCATCACCAATTGAGGGACTCGGTTCAACCGCAGCATAGCGGGATGGCTGGCAATGCGGCGTATCCGGTGTGACGTTGTAACCCCCTCAACTGGCATCAGCGTCCGGCGATGGGAGGGATACGATTCCGCAAGTTCCTGGACCCCTGCAACTGTTTGCTGACTCGGTCGCAGCCACTCCACGGCTTCGCAAAGCGATTTTGCTTGTTTTACCATCCGCCTGAATCACATCACTCAGACGATTTCGCAGAGCGTCAAGCCACGGTCGCCGAACTGTACCATCACGGAGCGTATCGAGAAGTTCAAAGCATGTCTTTGTCAAAGCAAAGATGTCCCACGCTGGTTGTAAGGTAGAAATGGTCTTGTGTGACTTCTTGATACAGCAATTCTCGAACAGCCCTAGGACAATACCCCTTTGTGCCAATCAGGAAGAACTGCGTATCCGGTTTGATTCCTTTTGAGCGTCCTATTCCGAGATCTCCAAGGACAATTTGAAGATCAGGATATGTGCCCTTCACAAACACGTTCTTCGGGGCGATGTCGCAATGAAAGAAATGATGGGAATGGAGGTGGGCAACACCCTTGCATAGTTGAAGTACTAGCTCGACGGCTAGCGCAACATCGCCGTTAAGGATGGTTGCGAGGAGGCCGCCATCGATCACTTTCTTCAGCGTCGGTCCCTCGATGAACTCAGTGACTGTGAATGGTACTGCTAGGCCACCACGAGTAGCGATACCAGCTTCGATCACCTTTAGGATGTTTTCGTGATTGAACGATGAGAGGTTTACCAACTCATCCTGGAATTGTGTTGCACTGATGGGCCCCGACATCTGGTGCTTTGTCATCTCTGCGATGTCGTCTCGGTACACGAAGAATTTCAGTGCTCGCTTAACTGCAACTCCGGGAACCAAATCTTGTTCGGCAAGGAACACTGCACCGGACCCACCTTCGCCCAGCGGAGTCGCCGTCGTCAAGTTGTCTTCTGTATCAACGGAGAGTATCCGGTACTTGCCTTGAAACATCTCTCCTGGCTTGAATGAGATAATTTTCGACCGGTTCGAAGCAGGCTCCTGGCCGACACTCATCGCTAGTCTCCCCGATGCTAAAAATTGGCTAGTCATTTACGGTGCTGGCTCAGCGATCTTGCCCTCTTGCGAAGTTCGACCGGCCATGTCAACGGAACGGCCCTCGGACGTTTTGACCCCTAACGAACCCCGCATGTATCGCTTCCAGGAAGGGCGTGTAGCGACACGCTTGCGGATCGACGGTCGTCGGAAGCCCCATTTCATGCCCGAAGTCCCTTCGGATCGAGCCGTGATTTTAGCACAATGGGGGGTGTATGCAAGCAGGGCAACGTCCCAAAGTGTATCCCCTTCATAGAGTTATGGTCGGTGGAATGTGCGAGTCAGGGACGGGGACAGGACCCGATGATGGTCGTTTGAGTAGTTTCGATGGGCGGGCCGGTTTTTGGGGACCGCGGATACGACCGATCGCCCGCTGCGGGCGATCCACAAACGTCGGCAGTTGCACTGCCACCCCGCTGAATCGCCGGCACACGGGGGCGGCAGTTCAATTGCCGCCCCAACGAACTGCACACTTTGAGCGCGTCAGACTACCAGTTCTTTACGCGAACCGTGCTAAGGTCGGATCGACTTCGAGCCAGACGGCTGTTGCGTATCGTGATAGGGGGACTCGGCCCGGTAGAGCTTGATCCGCACCCGAAGAGCGTCGGCCAGGGCCACATTGTTTTGGCTGGTGGCCAAGGCCAGGGCCTGCTCGGCCGACTTGACGGCTTCGGAAAATCGGCCTGCCTCGGCATAAGCGGCGGCCAGGGTGTCGAGAATGTCCGGATCGCGGTTGCCGGTCAGCCTTGCCGCCCGCTGGGCAAGTTCGACGGCCCTTCGGCCATCTCGCAGAGATGCCTCGCCGTTGGTGGCCAACGCCCGGGCCAACTGATTCAGCCCCATGACGTTATCAGGCTGCAAACGGACTAATTCGCTACACTGGGCAATCGCCTCGGCGATTCTTCCTTGCCGGTACAAAGCGCCGCCCAAATTGTAACGCGCTTTCGCATAATCGGGCGCGATTTCCAGCGTCTTTTCATACTCGGCCGTCGCCTCGGCCAGTCGTCCGCCCCGCACAAGGCATTGCCCAGGTTGTAGTGCAAATCGGCAAGTTGGGGATCAATTTCCAATGCCTTCCGGTACTGGGCGATGCCCTCGTCCAGTTGCCCGTTTTGCACCAGGGCAACGCCCAGGTTGCTGTAAGCCTTGATCTCGCGGGGATTGAGCGCCGAGGGCCTTGCGGTACTCGACGATCGCTTCGTTAACCCGTCTCAAAGCGACCAAAGCCGCGCCGAGGTTGTTATGAAACTCGGCTTCGCCGGGCTTGATTTCCAGGGCCTTTTGATCATGGGCGATGGCTTCGGAGAGCCGTCCGCGGCCGGCCAAGGCCAAACCGAGGTTGCTGTGCGCCTCCGCGTCGTCGGGGTCGATTTCCACCGCCTTCTGGAAACAGGCAATGGCTTCGTCGAGCTGTCCTTGGCCGGCCAGAATGGCGCCGAGTTTGTTGTACACCTTGGTCTGGCGGGGGTCGAGCTGGAGGGCCTTGCGGTACTCGGCGATCGCTTCGTCAACCCGACCGCAAGCGACCAAAGCCGCGCCGAGCTTGTTATGAAACTCGGCTTCGTCGGGCTTGATTTCCAGGGCCTTCTGATAATGGGTGATGGCTTCGGAGAGCCGTCCGCAGCCGGCTAAGGCCAAACCGAGGTTGCTGTTCGCCTTCGCGTCGTCGGGCTTGATTTGCAAGGCCTTTCGGAGATGGGCAATGGCTTCATCGAGTCGTCCGCGGTCGGTCAGGGCGACGCCGAGGTTGTTGTGCGACTCCGAGTCATAGGGCTTGATTTCCAGCGCCTTCTGTAAATGGGTGATGGCTTCATCGAGTCGTCCGCGGCCATACAGGGCGGCGCCCAAGTTATTGTGGGCCCGCGCAGTTACCCGGAGCTTTGGCCGCCGTGTCTTCCCAGATGGAAACTTGGCTTTCGTAGTCCACGTTCCGCTGGAAAGTGAGAAATCCGAGCGCGATACTTGCAAACATCACCAGCAAGCCGCCTATCGCCTCCAGTCCCAACAAAGAAATTACCCCCCGGCGAATAAGCCACTGGCCCGCAACCCATCCGCCTGCCACTACGCCTGTCACCACCGCCGCCAGCGGCAAGTACATGCGATGCTCGAAGGCCAGATCGTTGATGGGCACGAAGCTCGACGTCGGCGCCAGGATTACGAAGAACCACGCGCCAGAAATCCCCACGCGGGCCGTTTCACGAGCGCCCAGACCGTCAGCCCCAGCAAGCTCACCACGAACATTCCCGGAAGAACGATCTCGCCCACCGTCTGCGCCGGGCACAACCGTAGTCGATGCACAAGCCCGTGGGCCAGAAAACCAACCGAAGGTAATGAACCATCACGCCCGATTGCGTCAACAGGTACGTCCACCAGGTGCACCGCTCGGCCGCAAAGCCGGCGGTGCCGCCGTGAAAACCGGTGGAGATCAACAACGCCGCAACCACGCCCCAGGTAGCGGCCAGGGCCAGATACAAACCATATCTTCGCCGCCACGCCTCGCGAAACGAGCCGGCCAGAAACGTCCGGTCGTAGAGCAATACGATCACGGGAACCGTAACCATCACCTCCTTGGTGGCCATGCCCAGCAAACACGCTGTCACGGAGCCGACATACCACCCTGACCCCTGACCCCTGACCCCTGACCCCGCTACGCTTGCGCCGCGGATAGTGGGGACTGTCCCAATTTTCGCGCTAGTGAAAATGGGACTGTCCCTTTCGCGCCGCGGATGAAACAATAGAGCGTCAACAGATAGAACAGCCCCACCAGGGCTTCGGCGCGCTGGATGACGTAAGTCACCGACTCCGTTTGCAGGGGGTGGATCATCCAGAGAAGCGCCACCGCCAGGGCCAACGGTGTGGCAAGCGAGGCAAACCGCTCCCTAAACTGCGGCAAGATCAGCGTCTGTCGCACGACGCCGAACAGCAACCATGCCGCCAAGACGTGAATGGCAAGGTTCATAGCGTGATAGCCCCAGACATTCATTCCTCCCAGCGCGTAATTGACGGCCAGCGTCAGGTTAACCACCGGCCGGCCGCCGATCACTTGGGCGTTTGGTGGAAACAGCACTTGCCAGATCGGCCAGAGGTGGCGGATCGTGGGGTTATCGACAATGGCAATCTCGTCGTCCAAGACGAAGGCGCCGGCGAAGCTGCTGCTGAAGGCCGCCAAAGCGGCCAGTACGATCAGCGCCGCCGCCAGGATGACCGCCCATCCAGCGGGTATTCTCATGGCCGAGGCTGGAGGCGTGGCAGGATGCTCGCTGTTCACGGCCATGCTGTTCCCCGGCGAAGCGACCGAGGGATTCGGCGTCAACTCGGATTGGTTGCGACGTTTCACGGGCTCAAGAAACAGTATAACCTGGTTCACTCTGACGGCCAATGTTGTCTGGTCACTACGGCGGGGCGGAGTTGGGTGAAGCGGCCTGCGGCATCTCGTGAAAGGGCGCCTGCGGCAAGCGAAAGCGTAGTCAGCGCAAAGGAAGGACCGTCATCGATAAGAAGCCGATGTTGTTGCGTGCTAAGGGTGGTCGGAATGCGGGGCGGCCGATGGTTGCGTCTCGCGACAGGGCCTTTGCGAATCGTAAAGTGCCATCTCGGCCTTGATGGATTTGGCCAGCGGTTGCTTGTTTTGTTGGGTGGCCAGGTCCAGGGCCTTGCGCGCCGTTTGTACGGCCTCGGGAAATCGCGACGCCTCGGCATAGGCCGCGGCCAGGGTGCCCATAACGGCCGGTTCTTGTCCGTCGGAGAGCCGGACCGCCCGCTCGGCCAATTCAACCGCTTCCGCGCCGTTGCGGATCGAGGCGTTCGGGTTGGTGGCCAGCACCCAGGCCGTATCGTTTAGCAAGGCGATGTCATCGGGCCGCGCTCGGAGCAAGTCCCGCCGCTCGGCCAGTGCCTTCAGGATTCCGTCCCGCTGCGACTGGACGATGCCGAGGTTGCGCCGGGCGCTGTGTGCCCGGGGTTGATTTCCAGCGCCTTTTGGTAATGCACGATGGCCTCGTCGAAGCGTCCGCACCCCGCTAAAGCGATGCCCAGGTTGTATTGCAAGTCGGCAACCTGCGGCCTGATCTCCACGGCCTTCTGGTATTCGGCGATGGCCTCGTCGATCTGTCCGCGGCCGGCCATGATATTGCCGAGGTTGTTGTGCGCTTCAAAGCAGCCGGGTTCGATTTCCAGGGACTTCCGGTACTCGGCGACAGCCTCGTCGGTCTGTCCGCGGCCGGCCAGGGCGTTGCCGAGACTGTTGTGCGCCTTAACGTAGCGGGGGTCGATTTCCAGCGCCTTGCGGAAGAGCGCTACGGCTTGATCCACTTTTCCGCGGCCGAGCAGAAGGTTGCCGAGATTATTGGCGGCTTCCGCATTGTCGGGTTTGACTTCCAGGGCCTTCTCGTACTGAGTGATGGCCTCGTCGACCCGGCCAGATTGGGCCAGGGCATTGCCGAGGTTCTTGTAGGTATCCGCGAACTCGGGATTGACTTCCAGTGCCTTCTGGTACTGGGCGATCGCCTCGTGGAACCGGCCTGCGCACCGCCAGACTCAAGCCGAGGTTGTTGCGAGCTTCCGTGTAGTCGGGCCTGATTTCCAGTGCCTTCTCGTACTGAGTGATCGCCTCGTCGAACTGTCCCCGGCTGGCCAGCGCCGTACCGAGGTTGTTGTGCGCTTCAACGTAGTCGGGGTCGAGTTCCAAAGCCTTGCGGTACTGGGCGATGGCCTCGTCGAGTTGCCCGCGCTTGGCCAGGATTATGCCCATATCGTTGTGGGGCGGCGGAATGGGGAGCGATTTCGAACGTCTTCTGGTAATGAGCGATGGCCTCGTCGAACCGGCCACAGTCAGCCAGAGCCCAACTGTAGTAGGCGTGGGCTCGCGTGTTAGCCGGCGCCTTGGCCAGCGTATCCTCCCAGATGGAAACATCGCTCCGGTAGTCCAAGTTGCGCTGGAAGGTGAGAATCCCGAGTACGAAAGCGGTGAATGTGACCAGACAGCCGCCGATAACCTGTGACACCGGCCGAGTGATCTTCCCGCGGTGGACGAGCCACCGGCCCGCGAGAGCCCCCCCCACTACCAATGCAGTCGTCACCGCCGCCAACGACAGGTACATGCGGTGCTCGAAAGCTGCGTCGCTGATGGGCACGAAACTCGACGTTGGCGCAAGGATCATGAAAAACCATGCGCCGAGAAACCCCCATGCCGGCCGCTTGACCAACGCCCAGGCCGTCAAACCGAGCAGGCCCACCACGAGAAGGCCCGGGTAGAGGACTTCGCTTGCCGTTTGCGCCGCAGGCCAATCGTAGTCCAGGCACAACGCGGACGGCCACAACGACAGCCGAAGATAATGAGTAATTACGCCTGGCTGCGTCAACAGGTACGACCACCAAGTAAAAAAGTGCGACGCAAAACCGGCTGTCCCCCCACGGCCGCCCGTCGAGATCACCAACCACCCCAGCAGCAACCAGGTGCCAGCCAACGCCAAGTACAATCCGTACCGTCGTCGGCAGGCCTCTCGGAATGAACCGGTACAGAAAGTCCGATCATACAACAGCACCGTCAGCGGGGCTGAAACCATTACCTCCTTGCTGGCCATGCCCAGCAGGCAGGCTATCACGGAGCCGACAGACCAAGCGACGGGCGGAAGGACGAAGGATGAAGATCCGGTCCTGAGCCCTGACCCCTGACCCCTGCCCCCTGACCCCTCCACACTCGCACCGCGGATGAAGCAGTATAGCGTCAGGAGATAGAACATGCCCATCAGCGCCTCTGCCCGCTGGACCATATACGTGATCGAGTCCGTTTGCAGCGGATGGACGGCCCAAAGCAAGGCAATGACAAAACCTAGAGGGAGGGCCGCTGCGCCCATCGATCGCGCATGGTCGGCAGCAACAGCGTCCGGCGGACGACGCCGAACAGCAGGAGAGCCGCCAAGATGTGAATGGCCAGGTTCGTCGCATGGTAACTCCAAACATCGTATCCACTGATGGCGTAATTGACGGCAAAAGAGAGATTCAGCAGTGGCCGTCCGCTGACGGTCTGGCCGCGCGTGTTTGGCGGGCAGAGTGTTTTCCAGAGGGGCCAGAGCTGTCGGATCGTGGGGTTTCCCCTGATCGCGTAGCCGTCGTCGCGGATGAAGGGGCCGGCAAAGCTATCACTGAACGCCGCCGCGATGGCCAGCACGATCAGTCCTGCCGCCAGCATGACCGGCCATCCAGTGAGTATTCTCATGGCCCGGGCTGGAGGTGTGGCAGAATGCTCTCTGTCTGTGGCCATGTTGTTTGCCGGCGATGTGGCCGAGTGGCTCAGCGTCAACTTGGAATGGTTGCAACGTCTTACGGGCTCAAAAATAGTATAGCCCGCTCTCCTGTTATCGCCAACGTCCTCTGCGCATCACGGCTGCACTGAACCGGCAGCAGGAAACTGGGGCATCGCGCGAAAGGGAGTTCCTGCTTCGTAAAGCGAAATCTTGGCTTTGATGGATTCGACCAGCGGCTGCTTGTTTTGTTGGGTGGCCAGGTCCAGGGCCTTGCGCGCCGTTTGCACGGCCTCGGGAAATCGCGACGCCTCGGCATAGGCCGCGGCCAGCGTGCCGAGAACGACCGGCTCCCGTGCGTCAGTAAGTTGGACTGCTCGCTGAGCCAGTTTGACCGCCTCGGCGCCGTTGCGAAGCGAAGCGTTCGGATTGGTCGCCAACATCCAAGCCGTCTCGTTCAGCAACGCCAGATCATCCGGCCGCGCGCGGAGCAATTCACGCTTCTCGGCCAGCGTTTTGCGCATCTCCTCCCGTTGCGCTGCGGCAAGGCCCAGGTTTTGACGGATACTCTCGTGGTCGCGATCGATTTCCAGGGCTTTCTGGTAGTGGGGAATGGCTTCGTCGAACCGTCCGAGAATGGCCATCGCATTAGCAAGGTTGTTGTGCGTCTCGGCGTAACTGGGGTCGATTTCCAACGCCGTCTGGAAACGGGCGATCGCTTCATCCAGCAATCCGCGATCAGCCAGAATCAGGCCGAGGTTGTTGAGCGCCTCGGCATAGCTGGGGTTGATTTGCAACGCTTTCTGGAAATGGGCAATCGCCTCATCGGTCTCTCGGCGGCCAAGCAGGGCCACGCCCAAATTGTAATGAGCCCGGTCGTAGTTGGGGTTGATTTGCAGCGATCGATGGTACTCGGCGACGGCTTCCTCAATCTCTCCACGGGTGGCCAGGGCGTAGCCGAGGTTGTTGCGGACCCGTTCGTTATCCGGGGCCTTTGCCACCGTGTTTTCCCAAATCGAAAGGTCGCTCCGGTAATCCTCGTTGCGTTCGAACGTGAGGACCCCAAGTGCCGCGCCGACCAACATTGCCAGGACGACGCCGATCGACTGTGACGCCAACCGGGATATCTTTCCGGCACGGGCGAGCCGATCAAGTATCATCCACCCGCCCATCACAAGGCCGGCGGCCAATCCTGCCAAGGAGAGGTACATGCGATGCTCGAACGCCGCGTCGGTGATGGGCACGAGGCTCGACGAGGGGGCAAGGATCACGAAGAACCACGCGCCCAGAAATCCCCACGCGGGCCGCTTGACCAGCGCCCACAGCGTCAGCCCCAGCAAGCTCAGCACGACCATTCCCGGAAGAACGATTTCGCCCACCGTCTTCGCTGGGGGCCAGCCGTAGTCGAAGCACAAGCCGGTGGGCCAAAAAACCAACCGCAGGTAATGAACGAGCACGCCCGATTGCGTCAGCAGGTACGACGACCAGGTGAACTTCTCGACGGCAAAGCCGGTGGTGCCGCCGTAAAAACCGGTCGAAAACAACAATGCCGCGACCACGCCCCAGGTGGCGGCCAGGGCCAAGTACAATCCATAGCGGCGCCGCCAGGCCTCGCGGAACGAGCCGGCCAGAAATGTGCGATCGTAGAGCAGCACGATCACCGGAGCGGTGGCCATCACCTCCTTGGTGGCCATGCCCAACAGACAGGCCAACACAGAGGCGAGATACCAAAGGGTGGGGGAATGCTGAGTGATGAACGATGAATGATGAATGTCCGGCCCTGCCCCCCGACCCCTGATCCCCGACCCCTCTACACTCGCACCGCGGATGAAACAATAGAGCGTCAACAGATAGAACAGCCCCATGAGGGCTTCGGTGCGCTGGATGATGTAGGTTACGGCTTCGGTCTGAAGGGGATGGATTGCCCAGAGAATCGCCGTCGTCAGTGCCAATGGCCCGGCAACCGAGGCAAAGCGCTTTCCGAACCGCGGCAAGATCAGCGTCCGTCGCACGACGCCGAACACCAGCCATGCCGCCAGCACGTGAATGGCGAGGTTCATGGCGTGATAGCCCCCGACATCCATTCCTCCCAGGGCATAGTTGATCGCCAGCGTGAGGCTGACCACCGGCCGGCCGCCGATATTTTCGGCGTTGGGCGGAAACAGCACCGAACCGATGGGCCAGAGATGCCGAATGGTGGGATTCTTCTCAATCCAGGTTTGGTCGTCGAAGATCAGTGGCCCGGCGAGACTGTTGCAGTAGGCGGCCGCCGTTGCCGCCGCAATCAGGATCGGAGCCAGCATGATCGCCCCGGCGGAAAACGCACCGGGAGCCGGAGTTGACACTACAGCGGTGGTCCGGGGCGACCTGGTGCGATTGCGACGTTTCATAGGGCTCAGGGACATTATAACCCGGCACCATGCCGTAATGGTACGGCGGCAGGCTCACGATTCCGGGAGGCAGCAGCCGGAAGCCGGTCACTCATCGGCAAGTCCATTCGAGGAGTCGGCTGCCAGACCGGCCGAGGCGGCTTCCAACTGCGGGAGTTCTTCGTCTGCCAAAGGCACGCCGGGCAACAAATGACGAGGAAGGAACGCGGCGTTGGCGATCATTGTCGGGATCACGGCACTGGCAATGACTGTGGCCACCAAGAACGAATACTGGTCCTGCGTGACGATGCCGTGCGTCAGCCCATAGAGAGCCGAGATCGTGCCGAATGTCAACCCGGTTGACATCATCAGCGTGTAGTACCACCTTTCCTTGCCATGCTCTCGGAACATACCGACGACCGGGAAAAGGCCGAATATCTTGGACGCCGACTTGGCCGCAAAAAGCGTCAAGAACACCAGCGGAGCGGATACCAACGCCGGCAGCGAAACGAGCGAGCCGGCGCGGAGGAAATAGAACGGCGTGAGGAAGCCGATCGTCAGCGTTCGCAAGCGGCGGATGTAGAAATGATCGCGGCCAACCGTTTTGGCGAGCAACATGCCTGCAAGGTAGGCAGGCAACACGGCTTCACTGCCCGCCCACAACGCCAGCGCCCCGAGCGCCAGCAGCACCAACAGAATCCACTTGGTCCTGATGGCGGCAGTCCGATTGCCGTACCGGGCAATCAGACGCGACGTAATCGCCGGCAGAAGGCCGAGCAGAACGACCGACGACAAGACGAAGACGGCGGTGCGATAGGTCAGCGGCGCGAAAACGATCCCCAAGGCGATCACGGTGCCCAAGTCGTTGACGAAACACGCGCCGAGAATGCCTTTCCCGAATTCGGTCTTGTTGAACCCGGATTCCAGCATGACGGCGTAGACAACGGCCATCGACGTGGTGGAAAGGGCGATCCCCGCCAACCAGCTTGCCGAACTATCCCACCCCAAGACGAATCGAGCGATCGCGGTACAGCCCAAGAACGGTGCGACGAAGCCGAATAGCCCGACAATCACCACCTCTTTCAGCTTCGACTTCATGGCTATCGGATCGAGTTCTGCTCCTGCCAGGAAGGTCAGGAGGACCGCGCCCACCGAAGCAATGAAGCGAAGCCAATCGAGATTCGCGCCGAAGGCGTTTGGGGAGAACCACCTGTCAGCTACCAGCGCGGCGAGCATCCCCACGCAGATTTCCACGAGGGCCATGGAGATCCGCAAATGGCTGGCCACCATGGTGGAGAGAACAGCCAGGGCCAGCCAAATGGCCGCGACAGCATACGTTTGTTCCATGGGAGTCCCTTTGCACGGCAGGCCGACCGCAAACCGGCTCTTGTCAACAAAAAACCCTGCCTCTCGGCAGGGCTTGCTCGCGCAAGAGTTGGACCCCTGCCGGGAACGCATTGCGGCAGGAGTCATTAGCCCGGTTTCGGGCGGTTGTGCGGGGGACTCCATCCCCAGTAGCGTCGAATTTTAATTCCGGTTCCAAAGTGAGTCAAGGGCATCCGGACCGGGGAAACGTGCAGATGTGCAGCCGCTCACTACCCGACGCCCAAGACGTGAGCGAGACCATCCACGACCGGCCGAGCCAACGGGGCGGCTCGAAGAGCGGCGACGGTGCGCTCGACGTTGTAGCGGCACCGCTTGAGTTGCAGCGACCCGCCTTCGTAAACGCCATAGCAGGCTTCGCCGTGATGGTCGCGAGCAAGGCCGACGCTACCGGGGTTGACCACGGTAATCTTGCCGAGCGCCTGCATCCCTTGGACGTGAGTGTGCCCCAGAAGCACGTAGTCGTCGGTCAGCCCCGCAACGCGCTCGCCCCACTGATCCGGCTTGAGGTATTCGAACAGACCGCCCTGGGGAGTGGCGTGGGCCACTCGGAAATGCCGTCCCGGCCAGTCGAACAATTCAAGGGTAGGCAGCCCGCAAAGGAACTCTCGCTCAGCTTCGCTCAACAGGGTGCGGTGCCATTCTCGGGTGGCCAGGGAATACTCGCGGAAGCTGCCCATGCACCGGCAATCCACGCCGAAGCCAAGGGCGTTGTCGTGATTGCCTCGCACCGCGCAGGTCGCATTCTGCTTCACCCAGCGAAGGCACTCGACGGGCTGCGGGCCGTAGTCCACCACATCGCCGCAGGAGATCACCGCATCGTACTCCGGCTCGGCCGCAAGCACCGCTTCGAGCGCCGGCCAGTTTCCGTGGATGTCCGCCAGAATGAGGAGCTTCGCTGCTCGTGCGGCCATGATTCTGTCTGGTAGTCTACGAGGCGCCCTCGCTCAAACACGATCCAAGGAATCGACACTTTCCCGCTGGCTTCCGGCGGATGCCAGCAAGCAACTTCTGCACGGAGGTCGCGCGATTCTACCTCGATATTCGTCAGGGAGCAAGTTTCGATGGGCGGCCCGGTTTTTGGGGGCCGAGGATACGACCGATCGCCCGCGCCAGGCGATCCACAAACGTCGCATTTCCTCACGGACAACGGCTTACGCCACACCTGATGTCGAGTCGAAACGATCGATTCCCGAACGACATACAGCGAAAGAAGTTACGGAAAAGCCCAAGTTTCGCTTGCACGCTGGCTTGCCCTAGCTGTACGATTGTGGCAATGATGCGTGTTATTAGAGGCGGGGGGCGTTGCTGCGTCAACCTAACCGGCGTAGGATGCTAATAGCTCTCGGAGAGATCAGTACATGACAATCCAGCTTACCGACGAACAGTGGGCCAAGATGCAGCGGGACGAGCTTCCGGTGCGCAGTGAGCGACCCTGCCCAGAGTGCGACGTTCGTGCTCGTGCGGGCGGACGTGTACGAGCGATTCAAGTCGCTGTTCGAAGAGGATCCGGTCACGGAAAAGGAGCGGCTGTTCCAACTCCAGCAGTTCGGAAAACGCGCCGGCTGGGACGACCCGGAGATGGACATCTACGACAAGCTTGATCCTCGCCGCAAATCATGAATGTTTCCCGCGGCGACATCGTTCTGGTCGATTACCCGTTCAGCGATCGAACGGGGAGCAAAGTCCGGCCCGCTCTGGTCGTGCAGGCTGACGCTTTCAATCGCCAGATCACGGATACGATTCTGGCCTCCATCAGCCGCTCGACACATCGGGCCTCGGCCACCCAATTATTCATCGACATTTCCACGCCGGAGGGCAGTGCGACCGGACTGCGGCAGAACTCGATGATCCAGTGCGAGAACCTGCTGACATATGATCAGAGTTTGGTCATCACCAAGATCGGCCACCTTTCCGCTCCACTGATGCAGCGGGTCAATGACTGCCTCAAAGCTGTACTCGACGTGCCTTAGAGCACCCAAGTGATTGAGGACATCCACCTTACCACGGCCCGCAAGGCGGGCGATTTCACGGCGATTGCGCGTCGTTTCTGATCTGACCGCATTGTGGAGCAAATCTGAAGCGGCAGGATGCCGTTTCTACTTCTACGGTGCGAACTCTATTCCCCGAATCCGGCCCTTCCGCTACAATTCCTGTTGCAATATGGCGAACGCCGATTCGGCTACCACCGCATCGGACCGGCTGCTGGAGCTGGTCGGATGCCTGGAGCGGCAGCGAGGCTTCGCCGAAGTCGTCGAACGGTTTGAGGGGTGGCCAGGCGGCGACTCTGGACGGAGTCTGGGGCTCGTCGTGCGCGCTGGTGGCGGCCACGCTGGCCGCGCACGCCCCGGCAACGCTCGTGGTCGTTTGCCCGCACGTCGACCAGGTCGATGAACTGATCGACGACATGGCCATCTTCAGCCGGTTCGAGCCCGAGCGGTTCGCCGCCTCGGAATCGTTCGATCGGGCGGTTCAGGACGAAGTTTTCGGCCAGCGGCTGCACCTGCTGAAGCGGCTGCGATCGCCCGACGCGCCGAAGCTGGTGGTTACGAGCATCCAGAGCCTTTTGCAGCCGGTTCCCGGCCGCGAAACGCTCGACCGGCAAACGCGCTTGCTCCGCGTCGGCGGCACGACGCCGGTGGACGAGCTGGCCAGGTGGCTGGTCGCGAACGGGCTGTTCAACGCCACGGCCGTCGAGCTGCCGGGCGAATTTTCGCTCCGCGGCGGAATCGTCAACATCTTCGCTCCCGACTGGGACTTGCCCGTCCGGCTGGAGTTCTTCGGCGACGAGATCGAGTCGATCCGCCGCTTCGAGATTTCCAATCAGCGGAGCGTCGAGCCGTTGGATTCGGTCGAGGTGACGATCATCGGGCCGGGCGTCGGCGGTGGGGCCCATCTGGCCGATTATCTGCCGCCGCAAAGCTGGTTCCTGCTTGTGGAACCGATGGAGTTGGAGCAGCAAGGGCGGCAGTATCTCGAACGGGTGCAGCAGCCCGCGTTTCACACGGTGGCCGGCGTGTTGAAGCGCGCCTTTCGCTTCCCCTCGGTGGCCGCCTCGGCGGTGGCGCCGGCTTCGCTGGAAACGACTTGCCGGCTGATGATCGAGTCGGTCGAACGGTTCAGCGGCGATATCAACCGCGTCCGCGACGAGTTGGACGAAGCGGGAGCCGGCCAAGAGGTGTTCGTGGTCTGCCAGACCGAGGCCGAAGCCCACCGGCTGCGCGATATCTTCGGCACGACGAAAGCCGCCGGCGACGGCCGCTTGCACTTCCCCCTCGGCTCGCTGCAAAGCGGATTCCGGCTGGTGCCCGACCGGATCGTGCTGCTCAGCAGCGGGGAGCTGTTTCGCCGCACCGATCTGCGCCGGCCGTCGCACCGCCGGCTGGCGCGGGTGATCGACAGCTTCCTCGAACTCCGCGAAGGCGACCTCGTGGTCCACGTGGGCCACGGCATCGCGCGCTATCGCGGCCTGAAGCTGCTGGAAAAGAACGGCCAGGTCGAAGAGCACCTGGAACTGGAGTTCCACGGCCGCACGAAAGTTTTCGTGCCATCGACGAAGATCGGGCTGGTGCAGAAGTACATCGGCGGCTCGAAGAGCCGGCCCACGCTGGCCAAGCTCGGCGGTCGCATGTGGACGCGGCAGAAGGAGCGGGTGGAAGAGGCGGTGACCGATCTGGCCGCCGACATGCTCGAATTGCAGGCCGCGCGGGCGTCGCGGCCGGGCATCACCTTCCCCGCCGACACCGAATGGCAGCGCGAGTTCGACGCCTCGTTCCCCTACCACGAAACGGTGGACCAGGTGGCCACGATCGACGCCATCAAGCATGACATGAGCCTCTCGCGGCCGATGGATCGGCTGCTCTGCGGCGACGTGGGCTACGGCAAAACCGAGGTGGCGATGCGGGCGGCCTTCAAGGCGGTCGATGCCGGCTACCAGGTGGCGGTGCTGGTGCCTACCACGCTGCTTTGCGAGCAGCATCTGCGGACCTTCACGGCGCGGCTGGCGGAGTTCCCCTTCGAGATCGCCGCCCTGTCGCGGTTTGCCACCCGCCGGCAACAGACGGGCATCATCCGCCGCCTGGCCGAAGGTTCGATCGACATTGTCATCGGCACGCACCGGCTGGCGCAGCCCGACGTGCATTTTCACAATCTGGGCCTGGTGATCATCGACGAGGAGCAGCGGTTCGGCGTCGAGGTGAAGGAGCGGCTCAAGGCGCTGCGGCAGATCGTGGACGTGCTGACGATGACCGCCACGCCGATCCCGCGAACCTTACACATGGGCCTTTTGGGACTGCGCGACATCTCCAATCTGGAAACGCCGCCGGAAGATCGCCTGGCGGTGGAAACGCGAGTGGCCCGCTTCGAGCCCGAGTTGATTCGCCACGCCGTGCTGCGCGAATTGAATCGCGGCGGGCAGATGTTCTTTGTCCACAACCGCGTGGAGGACATCGAAATCCTCGCCCGGCGCTTGCGGCAGATTCTGCCCGAGGCCGATCTGGCCGTGGCGCATGGCCAGATGCACGAAAACGACCTCGAGCAAGTGATGCTCGATTTCATCGACCGCCGCCACGACCTGTTGCTGGCCACCACGATCGTCGAAAGCGGCCTGGACATTCCCAACGCCAACACGATTTTCATCGACGAAGCCGACCGCTACGGGCTGGCCGATTTGCACCAGCTCCGCGGCCGCGTGGGACGGTACAAGCATCGCGCGTACTGCTATCTGCTGATCGACCCGAACAAGAACCTCTCGCCGAGCGCCGCCAAGCGGCTGCGGGCGATCGAAGAGTTCAGCGACATGGGGGCCGGCTTCGCCATCGCCATGCGCGACCTGGAAATCCGCGGGGCGGGCAACATCCTCGGCACCGAGCAGAGCGGTCACATCGCCGCGGTGGGTTACGAGTTGTATTGCGACCTGCTGGAGCACGCCGTGCGGCACCTGAAACAGTTGCCGCCGAAGACTTCGATCGAGGTGGACATCGACTTGCCCGGCGAGGGCCATCTTCCCCGCTCGTACGTGCCCGACATGCGGCTGAAGATCGATCTGTATCGGCGGCTGGCGCGGGTGTCGAACCCGGAGGAGTTGGCCGATTTCCGGGCGGAACTGGTGGACCGATTCGGGCCGCCCCCCCCGCCCGTCGGGCATTTGCTGGAGCTTGCCGAGATTCGCCTGGCCGCCCATCGCTGGCAAATCACCTCGATTCATCTGGAAGACCAATACGCCGTGTTCTGGTATTCGTCGGCCCGGCACATCCAGCAATTGGCCGCCAGAGCGGAGGGCGGCTCCGGGTGGTGGACGGCCGAAGCGCCTATCTGCCGCTGGAGAAAGGAATTACGAAGCCGGAATTGTTGTTGCGCGAGGTGAAATCGCTGTTGCAGCGGCCCTGACTTCGCGTCTATAATCCCGCCCGCTTGTCGGCGCCCCATCGCGCGCGACCCCTCGTTCGACGCCCCGCGTAGAAACGGTCGTCGAGCGACGCGAAGCGCGCGGCAGTTTGTAGCCCGAAGGGCTTGGGATAAATTAGCCCAGGGTTGCCGCGCAGCGGCTACCCTGGGTCTCCGGGAAAAATGGCGAAAAAACCCCAACGGGGTTTCGGAAATGTCCGCCAATGCCACAATCGTTGTCCAATGTGTTGATTCACTATCCGTGGGATTGAACCAATGGGTTCGCCGATACGCAACCCCGTTGGGGTTGATGTGGCCAACTGGGGAATCAGTCCCCAGGGTAGCCGCTGCGCGGCAACCCTGGGCTATCCTATTGCTAGCCCTTCAGGCTACGTGTAGGTGATCGGCCCCAAGGGCCCTGTGACGCGGTTAGCCCGAAGGGCTTGTGCTGCGGTTAGCCCGAGAGGGCCTGTGATAAGACTAGTGGTCCACCAACTTGAAAGTGACACGTTCGTTGGTGCGGCAGTTGAACTGCCGCCCTAACAGACCAACTCGCAGATTGAAATTTGTCAGACGACTATAGAGTTAACGGGAGAAGCGTTACCGCGTTTGGGAGATTTCTCGTGCGGTGCACAATGAGCCACTTGCGATTCGTGATCGGCACGCTTCTGGCAACAGCGATGCTCGCGCGGGTATGCGCAGGGCAGGACTGGCCGAACAACGGCGTGGGGACTCCCCCCGTGCTGCCTGCGACGCCCTCGGTGCCCGGCTTTCCGAACCGGCCGATCACACCCGGCCCGCCGATGCAGCCGATCGTCTCGTCGCGGCCGTCGTCTTGGCCGGGCAGTCCTCCGGCCGACGCCTCGCCGTGGGTTCCGCCCGATCAGCGCGGCGCGGTCGCGATGGGCGAGATGAAGCCTTGCGACGGCGCCGACATCATCGCCCGCGTCGGCTCGGAGGCGATCATCGAGAGCGACGTGATGGGCCGGATCAACGATTACCTCGATGCGAACAAGGACCGCATCCCCGCCAGCCAGGTGGAAGAAATTCGGACGCAACTGGTCAAGCAGCAACTGAAAGGGATGATCGAAACCAAGTTGATCTGGCTGGATGCGAAGAAAACTATCCCTTCCGAGAGTTGGCCGCACATCGAGGAGCAGCTTGGGAAAGTATTCGAGGACGATGAACTGCCGAAGTTGATGAAGAAGGCCCAGGTCGAACACGCGTGGCGACTTCGACCGGAAACTTCGCGCGCTGGGCACGTCGCTGGATCGGGAGAAGCGGAAGTACATGGAAAACGCCCTGGCCGGGGAGTGGGTGCGGCAGCAGGTCAAACACGACGACGACCCGCCGACCTACGACCAAATGGTGATTTACTACCGCCAGCATCAGGACGAGTTCACCACGCCGACCCGCGCGCAATACGAGGAACTGATGGTCCGCTATGACAAGTTCCCCGACAAGGCTGCCGCCTGGGATGCGATTGCGGAGATGGGAAACCGGGTGTGGCACGGCACCCCGTTTGCCGAGGTGGCCAAGGCCAGATCCGACGGCGCCACGGCGGCCGAGGGCGGTCGGCGGGATTGGACCAGTAAGGGATCGCTGGTTTGCGCGGCGCTCGATCAGGCGTTGTTCACCTTGCCGGTGGGGCAATTGAGCCCGATCATCGAGGGCCCCACCGGGTTCCATATTGTTCGCGTCACGGCCCGCGAAGAAACCGCCATCCGGCCCTTCCTGGAAGCCCAGGTCAACATCAAGAAGAACATCAGCAACGCGCAGTCGAAGAAGGAATTCAAGGATTACATGGCAAAGCTCGAAGCCCGCACGCCGGTGTGGACGAAATACGACAACGACCGCCCCGATGCGCAAACCGCGGCTCGTCCCCAGGAGCCGCCGCGCTAAGTCCGCCGACAAGCGTGTGCCGCGGACACTGCTCCCGCTTTCCACGCTTGATACCCGGGACCGACCCGCTATAATCGCCGTATGGCCCAACTTGGCGTCAACATTGACCACGTGGCGACGGTCCGGCAGGCGCGGCGCACCGATGAGCCCGACCCGGTGTGGGCGGCCGCCCTGGCCGAGATCGGCGGGGCCGACTGCATCACGATCCACCTCCGCGAAGACCGCCGTCACATCTCCGAGCGCGACTTGCGCGTGCTCCGCCAGACGGTCACCGTGAAGCTGAATTTGGAGATGGCCTGCGAGCCGGAAATCCTTGCCATCGCCTGCGAGGTGAAGCCCGATCAGGCCACGTTGGTTCCGGAAAAACGGGAGGAGATCACGACCGAGGGGGGGCTCGACCTATGCGGCCAACGCGACCGCGTCGCCCGCACGGTCGATTGGCTGCGGCAGGCCGGCATTTCCGTCAGCCTGTTCGTCGATCCCGATCCGCGACAGATCGAAGAGGCGACGCGCTGGCGGCGGATGCCGTCGAGCTGCACACGGGGCGATATGCCTCGGCCACGTCCGCAACGGCGCGGCACGAGGAACTTGGAGAATTTAAAACAGATCGGCGCGATGGTTCGCCAGGCGGGCCTGGCCCTGCACGCCGGCCACGGGCTGACGTACCGCAACGTTCTGCCCATCGCCGCCGTGGAAGGGATGCACGAATTGAATATCGGCCACAGCATCGTCGCCCGCGCGATCATGGTCGGCTTTGAAGCCGCGGTGCGGGAGATGAAGCGGCTGGTGTCGTAAGAACGATCGGCGATCGGCTTTCCGCCGGGAGAGCGCAGGAAACGATTCACGGGGACTGTCCCGATTTTTGCCGCAAAAATGGGACTGTCCCCTTCGGCCAACTCGGTCCCCAGTTCACTCGAGAAAATCGCGAACCTTATGAAAACACGAAGCGAAGATTTTGCCGGCCTGACGGTCGCTCTGATTACACCCTTTCGCGACGGCCAGGTCAACCTGGAAGCGTTGCAGCGCCAGGTCGAGTTCCAGGTCGAGGCCGGCGCCACCGGCGTTTGCCCCGTGGGAACCACCGGCGAGTGCCCCACGCTCTCCTACCCGGAACACGAGCGGGTGATTTCGGCGGTGGTCGAAGCGGCCGGCGGACGGATCAAAGTGATGGCAGGCGCCGGCTCGAACAGCACCGATGAGGCCTTGTGGCAGGCCCGCTGCGCGGTCAAGTCGCGGGCCGATGCCGCGCTGGTGGTTTGCCCCTACTATAACAAGCCCACGCAGGAAGGCATTTATCAGCACTACCGCGTTCTGGCCGAGGCCGTCAACATCCCCATCTGCGTCTATAACATTCCCGGCCGCACCGGCAGGAATATCGAGCCCGAAACCATCATTCGCCTCGCCCAGTTGCCGAATATCACCATGCTCAAGGAGGCGACCGGCTCGTTGGATCAGGCGTCGCACGTCATCAACGCCACCGACCTGACCGTGCTGAGCGGCGACGACAGCCTGACGCTGCCGTTGATGTCGATCGGCGGCCGGGGCGTGATTTCGGTCGTCGGCAACATCGTGCCCAAAGACGTGATCGCCCTGGTGCGGGCGTTCGATTCGGGCAACATCGCCGAGGCGCAACGCTGGCACCACAAATTGTTCCCCCTGTGCCGCGACATGCTCGGGCTCTCGACCAATCCGATCCCCGTGAAGGCGGCCATGCAGATGCTCGGCCGCGACACGGGCGATTTGCGCCTGCCGCTGTGCCGATTGAGCCCCGCCGAAGAAGCCAAGCTGCGAGCCACGCTCGTCACGTACGGGCTGCTCAAGTAGCGGCAGGTATTCCTCCCCCACGACCGAAGGCGGCGGCCGAACCAGGCATTCATCGGACCATTGCCGAGGTCGGCCGGTACGTTTGCACACGGCCTCGACTGCAATCTAAAGTCAGCCCCGCCTACCCCTGCGGGGTGGGCGCCGAAAATTGTGCTTGACCGGCCTGGTGAGTGAGTGTACACTTACTATTACCCGCCGCGAAAGGGCCTAAATGAAAACCACCTCGAAAATGACCGGCGAGGATCGCCGTGCGGCCATCATCAAGGCCGCCCAAGAGTGTTCGTCGAGAAGGGTTTCTACCGGACTACCACCCGAGAATTGGCGAAAGCGGCCGGTGTCTCGGAGGCCCTTTTGTTCAAGCATTTTCCCAATAAGGAAGCCCTCTACTCCGCGATTCAAATGTCCTGTTTCAACGAGCAGGGATCGGAAATCGCCGAGCGGCTGCAATCGCTCGAGCCGTCTACGTCAGCCTTGGTGTTCTTGGTCCGCGACTTGGTTTCGCACCTCCTCGGCCGGCGGCCGCACGAACGCGAGCGTTCGTTCGTCCACCTGGTGCTTCGCAGCCTGATGGACGAGGGGGAGTTCGCGCGGGTCGCCATTCAAGGAGGGCCATCCCATTGGGTTCAAAAGGTTCAGGAGTGCATCGAGGCGGCGAGAAGTGCCGGCGATGTGGTCGATCAGTCCAGCCAAGTCGGCTTAGAAGGCTGGTGTGCCCATCACCTGATTGCCGGAATGGCGATGCACTTTTTGCCCGCTAAGCCCGTTATAGATTATGGAGTCCCGCGCGAGGAACTGGCCGAACAGGTCACGTGGTTCTGTCTGCGCGGGATGGGTCTAAAGGAGAAGGCGATTCGGCGCTGCTGGGAGACCAAAGGCATTTCCGTGAAGTGAGAGAGGATTCTCTTTTTTTTCAACGCATTGGTGTGTGAGCACGCACTTACAACTCGGCGCGACCATGAGAACAGCATTCGTGATTCTTGTGTTGATTGGCAGCCTCGGAGGCGGGGTGGCCTACTACGTGAAGCATACGGCCACCGATCCTGCCACGAGGTTTCGCACGGCGGCAGTCAGGCGGGGCGACCTGCTCTCGACGATCGGCGCCACAGGAACGGCGGAGCCGGAGGAGGTTGTGGACGTAGGCGCACAAGTCATGGGTTTGATTCTGGAGTTTGGACGCGATCCCCACGATCCGAGCAAGTTGATCGACTACAACTCCGTCGTCGAGAAAGGCGCCGTGTTGGCAAGGATCGACCCCACCCCCTACGAGGCGTCGCTCGAACAGGCCGAGGCGACCCTGGCGCACGACAAAGCCAACCTCGGCACGTTGACTGCTGTTCGCGATCAGACGAAGCGAGAGTTTAAGCGGGCCAACGAGCTTCTTCCCGCGAAAGCAATTTCCGAGACGGATTACGACATGTGCGAGGCAAACTACAAGTCGGCCGAGGCGAACCTGGAGGTGGGTAAGGCGCAGGTCCGCGTTTCAGCGGCCGCCGTGCGCACGGCGAAGACCAACCTCGGCTACACCACGATCACGTCGCCGGTCCGGGGCACAATCCTCGATCGCCGCGTGAACATCGGCCAGACGGTCGTCGCCAGTCTCAACGCCCCCAGCCTGTTCCTCATCGCCAAGGACTTGCGGCGGATGCAGGTGTGGGCGTCGGTCAACGAGGCCGACATCGGCCGCATCCGCGTGAACATGCCGGCGCGATTCACGGTCGATGCCTATCCAGGCGAAACATTTCGCGGCAAAGTGTCGCAGATTCGCATGAACGCCACCATGACGCAGAACGTCGTCACCTACACGGTCGTCGTCACGACCGACAATTCCAACGGCAAGCTGATGCCGTATCTGACGGCGAACGTCCAGTTTGAAGTGGACCAGCGATCCAATGTCCTGCTGGCGCCGAATGCGGCGTTGCGTTGGAAGCCGCAGGCGTCGCAAATCGACCCGGCAATAGGCAAGACGGCTTCCACCGGCGAATCCACGATCGCTGAGGACCGCGGCTGCCTCTGGGTTGAAACCGATCATGGCCTTGTCCGGCCGGTCGAGGTTGCGATCGGCGCCAGCGATGGAACGATGACCGAGATTAGCGGCAGCGGCATAAGGGAGGAAATGCAGGTCGTTGCAGGCGAGCAGGGCAAGGAAGACCAGGAGGACGAAGACGCCGCCAGCGGAGAGAAGACGACGAATCCGTTCTTGCCGAAGCCGCCCAAGGGCAGCAGACCACCTCCGGGACCAATGTAACTTCTGGGAGTCGCTGCACATGGAACTGATCCGGCTTGAAGACATCCACAAGACTTACTGCCTGGGCGAAGTCGAAGTCCCCGTGCTGCGGGGCGTCTCGCTTTCCATTCGTCGCGGCGAGATGGTGGCCCTGATGGGCGCCTCGGGCTCGGGCAAGACCACGTTGATGAACATCCTCGGGTGCCTCGACCGTGCGACCTCCGGCAAATATTGGTTTGACGGCCAGGAGATGAGCGGTCTGAAACCGAATCAGCGAGCCCTCGTGCGCACGGAGAAAATTGGTTTTGTATTTCAGAACTTCAACCTACTGGCGCGGACCACGGCGCTGCAGAACGTTGCCATGCCGCTGGACTATTCGCCGCATCGGTGTTCCTCTGCGGAGGCTCGGCGTATGGCCGCAAGCCTGTTAAGCCGCGTCGGACTGGCCGACCGAGCCAATCACGAGCCGTCGCAGATGTCCGGCGGGCAGCAACAGCGCGTGGCGATCGGCCGGGCGTTGGTCAATCGTCCCTCGCTCGTGTTGGCCGACGAGCCGACCGGCAACCTCGACTCGCACACGAGCGTCGAAATCCTGCGGATGTTCCAGCAACTCAACGCGGAGGGAATCACCATCGTCCTGGTGACGCACGATCCGGCCGTGGCCGCTTACGCCCATCGGACCATCCGCATTGTCGATGGAATGATTGAGGGCGATGAAATCAATCCGTCGAACCTCCGTGAAATCGGTGTCGCGCCGGGAACCCCTGTCACCTGGCAGTCGGCTCCTCATGCAGGTATTCCGCGGGAGGGTGGCAACGGTGACGGTCGTGGCGACGGGACGGCAATGGTGGCAACGGCCGAGACGGCGACGGCTGTGGCCGCTGCGGCAGATGTCCAAAGCCGAATGCAGGCCATGACGGGGCCAAGTCTCCCGTCAGAGAGTCTGTCTTGCGAAGCCACTGAAGACGCACCACCAAAACCCCGCCGGCAGATTGCGCCGTCGCTGCTGCCGGCCACATGGCGCACCGCACTCGGGGCGCTGCGGCGAAACAAGATGCGTTCGGGACTGTCGGCCTTGGGCGTCATCATTGCCGTGGCCGCCGTCATCGCCATGACGGAGATCGGTCAAGGATCGAAAGCCGCCTTGCAGAAGGGCATTGCCGGCATGGGGGCCAACACGTTGATGGTCTTTGCCGGAACCACCGCCACTGGCGGTGTCAATCAGGGGACTGGCACGGCGCTGACGCTCACGCCGCAGGACGCGGGCGAGATAGCCCGTCAGTGCCCCGCCGTTATCGCCGTCGCTCCCATTGTCCGCGCCCGCGCCCAAATCGTTTGCGGAAACCACAACTGGGTGCCCGAGCAGATCAGCGGCACAACCCCGTCCTTCCTGGCGGTGCGCGATTGGAGCATAGCAAGAGGCGAGATGTTTAGCGACCGTGATGTCCGCAACGCCAACAAGGTCTGCGCGATCGGCAACACCGTGAAACGAAACCTGTTTTCAGGCGCGTCTCCCATCGGCAAGGAAATTCGCATCAACAACGTCTCGTTCCGCGTCATCGGCGTCTTGAGCCGCAAGGGAGCGAACATGATGGGCATGGACCAGGACAACATCGTCTTGGCGCCGTGGACCACTATCAAATACCGCGTTAGCGGCGCCAACCTGACCAACACGAACCAGAGCGCAAGTTCCAGCAGCAGTTCGTCTTCCACCAGCGATGCGGTCAATACGTTGAGCAGCCTCTACCCCGCGGCAACATCGCCGTATTCCTCGCGTTCGTCCATCCAGACGGCCGATTACCCGCAGCCGGTCCGTTTCACCAACGTGGACCAGATTGTGGCCAAGGCGACTTCCGCAACCAAGGTCAAACAAGCGATGAGCCAGATCAGCGCGCTGTTGCGCGAGCGTCATCGCATTGCCACGGGCGGTGAGGACGACTTCAGCATCCGCGACATGGCGGAAATGTCGAAGATGCTCTCCTCCACCACCCAGTCGATGAGCACTTTGCTGTTGGTCGTGGCGTTGATTTCCCTGGTAGTCGGCGGGGTGGGCATTATGAACATCATGCTGGTCTCCGTGACCGAGCGCACTCGGGAAATCGGTCTTCGCATGGCCGTCGGTGCTCGAAGCTACCACGTCCTCCGGCAGTTCCTCGTTGAAGCAGTCGTTCTGTGCCTCGTCGGCGGTGCCATCGGCATTCTTCTGGGCCGTGGCACGTCGATTCTCGTGAGGTGGAAGATACACTGGCCTACGGAAGCGTCGCTATCGACGATCTTTGCCGCGGTGGCTGTCTCGGTCGGCGTGGGCATCGCATTTGGTTTCTATCCCGCTTGGAAGGCGTCTCGGCTGGACCCCATCGAAGCCCTGCGTTACGAGTGAGGGTCGCGGGTAGGGGCGAATGATCTGCCATTGTCGATCCGTCAAGTCACTGGCATAATGCCGCTTAACTTCCATGATAACTGAATGCGCCACAGAAGAGACGTTATGTGGTGGACCACATGACGTCTCGTAGTGTTTCAGCGAGATCACGGCATGCGGGAAATCCTGCTGTTGTGCGAATATGGCACGCTCAACGGCGGCGAGCGTTCGATGCTGGCCACCTTCGACGGCGTACGGGCGGCCGGATTGACGCCGCTGGTGATGGCCCCGGCGGTCGGCCTGCTGGCCGAGGCGCTGGCGGCCCGCCACGTCGAGCTGCTGCCGTTTGCGTGCCGTGCGGCCGATGGGAACCGTCGCTCGCAGGGAGATCTCCGCGAACAGTTGGCCCGGCAGTTGCATCGCCGCCGGCCGGCTTTGCTCCATGCGAACAGCCTGGCAATGGGGCGGTTGTCAGGCCCGGTGGCGGCCGAGTCGGGAGTTCCCAGCCTGAGCCACCTTCGCGACATCGTCCATCTCAGCCGCCAGGCGATCGCCGACCTGAACCGCCACCCGCGGCTGCTGGCCGTCTCGCACGCCACGCGAAACTTCCACGTGGCGGCCGGGCTGGCCACCGACAAGGTCCACGTGCTCTACAACGGCATCGAGGCTCGACGAGTTCCGTCGGCGAACGCCAACCGGCTGGCTGCACCGCGAGCTTGGCCTTCCGCCCGAGATGCAACTGGTCGGAACGATCGGTCAGATCGGTTTGCGGAAAGGGCACGACGTGCTGTTGGCAGCGGCCAGGGCAATCGCCGAGCGGCGGCCCGACATTCGTTACGTGATCGTCGGCCGGCGGCACTCGGAGAAGGACGAGTCGCGGCAATTCGAGGACGCTTTGCACGATGTGGCCCGCGGGCCGCTGGCCCGGCGGGTTCATTTCCTCGGCTTTCGCAACGACGTGGCGACGTTGTTGAGCGAGTTGACGCTGCTGGTTCACCCGGCGCGGCAAGAACCGCTGGGACGCGTGCTGTTGGAAGCCGCAGCCGCCGGAGTGCCGGTCGTGGCGACCGACGTCGGCGGAACGGCCGAGATTTTCCCTCCGGGCGAAGATGCCGCGCGGCTGGTCCCGGCCGGCGACGCCGCGGCGTTGGCCGCCGCGATGCTGGAGTTGTTGGATGATGCGGCGATGCGGCGCCGAATGTCGGCTGCCGCCCGCCGCCGCGCCGAAGGGCAGTTCGACATTCGCACGTCGGTCCCTAAGCTGCTGCAACATTACGCAGAGTTGATAGTCCCCTCTCCCGACCAACCTTCGGTCGGTGCCCGGAGAGGGATAGGGTGAGGGCTGAAGCGTCTCCCCTCGCCTTTCGGGAGAGGGGCAGGGGGTGAGGGCCGTTGCGTGGCGGGTCGTCCCTCCGCCCTCTGTCGCCTTTCGCTCCCGCGAAAGCAGCCGATCGCCCGCGGAAACAGTTTTGCAATCTCCCCTCGCCTTTCGGGAGAGGGGCAGGGGGTGAGGGCTTCCGGTTACATTTTGCAATTTACATTTTACAATTTGCAATTCGCAATCCGTTCCGTGCTCAACGCCTTTCGGCATCAAAGGATGGAAAACTGGACAGCTACAGACAAGTCGAACAGCCTCCTGCCCCGGCACGTCAATACCTAATGTCTAACGTCGGCCTGACCCTATACCACCTCGAACCGAGACAAACGCCGTTCCTGGAACGCGACGGGGACCCTCTGTCACGCGAACACGCACCACCCCGACGCCGGCCGCATCGGTACTACACCACCTTCGCGCAGCCGGTCGATGTGACCGACGTGCATCGCATAGCGGCCGGCCCATGCCGCTGGCGGTCATCCCGGGTCATCAGCAATGCCGCCGTGCTGCAACAGCTTGCCAAATTCCTGGTATCCGCGCCGGCCAAGGTCGTCGATTAGCCTGAGAGCCACCTCCCTAACGGCATAATCTCCGCGCATGGCACCCCGGAGAATCTTCATGGCGGACGCGTGCCAAGCGTAGGCCCGCCACCCCTCCTTATCTGCCCGGATCATCCGGTCGAGGATGCGCGTTACCGCCCCGACGTGCTCGGCATTATCCTCCGCAATCTTTGCCAGGCGCTCGACAACCTGATTCGCAAGGTCCGGTACTTGCGGCAACGCCACGACGGCCTCAAGCTCTTTAAGCCGCCACTCTACCGGGAACTGTTCGCACCTAAACCACGATCCAAACAGCCCGCTCGGCGGCCTCGCTGCGACATCTGTCTTGCCGAACTCTGGCCAGTACCACTCCCAGAGTTTCTGAAATCGCCCGACGATCGCCTCCGGCACCGTCGTGCTGCGGCCGAGAGTCCAGCCGACAAACGCGATCGTCTGCGAGCGGATATCGCTGTCTGCGGCCCGGAGGAAATCGAACAACAAGTTCTCGTCGTCAATGCTGCTGGTCTTCAGGTCCCCACGCCCGTAGAGAAGCATAAGGTGCTCGCCAAGATGATGGATCGGCGTCCGCCCGGAGTTCGGGGGCGTAACTGCCTCGGCAAGGTGCTTTACTGCGTAGAGATATTGTGGCCGGAGGATTTGGTAGTGGCTTGCCCGGGCCGGGCTCCAGTCCAGGAACGAGTTCCACGCCGTCCAACCGTATGCGCTCTTGGGTTCCCGCTCGATCGTAATCAAATCGAAGATCCGCTCGGCGTTTGCCTTTACCCAGGACTCGTCGATCCAATGAATCAGGCCGAAATACGCACCTATGACGGAAAACGCCTCGAAGCTCGCGTTCTCCGGCGCAATCTGCCATTCGAGCCTCTCGCGAACCTCGGGCATGGCGTCAAAGCCTCCCGGTACAATCTCCCGGCCTTCCGCCTCCCGCGCAATGTGGTTGGCAATCCAACGAGCGTAGGCGACGATTGCTTCCACCGCAATGCCGCGGGGTGTATTGATCGCGCCTGTCAGGGAATCGTCGTACACCCGCAGGTTCCTTCCAACGGCCTCCTCGGAGAGGTAAGATTTGGCCGGGTCCTCCGCGAGCGGTTTAAGTAGCGAGCCGATTGCCTCGCGGTTGCCCGGCAACGGGTACCGCGGAACCCCATCCGACATCGCGTCGCAGACTTCTCGGATAAACCGGCAGATCGCGTCGCGGGCCCATTGCCAGTCCTTGTCGACGAGTTTCCAAAGTACACGGTCGATGGGGATATATACGCCGTACCCGGCCACCGGCTGCTCGGCCGCCCACTTGCAGAGCCGCAGCAGCGCCGCCAGGTCAATATTCCGGCCAGCCTTGACAGCCTCCGTCATTTTTTCGATGAACGTCCGCACGTAGATATAAATCGGAACGGGCTCCCAACGCTCAAGCACCTCCGCCTGGCCGGAAAGCTCCTCCGCGTTGTCGCCAACGTACTGGCCAAACGCCCTAGCCAGCCCCTCGGTGCCCTCCCCGATCACATTGGTCTGGTGCTTGCTCGGCCGCCATACGCTGGCCTTGTCGAGCGCGTCGGCGAGGTTCAGGCCCGTTAGTTCCGCCGCTGAAATTGGGCTTCGCCATCCGTGTTCCGCCGGCAGGGGGTAAAAATGGAAGTCGTACGCATCTGGGTCTTCCCACTCGGCCGACATCTTGTCATAAAACGTCCGGCGCTCGCCGCTTAAATGTTCGGCGACCCAGTGCAGCCGTACGGCCTGCCAAGACTGGATCCACTCCTGCCAGTCGTCCTCGGTCGCTTCCCTGCCCGCGATGTTTTTGTTCCAGCAAAATTCCCGTTCGTCGGGGCCATTGTCAACCCAACCGATCCAAGTCTGTTGCTGATGGGCAAGCAGCATCGGGAAACGGCGACGCATGAGCATCGCGTATTCGTGCCAAAGCCATAACTGAGAGGCTTTGAACATCACGGGGTCCATCATGGTCGCCCGTGCCAACTCCGGGTTCCGCTCCGCAAAACGGTTGATCAGATGCACGCGCAGGCGCGTGAACACCCCGTACTCATGGCCGGCAAGAACGTCCAATGCGGCGCCGAACTCGATATGCCCTCCGTCAACGGCATACTCGAATCCCTGGCGCACGAAGCCGACTAGGTTGCACGCGAAATCGTACGTATCGTTTTGCTCGTGCTCCTCAATTGCCAGCCGCCAGTGGTCTGAGCCGTCAGACGGTGAATTCTCGCCGTAGTACTTCTTCGCGGTGATCGACGCCGTCAGCCATTCGCACAGATCCTTGAGGAACCGCTCCGGAGCTGATGCTGCGAGCAAGGGGACAACCTTCTTCAGTCCCTCGACGTACCAATAATGCATCTCGGGGCCCAGCGGGGCGTATTCCCTGTCCTCGTCGAACCGCGGGACAAACAAGGCCTCCGCGAGGTCCATCGCCGTCTCGGTTTGGTCCCCGTTTGCCAACTGGACACAAAAGTCGATCGCGCCGGGGAAAAGCGTTGAACGGGCACCAGCGTTGATTGCCCTGCACACCGCCAGTGCGAGGGTGGCCGCATTCGCGGATGGCATATTGCCCGCTGCGTCGAGAATGTCCCTCAATACCGAGGGATTCTCGGTCTCAATGCCACGAAGGATTTCGGCGGCTTCTTCCGGCGCATGGGCCGCCATTCGGGCAAGATATTTCGACGCCGGCCAAATCGGATATCGAGTCCCGCCCCCCTCGATTCGCTCCGGGACCGGGGGACTGGCAAAAAAGCCGCGGGCCTTGAGCGGCCCGATCCAGTTCGGGTTTTCGAGGCGATCAAAAAAGTAGGGCGCATACGCCGGCGAGCTGAGTAGCATTGCCACAACGGCATCGACTTCGCTATTGGTTGGCTCGCTTAAGGATTTCATCTATTGCGTCCGCTCCCGCAAAATAGGTCCCGACCATGCCGAAAATTGCCCCCTCGAACGCCCGAAATCTCCCCTGTAGATCCCGCTCAGCCACAGGCGCAGCAGGCTCGGCCGTAAAATGCGCGTGTGCCATGAACCACTTGGCGGTCTTTCTGAACTCCCGGACCAGCCCGTCGATTGAGGCTGGCGGTGAGAGATTGCCCTTGACCAGGAATCGGAACAACAGATCGTGTGCGTTCGGACGCTGCCGCCGCTTGCGATGCTCCAGGACGAGGGCGTTGATCAGTCCAGCCAACTCCAGAGTGATATCGATGCTTTCCGCCGGGGACGAGGGCGCCTCGCGTTGGCACACGCCGTCCGGAGACCGCCAATGTTCCTGTATCGTGTCCAAATGCTCCTCGTATTGAACTCGCTGACCCTCGTGCTGGGGCTCAAGCGCGAAGACGAGCCGGTCGGCGATGTCCCTCACGGCATGCGCGATGAAACGCGCACGTCCTGGAAACATGGGGTTGGCGAGAAGCTCCACCGCCCCTTCGTAGGCGGGCGCAGCGATTCGGCGTGCCTCCGGAACCAAGCTCGCAACTCCGAACGCATTGGGGTCCAAACAGTCGGCCCATCGGGACCTCCGAATTTGAGGGTCTGGTCAAACATGGGCATGAGAATCCCCGCTCGCCAAAAAGCCCATTATAACATCAGCTCCCCGTGCGGCTCACGGGGGCGGACCAGCGGGCGAGAGGACGTGGATTTCAGTTCCTCGGCCAGACGGAGGCCGACGGCCAGCAGCCAGTGGTTGCCGCTTCGCCGAATTCATCCTTCATCCTTCATCCTTCATCCTTCATCATTCATTTCCCGCCCCCCGCACCCAACCCTGAATGATGAGTGATGAATGATGAATGATGAATGTCCGGCCCCAATCCCCAATCCCGTCCCCTGCCAAGAAAAAACTGAAAAATACAGACGTTTAACCGCGAGCCGGAGGCGATACGCGATGATCGGTGCAAAATGCAAAGTGCAAATTTCTACCGCGAAAAAAAACGGCCCTCCCCTTAAGTCCGCAACGACAAATGTCCGTAAAGACCATATAGAGGAGTCAACGGGCAGTGGTCAACGGCCAGGCCGGGGCTCCAGCACGAAGCAGTCAGTGGGCAGTGGCCCGGTGGGTAACCGTGCCGCACCCCTTCACCCAACCTCTCCGGGAGGCGAGGAGACGCGGGCTCACGGCCGAGCGGAGATACCCTCGCCGCAAAGACCCGTAGGGCGCGTGAAACGCGCCACCATACAACTCGTTCTGGTGCGTTTCACGCACCGTACAAAAGATTCACAGCCTCCAGGCGAAACCGCCCACCATGCCTTCCACGCTCACCACGCCTGCCAAGCCAATCGCTGCCATTTCCTCTCATTTCCGCCAATTTTCTCTTACTACAAAAAATTCCCTGTCATTTCCTCTCATTTCCTCTCATTTGCTCCCAATTCCCAGCAAAATCAGGCCCCCCACTAGAACCAGAATTGGGCAGTTTATGCAGCAAACCGACAAATTTGTGTTGCAAACCGACGAATTCGGTCGGAATTTGTCACTGTTTCGACACCCGGCAGGAACGAAGGGGACAGTCCCATTTTTGCGGGCAAAAATCGGGACAGTCCCCGTGAACGGTTACGCCGCCAGCCGTTAAGAATACTGCCGCCCTCACCCCTCTCTCGAAGGAATAGGTGAGTCTCCTGAACAGGCTTCAAGCTAGAATTGGACCGAAGGGGACAGTCCCATTTTTGTGGACTTCGCCGCAAAAATCGGGACGGTACCCGTGAACGCTCGGACAAAAAGCGGCTGCCGGAGCAACCCATGACGTCTCCCAATGCGACCACCATCGCTTCGCCGACCGCCGGTCGCCCGCCCGCCGGAAACGGCGACGGCTGCGCCGTGCAGATTGCCAACGTGCAGCACTACTTCGGCGAAGGCGAGTTGAAGAAGCAGGTGCTCTTCGACAACACGCTGGAAGTGGCCCGCGGCGAAATCGTGATCATGACGGGCCCCTCGGGCTCCGGCAAAACGACGCTGTTGACATTGATCGGCACGCTGCGGACGGTGCAGGAGGGCAGCCTGAAAGTGCTGGGCAGCGAATTGCACGGGGCCTCGCCCGGCGAAATGATCGCCTTACGGCGGGAGTTGGGTTTCATTTTCCAGGCCCACAATCTGTTCGAGTCGCTCACGGCCCTCCAAAACGTGAAGATGGCGATGGAACTGTTCGGCCTCGAAGAAACGCCGAACACGGCCCGCGGCTCAGAAATGCTCGCTCGGCTTGGTCTGGGGCATCGCACGGACTACAAGCCGGCGTCGCTTTCCGGCGGGCAAAAACAGCGGGTGGCCATCGCCCGCGCCCTGGTTCATCGCCCCCAACTCGTGCTGGCCGACGAGCCGACCGCGGCGCTCGACGAAAAATCGGGCCGCGAAGTCGTCACGCTCTTCCAGGAGTTGGTAAAGACCGAAAACTGCACGATCATCATCGTCACGCACGACAACCGCATCCTCGACGTGGCCGACCGCATTGTCAACCTCGTCGACGGGCGGATTCGCTCGAACGTGCTGGTGAAAGAGTCGGCGTTGATCTGCGAGTTCCTCCAAGCGTGTCCCGTGTTCGCAAAGCTGACGCCAAAGACATTGAGCGAAACGGCCGACCGTATGACATTGGAGCATTTCGCCGCCGGCGCGGTCGTCACTCGGCAAGGCGACCCGGGCGACAAGTTCTACGTGATCCGCTCCGGCCAGGTCGAGATTCTCGTCGATGCGGGGGCCGGGCCGAAGGTGGTGGCCACCTTGGCCAAGGGCGAGTTCTTTGGCGAAGCGGCCCTGCTGACCGGCGCGCCGCGCAATGCCACCGTCGTGGCCAAAGAGCCGCTGGAGGTTTACTCGCTGGGCAAGGAAGATTTCGAAGCGGTCATCCAAGCCAGCGCCACGTTCCAGGAAGAGCTGCGCAAGGCTCTCTTCGCCCGGCAGTGAGCATGCCGGTGGCCTGACGATGAAAACGGGGACAGGCACCGCAACGAATAGTGGTCCGGATCGAGCAATGATCCAAGCCGTTGCGGAGCCAGTGCCCGTTTTCATCAGGTGAGCATACCGGTTGGGCCGAGCCTGCCGATTATGCCTAATATTCCGCCCCCCTTCTTGCCGATTCCTCCTAAAGTGAAGCGCAGACGAGGATGCCATTCAAGGGGGGGAACGTGTCGCGCACGAAAAGCCGGATCGCCGCCTTGATGATCGGTTGCGGCCTGTTGGCAGTCGTTGCGGGTTGCTCGTTTCACCGCACGACCAGCGGTTTCGTTCTGCGCAGCGACCATTGGACGCTGGAACACAATCGCGACGGCAGTGCCGAACGCGCCGAAGTGGCTGCCGATGCGACCGCCGAAAAGCCGAAATCCGAGTTGCTGCCCTGGCGCAGCCGTTTGAGCGGCTATCGGCTTGGCCAGCGGTTCTTCCATGGTCGGGATTCCGACGCCGAAACCCCCACGTCCGCCACGGCTTCCGATCAACGCGAAGCGTCCGTCGGCGTTAAGACAGCCGCCGAACCGAGGCGGCCGGACCTGGTAGTGGACTGAGCATCTCTGCTAATCTGGGCAGCCTTTGACGGTGGTACCGCTGAGCATCAAGGTGCCGTTTATAGCGGGCCGATCTAGCAAAGGTGTTATCGCGTTCGCGCGGGCGGATGATCCCGCGTGGCAGTGAACCCGTGTGCCGCGGCCGCCAGGCGAGCGCCGCGGGCAGTCCGCCCAACACCTCGACATACACATCCCATGGCCGACCCAACCGCGCGCCCACCTGGCCGCCAAGCCGCCTTGCTCGGCTCCGCCTGACGCCCCTGGTTTGCTTTCTCGTGGCGACAACCTCGGCGATCGGATCGGAACTGCGCGAGACGCCGATCGTCAAGGCGGTTCAGCGCGTGCAGGGGTCCGTGGTTGACATCCGCGGCGAAAAGACCGTGGCTTCGCCGGTCGGACTGTCCTCCGGCGCCGAAACCAACCGCCGCGTCAACGGCATGGGCACCGGCGTGGTGATCGACGGCCGCGGATACATTATGACCAACCATCACGTGGTCGAGGGCGTCCGCGAAATTCTGGTCACGTTGGCCGACGGCCAGCGGGCCGTTGGCACGCTCGTGGCCCACGATACGGAGACGGACCTGGCCATTGTCAAGATCGACGTGCGGAAGCCGCTGCCGGCCATTCCGTTCGGCACGTCCTCGGACCTGATGCCCGGCGAAACGGTGATCGCCGTAGGGAACGCCTACGGCTACGAACATACGGTCACGCGCGGCATCATCAGCGCCCTGCATCGGGCCGTCCAGGTGAGCGATGCCCAGTACTACGACGACCTGATCCAGACCGACGCGAGCATCAACCCGGGCAACTCGGGCGGGCCATTGCTGAACGTTGACGGCGAAATGATCGCCATCAATGTGGCCGTCCGGGCGGGGCGCAGGGCATCGGCTTCGCCATCCCGGTGGACAAGGTTGCCGCCGTGGCCGCCGCCATGCTGGCCGACTACAATGTCAACCGGACGTGGATCGGCGTGGCGTGGTCGAATGAAGCCCCGCCGCCGCGGCAGGGCGTGGTCGTCGGCAGCGTGGAGAGCAAGAGTCCGGCCGCCGACGCCGGCCTGGCCGCCGGCGATCTCATTACGGCCGTGGACAACAAGGAAATCCTGCGGTCGCTGGATTTCCAGCGGGCGATCCTCGATCGCCGGCCCGGCGAAAAGATTCGGCTGGCGGTGCGCCGGGGCGGCGAATCGCTCACGCTGAACGTCACCCTGGGCGAAGCGCCCGAAACGGCCAAACCGGCGGGCCAAACGGCGTGGGAAGCGCTCGGGCTGGAACTGAAACCGATCGCGCCCGAGGATTTCCGCAAGAACCACCAGACACGCTATCGCGGCGGGCTGAACGTGGCCGCGGTTCGTCCCAACAGCCCCGCCGCCAATCAAGGCATCGTGCCCGGCGACGTGCTGGTGGGCATGCACGTCTGGGAGACCGTCAAGCTGGACGACGTGGCCTACATTCTCAAGCGCCCCGACTTCGCCAGCCTGGGCCAGGTGAAGTTCTTCATCCTCCGCGGCGACGAGCCGCTCTACGGCTACTTCACGGTGGCCCCCGCCAAGACAGCGCAGCGCTGAACGGCACGGTGGTGTTTCGTCGCCGGGTGTGGTATTCTGCCACCGTCATGGAACGCTGTTTCCTTTCCTGGCTCCGCGAACGATTGCCGGCCCATCCGCTGTTGCGGCTGGGACCCGGCGACGATGCGGCCGTGTTGGCAACGGCCGGCGTCGGCGACTGCGTGCTGACGGTCGATTTGCTCATGGACCACGTCGATTTCGAACTGGCCGAGGTCGACCCGCGGCGCGTGGGCGCAAGGCGCTGGCGGCCAATCTCAGCGACTTGGCGGCCATGGCGAGCAAGCCGCTGGCCGGCGTGGTGGCCTTGGCGTTGCCCCGGCAAGACGGCTTGAGCCTGGCCCAAGCCTTCTATGAGGGCCTGCTGCCACTGGCCGAGCAATACGATGTGGCGATTGCCGGCGGCGACACGAACACCTGGGACGGTCCGCTGGCCGTCAGCATTACGCTCCTGGGAGCCGTGACCGGCCGCGGGCCGTTGCGCGCGGCGGCGCCCGGCCGGGCGACCGCATCGTCGTGACCGGCTCATTCGGCGGCAGCATTCTCGGGCGGCATCTGGACTTCGAGCCGCGCGTCGGCGAGGCGATCGACCTGCACTCGCGGTACGAGCTGCACGCCGGCATCGACGTAAGCGACGGTCTATCGCTCGACCTGGGCCATCTGCTCGAAGAAAGCGGCTGCGGAGCGGTGATCGATGCCGATGCAATTCCCATCGCCGACGATGCTCATCGGCTGGCGGAGAAGCTGGCCGACGGCGTTTCGCCGCTGGAGCATGCCCTGAGCGACGGCGAGGATTTCGAGCTGATCTTGGCGGCGCCGCCCCACGCGGCCCGGCAGATGTTGACCGAGCAGCCGCTTGCCGTGCCATTGAGCGACATCGGCGAGTTCATCGCCGAACGGGGACTTTGGTCCCGACAGGCGGACGGAAGCCGTCGTCCTCTGACGCCGCGCGGGTGGGAACATTAAAAAAGGCGGGGCGGAGGGTGGATCATGCGGATCGTTTTTCAATCCGCCAGCGAGGCCGATACCGCCCGGCTTGGGGCGGCATTGGCCGAACTCTTGCCCGATGGAACCACGGTGGCCCTCTGCGGCACGCTGGGGGCCGGCAAGACGCGGCTGGTTCAGGCGATCGCCGAAGCGGCCGGCGTGGATCGGCGCGACGTCACCAGCCCGACCTTCGTCTTGATTCAAGAGTACCATGGGCGCCGGACCATCTATCACATGGATGCCTATCGACTGCGCGACGAGGAGGAGTTCCTCTCGCTCGGGCCCGAGGAGTATTTCGACAGCGACGGGCTAGTGCTGGTCGAATGGGCCGACCGCGTCAACCGGTGTCTGCCGACGGATCGCATCGAGGTCCACATCGAAGTGACCGGCCCGCAATCGCGACGGTTCGAGATGGTTTCGGTGGGCGAGTCGCAGGCGGCGGTGATCGACCGATTGCGAGAGAGGCTGGCCGAGCGACCAACGTGACCCCAGACGAAGAATTGATCGGGGCGGCAGTTGAACCGCCGCCGCAACGGTTTGTGGGCGGCCGCCCCGGCGAGATTGACAAACCCTTCCGGTGTTGTTAGCTTTAGGAAAAAGGGGTGTTGTTGTCCCCGCCCTCGGTTTGTGGCGAGCCGCGCGATGTCGATGGATCAACTCAGCGCCTCGAGCGCCCCGGAACTTTCGCTTCTGGAAAAGCTTCAGCAGCGGATCGGCTACAAGTTCAAGGACGAGAACTTGCTGCTGGCGGCCGTGACCCATGCCTCGGGAGCCGAACATCGTTTGGCATCGAACGAGCGGCTCGAATTCCTGGGCGACGCCATTCTCGGCGCGGTGGTCTGCGAGATCCTCTACCGGCAATACCCGGAGTATCTCGAAGGCGATCTGACGCGGATCAAGTCGGTGGTCGTCAGCCGGCTGACCTGCGCCAAGATCAGTGAGTCGCTGGGGATGCAGGAGTTTTTGATCCTGGGCAAGGGCATGATCGACGCACCCCAGCGTTCCCTCGTCGCTTTTGGCCGACGTCTTCGAGTCGTTGGTGGCGGCGATCTATCTCGACGGCGGAGACGCCGCCGCCCGGCAGTTCATCGCCGAGGCGATCGGGCCGGAGATCGAGTTGGCGGCCGAGCGGAGAGATCGGCAGCAACTACAAGTCGCTGCTGCAGCAATTGGCCCAGCGGGAGCACGGCATTACGCCGACTTACCAACTGCTGGACGAGAAGGGGCCCGATCACAGCAAGTGTTTCAAGATTGCGGCCCAGGTCGGCGGCAGATCGCTACCAGCCGGCCTGGGGACGCAACAAGAAGGAAGCCGAGCAGCGGGCGGCGCGGAACGCCTTGAATCAACTAAGCGGCGAGATGCCGGCATTCCCGTCCGATTGAGCGTGTGTCGGGACGGAGGCCAATGATTTCGCGGTGCGCGGGCCGGAAATTCGTAACCGTCCCCTTTACGGTCCCGGCGGTCGGCCTGCCGCAAGGAGTTTTCCGACCGGCAAGAGACGCCACCGGCCGGCCAAGAAATAGAAACGCCCGGTCAGCCGTGCCGGGCGTCTCTTTCTCGTCGTTTCGACTTGGAAGAATCGAAGTAGGATTCTCTAGGGCGGGCGTGCCGCCCGGCGAGCTACTTCTTGGCAGTCTTCGCTTCTTGGCTACCTTCTTCTTGCCCGCCCTTCTTCTTCGCGGCCTTCTTGGCCGGCTTCTTCGCAGCCTTCTTGGCTTTCTTCTTGGCCACCTCGCGTCCTCCTAGCTAGCGTGCAGGCGATTGTCCCGCCGCCATGCGGGCTGGGGCCGATGTGCGTCGGGCATCCCGCCACAGAAACAAGACAACGAACTTCTCGACATCATGTCACCGGCGCACCGCGCCGAAACAAGCCGTCGTTCGTTTCCATCTGTTGCGTCGAATCCTCCTTCAAGGACTGTCAACTCTCTATGATCCTAATCAATTCTCAAATCTTTGCAAGTACAGTTTTCATTATTCGAGGGAAAAATTCCGCCGAACAGCGCGGTCGCGAGCCGTTGGACGCGCCTCTCGCGACTTCTTCATTCGATTGCGCATCGCCGGCGACGCCGCGTACGCTGCCGCAAGGCGATGATGCCGCACCGCATTCGATCGCAACGATTTGCTCGTTGCGGCGAGGTGGAGAATCGTCGCGCGAAACGTTACTGGCCGCGCTGCGGCGGTCGGTCGCGCGCGTTGTGCAGCAGGCATCAAACGCCGACATGGAACAACGGCGCGGACTTCGCGCCGCAAGCGAACCATGTTGCTCGGTTCGAGCCGCCCCGGCTGCCGCTGGAAGGCCGCAAACGGACGTCAAGGGATGCTTACAACCTGTTGCCCTACAACGACTTGCGAACACGGCGCAAATTCCGCCTAAGGACGGGAGTTCTTGCAACGTTGACTCCTATCGGACGCGTTGTTCCGCTGCAAAGCGCGACGCAAATGGACCGTTCGACGGCGCGTTCCAACTAGCGCGCGGAAGCGTGCGCGACGAAGTGCGCCGGCACTCGTCCGCTTCGCGTGAACGCGCGCCGAGCAACGGGATGCCGGCATCGCGTCGCCGCATGCGCGTTGAGCGCGCAGTGGTTTGCCGACGTCGTGCCGACCATCTTTGCATGACGCCGGGCGCGGTCGGAAGGACTTCATGCGAGACGAGGACGCAAAAATCGGCGCGACGGAAAAAAATTTTCCGGCGGACGAATTTTCGGCAAAATTCGCCGTCAGACACCCACTTCAGCCGTCGATCGACCATGCGAAGCCGATTTCCAGCAGTTCAGTCGAACGATTCGGCTCGCGCCGATCGTTCGGCGAGGATGATCGAACGATGCCCGTGCGTTGCCGGCCGGCGTGGCGCTGGCAATGACCCACGGGCGAGAAAACGATGCCGCTGGAATGTTTTCCCCGCTTAACAGGATTCGCCAGATTCTCGCGGCGGCAAGTCACCTTGGCGGGCGATTGCGACTGCAATTCTCACCAAAGATGTCGTGCCAGCCACCGTAGTAGTTCCGCCGTGCCAATGAACAGCAGAAGCCCGACCACAATGACTACGAGCGCCCAAACGATGATCTGCACATCGCCGCGGAGAGCGGGCTCGGCTGCAACGGTCGGCGCCTCGGCCGGTGGAATCGGAGCCGCAACGGCGACCGCGGCCGGCGCACTGCCCGGCAAGAACGGCGCCAATCGTGCTTGCGCCTCGCGCGCCGAGGCGACGCGTTGGGCCGGATCTTTGGCCATCATGTCGCCCAAGACCTCGGTAAACTCCTCGCTGAGACGAGGATTGATGCGCCGCGGGTTCAGCGGCCGCAGGTTGCAGTGGGCGAAGGCCTTGTCGGCGGCATTTCCGCCGGGAAACGGCACTTTGCCCGTCACGGCGTAGTAGAGCGTGCAACCGAGCGAATAGATGTCCCACGCCGACGTCGGATTCCGCGGATTGCGGATTTGGTCGGGCGAAAAGTACTCGGGCGTTCCCACCAGCCTGCCATAACGCGGATCCGATTCCAGCGCGCCGTAGAGCGGACCGGCAAATCCCAAGTCGGAAAGTTTGGCCGTTCCGTCGGGCGACACCAACACGTTGCCCGGCTTCACGTCGCGGTGAACGATGCCTTGAGCGTGGGCATACTCCAACCCTTCGGCCACTTGCGAGACGATCAGCGCCGCCGCCGGGCATGCTCAGCGGGCCCTCCTGCCGCACCAGCTTTCGCAAGTCCATGCCGGGCACGTACTCGGTCACCAGATAATAAACGCTTCCATCCTGGCCGGCGTCGAGCGCGCCACCAGCCGGGGATGATTCAAACTGGCGATGGCCCGGATTTCGTGGGTAAAACTGGCAATGGCCTCGGGCGTGGCCTTTTCCAGCGGCAGCACTTTCACCGCCACGATGCGGCCGATTTTCTCGTGTCGCGCCTTGAAAACCTGGGCCGTTCCCCCTTTGCCGATCCAATCGATCATCAGGTAGGGGCCCAAGTTGAACTTGGTGCGGCCTCCCAGCAACTGTTGCGCCTGCCAGGTATTCAGTTGCTGGGTGGCGACCAACCGGTCGGCAAGCTGCCGGTCGCTCGGCGGCGCGCCGGATCGGGCTCGTCCTGCTCCGACCAGCGCACACCCGCTCGGGCCGCTTCGATCTGTTGCGCGGTCAGCAGACCGCTGGCCAACGCGCACTGTTCAAAGGTTGGTCGATCGGACGTACTCACGGGCGACAGGTCCCCCGTCTCTCACGTTAACCATAGCGACGCGCCGCTGCAAGACGACCGGAGTGCCACGTCGAGTTGCGCATTTCTTCGGGTGGACTGGAAAACTCGCCCATACGGCCCACGGGCAGCGATTCGCAGCATTGGTCGGCGCCAAGGGCAGGTTGCAACGCGTCTTGCGGCTTCGCCGCAAGCTCCGCCCCGGTGTGTCCAAGGCAGGACCATTGTTTCTGGCGGGACATTTCCGGTGAAAGCAACGCTAATTTAGCACAAACTTGACATTAGAGAACCTAATGTTACGATAAAAGCAGTGGTTGACCCCTCCCACCGGTAACCGGCTGAGGTGCCCAGGGCCAGGCGACCGGTTGCAAGATCGACGTTCGAGAGGTGAAATTCGCCGTGCCGAGCGAGCGAGGGTTATACGATCCACAGTGGGAGCACGATGCGTGCGGCGATCGGCGCCATTGTGAATATCTCCGGCCGCCGCGATCACGCCATCGTGGAGCATGGCAAGCAGGTGCTGTTGAACCTCATGCACCGCGGGGCCGCCGGCGCCGACGAATCGACAGGCGACGGGGCGGGCATTCTGCTGCAAATCCCGCACGGTTTTTTCGCCTCACGGCGAACCAGCTCGGTTTCGAGTTGCCGGCCCCCGAGCAGTATGGCGTGGCGATGCTGTTCCTGCCCCAGGACACGGAACTCCGCCGCCGCTGCGAGCAGATTCTCGCCGAATCGGTCAGCCAAGAGGGTTTCCGCGTGCTCGGTTGGCGCGACGTGCCGACCGACAACCGCTGCCTGGGCGATTTGGCGCGGGCGGCCGAGCCGGCGGGTGCGCCAGGCATTCATCGGCGGCCAGCGGCAAGAGGGCGACGCCCTGGAGCGTCGTCTGTACGTCATCCGCAAGCGGATCGAACGCCGTGTTCTGGAAACGCTCGGCGACCGGGCCGACGAATTCTACGTGCCCTCGATGTCCTGCCGCACGGTGGTGTACAAGGGCATGTTTCTCGCGCCGCAGTTGTTCGCCTACTATCCCGACCTGGCCGACGAGGACGTTCACACGGCTTTGGCCGTCGTCCATCAGCGTTACAGCACGAATACTTTCCCGAGTTGGCGGCTGGCGCAACCGTTCCGCATGATCGCCCACAATGGCGAGATCAACACGCTGCGCGGCAATGCCAGCCGGCTTCAGGGCCGCGAGAAGACGATGGCCTGCTCCGGCGTTGAGCGAAGACATGTCGGAGCTGTTTCCGATCCTTCAGCCGGGCGGGAGCGATTCGGCGTGCTTCGACAACGCGATGGAGTTGCTGGTTCGCGCCGGCCGTTCCGCGCCGCACGCCCTGATGATGATGATTCCCGAGGCTTTTGGGCCGCGCTACTACATTTCGACCGACAAGCGGGCGTTCTACGAGTATCACGCCGCGATCATGGAACCGTGGGACGGCCCGGCCGCCATGGTGTTCACCGACGGCCGGCTCGTGGGCGGCACCTTGGACCGCAACGGCCTGCGGCCCTGCCGTTACGTGGTCACGACCGACGGCCTCGTGGTGCTCTCCAGCGAGGTGGGCGTGATCGAGTTTCCGCCCGAACGGATTCAACAGAAAGGCCGTCTTCAGCCGGGCCGCATGTTCCTGGTCGATACCGAAGCGGGCCGGATCGTGGTCGACAACGAGATCAAGGGCAAGATCTCGCGTCAGAAGCCCTATCGCCGCTGGCTGGAAGAGAACCGCATCGAGCTGCGCGGGCTTTTTCGAGCCGTCGCGGCCCACGCCCATCGAGCCCAAGACGCTCAGCGAGCGGCTCCGCTCGTTCGGCTACACGCGCGAGGAATTGCAGATGGTCGTTTCGCCCATGGCGGCCAACGGCCAGGAGGCGGTCGGCTCGATGGGCACCGACACGCCGCTGGCCGTGCTTTCCAGCCGGCCGAAGCTGCTGTTCAACTATTTCAAGCAGCTTTTCGCCCAGGTAACCAATCCGCCGATCGATCCGTTGCGCGAAGGGTTGGTGATGTCGCTGATGTCGTTCGCCGGCAAGCAGCGGAACCTGTTGGAGGAAACGCCCGAACACTGCCGGCAACTGAAGCTTTCGCATCCGATTCTCACCAACGGCGACATGGAGCGGCTCCGCGCCGGCGGCGCACAACGGCTTCAAGGTGGTCACGCTGCCGGCGCTGTTTCCGGCCGGTCGCCGCCGATCCGGCCGAGGCATTAGAAGCAGCGTTGAACGATCTGGTCGCCGCGGCCGAGCGGGCGATCACGGACGGAGCTTCGTTGCTGGTGATCAGCGACCGCGATATTTCGCCCCGACAGGCGCCGATCCCCAGTCTGCTGGCCACCGCCGCTCTGCACCACGGCCTGTTGAAGCGGCGGCTGCGGAGCCAGGCCGGCATCATCGTCGAAAGCGGCGAGCCGCGCGAAGTGATGCACTTCTGCTTGCTGTGCGGCTACGGCGCCAACGCCATCAATCCTTATCTGGCCTTCGAGGCCGTTCAGAAGCTCCACGCCGACGGCGATCTGCCGCAAGATATCGGCGTCGACCTGTTGATCGACCAGTACATCACGGCGGTAAAGAAGGGGCTGCTGAAGACGATCTCGAAGATGGGCATTTCCACGCTCCGCAGCTACCACGCCGCCCAGCAGTTCGAGGCCGTCGGGCTCAGCCGTGCGGTGATCGACCGCTATTTCACCGGCACGCCGTCGCGCATCGAGGGCTGCGGCCTGGCGGTGATCGCCCGCGAGGCGCTCGATCGGCATCGCGCCGGTTTCGAGCCGCCCGAGCCCGGCTCGCTGGAACTCGATTTCGGCGGCGAATACCACTACCGGCTCGACGGCGAAAAGCATCTCTGGAACCCGGAGACGATCGTCAAGCTTCAGCACGCAGTCGTGCAGAACGACCCGCAGCTTTATGCCGAGTATGCCGAGGCGATCAACAACCAGAGCCGCGATTTGATGACGCTGCGAGGGCTGTTCGAGTTTACGCCCTGCCGAGCCCGTGCCGATCGAGGAGGTCGAGCCGGCCGGCGAAATCGTCAAGCGGTTCTACACGGGAGCCATGTCGCACGGCTCGATCAGCAAGGAAGCCCACGAGACGCTGGCCATCGCCATGAACCGCCTAGGGGCCAACTCGAACACGGGCGAAGGCGGCGAAGATCCGCGCCGCTATCGGCCGTTGGCCAACGGCGATTCGCTGCAACTGCGGCATCAAGCAGGTGGCCAGCGCGCGGTTCGGCGTGACGATCGAATACCTGGCCAACGCCAGAATCCTCCAGATCAAGATGGCCCAGGGGGCGAAGCCGGGCGAGGGGGGTCAGTTGCCGGCCCACAAGGTGACCGGCGAGATCGCCCGTTTGCGTCATTCCACGCCCGGAGTGTCGCTGATTTCGCCGCCGCCCCATCACGACATCTACTCCATCGAAGACCTCGCCCAGTTGATCTACGACCTGAAGTGCGCCAGTCCGGCGCGATCGTCTCGGTGAAGCTGGTTTCCGAGGTGGGCGTGGGCACGGTGGCGGCGGGCGTGGCCAAAGGCAATGCCGACGAAGTCCTCATCAGCGGCCATGACGGCGGCACCGGCGCCAGCCCCTTGAGCTCCATCAAGCACGCCGGCACGCCCTGGGAGCTCGGACTGGCGGAAACGCAGCAGACCCTCGTGCTCAACGGCCTGCGTGATCGGATCGTCGTCCAGGTGGACGGTCAGATGAAGACCGGTCGCGACGTGGTGATCGGCGCCCTGCTGGGGGCCGAACGTTTCGGCTTCGGCACTGCGGCACTGGTGTCGCTGGGTTGCTTGCTGATGCGGAAGTGCCACCTCGGCGCCTGCCCGGTGGGCATCGCCACGCAGGAGGAGAAGCTGCGGAAACGGTTTGCCGGCAAGCCGGAATACCTGGTGCGATACCTGGGCTTTGTGGCGGAAGAGGTGCGGCAGTTGATGTCGCAGCTGGGCTTCCGCAAGTTCGACGACATGGTCGGCCGCGTCGATCGGCTGCAATGCCGCGGCGCCGTCGATCACTGGAAGGCCAAGGGGCTGGATTTTTCCCGAGTGTTCGCCGTGCCCGACGCATCGAACGGCTGTGCGCTGCGATGCGTGCGGCCGCAGAGCGACGTTCACAAGGACCATCTCGACTGGCGGATTCTGGAGCAGGTTCAGCAGGCGATCGAGAGCAAGACGCCGACCCGATTGGGGCTGCCGATTCGCAACGTCCACCGCACGGTGGGCACGATCCTCAGCCATCGCATCGTGCAGCGGTGGGGCGGCGGCGGGTCTGCCCGACGGCACGCTGCAGATCACGTTCAGCGGCTCGGCCGGGCAGAGTTTCGGGGCCTTTCTCGCCCCCGGCGTGACCCTGCAATTGATCGGAGAGGCCAACGATTACTTGGGCAAGGGGCTTTCGGGCGGGCGGATCGTCGTGAAAACGCCGCCCTCTTCGCCCTTCGATCCCAAGGAAAACGTGATCGTCGGCAACACCCTGCTCTACGGCGCCACGGCCGGCGAAGTGTTCGTCAACGGTCTGGCCGGCGAGCGCTTCGCCGTCCGCAACAGCGGCGCGGTCGCCGTGGTCGAGGGCATCGGCGATCACGGCTGCGAGTATATGACCGGCGGAACGGTGGTCGTGATCGGACGAACGGGCCGCAACTTTGCCGCCGGCATGAGCGGGGGCGTGGCCTATGTGCTCGACGAGCACCAACTGTTCGACACGCTCTGCAACCTCGACACGGTCGACCTCGAATCGACCTACCAGGAAGAGGACCAGAAACGGCTCCGCGAGTTGATTCGCGCCACCACCAGTGGACGGGCAGCGTGCAGGCCCGGCGGATCCTGGATAATTGGCCGGAGATGGCGGGCAAGTTCGTCAAGGTCATGCCCATCGACTATCGCAAGGCCCTCGAGCGGCTGCGCGAGCAAGAGGCGGTTGGCGGCGATCAAACGCCCGCCACGGAAGAGGTGTTCCACGGACAAGCTTAAGAGCGACGGACCAGCGACGAGTTGGCCGCCGCGGCCGGGCGGCGCTAGAATTGTTTGCGGCTTGTCAGGAGTCCATGGTGCGCAGGTGGCGAAGGAGATGCTGGATGGCTAATCCCACCGGCTTTATGCAATATCCGCGGGTTGAAGTGGAGCATCGGCCGATCGAGCAGCGCATCCGCGACTGGTACGAAGTGGATCGGCGGTTGGTGGTCGCGTTCTCAACGAGCAGGCGGCGCGTTGCATGGACTGCGGCATTCCGTACTGCCACTGCGTCGGCTGCCCGGTGAAGAATCGCATTCCCGAGTTCAACGAACTGGCCTTTCGCGACCATTGGCGGGAAGCGGCCGCGAACCTGCACTCGACGAACAACTTTCCCGAGATCACCGGCCGGGTGTGCCCCGCCCCGTGCGAGGCCGCCTGCACGCTGGCGATCCAAGATGCGCGCGGTCAACATCAAGCAGATTGAACTGCAAGTGGCCGAGCGGGCGTTCGTCGAGAATTGGGTCGAACCCTTGCGGCCCAAGACCAAGACCGGCCGGAAGGTGGCTGTCGTGGGCTCCGGGCCGGCCGGGCTGGCCGCCGCCCAGCAGTTGGCCCGAGCGGGCCATCACGTGGTCGTTTTCGAGAGGGACGATCGCCTCGGCGGGCTGTTGCGCTACGGCATCCCTGACTTCAAGCTGGAGAAGCACGTCATCGATCGCCGTCTGGAGCAGTTGGTGGCCGAGGGCGTGAAGTTCGAGCCGAACGTGCAGGCGGGCGTCGACGTTCCCGCCGCCGAACTGCGCAGCCGTTTCGACGCGGTACTGCTGTGCATGGGGGCCGGCCGGCCGCGCGAGTCTGCGCGCGCCGGGCGCCGATTTGGCGGGCGTCCATTTTGCCGTGGATTTTCTCACGCAGCAGAATCGCCGCCTCGCCGGCGATCCGCTCCCCAGCGGCAACCAGCCCGCGATCGACGCCCACGACAAACACGTGATCGTCATCGGCGGCGGCGATACGGGCAGCGACTGCGTGGGAACGGCGATCCGCCAGCAGGCCCTCTCGGTCACGCAGTTGGAAATTCTCCCCCGGCCGCCCGAAAACTTCAACGCCGAAACGCCGTGGCCCTTCTGGCCGAAGATCATGCGGACCACTTCTTCGCACGAGGAAGGCTGTGCCCGCCGCTGGAGCACGCTGACCAAAGCCCTGGTTGGCCCGAACGGCCGCGTGAGCGAGCTGCAAGCCTGCCAGGTGCAGTGGGCGGCCGGTCCGAACGGTTGGGAGATGAGGGAATTGCCCGGCACCGATTTCACGCTGCCGGCCAACCTGGTGCTGATTGCGATGGGCTTCGTCCACGTGGTCCATGCGGGCCTGGTGGGCGACTTGGGCGTAACGCTCGACAACCGCGGCAACGTCGTGGTCGATCGGTGGATGAGCAGCGTGCCCGGCGTGTTCGCGGCCGGCGACACGGTCCGCGGCGCGTCGCTGGTGGTCCACGCCATCAACGAGGGGCGACTCTGCGCCGCCGCCTGCGACAAGTGGCTCCGTGAAAGCCAATAGAGATCCGATTGTCGCGATGTTGCGAGAGAACAGCCGGCGGACCGAGCAGCGTTTCCTGCCGCGCCCCAAGGCCGTCGGCTACTGGTATGACTCCGGGTTGTTCGGCCAGAACTGCGCCGTTCGACTGGTCGTAGAGCCAGCCGCCGAGAGTGCCCACAACGCCGGTCGGTTGCTGCCCCGGCACGGGGACGGGCGTGACACACGTGCTGCCGTCGTACGGGTTCGTGGGAGCCTCGATCACATACGGGCCGTAGGGAAACTGAGGGCCCGCGGGGCCGATATCGCCGGCGGCGTCGGTGGCGCTGGTGAGTTGCGGCAACATGTTGTTGACGATCGTCGGATACTGGTTGCCATGCTGTGCACGATAGAGTTCGAATTGTGCTTGCATCAGGTACAGGTTATGGCTCATCGCACTCTGCTTGGCGTCGTTGGCGCTTGAAAGATAGTGCGGAACGACCGCGCCGGCGAGCACGGCCATGATGACCACGACCAGCAGCACCTCGAGGAAGGTGAAGCCCGCGCCGCGACGACCGCCGATGATAAGGTTGCGCCGTCTAGACATTAAAACGACCGCCGGACAATATATTCGACACCTGCCGCGAGGCTGCCCAACGACAGCCGCGCGAGTCCTTGCGCATACAAATATAGCACATTTGGTGGGTTGTGCTGCCACTCTTATGGGACAACGGGCGGCAATTTCGACCTCTAGCCGCCTCCGGCGATCGTCCGTCCGCCATCGACCGGCAGGCAGACGCCGGTGACATAGTCGTTTTCGACCAGGAAAACCACGGCCTGGGCGATATTTTCCGGCCGGCCGGGCCGCTTCAGCAGCGTGCCTGCCACCGCACCCTTGACCTCGTGCTCGGAGAGGTTGGCGGGCAGCATCACCGGGCCGGGCAGAATGCAGTTGACACGTACGGCCGGATTGCGGCGTGCCAGTTCGACGGCGAACATGCGGGTCAGCGCGGGAATCGCCCCCTTGCTGATGAAATAGGCCGGATAGTGGGGATAAGGCCGGGCAACGGCCCAATCGCCGATCGTCACGATGACGCCGCCCTCCGGCTGACCGGCCATCATCAGCCCCGCCCGCTGACAGCAGAGGAAGGTTCCCACGGTGTTGATTTCAAACTGGCGGCGCACGTCTTCCGCGGTTGTCTGTTCGAGCGGCTTCTGCTCCCACACGGCCGCAGCGGTCACCAGCACGTCGATCCGCCCGAATGTTTTCAGCACTTCATCGAACAGCCGAGCGACATCGGCGTCCTTCGCTAAATCGGCCTGAAACGCGGCCGCACGGACACCTTGCCGCTCCAACTCGGCAACGGTCTGCCGCGCCTCCTCGGGCGAGCGATTGTAGTGAACCGCGATGTCATAGCGGCGTTCGGCCAACGCGGAGGCCACCACGCTGCCGACGCGATGCTTGCCGCTGCCGGTGATCAACGCGATTCTTGCGGCGGACATAGGCTCCTCCACTGGGCGAAATAATCGGCCAAAGCGGCCTTCCAATCGGGCATCGGCGGGCCGCCGAGCTTATGGTAGGCCGTCGTATCCAGCACGCTGTATGACGGCCGCGCCGCCAGCGCACCATATTCCGCGGTCGTGATCGGGCGGACGCTCACGCGCATATCGGCCAGGCGGAAAATCTCCACGGCAAAATCGTGCCACGTCGTCTGGCCCGTGTTGGTCACATGGTACGTTCCCCAGGGGATCGGCGGACCGTTTGTCAAGCCGCGATCAGCGGTCGCGGATACGGGCGCGGCCACCGGTCGCGGCTTGGTGTACGGTGCGAGAAAAAACTGAATTGCCCGGGCGAGGTGCGGCACGAAAGTCGGCGTGCAGCGCTGATCGCTGACCACGTCCAACGCGAGACCGCGTTTGGCCCAGGCGAAGCATCGTCTTGACGAAGTTCGCTGCCCGGGCGTCGGAAGGCCGGGCGTACAGCCCGCAGGTGCGGAGGATCCAGTGCTTCGGATGTTGCGCGGCGGCCTGCTCGCCCTCGAGCTGGTTCGGGCATAGACCCCTTGCGGGGCGGTCGGGTCATCCTCGCGCCACGGCCGCGGCGCGGCACAGGCCGCGCCGAACACGTAATCGGTGCTGATCTGCACCAAGGGGCAATCGAGCCGCGCCGCACGCCCGGGCCAGATGCTCGACGGCCGCGGCGTTTACCGCCTGGCACCGAGCGGGCTCGTTCTCGGCCTTATCGACCTGGGTGTAGGCGGCACAATTGACGATCGCCGCCGGATTCAGTCGCAACATGTGCTCGCGCACGGCCCGAGCATCGGTCAGGTCGAGCGTGTCGATATCGGTGGGCAGAGCGGAGTCGCCGAGTTGCCGGCACAACTCGCTCCCCAACTGCCCATAAGCGCCCGTGACGACAATTCTCATGGCAGGGACCCGGAGCCGAGGCGAAAGTTTCCGTTAGCATAGCCCGGTTGACCGCGTTCGGCAAGAATGGCAGAATCATGCGGTTCTATGCAAGGAGTGCCCATGAACGTTCTGGTTGCCGGCGGGGCGGGCTACATCGGCTCGCACGCCGTGAAACAATTGCTCGACGCCGGGCATCGCGTGGCGGTCGTCGACAATCTCTGTCGCGGCCACGCCAGGCGGTCGATCGCCGGGCCGCCTTCCACAAGATCGATCTGGCCGACACCGCAGGCGCTGGCCGACGTGCTGCGCCGGCATGCCGTCGATTGCGTGATGCACTTCGCCGCGCTGGCCTATGTGGGCGAGTCGGTAACCGATCCGCTTGGCCTACTACGACAACAATACGGCCGGCACGTCAGCCTGCTCAAGGCGATGCAGCGCCGCGGGCGTCAAGCGGCTGGTGTTCAGTTCGACCTGCGCCACCTACGGCGAGCCCGAAGCGACGCCGATCGTGGAGACCATGCGCAGCGAGCCGCTGAGTCCGTACGGCTGGTCGAAGTGGTGCGTCGAGCGGGTGCTGCGGGATTACGCGGCCGCCGATCGGGAGTTTCGCCTTCGCCGCCCTGCGATATTTCAACGTGGCCGGCGCGGCTGCCGACGGCTCGCTGGGCGAAGATCACGATCCGGAAACGCACCTGATTCCCGTGCTGCTGCTGGCGGCGCTGGGGAAACGCGAGAAGCTCACCGTGTTCGGCACCGACTATCCCACGCCCGACGGCACGTGCATCCGCGATTACATTCACGTCGAAGACCTCTGCGACGCCCACCTGGCGGCGATGCGAGGCCTTGCAGCCCGGCGACGCGCGGTTCTACAACCTGGGCATCGGCCGGGGCTACTCGGTCAAAGAAGTGGTCGAGTCGGCCCGGCGCGTCACCGGCGTCGAAATTCCGGTCGAGTATGGTCCGCGGCGGCCCGGCGATCCGGCGATGCTGTTTGCCAACGCCGAGAAGATCGGCCGCGAGCTCGGCTGGTCGGCCCGCTACACCGACATCGACGCCATTGTGGCCACGGCGTGGAACTGGTTCAAGCAGCATCCGGCCGGCTATGAAGGCTGACTACTGGCCATTCGCGCCAGGCGGCGTTATCATATCGGGCGCCGTGCTTTGGCCCGACATTTTTTCTTCTGGCAGAAGGAGCCCCTCGATGAGCCGTTCGCATCTCCATCTTCTGGCTTGCTGGCTGGCGTGTTGGATTGGCGTCGGGACCGCGTTTGCGCAGGCCCCCGTGAAATATCAGCCGGGCCGGCTCATTCCACCTTTGGGCGAGGGGCAAAAAAACCTCGTGCCCAACGCCAGCTTCGAATGCGGCACCGACGGTTGGGGCTCGACCGAGCTGGAAGTGCTGCCCGGCTGGTACGGCACGCTGAACGGCCTGTTCGGCAAGCTCGACACCACCACGGCCGCCGACGGCCATACGAGCCTGAAGATCGAGCTGACGCCCGAAAACATGCCCGTCGCGTTTGACGACTATCTGCACACCGAGCGCCATCCGATCAAGGCGCCCTGGCAGCCAACGTCGGCTGGATCGCCGTGAAGCCGGGCGAATCTTACACGTTCTCGGTCGCCATGAAGGCTGCCGCCAACGGCACGCCGGCGCGGCTGGTCGTGCGGCAATTCCGCGGCGCGCGGGTCAACAAACTCTTCCAGCTAACGACCGAGTGGCAGCGCTACTCGCTGGAGTTCACTCCGGAAACCGAGGCCGTTTATGTTCTGGCCGGTCCCGACCTGGAGAAGTCGAAGGATAATCCGAATCCGCCCGCCCGGGCGACCGTCTGGCTCGACGCCGTACAACTCGTGCCCACCGAGACCAAGACGGAATTCGCCACCCGCCAGCCGGTTGAGATCGGGCTGGCGACCGACAAGCCGGGCAACATCTTCGCCTGGGACGAGCCGCTGGAGTTCCGCTTCACCGTGGCATCGGCCGATAAGGCGGACCGCAAAGTGGAGGTGAGCCTTTACCTGACCGACTTCTTCGACGAAGAAGTGTGGCGCGACACGAAGAAGCTGACCATTCCGGCCGGATCGGCGGAGGATACGACGATCACGATTCCCGCTTCGCCGCAACTGCGAGGCTATCTCCTTCTGCACGCAAAGCTCACCGCCGGCAGCACGGTGGACACGCGGAACATGCGGATGGCCTCGATCCCCAACTACAAGCTTGCCGACTCGCGTTTCGGCATGAACCATGCCTTCGGCTGGCCGGAAATGCTCACGCTCTGCAAGCGGGCCGGCTTGTGCTGGATGCGCGACTGGTCGATGAAATGGCAGGAAGTCGAGCCGGAGCAGGGCAAGTTCAACTTCACCGAGACCGACGCCCAAATCGATCGCCAAGTAAAGGAAAAGCTGAACGTGCTGGAGGTGCTGTCGTTCCCTTCGACGATGTGGTCCACCACCGCGACCGATAGCGTGCCGCGGAACGATCCCTGGTATCTGACGTTTTCCAAGGCCCGCGACCCGCAGACGCAATTCGACGAAATCCTGGCCGAGTCGGGCACGCGGATCGGGCGCCTGGGCTACGCTCCGCGCGACATAAAGGAGTTTCAGAACTACGTGACCAAGACCGTGGAGCACTATAAGGGCCGGGTGGGCTACTGGCAGTGCTTTAACGAGCCGCTGTTGACGAGCTACGCGCTGCCGCAGCGTGTCGGCTACAAGGTGGCCGACTATATCCAATATGTGAAGGCGTTCGCCGAGGCCGCCCGGCAAGCCAACCCGCAATGCAAACTCCTCGCCGGTTTCAACCTCGGGACTGCAAAGGTGCCGGTTGAAATTCATTTCGCAGGGCGGGCTGAAGCCTATCGACATCTTCACCTTGCACACCTACCCGGCGCGAAGCCGCCGGAATGGATCGAAACCATCCTGGTGCCGGTCGCCGCGGCCATGAAGGAGCAGGGCATCCAGCGGCCGATCTGGTTTACCGAGTTCGCCTACTACGCCGACGACGAAACGTGGATCGAGCCGTTTAACTACTTCATCCGCTTCTCGGGCGCCGGCGCCGGCTACCACCAGGCCAACGAGCGCATCCAGGCCGAGTACCAGGTGCGGATCGCCGTGACCATGTTCTCGCACGGCGTGGAGAAATTGTTCTTCCATGCCGGCACGGGCTCGGCCATCAATCACGGCAACCTGTGGACCATGTTCCTTCGCTACGGCAGCACGCCGTTCAAGAACTACGCCACGCAGGCGGTCATGGCCGGCTTGCTGACGCCCGATTGCAAGTTCGTCAAGCAACTCATGCCCGATGAGCAGTTCAAGGCCTACCTGTTCAACGACGGCAAGCGGAGCGTGGGCATTATCTGAGCGCCGGCCAACACGGAGCCGAAGCCGATCAAGCTCAGCAGCGCGAAGCTGCAAGTGCTCGACCTGGTGGGCCGCCCGAAGGACGTGCAGACGATTACGCCCAGCGGCACACCGGTGTATGTGGTCGGCGAGGGCGTTTCGGCCGAGGATTTTGAAAAGGCCGTCGCGCTTGGCCAGTAGTATCGCAAGTGGAGAATGGTTTCATGACAATCCGTGGGCATCTCGGCTGCGCGGCATGTCTATTGGCTTGGCTGGCGTCGGCGAGCTTGTGCGTTGCCACCGACCAGCCGAAGTTTCATCCGGGCCGGGTCATTCCGCTCTTGGGTGAGGACCAACAGAACCTGGTGCCGAATGCCAGTTTCGAGTGCGGCACCGACGGCTGGGGTTCGGCGGAACTCGATTTTCTGCCAGGCTGGTACAATCCGCTTAACACGTTGTTCGGCCAGTTGGACCGCACAACCGCCGCCGATGGCCAAAACAGCCTGAAGATCGAACTTACGCCCGAGAACCAGCCGATCGCCTACAACGACTATTTCGATGTCAGGCGTCGGCCGATCCGGCACCGCTGGCGGCGAATGTCGGGTGGATCGAAATCAAGCCAGGCCAAAAATACGTGTTCTCGGTAGCGATGAAGGCCGCCGCTGCCGACACGCCGGCCCGGCTGGTCGTACGGCAGTTTCAGGCCGCGCCGATCGACAAGCTCGTGAAACTGTTCAACCGAGTGGCAGCGATATTCGCTGGAGTTTACCCCAACGGCCGCGGCGTGCTATGTGATGGCCGGCCCCGATTTGCGGCCGACCGACGACAATCCCCGTCCACCCGAGCAGGCAACCGTTTGGCTCGATGCCGTGCGGCTGGCGCCCGAAGGGGCGAAGCCCGAGTTTACGACCCGGCAGCCGATCGAATTCGGCGTCACCACCAGCAGGTCCGGGAATATCTTTGGTTGGCGGGAGCCGCTTGACTTCCGTTTTGCATTTGCCAGGACGGAGGACGAGGGCGAGCGCCCGTGTTGCTCGACGTGCGGCTGACCGACTTCTTCGACAAAGAGGTAATGCATGGCACTTCGTCGTTAACCATGACGACGAAAGTGAAGCAAGGTTGGCACGTTTTCTTTAACCCGGCGCCGAATTGCAAGGCTTCTTGCGGGCACACGTGAAGATGACCTGCGGCGACACGGTCGCGGAGCGAAGCCTGCGGCTGGCGGTGATTCCGGACTATACGCAGGCCGACTCGCGCTTCGGCATGAACCACGCCTTCGGCTGGCCCGACATGCTCACGCTCTGCCGCCGGGCGGGCGTCGTATGGATGCGCGACTGGTCGTTGAAGTGGCAGGATGTCGAGCCCCGCAAGGGACAGTTCACGTTTGCCGAGACCGACGCGCAGATCGATCGCGTCCTTCGCGAGAAGCTTCAGGTGATGTGCGTGCTGGCGTTTCCTTCCAGTATGTGGTCTTCCAGCGCACCGGCCAACATCCGACCGCCCGAGCCGTGGTGGGACTATCCCCATAAGTCGCCCGACCCGGAGCGGCAGCGCGACGAGATTCTGGCCGACGCCGGGCAACCGTATCTGCGGATGGGCTACGCCCCGCGCGACATGGGCGAGTTCGAGAACTACGTCAACAAAACGGTGGAGCATTACAAAGACCGCATCCATGTCTGGCAGTGCTTCAACGAACCAATTCACACCGACTACGCGCTGGACGGCCAGGTCGGCTACAAGACAGAGGATTTCATTCGCTACGTGGGGCCCTTCGCCCGGGCCGCCGGAAGGCCGATCGGAACTGCAAGATATTGGCCGGCTACAACATCGAGGGCTATCACCCGGCCAAAGGTTTGCCGCCAACGCTGAAGGAACTCGAACGTTTCATCACGCTCGGCGGACTCAAGGATGTTAACGTGTTCACGGTCCACGTCTATCCGTCGCTGGAACCGCCGGAGTATATGGAACAGGTGATCCAGCGGTTGCAAACGGTGATGGATCAGAGTGGCGGCCGCAAACCGATCTGGTTCACCGAGTATGGCTACTACGGCGACGACGATCCGTGGTGCTTGCCGATCGTCGTCCATTTCAACGGAGCCCGGCTGCCCAGCGAGCAGGTCCAGGCCGAATACCAGGTGAGGTTCAGCACCGTGCTTTTGGCCAACGGCGTGGAGAAGATTTTCTCGCACGCGGGAACCGGGTCGGCCATCAACCACACCAACTTTTGGACCATGTTCCTGCGCTACAACAGCGAACCGTTTAAGTGCTACGCGTCGCAGGCCGTGATGGCGCAGTTCTTGACGCCGAGTTGCACGTTCGTCAAGCGGCTGCTGCGCGACGACAGCGTCAAAGCCTATATGTTCCGCGACACGACGCGAACCGTTGCCGTGGTCTGGTCGGCCTCCGAGGTGAAACCGAAACCGATCGAATTGACCAACGCGAAGCTCGAACTCCGGGACATTATGGGTCGCCCGATGAACGAGCGCAGGTTCACGGCCGGCACTTCGCCCGTGTACATCGTCGGCGAAGGCGTGTCGGCCGAGAATTTTGAAAAGGCCGTTCGGATTGCGGATTGACGGAAATTCGCCGATGTGGATACTGGAACCAACAAGGTAACAGTGCCATTTTGCATCTTTTCCCGCAATCCGCCCGAAAACCTGTTGGTCCGGCCGGGTCGCCAGAACCTCTTTTATGGAGACAAGGATCATGAAACGAAGTCCGCGATCGAGTCTGCTGTTCGTGGTGAAGGGCCCGTTGATCAGTCTCTGGGCCGCGTCACTCGTTGTGCTGGCATGCAGCAGCGAAGTGTTTGCAGCCACTCCCGTTGACATCTATCAGAGCATGGAGAGCGGCAACGCCGGCGACCTGCTCACGTCAACGATCATGAATGCTTCCAGCCACGGCGGTGGATCAACGTGGAGCCTTTACAGCGGCAGCGCCATGTGGGTTTCCAACAACTTTGCGATGAACTTGCCGGGCCCCGTCAGCGTTGCCGGCACAGTCTACCCCGGTACGGGCAGCACTCGCACTTGGGTGTACAACGACAACAATGCCAATGATTACGTGATGTGCACGCTGGCCGGCTCCTATAACAACATTACGGTCGCCATGTACTACACCCCTGGAGTGACGATTGAGTTCGCAAACCAGTTTGACACGATCAATATGTCCGGACTCAGCGGGTGGGCGGTCATGCAGACAAGAAATGACGACGGCAACGGCCCATATCTCTGCGCCCATAGCTCCACGGCTGGATGGGTTACTACGTTCAGCTACCCCGCCTACCCCCTCAGTTCAATCAAGATCGTTCCGGGCAAGAACGTATTGGATCAACCTGCATTTCGACGGAGTCGGGGGGAACACCTATGTGGCGGCGTTTGATCCCCAGAACGGTTTTGCGCAGGTTGGAATTACGGTCGTGGCGGCCTCGGTGCCGAACTCGACGATGACGGGCACAATCCATTTCGGCCGAACGGACAATCACAGCAACAATCCCACAGCCACGACACAAAGCTATCTTGAACATATCTGCGTTGACTACACCAACGGTGCATTCCCGCTGATTCCCAGCGGCGGGACGGACACGCCCACCGCACCTCCAGCCGTGTACGACGGAACCACCACCGGCGTGGAAACCCCCTACACCACCTCGACCACCCAGTTGTCGGCCAACTGGTCCGCGGCCAGTGATCCGCAGAGCGGCATTACCGGCTACCAGTATGCCATCGGCACCACGGCGGGCGGCACGAATGTCGTCGCTTGGACAGCGCTGGGCAACGTGCTGACGGTGACCAAGACCGGATTGAGCCTGACCAACGGGCAGAAATACTATTTCAGCGTGAAAGCCGTCAACGGCGTGGGAACGGCAGGCCCCGCCACGAATTCCCCCGGGCAGACGGTAGACACCACTCCGCCGAGCGCGACCGCCGGCCGTCTACGACGGAACCACCACCGGCGTGGAAACCTCGACCACGACCTCGACCACGCAGTTGTCGGCCAACTGGAGCGCCAGCACGGACTCCATTAGCGGCATCAGCGGTTACCAGTATGCCATCGGCACCACGGCCGGCGGCACGAATGTCGTCGGCTGGACCTCGGTGGGCAACGTGCTGTCGGTCACCAGGACGGGCTTGAGCCTGAATGTGGGAACCACCTACTATTTCAGCGTGAAGGCCACGGACAACGCGGGTCTGGTCGGCAGCGCCACGAATTCTCCCGGGCAAACGGTGCAGACCGGTTCCACGATTTATTTCCAGGACAATTTCGAGAGTTGGAGCGTGTATGGCGGGGCGTGGAGCACGGTCAACGGCGTGTCGAGCGCTCATAGCCTGAGCACGAGCACGGATTTTGCCGCCGGCGGCGTCACCAGCATCAAGATTGTCGACACCGACGTAGTGGGCGGAGCCAACGGCGCCTCGTTGACGAAAAACTTCAGCCCCACGATCTCCACCGATATCCACGTTCGGTTCTTCGTGTATCTGCCGACCGGATACACCGCGGCCAACTCGGGCTGCTCGCGAAGGTTGCTCCACATCTGGTGTGGAAGCAACCGTGGGCAGATGTCGCTGGTCGGCGCAATCCCGAAGATGGAGGAAATCGGCGCATGGGGTGCGGTGGAGTGGCCGTCGGCGCTGTCGGAAAACACCTGGCACTGCATCGAGATGCACGTCGCCCCCCCTTCGACGAGCACGCTGCTGGAGTTCTGGGTGGATGGTACGAAGAACAGCACCTCGCTTACCGGCAATTTCAGCGGCAGCACCGCGTTCACATCGATCGATCTCGGCGATTGCGCCCTCGGGGCCGGCACGAATGGAAACGGCTTCTTCTATCTCGATGAACTCGTGGTTTCCCAGTCCTATGTGGGAACCACCATCCAAACTCCCGCACCCTATTTCAGCGACGGTTTCGAAAATTGGACCGTCTATGGCGGCGCATGGAGCAGCGTCACCGGGACCTCTGCCACGCTGAACACAACCACAGCCTATGCGGAGGCAGGCACGCAGTGCCTTCAGGTGACGCTTCCGTCGCCTGCCGGATACTTGACCTACAACATCAACCCCCTGGCCACCGGCGACGTCTACGCGCGTTGCTACTTCAATTTCGGTTCGCAGAACTGGTCCGGCAACAATCCGGGTTCGGTTCGGGTGCTGTACCTCAACTATGGAAGCTACAACGCCCAGATCTGTCTGCAGGGCGGGAACGTCGCCAGCAATATCTACCTGCAAGAGTCGAAAGGCTGGACGACGGTCAGTGGCAACCAGAAGTTTGCCGCCAACACGTGGTATTGCGTTCAGATCCATGTGGCTCCTCCGTTGAACCAGCACGCTCTTGGAACTGTGGGTGAACGGCACCAAGATGGGCTCAACGACGGCCGACTTCTCCTCCGCCACGGGATGCAAAAGCGTCCAGATCGGCGACCTGTCGGGGGGGAGTACCGCAGTTTCGTTCTATATGGACCAACTGATCGTCAATAATGCGTACATCGACCCGTGACATCCGAGGATTCGCGCCTCGGTTGGGGAACACGTAGCACGGCTCATCGGGTTTGCTCCGCCAGTCGATTTGCAACCGACTGGCGGACGACCCGTTGCTGCGGTGCAGGGCGCAACTCCAACCGTCCCAGCAAGTTGCATCGCGAGGGAGCCGGACGCGATGTCCCGATTTTCGGCTGGATTGTCCGCCTTGTTTTCGCCGATATAATGGGTTTATGCCAAGTTTGGCAGCCCCAAATGGGGCATCAGTAGCAGGCCGAAGCGCAAAAGGGAGGAAAGCGGAAAAGTTTTTTTGCCCCTTGTTGGCCGTTGACAGCGTCCGGCGGGACTGCTAGACTCATGGTTTGGCCAAATTCGGAAGCGAGTTGGCGTATAGCTCTTTGACAATTCGGTTGTGGTAATGAAATGGCATCTTAATGTGTGAATCACGTCGTTGCGCGGAAGCGCAGTTGACGTGGCTCCACGGGCACTTAGAGCATTCGTTACTCGGAACAAGGGCCTCGTTCATCGCGGGTTCGGGCGCTTCGGCGGCCGGCACTTCGGTGAAGGAGGGTTGCCTTGTTCCGCGAGCGTGGATCACAGGAATCGGCTCCAGATGTTGGAGCGTTGGATTCATGTGGCCAAGCTACTAAGGGCACATGGGGGATGTCTTGGCGTCAGGAGCCGAAGAAGGGCGTGGAAGACTGCGATAAGCCCGGAGTAGTTGTCAAACGAGCGTTGATCCCGGGATACCCGAATTAGCACGCACTGAATCCATAGGTGTGTGTCGCGAACACGGTGAACCGAAACATCCAAGTAACCGTTGGAAAAGAAAGAAAAATCGATTTCCCGAGTAGTGGCGAGCGAAACGGAAAGAGCCTAAACCGCGGAGGTTTTCCTCGGCGGGGTTGTAGGGCCTCTTACATGGGAGTTACCAAGCTACCAGCTAGCAGAACTGCCTGGAAAGGCAGGCCATAGACGGTGACAGCCCGGTATGCGACAGTGGTGTAGCCTCCCGAGAGGTACCTGAGTAGGTCGGGCCACGTGAAATCCCGACTGAATCAGCGGGGACCATCCCGCAAGGCTAAATACTCCCTGACGACCGATAGTGAACTCAGTAGGGCGACTGAAAGATGGGAAGAACCCCTGCTAGGGGAGGATACTGAACCTGAAACCATGTGCCTACAAGCGGTCGGAGCGCTATGGCAAGCTTGCTTGCAATGCGTGACGGCGTGCCTTTTGCATAATGATCCGGCGAGTTACCGTCTGCGGCGTTTAGGTTAAGGCCTTCCGGGCCGGAGCCATAGGGAAACCGAGTCTGAATAGGGCGACACAGTCGTTGGCGGTAGACGCGAATCTGCGTGAACTACCCATGAGCAGGTTGAATCGCGGGTTATACCGCGTGGAGGACCGAACCCACTTGGGTTGAAAACCGAGGGGATGACTTGTGGGGAGGAGTGAAAGTCTAATCAAACGCAGGGATAGCTCGTTCTCTCCGAAATATTTTTAGGAATAGCCTTGAGCCACTACGCACCGGGGGTAGAGATACTGAATCGGGTTGGGGGTCTTCCCAGACTACCCTCCTGAACCAAACTCCGAATACCGGTGCGACTATCTCAGGAGTCAGTCCGCGAGGGATAAGCTTCGCGGTCGAGAGGGAAACAACCCAGATCATCTGCTAAGGTCCCCAAGACGGGCTTAGTCACTAAGGAAGTTGAATTGCCGCGACAGCCAGGATGTTGGCTTAGAAGCAGCCACCATTTAAAAAGTGCGTAACAGCTTACTGGCCGAGCAGTTCTGCGCCGATAATGAACGGGAGTAAGCCCGACACCGAAGCAGTGGAATCCGTAAGGATTGGTAGGAGAGCGCTGAAGAACAGACACGAGCCGTACCGTAAGGAGCGGTGGAGGGTTCTTCAGGTGCTTATGCCGGAATGAGTAACGATAAGGCAGGTGAGAATCCTGCCCGCCGAAAGCCTAAGGTTTCCTGGGGAAGGTAATTCCGCCCAGGGTTAGCCGGTACCTTAGTCGAGGCCGAAAGGCGTAGACGATGGACAGCAGGTCAACATTCCTGCGCCACCGAAGAGGACCGATGGAGGGACGGCGTTTGGAAGGTGAGCGGTACGAGTAGAAATGTCCGTAGGCCAACTTGAGGCGAGGGAGAGGTAAATCCGCCCTCATCAGCCAAGAGTTGGTCTCGAACGCATTTACGTTCGTGAAGTCATCTGAAGGACGTCCAAGAAAAGCTCCTAAGGGTTGAATCTTTGGTGACCGTACTAAAACTGACACAGGTAGGCGAGACGAGTAGTCTAAGGCGCTCGGGAGAATGGTGGTTAAGGAACTCTGCAACATGACCCCGTAACTTCGGGATAAGGGGTGCCCTCGGAGGTGAAAGTCTCTGGGGGCCACAGTAAATCGAGAGCTGCGACTGTTTATCAAAAACACAGGACTCTGCCAACTCGCAAGAGGATGTATAGAGTCTGACGCCTGCCCGGTGCCGGTAGGTTAAGGAAGAGGGTTAGCCGCAAGGTGAAGCCCGCGACCGAAGCCCCGGTAAACGGCGGCCGTAACTATGACGGTCCTAAGGTAGCGAAGTTCCTTGTCGGGTAAGTTCCGACCTGCATGAATGGCGTAACGACAGCTCCACTGTCTCAACCACCAACCCGGTGAAATTGTAGCCGTGGTGAAGATGCCACGTTCCCGTAGCTAGACGGAAAGACCCCATGAACCTTTACTGTAGGCTGGTATTGGGCTGTGATATGTTCTGTGTAGGATAGGTGGGAGGCATTGAAGCCGGGACGCTAGTCTCGGTGGAGCCAACCTTGAAATACCACCCTGGGCATATTTTAGTTCTAACTCTGGTTCCCGTGAATCCGGGCAGAGGACATTTCCAGTTGGGCAGTTTGACTGGGGCGGTCTCCTCCAAAAAGGTAACGGAGGAGTTCAAAGGTACCCTCAGCCTGGTTGGCAATCAGGCGTCGAGCGTAAAGGTAGAAGGGTGCTTGACTGCGAGACGTATACGTCGAGCAGATACGAAAGTAGGACTTAGTGATCCGGTGGTCCCGCATGGAAGGGCCATCGCTCATCAGACAAAAGGTACTCTGGGGATAACAGGCTTATCGCTCCCGAGCGTCCACAGCGGCGGAGCGGTTTGGCACCTCGATGTCGGCTCATCACATCCTGGGGGTGGAGAAGCTCCCAAGGGTTTGGCTGTTCGCCAATGAAAGTGGTACGTGAGCTGGGTTCAGACCGTCGTGAGACAGGTCGGTCCCTATCTACTATGGGCGCACGAAACTTGCGGAGGTTCTTCTTTAGTACGAGAGGATTTAGAAGGACGTACCTCTGGTGTGCCAGTTGTCGCGCTAGCGGCACGGCTGGGTAGCTATGTACGGAAAGGATAAACGCTGAAAGCATATAAGCGTGAAGCCCTCTCCAAGATCAGGTTTCGTTGCGGTATAACCGCGAAAGTCCCCTGGAAGACTACCAGGTCGATAGGTCGGATGTGTACGCGAGGCAATGCGCTCAGCTAACCGATACTAACGGACGAACGCTTGGCCACATGTATCCAACGCTCCTATTTGCCCGCGTTAAGGTGCCACTTCATTCCCACAACCAGTTTCGGACTTTGGTCTTGGAACTTGGGTCTTCGGGCTTCGATCAGAACCCAAGGCCAAAGACCAAAGGCCCAAGACCGTTCTCTTAGCGTCTTGTCCCTTCGCAGTTGGGACGGCCGCTCCTTTCCGGTGACAATATTCGAAAGGCCACACCCGTTCCCATCCCGAACACGGTAGTTAAGCTTTCGGAGCCGATGGTAGTACCAAAAGTGCGAGAGTAGGTGTCGCCGGATTTAATTCAAGAAGCCCCCGAGGTCCTTTGGACCTCGGGGGCTTTTTCGTCCCTTGCGGCCAGCCGTGGGTGGGGGTATAATGCCCTTGGCCAAATCAGTAAGAGGGAGAGGCAGTCCGTGTTCAATTCCGCTGATATTCTGGCCCGTCTGCGTCAGAGCCCCTTTGTGCCGGTGCGGATCATCATCAGTTCCGGTCAGACGTTCGACGTCTATCATCCCGATCTCGTGCTTGTCGGCCGCCGGGACATGATCATCGGCATGGCCAGCGCGGAGAACCCGGCTCAGTATGAGCAAACAACCCGCGTACCCATCATGCACGTGACGGCGTTGGAAGATTTGCCATCCCCGACGCCAACGCCTTGAGGCACCGAGTATTCGAAAGGCCACACCCGTTCCCATCCCGAACACGGTAGTTAAGCTTTCGGAGCGGATGGTAGTACCAAAAGTGCGAGAGTAGGTGTCGCCGGGTTTAATTCAACAGGCCTCCGGGGTCGATCCGACCTCGGAGGCTTTTTTCATTGCGGCCCTGCCATGCCGGGCGTAGAATCCGCATTTTCGCAAAATATGCTATCCTTGAAGGATTGACCCGGCAGCGGTAACTGGTCCTAAGGGCTATCGTCGAGAAAGGCTCAACATGCGCATCGCCATCTGCTTGTCGTCGCTCTGCCTGGCCGGCCTGCTGCTGTCGCCCAGCCCGGGCTGGGCCGAACCCAATGCGGCCGAAACGCCGACGTCTGCCAAATCGGACTCGGTGCAGCGAACAAAGAAAAAGAAGCCGCCAAGAAGGATGAGGCCAAGAAGCCCGCCGGCGCAATCCCCGACGCCAAGGACAAGCCGATCGTCACCAAAAATGCGGTGACGATCGCCGGCCAGGCCGTGACCTACGTCGCCGAAACCGGGATGCTGCCCCTGCTGAAACCCGATGGCACGTCGCGGGCGTCGATCTTCTACGTCGCTTACATGAGGCAGGGCGAAGGCGGCGCGGAAAGCCGGCCCGTCACCTTTTGCTTCAACGGCGGACCGGGCTCGTCCTCCGTGTGGCTGCATCTCGGCGCGCTGGGGCCAAGGCGGGTGAAACTAGCCGAACCGGGCGCCAAAGAGCCGGCGCCCCTCGGACTGACCGACAACGAGTTTTCCATTCTGGACGCGACCGATCTGGTGTTCATCGATCCGGTGGCCACCGGCTTCAGCCGGCCGGCCGAAGAGGGCAAGGCCGAGCAGTTCTTCGGGCAATCGCCCGACATCGAGTCGGTCGGCGAGTTCATTCGGCTCTGGACCACGCGGCACGAGCGCTGGCTTTCGCCGAAATACCTTTGCGGCGAGAGCTACGGCGTTTTCCGCGCCGCCGGATTGGCCCATCACCTGCACTCACAGTACGGAATGGGCCTTAACGGACTAATCTTCGTGTCAGGCCTCCTCGAACTTACCACCTTGGGCCGTATGTCCGGCCAGGTTTACCTGCCGGCCTATACGGCCACGGCGCACTTCCATAAGAAGTTGCCGCCGGAGCTGCAAGCCGACTTGCCCAAGGCGCTGGCCGAAGCGCGCGAGTTCATGCGGACCGAGTATGCGTCGGCGCTGTTTGAGGGCGCGTTGCTAACAGCCGACGAGCGCGCCCGGGTCGCGGCGAAGCTCGCCCGTCTTACCGGCTTGCCGCTCCGCGTGGTCGAAGAGCATGATTTGCTCGTTGACGCCGAGGTTTTCCGCAAGGAGTTGCTGCGCGACCAGGGGCTGATTCTCGGCCGTTACGACGCCCGGATCACCGGCCGCGATGCCAACCCCGCTTCGCCATATCCCGAGTTTGACCCTTCGCTATCCACGATCGACGGCGCCTTTTCCGCGGCCATGAACGCTTATGTGCGGGGCGAGCTGAAGTTCGAAGACGATCTGCCTTACGGCGTGCTCACCTCGGTTCACCCGTGGAAGTTCAATCGCGAGGACAATCCGAGCGTGACGCATGAATTCGCCTCCGCGATGAAAGAAAACCCGCATCTGCGCCTGTTGGTCCTCAACGGCCGATGCGATCTGGTGTGTCCGATTGACGTCATTCGCTACGACATCGAGCACGTGAAGCTCGATCCGGTCCAGCGCACCCGTATCACGTACGCCGAGTACGACGCGGGGCACATGATGTACCTCAATCCGCCCGATTTGCGGAAGATGCACGAAGACATCGAGCGATTCATCCGGCCGCGATAAGAGCCTCCGCTTCGTCGATTGCCACTGCTAGGGCGTATAGGGTGGATTGCCCGCGGCGTCGGAATCTACTGTAATAAACGGGCCCCTTCCAGCGACTACTCTTCTGAACCGCGGCTTACCACAGGTGCCCGCCAGTGACCGACTGGAAAACGATCGTTCACCAGTATGGCCAGCTTGTCTGGACGACGGCGTATCGGCTGGTGGGAAACCACGCCGACGCATCGGACTGCTTCCAAGAGACGTTCTGGAGGCGGTCAAGGTGTCCCGCCGCGAACCGGTTCGCGACTGGGCCTCGCTGCTGCGGCACTTGGCGACCGCCCGGGCACTCGACTTGCTGCGGGCCCGCTGCCGAGAACGCGGCCGAGTCGAGCCGCTGGCCGAGCCGGCCGCCGCGCTGAGCCGCGACGCCGGGCCCAGTCAAATCGCCGAAGCCGCCGAGTTGGCCGAGCGGTTGCGGACGGCCCTGGCCGAGTTGCCCCGCGATCAGGCGGCCGTTTTCTGCCTGACCTGTTTGGACAGACTGAGCTATCGCGAGATTGCTGAGCGTTTGAAACTGACGACCAATGCCGTGGGCGTGCTGTTGCATCGTGCCCGCGGGCGATTGCGAGAACTATTGGTTCCGGTTGACGCGGGGTCGAACAACGAGGATTGAGGATTCAAGACGTGGAAACGCCGCGTGACGAACATATTGACGACCTGCTGGAACGTGCCGGTGAGGCATTGCGCCGAGTGCCGGTTCCCGAGGGGCCGCCGCCGGAAGTGGTTGACCATCTCTTGCGGCAGATATCCGCGGCGGACGCTATTCCATCAACAATCAAGACAAGGACGAAGAAGATGAATCGCATCGCAAAGATTGCCGTAGCCGCGAGCATTTTCGCGGCCATTGGACTGCTCTGCTCGTGGTTGGCCGTCGGCGGCTCGACGAGCATCGCCTTTGCTAAAGTGGCCGACGCGGTTGACAGCCTGCGGAGTGCGACCTACGACATCACCAGCGAAGCGAAAGGGGAGAAGGATGCGAAGTCAACAGCCACGAGCGGAAAGGGATATTTCCTCGCCCCCTCGCGCAACGTAATGAGTTATCCACAACCGCAGGCGGCCAGAAGATGTCGGAGATGATCACGATCGCCGACGGCCAGGCAAACAAAATGGTGATGCTTATGCCCAGCGCGAAGGTCGCTGTCGTGATGGAGATGAAGAAGTGGCAGGAGGAAATGAAGAAATCGGCAGGCAAACCGGGCAACAACCCGACTGCCGATATGTTTGAAACCATGCGGCGGCTGGTGCGTGAAGGCAGCAGCGGCACGGGCGAGAAGGTCGAAAAGCTCGGCACACAACAAATCGACGGCCGCACGGCAGTCGGCTTTAAGACTCAGAGCGTCATACGCGACATGACCCTCTGGGCCGATCCTGAAACGGCCCGCCCCATCCGTGTCGAGATGACCGGCGAAATGTTTTCCAACGTTCGCCTCGTGATGAGCAATTTCCAATATGACGTCGATCTGGACCCCGCGCTGTTCAGCCTTGAACCGCCGGCCGGCTACACAGAGCAGGCGATGAACGTCACGATGCCCACCGAAGAGGACCTTGTGACGACGTTGCGTACGGTGGCGGAGCACAATAAGGGCCTCTTCCCGGAGAAGCTCGGCATGAACAAGGAGGTGATGACGGCGATCATGGAACTTCTGGAGCCGGAGATGAATAAGATAGCCGAGAAATTCGGCGGCAAGGAGAAACTCAAACAGATGGGCAAGCAGCCCCCGCCCGAAATGACGGCCGAGCTGATGAAGACGGCGATGCCGCTAATGCAGAAGAAGATGCAGGGTATTTCGTTCTACACGATTCTCAAGCCCGAGAACGACGCCCACTACACGGGCGGAGGCGTGAAGCTCGACACGCCCGACCGGCCCATCTTCTGGTACAAGCCGACCGGGTCGGAGAAGTACCACGTCATCTACGCCGATCTGAGCGTGAAGGAAATGACGCCCGACGAGGCAAAGACGCTGTCGGAGGCGAAGGCGGAATAGGGGAGTTGCCCCATCCCGGGGTGGCAGTACAACTGCCACCCCATCAACTTCTCTTGGCATGTTTTGGGCCGTAGCGGCGTTCGTCTGGAAAAAATCCCAAAATATCGCGTTATATCGGGCCGTGTTACGAGCCTATTTTCTGAGTGGGATGAGCATTCCTTCTTTTCACGGGAGGTGGGCCATGAAAATCGGTGTGTTTTCGTGCGTCGTGCTGCTGGGGGCCGCAGTGTGGGCCGCGTCTTCGGCCTGCGAAGAGGAGCCGGCGGGCAAGCCGGCGACGGAGGCTGCGGCAACGGCGAAGTCGGTGACCGTCTTTCCGATCGTTTTGACCGACAACTCGGCGACGGCCCAGACTGTCAAACTGCCGGCCGCAATGTCGAAGAACATGGCCGAGATGGTTGGCCTGTTCTTGGAGCGTGGGGGAATGACAGAAATCGAGATCGCCGACAAGGAATTCACCCCGCCCAAAGACGCCGATATGGCCAAAGTGGCTGAGGCGTTCGGCCAGTTCGTCCAATCGCAGAAGCTCGGCACCAAGTACGCCCTCTACGGCCAATTCATCGGAACGCCGGGCAAGGGGATCGACGAGATCGAGTTGGTCGCGGTTGACAAGACGGGCAAGGTGTTGCTGTCAGAACGGGTCGAGCGTGGACTTTTCTCGCAGCTTAGCGGCGAAAAGGTGGACCCGATGGTAGGTTGCTACCGTTTGGTTCTCCGGCTGCGAGGCCTATGGGGCCTGGCCGAGCCCGAGGAGAACAGCGCGGCCCCAGGGCAAGATGGCCCGGCTGTGGGCCGAGAGGTCGGGCATTCCACCGGAGAACGAACGGAAAGCCATGGAGCCGCGGCTGGCCGAGTTGAAGAAGACCATCAAGACGAGCACGATCGGCGTCTATCCGGCTTTCGCCTGGCCAAAGAGCGACGTGCAGGTCGCCCGGCAACTGGCCGAAATGCTCGCCAAGCAGGAGCTTGGCCGAGCGGAGGTCATCGAGATGGATCCGAAGCTTCAGATCCGGCCCAACACGAATCAGACGCGGATCGCCTGGGACACGGCCCGGGTGTTTCGAGAGTTCCTCGAGAAGAATACACCGACGACTGACTATGCGCTGTTTGTGGTTTATGACATCGGTCACATGCCAGGTGGCAGGACGGCAGTGAACGGAGTGATCTACGTTCTCTGCGATCGGCAGGGCCAGTGGGTGCTGGTCGGACTTCGGAACGACCACTGGGCCGACTTCCAGCGGGTCAATCCGCAATCGGCCGACGATTGCAACCGCCTCATGGTCGATGTACTCGGCAGCGAGTTGCGCTGAGTTCCTTTAGAAACAAACGTGTTTGGACGCATGCTGCATCATACGCCTGCTTCTTGCGCAGACTGCACTGCGCAGTGAACGGAACGCACCGCCGACGTTGGCGCCGCCACCTTCTGCGGTTGGTAATAGCTCCCTCGACAATGATGTTGCGGCACAAATTGCGGGCCGATATCGACGAGACATTCTGAAGAGCCAACAAACAGGTAACCATCGGGCGTCAGGTGCTCGGCCAAACGCAGGAAAAGGTTTCTTCGCGTTTCGCCATTGAAGTAGATGGCCACATTCCGACAGAAAATGAGGTCAAATGGCCCCAAATCTACGAACGGCTGGAGGAGGTTCCGCCGGCCGAACGTCACCATCGCTCGTAAGTCATCCTTGATTCTCCAGCCGCCTGACTCCAGGCGGAAGTATCTCGCGAGCAACTGAGGTTTCATTCCTCGTTGGATTTCTTGCTCGGTATATCGCCCTAAACTGGCCTGCGCGACGGCGGCGTTGGAGATGTCGGTGCCCAGGATATTGACGTCCCAGGACGCAATGCCGGGGATGACCTCGCAAAGGGTCATGGCGATGCTGTAGGCTTCCTGGCCGGTGCTACAGGCGGCGGACCAGATGCGCAGTCGCCGGGGAAACAAGGTGCTGGTCTTCCTATCAATCAAATCGGGGAGAACTTTGTACTGCAACACGTCGTAGAGATACGCATCGCGGAAGAACAGCGTTTCCTGCGTGGTAATGGCGTCGATGATCTCGTTCTGCAGTGCCCGGTTGTTCGGCGACCGAGCCTGGTAGACGAATTCTGTAAACGTTGTGCAACCGGCAGTTTCGGCGAGCCTGCCGAGCCGGCTGTCGATGAGGTAGGCCTTCGACGCGTCCAACGTCAGACCGCAAAGGTCATGGACGAGTCGGGACACGGCAGGGATCTCATCGGGTGTTACCTGCACGCGACGGCTCCTCTGCCGGTGAGTTTAACAATAGCTCCAGCGATGCCTTCGAGGGGAACAGCGACGGCGATGCCCTCCTCAATGGGTTCGCGAGGCATGCCAAAGACTACGCAACTGGCCTGATCCTGGGCAATAATTGAGGCGCCGCGCTGATGCATCGCGCGGCATCCGCGCGCACCATCGTTGCCCATGCCCGTCATAATCACTCCGACCGCGCTGGCCCCATAGACCTCGGCCACGGAGCGGAATAAATAGTGAACGGATGGCCGGCAACTGTTCTCCGGTAAATCATCGGTGATCCGGACCACGGGGCCATCGCCAACGACTTCGACCTTCATTTGCTTGCCGCCGGGAGCTATCAGCACCGAGCCGGGCTCAACGGCCTGGCCGTCGGTTGCTTCGTAAACGCAAAGTGCGCAGCGGCGCCCCAGATCCTCGGCCAGGGACCGCGTAAATATCGGCGGCATGTGCTGCACAATGAGCAGCGGCACGCCCAGATCGGCCGGCAGTCGAGGCAACATCCGGGTGAGTGCCTCGGGGCCACCCGTCGAGATTCCCAGGGCGATAACTTCGATTGGTTTGCGCAACAGGGTGTCGAACCGGTCGGCCTGCGCGTATCCGGCAGGCGGCGTCAGTGGAGACGCTGCGGCATGTTCTGGTGCGGCGGTGACAGCCGTTGAGAATGAAGATGACGCTGCTGTGCCGCCCGGCCGAGCATTCGTGCCGCCCTGCAGGATTGCCCGAATCTGCCGGTTTCGGCGAAAGGCATCGATCTTGGCATGCAGTTCCTGACGAAACTTCTCGGCATTACCTGGGCGCTCGCCGCCGCTGGGCTTGAGCACGAAGTCGAATGCCCCTAGTTTAAGGGCAGCCATCGTCGATTCGGCGCCCTTCGTCGTGAAGGCGCTAAGCATGATCGCACTGATTCCGCTCTGCGCATGCTTCAACCTGCGGAGCAACTCCAACCCGTCCATCTCGGGCATCTCAAGATCCAACGTCAGGAGGTCGGGGCGGAGTTGCTCGATCTTCTGTAGAGCGATCTTGCCATTGGCCGCAAGGCCCACCACTTCCACGTCGGGCAACTCCGTCAGCGTGGCGGAGACGATCGCGCGGTAGGTGACGGTGTCGTCAACGACGAGCATGCGCAGACGGTCTTCGATCATGGCCTGCCCTGTCAATGCCGGTTGCGTCCGGGATCAATGCGCTAGCTACGTTCAGGCCGCCTTGCCGGCTTTAGCGTCGAATTGCTCGTTGCCCAGCTTGAATTGGTGGACTATCCCTTGCAATTCGGTAGAAACCTGTTTCAGTTCCCCGCCGGCATCCTGCGTTTTCGTCGCTCCCAAGGCGGTCTGCTTGACCGCCGAATCCACTTGGGCGATGTTGCGGGCGATCTCCTGCGTGACGGTGGCCGACTCGGCGACCCCCTTGGCGACGGTTTCGGCAGCGATGGAGCTTTGCGCAATGTTGTGGGCGATCTCCTGCGTGGTGATGCTTTGTTCCTCGACCGCCGATGCAATGGTCCGTGACACCTCGTTCACGTTGCCGATCACCTTGCTGATTTCGTCAATCGCACCGACGGCTTCGGTTGTGGAAACCTGAATGCCCACGATCCGCTTGCGAATATCCTCCGTGGCCGCGGCGGTTTGTTTGGCCAGTTCCTTGACCTCGGTGGCGACGACGGCGAAGCCCTTACCGGCGTCGCCGGCCCGGGCTGCCTCGATGGTGGCGTTCAGAGCCAACAGGTTGGTCTGCTCGGCAATGTCCTGAATCACCTCGATCACCTTGCCGATTTCGTGGGCCGCCGCCCCCAGTTGCCCGACTTTTTCGTCGCTGACTCGGGCTGACTGCGCGGCATTTTGGGCCACACTGGCGGCCTGCTGGGCACTCCTTGCCACCTCGGCGATGCTGGCTGTCATTTCCTCCACGGCCGAGGCCACCGTCTTGACGTTCGCCGACATCTCGTGTGTGGATCCCGCCATCGAGGTCATGTTATTCGTCAACTGCTCTGCGGCAGCGGCCACAGTCGTCGACTGGGCGCTCATCTCCTCAGTACCGCTGGCCATCTGCGCCGCAGCGGAAGCTAGCCCGACGGAAGAGTCGGAGAGTTTCGCGGCATTGCCGGCGATGTCTTGAATAATTTTCTGTATCTTCTCCAGGAACACATTGAACCAGCGAGCCAGATCGCCGATTTCGTCCTTGCTGGTTACCTGGAACCGAATGGTCAAATCGCCTTCGCCCTGGATCAATGCATTGGTCACGGCTACCAGAGGACGAGTGATTCTGGCGGCGACCAGCAGGGAGACGACCCCAACCATAAGGAAGACGGCAATTCCACCGACGAGACTCCACAGGAGCAGGGAACTGATTGCCTCGTTCGTCTGGACCGCGACGTCGTGGAAGTCGTCTTCGTAAGCTCCCGCCCCGATTACCCAATCCCACGGTTCAAAGTACGTGTAGGCACTGATCTTCGATCGGGGGTGGGTCTCGCCCTTGTTTTGCCAGGAGTACCGTATATGTTGGCATTTTCCCGGCGTGGTGGCAACGGCCTTGTTGATGATGGTTTGGACAAAGTGGCTCCCATCCGCGTCCGTGGAATCCCAGATATTCTCTCCGTCTCGCCCACCCTTGCGCGAGATGACGCAGCAGCCCTTACGATCCCCCGAGGCCTCCAAGATGTACACATAGCCGGTCTTGCCGACCTCCATGTCAAGGATGCCTTGACGGATGGTGGCGACGTGCTCCCCCGTGCTTGCATTCATGCCCACGTACAATGCGCCGACAACCCGCTGGTTTTGATCGCAGATGGGCTCATAGCTGCCGATGCGCGAGCCGGAAATGCCCGTGGCCCGTCCGACGTAAGTGTTTCCCTTGAGCACGGCGGTCAGGGCCGGATTAGGAGTGCCGTCAAGATTGACCGCCGGCAAGTAGGTTCCCGTCGCGCGTTGGCCGTCGGTGTCTCGCGAACTGGTGCATACGCGGAGCATGTCGCCGGCTTCGTTCATCCGCTGGAATACCGTGCAATTGTCTCCACCCGATATCGTCGCTATCGTGTCTACGACCGACGACGCGTTCTGGCCGTCGGCGTCCTGGCCGAGCCACTCCTTGCCGGCCATCATTTTGGGCAGGGTTACTTCATGGACGTGTTTGGTGAATTGGTTCACCGCCTTCCAGACAGACGTGGCGTCGGCCAGCGAGATCGCTCCGTGCTTCCCCAGCAAAGTCTTGGTCGTGAGGAGATCGCTAGCCAGCTTCTTCTTGATGTTCTCATTCTCGATTTTGAGCATTAGATACGCATCGGTGACGGCCGTGGCGGTCTCCTTCTCGGCGGTTTGGGTCAGTATTGTCGAAATCCTGTCGGCAATGTATCCCTTCCGCACCGCGACCAAACCGATAATGAGCGTCGCCGTAATGGCCGCGCCGAAACGCTCAGCACAAATACCTTGTTTCTGACCTTCATCGCATTTCTCCTTAGCACTTGTGAAATGTAAAAGTTGACATGGCTTCTGCGGTCGTGTGAGGGCTACGTCAGGTGGCGTTGTCGGTCACCATAAGCACCTCGGCAATATCAAGAACGGCCAGCAGTTCGTGCTGCAGTTCGACAACACCCTCAAAGAACCGCTCATGTGCACCCGTCAGATTGGCGGGCGACGCCTTGATTTCACGCCAGTGGGCAGTAACGACGTCGGCAATTCGGTCCACCAGCAGACCCACCCGGTTTCCATCGGCGTTGACGATTACGTTTCGGGTATTCTCGGTAGTTTCCGTCCCGCCGAGTCCCAAGATCGTTCGGAGATCCAGCACGGTGACTACCTCGCCGCGCAGATTCATCACGCCCCGCACCGACTCTGGAGCATGGGCAACAGGGGTCAAATCGATGCAGCGGTTGATCTCCTCCACATGTTGAATCTTCGCTCCCAACAGGAGTTCGCCGACATAACAGGTGACCAATTCCACCTCTACGTCGCGGATGGCTGTGGGCATTTCCGCTAGTGCGTTCACGATGGCCTCCCTATTTCTGCCATGTCTGGCTGGCCCGAATGCCGGTATCTTGTGTCGCCGAGCCAAGGAGCTTCGCCACGGTCGCCATCAACCGTTCCCGGTCCAACTTAATATGGTAGTCGTCGATGCCGACCTGCTTCCCGCGATCCATGTCTTCCTCGCTTGCCAACGACGTAACGGCAATGATAGGAAGATGGTGAAACGCCGGCGTGCTTCTGACCTTTTCCGCCAACTCGAACCCATCTAAGCGCGGCATTTCCAGATCGGTAACGATCAGGTCGTATGGCTTTCTAGCAGAGATGAGCGAGTCCCACGCGGCCTGCCCGTCTTCGCAAGCAACCACGTTGTAACCACCGGCTTGCAGAGAACTCGTCAACTGTTTGCGAAAGAAGGCGGAGTCCTCGGCCAGCAGAATGGTTAGTGCATCGCCTCTTTTGCCGTCGGCGACGGGAACGTCGCTGAACCAGTCGGGGCGGGCCGTGCGGGACAACTCAAGCAGGTCCAATAGCCTGGTTGTCGTTCCGTCGATCACCAGCGAGCCGATCACGCCCGGCTCACGGAAGGTCGTCGTATCGACATCGGTCGATACCCTGCGGATGTCCGTCAGGCGAGGCGCGATCAGGCCGACTTCCCGTTGCGCCACTGTGAAAACCACGACGTAGAGCCGCGATTCTTGTGAGCGGGGGACGGCCTTGATATACTTCTCCAGGCTTAGCAGTGCCAAAGAAGCGCCGCGATATTGGAGCACGTCTTGGCCACCCACGCTGTCGATCTGGTCGCTGCGAATGCGTTCCAAGCGGGAAACCAGTCCCATCGGCACCGCGAACTGTTCCTTCGCGCCATTGGTGAACAGGAGCATCGACTGAGTGTGTTGGGCAGAGTCAGCCGCCGACTCACGGCTCTCCAGCCGGTCCTTCTCCTCGCGAACGGTAAGGTTCGCTTGCGTCGCAATGCCCACCACGTCCAGGATGAGGGCCACCTGCCCGTCGCCCAGAATCGTGGCTCCCGCGAAGCAGCGGCAGTTCTTCAAATGTTGGCCCAATGGCTTGACCACGATCTCTTCGGAATCGTGCAGAGAGTCCACGACCAGGCCATAGCGCAGGTGGCCGCTGTCCACCACGATGATGTTGATATTCCTGGCGCCATCGGCCTCTCGAACACCGGGCTTCTGCTCGGGGGGATCCAGACCGAGTGTGGCGCTCAGACGCACCAGTGGCAGCAAATTTCCTCGGAGACGAAGGACCTCTGCGTCCTTGACACGGTGGAGTTTTTCCTCCGCCTCGCAGACCTTGACACGGACCAACTCGTTGATGCTTGCCTGTGGAATCGCGAAACGTCGTGCGCCGCAGCGTACGATCAACGACGGAATAATGGCCAGGGTCAGCGGGAGCGTGATGCCGATCGTGGTGCCCGCCCCGAGCTGAGCGTCCACGTCGACGGTGCCGCCCAGCCGTTCGATGTTCGTTTTGACGACATCCATGCCCACACCGCGACCACTCACGTTCGTAACCTGCTCGGCCGTAGAGAAACCTGGACGGAAGATCAAGTGCAGCGCTTCGCGATCGCCCATGTCGCGGGCCTGCTCGGCGGTGATGATTCCCCGCGCGACTGCCTTCTCCTTGAGCTTGACCACGTCGATGCCGGCGCCGTCGTCGCTGACGGCAAGGTTCACTTTGCCGGCCTCGTGGAATGCCTTCAGGAGCACCTTCCCTTTGGGCGGCTTGCCCGCTTTGATCCGTGCCTCGGGATTCTCCAGCCCGTGATCCACGGCGTTGCGGATCAGGTGGGTCAGGGGATCGCCGATCGCTTCGATGATCGACTTGTCCAGCTCGACGTCCTCCCCTTCCACCACCAGTTCACACTGCTTCCCCAGCAGATTGCTTAGATCACGGACTACTCGAGGGAACTTACTGAATACCGTGTTGACGGTCTGAAGCCGAGTTTGCATGACGGCTTCCTGAATTTCGCTGGTAACCTGATTGAGGCGGGCGGATACCGAATCCAGGCTGCCACGGTCGTTCACCGTTACCGTCTGGAGCAGTTGGTTGCGTGCGAGGACCAACTCGCCCGCCAGGTTCATTAAATGATCCAGGATGCAGACCGAAACGCGGATGTTCGTCTCGGCCACCGGGGCGGGCGTGAGAGACTTCGTGTTACGGGGGTCATGGGCGGCCGCTCTCTCCGCAATGGGGCCACCGTGGTGCAAGACGCTGGCAACATTCGGGGACGGCGGGTCACATGCGGCCGGTGCGCCACCGGGGCTCTCCGAGGCGGCCTGTGAGACGAAAGTCTGCACGAGGTCGAGAGTCTGGTCCACGCTCGTTGCCGCCGCAAGCGGATGTGGCGGCTCAACGGCCGCCGATACGGGCGCAGGTTCCGAGGCTGGCTCGCCCGCCGCAACGGCTCTCAGTTCCGCAAGATGGTGCGAAACCTCCACTTCATTGGAACGTTCGATGTTCTCGATCATTGTGCGAAGCGTGTCGGCAGCCCGCAGGAGCGCGTCCGTGATCGAGGGGTTGGGCACAAGCTGCCGGTTCCGGATCAGATTGAGAACATTCTCCATCTCATGGGCAAGCCTTTCCACACTGGAGAATTGGAAGAATCCAGCGGCTCCCTTGATCGAATGGATCGCACGAAAGACCGTGTTGACCAACTCGACGTCGATTGCTTCGCCGCCGGCCTCGATTGCCAACAGTTGACTCTCAATGTCGGCCAGGTGCTCGCGCGATTCCACTACGAACTCGTCGATAATTTCACGGTCGTCCATCGCGGTACTCCGGTTTTGGCCAGACCTTGGTCATCTCCCGGCGGCAAGCGGGGCTGCATTAAGGTTGGTATGGCACACATCTCTGGGGTAGCTCGCGTACTTTCGGTAGTTTCTATCGAATGTTCGACGATCGCTATTTCCACCGAAACGTAACCCCACGCACATTCGAAAGGGATGGAAATGGGAGTGACCGTCTGCGGAAACTCCATGGCGTGTTGGCTGCCGATAACGGTGGTGGGAAGGCTTACATCGAGGGCGAGATGCGGCAGCTTCGCCTTGGCGACTCCGGCGATGATGTTGGTGAGTTCGCCAACCGTATCAGCCACGTCGCCGTTGATCTCAGGCGGCCGCTCGCCAAGCATGGCCCCCGCCGCTGACAAGGCGGCTTCGTGACTGAGAGTTAAGATCACGGTGCCTCGGGCCTTCTTGGATGAAAGCCCGATTACGCCGCTCACTCCATATTCCGGCTGGAAGTTGCTTTTGACAGACGTTCTCCGTGGCTCCAGCCGGCAGTTCAGCATGGTGTCAAACGTCGAGACGGCGGCAGTCAGAAAGGGTTCTACGTACTTGGGGTTCATTGCGAATTGATGATTTGGGCAGGCGGTTCACTCACGGGCCCTGCTTGGGCCCTGGCTGGGAGCGCCTATCATGGGGATGGCAACCAAGGAAATATAGGTTGCCAAATGGACGCAGGCGGGACTGTGGCCGTCCGCTTCGCGCCAGACTATCCCTGCACGGTCGGGAAAGGTCAGCCCTGAGCACGCGACTCATTTCGGGGACAGGCGCCCTCGTCCAGGTCGGTTCAGGCAATCGAGGCGGCGACGCCACGTTGGTGCATAGGCCTTGGTGCATAGGCCTAAGAAATCCGCCTGCCCCACACCGATTGTGAAGTTGACCGGGCAACGAACTGAGGACACCAGCCCTGAGAAGGGTCACCCGATTTGGCGCGAACATGGACGTTCAGCATTGCGATGAGCTTGGCGTGGTCAAACGGTTTGACCAGGTAGTCGGAAGCTCCGGCAAGAACGGCGTCGGCAATCCGTTCTTTTTCGGCTTCGGTGGTAATCATGACAATGGGCACGCTGGAACCCGTTGCACGAATCTCGCGGACCACTTCCAGGCCGCTCTTGTTGGGCATGTTCCAGTCGGTAAGCACCAGGTCGAACGGCCGAGCCTTGAACAACGCAACGGCCTCCGCACCATCCGCTGCCTCGGTGGCCGACGGCACTCCAACTTCCCGCAGCAGACGCAGGATGAGCTTTCTCATGACCCCGGAATCGTCGGCAAGCAAGACTCTCATGGCCCCAATGCTCGCTGTATGGTTTCAACCGCGCCTGATAACGGCTGCGGCTAACTCCAAACCACAGTGCCTTGTCTGACAAATGAATAGCTTGGAGCTATAAAATGTCAACTCCGTCGCCAATCACTCATCCCGGCCTGCCCCAAATTGCCGCCATCCTTGTCCCGTCGGCAAATTCAGCGCGACCGTCGCAAGCGGAGGGAGAGCCAATCCGTTCGACATGGTTTTGACGTCGGGGACTTTCCCCGGGAAAACGGGCTCGTTTCACGAGCCCTCGGTCCGGTAGTAATGCAGGACTCAATAGGGCAAACAGATCAAGCCCGATACCGCAGCCCCGGCAACAACACGCCGAGGGTTCGCCTTTTCTTGCCTTTCAACGCCCTGGTGCGAAGAATGTTACGCTCGACCGGGGCAAGCTATACTTCCCAGGTATATTGCAGCATTCCCTTAATGCCCCCTAGGAGGGGCCTCTCATGCGCAACCCCATTTGTCGTCGGCTTTCCTTGGGCGGACCTCTGTCGGCGGTTGTCTTCTTGCTCGGCGGCGTTTGCCTGCTAAGCGGATGCCGGCAGAAGCCGCTTGCCATTGCCGAACCGGCCGCCGTTCCGGTCAGCGTTGCTCTGCCGATCGAAAAGAAGATCTCCGACTACGAAGACTTCACCGGCCGCACCCAGGCGGTCGAGTCGGTTGACATCCGCGCGGGTGACGGGATATCTCAACAAAGTGTGTTTCCAGGAAGGCGCCGAGGTCAAGAACGGCGACTTGCTGTTCGAAATCGATCCGCGGCCTTTCCAGGCCCAATACGATCAGGCAACATCTCAAATCAAACTTTGCGAGGCTGACCTGAAGTTCCGCAAGGCCGATCTCGAACGGGTCAACCTGCTGTTGAAACAGAACGCCATCAGCCAATCCGACTTCGACCAGAGCGTGGCCGCGCACGACAAAGCGGCGGCCGCATTGAGCACCGCCGAAGCCTCTGCCGAAGAAGCCAGGCTGAACTTGGATTTCACGAAGCTCTTCTCTCCGATCGACGGCGAGATCAGCCGCGCGCTCATTACGCAAGGCAATCTGGTCACGGCCGATCAGACCCTCCTGACCACCGTCGTCTCGGTCGATCCGATGTATGTTTATTTCGACATCGACGAGCCGACCATCCTGCGAATTCAACAGGGTATTCGCGAGGGCGCCATTAAGATGCGAGAGAAAGACAAGGTCCCGGTCTGGATGGGGTTGGCCAACGAAGAAGGCCGTTCCCACGAAGGGTACCTCGATTTCATCGAAAATCGGGTCGATCCGGACACCGGTACAATCCAGGTCCGCGGCGTATTTCCCAATCCGAGACCGGCCGTGGGACCCCGCGTGCTGACGCCCGGGCTGTTCACCCGCGTCCGCGTGGTCGTCGGCCAGCCCTACGAGGCGATTTTGACTGCCGAGCGTGCGCTGGGCACTGACCAAGGGCAAAAATACCTGTACGTCGTAAACGACAAGAACGTGGTCGAGTATCGCCCCGTCACGGTGGGCAATCTGGAAGGCCAGTTGCGCGTCATCCAGACGGGCCTCAAGCCGGGCGAGCGCGTCGTGGTCAATGGGCTTCAGCGCGTGCGTCCCGACGTGAAGGTCATCCCCACGGTGGTCGGCATTGAGAGTCCGGCGGACCCAGCCGGCGGCGAAACCAGGCCCGCCGAGCCTGCCGGTTCGCCCGTTTCGTCCGGCGCCGCGACCCAGCAATAGTAGCAGGAACCCTCGCCGTGTTCTCACGATTCTTCATCGACCATCCGATCTTTGCCTCGGTGCTTTCGATCGTGATCACGATCGCGGGCCTGGTGGCGGCGTTCGTGCTGCCCGTGGCCCAATATCCCGAGATCGCGCCGCCGACGGTTCAGGTGACGTGCGTTTATCCCGGGGCCAGCGCCCAAGGTGGTGGCCGAAACTGTGCGCCGCGCCCATCGAGCAGCAGGTCAACGGCGTCGAGAACATGCTGTACATGTCGTCGCAGTGCACCAACGACGGCGCATACAACCTCACGGTCACCTTCAAGCTGGGCACCGATCTCGACATGGCCCAGGTGCTGGTGCAGAACCGCGTTTCGATCGCCATGCCCACCTTGCCCGACATCGTGAAGCAGACGGGCGTGGTCACCAAGAAGCAATCGCCCAACATCATGTTGGTCGTGAATCTCATTTCACCCGACGGACGCTACGATCAGCTCTACCTGAGCAATTACGCGACGATCAGCGTGAAGGACGAGCTGGCTCGCCTGGAAGGCGTGGGCGATGTGGAGTTCCTCGGCCAGCGCGACTATGCCATGCGGGTGTGGCTGGATCCGGAGAAGCTGGCCGCCCGGGGTCTTACGACCAACGACGTGGTAGCTTCGCTGCGCGAGCAAAACGTGCAAGTGGCGGCGGGCCAAATCGGTCAGCCGCCCGTGCCCGCCGGTCTCGACTTCCAGTACACCATGAACACGCTCGGCCGGCTCACCGATCCGGCCGACTTCGCCGGCATCATCATCAAGACGGGCTCCCACGGACAGGTGACGCGGTTGCGCGACGTAAGCCGGGTGGAACGCGGCGCGAAGAGCGAAGACCAAATCTGCACGCTCGATGAAAAGCCCTCCGTCGGCCTGGCCGTCTTCCAGTTGCCCGGCTCGAACGCCGTGGCCACGGCCGATCGCGTGCAGGCGAAAATGCAGGAACTCAAGAAGAAGCGGTTCCCCGCCGGCCTCGACTACGCCATCGTTTACGACACCACGCCGTTCATCAAGGAGTCGATCCACGAGGTTTTCAAGGCCCTGTTGGAAGCCATCGTGCTGGTGGCCATCGTCGTGCTCCTCTTCCTGCAGAACTGGCGCACCACGCTGATCCCCCTGGTGGCCGTGCCCGTCTCGTTAATCGGCACGTTCGCCGTGATGGCGTGCCTGGGTTTCAGCCTCAATAATATTTCTCTCTGCGGCCTGGTGCTGGCCATCGGCATCGTCGTCGACGACGCCATCGTGGTCGTCGAGAACGTGGAACGATGGATCGAGCACGGGCTGGCGCCGCGTGAAGCGGCCTACAAGTCGATGGAAGAAGTCACCGTGGCGGTGATCGCCATCGCCTTCGGCCTGAGCGCGGTCTTCATCCCCACGGCGTTCCTTCCGGGCATTACCGGCCAGTTCTACCGCCAGTTCGCCTTGACCATCGCTACGGCCACGCTGATCTCGGCGTTCAACTCGCTGACCTTGAGCCCGGCCCTGGCGGCCATTTTGCTGCAGCCGCACGGGGCGAAGAAGGACATTCTCACCCGGCGCTGAACGCCGTTTTCGGCTGGCTTTTCCGCGGTTTCAATGGACTGTTCGAGCGGACCACCTCGCTCTACGAACGGCTGGTGGCCCTGTGCATTCGCGGCACGGCCGTCGCGCTTTTGGTCTACGTGGGGCTGCTCGGGCTGACGTATTTCGGCTTTACGATCGTGCCGACGGGCTTCGTGCCCGAGCAAGATAAAGGCTATCTGCTGGTCAACGCCCAATTGCCCGACTCGGCCTCGCTGGAGCGAACGCTCCACGTGACGCGGCGGATGGAGAAGATTGCCCGGGCGGTGCCCGGCGTCGAGCATACGGTGACCATCGCCGGCCAGTCGTTCCTGCTGAATGCCAACGGCTCGAACTTCGCCTCGATGTTTGTCATCCTCAAGCCGTTTCATGATCGCCACGGCGAAGAGTCGGGCGCCGAGGCGATTGCCCTGAAGCTGCGCAAGCAACTCTTCATGGAGATCGAAGATGCCCAGATCGCCGTTTTTGGGGCCCCGCCCGTTGACGGCATCGGCAACGCCGGCGGCTTCAAGTTGATGGTCGAGGACCTCGGCCAGAACACGCTCGACACGCTTCAGGACCAGGCCGACAACCTGGTCGACAAGGGCAACGCCACGCCGGGGCTCGTGGGCCTGTTCGCCATGTTCCGCGCGGCAACGCCGCAGCTTTACGTGGATATCGATCGCACCAAGTGCAAGGCGATGGACGTGGCCTTAAGCGACGTGTTCAACACGCTCCAGGCGAATCTGGGCAGCTACTACGTGAACGATTTCAACGAGTTCGGCCGGACCTGGCAGGTCAACGTCCAGGCCGACGCGCGGTTCCGCGTGCGGCCGGCCGACGTGCGGCAACTGAAGGTCCGTAACGGCCAGGGCCGAATGGTGCCCTTGGGAACGGTGGCCACCGTGCGCGACGCCGCCGGCCCGGTGTTGATCAACCGCTACAACACGCACACCGCCGCCGCCATCAACGGCCAGTGGACGCCCGAAATCAGTTCCGGCCAGGCCATCGAAAAGATGCAGAACCTGGCCGACAAAGAGCTGCCGCATTCGATGGGCTATGAATGGACCGAGCTGACCTACCAGCAAATCCTGGCCGGCAATACGGCCCTCTTGATTTTTCCCCTCTGCGTGCTCTTCGTCTTCCTCACCCACTCGGCCGAATACGAGAGCTGGTCGCTGCCGCTGGCCATCATCCTCATCGTGCCCATGAGCCTGCTCTGCGCCCTGGCCGGCGTGTGGCTCCGCGGCATGGACAACAACCTCTTCACGCAAATCGGCTTCGTGGTGCTCGCCGGGCTGGCGTGCAAGAACGCCGTGCTCATCGTCGAGTTTGCCAAGCAGCAGCACGAGCACGGTCAGGCGGTGTTCGAGTCGGCGGTGGGGGCCTCGAAGCTCCGCCTCCGCCCGATTATGATGACCTCGTTCGCTTTCATTCTGGGCGTGGTGCCGCTGATGTTGGCCACGGGCGCCGGGGCCGAAATGCGGCAAACCCTGGGCACGGCCGTCTTCGCCGGCATGTTGGGAGTGACCTTCTTCGGCATCTTCCTGACGCCCGTGTTCTACTACGTCCTGCAATCGCTCTCGTCGCGATTTCAGCGTCGCGGCCAGACCGAATTGTGACTTCAGACTGACGCCCCCCGTCTCGCCGGCGAGTTGACATTCCGGCCGACAGTCGCCAAACTGGGGAAATTGTCGAAACGCCCATACCCTGCATTCCAAGGAGATTTTGCATGCCTCTGGAAAAAACCGCGGTGGAGTTCGAGACCCGATACGAGTGGCTGCGGCCGGGGCAACTGGTCGCGCGGCGGAACGAGTGCCCGCTGATCATGGTGCCCGTGGCCCCACTGGAATATCACGGCCCGCAACTGCCGCTGGGCACCGACGGGATCAACGCCGCGCAGGTGGCCCACGCCTGCTGCCGGAAGCTCCGCAAGGGCGTGGTGCTGCCGACGATGTTCATGGGCACGGAGCGGGAGCGCGGCCCGGCCATCGTCGAGTCGCTCGGGTTCCAGCCGGGAACCTATATCGTCGGCATGGACTTCCCCACGCGGCTATGGAACAGCCACTACCTGCCCGAAGAAGTCTTCGCGATCCGACTGGCCGCCGAGCTTCGCATCCTCATCGGCCAGGGCTACAAGTACATTTTCGTGGCCAACGGCCACGGGGCCACGAATCAGATCGAAACGATCAACCGGCTCTGCGTCGAGCTGAGCAACACCACGCTCGCCAAACTGGCCACGCGGTTGACAATTGCCCAACGGACGCTCGACGACAACACGGCCGGCCACGCCAACCTGGTGGAAACGGCCCTGCTGATGCACTACAACCACGGTGCGGTGGACCTGGGAACGCTGCCGCCCCGCAACGTTGACATTCACTCCTCGGAGTTCTCGATTGTCGATGGGATCGGCTTCACGCCGCAGTATCATCGCGACCACGTGGTGCGCGACGATCCGCGCGACGCCACCGCCCAATCCGGAGCGTCGCTGTTTGAAGAAGCTGTTGACGAATTGGTCGTCCACGTGAAGAAGCTGATGGCATAGCACGTGCGTGCCGCATGAGCCCGATGCGAAGAAACGATGACATGTCGGCGGGACGCCGCCAGCGGCGGGAGGAACCGGGCTCTCCGGCGACGGCCCGTCGCGACGGAGTCCCGTCCGCTGCCGGCGTTTCCGCACGGAACCGCCACGTGGCGTTGGCCATCTGCGGCCTTCTTGTCGTCGCCGTGGCGGTGGTCTTCGGCCAGACGGTCGGCTTCGGCTTTGTCAACTACGACGACAACGACTACGTCTACGACAACGCCGACCTGACCGGCGGTCTAAGCCTCGGCGGCATCTCTTGGGCGTTGCGCAGCACCGACGCCCACAACTGGCACCCGTTGACGTGGATTTCGTATCTCTTGGACTACGAGCTTTATGGTCTTCAGCCGTGGGGATATCACCTGACGAACCTCATTTTGCACGCCGCGGCCGTCGTCGTGCTGTTCCTGGTGTTGCGGCGGATGACCGACGATCTTTGGCCCAGCGCCTTCGTGGCGGCCGTGTTCGCCGTCCATCCGTTGCACGTGGAATCGGTGGCGTGGGTGGCCGAACGAAAGGATGTTCTCAGCGGTTTGCTTTTCATGCTCACCCTCGGCACGTACGCCGCCTATGCCCGCCGCCCTTTCTCGCTTCTCCGCTACCTGTTGGTCGTCGTCCTGTTTGCCTTGGGGTTGATGGCCAAGCCGATGTTGGTTACCGTGCCGCTGCTGCTGTTGCTGCTGGATTACTGGCCGCTGGGGCGGATGTCGCCAAAGGCCCCGCGGGGCTTCGCAACGCCGTGGCGGCTGGTGTTCGAGAAGACGCCGCTGCTGGCGCTGTCGGCCGTTTCCTGCGTGGCGACGGTGATCGCCCAAGCCGACGCCGTGAAGCCGCTACAGGCCATGTCGTTGTCTTCGCGCATGAGCAACGCATTGGTTTCCTATGCCGCGTACGTCGGGCAGTTTTTCTACCCGGCGGGCCTGGCCGTCTTCTATCCCCCTCGCCGGAGCGGCCTGCCGACTTGGCAAGTCGTCGCCGCGTCGCTGCTGTTGACGGGCGTTTGTGCGGCGGCGGTGGTTTGCAGGCGGCGTTGCCCCTATGCGTTTGTCGGCTGGTTTTGGTTCTTGGGCATGCTCGTGCCGGTGATTGGCCTGGTGCAGGTGGGAGAACAGTCGATGGCCGACCGCTACACGTACCTGCCCGAAATCGGGTTGGTGATCGCGTTGGCGTGGGGAGCCAAGGCCCTGCTTGCCGCGTGGCCGCGCCGCGCCTGGATATCGGGCGCGATCTCGGCCGCGGTGGTGGCGGCGCTGATGGGCTGCGCATGGCATCAAACCTCGTACTGGCACGACAGCGAAACCCTCTGGACGCACACCTTGGAATGCGAGCCGGACGCGGTTGTCGCTCACGTCGATCTGGGCGTTGTTCTGGACTTAAAAGGACAAACCGCCGAAGCAATTGCCCATTATCAGCGGGCGTTGGCGATCGACCCTCATTACGTCGAGGCGTACACGAATTTGGGCAATGCCTTGAAGCACCTGGGGCGAACAGACGAGGCGATCGCCCAATACAAAAAAGCGTTGGAAGTCGATCCCAGCTATGGGAAGGCCCGCTACGATCTGGGAACTGCCTTGTACGCGGAAGGGCGTTTCGACGAGGCAATTGCCGAATACCATCGGGCCCTGAAGATCGACCTCCGGAACGCCGACGCCCACAACAATCTGGGCGGCGCTCTGACCGCGCAAGGCAAGCTGGCCGAGGCCGTCCAAGAATATCGAACCGCCCTGGAAATCAAGCCGAACTTCGCCCGAGCCGAGTACAATCTCGCCGTAACCCTCGGCGGCCAAGGGCACACCGCGGAGGCCATCGTCCACTATCAGAAGGCCCTGGAACTCGAGCCGGACGACGCCGATGCTCGTTATTATCTCGGCGGCGCTCTGGTCCAGGAACAACGATTCGGCGAGGCGATTGCCCAGTGGAGCGAGTTGCTCCGCGTGCAGCCCGACAACACCCAGGTCCTCCGCAAGCTGGCATGGCTGTTGGCCACCAGTCCAGAAGCATCGGTCCGAGACGGCGGCAGGGCGGTCGCTTTGGCCCAGCGGGCGGCGAGGCTCACGGACGATCGGGCCCCGGACGTTCTTGATGCCCTGGCCGCCGCGTATGCCGAAGCGGGCCGGTTCAGCGAAGCCGTGCAAACAGCCCGAAAGGCCCTGCAACTGGCCGCCGAGCAGGACAAGCCGTCGTTGGTCGAGTCGCTGCGGGCCGAGATTCCGCTCTACGAAGCGGGGAAGCCGTTTCGCGAGGCTCTGCAACCCGCTCCCGTCGGTTCAGCCCGCCCCTAGCGGCAGGCGAAATCGGCCTTCAGAAATCACGTATACTACCTTGTAGCCATGGAACGTTGTTATCAAGACACGTTGACGCAGGATCGGCCGGCTTTGCCAACGGCGAGCACGTCTCTCGGCGGCTGGACGATTCCGCTGGCGGCCCTGTTGCTCGCGCTGGCCACGGCGGCGGCGTTTAGCAGCGGCGCCGGCGGAGCGTTTATCTATGACGACTATCCCGCGATCTTGGAGAATCCCACGATCCGCCATCTTTGGCCGATCTGGACGCCACTTAGCCCGCCAGGTCACGGTGCAACCGTCACGGGGCGGCCGCTGCTGAACTTCTCGCTGGCAATCAACTATGCCATCGGCGGCCGCGAGGTTTGGAGCTATCATGTAGTCAATGTGGTTATTCACATGGTGGGGGCCCTCTTGCTGTTCGGCGTCGTCCGGCGGACGTTTCTGCTGCCCAGGATGCGCGATCGCTGGGGCGAGGCAGCCCTTCCGCTGGCATTTATCGTCGCCTTGCTCTGGGCGATCCATCCGCTGCAAACCGAATCGGTGACCTACATCGTGCAGCGGGCCGAGTCGCTGATGGGAATGTTCTATCTCCTCACGCTATACGGCTTCATCCGCGGCGCAAGTGCAGCGGGGTCAGGGGTCAGGGGTCAGGAGTCAGGGCCGGATTCTCATCCTTCATCCTTCACCCTTCACCCTTCATCCTTCATCCTTCCGCCCGTCGCTTGGTACGCCGCCTCCGTGTTAGCCTGCCTGCTGGGCATGGCGACCAAGGAAGTAATGGCCTCCGCCCCGCTGATCGTGCTGCTATACGATCGGACGTTTTGTGCCGGATCGTTCCGTGATGCGTTGCGGCGTCGTTACGGATTCTATACGGCCTTGGCCGGAACGTGGGCGTTGCTGGGGTGGCTGGCATTGTGGATGAGTCCTCTCGCCACCGGCGGGGGGCCAGGCACACAGCACTTCACGTGGTGGTCGTATCTGTTGACGCAACCGGGCGTGATCGTCCATTACCTGCGGCTGGCCGTATGGCCGTCGGGGCTGTGCCTGTACTACGGCTGGCCCGCGGCGACAACCGTAGCGGAAGTGCTCCCGCCGGCGATCGCGATCGTGAGCCTGTTGGCCGCGACGGTATGGGCCTTGGTCAAGCGGCCGGCTTGGGGCTTTCTCGGCGCGTGGTTCTTCGCCATCTTGGCGCCGACATCGAGTGTGGTGGCCCTGGGACAAGCGGCCTTCGAGCATCGCATGTATCTGCCGCTGGCGGCCGTGGTGATGGCCGTGGCGGCGGGCGGATACCTGGCCGGCCGGCGGCTTGCCGGTCGATGGAACGTTTCCGCGAGGGTGCTGCCGGTCGCGGCCGGCCTGGCGGCGGCGCTGGCAGGCATCGCACTCGGACTGCTCACCATCGATCGCAACCTGCTCTACGGAAGCCCTGTCGCGATTTGTGCGACGCGGCCGCAAAAGCGCCGGGCAGCGCACACGTCCAAAACGATCTTGGCGTCGCATTGCTCAATTGCGGCCAGTCGGAGGATGCCATCGTTCACTTCGAAAACGCTTTGAAACTCAACGGTAACTACTACCTGACCCATTACAATCTGGCTCGCGCCCTGGTGCAGACGAAACGGCCGGAGCTGGGGATAGCTCACTTCCAACGGGCCCTGGCCATGAGGCCGGATTTCGTTGAAGTGCACAACAACCTCGGCAGTGCCCTGGTCGCTTGCGGACGGACCGACGAGGCCATCGCCCATTACCGGAAGGCCGTGGAGATTGAGCCCGGCTACGCTGAAGCCTACTACAATCTCGCCAACGCGCTGGCCGACCGCCGACGCACGGACGAAGCCATTGTCCAATACAAGAAGGCGATCGAGCTCGATCCCGACTATGCGGTCGCCCGCTACAATCTGGGCGGTGCGCTTGCGCAGGAAGGGCGAGTTGACGAGGCGATCGGCCAGTGGACCGAGGTGCTCCGCTTGCAGCCTGACAATACAGAGCTTCGGGCCCGCGTAAAGCTCTACCAATCCGGTTCTCCCTGTCGTGAAGGCCAGCCGCCGTCCGCGCCGAATTCGGGTCGCCCCTGACACGCGTGCGACAAGTATTGGAATCTGCCAGGGCGATTCGTTATGATGAAGAGCGATCGGCGTAAAACTCGCGTTGACCGTTGACGCCCGGCTAACACGCCCCTAACAAACGTTCCTCGCCGACATCGCCGGGACATTCCTCGAGGCGAACCATGTCGCAAGCTTCTCCGCCCGATTCCCTGTCTCCACGAGCCGCGCCGCCGGGACCGGCCGCAGCCACGGACGAACCTTGGAGGCCCCGAGACTGGTACTTCGTGGCCGCTTTGGCGCTGTCGGTGGTCTTGGTGTACCATGCGGCTTGGCACGGGCGGTTGCTCTGGGACGACGATTCCCATGTGACGCGTCCCGAGTTGCAATCCTGGCAGGGGCTGTACCGGATATGGTTCGACCTGGGGGCCACACAACAGTACTACCCGCTGCTGCACAGCACCTTCTGGTTCGAGCACAAGCTTTGGGGCGATGCGGTGCTCGGCTATCATCTGGCGAATATCTTGCTGCACGCGGCAGCGGCCGTGTTGGTGGCACTCGTCCTGCGGCGACTGAAGGTTCCGGGGGCCTATCTGGCGGCGGCCATTTTCGCCCTCCACCCGGTGCAGGTCGAATCGGTGGCCTGGATTACGGAACAGAAGAACACGCTCTCGGCCGTGTTCTACCTGGGGGCCATGCTGATCTACCTGCGGTTCGACTGGACGCGGCGGACGCCGCTCTACCTGGCGGCGTTGGCGCTGTTCGTGCTGGGACTGCTGAGCAAGACCGTAACCGCCACGCTGCCGGCCGGGCTGTTGGTGATCTTCTGGTGGCAGCGCGGACGATTGTCGTGGAAAAGGGACGTCGCGCCGCTCGTGCCATTTTTCGCGATCGGCGCCGTGGCCGGGCTTTTCACGGCCTGGGTCGAGCGCAAGCTGATCGGGGCCGAAGGAGCGGCGTTCGACCTCACGCCGGTCGATCGCTGCTTGATCGCGGGGCGAGCGATCTGGTTCTACTTGGGCAAACTGTTCTGGCCGCGGGAATTGATCTTCATCTATCCTCGCTGGCACGTGAGCCAAGCCGTGTGGTGGCAATACGCATTCCCCTTGGCGGCGTTGCTGCTGCTGGGACTGTTGTGGGCCGTGCGGCGGCGATGGCGGGGACCGCTGGCCGGTTTTCTGTTCTTCATCGGCACGCTGTTCCCCGTGCTCGGCTTTTGCAATGTGTTTCCCTTCATCTATTCGTTCGTGGCCGATCACTTCCAATACCTGGCCGCCTTGGGGATCATTACGCTGACGGCAGCCGGGCTTGCCCTGTTGCTGGGCCGCCGGGGGCTTTGGAATCAACCGCCCGCCTACGCCGTTTCGCTCGGACTCTTGGCGATACTAGCCGGTTTGAGCTGGCAGCAGAGCCGGAGGTACGCCGACGACGAAACGCTTTTCAGGGCCACGATCGCCGAGAACCCCGACTGCTGGATGGCCCAGGTGTGGGTCGGCGTTTTTGCCGGCCGCCGCGGTCAGATCGACGAGGCCGCCGCCCATTTCGAGCGAGCGCTGGAGCTGAAGCCCGATTGCGCGTTGGCCCAGTATGATTTTGGTCGGACGCTGGCCGACGTCGGGCAGAGCGACGAGGCGATGGCTCATTATCAAGAGGCGCTGAAGATCAACCCTCGCTACGCCGATGCTCATTTCAGTCTCGCCAAAGTGCTGGCCGGCCGCAGACGCTTCGATGAGGCCATTACCCACTACGAGGAGGCCATCGACATTCGGCCCGACGATGCCAATGCCCACAACAATCTCGGCAGCGCCCTGGCCAGTTGCGGGCGAATCGACGAGGCGATCGTCCAGTATCAGAAGGCCCTGGAGATCAAGCCCGATGATACGGCCGCGCGCGACAACCTCGGCGAGGCCCAATTGCAGCGAGACTCGCCAGGGAAGACCGTCGAACCGGGCAAGGCCAAGATTCCGCAATCCGAGCCGGCGCCGCCTTTCGACGACAACCGCCGTGTGCTAAAATCAGGAAACCCCGCACTGTGACAAGGGGGAGGGCTCGGGAAACAGGCCCCTTTTCCGGGAGAATAGGCGGAATATGTCCGATCACCAACCAGGGGACCAGTCGAGGGCGCAACCTTAGCAAGCCGCAGCCGGTGCGGAGAACCGCATGTTTCGCAACAAGAAAGTCGTGGTGGTGATGCCGGCCTACAACGCCGCGCGCACCCTGCAGCAGACCTACGATGAGGTCATGGCCCAGGAGATCGTCGACCTGGTGATCATCGTCGACGACGCGAGCATGGACGACACGATCGCCGTGGCGCGGACGCTTCCCCACACGCTGGTCCATGTCCACCCCACGAACCAAGGCTACGGCGCCAATCAGAAGACGTGCTACCGCCTGGCCATGGAAGCGGGCGCCGACATCGTCATCATGGTCCATCCCGACTACCAGTACACGCCGCGCCTGATTCCCGCGATGGCGTCGATACTCGCCAACGGCCTGTATCCGTGCGTGTTGGGGTCGAGAATTCTCGGCGGCTACGCCCTGCGCGGCGGGATGCCCTGGTGGAAATATCTCTCGAATCGCGTTCTCACCTTTGCCGAAAACCTTCTCACCGGCGCGAAGCTGTCGGAGTATCACACGGGCTATCGGGCCTTTTCGCGGGAGCTGCTTGAGCAGTTGGCCCTGGCCGTGTGCGACGATGACTTCGTCTTCGACAATCAGATGCTCGCCCAAATCTTGTGGCTGGGAGCGACGATTGCGGAGGTCACTTGTCCCACCCGCTATGAACCCGAGTCGTCGTCGATCAACCTCACGCGCAGCGTCACCTACGGTTTGGGATGCCTGCGCACCGGGCTCAGTTTTCGGCTGGCGAAGATGCGTTTGTTCCGCCCGGTGTTGTTTCCGCGCGCCAGAAGGGGCATGGACGCAGGCGGCATCCTCTTGAACCGCCGGAGACCAGGCCGTGCCGAGAAATCGTCCGGAAACAGACATGCAACGGATGTTCAACGCCGAGGAGCGGCCGTCGGTTACCCGAAAGATCGAGTGGACCATCTTCGCCGTCGCCTGCCTGTTGGCATTGTGGCTGAACGTGGTGTTGTACCGCCATTCGGGTGCGTTTTGGCGGGATGAAACCTGCACGATCTTCTCGGCAACCCTTCCCACCTTGAGTGACATGTGGAAGCAGCTTTCCGCCGACTCAGCCCCACCGGTCTACTATAGCGCGTTGCGGCTTTGGATCGCCAGCGGCCTGGGCGGCAGCGACGAAGGGCTCCGCCTTTTCGGCATACTGGTCTCCTTGGGCATCGTGGCTTCCGTACTCATCAGTTGCTGGATGTTGACGGGCCGCGCACCGCTGTTGGCAACGTCGTTGATCGCCTTCAACGGCAGCATCTTCTACTATTGCAGTTCGCTGCGGGCTTACGGCCTGGCCGTCCTCTTGATTTTGCCTTGCTGCGCCGCCTTCTGGCGGCTGGCGCGGCAGCCAAGCCGCTGGAATATCCTTGCCAGCGCAGCCCTGGCGATCCTGAGCTGCCACACCAGTTATCAGAACTCTTACCTCCTGCTGGCGATCGGCCTGGCGGCGGCGGGCGTCTGCGCGATGTGCCGGCTTTGGCGACGCTGCCTCCTGGTCCTGGCGATCTGTTTTGCGACCGGGCTCTCGATGCTCGTGTATCTTCCCATGATCCGCAACTATCGCGAGATCACCCGGGTCGTGCAGTACGACGTGAGCCTCGCGGAAATCGGTCAGAAGTTCGTCGAGGCGGTTTCGCTCGAAAGCACCCCGCTGCTGGTCGTTTGGGTTCTGCTGGCGGCATCGGCGATGGTTGCCTTGATCGTTCAGGTCGCCGGCCGGCGCCGCATGCTCTCGAAGGCCCCTTCGCTATCGCTGTACGCGGCCATCGTGGTGGCGATTGCGGCCAGCGTGGGCGCGGGCTTTGTCGCCACCAACGCGATGGAGCCCTACGTGTGGCACTTTACACCGTTTGTGGCCCTGGCCGCCGTGATGATGGAGACCGTTTTCCAGTCGCCGCACCGCAAGGCCTGGGTGTGGCTGGCGCGCACGACCGTCGCATGTATCGTTATCGCGATAAGTCTCCCTCAACTGTGGGTAGCCGCGCATACGCGTCGGACGAACTTCGATGTTGTCGGCGCCGCGCTTGCCGAGAAGGCCGGGCCCAACGATTTCATCCTCGTCAATCCGTGCTATCTGGCGCCTGGTTTCAAGTACTATTACCACGGCAACACGGAGTGGAACACGTTGCCGCTGCTTTCCACCGACATCAAGACGGTGCTGGGTGGCTATAGGCCGATTGAAAAGTTGATGGCCACTCCGAACGCGATCGACGCGACGCTCCAGAAGGTCGAGCACACGCTGGCCTCGGGAAATCGGCTGTGGCTTGTCGGCAGCGTCGAGTTCTTGCCGCGGGGGAGGGAGCCGCCGAATCTGCCGCCGGCGCCGCAATCGAAGTTCGGCTGGTACTGCCTCCCCTATCTCAACGTATGGCGAATGCAGGTCTGTTACTTCATCCAGTCGCACGCCAGGCGTGGCGACGAGATTGACGTCTCGGTTAAGGGGCCGGTGGAAGGGTTTGAAGACGTGCCCTTGATGGTTGTGGAGGGGTGGAACAGAGGAAGGTGATCGCGACACTGTCTCAGTGCGGCGACAGGACGAGGACGTCATAGCGCTCCGCCGGGATCGCGCCGAAGACGAAGGGAAGCGGCCCCCACACCGACGCGTAGAAGCCCGCTCCGACCGCGGCATGCATCGTCGTCAAGATCGGACAGGCGACGTATTCGAGTCGGGCGGCTTCCAGAAACATCTTCGGCTCAAGCGGCGGCACGTTCGTGTTGTTGTTCGGCACAATCAACAGGTCGCCCCGATGCAGCCGCGTGGCGCGGTCAAGCTCGGTGAAGCCCCGCGCTTCCATGTAGTACTGGAATCCCCAATGGCCGACGAACCACAAGTGGTCTTTCCGTTGGCGGTAGCGAGCGTCGATGTCCGCGGCCGCCGTCCGCGCGGTGTCCGCCAGCCGGACGTCGGCCCAGGTCAGCGCCAGCGTCAGAAGCCCGGCCAGGACCAGCGGCACGTGCTGCCATGAGAAACGGCCCTTCACGCCGATTCCCCCGCGCCGCTCGAGGTGCCGCACGATCAGAATGCTCGCCGTGGGAGCCATCGGCAAGATCGTCCGCCCATTGATGGTCCAATTGAAAATCCAACAAAACAGGAACGTTCCCAAGGTCCAGAAGGCCAAGAGCGCCGATTCGGCGTCTGCGCATGCCGGAGGTCGGCGACCGTCAGCGCCAGCAAGCCGAGTCCGACCAGGAAAAAGACGACGAACTGCGACAAGAACAAGAGCGTTCCTCCGCGGCCGCCCTCGGAAACGCCGCTGGGGACATCGGTGAGGAGAAGAAACAGCACGACCAAGAGCGCCGCCGCCGGGACGGCCATTGCCAAGATACGTCGAGACCAGAGCAGCGGCGCATAGAAGAGCACCGCGATCAGACAGCCGCCGGTAAAACAGAGCGTGGCGATCGCCCGCTGGAGATAATCCGTTTTGCCCCCGATGGAGATGGCATAGGAACCCGCGGTTAGCAGCATCGAGCGGCCATATAACACGTGCATGACGTGGTCATACGCAACGCAAGCGGCCACGGGGATCAGCAAGTAGGCGATTCGCCATTTCACGCGCTGCCAGCGGAGCAGCGAGTACGCCAGCAGCAGCGGAACCAGCGCGACCGCAAAGTACTTGGTCACCACAGCCAGGGCGATCAGGCAGGCCGCCAGCAACGGATCCAGGTGGCTGCCGCGTTCCGCGCCCGCAGCCACAGCACGACCGCCCATACCCAAAATGCCAACATCATCGTGTCGCACATCAACGTGGCGCTGGAAACCAGAAAGACCGGGCAAAGCAGGGTTGCCAGGGCGGCCATCAAGGGATGGCGCAGAAACGAAGGGCGAGAAAATACGTTCCCGCCACGGCGGCCGCCGCCGGCACAAGAAAAGCCAGATGCAGGCGCGACCTCGCTCCATCCAAGACAACTCGCCGCCAAGGCAATGTAATAACTCGTCAACGGCGGGTTTTGCGTGATCTCCGCCATCGGCAGCACCCTGTCATACCAGTTCACCTTGAAGCCGTAAGGATCGGCCGGCGCAGTGCAGATGTGCCGCGCGGCATAGAGAAACAACGTGTCGTCGATGTTGAACGCCTTGGTTGCAAAGGGGGCAAGACAGGCAATCGTCGCCGCGATGCAAATCAGCGCGGCGCCGCGGTGTTGCCCCTCGCTTGGCTCCGGCGCACCGAGGCAGGCGCGATCGGCCGCTGCTGCTTCCTATTTCGATTCGACATCCGTTCTCTCCCCGATCGACTTTCTCAAGCAGGCAAATCCTACCGTATCGTGACGCGAAGCGGCAAGTGAGCCGGCATCGGCCAATCGGCCAGCGGTGGAATCGTCCGGCCGGCGTGCACAGCCCTCCTAGACCGACCGCCGGGGGAGCAACAACGGGCCCGGAATCGCCCCCCAACTCGACTTCGACTCGCGGCGGAGGCATAATTGACTAGTTATATCGCCGGCACGAGCGATCGGGTGGACGCCATGCAAACTGTAATCCTATGTGGTGGTATCGGAACCCGACTTCGGGAGGAGACAGAGTTCCGCCCCAAGCCGATGGTGGAGATCGGCCGCCGACCGATCCTCTGGCACATCATGAAGGTTTTCGCCCACCACGGCCTGTCGGAGTTCATCCTCTGCCTCGGCTACCGCGGCAACGTGATCAAGGAGTATTTCCTCAACTATGAAGCCATGAACAATGACTTCACGGTGACCCTCGATCGCGGACAAAAAGTTCAATACTACGGCGACCACGAGGAACGCGATTTCAAGGTGACGCTGGTCGATACGGGACTGGAAACGATGACCGGCGGCCGGGTGAAACGCATCGAGCGTTACGTCGCCGGCGACACGTTCATGGTCACCTACGGCGACGGGCTGGCCGATGTTGACATCAGCCGGCTGCTGGCCTTCCATCGCGCGCACGGCAAGCTGGCCACGATTACCAGCGTCCGGCCCATCTCCCGTTTCGGCGTCCTCGATCTCGACAGCGACGGGCGGGTCAAACGGTTCGCCGAAAAACCGCAGGCCGAAGGTTGGATCAACGCCGGCTTCTTCGTCTTCCAGCGCGGCGTGTTCGACTATTTCCAAGGCGGCGACGGCTGCGTCATGGAGCATGAGCCGCTGGAACGGCTGGCTGCCGACAAGCAGATGGTCGCATTCCGGCACGAGGGCTTTTTCTTCGCCATGGATACCTATCGCGAATACGAGGCCCTGAACAAGATTTGGGATTCGGGCCGTGCGCCCTGGAAGGTGTGGTGATGCCGCAGAGACTTGCCGAAGCGTTCGCCGGCCGCTCGGTGTTGGTCACCGGGCACACGGGCTTCAAGGGCTCGTGGCTGGCCCTTTGGTTGCACCGCCTGGGCGCCAAGGTGACCGGCTACGCCCTGCCGCCGCCAACTGAGCCTAGCAATTTTTGCGCCTCGGCCGTGCGCGATCTGCTGGCCAAGCATTACGAAGCGGAGATTCGCGACGCGGCCGCGCTCCATGCAGCCGTGGCCGCCGCCCAGCCCGACGTCGTGTTCCACCTGGCCGCTCAGTCGCTTGTCCGCGAAAGCTACCAGAGCCCGCGGGCCACCTTCGAGGTGAACGTCATCGGAACCCTTGGGCTGCTCGATGCCGTTCGAGCCGCCGGCAAACCGTGCGTCGTCGTATCGGTCGCCAGCGACAAGTGCTACGAGAACCGCGAGCAGGTGTGGGGCTACCGCGAGATCGACCCGCTGGGCGGCCACGATCTGTACAGCGCCAGCAAGGGGGCCGCCGAGATCGCCGTGGCCGCCTATCGCCGCAGCTTCTTTCCGCCCGAGCGGCTGGGCCGGCACGGCGTGAAGCTGGCCACGGCCCGGGCCGGCAACGTGATCGGCGGGGGCGATTGGGCCAAGGACCGCATCCTTACCGACGCCGTTCGCCATCTCGAGTCCGGCCGGCCCGTACCGGTGCGAAACCCGGACGCCGTGCGGCCGTGGCAGCACGTCCTGGAGCCGTTGAGCGGCTATTTGACCCTGGCGGCTCGGATGCTCGAATCGGACGCCCCGAGTTGGTGCGACGCCTGGAACTTCGGCCCGCTGCCCGGCGAAGAATTGCCCGTTCGCCGGCTGGTGGAACTGTTCCTGCAATACTGGGGCGAAGGCACGTGGACCGATGTCAGCGATCCGAACCAGCCGCACGAAGCGGGCGTGTTGCGATTGAACATCGACAAGTGCTTCATCAACTCGGTTGGCGGCCGCGCTGGAGCGTCGCCGAAGCCGCCGGGCGGACGGCCGCGTGGTATCGGCAATTCTACCGCTCCGGGCGGTCGAATCTGCGCGACGCGTGCCTGGCCGACATTGATTCCTACCAACGGGCGGCCTGCTTGCCGCGTTGTGTCGCATCGGCGCCGTCCGCCACGCATCCATGACGCAGCCCGCTCGGCCCACTTCCGACGACAAACAGCACGTCCTCCAGCACACGGCCGGCTTGTGGGAACCGCTGCGCGGCCGGCGCCTCTTCATCACGGGCGGAACCGGATTCTTCGGCACCTGGCTGTTACAGAGCTTCGCCTGGGCGAACCGGGAGTTCTCGCTCGGCGCGGAGGCGGTCGTCTTGTCGCGCAACTGGCAGGCCTTCTGCGCGAGGGTCCCGCAGTTGGCCGCCGATCCGGCCATTTCCGGCCACGAGGGTGACGTCCGCGATTTTATCTTTCCCAGCGGCCATTTCTCCCACGTCATCCACGCCGCCACCGAAGCCAGCGCCAAGCGGAACACCGAAGATCCGCTGCTGATGCTCGATACCGTCATCCAGGGCACGCGGCACACGCTCGATTTCGCGCGACAGCGCGGGGCCGGCACATTTCTCTTGACCAGCTCCGGAGCCGTGTACGGCAAGCAGCCGCCAGAGTTGCCTAACATTCCCGAAGATTATCCCGGCGCGCCCGACATGTCGGATCCGCGTTCGTTTTACGGCGAGGGGAAGCGAACGGCGGAGCATCTCTGCGCCTCTACGCCCGGCATTATGGGATCGAGGCGAAGATCGCCCGCGGCTTCGCTTTCGTCGGCCCCTATTTGCCCCTGGACGCCCATTTTGCCGTCGGCAATTTCATTGGCAACGGGCTCGCCGGCGGCCCGATCGTGGTGCGAGGCGACGGGCGCCCTGTCGCTCGTATCTTTATGCGGCCGACCTGGCGATTTGGCTGTGGACCATTCTCTTGCGTGGCCGATCGTGCCGGCCGTATAATGTGGGTTCCGACGAGGCGATTTCCATTGCCGATTTGGCCCACATGGTGGCCGACTGTTTTCAGCCGCGGCCCGAAGTGCAAATCCTTCAATCGCCCGTCCCCGGCAAGCCGGCCGATCGCTATGTGCCGTTGACGGTCCGGCGCAGAGCCAGTTGGCCCTTCGCCAGAACGTCGGCCTGCGCCAGGGCATCGAGCGCACCATCGACCATCACCGGCGGCAAACGCGGAAATAATGGTGGTGCCGGCGTCTCGCCTGCCCCGAACGACGCAGGTGAAACGCCTCCGCCACAAAACATCATGATCAAAGTAAGCGATTACATCGCCAGACGGCTTGTTGAGCACGGCATTCGTCACGTGTTCATGGTGACCGGCGGCGGAGCCATGCACCTGAACAACTCGCTGGGCAAGTGCCCGGGCCTGGAGTTCATCTGCAATCACCACGAGCAGGCGTGCGCGATGGCGGCGGAAGGATACGCCCGGCTGAGCGGCCGGATGGCCGCCGTCTGCGTCACCAGCGGACCGGGCGGCACCAACGCCCTGACCGGCGTCTTCGGCGGCGTGGACCGATTCGATTCCCATGCTGGTGGTCTCCGGCCAGGTCCGCTATGACACGACCGTTGCCAGCACGGGCTTGGACTTGCGGCAACTGGGCGATCAGGAGTTCGACATCGCCCGGGCGGCCGCCACGATGACCAAGTATTCGGTGATGGTCGTCAATCCGGCCGACATTCGTTATCACCTGGAGCGGGCGCTGTGGCTGGCCGGGGCGGGCCGCCCGGGACCTTGCTGGATCGACGTGCCGCACAACGTGCAGGGCGCGATGGTCGATGAAAACGCCCTGCGCGGCTACGATCCGGCCGAAGACGCCCGCGAACTTCCGCCGCCGTTTGCCGCCCCAGCGGCAAACGAGGTGATCGCCCGGCTGCAATCGGCCCGGCGCCCGGTGTTGTTAGTTGGCCCGGCCGTCCGCGCCGGGCGCGCTGGCCGAATTCCACGAGCTGATCCGCCTCCTCGACATCCCGGTGACGACGGCCTTTAACGCCCACGACGCCGTCGCGAGCGATCATCCGCTCTATGTGGGCCGGCCGGGCACGGTCGGCGATCGCGCCGGCAATTACGCAGTGCAGAATTCCGACCTGCTATTGGTGCTCGGTTGCCGGCTGAACATCCGCCAGATCGGTTACAACTGGCAATCGTTCGCCCGCGCCGCGTACAAGATTATCGTCGACGTCGATCCGCGGGAGCTTCGCAAGCCGACGGTCGCGCCCGACTTGCCGATTCACGCCGACGTGGGCGATTTCCTCCGCGTCCTGCTGCAAGCGTTGCCGGGCGAACCCCGGCCGGACAGGCGGGAGTGGCTCGATTGGTGCCGCGACCGTCGCCGCCGCTATCCGGTGGTTCTGCCCGAGTATTGGCAGCGCCGCGAGCTGGTCAACCCTTATTGTTTCGTCGCGGCGCTCGGAAAGCATCTGCCGGAAGGGCAGGCGGTCGTCACCGGCGACGGCATGGCGTGCATCGCGCCGTTCCAGGCGCTGCCGATCAAGAAAGATCAGCGACTCTTCAGCAATTCGGGCTCCGCACCGATGGGCTACGACCTGCCGGCGGCCATCGGATGCTCGATTGCCAACGGAAAGCGGTCGGTCGTATGCATGGCGGGCGACGGCAGCATCCAGATGAACCTCCAGGAACTGCAAACGATCGTCCACCATCGCTTGCCGATCAAAATCTTCCTCTTGAACAACGGCGGCTATCATTCCATCCGGCAAACGCAGAGCAATTTTTTCGGGCCGCCGCTGGTCGGATGCGACCCGTCGAGCGGCGTCAGCTTCCCCGACATGGAGCGGATCGCCTACGCCTATCGAATTCCGTTCTTGCGCTGCATGAACCACTCGGAGATGGATCTCTGTCTGACAACCGCGCTGGCCGCCGCGGGCCCCTTTCTCTGCGAGGTGATGACTCCGGCGGATCAGCCGTTCGCACCGAAAGTCGCGTCGAAGCGGCTGGCCGGCGGGAAGATGTTTTCCCGGCCGCTGGAAGACCTCTACCCGTTCCTGGACCGGGACGAGTTCCGGCAGAACATGCTCATCGAACCGCTCGCGGAGCCGGAATAGGAACGCATGCCAGGCCCCTACTTGCTCCGCAGCGCGATTTTCGACCTCGACGGCACACTGGTCGATTCGTCGAGCGACATCAAGGCGTGCATCCTGGAGGCCTGTGCGCGTCGGGGCATCGATGACATCGCTGCCCGCATTACCGGCATATTCGTTGTAGGCCCCCCGCTGCCCGAAATGCTCCGGTCGCTGCTGCCCGAGCTGGCCGAGGGGCAATTATCGTCGCTGATCGCCACCTTCCGCTCGTTGTACGATAACAGTCGGCTCACGAAGACGTTTGTTTACCCGGGCGCGTCCGAGGCCCTAGAGCGGTTTCGGGCGGCTGGTGGTACAATTATGGTGGCGACCAATAAGCCGGGGCTGCCGACGCGGCGAATCCTGGCAAAGGTCGGGTTGTCGGACCGTGTTGACGACGTCGTGACCGCGGACGATTTGCCGGCCGGGGTCGCGGCCAAATCGGACATGGTGCGACACCTGATTGCGAAGTGGAACCTGGAGAGATCGCAAACGATCGTGGTCGGCGACATGCCGGCCGACATCGAGGCGGCACACGCCAACGGCGGCGTATCCGCGGCCGTGCTGTACGGTTACGGAGACGCGCAACAGTTGAGCGCGCCGGCCGACCGTGGCTGCTGGAATCCATCGGAGATCTGTATGAGTGTGGACAGTTCTATTTTTGACGAACTGTTCGTTCTCGAAATGGCCAACAACCATTGGGGGAACGTCGATCGGGGTCTGCGCATCGTCCGCGATTTCGGCCGCGTTGTCCGCTTCAACAACATGAAGGCGGCCATCAAGCTCCAGTTCCGCGACGTCGATTCCTTCATCCACAAGGATTTCATCAACCGCACCGACGTTCGCTACATCAAGAAGACGCTCGAAACCAAAATGGCGAAGAGCGATTTCGCCCGCCTCGTGCAGGCGATCCGGCAGAACGGCTGCATCCCGGCCGCCACCCCTTTTGACGAAAGGTCGGTCGATCTCTGCCTCGAACTCGGCATCAAGCTCATCAAGCTCGCCAGTTCCGACGTCAACGACTGGGTGTTGATCGAGAAGGTGGCGAAGACGCGGCTGCCGGTGATGGCCTCGTTGGGCGGCTCGTCGTTGAAAGACACCGAAGACCTGGTGACGTTCTTCGCCAACCGCCATATCCCGCTGGCCATCAACCACTGCGTTTCGCTTTATCCCACGGAGGACCACGAGCTGGAACTCAACCAGATCGATTTCCTGCGGCGCCGGTTCCCTAAGCAAACCGTTCGGCTTCTCGACGCACGAGTACCACGATTGGATTTCGTCGATGCTGATCGCCTACGCCAAGGGGGCGCGCACCTTCGAGCGGCACATCGACGTCGAGATGGACGGCGTCCCCGTTTCTCCCGTACTGCTCGCTTGCCGTGGCACATCGACGCGTGGTTTCGGGCGTTCAAGAAGGCCAAGGCGATGTGTGGAACGCCCGGCACACAGAAACGGATTCCCTCCGAGCCGCGAGATCGCTTATCTTGACGGATTGGTGCGCGGCGTCTATGCGGCCCGCGACTTGCAGCCGGGCCACCCGCTGACGGCCGACGACGTCTATCTGGCGATTCCCTTGCAAAAGGGCCAGATTTCCTGCCGCGAGTTGATGAACAACGAATTCCTGATTGCCGCCTGCGCCAAGGATCAGCCGATCATGATCGACATGATCGACGGCCCGTACGCCCACAACGACGATCTCAAGAATCTCTATTATCAGCGCGGCCTGTGATCGCCTTCCAGCCTTCGCCGCGGTAGCCTGAAATGAACGAACCCTGCCGCCCGCTCGAACAACAGTTGGCCGAGCTACTCGGCGAAAGCGTTTCCGCGGCAACGGATCGCGAGCAGTCTGCCCTGGCGGTGGCGGCAGCGCCCTTCGACCGCGACTTTGTGCTCGTCGGGGCCGGCAACATCGGCCGCAAGGCGCTGATGGCCCTGCGCGACTTGGGAATCGAAGCGCGGGCCTTTACCGACAACAACCGGGCAATGTGGGGCCAAACCGTCGAACGGCGTTCCTGTGCTCGCGCCGGCCGAGGCCGCCGAGCAGTTCGGCCACAGCGCGGCGTTTCTGGTGACGATTTGGAGCCCCGGCGGCGGCTGCTCGAAGGTCCAGCGGCAACTGCGAAGCCTCGGCTGCCGGCGCGTGGTCTCCTTTTTTCCCCTCTTGTGGAAATGCCCTCACGCGTTCGGCTCGGTCTACTGTCTCGATCTTCCGCACAAGGTGCTGGAACAGCGCGAGTTGGTGCAAGCCGCCTTCGCGCTGTGGGCCGACGAGGGCTCGCGCCGCGAGTACGTGGCCCAGTTGCGGTTGCGGTTGCGGGCCGAGGTCGAGGCGCTGCCGCCGCCGGTGGAGCATGAGCAATATTTTCCCGACGACCTTTACGAACTCGGCGCGGAGGAGACATTCGTCAACTGCGGTGCCGTCGACGGCGATACGATCCGTCGGTTTTTCGCCCGCACCGGCCCGGCATTTTCCGGCGTCCTGGCTCTCGAACCGGACGCGGCCAATTATCGGAAACTGGCGGACTACATCGCCGCGCTTCCGCCCGAGGTGGCCGGCAAAGTGCAGATCCGACCCTGGGCTGCAGCCGCCGCCAACGGCCGAGCGCGATTCACCTCGGCGGGCACCAGTTCCGCCATAACGGCCGACGGCGCCGCCGAAGTGGAATGTGTGACCCTGGACGGGGCCATGCCGCGCCTTTCGCCCACGTATATCAAGATGGACATCGAAGGCGCGGAAATCAACGCCCTTTCCGGCGCCCGGCGATTGATCCAGGACCACTTGCCGTTCTTGGCGATCACCGTTTATCATAAGCAAAACGACCTGTGGCGGATTCCCCTTCTGATCCGATCGTTTTCTCCGCAGTACCGGTTGTTTCTCCGCCCGCACGACGAGGCCTTTGAGTTGGCCTGCTACGCGGTTCCCCCGCGTCGGTCGCGACGGCCGTCGCCTTTCCCCGCCTGACGGCGGACGCGCCCCGCGAGGTGCACGATGAAACTCATCAGCATTGTCACGCCCTGTTACAACGAAGAGCAAAACGTCGAAGAGACGTACCGGCGCGTCAAGGAGCTTTTCGCGGGGCTGGGCAAGTACCGCTACGAGCACCTTTTCATCGACAATGCGTCAACCGACGCGACGCCGGCGATTCTCCGCCGCCTGGCCGCCGAGGACAAGAATGTCAAGGTGATCCTCAACAGCCGCAACTTCGGCCACATCCGTTCGCCCTATCACGCCGTTCTCCAGGCCCGCGGCGACGCGGTGGTACCGTTGGTGGCCGACTTGCAGGAGCCCGTGCCGTTGATCGCCGAGTTCCTGGCCAGGTGGGAAGAAGGCGCACAAGATCGTCATGGGCGTGAAAGTCCGCAGCAGCGAGTCGCGCTCATGTTCGGCATCCGCAAACTGTATTACCGCCTGGTGAAACGGCTTTCGGAAATCGAACTGACCAGCAACTTTTACGGCTTTGGCCTGTACGACCGCAGCGCCATCGAAATCCTCCGGAAGATGGACGATCCCTACCCCTATTTCCGCGGCCTGATCGCCGAACTCGGCTTCCAGCCCGTCAAGATCGAATACCATCAGCCGCGCCGGGCGCCGGCATCACCAAGAATAATCTCTATATCCTCTACGATCTCGCCATGCTCGGCATCACGAGCCACTCGAAGGTTCCGCTACGGCTGGCCACCTTCACGGGCTTCTGCATGGCGATCGTCAGCCTGCTGGTCGCCATTATCTATTTTGCCTATAAACTGTTGTTCTGGCAGCGTTTTGAAGTCGGCATGGCCCCACTGGTGATCGGCATCTTCTTTTTCACCGCGGTGCAGTTGTTCTTCACCGGTATCCTCGGCGAATATATTGGGGCGATCCACACGCAGGTGCTTCACCGTCCCCTGGTAATCGAAAAAGAGCGAATCAACTTCGATGACTAAGCGGCGGTCCCCGCTTCCCGCCTCTTACGACAAAGGAAACTCCGCCGCGACCCGGCTTGACCGAAGAAACCGTGCTGATAAGCTTTCTCCATGATCGCTGATCGCTTTAGGACCCGAGAAAAACCCACGGAATCGCCATGACCGAGCCAGCCGATGCGAAGCGGCGGCAAATTCTCCGCCTCGTGGCCGAATACTACGACGAGGCCTTTGCCGCCGAACCGTTTGTGCCCGGCCAGAGCGTGGTCCATTATGGCGGCCGCGTCTTCGACGCCGACGAATTGACCTCGGCCGTCGATGCGGTCCTCGATTTTTGGCTCACCGCCGGGCGATTCGCCGCCGAGTTTGAAGCGGGGTTGGCCCGTTTCTTCCCCTTGGCCTCGGCGATGCTGGTCAATTCGGGCTCGTCGGCGAACCTGCTGGCCGCTTCGGCTCTGACTTCTCCTTCGCTGGCCGAGCGGCGCGTGCGGCCGGGCGACGAAATCATTACTGCGGCCGCCGCTTTCCCCACCACGGTCAATCCCATCCTCCAGAATCGGCGCCGTGCCGGTCTTTGTCAACGTCGATCTCGGAACCTATGTTCCCAGCCTGGAGGCGGTCGCCGCGGCCGTCGGTCCGCGGACGCGCGGCGTGCTGATCGCCCACACCATGGGAATCCCCTTCGACGCCGCCGGTGTGGCCGAGTTCTGTCGCAGGCACGGGCTGTGGCTGATCGAGGATTGCTGCGACGCCTTGGGAACAAAGCTCAACGGCCGGCAGGTCGGCACGTTCGGCCACCTTGCCACGCTCTCCTTCTATCCGGCCCATCACATTACCTTGGGCGAAGGGGGTGCGGTGGCAACCGACGATCCGCAGCTTGCCCGCATCGCGCGCTCCTTCCGCGACTGGGGGCGCGACTGCTATTGCGCCCCGGCAGCAACAACACCTGCGGCAGGCGGTTCGGCCATCAATTCGGCACGCTGCCCTTCGGCTACGACCACCGCTACGTCTATTCGCACATCGGCTACAATCTGAAGGCCACCGACATTCAGGCGGCCATCGGCTGTGCGCAACTGGAGAAGCTGCCCGAGATGATCGCCGCGCGGCGGCGGAATTGGGCTTTCCTCCGCGAGGCCCTCGAACCTTATGCCGATCGGCTGATTCTGCCCGAGACGCCGGCCGGTAGCGAGCCCTCCTATTTCGGCTTTGTCATCACGGTACGCCACGATGCCGGCTTCACTCGCAATGAGCTCACGACGCACCTCGAAGCCGCGAAGATCGAAACGCGAATCTTTTCTGCGGAAACTTGCTCCGCCACCCGGCCTATCAGAACATCCCGCACCGCGTTGTCGGCGACTTGACCACTACGGACGCCATTATGAACAGCACGTTTTTCGTGGGCGTGTATCCGGGACTTCGCGATGTCCACCTGGAGTACATGATCGACACCTTCCGAGCTTTCATGCGCGGGGGATTATCGAGGGGTCAGCGTGCCGCGCCTTGACATCGCCGGCCCGATAAACATACTTAAATGGAGGGGTTCTCCCCGATCCGGCCGCGTTTCAGACCGCAAGTCCACGCTCTCATGGAAACCATCCTCGTTACCGGCGGCGCCGGCTTCATCGGAAGCTGCTTTGTGCGGCAATGTATTGCCCGGCAGGCGGTCCGCGTCGTCAATCTGGACAAGTTGACGTATGCCGGCAACCTCGACTCGCTGGGGGCCGCGATCCACGACCCGCGGCACGTGTTCGTGCAGAGCGATATTGTCGAACCAGGCGGCCGTCGATGCGGTCTTGGCGGAGTACGAGCCAGAGGCGATTGTCCATTTCGCGGCCGAGTCGCACGTCGACCGCTCGATCGACGGCCCCGCGACGTTCGTGCGGACCAACGTTCAAGGCACGTTTCAACTGCTGGACTCCGCCCGTCGCTACGCGGGCCGATTGCCGGCCGCTCGGCGGGCGGCGTTCCGCTTCTTGCACGTCTCGACCGACGAGGTGTACGGTTCGCTGGGGCCGACCGGCCGCTTCAGCGAAACCAGCCGCTACGATCCCAGCTCGCTCTATTCGGCCTCGAAAGCGGCGGCCGACCATATCGTGCGGGCCTATTTCCGCACCTTCGGCCTGCCCGTGCTGATCACAAATTGCTCGAACAACTATGGTCCCTACCAGTTCCCCGAAAAGTTGATCCCGCTCATGATCCTCAACGCCCTGGAGGGAAAGCCGCTGCCCGTCTACGGCGACGGCGAGAACGTGCCGCGATTGGCTGTTTGTCGAGGACCACTGTGCGGCGCTATGGCGGGTATTGACCGGCGGAGTGCCCGGCGAAACGTACAACATCGGCGGCGGCTGCGAGCAGGCGAACATCGACGTGGTGCGAATGATCTGCAAGCTGGTCGACGAGCTTGCGCCGGGCTTGGCTCACTCGCCCTGCTCGTCGCTGATCACGTTCGTTGAAGACCGGCCGGGACACGATCGCCGTTACGCCATTGACGCCGGCAAGATTCGCCGAGAGTTGGGTTGGCGGCCGGAGCACGAGTTTGCCGCCGGCATTCGCCGCACCGTACAATGGTATCTTGAGAATCCCCACTGGGTGGCTCGCGTCGCCAGCGGCGCCTACCAACGCGAACGCTTGGGCCTGTTGCGCGAGCCCACTTGACGAACCGAACGCGGTTCTCAGCCGGGAAACGCGTGCAGACTGATTCGTAGTCAGCCACTTGGGAACTGATGAAACGTCGCAGACAATCCACGTCCGTGGCGAGTGCTCCGACGGCTGCGTCTGGAGAGCGCACGTCTGCCGGCGACCAGCATCTCTCGCGATTTCCGGGCCGGTTCGCGGCAACCTGGCGCAACTCGGCCATTCTGCTGCCGGCGGCCGTTGTCGTCCTGGCGATAACGGCGGCGTATTTCAATAGTTTTTCGGGCCCGTTCGTCTTCGATGACCTACCCTCAATCCCCAATAACCGAACGATCCGGCAACTCTGGCCGATCTGGGCACCGCTTAGCCCGCCACGTCACGGTGAAACCGTCACGCGGCCGGCCGCTGCTGAACCTCTCGCTGGCAATCAACTATGCCATCGGCGAGTACCAGGTCTGGAGTTATCATGCGGCGAATCTGGCGATTCACATCGTCTCCGCCCTGCTGCTGTTTGGCATCCTGCGGCGGACGTTTCTGCTGCCGACGTTGCGCGACCGCTGGGGCGCGACAGCCTTGCCGCTGGCCTCGTTGATTGCCTTGCTTTGGGCGGTCCATCCGCTGCAAACGGAGTCGGTGACGTACATTGTCCAGCGGGCCGAGTCGCTCGCAGGACTGTTCTATCTGCTGACGCTGTATTGTTTCATCCGCGGCGCAAGCGTAGAGGGGTCAGGGGTCAGGGGTCAGAACCGGATTCTCATCCTTCATCCTTCATCCTTGCCAGTCGCCTGCTATGTCGGCTCCGTGGCAGCGTGCCTGTTGGGCATGGCCAGCAAGGAGGTAATGGTCTCCGCCCCGCTGATTGTGCTGCTGTACGACCGGACGTTTTGTGCCGGTTCGTTCCGCGAGGCCTGGCGGCGACGGCACGGCTTGTATTTGTGCCTTGGCCGCCACCTGGTTGCTGCTGGGATGGTTGGTGATCTCGGCGGGCAACCGTGGAGGCACAGCCGGCTTTGGCGCGGGCGTGAGTTGCTGGGCATACTTCGGCACCCAGTTCGGGGCGATCGTTCACTATTTGAAGCTGTGCGTGTGGCCATACCCGCTGTTGTTCGACTACGGACAGGGCACGGCCCAAGGCGCCATGGAGATCGTGCCCTACGCGATCCTGGTCGGATTGCTCGCGGTGGCGACGGTCGTGGCGGTTTGGCGGTGGCCGAAGGTCGGTTTTCTTGGGGCGTGGTTCTTCGCGATCTTGGCCCCGACCTCCAGCGTGGTCCCCGTAGCGACGCAGACCATCGCGGAGCATCGCATGTATCTGCCGCTGGCGGCGGTGATCGCCGGCTTGATGGTCGGCGGATTCCTCGCGAGCTGGTGGCTTGTTCGTCACGAGGTAATTCCACCGCGGGTGTTACAGGCCGGCGGCGGCTGTTTGGTGGCGTTCGCGGCGATCGCCTTGGGGGTTGCCACGTTCCATCGCAATGGGGATTACCGGAGCGCTCTTTCCATTTGGCAGGACACGGTCGCCAAAACCCACGACCACGCGCGCACACTACGGCTATGCTGTCACCCTGGCACAACAAGGACAGTTCTCGGAAGCGATCGCCCATTATCAGAAGGCCGTGGAAATCAAGCCCCACGACGCAGAGTATCATAACAGCCTCGGCGAGGCGTTGGTCAATTGCGGGCGGGTCAACGAAGGGTTGGTCGAGTACCGCAAGGCCCTGCGAGCTCAATCCCCGCGAGGTCAAGGCGTACAGCAACCTGGGCGTTGCTCTGGTGCGAAACGGGCAACTGGACGAGGGCATCGCCCAGTACCGGAAGGCGTTGGAAATTGATCCCCAATTTGCCGACGCGCGCTACAACCTGGGCAATGCCTTGGCGCGGGGCGGACGCCTGGCCGAGGCGACGGCCGAGTATGAAAAGACGCTGGAAATCGCGCCCGACTTTGCTAAGGCGCGTTGCAATTTGGGCGGCGCCCTGTGCCGGCAAGGAAGAATTGCCGAGGCGATAGCCCAGTGGAGCGAAGTAATCCGTTCGCAGCCCGATGACGTCATGGGGCTGAATCAGTTGGCCCGGGCGTTGGCCACGAGCGGCGAGGCATCTCTGCGAGATGGCCGAAGGGCCGTCGAAATCGCCCAGCGGGCGGCAACGCTGACCGGCAACCGCGATCCGGAAATTCTCGACACCCTGGCCGCCGCCTACGCGGAAGCGGGCCGGTTTCCCGAAGCCGTAAGAACGGCTCGCAAAGCCTTGGAAATGGCCGCGCGGCGGAATGACCAGACGTTGGCCCAAGCCATCAAGGCCAAGTTGACGCGGTACGAAGCGGGCATGCCGTGTCGCGACATGCCGTAGCAGTCTGACACACTCAAAGAGTGCAGTTCGTTGAGGTGGCAGTTGAACTGCCGCCCCCGTGTTCCGGCGATTCAGCGGGGTGGCAGTGCAACTGCCACCCCAACAGACCAAGTTGCTGCCGGGTCGTCCTCCTGCATCGGCCGCCGTTGGCTCGTTGCACTTTCCCCGCTTTGGCCTAGAATGGAGTTGTTGGATTGTGAGATTCCTATGTTTGAAAATCTGCCCGCACAAGACGCCCGCGAGGACCGCTTGCCGCAGCCGATCGAGCTGTCGGTGGTGATGCCATGTCTGAACGAAGAGCAGACGTTGCCGATTTGCATCCGCAAGGCGATGACCGCGATGCAGGATTTGGGCATTGTCGGCGAGGTGGTCGTGGCCGACAACGGCTCGACGGATCGCAGCGTTGAGTTGGCCGAACAGGGCGGGGCGCGGGTCGTGCACCAGCCGCTGCGCGGCTATGGCAACGCGCTGAGGGCCGGCTTCGAGGAAGCCCGCGGCCGCTTCGTCATCATGGGCGATTGCGACGACAGCTACGATTTCACCGATCTCGGCCGGTTCGTCGATCGGCTCCGCGGCGGGGCGGAGTTGGTGGTGGGCAACCGGTTGGCCGGCGAGATCAAGCCCGGCGCCATGCCCTGGCTGCACCGCTGGATCGGCAACCCCCTGTTGAGCCGGTTCCTCAATCTGCTGTTCCGCACCGGCGTGGGCGACACGCAGTGCGGCATGCGCGGCTTCACCAAAGAGGCCGTCGCCCGAATGCGATTGCAAATGCCGGGCATGGAACTGGCCAGCGAAATGGTGATCAAAAGCTCGATGGCGGGACTGAAGATCCAAGAGATTCCCATTACGCTGTTCCCCGACGGCCGCACCCGCCGGCCGCATCTGCGAAGCTTCCGCGACGGCTGGCGGCACCTGCGCTTCATGTTGATGTGCAGCCCCCTGTTCCTCTTTATTCTGCCGGGACTCCTGCTGACGCTCGCCGGCGTGGCGGCCATCCCCGCGGCGCTGCTGGCCGGCTACGGGAAGTACAGCAACGTCTTCGGGCCGAACTTCATGTACACCGCCTCGCTGCTGTCCATCGTCGGCTCCAATTTGCTGGTGTTCGGTTTTCTGGCCAAGCTGTACACCCATCAGATTGATCCGGTGTTCGAAGACGCCCGCATGACAAAACTGCTTTCCTGGTTTTCCGTCGAGCGCGGGCTGTTGCTCGGCGCAGGCCTCATTCTGGCGGCGGCCGCCTTTGGTGTGCCGGTGCTGATCCACTGGCTGCGGACCCTGGAAGTGTTCTCGCCGGGCTACTGGGTTCTGGCCGGCACACTGTTCACGTTGGGCGTGGAGGCGATTTTTGCGTCGTTCCTGGTGGGCATTCTCGACCTGCCGCGGGAGAAGCGCCGCAAGGGCTGAAGCCGACGGCAGGCGACCGCGCCTCGCGCGAGGCCGCATTACCTTGTTGAACATCCATCGCCGGGGTGCCGCGTAATGGCTCACGACTCTCCTTCTCAGCGTGGCAACCGACCGGGCCTTGCGGCTTCCGACTCCGGCATGATGTCGGCGGAACCGCCCTGCCTTTATTGTGGAGAGACCGCGACCGTGCCGCTTTGGGACGACGTTTTTGACCGCCTGGGCCGCTCGCCCGATCGTTGGGAGTTTCGCCGCTGCGTCGGCTGCCGGTCCGCCTTGCTGAGGCCGGCGCCCCGCGAAGCCGACCTGTTGGGATTCTATCCGCCGGCGTACAGCTTCGCGACGGGATTGGGCGGCGAGAGCCGGCTGAAGCGATGGCTGTCGGCAATGGAATACTCGCTGTTCTATCACCCCATGTACCGTGCCGACGCCCGGCGGGTTGTCGGCCGCACGCACAGCTCGGCGGCACACCGCGGGCGCATGCTCGACGTGGGCTGCGGGCGAGGCTTGCGACTGGCCGCATTCCGCCGTCTCGGCTATGAAGTATGCGGCGCCGACTTCCAGCCGGAGGTCGTCGAATCGCTGCGCACCCAATGGGGCATCCCCGGCGTCTGCGCCGACGCCAACAACCTCGATCAGGTTTTCCCGCCAGAGAGCTTCGACGTTGTCACCGCCTACCACTTGATCGAACATGTATTGGACGTCAACGGGCTGTTGCGAAAGTGCTGGACCTTGCTGAAGCCGGGCGGTTGGTTGGCGGTCGCCGCCCCGTTGTGCGATAGTGTGCAGGCCGCCCGGCTCAAGTCGCGATGGCAAGGAGCGGCCGAGGCGCCGCGGCACGTGACAATTCCCTCCCGGGAAGGATTGCAAAAGGCGTTGCAAGCCGGGGGATTCGCCGAGATTTCGGTTGCGCCCGACTCGCTGCTGAACTGCGCGGGAGTCCTCGTTCTCTCGTTGTTGCCCGGCTCGACAACACCCGTTGCCTATGTGCGGCGCGCGCCGGCGCCATCGTAGTGCGGCTCCTGGCGGGCGTGGCGACGCTGCTTGCGATTCCCTATTGCTGGATCGAGAACTATGTCTGGCGGCGGCCGGCCTGCGGCGTGGCGTTCGCACGAAAGCCGTTGACCACCCGCCTCTTGCCGCAGCAGTGCCCGCCCCAAAGTGGAAGGCCGGATACCCGTCGCGAGCCCGTGCAATGACCGTTTCCGCCTCCAACTCGGGTTCCAGCCGCGCCGGAGCGACGCCTTGGTTGTCGGTGATTATGCCGACCTACAACGGCGAGCGCTATCTCGCCGCGGCCCTGGAAAGCATCCGCAGCCAGGGCGATTCGGAGATCGAAGTGCTTGCCGTCAACGATGGCTCGACGGACGGCACGCTCGAAATTCTCCGGCAGCACTCGCCGTCGCTGCCGTTGGTGGTGGTCGACGCGGCCGCATCGGCAATTGGATGGCCAATACGAACCACGGGTTTTCGCTGGCCCGCGGCGAATATCTCACGATGCTCCACCAGGACGACTGCTGGCTGCCGCGGCGGCTGGCCATCGTGAAGGAACTGTTGGCCGATCGGCCGCAACCGACCTGGCTTTGCCATGCTTCCCAGTTCATCGACAGCAATGGCAGGCCGTTAGGCCGGTGGCGCTGCCCCTGCCCGTGCAGACCGCTGCCGTACCGGCCGACTTGCTGCAAGAGCGATTGTTGATTCAGAACTTTTTGTTCATTGGAGCGGTGGTTTTCCGGCGCGAGGCCGCCCTGGCCGTCGGCGGCATGGACGAACAACTTTCCTACACCGCCGACTGGGATTTCTGGCTGAAGCTTGCCGGCCGCGGCGATGCGATCTATTGCCCCGATCCGCTGGCGTGCTTCCGCATTCACGATGCCACGCAAACGACGGCCATGAGCCGGCACTGCCACGAGTTCAAACGCCAGATGGAGGCGGTTCTCGATCGGCATCTGCCGCCCTGGATCGAGCGGCATCCCGCCGGCCAAGGCGTCGCCCGAGCGGCACGCTTTTCGGTGGACGTGAACACGGCATTGGCGGCGGCCGCCCATGGTGCGCATTTCCCAATGTTCTCGCTGGCATGGCAAGCGATGGCGTTGGGACCTCGCGGCTGGCATCGCTATCTTCGCGACTGCGCACTCGTCGAACGTACCGTTTCGCGACTTCGGTCCAGACGTCGTCATCGCAACAAGTGAAGCCGCGCCGGGCACGCGAGAAGAACGCATGGGCCCCATCGGAAAAATCCCGCTGCAAATCGGCTATACTATGATGTAGCCCATGAGACGCCGCAACCGATCCAAGTTGCCTGCCAGTCGCATCATGTACCGGCCGCGCATGGATAAGCCGGCCGGCAGCGGGATGATCCTGGCAGCGGCGGGCCTGATCATGCTGGTCACGGCTGCGGCCTTTAGCAGCAGCTTCGGCGGGACCTTCGTCTTCGACGATCCTGCGGCAATCGTCCGGAATCCGACGATTCGCCAACTCTGGCCGATCTCGGTGCCGCTTTCTCCGCCAAACCACGGCGAAACCGTCAGCGGCCGGCCATTGTTGAACCTCTCTCTGGCGATCAACTATGCCATCAGCCGTGATGAGGTTTGGAGTTATCATGCGGTGAACCTGGCCATCCACCTTCTCGGCACCCTGCTGCTGTTCGGCATCCTGCGGCGGACATTCCTGCTGCCGTCGCTGCGCGACCGCTGGGGCAAAGCAGCCCTGCCGCTGGCTTTTGCCGTGGCCCTGCTTTGGGCCGTTCATCCGTTGCAAACCGAGTCGGTTACCTACATCGTCCAACGGGCCGAGTCGTTGGCAGGACTGTTCTATCTGCTGACGCTATATTTTTTCATCCGCGGCGCTGAAGGGGACAGTCCCATTTTCGCTAGCGCGAAAATCGGGACAGTCCCCACCATCCGCGGCGCAAGCGTTGAGGGGTCAGGGGTCAGGGGTCAGGGATCAGGGCCGGGTATTGATCCTTCATCCTTCATCCTTCCGCCAGTCGTCTGGTATGTCGGCTCCGTGATAGCGTGCCTGCTGGGCATGGCCGTCAAGGAAATCATGGTTTCCGCTCCGCTTGTCGTGCTCTTGTACGACCGGACTTTTTCACCGGGTCCTTTCGCGAAGCCTGCCGGCGCCGCTGGGGTTTTTTTTGCCTGGCTTTGGCCAGTACGTGGTTGTTGCTGGCGTGGTTGGTCGCGTCAACGGCCGGCACCACGGAACGCCCTCACAGCCTCGCGATGCGGGACGTCACGTGGTGGTTGTACTTGTTGACGCAGCCCGGCGTGATTGCCCATTACCTGCGGTTGTCGCTGTGGCCGTCAGGCCTGTGCCTGGACTACCAGTGGCCGGCAGCGAGGACGGCCGGCGCCGTACTCTGGCCCGGCATGGTGGTTGTAGGCCTGTTGGCCGCCACCGTTTGGGCCTTGGCCAGGCGGCCGGCATGGGGCTTCGTCGGCGCCTGCTTCTTCCTGATCCTGGCGCCCAGCTCCAGCATTTATCCGCTGGGCCAAGCCGCCTTCGAGCATCGCATGTATTTGCCGTTGGCCGCCGTGATCGCCAGCCTGATCGTGGGCGGATTTTTGGCGGGCCAACGCCTTGTCCGGCGTGGGAAGATTCCGCTACCGACCGCGCGGTTGGCCGCCGGCACGCTGTTGGCCGCCGCAACGGTCTCGCTCGGCGTCGTTGCCTTCCGCCGCAACTTCGATTACCGGAGCATGCTGTCGATTTGGGAGGACACGGTGGCCAAGGCGCGCGCAATGAACAGGCTGAGTACCACGTGGGCGTGGCATGGGGAAAACTCGGTCGGCTCGACGACGCGATTGCCCACTACCAAAAGGCGTTGGAAATGCGGCCCGACTTCCTTCAGGCCCTGGACAACCTCGGCGCGGTCCTTCACGAGCAACGACGCTATGCCGAGGCGATCGTGCATCTTCGCAGAGCTTTGGAAATCGCCCCCAACGACGCCGTGGCCCACGCCAACCTGGGCTTGAACCTTGCCGATAGCGGACAAGAGGAAGAGGCCATGGTCCACTACCAGAAGGCGTTGGAAATTTTGCCCGACTACTCCGAGGTATACAACAACATTGGCCGGGTTCTTTTGCATCGCCGGCAACGCGACGAGGCCGGCATCCAGTTTCGCAAGGCCTTGGAGTTCAACCCCGACCTGGCAGTGGCCCATTACAACCTGGGCAGTGTCCTGGCCGGCCGCGGAGAACTCGATGAGGCCGTCACCCAATTCCAGAGAACCGTGGAGCTCGCCCCCGACTACGCTCCGGCGCAAGCAACCTCGGCGACACCCGATCGCAGTTGGAAACGATTCGGAACACGCTGGCCCAGCGGCAGGCGTTGCTCCGTTCGCGGCCGAACGATCTCGCGATGTTGAATGATACGGCCTGGATGCTGGCGACCAATCCGAACGCTTCGATCCGCAACGGGGCTGAGGCGATGGATCTGGCCCGGCGGGCCGTCCAGCTTTCCGCCGGGCGCGACCCGGCGATTCTCGGCACGCTGGCCGCCGCTTACGCCGAGGCAGGCCGTTTTCCCGAGGCGGTCGAAACAGCCCGCAAAGCCGCGGAACTGGCCGCCCGCCAGGACAAGCCGTCCATGGCCGAATCCCTCAAGGCCCAGATCGCCCTCTACGAAGCCCAAAAGCCCTTCCGCCAGACCCCGTAAAAAGCCGGGAGAAGAGTCCTATTGAGTCTTGCATTACTACCGCAACAAGGGCTCGTGAAACGAGTCCGTTTTCCCGGGAGAAGGGGCCCGAACTGCCGCATAATCAACAACGGAACCAATAAGTTCCGGCCCCCGTCTCACGGCTCGACGCTGACGTTTCGCACAAAGGCGTTCGACTTCACCTCGTCGTTGGTCAGCGGCTTGCCGTTGACTACCACGTCGCGGAACGCCACGTTCTCAACGAGATGCGACGCGTCGAAACCCTCAAGCTCGATCCGCAGCGGATCGGCCGTCGCCGTGATGCCGCTGAACGTGACGCCGTCGATGTGCCCGCGCTCCTGGTCCCGCGACCAGTACGCCTTGTTGATCCACAGCGAGATCAGGCGTGCGGATTCCTCGATTCGGATGTCGGAGAACCGCACGTTCGAGATGCGGGCCGAGTCGCAATGGTAGATGCGCAGCGACCATTCGCGGCCCTTGTCGTGAATCACGTCGCAGTTGGCAAACAGCACGTCGTCCACGTTCTGCCGCAGTTCGGCTCCGATGCTCAGCGCGTGGGCCACCTCGTTCCATAACACGCAGTCGCGGGCGACGATGTGCCGGGCCTCGCCGCGGCCGCCGTTGGTTTTCACGACGATCAAGTCGTCCAAGGTGCGGAGAAAGCAACCGCGAACGGTCACGTCGCGGCTGTTGCAGATGTCGATGCCGTCCGAATTGGCGCGGTAGCCGAGGATTTTCACGTTCTCCACGGTCACGCGGTCGGATTGCCGTATGGGAAGGCTCCAAGTGCTCGAGTCGCGGAGGATGACGCCCTCGATGCGAATGTCGGAACCTTCCACGACCAACAGATTCCGGGCATGGGTCGTGCAGTGGGAACCATCGATGATTCCCCGGCCGCGGAACGTGATGCCCTTGCCGCGGAGGACGAACGTGGGGCTGTACGTCCGCAGGCCGCTGTAGCTGCTGATGCGAAAAGGCTCGTCGGGGCCGATGACACCGCGCACGACGGCCCCGCCCGCGATGTAAACCGTCTTGCCGCTGCCAACCTCCACGTGGGTTACTTCGTGGACGCCCGGGCCGAAGTAGATCACGTCGGGGTCGTCGGCGCGGGGCGGATTTCTTCCGGCGCCGGCCAGAATGTGCAGGCTGTGAACCCAGTCGCCGTTCACCTCGACCGTCAGCGGCTTGGGCTCCGTCATGGAAATCGTGAGCCGGTTTTCGTGACATTTCCGGCACGATCTTCAGTGACGACGGGAGGACGCGTGCGGCGCGGATCGGGCCTTGGCATTGGACGACCACGCTGACCGCGCCGCGCATGTCGAATGCGGTGAAGGCGGCCTTCTCGTAATAATCCGCCGAACGGGCCTTGTCATCCATGGCCTTCCAGCGGAGGGCCGGCTCCCCGGGCGCCACCTTGGCCACGTAGACCGGCGACTCCTGGCCGTTGACGGTAACGCGAAAATCCTTCGACAGTTCCTCGTCGGCCGGCGCCGGCCACACCGTGACCGTGCCGCCGTGGACGATGGCCGCCGCCATGGCAACCACCGCGCCGAAAACGCCGCTCAAAAAGGGAGCAGAACTACTTCTCATGCGAAGGCGGGCTCACTGGCCCGGGGCGAAGCGAATTTGCGATTCCACCTCGATCTGCAGCATCGTCTGCGCCGCCAATTCCCGAACGCGCCAGTCGCTATCGTGAAACAAAGGCGCCAGACTGGGCACGGACGACGGACCCATCGTTTCCAAGGTCAGGGAGGCGGAACCGCGGACATAACCGTCGCGATCGCGCATCAAGTCGGCCAGGGCGGGAATCGCCACCTTCGCATCGGGGCCTATCGCTCGCAGCGCCATGTTGGCCGCGTTGCGAACCGCAGGGTTCTCGTCCCGAAGCGTCTCCATGAGCGCGGCAGTCGCCGTCTTCGCATCCGGCCCGATCGACTGCAAGGTCTGAGCCGCCAGTTCACGGACACTCGCGTCGCAGTCGTGAAGCAACGGCACGACACTGGGTACGGCCGCCGCGTGCATCCCCTCCAGCGTGAGTGCGGCCGAACCACGGACATAACGGTCCCGGTCGCGCAACAACTCTGCAAGGGCGGGAATCGCCGCCTGCGCTTCCGGCCCGATCGCGCGCAAGGCCATGTTGGCGGCGTCGCGAACCGATGGAATTTCGTCGCGCAGCGCCGCGGTCAGGGCGGGTATCGCCGCCTTGGCGTCCGGTCCGATCGTCCGCAAAGTCTGTGCCGCGAGTTCGCGGACACGCCTGTTGCCGGCAAAGAGCAATTGCCCGAGCCTGGGAGCAGCCGCCGATCCCATGGCCTCCAAGGCCTTGGCGGCCGCGGAGCGAACATACCCGTCACGGTCGCACATCAATTGGGCCAGCCCGGGAATCGCGGCCTTGGCCATCGGCCCCAATTCGCCGAGCGCCATGGCGGCCGCGCTGCGCACCGGCAGGATTCTCGTCCTGAAGCTCCTCGATAAGCGCGGCGATGGCCGCATCCCAAGGAGGGCTCGGCGGCGTCTCGCGGACCGCTTGTCCATAGCTGACCGACGCCGCGAGAACAACGATGCCCAGCCAGAAGACCGATGGCTTCATATTCTGCCTGTTTCGGTGCAGAGAATCCGCCGGCTTTCGGACGCCAACGGCTTCGTTGTACGCTGTTTGCAGGGAATCCCCTCATCTTATTTCGCCCGCAGATTTCTGCCGCTTGAGCCCGTCCGAGAGCGCCCGCGAAACCCGCACTGGAGCAGCCATTTGGGGGGCGTTTGACGGGTCGGGGCGGCAGTTGTACTGCCGCCCCGACGCAATTCATCAAACCACGAATGACAGGGCACTAATCGATCGTCTTCCACTCGGTGGGAGTGCTTCTGCGAAGCTCGATCGCGGTAATGCCGATCGCCTTCAATTCGGCCTCCAAGTCCTCGTCGGTCTGCAAGTCGTCTCGCCAGACCATGACTTTTTTCTCCTCCGGCAGACTCTCCACGCGGAACTTCTTCTTCACGACCTGGGGAAGTTGTTCCCACGGCGAAATGACGGCCACGAGCTTCTGCTTTGCATCCATGACAACAACCTTATATGATGTCAGCCCGACCTGTTGAAAAGCCGCGCGCGAGAGTGCCGGATGCCGTCGCGGATTTTACAATCGGAAGACCCGCGTGAAAAGAAAGAGTGCATGTAAATTCCTGGGATCAGCAGTCCTACCGGCGGCTTGCCGCGAGCAATCGCGTTGTGATGGCCATTATGGGAGTCCTCCGCGCGGCGGTCAGCACGCTAAGCACAACTCTTTACTTGACAAGTACTTACGGTTCCAGCGGAGTGGCTCGTGGGGAGCGCGAAACCGCCTGGCTACTACGGCGGAGCACGGTGCTGTGGCACCGATCTTTCGGTTTGCAGCACCCCAACATTGGTGGTTCCAAGGCATCGCAAACTGGCATTTGCCGATTCCCGGCTGGTCGGTACGATCCACTTTCGCAGCCAAACGTATGGAAAAGCGTGTGGCGAAGGACGCATTTGCAGGAGGATTTGCCATGAGGTTGATAAGAGCCTCTGTTGGTTGGCGCCGTTCTGGTCGGCTTGGCCTTTCCGTGGTCGGCCGAAGCGGGCGGGGTGCGGATTGGCGTAGGCATCGGGTTCCCCATCGGGATCGGCGTGGGCGCACCGGCCTATTATCCGCCGCCCTACTACTATCGTCCTTACTACGGGTATCCGTATCCGTACCCGTACTATGCCCCGGCACCCTACTACGTGGCCCCGGCTCCCGCGTACGTCGCGCCGCCGGCGACGCAACAATACTACTATCCGCCCGCAACGCAGCCGCAGTCCTACTACCAGCCTTCGACGCCGCAGCCGGCCCAAACCACGCCCCCGGCGCCGGCGCACAGACCTTTGCCCCCCCGCCGCCGACGCCGGAACCGGTGCTCACGCCGCCGCCGATCAGCAGCACGACTCCGCCGGCCCAGCGTTCCGGCTCCAACTTCTAACCCCCACCGGCGTTCAAGACGGGTTGCCTCGCACGCGGGCGACCGGCTTTTCTTGGCGCAAGGCTCCAGCCGGTTGCATTGGCCGATTGCCGCGCGGTAGAATCCGGTCGATGTTGCCCCGCTGCCACGGGCAGTTCGTCTCCCTGTGTTCGGCATCTGGCTGACAAGCAGCCCGTGGCGCCCAAACCCTCCCCAACCTCACCCTCGACTGAAGGAGCTACCATGCACGCGCGCTTTCCCCAGGTTGTTGCCCGGCGATCGGGCTGGCGTCGAAGAGTGTTTTCCGCGATGGCCGTTGGATTGGCGACCTTCGCATTTTGCGGCGTCGTCGGGAGGGCGCTGGCCGACGACGCGGCGAAACCGTTCCTCGGCGGTTGGGACCTTACGATTCCCGGCGGCGGAGCGGGCTGGTTGGGCGTCACGCAGCAGGACGACGGCACTTTGCGGGCGAAACTCCTCTGGGGCGGCGGAAGCGTCGAGCCGGTCACTACCGCCAAAGTGGAAGACGGCACGCTTGTGCTCACCCGCGTGCGGCGAGCCGCCAAGGCGCCGGCGCCGGTCACGACGACGATCACCGCCTCGGTCGAAGGCGACACGCTGAAGCTGACGGTCAACGACCCGGCCAAAGATGCCGAGGCCAAGGTTCCGTTTACCGGCAAGCGGTCGCCGCCGCTGCCGCCCGCTCCCGATCTTTCCAAAGTGAAGTTTGGCGAGCCGATCGTGCTGTTCAACGGCAAGGACCTCACCGGCTGGCGGCTGACCAATCCTCGTTCGGTCAACGGCTGGAGCGTGCAGGACGGACTCTTGGTGAACAAGGTCGAGCAAGAGCCCGGCCAGCCGCACAAATCGTTCGGCAACCTGCGGACCGACCAGGAGTTCAACGACTTCAACATCACTTTGGAAACGCGCGTGCCGAAGAACGGCAATAGCGGCGTCTATCTGCGCGGCATTTACGAAGTGCAGGTGTTCGACAGTTACGGCAAGAAGCTCGATCCGCACAACATGGGCGCCATCTACAGCCGCATCTGCCCCACCGAGGCCGCCGAAAAACCGGCCGGCCAGTGGCAAACGATGGACATTACGATGGTGGATCGGCACGTGACGGTGATCCTCAACGGCACGAAGATCATCGACAACCAGCCGCTACTGGGCTGCACGGGCGGGGCGCTGTGGAGCGATACGCTTCGGCCCGGCCCGATCTATTTGCAGGGCGATCACACGGGCATCGAGTATCGGAACATCGTTCTCCGCCCGGTGGTGAAGTAGCAAGGGCCGCAACCCGCTGGCGGTGCGGCGCAAGTGCGGGTCGGCGCGGGCGAAGAACCGCTTGTTGCCCGAGCAGAGATACTTCAGGCCCGGCTGGCCGTCCCGGAGTTGGGAATCGCAACCTACTGATCGAATAACGATGTCCGATGCACACTTCCCCTATTTCCAATATCGGACCTCCCGTTTTCTTCCCGGCTGGACGCTCACGAAGGTCGTAGCCCGCCGGCTATGCGGCGCAGGTGCGGGTCGGCGTGGGCGAAGAATCGCTTGTTGCCCGAGCAGAGATAGTTCAGGCCCGGCTGGCCGTCCGGCGTCTTGAGGAACCGGTTCTTCGGACATTCGCCGTTGCAGGCAAAGCGGTACCGGCACCGTTTGCAGTACTCCGGCAGCGTGTCGCGCTTGTTCAGGCCAAACCGCCGTTGCCGCGCGGAATAGACCATGTCGCCAAGGCGAGCATTCTTGTCGTGGAGATGTCCGACCCGGTACTCCGGGTAGACGAAGTGGTCGCACGAGTAGACGCTGCCGTCCATTTCCATCGTCACCAGCGATCGCCCGCAGACTTCCGCCAAGGAACAGATCAACGCCGGTTTCCCCATCCATTGGCCCACCAACGACTCGAACCAGTGAACCGTCACCTTCCCGAATCCTTTCGTCAGCCAGCGGTCGAACGTGCGGCAGAGGAACTCGCCCCAGTCGTCGGGGTCCACCGACCAATCGGTGACTGCCGAATCCGCAGTGCCCGGCCTGGCGGCCTCGGTCCCCATGACCGGCATCCCCGCGGGATCCCAATAGCCGGGGGCGACGGTGCAAAAGTCCTTCGGTTCCACACAGGGCAGCCATTGCAGCCGCGGACAGCCGAGGTCTTCGACAAGGAAGTCGTAGACCTCGTCCGGATGCCGGGCGTTGGCCGAGCTAATGACCGTCAAGGCGTTGAACGGGACGTCGTGCTCTTGCAGCAGGCGCACCGCCCGGTAGACCTGGTCGAACGTGGGCTCGCCTCCTTTGCTCACCCGAAAGCGGTCGTGCAGGTCCTTCGGGCCATCGATGCTCAGCCCGACCCGGAAATTGTGCTCCTTGAGGAACCGGCACCACGACTCGTCCAGCAGAGTGCCGTTGGTCTGGAGATCGTTGTCCACCCGCATCGCCCCGGCATACTTCCGCTGGATGTCGATCGCCTTGCGAAAGAAATCGAGGCCCAGCAGGGCCGGTTCGCCGCCATGCCAGTTGAAGACCACCCGATCGACTTCCTGGCCGGCGATATACTGGCGGATGAACTCTTCCAGCAGTTCGTCCGAGATACGCCCGTTCACGGGGACCGTACCGATTTTCGCGGCATCTGCCTCGTCCTGACGCGGAAGAGCCTCACCCTGCCGCGAAAATGGGACTGTCCCCTTTGCTGTGAACGGGCGCCTTCTTGTGAAGGTAATAGCAGTAGACGCAGTCCAGGTTGCACCGCGAGCCGAGGGGCTTGGCCACCACGTGGAACGAGCGGGGAAACCGGCCGGGCTGCACGTCGATTGTCTGGCTGCTCAGGTCCATCGGAAGATGCCCGGCGGAAAAATGCGACGCCGAATGGCTCGGGGCTCCTGATCCGTAACGACTCCTCGACAACGCGCTCGAACGCCTCGTAATCCCCCGCCTTGTGAAAAATCCGCATCCGCCCGTTCCCGCGATTGAGAACGTGGTAAATCATCCCCGCTTCAGTGGCTCGGGCCGTTCGCGGCATGACGATACATTATCATTCCTTGCCCATCCTGTCAATATCAGTGATGTCCCCTTTTCATGCCCCTCCTCGGTTGTCAAAGGTCGCTGGACCAGGGCACTGGACCAGGACAGCGTCTCGCATTTCAGGAGACGTGATCCAGCGGCGGTTATGGGTGCCCCTTGTGCGTCTCCATCAGTTATCGCTCGGAGCGCTCAATAACGGTTCCTGATACACCTTTCTCGCCTCCCATGCCTTTTCATCTGCGGATTATCCCCACTTTTGGCAACGCCTCCTGAAGGTCTTTCGCGCCAGCGTCCGTCACCTGGGTATACCTAAGGCTCAATATCTTCAGTTGCGAGAGCCCCTTGAGGTATTCCAAGCCAGCGTCCGTCACCTGGGTATTTTGAAGGTCCAACGTCTGCAATTGCGAGAGCCCCTTGAGGTGCTCCAAGCCAGCGTCCGTCACCTGGGTATTTTGAAGGTCCAGCCCCTGCAATTGCGAGAGCCCCTTGAGGTGCTCCAAGCCAGCGTCCGTCACCTGGGTATTGGACAGGTTCAAATCGCATAAATGTGAGAGCCCCTTGAGGTGTTCCAAGCCAGCATCCGTCACCTGGGTACGCACAAGGTTCAACGTCCGCAATTGCGAAAGCCCCTTGAGGTGCTCCAAGCCAGCATCCGTCACCTCGGCATCCCAAAGCATCAACGTCTGCAATTGCGAGAGCCCCTTGAGATGCTCCAAACCAGCGTCCGTCACCTTCGTACCGCTAAGGTACAATGTCTGCAAGTGCGAGAGCCCCTTGAGGTGCTCCAAGCCACCGTTTGTAACGTGGGTCTCCCTTAGGTCCAACTCCTGCAATTGCTTGAACCCTTTGAGGTGCTCCAAGCCAGCGTCCGTCACCTTCGTGCCGCCAAGGTTCAACGTCCGCAAGTGCGAGAGCCCTTTGAGATGCTCCAAGCCGGCGTCCGTCACCTTCGTGCCGCTAAGATCCAACTGCTGCAACTGTGAGAGCCCCTTGAGGTGCTCCAAGCCAGCGTCCGTCACCTCCGTACCACTAAGGTCCAACTGCTGCAACTGTGAAAGCCCCTTGAGGTGCTCCACGCCAGCGTCCGTCACCTTGGTATTTGCAAGGTACAACTCTCGTAATTTCAGGAGCCCCTTGAGCTGCTCCACGCCAGCGTCCGTCATGTTCTGGCTCATGATGAGGTTTACTGCAACTACTGGCTTGCCGGGAATCTTTTCATCAAAGGTGACAATGCCTCGCAGTCGCTTGATTTCGGCAACTGCGTTGGCGTCCTCCGCATTCGGTTCTGATCCCGAGCCCGGTGGCACACAAGCAATCATCAAGCCAAACACGAGCATCGGCATCGCAATTCGGTTCATGGGGTCGAGCTTTCGTTGAACGATCTGCGGGGTAACGTGCCAATCAATATAACAGACCCCGGCAGGAAACGGAACGGAAGCACGAACGACGTCTTAGCAAAACTCCCGAACATTTATTCCGCCTCCGAGGTCCATATTCTTAGTCATTCGGGAAACCTGCCCAAACGTGCCCTCTGGGGCACCTTTGGCCTAATCTTGTGAGCACGCCGTCCGACACCAACTGAGTAAGCCCGCGGAGATCAGTCCCGTAAATAGCAAGGCACAAACAAAACAGACGCTTAGGAACGCCGTTGCGGTGCATTTCATACGCTGCTCCAAAAGAGGCCAATATTTCGGGAGTCCTCCAACCATTGCAAGCTCCTGTGCGGGGGATCATTATCCGGTCCCTGCCAGGAATCCCTCAACCCCCGGCCGCCTTAATCATGTTCGCGCAAGTCTGCGTGGCCATGTATAATGATGTCGTATTGTCGGAGCCAAGATTCATAATAGCATGGGCACACAGTGTGAACTTAGCAGTTCCCGGGGATGCTTAAAAAAATCCTGACACTCGTTCAAGATTTCTTGCGCCTTGCCACACTTTTCCCCGGTCTCCGCCGCATTCCTAAGTATCTTTATCAACATAAAATACTTCGCACCCATTTCAGGGGGCAGTTTCGAAGCTAGGTCGTTCAACTGGTCAGCGATGTTGTTAAACAATTGCTTTTCCGCCTCCTTGCTGGCGTCGTCGCAGCAACTGGAGCCAGGGGCGCCGGGTGGCGGCGTAGGTGATGAAGGAGGTATTGATTGCCCCGAAGGTGGGGTTGAGGGGGGCGGAGGTGGTGGTGGAAGCGGCGGGGACGTAGGCTGCTCCGGTGGGCCAGGCGGATTGAAAATCGGCCTGATACCCGGCCACGTTGACGGCGGCCACCAATCGTCACCCGTGGGATCAACGAGAAGCACTGGATCATCGCCGCAGTAGGCGTAGAGATTCGGCGAGCTTTCCACTGGATCTCTGTTGAAGAACGCACCGCTGGAGGCGTTGAACCATCGCGCATTGTCATAATACGCGCCCGTCAAAGGATCGATGTCCATACCGGCGAAAAGGCGCGTGTTGCCGACCGCCGAGGTTTGCCCGGGGTTGGCCCAACTCGCGTCGTATACCGTAACCTGGCCGTAGGCCGTGTAGGAGTAACGCTCCTGGACGACGCCAGAGGAGTTCGTCACTGAGGTGACGTTGTGGTTGGCGTCGATCGTGTAGTAGAGCCGGTCGGCTGCCACAAGATCGCCGCTGCTGTCATACGTGTCGCGAAGAATGGGCGTATCAACGTAAAGCGGCGACCAGATGTACTGCTGGCCGCCTTGGAACGTCCCGCCGCTGCTGTACGAATAGACCTGCACCGCCTGCTGCCCGGAGTAGAAATACTTCTCGGTCGTTCCGCCGGCCACGATCCGCTCGGTGAGCCGGCCCGTGCCGTCGTATTGATAGGTGATGGCGTTCGTGCCGTCGCCGGCCGAGGCCAGCCGGTCCCAAGCATCGTAGGTGCAGGTCAGACCATTGGTTGGGTTATTCGGCTCCGCCACCGTCGTGGCGTTGCCGGCCGCGTCGTAGGCCGAAGTGGCAGAGACCGTGGAACCGGTCTCCTCGTTGACGGCGTTGAAGGTCTTGGTGTCCGTTGTCGCTGCCGTCGGTGAAGTTCAGCCAGTTGCCCAGGCTGTCGAGCGTCCAGGACTGAAAGGCGCTGCCGCCGCGGGCCACCGAGATCAACTCATCGACATCGTTGTAGCCGTAAACCTCGTCGAGCGAGCCGTTGGTCTTCGTATCGTTCAGCCGGCTGTGGACGTTGCCGGCGCGGTCATACGTGTAGGTGTATTCGTCCACGGTGCCATCGACGACTTCATTGCCGCCGCTGAGATGATAGTGCTCCCAAAGCTGGTCGGCGATCCGCCCGAATCGGTCAAAGCCGGTCAGCGAGCCGTCGTTGCCGGGATTATAGTCGAGTTTCACCTGCGCCTGGACGAAGTCCTCGACCGCGATCGTGCCCGCGCCCAGGTAGTTGAACGTGGCGAAGGTGCCCGAATTGTCGCCGATGCTTTCCAGCCGGGACATGATGTCGTCGATCGCTCCCGTTGTGCCGTAGCCGTACTGGACGTCACGGCCGTTGGGATAAATGGTCCGCGAAAGCCGCAGATAAGGCGCCGGCCGGTCGGAACCCGACGTGCTGTAGCCGTCGTCATAGGCGTATTGTACGCTGGGCGTGCTGCCGGTGTCCACCGGGCCGCTTACGGACTGCCACTCCTGCTTAAGGTTCCCCCAGCCGTCGTAGGCGTCCTTCACCTGGTTGACGACCTCCGTCTCGGCCGTGTCGCTGTAGCTAGTGACCGTGCGGACCCGACCCACGTCGTCGTACGTGGTGCCGATGGCCCGCACGGAGCCGTGAACGACGCCCGAAGGACCGAGGCTCGTCACCACGTCGGCCGAGAGCCGCCCGGCGGCGTCGTAAACATATTTGTGCGTCACGCCGCGCTGGTCGGAGGCCACCACGACGCGCCCGAGACGATCGTAATCGGTCGTCGTTACGTCCTGGTTGGAGGCGAACCCTCGCACTTGAATGTTGCCGGAGGCGGTCGTGACCGTGCCGCTGGGGACCGTGTAGGTGAACGTGTTGGCGTCCACCCGCGTCACTTGCACCCAGCCATCGAAGTCCGTCTCGTTCGCTCCGCTGATACAGACCCAATCGCCCGTGTTGTAGCCGTGATTGGTCAGCGTGACCGTGGCCGTTGTGCCGCTTCGCGTGAGGTTGCCTGCGGCGATCGTCTGCGAATTGGAAGCGGCCGAATCCGGGTAAACGACGCCGGCTTGCCAGGAGGCGTTGACCGCCGAACCGTACAGGTATGTCGTCGTCTCGGGCGTGACCGTGCTGCCGTTGGCGTCGTAGGCGGTCATCGTGGCCAGCCGGCCGCCAGAGTCGTATTGGTAGTCGACCGTGATGTCATGGTCGATGTCAGTATCCAGGGGAATGCCGCCCTCACCCATGCCCTCTCCCGGAGGGAGAGGGGACCCATTGGTGAAGTCGCTGGGGCTGGTATAGTTTTGGATGGTGCGGAGGGCGCGGCCCGCGTTGTCGTAGAGGGTTTCGTTGATCCGGTCGAGGTTGTCGATCGTCTCATAGGGCCGACCGGCCGAGTCGTACTCGGTAAGCTGCAATTGGAAGTCGATGCCGGCCAGCGAGCTTGGATTCTGGGAAGTGTACGGCTGCGGCGGGGCAGCCTCGGCGACGTCGGGGATTCCATCGGAATTCGTGTCGATCAGCGATCCGCTCGTGCCGTCGAAGAAGTAATGCGTCACGCCCGAGCGAACATCCTCTCGGCCGTAGTTCGCCGTGGCCACGGTGCGCCCGATGCCGTCATACCAAGTGACCGCGGTAATGGCGTAACTGTCTGTCGCGTCGAGCGCGCCGGCAGTGGTCGTATCGTTGGGCAGGCGTTCATAAGTGGCCGTGGCCACCGGCTCGCCGGCCTGGTCGTACCAGGTCTGCGTCTGTTGGACGATCGTGTCGGTGCTGTCCACGACATCGGCCGCGGCCCAGGTGCCAGCCGTTTCGGGCGTTTCACTGGTGTCGTAGCCGGTGTACTCGACCACCGGGCGGTCCAGGCCGTCGTATTGCGTCTTGGTAAAGGCTCCGGTCGTTCCGGTCTCGGTCTCAATCACATTCCCGTCGGCGTCGTGCCAGTAATAAGTCGGCAAATAGTCGCCGACGGTTCCATTGGTCGGATCGACGTTATAAACGTCGGACTCGTAGACGTCGCCGAGGTTGTCGAACAGGTTCTCCGTTTCGGTCACGACAGCCTCGCTGCTTGTGACCGTGAAGGTGGAACTGGCATAAGTCTCGGTCCACGTGATCCGCGCCGAGGTTGTCATAATCGTAGTGCGTCACTACGTCGGCCGGGGTCAAGACGTCGGTCAGCCGATCGCGCCAGTCGTACTGGTAGTGGGTCGTGTAGGAAGTGCTGGCATTGGCGTAGGACGTGCTGGTCAACAAGTTCCCGTCGGCGTCGTAAGTGGAACTGGAGACCTCGACCATATTGTTGCCGGCGCTTTGACCTTCGGAACCTCCGCTGGGATCGGCGTCCGTGGCGTCGGTGTCGTTGGTGCCCATCCACGTTTGCAGCGATCGTTGCCGCGGGCGTCGAGCACCACGCGGGTGATCGTGCCGTCGGGGGCGACGGTTTTGTTCTGCCGGCCCTTGTCACCCTTACGCCGTAGCTCTCGTAACCGTAGATGGTCTGGTCGTAGTATGTGCCCGCCGTGCCCGTGCCGCTGGCGGGGATGTCGTGGTACACGCACATCCCGACGAGCCGCTGGTTGCCATACTGGTACGAGGTCCAGGTGACATAGGATGTCTGGGGAAACGGATTGGGGGTGCCGGTAGGCTCCGCCGCCAGGAACGCCGCGACCGTGCCGGACCATGTGGCCTGGATCTTGTCGGTCACGTGGCCGACAAGATCGGTCCTGGTGATCGAGACTGGGCCGACCATCGTAAAAATGTCCCATTGGCTGGTCGAACTATCGTACTCCGCATAACCCTGGGCAGACCAACTCTGATGATGGTTGGTGCCGTCATTCACGTCATAATAGACGTTCCACGTGGCGGTGCGGATAACGGTGGGCGTGCCGTCAATGTCGGCCGTGTGTACCGGGCCGAGAGTCTGCGTGACCCGGCCGAGGGCGTCGCGCTGGTAATCGGTTTGCTGGGAAGCGCCTTGGCCGGACGCAGGCAGCGAAGGCCAAAAGGCCCCGGAAGCCCCGGTGCCCGAAACGAAGTAGAGGCCGGCGGGATTCGTGGTGGCATTGTACGCGCCGGGCAGCGTATAGCCGTCGCCCGAGTCCACGTCGGCAAGGGTCGTTATCAGCAGGCCGGTGGTGGAATCGTAACTGTAATGGGTGAACCGGCCATTCGCGTCGGCCGACCACACCAACTGCCCCTCGTCGTTGTAGTACTGGAACGTCACGGCGGCCACACCCGAACCGTTCTCGCCGGCCGAGACGGCCGGCAGCGTGGTACGCACCTCCTTGACCTGGAACGAAGCGGAACCGGAGTACCAGGAGTAGGCATAGGTGGTGGTGACGCCGTTGGTCAGTTGGTTGTCGGGATACGTGGTTTGCGTGGCGACGGGGTAAATCGTCTGGTCGCCGGCCGCCGAGGTGCTGCCCGTGTGGGCATAGTACGTGTAGCTGGCGGTCACGGCCGCGTCGTCGTTGTCGAGATTCGTCTGCGTGACGGCGGCCACGGACGCGAAGACTCTATAGGAGTGCCCATCCGCCTTACGGTCCACCTGGTAGGCGATATAGCCTTCCGCGTCGCCGGGCGTCTGTTCTCCTGCCGTGGTGTCCGAATAGTAGACGGTTTCATGGACCAGGCCGCTGGCCGTGAAGGTGACGGGCGTCGCGGCCGTCTGGTCCCAATTCCCGTTGCTATCCGTGGCATAACTACTGACCGCCGACGGCTCGGCCACCATGCACCAAATTGTCGTTCTCATCGTAGACGTTGTAGGTGATCGTGTGGGTGGGAGTCGAGGTGGAATCGTCGATGTCGGTCAGAAGCGTCTGGCCGAGGTAGTTCGTGTAGGTGGTGGTGACGGCGCCGTCGAGATCGGTCTCGACGGTCTTCCGCGCCCAGTTGTTGTAACCGTCGGCGTTGCCGCTGATGGTGGTCGTGTAATCGGTTTGATTGCTATTGCCGTAGACGACCTCCTCGCTCACGCGGCAGTTGGCGTCGTACTGGTAGTAGTAGCACGTGAAGCCGGCGATGTAGGCTTCGCTGGCATCCTCGGGGTCGCCATTGGTGGCCGTATAGAGCGCGGCATAGGCGTTGGGGAGCAAGGCCCGCTCCAGGCCGTTAGCGAACCCGTGGCCACTGGAATCGTCGGTGTAGTAGCGGAAATAGTAGGTGTCGGTGCCGACAAACGCACCGGCGCCATTGTTCGCCGCAGCGTCCCATTGTTGCGTAAGAACCGTTTTCAGGTCGCCGGGCAAGCCGTACTGGACGCTCGAAGAGGGATCGTTCGCGTTGTAATACGTGTAGGTCATCTCACGGACGCCCGTCTTGGCGGAGCCGTCTAGCTGCCAGAGCGTGACCGACGTGATGTGGCCTTCCGCCCCGCCGCTGGTGCCCCAGACGAAGTCCCGCTCCTGGTACGGCGCGCCGTTGGGCGTAGTCATGTACTGGACCGTTTTGATCTGGCTATCGATGCCGTCAACGGCCTGGGTCGTCCACGCCGTCACTTGGATTGTGGCGCCGCTGGGGGCCACCTCCTTTTTCAAGCCGCCTTCAGGCGCGGTGGCGCCATTCACAGTCTGGTCGGAGTCGTAGAACGTGAACGTGGTGCCGGCCGCAATGGCGCCGCCGCCCAACGCGCCCAGGCCACCGACCGTGCTGTTGATCATGTTGACGCCGAAGCTGCTCGCGCCCGTGTCGGCACTTAAGCCAAGCGTCCCGGATGCCGATGAGCCGCCCTGGCCGACCTGCGTGAGAATGAACAGGCCGTCGGCCGTATCGTGAACGAGCGTCATCTGAGCGCCGTAGAGCGCCGTGTAGCTGCCATCGGACTGGGCCTGGAACCAGTAGTTCTGGTTGGCGCCGAAATTGGCCTCGACCATGTTGTCGGCAATCGACAATCTGGGCAGTTCGTCAGCATCGCTCCAGCCGGGGCCGTAGCCGATGTCGCAACTGGTCTCGCGGCTGTTGTAGGTCAGACCGCCACACGAGCAGGGACACGGGTTGGGGTTGGGGTTGGGGTTGGGGTTGGGGGGAGGGGGGTCCTGCGCCTGGTTGTTGACCGTTACGGGATCATACACCACGCTGTACGCTCCACTAGGAACTGCGCCGTACCCGTACGTGAAACTATCGCCGTTCTCCTCTTGGTCAGTGAATTGGTAGGCGACCAACTTGTTGCTCCCGAAGTGGTCCATCGCAGGCACCGTGCCGTCCGTCACCAAACCGAGAACCGATCTCAGCATGGCCTCTTGAGGCGAGCTTGCGAGGACCCACGCGTTGGTCAACTTGAAACTGGGGTTTTGGCCGGGTTGCGTCGGCGTCGTCGTGCCGAAAACGTCGCACTGAGCGCCGGACGCACCCAGGAACTGGGTGGCGCCCGACGACAACGCGACCGGGGTCGAATAGCGCCGGAGTTTGGATCCGGAGAGAGCGTAGTGCCTTCGTCGTCGTCCGTGAGAGAGACGATCCGGTACCATCTGTCCGTGTCCGCCGCTGTGGCGGGGAGTGTGCTTACAGTTCCGCCGTCGTAAATCCAGACGCCGCCGTTGGAACCGGGATTTGTCACCGTCATCCTCAGGTGATATTGCGATCCGGGATTGAGTTGTGACAGCATGAGTTCAGAGATCGTGTCGGAGGTCGTGGCCTGGTAGAGGTTTTGTGATTCTTCCCCCGAGCCGCTGCCGGTCACGGCATCGATCGAGTACGTCGTTCCCGCCCCTCCGCTGGGACCCGTCCAGCCGATGACGACCGCCGTGTCCGAAACGGTTGTTGTGTTCCCGTAGAGATAGTTCCTGCCCGTCGATGTCGGCCACGTGATGCCGCCCGCCTGCTCGACGCGAACCGTGCCGTCGTTGGTAACGTCGCTGCTCAGGTCAAGTAGACCGTTCACCTGCAGCGTGCCGGCATCGACCGTCGTGCTGTCTATTTGCATGTGCCCGTTCACCTGCAGTGTGCCGTCGCTAACCGTCATGTTCGTCGGGGTGACCAGGCGGTCGTCGGACGAGCTCTGGAGGATCAAGAGGCCTGTGCCTTGCTGGACGAGGTCGCCGACATCGTAGCTGCCAACGTAGATGCGGAACCCGACGGTCACCGTATCACTCCTGTCGAACACCAGGGAGCCGTCATCCTCGCAACTCCCGCCGCCATCGATCTCGCCACTTGTGCCCCCGTCGCCCAGTTGGAGCGTGCCCGCGCTGATCGTCGTGAGACCGGTATACGTGCTCGCGCCCGTAAGCACCAATTTGCCCGCTCCCAGCTTCGTCAGCGTGCCCTCGCTGCTCGCGAGCGCGCTGCCCAACGTCACCAACTGGCCGTTCGTGTCAATATCGAACTCCTGGCCGAGGGCGTTGCTGAAGCGGCTCGAGTAGTCCGTGCTGTTGGCGCTGCTGAATTGCAGGGTGCCGCCGTCGAAGGTGATCGTTCCCAAGGTTCCGATCGCGCTGGTGCTGCCTAGGGTGAGCGTCCCGGCCTCCAGAATCGTGCCGCCGGTATACGTATTGTTGCCCGTAAGGTCCAACGTGCCCATGCCCGATTTTGCAAGCTGCAGGGAGCCGCCGATAACGCCTCCGAAAGAGAAGTTGACGCCGGAAGCCGTGTCGATCTCCAGGCCCGAGCCGTTGTCAAACGTGGCGTTGGGGAGAAGCTTTTCGATATCGGATTGGGACCATTCCCCCGTGCCGCCCGCCGCGACGGCCAGCGTGCCTCCCGTTTCGACAGTGACCGGCAGCGGAGTCTCTTGCGGGGGGTATCCAGGAAGCGCGGCCGTCGATTCGGTCAGCAGGGTTCCATTCTCAACGAACGTGCCGCCGGTATAGGAGTTCGTGCCGGTCAGCAGCAACGTGCCGGCGCCCGTCTTGACGAGATCCCCGCCGCCGCTGATGACGCCGCCGCAGACCGGCGCCGACTCCGGCGGGGCCCCGCCGTCAAACGTAAGCGTCGCGCCCTGGGCGACGGTAATGCCGCCGTCAAACCAACTATAATAAGCTCCCGGTACGATCAACAGCGTGTCCGCTTGGACGTCCGCGATCCCACCCCACCCATACCACTGATCGTCGGAGGATAATGTCAGAGGCCCTGTGCCTTCCTTAATAAGAGTGCTAACATAACTGGTGCCGGATGGCCCTCTCCATAATCCGCTCGATGATCCGCCGTCCAGGGACAGTTCGCTATCGCTGTCGACGATCAGGGTCCCAAAGGTGTTTTCGATATAAAGTCCGCTGGGCACAGAACCGTTCTCGATGTCGAGCGTGCAGCCGCACCCAATCGATGCGGTCCCCAAGCCACTGCAATCGCCGGTGATAGTTGCCACTGCACCATTACTATTAACGTCCACTTCCTGAAGACCGCTGAAACTGCCGGTAATGTCGAGCGTACCGGCGTCGACGGCTAGCGTTCCGCAACCAATGCCCTGACCGTCAAGGGTCAATGTGCCTGTTCCCTCCTTGTACATGGTAGAGATGCCCGCGAGGTCGCCGGAGTAAGTAGTTGGGGCGTTGTTACCGCCAACGTGCAGTTCCCAATACGACGGCAGGTCCTGACTCCCCTCCAAGCCCCCGAACGTCACGTAGTCGTACTCGATGTTGCTGCCGAAGCTGAGCGAACCGCTGTAGCTGTAGTCTAAAGTGCTGTCCTGAAGGGCACCGCTGCTATCAAGCTCGAGAACGCCCCTCATGATCTTCGTGTCGCCGCTGAACGTGTTATCGACACCGAGAATCAACGTGCCCGTGCCGAGCTTGGTCAGCCCGAGGGAGCCATCGATTTCGTAGGGGTACGTGAACGGGCCGCCGGCGCCGCTCGTGTCGATCCCAAGAGCCGAACCGCCGTCAAACTGGGAGTTGGAGTTGGAGGGGGAAACAAGTTTCTGAATATCGGATGCTGCCCACTCTCCCGTGCCGCCGACGTTGACAGCAAGTGTGGCTCCCGTTTCGACATGGACCGGCTGCGGAGTCTCTTGCGGGGAGTAGCCGGGAAGCGCACCCGGCGTCGCCACCTGGAGCGTACCGCCGTCAACCGTCGTGCCGCCGGTGTACGTGTTGGCGCCGCTGAGGATCAGCGTGTCGTCGGGGTCGCTGCCATCCAGGGTCAGTCCGACCGTGCCGTGGAATCTGGTCGGCGCGGCGTGATTCTGGATCATGCCCGTATAGGTCGTCGTCCCGGATGCCATGCTTACCGTGAGAGTGGCGGCGCCGGAGCCCACGTCGTTCTCGATCATACCGCCGTCCCCACTGAGCGGCCCAACCGTCGGGTTGTAATCGTGAAGATCGAGCGTTCCTCCCGTATTGACGGTGACCCCGCCCGAGCCCAAGGCGTGCTTTCCGTTGCCCAATTGCAGCGTGCCGCCGTCAACCGTCGTGCCGCCGGAGTAGGAGTTGTCGCCGCTGAGGACTACCGTGGTAGAGCCGTCTTGGATGACGCTGCCCGTACCTGCAATCGCATTGTCCTCATCCATCGGCGAGAAGTCGCCGCCCATGGTGTAGTTGAACACCAAGGAGCCGTTGTCCGTAATGTTCCCCGTGCCGATCGCGCCAATGTAATTATCATCCTCGCTGACGACCAACCTGTCGCCGTTGCTGATCGTCGTGCCGCCGGAGTACGTGTTAGGCCCGGTAAGCGTGAGCGTGCCGCTACCCTCTTGAGTGAGACCGCCTGTGCCCGCGATCCGAGTACCGGTCGCCACGCCGTTGCTCGAGTTGAACACCAGCGAGCCGTTGTCGAGGACCCGGTAACCTATGTCATTGATCGTCCCCCCAGTTGCAACCTCAAGCGTGGCGCCGCTATCGATATCCGCCTCCACTGAGCCTAATGCACCAGTGGTTCCGCCGTCCCCGATCTGCAGCGTGCCCTTGCTGATCGTCGTGTCGCCGCTGAACGTGTTGTCGCCGCTAAGGATCAGCGTGCTGCTTGAGTTGCACCCGTCCAGAGTCAAGGCGACCTGTTGATTCGATCCGTCCTCGATCGTGCCGGCAAAGGTGGTCGTTCCCGAGCCCTCGTTGACCGTCAACGTCGTGGTGCCCGTGCCGCTGCTGTTGTCGGTGATCGTGCCGCCGCTGCCGCTCAGCGAACCCACCGCCGTGTCGTAACCGTCAAGATCGAGCGTTCCGCCTGTATTCACCGTGAGTCCGACAGAACCGCTCCCCAAGGCGCTGCTGCTGTCCAGTTGCAGCGTGCCGCCGTCGATCGTTATGGCGCCGGAAAAGTTCCTGTTGTCGCCGCCGAGGACCAACGTGCCCGAGCCGAGTTTCGTCAGGCTGGCGTCGCTGCCGTCGATCTCGTTGTCAACGACGAGCGTGCCGGCGACGTCGAATACCAACGAGCCGTTGTCCGTTACGACGGCGGTGCCCGCCCTGCCGCCGTCGTCAACTTGAAGCGTTGCCCCATAGTTGATCGTCGTGCCGCCGGAGTACGTGTTACTGCCGCTGAGGATCAGGGCGCCGCCGTAGCCGTACAGGTTCAAGGCAATCTGGCGGGAGTGGCCGCCCACGGACGCTCCGTCCTCGATCCTGCCGGCGAAGGTCGTCGATTCGGGGTTGTCGAAGACCGTGAACGTCGTGGTGCCGGCGCCGCTGTTGTCGGTGATCGTGCCGCCGGCGCTCCCGCTCAGCGAGCTGACGGTCACGCTGTGCCCGTTAAGATCAAGCGTTCCGCCCGCATTCACCGCGAGTCCGTTGAGTCCGCCCCACTCGTCGCCAAAGGCGCTGTCGCTTCCTACCCGGAGGGTACCGGCGTCGATCGTTATGGCGCCGGAAAAGTTGCTGTTGTCGCCGCTGAGGACCAGCGTACCGCTGCCGAGCTTGATGAGGTCGGAGAGCGGCGCGTCGATATCGCTTCCGTACGTGAACGGGCCGCTGGCATCGCTCGTGTCCATTCCAAGAGCCGAATTTCCGATGAAGTTAGCGTCGGAAAGAAGTGTGTCAATTTCGGGTTGCGTCTCGGATTCCGTCCACTCTCCCGTGCCGCCGACGTTAATAGCGAGTGTGGCGCCACTATGGACGACAACGTAGGCAGGGGTGGCAGGGATGTCGTAGCCGGGAAGGGCATTCGGCGTCACTGCCTGGAGGATGCCCTGCTCGACGGTCGTGTCGCCGGTATAGGTATCCGTACCTTCGAGCGTCAATGTCCCAGTACCGACCTTGATCAGGCTGCCGCCGTTGCCGCTGATGCCCGCGTAGCACGTCGTAGAATCGCCGTCACCGCCGACCGTTAGCACTACGCCGCTGCCGCTTTTGTTCGTCAAGCTCAGCCCCGACGACTCATCGTCGAGGCCCCCGAACGTGGCGGCGGTCACATCAGGGCCGAACGTGATCGAGCCACCCTCGAGCCACACCGTGCTGTCGGCAACGGCCCGGCTGGTGCCAGGTTGGGTGCTGTTGTCGTCAAGCTCCAGATGGCCGCCCTGGGCAACCGTAAGACCGCCCCTGAAGGTGTTGTCGCCGCTAAGGGTCAAGTCTCCGCGTCCGATCCATCCGGATGTGCCCACGCTGCCGCCACCGCTAAGAACGCCCGAGTACGGCGTGGTCGTGGTGCCGTCGATCGTCAGGCACACAGGGTCGCCGTTGTCGTTCGTCAGCGGCAAGTCCTTGTTTCCCTCAAGACCGCCGATCATCACACCGGTCTGATCACCGAAGCTGAGCGTACCGAGCCCGGGCGTGCCGTCGTAGCTCGTTTCGTAGTCCAACGTGCTCCACATAAGCGCATCCGGGTCGCCAAGCTGTAACTCTCCGTTCTCGATCTGCGTAACGCCGGAGAAGCCGGAGGATAAAGCGTCGCCATTCAAGGTCAGCGTGCTATCGCCTTCCTGGATGAGGCTGCCTGCGCCGGATATCGCAACGTTGACCGCTGTGTTGTCGCTGTCGTCGAATACCAACGAGCCGTCAACCTCAACGGTACCGTCGGACGGAACATCGACCGTGCCGTCGTTCACCCCGTCGCCGATCTGCAAGGTCCTGCCGGCATCGATCTGGACGCCTTCGGGCGCGAGGTCACCCGTAACGGTCAGCGTGCCGCCGCCTTTCTGCTCGACCGAGCCGCAACCGTCGATCGGACAGGCCACGGTCGTGGAGTCGTGGCAGTCGAATATCAACGAGCCGTCAACCCAAACAGCACCTCCGGACGAGATATCGACCGTGGCATCGTGTACCCCGTCGCCGATTTGCAAGGTTCTCGCGGTATTGACCGTGATGACTTGGAGCGAGAGGCTGCTGCCCGCAAGAGTCACCTTGCCGGCGCCTTGCTGGTTGACGTCGCCGCGCCCGGTGATGGCGTAGCCGGCGTTGACCGGGTCGGGACAGTCGAATATCAGCCAACTGGTAGTATCAAGCGACACGGTCTCGCTTTTGATCGAGCCGTTGTGGGTGGTTCCGTCGCCAAGCTGGAGCGTGCCGCCCACAACGCTCGTTTCGCCCGTGAAGGTGTTTGCGGCGGTGAGTACCAGCGTGTAGGAGGGTTCATTTTCCCCCCCGACGATCAGGCTGCCGCCGCCGTCGGCAACGCCGAAACCATCGCCGAGAACGCCGGAATAGATGTCGCCGTCGTCGGTGCCACCGACCCAGTCGCCGTCGCAATAGTTGTTGCCGACCGTCAGGGCCACGCTGCCATTAACGGTGTTGGCTAGCGGCAAGTTCTGCTTGCCCTTGAGGCCGCCGAACGCGGCCGCGGTCAAGGTGCCGAAGCTGAGCGATCCGCCGTAGCTGTTGTAATCCAAGGTGCTGGCCGCCAGGGCGCCGCTGCTTCCAAGCTGGAGCGTGCCGCCGGTGATCTGCGTGACGCCCTTGTAGTTGGGGTTGTCGGCGTGAAGGGTCAACGTGCCCGTGCCGCCCTTGTCGAGGTTTCCGCTGCCTGAAATCGCGCCGCTTATCGCAGCGCTGCCATCGACTTCCAGCGAGTAGCTGCCCAGGTTGACAGCTCCGCCGATCGTCAACGATGCACCCGAGGCGGCGGTCCACTCCTGGCTCGCGCCCAGTACAATTCCACAGTTGATCGTGGCCGACTGGTCGGCTTCGATGGCCGTGCCGCTGCTTGTCAGGGTCAGCGTATTATCGTCGCTGAGCGTATAACCCGAGGCGCTAAACTTGACCGAATCGGCGCTGACGGCCTGGTCAAGCGTTACCGGGCCTGCCGTGCCAGTGCCGGTAACATCAAACTGAGCGTCGCTGCCAGGTATCCAGGCGACGTCTTGGTGTTGCGTCCCGTCCCACCAGTTCGCGTTGGTCCCGTTGTAGTTGTTGCCCGTCCAGTTGCCGCTGCCGCCCAGATTAACGCCGCCGGTGTGGTGCGGGTCCCACGACAACAGGACGGTGAGCAACTGCCGCTGCTCCAGCGGTTCCAGGACGAGCCTCGTGGGCTTATGATGCCGCGCCGACGCTCTGCCGCTCAGCCCTCGGTGGCTGCCATGCTTTCGATTCTCCGTCCTACGTCGTTCACCAAGCAGTGCGGAAAGAAAAGCCATGATGATTTTCTCCTGTCTTTGCTGGCTCGTGTAATCGGGGACCCTGTTGAATCGATCTCGATCGGCAATTGGCCGTGCGCGAAGCGTGTTTCTTCGCAAACGGAACCACAGGCGCTGCGTCAATCTGCCCCCCCGCTTTATGACGCTCGAAAAGATCTGCGAGCGACACCGCGCCGCGCGAGGCCACGTCGTCGCCCGGCGCGAGTGTGCGTCTTGGTACGATTTCCGCCGAGTTGTTGTCAAGACCCCCAATTGGAATTTTTCCGTTCCGCCAATTCGATTCGCGCGAGACGAGATGTGCGTTGGCAAGATGGTGAAACTCTCCCCTTCAGCAGCGGGGCCTTTGCGAACCGAGAGCGACAACCGTATGCTATTGTCCACCTCTGGGCTGGCAGGTCAGGGCGACTGTCGGCAGAAGAACGATCTGCAGAACGGGCTAACGTCGCGCTAGCATGACGAACCATTGGACGAAGCGGCCGGCGCCCGGTCGGCACCACGATTCGAACCGCACGCGGCAGCGGAAAAGGGGAGAACAAGAAACGTGACGGCCCGTAACGACTGCTACTAAGTCCGGGGCGATAATGGACGATGTATCTGGCTAGTGGCCCGTGGCCCGTGGTCAGTGGTCGGTGGAGAGGCGAGAGGGGAAAGTGGTCAGAACGTGTCTGCAAATTGGCCACTAGCCACCGACCACTGTCGAATATCCTTCGTCCTTCGCCCCCAATCCCCCGCCCCGCGCCACAAGACCCAAGGCCCAAGACCCAAGGCCCAAGACCCAAGGCCCCTGAACCCTCACCCCTGAAGTGATGACGGTCCGGCACCGATAGATCGGACAAAAAGCGGCCCGCCCCTTAAGTCCGCAGCGACAAATGTCCGTAAAGAGATATAGAGGAGCCAACGGGCAGTGGTCAACGGCCAAGCCGGGGCTCCAGCACGAAGCTGTCAGTGGGCAGTGGCCGCCGTACCGTGCGCCGCCCTCACCCTGGCCCTCTCCCGGAGGCGAGGGGACGCGGGCTCATGACAGCCGTTGGCGGATCGCGCCCTGGCCCTCTCCCCGATGCGATGGGACGCGGGCTCACGGCCAAACAGAGACACCCTGCGCCCCAAAGACGGTAGGCCGCGTGAAACGAACCATCGACGAGCTGCATCATGGCGCCTTGCACGCACCCTGCAAAAATTCACAGTCTCCAGGCGGAGCCTCCGATCATGCCTTCCACACTCGCCACGCCTGCCAATCGCTGCCATTTCCTCGCATTTCCGCCACTTTTCCCTTACTACAAAAAATTTCCTCTCATTTGCTCTCATTTGCTCCAAATTCCCCGCAAAATCAGGCCCCCCACCAGAACCAGAATTGCGCAGTTTATGCAGCAAACCGACAAATTTGTGTCGCAAACGGACGAATTCGGTCGGAATTTGTCACTGTTTCGACACCCGAATCTCCGCCAGCCCGGTTCACCTTTTGGCGCAACTCCCCCGGATCGGCTTCTGATTGCGGTTGGTTGAGCGTCTGCATCCAATCGGCAGGTCGCGGCATTCATGGCTTTTTACGAAAACAACCCAGTCTTGTCACCCCGTGGCGACGATCAGGGCGTCTGTCCCCGTTGCCGCAGCGCCACGCCGAGGTTGCGGCGGGCGTCCGCATAGTCGGGATTGATCTCGACGGCCCGGCGGAAATGAATGATGGCCTCGTCGAGCCGGCCGCACATCACCAGGGCCAGGCCGAGGTCGTTGTGCGCCTCGGCATAGTCGGGCTTAATCGCCAACGCGCGCTGGTATTGGTCGATGGCCAGGTCGGGGCGCCCGCCGTTGCTCAGGGCCAGGCCGACGTTGTTGTAGGCCTTTTCGAAATCCGGCTTGATTTGCACGGCCTCGCGGAAATGAAAGAGCGCCTTGTCGAGTTGCCCGCGTTCCGCCAGATCCGCGCCAAGGCTATTATGGGCCTGCGCGTTGGGCGGCGTGCAATCCAGAGTGTGCGTCCAAAGCGTCTCGCTGTCGCGCGCAATACGTTGTCTGCTGCCACGCGCAGGCCATCAGCGCCAACACCACAACGGCCGCGGCAACTCCCGCAACCCAAGCGTGTTCGGGCCGCGCTTGCAATACGCCTTTCACGCTCCAGACCAGCGCGATCAGCAAACCGATCTGCGGCAAATACGTGTAGCGGTCGGCGTTCGCCTGCGCGCCCACTTGCACCAGGCCGATCACCGGCGCCAGCATTCCCAAGTACCAGAACCAGCCGACCGGCAGCCAGGGAAATCGCCGCCAGTATGCGACGACGCCCGCCGTGACGCCTGCCAGAAGCAACAGCGCGGCAACTTGCCAGACGGCGTAGCCGTGGGGCGGATAAGGATAGAATACGGCCAGCTTCACCGGATAGAACAACTGGCCCACGTAGGTCAGGCAAGAAACGGCCGCATTGGCCGCCCGGGAAGTAGAGGGCAGGGCGTCGAAGTCGGACATGGCCTTTTGCTGCGCCCACCAGGTTGCCGCGCACGACGCCGCCGACAGCGCCAGCAGCGGGAGTTTTTCAGCCAACACGCGCCGCGGCAACGCCGCTGCTGCCGCCGATAGTCGTATTCGTCCCAGCGGCCAAAAGTCCAAAAGCAGCAGCACCAGCGGTAGCGTGACCAGCATCGGCTTGGCCATGAGTCCCAAGGCAAACAACAACACCAGCGCCAAATAGCGTGCCCACGAAAACGGGCGACCCGCGTAGCCGGCGTACGCCCCCAGCGTGAGCATGAAGAACAAGCCGCTGAGAACGTCCTTCCGCTCGGAAATCCAGGCGACCGATTCGGCCCGCAGCGGATGGACGGCAAACACGGCCGCCACCAGCGCGCTCGGCCACAGGTCGCCGGTCATCCGCCACAGCACGAGGAACAACAAAACCGCGGCTGCGCCGTGCAATACGACGTTGCTCAGATGATAGCCCCACGGCTTCAGACCATAAAGCTGATGGTCGAGCAGATAGGAGAGCCAGGTAAGCGGATGCCAATTGCTGCAGCAGTCGGTCGTGAATGCCCAACCGATTGTCTCGGTCGTCAGTCCGGCGGCCAAATGCGGATTCTCGGAGACGTAGGTGCGATCGTCGAAGTTGACGAAACCAAAATCCAACGTTTGTCCGAAAACGGCCGCCGTCGCCAGCAGGAGCAACGCGCAGACCACAAGAACCGCGTACCGGCCGCGATGGTTGTCAGTTCTTTGGCCCACGGGATCATTATCCTCGCCCGGCGACGCCTCCGCAAGTCCGGCATGCGCCGCGACCATTGGCAACGCCAATCGTACTCTGATAGGATGGATGATTCGTATAAGCGGCATCCTGCCGCTTCACGCGGTTCCAACCCAACCCATGGACAAAACGCGGCAAGATGCCGCGTCTACGTGTTGTCAGGCAGAAGAGGTCATGCGGAAAATGCGCAGCAGAAGTCTCACTACCTTGCTGGTCGCCGGTTGGCTCCTATCCGCGTCGGTTGGCGATGGCACGCTTCGTGCCGACGACTGGCCGCAATGGCGCGGCCCAACGCGGGACGGCGTGTGGCGCGAAACAGGCATCGTCAAGCAATTCTCCTCGGCGAGGCTTCCGCTCCGCTGGCGGACGCCCATCGGCGCGGGCTACTGTGGCCCGACGGTCGCCGACGGCCGCGTCTATGTGACCGATCGGCAGACCGATCCACAGGAAACCGAGCGTGTGCTGTGCTTCGATTGGCAGACCGGCCGCCCGCTGTGGACCTATGCCTACGATTGCCCTTACAAAATCCAATATACGGCCGGGCCGCGGGCGTCGGTCTCGATCGACGACGGGCGAGCCTACGCCCTGGGCGCGATGGGCCATCTGGTCTGCCTCGATGCGGCCACCGGCCGAGTGATTTGGCAGAAAGAGCCGGGCGTCGATTACAAAATCCGCATGCCCACCTGGGGCATCGCCGCCGCGCCGCTGGTGGATGGCGACCTGTTGGTGGTCGAAATGTCCGGCGAGGACGGCGCCTGCTTCGTCGCCTTGGATAAGAAGACCGGCACAGAGCGATGGCGGGCGCTGGACGATCAGGGCGCCTATTCCGCGCCGATCATCATCGAACAAGCGGGCCGGCGCGTGCTGATCTGCTGGACCGGCGACAATGTGGCGGGCCTCGATCCCGCCTCCGGCAATACCCTGTGGAAATTCCCCTTCCCGCAAAAGAAGTCGGTCATCAACGTGCCCACGCCCGTCGTCCAGGGCGATCGCCTCTTCTTCTCCTGTTTCTACGACGGCTCGCTGATGCTCAAGCTGCGGCAGGACGAATTGGCGGTCGAGAAAGTCTGGCAGCGGCAAGGCAAAGACGAACAGCACACCGACCCGATGAGCGCGATGATCACTACGCCGATCCTCGACGGCGATTACATTTATGGCGTGGATAGCTACGGCGAGTTGCGATGCCTCGATGCCAACACGGGCGACCGAATTTGGGAGGACCTCACGGCCGTGCCCAAAGGCCGCTGGTCGACGATCCACATGGTCCGCAACGGCGACCGCATCTGGATGTTCAACGAGCGCGGCGAACTGATCATCTGCACGCTTGCGCCCGACGGCTTCCACGAAATCAGCCGGGCGAAGCTGATCGAGCCCACCAAGGAGCAATTATCGATGCGCGGCGGCGTTTGCTGGTCGCATCCGGCTTTCGCCTACAAGCATGTCTTCGCCCGCAACGATCGCGAGTTGGTCTGCGCCAGTCTGGCGGCCGAGTAGGAGCAATGCGCCGTCGGGGCAGTTGCACCGCCTTTTCCTACTTCCCTGCCGCTGGGGTTTTCTCCGACTGCTCGCCCGGCTTGCCATTGGCCGCGCTAGCGGCCCCATGTGAATAGCCGAAGGTGGAGCGCAGCGTAACCCCCGGTTATGATGTGCCGATGTGATCTGAGCCGCGTTAGCGGCGACACATTGCCTCGATGTTCACCGTGCCGAATACCTGCACCCAATTGTTGTTTCACGTCGCGTGAACCCTCTCGTGCCACTACGTGGCACACCAGACACATGAACCCGAGAACCCGAGTCCGCGGGTTGCACTGCGCTTCACCCGCGGCTATTCGAGTTATGCCGCTCCGCGGCGATTTTTCGGTTCGAGTTAGGGTTCGTGAGAAAATAACCTATGCAATCCACCCCCGTGGTGCCGGCGTCCCGCCTGCATTTTTCTGGGCACGCGAGAGGCCACTCCGACAAGGCTTTGCGGGCCTCAATCGCCCACGGGTCTTGAGACTTGGGGCTTGGAGCTTGCTTGTCGGGCCGCGCCGCGATCCGACCAACGTCTCGACTCGAAGACCGAAGACCAAAGACCAGCACCCATGCCCCACGACCGACGCCTTTGGTGCGGGGTGCGTGAAACGCACCCTACGGTCCAGGTCTGGCCCAGCCCTTGGCCCGCCCGACCGCTTCCTGCCAGCGGTCCCAGCGCCGTTGACGCTCCTCGGCCGGCATTGCCGGCCGAAACTCGCGATCGAGGGCCCATTTCCGGGCGATCTCGGCCGGGTCGCGCCAATAGCCGACGGCGAGCCCCGCCAAAGCGGCCGCGCCCCAGGCCGTGGTTTCGCTCACAACCGGCCGCTGCACGCGCACGCCCAACACGTCGGCCTGGAATTGCATCATCGCGTTGTTGACCGACGCCCCGCCGTCCACCTTGAGTTCGGTCAACCGCATCGCGGCGTCTTTTTCCATCGCCCGAAGCACGTCGCACGTTTGGTAGGCGATCGCTTCGACGGCCGCACGGGCCACGTGTGCCGCGGTCGTTCCGCGCGTCAGCCCCAGGATCGCGCCCGCGCGTAAGGGTCCCAGTACGGCGCGCCGAGGCCCACGAACGCTGGCACGAAGTACACGTCCCCCGTATCCGGCACGCTGGCCGCCAACTCCTCCACCTCGGCCGAACTGGCGATGATGCCCAGTCCGTCCCGCAGCCACTGCACGACCGCGCCGGCGACGAACACGGCCCCTTCGAGACAATACGTCACCTTTCCGTGGAGCCCCCAGCCGATCGTCGTGAGCAGATGCTGCTGCGACGGCAGGGGCTGGTCGCCGGTGTTCATCAGCAGGAAGCAGCCGGTGCCGTAGGTGTTCTTCACGCTGCCCGGCGTGAAACACGCCTGGCCGAAGGTGGCCGCTTGCTGGTCGCCCGCGTCGCCCGCAATCGGAATCGGCTGCCCAAACCATGGCTCGGCCGCCTGGCCATAAACTTCGCTCGACGTTCGCACCTCGGGCAGCATCGCGCGGGGAATGTCCAATAGCCGCAGCAACTCGTCATCCCAATCCAGCGTATGGATGTTGAAGATCAACGTGCGGCTGGCATTGCTCAAGTCGGTGACGTGTCGCCGGCCGCCGGTAAGCCGCCAAATGAGCCAACTATCGACGGTGCCGAAGAGGATTTCGCTGCGGTTGGCCTGCTGGCGAAGGCCTTCGTGCGTGTCCAGCAGATGCTTGATCTTGGTGCCCGAGAAATAGGGATCGATCAAGAGCCCCGTTTTCTCGCGGAAAACCGGCCCGCAGCCGTCGGACCTGAGCAGATCGCAGATTCCGGCGCTCACGCGGCTCTGCCAAACCACGGCATTGGCCACCGGCCGACCGGTGCGACGATTCCAAAGAATGGTCGTTTCGCGCTGGTTCGTCACGCCAATCGCGGCGATATCGGCGGCCGAGAGCGACGCGGCCGTCAGCGCCCGCCGGGCCACTTGAAGCTGTGTGTTCCAGATCGCTTCCGGATCATGTTCGACCAGGCCCGGGCCGGGCAGAATTTGCGTGAGCTCCTCCTGGGCTGCCGCCACGATGCGGGCGTCCTGGTCAAAGACGATCGCCCGACTTGATGTCGTGCCCTGATCGAGTGCAAGGATATGCTTGGCCATAGGTCGATCGTGACGCCCGCTGGATGATTGTGAATCTATCTCTCTAACGCCATGGAAGCAACTGGGTAGGAAAGCGACGTAGGTGACTTTCCAACTGGCAGAGGCGTGCCATGCGGTTCTCAGACACAGAAGAATGGCAGCCAAGCCCGGAAAATCCGCCTTGGCGCTACACACGGGGCGGGGGCGCGATGTTAAAATGGCTGGACCAACGAGCCTGGATCGGCCACAGACTCGGGGCAGATGGGAAATGTCGGGTGACTGTTGTTGGGGGCTGGTGAAGCGGTCGGGTGCCGAGATTTGCACGGTTGCCGATCCACGCAAAAGGGGAATCGCCAACAATGCACAGAACCTCACGATATGCCGTTATCGCCTTCACTACCGCCCTGCTGCTGTCGCCGCGGGCGGCCCTGCACGCCGCTGATGCGCCTAAATCTACCCCCATGCCGGATTTCTATCAGTGGGCGCCGACGCCGCCGATGGGCTGGAACAGTTACAATAGCTTCGGTTCCAGCGTCACCGAGGACGAGGTGATGGCCAACGCGACCTGCATGAAAGATAAACTGCTGGCGCACGGCTGGCAATACGTCGTGGTGGACTTCCGGTGGTACGACCCGAATGCGGCCGAGTATGATCCCAACGGGACAGGGAAACCCGGGCCGGGTCCGCTCCCTGCCGATAAATTTGGCAGATTGCTCCCGGCACCGAATCGTTTCCGCTCCGCCGCCGATGGGCAAGGATTTAAGTCCTTAGCCGATAAGATTCATGGGATGGAGCTGAAATTCGGCATTCATATCATGCGCGGCATTCCCCGGCAGACGGTCATGGTCAGCGCGCCGATTGAAGGATCCACCTTCACCGCCGCCGCCGCTGCCAACACACGTAGCGTCTGTACATGGTGCGAGGACATGTTCGGGGTGCAAGACAATCCGGCCGGGCAGGCGTGGTACGACTCCCTCTTCCGCCAGTATGCCGCGTGGGGTGTGGACTTCGTGAAGGTGGACGACCTGACCGCTCCCTATCGCACGAGGGAAATTGAAATGGTGCGACAGGCCATCGACAAGTGCGGACATCCGATGGTCTTCTCCGCCAGCCCAGGCGAGACACCGGTCGAACAAGCCGCCCATGTGGCCGCGCACGCCAACATGTGGCGGCTCTCCGGCGACCTGTGGGACCAGTGGCCGCAACTGACGCACGCCGTTGGGCTTGCGGAGAAATGGCAGGGCGTGGGCGACCCCGGGCACTGGCCGGACTTGGACATGCTGCAATTGGGACGCATCGGCACCCGGTCCATCGGCGGCGACCGCCTGACCCGCTTCACCCATGACGAACAACGGACGCATCTGACGCTCTGGTGCATTACGCGGTCGCCGCTGATGTTCGGCGGCGATCTCACCCGTAATGACGCGTTCACCGACTCGCTACTCACCAACGACGAGGTGATCGCCGTGAATCAGCACAGCACCGGTAACCGGCAACTCTACCGGCACGGGGACGAGGTGGCTTGGATCGCCAACGTACCGAATTCCAAGGAGTGGTATTTGGCCCTCTTCAATCTTGGCGACAAAGCGCAGAACGACGCGACCGTGTCATTATCGGAGATTGGTCTGACCGGCCCGTGTCGCATCCGCGACCTGTGGAGCAGGCGCGATCTTGGCGAGCAGGACGGCGCTTTCAAGGCCGTGCTACCGCCGCACGGCGCGGGACTCTACCGCGTGTCACCGGAACCCTCGACTCCCGGGGCAACTTCCGAAGATGGAAAATGAACCAAAATCCGCACCGCCAAGGAGCACAAGCAGGAACAAAATCACAACTCTCCTCCTCACCGCCCTGTTGCTGGCGAGGCGGCACGCCGCCGACTAACGACTCCACCATCAAACCAGTGTCCCATCGAGTGATGCGGTTTTTCGAGGTTCGCGTCAAAACGCTTGTGTAATTGGCATTTCGGGGTTAAAATAACGCAAAACTGGGCAAAGGCTGTATCGGGAATAGAAGTTGGGGTCTCTCTGGCCCAGGAGGATGATCATGCGGGCCTTGCGTTCTGCTTGCGCTTGTTTCTGCCCACTTGCGGTTGCCGCGACCGTGCTCGCATCATGGGCCGCCGCTTCCGAGGCGGTGCAGTGAACGTTTACCGCCGATGGCCACACCACGGCACTCTACTTGTTCACAGAAGGCACCGGTACAACAGTTCACCACACACCGGTGCCCACCATGACTACCTCGACGCAAGCGCCGGATGGCAGCCTGGTGGGCGGTTACTGGGCGATCGGACGCCAGTATTATGCCGTGGCAACCGATCAGGGCTACGTGTCCATCAACGCCTGCACGGCGATTTGTCCGACCAACGCCATCACGGTCGAGGCCTGGATAAAACCGCAGCAATCCACAGGCTACGTGGTGTGCAAGAACGCCTCCTACTACTTGAACCTGAGCGACGGCGTTGTCAACGTGTACCTTTGGCTCAGCAGCGGCGGGGCATCTTGCTCTGGCAACCTGCTGGTGCCCGCAGGACAGTGGAGCCACGTGGCGTTCACCTACAGTTCCTCCACCGGGGTCTGCTCGATCTACGTCAACGGAGTTCTCGATACTTCGACCACGACTACTGGCGGCACGATAAATCCATATACGATCCCCATGCGGCTTGGCCAGATCGACTGGTCGCCGCCAGGCAGCGAGTTTGACGGCAAGATCGACTCGCTTCGCATCTCCAACTATGCCCGCCAGTTTCTGCCGATTTCAACTCCGCCGGCCGGCGGGCCGGCCACGCCGGCGGGCAACCTGGTACCCAACGGCAATTTCGAATCGGGCCTGATGGGGTGGCGTCTGAGTGGCTACGGCGACATGAACCTGACATTTGAGGTCACCGGCGGCGCGGTCAGCGGTCAGAAATGCCTGCACACGCTTAGCAATGCGCTGACAGATTACGCGACCGCTCCCGGCGGAGGTGATCCGCCGGGGGCGATATCCCGCCCCATTCCGGTGCACCCCGGCCGAAAATACATGCTTAGCCTTTGGCTGAAGACCGTGGGCAGCAACCTGTATCCGATGGTTTCGGTTTGCCAGTGCGGTGGCCCGGCAAATATAGCAGCCATTTCGCCCTTCCCCGTCTACCCGACGGTGACCACGTCGTGGTCGCAATTTACGCAGACGTTTACGATTCCCACCAACATTGGCGCGCCCTCCGTCTGCGTCTACCTCGATTGGCCGTCATCCGGGCAGCAGATTTACTACGATGACGTGCGTCTGGTCGCCGGCGACGGTTCCGAGGCGCTGGCCTTGAAGGACATGATCAGCGTCGGGCCGTGGAGCGGACTGCCGGTGGGCAACGTGTTCGTTTTCGGCGCGAGTTCGCCCCTGACCATGAATGTCGTCAACACGGATACGGTCGCTCACAGCGTGACCGTGCAGCCGACCATTACGGACTGGCAAGAGAACTCGGTTTCGGGGGTTCCGTCCCTGGGCACGGTCACCGTGCCCGCCAACAGCTTCCAAACTCTGACTTATTACGTCAACACCAGCCTGCGCGGAACGTTCCGCCTCGGCTTCAATCTCACTTCGGGAGGCCAGACGTGGCACCAGTTGGCCGAGATGAAGTACGCCGTGGTCGTCAACATGCAGAACGTCACAAATCCCGACACTTCTATTTTCGCTATGAATACGCACATGGAGAAGGACCCAACGCCTCACCTGGTGCGCGAAATGCAGGTGTTTGCCATGTGCGGGGTGAAGTGGATCCGGGCCTGGTGGGGCTGGGGCTTTTGCGAGAACCCTGAAGGGACGTATAACTTCACCGAATACAACCGGCAGTACAACTCCGTGACCAACGGCACCGGCATTCGCATCATGCCGGTCCTGTTGCGGTACGAAGCCCAGTATGAGCATTCGTGGTCCGGCAGCGTGGCGAGCGGCAGCCTACAGCAGCCGCCCTACTCCAGCATGATGAACGAGTGGGGCCTGTTCTGCGGCAAGGTGGCGCAGACCTACGCGGGCAATATTAAGGCCTACGAGTTGTGGAACGAACCGGGGTGTGACGACGCCGGCACCTGCACCACGGCGGTTTACACCAGCTTGCTGACCGAAACCCGGCCGAACATCGTCAAGTCCGGGAACGATCCCAATGCCAAGGTCATCGGCTTCGCGGGATGCCCGAACCTGACCAGCGGCTATGTGAACATTCAGTCGGTGCTGGCCAACGGCACGGCGGGCGACATGGACGCCGTCAGCGAGCACCCCTACGGCTACCTCATGCTGCCTGAGAAGAATTATCCCGGTGGATTCTCGGCCCTCCGCTCGGTCATGACGGCCGGAGGTTGCCCCACCACGATGCCGATCTGGGATACCGAAGAAGGAATCCATGCCGATGGCGACGGTTACAAAACAACCTGGATGTCCGAAACGGACGTGGCCCAGTACTACGCGCGGGACGTCATCACTGCCCTCGTGCAGGGCAGCCAGAGATACTTCTGGTTCTCCGCGGATCAGCGCCCCGACGTATGGAAATAGCGTCACCTTCGGAGACTCGTACATTCCTCGCCCGCGACTGGGGGCGCTGAACGCCTGCGCCTCGTTCCTCGACGGCACAACGTGGCAGACGTCGTACTACCCCTCCGGCACCAATGTCTATGCCCACTTGTTCAACGGAACCAACAGTTCCGGAAGCAACGCGGTGTGCGTCATGTGGAATACGGTCAGCGGCATGAGCGTGACGCTGCCGATCGCGGCCAATTTGCTGCAAGCCTTCGACACGATGGGCAACGCCACTGCTGTCAGCGGGACCACCACCGCCACGATTCAGATGGCGGCACAACGCCCCACCTACTTACAGTGTGCTTCTTCCAACTACAGCCAGTTGAAGACCGCCGTTTCGACGATGACGGTAACGGCCACCTCGCCGGTGACCGTCACGGCCAGTCCGGTGGCGGGCGGTGTTCAAGTGACGGTTACCGGCACATCATCCGTTGCGGTCGACGGGATCGTAAGCCTGGTTTCGGCCAAGCAGCCGGCGCCGGCCGGCTGGCCGGCGGCGCAGCGATTCCAGGGCTTGGCGTCGGGGCAGAGTGTGACCTTGCGATTCACCTTGCCGCCCAACTCCACGGTGAGCCAGATTCAGGTGACGGCCGGGGACCGGCAATTGCAGACCGTGACAATCCCGTACACCATCCGTTAGCCCTGTTGCGGGATGTTCCAGGGACGGCGTACCAGTCAGCTTCGCTACGCGCTTGCCGCCTGCCGTTGCACAATCTCATGGACGCTCAGCGGGGCCGTTCGCGCGGTCGCGCACACCTGGCGGAGAATCTCCGGCCGCGGGACCGCCATTTCAGGCGATTCCGGCAAAGAGAAGACGTGCTTCGGATAGCCGTTGGGGTTATAAAGAATCGGTGGCCCGCGAGAGGAAGCCGCCAAAACGCTTGTGTAATTGGCACTTCGGGGTTAAAATGACGCAAGGCGGCGGAAGGGCTATATTTGGAACAGAAGTTGGGGTCTCTCTGGCCCAGGAGGATGATCATGCGGGCCTTGCGCTCTGCTTGCGCGTGTTTCTGCCCACTTGTGGTTGCCGCGACTGTGCTGGCATCATGGGCCGCCGCTTCCGAGGCGGTGCAGTTAACGTTTACCGCCGATGGCCACACCACGGCACTCTACTTGTTCACAGAAGGCACCGGCACAACAGTTCACCACACACCGGTGCCCACCATGAGCACCTCGCAGCAAGCGCCCGATGGCAGCCTGGTCGGCGCTTACTGGGCGATGGGACGCCAGTATTATGCCGTGGCGACCGATCAGGGCTATGTGTCCATCAACGCCTGCACGGCCGTGTGTCCGACCAGCGCCATTACGGTCGAGGCCTGGATAAAACCGCAGCAATCCACAGGCTACGTGTTGTCCAAGAACGGCTCCTACCTTTTGAGCCTGAGCGACGGCACCATTGGCGTCACTCTTTGGATCACCGCGGAGACATCTTGTTCTGGCAACCTGCTGGTGCCTGCCGGACAGTGGAGCCACGTGGCGTTCACCTACAGTTCCTCCACCGCGGTCTGCTCGATCTACGTCAATGGAGTTCTCGATACTTCGACCACGACGGGGGGCGGCTCGATAAGTGCAGGAGGGGAGGCCTTAGAGCTTGGCCAGTGCGGCTGGTCGCCGGAGGCGGGCAGCGAGTTTGACGGCAAGATCGACTCGCTTCGCATCTCCAACGTCGCGGGCAGCTTCCTGCCGATTTCGCCTCCGCCGGCCGCCGGGCCGGTCACGCCGGCGGGCAACCTGGTGCCCAACGGCAACTTCGAATCGGGCCTGATGGGCTGGCGCCTGAACGGCTACGGCGACATGAACCTGACATTTGAGGTCACCGGCGGCGCGGTCAGCGGTCAGAAATGCCTGCACTCGCTGAGCAGGGCGGTGGCGGATTATGCAACCGCTCCCGGCCAAAGCAGTCCACCCTCTACGATCTCCCGTCCGATTCCGGTGCACCCCGGCCGAAAATACACGTTTAGCCTTTGGCTGAAGACCGTGGGCAGCAACCTGTATCCGCGGATCGAGGTTGACCCGTGCGGTGGCTCGGCAAACATAGGAACCGCCATTTCGCCCTTCCCCCTTTGGCCGACGGTGACCACGTCGTGGTCGCAAGTTACGCAGACGTTTACGGTTCCCAGCAACTTTTCTTCGCCTTCCGTCTGCGTCCAGATCGGTTATCCGTCGGCCGGGCAGGATCTCTACGTTAACGATGTGCGTCTGATTGCCGGCGATGGTTCCGAGGCGCTGGCCTTGAAGGACATGATCAGCGTCGGGCCGTGGAGCGAACCGGCGGTGGGCAACGTGTTCGTTTTCGGCGCGAGTTCGCCCCTGACCCTGAATGTCGTCAACACGGACACGGTGGCTCACAGCGTGACCGTGCAGCCGACCATTACGGACTGGCAAGAGAACTCGGTTTCGGGGGTTCCATCCCTGGGCACGGTCACGGTGCCCGCCAACAGCTTCCAAGCTCTGACTTATAACGTCAACACCAGCCTGCGCGGAACGTTCCGCCTCGGCTTCAATCTCACCTCGGAAGGCCAGACGTGGCACCAGTTGGCCGAGATGAAGTACGCCGTGGTCGTCAACATGCAGAACGTCGCAAATCCCGACACTTCTATTTTCGCCATGAATACGCACATGGAGAACGACCCAACGGCTCACCTGGTGCGCGAAATGCAGGTGTTTTCCATGTGCGGGGTGAAGTGGATCCGGGCCTGGTGGGGTTGGGGCTTTTGCGAGAATCCTGAAGGGACATTTAGCTTCACTGAATACGACCGGCAGTACAATTCCGTGACCAACGGCACCGGCATTCGCATTATGCCGACCCTGTTGCGATACTATGCCCAGTATGAGCATTCGTGGTCCGGCAGCGTAGCCAGCGGCAGCCTACAGCAGCCGCCCTACTCCAGCATGATGAACGAGTGGGGCCTGTTCTGCGGCAAGGTGGCGCAGCACTACGCGGGCAATATCAAGGCCTACGAGTTGTGGAACGAACCGGGTTATGACGACAAGGGCACCTGCACCACGGCGGTTTACACCACACTGCTGCAGGAGACCAGGCCGAACATCGTTGCGTCGGGGAACGATCCCAACGCCAAGGTCATCGGTTTCGCGGGATGCCCGAACCTGACCAGCGGCTATGTGAACATTCAGGCGGTGCTGGCCAATGGCACGGCGGGCGACATGGACGCCGTCAGCGAGCACCCCTACAGTTGGCTCATGCTGCCCGAGAAGAATTATGCCACGGGAAAATCGGCCCTCCGCTCGGTCATGACGAGCGGAGGTTGCCCCACCACGATGCCGATCTGGGACACCGAAGAAGGAATCCATGCCGATGGCGACGGTTACAAGACAAACTGGATGTCGGAAACGGACGTGGCCCAGTTCTACGCGCGGGACGTGATAACTGCCCTCGTGAACGGCACCCAGAGATACTTCTGGTTCTCCGCAGACAACCCCCCGACCTATGGAAATAGCGTCACCTTTGGAGACTCGTACATTCCTCGCCCGCGACTGGGGGCGGTGGCCGCCTGCGCTCGTTCCTCGACGGAACGACGTGGCAGACGTCGTACTACCCCTCCGGCACCAATGTCTATGCCCACTTGTTCAACGGAACCAACAGCTCCGGAAGCAACGCGGTCTGCGTCATGTGGAATACGGTCAACGGCATGACCGTGACGCTGCCGATCGCGGCCAATTTGCTGCAAGCCTTCGATACGATGGGCAACGCCATACCTATCAGCGGGACCACCACCGCCACGATTCAGATGGCGGCGCAACGCCCCACCTACTTGCAGTGTGCTTCTTCCAACTACAGCCTGTTGAAGACCGCCGTTTCGACGATGACGGTAACGGCCACCTCGCCGGTGACCGTCACGGCCAGCGCGGTGGCGGGCGGTGTTCAAGTGACGGTTACCGGCGCATCATCCGTTGCGGTGGACGGGATCGTGAGCCTGGTTTCGGCCAAGCAGCCGGCGCCGGCCGGCTGGCCGGCGGCGCAGCGATTCCAGGGCTTGGCGTCGGGTCAGAGTGTGACCTTGCGATTCACCTTGCCGCCCAACTCCACGGTGAGCCAGATTCAGGTGACGGCCGGGGACCGGCAATTGCAGACCGTGACAGTCCCATACACCATCCGTTAGCCCTATTGCGGGATCTTGCAATCCCGCGTTTTGCAAGCCAGCAGGTCTCCGATTGCTAACTTCCAGGCGTGAAACGCCCGGGCTAGAGAAAGGCAAATCCAATCGGGCCGCGAACACAAGACGACGTAAGTGCTTTCTGACCAAGCGATTAGAAGTTTACTCAACGCCCAAGCCGATTGAAGCGTCTCCCCGAGCTGTTCGGCGTTGGGCGATTCTGAAGGCGTCGCGCCCACCTCCGCGGGTCGTTTGACCATCCTGCGAGAACTCCGTTATTTGCCTTGACCGGAGCCGTCGGATTATCCTATGCTGCCCGCTCGGTTTGAGTTCTCCGCGATCGTGGATATTCGGGCAAACTGTCGTCATGGAACACCAAGACCATTTGAGCCGCCGGGCGCGTTGGGCAGGCGACGAGCCGCTGGTGGCCGCCTTGATGGCACGGGCCCTCCGGCAGCCCGATCTGATCTCACTGGCTGCCGGGTTTGTGGATCAGTTCACCCTTCCGATCGAACCGACACGCCAGGCGATGGAGTTCATCTGGTCCGACGCCGACCTGGCCCGAAAGGCGCTGCAATACGGTACGACCGCCGGCTACCCGCCGCTCCGCGAGGCGCTGGTGGCTGGCCTGCTCCAGGCCGACGGCCGCACCGCCGCCGAACTGAACGTGGACCTTGCCAGTGTGGTGGTCACGGCGGGTAGCAACCAGTTGCTCTTCCTGGTGGGCGACGTGCTGTTGGATCCGGGCGACATCGTCATTTGCGCCGCCCCAAGCTATTACGTGTTCTTGGGCACGTTGGCCAATCTCGGCGCCGCGGGCCGTGGGAGTCGAGGCGGACGAGGAGGGCCTGGTTCCCGAGGCCCTCCAGCGCGAGTCTCGAGTGGCGTCAACGTGCCGGCGAGCTGGAGCGCGTCAAAGCCATTTATGTCACCACGTATTACGACAATCCCGGCGGCACAACGGTCCCCTTGCGGCGGCGCGGAATTGGTCGAGATCGCCAAGCGCTGGTCGCGGCGGCAGCGAATCTACCTGATCGAAGACGCCGCATATCGCGAGCTTCGCTACCGCGGCGACGATACGCCCAGCCTGCGTGCGTTCGATGCGGAAGGCGACACGGTGGTCCACGCCGGCACGTTCTCGAAATCGTTTTCGCCCGGCATTCGCGTGGGCTGGGGCGTGCTGCCGCCGGCGCTGGCCGGGCCGGTGGTGGCGGAGAAGGGGAACGCCGATTTCGGCTCGCCCAACTTCAACCAGGTGCTGATGGCGAAAGTGCTGGAAGAAGGGCTCTTCGACGCGCAGGTCGAGCGGCTTCGCACGGCGTACCGCGAGAAGCTGGTGCGATGTTGGCTGCGGCCGACGAGTTTTTGGGCCCGATCGGCGGCATTCGATGGGTTCCGCCCGCCGGCGGGCTGTACGTGTGGCTGTGCCTGCCCGAGGGCGTCGATACAGGTTTGGAAGGCCCGCTGTTCCAGGCGCCGTGACCGAAGGCGTGCTCTATGTGCCCGGCCAGTACTGCTATCCGGCCGAAGGGCTGCCGCGTCCGAAGAACACGCTGCGGCTGAGCTTTGGAGTTCAAGCGGCGCCGCAGCTTCGGCAGGGAGTGGAAGCCCTGGCGCGGGCCATTCGACAGGTGCTCTGAAGATGCATATCATCGACCGCTACTTGCTGCGACAGTTCTTGCAGACCTTCGCGATCTGCTTCTGTAGCCTGTGGGGCCTGGTGATCGTCATCGACGTCTCGACCAATCTGCAGGAGTTTCTCCATGCCGGAGAGAAGGCCGGAGGAGTGTTTCGTGTCGTTGCGCAACACTACGGCATCAATTCGATCTTGTTCTTCCGCGAAACCAGCCATTTTCTGGCGCTGGTCTCGGCTATGTTCACGACCACGTGGATTCAGCGGCACAACGAAATGACCGCGCTGATGTCGGCCGGCATCGCACGGATCCGCGTGATGCTGCCGATCATCGTCGCCGTGTCGATCGTCAGCGTGCTGTCGGCCGTGGACCAGGAATTGCTGATCCCACGCCACGCCGCCGAATTGTCGCGGGACTCCAAGAATCTCCTGGGCGATCACCCCCAAGGGTTCACGCCGCACCACGACGACAAGATCGACGTGGAATTTTCCGGCCAGAACACCTACGCCGACGAAAAGAAGATCGAGGAGCCGAACTTCCTGCTGCGGGCCGCGGATTTACGGGACTACGGTTGGCGTCTGAAAGCCGAGAGCGCCTACTACGTGCCGCCCAGCGGCGGCCGGCCCGGGGGATACTTGTTTAAGGGAGTGTATGAACCGAAGAACCTCGACACGCGACCCTCGTTGCCCCGCACGGGCGACCCGGTGTTGATTACCCCCCGCGATGCCCCCGACTGGCTCGAGCCGGATCAATGCTTTCTCAAGAGCGACGTGGACTTCGATCAATTGACACTCGGGGCGACGTTCAAGGATCTTTCCTCGACCGCCCAGTTGATTTCCGCCGTGCGAAATCCGGGCTCAGGCTATGGGGCCGACACGTGCGTGGCCATCCACGCCCGAATCGTGCGACCGTTGCTGGACATTACGCTATTGTTCCTCGGGCTGCCGCTGGTGGTGACGCGGGAGAGTCGGAACGTGTTTTTGGCCATCGGCGCGTGCGTTGCCCTCAGCGCGGTGTTCATGCTGGTTGTGTTCATGTGCCAATGGCTGGGGGGGAACGCCTGCCTGATCCCCGCCGCGCTGGCTGCCTGGCTGCCGCTGATGATCTTCGCTCCCGCCGCAGTGGGGATGGCCGATTCGATGTGGAGATAAGATAATAGAATCGAAACTTTACTCGCCTTTCATGGTTTAACAAACGGCGGATATTGTCGGGGTCGTGCCCGCCCGGTTCTTTCACTGTTTCCAAAGGAGATCGTTATGATGCTGAAGCGTGGAATTATCGCCATCGTTTTGAGTTGTGCGATGCTGGTTGTCATTTCGGCCCAGGCGCAGCCGCCCCGCGGCGGCGGGATGATGGGTGGAATGGGAATGATGGGAGGCCAGGGAGGAATGGGATTCTTGATCCTGCTTCGCAATCAGGACGTGCAGAGCGAGATTCAACTTACTGCCGACCAGAAGGACAAGCTGCAAGACTTGGCACAGGCGGCCCGCGGCAGCTTTACACGCGGGCAGAACTATCAGGACATGACCGACGACGAGTGCGCGGCGATGCGCAAGCAAATGCAGGAGCGGCAGGAAAAGATGCAAAAGGACGTCGAAGAGTTGCTCACGCCGGAACAGCTTCAGCGGCTGAAGGAAATCCGCCTGCAAGTGGCCGACTCGCAGGGGGGAACATTGGCCGCGTTAAGCATTCCCGACGTGACGAAGGATTTGGCCTTCACCCCTGATCAAAGCCACAAGCTCAAGAACCTCCAGCAGTCGATAGCCGACAAGGGCCGAGAACTCATGCAGGGGGGTATGAACATGTCGCAAGATGAGCGGGCGGCAGCATTTGAGAAGATCCAGCAGGCGGCCAAGGACGCATCGGCGAAAGCGGCAGACATCCTTACGCCGGAACAAAAGGCAACTTTGGAGAAGCTGAAGGGCAAGAAGTTCGATATCGACCTCTCGACGCTCCGGCCGCAACGGCCGGGCGGGTGATTATGGTCGCACGCCGGCGGCCATAGAAAGTATTCCGCATGGGATGAACGCGCAAACCTTGCTGGGGTGAGTTCCAGGGTGATTTCGCAGGCGAGAAAATCGACGCGGGCCTGCTACCGCGGGTACGCAGGGTGTGGTATAATTAGGGAGGTATGAAGAGGCGGAGCGTGGCCCCCAACTCCTTCCGGGGCGCTGATGTCGTCATACTGCGTTTCGCTTAAGCGGCGTTTTGCGATGCGGCTTTTCGATTGCGGTTGATTTGCTCCTGTCCTGTGTTAGGCCAAGATCTTTGTTCGCGGAAGGGGAGGGTGAGCGAAGATCGTGGCCCGGTTGCGTTTCTGTTTCTGTTTTTTGCGAGGAGTGGCAAACATGCCGCAGGGTACGATCAAGAAGTTGATCATGGACAAGGGTTTTGGCTTCATTCAAGGAGAGCGTGGCGAGCTATTTTTCCACCACTCCGCCCTGGATGGGGTCGCCATCGAAGAGCTGCGTGAAGGGCAGCGCGTCGAGTTCGAGGAAGGCCGCGGCCCCAAGGGTCCGCGGGCCGAGAACGTCAAGGTCGTCTGAGCTTCGACCTGTCGTTGAGCTGGCGATGATCGGGCCCCCGGGGCGAACCTCCGGGGGCTTTCTTGTGCGCGGGGGGCGCGGCGGCGCCATCAATCACGTCTCGCCTTCGGCTCGCCGTTAAACGGCTTTCTTACGCGCGGGGGCGCGGTGCGTGCGCCATTGCGGCTCACAGCATGGCCGACTCTTTCAGCTTGATGCCCTTCAACGCCATCTTCAGCGCCTCGGCGTTGGGCGACTTCGAGGGCCGTCGCCTTATCGATCATGTTGCGCTCCACCAGATCGCGGAGGCTCCAGGTGAAATCTTGCATGCCTTCCTCTCTTCCGATGCGGATGGCGTCCGACAGCTTGTCGTCCTGCTCTTCCAGCAGCAACTTCCGCACCGTGGGCGTGAAGAGCATCACTTCGCAGGCGGGCACGCGGCCCACGCCGGGGGTAATCGAGGGCAGCAGTTTCTGGGCGATAATGGCCTTCATGTTGAAGACCATGGCGCTGCGCAACGCCGTGTGAAGCTGCGCGGGAATAAGTCGAGGATGCGGCCGATGGTGCTCGGCGCGGTCGAGGCGTGAATCGTGCCGAACACCAGGTGTCCCGTCTCGGCGGCTTGGATGGCGGTCTCGAAGGTTTCCCGGTCGCGCATCTCGCCCACCACCATGACGTCCGGGTCTTGCGCACCCCGTGTTTCATGCCTACGGAGAAGTTTCTCACGTCCATGCCGATCTCGCGCTGGTTGATCACGCACTTATCGTCGGTGAACGTGAACTCGATCGGATCTTCAAGCGTCAGCACGTGCTTGCGGTAGTTGTGGTTGATCCAGTTGACCATCGAGGCGATGGTGGTGGTTTTGCCGCAGCCGGTGATACCCGCGATGAGAATCATTCCCTGGGCGTACTTGCACAATTCGGCCAGTTGCGGAGGGAGATTGAGGTGTTCGAAGTCGGGGATGACAATGCTGCCGCGGCGGGCGACCAGCCCGATATTCCCCAACTGCTGCATCACGTTGATGCGGAAACGCCAGCGATTGCCGTTGACGTCGATCGTGTGAGCGAAATCGACGCCCCCTTCATCCTGGAAGACGCGCTTGCGCCGCTCTTCCATGTTGATCATGGGGACGATCAGCCGCGCCATCTCCTCGGCGTCCACCGGCTCGCGACTCAAAGGCCGCAACGTGCCGTTGATGCGCACGAACGGCGGCGCACCGATCTTCAGATGGAGGTGGCTCGCTTCAAGCTTGACGACGGCCCGAAACAGCTTCTCGATTTCCAGCTCTTGCTGCTTGCCCAAGAACCGCTGCTGATCGAGTTTGGCGGAAGACGACATGATCGGGGACTCCAACCTGTTGGTAGAGCACGGATCGCTGACCGTCGGACTCAATGATGCTTACGGGACTTGTCACTCCTTACAAAATTGTTCTCGCTCGCTCGAAGCCGCACCGGCTCGCAAGGCAGATGCGGGTCGCCGCGACGCGAGAATCCATGTGCCTGCTCGGCCTCGGTTCCGCCAACAGTCCGAGCTAACTGTGTTACCGCAGTGTTAGTGTACTCCAAAATTGGGGGGCACGCAATAGTCCATGTGCCAGTTCGCTTCGTCAGCCTGGTGGACGTGGTCACCACGATCGCGGCCGGAGTGGCGTCGAAAGCCCACCGCTCGAACGCCCCTGTCCTCGCAGGTTTCGCCATTCTCACACCCGCATAATTTGACTGACCGGCTAAGCCTTCGCCAACCGAATAATCAGGGAGTACAAACGCATGGCTTAGAGTATGCACCAGCAGGGGGGGAAATGGGGTATCGAGGCCAGTCGCCGGACCAAATTTCACCCTCCTTGAGAACGACCGCAATGAGACTTGCTCTGGCCGCAGTTGTCTTGGCGCTGGCATCGTCGGGCGATTTCATTCGGCCGGCGACCGCGGCCGCACCGAACCCCGCCAAGACCGGCTCTTGGGAGGGCACCACGAGCGACGCCGCTCGTCAAGACGCCGCGGCATCAATCCCCATGGATCGCCTCGCGCCCGAAGATCGCGCGAAGGTCAACTCGGTGCTTTCCAACGCCAGTGTTTTCCGCCGCATGCCGGTCAGGGCGGTCGATTGCGACCCCGACATGTATCTCTTCCTGCTGCGTCATCCGGATGTCGTGGTCAACACGTGGGAAGTGCTCAAGCTCAGCAAGTTGCAGCTCATTCAGACGGGCGAAAACCGCTTCCAGCTTACCGAACTGCCGGGCACAGTGGCCAATCTGCGGCTGGTGTACCAAAGCCGCGACACCCACGTGGTCTACGGCGAAGGGAATTACGAAGGGCCGCTTTTGGCACGGTCGATCAAGGGGCGCGGCGTGTTGGTTTTGAAGACAGGCTATGCGCGAGACCAATGGCCGCTGCTACGTAACGAGCCGGTTGGATTGCTTCCTGACGATTGAACCATGCGGCGCCGAACTGTTGACCAAGACGGTGTCGCCGTTGCTGGGCAAGACGGCGGACAACAATTTCATCCAAACCGTCGCTTTCGTAGGCAGCTTGTCGCACACGGCCGAGGTGAACGAGCGCGGCGTGCTGCGGCTGGCCACGCAACTGACGCGGGTTCAGCCCGAAGTGCGTGCCCGATTCGCCGACCTGGCCGCGGGACTGGCGAAGAAGTCGGCCATGGCTGCCGCAGCGGAGAGTTCCGCGGAGGGTGAAATCGCCAGCCAGCCGAGCGAGCGAAGCCAGCGCTAACCGCTTCTATAAGGGCCGCACGGCGAAGCCGCCCCTACGACCGGGGGCGCGTCATCCGCCAAGGATCCAGCACCGTCCGCAGTTGCTCTTCGCTAAGGACTTTTTTCTCGCGGCACAGTTCGCGGATCGTTTTGCCGGTGACCAGCGCCTCCTTGGCCAAGGCGGCGGCCTTTTCGTATCCGAGCAAGGGGGTCAGGCTGGTGGCCAGGGCGAGGCTCTTTTCGACCGCCGCCTCGCACGCCGCCCGATTCGCCTCCATATCGGTAATGCACAGGTCCGTGAAGGCCTTGGTGGCGTTTGTCAGCAATCGCACGCTTTCCAGCGTCGTGTCGGCCATCACCGGCATCATCACGTTGAGTTGAAACTGTCCGCCCGCCGCGCCGCACAAGGCGATCGCCTGGTCGTTGCCCAGCACGCGGGCGGCGGCCTGCATCAGGCTCTCGCACAGCACCGGGTTGACCTTGCCGGGCATGATCGAGCTGCCCGGTTGGCGGTCGGGAAGCTCGATTTCGTAGAAGCCGCAGCGGGGACCCGAAGCAAGCCAGCGAATGTTGTTGGCCACGTTGAACAGCGTCGCCGCGACGGTGCGCAACTCGCCGTGGCACTCGACCAATCCATCGCGTTGCGCGTTGGCCTCGAAATGATCGGCCGCTTCGACCAGGGGAATGCCCGTCTCGCCCACCAGCATCTCGCACACGCGGCGGCTGAACTCGGGATGGGTGTTGATGCCCGTGCCGACCGCCGTGCCGCCGATGGGCAGTTCGCGGACCGCCTTGATCGCCGCGCCCGCCCGTGCCGCCGACTGTTCCAACTGCCGCGCCAAGCCGCCGATCTCCTGGCCCAGCGAAAGCGGCGTGGCGTCGGCCAGATGAGTGCGTCCGATCTTCAAGATATCCTGCCATGCCGCGGCCTTCTCGGCCAGCGCCTTGGCGCAGCGTTGCAGGGCGGGAATCAGCCGCTTGTGGATTTCCACGGCGACCGCCACGTGGATCGCCGTGGGGAAGACGTCGTTGGTGCTCTGGCCCAGGTTGACGTGATCGTTCGGATGGATCGGCTTCTCGGCGTGGAAGCGGTCGCCGCCGCAAAGCTCGATGGCCCGATTGGCGATCACCTCATTGGCGTTCATGTTGCTCGACGTGCCCGAGCCGGTCTGGAAGACGTCGACGGGAAACTGCCCGTCGAACTTGCCTTCGGCCACTTCACGGCAAGCCGCCAGCAAGGCCTCGACCTGGCGATCATCGAGCGACGGCAGTCGGCCCAGATCGCGGTTGACGCTTGCCGCCGCCCATTTCACCAGCCCGAGAGCGTGAATCAACTCGGCGGGCAGGGGCCGGCCCGAAATCGGAAAGTTCTCCACGGCGCGCTGCGTTGCGCACCGTAGTACGCCTTGGCGGGCAGGCGCACTTCGCCCATCGAATCGCGTTCGGTGCGGAATTGGGGGGGCATGACGGTTTCACAGCCGGGCGGGAGGCCGGCCGCTACAAGCTCCGGTTCATGGTTCAGCGGTTATCGCTGGTTGCTAATATAATCCTTCATGAACCGGTTTTCCAGGGCCAAGGAGTCATGCTGCGACTTCACCACGTCGCCAATCGAGATAATGCCGATCAACTGGCCGTCGTCCAGCACCGGCAGATGCCGAACCCGCCGCGTCGTCATCAAGCCCATGATCGTTTCCACTTCATCATCGGGCGATGCGGTGATCAGCACCGAGGTCATCGCCTCGGCCGCGCCACTTCGCCGAGCGGCCGCCTTCCCGGAATGCACGCGTGCAGGATGTCGCGCTCGGTGATGATTCCCAGCAGACTCGCTGTTCCATCAGCCTCCCGCCGGCAGACGACCAACGAGCCGATGCGGTGCGCGACGAGGTTGTTCACCACTTCCTGCAAAGTGGCATCGGGCGAAATCGAGTGAACGGCGCTCCCCTTCACGTTGAGAATATCCTGGAGCTTCATAAATTGCCTTTCCAACGGTAAATGCCCGGCTGGGACCGGCGGCAAAGACACGCCTCCCTGTCCCCCAGTTATTGTAGGAAACGAGTCAAACCGCCCCACCGTCGCTGCCGTCCGGCCCGACTAGTTTTCCTTCGACAAGCGTCATGCGGCTGCTGGTCACCCTGTGCGAAAAGTCCGACTGGTGAGAAACCACGAGCATGGCCTGCGGCAATCGGGCCAGCAGCTCGGCCAGCCGCCCGGCAGCCTTTTCGTCCAGCCCGCTTGCCGGTTCGTCCAGCAGCAGGACGTCCGGCTGCATGGCCAACACGGTAGCCAGGGCCACGAGCCGCTTTTCACCGCCGGAGAGCTTGTAGGTGATGCGGTGCTCGTAGCCGGCCAGCCCCACACCGTCGAGCGTCTCGGCGACAATGCGGCGGACGCGGTCGCGGGGCACGCCGAGATTCAACGGTCCGAAGGCCACGTCCTCGGCCACGGTCGGGCAAAAGAGCTGATCGTCGGCATCCTGAAACAGCAGCCCCACGCGGCGGCGGACTTCGTGGAAATCCCGCTCGGCGGTTCGCGGCTTGCCAAAAACTTCCACGCGGCCCGCGCGTGGCCGCACCAGGCCGACGATAAGGTGCAAAAGGGTCGTTCTTGCCGCTGCCGTTGGCGCCTCGCAGGGCAATTCGGTCGCCCGGCCGCAGACAGAAGTTGCACTGCCGCAGCACGGTCCGTTGGGCGTCGTAGCCGAAATCCACGTCGTGAAGCTGAACCAGCGGCTCGCTCATGTGGCCCCCCGCAACAGCCCGCCTTCAGCCAGAACCAGCAGCAACAACAGGGCCGACCACGCGATGCAGAACGGCACGTCGCGTCGCGAAAAGGCGAAGTGATCCAACATGAAGAAATGGCCGCGAAACCCGCGGCACTTCATCGCCGCCGCGATCCGCTCGGCCCGATCCAGGCTGCGAACCAGCAGCATCCCCACCAGGTAGCCGAAGGTGCGGTAGGTGTGACGGTCGAGCCCCGGCCGGAAGCCGCGCATTTTCATCGCCGCCCGAAGGCGCAGGTACTCGCGATGCAACACGTCCAAGTAGCGGACGGTAAAAAGCATGAGATGGATGAGCTTTTCCGGCACGCGCAGGTGGCGCAAGGCGTGACCGAGCGTCACGGCGTCCATCGTGCCCAGCAAGACCACGAGCGTCAAAACAACGGCATTGCCCTTCAGCGCGACCGTCACCGCCAACTGCAATCCTTCGCGGGAGAATTGCAGCGCGCCGAGCGCCAGAACGTCGTGCCCGGCGTCGTCATCGGCAGCAGCGCCGCCAACAGCAGCATCAGGATGTTCAACGGCAGCAGGCGCTCGGCGACGACCGGCAACGGCACGCCGCTTACGGTCCAGGCGGCAGCCGCCGCAAGCAACCCCAGTCCGACAACGCCCAGCCGCCCTGCCGCGACCAGCACCAGCGACGACGCCACGGCCGCCACCAGTTGCGCCCGCGGATCGACCGTGCTCAAATAGGCGTTTTGCTGATCGGCGGCGGCGGTTGAAAGCAGGCCGGACATGCAGCGCCTCACGACCGGTCCCGATCGGCACGTTGCTTCCGCCGTGCGCCAGATAGTAATACGCCGCGCCGGTGATGCCCGCGATGTAGCCGATGCCGCCGAGAATGTCGGTCAGGCGCAGCCGATCCTCACGGGCGTTGAGTTGTTCCTCCAAGCGGACAATCTCGGCTCGCAGTGCCTGAAGCTGATCGGAAGAAACGGGCGCGGCGGAGGGGGATGGAGCCGATGCGGGCGGGACGAGCGGGCGCTGGCTCTCTATTGCTTCCTTGGGATCGCCACCGGGCGGCGGCGGAAGATCGTTCGGCAGCACGGACGCGGTCAAGGTGAATTCGCCGCCGTGTCCGTCGCCAGTTTCGGCCAGCAGCCGATAGTCGCAATGGAACCGGGCCTCGATGGTAAAGCGGCCTTCCTGGTCGGTCTTCGCTTGCGCGATCGGCTGGCCCGCCGGCCCCAGCGCGGTGACGGCCACGTCTTGGGCGGGCGTGCCGCCGCTGAAATAGACCTTGCCCCGAATCGTTTTGCCTTCCGCCGACGCGAATACGTTGAGCTTGTGAGCGCAGGCGGGAGTCGGCACAAGAGCGATCAACAAAGCCAGCACGATGCCCGGCGCCGATCGGGCCATCACGGCAGCAAGCGCGCGACGTTCGGGCGACCGGCTACGCATCGAGCACCTCCGCACCGCCCGGCTCGAGGAGAAGCGCATCGAGCAATTCCGGCCGCACCTTCCGCACCAGCACCACGACGCTCCCGGTGACGAATCCTTCCATAACGGCCAGCGGCAGATGAGCCACGAGAAACACCTGGCCCAAGATCTCATAGGGCTTTCCGGCCAGCGTGAGCGCCGCGGCACTGAGCAGGGCGCCGAGCAGGATTCCCGTTGCGCCCGCCGCGAAACCGGCGCAAAAAACCCACGGCTCTCGGGCGTCGCGCACCGGGGCGTAAAACAGGTAGCGACAGACAACGCCCGGCAACGCCATCACGAGCGTGTTCAGTCCCAAAGTGGTCATGCCGCCGAAGGAAAAGAACACCGCCTGCAAGAACAAGGCGACCAGCACGGCCGGAAAAGCGGCCCACCCCAGCACCAATCCGAGCAATCCGTTGAGCACCAAATGCACCGACGTGGGACCTAGCGGGACATGGATCAGCGAAGCGACAAAGAAGGTCGCCCCCAGCACGGCCGCCTGCGGCATGCGCTGGTAATCGAGCTTGCGCAGCCCGACCGCCGTTCCGGCCGCGGTTGCGGCGGCGCCCGCCAAGAGCAGCAACTGCCCGTGCGGCGTGCCGGCAAGGACCCCTTCATAAATGTGCATGTGTGTCTCCGCAGGGATTTACCATCATTCCTCCCTACTCCCTCTTCATCTCCACCGTCTTGATCCACATCAACCCGCCGAGTTCCACGCCGGCGGGCCGGCCGTCAGGACCGTTGACCTTCTGCTCTCCTTCGACAAGTGCCGCAAAGCCCCACCAGCCGGCCCACGGCATACTGTAGCTGAACACGCCGTTGGCGTCGGTCTTAATTACTTGCGTGACCAGCGCATCGTTGGGTGTCTTCACGTGCCGGCCTTCGTTGTAGTACTCCACTTCGACGGTGGCCCCCGGCACGGGCCTGCCGTTGTGCTTGACGATTCCACGGAACGTGTTGCCGGCCCATAGCCCGAACGGTCGGACCAGCGGCTCGATCTCGACCGGCAACCCGACCATCGCGTCCCAGCCCTCTTCGGCCCCCAGCACGTCAACGACGACCTTCGTGTAATGGATGATCCACTTCTTCTCCGCGGGCTCCCAATAGGGCGCCGGCTCGACGAAGAAAACATAATCGCCCGGCACATCCACCTTGGCCGTGCATGCGAATGCCGTTTTGCCGTCGATCTTGCGGGCCGTAAGCGAGCCGAGCAGATCGCGCTTCTGTCCACCCACCAAAACGCCGAACTGCCGCGGCATGGCCATCTCCATTACCGGACCCTGCTCCATGGGGTGCGTGAACAGGATGTCCAGCCGGAGGGTCTGTCCGTCCGCGGCAGTGACGACGTCGGTCGAGGGCATGAGCACCTGGAAGTGCGCTTGCCCTTCGGCGGCATACGCGCCAAGGATGACGGCCAGCACCAGTCGCGCGAGGCGGCGTTGGGTCACGCGGGGCTCCAGCGAAATGGCGTAAGGGGGGGTAGACGGTCCGTAACACAAACAGGAGTATTGTAACACTCATTCCTCTTTCACACAAGCGGCCGGTCGATTATGCTTCAGCCCCGATGTCCCGCAGACTTCGCTTATCGGTCTGGATTGCCGCCGGCCTGGCGGTGGTCGCCTCACTGGCGACAATCGGGCTCTTTGTGGCAGCCCGGCATGAACCGGCCTTCTATCGCAAGGCCCTCGAAATCGACCCCGACGTGCTGGAGAAGGCCAGCGACCGCATGCTTCGCCAGGCGGCCGCGTTGCAGGGCGCCGTGCGGAAGAAAGGCCGCTGGGAAGCCCTCTTCACCGCCGAGCAGATCAACGGCTGGCTGGCCGTCGACCGCGTGAAGAACCATCCGAATAGCCTGCCGCCGACCATGTCGGACCCGCGAGTCGCGATCGACTCGAAGCAAATCGCCATTGCCTGCCGTTACGCCGAGGGCAACACCAGCAGCGTCCTCAGCCTGACCATCGAGCCTTACGTGCCGGAGCCGAACGTGCTGGCGTTGCGAATCGTGAAAGCCCGGGCGGGACTGCTTCCCGTGCCTGTGGGAGACGTTGTCGAACAGATCACCGAGGCCGCCCGTAACCTGCAACTCCATCTCGAGTGGCGCCGGGCCGGTGGCGATCCGGTGGCCATGCTCTCGCTCCCCGAAGACAAGGACGGGCCGCAGGTGCAAGTCGATACGCTGCGGCTTGGCGACGGCGAAATCTACATAGCCGGCCGCACGCTGCGAGAAGACCCGTGATGCGGCGAAGTCGTCCGCTCGCCGGGCACCGACCGAAGGTTGGTCGGAGAGGGCAGGGTGAGGGCGGTTGCGTTGTGGTGCGGCCGTCTTGGCTGCGGAAACGCCGCGGGACTTCGGTCTTCGGTCTTAGGACTTAGGCGCGCTTCAATGGGGCCACACCCGATCGGCTGCGGAAACGCTCCAAGACTCAAGTCCTATTGAGTCCTGCATCACTACCGGAACGAGGGCTCGTGAAACGAGCCCATTTTCCCGGCCGGATCGTCGATGGTCTCGGCCCTCTCCAGCAACCGCCATGGTGCGCCTGCGGAAAAAATCGGCGGCGGGGCCTTGACATCGTTTGCCAATTGTATTAGAATCTTAATACAGTCGTTCAATTCAGACCGTTCGGCGAGGTGATGCGATGCAGGTGCGGATCTCCGATCGGGATGGCGTGCCCGTCTACGTCCAGCTCGTCAGCCAGATCAAGTATCTGGTGTCATCGGGGCGGATGGTTGCGGGCGAACAGCTCCCGCCCGTGCGGAAGCTGGCGGAGCAACTGGTGGTCAATCCCAACACGGTAGCCCGGGCCTACCGCGAGTTGGAAAACGAAGGCGTGGTGACCTGCCGCCAGGGGGCGGGAGTATTCGTGGCCAATGGCGTCTCCCCGCTCGCTCGGCGGGAGCAAAACCGTATCCTCACCGAGCGGGTCGATGTGCTCTTGACCGAGGCTCGGCAAATGAACGTGGATCTGGAAACCCTCGTGGCGCTCGTCCGCCGCCGCGATCAACTCTTGGGGGAGACCTCAGCATGAGTGAGAAAATCGTTTCTGTTACCGACCTTTCACGGCGTTTCGGCGACACAGTCGCTCTCGATCACGTTACGCTGGGCGTCGGACGAGGCACCGTTTTCGGCCTGGTGGGCGAGAACGGGGCCGGCAAGACCACGTTCATTCGCCACCTGCTCGGCCTGCAACGGGCCCAGGCGGGCAGCGTGCGGGTTTTTGGCCTCGATCCCGTGAGCGAACCGGTGGGCGTGTTGAGCCGCATTGGTTATCTGTCCGAGGAACGAGACCTGCCCGACTGGATGCGACTCGGCGAGTTGATGAGCTACTCGCGGGCGTTTTATCCCCGTTGGGACGACCGCTTTGCCAGTGAGCTTCTGGCGATGTTCGATCTCCATCCCGGTCAGAAAGTCCGCACGCTCTCCCGAGGACAGCGGGCCCGAGCCGGACTTCTGATGGCCCTGGCGCATCGACCGGAATTCCTGGTGCTCGACGAGCCTTCCTCCGGCCTGGATCCTTTAGCGAGGCAGGACATTTTGGCCGCCGTCGTGCGGACCGTGGCCGACGAGGGGCGGCACCGTGCTCCTCTCGTCTCACCTGCTGCATGAGGTCCAGCGGGTGGCCGATCATGTGGCCATGCTCCATCGCGGCCGGTTGCTGCTGGACGAGCGGGTCGACGACCTGCTGGCCCGGCACCGGTTGTTGACATTGCACTTCCCCTGCGCCCTGGCAGCCCCGCCGCAGTTGGCGGGCGGATTGTGCTGGTGGGGCGAGGGGACCGAGTGGACCTGCCTGACCGATGGCGAGCAAACATCGCTGCGCGAGGCGGCCGCTGCGGCGGGGGCGGAAATTGTCGAGGAACGTCCGCCGTCGCTGGAAGAAGTCTTCGTCGCGCGGCAAAGGCACGCTTCTGCCGGGAGGAAATCGCTATGATTTTTCGATCCGTCGGCTATGCGCTGTCGTGGGAATACTGGCGGCGGGGGACCTACTGGTTCGTGCCCGCCTGCGCGGTCCTGGTGATCGGACTCATGTCGCCAATCTACGCCTTGTTTTCCACCATACCTGTCGCGGAGGCGAAGCTGAACTATACCGCCTATGCCGTCGTCTGCTGGGCGCCGCTGGTGATGGCGCTGGCCTCGCGCGACTTTCCGCGGCGTAAGTACACGCTGCCCGTGCGGAGCGGCGCCCTGGTGAGCTACACCCTGGCCAACGGGGCACTGGCCGTTGCGATCATCTACTGGCTGGTGGCGATCGGTTTCAACGTATTCTTCCAGACTGGCTGGCCGCTATGGGGGCCCGTCTGGTGGGCAGTAGTGATCTATGCGGCCTTCCAGACGGCCATGTGGTCGTCGGGTGTTCGAGGCAGCCTGATCCTTCCCATGGCTCTTTTGGCCCTGCTCGGTGTGCTTTCGGGCACCGATCTTAACCTCTGCCAGCACATTATTCCTCCCATGAGTGATGCCGGCGGCTCGCCGGTTTGGCCGACGGTCTCCGTGGGCGAACTGGCGACATCGCTTGGCATCGTGGCCGCCTGCTATCTGGCGGCCGTGTATTTTGTCGCGCGCGACCGCCGCGACGAGGCGTGGTCCCTCGCGTGGCTTCGTCCCGTGTGGTGGACGCAGCGAGCGGGAAACGCCGCGTCCGTCCCAACGACAGCGCCCAGCCACTTCAGCCCACGAACATTCCGGTCGCCGCAGGCGGCCCAGTTCTGGATGGAATGGCGTTCCAAGGGACGCTACGTGCCGCTGGCCGTGGCGGGCGTATTAGGTGTTCTGTGGGTCGTGGCAGCATTGAACCGGCTTGACTGGCCGTCGGTCTCCGACGCACTGGAGGGGCTGACGGTCACGTTCTTCATAACTTCGCCGTTTGTGGGAGTCTACCTGGGCCACCGTAGCGAACGGTTCGACATGAAGCCCTTTCTCGCCACTCGGCCGCTAACGGACGGCGAGCAAGCAATGGTGGTGCTGCGCCACGCGGCGGCTGTTTGCGGGGCGGGCGCGCTCGTCTGGCTTATCGGTGTCGTCGTGACGGCCACGGTATGGGGGCAGTTCCTCCCACACTTACCCGCCTGGCACGAGGCGGTGATGCTCTTAACCAAGGCGTGGCTACAGGCGGCGATGCTCTTAACCAAAGCGTGCCTACTCCTTTTCTTCCTGCTGGCCATCTGGACGCTCGTCGCCCTCGGCGCAGCGCTGGGGATGGCACGGAGTTGGTTCGTGCCAGTAGGTGGGATCGGCGGGGGCGTACTGCTGATGATCTTTCTCCACTTTGCCGGACGATGGTCGTCTTTGCCCGCAGCGGTCGCTACAGTCCTGCTGGTAGGCGGCTCGGTGGGCGGCACTGCGGCGGCTTTTGTAGCGGCCCGACGGAAAAGACTCATTTCCATGCCGACAATAATCGGTGCCCTGGTAGCTTATGTTGTCCTCGTCGTAATATTCATCTTCATCGCTCGCAGTAACGGCGCCATTTCGCTGGAGGGCCCTCTGCGGATTGTCGGCTTTTTCGTTGCCCCGCTAACTCCCGTGGCAGCCGCCCCCTTGGCCCTGGCATGGAACCGACACCGCTAGCCTCGCTCCCAGCCACCATCTCGAAAGATCGCAGTTCTTGATTTCACGGTCGAATCGGGCACGAACGCTCTTCGCCGCTCATCTGGGTTCGGCCGAGAAGTCAGTCGCAACGCAAATTGATCGGGCGGGCGCCGGAGACGGAATGATTGTTGACACTCGGTAGCAACTCACTGAATTGATAGGGGTGACGAGTTTCGGGCGTTACTGCAAACTAAACACCAATGAATCGCCCACCACCCGCTGGACCACCAAACGCCCTTTCGAGATGTGAAACGTCACCGTGAGAGCGATCCTCACGTTTCGCGGCAAGGCACCGCAGATTGACACTTCCGCACCAATCGGTACAATTTGCTCCATAAGCTTGCGGCCGAGCACGAGTGGGATCGGCAGACTTGGGACAACCGCTATGAAACCGGGTAGAGGACGGCAGTCTTCGCCGTTGTGCTTTGCAATATTCGTTCTGCTATTCCTTGCGGCGCAGCCACTGGCGGCCGCAGGGACGGACCAGGCAGCACCCTCGTCAGCGCCTGCTATGGGTCAGTTGCTCATCGAAGGCGACTCCATCGAGCGGCTGACGTTTGCCCGGAGGATCGGCGACACCGACACGTTCGATGCTGCCAAGCCGCCGGTTTTCGAGCACCCTGGAGCGAGCGTGTCGATGCCGGCAGGCCAGTACTTCCTCCGATTGATTGAGCTGAGAGGGGGATACACCTCGCAGCCTTATATTCAGTCCGACGACGGGAAGACCGGCAAGGTGCCGCCGGATGCGGAATGGCTGACCATCAGCCCGGATCGACCTTGCACGCTCCAGGCGGGGGCTCCGCTGAAGCTCCAACCGTACGCGTATCGCCAGGGGCGGGTGATCCGCCTCTCGTTCGGCTTGCTCGACGCCCGAGGACGCGGGTACTACGCTTCTGCAGTACTGCCCCGGCTGCCGCAGTTCGTCGTCTACCAAGGCGATCGTGAGATCGCCACGAGCGACTCGATGTCACTGGAATATGGCTGAGGCGGCGTCGCTCGTGGGTGCTCGTGGCGAGTGCCTCTTACGGTCTGGCATGGTCCGCTTAGCGTTGTGGCTACGTTGGACATCGGCGGCCTCGGTCCCCACAAGAGCGAGCCTGTGCTGATTGAGTGGCAGTGGTACAGCCACTTGCCCAGCTTCGCGGGCTGGGCGCTAATCGGTCTTCTTCTTGTCTTGGTGAAAGAGAACCGAACTTGGCGGGCGTTGGCTATTCTGATTCCGTTTCTCTTGTTGAGCGAAATCCTCTGGCCTTGGATCGAACGGCTGTTCTCGTTGCTCGGATCGGGGGCGGACGCCCAGTTTGGAACGGCGTTTCAAGCGCTGCTTGTGGCATGGACCGCGGTCTGGCTGGTGAGTCCCCGGCTCGCGCGCTGCCGCCCGGTCGTGGCTTTCGTCCTAGCGATTGGACTGGCGGCGATCATTGGCATTGCGACTGACGTTGGCGTTTCCGGACCCAAATTCTCCACAGCTCCGAGACCGGTGCTGCTGACTTATGGCGTTTCGATCCTCGCCCTTCTGGCGGCGTTTGCCTTTTGTGGGCGGTCTTGCCGAAAGACATACAGTCCGAGGCGTTTCCTGGTTTGGCTCGTGCTGTGGCTCCCGGTCAGCACGGGCCTGGGAATCGTCTGCGGTGACGTTTGGTTGTTTTGGCACCTGTTTCATAACGGCCGTGTGATTCCGCCACTCCTTCCCCTGCTGCCCCACATGGCAATCGCATCTCTGTGCTTCGCAGGCGTTCTGTATCTGCTGAACCTGCCGTTCATGTATGTGGCATTCCGTAGTCCCGTGTATCGGGAGCGTTTTCACAAGGTTCTTCGTCTGCCGACGTGCTCGCCGCCGACAACGACACCCTCGGGCGCCTCGCCGGGGAAGGGTGCCAGTCATCGCTGCTCAGCGAGTGAGTACGGAAGGCCCGCGCGGCACGGATTGGCAGAGATCGCCGATAAAGCAACCCTATTGACACGCGGGGCGTGCCCGCTAAGTTGTCTGCGGATGTTTCGCGAGATTGCCAAACTCGTCGAGTTCTTCTATCGGGCCCGCGGCCGGCTCGTGCAACTCGATTTGGCGACGTACCAGAAGCTCCTGGTGCGCATCAGTAAGCTGGACTTCGGCGCTGAGGCGGACGATCGCCTGAAAGGTCGATCCACGGACCTCATGGCCCGCGCGCGACAAGGCGCGTTTTTGGACGATATTCTCATCGAGGCATTTGCCGTGGTGCGCGAGTCGGCGCGGCGCGTGCTGGCCATGCGTCCCTTCGATGTACAAGTGCTCGCCGGCATCGCCATGCATCAGGGCAAATTGGTGGAGATGCAGACCGGGGAGGGCAAAACCCTGGCTGCCGTGCTGCCGGCCTATCTGAACGCTCTGGCAGGCCGGGGAGTGCATGTGCTCACGTTCAACGATTACCTGGCGCGTCGCGATGCCCAATGGATGGGCCCGCTCTATCGTTTCCTCGGCCTCACCGTGGGCTCGGTTCAGGAGGGAATCGGCGCTGGCGAGCGTAGCAAGGCCTATGCGTCCGACGTCACCTACGTGACCGCCAAAGAAGCCGGGTTCGATTACCTCCGCGATCACTTATGCACCGTCCCGGAGGACCTTGTCCATCGTCCGTTTCACTATGCGATCGTGGACGAAGCCGATTCGATTCTCGTGGACGAAGCCCGCGTGCCTCTGGTGATCGCCGGCAGCGTGGAGGCCCGCCGCATCGATCCTTGCCGGGCGGCCGCGCTGGTGCGGAGTCTCGAAGCCCAGCGGCACTTCAAGACCGATGAGTTCGCTCGAAACGTCCGCTTCACGGAATCGGGCTTCGACCGGTTGGAGGCCGAACTCGGTTGCGATAGCCTGCACGCCCCGGAGAACCTGGAACTGCTGACCGAGCTGAGTCTGGCCCTCCATGCCCGGGTACTTTTGCAGCGCGAGGTGGACTACATTGTTCGTGACGGACGGATTGAACTGGTTGACGAGTTCACCGGACGCGTGGCGCAGAACCGGCGCTGGCCCGACGGCCTGCAGGCTGCGGTGGAAGCCAAGGAGGGCGTCGCCCTGCAACCGCAGGGCGTCATTCGCGGCTCGATCACGCTACAACACTTTCTTCGCCTCTATCCAAAGGTTGCGGGCATGACGGCCACCGCGCAGCCGGCAGCCGAAGAATTCTGCACGTTTTACGAGCTCGGCGTGGTGGTGATCCCTCCCAACCGCCCTTGCGTCCGTGCCGACAAGCCCGACACGGTCTTCACACACAAAGAGGCGAAACAAAGGGGGTTGGTCGCAGAGATCTCCCGCATCCACCGTACCGGCCGTCCGGTCCTTGTGGGCACGGCCAGCGTAGCGGAGTCGGAGCATCTGGCCGCTCTGTTGACGGAGACGGGCATTCGGTGCCAAGTGCTCAACGCCAGAAATGACGAGCGCGAAGCGCGAATCGTTGCCCAGGCCGCCCTGCCCGGCGCGGTGACCATCTCGACCAACATGGCGGGACGCGGCACCGACATCAAGCTGGGCGGAGATCCGCCTCAAGACCGCCAACGCGTGACGGACTTGGGCGGCCTCTACGTGATCGGCACCAACCGGCACGAGAGCCGGCGAATCGACAATCAACTGCGAGGCCGGGCGGGCCGCCAAGGCGATCCCGGCGAGTCGCGGTTCTTCATCAGCCTGGAAGACGACTTGTTCGAGCGCTACGGCATACGGCGTCTCCTTCCTTCCAGCTACCAAGACCTGCGTCAAGACGAGCCGCTGGACGATCTTTCCGCGAGCCGCGCCATTGCCCGAGCCCAGCAGACCATCGAGCATCAGACCTTTGAGATTCGCCGAACTCTGTGGCGATACGCCTCGCTCGTGGAGAACCAGCGCAAGAAGATCCACCAGCGGCGTCAGGAGATTCTCTTGAATCAAGAGCCCCTCGATCTCTTGGCCACACGTGCAACGGAGCGCTACGATCAATTGCGAAGGGTGGTCGGAGATCGGGTCCTCGATCAGGTGGAGAGGCAGATATCGCTGTTCCACATCGATCAATGCTGGGCGGAGTATCTGTTTCGGGTGGCCGACATTCGCGACAACATCCACCTGGTCGTGCTCGGAGGAATGTACGATCCCCTCGATGAATTCCATAAAATGGTCGGCCGCGAGTTCGGCCGCCTTCTGGAGACGATCGACGAGCGAATCGTAGAGACGTTCTGCTCGGCAGAGATCACCGAAAAGGGCATCGACCTGGCGAAGGAAGGGCTTGTCGGGCCTTCCTCAACTTGGACCTACCTGATCAGCGACAATCCCTTCGGCGACGCGCTGCAACGGCTGCTCCGCGGCCTGAAACGATGCCTCGTGGCCGAATCGGACGATGACGATGACTGATGGCGAGAAATCGCGATGAAGCTCGGCGCGCAGTTGTTGCCGACAACGTCGCTTGTTTTGTGGGAGCATGGGCAAATTCGGGGTGCTTGACATGTTGACGTGGCCGGCCCAAAATGACGCGATGAAGGCGGCTCCCCGGCGTATCCCGGCATGAGCCGCCTGGTTCCGTCGCATCGTATTGAGCGACGGTTGTTCATCAACGGGAAATGTCGAGGGTAGCACAATGGCACGCTGTATCTGTACGAGGCCGGCGAAGTATGTGAAGTGCACGGGTCTGGGACTGCTGTTGCTGGCGACTGTCGTCGTGTGGGCGGGTTGCAGGCGGTCGCAAACCTACACCAGCCCCGGAGGCGAAAAAACCACAGTGACTCAGAAAAATGGTTCTCTGGAGATAACCTCCAAGGGCAAGGACGGCCAGGAAATGCGCGTTGGGGAAGACGTTGCCTTGCCCGATGGGTTCCCTAAAGATGTGGCGGTCTATCCGAAGTTAACGGTTTTCGCGTTGACGAAAGACAAAAACGGAGCGATGTCCGTCATCCTGAAGATCGCCGATCCCGTGCAGCAGGTCGAGGCGTTCTATAAAGAGAAATTGAAGGCGGACGGCTGGGAGATCGAGAACACCATGAGTGTCGGCAATATCACGATGCTGGAAGTGCGCCAAGGACGGACGCAAGCTGAACCTGTCTGTCACCAAAGACTCTGCGCAAACTATGGTGACGCTCGTTTTGGAGCAGAAAAAGTAGCCTAAACAGTTTCTGTTGCGGAAAGTGGCAAAGCCGTGCTTTGTTGGCGTCATCAAAGGGTGGCGGCAAGCAATCTGCGACTCCCGCGGCCTCATCTGGGGGAGATGCGCCGGCAAGCGGCCCATCAAGCAATGGTTTGCGGGATACGAGAACCTGTCGCCGCTACCCCAGATAATGTAAAATGGTAGTCAGGCCGGTGATCGGCTCTCAAGGGAGAACCTATGATGCATCGATCGCTTCCACCCTGCCTTGGGATGGTCCTGTTGTGCCTTGCCGGGTGCAACTCCAAGGAACCAAACGGAAACGCGGCCAAGCAACCGGCCGAAACGGCCGGCAAGGAGGCGACCGCCACCGCCACGCCCTTCCCGGACGAGCCGGCCGCGCACTGCGCTCTACAACCAGATGATCGCGAGCCTGCGCAAGGCCAATTCGCTCTCCTTTACCAGCCACCTTCAATGGGAGAGGCAAGATGGGTCCTGGAAGGGAGAGTGCACCTATCGGGCGTGGTTGAAGAAGCCGAACTACTTTCGCATCGAAACCGAAGTCCCGTCCAAAGAAAAAGATGCTGCCCCGGAAAAGGGAGGAATTCTTATCGGCGACGGCGACACGGAATGGACTTATTGGCCCCGAGGCCGCCTCAAATACCCCTTCGACGACGCGGAAGTCTTCGAGAAGACGCGGCTCACCTCGTATATGAAAAAGCCCACGCCACTGGCCCAACATTCCATCTTCCACGACATGCGACATCTCGTTTCCGGGATGTCCTGGCCCGTGCTTGATCTGAGCACGTTCCACGGATACACCGACGTGCTCCAACCCTATCTGGATGGCGTGAAAGGCTTGGACGCGGAGAAGGTCGGCACGGAAGATTGCGACAAGATCGAAGTCAGTTTCATGAAGGGCGAGACAAGGTGGCTGCTTTGGCTCTCCAAGAGGGATCATCTCCCGCGAAAGCTGAAGTATATTCGCCGAATCAACCCCGAGGTCGTCGTCGATGAGGACTGGTCGTCAATCGCGCTGAACGCCGACATTTCCAACACGCTGTTCGCATGGAAACCGCCCGAGGGATGGACGGAATACCGATTTCCCAGCATCGAATCTCTTCTGCCAAAGCCAGATACGATGGCGCCCGATTTCGAGCTGGCTTCCGTCGCGGGGACAATTGTCCGGCTATCGGATTACCGCCGGCAGACCGTCTGGCTCTACTTTTGGGCAACCGACTGACCGAGCTGCCGCGAGGAGATGTGTCATCTCCAAGAACTCTACGCAAAGTACCAGGACAAGGGCCTGCTGGTCCTCGGCTTTAATGCGATGGACGACAAAAAAATCGCCTTGGATATGCTGGCCGAGAACGGCGTAACGTTCCCCAATATCATCGACACGTCGGATGCGGGGAAGAAGGTCTGTTACCAGGAGTACCAACATGAGGGCATGTGCGGAGTTCCGCTAAGCTACATCATTGGCCACGACGGTAAGATCGTTGACGCCTGGTACGGCGGCAAGGAGGAGCATCCGCGTGGGATCGCCGCCCTGCGAAAGACGGGCGGTCTCTTGGCTGAGGCCATCCGGCAGGAAATGGATGAGCGGGCGGCAAAGGCCGCGCCGGAAGTTACCGCCGCAGCCAAGCGCCTTTTCGAGGCCCTCCGTGCCGCCGATTACGATCATGATTGGACGGGCACCAAGGATTGGGAGCACTTCCCGGCCAAGGACGTGGACTACGACGTGGACCGCAATTACCCCGGTTGGGTGCGCTGGGTGTGCAAGAAGTTCAAAGCTAATCCCATCACGGAAGTCCGGCTAGGCAAGGTCTTCGCGAACGCCGGCGGCATGCCCACGCTCCATTTCGAGCTGCAACTGAAGGACGGGGAACTGCTCCAAGGCGATCTCCCTTTCCAATGGGACTCGAAAAGAAAGCAATGGGGCGGCCTCAGGGGGCTTGACTGGCACCTTCACGACAGCCCATGATACACGGGCTTTTCACGTTGGCACAACTCGTTACAGGAGAACTGGCCGTGAGATATTCAACCCGTCTTACAGCCGTGTTGACTATCGTTCTGGTGTTGGCCGGCAAGAGCTTCGGCCAAGGCCAGGCGAACCTGGACAAGCCGAAGGCAGACGACAAGACGGCCCAACCGGCGCTTGTCGGCGGCTGGCACGTGCAGTCCGCCTCGACGGTGTCGGCCACTGGAAAGCGAAAAGAGCTTTCCGAGCAGGGCATGGTGTTCGTCGTGTTTTACGAAAAAACGTTCACGCTGCGGGCAGACAACAAGGTCCAGATCGAGGCGTCTTACACTTCGGACCCAAAACAAGATCCCGCGACGATCAACCTGAAATCGCCCGACGGCGACCTGCTGGGCATCTACCAGCTCGATGGCGACCGATTGGCTCTCGCGTTGAACGACGCCGCCGAGGGACGACCGAAGGATTTCAAGAGTGAATCGTACGGCCTGCTCTTGGCGCTGACTCGCGGCAGGGTGCTGAGATCTGGATGGTCAACGTTGACGGCACGAACCCGCACCCCTTCTTTTTCTTGCCCGAGTCCTACTATATCGGCGCCGCCACCTGGTCGCCCGACGGCGGCAAGATCGCCTTTGACGCCGGTATCCCGCTGTACGACGGGGGCACTCAGCACCTTTACGTGGTCGATGCCTCCGGCAGCGGACGAAAGGACCTGGGCACGGGCCGCCAATCCAGTTGGTCGCCCGACGGCAAGCGGCTCGTCTTCTCCGGAGTGACTCCCGATCGCGAGGGACTGTGCATCATCGGGGCGGACGGCACCGGGTTCGAGCAACTTATTCCCGACGCTCAATGGGGCAAGTGGTCTCCCGTCAAAGACGAAATCGCCTACACCCGCGGCACCGACCTCTACATTTATGATCTGGCGACCAAGAAACACCGCGCCCTGATCGACGAGGGCTATCAGCGGATTTCGTGCGCGTTCAACTGGTCGCCCGACGGCGAGTGGTTCTGCTTCAAGGGCAACTCGGATGGCCGCTACCACACGGCCGTCATTCATCGCGAAGGGAAGGAAAAGGGGTTCCGCGTCATCCTGTCCCGAGAGGTGTGGCCCGACATCATCGACTACGATTGCAACTATTGCTGGCTGAAGCCGGACGGCAAACGCATCATCACGTCGATGGCCACGCAAAAGTGCCACAATCATCAACTATACCTGCTTGATCCCGAGGGGAAAGTCGCCCCGCAGTTGATTCCCGGACAAGACTCCACGCACTGGCTTTCCACGCCTACTTGTTCGCCCGACGGAAAACAGATCCTATTTATCCGGCGTCCCGGCACTGAGCCACGACCGGGACTATCGTTTGTCCCCGTATCGAAATCATCGGTGTGCTCCAATTGCCCCGGATCGCCGTTCTGCTCTTGAGGGAGATGGACCGGCAAGCGGCCCGTCAGTGCAACGTTTTTCGATACCGCCAACCCGATGGGCTACGCCGAGGCGGGCTGGTTCACCAAAGCCGTACAGATAGCGCACAAGGTCCTGGACCTGGCCACGCAACAACATCCGCAAACGCTAGCGGAATCGATCAAGGCCAAGATTCCGCTCTACGAAGCGGGGACTCCCTTCCGCGCGATGCCCCAGCCCCGTGCTGCCGGCCCCCTTCGGCCTTGACGGGGCGAGAATGTTGGCCGCCACAGTGCAACGGGCTATATTGTTTTCATGCCCATGAAACGTCGCAAACGCTCCAAGCCTGGCGAAGATACGGCGCGGGCTTTCGGGCCCAAGGATTGGTTGTTCGTCGTCGTCTTGGTGGTCGCGGTTTTCCTGGTTTACCAGCCGGCCTGGCAGGGCGCGTTGATCTGGGACGATAACGCACACGTTACGAAGCCGGAACTGCGCTCCTGGCACGGTTTGTATCGCATCTGGTTCGACTTGAAGGCTACGCAACAGTACTACCCGCTGCTGCACAGTGCCTTTTGGATCGAGCACAAGCTCTGGGGCGACGCAACGCTCGGCTATCACCTCCTCAACATTTTCCTCCACGCCACGGCGGCCCTGATGGTGGCCCTGGTTCTTGCGGCGGCTGAAGATTCCCGGGGCCTATCTGGCAGCGGCCATCTTCGCCCTGCATCCGGTGCATGTGGAATCGGTGGCCTGGATTACCGAGCAGAAGAACACCCTCTCGGCCGTGTTCTATCTGGGGGCCATGCTGGTCTACCTGCGCTTCGACCAGACGCGTAAGGCATCGCTGTACCTGGCGGCGTTGGGACTGTTCGTGCTGGGGCTGCTGAGCAAGACGGTGACGGCCACGCTGCCGGCCGCGTTGTTGGTGATTTTCTGGTGGCAGCGGGGGCGGCTGTCCTGGCGACGCGACGTGCTGCCGCTGGTGCCCTTGTTCATGCTCGGCGCGGCGGCCGGCGCGTTCACAGCCTGGGTCGAACGCAAGCTCATCGGCGCCGAAGGCGCCGCCTTTGACCTGACGCTCGTCGATCGTTGCCTGATCGCGGGGCGGGCGATCTGGTTCTACTTGGGCAAACTGCTCTGGCCCGCGGACCTGCTGTTTATCTATCCCCGCTGGCAAGTGAGTCAGGCGATCTGGTGGCAATACCTGTTCCCATTGGCGGCGCTCTTGTTGTTGGTGGCGTTGTGGGCGTTGCGGCGTCGGTGGCGGGGGCCGTTGGCGGGCTTGTTGTACTTCAGCGGCACGCTTTTTCCCGTGTTGGGCTTCTTCAACGTCTTTCCCTTTATCTATTCGTTCGTGGCCGACCATTTTCAGTACTTGGCCAGTCTCGGGGTCATCACCCTGGCGTCGGCCGGCGCGGCCCTGTTGATGAGTCGCTGGCGGTTGTGGAGTCGTCCCGCCGGCTATGCGGCATGCCTGGCGTTATTGACGATTCTGGCGAACCTGACATGGCGGCAAAGCCATAGGTACGCTGACGTGGAAACGCTCTATCGAACCGTCATCGCCCAGAATCCCGATTGCTGGATGGCCCACAACAACCTGGGCGTCGCCCTGAACGATCGCGGACAGGTTGACGAGGCGATAGCCCATTTTGGGAAGGCGCTGGAAGTCAAGCCCGACTACGCCGAGGCCACAACAATCTCGGCCTGGCTTTGGCCGGCCGCGGACAGGGCGACGAGGCCATCACTCATTATCGGAAGGCCCTGGAAGTCAGGCCTGACGCCGCGGAGGTCCACTACAACCTCGGCATGGCCTTGGCCGGCCGCGGACAGATCGACGAGGCCATCACTCATTATCAGAAGGCCCTGGAAGTCAGGCCTGACGCCGCGGAGGTCCACTACAACCTCGGCGTGGCCTTGGCCCAACGCGGACAAGGCGACGAGGCAATCGTCCATTACCGAAAGTCCCTGCAAATCAAGCCCGACTACGCAGAGGCCTATAACAACCTGGGTGTTGCCCTCGGCGGCAGAGGTCGGCTCGAAGAAGCCATCGCCCATTTCAACAAGGCGCTGGAAATCAAAGCCGACTTTGCCGACGCCCACAGTAACCTCGGCATCGCTTTGGCCGAGAACGGACGGTTCGACGAGGCCATCATCCATTTCAACAAGGCGCTTCAAATCCAGTCCGAGTTTGCCGGTGGCGCAACAATCTTGGTGTTGCCCAATCCCAGCGGGAAGAAATCCGCAAGGCGCTGGCCGGGCGGCGCGAATTGCTCCGCTCGCAGCCCGACGACATCGTTTTGCTGAACGAAACCGCCTGGACGCTGGCAACGAATCCCAACGCCTCGATCCGCGACGGAGCGGAGGCCGTCGAACTGGCTCAGCGGGCGGCCCAACTCTCCAAGGGCCAAGAGCCGGCCGTTCTCGGCACCTTGGCCGCCGCCTATGCCGAGGCAGGGCGCTTTCCCGAGGCCGTCAAGACGGCCGAGCAGGCCCTGGCCTTGGCCTCCAGCCAGAACAGCGCCGCTCTGGCCGACTCCCTTCGCGCCCGGATCAAGCTGTATCAAGCCGGCTCGCCCTATCGCGACGCCCAACAGCCCTCGGCCTCTCAGTCCGGCCGCCCGTAGCGTCGTCTGTGTAAAGAAGCGGAATCGATCAAGGCCAAGATTCCGCTCTACGAAGCGGGGACTCCCTTCCGCGATGCCGCAGCCCCGTGCTGCCGGTTCGATCCAGCGTTAACGGGGCGAGAATGTTGGCCGCCGCAGTGCAGTGGGCTATACTGTCTTTTGACCCATGAAACGTCGCAAACGCTCCAAGTTGAGGCTGAATCCCTCGGCCGCTTTGCCGGGGAAGGACGTGCCTGCAGACAGCGGGCATTCTGCCACGCCTCCAGTCCGAGCCCTGAGAGTACGTCCTGGGTGGGCGGCAATGCTGGCAGCGGGGCTGATCACGCTGGCCACGGCGTCGGCCTTCAGCAGCAGCTTTGCCGGCTCTTTTGTCTTCGACGACACTTCCGCGATCGTGGAAAACCCCACGATCCGGCAGCTCTGGCCGATCTGGAAACCGCTCTGCCCGTCGAGAACCTGTTCCGGTGTCGGTGGGCGGCCGCTGCTGAATCTGTCCTTGGCGATCAACTACGCGATCAGCGGCTACGGGGTTTGGAGCTATCATGTCGTGAACCTGGCCATTCACATCTTGGCGGCTCTCCTTCTGTTCGACGTCGTTCGCCGGACGCTGCTGCTGCCGACGATGCGCGAGCGATGGGGCGCGGCGGCCCTCCCGCTGGGTTTTGTCATCGCCTTGCTTTGGGCCGTCCATCCGCTGCAAACGGAGTCGGTAACGTACGTTGTCCAGCGGGCCGAGTCGCTCGCAGGACTGTTCTATCTGCTGACGCTGTACTGTTTCATCCGCGGCGCAAGCGTAGAGGGATCAGGGGTCAGGGGGCAGGGGTTGAGGAAGTTTTCAGTTTTCAGTTTTCAGTTTCGTCAAATTCATTCTTCATCCTTCATCCTTCCGCCCGTCGCTTGCTATCTCGGCTCTGTGATAGCGTGCCTGCTGGGCATGGCCGTCAAGGAAGTGATGACCTCCGCTCCGCTGATCGTGTTGTTGTATGATCGAACATTTTGTGCCGGCTCGTTCCGTGGTGCGTTGCGGCATCGCTACGGATACTATCTGGGTCTGGCGGGAACGTGGGTGTTGCTGGGGTGGCTGGTATTGTCGATGAGTTCTCTCGGCACCGGCGCGGGGCCAGGGAGACACGAGTTCACGTGGTGGTCCTATCTGCTGACACAGCCGGGCGTGATCGTCCATTACCTGCGGCTGGCCGTGTGGCCGTCAGAGTTGTGCCTGGACTACGGCTGGCCCCCCGCATCAACCGTGGCGGCAGTTCTCCTTCCGGCGACTGTTGTGGGGGGGCTGTTGGCCGCAACGGTTTGGGCCTTGCCGAAACGGTCCGCCTGGGGTTTCTTGGGTGTGTGGTTCTTCGCGATTCTCGCGCCGACGTCGAGTTTTGTGCCTCTCGGTCAAGCGGCGTTCGAGCATCGCATGTACTTGCCACTGGCAGCAGTGGTAACGGGACTGGTGGCGGGCGGATGGGTTCTTGGCCAGCGGCTCGTTGAGGAAGGAAGGATTTCACTATCGACGTCGCAGATGATCGGTGCCCTGTCGGTGATGTTTGCTGCCATCGCACTTGGAATCATCACGTTCCGTCGCAACTTGGACTATCACAGCGAAGTCTCGATCTGGCAAGACGCGGTGGCGAAGGCCCCGGGCAACGAACGAGCCCACTACAATCTCGGCGCAGTTTTGGTTGGTTGCCAACGGTCGGATGAGGCCATTGTCCACTTCACCAAGGCGTTGGAGATTAAGCCTGACTTTGCGGAGGCCCACTACAACCTCGGCCTCGCCCTGGCCAACCGCGGTCAGACCGATGAAGCGATGGCCCATTACCGCAAGGCGCTAGAGTTCGAGCCCGACTACATGGAGGCCCACAACAACCTCGGCGTGGCCTTGGCCGGCCGCGGGCAAGACGACGAGGCAATCCTCCACTACCGTAAGGCCCTGCAAATCAAGCCCGACTACGCATCGGCCCACAACAACCTCGGTTTCGCCCTGGCCGGCCGCGGTCAGACTGATGAGGCGATGGCCCATTATCGCAAGGCGCTGGAACTCCAGCCCGACTACGCGCAGGCCCACTACAACCTCGGCATGGCCTTGGCCGGCCGCGGACAGATCGACGAGGCCATCACTCATTATCAGAAGGCCCTGGAAGTCGGGCCTGACGCCGCGGAGGTCCACTACAACCTCGGCATGGCCTTGGCCCAACGCGGACAAGGCGACGACGCGATCGTCCATTATCGTAAGGCCCTGCAAATCAAGCCCGACTACGCAGAGACCTACAACAACCTGGGCGTTGCCCTCGGCGGCAAAGGTCGGCTCGACGAGGCCATCGCCCATTTCAACAAGGCGCTGAAAATCAAACCCGACTTTGCCGACGCCCACAGTAACCTCGGCATCGCTTTGGCCGAGAGCGGACGGTTCGACGAGGCCATCATCCATTTCAACAAGGCGCTTCAAATCCAGCCCGAGTTTGCCGGTGCGCGAACAATCTTGGTGTTGCCCAATCCCAGCGGGAAGAAATCCGCAAGGCGCTAGCCGGGCGGCGCGAATTGCTCCGCTCGCAGCCCGACGACATCGTTTTGCTAAACGAAACCGCCTGGACGCTGGCAACGAATCCCAACGCCTCGATCCGCGACGGAGCAGAGGCCGTCGAGCTGGCTCAGCGGGCGGCCCAACTCTCCACGGGCCAAGAGCCGGCCGTTCTCGGCACCTTGGCCGCCGCCTATGCCGAGGCAGGGCGTTTTCCCGAGGCCGTCAAGACGGCCGAGCAGGCCCTGGCCTTGGCCTCCAGCCAGAACAGCGCCGCTCTGGCCGATTCCCTTCGCGCCCGGATCAAGCTGTATCAAGCCGGCTCCCCCTATCGCGATACTCAACAACCGTCGCCTCCTCCGTCCGGGCACCCGTAGCACACTGGCTCCTGGGCAAATCCCTGTACTGACCGGTTCGACGTAGCTTTACCGGCTTGCTGCTGCAATTTCCGGCGGCATAATGGGTTATGGCCAAGGTGCCACTGTCCAAATCTGCGTCGAAGCCCCAGGGATGTCACATTTTGGGGTCTCGTTGCGTCTTGTTCTTAGGGGAAGCAGATGGATCCAAACAAGCCTCAGGCTGAGCCAGCAGCAGATGATCACCGTGCGGCGACGCCTGATGCTCTGTTCCGTGCTCACGCTCAGGTTGTGTTTGCAATCTGCCTGGCCAACACCCGAAACCATCATGACGCCGAAGACATCATGCAAGCGGTCTTTCTGAAAGCCATCGCCAAGGTATCTGATTTGCGCGAACCCGCGCGAGTTCGAGCCTGGCTGTTGCAGGTTGCCCGGCGAATGTGTGTGGACTTTCACCGTAAGCACAAACCGACGCAACCGCTACTGGAGGAGCCGGCAACACCACATCCGCGCGGCCCGGTTCTGTGCGAGCGATTGCATGAGGCCATCCTGAAGCTACCGCAAGACTCCCGGGAGGCAATCGCCCTCTACTACCTGGACGGCCGCAGTTGTTCGAGCGTCGCCACATCCTTGGGCATCGCCGAGCCGGCCCTCAGGCAGCGGCTGGTGCGTGCCAGGGCGATGCTTCACGATCTTCTGCAGGAGGAACAGCCGTGACACCTGCGAAACAATGCAACGACCGGTTCGAAGACATCGTGGCCCTCGTGATGGGCGAATTGAATTCTCCCGCTGCCCGGGAACTGCAAGTGCACATTGCGGTTTGCGACAAATGCCGGGTGGCTCACGATGCGTTGGTGGAAGAGGAGAGAGAAGTCCGATCGGGTTTCGAGGCGCTCTGCGCAGCCTTGAATCGATCGAGAGATCAGTGCTTAAGGAACAACAGCACCGATCAGGAGTTTGTATCCGCGTATCCAACGACCATTTCCTTGAAAAGGTAAAGAACATGATTGTCACACACAAACGACTGAGTGCCGCAGCGGCGGCGACCGTGACGGCTTTGGCCGCCAGCCTGGTCCTCTACGTGTCCCTGTTTTCTTCGCCCGGTTCGGCCTATGCCTTGGACCAGACGGCCCAGGCCAACGCCCGGGTGACCAGTTACCACCTCAAAATTACGCCCGCTCCCATGGACCACATGGGCGAGGCCTGGATCGAGTTGAACCCGGACGGCACCCTGCTGCGGATGCGGATGGAGATTTTCTCTCCCGACGACGGCCCCAAGGCGAGCATCGTGTCGAAAGACAAGGCCGAGGTCTGGTTCAAGATGAAGCATTCACACGTCGTCATCGGCGACAAGCCGATGATCGACAAACTCTTCAAGGAGATCGAAGCCTCGCGGGCGTATTACGACCCGAAGCTGGCATTCGAGCAACTCCAGGCCGATGAAAAGGCAGGAAAAGTCCAGGTGCAAACGAGGGAACCGATGGAAGAAGGCCAACCCATTACGCTGACGGTCACGTCGAAGGACACGCCCGACAAGCAGCAGGTGTACGATGTCGACCCGCAAACCAAGCTCGTGGAGCGAGTGTTTGAGATGGGCCGCAAAGACGGTCGTTGGCAAGTGGCGGAAATGCGCGAGTACCTCGACTACAACAAGCAGTTCGATGCGAGCGTTTTCCAGCTCGCGACGCCTAAGGGCACCACGACGGTCAATCGCATCAAGAACAAAGTCGGGATCGAAAAAGGCAGCCTCACGGATGACGAGATCGCCACGAAGGTGGCCAAGGAGTTCTTTGAAGCCCTGATCGCCGGAGACTACGAGAAAGCCAGCCCGCTGTATAGCGGAATACCCGCGGAACAACTTAAGAAGGGCTTGGGGCAGATCAAGTTTCTCCGCATCGTGGAAATCGGCAAGCCCACGCCGGAGGCCTTGAACCACTCGCTCAAGGTGCCGGTGAAGGTGGAGATCGAGGCGGAGGGCAAGACGATGACTCAGGACTTCTCGCCGTATGTCCGGGCGGAAGACGAGGGACGCTGGACGATTTGCGGCGGGATTTAGCCGAACCGATCGTCAGATCGAACGCACAAGTGGGGACATCGCTGACGCTGCCGAGCGATCAGCGATGTCCCCTACTTATTTTCCGCTTCTGCTCCACGTACCCGGCTTTTGAATTCGAGGCGCGACCCGTGATTGCCGTCGAAGACGCAGTCCGGGTCGAACTCGAAGCCATAGCCTGGCGCGATGGGCTGAAACGCGGCTGACATCCGAGAAGATCACGTCGGACGAGCCGCAATGCGCTGGCGAGCCAGCCTGCGTGCCGGCATGCGTACGGTGCTGCTCCCGATCACCGGGCCACACCCCCGAATGCGGATCGACGGCGTTGAAAACCCCCTTGCCGCACGGTGCTCCGGCACGTTGACTTCCAACATGGCAATCTCGGCGACGCTTGGCCGGAAAACCAGGCAAGATGGCGGGCTGTCGCTTGGGCGCTGGAAAACCAACGATTTTCTGCACGGAACGTCGTATCCGTCGGCCACGATCACAATAGAGCACAGCGCGGTAGACAGTGTGCTCTTCCGAAGTGAAGAATCATGCACGTTAACCTCGATGTGTCGCCACTTGCCCGCGATGCGATCCGATCGACGCGATTTTCGCGCCCTGCGTTTGAATCGTGCCAGATGCTTGGGTGAGTCAAGGCGTCGGACGGTTGCCAGTCCGACAAGATTTTGGTAAGCTGTCATTGAGCACCAGAAGAGTAATGTCGTGGGAAATATGGCCGTGTTTCTTTTCCTTGGGGATGGAACATCGGGGCGTCACATCTCATGTCAACCGCGGACCGATATACGTTGGAAACGCCCGAGAACATCGAAGTCGATTTCGAGTTGGCCGGACTCGGCTCGCGATTCTGCGCGATACTGATCGACACGATCGTGATTGGTCTGGTTACCCTGGTGGTGGCGTTGCTCGGCGTGATTCTGGGCCTGGCCTGGCCTACTTTGGGCCCACTGCGAGCCAGTTCCGCGATCGCTTGGTTGTGGGCGGCGCTGTGGGCGATCGTGGCGGTGTTGATCTTCGACGGATACTTCATCCTCTTCGAGTTGTTGATGGGCGGCCAGACGCCGGGCAAGAGAGCCATGAAGATTCGGGTCATGCGAGACGATGGCACTCCGGTGGCAGCCAACGAGGTTCTGGTGCGAAACATCCTCCGGCTCGTGGACTTCTTGCCGGCCGGCTACGCAATTGGCGCTGCGGTGATGTTCTTCAACCCGCTCTGCAAACGGTTGGGCGACGTGGCAGCGGGGACGATCGTTGTCAAAGAGGGACAACTGGACTACCGAGCCGAGCGCCGATAAAAAATATTCCGTGGGTACGGCCGGCGTAGCCGCAGTGAATGCTGAGTTGACGCCGGAGGAGCGACGCCTGGTTATCGGTTTCTTGCAGCGGCGGGCAGAGCTGTTGCCCAGGGCCCGGTACGAACTGGTCGAGCGATTGGCCAGACCCCTGCATGAGAAGTACGGCGGGCATTACGGCGATCCCGAGGTGTATTTGGAACGGCTTGTCGAAGGGCGTTACCATGAGTCTTGAAGTTTGGCTGACCGGACGCCGGCCCACCTGGCTGCGATTGGAGGCGATTCTCGATCGCCTACACCACGACGGGCCCCGGCGGATTCCAGCCCAAGACCTCCGCGAATTAACCGAGCTTTATCAGTCTGCCTGCGCCGATTTGGCGCGGCTTCGAGCATTGAGCGCCGACCCATCCATCGTGGGCCCACTCAATCGGCTGGTCACGCGCGTCCACGGCCAGGTTTACCGTGGCAGCGCCAGGCAGTCGCCGCGGCTGAGCCAATTCTTCTTGGTACAGTATCCGCGGCTCTTTCGCCAGACGTGGAAATTCACACTAGCCAGCTTCCTTTTGTCGGCTGCCAGCGCCCTGATGGCCTACTCCACCGTGCAGAGTTCGCCGCAAGTGGTGAGCGACATTTTGGGCGGCGGCGACGCGGAATTCTACGGGCCCAAGTCAGTGGCCGATATCCGCGAGCGGTTTGGGCATGAAGGCAATCCGGTTCTGTCGAGTTTCGTGATCACCAACAACATTAGGGTAGCGCTGGGCGCCGTCGCACTGGGGATTACCTTTGGCATTGGTACGGCGTACGTGATGATTGTCAACGGCGCCATGCTGGGCGGGATTGCCGGTGCGTTTGCCAAAAGCGGGATTGAGTGGCAATTGTGGATGGTGATTCTGCCCCACGGGGCGCTGGAACTGAGCGCCGTGGTCGTCGCCGGCGGCGCGGGATTGCTGGTCGGCTACGGCCTTTGGTGTCCGGGACAAAGGACGCGGCGGAGAGCCCTGCGCGAGGAGGTGGTTCGGGCCATGCAGCTGGCCGTTGGCCTTGTGCCGGCGTTCGCCGTCGCGGGGCTGTTTGAAGGACTGGTCACCCCCAGCGATGCCATTCCGGAATCGGTCAAGGTCACTCTCGGGATCGCCGTGGCTGTGGTCTTCTGGCTGTATCTGCTGTTGGCGGGACGGGAAGCTCAACCGCCGGCATAGGCCGGACACTCCGCCGCAGAAAAGGAAGGGATGGCAGTGCAGCGCCCACCCCAACGGAGTTCACGCGATTCGCTGTCGCTACCCGTTAGAACCGCTTTCGCAACTTCAGCAGCAGGTAGCGGTTGAGCAGTTGCGGTGTCAGTTGACGTGGATCGACGTCGAGCACATCGACGCCCAACTGGCGCATGCGGGCCAAGGCTTCCGCCCGTCGCCCAAGCATTTGCAAGGCCGCAGTCTTGGTAAAGCAGTCGCGGGCCTCCCGGGGCTCCGCGGCGGCCAGGCCTTCCACCTGGAGATTCCGCAGTGTGACGCAAAGCGGCAGGTGAAAACGGGCAAAATGCACCCATACGCCAGCAACATCGAAGACGCATTCTTATCGATGACGTCGGTCAAGATGACGATCAAGGAACGCTTGCGATGGCGCAGGGCGAGGAACTTGCAGACGTGCTCGTAATTCGGCTCGCGCGGGCGGGCCTCCAGGCGATAGAGGGCCTCGTTCATGCGGCAAATAGCCGCCTGTCCCTTCACCAGCGGAACGTAGGCTTCAATGCGGTCGCTGAACGCGACCAGGCCGATGTAGTCACCCTGCTTCATCGCGACGTAACTCAACAACAGCGACGCATTGATGGCGTAGTCGAGCCGGGAGAGTTGATCGACCTGGGGGACCATGAGTCGGCCGCAATCGAGCACCACCAGCACGTTCTGGCTCCGCTCGGTTTCGTAGTTGCGCGTGATGAGGTGGCCATGGCGGGCGCTGGCCTTCCAGGCGACGTCCGCCAGATCGTCCCCGGGGACATAGTCGCGCAGGCTCTCGAACATGCTGCCCCGGCCGCGGAGCCGAACCGGCATCAAGCCGACGTCGGACATGCGGTGCCGCTGGGCGGCGAGCTCGTAGCGCGTCAAGTTGGCCACATTGGGGTAGACTTTCACGGCGTCGTGCATTCGCATGCGCTTCTGGCGAATCAGCAGCCCCAACGGCGTCCACCAACGCAGAAAGACGTCGCCGAACTCATAGCGTCCTCGGCGCGTCGGCCGAACCGCGTAACGCAGCTCGGCGCAAGCCTGCGGAAGAATGGTGCCTGCCATCACGGGCACTTCCCGCTCGATCGTCTCGGGAATATCCTCGGTCAACTCAAACTTGATGGACGAGGAGGCCAAGTTGCGAATGTCCCAGCCTACCTGGTTCATGGTTCCCAGCGAGAGGTGCTCCGGCAGCCTCCGCTGGACGTTGATTTCTGCGGCACGGGCCGAGGCGAGCAGACTCAATAGCGACAGGGACACAATCGCCACATCGTATCCGACGGTAAGCACGGCCGTTGCATGCCCGGGAAACAGGACCAGGGCAGGCACAGGCAGAGACAACAAGACCAGCAGCTTCGGCGTTGGCAGTAGCACGGGATTTCGTCGCCTGCGGTTTGGGGGCGTGAACGCTTTCGACGCGACAGGAGCTCGTTGCCTTCGTCAGAGTCGCGGTACTTCGATCCGTTCCAGGATGCGCGTGACACACTGGTCGGCAGTCATTCCTTCGATTTCCGCTTCAGGATTCAGCACAATGCGGTGACGAAGGACCGGAGCTGCCAGGTCGCGCACGTCATCCGGGATCACGTAAGAGCGCCCACGCAGCACGGCCAGTCCCTTGCTGGCCATAAAGAGCATGACCGACGCCCGCGGGCTGGCGCCGAGAGTAAGCCATTGCAGCCCCCGCGTGCCGCGTATAATGGAGGTGATATAGTCGAGCACGGGTTCCTCCACTTTCACTTCTCGTACGGCGGCGCGGAGTTGCGTCAGTTCTTCCACGCTCGTGCAGGGTTGGATATCGAAGGTCGCTAAACGCACGGCGTCAAAGCCGGCCTGATAGCGATGGAGGATCTCGACTTCTTGCGCTTTCTCGGGATAGCCGACGATCGTCTTGAACAGAAAGCGGTCGAGTTGGGCCTCGGGCAGCGGGTACGTTCCCTCGTATTCGATGGGATTCTGCGTGGCGAAGGTCGTGAACACGGGGCTGAGCCGGTGTTCCTGTCCGTCTACTGAGACTTGCTGTTCCTGCATCGCCTCAAGCAGGGCCGACTGGGCCTTCGCCGGGGCGCGGTTGACCTCGTCGGCCAGCAGCAAATCGCAGAAGATCGGACCTGGCGAGAATTGGAACGTAGCGGACTGCGTTTGGAACATGTTGACGCCGACGATGTCGGCCGGCATCAGGTCGGGCGTGAACTGGATGCGGTGGAACTGGCCGCGGATGGCCAGCGCGAGGGCCCGCACCAGGAGCGTTTTGGCCGTCCCCGGGGGCCCTTCGAGAAGCACGTGTCCTCCCGCCAGGAGGGCAACCACGGTTTGATCCAGGACGCTATCCAGGCCGACGATTACCTTCGAGAGCTCGCGCCGAATCGCCTCGGCCGTTCGCCCCACTGTTTCAAGATCCATGGTCCAGCGCCTCCACGGCACGGTGAAAGTTTCGCGTAATAGCAAGGAGTTCTTGGCGACTGACCGGCCTCGACGCGGCGCTCTCGGCGTCGGCGAGGATCGCGGCAATCTCGTAACCGGAGCGATCGTGCACGGCTTGACGGAGTCGCGCGTTATCGGCTTTCGGTTCCAACTGCAGCCTTCGGCAGAGGCGATCTCTGTAGTAGTGATAGAGCGTTCCTGCAGCCAGCGAGGTGGCGCCGGCTTCGTCGAACAACCGTCCGGCGGCCTCGGCGAACTCGCGGTGCTGCCGGCGTGGCTTGCGCGTCACGTCCCGTGGGCTGCCAAATCGCACCGCGCCCCCATAGAGGGCCAGTATGCCGACCACGATCGCCTGCACGACGGCCCATTGCCACGGGCCGGTCAGAATGAGTTTCGCAATGGCCACCGACGACCAATCCCGTTGCACAAACCCGAGATGGTATTCATCGAAGGCAATTTTCCCCGGAGAGAGCCTGGAGAGCTCCCGCGCCATATTACCGAGCAACAATCCGTTGTCGGCCTCGCCGATGCCGAGATTGGTCAATGGGTAAGCATCGGCCAGGGCGATGATCGTGCCCTTGCCCAACCCGACACGCAAACCGATGGCCCCGCGTCGTCCCGCCAGAACGCTTGCACGGGCATGTCGGCCAAGGATCCTTTGAGCGGCGATTCGGCGAACCGCCGGTCACGGGTCGCCACCAATTCGTGAATCCCCGCACAGATCGCGTCCTTGGAATCAATTGTTTGGCCGGAGTCGGCTTGGTGGGATTCCGCGGAATCGGGGGGCGTCTCGGCGCGGTTGGCCGGGCCATCGTGGACATGGAACCACTCCTCGAAGAAAGAACCCGATTGCCGGCGATCTTCCGAGTCTTCTTCTTGGGACTTTGGCGGCGCCGCCTCTTTCGACTTCGCAGCCGCCGCCGGCTCCTTCCTGGCGAAGGTTTCCGCGGCACGATCCCCGGGCACCACCACCAGTGCGTGCCCCCGCTCAACCCACGCTTCCAGGTCGGCCATCTCGAAGCGGCGCAGACCGACGAGTGGCTTGAGTATGAAGAGGACGCCAATTTCGTCCAGAGTATCGGACCCGAGGGGACGGCGCAGCCGCGTCACGGGATATTCCAAGCGATCCAGCACCAGATACGCGGCTTTGACGCCATAGCCTGAGTTGAAGAAGGTCGAAGGTCGCCGCACCAGCCCGCCTGTCCTCTCGGGGGGCAGAACGAGCCAGGTGACCAGCGCAACCAGTGCCGCCGTCACGAGCACAATGCTCCAAAGCAGCCGATCAGCTCGTGATAGCTCGGGCAGGCTCATCAAGCAGACCTTCCACGATGTTCGCCATGTCGTGACTCGTGGACATTGTCGCCGACTGGCCGCCGTAAACGATGCACTCGAAACAATCGGTAAGCCGACCGAACACACTTTGAAGCGGCGCTTCGGTCTGCAATTCGCCGAAATAGTCCCGGTTGGTTTTCGCCGGCCGGAACGTGACCCAGCGCTGACGGTCCAGCCAGAGGATCGCCGCAACATAGAGATACTTGGTTGCCGCGAGCCACTCGCCGGCGGTCAAGAGGCGGTTGGCATCCGCATAGACCGATTCGAACTCCAGATCCCGGATGCCCAGGAGTTCCCCGGCGTGGCGCCCCGGCGAGAGGCCGGAGGAGGAAGTCCCTGCCGAGCTGCCCAAGATCCTCCAGAGCGTATAGACCAGGTGACCCAGAAGTGCCGCCAGGGCCAGCACCATCCATGCCACGATCATCCACAAGAACCACTCGGGCAAGTGATGGAACGTGGAGGCAATCGCCTCGAAAATGGCTTCAATCCACCGGATCACGTAGCGCCAAAAGGCGTGCGGATCGCTGTGCAGGCCGGCGAACTCGGGCCGAGCCAAAACCTCGGCGATCGCGGCCCGCGTGTGGGCATGGTCCGTTGGCAAAAGGGCGTTGGAACCAATGGGCGGCGTCCCGTCTATCTCGGCCGGCAGCGCGGTCGGCAGTGCGAGCGCTGAAGCACCGTTCCATCCGAATACGATGGCCAACGCGAGCGTTCTTTGCCAATGCCCAATCATGTCGCCATAGGTTGGTTAGCCACCGGTTGGCCCAGAGCCGTCAACAGCATTTGAAGGTCAAAAGCCTCCTTACGGATACGCAGATCATAGTAAAGCAGAATCCACGGCGCCGTCTGAATGGGCAAGATCAAGGCGAGCAAGACGGTTCGGAAAAATACTCCCACGGCCGGATGGGGCCAAGGAACCAGCAGTGTCAGCATGGTGACAATCCAAGTGATCATCATCGTGAGAATTGCCATAAGCAGCCCGAGTATGAAACCCTTGCCGAGATTGCCCTGCATCAACTCGCGGGAGCGCCCTATCGCCGACGGACCAAAACGCCTCTCCAGCATCACGACCGGAACGACGAGGAGAAACCACAGGGAGAATATGATCCCCGGGACGACGCACAACAGATAACCCGCCATGGTCGCCAAAAAAACGAGAACCTGGGTAGCTATCAATCCCAGCAATCTCGGCGCCGCCCGGGCGTAGGATCGCGAGGCCGTCAGAACCTCCCCAAGGTAGCTCGCGGAGATATTCTGGACCAGGGCCGCGCCACACAAGGGAAGCAGGACAATGATGAAGACAGCATATCCGATCATCATCAGTACGAAGCCGATCGGATTGAACTCCCCGGCGCCCCCGCCACTTGCTCTTCGCTTGGTTGAACGTTTGGTTCATGGATGGCCCTGGCCTGTTGCAAAACCCTGGGTTGCTGGAACGGTTGACTCACCGCAACCAGCAGGGCATAGGGAACATAGACCGTCAGCGCGATGAGTAAGAACGTGAGAAATTGCTGGCGATAGAGACGAAAAGTGACGTCCAGGATGTCACCGATACCCATGGGCCGCAGTTCTGGTACCGCCATTTCGCAGACCTCCGAAGAAAGGTTTTGGAGTGGACCCCGACATTCGGCTGGGTCAAATTATACTAACCGTGCATGTACCACACAAGAGGGGGCTTGAAGACCATTGATCGGACCACGGGGCACAACATTGCCGGCATCTCGCACGCTACCCTTCCCGTTGTACCATAATCTCAATCGTTTACTCTGACGTTTCGGCAAATGACCGTATTTCGGGAAAGTAGCCGCGGTGCGCCACCCGTGGGGCTACAAGGCAGCGACCGCCCCGGCGATCGGAAAAGTAACGGGTTTTTGCGGTCGCAGAATGGGAGCGGTGAACGAAGCTTTTTGGTGCAGGCGTCCCGCCTGCAAGTGCAGCCGAGACCAGTAGTTCCAACATTGCAAGGGCTTTGTGAAACGGCAGTTACGTTTTGAGTATTTCAAAGTCGAGGATCATTTCGAGTTCTCCGCTGAGGTAAATGTTCAGTTGATGCAGTTGGATGGAGAGACTCACCGGACAGTATTGTACCTGCTGATTGCGCCATACCCAAAGGTTGCGCAACAGCAACGCCACGGCTACGAGCAACATCCGCCAAGCAATTCGCTTCGTCGTCGTTTGGGCCAAGCCTTCGCCCAATTGGCGGTAACTGGTTTCGATGCCGAATCGACGGCGATACCCTTCTCGATACCACAACAGTTCCCCCGACGAAAGGCCGTCGAAGGCAAATACCAGCGGCCCTTTGCGGCGATCATCGGCCCTTCGCGGCACACAAGCAATCCGCACCGTCACCTGTTGGCCATTTGACTTTCCACGTGCCGTCCACGAGTGCTCGAAGAAACCGATTGTGCCGGGTTGGAAGAACCGCCGTGTCCCCGTAGGACCGCCCGTGCCTTGAAGCTGGCCCCGACGAACGGCCGGCATCAAAAACGGAACGCCGCGGCTTTGGAGCACGGCAATCACGCGAGCGGCGTAGAACTCGCGATCGACAAGGGCCATTTTCACGGAGATGCGGGCCTTTTCCACGTGATCCAACAGACGGGACACCACATCCTCCAGCGCGTCGCTCGGCCCCACCGGCGTCATCGCAACCGTCCAACGACGGCCGCCTTCGACAACCGCGACGGTGGCCCAGGTCCAGAACCATCCGGTGCCTTGTTTCTTCTTGCCGCCGCGGACCGGAACGTGCTGGCGTTTTCCGTAGTACGGGCGTTGGTGCAGGTCGATCGCCAACCGCCGAGCGCGCTTGAAGAATGCCCTCGGTGCCAATCGCAGCAAGTTGTCGTTGATTCGCCGCTCCATATCGGCCAGGTTTTCGCGCAAATTGGCCAGCAGGGCCTTGCGTACCGTTTCGCCCGACGGACTCCGCCGCGTGCGAGCGGCTACCCCCGACAGAGAGGCCCCGACACACGCCGCCATGACAATCAGCCTTCCCAAGAGCGCCGCGGAAACCGAGCGTCCGAACTCGCGCAACTGAAAGGTCGAGACAACCAATGCCACCGTGTCCTGTTGCCATTGGGTCCTGGAAATGATACTGTTTACTCGACGCATGGCTTCCTCCTTGAAGCTAGGGGTTTGTCTTCAACTTAACCTAGCGTGGAGAAAAGCCTTGCGTCTTTCAATAGGAATTAGGTAGGAATGTTGGAACTACTGGAGACGGCCGCACCACAACGCCAAGGCCCTCACCCTGGTCCCTCGTCGGGCACCGACCGAAGGTTGGTCGGGCGAGGGGAAGATTTCGCGGCCACCCGACCTACGAGCGTTTCGTAAACGAAAAAGTCCATCGGCTCGGATCGTCGGTCGAGCGGCGAAAAATGGCCGTTCCCGCGAGTTGTTCGCCGGCAAGTTCAGCGATCCATTCCGCGTCGCCTTGCCGCGTCACAAGGCAATCTCCGCGGTCCCAGCGGGCTACCGTTCCCCGTCCGCCGGAGATTGGCCCTTCAGCATCGAGATATGCCAAGCGATGATCGGCCAACTTTTCGCACGGCATTTCCGCATCCGGCTCGGGCAAACGGGGCAAGGCCCAGGTCTTTAACATGCCGCCCGATTCCAGCATGAAATCGAAATGCGCCCCCTGCGGGCTGTCATGGCGAAGAATAACGTATTGCGGCATGAGAAGAACAGAAAGGGACACAATCCTACGGTTGGAACACGTCCGTATTTGCCTCCATCGAGATCGGCTGCGCCATGCCGGCGGCGGTCAGTTCGGCATGGAAGGTGTATTTCCCAACCTGCTTGGTCAGCACGTGCACGCGATAGACTAAGGAGCTGCCGGCCGGCACGTCGAGCGGCGGGGTGAAGCTGGCTGCCTGGCCTTGGTGGCTGAAAGTCGTGCCGTCAGGTCCGACCGTGCCCATCGGATCGAACACCATTCCCTCGGGCACGGTCGCCCTCACCGTTACCTGCTGGAACGGCATCGACCCCTTGTTGGTGACGCGAATCAAGTAAGTCAACTCCTTGCCGACCGCCACCGGATTGCGCAGGCCCTCGACGGTCATGGTCAGCCCTTCGCCGGCCGGCGGTTTTTCGGCGCCGCCGGGCTCGCGGCGCGAATGGCCACGCAAGCCTCGTCCTTGGCCGAGCTGCCGTCGGGCAAGGTGACAGCGGCGCGGTTGCACGCCTTGGCCGCCTCAGCCTGGCAGGTGCAATCGACGACCAACGTGGCCGTTCCAGCGGGGGCCAGGCTCGCCACGGTCCACGCCAGATTGACCCCTTCGAGGACATAGTCCTTGGTGGCCAGCGTCGGCGTCAAGGCCGCGTCGTAGCTATCGACCACCTTCAAGTTCTGGAGCGGCGCGGTTCCATTGTTCTTCACTTCGATGATGAAGCGTGCCGTTTCGCCCACCACGCGCTGCTCGGGGCCCGACACCTTGATGGAGACTGGCGCGGGCGCGGCCGACCCCGGCGCGGGTCCGCCGACCGCCGTGATGCAGTTCTGCGCCGTGCCCGGCGCGACGCCCGGTCCGCTCACTTCGACGGTTTGGCACAATCGGCCTGGTTTCGCCACCTTCAGCGTGGCGCCGATGGCTCGCGATGCGCCCGGCGCCAAGTCGGGGAAATCGTTCTCGATGGCGTTCTTTCCCGGGGCCTTCTTGTGCTCCAAGCCCGAATCGAAGCGAAGCTTGATCGTGAGCTTCGTCGCCGGCGTTTGGCCGCGATTCGTCACGGTGATCCTGAACGTGACCTCACTGCCGACATTCGCTTGGGGCGGCCCGCTGATCTCCACGCTCAGCGGCGAAGCCGCCGGCAGCGCCGGCCCAGCGGGTGCGGCGGGCGCGGCAGGCGCCGCGGCCAAGGCGATGGTCGTCGTGGCGCAGTCGCTAACCTTCAGCCCGCCGGCCACGGCGTCGCAGCAGTTCGTCACGCCCCCTTGTTTCTCGGCGCGGAAACTGACTTCGATCGGCCGCCGCTGCCGGGCCCCAAGTTCTCCCAGCCGCCACACGAGTTGCTTGCCGGCGACTTCGGCCGGCGGGTTGCTGCCAAGGCACGTCAGCCCCTCAGGCACGACGTCGGTGACCACGACGTCTTTGGCCGGCAGGTCGCCCGGATTGGAGACGTCGATGTGATAGGTCAGCGTGGCGCCGACGTTGGCCAGGGTTGGGGCGATTACCTTAATGGCCAAATCGGCGGCCGTCCACGTCTTGGTCGTGGTGCCGCTGCCGACGACCAGCCGCTGGCCGCCGGCGCCGGGCAGCTCGGCCGGCCGGATCACTTGGATGGAGACCATGTTCGTGCCGTGCATCGGCTGCTTCTGGAAAATCTCGGCACATGCCTGGCCGGCGACGTTGGTCGGCACTTCGACCGCCGGGGCGCCGTCGGGCAGGAAACCGGCCGGCGGCCCGCTGTTAATCGCGTACCGCACCCGCCAGCCTTCGCACGGCGATTGGTTCGACTGCCGAACCACCGTGGTGGTGAAGACATGCCTGGTGCCGGCCGGATTGATTGCCGGCGGCGGATACTGAACCACCGCGTCAACCCAATGGACGGTCGCCGATTTCAGCCGCGTATTCCAGCCGTAAACCTCGGGCGCCAGCACGGTGACGTGGCTGGTGCCTTCTGCCGCCGAGGTGAGCGTGATCCAACCTTCGCCGCGAAGCACATAAGCGAAATCCTCCGGCCTGCAGGCGCCGCGGTTAAGCCGGGTATTGCTCCGCAGCGTGCTGCCGATGGCATACGTGTTGGTGATCTTCCGCGGGTTGTTGAAATCGCCCAACAGCAGATCGACCAGCCCGGTCTCGCCCACGGCGACGAACTGGCCCACTCCGCCCGGATCGATCGACCATTCGAGGCGGCGATTTGTGCGGAGATAGCCGTCCGGCCCGCACACCCCCGCGATCAACACCACCTCGCTGCCCACCGGAGCGACCGTTTCCGGCGGACGCAGTTGGACCGCCGCGTCGTCCCAGGCAAGTCGGCCCAAAGGCTGATCGTAATAGCGCTCGGCGGCCAGATTGGTAGGCGGGGGGGGGGCGGGCGGCGGAGCGAAGATCCGCTCGCCCGTTGGATCGATGCCGGAGCGCGCATTGGTGCAGCCGGCGATCGCCAGCGCGCATGCGGCCATCGCCACCAGCATCAGCCGGCCACTCTTCCTTGAACGCCACACGGCCCTGTTCCTCGGGACCCGTTCGCTCCACTATTTCCCACTATAGAAAGTTACCACCTTTCTTGGGAAGATGGGGATTTTTCGCAACATGAGAGGATTCCAAAAAGCAACACGGCGGTGTATCCGCTACGGCCGGTACGGTCAGGAGGTTCACCCCACGCGGCTCAAGCGATCGGCCCAGTAGACCGGCTCGGGCAGGCGGTGGCCGCAAAGCAGCCGCCGGACCAACTGTTCGCAGAAGGCGACGTCCACCCGATGCCCCGGCGAGATGAAAATCGGCCGAAGGCTGCCGGCCGTCGGGCGGATTGCCACGCCGGCCAGTCGATCGTCGAGCACCACGGGCCGCGACTCACCGGCGCGAAAAGGGGAGATCACGGATTTTCGCCGCTCTGCCGCGGCCGACCGGAGCGGCGAAGGGCCGTCCTGGCGGGCACCGCACGAAGCTTGGTCGGGGCCCGTCCCCTTTTCTCCCACCACGCCGCAAAGCAGCTTCTTGGTCACTCCCACGGTAGGCACTCCCGCCATCACGCCCAGATGCGAGGCGATGCCGACGTGGCGGTGGTGCAGGATACCGCTTCCGTTCAACCAGCAGCACCTCGGCCATCCGCCCCGCAGCGCGGACCATTTCCAGCATTTCCAAAAGAATGGGAATCTCGCGGAAACTAAGATACGTGCTGATGTAGGGAAATGTGACGGGGCGTCGGACGGTCGTGGACCAGGCAAGCCGGCCGGTGGCCGTTTCCACCAACGCGTAGGCGGCCACGCCCACGCCCGGGCTGGGATACGCCACGTCAACCCCGCCGACAAGTTTCGGCATGCGACGTCGCGGACGCAGCGAAACCCGCAACTGAACGGCCTCTTGCACCTTCCGCAATCGCTCCAAAGGGCGATCGGATGCGAACGAGCGAACGCCGAACCGTTCCAAATCGACGACGCCCTGCCGCACGGCAACACCTTCGTCGGCGAGCATGCGCGCCTTGGCCGCCGTCGATCCGGCGATGTACGGGCCCAGTTGTCCGCCCGCGCGGAGCACGCGATGGCAAGGGCAGGCGGCATCATGCGCGTGGTGCAGCGCGAAATGTCCCACCCATCGTGCGGCGATTCGGTTGCCCAACGCGTCGGCCAGATCGCCGCAGGTTGTCACACGGCCTCGCGTGATCTGCGCCAGCAGATCGCGGAGAGCGCCAACCAGATCGGGGCAGGGAAAAGGGGTGGATCGGGCGGTTCGCGGCATGGGAGCAGACTATCGCTTCTTGCCCGAGTTTTCAATATCCGTGACGTCCCCTTTTTCAAAACAGCTCGGCGGGGTCGGCCGCCAGTACCTTTCGCATGGCGAGGCTGCCGGAAGCGACGCACATGCCCAAGGTCAGCAGCAGCACCGATGCCGCCCGGGGGACGTTCAGGATCATCAACAGGCCGGTCGATCGCGCCAGCGCCTCGTACAGAGCCAGGCTGACCAGCGTGCCGGGCAAGAAGCTCAGCAGCGACAAATACACGGACTCCATGAGGACGAAGCCGACGAAGTACCGGTTGCGGTAGCCCATGGCCTTGAGGGTGGCGAACTCGGGCATGTGGTCGGCGATGTCGGCGTTGATGATCTGATAGCAGATCACCATGCCGACCAGGAAACCGATCACGGTGCCTACCAGAAAAATATAGCCGACCGGCGTGCTGTGGTTCCAGAAGTCCCGCTCGCGAGCGATGATTTCCGCTTTGGTGAAGACGCTCACGTCGTCGGGCAGCCGTGCGGCCAACCGCCGTTGGACCATTTCCGCATCGGCGCCCTTTTCGAGTTGAATCACCCCGAGGTCGACAACCTCCAACGGATCGCCGCTTGCGGTGCGGCTGGAAAAGAACTCGGCGAAGTTCTCCGAACTCATGAACAAATTGCCGTCATTGGCAAAGTCGGTGCCCAAGCGGAAGGTTCCGACGATGTGGATCGACCAGCCCGACAGCGATACCCCGCGCCATTGGTTCCAGGGGGCGTGCGAGTCGGGCGGCCCGTATTCCGATTTGTTCTTTTCGTCGATCAGCACCGCCCCTTGCCGCTTGAGTTGCTCGGCATAACGGGCCACCTCGGGGATCAACAACACGGGCTCGCTCGGATCGCAGGCGAACACCTGGATAGGAAGCCCGCGTCCGCCGGGCTGTTCCCAAACGGCCCGGGGCCGCTCGATGTAGAGCGGGTAGGCGGCCTTCACGCCTTCGCACGATTTCGCCTCGACGATGCGGCCCAGCGCGAAGGTCTGGTTGGCCGGCAGCGCATAACGGGCCTTGGCGATCAGAACCAATTGGCCGTTGAGGTCTTGAAGAATCTGCACGGTGCTGTCGAACAGGGCGTTCTTAAAGCCCGTCTGCATGAACATCAGCACCACGGCGAAACCGATGCCCGACAACGCCACCGACAACCGACGCCGGTCGTAGGTGAGGTTCTTCCAGGCCAGCGGTACGCGATGCGAGAGGTTCATGTCAGAATAAGTCCGCCGGGTCGGCCGATCGTACTTTCCTCAGCGCGCCTAGGCCGGAAATCGTACACATCAGCACCGCCAGGCCGAGCACGAACACCACGCGGGCCAGGGTCATGTCGATCGGAACTCGCGCGCTGAGGCGCGTCAGGGCATACAAGGCGGCGGCAATGGCCAACCCCGGCAGGAATCCCATCACGGCCAGCACCACGGCCTGCTGCAAGACGACCGAAGCCAAATAGCGGCCGCTGTAGCCCATCGCCTTGAGCGTGGCGTATTCGGGCAGGTGACTGGCCACGTCGCTGGAAAGCACCTGGTAGACAATGGCCACTCCCACGACCAGCGCCACGATCACGCCCAACTGAAAAATCAGCCCGATCGAGGTGTCCTGCACCCAATGACGGACCTCGCCGGCGAGAACCTCGGCGCGGGTGAGGACCTCGACGTCGTCCGGCAGATAGCTGCGGATCGCGGCGGCGACTTTTTCGGGATCGGCGCCGGGGGCGATCTTCACCAGCCCAAGACTGACCTGATCGGCCGCCGACTGCGGATTGATTCGCAGAAAGCCGCGCACGTTGCAGAGCACGTCGCCGTCGGCCACGAAGCCCGTGCCGAGCGTGAAATAGCCGACGATCTCGACCCGCTTCTGCCCGAGCTCAGAGCCGCTGCCGACGTCGGCCGGGCCGAAACGGCGGCCATCGCGCGGCCCGAACTCGCTGCGCGACGTGGAATCGACCAGCACCGACTCCGGCGTGCTCAACAGGGCCAGCTTTTGCTGAATGTCGGCGTCTCGAAAAACGCGGTCTTCGTGCTTCACGCCGATCATCAACAACACGCGTTTGCCGCCGGTTGTCGGATTGCGCCAAAAGTTGGAAACCAGGTAGATCGGCGACGTACGCTCAACGCCCTCGATCGACTCGACCTCGTCGAGCCGGTCCCGGGGGAATGTCCGCGAGGCCAACAGGTGCAGGTAGTTGCGAGAGCGGATCAGCACGTCGAAATCGAGGGCCTCGAAGACCAACGTCGCGCTTTGTTCCGCCGACCCCAGGAAACCCAATTGCATGAAGATCAAGACGACGGCAAAGGCCACCCCCGCCACGGCTAGGGTGGTTCGCACCTTGCTATGAACCAGGTTCAGCCACGCCAGGGGAATACGCATAGGAGGCAGAGGGATTAGGGATTGGGGATTAGCGGACGGAGCCTACCACCGATAGCTAATCCCCAATCCCTAATCCCCTTTCGGAAACCGCACGTCAACTTGCAGGTTGCTCAGTCTGGCCGTTTGTTGGCTGCCTTCGTCATCTAACTCGACGCGGACCTCCACCACGTGCCGGTCGGACGGGGCGAAGGGATCGACGCTGTGCAACGACGGCGCACTGATCATCCAACCAATCCGCGCCACCTGGCCTTGCAGGCCGTTTTGATCATACGGCGATCGAAAGGCTCTGCTGGTGACAATCGCCTTCTGGCCGGGGCGGAGAAACTTGATTTCGTTCTCGTAGACTTCAGTGACGACGACCATCTTCTTGAGGTCGGCCATTTGCAGGATCGGCTTGCTACCGATCGTTTCGCCGGGCCGCACGTAGATCTTCAGGATGGTGCCGTCGCAGGGCGCGACGACTTCCGTCTGCTGGAACTGGGCCTCCGCCAGCTTGCGACTCACGTCCAATGATTGGACGGGAATGACGAACGGCAATTGCTTCTCCGCTCCGTTGGCCGAGGCCAGATCGAGCTGGGCGGCTTCCAGACCCAGGCGATTGGTATCGCGCAACTGGTCGAGGCGCCGCTTGCGCGGACGCCAGTTCCGACTCGGCCTGACGCACAACGAGGGCCTGCCGTTCGCGCTCCTGGTCGGTGGCCAGCTCCTTCGATAGTCCATCGATCCGTTGTTGATCTTTCTTGGCCAACGCGAGGCTGACCTTCAAGAGATCGCTTTTTTGCTCCTGGGCCTTCAGCGTCGTGTCGGCCGCTTGGGCCTTCTTCACGCCAAGTTCTGCGCCCTTGATTTTCACGTCGGCCAGTTGCGTCTCGACTTCCAGCCGCCCCTGGGCCTGCTGGAAATTGACAGTGGCCGATTCCAGTTCGAGGCTGCGCAGCGTGTGGCTCTCCAATTCGGCCAACTGGGCACCCTTGGCGACCTGGTCGCCTTCCTTGACCAACACCTGACCAAGCCGGTCGCCCATCACCGCGGCCACGTCGATGACGCCGCCAGCCGGTTCGATGCGGCCCATACCAACGACCGTCTCCTGCGGCTGGTCCGCAGCCGGCTTTCCCGCCTGCCCGGCGGGCGACGAATCGCCCGCCTCGGAGCGGCCCCACAGGCCGTATTGCGAAGTCGCCTGCTTGGCGTACCAACCCGCCGCGACGCACACAAGCCCCAGGCAGACCGTCAAAATCGTTCGTTGCATGGTTTGAGCCGCCCGTGTTCGATCCCTGCAAAATGGGGGGACGCCGCTTATTTCCCTCTGGGCAAGTATAGTATTGTGAAAAGGGGGATGCGGAAGTCAAGTTTCCACTTGGCCGCCGCACGGCAATCGCCGAACCGGTGCACGGCGCGGCCGAGGGGTTGCCCGCGCTCGTGTTTGTGGTATTCTTACCCAACAGGGCGGCGTAGCTCAGTTGGTCTAGAGCAGCGGAATCATAATCCGCGTGTCGTAGGTTCGACTCCTACCGCCGCTACTTGGTGTCAGCCGGACGCAAACGGAGCGAGCGGAGTCGGAGAGTTCGGGCCGGCGTGCTTGGCCTGCCCGGTTTCGCCGCAACCGGCTCGCTCTTGGCCAGCTTCCGATCCAAAATCGGCTCGTCCGCTCTCATCTGCCAAGCCGGGGCAATCGCAAGAATGCGGCGTCTCTCAGTCGGGCCGTCAGCACTTGCGTAGACGATACGGCCAACACATGTTGGATCAGCGGCGTTGCCGTGCCTCGCCCTTCAATGAACAAGGGATGGCAGTTCAACTGCCATCCCCTGCTAAAAAGTCTCCCCGGCAGGACCGCAATCCTACGCTTACCGTCTCCGCTGGGTCCAGCGACGAAATGCGACGAACGCAAAGGCCGCGATGCCGCACAGCACCAAGCTGGACGGCTCGGGAGTCGTTGTGATCGTCACGCTCGCGTTACTGATAATGCTGTCTATAGGGTTACCGATGCCCGTAACATTGACGTTCCCGCCGCCAGCCGGATTGGTGCCCGTCTGGACCGTCGTGACCCCTGGCGTCGCCCCCCCTGTGAAATCGAACGTCCCGATCGTCATAAAATAATGCGTTTGGCCAACTGTGGGATTGTTAGCATATGCCATAACGCTGCCGTCGGTAAACTCCGCCAGATATGCGTATATCGAAGGTGAACTGCTAACACCACTCTTTTGGGAGCCAGTGTCGTTGAACGCGCTGTTGGCCGTAATGTCCGACGTCGATGCCACCTTCGCCGGAGAAGCCGGAAGGGAGCCAGTGTCGAGGAGCGTGACACCCGAAGCGAACATGCCAACGCCGTTCGAGTTCAGCAGGGAAGGGCCGGCATTAACCGTTTCCTCCAGGTAGACTGTGACAGGTACTTTTTGCCCTTCGGCGACGCTGTAACTGGCTTGGTCGAACGCAAACTGGTAGGTCGGAGGCGCCGACGCGACAGCGACTGACACGGCACACAATGCAATCACACAGACGGCACATCGAATGATGACTGACGTTTTCATTGCAGCAATCCTTGTTATAAGAGCATCCGGTAAATGCTTAGTGTCACCCACTAGCGTTAATGAATCCCCGTACAACCCTCATTTTAAGAAAACTTTCCATTACTGCAAGCAATTTGCGCACTTTTCTCCAAAGGGGGGGGCAGTGGTTCAGAAACCACTGCGTAAATTGCCTCTCGGACGCGAAGAAGCCGTCAAAAATGGCATGCTCTTTCCCCACTTAAGTAGCATGCAACTTCTGCCGCCTGAGCATCCACGGGCACGCGATCCACGAACGCCAGCGCATTCGGCGGGCGACAAATCAAGCAAATGGCACCAGCAAACGCAGCCTGAACTGGAAGAGGTCCGTGGCGTCCACATACCCGTCGTTATAGAAGTCCAAGTACCACTGGTAATTCGCCGGGGTCAACAACGACTGCCTGAAGTGGAAGAGGTCCACCGCGTCCACGGTGCGCTGGCCTTCAATATCTCCGTACAGGCGGTAGAAGTTGTCGGCTTGCTGAGAGCCGAACACGTAATTGCTGCCGAATTGCCCCGTGTTGGCGCCGTCCAGGTTGGTCCCGCTGGCGGCGCTCTGCACCAGGTTGCCGAAGATCGTCAATTCGTACTCGCCGTCCATCAGCGACCCATACTGGGTGTAAGCGCCGCTAAAGGTGAGTGTGGCCACGGTCTCGTTGCTCACCACGGTCGAAGCCACGGCCACGGTGACCAATCCGCCCGAACCTTTCTGCATCACCTGGAAGGCGCCGGCTTGCATGGTGACGATCTGGCTGAAGGTGATCGTAAGGTTGTCCACCATCGACCGCTGCACGCCGCCGCCGAGGGCGCCGCCGTTGACAACCGTACTGACCACCGTAGCGGGCGTGGGGTCAAAGACGACCGTGTTATCGGTGGCGGTGGAGGCCGCGTTGCCGTTGCCGGCCGCGTCGTGGGCCACGCCGGCGGCGATGGTGGCGATGACGGTGCCGGCGCCGGTCATGCCGGAGACGGCCACGTTGTAGGTGGTGCCGTCGCCTTGGCGATTGGTGACGGTGGCCGCCGCGGCCGCCCGTGGTGCCGCTGAGGGTCACGTCGCCGGTGGTGAAGTCAGCGACGGGCTCGGAGAAGACGACCGTGAAGTTGATCGGCGAGGCGTTCGTCGGATCGGCCTGGGTCGCCGCCTGATTGATCGTTGCCGTGGGGGCCGTCGTATCGACGGTGAGGGCGTCGATACAGAGATTTGCCGTTCCGGTTGTCCCGCCGATGGACGACAAGTTCACGGTGGTCGTGTCCGTCCAACCGACGCCGTTGGAACTGACGTAACTTTCGCCCGCACTGGCGGTGCAGGCCGAGTCGTAGCCGGGGTCGCGAAAATCGAAAGCCATCGGGAAGGAACCGCCGCCCGTGATGTGCACATAGACGTAGAAGTTATTGCCCGCCGCCAGAGTGACCGGCGCAGGCAAATCGATCGTGTGCCATCCGGCGTAGGTCTCGGCGCGGTCGTGCTGGCCAGCAGGTTGGTGAGGCTTCCGTGGGAAAAGGCGCGTAGACGCGAACGGTATAAGTGGCCCCATCGGCCTCGGTAAAGAAGCCCACCGATTTTACTTGGGTGTTCGTGGCGGCGGTGAAGGCGTTGAAACCATACGAATCGCCGAATTCCGCCATATCGCCGAAGTTGTCCCAGGTGTAATTTTTGGTGTAATTGCCGGCCGACACGGCATCGCAGAAACATTCGCCCGAGTTGCCGCCGTAGGCGTCCTGGTAGGAAAGCCAGAAATAGCCGTTGTCGTTGGGCACGCCTCCCCAGTCGCTGGTCGTCGTGCCCCAGGAGTTCTTGACCAACCAGGCGCCGGTGCCTCCGGCGGTGACCATGTTGTCGTCCCACCCGACGATCGTCACCGCGTGGTTCGGTTGCTCTGTTCCGGTATAGCAATAGGTGTAGTTCGACGTATTATAGTAAGAACCAACGGGATCGAAGTAGATCGTTGTATACACGGCGCCGTCGTTCATCAGGGCCGTTTTGATCTCTGTGGGGCTGTCGAGACGGAGCATCTCGCGAACATCATCTTGCACGGGCCCGGTGACCGAGTCGGGCGTGCCCATGTTGGTGTACGGATCGTCCGACTCGTTGATCGGGCCCGAGAAACGGCTGAGGTACGCCTCGCTCATTTCGGAACTGCCGCCGCCATTGTAGCCCACGTCAAAACCGCTCATATACGCCAGATTGCGTTCAGAGAAATCGGTCGTTGGGCCACCGGCCATCAAAATGGAGCTTTCCAACGAGCCGTAGGTGGCGAAGCACCAGCACGTTCCGTAGGGGCCTTGGTTCTTCACCGAAGTCACGTAATCCGCGCCGCCGACGTCTTGCAGGTTGAAGCTCGCGGGCAAGCTGCCGACGGCCTGGATGGTCGCGTTGGACCCCTGTTGGACGGCGACCGGCGCATAGGGGCTTAGATCCTGTACGGCCATGCTCGGCGCGCTTGCGGCGGCCGCGGAAGCAGCGACTCAGCAGCGTCCGATCTTCGAGTTGCTCCAGCCGCAATTCGCGATTGTGGAGAGAGCGTTTCGCGCCGCCAGTGCCGTGATTTCGTCTCTTGCCGGCGACGTGCATCCTAGCCCACGAACCAACCCGCGATTGGGGAGATGTGCTCATGGTCACGCTCCGATCGAAAGGCGCAAACGAATTGTATTATACAGAAAGGCCCTCCCGAGCGGCAAGCGATTTGCCGTATTATTAGGGCGAAGTGGCACTGCGGCGATAGCCTGAACGCCGACGGAGGTTGGAGTCGCGGCGTGCAACCCCCGTCCATTCACCACTCGCCGCGTTTCCCCTATTGTGCCTCAGATAAGTAATGCGAGGAATCAAGCAAATGGTTTTAGCAAACGCAGCCTGAACTGGAAGAGGTCCGTGGCGTCCACATACCCGTCGTTATAGAAGTCCAAGTACCACTGGTAATTCGCCGGGGTCAACAACGACTGCCTGAAGTGGAAGAGGTCCACCGCGTCCACGGTGCGCTGGCCTTCAATATCTCCGTACAGGCGGTAGAAGTTGTCGGCTTGCTGGGCACCGAACACGTAATTGCTGCCGGATTGCCCCGTGTTCGCGCCGTCCAGGTTGGTCCCGTTGGTGGCGCTCTGGACCAGGTTGCCGAAGATTGTCAATTCGTACTCGCCGTCCATCAGCGACGCATACTGGGTGTAAGCGCCGTGTAAAGGTGAGTGTGGCCACGGTCTCGTTGTTTACCACGGTCGAAGCCACGGCCACGGTGACCAATCCGCCCGAACCTTGCTGCATCACCTGGAAGGCGCCGGCTTGCATGGTGACGACCTGGCTGAAGGTGACTGTAACGTTATCGACCATCGACCGCTGCGCACCGCCGCCGAGGGCGCCGCCGTTGACAACCGAACTGACCACCGTAGCGAGCGTGGGGTTCACCGTCACGCCGTTCGATGTGGCGATCGATTGCAGGCCGGCGCCACTGGTGGCCCGGACTGTTGCGTAGTAGGTCGTTCCGGAGGTCAACGAGAGGCTGCTGTTGGTGGCCGTGGTCGCCGTACCCACGCTTGTGAAGCCCTGGACATTCGTGCCGCCGGAGGTTGTGCCGATGGCCCATTCGTAACCGGTAATGCCACTCACGGAGTCGGCGAACACGCCGGCCCAATTGGCCGAGAGGGTCGTCGTCGAGGTCTGGTAGTTGATGTCGGCTCCCGTGCCGTCGTTGGGAATGCCCGTCACCGTCGGCGGCGCGTTGTCCACCGTCACGCCGTTCGATGTGGCGATCGATTGCAGGCCGGCGCCATTGGTGGCCCGGACTGTTGCGTAGTAGGTCGTTCCGGAGGTCAACGAGAGGCTGCTGTTGGTGGCTGTGGTCGCCGCGCCGACGCTCGTGAAACCTTGGATGTTCGTGCCGCCGGAGGTTGTGCCGATGGCCCATTCGTAACCGGTAATGCCGCTCACGGAGTCGGCGAACACGCCGGCCCAATTGGCCGAGAGGGTCGTCGTCGAGCTCTGGTAGTTGATGTCGGCTCCTGTGCCGTCGTTGGGAATGCCCGTCACCGTCGGCGGCGCGTTGTCCACGGTTACGCCGTTCGACGTGGCCGTCGATTGCAGGCCGGCGCCGTTGGTCGCGCTGACCGTCACGTAGTAGGTCGTCCCGGAGGTCAGCGACAGGCTGCTGTTGGTGGCTGTGGTCGCCGTGCCGACGCTCGTGAAACCTTGGATGTTCGTGCCGCCGGAGGTCGTGCCGATGGCCCACTGGTAGCCCGTGATGCCGCTCTGCGCGTCGGCAAACACGCTTGCCCAATTGGCCGAGAGGGTCGTCGTCGAGGTCTGGTAGTTGATGTCGGCTCCCGTGCCGTCGTTGGGAATGCCCGTCACCGTCGGCGGCGTGTTGTCCACGGTTACGCCGTTCGACGTGGCCGTCGATTGCAGGCCGGCGCCGTTGGTCGCGCTGACCGTCACGTAGTAGGTCGTCCCGGAGGTCAGCGACAGGCTGCTGTTGGTGGCTGTGGTCGCCGTGCCGACGCTCGTGAAACCTTGGATGTTCGTGCCGCCGGACGTCGTGCCGATGGCCCACTGGTAGCCCGTGATGCCGCTCTGCGCGTCGGCAAACACGCTTGCCCAATTGGCCGAGAGGGTCGTCGTCGAGGTCTGGTAGTTGATGTCGGCTCCCGTGCCGTCGTTGGGAATGCCCGTCACCGTCGGCGGCGTGTTGTCCACGGTTACGCCGTTCGACGTGGCCGTCGATTGCAGGCCGACGCCGTTGGTCGCGCTGACCGTCACGTAGTAGGTCGTTCCGGAGGTCAGCGACAGGCTGCTGTTGGTGGCTGTGGTCGCCGTGCCGACGCTCGTGAAACCTTGGATGTTCGTGCCGCCGGACGTCGTGCCGATGGCCCACTGGTAGCCCGTGATGCCGCTCTGCGCGTCGGCAAACACGCTTGCCCAATTGGCCGAGAGGGTCGTCGTCGAGGTCTGGTAGTTGATGTCGGCTCCCGTGCCGTCGTTGGGAATGCCCGTCACCGTCGGCGGCGTGTTGTCCACGGTTACGCCGTTCGACGTGGCCGTCGATTGCAGGCCGACGCCGTTGGTCGCGCTGACCGTCACGTAGTAGGTCGTTCCGGAGGTCAGCGACAGGCTGCTGTTGGTGGCTGTGGTCGCCGTGCCGACGCTCGTGAAACCTTGGATGTTCGTGCCGCCGGACGTTGTGCCGATGGCCCACTGATAGCCCGTGATGCCGTTCACCGGGTCGGTGAACACGCCCGCCCAATTGGCCGACAGCGTCGTGGTCGAACTCTGATAGTTGATGTCTGCCCCAGTGCCATCGTTCGGCACACCGGTCACTGTCGGTGGCGATGCGGCGCCCATCCCGACGAAGTTCTGCATTGAACTGGCTACCGCCGCGGTGATGCCGAGACACGACTGGCCGCCATAAACGCCGACGGAGTTCAGCAAGGTGCTGGCCTCGGATGCGGCCGCCGAATCCGTGGGGCCGACAATGGTGTAATAGGCCAACCGCACCGTCTGATTGGCGGGCACCGCGAGGCTATAGGTCCAATAGAGGTTGTCGCCGGACATACTCACCGCGGTGGGCTGCAAGGAGGTCCCGTAGCCGTAAATGTAATGAATGATCGCGGGCGTGCCGTTGCCTTCGACCGGGTCGTCGGTGCCAACCCAGTGATCGCTGGTGGACAAGGTGGTGCTGCCGGTGGAGGTGGCAAAGACGCGGGTATTCGCATCGGAGCCAAGACAGCAGGCGATTTCCACCGTGGTGTTGATCAACGAGTTCGTGGGATTGGTGAAACTGTCGATCGTGCGGGCGAAATCCACGCTGCCCGTGTTGGGCACGGTGACCTCGCGGCTGATGGTAAGTCCGCCGGCGGTGCCGCTGGCGGTGACCACGCTCTGACCGCTGTCGGCCGTGCTGTAGTTCGGGCTGCCGGCGGTGACCTGCTTGCCGCCGACCATCAACCGACCATCGCCGTTGAAGGCGTTGTTGTATCCGCCGACGAGTTCCCCCGGGGCGAATCTGCCGACCGAAATGCTGAAAGGCATGGCGTCCGGCGAAGTCAGCGTCACCGGTGGAGCGCCGTAGAAGTTCGAGAGAACGCCAACCGAGGTGCTGCTCGAATTGGAAACCGCGATGTCCGGCGTGCCGTCGTTGTTGAAATCGCCGATCGACAGGCCTTGAGCCATCGAGCCGCCCGCGCTGATGGTCACGGCCGTTGCGAAAGAGCCCGAGCCGTTCCCAAACAGAACGCCCACGGTGCCGGAGTCGCTGTTGGCCACGGCGATGTCGAGGTTGCCGTCGCCGTTGAAGTCGGCCACCCCGATGGCTTGGGGCCACAGCCCGCCCGTGCTGACGGTGCCTGCGGAGGTGAATCCGCCGGAACCATTGCCCAAGAAGATCGACACCGTGTTGTCGCCGGCGTTCATCACGGCCAGGTCGAGTTTGCCGTCGCCGTTGAAGTCGCCCGTGGCGATGCCTGCCGGATAGTTTGCTCCCTCGGCGAACGTGGTGGCGGCGCCGAATCCGCCGCTGCCGTTGCCCAGAAGGATCGACAGCTTGTTGCCGTCGGCGCAGGTCACGGCCAGGTCGAGTTTGCCGTCGCCGTTGAAATCGCCCGCGGCAATGGCAGTGGGCAAACTGGCCCCCAGGGCATACGTGGTGGCGGCGCTGAATCCGCCGCTGCCGTTGTTCAAGAGGATGCCCACCGTGTTGCTGGCGTAGTTGATCACGGCGAGGTCGAGTTTGCCGTCGCCGTTGAAATCGCCCGCCACAAGGCCTTCGGGCGTGGTTCCGCCCGTGCTGTAGGTGACAACCGCATTGAAGGTTCCGCTGCCCGTGCCGGTGAGGATTCCTACCGTGTTGTTGGACGAGTTGCACACGGCCAGGTCGAGCTTGCTGTCGCTGTTGAAATCGCCCGTGACCACGCCCGTGGGGTTGCCGCCGCCCGTGCCGTAGGTGGTGGCGGTCGCCAGTCCGCCGGCGCCGTTGCCCAGCATGACGGCGACCGAACCGGTGGAATTGTAGTTGACCACGGCGAGGTCAAGCTTGCCGTCGCCGTTGAAATCGCCGACAGCGCTTTGGCGGGGATTCGCGGCGGTGGTGCTGGCCGTTGTCGCGGCCGAGAATCGGGTGGCGGCAGTATAGATGACACCGACGGAGGTGCTGCCGCTGTTCGACACGACCAGGTCGGGAATGGTGCCGGCATTGAAGTTGCCGACGGCCAGGCCGTAGGCGGACGTGCCCCCGGCACTGAAAGTGGCCGCGCCCGAGAAGGTGCCGGTGCCGGCGCCGAAGTAAATCGTCACGTTGTTGGAGTGGTTGTTCACGACGGCCAGATCGAGGTTGCCGTCGCCGTTGAAATCGGCCGCGGCAATGCTCTGAGGCCCCCACGCGCCGGGGCTAACGCTGAAAGTACTCGGGGCCCCGAACCCGCCCAAACCATTTCCTCGGAGGAACGCCACGCTGCTGGAACTGCCGTTGATCACGGCCAGATCGAGATAGCCATCGTGGTTAAAGTCTGCGGCGACGATGCCCTGAGGCAAAGTGCCTCCCGAGGAAACCGTGGTCGCGGCGCCGAATCCGCCGCTGCCATTGCCCAACAGGATCGCAACGTTGTTGCTTCCCGAGTTGGTCACGGCCAGGTCGAGTTTGCTGTCGCCATTGAAGTCGGCGACCGCCAGGGCGCGGGGGAAGTGCCGCCCGTGGAGACAGTGGTGGCCGCATTGAACGTGCCGCCGCTCTTGCCGGTGAGAATCCCCACGGTGTTGCTGGCGGAATTGGCCACGACGAGGTCGAGGTAGCCGTCCTTATTGAAATCTCCCTCTCCAATTGCCGTCGGCGTGCTCCCACCCGTGCTGTACGTGACGGCCGTATTGAACGTGCCGCTGCCTGTGCCGGTGAGGATTCCCACCGAGTTGTTCGTCGCGTTGATTACGGCGAGGTCGAGGTTGCCGTCGCCGTTGAAGTCGCCCACGACGATGCCCGTAGGGTCGCCGCCGCCCGAGCCGTAGGTGACGGCGGACGCAAACCCGCCGCCGCTCTGGCCCAAGAGAATCCCCACGGAGCCGGTGGAATTGTAGTTGGCCACGGCGATGTCGAGGTAGCCGTCGCCGTTGAAGTCGCCCACCGCGACGGCCTCCGGATTGGCGGCGGTCGAGCTATAGGTGGTGGCGGCGGCAAAAATGCTGCCGGAAGTCACCACGAAATCGCCGATCCAGTTGCCGACCGTGCCGCCGTCGATGTCGCTGCCGTCGAGCTGCAACGCCGCCGCCGGTGATGTTATCCGACACCGTCAAACGATAAACGCCCTCGGGCAGGGCGGGGAAGGTCAGGGTGGTCGTGTTGTTGGCGTACGAGGCGCTGCTGATCGCAATGGTCACGTCGTCGCTGGTGCCCAACAGGCCGTCGGCGCCGGCGCTTTGGAGCGTGAAATTGGATGCGGTGCCGGCGTTGGTCATCGCCATGTTGAAATTGACCTTCAGCGTCGTGGTGCCTGAGAAGGCCAACGTGCCGCTGGTCATCGAAGGCGTCACGCTAAGGACCACCGGCAACGTACTGCCGACGGCAATCAATTGATTGGGCGTGGTGAGCGCCGGCATGTTTTGGTGCTGCAACGTCACGTTGACGGCGTACTGCCCGGAGTGGGCGTAGGTGTGGGCCGGCGCGTTGACTTCGTAGTTGCCGCTGCCCAGCGACACGATCGTGCCGGTGGACGTGGTCGCATCGCCCCAGTTGATTGTCGCCGTGTACAGCGAGGTGGCGTTGTTGGACGAGGGATCGGTGAAGGTGGCCAGACCGGTAATGGCCGCCAGCGCCGTGCCCTTCGTGCCGGACGTCGGCAGGTTCGCGCTGGCCAGGTTGGTCAACTGCTGATTCGCCACGTTGAAGTTGGCGTTGGTAGCGCTGATATTGGTCGAGCCGCTCGTGACCTGAATGCTAAAGGTGGCGGCGGTGAGATAGTTCGAGTAGGTGTGCGAGCCATAGACGTCGAAACCCGAGCCCGGGTTGGTCGAGTCGTGCTGCACGATGTAGCCCGTGCTGCTGTATGCGGTCGTGTACGTCGTATTCGCGGTGCCGTCGCCCCAAGTGACCACGGCCGAATATCCGCCGGAGCCGAAGGTGTCGAAGTGGGCCAAAAGAACGTTCGTCAGGGCGACCGTTTCGGTAGCCGCCAGCGCCGGCAAAGTGACCTGCGGCGACGTGACCACGACCATCGTCGAGACCGCGCTGATGCCCGGGTTATTGCTGGTATCGTAGACGTGCGCGCGCAGATGATACGTGCCGTACGGCAGCGGAGCCGTCAAGTTGAAGGTGACCGTTCCATTGTTCAGCGTTCCGATGGCGTAGGCCGTCTCGCCGGGATCGGTGAAGGTGCCGTTGTTGTTGAGGTCCACGTCGAGGTACACCAGCGTGCCGTTCGGCATGTTGGAACCCGATTCGGTGGCGGTCACGGTCACCGACGGCGTGGAACTGGTCGTCAGCGCGGGCGCGGACAGTGTCACGACGGGAGCGACGAAATTCGCGGTCGGAGCCGTGAATTCGGCCAGGAAGCCGTCGTTGCCGCTGCTGAGCGTACCCGAGAGGGTTAACGTGCCTGAGGGATTGAAATTCGCCGACGTTTCAAACTGCCCTGCCGTGTACACGCTGCCGTCGGGGGCAACGGCAAGACTCTCGGAGAGGTTGTATAAGCGTCCGGTGGAATCACTGGAGTTTGAGCCGCCGGTGGCGCCCGCCCAGAGGTAGTTGCCGCTGGAATCGAGGCGGAGAACGAAATTGTCTTCGCCGGTGGTGCTGGCGCTGGTGAGGTTGGCGGTGCCCTTGGTGTTGAAATTGACTGTGCCGGAGAACTCGCCGGCGACGTAGACGCTGTTGTCGGGGCCTAAGGAAACATTCTGTCCCCAGTCGTCGTTGGCGCCTCCGATGTGTTCCGCCCACACGAAATTGCCGTTGGTATCGAGCTTGGAGATGAAGGCGTCATAGCCGCCGTTGCTGGTAAGGTTGTAGGCGGTAGAACCGGGATTGAAGTTGGCCGTGCCGCTGAACATACCGGTAGTGTAGACGCTGCCATCCGACGCCACGGTCATACCGAGCACGTCGTCGTAGTTGGACCCGCCCATGCTTTTGGCCCACACGAAGCTGCCGGAGGAAGTCAGCTTGGAGACGTAAACGTCGTCGTTGCCCGCGCTGGTGAGGCTGAAGTTGCTGGCGCCCAAATCGAAATCGGCCGTGCCCGAATAGTTGCCCGCGGAGTAAATGCTGCCGTCGGGGCCCACGGCGATCGACACCCCTTGGACCGAGCCGCTGCCGCCGAAGCTCTTCGCCCAGATGAAGTTGCCGTTGGGGTCGAGCTTGGAGACGTAGGCGTCTTCCTGGTTGGGGAGCGCGGACAGGTTGAACGTGCCGGCGCCGGGGTTGAAATTCACCTGGCCATCGAACTGGCCGGTCGTGTAGACGCTGCCGTCGGAACCGATGGCAATCCCGTAGCCTTCCGCCGCCGAGGTGCCGCCAAAGTTCTTCGCCCACAGGAAATTGCCGTAAGTATCGAGCTTGCAGACAAAAGCGTCTGTGTAGGTGTGGGCGGAGAGGCTCAACAAGCTGGCGGTGGGATCGAAGTCGGTGGTGTGCCCGAAACCGCCGGTGAGATAGACGCTGCCGTCCGGCGCAACGGTGATCGCGTTGGTGGTAGTCCAGTCGGTGCCGTCCACGGCGCCGGTGAAGGCCTTGGCCCATACAATCGCCCCGGCGGAAGTGTATTTGGCGATAAAGCTGCCCGGACCGGTGGCCGTCACGTTGTAAGTGCCCGCACCGCGATCGAAGTTGAACGTGCCGTCGAGGCTGCCTGCCACATAAACGTTGCCCTGCGCGTCCGTGGTCACCAAACTGGCCAACGAAAGCGCGTTGCGGCTGTAATAGGAAGTGACGTTGGCCGTGTTCAGCGCCCAGGCCGTCGTCGGCACGGTGCCAACCAAGCCGGCGTCAGCGATGGTGTCGGTCTGACCGGCGGCAACGGTGAAGAGGTTGGTCACCCCTGTGGAGTTGGGATCGCTGTACACCGCGGGGTTGCTGCCGGTCATTTGGCTCGTGAAGGTGTAACCGACCGGGGCGGAAGATCTCGTAATAGTTCAGCCCTTCCGGCAAACCGGAAAACGCATACTGCCCGGCCGAGTTCGTGATGGCCGTGCCGCGAAGCACGTCGTCGCTGTTGCCGATAACGCTGTTGACCGAAGAGTAGACCTGAACGACCGCGCCGGCGACGCCCGGCTCACCGGTGTCCAGAAGGCCGTTGTGGTTGGCGTTTTGCCAAACCACACCGCTGATGCCCACCGACAGCAGCCGACGATCCTCTAACGGCTCGATCCGCAACTGCCGGGCGAGAACTCCGTGCCGCCGCGTCTGCCCGCCCGCGAGGCTCGTGAATCCCGTGACGCTTGATTGCCGACGCCGACTCCGAAACTTGCCGCGTGCAGAGCTTGCCACGATGGTGCGCCTCCCGTGCAAAGAGCGTCGAACGGAAAGTGTGCACACAAGCCACGCTCGCACAATGCGAGCAGCCCGTCACGCCTCGATCGACGCGGGTGATCTGTTCCGCTGTACCGTGCCCCAATCTCTTATTGTCCTTATTAGAGCAACCGTGTCAAACCTTATTTCCCTTAAAGTCAGAATACTAGCCGTCAAGGGGCATAAGAGATGCCACAAAAGTGGTGCTTGTCGGCCATGGCGTATACCAGTGCGGGCATCGCTTTCTTTATGGCCAAACGACGAAACGGGGCGGTCATGAATCCGCCTGCCAAGTTCGCTTGATCGTCAGCGGAATCCGCGACGCCGGGGATTCTGCGGCGTACGGCCGATTTTCACGCGAAAACCGGCCAAAAGGTTGACGTTCTCGGAGCACGCTGCTACGTTAAACAGCGTCGGTCGGTCGAAACGCATTCCCCCATGGCAACGCAACGGGATATCAATCGCCGGCATTTCCGCCCGAGCTGGCTGGTGCTGTTTCCGTGCCGGCAGTCTCCGGCGTCTCTGGCAGCCGGTCCGCGAACGGAAGAGGGATGAAGCAGTGGAAGAAAGCCTGATTATCGACGTCAACGCCGATCTCTCCCGCTGGCCCTTCCGCCGCACGCCCTGCGATGAATTGCCCGCACTGGTGGAAAAATATCAGAAATTCGGCGTCGGGCAGGCATGGCTCGGCAGCCTGGACGGGCTGCTCCACCGCGACATCGGCGGGGTGAACCTTCGCCTGGCCGAGGCCTGCCGCCGCGAGCGCCGCGTGAAACTGGTGCCGTTCGGCTCGATCAACCCGATGCTGCCCGACTGGCAAGAAGACGTGCGCGCTGTCGCCGAAGACCACCACATGCCGGGCATTCGGCTGCACCCGAACTATCACCGATACCGCCTCGACGAGCCGGTGGCGGCCGAACTCCTCGACCTGGCCGCCCAGCGCGGACTGATCGTGCAACTTAGCATTCGCATGGAGGATCCGCGGGTGCAGCATCCGCTCATGCCCGTCGCCGACGTGGACGCCAGGCCCTTGGCTGAACTGGTCAAGAGCCGGCCGGCCCTGCGCCTGGTGGTGCTCAACGGCTTGGCGACGATCCACGAGCGCGAGCTTCGATCGCTGGCCGCGACTGAGCGAGTTTGGTTCGAGATTTCGATGCGGAAGGGGTCGGCGGAGTGGCCAGACTGATTCAATCCGTGCCGCCGTCGCGCGTGCTGTTCGGCTCGCATCTGCCCCTGTTCCCCCTGGAGTCGGCCGTCCTCAAGATGCGGGAAGCCGGCCTGGAAAACGGTCAGCAAAAAGCCATTGAATATGTCAACGCCCAACAGTTGTTGGGCGGCAACGCTTAGCAGGAAAGACGTAACCGTGCACGGGGACTGTCCCGATTTTTGCGGCGAAGTCCGCAAAAATGGGACTGTCCCCTTCGGCCCAGTCAGGACCTGAGCCTGACACCGCGAATCCTGAACCCTTCACCCTGAACCCTGAATCCGGAGGTGCGATGATGTTTGTTCGATTGCCGTTGCGTTGGGTATCTGTGCTGGTGGCGATGGTTGTGGCGGCCGCGGCCAGCCCGGCTGCCGCCGAGTTGAAAATCTATGTCCAAACCGACCTGGAGGGCATTAGCGGCGTCTTCAAGTTCACCCAGACGCGCGATACCGACACCCAGATCGCCCGCGAGGCCCGCGAATACTTCATGGGCGATCTGGCCGCGGTGGTCCGCGGCCTGCGCGATGCCGGCGCCACCGAGATTTTCGTATACGACGGCCATGGCAACCAGGCCGTCATTCCGCACCTTATGGAACCGGGGCGCCAAATACGCCACCGGCAGGCCGAAGAACCCCATGGCCGGCATCGACAAGTCGTGCGCCGGCATGGTCATGCTGGGCTTCCACGCGATGATGGGCACGACCGACGGCGTGTTGAACCACACCCAAAACTCGAAAAACGAAAGCCGCTTCTGGTATAACGGCGTCGAGTCGGGCGAGATCGCCCAACTGGCGATCGTCGCCGGCACGTACGGCGTGCCGCCGATCATGGTTACCGGCGACGACGCCGTCTGTCGCGAGGCCAAGAAGTTTTTCGGCGAGAGCATCGTCACCGTGTCGGTCAAAAAGGGGCTGGGACGCGAGGCGGCCGTGCTCTATCCCTTCGAGGAAACCCGCAAGGCGCTTTACGAGCGCGAAGCGGGCCGTCGCCGCCATTCCCAACTGCAAACCCTACCGTATCGACGTGCCGATCAAGGCCAAGAAGCAATTCATCGACGTGGGGAAGGACAGCTACGAGCCGCACGTGGTGATCAAAGAGCTCCTCATCGAAGACCCCGCCAAGCTCTTGGAAGTCGAGTACAAGTAGCCGTGTCAACGGTTACAATAGCTTCGACGGCTTGCCGTCAACATACGACTTGATTAGCGTTTGGGCTTTGTCTTTCGTGCTGAAGTCGGGATAGGCGACCGGCTTCGTGATGCCGTGCCTGGCGAGAATCCGCGCAGCACTCGACCCGGCACTGTCCGGCCAGGTCGATCGCCGTGGCCAGCACTCGCACGCACTCCTCCGGCGAGTGAAAGCCCATGCCGTTGTTGGCCGCCACATAGTCCCATCGCAATTGCGCGTGCCGCACCAGCTTGCGGACGTCGGCCAACTCCTCGTCGCCGGCCCCGGCCTCGATCGCGGCGGCGATGTCGAAATGAGCCTTCGCCAACGCCTCTTCCGCCCAACCTCGCGATTGATGCACCTTGTCCTGAATCCCTTCCACCCGGCTGCGAATCTCGTTCTCGCTCCACCGATGGCACACGGCGCACGAGTTGGCGATGTTCAACAGCGGGCTTTGCAGGTGATGGTCGGTAAACTTCACCCCGCCCTCGGTGCGATACGGCATGTGACAATCGGCGCAGGCGATGTCGCGGTAAGCATGCACGCCCGAACTGTAGACCTCGTAGTCCGGATGGCGGATCTTGACCATCTTCGTTTTGCTTATCGCGTTGGTGAAATCGGCGAAGTCGGCCTCGTCGAAATACTGTTCCATCTGCTCCGGCGTGACGCCCTTGGTGCAGTCGCCCTTGTCCCAGGGGAACGTCAGGTAGTTGCCCTCGCCTCGGAAATAGTATTCCACATGGCACTGGGCGCAGACCAGCGTGCGCATCTCTTGGTGCGACACCGTGTCGATGTCCTTGCCCTGCCGCTTGAACGCCTCACGCAGCGCTGGCCGGGTGATCCGCAGCCGCATCGTGTCCGGCTCGTGGCAATCGAGACAGCCGATCGGATGCTTGATCTCGGCTTTCATGGCATCGAAGTTCTCCGCGTAAAACTTCTCGGGGCCAAACGTGTGCATCAGCCGCGGCACGTCGGGGCTCTTGCACGTAAAACAGGTGGCGGGTGTTTTGTCGTCAACCCGCTTCGTATGCGTCACGTCCTCGACGGAATAGAGATGCCCGCGGGCCTGCCGATATTCCTTGCTGAACGAATAGCCGGCGAAAAGGACCACATTGGCCGGTGTGGCCTCCAAGTAATCGCGCTGGCCGGCCCCGCCGTACTTCGTGCGCGTCGACGAATCCTCCATCTTCTTGTACGATTCATATTCCCGGGGATAATTCTCGCCCCACTTGCTGCTATCCGTCTCCCACTGGCCGATAGGCCGCAACGGCAACCGTTGGCGGGCTTCCTCGCGCCGCTGTAGGATCGAGGCCGCCAACAGCCCCAACAGGAACGTGGTTGCCAGTGCCGCCAACGTCATTGCCCAGCCCCGCCACGCGGCCGGCTGATCTTCGCGTTCATCTTCTTTCATCTGCGTTTTCTCTTCTTTCTGGTCTGGCTTGTCTGCCGCCGATGGTCGGCTGCTGTATCGGCTCGGGGACCGTTGGCAGATGCGGCTGGAACAGGCCCGGCGTGGCCGAAAGGCTCCGCACCGTGCCGTGGGGCACCTCGCGATGGCAGTCCCAACAACGCAAATCGCCTTGCTCATGAACGACCGGGGCCACCTCCGCGATCACCGCAGCGTGGCAGCGACGGCAGTTGTTCTCGACGACGGACACTGCGCCGGCGGAAAGTCGGATCACTTGCGGCTCCCATCGCATCGTGAAGACGGTGGCATGCCACAGCCCGTCCTTCGCCTTGAACCCATATTGGGCCGCCAGCGACGTGTGCGGCACGTGACAATCATTGCAGGTGGCCACCGTCGCGTGGCTGCTATGCTGCCAGGTGACGTATTGGGTAGTCATCACATGGCAGTTCATGCATGTTTCCGGGGAGTCGCTCAGGTACGACGCCGCGCGGGAGACGTGCAGCACGAACAGGCCCATGCCCGCCGTCACGCCGAGCATCACGAACCCCGCCGGTCGCCAGCCGGGGGCCAAGAATTGCAGTGCCGCCAGCCTTCCGACCGTTCTCCACGCGATACTGTCGAACCTTTTCTCGTGATGAACCGGCATTTGTCACGTGTCATTGGTCCCCTCTCCGGGCACCGACCGAAGGTCGGTCGGAGAGGGGCGGGGGTGAGGGCGAAGATGGGGCTGTCCCCCTGACTGTGAGCGGTTACCGTGTCTTGACACACTCAAGGCAATCAGTGCCCCCGATCGTAACTGCGACGTACGCGAGTCGCAAGATACCGCGCCGATTCCCCGGTGTTCAATAACTCTGTCTGACAGTCCCGCCGCTCACCTGAAGATCCAGCATATTGGAATAGCAGGATCCCACGCCGGTGTTCGACTGTGGGGCCGGGGCATACAGGAACCAATCGCAAAAAAACTCATACGACCCCGGTGAAGTGGGAGCGTCGAACTCGAGGTCGGCGCTGAGCGTCGCACCGGGGGGCAAGTTCTTCCAACTATCCGGCATCGTCGCCTCGCGGCGAAAGCCGCTCGGCAAGCTGGCTCTTGCCGCCGGGTAGGCAACGTGGGAAAAGCAGTGTCGATTGATCTTCGCCTCACGGCCTGCGTATTCCCGGCTGGTTGGATTGTTCAGCACCACATGCACTCTGAGCGGCTGACCGATCCGCACCGGCAATGGATCAAGCAGCGAGATCGTCAACAATGGCTCGTCGCGGAGTTCGGGTTTGCGGCAGAGATAGCCCGATAGCCTGCGGCCGTCCTGCTCTTGGTGCGCGATGTGCATCCGGCACCGCTCGCCCCAAGGCGTCGGGAATCGATCCAGATAGCTTGCGAACAGGAGCAGCGCGCCGGCGTACAGCGGTACATCCGTCGTGCCATCAGACAAGATCAGCACATCAGCCCAGCCGGCGCCGAACGCCTTGAGCTGCGAGCCGGCCGCCAAGGGTAGATCGCATTCGCTCACGCGTTGCGGCGTCATCGTCAGGGGTGTGCGACCGAGCAACCGGTCACGGTAGTAAACCGGCACGCAGGGCAGATCGAGTTGGAGCGTGATCGCGCCAGGGGCGGAACAAGGGCTTGGCCAGCCGTTGAGCCACAGCATTGTGCCCAACACCAGCAACATGGCCACGGTAACGCCAGCGAGCCATTTCCTCGTGATGTGGAAACGTATGGCAGGATGCAGGCGCAAGGCCGCGACCAACCCGAGAATCACGAGCAGCACCAGTCCGGCATAGTTCACGCCGCTGGCCCCATACTCGGTCATCACTGCATTGCTCTTCGTGCTGTGCGAATGGAAATGGCCGATCATCAGCCCTTGGTAGAACCACGGTCCGCTGACGTCGGTAGCGATAATCCACACTTGCAGCAAGCACCAGATCGGCAGGAGAACTCGCCACCATGCACTGCCGACAAACAGGAGGACAGCCCCGGCAATACCCAGCATCGAGAAAAGTGGCCGCACCCACACGGCTGTCCCGTATGGATACAGGCCCACCCAGCAGTTGCCCAGCGCGAACACCAGGATGGCGACGCCAAAGAGAATGCCCGGAATGCCACGAAACACGCTCGCACGCGATGGTTCAAAAGGCTCCGACATCCCGTTTCCTCCGCTGTTACGGGCAGGAAATTCGACCCCCTTCGACAACAACCAGCCTAGCAGGAGGAAGCGGCAAATCAAGGTGTAAGATTGCAGTCAGCAGCGGCAATAGAACCACGGCCGTCGTGCCTCTCGTCAGGCAAGCCGCGGCGGCGCAACGGGCACATAGATGCAATCCGGCTCGGTTTCGAGATAGTCGCCGGTGGCGGCGTACGCTCGGGCGCGGCTGCCGCCGCACGCCCGCCGATACTCGCAGATGCCGCAACGCCCTTTGAAACGGTCCGGATCGCGCAACGCCAGGAACGTGGGGTGATGCTGATAGACGTCGACCACCGAGTCTTGCGGGAATCGCCCGCAACACACGGGCAGGAAACCGGCCGGATAGATCTCGCCGGTGTGGCTGACGAACATAATGCCCTTTCCGTCGCCCACGCCCAACGGCGCCCGATGCGAATGCCCCCGGCCGCTGTCGGCCGTTCTTCCCGGCCCGGCCAGCGGATCGCCGCCCTGCTGGAGCACAAAGCGTCGATAGTGCGGGGCCTCGGTCGTCTTCACCGCATAGGGCTGACACCGCGAATGCCGCCAAAGCTGGGCGAACACCGTCTCGTACTCCTCCGGCGCAATCCGCTGCTCCTCGACGCCTCGTCCCACCGGCACCAGAAAGAACACCGACCACATGGCGATGCCCTGCGCGGCCAGCAATTCGGCCATCGCGTCGATTTGATGAACGTTGCGGCGCATGATCGTCGTATTGATCTGGACCGACATTTGCAGTTCGCGGGCGTGCTTGAGCATTTGCAAGGTGCGATCGAAACTTCCCTGCCAGCCGCGGAAGGCGTCGTGGGTTGCCGCATCGCTCCCGTCGAGGCTGATGCCCAACGCGCGCACGCCCGCTTCCCGCACCCGTTGGAAGGCCTCGAAGGTGGCCAGCGGCGTGGCCGAGGGCGTCAGCGCCACCTGCAAACCCGCGGCGACGGCGTGGCGAATGAGCGAAAGCAGATCGGGCCGCTTCAGCGGATCGCCGCCGGTCATCACCACGTTCGGCCAGCGTGGGAAACCGGCCGCCTGGTCCAACAGCGCGATCGCCTGCGCGGTCGAAAGCTCGTCGTCGGCCGGCTTTTCCTGGGCCGACGCCCGGCAGTGCTTGCAGACCAGGTCACACGCCAGCGTGACCTCGTAGTAGAACATCAGCGGGCTCAGCCCGAAATCGTCAGCGGAGTAGCCGCTCGTGGCAGGCATTCAGGCGGATTGCTTTGAGGATCTCGGCGAAAATGGGGACTGGCTCCGTCGCCTCGATGAAGCTTCGTTCCGCAAAACAGCGTTTTTGGCGACGGTGCCTGTCCCCTTTTTCGACGCAGTGGGCGATATCCGACTCGAACGGATGACCTCCTCGGTGTAAACGAGGCGCTCTAACCAACTGAGCTAATCGCCCTCGACGCCCTATCCCTTCTCCGCGCATCGCGGGCGCCGCGGCATCGCGCAGCGAGTCGGAGTGGTTCGGCTTTTCCGCGGCCGCGTCGGGCAGCAGCGGCAGCCGCTCGGCCCGGAAGCCGGGCACACCCGCCGCCGCGTCATCGGCCGGCGGTTCTTCGAGAGTATAATCCAACGGACCGTAAGCGTGCAACGGCCGGCCCGCGTCGGGCGGCTTCTTCCACGCCAACCGCTCGGTGCTCGGTTGGTTCTCCCGCGATTCTCCCCAATAGGTCTTCCAAGCGTCGAAGGTCATCACCTCCGGCGGCGCGTCGAGATCGCCGCTTCGCACCATCCAGAAGACATCGACGTCTTCGTAGTAGTTGTGGTCGCCGTTCCAAATGAAGCGTTGCCGAACGTTCTCCACCGCGGCCGCTCCCTCTTGTTCGACCAGCGCCGCGGCGGGCGCGGCCAGCAGAATACTGTCGGTGACGATGAAGTGGACGGCCAGTTGGTTGGGATGGGAAGGCGTGCTGCTCAAGCGGCAAAGCCCTCCGCGCACGGCCGCCGTGACGTGCCGCAACTCGAACCGCAGCATGTCGTCGAGTTTGGGAGCCTCCGGGCCGCCCGGCGCGGCGAGCAGTTGCTCGGTGGTGGCCAACAGCCCGTTGTCCCATGACAATTGCAACGGCTGCAGGTCTTCCACGTGGCAGAAGACGGCCTCGCCCCGGGCAATGCAGTCGGTAAGCTCGATGGTGGCCAAGGGAGTAGCGGCGGCGGCGCCCGCGGCCTCGGCGTCCGGGGCAGAGCGGACGCGGAAGAAGGCGACATTCTCGTGATAGGCGGTCATCTGGTCCGACGCATTCAGCACGGTGAGCGTGCACCGATCGAGTCGGACGGTTTGCCCGCCGATGGTTTCCACCAGCGACCAGTTGTCGGCCGGCACGTCGCGCGGGACGTGCCATTCCACGGCCAGGTTGCAGAGCGTAAGCCGGCCTGCCGCAAGGGTGAACATGTTGCGCCGGTGCTTGACCGGATTGCCCTCGCCCGGGCGGAACACAAGGATCGGATGATATTTCTCGCCGCCGCGGATCGTCAGACGCAAGTTGGAGAGTTTGACCGGCCGCTGTTCGCGCCGACCGTCGAATTGCAACTCGATCACCTCGCCGTTATGTGCCGCGGCGCAAGCTGCCTCGAGGGTGGAAAACACGTTTTCGCCGCCGGCCGAGTCACTGACCACCAAAGGTCCGCCGCGCTTGGTCGGCGGCTCGGCGGAAGCGGCGCCTTCGCCCGCGGAAGCCAAGGGATGCGTCGTCACGCTGGGCGGCGGGCTTTCCGCAGGCGCCGCCACGCCGGGCGCCGCATCATTCTCTGCCGCCCGCACAACGGTGTGGCCCGGTTCGGGACCAACCGAAGCTTCGGTCATCCCCTCAGAATCCGGATGGGCCGGCAAGGTCTCGATCTCGTCGATGGGAGCCGAATCGGGCGCAGGATTCGGTTGGCGGCGCCGGTATCGCCGCGGAAGGCGGCGCCGACTTCTTCCCGCTCGATAGGCTCGCTGCCGGTTCGGCCTGGCCGTCGCTGGCGGGCGATTTCCCCGGCGCAAGATGCGATCCGGCCGGCGACCGTGAAGACGCCGGCGTCGCCGTCTTTCTGGCAATCGAGGGCTGCGATTCCTCCCGCCGGGGCCAAGACTCATACACGTCCAGCAACACCATAATGCCGACAAATGCAGCCACCGTCGCCATCCAGGGCACATGACGCCGGAGGAAGGAAACCGGCGACTCTTGGGGCACGAGCCAAATCCGGCTTGTAGGACTCATCGGGCGCAGTCCGGTCTGCTCGGCCAACGGCAGCAGGTCGGCCGCCAGGTCGGCGGCGCTGGCGTATCGCTGCCGTGGATCTTTCGCCATCATCTTCTGTAGAATCCGGCTCGTTTCCTCGGGCAGTTCCGGCCGGAATTGCCGAACGTCGGGCGGCTGGTCGCCCTGATGCTGCAAGAGCTTCTGCAGCACGGTTCCTTCGGGAAACGGCGGCTGGCCGACAAGCATGAAAAAAACAGTGCAACCCAACGAGTAAATGTCGCTGCGGATGTCGGCGTTGCGCGGGTCGCGGGCTTGCTCCGGCGAGATGTAGTCGAACGTGCCCAGCGTCACGCCGCTGGCCGTCAAATCGCCCACCGCCGGATCGGCATGGCGCATGCGGGCCAATCCCATGTCGATCAACTTCACCCGCCCCTCCGCCGTGATCAACACGTTGGAGGGCTTGATGTCGCGATGCACCACCGAGCGGGCGTCGGCGTGGGCCAAGGCATCGGCCACCTGAATCGTGTAGCTGATCACCTCGGCCAGGGGCAGCGGACCCCGCTGCTCGACCAACCCCCGCACGTTCAAACCCTCGACAAACTCGAAAACAATGTAGTGAAGACCACGGTCTTCGCCCACGTGGTGCACCCGGGCGATATTGTCGTGATCGAGCCGGGCCGCCGACTGGGCCTCATTCTGAAATCGCTGCAAGGCGTCGGGATCGGCTGCCTGCTCCGGCGGCAGAACCTTCAAGGCGACCGTTCGTCCCAGTCGCGTGTCGATGGCGCGGAAGACCCTCCCCATTCCGCCACCGCCCACGTATCCCACCAATTCGAAGTCCCCAAGCCGGTCGCCGGGCATCACCCGGCCTTCGAGGATCCGAGGAGCGGGGTCCAAGGCGCTTGGCGACGACACGGGGGGCGCGAGGAGACGATCGTTGGCTGGTCGTTGGAACGTGCGATGGCCTTGGCCATCGCGGGCGGCAAAGCGTCGGCGCGAAGCTCCCCCCTTCGCCGACGACCGGTGACGATTGGGCCCTCCCAATTTCCGATGCGGTGTCGCCCATCTGGTTACCACCACAGCCAACCGGGCCGTTAGACCAAAGCCCGACACAGAAAAGATAGCGCAACCATAGACCAAGAACCTACATCCTAGCTGCTCCCACGCGGACCGTCAATTTGCGTCCTCCGCTCGGGCGTAGTCAAAGGCCGAGATCGAGCCTTGAGAATGGGACACCTTGGAAAATGTGAATTCTCGCCGTGCCTCATTTCTGTGCAATCGATCTGCTGCACAGAAGTCGCGCAGCCAAGCACAAAATGATGGCACGTTGCAAGCAGTGACATAACTGCTTGCAGTGAAAGAACATCGGCGATCCACTTGACTTCGCCAGACGATTCCTCCGGTAGGTTTCGGCAGTAGACGGAGTTCCCCTTAGCCCCGAAGTGGCATCGGAAGGAGACGTGAATGGTTACGCATGAGAAGCAAGTGGAAGTGAGGCATGCGGCCGAGCGGCTGTACTCGCTGGGACCCGACTGGGTCACTTTTTATCGGGAGATCTTCGGCCTGCAGGGGCTCCTCCGACACATGTTCCCCTCGCGGGAGGCGTTGGCCGCCTTTGAACAAACGGAAGCCTACCAAGAGATATTGCAGATGCTCACGAAGCTTCGTCAACAGGGTCCTATAGGGCCGGACCCCGAGGAACCCACGCGGGTAATCACGGTTCGGTTGCCGAAGAGCCTGCACGAGGCCCTTCGAGAAGAGGCCCACGAGCATCGCATCAGCATGAACAAGCTCTGCGTCTCGAAGTTGCTGCAATTCATCGACAGCGAAAACATCCCGGCCAAGCCGTAAACCAGTCGAAAAGTGGTTGGGAGCAGACCTGTAAGCCGGGTTCTGTGCGTCCAATCGAGTTGGACGTCGATGGCCATTTCTCTAGGGGGCCGATCGCTCGGTCTCTCAAGCGGCCTACCCGGGAGTCGATGGCGGGCCGGGCCAGCCCGCGGGGCGAACCGGCCGAATCAAATCGGCCGGCCAACTCCCTGCTCCCTGTTTGACCTTGCTCCGGGTGGGGTTTGCCGAGCCAGGCTGGTTGCCCAACCTGCTGGTGAGCTCTTACCTCACCGTTTCACCCTTACCGGACGGGCGGTGCCCTTCCGGCGGTCTGCTTTCTGTTGCACTTTCCCGGGCCTTGCGGCCGGTGGGCGTTACCCATCACCTTGCCCTTCGGAGCCCGGACTTTCCTCCCGCCGACGCCGCAACGAGACTGATATGGCAGTCTATGGCAGCTCGGCCGGCGGCCATCCGGTCCGCTCCCAACCATGCTCAAGCATATCGCAAATTGCCGGGGAGGAGAAGTAGCTTCCCCAAGCGGCGCATTGCGAAACGTCTTGGTCCGGAATCCGCCTATCGTCGGGCTGGCCGTCCCGGAGTTGGGAATCGCAACCTACTGATCGAATAACGATGTCAGAAGCACACTTACCATATTTGCCAATATCGGGCCTGGTCCGTTTTCTTCCCCGTTAAAATCTCGGATAGGCCCATCGAGTAGAAGTAACAGGGTTATATTATTCCGCCATGATGCCGTCATCGCTATGGGTCAGCTTGTAGGTCGAGTAGACCGTCACGCTCATGGGCGCCAGCCGGTCGGTGAATGTTAACGCGGCGCGCGGCAGCCGGTACTCCGCCTGCGGATCGATTTTCAGATCTTCGCGGTCGCGATCGGTCTCGTCGACACTGTAACGGTAGAGCGTGCTATCCTTGGCAAGCCCACGAAGCTCGAACGACGCTTTGTATTCTGCCTTCGCATCGTTCACCACGGCGAGAGTGAGATTTCCTTTCGGGCTGCGCAGGGCGGCGGCGAAGACCCCTTGCCAAGGGGCGACCTTGCCGCCGTCCACGCTGCAATCGAGCGCGTCGGAGTGTTTGGCGATGAAACGCGAGAGCAGGCCCAGCACGAAATAGGTGTTCGGATGCGGCGTATACTGCTTGAGCAGTTTCTTTTCCTTCCGGTCCCAGGTGTCGATGAACTGCCACTGGCCGTCGAGGTCGCCGCGATTGAGGAAACTCCAACGATTGAAACCGTCGGCCCCGGCGTTGATTCGCCGCACGACCAGTTCCGCGTCCTTCAGCGCCGAGGCGTAGCTGCTCGGGCCGGGGTTGCTGCCGCCATAGCCGTAGGCCAACGTGCCGAACTCTGACATGAACAGCGGCTTGCCACGTTGGTGCGCCAGGCGGCCCAGGCGGCGGTCGTCTTGTCGAAACGGGCCATTCCGCCTTTACCGTGCCAATCGAAGTCCTCGGAGTACGAATGGAAGTCGTAGGCCCCCAGTAGATCGTGGAAGTCGTACTGCTTCGGTTCCAGCGGCGGCACGCCGCCGGTCAGGTCGGGGCCGGAAAGCGGGATGGCAATACCCTTGGCGTTCAGGGCCTTGCGGACGGCGGCCAGCCCGGGCCTCAGCGGCATGACGTGGTTCGGAGGCTCCTGCCACCATGACCAGAAGTCGTTGGGCTCGTTGTTGATGCACACCCAACGGATGCACGTGTATCCTTTCTTCTTGACCAGGTGCTCGACCAGCGTCGCCAGCCCCTCGCCGAAATCGTCCATCGACGCGGGACCGCTGTGGACGCGTCCGACCGCATTGTCGCGCCATTCGGGGAATGCGTTCCAGGCGACGTTGCCCCACATCTGCTGCAAGAACACATCGGCCTTGTTCTTTTCGCACCAATCGAGAATGCGGTAGAGGATCCGCATTTCGGCGTTGTCCCAAGAGAAGTGCCCGCGCTCCGGTTCGTAAATCCGCTGTTCGAACTCGACGCGGTTCCAGTTGAGTCCCAGCCAGCGGGCGTGGCGGTCGATCTGCTGCCAGGCTGCATCGTCGTCGGCCGGCGGATAGGCCCCCCAGCCGCTGCCACCCTGGCTCTTGTTGCCGAATACCGGATCAGGCGTTTCGCAGTAGGGGATCGGCTCTTCGATGGCGTGCCACGAAGCACCGATGCCACCGCGCATGGTGTTGAGCACCGTGTCGGCGTTCACGGTGACTGTGACGTCGTTCGACGATTCCTCGCCCGCGTGGGAAAGACACGGCAAGAGCAGACAGACCATAACGGCGATCCAGTTTACGCATTTCCGCAAGCGAGATCGCATGGCGCAGGCATCCTCTTCAGCCGGTGGATACTTGTGGGTTAGGCTTCAACTCGGCTGCTTGGGCTTCAGCATTTCGCTTACTCGCCGATATGTTGAAGCAACACCTATTTGAGTCCGGTATTCCTCATTTCAACTCCGCTCGGGCGCTCTGAGCAGCGATAGTCTCCTCATCTTAACAAAGCGGCTCGCGACCTTCCAGTTGACCTGCCGATTGTCGTTCCAGGGGGGACGAAAACGGGGACGAAAACGGGACAGGTCCGATATTGGCAAAATAGGCGAGCCTCGCTAATCTTTGGCGATGCCTCGCACGGCAAGGGTAGCTCCGGGAGGGATGGTCTTCTTGCGAAACGTCTTGGTCTGGAATCCGCCTATCGTCCGGCTGGCCGTCCCGGAGTTGGGAATCGCAACCTACTGATCGAATAACGATGTCAGAGGCACACTTCCCAGATTGCCAATATCGCACCTGGCCCGTTTTCTTCCCCCCGTTTTCCTGTCCCCGCTGCCGACTCATGCATTCTCGCGCCGCCTTGATCAAGTCACAGGGCCGGCTGGTACATCTGCTCAACGGATGCCGCGGCGACGCCGAGTTCGGTGGCGACCGCGTCGACCGCGTGCTGGGCGACGTTGAGGTCTACCCGACCGTCGGAGGTGAAGTAGGGGCCGATGTAGCGCTCGTAGTATCGCTGAACTTCATCACGGGTCAGCCGGCCGAGGAACGAGGCGATGTAGTCGACGGCCAACTGGGGTTGTTCGGCGATCGTGCGAAGGGCTCGCTGGTTGGCCCGCACCAGCGCCTGCAGCGCCGGGTTGTCGAGCGGGATACGAGCGGGGTCCACGGCGATTCCCACGGTGGGGATCTGGAAGTGGTCGCCGACCCAGGACAGGACCGAAAAGCCCTCCTCGCCGGCGACCTGTTCGGGCGCCAATGTGCTGCCCACGTAGGCCGCATCGATCGAACCCTCGCGAAGGCGCCGCAGATCCATCTGGTAGTCACCCGGGGCTCGTGCGACGCACTGCAGGTCGCGATCGGGGTCGAGACCGTGCCTGCGCAGCACGATCCGCGCGAAACAGCCGGGTGCGGTGCGGGGTGAGTGGACCGCCAGTCGGCGCCCGCGAAGATCATCCATGGATTTCACCTCGCCACGCCCGAGGAACCAGAACAGCGGACGATGGGTGTTGACGGCCAGCACATTCCATGGGATGCCGTCGGTCAGCCGCGACAACAAGGCCCGGCCCAAACCGATGGTTGCGCCGCCGCGCAGGCGCTCGGTCTCCCACCTGATTCCGTCGCGGACGGCGACGTGGACACCTTCATCCTCGAAATATCCCTCCTGATCGGCCACATACGCGATCAGTTCTTCGTGGATACCACGCCCGACGTAGGTCAGGTCGATCGTGTGCATCGGCGGAATAGCCTTTCTCCCCATCTCGGACAGCGCGGACTGCGCGCTCGTTGCGTTCAGTCCATTGCAAGGCCCCCGTTGACCGGAAGGTAGTGGCCGGTGGTGAAACCCGAATCCTCACTTGCCAAGAACGCCACCGTCTTGGCGACATCGTCGGGACGGGGCAGCCGTCGCATCGGCGTGGCCGCGGCGAGCTCGCGCATACGCTCGGCTGTGAATTGCTCGGTCACCCTGGTTCCCTCCACCGTGGCCGGTGCGACGAGGTTGGCGGTGATCCCGTGCGGCGCCAGCTCCAAAGCGATGTACCGCACGAACTGGTCCAGGGCCGCCTTAGCGGTGCCCAGCGCGATCATCCCCTCACGCGCATGACGCGACAGCCCGGTACTCAGATAGATCAGCCGACCGTATCCGCGCGAAACCATTCCCGGCACAACGGCCTTCGTTATCAGGAACGCGGCATGCAGCTCGCTGTCCAGCTTGCCGCCGAGCTGCTCCCAGCTCAACTCGGCGAACGAGGTGATGGCAAACGGCGTCATCGCGTTGTGCACGAGCACGTCCGTCCCACCCCACCGCTGATCGATTTCATCGACCATGGCGGTGACGTCGCTCAGGCACGGTGACGTCGGCTTTGATCGCCACGGCTTCGCCGCCGGCCGCGGCGATGGTCGCCACCACCTCCTCGGCCTGTGGTGCACTGGCGCGGTGGTTGACGACCACCCGGTACCCGTGTTCGGCCAGTAGCAATGCGGTTGCCGCACCGATTCCCCGGCTGGCTCCCGTGATTAGGGCGACTCGTACCATCGTCCTTACCTCCTTCTATTGATTCCGTTGTTGATTACGGAACCGTTCCAGGCTTTCCTCCCGGGAAAACGGGCTCGTTTCACGAGCCCTCGTTCCGGCATTAGTGCAGGACTCAATAGGGCTGGCCTCTGTTCTGCCAAGGCCGCGCGTCTGCTGATGAGGGTCGACGTCACGCCGATTGGAAAGGGCACTCCAAAGTAATTTTAGAGGGAACGAGAAAACGGGACAGGTCCGATATTGCCAAAATGGAAGACACCCGGGCTTACCTATCTTTTCCAAATCGAACCTGCCCCGTTTTCTCCCCCACTGTCCCGTTTTCTCCCCCCAAAAAACCTGGAGCTTAACGCGGGCACCCGCTTTCACATAGTATCTTTATGTCAGGCAGGTCGATAACCGTCGGGGAGGCGGCTACGGCCGTCAGGTCGCTCGGGGTGGTTGCCCAAGCAAGGGCCGTCGCCGACGCCTCGTTGAACGGCGCGGACATGGGCAGGAGCCGTCATCAGGATCGCTAATTTCCGCCTCCACCCGGAACTCGTATGGCGTCGCGCTGAGGCGGCCGGGGAGGACATTGACGACTCTTGCCGCAGCAGTTTTCTAATGTCTATTGTCGGCCTGACCCCAAGTCCTCCCCCGTCCTTCCGACTGTTGTCACCTTATCTTGACCCATCCGCCTTGGCACTGATGACACCGTATTCCCTTTTTTTGCTGAAGGAGATAACCGCCATGTAGACACGAGCATCACGATAGCGGCCGTCGATCCCAGCGTACGAGTAACGTTTGCCTGTGTCCACCGTGTTCAGCCAGGCGTCTTTCTCGCGGCCGTTTTCATTCTTAATGTAGTACCGTGGCCGCTTTGACCCTGGAACGAAGCGCCATTGCGAATTCTCGGTGGGCTCTTTCGTAAGAATCACGCGCGGCGGATCGGTGGTGTAGTCAGCCGTCACGTACCAGCCGTCCTTCTCAAGGGCTTCCTTTGACCATTCCCTTGCGTCACCATCCCCAGGATGAACCCGCACGTACGTCCCGTCCCAAAAATAGTTGACGTAGTAAAACTTCGGAGGCGGCGGTCCTGATGGCTTCGCGGTTATGGGCTCCTCAACTTTAGCCATACCGAGAAGACCATCATCCGTCATCATCAACGTAATCTTGAGCGCGATGTTCTTTAAGGGGCCGTCATCGGCGGCAAGGGCATGCGGCGGCACCGCCTGCACAGCCAACAGCAATGCGAGGCCGATTTGGAATGAGCGCGACATGAGAATTCCACCGCTTCGATTGCTACTGGGCAAGCGACCCTTCCCAGACGGGACTTTCACCCGCTAAAATACACACGCATTCACGGCGCACGGACATCACTGATTATTCGATCTTTTTCGTGGCCGGCCGGGGCCGCGAAGGGTGAACTCAAGCCCCAGACGCGCCGCCGTCTGCCGCACCCACGCCTCGGGCCCCAACGGACGGCCCCGCTGCACACAGGTTCGTATGCCTTCCAGTTGTTCATCCTTGAGCCCCCGATTGACCCACGCCACCCAATTCCGCGACCGTTCCACGGGCCACGGACTCAACCGCAGGTCCGCCGCGCCGTGCGCCCGTCGCCATAGTCCGCACCATTGCCACTCCTCGGCCCGTTCCACCAGTCCCGCACGCAGCGCGTTGGCCTCCACGTACCGGCACAACGCCACGAAGTAATCATCCTCCGCCACGGGAAAACTCTTGAAACGTCCTTGATAGAGATGCCCCCCGCCGCGGCTGTGGTGGCGCTCGTGGTGGCGGCGAACGTGCGTCACGCCCATCCAACCCATCCATCGCCCCAACGCCTCGTCGGTCCGCGGCCGGGCAACGAGGTGCCAATGGTTCGGCATCAGGCAGTAGGTCAGCAGGTCCACCGCGTAGCGTTCCAGGCCCTCCCCCAACACTGCGCTCGAACGCCTCGTAATCCCCCGCCTTGTGAAAAATCCGCATTCGCCCGTTCCCGCGATTGAGAACGTGGTAAATCATCCCCGCTTCAGTGGATCGGGCCGTTCGCGGCATGACGATACAGTATCATTCCTTGCCCATCCTGTCAATATCAGTGATGTCCCCTTTTCATGCCCTTTTCATGCCTCCTGTACGGCTCTTTCATCCGCTACCCTCTACCGGTTTATCCCGGCGCTTTCACCTGTCCCATTTTCCAGTCCCAGTCTTACGACGCCTTATCGCCTTTTTCCATCCTTTCCTCTCTCCGTTGCAAAAGAAATGGCGGGGGCATCAACGCTCTGCGCACAATCCGCTCCGTGCTCTGTTTCGGGAAAGTAGTCATTTCCCCTTTTCACGATTCTAACCTCTGGAGTTGACACCCAATGCCGCTTGGGGATGAACCTGTCAGTAGTACACGCAACAACGACTTTCATCGCCGTCGCGCCATCCCATAGTCCAACACGAATGGTAAAAGACCCCGTACTCTCCAGGGGCAACCACCAATCTCCGCCATATGATCTCTTTCCTGCCGGATTGTCTGGCAGTGAACTTTGCGAACTTTCCTGCCACTGGCCGTCAACAAGTTGCGCCGTACAAAAGAGTGGATTCTGCAAAAACCACACTGTGTGCCTTGACCTGTTCGTGACGCGTACATCCGCTTCCAATGCAGTATGTCCGTCATGTGCCTTCAACCAAGAGAACCGCTCGACTGTTATCGCCACGTCAATCGGAGGGGGGCAAACGAACCAAATGGCCAGCGCACTGGCCAGTGCCGTCGAAATGAGCACCAATAACATTCCCAGCCGAAAGCGAAACCGGCGATTCGGAGTTTGAGTAGTGGAAGTCATAATGGGCGCGTTCCACGTTCTGCAGGGGACGAAACGGACGAAAACGGGACACGTCCGATATTGGCAAAATAGGCAAGCTTCGCGAATCTGTGGCGACGCCTCGCAGTGCAAGAGTAGCTCCGGGAGCGACCTGGCTCGTTTTCTCCCCTATGGCGGTCTATGACGGCTTGGCCGGCGGCCATCCGATCCGCTCCCAACCATCCTCAAGCATATCGCAGCTTGCCGGGAAGGAGAAGCGGCGGAGCCAGCGTTCATCGCTCCGCCTTCGACCCCTGCCGCGTGCCGCGGCGGCGGAACTCGGCCTCGACGGCCGACCGAACGGCCGCTTTGTCCACGCACCATTGCGGCCCGATCAGATATTTCGGCGGCGCATCGCCACACAGACGCTCGATCACAATCCGGCTGGGCAGCACCTCGAGAAAATTGACGACCCAGGTCACGTAATCCTGAAACTCGGGAAGTCGGACACGTCCCGAGGCGACGTCATCGGCCAGCGCCGTGTTACGCACTGCGTACAGATTATGAAGCTTGATGGAGTGGATATCCAGACTCGCCAACTCCCCAGCGGTGGCAAGCATGTCGTCGCGTGACTCGCCGGGCAAGCCGAGGATCACGTGGACTGCGATGTCGAGGTTCCGCGAGCGGGTTCGCCGGTAGGCGTCGAGAAAAGCGTCGTAGTGATGGCCGCGGTTCAGCCGATCCAGCGTGCGATCGTGAATGGTCTGCAAGCCGTACTCGAGCACCACCCAGGTTTGCTTAGCCAAGGCGGCCAACAAGTCCAGGATCGGTTCTCCGACGCAATCCGGCCGGGTGCCAACGGCCAGCCCCACCACGCCGGGTTGGGACAAGGCCTGCTGGTAGCACGTCTGAAGCCGCCCGATTGGCCCATACGTATTTGTGCCCGGCTGGAAGTAGGCCACAAACCGGTCAACGCCATATCGCGATTTTAGTCGGCGGATGCCTTCTTGCGCCTGGTCGGCAATCGATGCCAAGCCCATCCGCCGGCTTGGACTGAAACTCTCCGGGTCACAGAAAACACAGCCCGAAATGGCCAGTTTGCCGTCCCGATTGGGACAGTCACAACCGGCGTCGAGACTCAGTTTTCGGACCTTCGCACCGAACTTCTTTTGGTAAAAGAAGTTAACAGCGTGGTAGTATCGCCCGGCCAACTGCCAAGCGAACGGTTCCGACGCACCGGATTGAGCCTTGGTTGACGCCAAATTGGCAACTGACTAGACTAAAGGGAGGGATTGTTTCGATCTTACAGACGGTGTATTCGATTCTATTCTAATAGGTTGTGGAGCGGTGTAAGAGAGCCCGAATATGTACGGAGAACTGATTCCCGTAGGAGGGGGGGATACAATCCCCCTTCTCAAGAAGAGTCTGTTGGTCGGGAGGCGCGAAAGCTGCGACATCGTCCTTCGGTTTCCGAACGTCTCCACACATCACTGTCAACTGTCGGTCAACGCCGGCTACTGGTACGTTCGTGATTTGCAGAGCCGCAACGGCACCAAGGTCAACGGAGTGCGGGTGACGGAGAAGCGCATCGAACCGGGTGATATCCTGTCGCTCGCCAAGCACAGGTACACGGTGCGGTATTCGCCGATCGACCTGGGCGCGGTCGGGCCGCCGCCGCCGGATCTTGTTGAAGCCAGCATTTTCGGCAAGTCGTTGCTTCAGCGGGCGGGGCTTGAACTGCGGCAGTCAAGTTCGCCAAAGACGCCGGCCGATCCCGACGAAGTCGCCGCGGTACGATGTGATGAACGACGAGCCCGGTCAGCTCCGCGTCCGCTTTAACCGTCGCTAGGATGGCCAAGAAGAAGAAAATCCGCGCCGAATTCCGCAAGAATCGCAATGTTCGGGCCCGGTCGTCCGACTGGACGCGGCGCTACCGCCAGCACGGTTTCGAGGATGAAACGCCCCTGCCGAGTGAACGCGTCAGCGGCAAAGGGGAGTTGGTCCGGCGGCGGACCGTCTGTGGCGACGCAACCGAGGACGAGGTCGGGCTTGGGATCCACCTCGACGTGGACAAGACCGCCTGTCGCCGCGGCCGGGTGCTTCGCGTTCTCGGTCTGAAAAGCGTGGTGGAGGACGAGGCGGGCGGCATCTACCAGTGCGCTACCCGCCGCCTGCTGAAGACGTTGGCGACCGACCAACGGCACGTCGTGGCCGCCGGCGATCTCGTCTTGTTCCGGCCGGTTGACAATACCGATCCCCCCGAGGGGCTCATTGAACGGGTGGAGCTGCGGCACGGCTGCATCTGTCGCGCCGTACGCGGGCGGCAGCAAGTGCTCGTGGCGAACGTCGACCTGCTGGCCATCATCGTGAGCGTGGCCGAGCCCTCGTTGAAGCCGAACCTGATTGACCGTCTGCTGATGGCGGGCGAAAAAGGGGGCGTCCGCACGCTCATCGGCATCAACAAGATCGACTTGGGCGACGTGGCTGATCTGCAACCGTTGGTGGGCCTGTACAGCCAAATGGGCTACGACGTGCTGCTGTTGAGCGCGAAGACCGGTTTTGGCGTCGAGCGGCTCCGCCGCGCGCTGCTGGGCCGGGCCACCGTCGTGGCCGGTCAGAGCGGAGTGGGCAAATCCTCCTTGCTCAACGCCATCGATCCGGCGTTCCACCTCCGCGTGCAGCCGGTAAGCGCGAATACCGAAAAAGGCAAACACACGACCACCACCGCCCAACTGCTGCCGTTGGCCGGCGGCGGATACGTGGTCGATACGCCGGGCATTCGGCAGTTCCAGCTTTGGGACGTGATTGCGGAAGAAGTGGGCGGCTTCTTCCGCGACTTGCGGCCCTATGTGAGCCAGTGCCGCTTCCCCGACTGCACCCACACGCACGAAGACGATTGCGCGGTCAAGAACGCCGTGGCCGACGGACAACTGGACGAACGGCGTTACGAGAGTTATTGTCATCTTTTGGCGGGAGACTTCGAATAGATGAAAACGGGGACAGGCACCGCAACGGATCGTGGTTCGGATCGAGCAATGATACAAGCCGTTGCGGAGCCAGTCCCCGTTTTCATCAGGCCACCCTGGGGGGATCTTTTCCCGTGTACGAGTTAAGTCGCGCCGACAGCGTCGCCAGTGAAGCGGCCGTGCTGGTCGGCGTTTTGTTGCCGGATCGAAAGTCTTCGGTTACTCCGCTCGAAGAATTGGAAGGGCTCGCCGCCACCGCGGGCGTGCGCGTCGTCGGCCGGTTGACCCAGCGGCGTGAAGTGCCCGACGCGACGACGTACCTTGGCCAGGGCAAGGTCGAAGAGCTTACCCGCGTTGCCGCCGCGGCAGACGCCGACCTGGTGATCTTCGACAACGATCTTAGCCCCGCCCAGACGCGCAATTTGGAGAAGGCGGTCGGGCTGAAGGTGCTGGATCGGACGGAGCTGATTCTCGACATCTTCGCCACGCGGGCCCAGACCCGGCAGGCCCGCCTGGCGGTCGAACTGGCCCAACTCGAATATGCAATGCCGCGGCTGAAACGGATGTGGACGCACCTCTCGCGGCAGAAGAAAGGCGTGGGGCTGCGGGGGCCCGGCGAAACTCAGTTGGAGGAAGACCGCCGTTTGGTCGAGCATCGGCTCAAAGACCTCCGCCGCCAGTTGGATGCTATCGAACGCCGCAAGGAACGCGAGGTGGCCGGGCGGAGCGATCTGCTGACGGTTTCCCTGGTTGGCTATACGAACGCCGGCAAGAGCACGCTGATGAACGCCTTGACGGACGCCGACGTGTTCGTGCAAGACGCGCTGTTCGCCACGCTCGACACCCGCACGCGGCGGTGGCAGTTGCCCGGCTGGGGGCCCGTGCTGCTGAGCGACACGGTGGGCTTTATCCGGGACCTGCCGCACCATTTGATCGAGAGCTTCAAGGCCACCTTGGAAGAGGCGCGGCAGGCCGATCTGTTGTTGCATGTCGCCGACGGCTCGAACACGGCCGTCTACGATCAGATTGCCGCAGCCTACCGCGTGCTGGAGGAGATCGGCATTCAGCGGAAAGACACCTTGTTGTTGATCAACAAGGTTGACGCCCTGCAAGACCGGGTGCGGCTCGACGGCATGATGAGCCGCTATCCCCATGCCGTGCCCCTGAGCGCGCGGACAGGCTTCGGATTGAGCAACCTGGCCGCGGCGGTGAGCGAGGCGCTGAGCCGCAGCTTCCTCGACGTTGACGTGGAAACCGGCGTGGAGAACGGCCGCCTTCTGGCCTACCTGGCCGCGCACGGCGAAATTCTCTCGAAGCAATACCGTGACAGCCGGGTGGTGATCCACTGTCGCCTCCCTTCGCGGCATCTCGATCACATCCGCGGCGCTTCGCTGGGAGTCCGCCCGCACCACAACGGCGGGCCGCCGCTTGTGGCGACACCATCTACGGCGGGGATCGCGGATGAAACGTGATTTGCGCGGCAGTCGCACGATCGTGACCGGCGCCTCCAGCGGCATCGGCCGCGCGGTGGCGTCGGAGCTGGCACGCTGCGGCGCAAGAGTTTTGGCCGTCGCCCGGCGCGAGCAGCGGTTGCGCGAGTTGGTCGAGCAGTCGGCGGCCCTGGGCAGGTCGATCGAGACGGTCGCCGGCGACATCACCGATCCGGAAACGCGGCAGCGGGTTCTGGACGCCGCCCAAGCCAAGTTCGGCGGACTGGACGTTCTGGTCAATAATGCGGGCGTGGGCGCCTTGGGACCGTTTTCGGACGCCAGCGTGGAGCGGGTTCGCCGCGTGATGGAAATCAACTTCTTTGCCCTGGTGGAAATGACCCGCCTGGCGCTGCCGCTGTTGAAGCAGGGCGTCCGTCCGATGGTCGTCAACGTCAGCTCGATCCTCGGCCATCGCGGCGTGCCCAACCGCAGCGAATACTCGGCCAGCAAATTCGCCGTGCAGGGATTCAGCGAGGCGATTCGGGCGGAGTTCGTCCGCTTCGGCATCGACGTGCTGGTGGTCAGCCCCGGGCCCACCGAAACGGAATTCTTCGATCGAGAACTGGAGCGAACCATCGACGCCCGCTGGCCGAAGCATACGCCCGCCAGCGTCGCCGAGGTGGCCCGGCAGACGGTGCGCGCGATTTGCCTCGGCCGACATGAAATCATCCCTTACCGTTGGGGCCGCGTGCTCTGCTGGCTCAATCGACTTTCACCGCGGCTGATGGACCGAGTGATGACGCGTTACGTGTGACGCCGTGGGCGGCGGCTCGCCTCGGCACACGACCGGCCATCGCCATGGCGCCGCCGCCAGACGCCGATGTATGTTGGGAGTTCAGATACTTTACGAGGAAGGGCCGTGCCTGGTGGTCTGCAAGCCGCCGGGGCTGCCGACCCAAGCGCCGCCCGGAATCGATAGCCTCGAAGTCCGTATCAAGACGTTCTTAAAGCAGCGCGACGCTCCGCCGCATGAGGTGTACTTGGGCGTGCCGCACCGGCTCGATCGGCCGGCGTCGGGAGCCATCGTGTTCGCCACGCGCCGCCGCGCCGCGCAGAAGCTGGCCCGTCAATTCGAGCATCGCGAGATCAAAAAGATCTATTGGGCCTGCGTGGAAAATCGGCCCGACCCGCCGGCCGGCACGTGGCGCGATCACCTGCGGAAGGTCTATGGGAAGCCGCAAGCCGAAGTCGTCGCCGCCGATCATCCCGAAGGTCGGGTCGCCGTCCTGCACTATCGCACCATGGCAACCACCCTCTCGGGCGCCTGGCTGGAGATCGAACTGGAAACCGGCCGCACGCATCAGATCCGCATCCAGGCGGCGTCGCGCGGGCATCCGGTGCTGGGCGATTTCCAGTACGGGCTCGCGCGTCCCGTTCGGCGTGCAATATGCCGACGAGCGCCTGCGCGATTGCACTCCATGCGCGGATCCTGGAGTTCCGTCACCCGCTTACCAAGGAGCTGGTTTCGGTTACAGCGCCGCCGGCGGAGACTTGGGACCATCTACGTTGACCGCATGCGACCCTCCGCACGCAAGGCGGAGATCCCAGCGGCGGGGGCGTTCGGAGGCGGTCCCGACTGGACGGCGTTTCTCTCCACCTGACACCCTGCGTACAATTCGGTATATTGGGGAGAAATCGCCGTGACGGCTTCCCGATCCACGGCAAGCAACCGGGGAATAGAGAGATGACACAATCCATCCACGATCCGTTCCACGCCCGCGACACTTTCGCAACCAGCGCCGGCCGAGTCGGCATTTATCGGTTGACCCGGCTGGAGGACGCCGGTCTGACGAACGTCGCCGGGCTGCCCTATTCGATCCGCGTCCTGCTGGAGTCGGTGCTGCGGAATTGCGACGGCTGCCAGGTGACCGAAAAGGACGTTCGGAACCTGGCCGGTTGGCAGGCCTCGCGGCGGACGGCCATCGAGGTCCCCTTCAAGCCCGCGCGTGTTGTGCTCCAGGACTTCACGGGTGTGCCGGCGGTGGTCGATTTGGCCGCCATGCGCAGCGCGATGAAGCGGCTCGGCGGCGATCCGCAGCGGATCAATCCCCTCGTGCCCGTCGATCTGGTGATCGATCACTCGGTCCAGGTTGACCGGTTCGGCTCGGCCGGCGCCCTGCTGGAAAACATGACGTTGGAGTTCCAGCGAAACCGCGAGCGTTACGAGTTCCTTCGCTGGGGCCAGAAGGCGCTCCGCAACTTTCGCATCGTCCCGCCGGCGGTGGGAATCGTTCACCAGGTGAATCTCGAGTTCCTGGCAAAATGCGTTTTTCTGCGCCACGACGCGGTCGGGCCGGTGGCCCTGCCCGACGTTCTGCTGGGCACCGACAGCCACACCACGATGATCAACGGCCTGGGCGTGGTCGGCTGGGGCGTCGGCGGGATCGAGGCGGAAGCCGTCATGCTCGGCCAGCCCTACTACATGCTTGCGCCCGACGTGATCGGTTTCGAGCTTTCCGGCCGGCTTCCGCCCGGGGCCACCGCCACCGACCTGGTGCTGACGGTCACGCAGATCCTCCGCGCGGAGGGCGTCGTCGACAAGTTCGTCGAGTTCTTCGGGCCTGCCCTGGCACACATGAAGGTGGCCGAGCGGGCGCTCGTGGCCAACATGGCGCCGGAGTACGGGGCCACCATGGGCTTCTTCCCTTTTGACGAGCAAACGCTCGCCTACCTCCGCGAAACCGGGCGGTCGTCGGAGGAAGTGGAACTGGTCGAGCGCTATGCGCAGGAGCAACTTCTGTTTCGCCCTGTCGATGCGACGGCCGCGGACGTCGCAAAACCCAATTACACCAAGGTCCTGCACCTTGACCTGGCGACCATCGAACCGAGCATGGCCGGGCCGAAGCGGCCGCAAGACCGCGTGCCGCTGACCGCCGTAAAACAGTCGTTCCGCCGCGCGTTGCAACTGCCGCTGAAACAGCGCGGCTTCGCGCTTTCCGACGAGCAAGTCGGCCAAACGGCCCGCGTGGAGGCCGACGGCACGATCGGTCACGGCGTGGTGGTCATCGCCTCGATCACCAGTTGCACGAATACGAGCAATCCCGAGGTCATGTTGGCGGCCGGACTGCTGGCCCGAAATGCGGTCGGGCGCGGGCTGCGCGTCAAGCCGCACGTGAAGACAAGCCTGGCCCCGGGCAGCCGCGTGGTGACCGATTATCTGCGACAGACCGGCTTGGATAAGCCGCTGGAGCAGTTGGGGTTTCACACCGTGGGCTACGGCTGCATGACGTGCATCGGCAATAGCGGGCCGTTGCCGGACGCGGTGGCCAAGGCGGTCAATCAAGGGCAGTTGGTGGCCGCGGCCGTCTTGAGCGGCAACCGCAACTTCGAGGGCCGCATCAATCCCCTGGTGAAGGCCAACTACCTGGCCAGCCCGCCGCTGGTCGTAGCCTTTGCCCTGGCCGGAACCGTCGACATCGATCTCGGCAGCGAGCCGCTGGGCGCGGGCAGCGATGGGCGGCCGGTCTATCTGAAAGAGATTTGGCCCGCGCCCGAAGAACTTGCCGCCGTCGTCGCTCAGGCGGTTGGGGCGGAGATGTTTCGCAAGCGGTACACCAACGTGTTCGAGGCCAATGAGACGTGGAACCGGCTGGCCGTGCCCGACACGGAGCTTTTCCCGTGGGACCCGAAGAGCACGTATATCCAAGAGCCGCCCTTCCTGCTGGACCTTGCCGCCGAAGCCGGGCCCATCCGTCCGATTCTCGGGCGCGGGTGCTGGCGGCGTTAGGGGACTCCGTCACGACCGATCACATCTCGCCCGCCGGCTCGATCGCCGCCAGCAGCCCGGCCGGCAAGTATCTGCAAGAGCGGGGCGTCGGTTCCGTCGACTTCAACAGCTACGGATCGCGACGCGGCAACGACCGGATCATGACGCGGGGCACGTTCGCCAATATCCGCATCCGCAACGCCGTAGCTCCCGGCACCGAAGGCGGAGTGACCAGACACTTGCCCGACGGCCAAGTCATTTCGATCTATGACGCGGCGATGAAGTACAAGGCGGAAGGCGTGCCGCTGGTGGTGCTGGCCGGGGTGGAATACGGCTCCGGCAGCAGCCGCGACTGGGCCGCCAAAGGGCCGTACCTGTTGGGCGTGCGCGCGGTGATCGCCTCCAGCTTCGAGCGGATCCACCGCAGCAACCTGGTGGGGATGGGCATCCTTCCGCTGCAACTCGCCGACGGCCAGTCGTGGGAGTCGTTGGGCCTTTGCGGCGAAGAAGTCATCGACATCCCCGGCTTGGGCGACGCCCTCCAGCCCGGCGATTCGCTCACGGTTCGCGCCGCGTCCTCGGACGGGAGGGTCCGTGAGTTCCCGGCCAAAGTCCGCATCGACTCGCCGGTGGAACTCGATTACTACCGCAACGGCGGCATCTTGCAAACCGTGTTGCGCAAACTGGCGCGTCAGTAAAGCCGCGACAGGGGGTCGCGGCTTTGCCTTACGACCGATGGGCCAGTTCCTCGCCGACGATTTCCCAGTCGGCATGGTAATAGCGGATGGCCTCGTCCGGGCTGAGATTGAGAATCGCCCGGCCATCGGTTTCCCAATGATCGCGATCGAAGCGGAAGACGGCGGTGCCGGCCTGCAGATTACCGACGGCGTCGGCCGAACCGTGTGTCGCGCTATCAAACTGTTCGGCGGCGACGGTCATCGCCACAAAGGCCGATAGCTCGCCGGTAGTGCGGTTGCGAACATAAGCCACGTCGTCGGCAAAGGTGCAGTCGAGCCAACCAGGGGCATCCGATTTGCCGTGCGCGGCCGCCAGTCGCACGAACTTTGCCTCCAACCGCTCGCGCTGGGCGTGAAATCGCTGCTGGGCCTGCACCAGGCGCGCAGCCCGCGCCGATTTCCGCCACGGATGCAGCAGATACGCAACGATCGGCAGCAGCTGCGCCCGCACCCAGGGAAATCCACCAAACCAGTCTCATGATCCGCCTCGCAATCGCTGGCAGCAGCCCAGGCTCCACCTTATTCTAGCGTACAAGAAGACGCGGAATAGTGCCAGCCGCGGACTTTTTTGACCTCCGGCCCGCCGGTGGGACGCGGTACGCGGGCGGTCCGCCGGTCGCTGTCCACTATCCGCCACCCGACGTTTACGATCCGCCACGTCGCTTACTTTCTGCTGCGCAACGGCCGTCGGCCAATGGTTCCCCATTTGCGCTTCTGCTACGGTAGAGGGATGGCCATTCTTGGGGCTCATCAGTCGATTGCCGGCGGATACCACAAAGCAGTGGATCGCGCCGACCTGACGGGCTGCTCTTGCGTCCAACTGTTTACTACGAACGCGAATCAATGGGCATCGAGAGAGGTCACCATCGAAGAATCTCGGCGGTTTCGCGCGGCCCTCGACAAAGGGGGGATCGTTCATCCGATCGCGCACGATTCCTATCTCATCAATCTTGCCAGCCCTAACCCGCTCCTTTGGAAAAAGTCGGTGGATGCCTTCATCGCCGAACTGCGGCGGTCGGAGGCGCTCGGCATGGCCTATGTCGTGACCCATCCGGGCGCCTATACTGGCGGGACTGAGGAAGGCGGCCTGCGAAATATCGTCTCGGCGTTGGACGAAGTTCATCGACAGTGCCGCGATCTTCGTGCCCGTTGCCTGTTGGAAACCACGGCCGGCCAAGGAACCTCGCTGGGCTGGAAATTCGAGCAACTTCGGCAAATTCTCGATGGCGTCAACGAGCCCGACCGCCTGGGGTTCTGCTTCGACACCTGCCATGTGTTCGCGGCCGGATACGGCTTGGCAACCGAGAAGGAGTACGAGACGACAATGGCCGCTTTCCAACGGTTGCTGGGAGTGGGGCGACTCAAGGCCTTTCACCTCAACGACAGCCGCCGTCCCCTGGGCAGCCGCATTGATCGCCACGAGCATATCGGTCACGGCCAACTTGGAATGGGCGCGTTCCGACGATTGCTGAATGACCCTCGCTTTCGCGCCGTGCCGATGTACCTCGAGACACCGAAGGGAAAGAAGGATGGAGAGGATTGGGACGCCATCAATTTGCGGTCGTTGAGAGCGTGTGCGGCAGGCGTTGCAACGCCTCCCCCGCCAGCGGAGGCGTAGAACAACCGGGGCAGCCGGCTGGAGATTAGCCCGCACCAATTGGTTCCGTTGTTGATTATGGAACGGTTCCGGCCTTTTATTCCGGAAAAAGGGGCCCGTTTCACAAACCCTCGTTCCGGCAAGAATGCGGGGCTCGATAGGCCTCGGCGGCGGTCAGGACGCCATGGAAACTGAATTATTGCAATGCGCGAGTTGTGTCGGCCGTGGGGCGCTTTGGAAACTCAACAATTGACCGATCGGTGGCCCCCCGATAGATTACAGTGATGGACATTGCCTATTTCAAGCGTTTCCGCATGGAAATCGCTCTCGCCGGGCGCGATCTGACGCCGATGCCGGCGCCAAGCTGCTTCCAGTTCGTTCCCTGGGAAGGGGCCTTGTTGGACGCCTTCGCCCAAGCCAAGTATCTGAGCTTTCGCGGCGAGTACGACGCCAACGTGTTTCCCTGCCTCGCCGAGTTCGACGGATGTCGGCGGTTGATGACCGAGATTAGCCAAAAGCCGGGCTTTCTGCCGGAGGCCACGTGGTTGGTCGTCTATGCGCCGGACGGCTGGAGCCGGCCCGACTATTGCGGCACGGTCCAGGGGATTCGCGACAAGCTCGGCCTGGGCGCCATCCAGAACCTGGGCATCGCCCCCGAACACCGCGGCCGCGGCTTGGGCACGAGCCTTATGCTTCGCGCGTTGGCTGGCTTCCGTCAGGCCGGTCTGCATCGCGCATATCTTGAGGTGACGGCCCAAAACGACGCTGCCATCCGCCTCTATCGGCGACTCGGATTTGCGACGATCAAGACCGTCTACAAGGCCGTCGAGCCCGTGCACTCACCGTGACCCACGCCATTCTCTCCCACACGTATCCCAACGGCCTGGTGCTGGTTGCGGAGCCCATGGCCGCTCTGCAATCGGCCGCCTTCACGTTCCTGACCCCAACCGGCTGCATCTACGATCCGGTGAATCGCGCCGGGCTGAGCAGTTTCACCTGCGAGATGGCCCTGCGCGGCGCCGGTTCGCGCGACAGCCGTCAAATCATCCTCGATCTCGACAATCTTGGCGTGGAGCGAAACGAATCCGTATCCAGCACCCACACCAGTTACAGCGGCGCCACGCTGGCCGAGAACCTTCCCCAAGCGCTGGCGATCTATGCCGACGTGCTGCGCCGTCCGCACCTGCCGGAAGATCAATTGGAAGCCGGCCGATTGGCCATGCTGCAAGAACTTCGGGCGGTGGAGGACGAGCCGTCACAGAAGGTGATGATCGCGCTGCGCCGCCGGCATTATCCGGAGCCGTGGGGGCGGCCTTCGCAGGGCGAGGAGGAAGCCATCGAGACCACCTCCGCCGCCGACATCCGAGCCCATTTCCGCCGCTTCGCTCGCCCCAACGGCACGATCCTCGGCGTCGCCGGGCGGCTGGATTGGACGCGGCTGAAGGAACTGGTGGGCCAATTGTTGGGCGACTGGGCGCCGCTCGAAACGGAGACAATCGAGGAATCGCCCGCCGCCGGCGGCTACCAGCACGTGCCCTACGATTCGCAACAGACGCACGTCGCCATCGCCTACGCCAGCGTGCCCTACCGGCATCCCGATTACTTTCAGGCCTGGGGGGCGGTGGGCGTGCTCAGCGGCGGCATGAGCGCCCGGCTATTTACCGAAGTCCGTGAGCGCCGCGGACTGTGTTACAGCGTCTTTGCCACGCTTCACACGCTGCGCGATCGAGGCGCGGTGTTCTGCTACGCCGGCACGGGCGCCGAGCGGGCCCAGGAAACGCTCGACGTCACGCTCGCCGAGTTGGTCCGCCTGGCCCGCGGAATTGAGGAGCGGGAACTCGAGCGCCTCAAGGCGCGGATCAAGAGCGGGCTGATCATGCAGCAGGAATCGAGCTCGGCGCGGAGCTCGGCCCTTGCCCGCGACTGGTTTCACCTCGGTTACGCGCGGACGCTCGACGAGTTGGACCGGTTGGTTGACGGCTTGAGCAGCCGCAGCATCAATGCGTACCTGGCGGATCATCCGCCCGCCGAGTTTACGGTCGTTACCCTCGGTTCCCGCGCGTTGCAGGCGCCGGATGGAGTTTCTTGAACGGGCATAGCGCGTAACTTACCGATTCTCGATGTACGGGAGCTTCCCAACGAACTGCTGTGCCGGCACGAACAGCCACAGTTATCAGCTCTTGGGCTCCTCCAGCCGCACCATCAGCCATTGTTGGGTTTCGTCGTCGGCGAAATGGACCAGCGCCGGCGCCGTGTCCTCGGTCAGATTGCTGATGCCGGTCTCCATGATCGGCCAAGCCTTGCCGACCACCGTCCAAGCCACACGCTGGCTCGCCTTGTCGGCCATGCCTTCGACGGCCTGCGTGCTGTTGGTGACCGAGTTGTTCAGCGTGCCGCTGATAATCCCCTCCTTGCTGATAGCTAATTGCAGGAACAGCGATGGATCGGGGCCGGACGCCTGGCCATCCGGCGTCAGGGCGAACACGCCCAGCGGCATCCACTCGGTCTTCGCCGGGGCGACCTCCGGCGCCTGCTGACAATTTGTTCGGCCTGCTGCGCGTAGTCGTCGGCCGAGGCGACCTTCTGATCGCCGTAGTAGACCGAGTCGCCCTCGTAATACACATTGTCGCCGTAATAGTAGAAGGCGGGTTGGCTCCACCCGTAGCCGACCCAGCCGGTGATCGCCGGCCACGTGGCCCAACGATAAGGATGATTGATTCGCCAGGCAGCCCAGTTCGGATGGTCTGCCCAGAAGTCGAACCGCGGATGGTTCTCCCGCACCTGATCGCGGATTTCGTCGCGCCGCTGGCTGCGATTCTGCTGCCAATCCTGGCGGTTCGCGATGCGGTCGGGCCGATTGGCTGCGAAGTTGGCACGCCCAGCCGCACGGTTTGCGACCTGCCCTGCCGCAGGACGTGTCACGGCAGCCGGAAGTTGGCCCGCCCCCGGACGGCCCGCAGCGTCTCGGTTTTGCAGGAATGCAGCAGCGGCGCCACCGGCGACTCCAGCGCCGGCTGCCGCGCCCAGATTCGAGCCGCCGGGCCACGAACCGCCACCGCCAATCGCCCCGTTGGACACCTTGGGCACGTCCAGGAAGTTCTGCAGATCGCCACGCGAAGGCCGAGTGTCCATGCCGGGACGGGGGCCGGGGCTGGACAAATTGCCCATTCTGGGACTGACGCCGGGGCTAGGCACGTTGGCTATCCTGGGACTGGTGCCGGGGCTGGGCAAGTTGCCCACGCCGGGACGGGCGCCGGGGCCGGGACGGTTGGCCATCGGTGTCATGGGCCGGCTCACCGACGGCGACGCGCGACTGACCGAAGGCGAACGGTTCACTGCCGGGCTCGGGCGGTTCGTGCCGCCACCACCACCAGGACGCGCGCCACCTCCTCCTCCGCCGGCACGAGCTCCCCCTCCGCCGCCGCCACGGGCTCCTCCCCCGCGGGACAACGCTTCGCCCACCGTCAACAGGCAGACCGCTAACGCCACCAGGCCAACTTGAATGATCGTTTTCATGATTGGATTCTCTCTTGATTCTGGGGACTTGTGGGCTGCAATGGGAAATGCAGCTTGGGCAAAATACCTCTCGCCGGGCGATCACTGCTTCGTGATCTTGACTTCCTCGATATTCGGCAACAGTTCGCCGTCCACCGTGCGGTTGACCGACTGCAATGTACACGTCTTGTCATCCTCGTAGGTGATGATGTTCACGGACGAGGATTTCCGCCCGTCGTGCAGGACTCCAGTTTGTTGGATATACCAGCGATTGCCCTTCTTCTTCCAGGTCCCCTGGCCAAAGCCGCCGTCCGAGTCGAAGACCCACGAGCGAATCTGCTTGGTCGCCGGGTCCCAGCCGATGATCTGCAACCCGGCCATGTCGATGCGGTCGCGGATCTGAACGGTGAAGGAACGCGCCAGGAAATTGTTGTTCCGCGTCCAGTTGCATTCGGTCACCACCGTGTCTTCATCGTCCTCGTCAACCCAGCGCCCGACCAGCCATCCCAGCTCTTTCAGTTGTTCGTAGTGCGACGGGATAACGGGCTCGTCCTTCTCGGTCACGCGGTCCAATAACCATTGGCCCTCGTGTTTGACATACACGGCGGTGTATTCGGATTCTTCCGGTTCTTGATCCGGACGAATCACCTTGGCCGTCCCTTCTTCGACGGCGACGTTCGGCGAGATGAAGCGGATGGACTCCGTTTTCGCCTCCAGCTTGGCGCCTTTCGCATCGGCAAAGATGCCGGCGAAATGCTTCTCGATCGCCGCACGGCCGACGACCTGCTCGTCGGTGACGGGATTCGTGTACACCGCTTCTGGCAACCACATCGCCGCCAGGGCCTTCGCGTCACCTTGGTTGAAGGCGACGACGTAAGACTCCACGGACTTACGGATCGCCGCCTCGTCTGCGGCTTGGCGATCGGCTTCGGACCCCATGGCCGTCGCCAGCCCCCAAGACACCAGCGCGGCAGTCAACAACATGCGTCTCATTTGTTTCTCCTTTGGGTTAAGTCCTGATTTCCACCAACGTTACGACGACTCCGAACTGCCGATGCCTTGGAAGTCGCCGATCTGAGCGCGAGCGACGATCCTCTTCATCGGGAAAACTGCGTTGGATCGCGCGATGGAGCAGGCCGAGTTCTTGTTGCAGCGCCGGCTTGCGCGCTTCGGGCATCACGTGCAGCAAATGTGCGAGCATGGCCTGGAGCCGGCGTGCCACCTGCATGTTGCCGGCGCCGTAATGGCGAATCTCCGTGACGGCCAGGCTGACAAAATCAGTCCAGTCCGGCGTCCTGTAGCACAAGCGCAGCCGACCGTGGGCGTCGCGCGTCTGGCCGGCATCCAGGCGGCGCTTGCCGACGTACATCAAGAGCCGGTGAATCTGATCCAACGCCAACACGGCGGTCGTAGGATCGTTGATGGCCGGCGACAGCGCCTTGTTGGCGATGTCCACCATGATGCGAAATGCGAAACGCGGGTCCTGCTCCATCGTGCGCTCGGGGCCGATGGCGACACTGGCACGCAAAGCGCCGGCATCGACAGGACGACCGCCGTTGCGTACACGAAACAACGGATCACCCCGGGCCACAAAATCCCCTACTTGCGGCACCAACTCGATCACCACATCTGCACGTTCGGCGATCGCCACCAGGTTGCCCTGCTCAAACGCCAACACGACGCCCGATGTCCGAAGATGCTTGACCACGTAAGCCTCGCTTTCGGGGGCAGGAGACCAATCCGGTTGCTCTTCGGCAGGATCGAACAGCTCGGGATAGACGCTCTCCACCACGGCACGGCCTTCATCCGCTACGCTCTGGAGCACCGCAATCGGCCGCAACGATCCACCGAGCCATTGCACGAACCAAAAGAAAACCGCGATGCACGTCAGGTTGCAGACGATGGCGAACGCTATTGGCAACTGCGGCGTCGTGTCTTCGATTCGGCCTGAGGCTGCGATGGTGTATGTGTAAGTAAAGGTGAAGATGCTGAGGACCCATTTGAGGCGCCGGTCCGTGAACACCAGGGCGATGATGCGCGGCGTCAACTGCGCACTGGCCAATTGCACGACAATTAACAGCGACGACACGACGAAGACAACCAAGGTCAACATCGATGCCGTGAACGCTCCCAAAATTGTGCGTGCGCCGTCCGGCGTGAAGTTGAACCAACTCCAGCCTGTAACGTGATCGATCTGGCGGAGAAGCGGCGCGACCACGAGGACAAGGCCAATGGCCAGTACAGGCGAGAGCCAGAGTGACCGGCGAAACGTCCGTTTCAGTTGATAGCGTTGCAGCCATGTCATCTGCGATTCACTCCTGCATTTTGGCGTCAGGCCAGATACTGCGTAATTCAATTACCCATGCAAGTCCCCTGTGCCTGTGCTGTGCGCCCAAGGCCGCCTGCAGGCGGCACCGTCTTCAGTCGCTCGATCGCCTCCGTAATCTGCACCGCGCCCGGGTGAGAGCCCTGGTAAGCCAGCCGTCGCACTTGGCTATTCGTTACACTTAAGATCAGATCTGGTCATCGACGGACGATTTGGCGAGTTAACACGTCGCAAACTCCTCAATGGTCAGCCAAATTCTACCGCTGCTATCGCATGGCGCCAAGCGGAAGGCACTCCCTTGTTGTATTAGCCCGACCGGACGTTGACCGGCGTACTGCAATTCTGTAAGCTGCCGATAGTCCTTGTCGGATCGCGATCTCTGACGGACCTTACACAACCATGGACTTTCTGACACACACGCTTCCCAACGGCTTGCAGATCGTCGCCGAGTGCAACGGCGAGGCGCATTCGGCGGCGCTGGGATTTTTCGTGACTGCCGGCGCCCGCGATGAAACGGACGACGTGGCCGGCGTGAGCCATTTCCTGGAACATATGGCATTCAAGGGCACGCCCAGCCGTTCGGCCGACGACGTGAACCGCGAGTTCGACGAGATGGGCGCCTTCAACAACGCCAGCACCAGCGAAGAACACACCGTGTATTACGCCTTTGTCCTGCCGGAATACCAGGACCGTTGCCTGGCGTTGCTGGCCGACATCCTTCGGCCGTCTTTACGCGAGGACGACTTCCGCCTGGAAAAGCAGGTGATCCTCGAAGAAATCCAGATGTACGAGGATCAGCCGCCGTTCGGGGCGGAAGACAAGTGCCGCGCGTTGTACTTCGGCTCGCATCCGCTGGGTCGAAGTATTCTCGGCACGCCGCAGAGCATTGGCCAACTCACGCCCGATGCGATGCACGACTACTTCCGGCATCGGTACAGCCCGGAGAATATCCTGCTGGCCGCGGCGGGTCGCGTGGACTTCGGCGCCCTGGTGGCCGTTGCCCGGCGGCACTGCGGCGGATGGCAGCCGGCGCCGGCCGACCGGAAGGCCGCACCGGCCCAGGGTCAGAGCGGTTTTCGCGTGCTGCACAAGGAGATGGCCACCCAACAATACGTCCTGCAATTGAGCGCGGGTCCCGCCGCCGAAGATGACGACCGTTACGCCGCCAAACTGTTGGCCACCGCGCTGGGCGACGATTCGGGCAGCCGGCTCTATTGGGAACTGGTCGATCCCGGCCTGGCGGAAACGGCCGGCTTGAATCACTGCGAATGCCAAGGCGCCGGCATGATGATGACTTTCCTGAGCTGCGACCCGCAGCAAGCGGCCGGCAATTTGCAACGCGTTCTCGACGTGTACCGCCGCGTGGAAACCGACGGTATCACCGCGGCCGAGCTGGAGCAGGCCAAGAGCAAAGTCCGCTCGCGCATCGTGCTTTCCGGCGAGCGTCCGCGAGGGCGGCTGTTTACGGTCGGGAGCGATTGGCTCTACCGCCGGAAGTATCGTTCCATCGACGCCGACCTGGAAGCGGTGGCCTGCCTCCGCGTCGACGACCTGGCGGCGGTAGTCGCCAAGTATCCGCTCAGCCGGTCCGCCACGGTAACGATCGGCCCCTTGACCGACGTTGCGCCGCCGCGGTAGGGTGCATTCCGGTAATTGCATCGGACGCACTCGCTACCAATGCCGCGTAGCGGCGCCACGATCGCGCCATCAGGCGATAGTGATGCCGCTACGCGGCATGAGCCGCATGATTTCGATCCCGGGGGTTCCGCTGCGCTCCACCCCTGGCTATTCGAGTTGTGCCGCTACGCGGCAGTTTGTCGGAGGCGTCGCGGCCCCTCTACGTCTGCCCCTTCTTGTACCGCTTCGCCTCGTCGATCAACGGCGGGTCCTTGCTGATGCTGATTACCGCGTCGAGCGCCTTGTCGAACTCAGCCTTGTTGGGGTCGCGGAGCTCGCGATGGTGAGCCAACTCGACCACCGTGGCGCATGCCTGCTGGGCATAGGTGGGGTGGTACATGTAAGCGGCCGCGAAACGCAGCGTCTCGATGCTGCGAATCGCCGCGGCCCGCTTCAAAACCAGGTTGCGATCTTCGTCGCACGTGGTCAGGCTCATGGCCTTCTTCAGCATATCGAGCCGTTCCTCGTCGGGACGCTTATCCGGCAGGGGGGCTACGCGGATCAACGCCCGCACGGCCGCCAGCCGCTGTTCGCCGTCGCCGGCCTGCTGCGCCAACTCCAGCAGCTTGACGGAAATCGAGCCGTCCGGCCAGTTGTACAAGGCGCGGAAGCCCGCATCGCGGCGCTCGGGACGCTTATCGCTCATGGCCGCCTCGATGATCTTCAGGGCGGCCGAGCCGCCCACTTTTCCCAGCGTCGGCAGCAGCGCCGTCTGCTCGTCGTCGCTGAGTTTTTTCATGGCGCTGAGCAAGGGCTGCGCACGCTCATCCGCATTCTTCGTCTGGTTGCAGACCAACATGACGGCCGTATCGGCCGCATCGCGTTCCGAACCCTTGGGCGTCTTCAGCACGGCCTTGAGCATGGCCGGCACGTCTTCGGGGCGAGCCAATTGCCCCAGCCCGTTCATGGCCTTCATACGGACGTTGGCATCGGGGTCTTCGGCGGCGCCCAACAGAGCCGGAATCGCGCCCAGCGCGCGGCGGCCGACCAGCACTCCGATCAACTCCACCCGCGTCTCGGGATTGGCCGACTTCAGCTCGGCGACGATGGCGCCGTTGATCGCCGGCCCGCTCAAACGGGTCAAGCCGTCCCGGGCGGCGGCCTGTTCGGAATCCGAAGCCGTCGTCATGGCGCGGAGCAGCAGCGGCACGTCGGCCGCCTCGCCCAGCGTGCCCAACGCTCGCAGCGCGGCCACGCGGACCTGGTCTTTCGCCGTCTTCAACAGGTCGAGCACGGCAGGCCGAGCGGCCCTATCGGCCCGGTCGGCCAGCGCGTCGAGCAACTCCACCTGAAGCGCCGGCGGCAAACTTGCCAGCAGCCCGGCGAATTGCTTCGTCGCCGCCGACCCCTTGGCCGCTTCGCGCAAGAGCTGAAGCCCCACGGCCCGTCGCTCCTTGTCGCCGTCAGGCACCAACTGCTCGATCAACTGGACGAACAGGCCCGCCTTGTCGGGCGACGCCGCCAGGACGCGGCCGGTGCCGATGATGGCCGCAAGCCGCAGCGCCTTCGGCTCGTAGGGGCGGCCGAGCGAATCATACACGGCCATCGCATCGTCATTCTTGCCGTCGCCCAACAACCGTGCTGCGCAGATGAGGCTGGCCTCGGCCAGCGTCAGCTTCATGTCGGCGGGCGTTTTCTTGGCGAACTCGCCCAGGGCTTTGGCGGCCTCCGGAGTGCCGATGTCGCCCAACGCGCACGCGGCCGCCGCGGCGATCGTCTTGTCGCCGTCGCCCAGCAAGGCCGCCAGACTCGGAATGCTGGTCGCATCGCGATGCGCCCCCAGCGAGCTGATCACGCCGATCTTCAGAACGCCCTCCACTTTCGGCAGGGCGTCGCGCATCGCCTGCGCCGCCTCGGGCGCGGAAATGCGCTCGAGAGCGTAGCGGGCCATGTGCGAAAGGTCCTTGTCCGGCAGCATCGCCCCCAGCACCGGCGCCGACGCGGCCGACCCGATGATCATCAACTTGCGGCAAATGTACTGTTTCGCGTCGCGAGATGCGTTGCCCGCCAGGATCTCCAGAAGCGGCGATTCCAACGCCCGGCAGGCCGCGGCGTCACGGGCGGCAGACACCGCCTCGTCGATCGGAGCGACCGCCGCGCGATCTTCGCCCCAGTCATACGTCTTCAAAGCCGCGATCGCCTTGGCCAGGTCTTCTTTCGTCGTGGCGCCCTCTTCCGTCGCCCCCATCGCGCACCACAACATGGCCAGCGCTGCACCGGTGGCCAACCATACGATATTTCGATGCCGCATCTTGTAGCTCCTTGATCAGGGTCGAGTTCTCTCAGGAAAGGTGGGAATGAGCGGATCAGATCTGCCACGGTTCGCGCTGGGCCCGATCGAGGAAGCGGTTGGCCTCTTCGTCGCCCGGAAACTCCTCTTTGACCGGGTCCCACTTCAGCGGACGCTTCAATTCATAGGCGATGTTGCCCAAGTGGCAGACCGTCACGGTGCGATGGCCCAACTCGATGTCGCGGAAGGGCCTCTGGCGGGTGCGGACGCATTCGAGGAAGTCGCCGTAAATCCCGCCCGTGCCCTTGTAGCGCGGAAACGGCTTGGCGGGCAGCACTTCGCCCGGCGTGCCCACCGGCGTGACATCCGTGTCCTTGCGGTTCGGGCTGTGATAGATCACCAGCCCGTTGGCAAACCGGTAGCTCAGATACGTCTGATCTTTGCCGTCCGGCGGAGTGATTTCCAGAGGGCCTTGCTCGCGAACATCGGCGCAGAACATGGCCCCGCCGAACTTGTGCGCGCCCCAGTCGGTCATCAGGCCGCCCGAATAGTCCTTCCACGAGCGCCAACAGGTGCCGTTGACGTTGTAGCTGCCGCTGATGCGGTATTGATGATAGGGGGCCCACGGGGCGGGACCCAGCCACATGTCCCAGTTGACGCCCTCCGGTATTGGCTGGGCGCCCAGGTTGCAGACCGTCGAGGGCCCGCCCACGTTCACGTAGATTTCCTTGATCGTGCCCAGTTCGCCGCTCCAGCACTTCTGCGCGATCTTGCCGTAATCGTCCAGCACTCGCTGGCTGCCGCCCGAAACCACGCGGCCGTAGCGGCGGGCCGCCTCGACCATCGGCGCGCCCCTGCCGGATCGTCAGCGACTCCGGCTTCTCGCAGTACACGTCCTTGCCCGCGGCAGGCCGCAATCGTCAGATAGGCGTGCCAGTGGTCGGGCGTGGCGATCAGCACGGCGTCGACGTCCTTCAGGGCCAGCACGTCGTGGAAATCGGAGAACGTCTTGCAGTCGCTGTTCTTGTACCGCCTGTCCACGCGGCTCTTGCCGTTCTCGCGGCCCGATGCCTTCACGTCGCAGACGGCCACAAACTGAAGGTCCTTGCGGGGTAGCATGGCATCGAGGTCCTCGCGGCCCCGGTTTCCGATGCCGATGCCGGCCATCACGACCCGCTCGCTGGCGGCCGTGCCGTCATCGGCGCCCAGCGCCGCGGCACTAACGATATAGGGACTGGCCACCGCGGCGGCCGTGGCCTTGAGAAATTCCCGCCGGTTGGCATGTAAGATACGGTGCTTCATCGGGCTATCTCCCTAGGTGTTGCGGCGGCGTCCCTAAGCCGTCATTGATTTTTCCTCGAATGGTCGATCCTTGGCCGGCGACAGGCCCGCCGACGGCATCCCCCACGAGAGGTGGTTTAGATGCCCGCAAGCAAATCGGCCGTCCCGTGCCCCTAGCCATGAGAATAAATGGGGGATAAGGCCGAGTCAATGGTCGGCGAGGCAGCAAATTACGGCGACTGGGTAATCGCTGCGGCCATTGTCTCCCCTCTACCTTCGGGAGTGGGGCAGGGGGTGAGGGCGGCGACCTTCAGATTGACCACCAGATCTGCCGTCGCTTACGATGGTTGCGGGGACTGTCCCAATTTTGCGCAGCAAAATGGGACTGTCCCCTTCACCGCGCCGGAACGCCAATAGCCGATGTGGAGCCGAACTGTGCAACGAACAATTCTGACCGTACTATTACTGCTCTCTTGTTTTGCGTGCAATAACCCCCAAGGGCCACTCGACGTGAAACTGCGCCGCTGAGAGTTGCAATCGAGCTGATTCTGGCGTTCCAAAGAAGAATACGATATGGCCATCGAGGAATACACTGAGGCGTTGCAGTTCAACCCGAAACTTGCACAGGCGTACTTCGGTCGAGCCAACGCGTTCCTGCTCTACAAGGACCAAAACGACAGGGCGATCGCCGACTACAACGAGGCCATCCGGCTCGATCCGAAACTTGTTGACGCGTACTATTTCCGGGGAGTTGCGTGGGGCAAGAAAGCGCGAATATGACAGGGCGATCGCCGATTTCAACGAGGCCATCCGGCTTGATCCGAAGCTTGCCGAAGCATTCTGTGACAGAGGACGCGCTCGCTACCAAAAGGGCGAGAACGATGAGGCAATCGCCGACTTTAGCGAAGCGCTGCGGCTCATCGAGCCAACGGACGAGATAGCGGCGATTGCCTATTACGGCCGCGGCCTCACCTGGGGCCGGAAGGGCGACCGCGGCAAGGCCGTCGCCGACTTTAACCAGGCCATTCAGCTAAGACCCAAGTATGCCTTGGCGTATCTTAATCGGGGCATCGCCTACTACCACGCAGGCGACTACAACAGGGCCCTCGCCGATTTCAACGAGGCCATCCGGCTCAGCCCCGAGGACCCGCTGGCGTATCTCAATCGGGGCATTGGGTACTACAGCTCGGGTGACTACGACAAGGCGATTGCCGACTGGACCGAGGCCATCCGGCTGAACCCAAAACTTGCGGTGGCATACCGCAACCGAGGCATTCTCTATGCCAAAAAAGGCGACACGTCGAAGGCTAAGGAAGACTCTTTGCAAGCCGAAAAACTCGGATATAGCCGGTCTGCCCTGGAGCCCGCTTTTTCTGGAGAACCTGGTGTTCGCGGGACACAATAGTAAACTATTCACAAGAATCGAGGAGTTTGGCAACCTCTGGGCATGGCAAGATTGGCACGGCTGGTGATTCCTGGTTTGCCGCATCATATTACGCAGCGAGGCAACCGCCCAACAAGGTTCAAAACCACGCAAGCCGCGAACAAGACATGGCATGCATTAGGTAATGTGTCCTCCGAACGCCCTTACACGTTCGTCACCTCGTGGCGGCTTCGGTCGCGCGCGCATATTCGCCTTTATCGCATTCGTCTGGTTTGCAGTGTTGACGTTTGGCTTGCCTGTTGTGCCAGTCTTCCCCGCGTCAGCCAGGATCGTAATCACGACTGTCACCATAGGCGTGTGCCTCGTAATGCTGGCGATTGTTGGTGGCTGGTGGAGGGTGCTGCTGTTGCCGGTCTACGTATGGATGCTTTGGGTCCTCTTTTGCATGTGGACATATCCGATATGGACGCCGGCAGATGCCGAACTTATGAGACAGGAAAAACGTATGAGGCTCGGAGAGAAGAAGGGGATAGGGGAAACAATCGACAGGCCTGCCCTGCCGCCTTCCGATCCATGAACGCCATCTGTCTGTCGTAGTCCAGCGATTCTTTGTAGCCGGGAATCGAAACGGCGACGCGGCTAGTATTTGGGCGAGGCAAGATATTGACATGAATCTACCAGCGGACGCCGACCATTCCTGTTGTCACACTCGCCGACGGTGGCGAATCTGGGTTGCCTTGTTGACGGCATTTGTGGCCGGGACAATCGTGCTGTTTCTTGCAGTGGCGTGGTTTATCCGGAATCATGACCTTAGCCCGGTAGTTCGCCCTTTCTGCACACGCGAGAGGCGCGATGCAATAGACACCCTGCGCAAGGAAGGGCTAGAGGTGTATTACTTGTGTTGGCATTATCGCCGAAACGGTTGGGAGGTTCTTTCTAGAAATGATCCGTCTTTGGACGACGCAAAAATGGCGCGGGTGGCACCGCATTTAAGGCTTCTTGAGCCAAATATAGTGTTCTTGACAGACAACAATATTGGGGATTCGGGAGTTACGCACCTGAGCAACATAAACAGTATCGAGTTCCTCGATCTAGGGTGGACGCGAACTGGTGATGGCGGCGTCAAGGCGATCGCAACGTTGCCCCTACTCAAGGAGTTGTATCTCAACAATACCCGTATCAGCGACGCCGGATTGGTCGACCTGGAAACGCTAAACACGTTGAAGTTGCTGGCTATCGGACAGACTCGAGTCACGGAACAGGGAATGAGGGATTTTAGCCAGGCAGCGCCAAATGTATACATTGATAACTCTCGACGGGGGCGTTAGGGACCGGGTGTTTCCCGAACGCATCGGAGGCGCAATAGGCGAAGAGATGGACGATGAAAGCCTTGTATCTCTTGTGCGTTTCGCGTCGACGTCCGGCCTGGCAGGAGCGGCGGAGCCCGAGCACTTCGACGTCGTCGTTTACGGCGGCACCAGCGCGCGGCGTCGTGGCGGCCGTGCAGGCGGCGCGGATGGGAAAAAGCGTGGTCCTCATCGAGCCCGGCCGGCACCTGGGCGGGCTCACCAGCGGCGGCCTGGGACAGACCGACTCGGGTGACCCGTCGGCCATCGGAGGGGTGAGTCGCGAGTTCTATCAACGGGTCGAGCGGCACTACGCCCGACCCGCCGCGTGGACGTACCAGGCCCGCTCCGACTACAAGTTCTTCCGCTCCCCCGCCGATGCGCGGTTCCGCTTCGAGCCCCACGTCGCCGAGCAGATCTTCCACGACATGCTCCGCGAGGCGGGCGTGAAGGTGGTCACCGGCCAACGCCTCGATCTGAGTGGGGGCGTGAAAAAGACGGGCACGCGCATCACGGCCATCGTCATGGAGTCGGGCGCCACGTTCGCCGGCGCCATGTTCATCGACGCCGCTTATGAGGGCGATTTGATGGCCAAAGCCGGCGTTCAGTACACGACCGGCCGCGAAAGCAACGCACAGTATGGCGAGACGCTCAACGGCGTCCAAGTGGGGCACGCCCGCGACCATCAGTTCCTGCGACCGGTGGATCCGTACGTCAGGCCGGGCGATCCCGCCAGCGGCTTGCTCAGCGGCATTCAGGCCGGCAGCCCCGGCCGCGACGGTGACGGCGATCAGCGGATTCAGGCCTACAATTTCCGCATGTGCCTGACCGACGTGCCGGAGAACCGCGTGCCGTTTCCCAAACCCGAGGGCTACGACCCGGGGCGTTACGAATTGCTGCTGCGCTACCTGACGCCCGAGTGGAACGACATTTTCGGCAATCAACAGGCGATGCCCAACCGCAAGACCGACACCAACAATCACGGCGCTTTCGGCACGGACGACATCGGCATGAACTACGATTACCCCGAGGGCGACTACGCCACGCGTGAGCGGATCATCCGCGAGCACGAGACCTACCAGAAGGGCCTGATGTGGTTCTTGGCCAACGACCCTCGCGTCCCCGTGCCGGTGCGCCAGCGCGTTGGCCGGTGGGGCCTCGCCGCGGACGAGTTCGTGGACAACGGCAATTGGCCGCACCAGCTCTACGTCCGCGAGGCGCGGCGGATGATCAGCGACTACGTGCACACCGAGCATGACTGCCGCCGTAGCCGCGTTACGCCCGAGTCGGCCGGCATGGGCTCGTACAACATGGACTCGCACCACTGCCAGCGTTACGTTGACGGCCAGGGGCATGTCCGCAACGAGGGCGACGTACAGGTCAGCCCGGGCGGCCCGTATATGATTTCCTATCGCTCGATCCGTCCCAAAGCCGGGCAGTGCACCAATTTGCTCGTGCCCGTGTGTCTCTCTTCTTCGCACATCGCTTACGGCTCGGTCCGCATGGAGCCGGTGTTCATGATCCTCGGTCAATCTGCGGCGACTGCCGCCTGTCTTGCGATCGACGACAAGGTGGACGTGCAGGGGGTTTCGTACGACAAGCTGCGCGAGCGACTGCTGGCGGACAAGCAGGTGCTGGAGATGAAAATCAGCCCGCCGAAGGCCGACGCGTCCGAGGACTTTGAGCGAAATCATGGGGTGACATACGAGCCTCCTGAATCCTAATTGAGCTTCGGACTTAAGTAACCTCTGGTGATTAAAGGTTCGAATATGTGCGAGCGAAACGGGCGATGCCGTCGCTTGTCTTTCGGTGTCTTGTGGATTCTTCTTTTCGTGGGCGTAGTATTCGTGGGGTCCTGTGTTTTCTTGTGGTCACAACCAGCGGAGCGGGTGCGAGCTAGACACGACGCCATTCTGCGTGAGTTGGAACAGCTCGCGTCGGGCGTTAACGGCTACAAAAGTGCGAGTGGGGCTCTTCCGAAATCACTGACCGAAATCCCATTCCCGTTCCGGGGGGCTGACAGTTACTGGCTATTTGCGGAAGCTGACGCTTCACCGTTCCTGGTTGTTGCCGATCGCGTTTACGTGGAGGAGGATGGCAGCCGCTATCGCTATGCATGTAACGATAAGCTTGAAGTGCAGCACCTGCGAGTTTCTCCGCTCACCGAGTCGAAGCGCGCTGAAGCAGAGATTCGACGCCCGGCTTCGCCTCCACCTCCCCCCGACACCGGTGTCAAGGCACCAGCAACCCCCACGCCCTGACCCGCTTTCCCGAACGCCGCTACGCGATTTTTCTGACGGGGGCGAATTCGTAGAGACGGGTGTTGCCCTGCTTGCCCACCTCCGACACGGCGCCCGACTGGCGGCAGACAGTAGGCAATTTGCTGGGCCGTCCATCGCGGCACGCCGAGCGATTCGGCCAAATGGCCGGTGTGAAATCGCCGCGGCAGATCGCAAGAGACCAACCCCGCCAAATCGGCGGCCGTCCGAAGGCGGTACGTTTCGCCGACGCTGACGAGCTTCTGGTCTTCCACTTCATAGTCGTCGCGCCGCCAGCGACGCCGGCGCCCGTGGCCCGGATAGCGCCATTCTTCGATCTCCAGCAACGGCACTTCGAGTGTCAGCCGCTCGTGGGGAAAGACGCGGGTGAAATGGACCAGCTCGTCGAACAGGTCGAGGATGGCGCCTCGCTTGGGGCTATCGCGCCGTTCGGCGATCGGCCCGTCCTTGCTCGCCCGCTTGACCAGCGTCTTCCGCGCGACGATCGGCTTGACCACGACGACATGGTGTTTTTTCAGCAAGGCCCGCACCTTGTCGCGGATGGCCGCCAGCGACGCCAATTGGATTTCGACCAGCCGGCCGCCGGCCACGACGTCGATGCGATGGGCGCCCAACGGCACCTCGAATTGCATGTCGTCGCCGCCGTAGAATCGCTTCAAGTCGCGGTGCAGGGAGGTTTCCATGACGGCAATCGCGGCAAACGTCGGTGGGCGAGCGGGCAAATTCAACCCGCAAGTGTTATTATCGTCTCGGAGGCAACGCCAAGTTCAGTTCCTTGGAGCCCGTTAGGCGGCGCCAGCAATTGGCTGGTCGACGACGAAGCGGCCGCCACCTTGATTGCCAATTTCTGCGGCCGGCTGGCCGATGCCGAGAAGCAAACCGCGACGGCCGACTATGCCGAGGCGCTGCGCCAAGCCAAGCGGCGCACTCGACGGCAGAAGGGCTGGGAAAGCCCGTACTTCTGGGGCGCCTTCGTGCTGGTCGGGCCGAACTGACGACGTGCCGGCCTACTTCGCCAACTCGGCGGCCGTCTGGTCGAAAAACGCGATGCTCGACGGCAGGTTCTTCATCAGGTCGTCCAGGCTGCCGTACTCGTACTCGATGGAGAAATAGCCTTTGTAGCCCTGCCGCTTCAGTTCCGCCATCATGCCCTTCACGTCGCTGGCGCCGGTGCCCCACACCACGTCGTGGGCGTCATGCCCGATTCGTTGACGTCCTTGAAGTGCAGATGCTCGATGCGGCCTTCCAGTTTTCTTGAGCGTATCCACCGGCACGTAGCCGGCCCGCATCCAGTGGCCCGTGTCGCCGCAGGCGCCGATCAGCTTGCAGCGGCCTTCGCAGGCGGCCAGAACTTTGCTCGGCGGCCAGCTCTTCGGGTGATTGTGCAGGGCCAACTTGATCTGGTATTCGGTGCACAGTTTGTCGAGAACGTCGTTCGGCGTGGTTTCGGTCACAAGCACCTCCATGCCCATCTTCTTGGCCCAGTCGAAGACCCGCCGCGCCCCCTGTTCGTCGGTGGGGACGCTATCGACCCCGTAGGCGATCACTTTCAGCCCGCCGGCGTCGGCCAACTTCTTCTCGATTTCAGCGCAGACTTCGTCGCTCATCCTGTTGTTGATTTGCACGGAGGAGCCCGGCTTGAGCTTCTGGCCCGGGTACATCTCCACGTACTTCAGCCCGAGTTCGGCGGCCTTGTTGACCGTCTCGAAGAAGGTCAGTCGGTTGAACGTCCAGCACTGCAAGGAAAGTTTGAAGCCCAATTTTTCGGCGGCCGAATCATCGCGTCTTTTCGCAGTCGCATCAGCGGCCAGACACGGCAGCCCCAGACTGGCCGACAAGAGAGCCGCAACAGTAAGCTGGTGAAGTCTCATAGGATCCTCCGGCTGATAGAATGAACGGGTCCGACAGGTGTTTTGCCATTATTGCAGGTCTCCCGCGGCCTCACAAGTCCGGCCGCGCGAACCGATATTGATACTTTGGCGAAGATTCGATAGATTTCCGGCATGGCTCGGTGGGCCCTGTCCACTTACTAACATGGAGGTTGGTTGCCATGACACGTTTTGGTCGAACGTCTCGTCGCGATCTCATTGGCTCGGGTATCCTGCTCGGAGCGGTCGTATTTCTCGGGCTGTTTCCCTGGAGGCTGGTAGCGGCAACACCTCCGGAAGGCAATCCCATCGATCGCCTGGTTACCCTGGCTGATCAGACGCCACCGAGGGCAAGGAAGGCATTCACCGAAACGCTACCCTGCGGTATCATCGTGGAGCTTCTCGACGTTTCGGATCATTCGTCGAGTACGAAATCCCGGTGGAGCCCGGACGGTTCGCCGCTGACGCAGCCACCGCATGATTCGCCGGGTTACCCTGCTATCGCCGAGAAGCAGGAGATCGTACGGGAGGTCACGGTTCGGCTGAGCAACCTGCCCTCAGAGCCGGTTGGCAATACATGGCGGCTCGATCATGAAGAACGTTGTGGGTGGGGATGCGGGCCAGCTCGCCCGGATATTCGCACCATCTCTCTGCAAGTGCCCGCAGCAACAAAGACTGTCAATCTGTGGTTGGGAATCGCCGAGGGTCCGTGGGAAACAAGATTCGCGAGCGATCAAAAGGACGGCACTCTACGGGAAGGGGCGTCAGAGATCGATCGGGGTGTGATATTTTCCGATCCCATCGAGAAGGCGGGCAAGGGTGTTGTTGTCCAAGTTGCCTACGTTGCCGCGGTTGATGGTGAGCGACGCATCGTCGCCGTGGACGATCAGCGACGGGAATTTACGGCATCGAGCATGACCCATGACATTGCGGCTGATGTCGGCCAACTGACCGCCGTTTTCTCGGACTTAGCGTTAAACGGGATCAAGCAATTTCGATTTCAGAGCCGGGCCTACCAGTGGATTGAGTTCCGCAACGTCTCGCTCTGGCCCGGAGAGCAGACGGACGTGCAGATTCTTCAATCCACCACACCACCGCGAGCAAGCGGAGTAAGCGAAGCAAGAGAAGAGCGCCGACCTTTTGATCCCTCGCGAATCTGGTTTCCCGGCGAAGGAGGCCTTAAGAAAGGTTCATGGGACATCATGCTGAACTATTGACAAGAATCGAGGAGCTTGGCGACCTCTGGGCATGGCAAGATCGGCACGGCTGGTGATTCCTGCTGTGCCGCATCACATGACGCAGCGCGGCAACCGCCCGACAAGGTTCAAAACCACGCCAGCCGCGAACAAGAAAAGGCATGACTTGGGGAATATGTCCCGAGAACGCAAAATGAACAAAATCAACTCTGTTCCAGGGCGATCTACCATCCTCGCCGATCCACCTCCTCGCGGAGCTTCTCTTGTTGCGCGGGTGTAAACACAGCCAGCAATTTCTCGGTCATTTCTTGGAACAAGCGCTCGTGATCCTCGCCCCACTCCTTACGAAGTCGCCCCAAGCTGGCTTTTTGCTCTTGGCTTAGTCCAAGCTCGTCTTGGGTCTGACGCACAGACAACCAGCCGGCGGCCTCCGAGCGATAGACGATGTCCCTCAGGGCCGTCAATTGTTCCGCTGTGAGCAGGGCCTCGATTTGCGGGCGGACACCGAGCGCGATGCCGGCTGCCTGCATGGCCGACGATAGTACCGGACTGGCCAACACGCAGACGAGTGCGACCAGATAAATACTGTGACGCCAAGCCGCGTTCCACCGACTGCCCAGCCGCGTCAACAGCCGGGCTGCCAAAATGACGACTGTCACTTGTACCAGCACGTTGACCACAAGAAAGGCCCAGGCATCGCCGGGGTACATGCGCAAGAGTATGCTTATGGTTCTTCCTCCCGCATTTCGATTTCCGCTTTTTCAAGCATCGTCTTGATTCGCTGGGCCTCCTCCGACGACAGACGGCCACCTTCCAGAAGCGTCAGCACCAGCCCTTCGGCCGAACCCTGGAAGGCCGTGTCCACGAGCCGATGCACTAGCCGCGGCAAAACCTTCTCGCGGGCGTGCGTGACCGAGTACAAGTAAGTTCCCCCGATGACCCGGTGGCGCAACCAGCCTTTTTCTTCCAACCGCGTCACCATCGTGGACACCGTGTTCCGCGATACCGAGCGACGTTTGGCCAAGGCCTTCCAAATCTGGCGCACGGTGGCCTTGCCCTGGTCCCAAACGATGTTGATGATTTCCAACTGTGCGTCGGAAAGGGTCGGTAACTCCGATTTCGTCACTTGGCACCTCCTTCAAGCTCGCGCCTACAGGTGGAAGTATATCGATACTTGTAGGCGCAGTTAAGGGAGTTTGCGGAATTTTTCCCCGCCGACGGTTCACCCCTCGGCCGATGGGACACTCGGCGAAAGGCACGTACGTGCACTTTCCCCTTGTCGGACGGGAAAAAATCCTTCCGGCGCAAAAGAGCTCTTGACATCTCAGTCACGTTGTCTTAGAATACTTTCAGTCAAGCTGACTTAGAATGCAGGAGGATGCGATGGCAAAAAAAGGACGGCGCGTCACCGAATACGAACTGGCCGTGCTTGACGTACTGTGGAACCGCGGGCCGGCGACGATCCGGGAGATCACCGAGGCGATCTACGAGGAAATGTCCCCCGCGAGCTACGCCACGGTGCAGAAGCTGCTGGAACGTCTGGAGAAGAAGGGCTGCATCCGCCGTGATCGCAGCCGCTTTGCCCATCAATTCCGCGCAAAATCGCGCGGTCCGATCTGATGGAAGGCGGCCTGGAAGACCTGGCAGAGAAGCTCTGCGGCGGATCGCTCACGCCGCTCTTGATGCACCTGGTCGAGACTACCTCGCTCAGCCCGCGAGATCGGGCGATGCTCCGCAAACTAATCGACGAAACGAAATAGCCCATTTCTAAGGACAAGGCGATGGACACATTCCTGCAAACCGTTCTGGCAAACGCCGTCCTGGCCGGTCTGCTGGCCTTGGTGGTCGGCAGCGTCGCGCGATTTGTGAGGCGGCCCGAGGTGGTGTACTGGCTGTGGGCGTTGGTGCTGATAAAACTGGTGACTCCGCCGCTGCTGCACGTGCCCATCCTGCTTCTTTGCGGCACGTCGGCGCCGTCCGAGGGTTCTGGATCAAACGTTTTGACGCCGCCCAGCGGGGTCGCAACCACGGTCACAAACGGCCGGCCAACGCCGTGGGATCAGTCCGAGCGGCCCAGCGCGCCCTCGGTGCCCGGCGTGCCGCGGGGGTTGACCGCCGCGGGGAGCACGTCCTTCATGCCCGAGCACCACCAACGGCAATCGCCTGCGCTCGGCGCACTGTCGCCGGCGATTGTCGGTCGGGTGCCTTGGCGTTGGATTGTCCTGGGCGGATGGCTGGCGGGCTCGGCGATGTGGTTCTCCCTGGCCGCGGTTCGTTTGATGCGGTTCGGCCGGCTCATCGCCCAGTCGGCCCCTGCGCCGGAGCAGTTATGCGCGGTGGCCCGGCAGTTGTGTGAGCGTTTGGGTATGCGGCGATGTCCGGATCTGTGTGTGCTCAAGGCGCGGGTGCCGCCGCTTCTGTGGTGGTCGAGGCGGCGGGCGGCAATCGTGTTGCCGGCCGGGCTCTTGGCGCAGTTGCCTTGGAACGAGCAAGCCGCACTGGTCGCCCACGAGTTGGCCCACTACCGCCGCCGCGATCACGTCACCCGATGGATCACGACGATCATCCTCGGCCTTTACTGGTGGCACCCGGCCGTCTGGTGGGCGTATCGGCGATTGCAGCAGGCCGAGGAGCAATGCTGCGATGCTTGGGTCGTTTGGGCCTTGCCGGGCGGGGCCCGAAGTTACGCCGGCACGCTGCTAACGACCGTCGAGTTTCTCTCGCTGCCGCGAGTCCGCCTGCCGCTGCTGGCAAGCGGCTTTGGGGAGGTGGGGTCGCTGAAGCGCAGAATGGAAATGATCCTGGCCTGCACGTTGCCCCGGCGCATGTCGTGGAGTGGCCTGGCGGCCTTGCTACTGCTGGCGGCGATGGTGCTGCCGTGGTCGCTGCGAGCCTTCTCAGCCGAGTCGGCCGCGAATGCGACAGCCGCCGCCGCGGTCACTGCCCCGCAGCAATCCGACAACAATCCGCCCGCCGCCGGCCCGACGCACCGCCGCATTTCGGGCGTGGTCCGCGGGCCGGACGGCGCCGCCGTGGCCGGGGCAGATGTCTATCTGGAAGCCCGCCAGCTTTTGGACTGGCCGGCCTCCAAGGGACTCCCGTCGTGGAGCGCCTTACCGATGGAAGAGCGGGCCAAAAGCCGGTCGGAGCCGAACCCGGAATTTCGCATCCTCAGCCGCGCCAAACCGACGCGGCCGGCCGCTTTGTCCTTGAAACCGACTCGGTGCCCCCCCGCGATGAAGAGGGCCACATAGTAGTGGCGGCAAAACACTTCGGGCTGGCCCGGCAATCGTGGGACGGCAAGGCCGCGGAACTGGAAATCCACCTGCCCGCGATGGTGTTGATCGAAGGCCGCCTCTTGGCTCCCGATCGTAGCCCCGCGGCAGACGTCGTCGTCAAGCTCACCGATCTGAACCGCGGAAAAGAGCATTGGGGAATCGATCAATTCCTGGCCGAAAAGGACTACCCGCCCTACTGGCCGCGGCCGGTCCGCACTGGCCCCAACGGCGGCTTCACCTTAACCGGCATGCCGGTCGGCTGCCACCTGGTCCTCGATCTAACGCATCCGTCATTTGCACGGGAGGAAGTGAGGATCGACACGGGCCAGGGCGCGACGGACTTGACCCGATCGTTCGGGATCGCGCTGTTGCCGCCGACGTTTACCCACATCCTGTCCCCGCCGCGGCCCGTCGAAGGCGTGGTCACGGCGGCCGACACGGGAAGGCCGCTGCCCGCGCTGCTGGTCGAGGTAATCCCCATGAATCGAGGTGGCGGCATGCAGATCTACACGCACACCGATGCCGATGGGCATTATCGCGTGAGCGACAAGGCAGCCGAGCTCTACTTCGTTACCGTCTATCCTCCGCCCGACTCCGGCTACTTGGGCGCATACGTGGACCGCGGCCGCTGGCCAAAGGACGCCCAGAGCATGATCCAAGACTTCAAGCTTCACAGCGGCATCGTCGTTCGCGGCCGCGTACTGGACGACACCACCGGCAAGCCAGTCGCCGGAGCAAGCGTCCAGTACCATGCTGGGCCGAAGAATCCAAACACGAAAATAGTGGGTTCCGGCCTGTCGTACGAGTCCCGCAACTCGGTGCTCACCGATGCGGAGGGCCGGTTTACGCTGACGGGCCTGAGCGGCGCGGGCTATCTGTCGGTCGAGACGCCCGAGCCGATCTACATCCGCACGCCGCTGGCCGGGGTCCAGTCTAGGTACAAGCGGTCGTGGCCGATGGGCTACACGCCGATCGACCTGTTGCCGGACGCTTCCAACAAGGAAGTCATCGTGCGGCTCGCACGCGGCCGCACGGTGACGCTTCAGGCCGTCGGGCCTGACGGCGAGCATCTTTCCTCGGTGCTCGCCGCTTGGGAGGGACGGAGCGCGGTCCACAACGAGGTTTGGGAGAGCAGCGAGGCTTTCCCCGAGGGAAAGGTCGTCGTCAAAGCCGTGGATCCCGACATCACCACGCGGGTGTTCATGTTCAATCTGGAGCAGAAGCTGGGCGCGGTCTATGACATCACGGCGAAGACGCCAGCCGAGCCGATGGAAATCCGCATGCAGCCCCTGGGCACGATCACCGGTCGGGTGGTCACGGAAGACGGCGAGCCGGCCGACGCCCAGGTGTATCTCAAGGTGAGCTTGGTCCCGGAGGTCAAGCAGCTTTCGACTAAGGAACCCGAGATCTTCCGCTACGCGTTCTACAGCAACCTTACGCGGGAGCACGGAGGTGACCAACGGATCCCGGGCGGTCGGTTTCGTCTCGACAATGTGTTGCCCGGCATTCCCCTGCTAGTCGCGGCGGCAGCCGGCCACGGGAGCAGCAAGTGCGTCAGCATTGAACCGCTGCAACCGGGCGAGCACCGTGATGCGGGCAAGGTGGTGCTGAGCGCACCGGTGACGCCAAAAGGCGAATAAACCGGGCAAGCCGCGAACGGCCCGGATGACGGGCCGCCGTGGACATTGTGCCGTTGCCTGCTTGTAAGCAGGGTCTTTCCGCCTTTTCCCGGCACCGATTCTGCCGAAGCAGTGGCATGGCCCCTGCCTAGCATTTACGCGTCAGGCTCTTGCCGCGGGCGCTGATTTCCCGATGCCCTCGAATCAGGCGACGAACACTCCGGATCTCGAAACCAATGAAGAAGAGTCCCAGGCTCGCATAGCCGGCAACGAGTACCCACACGATCGGCGGCGCAGGCCCCTTGGAACGGAATCTTGTCCGCCACGTAAGTGGGTCTTGTCATGGAGAACAGAAGGGCCACTTCGCCCAGACTCCAACTCTTGACGCTCAGGCGGCCCATCAGTCCGGGCACCAGTGGTCCAAATGGCGTCGGCCACGACGAGGCAACCACCTCCATCGTCAGCGGCGCCGCGTGGTCGATCCGTCCGACGGTCTTGGCCGCCCCAATGCCGAAGGCCGACGCCACCGATCCGAACCCGAACACCACCGGCCCCGAGTCAACGTCCATGAAGTCGCCGTGCCATTTGCGGGGCATCTCCCTGAAGCCGGCGATCCAGCCGGTGTCTTTCCAGTAGTTTTTTTCGTAGGCCTCGTACCAACGCCCCGCGACCGCCGGGTCCAGTTCGGCGGTAAACAGGAGTATGCCCGAGTTGGCACAACCGCGCGCCCCTGAATCATCAGGCCCGATCTGGAGTTGGCCTGAAACGCGGGCAACCCCTCCGGCGCCTTCAACGGTCCATCGAACGCCGCAATCAGACTTGCGGCCAGCTCGTCGTGGCGCGTGTTTTCCAGCCGTGCCGCACGCTGAATCGCGGCCACCGCCCAAAGCATGTCGGCCGGATAGCACTCGCCGGGATAGTCGTCCCGCAGGTGCAGTTTGGCGCCGGCCAACTCGTCGGCCAGCGTTAGCCGCTGGTGAGACATCATTTCGCGATACTGCGTGTTTCCGGTGATCGTCTCGTAGGACGACAGACCGAGGATCAGCAGCATTCGATAGAACACGTTCTCTTTTTCCCGATAGCCGTCGCCCCATTTTGTCTTCACCCAGGTGCCCGTCGCCGGCGAAGCGACGATCTCGGCCGCCTTGTCAACCGCCTCGCGAACGGTTCCCCGCCTTGCGTCGATCTTGCCCTGTCTTTGCAGGTCTTCAGCGGTCACCAGAACGAACACCGCGCCGAACATGGGCCATTCCGTGGCGGGAATGTTGTCGTGAGAGACTGACTGTCCGTAGTTCGTGTCCAGGTACATGTTCGCCCACGAAATGAATCGCGGCGCGGCCGACTCAAACCACTCGGGCACAAATCGGCTCTCGCCGGTCTGTCTCAGTTGCGGGTCCATCACGACGGCGCAGATGGTGATCGCCGGATAAACGAACAGCGCGAGCGCCAACACGATCACCGCGGCCGACACCGCAAGCTGGAACCCCAGTTTCCAGACTTGCCCCTTCTTTCCCAAGCTGATGGAACAGATTCGCATGACAAGCCTCCTTTTCTGCCGCCGGTTGGGCAGCCGCCTACACGGGTGTCAGAAAGCGATCCCTATCCTGAAAATGGGGACTGGCTTCGTCGCCTCGATCAAGCTTCGTTCCGCAAAACAGCGTTTTTGGCGACGGTGCCTGTCCCCTTTTTCGCCAACAATCGGCCTGCTGTGCATACGAGTTGAAGCAGGCTAAACTGGCACTCAGAAACCCCCGCCTGCCAAGGGGAACCGCCATGACGACGCCCGATCTCCAATCCGCACGCCGCCTGTTGAACATCCGCCTTGTGTTGAGTCTATTTGTCATCGCACTGGTCGCGAGCGGGCTGACCGCGTTTCCACTGTGTTGGGAACTGCGGCTGCTGACATCCTGGTTCGGCGAAGGGACTGCCGCCGGGGCTGCCTTGCCGGGCTTGGCATATTGGCTGTCGCACGTCCGCGAGGCCCTCGAAATCACCGCTCGCGAGTACCCATTCCTCGCGTATGGCACCGACTGGCTGGCGTTCGCCCACATCGTGATCGCCGTCGCTTTTCTGGGGCCGTTGAAGGACCCGGTCGAGAACATCTGGGTCGTTGAGTTCGGCATGATTGCCTGCCTCCTGGTCATTCCGCTGGCACTGATTTGCGGCCCGATCCGCGGCATCCCGATCTATTGGCAACTTCTCGACTGCTCCTTTGGCGTCGTTGGCCTGATTCCACTGGTAATCGTGCGACGCATGATTCTGCGCCTGGGCCAGCCGCCGCTCGAACCCCAATCCGTGTGACGCTCGCCGCCTGGCTGCTGCCCGTCAGCGGAGCCCTCGGCCCCGAAAGCGGCGACCAATCGGCGCCCGGCAAATCTCCCGACGGTACCTTTTTCGGCCCCCGTGCGGTCCTCCGCCCTCGCTCCGCAACTCTGGTGCTGAGTTGGAGAATCCGCTCGAAAATCTGCGTTGCCACCGGCATCATCCCCGCCCGGATGATCGCCACCCACAGCGGGTCGATCTTCATCCACGCCGCGTTGTACGCGATCCGCTTCAGCGCCCCGGGCAGTCCCACCGAGCGGCGCAAAATCGACCGCCAACCGGCAAACTCGCGTTTCGCCCGGCCATAACCCTCCTCAAGTTGCTCGGGCGTCATCCGCCGCGGCTGAAACACCGCGTGATACGTGTCGTATTGGCTCCAATCGCGGTGCAAAATCCGCCCTTCCGCCTCCAGCCGCGCGAAAACGGGCGTCCCCGGCAGCGGCGTCAGCACGTGAAACGACGCCGTCAGGATCTTGTTCTCCGCCGTGAACTCCAGCGTCCGTTCGAACACGTCCGGCCCGTCGCAATCGAAACCGAACACGAAGCTGCCGTTGATCATGATGCCCGCGTCATGGAATCGGCGGCACACCTCGCCATAGTCCGTGGCCGCGTTCACCGGCTTGTTGTTCCCTCGCATATTCTCCGGCGAGAGCGACTCGAAACCTACGAACAGACTGCGGCATCCCGCCTCGTACGCCTCGTCCAGATACCGCGGATCGCGAGCCACGTCCAGCGACGCCGCCGCCTGCCACACAATGCCCGATCCGCGCAACACCTCGAACAGCGCCCGGGCGTGACGCCGATTGGCCAGCAAATTGTCGTCCAGAAAAAACACCAGATGGTCGTCGATCTCAGCCAACTCCCGTTCCACCTCGACCATCGGGCGGGCTTCGTAATACTTCGGCCCCCAAAAACTGCTCTTGTAGCAAAAGTCGCACGCATGGGGGCAACCCCGCGACGTGACCATCGTGTGTCGCACCAAGTACGCCGCGGGTTCATCAGATCGCGGCGCAGGAATCGGCACCAACGCCGCCGAGCCCTCCGATCGCCCCCTGTAAAACTTCCGCAGCCGCCCGTGCTCGCAGTCAGCGAGAATTTGGGCCCAAACCGTCTCCGCCGGACCGATACACACCGCGTCGGCGTGGTCGGCCGCCTCATAAGGCAAGCTCGTCGGGTGCAGCCCGCCCAGTACGACCTTCGCCCCGCGCCGTTGCCATCGCTCGGCCAGTTCGTACGCCCGGGCCGCCGACGAAATGTAAGTCTGGATGCCGACCAGATCGAAGTCGCCCTCCGCCTCCGACGATTCGACGTGCTCGTCGCGCACGACGACCTCCCAGTCCTCCGGCGTCAGCCCCGCGATGGTCAACAAGCTCAGCGGAGGGAACTCCGAGTACTTGATCAACCGGTAGTGCCTGTCGCCCGGCCGTTGCACGGCCGCCAGAATCAGCAAGAGTCGGCGTTTCATGGTGTTTCTCCTGTAAAGTACTTTGGACTACAAAGTGTACCGGCAAAAAAACATCGTTCCGCGGACCAATCTCACGATGAGTCGCCTTTCTCTCCTTTGACCCGGTTTCCCTGGTCCACGATCTGACGCAACGTTTTCAGGTACCGCTCGAAGGCCCTCCGCCCCTTGGGCGTCAAACTCATCTCCGTGTAGGGACGGCGGCCCCGAAAACTCTTCTCGACGACGATGTAGCCCGCCTCTTCCAGCGTTCGCGAGTGGGCGCTCAAGTTGCCGTCGGTAAGTCCCAGCATCGCCTTCAACTCGTTGAAGCTCAGTTGCGGCGACACAGCCAGCGCCGCCACCAGCGACAATCGCACGCGCTCGTGGATCACCGCATCGATGTCGTCGGGTTTGACCGGTTCGCTCATGAGGGCACCGTTTGCCGCTGCTTCCAAAGAATATAGAGGCCGAACACAATGTGCAGCAATCCAAACGACAGCACGGCCGACACCACGCCGTACTGCGGAAAACACATCAAGGCCACAACGCCCAGCGCGATGAACGCCATGCCGAGCACGCGGGGCGGCCGAATCGAGAACAGACCCGCCGTGTAGACGCCCGTGCCGTAGAGCATCATCCACACCGGCACGATGTACTGAATTTCTTCCGCCTTCGGCATCTCGGGAATCTCGAAGTTGAACTTCATCAGCATGGACACGACCGTCGGGTTCACCGGCAGCAGAAACTTGACCGTCAACACCATCGCCACGATGACGCTCGGCGTCAGCGAGAACGCCGCCACGCGCATCGGCCGGCTGGCGGGCACGAGTTGCTGTTGGGCGGCTGCCCGGGTCGTCAGAATCACCTCCACCAGCACGCCGATCACCCCGATCAGAAACCACATGATGCAGAAGCCGATCTGCCCGTTGATCGACAGGCGGAGAAAATCGGCGAAATCGAGCGAGTGAAACATGCCGTAGCTGACCGCGCAGCCGGCCAGCACCAACAGCCCGCCAATGATGGCCGAGCTGCCCGGCAGCAGCGTGAACAGGGTCGCCCGTTCCATGATCCGCTGGATTTCCTGCATGCGAGCTTGGGCTTCGTCAACGTCCATGGGCCACCTCCAGAAAAATTAGCTTTGTACTACAAAGTAATTTATCGACTCGAGAATAAAATGTCAAGAGCTTTTTGCGGCCCGACAGAAAATCGGACATCGAGTGGGGGCGTTTCGCATTGCCTCGGAGACAGTTCTTGTGCCGTAACTAGCTATTTGTCATAGTGTTACGGCAATTTCGCAGGAGAGAACGGGCCGGTATGGGGACAGGCACATTTTTCGGCCGCACGAGGCCCAAAATGGACCATCTCGGCTGTCTCTTCGCTTGTCGCCAGGCGCATCGAGGGGTTGGCGTGCTCCTGGGTTTTCTTGAACCCGCTGGACCTGATCGGCTGGTCGTGCCATCCCTTCTCATAGGAGTAGGTAGTCACCTTCTCCGTGCCGCCGCCAAACGTCTTCGTGGTTTTCGACGACTTCTTCTCTTCCCACTAGTACATCTCCACCCGGCGGCGAAGCTTCACGACCTTGTCGAATCTCCGGCTACGCCCTCATGCCGTCTCTACGGATGCCGGTTTTATGACCTATACTATTCTTAGGGGCACTAGGTATGCGGCTCTTGGAGGATCGCCACGAATTATGATTACCGTGCCTTGCGCATCACCGCGTCGCGCCACCCAAAGCCGCCGAGGCCTGGCGACCGCGGAACTCGCCGTCTGCCTTCCTATTCTGATGGTCGTCGCGCTGGGGTCAATCGAGGCTACCAACGCGATCTTCCTCAAACAGCATTTGACATCGGCGGCCTATGAAGGCGCGCGAGCGGCGATTACCCCCGGGCAGACCAGCGCGGGAGCCACCACGGCTGCGCAGAACGTGCTGACGGCGTTCGGGGTCTCGGGAGGTTCGATCTCGATCACGCCCACCGTCACCTCTACGACAACCACCGGGACGCAGATCACCGTCACGGTAACCGCGCCATTCAGTTCCAACACCTGGATGTCGGCGTTCGTTGTCGGCAAGACACTCACAAACGTCGGGGCAACGGCGGTTATGGATCATCAGTAGGAGGCGAAGCGATGCGCGATATGACCAACTTCCGGAAATTCCGGCGAGCCAGACACCCGCGTTGGGGAGCCATGCTCGTGTTGGTGGCCGTAACGCTGGTAATCCTGCTTGCGGCAGCGGCGTTTTCCGTGGACATAGCCTACATGTTCCTGGCCCGCGAGCAATTGCGCGTGGCGACCGACGCCGCCGCGAAAGCGGCCGTCGTGGCGCTGTCGCAGGGCGGCAGCCAAACGACGGCAACCAACACGGCCATCACTTACGCCGCCGCCAATAAGGTTTGCGGCAGCCCCTTGACGATTACTTCCAGCAACGTGACGCTCGGCAAGGTGGCGTATTCCACGAGCGGACCTTGGACGTTCTCGGCAGGAGGCACGCCGACGACGGCGGCTCAGGTGACCGCCACGGTGTCGCCGCTGCTGTTCTTCGCCCCCGTGCTGGGCACCAAAACCTTTTCGACGTCCAAAACTTCCACGGCCGCATTCGTGCGAAACAAGTGGTGCTTCGTTTTCGACCGCTCGGGATCCATGTGTTTCGACATGTCCGGCACCGACTGGTCCTACCCTTCTCCCATAGGTTATCTCCCAAACCAGTATCCTCGCTCTCCTTATTCGCCGAACTCCACGTCCAGCCGCCTGGCCAATCTCGTCACAGGAGCCAATACCTTCCTCACGACCCTTACCAACTCGCCTGGCGGTACCTCGCAGAACCAAGTGGGCATGATCACTTTTGCTGATTCTGCAAGCACGGACTGCACATTTACTTCCACCTACAGTACGATCAGCAGCAAGCTCTCCTACTATCTGACCACGAACATCTATTCCGACGGGATAGAAAACGGCGGCACGAACCTGTCGGCCGGCCTGCAAGCAGCCTTCAACTTGTTTACCTCCTCGAGCGACGGCACGCCGTGGAATCAAGTCATTATCGTTTTCTCCGACGGTGAGTGGAACGAGGGCGTGGACCCTCAGACCTTGATCTCACAGGCAACCAGCGCCGGCATTACCATTCATACCATTGGTCTGCTCTCGGGAGGAAACAACACGACGATGCAGCAACTTGCCTCGCAAACGGGAGGTCAGTTCCTCCTTGTGACCAATACCGCTGCCGTACAAGCCGCCTTCACAACATTGGCCGAGACCATTCCCGTGCTCCTCACCCAATAGAACCGCGTGCCTGCCAGGGGAAATCGCCATGAATACCACGCGACAGGGGGCCGGCCGGAAGCGATGGATGGCAGGCCGCAATGGCGCGGCCGCCGTCGAGTTTGCCCTGACGGTGCCGATCTTGACCTTGTTCCTCTTCGCCGCGCTGGAATTCGGCAGGTACAACATGCTCCAGCAGACCGCCGGCAACGCGGCGTTCGAGGCGGCGCGTGCGTGTATCGTACCGGGGGCCACCGCCTCGAATGGTCAGACGGCCGGTCAGAATATCCTCACTGCCGTCGGTATCAGCGGCGGCACGGTCTCCATAAGCCCTGCCACGATTACCACTACCACGACGACGGTCACCGCTACGGTCACCGTCCCGATCACCAGCAACCTGTGGCTCACACCCCTCTTCTGCAAAAGCACCTCGACTTCGAAGACTTGCACCTTGACCTGCGACTGGATAGACTCGGCCCGCTGACGCGATGTGGTCGGGCCGGGCGTTGGTTCCGTCGCACATGACGCGGCAAGATGCCGCGTCTACTGGGCCGCCCCGCCGTAGCGGCCAGACAACATTGGCCGTCAGAGTGAACTGGGCTATACTGTTTTCTTAGCCCATGAAACGTCGCAACCGTCAATCCTCATCGGCCCGACCGCCAACACCCCGGCGGGACTCTCCAGCCGTGGCCCGGCCGTTCGGGCTCAAGGAGTGGTTGTTCGTCGTCGCCTTGGTGGTCGCGGTTTTCCTGGTCTACCAGCCGGCCTGGTGGGGCGGGTTCATCTTGGACGATGATTTGCACCTGGCGAACAATCCGGTCCTCAAACCCGGCGGTCTGCTCAAGACGTGGGTGCCCGGCACGTACCTCAATTACTGGCCGCTGACGTTTACCGCTTACCGGCTCCAGTTCGACATCTGGGGTCTCAATCCGCTCGGCTTCCACCTCGTGAACATTGCAGTGCATGCCATCTCGGCGCTATTGGTGTGGCGGATTCTCTTGCAACTCAATGCGCCGGGGGCGATGTTCGCGGCGGCTCTCTTCGCGCTCCATCCGGTGAACGTCGAGAGTGTGGCCTGGATCGCGCAACTCAAAAACATCCTGTCCCTGCTGCTGGCGCTGCTCTCCGTGCTCCTTTATCTGCTCTCCGAGGAAAAGGGGAAGCGGTGGTGCATGGTGTTGTCGATCGCCGTGTTTTTGCTGTCAACGTTGGCCAAGGGCATGGTGCTGACGCTGCCGGTGGTGTTGCTGGCGTGCGCTTGGTGGCAGCGAGGCCGTATCGGACGGCACAACTTGCTGCGAGTTCTTCCCTTCCTGCTGATCGGCGCGCTGATGACCGGCATGGAAATGTGGGGGCAGCGCCTCGTAGGGGCTGGCGATGCCATGGTGCGTTCCGACAGCCTTCTGAGCCGCGCCGCGGTAGCGGGCTGTGCGGTGTGGTTCTACCTTTGGAAGCTGATTTGGCCGGTCAGACTGATTTTTGTGTACCCGCGTTGGAACATCGACCCGCGCGACGTGTTGTCCTATCTGCCGGGCGTGTTGCTGGTGGCGATTCTGGCCTTAGGTTGGTGGCAGCGCCGCGGCTGGGGCCGCCCCGTGGTGATGCTGCTGGTCTGCTACGTGGCGCTATTGCTGCCGGTGTTGGGCTTCGTGAACATCTCCTATATGAGATTCTCTCTGGTGGCAGATCACTACCAGTATGCGGCGATGATTGTGCCTTGCGCGATTTTCGCTGCCGTGACGGCAACACTGGGCCGTCAACTCTGGCATCGGCCGACCGGCTACGCGTTGTGTCTCGCCTCGTTGGCCATGCTGGGCGGTTTGACCTGGCAGCAAAGTCGGAGGTATGCCGATGCGGAGTTGCTCTATCGGACGACGATCGCCGAGAATCCCAATAGCTGCTTGACTCATAACAATCTCGGTATCCTGATGGCCGCACGCGGCCAGACTGATGAAGCCATCGCCGAGTACCGGGAGTCGCTCGAACTCGAACCCGCCTACGTTGAAGCGCACAACAACCTCGGCAACGCCCTGGCCGGCCGCGGACGGGTTAACGAAGCCATGGCCCAGTACCGAAAAGCGTTGCAGCTCACGCCCGGCTACACGTTGGCCTACAACAACCTCGGCAACGCCCTGGCCGGCCGGAAACAGTTCGACGAGGCAATCGCCCAGTACCAGAAGGCACTGAAAATCAATCCCGATTTCGCGGATGCCTACAACAGCCTCGGCGCGGCTTTGGCCGGCTGCGGACGGGTTAACGAAGCCATGGCCCATTACCGAAAAGCGTTGGAGATCAATCCCGATTTCGCCGATGCCTACAACAACCTCGGCGCAGTTCTGGCCGGCCAAGGACAGTTCGACGAAGCCATGGCCTGTTTCCGGAAGGCAGTGGAAATCGACCCCGGCGACGCGGAGGCATACAGTAACCTCGGCAACGCCCTGGCCGGCCGCGGACGGCTCTCTGAAGCCATCACCCATTATCAGCAGGCCGTGCAAATCAAGCCCGACGAAGCAGAGTATCATAACAACCTCGGCGCGGCTTTGGTCGCTTGCGGGCGGGGCAACGAAGCGTTGGCCGAGTACCGCAAGGCCCTCGCGCTCAATCCCCGCCAGATCGAGGCGTACAGCAAGCTGGGCGCTGCCCTGGTGCAAAACGGGCAACTGGACGAGGGCATCGCCCAGTACCGGAAGGCATTGGAAATTGATCCCCGACTTGCCGACGTGCACTACAACCTGGGCATTGCCTTGGCGCGGGGCGGACACCTCGACGAGGCGAAGGCCGAGTATGAAAAGACGCTGCAAATCGCGCCCGACTATGCGAAAGCGCATTACAATTTGGGCGGCGCTTTGTACCAACAAGGGAAAATCGCCGAGGCGATTGCCCACTGTAGCGAATTCATCCGTTTGCAGCCGGATAACGTCATGGGGCTGAATCAGGTGGCCCGGGCGTTGGCCACCAGCGGCGAGGCATCTCTGCGAGATGGCCGCAGGGCCGTCGAACTCGCCCAGCGGGCGGCAACGCTCACCGACAACCGCGATCCGGACATTCTCGATACCCTGGCCGCCGCCTACGCCGAGGCAGGGCGATTTCCCGAGGCTGCGCAGACCGCACACAAGGCCATGGAACTGGCCGCCCAACAAGACAAGCAACCGCTGGCCAAATCCATCAAGGCCAAGCTTCCACTTTACCAGTCGCAAACGCCCTATCACGAGATGCAACCATCGGCCGCCCCGCATTCCGACCACCCTTAAGCGCGCAGGACGGACACCAAATCGACTCGACACCTACTCATAGTGATTCCGTCGGACATGACGCGGCAAGATGCCGCGTCTACTTTTTGAGCTTATGATACGTCGCAACCGTCAATCCTCATTGGCCCGACCGCCAACACCCCGGCGAGACTCTCCAGCCGCGGCCCGGCCGTTCGGGCTCAAGGACTGGTTGTTCGTCGTCGCCTTGGTGGTCGCGGTTTTCCTGGTCTACCAGCCGGCCTGGCGGGGCGGGTTCATCTTGGACGATGATGCGCACCTGCTGAACAATCCGGTCCTCAAACCCGGCGGCCTGCTCAAGACGTGGGTGCCCGGCACGTACCTCAATTACTGGCCGCTGACGTTTACCGCTTACCGGCTCCAGTTCGACATCTGGGGTCTCGATCCGCTCGGCTTCCACCTCGTGAACATTGCGCTGCATGCCATCTCGGCGCTATTGGTGTGGCGGATTCTCTTGCAACTCAATGCGCCCGGGGCGATGTTCGCGGCGGCCCTCTTCGCGCTCCATCCGGTGAACGTCGAGAGTGTGGCCTGGATCACGCAGCTCAAAAACATTCTCTCCCTATTGCTAGCGCTGCTCTCCGTGCTCCTTTACCTGCTCTCCGAGGAAAAGGGGAAGCGGTGGTGCATGGTGTTGTCGATCGCCGGGTTTTTGCTGTCAACGTTGGCCAAGGGCATGGTGCTGACGCTGCCGGTGGTGTTGCTGGCGTGCGCCTGGTGGCAGCGAGGCCGCATCGGACGGCACGACTTGCTGCGAGTTCTTCCCTTCCTGCTGATCGGCGCGCTGATGACCTGCCTGGAAGTGTGGGGGCAGCACTTCGTAGGGGGTGGAGAGACCACGGTGCGTTCCGACAGTCTTCTGAGCCGCGCCGCGGTGGCGGGCTGCGCGGTGTGGTTCTACCTTGGGAAGCTGATTTGGCCGGTCAAACTGATTCCTGTGTACCCGCGCTGGAGCATCGACCCGCGCGACGTGCTGTCCTATCTGCCGGGCGTGTTGCTGGTGGCGATTCTGGCCGTAGGTTGGTGGCAGCGGCGCGGCTGGGGCCGCCCGGTGGTGATGCTGATGGTCTGCTACGTGGGGCTCTTGCTGCCGGTGCTGGGCTTCGTGAACATCTCCTACATGGAATATTCTCTGGTGGCAGATCACTGGCAGTATGCGGCGATGATCGTGCCTTGCGCGATTTTCGCTGCCGTGACGGCAACACTGGGCCGCCCGCTCTGGCATCGGCCGACCGGCTACGCGTTGTGTCTCGCCTCGTTGGCCGCCTTGGCCGTCTTGACCTGGCGGCAGAGCCACGTCTACGCCGATGCCAAGACGTTTTATCAGGCAATCGTCAATGGCAATCCAGGTTGTTGGATGGCCCATAACAATTTGGGCCTCGTTCTGGCTGACCGCGGGCAAGCTGACGAAGCGATCGCCCACTACGAGAAGGCCTTGGAAATCAAGCCCGACTACGCGTACGCCCACAACAACCTCGGCGCGGCTCTGAGGGGTCGCGGACGCTTCGACGAGGCGATCATCCATTGCCAGAAGGCCCTGGAAATCAACCCCGACTATACGCAGGCCCACGACAATCTCGGGATCCTTTTGGCACGGTGCGGTCGGTACGACGAGGCGATCACCCACTACCAAAAGGCCCTGGAAATCGATCCCAACGACGCGCTGGCGTACAACAACCTGGGCATAGCTCTTGTCAATCGCGGACAGGTGGACACGGCGATCGCCCAGTTCCGTAAAGCACTGGAACTCAAGCCCGGCTCTGCCGACACCCACTACAACCTCGGGATCGCTTTGGCGCGGAGCGGACGGTTCGACGAGGCGATGGCTCACTACCAGAAGGCCCTGGAAGTCAAGCCCGATCTTGCCGATGCCCACAACAACCTCGGCATTGCCCGGTCCCAGCGGGAAAAAATCCTGAAGGGGCTGGCCGAGCGGCGTGAATTGCTGCGCTCGCATCCGGACGACATCGCCTCGCTGAACGAAATGGCCTGGATCTTGGCGACCAACCCGAACGCTTCGATCCGCAACGGCGAGGAAGCCGTCGAGCTGGCCCAACGGGCGGTGCAACTCTCCGACGGGCGGGAGCCGGCCGTTCTGGGCACCTTGGCCGCCGCCTATGCCGAGGCAGGGCGATTTCCCGAGGCCGTCAAGACGGCCGAGCAGGCCCTGGCCTTGGCCACCAAACAGGGCAAGCAGCCGCTGGCGGCGTCCTTGAAGGCCAAGATCCCGCTGTACGAAGCGGGAACTCCCGTTCGCGAAATGCAAACAGCATCGGCGCCCGGTTCAGCCCAGCCTTAATGACGAGTGACTTTGTGGTCACGAGAAAGGGATTGGGCTATACTATTACTGTTTTCAGGCCCATGAAGCGTCGCCACCGATAGAAGTTGACGCTCGATGCCAGGTCGGCTTCGCGGAGGACGGCACGCCCCTCAGTGGTGGTCGATCCACTGTTGGTAGCTCAAGCCCGATCACGGCAGAAATGCCGGGTAGGCTTCAGCGATATCGCATCGAAGGGAGCCTGATTTGGCGAAGGAAGCAGAATCCGACAGTCAAGAGACTCCGGTCGCGGCTGATCGAACCGGTGTTCCTGCGCCACCGCATCGTTCCATAAGACCCGGCGCCTGGATCGTATTCCTGCTTTGCCTGATCGTCTTCGCCGTCAGGGCCACGACGAGCATGGTGCAGGAATCGTCAACCTTTGACGAGACACACTACTTCGGCCTGGGAAAATACCTGCTGCAAACCGGTCGATGGGATGTGCCCGGCTCGATCCTGCATCCGCCGTTGTCCTACTACCTCCACAGCGTTCCGCTGTTGTTTGTTTCAACGGATGACACCCTGTGGAAGCAAGATCCGCGGTGGCATCGCAACCCGCACTATCGCACGATACTCGATATCGAGCGGGGGCGGGCGATCCTTTCCAGTCCGGCAAACGACGGAGACCGGCTGCTGACGCTCGCGCGGCTGATGATGGTGCTCGTGGCCCTGCTTCTGGGCTGGTATGTTTTCTCTTGGAGCTTTGCGCTGTACGGCAACTCCGGCGCCGTCATCGCCGTGGTCCTCTACAGTTTCTGTCCCAATATTCTCGCCCATGCGCGGCTCATCACGCCGGATATCGCGCTGACGACATTCTTCTTTGCCACCGTTTATTATTTTTGGCGGATGCTTCGAGAAGATCGGTTATCCGTCGCCATTGTTGCGGGCATCGCCCTGGGCCTTGCGCTGCTGTCAAAGTATACCGCGGTGCTGCTTGTGCCTCTTTGTGTCGTACTGGCCCTGTTCTGGTTTTTCCAGACCAAATCGCTGCCCTGGCGCGGCTGCCTCATCTTCGGCGCCGTTGGGCTCGCGGTATTCCTGCTGGGCTACCGGGGGAACCTCGAGCCGTATTTCGCCGGTCTTCAGTATCAGCGGGAATATGTCAGCCGGCCGCAGTGGGTCTTTCTTTGCGGCGAGTGCCTGCCGTGCCGATGGGGTTGCTATTTCTACACCACGTCATTTCTGCTGAAGACGCCGATCGCCGCGATGATCGGTCTGGTGGTGGCGATTTGGGTCTTTGTCAAGAAGGCCGTCCGGGGAGAGTGGATTTCCGAAACGTTTCTCCTGGCGCCGGCTTTGGCGATCTTCGCTCTGTTTGCCGTCCACGCCCAATGCCGCGGCTTGCGTTATCTCCTTCCAATGTATCCGTTCCTTTTCGTGTTCATTGCCGGCGGAATCACATACCTCTTGTCGAGAAAGATCGTGGCCATCCTCTGCGGCGGGCTGGCGCTATGGTACCTCGGCGCATCCCTTTACATCCATCCCCACTACCTCGCCTACTTCAACGAACTCGTGGGCGGGCCGGAGAACGGCTACAAGTATTTCGTGGATTGCGATCTTGACTGGGGCCAAGACCTGAAGGGCCTTGGTCGGTACATGCGTGAGCATCACATCCCGAAGGTCCTCCTGAGCTACTCCGGCTCGGACAGCCCTCAGCGGTATGGCATCGCGTACGAGCCGCTGCCGGGCTGCACGCTGTTGGAACCGCCGCGCGATCAGAAGGAAGCTCCGGAAATCACCGTTCCGGCCTATGTTGCCGTAAGCGCGACACATCTCCAGGGCGCGTCTCTCCCGGACATAGACATGTATGCCGCGCTGCGGAATCGAGAACCGGTTGCCAAGATCGGGTACAGCATCTTTATCTACCCGAACGTGGACATCGATCTCGATGACTCCGGCCGGCTCGACAAGGCCATCGCCCATTACCGGAAGGCGTTGGAAATCAGGCCCGACTTCGCGGCCGCCCACTGCAACCTTGGCTTGATTTTTACACGGCTCGGCCGGCTCGACGAGGCGATCACCGAGTACCGGAAGGCGGTGGAAATCAAGCCCGACTTTGCGGAGGCCCACAACAACCTTGGCTTGATTCTTGCACGGCTCGGGCGGCTCGACGAGGCGATCACCGAGTACCGGAAGGCGGTGGAAATCAAGCCCTACTTTGCGGAGGCCCACTATAGCCTCGGCCTGGCGCTGGCGGCTCGCGGACAAGTCGATGAAGCCATGTCCCATTATCAGAAGGCCCTGGCGATTAAGCCCGACTATGCGGAGGCCCACTATCGCCTCGGCTTGGCGCTGGCGGCTCGCGGACAAGTCGATGGAGCCATGTCCCATCATCAGAAGGCCCTGGCGATCAAGCCCGACTATGCGGAGGCCCACTATCGCCTCGGCTTGGCGCTGGCGGCTCGCGGACAACTCGATGAAGCCATGTCCCGTTATCAGAAGGCCCTGGCGATCAACCCTGGCTACGCCGAGCCCCGTAACAACCTCGGCACGATTCTGGCCGGGCGGGGGAAAATTGACGAGGCGATCGACTGTTTCCGCAAGGCCTTGGAGATCGAGCCGGACTTTGCAGACGCTCACTACAACCTTGGCCTGGCGCTGGCCGGTCGGGGCCAGATTGAGGAGGCCATCGAACATTACCGGCAGACTCTGAAAGTCAAGCCCGACCACGAAGAGGCTTTGAACAACCTGGCGTGGTTGCGTGCGACCTGTCCGGAGGCGTCCTTCCGCGACGGGGCCGAGGCGGTGAAATGGGCGCAACGGTTGATGGAGCTTAGCGGCGACCGTGATGCGAACGTTCTCGACACCCTGGCGGCCGCCTATGCGGAGGCGGGGCGATTCTCCGAGGCCGTGCAAACAGCGCAAAGCCTTGCAACTGGCCACCGAACAGAACAAGCAGCCGTTGGCGGAATCGATCAAGGCCAAGATTGCCCTGTACGAAGCGCAAATGCCCTATCACGAGATGCCACCATCGACCGCCCCGCATTCCGACCACCCTTAGCAGCAGGACGGACACCAAATTGACCTGACACTTAGTCGTAGTGGTTCCGTTGCAAATGACGCGGCAAGATGCCGCGTCTACCGGGCCGGCATGCACATCACGCGGAAGCCGACGTTGTCGTTCCGGTCGGCCGGGTCGTTCATGTTGCGGTACGCCGTGCGGCAATGCGACGCGAACTGATCGAAGCAGCCGCCGCGAACCACGCGGTGATAACTCAAAGCCACGCCGGGCGGATCGGCGGCGGGAGAGTTCTGATAGTAATCGGGCGCGTACCAATCGGCGCACCACTGGCACACGTTGCCGTGCATGTCATAGAGGCCCCAGGCGTTCGGCTTCTTGGCTCCCACAGGGTGCGTCGTTCCGCCCGAATTGCCGGCAAACCAGGCGTAGTCCGCCAGTTGGCTGTCGTCGTCGCCGAAAAAGAACTTGCCGCTGCCGCCGGCCCGGCAGGCATATTCCCATTGGGCCTCGGTGGGCAGGCCGAACTTGACGCCCGAGGCGGCAAACTTCGCGTTGAGCTTCTCGAGGAACACCTGACACTCGGGCCAGCCGACGCTGTTCAACCGGGTTCCGCGGGCCGCGATACACACTTGGATTGCTCGGCATCAACGCGTCCCATTGCTGCTGCGTGACCACGTACTTGCCGAGATGGAAGGGCTGCGAGATGGTCACTTTGTGGACGGGCCGCTCGTCTTCGGCGCCGGCCGGGTCGCCCATCATGAACGAGCCGGCCGGAATCAACACCATCTCCAACTTTACGCCGCTGCCAAGGTCCAGGGCGATCGTGTCCTTCGGATTGCCCGCCGGTGTGTCCGCGCCGGCCGATGCCATGAGAATCGCCATCACAGCGGCCGACATGCCGAGGAGTGTTCGAGTTTTCGCCTGCATAGGTTCTTCCTCCAAAGCGTTCAGCCGGAACACGCAAGCTTTGTGGTGCAGGCATCCCGCCTGCGCACGAAATGCAGGCGGGACGCCTGCACCACAACGTCAATCGTGCACGGCCTTACTTGACGAAAATGACGCGAAATCCTTGATCGTAGCTGGCGCCCTGGGGGACGTTGCGGTTGCGGAAAAAACAAGTGCAATAGATCGGATCGTCGTTCCAGCCGCCGCCGCGAAGTACGCGGGCCAGGCCATCGGCCGGGCCGGTCGGGTCTTCCGTAGGCGAGTGCTTGTAATAGTCGCGCTGATACCAGTCTTCGCACCATTCCCACGTGTTTCCCAGCATATCGTAAAGGCCCCAGGCGTTGGGCTTCTTCTCACCGACCGGATGGGCCTTGCCGCCGGCGACGTCGCGCGACCAGGCATAGTCGTTCAGGTCCGCCTTCGAATCGCCGAAGTAGTACAGGGTGCTCGTACCGGCCCGGCAGGCATATTCCCACTGGGCCTCGGTGGGCAGGGCGAACTTGCCGCCCGCGTCGGCGAACTTCTCGTTGAGCTTCTTGATAAACGACTGTGCGCTTTCCCAAGTCGCGAAGGTGACCGGGTTGCGGGGGTTCTGCGGGGCAAAGGCGCGCATGCCCTTGGGGACCGAATCGGTTGAGGCCGGCGGACTTGCCGGGGCGGCCGTTCCGCGCTCGGCAGTTGCCGCGGGCTGCGCGGCGGGATTGGCTTGCGCCGGGATTCGCTGGTGACGTGGGATCGCCTCCTTGCCCGCCGGGGCCGCCGAACCGCCGCCGCGGCCCCATGAGCGCCTCCATCTGGGCTAGCGTGACTTTGTACTTGCCCATGTAGAAGGGCCGCGTGAGCGTCACCTTGTGGACCGGTTGCTGATCGGCCGCCCCCTCGGCGTTGCCCATCACGAACGAGCCGGCCGGAATCAAGATCATCTCCAGTTTCACGTCTTTGCCAAGATCGAACGAGATCGTATTCTCCTTGCCGGTCCCTTCTTGCTCTGCGGCGCGGCACTGGCCCTGCACAGGCAGAAACTGGACCGCGAGCATCGCGACCGACCAGGCTCTAAAGTTCCGGCAAATTGCCCACATGGTGGGTTCTCCTCGTAGGCGGGCTGCCTTCGGTGGTGGGCTGATATGCGACGGTTGTCGGAGGTGGTTGGGGAACTTGTCGCGAGCCGGGATGGCTGCGCTACCACGTCACGCACTGAGCTGCAATCGCCGCACGCACGCGGCGGCGCGCTACGATCATTTGCCGCCCTGTCCGCGTTTGTCGCGGGGGCCGCGGCGGCCGCGGCCGGAGTGCGATCCGCTGGCGGGTCGTTTTGCCCGGGCTTCGAGGTTCTTGCTCACGATCAGCCCGATCGCCTCTTCCCAGGTGGGAATGCCGCGGAAACCAAGGCGCACGGAACGATCTCCGTCTTCCTCATCGCCTTCGCCCAGCTCGACGCGGTCGGCGGGCAACTCGTCGATCTCCATGGCTTCCACTTCCACGTCGTGCGACTGACGACCTGCCGCGGCGTCTTCGCTGTCGTCCATCGCGCCGGCTGCCGCGGGAGCCGCCTCGCTGGCACGTCTTTTCTTTCCGCGACGCGGACGACGCCGCTTCCCACGGCGTTCTTCCGATTTCGCGGCTTCGCCGCCGGGCCGTCCTTCTTCGGATGGCTCGCTGTCTTCCGGGGGGGCTGGGCGATCGAAATCTTCGGCGACTTCCTCGGCGACGTCGCTGGGCGCTCGGCGGTTGCTTCCGGCGCGGTTTCGCGGTGCGTATCGCCTTTCTCGGAATCGCGCACATGTCGTCGGCGATGTCGGCGTCGTCGGGGACGCTTTTCGGTCGGCTCGGCCGCCGGTTCCGTCGTTTCCGGCTTGGCCACCGACGCTTCGGACGATTCCAATAAATCGTAGGGTTCTTCAAAATCGAACCGCTCGTCGAAGAAGTTGGGCGATTCCTCGGCCGCTTCCGGCACCGCCGAACTGCGCCGGGCCGCCTCAACGGCGCTCGGCGAGGCAGCCACGCTTTCCACCGGCGGCGCAGCAGGCTTCTCCGCCCGGGGCGCAGCAGGCTTCTCCGCCCGGGGCGCGGCAGGCTTCTCTACCGACGGCGCGGATGGGGGGGTGGCCTCTGGCGGCGGGGCCAGGCCCAACTCGCGGGCCAAGTCGTCCCAGCCTGCCGCCGGCGGCGGTGTCTTTGTCTGTTCGGGACGCGGCGACGCCGGCTTCGCAACCGGAGCCGGCGCGGGAGGTTGCGGCGCGGCGACCGACTGTCGAGGTTCCTCGTGCTGAGGCGGAATGTCGGCCCCCAACTCGGATGCCAACTGGTCCCAATGGTTCGACGGATTTGGATTTGGATCTGTCATTTCCCTGACCGATCTGGCTGGATGAAACTTCGTAGCCCCTTACGGAGGTAGAACGATAACCCCGGGGCTCTGCCTTAGTATAGCGCTTTTGCCCGGCGTCGGGAAGGAGAGTCGGCGACAAGGGGCACCCTTTTGTTGCGCATCTCGGAACCGACCCGCTCTCACGTTGGGGGGGGAGCAATCAAGCACGTAATATCGCATGTGATCAAAGTGATTCGATCGCCATCGGATCGACGACGGCCGGTTGGATCCGCAGTGCGCAGAAAGACGCTCGCGGCGAGCATCTAATTTCGACCGAACGCCCGCAAATTCCGGCGATTCTTGCGGCAATCGTTGTGTTCCCTGTCGTGGCCGGCCAACGGTTTTCAGATTGGCACGCGCTTCGCTCCCTCGCTGGTGGGCAGACGTCAACGACGTTGTGGGAAGCAAAGGAGACAAGCCATGAGAGGTCGCGTGGCTGTCCGGTGGTTGACATCGGGTGCAACATGGTCGGTCGTTTGGGCAACAATACTCGCGCTCAGTTGGGCAGCCGGCAAGGCGGAGGCGGGAGGGCCGTTTGGAACCAGTCCTTTCACCCCTTTTGCGCAGGGCGGTGGCCGCGAAAGCGGGAATCAGCCTTCGGCGGCTACGCCCAGCATGCCGCGAGCGCAACCGCCACCGCCGGTGATCAACCACCCCCCGGCGGTTTCGCCGAACCCGGTGCCGTTCTCGCCGTCGCCGGGCCAAGTCGCCCCCGCTAATCGAGGCGGCAGCAATTTCGTACCGGTCGCAATTCCAACCGGCGCCCCATCGCCTCAGTTCCCCGCCAGCGATAGGATCTCCGGGTCGAATCAACAGCCTCCGGCGCCCTTGACCGCGCACCCGGCTTCGTCCGCCGTTGGTCGAATCGCCGTGGGCGACACCGGCAACGCGATGCCTCCCTCGAGTCAGAACGCCCGTCGCGAAACTTCCATCGCGGCGGTTCCCGGCGATGTGCCGGACGCGACGCGGCGTTTGGCGCCGTCTGTTGCCAATCCGGCGCAACCAACGGCGGCTGACCAGCGCGGTGCCTCGCCAACTGTCTCGGCGCGCCGCGGCAGGTTGGCGCCGGCCAAGGCCCGGCAGACGGCGCCGCTGCCGATATCACTCCGGCGTCGCAAACGCCATCCCCGGAAAGCCAAGCGAGAATCGCCGCAGTGCGCAGGCGGTTGGGCCTCGATCCTGGCAGCGAGGTGGCAGTGATCCCGACGGCCCGCGACGCGGGCGAAATCCCCGCGTTGCAGCTTCACCCGAAGGAAGAACCCGCCGCGCAGCCGCCTGTCTCGTCCGCCTCGGCGCCCGCGGCCGCCACGCCCGCCCCGCCGACGGCAAGGAAAGCACAGGGGGCGGAACAGCTCACATCCAGCGAGTTGGCGAGTCTCAGTTCCGGCCCGACGGCCCACAAGCTTCGGTTGGCCGATCAGTACCGCATGTCGCAGCAGGGCGACGTGGCCCGGCGAATGGGATTGCAGAACGCCGTCGCCCGCACTGCGAACATCGTGAGTGTCGGCAGCACGCGAGGCGTGATCGGAAGCGGCTTGCCGGACGGGCATCATCGCGACTTCTACCGCGGCAACATCAGCCCCGCCTTCGAGCACGGAGGGCTGCCGTATTTCTACTGGGGCCGGGCGACGTTTACCGGCACGTGCTGGTATCCGACGTGGAGCCCCTGGGTTCAGTGGTGTTGGCGTCAACGCTGCCAGCCGTTTTGGGACCCGCGTCCGATCTGTTGCCGGCCGGCGATTTATGATCTGTGCTCGCAATGGGCCTGGTGGGATGTGCCCGAATGGACGGCGTTGCCGGCGGTGGATTGCGGGACGTGGGTTGACACGGCGGCCGTGGTGGTCCTCCCCATCGGGGCCGATCTGCAACTGCTGGCTGTGCGATTCGTCGATCCGGGCCATCCCCAGGAACATCTCGGGCCGCGCTATCGCGTGTGGTTCCGCAACAACGGCACCCAGCCGATCACCCATCCGTTCAACGTCGTGCTGCTGGCGGCCAACGACGAGATCCTGAGGGATGACTTGCCCCAGGCCGGCGTGCGCGTGACCGGGCTTAGGGCGGGCGAGACCCAGAGCGTTGACATCCGCCTCCCGTTCGAAGTTTATATGATGAACGGCAACGCCCGACCCGATCAGCCGCCGTTCACCGTGCTGCACGTGCTGGTCGACGCCAACCGGGAGGTGGCCGACGTCGCGAGGGAGAACAACGGCGCTCGCCTCAATCCGGCCGAGATTCTGCCGGTCGATCCCGCGGCGTTCGTGCTGGAACCCGCCGTCGCAAAGCCGGGCGATGAAGTGCTCCTGGCCGGCGAGGGTTTCGGACCGCAGCCGGGAGAACTTCTGTTGCACGTTCAACGGAAAAGAGGTGCAGGCGGAAATCCTCGGCTGGTATGATCTGGGCGCTCGCTGGAGGGTGCCGAAGCTGGCGATTTCCGCAACTGCACATGCGGAAGTAATTGTCGTTCGCGGCGACGGCGCGGCCGCCAACCCGCTGAAAATCGACCTCGCGCCGTAGCCTGTTTGGCTACGGTCGGCACCGCGGCTTTGCGTCGGGTGGCCCCGCGGCAACTTGGCGCAAGGGGCGCGCCGGCGTATTATGACGGGCATGGTCGATTATGGTCTGGCGATTGTGATGCTGTTGGTCGGCGTTGCCCTCGGCGGCGGTGGGGCGTGGCTGTTGCTGCGCCTGAAGATCGCCGCGGCCCACGACCGCGGCCGGAGCTTGTCGGCGGCGGAAATTGCCGCGCTGTCGGAGCGGCTCGCCGCCCGGGAACAGGCCATCGAGGAACTCCGCGGCCGGCTCACGGAAAAGGACGCCTCGCTGGCCGATTTGCAGCGCCAAGTCACCACGCTGAGCACCAAGGCGGCCGAATTGAACCGGGCTCTGGTCGAACAGCAAAAGCAGACGCAGGAGAAGCTTGCGCTCCTGGACGATGCCAAGCGGCAGTTGGCCGACGCCTTCAAAGCGCTGGCCGCCGACGCTTTGAAGAGCAGCAACACGTCCTTCCTGGAACTGGCCAAGACCCAGTTGGAAAAATTCCAGGAACTGGCCAAGGGCGACCTCGACAAGCGGCAGACGGCCATCGACGAGTTGGTCAAACCGGTCAAGGAATCGCTCGGCAAGGTGGATGCCAAGCTGCAAGAGATCGAAAAAAGCCGCATCGAGGCCTACAGCGGCTTGACCGAGCAAGTCAAGTCGCTCTCGGAGACGCAGAAGGAGCTGCGTTGCGAGACGGCCAATCTCGTGACGGCGTTGCGGCGTCCGCAGGCCCGCGGCCGCTGGGGTGAAATCCAGTTGCGGCGGGTGGTCGAAATGGCCGGCATGTTGGAACACTGCGATTTTTTCCAACAGCAATCGACGGAAACCGAAAACGGCCGGTTGCGCCCGACCTGGTCGTGCGGCTGCCCGGCCGGAAAAACATCGTGGTCGACTCGAAGGCCCCTTTGGAAGCTTATCTTGAGGCTATCGAAGCGACGGACGAGCAGGTCCGCGCGGCGAAGTTCAAAGACCACGCCCGGCAAGTGCGAAACCACATTGCCGCCCTCGGCCAGAAGTCCTACTTCAGCCAGTTCGACTTCACGCCGGAATTTGTGGTTCTCTTTCTGCCCGGCGAGGTGTTTTTTAGCGCGGCCCTGGAGAACGACCCGGAATTGATCGAGTTGGGCGTCAGTCAGAACGTGATCGTTGCCACGCCAACCACGCTGATCGCCCTGCTGCGCGCCGTGGCCTACGGCTGGCGGCAAGAGCTGCTGGCCGACAGCGCCAAGGCGATCAGCGAGCTCGGCCGCGATCTGTACAAACGCCTCTCCGACGTGGGCGAGCACATGCAAAAGCTGGGCAAGGGGCTCGGCACGGCGGTCAACGCCTACAACAGCGCCGTCGGTTCGCTGGAATCGCGCGTGCTGGTCAGCGCCCGGCGATTCAAGGAACTCGGGGCCATCAGCAGCGACGGCGAGCTCGGCGAGTTGCCGCAGATCGAGACTGCCCCCCGCCAATTGCAGGCGCCCGAGCTTCTAGGGCAGGACGCGGCGAAAGTTGACGTCGGGCGGCAAGGGGCATAGGATGCAGACCGACGTCCCAAACGGTTTCGGTCTACCGCGGCGCGCGCGAGACTCGCGCTGCTGACGATCGCGGGTGAGCTAACCGACGACGAAGTTCTGCCAGGATTCCGTTTGCCGATCGCCGAAATCTTCTAACGGTTCTATCCGACGGCTCGGCCCAGCATCCGCAGCGCGTGATACGCCACGGCGATCACTCCGATCGCTGCCAGCACCGTCTTTATCTGGTCCGTGCTGGGCAGGTGTCTCGCGGGCGGCGCCGCCATCGGCGACATCTGGCCGGCAGAGCGGGAAACAACGTCGCCGGTGGCCGGCGTTCGGGTGTCGGGCTTACCGGGCCACGCCGACGCGCCAGCAGCGGGCGACGGCCGTTCGGGCTGTGGCGGCGCGGCAGCCGCAACGGTCGCCTCAGGGGCGGCGATGGCCGCTGCCGGCGCCGCGTTGCCGCGCGACTGCTGGGCCAACAGCGCCTGCGCAGAAATCCGCTGGAAGTCGTCGCCTGCCGAAGCGAGGAACCAGCGCAGCCGGCCGCAATAGCTGCCGGTGGTCCGGCCGAATGCCGAGCCGAACAGGATGCCTGCCAACTCGCCGCGGCTGTTGAGGATTGGTCCGCCCGAGTCGCCATTCCGCGCGGCGCGGAGAGTTCGATCATCTCAAACGGCTGATTTCCGCCGGGCGACACGTACTGCGTGCATTGTCCGGTCACGGCACGATACGGGCCGCTGCCATATCCGGCGATGGTCAGCGCATCGCCGGGCCGGGGCGCCTGGGCCGATAGTGCGATCGGTTGCACGTTCGGCCGCCAAATGGCCAGCGCCGCCAAATCCCAATCACGATCGACCCTGAGCACGACGGCCCCTGAGCGAAAACCGTCGGGGAAGTAAACCGCGACCGGCCCGGCGCCGTCGCGGACCACGTGCCAATTCGTCACCACCAGACCGGATGATTCGCTCACCGCCACCAGTGCGCCGGAGCCGTAGGTGGTGCCGTCGCGTTCGGGTACGACGATCCGCACCACAGCCGCGTGCGGCGCCGAGAAGGAGGGCGCCGGCGTGAACTCGCCATGCGCGCCGACGGCCAACGCGGCCCACAGCGCCGTTGACAGCACCAGAAACCGGATCACGGTGGCTTGGTCCCCGGGGGGTCCAGGAAAAGGGGGACAGTCCCCATTTGCCGAAGGGTGCTGCGTACCAATGGGGACAGTCCCCCTTGCTTCCCTCGGCCGCGGGACAAACGGACGTTCAGCGTTTCCGCGGGCTCGGCAGCCGGTTTGCAAGAGCCCGGTGCAGATTTGCCGCGAGTGCGGGATTTTTGCCGTCCTCGCTTCAGATCACCGCCAGCACGCCCTTGACGTAGCCGACCGATTCGGCCAGGCCCGGCAGCGGATCGTCGGGGTCGTTTTCAAGCTCGAACGACGTGTTGCCTGCGTACCTGAGCTTCTCCAGCGTGCGGAGGAACTTGGGGATGTCGATGATCCCGCGGCCGACGGCAAGCGTCTTGGCCCGCTCCGATGCCTCGCTCTGATCCTTAATGTGAACGTCGAACAGGCGGTCGGCGTACTGTTGGGCCGCCGCGCTGGGATCGACGCCGCTATGGATGGCGTGGCCGATGTCGAGACAAATGCCCATCCGCCGATCCAAATCCTTGACCTTGTCGTAGGCCACGCCGGGGGTGGGATAGAGCTTGTCGGTCGGCCCATGATTGTGCACGGCTACGCGGATGTCGTACTTCTGCACCTTCTCGTTGACCAGCGGGAGCAGGGCATGCGCCGGCACGCCGACAATCATTTTCATCCCGCCCGCCTTGGCATACTCGAAGGCCTGATCGACGGCCGCCTCGCTGTTCATGTAAACCACGCCGCACGCGTAAAGGTCGATCCCCGCCGCCTTCACCTTGGCCGCCGCCTCGGCAATCTGCTCGGGCGTGCTGTTCATGGCCAGGTGGCACTCCTTCAGCGAGATGTGCTTCAGTCCCACGCGATTGGCCATAGCGAGCGTCTGATCGAGGGAGAACTTGCGAGTGGTATAGGAAGCCAGCCCCAGGCCGAAGGTTTGCCGCGTCTTGGGCGAAGCCGTTGGTTCGGCCGGATCAGGATCTTTGGCAAGAGCGCGGCGGGCGGCAAACGAAGCTGCGGCTCCAACGCCGGCCCATTGCAAGAAGTGTCGTCTGGTGGGCATGGTTTTCTCTCGGTGTGGAAAGGCCGGGTGGCAGAACCACACCGGCTGAGGATTGGATGGCGGGATACTTTTGCTACGCTACACCCTATCGTAGACGACCGCCCCGCGGCTGTCAATTATTCGCCGATGATCTTCACGAGCACCCGTTTCGCCCGGCGGCCGTCGAACTCGCCGTAGAAAATCTGTTCCCACGGGCCGAAATCGAGCTTGCCCTTGGTTACGGCCACGACCACCTCGCGGCCCATGACCTGGCGCTTGTGATGGGCGTCGCCGTTGTCCTCGCCGGTGCGGTTATGATGGTACGTTTGCGGCGAAGGATCGAAGGGGGCCAGCTTCTCCAGCCACCGCTTGTAGTCCTCGTGCAGCCCTGGCTCATCGTCGTTGATGAACACGCTGGCCGTGATGTGCATGGCGTTTACCAGGCACAGGCCCTCGCGAACGCCGCTCTTTTCGACGGCATCGGCCACCTTGGCCGTGATGTTGACAAAGTCCATCCGCTTGGGGACGGTGAACGTGAGGTATTCGGTGTGCGATTTCATGGCCTACATCCAGACAATGGCGACCATCGTCACCAGGGAAACGATCCACAGCATTACGGAAACGAGCTAATTCAAAGCTGCTCACTATGCGGCTCGCTTGGCCGGCTCGACTTTTGGCAACAACACCAAGACGTGCAACCGGCCTTCGCGCTCCACCAATAATTGTATCGGCAGCGGCATGGTATGGACTAGCCGGACGAAGCCGGCTTCGTCGGCGAAGTCGCGGCCGCCGACTCGATAAATCCGGTCGCCGACGGCAAGTCCGGCCCGGGCGGCAGGCGTGCCGGGAACTACGCAGGTCAGAATCACGGCCTGCGGCTCGGCCTCATCGACGCGCCACATGATGCCCAAGCGAAGCGGGACGCCCGCCAGTTCCACGGCGACCTTGAGCGCCTTTTCTTCGCCCGTTCGTTGGATCGTCAGTTGGGCCGGGCTCTCCGCGGCACACACGGCTGCCAGGAATTCGTCGTCGCTGCGGATATCGGCGTCGCCGAGCCGCACGATGCGATCGCCCACGCGCAGCCCCGCCGCTGCGGCCGGTGAACCGGCAATCACGGCCGACACGCGAATTCCGCCGGCCGCCGCGGCACTCTCGATCCAAGTGACGCCCAGCCGATCGGCCGGCCTGGCAATCTGGCTGCGGGCGGCCTTCTCCCCGGCCGGCGTTTCGTGACGGGCGGCCGCTCGATACGCCGGCACCGCCGGCTCGTCGGCCAGTTGGCAGATCACGCCCAGGAGCAGCCGCGTCACCTGCGTCATGCCCGCGGTGTTGATCAGGTCGGCCGTATCGCTCGGCCGGTGGTACTGGTTGTGCAAGCCCGTAAAAAACATGGCCACCGGGATGCCGTGATCGAAGAAGGGGAAGTGATCGGCGTTCGGCTTCAGTTCCCAGTCAAAGTCAAGTTGCAGGGCGGCATCGTCGTTCTGAAGACTGATCAACCGCCGCCAGCCGTAGCCGGTGCGCGAGCCGATGACGATCAAGTGGTCGTCGCGGAGCCGGCCGACCATGTCCAAGTTGAACGCCGCCGCCACCTTGTCCAGCGGCACGGTGGGATCGGCGAGCCAATGTGTCGAGCCGAACAGCCCTTTCTCCTCGGCATCCCAGGCGGCGAAGAGAATCGAACGTTTGGGCGGCGGTTCAAGGATCGTACACGCCTTGGCCAACTCCAAGACGGCCGCCGTGCCGCTGGCGTTGTCGTCGGCGCCGGGATGAATGTAGCCGGACGGCCCCAGGCTATAGCGGCGGCCGTAGCCGATATGGTCGTAATGGGCGCCGACCACGACTACCTCATCGCGCCATTGTGGATCGCTGCCGCGCAAAATCGCCAGTACGTTGCGAAAGTTGGGCGTGAAGGGCTGAAAGTATTTGCCCTCGGGTCCCGCGCCGGGCACGTGAAGGCGCGCGTATTGTTCGGCCAGATAGTCGCCGGCGGCGCGGCCTCCCCGCGTGCCCGCCTCACGCCCTTCCATCGCCGGATCGGCCAGCCGGCCGACGTACTCGCCCAGTTCGTCGGCCTTGATCGACTCCAAGGCCGCCAGGTACGAAGAACTCTTTTCCGCGGCGCGGGCCGAAACCAGCCACACGCAGCAGAATAGAACGGCCGCGGCCGGACGAAGGGCTTGCCGAAGGAGGGATCGCATGGGGCGGGAGTCCTATGCGGAAGTATACCACGATTTGAGTTCTTCCCTGTGTTCTCCGTCTCTTCGTATCTCCGTGCCTTCGTGGTGAACCGGACTTGCAGTTCCATCAGCCGGCACAACTGCGAAAATCGCTACCATCGGGCGCGGTTGACTTATCGCAACATTGCTTTAGAGTTAAGTATCCTGCCTCAAACTCGTATTTTGGCGCGGCTACATGTCGGCTGATTCGGCTACGCTCGAACTCCCTCAGGCTGCGGCGGTCGTGCACCGTCGGCAACACGCGGTGCTGATCATCGACGACGACGACACCCTGTCGGACGTCCTTTCCGATCGGCTCAGGAAACAAGGCCTACGCGCGATGGCCGCCTATTCGGGCGGCACGGGCCTGAAGAAAGCCAAGGCCGAATCGCCCTCGTTGATCGTGCTCGATCTGTGTCTGCCCGACGCCGACGGGCTTGCGATCTGCCAACAGTTGGCCGACGAGCCCGAAACGTGCTCCATTCCGGTCATCATTCTCAGCGGGCTGGACGAGCCGGGCCTCGTGCGCCGCTGCCGGGCCGCCGGCTGTCAATACTTCCTCCGCAAGCCCTACGATCCCAACGCCCTGCTGGTGCTGATCCGCCAGGCCCTCCGCAGCGCGAGTGACTGGGGCGGCGACGGCCTCGACGAGTTGCAAGCATGATGACGGGGACTGTCCCGATTTCGCGCAGCGAAAATGGGACTGTCCCCCTGACTGTGAACGGTTACATGGCCGTCTATCGCCTACTGGCCGATCTGATCGTCGTCCTGCACTTCGCCTACGTCGCCTTCGTCGTGGGCGGAATGGCGGCCATCCTCGCGGGGCTTGCTCTTCGCTGGCGGTGGGTGCGGAATTTCCGGTTCCGCGCGATCCATTTCCTCATGATCGCCGTGGTGATTCTGGAGTCGATCTGCGGCATCTTCTGTCCGCTGACCGACTGGGAGAACCGGCTGCGGGAACTGGGCGGCGAGACGATCGAACCCAGCTCGTTCATCGGCCGATGGGTCCACCGTCTGCTGTTCGTTGACGTGCCCACCTCCGTACTCGAAATCTGCTACTGCCTGTTCGGGCTGACGGTGTTGCTGACCTGGATTTTCGCGCCGCCGCGCTGGCCGTGGAAGCGGCCGAACCGCGATAAAGCCTGACATTCACGGGGACTGTCCCGATTTTTGCGACGAAGTCCGCAAAAATGGGACTGTCCCCTTCGGCCCGGGCTGGCCCGATCGTGCCGACACCCCTGCCGCGAAAGGCACTTTTCCGACAGCAGGAGAAGAGGTATACTGGAGTTCTACAAGCTTGGGGACGTAGCTCAACTGGGAGAGCACTAGCTTTGCAAGCTAGGGGTTGGCGGTTCGAGCCCGCTCGTCTCCACTCGCAGCAACACGTTGACCACCGTTGTCAGCGGGTTGTTTTGTTTGACGGGATAAGCACTTGCGGCAACGGCAGCGGTCGCCCTCGATTGCTCGGCTTCGCTTGCAATCTTGTCCACAATTGACTGCAATGTGCGCGTTTTGCCAGCAGTTGGTGCAAGCGTTGGTGCAAGCGGCGAAGCGGTTGAATTATCGGTCCCTGTTGCACTTAGGACGTTTGCTGCTGTTTGGCTTCCAGCCTCAAGAGGGAGGGCCGGTAACGATTCCATCGCGCCGGCCACGTCCAACAGCTTCGGATCGGTGTAAACGTTCATGGTCAGATTCACGTCGGAGTGTCGCATCGCGGCTTGGGCCGTCCGCGGTGCCACTCCGCCCTTGCTCAAGAGCGTGCCGAACGTGTGGCGCAGGGCGTGAACGTCAACCGTCCGCCCGCGCTCATCTCGTTTGTCGATCTTCCACTTGCCGTCTACCTTCACCCGGCGAGCGATACCAGCGGCAACCAAGTCGAGATCGAAAATCTTCACCAGCTTGTCGGGTATCGTGAAAATCGGTGTATCGGCCGGCAGCGTCGGCACGGCAGTCAACGGCAGACAAGATTGTCCCTCTGACCAACCAAGACGCCTCTTTGGTCCCTCCTAGGCCCACGTCGGTCGTAAACAAGGCATTCGTGGCCCGTGGCTCTGGCCAGTTCTGCCCGAGCCAAGTACACTAGGGCCATACGGCCGTCACATCTGCCCGAGGGCCGGGAGGCAGCAATTCCACCAAGGCGATTCCCCGATCAAGCGGAGTGTCTGGTTTGGGCGGCTGCCGTCTGTTCCGTATTGTGAATAACCACTTGTAGAATCCGTTAGGATAACGCTCGCGCTCAGCGGCAACCATATCCATCAACTTGATCTCCACTTCCGCAAGCATAGTCGCCTCCCTTGGGGTCCGCAAGGGGTGGGGGGAGCGATGGGCTCATTACAGGGGTTTGCTCACTGGTCTCCGATGATGATGTGCTAAGGCCACGCAGTAGCAGGCACGCTACGGCAACCATACGGTGGCCGAAAAGTACGGCAGAAGATGGCATCTTCGTCGGCGTCGGCGTGACCTACGGTGGGTACATCCCCCCCTATCCAGCCCAAAACAAAGTGGATATACTGTCCGCTGTGGGGCTATGTTATGGCCCCACTGACGAGACCTGAAAACCGGAGGTGCTGATCTAACGACCACGACAACCAAATAGCCATACCTGTTCTCCAAGGCCACCGAGACGGCACGCACGGCGCTGCGCCTGGCAACACAACACAACGACCCGTCGGTCGTGGAGTTCATCAAGGCCCAGATTCCCTTGTACGCAGCGGGGACTCTCTTTCGGGAATCGCGGCAGCCGGGCCAGCACGAGGCGGCCCACCCGGATTCAGTCCTGCATGACTGCGGGACGAGGGCTCCTGAAACGAGCCCGGTTCCTTAACGAATGTGCTATGAACCTGACAACTGGCAAAGGGCTGTTGCATGAACCGGCGTTTCTGCGACTGGCTCTTGCGCTGATTCTGACAAGCCTGAACGCTTTCAAACCCCTGCATATCGACGATTCGACTTACTATCAGATCGCCGCACACATCGCTGAGCACCCGGCCGACCCTTACGGGTTTGCCATGATGGAGTGGAACGGACCGGTCCCCGCCAATCATGTGCTGGCGCCGCCCGTGATTCCTTACTGGTGGGCAGCCGGCATCCGACTCTTCGGGATGCACCCCTGGGCATGGAAGCTATGGTTATTTCCCTTTTGCTTCCTGTTTGTGATGGCGCTCGATGCCCTTCTGTGCCGTTTTGCATCTGCAGTCGCCGGTCCTTTGTTGATCATGACTGTTTTGTCGCCGGTTTTTGTCCCCAGTCTCAACCTCATGCTGGACATCCCCGCTTTAGCTTTAGGCCTGTCGGCCGTGGCGTTATTCTTGGCGCCTGCGAGCTCTCCTCGTGGAGGCTCTCAGCGCTAGCTGGACTTGCCGCCGGCGTGGGAATGCAAACCAAATACACGGGGCTTGTTGTTCCCGTTTGGCTCTTGACATACGCGTTTTTTCATGGCCGACTGCGCTATTGGGCAGTTGCCGTGGCCCTCGCGCTGCTGGTGTTTATTGGTTGGGAAGTGTTTATCGCAGCGCATTATGGTGAATCCCATTTCCTTTACGGCCTCAGCCACAAGCCACAAGTTCCCAAGACTGAGCTTCTTGCGCGTTCCTGAAAATCCTCGGCTGTGTCGCTCCGTTATTGGCAGTCGTGGCTCTGCTAGCCTTGCGCTTTCCCGGATGGATCGCCTGGGTCGGTGTAAGCTTGGCTGCCATGCAGTACGCCCTCGTCGCATTCTTTCCGCAGTTCTTGGGAATTCCCCTTTTTGCTTCGAGCGATCCGATGGCTGTCAATATCCTCGACGGCATTTATGGAGGCATGGGAATTGTCGTCTGCGTCAGTCTAGCCGCCGTCGCAACACGGCTCCTGCAGGGGCGGGGGGGCGGCAAAGACGCGGCAGCCAAGGACGACATCGTTGTCGTTTTGTGGTTTGTATTGGAAATCGTTGCGTCGTTTGCGCTATCGCCTTTTCCGGCAGTTCGACGCATCATGGGCCTGGTTATTGCAGCCACCTTGCTTGTTGGCCGATTGGCCTCGCGTAGAGGACCCAAGCCATTGGCGCAAACTGGGGTCACAATCGCGGCGGTTGGAAGCGCTTGTTTTGGACTACTCTTTTTTGGGCTGGATTATCTGGAGGCCCGCGCGGAAAAGGTTGCCGCGGAAACGGCGGCGACTCGGATTCACGCCATACAACCGGATGCGACGATCTGGTACGTAGGGTATTGGGGCTTTCAGTTCTATGCCGAACGCGAGGGCATGAAGCAGGTCGTCCCCACGTTTCGGCCGGAAACAGACCGGGTGCCGTATCCAGCGCCTTCGCTCCTGCATGCGGGAGATTTTCTGGTTATTCCCCTTGCGGAGATTCCGAGACAGGCCATCAATGAACTGGCACTGTTGCAAAACCAGTTCATACGCGAACTGGGCACCGTGCAAATCGTTGATGGCGTCCCATTACAAACTGGTGGCCAATTTTATGGGGAAGGGTATCCCCTATCTCCCCTCCAGAGACCCCGGGGGCTTGTGGTTTGCACACGCGTCCAGAAGGATTTCATGCTCTTTTCCAGCCCGTAGCTACTCCGGGAGGAATGAAGGGGGCAGGAGCAATCCTGTTCGGCACGGATCGCTAAGGCGGGCGCATTGTCGTTTTTGCGCCGGGACGGTTCCAATCTGACCTCTGGCTCGGCTGGCGTGTTATGCTTGCCATCACCATCTTCTTGCTTGCCGTGCAGCTTGGCGCGGTAGTCTGCCAGAGCCAGAACCCCTCGACGGAACTCTGCGTTGAGCCGGGCGGCGGCAAGTGCATAGGTGGTGGATGCATCGGACTCCGTGGCATAGGCTGACTGGACGTGCAAGCGGCCGGCACAGTGAAACACCAAGGCCAAGCTCTCGATTAGCATCGTTTCAATGGGGTCCGTCGGAACTCCACAGTCCTGTAGAAGCCGGTTGCAATATTCGAGGTATCCGGCGATGTCGTCGCCGAGGCCAAGAATTTTTGCCAGCATGCCGTAGAGGTACAGACGCAGGCGCCGTCCCGCAACGTCTGTTCGTCGGGGTGGCGTGCAGAGTGCTCGGATGCCGGAGGGGGTTCTGTCGCGTCAGCAGCTTGCAGACGCGCCTTCTGCAGCCGCGGGGGCCGCTTGTGATTGCTGGTGGTTAAGGCACCCGGCTTGACCAGCGGCTTGGCAAAGACGGTCTCTTGGGCATTTGCGGTGCCAGTAGGGCCTGAGATTGCCGGAAGGCATTCCGAAATGAAAGCAACAATTGGGTCGTCCATGACTATTTTCCTTGTATTGTGATCGGTGGTTGGAGGCTCACAGCGTCGTAGAGTGATGCCCCGGATTTCCTTGCCACGGTGGGATTACTCTGCTATCCGTCAAGGCTTTCTGATTGTATCGGGCCAAGAACAGGTCGGCCAAGCCCGTTCTCCATGGCAGCCCGCCTTAACCATGAAGTGCGGGGCCACGCAATAGACGAGAACTCGGCAACTCCAGGTATCAACGACGCAACTACTGGGGTTGGCTGGTAAACCTGACAACCCAGACGATGGCCTAGCGAGGCGAAGCATCAGACGCGATCCGCAAGCACTGCGAGGCAGCCGACGAAGTCTGGTCCCAAGCTACACGCCGTTGGTCAGAACTGCACCCGGCCGGTCTACCGGATCGTCCGCGCAAACCACCAAGAAGCCATCTGCGTGTCATGCCCGAGACGGCCTCTGCCATCGCGTTTCATCGTATGTTCGCTCGGCCGGCTGCTTTGGTCGTTTGCTGCCTGAAACCGCAACAGTGAATCGCTATGCGCCCTACGGGCCATGGTTGCACGACGCAACGGTATCCATTGGGCATCCATCGGACAGGTATCCGTTCACCAGTGGCCCATCAGCATCGCGGCGATCCGTTGGCGGTCGGCTGACGATAGCTGTGCAATGACAGCAGCAAGTGAGGCCAGCAGGTCACCCTGGTTGACCCCCTCGTATTCGACTTGGTTGACAGACGCGGCGGCTTGATCACTTTGGTTGGCAGCCGGCAGAGAGGATTCTGCCACGCGAGCCTGTGGTCGGAAGGTGTTTGCGTTTTGGGCTTCGCTGGTGCAAGCACAGGTGCAAGCAGCGGAAGGCGTTGACGTAAGTGCTTTACTGCTATTACCTACGACGAGGTTCCTGTTGCTTTGCAAGCTAGGGGTTGGCGGTTCGAGCCCGCTCGTCTCCACTCGCAGCAACACGTTGACCACCGTTGTCAGCGGGTTGTTTTGTTTGACGGGATAAGCACTTGCGGCAACGGCAGCGGTCGCCCTCGATTGCTCGGCTTCGCTTGCAATCTTGTCCACGAAGGTCTCTTTGCAGACGGTTCCCCTGATTTCGCCTTTCGTGTCGCCCAGCTTCCGGCCGGTCACTTCGGCATCTGTTGTTCAGAGGCCCCAAGCTTCTTCGCTTCCGCAAAGTCTGCTTGCGCCTTGTCGTGGTCGCCCTTCTTCTCGTAGGCCATGCCACGGTTGTGGTACGCCGGAAGGCATTTCGGGTCGAGCCCGATCGCCTCGGTCCAGTCGGCAATCGCCTTGTCGAAGTCGCCCTTTTTCTCGTAGGCCACGCCACGGTTGTAGTACGCGGGAACGCTTTTCGGGTCGAGTTGGACAACCTCCGTGTAGTCGGCAATCGCCTTGTCGTAGTCGCGCTTCTGCCCGTAGGCCGCGCCACGGCTGTAGTACGCCGGAACGCATTTCGGGTCGAGCTGGATCGCCTCGGTCCAGTCGGCAATCGCCTTGTCGAAGTCGCCCTTTTTCTGGTAGGCCACGCCACGGTTGTAGTACGCGGGAACGCTTTTCGGGTCGAGCCCGATCGCCTCGGTCCAGTCGGCAATCGCTTTGTCGCGGTCGCCCTTCTCCGCGTAGGCCATGCCACGGTTGTAGTACGCCAAAGCGCGTTTCGGGTCGAGCCCGATCGCCTCGGTCCAGTCGGCAATCGCTTTGTCGTGGTCGCCCTTCTTCTCGTAGGCCATGCCACGGTTGTCATACGACGTGGCATCTTTCGGGTTGAGCCGGATCGCCTCGGTCCAGTCGGCAATCGCCTTGTCGTCTTCGCTCTTGGCTGCGGTCTCACCGCCGCGGTCCAATGATTTCTCTGATTTGCTTTCACGGCAGCCCGCCATGGCAATTCCCAAGAGAATGGCCGCGCCAAACGCAATGAAACTCATCTTCGTCTGCATGGTTCACTTCACCTTTCGTTTCTTTACCAACAGTAGTACCGATAAGGATCGTCGCCTTCGGTGGGCGTGTCCAGATAGAGGCCCTCGCGCCAGCGGGCCTCGACGCCTTCTTTGATCAGCGGCGCGTAGGCCATCGTGGTCGGCCGGTCGGGCGCGAAGACGTCCTTCGCGGCGGGCGTGCCGAACCGGGCAAGCAGCGGCGTCGCGCCGTGCACGCCCATATTGGCCAGCAGCCGGCTGAGCATCGTCGTCGAATGCCGGAACGTGGTCTTCAGGTTATGGTACTGCCGCCAATCGAGTTCCTGGAACTCGTAGTCCCACGGAACGATCTGGCAGAAAACCACGTTCATGTTTTTACACCGGGCCAGCACGCCGTTGCCCAGCACTTCCACCTCGGGGCTCGCGACCAGCAGCGGCAAAAGGCGAGGGTGGCGGCTGTGGACGCCGGCCGGATTGATGCCGGCAAACGGCGACTTCTCATCCTGTGCCGGGAAGTATGTCGAGATTTGCTCCCCCTCTTTCATCGGCACTTTGAAGGGCAAGAAGCTGTTGGCCTCTTTCTCGGTCAGTCCGATGGCCATGAGGCGGCCGCCCTGCTTCAGCCAGGCCGCGATGGCCGCGGCATGCGGCGCCAAGCTCTGCCCCACGTCGGGCCCTACGACGAGCACTTCGTCGGCCGCCAGGGCGCCGCCCTGATAGTCGGCGGCGACAATGCCCGTTTTCTTCAAGTGCGCTTTGCCGTCGCCCTCGCCGATGTAACGGGCTTTGCGTTCGGGCGTGGGCTGCCACTTGCCGGCGTACTCCAAAATGTTGTGGACGAGCGTCTCCGCTGCCGGATCGGGCTCGCTGCGATGGCTTACGTCGAGTTGGCAAAACAGCACCATGCCTTTGCCCTCGCGATATTCCATCAGCGGCGCGAACTGAAGGCTGAAGCCGCCTTCGACGATCGGCAGGAAGTCGCCCAAGGCCGGTTTCTCGATGAAGACGGACGACACGGCGCCGTAGGTCGTGCCGCGCCAGAGCCGGTTCTCGCTCAGGCCGCACCATTCGGTGTACAGCTCCGATGCGAACTTCCACCACCGCGAGTAATATCGCTTTTCCAACTCCGACATGCCGGCGCCCGACTCGCCCCGCCAGTTCCACCAATGCTTGGCATCCAAGCCGGCCAGCAGGGGATGGTTCAGCAGGCGGGGGAAGACGTTTCGCAGCCCGAACTCCTGGCGGCGGAATCCCAACCGCCACTCCAAGGCGGCCGCGTCCTGCTCGAACACGATCACCTTCAAACCGTCGCGCACGGCCGTCAGGTCAGGCGCGGGGCCATCGATGGTCAAGGCGTTCTTGCCGATCACCAGCAGCGTGCCGGCCGCGGGCCTGGCATCCGCCGCGACTTCCGAAAACGGCACGCCCAGGCCCGCAAGCGTCTTCCTGGTCATTCCGGCCGGATCGAACAGCGCGATTTTCAGCGCCGGATTGCGGTTGCCGGGCCGCGGCAGCACATGGATCGCAAACTGGTTCTGCTGGACTTCGCCCGTGTCGAACGTGGCCGTGAGGCTCAGTTCATATTCGCCCGGCCTGGCGTCTTCGGGCAGGGCGAACCGCAGCGGTACTCGCACCTGCTCACCCGTCTCCACTTGGACCTGTTTTTGCCCGCCCTCGGCCGTGGGCAGCGCCAGCTTCCACCGGCAATCGGCCCTGAGCGGAGCGCGGGAGTCGTTGATGACGATGATCTGTTTTTCGATCGTCTCGCCGGGATAGAAGTTGTGATCTTTGCCCGTGAAATGGGCCGGTTTTCCGGCCAGATAGGCCAGGGCCGGGCGGGTGGCGCGGAGCCACGCCTTTCCCAGATAGGGCATTTCGCGCCAAGCGTCGCGGCTGTGCGAATAGGGACGATTCAACTCGCCGTTCGATTCGGGCGCGTTTTGCCAATCGGGGCTGTAGCCCGGTCTTTGCAGCCGTTGCCAGTCGACCGCCAGGGGCAGGGACGGAATCTCGACGCCGCCCTCCCTGTGCGTCTCCGGTTGCTCATGGCGCTGGGCGGCCGGCTTCAATTGGAACAACTCCGTATAGTACCAGGTGCAAACGCCGGAGATTCCCAGGGCGCGGAACGCCGGCCAGTTGTCGGCGATGTACATCGCTTGAACCTCGCGGATGTTGGGAGCATCCATCGCCTGGCTGTTGAAATTGACCGGGTATTGCCAGAACTGGAACGGGACTTGTTTCTGCCATTGACCGGCCTCGAAACGCAGATCGGCCTTTTCCTCCTCCGTAAGGTCATAGGCGACGTCGCCGCGAAGTTGCGAGCTCCAGCCCGCCGTGTGGTACTGCGTCCTCAGCCAACTGCCGTAGAAATGCGACGCCGCCCGCAGCTTCTGCGCGTTGGGAGTCACTTCCCCTTTTTCGTTGAGTGCATAGCCGCGGAACAGCGTCCAGTCGGCATCGACCGGCGAGCCGTACTCGGCCAACAGCAACGGCTTCGACGACTTGGCCGACCAGAGGGCGAACCAATCCGAGATTTCCTGGATCGGCGTGAAATCGAGATAGCAGTTCGGGCTGGTGATCGCGCCGGCGTTGCCGCCATGATGATAGATCGGCCGGCTGCGGTCGAATTTCCGCACCACCTCCTCGCACAACCGGGCGTAGGTCCCGTCGCGGTCGGTTCGCTCGCCCGGGTGTTTCGGATCGATGATGAAATCGGGATACGTGTGGAAGAGTGCCGGATCGAGCAGCTCCGAATACGAGAACGAGTTGTGGTTCACGGCATAGAGCACGACCGCCGGATGATTTACCGCCTGGCTCACGTAATACGCGACGTGGGCCGAGTAGGCGGGCTCTTTGATCGACCACGTCGGCGTCTTTTCGTTGCGGTAGTCGGCCCAGGAATTGGGAATCGCATAGGAGATCAACATGCCGGCGTCGTCGGCCGCGCAGAATCTCCTCGTAGGCCAGATGCGCGCCCGGCAGGCTGTTGTAATGGTGGCTGTAGACCAGGTTGAAGCCGGCCTCCTTCAGCCGCAAGAACGACTCCTTCGCGCCGGCGTAGCTGGCGTTGTAGGTCGACATCTGCGGCGCGTCGTAGGGGGCAATACAGGCGTGGAAACGCGTGCCGTTGAGGCGGAAATCGCGGCCGTCGACCCAAAACTCGCGAAAGCCGAACCGCACCACGGGCAGCGTGTCGAGCACGCGCCCCTGGGCGTCGGTCAACGACAACCGCAGCGTGTACATGTTGCCCGGCGCGTTGGTGTCCCAAAGCTTCGGCGGCTTCCAGGGCGCGGAGATCGCGAACCGGCCGCCGCCCGCATCGTCCGCCTTGAAGGCGTCGCTCTGGAAGGCGTGGACGTGCTTGTCGCCGTCGAACAGATCGCCGTTGAGGCGATAGGTTTGATCGGCGTCGAGGTTGGCCACGCCGACATCGACGCCCAGTTCCCACTTGCGCACCGAAGGGGCCAATTTGACGTCGCCGAGACGGGCCCCGGCGGGAACGCTTTCCAGAAAAACGTCGCCCGCCAGGCCGCGCCGCACCACCGCGGCCTTCGACGTGGCCGAGACGTTGAAATGCGAATAGGAAGTCATCTCCGGCGAAAGCGGCAAGGCGGCAACCCAGATCGACAAGACCTGTTTCTCGCCGGGCCTGCAGAGCGAAGTCACGTTCACTTTGCCGCCCGGATAAGGAATGTTGCCGGCGGGCTTGCCGTCGAGATAGACGTCGGCGCTCGATTGAACCCACGCGGCATCGACGAAGATGTCGCGGTCTTTCCAGGCTGCCGGCACGGTGATCTCGCGCTCGTACCAGGCGAACTTCGTCTCGTTCAGCCTCGTCCTTGCCCAATCCGGATGCGGATAGAGCCGGTCGGTGTCCCACGACATGTAGTCGTGCGAGCCGGGCCAGACGCCGGGAACTTTCTGATAGCCCCATCGGTCGGCGGGCGGCACGGCGCTCTGCTCGGCTTCGCCGGAGGCGGCCGGTTGCCAGCGCCACAGGCCATTGATGCAAATGCGCTCCCGGGTGGGCGTCGTTTCGCGGTAGGCTTTGCCGAGGTCCCAAACGGCCTGCACTCCTTCCGGCAGCGGGACAGCCGCCTGCTCGTCGCCAAACGCGGCGCCGGCAAGCCCCATCGCAAACAACAGGGCGGCAAACGGCAAAGCAGTGTGCAAAAGACGGCTCACGGCGCGCTCCTAAGGAGGAAGGGACTGGCGGGATGCGACGATATGCAGCGTGCTGACGCCGTACAGTGTACGAGAGGCGCGCTCGCCGGTCAACCAGCGGCCGATCGCTTTCTGCCGAGTGCAGAATTGTGGAAGTCAGGCCTCCCATGCCTGACGCACGGGTAGTGCGATCGCCAGGCATGGAGTGCCTGACCTACCCGAGATCTGTGTCGGCCATCAAACGCACCAGGGCCACGACGCTGTCAACCTGCATCTTTTCGAGCACGCCGGCGCGATGCTTGGCGACGGTCTTCTCGCCGATGCCCAACTCGCCGGCAATCTGCTTGGAGTGCTTGCCGGCCACCAGCAGATTGAGCACCTCGCGCTGCCGCGCGCGAGAGCGTCTCGACCCGGGCGGCGATCTCCGATTTTTGAATCGATTGTCGCTGCCGCTGCGCGTCGTGGTCGATGGCTGTCTGAATGCGCGCCAGCAGGGTTTGGCGGCTAAACGGCTTCTCCAGAAAATCCATGGCCCCGCCGCTCATGGCTTGCACGGCCATGGGAATGTCGGCACAGCCGGAGATCATGATGATCGACATGTCCTCGCCTCGCGCGGAGAGCATCTTCTGAAGCCCGAGACCGCTGATCCCGGGCATGCGCACGTCCAACACCATGCACCGGGGCGATTGCGGGGCGCTCTGGTAGCGGTCGAGAAACGCCTCGGCCGACGGATACGTATCGGCGTTGAGCCCCGCGCTGCGAACCAACAGGCTCAAGGACTCGCAAACCTGCGGATCGTCGTCCACGATGTAAACGGTGGGAGTTGCCGTATTCATGCTTTGCCCTCGACACGATGGATGAAAATCGCCCGTGAGTTTCGACTCGCCCTTGGCGCCGCCTCAGCCCGGCGCGGGTGCCGGCATCGTGGAAACCTCTGCCCACGTTCCAGGGATCGCCGCGCCGGCCGACGCACGCCGCATGGCCTGGATGATCTCTTCGGTGTGGAACGGCTTTTCGATCACGGCAACCACGGCCTGGCAGCATCGAGCCGCCTGTGACACGATCTCGGAACAACCGGTGATGATGATGACTTGGGTGTACGGCCGCGCGGCACATATCCGCCGGCATACTTCCCCGCCATTGAGCTCGCTGCGAAGCATCCAATCGGCCACCACGATGTCGGGGCTATGTGCCACGCCGAGTCGAATGCCTTCGTCCGCCGTTGCCGCCACCAAAGTCTCATATCCCTCAAGTCGAAAAGCCAACGCCAAGACGTCGGCGAAGAACCGGTCGTCGTCAACAATCAAGACGCGGATCATGGCGATCCCTTCCTGCCTCGCTGCCCCTTGCTGCGGCGCCGGCCCGATCATTGACCGGGCACCTGCGGCAAGTCGATCGTCACCGTTGTCCCTTGGCCTGGCTGACTCTGCACCTCCAGCGTTCCTTCGTGCCCTTGGATGATTCCATACGCAATGCTCATTCCCAGCCCCGATCCACCCGCGTGCCGCCGCGTCGTATAGAGGGGATCGAAAACATGCGCCCGTTGCTCTTCGTTCATGCCGCAGCCGTTGTCGCTCACCACGACGCGCACGCCGCCGTCGCTGCGGGCGGTGCTCATCGCGACTCTCACGCCGCTGTCGCCCGCCTCCAAGGCGTTGCGGAGCAAGTTCACCAGCACCAACTCGATCTCCAGCGGATTCATCGGCGCCAACGGCACCTCGGGATCGAGATCCAGCGACATCTCCGCCTTGTGGCGCTCAGCATAGGGGCGGGCGAGGTCCAGCGCTTGTTCGGCCACGTCGTTGATATTGCATGCCTGCCGTTCCGCCGGCTCGTCGCGCGAGTAGCGCATCAGCGCGCGTACGATCCGCCCGCAGCGATCCATCGAAGCGACGATGTTCTGCAGGCAAGCGGCCAGGTGCGCGCCGGCGTCGGGCGAATCCTTGATGGCCAAGGCGGTTTCGGCGGCCAGCAGGGCCGAGCCGATGGGATTGTTGATTTCGTGGGCGATGCCGGCGGCCAGCAGGCCGATGTAGGCCAGCCGCTCGTTGTACCGCGTCGGGGGCTCGAATCCGATCGCGCCGATCGATTCGCCGCCGTGGGCCACGTCGCCCGCGGCCGCTTGCGCCCGACCGGCGTGTTGCCCCTTCGACCTTGATAGAACTGCTAATTGCCCCACACTATGCTCCCTGTCTCAGAGTGCCCACTCTCCGCAGGAAGAACTAACTAGGGAAGCATAATCTACTATCAGCGGAAGAGTCCAGATCACTTGGGCATTTCCGGAAGTTGTGCCGCAACGGGCCGATTTTCGCTGCGGCGTCACTTGAAAAGCGTTCTGCGCGAGCCCGGGAATGCGAAAAAATCGCATGTCGTGCCTTCCTGCGTGGCATAGCGCCCCACCCGGGGTGCGCGGCCGGCTTCGAGCGTCAGCGGTTGCTCCTCGGTAGATCTCCGCCTTCGGCTTGATCGCTGCCGACGATGTGACTTCGGATGAGATTGCCCAGGCCTTCCGGCGCCGCGTGTCGCAGGCGGTTCAGCACGCACTCCCAGCGATAAGCGAAGCTCCCCCCCTCGTCGCGCGGGCGATGTTGAAAGAGCGTGTCGAAAGCCCGCTTCCGTTTCTCGTATTCGAGTTGAATCTTGGCGAATCGGCTCACAAACGCATCGACGTACGCGCTGGCGAATCCTTTGGGGTCGGGCACCAGGGCCCAGCGCCGGTTGACCGGATCGGCATATTCGGCGGCAAAATGGTCGAGATCGGTGCGGTAGTCGACGAACGTGCCCATCTGATCCGCGACGACGATTTCCAGCGGCAGGCCTTGCTCGTCCTCCAGCACCACTTCGTCGCCGTCGTCGAACACGACGCGGCCTTGCAAGTCGCAGCGGCCGACGATCATGTTCGCCGCAGCCGTTTGGCCGAGCAGTGGGGCAAGCCGGAACGCGAAGGCCTCGTCGCGCAGCTTTTGAACCGGAATCTTGTCGGTGGCCATGCCGCGGATGTAATCGCGCTCGAAATAGGGCGACCAGATTACCGCGTTATAAAGATCGCGGCGCGGGCCCAGATATCGTTCGCTGATCCGTTTGGCAGTGGTGCGCGCAGGCAGATTCATGCCCAATTGCCGGCAACCGAGCCGGCGGTCGAGAATATATTCGGTGTACTCCTCGGATTGGATAATGGCGTCGAGAAGCCGTTTGCCGTCGTCGAGATGCTCGCGGATGCCCCACTTCTGCATGCGGATGATCTTGACGATCTCCTCTTTGATGTCGCGTTGCTTGAGCTGGGCGATGTAGACGTCGCGGCGGCCGGGCGCTTGCTCCCGCCGCGACAGCGACCGCACCACGCGGCCCATGTTGACGTACTCCAGGTCGCCGTACTCGCGCACGAAGTTGAAGATGAACCCGCGGCATTTCTCGTCACACAGCCGCCGCAGCCCGGGATCGTTCGTCTCGGCGGCCAGCTCGAAGATCGGATCGAGGATCATTTCCCCTTCTTCAATCCGTCCGCCGGGCAGCCATTCGATCTGCATGAAGAACTCGGAGCTTAAGTCCAAGAGCGATTTTTCGGAGACGGTCCGCTCATCTTCGCCGATCAAGGCCGCATACATGTGGTTGCGCCACTCCAGGTCGTTGAGATCATCTTCGCGGAACTGGGGCGGAATCGCGTCGTAGAACTTCTGCCGCAGGTCGTCATAGGCGGCGGCCAGGGTCGTGGCCTCCAGCGCCGTGAAATCGTAGGCGGCGAATTCCGTCTTCGTAAACTTCTCGTCGCACATGAAGAACGTGATCTCCGGCCCGCCCTGGTGATTCACGCCCGCGGAGAACTTGGCAATTTCCAGCAAATGCTGCCGCAGGGCCGGTTCCGCCATCGCGCCCAGTTGGGCAAAGGTCTCGTAGGTGAGGAAGCGCGTGCCGGTGGCCTTGCTGTAGTAATACAGCTCCTGGCCGCCGATGGCCATCTTCGAGGCCACGATCATCTGCCGCATGGCGTCGGGCGTTTTCGGCAGCGGGCTGATGCGCCAATACTCGCCCCGCTGCTTGATCGCCGCCCGAACCCGCTCGTTCCGCACTAGCAGAAACTTGATCCGCTGCTTGGGAACCAACTCCTGCAGCAACTCGTCGGCCCGAAACATCAACTGCATGTTGTCCGGGTCGGGCCGGATCAGCACCACGTCGTCCTCGATGATCAGGTTGACCGACTCGCGCCAGCAGGCCATTTGTTCCTCGCGGCTCAGCGGAAGCAGGCCGCACTCCGCGCGTTCCCGCGCCATCGCGTCGAGATACGCCAGCCGCTGCATGGCATGAATCCCCGGCAGCGTGACAATCGCGCTGCCCGAGGGAAACACCGTGCCGATGCGCGATTTCAACTTCCCCTGGGCGTCTTTCGCCAGCGGATGTTCGCCGAGGATGCGGGGCATCATCATAGCAGCAACGTCAATCCTTAGGGTTGTTTCTTCGCCGGCGAGGCGGTGACCAGGACGTGGTTGCCGAAGTATTTTCGGGCTGCCGCGACAACCTCCTTGAGCGTCACCGCTTGCATCCGGGCTTCAAAGCTTTTGTGGTAATCGTAACCCAAGCCGTAAAGCTCGTCGAGGGCGGCTTGCTCGGCCTGCGCGGCGATCGTCGTATACTCCTGCGCTTGCAGGGCGATCACGCGCTGGGAGGCCGTGCGAAACTCGTCGTCGCTGATGCGGCCTTCTTTCGCCCGCTGCACGTTGCCCTCGATGCGGGCGACGACTTCCTCGACGGCATCGGGACGCGTCTGGGCAACGATCTCGAAATAGCCGGGCGCGGGGCCGGTCACCTGCGTGGCATGCACGCCGTACACCAGCCCTTCGCCGCGGAGCTCGGTGTGCAGCCATCCGCCCGGATATTGGTAGCCCGCCATCACGGCGCCCAACAGCGTCATCGCCGCGTAATCTCCTTTCTCCAAGATGCTCGATGTGGGATATCCGAACCACACCATGCCCGTCTCTTTGCCGATCGTCGCGTGACGCGAGATCGTCTTGGCGATGGCGTTGGCACGATCGAATCGGATCGCCGGCGCTTCGGCGGCCGGTGGAAGATCGCCAAAATGCTTCTTCACCAACGCCAACGCCTCGTCGGGCTCGATGTCGCCGAAAACCGTCACGACCATGTTGTTCGGCACGAAATACCTGGCGTAATACTCCCGCAGATCCTTGGCCGTCAGCCGCACGACCGTCTCGGCCTTGCCGCCGGTCATCAGGTGATAGGGCGACGCGGCCGGCAGATTGTCGCAGAAGAACTCGTTGACCTCTTGATACGGGTCGTCGGTGCGCTGGGCGATCGCGCCCAAGGCAAACTGCTGGACCTTGGCGAACTCCTCCCGGGGGAAAGTCGAACGGGTGAAACACTCGGCCAACAGCGCGGCCGCGCGGGGAAATCCGCCCGCAGCGTCGTGGCGCTGCCGTGTACGGTGAAACGCCCGCCGCGAATGGAAAACTGGCCGCCGATCGCGTCGAAGTACTCGGCGATTTGCCGGGCGGAGTGGTCGGTGGTGCCCATTTCGAGCATCGTGCCGACTAATCCCGCGCGGCCGGCCGTCGCTTCGCTATCCACCAGCGATCCGCCGAGCACGAATGCCTGGATGTTGACCAGCGGCAGTTGGCCTTGCCGCCGCGTCAACACGCGCAGGCCGTTGGGAAGCCGCGTCATGCGAATCTCGCCCTCGGCCGTTTTGACCGCTTTCTCCCCCTTCTTCGCCGTCCCCGGCGGGGCGATGATCACGCGGTTGAGACGCTCCGGCACAAGATATCGCCGGGCGACGTCGCGCACCTGCTCCGCCGTGACCTTCTGAATGCCGTCCACGTAGGTCTTGTCGTAGAGCGGATCGCCGGCGGCCACATCGCTTTGGCCCAGGCTGTCGGCCGCCTGCTGAACCGTCTGCCGGTCGAAGATGAACTCGGCCGCCTTCTGCTTCTTCGCTTTCGCCAGGTCCTCCGGCCCAACCAATTCGTCGCGAAGCTTGTACACCTCTTTGAGGATTTCATCGCCGGCCGCCTTCCACGTTTCCGGGCGGCTGCTGGCCAACACCGCGAACAGGCCGTCCACATAGTGCGGCGTGTCGCTCACCGCATTGACGTCCAAGACCACTTGCTTCTCATATTTCAGCTGCTGCACCAGCCGCGAACTCTCGCCTTCGCCGAGGATGTACGCCGCCAGGTCCAAGGCATAGAGATCGGGATGCGAGAGCTTGACCGTGGGCCAGGCGAAGGCCATGTCGTAGGTTGCCCCTTCCATCTCGGTCACGGACTCGCGCGGGAAAGCTGCTTCGGCTCGTCTTCAAACGCCACGTACGTCTCGCGACCCCGCGGCGTGCCGGCGTAGTTCTTCGCCACTGCGTCCAGCACCGCCTGCGTGTTGACGTCGCCGACCACCACGAACACCTGGTTGTTCGGCACGTAACGCTCGTGGTAAAAGTCGATGATCGTCTGGTTGGTCGTGCGGTTGAGCACCTCCAGGTAGCCGATGATCGGATGCCGGGCCGGATGGGTCGTATAGACCGTCTGCTGGAGCATCTTCGCCAGCACGTGCCGACGATCCACTTCACCGTCGGCCAACTCGCGCCGCACGACCTTCAGTTCCTGGGCGAACTCCTCCGGCTCGAATGCGACGTGCTGCATCGAGTCGGCCACCAATTCGATGGCGGTCGGCGTGTTCTTCGCCGGGCAATCGATGAAGAAGGTGGTCATGTCGGTCGACGTGAAGGCGTTGGTGGCCCCGCCAAAGGTGTTGACGATCTTCTCGATTTCCTCCTTCGTGCGGTGGGTGGTCGTGCCGCCGGCCACGACGTGCTCCAGGACGTGGCTCAACCCGGCGCCCAGGTTCTTGCCCTCGTACGCGCTGCCGGTGTTCTTCACGAAACACCGCACGGTGGCCACCGGCGCCACGTGGTTCTCCTGCACGATCACCGTCAGCCCGTTCGACAGCGTCAGCCAGCGTCGTCTGATCGGGCAGCCGCAGCACGCTCGAATAGTGCAGCGGCTCGGTTTCCGTCTCGGCCGCGGGCGCATTCCGCAAAGCAATCAACGACCAGGCGACCAACATCATGCACGTGCGAGTTTTCATGCGATTTCTCCTCGAAGCAGACGCGGCATCTTCCCGCGTCCTTCGTCGTCGGCGATCTCCGGAACACGCGACAAGCGGCAAGATGCCGCTTCTACGATACAACGGCATCATCGCGGGCAACTACGATCATTTTTGCAGATTGGCCGCGCAAGAGATAGGCCGCTGCGGCGCATCACGATGCCAATAAATTCCGCCGCAAAAAAACCTGTTCGCCAATGCATCGCCCGCGGCAGATCGTCGTGCCTATTCGTTCTCGAACCACTCGGCCACTTTTTCCCAGGATCGCTGGCGGTAACCTTGGGCCTTATGCGGCCACCAGCGCAGGCCGCCGACACTGACCGTCAGCGTGCCAAGCTTCTTTCGTCGCTTCTTCCACTTCTCCCAGACCTCGAATTGGATGCCCGGTTTGCCGATGACGACGGTCTGCTCCATCGTCGCCTTCACCCACTTCGTCGGCCGTCCCTTCTGCCTACCCTTCATTGTTGCACCCTGAGTGTAACTGGACTGGTCGTCAACAATCGCCGCCAGTGAATTGTAGCATTTCCCCAGCTTACCCACCTGCCCCACGCTCCGCCCGATTCCGACGCCGTTCTTGCCAATCGCTGCGAATTCCCCTTGTCGTGGCGGGCGGGTTACGGTATTTCTACGCGACCTCTTGTGTCCAGGCGAGAACCGAAACGCCGTGCGCGGCGTATTGGAGACCGGCTGTGCCAAGGTGGGAAGCAACTTTTCAGCCGGCCTGGCCGCGCTGAAGCCAGCAAGACGATTTCCGTCTCCTTGTCGCACGATTCGGACCACAACCCAAAGGGCCACGGATGGCCGATTTCCGAACCGCTACAGGCCGCGATTGTCGCCTCCGAAGTTGGTGCGCGCAGACGGCCGCGCTGCTTGCGTTAAGCGGTGTTCTCGGCGTTTCCACCGGGACGGGCCAATCGCTGCCCGACCCGTCGGCCCTGCCCGCCTTGGGAGGTCCGGCCGGCCCGTTGACGGATCAGTCGCCCGCGACTCCGCCCGCGCCCGTCCCGCCGAAAACGTCGTGGACGTGCAAATTCGGGGCAACAAGTTGTTGCCGCTGAACAAGATCCTGCCGCAGATTCACACGCGGAAGGGCCGGCCCTTCGACCTCGAACTGATCCAGGAAGACGTCAAACGCCTCGACCGCACGCACCTGTTCGTCTCCGTGCGGACCTATTATCAGCAGGTCGCCGGCGGGCGAATCGTGATCTTTGACGTGGTGGAACGGCCGCTGTTGAAAGAGATTCGCATCCTCGGCTGCCAGGAAGTCCACGTGAAGGTGCTCAAGAAGGAGTTGGAGAAGGAATGCCATTTGAAGGAAGGCGACGCGCTCGATCCGATGGTGATCGAGGAGAGCCGCCGCCACCTTGAGGAGTTCTACCACACGAAAGGCTACAACGGGGCGCAGGTCACGCTGTTGGAGGGCGACAAGCCTGGAGATAGCCGCGCTGTTTTCATCGTCGATGAAGGCACGAAACAGAGGGTGCTGTCGGTGAACTTCATCGGCAACACGATCGCCGACGACGGCCGATTGCAGACCCAGATCAAGACCAGTCATCCTATCCTCTGGCTGTTCAAGGGCGAGTATGACCGCAAGCAGCTTGAAGAAGACAAGGCGCGGCTGACGGCCTATTACCGCGGGCTGGGCTACTTCCACGCCCGCATCGGCGTCGAGCCCAACGACAACGATCCGGGCAAATGGGTGACGATCACGTTTGTGATCGACGAGGGCATCCGCTTCAAGATCCGCGATGTGACGGTGCTCGGCAATAAGAAGTACAGCAACGCGGAGTTGATGGCCGACCTGAAGCTCAAGAAGGGCGACTACTTCAACGAGGCGCAACTGAATGCCGACAAAAACTCGATCACCGACAAGTACGGCGGGGTGGGCTACGCCTTCGCCAAGGTCGAGCCCGATCCGCGGTTTCTCGAGCAAGAGGGCCAGCTCGACCTGATATACAAGATTCAAGAGGGCGATCGCTACCGGGTAGGCAAGATCAACGTCAAGATCAAGGGCGAATATCCGCACACGCAAATTGCCACGGTGTTGAACCGGCTGTCGTTCAGGCCGGGCGACGTCGTCGATATCCGCGAAATTCGCTCCAGCGAGCGCCGGCTGCGACTCAGCCAATTGTTCGAGGCGAATCCGGCCCAAGGCAACGCGCCCAAGATCGCATTCAGCCCACCCGGCTCGGAAGCACAAGACGATGACGATGACGCGAAACCAGGCCCGAAGGACGGTTCGCGCGGGCAACGCGGCCGAGGCATGGGCCGCGGCATGGGGCCCGGCATGGGATCCGGCATGGGCGGCGATCAGGCCGGCGACGGCACGTTCCGCGGCCAGAGCCCTGATTCGGACGCCTGTGACCGGGTGATCGACGTCACGATGGGCGAGGGCCCGAATGTAATCACCTTGGATCGATCGGGCTACAGCGTGGCCCCGGACCAATCGGTGGCCCCGCCCGCGCAGCCCAGCTTGGGACAAAGCCTCGATCGGGCGCGATTGATCCTCACGCAGCAGTACGTGCCGAACGTGCCCGACGCGAGCCAGCCCGCCCCGGCCCCTCAGCGTCCGGCGTTGCAGTGGTCCAGCGGTGCGCCGGCCGCCGCGGCGCCGGTTTCTGCCGCCCCGCCGGTCTCCTACCCGCCGCCGAATGCGACAGTGCCGGCAGCGTCGTATCCGCCGCCGCAATACCTGGCTCAGCAGCCGCCGCCGGCAACGTCGGGGCAAATGTATTCGCAGAGCGGCGTCGTGCAGCCGGGTCCCTCGCAGCTTATCCCCGTGCAGGCCGCGCCCGTGCAGCCGGCGCCGGCCTACGGGCAGCCGTGGCCATCGCAAGCCCCGCAGCGGCCGGTGGATTCGCCGCAGGGGCCGTACGTTCCCGGCTCGATTTTCAGCGAGGGTTCGCCCTTCCGTGACGGCCCCCCCGATGGCGGCGAGATGCTCCAACCGTTGCCTTTCAGCGTGTTGGCCCAAGAGGCGATGACCGGACGATTGATGTTCGGCGTGGGGGTCAACTCCGACGCCGGACTGGTCGGCTCGATCACCTTGGACGAGCAGAACTTCGACTGGACCCGCTTTCCCACCAGTTGGGAAGACGTCCGCAATGGCACGGCGTTCCGCGGCGGCGGCGAACGGCTGCGGTTGGAGGCCATGCCCGGCACCCAATTGCAGCGGTACATGATCGATTTTACAGAGCCGTACGCGTTCGGCGCACCGGTTAGTCTGGGGCTGAGCGGCTACTACTATACCCGCGTCTACAACGAATACACGGATCAGCGGCTGGGCGGCCGCGTGGCTTTGGGATACCTGTTCTCGCCCGACCTGTCGGGCGGGGTGGCTTACCGCGGGGCCAAGGTCAACATCACCAACCCGATCGATCCGTTGCTGCCGGCGTTGGCCGAGGTGACAGGCCGCGACCTGGCCCTGCACGAGTTCCAACTTTCGTTGACGAACGACAAGCGCGACAACGCCTACATGGCCACCGAAGGGCACTTGATCCAGTTCTCGGTCGCGGAGGTGCTGGGCTCGTTCCAGTATCCGCACGCCGAAATCGACCTGCGCAAGTATTTCACGCTCTATGAGCGGCCAGACCACTCCGGCCGCCAGGTGCTTACCTTAGCCGCCCGGGCAGGTATCACGGGCGACAACACGCCGATCTACGAGCGGTACTATGCCGGTGGTTTTTCCACGATTCGCGGTTTCGCCTTCCGCGGGGTTTCGCCGCAGCAAATCGGCCCGAGCACCGAGGAAGAGATCAATGTCGGCGGCGACTTCATGATGCTGGCGTCGGCCGAATATCTGTTCCCCATCACGGCCGACGATATGCTGCGCGGGGTGATCTTCTGCGACACGGGCACGGTCGAGCCGACGATCAACAACTGGACCAACCGCTACCGCGTGGCGCCCGGCTTCGGCCTGCGAATCATGGTGCCCGCCATGGGGCCGCGCCGATTGCGCTGGACTTTGCCTTCCCCGTTTCCTGGAACCCGGGCGACACCCACGAACTGTTCAGCTTCTTCGTGGGCTTCAACCGCTAGGCGTCGAAAAAGGGGACAGGCACCGTCGCCAAGAACGCTGTTTTGCGGAACGAAGCTTGATCGAGGCGACGGAGCCAGTCCCCATTTTCGGGGCGGCTCACCGCTCAATCGCACTTGATGAGACTGACCGTCTTATACTGGGCGATGCGTTGCACGCCCTTCAGGTCGGCCAACTCGATCAAGAACGCGCAGCCGACGACCACCCCGCCCGCTTTCTCCACCAGCCGGCAACAGGCCTCGACGGTGCCGCCGGTGGCCAGCAGGTCGTCCACCACGAGAACTTTGGCGCCGGGCGGGATGGCATCGGTGTGGATCTCCAGGGTGTCACGGCCGTATTCCAAATCGTAGGTAAACGACTGGGTTTTGAAGGGAAGCTTGCCCGGCTTGCGGATCGGCACCAGCGCCGCGTTCAATTCCAAGGCGACCGGGGCGGCAAAGATGAAGCCTCTCGCCTCGGCCGCGGCCACCACGTCGATCTTCTCGCGCCGGAAGGGATTGGCCATTTCGACCACGGCCAGGCGAAACGCCGCCGGAGCCGCCAGAAGCGGCGTGATGTCGCGAAACAGGATTCCCGGCTTGGGAAAATCGGGTATGCTGCGAATGTAGTCGGCAAGGTTCATTCCGGGAGGGTTCACGGGCGTGGGCATGGTTGCGAGACCGGTGTGGTGAGAGGGAGATTACCGCGGTAGTATACTTGGCGGCAGCGAAGGAACGCAACCGCTGTTTGGCGCCGCGGTAGTACTGCGTCTGCCCGGCCTACCGCAGCGTGCAACAGGAATTGGCGGAACCTGCGGTCGCCGCATCCCACTCTTCAGTAGGGCATGGAGATTTGGGCGTGCGAGTCATCGGCACGCAGATTAGCCGCGCCGCACGACCCGATCCGAGCCACCTTTGCACCGCCGCCGCCACACGTAACCGCCGAGGCTGACGGCGCCGATGCCGAGGAGAATCAGTGACGAGGGTTCGGGCACCGTGTAAAGGAAGCCGTATTCGGCGGGGAGGCTGTTGTAATAACACCCGACGACGTTGTTGCCGTCCACGCCATCGGCAAAAGTGTTTTGCACCCCAGGCACATCGATGGTAGTGTAGGTCGAACCGTCGTACAGGAAGCTGTGCGCATCGCCGCTGCTGTCAGTGTAGTAGCCGACGACGTTGTTGCCGGACACGGCTGAGGCCTTTGTCGTGGTGACCCCTGTCGGAAGAGTGAGGATAGTGTAGGTCTGGCTCGAAGCGTTGTACAGGAAGCCCCCTTCGCCGACGACGCCGCCGTAACAATACCCGACGACATTGTTGCCGGACACAGCGCAGGGCACTGTTGTCGTACCAAAGCCAAATGACAGACCGATGCCAGTGTAGGTCGAACCGTTGTACAGGAAGCCGGCCCCGCTCGAAGTCCCGACGATGTTGTTGCCGGACACACCAGTGGCGCAATTGCCCTGGAGGGTAGTGTAGGTCGAACCGTTGTACAGGAAGCTGTGACTGACGCCGCTGCTGTCGTAATAACCCCCGACGACGTTGTTGCCGTCCACGCCATAGGCGCCTGACGAAGTGGCCCCCGGCGGATTGAGAATGGTGTAGCTCTGGTTCGAAGCGTTGTACAGGAAGCCGTGCGCCACGTCGCTGCTGTCGTCATAATACCCGACGACGTTGTTGCCCGACACGCCTTTGACCAATGTCATGCTGGCCCCCGGCGCATTGAGGGTGGTGTAGCTCTGGTTCGAAGCGTTGTACACGAAACCGTGCTCGCCGCTGCTGTCGTAATAATACCCGACGACGTTGTTGCCCGACACAGCAACGACCATTACCGAAGTAGCCCATGTCGGATCGAGAATGGTGAACGTGCCACCGACCGCGCGCCCTACCATCCCGCTCGACAACAAAACCAAAACGGCTGACATCCATATTGAACGTTTCATGGCAGCACCACCAACTGAAACAACGGCAGCGCAGAGGTCAGGGGCAGGCGGCTTGGGAACAGCAGCGTGACCATGAAGTTAGCCCTTTTATAGCGGCTAGATTCAATCCCTCAGTTTAAGTAGCAATATAGTCCGTTACTTCAACGAAGTCAACGAAAATTTGCGCAGGTGTTTCGAACGGCGCAGCGTGTGCCCCGAGCGTCTGCCAAAACACGTCACCCGCCGCGTTCCGGCAGCCGATCGCACGGCTTACGATCCAGGGGTGCCGGACGCACAGGAGGCGGCTTGCAGGGCGTTAAGAACCTCCTGCGGCTTCGCCGCCCCGCGCCGCACGACCCGATCCGAGCTGTCGTCATTGATCGCAAGCCAGTGGTACTCCCACGAGCCGTCCTTGCGACGAAAACGGCAGGTAATCCACGGCAATTTATGCGCATCAATTTTAGAAATACGAACCGGCCGCCGGCGCGATCAGCATCTTGTAAAGACGCCGTGTTTCGGGGTGGAACGTGTACCCCGGTTTAGCCGCATCGCTCGGGAGCCGTACAATCCGTATACGGTCGCCGACGCGCAACCTGCGCCAAGAATCAGCCATGTTGCACCTGGCCAGCGCTGGGGCGTCTCACTCGGCGCCGCCCTTCTCCCCCTCGCTCCAATCGCGCCGCTGCCGCGAGCTCAACACACCCATCGCCTTGCGATACTTGGTCACCGTGCGCCGGGCGACGGTGATGCCGTGGGCGGCCAGTTGCTGGACCAACTGGTCGTCGCTGAGGGGATGCTGTTTGTCCTCGGCGTCGATGATCTCCTGGAGCTTCAGGCGGACCGTGTCCCAGGCCACTTCCTCGCCGTCGGCGCTGGTCGTGCCGCCGCAGAAGAACCGCTTCAAGGGGAAAATGCCGCGCGGCGTCTGGATCCATTTGTCGTCCACCGCCCGGCTCACCGTGGTCACGTGAACGCCCACCTTGTCGGCGATCTGCTGCATCTTCAGCGGCTCGATCGCCTCGGGCCCCTTGTCGAGAAACTCCTTCTGGTGCTCGACGATCGCCTGGGCCACTTTGGTCAGCGTGCTGCGGCGCTGCTGGATCGAGTCGATCAGCCACTGGGCCGAATTGACCTTGCGCTTGATGTACTCGCGGGTCTCTTCGTTGGTGTCGGCGTTCTGGAAAAGCTTGCGGTAGTACGGGCTGATGAACAGGCTCGGCGTGTGGCCGTCCTCCAGCCGCACGCGGTACTGGCCGTTCTCGTCGGGCTCGACGAACACGTCGGGCGTGACCGGCGGCACGACGATGTCGTTGAACTCGGCGCCCGGCTTGAGGCTCAATTTCCGCAGCTCGACCAGCACTTTTTGGATCAGCTCGATCGAATAGCCCGTCCGCCGCGAAATGACCGGCAGCCGGTTGTGCTCCAGGTCCTCCAGGTAGCTGCCGATCAGCGTGCGGAGCTGCTTCGTAGTAGGGCATGCCGGGCACCAACTGCAACAACAGGCACTCGCGCAGGTCGCGCGCCCCGACGCCGGGCGGATCGAGCTTCTGCACCAGCGCCAACGCCCGCTGGGCCAGGGCCAGGTCTTCCGCGCCCGCCTCGGGCCCCAACAGGTCCTCCAGCCGCCCTTGCAACATAGCCGTTGGGGTCGAGATTATAGATGATGCGGTCGGCCATCGCCCGCAGCTCCGGCTCGAGGTCGAACCAGCCCAACTGGTCGTGCAGATAATCCTGCAGCGACTGCGGCCGGGAGGCCATGTTGGCCATCGCGTCCAGCTTGCGCTCGCCGGCCTCTTCGATCTCGCCGCGCGACGGGTGCGAGCGCTCCTCGAAGTGGTCCGGATACTCCTCGTCCATCTTCATCAGCCGCTCGAAATCCTGCTCGTTCGAGTGGCTTTCGTCGATCACCAGCTCGCGTTCCTCTTCGGTCGGGGCATCCGGCGCGTCGCGCTCTTCCGCCTCGGCCGGAAGCTCCGGGTCCTCCTCCTGCAACTCCAGCACCGGGTTCTCCTCCATCTCCTGCTCGATCCGCTCCTGCAAGGCCAGGATCGGCAATTGCAGAATCTCCATCGACTGGATCATCCGCGGCGCCAGCACCTGTTTCTGAACCAGTCGGAGATCTTGACCGAGTGAAAGTCGCATGGGAAAGACTAATGAATGCTGAATGATCGGTTGACGACACGCCGCTTTACCGCCCTTTTTTCTCTCCCCTCTCCCCTCTCCTCTCTCCTCTCTCCCCTATAAAACTCTGCCGGCCGGTCAGGGCGTCGGCGAGGATCTCCTTGTTGGCAAACTCCAGCACGCTGCCGGTGGTGATTCCGCGGGCCAGCCGGGTGATGCGGACCGGGAACCCGGCCAACAGGTTGGAAATGTGCAGGGCCGTGCCGTCGCCTTCGATGGTCGGGTTGGTGGCCATGATCACTTCCTTGAATCCCTCCTTCGCGAACCCGCTGGACCAACGCATCGATCGTCAATTGTTCCGGCCCGATTCCGTCCAACGGGGCGATCCGCCCCAACAGCACGTGGTACAACCCCCGATAGACGCCCGACTGCTCCAACGCCATCAGGTCGCGCGGCTGCTCGACCACGCACAACAGTCCTGCTGCCGGCTCGGATCGCGGCAGATCGAGCACTCTTCTCCTTCCGCCAAATTATAGCACTTGCGGCAATACCGGACATTGTCTTTGACGTTGCGGATCGCGTCGGCCAGTGCCAGGGCCTCGTCGCGATGGACGCGCAGAACGTGGTAGGTCAACCGCTCGGCCGACTTCTTGCCGATGCCGGGCAGCTTGGCAAACTCGTTGATCAGCTGGGTGACGGATTGCGTAATTCGGACATAGAAGCATCAGTTGTCGGTGGTCAGTTATCCAAGTGTAGTCAAGTATGCCACGTGCACCAGTCTGTCGGACGATTGCGGCTGGCCCAGGCGTTCGCCTCTCCCCGTTCCGTCGTCCCTTGCCTCCGTTCGCTCGTTCTCCGCTTCGCCAGCGGACTTTCCAGCCTCGTTGTCAAGCCGGGCAGCGGCAGGCCGCCGGTCAAGTTCCCGCACCGTGTCGGCATGCATCTGTTTTCCTTTGGCAATCGCCTGGTTGACGGCGGCGACATCAGGTCTTCCAACATTTCGCGGTCGTTCTGGGCGAACAACTGCGGGTCGATGCGGCAGCGCAGCACCTCCATCAGGCCGTTGACTTCGATTTCGACCATGCCGCCGCCGGCCGTGCCGGTGACGCGGCGTTTCTTCATCTCCTCGGTGATCTGGCCCATCTGGCCGCCGATTTGCTGGGCCTGCTTCAGTAGCGAGCCCAGATTGCCAAGTCCTTTGAACACGTGATCACTTTGTCGTCACGTTCCGCGGGATGGATCGTCAACGCGGACCGGTTGGGCGCCGAACAACTCGCCCGCCCGCTGGACCAGCGGATGCCTGACCGCTTCCAGCAGCCGCTGGTGGGGCGAAACGGCCGCTCGGCCGAAGCCGACGGCTCCGCTCGGCCGGGGTCGTCGTAGCCAGGGCGAACTCTACGCCGATCCGCTGCCCGGTCACGTCGGCCAGCGCCTGCTCGAAATCGGGCGACCTGCTCGGGCCGCTCGCACGCACTCTTGGCACAAAGCATACCCCGGCTTGAAGCGAATGACCAGCCGGTTCGGCGCGGAACTGCCACCGAATCGAACTGCTGCGCCTGCTCGACCACCATGCCCGACAGCCGCGACAGGGCCGGCTCCAGACTTCCGCGGCATTTTCCGCCGTCAGCGGCAGCGGCAGCGGGACTGTCGCCTGCCGGCGGCTCGCCGGCTGGGACCGTGCTGGCTCATACTGTTCTTGTCACAGCGGCCGATGCCGCCGGCGGCGCGACAGCGTCTAGGCCGGCTCAGCCGCCGCCGGCGCCGCCTGGCCGCTGGCTCGTCTCCCAGGCCCCGACTGCAATTGGGCAATCACCTCGGCCAGCTCGTCGAGGTCCTCCAAGTTGGCTGATCCGCACCAGCGCCAGTTCGGCCAGGATTCGGCCTTGCGTGCTGTAGCGCATCCGCGACAGGGTCTGGTCGAGAATCTGCATGGCCGCCAGCAACGTGTCCAGCCCCAGTCGCTTGCCGGCCGCCGACCACCTGCTCGGCCGCCGGCCGGAGACGTATAGAGAAACGCCTCGCCGGGGCAGCCCACGGCGGCCGCCATGCAGTCGCGGAGATAGCCGAACAGTTGCTCGATCAACTGGCCCGCGTCGACGCCGCTGGTCACCGCCGCATCGAGCTCGGCCAGCGCCGCCGCCGGATTGCGCTCGACCAGATGCTCGACCAAGGCCGCCAGCCGCTCTTCGCCCGGCCGTGCCCAGCATGCCGTGGACGTCGGCCACGGTGATCCGGCCCGGCGAAAAGGCCAGCAATTGCTCCAGCAGCGACTGGCTGTCGCGCATCGAGCCGGCCGCCCGGCGGGCCAGCACTTCCAACGCCTCGGGCTCGGCCTCCACCCCTTCGGCCGCCACGATCTGCTGCAACCGCTCGCGGATCGAACGGGTGAGGATGCCGGCAAAATCGAACCGCTGGCACCGCGAGAGGATCGTGATCGGGATCTTCGTCGGCTCGGTCGTGCAGAAGATGAACTTGACGTGCTCCGGCGGCTCTTCCAGCGTCTTCAACAGGGCGTTGAAGGCCTCGCGCGTGAGCATGTGGACTTCGTCGATGATGTAGATCTTGAACCGCGCCCGGCTGGGCCGCACGTTGACGTTCTGCCGCAACTGGCGGATTTCGTCGATGCCGCGGTTGCTGGCGCCGTCGATCTCCAGCACGTCGACGTCCTCGCCCGTGCTGATGCTCTGGCAGATGTCGCACTGGTTGCAGGGGACCGGCGTCGGGCCCTTTCTCGCAATTCAGCGCCTTGGCGAGGATTCGGGCGGCCGAGGTCTTGCCCACGCCGCGGGCCCCGGTGAACAGATAGGCGTGGCCGACGCGATTGGTCGAAATGGCGTTCGACAGCGCCTGGGCGACGTGCTCCTGGCCGATCAGCTCGGCGAAAGTTTGCGGCCGATAGCGCCGGGCGACGACGACGTACTGGCGCGTGCAGCGACCGCGGCGGAGTTGGGCGGTTCGACGATTTGTCGGCGGTCAGCGACATGCATCGAGCAGACTCCGATTACTAATCTGAAAACCGAATCCTGAGCCGTTCCGACGATCCCCGATGAGAGGCCCGCCGCACCTGGAGGTGACCGCTTATGGCTGCTGACTTTCGCCCCTGACCAGGTTCGCAGGCCCCCATTGCGGGGACCTCTCATCGGAGACCGTCGAGCGTCGGCCTGCACCTACGTTGTACGTTGCCGGCGGCGGCTCGCCAAGGGGGGCGACCCTACAGCAGGCTTTCCAGCAGCAGCCGCATCTTCCGCATCTCGGTGAGTTGATCCACCTCGGGCGTGGGGAGAATGTCGACGCACAGCGCCCGGTCGTAGCGGACCTTGTGCAATTGGTTGACCAGCCGGCCGTACTCGATGTCGCCCTGGCCGACGCGGACCTGCAATTGGTCCTTCGTCGTGTCGCGGAGCCGCACGTGGAAGACGTGCTTCATCACCTGGTCGTAGTTCACCCCGGCGTGCGGGCCGTAGGCGTAATGGCTCGGATCGAGCGTCATCCCCAGGCCTTTCACGCTGTCGCACATCACCACGGCCGTGTCGGGGTTCTCGGTCATGCGGCCTACCTCGGTCAGCAGCCCCACGCGAACGCCGTCCTGCGATGCCAGGGCGACCAACGTCCGCAGCCGCTCCACCTCGGCGTTGAACGGCGTGCCCAACTCGGCCGAGCGGACCGTGATCGTCACCACCTTGATGGCCTTCGCCAGCCGGCAGCAGGCGGCGAACTGCTGGTAATACGTCGGGCTCGGGCGCGTCGATGTCCACGCTCAGGGCCACGGGCGTCAAGCGGTGCGTCTGGCGGCAAAGGAGCCACCGCCCGCTCCGGATCAGCCGAGCACCTCCGAGGGCTTTATGTGCCCATCTCGTCTCGTGGATGATGATCTCGACGGACGAGTACTCCAACTCCACCAGTTGCAGCAGGGCGGCATCCAAGGGCAGATCGGAGAAAACAACGGCTAGAAGCGGCAACGAACACCGATCGACTCCTTTGTCTCAGGTATGGCTGGAGCATCAGCTTACCGTGCTTGCGCCCGCCCTTTCTGGCAACACCCTTAGCTGCCTGATACGGTGGCATCCGCTCCGAGCAAACAAGCTTAGCCGGCCGCTATCCTGGCATACCGGTGCATTGCATCCCAAGATGGCGGGGATAGAATAGACGGCCCAGATGCCATCGATTTTCCGAAAGGACGCGAACATGGACCAGCCCCCCCAACCGACCGGCTTTGCCGCAGCCGCCCGTTCTCCCCCAACTCGTTCCCGAGCTGCCCCTGCCCCCGCCGCGGCGGAAGGCGTCCGGCTGGAGAGCCTTGTTCTCGGCCCTGCTGCTGCTGGGCCTGATCGGCTCGCTGGTCGCTCAACGTGCCTGCTGTTCGGTCATCGTGGGGTTGGTCGGCCTCAGCGCCGGCGAGTCGGAATCGCGGGTCCAGGAGAAATTCTTCTCCATAACCGCTACGGCCGCGACAAGGTGGCCATCTTCTCGATCGAAGGCACGATCCTCAGCGGCGAGGGGTTTTTTAAGCAACAGATCGATCATGCCGGAAGGACATCGAGGATGGCAACCTGAAGGCGATTGTGCTCCGCGTGAACTCGCCCGGCGGCACCATCAACGGCAGCGACTACATGCTGCACTATCTCCGCAAACTCGGCCGGCCCGAGACCAACGTTCCCATTGTGGTCAGCATGGGCGGGCTGGCGGCCAGCGGCGGCTATTACGTCTCGATGTGCGTCGGCGACCAGCCCGAGTCGATCTACGCCGAGCCCACCACCTGGACCGGCTCGATCGGCGTGATGATTCCGCATTTCAACGTGGCCGATCTGATGGAAAAATGGGGCGTCCAGGAAGACGCCGTCGCCAGCCATCCGCCTGAAGACCATGGGCGCTATCACCCGCAAAATGACCGACGAGGAAAGAAAAATCTTCCAGGAATTGGTGGACCAGGGTTTTACCGCAGTTCAAGGACGCCATCAAGGAGGGCCGAAAGAAGTTCCGCGAGGACCCCGCCGCGCTCGACAAGCTGGCCACCGGCCAGGTCTTCACCGCCGCTCAGGCCTTCGAGAATGGGCTGGTCGATAAGATCGGGTTCATCGAGGACGCCATTGATCGGGCGATCAGCCTGGCGGGGCTCGACAAGGAGAACGTCAAGGTGGTGAAGTACAAGTCGGAGCCGCGGCTCTCGGACTTCCTTTTCGGCCAAAGTCATGCGCCGTCGTCGGTCGATCTGGCCGCCTTGCTGGATGCGACCTCGCCGCGGGCCTACTACCTCTGCACGTGGCTGCCGGCACTGGCGGGAAGCATGAAGGAGAGTCTCAGTCAGTAGTTCGGCTGGCCCCGATAGCTCGCCTATCCGGGCCGCGGGAGCGGCAAGAGGATTTTCACGGGACCTCTCCTGGCTTCGCTGCCCCGTGGGCATGGCGTCAAACCGCGATGGACGATCACTTGCGCGACCTGCGCGGCGGGCTTCGCCGCTGCGTGGTCGCCGACATGGCCGTCCCGCGTGGGAGCCGGCGGCAGCGTGAAGAAGAAGGTCGAGCCCTCGCCCGGTTGCGATTCCACCCAGACTCGTCCGCCGTGACGGTCTACGATTTTCTTGCAGATCGCCAGGCCGATGCCCGTGCCTGTGTACTGCTTGCGGGTGTGAAGGCGTCGGAATATCTCGAAGATTGCATCCTGGAACTGGGCGTCGATGCCGATGCCGTTGTCGGACACCGAAAATCGCCAACAATCTTCCTCACGGCGGGCGTCCACGTGAATCTTCGGCGGCGCTTCGCCGCGGAACTTCAGCGCGTTGCCCAGCAGGTTCTGAAGCAGTTGGGCCAGTTGCGACGCGTCGGCCCGGACGGTCGGCAATTCACCATGCGTGATTTCGGCTCCCGCTTCTTGGATGCTCTCGTAGAGGTTGTCGAGGACCTGCTGGATGCGCCGCGCCGACATCGACCGGGACCAGCTCCCCGCCGCGAGTGCCGACCCGCGCGTAAGCCAGCAGGTCCTTGATCAATGTCTCCATCCGTTTGGTGCCGTCTACGGCGTACTCGATGAAGGTGTCGGCCTCCGCGTCCAGTTGATTCGCATACTTCTTCTGAAGCAGTCGCATGAAGCCGCTCACCGTGCGCAGCGGCTCCTGGAGGTCGTGCGATGCCACGGCGGCAAACTGCTCCAGGTCTTTGTTCGATCGGGCCAATCTCGGCGTTGGTCTGTTGTAGGGCCTCTTCGGCCCGCTTGCGGGCGGTGATGTCCTGAATCGTAACCAACACCTGGGGTTCTCCGCGGACGTCGAATCGGGCGGTGGAGAGCAGGAACGTGAGGTCCTGTGTTTCTCCTTGAATGAAGAACGGCAGGGTCGCTTCCACCTGGTGATGGCTGCGACCGGTTTCAAAGGTCTGCACGACAGTGCGGCGCACCGGGCAGTTTTCACAATTCCGTCCGAAGCCGCAGCCGCGGGGGTCATCCGGCGCATGCGCAGCGTAAGGCTTCACCACCGCGCCGGCCGATCAACTCGGCATCGGAGGCGCCGGTGAACTGCTTGGCAAACTGGTTCACTTTGCAGACACGGTGCTGGTCGTCCACCAACAGCATGATGATCGGTGCGTTCTCGTAAATCGCCAGCAACTCCTCCTCGTGATCTTTGATAGTTTGCCCTAGCCGCTTGCGCTCGGTGATGTCGGTGGCGGTGACGCAGAAGGTTCGATTTCCCGCAGCATCCGCCGCGCGGATGCCCTCCAGCAGCGTGCAGACGCGATGCCCACCTCTTTGGAGTTCGATCTCACGGGTCTGCTTGCCATCGGCCCGCAACATGTCGGCGAAGAACTCGGCAAACGGGGCGTACGACGGGATCGCTACGTACTGTGCGACCGGCTGCCCGAGCGCCGTGCTCCGTTCCAGCCCCAGCAGCGATGCCCCGGCCAGGTTGACCTCAAGGATACGGCCCTGCTCGTCCAAACGGAAATAGCCTACCGGGGCGAAATCGAACAGGTCCCGGTAGTTGTCGGACACCTCCTGCAACGCCGCCTGGGCGAAGCAGTTCCTCGTTCTGCATCTCCAGTTCAATCTGATGCACCTGCAACTCGTGGACCAGCTCGCGCGAACGTCCGCTTCCGTCAGGCCTTCAGCCGACTTGGCCTTCCCACGCACCCGCTCTTCCGCCTTGCGGCGAAGATCGGCCGCGGTCCGCCGACCGAGACCCGTCTCTTCCGGCTTCTTCATCATGGTTTCACTCTTTTATCGGCCTAAGTGCTCTCCGGCGGAGACGCTGCCGACTGGTATGCTGACAAGACCTGTTTCAAGACCTCGCACTCCCGCTCCAAGGCCTTGACCGCCTCCTCGGCGTCGGGCTGTTCGCCCGCATGTAGCATCAATCGCTCCACGCGCAACGCGGCTTGCCTTGCCGCCTCGGCGCCGACGTGGCCGATGGTTCCCTTGAGCCGGTGCCCCAGCCGCCCGACTTCCGCCAGGTCGCCCCTCTCCAAGGCGGCACGTATTTGCGGGAGCAAGTTGTCCACGTCCTTGAAGAAGAACCCGATCATTTCCTGGAGCATGTCCGGCTTGTTGAGGCACTGCTTCAGCGCCAACTCGGGATCGAAGACAGCAGCGGTCGCAGAGCTTGCGGGTTCTGTCGGGCTCGAAGTGGTCGCGGCCGCGCCGGCGCTCAGCCACCGCCAACTCGTCGGCGCGCTTCTGCCGGCTGATGTCGATGACCGCCGCACGGCAGAGTCTCTCTTGCCCCTGGCGGTCCTGGGTGGCGATGCCCTCGACCAGCGCATCGACCGCCTGCCCGTCCTTCAGAATCTTGACCTCGCAGGTCTGCTTGGTGTCGGTCGCCAGCACCCGTGCGCAGAAATCGGCAAACGCGGCGCGGTGTTCCACGCGCCACGAATTGGCCGAAACGCTTGTGGACCACGGCGTCGCGGTCCAGTCCCAGCAGGGCGGCCCCGGCCAGGTTGACCTCCAGAATCCGCCCCTGCTGGTCCCACAGGAAATACGCAACCGGGGCGAAATCGAACAGGTCGCTGTACCTCTCCGACGCCTCCTCGGCCGCTGCCTGGGCGCGCTGGAGTTCCTCGTTCTGCATCTCCAATTCGATCTGATGCACCTGCAACTCGTGGACCAGGGCGCGAGCGTCCGTTTCGGACACGGCCAAAGCAGGTCGGGCCTTACCCAGGTGCAAACGCTCCTCTGCCTTGCGGCGCTTCAGGGCCAACTCAGATCCAAGACGGGGCCGGCCAAGGAGACAGTCCTGCGGCTTGTGGCGATGAGCGTGGTACGGCGGCTGTCCCGAGGGCGAACCGCCAGCCAGGGTCTCCACCAGCGCGATCATTTCATGGCCGTCAATGGGCTTGGACAGGTAGGCATCCATTCCCGCCGCCAGGCACCGCTCCCGGTCGCCCTTCATCGCGTGGGCCGTCATGGCGATGATCGGCACGCGGACACAGGTCTCGGGTCTTGGGTCTTAGGTCTTGGGTTTTGGGAGTCGGAGGCTAAGGCCAAAGAGCTAAGACCTAATACCTCATCTTCCCGCTTGCGGATCGCAGCCGTGGCTTCCAAGCCGTTCATTCCCGGCATTTGCACGTCCATCAGGATCACGTCGTAGCGGTTCTGCTCGGTCAAGCCAGATCGCCTCTTGGCCGTCTCCCGCGATCTCTACAAGATGGCCCCGGTCCTGCAAGATGTAGGTAGCCAACTTCTGGTTTGCGGGGTTGTCTTCCACCAAGCAGGACGCGCAATTGGCGCAGGGCGCCGCGGAGACAGCGACAGGGGCCTCGAAGTCGGAAGGGAGTTCCTTCGCCAAAGGCAGGCGGACGGTGAAGTGGAACGTGCTTCCCTTGCCCACCTCGCTTTCGACCCAGATCCGCCCGCCCATCATCTCCACGAGGCTCTTGCAGATGGAAAGTCCGAGGCCCGTGCCTCCGAAACGCCGCGCCATGGAAGCGTCGGCTTGGGCGAAGGGCTGGAAGAGACGCTCCTGGCCGGAGGGCGGGATGCCGATTCCCGTGTCCCGCACGGCAAACTCCAGGTGCGGTCGCCTCTCCCGACCAGCTTCGGTCGGTGCCCGGAGAGGGTTAGGGTGAGGCGATCCGGCTCGACAGCCCTAACACTGATCTCCACTTCGCCACGCTCCGTGAACTTGATGGCGTTGCCGGCCAGATTGAGCAGGACTTGCTGCAATCGCATGCGGTCGCCCATGACCGCATCCGGCGTCTCGTCGGGCACGCGGCAGTAGAAAGCCAGCCCCTTCTCGCTTGCCCGCACGGCAAGGACTCGCGTAATCTGGTCCAACATCCGCCGCAGGCTGAAGGGGGCCGATTCCAGTTCCAGCTTGCCCGACTCGATCTTGGCGGAGTCCAGCAGGTCGTTCAGAAGCGTCAAGAGCAGGTCGGCCGATCCCTTGGCGGTTTGCAGGCAGTCCTGGACCGTCGGGTCGATCGCCTTCGGCAGCGCCACGTCGATCATGCCCAGGATGGCGTTCATCGGCGTGCGCAGCTCGTGGCTCATGTTGGCCAGGAACTGGCTCTTGGCTTGATTGGCGGCCTCGGCGGCTTCCTTGGCGCGTTGCAGCGATCCTTCCATCTCGATCCGTTCCGTGATGTCGGTATTCGTTCCGAACCACCTGATGACGTGCCCCTGTTGGTCGCAAATGGGCACGGCGCGGGAAAGATGCGGTCTGAAGGTTCCATCGTGCCGACGAAGCGGGAACGTGTCTTCCCACGGTTTTCCCTCGGCGATGGCGGCCTTCCATCGCTCCAGCACGCGGGGCAGCTCGTCGGGATCGTGCACCGCCTGCCATCCCCAGCCCTCCATCTGTTCCGGCGTGGTGCCGGTGTACTCGTACCACCGTCGGTTGTACCAGAAAATATACCCGTCCTGCTGTGCCATCCAAGCAAGTTGCGGAATGGACTCAGCCATTGTTCGGAACTGCTCCTCGCTTTGTTGCAGCGATTCTTCCATCGCGACCCGTTCTGTGATGTCGGTATTCGTTCCGAACCATCTGATGACGTGCCCCTGTTGGTCGCAAATGGGCACGGCGCGGGAAAGATGCGGTCTGAAGGTTCCATCGTGCCGGCGAAGCGGGAACGTGTCTTCCCACGGCTTTCCCTCGGCGAGGGCGGCCTTCCATCGCTCCACGACGCGAGGCAGCTCGTCGGGATCATGCACCGTCTGCCATCCCCAGCCCTCCATCTGTTCCGGCGTGGTGCCGGTGTACTCGTACCACCGTCGGTTGTACCAGAAAATATACCCGTCCTGCTGTGCCATCCAAGCAAGTTGCGGAATGGAGTCCGCCATCGTTCGGAACCGCTCCTCGCTCTCGCGCAGCGCCTCCTCGGCCTGTTTAATCTCTTCGATATCGGTGCAAGTGCCGATCCATTTCTGAATCTCGCCGTTCGCACTGCGTATGGGCGCGCCGTGGATCAACCACCAGCGATAGACGCCATCGGCGCGCCGCAGACGGCACTCCAGCAAATACGTTTCGTCGTGTTGCGTCGCACGCTGCCAGGCATCCCAGGCGCGCTGCTTGTCATCGGGGTGGAAGGGAGTGATCCAGCCATGGCCGTAACTTTCATCCAGCGTCAGCCCGGTGTAATCCACCCATTGTTGATTGAAATAGATGTTCCAACCATCGGGCCGGGTGGCCCAAACGATCTGCGGCACGGCCTCCGCCAGGGCGCGAAACTCCTGCTCGCTCTTGCGCAGCGCCTCCTCCGCCCGCTTGCGTTCGGTAATGTCGTGAGAGATGGCCCCAACGCCATACACTTGTCCACGAGCATCGACCAGGGGAAACTTGTCCGCCAAGAAGACGTGGTGACCGTCCGGGAGATCAGCCACTTCCTCGATCTGGATGGCCTTGCCAGTCGCCATCACCTTGGTATCGTGAGTCCGCCAGTGGTCGGCGACTTCCTGGGGGGCAATGTCGTAGTCGGTTTTGCCCTTGATTTCTCCCCGCGATATTCCCAGCATTCTCTCCAACGACGCGTTGATGGTAATGAACCTGCCATCGCGGTCCTTAAGGAAAATGGGGGAAGTGCTGCCATCGATGACATCCTGCAAGAGCCGCTCTCTTTCCCGCAGCGCCGCCTCCGCGCGCTTTCGCTCGGTGATGTCGAAGAACGACGCCACCGCGCCGAGCAGGTTGCCGTGGTCGTCGCGGACCGGCTGGGCATTGACCAGCCGCCACCGCAGGCTGCCGTCGCGTAGCGGGACGCCCATTTCCACGTTCCGTACAGCCTCCCCCGTGCGCAAAGCGACCATGGCGGGCTGTTCGTCCACCGGGAACGGCCTGCCATCGCCGCGCACAATCCGGCCCCGCGGATCGAGTTCTGCGTCCATCAGTTCGGCGAGGCTCTGCCCGTGCAGGCGTGGCACGGCGTCGTTAACCTGCAGCACGTCACCCTGCGGATCGAGGAAGACAATGCCTTCGACCAAGGCGCCGAACACAGCACGCAGCCGCGCCTCGCTCTCTCGCAGCGCCCGCTCGGCTGCGGCGTGCTGGATCAAGTCGGCCGCCTGCCGCGCCAGCAGGTCGATCCGCCAGAGATCGTGCTCGTCGGGAGAATACACATCGCCCCATTGAGTCGTGAGGATGCCCAGCAGCGCACCGGTGCGGCTGACCAGCGGCGTGGACTGTACGGCCCGCACGCCCGCCTCGCGGAGCACCGCCAGCGAAGGCGTGCCGGCAAACAGGGGACTCTCCTCGATGTCCGGAACGACCACGCGCTGGCCGCGCCGAGCGCCTCCCCGCACACCGACGCCCGGCTCTCGGCGGCCGCAAAGAACTCCAGAAAGGGTTGCTGATGGCCGTGATGGGCGACAATCCGCAACGAATCGCCTTCCAGCAGTTGCAGAGTACCCTGCGCGGCCCCCATTACGGCAACCGCCGTGTCCATGATTTCCTGGAGCAGCGGTTGGAGTCCACCTGCTTCCAAAAGCCTCCCGCTGAGGGCCTGCATTCGCGTGAGCGCGGCAAGGTCGGCCGCCAGACGGCTCTCCGCCCGCTTGCGTTCCGTGACGTCCTCGACCATGGAGAGGATGCCAACGAACTCGCCCTTTGCATCCCGCAACGGGGTGTTGGTCCACTGGCAGATGATGGTGCGCCCGTCCTTCGTGACGTTCTCGTTGATGCTGTGGGCCGTCATGTCGCCTTCGGCCAGGCGGCGCAGAACGTCGTCCACCTGCGGGCGCGCGGCATCGGGCACAATCACGCTGGCATGCTTGCCCCGCAGTTCCGCCTGCGAATAACCAAAGATGCCCTCCGCCGCCGGATTCACTTGGCTGAATCGGTTGTGCTCGTCGTGGACGATGCAGCCGATAGGCATCCGCTCCCGCTGCACGCGCAGCCGCTCTTCGCTCTCCCGCAACGCCTTCGCGGCCGCCTCGCGCTCGGCGGCCAGCATCGCCTGCGTCTCCGCCTCGGCGGCCCGGGCACGCGCATGATGCATTGCCTCGGTGATCCAGGCGACCATCGCACCGGTCAGCACGAAGATCACCAGGCCCAGCGAATCGGCCGGTTGTAAGATGGCCAACTGGCCGGTCGGTTCAATCCAGAAGTAATCCGCCAGTATTGCCGACAGGGCCGTCGCCACCAGGCCCGCGCGCCGGCCCCCGTAGAGGGCGGCAATTATCACGGCAGGATAGAACAACACAAAGGGCGCGCGTGCGCCCATCGCCGACAGGAACACCAGTCGCAGGGCAGCCGCGGCGAGCACCGTCACCACGGCCACGGCGTCCCGGTAGAGCGGCGGACGCGACTTCTCTCCCAAGGGAAGAAGCGGCAAATTGGACTCGCGCATCGCGGCCACCGCGGCCAGCAGCAGATAGAACCCGCTCAGCCACTGCGCCGTGCGGCTCAGCCAGTTCACCACACTCCACAGCGACAACTGGATCATGATGCCGAACAACCCCACCGCCAGCAGCAGCAGGGCCAGCGAGTACCAGGAGGCGAACGGGGATCGCGCCGCGCCGGCCCGTGTAAAGGAGGACGGCGGAGAGCACGAACATGGCGGCGGCCACGGTGAGCACGCAGTAGCGCACCATCGTGCCGCCCTGGCCCGGGATGAAGAACACCGGCAGCCAGTGCGCCAGCGCCGCCCACGTGATCAACCCCAGCGTGCCCAGGGCCAGTGCGCAGCCGGCCCCCAGCCACAGGGGCTTCGCATGGAGCGATCGCTGCGGTCGCAGCGAGAGGACCGCGCCCGCCAGATGGCACAGGGCCGCCAGCAAGATGCCCGTATTGAAAATGGTGACGTTGATATTCGCATCGCCGCGATCGAAGATGTCGCCCACCGTGCCGGCCAGGCTCCACAGGACCACCCCGCACTCCAGCAGCAGCAGCCCCGGCAAACCTGATGCCAGGAAACTCCGTCCAACGAGAAAGAGGGTGCCCAGCGAGACCAGCGTGTAGAACGTGAAGCTCAAGACGAGCCTCAGAGTCTCGTTCTCGTAGGTCTCACTCAGCCCCGCCGCTCTTGCCGCGATGATGGCCGCCAGAAGCAGCGGAATCGGCAGCCAGGCAAGGTGGCGCCAAGAGGATCGGCTGGAATCTGGACCCATACGGCTTGTCCCCTAAAGTCGCATCCGTAAGTATCGCCGGTCAAAAAATGCGACACAAGCCGAGAGACGTAAAATACTTAACGGGGGATAGGGAAAGCTCTTAGCGACGATAGGTGGTGCGTTGGGATCGTTCGTGTCAAAAACATTTCCCTTGGCGACGGTCGGACGCACAGAGGGGACGTGGATTTCAGTTCCTCGGCGAGGTGGAAAACCGTACATCGCCGATATTGCGTCGGCCGAAAGACGGGACGGCCCCTAACCCTTGCCCCCGATCACCCATTTCGCCATATCGAAAAAACAACCGAACGTGTTCGACACCTGGATCTCCATTCGCCATGTTTACCTTCCAGCGCAAACAACAGCGCCGTAAACATTTCGGACGATCCGCATCGCCCAAAGATGCTCGAAATATGAAATGGATATTGCCAAAAACAATGGCAAATTATCGCAGTCCGCCGGTCACGTACAGCGTCTCGCCGGTCACCCAGGCCGCATCGGGCGAGGCGAAGTAAACGGCTGCCGGGGCGACGTCCTGCGGCTGACCGATGCGGCCCAGCGGAGTCTGCGTTTCGATCTCTTTGCGAAATTCGCTGTCGCTGATCCCCGCGGCGTGCAGTCCTTCGGTCTCGATCATGCCAGGGTTGATCGAGTTGACCCGGATCTTGCGAGGAGCCAGTTCTTTGGCCAGCGAACGCGTCACGGCGTCCACGGCCGCCTTGGTGGCGCTGTACACCGAAGCGTTCGGCTCCCCGAGGGTGCTGACGACCGAACTGACGTTCACCACGCTGCCGCCTTCCGGGCCGAATTGTTTGGCCGCTGCCTGGGTGGCAAGAAGCAGGCCCAGCACGTTCAGGTCGAACATGTGGTGGAAATGCTCGGGCGTCACCTCGTCCAACGGGGCGAACTCATAGATGCCGGCGTTATTCACGAGGACGTCGAGCCGGCCGAACGCCCGGTGGGCCTCGCTGAAGAGGCGTTCGATGTCGGCCTTCTTGGCCAGGTCGGCCCGGATGGCCACGGCCTTGCCGCCCCTGGCGGCGATTTCGGCCACCACATGGTCCGCCGCCTCCCTGCTCGACGCGTAGTTGACGACGACCGACGCCCCTTCTTCGGCCAACTGCTTAGCGATGGCCGCGCCGATGCCCTTCGACGCGCCGGTCACGATGGCCACTTTGCCCGCAAGCTTCTTCATAGCCATGACGATTTCCCCTTTCGGTTTTACAGTCGCAGGCGCCATGGCCCCGCCGGCGTGGCCATGCCGAGTGAAATCAGCCACACTTCCGCTGCTCGCGCAGCGCGGGAATGACGCCCGTTTTTTTCCATTACCGAGCGTGTTCCAGAAAGTCCAACAACTCGCGATTGGCTTTTTCGGCGTGGGTCCACGTCAGTCCGTGCGGCCCGCCCTCGACCACCGCCAATCGGCTTCCCTTGATCGACTCGTGCGTTCGTTTTCCTGTGGCAGCCAGCGGGAGAATCCGGTCGGAATCGCCGTGAATCACCAGCGTCGGGATATCGATGCCGGCCAAATCGTCGCGGAAGTCGGTCAGCCACGCCGGCACGCAATCCAAAGTGGCCTTCGGCGAGGCCGCGGCCGCGATGCTCCAACTCAACTGCACGACCTGGTCGCTGACGCGACGGCCGCCCAAAACGTCGAGGTTATAGAAGTTGGCGAGAAACTGAGTGAGAAACGCCGGTCGATCCGCCACGATCGCCCGCTTGATCTCGTCGAACACGTGGGCCTCGACGCCGGCGGGATTATCGGGCGTCTTCAACAGGAAAGGCGGAACCGCCGAGATGAACACGGCCTGGCTCACGCGATCGGAGCCGTAAGTGCCCAGGTATCGGGCCACCTCGCCCCCGCCCATCGAAAAGCCCACGAGCGTCACCTCGCGCAGATCAAGTTTTGTCACCAGCGCGTGCAAATCCTGGGCGAGCGTGTCGTAATCATAGCCCGAGGTTGGTTTGCTCGACTCGCCGAACCCGCGGCGGTCGTAGGTGATTACCCGATAGCCGGCGGTCAGCAAGGCGGCCAATTGCTTCTCCCACGAACGACCGCTCAGCGGCCAGCCGTGGATCAGCACGACCGGCCGGCCGGCGCCGTGATCCTCGCAATAGAGATCGATGCTGGTGGAGTTTTCCCTTCCGACGCGAATGTAAGAGCCGGAGATGATCGCTTCCTCATCGAGGAAGATGGTTGTCGATGGTTCGCCCGACATAGTCATAACTCCATGGGAAAGTCGGTTTTGTTTGATTGACCGCGGCGGAGCCCGGCGGAAAGGGCCGAAACCGTCGCCCAGGAAATTCTCCCGGCGGCGTGCGAGGCGACAAGTAAGGCGAATGCTGGACTTGGCAGTACAGGCGGTTTAAGACACGTTAGCCAGCGGCCCCATTCCGACCCTGTTTCTGCGGGAGCCTAAAGTTTTCCGGCTGGCGTTGACGATAACGGTTGCGCCGAATCTATGGGCCGAAATGATTTTGTGTACGGCGCAAGATTGGATAAATAGGCAGATTAGCTCCTCTAGGATAAACGGAGGTCGCCCATGACGGGCTCGTTGAACCAGCGGCATTTGCGGGCTCTGTTGCTCGGCCTGTTGTTACTGGCCGGCGTCGGGCTCACCGGCTGCCAAGTCAACACGGGCGGTCAGACGTTGCCCAGCCCGTACTACCTGCAGAACGACGTGCAGTACTTCCCTCATGGGCCGGAGTTCAAGCTCTCGCGGGAAGCGGCTGCCCAGAAGGCATATAGCCAGAGCCAGTTGCAGCAGGCGGGCCCACAGCAACCGCCACAGCCGCCGCAACCGCCGCAACCGCAACAACCGCCGCAGTAAGTACATGCCGACCGCTTGCCGGCGGCGGATGTTCCAAGTTGCCAGGCCAACCTGCGGGCATCGGCCGACGGCGGCGATACGGGGGGGACGGCGCCTTGCGTTGCTGGCGTTCAAGAGCGAGTGCCGCCAGGCGGCGCCGCTTGGATGCCAGCAGCGCAAGGATTTTTCCATTTCTATCGCATGTTAGAACTAACGCTATCGCCAGCCGCTCAGCAGTGGATCTACGTGGTGCTGGTTTGGGTTGGCTTCGGTACGTTGGCCGGCCTCTTGGCGACGGTGCTTTTCCCCCTTCCCCGACACGGCGGACCGTTCTCGGCCATTGTGATCGGCATCGTAGGCAGCGCGGTTGGCCTGCTGGCACTCAGTTGGCTCTTTCCCGGCCGTGAGCTTAATCCGATCAGCCCCTTGGGCTTCTTCGCCGCGACGATCGGGGCCTTCGTCGTGTTGGTGGTCTATCGTTTGGGGGGGGCGTGCCTTCTGCGGCACGAAGACGACACCGGCCGCCCGCGGGAATGAGCTGCACTTCTCCCGCTCCGCGCGAGGAACCCGGCGTCACCCGCGGCGTGACGAGTATGGCGTGGCAGGCGAGGGCTTGCCGTTGCCTGGTGTTCGCCCCATACTGGTGGCATGCCTGACGCCACGCCGCTGATCGCCCTGTTGCAGCAGAACATTTCCGGCGTAGTTCTGGGCAAGCCGGACGCCGTTCGACTGGCGGTGGTGGCGCTGCTGGCGGGCGAGCACGTTCTGTTGGAGGACGTGCCGGGGGTCGGCGAAGACGTTGATGGGCAAGGCGATTGCCCGCAGCCTCGCCGGCAAGTTTCATCGCATCCAATTCACACCCGATCTGATGCCCGCCGACATCACCGGCAGCAGCCTGTATAACAGCCAGACGCAGGAGTTCGTGTTCAGCCCGGGCCCGATTTTCGCCAACATCGTGCTGGCCGACGAGATCAATCGCGCCACGCCGCGCACGCAAAGCGCCTTGCTGGAGTCGATGAGCGAAGGGCAGGTGTCGGCCGACGGGCAGACGCATCGGCTTCCGCAGCCCTTCATGGTCATCGCCACGCAGAATCCGGTGGAGTTTGAAGGCACCTATCCGCTGCCCGAAAGCCAGCTCGACCGCTTCCTGCTCCGCCTTCCGTTGGGATATCCGCAGCGAGAGGTCGAACGCCAGGTGCTCAACACGCACCGCGACAGGCGAGCCGGTCGATTCGCTGGCCTCGGTGTTCGATTGTCAACAGGTGGCCTCCTTGCAGGCGGCCGTGCGGCAGGTGGAGGCGGAGGAATCGATCAACGACTATCTGCTCGACATCGTCGAGGCCACGCGGCGCTGCGAGGAGTTGCAGGTGGGCGTAAGCACCCGGGGCGCACTGGCCCTGTATCGGGCGGCGCAGGCAGCGGCGCTGGTGGCCGGTCGGTCGTATGTTGTGCCCGACGACATCAAGCAACTGGCCGTGCCCGTGCTGGCCCACCGGGTCATTCCACGGGGTTATCTGCACGGCGGGCAGCGCGAGGCGGTCGAAGCGCTCATCGAGCGGTTGATCGATCAAGTCCCCGTGCCGGGGTAGTAACGATGTTCCGCCGTCAAACGATGCTCTGCCGCGAGGGCTGGTACTACTTCATCATCACCGCCATCGTGTTGGGCGGGGCGATTTTCAAAGAAGTGAACTTGCTGCTGATCCTGGCCGGCATTCTGCTGGGCCCGTTGCTGTTGAACTGGCGGATCGTGGCGACCAACCTGCGCGGGCTGCGCGTGCGGCGCAAGCTGCCGCGCAGGATTCTGCCGCGGGTGATCCGCTTTCGATCGGCCTTAGCCTCACCAACACGCGGCGGCGAACGGCCAGTTGGGCCGTCGTGGTCGAGGAACAGATTCGTCGCGAGAGCGGCCGATCGACGAGAACATCTTGCGGGCCGCTCGGCGGCGGGCCCCGACGTGCTTTTCTCCCACGTGCCCGCTGGCCAGACGCGCACGCGGCGCGTACCGCGGCCAGTTGGTCGAGCGCGGCCGTTATCGGTGCGGTCCCCTGCGGCTGTCCACGCGGTTTCCGTTCGGATTGTTTTCGCGCACGGTGACGGTGGGCGAGGTGGAATCGCTGTTGGTGCTGCCCCGGCTGGGACGGCTGACGGCGGGTTGGGCGGCCCGGCGGCGGGAGGCCCTGGCCGGTGCCGATCGCCAGCGGGGGCAGGCCGGAACCGAGGGCGATTTCTACGGGGTCCGCCAGTGGCGGCAGACGGCGACGGACGCCGCCTGGTCCATTGGCGCCGCTCCGCCCGACTCGGCAAGCTGGTGGTCTGGCAGCTCGAGCAGCCGCGGAACCGTGACGTGGCCTTGGTGCTGGACCTCTGGCAGCCCGATCAGCCATCGGACGCGGAGCGGGAAAATGTCGAGTTGGCCGTCAGTTTCGCGGCCACGGTACTGGCCGATTTGTGCCGCCAGGGCGGCAGCAACGTGTTCCTGGCGCATCACCAACGCCGGGCCCGAATGCATGGGCGGGCCGGCCTCCGCCACGCTCTTGCAGGGACTGATGGAGCAGTTGGCTGTCGTCCGTGCATCGGCCGCCGACGCTCTGCCGGTGCTCTTGGTGCATGCCCTGCGCGGGATCGCCGCGGGAACGGAAGTTGTGCTGGTAAGCACGCGGGCGGTCGATCTGGCCGACGCGGCGCGGTTTGCGGCCGTTCGGTCCAATCCCCTGTTGCGCGATCGTGCCCGATATATCCGTTGCATCGATGCCTCGAGCGAGCAGTTGGCGAAGTTTTTTCATGCGGAGTAGTCTGCCGTGGCCTATCTCGAACGCCTGCTCCAGATCAACATTGCCGTCATGGCCGTCATGGGCGCCATGCTGCTGGGAATGGGCGAGCGAAGCATCGGACCTCCGCTCTGGGTGGCCACCGCGGCGCCGATCGCCGTGTGGCTCACCGATCTGACCGGCCGGGTCCGGCTCAGCCGTCGGGTGGCGAACATCCTGATGCTTGTGGCGGCGGCCGTCTCGTCGCGCCACCTGTTTCCGCTGCGCAGCGAGCTTCAAGCCCTGGGCGTGGCGTGGTTTCTGATTTACCTCCAGATCATCCTTTTATTCCAGCAGAAGGACGCACGCACGTACTGGCTGCTGGTGACCCTGAGCCTGCTGCAAGTCGTGGTCGCGACACTGTTCAGCCAGGGGGCGTCGTTCGGATTGCTGTTATTGGTCTACATGTTGTTCGGCTTCTCGGCGATGACCCTGCTCTCGCTGTACTACCAGTGGAGCCGGTATGGAAGGACGGGGGCCGCCGACGGCCGGTCGGCGGTGGCCGCCTCGGCGCCCCTCGATCGCCGGCCGGCGGCACGCTGGCCGCTGGCCGGGCAGTCAACGCGACTGGTCGGCCTGCCGGGCGGCAGTTGTCTGGCCGCCCTGGGCGGCGACCTGCTCCGCCGCTTCGGGCGCATGAGCCTGCACACCGTGGCCGTAACGCTGGTGCTGTTCTTTGCCGTGCCGCGGTTTGGAGAGCTTGCCTGGCGAGGCCCGATCGCCCCGCCCGAGCACACCGTGGGCTTCAACGACAAGGTCACCCTCGGCGACCTGGGGCAAATCATCGAAAGCCACGACGACGTCATGTTCGTTGGGTTCTACAAGGCGCTCACCGATACCCCGCAACCGGTCCAGGGCGAGATCTACCTGCAGGGCGCGCTGTTGATGACCTACGAGAACGGACAATGGGCGGCGGGCAAGCCGGCTCATGTCGAGGCCAGTTCGTTTATGGTACCCGCGCCGGAGCTTGCCCGAGACAGGGCTGGTGCGGCAGGTGATCCGCATCGAGGGACTTGATCGCGACGAATTGTTTTTCGTCGCCCCCTTCATCCCCTTGAAATCGAACGCCGATATCTCCTTCGATCTGAGCAGTGAGCGGTTGAGCCGTCCGAGTAAGCGTCAGTATCGGGAATTCTCGTATGAATTGGGCACCACCGCGATTGTCGATGAACGGCAGCAACCGCTCACGCCCGCCAACGAGCACGATTCCCTTTCGGATGCCCAAGCCATGCCGCGGTCTGACGGTCCTCACGCCCTGCCGAACCTCTCGGCGTTGGCCCAGCGATGGGTGCCCGAATCGAACTTGGCGGTGGGGGATCGCGTCGGCCTGGCGCACTACTTTGAAGCCCAATTCGCCCGTTCGGGCCGCTTCCAGTACAGCCTCGTCGGCCAGAATCGCGATTCAAAAATCGATCCCATCGAGGATTTTCTTACAAATCACCCGACGGGACACTGCGAGTATTATGCCACGGCGCTGACGCTCATGCTCCGCAGCCTGGGAGTTCCAGCGCGGATGGTCGTCGGCTACAAGTGCAGACGACTGGAACGCATCGGGCGGCTACTTCCACGTGCGCCAGTCGGACGCCCATACCTGGGCGGAAGTCTATCTGCGCCCCGACCAAATTCCGCCGGAACTCATGCATGGCAAAGACTACTGGCACGCATCGACGACCGGCGGGTGGGGGTATGACAAGGGCGGCTGGCTGCGGCTGGACCCCACGCCCGGCGGCGAGGCGGCCGTCGAACCTTCGGCGTGGCTTGCCCCGCTGCCGGCACGCGAGGACTGGCTGGATTTCGCCTGGTCGAACTACGTCGTGGAACTGGACTATCGGCGGCAGCGCGACGCCATCTATCAGCCGATCATCGGCGCGGTGCAAAGCGTGCTGCGGGAGCTGTGGAATGCGGAGCGGTGGAAGGCCGTGTTCAGCCCGTTGGCCGCCCTGCTGCACATCGGTCGGCTCAGGGCGTGACCGATTGGTTGACGGCATTGGGAGCGGCAACCGCCGCCGCGCTGATGCGTGATGGGCTGCGGTTTGGCTGCTGTTTTGCGGGCGGGCGTCGCCTGTGGCGGCGATTGACGGGCAACCATGCCCGCCGCGGCCGCAGCCGCCGCGCCGAGGTCGAATTTTATCGCCGCTTCGAGACGCTGCTGGCGCGGCAGGGCCTGGTTCGCGGCGCCGGCGCAAACCCAACGCGAATTCGCCCAGGCGGCGGGACTGCGCCTGGCCCGGCAGAGCGGCGAGCAGCGTCTGGCCGCGCTGCCGGCGCTGGTTGCCGATGCCTTCTACCGCGTCCGTTTCGGCCGTCAACCCCTGGACAATCTCCAGGTCGAGGCGGTAGAACAGGCATTGGTCGAAATGGCGGCCGCTCTGCATGCCGGGACGCGAAACCCCCGCCCACCGTAAGAACCCGTAAGGAATTGCCCATGAAAATCGGATTGGTCGGGTATCAAGGATCGGGCAAGAGCACGCTGTTCCACTGGCTGACGGGCGTGGCGCCTGACCCGGCGCTGGCCCACATCGGCCAAAGTGCGATGGCCACCATTCCCGAACCGCGCATCGAGCAGCTCTGCGAAATCTACCATCCCAAGAAGGTCACCTTGGCGTCGCTGGAATTGGTCGATACGCCGGGCTTGAGCCGCACGCACGAGGGCAACGCCGCCCGGCTGGCGATGATCCGCGAGGCGGGCTGCCTGGTGTTCGTCGTGGCGGCCTTCGACGGCACGTGATCCGGCCGCGCAGACTCCGCTCGTTCGACGAAGACCTCGTGCTGGCCGACATGGAGATCGTGGCCAACCGCATCCACCGCGTGGAAGACTCGCTCGAAGAAGCCGCTGCCGCGGCTGGAACACCAGCAGTTCGAGCACGAACATGCCACGCTGAAGATCGTGCTGGCGGCCATGGAGGCGGGCAAGCCGCTGCGCGAGTCGCACATGACCGAAGAGCAGCAGAAAGTCACCCGTGCCTTCCGCCTGCTTGAGCGAGAAAGCCGCGGCTGGTGATCGTCAACACGGCCGACGACGAGTCGCAGCCCGAGCGGTTCGCGGCGTTATCGACGCCGGAAGTGCCGGTGATGGCCGTGCCCGCCGGCTTGGAGTTGGAGCTGTCGAAGATGACGCCGGAGGACCGGGCGGATTTCGAGCGGGAGATGGGCCTGGTGGCCACCGACCGCGACAGCTTGATCCGCACGATTGCTGAAGATTTCCGGCCAGATGATCTTTTTCACGGCCGGCGAGAAGGAAGTCCGCACGTGGCTGTTGCGGCAAGGGGGCACGGCACTGGAAGCGGCCGATGGCATCCACACCGATCTGGCCCGCGGCTTCATCCGCGCCGAAGTGATGACGGTAGCCGACCTGGTGCGGCTGGGCAGCGAGCGCGAGTTGAAGGCCCAGCATCTGATGCGGCAGGAGCCGAAGGATTACGTCGTCAAGGATGACGATATCCTGTTCATTCGCTTCAGCGTGTAGCTGGCCTCACCTAACCCGTCAATATGGCCTTTCTCCCCCCTTGCGCGAAGACGGTTTGCCGCCTTGACCTGCAACTTCCGCGCGGTTAGAAAAGCATTATGTCGTTGATCACGTTGCGGGTCATTGATGGGGCCGACCGGGGGCGGGTCTTCGCCGACGTGCCCACCCCGTTGACCATCGGCCGCGAGGAAGGCAACCCTATCCAGCTCAACGACGAACGCGTCAGCCGCTTCCACCTGAAAATCCAGGAGGACGAGGAAAAAATCGTCCTCACCGATCTGCAAAGCACCAATGGCACGAAGGTCAATGGCGAAGCGGTGCAGCTCTGGATGCTGCGGCCCGGCGACGTCATCGCCCTGGGCCGCACGGTGCTCGTGTTCGGCTCGCCGGGAGAAATCGCCGCCCGGCTGAAGGCCCTGCGGGGAGTCGATCTCTCGGCCGGCGTGGAACTCGATGCCGACGGATTCGAGCAGGACCCGAGCACGGTGTCGTTGGATTTCGAGTTGCAATTCCCCAACGACCCCGACGCCCAAACGATTCTTCACACGCTTACTGCGCCCAACTGCCCGAATCGCTCAGTCCCGGCCAGGCGGCCCAACTGGCCGAGATGCTTCAATATTTGAGTCTCCGCATGCGCGGCCTGATTCAGACGGTCAGGACCAAGGGCAAGGGCGAACGCATGACGCTCGAACAACGTCAATGGCAGAACCTGATCGATCTGCAAGACCGCCTGGCCGGCTATCTGCGGCAAATCGGCGAGCCCAATGAATAGTTGATCGCGGCTGCCGGCGCCAGTCACGGCTCGATCGGCCGGCCCACTACCTCCAGGTTCCAATCGTGGTAGGTCATGTAGCTGCCGCGCAGCCAGAGCAGGACGGCGTGTTGCCGATCGCTGATGGGCACGAGCGGCCGCAAGTTGTTGAACCGTCGAATTGGCCGTCACTGGCGACCAAATCCAGGTGGCGCCGCCGTCATGAGTGAGGCCGCGGAAGATTTCCCAATGGCGTTTGCCATCCGCATTGCCGAGCAATGGCTGGCCGCTGGTGGGATCGGCATTGGTCGAGATGTACAACTCGTCCGGGTTCTGCGGGTCGAGCGACGCATTGCCCATGTAATGCACCTCGCCGGCATAGAGGCGCGATCCAGCATAGGCGATTTCGTGATCCTGCCAGCGTTGGCCATCCCAGCGGGCGTAGCGATAACGGTGGTCGTTGCCCTGTCGGTCCTTGCTGACCGAATACGCCAGAAAAGGCCGGCCCCGCGAGTCCAGGTGCAGATCGCACGCCCAAGCGATGTCGGCCGGATCGCCGGCGAAAACCTGCGTCGCCTGACGGGGCGCGATCGGTCCGTCGCCTAATGCGGCAATCATCGTGCCGTCCGAACGATAAAGGTTTCCGCCGCGGTAATAGGCGTGATAGATGCCGGTGCCCGGTGCATATTCGTTCGGATGTCCTTCGCCGAAAACGAAATGAATTTCGTTAACGCCGTTGCCGGCGTATTTCACGTAGGGCCGGCCCTCGTGGGCGATCAGCTTCCCACCGTACGACCACGTTTCGCCGTCGTCGTCGGAGAAAATGAAGTTTGGGTTCCACTGCTCGCCGCGATAGAAGTCATAGATGCGGCCCTTCCCGCCGTTTTCCTTGGTTAGCCGGAAGAGGTTGGAATAGGTCACCTGCGGGTCTGACCACTATTTGCTCCGGCTGCCAGGAGTTCGGATCGCCAGGCCGCTCCGAGATGCGATAACGGATGAGGTTATCGCCGCCGTGCTTCGTATAGACGGCCAGATAGCGACCATCGCCGCGCACCAACAGCGCCGGCGCATCGTGGTCGTCTTGCTCCAGTCCCGGGTGCAACTCGATCACGCTGGACTTCGCCGCGGCGAAGTCGTAGATGCCCAATTCGACGTTGCCGCTCCGCAAGTCGCCCTTGCGCCCGGCCGCTACCACGCCCATCAACAGCCGGCCGCGGTCGACAATCGCTCGCTCGTCCTGAAACCAGCACCAGGCGCCGCCGTCATGGAAAACCGTCAGAGTATCGGCGGCGGGATCGGCCGCCGGCAACAAGAGAGCCAGAGCTGCGATCATCGCGTTCATGGGCGGTTCCTCGCGGTTGTGAATCGTGTTCGGCTGCGCTGCGTTACGCTCCAACCGGCTGCAACGAACCTTGCGCCAGTAAAAGCCTCTTCCGGCCGGTGGGCGGCGGGAAGTTCGACCGTGGCCTGCCGCTCGGCTGCACTGCCGCTTAAAGCGATAATCTGTCCCAAACCGAATGTCGCATGGAGCACCCACATGCCCTGGCGAAAACGCTCAGGATCGGTTGCCGGCGCGGGCTGCCCGCCGTTGGCCAGGGCGGCCGCGGTCATCAGCGGGAGCGTCCGCAACGTTCGCTGCGGGGACAAAGGCACAGCTCGTCCGCCCGCCCGTGCTTCCGCTTCATCGCCTTGAAAGGCCTCGTCGAACTCGTTGGGCAACTCGTCTCCCGCGGTTCAGGCTCGAAGGGCTCGGGGTGAACTTCCTCGGCCGGCCGGATATCTTCGCCCGGCGACTCGACGTTCATTTCCGCCCGCGGCAGCTCCATGAGAAACGAACTGGGGACGGTCAAGCTTGCGCTGGCCGCGGAAATCGCGGTAGCGGGCCAGGCTGATTTGCAGCTCCTGCTGGGCCCGGGTGATGCCGACGAACATCAACCGCCGCTCCTCTTCCAGTTGCTCGGGATGCTCGCGGCTGCGCTCGTGCGGCAGAAGCCCTTCTTCGACGGCCGTCAGGATAGACCACCGGAAACTCCAGCCCCTTCGAGGCGTGCAGCGTCATCAGCGTCACGCGGTCGGCGTCGGTCTCCCAGGCGTCCGTGTCGTTGACCAGGCAGGTCTCTTCCAGGAACGCCTCCAGTTGCCCCGGGCCGCCGTGCCGCTCGTCGAAATCGCGGGCCACGGTGAGCAGTTCCTCGATGTTGGCCAGCCGCTCCTGGTCCTCCTCGTCGTTCCGACTCGCGCAACTGCTGCTGGTAGCCGGTCTCGCTGAGCACCAGGCCCAGAATCTCCTCCACCGGCCCGCTCGACGGCCGCCGCCAGGCGATCGAACAGCGCGACGAATTGCGGCCGAGCAAGGCGCGCCGGGCCGCGGACCGATCGACTTCGATTTCGCCCAGCCTGCGCGGGCCGCGTCCAACAGCGTCAGCCCGTGCGCGACGGCGTAGTCCGAGAGCCGGCCGATCGTGGTCTTGCCGATGCCGCGCGGCGGCGTGTTGATCACCCGCAGCAAGGCCACCTCGTCGCTGCGGATTGTTCAGCAGGTGCAGGTAGGCCAGGATGTCCTTGATTTCCTTGCGCTGGAAGAACTCCAGCCCGTTGACCATCTGGTAGGGCACGCCCAGCTCGCGCAGGGCGAACTCGAACGCCCGGCTCAGGGCGTTGACGCGGTAGAAGACGGCGAAATCGCGCGGGCCGGCGGCGGCCGCCGTGGATTTCGGCGGCGATCCGGCGGCGATCCCGTCCGCCTCGTCTTTCTGCGTGGCATAGGTCACCAGCCGCACGGGCACGCCCGGCCCGTTCTCGGTAAACAGCCCCTTTTCCTTGCGGCGGACGTTGTGCGCGATCAGCTCGGCCGCCACGCGCAGGATCCGCTGCGTGCTGCGGTAGTTCTGCTCCAGCCGGACGACGTGGACCTCGGGAAAGTCGCGCTCGAACTCCAGGATGTTGTTCAGGTTCGCGCCCCGCCAGCCGTAGATCGACTGGTCGGGATCGCCGGTCACCGCCAGGTTGGGATGGTCGATCGACAGCGCCCGGGCGATGGCGTACTGGGCCAGGTTCGTGTCCTGGTACTCGTCGACCAGGATGAAGCGGTAGCGCTCGTCGAGGCCCGCGCGGACCTCGGGGTTGTCGCGGAGGATCGTGGCCACGTGGAGCAGCAGGTCGTCGAAATCGGCGGCGTTCGAGGCGACGCAGCTGCCGCTTGGTAGGCCGGATAGACGCTCGCGGACCACGTCTGCCCAGGGCGTGGCCCGGCCGCGGCTGGTATTGCTCGGGCGCGATCAGGTTGTTCTTGGCCCAACTGATGGCCTTGGCGATCGCCTCGGGCGAAAAGCGGTCGACGTCGATCTTCAGCCGGCCGATGGCCTGGCGCAGGGCGCGGACGCTGTCGCCGGCATCGTAGATTGTGTAGTTTTCCTGAAGCCCCACCAAGGGCGCATATTTTCGCAGCAGCCGGGCACAAAAACGATGGAAGGTGCCGACCCAGACGGTCGGGTCGTCGGCCAGCTCGCTCGATGCGGCGGCCCATTTCGTCGGCCGCCTTGTTGGTGAAGGTCAGGGCGAGGATTTGCCGGCCGGGAACGCCCTTGCTGCAGCAGCCAGGCGACGCGGTGGGTCACGACCCGGGTTTTGCCGCTGCCGGGGCCGGCCAGGATCAGCAGCGGCCCCTCGAAATGCGTTACCGCCTCGCGTTGGGCCTCGGTGAGTCCGTTCAGCAGTAGATTCGCAGATGCGCGGATCTTGAACGATGGCGACCGGCCGAGGTCGGATCGAGCGACGCGGAGCGTGGGAACGAGCAGATCACTTGACAGATGAGACTACCCAAAACGGCCAGAATTGCTATACTTGTGTGCCTCGACGACGGGACGGACCCGTCGCCCGGAGAGTACTTGTCTTTGTAACCCGATTCGGGAGGGAACCCATGAGCACCCGCATTCCGCTTCGCACGACCGACACGAAGGCCAAAGACATGGCCGACAAGCTGGAGATGAGCACGGCGGAGATCGGCTTGTCGGTTCGGACGACGAATTGTCTGGAGGAGCGGGGGATTTTCACGGTCAACGACCTGCTCCATTGCACCCGCGAAGATCTGCTGAGCATCTCGAACTTCGGCGAGAAGACGTTGGAAGAGGTCTATAAGGCGTTGGAGGGGATCGGCTTCTATCGCCAAGGGAAACGGGAAGCGCGGACTCGTCGGCGTCTCCCTCGCAGCCCGTAACGGCCCGCGGAACAAGGCCTCGGCAGATGACTGGCATCGCCGTTGGCGGATGGGCTGGGCGGGATATGTCTCCTCGAAGTCGGTGACGTGGCGGAGTGTGGCACTTGCGCGAGGTTTTCGCTATTACGGGAAGAAACGCGGCACATCGGCGGACCGGCTCGCCGGTGTTGGGCCAGCATCGGCGAGGCGGTGTTCTTCGCCGTGCTGCTGCTGTTGGGCTGCGGCGGCACGCTGATGATGTTCTCCGACATCGCTCGTGCCCGAGTGGCGCGTCAACCACGAGTTCGTCGAAACCACTTGCAAAGTGCTCGACAAGCGGATCGCGGAAAAGGCCGGCGAAGACGGCCCGCTCTACCGGCCCGAAATCAAGATCGAATACGAGGTCGGCGGCGTAACCTACCGCGACTGGCACTACGACATGCCAGCGGACTTATTCCAGCGGACGCGAAAACGCCCAGGCCGTCCTCGACCGCTTCGATCTGTACGCCGCCGATCGCGAGCAATCGCTATCCGTGCTGGTACGATCCGGCCGATCCCGACGTGGCCGTGCTGGTGCGCGGCTATCGCTTGTTGGTCTGGCTGGTGTTCACCGTGCCGGTTTCCTTTGTGGTCATCGGCGCCGGCGGTCTGATCTACACGCTGCTGCACTGGGGCAAGTCGGCCGAGCGCCGCGCGGCGCTGGCCCAGCGCATCCAAGAGCGAGATCTTCTTCGGCGCCGGCAGCGGCCAGCGCCGCCTACCCGTTCGTTCCCGCAGGGCGCCGACATGACCAACAGCCCCGGCACGCGGCTGAAGTTCCGCTTGCCGATGGCCACCTCGCCCGGCTGGGCGCTGTTCGGCGCCTTGGCGTTCTGCGTCGTCGTGGAACGGCATTGTCTCGGTGCTGGCGATCATGGCTTTGCACGGCCACCTGGCCGGCAGGCCCGACTGGTTACTGACGCTTTTCATGGTGCCCTTCGTGCTGTTGGGCTGGCGACGATCGTTGTCTTTCTCCGGCAAATTGCTGGTCGCCACGGGCATCGGCCCAACCTTGATCGAAATCTCCGGACCATCCCTTGCGGCCCGGCGGGCAGTATCGCCTCTTCCTCTCGCAGTCCGGGCGGCTGACGATCAACGCCATGCGCCTCTCGCTGAGTTGCGAAGAAGCCGCCACCTATCGCCAAGGCACCAACACCCGCACGGAAACGCAAGAGGTCTATCCGCCAAGAACTCTTCCGCCGCGACGGTTTCGAGATCGAGCGGGGGAATGCCCTTCGAATCGGAGTTCGAGTTGAGCGTGCCGCAGCGAGCCATGCACTCCTTCAAGGCCGAGCATAACGAAATCAATTGGATCGCTGGTGGTCGAGGGCGACGCCGCCGGCTGGCCCGCCTACAAACGCTCGTTTCCCGTGGTCGTTCGTCCGGCCGAACGGAGACGCCGAGCCATGAGCACGGAACCGAGCATCGTGATCCGGCTCGACGGCGACGGCCGCGTGTATCGGCCCGGCGAGACGCTCTCCGGCCAGTACTGGATCGATTGCCCTGGACGCCGGCCAGGTCAAGGCCGTCGAGGTCTCCGTGCTCTGGTACACCGAAGGCAAGGGCGACGAGGACATGGCCGTCCACGAGTTCTGGCGTCGCGACGCCGGCGACGGCCATCCCGATCGAGCCCTGCCCAGCCGGAACGGTTCCGCACGACGCTGCCCAACAGCCCGTTGAGCTACGAGGGCCAGATCATCAAGCTGCGGTGGTGCGTGCGGGTGCGGGCGTTTCCGCACCGCGGCAAGGAAGTGGTCGGGCGAGAAAGTCTTCCAGCTCGGCGACGTGCCCTCCGTCCGATCCCTATGATTTCCGCGGGGCTTTTCTCGCTCTCTTCGCTTTCGCAGGAACTTCCACGCCGTGAATGAAGTTGACTTTCCGGCCGACTCGCAGAACCCGTTTTCCACCCGCCGCGTGCGGCCCGGCGCCATACCTTTTATCTTTCCAGCGGGCCAGTGCGCCGACACGCTCGTTCAACCGCTTGCGACAGCTCGGCTCTCGGGCGGAAATCGTCGGCCCGCACGGTTCGGGCAAATCGGCGCTGCTGGCAACCTTGACGCCGGCGATCGAGGCCGCCGGGCTGGCGACGCTCGTGATCACGCTGCACGATGGACAACGCCGCTTGCCGCTCGATCTCGCGCGATCCTCGACTCGTTCCGCCGTTGGTCATCATCATCGACGGCTACGAGCAATTGAACCGCTGGAATCGTTTCACGCTGAAACGTTTCTGCCGTCGTCGCCAGGTGGGATTGCTCGTTACGGCCCATGAGTCGGCAGGATTTCCGCAACTCTACCGGACGGCCGCCACGCTGGACCTGGCAGAGCAAATCGTCGGCCGGTTGATGCATGGATGCGAACCGCCGTTCACCGCCAACGAAGTGTCCAACTGCTTTCTGCGGCACAGCGGCGACATGCGCGAAACGCTCTTCGATCTCTACGATCTCTACCAACGGCGGCGGTAAGCTGGCCTGATGAAAACGGAGACTGGCTCCGCAACGACTTGTATCATTGGCTCGATCCGAACCACTATTAGTTGCGGTGCCTGTCCCCGTTTTCATCCGATGGCCGCCTTTGCGTCGCCCTCCATGCCCACGGCAAGCATGAGCATGGCGCTGCTGCCGGCGACGCCGCGTAAGCCGGGGACGGCATTGAAACTGCCGTCCCAACCAAGACTTCCGTCGCGGCTGGCTTTTCGGCAAAAAGTGAACTAGGCTTGACTATAACTTGTGTTTGCGGCCGGGGCTGCGCAGCCGGCAAAATCTGCGCAGTTCGGGCACCTTGCCCGAGACGTATAATTCCTACGATTGGAAAGTGCGACCATCCGCGCAAGGGCGGCCATTCGCTGCTTGACAATCTGGTACGACCGCGGTTTGATGAATGAAATGAATCCTTTTCTGCACGTGGAGGCATGATCATGCTCAGTTCAAGAATTCGCGTTCTGACGGTTGCGTTTGGTTTGGGGGCCGTTGTGCTGCTGATGGGTGCAAGCACTTGCTCGGCACAGTGTTCGTTCGTGCGCGGTGCCGGTCTACAGCGCCTATTACGCGCCGGTTGCCGGATGCAGCACGTGCGGCGGCTACGGGATCGGCTACACGTCGGTGAGCACCTACCGGCCGCTGTTGGGCGGTTGGGTCACGCGCACGGTGCCTTACACGGCGTACCGGCCCGTGTATGCGTCGCCCGTGACCTACGCGGGCTACACTCCGTACTATGCCGGGTACACGCCCTATTACGCCGGCTATGCCACGTACTATGCCGGCTACGCTCCATGCAGTAGCTGCGGCTCGTACGTCAGCTACAGCCCGGTCGTTGCGTACAGTCCGTGCTGCGGTTGCAGCACGTGCGCCGCATGCAGTCCGTGCACCACTTGCGACACGTGCAACGCATGTGCCACGTACAGCCCGTGCAGCGCTTGCATCACATGCAGCGCCGACACTTCGTGCAGCGCGTGCAGCACGGGTAGTTCATGCAGCGGTTGCAGCGCGCAGCCCGCCTATCCGAGCCCCACGCCGACGGCACCGCCGGCCAATGCCGCTCCGCAGAGGACGTTCTCCGAGAAGCCGACCACCGACAGCAGCAGCCTGAAACCGATTCCCGAGGCCGGCACGCAGATGAACTCGATGCCGGGGCCCGTGTTGAACGATCAGCGCGATCGGACGACGGCCCGGCCGGTCTATACCGCGGCGAAAGTTGTAATGACCGCGCAGACCGAGGCGGCTTCGCCTGTTCGACGACGACGGTTGGCGGCCGGCTAAGGATTACGCGCGGCGCCCGCACGGTTGCGAAGACATGCACGGCCCGTCGCCGGATTGGCGGCGGGCCGCTTGCTTTGTCTTTTTGGACGGCACCCTATGCCTGGTGAAAAGAACACCGTCGTGCTGGCCGGATTGGCCCTCTTGTCGCTGGTTTTGAGCGCGCGTGCCGAGCCGCCGCCGCGCATTGACTGTGCCGATCATGTTCGACACTCCCGAGGCCGACAAAATCCTGGCCCACCTGCAAATCTATCCGGCCGACAATCCCTGGAACCAGGACGTCTCGACGTGGCCCGTGCGTCCCAACTCGGCGAAGATCATCGCCTCGATCGGCGCCGACAAACCGCTTCGCCACAACCGCGACATGGGCTTTGTGCTGGTTTCGCCGGCGCAATCGCGAGTGCCGGTCAAGATCACCGGTTACCCCGGCGAGTCGGACAAGGGGCCGTTTCCCGTGCCCGACAATATGCCCATCGAAGGCTGGCCGGCCAACTATCAGGGAAAACGCGTGACGCTCGACGACGTGCAGCGCGACAAGCTGCGCGAAGGGGGCGACCGCCACGGCATCGTCGTCGATCCGGTCAACCTCATGCTCTACGAGTTCTACCAGGCGCTGCGGACCGATGCCGGGTGGCAGGCCGCCCAGGCGTCGGTGTTCGATCTGAAATCGAACAAGCTCCGCCCGGAAGGCTGGACTTCGGCGGACGCGGCGGGCTTGCCGATCTTCCCGGCGGTGGTCCGCTACGACGAGTTGCAGCGCGGCATCGTGGCCCATGCCATGCGAGTGACCGTCGAAAAAACGCAGTGCGCCTATGTGCATCCGGCCACGCACTTCGCCAGCAGCCGGACCGATCCCAACCTGCCGCGAATGGGCGAACGCCTCCGCCTGAAGCAGGATTTTCCGGTGGAGGGCTATTTGCCGAACGTCAAGGCGATTCTTAAGGGGCTGAAGAAGTACGGAATGTTCGTGGCCGACAACGGACTGGATTGGGACATCTCGGTCGCGCCCGATCCGCGCATCCCGCCGATGCACGAGGAGTTGCGGCGGATCAAGGGCTCGGCGTTCGAGGTTGTCGAGCCGCCCAAGTAGCGTTGGCCGCCGACAGGTAATGCTTCAGCATGAAGAACGGCCGAGTTAGGTCTTGGGTCTTGGGCCTTTGGTCTTGGGTTTTGGGTCTTCGCCACAAAGTCCAAAGCACCCGTGCGGCTACGGCTCATCGCCCCGTCGCCTACTTCCCTTCCAGCGTACGGACTCGATCTGCCGTCACGGTCTCGGCACGCAGGTCGCCGAAGATGACCTCGTATTGGCCGTCGTCGAGCTTCCAGCGGACGAGCACCTGATCCTTGTCGTTGGGACTGACGGTCTTGCCGTAGTAGGCGGCGTCGGGGTTGGTGGCCTGCAAGTGGCCGATTAGATTGAGTCCTTTAATAACCTTCTTCAGCGTCGCTAACTCGTCCTCCGTCTCATGGTGCCAGCGAACGCCGAGTATTTTGCACAGATCGTAGCCAGCCTTCAGACCATCACCATCCTTGCCAGGCCAGTAGTGGCCCCCGCTCGCTTCGGCGTAGGTTCTTAGACCAGCGGTGATCTGGCGGACTTGTTCCTCCAATGGCAAAAGCTTCGGGGTAGCGTCTTTGTAGCCCTCAGGCGGCGTTGTGTCGAAGAGTTTCGGGTCCAGGTTGACATTCCACTGGATGTCCGAATTGATTTCCGTGTTAGAGACGCCCAGGTACATCATGTTTTCGAAGCGAACAAGGGCTGGCAGGCCGGATTCGGGGTCGATCCAAATCTCCACGGCAGCGTCATCCTCGCAATCGGAGTCAATTTTCTTCATGCTGATCTGGAATCCGCGAGCCTCCTTGCCATTGATCTGTTTGGCACCCAGTTCGCGGTCGGCGGCGCCCGAGAACTTGCCCAGATTTTGGAGGGCACCGTCATCAGCGTCCGAGGACAGGTGTCGCACGTCGGGGGCATGACGGTGGAAGGTCTTGGTTTCATGGTCGATACTGATGCCGGGTTTGCCTGGGATAGTGATCGATATTTCGCGCGGCGTCCCGACAGTTTCAGAGCCGTCGGGGTACGTCGTTTCGGTCCGCTCTGCGCCAGACGCGAGCCAATAAACAGTCTGACACATCGCCAAACAAGTGGCTTTTCCCGGTTCGACGGCCTCGTCGTGTGTTAGCAGGACCCTCTTGCACACATACGATTTCGCCTTGCGGACGTTCTCCGCCATTTTTTCCATTGCCGAGACCGGCTTCGTGTCGATTCCTCCCCAAACCAAGAGGAATCCCAACGCCGCCGCCACGCCGATGCTCCCCAATGCCGCAATCCGTTGTCTCATGGTAAATCCTCCAATCCACTGTGCGATCTGCCTCCGGGGTTTCACTAGCTCCGGCGGCCGGCTGGCCGCCGGCAAAAGCGTCAGAAGCCGCTCTCGGGCCTCTTCGTGTCCTTCGTCAAATTTGGCATGGGTCTCGGCCAGTTGATGTCTGAGCGATTGCATCGCCTCCAGACGCTCCCGGCACGGGGCGCACTGCTCCACGTGCGCCGTCAGTTCAGCATCCTCGGTTAAACCGAGGGCGACCCGAGCCAGTTCTCTTTGGGATAAGCAACTCATTTATTCCGCCTCCTTCTTCGCCTCGCGGCGACGAACCAACGCGGCCAATCGCGTGAGCGCCCGCTCCAACAAGGCATACAAGCCGGACCGGGAAAGACCGAGCAATTCGGCCGCCTGCCGCGCATCGCATCCCTGAAGGAAGAATGCGTGGATCGCTAGCCGCTCCCGCTCGGGCAGATCGGCCAGCCGCCGCATCACCAACTCGGTCTCCTCGGCGGCCTCCATCGCCCTTGACGCGTCCATCTCGGACGAAACGTCTAGCACGTCGCTGCCGATAAACTGATGCCGGTCTGCGCCGCGAAAATCGCCTCCGCTCCCGGGCGACTTGCCGGGCGATACCTACCACCCACTGGGCGAACCGATCCGGCTGTCGCAGTCGGGCAAGGCTCTTGTAGGCTCGCAGGAAACACTCCTGCGTCAGGTCCTGGACCGTAGGCCGGTCTGTATAACTGTCGTATACTACCGCCCGAACCAACCGGGCGTAGCGGTCATAGAGGCAACCGAACGCCTTGCGGTCACCCGCCCGAACGCTAGCTACCAGGTCGGCGTCAGTCGGCTCGTTGTTCCCCATCGTCACCATACTAGTGGCCGCAGGCGGGAAGATGTCCACTCGAAAATGTCAATTTTCGCGAAAAGACAGCGCCGACATGGCATTATAAGAGAATCGGCGGCCGTTACGAGGCAACCGCGGCACGGCGAGCGACCCGCCGGCGGCGACATCCGACAGCAGCTCGGCCCGCAAAGCAGGTAGGTTATGCTTCAGCATAACGAACGGCCGAGTTAGGTCTTGGGTCTTGGGCCTTTGGTCTTGGGTTTTGGGTCTTCGCCACAAAGTCCAAAGACCCAAGACCAAAGTCCAAAGTCCAAAACACCCGTGCGTCACTGCACGCTGAAACTTGCGCACTGTCAGTAGCTCGTAGGTTTCCGGCTTCAGCGGCGCCCTTGCAGCTGACGGCTTGTATAAGTACGCAGTGAAGATGGCGATGATGCGCTTTGTCGGCTCGCCATCCCCGTTGTGCCGCAGATCGCTCGTAAAGCGCGAAACCCACGGCAACAGGGACGTCACTTCATCGGCTTGCGAGTCATCGGCAACGTCGCTGGGGTCAATAACGACCGTCGCGCCGTCGGCCACCAACACGTTCGTTGTCAAGGCAACGCAACGCGTGTGGGGAACACCCTGATCGTCCAGAAAGGCCGTGGTGTGTTCGAGGTGAGCCTCCAGACGGATTAGTCCGTCCGGAGAAACGAACGGCCGCATTCGAAGCGTTGTGCCGATATCGACGAACCGTTCCTCCTGGGTGACGCTGTCGCGGTAGCCTAACCGGCCGCCGGCGTGCATTTCCGCGCGTTGTTTGTCCAAGACAAGCAGGCTGGGAGCGGTGAAGACCCTGACATCGCACAGCCTTTCCATGCGTCGAACGAACTCGGCCGGGCCGCCGTTGACGATGGTCGCCAACTCACCCGCGTAGACCGAGTCCTTCTTCAACGTCAATTCGGCGATCATCGCTTCGACCAACACAGCGGTAGGCGGCGAGGTCGCTGCGTCTTGTGGCGGTTGCGTTGGACTCGCGAGGCAACCGCAGTCGGCCACATGCTGGTTCGCCCTGCACGCGTGATGGCGATGGTGCGGCCGCACGGAGTTGCGTTCCACAACCGCTTGGGCCGACGCTGCCCACGGGCCGATCAGCAGGAACAGGACGATCACACCGGGACGCGAGATGCGTTTCATGGCGTCGCTCCGATTGAGTTGCGCGAGACGAGAAGAGAGAACGAGGGATGCGGATCGTAGGCGGCGCCGTTAGGTCCGTCAAGAGCAATCGAAAATTGGCCGTGGGATATGCGCACAATGGGGAACAGCGGCGGCCTGTCCAGCAGTGTGGCCGGCAAAGCACGTAGGTTGTGCTTCAGAATGACGAACGGCCGACTTAGATCTTGGGGCTTGGGTCTTCGTCACAAAGTCCCAAGACCAAAAACCAAAGCCCCCGTGCACTATTGCACGCTGAACTTGTGCACGGTCCGTTGTTCGTAGGTTTCGCCCGGCTTCAGCAGCGTGGAGGGGAAGTCGGGATGGTTGGGCGAGTCGGGGTAATGCTCGGTTTCGAGACAGAACGCCCCGTGCTTTCCATAGGTCTTGCCGCCGGCGCTGAGCGAGCCGTCGAGGAAATTGCCCGTGTAAAACTGAATCGCCGGCTGCGTGGTGAAGATTTCCATCATGCGCCCGCTGCGGGGATCGTGCACGCGGGCCGCCCAGAGCAGCGACTTGTCGTCCGTCCGATCCAACACGTAGCAATGGTCGTAGCCGCCTTTGACCTGGTCGATGCGTTCGCCGATTGTGTGCGGCGTGGTGAAGTCCATCGGCGTGTCCTTCACGTCCTTCAACTCGCCGGTCGGGATCAGGCCGTCATCCACCGGCAGGAACTTGCTGGCCTTGAGCGTCACCTCGTGCCCGAGGACGTCGCCCGAGCCTGCGCCGGCCAGGTTCCAGTAGGCGTGATTGGTCAGGTTTACAACGGTCGGCTTGTCGGTCGTGGCGATATACGACATCTTTAGCTCGTTGTCGTTGGTGAGCGTGTAAGTCACCTGGGCGGAGAGCTTGCCCGGATAGCCCTCGTCGCCGTCGGGGCTCTCATAGGAGAACTTCACGCCGGCCGAGTTGTCGGTTTCGATCGGCTCGGCCTTCCACACGACCTTGTCGAACCCGTGCACGCCGCCGTGCAGATGGTTGGCCTTGTCGTTGGTGGCCAACGTGTATTCGACGCCGTCGATCGGGAACTTGCCCTTCGCGATGCGGTTGGCGTAGCGGCCCACCGTCGCGCCGAAATAAGGCACTCCCTTGAGATAATCGTCGAGCGAATCCATAAAGAGCGTGACGTTTTCCAACTTGCCGCTGCGGTCGGGCGTCTCCACCGCGGTGATCGTCGCCCCGTAGGTCATGACCTTTACCCGCAGGCCGTTCGCATTGGTCAGCGTGTAGAGCTCGATTTCGGCGCCGTCGCGAGTCTTGCCGATCGACGCTTTTCTTGATCGACAGGTTCGTCGCCGTCGCGTTGGCGGGGCCGCTTGTCGCGGAAGGTTTCGCGGGCGTTGCCTCTCGCCTTGACTGTTCGGAACAGCCGACCACAACCGCAACGACCGCGCTCAAGGCGACGCCTGTAGCTCGCTTCCAGAATGGTCCCATGCCAAGTCCTCCTAGGTTCTCGGACGATCCGCCCACGTCGTCGCTTATCGTAGCGAGTTTTCTTCGCTCGGGCAACCGTCGGCAGGCCTGTTTGAACTTGTCGAAGGCGCCAAGACCTTGTTTCGGCCGACCGCCGCGGCTAGAATGAGCGCCCGTGCCTCGCTCCCCTTTCCGTCCTTTCTTGCCAAGGATCGCACCATGTGTAACGCCAGCCGATGGTTTGCCGCTTGCATTTGCGTCAACGTGACGTTCGCTGCCATAGCCCCGCGGGCCCCGGCGGCCGAACTGCCGCGGGCTGAGCACCCGCTGCCGCAAATGGTTCGGGCCGAATGGCTCAACCTCAACGGGACGTGGGAATTCGGCGAGACCGACACGGCGGACGACGCCCCCTGGCTTTCTGCCGATCCTTATCCGGATAAGATCGTCGTCCCGTTCTGCCGCGAGAGCAAGCTGTCGGGCTTGGAGCGCAAGGGGTTCGTCACCAATGTCTGGTATCGCCGGAGTTTCGCCAGGCCGGCCCAGTGGAAATCGAGCCGCGTGCGGTTGCACCTGGGCGCCTGCGATTGGCGAACACGCGTTTGGCTCAACGGCGACCTGCTGGGCGAGCACACCGGCGGCAGCGCCCCGATGTGCTTCGAGGTCACTCGGCAGCTCAAGCCGGGCCGGAATACGATCGTCATTCACGCCTTCGACGACACCCGCAGCGGACTTCAGGCCACCGGCAAGCAGGCCCACACGGAGAAGAGCCAGGGCTGCGTCTACACCCGCACCACCGGCATCTGGCAGACCGTTTGGCTCGAAGGCGTCGGTTCAACGCTGCTGAGCGACGTGCTCGTGCAGCCGGACGTCGAACGGTCGCAAGTGTCGCTCTCCGTTGATCTCGACGGTCGAACCGAAGGGTTGACGCTTCGGGCCGTCGCCCTGGCCGACGGTCGGGAGGCGGGCCAGGCCGAAGCGCCCGCCCGGCAAGGCGGCAACCGCCTTCGATTGAAGCTCGCCGAAAAGCGGCTCTGGTCGGTCGACGATCCGTTTCTCTACGATCTGAAACTGTCTCTGCTGCGCGACGAGCAAACAGTTGACCAGGTCGATTCGTACTTCGGGCTGCGGATGGTCGCCATCGACGGCGCGGCAATCCTCATCAACGGCAAGCGCCGTCTTCCAGCGGCTGGTGCTCGATCAGGGCTTTTATCCCGAGGGCATTTGGACCGCGCCGAGCGACGAGGCCCTGCGCAGCGACATCCGCTTGTCGCAGGTCGTGGGCTTCAACGGAGCGCGGCTGCACCAGAAGGTTTTCGAGCCGCGGTTCCTCTATTGGGCCGACAAAATGGGCTATCTCGTGTGGGGCGAGTTCCCCAACTGGGGATTGGACTACCAGCGGCCCGAGGTGAACCAGCCGGTCGTGGACGAGTGGCGGGAGATTATGCTTCGCGATCGGAACCATCCGGCCGTGATCGGCTGGTGCCCCTTCAACGAAACACCCGCCGCGGCCGCTCCGCTGCAAAAAATCATCTTCGAGGCCACCCGCGCGCTCGATCCGTCGCGGCCGGTGATCGAATCGAGCGGCTACTATCACGGCGTTCCCAACCCGCAGGTTCTCGACGCCCACGATTACGATCAGAACCCGGCCAGTTTTCGGGCGCGGTGACGCCGCCTTTGGACCGGGTCCGGTCGAGAATTGGCCGAAAGGAGTTCAGCGCCCGGACCCGTCGCTGCCGTTCTTCGTGAGCGAATACGGCGGCATCGGCTGGAACATCCATGGCGGCTGGGGCTACGGCAAGATGCCGCAAGACATGGAAGCGTTCTACGCCCGCTTCCAAGGTTTGACCGACGCGCTCTTGGACAACCGCGCGATGTTCGGCTACTGCTACACCCAACTTACCGACATCGAACAAGAACAGAACGGCCTGTACACGTACGACCGCCAGCCGAAGTTCGACGTCCACCGGCTCCGCGCGATCCAATCGCGTGCGGCAGCCTACGAGAAGGATCCGCCGCACGACTAGAAAGCCGTTTAGCCGGCGGGCTTGCCCGCCGTGTTGTTCGGCAATCGAACGCGGCTTCTTCGGGCCTTTGGCCTTAGGTCTTGGGTCTTTGGACTTTGCAGCGAAGACCCAAGGCCTAAGACCGAAGCCCTAATACCCAAGCCCTTCATCTTTTATCCTCGCTCGTGGTATACTGGCCCTTTTCGTCGGTTGCTCGAATGCCCATCCTTCTGAAAGACCTTACCGCCGATCAGTTGCATGCTCGCCTGTCGCCGATCGGCGTGACGTTGCGCCAAGCGCGGCAGATTCATGCGGCGGCCGTTCGCCGCAGCGAGCTGTTCGCACCGGGCCAAGGAATCGCCACCCGGCTGCTGGAAGAGGTCGGCCGGGTGACGGCCGTTCCCAACCTGACGCTGCTCGAAAAAATCGTCTCGCCCGCAGGACGGATTCGCCAAGTACCTCTTCTGCGGCGACGGCCGGAAGCCGTTCGAAGCGGTGCGCATTCCCCTGTTGCATCGGCCGGGAGACTTCAAATACGTCGTCTGCGTCAGCTCCCAGGTCGGCTGCGCCTTGGGCTGCCAGTTCTGCGCCACGGGCCGGATGGGCTTCCGCCGCAATCTGGCGGCCTGGGAAATCGTCGACCAGGTGATCAAGATTCAGGCCGATTCGCCGCATCCGGTCCGCGGCGTTGTTTTCATGGGCATGGGCGAGCCGATGCTCAACTATGACGCCGTGATCCGGGCGGCGCGCATCTTTTCGGAATCGTGCGGCCTGGCCATCGGCGGAAAAGCCATCACCGTCTCCACCGTCGGCATCGTGCCGGGCATCCGCCGCTTCACGGCCGAAGGGCACATCTTCCGCCTGGTTGTTTCGCTGAACTACGGCCGATCCCGTCCGGCGTCGCGAGTTGATGCCCGTCGAAGCGGCGCTATCCGTCTGGCGGAACTCGATCGCGGCGATGCGCGAATATCACGCAGGCCACGGGCCGGCGGGTGATTTTGGCATGGACCATGATTTCCGGCGTCAACACGCGCGACGCAGACGCCCGCATGCTGGCCGACTTGACCCGCGGGCTGCCGATCAGCTCGATCTGATCGACGTGAACGATCCGACCGGCCGTTTTCACCCGCCGTCGCCCGAAGAACTGGCTGCGTTCCGCGATGCGTTGACGGGCGAAGTTGGCGTGCCCGTGGCCCGCCGTTACAGCGGCGGCCAGGACATTCACGCGGCCTGCGGCATGTTGGCCTGCCGAAGGGCAAGTCTTTACGGTTTGGGGAGCCGCTGGTAGAATGGCAGTGAATGGGTGAAAAAAAGATGATTAACGGCATCATCGCGGCGAAGCTGCAATCGCTCGATGCGACGCTCAATGAGTTGTCGTCGCTCGGCACAATTACTACGAGCCAACTCGACGCGGACTGTGCGCACCCCGTACGCGCCGTCGAGCGTGACCTCCAAATCCTCATCGAGATTGTCATCGACGTATGTCAACGAATCGTTTCGTTGGCCGGGCAAGACTGCTTCATCCGCAAGCGATGCGCCGGCCCGCTGCATTCAGCTTGGTGTGCTGTCCCAATGCGACGCCTACCGCAAGATGGTGGGATTTCGGAACTGGATCGTCCATCGTTACGAGCAGGTTGACGCAGAGATTATGGTCGATATCGTGAACAATCGGCTCGACGATCTGCGGCGGTTCCGCGACGAGGTGCTGCGCGATGTCAGCCGTGGCGATTGACAAAGCCGAGGCAGTATTGGCGGCCAATCCGAACGTCGTGGCTGCTTGGGCCTTCGGTTCGGCAAAAGGCGGCTGCGTTCACGCTGGCTCCGATCTCGATATCGGCGTGTTCTTTCGGCGCAAACCGGGGCTGGACGAAACGACCGATCTGCTCCTCAGACTTCGGGAGGCTGTCCGGTTCGAGGACATTGACCTGGTCGTACTCAATGAGGCTACGTCGCTGCTGCGGTTCGAAGCGATTTCCGGCCGGCCGATCTACTGCCGCGATCCGGACGAACGCGCGGCCTTCGTGTCGCTTGCCGCCCGCGAGTACGAGGATGACATGGCCCTCTTCTGCGCAGGGGTTGCGCCTGGCGGGCCGAATCGTACGATGTCCCTGGGCACTAGTCGGTCACGACGGCGTTCATTCGATCCACCATCAGTCATCTCCATGCCGCGGCCAGTGGCCGCGGCTTTACAGCGGACAGCGTTTGTTCAGTTCCACTTCGCGGCCCGTGTTGGCCGATTCATAAAGTGCTTTGACGACTTCCAGCGCCTCGACGGCGTCTGCGCCGCCGATCATCGGCAGACGTTGGTTGAGAATGTCGTCGGCGATCTCGGCCACATAATCGCGGCCGAGCGAACCGCCGTAGCCGGGTGGTTGGGCAACGTGAAAGGGATCGTCTTCCGCGTCCCGGCGCCGAATCGCCGATCGTTGCTGCAAACAAAAAGCGACTGCCGCGTGTCCTCGAAGGCGGGCGAGAAGCTCAAACAGCCCTCCGTGCCGCGGACGGCCAGATAAAGATCGCGGCCGAAGGGGTAGCTGTCAGGCACCGTATAACTGACGTCCAACGCCAAGGCCGCGCCGCTCGAAAAGTGCAGATCGCCAGGGAATTGTCTTCGATGTCGTACTGCTGATTGACGTGCACGTTCTTGCCGATCACGGCCGAGATTTCGCTGCCCAACAGCCAGCGGAACAGGTCGATCCAGTGGACGCCCAGATTGTACATCGGCCCGCCGCCGCTGTGCTTGCGTTCGAGCATCCACGGGGCATGGCCGTCGAGATAGCGGTGCAAGCCGCCCGCGGCGCATCGCCCCTCGCAGCCGACGATCTGCCCCAGCACGCCGGAGTCGATGTATTCCTTCATCCGGCGGCAGACGGGGTGATATCGCCAGACGTAGGGTGTGCTGAACAGCACCGCGTGGCGGCGGCACGCATCAACGATCTGGCGGGCGCCCGCGGCCGTGTTGGCGACCGGTTTTTCGACCACCACGTGGATGCCCTTTTCGGCACAGGCGACGGCCGCCGCCGGGCACTCGTTGTGCGGCAGGAAGATGTAGGCCAGATCGAACGCTTCGGCGGCCAGCAACTCCGCCCAGCCCGCGTACGACGGCACGCCGAACTCGCGGGCGAACTCGGCGCGAAGCGGTTCCAGCCGCTCGCTCACTGCAACGACTTCCAGCGCCTTGACCGCCCGGAAGTGCGGCATGTAGCTGCGGGGATGAAGGTGTCCCAAGCCGATGACGGCGACTCTCAGCGGACCAGCCATGAGGGTTGCCTCGCGATGCGTCGGCGGGCATTCTACCCCGCCCCCGGCTAGGCCGCAATTGCGAGCCGCACTGCGGCGCGGTAATGGATTGTGGTGCAGGCGTCCCGCCTGCGAGTGCGAGACGGCCGCACCACAACACGCGGCCTTACCCCACGTTCACCGGATTCGCCCGGCGCGACTCGAAAGGCGGCGCGTCGGCGGCTTGCGGCGGGGCGGCTTTGCAGGAAAAAGCCACGGCCTCGACTTCCACGAGCAGTTCCGGGCGACAGACGTCGGCCACCGCATAGATAGTGGGCAAATCGCCCACATACTGCTCGCACACTGCCCGCGTCTTGGCGTAATCTTCCTGCCGCTTGACGTACACGCGGCACCAGCCCCAGGCTTTCCAGCGAGGTGCCCAAGCCGGGCAGGTCGTGACGGCTGAGATTGTCCTCCGAGATCAAGGCGGCGATGTTCTCCCAGGTTTCGCGGGTTTGGGCGCACGCATCGCCCACGTGCCGCGTTTCCGAATGCGTGATGCTCGCCGTGCCGGAGACGAAAATCGTGGCGTACGATACCGCAGGAAAGGGCCATCGCCCGCGAGAACTTCGGGCTCGCCGGACTATAGCTGGCGGCGTAATCGTAGGCCGCTGTCTGCCGGGGATTCTCCAGCGGCCGGCGATGATGTCTTCCCGATCGGTCAGCCAGCGCGATGGTGCTGATCATGATGTCGCGACCATCGGCGCCGATGCCCGTGCTGGCCGGATAGATCGGGCCGGGACAGCCTGCGGGCAAGCGGTCGGCCAAAAAGGAAATGCCGTGGTAGAAGTCGCCCCGCGCCCGGTTGATCTCCTGTAACGCTGCACGCCCCCTTCGTGGGCGACGATCCCGCCCAGATAAAGCCACGTGCGGATCACCTGGTCGAGGCCGACCCCGACACGGCCTAACAGTCCGACCGCATTTCTGAAGCGCGGCGGCGCGGTCATACACGCCTGTGGCTCGACGGCCTGCGGAACCATTTGGGCGCAATGCACCCAGGTGATGTCGTTGTGGCGGGTGATGACCAACTGCTCGCCGAGCCGCTCGATCTCCACCTCGCCCATGCCCTGCCCGACGCCCATCGCCTCGATCGCCAGCAACTTCCCGTCGCACGGCCGCTGGGGAATGTAATTCGTGGCCGGCATGTCCTGCCGTAAAAATCACGCAATATCTGCCGGCACTGGCCGATCTGCCCGGCGTCGGCGACGAACACCGACTGGAGGACGATCGAACCGCGGGCGCCTTCCGCCTCGGCCACCGCGCCGATGGTCTGCAAGAGGTCGTCGGCCTGCTGCCGCAGCGTGGAGCCGCGGTCAGCAACGGCCGACACGAACATGTGGCGGACATCGGTCAAATCGACGACAGAATAGCCAACCCCTTCGCGCGTCACCTTGCGGATCGTGTGGGCGGCCATACCGGCTCCTTCGATGTCAATCCTCGGCGGCTGGCCACCCGGGCACGATCCTCGGGCAGCCGAATCTGGACGCTGTTACGACGCTCGAAAAGTCCGTCCCATTGGCAAGGTGGGAAAGTGGCGGCAGGTGATAGGGCCTGGGGCCAGACCGTGTGGCCCGACCCCGCTATATCTTTCCGCATTTTACCACCCCGCCGAGGCAGATTCAAGATCGAATACCGGCCGTTTGCTTGCATCTCGACGGCGTTTTGGTAAGATGGGTACGTTCCATTGTGCGAGCGAAAGCATGCGAATTACTGCAGTTCTGCTTCTGATGTTGGGCTTGGCCGCGCTGGGCTTGATGTCCGCGCGTGGCGGCGATGAGGCCTACGAGTCGGCAACGGAAACACGGCCGGCGCGGCAAGTTGAGTCGCCGACTTTCGTCGCCGACCTGCTGCCGTTGTTGAGTCAACGGGGCTGCAATCAGAGCAAATGCCACGGCTCGCCCGAGGGCAAGGGCGGATGGCGGCTTTCTGCCGGCGGCGCCGATCCGGCCGCCGACTACGACTCGATCACCAAGGCTGTCCGCGGCCGGCGCATCAACCGCGTTGAACCGGCCAAGAGTCTGCTGCTGCTGCGATCCCACTTCAAGGTCAACTCGCCGGAATACAACCTGGTGGTCACGTGGGTCGCTCAAGGGGCGCGCTGGGACGATGAGAAACGGTCGAATTCGGCCCAATTTTCCGCCGCTCCCTGAGGGAATCGCTGTCGGCGTGATGCGGTTGGGGCGGCAGTTGAACTCCCACCCCAACGTCCTGCCCCAGCGTCCTGCCCAAAGGTCGCCAAACTCCCTTTCCGCCGAGGTTGCCTCTGCCACACCACAGGCGTACAATTCCCCGCGGATACCATGGAGAATGACAATGACAGAAAATAATCGTTTCCGGATCCAGACGCTCGATGGCACGCTGTCGCACGGCACCTTTTCCATCGCCCCCGAACAGCCGGCTGCCATCAAACCCGATTGCCTGCTGATGGTCGAGGAGACGACCGGCAATCGCTTGACGGTTCACGCAACGCGGCTTTTTCCGGCGGCGACGCACGCGGCCGGCGGGCCGCTCGCCGAACCGCGAAGCGTGTGCGTTGAATGCGGGCAGGTCAGCGGCGTGGTCGAAGAAGAGGTCCGGTGCCCTCATAGTGCGGACGGCGCCCCGTGTGTTCTCATCGAACCGCGACAAGGGTGATCCACGGCATCCTATTGTGCCTCAGATAAATAATGCAACGAGGCCGACCATCGGGAGGCCGGTTTTGCGGGAGGAACGTTGGTTCACCGTTGCATTACTTTGCTGAACATCAATAAATGCCCCCCAGCACTTGGGGCCGGTCTTGCAATGTGGGCGCGGATGGGCTACCTATATGGGGTTCTGTCCGCGAACCTGCCATCGTTGTGAGGTGACCGTGCCATGGCCGACGAGACCCCCCGAGAGGAAAGCGGCCCTGCGGCCCGCAAGCGAATCCTGCTGGTCAACGATGATCGGGAGATCGTCGATTCGATGCGGGCAGCGTTGGAATCGGCCGGCTACAACGTCATGGTTGCCCGGGATGGAAACCAGGGACTGGCCATGGCCGAACGCGAAGACCCCGACCTGCTGATCCTCGACATGATGATGCCCAAGCGGAGCGGCTTCCTCGTGCTGGAAAAACTCCGCCGCACCCGCCCGGTCCCCACGCGGATCATCATGATCACGGCCAACGAAGGCAGCCGGCACAAGGCCTACGCCGAGATGCTGGGCGTCAACGACTACATCCGCAAGCCCTTCCCCATGGACCGGCTGATCGAGAGCGTCGAACGCCTGCTCGGCTGACGTTACTCTTCCACCTTCGGCTTCAGCACCAGCGTGACCGGCGTGCCGGTGGGCGGCAAGTGCTCCAAGTAGGCCTCGAACAGCCGCGATTCCAACGCCGAGTTGCTGCGGATCGGCAGATCGAGGACGGCGGAGGGGAGGTTCAGCAGGCAGATGAAATCGCCTCCGTCGCCCAGGTAATACTGTTTGTGCGTCTCTTCGTCGGTCACCAGCCGGCTGCCGACGAACACCCAATCCGTGTCCAAGGCCTTCTTCGTGGCCACGTTGCGAACCCACTGCTGGGCGGGCACGACTGAACCTTGCCCTGGGCGTCTTTCCAACGCACTTCGATAGCCACTTCCGTGCCGCTGGGGGCCACAAACTCCGGCTGGAACTGCACGGGATGGCCCTCCTTGGCACCCAACTCCAACAGGCCGGCGTGCACGATCGACGGCCGCACTTCGCTCTGGATGATCGCCTCGTAGGCCCGATCGCGATAGGTGACAAAGAACTCTAGCGGGTAGTCGGCCCGGCAAACCTCGCCCAAAAACACGACCTGCTTGTTCTTCTTGTCGAGCCAGACGGGCAACTTCGGATCAAGCCGCTGGAGCCCGTCCACGTTGTCAACCAGCGGCAGACCGAGGTCGCGCGGCTTCTCGGCGTTTTCCTCCGCCGGGGCCGGTTCGGTGTCCGGCTTCGCGGCGGGCGGTTCTTTCGTGGCAGCCGGCTCGGCCGCGGGCATCGCCGTCGTTTCCGCCGGCCCTTTTTCGGTCGGTGCGGCACTCGCCGTTGTTTCCTTCTTCGGCAGCGGCCGCGATTTGGGCTGGCGGGCCGCCGGGCATCCGGCCAGTGCGACAACGATCGACGACGCGGCCAACCACGCCAACGGCCGCCGCAAGCAGTTGAGTCGGTTCATGACGTTGACCTTTCAGAAGAATTGGCAAACGGGCCGATCCATGCGCCTGTAGGATACCCGCTCGGGCACCGAACGTTCAAGTGGAGGCAGTGGGCTCACCCCTTGACGTTCGAGCCCGGGGCGCTAGAATCCGGGCATGGCTCGACCGCTGCGGATCGAATTGGCCGGCGGCCTCTATCATATCATCGCAAGCTGGCGTCAGACCGTGATTCGCCGGTTTCCTCGGCGCCAGTAGCACACGGTAATCGCCACCAGTCACGGTCCGCCCCCATGAACAAAGAACGGCTCCCGCCCGCTGGCACTCTGCCGCCGACGTCCGACGACGATCCGCAAGAAACGGCCGAATGGATCGACGCCCTGGATTACACCATCGCCAAGGGGGGCGCAACGCGGGCCGCTTATCTGCTGACGCGGCTGAAGCAGCGGGCCTTCCAACGCGGCGTGCGCTATGCCGGCATCTCGACCACCCCCTACGTCAACACCATCGCCGCCGATCAACAGCCCGCGTATCCCGGCGACCGTGAAATCGAGCGCCGCATCAAGAGCATCATCCGCTGGAACGCCTTGGCCATGGTGGTCCGGGCGAACCAGGAAAGCCACGGCATCGGCGGCCACATTTCCACGTTCGCCTCCGCCGCCACGCTCTATGAAGTGGCCTTCAACCATTTCCTCCACGGCAAAGAAGGCCGGCAACCGCCCGACCAGGTCTTCTTCCAGGGCCACGCCTCGCCGGGCATCTACGCCCGGGCGTTTCTGCTGGGCCGGCTCAGCGAGGAGCATCTGAAGAACTTCCGCCGCGAGTTGCAAGCGACCGAAGGCCTCTCCTCGTATCCGCATCCCTGGTTGATGCCGAAGTTCTGGGAGTTTCCCACCGTGTCGATGGGCCTGGCGCCGATCATGGCCATCTACCAGGCCCGTTTCAATCATTATCTGGTCGATCGGGGCATCAAGGCCGACGCGGCCGCCTCGCGCGTATGGGCCTTCCTGGGCGACGGCGAAACCGATGAGCCGGAAGCCCTCGGCGCACTGACCCTGGCCGCCCGCGAACAACTCGACAATCTGATCTTCGTCGTCAATTGCAATCTCCAGCGGCTCGATGGCCCGGTGCGCGGCAACGGCAAGATCATCCAGGAGTTGGAGGGCGCTTTCCGCGGCGCCGGCTGGAACGTCATCAAAGTGATCTGGGGCTCCGATTGGGATCCGCTCCTGGAGAAGGACACCGACGGACTGCTGGTGCGCCGCATGGGCGAGGTGGTCGACGGGCAGTACCAGAAATACGTCGTCAGTTCCGGCGATTACATCCGCCGGCACTTCTTCGGCGTCGATCCGCGGCTGGAGGCGATCGCCGCCCATCTGAGCGACGAGCAGATTCGCAAGCTGAATCGCGGTGGGCACGATGCGGCCAAAGTCTATGCCGCCTACAAGGCGGCCGTCGAGTGCAAGGGCGCGCCGACCGTCATCCTCGCCAAAACGATCAAGGGTTACGGGCTGGGCGAGGCGGGCGAAGGCCGCAACATTACCCATCAGCAGAAGAAACTCAACGAGGACGAACTGGTCGAGTTCCGCCGCCGCTTCGAGATTCCGATCTCCGACGATGCGGCGCCGCCGGGCCGAGTTCTACAAGCCCCCCGCCGATAGCCCCGAGATGCAATATCTCCTCGGCCGCCGCAAGGCCCTGAGCGGCTTCGTGCCCGGCCGGCGCTCGCCCACCGTGAAGCTGAAACCGCCGAAGTGGGAAGATTACGCCGAGTTCTTTGCCGCCAGCGACGGTCGCGAAGTTTCCACCACCATGGCCTTCGTACGGCTGTTGGTCCGGCTGCTGCGCGATAGAAACATCGGCCGCTACATCGTGCCCATCGTGCCCGACGAAGCCCGCACCTTCGGCATGGAGTCGTTGTTCCGCCAGTTCGGCATCTATTCGCATACCGGACAACTCTACGAACCGGTCGATTCCGACACCGTGCTCTACTATCGCGAGGCGAAGGACGGGCAGATTCTCGAAGAGGGAATCACCGAGGCGGGCTCGATGTCGTCGTTCATCGCCGCCGGCACCGCCCACAGCAGCCACGGCATGAGCATGATCCCCCTGTTCATCTATTATTCGATGTTCGGCTTCCAGCGGATCGGCGACCTGCTGTGGGCGGCGGGCGACATGCGCTGCCGCGGCTTCGTGCTGGGCGGCACCGCCGGCCGAACCACCCTGGCCGGCGAAGGTCTCCAGCACCAGGACGGCAATAGCCATCTGACGGCCATGGCCTATCCCAACTGCCAGGCCTACGACCCCTGCTACGCCTACGAGATGTCCGTGATCGTGCTCGACGGCCTGCGGCGAATGTATTACCAGGAAGAAGACATCTTCTATTACATTACGCTGATGAACGAGAACTACGAAATGCCGCTCCTGCCGATGGGCTCGACCGAAGGCATCTGCCGCGGCATCTACAGGCTCTCGTCGCGCGACGCGGGACCCAACGCTCCCAAGGTGCAGTTGTTCGGCAGCGGCACGATCCTGCGCGAATCGCTCCGCGCCCAGGAACTGCTGGAACAGCACTTCGGCGTGGGCAGCAATGTCTACAGCGTCACCAGCTACAAAACGCTCTACTACGACGGCCGGGAGTGCGACCGCTGGAACCGTTTGCACCCTGCCGAGCCGCCGCGCCGCGCGTATGTGCAGCAAGTGTTGGAGGGCGAAACAGGCCCCGTGGTGGCCGCGCTCGATTACGTCAGCGCGGTCGGGCTTTCCATCTCGCCCTGGGTCACATCCACCTCCCCTCTACCTTCGGGAGAGGGGCAGGGGGTGAGGGCCGAAAATCGGATGGCCGCACCCTCACTTCCGTGGCGCAATTATGTCGTCCTCGGCACCGATGGTTTCGGCCGAAGCGACGCCCGCAAGGAATTGCGGCGGTTCTTCGAAGTCGATGCCGAGAACATCGCCCTGGCCGCATTGACCGAACTGGCCAGGCAAGGCAACTATCCGCCGGAAAAGCTCGCCGCGGCGATTGCCGCGCTCGGACTCGATCCGGACAAGCGAAACCCGGTTTCCGTGTAATGTGTTTTGCGGCACGCGGTCGTTGAGTCGGTTTCAGAAAGGCGATATAATGGCGTGTGGTCGCCGTGACAACGATTCGGGAGGAACCCAGTGAACGCAAATCTTTCCCCGGAAAACGAGCAATTCCTGGATCGGGCCGTTGCCGTTGGCATGTATCATAATCGAGACGAGGCCCTCGACAAGGCAGTTGAGCTTCTCCGTCGGCGCGAACAGTTGATTCGCGACGTGAACAAGGGCATCGAACAGATCGAAGGCGGCGAGACGGGACCGTTCGACGTTGACGAGATCAAGTCGGCGATCCAAGAGCGGTAGGACAGGAAGGGGGACAGTCGCGCTTATCGACAAGGTTGCAGCGAATCTCTTATCATCAAAATAAGCGGTCGCGGTAGGGACCGCCCTTGCGGGCGGCCCCCCGCACAGATCCGTACTTGAAGCACTACCTCATACGGCTCTTACCTTGGGTTGTTGACGACAAGGCGCTCATTGGGGTAGGGATGCAAGATTTTGGGTTTCGGTAGCCAACGAGCGATCAAGCTCGGGAACCACTCCCAGATGCGCTTGCGCCGTTTCTGGCTGCGCCGTCGCAGGACTTGCAGCCATAGGCGTGCAACATGGGTGCGGAATTGGTCGAGGCTGCGGATGTTCCCTGGTACGGCATGGTAGTTCATCCAGCCTTGGACCACGGATCGCAGCCATTTGCCTGATTCGGCCACCGGTCGGTGCATGCACCGGACAAGTTGCACTTTGATGTCCTGCAACTTGGCCCGGAGCCGCTTGGCAATCGACTTACGCTTGACCGTAAACGCCCCGTTCCTTGTCCTGCCGCAACAGTGCGTGAACCCAAGGAAGTTGAACGTTTCCGGCGTGCCTTCGCCCCGCTTCTCGCGACGCTCGGCCGCAAAGCGACCGAACTCGATCAAGCGGGTCTTTTCCGGGTGTAATTCCAGGCCGAAGTCGGCCAAGCGTTTCCGGAGTGTCCGGAGACATTGCTCGGCGTCGTCGCGGTGCTGGAAACCCATGACGAAGTCGTCGGCGTAACGCACGATGATAACCTCGCCTCGGGCATGCCGTCTGCGCCACTGATTCACCCAAAGATCGAGAACGTAGTGTAGAAAGACATTCGCAAGGAGCGGTGAAATCACCGAGCCTTGAGGCGTCCCCACCGTCGTCCGCGACCACTGACCGTCTTCGGATACTCCTGCCCGCAACCATTTGCGGATCAGGCGGAGAACCCGTCGATCGGCGATCCGGTGCTCAAGGAACTTCATCATCCACTCATGGTCAATGGCATCGAAGAAACCACGAATGTCTGCATCGAGCACCCAGCTTACCTTCCGCTGCATGATGCCCACCCACAGTGCATCCAGTGCGTTGTGGCAGCTCCGGCCGGATCGAAACCCATAGCTGAAACCGAGGAAGTCCTCCTCGTAGATTTGTTCGAGCACGGTCTTGACGGCCTGCTGGACGATTTTGTCCTCCAGGGCAGCGATGCCCAGGGGGCGCTGTCGTCCGTCGGCTTTGGGTATCCATGCTCGTTTGGAGGGCTTTGCCCAGTAGACACCCCGATGAACGCGATCGTGGATGTCGAGTATTCGTTCCTCCAGATTACGTCCATACTCGCGCCATGTCATCCCGTCCACCCCGGGCGCCGCCGAGCGTTTTAGCTCGAAGTAGCTCGCCCAGAGCAGTTCAGGACAAACGTGGTGCAGCAGCGCGGTAAACCGCATCTTCTTATCCCGCTTCGCTGCCTCTCGTACGCCCCACAATCCCATGCCACGCTTTCCCGGCTCTGAGTCCGGCGCGAGTAAGGTTTCTGTGGCGTTTCCCTTGGTCGATCCCCTTCCCTCCGCGGGCTCCGCAGCCGCCGGTGCCATGCGAAGCATGGTCCGGCCGGCTTTGTTCGCCCGCTTCTTGGGTACTATGGGACCGTCCGACTCCCTGGAAACGTGCATGTCCGTCGTGCGGCAAGAAGCCTTTTCGGACCGTCCCTCGCCGCCATTGGACGAGGGAATTTCCAGGGTCTCCCGGTTCCCGCGCATAGAGCTTCCACACATGCTCAGGTTCTTCGACTCCGCGGCGTCGGCTGGCAACTTGCGAATACCGCTGCCCGCCGTGTGGCCTTCCCCTTCAGGCGACAAGGTCGGCACGCCGATTGAGGTGATTTCGGAGCTCGATGGCTGGCCTGCGTGTGCCCCTGTCAACGCCTCGCCCGCAACGTTACCGCCGCCGGCGCATGACTCGGGGTTAGAACGGTTCGCTACTCCTTTTCTATGCGGCTCTTTCATCCGCTACTCCATGCCGGTTTTGCCCGGCGCTTTCCGCCTGTCCCCCTTTCTGTCCGTCGGCGGCCCTCCGCAAGACTTCGCGTGATGTGCTTTGGCGAGCATCGACGATAACCGCCAGCGTGCTTCGATCTTGCAGGCCAACGCCGTAGGATATGTGTCGTATCGCCCTTAAAGGCTCGGCGAAACCTTTGTGGCTGGTGGATACTCGCCCCACCCATGCCTGGATCATACTCAAATGGAGACAAACAAATACCTTGATGAAGTAGCGAGGCTTTGGCCACAGCCAGGGCAATCACCCTCGAAGGAGGTTGTGGATTTGTGCCTAGCAGCAGTGGCTGAGCATCCAGAGTCATCGACCTTGTGGTACGACTTGGGAATTATAATGCAACGCTGCGGAAATGAATATGGTTATACCCCAGAGGACTATCGACGTTGTTACGAAAACGCAGTTGAGTGTGATGCTCGGAACTGGGAGGCACACCAAGAGCTTGGCTATGTTCTCGACAACTTCTTCGATGATTACGTTAGGGCCGAACAAGCGTTCAGGACCGCTATCGAAGTTGGAGCGGGAGCGGAAAGCTATTGTGGCCTTGCAAGGGTGCTCGCGCAAGTTGACAAAACCGGCGAGGCGATTCACAGCCTATCGGAAGATGTCTGTCCCTTTCACGGCGATTCTGGGGTTCAGAAACTGCGAGCCGAGATTATTGCTGGCGATTGGTCTTGGGAAGAAGGATAAGGTATGCGTGTGCTGTCCTGGTCCAGCGAATGTTGACGTGCGCCGTGAAAGGCGATGATTTTCAGCGGGTGCGAATCCCGCCCGGCAAAGGTCGGTCCAGCCGGTAGCAATCGGAGGGTGGACAGGAAGGGGGACAGTCGCACTTACCGACAAGGTTGCAGCGAATCTCTTATCATCAAAATAAGCGGTCGCGGTAGGGACCGCCCTTGCGGGCGGCCCCCCGCACAGATCCGTACTTGAAGCACTACCTCATACGGCTCTTACCTTGGGTTGTTGACGACAAGGCGCTCATTGGGGTAGGGATGCAAGATTTTGGGTTTCGGTAGCCAACGAGCGATCAAGCTCGGGAACCACTCCCAGATGCGCTTGCGCCGTTTCTGGCTGCGCCGTCGCAGGACTTGCAGCCATAGGCGTGCAACATGGGTGCGGAATTGGTCGAGGCTGCGGATGTTCCCTGGTACGGCATGGTAGTTCATCCAGCCTTGGACCACGGATCGCAGCCATTTGCCTGATTTGGCCACCGGTCGGTGCATGCACCGGACAAGTTGCACTTTGATGTCCTGCAACTTGGCCCGGAGCCGCTTGGCAATCGACTTACGCTTGACCGTAAACGCCCCGTTCCTTGTCCTGCCGCAACAGTGCGTGAACCCAAGGAAGTTGAACGTTTCCGGCGTGCCTTCGCCCCGCTTCTCGCGACGCTCGGCCGCAAAGCGACCGAACTCGATCAAGCGGGTCTTTTCCGGGTGTAATTCCAGGCCGAAGTCGGCCAAGCGTTTCCGGAGTGTCCGGAGACATTGCTCGGCGTCGTCGCGGTGCTGGAAACCCATGACGAAGTCGTCGGGACGCACAAAGGGGCCATCACTGATATTGACGGGTTCGGGCTTGCGTTCACGCCTCGTGGTCCCGGCCGGCCACGAAAAATGCCGACTAATCAGTGATGGCCCCTTTTCAGTCCCTGATTCTCCGCTGTGTCGGGCATGGTCGCCGTGGTGCCGTCCACGACGCGAACCTTGCGCCCGTGCCAAAACCAAGATTCTGCGGCCTGTTGCTCGCACTCGCTACCGGTCTGGCAAACCAACAGGTGGCAGGCTGCCTCTGGGAGCTTGTCGTGCGCTGTGCAGTAGGCTCCCGTATCCGGGGAGCAGGGCTTCTGGCCGCGACCGATCCGCCACGCCCCCAGTCGCGCCACCGCTTCGCGGCAGGAGTGATCGGCACTGAGACATTGGGAAAGGAACACCCACACCGTGACAGCGGGCGTGTAAATCCATCCTTGCCAAAACCATCTTGCACGATCGAACGCCTTTAAGATATGATCTTCAGGCAGCAATGCCGCAAAGTACAGGTCGCCATGACGGCGGACCTCCGCTACTGCTGTGCGCAACGAGCAATACATTTTCGGCCTCCTTGCCAGGGTGAGAGTTGTGAACCACCCGAATGACAAGTGAGGCCGTTTTTGTCTATATCAACTGCCGCGAAACAACTTACAGAAGTTCAAGTGCCATTCGTAGAATGGCCCCTTTGGCGTTCCGCGTAGCAAATCCAAAAACAGGTTGAACAAGGTCGTGGAAGCCGCGATCTCGCATTTGCCCGGTTTCCACGCCGGCGCTCTTGGAGGCGTTCGGTATGCGCGCTGCATTATTGTCGTTCGCCTTTCTTTTGCTTACTGTTTCACACACTGGCTGCTCTATGAGACCACAAGTTTCCATGACGGCGCACCAGTCTGCCAATAATTTTGAATTCGAGTTCTCTACGCGAGGCATTAACGGTCTTCTCTCTCTACAGTTGTGGGAGGCCGACACTAGGGAGTTATTTTGGGACATCAACCTTGATTATTACAATGAGGCGCGATTGGCATACGGCACCGTCCCCGAGGACTTTCAGACGTTCAACGGCCTTCGGCATAGCGCGACGCAGAGGTTTCCGACCGGCGGTCAGAAACCACACTCATTGCCGCCGAACGGCCGGTTTTACGTGTCCATCACATGCCAATATGACCAAGGATTTGCCCCGTGTGCGGGTTCGTTCATCTTTTCGCTAACGACGGATGCGACGGGTCGCGTGGCGGCGGTTACACGACTCGATGGCCTGGCGGCGGACAAATTTCCGAAGATAATGGGCGATAAGCGATAGGACACACAAAGAAGAAAAAAGAAGAACAGCGTAGAGTCGAGAGGTGGCGCGGTGGGGTAGGCTTCGACATAGTCTGTTTCGGGGTTTCCCCGGCTGTGCCTCAATAGTCGCATGCCGTGCTCCGTTTCCACCTCCCGCTCATCGAACCGGACGGGCGGATTTCCCGCATCCGGCTCTCGGACAAGGTTCATGATTTCGCCCACGAGTGACGACGTGGAAAGCGGGTGAGGTTCAGCAGTCCAAGCTCACGCTCTAGACGACTGTCAGGAAATTGGCCTATTCCCTGCCCATCGAGCTCCAGTTTCCGCCGCAGCCACCGACGGATCCGACGACAGGCGTGCCGATGCACGATCCCAAACGCCGGAGTGTAGGTTCCGTAGCAGAAGTAGTTGGCCCACCCTCGCAGCACCTCATTGACCTGGTAGACCAACGCTTCCGGTCGGATGAACGTCGGCAGCTTGCCCACCAACTCGTTGAGCCGACGGCAAACGCCCACGATCTTCTTCCGCGCCGGACGTGCGCCCAGATAGGCCCCGCCCGTTCGCGGTGAGTACATCCGGCCGAACGTATACCCAAGAAAGTCGAACGATTCGGCAGGCAGGCGACAGACGTGCGTTTTCGTTTCGTTGACGGTCAGCTTCAGCCGCGTCATCATGTTGCGCATCGCTGCCAAGGCTTTGTCCGCCCGAAAGCGACACAGGATCACGAAATCATCGGCGTAGTTGACGATCCGGGCCTGGAATCGCTTCTCATGCCCGAGGGTCTTCCAACCCAGCACGATACGTCGCATGTACAGATTCGCCAACAAGGGTGAAATCGGCGCGCCTTGCGGTGTGCCGCGTTTCGTGTCCTTGTTTCGCGTGGTACGTCGCACTCGGCCTCGCTCGTCGGTCTCTTCCACCGGCGCCACCAACCATTGCTTCATTAGATGCAGCATGGCTTTGTCGCTCACGCGACGGGCGACGCACAGCATTAGTTCGGCGTGCGGGATGCTGTCGAAGTATCCGCTCAGATCCGCATCCACCACCGCATGATAACCCTGGCCCAGCCAGCGATGCACTTCTTGCACTGCTTCCAAGGCGTTGCGGTTTTCGCGGTAGGCGTATTGCTCGGGTTGCAGGTCGGCCTCGAAAATCGGCTCCAAGATCAGCAATGCAGCGGTTTGCACCGTGCGATCGCGGATCGTGGGTATTCCCAAAGGCCTCTGCTTCCCGTCCGGTTTCGGCAGGTAAACCCGCCGCACCGGTTGCGGCTGATACCGTTTCGCTCGCAGTTCCTCCGTCAGTTCGTCCAACCACCGTTCCAGCCCATACCTCTCGATGTCCTCGAACGCTTGGCCGTCCACGCCAGGCGCTCCGCCGTTGGCACGGCATCGCGCGTAGGCCGCTTCCAGCACGTCGCGGCGATACACCTTGTCGTACAGGGAGTAAAAACGAAAGTTGGGCGCACTCTTCGCTTTGTCATGCAGCGCCGCGCGGAGTTTCTGCAACGGATCGGTGTTGGTAGGCTTGTCGCCAATCATCCTCGGCCTTGCTCCTGCGCACGCTGATCCTTGAACTGAGGCCCCTTGGCTCCACCGGCATTACCCGGTTTCGACACTACTACGAGCCTCTCCGCCACCGACGCGACCGGGCCTGGCCCTCGCGGGTTGCCCGTTGCGGTTGCCTCCGCTGTCGTCGTCGGTTTCCCGTGCTTCATGTGCATTCCTTCGATACATGCCGTCGTCTCTACCCCGGTGGAATTGCAGAGTGCATCTATCGCTAACTTCCTCTGCACCGCTGGCCTTCCCCGAATGTCCGACGGGTCGGCTTCCACGTTAAAGGTTTCGGGGCCTCGTCGAGCGTTCACTTTCGTTACGGCCTGCATCTTCGCGGAGTCACCAAGTGACCCTTTCCATCGAAGGCTCCGGCGGATTCGTTGCCTCCTCCGCCGCTTCGATTGCTACTGGGCAAGCGACCCTTCCCAGACGGGACTTTCACCCGCTAAAATACACACGCATTCACGGCGCACGGACATTCCACTTTTCTGAATCGCCGAAACACGGGGGCGGCAGTTCAACTGCCGCCCCAACGAACTGCACACTTTGAGTGTGTCAGACTCCTAGCCCCGCCCGCCCGCGATTCGCTGCAAGGCCCGATTGACGGAAAGGTGGCCATTGGCGGTGCCGTTGCTTCGGGCGAAGATCTGGGCAACGCACGGCTCCGGCTCGCGGTTGTCCTCGCTGTCGATGCGCCGGCTGACCGGCCGGTTGATGGAAGTGGAAGCCGGCAGGGCCAGGAAGAGGATGCCGAATCCGGCCAGCAGCCCGCCCGCAACGCCGCACAGGGCGATGACGATGCGGCCCGGTCCGATCGGCCGGGTGCCGGCGTCGGGCGTGTCGATGCGGCTGATCAGGCTGGCGGTCTTGGCGCTGGCGCGGCCGGCGCGGGCCTCGGCCAAATTCTGCTCGGCCCGCTCCAACAACGACGCGCGGTTCTTCGTCTCGGCCACTTGATTGGCATAGCCGGCCCGCACTTCCGCCAAGGCGTGCAATCGCTGATCGGTCTTGGCCAGTTGCTCCTCCAGCAGGCCGCGGCGATCGGCGATCATGCGCAGTTCAATCTCGATGCCGCGGCGGGCGATGGCCAACTCGTCGTGCAGTTGACGTCCGATCCCTTCCTCGGCCTCCTTGGCGGCCTGCACCTTCGGGTGATCGGGCGACATGCTGCCCAGCAGCGTGGCGGTGTGAAGTTGGGCGTCGATCAGGCCGTCCTTCAGCCGCCGCAACGAAGGATGCGAATCCAGCAGTTGGTTGGGAGTGGTCACTAAACGACCGGGATCGTCCTGGGCCTTCACCAACACGGCCAACAGCTCCTGGTTGGCCTTCTCGGTCGTCGCGCTCTCGCGAATCTGGGCGCGGAGGTCCTCGCCGCTGCGACGCAGCGCGCTGTCGCTCGAGGCCATGTCCTCCATCGACCGCAATTCGGCCAGATCGCTTCCCACGCGATCCTCGGTCGATGCGAGAACGGCGGTGGCTTCGTCCAGGTCGGCCTTGGCCAGATGAACCGTGTTGGTGAGTTCGGCGACCATGCTCTCGGCCTTCTCGTCGCGAAGCTGCTGGAAGTGGAGTTGCAACTGCTTGAAGATGGCTTCGTTCAGCGCGACCGACCGGGCGCGGTCTTCCGCCCGCACGTTGAGATAGAATACCTCGGTCTTGCCGAACTCGGCTCCCTTCGGCGGAGCGAGTTTGACGACATTCTGAAGGGCGGCGATATCACGAGCGGTCGGCCACGCCGCCGGGTTTTCGTACTCGGGCGGGGCGCCGACTTCGCGCATCGCGGCTTCCAGCACGCTGCGGCTGTGGACCACTTCGAGGATCGTTTCCTGAACGGTCTTCATCTCCTCGGGATAGCTGAACTTGCCCGGGCCTCTCTCGACGTTGAACGCCTCGTTGCGAACGATCAGGGCCTGCGAGGCTTCCCACGTCGCAGCATAGAACGCGGCATAGGTTCCTACCGCGGCAGCGATGACCACGGCCGGCACGAACCACAATGCGAAGTGGACTCGCAACAGGTGGAGAACTTGCTTGGGACCAAGAACGTTGGGCTGAATGAGGTTCATGGCAATCGGAACTCGCTACGGGTGTTTGCGGAGGGGGCCACGATGGCACTTTGGGGATGCAAAGCGGGTGCCAAGGCCGGCAGGAGGCCGCGGCAACGGCGTCATAAGCCGTTGGAAATACAAGGGTTAAGGCGGCTCTCCGCCGGCGGCGCCGGGCTGAATCGCCGGACCCGCGTTGTGGCAGCGCAGCATCATGTTGCCGTTTGGCAACATGCGGTCCGCGCATTGCGCGGATCGGCCCCCCATCGCGGGCGAAAAACGACTTGCATCTTCGGCCGCGTGACAGAGAGTTGTCGTAGTCCTTGCGCATGTCATCCCTTGCTGCTTGTGATTTCCGAATGCAAGTCTGTTGCTTTACCAATCTGGAGCAACTGGGGCCTTACGCCGACCACTGGGACGCGTTGGCGGCCGGGGTGCCGTTTCGCGGTTGGACGTGGCTGTCGCATTGGTGGCGGCATTACGGCCCGAAACACGAAGCGGACGCCCGATGGAGCCGCTTGACCGTGTTGTGCGCGTTCGACGATGCCGACCGCCTGGTAGGCGTTGCCCCCTGGTACCTCGACTGCTCGGCGCTGCATGGCCGGGTATTGCGACCGCTGGGCTCGGGCGAAGTCTGCTCCGACTACTTGAGCATCCTGTGCCATCCCGCGGTGCAAGAGCCGGTCGTCGAGGCGTTGGCCGATTACCTGGTAGAAAATGCATGGAACGATGCGCCGGATGCGCTGCACTGGGACTTGCTGCATCTCGACGGCGTCGATGCCGGCGATGGGGCAGCGGGCGAACTGATCGACTGTTTAGCGGCGTCCGGCTGCACGATTGACTGTCGGGCCGGCGCGAATTGCTGGCGGTTGGAACTGCCCACGAACTGGGAAAGCTGTGTTGCCGCTCTCGGCAGAAACCTTCGCCGCGACCTGCGGCGGTTAGAGCGGGAACTGCTCGAAACGGGGCGCGCGGTGCTGCACGCCGTCAACGATCTCCGGGAACTGCCCGACGCGATGGACACTCTCGTCGCTCTGCACCAACGGCGGCGCAGGCGCGTTGGGCCAGCAGGGCTGCTTCAGCTCGAGGCGATTCCTCGGCTTCTTTCGCGAGGTGGTGCCGGCGATGTTCGAGCGCGGCCAGGTGCAGTTCTATTGGTTGGAACTGGACGGCAAGCCGGCGGCGGCGGAATACGAACTGGTGGGCGACGGCGTGCTCTACGCCTACCAGGCCGGCGTGAATCCCGACGTCATGGAGCATCAACCGGGCAAATTGATCAACCTGGCCATTCTGCGGCGGGCGATCGGGCAGGGCTATCGGGCCTTCGATTTCCTCCGCGGTGACGAACCCTACAAAGCCCGCTTCGGCGCCCAGCCGCGGCCGCAGCTCCAATGGCGCGTCGTGCCCCCCCGCACCATCGCGCAATGTCGGCACAACCTGTGGCGGGCCGGAAACAACGTCAAGCAGTGGATCAAGCGAGGCCTGACGGTTAGCGACCGTGGAGCGGAGGTTTTGACGGAGAGAACAGCGAGCTAGGAGGAAGATGCGCGTGACGATGCCGTTCTGGAAGCAGCTTTTGTTGACCCTCTACTACCACGGCACCTATCCGGTGCGGGTGTGGACCTATTGGCAGGAGAAAGCGGAAGGCAGCGTACCGGTGATCGTGTTGTTCTATCACCGCGTTGCCGACGATCGCGCCACCGCATGGACGGTCTCAAACACCATGTTTCTTCGGCACATCCGCTGGCTGGAGGAAGGCTTTCAGTTCATTTCGCTCGACGAGGCGCAGCGGCGCATTCGCCGTGGCTATAATCGGCAGCCTTGCGTAGCGATCACGTTTGACGACGGTTATTCGGACAACTGCCGGCAAGCGATCCCCTTGCTGATCAAAGAACGCATCCCTTGCACTTACTTCGTTACGGCCCACAACGTCCTGTGCAACACGCCGTTTTCCCACGACGTGGCGGCGAACCATCGTTTTGCCCCGAACACGCTGGAGCAACTGCGAGCGATGGCGGCGGCGGGCATCGAAATCGGCGCCCACACCTACACGCACCCCGATCTGGGCCCCGTCACCGATCCTTCCATCCTGCACCAGGAAATGGTCGCGGCCAAGACCGCGTTGGAGGATGCGTTGGATCGTTCGATCCGTTATTTCGCCTTTCCCTTTGGACAGCACGCCAACCTCAATCCTGCGGCCTTTGCCCTGGCCAGGCAGGCCGGCTACGCGGGCGTGTGTTCGGCGTACGGCGGATACAACTTTCCCGGCGATGACGCCTTTCACCTCCAACGGATCGGCGTCGACGACAACATGATCCGATTGAAAAACTGGGCCACCGGCGACCCGCGGAAGCGTCGCACGCAGCGATTCGACTACCACGACTCCGATTGCCGCACCGAGGAAACAGAGGAGTGCAACCCGCAAGAGGCGGTGGCTCCGTTCTAGGCGTTTTTGGGTGACATACAGAATGTAGCGTCCGCCGTGCGGACCATGACAGCATTGTTCACGGCTCACCATGTCCTGCACCTTTGATAATCCCGAGTGTCCGGCCACACCGCTGCATTTGCGGACCGACACGCTGGTTGACAGCGTGTTGATCTTGTTGGCGCTGACGGTCGTACAGCGGCTGGTGGGATTCGTCCGCGCGGTGTTGTTCTGCCGTTGGCTTAATCCCGAGCAATTGGGCATTTGGGACATGGCGTTCAGCTTCTTGCTTCTGGCCGCGCCGTTGTCGGTATTGGCGATTCCCGGGGCATTCGGCCGCTACTTGGAGCATTATCGCCAGCGGGGGCAGCTTCGCGCGTTCCTGCGGCGGACCATGTTTGCTTGCAGCGGGTTGACCATGGCCGGTTTCGTGGTCATCCTCCTCTCGCGGCGATGGTTGTCGTTGCTGGTCTTCGGCAGCGAGGACCAATCCGCCATCATCGCCGTCGCGGCGGCCACGTTGATCACGGTGGTCGCCTACAATTTCTTGATCGAGCTGTTCACCGCGCTGCGCAACATCCGGCTGGTGTCGGTGATGCAACTGGTCAACAGCGTGGCGTTCGCCGTTGTGGCCCTGGGGCTGCTGGTGGGCTGGCAGTGCACGGCCACCAGTGTCTTGTTGGCCTATGGGGCGTCGTGCTTGATCGCCGCCGGCTGGGCAAGCCGTGCTTTGCGGCGGCTGTGGCAGGCCGCCCCTTCCCCGGCGGAACCGCTGGCTGGCGCCGTCCTCTGGGCGCGCATGGCGCCGTATGCCGCTTGGGTCCTGGTGAGCAGCGTTGTGATCAATCTCTTCGAGGTCGTCGATCGCTACATGATTGTGCATTTTTCGCCGGTCTCGGCCGGCGGCAGCCTCGACACGGTGGGCAACTACCACAGCTCCCGCGTCGTGCCCATGTTATTGGTCTCGGTGGCGGCCATGCTTGCCGCGATGATCACGCCGCACCTGAGCCACGACTGGGAGGCGGGCCGCCGCGATCAGGTCGTGGCCCGGCTGCGGCTATTCCTGAAACTCTTCGGCTTCGCGCTATCGGCGGCAGCGGCGGCTGTGCTGCTGGCGGCGCCGCTGCTGTTCGGCACGGCCTTTCGCGGCAAGTTCCCCGCCGGGCAGGCCGTGCTCCCCTGGACGCTGGTCTACTGTACCTGGTTCGGCCTCTCCCTGGTCCTGCAAAACTACCTCCTCTGCGTCGAGAAGGTGCGGCTGGCGAGCGTGGCTCTCGCCTGCGGCCTGGCGCTCAACGTGCTGCTGAATCTCTTGTTGCTGCCCCGGCTCGGGCTGGAAGGCAGCGTGTTGTTGACCGCTGCCGCCAATGCGCTCGAGCCTGGCGCTGATCTGCCGCTTTAACCGCCGCCTGGGCTTTCCGCTGGACGACGGCGCCATGCTGGTTCTCGTGTTGCCGATGTTGCTTTGCTTAGGGCCCTGGGTGGCCGTGTTGGCGTTGCTGGCCGTCGCGGTCGATGCCCTCTTGGGCGATCGGCTGCTCTCGCCGGAAGAAAAGGACCAGCTTGCCACGGGGCTGAGCCAATACGGCAAGCGGTTCGGGCTGCACCGAGTCTACGGGCCGTAACGCCACGGTCCGAAGAAGCCATCCGCCTCGTGCAAATGTTCCTCGCGGCAGGACCGGCGCAAGGCTCATTTGCGTTGCCGCTAGGCGTAGCCGTTGCCACGCCACCGGCTCCGTCCGCCTGTATGGTTTGTAGCAGCAGCTAGCTGAGAATTCGGCAACCGTTCTTTGACAGCGGCCGAATTATGAACTATCCTGGCTATTGGCCGGGGTGCCGAATCCGTTTCCGGTCTCTGCTCGCCTTCGATCCCACCCCCAGTGCATCGCCTCGAAGCCGCGACCAGCTTTCGGCGAAGTACCCACCAACGATGGACGACACCATGCGACGAAGGGGCTTTCCAGCCGGTTTTCGCACTTTCCTGGCGACGTTGGCGGTACTGCTGGCCACTGCGGCCGGGGCCCAAGTCCGCACCGAAATCAAGGTCACCGATTCCAGCAGCGCGACGACCGCGGTTTCGCCCGACAACGTCACCTCGTTGCTCCGCCAAGGCCAGCAATTGGAGCAGCAGCGGCGTTGGGGCGAGGCGCTGGCCCACTACGAGAACGCCATCCGCCAGTACCCCGACGACGGTACGCTGCAACAGCGGTTCGATGCCGCCCGGCTTCCACTACGACCTGGAACGCCGCTACGCCGATCGCAGTTTTTGCGACTCGGTGGTGCGGATGCCGCTGCAGCGGGCGTTGGATCTCTACGGCCAGGTGCTGTTGAAGATCGAATCGCACTACGTCGAGTTGCCGCACTGGAAAGACCTGGTCGATCGAGGAACGAGCAACTTGGAAGTGGCCCTGAACGAGCCGGCGTTCATCGAGCGGAACGTGCCGCAGCAGGATCGCGCGGTCGATCGACGCCTTTCGCCGCGAGTTGCGGGACGCTGGTGGACGCGAAGGCCGTCAACACCCGCGCCGACGCCCGCGACGCGGTAGCCGTGGCGGCCGGCCTGGCCCAACAGCCGCTTGGAGATCGACCCGGCCGCCGTGGTGCTGGAATACCTGTGCGGCGCGACCAACTCGCTTGACCCGTACTCCGCCTACCTCACGCCCGACCAATTGAACGAGGTCTATGCCCAGATCGAGGGCAATTTCGTCGGCCTGGGCGTGGAGTTGAAGGCCCAGGACGGCATGTTGGCGATCGTCCGCGTGATTACCGGCAGCCCGGCCGAAGAAGCCGGCGTCCGCGCCGGCGACCAAATCTTGGTCGTCGACGGCCGTGTCCACCAAGATCACCACCGATCAGGCCGCCAACCATGCTGCAAGGCGTCGAGGGCAGCGTCGGTGGCGCTGACGGTGGCCGCGCCGGGCCAACCGCCGCGGCAATTGAGCGTCCGCCGCCGCCGCGTCGACGTGCCCAGCATCGACCAGGTGAGCATCATCGACGCCCAAAACGGCATCGGCTACTTCAAGCTGACCTGCTTCCAGAAAACCACCGCCCGCGACCTCGATACCGCCCTGTGGAAACTCCACCGCGAAGGCATGAAGAGCCTGATCATCGACGTCCGCGGCAATCCCGGCGGACTGCTGGTTTCGGCCGTGGAAGTGGTCGATCGCTTCGTCGAGCGCGGCGTCATCGTCTCGACCCGCGGCCGGAGCCCTCAGGAAGATTTCACCTACTCGGCCCACGAACAGGCCAAGTGGCAAATGCCGCTGGTGGTGATCATCGACCAGGACAGCGCCAGCGCGGCGGAGATCTTCGCCGGCGCCATCCGCGACCACCATCGCGGCACGATCGTCGGCGTGCGGAGCTTCGGCAAAGGCTCGGTGCAGGGCATCTTCCCCTTGGAAGAATCCAACGCCGGCATGCGGCTGACCACGGCCAAGTTCTACTCGCCCAACGGCCAGCCCTACAGCCGCGTGGGCGTCGAGCCGAATATCATCGTGCAGGCCGAGACGAATGCGAAAGCGCAGATGGCGGCCCGACCCATCGACGGCAAGCTTCCCGCCGGCAACGATCCTGCGCTCGCCAAGGCGATCCAGGTTCTCGCGCCACGCTCCAGGCCCGCACGGGGCTGTAGGAGGCCGTTTAATCCAGTTCCGGCGCGAAGCCGTGCCGCATTGTGTTCTCCGCGCAGCAGCGGGGCTCGACGAACTGCAGCAGGTAATCGGCGCCGCCGGCCTTGCTGCCGATGCCCGAAAGGCCGAATCCGCCGAAGGGCTGGCGGCCGACCAGCGCCCCGGTGATGCCGCGGTTGAGATACAAGTTGCCCACGCGAAACTCCCGCCGCGCGGCGTCCAGATGCGACGGCTGGCGGCTGAACACGCCGCCGGTGAGCTTGTAGGCGGTGGCGTTGGCCACTTCCAGGGCCTCGCTGAAGCTCGCCGACGCGCATGACCGAGAGCACCGGCCCGAAAATCTCCTCGTTGGCCAGACGATGATGCGGCTCGATGTCGGAGAAGATGTGCGGCCCGACGTACGGCTTGCCCACCGCGCTCGGCCAGACCCGCGGGCACCTCGCAGGCCAGCTCCAAGCGGCCCTCGCTCTTGCCGATTTCGATATACTCGCGGATCTTCGCGGCAGCGCTCGGCGTCGATCACCGGCCCGAGGTCGGTGCCCGGATCGGCCGGATCGCCGATCACCAGCGTGCGAGCCGATTCCACCAGCCGCTTGAGGAACTGGCTCGTAAACGCCTTCCAGGACGATCGCCCGGCTGCACGCCGAGCACTTCTGCCCGCAATAGCCGAATGCCGATTGCCGCACGCCGAGCACGGCCTCGTCCAGATCGGCCGAATCGTCGACGATGATGGCGTTTTTGCCGCCCATCTCGCAGACGACCTTCTTCACGAACGTCTGGCCCTCGGGCGTGTCGCCGGCCGCGCGGAGGATGTCGAGCCCGACCTCCTTCGAGCCGGTGAAGGCGATCATCGCCACGCGCGGATCGCGGACCAGCACGCCGCCCAGCGCGCGGCCGGAGCCGGGCAGGAAGTGCAGCACGTCGGCCGGCACGCCCGCCTGCCACAGGATCTCGCACATCGCCCGGGCGATGCCGCGGGTTTGCCTCGACGGCTTCACCACGGCCGTGTTGCCGGCGACCAGTGCGGCCGTGGTCATGCCGCAGCAGATCGCCAGCGGGAAGTTCCAGGGGCTGATGATCGACGCCACGCCGCGCGGCTGGTGCCACTGCTGGTTCAACTCGCCGACGAAGCGGCCCAGCCGCTGGGGCCGGAACAAGCCGACCGCACGGCGGGCGTAATACTGGCAGAAGTCGATCGCCTCGCAAACGTCGGCGTCGGCCTCGCGCCATGTCTTGCCCGCCTCGCGAATCATGATCGCCGGCCAGCTCGTCGCGGCGTTGGCGCATCAGCGCGGCCGCCTCGAACGATCATCCGCGACCGCTCCAGCGGGTCGAGATCGCGCCAGGCGGGCAAGGCCGCCGCGGCTCTGGCTACCGCTTGCCGGGCCTGCTTCGGCATCGCTGGCATTGCGCGACCGCGGGCACTTCGACGGCAGCCACCGCCCGGGCGAATCGCTCGCGCGGCGGCGGCTTGGGCGAAGTCGCGCGCACGGCTCGTTGGCAATCGGCAGTCCGTCGTCCGAGGCCTTCGACGGCCGGCGAAAGGGCGTGACGTCGGCCGTCCCCTATCCCGCCGGCCGCTGGTGCAGGCTGTGGTGCCGGCCGTCGGACCGCCAGTCGTCGCCGTCGTGTTGACGCGCCGGACCGCGGCGCGCTCTGCCCGTGCGGCGAGGCCAGCAGCTGCTTCGTCGGAGCTCGTCGAAAAAGCCCGCCCGCAGCCACGACTGGTTCGACGTGTTCTCCAGCAGCCGCCGCACCAGATAGGCCATGCCGGGATCATCTCGCCCAGCGGCACGTATTCGCGCACCCTCAGGCCGCGCGGCCGACCAGCGCCGGCTTGCAGCGGCTCGGCCATGCCGTAGAGCATTTGCACTTCGACGGCCGACGGCGGGCAGCCCGTGCCGCTCCAGCAGCGCCAGCGCGCAGGCGATCGAACGGACGTTGTGCGAGCCGACGGCCAGTTTGACGCCGCCCTCGCCCGGCCGCTCGCGGCATCGGCCGCCACGCAAACGCTCGGCCATCCGCTCGAAACAGGCGTCGGTTTCGGCGTTTGTCGGTCCAGACGGGCACGGGCCAACCCATCCGCTCGGCATGGACCACTTCGTAGTCCCAGTAGGCGCCCTTGATCAGCCGCACCGTCACTTGCCGGCCGGTCCGCCGCGCCCAGGCGATCGATCCGCCGGCGTCGTCCATGCCGCTGCGCAGATACGCCTGCAGCGCCAGGCCGGCCGGAAAATCGATCGCCTCGCAACAGCGCTCGAACAGCGTCAACGGTCAGGTCCTTCAGCGCGAACTGCTCCATGTCGAAATTGACCGAGCACCTGGTCGCGGGCCGCCGCTTCCAGAATCGGCCGCAAGCGACTCCGGTCAGCGCACGCAGCGAGCCTTCGAAATCGATCGCGATCGGTCCGCGCGGATCAAGGCGAGCTGATCTTGATCGAAACGTTCGCTCGCGGCACCGGGCCGAGATAGTCGGTCTCCAGCAGCGGATTGGGCGGCCACCGGCCGACCTGCCGCCGGCAGACGTCTCGATCAGATCGAGATATCGCTGCTGATAGGCCCGGGCCTCCTCGTCGCTGACGCACGCTTCGCCCAGCAGATCGACGCTGAAGGCGACGCCCCGCTTCCAGAGTTTTTCCAGCTCGGGCAGGGCGGAGGCGGCGTCGGCCCCGGCGATGAAATTGCCGGCCAGGGCGCGCGATCCGCCCGGCGATGCGTCTTGGCCAGCAGCCCCTTGGCCAAGCCGCCCGCCTTGAGCCCCAGTTCCATGCCCGGCGGCAGCGTCACGCCCGGCTGGCTGAGGTATTCGACCAGGCACTCGTGCACCTGTTGCGGGCGTCGGAGCATCGGGAAAGACGTCGATGAACCGGAACAACTGGACCTTGAAGGCGGGGTCCTTCATCGCCCAGTTCATCAACTGGTCCGACCAGAAGCGGCCGGAGAAGACGCCCGCGTGTTGCCGGCGGGCCGCACGGAGCAAATCGCGGCCGATTTCCGCCGCCCGCCGCTCGATGTCCATCGCCCCCATTTCCGGCGAAGGAATTGTTGCCAGATCGGCGTCCGAACTGTGTCTTGTGCCGCGGCCGAACCATTGCATGGCAATCTCGGGGCAGATGCGGTGCGCTCAGTGGACCGTGCAGGCCGCGCCCATTGAATTATAAGGACTGCGGCTAGTTCATCTTGACCCGCCCGAAACACGTCAGGCACATGTCGTCGCTCTGCGGCCGGGCGCCGACGAAACGCTTCACGTCGTCGAGGATGCGGCGGCCCAACTGGTTCGACGCCGTCGACGTCGGCGCCCAACAGCTTCAAGCAGCCGCTGGGAGCCGTACAGTTCGTCCTGGGCGTTCATCGCCTCGGTGATCCCGTCGGTATAGAGCACCAGCGAATCGCCGGGCGCCAGCGGCAAGACTGCAGTTGCGGCGTAGTCCACGTCGTGGTCCACGCCCAGCGGCAAGCGGGTCTCGGCTTCGCCGACGGCCTCGACGGCCGCCGGGCCGCGCCGCAAGAGCGGCGGCAAGTGGCCCGCATTGACGACCGTCACTTCGTGCCGCCGCGGATCGAGCACGGCCAGCACCATGGTGACGAAGCGGTCTTCCCAGCCGCTCTCGCAGAAGGCGCGGTTCAGCCGGCCGACGGCCTGCGGCGGGCGAGGGCTCGCTGGCCAGGCAATAGCGGGTTTCGGCCGAGAGCTTGGCCATCAACAGCGAGGCGGAAATGCCCTTGCCCGATACGTCGGCCACCACCACGGCCAGCCGCCCGCCGGGCAGCTCGATGTAGTCGTAATAGTCGCCGCCCAGTTGATTGGCCGGCTCGTAGAACTCGAAGAAATCGTACTCGGGGATGCGCGGCGCGGCCGAGGGGAGAAAGCCCGCGCTGCACCTCGTGGGCCACGGCCAGCTCGCGTTTCAGCGCCTGGTCGCGCATCGCCGCCTCGTGCAGTTGGGCGTTCTCCACCGCGAACGCCGCCTGGCAGGCCACGCTCGCCAGCACGTCCAGATCGTCCTGCTGAAAGCGGTTGCGCTGGTCGAGCGTGTCGAGCTGGATCACCCCCAGCGAGTTCGCCGTCGCGGTTGATCAGCGGCGCGCACATCATCGAGCGGATTTGGAAGTCGACGATGCTCTCGGCCATGTCGAAACGCGCGTCGGCGGCGGCGTCGGCCGAAAGCATCGCCTCCTTGCTCGTCATCACGTTGTGGACGATCGTGCGGCTGATGCGCACGGTTTGGGCGTCCTCGCGGCGGCGATACTTGACCGCCTTGGGCACCAGCCGGCCGGCTGGCCGGATCGCGGAGCACGATGAAGCCCCGGTCGGCCTGCAGGAAGATGGCAAACAGGCTGTCCAGCAGCTTCGGCAACACTTCGGCCAGCCCCAGGGCCTTGCCCAAGTTCTGGCTGATCTCGATCAAGGCCTTCAGCTTCGCCTCGGTGTTCAGCTCCAGCCGCAGGCCGGCCGAACTCGGAGGGGACGTTCAACTTCGACATGATCGTCGAGCTGCTCGGCGACTGCCTGCTCGTCGTCGACCATCACGGCGTCGGTGGCCGTTTCGTCGCGGCGGGCCGGCGGCGGCGCGCGTTCAGCTCCGGCGGGCCGAGATGAAACTGAACGACAGGTCGCAGATGCCCGACCTCGTCGTTCTCGTGAGCAGCTGCCGCTGGGTGACGGGCTGGCCGTTGAGACAGCGTGCCGTTGCGGCTGTGCAGGTCTTCGAGATAGAAGCTCGCCTTCGACGTTGAGGATCCGCGCGTGCTGCCGGCTGACCGAGGCCGATTCGAGCACGATGTCGCAAGCCGGATGCCGGCCCAGGATCGCCGACGCCCCTTCCAGGGGGAACAATTTCCCCGGCGTGAGCCCTTGCAACTCGCGAAGTGTAGCCATGAGAAGCCCCAAAACCGACATCGGGAGGAAACCGACTCGATTTTAGGGCCAGCGCAACCAGGCCGTCAACCACCCGGCAACACGCCTTGACAGCGGGGGATTCCAACTCTAACGTAGTTCATTGGTTCCGTTGCCGATTAGGGAACAGTTCCGGCCTCTTCTTCCGGGTTGGCGGGCTCGTTTCGCGAGCCCTCGTTCCGGCAGTAATGCAGGACTTAATAGTTGGCGGCAGACATTTTGGGGAATAGTGTAACGGCAGCACAAGTGACTCTGGATCACTTAGTCAAGGTTCAAATCCTTGTTCCCCAGCTAGACTTACGACGATAAACGAAATACGGGGCTACCCGGGGGCTACGGCCGAAAGAACTTCCGGCCACCTGCCAAAAACATGCACGGGGGAAGAACGCGATGGTGACGCAGCGCGACAGGTTCAAGGAAGGAATCCGCCTCTTGTTGGATAAACGACAGGAGCGGACCCAGCACAACTGGCCCAAGGTTTGGCCCCATGCTGAGGAATACAAACGCGGGAAGGGGTTAGTGACGGAATGTGCAATGGCAGCGGGTCCACCCTGGTCGAACGAGGGGGAAACAAGTGCGGCGATTGCCTGGATGTTTGATCGTGCCGACGATCGTGCCGAGTGGATGCCGATGATGGAAGGCGGGGGGACACCTGAACAGTGGTTTACTTCTCGTGCGGCAGCGGCGGGCGGAATAGGCAAGAGTGGACATCTGCCTGGGTATTGTCCTCCGCAAAAGGAACCTGAAAAGGGTGAGTGCTAGTGACGCCGGCCCGACGTTTTGGGGCATCTAGGGCATGGCATCGACCCGCCGCATCCCGGGCATCGACGTGGCGGACGTAGCCCGCGCGTGACCGTTGCTCCCACTCTCTTGCCGGGCCTCGCCCATGCGGCGTGGTTTCGCTTCGACATTCGATCAAACCTCCTATGGCCACCACCCCGCGCCCCGGCCGGCTGGAAAGACAAAGGACCGGCCAGGGCGTATTGGGGCGGAGAACACCCTCGCGTCTCATTGATGCCACAGCATGTTCGCCGGATCAAGGCGTTTTTCTTCCAGTTCAGCGATCTGCTGGTGTAGGCTGGCGATTCGCTCCCGGTCCTCCTGGTTGGCCCGCTCGGCTTCCGGCTTCTGCGCGGCAAGGGCTCGCGTCTCGTTGAGTCGCCGGCGTGCCGACGTGTACAGGCTTTCCGTCGAAACTCCGCGACGATCGGCCGGCTCATTTTGGTAGTCGCGCTTTCCGGCAGCCAGGTCGTTGACTCTCGCCTCGTGCCGGACAATCGCGGCGTCGATGCCGATGATTTCCTGCCTTGATCTAATTGCCGCTTCGATCGCGTTGGCGGATTGTGTCGCCTCCGCAATCCGCTGGCCCAGCGCCGGGTCGGCCGTCTCGCGCAATATGCGAATCGCGTTGATTCGCGTGTTGCTGACTTCCCCTGCCGCTGCCGACGCGGCGAACTTCTCGGGCGACGCGGCCCCGGGCGTCGTCTGCCGCACAAATGCAGTTAGAACGCCGGCCAACTCCGCGACGGTGGTAAAGTCCGAAACCCGTCGATCGCCAACTTGAGCGGCTGTGTCGGCCGCTGCCGCCAGCCGTTGGGCCTCGGCCTGCAATTCGGGGGACGCGCTGGTCGAGGTCGTATTTCGCGCCCGAGCGCCGTTCGTAGATCAAAGAGTCGGCCTCGAAGTCAATCGGCAGTTTCCACGCCGCCTCCAGAATCTCAGCATCCGGTGTTCCGGGCCGCGACAAGATCATCTTCCGATAGCGTTCGACCGCCTCTTTCGTCGGGCCGGTAACGGCCTCGTCGCGGCTTGGTTTCACATAAGTCGTCAACATGGTTACTATTCTCCGTAATCGTGAATGGAAAATACCCGCCGGCCGCGCACACGCGCTGAACTACCGGCGGGTGGAAGCTGACTGCATCAACGCTTCATCCGGCCGACGAAGTTGTGCAGGTCCTGGTCGCTCGACTTTCCCAGGAACGCGAGGCGCTCCGCTTCGGTCGATGTTCTCGGGAACAACACCACGTCGCCCTTGCAGGTCGGCACCGCGGGCTCCGGGGTCCGGTCCTCAAAGAGTCCGCTGGTAGTGGCCGGGTTCGCCACCAGATCGACCGACAACACTTGGTCGATGGACTCCACCACCACACGGCCGTTGCGGAACTTCGACGGTCCCCGGGCATCATGGGAAAATCCGAGGGCGCCTCGGGTTGTGCTCCGCATCCCAGGCCAACTGCTCGGCTAGCGCGTGCTTCGGGTTGTAATGCAGGTCGCCGAACAGGCCCTCTTGGCGCACCAGCACGTTCTTGATCGTCCCGAGTCGATCGCGGTAGCTTCGCCGCTGGCCCGGGTCAACGTGGTCAACGTTCACCTTCACCCCTTCATACTTCGCGGCCGCCTTGCGGAGAACGTCAACCGGATAGTCACGGCCCTTTGCCGATGTGGTGCCGAGTAGTTTGACGCCGCGGATAACGCCGTTCGCGCGATCGACGCGCAGGGCCACGCCGCGGTTGTCGGAGAACTCCTGCAAGACGTTCTCCGTCCGTTCTAAAGTTGCCATGTCTCACTTCTCCTTAGTTATTGGTGTTTCCCGCATCGCTGCCGGCAGCCGTTGCCGGAAGTGCGCGAGTACAGTTTCCACGTATCCTAATTGGTGTAGACGATCGAGCGTGCCGAGTTGCCATTCTTGCGGCAGGGCCTCCGAGAATCCCTCGACCAACGCAGCCCAGTCCGCCCACCACCGCGCCTCTTCTCCGTTCGGATCGCGGCAAGCGCGGATCGCTCGCTGGCACGCAACCCACAAAAGCAATTCACATTCCCGCTGCGAAATGGTCGGGTCGAAGTCCAGCCCGATCATTGTTCGCAATCGTGTCGCCCGGGCCCAACCGATGTTTCGGAATCACTTCAGGTCGAAAATCCACATCGAAGTAGACCATTGCTTTAGAACCTCATCATCATGCCTTGGCCCGGAATGAGGTGGCCGATAATGTCGTCCGCCATTCCGCCCCGCGCCGATGCAACTACAGGCGGCTCGTCGATTATTGCCAGGCCACACGGCAGGATCATCGCCAAGGCAATTGCGGCGGTCAGAATGGCCCTCTTTGTCGCTGGTCGATTCCAGCTTGTAGCCCCAATTTCTTTCGACGATCGACAGGCGCTCCAGGTCGCGTATCAATTCGGGATCGGGGAACAATTCGACGCGATGATTACGGAACCCTTCCAAGAGTGACTTGGCGAAGGCGTTGAGATTCTCCGGGACGAAGGGAATCTCCCGCATGTTGACGCCTTGCTTTTCCAACCGCTGCGCCATGAGCGCGGCTTGCCAAGGGTCGAAGCGGATCTCAATCGGGCGATAACGTCGCCACACCTCCAGCACGGCACCTTCGATGCTCATCAAATTGACGCGGCCGTCGGCCCCCGGTTTCCAACTCTGGCACGATGCCACTTGGCACTTGTCGGAACCCGGCTTGGCGGCTACCACCACAAGTGCCGAATGGTCATGCCGGATGCCGAGGTCTAATGCGGCAATGAACGCGTAGCCGTCGCGGTAACAAGGCATCGGGCCTTCCAAGGTGACGCACGCGGCAATATCGCGCGGTCGAGGGCGTCGCCACCGTCGGCGCTCCACACGCCTTCCCAGAGGCGAGCATATCGGCTTGAAGAATTGCGGCGCTTCGCCTCTTCGATCTCCGCCGGGTCCAGCCATGGCGCCGGTCGATCAACCTTGTGGAACGACCAGCGAAGTGATGTGCGAGCATCTTCGCGCCAGTCGAATTGCCAGCTTGGCACATAGCCGGCATTGGTTGCGATGCAAACCAGACCATGCGGAACCTTGGCGGCGTTGTCTAACAGGTTCTCGGCAAATTCGCGCCGGCAGATATGCGACAGCTCGTTGAGGATCAACACGTCCGGCCGGGCTCCATGGCTTCCGGCTACGTCGCTGGCGATGATTTCGGCCTGGGAGTCGGTTCGCGGGTTGCGAATCCGCCACTGCTCAATTACCACACCTTTGTCGAGCCAGGGATTGAGGCGAGCGATGTCCTTTGCGGCCTTCCGCAGTTCGGCCGCCTGGTCCTGGTCGGCCGCACCGACTTGGCAGAGCAAGCAGCGTGGCGCGAACACCAGCAACCAGAGCAGAGCAACGGCAAGGTCCGAATCCTTCAACGCGCCCTTGGTCGCCTCCCACCAGTCAGCGCCCGATGGGCGGTTTGCTGCCGGCGGCTACGGCATGGAACCGCAGGGGCCAAGGCCGCGAAGCGCCTCCTGTTGGAACTCGGCCATCACGTCGCCGAATCGGGCCGCGGTGCCGCCCGATCGAATCGCGATGTCGGCGGCAAAGGCGAGAAAGTCGCGTTGGTACGTTCGGAGTTTGTCGAGAGTGACCATCATCGTGCGTTGCCCTCCACGTCGCCCACGGCGTCGCCTGTTGCATCCGCTGCTTGGCCCGATGGATTACCGTCCAGCAACGTCCAAGGGTCGGGCCCGTTGTCAGCGTTGCCCAACAGAGCGGATAGAGCGTTGTCCCTCTGACACGTCCATTGTGCGATTAGCGCCCTGGTCGCCCGCAATTCGGCCGGCAGCATGGTCGGCGTGTCGCGGATGCCTTGCTCGGCAATGCGGCAGTTCAATTCCAGCCGGCAGATAGTTTGCGCCTTCGCCCCCAGCAACAAATCCACCTTGCCATGTTTCGCCCTCAGTAGACCCTCCACGGCGCGGCGGAGGCGGCACACGTCCTTGTAGGCGTGAGAGAACCGCGGGCCGAGGCGCGCAACACGGTGCCGGGGCGAGAGGATCGCTGGCCATGCTTCATTGCGTTGCTGTTTCCGATCGGTCCGGGCATTGCTTTTGTTTGCTTTCGTTGTCCCACGGTAGCCCTTGGGGAGCCCCGGCATTGTGTCTAAACTCGTAAGTCGATAATCTCTATACTGTTGCGTGCGTCTGGACAAGTGATGACGAATCACTCCGCATTTCCGGTTGTCCGCCATCGGCCGGGGTGGGCGTGGTTGCCTGCCCGTCGCGTAGGTTTCCACACTCTCTCTTGGAACACTTGGAACACTTGGAACCCTTTGCATGTTAATTTTGAAATACGCGCATAGCTGGAAATTAACCTGCATCGCCTTCCAAGTGTTCCGACGCTTCCGAAAGTCCGATGCCCCGATACCATACGCCATTGCTCTTAACCTTTTGGAAGCCACGGGTTTGCAACTCGCGGCCGAACTCGCATTGTGTGACGTACTTGTCCCCGCTCCATTTTCGGTACGCCTCGAAAAGTACGCCTGCGCGAACCTGAAAACCGCCTCCGATGAGACAGGTTTCCGACAGGAAATTGGTGATCTGGTCCTGTTCGATCTGATAGTCCGACGTGGCGGCTGTAACCTCCTCTGGCGTACCTAATCCGACCCTCTGCCATTCGAGGGAACCGCGGACGCACCACGCCAATATCCCGGGCAGTTCCTTCCGCAATTTCTGGCCCAAGTGTTTGTCCTGCTCATTCGGCAAAAACACCCGATCAAACGGCACGAGCCGCAGCCGTCGCCATATCGCGTGGTCGGTCCCGCGGACGGATGGCTTGTGGTTGCACGCGAGCACAATCTTGTGGGTAGCGGAAAACTGCCAGTAGTCTTCGCGCATCCGGCGGGCGCGGATTTTGTCGCCGCCGGTGATCTCTTTGACCAAGCTTTCCGCCATCCGCCGGCCCTGGTCCGTTTCGACGCACGCTACAAGCCGCTTGCCGTGCAAGTCGGCCTGCTCGGTGGGGTGGCTTTGCTGGCGCTTTGCCATCAACAGGTCGGTGGGCGCTTTCATCGCGTAATCTTCGCCCAACAGGTCCAGAATGAGGTCCAGCAGCGTGCTCTTTCCGTTGGCCCCCACGCCCCAGAAGATCGCTAAAATCTGCTCGACCACGCTCCCGGTGAGACAGTAGCCGAGGAAGCGTTGGACGTACTCCACCAGCGATTGCCGGCCCATGAAAATCTCACCCAGCATCTTCAACCACGCTGAGCAGTGGGCGCCGGGCTGATACTCGACCGGACACAGCTTGGTTATCATCTGCTGCGGATCGTGCGGAGCAAGCTGGCCCGTTCGTAGGTCCAGTGTGCCGTTGGCGACGTTCAGCAGCCAGTTATCGGAGTCAAGGTCTTGCGGCAAAACTGGGATACCGACTTCACTGCGCGCAAGTCGATCATGGCGGTGATCCGCGATGCTCTCTCGGATTGCTGAGCGTGTTCGATCAAGGCGCTGCGTTCGTCGTGATCCTCCAGCTCCGCGGCCTCGGCATACATGGCAAGAACGGTTTGCTTGGCGAGCCGTTGGACGTAGCCACCCTCATCAAGGCACCATCGTTTGCCGTCCCACACGAACCATTTGCCCCACGCCCAACAATAGCGGAGGATGTGACCGTACTTTGCGACAAGCCGCTGTGCATTGCCCACATCGGTCAGGTGGGCCTCGGGGCTCGTGACAACAGCGTTCGGCTTGCCCTTTTTTTGCGTCTTGGCCTTTGCCTTGTCGAAGATTTTCTGACGGGTTTGCTGCTCGGCCCGCCCCCACGTCTGATCAAAGTATCGCTCGCCGGCTTCGCGGAACTTGCCGACGTTCTGCGCCTCTTTCCACACTGATTCACGCGGTACGCCATGCTCCACGGCCCAACAACATAGGGAAAAGTCCGCCTCTGATCGTGTGCCCACTTCGGCCGCGTTGCATATCAGGAGTAACTCTTGGAATCGGTCGAATTTCGGTGCTGACAATTTCCGCGGCGCCGGCAGCTTGACCTTGGCAATCGCCTCGCGCCTTGTCCGATCCGGCGATGCCTCCGCATACTTGGCGAATTCGTCAATCGAGTATCGGCAGTGTGGATCGCACGCGACCAGCGTACAGGGGACCGGCTCGCGGCCGTTGCGCTGATCCTTCCGGTTCAACGTTCCCGGCACGCGGAGGATACGCGAGAGGTCGGTGGTATGGTCGCCGCCGATGTTCGACGCGATGCCGGCGAGAATGTCTTGGACGTGCTGTGCCTTGGCGCTGAGCGATGGCGCGTTGTGCTTGGCGTCGATATAGATTTTCTCGTCGCCGATCTTGATGTACTTGCGGACCTTCTTCTTGCCGTCGCCCTGGTCGATGAACTCGGTGAACACGGGCTGCGGTACGCCCACGTCATCAATCAAATAGGGCTCGGCGAGAATCCAGTACAGGTGCGCGCCGTTCCCACTGGCCACGATGATCGACGGCTCGGGCAGTCCAGCGGCCTTGCATCGTTCGCGTGCTTCGTCCAGCGTGCAATGGTCAACGTCACTCCAGAGCACGCGGACAACGCGAATCTGCCACGCCTGGTCGTATCGGCCAGCGGTGCCGAATCGGGGACAAACGCCGTAGAAGATATTGGCCTTAGTGTGCTCTGACCGCTCGTTCTGGCGTCTGACTGCGGTGCCGAGTCGCTGTGGTTGCGGTTGCCATTGTCCAGCCTGATCTTTCACGCCAACTAGATGATACTGGACACCATCGTAATCCACCTTGCTTTTCTTCCGACCATTTTCCGTCCACAATTCGATAGGGCGGAGGAGGATCAAGTCGCCGGGGGCGAAAATCGCTTGGAGGAAGTCGGCTGCGGATGAAGTGGCTCCAGCGGCCGATACCGGCTGGTCGTATGCCGTTGCCCGCGCCGCCGGCGCCAAGATTGCATTGCTCACGGTAGCGTTCTCCTACGCCACCACCACGCTGACGGCGTACATCGGCGCGGCAGTCTGGTTAGTCGGTCTCGTCGGCCGCGACAACAGCATCGCCTCCGACGGCGACGAACCCGTCTTCCAAGAATCGTTCCACGTCGCTAAGGCGGTAGCGGACGAGATGGCCGCGCTTCGACATACGCAGATTCCGGCCGTCCTTCGCCCACTTCGCTAAGGTCTGCGGCCGGAGGCCCAAGACTTCGGCGCACTCCGCACGCGTCAACCAGCGGTCCAAGGTAGCAGTCGCCATTTTCACTCCCTTTCGTAGCAAGAAAAAAGGGGCCCGCGCTCCCAGCAAAGGGAGGCGGGCCCGGTTTGTCCGATACCCGGCGGGCTCGTCACTGGCCCGCTACGATCTGATTATCAGCGTAGGGACAACAAGATCAAGCCGAATATCAGCAGTCTTTCCTAGCCGCTAGGAAAAAAATAGAAAAGACAGCACGGTACTAATCTATAGATCATTTTCCATCTTCGGGTATTTTGCTGGCCGCTTGGATTGCTTCAGCAACCTGATTCACGGCTGCTCGGACCGGATCGAGGTTCAATCTGGCGTAGATCGCGGCGCTGGCCAGATTGCGGTGGCCCAGCGTCTTGGCCACCACCTGGGGGTTCGCCCCCAAACTCGTTTGCCAGCTCCCCATCGTCCTTCTCAAATCGTGAGGCCGCAAATCCCGGAGGCCGGATGCTTTCAGCAGGGCCTTCCACGGCTTGTACGGATCGACCAGCGGCTTGCCGTGACGCCGGCCACGAAACACCGCAGGGCGACTTCCCGCGGGTTTGGAGGCGTGATAGCAGAATCCGCATGGCCGGCTCGGCCAGGTGGACCGTGATGGGCTTCCCGTTCTTTGACTTCCCCGCCGGGATCGTCCATTCGGAGCGTTGCAAGGCCAACTCCTCCCATCGCATGCGCAGCACGTTTCCGCGGCGTGTCGCCGGTCCACAGCGCGACTTCGATTGCATCGGCGGCCGTCGGGCTTGTCATGCGAAGGGATTCCAGAGCCTTGAAAAAACTCGGCATTTCGTCGGGGTGCAGGAACCGTTCCCGGCTCTCTTCCGTGAACTTGCTGATGCCATGTGCCGGATTGCTGCCGTCGAAATCAAGCTTGGGTGCCAAGGCAAACATCTTGTGGATCAGGCTCAACAGGCGATTCGCCTCGTAATGTCCCGACTTTGCGCCCACCTCGTTGTGGAGCGATTCGATCGCCGCAGCAGTGATGGCCGATAGAGGTTTGCGCTCCCGACTGCTTTAGATGTCTGTTGTAGCGTTGCTCATCGACGCGCCAGGATTTCTTCCGGGGCTTCGCGTGCTGGTCGAGGTAGAACCCCCAGAGTGTTCCTAACGTGACATTCTCGCGGGCCTCTTGCTGCTCCTGCTGCCGTTTACGCTCGTTGGGGTTGATGCTGGCCGCCAACCTCCCAAGTTCTACTGCCGCCAACTCACGTCGCCTGCTTCAGCGTCAACTGGTCGGCTCGCCCGATCGTCACTCGTACAGGCTTGCCGTGAACTTCTTGCAGACGGAGTAGGAGGCGAAACCGTCGCTGGTGATTCGCAAACAGAACCCAGGAAGAGTCGCGTCGTGGTAAACATCGCGTGCGCCGGGCTCATCCGGGGCCTCAACCGTGACAACCAGGCGGAGGTGAAGGCGACCGTGTTTGTGCGTCGAATGGGCTTGTTTCTCATCGAAGTGACTCCGATCATTTCGTCTGCGGGGCACCCAGAGGGCTACCCGGCGTGGCAAACAAGAGACGCCGAAAGGTAGCCCCGTCAACATTATGATAGCAGAATCCCCGAGAAAAGCAAGCAAGATCAAGTGACAGGAAACAGCATCAATTACGCCGCCAAGTGACTCTGGATCACTTAGTCTAGGTTCAAATCCTAGTTCCCCAGCTAGACTTACGGCGATTTGACGGGTGACGGGGCTATGCGGGGGCTATGGCGGGGAGAGAATCTTCCGGCTTGCCAGAAAAGGGCCCGGGAGGATTCCGGCGGGGCGATTGCAGCCGACGGCGAGGTGGGGCGCCAAGGGGGCTGCGACAAACCGGCCCGAGAGGGCCTAATTGACGTTCGATGCCGGCCGTGCTTTGTCTAGCAACACCCCAACCCCGCCAATACCGTGACCGAACTACTTGTTCTCTGTCCACATCTTGATGATGCCGTTCTAACCGCTCGTATCTCGTCTCGGGCGTGGGTCATTCATGCTGTTTTTTCGCAGCCCTTGTCCTGGCACTAGCTCGTTCCAGAATATAGCAGCTTTACGCCGTCCCTCGTAACCGCTGCCACGAAAGGAACCTGCTCATTCTTGGCAAATCGCAGAATCCGATTGAGATGACGAATAAACGTACTGGCGATTTCTTCGCCGGTCATTTCCCCGGCAGTGAGTATGAATGATCGAGCACCCGGTATCAGCAAAGCCTGTTTTTCAATAGGACGCCGACGGATTCCCTGATCCTTGGTCAAAAGCACCCACTTATTCCTTGCGATCTTTGGCAGCCACTCCACGTCAGGGCAATCAGGCTCGAAGAAGTCCCTGTGCAGCCGAAGCTGTAGCCCGGCATCAACGAGAGCCTTGATAACTGTCTCGCCTTCCAGACAACGGTCAAGAAAGAAAACGAGAGGCTCATGCGGCCGCTGCAACGAACTCGAATCGGATCGCTTCTTCGATGTTGGGCGATTTTTGCCCATAGTCCTCTGCCAAGGCTTCGATGCTCTCGCCGGCTTTGTACCGTTCGGCAATTATGGACGTTGGGATTCCTGTCCCTGCAATACATGGTCGCCCGAATTGAACGCGGGGATTCAGTACAATCAGCTTAGGGGAATCCTCAATCCTGGTACGTGTGAATGGGAAAAGCCTGATTGGAAGCCCGGCCGGGTCTCGATCAATCCTTAACAGATAAATTTCCATTAGGGATCGCATCTCCAATTGGCCATCCCGACCAATGTTGACGATCTTGTCCCAATCGTTCAACGAACAAGTCCTTACCGTCTGTCAGCATTTGCTGGTCGGCCAGGGGGCGCGGTATACCGAGTCGCCTGGATAGGTATATGATCGCCCTGCGCACGACCGGCATTTCGATCTTGTGCCTTCGCCGCATAGCGGCCAGCACCTGCAATTCAACCATATTGCGAAACGACACGGCGGGTGTATTCCGATCCGCAATTGCGACTAGAGGGTGCCAGAACTTCTGATGCTGTCCCGTGTGGTAGTGTCTCCCTAAAGTCCAGGTCCGCACCGTCGCCGCCGGCACCCGGAGAATATCGGCGCATTCAACCAGAGAGTACGCTGGAAGGTCCAAGGGGTCCCCCCCCCGGTAAATGTCGGCGTCTTGTCTACTCTCACTCATACGGTGCTCTCCTCGTGTTCGTAAATTGTTGCGGAGACGGTCGGGAATTGCAAGAGTGATCTGGGCTCGTCGGGGGGGTATGTGGGGTTGGCGGGGCAGTCCAGGTGGATCCGGCGCACAAAACCCCCGAGCCGGCCTCCTGCTGGCCGGGGGTCGAGTAAACGATCCTCACGCCGTCAGCATCGGCAACAATCCGTCGCGGGACAATGTAACCAATTGGTCAAGGTTGGAATTGTTATTCCCCAGCCTCTACCGCCGTCGCAGCGTCTTTCGTCCTGCAGCGCCATTTCCCTCCTCCACGTCATACGACGCAAGCGCCTTTTCCGCCCGGCCGCGGCGTCCAGGCAATCCATCGACATCCCCCGAGGGAAGGGCGTGCAGCGGCCGCTCGTCCGCCTCGGTCTGTCTCAGGCTCGGTTGACAGTCGGCGGGCGGGTCGTTTAGGATTTGGGGTTTCCCTTGGACAAGCGAGATTCGACCATGGCCGTTCCCAAGCGCAGGCAGAGCAACGCCCGCACCGGCAGTCGCCGGGCACACGACTTCAAGAAGCCCAAGCAGCTTTCCTATTGCCCGCAGTGCAGCACGGCCCTGCCGACGCACATCGTCTGCCCAAACTGTGGCCACTACATGGGTCGTAAAGTCGTCGAGACCGAGTCTTGAGCAGAATCGCTTTTCTCTTTCCCGGACAAGGTGCGCAGACGGTGGGGATGGGCAAGCGGCTGGCCGAGTCGCTGCCCGGCGTCCGCCGGCTCTACGACCGCGCCGCCGAAGTGCTCGGCTACGACCTGGCCAAGCTCTGCTTCGAGGGTCCGGCCGACGAACTCGATTCGACCGTCTACAGCCAGCCGGCGATTTTCGTCACCAGCCTGGCGGCGCTGGAATCGCTGCGGGCCGAATCGCCCGACGTGGTTTTAGCCTGCGAAGCGACGGCCGGACTGAGCCTGGGCGAATACACGGCCATGGTCTTCGCCGGCGTGATGGATTTCGAGGACGGGCTGATGCTGGTCCAGCGGCGCGGGGCGGCCATGCAAGAGGCGGCCGACGCCACGCCCGAGCGGCATGGTGAGCATCCTGGGGCTGGAACAGGTCGAGGTCGAGGCGCTTTGCGAGAAGGCCCGCAACGGCGAAATCCTCAAGATCGCCAACCTGCTTTGCCCGGAGAACATCGTCATTTCGGGCAGCCAAGGGGCCTGCGAGCGGGCGGCCGAGATGGCCCAATCGTTCGGGGCCATGAAGGCCGTGCCGCTGGCCGTGGCCGGGGCGTTCCACACGGAGATCATGCGGCCGGCCGACGAGCGTTGTGCCGAAGCCCTGGCCGACGTGCCCATGCGCAAGCCGAGACATTCCCGGTGATCTCGAACGTCGACGCCCAGCCCCATGACGACCCGGAGGTCATCCGTCAAATCCTCGTCCGGCAGATTCTTCAGCCGGTGCGATGGGAAGATTCGATGCGCTATTTGTTACAGCAGGGATTTGACCAGTTTTACGAGGTCGGGCCGGGCCGCGTGCTCCGCGGCCTGTTGCGGCGGATCGACCGCAAGGCATCGTGCCAAAGCGTGGAAGTGTGAGGGAGGAGAGGGATTGGAAATTCAGTAGCGCATCCCCAACGTGCTGACCGCTGATCGCTTCTTTCTGGAAATCATCATGGCAGAGCAAACCATAGCAGCCGAATCTCGACCGATTTGAGCGGGCAAGTGGCGTTGGTGACCGGCGCGGCCCGCGGCCTGGGTCGCTGCATCGCCCAATCGCTGGCCGCGGCGGGGGCCAAGGTGGCTTGCATCGACATCAATACCGAGACATCTGGCCGACACAGTGACCGCCATCCGTGCAGCCGGCGGTACGGCCGAACCCATCGCCTGCGACGTAACCGATAGCAGCCGCGTCGGCGAAGTGGTCGACGAGGTCGTCAAGCTCTGGGGCACGTTGAACATGTTGGTCAACAATGCGGGCATCACTCGCGACAACGTGATCATCCGCATGAAGGATGAGCAGTGGGATGCAGTGATTAATATTAACCTGCGGGGCACGTTCCTCTTTACCCGCGCCGCCGCCCGGCCGATGATGAAGAACCGCGACGGGCGGATCATCAACATCGCCAGCGTGTCGGGGCTGATGGGCAATCCGGGCCAGGTGAACTACTCGGCCTCGAAGGCGGGCGTGATCGGCCTGACGCGGACCGTGGCCCGCGAGTTGGCCAGCCGCAACATTACGGTCAACGCCGTGGCCCCGGGGTTCATCGCCACCGACATGACGGCCGCCCTGGGCGAGGAAATCCTCCAGGAGATTCGTAAGGAGATCCCGCTGGGCCGGCTGGGACAGCCCCAAGACGTGGCCGATGCCGTGCTCTTCCTGGCCAGCGACGCGGCCTCGTTCATCACCGGCCATGTGCTGACCGTGGACGGGGGGCTGACCGTCTAGAAAGCCTTGAAAAACGGCCTCCCGACGCCGTTTCGGATGCCGCGGAGGAACAGTGACCTTGGAGACTCATGCGAAAACCGGGAAATCGCCGTCGCTGCCCCGTCCCGGCCGGTCGGCAGCTTCTCCGCGAAGGTGCCGAAAGGCCAAATCGGAAAAAACGCCGAGAGATATAGACACGGAGGACGAAAACCGGTATATGTTGCGGGATTGAATGGAAAATGGGGCAAGTCGTGGGGTTTGTAACCCCATTGCGTGAGTTGAGAGACTTTTCGGGCGGGGATTGCCACGGGAGCGCGTCCCCCAAAAAATACAGGTAGCAGGAGGACCGTTACGGTGGCCTCAGTTGAACAGCGCGTCATTGATATCGTTGCCGAGCAACTCGGCGTCAGCAAGGACCAGATTACCCGCGACACCTCGTTCGTTAACGATCTGGGCGCCGACTCTCTAGACACGGTCGAACTGGTGATGGAACTCGAAGAAGAGTTCGACATCAATATCCCCGACGACGTGGCCGAAAAAATCCAGACGGTCGGGCAAGCTATCGATCATATCGCCAAGGCCGTTGAAAGCGCCGAAGCCTCTTCGACCTGACGAATTCGCATGAAACGCCGCGTCGTTGTCACGGGCATCGGTGTCGTCACCTCGCTCGGTTGCAAGGTGGACGAACTGTGGACTCGCATCTGCAATGGCGAGAGCGGAGTCGGTCCGCTCGAACGCCTCAACGTTCCCAACTACCGGGTCCGCTTCGGCGGCGAGATCCGCAACTGGTCGGTCGACGGCTATATCGAAGCCAAGGACGTCAAACGCTTCGACCGCTTCGTCCAGTTTGCCCACGTCGCCGGCGTCAATGCCGTGAATGACTCGGGCATCGACTTCGCCAAGGAAAACCCCTGGCGCTGCGGCGTCGTGCTGGGCTCGGGCATCGGCGGCCTCGAAACCATCGAAGTTCAGCACCAGCGCCTCATCGACAAGGGCCCCGACAAGGTCTCCGCCTTCACCATTCCCAAGCTGATCGGCAATGCGGCCAGTGCCCAGCTCTCGATCCAGTACGGGCTGCGGGGGCCCAACCAGGTGGTCGTCACCGCTTGCGCCAGTGCGACCAACGCCATCGGCGATTCCTACAAGCTGATCCGCGACGACGAAGTCGACGTGGTCATCACCGGCGGCAGCGAGGCCGCGCTGACGCACATCGGCCTGAGCGCCTTCGCCGCGATGCGGGCGCTTTCCGAGCGAAACGACGATCCCCAGCACGCCAGCCGGCCTTTCGACCGCGACCGCGACGGCTTTGTCCTCAGCGAAGGGGCCGGGCCTGTTGGTCCTCGAAGAACTCGAACACGCCAAGGCCCGCGGCGCCCACATTTACGGCGAAATGTACGGCTACGGCGTCAGTTGCGACGGCGGCCACATCACCGCCCCCGATAAGGACGGCATCGGCGCCGCCTATGCCATGACGCGGCCATTCAGGACGCCCGCATCAACCCCAGCGACATCGGCTACATCAACGCCCACGGCACCAGCACGCCGCTGGGCGATCAGGCCGAAACGACCGCCGTGAAGTCGGTCTTTCAGCGAGCACGCCCACAAGGTCAGCATTTCGAGCACCAAGAGCCAATTGGGCCATCTGCTGGGCGCCAGCGGCGGCGTGGAGTTGGTGCTCTGCCTGTTGGCGCTCTGCGACAGCCTGATTCCGCCGACGATCAACTACCAGACGCCCGACCCGGCGTGTGATCTGGACTACACGCCCAACCAGCCCCGACAGCGCCAATTCTCGATTGCCATGTCGAACAGTTTCGGCTTCGGCGGCCACAACGGGTCGCTGATCGTCGGCAAACTAAGGGATGGGCGGCAGTAGTGCCCCACCCGATCTGACGCGACAGGTTGGCATTACCTCGGCCTTTGGTCTTGGGGCTTGGGTCTTGGGCCTCTCGAAGACCTAAGACCTATGACCTCGCCAAACCACTATTAGTTACGGTGCCTGTCCCCGTTTTCGTCCGGGAGAGGGAAACCGTGTCGGCTACCGGCTGATGCGGGCCGCGGTGCGCTTGGCTTCGGCGATGTCGCCGGCCTCGGCTTGCGCCGAGCAATCTCGCGATAGGCCGCCAACCTGTAGGGCGGGTACGCAATGCGATCGGCCGTGCGCTTGGCCTCCGACACGTTCAAAGGCGTGGCCTGGGCTTGGATCACGGCGATCGCGCCGAGGGCGGCCGCCTTCGAGGGCTCGTAGCTGATGGCGCTCGGCGGTGCGCTTGGCCTCGGCAATGTCGCCCCCGAGGGCCTGCTGCACGGCAATCTCGCGCCAGGTGGCGGCCGCGGTCGGCTCGCGGCTGATGTGCGTGCCCGGCGAGTTGGCCACCTCGCGGCTTTCACGTGCCCAGTCTTCGGCGCGTGCCGCCCCGGTGGGCAGCACAGCCAGCGACACGAAAATTGAACAAACGATCAGCCGGCTCATCGGATACCGCATCAGATGGGGTACACCAGCTATCCTAGCCAGCCGCGCCGCCGGTTGTCAATAGAAAATAATCCGCCCTCACGGCGACCGCGGTGCGAAGGCATCCAATCGCGGCCTTGTGGAAGACGCCGACGATCTTCTCGCCGCCCTTCGGCCAGCCGGCATGCTGCACCAGGAAGATCATGATCAGACCGTGCTTCTTGTCGAAACACGAGTCGGTGCCATACGCGCCGTCGTGTCCGATGTGGTTTCCGTCGAGTGTGCATGCCAAGGCCGTAACTCGGATTGCCCAGTTGCGGCGTTGCCATTTCGCGGAGCGCCTGCTCGGAAAGAAACCGCTTTGCCGGCGAAGACGCCGCCGTTGGCGATCATGCGGTAGAACAAGCAAAGGTCGGCCGCCGTGGAGAACAGGCCGCCGGCCGGCATCGGCTGCCGCTGGGGATCGTCCAACGGATACTTGAGTTGGCTCGATGCGGCACTCTTCGAGATCGTCCTTGGCAGGCCTGTACGCCTTGGCCAGCCGCCGAGCTGCTCCGCCGTCGGCCAGAACGTGGTGTCCTTCATGCCCAGCGGCTTGAAGAGTCGTTGGTCGAGAAACTTCTCAAACGGCATGCCGCTGACGACCTCGATGATCCGGCCGGCGATGTTGATGCCGGCGTTGGCATACATGTTCTTGGTGTCGGGCTCGAATTCCAGCGGCAGCATCGCATAGCTCCGCACGCGGCATTCCAGCGGAAACAGGTCCAGCGTCGGCTTCTCGATCGGCGACGTGAACGGCAGCCCGCTGGTGTGGCTGAGCACGTTGCGGACGTGATCGGATGCTTCGGCTTCCGCAGCAGCACGTGCTCCTTGTCGCGCTCGGCGACGACCATCTGCCCCTTGAACTCCGGCAGGTACTTCTCCACCGGGTCGTCCAGCTTCACCTTGCCCTCGTCCACGAGCATCATCAGCGCGGTCGGCCGTGATCGGCTTGGATTGCGAGGCGATCCAGAAGACGCAGTCGGTCTGCATCGGCTTCTTTGCGGCGACGTCGGCATAGCCGACCGCCTCCACGTCGAGCACTTTGTCCTTGTCGGCAACAAGCACGACCGCGCCGGCCAGCGTGTGACTGTTCACGAACGGCTGGAGCACGGCCGCCATGCGACCGCCGGGGGCCGTCGCGCCGTCACTGCCCCGGGAAACGGCCGTCGCGAGGATCGCGGCGGCAAGCACAACCGGCAAGGCAAACCGATGGTGAGAAACGCTCGTAGTCATAAGTCGTCTCCTGGTGAACTCGCTTTTCGTCATCCTGGAACACTCGAATGGGGCAAGATGCCGCTTTTACTTGTAGGTTCGGCCCAGGTAGTCGACGATCGCCCGGCGGACTTCCAACGGATCGCAGGCGTCGCTGTGGCGATACAGAACCTTTCCGCCCGGGGCGACCAGGATCGTGTGCGGCACGGCGCCCGACGATTTCTCGTCCACCGCGTCCATCAGCTTGTACTTGTCGTTGCCGTCGAAGAGGTAGTTCGTCGCCGCCACCTGTTTCTTCTTGAGCACCTCCAGGGCCTTCTGTTTCTCCTCCGGCGAATCGGCCGAGATCGTGACCAGCTCCAAGCCGCGATGGCGGTACATGCGGTTCATGGTGACGAAATCGGGCAGTTCGGCCACGCACGGGCCGCACCAGGTGGCCCAAACCTCGATCAGTCGCAGATTCTTGCCGTCGTTCTTGCACGAGCGACTTGATCGACTTCTCGTCGATCAGCTTCAGATCCACCTCCTCCTTGGCGGCGTCATCCAGGGCTTTCTTGGCCAGCGGCGTTTGTTGGCCCACTTGGTCGAGCAGCCGAAGGCCTTGGTTTGCTCGACCGGCACCGGCTTGCCCGCCAAGAGCGCGTCGATCGCGTCGCGCGGCTCGTGGGTGGCCGCCAGCGGAGTTTTTCGGAATTGTCGATCCGGCCGACGAATCGCAGCTTCCTCTCGCCATCGAAGATGAACACGTGCGGCGTGGCCACCGGGCCGTAGGCGTGCGACGCCTTCTGATCCTCGCCGTCGTAGAGATAGGGGAAATTGAAGCCTCGATCCTTCGCGGCGATCTTCATTTCCTCCAACGAATCGCTCACGATCGGTATAGCCCAACTCGTCGGGCCGGATCGCCAAGGGATCGTTGGGCGAGATGGCCACCAACGCCACGTTACGGTCCTTGTAGTCGGCGGCCAATTGCTTGATGCGACCTTCGTACGCCTGGGCGGTGGGGCAGTGATTGCAGGTAAAGATGATCACCAGCACCTTGGCGTTGCGATACTCGTCCAGGGTGTGATTCTTGCCGTCCACGCCCGGCAGGTTGAAATCGGGCGCGGGGCTGCCGATTTCCAAGGTTGCCGGCCCGGCGGCCGAACAGGGCCGACAGCGCGTCGCCGCGACGGATAGAATTATCGCAATGAGGCAGACAGCCTTGCTTCTGGCGCCGGACGCATCGCCAATCTCCTTCTGATACGTAACCAATAAGTGTAACCGCAACGCCGCGGCGTTGCTAGCGCCGCGTGAGAAAGAAATCTCCACGAAGAGCACGAGGAAAGTAGGTGGCAACGAAACTGCGGTCACATCCCGCCCCGGCCTCTTTCCGCCGCAATCGACAGCATCCTTCTTCGTGTCCTTCGTGGATAAACAATGTAAGGTTCGGGCGTTGATGACCAGAAACCGTTCCTATGGCGACCAATCCTGGCAGGAAGAGCAAGCCAAGCGATTAGGATTGCTGCACACGCTGCGTGGCGAAGGGCTGCCGAAGGCGAGGCCCAAAAACTAGCTGCGGCCGGGTTTCGATTCCCCGGGCCGGCGCAAGTTCGGCTCGAGTCTCCGCTTCTCGGTGCGGTCGATCTGCACCACGACGCCGTCTTGCACAATGATTGTCACCGATCCGAATCGCAAACCATTCAAGGCTCCACGAATGTGTGTCAGCACGTCCTCCGTGGCAGACTCCGTGTCGCGGCGCGACTTGTGATCTTGGCCCGTGTGCGTGTCAGACATCGATGGCAATCTCGCTGATTTGCTTGTCCGCCGGTTTCGGTTCTTGCGATGAATGCGGCTCGCAGGAACTGCTCCGCAACTTATGTGCCAAGGTCAGTCAGACCAACTTCGCGGCCGTTTGGCAGGTGTTTCGTTGCACGCCGCCGCATCTGTTGCCTGTCTGGCGACCGCGCATCACGGATGCGCCGCATAAGGTGCTAGCCCATCCGTGGCATTGCCCAGAAATACATCACAGGGACCATAAACATTGCAGGCGGTATGCCCGCAATCTGCACCACCACTTATATCGACGCGGCTAGAGTAGGTGAATTTGGGCAAAGCGTGTCGGGAATAAAAACATCACTACGGTAGTCGTGTTTGAATTTCGACTATTCCCATTAAGTGCTGATGGTTTCGCTCCGATGATGCCAAGTAGACTCGATTTTACGAATGTAAGGGAACAGCCATGCACGTATCTCAGAGGTGTCAGTACACTTTGCGGGCGTTGTTTGAACTGGCCAAGCGGCAGGGCAGAGAGCCTGTTACGGTGGCCGAGATCGCCGACGCCCAGGCCATTCCGCCGCGATTCCTGGAGTTGATTCTCCAAGGCTTGCGAGTTGATGGAATGGTCGAATCTCGCCGCGGAGCCAGCGGGGGTTACGTATTGGCGGGGTCACCGGGAAGAATCACCGTTGGAGACATCATTCGTGCCGTCGATGGTTCGTTGGCGCCCGTGATGTGCGTGGTGGGCCGGAGCGACGAACATTGCCGGTTGAAAAATCGCTGTGCTTTCATCGGAGTCTGGCAAAAAGCTCAGAGGGCCATTGAAGAGGTTTATGACAATACCACCCTGCAGGACCTAATCGACGACGAGCGGACTGCAGTTCAACCGAGTGGTCCGCTAGAGTACGCCGTTTGATTAGCATTTCAGTTTTCGTTACGTATCTCACAATTTATGGGGGGACCCAGACGTGAAGACCTTGCGAGTACAGATGTTGTGTGTTGTCGCCGCCGTTGGGGCACTCTGTTTTGTTTCACGCGGCCTGGCCGAAGAGGCCGAAGCCACAGACCAGTCGTCGGCTCCGCATGCGGATGAAAAGGCGCCGCCGCTGCCCTTCATCACCATTGAAGGTCAGGGCGGCGGCGCGATCACGCCCATGGCTTACCTCGTGAATCCGGCCGGAGAGTGTGATGTCTGGGGCAAGCCTTCTGTGGCAATGGATTACATCGGGCTTGGCCGAAAGAACCTCGATACGCTGCTGGTCACCGAGAATCTGTTGGGCCGCATCGAGTTGGGTTTTGCAGCCGATCGTCTCGGACTCGGCACCCTGCCGACTGACATCAACACCACGCTTGGTAACCCGGGGCTGATCAACAACAGCGATGTGTGGCTGTATAACTTCAGCGCCCGTGCTTTGCTGGTCAAAGAGAATAGCGACGACATCAACTGGTTGCCGGCCGTCACAGTCGGCGCCGATCTGAAGTACAACGCCGACATCGCCAGCATCAACGACAAATTGACCGGCGCCTTGACCGCAATCGGCTATGCCCGGGATTACGGCGTGGATCTCACCCTGACCGCTACCAAGACCCTGAGCAAGGGCTTCTTTGGCCGGCCGCTGATTATTACGGCCGGTCTGCGCGGGAGCGAGGCGGCCGACCTGGGATTCCTGGGTTTCAGCGACAAATACACGGCCAGCTTTGAAGGCAATATCGCCATTCTCCCGTTCGACAAGCTCCTCTTGGCCTACGAATTCCGCCAAAAGACCAGTCCGTACGGCACGATCGGTCCGGGCGGCACGATTAACGTGCCCAACCTTCTGATCGGCGGCGAGAACAACTGGCACGGCCTCGACATTGCCTACATCGCCAGCAAGCACACCACGTTGGTGGCCGGTCTCGGTATCTTCGGCAACCTGGCCAACACCGACGCTAACGACGCCTGGTGGCTGCAACTGAAATACGAGTTTTGACCACCCGTTTGCGGACAGACGCCCTAGCACAAACCGTTCGCCGCTGTACGGAAGGAACCGCTTATCGAGAACCCCTTGTCCGATAGGCGCGGTGGATTGCACGTGCCAGGTGGACGCCAAGTCCGCCTGGCACTGTCCATTTATTAGCCCATTTTGCTCATATTTCCAGGCTTGTGATAAGCGGCAGGTAGTCCACGATCCGCTGCGACTGTTCCCATTGACGGGGCGGCAGGAATATGTATGATGAGTAATTACATCGACGTAGTAATGTATCAGTAACCGACTAACTTTCCCAAAAGGAGATCACTCATGCCCCATCGAAAGACGTTCGCTAACATCGTCGAGACGACGTTCAACACGCCGTTGGTCAAGTTGAACCGCATCGTACCGGCCGGGGCCGCCACGGTTCTGCTGAAGCTGGAGTTCTTCAATCCGCTTAGCAGCGTCAAGGACCGCATCGGCCGCGCGATGATTGAGGCCGCCGAGAAGGACGGGCATCCTCAACAAGGACACCCAGATCATCGAACCCACCAGCGGCAACACGGGCATTGCCTTGGCCTTCGTGGCCGCCGCGAGGGGCTACCACCTGACGCTCACCATGCCCGAGTCGATGAGCCTGGAACGCCGCGCGTTGCTGGCGATCCTGGGGGCGAGCCTGGTGCTCACGCCGGCCAAGGACGGCATGAAGGGGGCGATTGCCAAGGCCCAAGAGCTGGCCGCCGCCACGCCCAACAGTTGGATTCCGCAGCAGTTCGACAATCCCGCCAACCCGGAAGTCCACGAGCGCACCACGGGCCGGGAGATCTGGGAGGACACCGAGGGTCGGGCGGACGTGATCGTGGCCGGCGTGGGCACGGGCGGCACGATCACCGGCGTCGACCCGCTACATCCGCGCCAAGAAACGCGACTTCCGCGCCATTGCCGTCGAGCCGGCCGACTCGCCGGTCATCTCCGGCGGCAAGCCGGGGCCGCACAAGATACAAGGGATCGGAGCGGGCTTCGTCCCCAAGAACCTCGACACCAGCCTGCTGAGCGGCGTGGAAACGGTCGCCAACGAAGAAGCCTTCACCTGGGCGCCGACGCCTGGCCAAGGAGGAAGGCATCCTGGGCGGCATCAGCACCGGGCGGCAACATGGCGGCGGCAGTCCGCGTGGCCGGCCGCCCGGAGAACCGCGGCAAGGTGATCGTCACCGTTGCCCCCAGCTTCGGCGAACGCTATCTGTCAACGGCCTTGTTTGAGGGCTTGGGCACAGAAGGAGTGAAGGCTGCATAGTTCCCGACAGCAACCACAGTCCTTCATGCCACCGTGATCGTCTGCGAGAATACCACGATCCAAGTTCACCACGCAAAGAGGATTTACGATGAGTCAAGAACAACACGGCCTTCGCGGTCTTGGCACCCTGGCACTGCACGCCGGTCAAGTGCCCGATCCCACAACGACCGCCCGCGCCGTGCCGATCTACGCAACCACGAGCTACGTGTTCCACGATACCGAGCACGCGGCGAATCTGTTCGGCCTGCGGGAATTCGGCAACATCTACACCCGGCTGATGAACCCCACCACCGACGTGCTGGAAAAGCGGCTGGCGGCGCTCGACGGCGGTGCGGCGGGACTGGCGTTTTCCAGCGGCCAGGCGGCGATCACCGCGGCCCTGTTGACGATCGTGCACTCCGGGCAGAACTTCATCTCCGCCAACAGCCTGTACGGCGGGACGTGGACCCTGTTCTACGCAGACCTTCTCGAAGCTCGGCATCGAAGTGCGGTTCTTCGACCCCAGCAAGCCGGAAAGCCTCGAGCAAGCTGGTGGACGAGAACACCCGCGCCGTGTACATCGAAACGCCCGGCAACCCGAAGAACGACGTGCCGGACTACGAGAAGCTCACCGACGATCGCCCACCGCCACGGCTTGCCGGCGATCATCGACAACACGGCGCTGACGCCGGCGCTGTTCCGCCCGATCGAGCACGGCTTCGACATCGTGGTCTATTCGACGACGAAGTTCATCGGCGGCCACGGCGTACACATCGGCGGCGCGATCGTCGATAGCGGCAAGTTCCTCTGGGCGAAGGACCCGAAGAAGTGGCCGGAGTTCACCGCGCCCGACCCCGCCTATCACGGCATTGTGTTCGAGGAGGCGCTGCGGCCGATCGGCAATATCGCCTACATCATCTACATCCGCACCCACTGGCTTCGCGACACGGGTGCGCACGCCAGAGTCCGTTCGGGGCGTTTCTTGACGCTGCTGGGACTGGAGACTCTGCACTTGCGGCTGGAACGGCACTCGCAGAACGCCCTGGCCGTCGCGCAGTTCCTCGAAAAACATCCGGCCGTCGAGTGGGTGAACTATCCGGGCCTGCCCAGCCACCCCGACTACGCCAACGTGAAGAAGTACCTGCCCGACGGACAGGGGGCCATCGTCGGCTTCGGCATCAAGGGCGGCAAAGAAGCCGGCGCCAAGCTGATCAACAGCGTCAAGCTCTTCAGCCACCTGGCGAACATCGGCGACGCGAAGTCGCTCATCATCCACCCGGCCACGACAACCCACTCGCAGCTTACGCCCGAGGAACAGGCCCAGACCGGCGTGACGCCCGAGTTCGTTCGTCTGTCGGTGGGCATCGAAGACGTGCGCGACATCATCGCCGACCTTGACCAGGCATTGAAGGCATCACAGGCATGAGCCACTCGGTCTCGCCGAAATCCGATCCGTATTTCCAGCAGCGACACCGTTCGCCACGCGCGGCCATGGAAGCCTGACCTCAACGCTGACGTGGCTGTGGCCGTCGTCAGCCAGCAGTAGACATGCACGCGAATCCCCACGACCAGGAAACTCGCATTCGGGCGGCCCTTGGGCTATCGCACGGGCCTCTTCCCGAGGTGGCGCACCCAATGGCTGCATCGCTACTACGATTACCTGACCGCCAACCTCTCGTTGCCGTTCGACGCGGAATACGCTGAGGACATTTCTGGCTACCGACAGGTTGTCTCTGCCATTACGGTGGTTGCCCTCGTTCATCCTGACGAGCACGCGAAGCACGAGGAGTTTGGCCTTATTTGCCGCCCGCGCAGAGGAACGCAAGAGATCGAAGTGCCGCTGGCCGATGTCGAACTGAACGCCAACGCGCCGAACCTCAGGCTCATTGAGGACTACTGGTACTGGTTCTGGAACTGGCGTTTTGACCCGCGGATTTGACCGCCTTGGGTAACAGTTTAGTTCCCCGACCATAGCCAGGAGTCGAAACGGGTGCGCAGCGAGTATTGACAAGTCGAACAGCAATTCCGTCATTGCAATGCTCGTGAGGAAGAAATCTCCACGAAGAACACGAAGAAAGCAGGTGGCGACGAAACCGCGGTCACATCCCGCCCCGGCGTCTTTCCGCCACAATCGACAGTATCCTTCTTCGTGCTCTTCGTGTCCTTCGTGGTTAAGATCGTCTCTGCACGTTCTGAACCGGACGCTGGCCGGTCTGCCGTTGTTCCGAAAAGGGCTGTGTGTTATCCTCCTACTCCAAGCTTTTCTTGGCACAATCCCCGTTTCGATTCCCGGCAGATGACTACCGGACAATCCGAGTTCCGATTCCTGGATCCCGGGCCCCTTGTCGATGGCGACCTTGAGCTGGTCTTGGCGAGGACCAACCCCTCCTGGGATACCGGACACGGACGAGTCCCTCAGTACGAATTCGACCTGAGGCTGACCGGCGCGACGCGCAAGATCGGCGTTGTCAAGTTGAGAGTCCGCCTCACCGACGAGCTCGAACGCTTTGGCGGAAATCTCTCGTATGACGTTGACGAAGGCCATCGAGGGCACAAGTACGCAGCACGCGGGTGCCGCTTGCTCTTCCCGCTGGCGAGGCGACACGGGCTCAAAAGCCTGTTGATAACTTGCGCCCCGGACAACGTGGCCTCGCGAAGAACGTGCGAACTGATCGGCGCACGCTACGTTGACACCGTCGAGGCGGAAATCGAACCCGGGGAGTACCGTCCCACCTGTCGATTCGTTGTTAGCTTGGAACATGCGAAGTCGCAGTAAGAACCTGATGTTCTCCAAAGAGCCACATTGACGCGGCGAGTCGTCCCGGGTGCGCCGCGAGTACTGACAAATTGAACGGCAATTCCGTCATTGGAATGCTCGTGAGAAAGAAATCTCCACGAAGAACACGAAGCAAGCAGGTGGCAACGAAACCGCGGTCACATCCCGCCCCGGTGTCTTTCCGCCGCAATCGACAGCATCCTTCTTCGTGTCCTTCGTGGATCACTTCGCCCCCGATTCTCCCCTGGCGGTCGCGTCCCGCCGCCAGGTATAATGGCGCCCGACCGGGCGAGATTCCACGATGAAACTCCGCGGCGACATCACGATCAACGGCCGCTGCTTCTCGAAGGGCACCGAAGTGCCGTGGTTCTCCATCTACCCGTTCTTCCTCTTTCACATGCTCATGTTCGGGGTGTCCGGCTTCGTCATGGCGTATTCTACCCCGGGTGCGCCGCTACCGTTCCTGTACCTGCATGGCGGCTTTGCGATTCTCATTTACACGGTCTTCTACCTCACCATCTTCGGCCTCGACGAGGTCAAATGGATGTTTATCAACGCCGGCCTGGGCCTCTTGGGCATCTACACGCAGATCGGCTGGCTGCTGCGCTGCTTCGGGAAAAACATCGATGACTATCCGCTCTCCCGGCACGTGACTCCCTTACTGTACTTCGTGCTCTACACGTTCCTCGTCCGCCACGCGATCCTGGACATCACGCAAGCCCGGGAAGATCCGGCGAAGAAGAATCGCGTGGAGGTCGGCTACATAGTCGTGGCCGTCGCCGTCTCGCTTTTGGCATTCTGTCTGCAGCGGGGTTGACCGCGGGTGGTTTCCCGTTTCGACCAAAAGAACTACGGCGCCCTTGGATTGCCCGCACCCTCACCCTCTCCGGCGCCGACCGCGGGTCGGTCGGGAGCGGGGGCGGCGCGGCTTCGCGCGGCTTCTCTGGCCTCTTCTCCGTCTTCGTGGCCGGCGTGGTCAGCCAGGCCATGAACGGAAGCGGAACATCGATCAGATCGCCGATGTGGATCCGCTCGGGCAGACCCGTCCTGTGATACTTCGGCCCGAGCACCAGCGCCAGGCCGTACATGGCCACGAGACAGCCGATCAACCCGGCCACGATCAGTCCGACGGTCCGACCGAACCACGAGGTCTTTGGCCGCCGCAAATGAGTGCCCATGGCCATCGGCATCCGGCGGGCCACCGCCGCCGCTTCGTCTTCTTCGATGTGCGCCCCGGCGGCCGACGCCACGGGAATCAGCTCCGGCGGGGCCAGCACCAGCGCTTCACTCAACGCGTATTCCGCATCGCACAACGGGCAGCGGACCGTCATCGCCGAATCCACTCCGGCTGGAATCGAGACTTGTCGCTGGCACCGCGGGCAGGTGGAGATCGACAGCATGGCAGGGCTCCGGGGGGATGTGCGCCGGACTATTCTACGCGGAGCGGCATCCCGCCGCAATTACTTCAGCCCGTAGAGCGGCCCCAATTTCGCCCGCAAGTGCTCGATCAACGGGCGCGCCCAGAGCGGATGTCCCGTGACGCGCTCGACCAATTCGCTTGCCGAATAGCGCTGGCCATGGCGATGGATCCGATCGCGCAGCCAATCGCGGAGCGGCCGGAAGTCGCCCCGCGAAAACGACTCGGCCAGATCGCCCACGTCGGCCTCGGCCTGCGCGAAGAATTGGGCGGCGTAGAGGTTTCCCAACGAGTAGGTGGGAAAATAGCCGATCAGACCCGCGCTCCAGTGCACGTCCTGCAATACGCCGTCGCGATCATTCGGCGGCGTGATGCCCAGGTAGAGCTGGTACTTTTCGCTCCACGCGCCGGGCAAGTCCGCCGCCTGAAGATCGCCGTCCAGCAGGGCCCGCTCAAGCTCGAAACGAACGAGAATGTGCAAATTGTAGGTCGCTTCGTCGGCTTCAATCCGGATCAACGACGGCCGTACCTCGTTGAGCGCGAAATAGAAGTCGTCCAACGGCACGTCGCCCAAAGCCGCCGGGAACCGCTCCTGCGCCACCGGATAGAAGTGCGTCCAGAAGGTCCGGCTGCGGCCGACAAGGTTCTCCCACAGCCGCGATTGCGACTCGTGGATGCCCAGCGAGATGGCCTCGCCCAGCGGCAGGCCGAAGTGCTCGGCGGGCAAGCCCTGCTCATAGATTCCGTGGCCCACCTCGTGCAGGATGCCGAAAAAGGCCGCCGTGAACCAACGGGGCTCGAATCGGGTAGTGATGCGGCAATCGTGCGGCCCCAGCGTCGTGCAAAACGGATGGGCCGTGACGTCGAGCCGCCCGCGGTTGAAGTCGAAGCCGATCGCCGCGGCCGCCTCGCGCCCAAAGCCGTCTTGCACATCGACCGGAAACGCGCGGTGCAGCAGGTCCGCGTCCGGCCGGCGCCGGCTCTGCCGGATTTCCGCCGCCAAGGGCACCAGCTCCTCGCGCAGCCGCGCCAGCACGGGCCCCACGCTGGAGGTCAGTTCGTCCGGCTCGTATTCGTCCAGCAGCGCATCGTAGGGACACTCCGGATAACCAAGCGCCGCGGCCTGCTGGCGCTTCAAGTCGATCATTTTCTCCAGCAGCGGCCGGAAGGAGGGAAAGTCGTCTTTTTGCCGGGCTTCCTGCCACGCCTGTTGCCCCAAAATGGCCATTCGCGCCAGCTCTTCGACAAGCCGTTGCGGCATCTTCACCTGCTTGTCGTAGTGGCGTTTCAAGCGGCGCACGACAACCCGGGCGTCGGCCACCGCATCGCAGTCGCCCGCGCCGAACGCTTGCGACAGTTCCTCAAGTTGCTGGCCGAACTTCGGATCGACCCATCGCCGGTGGATCAGCCCCGCCAGCGCTGTCGATTGCTCGGCGCGATGTTCGGCCCCCGCCGATGGCATCTGCGTTCGCTCGTCCCAGCCCAAGAGGGCGTCGATCGAGGTCAACACGGCCGTGCGGCGGGCATAGTCACAGACTTCTTGGTAGAGCTTTGCACTTTCCTCCGACATGGATCGACCCCTCGCGTGACATGCGCCGTTTAGCGGCCGACGGAACGTCGGCCAGCACCCCAATTGTATCAGCTTCCACCGTCACTGCGCAAAAACAAGGGGTGGCAATGTTACTGCCACCCCCATGATTATCGTATCGATGATTCAGGAGCAAGCGGCGGCGATGCCGATTTTACTGCGCCTTCGCCACCACCGCGTACGCCGCCAATTCGGGCGTCATCTGCCCTTGGTCGGTATCAATCTTGATCGTCTTGACGATTTTCCCCGCATCGGCGCCGGCGGTGAACGTCACGGGAATCAAGTGGACTTCCTTCGCCGAATCCTCCTTGGCCGTATCGAACGCAAAGGACTTATCTTCGCACTCCACGCCAAGGATGCGGAACGGCTTCTTGCTCTTCACGACCAACTGCCGCGTGACGGTCTGGCCAGGCTGAACCACGCCCATGAACAAGGCGGACGGGCTCACGCTGATGCCGGGCGTCACCTGGCCCTCAACCTCCACCGGAATCTGCGTCCCGCCGGCGTCGTTGGTCACCAGCATCAGGTGGTCGTTCAAATAGCCGGCCGGCGCATCCTTGTCGAGGTGGACCTGCAAGGTGTACCACACCTGTCCATTGTTCCGGCCCGTCTCAACCGCCTTCGCGGTGATGTTCGGATTGGAACTCTTCACGTCCAGGATTTGCCAATCGCTGCGGCCGGCGTAGCTGACGCCCACTTGCCGGTCCGCGCCGTGCCCTGATCGACCGAACCGATCTGGACACTGCCCGGATCAACCAACACGTCGTTGCGGATGAAGCCTTTGATGTGCAGTTGCACTTCGGCGTAAAACGGCTTGTCGATGGTCACCGTCAGGGTGGCCGCACGCTGGCCGAGGAACGTCGGTGTATTGAAATGGGCCAGAATATCCCCTTGATCGTACGTCTTTACGGTAGCATTTTCCACGCTCGGGGTAGTGCAGCCGCAACTGGTGCGGACACCCGCGATGTGGACATCTTCCATGTAAAGATTCTCAAAGACGAAGCGGTATTCAGCCTTCGACCCCCGAGCCACGGTGCCGAAGTCGTGCTCGGTCGCTTTGAACATCTTCTGGGCCCAGTCCTGCCCGAGGCACGTACCCCCAATCAGAACCCCCAGAACAAACAGACAGTCCGATCTTGCGCAGCATGTTGAAAAAGTCTCCAAACTTCGGTGTGGCAACATCTTCCGCAGAAATCTAGACCCAAATCAGGAGTATGTCAACTTCACAATTTTGAAGTTCGTTTTCGTGCCGCATCCCCCCTCACTGGGAAGGAATAAACGTCCGGGGGGATGTCTGCAACGTTCCGCGTAACGGTCAAACATGCTGCACCCATTTGCAGCAAACCCGATTTCGCTCGGGAAACGTTTCGCGGGTTTTCCAGATCGCCCGACCGCGAAGAAACCAGGAAAAGGCGGTCTGGGTCCCCCCGTCTAGGAAATGCTATGCGCGACCTGCGGTAACGTCCACCCAGCAAATCTGGGGGATCGCCCAGTTTATTCCGTTTCATGGTCATTTCCGCCAAAATTGTGGGCCCGGGCCGCATTGCCAAGGTGCCATCCCCTTCGTTACGATAAGGGATTACTCTTTGCCCGGCGGGCGGACATGTTTGAATCGCTCCAGGAAAACCTGAGTTCGGCGCTGCGGACCCTCCGCGGTCGCGGAAGGCTCACCGAGTCGAACATGCGCGACGGCCTCGGCCTGGTGCAGCGGGCCCTCCTGGAAGCCGACGTCAGTCTCCCGGTCGTCAAGGATTTCATGGCTCGCGTGGGCCAACAGGCTGTCGGCGAAACGGTCCTCAAGTCGCTCGACCCCACCAAGCAGCTCATCTACATCGTCTATCAGGAACTCGTCAACCTGATGGGCCCGGTCGACCACTCGCTGCATCTCCGCAACGGCGTTACCGTGCTGATGCTCTGCGGCCTTCAGGGGTCCGGCAAAACAACCACCTGCGGGAAGCTCGGACGCTCGATCAAGCAACAAGGCCGCAAGCCGATGCTCGTGGCGGCCGACTTGCAACGCCCCGCGGCCATTCAGCAATTGCAGGTCCTCGGCCAGCAGCTCGAATTGCCCGTCTATGCCGACCCAAGCGCCAAAGACCCCGTGGCCCTCTGCCAGGCCGCCGTCGCCCAGGCGAAGGAAACCGGAGTCGAGGTGGCCATTCTCGATACGGCCGGCCGCTTGCACGTTGACGCCGAATTGATGAACCAGCTCTCGCTGATCGATCGCCGCATCGGCCCCGACCAGGTCTACCTGGTGGTTGACGCGATGACGGGCCAGGACGCCGTTCACAGTGCCAAGGCGTTCAACGAGGCGCTGGAGCTGGACGGCGTGATCATGACCAAGCTCGATGGCGACGCCCGCGGCGGCGCCGCCCTTTCGGTCAAGGCCGTCACCGGCGTGCCGATCAAGTTCGTCGGCACCGGCGAGCATCTCGATGCGTTGGAGGAGTTTCACCCCGATCGCATGGCCGGCCGAATTCTCGGCCAAGGCGACGTGCTGACACTGATCGAGCAAGCCCAGCAAAAGTTCGACCAGGAGGAGATGGCCAAGCAGGAGGCCCGCCTCCGCAAGGGCGAGTTCACGCTCGACGACTTCAAGAAGACGCTGGGGCAAATGAAGAAGCTCGGGCCGATGCAAAAGATCATGGGCATGATCCCCGGCATGAGCGCCCTGAGCGAGCAACTCGGCGACGCCGACGCCGAAGACCAGTTGCGCCACACGTCCGGCATCATCGACTCGATGACGCCTGAGGAGCGGCGGAATCCCACGAAAGTGATCGATCAGAGCCGCCGCCGCCGCATTGCCGCCGGCGCCGGCGTCGAGCCGCACGAGGTCAATGAACTGGTGAAAATGTTCGACGGCATGGCCGACATGATGAAGCGGATGTCGGGCATGGGCATGCGCGACAAATATGCGCCGTGCAGGAACTCCAGCAAAGCGGCGTGCTCAACCCGGGCGGAAAACTGAGCAAACAGAAGGTCGGCACCGGAAAGCGGCTCACCCCGGCCGAGCGGGCCAAACTCCGCAAAGATCGCGAGCGCGAGTTGCGCGCGCAAAAAACGCGAACAACGAAAAGGCAAATAACCGGAAGCTTACCGCCATTACCACCAATTCCAGGAGAGACGCGTGTCAGTACGTATTCGGATGAAGCAGTTCGGTCGGAAGCACCGGCCCTACTTTCGGATCTGCGCGATGGACATTCGCCGTCCGCGCGATGGTCGCGTGTTGGAACAACTCGGCACCTACGACCCCTTGGTGCCCGAGACGGATGCCCGGGCGATCCTCAACGGCGAGCGCATCGCCTATTGGCTGAGCGTGGGCGCTGCCGTCGGACAAAGTCCAGGTGCTGATCAAGAAGTACGGCGCCGGCGGGACGCATCTGGCGGCGCAGACGGCCGCCTTGGACCGCCTGGCGCAGAGCCGTCGCCGGCCCGAGCCGCCGGCGGCGATGCCTCGGGCCGAAAAGCCCGCCAAACCGGACGAGGCCGAAGAAGCCCCCGAAAAGCCGGCCAGGGGCCGACGCAAGCCGGCCGCCGAGCAACCCAAGGCCGAAGCCGCCGAGCCAGCCAAGGCCGAACCCGCCGAGGGCGAAGAAACCAACAACCCTTGAGCTGTAAACCCACATTCGCCTGCAATGCGTTTCGACGTTTTGACCCTCTTTCCCGACATCTTCCAGGGATACCTGGGTCAAAGCCTGCTGAAGCGGGCCATTCAGGCGGGCCTGGTGGATGTCCGCTTGCACGACATCCGCGACTGGTCGAAAGGAAAACACAATACGGTGGACGATCGCCCTTTCGGGGGCGGACCCGGCATGGTGATGAAGGTCGAGCCGGTCGTCGAGTGCGTCGAAGCGGTGCGGAGCCAAGACCCGGAACCCCACCACCTGGTCATGCTCACGCCGCAGGGACGGCGGCTCGACCAGCCGACGATTGAACAACTGGCCCAGCACAAGCGGATCCTCCTCTTGTGCGGCCGCTACGAAGGATTTGACGAACGAATACGGCTGATCCTCGAGCCGGACGAAATATCGGTGGGCGATTATGTGCTCAACGGCGGCGAAGTGGCCGCTATGGTGATTATCGACGCAACCATCCGGCTCGTGCCGGGCGTTTTGGGAGACGAAGACAGCAGCGCGTGCGATTCCTTCTCGGGCAGCCGGCGGTGGCTGGAATGCCCGCAATATACGCGGCCGCGGGAATACCGCGGCTACGAGGTGCCGCCGCTTTTGATCGGCGGAAATCACGAGGAAATCGCCCGCTGGAGGAAACAAGCCGGCCGCCAGCGAACGTGCCAACGGCGAAAAGACTTACTCGGAGAAGATTGAAACCACTCGGTATGAAAAGCCGCGACCAGTGGTCGCGGCAGCAGCCCGGCCGCCGCCACGCGGCGTCATCGAATTCACGAAAGGAAGAACCCATGAGTCACCAATTGATGTCCGCGGTCGAAAAGTCGAGCCTCAAGCCGGAAGTGCCGAAGTTCGCGGTGGGCGACACCGTTGACGTTCACTGCCGCATTCTCGAAGGCGACAAAGAACGCATCCAGATTTTCAACGGACTGGTGATCGCGCGGGCCGGCTCCGGTTCGCGGGAGACGTTCACCGTCCGCCGCATCGTGCAGGGCGAAGGCGTCGAGCGGAAGTTCCCCATCCACTCGCCGCGCATCGCCAAGGTCGAAGTGAAGCGCTCCGGCGTAACCCGTCGCGCCAAGCTCTACTACCTCCGCGAGCGGACCGGCAAGGCCGTCCGCCTGCGAGAACGCCGCACCACCGCCGAAAAATAGCGCCCCGGCAGGTTTGCAGTGCTCCGTTCCTTCTGCCCGCAGCGAAACGCCATGAACGTGCGGCACGCCATCTCCGGCTGGTTTCGGCGTTTCTTCCCCGCGAAGACCCTGGGCCGGCGCGGCGAGGCGGCGGCCGACCGCTATCTTCGCCGCTTGGGTTACAAGATTCTCGCCCGCGGCGATCGCTTCGGCCCCGGCGAACTCGATCTTGTGGCCCTGGACGAGAAAACGATCGTCTTCGTCGAGGTGAAGACTCGCCAATCCCACGAGGCGGGCCATCCGGCCGAAGCGGTCGACCAGATCAAGCAGCGAAAGCTGACGACGCTGGCCGTGACGTTCTTGAAGCGTTACCGGCTCTTGGAGCGCCCCGCCCGGTTCGACGTCGTCGCCATCACCTGGCCCGCCGGCCAGCGGTCGCCCACGATCGAGCATATCAAGAACGCCTTCGAGGCCGTGGGCACGCGGGAGTTCTATTCCTGAGCGAGTGTTTGGCCGGCATCGTGTCCGCGGAACCGGTGCAGGCGGAGCGCAATGCTGCCAAATACCCACCGCTCATTGTGATCGACCCACGACGAACTGAACCGTGTCATCGCCACAACGGGCGACGTTGAAACCGCCGTCGTGCGGTCCAATGGAGTCTCCCGGGTAACCTGGGCCCGCTTCCGGCCCGATGATCCAGGGATCGCGCAGACCGACCGGTACGTCCCCAATAGCGGCCCAGTAATCCCGAGCGACGTATATGTCCATCCAGTATTGGGCAGCCGGAACCTTGGGGATCGTGCTTTCCAACTCGGGAGCCGAAGGACACGTCATGATCGCAGGCCGCTGCCGGCAATAGGGGCTCATCTTCACGGGATCGAGCGATGGATTGCCGACAAGCTGGTCGTAGAGGAATTTCTCCTCCAATGCGGGCAGAATGTTGATCGACCAGCCACCCACGGAGTTTGGGGGAGCCTTCGTGAGCGGGACGTGTTCCAATCGCATCGCCAGGGCAAGTTGTCGAAGGTTGCTCTGGCACGCCAGTCGTCGCGCCGATTCCCGCGAACGCTGAACAGCCGGCAACAACAGGGCCAACAATGTGCCCATGATGGCAATCACCACGAGCAATTCCACCAGCGTAAAGCCGACTCGCCGCAGCGAGTGGAAAGACCCGTCAGGTCTCATCGTGGTCCCCTTCGCTGGAACAACCGAGCGCGGTTGCAAGTCTGACGGCTAATTATAATGGGTGGTAATTATGGCCATCAAGGGGAGGCAAGGCGAGTTTCTGATGACCAACCAGCACGTGGGCCAACGGTCCCGCCCGCACACATCGCTCAACGTGCCATTGCAGTGGGCCCGGGAATGGCATACAATCAGGATTGATACTGAGACTGAGTCTCAGAATTGACGCCGTCCCAGGGCCACGCCGCCTGCCGTGAAACACCCCTCGTCCCGCCCGACCATCGCACTGAAACACCTGCCGGCCGGGCATTGCGCCCGCATCGCCACGATTCTCGGACAGCCCGACCACGTGCATCAACTTGCCGAGTTCGGGCTCCGCGGCGGGATCAAAATCGAGATGTTCCGGCCCGGGAACCCGTGCATCCTGCGGCTGGGCGGCCACAAAGTCTGCCTCCGCGCCGACGACCTGCTGAACGTCTTCGTCGAGCCGATGGTGGCCCCCTAATGTCCGCCATTGCCGATCCGCCGGTCGTCACCGTCGCTCTGATCGGCAACCCGAACACCGGCAAGTCCACGCTTTTCAGCGGCCTGGTCGGCGTCCACCAGCACGTGGGCAACTATCCGGGCGTCACCGTCGAGAAGAAGACGGGGCAGATGCGGTTCGCCGGCCGGCGGTTCGATGTGGTCGATCTGCCGGGCTTGTATAGCTTGGCGCCCCGATCGCGCGACGAGATGGTGGCGGTCGATCTCTTGCTGGCCCGGCGTCAAGACGCCCCGCCGGTCGATGCCGTGCTGTGCATCGTCGATGCGGGCAATCTTCCGCGGAACTTGTACCTCGTAAGCCAGGTGCTCGAATTGGGGCTGCCGACCGTCGTGGCGGTCAACATGCTCGACGTGGCCAAAGACCGCGGAATTGCCGTCGATCTGCCGCGACTGGAACGGCAGTTGGGCGTGCCGGCGCTGCCGCTTCAGGCCAACCGACGCATCGGCCTGTCGCGGCTCAAGGCGGCGCTGGCTCGCGTGGTCGAGCGAGAAGAGAGGAGAGACGAGCGAGGAGAGGGCCCGTTTCCGGCAACATTTGAGGCGGAAGTTGCTCGGCTGGAAGCGGAGTTGGCTGCCGAGGGCCATCCCATGCGGCGGTGCCTGGTGCGGCGGTGCCTGCTGGATATGAACGGCTACTTGCAGCGGGCCCTGCTCGGTGACGGCGACGGCAGTTGGGCGCCCGCATCGAGGCAGCGCGGGCCCGGTTGAGCGCGGCGGGCTGCCCCGTGCCGGCCATCGAGACGACGGCCCGTTACCAATGGGCGGCCCGAATGCTGGAAGGCGTGATCGCCGAGCCCGGCCGCTACAAGGCGACCGCCACCGATCGGATCGATCGCCTGCTGACGCACCGGTTGTGGGGCACCTTGATCTTCGCCGCGGTGATGCTCGTGCTGTTTCAGGCGGTGTTCGGCTGGGCACGGCCGGCGATGGAGGCGATCGGGGCGGTTTGTGCGGCGGCGGGTAATTGGATCTCCGCCCACATGGCCGAGGGCGCGATGCGCAGCCTGCTGGTTGACGGCGTGATTGGCGGCGTGGGTGCCGTGTTCGCGTTTCTGCCCGAAATTCTCCTCCTCTTCGCCTTGCTGGCCGTGCTCGAAGATTGCGGCTACATGGCCCGGACGGCCTTTCTGATGGACCGCCTCATGGTTCGTGTGGGACTGAGCGGCAAGTCGTTCATTCCCATGCTGTCGTCGTTTGCCTGCACCGTGCCCGGCATCATGGCCACGCGGGTGATCGAGAACGAGCGCGACCGGCTGACGACGATCCTCGTGGCGCCGCTGTTGACATGCTCGGCACGGCTGCCGATCTACGCCCTGTTGATTGCGGCATTCATCCCCGCCGAAAGTGTTTTGGGCGGGCTGCTGAATCTGCAAGGGCTGACGCTGGCCGGACTCTACGTGCTCGGCATTTTGGCCGCCGTCCTCTGCGCGATGGTGTTGAAGCGGACGATTCTCCGCGGGCAAACGCCGCCGTTCTTGATGGAGCTGCCGAGCTACAAGTGGCCCTCGCCGCGGACGGTCCTGTTTCGCATGGCCGAACGCGGCTGGGTGTTCCTCCGCTGCGCCGGCACGCTGATCCTGGCCGTATCGATCCTGGTTTGGGCCGCCCTGTACTATCCGCACGACCCGAACGCCACGCCCCAACAGCAGCAACGCAACAGCCTGCTGGGCCGGGCGGGCCACGTCATCGAGCCGGTCGTCAAGCCACTGGGCTGGGACTGGCGGATCGGCTGTTCGGTGCTGGCCTCGCTGCCGGCCCGGGAACTCGTCGTGGCCACGATGGGCGTGATGTACGACTTGGGCCAAACGCCATCGGGCAATGGCGGAATGCCGCAGTACGAAAAGCTCCGCAGCATCATGTGGGACGGCACCGATCGGCCCGTCTTCAATGTACCGGTGGCGTTGGGGATCATGGTGTTTTTCGCGCTCTGCGCGCAGTGTACGGCGACGCTGGCCGTGATCCGCCGCGAGACGAACAGTTGGCGCTGGCCGGCGTTCACCTTCGCCTACATGACCACGCTGGCGTACGTTGGCGCGCTGGTCACGTATCAGGTGGGAATGTGGATTAGTGGTTAGTGGCCGGTGGTCGGGGCGGACGGCACTTCATTCATCACTCAGAATTCCATGATCTTCGACTGGCAAAACGTGCTGACGGTTTTCATCGTGCTTTTGGCGGCCGCCTACGTGGGACGGCAGGTCGTTCGCTGGGTCAAGCGTAAAGGCCAGCCCGGCTGCGGCGGCTGTTTCCAATGCCCTACCGAGCCGCCGGAAGAGCCGCTGGTCAAGATTGATCAGCGGAAAGACTAGCGGTATATTTTCAGAACGCGCATCGCGTGTGGAGACTGCGCCTATCGGCGCCGACCCGCGGGTGGCCCCGATAGCTTAGCTATCGGGGTGCCGGAGGCTCAGGAGGCGGCTTGCAGGGCGTCAAGAACCTCCTGCGGCTTGGTAGTGCGTCAGTTTGAAAGCGCCGAATTTCAGCCAACCGGATGACTAGCCCCGGCTGGCCTTGGCGCCCTTAAGAAGCCGCTCAACGGCCACACCGACGCCGGCAATCGCTCCGGCCACGCCGCCCAGAACGGCACCTACACAGAAGCATTCGCTACCACGCCCCAATACGGTCTGTTCTGTGCCTCTCGACTTGCCATACAGAACGACAGGTTCAACCCAGGCGTCTTGTGCGCCCCATAGACCTATCGGAACGCCAAACAGACACGCTCCGAGAAGAATTGAGCCGAGAAAGCCCCTTGCCGCATATTTTAGGGTTCTGGATGTCATGGCAGTTGCCTCCCGTGGACTACCATTATTGTATCGTTCCGTTTTCAGCTTGACCACTTTGCATCCCCCGCGGGTCGGCGCCGATAGCTTGGCTATCGAGGTGCCGGAGGCACAGGAGGCGGCTTGCAGGGCGTCAAGAACCTCCTGCGGCTTCGCCGCCCCGATAGCCAAGCTATCGGGGCCACCCGGCGCTAATGGCAAGGCCGATGGGCAGTTGCTACAATGGTTTGCCGGTGTACTGCCGCTCTCATCGGCGGACGCCGAACAAAGAGCGTGTCGCGTCGGATTAACGGGCGAGTCCTTACCCTGACCCTCTCCCGGCCGGAGAGGGAACATTCATCAAGGAGTTGATGCTCATGAGAAACATTTGGCGTTTTGCGGAAATGGTCGCGGGCGCGTTGGTGCTGGCCGTCGCTTGTCCGTTGCTTGCGGCCGCCGCGCCGCCCACGGATGAATTGGCGTCCGGATTTCAGTCGCCGCCCGATTCGGCCCGGCCGATGACCTGGTGGCACTGGATGAACGGCAACATCAGCAAGCAGGGGATCACGCTCGACGAGGAGGCGATGAAGCGGGTGGGGATCGTGGGCTTCCAGATTTTCCAGGTGGGCACGGGCATTCCGCAGGGGCCCGTGGCGTACGGCAGCCCGCAACATCTCGAGCTCTTGCAGCATGCGGCCAAAGAGGCACAGCGGCTGGGGCTGGAGTTCGCCATGCACAATTGCCCCGGCTGGTCGTCCAGCGGCGGGCCATGGATCACGCCGGAACTGTCGATGCAAGAGCTCACCTGGTCGGAAACAAGCGTGACCGGCGGGCAGGCCGTCAAAGTGGAACTTCCCCAACCGACGGCCAAGAAAGGCTACTATCGCGATGCCCTGGTGTTGGCGTTTCCGACGCCCGCCGACGGCGGAGCGCAGGTTGCGAATTGGCCAAGAAGGCCAACTTCCGCCCACCACCAAAGAAGGCGGCGGATCAGAAGGGCGGCGAAGACGCCGCCAAGAAGACGGCCCAAGAGGGAAGCAGCGTCATTGATCCTGCCACGGTTCTCGATCTCAGTGCGCAGATGGACGCCGACGGGCAACTCAACTGGCAGGCGCCGGCGGGCCAATGGACGGTTCTGCGCATCGGACACACGACCACCGGGCCGCAGAACTCTCCCGGACCGGCCGGCGGCATCGGGCTGGAGTGCGACAAGTTCAGCCGGGCAGCCTATGATCGCCACTTCAATAGTTTTTTCGGCCCGTTGTTCGATACGATTCGTCCCCTGGCGGCCAACGGCCAGGCGGGAGCGGTCATCGACAGCTATGAAACGGGCCTTCAGAACTGGACGGCCCAGTTTCCTAAGGAGTTTCTAACCCGCCGCGGCTACGATCTGCGGAAATACATGCCGGCAATGACCGGCCGCGTGGTCGGCAGCCCGGAGATTTCCGACCGCTTCCTCTGGGACGTGCGGAAAACGCAGGCCGACCTGATGGCCGAAAACTATTATGGGCGATTTGCCGAGTTGTGCCGCGAGCATGGCATGAAGTCGTACAACGAGCCCTACGATCCGGGCAATTTCGACGAAATGCGCGTGGCGCGCTCCCCGACGTGCCGATGGGCGAGTTCTGGGTAGGACAATCCGATCAACACAGCGTGAAGCTTGCGGCCTCCGCCGGGCATCTGAACGGCCGGCCGATCATCGGCGCCGAGTCGTTCACCAGCCAGTCGCGATGGACCGAATGCCCCTACTCGCTGAAGCAACTGGGCGACTTCATGTATTCGCAGGGCCTCAACCGGTTCATCTTCCACCGTTACACCCATCAGCCGCACCCCGACGTGACGCCGGGCATGACGATGGGACCGTGGGGTTCCTACTTCGAGCGGACGAACACCTGGTTCGAGCCGGGCAAAGCGTGGTTCGACTACCTGGCCCGCTGCCAGTTCATGCTCCAGCAGGGGAAATTTGTCGGCGATCTGCTCTACTTCACGGGCGAGAACTCGCCGGTTGTGGCGCCGCCGCGGAGCAAACTCCGGCCCGCGCCCCCGCGGAGCAGCGATTTCGATACCATCGACGCCAACACGATTTTGACGCGGCTGAAAATTCACGATGGCCGGATCGTGCTGCCCGACGGATTGACCTACCGGCTGCTGGTGCTCAGCAGCGACAAGGCGTTCAGCCTCGATTTGCTGCGGAAGATTCGCGACCTGGTCGATCAGGGCATGTGCCTGGTGGTCAACGGCCCCAAGCCGGAACAGATCCCCGGGCTGAGCGGCTACCCGGCGAGCGATGCCGAATTGGCCAAAGTCGCCGGCGAACTTTGGGCCGATCTCAACGGCGAGGATCGTGTGGAACGGGCCTGCGGCAACGGCCGCGTGTTCTGGGGCATGCCGATCGCCGACGTGCTCGAAAAGCTCGACGTGAAGCCCGATTGCGATTTCGCGGCGGCTTCGCCCAAGGCGGTCGTCCACTACACCCACCGCCGCACGGCCGATGCCGACATCTACTTTGTGGCCAATCGCGGTCAGCAATCGGAAGAGGTGATTTGTACCTTCAACGTGGACGGAAAATGCCCGGAACTTTGGGACCCGGCAACCGGCCAGGCCGCGACCGTGGCGATTTATGATACGGCGGACGGCCGCACCCGGCTGCCCCTGCGGCTCGATCCCTCCGGCTCGGTCTTTGTGGTGTTCCGCCGGCCCAACGGCGCGAAACATCTTCAATCGGTGACCAAGGGCGATGCCGTAGTGGTCTCGACCGAGACGTTCACCGACGAGGCCAGGCAGCGGGCCGCGCAACTGACGGCCCATGCTCCCAAGCGTCCGCCCGACGGCATGAAGGGCGAGGCCACGCCGATCCCCGGCTCCGAGGAACCGCTGGCCGTCGAGTGGTCCGGCGATGCCAAGGGGGGGCTGCTGGTTTGGCAGAACGGCGTCTACACGCTGCGCGACAAACAGGGGCAAACCAAACGCGTCGAAGTGTCGAACGTCGAGGCCAGTCAACCGCTTGTTGACCAGTGGCAGGTCAAGTTCCCGCCGAAACTCGGAGCCCCGCCGGAGATCAAGCTCGACGAATTGATCTCGTGGACGGAGCATTCCGACGCCGGAGTAAAGTACTTCTCGGGCACGGCTACTTACATACGGCAATTCAGCGTCGACGCCCGCCAACTGTCGGGCGACAAGCGGCTGTATCTCGACCTGGGGCGGATCGAAGTGCTCGGCAAGGTACTTGTCAACGGCAAGGATTTGGGCACGCTCTGGAAGCCGCCCTTCCGAGTGGACATCACCGAGGCGGTTCATCCGGCGCGAACGCTTTGGAAGTGTGGGTGACGAACCTCTGGCCCAACCGCATGATTGGCGACGAGCAACTGCCGCCGGAGTACGAGTACACCGTGTCAAACGACACCGGCAAATATCGCAGTTGGGGAATTACCAAGCTGCCCGACTGGTACACCGAGGGCAAGCCGAAACCGCCGAGCGAGCGGATCGCCTTCGCCACTTGGAAGCACTACAGCGCCGATTCGCCGCTTTTGGAATCGGGGCTACTGGGACCGGTGCAATTGCGATCGGCCGTGCGCGTAAACGTCGATCGCTAAGCCGGGCGGCTGCCTCGCTTGCAGCGATCGAAACGGCTTCGGAACGCCCCTAACCGGATGGCCAAAGGGCGTGGAACCTATCTTATGGATGGTTATCTGTCCCATCCATAGATGTATATTTCTTGCAACTTGGGCCGTTCCGATTAGAATGAAAGTCTATGGGTATCGATGGGCGGGGCCGCGCTCGGCAGCACGTTAGCTTTCAATGGGGGCCGCGTCCCGGTTCTTACTGCCGGTTCGGTTTCGTGGTATTTGCAGATCACTGCCTTCGGGGGGCATTACAACGGGAGATCCATTGATGCCAGTGAAATCGAAAGCGAAGCCAGCGGGCGGTTCGGAGGCGGCCGGCGACGGCCAACAAACGGCTGGCGGCCGGTTGGAAGCGGCGATCCAGCAAAAAACAGCCCGGGTAGGCGTGATCGGGCTGGGCTACGTGGGCCTGCCGCTGATCCGGACCTTCGTGGCGGCCGGGTTTCGCACGCTCGGTTTCGACGTCGATGCGAAGAAGGTCGAGAGCCTCGCGGCCGGCAAAAGCTACATTGAACATATTCCGTCGGAGTGGATCAGCCGCTGCGTCAACGAGGGCGCGTTTGCGCCGACGGCCGACATGGGCCGGCTGGCCGAGGCCGACGCCTTGCTGATCTGCGTGCCCACGCCGTTGAACCGGAGCCGCGATCCGGACCTGATTTACATTGAAGAGACGGCCCGCGAGATCGCCGCCCGGCTGCGGCCCGGTCAGTTGGTCGTGTTGGAAAGCACGACCTATCCCGGCACGACGCGCGACGTGGTGCTGCCCATCTTGGAAGGCACGGGCCTGCGCGTTGGGCAAGGATTTCTTCCTCGCCTTTAGTCCCGAGCGGGAGGACCCGGGCAATCCGACGTTTGCGGCGGGCAACATTCCCAAGGTGGTGGGCGGGGCCGACGCCGCCAGTTGGCGGCTTGCCGCCTTGTTGTACGGCCAAGGCGTGCCGCAAGTGGTTCCGGTGAGCAGTTGTGAAGTGGCCGAAGCCTGCAAGATCCTGGAGAACACCTATCGGGCGGTGAACATCGCCCTGGTGAACGAACTGAAGGTGCTGTTCAACCGCATCGGCATCGACGTTTGGGAAGTGATCGAGGCGGCCAAAACCAAGCCGTTCGGTTTCCAGGCCTTTTATCCGGGACCCGGGTTGGGCGGGCACTGCATTCCTATCGATCCTTTTTATCTCACCTGGTTGGCCCGGTGTCACGGCATGACGACGCGGTTCATCGAGTTGGCCGGCGAAATCAACACGGAGCATGCCGCAATACGTGGTGGACCGGGTGATCGACGCGCTCAACCAGCGAGGCAAGCCGCTGCGCGGGAGCCAGATTTGCGTGCTGGGCGTGGCATATAAGAAGGACGTGGACGACGCGCGGGAAAGCCCGGCCTTTATCCTCATCGAGTTGCTGCACAAAGGGCGGCGCGGAGATCTCGTACAACGATCCGCACATCCCCAGCTGGCCGCGGACGCGCCATTTTAACATTTCGCTCCACAGTTCGCCGCTGACGGCGGAGTATCTGGCCAGCCAGGATTGCGTGCTGATTGCGACGGACCATTCCGCGTACGACTACGAGTTCATCGTCCAGCATGCGTCGTTGGTGGTCGACACGCGGAACGCCACGAAGAATGTCCACGCCGGTCGAGAGAAGATATGCAAGGCCTGATACGCGTGGCCTGTATCGGCTACGTCATCTACTTGAGCGCGTTGTCGTTTGCGCCCGACCCCGCGCAATTGATCGGCGGGCAAGTGCCTGGTTTCTTGCAGGCGATCATGCCCTTGGTGCACGTCGTGAGTTTTTTTGTGTTGGCCGTGCTGACGTTGTCGGCCCGCTGGCCCTTGCCGCACTGGGTGGTCGTCGTGGTGATGGCAATTTACGGCGGCATGACGGAGATCGTGCAGTATTTTCTGCCCCCCCGGCATTGCGCGTGGATGGACTGGTTCAAGGACCTGACGGGCATCGCGCTGGGGACGGCGGCATTTTGGTTCGTGGCGTGGGCGGTCGGCGCCGCGTGGGCATCGCGGCGGTGGCAACCGAAGGGCTGTCCGGCGCCCGCCGAGATCGACGGCGCTGCGGAACATCACGTCGCGCGGTGCCGGCGACGGCCCGTCGTAGTGGAGATAAGCTGTCGTAACAAACGTCGTTGTTCAACGGCGGCGGGGATTGTTGTTCGGTTTTGACCGTGGATGCGAGGTGCGCTGGTGAGAACGTTGAATGTTCGCTTGGCGGTGATCCTGTTGATCGCTCTGGCAGGGCTTGGGATCGGCGTGCGTTACCTGCACACCTTCCAAATGCGGCGCAACGCCCACGTCTATAAGGAGGCCGCCGACCGGGCGATCGAGCGGGCGAAAAAAGCCGGCGAGAACAAAAATGCGCCCTTGGAGGAGGCGGCGTATCGCGAGGCGATGCAGAATCTCGGGCGGTACCTTCTGTTCCGGCCCGATGATGTTGACGCCATAGAACAGCTCGTCTACCTGATGGCCGAGCGGTGCATGACCCCCGTGCGCTCAATCGGGCGTTTGGTCGGATGGAATACCTGTTGCGTCTCGATCCCGAGCGGAGCAGCGTCCGCCGGCGGCTGGTTCGACCTGGCGATCGCGACGCACCGGTATCAGGATGCCAAGGAGCACTTGGAGAGGTTCCTCTTGCCGCAATCGCCCGATGATCCCAAACTGCTGATCCTCTACGGTCGCTGCCAGATGGAACTGGGCAACGACGAGGCGGCTGTGCAGGCGCTGAAGAAGGCCATCGGCCTCAGCGACGACAACGCAGAGGCCGGGGCGGGCGCCGCGAAGAAAGCGGCCGATGCCGGTGCCGACAAAACGGCGGATGGCCAGGCTGAAAAGAAAGCGGCCGGCGACGGCGCCGACGGAAAGGCGCAGCCGGGCGGGGACGAAAACATCGAGGCGTACGTCTTGTTGGCGAGGATCTTGCGATCTCGTTTTTCCCGACCCAAGGAGGCCGACCAGTGGATGGAGAATCTGGTCAAGTTCAACCCGAAATCGGCCAAAGCCCACCTGATGCGGTGCGACTATCTGAAAAACGCCGGGCTGCTGGACGAGGCGCTCGAGGAGGCGCTATCGGCGTTGGAACTCGCTCCCGACGATCGTGATGCCCTGCTGATGGCCGCTCAATGCTCGTTGGCCGCCAACCAGGTTGAGCCGGCGCGCCGGTATGCCCTCCGCGGCATCGAGTTGTATTCCTACAACGTGCTCATGTACGCCACTCTGGCCGACGTCGAGATACAGGCCGGAAACCGGGATAAGGCCATCGAGGCCTTCGAGAAGGGGTTGAAGGCCACCGCGCAACTCGTATCTCTTGGAGCGGATGGCCAACCTGTTCATTGATGACCGCCAACTGGAAGCAGCCCAGAAGATCATCAACGAGCTGCAAGATCGACCCAATTTTCCCAGCGAGGACATCGGTCTTCTTGTGGCACGTGCGGAGTTCGCCCAAGGGCACTGGCTAACGGCGCGGCAGGGGTTTGAAAAGGTGCGTGCCGCGTTTTCCAGTCGGCCGGCTTTTCAGAAACAGATCGACGTGCTGATCGGCGAATGCTACGGATTTGCCGGCGACTACGATTTGCAGGAAAAGGCTTACCGGCGGGCCTTGGCCATCGATCCGTTTTATCTGCCGGCCCGGAAGGGAGTTTTTCGAGCTCTGCAAGCGGCCGGGCGACTCGAGGACGCGATGACGGAGTTCGGCCAGTTGGGGAAGATAGGCGGACTCGGACCCGCCGGTCCCGCGATGTTGACGCGCATGTTGATTGCCAGCGTCCGCCAGCAGCCGGTTTCGGAACGAAATTGGGAGCGGGTGGAAAAGGCGCTCGAAGAGGCAGAGTTGGCCTCTACCGATCGCCAGCAGAATGCGCGATTGCGCTCCGAAGTGCTGATTGCCGAGAATCGTCTCAGCGACGCCGAACGCGTCCTGCTGGAAGCGCTCGGCCGAAACCCGATGCAGGGCGAGGTATTGCTCGCGCTGGCGTCGCTGGCCAGCCGCCAGCAACAGTGGGGGAAGGCGGAAAAGCTGCTGGCCGACGCGCAGCAGGTGCTGGGCGACGGCGCGCCCGAACGCGCGGCGCAAGCGGAGTACTTCGTGTCGCGTTACGGCGCCAAGGCGGCCGAGCAAATACAGTCGCTGGCCGAGAACACCGAGAAGTTTTCCGATGCCGACCTGCCGCAATTGTGGAGGGGACTGCTTACCCCGGCCCTGCAGGCCGGCGACATGGCCCTGGTAAAGCAGCTTTGCCAGCGAATCCTGGAAAAAGAGCCCGCCAACATTCAGGTCCGCTTTCTGCTGTTCGACTTCGCGATGCAAGACCGGGATGATGCGGCCATGGAGAAGACCCTGGCCGATATCGAGCGTGTCACCGGCCACAGCGCCTATTGGTGCTATGGTCAGGCGGTTCGGCTGAGCTTGCGGGCCAAGAGCCATCCGGACGACAAAAACGCCTTGTTGAGCGAGGCGCTCGGTTACCTGGCGAAGGCCCGCGAGCTGCGGCCGTCGTGGACGCGCATCTCCATGGTGACGGCGGACATCTACGAGCAGCAAGGCAAGTTGCACGAGGCGCTCGAGAGCGACATGGAAGCCATCGAATTGGGCGATCGCAGCGCCGCGGTCATCCAGCGGGCCACCAACCTCTTGTATCAGCAGCAACGTTATGCGGATGCCGACCAGTTGTTGCGACGGCTGGAAACCCAGCAGGTGGCCTTGTCGCCGGAGGTGAATCTCATGGGCGCGGCCACGGCCTACTACCAGGGAGAGTTCGACCGCGCCCTGGAGATGGCCCGCAAGGCCGTTTCGGAAGACTCGACGAACTATGAACAACATCTCTCGCTCGGACACATGCTGAAGCTTCTGGGCCGGCAGGCGAAGGCCGAAGGGAAGGGCAATGTGAGCGAACCCTTGCTGGCGGATGCGGAGAAGGCCTTCCGCCGCGCCGTGGAACTCAAGCCCGAGGCCCCGGAGACGTGGGTGGCGCTGATTCAGTTCCTCGGCGCGGCCGGGCGGATCGACGAGGCAAAGAAGTCGATTGCCGAGGCGGTGGAAGATGTCCGGCGCCAAGGCGGCGTTGGCCCTCGCCGAGTGCTATTTTGCGATCAACGACAACGAGGCGGCCCAGGAAAAATACGAGGCCGCGCTCGCGGCCGACCCCCAGGATCCCTCGGTGATCCGCGCCGTGGCCGATTTCTACTTTCGCACCGGCAAGCCGGCGCCGGCGGAAGCCCTGCTGGAGAAGCTGGTCGAGGGCAAGGTCAAGGCCGAGGAAACCGACGTCATGTGGGCCCGCCGTCAACTGGAGATGATCTTGACCATGCGCAGCGGCTATGCGAACTTCCAGAAGGCGAGGGAATTGATCGAGAAGAACCTGGAGCACGACAAGGGGTCGGTTCTGGATCGCCGCGAGAAGGCCCGACTGGACTCCCGGGATCCGAGCCGTTCCCAGCGCGACGTCGCCCTGCACACGTTTGAAGACATGGTCAAGGAGGGCTCGGCCTCGCCGCAGGACCGGTTTTCGCTGGCCAAGATGTACTTGGCGGAGGGGTTGTGGGTCAAGGCGAACGCGCAGTTTCGGAGCCTGCTGACCAGTTATGGAGACGAGCCCAGCTTTCTGATCACGTACATCGCCGCTTTGCTGCAGCATGGCGAAATCACGAACGCCGAGACGCATCTCGAACACCTGGAGAAAATCGCCCCCAACCAATTCCCGACCGTGGAGCTGCGCCGAACTGCTGGCGGCAAGGAACGAGCCGGAGAAATCGCTGGGGCTGCTGAATGCGTTCCTCGACAAGCCCGATGCCCAGCCGCCCCAGCGGCTTGATCGCATGCGCTTAGTGGGCGGCGCGATGGAGGGCCTGGGGCGGCAGTTGACCAAGCCGGGCCAGGAAGCCATCGCCGATCAATTCCTGCGCCGGGCGGAAGTGTTGTATCGAAGCTACGTGGCCCAAGTGCCCGAGCAGAAAATGCTGCTGGTGGCGTTCTGGCGCAGCAAGGCGACGTGGATGAGGCGCTGGACTTGTTGGAGCAGAATCGCGCCGCCGACCCGCACGGCGAGTTCGCGCGGGCGTGCTTGTTGGTGCTCGCCAAGGGCAAGGCGGACAAGGATCAATTGGATCGGTTGGAGAACATCATGCAAGCGGCGTTGGAACGGCTGAATCGCCCCGTTCCCATGCTGCTGGCCGTGGCCGACCTGCGAAGCCGGCGAGGCCGCTATGCCGACGCCGAGGCGGCTTACCGCGAAGTGCTCCAAAAGCAAAGCGCCAACCCCGTGGCGCTGAACAACCTCGCCGTCATGCTCGCCCTGCAAGGCGTCAAGCTCGACGAGTCCTTGAAACTCGTCAACCAGGCCATCGACACCGCCGGCCTGGTTCCGCAGATGCGCGACTCGCGGGCGTGCGTTTACCTGGCGATGGGGCAGACCAAGGAAGCCCTGAAAGACCTGGAGGACGCGCTCGCCGACACCGAGTCGCCCGTATGGCTCTTCCACCAGGCCCGCGCCTACGACCAGGATGGCCAGCGCAGCGAGGCAGTCGCGTCGATGCAGAGAGCTTTGAAAAAGGGCCTGACGGCACAGATGCTTCAGCCGGCCGAGTTGCCGGCGTTCGAGAAGCTGCGGCAACTGTAAGCCGGCCGTACGAAGCGGCGAAAACGGACCGGACCCAACGACCGTCATCCGCCTCGGGGGGGGTAGCAAAGAGCTTTCCATTTTGCGCGGTTAGGGTATTATTGGGGTCAGTGGGCAAGGAACAGATCGATCGAGGCGGCAGCGCAGGGCGTGCGTCGCCGATCGTCTTATCGCTGTTTGCCGGGTAAGGAGCGCATCCATGTGTCGCTGTCGGATTCTCCGTCGAGCCTTTACGATCGTCGAATTATTGGTGGTCATTGCCATCATTGGCATACTCGTAGCGCTGCTGATGCCGGCCGTTCAAATGGCCCGAGAGTCCGCCCGCCGCGCCCAATGCGTCAACAACTTGAAGCAGTTGGGGTTGGCCATGCAGGGTTATGAGTCGCAGAACGGAAACTATCCGATCAACTGGGGTATGCCGTTAAACAGCAGTGGTGCCGCCAGCACCGGCCTCCTCCTCGGCGATAATGCACTCTACACCAAGGGACACAGTTGGCTCACCGGTTTGCTCCCTTATATCGAGGAGTCGAACAATCTACAACCAGATCAAGTTCGGCCAGGCGATGAACTACACCGTCTCGGGCGCCAACATTGTTATGCCCAATCTTTGGGCGGCCGGGCAAAGCGTGCCCGAGTTCATTTGCCCCAGCGATTCCGAAAATCCGGGCGTAATGGGTTCTTTGCGACCGACCGGAAACAGTACGCCACCGAACCAGGTCGATCTCAATCCCCCTCCCCCAGGCCAACCTGGTGCGCTGGGACGTACTCTTTCACTTGCTCTTGGCTCAACCAACTATAAGGCTTGCGCTGGCATGAACTGGCCGATGTGGGTGGACCCGAAGACCAATCAGCCGTGCAGCATGAATACCCCCCCCGCCGCCGCCAATCCGCGAATCTACGCCCTTCAAGGCAGAAACTCGGGCAGTCCGTCTAAGCCCGTCGAGTGGGAGTTAGATAACGGCAACGGCATTATCTGCCGCGGTTGCCTCAGTTTCATAAACTCAGCCGGCGCCGATGAACAATCCGCTCTACATTACGGCGGCGCGCGACATCCGAGACGGATTGAGCAAGACGTTCGCCATCGGCGAAAGCGTGCCCGCATGGTGCGACTATTCCGCTTGGTATTCCTACGACGGGGCCACAGCCACCTGCGGCATCCCGCTGAACTTCCTGACGCCCCCCGGCATGCACACGCAAGGCGTTGGAAATCCGGTGCGCGACACCAACGCCGCCTACAACACCAACTACGACTATTTCAGCCGCGGATTTATGAGCCGTCACCCGGGTGGAGGCAACTTCTGCATGTGCGATGGAAGCGTAACCTTCGTTAAGGACAGTATTTTGTCGCAGCAGACCGCTCGAGATTTTCGGGTACATGTTCCCCAATCCGAACGATCCGACCGGGAACATCGACTACTTGAAGAACATCAACGGCGTAAACTACGCCCCCGGCGCCTATATGGGCATGGCCACCATTGACGGCGGGGAAGCGGTGGCCCAACCGTAGAATTGGGAAACCGCGCTGTGCGTCGGGGCGCACTAACGGATTATGGCGGTGTGGCAAACGATCGCAAATGCCCGTGACCGTCTAGCGGCCGACAGAACGTCGGCCCTCTATCCAGCCGCCGTGTAACCGTTCATGGGGACTGTCCTGATTTTCGCGGCCCGCACGCCTTTCGCACGATAGGTCGTTGTTCCAATGGCCGCGAAAATGGGGCTGTCCGCCTGACTGTGAACCGTTACGCCGTGCCGGCGGCACTCCAAAACGCCGTGACCGATTGACCGAGCGACGGCCAGGTTTCGGCCGGATAGAAGCGCCGTCCGCTCCGGGCCATGGTGCGCAACAGCGAGGTTGGTTGGCAGCCTGGTCCCGCGGCTCTCAGCGAATTGATGCGCCGCAGGATGTGATCGGCCCCCACCGTGTCGGCCCAGCGCAGGGGACCGCCTTTTTCGGCGGGAAACCCCAGCCCGAAACATGCCGCCAGATCGATCTCGCCCGCGTCGCGGACTTGGCCTTCCTCCAACATGCGCGTGGCTTCCAGAAGCATCGGCGCCACCAATCGGAAAGACAACGATTCGTGCGGCCGGTCTGCGGCCGACGCGATCCAAGGGGCCAGGATCTCCGCCGCCGCGGGATCGATCTGCTCGCCGGTGCGGCCGCCGTGATCGTAGGCGAAAAAGCCCGCTTGTCGCTTCCGTCCCAGCCGGCCGGCTTTGATCATCGCCACCAGCAGCGGTGAGGGCATGATCCGCTGGGGATAGGCGGCGGAGAGAACCCAGCCGGCCTGCAACACGGTGTCCAGCCCGATCTCGTCGATCAACCGCAACGGCCCGAGGGCCATCCCGAATCGGGCCGCCGCCTGCTCGATCCACTCCGGCGGCACGCCTTGTCGCAAAAGCTCCAAGGCTTCGCCCAGATAGGGAAACAGCAGACGATTGACGACGAACCCCGGACGGTCGCGAACCACCAACGGAATGCGATGAATCCCGTTCAGGTGGGCCGTCACCGCGCGGATCGTCGCATCGCTCGTCTGCCCACCGCCCACCACCTCAACCAAGAGGCGCTGCCGCACCGGATGAAGGAAGTGCATGCCGCAGAACCGTGACGCGTCGCCCACGCTGCCCGCCAGCCGTCCGATCGGAATCGTCGACGTGTTCGACGTGACGATCGCCTGTTCGGCCAGGTGCGGCCGCATCTGGCGGAACAGTTTCTCTTTCGCCGACAACGTTTCCACGATCGCTTCGACGACAAGGTTGCAGCGCGCCGCTTCGGCCAACTCGGCCGCCGGCCGCACCAGGCGGCCAACCGCCTCCGAACGCCGGCTATCCGTTCCGCCCAACTCGGCTTCGATCGCGGCCACGACTCCCTCCAGGGCCACGACGTCGGCATCGTGAATCACCACCCCAATGCCATGCTCCACGTGGGCGGCGGCGATCGACCTGCCCATCATGCCGGCCCCGACGATCCCCACGCATCGCCGCTGGAGGACGTCAGTTGCAGTAAGCGAGGCGTCAGACAAGGTTTAGAAGCTTCCCAGACGGTTCTGATTGTACGCCCGACCCAGGGTTTGCGAATACAGGATCGTTTGTTGGCTCATGCCCGCGGCGTTAAACAGTTGTTCGAGCGGAGTGCAGACTTTGCCCATCGCATGATTCGCCGCGACGATGTTGTCGTCGACGATATACAGCCGGTCGCCGGGCAGGAGCTGATAGTTGGTATCGGTCACGCCGCCGCGGGCAATGGCCACATAATCGACGGGCAGCACCTGTTCGGCGCCGAAGCCGCCCGGAGCGGGGCGCGCCACCCACATCACTTTGCTCGAAATCTGCGACAACCCCTGAAGCAGGCTGATGGCATCGAGCACGGTCTCGCCGCCGGTGATCGGAAACTGCTGGACGTTCTCGCCCTGCCCGGCTCCGGCGACGACCACATAGTAGCCTTGGCTGTTGAAGCCGTAGACATCGACGGACACCCGCGGCGAATCGAAGTATTGGGCCATCTGACGCTCCACCGCCTGCCTCGCCTCGGTGATCGTCATGCCGGCCACGCGCACCATGCCGTAGCGGCCGAGATTCACCGTTCCGTCGAACTCGACCACGTGCAATCCCGTGATTTGTTCAACGCCCGACGAACGCGTCAGATGAACGCTGATCACCGGCACCGCAAAATAGTCTGCAAGTGCAACGTGATTTCCCGGTTGGCCTCTTCGACCGACATTCCTTCGACGCGGACTGATCCGTAGATGGGGCCGAAATTCACGCTGCCGTCGGCCTCGACAAGGTAATACGAATTGATCGGCTCTTCGCCCAACGTCCCCAAGGCCCGAATCTGGAGCACATCGAAAATCCCGATCTGATACGGCGGCCGCGGCACAAGCTTGACGCTCCCGATCCACAACACATCAGGCGGCTCGATCCGATAGGTCGGCAACGAGACTTTCGACAGTTCCCGCGGCGCCTCCATGCGGGCTGGAACCGGAGCTTGCAACGTCGGCGTATAAAAGTTGACCGCATGACAACCGGCCGCCGCCATCAACAGACAAAGCGTCAGCAGCGTCGATGGTCCAAGGGGCAGCGGCAAGCGGCGAATCGTCATACTCGGGCATCCATGCCGGCCAAAGGGCCGTGCTGGCAGTCGCTTCTTTGGGAAAGCTGGGAGGAGCGGGGTAACTGGGCATGACCCCAAAAAACTTACCAACTCAGCGTTGTCGAAATAATCGGTAAACTCGACCGCCAACTTTGCAGTATCCGAGACTGATCGCTGTTTCTCCTCGTGAAATTTTCCCGGACGGCATTGGGGTGCAGGTTGTACGGCCAGAAAACGGGGACTGGCTCCGCAATGGCTTGTATCATTGCTCGATCCGAACCACTATTAGTTGCGGTGCCTCTCCCCGTTTTCGTCCGCTCTGCGGCGGGGCGGGGCACTACAGCTCCCGTCCCAACCCGGGATTCCTCGCCGTTTCTCCTTTTCGTCGCCTTGGGCTGCCGAGTCGGGCCCAGGATTGCCCGATTTCCGCCCCAAATCACTAATTTCCCTGCCTTCTGCCTAACTTGACACTGCCCCATCATCGTTGGTAGCCTATATTTAGTTTGGTTCCTCCTCCCGCCCAAGCAACAAGAGCCCCAATGAGCCACATGATCGTGAAGTCGCATAGTTGCCGTCTGGCACTGCGTTGCTTAGCACTGCTAGCGGCGGTTTTGGCGAGCTTTGCGACGTGCCGAACTGCTTGGGCTCAGCCGGCCGCAGTCTCCCCCGCGCCGGCGGCAAAATACGACGAAGACCCGGTGACCACTGACCTTAAGAAGGACCAGTTCAAGATTAACACGATCCTGTCGGCAGGCAAGTTTGACGCCGGCCAGCAGCCGATGTTCGATAAGTTCTACGGCAGCTATTCGCTGCCCCGCTGGTCGCAACCGCAACCCAAGAACATTGCGAAGCTCCCGGATTTGCGGAAGGAGTTGCACAACAATCTGCAAAAGGCCAAGAGCGGCGAGGTCCACGACGACCTGAACGCAATGGCTCTGGAGTACATGCGCAAGCTGCTCGCGGGCAATTACCACCCCGCGGTGCAGTTGAACGCCGTGCTGATGATCGGCGATCTCAACAAAGAGGAGGTCACGGGGGCCGGCACTCCCAAACCCCTGCCCGAAGCCTTGAAATCGCTGATCGCCGTCGTACAAGACGCGAAGAACTCGGACGCGATCCGGGCGGCGGCGATGGTCGGCATCTTGCGTCATGCGGCGGCGGGCATCACCGACGAGGACGCGAAATCGACGCTCACCACGACCTTGCTCAAACCAGCCAGCGAGACCGATCCGCCCGATGGTGGCTCCGCCGTGGGCCACGACTGGATCTGTGGCCAGGCGCTCGAAACGCTCGGCTATCTCGGCTCGGTGGGCCGGCAAAACGCCGTCTTCAATGCCATGCTGAAGGCGGTTGGCGACAACAAACTCTCCCTCTCGACGCGCAGCACCGCGGCCAGATCGCTGGGACGGCTAAACTATACCGAGGCGGCCGGAATCAACCCCATGGAGCCCGCCGCCGCACTGGGCCAATTCTTGACCGACGCCTGCGCCGACGTCCTGCGGCGGGCGACCACCACCGGCAAGAGCCTCGCCCTGCGAAGTTGGATGCGACAGCCCCTGGCCGACGCCGCCGTGGCCTTGTCGGGTGACGGAGCCGATGAGTCGCATAAAGGTATCGCGACGCTGGCCAGGGACGAAGGCCAACGGGCGGCCATCGACAAGCTGCAAAAGAACATCAATAACCTCGCCGATTTCCTCGACGACCAGAGGCACGAGAAAGATGATCTTGTGCCCCCGGTCGAGGATTTGCAGAAATCGCTTGCCGAGTGGCTCAAAGGCAAGCCGCTGCCGAGGTAGGACGCCTCGTAGACGCGCCATCTCGCCGCGAAAATGGGGACCGGCTCCGTCGCCTCGATCAAGCTCCGTTCCGCAAAACAGCGTTTTTGGCGACGGTGCCTGTCCCCTTTTTCGACCGGCGCGCCGCCTTGACGCCCGGCCGCGAAACGGCAACACTAATAGGCCGACGGCCGTATTAGTAGACGCGGCGTCCCGCCGCGTCAGTTCGGCACTTGTAGACGCGGCATGCCGCGTCTACGCTAATGAAGGGAGCTTTCAGGTGGCCAAATTTGCCGTGATCTTGCCGGCCGCCGGCCGCAGCAGCCGGTTCAAGGACAAGGGCTACAAGAAACCGTTCGCGCCGCTGGCCAACAAGGCGATCTGGCTGCACTCGGCCGAACGCTTCTTGGGGCGCAGCGACGTGATTCAGACGATCCTGGTGATCGCGCCGGAGGATCGCGCCGATTTCAAGTTCAAGTTTTCGGCCAACATTGCCATTCTGGGCATCGAAGTGATCGACGGCGGGGCGGAGCGGGCCGATTCGGTCGAGGCCGCCTTGGCCCGGGTGAAGCCCGAGGCCGACTTCGTGTGCGTCCACGACGCCGCCCGGCCTTGCCTGGCCGAGCCCTGGATCGACGAGATTTTCGCCGCTGCCGAGCGCAAGGGCGCCGCCATCTTCGCCCTGCCCGTGGCGGGCACGCTGAAACGGGTCGGCCCCGAAGGCCGCATCGAAGAGACCGTTTCGCGGGCCGGCTTGTGGGAAGCGCAGACGCCCCAGGTCTTTCGTCGCCAACTGCTGTTGGATGCCTATGCCAGGCGGGGCGGCTTTCCGGCCACCGACGACGCCCAACTGGTCGAGCGCCTCGGCCAGCCGGTCTTCGTCGTGCTCGGCTCACCGATCAACATCAAGATCGCCACCAAGGAGGACCAGCGCTTGGCCGAGTTCGCCCTGAAGGCGCTGCCCAAGCCGCGCTTGGCCGGGCCGTTGAATCCGATGGATGATCGATGGCGGTAGGAGAGGGGAGAGAGGAGAGAGGAGAGGGGAGAGAGACGGATGACCGAATTGACAACGTCAGATGGGCCGGAGGAAAACTCATGAGCGTCGTCCGTGATTACCGCGACTTGATTGTGTGGCAGAAGGCAATGGACCTTGTCGAGGCAATCTATCGTGCAACGGGCACATTCCCACGTGACGAAATCTATGGTCTGATTAGCCAGTTGCGTCGGGCGGCCGTGTCGATCCCCTCAAATATCGCCGAAGGAAACGGCCGCAACACGACGCGAGACTACCTGAATTTCCTGGGCATGGCGTACGGGTCGGTCAAAGAAGTAGAGACTCAGGTACTCATCGCCGAACGACTCAGGTACATCGACTCCGATCAGGCCGGCCAATTGGTCGCGATCACCGAGGAGGTCGCCCGCTTAATCAGCGGTCTAACAAACTCCTTGAAACAAAAGACCGCCTAACGCCGTCCCTCCACCCTCTCCCCTCTCCCCTCTCCTCTCTCCTCTCTCACCTCTCCTCTCTCACCTCTCCTCTCTCCCCTCCTCCGCCGTCAGCAAATCGGCCACGACCTTCGTCGTCCACGTGCCGCGGTTGTTGGTATAGGAACCACGCATCCAGACCAGCGCGGTCCGTTGGCCATCCCAGACCGGAACCAGCGGGCGCAGGTTGTCCACCGTCGAATTCGCGGTAATCGGGATCCATTTCCACGTCTTGCCGCCGTCGGATGTCTTGCCGCGGAACAGTTCGTGATGCCGCAGGTTGTCCGCGGCGCTGACAAGCGGCGCGCCGCTTACGAGGTCGGCATCGCTGGAAAGGTAAATCACGCTGATGTCCTGTGGATCGATCGCGCCGAGGCCCGTGTAGTCGTCCTCGCCGGCGTAAAGCCGTTTCCCGGCATACGCGATCTCGTTCTCCTGCCATTGCCCGCCGTCCCAGCGCGCGTAATGAAAGCGAATGTCGTCGCCGCCGTGTCCGCGCGTCGTGCCGGCACTATCCATTTTCACGGTGAAGAGCACGGCAGGGTTTTCCTTCTTATCGAGCCGGATATCGGTCATCCAGGCGGTGTTGTTCGCGCCGCCCTGGTAGATCTTCGTGAAATCCCACGGCCGAACCACGGCGCTGGTGGTCGTGGAGAGCGGAGCCACCAGTGTTCCGTCGCAACCATAGATCTTTCCGCCGCGCAGGAAGGCGACGTAAAGGCTGTTGCCGAACTGGCGCGGGTGGTCTTCCGTGGCAACGAACCAGATCGTATCGCGGCCGTTGCTGGCGTATTTCACATAGGGGCTGTAGCCGTGCAGCCCGTCAAACAGTTTTCCGCCGTAACGCCACGTGCGACCATCGTCGTCCGAGAGGAGATAATTCGGGTTCCCCTTGTTGCCGCGATGGAAAAGATAAGTCCGACCGGGTTCGTCGGACAGTCGCATCGGATTGCAATAGGTGAGACTGTCGCCGGCAAAATTCCCCGCCACGCCGGGTGCGATGAATTCCCTTTCCGGCTCCCACTCGAAGGGGTCGCCGGGCCTGGTCGAAATGCGGTAATACATTTTCGTTTCCTGGCCGTGCTTCGAGCAGGCCGCCAGATAGCGGCCGTCGCGGAGGACCAGCAGGCCCGGCGCGTCGTGGTCGTCCTGCTCGAATTTCTCGTGCAGCGTCACGACGCGGGCGGCCAGGCTTTCCAAGTCGAGGATGGAAAGTTCCACGTTGCCCCAGCCGGGCTTGTCGCGGTCTTTGAACGAGCCGCTGGCGCGCACGGAGCCGACCATCAGTCGTCCGTTGTCCACGATGGCACGCGGATCCATGAACCACGACCATGCGCCGTTGTCATTCAATTCCAGCAGGCGACCGGCCACAAAATTAGCGGCCGCGCCTTCCTCCGCCGCCGGAACCGGCGGCACATACGCCAAGAACACAAGCAGCGAAACAGCCGGCAGAACCGTGGTGAACGGGCATTTCATGGGCTGGAATCCTCTCTGCTGTCCCCCGTCCCCTGCCCCCCGTCCACCGGCCACTGAACACTGAAAACTGAAAACTGAACGTCAATCCTAGGTGCGTCCCCGTTTCGACTCGCGCTACTTTCGCCTGCCGTTGTCTTCCTTCTCCGAACGGCACCTATAATTGCGATTGTGGCCTTGGCCAGAGCAGTTTGGCCTTCTCCGCTATCAACATGCCGCGTTTCATAATAGCCTTTTCGTCCCAAACTTCTTCGTCTTGCACGTGGCTGTTCATCAGCAGCTTGCTGTACTTAAGTAGCGCACCTTTTTTGAGCTTCCACGGACCGTTCGACTCTGTGCTGTTGAGTTGCTGGGTCAGCAGCGTCAGGTTGCCAATGGTCTGAATCATGTGGTTGCGCAACTCGGCTGCGTCTGTCTGCGCCGCCCGGCAGAGGCCAATGCTCTTCCCATGCCTTAGGCATGACGTGTTCGATAGTCAATCCGCTCGGTACATCGACGCGTTCCGTCCGCTTGTCGTACAGTGACCGCTCGAACGCCTCCAACAGCAACCGAACGCGCGAACTCTTGAGCGTGCGGTACAAAGGGAATTGAACAAGAGCGTCGGCGAATTCCGTGTCGTCCGGCCAACGGCTGCTGTCGCCTTCACGAGTGAGGAGGTAGGCGCTCACTTCTGTGGCGCTGAATTCAGTGTCAGAGAGCTTCTTCACCAAGTCCACGAATACGCGGTTGTACCCCTTGTAGGTCAGTCCAAGCACAGCGCCGAACAAGATAGGATTCCAGCAGATCCAAAATCGCCGTCCGATCGGCATCGCTCTTGGGGTTCTTGAATACCTCCAACAGGACCGGCAAAGGCATCTGCGTGTCGAGTTGGTCGAGCCGACGGAAGAACCAATGAACACGGGAATCGGCCGGGAATTCGCGGAACGACTTGTACACGTCCGCATAGTCTCGGAGAGATTTTACCTCGGCTTCGATGCTCGCGCCCTTGCATCCATCGAGATACTCCTTGTAGTCGCCGTACAGGTGCGGAATTTCGATCACGTCCCGCTTCTTGAGGGTCAGGTAGTGTTGGATGTACAAGTCCAGCAGCGGCCGCTTCAATCTCCCTTGTCGGACCTCCTCTCGCCAAAGCCCGTCACTGTCGTCAAAGGGCATCCAGTATCGGTCATAGATTGCCTGCACGTCCAAGTTCTCGCGTTCGGCCCGTTGGAACAGAAGGTTCTTGATGAGATCGCCCGGCAGGAGCGGGGTCATCAGCGCGTTCATCGTCTCGAAAATCAACTGGGCGTCGTCCTTCTCACCAAGGTTGACGACCACAAGCAGCAAGTCTTGGCGGATCGCGGCATGGAGCGATTCAAGACGATGCGCCAGTTCCTCACCGGTAGCCTCGCCGATCCACTCTTTGGCGGCATCGGAGAAGTAGAGGTAAGCTTGAGGGATTTGGTGACGTATCCGCGTCGCCTTTTTCGTGGCATAAGCGTCAAGCAGCGTCGCTGCTGAGCCAGAACTCATCACATTGACAAAGTGCGTTCGATCTCGGCTGGTCGGCCAGACCTTGTACACGGCTTCCGGGATGCGTTGCGACACGACGTAGTTCTCGGTCAGCCGGCCGAAGGCCCCTTGGTAGTTCTCGGCACCCTTCTCTTTGCACAGATCACGAATCGCCGCGAGCATTACCTGTAGGGTCGTGAGCCTTTGCTGCCCGTCAATGACTCGCCGCTCGTCCACCTCGCCGCACGGTACATCCATCCTGTCGAGCACAATGGCGCCAAGGAAGTGGGGCCGTGGTTCGTGTCCCAAGATGCGGCGGTTTACGACAGATTCCACGGCTTCCCAAAGCGGCTCCCAGTTCTCTTCCCGCTTCCATACGTAAGGCCGCTGGAATAGCGGGATCATCAGCCGGACGTTCAGATCGAATACGACGCTTAGTGTACGGTCATAAGCTTGCATTCAAATCGTCTCCCTTTCTTTGCGAGGCATGGCCTCGATAGCCACGCTGCCCAAATCAGCGTCAGCAGCAAGCGTTCGGCCGACCTACTGCCTAATTCATGCCTTTTTCTTGTTCGCGGCTTCCGTGGTTTTGGCTTCGGGCCCGGTTTCTGCGGTTTCAAAACGCGGGCAACCAGGAATCACCAGCCGTGCCAATCTTGCCATGCCCAGAGGTTGCGAAGCTCCTCGATTCTTCTCAATACACAAAGTGAGCACTTTTTCTGAATAGGAATTGCGTTTGATACTGGTTTTTTGCGAGGTCAGGGGCGTTTTTTTGCGATGTCATGCAAATCGACCTCCCGAGCTTCGTTTCTCATCTGCCAGGTCTCGCAATTTCCGGATGTTTTGTCGTGAATCCAAGAACACCGCTCAGTTTGAGTCAATGGTTCAGTATTGTGTCTCCGGAACCGATGGCGAAAGGGGACGTTGAACGTCGAGGTTAACCAGGGGCTATACCCGAGGTGTGTTAAAAAGGAATATCGTCTGCAAACGGCGGCGTGTGTTCGGTCCCCTGTGCTGGTTCTTCAATCTGAGCAAGTACCACCTTGACATCGGGGCCATGGTCGGGAGTCGGAGTCATCGATGATACAGTTGCGTAGAGTTGAGAGGCGCGAGCAATTAGTTCGGACGCCTGGTTTCTGACATCAGTTAGCGAATCGTCAACGATTTGGGCGTCTCTTATGCGCAAAGCGATGTCAGCCAAATAGGCGATGTCGGGGTCACGGTGGCCGTTCGCATGATTATCAATTTCGGATTTGAAGGCGGCCAGGAGCTTTTTGGCTCCGTGTTCGGGGACCTTTTGCGACCACACTTTTTTCCAGGGCAGGCCGGCAGCAAGAATTACGTCACGCGAGGGCCCAAAACCTAGGCCACGGGCGATCCAAAACGTGACGGTGGGGTCGTGCCCGAATTGGTTGACGAAGTTCAACGACAGACGAACCGAGGGGTAAATAAACGGGAAAGCACGGAACTGTATGTCTGCCAGAGTCCCGAGACAATTCTTGGTTGCCGCGGCGAAGTGCGGGGGAATCCTACGTAAGGATGCTACGTGCATGGCGTGGACCAGCTCCGCCGGCACTGGGTGAAGAAACGAATGCGGGTCGTCCGAAAGTTGTGCAAGCATTTCCTCGATACGGTCGAAGAGAGCCTGTGAGGCAAATTGGGCAGTGGCTTGACCGGGGATCTTCCCATTATCACTACAGCGGTCCGCAAGGTCGAACATGAACGCCGCAAAGAGGCGATTTGTTTGATTCGCAGCATCTGGGCTGTCCGGTTTGATTGCGCCGGCCGGATCAAGCACGATTGTCCGTATGCCAACTTCCTGGTACAACAACTCGAGGACGGGATTCTTTCTGGGAATGACGATATAGGAGGTTTGAAGATCGGACGGGTGGATGTCCTTCATCATTCGCATGAGTCTGTACCAGATCACGCGGATATTGAGATCACGAAAGCTGTAGCCCATGAAGAGGACTGATCTTCCAAGTATGTCGGACCGAAACTTCAAGTCCATCGGAGATTCAAAATCCAGCCGCGAATAGTAGGACGATTCGGTGAGAACAAGCGTCTTTTCGTGGCGGAGGTCCCCGTGATACTTTACAATCTGCGTCTTCTGCGTGTCCAACGTGGCAACGTGCTTCGGCAGGGCGATTACAGTGAAGGGTTCATTGAGTAGTCGGTACGTTGCTTCGATGGCGTCGTCGTAATTGGTTGTGTAAACCAAGCGGGTGCCAAGATTGATAAGTTCAATATGTGGCGCTGATGTCAATGGCTTGATATTTGTCAGGGAGCGGGCAATCGTGTGACGCAATGGGCCAATGCTGCGATCAGACTTCAGGAGGTAATACTCCGCAATTTGGAGATTGTCATTATTACAATACTCTTGGACCTGCTTGAAAGTTAGATTGTCCTCAACCTCTTCCGCGATCCTTTCGAGAAGGGTTTCCCATCCCGGCAAATTCAAAGAGCCGGAAAAACCGGCGCCAATAAATGGGATGACCCGGCGGGCCTTGAGCATCGCAACTAAATCGTCAGGGATTTCGTAGGCTGGCATGATATGCCCATCAAGAGTGAGGGTCCGAGAACTGAGAATAGCAGTAGGGAGCGGTAGCCCTCTCTGCGGCGCATTCCGCGAGGGTTGCCTACCTGCTCGTCAGTGCCATCGCGCATTGGGTCCCAAACTTCACCTCGGGAACCATCCTACCCAATTTAACGTGGCGTAGCAAGGAGCGGACGTACGCAGATTGGCATATGGTGGTCCACATGCTCGGGGGACCGTCCATCGCCTCCAACACCCGCTGCTCATGGAACAGTCTCGCCCGATGGAATACGACTTCCTCCGGAACGGCAACGGGGACATCACATTATGGCAAACTGGGGATCGCAAATGGGTGATGTGCCTTTCTCCCTTCCGGCGGGCGAGGGGACGTAGATTTCGGGTCCTCGGCCACTGGACGAGGGAGAGAGGAGAGGGGAGTGGGGAGAGGGGCCGCCGCTCAGTTTCGCCGCAGAATTCATCCTTCATCATTCATCCTTCATCATTCGCCCCCAACCCAAGACCCAAGACCCAAGCCCCAAGACCCAAGCCCCAAGCCCCAAGACCCAAGACCCAAGACCCAAGACCCCTGACCCCCGCCCCCCGACCCTGAATGATGAATGATAAATGATGAATGTCCGGCCCCAATCCCCGATCCCGTCCCCTGCCAGGAAAAAAGTGAAGAATACAGACGTTTAACCGCGAGCCGGAGGCGATACGCGTTGAGCGGTGCAAAATGCAAAGTGCAAATTTCTACCGCGAAAAAAACCGGCCCGCCCCCTTAAGTCCGCAGCGACAAATGTCCGTAAAGACATATAGAGGAGTCAACGGGCAGTGGTCAACGGCCAGGCCGGGGCTCCAGCACGAAGCCGTCAGTGGGCAGCGGCCGGTGGGTAACCAACCGTGCCGCGCCCCTCACCCTGGCCCTCTCCGGGAGGCGCGGGGACGCCGGCTCATGACAGCCGTTGGCGGATCGCGCCCTGGCCCTCTCCCGGCTGCGAGGGAACGCGGGCTGACGGCCGAGCGGAGATACCCTGCGCCGCAAAGACCATGCAACAATTCACACAGATGAAAATGGGGACAGGCACCGCAACGAATAGTGGTTCGGATCGAGGAATGATACCGTTGCGGAGCCAGTCCCCGTTTTCATCAACCCTGCCAATCGCTCTCATTTTCTCTCATTTCCGCCACTTTTCCCTTACTACAAAAAATTCCCTCTCATTTCCTCTCATTTCCTCTCATTTGCTCCCAATTCCCTGCAAAATCAGGCCCCCCACTAGAACCAGAATTGGGCAGTTTATGCAGCAAACCGACAAATTTGTGTCGCAAACCGACGAATTCGGTCGGAATTTGTCACTGTTTCGACACCCGAATCTCCGCCAGCCCGGTTCACCCTCGCGCGGGCAAAAGATGCTCGAAATTCGCGTGAGCTTTTGCCAAAATCAATAGGCGTTTTCCGAACAAGATGCTCCAACAACGCGGCTATCCACCGCCCCCTGTTCACTATCCACTACTCCCAATCCGTAATCCCAAAGTCCTAAGCCCTAAGTCCTAAAACGTGCCCCAAATCGCCCATTACGAGAAAACCATTGCATCGAGCGGAGCGTTCACCTACATTGCCTATGATCTTCAAAACACGTTCTCACCACTAACCACTGGCCACCAGCCACTTAACCACTAGCGAGTTGCGATGCAAGACATTATTGCCGAGTTATCCTGGCGCGGGCTGATCAACCAAACGACCGACGACGCCAACCTGCCGCGGCTGCTGGTGGAGAAGCCGCGGACGGTCTACGTCGGCTTTGACCCCACGGCCGACAGCCTGCACGTCGGCCACCTGGTGGCGCTGATGGTGCTGCGGCGGTTTCAGAAGGCCGGGCATCGGCCCATCGCCTTGGTCGGCGGGGCCACCGGCATGATCGGCGACCCCAGCGGCAAAAGCGAAGAACGCAACCTGCTCTCGGTCGACGCCCTTCAAGCAAACATTGCCGGCATGGAGCCCCAGTTGCAGCGATTCCTCGATTTCGATTGCGGGCCCAACTCGGCCCTGCTGGTGAACAACTACGACTGGATGGGACGAGTTCGGCTACCTGGAGTTCCTCCGCGACGTGGGCAAGCATTTTCCCGTCAACGTGATGCTGGCCAAAGATTCCGTCCGCAGCCGGCTCGGACGCAGCGACGCCGGACTGAGCTACACCGAGTTCAGCTACATGCTCTTGCAGGCCTACGATTTCGTCCATCTTTACGAGCAATACGGCTGCGAGTTGCAGGCCGGCGGGAGCGACCAATGGGGCAACATCACGGCCGGCATCGACCTGGCCCGGCGGCTCCGCGGCGTGCAACTCTACGGCTGCACCTGCCCGCTGTTGACCCGCAGCGACGGCAGCAAGATGGGCAAGACCGAGTCGGGCGCGCTGTGGCTCTCGGCCGAAAGAACCAGTCCCTATCACTTCTATCAATACTGGATCAATCTCGACGATGCCGACGTGGGCACGCTGCCTGCGATTCTTCACCGACCTCGGGCAGGAGGAGATCGACGCCCTGCTGGCCGAGCATCAAACGGACCCCGGCCGGCGCGGCGCCCAGCGGCGATTGGCCGCCGAGCTGACCGGCTTGATCCATGGTCCGGAGGGGCTGGCCACGGCCGAACGGGCAACCGAAATCTTCTTCGGCGCCGAGATCGGCGAGTTGAGCGATGCCCAACTGGCCGGCATCTTCGCCGACGTGCCGAGCAAGGAACTGCCGCGCGATCGGCTCTCGGGCGCCGGGCTGCCGATCATCGACGCCCTGCTCGAATCGGGCCTCTGCAAGAACAAGAGCGAGGCCCGGCGAATCATCATCCAGGGCGGGGCCTATGTGAACAACCGCCGCGTGGAAGGTCTCGATATGCATCTTGGCCCCGCCCAGTTGGTCGGCCAGTCCACCCTGGTTCTGCGCGGGGAAGAAGAACTACGCGTTGCTGCGATTTGGCTTGACGATCAACCCGGCATGAGATGCTCGGTGGAGATGATGCGAACGATCTCTTCCGTGCTGGTCACGCCCTTGGCCACCTTCAGCAGGGCGGAGCGGCGAAGATCGAGCATGCCTTGCTCCACCGCCTTGGCGCGGATGTCGTCAACGCTCTTGCCTTCGTGGATGAAGCGGCGGATTTCGCTGCTCACGCGGAGGACCTCGAACACGCCCGTCTGGCCGCTATAGCCTTCGTGATAACAGTGATCGCAGCCGGGGGCGGAGAATATCTGCTCGCCTTCGCCCGGCTCGAGCCAGCGTTTCACGTCCTCGAACGTCTGCGGGGCGCCGCTCAGGTCGAACGCTTCCTTGCAGCGCGGGCAGAGAGTACGCACCAACCGCTGCGAGATGATGCCCAGCAGGCAGGTGGAGAGGAAATGCGGGTGGACTTCGTAGGCGAGCATGCTGTCGATCGCGGCGGCCGCCACCGACGCGTGCAGCGTGGCCAGCACCAGGTGGCCGCTGTTGGCCGCCAACACGGCCGTGTCGGCGGTGGTGGGATCGCGAATTTCGCCGATCATAATCACGTCGGGCGATTGGCGAAGCACGCTCCGCAGCAGTTCCGGGAAGTCGAGATCGATCTGCGGGTTGATCTGCGACTGCCGCACGCCGTCGATCGCAAATTCCACCGGGTCTTCGATCGTGTTGATCTTGCGCTGGCCGTTGTTGAGATATTGCAGGCAGCCGTAAAGCGTGGTGGTCTTGCCCGAACCGGTGGGACCGGTGACTAACAGCAGCCCACTCGGCTTGCTTAACAAGTTGTACAAGTCGTTCAGGTCCTTGCGGTGCAGGCCAAGGGCAGGCAACTCGAATTTCTCGATCTCGTGGTGCAGCAACCGGACCGTCATATCCTCGCCGTAGAGCGTGGGGATCGTGTTGATGCGCAGGTCAATCCGCTGGCCGTCGGCAGGCGAGATGACGGCTCGGCCGTCCTGCGGATGCCGATTTTGCACCACGTCCATGGCGGCGAACGCCTTGAAATGATTGATCAGCCGCCGGCCGGTCTCCGGCGTGCAGACGCTAAGTTGCCTTATCAATCCGAAGCGGCGCGCCGCGATGGCCGTGTGCTCCTCGTTGGCGACGATGAACAAATCGCTGGCGGGCAGACGCACGGCCAAATCGATAATCTGTGCCGTCGCGTTCTCCGACGGGATGCCGTCGAGGTCTACCTCTTCAAAGTGAACCGGTTCATTCGGATCGCTCATCCGACGGCTCCTTCCAGCATCTGGCGGGCCGTCGTCTCGTCATCCGCAATGTTGAAGACCGAATCCAGCTGCATCATACGAAGCACGTCGAGCACCATGGGCGGAATCGAGTACAGCACGAGTTTCGACTTGGCGCCGCTGTAACGTTTGTGCCATACCAAGAGCCAACTGAGCCCGCTGGAGTCGATAAAGTCGGCCTGGGTCAGGTCTAATAGCAGCGGCTGGGCCGACTGACCGGGGTCCATTAGCCGCTCGAGCGTGGCCCGATGCTCGCTGAGGTCGTTTTGCACAATACGGCCGGCAATGCTCAAACGGTGCTCGCCATGCCCTCGGCCATGGGGGTGATGTCCATAGCGCGACTCTCCTGCCTAAGCGTAACGATTCTGCGGAACAGAAATTGACAACGGAATTGTAACACAGCCGCCCCGAAAAGCCATAGGCCGACCGGCATGCTAACCTGAAGCTCATCAACAACTTCGGAACGCCCGATACCCGCCGGCGGAAACCGACCGTTGGAAAGATCACGAGATCCGAACCGCCGGATTGCGCTGGCGGCTAAGACATTGCTTGTCTGACAAGCAAATCAACAGGCGACTTCGTCAGTCGCGCGGGCTGAGAGTCGCCGCCTGCCGGTCGCCGCCGGAGACCTTTTTTTCCACCCAGCCGATCGAGCCGAGATGGCTATCGATGCCCTTGTCGGCCAGCCAGGTCTTGGCGCGGGCGTCATTCTTCAGATAGGCGTCCCAGAAGGCCGTGGAACACTCGGCAATCTGCCGCTGAAACACGGCATCGCGCGTGCCACCCGAATACATCAGGTGGTCGGCACCGTAGAAAGTGAGCAGGTATTGATCGGGGCCGGCCGTGTAGTCGAAAGGCAGGCGACGCTGCGGCGCTGTGGTAGTGGCCACGATGCTGTTGTCGGCCGTGCCGGTGATATGCATGCACGGGCGTGAAATGTCGCCATAGGCCAGCGGCAGAGGAACCTCTCCGAGAGGCACCGGTGCGCTCATCGCGACCACCGCCTTTACCCGCGGCTCGGCAAAGGCAATTTGCCCCGGCAAGACCTCGCCGGCAAGTGCCATGGCGGTCTGGGCGCCAAAGTCATGGCCTGATACGCCGATGCGGTCCAGGTCCAATCGGTTGCCCAACGCCGAGCCCTCTTCGTGCAACCGTTCAAGCTGGTCGATGACGAAGATCAAATCCATGGGGCGGTTGCGGATGTTCTTGGGATCGTAGAAGGCCTGCTGCAATTCCTTGCGCGGCCGCAGGCCGTGCTCGACGCTGCTGTCGCTCCCCTTGTGCTGCACGTGAACGGCCACGTAGCCGCAACTCGCCCAATGACGGCCGAGGTATGGGCAGTCGTCTTTCGATCGCCCGAGGCCGGTCGAGAAGACAATAACGGGGAACCGCTCGGAGTCGCTGTCGGGATAATAAACTCGAAGCGGAATGCTCCGCCCGCGGGCTGAATCAAACCACGTGAAGTCAACCACCGAGACAGAATAGCGCGCCGGCCGGGAATCGGTCCCGGAGCCGGCCGACTCGGTCGAACCATGGAACGAGGCCACGACGTACGACTCGGCGCAAGCCCGGCGGACTTCCGCCATTGCGAGCAACCAACTCAGCAGCGCAGCGACGGGTAGAACTAATCGGAGGTTGATGGCGGCCATGGTGAGCGTTCAGTCGGTAGCCGGCGACGGGCAACGATTATTGAGTCCTGCATCACTGCCGGAACTGTTTTCTAATCAACAACGGAACCAATAATTCCATTTCATTGAATTCGGCCGCAATTGGCGATTGTAGTACGCGAAAGCTCCGCCGCGATACGGGGCCACTCCCCATGCGGGCGGGTTGCGGGATCGCGAACCGGCAAGATCGTTAGAGTGCCCGCAGCCTGCGTGGCCTCTTCTCCACGCCTATCTTTCCGTGCTAGCGGCTAACTTTGCTGCCCGTCCACCACCAAGCCAGCAGCTTAGCCGCCAGTCGGGCGGCGGCCGGATCGCAGCCGGGCGGAGCCGGCGATGGAACGAACTCGACGATGTCGGCCCCCACCAGGCGGCACGGCGTCTGCGTGGTCAAAACGCGAATCACGTCGATCGTTTGCCGCCACGACAATCCATCCGGCACCGGCGTGCCCGTGCTGGGAATGATCGCCGGATCGAGGCCATCGACGTCGATGGTCAGATACACCTTGCCTTCGATGCGCCGGAGCGATTCAAGAACCTCCGGCCATCGGCCGTTCATCTCGTGGGCGTAGTAAGTGGTGATGCGTGAATCGTCCGTGGCCAAGTGGTACTCGTCGCGAGTCAAGCTGCGAATGCCGATCTGAATCAGTCGGCAGCCTTGCTCCCAAAGCCTTCGCATCACGGTGCCGTGCGACCATCGCCAACCGTCCAACTCGTCGGCCAGATCGGCGTGGGCGTCGATCTGCACGATCGTTGCCTCGGCCGGATCGGCGAACAAGCCGTTGACCAGCCCGTGCGTAATCGTATGCTCGCCGCCGAGCGACAGCAGGAACTTGCCCGGCAAGGACTGCACATGATCTCGGATTCGCGCCAGGCAATCCTCCATTGGCCCATCGGCCCCGAGCGGCGACAGCGTGTGGAGGCGCGGGGCTCGGTGAAATCGATCAGCGTTTCTTCGTCGAAGGTCTCGAGCTTCAGGCTGGCAGCGAGGATCACCTGCGGCCCGCGGCCGGTGCCCGTCCCGTAGGAAACCGTCTTTTCGAACGGCACCGGCAACAGCAGTGCGTCGGCCTTATCTGGGCCGGGCGAAGGAATCCCGAGGAATTGGGTGGGATCAAGTGGCATGGGCGTTGATGACGTTTTTAGCTAGTCATCATCAAGTATACCACTTGTTTATCAATCGCCGCCGAAGGTCCTAAACCTTCTCCGCCTTCAGTTCCAAAATCGCTCGAACCAGCAGCGGCCAGGCGATTGTGGCGTCGCAATGGACTTCGGCGAAGCGGCCCCCTTCTTCGCGGCTGACGAACTTTCCCCAGGAAATGCCTTCCGCGTAGGTGCAACCACTCAGGCCGCCCCAGTGGTCCGGTTCGGGGCAAAGTCGCACGGCGTAGTGGAAACGAGGGACGGGCAGCTTCGTGCCCAACCGCATGTTGAGCGTTTCGACAAACGGGCCCGCCTGCTGAGCCCAGTTTCGCGGCACGCCGCCGCCGACGGTAAAGATGCCCAAGCGTTTGGCGGAAAGCACCCGTTGCGTGTAGTTGTGAAGGTCCAGGAATGGATTGTAGGAGGGGACGTGGGCGAAGAAAGAATCGAGGTCGGAATGGTCGCTGGCTGACCTCAGCCCCGGCCCCTCTCCGGGCACCGACCGAAGGTTGGTCAGGAGACGGGAGAACGGCGCCAGCGCATGTTTGGCGATGCTCAGCCCCAACTCCGAATCGGTCATGGCCGGCACGTACACTGGCACGTCGCGCCGGAAGGCGGAACCGAGGATGCTGGGCATCTGTTTGTCTTCGACGAGGCGGCGGCCGATCTCCCGGTTGAGTTCCCACGAGCAGGCCGGTTTGGACCAATCCCGATCGGCAAGCACGCGATTGACGAGGTCTTGGCCGCGATGCAGGTTCGCTTCCATCTCGACCGTGTCATAGACGCGGTTGTAGCCCCAGCGATAGAGCTGCTCGTCGGAGATGGCCGGATCGCGCTTGTAATGCACGCCGCCGAGGTTTTCGGACAGGCCGTGGGAGATGATCGCGCCGGTGCTAATGATCAGATGGGCCAACGAGGCGTCGATCATCTGGCAGAGCACCAAGCCCATCTTGGCGATCGTCATGGCGCCGGAGAGGGTTACGACGATGGTGCAGTCGGGGTCGGCGGCCATGGCCGCGAGCACTTCAAAGGCCTCGCCCAACTCGCGTCCGCCGAAGGCCGTCCGCGCCATTTTTCGCAACATGTCGGCAAAGCCGGTGACGCGGCGAGCGTCGAACGCTTCCAGGGGCTGAAAACCGTCCTGGCGGCCATCGTGCAAGTCTCGAGTCATGGCATCATTTCAGGGCATTCCGCCGGGGCTGTCAAGGGCTGGGCAGGAGACGCGGCGTCTTGCCGCGTTGCAAAGGGCATCGGAAGCGCCAGGATGCGGATTGTACGGGCCAGGGCCGCCCCATCACCGAACGCCCCGTCGCCCCCGCCGCAAAAATGACTTGCGAAATTGGCGAGAATCGGGTAACTTTGTCGCCATAGCGCGGGACAGGCCCGACGGAAGCCGCGGATGCCGATTGGGCGGCCCTTTTTTCTTTCCCGATCAAGCGGAGGTGAACGTGAGCGAAGCGTTTGTGCCCAGGCAGGTCTTCTTTACGAAGGGTGTCGGCAAGCATCGGACGCGGTTGCAGAGCTTCGAGTTGGCGTTGCGCGACGCCGACATCGAGGTGTTCAACCTGGTGCGGGTGTCGAGCATTTACCCCCCGCATTGCAAGGTAATCTCGCGGACCCGCGGGCTGACGCGCTTGAAACCAGGCCAGATCGTCCACGTCGTGCTGGCCGAGGCCTCGACCAACGAACCGTCGCGGATGGTGGGGGCGGGCGTGGGGCTGGCCGTGCCCGCCCAAGGCGAGCAGTACGGGTACATCTCTGAGCATCACGACTACGGCATCACCGAGCCGCGGCATGCGCGATCTCGTGGAAGATATGGCCGCCACGATGCTGGCCACCACGTTGGGCATCGAATTCGATCCCGAAACGGCCTACGACAAGCGGAAAGAGATTTACCACATGTCGGGCAAGATCATTAACACGCGGGCTTGCGTGCAAACCGCCGAGGGCGACAAGGACGGCCTCTGGACGACGGTGGTTGCCGCGGCCGTGTTCTTGTTCTAGCGGCCATGTCCTTCGCTGGGCAGCACAGAGCGGATGCACGGCCTACGATTGCGAGTTTGTCGCCGTTGCCGAGAACTTGAACGTTCCGCTGGTAACGGTTGACAAACAAGTCCCGGCCGCATTCCCCGACGTGGCAATCTCACACGACAAGTACGTCACGGCGTGAGCACGATCTTGCCGGACAGCGTGCTGGCCTTCCGCAGCGTGTTCTCCTCCTGGAGGCGATGCGCGGCGGCGGCTTCGGAGAGATTCATTACCCGATCAATCCGCGGTCGGAGCTTTCCGCGGGCCAGCCAACGGTTGATCTCGGCGGCGCACTTCCGCTGCTCCTCGGGCGTGGCGTTGAACATGGCGAAGCCGAAGAGTTTGCAGTCCTTGACGTAGAACGGCCCCACGGGAAACGGCGGCCGAGAATCGCGCCCGGCAATCACAACGATCCGCCCGCGCATCGCCATGTGAGTCACGGCGCGCTGGAAATCCTGTTCGCGCAAGGTCTCAAACCACACGTCGATGGCGCCGAAGCGACGCAACAAGGCGTCGACGTCGTCGGTGCGGTAGTTTGCGGCCATGTTGGCCCCGAGTTCACGGCAGATCTTGATCTTCTCGTCGCTGCCGGCCGTGGTTGCCACGCGGGCGCCAACCGCCCGGGCCATTTGGATCACACACGAGCCGACGCCGCCCGAGCCGCCGTTGACGAAGACCCGCTCGCCCACCTTCAACTGCGCCTCGCGGAACAAGCCGAGATGGGCGGTAATGCCCACCAGTGCAATGCCGGCGGCATCCTCGTCGGAAACTTCTTCCGGCGTGGGATAGAGCCAACATTCGTCTACGGCGGCGAACTCGGCGAAGGTGCCTTGCCGGCCCAACAATCCTTGATTGCTGCCCCAAACCCGGTCGCCCGGCTTAAACCGCGTCGCCGTCGGCCCAACCGATTCGACCACGCCGGCCAGATCGCAGCCGATCACGAACGGCTTGGGCAAATCGGTAGCGTACATGCCGGCACGGATGTACGTGTCGACCGGATTGACCGCCACCGCTTTGACTTTCACCAGGACCTGACTGCCGGTGGGCTTTGGTTTGGGCAGATCGCCAAAGATGATTTTTTCCGCCGGGCCCGGTTCTTCAATATATGCGGCCTTCATGCGCGCTTCCCTTCCTACCCGCAGAGGAGGACCTCAACCCCCTCAAAAATTCTCTCTGAAGAGGGGGTAACTTTACCTATTATACCGAATCACCCTCCACAGGGGAATAGCACATTCGGCACGTAGTTAATAGGTTTTGTGTGGAGAATCCCCCCGGCGGTGCGAAAGAATCGCCGATGAACCGCGGGATCGAGCGGTTCGCAACATTGGTCGGGGCCGTTTTCAAACCCCGACGAGGCTGACTACGATGCGGCGGCTCACAACAACGGGCTGAAGAGCTTGGCGAGATTCATTTTCAGCCGGCCTGCGAGGGTTCGGCCCGGCCATTGGTCGAGGCTCGCTGGTCGCGATTGATCCAGATAATTCTGCTGAAGGCGGCGCATCTCCCGCACCGCTTCCTCGGCGTAGACGAACAGATTCAGCTCGAAGTTCAGGCTAAAGGAGCGGATGTCGTAGTTGGCCGAGCCGAACATGGCCAGTTCATCGTCGATCGTCAGCGTCTTGGCGTGAAGCATGCCCGGCTGAAAGAGGAACACGCGAGCGCCGTGCCGCATCAGATATTCGCAGTAGAAATTGCCGGCGGCGGTCACGATGGGATGATCGCTTCGCTTGGGCAACACCAGATCGACCTGCACTCCTCGCAAGGCGGCCAGCCGCAACGCCAGCAACATCGCCTCGTTGGGAATAAAGTACGGCGAAGTGATCACCACGCGCTTCCGGGCCAGAAAAATCGCCCGCACGATCAGGTCCTGGAACAGCTCGGTCGCCAGATTGGGCCCCGTGGGGACCACTTGCACGGCGGCGGGACCGGCGGCGGGACTAGACGGAAACAACGCGGCGTCCTCCAACATCTCGCCCGTCTCGTAGAACCAATCCTCGAGAAAAATCCCCTGGAGTTGCCGGACCACGGGGCCCGTGATGCGGGCCATTAGATCGTGCCAGATGCCGGCGCGCTTATGCCCGTAGCTGGCTTCGACGATGTTTTGCGAGCCGGCAAAGGCGACGGCGCCGTCAATGACCGCCAGCTTGCGATGATTGCGGAGATCCAGCCTGGAAAAAGGGATTCGCCAGAGCGGGGCCGGCAGCACGGGGAAGATGCGAACGCCCTGGCGACGCAACGCCGGAGCCAAGTGGCGGAACAGCCGCCGCGAGCCCACGGCGTCGGCCAAGACGCGACACATTACCCCCCGCCGGGCCGCCCCAATCAACGCCTCCGCCACCCGCTGCCCGACCTTGTCGTCCTTGAAGATGTAAAACAGCAGGTGTACGTGCTGCCGGGCGGCATCGATGTCGGCAATCAGCCGGTCGATCACCACGTCCGTGTCCGACATCAAGAAGAGCGAATTGCCGCTGACGACCGGCAGTCCGCCGACGTGCTCGGCCAGGTGGACCAGCACGTCGCATTCCTTTGCGTCGCCGTCGATGACGTACGAGGCCTCGGCTTGCGGGCACGCGAAGGCATCGAGTTGCGGTCGGCGGCTGCGTCGCCGCGCGAGGCGCTGCCGCCCCAGACGGTTTTCGCCAATCAGCAGATAGAGTCCCAAGCCGATCCACGGCTCGAAGAAGACGATGGCCAGCCACGCCAGGCAGGTGGCCGGTTTCTCCTTGCGCAACACGATCACCGGCAACATCGTCAGACGAATGGCCCACTCGCTGACGAACAGCAATTGTGTCCAGGAGAATACGTCCATCTTGCTTCAGCGCGATGCCGGCTCGTCGTTGATCGGCGGCGACGGACCCTGAATCTCGGGCGGCACATCGGGCACTTCAACCACAATTACCAGCGGCAACCCAAAGTCATCGGTCAAGCCGACGGGTTGCGCGGCGGCAGAAGAGGGAACAGACGTCGGCGGTTCTTTCTGCGCACGGCAACCGCCGAGCAACAGCACCGCGCCTGCCACCGCCAGCCATCTGCTTCCCATGGCGGAATTATCGCCTCTGGCGGCGATAAAGGGAAGTGGCCGCTCGCATCCGCCGGTGGGTCGTTGCTCACGCCGCTTTTGCCGCGAGCGCAGCCGGCAGGTCGCAAACATTCGGCGCACGGCGCGAGGAATGCTCGGCCCGGGCCATGAGCGCCAGCGCGGCCATCAGCCACGCGGCCGTTCCGAAGCCCAGCAGGCCGATTCGTCCTGCGTAGGGGAACAGAAGATAGTGCACAATGGGCAGCACCGGCGCGATGATGGCCAGGGTGGCGGCGGCCCGGGGCCGGTTGTGCCCATCGAGCCAAAGGGGAACCAGTATCGTGGCCGGCGCGAGCAGCATGAAGTAATGGCCTCGCGCCACGGGCGAGACAACCAACATGGCCGCCAGCGAGAGTGCGAAACCGGTGGCCAGGTTCAGCCGGCTGCCGTTGCCATGGACCAGTCGCGTGCCCAACAGCAGCAGCGCCAACGCCAGCGCCCCGCGCCAGCAGGAGGGCCTTCTCGCTCTCGCCGAGGTCCATGGCCATCGCCGGCGCCTGGAACTCTTCGACCAGCCGATCGTCGGGGCCGCCGGCCGCGACGTGGGCGGTGAAGTTGCCGAAGCGGTAGATGGCGTTTTGAAGGCTTTGATTGCGTGCCGAGTGCGAATTGCCCGAACGCGGGTCCATGCCGCCGTCGTCGGCCTTGGTAAGCATGAAGCGGGCCCAGGTATCGAGGTGCCGCAGGTTGGCATCCCAGCCGATCAGCGCCGCAGGCACGAGAAAGAAAAAGAGCACAAGCCCGAACGACACGCCCAAGGTAGACGCCGCAAACCGGCGCCCGACCGGTTCCGGCGAGGTCGGCCGCGCCCGACGCTTTCGCACAAAATCGGCCAGTTGCAGCAACAACAGGAATCCGACCGGCAGCACCGGAATGATTTTCAGCACGACCGCCATGGCCAACACGATGCCGCCGGCCAACCAGGAGCGATAGGTGCGGCCGCCGAGAACCAAGCGCACGCCCAGCAGGAGCAGATAGAGTTTTAGCAGCCCAACTTGTCCGCGTTGCAAGCAATTCAACGTGGGCAGCAGCGCGACGGCGACGGCCGCAACGCCGAGCCAGGGAAACCAGCGGGCCCAAGCTGCCGCCCGCGCCGCGTCTTCGCGCAACACGATCTCGACGATGCGGCGGCACTCGCGGTAGCAGCCCCAGCAGAAAAGCAGGCTAATGAAGAACCACACGGTGACCTGGTCTTGCGTCGGCAGCACGTGCAGCGGCGCCAACAGCAGGGCGAACAGCGGCGGATAGAGATAGGTCCAGCCGCGCGGATTGGCCACTTCGTAAGGCTCGCCGCCGTTGAGGAAAGCCCACCCCGCCTCGGTGTAGACCGTCAGATCGGTCCGATGCTCTTGCGGCGTCTGGGGATAGTAATATCCGCGGCGACGGACGTCAACGAAGCCCCAAATTGTGACCACCACCAGCAGCGCGATCAACCACCGCCACGACCCGAGCCGGTGCTTCTTCAGATTCGGCGGCAAGGTCGGAAGTTGCATCGTATGCGCCGCCAGCGCCGCGGCCGTAATTGGAAGTGAACTTGCAGTGCGCCTGCACCACAACGGGCATTCTTGCACGTCTTATGCCACCTTGCGGCAGATCGGATATCCGTCCGGGTCCTTGCCGCGAATCCTCCGCCACCGCACTTGAAACGTGGGAATGTTGATCGTGATCACGAACAGCTTCCGCAGATGGCCAGGCGGGCACGACAGCGGTTCCACGCCATGCCACGAGTGCTCGGTCCTTTGGAAGAACAGGCTGCCGTTGCCGCGCGGATCGATCGACGCCCCCACACGCAACTCGCCGAACTTCGGACCGGTGTGCGGGTTGAGCCGTTTCTCGTCGTCGAGCATCAGCACGCGACCGCCCCAATTCGAATCCCAATCCGCTTCGGTATTGAAATAGAAGAGGTGCGTGGCCAGCTTCCGCCGGGCGTCGCAGTGCGGCGGCACGGCACAGCCTTCCCAAGCGTAATACCATTCGTGAGTCAGGATGAGCCGGCTGCGGCGTCCGAGCCCGAACATGCGACGCAGGAACGCCTGATAGTCGGCCCCCTGAAGCTCCGCGATGAACTCATGCCAAGGCTGGGCCACCGGCACATCAGGCCGATAGTGGAGCAGGTAACGATCCTGGTACCCTTGGCCGTACGCCCGTTTGACGGCCACCTTCTTGTCGAACAACGACACATCGGGCAGGGTCTCGTAGAGACGCTGATATGCCTGAGGAGTCAGCGTGCCTTGAATGTTCACCCACGGATAGGGGTGCTGTTGCTGGAAGGTCTTTTCCGACAGTCCTTCGATACACTTGCGATTCAGATATTCCACGGTTTTGATCCTCGCTATTGGAGGCCGCCGGTCCCGACTCGGCGGCCTCGGTCCGATATTTCGAGCGGGACTTTCGCGTGGGACCACGACAATGGAGCCAGGCCCCGCCTGCTGTACTGCAATACGCCGAAAAAGATACGAGAATCGGCCAGTTGGCTCAATAGCAGTCGGTTGGGCAAGGGCCGTTCCGCGGGCAGTTGGACAGTCACTTTTACCCCCCTTACGGGCACTACATAGTTTGGCAGCTTTTAGCAGCTTTTCGGTTGAAATTTCAAGGTCCCCTGCGAATTGTGATCGTCCGAAGTTATTGCAGAGTAGCGAGTTGCGCCAAGAGGTGAACCGGGCTGGCGGAGACTCGGGTGTCGAAACAGTGACAAACTCCGACCGAATTCGTCCGTTTGCGACACAAATTTGTGGGTTTGCTGCATAAACTGCCCAATTCTGGTTCTAGTGGGGGGCCTGATTTTGCCGGGAATTGGGAGCAAATGAGAGGAAATGAGAGGAAATGACAGGGAATTTTTTGTAGTAAGAGAAAATTGGCGGAAATGAGAGAAAATGGCGGCGATTGGCAGGCGTTGCGAGTGTGGAAGGCATGGTGGGCGGTTTCGCCTGGGGGCTGTGAATTTTTGCAGTTGTATGGTGGTGCGTTTCAGGCACCCTACCGTCTGGCCTGATGAAAATGGGGACTGGCTCCGCAACGGCTTGTATCATTGCTCGATTCGAACCACTATTCGTTGCGGTGCCTGTCCCCGTTTTCATCAGGTGACCAAAGTCGCATCGCGAATTGCAAATTGCAAAATGTAAATTGCAAAATGAAAAATGCAAAATCAAGAGTAACTGTTCATGCTGGCTACAGGTCTCTGCGGCGCAGGGTATCTCCGTTTGGCCGTTGGCCAACGGCCATGACGGGGATGCGTTCGTTTCGGCTGCGACCAACCTTCGGTCGGTGCCCCGGCCTGAAAAGGCGTCAGTCCCCTGGCCCTTGCGAGCCGCAGGGATTAGGGCTATCGGTGTTCAGCAAAGTAATGCAACGGCGAACCAACGTTGTCTTCCCGTAAATCCGGCCTCCCGATGGTCGGCCTCGCTTGGCCGTGAGCCGGCGTCCCCCCACCTCCCGGAGAGGTTGGGTGAAGGCGCGCACGGTTACCGGCCGCTGCCCACTGACTGCTTCGTGCTGGAGCCCCGGCCTGGCCGTTGACCACTGCCCGTTGACTCCTCTATATGTTGTTTACGGCTATTTGTCGCTCCGGTCTTAAGGGGACGGGCCGATTTTTCGCCCCGTCGATCGGTGCAGCACCGTTTTCCGCCTAGCCGAGACCGAAAGGCTCGTGGAGCCGCGCTCGCGCGCTTCATAATCGCCACGCTTACATAGGTGTGTGACGGCGGCCAAGGGTGAAGGGGGAAGGATGAACGGAAGACCCGATTCAACATGAGACAACGGAGATAACAGAGTGCCGAAGGTTAGCTCTCCGTTTCCTCCGTTTGCTCCTGTTCCAACGCCCTGCCTGCCTCGAAAACAGGTGTCGTGTTGTGCTGGAGCCCCGGCTTGGCCGTTGACCACTGCCCGTTGACTCCTCTATATGTCTTTACGGACATTTGTCGCTGCGGACTTAAGGGGGCGGACCGATTTTCTTCGCGGTAGAAATTTGCACTTTGCATTTTGCACCGCTCAACGCGTATCGCCTCCGGCTCGCGGTTAAACGTCTGTATTTTTCAGTTTTTCTTGGCAGGGGACGGGATTGGGGATTGGGGCTGGACATTCATCATTCATCACTCATCATTCAGGGTTGGGGGGCGGGGGGCGGGGCGAATGATGAATGATGAAGGATGAATGATGAATTCGGCGAAGCTGACCACTCTCCCCTCCCCCCACTCCTCTCTCCCCTGTCCCCTGTCCATTGGCCGAGGAACTGAAATCCACGTCCCCTCGCCTGCCGGCTGGGAGAGAAAAGCAGACAATTGCCCATTTGCGATCCTCAGTTTGCCATTACGAGCCCCCTTTGTGCGTCCTGCATTGGCGAGCGTCCAGGACAAACTCCGGCGACGGGGATGTCCGTACAGAACTTGGCAATTACGCATCGCGTTTCCCGAACTATTCGGGGCCGGTTTCCGGGCAAATGGGGGTATTGTGTCCATCGCGGTGGCGGGGTAAGATCGGGGGCTCGTCGCCACCGTAATAAACATTTGTGGCGGATATTCGATGACCTCACCTTCGGCAGAACGGAAACAGTTCCGACCCCTTTTTATAGTCCACAGCAAATAGAACATGTCTGAGCCGTCTCAAGTCGCTGAAACCCCATCGCGTGCCTGGTACGGGGCGTCGATAGGCACGTTCTTGAAGATGGACTCCGATACAATAGTCGGACGGTTGACAAGGTACAGCGACTTTTCGGTCCTACTCGAACAAAGGGATGCCTGGCTGGCGCAGATTCGCTTGCTCCAAGGTCAACTTGTCGGCTTGACCGGCTCAATCTTCATGGAGTTCAGCATACCGCGCATGGGTTAACGGATTGACACCGTACTGTTGATCGGCCCCATTGTGTTCGCGGTGGAATTCAAAGTGGGCGACACCGCGTTTGACCGCGCCGGCGTCGATCAGGTATGGGATTACGCCTTGGACCTAAAGAACTTTCATGAGGCGAGCCATGCTGCGACGATTGTTCCGATTCTTATTGCAACGGGCGCCGGTGCATCGTCTGCGGTAGAGTTACACGCTGACGAGGACAGGGTCTACAGACCGATTTCGGTCCATCCTGCCAACTTCCGGCCGACCGTGGACCTTCTCTTGCGAACGGTGAACGGCGAGAAGCTTGACGAAGTACGGTGGTCGGCCGCACCATATCGCCCTACTCCCACCATCGTTGAAGCAGCACGTGCGCTCTATGCCAAGCACTCGGTTGAGGCAATCGCACGTTATGACGCGGGTGCTCGGAATTTACGCCTCACGTCTTGCCGGATTGAGCAGCTTGTGGACGACGCAAGGTCGCGCAAGCGTAAAATCATTTGTTTTGTCACTGGCGTGCCTGGTGCGGGCAAAACCCTGGTTGGGCTGAACGTCGCCACACAAAGACGGGATGCGGAGGGGCCGACACACGCGGTCTTCCTGTCAGGGAACGGCCCACTCGTCGCCGTGTTGCGCGAAGCACTAACTCGCGACGAGTTCGCGCGCGAGCGGAGTGGTGGCGTCCGTTTACGCAAGGGCATAATCGCTGATCGTGTAAAAGCGTTTATACAAAATGTGCATCATTTCCGTGACGACGTTTTGATCGATGCCAGACCACCGGCGGAGCACGTTGCCATCTTCGATGAGGCGCAGCGAGCCTGGACTCTGCGGCAAACTGCGAATTTCATGCAACAAAAGAAGAAACGCCCGGGGTTCTCGCAATCGGAACCGGAGTTTCTGATCTCCAGCATGGATCGGCATAAGGATTGGGCAGTCATCGTTTGTCTGGTGGGCGGAGGCCAGGAGATCAACACGGGCGAGGCCGGGATCGACGCATGGATTGAGGCAGTCAATTCCGCGTTCCCGCACTGGGATATGTACATTTCATCTAGGCTGACCGACAGCGAATATATGGCCGGGGAAGCATTAGACGCGGTTTGCCGAAGACCGCATACGTATTTCGATGATTGCCTGCATCTTGCCGTGTCGATGAGATCCTTTCGAGCAGAAAACGTGTCATGTTTTGTTAAAGCACTACTCGATTGTGAAACGGCAGACGCGCGTCAGGCATTTGCCCAGCTCGGCGGCCGGTATCCGATCGCCGTCACGCGCGACTTGTTTCGGGCGAAGCAGTGGGTTCGCAGCCGTGCAAGAGGAACGGAGCGATTCGGGTTGGTCGCTTCTTCCAAAGCTCAACGCCTCAAGCCCGATGCGATTGATATCCGCGTTGACGTCAATCCGGTGCATTGGTTCTTAAACGGTAAGGAGGATACAAGGTCCAGCTACTACCTTGAAGATGCGGCCACGGAATTCCAGGTTCAGGGGTTGGAACTCGATTGGACGTGCGTAGCGTGGGACGGCGACCTTCGGTTTGCCGGTTCCGGGTGGAGTTTCCATCATTTTCGAGGTGAGCGGTGGTGTAACATTGCATGCGCTGATAATCGGCGTTACCTGTGTAATGCGTACCGGGTTCTGCTTACTCGAGCGCGACAGGGAATGGTGATCTATGTCCCTCCCGGAGACTCGACGGATCCAACGCGTGCGCCGACCTTTTACGATTCGACCTATAATTATCTAACGGAGTTGGGTGTTCCGGAACTGAGTTAGCTAGGGCGGAATTGCCCTCACCCCCTGCCCCTTGGCGAATTATGAATGGTGAATGATGAACGACGGGGGCCCGGCTCTGACCTCTCACCACTGAACACTGAACACTGAACACTTGGTCGCCCTCACCCCCTGCCCCTCTCCGACCAACCTTCGGTCGGTGCCCGGCGAGGGGACATGGCTACTTCCAGCCGACCGCGGTTTCGATCTCCTGGACCAGCCTCTCCGCCATCTTGGCGTGGGTCTTGAGGTTGGGGTGGTAGTCGCCACCGAGGCCGTCATTCTTGGCGTCCTGCTTAGCAAAGGGGAGATAAGCGATCTTCTTGTCCCCCGCCTGCTGGAGGTCGGCCACTACCGTCCGCGCCCATGCGTCCCAGTCCGGGGCGGCCCCCATCGGTCCGGAAGCGACGAAGACGAAACTGTCGGCGCGGTTTGCGGATCCGTTGGATGAACCCCTTATAGGCGTTGATCCATCCCTGCTGGTCCGGTTCGTTCTTGCGGTCGCGGAAGTCGTTGGTGCCCAGGTCGATCAGCACCACGCCGGGCACCCAGCCGGTCAGATCGGCCTTGGGATTCTCCTGCGCCGCCAAGACCCGGTCGTAAACTTCCACGATCGTGTTGTTGGGAAATAGCTTCCGTCCGGACCAGGCGATGATCTGGATTTCTGCGCCGAGTTTTCGGGCGGCGATGGGGCCGTAGGTCATATAGGCGTTCTGCTTGTCCAGCGGATTGTGCTCCTCCAGCGACGCCTCGTTGCCGTAGCCGCAGGAGATCGAGTCGCCGATGATGAGGATCCGCCTCTCGCTGCGTGGGGGCAGCGGCACGAGCTTGCCCCCCTGCTCCAATTGAAAGCCGAGGACCACCAGCGGCGGGATCCATGAGCCTTCGTTGCGGCGGACGACCTCGACGATATGCTCTCCCTCGGAAAGGCCTTTGGCCAGTTCGTAGACCGCGCTGCTATCCTTGAGGGAAAGGACCCGGGCGGGCCGCCCATCGACGATGACCTGGTAGTAGCCGCCACCCTTGAGCCGGCTGTTGATTGCCGTGCCCCGGAATTTCACCATCACGGAGCTGTAGGGCCAGGACGCCCGGGGCGCGGCCGGATCGGTCGCGTCCCACCGGCCAAGGTAGCGGATGTTGGGGTCCTTGGGGCTCAGCTCGACGGGCAATGCGGCCGGGGCGACGGCCGCCGCCTGGCCCGCCGTAGGCGCCTGCTTCTCCAGGGTCTGCTGGGCAAAGAGGAGCCCGCTGACAAGGAACAGCAACGCGGCCGCCGGCAGCAAAAGTCTTCGCATTAGTCTTCTCACTGCTTGGTCCTTTCCGTTTCGTGAGGAGGGAGAATGTAATACAGCGCCCAACAATGTAGCGGATGCGGTGTGGTCCGGTCAACGCGCCTCGGCCGGCAGAGGCCGACCGGCAAGTCAATATTCGTTTCCTTTTCTTCTATTCGAACGACCAGAACTGCACCCCGTAGGGATCGAGATTCACCTGCGTGTGATGATCGCCTTTGTCTTTTTTGATGCCATGCGCGGGGCGGAGGCGGGCGTTTTCGTCGCTGCTGGGGGCCAGGGCGTCCAACGTCATGTGCCGCATGAGTGTCTCTTTCGGGATGTTTTCGAGCGTCAGATCGACCGTGGCCGGCGAGGCCGAGAAGTTCCAGAGGAGCAACTGGTCGATGCGGTATTTCTCGTCGTGCGTGGCAAACGCGTGGACCGTCGCGTCGGACGAGACGACCGGCAGCCGATCGCCCGTCATCCGCGAGAGGAGCTTGAAGGCGAAGTAGGCCGGCCGGACGTTGTTCTGGTAGTCGAACAGGCCGTCGAATTGCGGCATCCGGTTCCACCAGCGGGTCATGAAGGCGGCCCCCCGCGGCGAAAGAAACGGTTCGAACTGCTCGTAGCGAACGTGCCAGTCGCGGATGTGATAGTAGCACGACCAATCGAGTCCCGCGTCTTTCATTTGCCAAATCGTCTCCAGCAGATAGCACGGCTGGAAGCGCGCATCCAGCGGCGGAACTTGCAGGTCCATGTTCCACTCGTCCAGAATGGTTTCCGGCTTCAGTCCCGGGTGCTTCTCGATCAGGCCCTTGACATATTCGACGGTTCGCCGGACCTGCATGGGGCTGTTGCTGTAGATGTGCCATGAGACAAAGGCCAGCGGCAAGGCGTCCTTCTCGCAGGCATCGAGCAGTGCCGGCAGAATGGGCGAACGCATCGACGCCAAGGCCGGGCCGCCGACGCGGGCCTGCGGATCGGCACGCATGATCGCCGCGGCGGTCTGCCGGTAGTAGGTGACGTAGCTTGCGGACTTGAAGCGATAGGGACACCCGCCGTCCTCGCCCATATCGGGCTCGTTGGCCACCTCCCAGTACTGGATTCCACAGCCGCGGTCCTGGTAATGCTTCACGATCGCCTCGATCAGCCGCTGCCATTGCTCGTAGTCGTTCGGCTCGACGATGTTCTGATTGACCTCGGGGAACAGCACCTTCGGCTTGAAGCAGATGCACATCAGCGGTTTCGCGTCCGTCTTGAGGATCGTGTTGACCGAGCGATCGAGCGTGTCGAAGTGATACTTGCCCGGCTCCGGCAGGAGGTTGAAATACTCTTGGATGAACAGGCGGATGAGCCGGGGGCGAAGCGCCCGGATTTCGGCGATACGGCTGTCCCACATCGGCTCGTCGGAGAGTCCGCCCTGGCCGAGCGCCATCCGATCGATTTCCAGCGGACCGAGACGTTCGCCAAACGAGACCTTCACCGAGACGTCGCGCGGCTCGGGCGTCTGGGCGAAGGCCGAACCGGCCGCCAGCGCGATCACGAAGACACAAAAGAGCCGGAACGGGGTTGCCACGCAGCGCGTGGGAACCAGCGAAACGCGGTGTATAGGAGCCAGGAGAAAGTGCCGTCGCATCATTCACCTCCAATTCCACCGTAGGATATGAAAAACGCGTGCGGCGCCCCGGGCTCGGCGAATCGCGCCCCTTCGGGAGACATTCGTAGGAACGCCCGCCGGAACACGCCCTATTCCTCCGACGGCCGCGACAATCGCAAAATCGCCTCCTTCGTCACCTCCACCTTGGGATCGAACCGCTCGCCGGCCATGTAGCGAAGCAGGCTGTTGCGCATCTGCCGGGCGACCGGGTTCTCCTCCAGTCCGTTGTCGAGGTCCATGCTGCACACCAGCAGCTTGCCGCGGCCGAGCCTGGCCTCGAACGCCAGCGCCAGCTTGCGGGCGGTGAACCAATCGTCGATGACCTGCACGATCGGCTCCAATTGGGGCGGCAGTTCATCGACGATCATCGCGCGCGAGCGCGGCTGACGAGATACCACCATTGCCAATTGCTGTGAAAATCGGTGGGGAAGGCGGCCAGCGCGGCGTGCTTCGGATCGCAGAGGATGCCTAACGTGGTCGGCGGCTGGCGACGCGTCCAGGCCGTGTTCCAAAAGATCGAGGAAAAGCCCAGCACGACCGGCCTCTTTTCGGCGGGCCGCACTTGCTGCGGCGGAATCAAGAGCAACACCTTGCCCCCCGCGTCGAGCGCGGCGAGCGTCGGGGCGTCAAGTTGCCCGGCGATCAGCACGCCGGTGGGCGGCTGCAAATCGACCTTCGACGGATAGACCCAGAGGTCCCAATCGTTTTCGGCCTTGGCCGCTTCGATGCCGACAACCAGCCGGTAACGGGCCGGGGCCGGCAGGCGGCCGAGCGCCGCGGTCACGTGGCCCAAAGCGATGCCGTTATCGACCGGAATCGCTTTCGAGGGGAGCGTGCCGCCGGCTGCCACGGCGCCATCGTCGCCGACGAGCTTCCACGCCGGCGTGGCGCTGGGGATCGCCGCGGGTCCAAAATGGGCCACTTCGACGTCGGCTTCCAGCGTTTCGTCGGTGGTGAATACCCGTTTATGCAGCCGCGCCAGCGGCACCGTGGCGTTGCAAAAGCGGCGGAATTGCGCGGCGTCACGTAGCCCTTCGAGTGCCAAAACGGATCGAGCACGCCGACCAGCGCCGTGCCCTGGCCGGGAAAGTCGTGCAGGTCGAGCAGCTCGAATCCGCCCATGCCCGGCGTGCGGAGCGCGGATTCAATGTCTTCCTTGTAGCACAGCGTTTGCAGCTTGCCCGAAGCCAGCAGGAATTGGCGGGCCTGCCCGCCCATGCCGTGCGCTTCGAGCGTGTCGCGGAAGATCTCGAAGTTCTTCGGCTTCAAGTAGCCGGTGTATTTCGGGATTTCGTCGAAGTTGGGATAGACGCACCATTGGCCGATCTCGTGGCTGATGACCGGCACCGTGCGCTTTCCGATAAAATCGCGATAGTCGGCGGCGGTCTCGGGCGGCGCGGCGTTGATGCGCGACTTCAAGCCGGCGCCCCAGGCCTGAATGCGCGGGCCGGGCACGACGTGAAACTGGTTCTCCGGACAGCTCGGGCCAGCCGGCGGCACTGGTGTAAAGCCGGCGGGCGTCGGCCGCCTTGAAGTGCTCGACCCATTTGGCCAGATAGGCCGCATGCCTCTTCCCGCCGGGCTCGTTGCCGTAGGCCATCAGCACGAACGACGGGTGGTTGCCGTACTGCTTCAAGATGCGATCGGCCTCGTCGTAGACCCAGCGGTCCAACGGCTTGCCGTCGCCGAGGGTGGCCGACTGGTTGGCCCACGAAGCGCACTCGACGTGGAAATAGAATCCCAGTTCGTCGGCTGCCGCGAAGGCCGCCTCGGGCGGGCACCACGAATGGAATCGGATCAGGTTCAAGCCGTGGTCCTTGGCCACGCCGATGATCCGCTTCCACTCGGCAATCTCGGTGGGCGGATGGCCGGTGGCCGGGAAGATGCAACATTCCAGCGTGCCGCGGAGGAACGTTTTGCGGCCGTTGATGCGAAACTGCGTGCCGTCGGTCGTGATTTCGCGGACGCCGAACGTCAACGAGCGGCTGGTGGCGCTGTCGCCCAGCGAGGCCGCGAGCTGGTAGAGCGCCGGCTGGAACTCGTCCCAGCGCTGGCAGCTTTCGGGCAAGGCCGTTTGCAGTTCGAAATCGCCCCCTTCGGCGGTCCAGGCCACCGCGGCCGTGATCGGCGGCCAGGCCTGTTGGGCCGGCGCGTCCTGCTTCGGCCGGATGGAGATGGTCACATTGCCGCCGCCCGGACGGCCGGTGGCGTTGCCGATCCGCCCTTTCACCGTCAACGATTTCGCAGCCGGCTGCGGATAGACCTGCAAGTCTTCGATCCAAACGGCCGGCGCCGACGCGCAATTCGATCCGGCCGACAATTCCGTTCCAGTTGCCCTGCGTATGATCGGTGACGCTGTGCGAGTTCTCGCCGACGTTCACCACCATGCGGTTATCGACGCGGATGGTAAGGCGGTGTTTGCCCGGCGTGATCGGATCGAGATCGTATTGGTGCGGCGTGGAGAGGCCGTTGCAGACGCCGGCCGGCCGCCCGTCGATCCAGACGCGTGTCTCCCAGTGCGGGCGTTCCAAGACGAGCGCGACGTGCCGGTTGTGCGCAGGCGTCGGGAATGTCCACGTCGCGTTGGTACCACGCGACGCCGGCGTAGTATTTTTCCGGCTGGAGCCAGAAGGGAATCTTCACGTGGCCTGGCTGGCGATATGGCTCATATTCGGGGGAGGTGAACCAGGACCGATCGACGATGTTGCCGGTCCACTTCGTATCGACGGTCACCTCGTCGCCGACGCCTTGTGCCGGCAGCGAGCCGGGCAACCGGATGCTTTCGGCCAACGTGCGATCGTACCAGCGATCATCCAGGCCGGCGTCGGATCGGTCGAGTTGGAAGCGCCACTGGCCGGCCAGCGACATCGTTTCATCGGCCAAGGCCGCGGACCAGTTCCCCGGCAAGGCCGCCAACAGGGCGAAAAGTGTCGCCCAACCAATTTTGTTGCTCATCGTTTGCCTTATTGTGTTCATGGCACCGCGTCGGAGTCATCTGTCCTCGGAATTATCCCCGTTGTCTTCGTGGGGTGTAGCGTGGCCATAGGTGCGAATTTGTTTCTTGAGAAGCAAACCGCATAGGATCGTGAGCCCTCCCGAGAACACCAAGCTGAAGACTACTCCGATCCAGTCGCGGATCGACCCGTGATCCCAATAAGCTCGGACAAATTCAAGCAATGTTACACAGAAGAGTGCCATAGAAAACACGCAACCAAATCCACAAATGAACCACCTGCCAATGGCAACTATTTTACCAGTTACTTTGCAGGATGCCTCACCAGGGAACGCTTTTCTTACACCCCGGTCATCAGCCTCAGTGTTTTCCGACGCCTCGTAACAAGCCTGGCTTAGCCAATCCGCAACAATTTCTCGCGCATGCGGGGCGTTCTCCTCCTGCACCCAAATACGCGGCGCCACCGGCTCGCCAATATACCCAAGTCCTGCCGCGTTACCCACGGCCGCGCCCACAATATGAGCCGGAATACCTGCCTCCTCCAAGACATTGCATAACGCTAGCGCCTCAATCTCGTTGGCGGCAGGCACAGTGAAGGGGACAGTCCCATTTTGCTGGCGCACAATTGGGACAGTCCCCGTCGAACTGCGACACGATCTGATTGCCATCGTATGCGAAGCAGGTTTGATGGTCAATCTGGAGGTCACTGCCCTCACCCCCTGCCCCTCTCCCGGAAGGAGAGGGGAGAAAACTCGGCTGCCCTCACCCCCTGCCGCTGTCCGACCAACCTTCGGTCGGTGCCCGGCGAGGGGAGGTTCATTGAATTTCTGAGCCGGACCGTGCCTTCGACCACATCTTCGGCGTGCAGGTGGCGGCGCGGCGTGACATGCTCGTTGAAAAAAGGCGCGGCCCCTTCGCTGGCGTAGTCGGCCACCAGCAAACGCACCTGGTCGCCATCCACCCAAGTGCGCATGTGCTGCGATGCATCGGAAAGCACGCGAAGGCCGTTGCCGCCGGCCGAGCGAAGCGACGCCTCGAAGATGTTCAGTTTCGTGGAGCGGAAATCGTTGCTGCCGTACTTGTTGCCGTCCAGGCTCCAACTCCAGGTCGGCTGCGTCCGCGGGCCGGCCAGACCGGAAAGCGGCACGTCCTTGGCGAACGCCGCGGCCGTGCCCTGCGGGCGGCCGATGTGATCGTCGGGATAGCTGCTCCAAAACGCCTTGCGGCGCCAGGAAAGCGTATCGCAATCGGCCGGCGCCGTGAAGACCAGCCCGATCTGCCGCGGCTCGCACTGACCCTGCTCGGAGACGTGGAACGCGTAATGCACCGTTACGATGCGGTCTTCGCCAAACAAGAGCGTGTAAGACCCGGCCGCTTCGGCGTAGGCGCCCTCGACTTGCACTTCGACACCCGCCGCGGTCTTCTTCGCCTTGACCGAAGCGGCCGTCCAATCGTGGCAGCAGTCGCTCCAGATCGGAATGTCTTTCTCCTTGCCCGACATTTGCGTGCCGCCGCATTGATCCTTGTTCAGCGCCAGCAGGAGCAGCTCGGGGCCGGCGGTGAGCGACGGCTTGCCATTCTCGCCCGTTGCGTGAAGCATGCCGGTCTTGGCGTTGACCGTGGCCGAGAATCCCGGGCCGCGAATGGCGATGGCGTCTGCTTTCTCGACGAGCTCGACCGGGCCCGGCTTGTGCGAGGGCGCCGGCGGGGCGGCGCGGGGGTCGGAACCGATCGCCACTTGCCACACATCGACCACAAAACCGCGCGGGCTCGATGGCGCGGACCGTGAGCAGCTTTCCTTCCAGATCGCCGCCGGCCAGTGGAATTTCCAGCGTGCCCGTGGCGCCGGGCGGCCCGGAAACGCTTGCCGCCGCCGACCGATCGTCCAGCTTCCACTCGAACCGCAGTTCGCTCAAATCGGTGAAGGTGTGCCGGTTCTCGATTTCCAGGCGCAGCGGCTGGCCGGCCGTGGGCGCCGGCAGGCAGGTGGCGCGGAGCCGCAGGGGTGAATAGGCCTTCTTCATGAGCCAGAACTCGGGCTTCGGCCGCCGCCAACCGTCGATCGGGCCCCACGTGCCGTAGCCGACCGTCTCGCCGTCGGGCAGAAAGAAGGTATCATCGATGGCGGCCCAAATCGAACCGCCGAGACAGCCCGTCGAGTTGCGCATCTTCTCCCACATCAGATCTAGGCCCTGCCCCCAGAAATCGCGCAGGCCGGGATCGGTGACCAGCTCGCGGCGGTTGTACGAATTGAGGTGACAATACTCGCCGAAATGGACAGGCCGGGTTTCGTTGGCCGCCTGCGATGGTCCGCCCAGACCCGGGTAGTGCATCACGGCGATGGGCATCTCGGTTGATCCGAAGTTATTGCCCTTGCCCCAGCACTGATCGTGGAAGGTGGCGGGCCGAGTGGGATCGGCCGCAGTGACGGCCGCGTGGACCCGGGCGAACTGCTCGTTCCAGTGCGATTCGTTGGCCAGCGAATGGATGATGACCGACGGATGATTGAAATAAGCCTCGACCGTCTCCCGATTGACCTGTAGGAGTTGCTCTTCGACGGCGGCGAGTTTCTCCGGGCTCTTGAACTTTGTGGTGCCCGAGTTGCCGACCCAGCACAAGGGCGCTTCGAGCTCGACGAACAATCCCAGCTCGTCGCACGCTTCGACAAACTCCTCCGCCGGCGGATAGTGCGAGGTGCGAATGAAGTTGCAGTTGCCTTCGCGAAAAATTTCGGCGTCCCGGCGCCATTGGTCCGGCGCGAGCGAACGGCCGCGGAGCGGATCGACTTCGTGCCGGCAAACGCCGCGCAGTTTTGCCGGCACGTTGTTGACAAAAACCTGGTTGCCGCGAACCTCGACCTGGCGAAAACCGATCCGCTGGATCACGGTCTCAGCAGGCTTGCCGCCGGCTTCGAGCACGATCGCCAGTTGATAGAGATTCGGATGCTCGTCGTCCCATTTCGCGGGATTGCTGATAGGGATGCCGGCAGAGAGTTTCGCCGTCGCGCCGGCTTTTAATGACGGAACCGCAATCCGATCGGGCGATAGCGGAACCGTCTTGCCGTCCGGAGCGGTGAGCGTCAGCACAATCTGCTGCGGGGGCGACTCGGCCCGGCGCTGGTTGGCCGCTTGAATTTCGACGTCCAACGTGGCGTCGCGGAACTGCTTGTCGAAGGCGGTTGCCACGTGCAGCCCGGCCAGATTGGCCTCCGGCAGCGCGAACAATACGACTTTGCGAGGAATGCCGCCCAGCGGATGGCTGGCGTATTGCGAGCCGCAGGCCAGAAGGTCTGCCAACGACTCGTTCTTGACGGCCATCGCGATCGTGTTCTGCTGGCCCGGCTTGACCAGGTCGGTCACGTCAAGCTCGAAGGGGGTGAAGCCGCACATATGTCGGCCAGCCTCCTTGCCGTTGATCCAGAGCGTGGCATCGCTATACACACCGTCGCAGCGCAGCTTGATCCGATTCCCGATCCAGTCGTTGGGCGCAAGGAACGAGCGGCGATAACCGGCCGCGGCGCCTTTTTCGACCTGGAACCCTTGCATGACCCACTCGCCGGGCACGCGGATATCGGCCCAGCCGCCGCCTGGCTCGACCGTTGCCGCGGCAAAGTCGGCCGGTGGGTCCGGGTTGAATCGCCACGTGCCGCCGAGATTCAATGATGTGGTGCCCACGCCCGACACCGAGACGGGGCGAGGACTCAGTCGCGGCAGCACGGATTGGTCGACCGCGTCCGCCGCATCGCCCGCCGTCGCGAAATTCGCCAGAGCTGCCCACAAGCTGCCCGCTGCAAGCACCACGAACGTCCATCGCTTCGGTTTCAGCATCACGTTACGATTCTCCTTCAATCTGGCCGCTCGGGCCGCTACTGCCAGACCAGTCCGTTGGCAGGGAGCTGGATGGTTTTGCCGTCCAGTTTCACTTCCAACGGTTCGGGACGGAAGTTGTATAGCACCTTCGCGTCGCCTAGCAGGTAGAGTCCGACCTTGGTCGGCGCCGAGAGGTTTGTCTTCAGTGGTTCGAGCAGGTCGCGGCGCAAAGAGTCGATCAGCGGTTGGTCGATTTCGATCAGGCCGAGCCGATAGGGTGGCATGAGCCAGCCGGTGTCTTTCATGCCCTGGGCGAGGCCGCCCGGATCGCGTTTGAGGAAGGTGCGGACGTTGAGGACGATGATCCGTCCGCCGCCGGCCTTGCGCAGGGTAAGCACCGGCACGTGCCTGCCTTGGGTGGGGATCACAACGCGAGTTTCCGCGGTGGTGGGGGCCAGGCCCAGATCGACTTCCATGCCGCAGTCGCCCACGCCAAGCTGCACTTGCGGCGTCACGCTGACTCCGGCCATCGCAGCCACCTTGGCATCAACGCGCCGCAAGAGGGCCGGCGTGAGAATGAGCGTGCTGCCGCGGGCCAGTTCGCGCTCGATCGTGGCCGGCAACTCACGCTCGGCGGCGGCCTGCGAGCCGAGCATGATCACCGGTGCGCCGGCGGGGAACCTGGCCACCGGGACGATGGGCAGGCCCAGCATGGCCAGGTAGTCCATCAGGTAATAGTTCTCGTCGCAATCGCTGCCGGACGGCTTGTAGTAGGAAATGCCGTGGGCCGGGCGGCCATGGACCTTCTTGGCCAATTCGCACAAGTCGGGCAGCGCCTTTTCCAGCAGGGCCTGACCGGGGTGGATCGAGGCTCGCCTCTCGGCGTCGTCGCGTTCCGCCCTGTCCAGCAGGACCTGACCGGGGTGGTTTCGCATCAGGCTATCGAGGCTGAAGAGGGTTAGTTCCTGGGCGCCCGCCAGCACGCTCTGATACGCCTGGTCGAGATAGTTCTGCGCGGTGCAGTCGATCGAGTCGAACCAGGCGCCGCCGGTCTTTGCGCCGGCGACGGAGGTGAGCCAGCGATAGTTGATGTAGCCTTCGGTCGGCATCACATAACCGTAAGGGGCGTCGAACAGCCGGGTGTCGGGGTTGCGGCTCTCGGTGCCCACCCAGACGGCGTCGGCGGCGGCCGCCATGCCCGCCGGGTCATAACCGTAAAGATGGAAACGGTCGTACCACATCGGCAGCTTGATGATGAGTTTGAACGACGGCCGCACCTCGCGGGCTGGCTTCAACATCATCGTGTCGATCAGTCGCACCAGCAGGTCGAGGCGGTACTCTTCCGTGCCCTCGTTGAAACAATAGAAGTCGTCGACAATCATCTCGTCGAACACGGCCGCGTTCGAGCGGAAAACGTCGGCCACATCCTGCTGGGTCTTTTTGCGCGATAGTCGAGCCAGCGGGTGTGTCCCAGCGGCGACTGGACGCCGAACTTTTTGCCGGGCAAGGGACCGATGCCGCCCGAGGTGGCGATGCCCTTCGAGGCGAAGTCGTCGCGAACCTCTCGCAGCAAGTTGACGGGCACGTACTCATCGGCGCGATTGCCTTCGAGGAAGAACTTCGAGACGCGAAGTCCCTTGAGCGTGTCGAGGACCTTCTGCCGGTTCTCGGCGTTATTCAAATAGCGGTTCACGGAACCGGCGGGGGCAAAGACGCCGATCTTCAGCGGCTCGTCGGCCGCCCGCGCGGCGGAGCCGAGCATCGCCATCAGTGCCAGCGAAATAAAAAAACGCATTCGCGATGTCATGCTCACAATTCGTTCCTCCCAGGGCCGGTAAGGGGACAGGCACATTTTTCGGCCGCACGAGGCCGAAAAGATGAGCCAGTCCCCCGGCCGTCTGCGGGAACATCAACATGATGCTATCGACCTTAGCGTGGACGCCAAGGGGAGTCAAGAACCTGCAGCGAATTGGGCCAGAAATTGGCTCCGGCTATCGTGAATGTCGCGAAAGAACAGGCGCCGGCTATTGCGACATTTTTTCTGACCCCCGGAGACTTTCCGGCGAGCCCTTTCTCGCCTTGCCGGGCGACAACTCATTGCATATAACATGCACGGTGAAGGGGACAGTCCCATTTTGCTGCGCAAAATCGGGGACAGTCCCCGTGAACGGTTACGCCAGGGAAAACATGGGCGACGCAAACCCAGGACGATGAACGCTCCTCTGCGACAGTTCGCCAGGATTTTCGGTTGGTTTCCCCAGTTCATGCACCGGGGCCTTCGGTCTCAGGTGCGATTGTTGGGGTTGGCGGCGTTGGTGGGTGTGGTGGCGGGAATCGGCGCCATCTTCTTCTACATCGCCACCCGCGTTGTGGAACACTACGCGTTAGGCGTCGCTGCCGGATATTACCCCGAGCCGCGACCGGCCGGGGAGCCGTTGATGTCTTGGCTGCCGGTTGTTGCGCACCCGTTTTTCCCTTGGCTGCTGTTGCTGATACCGACCGTGGGCGGACTCTTGAGCGGGGTGCTGGTGTACACGCTCGCGCCGGAGGCGGAAGGGCATGGGACCGATTCGGCCATCGCCGCCTATCATAACCATCAAGGCCAGATTCGACCTCGGGTGCCGCTGGTAAAGATCGTGGCCAGCGCGCTGACGCTGGGGACGGGCGGATCGGGCGGACGAGAGGGCCCCATCGCACAGATCGGCGCGGGCTTCGGCTCGTTGCTGGCCAATCTGTTGCGGCTGCGACCCGCCGAGCGACGGGTGCTGATGGCGGCCGGCATGGGCGCCGGCATCGGCGCCATCTTCCGCGCCCCGCTGGCCGGCACGATGTTCGCCGGCGAAGTGCTCTACAGCTCTCCCGAGTTCGAGCCCGAAGTGATCATTCCCGCGGGGATCGCCAGCGTGATTTCTTATTGCGTCTACGGAAGCTATTCGGGCTGGCAGCCATTGTTCGCCACGCCCAATCTGGCCTTCAACAATCCGTGGCAGTTGGGACCGTACCTGTTGTTGGCGCTTTTCATGGTGGTGCTTGCGACGGTCTACGTCCACACCTTCTATGGTTTCAAGCGGTTGTTCGAGCGGCTGCCGCTGCTCCGGCACTTTCGCCCGGCCGTGGGCGCGTTCCTGACCGGGTTGCTGGCCCTGATTTTGTATTTTGCTATGGGGCGGAACCAGCGGGTGTTGGCCGTGCTCGGCTTCGGCTACTGTTCGGTCCAGGATGCGGTGAACCAGGACGCGAGCGTCAGCGCGGCGGTGCTTCTGGTGATCGCCCTGGGAAAGATCGTCACGACCGGTTTGACGATTGGAAGCGGCGGCTCGGGCGGCGTGTTCGGGCCGTCGATGGTGATTGGCGGCTGCGGCGGCGGAGCGCTGGGCCTCATACTCCATCAGCTCTGGCCGGGATTGGTTCCGCATCCGGCGAGTTTCGTGATTGTGGGGATGGCCGGTTTCTTTGCGGCCGCGGCCAAAACGCCCTTCTCGACGTTGATCATCGTCAGCGAAATGACGGGCGGATACTACCTGCTGCTTCCGTCGCTGTGGGTTTGCACGTTGTCGTTCATTCTCTCCGGCCGAAAATCGATCTATTCTTCGCAAGTCGAAAGCCGGTCGCTTTCTCCGGCCCACCAGGGGAGTTACGTTCGCGAGGTCTTGGCGAAGGTTTGCGTGGCGGAGTTTCTCGTCGCGGGCCGGGCCGTGCCCGTGCTGCGCCGGCAAGATCCGCTGGGCACGGTGATCAGCCGCCTTGCCGGCCAGTCGTATCCTCTCTTGCCGGTTGTCAACGAAGAACTCCGCCTGCTGGGCATCGTCAACTTGGAAGAAGTCTACCTGGCGAGCCAGGAACCTTCGCTGAAGCCGCTTATTCTGGCCGAAGACCTGATGCGGACGGACGTGCGGCCGCTGACGCCCGGCGACACGCTCGACCGGGCCTTGGAACTCTTCGTGGAAAACGACCTGATGACCCTGCCGGTGGTCAACGATCTCCAACAGAAGCAGGTGGTCGGACTAGTGACACGATTCCAGATCAGCAACGCCTACTTGCACCGCGTTCATGGTCCCGCCCGAAGCGAGGACGGATAGAAGCGAATGAAAGGAACCCCGTAAACGGGGTTGACAATACAGCGGTTAGGTGCTTGGCCAACCCGACGTGAACGTCGGGCCGACTACCGCTTGCGGCGGAAAGGACCGTGAACGGTCCGGCTAGCGATCGACCGGTGCGCCTGGCCCTAAATCACTCGCCTCGCTGGGCGAACATCTGCCGAATGGCGGGCATGAACTCCACCGGCACGACGACCGTTGTTTGACTCGGCTGCTCTTGCGCCGATTCGTCCTCGGCGACCTGTTGTTCTTCGTCGAGCGCCTCATAATGGGTGATCAAGCGTTGAACGCGTTCGGCGTCCCAGCCCGGTGGAAACTTCTGTTCATTCATCGGCGTCTCCTGCGCTGGCGGCGGCGAAATGCGGTCAATGGCTTTCCCCGCAACTCATACGCCGTCACAACAAACACGCTGTCCGGTTCAGGATCGGGGACGTAGATCACGCGGAGGTACCGACCGCTGGTCGTCTGTCCGATCGCCATGCGTGCCCCGTCAGCCGCCGGTAAATCCTCGCCCGGACGGCGGAGCACTTCGGAAACCTCACTCTCGGTCACGCCGTGGTTAAGGACATGCGGCTCGCCCGTATCCGGGTCACGATAAAATCGGATCTGCATCCTGCTTCCCCGCGAGCGCCTCGCCGCGATTCGACCAAAGCCATACCCCTATTGTAACGGAGTGGCGACCGACAGTAAACCGTTCCCGTCGTGCCAGATTGTGGTGCAGGCGTCTCGCCTGCAAGTTCACGTTCCAGGGGCAGGCGAGACGCCCGCACCACAAGCCGGAGCAGGAGCCCCGTGGAACAGGGCTGACAGAAGATGCCGCGATGGGGCGCTGGCCAACCCGACGTGAACGGCGGGCCTGGACCGCCTTCGGCGGAGACGCCCGTGAACGAGCGTATTGGGCGGGCCGGCAAGGGGACAGGCACATCTGTCGGCCGCACGAGGCCAAAAACGAGCCTGTCCCGCGGCCGTGAACGGTTACCCTCGCCGCAAATGAAAGCGAGAAGGATCGCCGGTGGCGATCACTTTCCCGAGGGCCTTGCGGTATTGGACGTGGACGCGTTGTTGGAGTTCCGGCCGCCGCCATTGCGGAGGTCTTTGCCTAGTTGCCGCTCGTCGCTTTTCAACTGGCTTCGGTCGGTGGACAACTGCTTGCGGGCGGCTTCAGCTTGCGAAACGGCCTGGCCAAACTGCTCCCGGTCCAGCTTGAACTGCTGCACATCTTTCTTTAGTTGGGCTATGTTGTTGGCGATGTTGTCGGAATTGAGATCGGCTTCAATCTGCGTCCAATCGGCCTGGACCTTTTGACGGGCTTGTTCTAGCTGGCTGACGGCATTGTCCACCGCTTGACGATCTTGGCCGACGTTGCCCAGGTACTTTTGCACCTGCTGGAAAGCCTGCTGGGTCGGCGAGCCCGAGGAGGAGCCGCCCGTCTGCCCCGACGACGACGCCGTGCCGCTCCCGGAGTTCTGGCCTTGGCGTCGGTTGGCGAGGTCTTGGTCCAGTTGCCGATCATCATGCTTTAATTCGTGGCGATCCGCCGACAACTGCTCCTGATCGGCCTCGGTCTGCTCGCGGTCCTCGCGATATTGCTGTCGATCCTGCTCGAGTTGCTGCCTATCTTTCTGCGCGTCGGCCTTGTCACCCGACTTCAGGTCGCTTTGGAGCTGTTTGCGATCGGCGTCGAGTTTCTGACGGGCCTGGTGCTGTGCGCTCTTGTCGTTGTCGAGGTCTTTATGATCTTTGTGGACGCTCTTTTGATCCTGTTTGACGTTCTGGACGTCCTGCTTGACGGGGCCTCCCCCACTCCTTTGCTGCGGAGGCGCAGCGCCCATGAATGCCACCAATCCCGAGATCATCAGTGCCACAGTGAAGTGCTTCGACATTGCTCGCTCCTTTGGAATGGGTTACACACCAGGAAACCGCAGTCGTCGGCAGGCATCGAGGCGCCGCCCACAAACCGAAGAGGCAACGGTTCGGTCTGTAATGGAAGCCTAGTTTTTTTGGGCGGCAGGGGCGGAGTGGTTTCTTTGCCTATTAGAAAAATACGAAAGGCGGCAGAAACGGCCGGCATTATTTCCGCTACAACCACTACGATGTTCTTTCTCATACGCGGGCCATCTTGGAGTCTGAGAGGCGGGTTGCGCGGGTGGTCGCCGGTGGTTGAAAACCTCATTCCTGACGGCTTTCCGGTGCTTTGAATTCGCTTTTGGCAATTCGGGACGTGTCATCGGGGAAGAATACGTTGCCAAGAAATCTTGTTGCAACCCTAGCCACGGGCCAGTTGCAAGCGGGGACGACCGTGGCTATCATGCGAGGTAGTGGTCATTGACCATGTTCTTCGGAACGGGCCTCGTACGGGAGCAAGTCATGCGTGCCCAACGAAGGCTGGGTGGGGGGGATCGTTCCTCGGCGCGCGGCGAGTCAAGGCAATGGCCGAGCGGTCGGCTACCGGCGATAGCCGTTGCGATTCTGGCCGGGTTCTGGATGGTGCTGGCGGGTAGTCCGCTCCGATCGGCCCCGCCTGCCGCCCCCGAACGTGAATACCACTGGGACAACGGCAACCAAATTGCCTACACGTTCGAGATCGAGGCCGAGCAGGAAGGCGTGCTCTTCACCGTGAAGGGTTCGAGCGTCTATCAGCCTCAGCCCGCGGCATCGCGGGGTAGCAGCGGGGTGGCCACCGGCACCGCGTTCGTCGTGCATCGCAGCGGCTATCTGCTCACCTGTGCCCACGTCGTCCACGGCGGCAAAGAGTTCACCGTCAAGCTGGGCGACAACGAGACGCCGGCCACGGTGATCGAGGTGGATGCCGAGCACGACCTGGCACTGCTGCAAGTCACCACCACGGGGTTGACGCCCCTGCCACTGGGCGATTCGCGTAAAGTGCAGACAGCCCAAGAGGTACGGGTGGTCGGCTATCCCTTGAGCGACGTGCTCGGCAGCGGCGTCAAGGTGGCCACCGGCAGCATCGCGGGAACGGTTGATCGCGGCGGCAAACAACTATTTCAGCTCGATGCGGCCGTCAACCCGGGCAACAGCGGCGGCCCGGTAGTCAACGATCGCGGCGAAGTCATCGGCATCGCCAACGCCAAGCTGGCAGGCTCGGAAGTCTCCAACGTCGGCTTTGCCGTTCCGGCAGAGGAGGCGAAGCGGTTGTTGGAAAGGCGGAAGATCGTCAACCTGGCCAGTGCCGCTCCCAAGGCGCTTGCGGGGCCCGAACTGGCCAAGCGGGTCACACCCGCCGTCGCGATGGTGATCGTCCGGACCGGCGCCGGCGGCGTCGGCAGCGGCAAAGCCTACCGGCTCTCATTCGAGGGCAGATACGAGTGTTGGAAACGCCCGAAGAATGCGCCGGTCGAGGAGGCCGGCTTGATTGGAAGAAAGGATTCGCTCAAAGGGCAAGTCTTTGTTGATTCGCACGGCGACGTTCAGAAGACAACCGGCGTGGTCCACCTGCCGTTCGGCCTCGGGCCGCAAGGCCTGGTGGGCATCGAGCGGCTGCCTGATTTGAATCAGCAATCGTGGCAGGTGCAGCGTGTCGCCACCTCGACCGACGTGCTCGGCAACGCGCCAATTCCGTTCCCGGGGTTATCGCCCGAACGCAGCATGGGCGGGGGGCCGCCGCGCGGGCCCGGCGGTCCGTTTGGCTCCAAGGCGCCATCGGCCGCGCCACCTTCCTTCGTGCAAGAGATCAGCTACGAGCTTGGCCCGGCTGCCGCGGATGGGTGTGAAACGTTCAAGCGGCACTACAAGATGTCGATGCCGGAATCGTCCGGCCGGCGGGCGAAGCTCAGCCTCTCAGGTGAGGGCACGGTGCAATTCGACCGCCGGGCGGGCCTGGTGCGGGCGTCCGAGTTCTCCGGCGGCCTGTCGTTCGACGGCGACCGCGACTCGTTCCTGATCCCCATCCGATATACGTACCGCCGTGTCGAACTGTCGGCGCTGGCCAAGACCGAGCCCTCCACGCCGAGCAAACCAGAAGCACCCGGCCCGCGCGCATCGGGCACGCCTGTGGCGGAAGCTCCCGCCGCGCCGCCGGTGGAGCGCCAACCGCTGCCGGACAAGTCCGACCGCGACACGGCCGAGGCGTCGATCGCGGAAGTCTTCGGCGACGAGATCAAGGCCGCCCATAGCATTGCCGATCGCGTGGCCCTGACGGAGAAGCTGATGAACGCTGCGATCAACGAGCGGGATGCGGCCCGGCAATTCGCCCTGTTGAATCGCGGGCGGCTGCTGGCGATCAGCGCCGGCGACATCGACACGGCACGGCTGGCGATTGATGAGATCGTCCGTCGCTTTCGCATCGACGCCCGCGATGCCCGCGTCAGCACCCTGTTGGCCATCATCGATAAGGCCACGACGAGCCAAAGCGGGCCGATTGCCGAGTTCGGGGCCAAGCTGCTGGAGGAAGCGATCGCGGCCGACCAGTTCGACACGGCTGCCCAGGTGCAGGTGGCCGCCGCACGGGCCGCCCGTAAGTTCGGCGACACGGCCCTGGTGAAGCGGCTCGATCGCCGCGGCAAGGACTTGAAAGGAATCCGCGAGGCCTTCGAGGCGAGCCAGGACGCGCGGGCCGCGCTAGAGAAGGATGCTGACGATCCGGATGCCAATCTGGACGTGGGCAAGTACCTGTGCCTGAGCAAGGGCGACTGGGACCAGGGACTGCCGCTGCTGGCCCGCGGGAGCGACGCCGACTTGAAGGCCGCGGCCGAACAGGATATCGCCGCGCCGACCGAGCCCAGCGATCAAGTGGCCGTGGCCGATGCTTGGTGGAAACTGGCCGAGGATCTCAAGGGAGGCTCGCAGGAGGCGATGCGCATTCGAGCGCTGAAATGGTATCGCGACGCTGCGCCACAGCTTGTCGGGCTGGACAGGCCGCGGGTCGAAAAGCGGCTCGAACAGTTCGGCCAACTCCTCGCCTCAGCAACCAATTCCGCCGGTGCCGCAGCCCGGACATCCTCGTTGTCAATCAGCCCCACGCCGTCGCGTGCGCCGATCAGCCAACCGAAGCCCGATTCGTCGCTCCCCGACAGGACGCCGGCGGGCGTCGCGACCATGATCGCCGGCAACCAGGCGGGCCCCGAGTTCAAGGACGTTGCGCCGGAAGGAGCCTTGTTGGCGGGTTTCGACGTGGGACTGGGCAAGTGGGGACAAAACGACATCGTCGTGGCGATCCAGCCTACCTATCGCGCCCGCGACGGATCCGAGGTTCTCGGCAAGCAGCACGGCACCGACATGAGCCGACCCGTACGCGTGCTGGCTAAGCCTGGCTATGCCGTCGCCGGAATTACGGTCCAATGGATGGCGGCGATCAATGGGCTCTCAGTGACCTTCATGCGCGTCAACGTGCGCGCTCTCGATCACAAGTCCAGCTACGAGAGCGACTGGATCGGCACCAAAGGGCGTGGCACCGAGAAGGTTCTCGGCGGCGAAGGGCAGTTCGTCATCGGAGTCGTCGTTCACGAGAACAACAAGAACTGCACCGGCTTGGGGCTGTACTTGAAGCGCTGAGCAACAACGTCGCTTGATCTGCGACAACGACCCACTACTGGCAGCCCACAAGAGGGGATGCTATACTCGGTGGTCGCGGTGGTCGTTCCGACAGCGTTTCTGGAGACGCCTTGGCAATGCGGGAACGTCCATTTCAACCGATCCGTCCCGAAGAGTGACGCATGATTTCCGTAACCGGCTTCTCCAAAAATTACGGTGAAACCCTGGCCGTGCAGGACCTGTCTTTCGATGTGGCTGCCGGGTCGATCCTGGGGATGCTCGGCCCCAACGGCGCCGGCAAGACGACGACTCTCCGCGCGATGGCCGGTATCCTCCAGCCGACTGCCGGACGGCTTTCGATCGGCGGCCACGACATCGTCGAAGAAGCGGTCGCGGCCAAGCAGCAACTGGCCTTCGTGCCGGACGATCCTCGGCTGTTCGATTCGCTGACCGTTTGGGAGCACCTGGACTTTATCGCGGCGGCCTACCGCGTGCCGAACTTCTCCGCTGCCGCCGATTCGCTGCTCGAGCAGTTTGAACTGACCGACAATCGCCATACGGCGGCGCGGGAATTGTCGCGGGGGATGCGGCAGAAGGCGGCCATCTGCTGCGCCTACCTGCACCGGCCTTCCGCGATCCTCTTCGACGAGCCGATGACGGGGCTGGACCCCCGCGGCATCCGCACGTTGAAGAACTCGATCCGCCAACAGGCGGCCGCGGGCGCGGCGGTGGTGATCAGTTCCCATCTGCTCTCTCTGGTCGAGGACCTGTGCACGGACCTGCTCATCCTGCACCAGGGCCGGCGGTTGTTCTGCGGCACCATGGACGAGGCGCGTGCCCGCTATCCGGACCTGGAAGGCGAGAGTTCGCTGGAAGCCATCTTCTTCAAGGCCACGGAATCGTAGAGAAGACGATGCACACCGCCCTGTGGAAGCTCTATCGGCTGCGGATCCGCGGCACCATCCGCACGATGGTCGGAAGACTCAAGTCGGTGCGGGCGCGGTGCTGGCCGCCTTCACGCTGCTGATGCTGGGCATGATGGTCGGGCCGAGCCTGGTGATGGCCGTCGCGCTGGGTCGCACGGGAGTGATGGGCCAGAGTGCCGACGCGTTCGGCGAGGTGGTCCCCGTCTTGATGCTCTTGTACGTGGTCCTGACCATCGTTACTTCGCTGGGACAACGGGCGATCTACTTCTCGCCCAGCGAAGTGGACCTCCTCTTCCCGGCCCCGTTTTCGCGCCGGCAACTCCTGCTCTATAAGATTCTGGGCAGCATTACGGCGGCGATCTTCATGGCGCTGTTCTTTCCCATGACGCTGGTCATGTACATTCGTTCGTTTCCCGCGGCCGCGGTCGGTTTTTTTCTGGCCTTCCTCATGATCGGCAGTCTGACGATGTGCGCCCAGTTGATTGCGCAAAGCGTCACCGAGCGGGCTTTTACCCGGGCCCGCAAAGTACTCCTGGGCGGATTGATTGCGGCTGCCGCGTTGGCGCTGGGCGAGGCGGCCAGCCGCGGGCTCGATGCCAACTGGCAGGAGACGTTGTGCGCGGCACGGCATTCGCCCGCCGCCGAAATCCTGCTGGCGCCCTTCGCGTTGTTCGCCAGGATCGTCACCGCCGAGCGGTTGATTCCCGACGCGCTGGGCTGGGCGGCGCTGGGCGCGGTCCTGGTCATCGGCATCTATGCGCTGGCCATCCGGCTGGACGCCAACTACCTGGAGACCGCCGTCCGCGTCAGCCAGCAGATGCAGGAGCGAAGGCGCCGCATGATGAGCGGCGGCATTTTTGCCGTGCACTCGAAACGCGCCGTGCAAAGCTCGCGGCTGCCCCAGCCGCCCTGGTTGGGCGGAGTCGGGCCCTTGCTCTGGCGACAGGCGATCCAATTGCTCCGTGGCAGCCGCGGGGCGATCGTGCTGGCCCTGATCGTGGCGCTGGCCATGGGCACTCCGTTGGCGTTTGGGGCTGGCCGGAGCAAAGCGTTTCCTGTTATTTTTCCTCACCTGATCATCGGCATGGGGGCCTACTTGACATTCCTTTTCTCGACCCAGGCTCCGCTGGGGTTTCGAGGCGACTATGAGCGCATGGACCTGATCAAGTCGCTGCCGATCCGACCGATGGCAATGGCCTGCGGACAGACGCTCGTGGTGGCGATGCTCCTGACCCCGCTGCAATGGCTGGCTTTCGCGGCCACGGCGATCTTCGTGCCCGCCGCCGGGGCCGAACTGCTGTTGGCCGGCCTGTTTGCCCTGCCCTTCAATTGGATCCTCTTCGGCACGGAGAACTTCCTCTTTTTGCTCTATCCGTCTCCGCTGGTCGCCACCGGCTCGGACGGCTTCTTGAAGGTGGGCCGCATGTGGCTACTGATGCTGGCGAAGATCCTTGTGCTCGGCGCGTGCGGCGCCGTGGCCGCCGTCCCCGCGGGGATCGTCTATCTCGTGACCGGGAGTATCCCGGCGGCCTGGCTGGCCGCCTGGTTGGCGCTGCTTTTCCCCGTAGTGGGCGTTCTCCTGTTGATCGCGTGGGCATATCAGCGTTTCGATGTCAGCGCCGATGCGTCGGAGTAGATGCGCCGCATCAACAACAAAACCCCGGCGGCACATGGCGCGCCGCCGGGGTTTTCGTTGTCGAGACTCAGCGGGAAGGATCGCCGGTGGCGATCAGTTTCCCGAGGACCCTGTGGTACCGGATGTTGACGAGTTGTTGGAGTTCTGGCCGCCGCCATTGCGGAGGTCTCTGCCCAGTTGCCGCTCGTCGCTTCGCAATTGGCCTCGGTCGGTGGACAACTGCTCGCGGGCGGAGTCTGTTTGTGAAACGTCCTGGCGGTACTGCTCCCGGTCCTGCTTGAACTGCTGCATGTCTTTCTGCAGTTGCCCCTTGTTCCCGGAAGCGATATCGGCTTGAATCTGCTTCCAATCGGCCTCGAGCTTTTGACGGGCCTGGTGCTGCTGGGTGCGGTCAGTGTTCACCGCTTGACGATCTTGGCTGACGTTGCCCAAGTACTTTTGCACCTGCTGGAAAGCCTGCTGAGTGGGCGTGCCCGAGGAGGAGCCGCCCGTCTGCCCTGACGAAGGCGGCGTGCCGCCCGCGGATTGCTGTCCGGAATTCTGGCCTTGGCGCCGGTTGGCGAGGGCCTGGTCCAGTTGCCGATCATCATGCCATAATTCGCGGCGATCCCCCGCCATCTGCTGCCGTTCGGCATCGGTCTGCTCGCGGTCCGCGCGATATTGCTGTCGATCCTGCTTGAATTGCTGCATATCTTTCTGCACGCCGGCCGTGTTGCCCGACTTCAGGTCGCTTTGGAGTTGTTGCCAATCGCCGTTGAGTTTCTGACGGGCCTGATGCTGTGCGCTGTAATCCTTGTCGAGGTTTTCACGATCTTGGTGAAGGTTCCTGTGATCCTGTTTGACATTGTGGACATCATGCCTGACCGGGTGGCTCCCGTTCTTCTCTGTCGGAGGCGCAGCGCCCATGAACGCTACCAGTCCCGAGATGATCAGTGCCACGGTGAAGTGCTTCGACATTGCTCGCTCCTTAGAATTAGGTCAGAGACAAGGAAATCGCAGCCGTCGGCAGGCATCGAGGCGCCGCCCACGAACCGAAGAGGCAACCGTTCGGTCCGTACTGGAAGCTTAGTTTTTTTTCGAGCGGCAGGCGCGGAATGCCATCTTTGCCCGTTGGGAAAAGCGGAATGCGGCAGAAACGGCCGCCATCATTTCCGCTACAACCGGCACGATATTCTGGATAATCTGGGCATTCTGCCCACAATATCACTGGTCGCCTCCACGTGCGACCCCTTGTCAAGGGCCGCGTCTACATGCACAATGGGTGGCAACGGATAAGCCAGTTCTGCGTCCAACGGAGGGATGACATGAAATGCCAGACGGTACGAGTCAATCTGCGTTATGAGCGGGCGGATCTGAAAGCTCTTCTTCGTTATGTCAGGGCGAATGATGTTGCCCGCAACGGGCGGTACGACGCCCGACGGCTGCCGCAGTTGAACATCTGGAGCCACACGTGGAGCAATCCCGGATGTAAGGTGGAATCGACGGCGATGTTCAGTCTGGATTTCGACTGGAACACGGCGTCGCTGATGTCGGTGACGCTGCACCCCGGCTTCGACTGGGAGGCGTTCCTCGACGAGCTGGCCACGTTGGAGCGGACGGCGCTGGGCGACGTGGTCTACGGCAAACGCCGCTGCGAACCGAAAACCTAGTGGCCCGACACACTCAAAGTGTGCAGTTCGTTGGGACGGCAGTTGAACCGCCGCCCCCGTGTTCCGGCGATTCAGCGGGGTGGCAGTGCAACTGCCACCCCAACAGAGCGAGGGTGTACGGCAGACGCCGATCTTCGGACAGACAAGAATGCCTGTTCTGCTGGAAATGAAACGCCTTGCCTTGACACTGCTTCTTCTGGCGACGGTGCCTGCGTGCTCGCAGAGCTGGGTGCCCGGCTCGCTGCCGCCGATCGAAGTCTATTTCTCCCCGCACGGCGGCTGCACGGAGGCGGTGGTCAACGAAATCGATGCCGCGAAGACGAGCATTTTGGTCCAGGCCTACTCGTTCACCTCCGCTCCGATTGCCGAGTCGCTGGTAGAAGCCCACAAGCGGGGCGTGCACATCGAAGTCATTCTCGATGACAGCCAGCAATCGGAGAAGTATTCGTCGGCCGACTTCATCGCGCATGCCGGCATCCCGCTGCTGATCGACGCCAAGCATGCCATCGCCCACAACAAGATCATCATTATTGACGGCGGGGTGGTAATCACGGGCAGCTTCAACTTCACCAGGCAGGCCGAACACGCCAACGCCGAGAATCTGCTGGTGATCCGCGACCGGGCGATTGCCGAGAAATACGCGGAGAATTGGCACGTCCACGCCGAACATTCGGAGCCCTACGAGAGGCACGAAGCAGGCCGGGACCGCCGGGAACCGAAGTGAACTACGGCTCACAAGGCGGCCAGCAGCTCGCGTTGGGTCTGCCGGGCGGCTTCCGCCGTATTTCTGGCTGCCGTCAACGCGGCCATCACCTGTTTCCGCTCGGAGATGTCGCGGAAGACGCTGACGATTCCGGTGATCCGGCCGTCGCGGTGGACGAACCGCGTTCCGACTTCCACCGATACGTTGCGGCCGCTCTTGTGCCGCAGGTCCAGCTCGACGATCTCGTTGGCTTTGCCTTGCTGGGTGGTGTTGCGGAAAAGACGCACGATGCGGAGTATGTCTTTCGGTTGCAGGATGCCCAGCTTGGTGAACCGTTTGCCGATCAGTTCCTCGGGCGTGTAGCCGAACACCTCTTCGACGCGGCTGTTGACAGCGAGCATCCTGCCGCGGATGTTGACACAAACAATCACATCGGGCGTGTTATCGAAGATCGTACGCAACTCGCTCTCGCACTTTTGCGGCTCTTCTTCGGTCTGCACCCGCTTGGCCGCCTGCTGCTCCAATTCGGCGTCGAGGTCGAGGAAGTAGGGAATACAATTCCTGTGAGGCAGCAGCCGCCAGAGGACAAATGAACTTGCCGCCACGACGACGACGATCAAGACCTTTGCCGGCGCGTACAGATCGGGCAGTGAAGGCAGGTCGAGTTGAACGCCCGCCAATTGAAGACCACCCAAACAGAGGGCGAAAGCGAACAGCGCCCAGAACACGAGCGATATCCGAGCCGTGAAGCGACGCGGGACGAGGCGACCGATCAAGGTCGCCAGCACCACGCAGGCCACCAAAGTAGCCATATCGCAAATGAAGTGGAGTCCGACGAAATGTCCGCTGGATGCGTCGATCACAGGCGCTCTCCTCAAACAGTGATCATGGGGACCCGCCGCGCCGACGCCCGCAGGGCCGCGGCGCAGCAGATTCACGCGGATGGATTCTGCCGCGGTCCGAAAACCGCTGTGCAAGTCTAGATTGCAAAGCGATCGTCGGCGACATCCGAATCCAAGCGATGCCGGCGTTGACGATTGCAGCGGATGGACGACTTATGACGCGGCGCGAGGTCCTTTTGCGGGGCGGCACGATGCCCTGCCATGAACATACCCCGATCTCCGCCCCGGCAAGAATCGCCCCACCACGGCAGTAGAACCGGCGATGCAAGCCCGAGACATGAGCAATCGCCAACTCGATATCCAGGCTGGTTGCGGCTCGCGTGCCTCGCGATGGATCAGGGTTCAGGCGAGGGCAGCCGCCTCTTCGATCTGAAAGTTGCGATCGAGATGTGCAACGGCCAAAACTTGCCGAACTTCGGGAGCAAGCTGCCGCAGCCGGAGATTTCCCCTCGTCTTCTTCATCTTCGTCTGCAGCATGATCAGCTTGCCGATCATCACGCTCGACACGCCCGTCACGCCCGTGAAGTCCAGCACCAGCGGCTGCTGATGGATGCGATCCGCCAGGGCATTTAACTCCTCGGTGATTTGCCCGATGGCGGCGTCGTCTCGCAACTGGCGATCGACGAAGCCGACAACGACCGCCTCGCGCTCTTTCCGCACATTCAAGCGGCGATAGGCGGCCAACGGCGTGGCGCACCGGGGACAGACCGTGAACGACCGCGAGGCGATGTGGCCGCAGGCGACGCACAACTTTCCCTTCTTCACCGCTGCGGACGCAGCGGGCGGATTCGAGCCGGTTTCCGCGGCAACCCGATCGCGCCGCGAGTCTCTGCTGCACTGACTCGTTAGCGAGACGCCCCGCGTCCGATCCGCCGGCGGCCGGCACGCGCATCTTCGCGTGACAGCGGGGACAGAACCCCGTCTTGCCCGCAAGCGATTCGTTGGCGGTTACCAGATGTCCGTTGGGGCAATGGGTGTCGATGGCCATTCTGCACCTCTTCGACAACACAAAACGTGGAATTGGCCCGCTGGTGTATTATTGCGGTCGTCATGCGACGGGGCAGGGAGTCGCTTTAAACGAACTATTCAATCCGCACGCAGCGCGAGACGGCGTACCCGCCTCGGGCCTATGTCCAAAATAAATTCCGCTTTGCCTCGCCTGCCCCCACAGGAGTAGAAACGTGGTTGCGTTTTGCAGGACCGGCACGTCTTTTTCGAGTTGGGCCAATTCCAGGAGGAGCGCGCCTTTATCGGCCCACCAGCATCAGCACGGCGGGGGGTATGTACAGGACACAGCAGCCTCCGGCCGTCTTTGACCGCGCTGGACCAACCGTCGCGGATTTTTAAACCCCGATCATGCCGCGAGGTTCCGGCGGGGCTCGTTTCACGAGCCCTCGTTCCGGCATTAATGCAGGACTCAATAATGGTTCCGCAACGGCCCTGTTTACGTTCCTTCGCCTCGCGGTACAATACGCCCATGTATGTCATTTCTCTTCAGTCGGGCAGCAACGGTAATTGCACGTACGTCGAGGCCGACGGCGTCAGGCTGTTGTTCGACGCCGGCATTAGCGGCAGCCGGGCCAAGGAGCGGCTCGCCGCCCATGGCCGCGAGATCGCCGGCATCGACGGCGTCCTGATCTCCCACGATCACGTTGACCACTGCCGCAACATGGGCGTGTACCATCGCAAGTTCCGCCTGCCCGTTTACAGCACGTCCAAAACCTACCGGGCGGCATGTCGCTATGCGTTGGGTGAGATCGAGGACCTCCGGCACTTCGCCGCGGGCGAGACGCTCCGCTTCGGGAAGGTGGCGGTGGAAACCATCGCCACGCCGCACGATGGCGTCGATGGCGTGGTGTTCGTGGTTGACGACGGCCGCCACCGGCTGGGCGTGTTGACCGATCTGGGACACGTGTTTGACGGCCTCGAAGAGGTCGTCGCCTCGTTGGACGCCGTGCTGCTGGAAAGCAACTACGACCCGGAGATGCTCGCCAACGGCCCTTACCCCGAGTGGCTCAAGCGGCGCATTGAAGGGCCCGCCGGACATATTTCCAACGTCGAGGCGGCCGAACTGCTGCGCTCGGCCGGGACGAAACGCATGCGATGGGCGTGCCTGGCCCATCTTTCCGAAGAGAACAACACGGCGGCCCTGGCACGCAAGGCCCACCGCCGCATCCTCCGCGATCGGCTGCCGATCTTCGTGGCCACGCGGTACGACGCCACCGAAGTGCCGGAGATTCTTTCATGACCGACTCGCGAGGCAACCGCCGACTGAACCGGCGAGAAATCATCGCTTGGACCGGCGCCGGCCTGGCCGGCGCGGTCGCGACGACCGGTTTGCCGGCGGCGGCCGCTGCGTCGGGCGACGAACTTCCGGCCGATGCGTTTCGCTATAGCTTGAACACGGCCACGATTCGCGGCCAGAAGCTCTCGCTTGCCGAAGAAGCCCGCATTGCCGCCAAGGCCGGCTATCAGGCCATCGAGCCGTGGCTTGAGGAGATCGCCGACCATGCCCGGAAAGGCGGCTCGCTGGCCGAACTGGGCAAACAGATCGCCGATCTCGGCTTGACCGTGGAGAGCACGATCGGCTTTACCAACTGGATTACCGACGAGGCGGCCCGCGGGCCGGGCGAATTCGAGCAATGGAAGCTTAACTTCGAGATGGTGGCCGCGGTGGGCGGAAAGCGGATTTGCGCCCCGCCCAGCGGTATCGCCTCCAAGACGCCGCAGGACCTCTTCGCCGTGGCCGGCCGCTATCGCAAGTTGCTCGAATTGGGCCACGAGGCGGGCGTGGTGCCGCAACTCGAACTCTGGGGCCACGCCAAAACGCTCTCGCGCATGGGCGAAATCGCCCTGGTCATGGTCGAATCGGGGCACCCGGACGCCTGCGCCGTCTTGGACGTCTTTCACATCTACAAGGGCGGCTCCGACTTCGCCGGCTTGCGGCTCTTCAACGGCGGCACGCTGCATTCCTTCCACATGAACGATTATCCGGCCGATCCGCCGCGCGACACGATCACCGACGCGTCTCGCATCTATCCGGGCGACGGCGTCGCCCCGCTGGTATCGGCGCTGCGTGACTTGCGCGATCGGCTTTCGCGGCGTGCTTTCCCTCGAATTGTTCAACCGCGACTACTGGCAGCAGGACGCGCTCCGTGTGGCCCGGCGCGGACTGGAAAAGATGCGATCGCTGGCGGCGCAAGCACTGGCCTAGGCGGGTTGCCGCGGCGCGGGCGCGGGTGAATCATCCCGGCGGGCTCAACAACCGCTTGGCGATCTTCCGCACCACGACGCGCGGCGCGATGCGAACCGAGAGCGTGCTGAGCTTGTTCATCAGCCCCGGCATCACGATCAGCTTGCCGCGGCGGAAGCCGCGGTAGCCCTGCCGGGCCACGACCGCGACGTCCATCGTCCCCGCCTTGAAGAGAAGCGACCCACCGACATCGGCGGCGGCGGCAAAACCGGTGGCCGTGGGACCGGGCGTCAAACAGGTCACGCGGACGCCCGAACCGCTCAGTTCTTCGGCCAGCGCCTCGGTGAACGAAAGCACGAAGGCCTTGGTGGCACAATAGACGGCCATATTCGGCCCCGGCTGAAAACTGGCCGTCGAGCCGATGTTGAAGATTCCGCCCCGCTTGCGCTCGATCATGCCCGGCAAGAACAATCGGGTAAGGTGTGCCAGTGCCGCCACGTTAACTTGAATCATATTGACCTGGCGCTCGACGCTCAGCCCCGCCACCGTGCCGGCCGCGCCGAAGCCGGCGTTGTTCACCACCACATCTACCGTCATGTCCAGGCCGGTCAACCGGTCGAAAATCGCTTGGGGCGCGGCGGAGTCGGTCAAGTCCTTTGCGAGCACGAGCACGTTGACTCCATGCGCACGGCGTAATTCGGCTGCCAGCGAGTCGAGTTGGTCCTGGCGGCGGGCGACCAGGATCAAGTTGCTTCGGTCGGCGGCAAACAGCCGGGCCAATTCCCGCCCGATGCCCGATGAGGCCCCCGTGATCAACACTGTCTCTGCCGCCATGACTCCTCCTTCGCGCCCCTGTCGATCCAGCCAATCACGGCAATTATCGCCAAGGTCACGAACCAGGCAAGATGTCGCAGCCCGTCGGCGCAGTCCGGATGCACCGCAAGGGTTATGTGCCCGGCGGCAGTCGCGGTTACGATTCTTGTAGGAAAGGAGGGCGGAAATGATTGAAACTCTGGAAACGGGCACTCCCAAAATCGTTGCCTTCAAGCTCCATGGAAAACTGCACGACGAGGACTACAAGTCACTCGTGCCGACCGTTGAAGCAGCGGTGGCGACCGAGGGGCCGGTGCGCCTGTTCGCACAGTTCGAAGATTTCCACGGCTGGGACTTGCGTGCCGCCTGGGACGATTTCAAGTTCGGGCTAAAGCACTATTCCGACTTCGAGCGCATCGCCATGGTGGGCGAGACCAAGTGGGAAGCCTGGATGACGAAAGTCTGCAAGCCCTTCACGAAGGCCAAGGTGAAATACTTCGACAAGTCGGAGGTCGGCGACGCGTGGGCGTGGCTGCGCGAAGGCGTGCAGCCGCTTGCCGAGGGCTGAAGGAGGTTCAGTGCGAGCCTATCACAGGCATCGCAAGAACGCGACCAGGTCCTGTTTTTCCGGCTCGGTGAGCTTGGTTTCGAGCACGAGGTTGAAGAACTCGACGGTGTCTTCGAGGGTCAACAGCCGGCCGTCATGCAGGTAGGGGGGCGAATCCTTGATGCCCCGCAACGTGAAGGTCTTGATCGGGCCGTCCGACGAGGCCAGGCGGCCGTTGATCATTTGCGGCTTGAAGAATCGTTCCACGCGCAAGTTATGCATGAGGTTGTCGGTGTAGTACGGCGGCTGGTGGCAGGGAGTGCACTGGGCCTTGCCGAGAAAGAGTTTTTGGCCCCGCATCTCGGCCGCCGTGGCTTTCTTCGGGTCGAGCATTCCGAACACGTTCAGCTTGGGCGCCGGCGGGAAGTCGAGTAACTCCTGGAACTCGGCCATGAAATGAACCTGGCTTCCGCGTTCCAGGATGTTTACGCCCTTCTTGGTGGCGATCACGGGGTCGCCGTCGAAGTAGGCGGCCCGCTGCTCGAACTCGGTGAAATCCTCCACGCTCTTCAGCGCCCGCTGCGAGCCGAACAACCGCTGGATGTTCACCCCGCGCAGCGAGGGCGTATCGAGACGGTGGCGGAGTTCCTGGGGACGGATATCGCCTACCAAGTGCGTGGCGCCGTTCGTGTGGCCGTTGACGTGACAGTCGAAACAGGCCACGCCCTCACTCGGCTTCAGCGACCGCCGATCTTCGGTGGCGTTGAACTGTTGCTGCGGGAAGGGAGTCACAAGCAGCCGCAGGCCCTCCAATTGCTTCGGGTTCAATATCCCGTTAAACATCGCGTAGTAGTTGTCCAAGGTGACGACCTTCCCGTGGGAAACGTCGCCCAAATCGGTCCGCGTGGTCAGATAGATCGGCGGCGGGAACTCGGGCAGCAGATGCTTGGGCAGATCGAAGTCGAGGTCGAAGCGGGTCAAATCGCGGCCCGTCTGCCGTTTGACTTCGTCGATCTGATCCTGCGGAAAGACCATTCCGCCTTCGGCATGGTTCGGATGTGGCAGCGGCAGGAAGCCCTTCGGCCAGAGGCCCTGCTGGCGGATGTCTTCCGGCGACATGGCGGCCAAATCCTGCCACGACGCGACGCCCGAGGGCAGCTTCGCCCGCACTCCTTCTTGAACCGGCTTGCCCCGCGACATCGTAACGCCCTGGGCCGGACGATCGGACAGATCATACCGTGCTTCCAGCAGTTTCATCTGCCGGGCCATGATTGGCGGCTTGGCATCCTTCATCTTCGTCATGGTCGAATCGAACGATTCGTGGATATCGACCGGCGCGTAACTGCTTGGCTGCTGCGGCTCGGCGGCCACGCAGAGCAGCCCGCTAAGGACGCTGATTGCGGCGATCGCAAGAAGCGCGATTCCCAGCCGCGGCAAATTGATCCTGCACTGGCGCATAGCATGTCCTCCCGTTTGATCCCCGGCAATTGGCTGAACCGAAGCGACGCGCTCCCGGGAAGATGGCGCGGCGCTGCGGCGACGGTTGTCCGATCAACGAACGAAGTTGCTCTTCCACCAACTGCAATCAGACGGATTTTTCGCACGGTTGTCAATCGCAGGTCGGGTCCAGATTTTCCTTAGCCCTTCGGAGGGAAAGGTGGACACTGGAGACTCGCCGATCCCCATGGTAAAATGATCGGCGTCGTTGTCGCTCCTGCTGCCGAAATGGTGAAAGGCACTGACGTCATGCGTTTCTTCACGCCGCTTCTTGTCGTTCTGGTCATCACCGCGAACCTCTCCGGGCGCAGCCGCCGGCCGAGCCTGCCGCGCCGGCCAAACAGGATGCGCCCGCGCCGGCCAAGGGACCACCGTCGCCGAAGGCCCAGTGGCTCGACTCGAACCGCGCCGCGCTCAACGGCGCCGCGTACGCGACGTTTTCGAGCAAGGTTCTCGGGGGGCGCGAAGTCAGCTACCTCATCTACCTTCCGCCGGGCTACCAGGAACAAACACGCCGCTATCCGGTGATTTATTGGTTGCACGGAATGAACGGCAACCAGCGGGCCGGCGCGTCGGCGTTCGTGCCGCTGGTCGATGCGGCCATTAAAGAAGGCTCGCTGCCGCCGACGATCGTCGTGCTCGTAAACGGCATGGTGAAATGCTTCTATTGCGATACGGCCGATGGCCAGCGGCCGGTCGAAAGCGTCATCATCAAGGATTTGATCCCTCACATCGACCAAACCTATCGCACCATCGCCCGGCGCGAAGGGCGGCTGATCGAGGGATACTCGATGGGCGGATACGGCGCCGCGCATCTGGGGTTCAAGTATCCCGATCTGTTTGGGACGGTCGTAATCGACGCCGGGGCGCTCTTGCCGGCCGAGGGGCCTGTGCCCGAGGGGGGACCGATGCAGGATGTCTTTGGCGACGACCGAGAGCGGCGCATTGCCGAGCATCCCGGGACCTTGGCCCGCGTCAACGCCGACAAGCTCCGTCAGACGAAAATCCGCATCGGCTGCGGTTCGGCAGACTACTTGCTGCCCCGGAATCGGGAATTGGACGAACTGCTCGCGCAACTGAAGATCGAGCACGAGTTCGAGGTCGTGCCACGCGTGGCACATAGCTCGATCGCCTACTACCAAAAGCTGGGCACGAAGGGGTTCGAGTTCCAGCAGAAGGCGCTGGCGGCCGTCGATGCGGAAAAATAGCCGGCCAGTCCCCCAGGCGTCCGCGCTGCCACGCGCCGCGTGGGAAACGGAGTCGCCGTTCAGGGCAAGCCCAACGGGCGATAGTTGACCGCTTCGGCCTTCAGCCGCTGCAGGTGCGTCTCAAGCCGCCGCTGAAAATCCTCCCAGTCCTTCTGCCTGGCCTCCGTCCAAGTCAGCTCGGCCATGGCGCACGCCCGCGGATAGGTCATGTATTGCAGGTGGGCGTAATTGGGAAAATACTCGCTCCACAGATTGCCGTCGGCGCCAAGCACATACTTGGCCTTCTCGCTGGGAATCTCTTTGAGCACCGGCTCGAAGCTGTAGACCTTGTCCAACGGCAGCACGTTGGCCGACGGCTTATCGCCGCCGATGGCCGGCGGCTCGCCCGTCTTCGCCTGGCGATAATCGAAGTAGCAATTCGTGGTGGGCGTCATCACGACCTCATGATCCGACTTGACCGCTTCGACGACCCTCGGCATGGCGTTGCGGTGCCATGCCATCACCGTGGCGTTCGGCGTCAGCCCGCCCTCGAGAATTTCATCCCAGCCCACAAGCGTTCGTCCATGGGCGTTGAGGAACTTTTCGATCCGCCGGATGAAGTAGCTTTGCAGTTCTTTCTCGTCCTTCAAGTCTTCCCGGTGAATGCGGGCCTGGCATTTCTCGCAGGCGTGCCAGGTGTCCTTCTTCACCTCGTCGCCGCCGACGTGGATGCGTTTGCCGGGGAAGAGGTCCATCACTTCCAAGAGCACATTTTGCAGGAACTCGAAAACGGCATCGTTGCCGGCGCAATAAATGGCCTTGTGAACGCCCGCCGGGGCGTCGGTCGTGAACGGCCCGCCGGTACAACTATACTCGGGATACGCCGCCAACGCCGCCGTCGAATGCCCCGGCATCTCGATCTCCGGCACGATGGTGATGTAACGGTCTTTGGCATAGGCCACCACTTCGCAGATATCGTCTTGCGTGTAGAAGCCGCCGTAGCGGCCATCCGGCCCATAGGCCGTGCTTTGGTTCGGATCGAACCCGAAGCCGATCTGCTTCCGCCACGCGCCCACCTCGGTGAGCTTGGGATAGCGCTTGATCTCGATCCGCCAACCTTGGTCGTCCACAAGGTGCCAGTGGAACGTGTTCATCTTGTGCTGCGCCATCACGTCCAGGAAGTTCTCGACTTCCTCCTTATTGAAGAAATGGCGGCTCACGTCCAGCATCAATCCCCGCCAGGGAAACCGCGGCCGGTCTTCGATCCGCACGGCCGGCATGGTCCAGGCGACGGTGTCCTGCACTTTGTCGCGGCTGAAAACCGCCGGCGGGAGCAGTTGCAGCAGCGTTTGCGTTCCGTAGAATAACCCCGGCGCGTCCGCGGCGCTGATCACGACTTCGTCCGGCGTTACCTCAAGCTGATAACCCTCGGCCCCCACGGCCAACTCGGCGCTATCGGTGCGAAGGAGGATGGAGTTCTCGCGCGTGCTGGCCACGTCGGACGATGACACGGCCAGGGAAAACCCCGTACTGCGATTGATGCGGTCGGCCAGTTGTTTGCCGATTCTCGTCCCGTCGGCAGTGCCTTGCTCGACGATGATGCGGGTATCGTTGTCCAATGTAAACGCGCCCTCTTTGGGTTCCACCCGCAAGGGCTTCGGCACCAGCGCCAACGGCGCGTCGGCGGCAGAACTCATGCCCGACAACAGGCTGAGAACCATTGGCACAAGCCAATAGCGGCAAACAAACCTCTGCTGATCATGGCGAACTCCTGTTGTTGCGGCGGAATCGATCGGGTTAGGCCGGCCGGAATCTGGCCGATTCCTCTCCATTATGCCCGCTCCGCGGCCAATTCGCAACAACAAACACCTCAGCTACCACCTTGTTGAAGGATCCCGGCTGATGCCTGCCGAGCTGACGTGGCGGGGCAAAGCTCCCGTTTCCAAACGTGGAATCCCTGCCGAGGAAGATCATGCTTATCCCGGACGCTCACATCTTGGGGAGCAGGCTACCGCCGCGAGATCGCGACGCACAAAAAAGCAAGCCCGGCCGCTTTGGCCGGGCTTGCCGCGTCATCAGGTTGTCAGGTTGTCACAGAACTACGGCAGCAAGGGGATGTAGGAGTTGGAAACGATCACCTCATCCATGTAGAACGTGGCGTTGCCGTTGTTGCCGGTGGCCAGGGCGATGTCGCCAAGGTCGATGTAGTTCCAGACCGTGCTGCCGCTGAAGTTGCCGGTCATGGCCGTGCTGTTCAGCACGCCATCGACCCAGAACTCAAAGTAGGTCGTCGCGGCCGGCGGCGTGCAATGCACCTCGATGCAATGCCACGTATTTTCCGAAAGCTGCGATGGCCACAGGAGTTGGCTCCAATTTCCCACTTGCTCCATGTAAGGCTGGTCACCCATAATCGAGAGCTGGGCACGATTGCTGCCGCCGTAGACGTGCAAGAGCCTTCTCGCACAACCGGTATTGGCAGTCCCAAACCCTGTGGGGAGGAACAGATAGAAACGCACGTAGATGTTGCCGGTAATCGTGGGGCTGAAGTTCTCCGTCAAGTAGGCGCCGATTTGGTTCTCAATGTCGTAGCCGGTAAGCTTCAGGCTGTGCGTGCCGGCCGCGGCCTCGGTGGTGCTCGTGTTCAGCGTATGACTGCTGTTGATGCCGTTGACGGTGCTCCACGCCCCGCCATACACGGTCCAATTCTCGAAGTTATCGCTGAAATAGGTTACCGGAGATTGGATCGTGGTTCCAATATAGGAGTTGGCAACCACCAGTTCATCGACATAGAACGTGCCGGTGCCACTGCCACCGCCTGTATACACGTCTCCAAACTGTATTTGGTTGAACGTGCTGCTGCCGCTGAAAGTGCCGATGACAGTTCCGGCGCTAACGCCATCGATCCAGAATTGCATCAGCGTGCTTGACGACGGGGGATCGATGTGCATTTCGAGACAATGCCACGTATTTTCCGTGAGCGCCGATGGGTAAACGCCGTTCCACCCTGGCACTTCCTGCATGCACGGGGTATCGCCGGTCAACGTGATCACGCCATAGTCGCTTCCACAATAGGCGCGCAACACTCTTCGCTCACAAGTCGAATTCGCAGTCCCAAATCCGGTGGGGAGAAACACGAAGAAGCGTACGTTGATACCGCTGGAAATTACGGGGCTGAAGTTCTCGGTCAAGTAGGCGCCGTATTGTCCCGACGAGTTGACGCCGTAAAGCTGGAGGCTCTTGTCGCCGGCCTCGGCGTAGTTGGCGCTGGTGTCCAGCGTATGACTGCTGTTCACGCCGTTGACGGAGACTCCACGCCCCGCCATACACGGCCCAGCCCTCGAAGTTGTCCTGGAAGTAAATCGTGGTGCCGCTGCTTACAACCTTGCAGCCGGGGGAACTCGTGACCGGGCCGACAATCCCCAATCCGCTGACGGCCTTCACGCTGAAGTAGTAGGTTGTGCCGACGGTCAAGCTCAAGCCGGTCTTGGTGACCGAGAGCACGTTGCCCAGCGAGGTCCAAGCGACCACGTTGGTGCCACCGGCGGTGGTGCCGATGGCATATTGGTAGCCGCTGATGCCGTTGATAGGATCGCTGGCAGCGGTCCAGTTGGCCGACAACTGGGTGGTCGAAGTCGTCGTTGACGTTTCGACGCCGGTGGTCGTGCCGTCGTAGACGGCGGGCGGCGCGGAGGGCGGAGAATCTGCTACCGGCCCGGAAACGCGCAAGGGGTGCGGATAGGTGTAGGGGGTGTAGTAACTTTGCCAGGTGTTGGTGGCAGTGCATTTGTAGAAGGTTCCTGAGATCGGCGCCGAAGGACGCACGCCGCAATTGGCGCTGGACACCTGCGTGCAGGTTTGGTTGGTGGCCCAATAGCCCACGCCCACGGTGCAGGTCGAGGGGCGGGACGATAACGGGCCACACCCGCAACCTACGGTGCCGTTGAAATTCGGCGTCTGGTCGTTGAAGAAATTGACATTCTCCACCAAGCCGTTATATTGCCAGTCCTCGTTGATGGCGTACTTCGACGTGCTGTCGGGGATGGTGGTCCAGTTGGGCGAAACGGTGTATGTGGTGGAAGTGCCGCCGGTGATGTTTGCGCACTGGCCGGCACCCGTGCCGGAGGTGATCCCGATCCCGTAGCAGCCGCTCTGGAGGCCGCTGCTGGCGCTGGCGACGCTAAGGTAGTTGCTGCCGCCGCCGGTTGCCGTTCCCGTCTCGTTGATGGGCACCGACGTGCCGAAGAGGGTTCCATTGTAGCGGTTGTTCCAGTAATACGAATTGTTCGGCTCCTGGACATAGTTAGGGTCCGTCAAGTACTGGTTATACTCATCGCGGACTTGAAAGTAGCACGATTGGCCCGAGGTGACCTGATTGAAGAACACCAGGGAGTTGCCGCCGCGCTGGTCGTACAGGTCACACCTGTTCGACCCCATATTGATCTGGTTGCCATAGATCTCCATCACCATCATCGAGTATTCATTGTAGTCTGAGCCGATCATGTTGCCGTGGGCGTCGAAGCAAGGGTAATCGCTGACCGTCGAGTTTACGTTGTTGTAGCGAAGCACATAGCGGCCGCCCATTGTTCCATCGGTGAAAACGCCGAGCGCGGTGACCGTCATGGTGTTATCTTCATAGAAGATGTTGTTGGCCGTGCCATAGGTCAGGCTCTCGTTTTGCCAGTCGTACTGCCCCTGGCCTACGCCCGTCGAGGTAATGATCCCACCCTGGAAGGTGTTGCTGTCGTACACACCGTAGATTAGCCCATAGCGGAAAATGGTCCGCTCGCAGTTCCCTCCGCCCCCCGCGTTCAAGAACTTGCAGTGGTTGACGCGGATCTGGTTGATGGACGTCGTGGCGGTGTTGTTGAGAACCAAGCAATTGCTCAGGTTGTTGCCGTTGAGGGTGAAGCCCGTGATGCGGAAGGGCTCGTTCAGGGAGGGATTGGCCGGTTCATACGTGAAAATCCCGTAGTACTGGGTTGTGAAGTTGGCGGTAATGGTCGTCTGGTCGATCCCCGCCCCTTTGAAGATGATCCCCTTGGCGATCACCAGCGAGCTGTTGTAGGTGGCCGAGCCGGCGGGCACGATCACCGTGTCTCCGGAACTGGCCTCACCGATCGCATTGCTGACGTCCGTATAGGAGCAGCTTGCGGCAGTCCACGTAGCCGCCAGAACGACCGTGGCCGGGAAAAGGCCTGCGGCCGACGCCGCCAGCGCGGCGACCGCAATTAGGACAAAAGACCTCTGCGATTTCATCGAAGGACCTCCTGCGATAGAGCGAAGAATTGAGACTCGGCCAACCCCCTATTGCCTGATGCAGATGCCCCCGCGGGCCGCCAAACGATCGGCCACTACGTCGCAATGAAAAACATCTTTCTTGTTCCCGCGCTCTGCGTGGGAACACTCATCACGATGTTCTATGACAACTTCTCTACCGGGCCGTTGACGGCGAAGCAACGAACGGCGTCATGGGTGGCGAACGTACGCAAAGGACTTCCGCTCGATGTTTCCCGTCTGCGCGAGATGCGAATTACAGCCCGCAGGCATTTCTCTTGAAAATCGCTGGTGATTATGGACTTTCCATTCGCCACTTAATGTAGCCGCAAGTGCAATTACGTCAACGATTACTCTGCGCATTCGGGTGTTATCTTGCGCACAGCGAACCAACAGACGCGAGTGATTGCGCCGCGCGATCGTCGGCCCAATGCTCGAACGACTCACAGGCGGCGTGTCGCACATGCTCTCCAAGGGAGGCTTCACCAGCTTGACGTTTCATCAGTCCGGAGCAAGGGTGCGCCATGCGCGCAAACTCCTTGTTTCCCGGGCAGTTTCAACGGTGAGGAGCCTCGGCTATCATATAGGCAGTTGGGCTTCTCGTCTTGTAGAATCGTGCCAATAACGGTGCTTTTTCAGGGTTGCGGGTTTCACTTGCGATTGCGGGGGGGCGCACGGTTTTGGGGAGAATGGGCCTCACGTGCAGCTCGCCGGCGATCGTGTTCACAAGTGACGAGGGAAATATCCTGACGTCATGCTCGCGAGGACCGGCATTCGGGCCACGGGGAAGCGCTTCGGCGCGCGATGTGGTGGAGAGAAGAAAGGAGATGTCATGAAGGGACAGGCTCGGCGAAAAGTGGCGATGAACAACTCGGTCGCCGTATCGTGGAGGGCATTGTTCGTCCGCGGCGTTGCCGAGTACGCGCAACAACATGGCAATTGGGTCATCACCACCAATCTTGGTCAGCTCTCAGTCCCCACCTTTTATGACTTGAACGCCTATTCGCTAAGAGGCTGGGACGGAGACGGCGCGATTCTGGGGATCACGAGTCCAGCCGAGGCGCAGGTGGCGTCCCGCCTGGGCATTCCCGTGGTGAATATATCCGGCGCCGTGCGAAACGCCCGGGTGCCGCGCGTGATGGTGGATGACTACGCCGTCGGCCGCTTGGCCGCGGAACACTTTCTGGAACGCGGATTTCGCCACATGGCCTATTGTGGCACACCGGAGCGTTGGTACTCCGAGCAGCGACGCTTGGGATTTGCCGAAGGGGCCAAAGAGGCGGGCGTGCCGTGCGAAGTATTCGAACTCTTCAGCCGCGCGGACGTCCGCATGCCTTGGCAACGGCAAGTGGCGCCCCTGGTTCGCTGGCTGCAAGGCTTGCAGCGGCCCGTCGGCATCATGGCGACGAACGACCATTTGGCCCGCGTGGTCGTCAATGAGTGCCAGCAATTGGGACTGAATGTGCCCCACGAGGCGGCCGTCATCGGCAGCGACAATGACACCATCGTCTGCGAATTCTACGAACCGACTCTCAGCAGCGTTTTGCGCAGCGCTCGGCAAGAAGGCTACGAAGCTGCCGCCTTGCTTGACCGTCTGATGGATGGCGAGGATCCGCCGGCCAAGGACATCCTCATTCCGCCCGACGGCATCGTCGCTCGGCAATCCACCGATACCGTGAAAGTGGACGACCCGCAAGTGGCTGCCGCGATTCGCTTCATGTGTGACCACTTGGGTGACGCGTTCGGTGTCGAGCGGGTGCTGCGGCATGTTGCCATTTCGCGCCGGGAGTTGGAACTGCGATTCCACCTTCTCGTGGGCCGTTCACCGAATGATTACCTCTGCCGGCTGCGCGTAGAGTCCGCCCGGAGGCTCTTGGAGCGGCCTCAACAAACAAAATTGCAAAACATCGCCAAAGCCTGTGGGTTTTACAGCATCCAACACTTCCGCCAAGCATTCCGACGTTTTACCGGCACGACGCCGTTGGCGTACCACCGTCAGTTTCAGTTGCCGAGGATCGGGTGAACGCGGCTAGTACCCGGCCAGGTCATATATTGTGGACGTTGGGGCAGCAGTGCAACTGCCACGGCACGCGACTGATCAAGTCGCGATCGACAGAGGGCTCGGCTTCACGCTCCAAGCGGCTGCAACGAATCTTGGGCCGGCGAGCGCCGTCGCCCCCCTGCGCCACACTACGACGAGCCCCCAGATTCCTTTCAGTTGCCAACCCGCGACATCAATTTACGCAAAAATGCGACGAGACTCTGATATCTCGTTGGGAAATCGCGTGTCAACGGCAAGCCCGGCCGCCTTGGCCGGGCTTGCCGCATGATCAGGTTGTCAGGTTGTCACGGAACTACGGCAGCAGTGGGATGTAGGAGTTGGAAACGATCACCTCATCCATGTAGAACGTGGCGTTGCCGTTGTTGCCGCCACCTAGGGAGATGTCGCCAAAGTCGAGGTAGGTCCAGGCCGTGCTGGCGCTGAAGTTGCCGGTCATGGCCGTGCTGTTCAACACGCCATCGACCCAGAACTCAAAGTAGGTCGTCGCGGCCGGCGACGTGATATGCACCTCGAGGCAATGCCACGTATTCTCCGAAAGTTGCGATGGCCACTCGATTTCGCTCCAATTTCCCACTTGCTCCATGTAAGGCTGGCCACCCATAATCGAGATTTGGGCACGGTTGCTGCCGCACCCGGCGTGCAAGAGCCTTCTCGCGCAACCGGTATTGGCCGCCTCAAACCCTGTGGGGAGGAATAGATAGAAACGCACGTAGATATCGCCGCTAATCGTGGGACTGAAGTTCTTCGTCAAGTAGGCGCCGAATTGTCCCGAAATGTCGTAGCCGGTAAGCTCCAGGCTGTGCGTGCCGGCCGCGGCCTCGTTGGTGCTCGTGTTCAGCGTATGACTGCTGTTGATGCCGTTGACGGTGCTCCACGCCCCGCCATACACGGTCCAGTTCTCGAAGGTATCGCTGAAATAGGTTACCGGAGATTGGATCGTGGTTCCCACATAGGAGTTGGCAACCACCAGTTCATCGACATAGAACGTGCCGGTGCCGGTGCCACCGTTGCTGCCCGCAATCACGTCTCCAAACTGTATTTGGTTGAACGTGCTGCTGCCGCTGAAAGTGCCGATGACAGTTCCCGCGCTAACGCCATCGACCCAGAATTGCATCAGCGTGCTTGACGACGGGGGATCGATGTGCATTTCGAGACAATGCCACGCATTTTCCGTGAGCGTCGGTCCGTTAACGCCGTTCCACCCTCCCACTGCCTGCATACTCACACCGTCGCCGGATATCGTGACCACGCCATAGTTGCTCCCACAATAGGCGCAACACCCTATGCTCAAGATTCGAATTGGCAGTCCCAAATCCGGTGGGGAGAAACACGAAGAAGCGTACGTTGATACCGCTGGAAATTACGGGGCTGAAGTTCTCGGTCAAGTAGGCGCCGTATTGTCCCGAGCTGTTGACGCCGTAGAGCTGGAGGCTCTTGTCACCGGCCTCGGCGTAGTTGGCGCTGGTGTCCAGCGTATGATTGCTGTTCACGCCGTTGACGGAACTCCACGCCCCGCCATACACGGCCCAGCCCTCGAAGTTGTCCTGGAAGTAGATCGTGCTGCCGCTGGTGACCACCGTGCAGCCGGAGGAGTTCGTGGCGCTGCCGACCAGGCCCGCGTTGTCCGTGGCCTTCACGCTGAAATAGTAGGTGGTTCCCACATTCAGGCTCAAGCCGGTCTTGGTGACCGACAGCACGTTGCCCACCGAGGTCCAGCCGACCACGTTGGTGCCGCCGGCCGTGGTGCCGATGGCATACTGGTAGCCGCTGATGCCGCTGATCGAGTCCGTGCTGGCGCTCCAATTCGCCGACAACTGCGTGGTCGAGGTCGTGGTCGAGGTTTCCACGCCGGTGGTGGTTCCGTCGTAGACGGCCGGCGGCGCAGTGGGCGGAGTGGTGTCTACCGTCTGCCCGGGGGAATTCGTGGCGCTGCCGACCAGGCCCGCGTTATCCGTGGCCTTCACGCTGAAATAGTATTTCTGCCCGTTGGTCAGGCTCAAGCCGGTCTTGGTGACCGACAGCACGTTGCCCACCGAGGTCCAGCCGACCACGTTGGTGCCACCCGCGGTGGTGCCGATGGCATACTGGTAGCCGCTGATGCCGCTGATCGAGTCCGTGCTGGCGCTCCAATTGGCCGACAACTGCGTGGTTGAGGTCGTGTAGGGGGTTTCCACGCCGGTGGTGGTTCCGTCGTAGACGGCCGGAGGCGCGGTGGGCGGAGTGGTGTCTACCGTCTGCCCGGGGGAATTCGTGGCGGGGCCTACCGTTCCCACGCCGTTGACGGCTTTCACGCTGAAGTAGTATTTCTGCCCGTTGGTCAGGCTCAAGCTGGTCTTGGTCACCGTCAGTACGTTGCCCAGCGCCGTCCAAGCGACGACATTGGTGCCGCCGGCGGTGGTGCCAATGGCGTACTGGTAGCCGGTAATGCCGCTCTGCGGATCACTGGCCGCGGACCAGTTGGCCGACAACTGCGTGGTCGAGGTGGTGTAGGGGGTTTCCACGCCGGTGGTGGTTCCGTCGTAGACGGCCGGAGGTGCCGTGGGCGTGTCACCACCTGGCCCGTTTTGCGGGGTAATACCAGGCGAATTTCGTGGCACTGCCTACTACGCTGTTGCCGTTGACGGCCTTCACGCTGAAATAGTAGGTCTGCCCCCAGGTCAAGCTCAATCCGGTCTTGGTCACCGTGAGCACGTTGCCCAGCGAGGTCCAACCGACAACGTTGGTGGCGCCGGCCGAGGTGCCGATGGCGTATTGGTAGCCGCTGATGCCGCTGCCGCCGGGAGCCGTGCTGGCGTCCCAGTTGGCCGACAAGGTGGTGTTCGAGTAGGTCACCGGGATTTCGGTCGCCAGCGCCGCCACGTTCGGGTCGAAGGTGGAGCCCGGGTTCCACATGTAACCGATCGGAGATCGCGACGTTCCATCACGAACGGCCGGCGGCGCGGTGGGCGGAGTGGTGTCGGCGACGACCGTTACGCCGGACGAAGTGGTCGCAGGCGCTGTTTTTGTTGAAGCTTCCATTGACGGCTCGCACGGACCAATAGTAGGTCTTCCCCACGGTGAGGCTCAAGCCCGTCTGAATGTAGGTTTGCACGGTTCCTTGATAGGGAAGAACCCAGCTCGAGTTGTAGTTGAGGATGTCGGTGCCGCCAGACGTGGTGCCAATGGCGAATTGATAGCCGTAGACGCCGCCGCCCGTATTGTCGGTGGAGTGGGTCCAAGTGCCCGCGAGTTGGGTGGTCGAGCCGGTGGTGGAGGTTTCGCTGGTGCCCAGGCCGTCCCATACCGACGCGGGGGCGGTGGGCGTGCCGGTGTCGGTGCCGATAACTACCTGACCGTCAGAAGTCGCGACCGGGCCGGTACTCCCGACGCCGTTGATGGCCCTTACGGAGGTATAGTATCTTATTCCTGTCGCCAATCCGTTCGGCGGGTTGATATTCGTGGCTTGGAGAACCCTGGCAAAAGCGGGGAGACTCGTCCAACCCCAGGCATCGCTGCCGCCCGGCGTGCTGCCGATGCAAAACTGATAGCCGCTGATGCCGCTAACGGTATCCGTAGCGGGATCGAAGTTGCCGTACAGGTCGTGGGGGTCGTTGGTGCAATCGATATCGGGCGCTACCTGGTCCATCCCGCCATCGCGAACGGCGGCCGGGCGCTGGGCCCCGTACTCTCCGTCAGTCCGTACGTTTGCCCGGGGGAGGTCGCCACCGCGCCGGTATATCCCACGCCGTTGATGGCCCTGACGCTGAAATAATATTTCGTGCCCGAATTCAGGCTCAATCCCGTCTTCGTTACCGCCAACTGGTTTTGGATCGTGGTCCAATTCACGACATTCGTTCCGCCGGACGTGGTGCCGATGCAATACTGGTAGGCCTTGATTCCGCTTTCGGCGTCCCACGCCGGGTCCCAATTGGCCGACAATTGCGTTGACGACATGGCCATCGTCTGCTCCTGGGTGCCGAAGCCATAGCCGGCGCCGTCGCGGACGTTCACCGGCGCAGTCGGGGGAGTGACGTCATTATAACCGTACGGCATGAGTGGAAATGCCGCGTTGGTATAATCCCACATGATCTGGTCGAAGTAGCTTTGGGTCGTTTCATTGGATTGATTGCCATGTTGATCGCCGCGACCGAACCACGTCATGTACTGACTGTCGTTGTATATGGAGGTGCAGTAGGCCGTGCTTCCGACTTGGACGTAATTGTTCGAGGGGTCGAAGACCGCAAGCAAAATCACTCCGGCCGCGCCGTCATATTTCATGTTGATCCAATAGGTATGTCCGGAGGTAATATAGTTGAACGTCCCGGTGCCGTCGGAACAGCCGTTGCCCAAACTGCTATGTTGACGAACCAGCGGGGGCGGCGGGTTAGGGTTCAGTGGATTCTGTGGAATAGGCATTGGCGGGCCCGCCAAAGTTTGCATACACGAAAAGCTGCCGCCCCACATAATCACCGTGTCGTAGCCGACCTGACTCGACAGCGTGGTCAACGTGGTGTAATAGAAACCCACAGTGATATTCGAGTGGCCGCCTTGGTCACATTGAACGTAGCACAACTGGAGGTTATCGTTGAACATCCAACTCCGGGAGCCGCCGGTGCCGTTGTAGACCGTCCCGCCGCAATTGACCGGACCTGGCAGGTCGATGTGGTAGTTGTTCGAGACCCACATCGGGCCCGGTGTCGATACCCACCCCTGGGTTCCATAGCTGGTGGCGTTCATGGTGGCATTGGTCAGCAGGTCGCCGGCATTGCCTTGTTCCATGCTCTGATAAATGTTGACCCAGATAGGGGTGCCGGCCAACGCGTTGGCGCCGTATCCCGCTACGACAAGGAACACGGCAGAAAAGCTCCAGAATGATCTTTTCATCACCGACGACGGGTTGAGCAGTGGACTTCGCTTCATGGCACCTACCTCCAGACAGCTTGAATAAAGGGATTTGGAAACGAGACGCGTCAACAACCGCGAATCGCGATACCAGGCCGTCCTGTCGCAAGAAATTCGGCAAGCGACTGTCGTCACCGCCGGGACGAAAACTTCCGCGCCGATGTTTCTGCGGCCGGGCGAAAAATTCACTTTCCGCCCCACGAAGGGATGCCATTCTACACGTTCGTCAAAAAATTACAACTACTTTTTTCGCGCAATCCGGCCGTGTTTTGCGAACAGCGTTGTTCCACGGCTGGTCTACGTTGCCGAGCCAAGAGTAGGAAGTTCGAGGGCATCTCAACGAGGAGGCGATCTCGATCGCTTCCTATCATTCATCTACCGCAGCAGGAGCCAGATGGTCAGAGCGAAGCCGATGAGAATGATGATGCGGCGGACATTGGCCTGGCCCACACGACGTGCCGAGCCGGCCCCGGCATATCCGCCGCAGATCGCGCCGGCCGCCATCAGCAGCGCCAACCGCCAGTTGACCAGGCCTTTGCCGATGAACAACACGGCCGCGATGCCGTTGATGCACATCGCGTTGAGGTTCTTCAGCGCGTTCATGTGGTGAATGTTCGTCAATCCCAGGTATCCGAAGGCGGCCAGCATGAGGATACCGATGCCCGCGCCGAAGATCTCCCCGTACACGCCCACGACGAACTGAAACGCCAGCACGGCGGTCCATCGCGCGAGCGTCGGCGGATGGTCGTGACCGTTGACGGAGACTGTCCCGATTTTCGCGGCTTGTGCCGCGAAAACCGGACTGTCCTCTTCGGCCGGTAAAGGGACAGGCACATTTTTCAGCCCTGAAGGGCCGAAAAATGAGCCAGTCCCCTTCCGCGCTGCCGCGGCCTTTCGTGCCCGCCATCGGGCCAGGGGCGTTTGGGCCATAAACAGCAGCGTCGCCAGAAGGATCAGATAGGGAACCATCGCGGCAAAGGTGGCGTTGTTGGTTGCCAAGAGCAGCACCGCACCCACGATTCCGCCGGCGAAGCTGGGAATAGCGAGCACGGCCAGTTCGCGCCAACCGCTGCGCACCTCGCTGCGGTAGGTCCAGAAGCTGCTCAATGCGCCGGGCCAAAGGGCCACGGAACTGGTGGCATTGGCCACGATCTCCAACTGGCCTGCCCAGAGCAAGGCGGGAAAGGTCAATAGGGTGCCTCCGCCGGCCACGGCATTGACCGCGCCACCGAGAAACGCCGCGCCAAACAGCAAGCAACAATGTTGCCAGTCCATCGTTCGTCGCCGGATTGCATGAAGGCTCAGCGGCCCTCAATTCTCGCATGCACATCGAGAGCGTTACACCACCGTTATAGCGGCCTATTATTCTCCCCGACACACGGATGCCACGCAAGGCTTTGTCCGCCGGCCGGTCTCTTACAATGGCGGCGGGGCGATGGTACACTGGGGGATATCGCCGGCCGTGGAAATCACGCGGCGGCTGCGCCGAAACAACTCAATCAACCGGAGGAACGCTCATGCACTCGTTTCTGATGGCAGTGTCTCTCGTGGTGGCTTTCACGGCCGAGGCGGATCAAGGGCTGCAACCCTGGGCTTCGAACCGGCATCCCAGCGACGCGGCGAAGAGCCACGTGGAGGAAGTTACCGCGGCGCAACAGCAATACTCGATCGTCCAGGGCGGCACGATGGATGGCGAGAACTGCCGCTCGCCCGTCAGTTGCGGCATGGCCGGGGAGGGCGCTTGGAACAAACCTGGGAATCGAACCGGGCGGTGCGCTTGGAGAACGTCGGACAGACCGACGTGATCAACCCCTGGCTCTCCAACGGGCGGAACAACTTCCGCAACCTGGCCGAGATCGTCGCCGCGGCCATCACGCCGGAGATGAGCGATAAAGAAAAGGCATTGGCCCTGTGGTTCCAGGAAATCCAGCACCGCTTCCACATGAACGCCAACAATTCCGAGGTCGGCGATCCCGTCAAAATCTTCAATGTCTACGGCTACAATACGTGCGGCAACGATTCGATTTCCTTGGCCGGATTGTGGCACAAGGCGGGGCTTAAGAAAGTGGCGCCCCTGCGAACGATGGGACACTGCGTTTCCCAGGTATTCTTCGACGGCCGCTGGAACGAGCTGGACGGCGATCAGCACTGCATGTATCTGCTGCGCGACAACGAAACGGTGGCCAATGAATTGGACGTCACCCGAGACCATGACCTCATCAAGCGCAGTCATACGCAAGGCATCCTCTGCGACGACGATCACGCTCGGGACGAGTGGCAAGCGTCGGCCTACGTCTGCGAGGATCCGATCAACGGCGATCGCAACTGCAAAGGCGATACGACCATGAATATGACGCTGCGCCCCAACGAGGCGTTTACTTGGCGTCGGGGACATCTCGATCCGGTCGAGTGTTTCGGCACACCGAAGATCAAGTACCCGAACGCTATGGGCAACGGCCTGTGGGAATATCGGCCCAACTTCTCGAACGACACCTGGCGCAAAGGCGCCGATCAAGTGGAGAACGTCAAAGCGGGCGCCGACGGCCTGGTTGCCGAGGAAGGCAAGACCGGCACCGTCGCGTGGACCATTCGCAGTCCTTATGTGATCCTCGGCGGGCACCTGGATATCGAGGGCACGGGAGCCAAGTTCGCCGTCTCGCTGGACGGCAAGACTTGGAAAGACGCGGGCCAAAATTTTGACAAATTGTTCCCCTCGGACGGCAAAGCGTGCTACCACTACCAACTTCGCTGCGAACTGGCCGGCGGAGCGTGCTTGAAGCGCCTGGGCATTGTCAACGACGTTCAGATGGCCCCGCTGACGCTGCCTGGAATGGCGATCGGCAAGAACACGTTCACCTACACCGACCAGTCGCAGGGCGAGCGGAAGGTGCGGATCACTCACCAATGGGTTGAGCGGTCGGCCGCGAAGCCGCCCGAGGCGCCGTCGGCGGCCGTCTCTCCGGCCGACGGCGGCCAATCGGAAGGCACCGATGTCAAGTTCGAGTGGAAGGTTCCGTCGGACCCCGGCGGCAACAAGATTGCGGATTACCATTTTGAACTCTCGAACCGGCCCGATATGCGCTGGCCGCTATCGACGAATTTCTACCGCCTGATCTCGCGGACTGCCGATCGCGGCAATGCCCAGTTCACGTTGCCCGGCGCCGGCCTGCTAACGCCCGGCAAGACGTACTACTGGCACGTCCGGGCCAAGAACGACAAGGGCGTGTGGGGGTCGTGGAGCAAGACCTGGAGCTTTACCGCCCAAGGCCCCGCCTATCCCGTCGAGGTGGCGGTCAACTACGATCAGGACCATGGCGTCGGCACTCTCCGCTGGAAGCCCAACCCGGTTGGGCGGCAGCCGGTCAAATACCGGGTCTACGGCAGCGACGAGAAAGGCTTCACCGCCAGCGATTCGCCGTACAAAGTCAACATCGGCGACTGCAAGGAACTCTCCTCGCCGTTCGCGGCGAACTTCATCGCCGAAACGGCCGCCACCGAGTTGACGGTGATTGGCGGCAAGGTTGATCTGCCGAATGCCGCAAAGACGTACTATCGCGTTGTGGCCGTCGACCAACAGGGAAAACGGAGCGGACCGTCGGATTACGCCACGGCTCCGCGGCCGATTATCTACAGCCAACCGGCGCCGACTGCCAAGGTCGGCGTGGAGTACCGCTACCAGGTTCAAGCGAACAGATCTCTGGGCGATCTGAGGGTCAATGGCAAGGGCTCGGCGAACTTCTGGAACATCGAGAAGCCGAAGTTCGCCCTGAGCAGCGGCCCGAAATGGCTGAAGCTCGACCCGGCCACCGGCGTACTCTCGGGCGTTCCCGATGCCGCCGGCAAAGCGGAGGTCGTCGTCGCGGCTGCGATCGATCGCGAAGTGCGTAAACTGGACGACTCGGCGCTCAAATGGGGCCAAGAGAAGATCGTTTCCACGACCACGGAGAAGGTCGGCAGCACGACGCAGTCGTTTGTCATCGACGTGGCCCAATAGTTGTATGCCATTCCACCTATCCCGGCTATTCTTCGACCTCCCGGCGCGAGTGCCGGTTAGTGTAACCGTTCACAGTCAGGAAGACAGTCCCATTTTCGCGGCCATTGGAACCACGCCCTACCAAGCGAAAGTTGTGCTGGCCGCGAAAATCGGGACAGTCCCCGTGAACGGTTACCGGTTGGTTGTAGAATAGAAGGGGAATAGTCGCCGCCGTCTCTTCCGAATCACTGGTTGCCGAAGTGCTGCACCGTTCGGGATAGGTAACGGCCAAAGCGACGGGTGTCGAAGGGGACGGGCATTGCCACTTTCGCTGGCCGATTTTAACCGCATGGTGACCGACCACGGTCCGGCACTCTACCGTATCGCCTATCGCATGATCGGCGACCGGCACGAGGCGGAGGACCTGGTCCAAGAGACCTTTCGGTCGGCTTGGAAGAGCCGCGAGTTGTTTCGGTCCGGCGGACATGAAAGGGCGTGGCTGGCGGCGATTCTTCGCCACCGGGCGGCCGACCACCGGCGACGCCGCAAACCACCGACGGTTCCGGCCGGCGACAACTCCTTTGAGGTCGGTTGTGCCGACCGCGATGTCTTCCGCGATGAACTGAGCGATGAGGTGCAACGGGCCGTCGAAACGCTGCCGCACGACCTGCGAGAAACGCTATTATTGGTAGTCGTGGCCGAATTGACCCATCAGGAGACCGCGGATCTTCTGGGCCTTCCCCTGGGAACCATTTTGTCGCGGGTGAGCAGGGCTCGACAGCGACTGCGAACGTTTCTCCTGGGGACGAGCAAATACGGAAGCCAGAGCCAAGCCCTCGATGGCAAGTCGTAGAGTCCGTCATGTCGCATCCGGATTACAATGTCGATGACAACCTGGACGCCGAGTTGCGGGCGGTTCCCCTGCCCGACGGGTTGCTGGAGCGTCTGCAGCGATCCCTGATGACCGACGAGCAATTAGACGCGGCGGTACGGGCGGTTCCGGTTCCGCCGCAGTTGGTCGAGCGTTTGCAGCCGGCGCGATCGCGACGACTTGTGCAATCCTGGAGTCGCGATGCGGCGGGCCCGCCAGTGGGCCGTGGCGATGTCCCTGCTGGTGATTTTGGGGCTGAGTTGCCTTGCGATCATGGCCGGAATGCTCGTCGTGGCGAGTCACTCGCCGCGGTCGTCAGCTCCGCCGGCCGCGCTGGCTGGCGGCGAGCAGGACCACATCGCGCCGCCGACCGGAGCGTCGCCGCGGGCCGCCCAGCAGCCGTTCCAATCGTGGTTGGCCGAAGTGCAACAGCGGTTTGGACCAGGCTGTTTCGCTCCCGGCCCGGACGGTGTGCCCCGCCGCCCGGAAAGGGTTTTGGCTGCGCGACAACCTTCCCAGAGGTCTCCCGACGCCGAACAACCTTTGGCGGCCGAAAAGGGCAACGCCGCGCAATGGTCAACATCGGCCTCGCGCCCGGCGTGCAGGCAATGCTGAACATGCCGGCAACCGCCCCAACTTCCGGCGCGCTGTCCGACCAGCCGTTGATTGGAGGAGCGATCTCCCCGCCGGATGACAGGGCTTCGCCGGAGACGATCGATTTCGAGGCCGGCGTGGCCTTGCTCAATGGCGTCCTTCTTCTACCGCCGCGAGAGCGTGCGGGGCAACTCGACAAGGCGCGGAACGATCTTCAGCGATTCCTCGCCGAGCATCCTCAGCATCCCTGGGCCCTTCGCGCGAACATCGGTCTGGCCGGCGTGGCGATGGAGCAAGCCCGCCGCCGCATGGCTGACGCCCACTCGGCGACGACACCCGACCAGAAGCAACGCTTGCTGACCGAGGCCCGTGAGCTGTATCGGAGCGCTCAGAGAATCTTCACGTCGATCGATGCGGAGTTGGCTGAAGGCGAGAAGCGGCACGATTTCGGCGACAACAACGTCGAGTTCATTGCGAGACGCGACGAGGCGGATCGCGATGCGCTGATAACGAGATTCGCCGTGGCGAAGATGCCCTACGAGATTGCCCAGACGTTTGAACCGGGCAGCCGGGAAAATCGAGAATATCTGACAGAGGCGGCGACGAAACTCGGCCGGTACGGCCAAACATATAAACCGCAATTAGCCGCCGCGTACGCCCGCCTTGACGAAGCCCGCTGTTACCACGAACTGGGCGACGAGGCGAAGGCCCTGGCGGTGCGGGGCGAGGCGATTGCCGATCCCCGCCTGGCGGGCGAAAAGACCAGCGTTGAAGCGCCGCCGGCGCCGATCTCCACCAAAACAGAAGGCGAGGGAAAGCAACCATGAGAACATGTTGGGCGATCTGGACGGCGGCTGCAATTCTTGCCGGCAGCGGCACGAGCCAGGCGTTTGATACCGTCAAGACCGCCAAAGGCAGCACGTCCGGCCATATCGTCAGCATGACCGCCGTGCAAGTTGACGTGCAGCCGGCCAGTACGATGGCGACGCTCAAGGAAATACCCGTCAATCAGGTTTTGACAATCTTTTATGATGAAGACCCCTCGGAACTGAAGACCGCGAAGGAGCATGCCATTGCGGGCCGCTACGCCGATGCCCTCGGTGCGCTGGGCCGAATCAAGAAAGAGCCCGACCGCAAAGAAGTGCTGCAAGACATCGAGTACTACGGGGCCTTTTGTTCGGCCAAGTTGGCCTTGGCCGGAAACGGAAAGATCGCCGAGTTGAAAGACAAGATGAAGGCGTTTGCCGACGCCTATCCGAATAGCTACCATTACTTTGAAGCCGTGGAAGTGGCGGGCGATCTGCTGCTGGCGATGCATCAGTATGGGCAGGCGTCCGAATACTATGACCGGCTCGCCAAAGCTCCCTGGCCTGAATATCAGATGCGGGCGGGCGTGGCTTCGGGCCGGGCCTTGCTGGCCCAGGGAAAGTTCGAGGATGCCCGTGCCACTTTCGAGAAAGTAGTCACCAACGGGGGAAACAGCGATCCGGCGCAAACGCAGCGTCTGCTGGCCACCCTGGGAAAAGCCGACGTGTTGCTCGCCGCGCAGAAACCGGACGAGGCGATCGAGTTGGCCGAGGAAGTCCTCAAGAAGACCGATTCCGGTGAGGAGTCGCCGCGGGGTCAAGCCTGCAATGCGGTGCGGGCTCAAGCCTACAATGTGGAGGGCACGGCCCATCGCCAGGCCGGCCGCACCCAAGACGCGATCTTCGCATTCTTGCACGTCGAGATGAACTATTCCTCGGTGCCCGGCGCTCACGCCGAAGCCCTGGCCAATCTTGTTGATCTTTGGGAACAAGTGCACAAGATCGACAGGGCCAACAACGCCCGCAAAATCCTCCAAGAGCGCTATAAGGACAGCCCCTGGGCCAAGAAAGCGGAACCGCGACCTCTGGAAGGCGGCGGCAAGGGCTGACATAACCGTTCAGGGCCTGTCCCCTTATCGGCCGAAGGGGACAGGCCCATTTTTGCGGACTTCGCCGCAAAAATCGGGACAGTCCCCGTGAACGCGAGCGGCCGGCGGGACGTCGGTTCCGCTTCTTCGTGCAATCAGCGCTTACGCTCTGGGATGGAACTTCTTGTGCACCGCCTTGAGCCGCGTTGGATCGACGTGCGTATAAATTTGCGTGGTGGTGATGCTGGCGTGGCCTAGCATTTCCTGCACCCGGCGAAGATCGGCCCCGCCGGCCAAGAGATGCGTGGCAAAGCTGTGCCGCAAGGTGTGTGGGCTGATTTCCGGCGGCGCTCCGATGCGTGCCACATAACGCTTCAGCAATTCCCAAATCCGCTCGCGCCGCAGCCTTCGTCCGCGGTAGGAAAGCAGCAGCCAATCGGCGGTGGTTTGCGGTCGGCCGATCAACCGTGGGCGATCGCGGCGCAGGTATTCACGAACGGCGGCGATGGCCCGCGCGCCCAGCGGCACCATCCGTTCCTTGTCTCCCTTGCCGCGGCACACGCAAAAGCCGTCTTCAAGGTGCAAGTCGCGGATCCGGAGGTTCGAGAGCTCCGACGCCCGGCAACCGGTCGCATAGAGCAGTTCCAACAATGCCCGATCGCGGCGCCAGCACGGATCGGTCGTACCGGGGGCGGCCAGCAGGCGGTCGATTTGCTCGACGCTGAGCACCTTCGGCACGCGCTGCCAAAGCTTCTGGCTCCCCAGCAGTTCCGCCAGATTATCGCCAAGCACGCCTTCCAATTGAAGATAGCGAAAGAAGATTTTCAGCGACACGATATGCCGGGCGATGCTGGCCGGGGCGAGTTGCGCACGTGCAGCCAGCCCACGTAGTCGGCCAGATCACGGATGGAAAGCCTGGGGACGCTTCGCCCTTCGAGCCAGAGGAAAAAATGCTCCAGATCGCGCCGATACGCGGCGACCGTGTTCTCCGCCAGATGGCACTCGCCGGCCGCATAAGCCACGAACGCATCGAGCCACGTTTTTGCCACGGTGGCCGGTTTGGGCGGCTGAGGGCGGAGTAATCGGCGGCGCGTATTGACCATGGCGGCTGTTTGCCTCCTGCCACATTTCGTTTCGGATGGAAGGATGGGCGGGCTCCAGGGGATTTGCCGCCCCGCATCCAAGTTGCCCAGCCGCTCCTCAGTAACCGTTCACAGTCAGGGGGACAGTCCCATTTTCGCGGCCATTGGAACGACGCCCCACCGCGCGAAAGTCGTGCTGGCCGCGAAAATCGGGACAGTCCCCGTGAACGGCTACGCTCCTCAAGACCCGTTGAACCCGCTACAATCAGGCCGGCTTGAAACCCAAATCACAACCCCTCGATGGCGCTCCTATGTCCCGAATCGTCACACTCACCGAAATGTCGCCCGGCCAGGAGGCCGACCTTTTTCTGCTGATGACCGCCAAGGAGGAGCTGAAGACCAAGACCGGCAAGCCCTATTTTCGCGTGGGCTTCCGCGACGGGACGCGCGAAGTGGGCTTTCCAATCTGGGGCGATTCGCCCTGGGCGGTCGACTGCCGCGATCGCTGGACGCCGGGTCTGTTTTACAAACTCCGCGCCGTCTATCAGGAAACCAGCTTCGGCCCACAGTTGGAAATCCGAAAAATCCGCGAAGTGGTCAACGCCGACGCGGCCGACGGCTTCGATCCCGCGATTTGCCTGCCCCGGTCCCGCTTCGATCCGCAACAGATGCTTGACGAGTTGCTGACGATCGCCCGAGAGCACGTCCACGACCCGGCCTTGCGAAAGCTGGTGGAACTGCTGCTCAACGGCAATCGCGCCGTGCTGCTGAGCTGCCCTGCCGCGAGGCGGAATCATCACGCCTATGTTGGCGGGCTGTTGGAACATACGCTGAGCGTCACCCGCACGTGCATCTATTTGGCCGACAAGTACGCCGAGTACTATCCCGAAATGAAGCCGCCGCTGGACAAAAATCTGGTGATCGCCGGCGGCATCTTGCACGAACATCGGCAAGTTGCGAGAGATGGATCAGCGACCCGAGGGCGCAGGCCACACGGCCGAAGGCTCGCTGATCGGACATATCCTAATCGGCCGCGACATGGTGCGGGAAGCGGGCTCGGCCATGGTGGGCGAACCGAAGCTATCGCCGGAGACGCTTCTGCGACTGGAGCACTTGATCATTGCTCACCAGCGCCTGCCCGAATGGGGTTCGCCCAAGCCGCCGATGACGCCTGAGGCGCTGCTGGTCCATTTTGCCGACGACATCGACGCAAAATACCACATGATGGTCACGGTGCTCCGCGAAGACACAAACGCAGGGCCGGTGACCTCGAGGAAGAATGTGCTGATGCAAGAGGTGTATCGAGGGACTGGGGATTAGGGATTGGGTGCTAGATAGGCGCTCGCCTTCGGCGTCGCGGCTAAACAGAAATACGCGCTCGCCTTCGGCATCGCGGTTAAACAGAGTGCATCCGTCATCTTTGGGCTCCAACGCCCAATCCCTAACCTCCACTTCCCGTTCCCACAGGAGCCTCTCCATGCACGTCCCTGTCACCACTACGTTCACCATCGAAGGTTACAAAATCGTGGCTTACAAAGGCATTGTTCGGGGAATCGTCGTTCGGATGCCCACCATCGCGCAGGGAATTGTAGGCGGCCTGAAAAGCCTCATCGGCGGCCACATCGGCGCCTATACCGAGATGTGTGAGCAGGCCCGGCAGCAGGCCTACGATCTGCTGATCGAACACGCCGTCCAAACCGGCGCCAACGCGGTGGTCGGGTTGCGGTATGACGCGTCGGAGACCGGCGGCAAGTCAGCGGCCACCGAAGTGCTCTGCTACGGCACGGCCGTGGTCATCGAAGCGGCGTCCGAAGGCGGTTGACGCGGGTCCATTGCTCTTTGGCGGTTGATCCGTCACCCTCTCGATCCGCGCCCCAAGCTTTTGAAGCTTATCATCGAGCCGCTCGTAGCCGCGGTCGAGGTGGTGGATTTGATCGACGACGGTGCGGCCTTCGGCGGCCAACCCGGCCAGGACCAACGCGGCGCTGGCGCGGAGGTCCCCTGCGGTTACCGGCGCTCCGCTCAGATGCGTCACGCCTGCCACGGTGGCCGTCCCGTTCTGGCAAACGATCTTTGCACCCAGGCGGTTCAGTTCGGCCACGTGGAGGAACCGGCCGGGGAAAACGCGGTCCTGCACGCGGCTCGTGCCCTCGGCCAGGCAGGCCAAGGCCGTCCACTGGGCCTGAACGTCGGTGGGAACACCCGGATAAGGCTCTGCGACCAGGTCGAGGGCGCGAAGGCGACCGCTTGTGGAGATCGAAACACGGTCGCGGTCGACATCGATCCTGGCCCCCGCCGCCCGGAGTGCGGCCAACACGCTTCCGAGATGCTCCGGCACAACGCCGACCACCGTGGCCGAGCCGCCGGTGGCCACGGCCGCCATCAGCAGCGTCGCCGCTTCGATGCGGTCGGGAATCAGGCGATGCGTCGCGCCGCCGAGTTGTTCGCTGCCCCAGATTTCGATCGTGGAGGTGCCCAGTCCATCGATCCGCGCCCCGAGAGCCACGAGGAAGTTGCCCAAATCGACGACTTCCGGCTCCATCGCGGCATGGCGGATCGTGGTCAGGCCACGGGCGAGCACCGCGGCACACATCACGTTGGCCGTGCCCGTCACGGTAGGGCCCCGGGGACCGGAAAGATCGACGTCGGCACCCGTGAGCCGGCGGGCGGTGGCCACGACAAAACCATGTTCCAAGCGGAAGTCGGCGCCAAGGGCGGCCAGGCCGTTCAGGTGCACATCGACGGGGCGGTGGCCGATATTACAGCCGCCGGGCAGCGGCACAACGGCTTTGCCGCGGCGGGCCAAGAGCGGCCCCAGCACGCAAAAGCTGGCCCGCATCTGCTGCACCAGCCGCTGCGGCGCGCGAACGGGCGCGGCATCGACGGTCTCCAACAACATGCCGTCCTCAGCCTGGGCGACGATCATTCCCAAGCGTCGCAGCACGCGGGCCTGAGTTTGCACGTCGGCCAGCCGCGGCACATTCTGCAACCGCACCCGTTGGGAGGCGAGGATCGCCGCCGCCATCATCGGCAGCGCCGCGTTCTTCGCGCCGCCACAGCGAACTTCGCCGTGCAAAGGGACGCCGCCGGTGATCTGAAAATGGGACATGGGAAGCAGCGGTCCTTCGTCAGCTTTCTTTCACATTGCGCGGCGTTGTGTGGTCATTCGTGGAAGGCAGCGGGAAGAGGCGGCGGTAAACGTGGCGCAGCACGTGGAGCGAGCAGCCGATGCTGATGGCGGCCACGGCGTTGACCATCAACACGCTAACCGCCGTCGCGACAAACGCGGCCGCATCCACGCCCCGCATATTGCGCAGACGCCGCCAGGTGCTCCAATCCAAGAGGCGGGCGCCCATCCAGACCGTCACTCCCGCCAGCGCCGCCCGGGGGATCTGGCCCAAGATGTGCGATCCGAACAGCAACAGGCCGACCAGGAATACGGCATGGATGACGTTCGAGATCGCGGTGCTGGCGCCGCACTGCACATTGGCCAGGCTGCGCGCGGGATTCCCACGCTCGTGGGCGCTGCGAAGATTCCGCCGACGAGATTCCCAACGCCGTAAGCCCCAAGTTCCATGTCGGCGTCATGGCTTTTCATCAGTTGATGACGGCCGCGAAAGTGCTCGACCACGCGCGAGGTCATCAGCAAATCGACCGACGACACGAAGGCCAGGCCGAAAGCCGCGGGCAGCACATTCCAGACGTCCGACGCCTCCCAACGAAATCCGACCGGCGAGGGCAGGCCGGAGAACAACGGGCCCACTTCCTCGCCGTTCCATCCAACGAACCGGGCCACGACGAACGCCGCCGCGACCCCGAGCAGGGCGCCGGGCCTGCGCGGGCGCCGATAAGCCACCAGTGTGGCGATCACCACGACGGTGAGCGCCACAACGAGCGGGGGACGCGCAGTTGGCCCAGGTTTTGCACGACCTGCACGAGTTGTGCGAGCATCGACTCTTTCCATCCGCCCTCGGGCGCGTGGAGAGCGAACACGGTTCGCAACTGCGAGATGATCATCATGCCGCCGATCCCGCACGAGAACCCGGCCACCACCGAGTGCGGCACCTTGGCGACGTGGCGGCCCACGCGGAGGACGCAAAAGACCATCATCATGATGGAGGCGCAAATGCAGACTTTCGCCGCGCCGGAAATTCCCTGGGCGCGCACGGCCGCCGCAATGAAGGGAACGGTCACACTGGAAGTGCCGCCGATCAGCACAGGGTTGCGGCCCAACAGCACGCAGAAGGGCGCGGAGATGATCGAGGTATATACGCCCAGCACGGGCGGGAGTCCCATCAGCGACGCCATCGCCAGACCATACGGCAGGGCAATCAGCGAGGCGATTGCCCCACCCGAGAGGTCGCCGAGAAATCGCCGCCAGGTGTAATTGCGAAAGGTGCTGATCCTGAGCAAGATCTTACCCCTTGGCTGCCGCCTCCGAGTCGCGCGGCGCGGCGCAGGCCCGCAGCTTTTTTCAAACCGGCCGCCTCTCCGTGGGCCTCAACCGAGCAGTGCCGCGTACACTTTGTTAATGGCGGCGACGATATCATCCAGATCGCGGTTGGTATACTGCGGACCTACCGTGAGCGTGGCGGTTCGGTCGAAGATTTCCATGGTGCGGGGCACACTATCCGCGCCGTAACGAACTTCCTTGCCGCGCGGCGAGTTGAACGTCGGCCACGCCGGATGCGGGACGACTTTTTCGGCGATCGGGGGCTGGGCCGGCAGGACCACGGCGGCGCTGGGCCGCTCCATGGGGACGTTCTCCGCCTTCATGGCCTTCGAGAATCGGTCGCGCAACTCCTGGCTGGGGAGCAACAAATCGACGGTGAGATGGAGTTCGCCGTTCCAATCGTTGCTCCGGCGCATCTTGATTCCGTCAATGCGGCTGACGCGCTCGATGACGTATCCGCCACGGCGGCGCTGTTGGGCCAGGATGTTGTCGAGTTGCGCACTTGGGCCAGCAGCACGGCGCCCGTCATTTCGTTCATGCGGTAGTTCAGTCCCATGAAATAGGGCATGGCCCCTTGGCCCACTTGGGCCTGGGTGGGCGGCCGCAGCAGACCGAGATCATGAAAACGGACGGCCCGTTCGTACAACAGCGGATCGTTGGTAACGACCGCTCCGCCCTCGCCCGCGGTGATCATCTTGTGGAGCTGGAAGCTGAAAATTCCGATATCGCCGATGGTGGAAGTCCGCTTGCCCTTGTACTGTCCGCCCGCAAACTGGGCGGAGTCTTCTAACACCTTCAGACCGTGCCGCCGCGCGATCTCCATGACGGCGTCCATGTCGGCGGGCGAGCCGAACAGGTGCACGACCATGACCGCCTTGGTTTGCGGAGTGATCTTCTTTTCCAGATCCTTCGGATCGATGGCGAAGGAGTCGTCATTTTCGGCGAAAACCGGCAGCGCGCCGGTCATGACGATGGCATAGTAACAGGAATACCAGGTCCACGCCGGCAGGATGACCTCATCGCCGGGGCCGACGCCGAGGGCCGTCAGGGCCGTATGCAGCGCCGCCGTTCCCGAGGTGACGCCGAGCACGTATTTGACGCCCAGCAGCTTGGCGAACTCTTGTTCAAACGCGGCCACTTTCGTGGGCTGCGGCCTGCCCGCCGGGCCATACCAGCGGAACAGGCCATGCGTTGCAATGGCCTCGTCGGCGAGATCCTGTTCGCAATGATCATAGAATTGCGACCCGGGGCACGACGTGTTGAGAACGGTGGGGCGGAACCGCGCTGCCCCGTTGACGGCCAGCGTCGTATCCGTCCGCTTTGTGGCGTCGGCGCCCACCACGCTCGCAGCACCGGCCGCCAGCAGCGGCACGGAGGCGGCGATGGGAACGGAAGCGAGAAAATTCCGACGGCTGATTTTTTCCGCGTCATTTGGCTTCATGAGATCTTCCTTCCTTCTTCACCGTTGCGCTTGTCTCCGCGATTCATAAGCGGCGGCGGCAGCGGCGCGGCGGGCGACAACCACCGATTTCGGCCGAGCGAGGCGCCCGAGCAAATCCTCCGCAGCACGTGATTCTACTTCGACGCGGTTTCCGTGTCCACCGAAGTGACATCTTGAATCCGCGTCAGAAAGGCCTCAATCGACGGACATCGCTTGTTCATGTCCGCCTCGAGGCAGGCGTGGATCGCGTCGGCCAGGACGGGATCGATCTGGGGGCGATACGTGGTGATGTGCGTCGGCGGCTGGTCGTGCGACATGGCCGCCAGCCCCGACGTGCCGCGGAACCAGGGCAGGCGATAGGTGCAGAACTCATAGGCGGTCACACCGAAGGCGAACACGTCCAGACGCTGGTCGGTCGCCCGGCGCCGCACCAACTCCGGGGCCATGTAGTTGGGCGACCCGGTGCGATTGCCCGGCTGCATGAACATCCGCGTGGCCGGCACCGTCAGTCCAAAATCGATCAGCTTGATGTCCTGGCGTTTATTCGTCAGGAGGAAGTTTCGCGGGCAGACGTCGCGGTGAATATAACCGCCCGCATGGACGACCGCGATGGCCTCCGCGGCCTGGCGGATGTAATGCAGGCGCCGGCCGGACAGGCAAGGATCGCGCGCCACCAGGGCCGAATTCATGTCGGGCCCTTCGAGGATCTCCATGACAATGTACTGCGATCCGTCGACCGTCAAGCCGTATTCGTACGTTTCCACAATCCGGGCGTGCCGCAAGCGCATGGCGATTTCGCCTTCGCAGGGCTTCTGCAATCCCTTGAAACGCGACTCGAACGCCTTGGTCTTCGCCGGGTCGAGGACCTTCAGGCCCACCAACCGATCCTTCTTCAGGTCGCGTGCCATGTAGAAATTCGACATCGAGCCGGAGATGGCCGCACGCTGGAGCGCGAACCGGGCGTTCACGTCCAGCCGCGACGCGGGAAACATCGATTTGAAGCGGTCGAGAAGACGCATGGCAACGCGGCTAACCAGCCAATCACCGGCCTCACAAGACAGCGCCTATCACGCCCCCTCCGGAAGGGGCACCGACGAGAAACTGAGCGCGGTTCCCTCCCCACGATTATACTAAGAATCAGCCGACAAGAGCCAGCCGATTGCGGTTTACGGCCGCGTGAATCGCATTAGGATAACCTGCCTTGCTGAAGCGCCGGGCCGGCAAGCGACCGCTATTTCCCGCAATAGTCGATGGTTCGAGCCAATTCGCTCTGCAAGTCCTGGCGGCGGACAATGCGGTCGATGAAGCCGTGTTCGAGGAGGAACTCGCTGGTTTGGAAGCCCTTGGGCAGCTCGATGCGGATGGTGGCCTTGATGGTGCGCGGGCCGGCGAAACCGATCAGCGCCCGCGGCTCGGCAAACACCACGTCGCCCAGCGAGGCAAAGCTGGCGGCCACGCCGCCCATCGTCGGATTGGTCAACACGGAGATAAACAACCCGCCGCCCTGGTCGAATCGGGCCAGCGCCGCCGAAACCTTGGCCATCTGCATCAAGGAGAGGATGCCTTCGTGCATGCGGGCGCCGCCGCCGGAGCCGGAAATGATAATCAGCGGCAATTGCTCCGTGGTGGAGCGTTCGATGGTGCGCGTCAGCTTCTCGCCCACCACCGAGCCCATGCTGCCCATGATGAAGCCCATGTCGGTCACTCCGAAGGCGACGCGGCGGGCGCGGATCATGCCTGTGCCCACCACCGCGGCTTCGCGCAGCCCGGTGCGTTTCTGCTCCTCGTCGAGCCGCTGAGGATAGGGAATCTTGTCGACGAAGCGCAACGGGTCGGCCGTCTCCAAACCGGCATCCCACTCCTCGAACGTGCCCTCATCGAACACTTGGGCGATGCGCTGCCGGGCAGGCACGTACCAATGGTAGTCGCACTCCGGGCAAACGCCCAGCCGCTTTTCGGCTTCTTTGCGAAAGATGGTCGCCTGGCAGCCGGGGCAACGTTTCCAAAGCCCCTCCGGCACGCCCCGCTTCGGACGCTTCAGAAGATTCTTCCAACTGCTGGGATCGACGGGCGGTGTTGGCATCGGCATCATGGCGGCGGCCAGAGGGTTGTGAAATTAGAACCTCTTGCACTCCCTTCACACGCTCGCGGTCAGCACAGCCTCCGGATCGACCGCCAAGACCTCGAACGGCCCGTGCCCGTTCGGCGCCTTCCACAAGTCGCCCAACTCCCCGTGGCTGAGGAAGCGGCGCACGAGGCTCAACAGCGGCTCCGGTACGACCAGCCCGATCACCCCTTCCTTATGGCGCTTCAAGAGCTTCGCCACGGCGGTGCGGACGCGCTCGTCGGCCGCGCCGAGCATCTCGCCATCGGGCGGACAAACGTTCTCCGGCTGCTCTTGCCACTGGCGATAAACCTTCGGCTGCTTGTGGCGGACGTCCTCCAACAACATCCCCTGCCACAAACCCTGGTTGAAATTCTGCAATCGGGGAATCTTCTTCAGCTTGATGTCCAGCGCATCGGCGATGATCTCGGCGGTTTGCAAGGCCGGTTCCGACACGGGCGCATACACCATTTCCAACCCCTTGTCGCGCAGTTGTTCCGCCATTTGCAGCACGTCGGCCGAACCCTGTTCGTTCAAGGGGATATTCAGGCTGCCCTGAATCCGTTGCTGTAGATCGTAGTCGGTGCAACCAGGACGAATCAAAACGATGCTCAACATTGCTACACTCGCACTTCCTTCACGGCTCTGGCACGAGCGGTCATCTCGTCGATGAACCGGCCGTAGTTGTCTTGGGAGAATAGGGCGGATCCGGTCACCAACAGATCGGCGCCGGCTTCGGCACAGGAGCGGACGGTGTCGAGATTCACTCCGCCGTCCACCGACAGCAGCACCTCGGGCGCGACAGCGCCCGCAGGCGGCGCAGCTTTTCCAGCGCCACGGGCTCGAACGACTGACCGCCGAAGCCAGGCATGACACTCATCACCAGCACCAGATCGCACAGGTCGAGGCAGCCGTCGAGCTTCTCCAGCGGCGTGGGCGGGTTCAAGGAAATGCCCGCCCCCGCGCCCAAACCGCGAATTTCGCGGAGCACGGGCCGCGCATCGGCCACGGCCTCGATGTGGATCGTCAACAAGTCGGCCCCTGCCGCGCGGAATTGCCGCACGTAGCGGGCCGGCTCGGAAATCATCAAATGCACGTCCAGCGGCAGATCGGTGCAGCGGCGGATGGCCTCGATCACCGGAATGCCGATGCTCAGGTTGGGCACAAAATGCCCGTCCATGACGTCCACGTGCAACAGCCGGGCGCCCCCCTCTTGCACGCGGCGGATCTCCTCCCCAAGCTCGGCAAAATCGCAAGACAACAGCGAAGGCGCTACCAACGGTACAGCGGCGTGCAAATCGGCAAGAGTCCGCGAATTAGACATACACTTAGCGCCTAGAACCTCGGGGGAAACCAACTCGTGGCGGTCAGACTTCCAAGAGATGCTGCAATGCTCTGCTCAGAGGGGCTTGGCCCGTCTGCTCGCTTGTTTGCCTCGCGATCGAGTCTTTTCGCTCGCGACCCACCACCTCGTGCTTGCCGTCGCGGCTGGTGCGGCGACGACCGCCGGAGAGGAACCCCGGTCCATAGCACAAACATTAATTCTAGCAGCGGCGAGCGGACGCGTCTGCGCTTCTTTCGGGGTATCGCGCAAGTTCCATTCTAGCAAGGAGCTGCGCCGGAAGACGTTTACGGCGGCCCCGCCTCCTCGCTCCGTGGCAGGTCGTCGAGCGTTTGCAGGTTGAACAGCCGCAGAACCGCTCGGTCGTGTAATAGTGCGGCGTCCGCCGCTTGGCGTCGGGCCGCTCGATCCGCAGCAGCCCGCGGCGCACCAGGTGCACCAGCACGTGGTTGCTGGGTTTTCCCCGCAAACAGCCGATCTTATCGGCCGTGATCGGCTGCTGATATGCCACCAAGGCCAACACGTCAATGGCGGCTTGTGATAACCGGGCTTCACGGACGCGGCCATAGAAGCGATTGCGCAGCGGGCGAAACTCATCCTGGAGCGTCAGCCGGTAGCCGTCCCCTTCGCCGACGATGCGGTACGCAGCCCCGGCGGCCCGGTAACGCCGGTTCAACTCGTTCGACCAAAAGCGGAATCTCGTCGGCGGCCACGTTGCGCATCAATTCGGCTGCCCGAGCGGGTGAAAGCGGCCGATTGTCGCGATTGCCCACAAACAGCATCGCCTCCAGGATGCTGAGCGGACTAATCGGGCAAGGATCATCTTCGCCGGCCCCCGTCGGCGACTTTCCGCCGGCCGGCTCGACAACGGCTGCCTCATGAACCAGGGAAACGTCGGGCGACTCGACCGCGTCCGGCGTCGGCGTTTCGGCCGGCCGCCGCGGCTCGGCTCCCATCGCCTGCGCAAATGCGTCGGCCAACTCGTCCAGCGAGACGCCTTGCGGTTCGGGCATTTCCGGATGTGGGTTCCGAGACTCAGCCATATTCGTCGCAACGACCGACAGTCAAGCCACGCGACCGCTTTCCATCTGCTTACGCGGGAATACCTTCCAACAACGCGACCTTTCGCTCGGCCAGCAACTTTCGCGCGGCGGGCAGCAAGGCGGTGAAGCGGGGCGGCAAAGGCGCCAGCCGCACGCGCCGCATCACCTGATCGAGCCGCACCATCAGTTTGTCATCTTCCAGATAATTCCACAAGATGCGTTCGCGGCAGAATAGCGTGATGACGGTTGCCAATCGCTCGGTAGGCCGGGCCGCCATGCGGTTGACGGCCGCCTCTACCCGCCCCGCATCGATCTCTTCCAGCAGGCGATAATACGTGGCCAGCCGGCGTGGCTGGTCGGCCACCAGGGCCGCGTCCAGCAGCAGTTCTGTAAGCAGGTGGCCCAGGAAGGCAGGCCGGAGCCCCGTTTCGCCGCCCAGCACATCGCGAGCCCGAACCGTCAGTTCCAGGGAGGTTTCGGCAAACGCGCGCGAGCCGTGGAAGCGGGCGTCATCGCGAAGATGCTGCAAAACGCCCCCTGCCACGGCCGCGACGGAGGGGTCGGCATCGGACTGGAAAGCCGCAACCTGCTTCGATCGCAGCCGCACCGGCCGATCGGCAACCGTCAACCAATCGGGTACGCCTGTCCCGGCCAGAAAATACGGCCGGTCGAGAAACGGCAATGCGTGGGCGAAGTAATTCATCCGATGCGCGCTACAACCAGGGGTGCCGCCTGTTGAGAATAGAACGATTTCACCACCCCGAAATCGTCTCCTAATCCCGTGCAGCCCGTATCCGTGTTTGATCAATCCGACTTGGTCTCGAACTCGAACCTGTTGGCGGTGTGAAAGACTGCCCTACGGTCATGCGTAAGGATCTTCAGCGACAGAATATGCTTCCCCGGTGCGAGGTCTTTCACCGCCACGGTACACCGGAATCCCGATAACAGGAACTTATCGCTCTTGAGGCGATCTGCCGCCTCACTATCGGCAACTCCGTAATAGGTCGGGCGGCCAATGCCGTCGATGAACACGGTCACGCCGCCGGCTAACTCCTGGGCCGGCGAGTCGATGGCCCAGCCGTCAATGGCCAGCGTCTTATCATCCCCCATGCGCCCGAGGTGGCGAATGCGGCACAGCGTCTCGGCCGAAATCGCCGGCAGCGAGGGATCGGGCAACTGGCATCTCGCGCACACATCGGGATCGGCAAAGAGATTGTACTTCAGTTCTCTCGCCATCGCCGTGTACCGGCGAACGAAGTCCACAGGCGGTGGATAGACCTTGATTGTCCAATCAGGCTGCGTTTCGATCGTGTAGATCACGAACTGCTGATAGCCGCGGTGTTGCCGGTACGTCTCGCCCGTCCTGCGGCCCTCACCGAAAGAGACGCCCACGCCGAGAACCATCGCGACCAGGACGAAACCGGTCAGCGCGACGCCGGGAACATCTGGCTTCTGCGCCGATCGCGAAGCAAAGACGGCATAGATTGCAACCACCAGCGGGATGGAAAGCGTCGCGTAGCGGGATGAGACGGCCTGGCCCGCACCAAAGCCGGACCGGCCGACAGTGACAGCGGCTATCGACGCCAGGCTGAAGAGGATCGTCGCCAGCCAGAACGATTGTTCCCGCCATTGCCGATGCAACAAGACAAGAAGCATCGCCGCCATCGTCAGGGTGAGGACGACAACACCTGCCGAGAGCGCGGCGGTCTCGTTGCCCATCAGCGCCCCACCCACCGTCATGACGAAATAGCGCAGCGAGAATCCCATCGCGGGATGTTCCGGCGGCTTCACCCAGCCCGGGAAGTAGACGCCCCACTCGGCCACGCCGAGAACGGTCCAGATCGCCACGACCACGATTTTCCGGCGCTTTGTCAACGGAACCATCAGGACCTGACCAACGCCGACCGGCCAGACCAGCAGCCCGTGAATCGACGAGTAGGCGGCGACGGTGGCCGTCATGGTCGCGCCAAGAAACGGCGTTCGATATCGCTCGTTTCCGATTCGGCTCAGGCACAAAAACGTAGCCAGCGCCGCGGCGCCAACCATGACGAAACCGATCTGGAAGCCCCACATCATATTTTCGTACTGGCGCAGGCTGAAGACGAGAAACGCCGGCGGAACGATGAGCCACGCGGCAAGGCCGCCGCGAAATTGCCGCCGCAGCGCAACGGCGAAGATCGCCAGGATGACCAGCAGCAAGACCTCGATGAGGTACATGTTGACCACGACATTGCCGTGGCTGAGCAATCCCAGGCCGAACATCACCAGCTTCGGGAAGACGATGCGGTGCTCGTTGTGCGTTTCCCAGAGGTCGGCCGCCTGCAAAGAACCGTCGGTATAGTGGGAGAGCATGGGCATGATTACCCAGTCATCTCCCCAAAGGAGGTTGACGCCGAAGCAGTGGACAAACCAGAAGCCGTTCAGCACGGCCAGAGCCACCAGCACATAGGCCGACCAACGAAGGGCGCGGTTTCCGCTCCTGCCCAACGAAAAGGGCTCTTTCGACTTCCCTGGGCGGCCCGCCGGCGTGCGACGTCTCACGACTGGCCTCATTGGAAACCCGGCCTCATACGGATCGGCAGACGGCCGCTTAACAGTCGCCGCGCATTCTATCGCTTCGTTTCGGGCCCTGTCAATCTCTGCCAGGAACCGTCCTTGAAACTTGCGCTCTTCCTGGGTAGGCTGGCGGTGATCGGCAAACGATTCGTTGCGGCAAAGGAGACCATTCGATGAAACGTCGTTTCAAAGACTTGTCGGCGACGGAGGTGTTGGCGCTGGCGATTTCGCTGGAAGAGGAGGACGCGCGCATTTTTCAGGAGTTCGCCCGTCGATTGCGGCCGGATTATCCCAAGGCGGCCGACGACCTCGATACGATGCGCAAAGAAGAAGACTCGCACCGGCACCGGCTGGTGGAACTGTTCCGGCGACGATATGGCGAAGAAATTCCGTTGCTGCGGCGGCAGGACGTGAGCGGTTTCGTGCGCCGCGATCCGTTGCAATCGGTGCGCCCGTGGGACGTCCAACGCATCCGCCGCCAGGTAGGCGCTAATGGAGTTGGAAACGCAGCGATTCTACACGCGAGCGGCCGAGTTGACGACCGACGCCGAGTTGCGTCAACTCCTGGGCGACCTGGCCGAAGAGGAGCGTCGGCACGAAGTGCTCTCGGGCCAGTTCGACCCGTCGCAACAGCCCGAAACGGAACAGGAGGAGGAAGCCCGGACGGCTCGGCGGTTGTTCCTGCTACAGGTGATCCAACCGGGGCTGGCCGGATTGATGGACGGTTCCGTGTCGACGTTGGCGCCGCTGTTTGCCGCCGCCTTCGCCACCAAGGAGAGTTGGTCGACATTTTTGGTGGGGCTGGCGGCTTCGGTGGGGGCAGGCATCAGCATGGGGTTCGCCGAAGCGCTCTCCGACGACGGCAGCCTGACCGGCCGCGGCCATCCCTACTTGCGCGGCGTGATCTGCGGATTAATGACGCTTTTGGGCGGCATCTTTCACGCCTTGCCCTATCTGATTCCCAATTTTAAGATCGCCACGGTGGTGGCGATGGCGATTGTGGCGGTCGAACTGTTTGTGATCGCGTGGATTCGCCACCGCTACATGGAAAGCCGTTTTACCACCAGCATCCTTCAGGTGGTGGTCGGCGGCGCGCTGGTGTTCCTGGCCGGCGTTCTCATCGGCAGCTCTTGACGCCCGCGGTTTGTCCCTGTCGGATTACGTGTGCAGCCCGCCGCGCGGGTGGCACGGTTGCCTTGTCCAACGTGTTTCGGCACTGCCGGCAAGCCGTAGGGTCCGCCACGCGGACCCTATCACGCCGGGCTTTGCCATCAACAACGGTCCGCACGGCGGACCCTATGGACTGGTGCAGCCGCCGGCGCCGAGCGTAGCCGCTACCCGGCCGTATGGATGACGTGGTTGAGAATCAGCCACCAGCGGGTGCAATGGAAGAACACCGGCGCGGCGAAGCAGAGGGAGTCGATCCGGTCGAGCACGCCGCCGTGACCTTCGACCAAGGTGCCGTAGTCCTTTACGCCGCGGTCGCGTTTGATGGCCGACATCGTGATGCTGCCGGCGAAGCCCATCAGGGCGATAATCGCCGACATCAGCGCCGCCATCCACCAACTGGAGCCGCGGAAAGGCGTGGCCCACCACAGGACGGCGCCGATCAAGGTCACGCTGGCCATGCCGCCCAACAGCCCCTCCCAGGTTCGCGTGGGGTTGATGGCAGGTACGATGACGTGTTTGCGTGGAATCTGCGACCAGGCGTATTGCAGCGCGTCGCTCAGTTGCACGATCAACACGAAGAAGAACAACAGCCGCACCGAGCGCCCGCGTCGGAGATGACCGGCATTTCGCGCGGCCGCGCCGATTCAGGGTCGTCGATCGTGGTCGCTCGGTCGGAGTCCGTCGCCCGGCTTTCCGACAAGCGGGCTTGCGCCGGAGCGGGCGGCGACAGGGGCAGAGTCAGCAAAGCCGTGCATAACTGAGGCAGTAAACGCAAATCAAGAGTCCGGCCTGAATCTTCGCCGTCCTTTCCAGGAACCGCTTGTAGTCGCCCGCCAGGGCAATGCTGGCGGCGATGAAGAGAAACGCATAAACGGGAATCACGATCGTGTACAAGCCGTAGAACTTGTAGCCCACTCCCACCAGGAAGAACTGCAAGGGCGTGAAGAGGCACAGCACCCAGAACAAGGTGCGATGATCGCCGGGCCGAGTGGGAGTGACCGTAATGAACTCCCGCAAGGCCCAAAACGAGATCAGGAAAAACAACACCACCGTGACCCAGTGCTCCAGCAGAAGAGCGGCCGCCAGCACCCCGAAGAGGATCCACCATGCGCGCATGCGCAGCCGGAACGTCTCGAGGATGGCCGCATCGATGCCGCTCTCGGGGCGGCGCTTGAGGATCTCGATGATCGCCCACGCCACCAGCAGCAGCACGAGCACCGTGCCGACCAGGCCCAGGGTTCGGAAATCCGAGTTGGTGATGATCATGACTCCTTTAGTCGCCGCACCGCGTCACGGGCGCGGGCGAGAAAATTCACCTTGGCTTCGCCCGCCTCCAGCCACATGGGCGGCCCGAAAGTAATGCAACTCAACATCGGCACCGGCAACACTTCGCCGCGGGGGAAGGATGCGATTCATGTTGTTGACATACACGGGGATCAACTCCAGGTCGGGCCGCTTCTTGCACAAATAGTACAAACCGCTCTTAAACTCGCCGATCTCGCGTCCCTCGCTTCGCCCTCCCTCCGGAAAAACAATCAGCGAATGGACATGGCCGATCTCGCGGATCATCAGGTTGACCGGGCTCTGGTGCACCTTGATCTCCTCGCGGTCGATCAGGATGGCGTGAAATAATTGGTTGGCGAAGTAGCGGCGGACAGGTCCTTTGCTCCAATAGTCTTTGGCCGCCACCGGACGCGTGAGCATCCGCACCGCCTGCGGCAGCGACGCCCAAATCACAATCGCGTCCAAGTGGCTGGTGTGATTGGCAAAATACACCCGCTGGCAGGTGTCGGGTTGCGAGTCGATCCAGCGCACGCTGGCCCCGCTCAGGAAACGGGCCAACAAGGCCAGGAAATTCCTTAGGAGGTTGGTGTCCATGCGCCGCCACCTGTCAGCGTGCTATCGTACCGTACCGGCCCGATTAAGCCAAGAACCCACCACGCAGGGGGTGGCAGAAAGGGTTCAGGGTTCAGGGTTCAGGGTTGTGGGCTCACGATCTGATATCCGTCTGGCATCAAGTCCCGAATCCTGACCCCCGAACGCTGAACGCTTCTTCCGAACCTTGCTTGTGTAAATCTCGGTTAACAGGTCCTGATAGCCGTTGACCATGCGGTTGACCGACCAATGGGTGATCACGTGTTCTCGGCCGGCCCGGCCCATGGTCGCGGCCCGCGTCCGGTCGGTCAACAGTTCCAGCACGCGACGAGCCATGTGCTGCGAGTCGCCGGCCGCCACGAGATAGCCGGTTCGGCCATCGAGCACGGTTTCCGTCACGGAGCCTACGCGGGTGGCCACGACCGGCTTTTCGCTGGCCATGGCCTCCAGCAAACAGATCGGGTTGGCCTCCATGTGTGAGCTCAGCACCAACACGTCGATTAACGACAGCACCTCGCATACGTCCGAGCGCGTGCCCACGAATCGCACCGCCGCGGCGATTCCCAGGCTCTTGGCCAGGGCTTCCAGCCTTGCCCGCTGCGGGCCGTCGCCCACCACCAGGAACCGGGCCGCCGGAAGCTGCCGGTAAACGAGGGCGGCGGTGAAGAGAAACAGTTCGTGATTCTTCTCCGGCCGCAGTGCGGCCACGATGCCGGCCACAGGAGCGTCCGGCTCCAGCCCCAGTTCCCGTTGCAGCGCACGGTTCGGCCAGCGGGGGTGAAACCGTTCCACGTTGACGCCATTGGGGACTACACGAATTTTCTCCGCCGGGCAACCCTCGCGTTCGGCCAAGTGGCGGGCGTGGGGCTCGGCCACGGCAATGAACGCGTCCGTCAGCGGGGCCAGAAGACGGTTGAAAAGCTCTACATGATCGGGCAGACCCGTCGAGTGCAACGCCGAGCAAATCGCGGGCGCACCGGCCAGCCAGCCGGCCAGCCGTCCCCAGAACATTTTGTCGCCGCCGGTGCCGACGGTCACTACGGCGTCGATCCGCCGCCGGCGCATCAGCCGCGTCAGACGTCCCAGCACGGCCACGTCGTATTTGTGCGCCAGCAGGCCGGTGAAGGCGGGAATCTCGTCTGCCAGCCCCTTGCCCAGGGGCCCATAATGTTTCAAACAGCATAACTCGGGCAGGAACCGCGAACGGTCCATGCGGCGAATCAACTCCACAAGCAGAGTTTCGGCGCCGCCGACCGGCATGCTCGTGATGACGAACATCACCCGCAGGGGACCGCGGTCGGCCAAGGGCGGCAGTTTTCGGCCGAATCGAAACATGACAATGGACGGAAAATGTCGAATGGTATGGAATCGTGGAGTCAAGCGGCCTGGGCGTCCCATCGGAAACCCCATCGCCGCCAGCGGAAGCCGGCGGTTGGGGCCCCCGGCGGCGCTCGACGCAATCGCCAGGCTTTGTCGCAAGTATTGCTTTTTCCGCGTCGAGAGCGGCCCCGGTAAGGTTCTGACGATTGTGACGATCATGCGCGTCTTTCGGTTGGCATCGTTGTCCGAACAGGCGGCGGCTGACACTACAGCGCGAAGTTGGCAGCGGCCGGCTATTCCCTTGCACCGCCCCAAGAAAATGGCATCTTTCCAGTAGGGCGCCAGCGAAGGAGTCAATCCCTTGTGCAGCCTCCATGCCATCCATCTCACGACCGTTGACCAACTGCGCGCGGCGGCCGCCGACTGGGATGATCTTTGGTGGCGGAGCGAAACGGCACTGGCCGTCACACGGGCGGAAACGCTCTGTCAATGGATTGAGCATTTCCACCCCCGCTCCGGCCTCCACGTGTTGGCGGTGGCCGATGAAAAGCAGTGGCTGGCTGCCCTGCCGTTGGTTGCGTGCCGCGTGGGCGGACTGATTCCGGCGGGTGGGCTGCCTTGCAACCCATGGTCGCCTTGCGGAGAATTGCTTCTCGACGCCGCGGCCGATGCCGACGCGGTGCTCGACGCGCTGCTGGCCGCCGCGAACGAACTCCCCTGGCAACTTCTGTGGCTCAACGAAGCCATGCCCGAAGCGCCCCGATGGCAAGGTCTGCTGCGGGCCTGCAACCGGGCCGGCATCGCCGCCACCTGCCACGAGCGATGGCGAATCGGCCGAGTGATGATCGGCGGGGACTGGGACCTCTATCTGAAGCGCCTGCCCAAATCGCACCGCCAAGGCGTGATCCGGGCGGCCAAGCGTCTGGCCTGCGAAGGCGACGTGCAGTATGAAATGAACTCACACCTTGATCCGGCCGAGGTGGAACCGTGGCTCCGCAGCGCCTTCGAACTGGAAAATTGCGGCTGGAAGGGCGAGGCCGGCACCTCCGTGCTCCGCGCACCGGGCGTATTTCCTTTCTTCATCCGCCAAGCGCAACAACTCGCGCGTTGGGGGCAACTGGAAACCGCAGCCTTGCGGTTGGACGGCCGCTTGCTCGCCTTCATTTACGGCTACCGCGCCAAGGGCGTCTATTTCAGTCACAAGATCAGCTACGACGCCCGACTAGCCGCCTTCAGTCCCGGCCGTCTGCTCTTTTGTCATGTCCTGGAACAGCTCCACCGCGACAGCAGCGCTCGGGCGATGGACTTTATGGGCCCCATGAACCAATCGCTTTCCCGCTGGCGGCCCCAGACGTATGCGGTCGGCCGCGTCGTGTTGGCGCCGAGAGGACTGCCGGGCCGCGCCGCCATGTACGCCTACAAGCATTGGTGGCGCCGGCTGCGCGACGGCGCACCCAAGCCATACCCCCACGATCCGCAAGGAACTCCCGCCGGAGACGATGGAAACGGACGGGAATCAGGGCAGGACGGCGAAGCCTAAACCCAATCCAAGCCGGTTTCGCGTTTGATGCGCTCTTGGAATTCGCCGAGCAATCCGCCGATCACATCCCAGCGATCGGCGCGGCGAACCTCGATGTCGCCTTGACGGTTGATGCGGACGACGCTCTGATCGGTCACGCCAAGTTTGGTCAGTTCTCGGGGATGCAGTTCGTCGTCGCGGACAATGCGTCGCAGCGTCTTCCCCGACATCTCAACGAATTCCATGATCTTGGCCCTCGCCGACCTTCAGCTACGGGAAATTACGGTCACTCACCTGGTTCGATCCTACTCGGCGCGGCGGCCGCGTCAATGCGTCCGCACGGCTTCGCAGAGGGCCAACATGGCATCCACGTCGAGCTGTTCGGCCCGGGCGGTGCCCGCCAGGTTCAGCCTGCGCCAGCAGCGCGTTCGACCTCGGGTTTCCCCATTCGGCCCTTCACCACGCTCAACAGTTCGGAGCGGAGGAACTTGCGGCGGTGGCAGAACATGGCCCGCACGAAATCGTGAAAGAACTTCCGGTCGGGAATCCGGCCGCGCAGGCGACCATCAACGGTGATTTGAAGGAAGGCCGACGAGACCTTCGGCCGCGGCCAAAACGCCTCGGGCGGCAGCAGCCGTAGGATTTCCACCCGGCATTGGGCCTGAATCCAGATGCTCAGCGCGCCGTAATCCTTGCTGCCGGGCCGTGCCGCGATCCGCTCGGCCAATTCCTTCTGGATCGTGGCGGTCATGCTGTGCGGCGGCGGCTCGAGCATCAGTAGATTGCTGAGGATGGGCGTGGCGATGTTGTAGGGCAAGTTGGCCACGAGCTTCAGTCGCCGGCCCGGCGCCGCGCTCAATTGCGCCGGACCGCATCGAGCAGTTCGGCATGAAGTTGATTCTTGTTCCGCAGCGCGTCCACTTGGAGCATCACCACGTTGTCGAGGCGGTGCAATTCCTCGCTGGCAAGCTGGAACATGTGCGGATCGACTTCCACGGTGACCACCGCCGCGGCCTGCCGGGCCAAGAGGGCCGTCAGCGAGCCGGTGCCCGTGCCCACTTCCAGCACCACGTCGTCGGAGCGGACGGCTGCCGCGTCGAGCAACACATGCGACCAGATTCAAATCGATCAGGAAGTTCTGGCCGAACTTCGTGTGCAGCCGGATGCCCGCCTCTTCGAAGCGTCGGCGGAGGAAAGAGAGCGTTTGCCGGCGAAGCGGCGGGCAGCACGCTTGTGCGTCTCGCGTTGCGCGTCGCCGTCGTCCTCGTCCCTGGTCCCTCATGGCCACTCCTTCGCTTCCACCAATCGCTGGACGTATTTGGCCAAGAGGTCGGTTTCGAGATTGACCCGCCGCCGAGCTGCAAGAGGCCAAGCGTGGTGACGGCCAAGGTGTAGGGGATCAACGCGATGCTGAAACGGTCGGGCTCGCAAGCGACGATGGTCAGACTCACGCCGTTGACGGCGATCGAGCCTTTCGAGGCCATCTGCACGGCCAAGCGCCGCGGCACCGAGAACCAGAACGTCGACCAATCGCCGCAATCGTCGCGCCGCAGCAGCGTGCCCACGCCGTCGATGTGTCCGCTGACGAAATGCCCTCCCAACCGCTGGCCGACGGCCAAGGCCCGTTCGAGATTCGACGCGGCTGCCGGGCTTGAGGTCGCCGAGGTTGGTGCGGGCGAGGGTTTCCGGCCCGGCCTGAAAGCCGAACGTGTCGCCCTCGCGCTCGACCACCGTCAGGCAGCAGCCATTGACGGAGATGCTGTCGGCCACGCGCGTCTCGGCGGCGATTTTCGCCTCGCGGACGATCAACCGGCAGCCGGGCGGCTCCGGCCGCAGTTCGACAATCGTACCCAACGCTTCGACGATTCCGGAAAACATGCTGCTTCTTCCCGTCGGGCGGCCTGAAGCCGCGGTTTCAAAATAGCGGTTCCTCACGATGGCGTCGCTGAATCCACAACTCCCAGGCGAGATGAATCGGTCCGTAGAAAGCGAAGGCGCAAGCGGCGATCGGCACGGCGTAGCCGCGCCACCAGAATCAGAGCCACGAAAGACGAAAACCACCGCCACCACGTGCCCGAAACTCCGCTGCCCTCGCAAGCACGCGATTGGTAATGTGCGGGTAGCGGATGCGGGAGACCATCAGCAGCGCCACCAGCAGCCCGAAGAATGGCAAGATGGTTTGCAGGATGGAGTCGATGGCCTGCTTCAGAGCGGCAATCCGCCCCGCGGCGTTGGCGTCCTGGCGGAGCGTGTAAAACATAATGGCGAACCCGGCCACCACCGCGGCCGCCGCCGGGCTGGGCAAGCCGCTGAAGTACAAGTGATCGTCGTCGTCGCTCGTTTCCACGTTGAACCGCGCCAGCCGCAACGCCGCGCAGGCCGCAAACGCCGCCGCAATCACCCACACCGCCTGGTTGTGAACCAGGGTGAACTGCGGGCAGATTTTCACCAGCAGGAAGCCCGGCGCCACGCCAAAGCTCACCACGTCGCACAAGCTGTCCAACTGGGCGCCGAAATCGCTCGACGTGCGAGCCAGTCGAGCAACATATCCGTCCAGACCGTCGAAAACCATACCCACAAAAATCAGGCATCCGCTGAGCATCACGTTATAGGTGTCGATGATGTCGATGCCCCTGACGATCGGTTGCACCGGCGTCTCGACCCGTGCCGCCACGACGATGGCAAAGAACCCGCAGATCAGGTTCCCCAAGGTCAACAGCGTCGGAAATACGGCGATCGTCCGAATGGGTCGCATGATGGGAAATGATGAATGATCCGTGGTGAATGATGAGACAGGCTGGCAACGGGCCCCGGATGGGTTTCGCTAGCCTTGCGGTTCGCCGCCTTTGGCGTTGTACTTTGCCACGATGGTCGTTCCGGCCTTGATCTTCTGGCCGAGCTTGACCTCGATCGTCAGGTCTTCGCGTGTCGGGGATGATCAATTCGGTGCGCGAGCCGAGCTTGATCATGCCGAACTTCTGCCCCGCGGTCGAGCACTTCGCCGGGCCGCAGATCGCACACGATCCGCCGCGCGATGGCCCCCGATATCTGCCGCACGACCAGGCGGCGATGCGGCGGCGCTTCCTCCTCCAAGCCAATCCACGTGTTCTCGTTCCTGATCGCACTCTGCGGGTTCAGGGCGTTGAGAAATTCGCCGGGCGAATAGCGGAACGCGATCACCCGACAAGCGGCGGGAACACGATTCAAGTGTACGTTGAAAATCGAAAGGAAGATCCCGATCCGCGCCGCAGGTCCGCCGATGAACTCGTCCGCCGCCAGCCGGACGATCTCCACCACTTTGCCGTCGGCCGGCGCAACCAACAGCCCGCTGCCGGTCGGAATGGTTCGCCGCGGATCGCGGAAGAAGTACACGATCAGACACAGCAGGGCGGCCGGCACGGGCGCCAGGTACCAATAGGTGGCGGCCAAGGCAACGGTCAGCGCCAACAGCGGCCAACCCATCAATTGCAGTTCGGCCAAGCCCCATCGTGCCAGCGGCAGCCGGCTCGCGCCACCGAAACGGATCGTCGGCCGCTTCCCAATAGCACGGACAACGATTGCGGCAATACTTCAGGTCGCGGGGATCGAGAATCTCGTGCGGGCGCCGGTCGGCTCGCCGTGCCGCAGCCCGGCCATGCGGCGAACGTACCCTTGGCGAAACCTCTTCAGCCACCACCGTCGCACGTGGCCCCAGGCCAGCTCGATGCGATAGCACAATCCGCCCCCCGGTTGCGCAGAAAGGAAATTTTCCGGCAACGGCTTGGGTTCCGCGGGCGGATGTTGTTTCGACCATGGCCATGAGCCAAGAGGGGCTGGTAACCGACCGATTCCGTTGGGCAAACGTCATGCCCGATCCCCCCCTATGCTACCGAGTTTTCCTCGGTCTGGGAAGGCTCTCGTTCACAGCCCGACCATCTTCTGCAACGCCTGGGCCAGGTCGAAGAGGGATTGGGCCGCCGCTTGCGGATTGTGTGCGATCGAAAGAATGATACCGGTGGTGATCAGCAGGCCGGCGGCGATGAGGCTTAGTCCGCCGGGGTTGCGGCCGGTTTCTTCACGAGCCAGTGCGTCGGCGAGATCGGCTTCCAGACGCCGCCAACCGGGAAGACTCTGATGCCTGCCGGTAGAAATCAGCGACACATTGCGAAAGGCCGCGAAGTTGTCGAGGTAGAGTTGCACGCCCAAGCCGGGCAGCGCCAGGCTGTCGCCCGCCCAGCGACCTTCGGAGTCGAGCCGGTCAACCAGGTCCGCCAGGATGGGACGCAGCCTCTCGAGCGAGATGTTGTAGATGATCAGTCGCGGCCGCAACAGCAGCAGCACGAGCACCACGCAGAGCCCATACAACGCCAGCAACAAGAGCCACACGTATGGACCGAACTGCACGGCCGCTTCGAAGGGGAAGAACAATTCCATCGGTCCCACGATGAGCAGTCCCGAGAGGGCCAGGGCCAAGGTAGCGGCGTCGCGCACACCCGATACCAATATCGGCCGCCGCGACAAATTGATCGTTCCCAGAAGCAACAGGTACATCGCCACCGGGCCGAGCACAAACACAACCGAAACGGATCCATCGACGTGAATCCCCGGAGAATGGTCCCACAGCCGTTCATTCTACCGGGCCGGTGAATCGGGCACTAGACGACGGAATGGGCGCCGTCAACGGGAAGCCGAGAATTCGCTGCTAAAGCGCGGTCATTTGCCTGCCGCGTAGCGCTGCGGAGCCTGGTTGAACTGGGCCTGCGTGGCCGCGCTGGCAAACATGTACAGCCGGCCATTGTAAGTGGCACAATAGGCCGCCTGCCCCGGCACCGAGCGGTGCTCTTCCACCGCCAACACAGGATCGTTGCCCAAGTTGACCGGCGCAAAGGCCTCCGGGTCGGCCAGGAATTGCTGCCGTTGCGCGGGCCCCGAGAGCCGGTAAATGAATCCCTTGTGGACGACGGTCCAGCGCAGATCGCCTTTTACCCAATGGCCGTTTTTGACTAGTTCCACGACGCAATAGCCGTTGAGCGCCACCGGCGGAGTGGCCGCGGTGTAGCTGACCAGCACCGCCCGCGGAATTGCCTCGCCGTCGCTGACTTCGGATTGCCCGGCCGGCTCGGTCGCGGCAACCGGTCCGGTTGCGGCATTAGTCGCCGGGACCACCTTGGCGCCTGCCGGAGGGGCGCCTTGGCAATCTGAAGCGCGCCGTTTTGCCAGACCGAGACGTTGTTCTGCGGTTGGCCATCGATGGAGACCGGGCTTGTGGGCCACGGAGCGATCTGCTTGTCGAGCGGACCGGTGACAACTTTGCTGGTTTGCTGTGTGAGACCGGGCCAGCGGGCCGGCAACGGGCTGTTGTCGTCGCGAGAGGCGGACGGCGATTCTCGCGGCGTCGCCGGTTCCGGCGATCTGAGCGATTCCTTCGGTTGCTGACGCACCGGCGGCGGCAGACCGGGCACCGGCACGGGTTCGGCGGGCAGTCCCTGCGGCGACGGCTTGGGAGGTTTGGCAGGGCTGGTGTCGGGCAGCGGTGGAAGCAGCAGTCCGCCCTGCGGCGGCAACGTCGGGGTCTCCGGTTCGGGAGTCGGTGCCTGCGGCGGCACAGCCGGCGGGGGCACGATTTCCTGGCCGGCTGGTGTGGGAATGGTTTCGGCGCCGAATGCTGCCGGATTGTCTTGCTCCGGATGCGGTTCGCACGGCCACTGTCGCCATGTCGTGGTGAAGTAGCCGAAATTTGCCGCATTAGGCACACAGCAGTTCGGGCAAGGATGCGGATACACCGTCTGCGGTCCGGCCCAGACGAGTGCGCCGCCAACCAGTGCCATTACAATTCCGCTCAACATCGCGATAGAACGAATCATAAAATCCCGTCCTTTGCCGTTGGTCGTCATGTTTCAACTATTGTGATCGGTTGGAGTTGTAATTCCGGCCCAAGGTCTGGAAGCCGCGAACAGCCGAGGTGCCCAAGGAGGACACGCCCAAGAGCCGCTCCACCGGCGAAATGACCTTGTTCAGCCAGGTGTTCGCCGCGATCAGGTCGTCTGCGGCAATGTACACCCGATCGCCCGGCATGACCTGATAGTTCGTGGCCGTCGAGCCGCCACGCGTGATCGCCACATAATCGACCGGCAGGATCTGCTCGCACCCAAACCCGCCCGGCGCCGGCCGCGCAATCCACACCTGCGTGCTGGAAATCTGCGACAGGCCGTTGACCGTGCTGATCGCGTCCAGCACCGTCTCGTTGCCGGTGATCGGCATGCGGCGGACATTGTCGCCCAGGCCGGCCCCTTCCGTGATCACGTAAAACACCTTGCTGTTGTAGGCGAGGACGTCGACCGACACGGCCGGCGCGTCGAAGTACTGGGCCAAATGTTTCTGCAACTCGCACCGAATCTGCTGCATCGTCTTGCCGGCCACTTGCAAGGTGCCGTATTGCCGCAGGTTGACCGTGCCGTCGGGACCGACCAGGTATTGGCCGGTGACCGGCTGCGTGCCCGCCGCGTGGGCCAACTGCACCGAAACGTCGGGCTTGACCAGCACTTCCTCAAGTTTCTTGGTAATCGCGTCGGTGGCCTCGGGAATGGTCATGCCGGCGATCCGCACCGTCCCGTAGGCCGGCCCCAGGGTCACCATCCCTTCCCCTTCCACAAGGAAGAAATCGTCAATGGGCTGTTCCAGCGTCGTGCCGATGACGCGAATCCGCAGGACGTCGAAGATGTCGACGCGGTAGGGAGGCAACGGCACCAGTTTGAGCATCTCGATTTCGAGGATGTCGGGCGGCTCGACGCGGTAGCTGGGCAGCGACATCATCGACAGTTCGCGGGGCGGCTCCATCGGCGCGGGCACGGGCCGTTGCAGCGAGGTGTCGTAGAAATCGACCGCATGACAGCCGGCCAGGCCGAGGACCAAGATCATTCCGACCAGCAAACGTCTCGAAAACGGCAGGCTATTCATGGCTGGTCCCGTGTCGGGTTCGGTCTTTTGTTGGGCCGGCGTCGTTGGTTGGGATGGCAGTGGTGCTGCCAAGCTCGTCCCCTGTGGGCGGCCGCAAGTCAATTTGGGGTATCTGTAAATACTGCGCAACATCCGCGCAAACTCAACGCAAACCACGTCGTCGGAATAATCGGCAAAGTCGACCCTAGACTTTGCCGCGTTTTTCTCACAATCGCGATTTTGCCGGGCAACTGGTCGATGTCGGATGGAGCGGCTCTTGCCCAATTTCCCGAGTCGGCCGATGGAAACTCCGCAGAATTGGAAGGACGTGTTCGCCCGCTGGCCGGCCGAGATGCCTCGGCGCGGGGTGATCGTCGCCCGATTTGGCGAGCAGATTCCTTTTTCGGCCTTTTCCGTCAGCGAGACATTTGTGCTGGTGGAGCGTCAGACGCCCGACTCGCTCGGCGCCCGAACCATCGTACTTCCGTACCAGGAGATCGCGGCACTGAAGATCGTGGACGTGGTGAAGCCGAAAGTGGTCCAGCAGTTCGGGTTCGCGGTTCCGGCCGTCCCGCGGTAGCGGGGGCTGTTGTCACGGTTTTCTACGTGCTATACTTGGCCTGTTGCCTTTTTGCGAAAAAACTGTTTCCCCGCAGATAGGAGTATTCCGTGGCTAAGACACCCGAACAAGAATTGGATGGTCCCTCGGCGCCCGACGCGAGCGGCGCTGCCGGCGCAGGCTGCTGGACAGCAGGCCGCACAAAGGATGCAAGTGGAGATCGACGACTCGAAGGTGATGGCGTTATACGCCAACTTCTGCCGCGTGACCGGCACGCCGGAGGAGTTGATCATCGATTTTGGCTTGAATCCGCAACCGTTTGGCGTGCCGACGCACCCGATTCCGGTGACGCAGCGGATCATCACGAACTTTTACACGGCCAAGCGGATGCTGCACGCGTTGAATTTGACGATTCAGCGGCACGAAGCGGCTTTCGGCGTGCTGGAAACCGACGTGCAGAAGCGGGTCCGCACCGCGGCGCCCGGCCCGGTTCGCCCCTGATCACAGCAGCGGCTTGAGCTTCGCCACGGAGTGCACGGAGAGAAGAGCGAGGGAAACATCGCCGTTTCCTTCGTTCTGTTTTCCGCGCTCTCCGTGGCGTTTTATGTACTTATCGCGCTCCGCGTGCGGCCGAACGGGCCGTCTGATTTCCTCTCGCGGAGCGAGAAGAGTACCGAGGCGTTTCTATTTTTCGCGTTCTCTGCGGGGTTTGAAGATGTCCGTGGCGACGCCGAGGTAAACGTCGGCTGCGCCGCCGAGAGTTTCGCCGAGCGTGGGATGCGGATGGATCGTGTCGGCCAGATCGCGGACCGAGCAGCCCAGCTCAATGGCCAGCACGGCCTCGGCCACAAGATCGCCGGCGTCGAAGCCCACGATGCCGCAGCCGATCACGCGTTGCGTCGGCGGATCGACGATCCACTTGGTGAGCCCTTCGGTGCGGCCGACGGCCTGCGCCCGACCGCTGGCCGCCCAGGGGAAGACGGCCACTTCCACTGTGCGGCCCTGAAGTTTTGCCTCGGTCTCGGTGACGCCGGCCCAAGCGATTTCCGGATCGGTGAAGACCACGGCTGGGATGGCTTTCGGCTCGAACGCGACCTGCCGGCCGGCCAGCGCCTCGACGGCCACCTTGCCCTCGTGGGTCGCCTTGTGAGCGAGCATCGGCTGCCCGGCCACGTCGCCGATCGCCAGGATGCGCGGATCGCTGGTGCGAAGTTGGCGGTCGACGACGAGGAAGCCGTGTTGGTCGATCTGGACTTTCGTCCGCTCGAGCCCCAGCCCGGCACTGTTGGGACGCCTGCCGACGGAGAGCAGCACTCGGCTGAATCGCCGCACCTTCTCCGGCACGTCGCCTTCGAAAGTGACCTCGATCGAATCGTTCTTCTCGGCCAATGCGGCCACCTTCGCGCTGAGCCAAATGCCTTCAAACTGGCCTTGGAGCCGTTTGTGCAGGGGCCGGACCAGGTCGCGGTCGACGCCGGGCAGAAGTCCGTCGGTCAGTTCGACGACCGAAACTTTGCTGCCCAGGGCGGCATAGACGACGCCTAGTTCCAGGCCGATGTATCCGCCGCCGACGACCAGCAGCGATTCGGGCACGTCGGGGATCTCCAGCGCGCCAGAGGAATCCATCACGCGGTGCGTGGGCAAGTCGAAAGCCGGGAGCCGCGTCGGACTCGATCCGGTGGCGACGATGCAATGCTCGAAAACGACGCGATCGTCAGCCAGGGGGTTGCTATCGACGGCATCGAGCCGGAGTGTTTGCGAATCTTCAAATGTCGCCCGGGCGCGGATCACCTGGACATTTCGCCTGGCGGCGAGTTGCTTGAGTCCGCCCGTGAGGGTGGCGACGACTTTTTCCTTGCACCCGCAGCGCGGCCAGATCGACAGTCGGCTCGGGGAAAGCGATGCCCCAATCGGTGAGATGCCTGGCCTCGGCCATGGTCTTGGCCACATGCAGCAGGGCCTTCGAAGGGATGCAGCCGCGGAGCAGGCAAACGCCGCCCAGCCGCGTTTCGAGATCGACCAGGGCGACTTGGAGCCCCAGATCGGCGGCCAGAAACGCCGCGGCGTATCCGCCGGGCCCGCCGCCAAGGACGCAGAGTTGAGTGTTCATGGGAGGAAGGGATTAGGGATTAGCGTCGAAAAAGGGGACAGGCACCGTCGCCAAAAACGCTGTTTTGCGGAACGAAGCTTGATCGAGGCGACGGAGCCGGTCCCCGTTTGCCAATCCCTGATCCCCCTTTCTTACTTTTCTTACTTTACCAGCAGCAGTTTACCGGGCGACTGCAAGTAGTCAATGACGTCGTTGAGGAATCGGACGGCGGCAGCGCCGTCGACCACGCGATGGTCGTAGGAGAGGCTCAGCGGCATCATCAGCCGGGATTCGATTTTCCCGTCGCGAACGCGCGGCAGCCAGCGCGAGCGGCCCGCCAGGAGAATCGCCACCTCGGGGTGATTGATGATCGGCGTGGAATAGGCGCCCCCGACGGCGCCGAGGTTGCTGATGGTGAACGTGCCGCCGCGAAGTTCGTCGATGCTGAACTCGGCCGCCCTGGCGCGCGACGTCAGCGTTTGCAGCGAATCGGAAATCTGAAGGATGCTCAGCCCGTCGGCGTTGCGCAGCACGGGCACGACCAGCCCGCGGGGCGTGTCAACGGCAACGCCGACGTTGATGTACTCTTTGTAGACGATCTCCTCCTTCGCTTCCTCGATCATCGCGTTGAGCACGGGGTGCTGCCGCAGGGCCAGGCAGACCGCCTTGATGAGAAACGGCAGCATCGTGAGTTTCACCGCGGAGCCCAAACCGGCGGTCAGAACCGTCTTGCGCAACTGGTCCAAGTCGGTGACGTCGGCGTCGTCGAAGTTGGTGACGTGCGGGATGGTGGAGGCCGATCTGGCCATCTGGGCGGCGATGGTGCGGCGAATCTTCGACATCCGCTCGCGGCGGATCGGGCCATGGGCGTCGCGGCCCAATTCGGCAGGCGCGGTCGCCTCTGGCGCCGGGAGAGGGCCGGCCGCTCCGCTTGCCGCGGCGCGAACATCGTCGGTGGTGATCCGCCCGCCCTTGCCCGTGCCCTGCACCAGCGCGAGATCGACTCCCAACTGGCGGGCCAGCCGTCGCGACTCGGGCCCGGCAGGCAGAGGGCCGACAACGGCAGCCGCGGTCCCCTCTCCCGCCGGGAGAGGGCCAGGGTGAGGGTGCACCGTCGCGGGAGCCGTTTCTGCGACCGGTGGTTCCGCCGCTTCTTCGCCCTCGACCACCAGCACCGGCTGGCCCACCTTGACCGTTTGACCTGCGGCGACCAAGACCTTCGCCACTTTGCCTGCCAAGGGGCAGGGGATTTCCACCACCGCTTTGTCGGTTTCCAACTCGATCACGCCGTCGTTGACGGCGATCATGTCTCCCGGGCGGACCAGCACCTTGACCACGTCGCCGCTGGTGATGTTTTCACCGAGCTCGGGCAGTTTAAATTCGATGCTCATATTTGTTTGTCGCGATGGCTCCGAATCAGTGCCCTCAGTGGCCGAAGGCCATTATATTCAGACCGGCAAGATCCCCAACTGCCGCTCGAGTCGCGGGCGAGGGAAAGTGTACCGAAAAAACGGCTTGGGTCCATGGGGGAGCGTCCCCGATCGGCATGAAAAACACCGCGCTTGGCGGCTAGCGGAGGGGCGGCGGCGCGATCGAGCCGTCGGGCGGGCGGGCGGCTACCGACATCTCGTCGGCCGGCTTGTTCTCGGCCTTCGGCGCATCGTCGAGAACGATGTGACCGTGAATCGTCACCGGCGTGCCGTTGGCCAGATTGGCCTCGGTGGCCGGTTTCTTGGGTTCGTCCGCCTCTCTTGCCGCCCTGACGCGGGCATGGTAGGCCGTCGCCTCTCTGAGCGTGATGAGGTTGTCGCCGTTGGTGTCGCAGGCCTTCACCTCGTCGTTGTACACCGCGTTGTCCGAGAGCACGTCTTCGCTCGAGAACCAGCAAATAAACGGAACGGCGAACATGTGCGACAGGCCGTTGCCGCTCTTGTGCGCTCGGACCACGGCGAGTCCGGCCTCGAATTCGTCTCGGGCCTCTTCCGACTCGAAGCGGACCGCCTGCGGCTTCTCGTGTTCTCGAACCACGTTGGTCGAGTGGTGCATGATCAGACAGCCTGGAAACGACCATGCGACGGCGGCATACAGCCACAACCAGGTTGAACGGCAAGGTCTCATCGCTGGTTCTTTCCCCGGCGAGACGAAGGTCCCCCCCATGGATGGCCGGGAGTGTAGCGACTTGGGGCGACCGCATCAAGGCCATCTTACGTGAAGTACGCGGTCTCGAGGATGGCCATCGCATTCCATAACGCGTGCATGGCGATCGTGAGGCAGGTCGAGTTCGATCGGGCCCTGGCAACCCCCAGCAGGATTCCGCCGCCAAAGATCACCGCCAACTGCACGATGTCGTACTGCACGTGCATCAGGGTCCAGGCCAGCGCGGTGATCAGAACGGCGCCGGTGGTTCCCAGCCGCGACTGCTGGATGCCGCGAAACATGAAGCCGCGAAAGAACAACTCTTCGAACAGCGGCGCGGCAACGAGAAGGGCCGCAAAGAACAGGGGCAGAAACCCCGCGGTGCGGTATGCCCGGGTCATGAAATCGCCAGTGTCAATTCCGAGCAGCCGGACCGTCGTTTCGCAAACCGCCAGGTAGACAGCCAGGGCGGCCGACCAGGCCGCAAAGCTTTTCGCCGGCGCCCAGTTGAGCGAAAGATAGTCGCGAACCAACCACTGTTTCCGGAGTCTCACCAGCAGGATCATGCCGCCGAGGCACAACGGCGCCGAAAACCACTCCGACAGGGAAAGCAGCAGGCCGTTGGCGGCGATTTCGTCGGGGGCGATTGGCCCGGCGTTGGGCGCGAGGGCAAAACGCAACATTAAGAAAACGACGGTGACGACCACTTGCAACGCGATCATCAGGCCCGTCACTGCCAGCGAGAGCCCGAATGTGGCCCACAGCCCCCATGGCCTCGGCTGAAAGGGGGAGGTCGGTTCGACAACCTCCGCCAGGATCACGCCGTTAATCGGCAATTGGTCTTCGCTCATGACGGCGTTGCCTACCGCTCTTGGATCGCCAACTTGATTTCATCGACGGCGAACGGTTCCGTCTCGCTGCCTTCGATCTGTTCGATGCGCCTGTTCACGTCGCGAATCAACTGTTCGCGCCGGCGGAGAAGCTCAACTGCCTTGTCGAGGGCCTCGTCTCGATTATGATATATGCCCACGGCAACGGCCCGATCCAGGAATTGCTCGTTTTCCGGGGAAAGATTTGCCATCACTGGGTTCCTCCCGAATCGTTGTCACGGCGACCACGTGCCGTTATATCGCCTTTCTCAGACCGACTCAACGACCGCCTGCCGCGAAACACATTACACGGAAACCGGGTTCGGCTTATCGGGATCAAGCCTGAGTTCCGCCGCGTCGGCGACGGCGGCCGGGCTGGCGGAGATTTATTGGTTCCGTTGTTGATTGTGGAACACTTCCAGCGTTTTTTCCCGAGAAAACGGGCTCGTTTCACGAGCCCTTGTTCCGTAGTAATGCAGGACTCAATAGGCGTCGAAACAGTGACAAATTCCGACCGAATTCGTCGGTTTGCGACACAAATTTGTCGGTTTGCTGCATAAACTGCCCAATTCTGGTTCTGGTGGGGGGCCTTATTTTGCGGGGAATATGGAGCAAATGAGAGGAAATGAGAGGAAATGACAGGGAATTTTTTGTAGTAAGAGAAAATTGGAGGCAATGGGACAAAATGAGAGCGATTGGCAGGGCTGATGAAAACGGGGACTGGCTCCGCAACGGTATCATTCCTCGATCCGAACCACTATTCGTTGCGGTGCCTGTCCCCATTTTCATCTGTGTGAATTGTTGCATGGTCTTTGCGGCGCAGGGTATCTCCGTTTGGCCGTTAGCCCGCGTTCCCTCGCGGCCGGGAGAGGGCCAGGGCGCGATCCGCCAACGGCTGTCATGAGCCCGCGTCCCCTCGCCTCCGGGAGAGGGCCAGGGTAAGGGCGCGCACGGTTACCCACCGGCCACTTCCCACTGACAGCTTCGTGCTGGAGCCCCGGCCTGGCCGTTGACCACTGCCCGTTGGCTCCTCTATATGTTGTTTACGGCTATTTGTCGCTGCGGACTTAAGGGGGCGGGCCGGTTTTTTTCGCGGTAGAAATTTGCACTTTGCATTTTGCACCGCTCAACGCGTATCGCCTCCGGCTCGCGGTTAAACGTCTGTATTCTTCACTTTTTTCCTGGCAGGGGACGGGATCGGGGATTGGGGCCGGACATTCATCATTCATCATTCATCACTCATCATTCAGGGTCGGGGGGGGGGCGAGGGCGAATGATGAAGGATGAATGATGAAGGATGAGTTCGGCGAAGTTGGCCACCGGCCATTGGGCGCCGTCCCGTTTTCCCTGACCACCGGCCACTGACCACTGGCCACTGTTCCGTTGTCCCCTGGCCCGCTGCCACGCGTCTCGAAGACGAGTGGATTGGGGATTGGAGTTTGGCTGGCCGGGGCGTTGCATTCGGTGAAGCCAAAGTCGCCCAACGCCCCCTTTTCAGCGGGTGCTAGCAGTGGTACAACGACGGAAAGCCTTGATCGGAGAGAAGGTAGAGTCGAGAGGTGGCGCGGTGGGGTAGGCTTCGACATAGTCTGTTTCGGGGTTTCCCCGGCTGTGCCTCAATAGTCGCATGCCGTGCTCCGTTTCCACCTCCCGCTCATCGAACCGGACGGGCGGATTTCCCGCATCCGGCTCTCGGACAAGGTTCATGATTTCGCCCACGAGTGACGACGTGGAAAGCGGGTGAGGTTCAGCAGTCCAAGCTCACGCTCTAGACGACTGTCAGGAAATTGGCCTATTCCCTGCCCATCGAGCCTCCAGTTTCCGCCGCAGCCACCGACGGATCCGACGACAGGCGTGCCGATGCACGATCCCAAACGCCGGAGTGTAGGTTCCGTAGCAGAAGTAGTTGGCCCACCCTCGCAGCACCTCATTGACCTGGTAGACCAACGCTTCCGGTCGGATGAACGTCGGCAGCTTGCCCACCAACTCGTTGAGCCGACGGCAAACGCCCACGATCTTCTTCCGCGCCGGACGTGCGCCCAGATAGGCCCCGCCCGTTCGCGGTGAGTACATCCGGCCGAACGTATACCCAAGAAAGTCGAACGATTCGGCAGGCAGGCGACAGACGTGCGTTTTCGTTTCGTTGACGGTCAGCTTCAGCCGCGTCATCATGTTGCGCATCGCTGCCAAGGCTTTGTCCGCCCGAAAGCGACACAGGATCACGAAATCATCGGCGTAGTTGACGATCCGGGCCTGGAATCGCTTCTCATGCCCGAGGGTCTTCCAACCCAGCACGATACGTCGCATGTACAGATTCGCCAACAAGGGTGAAATCGGCGCGCCTTGCGGTGTGCCGCGTTTCGTGTCCTTGTTTCGCGTGGTACGTCGCACTCGGCCTCGCTCGTCGGTCTCTTCCACCGGCGCCACCAACCATTGCTTCATTAGATGCAGCATGGCTTTGTCGCTCACGCGACGGGCGACGCACAGCATTAGTTCGGCGTGCGGGATGCTGTCGAAGTATCCGCTCAGATCCGCATCCACCACCGCATGATAACCCTGGCCCAGCCAGCGATGCACTTCTTGCACTGCTTCCAAGGCGTTGCGGTTTTCGCGGTAGGCGTATTGCTCGGGTTGCAGGTCGGCCTCGAAAATCGGCTCCAAGATCAGCAATGCAGCGGTTTGCACCGTGCGATCGCGGATCGTGGGTATTCCCAAAGGCCTCTGCTTCCCGTCCGGTTTCGGCAGGTAAACCCGCCGCACCGGTTGCGGCTGATACCGTTTCGCTCGCAGTTCCTCCGTCAGTTCGTCCAACCACCGTTCCAGCCCATACCTCTCGATGTCCTCGAACGCTTGGCCGTCCACGCCAGGCGCTCCGCCGTTGGCACGGCATCGCGCGTAGGCCGCTTCCAGCACGTCGCGGCGATACACCTTGTCGTACAGGGAGTAAAAACGAAAGTTGGCGCACTCTTCGCTTTGTCATGCAGCACCGCGCGGAGTTTCTGCAACGGATCGGTGTTGGTAGGCTTGTCGCCAATCATCCTCGGCCTTGCTCCTGCGCACGCTGATCCTTGAACTGAGGCCCCTTGGCTCCACCGGCATTACCCGGTTTCGACACTACTACGAGCCTCTCCGCCACCGACGCGACCGGGCCTGGCCCTCGCGGGTTGCCCGTTGCGGTTGCCTCCGCTGTCGTCGTCGGTTTCCCGTGCTTCATGTGCATTCCTTCGATACATGCCGTCGTCTCTACCCCGGTGGAATTGCAGAGTGCATCTATCGCTAACTTCCTCTGCACCGCTGGCCTTCCCCGAATGTCCGACGGGTCGGCTTCCACGTTAAAGGTTTCGGGGCCTCGTCGAGCGTTCACTTTCGTTACGGCCTGCATCTTCGCGGAGTCACCAAGTGACCCTTTCCATCGAAGGCTCCGGCGGATTCGTTGCCTCCTCCGCCGCTTCGATTGCTACTGGGCAAGCGACCCTTCCCAGACGGGACTTTCACCCGCTAAAATACACACGCATTCACGGCGCACGGGCATCACTCATTTGCAACCCCAGTTTGCCATGGTGAGTGATGACCCCTTTTCCGTCCCCGGACAAGAGCAAGTTATCCGGCTTTGCGAGAAGCATCCTGGCCCCGGTGGACACTATCCGGCATCGATGTGGTGTGTAACATGTAAGCCCTGTAAACAATGACCTCCACACTGTGTAAGCAATGACAATGACCTCACGCAATTCGATGCAGTTGGTTGCTGTGTGTCTATTGGCGCACCTGGTATCAATCTCGACCGCAGGCGATCAGAAACGAGGGCCAATAATGGTGCATTACAACGACATTCCCGAACGAGTGGAAATTATTGGAAAACTAGGGCAACCGCTCGGTCAACTTGTTACCGTGCGCGGCAGGTGGACAGCCTTTCCCGTCGAAGCCTGCCTTACCCGCATTCATGGTAAATCAAGTGAATGGTCATCCTCTCGACCCACCAGCCGAATTCGATGACGTGGAACCTGTGTGGGGAAAGGACGCAGAGTTCACAAAGAAAACGGTCGGAGAAGACTGGGAGCTTCGCGGAGTGGAGACTGGCGGATTCGTGGGGTTTAGCGATAAGGTCTGGGAGGAACTTGGACAACCACCGATGCAAAGACCGCCGCGCGGTTTCTTGACGCGCTTCTGTTACGTGAAATCGAAGCGTGTTAATGGCTCAAAGCCGATCGGCGGCGGGAAGGAATAAGCGTGTGCTTCCTGCACGGGTGTGGGGAAGGTAAAGAACGAAAAAGGGGACACTCATAACCGCCGGACTGAAAAGGGGCCATCACTGATTAGTCGGCATTTTTCGTGGCCGGCCGGGACCACGAGGCGTGAACGCAAGCCCGAACCCGTCAATATCAGTGATGGCCCCTTTGTGCGTCCCAGGTCAGAAAGGGGCACAGGCGCGCTTATTTTGGGGGACAAGGATTTCCGGCGGCCTTTCTTGGGCGGTGCCGCACACGTAGGGTCGATTGCAGGCCGAGTTGTTCGGCCGTCCGGCGGACCCAATCCTCGCCTCCATAGGGCTGGCCGCGGGCCACGCAATGACGGATCGCCTCCACCTCGGTCTGCGGCTCATTGACGAACTTGCACCAATCTCGCGGATAAGGGACGGGCCAAATGCTGAGCAACTGTCTGGCCTCCGGCGAACCGGAGATACGTCGCCAAAGGCTGGACCACCTCCATGCTTCGGCACCCTCGGCCAAACCAGCCCGCAGCGCGTTCCGCTCCACGCAACGCACAAGCTGATAGAGATACTCTTCCGCCTCGATTCAAGACATGGAACACCATCCCTCTTCGAGCAACTCGTGCGGCACGCGGCATTCCCCGAGACAAGAATAACCGTCTCACTTCGTCAATAAGCGGTCGCGGTAGGGACCGCCCTTGCGGGCGGCCCCCCGCACAGATCCGTACTTGAAGCACTACCTCATACGGCTCTTACCTTGGGTTGTTGACGACAAGGCGCTCATTGGGGTAGGGATGCAAGATTTTGGGTTTCGGTAGCCAACGAGCGATCAAGCTCGGGAACCACTCCCAGATGCGCTTGCGCCGTTTCTGGCTGCGCCGTCGCAGGACTTGCAGCCATAGGCGTGCAACATGGGTGCGGAATTGGTCGAGGCTGCGGATGTTCCCTGGTACGGCATGGTAGTTCATCCAGCCTTGGACCACGGATCGCAGCCATTTGCCTGATTCGGCCACCGGTCGGTGCATGCACCGGACAAGTTGCACTTTGATGTCCTGCAACTTGGCCCGGAGCCGCTTGGCAATCGACTTACGCTTGACCGTAAACGCCCCGTTCCTTGTCCTGCCGCAACAGTGCGTGAACCCAAGGAAGTTGAACGTTTCCGGCGTGCCTTCGCCCCGCTTCTCGCGACGCTCGGCCGCAAAGCGACCGAACTCGATCAAGCGGGTCTTTTCCGGGTGTAATTCCAGGCCGAAGTCGGCCAAGCGTTTCCGGAGTGTCCGGAGACATTGCTCGGCGTCGTCGCGGTGCTGGAAACCCATGACGAAGTCGTCGGCGTAACGCACGATGATAACCTCGCCTCGGGCATGCCGTCTGCGCCACTGATTCACCCAAAGATCGAGAACGTAGTGTAGAAAGACATTCGCAAGGAGCGGTGAAATCACCGAGCCTTGAGGCGTCCCCACCGTCGTCCGCGACCACTGACCGTCTTCGGATACTCCTGCCCGCAACCATTTGCGGATCAGGCGGAGAACCCGTCGATCGGCGATCCGGTGCTCAAGGAACTTCATCATCCACTCATGGTCAATGGCATCGAAGAAACCACGAATGTCTGCATCGAGCACCCAGCTTACCTTCCGCTGCATGATGCCCACCCACAGTGCATCCAGTGCGTTGTGGCAGCTCCGGCCGGATCGAAACCCATAGCTGAAACCGAGGAAGTCCTCCTCGTAGATTTGTTCGAGCACGGTCTTGACGGCCTGCTGGACGATTTTGTCCTCCAGGGCAGCGATGCCCAGGGGCGCTGTCGTCCGTCGGCTTTGGGTATCCATGCTCGTTTGGAGGGCTTTGCCCAGTAGACACCCCGATGAACGCGATCGTGGATGTCGAGTATTCGTTCCTCCAGATTACGTCCATACTCGCGCCATGTCATCCCGTCCACCCCGGGCGCCGCCGAGCGTTTTAGCTCGAAGTAGCTCGCCCAGAGCAGTTCAGGACAAACGTGGTGCAGCAGCGCGGTAAACCGCATCTTCTTATCCCGCTTCGCTGCCTCTCGTACGCCCCACAATCCCATGCCACGCTTTCCCGGCTCTGAGTCCGGCGCGAGTAAGGTTTCTGTGGCGTTTCCCTTGGTCGATCCCCTTCCCTCCGCGGGCTCCGCAGCCGCCGGTGCCATGCGAAGCATGGTCCGGCCGGCTTTGTTCGCCCGCTTCTTGGGTACTATGGGACCGTCCGACTCCCTGGAAACGTGCATGTCCGTCGTGCGGCAAGAAGCCTTTTCGGACCGTCCCTCGCCGCCATTGGACGAGGGAATTTCCAGGGTCTCCCGGTTCCCGCGCATAGAGCTTCCACACATGCTCAGGTTCTTCGACTCCGCGGCGTCGGCTGGCAACTTGCGAATACCGCTGCCCGCCGTGTGGCCTTCCCCTTCAGGCGACAAGGTCGGCACGCCGATTGAGGTGATTTCGGAGCTCGATGGCTGGCCTGCGTGTGCCCCTGTCAACGCCTCGCCCGCAACGTTACCGCCGCCGGCGCATGACTCGGGGTTAGAACGGTTCGCTACTCCTTTTCTATGCGGCTCTTTCATCCGCTACTCCATGCCGGTTTTGCCCGGCGCTTTCCGCCTGTCCCCCTTCCTTCCTCCTCCAAGGGGCCGAAAAATGTGCCGGTTCCCGGGCTGTGAACGGTTACGCTCGCCTTCGCAACCAAGACCGATAGCCAATCGCACTGACAGTACCCATGGCCAAAAGCCCGATGAGCGATGGCTCTGGAGTTGGTGTGGCGTCAATCACCAAAGTAGCGGTGTACACGTTGATCCATGGGTACCCCTGCCAGTAGAAACCATAATTAAGGGGATAAGTTGAGAAGTCGAACTGTATATCCGTGACTCCACCCTGCAGAAACGACCAATTGGGTGTGTTTCCACCGCCGTAAAATGTCATGGTGGGTGAAAACATGCCGTTTGAATTCGCGGTGAAAGTCTGCTCCCATTGAAGTGCCGGTGGAGCGCCGACGTTCATGAAAGCTTCCAAGGTGGGGGGGGCCGATTGAAAAGTACCTGGCGGAATACTTTGCTGTGTCCCAACGAGGCCTCCTAACGACAATTCAAGTTGAACGGAGGAGAGAGCCGCCAACGAAGTCCCTAGATTGATCGGCACTTCAGCGGACGACTCGGTGTATGTATACTCGTTTGAATACCCTTGCTCCAGTTGAGGAAGGTCAATTGTGAACTGTTCGGCCAGTACCGACGACGCTGTCGTGGTGGACAGGGCAAACACGACGACTGGAATGATGATCAATTGGACTCGCACAATCGTGTGGAACCATCTCATGGCTGAGACTCCTCGAGCTTGGAATATCACTGCAAAGCGGGGACACGGCATCGCCGCTTGTTTCAAGTCGCACCAATCCCGACGGGTCATCAGCGGTCACCCATCAGCAGGCCATGGTATGACAACCCCTTTTCTGGTGGCCGAAAAGGATGGGGGCGTGCCTGGCTTGATTAACGCACATTTTTACAACGGCGTCAAGCGTTTTGCGCGGGATTCTGCGGGGTCGCCAAGTGGCAGACCGCATACACCAGGTCAGAAAGGGGCACAGGCGCGCTTATTTTGGGGGACAAGGATTTCCGGCGGCCTTTCTTGGGCGGTGCGGCACACGTAGGGTCGATTGCAGGCCGAATTCTTCGGCCGTCCGGCGGACCCAAGCCTCGCCTCCATAGGGCTGGCCGCGGGCCACGCAACGACGGATCGCCTCCACCTCGGTCTGCGGCTCATTGACGAACTTGCACCAGTCTCGCGGATAAGGGACGGGCCAAGTGCTGAGCGACTGTCTGGCCTCCGGCGAACCGGAGATACATCGCCAAAGGCTGGACCACCTCCATGCTTCGGCACCCTCGGCCAAACCAGCCCGCAGCGCGTTCCGCTCCACGCAACGTACAAGCTGATAGAGATACTCTTCCGCCTCGATTCAAGACATGGAACACCATCCCTCTTGGAGCAACTCGTGCGGCACGCGGCATTCCCCGAGACTAGAATAACCGTCTCACTTCGTCAATAAGCGCGCCTGTCCCCCTTCCTTCCTGGAGGAGGAGGTTGCTAATGTCTAACCTCGGCCTGATCCCAAGACCTCCTCTCTTATATCCTTCTTCATTACCCTTTCATTAGCGAATTTATCGCAGCGAGCAGCACATCGCACTCGCACCCACAATGATCCGCCACATAATGTGTCGCTCCCATAATAAACTCATCTACTCGACATCTAAATGCGTCGTTTCCAAGTTGCTCTCCAAGCAATGACTCCGCCCTCGACGTAACTTGATCTAGTATCCAAACCGGAGCGTCGCCACAAATGTGTTTATCGCGGTTACGCATTCCTCTAATTAGAGCTTCTAAACGCTGCCGCATATCATCACCCTTTCAGCCAACTATTGCAATGGTGTTGCCGGGACGCACCACAAAGGGTAGAGTCGAGAGGTGGCGCGGTGGGGTAGGCTTCGACATAGTCTGTTTCGGGGTTTCCCCGGCTGTGCCTCAATAGTCGCATGCCGTGCTCCGTTTCCACCTCCCGCTCATCGAACCGGACGGGCGGATTTCCCGCATCCGGCTCTCGGACAAGGTTCATGATTTCGCCCACGAGTGACGACGTGGAAAGCGGGTGAGGTTCAGCAGTCCAAGCTCACGCTCTAGACGACTGTCAGGAAATTGGCCTATTCCCTGCCCATCGAGCTCCAGTTTCCGCCGCAGCCACCGACGGATCCGACGACAGGCGTGCCGATGCACGATCCCAAACGCCGGAGTGTAGGTTCCGTAGCAGAAGTAGTTGGCCCACCCTCGCAGCACCTCATTGACCTGGTAGACCAACGCTTCCGGTCGGATGAACGTCGGCAGCTTGCCCACCAACTCGTTGAGCCGACGGCAAACGCCCACGATCTTCTTCCGCGCCGGACGTGCGCCCAGATAGGCCCCGCCCGTTCGCGGTGAGTACATCCGGCCGAACGTATACCCAAGAAAGTCGAACGATTCGGCAGGCAGGCGACAGACGTGCGTTTTCGTTTCGTTGACGGTCAGCTTCAGCCGCGTCATCATGTTGCGCATCGCTGCCAAGGCTTTGTCCGCCCGAAAGCGACACAGGATCACGAAATCATCGGCGTAGTTGACGATCCGGGCCTGGAATCGCTTCTCATGCCCGAGGGTCTTCCAACCCAGCACGATACGTCGCATGTACAGATTCGCCAACAAGGGTGAAATCGGCGCGCCTTGCGGTGTGCCGCGTTTCGTGTCCTTGTTTCGCGTGGTACGTCGCACTCGGCCTCGCTCGTCGGTCTCTTCCACCGGCGCCACCAACCATTGCTTCATTAGATGCAGCATGGCTTTGTCGCTCACGCGACGGGCGACGCACAGCATTAGTTCGGCGTGCGGGATGCTGTCGAAGTATCCGCTCAGATCCGCATCCACCACCGCATGATAACCCTGGCCCAGCCAGCGATGCACTTCTTGCACTGCTTCCAAGGCGTTGCGGTTTTCGCGGTAGGCGTATTGCTCGGGTTGCAGGTCGGCCTCGAAAATCGGCTCCAAGATCAGCAATGCAGCGGTTTGCACCGTGCGATCGCGGATCGTGGGTATTCCCAAAGGCCTCTGCTTCCCGTCCGGTTTCGGCAGGTAAACCCGCCGCACCGGTTGCGGCTGATACCGTTTCGCTCGCAGTTCCTCCGTCAGTTCGTCCAACCACCGTTCCAGCCCATACCTCTCGATGTCCTCGAACGCTTGGCCGTCCACGCCAGGCGCTCCGCCGTTGGCACGGCATCGCGCGTAGGCCGCTTCCAGCACGTCGCGGCGATACACCTTGTCGTACAGGGAGTAAAAACGAAAGTTGGGCGCACTCTTCGCTTTGTCATGCAGCGCCGCGCGGAGTTTCTGCAACGGATCGGTGTTGGTAGGCTTGTCGCCAATCATCCTCGGCCTTGCTCCTGCGCACGCTGATCCTTGAACTGAGGCCCCTTGGCTCCACCGGCATTACCCGGTTTCGACACTACTACGAGCCTCTCCGCCACCGACGCGACCGGGCCTGGCCCTCGCGGGTTGCCCGTTGCGGTTGCCTCCGCTGTCGTCGTCGGTTTCCCGTGCTTCATGTGCATTCCTTCGATACATGCCGTCGTCTCTACCCCGGTGGAATTGCAGAGTGCATTTGTCGCTAACTTCCTCTGCACCGCTGGCCTTCCCCGAATGTCCGACGGGTCGGCTTCCACGATTAATGGTTTCGGGGCCTCGTCGAGCGTTCACTTTCGTTACGGCCTGCATCTTCGCGGAGTCACCAAGTGACCCTTTCCATCGAAGGCTCCGACGGATTCGTTGCCTCCTCCGCCGCTTCGATTGCTACTGGGCAAGCGACCCTTCCCAGACGGGACTTTCACCCGCTAAAATACACACGCATTCACGGCGCACGGGCATCACTCATTTCGCTCGCCGACCCTGACCCTGCCAAAATCACTGATGTCCCCTTTTTCGGCCCCAAGACTCGCCGGATCAGGATACCCCTCATCCATTCTCGGGGTTTGATCGGTTACGTTTTCCCAAGTTCTTCAGCACGTTCCACACCCCGAGCAATGGGGCACCCGCCTCAACGCCAACCGCATAGCGGTCGCCAGTCGTCGTATGAATCTGGAGTTCCGTAACGTCTGACTTCTTCTCACCGCTCCTTGCAATCGCGTGGAAATCCATTGCAGCGTCGGCGATGTCGCAGACACGGAGTTGCCGCTGCTCGCGCGGAGACACCATGCGAGCCTCTCTGTGGTGAGGATGAGCCACCTGTCGTCGCCCTGGAAACTTCTAAGCACCGGCAACTCTCCCCGATGCAACATGACCACGGCCGACAAAGCACCTTTGTGGACCTGTTCCAGTTCGTCGAACAGCCGGGTGAACCGGCCAGCGGCCCCTCGCCGTCGGAAAATCCAAGACAATCTGGTTTTCAGGAAGTCGGCGTCGTCCAACACTATAATCCCGACTTGAGAACGATTGAAGGTGAGAAAGGTGACAGCCACCAAATCCAGGTAATATGCGTAGTCTCGCAACCTATTCTTGTCTTTTGGTCCTCCCCGTGGCCGAAGGGTCCATTCGAGGTTCAATCACTTGGCCCTTTCTGCCACCTGGTATACGGGTCTCTTTCACGCCAGCTTTCGCAGCGCCTCGATGCCGCGTTCGAGCACGGCGTCCGCGGCCGCGTAGGAGATGCGGAAGTGGGTGTCGCGGCGGCTGAAGACGTTGCCGGGAATGATCAGCAGCTGGTGCTTCTCGATCGCCCGGGTGACGAACTCCATGCCGGTGCCCCAGGGCACTTTGGGAAACACGTAAAACGCCCCGCCCGGCTGCACCATCTCGTAATGGTCGGCCAGGCCGGCCACGACCAGGTCGCGCTTGCGGCGATAGGCCGTCGATCTGCGGCCGACATGTCGACGTCCATGGCCACGGCCCCCGCCCATTGCACCGGCTGCGGCGCACAGACGAAACTGTATTGCTGCAGCTTGATCATCTCCTGGATGATCGCCGACGGGCCGTGGGCGAACCCCAACCGCCAGCCGGGCATCCCGTACGTCTTGCTGAAGCCGTCGACCACCAGCGTTTGCGGATTGTACTTGGCCGGCGAGACGAACGGCCGTCGTAGCAAAACGCCCGATAGATTTCGTCGCTGATCAACACCACGTTGCGCCGCGCGGCCAGCTCGGCCAGGCCGCGGACCTCTTCTTCGCCGGCCACCACGCCGGTGGGATTGGCCGGGCTGTTGAAGATGATCGCCTTGGTGCGCGGCGTGATGGCCGTCGGCCACGCCGATCGAGGTCGATGCGGAAGTCGGGATACGTGTCGACGTAAACCACCTTGCCGCCGACCACGGCCGAGAGCGAATCGTACATGACGAAGTACGGATCGAAGACGATCACCTCGTCGCCGGGATTCGACCAGCACCATCAGCGCCAGCATCAGCCCGCCGCTGGTGCCGCTGGTGACGAACACCTCGCGGTCGTCGTGGCCGTACTGCCGCTGGACCTGCGCCTGGAGCTTGTCGCGCAGGACGGGCATGCCCTGCGTCAGGGCGTAGCCGTTCTTGCGGCTCTGGATGGCGTCGATCGCCGCCTGGCGAACCGGCTCGGGCACGTCGAAGTCGGGCTGGCCGATCGAGAGATTGATGGGGTCCTTGAGCTTCGCCCCCAGGTCGAAGACCTTGCGGATGCCCGAGGCGTCGAACAGTCGGGTACGGTCGGCAAGCCAGTGCGTGGACATCGTCAGATAGCGGTTAGTGGCGAGTGGTTAGTGGATAGATCGCAAAAAGAGCGAAGACGGAAGAAAATAGCCAGGGGCTAACATACAGCGCAAGTTCGACACGTCTGCCCGAATCAGTTTACCCTGCCGCCGCTTCGCGGTCGAGAATGGCGGAGAGCGGCTCGTCGCTACGGCTGAGTATCGTTAACAGCTGCGTGATGGTCATCAGGGCGTCGGGCAGCGGCGGGCCCGAATTGGCATACCAGAACCGGCCGCTCGGACCGCCGCCGAACGCCGGCCCTGTTGCCGCATGGCAGCGGCAAAGTCGGCCCGGCGGGGGCTGCTCATTTCGACGCGTGCCCCCCGGCTGCTCGACTCTGCTCGGCAACGACTGGCGGAGTCGAATCTTCCAATACGACGGTCCCGACGGGGGGAGCCAACAGCAGCACCAACTTCTCCGCGGAGACCGTGCGGCCCTGTTGGTCAAGGATGCGGCAGGTCTCGCCATCGCCATCAACGCACGCCGCAAAATGGGCCGAGTCCGCGCGGATTTGTGCGGGCAAATCGCGTTGCGTGCTCCGGCTGGGGACGATCTGACATGCAACCGTGGCGGCAAGTTTTCGCAGATATTCGAGCAGTGGGGTCGATGCCGAATCGACCACGACGCGCAACGGCCGCAGCGCATGGTAATGCTCGGCGAACGTGGCGAGGTATGGCCCGTCAGCCTGGAAACGGTTCACGGCGCCGCAGCTTCTCGTGGGCCGATCCGCACCGGCCTGATAACGCTCGGCGACCGGTTCGAGCGATCCGCCGGCCGAGAGCGGCCGCGACTGGGCATCCCAAAACTGCAGCCCCACGATGTGCGGCTCATGGCCCGGATTGCCCACGAGGATTCCGCCGGCCGCCTGAAGATGATGGATGGCAAAGGCCAGGCAAGCGGCGGTGGCCAGTCCGATGTCGACAACGTCGCAGCCGCCAAAGCGGAGCCCCTCGCCCACGGCGGCCACCAATTCCGCAGTGAGCGCCCGGCCGTCGCCGGCGAGAAGGACCGGGGGATTGGTCGAAGGATGCGGGAAGGAGGATGAAGGACGAAGAGGCGCTGCTCGACGGCAATCTGTCTCCTCTTTCCGCACGATCAGGCCGAAGGCGGTCGCGATGCCGCGGCGGCGGCAGGCGTGAGATCGTTCAGATAGACGCCACCGGCGCCTTCGTCGTGGAACAACGCTCGAGGTTCGGCCGCGCTGGTTGGTTTCCGCCAACTGTTGGACTTGTCGCGGCGAGAGCGAGCCGGTGTCATCGCGGTGCTGGCATTGGCGGCAGGGGGGTAGAACGCCGCCAACCGTCCAAGGTGTGCCGCCCGAGATATCGGGTGCCGCTGGCCGGGGCAACGATACGCACCGCTTTCAAGCAGGGCCTTCTCAGCATTCATGGACCACCCGATGGATGAAAACGGGGAGAGGCACCGCAACTAATGGTGGTTCGGATCGCGAAACGATACAAGCCGTTGCGGAGCCAGTCCCCGTTTTCATCAGGCCAGGCTCGCACTCTATACCACCGGGCCGGTCGGGGTCAAGATCGAGCGACGAGCCGTCGTCAGCCGCCCTTACCGCACGAGGCAGCGGAAGCGGAGGATGCCGCCCTTGCCGGGCTCGAGCGGATTGGTCACTTCGCAACGCACGACCACCGAGTCGCCCTCGTTCGGCTGCGTCGAGAACTGCGCGTCGACGCTGCACTGGGCACTGTCGGGGACGTATTCCAGCCGCGTGTTGAGGCTGTCGAGAATCGTCACGTTGCCGATCACCTGATCGCCGACGTTGTCGAAGCGAAGGGTGAAGTCGACGTAATCTCCCGGCTCGGCGAACGACGTGGAGGCCACTTTGATCAACCGCAGCTTGGGATGGCCCGGCGGCTCGTTGACCGTGTAGAGCAACATGCTCTGGTCGTACTTCACGTCGGCCATGGCGGCCTTGTCGTCGAGAATGACTTGTACGGCCTGGGTGTGCGACCACGCGACGGCGGCATTCGAGCCGCGGGCGAGGAATGGCATTTCCGCCTCTCGGACGATGCCCTGGCGGATAATCGCCAGATTCTCGAAGGGTTTGAAGGTGTCCTGGAAGCCCTTCGGACGGACCGTGTTGGAAATGACGTCCTTGAGTTGCTCGGTGCGCAGGGCCAGCGGCGGCCGGGCGCCGATCTTGTCGTTTGGCTGGACGTTCTGCTTGGCGTTGCCCACGAACTGGACGCGGCCCGGCGTGCTGAGTCTGGTCGGGAATCTCGATTCCGCCCGCCTTTTGCCGCTCCTCGTCGGCCATCAGGCCGACGACCTGGGCACGGCGCCGAAGCGCGGGCTGTAGATGAAGACTTCATTGCTCGGCTCGACGATCGTCCGGCCATCGACGGTATCGTAATGGGCGACGGCGTCTTCCATATCCAAGCCGGTGATTTCAAATTGCTTGCCGACGCCGACGGGGCGACCCTCATCGCCGCCGTCGCGAATGTACTCGTCCTCGGGCCAGGGTTGCCGAAGGCCGGGCGGCGCCCACGGGCCGCGCGGCGTGTACGGCATGGGCACGCCCTGTTCCATGCCGGGTGGGCCCATCGGCGGCGCGGTGGCCACGACCGGCTCGCCCGTATAGGCTTCGGCCGGCAAGGCGGCGTAGCCGGTTGGTTGTTGCCGCGCGTTGGGTACACCCCAGGGGCAAGTGCCCTGGCCGGTTTGCGCAACAAGGGCCGGCGGGCCCTCGGCACGAGCAGAGCGTCAACGCACAGAGCGCGATCGCGGCCAACGGCCCAACGCCCAGCCCGAGACACATCGGCGATTGCCGGCGGACGATGCGTTTCATGGGTTGGGCTGTTCCTGCGATTGCGGCGGCGGGGGCAAGTTCTTTACTTTCGGCGTCTCCACGCGCTGCGACGGAGCCGCAACCCGTCCCGAGGGAGCCGGGATTTGCTCGGACGGAGCGAGCGCTGCTTCCGGCTGAGCCGGCACTCGTTCCAGCGGGAGGCACACGAACGGCGGCGAACCGAAAAAGAAACTGGGATCGGACATCTCGGCACGGTCGGGCAGCCGGGCCCCCAAACGCAGAATCGCCACGGGGCGTCCCAATCCGTCCGCCACCGCCAGCGGGTCCTGGCCCGGAGCTACATCAAACCAAAGCTGGCCTTTCGCGTCGTCGCGTGCGGCAACGCATGTCGGGGATCTTCCAGATAGATCACGCGCGTGACAAACTTGCCTTCAACGGCCAACTGCAAATCGTCCTCGCTAATGTCGATCGGGATCGCGAAGCGGCACTCTTGACCGACCGGTGCATAGAGCCGGTCGATCACTTCGATGGTGGGAAATACTTCCTGCATCTCGGACAGCCGCACCAGCGTCACTCGCAGCCGATACACGCCGCCGATGAGAAAGCCGGCTTTTCGCGGGCTGCATGTGGCCTCGTCGAACTGGTTGGCCACCGCCAGGGAGATCAAGGCCCCGGGCGGGGCCTTGATCTCAACCGGCTGAAAGAACCCGGGCAATGGTCCGCCCCGCTGGAGTTGCCGGCCGCCAATCGCTCCCGGCGGCATGATGCCTTGATGGACGTAGTGCACCGGCGGCTGCTGAGCCGGCAACACCGTTGCCATGCCCAACAACCACAGCCCTACGATTGCCATCCTGCCGGCAACTCGTCTGCCGCACTTCCTCCTCGTTGCCCAGCGGATCGATCGGACCATTGTCACGAGTCATTGGTGGTGGTTCGACGCACAGAAGTTCCGAAACGGGTCACTCCGCGGGACAAGGGCTTTCACACGGGGCCTGACCGTTCGGCACGATCTTCTCATGCGCATCGTACAAGGGTTGGCGGAAAAAACCGACGCCCGGACTGGTGCGCTCGACGATGGTAGCATGCCTGGCGGGCACCGGATACGTCATCCCCGGCACCTGCTTGACATCGATTCGCTCACGCTGTGTCGGTTCCGGTATGCGGACCCACGTGTGGTTCACGATGCTCTGCTGTGCCAGACCGGCGGGGATTCCAAAGGGGACGTGGGGCGGACCAGGCAGGCCGATCGGCGTGCCGCACATCGGCATTCCATACTGCGGCCCCGTCACGCCCGACATGTAGTTCATGGGCATCGTCGAGTATCCGCCCGCCGGCATTCCCATCGGCATCGGACAAGGACAACCGGCAACTTGCTGACCGTCCACGGGACACTGATACGCGGCCGCCGCCACCCCGCCCTCTCCCGCGTGGCCGCAAGGCATTTGCAGATCCTTGTTGCCCAGCCGCACAATGGCCAAAATGGCTCCGCGACGGTCGGCTTCGACGATCGGGTCAACGCCCGGATCCAACCGTGTGCTCACTAATGTCTCCACGCCGGCCAGCGCCAGTTCCTGATACTCCGGATCCGGCAGATAGATGACCTTGGTCACAAAGTTGCCGGTCAACACCTGGTCGAAGTCCTCTTCCGTGAACTGCACCGGAATCGCGTTATGGGCCAAGAAGGCCTCAGTCCGCGGCATCATCGGGCCGACCTCAAGCGTCGGATACAACTCCGCGGCCGGCCGACCGGGGATGTTGCTCAGCTTGAGCCGGTAGATGGCGCATTGCGGGAAGTTATAGCGACCCGGACAAATCAGCGGCTCGGAATCAAACGCTCCCGGGCGCTGACGTCCCAGGCGATGCTCATCCCGTCGGGACCGACGAAAGCGATCTGCGACGCGCAGCCGCCACAAGGGGTGCCCGGGTTGTACATCATTACGCCGGGACCGGGTCCGCCCACGCCCGGGCCGGGATGCATCAACATCTCGGCCGGCGGAAGATTGTTCTTGCACGGTGCTCGGCAACCCATGATCGCCACGCTTGCCACCAGTATCGACAGAACCAGAGACCTCATTGTTTCCCCCCTCTATAAGGCGACCTAAGGCCGCAGCCCATGGAATCAGGATTCGGGGCTTTGAGTCTGGCCAGAGTCGGGGCGTCGTATGGACCGCCGATCTCCGAACCTCGAACCCGGGCCCTATTCCGATCCCCTATTCCTATTAGTCCCGATGTGTCCGGCACTCCGCGAAACGGTGAGTGCGCAAGACACCCATCTGCCGTCTATTGGTCGGCGTGCTACAACGCGATTCTTTGGAAAATCCGTCACTACCGGCATAATCGGACCTTCTTGCGTGACAGGAACAACTTGCCGACACCGAGGAGACGCACAGCGGGGCGGGAGGTTTCCACCAACATTGAGGGGTCGCAATCGTCCCCGCGCGGAATGCGCCGGCCGCCCCCGAGAATCCGGCCTTGACGAATCGCGTGACGATCGGCTATCCTCCGCCCCCTATTCGTGCTATTTCCGAGGGCATCCTCGCCCTCCGTTACGGCATCTTCTCGTTGGCTGTCGGCCCGTCACGACAATGCAAGATCACCGATTTTGTCGCCGGCCCGGTCTCGTGTGGGCAACCGTGGCATTGCTGACGCTGCCCGCTGCTTTCGGATGTTCCCAACGCGTCTACCAGGCTTCGCGACTGCCGGCGGACCTTATGGCTCCGAAGAGCATGGACCTTGAGATGATCAATCTCTCGCAACTGGCCGATCGCTCGGTCAGCGTGGAGGTCATCCAGCCTGGTGACGTCTTGGATGTGACGATGGTGACCGACTACGCGAAACTCACGACAACCACCACTCCGATCCGCGTCTCCGACGATGGCGCCATTATGGCTCCGCTGATCGGCCGAGTGAGTGTGGCGGGGTTAACGGTGGAGCAAGCCGAGCAGGCGCTCGACACGGAGAGCATTGCACGAGGCATATTCCGCACACCATGCATCACGTTGAACATGAAGCAATGGCGAACCAATACAGTCAGCGTTGTGGGGGCCGTCAGCAAGCCGGGACCCCACGAGCTGCCGCGCGGATCCAGTTCGTTGATGGCGGCCCTGGTGGCTGCAGAGGGATTGACAAAAGAGGCCGGCACGGAAGTCGAGATCCGCCATACCGATTTGCGCCTGCCACCGGCCGGCGGACCGCTCAGTGCGGCAACGGGCGTCGGCGCAGTGGTGGCGCCGGCGGCCTACGAGCAGGCACCGCCCGATGTCGCGGCGCCCACGGTGACGAAGATCGATTTGTTGGCCGCCACCAGGGGGACCGCACGACTGCCCCAACTTCAGGACGGGGACGTGGTTTACGTGGCAAAACGCCTGCTCCGGCCGGTCTACGTGATCGGGCTGGTACGCAAGCCCGGCGAGTTTCCGTTCCCGACCAGCCAGGAACTCCGCGTGCTGGACGCCCTGGCGCTGGCGGGCGGAGTCTCCAACAACGTGGCCGAAGACGTGTTGATCATTCGCCAACTGCCGGGCCAGGCGGAGCCGGTCCGGATCGCCGTGAGCATTCAAAACGCCAAGAACGGGCGCGACAACGTGCCCTTGGCGCCTGGCGACACGGTGACGGTCGAGCAAACCGCGGCCACGGTGATGGTCAACTTTGTCAATACCTTCTTCCGCGTCGGTCTTGGCGGCAGCATCCCTTGGCTCTGATGGGAAATTGTCCATGCGGCAGACCACCCGAGTGGCGATCGATCGATTCTTGCTCCAGGTCGTCGATGGTGGTCTGGCCGGCGTCATCTTCTTCGTGCCCCTGCTGATGGGCGGACGCCACGCCCTCGGACACCTCGTCCTGACGGTGCTGGCCGTGGGCGTCGGCTTGGCTTGGGCGATCCGGCAGTGTCTTTGCGAGAGCCCCGTATGGCGGCCGACCGCGGCCGCGCCGTTGATTCTGATCGGCACGGCGGTCGTGATGCTGCAACTGGCGCCCTTGCCGCCCTGGCTCCTGGCGCGGCTGGCGCCCCACACGGCCGATCTGCTGCCGATGTGGAGCGGCCACGGCGGAAGCGCCGTCCTCGGATGCTGGCCTTGCCTCTCGCTGACACCCGCCGAAACGCTCGCCGGACTCGTCGTGTTCTTGGACTTCGTCCTGCTGTTCTTCGTTGTCGTGGCGAGGATCGAACGCGTTGAGGATGTCGAACGCCTGTTGCGTTGGTATGCCATGTCGGCCGTCGGCATGGCATCCTTCGGCATCGTTCAACTGTTGACCAACAACGGCAAGTTCTTCTGGTTCTACGAGCATCCCTTTGCAACGACGGCCGACGCCGCCAGAGGAAGCTTCAGCAACCGGAACCATTTTGCCCAGTTCCTGGCACTGGGAATTGGCCCCTTGATTTGGTGGCTGCAAAACGCTTTGCATCGCACGCGCACGCGGTCGGGCGCAGCGGGCCGCCTGCCTACAGGCAACCATAGCCGCAGGGAATTGAAGACTTACTTCCTGGGACTGGCGCTGGGAATCGTGTTGTTTGCCGGGCTGTTGTCGCTGTCACGGGGAGGAATCGTCGCGATCGTCTTGGCAGCAACAATCTGTACGGCGGCCCTGTGCTGGGGCTCGCCGGTCGGCCGGCGGTTTGTCGCCGCATTGACGCTCGCCGGCTTGCTGATCGCCGCGTCATTGGCGGTATTCGGCTACGACCGCGTCAGCAACCGCTTGCAGGACTTCTCTTCCGGCTCGATCGAAGTTCTCGATCGCTCGGCAGGGCGAAGGACGATCTGGGCGGCCGCGCTGAAGGCCATGCCGAACTCGTTGGCGATCGGCACCGGCGTGGGCAGCTTTTCCGCGGTCTGCCCCATCTATACCGACACCATGCCGGAAGACGACATCGAATACACCCACGCCGAGAATTGCTATCTTCAGGTCGCGGTCGAGACGGGCATCGCGGGTTTCGCCCTGACCTTGATCGGAATCGTCTTGTGCGTCTTTTGGTGCACGGGCGGCCTCAAGCCAACCATTCCCACGCGGCTCCGCGCCTGTGCGGCGGCGATTACCGGGAGCCTGGCCGCGGCGATCGCCCACGCGATGATCGATTTCGTGTGGTATGTCCCCGCCTGCATGGCGCTTGTGGCCATGCTCGCCGCCTGTGCCGGGCGCGTTGTACAACTATCCCGTCGGCAACAAGGAAGACACCCTGCGGCCGGGGGAAGGCACGACGTTGAGCGACGATCGCGGCCAGGTGGGCGATCAACGGGCGGCGTTCCGCATTCTGCAACGGCATTCCACGTCCTTGGCCTCGTCGCTGTCGCATCAGTTCCATTGGGCGGTCGTTGCGGCCATCCTGGCATTGGTGGGGGGATGGATGATCGTCAGTCGCACGGGTCCTGCGATGGCACAGCTTTACTGGGACCAGTTCTTGATCGCCCGCAAAGCGATGCTGGAACAGGCCTCGGTAACGCAGAATGCCGCGGTTGCCGATCCGAAAACGCAAGGAGAATGGGTTGCCTGCCTGGAAAATGTGGTGCACTGGCAGCCGACGCATGCATCTGCCCATCTGGCGTTGGCGGAAACGTATCGACGGTTGTTTGACCAGGTGCAGTCCGTTTCCGACAATCCGATGTCGTTGGACGACGTCCGCGATGCGGCGATCCGGTCGCAGTTCAAATCGCGCGACGCGCTGGTGGATTGGCTGTCGCGTGCCGTGGGGGAGCACTGGGTGCACTTGGAGCGGGCCGGCGAGCACACCCGGAAAGCTCTGGCCTTATGTCCCTTGCAGGGCCGGGGCTACCTCTATCTGGCCGACCTGTCGTTCCTCTCCGGCGCCGACGATGTCTTCACGCGAGCGTGCATCGAGCAGGCGCTGAAGGTGCGTCCCGCCGACGGAACCGTGCTCTGCGCCGCCGCCGCCGAGGCCCTCCGTGCCGGCGACGCGCAACAGTGGCTGGACTACTCGAAACGAGCCTTCCGCCAGGGACGCCGCCAACAACAGCAACTTATCCACGGCCTGATCACCTGCACACCGACCAGCGACCTGCCCGCCACGATGGAGTTCCTCGTCCGCGAATTCGACCCCGATTCGGCGGGCCTGCGCTGTTTGTACGATGCTTGTCAAGGACGTTGTTCGGCGGCGCAACTGGCCCCGTTGTTGGAGTACCGGGCGAAGAAGGCGGAAGCGGAAGCCGCGTTGTTGTCTCCCACCGCCGCTGCCCCCATGTGGCTGGAAGCCCGGCAACTCTACAGCCAACTCGGCGACAACCTGGGCGCCCTGAAATGCGCCCGCAGTGCGGCGAAATGCGACCCGGGCAATTTCGACGTACACTACCAACTCGCCTTGTGTTTACTGAACGACCAACTGTTCTCCGAGGCCGAGTGGCACCTGCGATGGTGTCTGCAACGATCGCCCGGCAACGCCGCGGCGGAAGCGAAGTTCCGCGAGGCCCTGAAAGGACGGCTCGACGGCGCGCGGCGAGCCACGACCGAAGGTGAACCTTTGATATCTCGTTGAAAGGGGTGGAAGGCGACTTGCATCGTCTCCCGTCAGGAAAAGCGTGGATAAACCGGGACCATTCGTCGATATCCATTGTCACTTGGCACCCGGCCTTGACGACGGCGCAGTCCACCTGGGAGCACGCGCTGGCAATGGCCAAGGTGGCCGTAACCGATGGAATCGGAACGGTTGTGGTCACGCCGCATCAATTGGGCAGCTACGCAAGGAATTCCGGGCAGATCATTCGACTGACGATCGAGCGGCTTCAATTGCTTCTCGACCGCCAAGGGGTGTTGCTCCGGGTGCTCCCCGGCGCCGACGTGCGGATCGAGCCCGACCTGGTGCAAAAAATTTCGCAGCGGTGACGTCGTTACGTTGGCCGATCACCGCCGACACGTGCTTCTCGAACTGCCCCACGAGGTCTTCGTTCCCTTAGGCCGGCTGTTGGCCGAACTGGCATCCGCCGGATTGGCAGGAATTCTTTCCCATCCCGAGCGCAACCTCGGGATTCTCAATCAGCCCGGTCTGGTGCCGCCGCTGGTGAATCGCGGTTGCCTGATGCAGGTGACGGCGGGCAGTCTGTTGGGCACGTTTGGACCGCAAGTCAAGCAGTTTGCCGAGTCGCTGGTCGAGGGAGGGATGGTCCATTTTGTCGCCACCGACGCGCATGGAACAAAGGGGCGTGCCCCGGTGCTTGCGGCGGCCTTTCAGCGGGTGATCGAACTCGCCGGGCGCGAGACGGCCATCGATCTCTGCTGCCGCAACCCGGCTGCCGTCGCCGCGGGCGATCGGGTGCCGACAGGACGCCGCAGGCCGGAGACATCCTCTTGGACCGGCTGGTTCCGGAGAACCTTGTCTTCAGAACCGATGTCGGCGAAGTCGATATAACGACGACACGTCGATGGGCCGTTTGGGGGGAACGGTTTATCCAAAATACCTAACCCCACCGGTGTGAAACGGATTCTATCGGATGAGTGGTTTGGGCAGAATGGACGCTCGCTTTTTGGAAGGAGCGGCAAAGTGATGAAGACGGGAAAAACCGTGCGGAGCGCGGTGGTCGCGTGGGCAGCTCTGGGAATGTGCCTCTCTCCGGTCGCATTTGCGGCAGAGCCATTGGCGGCGCCGGTGGTCGGCGATGTCGCCCTGAGCGACGGCGGACTGCTTCAAGGCCGGGTCGTTGATCTACACGGGACGGGCGTAGCCGGCGCTGCCGTCTCCCTGAAAGCGCAGGGTCAAGAAGTCGCCGCGGCGACCACGACCGCCGAGGGCCGTTTTGCCGTTTCCGGATTGCGAGGTGGCGTGTACCACGTTGCTGCCGTGGATGGTCATGGCGTCTATCGCTTGTGGTCGGCCGGCACGGCGCCCCCGTCGGCCCAAAACAAGGTCATCGTCTACACTCAAAACGGCGAAACCCGCAGCGCGGCAAAGATGCTGTTGGCCAATCCGATTGTGATTGCCGGCGTCGTGGCAACCGCCATCGCCGTGCCGATCGCTGTGAGCAACAATCATCCCGCCAGCCCGTGAGCGGCGTGCCGGCGCATTCACGATCGCCAATTCAGTTCGATCGTTTCCCCGTGCCTGGCATGCTGGTGATCCAGGGCGTGCAGGGCGAGAGTGGCGCCATCGGACCGCAATCGGGTCAACACAAACCCGCGCGGCTGTGTCTTGTCGAAGAGCCAAGCCACGGCGGGCACGTTCACCAGGTGCAGGTCTTTGTGCCGGCCCACGTTCCAGCAGTGCGTGTGGCCGAAGAAATACGCCTTCACCTGCTTTCGCGGCAAGAGCACGTCGAAGAAGGCGTCCGTGCCGGTCAGCCCCGACGGCTTGACCGTTTGGTCGGGATTGTGATGGGCGAGAATCAGGGCCGGTTTGTCGGGGCGCGCGTCGAGGGCTTTGGCCAACCAGGCGAGTTGCGCTTCGCCCAGTGCGCCCGGCGTCACATTGGTCTTGTCGAGCGAGTCGAGCAGGAACCAATTGGCGTGCCGCGTCTCCACGACGGAAATGAACTTGCCGGCCACCTGGGGCCCGTCGGCAACAGCGGATTCCGCATCGGGAAACGCCGCCAGAAAATTCTCCCGATGATCGTGGTTGCCCAGGGCAAGATGCACGGGCATGCCGGCCGTCCGCAAGGGGACTAACAGTTGGCGCAGCATCGCGTAGTCGCCGGGCATGCCGCGCATGAAGGCGCAGTCACCGGCAATCATGACCCCCGCCGGCCGCGCGTCTTCGGCGAGAATCTCCCGGGCAACCTGCTCGAACGAAGGAACCGGCTTCACTTCGCTCTGCTCTCGGTCGCGATCCTGGCAAATGTGCGGATCGGCCAGCAGCGCGAACGCGTCGGGATCGGCCGGTTTCTCGCCCGCCAGTGGCGCGGCAATACGAACCCGGCGCCGGCGACCAGCGTGCCGGCCAGAAATTGGCGGCGGGAAAGCGGCGGCAGAGAGATCGGCATGGCACTACTCTAATACAGTGCCCCGGTGCTGTAAAGGCGCGGCAATTATGGCGAGGTCGATTCATCGACGGTCCGACGCAAACGGCGGGCACAACTGGGCGGCCAAGCCGTCGATTTCACGCTGCACTTCGGCGAGCATCCCGGACTCGCGTGCGCGGCATGTGCCTGCCGACTTAAGGCCGCCAGCGCCTGATGCCGCGGCTCGTCGGGCTGAAACCGGCGCAACGGGACGAATTGCAACATGCCTGGAGTGCCAAAACCCTTCCCGCCGCGAACGCTGTGCGCCGCGACGAGCTGGTTGACCCCGGCACTGTTGAGGACCGCACAGACATAATGGGCCTCGTCGGCCGAATCGCAAGCCAGCAGGACGCACGTCTCCTGCGGAATCACGGGCCGGCGACCTAGAACGGAGTCTTCGATTTCTTCCACCACCGCCGCATTGATCTGCCGATCCATCCTCCGCCACACCACTTTGACCGGTGCAACGGTGTACGGCCCGACGTTGTACATCGAATACACGGGGCCGGCATGCTGATACCGCCGGTAGGCGGCTCGGGCCGTCAAGAGGTCGCGGAAGCGTTCGAGATAGGCCAGCGTGCGGGGATATCGTCGGCGCATGACGCTAGGGTCGATGCCGCTTCGCGTTGCGGGCTCTTGGGCCAACAGAATGTGCCCGGCAACCGTTGCCGAAAACCGTCGCACATCGGACCATCGCGCCAAGGGAAAGAGCAAGTCGGGTTCGATCACGTGCTCGACAATGTTGACGGCGTGCTTGCCCCGGGCGGCGATGTTGCGGATTTGCACGCCGCCCTCGGCCTTGCCGAGCACCTCGACCCAGAAGACGCCGTTGGCGCCGCCGCTGTTGGCGCCGAGATGTGCCGCATAGTCGGACTTGCCCGGCCGCGGAAGCCAAGAGTCGCCATTCGGGACCACCAGCCACGGGGAACTTGGGCGCGCCGGATCGACCGGGGAGGCCTGGAAATGATGAATGCGGAATGATGAATGCGGAATGTTCTCTTGCCACAGCAGCCGCTGACGGCGAACCGGCAATTCATCACTGATCCTTCCGCACTCATGATTTCGTCGCGGTTCCCATTTGAAGTACGGCACGGGATATTTCGTGGTCGCGCCTTTCTCCAGCACGATGGTGCTTGTCCAGTTGGCGGCGTCGAACGGCCGCAGGGCCACCATGTCGTCCACGCGCAACACGCTGAGCGGCGGCCCGCCCGGGCCGAGGCGGAAACGGCGGAATCCGTCGCCGGCGCCCTTGGTTTGAAAGAGGGTCTGCGTAATCACCATGCCCAATCGGCCGCCGGGCTTCAAGTAGCGATCGGCCGCCGCATAGAGCATCAGCATCGACAGGTCCTTCTTGCCGCCCCCATGTCGGGCTTCGTTGGCCGAGAGCGTAAACAGTCCATAACGCTTCCAAAGCGGTTTGGTGGCCTGCCGATCGTCGGCCGAGAGATTGTCCCACGCAATCCAGGGCGGGTTGCCTACGACGTAGTCAAACGGGATTGCCGCGCAGGAAGGCGAGGCAGTGCCGAGAATGGAATCGCAGAGGTAGACGGGAATCTCGACGTCACCCGACTCCGGCAGCAGATCGATGACGGCCAACAAGTAATTTGCCCGCGCGTCAGCACAGCCAGAGGGTTTCGGTCAAAACCCACAATGTGGAACGGCGGGCGGAGCGGAAAGGCGACTCCGCTGCTTCCACTTCTCTCAGCCCGCCACCGCCGCAAGGCCATGACAAGAAAAGTGCCCGAACCGCAGGCCGGGTCGAGCAGCCGCTCTGCCGGCTGGCCCTCGTAGCCAACCTGGTCGAGCACGTGCCGCGCAAGCCAGTCCGGCGTGTAGTATTCGCCCAGATGATGCCGCAGCGCCCGCGGAAAGAGGTCCTCGTACAGCGGCTTAAAAAGATCACAATCTTCATCGTCCATCGGCGAGGCTGCCGGCGGGCGGTAATCCGCCAAGACTGCCGTAAGCCGATCAACGAGTTGATCGATTGGCTCCGACCGCAGCGAAGCATGCCAGCCGAATGGATTGCCGGGCAACAGTTCCTCGATGCGCCCGCGGCCGAACCTTCGGACGACAACCGTCACCAACAGAGCATAATACGTCTGCAAGGCCAGCAATGTCGCTGCGGGCTCGCCGGAGACAGGAACGATTCCGTGTCGGCCGGCGAGCTTGAGCAACTCTCGCCGCCGCTTCTCCATGGCCTGGCCGGCCCACTCGGGAAAATACGACCGCCAGTGGGCTAGTGCCGAATGTTGCGATGATACGAGAGCATCGTAGAGTATCCGAAGGCTGTCGTGCGCGATGGCCGCGCGGGCGCCAAAGTCGCGACGCAGGGCGGCGGCCGTCAGCGACTCGCCGGCAACGGGACGCGTGCGAGCAGAAGAAATGTCCATGACGCCCCATTGTCGCGACCTTGCCAGGGTTCAACAAGAACTGCCCAACGGCACCCCAAGAAAGAGCGATCCGCACCTTGACGTCTTGCCAAGGTGCGGTCGCTACCGGGGGAGCAAGCAACTGCGTCCCAAAACGGCAACCACGCCACACACTACACGGCTGCCAAAGGACGCTCACTCTGAAGTCAATTATGGCGTTGCCCACGATATTGTCAAGGCAAGCTGGCTTTATTTTTGGGGCAGGGCAGGCGAACCTATTTCGCAGGGTTGGCCGGATTTCGTAAGACGTTTCTCGGCAAGAGGTTGCGCAGCGGACACGGAGAGGCCGCGAAGTTTGCGCGGGAAAGCCCGTTAAGCGCTTCTCGGCTCGGCCAGTTCGATGGCCTTCAGCAGGCCGCGGGCCTTGTTGAGCGTCTCGTTCCACTCGCTCTCGGGGACGCTGTCGGCGACGATGCCCGCGCCGGCCTGCACGTACGCCTTGTCATCGTGGATGACGATCGTCCGCAGGGCGATGCAGGTGTCCATGTTGCCGGCGAAATCGACATAGCCGACCGCCCCGGCGTACGGGCCGCGGCGGTGCGGCTCCAGTTCGTCGATGATCTCCATGGCGCGGACCTTCGGCGCGCCGGAGACCGTGCCGGCGGGCAAGCAGGCTTGCAGGGCGTCGAAGGCGCTCTTGCCGGGGGCCAATCGCCCGGTGACGTTCGACGTGATGTGCATCACGTGGCTGTAACGCTCGATCGTCATCACGTCGGTGAGTTCGACCGAGCGGTAGCGGGCGACCCGGCCCACGTCGTTTCGCCCCAGGTCGACCAGCATCACGTGCTCGGCGACTTCCTTGGGGTCGGCCAGCAGTTCCTCGGCCAGACGGTGGTCTTCCTCTTCGGTTGCGCCGCGGCGACGCGTGCCGGCCAACGGTCGGACCGTGACCTGCCCGTCGACCACGCGAACCATCACTTCCGGCGAGCTGCCCACCAGGGTGACGCTGGGCGACCGCACGTAGAACATGAACGGGCTGGGATTGACCACGCGGAGCGTGCGGTAAATCTCGAAGGGATGCGTCCGGAGCGACACTTCCAGCCGCTGGCTGGGCACCACCTGAAAGATGTCGCCGGCGCGGATGTACTCAATGCACTTGCCGACCGCCGCCTCGAACGCCTCCTGGGTGAAATTCGATCGGTAGGCAAGCGTCACTTCTCCCTCGGTGCGGATATCGAACGGCTTCAGATCGCAGGAAGCGGCGGAAAGCTGCTCGACCAACTGGTCCACGCGGCGGCATGCCGTCTGATAGGCTTGGGCAGCGGTAACGCCGGCCTTGTCGAGCCGCGCCATCGCCACCACCACGATCGCCTTGGTGACGTTGTCGAAAACAACCATCTGGTCGTAGAAGGCGAACGCCATGTCGGGCACCTGCCGGTCGTCGGGCGGGGCGTGAGGCAGACGTTCGAAGTAGCGAACCGTATCGTAGCCGGCGTAACCCACGGCGCCGCTGCAGAAAGGCGGCAACTCCGGCAGATGGACCGCCCGGACCGCCTCCACCCGATGCCTCAGCTCTTCCAGCGGGTTGTCGCAGTCGAACTGCCGGGTGACCAGCGTCGGCACTCCGCCCGCCGAAACGCCCGAGTACGCATTGGTGGTGACCCGCTTGTCGTAGGCTTCGATTTCGAAAAACGGTTCCGTGGCGAGAAAGCTGTAGCGCCCCACTTTCTCGCCGCCCACAACGCTCTCGAACAAGCAAGCGCAGCGGCCGCCGTCGAGCTTGTGAAACGCGCTGACGGGAGTGAGCGAGTCGCTTACCAGCCGCCGGTAGACGGGCACCAAATCGGCACCGGCGGCCAGCTTCTCGAAAGTCTCAAAATCAGGATAGTGCGGAGCCAATGGTGTATCCATAGCAGAGGCGATACCGTTTCTGGCCGCATCGGCAGCGGCCGACCCTTGGCGAACCTGCCGCCACGAGTCGCGCGACACCTGGTCGATCGGATGACGTCTAGCTTAACAACCATTGCCAGCCGCTGCAATCACATCGGCCTTCGGCGCCGCCGCATCACATTGGCTCGCCTTGACACGGGGGGGGTGATTGATAGAATTCTCAGGGAATAAGAGAAGTCGCTCAACGATCCGGGAGGCGGTTCAGCTTACCGAAAGCTAATGAAGTGCCAGCAGTGCGACAAGCCGGCGACGTTCCACATTACCGAATTGACCGGCGGCAAACCGCAGGAATTGCACCTCTGCGAAGACCATGCGCGGCAGTATCTTGACGGCTTCGTCGGACGAGCCGGCGGGTTGGCGTTGCGATGGCGGCGGCGTTGGCGCAGCAGATGGCGATCGGTCAGACCGCCGAGGAATTGGCCCGGCTCGACCAGCAGGCCTGTCCCGGTGTGCGGGATCACGTTTTATGAGTTCCGCAGCCAGGGCCGGCTGGGCTGTCCCGCACGACTACGTCTGCTTCCAAGCCCAACTGGAGCCGCTGATCATGAATATTCACGGCGAGTCGGAGCACGTGGGAAAGCGGCCGCGCGCGGCCGCCGGCGGGAGCGAGAAGCGCACCCAATTGATCCGCCTCCGCCGCGAGATGAAAGAAGCCATCGACGAGGAGCACTACGAGCGCGCCTCCGCACTGCGCGACGAAATTCGCAACGAATCGAGAGCGAGGGGGAGTGATGCCGTGCAAATCGACGATCTGACCAAACGAGCGGCGAGTGGTTGCGGGGCGCCGGCCCCGAGGCCGATATCGTCATCAGCAGCCGCATCCGCCTGGCGCGCAACCTGGCCGACTTTCCTTTCGTCAGCCGCGCCACGCCCCAGGACCGCACCCGCATCGAGAAGATCCTCCACGAGCGCATTCTCGGCCATCGCCGCCGAAACCGACCTGCTCTACGTCAACGTGTCGCAATTGGAGAAGGTCGATCGGCAGTTCCTCGTCGAGCGGCACTTGATCAGCCGCGAGCACGCCGACGGCCAGGGCACCGCGCCGTGGCCATCGACCGCACCGAAAAGTTCAGCCTGATGATCAACGAGGAAGACCACCTGCGGATGCAGGTGATGCAGAGCGGCCTGGACCTGGCGAGCGTCTGGGAGCAGATCAACCGCATCGACGACCTGATCGAGGAGAAGGTCACCTACGCCTTCCACGACCGGCTGGGATACCTGACCGCCTGCCCGACCAACGTCGGCACGGGCATGCGGGTGAGCGTGATGCTGCACCTGCCCGCCCTGGTCATTACCCGGCAGATCGACAAGGTCTTCCGCAGCCTGCAAAAGATCAGCCTGGCGGTCCGCGGCCTGTACGGCGAAGGCTCGCAGGCGATGGGCGACTTCTACCAGATCAGCAACCAGATCACCCTGGGGCGCACCGAGTCGGAGTTGATCCGCCAGGTGAGCGACATCGTGCCGGTCATTATCGACTACGAGCGGCAGGCCCGCGACTTCCTCGTCAAGGAAAGCCACGAGAATCTGCACGACCGCGTGAGCCGCGCCTACGGCATCCTGCGGACCGCGCAGACGATCAGTTCCGAGGAAACGATGCACCTGCTCTCCAGCGTGCGGATGGGGGTGAACCTCGGCCTGATCCGCGACCTGAACATTCCCGCGATCAACGAGTTGTTCATCCGCACGCAGCCGGCCCATCTGCAAAAGATCACCGGCAGCGAGCTGGACACGGCCGACCGCAACATCGAGCGCGCCCGCTATCTCCGCCGCTATCTCAACAAAGACGGCAATGGCGGCGCGGCGGAGCACAACTGAGACGGCGCTGCTTACGCCTCCAAACCGGCGGCCCGCACGCGGCACGGCACGAAGACGTTGGGCGGCAGGAATTTCGCCAGCTCTTCGTCATCCGCCACCGAAGCGATCTGCTTGATCAGCGAACTGGAGACGTGGGCCAACTCCCCGTCGGCGATCATGAAGAGCGTTTCCACGTCGGGGGCCAGCCGGCGGTTGGCCATCATCATGGTCATTTCGGCGGCGATGTCGGTGATGGGCCGCACGCCGCGGACCATGATCCGCGCCCCGCATTGCTTGACGAACGTCACCGCCAGACCGGTGAACGTGCGGATTTCCACGTTCTCCAGGTGGGCCGTCGCGCCGCGGATCAACTGCAACCCGCTCTTCGGCGGTAAACATCGTCTGCTTTCTCGATGTTCACGCCCACGCCGACGATCAGCCGGTCGAACAGCCGGCTCGCCCGCTCCATCACGTTGAGGTGGCCGAGGGTGATCGGGTCGAAGGAGCCGGGATAGACGGCGATCGCGAGGAGATACGGAGGGATCATTCATGGCGGTCGGGTCGCTGGCGACTCATGGGTTCCGTGTGTGAGGGAGAAAATTCACCACGTACGGACGCCCCAATTAGAGCACTTCCCCCGGTCGCGGTAAAGTAGTCCGAAAAGCCATCATCGGAGGGCTTCGATCAGCCGATCCACGTCCTCCGCGTTGTTGTAGGCGTGAGGGCTGATCCGCAGCCGGCCCGCCCGGCAACTCAGCAGCACCTTCCGCTCGAAGCACTGCCGCCGCAGGAGATGAGGATCGCGGCCGGGCAACTCGAAACTCGACGATGCCGCTCGTGCTGGCCGGGGCTGCGATCGCTGTGGATGACGGCCCCGATCTCCGCGAGCCGCTGGCAGGCCAGGTCGGTGATCTCCAGCACCCGCCGCGAGAGGCCGTCGGTGCCGAACCGCTGAGCAGATTCCACGCTGGCGCCCAGGGCCGACAGCCCGGCAACATTCTGCGAGCCGCCTTCATAGCGGGCGGCCGTGTCGCGGAAGACCAATTCGATGTGGCTGAAGTCGGCGTGCCCTCGGACGCTGTTCCAGCCCACGCCCACGGGACGAAGCAGATTGAGGTGTTCGCGGCGGGTGAAGAAGATGCCGGCCCCTTCCGGCCCCAAGAGCCATTTGTGCCCGTCGGCGGCCAGGAAGTCGATCGGCGTCTGGCGCACGTCCAAGGGAAAGACGCCCAGTCCCTGAATGGCGTCGAGAAACAGCAGCGCCCCGCGGCCGTGGACCAGTTCCGCCAGCCGGTCCAGATCGTGCCGCCATCCGCTGGCGTAGGCCACCCAACTGACGCTGACGATGCGGGTGCGGTTGTCGCAGGCGGCGGCCAGCCGATCGAGGTCCAGTCTGCCGTCGTTGGTGGGGACGCGGCGGGTTTCCACGCCGCGGTCGGCCAAATGGAGCCAAGGATATTGGTTGGTGGGAAACTCGTCGGCCCGGGTGACGACATTATCGCCCGGCTTCCACGGAAATCCCTCCGCCACGAGGTTTATGCCGGCCGTGGTGTTGCCCACCAGGGCAATTTCTTCCGGCAAGGCGCCGATCATGCGGGCGGCCTGGGTTCGCAGGCGCTCCACCTTGCGGGTCCAGGCGGAATAATGGGCCGATCCGTTGCCCGGCCGCGTCTTCCGCCCATTGCAGCAGGGCGTCGTGGGCGGGCCCACTCAACGGTGCGACGGCGGCGTGATCGAAGTAGGCCCATTGCCGGGCGGCCGGCATCTGGCGGCGGAAACCCGCCCAGTCGGCCGGCGCTGCCGCCGCCGATTCGCAGACGGCGTTTGGGTCCATTCTGGAAGCCTCGTTGGCGATAGTGGCGTGGCCGCGGAAGATCAATTATACTGGAAACGGCAGGAAGGACCATTAGCGAGGAGGCCCTGGATGTCAAAAGCCCTTTGCCTTGTCGGAGGCGTGATCGCCGCCTTGATGCTGCTCGTGTACGGACTCGATCTGATGATCAAGTTCCCGTTCGGTCGGATCGACCTGCCGATGGACATCGGCTTCGTGGTATCCGCGCTTCTGGTGGGCTATGGGAGTTGGAGCACTCTGCGAGAACAGCGGTGATCGCGCCGCTTTCCGGTCTCCTCGGGAACCGTGCCGGATGCACTGATCGTCCGGTGGCCCCTTCCCTGAGAGGGGTTGCCGGTGGTTCCCAGCCCGTTGTGCTGCCGATTTTGGCTGTTTACAATTACATCCATGGCAACCGACGAACAATCCCAGGCCGGAAAAAAGAAGGGACGCGAGCCGATTACGCCAGCGAAGCGGAAGCGGCTGGAGCAACAATTCGAAATCGCCACCAAGAAGGTCGCCAGCGCCGAAACTGCCGACGACTTCCTGTACGCGACCGAGCTGTTTTCGCAGTGTGTGTTGGGCGATCCCAATAAGTTGGATTACGTGCGCGGGTATGTCGAGTGCCAGCAAAAGAAGTACAAGAACAATCGCAAGGGCAGCCCGCTGGCACGGTTCAGGGAGCGCGGGGCTCGAAGCGGCCTGAAAAAGGCCCTCTCCCAGGAGAATTGGGATCAGGTCATCGCTCACGGCGTGAAGGTGCTGGCGGTCAATCCGTGGGACGTGCCGGCGTTGACCGGCATGGCCAAAGCGGCCGAAAAGTCGGGCGATTGGGATTGCGAGCTCTTCTATCTCAAGTGTGCCCAGGTGGCCAGTCCCAAAGATCCGGCCGTGAATCGGCTTTGCGCAGTTGCTTTGACCGAGCGGGGGCTCATCGATCAGGCCATCCACTGCTGGCATGTGGTGGAGGAGGCTTCGCCTAACGATGAGGTCGCCAAGCGGGCGATTTCCATTCTCATGAACGATCGGGTCCGGGCAAAAAGCTACGATGGAGAGAGCACTTCTCGCCGTCCCTCCGGCAAGGGCCCCGAGGCAGCGGAAGAAACCGACGCCGAGGCGATGCTGCGGCAGAAGATCGAAAAGGAGCCGGGCGAACTCGCGAATTACCTGAACCTCGCCCAGCACTACCTCGCGGCCGAGCGATATGCGGAGGCTGAGGACGTGTTGGCCAAGGCGTACGAAGTCTCCGATGGCGACGTCAACGTTCGCGAGAAGTGGGAGGACGCCCAACTCCGCCGCATGCGGCAGAAAATCAGCCGCACCAAGGACCCCACGGCAAGAAGAAGCTCGAGCACGAGTTCTTCGAACACGACTTGGAGGTCTGCAAAAATCGCGCCGAGCGGTATCCGGGCAATCTGATCTTCAAGTATGAACTCGGCTACCGGTACATGCTCACGAGGCATTACCCCGAGGCGATCAGGGAATTGCAGGCCGCCAAGAACGACCCCCGGCGGCGGGGGGTGGCGCTGTCGGCGCTCGGCCAGTGCTTCCAGCAGATCGAGCAGTATTCGCTGGCCTTGAAGCACTACGAGTCGGCGATTCAAGAGATCCCCGACCGCGACGGCGACAACAAAAAGCGAGCCCTCTACCTGGCCGGCCGGTTGGCCATGTCCAAGTACATCAGCGACGTCAACACGGCCGAAAGACACCTCACCGTGCTGGCCACCCTCGATTTCACCTACAAAGACGTCTCGGCTCTACTAGACAAGATCAGCAAATTACGCGAAAATCCGGAATCCGAGAAAAGCAAGCAGGCCGAAGACAACAAACCCGAGAGCGAAACCGAGGGCGACGAGTTGTCCGGCCCCTCGGAGGTCGAGTGACGCCCCAAGGTCGAGGATGCGGCTGGATTCCGGCCGCGCCGCGTCTCAAAACACATTTTTCATCGCAACACCATGCCGAATATCCAGAGTGCCAAGAAGCGTCTGAAGCAGAGCCTTGTTCGTCGCGAGCGAAATCGCTCCGCCAAGCGCGCCATTCACACCGAGCGCAAGAAGCTGATCGAAGCGGCCCAAGCAGGAAACATCGAACTGGCGGAATCCGAACTCCGCGCCGCCGCCAAGCGAGTCGATCAGGCCGCTGCCAGGCACATTATCCACCGCAACGCCGCGGCCCGCATCAAGTCGCGGCTTTCCGCCCGCGTCAAGAAGGCCAAGGGCAAGTAACCGCCCCTGCCGGCCTACCCGTGCGATCGCTCGATGCCGAACGGCAGCGTTAGTTGCGGATCGCGTTCGCACTCCGGATTGAGTTCTTTGAACAGCAGGCTTGGCTGGATGTCGGTGTTGTGTTGGTACTTGTCGCTTTGGTATTCCGTGAAGGGGCCGCGGATCTCGTGGTAGAAGATCTGGCAGATGCCGACGCCGGCGTAGATTCGCACCGGTTGAATGGCGAACATCTCCAGCGTCCAGTAGCCGCAGAAGCCCACGTCGCCGAAGCCGGCGGTGACATGGACGAACAGCCCCAGCCTCCCTATCGACGACCGGCCTTCGATCATCGGCACGAGATTGTGGGTTTCGGTCCGTTCCGCCGTCCGTCCCAGGTAGAGCTGGTTGGGCGAGAGCACGAGTCCCTCCGGCGGAATCGACATCCGCCGCACGCGGTTGGCCTTCCGCATGTCGAGCACAACCTCCTCGTAAACCATCAATTCGTCGTGCAGCGTGAGGTTGTAGCTGTTGGGGTTCAGCCGCGATGGGTCAAACGGCTCGATGACGACGTCCTTGCCCAGCCGACGTTGGATTTCTTGACCCGAGAGTACCATCGATTCAGGCCCCTTGGACTCCGATTCGCGGACAAAGCGATTCCAGCGGGCATTGGTCGCACTTCGGATTCCGTGCCGTGCAGCAGCGGCGGCCGTGTTGGATCATCCGGTGGCTCAGGCTGATCCACTGCTTGGTCGCAAACTGGGCCATCAAATCCTTTTCGATCTTCTCGGGCGCCTTTTCCTTCGTCAGCCCGAGCCGGCGGCTGATGCGGGCGACGTGCGTATCGACGACCACGCCGGCGGCAATGCCGTAGGCGGCGCCCAGCACCACATTGGCCGTCTTCCGCCCGATCCCCGGCAACTCAACGAGTTGTTCCATGTCCTTGGGCACTTCGCCGCCGTACCGCTCCAGCAGGGTTCGGCAGCAACTTTGAATGCTCTTCGCCTTGTTGCGAAAGAAGCCGGTGCTTTGGATGTCGCGTTCCAAGTCCGGCAGTTTCGCCTCGGCGTAGCGGACGGCCGAAGGGTACCTGCGAAAAAGCGATTTGGTGACCTGGTTGACTCGCACATCCGTGCACTGGGCGGAAAGAATCGTGGCCACCAGCAATTCCAGCGGCGAGCGAAAATCCAGCGAGCAGGTGGCGTCCGGATAGCACTCCGCCAGGCGCCGCGCGATCTGCTGGGGGCGGCGATTCGCCTTTGCAGTAGCAGCCATCGGCACACCTCCCGAGCAAATTGCGATTTTCACCGCCCTCGCCTGCCTTTGTCAAGTACTTACGCGGGCAGACAGGGGCGACTTTTTCAGCTAGACTATTACATCGACCGCAAGTGGCCGTAATACGCCTTTTCCCAACTTGCCCAAAGGGAGCTAACCATGCGACGAGTCATTCTCATTGGCTGCATCATTACGCTGGTATACATGCCGCTTTCGACGATCCGGGCGGCCGCCGAACCGGCCACCGATGAACCGGCCGCCAAGCCCGCCGCCAGCGATGAAAAGCCGGCCGCGACCGAAACCGACCAGCAGCGACGCCGTCGCGAGCGGCGGGAAAAGGAAGAGGCCGAGCGGGAGAAAACTTCGGCGGCCGAAAAGAAAGAGCAGGCCGAAGCGAAGAAAGAAACCGAAACCGCCAAGCCGAAAGAGAAGCCGGCCAAGGCGGAGGAGAAGACGCCGAAGTCGGCGACCGTCGTCCAATTCACCATCAAGGGCGACTATCCCGAAGGGCCCACTTCGCCGGGCCTCTTTGGCGAACTGCAAAGCTCGCTAGGCCACATCATCCGCCGCATGGACGCCGCCGCCGCCGACAAGGACGTCCGGGCCGTGTGGCTGAAGATCCAGGATTTCGAGCTTGGGCGGGGAAAGATTTATGAGCTTCGGGGCGCCATCGCCCGGCTGCGCAAGGCGGGCAAACCGGTCTACGCCGAGCTGACCACTGCCGAGACGGGCCAATACGTGCTGGCCGCCGCATGCGAGCAGGTCTTCATGCCCCCGTCGGGCATGCTGTTGGTGCCGGGCGTCCAGGCCGAAGTCACCTTCTTCAAGGGCTTGCTGGACAAGCTGGGCCTCGAGTTCGACGCCCTCCAGATGGGCAAGTACAAGGGGGCCGTCGAGCCGCTGACACGCAACGAGATGAGCAAACCGCTGCGGGAAAGCCTCGACGCGGTTGTTGATAGCTACTACTCCGACATGGTCGCCACCATCGCCGCCGACCGCCACATGAACGACGACCAGGTCAAGTGGCTGGTGGACCAGGGCTTGTTTACGGCCGCCGCGGCCAAGAAGGCCGGGCTGATCGACCGGGTCCTCTACGCCGACGAGTTCCAAGAGTCGCTCAAGAAAATACTCCATGCCGACAAGCTGAACATCGTCACCGACTACAAGAAGAAGCGGATCGACACCGATTTTTCGGGCCTTTCCGGCGTGATGAAGCTCATCGAGTTGTTCGTCGGCGCCAAGCCGCTGGAAGCGGGGGGCACGAAGCCGAAAATCGCCGTCGTTTATGCCGTCGGACCGATCACCGAGGGCAAGAGCCGCGGCGACGATCTGTTTGGCGAGTCGGTGGTCGGCTCGACCACCATGGTGGCCGCGCTCCGCAAGGCGGCCGATGATCCCAAGGTTTCGGCCATCGTGCTGCGGGTTAACAGCCCCGGCGGCTCGGCCACGGCCAGCGACCTGATCTGGCGGGAAACGGTGCACGTCAAGAAGCCGCTGATTGCCAGCATGGGCGACGTGGCGGGCAGCGGCGGCTATTACATCGCCATGGGGGCGAAGAAGATTATCGCCGACCCCGGCACCTTGACCGGCTCGATCGGCGTGATCGGCGGCAAGCTGGTCACCCGCGGCCTGTACGACAAGATCGGGCTGAACGCCGAAGTGATCAGCCGCGGTCACAACGCCGGCTCGCTCTCGTCGAACCAGCCCTTCACCGCCGACGAACGGAAGGCCTGGACCGAGCTGTTGCAGGAGACCTACCATCAGTTCGTTCAACAAGGCTGCCCAGGGCCGCAAGATGCCGTATGACAAGCTGGAGGAACTGGCCCAAGGGCGGGTGTACACCGGCCGGATGGCCAAGAACCTCGGCCTGATCGACGAAGTCGGAACACTGCAAGACGCCATTGTCGCGGCCAAGACGGCCGCGGGGCTCAAGCCCGACGCCGAGGTCGATCTGCTTGAATTGCCCGAGGCCAAGACGGTTTTCGAGCAGTTGTTCGGCGATTCGGCGTCGTCCGACCTGGACGAGCTGCTGCCGGAAGGTTTTAAGATCGTGCGGCAAACGCGGCTGCTGCGAGAGTTGCTCTCCGAGCGGTTCCTGCTGTGGATGCCCTATAGCGTGAAGGTGAAATAGAGGCGCCGCACGCTGGCGTGTGCCCGTTTCCGCCGCCCGGTATTGGGTCGGTCTGAAGCCCACCTTCATGTGCGAGTGGGCCACCAAGCCGAATCGACCAAACCCGAAGACGGCCGCCACCCGTCAGGACATCGCATCGAGCTTGCAAACCTCGTCATCGCATGGGCATGGCTTTCGGACATGGCCAACCGGCAGGGCAACATCCATGGGACAGTAGGGAGTCGCCTGTCGGCACCAGTGATGTCCGCCGATCCAACCGGCGATGTAGCCCTCTTCAAGTTCCCGTCTTATCGCATTGACCGAATCATCGGATAAGACACCCGGGGGTCTCATGCGGTGGCTTGTATCGTCAAAGCCGATAAGTCCGCTCGACTTCTGCAAAAGAAAAAGACGTACGGTCATCATACTGAAAACCTCCTGACGAAAGACAGAATATACCCAGTAATGATCCCCGAGAATAGGAATTTTGCTGGCGGCACACTGGAAACCTTAGGAAGGAAAAATCAGACTGCCCCACTATCCGCCGCCCGTTCCCCCTTGTCGGTTGCCGGGCGGGTTTGCTATACTCGGTTGCGGTTGCCTGGTGCAACCGGCGCGTCAACGACTTGCGTCGGCCGACGGGCAGACGCTTTTTCGCCACTACGGAGCATTCTGTGGGTACCAAGAAAACCGGAAAGGGCCGGCGCAAGATCGGCCGCAAGAAGCGTCGCAACCGGGCCAGAATTCGGCATCGGAAGTAGCAACGAGGGGTGAGAGGCGAGGAGTGAGAGACGCGAAGGCGTGCTGCCGCTACTCTGCTGACTCCTCTCTGCTTTCTCCTCCGCCATAGTAGGCCGTCACCGCCAAGCCCGTGCGCCGGCGAACCAAGTCGGCGATCGCATCCACCTCGGCACGGGTGAGCGCGGTGACCCACGCTTCGGCCGGTTTTCGGGCGATGGTGTGGATCTGGACCAGCTTGATCTGTCCGCCGGCGTCGACAATCTCGCGCAGCCGGTCGCAGTAGGCCTCCAACTCGGCCTGGGGCGGCGGGCAATCCCAAATCCGCATCAGCAGCGATTGGATTACGATCGGCCAGGCCGCGGCCGCCTCCCGCAGATTGGCGAGAATCTGCCGCCAAGGCACTGCCGAACGGTCCACCAGGCGATAATATTCTTCGCTGCCCGCGTCGAGCTTCGCCCAAATCTCGCCGCCATTGGCCTGGAGCGTGGCCAAGGCCTGCCGCACCCGCGGGCGATGGAAGAGCGTGGCGTTGGAAATCAGCACCAGCTTCATGTCGCTCAAGGCGTGCCGGCGGCGGACCTCGGCGCAAGACGTGACCACCTGATCGAAGTTGACGTAGGCGGTCGGCTCGCCGTCGCCGCTTAGGGCGATGTCGTTGAGGCGCCGCAACGGCGCCGGCGTGTCGTGGAACTGCGGGCCTTCGTATATTCGCCCCGACGCAACCAAATCGACCGCCCGATCCAGTTCGTCGGCAAGCTGCTGGAGGTCGACGAGGTTCTTCTCGCCCGGACGCTCGCGGTCCACCTGGCAATAGACGCAGCGGAAGTTGCACGTCTTGTCGAGGTTCAGGTTCACCCCGATCGAGATGCCGCCGGCGCGGCGGCTGAGCACGGGATAGACGTAGCGGTTCCCGGCAAAGCTTCGCGGGTGGGCTTTGAACGACGGATTGGCGGAAAGGGACGAATCGGACATGGCAGCGGTTGCCGTAGAAGGGGCCGCAATTCCGTGTCTACACCCGATCGCGAGGCGCGAAGCAAGTTGGGCGGCTACGCCCGGCGGATCGTCGTGAACTCGTCGATCGTCAGAAGGGTCAGTTCGCCGTCGGGCAGTTGCAACAGCACCGAGTCGCTGAAGACTTTGTCGTCGAAGTTGCGTTGGAAGTGCAGCCCGTGCCGCCGCCGTTCGGTGCGGACAACGGTGCCGCACGTCTTGGTCGTCCAACTTTGCTGGCCCACGGTGACGAGGTGTTCCACCTCGACGCGATCGCCGGCCTTCAACTCATCGAACTGGGCCCGGACTTGACTGCTGCTGGTGGTCATGGCACGGCACCAAACAGTCGTTATGGCCTGGCAACCCCCCGGCCAATTACCACCATTGTGCCAAACGTTCTGGTTTTGGCAAGAGGGATTACAGAGCGGTCGGCTGTCAGCTTTTCGCTGAGATAACCCGTCTTGGGGCGGCAGTTGCACGGCCCCCCCGGGGCCGTTGACAGAAAGGGGCGGCAGTACAACTGCCGCGCCAACATCGAAACACTGCCGCGCCGGCCGCCAATTGCCAGCGCTATGGATTGGAATCACACTTCTTTGGCGTTGATCCACGACATGAGCTTGCGCAGTTGGCGGCCGATCTACTTCGACCGGGTGCGCCCGCTCGCGGCGCCGCATGGCCTTGAAGGCCGGGGCGTTGGCCCGATTCTCCAGGATCCACTCGCGGGCGAAATGCCCGCTCTTGGATTTCCTGAAGGATCCGCTTCATTTCGGCCCGGGTTTCGTCGGTGATGATGCGCGGGCCGCGGGTGTAATCGCCGTATTCGGCCGTGTTCGAGATGCTGTAGCGCATGTAGTTCAAGCCCGCCCTGGTAGATCAGGTCGACGATCAGCTTCACCTCGTGGACGCATTCGAAATAGGCCATTTCAGGCTGATAGCCGGCCTCGACCAGGGTTTCGAAGCCCGCCTTGATCAGTGCGCTTAAGCCGCCGCAGAGAACGACCTGCTCGCCGAACAGATCGGTTTCGGTCTCTTCGGCGAAAGTGGTTTCGATCACGCCGGCACGGGTGCCGCCGATGCCCTTGGCATAGGCCAGGCCGATCTTCAAGGCGTCGGGCCCGGCGCCTTCGCCCAGGGCGATCAAGCAGGGGACGCCCGCCCCGCGAACGTATTCCGCCCGCACGAGGTGGCCGGGCCCTTTGGGGGCCACGAGAATCGTGGCCACGCCCTTGGGCACGTCAAACTGGCCGAAATGCACGTTGAAGCCGTGCGAGCAGACCAGCACGTTGCCGGGCGAGAGGTTGTCGCGAATCTGGCTGCGGAAAACCTCGCCCTGGATTTCGTCGGGCAGCAGGATGGTGATGATGTCGGCCTTCTTGGTCGCCTCGGCGGCCGAAATCGGCTGAAAACCGTCCTTCACGGCCTGCTCGTAGTTGGCCGTGCCGGGCAATTCGGCCACGATCACGTTGCAGCCGCTATCGCGGAGGTTCTGGGCGTGGCCGTGCCCTTGCGAGCCGTAGCCCAGAATGGCGATCGTCTTGTTCTTCAGCAGCGAAATGTCGGCGTCTTTGTCGTAGTAGATTTTGGCGGGCATGGTTGTTCCTGGTGGCTGGTGGCTAGTGTTCAGTTTTCAGTGTTCAGTTTTCAGTGGCCAGTCGCTGGTGGCTCGGCTTTTCCGCACTGACCACCGATCACTGACCACTGTTTATTCTCCGCTATTTCTCCCTCGCACCATGGCAATGCGTCCGGTGCGGACCAGTTCGATGATCCCGAAGGGGCGCATCATTTCGATAAAGGCCTCGATTTTCCGCTCCTGGCCGGAGATTTCGATCATCACCATGTCGGGCGCCACGTCGACGATGCGGCCGCGGAAGATATCGGTCAACTCGCGGATTTCGCTCCGTGCTCCCGTTGGCGGTCGAGACCTTGATCAGCATCAAGTCGCGTTCGACGTGGTCGGCCCCGCCGATGTCGTCGACCCGCACCACCGTGACGATCTTCTCCAGTTGCTTGCGGACCTGGTCCAACACGTTATCGTCGCCGACGACCACGAAGGTCATTCGCGACAAGTGGGGGTCTTCGGTCTCCCCCACCGCCAGGCTGTCGATGTTGTAGCCGCGCGAGGCCAGCATGCCCGAAATGTGCGAAAGCACACCAGGCACGTTTTGCACCAATGCCGACAACACGTGACGCATAGGACCCTCCGAAACAAACGAAACCATGATCATACCCCCCGGAGGACCATGCGACAAGGGGGGCGAAAGGGCAGCGGAAATAATGATCCGTGGTGATTGTTTAACCGCGACCCGGAGGGGAGCGTGAAGAGGCGAAAGGGCAGCGGAAATAATGATCCGTGGTGAATGCGGAATGATGAATGAGGAGCAGCCGTCCTGGTCGCGACGACACGGGGGCTTGCCCGACCGCCTACGATAGCGGGGGAAGAGCAGGAGCGGCATGGTGCCGCTTCACGCCCGGTGTCATCGGCCGCGCATTTGGCGGACTAGGCATTGGGGAACGACCTACGACCACCACCCCAGCAGAATAACCAGCCGGTGGGCGAAGATGATCGTGCCGACCGCGGCGGCGGTAATCGAGGCCGCCAGCACCGCGGCGCTGCCAATGTTCAGCGCATTGCCCACGTCGGAATCGGCCTGGCGCGTGACGGCCTTGGCCATCGATTCCAGCGCGCTGTTGAAGAGTTCCGCGGTCACCACTCCACCGATGCACAGCAAGAGCATGCACCATTCCATGAGCCGAACGTTCAAAAGGACGCCGGCCACTAGAACCATCACCGCGACGAAGAAATGGACGAAGAAGCTGCTCTGCCCGCGCACGCCTTCGCGTAGGCCGCGAAAGGCGTCGCGGAACTTGTGCGTCCAGGAACGTTTGGAGGTGGAAGGCATGGCGGCAGAATGATGAATGCAGTCTTTTCTTATTCCAGTCCGGTCAATCCGGCCGGCGGGATCTGGGCGCCGGCCACGTTGCCCAATTTGCCCTTGGGGAGGAATCGCGGTTCGATCGAAAGGGCGGCCCCCACGCTGTTCCTCGAATTGTCGACGTTGAAGCCGGCGCTGATGAGGAACGACTCGCCGACGCGAGTGACCGTGAAGCTCTCGCCCAGATTGCCTTGGCTGGCCAGGTCGATCGTCGTGCAGAACGACGAGATCCACTTCGGGCTCATCCAGTAGGAGTAGGACAAGGTGAGGATCTTGCTGTCGATCGGGCCTTCGAGAACGCGGAAGCCGGCGTACAGGCTGCCGCGCGGCGGCCTGGTCAAGAAGGCCCCCACCGACATCATCTTCTGCCCGTCGCCGTAGGTGTCGAACAGCCCGTCGCTGAGCAGCGTCAACCGGTCGCCGACGTGCCAGGCGAAGTTGTAATTGATCAGGCCCACCACCGAGCCGAAGTCGTCGCGGTCCGGATCGGGAAACAGCGTCAGGCCGGTGTCGAAGGTAATCCAGTCGATGATGTGCGGGTCGTTGGCCGGGCCGCGCTTGGTCTGCCACCGCTGCTCGACCTCCAATCGCAAGGCCGTCAGGTCGCCGGCGATCTCCGTGCTCGGCGAGGTGACCCAGTCTTGCAGCCCGGTGCGTAAGGCATACAGCCGCTCGTCGAACTTGGGAACATACGGTTCGCCGGGCGTGTGGAACGGCCAGATCATCGACGGAATGCCGAACGTTTCTGTGAGGAAGCGCCGCTGGAAGGACTCTTCGGCCCAGTCGTTCAACGGATCGTAGAGCGGCAGGGTCGTCACGTCCTGATTCGATTGGGCGTAGGAGAAATCGGCGATGAAATTGATCTTGTGGGCGATGCCGTGGACGTTGAACAAGTCGCTGCACACGGTGGGGTCGACCGACCACATGGGCAGGTTCGCCCGCAAACCCACTTGCCAGAAGAGGCGGTTCACGTCGTTGCCGTTGACGTCTTCGTCCCAATGGGCCGCTTCGCCCTCGGCGTAGGGGACGAGTTTGACCGGCCCGAGCTGGAAAGGCCAATCGAGTTCCTGCCGCGTGACGAACCGGCCGCCCTGCGCCTGGTTCTGTTCCCACGGCAGATAGTTGAACGGGCCCGCGGCGCCCACCGGATTCGGCGGCGAGGGGAACTGGGTCACATTCTGGGGAATGGTGGTGTGCTGCAGTTGGGCGTAGGCGATGTTGGAATGCTCGTACCAGGTGAAGACGTCGCGGAACAGCGATTGCCCCAGCCAAAAGTGGTCCAGCCGCGGCAGCCAGTTGGTCTGGGTGAAGAAGTCGTCGATGCGATCGTCGGCCGTGAGGCTCCACGAGCTGTTCCCGTCGAGGTGCTTGAGCTCCAGGCCGGTGTTTTCGTCCTTCAGTTGCTGCCACTCTTCCTTGTGATATTCTTCGACGAAGTTGCGGTCGCTGATCAGGCCCAACTCGAGACTGAGTTGGAGATCGAAGGGCAACAGCTCGCGGTGTTGCCCGTACAAGCGATAGCGGTACGAGGCTTCGGGGGGCACCGCCGGGCGGTCCTGGCCGAGATCGTCGGTGCCGTGGTCTTGGATTCCCCAGAAATCGAGAAAGCCAGCCACGTGGCCGGGGATGTCGAACATCCCTTCGCGATCGTAGCTGAACGTGCCGCCGTAGCCGAAGCCGCGTTCGCCCAGGTAGTCGAGGCTGACATCGAAATCGGTGCCCGCCGGCGGTTTGCGGATGCCCAACAACTGGTAGCCGCTCCAATGCGAGCGGACTTGCGTGCCATAAACGTTGTCCTGGGCCAGCGACAGGTTGCGGATGTAATAGGCCGGATCGTTCAGGTCGGTGGCCATCGTCGGCCAGTAGAAGACAGGGACGGGCCCGAAGTAGATGAAATCGTTGACGCCCGTGGCCAGCCGCTGATGCTCGTAAAGGGGTTCATGCGTGATCGGATTCTCTTGCGGCTGGCCGGTCACGGGGTCGATCAACGGCTGCTGGAGGTCCTCGAAGTACAATTCACTCGCCTGGAGCCGGTAGGTCGGCGCGCCCATGCGGCTGGGGGTGATATAGGCGTTTTGGCCGAAATAGTGGTCCGCGGCAGTCTGTTGCAGCACGTCGGCGTGCAGGTGCATCAGCCCCTGATAGCTGGGCACGGGCGTGAGCATGTCGGCGTTCAACACCGAGCCCACTTGATTTGGCACATCGTAATACATCCGGTCGGCGTAGATCGTTCGGTCGCCCTGACGAAAAACGACGTTGCCTTCCATGTAGAACTCCAGGGGCACACGCTGATCCTGGTTCAGCGGGCCGCTGAAATCGGGCTCTTGCGCGCCGGTCATCCAGATCACCAGCCGATCGGTGGCAATATCCAATTTGCCGACGTCGCCGAATCCCTTGACGTTCACGCCTTCGATGACCACGGTCACGCCCGAATCGATCACCGCAATGTATTGGTTCGTAGCCGGATTGGGGAACATGAGGTAATGCACCGGCACGTCGCTGCGGGCGAAGACGCTGATGCGGCGCACGCCGCCGGGCAACGTCGGTGGAGGACCGCCGGCAGGGGCGCCGTGACGACGCCCGGCGCCCCGGCGCCGGGATCGGCGAGCCGGCCGGAGCGGGCACTATCTCGGGCACCACGGGAGCGGCCTGCACCGGCGTGGTGAACTGCGCCGGCTGGGCGGGCGCCGCCCAGTTCCGGCGGGCGATTCCGGCGTCCGCTGCTCCATGCCGCGCCAGTAGACGGGCGGCAGGACATCCGGCTTGCCCGCCACCGTTGCGGCATGGACCTGAACCGCGGCACTGCTGAAGAAGCGGCCGAACCAGGCCCGATCGGTCAACCGCGGCGCATTCGGCCCGAGGTCCAAGAGCACTTTCACGTCGCCTTCCATGTAGGCGATCACCTTGTTCGGCCGGCGCTCGGTGGGCCCCGCACGATCGATCCACAAGACGGCTTCGCGGCTGCTGGCCAGTCCCTTCCCTTGCCGAATCACGCAGTCGCCGCGCAGCACCCAAACCTCGTAGGAACCGAGCTGCCATTGGTTGCCCGCCTGAGCGGTGATCTCGATCGGATCGCCGGCATTCAACCGGGGCAGTTGCACGTCGGCGCGACGCGCGTCGCGGCCATCGCAAGCAGCAGAAAGAGAAGAGATTGCAATTTCTGTCGTGCGCGGTTCTCCTCGCCCGCGCGTAGCAATGGCGTGGCGCGGCGTAAGCGGGCCGAAAGCTCGCCGAGTCGTTTCAGCAGAACAGCATCCTTGCTCCACCGGGCCGCCGCACTTGCCGGCCGTCCGGCTTCGAGTCGCAAGACCAAGAGGGAAAAGTCGTTACGCGAAAAGGCTCTGTTTCGAGCGGCGAGATTATATGGGCGGCCGCCCAACGGATCAAGGCGGGTTGGCCCGCTGGTCGGCAATCGCAAGTGCCCATCAGGAAAGCACTTATGACTCGCGGACGCAGAATCCGCTCGATCGCGGCTTCAAACCCGCAGCGGATCCGGCCGCCGGCAAGCCGCGCGACGGAAGAAAACGGCCCCGCGGCTGCGTGTAACACGCCGCCGTTTTGCGGTATGATAAAACCCATACATGAGCCCACCGAACCTTCGTACCGGCCGAAGGGAACAGTCCCCGTCTAACCCTCGCTTGGAGCGTGACCGCGATGAGAAGCATTCTTTCCGTATCGATGTTATTGACCATTGCCTTGATACTCGTCGGACGGACCGCGGCGGCCGATCCGTCGGCCGGCGATCTGAAACTGTACGCTTGCAACCGCGTCGAGACGCCCGAGGGAAGCGGCCAATTCCAATGCCTCTACAAGACGCTCCATTGGGACCCGCAGCAGACGGCGATCATCGTTTGCGACATGTGGGACCAGCACTGGTGCAAGGGCGCGGCGGCCCGCGTGGCCGAGATGGCGCCGCGGATGAACGACTTTATCAGCGAAGCCCGCCGGCGCGGCGTGTTGATCGTTCACGCTCCCAGCGAGTGCATGCAGGCCTATGAAGGGCAGCCGGCCCGCCAGCGAGCCCAAAAAGCGGCCGACGCCCATCTGCCCGATTTTCTCAAGCAACAATGTGCCGGGCTCGATGCCGAGAAGCACGTAAAATGGCCCATCGATCAATCGGACGGCGGCTGCGACTGCGCCACCCCATGTCCCAAAGGCCGGCCCTGGCGCAAGCAGATCGATGCCATCAAGATCAGCGACGAGGACGCCATCAGCGATTCGGGCGTCGAGATCGGCAACCTCTTCGCCGAGCGCGGCATCAAGAACATCATGCTCGTCGGCGTGCACGAAAACATGTGCGTCATCGGCCGATCGTTCGGGCTGCGCAACATGGTGCGGCTGGGCAAGAACGTGGTGCTGGTCCGCGATATGACCGACGCGATGTACAACTCGCGCATGCCGCCGAGGGTGAGCCACGTACGCGGAACCGAGTTGGTTTGCGAGCACATCGAGAAGTACGTCTGTCCGACGATCACCAGCAGCGACCTGTTGGGGGGGCCGGCCTTCCGTTTCCAGGAAGACAAGCGGCCGCACGTCACGATGATCGCCAGCGACGACGAGTATGCCAGCGAAAAGACGCTGCCCGCGTTCGCCCAATTGCTGCGCGAGCGATACGGCTGCTATTGCACGGTTTCGGTGGGCCAGGGCAAACTCGACATCCCCGGGCTGGACGAACTGAAAACGACCGACGCCCTGTTGCTGTTCGCCCGTCGGCGGCCGCTGCCGAAGGAGCAGCTCGACAAGATTCGCGCGTATATCGAGGGGGGCAAGCCGCTGGTGGCGCTGCGCACGTGCAGTCATGCCTTCGTGGTCGAGGCCGGCAAGGACGCCCCGCCGGGCACCGATCAGTGGCCCGAGTTTGATCACGAGGTGTTGGGAGGCAACTACCACAGTTACGAGAAGACCGTTCGGAAGGCCGACATTCGCATCGTGCCGGAGGCGGCCGGCAACCCGATCCTCGCCGGGGTTGCGCCGCCCGAGTGGAAGTGCACCTTCCCGTTGTACTTCGTTTCGCCGCTGGCCGCCGACGCCAAGGTTTTGCTGATGGGCGCGGTTGACGGGAAAACCGAGCCGGTGGCTTGGACGCATCGCTACAAGAACAGCCGCGTGTTCTATTCGTCGCTGGGCTGCGAGGACGATTTCGAGGCGGTTCCCCAGTTTCGGACGATGTTGGTGAACGCTATCTTCTGGGCGATGGATCGGCCGGCGCCGTAGAGGCGGCATATGGCAGGGAGGACACGTTATGAGAAGCTTCCTGATTGGGTCCATCGTGCTTTTCACAATGGCGGGGACCGCTTTCAGCGAGACGAAAGAGCCGCCGAAGAAGCTCGCAATAGACTTGGGTGGTGGGGTGAAGATGGAACTGGTTCTCATCCCGGCGGGCGAGTTCGAGATGGGCAGCTGCGAGTCAGCGGAGGACACGGCTGCCTTCTTCAACGAGACCTACGGTGAGGATCTTCTGACAGCGTCCTTTTTAAAGGACGAGCATCCGCAGCACCGGGTGCGGATCACTAAGTCGTTCTACCTGGGCACCTACCACGTCACGCGGGGCCAGTTCCGGCAGTTCGTCGCCGACACAGCGTACAAGACGGACGCGGAGAAAGGTGAGAAGCCAGGGGCGTGGGGCTGGAACCCCGACAAGAAGGAGTTCGGCTTCAACGAGAAGTATTCCTGGCGGAACGCGGGTTTCGAGCAGACCGACGAGCACCCCGTGGTCAACGTGAGCTGGAACGACGCGGTGGAGTTTTGCAATTGGCTCAGCAAGAAGGAGAGCAAAACCTACCGGCTGCCAACAGAGGCCGAGTGGGAATTTGCCTGCCGTGCCGGGACGACAACCCGCTACTACAGCGGCGACGATCCCGAGACGCTGGCCAAGGTCGGCAACGTGGCCGACGCGGCGGCCAAGGCGAAGTTCCCGGAGTGGAAATACACGATCAAGGCCAATGACGGCTACGTGTTCACGGCTCCGGTGGGAAAGTTCAAGCCCAATGCCTTCGGGCTTTACGACATGCACGGGAATGCCTGGCAGTGGTGCGCGGATTGGTACGGCGCGGAATACTATGCCGAGTCCCCCGCCGACGATCCAACCGGCCCAGACACCGGAGATGACCGTGTCCTTCGTGGCGGTTCCTGGGGCCGCGGGCCGGTCAGCTCCCGTTCCGCCAGACGCTTCGGGTTCGCGCCAGACGACCGGGACTACGTCACTGGCTTCCGCGTTGCCAGGACTCAGGATTGAAACGGGGACGCGGTTAGTTTAGGAACCCGGAAGACTGGCTGCGCCACCGCTTCGGCTCTCCCTCTGCCGCAGCGAGGCTTCACCGTGCCCGGCTCCCGCGTCCCGAGCCTCTTCAAGGAGCGGATTCGTCCGGCGGCTCGCTGGCAATTGAGAAATTTAACCCGTCCATGAATCGCTCTTGCTGCTCGGGGCTGAGGACCTTTATCGCGCGCTCCCCAAGCTCCCGAACTAGCCGATGCCTGACTTGCTCGTTTTCGCTGTGGAGCCGGCGGAGTTCCTCCCGTTGCTCTTTCGTCAGATTGATGCGGTCGAGCAGCGTCTGCTGCGGCGTGGCAGGTCCGTCGGCGGTGAGTCGGCCAAGATCGAGATTCAAGAGAAATATGCGGCGCACGATGAGCTTCTTAAGCGACGCCAACTGTTCGGGGGTGAGCACTTCGGCGATTTCCCGGCGGTCGCGGCTAACCGTGTCGGCCATCTTGTGGCCGAACTCGTCGCTCTTGGTTTGTTGCTCCTTCGCCGGAAGCAGGCTGTTGACGCCGCCGACAAGCTTGCTCAGTTCTACCGCCTGCGATTGCGATCGGGCGACGATCGCTTCCACTTTCGCCTTCTGTTCGGGAGTCAGGCCCAGTTCTTTGCCGATGTCTGGCCTGTCCAATTCCGACACTTCGATGATGGGGTATCCACCGGAGAGGCTAAAACTCAAGACGGCACGGCCGCGCTCGCCGGCAATAATCTGCTCCAATTGCTCCCATTGCTCGGACGTAAGCACGGCCACGGCCTTCTTCTCGTTTTCAAGATATGACTCGCCGGACCGCTGACCGGCATCCTGCTTGCTCTGGGTCTCGCTGAGTTCGGCCAGCCGCGCTTGCTGCTCCGGGCTGATGCCAATCTTCTTGGCAAGCTTGGAACTCATGAGCAGTCGGCCGAGGTTTCGCCCGACGGCCATAGTCCTGAGCGCCGCCAATTGCTCGACGGTGAGAAGTTCTTCAATCTTTTTGCGGGTGGCCCGTTCCTCGTCATTCGATTTCGCCTGGAATTCGGCTTGCTGCCTGGTGCGATCCTCCGGGCTGAGCGTCTCCATCTGCTTGAGCATCTCGTCGCGGAGTTTTTGCGCCCGGCCGTAATGGTTGTCGGAGATTTCCCGCAGTCTTTTCGTTTGCTCGCTGCTAAAGTTGAGTTCCTTGCGCATTTCCGCATTGGCCAACTCGACGTAGGCGTACACCGGCACGATGATGTAATCGGCGGGTATGTCCGCCGATGTGTAAGTGGACATGTAGACTCCGGATTTCCGCATGGGTTGCTCCAATTCGGCTGGCGCAGAAGGGGCTGGTGATTTCTTGGACTCGGTCTGCGTTGTACCTGCACTCTCCGTTGCTGCGGGAGTCTGCCGAGATTCCGGGGCTTGGGCACCCTTGGTGGCCTCTTTCTCCGCCGGTTTGGCCTCCGCCTTGTCTGCCGCAGCGGCCAGTTCATCGGGGTCGTTGACCTTGGCGACGATCTTGCCCGCAGGGTCGAGAAGCCAATAGGCGGGCACGCCGGAAACTCCGGCATCGCCGGCCGCGGCAAGCCGGCCTTGCTGCCAAGGCAGATCGAGCCCCATTAGCGCCGCGTGCCAGCCGGCCGAATCCTCGTCCAACGAGAGGCCGAGCGTAGCCAGCCCACGGGCGGCCAGTCGTTCTTGCAGTTGTCGCAACGCGGGGAACTGCTGCTTGCAGGGCCCGCACCAACTCGCCCAAAAATGCACGACCGTGTACCTGCCGCGGAAGTCCGCGAGCGACCCGCTGCTGCCGTCGGTCGCGTTGGAAGCTGAGCGCCGGCGTATCGCCGACCGCCGGGACGGGCACGACCTCCGCGGAAATCTCCGGCAGCGTCAATTCCCCGCGGGCCGCGTCTGCCGCAGTCACCGTCACACGCACCACCTTTTTCGCCAGCGGATCGACGAGGCAACCGCTGGGCTTGGCGTAGACCTCGATCGCCAAGTCGTACTCTCCGGGCGGCACGCCGCTGATGCGGAATGTGCCGTCGGCCGCGAGCTTCACGAACCAGTGCTGAAGCGTGTTCAAATAGGTCTGGCCCTCTTGGGTCTTGAGCCACGTGCTTTGCCAGCCGTTGCGGATGTCGAACCCCATCTTGGCGATCGCAGGGCGGCGGCTCGATGCCCGGCGTTCGGCGGACGAGATAGTTGAGCGAATAGGCGCAGTCGAGGTCCGCCGGCACTTTGCCGGTCAGCTTGACCGTTCCCTTGACGGTGGCGCCTGACTGCGCCGAGTTCCAACTCGGCTTGTTGCCCCGGCTGGAGATTCAAAGGCACGCTTGGGCCGGAGCGAAACCCTTCCTCGTACCACGGTCCCAGCGAAACGCGGACACTAACGGGCCCCGGCGGCACGCGCGGGAACTCGAAGCGGCCGTCCTTGTCGGTGACGACCTGGAGCCGGTTGGTATCAACCCTTGGTCGACCGATGCCACCGAGACGAACCAGGTCAAGCATGATCGTGGCGCCTTTGACAGGTTGGCCCCCATCGCGGAATCGGCCGCGGACCGACGCCCACGGTTGCAGCCGCAGGGTGCCCGCATCGTGCTGATCGACCGCGAAGTCGGCCATGGCAAAACCTGCGTCCGTCGTTGCTACGAGGGTGAATAGTTCGCCCGGATCGGGGAACTCGAAGCGTCCCGACGCGTCGGTGGACAATTGGTGATTTCCGATACCCTGCAGGCTGATCTGTTCCGTTGGCGTGGCCACGAGCACTTCCGCGTTTTTCGCCGGCTGGCCGGCCGCGTCGAGCACCACGCCGGTGATCGGCTTGCTCGGCTGCATGCGGAAATCTTGGGTGCGGGACGTGTCGTCGCCCACGTGGAACTCTGGCCCGTCCTGAGTGCGGTATCCGATCGCTTCAACCCGCAGCCGCAGCGGAATGTCGGTGCGCGTGGCGAGATAATCCAGCCGGCCGTCCTTGCCCCTCACGGAATTGCCGCGCTCCGCACACCACCAGTCTTTGCGGAACACGTCGATCGGAATGACGGTGAAGGCCGGGATCGGCTTGCCCGTCACGGCATCGGTGACGCGGCCGGTGATGCGGTGCTCGGCCTTGAGGGTGACCGTTTTCGGCGGAGCGCCGCCGGCGATCTCCAGTTCCGTGGGGCGAAGCCCGGTTGGCGAACGTAGAGATATGCAGTTTCACGGGATCGTCCGGCGCCCAGTCCACTCCCAGACGCCGTTCTTGTCGGCCTTGTCGGGGATCTTGGTATCGTGAACATTGGGGTGCTTGATGTTGTAAAGCGACTTGCCGCCGCGCCAACCTTCGATTTTAACGTACACTCCGGGAATCGATTTGCCGTCACTGTCCACAAACTGGAGACGGATCGTCTTACCCGGCTTGAGTTGGAAATCAACGTTCGAGTTCTCGCGGGTAATGGTGATTGCTTTCGGTTCCGGTCCTTTGGCTGTCACCCTCACTCGCGGGAATGCAGGTACCGCAATGTCGGCCTTCGGATTGTCACCGGCGATCGTGATCTTTTTCAGGTCCGGCACCACCCTACGGCCATTACCGTCACCGTGGTCGGGCCGGCCGGGAGTGATGGCAATCGGTAGTTGCCCCTCGCATCGGTGAGGACCTCAAGGCGGCCGACTACGCCGGACGCCCGGAAGTACGGATCATCGCTCCAGGCCACGACGGCGTCGGCGACCGGTTTTCCGTCTGCGCCGGTCACGGTGCCGGTGACCGAGATGCCCTGGTGCATGACGATGGTGGCCGTCTGCGCACGAAGCGACGCGAGAGTGACATCCTGCTCCTGCTGCAAGCCGCCCGAATATCGATCGCTGATATAATCTGGATGGTTCAGTCGCAACGACAGTTTGATCTTATCTCCCTCGGGAACATTGTCCAACGTCCATCGTCCTTGGGCGTCGGTAATGCGGGCGTCGTCGCCATACGCCAGCGAGTCTAGGCAGTTGCCGCCGTGGCAATCCACCTCGACTTTCACGCCCGCGATCGGTTGTCCCGCGTCGTTCTTGACGACGCCGCCGATGATGGTTCCCTTTCGCATGGTGAAGGTGTGCTCGTCGGGAAGCCGATTCCCGGCGGTCAACCACTCTTTCTCCCAACCCTTAAACAGAGGCACGTAGGCGTCTTTGCTGACAAAGAGGCGGACGAGTTCGCAAGTCCGAGGTAGTTCGACGACTGTGTAGCCCTGGGCGTCCGTCCGGTAGTCGCGGTTTGCCTTCCAGCCCTTCTCGTCGGTCCAAATGCTGGCGTGGACGCTCACGTCCGACACTGGTTTCTTCGCTTCATCCACGACCTGGACGCGCATCGTTTTAGTCTTCGGCACAGACTCAACGGCTTTCTCAGTTGGCGGCTCATTCTCAGCCGGCTTCGCCGGTGTCTTGTCGGTTTCGGCGACAATTTGCGACTTCGGCGGATCGGCTTTTACCTGCGGTGGCGCGGCCAGTGCAAATTGCAGCACGCCGAGAACGGCCATCGACGCCAGAACCGCGCCCAAAACGCTGCCGCCCCCAACCACCCGCGGCGCCGGTTCACAGCCGGCGATGCGCCGAATCCGGGCCAGCAGCGATCCGCCGCGCGCCGCCAGCGAGAGCGCAGTCGACGCGGCCCGCAACTCTTCGATGGCCAACAGCGCGCGGCCATATTCGGCCCGACTGCCCACGGCGGCCATCGCCACGTCGTCGCAGCAGTTCTCCCTCTCGTTGCGGATCTGACGCGACAACCACCACACGGCCGGATGGTAGAAGAAGAGCGTCTCCACCAACGTCTGGAGCACATTCACCAGATAATCATGGCGACGAATGTGGGCCAGTTCGTGGGCCAGGATCGATTCCAGTTGCGCCGCCGACAGGCCCGCCAGAACACACACCGGCAGCAAAACGACAGGTCGGAAGTAGCCCAACACGACCGGCGTTTGGACCAGTGTCGACGCGAGTACCTGAACCGTGCGGGCAAGCCGCAACCGCGCGGCCGTCCGCTGGAGCACGCCTTGCACCCCGCCACCAACGGACGAAATGCCCACCCTTCTCAGCCGGCGCACCGTGTACCAACTGAACATCGGCCGCACCGCAACCACCATGACCCCGGCGAGCCAAACCAGGACGATCTGGGGCAGCCACGGTTGAACACGCGCCGTCACGGTTAACCACCAGGGGATCGGAGCCTCTGCGGCACGCCCTGGAGCAATTGTTTTGGTTGTCAACATGTTCGGAGGCGCCGGAGGTTCGACAGGCGACGATGCGCGTGCCGGCGCCACTGCCCTGAGAACGCCCCCATCTCGTGACAGCCAAGCATCGTGAGCGCTCGGCGCTGGGCTAAGCGTGGCTTGAACGGCAGGCGCATCGACCGACCACGGCGAAAGCCAGGTCGCGACCGGCGCCATGATCATCACGGACATGGCAACCAGCAATGCGGTGTAGCGCAGTTGCCGCCGAGCAGCGTTGCAACGCCCGGTGCAGCACCAGCGCCGCTAGCGCCACCAGCGCGAATTGCCACAGGGAATGCACCAGGACCCAACCGAATCGGTCCACCCAGGTCGATTGTGTCAGGAAATCCAGCATGGCTACTTGCCCTCCATTTGGTCGAGCATCCGGCGAACTTCGTCCAATTCTTCCTTCGTGGCTTTTCCGGAAGACAATGCCTGTAGCACCAGACTCGTCGCCGAGCCTTCGTAGACCTTTTCGATCAGGTCATCGAGCATCCGCTTGCCTGTTCTGGCCCGAGTGAGGGCCGTCCGATACACATGCGGCTGGGCGTCCTCGTCTCGCTTGACCAGCCCTTTTTGCAGCATGACCGCCAGCATCTTGACGGTCGTCGAGTAGTTGGTTCCCTTGGCGGCTTCCAACCGTTTGTGGATCTCGCGTACCGGACTTTTTCCCAGTTCCCAAAGGATCCGGAGTATCTGCATTTCCACTTCGGTTGGCTGGGCGGAGACTGGTCGGGGCATAACGTAAACCTTCCCGGTTGCAGCGAATGTACTGGCCACGACCCTAAGTGTAGCGAAAGAATTCGCCGTGTCAATACCTGCGTGGCGAATTATTTCGCTACAAGGCGATTTGGCCCTCCTCCTGCGATTGAGGAGAACCACTTTGGCAGCCACTTCAGGCGGTCAAGGATCCCGCCGGTTCGCTCGCGTCATGCCGACGCCTTGAGCCGTTAAGTTGGTGCGGCAGTTGCCTTGCCGCAACCGGCAAAGCGGCGGCAGTGCAACTGCCACCCCAACCAGCACTGTACGGCCGCCCCAACGGTCGGCTTGCCGCCGGCGTTTTTCCGCCGTCCGCCGCCTATTTCAGGTGCGTCTGTCGGATGGAGGCGAGCGTCCGCAGGGCGGGCTTGGCCTGTTTGCGCTCGTCAAAGAGGCCCGCATTGGGGAAGTCGTGCACCTGGTTGTCGAGCAACTGGTTCCAGACCAGGCCCTGCACGATCGGCTTGACCAACAAGAGGGGAACCATCTTGGCAACCCACGTTTGCTGGGCCGCCGGGGTCCAGGTGTTCGGCGACATGGTCGTTTTGCGTCGCGCCAGCGGGTCCTCGAGGTCGCTGCCGGGCGCGCAAATCGACAGCCACAGCGGCAACCCGAATCCGCCCCAAGTATCCAACAGGCGGTTGAACTCCAGGGAGTGACGCAGCATCGTTCCGCCTTGCGAGTAGCCGACGTCCAACTCCAGCATCAGGCCCGAGATACCCGCGCCGCCCCTGATCAGCGCATCGGCCAGGTGCAGGGGAGGAAAATCGGACACTTGCCGCCGCAGGTATTCGGCCCACGGCTGATCGAACGATACGATCGCCGGCGTGCCCGGATCGAGCGAATGAACCAACTCGACGACGTGGGCGATCAGCCGCAGCCGCCTCGGTTCGGAAAGCGACAGCACGTCGGCGGAATTGACGCGGCCCGCGCAGAGCCAGGCGTCCACTTGCCCGCGATAGCGCTCGACCGTCTGGCGAACGAACCTCGCGGCGAAGTCCGCCAGACTGTCAAAATCGCCTTCGAACAGGCAGAGCCAGTCGGGCAGCAGGTGCGGATCGAGCATCAACAGGGGGCCCGCCAGAACCTTCAAACCGTGCGTTCGGCACCACTTGATCTGCTGGTCGCTGACGGACCACGAGTAACGGCCTTCGCTGGCTTCCGTCTCGCGCCAGCAAAGGGGCACTTCGGCCGCGTTGAAGGCAAGGCGGAATTGCCGGGCCAGCGGATCGTCCAAGAGGGTCGTGCCCAAGTCGGCGCCCAGCCAGCTTGCCAGCTTTCCTTCGCTGCCGAGGCGAAAAGCCAAGACCTGCTGGGTGTAGGCGGTCACCAGCGCGTCGCCGGCATCCAAGGCCAAGCGCAACGCCGCTTCGGCGTGGGCCGCCCAAACGGCCGGATCGTCTTGCGTCACCGCCGCCAGCGAGAATCGCGACACCGCCTCCGCCATCCGGGCCGAAAGCGGTTCCGGAACCGCCAAACCAAGCAGCTGCCAGTCGGCCAACTGGTTGCGGACCTGAACGATCGAACCGCGGGCGAGTTCCAAAGGCAACAGATAGGGCTCGGGACGCTCCATCAGGCTGCCCGAGGAGAGCGCCAGCCCGCCATGCCCCTCGACGGGCCAAGGAACGTGGAGATTGGCCGAGTCGGAAACCAACCGCTCGAGGATCAACTCCCCGCCTTCGACGTCGATTTGCACGGGCCAGGATTCCCGGTCGAACCCCGACAAGTACGCTTGCTCGATCATCTCTGCGGTGATGCGTTCCGGCGGAAAGACGCGAAATCGCATCCGACCCATCGGGGATGGCCCTGCACGCAAAAGAAGAGTAAAAACAGTATTCGGTTAGTCTACCGCACGGCGGCAAGCGCCGGCAAGCAGGACCGGACAGAATCCCTCTGAAGGGTGGTCTGTTGCGCGGGACATCCGCCACTCTTGTCTGGGCGGGGGATTGTTGGTAACATGAGATGTTACTCTGATCGCCATTCCTTTTAGGGCGAGGGACTTGCGATGCGAACCATCAAGTTGTCGGCAATTACGTTGAGTGCGGCCCTGCTGGTCAACGTGTTGGCAACGCCTGGCTATTGCGCGGGGCCGAAAGCGGCTCCCGCGGCGAAGCCGACTCTGTATTCCGTCGTTCGGGTCGGCACGGAAGATGACGTGCGAGTCATCCCGAGCACAACGTTGAAGGACGTGACGAAGAAGGTGGAGGACGAGGACAAGGAGGCGCAGCAGAAGTATAAGGATGACAAGGCGGCCGCGTTAAAGAACAAGGAGCCGTTCGACCAGGTCCAGCCGCCCAAGCGCAAAGTGAAAGTCCTCAAGGACAAGTTCAAGACGGAGCAGGACGCCAAGGACTGGATGGAGAAGTGGTTGGCAAATCCCGATAGAAATGCCAGTCCCACCAGCACTGCTGCGACCAGCAAGTAAACGGCCGCTTGATTCACAACGGCCGATGCGTGTGTAAGTACGTTTCGTGAGGAGTGGTTGCGATGCCGCAAGGTACTATTAAGAAACTCGTTTCGGACCGTGGCTTCGGCTTCATCTCCGCGGCCACCGGAGACATCTTCTTTCACCACACCGTGGTGGCCGACAACAAGTTCGATGAACTGAAGGAAGGCCAGGCCGTCACCTACGAGGTGGCCACCGGACCCGACGCCCGTGGTCGGGACAAGGGCCCGCGGGCGGTTTCCGTCGCGCCGGCCTGATCCAAGCCGGCTGGGCGTCGAGCCACGACATCCCATCGTCTCCCCCGGGGACTGAGAGGCGGTCGGATTGCGCGGGCCGGGCGGCTGGCGTTCTCACGTCATCTTGATCCAACGCCCCAGAAATAGCGTCGGCGGCAGCAGCAGCAGGATCAGCGCGGCCCAGAAAACGCCGCGCACGGCCAGGCAGGCTATCGCGTCGAGCATCACCAGCGAGAGCACGCCCGTGGCCACGGCCGTTTGAACCCGTCGCGCCGTCGGCCGGACGACCGCCCCAACGCACCGCCAAAGGATTATCATGCCCAAGACGCCGACCAAGAGATGCCAGTTCGCCAGGTCGGCCGGCCGCGGAAGAGGACTCGGTCCGACCAGGCGGGAAGCCAGCCCAACATGGCAATGCCGGCGGCCATCACCGCTGCGGCGAAGGTCAGTTGAGGCCGGCTGCTGCGATCGCTCTCGGTTCGGGCGAACCAGGTCAGTCCGGTCACGTAGACGCCGATGGCGCCGGCCGCAAGCCAGCCGTCGGCCGGCAATTGCACGCCCAGGGCACTCATGCCAAGCACGACATTCAGCGTGCGGCAGCCACCCATCGCCAAGGGGCCGACCGGCGTTCGCTTCAACCAGGCGTCGTACGAGAGAATGCAGGCTGCCAGCAGCGGCGCGACGGCGGCGGAGCCGAGATGACGGCCGGCGAAGAACCCGCCGCCCGTGCCGATGGATATGGCGGCAATGCCCAACAGCGTGCCCGCCGGCAGCAGCGTCCAGCCGATCCGACGCGCCGCAGCCAGCGAGATTCGACCCGAGGGCAACGGCCGCTCCGGCCGCTCGCGGCGGTCGATCTCCAGGTCGAACACGTCGTTCAGCACCATGCCGGCGAGATAAAGCAGGCTCGATGCGGCCATCAGCAGCGCCAAGGTCCCGCCGTCCGCAGCCAGGTCCCAGCTGCCAACCGACCGGCTGGACGAACAAGAAACCCATCGCCACGTCGGCCATGGCCGTGAAAACATTCGGCAGCCGCATCAATTCGAGATAGCTGCGGACCGTCGAATCGCGGCGAAACGGCCGGCGGCATGTCATCGTCGTTCACAGTGCACATTCGTCATGGATCACTGATTGTTTCGAGAAATCGCTTCGCCTCCCGTCCCGCGCCGTCGGGATCGTCGATGTACGGATACAGCTCGACGGTGAGCCAGCCTTGATAGCCGCTGCGGGCAATTTCCCGCAAAACGGCGGCGAAAGTCAATCGCCCCGCGGCCGGGAACCAGATGGGCGTGCCGCCGCGTGGCGGCGATGTCTTCGAGGTGATAGTGCTTCGTGTGCGGCGCCATGCGGGCGATCCACTCGCTGCGGGTCCTGCCCGACGCAAAACGCGTGGCCGATGTCGAAGTTCAGCCCCAGCCAGCGGCGAGCCGATCCGCTCGGCGAACTCCAGATATTGCTCGAACGTCTCGATCATCAGGCCCGGCTCGGGCTCGATCAGCAGAAACACGTCCAACTGCTCGGCCAACTCGACGCAGGGCATGATCTCGTCGTAAAAGACGTCGGCGGCCAGGTGCCACGACTCGCCGGGCTCGAGCGGCCCGCCCGGCTCCGTCTGGATCGACGGGGCGCCGAGTTCCTTGGCCAGCCGCAGAGTTCGCTTCGTGTGCTCGCGGCGAATGGCCCGATAGTGCGCGATCGGGCTCGATCCACGACGGGTGCCAGTAGGGCTGCCGCGGATCGGCCACGGCGTTCATCATGAAGGCGTTGACGTTGGCGATGGCCAGCCCGTGCTGCTCCAGGCACCGGCGGATGGCCTGTTTTCGCTCGGCGAGCAATCCGGCCGGCCAGGCGTGCGGCACGTCGGCCAGCAGTTCCAAGCCCGCATAGCCCAGCCCGGCGATGCGGGCGATGGTTTCTTCGATGGAGAAGTTCAGGTAGGCGTTGGAACTGTAGGCAGAACGCATGACAGGGGTCAGAGGTCGGGGGTCAGGGGACGGGGGACGGGGAAAACCATTCGGCTCAGTGCTCCGTTACGCGCACTTACATCCTCGCCGCCGTTGATGGTTATCAGAGCTTTCACAAGATTTGGGTCGAGGTCATCCGTGAGGAACGTTTCATGGCCGTCAACAAAGACCACCATCGCCCCACCCCGATGATAACTACTGATTCCTTTAGCGCCAGGAGCATTGATCCGAAAGCTCATGTGCGCGAAATCAAGATCACGGGGCTCCGCCCATTGAATTCCGCTGTTCTTGATCTCGGCAACCAGGATTGTGTTTGATAGGCCGTCTTTAACGTCCTCGAATCGCACAGAATGCGGCCCATCGGATATTGCGTTGGGGCCAATGACCATGACGTAACTCGTCTCGCTTGCCGAGTTGGTGGCTGAAGGACAGTGAAAGAGCTGCGAGGCATCGCTGCCTTCCAGGACCGAGCGATTGTGCGGGCTGTCCCAAGGCTCGTCGAGCCGCATTTTCTCATAGAGGTCGCCCTTCCCCATAAACGGCAACAGTAGCACGCGCCAACTGTGCAAGGGGCGACCATTGCGGTCGGCAACATAGGCGGGAGGAAAACAGCGATATTTCGTTTCGTAACTGAGCATCGCTAAGGCAATTTGGTGTAGGTTGGCATAACACTGCTCTCTGTGTACCGATCGATGGGAACCTACCTTTGGGAGCAAGAGCGCCACGAGAAACAGCAATCCGACGAGAGCCAAGAAACAGGCGAAGCCCGACACGACGAGCTCCCGGCACTTGATTTCCGGTACGCCGGCGGTATCCTCATTGTCCGTCATTTTTGGGTCCCCATAGTCGAACTGCCCTTCACACCCGCTCAAACATCGTCAATGGCCCGCATCTCGTCCGGGCACTTCCTAGTTCCCAACCCCTATCTCCCCCGATTTTAACTGCTCGCGCTGCGATAGCTCCACAGGGCCCGCTGGAACACCCAGCGCGAGCCGGCAAGGCTGGCCGCCGTGGCCAGGATCGCGAAACCGGGCAAGAGCCAGTCTGCCGAGCGATTGCGGAGTGATCGGACGCACCAGCATCCGCGCCGGCACGTTCACCACGACCAACACGGGAATGCAGAAACGTAAACACGTGTCCGCAGCGGCGTGCCCCAGGGGCCGTCGATAAATCTCCATCGGGTAGCGCGAAAAATTGGTGATGTAGAACCAGAAATCGAACAGGGTTTGGTTCCGGCCCAGCCACACGCTGGTGGCCGCCAGCGCAATCATCAGACTGTAGTAGATCGCCACGCCGCACGCCACGTAGAGCGGGATAGAGCACGATCTGCACGGCCCCGGGAGATAGTGCGATCTTGTACATCGAATAGCCCATCAACGCCAGCCCAACGACAAAATTGCCCAGCGACGACCAATCGATGCGCGTCAGCGAGACGAGAAACTGCGTGTCGATCGGTTTCAGCAGGGCGAAATCGAGCGATGCCGGTGCGCACCAACTCGCTCAGTTCGTCGGCGTTGGTCATGAAAAAGGCCTGCACCAGGCTATTGATCAACAGGCCCGTGGCGAGAAAGAGAAAGAACTGATATTTCTCCCAGCCCGTGTCCGCGCCGATGGCCGGCGTGATAGCGGAAAATGAGCGTGTAGAAGCCAAGTTGATGAACACCCACGACGACCGACGATGATCGGTGTCGATGAGAAAATTCGCGCGGAACGTCATGTCGCGCACCAGGCTGTTGCGGGCGAAGGTCAGAAAGACGCGGAGATAAGTCATGGGGAATGATCGAACGGAGGAGTTGTTCTCTGTCATGTGTCGTCTTGGATTCGTGGTCGACCCGTCTCGTAGCCAAGCCGCTGTAGTGCCGCGTGCCGAGGTGAAAGATGATCCGACTGGCGACGATGAAGAAAACCGTCCAGGCAAACTGCAGCGCCAGGCCCCACGCAAGTTCCGCGCCGGTCGACCTTGCCAAGAAACACGGCGGCGGGAAAATAGGCCAGGTATTGCAGCGGAATCTGCTTGACGATCGTTCCCCACACGCCCGGCAGCATGTCGATGCGGAAACATGTGCCCGGAGAAGAAGAAGCTCAATAGCATGTAAATGAACAGCAGCGAATTGACCTCCAGGAACCAGAAGCCGCATCATGCCGAGCGTCGCCTCCAGAAAAAAGCCCAGCACGAACGACATCACCAGCGAAGCGAGGAAGGCCAGCAGGTGGAGGCGTCGGGCCAGCCGGAAAAATAGCCTCGGCACAAGTAGAACACCAAGGAGAACGGCCCCGCCGCCACGAGGTAATAGACCAGCTTGTGGGCCGACCGATACAGCAACAGGAAGCCGAGCATGTCGATCGGCTGGATCAGATATTTCTTGACCGTGCCGTCGCGGATGTCGCGGGCGATGCCGGAGGCCAACCCCGGCATGCTGGAAAACGCGCGGCTGATCATCGTCAGCAAATAGTAGGCGATCATGTCACGGTACGAGTAGCCGACGATTACTCGGCCGCCGCCACCAGAGCTGCTCATAGCGGAAAACACGGCCGCCCAGAGAAAAATCTGCGTCACGATGGGCAGGAACCGCATCAGGTGCCCAGCGCGAAGTCGCCGCGATAGACCAGCCGCTCTTCCAGGCTGATCCGCAGAATGGTCCACCAGGTTGTGAGCGTGGCGATCATGAGATGCGATCTCGTAGTCTCTCTCTGGACTTGCCCTGCAGCCTAACCCTCTCCCGCAAGGAGAGGCGACGATGATTTCTTATTCAACCCGTTGGTTTATCCTTCAAATAATAGTGGCACAGGGCCACGGCCAGCGCGTCGGCCACGTCGGGCGGTTCGGGCATGTCGACCAACGCCAACTCGCGCTGGATCGCCCGCTGCACCTGCGACTTCGGCGACCGGCCGTTGCCGGTTAAAATGCGTTTGATTTGCGTGGATGCATAATGGACGACTTCGATGCCCGCCTGGGCGGCCGCCAGACAAATGACTCCGCGGGCGTGGCCCATGAGGATGGCCGTTCGCGGCCGCTCGTAGTGCGAATAGAATTGTTCCACGGCCATCACGCCGGGTTGCAGGCCGGCGATCACCTCGGCTCACGCCCGCGTGGATTTCCAGCAAGCCGCCGTCAGCGATCCGCGACGTCTTGCCCCGCACCACGCCCGCCTCGCACAGCCATAACTGGCCGCCGTCTGCCTCCAGCACGCCGTAGCCGGTGATGTTCAAGCCAGGGTCGATGCCAAGGATGCGAAGGGACATGAATACAGATCGGCCGCGGTTATTTTCCCTTTCCGACAATGACCGTCAGATTGACCGACTTCTCTCCACAACGGAACACGTAACGGTTATCCTCCCATTGATAGCCGTATATCTCATAATCGACGGCAACATCAAACGGCACGACGTCACCGGTCGAACTGGTCCTTGATTGCTGCCCGACGATCGGAACGACGAGCACGTCAACGTACTTGTCGGGAGATTTTTCGTCCGCCAGTCGTTCGCTGACGAAGAGCTCCTTGATATATGGCGAGTACCCATCGTCTCGTTTCATCCCGCCGGCGACATGTATCTTTAGACGAGTTGGACTTCCCGTGAGAGGTTGTCTCTTCTTTACGACCTCAACTCTGAAATCCTCAATCTCGAATTCTGCATGGCGATCCCACCACCCGACCCTGCCCATTACGACTGGCGGCTGATGCGTGAATAACTTCGACAGCGGCGAGTCGATCCCTTTTTCTTGCGGCTCGGCGGCGCGGTCTTCGAGGAACGACAGCCAAATCGCGCCAAAGGCAATAACGAGTGCCGCGGAACGTATTCGGCTGGGCCTTGGAATCACAAATGGCAATCTGTGATCATCGTTTTGCTGTCGGTTGGCCTCCTACTTCCTACTCCATTCCGTGCCGCCGGGGCGGTCTTCCAGTAATGCCGATCTCGGCCAGCCTGTTGCGAATTTGGTCGGCAGTGGCGAAATCTTTCTTCTTGCGGGACTTCGTTGCGCAATTCGATCAACAGCTTCATCAGCTTGCCGGCCAGTTCGTCGCTGCCGCCTGCTTTGCGGATAACTTGTCGGCGGGCTGCGCGGAACAGGCCCATGGTGTTGGCCAACTCGCGCAGGTCGTAGCGCCGCGGCGGAAGGCATCGAGATTCTCGAGCGTCCGTTTGGCCGGGTCTCTTCGAGCTTCTCGTCATCGACAAACTTATTCAGCGCCCGGACCAAATCGAACAGCGCGCCGATGCCACCGCCCGTGTTGAAATCGTCGTCCATGGCTTCGAGAAAACGGCTGCGATGCTCGGCCACAGTGTTCAAAAGCGGCGATTTCGCGGCCGCCGAACAACCGGCGTCGCCCTCGGCTCGCGTGGCCGGGGCTTTCAGCGCGTAGAAACTCTGGCCCGCAACCCTCTCCAGGCGTTTGAAGAAGCGAAAAAACGTCTCCATGCCGGTTTCCACTTCGCGGATACGCTGCTCGCTGTAATCGATGGGCCGGCGATATTGGGTCGAGAGGATGAAGAAGCGGATCGTTTCGCCGGAGAACTTCGCGAGCATCTCGCGAAACGGGGCGGAGCCCTTCGATTTACTGATCTTACCGACTTCCTGGGCGGCCAGATCGCCTTCGTTGGGCCGCGTGCTGCGTCCGCCCACCTTGCCCACTTCGTCCGAGGCTTGCATCAGCCCGTTATGAAGCCAGTACTTCGCCATCGGCTTGCCGTGGCAGGCCTCGCTCTGGGCGATCTCGTTTTCGTGGTGGGGAAACATCAGGTCGAGGCCGCCGCCGTGGATGTCGAACGTTTCCCCCAACAGTTTGCGGCTCATGGCGGAGCATTCGATATGCCATCCGGGCCGGCCGTTGCCCCCAGGGGCTGGGCCACGACGGCTCGCCGGCTTTGGCGGCCTTCCACAAGGCGAAGTCGGCGCCGGCGCGCTTCCGCTCGGCCATGCCGCCGCCGTCGCCCTGGATGGCCTCCACGCCGCGATGACTCAGCTTGCCGTAGCCGGAGCCTTTGCTCACTTCGAAAGTACACGTCGCCCTGCGACTCGTAGGCAAAACCCTTCGCCACCAGTGTCTGCGTGAGCTTGATGATCTCGTCCATCGTCTCGGTGCAGCGGGGGAAGTGGTCGATGGCGTCGACTCCCAGGGCCTGGCAGGTTGCTCATGTAGTCGGCCGTCATCTCGGCGGCCAATTGGGCCATGGACATGCCGCGCTTTTTCGACTCGGCAATCAGCTTGTCGTCCACGTCGGTGATATTGACCACCAGCGTGACCTCGTAGCCCGAGTAGGCGAGATAACGCTTGATGGCGTCGAAAATCACCGGCCCGACCATGTGGCCGATGTGGCTGGGCTTGTAGACGGTCGGCCCGCAGAGATAAATGCCGACCTTGCCCGGCCGAACCGGTTCGAAGGTTTCTTTCGTTCGCGTCAGAGTATTGTAAACGCGGAGCATGGGATCGTGGGCTAGTGGTCAGTGTACGTGCCATCACACAGATCAATCGGCGGTTCGCGGGGTTGCCTGAGATCCATCTACCGGCCGTCTGCTGGGATAGCGGATTAGGGATTCGCTCTCGCCGTTGGCTCGCGGTTAAACAATTTGCATCCTTCATTCTTCGTTTGCTTCCAGCAGGGCGATGCACTGGGCGGCGATGGCCTCCTCGTGGCCGATCGGGCCCGATGCCTTCGCCGGTCTTGGCCTGCAAGCCGACGCGTTCCAGGTCGATGCCGAGCATGTCGGCCAGTCGCTCGACGAATCGCCTGGCGATGGGGAAGGAGCTTGGGGCGCTGGGCGAAGACGATGCAGTCGATGTTGACGATCTTCCAGCCCAGGGCCGCGACGGCGTCCATGGCGATTTGCGGAGCATTTCGCCCGAATCGCGGCTGTGGTTCTCGGGGTCGGTGTCGGGGAACATTTGGCCCACGTCGCCCAGCGCGGCGGCGCCCAGCAAGGCGTCGATCACAGGCGTGCAACAGCACATCCCCATCGCTGTGGCCGACCGACTCCCGATCGTGGGGAATCTTGATGCCGCCCAGTCGCAACGGCCCGCCCAGCCGCAGGCGATGGGTATCGTGGCCGATTCCAATCCGCACAGCGTTCGTGGCCTGGTCTCCTTAGGTGTTGACGCGGGGATTATACAAGGAGAAGGCAAAGGGGGAAAGACGTTTCGCCGGCAGGCTCGTCCCAATGCCGTTCAATGGGCGCAAGCCACGAGATTGCGGGGTCTTGGTCCTTGGGTCTTGGGTCTTGGGTCTTGGAATCCGAAGACCGAAGACCAAAAGCCGAAGACCGAACATCCAAGACCAAAGCCCTTGCTCGAAAATCGTTTGCCACCAGTCGCCACCGCTTGCCGCAGGTCAATCTTCCTGCTCCAACGCCTCCTGCAATTTTCGGATCGCCCGCATCCAGAGCATTTGCACGGCCGGGCGGGAGCGGCTCATTCGCTGGGCCACTTCGTTGAACGGCAACCGCTGGAGATTGCGCAACACAATGACCTCCTGGTAGTCGGGCGGAAGCTCGGCCAGCGCGGCGGTGACGCGCAGCTCGGTGTCGAGTTGAAAGAACTCCTGGCTGGGCGTCGCCTGCGGAGCAGCCGGCTCGGGGGCGCCGGGCGAACGACTGTCGGCCGGGTCGTGAAAGGGCACTTCGCGGCCTGCCGCGCGCTTTGCCGTGCCGCGGTAATGCCGCACGAAATCGGCCGCGTTGTGGGCGAGAATTCTTTGCAGCCAGGCCAGCCATTCCTTCTCGGTGTGGCCCTCAAACCGCTGGAAATCGCGGCACGCTTCGAGCATCGTTTCCTGCACCAGGTCCGAGGCGTCGACTTTCCGCCGCAGCCAGGTTTCGACCTGCGACCGGGCAACGAAGCCCAAGTAGGAGCGGCACAGGCCGAACAGCCGATCGCGGCACGCGGCGTCTCCCTGCCGAGCGCGCTCGATGAGCGTCGAAAACTGGACCGATTTGCCGGGGCTCATGACGGCATAGTCTACCACGCCAGGGCGGGGAGTCACAAGCTGAACGCTTGACATGGGTCGGGGCGGCTGATACCTTGAATTGTCTGCCAAGAGACTGTTGTGCCGACGGCAGACCGGTCTTTCCCGCCCCCTGAAGAAGCGATTTCGCCCCACCGCACGTGCTTCGCCCCGCCCGGTAGTCTGAGTTTGGCTTCGCGCGTTCAAGGCTTCACCGATTGCGTCTCCGATTGGCATTCCCACCCCGGACACACAAATTTCCCCTGGGCGCGTTGCGCCCGAGAAAGGAACCCGGCTGTGCGTAGTGATCGAGCGCTGCTGGCGGTTTGCATGTTGATTTGGGCTTTGCCGGCCAGCGGCCAGCAGGCGGGTTCTTTGCCGCCGCTGCCGGAAGGCAACACGGGCATCGCGGCGCAATATCCGGGCGACGCGGGCATTGAAAAAGATCGGGCGGTCGTCTTTGCCGACGGCTTCGAGGAGAATACCGACAAGTGGGATTTTCACTACGGCGAGTTCCGCATCGCGCACGAGCCGGAGAACGTTCACAGCGGCAAGGGTGCGTTGGAACTTCGGAAGGTTCCGGGCACGACCAATCGCGGCCTGATCCGCCACCTGCAACCGGGCTACGACCGGCTGTTTTTGCGGTGTTACACGAAGATCGGCAAGGACGCCGACTTGCAAAACGGCCACAACGGCCCGGCGATCTTGGCCAAATCGGATAACACACCGGATGCGGCGTCGGGCATTCCGGCCGGCGGCGCCAATCAGTTCACCGCCCGCTTGGACTGCTGGCGCCCCGATCGCCAGACGCCGTTGCCGGGCTATCTGGTCTTCTACAGCTATCACTTGGACCAGGCGTGCCGCTGGGGCGATCACATCTTTCCTTCGGGCCGGATCTGTCCCGTGCAGAATCCGCCGGAGATCGCGTTCGGCAAGGGTTTCGTGCCGCGGCCCGACTTCATGCCCGAGCGCGATCGCTGGTACTGCACCGAAATCATGCTCCAGGCGAACAGGCCGGGCAAGCGCGACGGGCGCATGGCCTTCTGGATCGACGGCAAGCTGACCGGCGATTTCCCCAACATGGAGATGCGCGACGTCGAGTCGTTGAAGCCCAATCAAATCAACCTCGGCCTCTACACGCCGAGCAGCCGGAACGACCTCCCTTGCGTGCTTTGGCAGGACGACGTGGTGGCGGCGACTTCCTACATCGGACCGATGGTCGAGCCGGCCAATGAGTCCCGCATTATCGCCGCAACGAGGGCTCGTGAAACGAGCCCGTCTGTCCGGGAGAAAAGAGCGGAACCGCTCCCTGATCGACAACGGAACCAATAGATATCTCGAACAACATACGGAGCGACAACATGCGAAGCCAATGGCTCGTGGCGGCTTTGGTTGTGCTCTCCGCGGGATTACCCGCGGCCGGCCAGGAAACCAAAGCGCCCCCTGCTTCACGCGAAAGCGAAGTATCCTCGCTGCCGCCTTTGCCGGAAGGCGACACGGGCATCGCCGCGAAATATCCCGATGACCGCGGAATCGAAACGTGTCCGGCGGTTGTCTTCGCCGATGACTTCGAGCAGGGCCTCGGCAAGTGGAACGCCTCCTACGGCAAGCCCGAGATCACGCACGAGCCCGCCGACGTACATAGCGGACACTCAGCAGTCAAAATGACGTTGGAGTGGCCCAGGCCGGAACGAAGTCCCACCAACACCGGCTTGATGAATTACTTCGACAAAGGCTTCGACACGCTCTTCCTCCGCTACTATGCCAAGTATGGCAAGGACCTTGAACTTTATGGCGGGGCGACGCATAGCGGCGGCTGTATCTTCGCCACCACGATGGCTACGCACAACATCAAGGCCGGTCTGCGGGCTGACGGCAAGAACCAGTTCACCTTGCGGCTTGACTGCAATCGCTCCGACGACAAGGTTGCCTCGCCGGGCAATTTGATCCTCTATTCGTATCAGCCGGAGCAGGGCTCTCGCTTCGGCGACATGCTGTATCCCTCGGGCCGATTCCTTCCCGATCGGCGGAGGACGACGCCGCGCCCCTTCGGCGAACCGTTCGTCTCCCGACCTGACATCATCCCCGAGCGCGACCGCTGGTATTGCTTTGAAATCATGGTCCAGGCAAACACGCCGGGCAAGCACGACGGCCGGATGGCGTTCTGGGTCGATGGAAAGCTGGCTGCCGATTTTCCGGCCGTCCGCGTGCGCGACGCGGAAGAGCTGAAGGCCAATTTGATCAATATCAGCTTCTACACGAGCAATCGCAAGGTCCACGGGGGCGTGATGTGGTACGACGACGTGGTCGCCGCCACCTCCTACATCGGCCCGATGGTGGAAACCCACAACAGCCCGCAGGGCCAGTTGCGAGTGGCCACCTGCCAGTTCCCCGTTTCCGCCGACATCCGGGCCAACGGCGAGTGGATTCGCCGCCAAATCCGCCAGTCCCACGAGCGCGACGCCGACCTGGTTCATTTCTCCGAGTGCGCCCTGAGCGGTTACGCCGGCGAAGATTTCAAATCCTGGGCCGATCTCGATTGGGACCTGCTGCGGAAAGAGACCGACTCGATCCTCGCGGTGGCGAAGGAACTCGGCATATGGGTTGTGCTGGGCAGCACGCATCAACTAAGCGGCGATCACAAACCGCACAACTGCCTCTACCTGATCAATTCGCAGGGCCAGATCGTCGATCGCTACGATAAGCGATTCTGCACCGAGAGCGACCTGCGCTACTACTCGCCCGGCGATCACTTCGTCACGTTCGACATCAACGGCGTGAAGTGCGGACTGCTGATTTGCTACGACGCGCGTTTTCCCGAACTCTATCGCCAATATGCCAAGCAGGGCGTGCAGTTGATGCTGCACTCGTTCTACAACGCCCGGCAAAAACCGGGCGGCATCCATCCGAAGATCATGCCGCCCACGGTTCAGGCCTACGCGGGCGTCAACTTCATGTTCGTTTCCATGAACAACTCGTCGGCCGAGCATAGCTGGCAGAGCCGCTTCATCACGCCCGACGGCCTGATGGCCGACGAGCTGCCGCTGGACCAGCCGGGCGTGATGGTCAACCTGGTCGACACGAAGAAGAAGTTCTACGACGCCAGCGGCCCCTTCCGAATCGACTGCATCAACGGCAAGCTCAACAGCGGCCAGACGGTCGACGATCCGCGCTCGAAGCAGCGGACGGGGTATTGAGAGCGGGCGATGGCCGAGTACGCTCGGTAGGCACCCCCTGCGGTCTCCGTTCGTTGCTGCCACCGCGTGTCAGGGAACATTGACATCCCGACGGCAGGGGCGTAGGCTGGGAACATGTTGACGGAGGACGGTAATATGGCCATAGCAGAACTCCACGATTACGCCAGGCTCTTGCCGTTACTGCAAAAGACGCCCGATCATCAGATATGGTGCAACTACGACGAGGAAGCCGACGTGCTCTACGTCACCTTTCAACGACCGCCCAACGTCACCGACAGCGAGCTGACCGAGGAAGACGTGATCGTGCGGTATAGCGGCGATCAGGTTGTCGGCTACGACATTCTCCATGCCAGCAAGCGGTCGTAGCGAGGCGTCATGCTGAAGCCTAACCTTCGCGAGTTGCACGACTGGGACCGCACGCACGTCTGGCACGCCTTCACGCAGATGGCCGAGTATCAGCCGTTTGTGATCCAACGGGCCGAGGGCTGCGTGCTGATCGATGTCGAGGAAAACCGGTATATCGACGGCGTGAGCAGCTTGTGGTGCAATCTGCACGGGCACCGGCATCCGAAGATCGACGCGGCCATTCGCGCTCAGCTCGACCAAGTGGCCCATGTGACCAACTTGGGCAGTTCGAATCCCACCACCATTCGGCTGGCCCGGCGGCTGGCCGAGATTGCCCGCGGGATTGCGGCGGGTGTTCTTTTCGGACGACGGGGCCACGGCCGTCGAAGTGGCGCTGAAGATGGCCTTCCAGTATTGGCGGCAACGAGCTGCCGCGCCGGCGGAAAAGGGGACAGCCCCCGATACGGGCAAAGGGGGACGGTCCCCTTTTCCCCCTGGCGAAAAGACCTGCTTTCTGGCCCTCGGCGACGCCTATCACGGCGACACGCTGGGCAGCGTGAGCGTGGGCGGCGTCGAGCGGTTTCACGCCATGTTTCGGCCGCTGCTGTTCGAAACGCTGCGTCTGCCGGCCCCCGACAGCTATCGCCGGCCGGCGGGGATTGCCGCAGAGGACCTTTGTTCCTATCATTTGGAGAAGCTGGAACAAGCGCTCAGCGAGCACCACCGGCGGATTGCCGCGATGGTGATCGAGCCGTTGGTGCAGGCGGCGGCCGGCATGGTGATGCACCCGCCCGGATACCTTTCGGGTGTCCGCGAGTTGACGCGGAAGTACGACGTGCTGCTGATTGCGGACGAGGTGGCGGTGGGCTTCGGGCGGACCGGCAAGATGTTCGCCTGCGAGCATGAGGCGGTGGTGCCCGACCTGCTCTGCCTGGCCAAGGGGCTGACGGGCGGATATCTGCCGATGGCTGCCACGCTGGCCGGCGACGAGATTTGGAATGCCTTTTTGGGCACCTACGCGGAGAGCAAGACGTTTTATCACGGCCACACCTACGGCGGCAACCCCTTGGCCGCCGCCGCGGCGTTGGCCAGTTTGGACGTGTTCGAGGAGGAGCGGACGCTGGAGAAGCTGCCGGCCAAGATGGCCCGGCTGGGCGACCACTTGGCCTGCCTGGCCCGACTGCCGCACGTGGGCGACGTGCGGCAGCGCGGTCTGATCGCGGCGGTGGAACTGGTCCGCGACCGGGAAACCAAGGAGCCGTATGTGTGGGAGGAGAAACGAGGGCTGCGGGTGTGCGACCATGCCCGCAGCGAAGGCGTCTGGCTTCGCCCGCTGGGCAATGTGATCGTCATCATGCCGCCGTTGGCGATCAGCATCGAGCAGATCGATCAAATTGCGGCGGCCGTGCAACGGGGAATTGAACGATCAACGTAACGGCGCGGCGAGGAAAAGTTTGCAGGGAGCGTGCCCGTGGCAAAGAAAAAGAAGATCTCGCTTACGATCGACGAAATGCCGATCCAGGTCGACGCCGGCACGACGATCATGGAGGCGGCCGAACAACTGGGCATCCGCATTCCCCGGTTGTGCTATCATCCCGACCTGAGCCTGGCGGGCTCGTGCCGGGTGTGCGTCGTCGACGTGAAGGGCATGGGCTACTACCTGGCGGCGTGCAGCTCGCAGGTGTGGGAAGGGATGGAGGTGCAGACCACTTCGCCGGCAATCCGCCAGGCCCGGCGCGATATCGTCGAGCTCCTGTTGGACAATCACAACATGGATTGTCAAACCTGCGAGCGCGACGGCCACTGCGAACTGCAAAATCTGGCCTATTCAATGGGCGTGCGGGCGAGGCACTTTGAAGGTCGCCGCAAGCGGTTCCCCATCGAGCTTTCCAGCCATTCCGTGGTGCGCGACAGCGAGAAGTGCGTGCTCTGCGGTCGCTGCGTGCGCGTCTGCGCCGAAATCCAGGGCGTCTACAACCTCAGCCAGCATGGCCGCGGATTCCAGACGGTGGTGGCACCCGCCCATCTGGCCAACATGGACGATTCGGTGTGCATTCAGTGCGGGCAGTGCATCAACGTTTGCCCCACGGCCGCGTTCCTCGAAAAGCGGGGCGCCGGGCCGGTCTGGGAGGCCCTGGCGAATCCCGAGATGCACGTCGTTGTGCAAACGGCCCCCTCGATTCGCGCCGCCATCGGCGAAGGCTTTGGATTGGCCCCCGGCACTCCCGCCACCGGGCAAATGGTCACCGCGCTGCGGCGGCTGGGATTCGACCGCGTCTTCGACACCGACTTCGGCGCCGACATGACGATCATCGAGGAAGCCCACGAGTTTCTCGCGCGGCTGAGGGAGGGCCCGCTGCCGATGATCACCTCCTGCTCGCCCGGCTGGATCAATTTCCTCGAGAAGTTCTACCCGGAGCTGATTCCGCACGCCTCGACGTGCCGCTCGCCCATGTCGATGCTCTCGGTGCTGACGAAGACGTATTACGCCGAGAAGGCGGGCATCGATCCGAAGAAGATTTTCGTCGTGGCGGTAATGCCGTGCGTGGCGAAGAAATATGAGGCCCGCCGGCCGGAGCATTTCTCGGCCGACGGCATTCCGTATACCGACGCCGTGCTCACCACGCGGGAATTGATCTGGATGATCAAGTGCTACGGGATCAATTTCACGGGCTTGCCGCCGGGCGAGTTCGACAACCCGCTGGGCGTCGCCAGCGGCGCCGGCGACATTTTCGGCACCACCGGGGGCGTGATGGAGGCCACCTTGCGCGCCGCCAGCGAACTGGTCACCGGCAAACCGGCCGATCGGCTGGAGTTCACCGAAGTCCGCGCCGTCGAGGGGCTTCGCGAAACCTACGTGGCCATCGGCGAACAGAACATTCACGTCGGCGTGGCCAACGGGCTGACCAACGCCAAACTGATCTTGGACAAGGTCAAGGCCGGCAAGGAGCAATTCCACGTGATCGAGGTGATGGCCTGCCCCGGCGGCTGTTGCGGCGGCGGCGGGCAGCCCTACCCGCCCGAAGGCGTCAAAGTGCTCGATCCGGGCCTGCTCCGACAGCGCGCCGCCGCTCTGTACGCAATCGACGGGCAGAAGAAACTCCGCAAGTCCTACGAAAATCCGGCCGTCGAGGAAGTCTACAGTTCGTATCTCGGCGGGCCGGGCACGGAGAAGGCCCACGAGCTGCTGCACACCCATTACCGGGCAAGACAGCCGCGAGGCGTTCGATGAGCACCTGCACCGACAATTGGGAACAAGTAGAAGCCGCCGCCAGGCTGGTCCTCGGCGAGCCGATCGTCGCCTGCATCGAAAAATGCCGCGGCGAGGACCATGGCGAAAGCCAGTTGATCGCCGTGTTGCACCGGGTGCAATCGCAGTTCGGCTACCTGGCCGAGACGCACCTCGACGCCGTGGCGCAACTGATGCAGGTGCCGGCGGCCAAGGTGGCCGGCGTGGCCAGCTTCTATCACTTCTTCCGCCTCAAGCCCCGCGGCCGGTTCATGATCAACGTCTGCCTCGGCACGGCCTGCTACGTCAAAGGCGCCGACCGCGTGGCGCAGAAGATCATCGAAGAACTGGGCATCACCTGGGGCGAAACGAGCAAAGACGGCATCTTCACGCTCGAAGGTTCCCGCTGCCTCGGCACCTGCGGCCTGGCCCCGGTGGTGATGATCGACAACGAAATCCACGGCGAGGTGATGCCCGATCTGGTGCCGGCCATGTTGGAAAAGTATCTGAAGAAGGCGAAAGAGTGAGCAGGCAGTAGGGAGTGATTCTCGGATCGCAAGACCAAAGGGAGGCGTGCAATGCCGATGGAGCCAGGGCAGAATCAACCACTGGGCGCGCTTGACTTCAATATAGCCTATAAGATATAATTGAAATGGCTTGGCGAATCAGAACCACCGTTGTGTTTGATGAGTGGTTCGCCAACCTGGAGGAGGACGGCAAGGTTGAGGTGATTGCCAAGGTCGAGCTTTTGAAACACCTGGGACCGACACTCGGGCGGCCGCACGCCGACACGCTTAACGGCTCCAAGCACACCAACATGGAGGAACTGAGGGCCGACACCGCCAACAAAGTTCTACGGATCGCCTTTGCATTTGATCCGGAGCGAGCTGGCATTTTGCTGGTAGCCGGCGACAAATCAGGTGTGAGCCAGAAGCGATTCTACCGAAAGTTGATCGCCAAGGCCGATGCCCTTTACGACTTGCACTTGGCAAGACCCAAGCGGTCGAAGCACGATCAGGAGCAGTAGCATGGCAAGATCTTTTGACGCACTTGTCGAGCGGACGACGACGAAGAGGATTCGTCAGCGTGCGGCGTCCGTGCCCGCGAACTGCTGCAAGATATGCTGCTAAGCGAGATCCGCAAGATCAGAGGCAAGAGCCAGCAGCAGGTGGCCAACGCGATCGGTATCAAACAACCCAGCCTCTCGAAATTAGAGAAGCAATCCGATATGCAGATATCAACGCTGCAACGGATCGTGCGCGCATTGGGAGGAGAGTTGGACGTGATTGTAAGATTTCCCGACGGCACCGTGCGGATCGAGCAGTTCGATAAAGCGATCTCGCCGTTTCGACGGCGTCGGGTGACACGGAAACAAGCCCAGTTGACGTGATTCAAACGGGCGAGAAACCAACCGGCCTGGCCCCGGTGGCGATGATCGACAACGAAATCCACGGCGGGGTGACGCCCGATCTCGTGCCGGCCATGTTGGAAAAGTACCTGAAGAAGGCGAAAGAGTCGGCCCAGCCCTCGGTCTCGAATTGAGGCGAGAAGAGAATGCAGGTCGTCAACATTCACGAGCGGATTCTCGATGCCGACGCCGCAAAGGTCGGAGAACTGATCGACGGCCTGGCCTCGGCCGACGATCGCCTGTGGCCTGGCGACCAATGGCCGGCCATGCGGCTGGACCGTCCCTTGGGCGTTGGCGCCGCGGGCGGACATGGGCCGATCGGCTATGTTGTGGAAGCTTACTCGCCCGCTCGCAGCGTTCGCTTCCGTTTCACCAAACCCGCGGGATTCGTTGGCAACCATCGCTTCGAGGTCGAGCCTGTCGATGCGTCGCGGACGAAGCTACGGCACGTCATCGAAATGGAAGCCCGCGGGCTTGCCTGGCTGAAATGGGCCGTCGTCATTCGGCCCTTGCACGACGCGGTTCTTGAGGACGCCCTGGATCGGGCGGAGAAGTTTATCGGTAAGCAGCCGTCGAGCCGGCCGTGGTCGTGCTGGGTGAGAATTTCTCCGGTGGATGATGCGGCGGCGCGGCCCCGCCCAGTGAGCGCGAAGACAGCAATAGGATCAACTCTCATTGCGATTGTGTCTTCGTGTGGTTAGAACCCCGTGCGTTGCCAACCGCTCTTGAGGATACCGTACAATTCCAGGTCCTCGAAGGCGTCCCATTTCTTCACGTGCTGCCGCAAACAGCCTTCGTGTGTCATGCCGAGCTTCTGCATCACCCGGCCCGAGGCCGGATTGCGCACGAAATGGTGGGCGAAGATGCGGTTCAAATCCAACTGCTCGAAGCCGAACTGGAGCACGGCCCGGGCCGCCTCGGTGCAATAGCCATGGTTCCAATAGGGCTTGCCGATCCAGTAGCCCAACTCGGCCCGCAGGTCGGGCAAGGCGAGTTGCAGCCCCATCGCGCCGAGGAGCGTGCCGGCGGGCAGTGCTTCCGACGAAGCAACGGCATACGGCTGCCGCAGCGTCACTGCGAAGATGGCCTGCTGACGGCGCTCGAACCAGTCGCGGTGGTTCGAGATCCATTTTTCGGCCATGCCGTCTTCGTAAGGGTGCGGAATCTTCAACGTCGTGTCGGCCACCGCGCGATCGCCGGCCAGACGCCGCACCTCGTCGGCATCCGCCAGCCGAAACGGCCGCAACAGCAGACGGGCGGTTTCGAGGATCGGTTGCCGGTGCATCAACGGCGATCAGCCCTTGGGCGGACGCGGACGGTTCTGTTTATCCACATAGACGACCTTCGGCTCGACCCGGCGGGCCTCGTCTTCGCTTAGCGCGCCGTAGGCGACGATGACGACCTCGTCGCCGGCGACTCCCAGCCGGGCGGCCGGACCCTTCAGCACCACCGATCCCGACCCGGCCGGCGCCTCGATCACGTAGGTGACCAGCCGGTCGGCGTTCGAGAGATTCAACACGTGGACCTGTTCGCCGGGCAGCAGACCGGCCGCTTCGATCAAGTCCCGGTCGATGGCAACACTCCCCTCGTAGTGGAGCTCCGTGCCGGTCAACGTGGCGCGGTGGATCTTCGACTTCAGCATGAACCGTAACACACAATCCTCCCTCACGGGTCGTCGGAACAAAAATCAAACGATCTCGGCAGATCGTTCTCCCTATTATGACGCGACCGAAGGAAAAACTCAACGTGGGCTTCGGTGTTAGGTCTCGGGTCTTCGCTGCAAAGTCCAAAGACCTAAGGCCAAAGACCTAAGGCCAAAGACCTAAGACCTAAGGCCCGTACACGGCAAACCCGGCGGTAAAACGAATCTCCAGGGATGCGGGCGTCAAGCGTCGGCCATGGCGGCAGCCATCGGCGGCACGGGGCAGCCCAGCGCGGCGGCGATGGCCCGCAAAAGCTCGCTCTCCTCCACGGTCACTTGGCCGTCGGCGGCGATGCAGGCCGTCACGCCGGCGATGATCCGCCGCTTGACGTTCGGGCTGGCCTGGGCCAACTCGGCCAGTGCCGCGATCGAAGGTCCGCAAGCGTGCATTGCTCGGCGGGGAACGAGCACGGCTTGCCCGAGCAAGTTCTTGCGCCCGGCCTGAAATGCCCGCTCGACGTCCTCCGGCTCTTTTTGGCCGACGTAGGCCAACGTCGAGAGGACGACGGCCGCCGGTTGGGCAAGCGGCACCGACGGCCCGATAGCGGATCGGCCGGCGGTTTTTTCAGCCCGAAGTGAACGTCCAGGTAGCTGAACAACACCGTGCGGAGACAGTATTCAAACAGATCGACCCTGCCGTCCGCGGCCACCAGGGCCTCGACGACTCTGGCGAAACTGCCCATACTGCTGCGGCGAGGACCTCTTGAGCGCCGGGATGGCGAGGTCCACCAGCGGCAGCCGGGCCGCGGCCGGAAAGCGATTGGGCCGCGCCGCCAGTTGCTGCGTCTCCTGGTACAACGGCGGCTCGATCTGCCGCTTGGAGCATTTGCAGTTGCCGCGTCCGAGTCGCCTCGTCGTCCCGGCTCAGCAGCAGCGCGTAGATGACCGCCTGGGCGACAAACGGCTCGCGGGCGGCGTCCAACAGCGGTTGCGGCATCCCGTCCACCATTTGGCCCGCATGGCGCAGGTGTTCCGCCTGCGGTCGGCCGATCCGCTGCGACCATGTTCCCGGCGTTCAGAGCGACATGACCGCCGGCAAGGCCGCGGCCGCAGCTCGCGATCGCAGGTCGTCGGCAAGGAGGCGCCCAGCGGCCCAGGCATCGCAGGCGGTTCCGCGACGGCTTCCTCGGCCATGACCGCCAGCGGCTGGACCTCGGGGAAACTGGCCGTCAAACTCCGGCTCCAACGCCCGGATGCGCGCGGTCCAGCGGCGGGTGCGTGGCGAAAAGATTGAAAAACGAGCCGGCGAAAGCGTCGCCGAAGAACATGTGGCTGATTTCGCTCGGCGTGGGCGTCGCGAATCCGCGAGCCCTCGGCTCAGGCCGCCGATCTTCTTCAATGCGCCGGCGATTCCGCCCGGATTGCGCGTGAACTGGACGGACGAGGCGTCGGCCAGGAACTCGCGCTGCCGCGAGATGGCGCTCTTGATCAGGTTGCCGAAGAACACGCCCGAGGTAGCCGAAAATCATCAACGCCAGGCCGACGAGGAAGATGGCCAGCGCGGCGCCGCCGCCTCTTCGAGTCGCGCGAAGTGACGAAACCGGCGCGATGCGCATCACGTAGTAGCCGATGATGGCCAGGACGAGGATGCCGTAGACGATGCCGATCAGGCGGAGGTTCAGCCGCATGTCGCCGTTGAGGATGTGGCTGAACTCGTGGCCCATCACGCCCTGCAGTTCCTCGCGGGTGAGGTACTTCGGAGGCAGCCGGCCGAGACGGCCACCACGGCGTCGGCGGGGCTGGTGGCCGGCGGCGAAGGCGTTGATGCCCGGCTCGTGGTCCAGCACGTAGACCGGCGGCACGGGAATGCCCGAGGCCAGGGCCATCTCTTCGACCACGTTCAGCAGCCGCCGTTCGGCCAGATCGGTGGTTTGCGGATTGACCGCCCGGCCGCCGAGCATCAAGGCCACGTGCTTCGCCGCCGGCCGAAAGCTCGGCAATCTTGTACAGGCTGCCCAACGAAACCACCAGCAGCGTTCCCAGCGCAACCCAGGCGAAGAGCAGCGGATTCCAGACGCGAGGCCGTAGATGGGCGTTCGGCGCGACGGCGTGCCGGCCGCTCGTGGCCCGCGTTCGGCGGGCCGAAGTCGCCGAATTGCCGCTCGGCGGTCAAATCGCCGCAACGGCATTGTCTGCTGCATACGCGCCCGTCGCAAACAGCAGCCACGGCGTAAATGCGCCAGGAATGATCGCCAGCCACCGACAGCGAGAACATCACGCACCAGCCGCCGCGTCAGCCGGCGGGCGTGATCCTGCGATCGAAGAAATCGGTGGTCGTCATGAAGTGAACGAAACCTTGGGCGCCTCCCGCTCCGCGGGCTGCTCGACCTCGAACAGATGCGCCTCCTGGAAGTTGAACATCGAGGCGATGATCGCCGTGGGAAACACCTCGCGCTGGGTGTTGTAGGTCATCACCGAGTCGTTGTACGCCTGCCGGGCGAAGGCGATCTTGTTCTCCGTGGACGACAACTCCTCTTGCAGGGCCAGCATGTTCTGGTTGGCCTTCAGATCGGGATAGGCCTCGGCCACGGCGAACAAGCGGCCCAGGGCGCCGGCCAAGTTGGCCTTCGGCCCCGCCGAGGGCCGCCATCGCCTCGCGGCTCGCCGGGGTTGCTGGCCGCCTGCTGCCCGGCCGAATAGGCCGCGTTGCGGGCCTGAATCACCGCCTCCAGCGTCTCCCGCTCGTGCTTGATGTAGCCCTTGGCCACCTCCACCAGGTTCGGGATCAGGTCGTATCGCCGCTTCAATTGCACGTCGATCTGCGAGAAGGCGTTCTTGTAACGGTTTCGCAAGGCCACCAGGCGGTTGTACATGCCGACGACCGCCATCGCCACCAGGAAGATCACCACCACCACCACAATTAGCGAAATGAGGAGGATTTTCATGGGAACGGCACCTTTCTTGTGTGTTGGATTGCTACCACCGGGAAAGCATCGCCGGCCGGTCCACCAGACCGCCACGGCCCGACGAGCCGCCGGCCCCGCCATTGTACCAAATCGTCGCGGGCCGTACATCGGGGGGGGCGTTTATTGATACTCAGGTAAGTAATGTTGATTTGCTGCGGTCGGCCTGTGTTTTTCAAGCTTGAGCGCCCGGCCGATTTTCGCCATACTGCCAAAGCTGTCCACTTTCAGCTATTCACGATCCACTAACCACTTTCCACCACCATGCATACCGACGATGATGTCCATGTCCATTGGCACGAACACGCCGTTTCTCGCGAGGAGCGGGAGAAACTCAACGGCCACCGTGGCTGCGTGGTGTGGTTTACCGGGCTGAGCGCCTGTGGCAAGAGCACGGTGGCGAACCTGCTGGATCACCGGTTGCACTCGATGGGGGCCCACAGCTTCGTCCTCGACGGGGACAACATCCGCCACGGGCTGAACGCCGCCCCGGCCATGCTCAAGGAATGCCACGGCGAGGAGTTCGGCAAGCGGTTTGGGCTGGGTTTTTCGGCCCAGGACCGGGAGGAAAACATTCGCCGCATTGGCACGGTGGCAAAGCTCTTCTGCGATGCGGGGATCATCGCCATCACGGCCTTTATCAGTCCGTATCGGGTCGATCGCGACCGCGTCAGGGCCACATTGGCCGGCGGCGATTTTGTCGAAATCTTCGTCGATGCCCCGATCGAGGTGTGCGAGGCGCGCGATCCGAAGGGACTGTATAAGAAGGCCCGGGCCGGCCAGCTCAAAGGCTTCACCGGGATTGACGATCCCTACGAGCCGCCGCTGCGGCCGGAACTGGTATTGGACGCCGCGAGCAAGTCGGCCGAGACGCTGGCCGACGAAGTGCTAGCATACCTGAGGTCCATCGGGAAAATCCCGATGTGATTGCCGCTTCTTCGCCCGATCGCGTGGAACTGGGATTGACGGACCCCGCCGCCTCGCTCTAGATTAAATATAAGGCGGTTCTCCCTAGTTGCGTCGCTTTCCGCTCCAGGGGCGGGCACGCTCGCTTGAACGATATCACGGTGGATGCACGAAACGGGAGTGCCCGCTGTTGTCATGACGATCGCTGCAATGAACGAAGTGCAACCGCGGGCGCAGGCGGCACTCAAGAATAGTCCGGTTTACGAGTTGCGCGACCTGCAGGTGAAACAACACGAGGGTTCGCTGCACATATCTGGCCGCGTTTCCAGTTTTTATCACAAACAACTTGCACAGGAGGCTGTTCGCTCCGTCTGCAAGGGCATCGATCTGACGAACTCGATCCGGGTGGAATCCGTGTGAGACGTCAAGTCGATGATCGCGACGATGCTTGCCATGGCTTCGGACGGAGCATTTAAGGAGATAACCCGCGCCCCGCGGGAACACGGATGTTCCTCGACGTGTTCCGTTGTCGCTGGCCTCAGGAGGCAGTAGTCCGGCGACAAGCGAGGAGGAGAGCATGGAAGATCTGAGAACGTGGGCGGGCACCTCGTTGGATTTTGTGGAGGTGCTGCCGGAGACGCTGGAGGAGGCCGAGGAACTGGCCGCCTCGATCGAGAGGGCCGTGCAAGTCGGGACGGGCCACGGTGTGGCCGACCTGACGGTTCAGGTGGGTCCCGAAGGCATTTTGCTGAAGGGACGCTGCGCCAGCTACTACACGAAGCAACTGGCCCAGCACGCCGCCATGAATATGCCCGGCGGCGAGCGGTTGACCAACAGCATTGAAGTGGCGTAGGTCGCCGCAAGAGAGTAGGTTGCCCAGTCGTCTTCAGGGAGCAGGCATTCTTGCCTGCCCTTTTCGGCCGGACAAAGGCGCCTGCTCTGGTCTGTGGCCAAACGAGAATGTTTGGCCTTCTGATTTGGTGTGGTAACGCTGAGACGATCTGCGCATTGTTCTTGGTTGGTCCGAAACCGTGACCGGCGCCCAGGCGATCACCAGTGCCGCCGGCCCGAAGCCGTAGCCGCAGGGTCCGCCTCGCGGACCATTATTGGTCATCGGCAAACGCCGGCGGAAAGGTCCGCAGGGCGTACCCTACTCGCCTCGCTTCACCTCTTCAATGCACCGGGCCACCTCGCCACTGGCCAGGGCCGCCTCGAACTGCTCGACGTCGGCGTACAAGGCATGGCTGAGGAACTTGATGGCCCAATTGTGCTTCAACGGGCTAATGGTGATTACCGCGGCCCCGTGCTGATAGGCCTCCCACATCTCGATGGCCGTGCCCATCGACGCCTCGGGGACGAAGGCCAGCAGGACGTTCAACCTCGCGGCACATGAGGTTGTGCCGCATGAAGACGCTCCGGCCGGCGCCGTCGCTGTAGCCGAGCGACTTGGTGTGCTTGGCCCGCGGATCATAGATTTCGGCCTGGGGAAAATGGGCCTCGATGAGCCGGGCGATGTGAGCCCGATAGTCCTGGTTGTGAAGCCGTGATTCGGCGTGGGAGCCCTGCATGATGCCAGCCAAGAAGAAACGCATAGTCGGAGCCCTATCTTTCGTATCCTGCCAAGGATAGACGGTCAGCAACGATTCGCAATAGCGGGCGGCTTTGGGAGGTCGAGAAAAGATGGCGCGATAGTCAGCGGCTGTCAGCCGCCGGCTATTGAATCCGTTTCTGCATCCATCTGGCAAACCTGGTGGAAATCCGCTAGAATCGGGGGGTTAACGGTTTTGTAGTCCCCAGCCGAGAGAAGATCATGGCACGCAAGATATTGAACCGCAAAGAGTTGCGAGAGGAGAACGAGGCCGCGGAGCAATCCGCGACAGGGACGAAAGTGCCGGCGAAGAAACCGCCCGCCAAGCGCAAGAGCCGTGCCAAGGTCGTCAAAGAGGTCCGCCTGAAGGCCTTTTGGGGTGTTTTCAACCAGTCCCTGCGGCGAATCTCCCTCTTTGAATACAGCCAGCGACATGAGGCCGATAAGAAGGCTGCGGAGCTCAGCGAGTCGCAGAAAACACCCCATTTTGTCCAGCTTGTGAAGGAAGTGATTGAAGAGTAGCGGTTGGCCGCAAGTTCGGCTTGACCCACGTGCATCGTCTCGTCATAAGTGCGTCCTTCGGAACCTGGACCGCTGACTTTGTTGATGCCTGACGATGTGGCTTGCAACGCTGGGGCTGCTGACGCTCTCGAACATCTTTATGACCTTCGCCTGGTACGGGCATCTGCGGCACAAGCAGGCGGCCCTGTGGCTGGCGATTCTGGTGAGCTGGCTGATCGCCTTCGTCGAGTACTGCTTTCAGGTGCCCGCCAATCGGCTTGGGCATAATGCGGGCATCAGCGCCGCGCAACTGAAAACGATCCAGGAAGTGGTCACGCTCACGGTTTTCTGCGTCTTCGCGGTTTACTATTTGGGTGAGCCGCTGAAGTGGAATTACCTGGTAGGCTTTGCGCTGATCGCCGGCGGGGCGATCCTGGTTTTCGCCCCGTGGCAGGCGGTGCGATAGGCTCGTCGGTGGGCAGTCCGTAGGGTCCGCCGTGCGGACCGCTTCGGGGTCTTCGCGTTGCTGATGGTCCGCGAGACGGACCCTACCGCTTTGCTTCTTTTTTGACCTCGGCGTCCAGCCACGCCAGGTAATCGGCACTGCCGGCCAGCACGGCAGTGGCCAGGATTTCCGGCACTTCGTAGGCATGAATCTCGCGGATTGCCCGCTCAATCTCGTCATACAGGTCGCTACGGCTCTTGGCCCAGCACTGCCACTCCTGGGCGTTTTCGATCTTGCCTTGCCAACGATACGTGCTCTGGATGGGGCCAATCACCTGGACGCAAGCCGCCAGCCGCTTTTCGACGAGCGTCCGGGCGATGCGGTCGGCATCTTCTCGGCGCTCGGTCGTGGTTATCACTTGGATGTAGTCGGCCATATAAATCAACATTCTGCGATCGCGATGCGAAAAGTCAACACGCCGCCGGTTTGCCCGGCGGTCGAATCTGAGATAGGCTTTCTTGGGGGTCCTATTCTGCGGCGATTACTTTTCGCGAATTGAATCTTTTGGAAAGCAGCCGGCCACCAACAGCCGCCGGAATGCACGCGAATTCGAGGCTCCTCGCGACGGCTGTTGGCCGCCGGCCATTGCGACTTATTGCCCATCTCCCCAGCCATGCTTGCCGATCTGTCGAATCTGACCGCCGGCCACAATTGTGTGCGGGATGCCCTGGCTGAAATCCGGGCGTGCCATAGCGAGCTGCAAGCGTTTGTGACCGGGATGTTCGATCAGCTCGACGAATTGGTCACCGGGCGGCTCGACCCGAACGCGCTCCGGACCGATGGGCCGCAGGAGCCGGATCGGGAGGCCTTGAAGGATCAGATTGAGCGGTTGGCGGCCGTGGCTGCCGAACTGACCCAATCGGTGGCCGAGCAAAAGCGGCTGGCCGCCCGGGAGAACCGCGGGAAGCCGAGATGAGCGGGGCGATCGCATCTCAACCCGGTCGGTCGCCTTGTATCTGCGTAAACGGTGCCGAAGAATCGGGCACGGACGGCCCGATGGGAGGGGAGATTTCGGGCAGGCGGGCCTAACAGGTCTAGCAGCACGGCGTTTAGGATGGTATATCTAAACACCATGTGCGTTTGAACTTGGCATCCCGTCCCCAGTGCCGGATGCCGCACGGAAGTCGTCCCCTCCCCTGCGATCATGGTGTCCAAGAGCAGCCGACGCCACACTTCCCACGCCCGCCCGCGCCGCAGCGGGGCCCGCGAGCGCCATCAGCCCGTGTTGAACCGGCTGCTGGAGCACCGGTTGATTCGGCGGGTGAGTTTCGAGGAGTATCGGGAGAAGGTCCGGGACGTGTATGACGGGCCGCAGGGGGCCCTGTTGGCGACGTGCAGCATGCTTTCGCTGCACACCTCGCTGGGTGCGAGGTTGTTCCGGGAGCGGAAGTTCGACCTCCGCGGCGCCCACCGAATCCTGGATGTCGGCAGCGGGGCGGGCCAAATTGCCAAACATCTAATCAAGTATTCCGACCGGGAGGCCGAAATCACTTGTTTCGATCTCTCGCATGAGATGCTCCGCCGGGCTCGGCACCGGTTGAAGAGCACGCGGCCGCGGTTCGTGGTAGCCGATCTGACGCGGCTGCCGTTTGCCGACGCCTCGTTCGATTGCGTCACCTGCGGTTACGTGCTGGAGCACCTGCCCGACGCCCGCGTGGGATTGTCGGAATTGAGCCGGGTGATGGAGCCCGGCGCCCGCATGTTGTTGCTGACGACGGAGGACACATTTTCGGGCGCCTGGACGAGCCGGATGTGGTGCTGCCGCACGTATAATCGCCACGAATTGGCCCGAATTTGCGAGGAAGTGGGCCTTCGTTGGCACCGCGAGCTCTGGTTTACCCGCATGCACAAAGTGCTCCGCGCAGGCGGTATCTGCGTGGAATTGATGAAGGGTTGAACCGCCTCTTGCTCGCCCCACCGTGTGCCACTGTTCGGGCGGTGCCCGCCGAACCGCGCGGGCTGTGCTGCCACGGAGCCGCGGCACGCTGCCGCGATCTGGGGCGAGAGATTTTTCGTTGCATTTCGGTCCCCGCAGCAGTTTTCCTCTTGACAATTTACTTGCGGACGGTATGAATTGTTTTCAAAGAGCGGCTTGTATTGCCGAATGGAATGGGATAAGGATGGCCGCTGCGAGTTGACAAGGAGTTTGCGTGCTCGTGAAGGTGGCTGAGGGGTCGATACGGATGTCGCAACCCCGAGTCTCCGTGAAACCCAGGAGGATGGTTCCTAATGGCCAGCACTGAAGCTGAGGCGTGTTCGTACTGCCGTGTGGATGACGAAGAGCCTCCCAGTACAACAACCAATTTTCTCTCCCCTCGCGTCGTAGCGCGACTCTCCCGGCCGAAACGGCCACGTGCTATCGCCCAGCGCGATATCTTCTCGCCCGGTGCTCCTCCGGGCCGAAACCCCCGCAGTACCTTCCAAACCAGGGCTTTTCGCAGGGCTTTCTACCCCGATGTGTCCGATCGCGATTGGAACGATTGGCGTTGGCAGGCCCGAAACCGCTTGCGGACCTTGGCCCAATTGGAAGAGGTCTTGGTGCTTTCGGACGATGAGCGAACGGCCCTGTCGGAGGGCGGAGCGATGCTCCCGGTGAGCATCACGCCCTACTATATGAGCCTGGTTTCGCGCGACGACCGAAACCAGCCGTTGCGGCGGACGGTCGTTCCCACCACGTCCGAGTTCCTACGGGGCCGTGGCGAGGCGGAAGACCCGTTGGGTGAAGAGGGCGACAGCCCCGTGCCGGGCCTGGTTCACCGCTATCCGGACCGCGTGCTGCTGCTGGTGACCGATTTCTGCTCGAGCTATTGTCGATATTGCACGCGGTCGCGCGTGGTGGGGCATGGATCGATCGCCCCCGGCGAGGCCCGGCTCGAGCGGGCCTTCGAGTACATTCGCACCACGCCGGCCATCCGCGACGTGCTCATTTCCGGCGGCGATCCGCTGGCGTTGAGCGACGAGCGGCTGGATTGGGTGCTGACGAACCTGCGGCAGATTCCCCACGTCGAGTTCCTGCGGATCGGCACCAAGATGCCGGCCGTGCTGCCCCAGCGGATCACGCCCGAGCTTTGCCGGATGCTCCGCAAACATCATCCGCTGTGGATGAGCCTGCATTTTCTGCATCCCGACGAATGCACGCCCGAGTCGTTCCAGGCCTGCACGCGGCTGGCCGATGCCGGGGTGCCGTTGGGCTCGCAGACGGTGCTTCTGGCGGGGGTCAACGACAACGTGGAAACCATGAAGACGCTGGTCCACCGCCTGTTGATGATGCGGGTTCGGCCGTATTACCTCTACCAGTGCGATCCGATCACCGGCTCGGCCCACTTCCGCACCCCCGTTTCCAAGGGTCTGGAAATCATCGAGGGCCTTCGCGGCCACACGACCGGCTATGCCGTGCCCAACTACGTGATCGACGCGCCGGGCGGCGGCGGCAAAATCCCCCTCCAGCCGGACTATGTCGTCGGCCGAAGCGGCGACGACCTGTTGCTGCGGAACTTCCGGGGCGAGGTGTACCGCTATCCCGACCCTGTTTGACGCTGTCCCGACAACATCCCCATAGCTCACCGGTTGTGCAACCCGTGGGCTATGGGATATTCTATGGGCGGTGGCGCCGACGGTAAGGAAAAGCATGCCCATGAAAATCGGTTTGACCTACGACCTCCGCAACGATTACCTGGCGGAAGGCTACTCCGAGGAAGAGACGGCCGAGTTCGACCGGCCCGACACGATCGAGGCCATCGAGGCCGCGCTGGTGGACTTGGGCTACCGCACCGAGCGGATCGGCAATGCCAGGCGGCTGGTCGAGCGGCTGGCCGTCGGCGACCGCTGGGACCTCGTGTTCAACATCGCCGAGGGGCTGCACGGCGTGGCCCGCGAGGCCCAAGTGCCCGCCGTGCTCGATATTTATAACATCCCGTACACATTCTCCGACCCGCTGGTGGCCTCGCTGGCGCTGTGCAAGAACCTCACAAAGACCGTCGTGCGGCAAGCGGGCATTCCCACGCCCGATTTCGTCCTTGTCGAACGGACGGCCGATGTCGATGGGATCGACCTGCCCTTTCCGCTGTTTGCCAAGCCGGTGGCCGAAGGCACGAGCAAGGGCATTACGGCCGCGTCGAAGATTCTCGACCGCGAGGCCCTCCAGCGAAGCTGCGCCGAACTGCTGAGCCAATTCCGGCAACCGGTGCTGGTCGAAACGTTCCTCCCGGGCCGCGAGTTCACCGTCGGGGTGACGGGCACGGACGATCAGGCCGAAGTGCTCGGCACGGTGGAAATCCAACTCCTGCCCGGCGCCGAGGCCGAGGTTTATTCCTACGTGAACAAAGAACAGTGCGAAGAATTGGTCCGCTATGTGCCGGTGCGAGCGAAACACGATCCGCTGGTTCGGCAGGTTGAGGAACTGGCCCTGGCGGCCTGGCGGATCTTGGGATGTCGCGACGCCGGCCGATTGGATTTCCGCTGCGATGCCCAAGGTCGGCCTCAATTCTTGGAAGCCAATCCGCTGCCGGGCCTGCATCCGCAGCATTCCGACCTGCCCATCCTGTGCGGCTTCGCCGGCATGACCTATGTCGACCTGATCGACCGCATCGTGCGGTCGGCCCGTCGGCGGATCGTGGCGCAAGCCGACAGTTCCGGCGGCGACGGCAAGTTGAACACACGTGGGCGCGACGCTGCACGTCGTTTATGGTGCAAGCGTCTCGCCTGCCCTGTAGAATGCAGGCGAGACACCCGCATCACAAAACTCGAAGCGGCCTCCCATGCGAGTCGTCGTTCTCCACAATGCCGTCTCGGCCGATGCCCCGCTGGAAGACCAAGACACGCTCGTCCAGGTCCAGTCGGTCACCGACGCCTTACTCCATCTGGGCCATAAGCCGACGGCGGCGGCCTGCACGCTCGACCTTGCCTCGTTGCGGGCCGACTTGCTGCGGCTGCGGCCGGAGGTGGTCTTCAACCTGGTCGAATCGCTGGCCGACGCCGACTCGCTGGTCTATCTGCCGCTGGCGGTGCTGGACGTGCTGGAGCTGCCGTACACGGGCGGTCGGACCGAGTCGCTCTTCCTGACGACCCACAAGCTGCTGGCCAAGCAGCGGCTCTGCGGCAGGCCGGCCTGCCCACGCCGAATTGGGTGGGAACAAATACCACGATCCACGAAGAACGCGAAGGACACGAACGGCCCTCTTCGTGGATCATCAAAGGCGTTTGGGACCAGGCCTCGCGCGGCATGGACGACGCCGCCGTGCTTCGCGACGTGGAGGCGGCCGAATTGCACGAGCCATTGCGGCGGCGGGCGGCCGACTCGGGCAGGGCGTGCTTCGCCGAGCAGTTCATCGAGGGCCGGGAGTTCAACATCTCGGTGTTGGCCGGTCCCCACGGTCCCGAAGTGCTATGCCCGGCCGAAATCGACTTCTCGGCCTTCCCGGCCGGCAAGCCGCGGATCGTCGGCCATCGGGCGAAGTGGCAGGCCGATTCGTTCGAATACCACCACACCCCGCGGAGTTTCGGTTTCCCGCCATCCGACCGACCCTTGCTCGACCGGCTCCGCCGCCTGGCCGAAGACTGCTGGACGCTTTTCGAGCTGCGCGGCTGGGCCCGGGTTGATTTTCGGGTGGATGGGGCGGGCCAGCCGTGGATCCTTGAAATCAACGCCAATCCGTGCCTCTCGCCCGACGCCGGCTTTGCCGCCGCCCTGCAAGAGGCCGCAATCCCCTTTGAAGACGCGGTCAGGCGGATTCTGGAAGACGTGAAGTAGCGAGGCGGCATAACGGTCTGCTCCACTTTGCCGGGCGCAGAGACCCGGTATATTGGCGATCCTAGGCATACACATTTTACGGATTCCATCATGACCGACTCCCCCCTTGTTTTTCGTTACGAAGTTCGCGCCGACGACCGCGAGACGGTTCGCCGGCTGGTCGACTCGACGGGCGTGTTTTCGCCCGTGGAGATCGACGTAGCCGTGGAACTGGTCGACGACCGGCTGAAACGGGGCGCGCAGAGCGACTACCATTTCGTCTTTGCCGAGGACGGCGGCCGGACCGTGGGCTACACGTGCTATGGGCCGATCGCGCTGACGGCCGCCAGCTTCGACCTCTATTGGATCGCCGTCGATAAGGCGATGCACGGCCGGAAGGTGGGCCGGCTGCTGCTGGAGCGGACGGAAGAACTGGTCCGCGAGTTGGGCGGCCGGCAGATCTATATCGAGACCTCGAACCGCCACCAGTACGCGCCCACGCGCGGCTTCTATCTCCGCTGCGGATACGATCAGGAAGCGCTCTTGAAGGATTTTTACGCGCCGGGCGACGACAAGGTGATCTACGTGAGGACGATCACCTAGACACGGCATCTTGCCGCGTCCACGCCTGGGGTGGCGGTCGCGATTGCAGTTTTCTCTGCCCAGGCGTGGAACGCACGGACTAGAGAAAAGCAGATCGCGGGCCGGACGTATGGTGCAACCCGTCGCCACGATCCGCTCATCGGAGCCGGCAGATGAACGCATCGACCAGGATGCCCAACAAGAAATGCTGGATCAGGCCGGAAAGGATCGAGCGGGTGCGGTAGGCGAAGACACCCCAGGCCAGGCCGCCGAGGATCGAGCCGAAGATTTCGCCGGTCGGCTTGCCGACGTGCATGATGCTGGAAGCCATCACTTGCACCAAGAGCGAGTTGGCCGCGCCGATGGACTCTTCCAGGCCGTGCTGCATGAAGCCGCGGAACTGAAACTCCCAGCCGAGATAGTAGAGCAGGTAGGAGAGCGCGTGCAGGGCGAACGCCTGAGGCGAGGCACAGGCGTTGGGGTTGATCGGGTATTCTTTCGCGAACGACGGGCTCCGGGCCGAGCAGTACGCGATCAGCACGATGATCGGCACGCAGACCAGCAGGCTGCGGGGCGTTCGCACCCGATCGCCGAAGCGGACGCCGTAGTCGGCCAGCTTCTCGTGAAAGACGCACTTGACGATCAGGGCCGGAATCAGGCCCAAGAGCAGCAGCGCGCCCAGGAAGCTGTAAATGGCCGCCGTGGCCAGCGGGTCGGAGAACCAGACGAAACGGCCGGAAAGCCTTTGCAAGTAGAATTGGGGCGAGGCGAAACATCGCCAGGTAATCAGGGTGACCGTGGAAACCGAGAGGATGATCGTCGGTTTTAACTGCGGCCGCTGCAAAGCGGCTCGAAGCGAAACCCATACGCCGGCCGGTTTCATGCTCGCTCCTTGCGTAGTTGTTCCAACCATTGGCAGGTGATCCGCAGTCCGTCGGCCAGCGGCGTGGGCCGGTAGCCCAGTTCGCGCTGGGCCTTGGCGGTACTGTAGACCCAGTCGGCGGAAAACGTTCGCACCCAGCCGGGCGTGATGGTCGGGTAGAGACCGAACCACTTGGCCCGCTTCTGGAGCATCCAGGCGAACACCAACGGCGTGACGGTGAGCATGGGCAGCTTGAAATGGCGTTTGCCGGTGACGGCATCGACGCCGCGGAAGAAATCGGCCAGCGAGGCATTTTCGCCGCCCAAGAGATATCGTTCGCCGACGCGGCCGCGTTCCATGGCCAGCAGATGGCCTTCGACCACGTCGTCCACGAGCACCCAGTTGCCGATGTTCCGGCCGCGGTTCAAGAGGAACGGCATCAAGCCGCGGCGGTATTGATCGATCAGCCGCGTGGCCGAGTTGCCTTCGGTGAGATTCCCCGGGCCGTAAACACGCGTCGGATTGACGATCACCACGGGAAAGCCCTCGCCGGCCATCTTCAGGGCCTTTTGCTCGGCGGTGACCTTGGTCTCTTCATACTCGGTGAAGCAACGCGGGGTATGGCGCGGCATGCCTTCGTCGCCCACGACGCCCGGCGGCGTGGGGCCGAGCGTCACGCAGGTCGAGGTCCACACGACGCGGCGGACGCCCAGTTCCTTCGCCACGGTAAAGACATTGTCCATGCCTTGCACGTTCGCGCGGAAGAACCTGTTTCGGTCGGGCACCCAGTTCCTGGCGTATGCGGCCAGGTGAAAGACGCGGTCGCAGCCCTGCATGCCGTGGCGGAGCGAATCGATGTCGGTGATATCGCCGGAGATGAACTCCACGCCTTCGAAGTTCGGCGGCTTGCGGCCGTTCTGAGCGGATCCGAGCGGCGAGGGCGGCTCGTTGCGGCGGTAAATCGCTCGCACCGCCAGTCCCTTTTGGGCAAGTCGCTCGATAAGCCGCCCGCCGATGAACCCCGTTGCTCCCGTAACGAAGATTTTTTCCATGTCCTGTTCGCCCTCGTCATCGTGTCGGAATGAGCCGACCAACTCTTGTGGTGCAGGCGAGGCGCCTGCGCCGCCATCGTCACAACCAACCGTGCTGCCTGTACCACTGGACCGTCTGCCGCAGCCGCTCGATCAACGGGGCGGCGACCTCGAAGCCCAACTCGTTTCGAGCCGCTTGGGCCGAGCAAAGCCAGGAACCGGCGGCAATTTCGCGGGCCTTGTCGAAGTTCAGCGGCGTGGCTTGCTGGCGAAATTGCGAGACGGCTTCACCCGCCGCGGCCGCGGCGTACACCAGGGGCATCAAGGCGGGAATCACCAGCACGCGATGGCCAGCCGATTTTGCAATCAGCCGGCCCAACTCGGCGTAGGTCGGGTCTTGCTCGCAGGCGGCAAAATAGCGGCCCTCTCCGCTCGGAGGCTCGTCCGAATGCAACGGCGGCAGCCGCCGGCCACGCTCGGCGGCCAAGATCAGCAGTCGTACCAGATCGTCGGCATGGATCACCGAGAACCGCGGCGACGCGACGCCGGGCGAGAGATGCACGTGATAGCGAATGGCGGAGGAAAACAGCGGCAAGGTCAGGCGATCGCGCTGGCCCACAACGATCGGCGGCCGAACGATGGTGATCGGCACGCGGTGCGCCAGCCGCTCGGCGGCGCGCTCTCCCCCAGAGCTTGCTGCGGCCATAGTGCGACACGGGGGCCGGCGCGTCGGACTCGGTCCGCGGCCGACCGGCGATGGCGGGCCCCGCCGCCGCCAGCGACGAAACGCAGACCAGCACGGGCGGCGTGAGTTGATGCATGCAGGCCATTGCCACGCAAGCAACGCCGCCGCAGTTCACTTTGTAGACCTGCCGGATGTTGCGCACCATCGTGATGCCGGCCAGATGGTAGACGACCTGCTGCCCGGCCACGGCGGCGGCCAGACTGTCGCGATCGGTCACGTCGCCGACGGCCAATCGCACGCCCATTGCCCGCAACGAGTCGGCTTGCGACGTCTTCCGCACCAGGCAGGTAGTCTCATCGCCCCGGCGGCCAGCGCGGCGACCAGGTGAGACCCGATGAACCCACTTGCTCCCGTAACCAGGACCTTGGTCATGTGGAGAAGGAAGGACAATCAACGAGGAACCATCCGAAGTTACCCAGGCCACGCATAGGTTCGCTGCAAGGCCTGCCGCACGGCGCACATGATCTGCCCGATCGTGACCGTCTTCGAGAGCACGGAGTAGGCATGGGCGCGGCGGGCTTGCTCCACGATCAGATCGTCCAGTTGGGCCGACAGCAGAATGCACGGCAACATCGCTCGGAACTCCTTGAGCATCCGCAGCGTCTCCAATCCGGTGAGCTTGGGCATGTGCATGTCCAAGAGCACAACATGGACGATCTCGTGGTGAACGATTTTCAAGGCCTCTTCGCCGTCGCCGGCCAAGAGGGTGCGAAATCCCTTCGGCTCGAAGATGACGCGCAACGTCTCCCGAAAACCGGGGTCGTCGTCGGTGATCAGCAGCGAGGGCCTTTCCAGCAACATGGCTTCGGTCGCCTCAATTTCCAGGGTCCAACCCCGATCGAGTGCAACTTGTGTGCCATCGGCCGCCATCTTTGCCAGCCCGCGGGCCAAACAAGGAGTAACCAGCCCTGCCGGGGCATATTAGGCGATTCCGTGGTTCGGCACCAGAGCAAATTCTGACGCCCGCAAGGGCAATCTCCAGGCAAGTTAGGCAGCGAAATCCTGCCGTTTTGGCAGCCCGGGGCACATGCCCAACAACGAGCGATAAGGTAGAATCGGTCGTTTGTCGGTTTTGGTGCTCCACAGTTGTCATCGGCCCGCCATGGCTTCGCCCACGAATCCTGACCGCGCCACGACGCGCCGCGAGGCGGCCCTGCGATTCCTGGCCGGTCGCATCGACTACGAACGGACGCAATCGATGCCCGCCTCCGAGGAATTGCTCAAGCTCGATCGCATGCGGGAACTGCTCCGCCGGTTGGGCGATCCGCACGAGAAGCTGGCCGTCGTTCATGTGGCCGGCACGAAAGGCAAGGGTTCGACGTCGGCCATGACGGCGGCCGCGCTCTCGGCGGCCGGCTGCCGAACGGGACTTTTCACTTCTCCCCATCTCGATCGGGTCGAGGAACGAGTGGCCGTCGATGGGCGGCCTTGTTCGGCCGACGAGTTCGCCGACCTGATCGACCTGGTGCGACCGGTCGTCGAAGCGATGGATCGTCCCGCGGAGCAGGGTCCAACCTATTTCGAGATCGTCACGGCGATGGCCTTTTGCCATTTCGCCCGAAGCGGCGTGCGGGCAGCCGTGATGGAAGTGGGGCTTGGCGGCCGGCTCGATTCGACCAACGTTTGCACGCCGTGCCTTTCGATCATCACGAGCATCAGCTTCGACCACACGAAGCAACTCGGCGAAACGCTGGCGGCCATCGCCGCTGAAAAGGCAGGAATCATCAAGCCGGGCGTGCCGGTGATCAGCGGCGTGACGGCCGACGAGCCTCGGGAGGTGGTTCGCAAAGTCGCCCGGCAGTGCGGCTGCCGCCTGGCGGAACTGGAGGCGGATTTCCGCTTCGACTATCGCCCGCCACGCCACTTGGAACAAGCCGACTCGCCCGGCCGCTTCGATTTCTGGACTCTTTCGCCGCGGCGGCTTGCCTGGCGACGAGGTGGCGCTGCGGCTGCCGGGCCGCCATCAGGCCGCCAACGCGGCGATCGTGCTGGCGGCGGTGGAAGAGTTGCGACGCAACGGTTGGACGATTCCCGAGGCGGCCGTTCGCCGCGGATTGGCCGAGATCGTCTGGCCGGCGCGGGTGGAAGTGGTTGCCCGGCGGCCGGCAGTCGTCATTGACGCCGCCCACAACGTGGCCTCGATCGAGGCCCTGGTCGAGGCGCTGGAAGAGAGCTTCTCGGCGCGGCGGCGATTGCTGGTCTTCGGCACAACGCAGGAAAAGGACGTTCACGGCATGCTCGAGCGACTGTTGGGCCGGTTCGATCATGTGATCTTCACACGATACCTGGAAAATCCCCGCGGTGTTCCGCCCGAGGAACTGCGGGCGGCGGCGACGGTGCTGGCCTCGGTTGGCGGTCCATCGCAGAAGACGCCGGGCGCAAGGACGTGTCGCACCGAGGTGGCGAGCAACCCGGCCGAAGCCTGGAACGCCATTCATCGGCTGGCCAGGCCCGATGATCTCGTTTGCATCACAGGCTCGTTCTTTCTGGCGGCCGAGATGCGGCGGCATCTGGCCGACAGGCCGCTATAATCTGGAGGCCGAAGCCTATGGCGGCGTGGTGCGCCGGTCGGAGGACGTCGGCATTCCGGCCATCTCCCGCCCCACGTTTCGTTCGGCGGCCGCATTGCTGGGCTTACGGCCGCTGGACCCGCGCCGCGACGGGCGGATTCCCATGGAAATCGGCGTGGCCGCCCGTTTGGCCCGTGAGTTCCCCGGAACGCAGGTTCGCGTGCCGGTCGAACGTGTGCATGGGCACGGGCGCGTTGCCCTACGAAACGCCGCCGCAAAACGTGCTGCGATTGCGGGAATACGTGAGCCGGTTCTGATCTACTTGACGCTGCGGGAAAAATACCCCAGACTATGGTGGGTGGTGGACACGTTGCGAGAGTGGCGGAATTGGCAGACGCGCTGGACTTAGGATCCAGTCCCGAAAGGGATCGGGGTTCGAATCCCCGCTCTCGCATTCTTCTTTCAAGGCAAGGAGTTACAACGACTCCTTGCCTTTCGTTTTGGGCCTTATAATAAGGCGCCGGTGACCGGTAGTGCCTCAATAGTGCCTCATAGGGCCATCGTATGTCACCGTGTGGCAAACGGGTCTGATGGTTCAGACTCGTGTCTCGCAATCCAACATGTCCAGCCACACGGGAGTCATCTATGGCCAATTTGGCAATCAAGAACGGCACGTACGTCATTCGCTTTCGGTATGCGGGGAAGGAATACAAGCGGTCATTGAAGACCCGTAGTGGGTCCGACGCGGAGGCAGCAAAGAACTCTGTCGAACTGACCATCCATCGCCTCCTGACGGGCTTCCTGAAGCTCCCAGTTGGTATCGACACGGGGGATTTCATCGTCAGCGGCGGGGCGTTGACCGAGCCGGCTCGCAGGGCCGAGGAACCGCCACCCTTGCCTACGACGCGGTCCCTGGTGGCCGAATATCTGGACAGCCAAAAGAACATGTTGGCCGAGTCGTATCGCAACAGCCAGAAAATCCATCTGGGGCACTTCACGAAGCATTTGGGCGACCTCGTCGACGCCGCTTGCAATAAGGTCACGCGGCAGCACATCGAGAAATTTCTTTATGCAAGGCTGGCAATCAGGGACTCCAACACGGTGGCCAGGGAACGGGTGACTCTCATCCAGTTCTACAAGTGGGTTTGCTCCCAGGAATCACTCTCGTCCTACTCCTCACCTGCGTCCAAGTTGTTCACGATCAAGTGTGGCAGAGACCGCGATCCCTTTCGGACTCCGGATGAGATCAAGCAGATCATCGAGCGGGGCGGGATGACCGAAGACAAGATCATGGACCTGTGGGAGTGCCTATATCTTAATCCGCAAGAGATTGGGGAACTCCTGGCCACAGTCCGCACCAACGCGGTTGATTCTATCTCGTTCATGCTGCACGCCATCCCGGCCTACACCGGCATGCGCCGCGGTGAAGTGCTGCGTTTGACCTGGATCGACGTCGATCTGGACAACGGGTACGTTACGGCCCGCAGCCGAAGACAGTCGAGGACTAGGACCGAGACTATTCGCCGCATAGACCTTCATCCCGAACTGAAGACCTATTTGCTGGACTGGCGAACCAAACGCCCCAAGGGCCAGTTTGTGATCGGTGACCAGAAGACGCTCCAACCAATCACAAATGATCAGGCTAACCGGCTCTTTTGGGGGCCGATGCGGGGAACGGACTGGTGCTTGGAGGGCGGTCGCAACTGGTTCAAAATCGGCTATCATACGTACCGACATAGCTTCGCGTCTAACCTCGCGGCTTCCGGGGTGGACCAGCGAATTATTGATGAATTTAATGGGGCATCAAACCGAAGCCATGCGGAAGAGGTACAGGCATTTGTTTCCCAAAAACCGCCGGTCAGCCATCGAGAGTTTTTCGTTGATCACGCCGGCCATCGTTGACAATCTCAAGGCAAGCTGAGTTAACACACGCCGATCCTTAACCAGGGTCGGGGTTCACGCGAGGCGACAATCCAGAGGCTGTTGGGCAATGAGCGAAACGTCAGCATGGAACGGTCAGATTCTGGGTGAGTGCGTGTCCCTGGCGGTATGCGAAGATTCGGCCACTGGAACGGTGATCACCGCCGCAAAATCGGGGTTGGCGGAATCGCTGGTCTACCCAGATCAACTTGCGCGTTCCTGGCAGCCCACAGTTCAACGGAACTTATCTGCTACGACGCGGCCCAAGACCATTGGGCAATGCACAACCTGCTCCAGCGGCAGAAAGATCGCAACGGCCTTGAGATGCTATGGACGTTCTCGCGCCGTAGCCGACTCTGGGATGTTGGGCTCCTCGACCAACGCTTGCGTCTGGTCCGGGATGGAGTCTACCCGGCGCAAGTCTCTAGATCAACTAATTGTCGCCTACGGCGGGTGCGGGCTGTCGGGCATGGACGTGGCTGGGTTGAACGTGCCGATCCAGCAGGGGAAGATGCCGGCCGACGAAGACCTGGCTGCCCGCGCAAGGGCCGTGATGGCGATTTATCAAGAGCCTCCCACTCGCAGGCTAAACAGACTGCTAAGAAACTCGGCATCACGGATGAGTTGGTGAAAACGTTCGGTCCCCTTGGCACCGGAATCGACGTGCAGGGAGACATCGCCGTCCGAAAACCGAATTCCAGACTCATCGTCAACTTGGAGCGTGCGACGTTGCTTGAAAAAGCCTGCCAAGATCGCTACGAGCGAAGTTCCCAGCAGTTGCGCTGGATCCGCGGGTTGCCGCTATCTTCGATTGGGACGGACATCGGGTTGCCAAGGATGAGCGAGGCTTTCTGCTCTACAAGGAGGGGAAGCTACGGCAGTGGTTGGAATTCCGCCTCAACGAATTCCACAGCCTGAATGGCAGGCCGCTTCCTCCTCCCTTGGACGACGACAGTGAGAAGACTTCGCTCCGGCCTGAAGATTGGGGCATTTTGCCTGAGTGCCATCCCCAATTGCGCGCTTGGAGCCAGCTCGTCGCAGCCGCAAGGACTGATCGTTTTTTCCGGTCACTCGACGAAACCTGGAACTTCCAGATCGAGTATCGAATCGTCCCACGGCTTAACGCCGCGAAGCCAAACCTGGACGATTTGCGGCAGCTAGTAACGGAAGGTTGTTGTCGGCCACGTAACGGCCGGCAGTTTCTTGTATGCCGACTGCATGATCTTCAGCTCCGGTCCCTGGGGCTGACCAGCGAGCGTGTTCAGCACGTTGCCCGGATTGCTCAG